>OZ246960.1:0-5626040 GCA_965232235.1 Candidatus Poribacteria bacterium | reverse complement strand
CAAGATCGATCGCGGCGGCTTGCGCGAAATCCAATGAGATGTTCGCTTTATCTGCCGCAATGAGAGCCGCCACGACACTGGAGACTCTTCCACCGGCGAGATAGTGTGCCTCAAGCTCATCAAGCGAAAGCTTAAGCCCTGCTTTGGTCGCGTTAATTTGCGGATCTATGATGCCTTTGGGAGGCACACGCCGCAAGCGCATAGCAACCAGATCGCCGAAGATTCGCACGCGGACATTCGCCGCGATCGCGGTGATCCACAGACCGATTGGTACGAACGTCGTGAGGAAAATGAGAAATACGATTACAAGAACCGCAAGTATGGCAACAGCAGACGGCATTTGAAACCCTCCTTTTATGATTGCGGCGTTAAGGTGCCTTCACGAAACGCACCGGCGAGAGCTCGGGGAACCGAAGCCTCGGCTTCAACGACGGTGGCTCGCATCTTTTGGACATTGGCTGTCATCTCCTGCTTACGCGCGACTGCCATCGCTCGTCTTTCCTCCGCTTTTGCCTGAGCAACGACCAGATCAGCTTCTGCCTGCTCGGCTTGGAGTTCGGCTCCGATGTTCTTCCCGACATTGACGTCAGCAATATCAATGGAGAGAATTTCATAGGCAGTGCCCGCGTCTAACCCCCGATCTAACACTGTCTTGGACATAACATCGGGATTTTCAAGGACATCTTCATAAGTCTCCGCGGCGCCAATTGCACTGATGATACCCTCTCCGACCCGCGCAATGATTGTCTCTTCACCTGCACCACCGACGAGTCTGTTGATGTTTGTCCTCACAGTGATTCGCACGACGGCGATCAACTCGACGCCATCGAGTGCAACCGTGCTGATGCGCGGTGTCGTGATGACGCGAGGGTTGACGCTTACCTGGACGGCTTCAAATACATCGCGTCCTGCCAGATCTATTGCAGCGGCACGCTGAAAATTAAGCTCGATTTTGGCTTTATCCGCGGCAATCAACGCGTTCACGACTCTCACTACGTTTCCGCCCGCAAGGTAATGGGCTTCAAGATCGGTTGTTTTTACCGTCAAGCCAGCTTTCGTCGAGCTAATCTGCGCGTTAACTAGTACATTTGGGTTCACCCGTCGCAAACGCATCCCGACCAAATCGCCGATAATGCGAATCCGCACGCCTGCCGCTTGCGCGGCAATCCACAAACCAACGGGCACAAACCAAAAGAAAATCAGTAGAAAAATCAGTACCAATACGGCAATAATCGCTGTAAAACCTGTTATATCAGGCATCTAGGCTCTCCTTGTTAGTTTTGCAAACTATTACGATTGAGATGGGGAATCTTGGCCGTCCCTATTTACGACTTCAGCCCGAAGCGCGTGGGAAACAATTTCAATCTTGGCAGTGAGTTTACTTATGTCGGCGTGCATCGCCTGAGTGTTGGCGTGAATTGCCTCGGAGTTGGCATCAATCTTCTCGCCGAGTCTCACAATCTGGGACTGCATCAATCTCATATCTTCACGAATTTCATTGGTGATTGCCAGGGAAGTGGTAAATACTTTGTCAATCTGCTTTTGAAGATTGGCTGTTACGCTTTCAACCTGCTCTTGACGACTGGATGTCTCTTTATAAATTTGCTTTTGGAGGTTGTCTGCTATCCTATTCATTTCTACCCTACTGGGAATGCGCCATCCCAATAGAAATATTGTGACCCCAAAGCCTAAAATAGTGATGAATGGCAACAGATCTTTCATTGCGCCCATCAACTCTCCCATAGTTCAATTTCTTCTTCTTTGAACGTTGTTTACCGGCTTCGAACAACAACCCGACTTCCTTCTACGGCAACCACTTCCATCTCTGTTCCAGGTTCGATGGATTCTCCATTGGTGACCACATCCACCCGCTGGCCGTCAATTTCACCACAATGGCTATCAGCACCGCAACAATGGCCAAAGTTAGAATTGTATCCATCCCGAATTTCCCTAATTGATAACTGTTTACCGACTCCGCACGACAACCCGACGCCCCTCAACGGCAACCACTTCTACTTCGGTTTCAGGCTGAATGAATTCTCCATTGGTGACGACATCTACCCGATTGCCATCAATCAAAGCCACTCCAGCCGGTCTGAGGGGAGACGCGGACTGACCGGAGTGACCGACTAAAGCTGCCAGCTCCTGTGGCGGGGCTTGAAAACCGTCGTCGCTATTTTGAGCGGTCCGGAGTATGACAGTTCGACCAAGTCGCGTTCGAGGCGCGAGCCACAATCCCAAGATGGCAAGCGGGATAATAATGACGACTGTCCCTCCGGCGTAAAGCGAGGCGGTTTCCCAACCGTGTTCCCACCAAACTATCCCAATGCCGACGCATATGAGAATAATTCCCGGCACACCAGCCGCTCCGAAACCGGGAAGCAGAATGATCTCGATGAATAGCAATAGAACCCCTAAACCGAGGAGAAAGAGGGGTAGCGGCGGCATAAGCGCATCCTTTTATGGGAGATTATCGCAGAAATTCAATCCTTCCTTCAAAGACCTAGAGGAGTTGAGTGCGCGTTGTGTAAATTGAGTCCTGTCTTAGACAGTGTTGGAAGCCTCATCCGAAGCTTCGACAAAAACCTTCGATCCTTCCACATCTATTACTTTAACAGGGGTTTCAGAAGCGATGAAATCGCCTGCGGTAAGCACGTCAACGCGCTTGCCGGCGAGGCGGATGGCACCTGCCGGACGCAAGGGCGTAATCGCGGTTCCAATTTGTCCGATGTAACTCTGATAGTCTTCATCTCCAGCAGAATGAAAACCGATGTCCGAACTCATCTCGGTTGCTAGAGCGAAATGCTTCCATGCGCGTGTCTTAGGGAAGAAACAAAACGTGGCTATCACAAAGGCAGCGGTTAGGACGATTACAGATGAGAATGCCAGAATTGCCGTTTCAAACTGATAGGCGCTCTTAAATACATAAAATATACCGCCGAACATAAGGATTATGCCCGAGATCCCCGCAACTCCAAATCCCGGCAAAACGAAAACCTCCACCAAAATCAACCCCAATCCCAAAACAAACGCCAGTGCCGCCCACTGGGCGTCAATTTGGCTTAGCATGTGTCCGCCGAAGAAGATTCCGAGACAGAGCAGTCCGACCATTCCGGGCACGCCGAAGCCGGGCGACTGGATTTCTATCCACAATCCGAGCATCCCGAGGGAGAGTAAGAGCGAGCTAATGATAGGGCTCGTGAGGAAAATGACAATCCGATCTGCCAATGAAACCCGGGCTTCGTCGGTTGCAGCGCCTTCAAGTGATTTAATGAACCGTATGCTTGCGGCGCCAAGTTCTTCCTGTTTTTGCGATATGACTTCCTCTGTCAGCGCTTTCCTAATTCCACTAATCTCGACGATTCGATACATCGCCAAAAGCTCTTCAATCGTTTCCGCGCGCCCATGCGCGAAGCCATACCCTAAGGCTTCGTCTGTGGTCAAAGTCAACAACTCGCCCTCGGCGGAGATGACCTCCATCTCCGTTCCTTTTTGCCTGTTTTCTTCATAACTGTCAGGTCTGTGCGACTCGATTGTGCCGTCTGCCAGCCTGACCAGCACCCGCTTCTTGTCAACCATCGCAACTGCGATATGGGCATTGTGTCCTTGTCGTTCTGCGGTTGATTGGATTGTCGTGCGAACGTAAGAAAGCGCTTTTTCTCCGGCCTCTTCTCCTTGGATCGAGACCGGTGCGGAATCGCCAATCGTTCCACCCGATGTCATCACAATCTGATTACACGCGATGGAGATCATTGCGCCTGCGGAGATAGCCTCTCGATTCACATAGGCGATGGTCGGAATCTCGGTGTCTTGAATAGCGTCAATGATGTCCACTGCGGCATCGACGCGCCCGCCGGGCGTGTCAACGTCAAATATAATCGCATCCGCATTAGCATTTTCAGCACGCTCAATTCCGCTCTGGATGTAAGTGCGTATCCCGCTGCCAATCTGATCGCGTATATTGACAATATGCACCAGGGCGTCATCTTGAGCCGATGAGACCAATGACATGGCAAGAAGGCTAATGCCGAGTATTATTAATATGTGGCTTGTCAAACGTGTTCTGCTAAACATGGCAATCACCTCTTCCTAAGTCCGGAGGGCGAATGAGGTAGTAAAGTTTTTGGATTCCTCAAAGGCGGTCTGGCCCAATCTGCAATCAAAGCAAACAGAATACACATCACTATTATATCTATCATGCCGTACCCTGTCAAGCCTTTTGACACTCAACCTCAACGGCGATGACGCCTGCGACCGATTGACAATCTCACTCGCCAGACGGTCCTACAATGGCGAGAAAACAGCTAATATTTGTCCGTAGTCTAACGCCACCGCATTCGCGCCAACAACCCCTGATTCCTGCACGATATTTGCCGTTCCTTTGCGATGTCGTCAACGCGCTGTTTTGAAATACGCCGTGCCGGTCGGAGCGATTTCGGAATCGCGACCACATTCTCCAACTCAATCAAGATACCGTGGAAACGCATCTGATTCGAGGACTTGACATGCGGGGTAAAGTATCTTGCAAAGGCTAAAGCACATGTCTATTCCCCCGATTTCCTCCATATTGGGCAGAACTAATCGTTGGTTAGCGATCAATAATTCCATTTTGAGTCATTGACAGACCGTAGACGAGTTGATTGTCGCACATCCCATAAATTTTTGATATTATTGTAATTGCTATCCGCTGTCACTGGGGAAGAGTGTTATCGCCTATGGGATACCCGACGCGCGAGCTGATAGCCACGCCCGTTTTTTCTCGACATAATCTATACAACGTGCTAGAATGGTATCCGTTGGGGCGGGGACTTTTTTTTTGAACGTTATAAACCGAGTTTATGCTGGAATACTCGGTTTCTGTCGCTTTATGAGAAGCGAAGAAGTTCCGCCCATTGCATTACCTACAGTAGAATCGGATGTTCTGCAAACAGTATCCCCACCCAAAAATTTCTATTACGGAGGAGCGTTGATAATGAAATTCCTAAAAATACTTGCGGCTTGCTCGCTGCTCGGATTTGGGTTGTTAACCGCTGCTTTTGCGGAATCCAAGCTAATATCAAGCGATCCGAACATGGGAGACCAGTTCGGTTGGTCGGTAGACATCAGCGGGCATACGATAATTGTTGGCGCCCCAATCAACAGCGAGAACAACCTTATCGAGCATGGATCAGCGTATATCTTTACGCTCAAGAGAGCAGGCAACAAGGACAACTGGGAAGAAAAAGCAGTGCTCGATCCCAAAGAGGACGGACGCCGCAACGACAACTTCGGTTACGCCGTGGCAATTGACGGTGACTACGTGGCAGTCGGATCCCCCGGGATCAACAGTTCTACCGGTGCCGTGTATGTCTACAAGCGCAGCGGGGGCGCTTGGAAGCAACAGCAGAAAATCGAAGCCGCCGACGGAAAAAACAGGGACAATTTCGGGCATTTTGTCGACATATTCGGAGAACATCTCATCGTGAGCGCTTATCTCGACGATAGCAAAGCCGGATCCGCCTATATTTTCATCCGCAACGGAGACAGATGGCGGCAGCAGGCGAAACTCACCGGTAACGACACCGCGAAAGGCGACAATTTCGGCGAAGCGGTTGCCTTCGCCGGCAACGAGAACGGCGTCGACTTCGCCATTGTTGGCGCACCCAATAACACACACAATGGAAAGAAGTCGGGCGCCGCATATATCTTTGTTCATGATGGAGGAAATTGGACGGAAGAAACCAAGTTGGTACCCGCTGACGCTCAAACCTCCGACTTTATTGGAGATGCCGTATCCATTAGTGGGCACCGCGGCATTAAGCGTTACGCGCTCGTCGGAGCGCCGCATTTGGACCTGGCGCAGGACGTAGAGGGTAGGAGCAGCGCCGCATATATCTTCTCGAGCGACGGAGGCGCTTGGACAGAGGAAGCCAAGCTTACGGCAAAGGATAAGGAGAAGGCAGACGGCTTCGGATCGGGGGTTTCAATTAACCGAAATATAGCGCTAGTCGGCGTTCCGCGTCACGGCGAAGGCGCCATTCTGGATGGTGAGCTTAATGCTGGAATCGTCTACCCGTATTTGCGGGAGGGCGACCAATGGGTTAGGCAGGAATCGCGAGCAACCACCATACCTCCGGAATTTCCGGAACAGAGTTTCGGGAATGTGGTAATAGCCACACAGGAATTTATTGTCATCGCTGCGTACGGATTGCAAAAGGGAAACCCGGATCGCGGCGATCCGAACGGTGGGGCGGTTTATATCTATTACAGACAAAGGGATTGGAAGCTTCCCTATGCCGTCGAACCGTCTTTGCTAAGGGCGGCAACGCTGGGGGGAATCAAGCGGACGGCGCTGTTCCAGAATTTCCCGAACCCGTTTAATCCGGAGACCTGGCTGCCCTATCAATTAGGGAGCAAGTCAGATGTGGAATTCCATATCTTCAACACGCGAGGACAACTGGTGCGCCGATTAGATGTTGGGACTCAGTCGGCCGGCAGTTATGAGAACAAAGAAACCGCCGTCTATTGGGATGGGCAGGATGAACTGGGCCAGGCGGTATCCAGTGGCCTCTACTTCTACACGCTAACCGCAGGCACGTCTCAGATCACGCGCCGGATGCTAATTTTGAAATAGGTTTCCACAAGACACGGAGATTGCAACAACCGGGCGCCACGCGTGCCCCGCGTTTTTTGTGATCACTAAACGAAAACGCTCTCTATGATTTGGACCGGTTCAATCAGGGATTTCGTGGTTCCACTGTCCCGACGGTGCAAACCGTAGCTTGCTAATACTGGTCAAGTATTGTAGACGTGTGAAGATAAGCGGAGAGTCGATCGCGAGCGGGACATACTTCTATCGGTTCCAAGCGGGGGTGTATACTGCTACCAGACGGATGGTAATCGTGAAGTAGCGGCACAAAATCGGCCATCTCAAGTTGCTCCCCATTCCCATGGGTGTAGAATATCGTTTCGGTGCAAAAAAGTTTGATACTCTATCAGAGGACGCATTTCGTGCAGAGGCTATCTCACGATAGTTCCAACCTGAGCTGCTTGCAAAATGGAATAGATGATGATAGAACAAACGCAATTATTTAAGAACGGCGAGGGCGGATACCGCGCCTATAACGCGCCCGCGCTGACACGATCCGTGAACGGCACGATGCTGGCGTTCTGCGAAGCCAGGAACAGCGACCCTACAGTAATGGGCGGCGACTCGGGTGATATTGACATCGGTCTCAGACGTAGTTTTGACAATGGGCGCACGTGGGAACCCATGCAGATTGCCGTCCGCACCGGTCCGGACACCGATGGGAATCCTGCCCCGGTGGTGGATAGGGACACCGGAATAATCTGGCTGGTGTTTTGCCAAAACTTTGCGGATGGTCCCGAGAATCTGATTGTCGAGGGCAAAGCGCCGCGTACCGTCTGGGTCACGTCTAGCAAAGACGATGGCAAGACGTGGGATACGCCGCGGGAGATTACAGACGAGGTAAAAGACGCTTCGTGGACGTGGTACGCGACAGGCCCAGGAGGAGGCCTCCAATTGCGGAGCGGGCGGCTGGTCATCCCGTGCGATCACGTGCAAGGCGTAGCCGGCGGTTATCAAGACGTGGGATCCTCAGTGGCAACGCTGGCGGCATTCGGACATTCGCACATCATCTACAGCGATGACCACGGCGAACATTGGCACATCGGCGGCGTGGCGCAAGCGGGCACGAACGAATCGAAAATCGTTCAAACAATTGACGGCGCCTTATATTTGAACTGCAGGAACTACGTAGGCGACCACCGACGCGCTTACGCTTGGAGTTATGACAATGGCACCTCCTTCACGGAGTCGGGTTGGGATGAAACGCTGCCGGAACCTATCTGCAATGCGGGATTGACTCGCTTCACGGACGAAAATTCACACGACAGGAATCGGGTTCTCTTTTCAAATCCTGCGAGCAAAAGCCGAATAGAACGCCTGACCGTTCGAATTAGCTATGATGAGTGCCGCACCTGGAACGCGGGCAAAGTGCTTCACGAAGACCATTCGTCCTACTCGGGCATCTGTGCCGCCCCCGATATGAGCATCTGCTGCCTCTATGATCGCGGCTTTGGAAGCGGATACGATGGGCTCACCCTTGCACGGTTCGATCTCGAATGGCTCACGGATGGAGCTGACAGCCTCGCATAGCATGGACTAGAGGTTCAAACATCCCATTCCGGTTGGACATTGAGGCGATGCTGTCGAATCGGCCCTCTTGTGAATCACACTATGACTAGCGCAATGTGTCGCGAGTCATAGAAAACGATTAGGGTGCAGCGTAATGGGAATTCTTGGGGAGCCCAAAAAGAAGTGGTGGGCGATGCCCGACCTACAATACATTGTCACTATAAAGGCTGGTGCGCAGTGCGCACCCTACAAGAAACTACATTTTTCATGTCATCTTCCGCATAATAGACTTGTGCAATGTCGAATTGTCACATGCCAGATCTTGGGGTATATATCCACAAACGAGCAAGAATCACCAAGGTACCGCCGTGAGTCCGATTGATTGACCGGTTTTGCCCTTCCATCTTCAACTTCATTTTTCTAAGTAACACTCGACATTGCACAGGATCTACTATCGCACTCACTATGGGATCTTCTATGGGAACACTATCGCGCTCACTATCCATTCGCTTGATCCCCTCTGGAGTGAAACAGTTCTACGAAGGAACGCTTTTTCAAAACCTGTCATAGAGCGAAAAATGAGTGTTATTTGACAATGCTCTATGCACATTGCGCTCCGCTGGAGCGCGGAGATTGGACACATCACGATTCTATTGACATTGCACTCCTCTGGAGTGCACGCCGTGGGAAATCTCTATCAAAGTACGCTTTCTCAAAGCCAACCAAGGAGCGAAAAACGAGTGTTGCTTGCGGAAAGAATAATTCCGACAGGAATAATGGCATGCTTTCAATTATGATGCGGGATACGGCCAACTGGGAAATTAAACTTTTTAGGTGCTCGATAATGCGGAAGATAGGTTCATGTCAAATAAACAAAGTGCACCAAAGGGAATCTTGCAACTATGAAACATCCGAACATCGTTGTCATTTGCCTCGACACATTTCGCGCCGACATCGTTGGGCCAAATAAGCGGTTCAGCGACATTGCCACGCCGGCGCTTGACACGCTCGCCGCTGAATCGGCGCGATTCAATCGCTGTTTTACCGAACCCGGCCAGACCGTCCAGGTGCGAAACGGTTGTTTCACCGGCATGCGTGGATTCCCGTACATCCACGGCTACTACGGTTGGCACGAGATTCCGGACGAGTACCCCACCATTGCCGAGATTCTGCTGGATCACGGCTACGCCACGGGCTTGATAGCCGACACGCCCCATCTGTTCAAGCCCAACATGAATCACCTCCGAGGTTTCATGTCGTGGGATCACATTCGAGGCGCAGGAGGCGACGGCTGGCGCACCGGTTCTTGGGATCTCATCAGCGAATTGTATAAGGACTATTTCGGAGCCTACGAATCTGCAGAGCCCGATGCTTCGCACCTGGGAGGCAGGGGCCATTTTCTGCAACATTTACACAATGTTCGGGACAGGCAAGAGGAATCGGACTGGTTCGGAGCAAAGGTCTTCGCCAGCGCCAGTCGATGGCTGCGCGACAATGCGGCGAATGCGCCGTTTTTCCTTTGGATCGACTGCTTCGAGCCGCACGAGGTGTTCGACCCTCCGCTAAATTACGTGCACCGCTACAACGACTCGTGGCACGGTCCGAAATACCAACAGCCTCGCCATATTCTTCATCGATCATTCTTTTCGGATATGAGAGGCGCGGATCTTGATGTCAAAACGCGGGATTATATTGATTACTATACTGCCTGTTACAAAGGCGAGATTACCTTTACCGATACGCATGTGGGAGCGTTTCTCGAACAACTGGATGCATTGGGACTGAAGGATGATACTGCGATTATTTTCTTCACCGACCACGGCACCGAGCTAGCCGATCACAAGGGCTGGGGCAAACGCAACACCGAACTACATCCGTTCAACACTCAGCAAAATTTAACAATTCGACACCCGAATGACGAGTGGCAAGACCGCGACATCGAATCCTGGGTGCAAAACTACGACCTTGGTCCGACCATCCTTGATTTGGCAGGAGCACGAGAAGCGAGCGAGAAGATGGATGGAAAGAGTGTTTGGTCGTTGGTAACCGGCGAGTGTGAAGCGTTGCGTCCGTACATCACGACGGCATGGGGAGGACGCGTTTCGATTCGCGACGATGACTGGGTCTACGCAACGGGATGGGACTTCGAGGATTCGAATCCCGAGTTGTACGACTTGTCGTCCGACCCGAATGAGCTAGAGAACGTGCACGATCAACGGCCGGACGTAGTGAGTGAGTACCGAGCGCTGGTTGAAACCTTGCTTGGCACGCCGATTCCGCAGCCGTACTCGCAGGATCGCTTTGGGCCGATCGTGGGACCCTTGAGCAAACCGCTTTATGCCGAGTCCTATGCGCCGGTGTTCTACAAAGCCCGGCAGGAGTGGGATGAACCCCGCGCGCTTCCGAAATAGCCAGAGCGCGTCGCAATTATGCGGCCAACCAGCCAACAGACTTGCAATCAGTGAAGCGCACATAATCTAGTTGGCTACCATCCGGCGTAAATTGAATCCGCTCCACACCCATTGCGTATGGCGTTCGCTGCCGGAAGCATGGATAACCAGGGTAAGGGTTCCATCACCCACTTCAACGGTAAATCTTCCCTCAACTATCTCATTGCTGTCGGGTGCCACTGTCTGAATCTCGCGCCTTCCATTTGCGTATAGTTCAATGCGATGCGCTTTCCCGTCATTCGATTGAAAACGGCAGGTTACTTCATACTCTCCGTTCGGCAGGTCAATCCTGAAAGCCGCGTCCTCCGTGTCCCAAACGCCAGAGCCCATAAACTCGCCGGTATTTAGGAAAGAATGTCTGGGATAAACCGTGTCCCATCCGAAACCACCGGGCTGATACCGCGTGTCGACGAAAACGGGAATGGATATGCCATTTTGAACGTCGGGATTTTCGGCACTGGCAGCCTGCATTTGAAAGTTTACCTCCTTGGCGTTAGTATACTTCTCCCATGCATGGGTGCCCTCGCGATGGTACCTGTGCCGAAAAATTCGATACGGTTTGGAATATTTTCGAGATTCGGGAGTGGAGTGGACAATACCGTAGTCACCTCGATACTTTTCCATTTGAGGGCTGTCTTCCTCAACGTTCCATCCCAACCGGTAATCAATGAACCCGCCCGGGTAGTGATGCCGCTTTTTGTCATCCTTAAAATTAAGCGGGAAATAGTTGAATTGCGCTTCGTAGTTGCCGATGAATACCCTGTCTCCCGGTATCATGTGGTACAGGTAGAGGTTGCAATGCGGATGCGGGATTTCGGACTGCCACATGTCATCCCAGTCGTCGTTGTCGGGTCCCATATTTTCAAAGACAATATGGTCCGGGAATGAGTCCAGCGCGGCAGCATAATCGTCCATGGAGCGATTAAAGCCGTAGTAATCCCGGCAGGTATATCCCAAGTGAACGATGGAGAGAAAAACCATCAATCCAACAGCATACCACCGCACAGACTTGTGGAAATCGAGGTTGAGCCACGGCAACAGGATGGGTATCCAGAACATGTGAATTCGTTCATTGATGTAGCCGCCATCGCCTATCCACCGCGGCGCTTTGAAATACGCAATCACGAAAACGATGGATAGGAAAAGAAATAGGTCCCGGTTCGCCAGCCATTGTCTCGGTTGGATTTTGTCCTTCCATATTGTCCACAGAATGAGTAGCGCGATAAATCCGAGAAGTACGTAATTTGCCCAGACATGACTCTCGTTGAAGTACACGAGTGCCTTCGTCTGCAGAAAATATTCCCATAACTGCTCGGAACTCCAGTACCGATACAGCTTTTCCGTGGCGTCGTTGAGCAGGTAGTTTACCATAATGAATCCCGCCGGGAGCATATAACCAGCGAAGATGAGCAGCTTCCTCGGTGCAACAATCAGCCGTAAAGCGCAAATTGAGAGTGTCACCAGTATCAGCCCATACGATGAAATATGGCAGAAATACAGTAGGATCATGAGAGCGTAAAGCGCGCCGATGTTTGTGAGCGACATGGACTCATGGTGCCGCCACCAGTAGCCGAGGAGAAAGAAGAAAACCGGGAAACTGATTGCGAAGTTGTAAAAGCCCATGTGCAGCAGATAGTTATATCCGAAAAGGAATCCGAGCAAACCGAGAATCTGGTTGCCCGATCCGAACGGCGTCTCAGCATTGCCTCCGGCAATCGCGCGCAGGAAGTAAAAAAGCGATAACGGCGCCAATGCGATGCAAAGAGTCAGCAGGATTTTCTCCGCGACAAGGGGGGACACGAGGAACATCAAGCCAGCCATAAGGGCATGGGAAAACCAGTTCGGAAAGAGAGTTAGGTTGAGTTCAAAACACTCTCTAACCTTATACATGGCGGGGTTGTTGTATTCTTTTAGCAGATAGGCGTTGTAGATATGTGATGCGCCATCTTGCGACGGGAAGTATTTGAATACCCAGAGAGGCAGGAGGTGGGCGACAAGCAGCGCGATGACAATGTATGTGAAGGTAGACCCTTGCCGAAGGAGATGAAGAAATTTGTTCATTTCAGCCTGAATGTGTGGTGCCGTTTTAATGATGTCAGGTAATTTTTTTTAACGTGGCTGAAAACAGGTCAACCACAATGAATGTAGAAGCAAAAAAATAAGGGGTAGATAGATGTATTTGAAATCATAACACACTATCTACCCCTTAAGCGATTCCGTAAAGCCGAAGAATCCAGATAAAGGTCGGCGATTAAATTGACGCCGAGCCGGACTGATCGAGCTCCAACCAAGCGAGGTTGAAACGGCAGACGTACACGTCGTACGCGCATAAGATGGTGCCGTCCGGCAACACCGCTAGGGATGAATATCCCGCATTTTCACTAATGCGCCGCGATATCGGCCACGTCTTGCAATCGTCGAAACTCACGCGCACTGTCTGGTCGCGACGTTCACCAGCCTTTCCTCCCCGGGGGTGCAATTGGCTCTTTCCCTCGTGCACAGCCGGATTGGAAAATAGTACGCAACTCGGTTCACTGTCGTTCGGGTATGAGTAGCGAGCCAGCGCCGCATGGCAGCGGTTTTCAATGAGCGTTCTGTCTACTCCAAATTCGGTGAAACTTTCGCCGCCGTCTCGGCTAATGCACCAGGAACGGTAACCCATCGATCTCGGATCGTGGTTGCGGTTGTTCATATAAATCGATCCGTCGGACAGTTCCACGATGCCCGCCTCGCCGCAATAGCCCTGCGAACTCCCGCCCCAGTGCCAGGTTTCGCCGTGGTCGTCACTGTAGATGACCATGTTGCGCGCTTCGTGGTCAAGGACTTGCGCAATCTCACCCTCGCCGTCGTCGTAAACATCCCCCAGTGCGGGATGATAGTAGATGATGTTGTGCTTGGCGGGGTCTACCTGTTTCCAATCTCCGGTAAAATATCTACCCGGCACAACCATGCGCCCCCGATGTGGGCCGCGTTGGAGTTGGATACCTCTCCCGATAAACCACGCCAATCCAGACCCCGGATAGGTGTAGAATTGCTCCGTGATGTCGGTTGAAGTCCACGTGCGGCCATCGTCCACACTGCGTTCCATCGTCAAGCACGCGCCCATCTGACGCCCTTTTTCATAATTGGCGATTAGCCAGCTCTCGGATAGCGGCTGACCGTGATCGTCCTGGAGCGGCCAAGTGCCTTGCGTGAACATAAAAATTTCACCCGTGCTGCGGTCGACAACGCTGGCTAGCAAACCTCTTTTCTCGGGCTCCCACCAGTTCATCTCCTCAAGTGTCCAACTACGACCGCTGTCGACGCTGCGTGCTCGAAGATGCATCCAGGGAAATCCGTGGTCGGCGCCGCCGGGCATGCGAGCAATCGGCAACTTGGTGGCGAAAGCGATTACCGCGCCGGAGTTGGTTGCCTCCAGATAGGTATTGCCCTTTTTGACCTGCCCCGGCACCGGGTCGAACACACGAACCTGTTCGAAGAATGGTTGGTTCATATCGAAAGATATTCCTTAAGAGTTGGGTTGTGGCCCGGGCATCAGCGGATCTTCTTGATGCCGCCCCACGTTGCGGCGAGTTTTCCCCCCGGTTCTACGGATAAAGTCATCAAATCGGGAATAGCGCGGGCGGGCAACTGTTCGTCATGGATTTTTAACTCGTCGACGATTGAGTATGTGGGGAACTTCGCGGGATCCGTCTCGTTGTTGTTGATTGACAGTCGTTCGATGATATTGGCGGGACCGCCTTTGTACCGGTTTTGGGCAGCCAATTCACCGTCAAGATACAAATGGAGTCCGGCTGCTCCCCATGTTCCAGCCATATGATGGGTTTCGCCCTCTTTCCAGTTTAGTTTGGCGCTCACGGCATTGTGCCACTCGTTACGCACTTCCCGCACTCGAAACTGTGCGACCGGATGGTTTCTTCGTCCGCCAATCATTAAACCGATGGCATCTGTCTCGGCTCTGTTGTACGCCCAGAACATAAAGGCTTCGTCCTTATCGGTTGTGTTGGTGAACTTGTCTATATCCCAACCCAAAATCAACCAGCATTCCAACGTGCCCTCATCCAGATAATGTTTACCCAACATCTCGTGCATGGGAAAGTGTACTACAGCAGCTCTCTCGTCACTGATGAATCCGTTACCCCGCACCCCCAGCACGAATTGGCCGCCGCCCACGACCGAGCCGCCTTCTCTCTTGACGGAGGCAGCACTTTCCAAGGTTGTGTGGAAGGTTATTTTGGCGGTGGCAGATGGTAGAGGCACAAAAAACAGAGCGGCGATGATACTATAGCATACCTTTTTCATGACTCGACATTCCCCCTTTCACAAAGGATATCCAGGACTTACGTCATAGCTTTGTGATTGTATAACGAATCGCACGCCCCGGAATTATTATCCCCCGAATATGTCTCCGATCTTCGGTGCTTCTCGGGCGACTAATCCGGTGTGTGGCGCAGGTACATAAAAGAATGGCTCATGCCAACAGGTCGTGCAGAACTCGTGCACTTCGTGTTTACATGAGCCAATGTCAACTGATGTTCTGAAATCCAATCGATTTCAACTCACCATTGTTCGAGGCTATCTACTGTCTCTTCACCGCTGCCCACGTCGTGGCGAGTTTGGCAGTTGGATCGACAGATGTTGCAGCTTCCGCTACTCTTTGTTCATACAAAGCAGCTACCTCGTCGTCGTCTAGTTGAACGTCATGAATCCGCAGCTCGTCCACGATTGAGAACGTAGCGAAATTAGCCGGATCGGACTCATTGTTGTTGATGGACAGCCTTTCGATAGGATTCTTGGGTCCCCCAACGTAAGGATCGTCCGCCGCCCATTCACCGTCCAAGTACAGATTGACTGCGTTCGGTCCCCATGTTCCGAGCATGTGGTGGGCTTCGCCCTCTTTCCAGTCCAATTCCTCGCTAGCCGCACTATGCCATTCTTCGTCGACTTCCCTAACGCGGAACCAGGCAATCGGCGTATTATGACCGCCGCCGACCATCAGGCCGATGGCGTCTGTGCCGGCCTTATTATAGGACCAGAACATGAAGGCTTCGCCTCTATCGGTGACATCGGAGAACTTGTCGAGGTCCCAACCTAGCACCAACCAGCACTCTAACGTCCCTTGTTCTTGATAACCCGGGATGTGACCCTCAAAGGGATAGTGCACCACAGCTTCTGTCTCGTCACTGATGAATCCGTTCCCGATAACGCCCGGAACGAAACTACCGCCGCCGACGACCGAACCACCGGTCGCTTCCACCTGTTCCTTGCTCTCCAAAGCCGCATGGAAGGTTACTTCGGCGGATGCTGACAGATTCGGCATTGCCACCAAAGCGACAAAGGTGAGGATTAAGCACGTTGTTTTCATAGTTTCATCTCCAATTTATTAAATTTTGACTGAACCGGTGTCTTTCCCGGTTTCAATCTATCTATGCTTTGCTGTATACGGTTTGCCGCGCTAGGACAAATCTCCCGGTGCATCCCGTTATTAACCGTTCATTATACACACTAGCTCTGAGAGTGTCAAGGGAAGAAATGCATCTCAAACGACCAATTCACTTGATCCTAGGCAATCTTCAATCGTTAAATTGAAGAAGAAATCCGTTGATATTTATAAAATTCTCGGTTCTCCCTCTTCGCTTCTCAATTCGCTACACGTCGGATCCAGTGCCGCAAGTTGGAATGAGAACAGCGGAACCCAACTACTGAATGCTTCACGGCTGATCGAAATTGGGCACATTTTGGAGGCTGGAATTAACGAGGTTCTGTTGACGTTTATGTCGGGCGTGTGCGCAATTCGAGGTCAGCCACCAGACGGGATGAGAGACCCAACCCATACGGACGACAGCATATGCCCGATATCATGGAGCGCGAACTGTCTAACTTGATTACCAGGCGTCGATGAAATGTCACCCGGACTTAGATTCGTGGTTTACGTAGCAAACCCAGCGTTAGCCAGCGCTTCGCGCTCCTCGGTCTGCCAAGGACGGTGAGCCGGTTTGTCCCGACGTTCTGGTGGGGCGCCAAATACTAGGATATAAGCGCGTCTCGGGGTGTACGTCAAATTCGGCCCCGCGTAATGGAGGGTTCGGCAATGATGGAAGGTGGCTCCGCCCGCTGGGATGGGGCAAGCTACCGCTTGAGATGGGTCGACATCGTCGGTAATCAATCCGTGCACCAACGGGTTGTTGTTAATGTGGCGGTGCCAACGGACATCGGTTTTGTGGGAGGCGGGGATGAATTGCATGCAACCGCTGTCCACCGTGGCGGGATCCAGCGGCAGCCAGACACTTAGACTGTGGGGTAGAACCTCCGGGTTCCAGTAGGCTTCATCCTGATGCCACGGAGTTTCTCCGCCGTATCGAGCGGGTTTCAATATCATATGTCCGCCGCCAGTCACGCTCTCCGCTTCAACGCCAAGAAGCTCCGCAGCGAGGTGGTGTGCGTTACGGAAGTAGCTAGTTTCCCTGAGTTCGGGAAACGAGGCCTCCGGACCGAGTACCTGCGGCAGCACCTCACGTCCTACGTGTGCACGGGGAGCTGCGAGATCGAAATACCTGCCCTCTTTTTCGCCGGTGCGCTGATCGAAGAGTTGGTTGTAAACATCCTTCAGCCACTCCACTTCGGTATCCGTTGTAATACGCTGGATGCTCAAGAACCCGTTTTTGCGGAAGAACGAGGTTTGGTCTTGGGTAACGTCCGCTTGATGGCTAGGGTGTAGTGTCACCGGTGTTCTCCATGAACGATAGTGAAGTCAGAACAACTTTCTGCTATCAAGTAAAATTGTGACCGGTCCATCGTTAACCAATTCCACATCCATCATGGCTTGAAAGATTCCCGCTTGGACGGAGATCCCCGTGTTTGAAAGGGCACGAATGAACTGTTTATAAAGCGCTTCCGCTTTGTCGGGTGGAGCCGCATCAATGAAACTTGGCCGCCGCCCCTTGCTACAATCGCCGAAGAGCGTGAACTGAGAGACCACAAGCGCCTCGCCGCCAATGTCTAGGAGGGAACGATTCATCCGTCCTTCATCGTCTTCAAAAACGCGAAGATTCGCTACTTTGTTTGTGAGGTAATCGAGATCGGCGGAAGTATCCTCTTGAGCGACCCCGTGAAAGATGAGCAGCCCTTTTCCAATCTCGGAAATCAGTTTTCCATCCACCGTCACGCTGGAAGATGCAACGCGCTGAACAACAGCTCTCATGCTTCCTTTCGCCGCCGCGACACTTGGTCGCCTAAAGTGTCATATACCGTTTCTCTAGAATCCAAATGCATTGGCGGAGATCGGGTGCTATACACCTGTCGTGTCGCGGGCACTTTCAAAAACGGGTGTGAACCGAATTTTCTATGGCACTGGGATCTCTATCGCACTGGGATCTCTATCGCGCGTGCTATTCGCGTGCTTGATCTATCCGGTCGGTTGATTGCTCAGTTCTTTGGTCAAAACTGGATTTCATCCTGTTTCGGGGCGGTCGGCGCAATCATTCGGCCCTTTTCTCCGCCCACCACCAATGAAAATTGAAAGCCCGGCTCACTGACATATCCAAAATGAAACGAGGAGCGATTGGAGATTTCATATCGCACTCCGACGCTGAGTTGATTGCTTATGGTCATACCGGCAAGAGGCAATTCTCGTGAGAAATCACCGACCAGCCACAGGTCGTGCGAAAGCAACACCTCGCCTCCAAGCTGCCAGTTCAATAAAAATGAATCCGTTGCTCTGAAGGACTTCGAAGAGAGATACATCCCCACGCCGGCGTGCCCTCGGGCGAATTCACCGAATCGGATCGCACCTAGAAGATACGTGTTGATTCCAACAAATGGGAAGCTATCGGCAGGTGTAAGATCGAGAAAATCACCTGCGCCACTTAGTCTGTTGTCGGCGGTATAACCTATCTGCATATCTCCACCGACGGACAATTTGGGCAACCCATCGCGGTCGTCAGGCTTTATGCCGTATTTTAAACCCACGACGGTGTCGAACAGCGATTGATCGTACACTCGCCGATCTCGTTCCGGATCGCCCGTTTCATAAAAATCGTAGACAGTTTTGTGAACGCCGCCGGTCGAGAATGTCCCCCCTAGGACAAGGTCCAGGTTCTCGCCAATACCGTAAGTGAATCGAATCGGCATCAAAAAAGTCTGTACATTCATCTCCACTGTGTGCAATTCTTCAAAATTTCCGATTTCAACGGCTTGGTCTTCCGCGGTGACTCGTCCTTTCTGAAACTGGAAGTGTCCGACGGATGTTGTATATCCACCTTTTCCCAAAGTGTCGGCGGTCTGCATCAGTGCAAGCTGAGGCGCTGGGGGAACTTGACCAAATGCGGAAGTTGCAATCAGAATTAGCAACGTACAGCAGGTTAATGAAGTCCAACGATGTATTGACCGAAGAGATTGCATATGGTTGTCCTTATCGGTTGAATGAGTGTAATTTAAGTAGTCGGATAGAGAGTCGGCATGCGAATCATCGTGGTGCCGCGACCAGATCGCTTTCGTCCAAGCTTCCATCGGCTCTGGGCGTGTCGTCGAACGCGGTGATGAAGTACTGACGAGCGACAAGATCTTGACCTACCAATATCGCTTGATCGGCGGAAAATTTGTGAGAACTGTGCTTCGCATCCACTCTTGGGCGCGAAAGCAACTCGCCATCAGCCGATGACGCGTAGAGTTGATAACCCGCCAGGTCCGCCTCTTTATTGGGTGTCCAAGAGAAGTATACATCGTATCTGCCGCCTGCCGGGAGCGGGACAATGGCAGCGCGAAATCCTTGCGGAGGCGCCGGAGGCAGATCAGGCGAAGCCGCTCGGATCCGTGTAACGGCTTCAACTCCAGCGCGATCAACGGCGATGACATGGTACACTTTTGTAATTCCATCCCTACTGAATTCTTCATCGAAATAGAAGGGTCTATCCTTTGTTGTTTCGCCAAGCAAGCGCAACTTTCCGAGACCGCCGCTATCGCCTACAACCGCCGCAAACACTCTGAAAATCTCAAAGTCCTCGGGAGGCACATAATCTTGCCAGAACAGTTTTACGGTCAGGTCGGTCGGATCTCCAAGAACGATCGTTGGAGCCGGAGGCGGTTCACTCGGCGTGACGCTAACGATGGGCCAAATTTTGGGCGGATCCGCGTCCTCGCTCGGCGGAGAGTTCGGATCGGGCGTCTCGACTCCGTCCCTGTCCACGTACGTAATCCGATATTCGTAGACTAATGCCGTGCCAAGGTCCAAATCGAACTGATCGTTATTGATGCCGTTGGTGTCGAGGAATTCGGTTGTTGGCGCATCAACTTCTGCAATCCTTTGAAACTGCGGGTTCGGGTCGCCGGAATAGCGTCGATACACGCGATATTTGGCAATCCCGTCATATTCGACGTGCTTCCATGAAACCCTCACTTGCTGATTACCGGGCGCCAGCGTTAAACCGGTCGGTGATCCGGCCGTCCGCAGATTCTCCGGATCCAACGGATTGCTAAAATCTTCATCGCTCGAGCAACTCGCGCAAGTGAGCGCGACAAGAAGTACGAGGAGTGGTGACAGGTTCATGAATTTCATACGATTCACCTTAAAATCTGCCTTGGAGACTAAGGGTTGTTTCACGGTTTTGGAGATCGTAACTTGGGGTGAGGCGCAACGCCGCAGATTGAGATTGCCGTGAAATCAGATCGAGTTGGTCGAAGATTGAGATGAGTGTCGCAACCCCAACAAACCCGATTCCAACCCGCGACATAACTATGCTGGTGTCACGTCGGCTCGTATAATCGTTTCGATGTTTCGCAATGTCCGCTTGGAGTGCGGTGATTAAGTATTGATCATACGAATCTTGAGCCGATTTGTCAACGAACACGCTGCCAAATTTCAAGCCCATTCCGGTGGTAAACAACACGACTTTCAATGCACGGGCGCCACCTCCAGCCTGCGCGGGAGTTACGGTCGTGGTTAAGGTTAGCGCACAACACACGCCAACCACTATGACTTTCATTGAGAAAAATGGACGCATTGCAAAACCTCGTGATTTGTAAGTGAAGGAATGGCGAATCCATCCGGATAGCGTATCCACAACTCCGGAAGCAACTCAGACTCGCGCCCAATCAAGGTAATTGTTCCGTTATTGCATCTGCTGCATTTCTTGCATCTGCATCATTTGTTGCATACTCGCTCCTATGTTAATCAGGTCCCTAAGGTCTGCAAGTGCGATGAAAATCTTGGTTTGAACACCGCCATCCCTGTTCAGACCGGCAACACCGATACTATGCGTGTCAGGGCTGTTCTGCAATAACATACCGATCATTCCAACTTCCGGTTCGGACTGCGCAACTATCTGTAACATATCTCTTACTAGTGTTATAGGTGAGATTGTAAACATCCAGTTGTTATTTAGTGTCAGTTCATCAACCATTTCGATGTGTCCCATGTTACTTTCGGCGGAAGTTTCGATACCGGCGATACGATCCGAGGCGTCCTTGATAGGTTGCGCCGAGGCAGCCATGGAAATCAGGAGTTTTCCGTTGCTGACTGCGTGATAAATATCCCATTTTTCCGGTATTGAGAATGGCATGTCAGGCGGCATCTCGCCAAATCCTGCCGAAATATTTGGCAAGGAAATACTCGAAATTTCAACATCATTATACATTTCTGAAGCACCCACCAAAGCTCCGGAGTACATGTTTGCGGCATCCTTGGCTCCCATGGATTCGTACAGCGACGCCGTGGCGGCTATGTATGTGAGAAAATCCTCCTTCATGTATGACGCCATTTTTTCCGCATCGACGATGTCGTTAATAAACACCATATCCGGTAGCATGCTTCCACTAAAGCTGAAAGTACCTGATGCTTCCTCGCCTATCGACTCGTAGAAATCGGATAACGCGTCGACAAAATTCTGCGTTGTTTGTTGAATTGCTTCGTTGTCCGCGTTCGGATCAGTGGGAGCCAGCATCTTCATAAAGTCCACGGTAAAATCGATCCGAGTTTCCTTCTGAAACTGCCTCATGCTGTTAGCTACCGCCGTTCCCGGGAGGTATTCGAGATGCGTCAACCCGGTTGGCGCCGCTGAAAAAAATGCTTGCGCATCGCTGCCTTCTTTGAACTTTATGAAGGGCGAAACCCCTAGATCGGTGCCGTTCAATTCCACGATAAGGCTCAACGTTGAAGCTTGATTAATGAATTGAATGCCCCAATCTATCATTTTTGAAACCATCGTCAGGCTTTGCGGATCGGGAAGGGATGCTTCCATTGCCTCAAAACCTGCTTTCATTTCATTTGCCCTCTCAGTTAACATTTCTGCAATCGGCGCCATCGGGAAGTAAGCCAGTATGTCGTTCCGCTCCAGCGACGGCTCAAGATTGAGAGAGGCGTAATCCGGGTTCATACCGATTGACGGCAACACCTTCTTGTAGGTGTCAATGGCGTTCTCGCACACAGACGATATTCCGGAATAGACCAAAAAGTCTCCCAAGATTACAAAGGCACCGCCCCCTTCCGTGGTGTTGTAAGTCGTACCGTTATACTCCACCGTGTTGCCAACATCCGATTCGGCGTCTATCACCAGTTGAATCGCCTTCGGATCGCTTACATGGACGGCGGCGCAGGGTATGAACGGCTTCGAATCGGAGAAGAACACGCAGAAATCTTTGCCCAAATCCAGTCCAAGTTCCTCCAATTCCTCCAAGCTTTCGAACCCAGCCCCAAACGTGTCAGCCAGAATCTTTGCAACAATCTCCTGAGGCGGTTCTCCAAGCACCAGCTCGGCGAAAAGCGCGTTGATTTCACCATTCAGTGCGAGCGGATTTCGGATGTAGATTAATCCGTTAACATCAGCGGGAATGACGCTCAAGACGCTATCGGGATCGACGTAAACAGGAGGTCCGGGGGTTGCTGACATCTGGGAGTCGATTGGAGTTTCGGGGGTTGCCCCGGTTTGCTTTGCACCACAGCCCACGACTAAAATCGCCGTGATACAAATTAGGATGTGTAAGTTGGACAACACACGCTTTCTCATTATGAATTTCTCCTTTGGAGCTTTTTTAAATGTTCGACATTAGTGCAGGGGTTGGGAATAAGCCGATACCCCGCTTGCGTTTACGGTTTGACGATGCTGATGCCCCGTTTGTTGAGGATAATGCATTTAGTTGAATACGTTAAATTGCGTTAGCGGTCACGTGTGCAGTCTTAGGTTCATTTTGAAGAAGATTCCATTAATCGCAAAGATAGTTGACACATTGCGCCGCACCTGTGGACGACGAATGGTTTCCACTCCGGCTTAGGAATCCCGGTGACTAGAAGCGCGCTTGAGGGCTACTTGGCAATTGCCATGCGACCTGAAGCACGATATGTCCCCGCGTGGAATTCAAAAACATATAGGCCGTTTGCAACCAACTCCCCGCCTTCGTTGCGTCCATCCCAATACGCCGCATGGTGCTTGTCGGTGTAAAAGCCCGCCGGCTGGAGACCGAGATGCAGATGCCGCACCAAAGCGCCCTTCGCACTATAAATTGAGATTTGGACGCTCACATCTCGGGCGAGTTGATACGGGATCCAGGTCTCCGGATTGAACGGATTCGGGTAGTTTGGCAGCAGCACAGTCTCATTCGGAGTCAATGCAGCCAACAGATTCTGTAAAAACTGAATTCCCCGGACTAATATTGGCTCCGGGAGACCTAATCGCCGCGCTCCTTCAAGCCACATTGTAACCTCAGTAGTCCGGGGCATGACCGCACCGTCGGTATAAATGGGCAGGTTGCCTGTTAGGTTATCTACCAGCCCCGCAACCAGCATCACATCCAAGACGTTCACAATCTTGTCCCCGTTCACGTCCGCACGCGTGTGTACAGATTGACCTAAATCTCCGGCAACCAACAGCAGATCTTGAACATCCACGCTCCCGTCATCGTTCACATCGGGCGCTATTTGTAAGGGTTCTACGACATGCGGGGTTTCATCTGGCAGAACTTCGGCAGACGGGGTAATTTCCCACAGCAATACGGTGCCATCGCTGCCTCCACTGGCAAGCGTGCGGCCATCCGGGCTGAAGGTGACGGTGTTGATATCACCTGTATGGCCTTCCAGTGAGCGCCTTTGCGCTCCCGTCACCACGTCCCACAAACGCACTGTCCTATCGCTATGCTCCGACGTGCCACTTGCGAGCATGTAGCCCTCGGGGCTGTATGTTACGAACGTGTTTTGGCCACGATGTTTGATTAGTGTCTGTCCTTTTACACCCGTCGCCACATCCCAAAAATGAATTCCAATCGAATTCCCAACCGCGAGCGTGCGACCATCCGAGCTGAACGCAACACTTTCTATCGATCTCCCTCCCCCTGACGGGTGTAGAGTACGTTTGAGCGCCCCTGTCTCAGCATGCCAAAGACGGATTTCTCCATTGCTTGCGCTGACAAGCGTGTGACCATCCGGGCTAAACGCGACGTTAACTACGCCAGTGAGATGCCCATTTAGTGTGCGTATGTGCGCCCCTGTCTCGGCATTCCAAAGACGGACCGTCCCGTCATAATTGCCTCCCGCACTAGCAAGCGTACGACCATCCGGGCTGAAGGCGACGCTCCAGACATGGTCGGGAGCTTTCAGCCTGCGTACCTGCGCCCCGGTCACGACATTCCAAAGACGTACTGTTTTGTCCCAACTACCACTCGCAAGTGTGCGACCATCTGGGCTGAAGGCGACGCTCTTGACACCACGGGTATGCCCTTCCAGTGTAAATTTGTGTACCCCCGTCACCGCATCGAATAGACGGACTGAACCGCCAGGTCCCCGCCAATCGTCAAATCCGACCCAACTCCCAGTGGCAATCGTACGGCCGTCTGGACTGAAGGCGACGCTAGAGACCTTTCCTGTATGCTCTTCCAATTGGCGCATGTGGGTTCCTGTCTCTGCATCCCACACAGAGAGTCTACCGTCCCAACTCGCAATGGCAATCGTACGGCCATCCGTGCTGTAGGCGACGCTATGGACACCCCACACATGCCCTTCCAAGGTGCGTTTGAGTTCCACCGTCACCGCATCGTAAAGCCGCACTGTATCGTCTCCATTGTGATTCGACGGATCGGGCCAACTCGCAATTGCAAGCGTACGACCATCCGGGCTGTAGGCGACACTTTTGACACCACCTGTATGCCCGGTTAGTTTGTGTTTATGTGTTCCCGTTTCCATATCCCACAAAGTGACAGAACCCCACGTACCAAAACCGCCCGCCCAACCCACACTCCCAATGGCAAGTGTTCGACCATCCGGGCTGAAGGCGAGACTTGTGGGCTTATTGAGCCCCTCACTCCATGCGTCTATTCGTTCACCGGTTACCACATCCCACAGAAAAATTATACCGTCTCTCACACTACCGCCCACTGAATGCGATCTGTTCCCGATCGCGAGCGTACGACCATCCGGGCTGAAGGCGACGCATTCGAACAAATCGAGATGCTGCGATAGCAGTGAGCGTTTGTGCGCTCCCGTCGTCGCATCCCAAATACGGATACTACCTCCCCCGACACCGGCAAGCGTGCGACCATCCGGGCTAAACGCTACAAGCCTGACTGACTCGAGATTCCCATGCAGTGTGTGTTTTGGTTCACCTGTTGCCACGTCCCAAAGACAGAGAATACCACCGCCACTGGCAAGCGTACGACCATCGGGGCTAAACGCGACGCTACGAGCAGCAAATGAATTCCCTCTTCTCATAGGGGTAACCGCCTCACCGGTCGCCGTATCATAGAGCCAAACGCCGCTGTCACTTGCTACCGCCAGAAGTGTACCGCCCGGAGAATATTTAAGCTCGTTAATTATGCCCCGACCGAGTCGCGCTTTGGCGCCTTCAGGCAATCCCCATTGGGCGGAATCTTGAGCAAACGCGTTGAGTGACACTATGATGAAAAGCATCAGTAACGTATAGGCTGTTCTCACAAGGGAGTTTTCTCTCACAGTTAAGATTCACAGAGATATCGGCTAATTTAGTCATTAGAACTAATAATTACCTATCCCAGTGGCTAATAACATATTTCCCTATACCACAATCTGTTCGATTGTGGCATGTGCAAACTAACAGTTTGCGCTACAAGTGCACGTCCGATTTTGTGAACAAGTAGATTCTTCTGAATGTGTAAATCTGAATGTGTAAATTTGTATGTAAATTACTGTAGCCTCAGTCCGCACCCAGGTTTCGACAGGTTTAAAGATTTCGTCTAAGTTGCGGTGAAGTAGCGCTCTTCAGTGTTTTGCCGCTTTTCGACTCGTCTTACCCCTTTATTTTCGAAATCCGGTTCTCAATGCTCGCAATCTCTTCATTGGAAGTCAACACGCCGATTTCAGCTTCGTAGTGTCTGCGTCCGCCCGGTTCAATGTACTCTAACGTACCACGAGTCTTCTCTTTTTCCTGTCCCTCCACCCAACAGTTCGCCGGCTCTAATCCGATGACATACGCCCCCTCGCTACACATCTTCCATTGGACAAAACGGGGGAATTGTGTCCTGTGATATTTCACGTATAATCCAAATCCTCGTCCTTCACCAAATTTACGATTTATCAATGCAATATAGACGTGATTGTCCGCATCCGATTCCATTTCGTGGTAATAGACTCGTTCTCGAAAATCGGCGGTTGGCGCCTCGCACCGGGCATGATTGTCCACATCGACAGCGGCGTGCTCATCTCGGGGTATCACTTGCGTCGTGGGAGCAAGCAGTTCGGTGCCTTCAGCAACAATAGGAAATCCAACGTTGATATGGAAGAGGTACATGTGCGGTGTGTCTTGGTATCCGAGATTTTCAACGATATCTTCTATGTGGAGATTTTTTGCTCCGAGTTCTGTCCAAACGCGCCGGGTGCGACAGAGGTTCTCGCCCAGTGCCGCGGTTTCCGTGACTTTGCCCTGCACCCAGAGCATGTAACGGTTTCCCTCCCAACGGCTGTCAACCCAGACATTCTTTGCGGGTATGTGGGAGACGCGACCGTGCAGACCGTGCGACCCATTCTCATCTGGTTCGCCTACGTGCGTCATGCCGCACGTCGTAAGGAGACCACCGGAAAATCCACGTAACCAACCGAATCCGTGGGGTTCGTAGTAAGCGGGAGCCACATCGCCTGTGCCTGACCGCCAGCAGAGCGGGAGACCGTTGTATTCCGCATAAGATATATCCATTCCGCGATCCGGCAGCACGGTGAAATTTAATCCCGAACCAGTACGGAAGTCAACCGCATTGACTCCGCATTCGTTACCTTCAGTTAGTTGGTACTGTTTTATGCCGGCAATCTGCGATATATCCCCGATATGCCGAAGTAATTGCCGTTTGTCGTATGTTGCTCCGTGTAATTTTATCACTAGCACACCTCCTCAAATGAAACCGAATCACAGAGTGCAACTGTATTATGAAGGGCAAAATTTCTTGAACGAATTATAGCACACCCTGAATAAAACATCAATCAAACGTTAGTCATGGGAGTCGCATCAAAGTACAGTATAGATTCCATTCCACGCCGCAATTGTAAGGGATGACCATCAAATAGCCGGGTTGAGGATTTGTTCCATCATGCCGCACAGTCTGAACGTGTAGGCTACATGCGTTTTTCTCGTTTAAGTTGCACAAATCGCGCATACACCGCCGCCCCAGAGCATCGTGGGACATCAGACGGGATTTTTGACCCTTGAAGGCGACAACAAGATGAAAGTAAATTTGGGTACAAGATTCAGGCCCTGATTGGTTTCTCGGGAACCTATTGCTTCAAAATGGATGTTATACTAACGTATGAGTAGTCGCTCGGTACATACACCTCAAAAATTGAATCTTGAATTCGATAACGATCGATCTCCAGAATCAAATGCGATCGTCATACTGATAAATCTTGGGGTGTTTAATGGCGGCTTCGATAACTGATAGAATGGGCACACCTCGGTAGTTACTGAAATTGAATACCGCGGCGTGCCGAGATTTCGTAGACATAAGGAGACATCACATGAACATGAATGGTAAGGTTGCAATCGTAACAGGCGCGGGACAGGGCATTGGTCGTGGGATTGCCATCCAACTCGCCCGCGCAGGGGCGAACCTAGCCGTGGTAGACTTGGATGCCGCACGAGCTGAAACAGTCACGAAAGAGATTAAGGAATTGGGGCATTCGGCGCTCGCAATACACGCGGATGTAACAGATTTCGGTCAAGTAAAACGCATGGTCGAAGAGACACTTGAGGCTTTTCACCAAATCGACATTTTGGTGAATAACGCGGGGATTACCGGAAGAACGCTCCCGCTCACCCAATTGGAGGTATCGGATTGGGACGAAGTGATGGACGTCAATCTGAGAGCCGTTTTCCTTTGCTGCAAGGCGGTAATCGACCATATGATTGAGAGAGGATACGGCAGAATTGTGAGCATTGCTTCCGTCGCAGGAAAGGAAGGGAATCCAACGCTGATTCCCTATTCGACATCCAAAGCGGGTGTCATCGGATTGACGAAAGCGCTCGCCAAAGAGGTTACGGAATACGACATACGCGTCAATTGTGTTTCGCCTGCGGTGATTGGAACCCCGCTGCTTGACGACATGGCGCCGGCAACTGTCGATTATATGATTAGCAAAATTCCGCTGGGTCGCGTCGGCAAGCCGGAGGAGGTAGCGGCAGTGGTAAACTTCCTCGCCTCGGACCTCGCCAGTTTTATCACGGGACAGTGCTACGACATCAGCGGTGGAAGGGCAACGTACTAAGTGAGGAGGATTGTGTTAACCATGCTTTTATTTAATCGAGGATTCTTATCGGCTTCTCTTATATCGGCGTATATACTCTTGGCAATCGGATGCGGCGGCGATGAGGAAGGAGGGATCAATTTGGCGCCGCAGATTTTTGTCTTTGAAGTGGAATCCGATATTGTCGAACCCGGCAGTCAAGTGCCAATTACAATCGAGGTCGCCGACCTTGAAGGAGATTCGATAACCTTTGAGTGGTCGGCGACGGGCGGCGCAATCAACGGCGATTCAACCGGAGCGCTCTGGACGGCGCCCGACCAAGAGCGAAAGTACCAAATCGAGCTCTCGGTCAGTGACGGGCACAAATCGACAACTAGCACCATTGATATTCAGGTGTGGCGCACTCGGCCGGGGAATTACTATCCACTCGCCGTTGGCAACAGGTGGACGTATCGTGATGATGAAGGAAATAGGATTATCTTTAAAATTGTCGATAAGATACAAATACACCTGTCGGAAGACGAGTTGATCGAGAGTTTTGTACTTGAGAAATCTAGCACTGACGAAAACTTGGAGAACGTCAAGAATTATTCTTACATCGGGCAGAGCTTCGATGAGGATGGACTGGTTAGTGGAATCGTTCAGCATGCACAGAATATTACATCCGGCACAGACGGGACAATGCTGTTCCTGCCGTTTCTTCCGTTATACAACTTTCCCTTGATTCCGGGAAACAAATGGGCGACCAGCTTTCAAGCCGAAATAGTGCCCGAACGGCTTCCGCTTGGCAACGGGTTGGATGAATTTGAGGTATTATTGGAGGAAACGGTTACGGTGCCTGCCGGTATTTTCAACAATGTTTTTCAAGTACAGGAGTCTTTCCGATGGACCTTTTTCGACGTGCAAGACCTTGATATCACCGTCGTAAAGAAGTGGTTAGCGCCAGATGTCGGTATCGTGAAATTTACCCAACAGCAAACGCGCTTCAACGTTTCTGTTGAGGTGCTTTTTGAGCTTGAATCATTTGAGTTGGTTCCAAGTTAGCCCTCCCATCCAAGTTCTTACTTCCGTTTCAACTGCCCAAGATTTTTCACTAGACAAACAATTCCGTAACTGATACAATCGCGGCTGAGCTAAAATGTATCAGGTCCGACTACCTATCAGAAAATATCAGAATCTGGCTGGCATCGCCGCGGTTGCCGGATTCCTGTGCGGCGTTGCCATTCCTTTGTACGGCTTCGTGACTGGACGGTGGGCGTGTCCATTTGGCGATCAAATCACCCACAAAGCGATATTCGGATTGCTGTCGGGCATGGTTGGGGCTTTACTGCTCGGCAATCTTGCCGCAGTGGCGCTTGTTCTGATCGCCAAACTTCGCAAGCTTGCGTTGCGGCTCGCTAGGAACTGCAAAAGGTAATTTATGGAAGAACTTTGGAAAATACCGTTAATTCTCGTTTCCGGTGTCTTCGCCGGCTTCCTTAACACCGTCGCGGGAGGCGGTTCCCTGTTAACCCTCCCGGTTCTCATTTTTCTCGGTCTAACCACAGCAGATGCAAACGGCACGAACAGAGTTGCCTTGTTTGTACAGAATGCCAGCGCGATTATGGGATTCCGTCGCAAAGGCGTTTCCGATTTTGGCTATAGTCTTCTCCTCACCGTGCCGATGCTATTCGGAGCAGCGTCGGGCGCAATGAAGGCCGTTAGTATAAGTGACGACTGGTTCCTTCGAATCCTCTCCGGTGTCATGATTGTAGTGCTCTTTCTGACGCTTTTTAATCCGACGAAAAAGTTACAGGGTGGGGTCGAGAATCTTAGTAGAAAGCGAATAAGCATTGCGGTGGTGACATTTTGGGTGCTCGGCTACTATGGCGGCTTCATTCACGCGGGAAACGGATTCCTCATTATCGCGGCATTGACGGTGATCAACGGATTGGACCTCGTCCGTGCGAATGCAATTAAGGTATTCGCCATATTCTTTTATACGATCATCGCGCTCGGTGTATTCATTGTCAAAGTAGACATCAATTGGGGGCTTGGATTGACCTTGGCTGCCGGAAATGCAGCAGGCGCCTGGATTGGCAGCCACTGGGCGGTTGACAAGGGGGAGAAGTGGATTAAGGTCGTTCTTGTCGTCACCGTGCTCGCGCTCGCGATTCGGTTATTCTGGAAGACGCTTCAGTAACTACCTCCCCTCGTTGCTGCGTCACGTGCTTGATATACGCCGGACAAGGAACTGCGACCACGTAAAAATTGCTGTCAATTCGTAATCTTTCTTCAGTTCATTCCATGTTATAGTTAAACCAATTATCATTTATACACTTCGGTAGGTTCGGTTTCCTAACCGAACCGGTATTTATCCAGCCGCTTGATCGCACCAACCGAAATTTGTGTAAATATGAATGGAATTGACTATAACAGTCGCCAAATAAGGAGTATGTGCATTGTGAGTTGTGGAAAAACCACACCAATCCTGAGAATCTTCGACGAATCCAAAGCCAAGGAGTTCTATGTCGATTTCTTGGGTTTCAGAGTCGATTGGGAGCACCGATTTGCGGAGGATTTACCGCTGTACATGCAGGTTTCCAAAGACGAGTGCGTTATCCATTTATCGGAACATCACGGCGACTGTTGCCCCGGCGGGGCAATGAGAATCGAAACAACGGAGATAGACGCCTACCAAAAGGAACTAATCGCAAAGCAGTACAAATACTACCGCCCTAGTGTAGAAAAAATGCCTTGTGGAAGCCGGGACATGTCGATTACCGACCCCTTCGGCAACAGATTGACATTCACGGATGCCATCAGTACCTCGTGAGGCACGTTACCTCTTAATCCCTATTCTCTGGGTTAACCAAGTGCATCGACACCAGTCTTGTAGGGTGGGATTAATGGAGCGAATAGCGACTGCGATAGAGAACCACTGCGCACCAGCCTTATCCCATAGGTTAGGCGTGTGTTGGATGCGCCCGTCTACCTCCGGCAATCGCTTGACTTGGGCAATTGGAGCAAATCGTGTCTGAGAAAATAGAAAAAACGGACAAAGAGTGGCAGGAGCAATTGACGCCCGAGCAGTATTACGTGACGCGGAAGAAGGGCACCGAGCGCGCTTTCACCGGGGAGTATCACGACTTCAAGGGGAAAGGTGTGTACAAATGCGTGTGCTGCGATAACGAGTTGTTCGAATCGGGGACGAAGTTCGATTCCGGGACCGGATGGCCAAGTTTCTGGCAACCGCTGGCGGAAGACAAGGTCGCGACCGAAATCGACAAAAGCCATTTCATGACGCGGATCGAAGTGCTTTGCAACAGGTGCGATGCGCATCTGGGACATCTCTTTGAAGATGGTCCCCCGCCGACCGGGCTGCGTTACTGTATCAATTCGGCGGCGCTTGAGTTCAGCGAACAACAGTCTAAATGAATTGGCATCCGCTACCTACACCCTCGGCACGCTTGCGACGAACCGAATCCTTACTTTCCGATTAACATCTTGCGAGTAGCAGTGAAACTATCCGCGGTTAACGTGTAAAAATAGAGGCCGCTGGATACAAACTCTTCCTGTTGATTGCGCCCGTCCCAATACGCCGCGCGGCTGCGGCAATGATACACGCCAGCAGGTTGATGCTCCTCTATCAACGTCCTAATTCTCTCCCCGTTCATATCATAAATCGTCAACACCACCTCTGCTGGTTTCTCCAACTGATACGGTATCCACGTTTCCGGGTTGAACGGATTCGGATAATTTGCCAAGAGTGCCGTCTCCGTTGCTGTTAAATCAAGAGTTGAAGGCGAAAGCTCCAACGGCTGTATTGCCCCATCCACGACAGCGGTACGCTTAATATCTCCCCAAGTCGTGGTACGTCTAAGGTCCCACAAAAGTATCGTGCCATCGAAACTTCCACTAGCGAGTGTGCCTCCATCGGGAGAAAAGGCGATGGTAGTTACCCATCCCATATGCCCCTCAATTGGCTGCTGGTATTCGCCGGTGCGGGCATTCCATAACCGAATTGCGCCATCGTTACCTGCGCTGGCAAGCACTCCTCCATCCGAGGAGAAGGCCGCTGTATACACGGGTCCCGTGTGCCCACTAAGGGTTCGTAGGTGATTTCCGGTTCGGATATCCCAAAACCGAATTGTGCAGTCGTGGCTCGAAGTAGCTAGCGTGACTCCATCCGGTGAAAACGCAGCAGAAGACACTGGCTCCGTGTGCCCGCCAAGGGTGTGCAGGTGTTGCCTGGTGTGAACGTCCCATAACCGAATCGTGTAGTCGGACCAGCCTCCACTACTGGCAAGCGTGCTCCCATCAGGCGAGAACGCCACGGTAAAAACTTCATCCGTAAGTCCCTCAAGAATCTGACGGTGTTGCCCATTTCGGACATCCCACAACTGAATCAAAGGGCGAATCCCACCCTCGCTGCTGGGAAATATGGTTGCGCCGTTGGCAAGCGTATCGCCATTGGGCGAGAACGCCAAGGAACTTAGACCGACCATATTTCCGTCAAAGGTACGTAGGTGCAGTCCGCTGTGAGCATCCCACAGCCGAATCGCCTCGTCTTTCCATCCCCCGCTGCTAGCCAGCATTCCACCATCAGGCGAAAACGCAACAGACACTCCCCCAGCCGTATGTCCCTCTAGCGTCTGCCGATGCTGTCCGTTGAGCGCGTTCCATAGTCGAACCATTCCGTCGTGACTTCCGCTAGCTAATGTGTTTCCATCAGGCGAGAAGGCTACAGAACTGACACCGCCCGCATGTCCCTCAATAGTGCGAACGTGTTTCCCGATACGGGCATCCCATAGCCGAATGGTGCCGTTGTGACTCCCAGTAGCAAGCGACACACCATCGGGCGAGAAGGTCACGAAATCGACACCGCCGTTTTGCCCCTCAAGGGTCTGCCGATATTGTCCGTTGTGCGCGTTCCATAGCCGAATAGTCCCGTCGCCGCTTCCGCTAATAATTGTGCTTCCATCAGGCGAATACGCTACGGATGAAACGTCATCCGAATGCCCTCGAAGAGTCGTCCGGTGTTCACCTGAGCGTGCGTTCCATAGACGAATCGTGTTGTCCCGACCTCCACTTGCGAGCGATTCCCCGTCGGGCGAGAACGCCACAGAGTTGACCTGATACAGATGCCCCTCAAGTGTGCGACGATGCGTTCCGGCGTGCACATCCCACAACCAAATGGTGGTGTCGCCACTCGCACTCGCGAGCGTAGCTCCATCAGGTGAAAACGCTACGGATGAAACGCTTCCCGTGTGCCCTTCAAGCGTCTGCAAGAGTCTGCCGGAATTGGCTACCCACAACTGAATTGTGCCGTCCTGACCTGCACTTGCGAGTGTGAGTCCATCGGGCGAGAAAGCCAAGGAAAAAATCCAATCACGATGCCCCTCCAGGGACCGCAGATGTTTACCGGTAGGCATGTCCCACAGCTGAATGGTGCCGTTGTAACTCCCGCTGGCGAGCGTGCTTCCGTCAGGGGAATACGTTACGGAAGAGACAATTCGCGTGTGCCCGGTTAGCAGGGCGATTTCTGCGCCTGTGTCCGCATCATAGAGCCAAATGCCGATTCCGCCCGCAACGGCTAGGCGCGTGCCGTCCGGTGAATAGGCGATGTCGAAGATTGCGCCTTTCCCTAGGCGCGCTTTGGCGGCTTCAGGCAAGATCGATTGGGTTAGGTCTTGGGCAATACTACTCTGTACGAACAGGGCGGCAACAAACAAGAGGCTAAGTTTGACGAGCGATCCGTTCCTCATGAGATAACTCTCCTTCTAAAGTGCGTAACGCCTGCTATAATTAACCCGTTGATACATATCTCACTGTAGCGTCTAATTCTCCCTTGTGGTTCTCAGAGCAAGTTCTGTGCCATCATCGACAACTCAAACATACCGCAAACACGGATTGAATTCGTCCTTTTTGTGTACGAAACAGGTCAGGGTTGTTTTTTGTGTTGCCCTGCCTGGTGCAAGACTGAGTTCAGCAAAACTAGGCCTTATTCAGTTAACGCTCAAGGGCTTGTTGATTGGAAATTTATCAAAAGCGAACAGAGGAGTGTGAATCTGCGTTCCGCTTCTGAATGTATGATGAGTCGGACAACGATTGGTAGGATTGAAAGGGGGGATGACGCAGGCGCGAAGGAGCCAACTTTCGTCAATCTCTTCCGCCTTGCGTTAGACGTTTGACTGGCTGACCGATGAGATTGTTGTGTGCCTCTGTCAATATTCTCGGTAGTGCATCCGCGAAAGGATTATTTTTTATTGCGTCCGAGATGTCCAATTCGCCAATTTGAGCTGCATTGTTTCCGGGGAACCAGTGACTGCCATTCCCGAGCATATTGTATTTCCACTTCGCAAACTCATACATGTCGAGCGACTTCGCGAATCCCCACACACGCAGGATGTGAATGAGGTTCATCTCCCCGGGAACCTCGTCGTAGTCTGGAATACCGATATGAAAGGTATCATACCAGCCATCTCCCATAACGGAATTAATCTCGTGCTTAAGGCGGGTTGCTATCGATTGTATCAGTTCTTCACCCCGTATTGTGTTGTAGTACGCCGATATGGCGTTGACGTGCGCATCGAAGTTTTCCGGTCTGTCCGGTCCTAGAGCCAAAGAGTGCACTTGAGGGCGAGCGAGACACCACAGCAGATTGAATGCCATGGGCGTGAGAGGCTTACACAACTCTTCCAGTTTGGGAGACGGTCTGTAGAGGCGACCGCCTTGGTCGTTCGGGCTGATGATATAGACACCCATATCGTGTTGATTCGCCAGCTCGATCGCGTGCCAATTTCGATTGTCGACGAAGTACCAGTGCAGAAAAATATAGTCCATTCGGTCACTGGATATAACACGGCACATTCTGTCTGTGGGACCATGGGTCGAAAATCCGATATAGCGGCAAAGCCCCTCATCTTTGAGCCGATACGCCCAATCCAAGCAACCGTTATTCCTAAACGTCTGTTCAAACTGTTCGTCATTGTTGATGCCGTGCAGCGTGAAGAGATCGAGGTAATCGACCTGAAGTCTATCCAAGGACTTGTGAAAGGCGGTTAGGAATTCAGACTCTCCGGCAGTTGGTCCGACTTTCGTTTGAAGAACGAACTTGTCTCTTGGTATTTCGCTCAACGCTTGGCCCAGTTGGACTTCGCTGGAGCCGTAGCCGTGCGCTGTTTCAAAATGGTTTATGCCGAGTTCCAACGAGCGATTGACAATGGCGCTGACACCCTCGTGAATCTCATCCGGTATATCTGCCGCCGTCAGATCGTTCCTCCGACGTAAATTGCCCGCTTCCTTTCTGAGTGTATACGAATAGCGTGTGCCACCGCACGAGATTATGGGCAGCTGCAACTCCGTGCGACCAAAACGTCTGGTCGGAACTTGAACCATCTTGAATTCCTTCCCGAAGTCAATCGATCGGGATATGAGATGTAAACAGAGCGATATGAATTACTTTAGCATGGGCCCAACAAACTAGTGCCCTGCTATCCAGCCTCGTAGGTGCGGTTGGAAACCGCACCTACCGAACTATGTTTTGAATCTTCAGTTTTTTACCGGCGCCAATTAGCCAATATCAATCCCCAGCGACTCAGCCATCGTCATGAGCCGTTCCCAGAGCGGCTCGGGCACAGGGATGCCGTCACGTGCGCGTATCTCCCGCGTACGCGCCTCAAGATCGCCGGGGATCACCACTTCATCAAAACCTGGTGCTGGCGGCACGGATCTCGCCCGATTCGCCAACTCTTCGGCTCGGCCGGCATAATCGGAAAGCGGTTGAAACAGGTCGGCTTTCACAGCCATCATCGTAGTGCCGGAGCGGCGAAATATCGGTCCGCCTCGATCTTCGTCAGCGAAGCCATCCGCCCCCGAAAGAATTCGCCCAAGGAACTCGACCGCAAGCATCAAAGCGTAACCCTTGTGCCCGCCGAAGGGTAGATGAAATCCACCTTGAAGATAAGCGTCCGGATCATCGCTGGGATTGCCGTCCTTATCGACGACACTATTCGGCGGCAGGGACATTTTTTTGTCCTTATAGGAGGGCACTTTGCTGCCCGCAACCACGGTGGTAGCGTAGTCGATAATCATCTGCGAACCATCCCCAATCGGGAACCCCATCCCGATCGGGTTGGTGCTCAAGATAGGTTTACGTCCGCCGTAGGGTACCGTGATCCGAACTTCCTCGCCAAATCCACCCGCCCAGACGATACCTATCAGCCCCTCGGACACAGCCATCTCCGCGTATTCGCCCAGACGACCAATATGATTCGCTTGTACAATGCTAACAACGGAGATGTTATGGCTCTTCGCTTTCTCTATAGCTACTTCCATTCCGTACTTGGCGGCGACATGCCCAAATGTCCAATTTCCCCCGATTTGCGCGCTTGTCCCATCCTCTTGAAGGATTTCGGGCCAAGCGGTCGGGACAATCTCCCCGGATTGCACATACCGGACGTATCCCGGCAGATGATGGATTCCATGTGTATCAACCCCGCATATACTCGACGAAACCAACGCCTCTGCCACACGATTGGCGTTCCTTTCATCGGCGCCCGCTGCCATCAACGCTCTTCGAACCAACTCATCGAGTTCCGCAGCCGTTTTTATAATCATTCCGATTCCTTATTTAAATCATCACTATTAGTACCCACGCGATTACGTATTACCCAATACGCGTCACTTCCCTATCTTTTACTATGAATTCAAGCAACTTGCGGAATCCCTGGTTTCTTCAAAGGTGTGCCTGAATCGCTTCTCGCGCGGCTTTTGCTCCATCGGAGGCAGGATCGTTCTTGATGACGCGCTCCAAATGTAATATAGCCTTCCTGTCCCCCGATTTGGCAAGCGACAACGCTTCCGCGAACCCGTGCTCCGAGTATCCTTGGTTCTTCGGTATAACCGGTGTTTCGGGAGTATCTACCAAGTCATTCCAATAATGCTTCAAGTCGTCCGACTCCCAGTCTTGGTAGATTTCATCCCAGCTAAGCGAATTGAATCGCCAAAGATGCGGACGTATCACTTCGTCACAGATTGGATCTCCGATCGTATGGTAGCGGTTATCCAATGAGATTCGCAGCCTATCTTCGGTTAGATTGGGCAATGCCTGATGCACCGTCAACGCCAAGAAAATCAGAGTGTCGCCGATTTCGTAGTTCGTGCTGTGCCAGTCGTCATCAACATCGTCAGTGTAGATTTGGAGAGCGCCGGCGCCCAGTGAAAAGTGGTGGTCCATGACGTAATTGACTTTGTGAGAGCCCGGCAACAGCGCCAACCCGCCCAATTCGATGGAGCAATCGCCCACGGGTGCCCAGCAGGTATAGGTATCGAAATTGCCCTGAAAGTGCACAAAGTCCTGGTGTATCGGTGTCGTATGATCGGTGTACTGCGGAAACCAGAGCCGGGCAATTTTCTGAGGGTGCGGGAGCACGGGTTTGTCTGTTAGCATTTCCAGTGTATCAAGCACTTCGCGCCAGTGCCCCGATTGGTGAAAGGCTTGCAGCTTATAGACCTCGTGATAGACATCGGTATACCCGAGATCGCCTTCGGTGCACGCCTTTGAGGGGTCTGCTATCCCGTCAACCGGGTCGGTGCCGGGGACGAGCCAACCTCCCTCCTGAATCACTTCCATGATTTGCCGACGCAAATCCAACAACTTGACCGGATCTTGGAGCCGCTTGAAAAACAGATAACCCTCATCCTCAATTCGGCGGCGCAACTCTTGAGGGTCGTTCATCGCGTCGTTTGACACCTTAAGTTCCTTTAGTTGCCCATCCATCTCATTTCTCCCCACGGTTGTAGTTTATGGAGTTGATGTTTCTACGTAATCCTGTCCGGCAATCAGGACTTCGGGATCGATTTTAAAACGATCATGCCCTAACGTTTGCCGGCACTTGCTGGAGGCGTAATGATACTGTATCGCACGTCGTCGTTTGTCGGTTCTGTTCGGTGGGGTATAGTGGTACAGTTCGCAATGAAAGACGAGAGCATCACCGGGCTTCAACGGAATTGGTACGGCATCTTCTAAAGATTGTGGGGTTACCAAGCCGTATTCGTCCCCGGCTCCGGCGTGATCGGCGATGCCCTGTTTATGTGATCCCGGGATGACATGCATGCAACCGTTTTCGACGGTAGCATCGTCACACGCCACCCAGAAACCAAAGACGTGGTTTGGCACAAGCCGAAAATAAGCGTTGTCCTGATGCCAAATCTTTTCACCGCCGAAGTGAGGCGGTTTCATGAGCAATTGACCTTGATGCAACACGATGTCCGGTCCCAGTATGGCTTTCGCAATCTTTACCATTTTTGGGTGGAAGGCTAGGTTTCGGAAAAAGTCATTGTGCCGTGCCATACGCGAGAGTTTCCGAACCCCGAGTTCAAAGGATTCCGGCTCCTTCTCGCCGCTGGCGACGGTCGGTTCCATCTGTACCAATTCTGTGGGCACATCGGGATAACGCGCGACTATCTTGGGAATCTCGTTCCGCACGCCTTCGACTTCTTCGGAACTAAACAAACCTTCGACGGTAAAATATCCCTGTTCTTCGTACTGTTTCAGTTGCTGATCATTAATGAGATAGTCATCACTCATGCTTGTTGCACCCGTTATGCAAGTTTCAGTCTTATCTTCGTGCGTCCCCTTAGGAGCGATCTCCGAATCTCAAGTGATGTCCGCTATGAAAACGCTACAGTTGTCGCTCACGCGCGTATTTGTTGAACAGGGCGGCATAATCTTCACGTACCGGACTGAAGATGTCTAGCAGGGTTGCACTGCCTTCAACAGCTTTGGCCGTGTGAGGCGTGTTCGGCGGGATGATGAACATGTCCCCCGGCACACATACGTGAGTCTCATCACCGATCGTCAACTCCATTTTGCCCATCAGTAGCATTCCAGCCTGTTCGTGCGGATGCTTGTGCAATGGAACGGCGGTTCCTTCCTCCATTTCCAAGTAGGATAGCATAATGTTCTCGCCGTATGGAGTGCGCGCTTTTGCACCGGGAACCAATTCGATGGGTTCGTAATCTTGGATATTGATGAACGGCATAGTATGTCAGTTTCCAGTGGTTAGTGGCTAGTGGTTAGTAAAACCTCCAACGCTACGGTAGGGCGACCGCAGACGGTTGTCCCTACTTCGATGGGGAGTTGGCACGCAGACATAGACCCATGGATTCTGTGTACGCAGGTCGATTTGAAACCTTCGCTTGGTTGTAAAAGCGGGTTGTGCTTTCAACAGACTATCAAGTACAAATCGTTGCGTCGTGAGAAGAATCATACGCCCCGTAGGTTTCAATGCGCGGTCACATTCGGTAAGAAACTCCCAATAGAGTTCGGCAACCTCCGATTCATCGGCACCCTTTTCTCCGGCTGTCAAATTGCACACGATTTTATCGACGCTTCGCCGGTCAAGCGGTAGTGTCCGGGGATCCCAGTGGAAAAGTTGCCGCGGCTGATGTTTTCTTCCGATGTTTGTCTGCGCGGCTTCCACGGCTTCCGGCGAATTGTCACCGCCTAGCAGGCAACGGTAGCGTCCCGAATATGCCCGTTCGATGAGAATCGTTCCATCGCCGCACATCGGATCCACGAATATATCCTCCGGTTGCGGATCGGAAAGTTGGACAAGAGAGTATGCGACATTGGGTCTAAGCGAGGTGGAAAAATTGGCGCGTTTATAGTTCCGACTCGCCATGCCGCTTGGGGAGAGCTTAATGCTGATAGTTACTCTTGCTTCATCGGCCTCCACCCAGATTTCTAGCGCAGGGTTCTCCTCAATCGGGCGCCATCCATAGGAAATGAAGGCACGCTCAACGCCGCGCTGGATGTCGGCGCGGCGGAAATTACGCAATCCAATCATCCGACTTCTGACGGAAAAGGTGACCCGCTTCCGCAGCCGAATGCCTACCCGCCTGCAAATATCAAAATAAGGTTGAAAGTCAATGCGCCTTAGTGATTTTTCGAGTGCTGTCAAAGAATGACGGGAGCGCGTCATTTTTGGCAGCACCTTAACAACTAAGAACACCTGTTCCGCGGATCTGAGGGAAAGCAGTTCCCTCGGGTCGCCCGAATAACGAATCAAGATGCGTTCCGGTTCTTGCGCAACGATTTCAACCCTGCCCTTGTCCAACAAACGGCGTTGAATCTCCTGACGAGTGGTCTCCATAAGCCCGCGGCGCATTAAGACTGAATAATGGGGATACGCTGTTTCTCTCATACATATCGACTTTGGGAAAACGGAACGCCCCAAAATCGTATTTCCACGCGCAAGGTGCACGACATTCCTTGCGAGAAAGGAAAACTCTCCTACCGAAGGATTATACAACCCCCTCTCGCTCCAACCTATCAACCGTCTCAGGAGACTTAGCTAGCAAGCGCATCAGGATTTCTGCGGTGTGTTCCCCAAGCGCCGGAGCGGGGGTGGTAACCTGACCGGGTGTCTTCGACAACTTAATCGGCACGCCCGGCACCTCTACATTCCCGGTAATTTCGTGTGAAACTTTAGCGATCATCTCTCGCGCAAGTACCTGTGGGTGGTTCACAACCTTGTCGATGGTGTTGATGGGTCCGCAGGGAACATCCATCGCGTCCAATCCTTCAATCCACCGGGCTGTGGTGCGACCTCGCATTATCTCGGTAAGAATGGGAAAGAGTTGGTCATGGTTTGCGGTGCGCGAAGCGTTTGTGGCAAAGCGTTCGTCGCTAACGAGATCGGGACGCTCCACATGCTCGCAGAATTTCCCCCACAGGGAATCGTTTCCTATCGCGATAATGATGTACCCATCCGCCGACTCAAACGCCTCAAAGGGAGTAATCGCCGGATGTTGACTTCCCAACGGCTGCGGAATTTCGCCCGTCGCGAAGTGGCGCACAATAGCATTCTCCAAAATTGCGACCATGCCATCCAGCATAGCTACATCGACCAACTGTCCCTCCCCCGTCCGATCTCGGTGCCGCAGCGCGGAGAGAACCCCAATCGCTGTAAACAGGGCAGCGGTGATATCGCTAATTGAAGTGCCGACTCGCACGGGTGGACGCTTGGGTTCGCCCGTGATGCTAATGATGCCTCCCATCCCCTGGATAATCATATCATACGCCCCGCGCTGGGCATAAGGACCGGTCTGTCCAAACCCCGAGCAGGCGGCGTAGATTAATGAGGGTTGGGATTGTCTGAGAGTTTCATAGTCTAGCCCAAGTTTTTTCATTGCGCCCGGTCGAAAGTTCTCCACAAGAACGTCGGATTGCTTGACTAATTCCAAAAAGATCTCTTTGCCTTTCGGCGCCTTCAGGTCGAGCGTCAAGCTCTGCTTACCCCGATTGACACTCATAAAGTAGAGGCTGAAACCGTTCTTGAAAGGTCCGAAATTCCGAGATTCGTCGCCCGTGCCGGGCTGCTCTAGTTTGATAACCTCGGCGCCAAAATCGCCCAAGACCATCGTGGCGTAAGGACCTGCCAATACTCGCGTAAGGTCAAGCACTCTAATTCCCGTTAACGCACCTGGCATGGGTCAAATTATAGCCTTTCGGTCATGATGTCGGATTCCAATGTTTTGTTGCAAAGCAAGCCACAAAAGAAGCAGCATTCACTGTCGGGTTTCGCGCCGTGAAATCATAGCAAAGGGAAGTGGCAGTGTCAAGGGGATTCCTGTTTGGAGCGGCGCGCCATTTCGCATTGAAATTGCGGATTGGATGGGGTATAAATGGAGGCGAAAATCTTATTACGCGCTATGCGAGAAAATTGCGATCTCGGCGAAGTTTGGATTTGACTGACTTTAACATGCCCGTTATGGCGAAATATGCGATGAGCAACTATGCGGTAGTGTATTCTGTTATTCTGCTATTTTCTCTAGCTGTCGGCTGCTCCGATGACGTAGACCCCAACACGGAAGCTGCCCGCCAACAGCAAACGAACGGATGGGTCGCTTACGACAAACAAGACATCTCGGCGGCGTTGCTAAGTTTTGAACGGGCAGTTAACCTCAATCCCAATCTTGCGGACGCCCATAACGGTCTGGGTTGGAGCCGTCTCGGCATGTCGCAAGTGTCCGTAGTCAACCCTCAGATTGTTGTGAAGGCGAAAGAATCATTCGAGGATGCGATACGCATCGATCCGTCCAACGCGGACGCTTGGGTTGGCTTGGCAAATACCCTGTTTCTGCGTCGAGGCGGCGATTCCGACTTTCAAGCGGCACTTTTGGCGCTTGAGAATGCTTTTGATGCAAACCACCGATTTCTCTTTCGACACGATTACCGCTCCGCGTCAGATCTTCACGCGCTGAAAGCCGCATGCTATTTCTATCTCGGGAAGAAAGACTTAGCGAAGGGATCGGTTCAAACCGCAATCAGCCTTGATTCCCGAAATCCTTCGGCGCTGTCGCTTACGAGATTATTGGAATGATCAAGTCCGGGCTGAAGTAAACAGGCGCTATAATTCCAACTGGATAGCCATGTCGTGAATGGAATCGTTAAAGGGGCTTGAGATCTTGTAAGTGAATAGTGGCCAATGTTGGGCGGATCGGTACCGCACGTGATCGACTGTTGCTTCCTGTGTATCGGGAATCGGAGGGAATCTCTATCGCCTTCGTTATTCACTCACTTAATTCCTCCCCCCTGATCTACGCGGAGAAGTGATTGAAGGATTTCTAAAATTCACTCTCCTTCAATCAGCTCCCCACCCTTCTTCACGAAGGCGATGGAAGCTTTTGAAACCTCGACTTTGACGTTCTGATCCCCGATTTCGGCAATCGAAAGTACGACAAGATCTTTGTCCACGCCGACGATTTTGCCGTGCAACCCCCCGTTTGTTACAACCTCATCAGCCTTCGTCAGATTTTCTAGCATAGCCTGGTGTTTTTTCCGTTTTGTCTGTTCGGGGCGCCACAGTAGAAAGTAGAAAATCGCAAACATCGGAACAAGCATAAAAAGCGTACCGGTAATTCCGTCCATTTATCGTATCCTCCAAAGTTAAAGAATCAACATCGCATCTCCGTAACTGTAAAATCTATAGTTACGCTTTATCGCCTCGCGATATGCTTTAAGGATTAACTCGCGTCCCGCGAAAGCGCTGACAAGCATTAATAGTGTCGATTTGGGTAAATGAAAATTTGTAATTAGGGCATCCACCAAATTGAATTGGTACCCCGGATAGATGAAAATGTCTGTGTCGCCGGTATAGGGAGTTAGGGTTCCTCCCGAAGCGGCGGTTTCGAGCGCGCGAACTGAAGTTGTTCCTACTGCCACAATCTTCTTCCCCGCCTCTCTAGCCGCACTGATGGTGTCGGCTGCCTCCTGAGAAATTTCAAGATGTTCCGCATGCATCTTATGTCTTTCAGCATTCCTCACCTTAACAGGCTGAAAAGTGCCAAGCCCGACATGCAAAGTCAGCGTCGCAGAAATGAATCCGTCCCGCTTCAGTCTTTCCAAGAGCGGTTTGGTGAAGTGTAACCCCGCTGTTGGCGCTGCGATTGCCCCTTCGGATGCTGCATAAACACACTGATACCGATTGTCATCAGCCGGCTTGGGATCACGTTTGATATAAGGCGGCAAAGGCACTTGACCAACCTTGGCGAGAATCTGGCGAAAGTCTTCCTTGAATTCAAACCGAACAATCCGGCTGCCACCTTTCGCCAGAGCAAAAACTTCCGCCTTCAGCAAGCCTTCGCCAAACTCGACTCGTGTCCCCGGAACGACGCTTTTTCCCGGTTTTGCAAGCACCTCCCAGATATTGTTTCCTCGTTGTTCAACGAGTAACAATTCAACTCGTCCTCCCGAAGGGGATTTTTTTCCGATTAATCGTGCCGGAATGACTTTCGTGTCGTTGAGAGTTAGCAGTGCCCCCGGCGGAAGAAATTCATCGAGTTGCGAAAACTGTGCATGTCGAAATACACCCGAGCCTCGATTGATAATCATCAACCGGGACGTGTCTCGCCGCAAAACAGGAGATTGTGCGATTAAATGCTCGGGAAGATGGTAATCGAAGTCGGCGAGTCTCATTCCCTACCTTGGCGAGTGGTCAATGTTGATTCGGGGGTGACAATGCATTGGTTTTACCGGAACGAGGGACCTCCCTAGAAGAACGTGTGTTGGAAGTCTTGAGGCACGTCGTAGCCCAAGTGCCCATGGGCGACATCGGTCGCTACCCGTCCCGTAGGCGTCAACGTGAGGAAACCGAGTTTAATATAATAAGGTTCATATACTTCCGAAACAGTTCGCTCATCCTCGGTTAGTGCGATGGCGAGCGCTTTCAGCCCGGCACGCCCCTTAAACTTTTCAATCAACGTCCGAAAGTAAAGCCTATCCCAATCGTCCAAGCCCAGTTCATCGATTCCATAGAATTCTAGCGCTTCTGCGGCGATTTCCAAACTGATGACACTGTCGCCTTTTACGGTAGCATAATCGCGAATATTGGCCAGCAGTTTATTGGCAATGCGCATGGTACCCCGTGATCGACGACTCATTTCCTTTTCGGCTTCCTCATCAATATCGATTCTCATCTTTTCGCTGTTTGTGCGAATGGAAATCTGAATCTCGGCGGGGGTGTAATACTCCAGATGCAGCCGAATTCCGAAGCGATCCCTGAATGGTCCCGCCAGCAATCCTTCGCGGGTCGTTGCTCCGATCAGCGTAAATCTGGAGAGCGGTACTTGCACAATGTCGGCCGAAGGTCCCTGTCCAATCGGCAAGTCGAGCGTATAGTCCTCCATTGCAGGGTACAGCGATTCCTGAACATGCCCCTTAATACGATGAATCTCATCAATGAATAGCACATCCCCGGGTTCAAGATTGGTCAACATTGACGCAAGATCTATCCGTTCAATCACCGCGCCGATCCCCTGCTTAAAGCCACTCGACATTTCATTGGAAATTATCTTTGCTAGCGTTGTTTTGCCGAGTCCGGGCGGGCCAACCAACAGAATATGCTCAAGCGCCTCTTGCCGCTGCTTGGCGGCTTCAGTGTGAATCCTTAACTGCTCCTTGACTTTTTCCTGCCCGATGAATTCTCGCAGCGACTGGGGCCTAAGACTGTATTCAAAACTCTCATCCCCTTCATTGAGGGATTCCATCTTCTTAGAGGTGGTTTCGTGATGATTGTCCATGCATCCTGTTTATTCACTAAAGATATCGTAGTGCGACGCGGATAAGATCCTGCAGATTTGCGTCGTCCCCCAGCGCTTTTTGCGCCTCGGTCATCGCTCGTTCCGCGTCAGATTCGGAAGCGCCCAACCCCACCAATGCTTGCACACCTTCATCCGAATACTGAGCGGGTGCCACCGCCTCACTCTTGACCTCAAATTGCACCTTGCGAATCGAGTTTTTTAACTTAATGATGAATAGTTGGGCAAGTTCCTTATTGAGACGAGGCACGCGCATTAAGGTTGCGGAATCCTCCCCAATCACTGCGTGCTGAAATTCCGACGGCGAAAGTTTTGAAACGATATTTTGTGCCAAACTAGGCCCCACTCCTTTCACGGTCAGCGCTAACTCAAACACCTTGAGATCGTCGCGCGAAGTAAAACCGTAGAGTTTGACCTCATTTTCTCTATTCTGATGATAGTGGGTGTAAAATGTGACTTCCGAGCCGATTGTTGGCAATTCGTTAACCGTGCCGGGCGGAATTTCGAGACTATAGCCAACCCCGTGAACATCAACGACGACCTCTCTTGCATCCTGCATCACAAGAGTGCCCTTAACGAACGAAATCCACGTCATGGGGTGCGCCTCTCATGTTTTCCGCGTAATTGGAGTATTTTGTAGGAGCGGGCGTGACAGATGGCTAATGCGAGTGCGTCTGCGGCGTGGTCGGGATGAGGAACTTCTGTCAGCTTGAGAAGCACCTGAACCATTTTCTGAATCTGCGCCTTACTGGCGTTGCCGTAGCCGACAACAGCTTGTTTGATTTCGGGGGGTGAATACGTAAATACCTCGCATTCAGTGTTGGCAGCTGCTAACTTGACGATGCCCTTTACTTCGCCCACGCCAAATGCGCTACTCACGTTCTTGCTGAAGAACACATCTTCCAGCACCAAGAATTCAGGCTGGTACTGCTCCACTAAATGGATCACCTCATCGTAAATCTTCTTTATACGATGAGGCGACTTGGTTTTACTCTCTGTTTTAATGTTACCAAAATCGAGCGCTTGGAATTTGCCGTGATGTGTTTCGACAATCCCGTATCCGGTATTTGCAATGCCGAGGTCTATTCCAAGTGTAATCAAATTTAAATTTCGTTGTAGATTTCAGTCCGCAAGTTTGTAGCCAGGTATCCAATGGCAAGCGAGGAAAGATTATCCGTGTCGTTGAGGAAAAGGGGTTATGCAGCAGCTTCTAGAATCTCGTCCGGAATATCGAAATTTGCGTAAACCTTCTGGACATCATCGCTGTCTTCCAATGCCTCCATCAAGCGTATCACTTGTTCGGCTTCTTTAACCGCGAGTTCTACCATACTATGCGGAATCATGCTTATTTCGGCGACTTCGACCTGGATTCCTGCTTCTTCAACCGCTGTTCTCACGCTATCAAAGGCATCAAAGGGTGTGATAATTTCAATCGTGTTCCCCAACGGGGTTATGTCGTCCGCGCCAGCCTCCGCTGCAATCATAAAGAGCTCATCCTCATCGGTGCTCGCTTGGTTGACCGCGATCAGGCCTTGTTTTTCGAACATCCATGACACACACCCGCGTTCCCCCATACTTCCACCATGTTTTGTCAAGACATGTCTCACTTCCGCGACTGCTCGGTTTCGATTGTCCGTCAACACCTCAATTATTAAGGCAATTCCGCCAGGTCCATATCCTTCGTATGTAATCTCTTCATATTCGGCGCCTTCAAGCTCACCGGCTCCGCGTAAAATCGACTTTTCGATATTGTCGTTCGGTACGTTACTTGATTTCGCAGTTGCGATGGCGGTACGCAGGCGCGGGTTCATCTCGGGGTCAGCCCCGCCGGCACGCGCCGCAACAGTGACTTCCTTAATTAACTTTGAAAAGAGTTTGCCGCGCTTAGAATCGTTTGCAGCTTTTTTGTGTTTGATTGTCGACCATTTGGAATGTCCTGACATTGCCGTCCTCCTTAACGCAAAAATCCAAGCGTATTTTAGCACATGACTCGGAAAGATGCAAGCAAATCCTGTGGCGCGCACATAGTAGCAGACGCAGGCCGTGTGCCGTCCGCAAAACGCGCCATCCACACTCTGAATTGTTATCGCATACGGCGTATGGCTACTACGTTGCGGAAGAGGCCTCCTTCCGTCGGTCCCATTCAACGCGTGTAAATCGTTTTTCCGAGATACCGTTCCCCTAGTTTCTGTGGTACAATAGTAGCAACTACACGCGGTGTGTCGTAGCAACTTGTGTGTGCGCCGCGAGGACGGTGTGCGGCACATTGGGACAGTAACAACGAGATGAGTGAGCCTGTGGCGAATCGCATTTATTTATACCCAAGTTGCGGGCGGATACAGTTTCCCCCGTGCGGAAGATGGTCATTCTCAAGTACGGGTTGGGTCTCCCAACCTTTCGGCCAGCGGACGAGGGGACTTCGCCCCTACGATAGCGCGTAGGGATTGAAGACCTCAATCCGTCAGGCTATGGGCCACGTGAGGGGCAAAGGAGAGCAAAAAATGCCTGTTTTAACGGCAGAAGATCGACAGTTCTGGGAGGAAAACGGCTACGTTGTCGTTCATAACGCCGTTCCACCGAAATACCTCAATGCTGCCGAGCGGGCGGTGTGGGACTTTCTGGAGATGCAGTCCGACGATCCGGCTAGCTGGTATCCCGACCCGCCTCGCGGCACCATCATGGCCGAGATGTATCAACATCAGGCATTATGGGACAACCGACAGTATCCCCGTGTTCATCAAGCATTTACCGAGATTTGGGACACCGAGAAATTATGGGTGAGCATCGATCGCGCTAGCATGAACCCGCCAGAGCTGGCGGACTGGAAGTATCCCAGCCATCTTCACTGGGATACCAAATTGGAACCGCCGATTGAGTTCTGGGTTCAGGGTGTGTTATACCTGACAGACACCGCAGCCAATCAGGGCGCGTTCACCTGCGTGCCGGGATTCCATCGGCAGCTTGAGACTTGGTTAAAAGAGCTGCCGGCGGAGGCGAACCCACGTGAACAGGATCTGGAGAGCCTCGGCGCTAAACCGATCCCGGGAACGGCAGGAGATCTCGTTATCTGGCACAGCGCCCTGCCCCACGGCAGCAGCCCTAACACCGCAACGAATCCGCGCGTAGCGCAGTACATCACCATGTTCCCATCGGAGGGATATGATGAGGCGGCGCGAATCCGTCGCATTGGAGCGTGGCGAGACCGCCTAGCGGGATTGGTCATAGAGGTCACCGGCAGGAAGACATGGAAACTCCGAAACGAAAAGGAGCATCAGAGGGGTCAAACAGCAGAACTGTCTCCCCTGGGACGAAAACTGTTGGGACTGGACCCATGGTAGCAGGATCAAGCGACTGGGTAAGAAGTAGGTATTACTATCGCGCTCACTATCCATTTGCTTGATCGATAGACATCTTTCGCCGTGCGCTTTCCGCAAGACGTGATATCTGTGCTCTGGATTCGTAGTAGTTTACGTTTGTTACGGCATACGACGTATGCCTACTACCTTACGTGAAATTTTTATTGCAGGCGTAGGCGTGTTGTGATAGAATGGGTCAAATTATTGACAGTGGAGGCACCCATTTGAAAGAGATGACACATCGACAATCCGGTCTGACATCCACACAGATACTCATTGTTCTCGTAGTAATAGGCATCGTAGCGGCTGTAATCCTAGCGCCTCGATTGCTGGGTCAAGCTGGCAAGGCGCAACAAGCCCAAGCTGTCGAAGAAATCGAAAAAATCGGCATTGCGCTTGATCGCTACGCTAAAGATAACGGGGATTATCCATCAACGGAACAGGGGTTGGCTGCACTTTGGGAGAGACCTGAAGAGCCGCCACTTCCAATCGATTGGAAGGGTCCTTACCTTAAGATTCCAATCACAAAAGATCCGTGGGGAAACGAATACGTTTACATTCGACCGGGTATTCACGACAGATTCGGATACGATCTAATTTCATTTGGTAGTGACGGGCGAGAAGGCGGTACTGGTGACGCGGAAGAAATTGTAAGTTGGATTCGTCCGGACGAATAGGATTGCATTCAAGCGCCAAAACCTTGGCGAGCCGGTTCCCGTACCTAGCAGAAAACTTATGGTGAGAATTTAATGAGGGCGTACGGTAGCAAGTGCCGATTGCAATTCGAGATCTCCGGTATACAACGCTCTGCCGATTATCGCGCCGGATGCGCCTATAGATTTAAGGGTTTTCAGATCCTCAACTGATGTAATGCCCCCCGAAGCAATAACTCCTACCTCGACTTCCTCCACAACCGCCCGGGTAGCCTCCATATTGGGACCCTTAAGCATACCATCGCTCTTGATGTCCGTGTAGATAATCGTCAGGACGCCCAGATTTTCCATTTCTCTAGCGAACTCATTCGCCTGTTTGTGCGAGACGTTAAGCCAGCCCTCCGTTGCTACCCATTCATCCTTCGCGTCGATTCCCACGGCAATTTTCTCGCCGTATTTACGGCACGCACCTTCCACCAACCCCGGGTTCTTAAGGGCTGCCGTGCCTAATATGGCTCGCGCAACGCCGAGTGCCAATATCTGATCCAGCCGTTCAGACGTCCGAATTCCTCCTCCCAATTGGACTGGGATCCGAATCGCCTCAACAATCTCTCGGACAATTTTCAGATTTGCGGAGGTGCCGTGAAATGCGCCGTCAAGATCGACTAGATGAAGATACTCTGCCCCCTCTGCCTCCCAGCGTTTTGCCATTTCTATCGGCTGATCCGAGAATATAGTTTCCTCTTCTGCGCGACCTTGAAGGAGATTGACGCATTTTCCATTGCGTAAATCAATTGCGGGTAGAATGAGCATGAATGTTGGTTTCGCTTTCCTCAATTCGGCTTGACATGCGACCTGCTAATCACTAAAATATATCAAACTTAACCTACTTATTTCAATACATTAACCATGTAAATCCCTTGGCGATGAGGAAGAAAGGGACTTAAATGCCCACGTACGATTATCAGTGTCTTGATTGCGGAATAAAGTTCGAGTTATTTCAAAACATGATCGAGGACCCGATTCAGGAATGCCCCGACTGCCATGGCAAGGTCAAGCGGTTGATTGGGGCTGGCGCTGGTCTGATTTTCAAAGGCTCGGGTTTCTACATCACGGACTATCGAGGTGATGGCTACAATGAAGCGGCGAAAAAAGACAAAGCGCCTTCTTCGGGTGAAGGAGGCAAGAGTGACGAGAAGAAAAAGGGCGGAGACAAGAAGTCTGGCGGAGACGCGAAATCGGACAGCGCGAAAAGTTCAAAAAGCGGCGATTCCAAGAGCGATTCGACGGCTAGCAGCAATGCATAGTTGGATTGACCAATCGGGACAACTTGGAAAAGGACGTGTTAAGTTGTCGTCGTCATAAATCATGTATCGCGCCCGATAATATCGGTAACACGAACACAGTCAAACATAATTCAAAAAGGGTTTATAATGAGAACGGCGAATCCTGCACTTAACGAAAATATATTCGCGAGAATGGAACGCACGTATGCGGATTCCGATGTGATGACAATTCAGGGTACAGTAAACAAAATAGGAATCTTGCTTGTGCTAACGATAGCCACCGCAACTTGGACATGGACGTTGGTAGGAGGGGAATCCGAAGCCGTGCATCCGCTGTTAGCCGTCGGTGGAATCGGCGGCTTAATTGTCGCCATCGTTACCGTATTCAAACAGACGTGGGCACCGGTTACTGCGCCAATTTACTGTTTGCTGAAAGGGCTCGTTCTCGGCGGCATCTCGGCAATCTTCGAATCAATGTACCCGGGAATTGTCTTTCAGGCGGTGTGTTTAACCTTTGGCACGTTGGCTTGTATGCTCATTGCTTACAGGACCGGACTCATCAAGGCGACCGAAAATTTCAAATTGGGCGTGGCTGCCGCGACTGGCGGGATTTTTCTTGTTTATTTGGTGACATTCCTACTTGGTCTTTTCGGCATCGGTCAATTGGATTTCATCCACGGTTCCGGGCTAATTGGCATCGGGTTTAGCCTGTTCGTGGTTGTCATCGCTGCGCTGAATCTCGTGCTGGACTTCGATTTCATTGAAAATGGCGCGGCACGAGGCGCGCCAAAATTTATGGAATGGTACGCAGCCTTCGGCTTGATGGTCACCCTAATCTGGCTGTATATTGAGATTCTACGGCTATTGGCGAAACTCGCGGCAAATCGGGATTAAGGGTGATAGAGATTCGCAATTGCACCTTGTGTTAATTGATGTCGGCTGTGTGGAAACTAACCTTTGGTTTCGATGAACTAATAGAGCGCCGGGATGACTGGAAGCGCCCATCGGCGGGTTACCTTGGAACGCTTTTGACGGGCATGAAAGCAACTCGGACGATGATATTGACGCGCTCAACAAGGAGTTGATGTCGCTAATTGGCTGATTGGAGGATAGGAATAGCGATGGAAGAATGGATTAAGTTTATCGCGCCGCTGATTGGGATTGCCGGTCTGTGGTGGAAACTTACTACGTCAATGGCGACAAAAACTGAACTGAACGCCATGAGATCAGACATGGCGGACATGAAGGCAGACCTCAAAGAGGACATTGGTGAGGTAAAAGCGGACATGTCATCCCTGAAGGCAGACCTCAAAGAGGATATTGCCGAGGTGAAAGCGGATATGTCGGCCCTCAAGGCTGATTCCAAAACGGAAAACGCGGAGCTAAGAGCGGACATCAGGGAAATCCGACAACTGCTATACAAGAATGTTGTCGAGACCGAGAAGCATGAATAATCGGGTTGTGTGCCCATACGGCGGTAAGAGGCTTTCGCAAATCGCTATTTTGTGGAAAATTTCGCTTGATTGCGAAAGTACATCTGAATATGACTACAAGCACGTTAGAGCCGATACACCCTAGACCACGTGAAGTGAAATCAATGCAGAATGCCTTGAGTTCGGAACAACACGCCGAGATTGCCGAAAACTTGAATCGCGTTTATGATGTAGCCGAAATCATTGCAAATCGAATTAGGTAGACACTCCCACCGTGGAGAAATGACGGCACAGGCGAGTGGGAACACACTGGCGCCGATTAGTGTGCTACCGAATTATTGAACGCCGTGTGTAAGTTTCAGGTGGTGATAGCCTTTTTCATCGTCGGCATTATCGCCCAACTGGAAAAATGAAGGAGCACCTCATAGAAAGTTAAATTTCCTCCGAAACCTTGGCCACCATAGGATGATTGAGACTCTTGCCCTTGAATATCTCACGGTCTATGAAATGATGTAAAATGAAATATCGCATTTTTCCGTCGATCACAAATACAGACTTGCTATTAAGAAGGTACTCGAGAAACGAATCACCTCTTTCGAGAGAGCACTAAGATCGGATACTACCGGAGACTCCGTTGTCGGTGGTTATGAGGACGATTTCTCATCAGAGGCGCAAGACACAGTTTCTCGCGCCTCTCAATTAGTTGCGAAAATGGACGAACCATTGCGCTTTGCTCATGTTGTCCATATTGCCGTATTCAAAGATATTCTGCACGCAACATCGAAACCAATTCCCCAGCATAGGTCAACCGCAATTGCTTCTGTGGTAGCAACAGTTGTACCATTTAGATACTAGACATCTTTTCAAAATAATGTGAGTCGTTTCGGGATGTATTCACAGCGTTGAGTGACCAAAGGCGCATATGCATTGTCAAGAGATTAAAGGGATGCACCCTTATGCTTGTTTTCGTGCTTGACGCCTCTATATCTTCTTGATTTGATTAATGCAAGTTGCTAACTGCCGCCCCGCTGGGGCTAAATGAGTTCATCAAAAAAAGATTTAAACACACTGTTCCGCTGGAACAAAAACTCGGTGACTTCAATTTTCGCTTAAAACCAATTGACTATCAATCGCCAGCAACCAAGGTTAATTAGGAAAGATGTCTACTAATTGTAGGCATCATGGCGTAACTCGAATATGGGGATACGAGTAAAATTCCCCTCTCCCCAGCGCCGTAATTCCCTCTTGTGCGTAAGGGGTACCCAGTTTTTTACATAACTCCATTGGGATGCTTCCTCTCATTCATTCGAGATAAGCACCTTCTCTTTAAGGATATCACCTTCGTCGCCTCTTAACTAGCACAAATTGTTACAATTGTATTTCGTTCCGATACTGATTCAGGATTTCGTTCGCAACCAACAGCGACTCAAATGTTCCCGCATCGGTCCAATCGCCCGATAAGATGTCGTATTCCAGTTCGGTGCGCTGGATATATTCGTTGAGGACATCGGTGATTTCAAATTCCCCGCGCTCGGATGGCTTCTGCTGTCTAATGAGGTCGAAAACTCTTTCATCATACATGTAGTAGCCAATCACGGCATAATTGCTCTTAGGGTTTCCCGGTTTCTCTTCGACTGAGATTATCTTCTCCTCATCCAACGCGGCAATACCGAATTCCGTCGGTTTGCTCACCTCCTTCAGCAGAGTCCGTGCTCCCTTTTCCTGCCTCCGAAAACTGTCAACGTACGGCTTGATTGACCTGACAGCGATGTTATCCCCTAAGACAACAACAATCCTCTCTCCCTTAGCAAAATCCTCGGCGAGTAGGAGCGCGTGCGCTATGCCTTGCGCTTCCTCTTGAACCTTGTAAGTGAAATCTACGTCAAAGGATTTTCCGCTTCCAAGCAGATTGACAACATCTCCCATGTGCTCCGTGCTTGTTACCACGAGAATCTCCGTGATGTCGGCCGACACCAACTGTTTTATGGGATTGAATATCATCGGCTCCCTTCCAACGGGAAGCAGATGTTTGTTCGTGACTTTTGTCAGCGGGTAGAGACGGGTTCCCTTGCCGCCCGCGAGAATAACACCCTTCAAAATAGACGAATTTTCCCCCGTATGGATTGTGCATCAAACACAGTAGTGAAATCGGGCTCAGTTGTGTTCGGAAGATTCATTGAGATTTTCCTCTTGCGGCGATTTCCCAAACCGATTCGACAATTCCATTACGAACGCCGTAGTAATGGTCGTGGAGATTGACTGTGGTGCAACAGTGACTCGGCAAGATTTCAATTTTATCCCCGGGCTTTAGGTCTACGCTCGGTTCGGCGTCCATGGTGCCGTGTTCCTCTGACAAACCACGCATCTCTAGCCCTTCAGCGAGCGGTTGGGGTATCCCAAATTCTTTTGTTAGTACCTTCATCCCAGCATCAACGATAACCCGCGAGGGCTCCGGACGGCTCACGACGGTCGATAATAGCGTCAGTGAACATGGGAACCGGTCGCCGACCGCTTCAACATTGTGGTATGTACTATCCATGAAGACGTAGGATCCTGCTTGTATTTCTGTCATTTCGGGATAAGACCCGGTAATAGCATGGGTACCTGTTCCGCCGCCACTCATGATGCCCACGGCAACACCGTTTTCTTCAAGAAAATCTTTGGTGTCAATCAGGAGCTGTACAGCTTTTCCGGTCTCGATTTTCCGTTCAATCAGGTCCGGTCTGGCGACCGTGTGCCCCTCATATCCCATCAAACCCTCGAACTTTAACCCTTTCGATTTCAGAATCTGCTGAGCGAGAGTCAATGTCGGTTCTCCCGGCATGGTGCCGCATCGTCCCATGCCGGTGCTGACTTCAACCAACACGCGAAGCGTAGCCCCCTTGGCTTCAGCGGCAGCAGAAAGTTGATCGACGTTGTCGGCGTCATCTACGGCAACCATGATTTCCGAGTTCATGGCGAGGTCGACTAGTCGGGCAATCTTCTGAGTTCCAACTACTTGGTTGGCGATGAGTACATCACGGATTCCAGCGTGCACCAGGGCTTCAGCTTCGCCTAGTTTGGCGCACGTGATCCCGATTGCCCCGGCTTCAAGTTGTTTGTGAGCGATGATTGGAGTTTTGTGCGTCTTCGCGTGAGGTCGTAGTTCTGCGTTGACAGTCTTGAAAAAGTCCGCCATCGTCCGAATATTGGCTTCGAAAACATCCAAATCAATGAGCAAGGCGGGTGTGTCGATTTCTTTCTTTGGAATACCTATGAAAACATCAGGATGGACCTTGGACATTATAGGTTGCCTCCTTGGGAATAAGACCGTTGATCATCTTCCTTCAAGTCCTAAAGCTGTTTGACCGGGTTGGAGAGCGTGCCCAGCCCGCCGATTTCAATCTGTACAACATCACCGGGGGCTAGCGGCAAGTCATTTGGAACGATGATGCCTGTCCCGGTGGATACGACGGCACCAATCGGAACAGGGTTATCTCTGCAAAGGAACTCGGTGAGTTCTTTGAACTTCCATTTAATTTGGGAGGTGTTGACTTCGCCTTCGTAAAGCGTCTGATCGTCCCTCAAGACCGTACATCTCACATCAAGATTGTACGGATCATCAATTTCGGATGCGGTGACAAACATCGGACCGAGCGCACAGCACCCGTAAAAAATCTTCGATTGCGGCAAGTAGAGCGGGTTCTCGCGTTCCAAATCCCAAGCGGAGACATCGTTACATATCGTGTATCCCGCAATTTCCCCATCTGCGCCGAGCACATATGCCAATTCCGGCTCCGTCGCCGTCAACTCAGAGTCGCTGCGGATGCACACGAAATCATTGGGGCCGGTACAACGAGGCACTGTTCCCTTGAAAAAGATTTCGGGGCGATTTGCATTGTAAACACGACTATAGATATCCTGCTCGCTATCTTCATCGCGCATATCCGCGCTCCGCTTGTATGTAACGCCGCAACCCCAAACCTCGGGTGTGTCAAGAGGCAAAAGGAGATGCGGTTTATTCGGATCCGGCGGAATATTGAGATCCTCAAATATCAACCTATCGTTTCTGGGTTCTGCCGATCTGCCCGGACGTGAAGGAATCGAGAGCGGCGGACTCGCGACGCGCTCCTGAATATCTGCCAGTAGAACTCCTATACTAACGCCTTCGCTGTAAGCTAACTCCAAGATTTCGAGGACGCCCGAAGATTCGTCGCTGGTCACGTCAATAACCTCATCCTCGCGCGTAACAATTCCGACGCGCTTTCCCATATTGGGTAGATGAAATTGAATAAGTTTCATATTTTCTCCTGATTATATTTTTTCCAAAACTTCACGTATGGCCCCACGAGAGTATATATTTCAAGATGGACTGCGTTGCGTATGCGTGACGGATACAATATAATGATTGGGTCGTAACAATGTCCAGAGAAACGCTTGTTGCTCAGGCTACGGCTAATCTTTCAGTAAAGGATTGCGGTTCTACGCGCATTGAACTTACCACTGGCAGGGATTTCCTCGTACCGGGCGGATTGTGTGAAGCGATGCCCGTGTCCAACGTCCGCAGGTGTGAGTATATAATATTTCTGCGCGTTTGTGGTGTCAAGCAAAATGTGAGGAGGCGGAGAAACTGGATCCATCTCCAGCCGGGCTTTTCGAGGGCGGATCGAGTTCGGTAGGTGATGGCAAATTGCATCCTTCTGAAACTCATTAGGCACACTCAATCGTTAAATAACGGGGGCTCTGCTTCTGCCGCGCAGTAGTGTTGACATTCAATGATTGACGGGTATTCCGATAGACCTTTATAATGGAATACTTGGAACTTGGTTGTGTTTGGATGGGTGATTTGAACACCAAGGCGGGATGCGGATTTTTGTGGTAACCGCATACGTTCAAACCTATTGGCTATTGTCCCAACATACGTCCTATATTTCAGTCAGTTTTAGAGGAAGACCATAATGAAGAATACCGCCAATATGTACCCGATTTTCGCGCTACTCATCCTCAGTATCCTTGTTCCGACCTGCAACACATCGGTTCAGTCAACCACTCCCCGCCGCTCGCCTACGGTCTCTGCGGATATTCAACTTTTGGAATCCATTCAAAACACGTTTGCCAATATCTACGATCAAAGCAAAGTGGCCGTTGTCAGTGTGTCAGCAAGGAACGTGCGGCGGAAAGCCGGCCACGGCTCGGAGAGATTCAAGCATTTTGTCGAACTGGAGGGAGCGGGGATCATCTTTCGTCCGGACGGCTACGTCGTAACAAACGACCACATCGTGAATGGCGCGGAGACAGTACGTATTCGTCCGTTCAATCGTCAATGGTACGATGCCGAGTTGATAGGAGAAGATGCAAGCACAGACATTGCTGTCCTGAAGATTGACGTGGGCGAAGACTTGCCGACTCTTTCCTTCGCCGACTCAGATGAGGTCCGAGTTGGGCAGTTTGCCATTGCCATCGGTAACCCCTATAGCCTTGACTACACTATTACAACCGGAATCGTGAGCGGAATAGGACGCGCTTTACCGCTGGGAGACAACATTATTCGCTATCAAGATTTCATTCAAACAGATGCATGGCTTAGCAAGGGGAATAGCGGAGGTCCGCTATTGAACATTTACGGCGAAGTTGTGGGGTTAAACTCGGTCATCCGAAAAACAGACGACGCGATTGCCGCAGATGTCATCAAAGCGGGAGCCAGTTTTGCTATCCCCATAAATCTGGTCAAGAGGATTAGCGAGCAGCTAGTTAACAACCGCAAAGTCACGCGCGGTTGGCTCGGGATACGTATGAGGCAAGTGCTGGAGGGGGGGATCCGTGTCCGTGGAGTCGTACCATCGTCGCCAGCCCAGCGCAGCGGACTACAGCGGGGTGACATCATCACAAAGTATAAAGGCAGAGAGGTTAACGACTTCCGCCAACTCCAGTTCCAGATAGCGGAATCGCTAGTGGGTGAGAAAGCCAAGATCACGGTTCTCCGGGACGGTCAACGGAAAACGCTCGAGGTTTCAATTGGAGAGATTCCGCCACGGCTTGTGGAAAGATGGGTTTCCCCAACGTCAGAATCGTGGAAAATCCTAGGCATTTTTACCCGAGAATTGGGTGCAAGCGATTTTGAAAATTACACGTTTCTTAAACCTGGTGACCAAGGTGTAATGGTTAAAGCCATCAAATTGGGCGCTCCGGCGGAGAACGCCGGAATTTTGCGCGGCACCTTAATTGTCGCGATTAACGGCAAGAAAGTTGAGAGCGTGGAGCAATTCGACGAACTGGTGCACTCGGCGCAGAATGAACCCGAGATAATCCTTGAAATCACGCATGGCGAGGGCAAGAAGATTATCAGCGTCAGACCTGACCACGAATGAGAAAGTAAATCATTAATGTGTTCATTTCAAACATACCCATGCAAGTACATAATTTTGGCGTAACAGCATTGGTTACTTAGGTACCCTAGCACAATCTGAATATCATGAATAAACGCGTGTCAGATTTGAATCAAATTTTTGGACCGGAGGGCTACATTGCTCAAGGTCTAGGCGGGTATGAGTTCCGCCCTCAACAACTTGAGATGGCGAACGCTGTCGCCGATGCATTTGAGGCCGACGAGCATCTCATTGTAGAAGCGGGAACCGGGGTAGGAAAGACCTTTGCTTACCTAATACCCGCGATTGACCTCTCACTCAGTACAGGTGAAACGGTTGTTATCTCAACAAACACCATCAGTTTGCAGGAGCAATTGATAACAAAAGACATCCCTTTTCTTCAAGAAGTCCTGCCGTATTCTTTTTCTGCCGTACTCGCCAAGGGACGTAGTAACTACCTTTCGCGCCGTCGACTCAACAGCTTGCTAACTTACGAGAGAGGGTTGTTTGATACGCAAGAAGAGGTCGCAGAGCTAGCCGAGATTGTAGCTTGGGTGGAAACCACCGACGATGGGAGCCGGGCGGATCTTGAGAAGCAACCGATTCCCGTAGTCTGGGATCGCGTCGTTTCAGACCGCGACAATTGTTTGAGATCGAAATGTCCGACGTATAATACTTGCTTTTATTTCAAGGCGCGAAGACAGATGCAGGAAGCAAATCTTCTCGTCGTAAATCATCATTTACTGTTTAGCGATTTGGCGATTCGGCAATCCGCCGATGTACAGTCTGCGGTTTTACCAGACTATCAGTACCTAATACTCGACGAAGCACACCACCTTGAAGCCATTGCGGGCAAGCACGCAACCGTTGAACTCACCAATTCCCGAATTAAACGGTTCTTGGACTCACTTGATAACCCGAGCGGCAAGAGTGGACTGTCTGTTCGTTATGCAGCGTCGCATCTGAAAGAACCGGTTGAAGACGCGCGTAATCAGGCAAATAAACTTTTCGGTGCGATTACAGATTGGTTGGAATCCCAAGGAAGCCAGAGATGGGGAGGCGGCATCACGCAACGAATCGACCGTGAGAACTTCGTCGAAAATGTGCTGGATACACCTCTTGCAACCCTTCGGACTGAGTTAAAACAGTTGAGGGAAACGGCGCAGACGGATGACGATGAGGAGGAGATTGCCTCACACCTGCGCCGATGCAATCATCTTCGTGAAGATCTGGACCTCATGATTAATCACAGCGATCCGGATTCTGTGTATTGGATTGAAACGGTAAACCGGGGACGATTCCCCCGCATGACGTTAAATGCGACGCCGGTGAATGTGAGCGAGGCGGTGAATGAGTATCTATTCGGTATCATGAACAGCGTAATCCTGACGAGCGCCACGCTGGCAACAAATCAGAATTTCAATTTTTTCAAGAGACGCGTTGGTTTGTCGGAGTGCCGCGAATTGATTGCAGGCTCACCGTTCGACTACAAGAACCAAGTCGAGATACACATTCCCTTGAGGATGCCGGATCCGCGCAGGCCTGTAGAGTTTACTCAATCCGTTACCACCCAAGTCAAGCACTACCTCAAGATGACACACGGAAAGGCGTTTGTGTTGTTCACGAGCTACCGGATGATGGATGAGGTTTACGGAGTTTTATCGGATTATCTGGATGAACTCGGTATCGTGTCGTTTAAGCAGGGCGGAGGACTCTCGCGAAGTCAAATGTTGGACGCATTCAAGCGGGACACAGACTCGGTTTTATTCGGGACATCAAGCTTTTGGGAAGGGGTGGATGTTCAGGGCGAATCACTCAGCAACGTGATTATTACAAAACTACCGTTTGAGGTGCCGACACATCCGGTGATGGAAGCGAAGATTAAGCAACTCGAGGAGCAGGGCAGCAATTCGTTCATGGAATTTAGCTTGCCTGAAGCCATTCTTAGACTTAAACAAGGATTTGGCCGCCTCATTCGCACGAAGACCGATAAGGGAATGGTCGTAATTCTCGATCCTCGCTTGACAACCAAATTTTACGGCAAACAGTTCTTGAACTCCTTGCCACCGTGCACAATCGTCAGATAATGCCTACTATAACTCACGGGCTGTGACGACTTGCCCTCAATCTCCGAGATTTTGCGGAGATTAATACTTGATGGGTGTAGGCTGGGCATGGCGAACCGATTCGCTATGAATGAAAGGAAAGTTAAAGGTTATCGTTTGAAACCGCTTTGTCGTATTTGGCGGCGGAGCTTTTTCAATTGGCAACATGACCGTCAGCTCTTTAGCGTTGAGTTTGGTCTGATAGAACGGCAGGAATCCTTCAATACTTTTCCCTGCCGGTATCCCGTCATCCAAGCGTCCGATCTGTTTTTCCAGAAGAATCCTGCGTGCGACCGCCAATCCGTTTTTGACAGGGATGCCCGCGACACGACTCATGAGTCCGAATCGCTCTACCAAACCATCATAGTCCAATGGGCCATACCAATTTTCTCCCTGATCTTCAATCAAGCATTTGTTAACATTAAATAGAATTTTCTGGGGGCGATTATTCGTAATCTTGACGTAAAACACGTCCGTTTTATCGCCTTGGTGGAGCGCTTCGGATGCGTAAAATGGCGACACGGTATTGCCACGGTGATATTTGCGATTCAAGTCGTGGTGACGCCAGTAGCAGATAGCAACTTCGATGTCATCCCTCGTCATGATGAGTACTGGTGACTTGGCAGGGATTTCGAATTGTTCCGGATTGCTTTCGTCCAGTACGGTGTTTTCATCAAGCCTATCTGACGGTTGAATCGGCGGCATGTTCTTTAGCGGCGTGCCACTAGCGCAACCCATAGTCAATAACAGCAGTATGAACAATCCAGCGAAACTCGGCCAGACATAGTTGTTCAGTCCCTTCATTTTCAATATTGCCTCCTTGTTTGTTGATTTCATGTTTGACCTATCGTACCGGCGTCAATAAATCTGAACGTTGAGTATACCACAGCCCCATTTTTTGTTCCATAAAATTCTTTAAACCGTGCAGGACATTTATAAAAATCGTGGCGACTACCGACGTGCTGTGACAATCAGTATCGCATTAGAGAATCAAAAAAAATCGTCTGCGTATTTAGTGTGACGCAGATACCGGATTGTGGAGATATCGCGACATTTTCTGTCCTCAACGCTTCTCAATAAGGCGTCCGATGAAGAAGATAAGAATCCCTGCCACCAACGATCCCATTTCGACTCCCATTGACTTGCCCTCGGTAAAACCGTAGGGATTGACACATCCTAGATATAACCCCGCTCCGAGAAGAACTATCCCCATTAGTTCCAAAACCTTGCCGACAAAAAACACAAAGCGACTTCCTCAAATCAATAATAGAAACTCTTGATACGTCCCCACTGAAGGACCTTTTGGTTCATATTAGGTTTTAATTTGGCGGTAAATACGAGATCCGGTAAAGATAGGTCGTCATCGGTGTACCCGGGCGGACCCCAGCTAATCCGATGTTCCAGATGCCCGTTATCTACATCATTATAGTAAATCCAAAATCCGACCGTATTCCCTTTTACTGTGATATCACCTAGGTTAAACATTAATTCGCAGGATTGCCCATCGTCTCCCCATGCAACTGCTCTAAGAGGAGGGACAAGAGATTGGTGTTCAGCCTCGCCCACAGGTAAATCGTAACGGTACAAGTCGCTCTTGTGCCCGCTATGATCGGGATCGAGATAAACCACGAGATGGTCTTTATCGGAAAGTTTGGCGCCATGATTCTCGACTTGATCGTCGCTCAATTGAACCGCAATATATAGGAAACCGTTCCGCCATACCCCGGCAAACACGCCAGTGAAGTCACTTGATTCTAGCCACAGCTGGTCGTGAACGACTTCTTGGTCCATTTTCCCGGGTATTCCGGTCTCATGCCAAGGCGTGTCGTCGAGAACACCGTCTATCACCGGAGAAACTTCTACGAGCTCTGCGTTATACCGGAATTTCAAGCCAGTTTCGGGATTCACGATATGGGCAAAGCTGGCAGAGGCTGCAACTATCAGAATTATAACGGAAGTAGAAATCAAACTTACTGGTTTCATGCCTCCTCCTTCCCTTTTGTAGGGTTTTCCCAAAAGAAGAGCAATTCCAATTGCCAACCCCAATATTTCTGTAGTATACTGTCAAGGCTATGAAGTGTCAAGTGAAAACGGTGTGGCCGCCAACCGGAGAATTCACAGATTTCGGAATATACCGTTAAAACATTGTGCCAACTACATTACATAGTGTGATATAAGCGACGAGAAGGGAGAATTTACCTTTGATATCTGACAACTCATTTGTTATACTTTTCGTCCTGAACAGGTGCTAGTTCCATCCTCTTATCAACGATTACTCCCACTAAAATTTGGGATTCTAGAACTCATCGGTTCATAACGAGCGTAAATCCGATCGAAGTGGCATAACCGTATGGTTGGCATAGGCGCGGCAATTCTTACATTTTTGAAACAGAGAGGCAAGTAGGAGTGAACAAGAACGCAAAGAGTACCTTGGTTTGGGTGGTGATGGCGTCAATTTTTGTTCTGGCGCTGTCCCAAGTAATCAGCCGCAAAGACCGAGTCCATGAGCTTACAACGTCGAGTTTCTATCAACTCGTGGAAAATCGCAGAAAATCGGTAGAGGAAGGCGGAAGATTAGCCCCGGAGGATGACGGATTGTTCCAAGATGAAGTTATCATCAAGGAGGAATGGATTCAAGGTACGTTCCGCGACCCGCACTCCGTTCAAGACGAATTGCTAAGATTGGGTGAGATTGTCGAGATAGAGGATTGGAACGGACAGTTTAAAACCAGCCGAGATCAGTTCTCCGAATTCCCGCTTCATCAAACGCTCATGAATGCACAAATCCCCTTTGATGTGGAGCAGGGATCGAGTGTTCCTCAATGGTTGCTCATCTTTGGAACAACCGTGTTACCAATCCTCCTGTTTGTTGGTATCATGATTTTTTTCATGAGGCAAGTACAGGGCACCGGCAATAGAGCGCTATCATTCGGAAAGAGCCGTGCACGACTTCATTCCGAAGACCAAACCCAGATTACCTTCGCCGATGTTGCGGGGGTTGATGAGGCAAAAGAAGCGCTTCAAGAAGTGATAGAATTTCTCAAGGACCCCAAGAAATTTCAACGCCTCGGCGGTCGCATACCCAAAGGTGTTCTTCTCATGGGACCACCGGGCACCGGCAAGACGATGTTAGCGCGCGCGGTGGCGGGCGAGGCAAACGTTCCGTTTTATAGCATCAGCGGATCAGATTTTGTTGAGATGTTTGTTGGTGTTGGAGCATCTCGCGTCAGAGACCTATTTGAAACAGGCAAGAAGAATGCGCCCTGCATTATATTCATTGATGAACTTGACGCCGTCGGACGACATCGTGGCGCGGGGATCGGCGGCGGGCACGACGAGAGGGAACAGACGTTAAACCAACTCCTTGTTGAAATGCAAGGCTTCGATACCTCGGAAGGCGTGATACTTATAGCCGCGACGAATCGTCCGGATGTCTTGGATCCGGCCTTGCTGAGACCGGGACGATTTGATCGCCAGATTGTCGTGGATTTGCCTGATGTGGGCGGACGAGAGTCCATCCTTAAAGTCCATACCAAAGAACCATACAAACTTGCCGAAGATGTTGAGTTGAACGTACTCGCAAAGGCAACACCCGGTTTTTCAGGCGCAGATATTGAAAACATGGCAAACGAGGCAGCATTGCTCGCGGCGAAGCGGGACAGAGACCAAATTGATATGGACTGCTTTGATGAAGCCAAGGATCGGGTAATGATGGGACCCGAGCGGCGGAGTTTGGTTGTCAGCGAAGAGGAAAGACGGGTTGTCGCGTACCACGAAGCCGGGCACGCATTGATGCTGCATTTTGTGCCTGAGAGCGATCCCAACTATAAATGTACGATTGTTCCCCGCGGACGTGCGCTCGGTGTAACAGCAAAGTTGCCTCTGGAAGAACGCCACAATATGAGCAAGAAACACATTCTAGCTCATATTCTGTTCGCGCTTGGCGGGCGCGTCGCTGAGGAATTAATCTTCGGCGAACAAACGACCGGCGCGCAGAACGACTTCGAGCAAGCAACGGCGATGGCACGCCGAATGGTTACGCAATGGGGAATGAGCGAGATGGGACCGTTGACTTTCGGACGACGCGACGAACAGATTTTCCTTGGCAAAGAGTTAGCTCATCATAAAGATTATAGCGAAAAAACGGCGGTTGAAATTGATCAGGCTGTACATGGGATAATCATGGAATGTTATGATAGAGCCAGACATCTTCTTGAGACCAATCTTGATGGGCTAAAGTCACTTGCCGATGCGCTGCTTGACAGGGAAACACTTGTCAGAAAAGAAATTGAAGATATCCTCGGACCAAGACCGCCTGTTCCCATAACTTAATGGACTGTCGCGGGAAAGAACTCTGTTTCGGACACCGTACCCTCATCATGGGAATCTTGAATGTGACGCCCGATTCGTTTTCCGATGGTGCGTGCTATCTTGGTGTTGCCGCGGCGATCGACCATGCCAAGGAGATGGCGAAGGACGGAGCCGATGTCATTGACGTTGGCGGCGAATCTTCTCGACCGGGGGCGTCCCCCGCATCGGCAGAGGAAGAATTGGCGCGGGTTCTGCCTGTGGTCGAGGGGCTTGTCGATGAAATCTCTGTTCCTGTATCAATTGACACGTGCAAATCGGAGGTTGCTCGCCGGGCACTTGAAACTGGGGCACATATCGTCAATGACATTACGGCGCTCCAAGGGGATGCGGAGATGGCCAAGGTTGTCGCAGAGATGGGTGCCGGGGTAATCCTAATGCACATGCGTGGAACCCCGCGGACGATGCAACAATCGCCGGTCTACGATGATGTCGTGTCAGATATCTCTTCTTGGCTTCAGCGTCGTATCGAGTATGCGGAAACAGAAGACATCCCTCCCGACCACATTGCCATTGATCCCGGTATTGGATTTGGAAAAACTGTTGATCACAACTTGGAGATTTTGCGCAGGCTTGACGAATTTCGCCACTTGAACAAACCTATCCTTATCGGTACGTCTAGAAAATCCTTTATCGGGAAAATCCTTGACCTCCCGGTGAACAGTCGAATAGAAGGAACCGCTGCTACCATAACATGGGCAATCGCACACGGAGCGGACATGGTCCGTGTCCACGATGTGAAAACGATGCATCGAGTTGCGCGAATGACAGATGCGCTTTGCCGCTAGACAGACCTTTCCTGCCTAAACATTACCAATCCTGAAATCAATTTATTTTGAGAATGCCTCCAATAAATGCCAATTCGCAGGCGAAATCCATCTAAAATGAAGATTCTACAATTCACATATTGCACCTTATTCTTTGCCACGTTAGCGCATCTGGTTTCAGCCCAGCAAGCCGAGGTCACTGTCCCTGCAACCGTGGATATCTTTCTCAAGCAACTGGCACGCGCCGAACATCAGGGAATGGAAAGCAGTTTTGTCGAATCGAATATAGGGGCACATGCATTGAACGGTAATCCTGCCGGACTCAGCCTCATACACGACAGACGCTTTGCTCTTTACACGGCTCGATTTCCCCGAATAGTTGCCGTGGTGTCTAATTTAAATGAAACGGAGCGGTATGAAGACTATAGTGAATATGACTTCTATGCGTCGGGAGTTGAACTCCTGAATTATGCTTTACCGATAGGATCCTTCGGCATAATCGGTTTCGATTTTGCCCGTGGACACGATGGGCAGTTTAGTCGTGTAGACTATCTTGGGAAAGCAACCAACAACTTTCCACAGAGCGACTGGGCGCTTGGTATTGGATATAGCAGGAAACTTTTTGCCGGTTTGGCGTTTGGCGCAGACGCCAAATGGCTGCGTTCCAAGATTCAGTTGCCCGAGAACGAAGAACATGCCGGACATGGTTACGCTTACAATATCGGGCTAAGCAAAAAAATAGGCGAGCATCTTCGAATTGGAGCCATAGTCAGAAATCTCAGTAACGGGTTGTCGTTTTCGGACGACTCCATTCCCGATCAAATCGAACAAGACGTTCTTGTCGGAGGCGTCTACCACGAACGATATAACGATCTGGATTTAAAGTTCAACCTTGATGCGAATCCTCCTTTCAAGAATGGTGTACGTGCAAGCTTTGCTGGAGAAATCTGGTATCATGGACGGATTGGTTGCAGAATAGGTTATTTGCGACACACGGAGCACAGATGGCATCCGGTTCAAATCATTCGTACCGAAACACTTCAAATGGAAGAACGAATCTGGAAAGCCGAGGGACCGACATTTGGTATCGGTTTTAATTTAGGGCGGTTTCGCATAAGCGGGGCATATACGCCTCAAGCAAAACCAACCGAAAGAGAAGGCGAGAGGATCCGTGTAGATCAGGGAGGGGTTGTCTACTATTTTTCGATTGGACAGGGCACTTGATAAAATATGTGTCAGGCTCTGTGGGGTGAAGACCGGAAAATCTAAAAAAAGAGCGATATCTGCGACTGAGTAGCTTTCGAGAACCTCCTTCACAATGTATGTCCGATCAATACAAGACGGTTATTGACATTGCTGAATCAAAACTTGAAGTCAAAAAATCCCGATTTATTGGTTTGGCGACAGCGGTCGAGAGTCAGGACGCCATAAAGGATTTCCTAAACCTCGTTCAGCAAGAGTATCCTAATGCCTCACACTATTGTTATGCCTATAAGATTGCGGCGGGGAGCGACACGCGGGAATATGCGACTGACGCGGGTGAACCCACACACTCGGCAGGCCCACCGATTTTCTCGGCAATAAAAGCCGCCGAGTTGTCAAATGTGATCTGTGTAATCGTGCGTTATTACGGTGGGATTAATTTGGGGGTCGGAGGACTTATCCGCGCTTATGGAGGCTGCGCTCGAAGTTGTCTGGCGAATGCCAAGATTGAAACACGAATTCTATACCAGACATTGCGACTGCGCGTGTTTCACAATCAGATTGGACCAGTTCTAAACCTGTGTCGTCGACTCAGGGGAGATGTCTTGAATGTTGAATATGATGAGAATGCTGTTGTTTATCTACGGATCCGCCAACGAGAGCTGGATACCTTGAAAGCGAACCTTCAGCGAATGGCCGCACCAATCGAAGTAAGCAGTATTGCCACAACCTGAAATGTAGACATAAGCAGACTCTGGAGGCTAAACCTTGGACGAGGTCAAATATACCGCTACGCATGAATGGATTGAAGTCACGGATAATGAAGGAGTTGTCGGGATCAGTGAACGTGTGCAACTCATCTACGGTGATATCATCTTCGTAGATTTGCCACCCGTCAACGAGGAGTTTGAGCAAGACGATGTAATCGGTAGGGTCGAAGTTGCGGACGGGGATTCGTTTCCCATCCATGCACCGGTTACAGGAGAAATCAGGGCGATCAACACTGCTCTTGAAGATGATCCGGATGTCATCAACCGTTCTCCGGAGGGCGATGGCTGGATTTGTAAAATGAGCGTTGAGAGTTCAAAAGAACTGGATGTGTTGATGGATGCGAAAGAGTACGACATCTATGAAGAGGAAGAACTCGATGAAGATATTCTGAGCGAGACGGACTTTTACGACATCGAGGAAGATTTTTGAGAACGATTTCTTTTTCAATGAGCCGGGAGAGGCGTGAGCCCGTTTGACTATCGCAACGATGTACAACTATCAAATCACTGATTTCCCCACCAACTCTTTATTCCACATTTGGTGCTGACCAGACTCAACCCTCTCTTTAACCAAAGAATAGGTATGATGACTTTCCCCAAACTCGACTATAGTCAATTCCCGCTATATTTACACATGTTTCGGTAGGTGCGATCTATAAAGATCAAGCGAGTGAATATCGAGCGCGATTGAGGTTTTATGGGGAAGGATTAAGGAAGCGATTAGCGAGCGCGATAGAAATCTCATAGACATCTTTCCCCACCCGCACCTTTGAGACGATAATATACAGGTTCGGTTAGGAAACCGAACCTACCACGGAATTTAAATTGTTATTGGATTCATTGTAGTTTCCGGTTGAGGTAATGAAGATTTTTCGAACCATCGTATGTTTGCGCGCCGGCACAACGCGCTCAATGCAATATCCTAAATCAACGAGTTCGCGGTTTAGGTCTCTGGTGTGAACTAGAGTTGCTTTGGGAGCAAGTTGGCGAATCCGCCCAAGTATTTCTCTGTCAACTGTCGTGTCCTTGGCAAGACCTATTCCGTATGGGAAATCTGTGACCACCGCGTCATATCGCCCGCTAATTAGGCGAGCGTCCCCGAGGTGGACCTCCGCGCTCAAACCGTAATGCTTCAGATTCTTTCGTGTTGCTCCCACCATGCGCACGTTGATGTCATAGCCGACTGACTTCACTCCCATCTGTGCAGCTTCCAGCATAATCGTGCCTGTGCCACAACACGGATCAATGAGGCGGTCACCGGGTGAGACGGTTAGGTTGACAATTACTCTGGCAAGCCTTGTGGGCAAGGAACTTGATGTCACGTGTGGACGCTTGTTGTGGGCAATCCATTGTCCGTCGGATTCGGAAAGTAACTTCCCAAAACGGACTTTCTCCTCTGTTATAACGGTCAAGAATGTGACCCGCGGCGAGACCAAATCGGGTATGCCCCCAATTTCCGCGCCTACAATGTGTGCAATCTCAAGGCTGTTCGCATTCAAATTGCGCGGCAATTTAACGACAGACACTCGAAAATCGTCGGCGTACAGCCCCGCAACTCTAATATTCGCGCAGATTTCCGAAATGCATCCAGCTTCGAACAAAAGTTCCGCACAGCACCTCACGTATGCGCCGCGGCTGACATCAACGCGTTTCGGCGAAATAGCAAGTCCATGTAGGTTCGGAGCGACTCCGGTCAGGGCGAGGCATTCTGCGTTGATTAATTCGGTGTCTATGTCGGGAGTAGCTGTCAAATAGAAGTAGCGCTTGGAGGGCATTCTCCGGATTCCTGTTGATGACGCGAGAGTAAAGATGGTATCATCCTAACGTTGGATTCAATGCGGCAGAATGTAAGAAGGCCGGCGAATCTGGAGTGAGGTGCCGGCCACGAAAATAACAGGAGTTTCAAATGTCAGAAACGGAACAGATACGGATTGGTCATAGCCCCGATTCCGATGACGCATTTATGTTTTATGCCCTCGCAAAGGGGCTTATCCCGACGAATGGAATCGACGTGGTACATGTCATTGAGGACATTGAGAGCTTAAACCGCCGTGCGCTGAATGCGGAACTAGAGGTCACGGCGATTTCAGCCCACGCTTACGCTTATGTGGCAGAAAATTATGCCCTCACGCCGTGCGGCGCGAGCATCGGGGACAATTATGGTCCACTGGTTGTTTCGAGGGAGCCTATGAGTGGCGAAGATCTTGCCGGTAAAAAGATAGCTATTCCAGGAAAACTTACAACCGCTTTCCTCACTCTGAGCCTCTTCCAACCCGACTTTCAGCCGGAGACAGTGCGTTTCGATCAGATTCTAGCTTGCGTTGAAGAAGGTAAGGCGGACGCCGGATTGATTATCCATGAAGGTCAGTTAACGTACGCACGTATGGGATTGCACAAAGTGGTGGATCTTGGAGAATGGTGGCATGAAGAAACGGGATTGCCACTCCCGCTTGGCGCTAACGCGATTCGGCGTAACCTCGGAGACGCCAAGATTCGGAAAATTACGACCTTGCTCAAAAAGAGCATTCAGTATTCCCTCGATCACCGCAAAAAGGGACTTGAATACGCCATGACTTTCGCGCGTGACATGGAGACCGAACTCGCCGACAAATTTGTCGGGATGTACGTTAACGAATATACCCTTGATTATGGTGAGTCAGGTAGAGCCGGGGTTCGTGAGCTACTTCGCCGCGGATATGAATCCGGAGTAATTCTTCATCCGGTAGAGGTTGAGTTCGTAGAAATCTGACGTGTCGAATCGGTACCACATACGTTCGCGTTCGCAAATCGCTGCTACGATAGGAGGGAATTCCAATTCCCGCTATCGCAATTCGCGGATCGCTCCTACGATTCACTGCCTTGGTATTCCGTGGGATCGGCGATGCCCGCCTCTATGAATCCCTTCTTCCTCAAAAGACAGCTATCACAAGTTCCGCAAGCTCTACCCAAATCATCCGGATCGTAACAACTAAGAGTCAACCCGTAATCAACCCCAAGTTGGGCTCCCTTCTTGATGATTTCCGCCTTGGTCATTAGGATGAGCGGTGTCTGAATCTTGAGTTGTGTTGTTCCCTCCACACCCGTTTTCGTCGCGAGATCCGCCATCCTTTGATACGCCTGAATATATTCGGGCCTGCAGTCCGGATAGCCGCTATAATCAAGGGCGTTGACGCCGATGAAGATTGTGTCTGCCTCCAGTGTCTCCGCCCAAGCAAGCGCAAAGGATAGAAAGATTGTGTTACGCGCCGGAACGTACGTTACCGGTATGCCGGTCCCCATCTCCTCTTGCGAACGGTCTCGCGGTACCTCTATATCATCGGTTAACGCGGATCCGCCAAATGAGCGCAAATCTATGTCAACGATGGTATGTTTCTCCACCCCCATGCTTTCCGCAATTTGTCTTGCTCTTTCAAATTCAAGTGCATGACGTTGGCCGTATCGAAAACTCATTGCGTACACTTCGTAGCCCTGAGATTTGGCAATTGCAAGTGTTGTCGTTGAATCTATGCCTCCGCTCAAGAGAACAACAGACTTTTTTTCCAATCTAAACTCCTCCTCGGCCCCATACACCCCGCGCCCAGTCAATGCGCCTATACGTATATTAGTTTACGCACGGTCAAACCCAATGTCAACCATTCAAATTCCATATGCCGAGAATTGGACTGTTCGGGCATAGGATGCAATCGGCCATCGGGCGGGATTAGCTATCGCCTTGGGATTTCAATCGCGATCATTGTCCATTCGCTTGATCTATTCACTCAGTTGATCGTTCGCTATACGATTTCTATCGCACTCACTATCCGTTGGATGATTTCACTTGATTCCTCAGGGGAAACGCATCTAATTGCAGAGGGCATCTCATGATGATAGAATGTGCACGACTGTTGGGTTTCACTCGAATTTCGAAGCGTTTGGGCACAATTGGAGTTCGAAAACCCATTTGAAATCAGCGATAATTAATGGATTTCCGTTCAACCCAACCTACGACTCCTAAGAAAATTGTTACAAACTTAGCCTAATTTCTCTAATGTCAGGCAGAAATCTTAGTCACGTTTCCCCTGCTTAATCCGTCCTACAGGCTTTAAAATGTTGCCTGCATATGTTATTATATCGGAAGCTTGAGTTGGGTAGATGATCGCGTTTCGAGAAATCGAGATGAGGAAAGTCCGGACTCCGTAGGGCGGGATGCTGGGTAACACCCAGGAGCGGCGACGCTATGGAAAGTGCAACAGAAAGCAGACTACAACGCACCGCGCGTTGTACAGGTGAAACGGTGCGGTAAAAGCGCACCAGTCCCGGTGGAGACATCGGGAGCTTGGCAAACCCCATCTGGAGCAAGGCTGAATAGGAGGACAGTGCAGGCGCGCCCGCCTCGTCCTCGGGTAAAGCCGCTTGAGGTCGGTGGCAACGTCGATCCCAGATGAATGACCATCACCCTGATGAGCGAAAGCGAGTCGGGGAACAGAATCCGGCTTATTCCCAACTCAAGCGCTTTTCTAAATGAAGTTGAACGGTCTCCACATCATGATGGCCGGTAATCGGAATTCCCTCCTACCAACACGGTTCAATAGAACCGCCACTTCTCATCGTCGTAGTAGAACATCAAAACCGGCTTGAGCAGTTTGTTGAGCCTGGTCTCGACTTCGGCGACATCCTTCCCAAATTTGAACATTGCACCTACCAAATTGTCGGTGAGAAAGTTCGTCTCAACCGTCAGGCGAATGTCTGTGACATCGCAAGGCGTTTTGGAAGCAAGATTGAAACCCCAATTTCCCATTGATGGGACGTCCACGTGGTATGCGTAGGTATGCCACCCTGCCTCCTCTATCGACTGATGAATGCACCAGAACGCGCGGCGCGCGAAGAACGGAGAGGTGCTCTGTGTCACCATGGTGCCGCGAGGGTTGAGTATGTCACCCACGAGTTTATAGAACGCGACGCTGTAGAGTTTCGATAGCCCCTCGTCGTTTGGATCGGGCAAATCAATGATGACCACGTCAAACATTTGATTGGCGCGTTCACGCTCAACAAATGTGTAGGCGTCTTCATTGACTATCGTAACTTTCGGATGCGCGAGCGAGCCGCCATTCAGCGCCAGAATTGCGCTGTGGCTGCTGCAAACTTCCGTAATCTCGGGGTCAATATCCACCAGCACAATGTGTTGCACCTCCGCGTATTTGAGCACCTCGCGCGTTGCCAAACCATCACCACCCCCGAGTATTAACACATTCTTGCGGTTTTTGGCGAGCGTCATTGCCGGGTGAACAAGCGCCTCGTGATAACGGTACTCGTCAACCGAGCTGAATTGTAGCTGCATATCAATGAAAAGCCTGACATCCTCGCCCCGGTTAGTGACCTTTATCTGACGAGAATCGGCACTCGACAGTTTTGACGAGATTTCCGTCCGTGGATTGCGTTCTGTCACGACAATTTTCTGATATTTCGATTGTTTCGAAAAGAGAATACGATGATGATAGAGATTACTTTCCAGCCAAGCGCCGATGAGACCGCCGTAAGCGGAGGCAACCGCGAGGCAACCGCCAGCCAACACGACGGCTACCACGACGCTGGCTCTCTTTTCAATATCAGTCCAGTAGTGAAGGAGCACGAGTCCGGCGACCAAGACGTTGACAAATCCGATGATCAAGGCGGTCTGAATCAAGCCGGTGTACTTCAACAGTAGGAGTGGAAAGGCGATAGAGCCGATTAATGCTCCAATATAATCAAAAGCAAGCACGTTCGCAAGCGTGACCCGCAAGGATTCGTATTGGGCGACAATCCGCGTCAGTATCGGGATTTCCAAGCCCACAAGTGTCCCGATTGCCATGATGAGGGTGAACATCACCAAAAGATACCCTACCGTAGACTCAACGATGATATAGGCGTTGAAGAGAATTATGGACGACACCCCGCCCAGCACGCCGATAATTATCTCAATCAGGATGAATCGGTTTACGAGGTAACGATCGAAGAATTTTGACAGGAAAGAACCCAATCCCATTGAACTCATGAATAGCCCAATGGTGATCGAGAATTGGTAGACACTGTTGCCCAGGAGGTACGACGATACGGCAGCGATAATGATTTCATAGATTATCGCACATATCGAAATGAGAGAAACGGCGAGAAGTAGTACGAGGATAGCCCGCCTACTAGTTGCATTGATAGTTTCGGCAGGTACTTCCGAGTTATCGGGGTTGTCCGTCTGCGTGGTCATTAAAATCAGATATTGAATCTCTTTGGTTTCCGACAGATCGTTCCTAGTTTCACTCCTATCGAATTCCATCCTTTCCGGCAACCTCTATCGTCGATCGCGTAACCACTACGGCAGGCGCCTCAACATACGAATGAAAGGTTTTTAACTCAAGCCCGGCGACATCGGCTTTCAGCACATCAATCACCGTGATTGGTGTTTCCGCCACATCTTCTCGGGTTGGAAAACAGTGGCGCATCCGAAACAGGATTCCCTTATCGGCAGGTGTCGGTTCATTAAGTAAGAAGTCTTTGTCCGGAACCTTCAACAATTGCAGTTCTACGCGATAGTTGAATTCGTCGGCAACCTGAACATCGTAACAATGCTCCCCATAGGCGTGAACAACCTTAATCCTACCGTCCGTAGGGAGTGCGCGAGAATCACCCGAGATGACCTCAGCCATTCCACCCCGTTCCGTTTCTACGTTGAGGACATGACTGCTCCCGATAATCCAAAAATCTGCTCGGTATGAGACTTGCTCAATGGACCGCTGTTCAAAGATGCGAAATAGATCTGGCTCTAAACTCCGTTCGTATAGACAGAAACGTAGATTCGCAATATCCTGTCCTACATAGTCGTGCTGCAATCGTATTCACTCCCAGTCGTACGGCCTTCAGCCCCTGGTTATTTGACGCGGGTTGTATGAATCAACCGCCTTGCTTACCTTATCGGAAGTCGGGATAGGTAGATAAATCGTTGACAAAATGTAGAAATCGTCAATTTTTTTCCCGAACAATTTCCGCACTCACTTGCCAAATGAAACAGTTAGCAAGGAACATGTGAATCACTGTTGTTCAACTTTATCCATAAGGAAAGGAATTGAAAATGAAAATCGGAATCGTAGTAACCATCTGCATCGCTCTCTTCACCGTGGCCATCATGACGCCAACCGCGTTTTCGCGGGACGAACACGCTCATGGAAAAGACAAAGAATTTCATCACAAGTCGAAGATGCAAATGAAATCGAAGAAGGAGATGTTCTCCAAAGAACAGCTTCAACAATTCGAGTCTCTTAAGGTCGATAATGCCAAGAAACTTATACCGTTAAAGGCGCAAATTGAGGTCATACGTTTGGAACTCAAGCAACTGTGGGGCGCTGACGAACTTAATGAAGCCGCTATCGTATCCAAGTCCGAAGAGATGTTGGCAGTCAAAATGCAGATTCAGCAAGCGATGACTCGCCACAAACTCGTCATTGCCAAGTTGCTGACGAAGGAACAACGCGAGGCTTGGATGAAGAAACACGCCTTCGGCGATGGTGACAAGAAAAAGGGACGCAAATATCGTGGTAAGTCTCGAGGTAGACGGCATCATAGAGCGTGGGGCAAGGATTGCGAAATGCGTGACCGCGATCACGACGAGGAGTGGGAAGAGAAACGCGAGATGCGTCGCCACCGCCGAGAGAAACGGGAGGAGGCGCGCGAAATGCGTCGCCATGGTCGTCACGAGCACGGCAGACACAAACATTCGGACAAGGATTGGGATGAGGACGAAGAGAAGGAAGATGACGAGGGCGATTCGGATGAAGAACGTTCGCATGATGAATAACCTCAGTTACTGATTGCAAGATAGCAACATTTGCATCGGACCCCATATCCAACGCAAACATGACCCCCGTACACGTTAAACGTACGGGGGTTTTTTCCTTCATGGTCGTATGCCCATGTGCCCAATCTGCCTTTACCTCGTAAGCTTTGAAAATCATCGGCTGTGACCGATTCTCAGTTATCCAAATGCGACTCGAGTGCGTTGCGGCTCACCGCGCCCTAATCGACAAAGCGCGCTGATACGTACCCCACGCGATCGAAAGTCGCCCGATAGCAAGACCCTGCCTCGGGTGATACCACCATGTGCGCCGTACCCGGTATGACAAACTCACCAGCAGACAAGCCTATGTCGAACTCGGCAAGATTATTCACCAAATTTACGACCGAATTGATGGGATTGCCGAGTACAGCGGCAGTGGCGGCGGTAGTAAGGACGTCCCCATCTTTCTCCAACACTACGCCGATATGCCGAAAGTCGATGCCGTCAATAGGTGTCAGTTGTCCGCCCAACATAACTTTGCCCGCGCCGGAACTGTCCGCGATCAGGTCCTGAGCCGCCTTTGGCTTCTCCGCCCCGCGGGTGTCCGCGATTTCAAATGCCGGCATCACTCCCGCGATAGAAGCCATAACACTTGCCGGCGTAGCGCCTGGTCCTTTGAGATCGTTCTTGAGAACGAAAGCCGTCTCGCCTTCTAACATCGGCCTGCATAAACCGCTCATCGAAATCGGTTCACCCTCCAACACTAACATTGAGGCAAAAAGATTCCCATAGGCCGGGCTGTCCGCGTTGAACATCTCCTGCGCAGCCTTCGATGAAAGACCTATCTTTCGACCTATGACGGTGTCGCCGTTGCTGATTCGGGTGTCGAAAGTCTTCTTATGAACGGCATAAGCATCGGCGATAGTTATGTCGGGATACTGATCAACCACGTTGGTTATTGGCGTGGCTGTCTCTTGAGCATTCATGAGTGCCTGCGATAACTCTGTTATTTGACTCTCTGTGAGGGGCATAGATGAATCTCCTTTTCTTCAATAGTAACTCTCAGATGGATGAAACAATTCGAAGGTCAAGTCTGAAATCTGGTCGAGTGAAATAACGTTGTGGAGTATGAGTGCTTTGGCGGATGGCGGGTCATTGTATACCACGGAAACATGGACGCAACCTTGGGATGAATCGAGGCTCCACGATGAAGATATCTTAGCACAAGAGAGTTTTCATTACAACGTTTTATCGTCAGGCTATGCCGTGGATTACCCTATGCTTCTCCGTAAAGTCCTTTTTAATTCCACCCACAGTCTTACGCTCCCCAAATCATATTTCAAGTATCTCTATTTGCTTTCCGCTACGCGCGGCTTCGGTCACGCCATCAATGATGCGCATGTTCCGCCTTGCATTCTCCATTGTCACGAGCGGTGGTTCTCCGGTGTCCAACGATTCGCATAGATTCAGCATCTCGGCTGCGTACGGATTCGCACCCGTAAGGCTCACGGCTTCTCCATTCAACATGAAATTGCAGGTACTGTCACCATTGCTCCACGCACGCGGGACCAGAATCGTTCCTTTCGTGCCGACTACCTCATAGGATTCTCGATGGCTCCAACCGAAACCGCTATCGAATTGACCGGAGATACCGTCGCCAAAGTCCAAGGTTCCAATCATCGTTTCCCAAGCATTGCTAACGGGTTCAAATCTACCGCACCCCCAAACCGTCTTTGGTTTGGCATTGATAAGGTAACGTATAACATCGACGCAATAACAGCCTAAAACTCTGGCAGCACCGCCACCAAGATCGCCGTAAAACCGCCAATTTGTCCGATCCGTTATCGCTGTCGAGAAGGTTGATCTTACAAACCGAACGCCGCCTATCGCGCCATCAAGAATACGCTGCTTGACCGCGAGCGTCACCGGGTGATGCCGATACATCATCACTTCCGTCAGTAAGACGCCTGCCTTCTCCGTGACTTGAGTCATCAGCTCGACATCATTGGTATTGATGGCAATCGGCGTTTCACACAGTATCGCTCGAACGCCGTTGCGAATGCCTTCTAGGATTATCTCACGATGCGCCTTGGGGATTGCCGCAATCACTAAAATGTCCGGCTGCTGTCTTTCAAGCATGGTTCTCACGTCTTTATAAGTATGCTTAACATCAAACGCTTTGGCGAAACCAGCGAGAGATTCAAGCTTTATATCGCAGGCGGCAATCAGATCGATTTCAGGAAGTTTTGTCCACGCACTGGCGTGCACTATGGATATTCCGCCGCACCCGACTAGTGCGACGCGGTATGGTGAATTCATGGCTGGCACTCTATAAGTGTGAAGAAAAAAGCAGGCAAGAAAGTCCTTGCAGGCATGGGCCGTGGCTGGCGACTACAAGAAACCCGACGCGAGGCGTGATTCTAGGCGGGAGAACGAGGACAGAACACCTCAAAATAAGTGCTTGGAGCGAGGAGAGTTGGTGCTCTTCTCTCTAGATGCGATGCCTGAATTCCGATTGGCTACAGAACTCTTCCGTAAAATGAACAGCGTTTAATCATTTGCCCGGCTAACTGCCGGATTCGGGTATCGCTCAGGTTGAGCCGGTGTCGCACGCGGCTGACTTCTCGGTTCCGAGGGATGCGAACGGGGCAAAGACTTTTATCGTGTCGGATGAATCGCACTCCGGACAACCAAACTCGTCGCTCACTTCATTGATGCTTAGAAGGACTTCAAACTTCGACTCGCACGTTTTGCATTGGTACTCATAAAGCGGCATTAGGTTCTTTCCTCCGCGTGTTTTATGCGTCCTGAATCTGAAAGAGCGGCGGCTTTATCCACGTGCCCTTGCATTTCGGACATCGTGAAGGCGTCTTTATCTTGCGCCTCTCTTTGAAAGTAAATCCGCAGTGCTGACACTGCGGCGGCACTATGATTAGCTTCTGTTCAGGCTGAACGGATTTCTCAACGTGCGGAATATCGTCGAGAATTACCTTGATGTGCACTTTCAAGAAAACCGAGAGATCTTGTAGCGAGAGCGCCTCGCTCCGGAGAATTTCTGCGATCTCTTGACGCCTGGTCACCCGTTAACTTTCTCCCAACTCAGCTCCACCACTGCGTCCGCCGTCTGCCTTTTCTGCCGCCGGATGAATAATCACCTTCACTTCCGTGCCCTTGGCGGGAATCACGTCGCCGTTGACGCGGTAGGTTCGATCATCCGTGCCGCCCGAAAGCGTATGATTGAAAATTGAGTCCAAATCCCGGTAAACGGCGATCACGTTGTGATGTACTTGCGGCGTAAAATGCGTGTTGTTGATCAGACGTCCGCCGTTGAAAACCCAGTTCGTTCGTTGCATTGGGCGACCTTCCATCGCGTTCCACATCAAATCTTCGGCACGCCGCCGTACCACCTCCCCGCCTTGTTGCCACTCCACCCAAATTTCCGCTTGGTCGCCTCGTGGCGTATGCGGATTACCTTCTACTGAAAGGTTCATTCCAGGATTCATTCCGAGTCCAGCTCCCAACGCGAGGAAGATGTGAATCGGTTCAGAATCAAGCATCAGAACGCTCTCGTGAGTCTTGCCAAGTTTACCGCAGGCAAAATACTCGATAATGGTGTCGCCGTTAATGATGTTGATTTCACCCATCAACGTGACTTCGCGCTTGTTCACGTCGAATACCACGTCCCCGATCTGAAAACGTCCTTCCGCGATTTCACGAGGCTTTGCCAGCGCCGGGTCGGTCGCAGCCATGGATTTGGGATAGATAGTCAACTCCTGCGAATAGGCGTTGTTTTCCCTATCAAGGTCCTCAATTTGGTTGTCAGGATCGACCACAGCGTATATTTGGTGTGTTCCTTCGGCCTGAGGCGCCCAATTTATGGATACGGTGGTCTCCCGGAGTTTCGGTGAGAAGATTGCCTCTTGAACCGCGATTTGCTCTCCGCCGTCCTCCGGTGGGTAGTCGTAAAAGTGGAGAGGAACAATTCCGTCAAGCGGGGCGCCTGTGTTGGTCAAAGTCAGGCTTATCCGTGTTGGTTCACCGACGCGAGGCGAAGGCGGAGAAAATCGAATACTGCGAGGAACCACGCCCAGATTTGGTCGCGCTGCTTCCGGCAGTTGGTGACTCAAAAACATCAACGCGAAACAGGTGGCGGAAGATCCGCCGGCATCGTCTACCCATCGTCCGTCCCGCGCCTGTCGAGCGACGAGCATATTCGAGATTTCCCGATACCAACTGTGACCTGCAAGTGTTGTTAGCTCCGGTGGGATATCGGCGAAACGTTGAAGAGAGAGAAGATAGTAGAAGAGCCACTGATTTGATCCGGGATTACGGGTCACTGACCAATGCTTTTTAATCCAGTCCAACCCATTCCTAATTTGCGCATCCTCGACAGACACGCCGCAGGCGCGAAGTACCCATAGCCCGGTTGCGGTCATGCTGCCATAGACGCCGGTTGCCCAAGGCGAACCGTCCACAACGAGGTTGTAAAGCCAACCGCCGGTGTCCGTCTGATTTCGTCGAATCCATTTCTCGGCGCGGTCCCAGGTCTCTTGAGGCACATCCAGTCCCCACTGCTTCCCCGCGTAAAGCGCGTAGACTGCCATGTTTGTGTGCGCGCCGTCAGCCGAGTATCCGTAGCCCCAGCCGCCATCGTCTCTCGTATCTTCAAAACCGCTTCCCTTCAATGGAAGTTGGGTCTCCACAAGCCTGTTAATCGCAAACTGGGCGCGTTGCCGGTATTTGTCATCATCGGTCGCAGCCAACACCGGAACGATAGCCGCGTATTGATAGACCGTAAAGTTATTCCAGTCCGCGTCCGCGTCCATGAAGAACTCAAGGGCTTTCGCGATTGACGGACGCGACTGATCCAACCCTGCGGCTAATAGTGCTTGTAAAACGAGAGCGGTTTCCTGCATGCTATCCTCGCCGAAGTCCCAAGCCGGACCCCGGACGATGTCCATGGGCAGACCCTTGAGCGTCGCTCCGCAGATTACGCACGTTGAGATAAGCTGATTTTCGGTGCCGCATTGCAGGCAGGTGCGGCTGTGCTTGCCCTGCTGTGATTCCAACCACTTTACGCCGCTCTGGATGGCAGATTGAATCTGATCGGGAGTTGCTTGGGGAAAGGTAACGGGTGTAGCCGTTATGGAGACGTGGGCGATATTGTCATCCCAATTGGACTCGTGGATTCTTTTCTCGCCCGGCGGATTTGCTACCGCGTAGATTGTCGTTGTCCCTGAGGGAGGACGCCACTGCGTCTTTACGTCGTCGGATTTCCCGGGATCCAGACCTAGGATGACATCCTTGCACATAATCTCAAGCGGATTTGTGGCTGGATCGCCTTCGTAGAGTTTGACTACAAGGTCTTCATTGAGGGTTGGCGCCGCCTGCCCGACGTTGTCCACACGAACGTAAATTGTGATTTCTTCGCCTTCAACCGGCTCCGCATTGGAGAAAGTAATGCTTGTGGAATCGACCGCGAACTCGGGAGTAGCCGGTTGCTGGGCGCCCGCACCGAAAACACCTAAGAGGAAACTAACAGTGAGAAATAGGCAATATTTACGCATGAGGCTCCTCAAGAAATTGCCGAACTGTTTTCAGTAACATTTCCAACCTGCCAATGTTCCATCCTTCCACGCTTCTGCCGCTACTGCCCAGCCCAGTTCCCAACTGAGACATGAGATGGCATAGGAATCGGAATTCCGAATTGCTTCTCTCCGGACGCAGAGAATTTGGAAACTTCGCCTTGAAAGGTGGCGCCTAACTGGTCGGCAACCCAAACCCCTCCATCTGTCCCGTCAACCGCTATAGCAAGAATCGCCATCCCTGCTGGAACTTCCATTGTTTTTTGGCCGCTAGGAGAGAGTTTAACGAGCATAGAGGCGTTGGAAACTAACCAGAGACTCTCATCCTTGGAGTTTACCTCCAGGGAGGTGGGCTTGGAGATGTCGGTAATGCGAAGCAGTTCTTGTCCCGCAGGGTTCAGTTTGACCAACACGCTTGCCTGTGTATCCGCCACCCATGCATTGCCCGTCTTCGGATTGACAGCGACAAATTTCGGCTCCTTCAGATTTGGGCCTTGGGCAACAGCCGCTCCGTTGGCGTCATATCGAGTGGCAGTACCGCGAGAGTCGGTAACCCAGCAACTGCCATCCGTAGGGTTCACAGAGACTTCGGGTTCATGAACCCCTGTGATTTCGGCGAGGACTTGAGTGCCATCCGCCGAAATCTTCTTGACGACACTTTTTCCACCAATCCATACCGTACCATCACCGGGATTGATTGAGATTGACCGCGCGCCAGGGATACCCGAAATTGTTTTGAACATTTCATTTTCGTCGGTTGCTGAAGGATCGAATCTAAAGGCTGCGTTCGCGGCGGACACGGAGATCCACACGACTCCGTTCTTTGGATTCACTTCTGCCGACTGTGCTTGTGTTAACCCCGGGATTCCCGCCGGATCTACAGTTCCATCAGCGTAGAGTTTGCGTACGGTATCACCGCCGCTAACTACCCAGCACTCCCCGTTGTATGCGGCGTGCGAGTGCGTAAGTGACACACCTAGAAAAATAGCAATCGCTATTATTGCGTTGTGGTACGAGTCATGTCGTCGAATCATTCTTCTTTCTCCCAATTCACAAAGAGTCAATTCAGCATCTGTTGTTGATAGTAAAGGGCTATTGCGATATGCCGGAATCTCTGGAGCAAAAGATTAACACATTCGACTGTGGATGTCCAAGCAATTTCAATGCCGAACTTTAAGTGCAGGGTTTTATGTGGTTCTGCGTGGAAACTCACGACAAAGTTGATTGAAACTTGGACACGGCGACCAATTATTGGACAGCCTGCATTCGTGCAAGAGTTGAGATGTCTGTTTTCTATTGACATTCGGGATTTCTATAGGAGTTCTATCTCGGTCGCTATTCGCTCCTATAATAGACATCTTTCCAAAATAATGTCGGTTGTATCTGGCTTCTTCACGGTGTTGATTGACCAAAGGATCAAATGCACAGTCAAGAGATTAAGGAGATGTGCCTGTAAACTGTTTACCTGCTTGTCTGCTTACCTTCCTGCTCTGAGCCTCTGTATCGCCGTGACTTAATTAACGCAAGTTGCTTCCTGTGGGATCTTTATCGCGTGAAGATTGCTATCAGGATTGGCTATCGCGCAGGATCTACTATCGCGTTCCTTATTCAGTCACTTGATCGTTGTCCACTCACTTGATCCTTCACTATCCGTTCAGTTAATCACTCGCTTAATGATATGCTCAAAAGCCGTCAATGGCATTGACGGAGCCCGCGATGGCGTGCAGACTCCGGGCGCCGGTTACAGTGAAGTTGTCGAGACGAGAGCGCACATTTTCGACAAGCTCTGAAATTGCGCTTGAAGCCTTGCGGGGCGTGGCTTGAAGCCGTGTGCGACACAATGCACGATTGTGCGCTAATGTGCGCTCGTATATTTCACCCCACTTTTTGAGGAACACCTGGATAGCGGGTTAGAAAGTAATAATGCGTCTATACATTTGCTGTGCTCAATACGTTTCCACATTCGGTCAACTCTTGTCTCAATGAACGCTTGAATCCTCGTTTATCGGAGCGTCGATTTAAGTGGCTTGTTAGCATTTTCTGAAATGGAGAATTCCTTTGCTGGAGCGGGTTGTCAGGAATCGTAATGCTAACAGAATGCTAACAGAAAAAAAAGTTCCGCCGCCACGACGGCGGGTAGATTACAATATACCACACACACATTAAGTTGTCAATCCAATATTGGCGAGTTGCGGGAGGGAAGAAAAGTTGGCTGACAGTGTTTATCAGGGCATAGCCAAACTGTATGCCCCCAGTTTGACGCCCATCAAGGAATATCGGAGCAAGCCCTTGGCTCGGGGAATGAAGCAATTCAACCGAACGTTGACAACCCAACGTGTATTTTTGAAACTTGCTTACCCAGGGCATTCCTCGACAAGGTATCAAATAGTATAGCTATTCTAGTCAGCAAGATTACCGTACCTACAACAAGCTATTTTGGAAAGATGTCTAATATATGCACGGACAAAATTGAGAGAAGCGGTCAAGTGTTTGGCTCGCCAACTCATACGGGTCATCTTTGCTCTATTTCGCGATGACACGTTCTATCGTCACCAGAACTCAAATACCACATGAACCCTTTTTTCTTGACACTCATACTATAGAATGTCCCTTGATCACTCTATATCCATTCGCTTGAACTCCCTCCGGAGTTGGGAGTTGCAACCTGTAAGGGGATTTACTATTGCGGTTACTGTTCGCTTCCATGATCTTACAGAGCTTCCATACACGGTCGGATGTTTTATGCACCCGGTCGATCCGTTGGTCGCATCTCGCATCCATGACGAGCCACATGGCACAGGATTAGCTATCGCCTGGAATTCGCTATGGGACTCCTATGGGAACTCTATCGCGGTCACTAACCGTTCCCGTAATCATTCGCTATTTGCTCACTTGATCACTTGCCAATCACGCGCTTGATTCTAATCAGTCGGTTGATCCGCAGGAGTGCGAGAACGAACATCGTCCGTTTCTATTGACATTGCACTGCTCTGCAGTGCCGAGGCGGACTGAGGTGAGGAGGAGACGGTGGTGGAGGGCGGGGAAATGGTGTGGGGTTGTCTGAATCGCGGATTGCCGCGGATTACTCAGATTTCACGGAAGGGGAGGGATGGTGGGCGGTAATAGAGAGATCGATCATGTGACGATGATCTACCGGTCAATCGGAAACATGGCACTGCGCCGCATTGCGAAAACGAACATCGTCTGTTTCTATTGACATTGCCCTGCCCTGCAGTGCGAAGAGGGATACGCGGAGAATCGGTGATTCGTCTGATTGAGATCTCAGTTGATCTCGACTGATTCTCCTGCGGTTAGTTGAACGCTATTCGGCATCTTTATTCCGCCTATGTTCCCGGAAGCCGGAGACGCCGTAAATCAACACAAAAAAGATAATTGTCGCCTGGATCACGAATGTCATTTTCGCCGAAATGCCCGCCATCTGCTGCATGGCGTCGGAACCCGTCTTTAATGCTCCAAACAGTAGAGAGGACAGGATGACCCAGAGCGGATGGAGTTTCGCCAATAGGGCTACGGCGATTGCTGTGTACCCGTAGCCGGGCGAAAAGTTTGGAAACAGGCGTCGAGTCAGCGCGGTGAGTTCGATGGCGCCTCCCAGTCCGGCAAGAGCCCCACTGATGAAAAGCGCGAGAATTATGTTCTTGGAGATTGAAATACCCGCCGCCTGCGCCGCTTTCGGATTCGCCCCGACGGCTCTGATTTGGTATCCCGATACGGTGCGAAACAGGACGATTGACAATATAATGGCGAGAGCGATTGCCAGTGGGAGTCCGAGATGGAATCGTGTGTGTGGAATCAAGCGCGGCAGGTGCGATGCGGCAGCAATCATGTCGCTTTGGAGACCGCGCTTCGCCGCCTCCTGTAAAGGCCCGCCATCGACCATATAACTCAGGAGATGGACGGCTACGTAGTTCAGCATAATCGTGCTGATAACTTCCTGCACGCCGCGGTACACCTTTAGCAGCGCCGCAATCAACGCCCAGAATCCGCCCGCCGCTGCTCCCACGAGGAGAGTTAGCGGGATAGCGAGGACTGATGGTAGATGCGGCGCGATAACCATTCCGCACCATGTGGATGCGATAGCTCCGACCAGGAATTGCCCCTCCGCGCCGATATTCCAAATACCGCAGCGGAACGAAAAAGCAACTGCCAAACCGGTGAGTAGGAAGGGCACGCATTTAATCAACGTTTCCGCGATTCGTTGCCCGTCCCCGAATGCTCCAACGACCGCGACCCAAATTGCTTCCCACGGATTGTAGCTGCAAAGGGTGAGGATGATCCCATTGGTGACGAGCGTTGAGAAAAGGATGACAAGTGGAAATAAAATCTGCCTCCGGCTTAGAGATGTGAACTTGGATAGGACGTTCATGGGTGGGTTTCGGCGCCCGTCATCAGCAGACCGAGGGTGGTCATGTCGCTCCGCTTTGATGTAGCGTCAATCAGATTCCCGTTGGACATGACGAACACGCGATCGCTTAGGGTTAACGCTTCCTCCAGTTCCGTGGAAATCAGCAGCACCGCTTTTGACGTTTGCCGCTGTGCTGTCAAACTTTTATGCACATATTCCGCCGCATTGATGTCCAGCCCTCGCGTTGGGTTGACGGCGATTAACAGCGAAGGATTCCGTGAAATTTCTCGAGCCAAAACAATCTTCTGCTGGTTGCCCCCGGATAGCGCATGCGCCTCAATGTCCTTGGACGGTGTGCGAATGTCGTAATTCCTAATCAAACGCTCCGATTCATCGCCAATTCCTGTTTTATCCAGCAAAACGCGCTTGCGGTGTTTCCGGAGGTGATGTACATCAAGTATCAGGTTTTCACTAACGGAGAAATTGACGACTAAACCTGCGCTCTGTCTGTCGCCCGGAATGTACCCTACTCCCAATCCTCTTATATCGGCGGTAGTCTTGTTCGTAATGGGAGCATCGAATAGCCTGATATCGCCGGAGATAACTTTACGCAGCCCAATTAGCGCTTCCGCCAACTCCACCTGACCGTTACCATCTACCCCGGCAATCCCTACGATCTCACCTCGGCTTACATCAAGCGAAACGCCTTGAACCGCAATTTCGCCCTGATTTCCCCGAATTACAACATCTTGTAGATGGAGCACGGCATCGTCAGAGACTTCCTCCTCGATCAATTCCGTGTCGTCTCGCGAGACGGGCGAATCATCTCCCATCATCTGCCGAGCGAGTTCTTCGGTCGAGGTGTCCGCCGTGTTCGCCGCATACATCTTGCTTCCGTTACGCATCACGGTCACGCGATCGCTGATCGCCATCACCTCCTTCAATTTATGACTGATGAAGATGATTGAACGACCATCTAAGCGTAGCTTTCGCAAGATGGAAAAAAGTTCGTCAACCTCGTGAGGGGCAAGCACGGCGGTGGGTTCGTCAAGGATAAGGATTCGGGCGTTAGCCGCTAATGCCTTAAGGATTTCCACACGCTGTTGAAGTCCGACCGGCAATTGCCAGATGAAAGCCTCCGGATCGATGGCAAAACCGAATTGTTCGGACAACTCCCGTGTCTTTTGATTTGCTTCGTCTTTGCGGAACCGAAATCCTCGATCTCGGGTTCCGAGAGCGATGTTCTCCGCGACGGTCAGGTTCTGGATGAGCAAGAAATGTTGGTGAACCATTCCGACGCCGTGTGCAATGGCGTCGTGCGGGGAGCCAAGTCGGGTAGGTTCGCCGGAGATAAGAATCTCCCCGGAATCGGGCTGGTGCAAGCCGTAGATGAGGTTCATCAGGGTGGATTTGCCGGCACCGTTTTCACCCAGAACGGCATGGATTTCGCCCTCCTTCAGGTCGAAGCCCACATTGTCAACCGCGACGAGATTTCCAAATGTCTTCGTGATACCGTTCAGTTCAAGTATATTCATGTCCGGTTGATACGTGATCCGCAGGAAGTGAATGAGAAATCTCACCTATTGTGCGGCAGATAATCTGTCTTCTTGGATCAAGGTGAGGGAGGGCGTTGCCGGTGACGGTCTGAATCACGGGTTTTCACTGATTAAACGGATTACACGCCTTCTGTGAGTATAATTGAGCTTGTTTTCTCGACAATTATGGTATCTATAGTCAATTCCATTCATATTTGCACATGTTTCGGTAGGTGCGGTTAGAAACCGCACCTACCGGGTCTGGGGCAATTACAATTACCGATTCAAATAACGCAAGTTGCTACCTAATCGTCAATAGGTGGATTCGCATTTTGCTGGGTGTTATATCGCATTCCCGCTCGGCTTGGATAGACATATCCAAGTCGTACCCGCATAGGCACGGCGGATTTGTCAATCCACTGCGAGCAAATTGAGTAGATTTTGCCTACATTGTCCCGATTCGCGACGTATCCTATTAGACGGTCGGGCTAGAAGCCCGATCTACCGGAATGGGTGGCAACTTGAGTTAAATGATTAAACGTTATACAGATTGCGGTACGGAAATCTATAATATCACTTGATTGCGGCTGCTACTTTACCAGACGCTCGAAAACACGCAATTCCCAGCGACGTGAAGTATAAATAAGTCAGCTATGTGAGAGGTCGGTCCATATCCTTGAAATTTTGCGTCCGAGTTATTGGCGAAGGCTGGATGCAATTATAGAGCAGGTTTATACCATTTCTCTAAAATGCTTGTGCATTGATTGCGTGAATCAGGTAAAGAAACTTGCGTGGAACTGACAAGAAGTCTTGTCTCCGCGCAAAGTTAGCGGGGCAAGGGGATCTCTATCGCACTCGGTTTTCACTCGTTTGATTCTCGCCTACGGGGTTTGGCGCAAAGGGAAACAGTTGCCATACCTAGTATATGGAAAGTACCAAATGCACAGTAATTCAGGCGAAATGGTATTACAAATCATCCACGCCAAAGTGGATTCGGGGCACCGCGATCTGTTTGGCTAGGATTTCCGATTTGACTTCCTCGACTTTCTTTTTTACGTGCTCCGGAATTCGGTCGTCGAGTTTCGGGTTGTAGACAACCTTGATTGCCTCGTCGTTTGACATGGTCATGTTGAGAGTTTTTGCCTCGAATGTCCCGTCTTTGACACTCCTCGCCACTCGCACAAAGCAATCCAATGAGATAACCGCATTGGCAAGGATTGTTGTAGGCGAAACATGACTTTGATCGCGGTTGGATCCGAAGCAATAGACCTCCTTGCCTGACTGACGCGCGTTTTCCATAGCTTCAAACACACCTCGTCCAGCCGCGTTCGCGTTGTGGAAGATGAAGTCGATTCCCTCGTTAATCTGTGCTAACGCGATTTCCTTGGCTTTGCCGATGTTGTCCCAATCCCCAACATACGCGCGCCGCACATCCGCTTGCGGATTTGCGGCTTTCACTCCGCCTTCAAACGCCATAAATGTGCTGTTGATCGAAGGGATGTTCGTACCGCCGACGACGCCGACCTTCCCGGTTTGCGTCATCATTCCCGCAACGATTCCGAGCAAGTACGTTGCTTCCTCCATTTCAAACACAATCGGCGCCACATTCTTCAGAATTGTGCTTCCCGACGACGTTATAAACACCGTCCCCGGAAAGTCGGGAGCAACCGCTTTGGCGGGATCTTGATATTCGTACCCGTGCCCAAATACCAGACTGTATCCATTCTGGGCGTACGACCGAAAATGGTCCTCCTGATCTGCCGGTGTGCGGCTCTCGATATGACTAATCTGTGCGCCGAGTTCCTTCTCAATGGCTTTGAGCCCCTCGAATGCCAACGCATTCCAACCGGCATCGCTTGCCGAACCGGGCAACAACATTGCCACCTTGAACGGTTTCTCTCCCGCCTTTTTGTCGCAGGCAATAATTCCGAATAAACATACTGTGCCAAAAATGAAAAGAAGCGCTAAAATCTTAAACGAATAATGCTTCATACGCATTCAATGTTTCCTCCGCTTAGGTTAATGAGATTAAATCGTGTTGGGAATGGTTATTACGGTCGTCGGCATCTTTCAAGGTCGGACCGTGGCTGGAGGCTCGAACTCTAATCCTCTCCCGAATGCGTGAGCTTGGAGAGAGGGTGCCAACAAAGGAATTATATCACATTGAGAAATCCTTGTCAATTTCGTGCCGGTGGACGAGGCGGTGGAATCACATCAGAAATCCATTAAGTGAATTACGGTTCCTTCACTCCGAAATACGTCTTCGTGATATTCCTCAGCGGATAGGCACTATTCTTGTAGGGCGAACCTCTGTGTTCGCCCTCATGTCTATCCCGTGTGATTAGCTACGAATGCCCCCAGGTTTGCAGGAATTCTCCTTGACTATGCGACTTCCCAATGTTATGATTAACCGCGAAATCTTGCGAGAATTGGCTGGACTGAGTCCGAGATGGCGAAACGCAAAAGACGGAAACATATTCCTGCCCATGCACCAAGCGCCTCCGCTTCAACAATAGTAAATCAGGAGCAAAAACACGAGGATGGCGTACTCCAAATACGACTTTACGGAGATCCGGTGCTACGACAAAAGGCATCGCCTATAGGGGCAATTACCAGCGCCGAAAAGGATTTGGCGGATTCCATGTTGGCGACCCTTTACGCCATACCCAATGGTGTCGGCTTGGCAGCGCCCCAGATTGGTGTATTGAAGCGATTGGTCGTGATTGACGTAAATAGAGAGGACCTTGACAGCAAACCGTTGGTGCTGATCAATCCGGAGATTCAGAGTCTTGAAGGGGAGATTGTCGATGAAGAAGCGTGCTTAAGCATTCCGGATGTCACGGCGGATGTCAAGCGAGCGGAGAAAGTGGCTGTCGCCGCACTCAATCTGGACGGAGAGCCTATCTCAATTGAAGGCGAGGGTTTCTTTGCCCGCGTACTGCAGCATGAGATAGATCATCTGGACGGCGTGCTGTTCATCGATCATGTCGGCGGTCTCAAGCGTCAACTCCTCAGAAAAAAACTGCGCAACTTACAGCAACAATCACCGGGTGAATAGAGAAGAAAAATGCCACAAGCTCCTGCGTTAGATACCGATCAGAAGTTAACGGCGTTGAACGCCGTTCTGAAATCTTACGGAGACGTAATCGTCGCGTTTTCGGGCGGTGTCGACAGTACTTTCCTTGCCGAGGCGGCGCGACGCGTTCTAGCGGATAAAGCGCTCGCCGTCACTGCGATCTCCGATTCCTATCCGGAGCGCGAAATGCAAGCCGCCAAAGACATCGCAAAGCAGATTGGAATTCGCTTCGAGACTGTCAATACCGACGAGTTGGAAATGGAAGGCTACGCCAGCAATCCCACGAATCGCTGTTACTTTTGCAAGACGGAACTCTTCACCAAACTCAAACCTATCGCCGAAAAATTTCGAGTTAACACGATTGTGTACGGCGCAATTCCCGACGATGTCGGCGATTATCGTCCCGGCATGGATGCCGCGAAAAGCATGGGAATAAAGGCACCGCTGATTGACTCCAATCTGACAAAAGCCGACATTCGGGAAGTGTCCAAGCAATGGGGATTGCCGACATGGGACAAACCCGCTTTTGCTTGTTTGTCATCGCGTTTTCCGTACGGCACACGCATTACCCGTGACTTGCTCCGACAGGTCGACCGCGCGGAACAGTTCCTGTACGATTTGGGCGTGCGTCAATTTCGAGTGCGCCATCATGAAAATCTAGCGCGAATAGAGCTTGAACCCGCGGAAATTCCGAATATCGCGACGAAATCGATCCGCTCCCAGATTGACGAGCATTTCAAATCGCTCGGCTATCGGTATGTTACACTTGATTTACAGGGATACCGTTCCGGCAGCTTGAACGAAGGGGTGCTGAAAGTTTCGATTGAGCAGCCTAAAAGAAATTAGGGGGCGCTTGTTGAAGACTCGGCGCAGCGAAAATGGGATTCAGTGCTCCCAAAGTGGGGAATCGAGACACGTCGTGAAGCGAGCTCCCGCCTAAATTCGTGGGGTTTGTCGGCCGTCCGCGGAAATAATGACCATTCACCCCGACCTAATCCCAGCCTTCTTCTTGATGTTGCTTGGCACTATAGGGTTAATTGCGCTCATTTGGCTGTCTAGAAAGAGGAGCATGTGCGGACGTCCTATAACCGAGCGAGGGAAATAATTAACATCCAAACGGGACTTGTCGGACGCGGCGAAACGGGCGATATCGGAGAAAATTCGCCAATCGCCTACCGAAACACTGAAGAAAATGCCCAATCTCGACAAAAACAGGATTTTCATCTTGATTGCGATAGTCGGGCTCGGCATTTTGTCCCTCGATTGGGTACTCATGCTCGTGAGTCGTGACTTCCGCAAATGGTGATGAATAAAGGGCGTAATAAATGCTAAGACAAGAGGCCCATTCCAGTCAACAGATGAACCCGCTGATCGGCGTCGAGTTCTTCAGTCAGAAAAAATTGGATGCGTGCACGCATTGCGGTCTCTGTTTGCCGACCTGTCCAACCTATCGCGAGTTGGGGTTGGAGACAGATTCCCCGCGAGGTCGGCTCTATTTGATGACCACGGCGTTCAGGGAAGTTAATCCAACACCGCTCAATGAGGATTGGGCAAATTATATTTACCGCTGCTTGGATTGCCGCGCTTGTGAGACCGCTTGTCCGTCCGGAGTGCAATTCGGAGAGCTCGTCGAGGAGGCGCGGGCGATATATGAGCTAAATACCAAACGCCCAACCAAATATAGGTTCTGGACAAACCTCGTGTTCAAAGGGATACTGCCCAAGCGTATCCGGCTCAACTTGGTTTTTGAGCTGATGTGGTTGTATCAGCGCCTTGGGATTCGCTCGCTTGTGCGCAAAACTGGCATTCTGAAGATGATGGGCAAAATGGGCGAAATGGAATCCATGATGCCCGAGATTCCAACCCCCACCCTCAAATTTTCCCTGCGGAAATTTTCCCCCGCGATTGGCGAGGCGAGATACCGCGTTGGATTTGTTTCCGGATGCGTGATGAATCAACTTTTCACACAGACCAATCTTGCAACCGTTCGGGTGCTTCAGGAAAACGGTTGCGACGTTCTCACGCCGCGCAAACAGAACTGCTGCGGAGCGCTGCACGTCCATAACGGCGTCCGAGATGTCGCGCTCGGTTTGGCGCGACAGAATATTGACGCATTTGAAGGCGAAGATCTGGATGCGATTATTATCAACTCGGCGGGCTGCGGTGCGACGCTCAAAGAGTATGACGCGCTGATGCAGCACGATGCCGAGTACACCGATAGAGCGACGAGATTCAGCAAAAAAATGCGTGACATCAGTGAGTTCCTCGCTGAAATTGGCATTAAACCGCCCAAAGGCGAGATTAAGCGCACCGTCACCTATGACGAACCGTGCCACCTCGTGCATGGACAAAATGTTCACGACCAACCTCATCAGCTACTTCAATCCATACCGGGCTTGCGCTTTGTTAAACTCCGCGAATCCGAATGGTGTTGCGGGAGCGCGGGTATCTATAATATCACCCAGCCCGACATGTCAAGGGACATTTTGGAGCGCAAGATGAAACATATCGCCGACACCGAAGCAGAAATTGTGGCGACTGGGAATCCGGGTTGTATTTTGCAGATTCAACTCGGTTTACGGGAACGCGGCTTGCCGATGAAGGTGATGCACCCCGTTGATCTTCTCGACTGCGCCTATCGCGGAGTCGATCCCCTAGCATAGTTATACACACGGAGGCATACGCACGGTGAATTGGCTTGTAACCGCTTTGTGTACGACAATTGTACTTGCTAACTTTGGATGCGGCGGGAAAAGCCAACCTGCGGCCGGACTGCTTAACGACACCAAAGCACAGATAGGGATTGCCATAGAGGCTGAGGCCGAAACGCTCTCCAACCAAGAATTAGCGGATGCCGAGCAGATGCTTGCTCAAGCCGAAACGGTGCTGGATATGGGGGATGAGCACCAAGCCTATCGATTGGGAATGCGCGCTTATCTTAAAGCGAGGCTGGCGGAAGCTACCGCTATCTTGAGGCGGAACGAAGCCCAAGCGATTGAAATTACGAAGGAGTTGGAGTCGAAACTTCGCGCTGCCGATGCCGCACTACGTCAGCTTGAGGAGGCGGAAAACGAATTAAAACGATTGAAAGCCACGTTGCCGTCAATCCCCTCCGGAACTGTTCGAGAACTCGTAAGCCCCGCACCGGGCGAATAGCCAACGATGCAATTTTATCGATTCACTTCGATTCTGTGTTTCCTAATCGCATGCACAGTGACATTCGGATGCGGTGGGAAGGTTGATCCCATCTTGCTCGAAACCTCCCTGCAAAATGCGCAGAGCGCAATTTCCGATGCACAACGCCTCGAAGCCGAAGTTTATGCCAAAGCCGAGATTACGCGGGCGATGAAGTTCCTTGAGGATGCACGAATTTCGCAGCGTGCCGGGAACGCAGCCCATAGCTTGGAGTTGGCGTTTCAGGCACGGATGGAGGCGAAGATTTCAGGAATTCAAGCACGTCAATCGGTCGTGCAGTTGCAAATTGAACAAGCCAAGGCAGAGATACTGGATGCCGTCATACAGGAGAAGAATTATAAGGTACAAACCGCACAAACGCGCCAAGCGATTGCGGAGGAGCTAACGAATCGTGCCTTGGATAGAGCCAGTCGCGCCGAAAAACGGGCGAACGATGCCGAGGTCGCTGCAGAAGAGGCAAAGAAGGCTGCCCAAAAGTCGATGCGGCATCATGAGACGCAGCTAGCCATCTCGGAAGCCGAGCACATCCTTGGGCTTGCCGAAGAAGCTGGCGCTACGATTCACGCATCAGTCGACTATGAGTCGGCGGAGAATCTAATTGCCGAGGCGCTTGCGCTGCTCCGGCGCGAAGCCTTTGATGATGCGGTAAATCTGGCTATTCAAGCCGAGAAATTAGCGCAAAATGCTCGCCGTGCCTCCGTTAAGGCTACGGACGCGGCGACGAAGGAGAAAACGAAGGCGTTAACGGCGGCAAAACTCTCAATCGCCGCGGCGCAGACGCAAATCGATAGAGCCGAGAGTGTATACGCATCGGTACATGCGGAGGACATCTTTCAACGTGCGGCCTCGGCGCTTGAACAAGCGGATATCTCGTTGAAGGCGGAGCAATACTTGCAGGTTTTGGAGAAGGCGGAACAAGCGGAAAACTTGGCGCGCCAAGCGTATGAAGCTGCCGAGGTGATAGACCGTCAACGGCGGGTGCAAGAGGCGCTGGAGGAACAGATTGCGCAGGCAAAGGATTCGATATTCAAAGCGGAAGAAGGCATTGAAGGCGAACGCAAGACGGACGTCTCACGTCTTGCCCCCGAGTTGTTTGAACGAGCCAATGATCTATTGACAGAGGCGAGAAAGACGCTGTCCGATGAGAATTACGGCTCTGCCATCAGCTTCGCCAAGCAGAGTCTGGAGGTACTTGGCGAAGCGCGCGGCAACGCCAAGAAGGTTGAAGCTGCGGAAATTAGTATTATTGAGGCCGCCGGTACAATCTCCGGTGCAGAAGTTGAAAAAAGCGACGATGGAATCCTAATCAGGTTTAGCGGGAATCTATTTGGCACCGGAAGCGCAAAACTGAATACCGAATTTCTACCGCGCTTGAAGCAACTCGCTGAGGTTATCACGAATTTCCCAGACCATAATGTTCGAATTGAGGGGCACAGTGATAGCAGCGGCAGCGAGCAAGCCAACCTCAGATTAACGGAAAAGAGAGCGACGGCGTTTAAGACATACCTTGTGGAGCAGTGCGGCGCGCCGGAAGAACGCCTGACGACTGTCGGGTTGGGAGAGACCGTGCCGATTGTAACCGAGATTGACAATTCGAGTAAGGCGAAGAACCGGCGCATCGATACGATTATCCTAACGCGTCAGTAGACCAACAGGGATAATTACCGGCTTCGGAGGCGCAACGTTCATGGCATATCCGGGACCACCTCCGCAGCTTGACCCCTTTATCGTTACCCAAATATCCCAGAGTTTGTTCGGCGATCGGTTCATCATCTTCTACGATAACATCATTCAGTTCCACAACCACTGTTACTCGGTTGAGCGGATCAACGAACCTAACCATCCCTTCTATAAACATTACTATTTGGTTGATGTAATCTCGAAGTTGGCGATGTGCACCGATATCGAGTGCGCTCCGCCCGGGAGTTACGGCGCAATATTTGATCCGGAAACGGGGGAGATTGTCGGATACGATCAACCGAGTGGACAGCGAAGGATCAACCGAGCGGATAACGATGGCAATAGTGAATCCCGATAGCAAATCCGTCAGCCGAGCGGTCAATGAGCCTGTAATACTCAGAATCACACCATGTATTTGCCGATCAGCAAATCTAATTTGCGGCGGGTAGCATCGGGAATGGAGTTTGGATTGGTTGCGATTGATTTTTCGAGAGCGGTTGGGCACGTGCATCCGATTCGCTCATCCGGAATCCTGCGGATGATGGCTTTGGCTGCCTGTTTCGCCGTTTCCACGTTGGCAAGCAAATGCTGTAAAATCATCTCCGCCGTGACATTGTCGTGGTCCTGATGCCAACAATCGTAGTCTGTTGAGCAGGCGAGCGTCGCATAGCAGATTTCGGCTTCGCGCGCAAGCTTGGCTTCGGTGGCAGCCGTCATGCCGATGACATCAAAGCCGAGATGTCTATACACATTGGATTCGGCCTGGGTTGAGAAGGCGGGGCCCTCCATACAGATGTACGTACCGCCCTTGTGTGTTGTTACGCCGACCGAAGCGCCTCCCTCAAAGATGAGTTTACTTAGGACGGGGCAGAACGGATGAGCAAGACTGACATGCGCCGATAGTCCCTCTCCAAAAAATGTGCTTATCCGATTTTTGGTGTGATCGTACAACTGATCCGGTACCACAAAGTGGCGCGGTTCTATCTCCGATTTCAGGCTTCCGACGGCGCTAACGGAGATAATCCACTCGACTCCAATGCTCTTTAGAGCGTAGATGTTTGCGCGAACGTTAATCTCCGAGGGAAGTAAACGATGTCCGATGCCGTGGCGCGGCAGGAATACGACCCGTTTTCCTTCAATAGTGCCCAAGATTAGCGAATCACTGGGCTCTCCGAAAGGGGTGTCGAGGTCAATCTTCTCTATATCGCTTAGTCCTTCCATGTGATAGAAGCCGCTGCCACCGATCACCCCGATTCTGACACTCATACATCCTCCAATCGTCTTTGAAGATAGACATATTGCACGTTATAATTTTCCTGCCTATTATTCATCTGTTTAATTTTGATCGAACCGCGGATGCGAACCCTATCAAAGGAACATCGGAGCTAGCTTCCGCGCAGGTTCTATTGACATGGTAAGGAAAGGTTCTCACTGAGGATGGTCTCATTACAGTGTGGAAATTTGCTAATCGCAGGTGAATCCGGTTCCGCTGTTGCCACGTATATACGCGTGAAGGAGTTGGACCTCATTTTCGATCTGGGACGATGTCCGATGAGTTTCATCGGAACCGGACATGTGTTCATCTCCCATTTTCATTTGGACCACTACTTCGGGCTGCCGATATATATCAGTCAACGCTGGCTTGCAGGGATACCGCCCGGGAAGATATACGTTCCGAAGGCTGGTGTAGAGCAGTTGCGGAGCATCTTGGACCGCATTTCGATACTCGACTGCGGCGCCGTGTGGGATTATCAAGTCACGCCGGTTGAGACGGGAGATCGAATTCCGTTCCGACAGAACTTGGTCGCCCATGTGTTACCGGGTTACCATAGAGTACCGTCGGTCGGTTACCTCATTTGCGAGACTCGCGACAAACTCAAGCCCGAATTCCACGGCTTGCCGGGGAAAGAGATTGCGGAGTTGCGCCGATCCGGTACAAAGGTAACCGCACAAGTTGAATTGCCGTTGATTGCATACTTGGGAGACACGCATCGCTTCGATCCTGATGCCCATTCACTATTGCGGAGGTGCAAGGTCTTAATCTGCGAGTGCACCTTCCTCACACCGGAGCACCGCCAACGCGCGGAGAAATCAATGCACCTGCATCTTGACGACATGCCGGCTTTATTAAGCACTTTTGAAAGCGAACAAATTGTGCTCACTCACTTCTCACGAAGGTATACGCCTGAAGTTGTTCGCGAACGTATCAATAGCGTACTGTCCCCCGATGATCGCTCGCGTGTTCAGCTTTTAATTTAGACGCTGTGGTTCGCGAATCGCCAAAAGCTAAGGAGTCAATTCCCTGTATCTCCTTGGAAAATTCGGATCAACCAAGATTTCACGCCCGGATCAAACTCGTAGGGATTTTGATCCGATGTCCCCGCCTCCTGTTCGACATCAAACTCGTACCCGTCGCCGTCCTCATCCATGTCGAAATCACGAATAATTTGCTCTACCTCTTGATAATATTCCGCATCGCTTCCAAGGTTCATGTAGGCTCTGAATCCTAAATAAGCTTTGGTAAACTCCCAAATTTCACGATAGCAAACGGCTTGTTGGTAAATTCCTTCGCTGCGCCACTTGGAACCGGGATTGTTGTCAAAAAGGTCTTGGTAGGCTTCAATCGCTTGATCAAATTGCCCGTTCAACTGATATAACCTGCCAATTTGATAACGCGCATCAGCAGCCGCGAATTTCTTGTAGGAAAATTCGTCTACCAATGTCCGATAGGCAGCAATTGCGCTAGGATAGTTTCTAAGGTCTTCCCAGCGCCGCCCGATATACTGAAAGCATTGAACGTCAATGTCGACATAACGGCCACGGTATCTTTCGTGCGGCAGTATTACCGGTCCGGTCGTTTCATATTCCATCGCCTTCTTGCTTCGATATCGCTTAGTCTCCACTTGATTTTGGGCAATCTCCGTTAAGGTGCGCTCAGTTTCTTTCAGCAGCCGTTTCGCTTCCGTTATTTCGTAAGAGTCGGGATACATCTCAATCACCTTCATGTACACGGGCCAACCACCGTGATAATCGTACCACCTGTAAAAGTAGATTTCTCCAATCTTGGTCAGCGCCACAGGTGCCTTTTCGAAGTCTGGGAACCTATCAACCACTCGTTGATAATTGGCAATCGCCTCCGGATAGTCACCGAGTTTCTCGTAACTCTCGGCGACATTATACAACGCTTGAGCCACTGTGTCGTAGTTTTCCCGTGCGTGGTTCTGAGAGTATAGTGCACTGTTCTCTCGGTACTTACGTTGGGATTTCTCTATCAGTCCGCGATGCGTGCGCATATCCGCGATGGCGTTTTTTGCCCTTTCCGTGTAGTAGCTTGATGGCTCAATGGCTCAATGGCTATAATCGCGTTAAGATTCTCGACAACTGTGTTCCACTCGTACCGCCTCTTGTAAATTTCGGCAATCTGCCACAGAGATCGCTGTGCGGGTTTGCCGGTAGGATCGGTTTTGAAGATAGCCCGGTAGGCGTTAAGCGCATCATCATAGAGTGCTTTCTTTTGCTTAACTTGCTCGTGCCGCTTCTCTTGCTGGGCGTCCTTGTCCGCCGTAATACGAAACGCTTCCGCTGCATCAAACAGTCTATCGGCATTCCGGACCCTTTCGCCGATTGGAATAATCGGGACTCCGCCGCAACCTGCAAGGGTTATAATGAGGACAACGAATGCGAGAAAAGAGTGGATAACGTGCTTATTCACCCGGGTTCCTCCAAATTCATGACCGAGGGGCACAACTTCGGAAACAAGATTATAATGGGAAAATTTATCCCCCACTGCGGTTTGTAATGATGCAATTCAATCCCCTTAATTCATCTCCGGTAAACGCATCACTTATGAAAAAAGCAGGGAACGAATACTGTTCCCTGCTTTTTGGGTTTGATGAAATTGATGATTCAATTAGGATTTTGCGCCGGGGTGATCGTCCGGATCTCGGTCTGACGTTCCGGCTTCCTGCTCGACATAAAACTTGTACCCATCGCCATCCTGATCAATCTCAAATTGGCGGACAATCTGTTCCGCTTCCCGATAGTATTCGACATCGCGACCGAGACTCATGTACGCTTTGAAGGCTTCATAAGCCTTGGCAAACTCGCGAATACCGCGGTAACAAACAGCTTGCTGGTAGACCCCTTCGGAGCGCCGAATAGATTCGGGATTGTTTTCAAACAGGTCCTGATAGGCTTCAATTGCCTGTTCAAGCTGCCCGTTCCGTTGATATAATCGGGCAATTTGATAACGCGCGTCCGCAGCCGCGAATTTCTTGTAGGAAAGTTGGTCTACCAACGTCCGATAAGCGACAACCGCATTAGGATAGTTTCTGAGGTCTTCCCAACGCCGCCCGATATACTGAAAGCATTGAACGACAATGTCGACATAACGGCCACCGTATCTTTCGTTCGGCAGTATTACCCGTCCGGACTGTTCATATTCTATCGCCTTTTTGCTTCGATACCGCTTAATCTCCGATTGATTTTGGGCAATCTCCGTTAAGATGCGCTCAGTTTCTTTCAGCAGCCGTTCCGCTTCCGTTTTTTCGTAAGAGTCGGGATACATCTCAATCACCTTGATGTACGAGGGCCAGCCACCCAGATAATCGTACAACTTATAAAAATGAACATAGCCAATCTTCGTCAATGCCGGAGGCGCTTTGTCATGCTCCGGAAATTCATCGACCACCCGCTCGTAATGTGCAATCGCCTCCGGATAGTTCCCTAGCTGTTCGTAACTGTCGGCGACATCATACAACGCTAGAGCGGCAGTGTCGTAGTGTTCCTGCTCGTTGGTTTCTTCATATAACGCAAGATAGTTTTGGTATCTGCGCCGCTTATCGTCAATCTGCTTACGATACTTGCGAATGTTGGCGATGCCGCTCTTTGCTTGACCGCCGTAGTAGCCTGACGGCGCTATCTCTATGATCGCATCGTAATGTTCAGTGGCTTTGTCCCACTCGTAGCGCTTCTTGTAAATTTCGGCAATCTGATAATGAGATCGTTGGGCATACTTGCCGGTCGGTTCCCTCCCGATTATTTCGAGATAAGCGTTTAGCGCTTCATCATAGAGCATCTTCTTTTCCGCCACTTCTTCGCGCCACTTTTCGCGCTCTTGGTCCCTGTCAGCTTTGATACGATAGGCTTCGGCTTTATCAAACTTCTTGTCGGCGTTCTGGACTTTCGCGCCGATCGGGATAATCTGCACGCCGCCGCAACCTGCGAGCGTTAAGGTTACGATAACAAATGCAAGGCAAAGGTTAAAACACACAAAGCGTTTCATTTTGAGTTCCTCCAAACTGTAGTCGAATATAGTTGAATAGTGTCGAGCCAATCAATTCGCGCTTCATTCCCGGCTATAATTGGACTCGAACCTGTTACGATGTGGAATTAAACATATTTACAAAGATCGCTTCTGAACCATGTTGGAAATATATTAAACCATCTCCAATAATATATCAAGGAAATTCTTACATTTCATCAATTCTCGTCGGAGCAATCTCCAAATTGCTGCTTAATTCTACGATTGTATTCGTCCAACGACAGTTTCCATTGATGCTGTCTCCACGCTTTGCTATAATCAATTTCGGCGGAATCAAGCGAGTGCATGGAGACTTCTACTACAATTAGCCTTATTCACTGACAATATTCGTTGATGCTATTACCATTTCCTTAAAATGCTTGTGCATTGATCGCGTGAATCAGGTCAAGAAATTTGTGTGGGGCGGAACAGGAAGTCTCGCCTCCGGGGCGAGCCGGCTGGGCAAGGGGATCTCTATCGCGCTCCTTATCCAGTCGCTTGATCCCCGCCTACGTATAAGGGAAACGATATAATGCAGACATCATATGCACTGTTATTTAAGAGAAATTGTAAAATCACCATTCGTTGATGCTAATCATTACCCTTAACGGCAGTCCATTTTTGGTCTTCAGAGGTTGACGTTATGACATCTCCCGGACATTCCTGGGAACAGCCACTGGAAGCGCCTGTTATTGCAAAAGAGGATGTCCACGTATGGAAAGCGTCACTAGATCGCGATCCATCGGCGCTTGATAGCTTTAGACAAACTCTTGCACCGGATGAACAAATACGAGCTGATCGCTTCCGATTAAAAAAACATCGCGACAGGTTCATTGTTGGTCGAGGGGTGCTAAGAACAATCCTCGGAATGTATTTGGATCGACACCCGGACCAGTTCCGTTTTCGATACACGCGCTACGGCAAGCCGGAACTTACGGCGGAAGAGGGCGCTTTGAGTTTTAATTTGTCTCATTCACGCGACCTCGCCCTCTACGCAGTCACTCAAGAACGGGAGATAGGGGTTGATGTAGAATTTATCCGCGAAGATATCAACCTGCTCGGAATTGCCAAGCGATTCTTTTCGGAGCGAGAGTATGCTCAACTTCAAGCACTCCCTGAGTCCAGCCAGCTTCAGACATTTTTTGATTGTTGGACGCGCAAAGAAGCGTTCATCAAAGCAAAAGGCGAGGGGTTTTCACTACCGCTGCACCAGTTTGATGTTTCAATCACACCGGGGCGGCCTGCAGCGCTGTTTCGCGCAGCATGGAATCCCGATGAAGCTGCGCTCTGGTCGCTGAATTCGTTGGCCCCCGCGACCGGCTATGCTGCGGCGCTGGCTGTGGAAGGCAAACATTGGAATCTTCGGTACTGGAATTTTGATTCGGCATAGCCGGAATAACATGAAGTGTCAGGAAGCCTTGCGTATCATGGTTCCCGGTTTTCCGAAGTCTGTCCTGAGTTGACCGCAGGCGGCGGCGATATCGTGTCCTTTGCTGAATCGGATGGGGGCGACGTGCTGAGCGGATGCAACGAGTTGACGAAAACGCTCGATGCGATTGAGGCCGGGACGGCGAAATTCCGAATCCTCAACCTCGTTGAACGGGATAAGGTTGAGCTTGCACGGGAGTCGACTCATCAGTTTTCGTAGTCGCTTCGCGTCGGCGTCCGTGTCATTGACGTCTCGGATGAGTACGTATTCAAGCGTGGCTTTTCTCTTCGTTGCAAGCGCCCACTCTTTCGCGGCATGAAGCGCTTCGTCAATGGGATACTTTTCGTTAATCGGCATCAAACGAGTCCTGACGGCGTCCGTCGTGGCATTGAGCGACAATGCGAGGTTACATTTCAGCCCTTCTCTGGCAAGTTGCCGCATCCGAGGGGCAAGCCCCACAGTCGAGACGGTGATTCGTTTCTCGGACATCCCGTAGCCATCCGGATCGGATAACAGACGCACCGATTTCAGAGTCTGATCGTAATTGGCTAACGGCTCTCCCATGCCCATGAATACGATGTTGGTCACCGCCTTGTCTTCGCTCAAGTCCCTTTCAATCGCCGTGAATTGGTCCAAAATCTCGGACGCGCTCAAGTTACGGAAAAATCCCATCTTCCCCGTCGCGCAAAAATCGCACGCCATGGCACACCCAACTTGCGAAGATATACAGATGGTGGTGCGCTCTTGGTCGTGCATCAACACACTTTCGACCTTATCTCCGTTCGCCAGTTCAAACAGATACTTGGTCGCAACATCCGAGTCGGAAACTGTACAGCGCACAGCACTCACTTCACTGATAGAGGCCTCTTTCATTAGCTTCGCTCTAAAGCCCTTGGGCAAATTGCTCATGTATTCAAAGTTCGATACACGTTTGCTGTAGATCCACGAAGCGAGTTGCGCCGCTCGATATTTTGGCTCACCCCATTCAGCGACAAACCTCTCTAGTTCGGGCAGCGTTAGCCCTTTCAAATTGATTTTGTCTGGTAATTCAGGGGTTCCCATCTGTCTCGCGCTATCCGTGCATCTTACGTGCATTTCCAGAATGTCCTTCGGACAAAACGTGTCAGTGACGCAATTCTATGAAGTTTCCAGTTTCTGCCGCAGAATCTGGTTGACCATCTGCGGGTTTGCTTTCCCTTTGGTAGCTCTCATGACCTGCCCAACGAGAAAACCGATTGCCTTCTTCTTGCCATCCCTGTAGTCCTGCGCCGACCCCGGATTGTCGGCTATGACCTGATCGATAATCGTTTCGATTGCCGACGAATCGGAGATTTGAGCAAGCCCCTTCTCGTCAACGATCCGGCGCGGCGATTTGCCCGTTTCAAAAACTTCCGGAAGAACGGATTTGGCAATCTTTCCGCTGATTGTACCGTCTTTTATAAGATTGATAAGTTCACCGAGATGCTCAGGCGTGACTTTAGCTTCTTGAATCTCAAGCCCGGCGCTGTTTAGCAATCCCGACAAGTCTCCCATAATCCAATTGCTACAAGCTTTGGGATCTCCGCTTGAGCGCGCAGTTTCATCGAAAAAGTCAGCCATCTGTCGTGTCGCCGTCAAAAACTCCGCGTCGTAACCGGGAATTTGAAACGCAGTTATAAAACGTGTTCGACGCGCTGCAGGCAGCTCCGGCAACGCGAAACGAGTTTCCTCGATTCTTTCAGGACTAACAGTGGTACGCACGAGATCCGGCTCGGGAAAATAGCGATAATCGTGCGCCTCTTCTTTACTTCGCATAGGAGAGGTTCTACCCGTGTCGAGATCGAACAACAGCGTTTCCTGATAGATTTCGCCGCCGTCATCCAAGATGCGTGCTTGACGCTTTTCTTCGAATTTTAATGCCGCCAAAACGTGTTGAAACGAGTTCTTGTTTTTTAACTCCGTACGCGTTCCGAACTCTTGGCAACCAAATGGACGCAACGAAATATTGGCGTCGCATCGAAAACTTCCCTCCTCCATATTGCAGTCGCTGATTTCGATATATTCAATAATCTCCTTGACCGCACGCCAATAGGCAATCGCTTCGTCAGGCGATCTTAGGTCCGGTTCACTGACGATCTCGAGTAACGGAACGCACGCACGGTTGAGATCTACATAGCTCCGATTCGCGTTGCCCGTTACGTCTGCGTGAACCAGCTTGCCAGCATCCTCTTCCAAGTGAATCTGATGGATGCGTGTCCGGTGGGTTTCACCCTCAAATTCAAAGTCGACATAACCGTTTCGGCCCAATGGGGCGTATTTCTGTGAAATCTGGTACCCTTTCGGCAGATCAGGATAGAAATAGTTTTTGCGGTCAAAGGTGCAGGCGGGCGAAATCTCGCAGTTCAGGGCTACCGCGGCGCGGAGCGCAAATTCAAACGCGCGTTCGTTCAAGACAGGCAACACACCCGGCATTCCCAAGCAGATAGGGCATGTTCGGGTGTTGGCATTTGTGCCAAAGGCTACCTCGCAATTGCAAAAGAGTTTACTTCTCGTATTCAGTTCGGCGTGAATCTCTAAGCCGATGACGGTTTCATAGTTGGAGCTGGTCATGTTTCATTCCTGATGATAATTGTAAAATAGTCGCGTGCATCGATTTGTTGTATTTCTCTTTGTCGGGAGGTTACATGGACGGCAATCCCGCCCCCACTGCCAGGAAAACTAAGGTTCAACAGAATCCTTCAACGCATCGTGAAGCGCCTGGGCAAATCCTTCAGGATCGTCTGTCCCGACACGGCACGTCTTGCCGTTCTTCATCAGAAGTTCAATTGCCGAAAGACCATAGATATTGTAAAGCCAGCCGCGCGGAGTATATCGAATCCCCAAACCGTAGTACCACGGATTCCGAACTTTCGCGTAAGTCTCAACGTCGCTTAACTGAATGCGTTTACGGACAATTCCCACACCGAATTGAACCGCAATCGCTCCGCCTCCGATTCTTACCGTCAATGTCGAGAACAGTGCCAGCAATACGGGGAATAGAATCAGGATAATTAAAGTGTACGGTTCAAATCCTGTGAAGACACTTGTGCAAGCGAAAAACAGGATTATCGCGCTCCAAGCGATGACATGTATGTAACCAACTTGGGTATGTCTGTATTCTCTCATCAGTTCTCACTTTCTTTCCCCTTCCCTTTCTCCCGCCGCCAATCCGTGCGGCGGGTCAGAGCAGAATCATCCCGCGTGCGAGCTTCCCTTCCAGCATATCATTGAATGCGGTATTCACTTCCTCCAACCGATACGTCTGGGTGATGAGTTCGTCCAGTTTGAGGACACCGGCGCGATACAGCGCGAGCAGTCGCGGCATATCATATCGAGACCGAGATGAACCGTAACAACAGCCTTTTACCGTTTTCTCGCCCCAGAACACGACCCCCGGGTCAAGGGATAGCGGCTCGCGTGGAGGCGCGCCCACCCAGACAGCTGTTCCCCCAGGCCGTAAGGCGTACAGCACTTGCTCGTAAGTGGTACGTGTGCCGATCGCTTCAATCGCATACTCGACGCCTAGCCCATCCGTCAAGGAACGAATCTCTTCTATGGGATCGACCTCGTCCGCGTTCACGGTATGTGTGGCGCCGAATTGTCGCGCAAATGCCAGTTTTGACTCCAGCAGATCGACCGCGATGATTTTCTCCGCGCCTGCAATGGCAGCTCCTTGCATAACATTCAGACCGATACCGCCTGCGCCAAACACGGCGACACTGCTGCCTGGACGCACTTGTGCGGTGTTGGTGGCGGCGCACACCCCGGTCGTAACGCTGCATCCGATGAGCGCAGCCTTATCTAATGGAATATCACGGTCGATGGGCACTGCACAGGTTTCAGGAATCACGCTATACTCGGCGAAAGACGCCACCGTCGCAAAATGATGAATGGGTTTCCCGTTTTTCTTGAATCGCGTCGTGCCGTCCGGAAGAAACCCCTCCTTTTTCTCACTTCCTGTTAGGCAAAGGTTGGAACGACCTTGGACGCAATAAATACATTGTCCGCAGGATTCCATCCATGAGAGTATAATGTGGTCGCCAGGTTTTACCAGCGTAACCCCTTTCCCGACTTCTTCAACTACGCCCGCACCTTCGTCGCCAAGCACGGTTGGCAATGGAGGTGTGAGTAATCCCGTGACAACGTGATAGCAACTGTGACATACGCCCGTAGCCACCATTTTGACAAGGATTTCACCCTCTTTCGGAGCGTCCATCTCAATATCTTCGACGATGACCGGTTGGTTCGGCTCATACAAGACTGCGGCTTTCATGCGTCCTCCTGTAAGATTTTATCCCTTACGCCGAATGTAAAGTGTGGAAAGGGGAACCACGATTGATTACGCCGATTCTTAAGTAAGATTCGGCGGACATTCTATGCTAGTTTTCCCTGTCACCAAGGAACCTGCAAACCTTTGTTTCAGTCCTGAAGAATGTAGTAGCCGTCTTCCAATACTATCTATTTGACGACCTCATTTTACCCATCATCCTCGATTCGGTCAATGAGAATCTTCTCTCGTTTCTACCCTGACATCTCTATCGCCTTCGCTAATCGCTCGTTCGATTTCAGTTGAAAGATAGGGCGTCGTACTTGTCGGGAATCGGAATTCCCTCCTACTCGCAAATCCCCGCATCGCATCCGCCTGTTAGGGTGTAACTCCTATTTGTTTGACTCTAGTGTTGAATTCCACTACAATAGATCAAACGATACGTCTAGGAGGTAATTTATGGCTACCGAAAAACTTACGCATTTGGAGATTGAGGCGCACCTGGAAGGGGTAGCGGGTTGGAGCGTCGAGGATGGCAAACTGCATAAGCAGTTCCAATTTGAAACGTTCGTTGAAGCCTTCGGTTTTATGACGAGCCTTGCACTCATAGCAGAAAAAATGAACCATCACCCGGAGTGGTTCAACGTCTATAACCGCGTCACAATTGACCTCATGACGCACGACGTAGGGGGAATCAGCGATTTGGACTTTCAGTTGGCAAAGGAAGCGGATAAACTGGGGGGCTGAAATGCCGATTCTGTGGCTACTTACGGAGCATCTGTAAGACTGCCGCTGCTGCAACCTCGGTATCACGTAAAGATGCGGCTGGCACGGGTTCTGTCAAAATCTGCTGAACGTGCCCCTCTAGTGTCTCGACGCTGTACCATCCGACCGAGGCGTGATGCATAATCTCGGGGTAGGTGCGACATCGTTTTGGGCGCCGCCTCTTTTTGTGGTCAATCGGTACGATGAGGGCGCGACGTCCGCTGCTAGCGGCTTCGCAGACCATTGAAAAACTGTCTTCCGTGACAAGGATGAGATCCGATAGCGCGAGAATTGCTTCAACGGGATTGGGAATGGGGCTCTCCCGGTCCGCCAACACCAAAATCGGGGAGAGATCGGAATCCGATAGGCGCTCGCAGATTAATTCGTTCACAGCGGGCGGGGTGCGGCGCGAAGTAGTCAGCAAAATCTGACAATCGAGTTTTCCGCTGACTTCTACTAAATTGTCAATTAACTCCCCTGCTGTTGACTCGGTAATGGTGTCGTACCGGTCTTCACCGCCGAATAGGACACCGATTCGTGGCCTGTTCGGCAGATTCAACTCGGTCCGTAGTTGTCCGCGCCGCGCATCCAGCTTGTCTTCGGAGACAGGATTAGGGACACCAATTGTCTTGCAGACGTGCTTTTTCTCTTCACGGGGCCAATTCTCCCGCGGGAGTATGGCTAAATCGAAGTAAATCGTGCCCATAGGGGACGGACGCCGACAGGTCACGGTCTTTGCATCGAAGAACTGACCGAGAAGCAGGTTGATTGAAGCCACGGACGAACCGGTCGAGAGGATCACATCTGCCCGTTCCACGGCGAGTATCTCATTAAAGGTTTCCGATTGCAGCCCTAGGCGAAGTAATTGCTTAATAAACCAATGGGGCAGTTGGAGACCGGCAAGCAAGCAAATCAGCAAACGAAGAAAATTATCGTACCGCTTCCCCCGAAATTTGACAATTACCCACCGCGGATGGCAGGCATCAAGACGCTGAACTACGCCGAGAGATTGGTTTGCGTGCCCCGCTTTGCCATCACTGAGTACAAGTGCGTCGAAGTGCCTCTCTTTAAGACTTATATCTTCAGATTGCCCGTTTTCCATTGTGAAAATGTGTCGTGGGTGGAGGTCCTCCTGCGCACCGTCCGTGATGTAATTCCTTCCCCGTTATTGATTCACCAATTGCGGGATTCGTATCAGTGGCAGCCCTACTCTGCGATAGTGTACTCAATCAATTCGGTTATCCCGTCTTCGTCCTCGATTTTCACCATTCCGATCTCGGGCGCTAGCCAAATGTTCTGAACTTCGGTGCGGAGTATTTCCTCCTCTTCCTCATTAACGACCGCCGTAACTTTGGAATCGTACTGGATTTTGAAACAGTCGTCGAACGTACCCGCCGGAGTTTCCACGGAATCCAAGCGTGTGACAAGCCCCGTGTTTACCCAATTGAGTTCAAACGGGAGAATGAAATTGCCCTGGTCCCGGAAAATTACATTACCGGACGCCCTCATATCAATAACTTCCCACTGAATACCGCGATCGGGCGGAATGCGGAAAAAGACGAGTTCCTCTTGAGAAACTGCGTTCACATTAATCTTGATGTTTCCAAACTCCTGATAACTATCTCGAAGGAATTCCGTCAAATCTTCCGTGTAAGCTCGATCAATCTCATCGCCGACAAAGAAAAGAACACGGTTTCGAGTTATCCGGTACGAAGGAGTCTTGAGAAAGTTAAATCGCGCGTCTTCGATTGGAGGGTCGTAATTGAAGACGTGATAAAGGTACAGACCAATCTCTGCGGTTTCCGTGACTTCCCGCGCCCACTCGAAGCCGTCCGGGTTCCGGTAAACCCATCGACTCCCAATCGTATTCGGGTAGTAGTTTGGCGGCTCCTCGGCAGGTCCTACGACACTTTCCCTTGTTATGCCTTCTTTTCCATCTCCGCATCCAAGAATCATGAGCAGAAGTATCGGAATGCAAAGCGCCCCTCGCAACAGTCGATTACACATATTCTCTCGTTCCTCCTAATGTCGATTGTGGAATGGCCTCGGTGCACTAGGAAAGGATTAGCCTTAATTTGGAGAAATAGGTCACATTACTTCGCAGGCCCGCCAATGCAGAACCGACGGCTATCTCACCTCCGCGAGATGGTATTCAATCAGTTCTGCCGTTCTCTCCGCGCTTTCTATTTTTACCGCTCCCACTCCCGGCGCTAACCACACCGTTTCCAAGTTTAAGTTCGGCATCAAGTTCGAAAACACGGCTGATAGCTCTTCGCGGAGCGGCTCTTCGCGATCGCGCCATATATCCTCCCAAAAGCCGCGGCCTCGCTCGTCGGGCCCCCACTCAAATTCTACCGACTCCTTCGTCTCGTACTGGATTTTTAGGCAGTTCTCAAAGCTGCCGGCAGGTGTTTCAACGGATTCCTGGAAGCCAGCGGTTCCAGTTACTACCCAATCGGCTTCAAATGAGTGGCTGAACTCGCCAATGCCCTCACCTCCTCTCAGACTGATATTGAGCGCGTCCCATCTCAAACCGGCCGAAAGTGGAAGGCGAAGCATCGTAATTTCGCCATCGGAGACAATTTTTGTTTTGTAGTAGTCCAGATAAAAGTTGTCAACTTGATGGATTGCATCCCTGACGGCGTCATCGATCTCATTTTCAACCAGAAGTAGAAGTCGGTTAGGAGCTATGGCATAAGCAGGAGTCTTGAGGAACTCAAATTTGACTTCGTCTAGTGGCGGGTGATGGTTGAAGACATGGTAGAGATATAAACCAATATCCTTGGATTCCTTAACTTCGCGCACCCACTCAAAACCGTCCGGATTTCGGTAAACCCATCGGCTGTCGACGGTCATGGGAAAGTAATTGGGAACAACCTTGTCCGGATTTACATCCATTACGGGTGCCTTCATAATCTCTTCCCCGCCGCCGCACCCAAAAATGAGCAGGAGAACAAAAGACGCGGGAATCAATCTGAGAAATCGACTTATAGACATTTTACCTTCCTTGGACAGTAGTTAAACATAGCCTGATTGGAATGGGACATATCTTCTCAATTCCGGGGGACTGATCTGCGTTCTCTGCTCAATCGTTTCCGCAATTGCTCCAATTGCGGGCTTAATGTAACGGGGTATGCTTCACCGTCGGTTAACGTCGTGTGGTGTAAGGGAAGCTTTGATAGTTCCTCCGTTGCTCTGGCCTGCAATTCCGTGACGGAAGGAAAATTGTAGACTAATGTCCCTTCACGCACAATCGGCACGAGCAATGCCTCGCCTTCTTGAGAAGACTCACTCCACAGGTTAATCACATCCCTTGCGTAACGGCCATCGGCGTTGAGAAAACGATATACCTGCTTCCGTGCGGGTAAGGTCGATTTCCCCGGTTCGTCGCTAAGTTTCATTGTGGGAGTCACATTGCTTCCGTCAATACGCTCGACGTGCTTATAAACACCGGGTAACGCGGACACCCCGCCTTCACCCGTCAGCGGATTGAAGTTGGCACCGGTCGCCAGCCGTGTCCCGATGCCGAACCCGTCAATCGGCGCCTTCTGTGCTGTTAATTGGTCGAGTTTGAATTCGTCTAGGTCGCCACTGGCAACGATTTGAACGTAGGTGAGTCCTGCCACATCAAGTATGGATCGTACCTCTTGGCTCAGCTTCAAAAGGTCACCGCTGTCAAGCCGCACCCCTCTCAAGCGATAGCCCTGCGCTTCCATCTCCTTTCCGACGAGGCATGCATTTTTCGCCCCTTGAATCGTGTCATACGTGTCGATGAGCAAGACTGTATTGTGCGGAAAAGACTTGGCGTACGCGCGGAACGCCTCTAATTCAGTCGGTCGGTCCAGGATGAACTTGTGCGCAACCGTCCCGACGCAGGGAATATCGAAATACCTCCCGGCGACGACCAAGGATGTTCCCGCCACGCCGCCGATAAACGACGCTCGCGCCGCCAGAATGCCCGCATCCCGCCCATGTGCCCGCCGCGCGCCAAAATCAAAGCAGGTGCCGCCGCGCGCGGCACGAACGATTCGCGACGTCTTCGTCGCAATTAGCGTTTGAAAATTCATGACGCTCAAGAGGTAGGTCTCGAACATCTGAACGTCGATTGTCGGTCCGGTGATATTTATGAGCGGCTCATTCGCAAAAACAGGCGTTCCCTCGGGAATGGCGTAGATATCGCCACTGAACCTGAAACCCCGAAGATAGTCGACGACATCGTCGCTCATATTCGCCGTCATCTGACTCTTCCGAAGCCACTCCAGGTCGGCATCAGTGAAACGAAGGTTCAAGATGTAGTGAACAACTTGCTCCATCCCGGCGAGGATGAGATAGTGTCCCTGTGGAATTGAGCGCACGAAGTAATTCGCGGTACAGATCGCATGGTTTCCGTCATTCACGTCTGACTGCGCCATGGTGAACTCGTAGAAATCCGCGAACAGTGCCATCTGAGATTCACTCAGAAGTGCGGATGTGGGAGGGGGATTCATTGTTCGAATCTCTGTTTTGGTGCCAATCTCGTGCGGATTTTGTATGCCGACATGCTAACGGTGAAGCCGAACAATTGTAATCGGATTCTATCTTAGATTATCACGGCAAGTCAATGTTTTTGTAGAGTGAGATCGACGAAGCGGACAGAGAGTGTGATAAAGTTCCTTTAGAGATTGCGGTGCGATAGAGATTCCACTCAACTGAGAATCATACATTTTGGACTAACGTAGTTCGTTTGTAGTTGCGCAATTCATTGCACGTCTTCTGTAGGAGCGAGCGCTGCTCGCGATACGAAGTCGCGCCCTGGAGATCGCTCCTACAGTTGGTATGTTGCATATGCGTAAATATGAATGTAAATGACTATAAGATGCGTCAGTCCTAAAGCGCTGTGCACCTGTCATTCCTCCGGGGTTTGTTTTTGTTGAAGTAGGGAATAACAATCGTTATTCCCTACAAAGGGAGGCTGAAGAGAACAACGATTCGTAAAAACGCGAGAAATCGGAGATTTGATGACCGAAGAAGGATTTCCATCAGAGTTCTATAGAATCTCTATCGCATGGGATTTACTATGGGATCTCTATCGATCAACTGAGATCAAGCGACTGAATAAGGAGTGCGATAGAGATCTTGATAGCGAAGGCGATAGAAATCCTACTCATTATCCATTCGTTTGATTCTCAATGGTTGACACCACTGAGGAATCGTGTTATCTTGGGAGACGTGATTCGCATACAATCCGAACTATAGAAATTTGCGTCCGCAGGTGACGACAATCCCAAGACAAGGGAAAATGAGAGACGAGAATAAATCCCAAGCGAAACTCAACAAGGAATTGCAACTCATTCGTCAGCGAGTGGCGGAACTAGAGCGGGAAAAAGTCGAATACCAGCGGCTAATGGAGCAGTTCTTGCTCGAAAACGATGAGTCGGTGAGAGAGTATTTCGACATTTACTTCCATGCCCACGACATGGTTATTTCTATCGATATTGAGACGGAAAAGGTGCTTGGGTGCAATAGGGCTGTAATGGAAAGATTGGGGTACGGCAGAGCGGAGATTGTTGAACATCCTATCTTTAAGTTGTATCATCAAGATTATCTAGAAGATGCGAAGAAATTGTTTCGCCTTATTGCGGAGACCGGCGAAATACACGACGCCGAACAGACATTGCGAAAAAGGGATGGCGGCAAAATTAGTGTGAGTTTGAATGCCGCAACAGTCTGCGGTGAGAATGGAAAGCCGATGTTGGCTCTATTTGACTGGCGTGACATCACCAAGCGTGCGGTGGAAGTCAGCGATTTGCGCTCCGAAAACCGCCAACTGAAGGAGCGTCTGAGTTCCAACCGCCCCGAACACCCCGAAGTGTTTTCCGATATTGTCACCCAAAATCCGGCGATGGATATGATTTTTCGGAAAGTTGAGTTGGTCGCAGCCTCCGCACTGCCTGTATTGATAACCGGGGAAACCGGGGTTGGCAAGGAGAAGATTGCGGCGGCGATTCACAAACTGAGTGGCAGACCGGGGAAGTTTGTCAAAACCGATATCGCCGGAGTTGACGATCAGATGTTTTCGGATATGCTCTTTGGCCACAAGAAAGGGGCATTTACCGGCGCGAACTCTGCCCGACAGGGTTTGATTGAGCAGGCGTCTGGCGGCACGCTATTCCTTGATGAAATCGGGGACCTCAGAATGGAGTCCCAGCACAAACTCCTACGTGTTTTACAGGAGGGAGAATACTATCCGCTGGGGATGGATGAAGCAAAAACGTGCGATGTGAGAGTGATTACGGCAACGAATCGGACGATTGAATTTCTGACATCGGGCGGAACGTTCCGCGAAGACCTCTACTTTCGCCTCCGATCGCATCACATTCACTTGCCTCCGCTGCGCGAGCGCAAGGGGGACATTCCCTTGCTCGTATCCCATTTCCTCAAACAATCCGCGGCGGTGCTTAACAAAAAAACGCCGACGCCTCCGCCGGAACTCTTTACAATACTTGGAACCTACCACTTCCCCGGAAATATCAGAGAGCTTGAGGCGATGGTGCACGACGCCGTGAGTCAGCACGAAGGCGGGGTACTTTCCACAAGAGCTATCCGGGAAATGATTGACGAGGACACCTCTGCGCCCCACGGTGATGCGGCGCATGAAGCCAGCGCCGATTCGTTTGCCGATGGATTGTCTGGATTTCAAGAATTCCCCACGCTTAAAGAAATGGAACAACTGATGATTGCTGAAGCCCTGAAACGCGCCGACGGAAACCAAACAGTTGCGAGTCGATTATTGGGTTTATCAAGGCGATCGCTAAACAACCGTTTGAGCCGCTCCCGCAAATCCACCGACGGTGTCTGAGAAGTCGTTCGCTTTCCTTACTTGTCTTTCCGAAACGTATCATTTTCTTCTCTCCAGCTTACATCCCATCTTTCTAAAGGGATGCCACACTTCAGCTTTTTGTGCATATTTGTGGCATATAGCACAAACCCGCTCTGGACAAGGGTTGAAACGCTTTTTAATCCAAATGTTCCCCAATCGTGTGCAAATACGTGGCATCCCTTTTCTATTTCGCAGTCGCACGCTGTTTCTCCTCCTTCCAAAAAAATAAGTCGCTGAACCCCCGCCACGCCTAGATTCTACGCCTTCACCGGCGTCAAATTAGCGTCCGTTATCTTTTTGTGGCACGGTTAATGCGTGAGAACATCAGTGAAACGTGAGTCGATAGCCGTTCAGCGTAAGCGGAGAGTTATCACAAGTTCCGGTTTATATGTGGGCAACCGATTGTATTCATCTAAACGATGTGCTCCGATAGGCGGGATTTATCCCAATGAGATGCGAATAGGAGGTAACTATCATGTTGACTTCAAGAAGCGCAACGCTTTTGGTCGCTGTCTTGTTCACGACTGCCGTATTGTTCACTTGGTTAGTCTCTGTTGTTAATGCTGGTGCAGATAAGTATCACAAATCTTAAGCAAAGTACAGTCGTTTTTAGTTCGGCAACTGGGGAATGGTGCTATACAGATACTCGTGAATGGCCTGCTGAACCTGATACTGAGACTGACCATTATCAAGAGTATCATGCTGGCGATGAAACCAACACTCACACACATAACATCACAATAGTTACAATCCATCACGTATATGAAGAATGGATTGCTGATTGTGATGAAGGCTAAACCTCGAGGTGCATCATGAAGAAACTATTCATCACCGCTCTCTCCATTGTTTTAACACTGAATATAGGGTTCTTTATATATTCAGAAGTTCGAGCAAAGCGTTTTATTGCTGAGATGAATAAACGAGCGATAAACACCGAGAACCGTGTAAGAACCGTGAGTACCATACCAATTGACAAATTACCTTCGGGACCCGAGTATTCGCATACTACAGTTACCTCATTTGAGCTAGAACCAGACACGTCTTTATCACATGATGAATCTCATGAATTGTCTGAATCATCACAAGAGATGTTTGATATAGTTGATGAGTTACTGAATGATGCAGATGCGGCGTGCTGCCCTGAAGATGAAGAGTTAGAACACTTATCATGGGCACAGAGGGTACGAAAGAAACTTACAGAAAAGCATGGCGATATCCCGGAGATTGACACATACATTGAGTTGACTTCGGTCTATCGTGATGGCGGGAATCTAACAGTCTCTGAAGTTGTTAGACACTTAGAACTTCAGGTGATGCTATATGGCTTTGGTCACGGTGATTTAGACAGGGCAAGGTATATCGCAGAAGGGCTCTCACCGAATGCTATCGTAAAGGTGAATCGTACCTATCATGGAACTCCGCCCTCGGAAGGAACCACTACGAGTTCGGAAGTTGTGAATCGGTGATAAGCAAAACATTGGCGGGGTGATATTCTGCCCCGCCACTTTATTGGAGAATATCATGTTTAGAACGATAGTATCATTTATCTGTCTGGTATTACAGTTCTTTGTGTTGTTAATAATTCTTAGCACGACTAGTGCATTTCCGTGTAGAGATACAGTAGTCGTTGAGGGCGGGGTAGAATCTGCTGTAAAGTCTAAGAACCTGTTTGAAAAGTCATTTGATTCGGTTTCGCATCAAGTAAATGGAAGCGATGTATATCATAGTTTCAGCAGTCTTAGGATAGCGTTCATAATCCAAAGTCAATCGGCGAAACCAACCAAACCAAGAAAATGTGCGCTCAACAATCCATCGTAACGGGACAACTTCAAACCCCTTTTGCCCTAGCGTAGATGCAATCTCCAGTTGACACTGATGAGCAAGATATAACCAGTTTTCCAATTCTCCGCGATAGGCGGCATCGGCACACACCAACTGAATTGTTATGTGCCAGCTGAACACTTCTGTCAGTAAATCAATAGCTATCTGATTGTCACTGACATTGGCGTCAGTGACTTTGACCATTAATGGAACACCTGTCGTATCCGTTACCAGATGTCGTTTGCGTCCTTTGACCCTCTTGTGACCATCAAAACCTCGAGATGTCGCTAGTTCGGTTGTCTTAATCGATTGGCTGTCAATGATAGCTGCTGTAGGTGATGGTTCTTTACCACCATCGTAGCGTGTTTGTTCGTGAAGTGCCTGATGAATCAAGAGCCATGTATTGTCGGCTTCCCACTTTCTAAAGTGGTAATAGACGGTTTGCCACGGTGGCATATCGTAGGGTAGCATTCGCCACTGGCAACCGGATTTGACAACATAAAAGATGGCATTGATGATTAAGCACATCTCCCATTTTAAAGGTCTACCTAATGGTTGAGGTGTTGGCAGAAACGCGCACAGTTTCTGCCATTGTGCATCGGTCAAATCACTCGGATAACTCCTACGGTTCATGTTTACTCCTTTCATTGATTCAGAATGAACTGCTCTAATGAGTAAACGTAAACATCAACCGTTCAGGCAACTTTTTTCTTTTTCCAATAGGTTCTCAAGTCATTTACCCCAAAATAGCCCTTCTTTAGGACGGTATCGGACTTTTCAAACAGGTTCTAAGACTGTTCAACTTACAGGTGATGCTCTTCTTAGGCAAATATTGACTAAGGAGTTTGGAGACGACTCTGAGATTGACAGATATATCGCGCTATCACATAGGATAGGCGATGGCACACATAAAGGGTTGAAAACCATGCTAGAGTGGACAAGGCTTGAGTGTAAATTCAACTGGAGCCAAGATGCTCAAGACCTGTATAATGATTTTGCAGAATTAGCTGAAAACCCTGAGCTTGTCACGGAGTTTTCATTCAGGTAGTGGCAAAGGCAGTCAGGAAAAAAGCTGGGGCTAATATAGCACAGCCTTTTTTCATCGTCAATTTGGACTCGGATTAAATAGCAACCGATGCGAGGGGCAGCTTAAGTCTGAAGTTGCCCCTCTCTTCCTCTCTAAACATACTCTTGAGGAGACGCCTTGACATACTACAAAACGCTTTTGGTAATCTTACTCGCCGCCCTTCTTATTGTCCCCAATGCCTCGGCACAGCCCGAGGAAGTCCCCCCCGATGTGTTTGAAGCGCAACCCGGAGGATACCTCTACGCCGATTACCCCGGCGTGTTCGATGACGCCGAAGGCGATGAAGCGCTCGGCGACGGCATCACAATCGAGATGTGGGTATATTTCACCGAGATTCCGCCAGAACGGCAGTCGCACCGTTGGGAACACTGGCTTATCGTCGCAAAGCCCGGCAGCTACTATATTTCTGCGGCTGGAAGAGCTCTCCTGGATGGAGTTAACCTCCTTCTACCGGAGGGGCATACCAAGGTCATAATTGCAGTGGAGGATCAACCCACCGAAGAGCATGGCTGTTGCGGTCGCGGCGAAGGCGGGATGTGGTTAGAACCCGGAGAGTTCCCCTTAAAGCGCTGGCTTCACATTGCCCTGCAGATCGTGGTGAAAAAAGACGGTACCCATCGTACAGAATTCTACGACCGCCACGGTGAGGGAAGACGGCGCTTTAGTGCCCAGATGGGACGCACGGATGCGCCGCTATTTGTTGGAGGCGCGCCAATTGTAACATTCGAGAACGGCGTCAAATGGGGTGATTTTTTCGGCACCCCGCAGTTCGAATCCATGAAAGGCTACATCGACGAAATTCGCATTTCCAAGGGCTGGCGGTATGTCCCCAAGGGGAACATCCACCCCCAACGCAACTTCCGCGTTGATAAACGCACCATCGCCCTGTGGCACTTTGAGGAAGGCCCCGGCGCGCCCTTCTATCGCGATTCTTCCGGCAACGATTATACACTCTTCCCCGGCGGCGCCCTCGCGGTGCAGCCTCGCGCAAGGAAGGTTTCCACTTGGGGCAGCCAAAAACGGGGCACGTTTTAGTCATGTCAAAATGGAAGGAGTACATCTCCGAAGTTGCTCCAGTTGCCATCGGTGTTGTTTTTCTCCTTGCGATTGCTGTCAAGCCCGACATTTCCGTCCTCCATGCGGAAAACACGTGGAAAGCCATCGTCAAAGAACATTTTTTGGGGAGAAATCGCCGTTCAGCGGAATATCCCCAAACTGCTCCAACGGCTTTCACAAGCCAACCTAAAGAAATCAACACAAGAAAGTTTTAATCCCGTCCAGTTTCCATCGATGCATCACGAGCGCATATCAAGACAGTCATCAACATCGACATCAAGAACTCCGATGAAAGCCCCATTGAGAAAACCGATTGGCAGACGCAGCTCGACGCTTTGCGAGAAAACGGCGCACGGCTAATCCTCACCTCCAACATGACAAATGAGTAACCGAAATGCTCAACATACCGTCTAGCCGCACTGTACTCGCCATCGTGGGCTTAGCCGCAATCCTATACGCTTACGTGCAAAGCGCCGGGGAGTTACAACTGCTGTTTCTCATTCCTGCCACAATCCTTGCCGGTGCTGCGGCTTGTTACCTTTGGAAAACCGTTGTCCAAACTTCACTGATTTCCTATGCTGCCCATGCCAGTGCCCTCGGGTTCGTTTGGGCGCTTTACCTGCTTTATCGCGGAGATCTTATAGAAATGCTGCCACCCGCCAGCGCTAATTGGGCTCCCATTGTCCTCTACGTCTGTCTAGCGTTTGGCGTATTATTTCTAATTCGCCATCTATGTCGGCAGGTACGCCCCATGCATAAGTGGGCAGCCGCGCTGTTAGCACTCTACCCTGCCGCTCTGATTATCGTTACCCTAGCAGTAAAAGATACAACAGACCAAAAATCGCCCGCTTTCCACTTCGGGCCGGTCGTAGAAAATATCAATGTTAAGGGGATTTCATTGCCTTACCAAATCTACCGCTACCATGCGTCAAAGCGCACCGTTGCGTTGCCAGAGGTGGAACTAAAAAGCATCTGCCTCAGTGTAAATAACACCCAATCAACCGAGATTAAAGGAACGGACTTGGTGGAAATTTCTATGCCCGTGTCAGCAGTTCTAGAAGTTATTGATAAGGACGGCAGAGTACAACATGTCGTACCACCCACCGTCCAGTTCGATGGAATACCACTTGAACCGGAAAGATCGAACCACCGATCAACCGAGCGGATAGCGAATTCCATAGGAAGTCCGATGGAATCTGATAGAAATCCCGTAGACGACGGACAACTCATCATAATTTCCAACGACAGCCCGCCCTACGATTGGGACGTGTTCTATCTCTTGCATTCCTCGTCTCATGCCCTAGCCAATCGCCGTGTAGATAACCAGGGATCAACCAAGTGAATAACGAGGACGCTAGAAATCTGCGGGAAGCAGCAACTGTAACACCCAAGAATCGCTTTGTCACCACTTTTCCAATCTGGTTCTTAACCAGCGCAAATGGGATGTCGGAAGTTATCCGAAAGGAAAAAGCCCCTACGGCGTCCACGACTGTGCTAGCAATGTTGCCGAATGGGTCGCCGACTCACAAAACCAAACCGACTCCGATCAACCCGAACGCGTTACACGCGGCGGCGCTTGGGGAGCCGTCCGCTTTGAAATGCAATGTACACACCGCACTTTTTTTTGAACGAGTCGCCATAGTTATTGTCTAAGAGGAAACAATGCCAACGCAAACGCCGTATCAATTTGAACCTTGCCATGGTACGTATAGTGGGGCAAGATGTCCAACTTTGGCGGCTACCGATTCCACGTCCATAAATGGCCAATAATTGTGTCCTAAAATTTGGTTTCAGGAGGCAAAAATGTCCATACACCGTTTCTTTAATAGGCAATCTCCTCTAATGAACAGTGCTAAGGGAGTTGCTATCCTTTTTAACGTTTTACTGATGGTTGGGTGCGGCGGAGAAGAAACCGCCAACAGGCCTATGATTAAAACTGTAGAAGGTGATACGTTCAATACTTCACAGCCGAATTACTTTCCACTTACAGTTGGCAATCGCTGGGTTTACCGTAATCCTGATGGTTCCGAATGGACGCGAGAAATAACCAATGCGAAGGTAATCGGTGACCTGCGTTACCATTTTTCTAGTCACAATCCCCCCAATAATGCTCGCGTGGACTTTCTAAAAAACCCCGCGTATTCAGCAACTCCCCATCGTTTTGTTCTCCTCGTGAAAAACAACGGCGTCCGTGATGCGGTTAGGCAAACAATCCTCCGCAGTGGCGGCGAAAATCCCGACTGGGATTTGAGTCATACATTTGATGGACGTACGTGGCAAACCCAGAAAAACGAATCAGCCTTGGTCTACCTTTTCAATTATGGCACAAGCATGGTTTCGCATCATGAATTATTGACATTGCTTCGTTTTCCCCTCGTTCCGGGGCAAATTTACAATTCCCTAAATTTGAATCTGAGCGGGAGTGATGAGACTGCCTCCGTGTTTCACGCTTTTGAAGCCAGTGGAGTAATTTCTGGAGAGGTGGGGCACCCGGAATCAGTATACACGCCGGAGGGTACGTTTGAAGACTGCCTCAAAATTCAGTATCAAGCGAAGGTACTTTCATTCGAGACTACGGAATTTAGGAGTATGGCTGGACAACCACCGCCGGCAAAAGTGCTTGAGAGTTATCTCCGCCTTTTGGAATCGGACATACGGGAGGAGTTGACGAATCTTATGATATCCGTAATGTCGGAACTCGGATTTGAAACTGTATGGTTAGCACCGGGGGTAGGACCGGTAAAGATAGAGACACCTAACGGCATCGCCGAGTTGATTGACTACGAGGTAAAAGCAGTGGCCAGTGATTAGTGACTTGTGGCCAAAAAGGGAACGCAGTTTGTCTACGACTAAACGGTGTGGAAAGATTATGTGAACCTTTGGAAAGATTATTTTGGCGCTTGGTTTCAGGAGGCAAATATGTCCATACATCGATTCTTCAGAAGGCAATTCCCTCTGCGGAACAGGATTAGGGGAGTTGTCTTTCACTGTTTCATCCTATTGATGTACGGGTGCGGCGCGGAGGAAACTTTCAACGCCCCTTTGGGCGGAACGAGAGAATCCGAAGATCTCGTGCCTGTGTCTTCTATTTATTATCCAATGACGCGTGGCAGTCGCTGGGTTTACCGCAACCCCGACGGATCCGAATGGTCGAGAGAAGTGACCAAAACCGAGGGAGTTGGCTCGCATCTTTACCATTTCTTCGGTTACGATTCCCTAATTAGCGACAATCAATCGGAGCTTTCCGTGACTCCCACCTATACACCAACTCCTTATGTAAAAACCCTTGATGGGCGGCTTATATACGAAATCAAGATGAGCGATCTTAACGACGCTGTGCGGCAAACAATCTTCGAAAGCGGACGAGTGCCTCCAATCAAATGGGGTATTAAGGTAACATGTAGTGATGAAGGAAACGGCGGTGAATGCCGAATGGAGAAACGCGAAACTATATATCGCGACGGTAAGGCGAAAAGAGATATAAACAACGATGCCTTAATCTGCCTATATTGGTACGACGCACGTGTGGTGTGGAATAGTGAATTGACAGTGCTTCGTTTCCCTCTCGTTCCCTATCGGAGGTGGAAAGTGATTGATGTCCGTCTGAGCGGAACCTTGTATGAGCCTCCCTTCTGGGATATAGACGGACTCGGAGAGACTCACTCATTTGAAGCCAACGTTACGATTTCGGGAATAGTGGGGCAGCCGGAATCGGTCGTCACACCCGCAGGCGCCTTCCCGAACTCTATTAAAACTCAATACGAGATGACGCGAATGTCCCTCGAAACGACAGAATTCAACACGGGTTGGGTTGTATTTGAACAAAGGAAACTCGACCTTTATGAAGCGGAGCTTCGCAAAGAGTTGACTACGCTTTTCAGGGACGCATTGCCGAGGATGCAGTTGGGCACCGTGTGGCTAGCCCCGGGCATCGGACCGGTAAGAATAGAACGCGAAGACGGCATCTCGGAATTAATCTCATACGATGTCAAGACTGACGGTGATATGTGGCACGTGGCAAGTGGTCGGTAAGATTTTTCTACAGACGACTAGCCGCAGGTTGCAGGCAACTAGATTAGGGAGTCACTAATGATAATACCTGAATATCTCATATCGAATTCGCCGCGAAAAAAACAGAGGGTGGCTCTGTTTTCACTGGTCACTAGCCACCGGTCACTGGCAACCGTTCTCATTGCCTTCCTGCTAAGTTTCGGGTGCGCAGACGAATCCATAAACAATCCCATAGCCGAAAAGCCCGTTGAAGATAGCAAACCCGACATAATCGTATCCACATCTACCAATTACTTTCCAATGGCAGTCGGGAGCCGATGGGTGTACCGTAATCGTGACGGATCCGAATGGTCGCGTGAAGTGGTCAAAACCGAGGAAGTAGGCTCGCGCAGTTACCATTACTTCAGCTATAATCCGCCAATCGAAGACTATCAATTCGCCTTTTTCCGAGCGCCAATATTCATAGCAACCCCCAATAGCCTAGTCCTCAAGGTCAAGGTCGGCGATATTAATGATGCGATTTGGCAAACAATTCTCGAAAGCAACAAAAACTTACCACACTGGGGGTGGATTCAAATATTCCAAAACGGTGTATGGCAAACCCGGAAAGAGGGATTAGCCTTCTTGAATAATTACAACGCAAGCGGGGTTTTGCGTAGTGACTCGGGAACCCTGTTTCGTTTGCCGCTTGTTCCCGGTCAGACGTGGGAGATGCTCAATATTGGATTAAGCGGCTCCTCGGAGATGGCTTTCATGCACCACTCTTTTGAATCCGATGTGGAGATTCTGGGAACCGTTGGAGATCCGTATTCGGTTCCAACGCCCGCGGGCATCTTTGAAGATTGTCTTAACATTCAATACGAGGCGAAGCCGCCATCGGTCAGAACCTCAGAGTTCACAGATCAGGCAGAAGCGCCAGAAAACGTAAAGATAAAGCGCCGCAAACATATGGAAGCAGAGATTCGCAAAGAATTGACAACTCTGTTGACGAGCGTGATACCGAAACTAGGGTTGGAATCGGTGTGGTTGGCGCCTGGGGTTGGACTGGTGAAAATAGAGGGCGCAGAGGGCAGGGCAATTTTGATCGACTACGAGGTAAAGGCAGAGGATCTCTATCGATCAACTGAATGAATAGTGAAGGCGATAGTTCATCCTACTCGCTAATCACTCGCTTGATGCCTAGTAGTCAGTAACCAGTGGCCAGCAAGGGGATAGAGTTTGCCCATGACTCAACGGTGTGGAAAGATTATGTGAACCTTTGGAAAGATTATATTGGCGCTTGGCGATAGGAGGTAAAAATGTCTATACGTCGTTTTTTCAGAAGGCAATTCCTCTCTGAGGAGTAAGACTAGGGCGGTTGCCTTTCTATTTGGCGCCCTATTGATTTACGGATGTGGTGGGGAGAGGAGTCCGTGGACAATCCTATAGTCGAGACCCTAGGAGACGAGAAACCCATTAACAACGTACCTTATCCACCCCCTATTATCCAATGACGGTCGGCAACCGATGGGTTTACCGCAACCCCGACGGCTCTGAATGGACGCGGGAAGTCACCGAAACCAAGAAATTTGGTACAAATTACTATCACTTCTTTGGCTCCGACCCGCCACTCCAAGATACTCAAATAGAGTCTCTCAAGTCTCCCGTGTATGTAGCACTTCTCGACCGGCTTGACCGCAGAATCGTCCACAATGACATCAATGCCGCTAACCGGGAAATTATCGTTGATAGCGGTGGCGAAACCCCAAACTGGGGAATCGGGATGTCTTGTAACAAACAGGGACGCCAGAAGGCGGTGTGCGAATCTAAGAAGGATAGACCTACGCCGGGAATCTTGACCTACCTATATCGTTACAACGCCAATGTGACTTCGCATAGTAGATTGACACGTTTCCGGTTTCCACTTGTTCCGGGCGAGACCTACAACGCACTAGATTTAATTCTGAGAGGAAGCTATGATCGACCGTTCTATATTCACGATTTTGAAGCCGAAGTAGCGATTCTGGGAAGGATTGGCGGCGACAGGGAATTAGTTGAGGTTTCTGCTGGCGAGTTTGAGGATTGCCTCAAGATTCAATAAGATTCAATACGAAGCGAAGCTGGAATCGTATAGAACTACAGAGTCTAGAGATCTTGGCCGTATGATTGCACCAGAGGTGAATCTGGAGACTGTAGAATCGGAGATTCGCGAGGAGTTGAACGACCTGTTGATGCACTTAATGCCAAAATTAGGATTGCAAACCGTCTGGCTGGCGCCCGGCGTCGGACCGGTAAAAATTGAAACGCCAAACGGCATCGCCGAATTGATTGATTACGAGATAAAGGCAGTGACCCGTGTCCGGTAAAATAGATTGCATTAAGTAGTCTTCGTCCATAGATAGTCAATTATTTCGTCTGCGCTTGGTTTCAGGAGGCAGACATGTTCTTGTGTCATTTCCTCAGAAGGCAATCCTCAATGAGGAACAGAGAAAATAAGGCCGGGGCGAAAGAATGGCAATTCTTTCATTGCCAAGGGCTCAATCCGATGGCCGGATGCTCGAAATCGCGCTTTACATCTGGCGGAAAAGCGCGATCACCTTCCCCAAAATCTGCACATTACTGACGATGATTGGGGACAGTGCAGGGTTCTCCGGTTGCAGACGAATTTTGTCTCCATCAACAAAAAATCGTTTGACCGTGGCTTCGTCGTCCAGCAGGGCAACCACAATATCCCCGGCATCTGCGTGCTCCTGGGATCTGACAACCACGAAATCCCCCTCAAAAATCCCCGCATCAATCATACTCGAGCCCTTGACGCGCAGAGCAAAGCAGGTATCGTCATTTGCCATATCGTTCGGCAGCGGCAAGGTTCCGTCAACGTTCTGAGATGCGAGAAGCGGCGTGCCGGCCACAACCCGACCAACAATCGGCACTTCGATTGATTGAGCCGGACCCCTAAACAGGAACTCCATAACCTCAATCGCCCGCGGTTTTCCCGGAACGCGCCGGATATACTCCTTCTTCTCAATGGCGTTAAGATGGTCGTGAGCGCCCTTTTCCGAGATCTCGAATGCTGCTGCAATCTCGCGGACAGTCGGCGGATAGCCGGCATTTTGAATCTGATTGCAGATGAAATTGTAAATTCTCTCTTGTCGATGAGTTAATTTTTTCCGCACGGAATACCCCCTCTCGAATCCGATTAAAATCTGCCCGTATAGAACTCGCCCGAGTCGTATACACAGAAACTATACTATACACGGGTTAAGTTGTCAAGCTAATTTTGAAAAAATTCTTTATAAGATGAGTTTTTGGATAGATGAAGAGGTACGGCAAAGCCTAGGAGATTGGAAGAATGGAAGCGCAGATAAGTGGAAGGATGGCGTGGCATCCCCTGTCGAGAACGAGCTTTTTCCGCGTTGGTTGATACTGGCAGAGGCGCAAGAAGAGTCTAGTTTTCATTGGACATAGTATGTCGCAGCCATTTTACTAATACCATTTCTTTATAGTGCTTTTGCATTTGCTTGTGCAGTGATCGCGTGAACCAGATCAAGAAATCTGCGTGGAGCGGATCAAGAAGTCTCGTCTCCACGCAAAGTCGGCGGGGCAATGGGAGCCCTATCGCGCGGGATTTACTATCGCACTCGTTATCCACTCGTTTGATCCTATTCGCTCGCTTGATCCACGCCTACGGGGTAAGTGGACGATATGTTTTAAGACGGGGTACGCACTATTATTCAAGCGAAGTGGTATAACCACTGTGACCACTGGGCGCTAACCACAATTCGGTTTCTAACCCGGTCCAGACCAATCCAAGCAGATCAATTCCTCAGTGTTCCGCAAATACAGTTTGCCACCGGACAGTGTGGGCATGGTCCAGCACCGTCCGTCAAAGATTCTTGTCTTTGCAATCTCCTCATATTGGTTAGACGCCGCTTTGGCTAAGATAAGATTGCCTCCCTCTCCAAGGATAATCAGGTGGCCGTCGGCGTAAATCAGCGAACCCTTTCCGAACCCGCGTTTGACCCACTGGTCTTCACCGGTTTCCACGTCGATGCACTTCAAGAACGCATTATCGAAGCCGTACAAATATCCATCATGTAAAACAGAGGACGAAAAGTGGTTTTTCATTTCACGGCTCGTCCAGACTTCGGCGGCCGTGAGTCCACTATCGGACTTCTTGATCTGAACAACAGCGGCGCCCATGTCGTATCCGGACGAGATGAAAACCTTGTCGGGCGGGACAAAGATGGGCGTAGCGGCGTTCACGTTGAATCGGGTCGGCCAATCATAGCGCCAGTAAATCTCTCCATCTTTCGGAGACACCGAGACGAGACCTCTACCCGTATAAAACACCGTTTGCCGCGTACCCAAGATTGTGACAGTTATGGGTGATGAGTACCCGATCGCGTCATCTTCGGAACTCCAAACTATCTTACCGTTTCTTTTATCACACGCCAAAAGCGCTTTTCCGGATTCTCCGCCAGTCTCAATAAGTAGTAACTCCCCCTCAATGACTGGTGACACGGAAAAGCCGTGGCGCGGCACGTTACTGGAGAACGCCTTGGTGAAGTCGTGACTCCATAACTCCTTGCCGGTGATGGCGTCAAGGGCGACCAATCTTCCGTATGCGCTGAGGACGTAAACCTTGTCTCCGTCGACTGTCGGGGTTGAACGCGGTCCGTCCCCACCTTGGCGATTCTCAAAACGATAGTCGTCGAGGTAACGCCAGATTTCCTTCCCGCTTGCCGCATCAAGGCACACCACAATCTCATCTTCGCCCTTGACGAACATCGTATAGGCACGGCCATCAGAAATCGAAACGCCCGAGAATCCTTCTCCGAGAGAAATCCGCCAAAGTTCTTTCGGACCGTCGTCGGACCAACCGCGGAGTAAACCGGTTTCCAGCGAGATCCCATCCCGGCTCGGTCCCCGCCATTGGTGCCAATCACGATTATTAGCTTCGTTTTCCGCCGCGTAGGCGGCTATGGTTCCAACACAAAATAGTGCTAGGATTACGAAAATTCCACGAGATGAACCCTTCAATTTCATGCGATTATTCCTTTTTCATTTCTTTTTGGCTTGCGAGAATGACTGACTCGGCGACTTTAATCAACTCGGACCAGTCCAGTTCTCCGATGAGTGTGAAATCGACTCCGGAATTGAACCATTCAAGAATATGTGTGTGATGCTGCCTCATCACGTGTATGGGCACATCGTAACGTGAAATAGTTTTACCGCCCCTTCTATGAGATTTTCGATCGCGATCATGAGATTTGTGTTTCCCTTTTCGCTCAAACAGCGAAAATGTAGCCAATCCGTCAGTGTACCTCAGAAACACAATGGATGCGCGGCGCTTGATGTAACGCGTGTCCAACAACTGAAATCCGGGGGGAAGGTAGGTGGGTTGCACGAGCCGAACGCCTAACGCCTTTTCCGCTTCCACTTCCTTGATGGGTCGACTTCGGCGCTCTCGTTTGTCGAATATCAGATTTTCATCATTCTTTAATTCGACTAGCGTACTCTCAACTATATCTCGATCAAACTCTATACCCGTAAAAACGGATATGAATCGAACGTGACCGGTGGAATCAAATTCTTCGACTCGTAAGATAATCCCATTGCGGCGAGAAATGAAAAGACGCTTTGTAGGTCTACTCTCGAACTGGGGATAAATCTTGATTTCATTCGTTTTTTGACCTGCGATAACGCTTCCCTCTGACAAGTGGAATCGATAGTTTTGCGCCATGAGTTTCATCTCTTCTTGGGATAGGTTACTTATCCGTTTCCGCTGCGGTAACAGCCTTCTTCGACTAGAAAATCTACCGTCTCGACCAGCACGGCGATCTTTGTCTTTGGAGCGTTCCATCTCATGCTGTTTATTCCAACGCTCGTTTCCGATGATAGATAGAATCTTGAACGCATTAACGTCCGGAGGATGGTGAATAACAAGATCTTCACGGACGGTCAGCCCGCGCGGCGTGTGGAAAACAATCAATCGCGAACCCGTATAACTTACTTCGTCCTCGGCGACGGCTATGTGCTTCAAAACTTCTAGAAACTGTTCCGGCGTACTGGAAGCAGCGTCGTGCGTAAAACCGAGAGACAATGCGCAAACTACCAACATGGGGAATAGGCGAACAGCGGCGTGAATCACGAATCGCGACGGATTTCCTGGCCCCCTATGAAATTCATGCAACCATCGACCTCTCATATTAGAAACGCTTTTAGGCGATTTTCCGGCGTTTGAGATCAGGCTGTTCGGTTTTCCAATTGGATATTTCATGGTTTAATCCCAAAGATAAACATCTACAAAAAGGCTTGTATCATCCTCAACATTTGTGGGAAGTAGTCCCGTATTTGAGTTAATCAACTCCGTAGTTCCGTCTGATTGCTCTGATTGTGATGAATAATACACGGAATACTGCGTATGTTCCGAAATGTAGAGATCGAGCGAATCGTCGGCGGTCGGCGGCAAATTAAAATAGACCAGTGCAAAGAGTAGGCAGGCCGAAACCACTGCGAATGTTCCGCCCATCACGGGACGGGAAAACCAATGACGGATATCCTCCGCGCTCGGAAGGAAACTTCGGCGAACCGGTCCGCGATCTGACAATTGCGGTAGCACGAGTTCTGCGATAGGCGGCGCTTCATGTTGCAAGGTGCCAATCGCTTGACGGTTCTGCTGAAAGTCCGAGAGCATCTCGACACATTCGTCGCAGGTATCCAAATGTGCTTCAACCCTTGCGCGACTCTCCGGACCTAACTGATTGTCCAAGTATGCCGATAACTGTTTTTGAATGCGATTGTGGCTCATAACTTCGACCTCCTATCACGAAAATTGTAGCACCAATTCCCTCAAGGCCCTTCTGGCTTCGTGTAGTTTTGATTTTACTCGTCCAACCGAGCAGTCGATCACCTCTGCCAATTCCTCATAGGAGAGGTCTTGCATTTCACGCAGGACTAAAACCTGGCGATAATCATCTTTCAACTCTGCGAGTGCCTTTTGAAGAATTTCGCGCTGTTCCAGGCGCAAAACCGATTTCTCAGGAGTTTCCGTGTCGACAGGCACCCAAGGTTGCGAATCGTCAATCTCCATAGCATCGGTTTGACGCCGCTTTTTCTGGTCCTTGACGTTGATGCACCGGTTTGTCACGATTCGGTAAAGCCATGTCGAAAAACGCGATCGAAATCGGAACTGTCCGATATGTTCCCAAAGCCAGAGAAAAACCTCCTGAGACATGTCGGAGGCGTCTTCACGAGTGCCGAGCATACCGTACGCTATATTGTACACCCACTGCTGGTAATGGAGGATAAGCGCCTCCATGGCGCGCTTGTCGCCATCTTGACAACGAACCACCAAATCCTTTTCCTGTTCCTTCGTCAATGCGTCCGCGACTTGGGTGTTCAGAGGCACAGCGGGCAATATCTCCTCCAAAATCGGGTGCACGGCATCCATCCTGAGACGCGTTGGCTAGAAACCCTGAGGGTTTCTTCTATTTTCATCTGTTAGACATGTAACGAAGGAAAAGGTTCGCGGTTTTTCGTTTTCTGTGTTGTGATCGGCGCTTATACAACTCGGTTGCCCCCTGACATCCCTCTCTATGGTGCCATGTAATTATTCGGGTCTCATCGGTTCGGACTGCCTGGCGTCATCTCCGCCGCCCTGAAGCTTCCGCTGCCATTGGGTACTCTTCCGATAGCGGTATCTACCTTCTGCGTGCCGAATATTACCGAGTCAAGCACCTGGTTGTGTCGTTCATCCGTGTCGACGAGGATGAGCGTTTCGCCGTTCTTCGAGAGATTAAAATTAACGTGAAGTTCCTCCGTCTCGTTTTCGTCATCAGAATCAGCCCAGACAAGCAAGTAGCCCATGGGATTGATTGTTGCATGTTCCGGGAACTGCCATTTGCGAGGGTTCGTCCGATCGTCGCTGAGATACATTCCCGCAAGATTGATGGCGCGCTCGCTGGCGTTATGGAGTTCAATCCAATCATCATGCCCGCCCTCAGCGTCCGCGATGCTACTCGTATTGCTCGCCATCAACTCGTTAATAACAACGTCCGAATCTTTGGCAGTAGGCGGAATCACGCGAAATGTCAACGGTTCGAACTCAGCCTTTGTAGGGAAAAACGTCGTTGTTCCGGATGATTCTACCGCACGCGCTTCAACGTAGTAGCGCACCTCTGTTCCGGCAGGGAAACGCGGAATCTCACCGGTATAAGCCGTGCCATTCTTCGACATTGATAGGCTGCGGAACGGCGACAGCCGCGCGTCGGCGTAGTGTAGAATCACCTCGTCAACGGCAATCGCGTCACTGATTTTTGCCATGATTTGCACGCGTTCACCTGTTACCCGATTTTCTGGTTCCGTGACGGATAGGATGACGGGTGTCGGCTCATCGATCTCAGGATGAAAAAGTAGAAATTCACGGCGATCTGTAACAAACTGTTTGAAACCGGGCGTGCCGCCTCTACCGCCGCGTCTACCTCCTCCTCGCGTGTGTCCGCTAGACTGTTCTTTGATGTGGCTAGTGGCAAATGCGTCGTACGAATAAAGTTTCTTGCTATCCGCCTTGACCTCTTCGTCAATCAACGAATGGTAGGCTGCAATGATCGGCTCCAGTTTTTCCCAATCAAGCCAGTCTTGGACGATGGTACGAACATAAGAAAGGTATCGCGCCCGTAGGTGCGGGATTGGGAATAGGCGTTTGATAACGGGACGCATTTCGTCGTACTCTTGAGCAACGGGAGACAACATCGGGCCATCGGTTTCCCAAGAATTTGGACCGCCGCCTCCGGCAAAACGAAAGGTCTCATTACTATCGTACGGCAACAGGTGGAATCGACCGCCTGAATCCTGATAAATGGAATAATCACTGCCGCGGCTGAAATAGCCGTCATTGTCAATGAAGACGTTTTCAAGTGCGAGGAACCACAATGCTCTGTCTATGTCGAAGATACGGGACAGTTCGGCTTCAAGCTGATTGACGGGAGTGCCTTGGAGTGTTTTGCACAGGTTGATTAGGTCCCCCCACGCATTGGGTGCGTCTTTTTCGTTTGTTTTGAGTTGGTAGAACTCCTGATAATCCGCCGGATTGTCTCCGTTATAGACCAACCCGCTTTCACGGCCGGGCGGTACTTTCCACCGAACGCCGCTTCTGGTGTCAAACCAATCGGAAAGAAAATCTTTATTGTATTGTTGACTGTTGATGTAAATTCCCCAGTCTTCACCATTAATTACCAGTTTGACGAAATTTGCCCTAAGCGCGGGGATATAGTCGCGAGCGATTCTTGAGTAGAGAACTTCCCGGAGAAAGGAGGCATCCGAATGACCGTTAAGCAAGTTTAACGTCTTATACCCCAAGAGACGCTGATTTTCATCGTTGGCGTCAACAGCGATGTTAAACGACTTCTTTTCGTTCTCAACGGTGAAATAGGACGAACTTCCACGGAAACGCACACCGACCAATTTATAGAGTTTTCCATCTACAATCAGATCTGCCGGCACATCAACATCGGTTCTATAGAAATCCCCCAATTGCTCGTACCAATCCTCGTCGTGAAAACGAAGGTAAAGCGTGCGTAATGTATTATCGTCATATAGTCCAACGTTTTCCGAGATTGCCGCCGCTTTACTGGTTTCCAGGTCGCCTCCAAGCGGGGTTTCTGCCAACCTGCTGTCCGATGGGCGTGACGCCCCGGGTGCGCCCCGGGTGCTTTGAACGTATTCACGGGCTTTCCTTCGCTCAGAATTGTCCAGTTTTCCGTCCTCGTTCGAATCGAAACGGTGAACAACCTTTTCCGCGCGGCGCGGGCCCCTTCCTCGACCGGAACCGCCTCGTCTACCGCCCCTACGCATATCGCGAATAGCACGTTCATCTAGCTGTATGCCAGTCAACGCCTCTTGAGTAATCGTTTCAAGAAGGATTTCTTTCTCATCTTTACTCAACCGCCCATCTCCGTTGAAATCGAATCGTTTATCCTGTTCCGTGAGCACTATTTCTGCATTCTCTGTGTTTTGTGAAAAGCTGGCTGATGCAAACATCAGGAAGATTGTCAGTGTAATTGCAAGTGCGCAGCTAATGGAGTTTTCCAGCATCATATCTTCTCCTTGATTACTGAATTTTTAATTTTTTGGAATTTCACTGCGTCTGGGCTCTCTCATCCCGCAGATAGGGAAGAAGCAACACCCTTAAATTGCGCTGTGCCTGAAAGAGATGTGCCTTGATGGTGCCGGTAGACCGCCCCATTTTTCGCCCAATCTCTTTCAACGGAAGTTCCTCTCGGTAACGGAGAATAAAAACTTCTCTTTGCTTCGGGGACAACTGCATAACAGCTCGGCGCAAATGCACGTAGAACTCCTCATTTTCTACAGCCTTGGAGGGCGCCGATGGGTGCCGATTGGCTACGTTGCCGTAGAACACATCGTCAGATACGGGATCGTCACTAATCACGCGGTGTTTTGACCGTTGGCGTATATAGTCAATGCATCGGTTGATTGTAATGCGATAGAGCCAACTGTAGAATTGAGAAGCCTTCTTGAAGTTCCCAAGTCCCTGATACGCCTTGAGAAAAACGTCCTGTGTAACATCAAGTGAGTCTTCAGGATTTGAAATGATGGAGCGAATAACTCCATGAATACGACTTCGGTAGCGAAGATACAACAGATCGAAAGCTTCCAAATCCCCGTCCTGAAAGCGTTCGACGAGTTGGGAATCCTGGGTGTCGCTTTCAAGCACGGATCCAAACTCGCTAGCCGGAATGTAGCTAGAACCAAAGTGATGCGCTTCCTGAGTCTGTGCGGCCATTTTTCCCCCGTACGTTAGTGCGAAAATCCTGACTGTTTGGAAACGAACTGAAATTATCTATTAGACAAGCGAATCCCCTATTTGTTCGGAGAAAACGAGAAATAATCGTGCCCTGACTCAAAAACTCTTGAATTTTCGTGCGCCAATACATCCACGTGTCTAAGATAACATCTATTGACACAATTGTCTAGGCATGTAGTTGTCTTCTGCGTACACGCAATTTCCTTTACGGAATTCCTGCCCAACGGCATTGATTAGACGAAAAACAGAAAAATGCTGTTATTTTAGCATTTTAACTTGACATGCCGTATTTGAAGATGCTAATCTATTAGCACATATGGTGATGGATGTTGATTTCACATTATCTAAGGAAAGGAAATATGCCTACGAATAAACTTACTCATGACCTGAGTCGTCGCGAACGACAGATTATGGACATCGTTTACCGACGAGGCCGCGCTTCCGTCGCAGACGTGTTGAACAACCTAGCCGATCCGCCCTCCTACTCAGCGGTCCGGGCGATGATGCGTATCTTGGAAGAAAAGAAACATCTCAGACATGAAAAAGAGGGGGCGCGGTACATCTACTTGCCGACCCATCCGCGTCAGAATGCCGGCGAAGCGGCACTTAAACAAGTGTTCCATACTTTTTTTGACAACTCGATCGAGAAAACGGTCGCCGCACTGTTGAACGTTTCGGACACGGCGCTTTCCGCCGAGGAATCCGATCGATTGGCGGAACTCATCGAACAAGCCAAGGAAAGAGAAGAAAATCCGTGATGCAATCCACTTATACCTTTGAACGCCCGACACGTCACAACCCGTAATGAAACGAAGGGTAGAAAGAATTACGGGTAATTGTTTAGTCATCGGTCTGGATTTGCCAATCCAGACCGAGCGAGGGACAGGGAACACGCCGAGTAGGGAAGTACAATGCTAATTCCGGCTAATCGGGGGCTTACATGCCCAGACCGGACGTGCGACGAACTGTAATACTACGAACCAAACGATGCACTAAACAGTTACAATTACGGCAAACACGCCACCCTTGTCTTCTTCCAATGTTCCAAATCTTGCAATATCCCGTTTCCATACTGGAAATTGCCAAGATTCCACTTAGTATATGCATAAAGGAGGAACCATCATGATGTCCTTCATTTCGCTCTACGGAACTCCCGAAAATTCGATAGGCTGGCTGTCAATATTACTTGATGCGTCCATAAAAAGTGTCATTGTGCTCGCACTTGCTGCGGGGTTGAATCTCGCGCTGAAACGCAGTTCCGCGGCGTTTCGCCACCTGATGTGGTTACTGGCGGTTGTCAGTTGTCTTTGCCTACCCGTCATTTCTGTGACCCTGCCAAGTTGGAGGTTGCCAGTTGGACCACAAATGCCACCTCGGACTGAAGCGGCGCCCGGTTTTGAAGGGAATCTGAATGTTTCGCAATTACCAACATTGGATCATCAAGTAGCGACCCCGCGCGCACTGAATCCTCAAGTAGACCCTAACCGTCAAACAGCGGGATTGTCGGACGCGGTTCAAGGGGCATCCGCAAACTCCACTTCGCAGGTAGGGGAATGGTGGTCAATGTCTACACTTTGGACCTGTATTGGAATTGCCTGGGGCATCGGCATGTTGGTTGTCCTCCTCCCGCTGTTGGCAGGCTTGGTAGGCATTTGGAGAATCGCAGGTCGAAGTCGGCGCATCACCGACGGCTCATTGGAGGCGTTGGCTGGCGAACTCGTAGGACAACTCGGCATAAAGCGCTGCGTTAGGCTGTTGCGGAGCGAGGCGGAGATGCCGCTGACGTGGGGCATCATTCGACCCCAAATACTGATTCCTCCTGACGCGGAGAACTGGTCAAGGGACCAACAGCGCGCTGTCCTACTGCATGAACTCGCGCACATCCAACGGTGGGATTGGCTAACGCAGACAATTGCCCACATTTCCTGCGCAATTTATTGGTTCAACCCGCTGGTCTGGGTCGCCGACCGCCGACTGCGCCTTGAGCGTGAGCGCGCCTGCGACGACCGCGTCCTGACCAACGGTTGCCGGGCGACAGACTATGCCTCACACTTGCTTGAGATTGCCCGGACATCGCGCCCGTCAGTCTTTGCAGCACGTGCCGCCGTAGCGATGGCACAAGCCTCGTGGATAGAAAAGCGGTTGAGTGTCATTCTGGCAACAGACCGCAATCGACGGCCGGTGACGAAGATAGCGGTTACCGTTAGCGTTCTGACCGTCGCTTGTCTCGTTCTGCTGATTGGTGTCATGCGCCCCGCGGAAGCGGTTGAGGAGGAAGAATTGCTCCAACAGATTCGCGAAGCCGTACTACGGAGGCCCGAGCCCTCTGACAAACCACCTACTGAAGCCGAAATGGAAGCCATGATGGAACAGTTCACGAAACAGATTGAAAACGTGCTTGAACTCAGTGAACAGTTTCTCGGCATGTATCCCGAAAGCGAGAAGCGTGACGAGGCATGGATGTACAAAATCCAATGCCTTTTGGGACTCCGTAGGCTAGAGGAAGCCAACGCCGAGATCGAAGCCTTCCTGAAGACTTTTCCCAAATCGAAACACGCCTTAGGAGTATAGACGATTAAGATTCAGCTACTTGGAGGCGAGGGCAGATACAAGGAGGCGCTCGCCGAGCTGGACAAAGTCGATCACCCGGATGCTCTTCCTAAAGTGTATGAGCAGAAGGCAAACCTTTACTCGATGATGGGGGAGTGGGAAAAAGCCGCAGAATACCGTCTCCGTGCCGCAGAATTGACACTGGGCAAACCCGCTCCGGATTTCACATTGAAGGACATCCACGGCGAAACCGTCTCGCTCAAGGATTTTCGCGGCAAAGTCGTCTTGCTCGACTTCTGGGCGACGTGGTGTGGGCCATGCATCCACGAGCTGCCGTCGCTGCAAGCAATTTATGAAAAGCACAAGCACAACCCCGATTTCGCCCTTATCAGCATCAGTTCGGATGTGAATGACGAAACCGTCGCGAAGTTCGTCGCGGAGAATGACATGCCGTGGATTCACATCCGCGAGATTGAGGAGATGCAAGCCAAATACAACGTGATTGGCATCCCGCACTACACGGTCATTGACCAGAACGGGTTGATACGCGAAGACAATCTGCGCGGTGGCGTCGAGATTGACGCTGCGGTTTCTTCTCTACTTGCCGAAGCGCCGGGCGAAGCTGATCAAACGAACATCGCCAAACTCCACGAGCTGCGTGCGGAACTGCACAATCAGCGCGGTGAACGAGAGCAGGCGCTCGCGGAATTCGAGCAAGCCTTGCGTCTTCAACCTAGCAACATTAGACTCATCTCGGCGATCAGAGACTTGTATGAAGCCGGCGCCGCGCAAGAAGATAGCCAAATCGAAAAAGCGCTTGCGTTTCACGACGAGGCATTGCCGAGGCTGGTCGAGGCAAATCAGTCAAAAACGGACGCGGATTTCATGTTAGGTATTACCTTAGGTAATACTGCCTTCGGATTTGCCAAGTTTTATGACGAACAAGGGGACGCCGAGAAGTGCTGGCAGGCGTTTCAGATCGCAATGGAAAACGACTCAGACGGCCAACTCGCGAATCAGGCAAAACAGATGACGGATCGGTTCTCTGCAATCCGCGACGAACCAGCGTTCAAAGCGTTTAGGGAGGCAGGCAGACGGCACGACGAGATGGATCGCAAGCTGAACGAATTCATGAAGGAGCAGGTTGAAGCCCTGAAATCCTTCGTGCCTGTCGATGCTGACGGAGTAATATTCACCGGCGTGATTCTGAGTTCAACGGGCCACCTGCTCGTTCCCGACATTGTCGCCGATGCCGCGGACATCCGGGCAAACTTTGCGGATCATTTACCGGCGCAGGTTGTTGCCAGGGATTCGGAGGCGAGGCTGGCTGTTCTAAAGATTGAGAGCGCGAGAGACTTGCGGCCCGTCGAGATGGGGACAGTCGATGATTTGAAGGAATACGCGCCGTACGACCGCACAAGGGCAGATGGTCGCGTGGGAAGATTGTTCCCTATACTTCCAGTGATTACTGCGCGAGACGATTCGGCAAAAAGCCGCGGCGAACAATCTGTAGTTATCCATGGTCATAGGTTCGACACGCTTGAAATCGACAAGGGCGGAAACATCATTTCATTCCAGATCCGTGCGTTGGACCAATCACCCTCAGCGATGCGTATGTCCGCTACGATGGCAAATTGCTTGGTGTCTGCGTTGAGGATGAGGCAGTCTACACCGGCGCCTTCCACCCCGGTCCGGGACCGAAATATAATGTGCTGCCCATCGATCAGATTGGTGCAAGCCTTGAAAGGATGGGTATGACGGATATTCTTGGAGACTAGCGTATCGCGATGGTTTGTCTTGATGGAGTAGGGACAAAACGTCCCTACTCCGCAAGTTGTCAATCCGCTGAGGACGTGTCGGGATAGGTGACAGGACCGCTAACGTTAAATTCCTGGTGCAGGCACTTGCGGCAGTAATAGGTCAAAAGCATTTTGCGAAAAGTGAAACCCTTCGCTTGGTTACCGCAGGTGTCGCAGTGTTGCTCCTTTATCTCCCGAATGGCTTCGGTAACTCTTGAATCTGCTGAAGTTTTCATTCATAATCTCCTGTAAATGGATTCTTGATGTACCAACTCAAAACTACTACTTGTCTGTTATGCTATACAAACGTATAGTTATCTGAAAAGGTTACAGAAAATGTGAAAAAAGATTTCAAGACCTGAATATAACTCGAAACTATCTATCACTTCCTCTTTCCTCTCCCCGGTTTTCCTCCAGTCATCCGTTTTCTCGTCTTCCGGTTTTTAGCCTTCCTCTACCCTCTTCTACCATTCTTGACAACCCAGTCGACCGTGTGCTATTCTTTCGCGGCCACAGCCGGTAGGATAATCTAATTCATCCAAGTTGCGATTAACACGGTTTTAGACTTGCACCACGGTTTTCAATTGAGAATAACTCATTGATTGTGGAGATGCTGTAGCGCAAACTGTCAGTTCACGCATCACATGCACAATCTGACACATCGTGCTACATAGGTGACAACTTAAGCTAATTCATTGACGTTCCAGTGTGTATAGAGGCAGAATGGCTTCAGCGAAGAAAGTTGTCGTTGCCATGAGCGGCGGCGTCGACAGTTCAGTCACGGCGGCATTAATGCATGAATTAGGCTGCGATGTAATCGGTGTCACGATGCGGCTCGGCGCTCCGGACACGCTCGAAGTAGAATCGGAAAAGCCGAATTGTTGTTCGCTTGAAGGCATAGAAGATGCGCGCCGGGTGGCAACCCAGTTAGGAATTCCGTTCTACGGCGTAAATTATGAGGAGATATTCCAAGAGCGCATCATAGATTATTTTGTCAATGAATATCTTGACGGAAGAACGCCGAGCCCCTGTATGATTTGCAACCGGGAGCTCAAATTCGGAAAACTCTTGTCTCTCGTCGACAGTCTGGAGTACGATTTCATTGCCACCGGTCACTATGCTAGAATTGATCGCGATCAGAACAGCGGACGATTTCTTTTACGGAAGGGCGTCGATGCAAACAAAGATCAGTCCTATTTCCTGTCCGCGCTGACACAAAATCAGTTGAGCCGGGCGCTAATGCCGCTGGGTCAGCATTCCAAAGATGAGGTAAGGGCGATGGCTAGGCGGTTCAAGCTGCGCACCGCTGATAAGCTGGAGAGCCAAGAGTTGTGTTTTGTAGCGGATGACAACTATAGACGATTCCTGAATGAACAGGTGCCCGAAAAGATTCACGAAGGCGACATAGTGGATAAAGATGGCAATGTACTCGGCACACATCAAGGTATCCCTTTCTATACCGTTGGGCAGCGCCGAGGGCTAGGAATTGCTGCCGCCAGCCCGCTGTACGTCACCCGGGTAGATGCCCATGAGAACACCATCGAAGTCGGTGCTCCCGCCGACCTGCTCCGGCAAACCATGCTGGTGGAGCGAATCAATCTAATCTCCATTGACCAGTTCGACGAACCCATTCGCGCTCTCGTCAAGGTAAGATCACGAGATGAGGGAGGGTTAGCCACCATACACCCGCTGAGCGAAACCGAGGCGAAAGTCATATTTGATGAACCGCGTCGAGCAATAACCCCCGGTCAAGCCACGGTGTTTTACGACGGGGATATTGTCATTGGCGGCGGTTGGATTAAATCGTAACCAGTTGAACCAAATGCCCCAGATTAGTACCTATTCCAACGATCGGGACCAAGCGGCAGCAACATTCATGGAGCGTTTGTTCTACAAGTAAACTGCAGCCTCGAGAATTTCTAACCCCCATTTGGAGGAGCCATGCCGTCCCGGCGGGTTACCGCTTGAAACCCGCCGGATTTCCAGGTTTTTAACAATCTCCCAAACTTATGCCCGACCATCCCAAACGTTCGTCAAACCAGCAACTCTCTTTCCTTACATTCCTCCACTCGGTCGTTGATAGCTACGCCACACTCTTGCCGCATCTGCTTCCAGTGCTCTTGGCAAGGCTCGCCGCTCATACCACAGCGAAATACAGCCTTGCTGGGGCGCTAATCTCCGTCTACAACTTCTTTAGTGCGCTGAATCAGATTTTATTCGGATGGTTGGAAGACCGCGTGAGGTCAATCCATTTCCTGACCTTCGGAGTTGCGTGCACCGCGTTTTGCTTGTGTCTGCTGAATGCGGCGCCGTCCATCTCGGTGGTGTTCTTGCTGTTGATCGCCGGTGGCACGGGCGTTGCGGCATTTCATCCGTTGGGGACTGTCCAAGCCGCGAGTCTGGCAAAGCAGAGCAAAGGGTTGGGAGTCTCAATCTTTCTTACCGGGGGCAACTTAGGACGAGCTGTCGGTCCCCTCCTTATTATGCTGATTTTGGTGCGCTTCGGCTGGAATAGGTTGGTATGGTGCATGATTCCCGGGCTGCTCCTTGCTTTTCTCGTTCCTAAAGTCTTGGATTTGCGTGTCCCAAGAACTCCCGGGCCGGATATGGACCACCCTCGATTGCGATCCAAAAAGCGGAGTACGCTGTGGGAGTCGTTAAGACCATGTTTGCGATCCCTTCTCGCGCTTTATCTGATTGCCGTCTTAAGGACGCTAACTACGATCGGGTTGGAAAACTTTCTTTCGATTTACCTTGATGAACGAGGATACACGAATGTCGCACGCTCCGCTGTCCTTTCGCTCTTTCTATTTGCGGGAACGGTCGGTATATTGGTTGGCGGTTCGTTGTCGCATCGGGTTACACGTTATCGTCTACTGCTTTTTTCGTTGATTGCCTCGCCGCCGCTTCTATACCTTTCTCTGCACAACTCAAGCGCAACATTTCTTGTCCTGCTATTCCTCGGAAATCTGGCGCTTTCCACCTCAACATCTGTTAACATTGTATGGGCGCAACAGTTGCTCCCGGAACGCGAAAACATAGCGTCCAGCTTAATGATGGGCGGAGCCTGGGGGGTTGGCGGTGTCCTGAGCATCCCGGTCGGGATGCTCGGAGATCGCTATGGACTGGCGAATGTGCTGGACTGTTTGACGGTACTGCCTCTGGTTGGTGCGATTCTGGTTGTTTTCTTAAGAAATGGGAGTAACGGGAGCAAGCAGAGAGATGAATACAGCGAAGACTGATAGCGGAGTGCCGGGTATTTTCGTCACCGGTACGGATTCCGGGGTCGGAAAGACCGTGATTGCCGGCGGATTAGCCGCTTCATTGGCATCGATTGGAGTTGATGTCGGCGTCATGAAACCCATTGCTACCGGCGGTGAGGAACTTGCCGCAACACCAAGGGTTGTAGCCGGCGATCGGGCCAACGATGTCAATCCAAATGCCGCAATGAGCGCGGGCGAGGTTAATCGACAGCTCGTTTCCGAGGACTCGGTATTCCTTAAACACGCAGCGCAGGTAAAAGACAGCCTCGAGTTGATTAACCCGATATGTCTGCGCGAACCACTTGCCCCTTCGGTGGCGTCTCAGCTGGAAGGTCTTCCAATTGACTTGGAGCGAGTCGATTCCGCTTTTAATCAACTCCGCCAGAATCATGAGTTCATGGTTGTCGAAGGCGTTGGCGGACTTGCCGTGCCGATACGCGACGATATTCTCGTGGCACACCTCGCCGCCCGTTTTGAGTTGCCGCTGATTGTTGTTGCCCGTCCAACCTTGGGAACAATCAATCACACGCTTTTAACGGTCGCGTTAGCCAAATCCTTTAACCTTGAAATTCACGGAATTGTCCTAAACGGATTGCGGAGGGACATGGTAGGGCTGGCGGAGAACACCAATCCCGCCGAGATCTCCCGACTCACAAATCTGCCAATCCTAGGGGTTTTACCGTTCGATGGCCGCCTGGGGCAGCGCACACCGCCCCACGTGTTCTTGGCGCAATTCATGTCCGAGAATATTGACTGGAAATTGAAAAACTTCCGCATTGAAACGTGAGAATATGTCCGATGGAAATCAACGAAGAAGGAAATCGGTCAGGATCTGCGCAGTGGGGCTGTGGTAACAATACTCAATCGCCAAATCAGACGCGGAATTCCAAAAGTACGGGAAACTGAGAACCTGTTTGATTAGTCGGTAACGAAGCCATTTTTAGTTATATTAGAAGGTTTTTCATGCTGTTGTTGTCGTCTACAACCTACCTGTGGGATCTCTATGGGAGCTCTATCGCCCGCATTATTCATTCGGTTGATCTCTCTGGGGCTTTTAAAGGCTGGTGCGCAATGCGCACCCTACAACTGTACTTTTCAAACCGGTTCTGAAGGCACGATCATTAGTTATCAAATAATTGAATTGTCCTCTATTTTCATCATTCCTCGTCCCGTCTGGGACGAGGTAGAGAACCCTCCCACATCCAAGAATGTAGATTCAATTGCCCAAAAACCGCTAAGATACATCTTGAACCATCTCCAATGATCTGATATACTATCGGAATCCAATCCGTTCTTCGTCACCTCCCTCGAATTAGACAAGGACAAACGTTGACTCGTATCAAGATCTGCGGAATCACCCATCTGAAGGACGCATTAACGGCGGTCGACGCCGGCGCTGATGCGCTCGGATTCGTGTTTGTGCCGGACACCCCCCGATTTGTAAGGTCCCTTCAGGTTGCCGCAATTGTCGCCGAACTACCTCCCTTTGTCACCACCGTTGGGATATTCGCAGGCATGGACGCCGCGAAAATAGAAACCATTATCGATCAGTGTCGACTGGATGCCGTTCAGTTACATGCTGATGTAACGCCCGATTTCTGCCGCATCTTGGATACGAAAGTCATCAAGGTTGTGAGTGTGAAAGATGAGTCCAGTTTAGCTATCCTCTCGGATTACAATGTCGACGCCTTCCTGCTGGATACCTACGTCGAAGGGAAGATGGGGGGAACGGGCGAAGTGTTCGACTGGAATCTCGCGCTGCAAGCCAAAAATTACGGTCGAATCATAGTCGCAGGAGGCCTCAACCCAGGTAATGTGGCGCAAGCCGTTCGCCACGTCATGCCCTACGGCATCGATGTCGGCAGCGGGGTTGAATCGGAGCCCGGGCGGAAGGATCCTGATAAAATCAGAAATTTCATCGACGCAGTAAAAGCTGTAAAGGTTTGAGGCGCTGAAATGGGAACGCTGGAGTTGATTTACAAACGCCTACCGAACCGCGTGAACCATTTCCAGCAAGAGCTTCTCCATGAGGACGCCTCCCTTATTGTAACGACCCAGAAAATCAAACCTTCCAATCCCATTGCTATTGATGGTGAAACCGTTCTCGACAACGGTTTCACAGCGGTTTGGTTTGTCTTTGCGAATCTGTGGCACGATGTCGGAAAGATTTACAACCTCGAAAATGTGTTCACGGGATACTACTGCGACATTATAACGCCGATGCATCGGGCTGAAAATCACTTTGAAATCACCGATTTATTCCTGGATCTATGGGTAACGCCTAATGGCAGATATCAGATTCAGGATAGTGACGAATTTGAGGAGGCAATCGCGAACGACTGGATCCAACCCGATTTGGCTGGCAAGGCGCGAAACGCACTTCAAAATCTGATTTCCGAAGTTGAATCGGGCGATTTCCCGCCGAAAATCGTGGCAGACTGGAAACTTATGAAATAGTTGCCGTAGGATCTTTTGCCGTTCAATCACTAAAATTTTAAAAGGACTCAACATGGCTCGGACATTCCAAGGAGAAGTTCGCGACGATCTCAGGCTGTTTGCCGGGAACGCAAACCCGGAACTGGCTAAGGAAATTGCCATGACGCTGGGTGTTGAATTGGGCAGGATTTCAATCTCGCCGTTTCCGAATAGCGAGACTCGCGTTCAGATAGAGGAGAGTATTCGCGGGACGGATGTTTATATTCTCCAACCGACCTGTCAACCTGCCAATGACAATTTAATGGAACTTCTCCTGACCATTGATGCCATGAAACGGGCATCGGTTCGGCAAATTACGGCGGTAATACCCTATTTTGGCTACGGTCGGCAAGACAAGAAATCCACGGGTCGGGAACCGATTAGCGCCAAGTTGGTTGCAGATCTCCTCACAGTGGCGGGCGCTAATCGCATTGTTGCCGTTGACCTGCACGTCGCCCAGATTCAGGGCTTCTTCGATATCCCCGCAGACCATCTAACAGCTCTAACAACCTTGGCGGATCATTTCAAACAAAAACAGATTGATAACGGCGTCATAATCGCACCCGACGCCGGGCGGGTGAAATTGGCGGAAAAATATTCGAATATCCTGGGATTCCCCTTGGCGCTGATGCATAAACGCCGTTCGGGTGTAGGCGGACGAGAGGTCGAGGCGGCGGGTGTTGTCGGTGATGTGGCGGGCAAGAATCCGATTATCGTCGATGACGAAATCGCTACCGGCGGCACGGTGCTTGAACAGGTGGCAGTGTTGGAACAAGCGGGGGCAAAGCCTGCTTACATTAGTGTCACCCACCCCGTGCTCGCCGGCGCTGCGCCGGAGCGCCTCCGGCACTCTGCGATTCGAGAGGTTGTTGTCACTAACACAATCCCGGTTCCCGCTGAGAAGTACGCTAGCGGAAAAATCGAGGTACTTTCCATCGCTCCACTTCTGGCAGAAGCCATTCTAAGGATTCACCAGCACCGGTCCGTTAGCCAAGTCTTTTCTGCGCAACAGTTGGTCTTTCCCGTTTAAAAATCCATTTACGGGCATAGCCATGCTGTTGAAACCGGATTCTCTCTTCAACACTCGGTTTCTCTCCTCCTACCGCGATTGCGGCAAAGAAACAGGCAAATATCTCCGCTACCGCAAACCTTCGGTTATGTGTTGCGTGAGCCCGAATCCAAATAGCGCCGAAGGCACAACTCCGGGAGTTCATTCTAGCGAAATCACGAGGGGTTCAATTCCCTGTGATTCTCTGAGCTCGTTCGCGAACTCCGCGGCGTCAGACTCCTCTTTGAAACGTCCGACCGTCACTCGGTACCACGTTTGGGATTTGACTTCCACCCGAGAGAATTCTATAAAATTGGCGAGGTCTAACGACTTCAGGTTTTCAACGAGCAGTTTGGCATGATCGCGAGACTTGAATGAACTGACCATTACGGTCCACTTACCCCGCCGATCTTCCTTTGACGGAATCAACAAACGAGAATTGAACTTGGATATCTCGTTAGCTGTCGCCTTCACGCGGTTGGTGATTTCGGAGATGATTTCCGGTTCTCGGGCAAGCGTGCCAGATATGGATAACACCACCTCCACGCGACGGTTTTCGTGGCGAATGGCTTCCACATCATTATCCACAATTGGCTTTTCCTCGCCGTAGCCGATTGTCTTCAGCCGCGCCCAAGAAACGCCAAATTCACGAACAAGATAGTCCTTCACCGCATCCGCACGCTGAAGCGATAGTTCGAGATTGTAATCGGCATTGCCAATGCTATCCGTATGTCCTTCAATGCTTACCTGTACGTTTGGATACGTGAGAATCACATTCGCAACTTTTTCTAGAACCTCCCGATAATCATCGTTGATTTCATAGGACCCCGTATCGAAAGCAATGCCCGGAAGTGTCAATACGACCTCGCTATCTGCCGGTTCCTTCGCTGTTGCCTTCTCCTCAATCGGTAACACGTCCTCGACGGTTATCTCCTCCTCAACTGGCGGTTCTTCTGGGGTCAAATCGATCAGCTTAAGTGGAACGGTTTGCGAATTACTATTGCCGGCGATGTCATGTGTTGTCATCTCAAAATGGTAGTCCGCCTGCGAGTCTGCGAGCAATTCAGAACTCTCCCAGTTTTTCCAGACAGTCGTATTCGATGGAGGGCCATCTCCTTCGAGCGTGTCTATGACATCTCCTCCGCTTTTCACAATCTTCAATTCCCATTGAACGATCTGATTCAAAGTTGATGTCTGTAGATGTACCGTTGGCGTGTTGGTTCCCCGCGATTCGCTTGAAACAGCCTTGGTATCTGGGCCCGATGACGGTTCAAGCAGAAGCGGTTCCGCGAGGATTTCGAAATCTGTGGGAACAGTATCTACCTCAACTTCCGCTTCGCGTTGAAAATACTTATAATCCCGAAGATCGAGCACAGTAAATTGAGCTGTGTATGTACCGTCGTTTACTAAATTTCCGGCATCGTCCTGTCCATTCCACATGAGCGCCTCGTTTCGAAGCCCGGTTCCGGAATACTGCCTCACGATCTCTCCGCGCTCATCGTGGATGTCCAGTGTCCATCTTACATCTTCGGGAATGGTTATGTTAAATGACGTAATGTCCTTAACGCCGTCCGCATTTGGCGAAAATATTCGCTCGGAGACGCTGAAGTCCGTTTCATTCTCGTTCAGCGTACGTACCGGATCGATAGTTTTTGGGGGAGGGGGCGGTGGAGGGGGCATTATGATTGGGGGCGGGGGTTCGGGAGGAGTGATCGGAATTGTATTCGGTATGCCATTCCAACGGAAGGTCGCGGCAATCCAGTGCGATCCCTCATCAAAATTGCCGCCGTTCAGATATGCGTAATCAAATCGCCCCATGCCACCGCGCAAGCTGAATCCACTCGACCAATCTCCCTCGGTGAAGTTTTCGTCGTTCGTAATCGCTGTATAGCCAACGCGAACGCCGAATCGTCGGCTGAATATCCACTTTTCTAACCCAAAATGCGCGCGAAATCGGTCTTTCCATGAGAGTTGGTCGTCGTTGTGCAGCGTGAAATCACTTGATAGTATCGTACCCCTGTCAAGATGGTATGCCGTACCAAAACGAGCCACAAGCGGCAGATCTTGAACAATCTGTGAATCTCTATACAAGCGACCGTCAAAATCTTCAAAACTCACTCCGAAAGCGACTCGCTCGCCCAAGCGCGTCAACTTTCGCGAGACCTGAATCCCGACATCGTAAGTCCATCCAAGATGTGTGTTGGTACCTCGACTTCGACGATGATGACGGATATTGACGCCTGCCGCGACCGACTTCCCAAATGTGTATCCGTAACCTACGAGCATAATTCGGTTTCGTTCCCAATCTTCACCCCAGCCATCAAACCAAGAGCCAAACGAGATGTTCCCGAGTTTTTTGGTAAAAATCCCTAAGTGTTCCGGGTTTAAGCCAATCGAAAACGCCCCTTCACGATTAGTCACGTTTTCGGAAAACGGCAACCCGACCAAGGAAACTTCCATCCCACTCAGAAACCCGAGTGACGACGGGTTCCAATAAAAACTGTCGCTCCCTGCGGGGCCCGCGGTGAACGCACTTCCCATCCCGAGCGCTCTCGCACTTGCACCGACGAGGATGTCCCTATCGCCGATGTCGGAGTTTATCTCCGTGGTTAAAGAAATGACCATTATCAGTATAAAAATCGCAGTTATGGCAAAAGTATTTAATTTCACAATCCCTTACGCGTTTCAGAGGTCCTATAATTTATGAATACTGTGAATTTCTAATTTCCCTCAATAATATACGTATACCTGCTGTTGATGGATACAGCAATCCCCGAAATACCACATCCATGATGAAGGTACGATACGTAGATTGCATAATGTGTGCTTTTTGAGGATGTACGGTGAATCCAATTTGGAAAAGGTTTTGTTTCACGTGAAATCGCGATGAAAAACAACTCCCAAATGGTGGGATTGAAGATTACAAAATAGTCAATTTTCCTTCCTACTGCCCACCATTTGCTGTGAAATACAATAGCCAATTTCTGATTCTCTATGTTTTTTTTGAATGTTAATATGATATGAACAACCCGAAAACTCCCTTACCGCCAAAAATCAGATGTAGTTACTCTGGGCCCACGTTTATTCGCAATGGAAAACAATTATGATTTCAGTTATAATATCCAAAGCGAAATCCACCTGCGCTCCGGTTTAGACAGTTTGAATTACAGAATGTCTGCTAAACGCAAAGCTATGAACCCAAGACACTGTTAGCGAGATCAATAATATGTGCGTGGAGTGCTCAAGGTGAAAGCATTGTCGTTGGAATTTGCTAGAGTTGTGGGGAGGAAATAACCACGCTTTGAATAGGACAGAATAGCATATACCATCAGAACGGAATCCGAGGAGAAGACTATGGTGCGAATTGGCGTCATCGGTACAGGCGGTATGGGCAGCGGGCACTGCAATTCGCTGCCGAACGTTGAAAATTGCGAGTTCGTAGGCGTGGCGGACATACGGCTTGAAGCCGCGCAAGCCATCGCCGCGCAGCATCATGTGCGCGCGTTTCAAGATTTCCACGAGCTATTGGAGATTGTCGACGGGGTTATTGTAGCCACGCCGCCTATGATGCATCGGGAGGTCGTCGTTGCGGCGGCGGAAGCCGGGGTTCATGCCTTCTCCGAGAAACCGCTCTCACTCACCCTTACCGACGCCGACATCATGATTGACGCGGCAAACAGAGCCGGAACGCATCTTATGGTCGGGCAAGTGCTTCGCTTTTATCCGGTGCATCGCCTCGGCAAGCAGTTAGTCGACGACGGTGAGATCGGAAACGTGGTTTATATCGAAACGGATTACAGCGGCGCCTATAATGCGTCGCGCGAACGTCCGTCATCTTGGTACGGAACCGTCGGCGGGCTTCTCGAAAACGGAATACACAAGTCAGATCTAATCAACTGGTTTGGCGGCGCCGCCTTGACAGTTGCGGCGGAAGTGGACAGTTTTTCCGGTAACGAAGATTGGGAAGATTACACGGTATCGCTCATCCGCTACGATACCAAAGCAGTGGGCATATTACGCTGGGGCGGGTTCATGGGCGCACGCGGTACAACCGACACCATCATTGATGGAACGAAGGGCTCCCTGAGGCTTGATATGGGAGCCGACCTCGCGTACGTCAAGAAAATAGGCGAATCCGACTGGATTGCTCTCACCCCCGATCGAGAGAAGCCGCACGGCGTGGTCGGAGAAGTGACGCATTTTGTCGACTGCATTCGAGATGGTACAACGCCGCTTGTTGACGGCGTAGCCGGACGCCGCGCCGTTGAAGTTGTGTTGGCAACCTACAGATCAGCAAAGAAAAAGAGTAAAATCACCTTGCCAATCAACGATTGATGAGATTGGGCTCTTCGACTTTAAGGAGAATCTTGTATGAACGAAACATCGGAAAATGGAAACTATCTCGCCAATCAAATCGTGGGTAAAGAACAGATTCAAGCGTGGGTAGATCAATTTAACCGTGACGGATTTTTGTTCGTGCAAAATGTGTTGCCTCCGGACTGGTGCGCTCAGATGCGTGAAGACCTTGACTGGGCGCTTAAGGAAAACCCGAACGGTCTTAACAACAACGCGGATCATATTACGCTGGCGCATCGCATGTTTGAGACCAGCGAAGCGAATCTTCGGCTGTTCAATCTGGAACCCATTGTCAGTTTTGCCGAGGCGCTCGTTGCCCCAAACTGCCACGTCATCCACAACAATTCCTTCATAAGCCGGCCAGGCGGCGGCATCACGACGTGGCACCAGGACGATACCCCGCACCTTATTGTCACAAACGGGAAGCCGCCCGAAAACATCCGCCTTTCGGTAATGTTCTTCACGGCGAACTACTACTTGACCGACGTTCCCGAAATCAAATATGGAGGCACCGAGGTGATTCCGGGTTCTCATCTGTTCGGCGCCGGTCCTCCGCCCGATCTTGAAGGCACCGAATGGGAGGACAAGGTTCGTTATAACTTGGGAAAAGCCGGGAGTGTCGTAATGTTCAACAATCAGGTCTGGCACCGTGGAGGGCCTAATCGGAGCGAGAGAACACGCTATATTACGCAGGTTACCTATGGCCGCCGCATGATTGGCCACAAATACTACCCATTCATGAATTACAACATGCCCGAGCACGTTTACAAGGACGCTAATCCTCGATTAAAGCGGCTCCTCGGCTTCCTTGACCACGGGCCATACGGATAAGCAGATGTTCGTATCCAAACAGATTTCACCCGGGAGGCAACATGGAAAGAATTCTGGTGACCGGCTCCGTAGGACAGATAGGATCGGAACTGACTCTTGCCCTTAGAGAACGGTATGGCAATGAAAATGTGGTTGCGGGAGGCCGCAAAACTCAACCGAGTGAAGAATTACGAAATTCGGGCCCCTTCGAATTTGTGGATTGCACAGACATCGAAGCTGTCAATCGCGTCGTGGTGAAATTCCGGATAGATGCAATCTATCACCTTGCCGCGCTGCTGTCCGCGGTAGCGGAGAACAACCCTCAACTGGCGTGGCAGGTGAACGTAAATGCATTGGTGAACGTGCTTGAGGTCGCGCGCGAACACGACTGCGCGGTCTTCACCCCAAGTTCCATTGGCGCATTTGGACCGTCAACCCCCGCCGACAATACCCCTCAGGACACCATCCAAAGACCCACGAGCATGTACGGGGTTACCAAAGTTTCCGGCGAGTTGCTATGTGATTACTACTATGAAAAATTCGGCGTGGACTCACGGGGCTTGCGTTATCCGGGGATTATCTCGTATGTCACGTTGCCGGGCGGCGGGACTACGGATTATGCCGTGCAGATCTTCTATGACGCGATAAAGCACGAAAGTTACACATGCTTCTTGAAGCAAGGCACGAAGCTGGATATGATGTATATGCCGGACGCTATCAAGGGCGCTATTGCGATAATGGAAGCCGATTCGAGCAAGTTGAAACACCGCAATGCATTTAACGTATCCGCGATGAGTTTCGCGCCCGAGGAGATTTCGGCAGAGGTAAGAAAGCTTGTTCCGGGCTTCTCCATGGATTACGTGGTGGATCCGTTGAGACAGAGCATTGCGGACTCTTGGCCGAATAGTATGGATGACAGTGCGGCAAGAGAGGAATGGGGTTGGCAGCCGGACTACGATTTGCCTCGGATGTGCGAGGACATGATTGCGAAACTAACGCCAAAACTGACCTGAATTCATTCACGTAATCGTACGCCGTACCGGATTCAGTCAATCCGAATCCCCAAAAGCAAAGCAAATCATAGGTCCTACCCTACACGAGAAATCCGGCGAATAGATAGGTCCAAGTCTAGCAACAAACAAGCCCCGAGGTTATGAGATATATTGGCCGCAAAACCAATCTCTTACCATACATTGAGGACGTAGTATTGAAGAACACGTCTCGAAACGGGGTTTTCTGCGATCTATTTGCGGGAACGCATTCGGTGGCGGCGCATTTCAAGAAACTTGGGTTTCGAATCATATCCAACGATCTCCTCTGTCTCTCGTATGTCTGCGGACGTGCACTGATTCAAAACAATAAAGTGCCAACTTTCCGCAAGTTAACCAACCTTCCAAACGCTTTCCCAACCGGTCTCTCTCATGGATTGGTAGCCTACCTGAGAGTATTGAAATATCTAAACCGGCTTGAAGGAGTTTCAGATGGTTTCATCTACAATGTCTACTGCCCCGGCGGAGACAATGTATATAAGCGGCAATATCTCTCCGACGAAAACGGACGTAAAGTTGATGCCGTCAGACTCCGAATTGAGGAGTGGAGGCGAGACAATCTCATCACTGAAGATGAATACTATCTCCTCCTGCTCCCTCTGCTTGAGGCGGTTTCCAAAGTGACCAACATTTCTGGGACGTACGGCGCGTATCTGAAGGGCTGGGACGCGAGAACCTACAAAGAATTGACGCTTGAACCGATTAACCCGATTCCATCGAACAAAGAACACGCTGTCTATCAGGAAGACGCAAACTGCCTCATTGGGCAGATTGAGTGCGACATACTCTACATAGATCCGCCGTACAACGCCCGCCAGTACATTACGAATTACCATTTCCTCGAAACCGTTTCTCGGTATGATAATCCGGAAATTTACGGTAAAACGGGGCTCCGCTCATACTCCAAGTCGGAAAAATCGGAATACTGTTCGCAGGGACGGTGTATACACGCTTTTTCCGAGTTAATATCCAGCGCGAAGGCCAAGCACATTATCGTGAGTTATAATAGTGAAGGCATTATGAGCGAAGCTGAGATTCTTGGCGTGTTACGCAGAAAAGGAGAGAGACCAAAATTGATTCCCATAAATTATCGACGCTTCAAAAGCAATTCGACCGGTACAGACAGCGACAAAGAGAGAGTTAGAGAGTATTTATTTTATGTCCAAGCAAATTGAGAAGAAACCGAAAACAGGAACTTTGGATGAACGCAACACTCTTAACGATTTGACGGGCAGAGAATGGATCTACTTTCTAAATTCGATTGAACTGATTGAAGACGATTCTGAACTCCTGAAGGGCAAGAATATCAATGACTTGTCGATGGAGGAATGGACGGCGCATCAGAGTCCGCTCATTGACACGTGTTATCCGACTTCCGGTGAGCATAGCCATGCGCATCACATCCGAAAGCAGCATCCTTCGCCAAAGCCGCCAGAACTATTGAAGCGGCTCATTGAATTTTTTACGAAGAAAAATGGCTGGGTGTTCGATCCGTTCGTCGGTGTGGGCGGCACACTATTGGCGTGTTCGATGGCAGGACGACACGGTGTGGGTGTAGATTTGTCTCAAGACTATCTCGATCTTTACCGAAAAGCGTCCGAGAGCTTAAATCTCGAACCCCAGGCGGTCTATCGAGGAGACGCGAGGCGTCTTGGCGAAATCTTCAATGAGAAGGATTATCAATTCGATCTCGTCCTGACCGACCCGCCTTACGGGAATATGCTTTCGAGAAAACGCACCGGCGAGCGGAAGAAGAGAACCGGTGATGATTCACCAACCCCCTTTACAAGCGATGACGGGGACCTCGGAAACATGGGTGCAGACCGGTTCTACGAAGGACTGAAATCCATAATCATTCAATCAATGGCGTTCCTCAAGGTCAAAGGATACGTCTTGGTGTTCTGCAAGGATCTTCAACCCACCGCAGAACATCACAACCTGATACACGCCGATGTAGTCAATGCGCTGGTGCAGATTCCTAATCTCAGGTTCAGGGGGTATAAGATTTGGTATGATAAATCGATGAACCTATACCCTTTTGGTTACCCGTATGCGTACGTGTCCAACCAAATGCATCAATTCATCTTGATTTTTCGCAAGGAAGAGTGATCGAAGAGAAGAGTAGGCCTGCCTGACCGGAAGGGTCGGGAGAATAAACCCTCCTCGGAACGGGGAGAGGAGACCGTCGATTGTAATATTGCTGGAAATGCGCCAATTAGAATAGGCGTGAAGAAGCCGTGATTCAGATGAAGTCAGTGCGTCGGACATTAATGCGACGCTTGAATCGTGATTGAAGCTACGTTGTTTGTGTAGTTGAGGAAGTCATAGAACGCCGCACCCTCATTCGTGTCATTCTTGATGAGTTGATAGTCGGCAAGGAGCGTGACACGTTCGTGCAGCTTCCAATTCAGTTGAAAATTCAAACCAAGCTGTGAATCCATGCGCTTATCGGCGCCCTCGAGGACGATCCCCTCCTCATTTCGAACATGCCGTCCGTCGAATCCGACCCACAATCGTGACAGTCGCAACCGCGCCCAGCTTCCCGGATCGATTTTATAGAAACCGCTTAACGCTACCTCGGCGCTGAGAAAATCGTAAAAATCAACGTTTGAACTATTCATAAATACACTAAGCTCTTCCTGCAAAACTACGCGGTCGGAAGCAATCTGAATCAATTTCGCGGAACCGAATTGGCGCATGTCACGCCGTGATTCCCCTGGCTTAATCCCTGCTACACCAAGCACCAGGATGTTCAGATTATCCTTGTAGCTTTCCCGCTCAAGCGAATACTCTAACTTGCCCAGCAGCCGTGTCAGTAGACCGAGTTGAAGACGCGCGGCGCCTTGATGGCTTGTCGAGCCCACGAGGAGAAAGTCTTCACGGCGAGTTACGTCATCATCAAATCGTTGCAGCCGTAGATTGTACTCCAACACCTTGCCGAAACGAAGTCCCATTTGACGCTGCAAGCTGTCGTAAGCGTCGTCCTGGCGGTCTAATCGTTGAATCTGATGAGACAGGACAAGTACCGGGAGGTTGGGAGTTGGTTGGAAACTCACCTCGGTAAGAAAGAGGTCGGTCATCGCGTCGAATTCGTTGAGCTGACCGTTTTCGCCGATGTAATTTTCAAACTGCGGAGTGTATTGGAAATTTACTCCGAAACGGTCACCAAGCGGCAGCGTGCCTTGGAGATTGACCCCGGCGCGGTTAATCAGTCCAGTGAGTTGTGGATCTTCTCTGCCCGCCAAACTGCTGGTGTTCGGGTCAATACTCAAACCAAATTCAATATGGTCATTGAACACATTACTGACTTGATAGTCGATAACGAGTTCCGGCTCGGTTGCCTTAGGCGACTCTGTTTTCTGTTGGACTAATCGCTTGCCGAAGTCTGTTTTGAGTTGTGCCTCCCCTATTGAGACGTTGAATCCCAACAAGATAGTCGTGAACAACAAAGAGACGCTGAACTTCATTAAATGAATGCTGTTTGTCAAAATTAGGCTCCCTATCTGCAGCGTGCATGAATCAATAATGCCAAATCATCACGTTGTTGAACTTTACGCAATTCGGTCATATAAACAACCCCAACTTAACGGGTGAATCACTGAATCAACCCTTCCCACGGGCTTGATGCGGTCGCGTACAGTTTCTTGGGTATCCTTCCTGCCAGGTACGCCGTCCGTCCTGCCTCAATCGCTTTCCGCATGGCTTCCGCCATCAGCACCGGCTGTCGCGCCTTGGCAACCGCCGTGTTGAGGAGCACGCCGTCACACCCGAGTTCCATCGCGATTGCGGCATCCGACACTGTTCCAACCCCCGCATCAACGATTAGAGGAACGCTAACGATGTCGCGGATAATCTGAATGTTGTAGGGGTTGCGAATCCCCATTCCGGATCCGATTGGGGCACCTAACGGCATGACTACTGTACATCCCAAATCTTCTAGTTTCTTGCACGTGATGGGATCGTCATTGCAGTAGGGCAGCACCGTGAACCCATCCTTAATCAACGTTGCCGCCGCATGCAGCAACTGTTCCACGTCGGGAAATAGCGTTCGATCGTCGCCAATGACCTCTAGTTTGATAAGATCGGTGTCAAGTGCATCTCGTGCGAGATGTGCCGTCAGAATTGCTTCCTTGGCGGTGAAACACCCGGCGGTATTTGGAAGAATCGTGCAATTTCTTTCTCGGAGCAGGTCAAATAAGTTCTCACCGGATTCACCGCTCGGTTTTACTCGGCGAATCGCAATCGTAGCAATCTCCGCCCCGCTTGCCTCAAGCGCACGGGTCATCACATCGAAATTCGGATAGCCCGCCGTCCCGATAAGCAGCCGCGATTGATAAGTCTTGTCGCCGATTTTAAGTCCTTCCATCTTGCTTATTCCCATCACTTCTGTATCCGCTCAGGAGATATGCAGGAAAAGTATATCAATGTCACCCACCATTGTCAATGTCAATCGCTTTTCAGCCAATGGTAACCCGCAGGTTGAGCTGAACACCGTGAAACCGGACTCTTCCTCTGGATAATATTCAACTGAAATTAAGCGACTGAGCAAGGAGCAGGTTTACCTATCGTGTGAAGATTTCTATCGCAGAGGATTTTCTATCGGGATTGGCTATCGCCATCGCTATCCACTCGCTTGAGGGATAGAGAATTCCGATAGCAGATCCTGTAGTGAATGTGACAGAGTTCCTATTCTGACAGTCGCCGAATGCCCCGGATGGATTCTTTGAGATGTATAGTGACTTCGCTATTCCACCCTTCCATACCTCCTCACTCTCCAGCCGCCGCCAGCATCGCCTGCGAATGCCCCATCCCGGTTCCAAATACTATTGAAAAAGCATAACACCTGTGCTACCATAACCAATATTACCGACAACAACTGTCGTGCACGTTCCGAACGGATACCTAACCCTCCGGCACAACTCATTGCTCGCGCCCCCGCTTCTTGGTGAACAGTGCCAAGCGCGAATTCCGTAAGGAGAAAAAGCGATGCAACCTTTTATTGATTCAAGAGACATCCTTGATAGCGGCACCAATCTACAAAAACGAATGGAACGGGACGGGTACCTGTTTATCAGCGGTTTATTGCCCGGCGAAACGGTCGAACAACTCAGACTAAAGCAACTGGAAATCGGGCTTGAAGAGGGCTGGGTCAGTATCAACGCTCCGCTTGAGGATGGCATCGCCGATCTCAACGGTTTCGGGGTCGAGCCGGAACCGGAGTATATGCGTGTAATGGGTCGGATGACAAGTCTTCAAGAGTTCTACGCCTTAGCCCAACACCTCAATCTCATCGGAATGTTCGAACGCACGCTCGGCGAGACCGTGCTGCCCCATGCCAAGGTTATCGGACGCTGCCTATTCCCGCAACGCGAAGCGTTCACGACACCGCCGCATCAGGACTACGTATTCATTCGAGGAACCGCTGAAACCTACACGGCTTGGATACCGCTCCAAGATCTGCCGCCTGAAATGGGAGGCCTTCAGATTGCCGCCGGTTCGCACAAAAACGGCATTTTCGACTATAAACCTGCGCTGGGGGCAGGTGGCATTGGAATCAGCGAATCCTTGGAAGGCTCATGGGTGAACAGCCCGTTCAAACAGGGCGATGTGCTTATCTTTCACAGTATGGTGGTGCACCAGGGAGTTCCCTGCACGGGCCAACGTTTGCGCCTGTCGATTGACGCACGGTATCAGCGGCTGAGCGAACCGATTGGCATCGGCAATCTCACCCCGCATACCGGAGGGTCGTGGGAGCAAATTTACGCGGATTGGCCCTCCGATGACTTCAAATACTATTGGAAAAAGTGGAATCTGGACGACTCTGAATATGTCAATCGATTCTCGGAAAGTGACGCCGAAGCTGCTGAAGTCATTGAGGAACGAGATCGAATGGCGTTTGAAATGGGTGAAAACGGCGATACAAACGCAATTTCGGCGCTACAGCGAATTCTGATGCGAGACGGTAATCCGCAGAAACGACAAAGAGCCGCCGACCTGCTGGATACATTGCAGAATTGAAGGGAACTCCGCGGCGTCCAATTTTTTCGGCCCGGCTATGACTCGGCTTCTACAATAAACTCGCATCGAGGGCTGTCTTTTCACTAACGCGATTTCTGCCATTTATATGTGAATCAGTCTTGGTAGCACACGTCACAAGAAAGACATAGGAAAGGAAACAAACCATGGCTAGAACCGGACGCGCCACTGTAATGGTGGGGGAGCACTTTGAAATACGCGAATACCCCGTACCCTATCCTGAACCGGGCGCGGTTCTCTTGAGACAAGAACTGGGAGGCATCTGCGGTACCGACCTCCACAATTGGGAATTTCAGCGCATGGAGTTCGATGTCATTCCCGGCCACGAAAACGTGGGCGTGATTGACGCGCTGGGTGAAGGCGTCAAGACCGATTACATGGGGAATCCCGTGAAGGTCGGAGATCGCGTGGCGCTGTCCCCTAGTGTCGGATACGGCTTTGTTCCGTCTGAGGAGGCGCCGTACTTACGCGGTGGATTCGCGGAGTACATCTATCTGTGGGATCCGGAAACCCTGTTCCTCAAGACCGATCTACCGCCCGAGATAGCGGTGCTTAGCGAACCTGCCTCATGCGCCGCCCACTGTATTTCACGCGGAAAGATCCAGTTCGGCGACACTGTTGTTATCCAAGGAACCGGTCCCATCGGTCTTCTCGCTCTCAACTGGGCGAGAGTTTCAGGCGCAGGCAGATTGATTGTTGTCGGTGGTCCCCCGGGCCGACTCGAAATGGCGGAGCGATTGGGCGCGGATGTCACAATCGACATTGCGGAAGTTCCGGATCCGGAGGAACGGAAGAAAATCGTCCGCGAAAACACACCCCAAAATAAGGGGGCTGACATCGTATACGAATGTTCGGGGTTCCCCGCCGCTATTCCCGAAGGATTGGATTTTATCCGCTACAGCGGCACTTACGTGGAGTACGGACACTTCGTAGATGTAGGAACATTCGAGTGTAACCCCAACCAAATGCTCATGCGTAAGAACCTGAGATTGGAAGCCGGTTGGGGTTTTCGACCACACCACTTTATCCGAGCGGTTCCGATGCTCGAAAAACACCAATCTCTCTTTACTGATTTTGTCAGCCACATTCTGCCGTTGGAAGATGTCGCTCAAGGATTCAATGCCCTGCACACGAGCTACAATCTTGACGGCAGAGACGCTATCAAAATCGCTGTCAAAGGCGGTTTAGCCTAAAGGTCGGTAAAATCTGTCCGAGATAATTTTTTTAAACTCATGACTCGTGGTGTCGAGCAAGGCTGTTTGGAGATGTAGAGGTATCGAATGGCGGAAAAGACAATTATCACCGCGGCGGTAGTAGGATCCAGTCCTACGAAAGAGATGAATCCTGCCGTTCCCTACACTCCGAAAGAGATTGCTGAGGCTGCAATCGAGTCTTGCTGTGCCGGAGCCGCCATTGCCCACATCCATGTGCGCGACCCGCACACCGGAAAACCCGAATCGTCAATCGATTTGTTTCGAGAGATTGTTGATCGAATCCGTCAAGCCTGCGATATTGTTATTAATCTGACCACGAGCGGCTACAATATCACTGGAGACGACATAATTGAAAGACGCTTGGAACCCATAACATTGGGCCCGGAGATCTGTTCGCTGGACATCGGTACGCTAAATTTCGTGGATGCGGAGTTTGTCAATTCGCCGGAGTGGGGAAGAACCGCGGCTGCACGAATGCGGCAGCATGGGGTTAAACCGGAAATCGAAGCCTTCGACGCGGGCCACATGCGCCAAGCTGTCAATTGGGTTGCGGAGGGGTTGTTTGATGCCCCTCCATATTTCCAACTGTGCATGGGGGTCGGTTGGGGAATTCCTGCTTCACCGGAGAACCTTCTGCTCATGCAGAAGCTGGTACCGCCCTCCTGCCCTTGGTCTGTTCTGGGAGTCGGAAGGCATCAACTGCCAATGATTACAATGGGCGTGATTCTGGACGGCCACATACGCGTCGGCTTTGAGGACAATATCTATGTCAGCAGAGGAGTATTAGCCAAGAACAACGCTCAGATGGTGGAGATAGCTGCCAATCTCGTGGAAACCCTCCAACACCAAGTAGCCACACCAGACGACGCGCGTCGAATACTGGGAATTTCTAGTCGCTGCGCGAGCTGACAACCGCGTTTCGACCTGCTGGCATACCAAAGGGCGACTAACCGGAAATACACGGATAACTTCAATCCTCATCTGTGCGCTAATTAGATAGCACGTGTTCTAATCGTGGAGGGAATTTTCGACTGCCTGTGAGTTCGATGTACAGATTCTACGGTGGCAGTGTTATCTCTACGGAGGGGCGCCAGGGCAGAAGACATACCGGGGTTGCAACTGTTTTTCCTCCTCACCCCGTTTGCCCTTGGGTTATTTCCCACCCTATATCCGACTGGAAGTCAATCGTACAGTAAGAATGCCATAAAAAAGCACTCAAACAAGGCATTGATGAGTGCTTTTTACGGCTGGTTGGTAAGTAATGCGCTAGGCTTCTACCATCTATTTCCGCCACCGCGTCCCCGTCCGCCGCGTTCTTCCCGAGGGCGTGCTTCGTTGACCTTGATTGCACGTCCCTTTAACTCGCTACCATTAAGTTCCTGAACTGCTCGCTCGCCATCGGCTTTCTCTCGCATTTCGACGAACCCAAACCCTTTTGATATACCACTGTACTTGTCGGTGATTATGTTGACAGAATCAACTTCTCCGAAAGCCGCAAATTGTTCCCGCAACTCATCATCTGTGGCATCGAATGATAAATTGCCTACGTAGATGTTCATGTTTGTCTCCCAAATCGGCAAAGGCAAAAGAAATTGTCATCGGACAACAGTCCTGTCAGTGCCATCTTTGTGTTGTTAAGAGTGGATTGAAATGTGCCTGTTATCGCGGTGTTTTGGCAGGAAACGCAGAATGGTAGGAATAAAAATCTGATTCTTATTCATCAAGGCTAGCTGTCAAAATACGGCTCTTTTTCTTGAAGGGCGAGGAATTCGTGCTTCAATACCGGACACAAACCGTATTATATCACAATTTCGCAATCTAAGCAACCACCTATCTCAGGACTATCTCTGATGTTGGCGTATAGGTCGGTCTATATAGTCATTGCAACAAAAAATCATAAATTTAGGAGTTCACAGTTAGGCTTGTAGGGGCGACTAACTGAGTGGATAGCGAACGCGATGGAAATCTTTCAGAGAGTGCGATACAGATCCCTCTCCGAATCGCGACCCTAGGTTTATAGCAGCGCATTTCATTGCGCGTCGGCTGGTTTAACTTACATGTAGATTGCCATATGTACTAATATTGGCGAGCATGACTATAATCGTCTACTATCGCTATGTCGATTAATGATATTGGGACCTGATTGGGGCATAGAACCCTGACTAGTGGACAAATAGCGTTTCGGCGGGTCGGTAGCGATAACATCGATCGAAACGAGCGTGGAGTCCTCTACAGGTGACTGTGCGAAGAGTTGCGCGTCGTCCGAAGTTAAGCGCAGCCCGCGCGGATAATAAACCGTGGCAAATGTGCCGAGTATCAGTAGCAATGCAAACGTAGCCGCAAACGTAAAGGACGGCGCACGCTTTAGCACGCTGTAGCGGGGATTCCAAGCCATGGCGGACTCAAACTTCCGCCAAATCCGGCGTACGAGTGATGTCCGCAACTTTTCGTTTGCACGGGCTACCGACGCCCGACGCATAACGTCCGAAACAAAGTCCTCCGAAGTCATGACGGGATCGAGGCGATGAAGAACTTCATCGGTCTGTCGAATTCGCATAACCTCGTGCGCGCACGTTGGGCACTGTCCAAGATGACGCTTGATTAACCGAGTCTTCCATAGCGGCATCTCACGGTCGAGATAGGCAGAGATTTCGGCCTGTATACCTTCACACTTTAGCATTCGTGCTCTCTCCGATTCCGACCTCAAGCAGTAGTGGTTTCATTTTTTTGCGTGCCCGATGAATCAAGGATTTCACTGCACTGATAGAACAATCCATGATTTCGGCAATTTCGTCGTATCTCAGGTCTTGGTAAGTTACAAGGGTTAGCGCTATACGCTGATTTTCCGGGAGCAGATTCAGTGCCCCCTGAATCATCAGTTGCTGCTCCTTTTTTTCGTAGAGTTCATCGGGCAAAAAACTTGTGTCCCGCAAGAAAAACGAATGATTGACATCCTCGCCCTCCGAAACAAGATCATCAAGAAACGTCGTGTTGCGTCGGTGCCGATTTCGCACCTCGTTCCGACAAAGATTCGTCGCAATCAGATAAATCCAGTTCTTAAATTGACATTTGGGCTCATAACTGCCGGCGCTCCTCAGAACCCTGATAAACGTCTCCTGTGCCAGGTCTTCGGCGCGGTGGTAGTCATAGATGCACCGATGGATATAATTGATTATTAAATCCTTGTAGCGTATGACCAGAAGTTCGAACGCACTCATATCGCCATTTCGACATCTCGCCATCAACTCTTCGTCCGATGTTCGCAACGCGCACCTCCCTTCTCAACAAGAGGGCAGCGGCTCAAGATTCACCATGTTCCTCTAAAACACCAGTAAGCCCCCTGAGTTTCGCATCAACGTGCCAGAAATTCACAAAATGCCGCGCTTGACAAGGATCTTAAAGTATACCTCAAATATTTATACGGGTGTAAAGAAAAAACTCGCGAACAATCGTAGGATAGAAATCTCACCAGTCTTTGAAGGCGCCAGTGGCAACCAAGCGATCAAACACTGTAGGAGATGGACCCTGTGCCTCCCCATGATTTTAGAGTGACAATCATGACTAAAGTTGAAGTTGAGACCGACTTAAGGTATACTGAAGGCGATTGATGTGTTCATTTCATATAAACTTCATAGAACAAACGCGGGGCATTGTCTTTTGATTAAATCGTTTTTCCTCTGCCTTTGCGCGCTGTTTCTTATTCCGGCGTTTGGGACGCACGCCGACACAGGCGAGTCATGGGATCTGGTAGAAAGCGATAATTTTCTGGTCTACTACCGTGGGAATGCCAAATCGGCGCAGAAAGTCCTTGATATTTCTGAGGATTTCTACCCCAATATGCGCCGCCTTATGGGCGATGTCCGGCTAGGCAAAATTGAGATATGGGTCTGCGAGGCGCCATCGGAGTTTCAAGCCGCGGTGCATGCCCCTATTCAAGACTGGGCGATCGGGTGCGCATTTCCGCTCAGTCGGCGCATAATCATCCAAAACCCGCGCGTCATCATTCAGCGCGATTTTCAGTTGGCTCAAGTCATCCGTCACGAAATCGTCCACGTCATCTTCGGGCAACGCACCCAAAAAGCAATCGGCAAAATCCCCCGATGGTTCGTTGAAGGCGTCGCTATTTATTTCTCGGGCGAGTGGGCGCCTCGACGTAATGATGCGCTGATGAAGCATATCTTCTCGAAGTCCGTGATTCCGCTTGCCGAACTTACCAACCGGTTTCCGAAATCTGAAAACCTAGCACAACTGGCGTATGCGGAAAGCCAAAATGCGGTTGAATGGCTGGCGGAAACCCACGGCGTTGAAAAACTATGGGATATCGTCGATCAGCTTGCAAATGGCGACGATCTGGACACTGCCTTCCGGAATTCAATCGGATTAACGCTCGGTGCGTTTGACGCGCAGTGGCGCAAGTCACTCTCTCAACGCTACCATTGGGCGGCAATGCTCTCAAGTTCCCATCTCTTTTGGGGAAGCTTGGCAGTTTTCTTTTTGCTCGTCTACCTTCGATACTGGCGTTACAAACGAAGGCGGCTGCGTCAAATGGAACACGAATCGGAAGAGGTGGATACCTTTTTCATCGAGCGATGATATACACTGACTTGTAATTTGGAGAACCTAGCAACTATGCGCGATAATCTTTTTGTGCCAAACAAAATGGATTATGTAAAAGGGAAGGCGAAACCCGATGTCGAGTGCATCCTGTGCGCTATTGTCGAAGCAGACGAGCGGGTAGAGCGTTTGGATATTTACCGAGGCGAATTATTCACGATTTCGCTAAATCTCTACCCGTATAGCCCCGGACATCTAATGATCTTTCCCAATCGCCATATTGTTGACGTTCGGGAATTCACTCCCGAAGAGGTTGTCGAACTGCATCGCCTTCAATGCCGCGCCCTCGAAGTATTGGACCGCGTATACCAACCCTACGGCTACAACCTCGGTTTCAATGTCGGTCAAGCGTCGGGCGCAAGCATACCGCACGTACACGCCCACGTTGTCCCGCGCTATCCCCGCGAGTTGGGGTTCATCGACGTTATCACTGGCGCCAGAATCATCGTCGAAGATCCAAACGTGACACAGGACAAGCTCCGTCGGTCGTTCAACGCGGACGATTAGTGCCTATTGCCTCAACATCTCGCCTTTCAGCGTTTCCTCCCTCTTGTAGGGTGGGCACTGCCCACCATTTCTTAAGAAATTGGTATTGGGATACTATAGGAGTCCTATCGCGGTCGCAATCAGGAACTCTATCGCGCTCACTAAGGGATCTCTATCGCCTTCGCTGTCCACTCAGTTGATCGTTCGCTTGATCCTCTGTAACAATCTGCGTTCCAATCCCCTCCGACGTAAAAACCTCCAGCAAAATCGCGTGGCTGATTCGCCCGTCGATGATGTGCGCTTTGGAAACACCGCCGGCAATGGCAGTGGTGCACGCCTCGACCTTTGGGAGCATCCCACTGCTAATCACGCGATCGGCAATCAAACCTTCAATCTCCTCTGTCTTTACCGTGGGAATCAGTGTTGAATCGTCATTCAAGTTCCGCAAGATGCCGCGTTGATCCGTAAGCAAAATCAGCTTTTCCGCCTTGAGTGCGGCGGCAATCTCGCCCGCCATCGTGTCTGCGTTTATGTTGTACGTACAACCATCCTCTCCAACGCCATTCGGTGCAATAACGGGAATGTAGCCATCCCGATCAAGCGACACAATGACGCTGGGATCGACATGGGCGATGTCACCGACGAAACCCAGATCGACGTCCGTTTTCTCGCCAAGATCGTCGACAACGTGGGCAAAATGCTTCCGCGCCCGAATGAGATTGGCGTCCTTGCCGCAAAGCCCCACGGCGCGTCCGCCGTGCGCGTTGATAAGCGACACGATTTCTTTGTTGATGGTTCCAGCCAACACCATCTCGGCGACTTCAACCGTTTCCTGATCGGTGACGCGCAGCCCTTGCACAAATTCGGCGTCCTTTCCAATCCGCTGCATCCACTCGCTAATCTTTGTGCCGCCGCCGTGCACAACAACGGGCTGCATACCCGTGTACTTCATCAAAACGATGTCCTGCATTACGCTATCCTTCAGGGTATCGTTTTCCATGGCGGCGCCACCGTATTTAATCACGATGGTCTTTCCGAAGAATTGACGGATATATGGAAGTGCCTCAATTAAGATATCCGCTTTTTTTACCAATTCATCCATTTTCTATCTCCATTGGATAAACTCGAAGTCTAGTCCTCTCAACTTCATTGTAAACCGAGTAGTGCTTAGGTTGGGTTGAACTTATATCCCCGAGAGATTACACACAGAAAGAGATGTTCGCGATTTCGTTTCGATCAAATAAAGTCGAGATTCAAGTGAAACCCAACACTTCATCGAACACGTTGCTTCCGTCGGAGCGATCTTCGATCATCAAAAAGGCTGTGTCGAATATATCGATTTTGGCTGCGTCGGGGGTAAATGGAGTCGTAAGGCGAGAAGAATCAGTCTCCAAGAAATCGAATTGTCGGCGTGCTTTAATCTTTCCTAGAGAATCTCTACGTCGATCGCATTCGGCGGTGTTGCCAGCCCTGTAGACATTCCTGCGACGATTACCGCGTGATCTCCGCGCTCCGCAATCCTGGCATCGAGAACGGCAGCCTTTGCGTTTTCAACCGACTGCTCAAGGCTTGCAGCTCGCGCAATTAAGGTGGGAGAGGTGCCCCAGGACAGCAACGCCCTTCGAAGTGTCGTCTCGCGCCAGCTAGAGACGACGATGGATGCGGAAGGGCGGTATTTTGCCAGAAGTCGCACATCCTGTTCAGATTGCGTGCAACAGATTATAACCTTCGCGCGAATCGCTAGAGCGATGTGACACGCGGCGTGGGCGATTGCGCTTGGAATCGGTTTTTCCTCTTCGATTCGTTCGCGCTTGAGGCGTTCCGTGTAGTCAAGACCGGCTTCCGTTGACAAGGCTACATCAGCCATCATACGAGTTGCCTTCACCGGGTATTTACCGACAGCGGTTTCTCCGGAAAGCATTATCGCATCAGTACCATCAAAAATTGCATTGGCAACGTCGGTAACTTCGGCGCGCGTCGGGCGGGGATTATTAATCATCGAGTCAAGCATGTGCGTTGCCGTTATCACAGGCTTGCCCGCGCGATTTGAAGCGCGGGTGATCTCCTTTTGGACGATGGGCACTTCTTGAAGCGGAATCTCCAAGCCGAGGTCCCCTCTGGCGATCATGACGCCGTCTGCGGCTTGAATGATTTCATCAAGGTTGTCTAATGCCTCGCGCTTTTCAAGTTTGGCGATTATCGGTATGTCTCCCCCGTTTTCCCGCATTATCTCTCGCAGGCTGTGCAACTCATCAGCCGAGCGGACAAACGATTGCGCCACCCAATCGACGCCGTGCCCGATTCCGAAGATGACATCTTTGACATCTTTCGGTGTTGGAATCGATTGCTTTAACGCGACACTCGGTGCGCTGATTCCCTTATTCGATCCGAGTTCCCCGCCTACAATGACCTTGCAGGTAGCATCCGTCTCTGTCGTTGAAGTGACGGCTAACTCGATTTCCCCGTCAGCCAGAAGAATGCTATCGCCGGGCTTCGCATCTTGCACCAGTTCCGGACACGTTATCGAGACCCCTTCCACGTCTCCCGGTTTCGGTTTGGTGGTAAGGGTGAATTGTGAACCTCGAGACAATTCGACCGGCGGGTTCGCGAACGTGCCGATTCGCAACTTCGGCCCCGACAAATCTTGTAGAATCGGCAACGGCATCTTTCGCTGTTGGGACACTTGACGCATCCGAGCGATCAGTTGAGCGTGTTCCCCATGCGATCCGTGGGCAAAACTCAGCCGAGCGATATCCATACCCGAGTCGATTAAAGCGTGTATCTTCTGGACCGAGTTGCTAGCCGACCCAAGCGTACACACAATTTTGGTGCGTTTCCGTTTCATCGTCTATCACATGCCTTTGCGCGAATCCCTGCGATTTAAATCCCGCATCCCAGTAAGAAATTACATACTATGTAATATTACAAAACCCGATTATACAACAATTTCCTTTGGATTGAAAGGACAAATCTTCGTGATGCGTTAGGCGGATTGAACGGTAATCCCATTCAAACTTGCACAAAGAGACCGGAAACTCCTCAGTCAACCGGGTGGCTAAAACTTCTGCCGCTTCCCTTGGATTGACCAATCCGAGAGGTCTGAAAAAGTCTATCTGGGGGTTGGGTTGAACGGAATAACCGACAAAATCGGCTGCGGCCTCGTAGCGTAAACTGTTAGTTTGCGCATACCACAATCTAACAGATCAAGCGACTGAATATGGAGCGCGATAGAGTTCCCATGGCGATAGTTAATCCTGCGATAAATATCCCATAGAAGATCGTGCTCCGAATCGCGACGAAACCGAGTTTTTCTCCAAAACCCGGTTTCTCCTTCTGTAACTGTTTAGTGCATCGTTTGGTTCGTAGTATTACAGTTCGTCGCACGTCCGTTCTGGGCATGTAAGCCCCGATTAGCCGAAATTAGCATTGTACTTCCCTACTCGGCGCATTCCCTGGCCCCGCTCGGTCTGGTTTGGCAAATCCAGACCGATGGACTAAACAATTACCTCCTTCTTAAACGCCGTTCAGTTGAGAAAATCCACATCGATAAGGGGAGGATAACGATGACGCAGGGGAAATTGTGGTGGGAACTACCTGGCATTGATGGTCTTGGTGGGATATGACTAACCACTAACAGTTCATCCAGATGAGATACAATCCTAACAGAATGAGCCGGAATGAATCCGTGTACGGATGCTTTCGCTTCTAGCCAATATGCCTAGTTTTCCAAATCTGACCTGTACCGCGCCTCGTCTTATCACATTGACAATTTTTATTACGCAATACGTATTACGCATTATTTCTCATCCAAGCGAATCCACGCCATCCGTCAACCATTCTAAGTCGAAACGTGCAAACGAGATGTCTCCGCTGTACGTGCTAATCCCCTTGTCGTTCCTGTTTCCCTTTTCATAGAGACAACAAATAGTACCATCCGGAGCGATGTATAGATCGGAGTACGACGAAGGTCCCTCGCATATGACCTTGGATACGGGCCAAGTTCGGCACTCATCATAGCTAAGACGAATCGTAAGATAGCTCCTGTCATGCTTTTTTGGGTTCGCCGGATTCGTGAAGAGCACGCGGTTCTTTCCGCGTCCCGGTGGTCCATCTTCCGCGAACGTATACCGGCAAACACTCGCTTGACATCTGGGTTCCGGAAGACCGGCGTCGCTGAGACTGGGCGAAAAACTCTCACCGCTGTCCCTACTCCAAGCCGCTAGGCGGTGGTACGGCATATGTTGATTGGATCGGTACTGGTTGCGCGAATTGATATAGAGCCATCCATCGGCGGTTTCTAATACCGTTGACTCGTTGGTATGCCTATCGGCAATACCGCCCAACTTCCAATTATCGCCGTGGTCGTCACTATAGATGATGTGCGAGCGATCAAAGTCATCCTCATCTTCCGCACTCTGTTTCTTCTCCCTGTGATTGGCGGGAATTACGATGCGGCCGCTTCGCATCTGAATACCGTGGCAGGGACCGGTGGCGTACCATGCGGCCCAATGCGTAGGTTTGACCGAAGCGGTAATTTCCTTCGGCTCATTCCAAGTTTCCCCGTCATCGTTGCTGCTTGTCACCCACACGCTGCGCGGAACGTCGAGCGTGGAGACCTTCTCGGTTTGGTTCCTGCAGAACAGCAGCCAAATCACACCGGTGGTTCTATCCTGTACCGGAGCCGGATTGCCAGAGACCCAACCGTCCTTGGTGGTGATAACCTGAACATCCCCAAAACTCCTTCCGCCGTCGAAACTGCGCCGAAGAAAAAGGTCTATCTGATCCGAATCGCTGCCGGTGAACTTCCTACCCTCATTGAAAGCCAGAATCGTTCCATTCGCTGTGGTGAGAAGAGCCGGAATCCTGCACTCATGGTATCCGAGATCCCCGGCTTCATACAAATTGTATTCCTCAAAAAACATCCAATCCTCCGGCTTTCAATTGGTTGGTTCCGGTTGATCGATAAAGATCCTTCAATCCTCGATTTAGAGAATTGTCTATAAGCCTCGCGCCCATGACCAACTAAATCTTGGCCGCCCATTATTCAGACGAGTTCTTAACTCCGCCCCACGTCAGAGCTAATTTCCCGTGTGAATCGACCGCGAAGGAAGTCATGTTCGCCGAAATCTCTTCTTGGGTCAGCGCTCTATTCCAAAACCGCACCTCATCAAATTTCACGGGAAAGAAAACTTCCAGATGATTTCCCAGCCATATCTTCGAACGAACTTTATCGTCACCCGGTTTGCTGTTGAGCGACCGCGTGAGATCCTGCGCCTCACCCACCAAGTTGCCGTCGATATAAAGTCTGAGTTGCTTATTGTCTTCGTCGCGCACGGCGGCAATGTGGTGCCACACGCCGTCGTTAATCTTTGGCCTCTCCGCTATCACGCCATCCTTGCCGTCGTTGACAAAGCTGTTCACATTTACTACAAAGAATCGGAGGAAATCCTCATTCAATAAGATAATCGACCAGTGCCCCTGAAAGTGGGTTTTTGGACCAAACCCTCCGATGATTCCAAGTCCGACAAACCGCTCTACGTCTTCCGGTGGTGGGATGCCCTTTGCTTCGGTCTGAATCCATAGTTCGGCAGTGAAGGAATTCCTCTCGGCTTCGATTATCTCATCAGTTAGTTCGATTTCCACAAAACCACTTGAGCCATTGAGTTCCAAAGCCCTCGCGTGGACACCTGCCGGAATCACTCTTGTGCCGCCGACGAGTTTTCCGCCTTTCGTTTTGCCCGTTACATCTGTCGTGAACTCTTCTGTGTCATTGTCGAAAGTAAGGTAAAGAAGCAGACTATCATCAAGGCTCTCGACGGGGAAGGCTACTGCTATCAAGAGTATGGCAGTTGCCATCCCGAAAAATAAATTCTTCTTGGCTGCCATCATTTTGCCTCCTAATACTCTTTTGTGAATTTTGCCCAACGTCAAGGGTAATCTCTCCAATGCGCGTACAAAAACATGCTTCATCTTTACGATGATCTCGTTGGCGCGCAGTGTACACTAGCCACTAATCACAGGTCACTGCCGTTATGACGCGCCTTAATCCCGCCCCACGTCAGGGGCAGCTTTCCCGAAGCGTCGACCGAAAACCACTTCATATTTGCCACAATCTCGTCGGCGCTCAACGCTCTATTCCAGAACCGCACTTCATCAAATTTCACGGACCAAAATATTTCAAGATGATTCCCCAACCAGAGTTTCCTCCGAGCCTTGGCATCATCCGGTTTGCTATTGAGCGCTCTGGTGATATCTAGCGCTTCTCCCGCCAAGGCGCCGTCTATATAAACTCTTATCTGTTTGTTATCTTCGTCGCGGACGGCAACCACATGGTGCCAAGCACCGTCGTTGACCACCGGCTTTTCTATTAACACACCATCCTTGCCGTCATTGGAATGTTGACTGGCATTGACTACGTTGAATTGCAACACATCGTTCTCCAACAGGAACAGCGTCCAGTGCCCCTGAAAGTGGTCCTTGGGTCCGAACCCTCCGAAGATACCAAGCCCGATAAACCATTGCCCCGCTTCCGGGATGCCCTGTGCCCGAGTTTGCATCCATAGCTCGGCAGTGAACGAATCTCTCTCCGCCTCAATCATCTCGGGGCTTAGCTCAATCTCGACATATCCGCTCGTTCCGTTGAGTTCCAGTGCCCTGGAATGGACGCCCGACGTAATAATTTTTGTGCCTCCGAAAATTTTCCCGCCCTTGGTTTTTCCCGTCATGTCTCTCGCGACATTACCGGTGTCCACGTCGAAAGTGAGGTAAAGCAGCAAACTTTCATCAAGCGCATGTGCGGGCAAAGCGGCTGCTATCAGAACCAAGCTGACCGTCAGTCCGATGAGACAAAATGTCTTCCGTCTTCCCATCATCCTCTCTTTCGCTTCACGTTCTCACTTGAATCTTGAAGGCTATTCCTCTACCCTAAATCTGCCGGTATCCATAAGCCAATGCAGAACGACCATCTCTTAATACGTCCGCTTCAAACTTCCCCAAGTTGTCGTCAATTTATCGGCAAAATCGACAGCTTGGGAAGCACGCGGGCGTCTAAAATTTTCGCGAACCTCGTTCTCGTCTAACTCCCTGTCATACATTCTGATGAGACTGATTGAGCCATTGAGGACACGATTATCAGGATCGGCGACATCCGATCTGAAAGCCGTGATACGCTTTACCTCTAACGTGTCGTCGTAACTTTGATTCGTGGGATCTTTACCGAGAAACTTTCCGTCTAGATAAGATTGCAAGGATCGCGATCGGCTGTCGAACGTAAATACAACATGATGCCATCTCTTTGCTCCGATGTCGAGACCGTTAGGTGCGATATGATCGGTACCGCCCGGCCCGCCGCCCTCCTCGGTAATAAGAGTGGCGCGGATGTGACCGGATTCCGCGCCATCGAATCGGAGGAGAATACTTTGTTTGAATGGCCAGGGACGATCCGCCATACCGAAGATTTGGTGTTCCCCACCGCCAGCCGCAGGTCCATTGCGCTTCACCCAAATCTCGATTGTCCAGTCTTCAAAGAGGAGCGAGATTCCGGCTTGGCCATAAGATTGACCCGCTCTGTCGGCAGTATATGCAGGTCCGCCGTGTGGTCCCGCATTTCGTTCCAATTTTGCCCCCCCGCCACGACTGGACAACTGGCCGCCTGCCGTACCCAGATTGGTCCAAGCCCTCGGATGTGCCGGATTGTCGGCGGAATCAAGATATAGAATAGGTTTGGGGACGTAACCAGACGCCATCGGGACTGCCATCACCAATAGCATACCTATACCGAGAAAGTGTGCTATCTTCAGGTGTTTCATATTAAATTACTGATTTCTTGCGCCTTTCACTATTTCAGTTAGATTGGGAATCCTAACCCAACCTACGAATCTGGTCCATTACCCTTAGTCACGCAAATCAAGATTCATAATTTAATATTAGCGTGTCGGGTTTGAAATACCGTCGTCTATAAACCACTGTTAGGATTTATGACCTTAGATGCTGTTGACGTTTGATAAATTGAACCCGTCTCCATCCAGTGTCTTATATCTGATGCGCCTTGAGGTGATTAGGGATAATAGCAAACATCCGGCGTCATTCGCGCCCATATTTCGTAGGGGCGAGGTTCCCTCGCCCAAATGGGTTGGGAGGCCCAACTCCTACGGATTGAGCGGTGTCCACGGCAACACAGAAAAAATCATTAATAAAGTGCCTTCTCACATATAAAAAACCCAAGTTCCGAAGCAGCATAGCCACAGCCGAAACTTGGGTTGAAAAAACATCAATCCTAGACTAGTCGAAACTTGGATTAATAACTTCCTGCCTTTACACGGCTCCAAGTTGTAGCGAGTTTGTCATTAACTTCGACAGACGTACCGAACTCACCGGCGCCAACCACTCTATCCCACATTCTGACCCTGGAGATTGATCCGCCGAAGCCACGACAAGGATTGTCTCCCGGAATCAGGAAGATTCCAATCACGTCAAACGGGATGGTATCATCGAAGTCCTGAATGGTCTCCTCTTCGCTGTGCTCCTCACCATTGACGTACGTCTTCATCACGCCGTCTTCATTGTTGAAGGTAGTTGTTAACACTGCCCACTCGCCGAACGGAAGCGTCGCAACGTTTTGGAAATGTTGGTTGTTATCGATTCCACCAGATTTGGCAGCGGCGAGCGTAATTCGCAGGGCAGACGCCGAGAAATCCGGAGGATCCCCTAGCTCGAAGCGATACCCAATCCACTGACCGAAGGGCCAACCCTGATCGACCATACCGACCAGGTGGTGTTCGCCACCGCCTTCATTGACATCAACTGCGGGGCCGTTCTGTTTCGCGGTAATCTCGAGCGTCCAACTTGCGACCAACAGTTCGGGCCTGCCGTCCAGTTCGTCGTCGGCAGTTGAGAAGTTGTGACCGCACTCGGTCGAGGTGTAGGCCGCCGTGCCGCCAGGTCCCGCGTCTCTCTCCCAATCCGGTCTTCCATCGCCTGTTGGCACCACGCCGCCGGCGCTGCCGTTGTTCGTCCAGCCGTCCTTGGCATCGTCGTCCTGGTTGGCGTCTAAATCAAGTATGGGTGGTTGAGCTAGCGCGATGGGGCTAACTACCGCAAGAAGAAAACCTACGGTAATGATTGTTACAATTCTTGTAAACATTTCCTACAGTTATCCTTTCGTAATCAAGTTTTAATCAGCTGCCCTCTTATGTGCTCACGGGGCAAACTAAGCACTTTAACGTTCAAATGACGTTAATTGCTAACCATTCCTTAAGTATATATTACTGTGAAAAAACCGTCAAGAAAAAACAAGTTCATCACAGACAAAGGCGAGTTTTCGGTGAAGTTTAACAATTCAATTCGGTAATTTCTTGGTGAAGCCCGGCGCGGGTAGAAACTGCACCTACCGGGCCTGGGAGAATATAAAATTACCGTAACAGTTTAGTGCATTGTTTGTTTCGTAAGTATTGCAGTTCGTCGCACGTCCGCTCTGGGCATGTAGGCCTCCGATTAGCTGGAATTAGCATTGTACTTCCCTACTCGGCGCATCCCCTGGCCCCGCTCGGTCTGGATTGGCAAATCCAGACCGATGGACTAAACAACTACGAATTGCCGAAATATTTTTCTTAACTTCATCGAAAACTCGATTACTTTCTTTTGTACTCGTTTGAGGGCAATTCTAGAGTCCCAATTGCCTTCTTCTTTACGCATGTTAATCCGTGTCCCTTCCAGCTAGTCTGAAATGCTGTTCCCCGCAGAAAAAGCCAACACCTCTTGATTTTTAATAGCCGCTCCCCTATAATAAAAGCGATATTGTCATCCATTCAAATTCTGGTACGGTCAATCTTAAATACTCTGGGGGAAAACATATGACCACAACCTATCGCGCCGGCGCCATTGGAAGGACGGGCGGCGGCAATTTTGGCCACGGCTTGGACGTCGCCTACGAAGGGATTCAGAATGTAGAATTTATTGCGGTTGCCGATCCTGACCCAAACGGTCGTCATGCCGCCGTAGAGCGAACCGGCGCCGAGCAATCTTACGCCGATTACAGAGAAATGCTGGAGAAGGCGAAGCTGGATGTAGTAAGCGTTTGCCCGCGCTGGATAGACTGCCACGCAGAAATGGTAATCGCCTGCGCCGAAGCCGGAGTGAAAGGCATTTTCTGTGAAAAACCCTTTGCGCGGACATTGGCGGAAGCCGACGCCATGATTGATGCGTGCGAGCGCAGCGGAGCAAAAATGGCGGTTGCGCACCGGCGGGCAAGCGGTTATGAGCAACACGCCAAGAAGCTGGTTGATGCCGGAGAAATTGGCGACATTCTCGTGATGCGTGGTCACGGCAAGGACGATCGCCGCGCCGGCGCGACGGATCTGATGGTTTTGGGCACACATATCCTCGACAGCATGCGGTTTTTTGCGGGCTCCGATGTTGACTGGGCGCATGGCCACGTGACACAAGACGGAAAGGAAGTCACCCTTGACGATGTGCGCGACGGCGATGAACAGGTCGGTCTGCTGGCTGGGAATGGCGCGGCGGGGTATTACGTTTTCAAGAACGGGATACGTGCCTCCTATGAAACTCATGCGGGCATTCCACCCGGAGGTGTGGATTCTGCGCGTTGGTTTGGGTTTGAGGTGCATGGGAGCGAGGGGATTTTTTCGCTCCGAAACTCGCCAAAAGGGGAGATGTATATCTATCCCTACGGTACTTGGATTCCGGGCGAAGGAAACGGCAAATGGGAACGCGTCTTGCTTGAGGATTGGGAAAATGCATCTGAGGACCATACCGGGCTCAGTAACAGGATGATTGTCGAAGAACTTATCCAAGCCATAGAGGAGGATGGCGAAGTACGCAACTGTTCGAGCGGGCACGATGCTCGCGCCGCCCTTGAAATGATCATGGCTGTTCACGAATCTCAGCGACTGGGAACACGCGTGTCATTCCCGCTTGAAAATCGTGAGAATCCGTATGAAGTGTGGCGAAGAGAAACCTCATGAGCGGGCAATTTATAGTCAGCATTCTCATTGTGAGAATGTCGATTAAGTCGAGAATTCATGGTTGTCCGCCTCTTGCTGAGTGCGATTCTCTTGTTTGTTTTCGCGCAGGACTAATGAGAACAACTCCGTTGAGTGTGCACTGAGCACCAGGTCAGGCGTGAACGAGTTTGCAAATATACCATTTTAGGGAGGAAAACTAATGGCATCCTATCGTGCGGCTGTAATTGGATGCGGCCGAATTGGCAGCACTATCGACGACGAACAGACGCATCGTCCGCAATTCCGCTACCCGTGGGCACACGCGCCGGCATACGTGGAAGCAAAGGGTGTGGATCTGGTAGCCGGTTCAGACGTTTCAAAGGACCAACTTGAGGATTTCAAGCGCCGCTGGAACGTCACCGCGCTTTACACCGACTATAAAGAGATGCTCGCCAAGGAGAAGCCGGATATTGTCAGCGTCACAACGAAAACTACGGAGCGCGCGGAGGTAGTAATTACGACCGCCGAGGCGGGTGTCAAAGCAATCTATGCGACCAAACCGATATGTCGAACGCTGGCTGAAGCCGATGCAATGATTGACGCATGCCGTAAACACGGCGTCATTTTCGCCATGGCGTGCCACAAGAACTGGAGCCCATGGTTGCAGATGTGTTTGCAGTCCATAAGGAGGGGAGATATCGGGGAATTCTCCTCAATGGTTGCCAACTACAGTTGGAGTTTTAACGGCGGACACAGCCACACACTTGCGTTGTTTCGTCAGTTTGCTGATGCACCCGCAAAATGGGTTTTTGGTCACATGAACAGCGACGAAGCAGCCGCGGGAGAGAAAGACTTGCAAGGAACGGGCATGATCCTCTACGAGAATGGAATTCGGGGATTCCTGAACAATGGCGGCTGGCTAAACATCGATTTTATAGGGCGCGATGGATGGTTCAGTTGCAGGAACGAGCACGCCGACTTTGAGATGTGGAGCCGACACCCGGACACCCGCGAACCCATCCGCCGTCAGTTTCCTAATCCAAAACGCCCGAGGAGTTCTCAACAAGCCGCCGTCGAGGGAATCGTAAAAAATCTCGACGAAGGTACTGAACCGCTCTGTCCGGGTGAATACGGACGTGAAGCCTTGGAAATCGCGGTCGGATTGCGCGAATCGCACCGGCGGGGCGGAGAAAAGATTGAACTTCCCATGGCTGACCGGAGTTTGGGTTTCCAAATTGATTAAGCGGGCAGCGCTATTGGCGCAGAAACCGAGTTTTTTCTACAAAGCGGAACTCGATCGCGCCAGACTTTCTATCGCACTCGCTAATCGCTCGCTTGATCGATAGAGAATTCAATGGCAGCTTCCAGGCGGTGCATCAAGACAACACTTCGACCCCTTGGTGCGCCGCCTGGAAGGCATGAATCCACACAATTTCCGACACCATTGGTACGAGTACAGCAACGGATGAGGTGAAATATGCGGTTAGTGTTACTTTCTTTCAGTCATCACGGACGCAGCATGGCGCAGACAGCGCAAAAATTTGGCCACGAAATTGTCGGTGTCATGGATGCCGAGGAAGAACCGCAGCAGCGGCTTGTCGATGACTTTCAATGTCCCGGATTCGATACCGCCGCATCCTGCTTGGACGCTACCAAGCCCGATGCGGCGCTCGTGGCAGGCAAGCATATCGAGATGCCATCCCTTGTCGGTGCATGTGTGGATCGGCGCGTCCCGTACCTGCTGGACAAACCCTTTGCGGATTGTGCGCCGCGCCTGCGTCCGGTCGCCGAGGCATCCGAAAAACATGGTGTGTTCAGTGCGCTCACATTGCCTAACCGCGCAAGTGGCATTGTGCGCGTGGTCGAAGAGATGGTCGAAGACGGCTCACTCGGCGACCTCGTTTTATATAACAGTCGATTGAACAATGGACCGCCCTCCCGCTACGATCCGACGCCATCGTCTTGGCACAACGATCCGCAAATCTCCGGAGGCGGTTGCTGGGGGGTTGAAGCCGCCCACGGAATCGATACATTTCTCCAGTTCGTAGGTGACAAACCTATTACTGTCGTGGGGGCGGTCATGTCAAATGCGACGCACCAACGTTGCGTAGAAGATATCGCCATGGGGATTCTAAGGACTGACGATGGTGTGACCGGGATAGTCGAATCGGGCTATTGCTATCCTTCCGGTGCGCGCGCCGGCGATCATTTTTTCCGATTCATAGGAACGAAGGCGTCGGTGTTTCAGCAGTACAACACCGCTGGCGAGGCGATTATCGAAATTCACACGACCGAAGGTGTTACGGTTGCCGAAAACGTCGCGCGTGGGGGAATGCAGGGCATCATCGACGAAGCCCTTTTGGCGATTAGCGAAGGACATCGTGCCTTTGAACCGAACATCCTTACTGCGGTTCGCGTGCTTGAAGTTCAGGACGACGTCTACGACTTCGCTCGGAAGTCAACCGTGACGAACGGTCCCCATGCCATGGGAACGCCCTCCCCGCGCCCGTAGAAATCCCCGTGCAACCCGACTTCAAATTGCTCGGTCTGGATTGACAACTCCAAACCATCAAACGAGCAAAAAATGAGGCCGATATTGATTCACACTCTTAGATTGGTTGGCTCGCATTCATCTTGCGGATTGGGTTGAACAATCAAGCCATTGGACATGGAGCGATCAAGTGAGCGATAAACGAACGCGATAGAACTCCCATAGAGGTCCCGTGAAACCCAACTCCTAGCTGGTACTGTGTGGGCTGAGCCAATAGATCGAATGCGCACCTGCACAACCAAAGATTGGGAGCCATCATTTTGCCATCCCGTAGTCACACCGCTTTCCCTGCTTGAATAACCACCCTCTTCTCACAACCAGCGTGGATAGCGCAATATCACTATGTCACAGCCCCAAGTCCTGACAATCGATGAAATCGATTACCCGTTGGTTTATGTTCCGGCAGGATCATTTCTTATGGGGACGATTCCCACGCCGTTCCGAAAAACCGACCACGAAGAACCGCAGCGTGAGGTGACTCTCGACGCATTCCACATCGGAAAACTTCCCCTGACCAATGCACAGTATTCGCAGTTCTTAGAGGCAACGGAACAAAATCCGCCCCATTTCCACACTGATTCGCGTTTCAACGCATCCGATGGTCCCGTCGTAGGAGTGAGTTGGTACGACGCCGTGGAATTTCTAATGTGGATCAACGAACGCAGCGGCAATTCCTACCGGCTGCCGACGGAAGCGGAATGGGAAAAGGCATCCCGCGGAACGGATGGGCGGATTTATCCTTGGGGAAATGAATGGGATGTCTCCAAGGGAAATTTCGGCGAACTGCGGCTCAAGCGGACAACACCGGTTGGCAGCTATCCAACCGGCGTCAGCCCATACGGATGCTTGGACATGGGCGGGAATGTCTACGAATGGTGTCACGATTGGTTCCACCCGGAAACGTACAAATATTCACCGGCAGTCAATCCCGGCGGTGCGTCGGATGGCAGACGCAAAGTAATTCGTGGCGGCTCCTGGGTCCCCCGCGGCGAATTCGCGGCGCGATGCGCCAATCGGGCGGCTTACGAGCCGACGGAGACGGTGCACAATGTCGGGTTGCGGATTGTGATTTCGGCGGCGTCTTGATGCCCCGTACGTCGAACCAAGTCGCTGAATCCTGCCCAACGCAGACTGTCATCCAATTCCCGGAAATCTATGGCATTTCCCTCACATCTATCGGCCCAAATTGACAGATGACTCCCGAAGTTACCTCACAATTTCGTCGCAATCTTCTGGCATGGTTCAAGACGCATCGACGCCAACTGCCTTGGCGCGAGACAAAAAATCCGTATCATATCTGGGTTTCTGAGGTGATGCTCCAACAAACTCAGGCAATAAAGGTGGTGGAATACTTCCAGGATTTTGTCCATAGATTTCCCACACTTCGACATCTGGCTGGAGCAGAGTTGCGCGATGTTCTGAAACAGTGGGAAGGACTTGGGTACTACGCCAGAGCGAGAAACCTTCACAAAGCCGCCAAAGTACTCGTTGAGAAGACGAACGGGGAAATTCCGGCGGATTACGCCGTATTCCGAGGCTTGCCCGGCGTGGGCGACTATACCGCCGCGGCTGTGCAGAGCATAGCTTTTGATCGGCCTTATGCCGTTGTGGATGGCAACGTGAAACGTGTTGTTGCCCGTCTGTTTCTAATTGATTCGCCGGTAAATCAACCTTCCACGGCGAAGATATTCCAAGCAAAAGCGGATTCTTTACTCGAAAGCAGTGCTCCCGGACGTTTTAATCAGGCGATGATGGAGTTGGGATCAAAAATCTGCCGACCGAAATCCCCGCTCTGCGTTGTGTGTCCGATAAGCGAGTTCTGCGGCGCTTTCAGGACGGCGCGACAAGATGAATTGCCCATACGAAAGAAATCTAAGCCGGCACCCGAATACCATATTGCGGTAGGCGTTGTTTACAAAGAGAGTTGCGTTCTCATCACCCAGCGCAAAGCGGACGGTTTGCTCGGCGGGCTGTGGGAATTCCCCGGCGGCAAGGTCAAGCCGGACGAAACCGCCGAAGCCGCCTGTGAGAGAGAGATTCAGGAGGAGGTCGGTCTCTCTGTTGAGAGGATAAATTTCCTTACGCGAGTCAATCACGCCTATTCACACTTCAGAATCTTCGTAGATGTCTTTCGCTGTCACTATCGCGCAGGCGAAGTGATTTTGAACGGACCGGTGGATTATCGGTGGATTCGACTCGAAGAGATTGACCAATACCCCTTTCCGCGCGCCAATCACAAATTCATCCCGCTGTTAAAGCCAAATTGATACCGTAAGAAATGAAACTCATTATTTCGAAAATTCCGGCTCGCAGCGGCACACATTATAGCACGTCCACCCTGTAGGAGCGCTCTCCAGGTCGCGGCGAAACTGCGTGCGATGAATAATTCACGGCCCCATGTAAGCGCCTGCCGTGCGAAAAGTATAAGGGACGACAACAAAAAACTCTAAGAGCTCAGCGGGGCGACACGTATCCGCCAATTACAGACAACTTATGTGTCCGCGGTCAAATCTTCGACCTTCAAATCCGTAACTTCCCTCCCCTTACCGTCACACCTACTGTCACTCTTTCTTGACATTCAGCCCATTTATAACATATAATTTAGTCTATCCTAAAATTTTTCACAGGTTAGACTAACTGTTTCTAGGGCCTGCTGGAGGCGTACGATGCACACTCAGGCTGTCGAGGACTACCTCAAAGCCATATACAAACTGGCTGAAAGAGAAGGTAAAGTCACGACTTCGCTTTTAGCGGAATTTCTGGACGTGGCACCTGCCTCGGCGACAGGTATGCTGAAAAAGCTAAAACAGATGAACCTGGCGGTTTATGAACCGTATAAAGGAGTAAGTTTGACCGGAGCCGGGCAAAAGATTGCTCTGGAGGTAATACGTCATCATCGGTTGGTAGAACTTTACTTGGCTGAGGCGCTCAACGTACCGTGGGACAAGGTGCATGAAGAAGCCGAGAAGTGGGAGCACGTGCTTTCCGAAGATCTTGAGGATCGAATTGATGCGATACTCGGTCACCCGACCGCCGACCCGCACGGCGCTCCCATACCCAATCGAGATGGAACTGTCGCGATGCCAGCGGTAAGTCCCTTGACAGATCTCGAAGTCGGTCAGACGGGAATAATTACCGAAGTCAGCGATCACGATTCGGCGCTGTTGCGTTATCTTGGGGAGATGAATCTATATCCGGAAACGGAATTCACAGTACTTGACGTGGCTCCGTTTAATGGCCCGATAACCATCCACAGTGAAAATTCCAAAAAGATTCTGGGTTCGGAAGTTGCCGTATATATCTTCGTGAGAATCACCTAAATATTTTACCGTCTTGTAATTTTAAAGGGTGTGCACTGCGATCAAGCGAATGAATAATGAGAGCGATGGAGATCCCACCAGACCTTAATCATGCGAATACTTGGAATTTTCCTAATCATTGCCTCAACTGCGTTTCTCCCGTCTTGTGAACAGCAGAGCAAAACCAAAAAACGGGGCAATGGACAATTGAATATTGTCGCTACGATTGGCATGATTGCCGACATCGCGCAAACTGTCGGAGGCGACCATGTGAAGATGACGGGACTAATGGGGCCCGGAATAGATCCGCATCTATACAGAGCGACCGCGGGTGATGTTTCCCGCTTGTCTGGTGCGGACGTTATTTTCTATAACGGCTTGCATCTTGAAGCCAAAATGGCTGAAGTGCTGCAGCGGTTGTCAGGTCAAATTAAAACGGTCGCTGTCACCAATGGAATTGACCGTTCAATGCTACTCACGCCTCCGGAGTTTGAAGGTGCCTACGATCCGCATGTCTGGTTTGATGTGGGGCTCTGGAAAAGTGCTGTCGAAATTATTCGTGACACGCTTATTGAGGTGGACGCTAAGCATGCGGAAAATTACGAACGAAATTCAAGAGTTTATCTTGCCACACTGGATGAACTGCACGAGTACGTGAAGGCCCAAGCGGAACGGATTCCGGTAAATCAACGGGTGCTTGTTACCGCGCACGACGCCTTCAACTATTTTGGGCGTGCTTACGGATTTCAAGTGCGCGGACTGCAGGGAATCAGCACCGTGACGGAAGCCGGCACTGCGGATATTCAGGATCTCGCCAAGTTTATAGTCCAAAGGCGGATTCCCTCAATGTTCGTCGAAACCTCGGTGTCCTCACGAAACATTGAGGCGGTGCAGGCAGCGGTTAAATCACGAGGATTCGATGTAGAAATCGGGGGAAAATTATTTTCAGATGCCATGGGTGATGCGGGAACCCCTGAAGGCACCTACGTTGGTATGGTTCGTCACAATATTGACACCATTGTAAAATCCCTCGTGTCAACCGAATAATTCCCTGCTCATCACTCCAGTAGGCAGGACAAAGGAATCCCTATGGGAGCTCTATCGGATTCCTATCGAATTCTGTATTCGCTCATTTAATCTATTCGTTCGGTTGATCGTTATTTACTCGCTTGATCTCATCTGATCCCCGCTTACAGAGAAAGTGAATCATATTATCAAGAATCATGTGCACTATTATTCATCTGTTCATGCGAAACGGCATTACTCCCGCACCAAGGTCATCGGTGTCTGAAAGGAGGTAAGAATGGCGAACCAATCTGGTGCAATGGCAATTGAGGTAGAAGACCTAACCGTCGCTTATCGGGATCAACCTGTGCTATGGGATGTTGATCTCGACGTTCCAGTCGGTGTTCTGATGGCTATTGTCGGTCCCAACGGCGCCGGCAAAACCACACTTATCAAGGTGATTTTGGGATTGGTGCGTTCGGCAGCCGGCCGCGTGTCAATCTATGGCCAGTCCTATTTCGCCCAACGTCGTCTTGTCGGTTACGTTCCGCAGCGAGGTAGTGTCGATTGGGACTTCCCCACGAGCGTGTTAGACGTCGTAATGATGGGGCGGTACGGCGCACTTGGTTGGATTCGCCGCCCCGGATCCAGAGAACGCAAACTGGCACTGGAAGCGCTGGAAAAAGTTGGGATGCAAGATTTGGCGCACCGACAGATTAGCCAACTCTCAGGCGGGCAGCAGCAGCGGGTATTTCTTGCACGTGCGCTTGTTCAAGATGCACAAATCTATTTCATGGACGAGCCGTTTCAGGGCGTGGATGCAACTACCGAACGCGCCATTGTTGAGTTACTGCAGGAGTTGCGCGCCGCGGGAAAGACGCTCGTCGTCGTCCACCACGATCTACAAACGGTCGTGGATTACTTCGACTGGGTTACCCTGCTCAATGTGCGGCGAATCGCGAGCGGACCGGTCAAAGACGTGTTTACCGAGCAAAATCTCCGGCTGACATACGGCGGGCGAATAGCGTTTCTTAGTCGTACCGGCGATGAACCAGCCGAGACGCAATCCGCTTCTCATGTGATTGAACCGGAAGAGGTTGAGAATGGTGGTACCGGAGTTGGGGAGAGACCTTCTCTTTGATTATACGCTGCGAACAGTGGCTCTGGGATCGGCAACGCTCGGCGTTGTGAGCGGCGCTCTCGGAGCTTATGCAGTGCTGCGGAAACAGAGCTTACTCGGAGATGCGATTTCGCACGCGACTTTACCCGGGGTCGCGTTGGCGTTCCTACTGACACAAAGTAAAGCCCCGCTCATCCTTGTGTTTGGTGCGGCAATGGCCGGATGGGTTGCTACTCTGCTCGTAATCAGTATCGTCAACAATACGCGGATCAAAGAAGACAGCGCACTCGGCTTGGTGTTGTCCGTCTTCTTCAGCGTGGGCCTGGTTTTGCTTACCGTGATCCAAAAAATGCCTACCGCCAAGCAATCGGGCTTGGATACCTTTCTGTTCGGGCAAGCCGCCGCACTCCTAGAGCGAGATGTCATAACAATGGCATCAATAGGCGGAATGACTATCGTCATCATGCTATTATTTTGGAAGGAATTCAAACTTCTGTGTTTTGACACGAGCTTTGGAGCCAGCCTAGGATTCCCGATGGCGGTTCTTGATGTCCTACTGATTACACTCCTCGTGATTGCGATTGTATTGGGGCTCCAGACGGTTGGAGTGGTATTGATGAGCGCGATGGTTGTGGCACCCGCTGCCGCGGCTCGACAGTGGACCAATCGGCTCGGACGGATGGTTGCTCTATCCGCGCTTTTTGGCGCGATTGCCGGCGTCAGTGGAGCCGTCATCAGCAGCAGTGCGGTTCGAATCCCCACTGGTCCGACTATTGTGCTTTCTATCAGCGTGATTGTGCTTCTGTCGATCGCTCTCGCCCCTAATCGCGGACTCGTCTGGAATTGGATTCGCAATCAGCGTGAACGTAGAAAACTCCAGATAGAGGTCGTGTTGAACGACCTCTACACGCTTGCATCACAACACGCGGACCCCCGATACAGCCATTCCACTGCGGTCTTGGAGGCGATGAGCGCACACCGGAGCAACGTGCGCAACAGTCTCAGGGAGTTGGCATCGCGTGGTTGGGTTGAAAACGTCAATTCCGATGAGTGGGCGCTGACATCCGAGGGGGTCATTCAAGCGCGGTATGTTGCCAGTCGTGGAAGGTAAGATGTAATACTATGTCGTCCGAAGTGATTGAAATCCAGTTGATAGCGATAGTTGTGGCGGTGGCGTGCGCTCTTCCGGGCGTATTTCTCGTGTTGCGCCGCATGGCAATGATGAGTGACGCTATTAGCCATGCCATTCTCTTGGGGATTGCGCTTGCCTTCTTCGTTACGGCAGATCTGACATCACCATTGCTCATTATTGCTGCAGCCGCTACCGGTGTGCTAACCGTGAGTCTTGTAGAATTGCTGAATCGTACGAGGCTGATTCGTGAAGACGCAGCCATCGGAATCACGTTTCCCGCACTGTTTAGTGTTGGTGTAATACTTATTGCCCGCTATGCGGGTGATGTTCATCTCGACACCGACGCCGTTTTGCTGGGAGAACTGGCTTTGGCGCCGTTCAATCGATTTGAGTTTTCTGGATACGACTTTGGACCTCGTTCGCTCTGGGTCATGAGCGCTATCCTGTGCATCAACGTCGTCTTCATAGCGTTTTGCTATAAAGAACTGAAACTGGTTACTTTCGACGCGAACCTTGCCGCCACCCTCGGTTTCTCTCCCGCGCTCATTCACTATGGTTTGATGGCACTGGTTTCAGTTACGGCGGTTGGGGCGTTCGATGCGGTGGGTTCAATCTTGGTCGTTGCCTTGATGATAGTGCCTCCCGTCACGGCGTACCTTCTCACCAATCGACTCTCCCGAATGATTGCGCTAAGTGGTTTAATTGGCGTCGCGAGCGCGATTGCAGGGTACTGGTTCGCGCACTATCAAGATGCCTCGATAGCCGGTTCAATGGGACTAATGACGGGAGTATTCTTCTCGTTGGCTTTCCTTTTTGCACCGAATCGCGGTATCGTCGCCATCGCTCGGCGGCGGACTAGTCAAAGATGGGAATTCGCGCAGACAATGCTCGCCATTCACCTCTTCAGTCACGAAGGGTTACCCGAGGCGGAAAGGGAAGCACACGTTTATCACCTCAGCAGCCATCTGCATTGGGAACCGGATTTCGCGCAACAAGTCGTCCGGAACGCAGAGCGCCGCGGATTTGTTCACAATCGAGCGGGGCGGTTAGATTTGACAGATCAAGGTCGAGAGATGGCGCAACTCGCCCTCGTAAAATAAACGAACCTTCTCTCCACTGCTTTCCCTCTACCACCCTTCCAATCGTCTTCATTTCTTACCGCTCGACTATTTCTCCTCTTTTCACCAGCCACCAACTGCGCGCTACTGGTTTACCTGTCTGCTCTACTTTCTGTTCTTTCTTATCTTCCCGTCTTGACACGTCCCCATGTCGTTGGGCGTTTGCCTCTTGACTCGACGGAAACCCCCTCCGTTGTAACGGCGAACACTTCACAATTCTCAATCCCCGACACATCGCCAAGGGGAACATCCACGCGCCGCTGACCATTTATTGAATCTTTGCCAACCCATATTGCTTCAAGGATGTGCGTGCCGTCGGTAATCTGGATGTTATCCGCCATTATCCCGAACTTGCCGAACGACGTCGCGCGATTCGCCGGTTTCTCCGTACCGAGGCTGACAGCCACGATGGTCTGACCCGCCAGTGGATCCAATGCGACCCGGTAATGCATCCAATCCGTGTCAAGAGTAGTGACAAGGTCCCCGATTCGGCTTCCGTCTGCCGTATAAGCAAATACCCCTCCTATGTTATATACGCTCTCAATCGGGAATGCCGCCTGATACTCTAAGAACGATCCTTCCTCAACCGTTATCTCACCCTCCCAGATAAGGATGAAACATTCGACAAATGCGTTTGGTTCGAAAATGTCTCCTTGCAACAAAAGGAATTTGTCTCCCGGAATGTGTTCGGTGATGCTGAACGGGGGTGCTTCAATCTTTCCGGAAGCAGTTGCGACATCCAATCGCATGCCGTTCGGATTTGACAATTCAACATCTATGAGTTCAATCGCGGAAGCTTTATATTCAAGCACCTCAAAGGTCACGCTCAACAGCGTGCCATCGTTGCCCCCGACACCAACCAATGATGCCGCCGCAACTGGCGGCGCGAGTATGGCAGTGCCAGTCGCCAGATTAGTCTCGACTCGAAGTGGTTCGATAAGAAAAATTTCAACATTCGCAATGTTTCTTACATCGCGATCGCCCGGAAGATAATCGCTGAACTCCACGCCGACAAACGACAGAGCGAGTGCGTCGAATTTGAGATTAAGTTGATAAGCGGAGACATTCTCTGCATTCGAGATATTTACATCGAACACGAACTTTTCACCTGCTTGCGGAGACTTGACTACCGCCGGATCAATCGATACAACCGCCTCTGCAAATGCCAGCGACGGAATAATCAGGCATAGTGCTGCTAAACATGCAACCATCCTGACAAAACTATTCACAATTATTCTCCCTTACGCAACTAAAATTTTGACACCACTCAACACATCTAAATCAGGCTCTTCAGAGTTAAGTGTGGAAACGAAATTAATTTAGGACTCGCGTGGTAAAACTCGCGCCTACAGACGACGCGAAATAAACTGCGCTAGTACCAACCGATATGTATCCAAATCTCGGCAGAAACCACTCAGTAATTGGAAATATCAAGTAGGTTTGCCAAGGGCACATACATCGAAGCGTTCAGTACCCTATTGGCTTTCATTGCAATCAGCTTCGACCTATAGGGCAAACGCGTGTTCGTAGGGCAAGCTTCATGCCCACACTCAACCCTGAAGACCCCTAAATCATAAGTCCTGGGATACCGAGATGCGCCCATGCTAACCTAATTACCCCCAACACCCGAATTAAGTTCCTCCTCCAAAAATCGGTTTCGGGACGTTCGACCGAGTCTTAACGCTCGAAGCGCGTGGATATCAATAACATTCAGCATAGCTAATATGCATATTGTAGTGTTGAGAATTTGGCGATGTCAAGGAGTTTTGTCGCACCGGTCATGGCAAGAACTCTCTCTGTACACAATCCACCGAACGAATAAGAATCAACTGAGTGGATAACGATCAAGCGAATTAACAATGAGCGCGATAGTAGATCCCATAGTGAAAGCGATAGAAAATCCTCTGCGATAGAGCTCCCATAGAAATCCAATTCATTGACCGTCCTACGGCATCAAGGGATTGACTGACCGGCAAGCGAATGAATAATGAGTACGCTAAAGGTCCTCTAATCACTAGCCAGCAACGGAGCGGATAGCGACGGCGGTAGAGATCCACTAAACACTTACCAGTTTGGCTATGCCCAGATAACCTCTGAAAGAATACCTTCCTTGCTTCCCGCAACTCGTTACTTTTAGATTGATAACTTAACAGGTGTGTGGTATATTATGACAGACCATGAGTAACCGTCATGGCGGCGAACTTTTTATTCTGTTGGCAGTACGATTTCTGAGAACCGCTCCGGCAAAGGAATTCTCCACTTCGGACAATGCCAACACGCCGCTTAAGTAGTCGTTCCGTTGGCATTTTTTTTACGTTTTTTGTACAAGACTGACCGTTTTTGCTAACAAACCACTTTTCTTGTTAGCATTTTTTGCATGATAATTCCCGAAAATCGAAGCTCCGTTGGCATATCTTCGCAACCTACCTAATTCCCCATTGATCCGGTCTTTCCTCCCTCTATTCAACCACACCGCTCAAAATAAGGTGCATCTCCCCTGTTTTCCGGTGTCAGGGGAATCGCAGCTAAATTTTCTGCTGACAAAAATGCAAATCAAGCAGAGTTTGTGATAATTTTTTGGGGGCCGTAGGTTGGGTTGAACGAAATTCGTTAATGATCGCAAATCTTAGAGGAGTTTTCGAGTGCCCACTTTGCCTGAACCTGCCAAAATTGGAGTGAATCCCAACATGGTTCGTAAATTCTACCGCCATGAGACATCCTCTAAATTAGATGCGTTTCTCCTGCCTGTTTCCGGTGTTGGATCATGTTGACATAGACTGCAAAATATGATACGATGGACTAGGATCTATTTTCATGCGCATCACGAAAGCAAGACTTTGATGGCGCTTGCACGGAAAAGCGTAAAATGAAGATAAAAACCATACAATTTATGCTCCTCGCTCTTGCCCTTGGCATGGGAACGGAATCCTTCGTTAGCGCCAAAGAGGTCAAGCTGGTCGGCGCCGAGGGCGGAACCGGAAATAGACAGCTCGCTGTCGATATCGTAGCCGGAACCGTCGTCGTCGGAGCGCACGCCGAAAACTACGCCAAAATATATGCCGTAAGAAACAACCGGTGGGATATGCAAGCGCAAGTTAGCGAGGCTGAAGGAAGTTTCGGATGGGCGGTCGCCATCGGAAGTCTCAATTTGCGGGGCAACCCGCACGCTGCCATCGTAGGAGCCCCGAACAGCAACGACCGTGGCGACAGCGCGGGCGCCGCTTTTGTCTACGCCCCGAGCGGCGGCACATGGAAACAGCAGGCAAAACTCACCGCGGACGACGCAGCCGCTACGAACAATTTCGGGTATGCTGTTTCTATCGACGGAAATACTGCCATTGTCGGATCGCCAAAGAACGACAATGCCGGAAAAAATTCCGGGGCAGCCTATATCTTCGTGCGGGATGGCGCTAGATGGAAGCAGCAAGCGAAACTACTCCCTAAAGATCTGGGCGGATCAGATGCGTTCGGGGAGGATGTTTTTGTTTACGGGCGCACGGTTGTCGTCGGGGCGCCGCAGCATTCGCACAGTGGACTTCGATTCCCCGGCGCTGCATATGTCTTCGTCCGGGAGGGAACGAATTGGGTACAGAAAGCCAAACTCACGGCTGGCGACGCTGCCAAGAGCGATCGGTTCGGGCATTCGGTTGCCATGAGCGGCAATACCATCATCATTGGCGCGCCGCTGCACGATACTCCTGCTGGCAGAGATGCCGGAGTAGCCTATATCTTCGTCCCCGTCGGGGACTCATGGAAGCAGCAGGCAATGCTCATGCCGGCGAAGGCGGGAGCTTCCAATCAGCTCGGATTCGGCGTGGCTACCACCGGAAACATTGCCATCGTCGGTGCCCCGGCCCGTAATGAAGGGGCACGAGCCGCGGGGGCGGCATATTCTTTTGTGCGCGCTGAAGGCGCCTGGGAAGAGAAAGAAAAGGTTGTCCCAAAAGACGGCGCCAGAGACCTCAAGTTCGGCTCTTCAATCGGCATGAGCGACAACTCTGTGGTCATATCGTCCCACAATGCGGTGAACGAGGGACCTGGATTTGCCAACGGCACCGCGGCGTATGTTTACAGTAGTATCGAAGATTTCGGCACCCCTCCCTTTTCTGTTAACCCATCCGGATTAGCGGTAACAACGCTTGGTCAAATCAAGCGCACGGCGCTGTTCCAAAACTTTCCGAACCCTTTTAACCCCGAAACGTGGATACCTTATCGGTTGGCGTCGGATGCTCCTGTCCTTCTTCACATCTACACTGTCGGAGGAAAACTCGTGCGCGAATTGAATCTCGGCGACCAAAGAGCGGGAGACTACCTGACCCGCGAAACTTCCGCCTATTGGGATGGCAGAGATCAACGTGGCGAAGTTGTGTCCAGCGGTTTGTATGTTTTCGCGCTGCAAGCTGGCAGCTTCCAGTCCACTCGAAGAATGGTGATTTTGAAATAGATTGTGCAGGTGAACGCGTAAGATGAACTATGGCTTTAAGATTTTTATCGCGGAGGATTTCTATCAGGATTTACTATCGGGATTGGCTGTCGCGATCGTTATTCACTTACTTGATCCCTGCTGCAGGGAACAGTGACATCGAACCACACATTTTTGTACTTCTTTCGGTCATTCAAAAAAAGTTATTAAGGAGATTTTGATGAAAACGGCATATTCAATACGGATTGGCCTGATTCTCGTTGTTGTATGGGCATCCATCATTTCCACTGCACTCGCCCAGAAAGATGTCAGGCTAGTCCCTGCCGACACAGGCGGCACCGATAATGATCCGGTGGCGATCGGTGTCGGCACGAAGTACATCATCCTTGGCACACCGGGGAGTGGCCAAAACTTCGCCACAATCTTCGAGGGCGAAGGTGACAAGTGGAAACAGACGGCACATTTCACCGGTGATGGCGGCGGATTCGGGCAAGCTGTTGCTATCACCGATGTCCGCGGACGAGGTAATACGGCGTTTGCCATAGTAGGCGCAGCAACCCACGACGGAGTCGGTGAAGCCCGTATTTTTGCGCTCAGCGGAAGAGATTGGAACGTGCAGGCGAGAATCAGCGCCCGCGACGGAGCGGACGGAGACGATTTCGGACATGCCGTCTCGATCAACGGGGACACCGCGTTCGTCGGTGCGCCCAAAGATGATGATGGTGCACCCAATTCTGGCGCGGTTTATGTCTTTGTTCGCGCAGGCGCGCGCTGGAACCAGCAAGCAAAACTCACGGCGAAAAATCCGGCACGCTCCGATGGATTCGGCGAATCTGTCTCTCTACTTGGAAACACAGCTATCATAGGCGCGCCCCAGACTGAACATGCCGGCGTGAAATTCGCGGGCGCGGCTTATGTGTTTGAGCGGGAAGGTGACACGTGGGTGGAGAAAACCAAACTCACGGCGAATGAGCCGGGCAAAGCGGACAGATTTGGGTTTTCCGTCGCCCTCGACGCGGACACCGTCGTTATCGGCGCGCCCTTGAGAGATACTAACGGCGGGCAAGATGCCGGCGCCGCCTACATTTTCGGGCGTGATGGAGACTCATGGAAACAGCTCGCGAAAGTAGAGGGAGAAGGTGGACGCAAGGGCGACAAATTCGGACACAGTGTGGCTACCAATGGGAACGTGGTGATCGTAGGGGCGCCCATCCGAAATGAAGACGCATTTGCCTCGGGCGCCGCTTATGCCTTTGCGCGTGTGGACGGAGTCTGGCAGGCAAAGAACAAGGTCGTGCCCAAGAATGGCTCCAAAGATCTTCATTTCGGCGAATCGGTTGGGATAAACGAAAATACGGTGGCTATCGCCTCCCATCACAAAACCAAGTGCGACGATTGCGGCTGGCCTCACGGCGACGGTTCATCCGCCTATGTCTATAGCAGCATAGAAAGTTTTGGTACGCCGCCCTTCTCGGTCGAACCGATTGAATTGAAAGTAACAACGCTGGGACGCGTAAAACGCACGGCGCTGTTTCAAAACTTTCCCAACCCGTTTAATCCGGAGACGTGGCTGCCGTATCAACTAGCCGCCGATGCCTCGGTAAACCTTCGTATCTATACCATCCGGGGGCAACTGGTGCGAGAATTGGATGTCGGGGTGCAAAAAGCCGGTAGTTATCAAGCGCAAGAGTCTGCCGCCTATTGGGATGGTCGAGATGAATTCGGCGAGGCAGTTTCCAGTGGCATGTATTTTTACACGCTGCAAGCCGGCGCGTTTCAAGCCACGCGTCGAATGCTTATTCTGAAATAGGACAGAAGGAAAATCTTTAGGTATGGGACGGGTTCGTTCAATCTCTTTCCCACTAGCCACCTAACCATATTCGGAAGGTACTCTGATGTCAACAATGTTAATACCGATAATGAATAGAAAGGATGAATCATGAGGCAAACAATATTCTCTCTCTTTATCGCTTTAGTCTACAGTATCAGTATTGTAGCCGTGTCGCAAGCCGGCGGCGATAAGCTCGTGGGCGTAGAAGAGGGGATTGACAATAAACGTCTGGCGGCCGATGTCAGTGGGGACACCCTCGCCATCGGCGCTTCCGGAGAGGGCTTTGTCAAAGTCTACGTGAACTTCACGGGAAATTGGAAAGAACAGACGCAACTCACAGCCCAAGAACGAGTTGAACAAGCAGAGGCGCGTATTCCCGCCTTCGGATGGTCGGTCTCCCTTACCGGCATCCACGAAATTGCCAGCGCGAACTACGCCATCGTCGGCGCACCGACCGACACGCATCCCGAAAAAGGTGAGGTGGTTAATGAAGGTGGTGGTGTTGCCGGCATCTTCGCCGCGGGAGAAAAAGGAGCCGCCTATATCTTCCGTCGTACCGGAAACGAATGGCGGAAAATGGTGAAGTTGGTTGCCGACAAACCCACAGATGACGATCGGTATGGGGAATCTGTTTCTATTTTCCGAACCACAGCAATCATTGGCGTGTCAAAAGACGATGATAACAACAAGAACGAAGGCTCTGCCTACATATATGTGCGCGAAGGTGATGATTGGCGTCAACAAGCCAAAATTGTGCCAGATGACCTTGGCGGTTCCGACTCGTTCGGAGAGGCTGTCGACATTCGCGAAAGCACAGCCGTGATAGGCGCTCCGGGGCACACACCCGGTGGAGTGAGATTCGCGGGCGCTGCGTATATTTACGTTCGCGAAGGGGGAACCTGGCGTCAACATGCCAAACTTACGGCCGACGATGGCGCGAAAGCCGATCGATTCGGTTCCTCTGTCGCTATTGGTAGTGGAACCATAGTCATTGGCGCGCCGGCGCATGACACGGACCAAGGCAAGGATGCGGGAGCCGCCTATGTGTATGTGCGCGATGGAAATCAATGGAAACTGCAGACCAAACTGACACCCGGAGCCGGAGGGAAGAATGATCAGTTCGGATTTAGCGTCGCCACTAATGGCAACATCGTCATCGTTGGAGCTAAAGGGCGCAGCGAACGCGCGCCAGCCGCTGGGGCAGCCTACTCCTTCGTTCGTACCGATGGGCGCTGGGAAGAGAAGAAGAAAGTTCTGCCCGATGACCAAGACCAGAAAATCAACTTCGGCGGTTCCGTTGCCATTAACGGCAATACCGTTGCTGTTGCGTCTCACAATAAAGGAAATGATGGCCCCGGGTTTGGACATGGCACCGCGGTGCATGTTTACAGCAGTATAAATGACTTCGACACACCGCCCTTCTCCGTTAATCCGACAGGATTGAGAATTACATCGCTTGGCAAGGTCAAACGCACGGCGCTGTTTCAGAACTACCCTAATCCGTTTAACCCGGAAACGTGGTTGCCGTATCGCCTTGCCTCCGACTCGCCGGTTACCTTCCGCATCTACAATGCCCGAGGCCAATTTATGCGTGAGTTGGATCTCGGCACCCAACAGGCAGCCGACTACCTGACACGGGAGAGCGCCGCCTATTGGGACGGCAAAAACCACGCTGGAGAAACGGTGTCCAGCGGCGTCTATTTCTACACCATTGAAGCCGGATCGTACGAGGCAACCCGGCGGATGCTTATCTTGAAATAAGGCGGCAAAAAAACCAAGACGCGATTCGGTTTCTAACGACACGATATATGCACGATTGGAAACCGCGCCTACCAAAAAAAGGTTATGGCCGGTCAGGCGGAGTTAGCACTCGTGTCTACCAGTAGAGAGTCATGAAGACAAACGAATCTTGACAAATCTAAAAACAATTCGAAAGGAGCGTGCCATGGAAAAAACAATGCGATTTCTCATTATCATGCTTTCGCTCGGCATGGTATCGGCAACCGTAAATTACAGCGCGCTGGCGAAAAAGGAAATCAAGCTTATCGGTGTCGAGGAAGGAAACAACAACGAGCACTTAACTTCGGACATTATCGGCGACTCCGTAATCATGGGAGCGCGTGGAGCGGGTGTTGCCACAGTCCACGTCTTTGACGGAAAATCCTGGAAAAAACAGGGGGATCTGCTTGCCAAAGATGCCAATGCTGTAAGAGCCGCCACTCCATCTTACAGCCATTCGGTCGCTATCGGCGCTCCCCACGAGTTTGCCGCTGCCAACTTCGCCATAATCGGTGCGCCGCGACACGTGCATGGAGGGGAACAGGCTCTCGCGGGCAAGGGAGGATATGGCGCGGCATATATCTTCCGCCGGGGTGGGGTGAAATGGAGCCAGCAAATAAAACTGGTTGCACCCGACCCGATGCTTGACGACCGGTTCGGCGAGGCTGTTGCCATCTACCGGCACACAGCCGTGGTTGGAGCGTCAAAAGACGACGATCAGGGCAAAAACTCGGGTTCGGTATTCGTCTACGTATTCGATGAGGTATCGTGGAAACCGCAAGCAAAGATAGTTCCCGATGATCTCGTCGGGTCAGACGCTTTCGGAGAAGCGGTATCGTTAGATGAAAGCACCCTCGCCATCGGAGCGCCGGGGCACACGCATAGTGGAGTAAGATTCGCTGGCGCCGTCTACATCTTTGTGCGCGAAGGGAATGAATGGGTACAACAAGCCAAACTCACTCCCGATGACCCCGGGAAGTCGGCACAGTTCGGGAGTTGTATATCACTCAGCTTCAACACGGTCGTCGTTGGAGCCCCGCTGCACGATACTGAGCGCGGCAAAGATGCCGGCGCGGCTTACATCTTCGTCCGCAACGGGGGCAGATGGAGGCAGCAGGCGAGATTGACTTCCGGAAACGCCAAAGCCGGAGATCGATTCGGTACAGGTGTTGCCACCACCGGCAGAAGCGCCATAATTGGCGCTCCGTTTCGACCTGAAGGCGCACCGGGGTCCGGTGCTGCTTATTCCTTTATCAGCGTTGACGGGAAATGGGAAGAGAAGGAGAAAATCACCCCCGACGACGGGGGGCAAAAGATTAATTACGGGCTTTGGATTGCCATGAGTGGCAACATGGTCATTGTTTCGTCTTATGCTGCCCCGAATGAAGGCGGCGCCGAGAAGGGGATTGGCACTGCGGCTTACGTCTATAATAGCGTTGATGATTTCGGCGTTTTGCCCTACGCCGTCGAATCGTCCGGCATGAGCCTAACGACGCTGGGGAGCGTAAAACGAACAGCGCTGCTTCAGAATTTCCCCAACCCGTTCAATCCGGAAACGTGGATGCCGTATCATCTGGCGACCGACTCTGTGGTTACCTTCCGCATATACAATGCCCGAGGCCAGTTGATGCGGGAGTTGGATCTCGGCCCCCAAAAAGCCGCCGATTACCTGACTCGAGAAAGCGCCGCGTATTGGGATGGCAGAAACCAAGTTGGACAAACGGTGTCCAGCGGTGTCTACTTCTACACGCTTGAAGCCGGATCGTACGAAGCGACACGGCGGATGCTGATTTTGAAGTAAGACAGGATACAAGCCAAGGCATAAGGGAGGTACGGTTTCCAACCGCACCGGATATGAACCGATTGCCAACCGCGCCCATCAAGAGAGTCATGAAGACAAACGGATTTTGAGAAATCTAAAGACTATTCGAAAGGAGCGTGCCATGGCAAAAACCGTACGGATTATCCTCATCGCGCTTGCGCTCGGCATGGTATCAGCGACCATAAACCATAACGCGCTGGCAAAAAAGGAAGTCAAGCTTATCGGTGTCGAGGAGGGCGTTAACCACGAGCATTTGACCTCGGACATAATCGGGGACACCGTCGTTATCGGGTCACGCGGAGCAGGAATCGCTACGATATATGTCAATGACGGTAAAGTTTGGAACAAGCAGGTGGACCTGATTGCCCGCGACCACAATGCTCGAGATCCGCGTGTCCCCGCCTACGCCTATTCGGTCGCTATCGGAGCGCCGCATGAGTTTGCTACCCCAAACTTCGCCATTATCGGCGCACCAAAACACCTGCATGGGGGAGACAACCTCAAAGGGCTGGAGGGCCCCGCGGGATTTGGCGCCGCTTACATCTTCCGTCGCAGTGGAAAGACCTGGAAGGAACATGTCAGGCTTGTTTCACCGGATCCCGTGGATGACGACCGGTACGGCGAGTCTGTCGCCATCTACCGAACCACAGCCGTGGTTGGGGCGTCAAAGGACGACGACAATGGCAAAAACTCGGGTTCCGTATTCGTTTATGTGCTAGACGGTACCACGACTACGTGGAAACCGCAGACAAAGATAGTTCCCGATGATTTAGTCGGGGCAGACGCTTTCGGGGAAACGGTAGCATTAGATGAGAATACCCTTGCCGTCGGCGCGCCAGGGCACACCCACAGTGGTGTAAGATTCGCCGGTGCCGTGTACGTCTATGTACGCAAGGACGATAAATGGGAACAACAATCCAAACTCATCGCCGAGGACCCGGGCAAGGCTTCGCAGTTCGGGAGCGCTATATCCCTCACTTTCAATACGGTCATCGTTGGAGCCCCGCTGCACGACACCGAGCGCGGCAGAGATGCGGGCGCGGCTTACATCTTCGTACGCAACGGCGACAGATGGAAGCAGCAGGCAAAATTAATTGCCAAAGACACGAAAGAGAAAGATAGATTCGGTACCGGTGTCGCCACCACCGGCAGGAGCGCCATAATCGGCGCTCCGTTTCGACCTGAAGGCGCACCGGGATCCGGCGCCGCCTACTCCTTTGTGAGCGTTGACGGGAAATGGGAAGAAAAGGAGAAGGTCACCCCCGATGACGCGGGGCAGAAGATCAATTACGGGCTTTGGGTCGCTATGAGCGGCAACATGGTCATCGTTTCGTCTTATGCCGCCCCGAATGAAGGCGGGGTCGAGAAGGGGGTTGGCACCGCAGCTTACGTTTACAATAGCGTTGATGATTTCGGCGTTTTCCCTTACGCTGTCGAACCGTTCGGCATGAGCCTAACAACGCTGGGGAGTGTAAAGCGAACAGCGCTGCTTCAAAATTTCCCCAACCCGTTTAATCCGGAAACGTGGATGCCGTATCGCTTGGCGTCGAATGTCCCGGTGTCGATTCAGATTTTCAACGTAAAAGGACAACTGCTACGGGAACTGAATCTCGGAGAACAGAAAGCGGGCAGCTATATGACCCGAGACGCCGCCGCTCATTGGGATGGAAGAGATCAGATTGGAGAAACCGTTTCCAGCGGCGTCTATTTCTACACCTTACAAGCTGGCACATTTAAAACCACGCGAAGAATGCTCGTTTTGAAGTAGAACTGGGAATGAGTAAATCCGATGGGACGATGCTTTATGTCCTTTGCATCCTGCCCTCGGTGCTTCCATACTCAGCATTGGTTAATTTTGCACCATTGTGCACTGAAGGTTTGTAGGAGCGATCTCCGAATCGCGAAGGTCGGGAATCGGAAGGGATTTCTATCGCACTCGCTATCCACTCGCTTGATTCCTCCTACGACCTGCAAACTCACGCTCCATTTCTTGACTTTTAAAAAACGCAACTTCCAACAGCGCAGAGTATAGCTAGACGAATCGAGAAACGCATTCCGAATGAAAAGGAGGCACTCATGAAATCAATTCGCTATATAGTCTTCGGCTTCCTGCTCGGCTTCCTGTGCGTAGCGACAGGTCACGCGGCGGGCAAGGAAATCAAGTTGATTGGTGTCGAAGACGGGTCGAACAACAATCATCTGTCCGCAGATGTCATTGGAGACTCGGTAATCGTCGGCGCGCGTGGAGGAGGTCTCGCGAAACTCTATGTGGGCGGGGGCGAGAAATGGAAACTGGAAGCGGAGCTCATTGCCAAAGATGCAAATCAGCGGGATCCGGCTGTTCCCGCATTCGGATGGGTGGTCTCGCTCGATGCTCCCCATGCACGCGCCAGCGCAAACTATGCCGCCATAGGAGCGCCAATGGACCTTCACGGCGGTGATAACGAAGAAGGCATATTCGGACATCAAGGATTCGGCGCCGTTTATACCTTCGCCCCTAGCCGAGGTACGTGGAAGCAGCAGCATAAAATTATCGCCCCAGATCCGAAAGAGAAAGATCGGTTTGGTTTCGCTGTCTCAATCGAAAGAGGTACGTTGGTCATCGGTGCACCGGGAGAAGACGGCGCAGCCAAGGACGGGGGCGCCGCCTATGTCTTCGTACGCGATGGAGAGGAATGGAAACAGAGTGCGAAAATCATCCCCGAGGATTTGGGTGGATTGGACGCTTTCGGCGAGTGTGCCGTGCTTCGCGAGAACACCGTCGTCATCGGGGCACCCGGGCACACGCATGGCGGAACCAGATTTGCCGGCGCCGCATACGTCTTTGTTCGCAACGGGGATACGTGGGAGCAGCAGGCGAAGTTGACAGCCGATGACGCTGGCAAAGCCGACCGGTTCGGTCATTCTGTAGCCATGGCTGGAGAGACCATCATTGTGGGTTCGCCCTTGAACGATACTGTTGGCGGAAAAGACACCGGCGCCGCATATGTCTATGTCCGTGATAACAACAGGTGGAAACAGCAGGCGAAACTTGTCGCAGAAGGCTTACGAGCGAAGGATCAGTTTGGATTCGGGGTTGCCACCACGGGCAGCATAGCCGTTGTGGGTGCGCCGTTGCGCCATGAGCGGGCGCCTGCGTCAGGTGCCGCCTATTCATTTGTGAGAGCCAACGGTGTCTGGGAAGAGAAAAAGAAAGTTGTCCTCGACGACGAAAGGCAAAAACTCAACTTCGGCACGTGGGTCGCGATGAGCGGAAATACCGTGGTCGTCTCGGCGCATAACGACACGAATGATGGCCCCGGTTGGGGCAATGGTACGGCAGCGTTTGTCTACAGTAGTGTAGAGGATTTCGAGACGCCTCCTTTTGCGGTTGAACCGTTTGGATTGGCGCTGACCACCTTTGGCAGGGTTAGGAGTACCGCGCTGTTTCAGAATTATCCCAATCCGTTTAACCCGGAAACGTGGATGCCGTATCAACTGGCGGCTGATGCCCCAGTCATCATCAACATCTTCAACGTTGGGGGGCAACTGATACGGGAGCTGAATCTCGGCGTACAAAAAGAGGGCACCTATTTGAACCGAGACACCGCCGCGCATTGGGACGGTCGAGACCAGCTCGGACAGACGGTTTCCAGCGGGTTATATTTCTACACTTTCGAGTCCGGCGCGTTTCGTGCAACGCGAAGAATGCTGATTCTGAAATAGTATCAAATGACCTGATGGTAGCTGGAATGCCCATGTGTATTGACTTCGAGCCATCATCAAATGAGCTAGCCGGGTTGGCTTAACGAGTCTACTCTTCAAGGAATTCATGCGACTGGAAGAACCAAGGCTAAGTATACCAAAATTGAAGTCTGACGCAATCTTCTGAATGATTGCCGCTCTCGCCGTCTTTGGTTCCAGACGATTGATACCGTAGCTTGAATTACTTTGTGGTTTTATAATGACCTCCATGAATTGATAGTGATTGATGAAAATTCCATCTGTTATCAGTTTAGCTCATGAGGTCATTTGATACAAAATATGAATGAATTGAGTGGCTGAATAGGAGCAATTAAAGGAAAAATTAGCGGCTGCGAAAGAACTCCTTGTGCGATAAAGAGTCCCTATCCTTGGCAGCGCGATTGACCGTGACGCGTAGACGGTTTTCTTAACGTATTACGCATTGCTCTACATGGATACCGTTTGCTTATGAAACCGGGCATCGTGCGTAAGGTCCACAAAAATGCACTAATCTTCGTACCAACGAATTCACCTTGACATCAAGAGGAGAGTATCATGAAAAAAAATGTAAGATTTGCCCTTGTCAGTCTAGTGATTGCTGCTCTGCTATCAGGGGTTAGCCATGCTGGCGGATTCAAACTTATCGCTGCCGAAGACGGTACGAGAAACAGTCACATGACGGCGGACATTATCGGCGATACCCTGATTGTCGGAGTCCATGAGGGGCTTGGATACGTCAAAATCTATACCGGTGCCGGTAAAAAGTGGAAAGAGCAGGCCGAGCTCGTCGCACTTGTGGGAGGGGCGGACATAAACAAAGGCGTTCCCGGATTCGGCTGGTCTGTCGCTCTCACCGCTCTCCATGAACACGGCAGTGCGGACTTTGCCGTTATCGGAGCGGCAAGGGACAATCCTAAAGGTGACCTATCCGGCTCAGCCTATATATTCGCCCGCAGTCGGAACACATGGAAGGAGCAGGCAAAACTAGTCGCCAGAGATGGAGCCGAACTGGACAACTTCGGCTGGGCGGTAGCCATTGAGAGGAACATTGCGGTCGTTGGCTCTCCCGGCAACGACCACGCCGGAAGCAGTTCGGGCGCAGCTTATGTCTTCACATTCGATGGCGCAAATTGGAAAGAGAAGGCAAAACTCATCCCTGCGGCTTTGGACAGATCAGCCGCTTTGGGAACTTCGGTCGTGGTTCAAAAAGACACGGTCATCGTCGGGGCGCCGAAGCACACGCATGACGGGGTTAGGTTTACCGGCGCCGCGTTCGTCTTTCAACGCGAAGGGGATCAATGGGTGGAACGCGCTACACTCAGCGCCGCGGATGCCGATAAAAGCGACGGTTTTGGAACTTCGGTTGCTATGAGTGGCGACACCGTGGTCGTTGGCGCGCCGTTAGCCGATACGGACAGAGGAAAAGATGCCGGCGCCGCCTACGTATTTGTTCGCGACGGCGGTGGATGGAAACAGGAGGCGAAGCTGAGTTCCAGCGACGCGAAGAAAGCCGACCAATTCGGATTTAGCGTTGCCGTGGCGGGGAACAGTGTCATCGTAGGCGCCAAGACGCGCGATGAGAGTGAACCGGGCTCGGGGGCCGCATATTCGTTTGTGCGTTCGGACGGAGTATGGCAGCAGAAACAGAAAGTCGTACCCGATGACCCCGGTCAAAAAATCAATTACGGCGCTTGGGTCGCCTTGAGCGGCAACACCGTCATTGTATCGGCGCATAACGGCCCGAACGATGGGCCTGAATGGGGCAAGGGCCACGCCGTGCACATCTATAACGGCACGGAAGATTTGGAAATAGTGCCCTTCTCGGTCGATCCGTCCGGATTGGCTGTGACAACCTTCGGAAAAATTAGGCATACCGCGCTGCTTCAAAACTTTCCCAATCCCTTCAACCCGGAGACATGGCTGCCGTATCGATTGGCGGCTGACGCGCCCGTATCTCTTCAAATTTACAACGTGCGAGGGCAACAGATTAGAGAGTTGAATCTCGGCTTACAGAAAGCGGGAGATTATCTTAGCCGAGACACGGCCGCCTATTGGGATGGCAGAGACGAGGTCGGACAAAACGTATCCAGCGGAGTCTATTTTTACAGCTTTCAGGCGGACACATTTCGTGCGACGCGAAGAATGCTCATTGTGAAGTAGATCAAGCGAGCGGAAAGCGAGTGGACAGCGAAGGATCAACCGACCGAACAGAATCAAGCGAGCGAATAGCGAGTACGATAGTAAATCCCGGTCGATAGCTAATCCTGATAGTAGCTCCCACGCCATACGGTAGGTGCGGTTTCCAACCGCACCGGCCCCCACGGAAACCAGCGTCATGAGTCATCTTCTGTGGTGCACCCATCACCGAATGGGTTGGTATTCCATCGCCCATGTCTACCTGGAGACTAACAGTAATGTAGGTTGGGTTGAACGACAAAAAGTGAATGTACGTCACATTGAAAGATAGCCGCAGTTAATCCTTGACACTGCTGTGTCAACTATCTCTAGTGAAACCCAACACGCCAACCGAACCAACGCGCTTGTTACAATGAGTTGCTTGTTTTTTTCGTAATCCTTAACATAGAAGGTAGATTAGCATGGCAAAAATGATGAAATCAATCCTCATTTGCCTAATTTCCTGCGTCTTGGTTGCAAACATGGGCAATGCCGCAGGATTCAAGCTGGTGGTCGTTGAGGAGGGGACAAGAAATAGTCGTCTATCCTCTGATATCAACGGCGACACCTTAATCGTTGGGGCACCCGCGGGTTTCGGCATGGCAAAGATCTATGTCGGGAGCGGCTCGAAGTGGAAAGAACAGGCTGAACTCACCGTGAAGCCCATTGAGGGAAACATGAACAGAGCCATTCCCTCTTTCGGAGTGGCAGTCGATCTAACCGGACCTCATGATTTAGCTACCCCCGATTATGCAATCATTGGAGCGTCAAGGGCGGGAGCCGATGAGTCGCTTGCCGGAGCCGCATTTATTTTCGCCCGCCACCGCAATCAATGGAACGAACAGGCGAAACTGGTCCCCGCCGATGTGGATCGAGACGACGGTTTTGGGGATGCGGTCTCCATTGACAGGGAAGTCGCCGTCATAGGGTCGCCCGGCGATGATGACGCCGGCAGCAGCTCGGGTTCGGCATACATCTTTGTCCGAAACGGAACTCGTTGGAAACAGCAGGTCAAACTCGCACCTGCAGACCTACAACGCTCGGATGCCTTCGGAACCTCCGTTTTGGTCTATCGGAACACTGTCATTGTCGGTGCGCCGAAACATACGCATAGCGGCGTTAGGTTCACGGGGGCGGCTTACGTCTTCCAGAGGAACGGGGACACCTGGGTACAAAAGACCAAACTCTTAGCCGACGACGCTGCCAAGAGCGACAATTTCGGTGGTTCTTTGGCAATGAGCGGAAACACCATCATCGTTGGGGCGCCGTTAGCGGACTCCGACCGTGGAAAAGATTCCGGCGCCGCCTATGTTTTCGTACGCGAGGGTGCGGGATGGCGGCAACAGGCAAAACTCGGTCCCGGGGACGCTAAAAAAGCCGATCAGTTTGGGTCCGGTGTTGCCATTAGCGGCAGCATCGCGATCGTTGGCGCCAAAACTCGCGATGAAGGTGCACCGGGATCGGGCGCATCCTATTCCTTCGTGCGGGTTGACGGACGCTGGGAGGAACGGGCAAAGGTCTTGCCTAGAGATCCCGGGCAAAAGGTTAACTACGGGGAATGGGTCGCAATTAGCGGGAACGCTGTCGTAGTTTCGTCGCACAACGCGGGCAATGCCGGACCGGAGTCAGCCCACGGTGTTGCGGCGTACATTTACGATAGCGTCAAAGATTTCAACACCCCGCCGTACGCTGTCGAAGCTTCCGATTTGAGCGCCACAACGCTGGGGCAGGTCAAGCGCACGGCGCTATTTCAAAACTTCCCCAATCCGTTTAACCCGGAAACCTGGCTGCCCTACCGCTTGGCGAACGACGCCGATGTTAAAATCCGCATTTACGATGTCCGTGGAGGGCTATCGCGCGAGTTGAACCTTGGACCGCAGAATTCGGGTGAATACCTGACGCGAGAAGCAGCCGCCCATTGGGACGGTAGAAACCAATTCGGTGAGACCGTATCCAGCGGCGTTCACTATTACACATTGCATGCCGGGTCGTTCCAAGCCACGCGACGAATGTTGATCGTGAAATAATATTAATACACTTTGGATTTTTTGCCATACTTTCGTTTATCAAATGGAACATGATTGCTAGGTATCGACTGAAAAATATATTCGTTGTATTGCCGTCATTGACGAACATTTGCTTCGCTGCCTGAAGTCTAGAATCAGCGAAAGGAGATCTCCGTGAAACACGTAAAGTTTATTCTGCTTGGTCTAATCCTTGGCTTCGGGTTGGCAACCTTCACACATACCGCTTTGGCGTTAAAACAAGGCATCAAGCTGGTTGCCGACGACGACAACGACATCGGATCTCAACTGTCCGCCGCCATCGGCGGAAACACCGTGGTTGTTGGATCAATTTCTCAAAACATTGTGACAGTCTTTGCATTCGATGGAAAAAACTGGGCAAAACAAGCGGAACTCATCCCTCGAGGCGGGGGCAGTGTCGGATGGTCGGTCAATGTCAGCGGCGACAGCCTAATTATCGGCGTTCCTCACGACGATGCTGGCGCAGAAACATCGGGTTCAGCCTTTGTCTATGTTCGGAGGGGCAAAAACTGGGATCAGCGAGCGAAACTGGGGGCAGATGATCCGACCAAAGCGGACAATTTCGGATATGCTGTAGCGATTGACAGGAATACCGCCATTGTCGGTGTCCCTAAGGACGATGACGCGGGTAGAGACTCCGGATCAGCCTACGTATTCTTCCGCGAGGGGGCAGCGTGGAGGAAGCAGGCAAAGCTAGTTGGCTCGGATCTGGCTGGGGGAGACGCTTTCGGCGCATCTGTCTTCCTCCATGGCAACACCGCCGTGGTTGGTGCGAACGGACACACCCATAGCGGTGCGAGGTTTACCGGTGCGGTTTACGTGTTCGTGCGTAGGGGAACTCAGTGGACAGAGCAAGCCAAACTCGTGGCTGCCGATGCCGCGAAAGCCGACAGATTCGGAAGTTCGGTCAGCATGGGCGGAAAAACCATAGTGGTCGGAGCGCCGTTTCGTGACTCTGATCCCGGTACTGATTCGGGAGCCGCGTATGTCTTTGCACTCGACGGAGCAAGTTGGAAGTTTCAAGCCAAACTTGCGCCTGGTAAACTAAAAAAGAACTTTAACTTTGGATTTGGCGTCGCAACCACCGGGAGCATTGCCATCGTTGGAGCGCCCGGGTATGACGACCCGGCGAGAGGTTCGGGCGCCGCGTATTCCTTCGTCCGAACCGAAGGGGTTTGGGCAGAAAAAGCTACTGTCGCACCGGAAGACGGAGCCAAGGATATACACTTCGGCTCGGAAATATCCATGAGCGAGAACGCCGTCGCTGTTGCCTCCCACAGTGGGCCATTTCTAAACCACGATGGGAAACCGAATGGCGACGGGCACGCCGCTTACATCTATAACAGCATTGAAGATTTTGGAACGCCGCCGTTTGCCGTGGATCCGTCTGGATTGGAAGTCACGACACTGGCTCGGGTCAAGCAGACGGCGCTGCTGCAAAACTTTCCCAATCCGTTTAACCCGGAAACCTGGATTCCGTATCGTTTGAGTACGGACGCCGACGTTACGCTTCGCATTTACAATTGATGCGGCAGTTAAATCTGGATAAGCAAGTTGCAGGCGATTATTCTACGCGAGAGCGTGCCGCCCATTGGGATGGCCGCAATAACAGTGGAGAGCAGGTTTCAAGCGGAATCTATTTCTATCAATTGTCCACCCCAACCTTCGATCAGATGAAGCGGATGGTGATTGTAAAATAGCATCAAATCGAGACCGAGTGCCTTCATCAAAATTCTGCTTCTTCCCGTGCGCACGCTCGTAGAAATTAAGAGAACGACATAACACTACCACCTGCGCGTAAAACTCAACCTTCCCGTTAAGCCCGATTGTTCCTCCGTTATTTTGGTATCGTACCCGGTAAGTATACCGAGAGTGTTATTCTCACCGTATCCGATGTTGATCCGCACACCGAAAATCAGGCTGAAAACTGTCCTTTCTTCGCCCAAACCCACCACTGCTTCGAACTGAGGACCAACCGCGACAGTCCTGTTAAGGGAATATGTGACATAGTTGCGCGTATAGACTTCGTTGTCCCTTTCCTCGTCGAATACAGAATGGATGGACCCAATCGTCCACGACTTGAGGAAAATTTTTCCGGCGGGAAGAAACACAAACAAATGTGGAAAAATAGTGGCTGGTCCATCCGGCGCTTTATAGTCAAACCCTAGACCAAGCATGGGTAGCAGCGTGAGGCTGAAACTATCCCCTCTGACAGCCGGAATGGAAACACCGAGGTCAAACTCGCCGAGAGTATCGTCAATGAAAATATTAGACTCAAGCGCGACACCTCCTACCGAATGGGTAGCCCCAATCAGGAAATGCGTTCCCAAGGCATCAGTATCAACTCGAAACCAGCCCGGAATACGAGATTTTTCGGTGACATCTTCACCTGCATGACTGTCCTCAAGCAATGAAAAACTGGCGTTTGCCACCATACAAACAAACGTCAAAATAGAAATCAAGCGATACACAGTACATTACATCCTTTCGTGCGAGTGGTATTCAAATATCCATTAGCATAAGCGATTGCCTTTCGATTGTCAAGACACTCAAACCTTCCGCCCTTTGATAACAATAAATTGGACAAAGCCAGGCAATTCGTGCTACAATATTGCATCTAATCTTTGGATATCGCACTTCTGAAAGGGGTGGACGGTCTTGCGGTACAATCGAATCCGCACTATATCTACCGGTTGCGTGATTGCGATGGGTATCTGTTATTATCTGATAACGGTTGCCCTTGCCGGAATCGTACATGATCACGATCACGAGCATTCCGAATCGCACGATTGTTCTACCTGCTTTTTCATTTCGAACCACCTCGGTATTGCACTCCACGCTGAAAGTCTTCCCAATCATGGTTTTCGCACTTCAATTCATTTGCCTTTCGACCCGACTTTTATATCCACGGCTATAGTTAGCAATGTCCGTAGCCGTGCCCCGCCAGCCTCCGCCGTTTAATCCGCAAGTATTATCTACATTTAAGTTTTTCCCCAGGGCGTGTTGACATTTATGTGAGGCGTGTCCATGATTCGCCGATAGGTCTCTATCGTAGGGGCGAGGTATCCTCGCCCAGCGGGTTGGGAAACCCAATCCCTACGGAAATTGACCCAATGTAAGGACAACCCTTATGGCTGCCCAACACACTGCCTCAAGTGAATCCATATTGACTCAATTTTCAAATGTCAACAGACCCCAAGTTATTTCTACCTATTTCCCGGTGAATGTTAGGCAGTCTTAATTAGAGTCTAACTGTATCTACTTTTCGACTAGTCTTTATGCCGGGAGTACAATCTATCTCTATCCGGAGGACAATATGATTAAACGGTTTTTCATACTACCTGTATTGCTGCTTGCTCTTTCCATGCTACTAATCGCGTGCGGAGAGGGCGAGGATGACGAGGAAATGCACGTCGATGCCGATGGTTTTATTCTCATGGTTGACGAGGAAGAGGTCTACCGTCAATTCCAGGGAACGGAAACCGGCGGAATCTCCCTAAAGGTTGGAGATGAACTTGATGTGCACGTCGTGTTCATAAATCACGACAGCGAAGAAATATCCTTTGAGGAGGATGACCACGCCGAGGAGGAAGATGATGGCCATGATGAGGACGAGGCATTCGGCTTGGCGCTATCCGAGTACGATACGTCGATTATTGAAATTCACCTTCCCGAAGGTGACGAACACGAAGACGAGGATGAGCATCACGATGAAGAATTCACCTTTGAGGTGATTGGACTTCGAGCCGGACAAACCGGAATCAAACTCGAATTGTTGCACGGTGACCATCCCGACTTTACGGCGGCGTTGCCGATTCCGGTAACGGTGAGTCCATAAAGAACAACAACCTGAATGCGCAAGACATGATAGCGGTACATCGATTGCGTTTTGCGCATTCTATATGCCGAATGCAACGCAGCCAACAAGACTGTGTGACACAGGGAGAAAAAATGAACAGACATCTGAATCATTCGGCCGTAGATAACATCGGTGCATGCCTCTCGTTTGCTTGCGCCATCCACTGCATGGCAGTCCCGTTGTTGATAACTGTGTTACCCCTCGTTGGACTTGGATTTATCCTCGGCGAGTCCGCCGAACTAGTGATGGTCGTCGCAGCCGGCGGTCTCGCGGCAGGCAGTCTCACTTGGGGCTATCGTCACCACCGAAATTGGCGTGTATTTCTGATACTGGGCGGCGCGTTAATGCTAATCTTCATTGCGCGATTGGGCGTTTCGGAAAAAGCCGAGATCGTCTTCATGGTTCTTGGTGGTCTCCTGCTTACGGGCGCCCATCTCGTCAACCGTCACCTTTGTCGTACCTGTCAACACTGCATAACTTTGGACAACTGATCACGGTTTGCTATGCCGCTCTTGACAATCACTGACCTCCAAAAGACTTACGTTTCGCCCGAAGGCTTACAGACCTGCATCATTGACACTCCCCATTTCGAGATGGAGGAGGGTACGCAGATTGCGCTCCGGGGTAGCAGTGGTGTTGGGAAGACGACGTTTCTCAATCTCATCGCCGGAATTCTGCAAGCCGATAGTGGACGTATCGTTGTTGCCGGTGAGGAGATGACTGCCCTCTCGGAGTCCGGGCGCGACAGATTGCGTGCCAGCTATATCGGTTACATTTACCAAACCTTCAATCTGCTCGTCGGTTACACCGCGTTGGAAAATGTCATGCTCGGCATGATGTTTGGGAAGGGAACCGATGCGGAATTTGCGGGACACCTGCTGGAGCGTGTGGGGCTTGGCGATCGGATGGGATATCGACCATCGCAGCTATCCGTCGGGCAACAGCAACGTGTCGCGGTTGCCCGCGCCGTCGCCAACCGCCCCCACTTGGTGCTTGCCGACGAACCCACGGGAAATCTGGATCGTCATCACGCCAACGAAGCCATAGCGCTCATCCGCGAGATTTGCGGCGAAAACAACGCCGCATTACTCACCGTTAGCCACGATGTTGAAGTCTTGGGGCAGTTTGAGGAAGCAACAGATTTCGCACAAGTGAATCGTGCGTGAACTTTAGAACATAGATTCCAGGCTCTACCGTGGTCCGCATTGCGCACGAATGTTTTACATAGAACCGTGCCTGTGACAACCTCCAATTCACGCGGAAGAATGATAAAGCGAATCGGTCTATTATTCATCGTTCGGCGCAGCCTTCGACAACACGCGCTGTCGACTCTCATCACTACGCTGTCGATAGCGCTCGGCACGGGCCTCGTCATGGCGGTCATCGGCATCAAAGCGCAGTCCGTAGCCGCATTCACGGGCGGTCAAATCGGCTTTGACGCGGTTCTAGGAGCGCGCGGCAGTCCGCTACAACTGGTGCTGAACACCGTCTTTCATCTCGAAACCTCTCCCGGCAATATCCCGTGGACGATGTATCAGGCGATGAAAAACGATTCACGCGTCGAACTCGCCGTTCCTTACGCGCTTGGAGACAACTATCACGGATTCCGCATTGTCGGCACAACGACAACGTTGTTCACGAAGTTTGAATACCGAGATGGTGTTCGGTTTCAGACACAAGGGAATGGGCGATTCTTTGATCCGACTCGGCAAGAGGCCGTCCTGGGAAGCTATGCCGCGCAAAATTTGGGCCTGGGGGTAGGCGACAACTTCACCCCCTATCACGGCTTGGTGTTTGACAAGTCGATGCGGCATGATGAGCGGTACACCGTGGTAGGGGTGCTTGAGCCGACCAATTCACCCTCTGATCGCGTCATCTGGATTCCGATAGAGGGGATTTATCGGATGGAAGGGCATGTGTTGCGCGGAGACGGAGAGGACTTTGTCGCTCAACCCGGACAGGAGATTCCCGACGAGCACAAAGAGGTTAGCGCCGTTATGCTGAAGTTTCGGAACCCGCAGATCGGTTTCATTATGGACGCGACCGTCAATAAGCAGGGCAAGGTGGCGACACTGGCATGGCCCATAGGGGCGGTGATGGCGAGACTGTTCGATAAAATTGGTTGGATGAATCAGATTCTGGCGCTGGTTTCATATCTTGTCGTTGTTGTCGCAGGCGGGTCGATTCTGGCAAGCGTTTATAACTCGATTAACGAGCGGCGGCGCGAATTCGCCATTTTGCGGGCGCTTGGCGCCCGCCGCGAAACAGTGTTTGCTGTAATCGTGTTGGAAGCCGCTTCCATCGCCGCGCTGGGCGTCATCATAGGATTTATCGTTTACGGCGCAATCTTCACGGGGGCGTCCACGATTGTTCGTGCGCAAACCGGCATCGTTCTGGACATGTTAAAACTTCATCCCGTATTCGTAATCGCGCCGGTTTGTGTTATACTCTTAGGTACAGTCGCTGGCGTTGTCCCCGCCGTCAAAGCGTACCGGACGGATGTTGCAACGAACCTAACGCCCATTAGCTAATCCTCGTGGCGATTGCCTTTCGTTGTATCGGGAGGCGGTTCGGAGGGAGGTTGCACGGCATCCGTTTGATCCGAGTTCTTTCGTTTCAAGTAGTCAATATATTTATCCACATCATGGTCAAATTGCGCCGAGAGGGCGCACCTGATGCGACGGATATCTTCGACGATGGGGGGATCTTTAACCATTGGATTCACCTATTAACTGGTTTGGTGTGACAAGCATCGGAATGTGCAGACCTAACAACGTATTAACAATGCGAAGATGCTGAAACTTATTTGGATTCGCTAAGTGTTTACAATTCCATGTCAGTAAGTAATCACATTTGTGGTATGAAGCAAGCGCCAAGTGAAGGGCATCCCCCACAGGATTCTGTGGCATGAGATTTCTGGTGGTGTAGGCATTCACGATGTCACGGATTTCATTGGCGAACCTAACGCGAGGAATATCAACGACTAGAGTTAGCGTGTAGGGTGCGTGGGGAAAACTCGGATGGGATAGCTCATCTGTGACAGCATCACTAATCACTACATCATATTCTGTTCGCACTTGGTCCCACCAAACGCGGGACAGTGGCGTTGCGAGACTGAGACAACATCAACCCTTTCGTCGAAATAAGCACTGATAACGGATGATTCAACGTATACTTTTGGGGCCATATGCAATTGCTCTACTTTCATATATAATTATACCACACAAGCGTATTGATATGTCTAAATTATCGTCAACAGTACGACTTTTGCCATGAACTCGATTATCTAGCAAGGGAAATCATCATGAAAATCCAAAACACCGTTGTGATATGGACAGCAATCTTGACAATAACACTCATTCAATTCGGTTGTGAGAAAAAAGGCGCACACCACGGGGAACAGGAAGGTGCTCGCGAAACACATGCCCATCATGAACATACGGCGCCGCACGGCGGGACACTCGTCGTGTTGGGCGAAGAGTTCGCTCACGTTGAATTGGTGTTGGAGAAAGAATCTGGCAAACTTACCGGTTATGTACTGGATGGCGAAGCGGAAAATCCGGTACGACTCCAACAGGAAGCGATCGAACTCAAAATAAATCGGTTGAATTCGAAACAGCCATTCACTATGCAACTTAAAGCCGTTGCGAACGTCTTAACAGGAGAAACCGAAGGCGACACGTCTCAATTTGAAGGACAATCGGACGCGCTTGCCGGTGCAACCAAATTTCAAGCGGAAATCGCGTTGATTGCGGTTAAGGGGCAGTCCTTTACCGAAGTTGATTTTGAATTTCCGGAGGGCAACGAAGGACGACACGAGGAGCATCACGAACATTAGTAAGGAGGCGAGTGAGATGAAGCAACTCGAAACCAAAAGACAACGTAGTCCTTGGCTCCACTTTGCAATTACCGGCGTAGTACTCGTCGTATTGTCGCTCGGCGTTTCTCAAATGTTACCGAAATCTCATCCGCTGCGCGCGCTCAGGAAATTGGGTGGGTCGTCAGATTCAGCCCCCAAGTCCGTTGAGGTGCAAGGCGCCCCGTTAGCGGTCTCAGGACCAGTTGCCGAAGATGACAACTCGGAAAACGAAACAATGCCCAAACCTGAAAACCAAACTGATGCGCCTCCACCCGCCGCCCCAGTCTCGTCGATATCAAGGGTCGCTAGCGAAAAGAGCGCTAAACGCGCAGGTACATATCAGTCACTCACCTTCGAGACACTCAGTAGTTTTGACATCAAAGAGCCGGATTGGAATAAATTGGAGGACCCGGCATACATCGCCACGCTAAATCTTGACGAGGATATACCGACGCAAATTAAAGCATTGAGCGGGGAGAAAATTGAAATTGAGGGATTTATGTTGCCGCTCGAAGGCGAGGATGATAACCTTCAATCTTTTGTATTGCTTGAAAACCAATTGGCGTGCTGTTTCGGTGTTATTCCGCTTCTTAATGAATGGGTGTATGTCACGGTACCGGAAAAAAAGAAAATCCGCAGCCATCAGGATGAATTGGTAACGCTTTACGGCACGCTGCGAGTCGGGGCAGAGTTTGAAGACGGTATGCTTAACGGCGTCTACCACCTTGAACTCGACCGATTAGATGCGAATGCGCTCAAGATAGGTAGATTCTAATCACCACGCATCTGTTGTTCTTGACAATTCGATGACAGTATTTTATACTATTACGGTTAGAAGTGCTCTTAACTCTCAACAGCATACTAAATAACATCGACTGCCGTCTTAAGATGAAAAAGAACCTCCTCATTCCTCTAATTTGGCTACTTGTGTATCCCGTCGTGATGCCGGCGCCTTTGTCCAACTATGTCCTGTGTATCGGAGCGGACGGTCACGTCGAATTTGAAGCGGAAGCCAATGGAAGATGTACTGATGCCCATCCTTCGCACTCGGAACATAGCGAGGATGTTCTCACCAAACCCACGTCTCAAGCAGACCATTGCGGCTCATGCATTGACCTTCCAATCTTTTTCTCCGCAAACGAATACCCACTTCTCGTTCCTTCCAAAAGCATCCCGCTTAACCAACCAAACTCGTCAGTTGTGCTCGCAACAACTCAGACACATGCCTCCTCAGTTCAAATCTCCGCCCCTCTTACAGGTTCCTCCCCGTTAGACTATTCACCCCCCATCTCTCTTCGTACCATTCCGCTCCTCATTTAAACACCTTTCCTCAAGCCAATCCACGTACCGGTTTCATCGCGCCTCGCTTAATCAAGAATTGAGCAGCCAGGTTTTGAATCTGTTATGGCCCGCGCTGATCTCAGTTTAGACCCCGCAATTGCCCGGAATAAACCTCGCGTGTCTTTGCTCGGGAGAATACGAAAAGAATCCCTTAATTCATAGTTCATTTTACCTGTAGGAGAACAGAGCGTATGAAAGCGCCATGCAACCAAATTACCATAATAGTGGGCATATTCCTGTTAATGATCTTACAAATTCCATCAGCCATTTCAGATTTCGAAACCAAAATCACATTGGAATCTGCGCTTCAGGCAGCATTGCGCGAGAACCCGCAGCTTGGTACGATTCGCAAGAAGGTTGAAGTTGCACACGCTCGCCTGAATGGTATCGCGTTACTCGGCAACCCCGAACTGGAAACCGAGTTCGTCGGAGGCGCACATAATGAGCAGGTCATCGAGTTATCCAAGACTTTTCAGATGGGCGGACAACGAGGTCATCGGAAACGAATAGCGGCACTAAAGCTTGAAAAGATGAATATAGCGCTCGATGAAGCATCAAGGCTGCTTACAAAGGAGGTAAAACTTGCCTTCTATGATCTCGTGCTAGTTCAAGAAAAACTTGAGTTAGCTAAAGAAATCATCCGGCACAGCGAGAAGATGTATACAATCGCTCAGGTTCGATTAAACGCCGGCGATATATCAATAACTCATGTGAATCTGGCGAACGTCCAACTTCAGGCGGCGATGCGCGAAGTTGCCTCACTAGAGAGTGCACTGCAACTCGCGCAGCTTGAAATCAACAATCTGATGGGCGCCGTACTCAGTGCAAAACCTATCGCTGTTCATGGGATATCAGAAAGAACAGCTCTGAACCATTATTGGCGACCTTCGCTTGACAATTTAACAATGCACGCTCTGGCACATCGTCCAGACCTCAAGTCTCTTCAATTAAACGCACGACTCACCGAAAGCAAACTCCGATTGGCAAGATCTGCGAACATTCCCGACCTAAGCATCGGGGGTACCGCCGAACGTAGCCCCGATGAGAAGGCATTCGGTGTCAAGTTTTCAATGCCATTGCCGCTGTTTGACCGTAACCGATCAGAGATTGATGTCGCAAAAGCCGAACAACAGGTCGACACCGCTGAAATTGGGGACAAAGAGCGGCAAATTGTACGCGAAGTGATGGCTGCGTTCCTTTCCCTGACTGCCGCGCAAACTAATCTTGAGTTCTATGAGGGTGATTTGTTGAAATTGCTTAATGAGAACCTCAAGCTAATGCGCACTGCCTACGAATTGGGAGAAGCAGAGCTCTTGGAGGTCATTCTCATGCAGAACGAATATATCAAAACACGGTTTGCCTATCTCAATGCACTCGCAGCGTCTCACAATGCGCTCGCAAATCTTGATGCCGCCGTTGGCACATCCATCGAATCATTACGGTAACCAAGAAGCTTACAAAGTTTAAAGCACACCGCTGACCGCGGTTAATCCTGTGAGTTCTTAATGAAAAATTGTCTGTCCAAGCGATATAAGGAGAAATAACAATGTTGCGTCACTCTCGTTTCACATTAATTCTCGTAATCTCTGCTATCGTGACAGCAGGTTTGATTTTACTAAACGTCACTCGTTCATCAACGTGGGCACAGAATTCAGGTGTCCATGAAGAAAAAGCGAATCACACGCATGGCGCGGCAAATGATGGTCACGTTCACGGCGAAGACTCAACCCATCCGCACGCCGAAGAAGACACGGTGAAGCTCAGCGAAAAAGCAAAAGCCAACATTGGATTGAAGACTGCCGAAACCAATGTTCGCGCGATTGAGCGAGGGGTACAAGTTACCGGAAATGTAATACCTCATCCATCGGGACGTATCGACGTCACGCCGCGAATCGGTGGTATCGTGAAAGACATTTACTTCGGCCTTGGCGATTCCCCCAACAAGGACGATGTGCTTCTTGAATTGGAAAGCATCGACCTGCAAATGGTACAAATCGACCTGATTGAAGCAGTGGCCCAGCGGGAATCGCTCATCGCCAAACTGGAGAGATTGACGGAGGTCTTCGCCAGGCAAATTCGGCGGGAATTGCAAACACGGCAAATAGACTATCTGCAATCGCTGTCCGAGTTGGAACAACTTCAGATTGCCGTCGAAAAACGTAGAGCTCTCGCAGTAGCGAAGACCATCTCGGTGCTGGAGCAGATGCGCTTTCGGCTAGTCAAAGCCGATGTCGAACGCACGCTACTGGAAGCCACGCTCAAGAGGATTGAAACCCTGGCAGGAAAGCAAATCTCCGCACAAAAAGACCTCATCGCGCAACAGGCAGAATACAAGAAAGGGAAAAGTGAATTGGCAGATGTGAAGCGCCAATTCCAAATCCTCGGGATCAGTGAACCGATGCTGGAAAAAATCCTTCGCGGCGGAGGCGAAACACCGATTCACTCGCTGTTGGACGTGGACGGTTTAGACACGGACCTTACAACCAACAAAGCGTCCGAAGCGTTGCTGGAAAAATACGCCATGCTCAGTGCCGAAGGAATGGAGTTTGTTGATGCCAAATCCGCGTTCAAAATCGCGGCTATCAAAGTTGCCGCAAACAAACAGCGCGCCTTGGCAGCCGGTCTGAGTGAGACACTACTTGATACACTGGCAAGCACCAATTCGATTGTATCGTTCGACGATTTATCGTCCGCTGAACTGATTGAGACTTACCTTGCCTTCGTTGAAAGCTCGGAAGCCTTGGAAGGACTGCTTCAAATAGAAGAAGCACTTCGCAGCGCCGTCATTACCGTGAAAAAGATTCGCCAGAAACTTAAAGTGTCGGGACTCACCGCCGCGGAAATTGAAAAAATTGTCCAAACAGGTCAGCCATCTCCAGTATTCTTCGTCAAGGCACCCGCCTCGGGGCAAATCGTTAAGCAGTATGTGACCCTCGGCTCCACGGTTGAAAAAAGCAACGTACTCTTCTCAATACTGGACACCGGCATCGTATGGGTTGAAGGTGAGGCGTATGAAGACACACTCGCACTCATTCAGGAAAAATTCCGGGTGGGGCGTGAGGTACGCATTCGCGTCACGGCATATCCCGATACCACTTTTACCGGCAAAATCTCCCGCATTTCGGACGCAATGGACCCCGATAAACGTACCGTCCACTTTTGGGCGGAAGTAAACAATCTGGATCGCCAACTCAAGCCGGGGATGTTCGCGGAACAGACGATTGTCCTTGAAAAAATCGCCGATGTTTTGAGCGTTCCGGTAAGCGCAGTGCTTGAAGAGGGCGGCAGCCGGTTTGTCTTTGTTGAGCACGGCGTCGCCTACACCAAACAAGAAATCGTCGTGGGAGCGGAAGATGATCGGTATATCGAAATTAAAGACGGTTTGTCTCCGGGCGATCGTGTGGTTATTCAGGGGCAACATCAGTTGGTGCGGGCAACAGCAAACATGCCCGAAGCGGACCATGCGCACGCGGGGCATTCCCACTAGGTTTCTGAAGGAGGAAGATTGATGTGGTCGAAAATCACGGAGGTTTCGCTCAAAAATAGGCTCCTGACGATTGCCTGCATGTTTGTGATGATTATCGTCGGCTTCAGGATGTTTCGTTCGGCGCCGATAGATGTCTTTCCGGACATTAATCCGCCCCGCATTACCGTCCTGACCGAAGCGCACGGCTGGTCCCCGGAAGAAATGGAAACGCTGGTTACGTTACCTGTCGAAAGCGCGATGAACGGCACACCGTATGTCACACGGGTGCGCTCCTCCTCCGCAATTGGTTTGTCGCTGGTGTTCGTTGAATTTGATTGGGGAATGGATATTTTTTTGGCAAGGCAGATGGTCTCAGAGCGGCTGCAACTCGTTGGTCCGAACCTACCCCAAGGGGTAGATTCGCCGATTATCTTGCCGACGTCCTCCCTTTTGGGTGAGATTATGGAGTACGCGATTGTTGATGAAACCGGGGAATTTGACGAGATGGAAATGCGCGACCTTGCGGACTGGGTAATTCGTTATCAACTTCAGTCCCAAGGCGGTATCGCCAATATCATCAACATCGGAGGCTACGTAAAGCAATACCAAGTCTTCGTTGATCCCGAGCAGTTGATGAACTATCATCTCTCGCTTGAGGATGTTGCCGTAGCGCTTGAAAAGAGCAACGAAAACTCCGCGGGCGGGTTCCTCATCAAGGATACGCGCGAACTAATGATTCGCGGATTGGGGCGAATCTCGACAGTTTCAGATATTGAAAACGTTGTCATTGATGTGCGGGGACACAGCACGCCGATTCTTGTCAAAGACGTTGCTACAGTGAAAATTGGGGAACTCCCGGAAATTCGGCGCGGGGCGGGCAGTCACAATGGGAAAGAAACCGTCTTGGGCAAGGTCGTTAAGCAAACGGGGGTCAACACGATGAACCTCAACGACAAGGTGGTTTCCGTGCTAAAATCGTTGGAAAAAACACTGCCCGAAGGTATCAAGATTAAAATCGAGTACGCACAAGCCGACCTGATTCGGCGGGCCGTGGATACTGTCAAAGACGCCCTGCGTGACGGTGCGATTTTCGTCGTTGTAATACTAGTTATCTTCCTCTTCAACATCCGCACCGCACTAATTACACTGACCGCTATACCGCTTTCCCTAATCATGGCGCTCATTGTCCTGCTTTCTCAGGGCGGTAGCCTCAATATAATGACGCTCGCAGGCTTGGCAATCGCTGTCGGCATGGTGGTTGACGACGCCATTGTCTACGTCGAAAATATCTTTCGGCGACTGCAGGAATACTTTCGCCTCCGTGGTACGGGCGAAGCAACCAACGTAACGCCCACTCAAGTTGTGACGCGCGCAAGCGACGAGATTCGGTCATCAATTGTGTTCGCGACGCTGATTATCATTCTCGTTTTTGTGCCGTTGTTCAGTCTGAGTGGCATGGAGGGCAGAATGTTTCGTCCGCTTGGATGGGCGGTCGTAATTTCAATGGCAGCGTCGTTGCTCGTGGCGCTAACGGTGGTTCCCGTATTGAGTGACCTGCTGTTAACGCGCTTCGGTAGACGGCGCAAAGGAGAAACATCAATTCCCGCCGCGAAAGAAAGTCCTCTTGTTGTTTGGATTAAATGGGCGTATCGTCCGATTCTATCCGTGGTCATGCGGTTACGCTGGTGTGTTGTAGTCTTGGCACTGTTGCTGATAGTCTTGACGGTGACGGCGATTCCTCGCTTGGGCCGCGAATTCCTGCCCGTCATGGATGAAGCCACGTTCACCATTAGCGTCTTTTCACCGCCGGGAACCTCGTTGGTCGAATCCACACGCATCGGACGTGAGATGGAAACAAGGCTCTTGGCGCTTCCGGAAGTAACAAGCGTCAGCAGCCGAACAGGGCGTGCGGAAGCCGATGAACACGCCCACAACGTAAACACCCACGAAATCGTGGTAAACTTCATTCCACCCGACGAACGGAAGAAGACACGAGAAGAACTCCTTATTGAAGTGCGAGAGTTGCTTTCGACGGAAAATTTCCCCGGCGTGATTGTTTCTGTGGGTCAACCGATACAGCATCGCCTCGATCATCTTTTGTCGGGCGTTAACGCGCAAGTGGCGTTGAAACTTTTTGGCACGGACCTTAACATACTCAGACAGAAAGCGGAGGAAATTCGTTCGGTTATCTCTGAGATTCCTGGCGTTGCCGATTTATCGGTTGAACAACAGGTGCAAGTGGAGCAACTCCAGATTCGGGTCAAACGGCTTGAAGCGGCTCGCTACGGTTTGCGGGTAGAAGACGTGACGCACTTCGCGGAGAGCGCCTTCAAGGGCGAAGCCGTCAGCCAAGTTATCCAAGGGCAGCGCCAATATGCGCTCGTGGTTCGTGTTGATCCGACGCTGGTCAAGACCGTCGGTTCAGTCGGAGACCTAAAACTCAGAACACCATCCGGGACTTTCGTGCAGCTAAAACAGGTTGCCGAGGTCGGGTACGGGTTCGGGCCCAATACCATCAACCGCGAGAATGTTTCTCGGCGGATTGTGATCCAGTGTAACGTCCAAAACCGAGACCTCGGCAATTTTATCGCCCAAGTCCAACGGGAGATTAACGCGAACATCGACCTGCCCGAGGCGTATTTCCTCACCTACGGCGGACAGTTTGAAAGCCAACAAGCGGCGCAAAAACGCATTCTGATTCAGACAGGATTTGTTCTGGTCGGCATTTGCATTCTGTTGTATCTGGCGATGGATTCCATCCGGCTTTCGTTGCTGGTGATGCTAAACCTACCGTTGGCGTTGATCGGCGGGGTGGTCAGTGTCTTCCTTACCGGAGGCGTGTTGAGTATTCCGTCAATGGTAGGTTTTATTTTGTTGTTCGGGATTGCGGTGAGGAACGGCATTATCTTAGTATCGCACATCAATGCCCTACGTGCCGAAGGAATGCCGCTCTATGACGCCGTGATGAAAGGCGCCGAAGAACGCATCAGTCCGGTGTTAATGACAGCCTTGACCACGGGACTAGGGATGCTGCCGCTCGCGCTTGCTCACGGATCGGGGGCAGAGCTCCAAAAACCGCTCGCAATCGTCATCAGCGGCGGGATGATTACATCGACACTCTTGACGTTGCTCGTTTTGCCGGTGTTGTATTACATCGTCGAAAAACGATCGAACGACCAAATAGGATGAAGCGAGTGAATAGCGAAAGATCGAGAGAATGGATAATGAGTGCGATAGCAATCCTTCCAGTCTTTGAGAGTCCGCTTGTACAATTATGCAATTGAACAAAGAATTGACGGGCCATTTTGCCCTCTCATGTCACCGCCGCCAAGGGATCTATAGCATTGCATATAATAATTTATGAGTCGAAGTAGGTTCGGTTTCCCATCCGAACCGGTACTTCCAGTCTCCTGGTTGCGGTTGGAAACCGCACCTACCGAAACAGGTGTAGATATTAATGGAATTGACTATATCTTCAATCATTAAGTCGAATGCAGCGCTCCACTCCATATCACAACGCAGCCGATCAAGTTACTGAGCAACATAGTAAACGCCATAGAGTTCACTAATTTTCTGAAAACTCGGTATCCCATTCATTCTACTCTACCATCCTTCGTTTTTTCCTATCACATCTGACGTGACCACTCGTCCTTAGACTTGCCGCTCGCCGGTGTTTTGAATGAACCATTCCCTGATTCCTCCATGGATTCTCTAGAGTAGTGCCATCACACTCAACACCGATGTGCCCGAAAGGGCGTTGAGAATTGACCAGAGTTAGTCAGGGTTTGTTACTTGACTCTTCTTATTTTCTGTCTAACGGATGGGAGAAGGTACACATCCATATGTAATCACATCTATTCGTAAGCGAGTTGAAGGATGGATACTCCCCACTGCCCGTAAACCGCAGTCTCATACAACTCACATTCCGCCTTTTGGTATCGATAAATTGGACAAAGCCTCGCGATTCGGGCTAAAATATAAATCTAGTCTTGGAATATTGCACATCTGAAAGGGGTAGACGGTCTTGCGGTACAATCGAGTTCGCACTATATCTACCAGCTGCGTGATTGCGATGGGTATCTGTTATTATCTGATTACGGTTGCCCTTGCCGAAATCCTACACGAACACGAGCACGAACACTGCCATTCCGAATCGCATGGTTGTTCTACTTGTTTTTTCATTGCGAACCACCTAGGTATTGCGCTCCACGCTGAAAACCTTCCCAATCTTGGTTCTTGCACTTCAGTTCATTCCCCTTTCGATCTAGCTTTCATATTCACAGCGCCTCTTGACAATATCCGTAGTCGCGCCCCGCCAGCCTACGCTGCTTAATCCGCAAGATTTATCTGCACCTTAGTTTTCCCCAAGTTATTACTACCTGTGTCCCGGTGAATCATAGGTCGTCTTAATGACAGTATAACTGTATCTTCAATTCGATTAGTCTTTAGGCCGGGAGTACAATCTATCTCTATTCGGAGGACAACATGATTAAGCAGTTTTTCATACTACCTGTATTGTACTTGCTCTTTCCATGCTACAATACAAGAATAACAAAGATGAAACACAAGAGAAAATGTCCCATGATGAATACAGTACTTCGGAATTTAACTCGGTTTTACACCTTTATATTGGTGGTGTGTCTCAACACATTTTTCCTAGCGGGCACTAATGCGCAGGTCGACAGTCAACCCGTTGCCGCAACCAGTGCTACCGACCATACTTTTGAGACTATTGATGTCCCCGGCGTAGCGTTCTTGGAGTTGACTGCGAGTAGCGACTTTGGGGATTTCGCGGGTAACACGCGGAGTGCTGATGGTAAAAAAATGGTCGGTTTTACGATCATTGATGGTGAATTTTTGCGACATGATTTTCCCGGCTCGCTGAACACCTTTTTCTATGCGCTCAGTAATACAGGGATGGCTGCCGGCCACTACCAGGATAGCAATGGCCTTTACCACGGTGTAATCTTGGAAGATGGCGTGTTGCGGCAATACGATTTTCCAGGTGCTGTCCAAACGCAGATATACGGTATTAGTGATTCGACCGGGGCACTGACGGGAAATTATATAGATGCTTCCGGCGTGCGCCGCGGGTTCTCGGGAGACGAAATAATTGAGTTTCCCGGAGCATCGGAAACATACGCCGAATTTGTAAACGCGGGCGGCGGCATGGTGGGCAGTTACGTAGACACTGATGGCTTATTTCATCCATACATACGTACACGGAACGGCAGGTTTGTATCTCTCGACCTTTCCCGTGCTGAAAGACTGGAATTCTATTTTGTGCACGGTATCAACGATGCAATGGTTGTCGTTTCCCGAGCCAAACCGGTGGATGGTGACACGCTCACCTATGTCGGCACATTCCGGGACGGGCTACAGGAATTTAAGATTCCGGGCAGCGTTAGCACCGAGGGATGGAATATCAACCAAGACGGCTCTATCGTTGGACACTATGATACAGCGGATGGGCGCAGGCACGGGTTTATCGCTACACCTGCGCCGAATGAACCGGCATTGACCGTTTCGATGAAGGGCGGCGTGGTGCAACTCCAAGAGATTCTGGTCACACCGGACGATGATGCCCTCGCTCAGTTTGAAAAAACAACCGACCTTGTACTCTCCGAGGGACAACTGGATGAGAAGATGGGAATAACCATCGCCGATACACTCGGCGATGAAGTGGGTGTTGCGCAACGGTCCATGGGACGCGCGGTAGCACGTCCGGTCATCCGGGGTATGGGCGGTGACCGACTACTCATTCTTGAGGATGGCGAACGCACTGGCGATAAATCTGCGTCCGCAGCCGACCATGCGGTTGCGATAGATCCGAGCACCGCTAAAAATATCAAGGTCATCCGTGGACCCGCATCGCTTATCTACGGTTCAAACACTCTTGGCGGCGTCATAGATGTCAAACGCGAAATCATCCCGCAGACTTTGCCTCATCACCCTACTGTGGACCTCAAGTTTCAGAGTGAATCCGTCAATTCTGGAATCACCGCTACGACAGGATTGACGGTTCCAATCGGTGACACTGCGTGGCGATTGGCATGGAATCGCCGTTATGCCGATGATACGCGCACTCCCGTTGGAGTCTTGGAGAATACCTCCTTATCAAATGTGAATTTCTCAAGCGGCGCTTCCGTGGTCAAGGAATGGGGACATGCGGGGATTTCCGGCGGCCGTTACAAGTCGGATTACGGGATCCCCGGTTCGCCGGAAGGCCATATCTCGGGAGTCAATGTCGAGCTTGGTCGCCAACGGTATGAAGGTAACCTTGAGTATTCAATCAATCACTCGTTCCTTGAGAAGTTGAAGCTTCACTCAACTCACACGCGCTATAAACATCAAGAGTTTGAATCGAACAAGACGCTCGGCGTCGAGTTTATAGCGTTTACCTCCAATGTGTCTGCGCTTGCTCATCTGTCTGATGACGCCATAGCCGGAGTGTGGAGCGAATATCGCGATCATTCGACCGGAGGATTCTACTGGACGCCGCACACAAGGGAGATTTCTATCGCGGGCTTCTACTTCAATCAGAGGAAAGTTAGCGACTTCACACTGCAAGGTGCGGTTCGCTATGACCTCAAGCGAGTTGAACCATTCAAGACGGGCACAGTGACCAAGGCTGGAACGGTACAACGCCGAAACTTCGGAGGCGTGTCAGGTGCCGTGTCGAGCATCTATCATTGGACCGACGGTTTGAAGACAGGCGCAACGATGATGAAAACTTTCCGCGCTCCGGGAATTGAGGAGCTGTTCTCGGATGGACCTCACCTGGCAGCCTACTCCTACGAAATCGGCAACTCCGAACTCGGCACCGAGAATGGCTGGGGAACGGAGGCATTCTTGCGCTATTCGCGAAATCGGGTAAAACTGAATCTCGCAGTTTTTAGCAACCAGATATACGGTTACCTGATTCCGGCAAACACCGGTGAAAAGGAGTGGGGTAGCGGCGCTGCGGGGTGGTTGTGGATTTATCAATACACCGGACTAGATGCTGTCCTTGACGGTGCCGAGTTGAGCGTTGACGCCGAGATTGTGCCACGAGTATACGCGCAGGTACGCATGAGTTACGTCAGAGGGACGTTAAAGGACAGTGACGTACCCATTGAACGGATTCCTCCCTTCAGCGGAAAATTAGCGCTCCGATACATGACAGCACCGTTGAATCTCCATGTGACAGCAAGATTCTCGGATTCGCAGAATCGTTTAGGCGAGTTTGAGGAGCCCACCGACGGATACATCGCCTATGATATGGGCTGCCAGTATCTGTTCTCGATTTGGGGGATCCAACAGCAAGCGGTGTTTGCTATCGAGAACCTCCTCGACACGGAATATCGACAACACCTTTCAAGAATCAAAGCGGTAATGCCGGAGCCGGGGCGCAACATCAAGCTCCTGTATCGAATCGGATACTGATGATCGGAATAAAACTTGCGTAGTGTGGATTCTAGCAACTTAAAACTCACTGCTTCTCGCGTGGTCTGGATTGACAAATCCAGACCACGTATTTGTCAGCCTGAGAGGACCGGCGGTGTGCTTCCATCTGTCTATCAACTGAAAAACTCCCAGTCTTTTGCGTGAAGCCAAGAGAACTCGATCCCACGATACACAGAGTCGAAATCCTTATCAGTGCAACGTTCAATTAACAGTTGAGGAGATTCGCAAGAATTCTGCGAACCTCCGCGTCCTAATCCGGCGCTGTCTACATCCATTCGTGCGCGGCTTTGCGGAATTTTATTGTATACTTCTGGTAAAGCTACCAAAAACTTGACAAAGCCCCGACTTCTTGTCACAATGGAGACGATATTAAAGACTACCTCTCCTGTTTCGGCCGCTCCAATTGAGCCGGCAGAGGATGAAGGGGAATGTTTTGTCAGCCAAAACCGTCGGCAAGGAGGAAGCGAGTATGATACCCAAGATGCTAGTAGCAATCGCGCTGGCGTCGCTGATCGCCGGCACGTCGTTCGCGCAACAAAACTTTTCGTCAGGGCAAACCCCGCCTGGCCTCGACTGGCGACAAATCCAAACGAATCGATTCACAATCATCTTCCCCGAGGAAATCACCAACGACGCCCAGCGGTTAGCCAATACGCTCGAACACACCTACGGCCCAGTCTCCAAAACGCTGCGGGGACCGCAAAAACCACTGGAGGTGGTACTGACCAACCAAACGACCGTGTCTAACGGTTTTGTAGGTTTAGCACCGCGCCGCAGCTTGTGGTCAACTACCCCGGACCAGAATGTTGGCAACTTACCTGGCGAGTGGTTGCAATTGCTGGCGTTGCACGAGATGCGTCACGTGGTGCAGACCGACCGCATGCGACGGGGTTTTATCCGCTTGTGGTGGGCGCTATCGGGCGAAACGGGCGAATTACTGGTGGGCGGTCTGTTGGAACCGAAGTGGTCTTCGGAAGGGGATGCGGTGGGGATCGAGACGGCGCTGAGTGAGAGCGGGCGTGGGCGCATGCCCCGGTTCGATCTGGGCATCCGTGCCCCACTCCTAGCGGGACGGCGCTATTCGTACTACGAAGCCTACCACCTCTCGTACCGCGACTGGTACCCGGACCACTACACGCTGGGGTATTTTCTGACGACCTACGTCAAGCGCCGCTACGGTGCGGAGACGTGGCAAAAGGTGATAGACAGTGCCGCCAACCGGGCGTTTCATCCTTTCGCCTTTAACGGTGCGCTCAAGAAACACACCGGTGCCGGCGCCGCCCGTACCTACGAACGGACGATGGACGAGTTGACCGGTCTGTGGAAGGCGCAGCAAAAAGATCTGCGCACAACGCCGTTGCGAGTGCTCCCGGGGCAGAGCCGATCGGGAGTATGGACCAATTACAAATACCCGCATCGGCTGGCAGACGGCAGCGTGCTGGCGAGCAAGATCGGCATGGCTCACACGGCGCAATTGGTGAGGCTGCATCCCGACGGCAACGAGGAGCGCGTACGTTTTTACTCACCCTTGGGCGGCATTCGCGCGGCGGGCGGCAAAGTGGCTTGGAATCGTTTTATCCCTGACCTGCGCTGGGGCCGCCGCGACTATTCCGACGTAGTGTTGCTGGATGTCGCCAGCGGCCGGATGCGCCAACTCACGCACAAAGCCAAGTTGTTCGCGCCCGCTCCTTCGCCCGATGGCACATACCTCGCCGCCATTGAATTCGGACCGGACCGGCGGTGCTACTTGGTGCTGTTGGAGACTACCGGTGGCGCGGAGCAGGCGCGTTTTCCAGCCCCCGACGAGGTGTTTTGGCGCACGCCGGCGTGGTCGGAGGACGCAAGCCATATCGCTGTCGTGCGGCAAGACGAACGCGGCAACACGCTCGAACGCATTGACGCTGTCTCCGGTGCGGGGCAAATTGTGCTGCCGCACACACACGACGAGATCGGTTGGCCAATTTTCTGGGGTTCCTACCTGCTGTTTGACTCGCCCTATTCGGGCATCGACAATATTCACGCCGTCCACCTGTCGAGCGGGGCGCACTACCAAGTAACCTCTCGACCACTGGCGGCCACCCATGTTTCCGTGGACGGGGATTCGCTCCTGTTTGAGGATTACTCTGTTGGCGGCTACCGCATCGCGGTCATGCCCCTTGACCCGGCGACCTGGACACCGATCGAGCAGGTTGCGGATCGCCGTGTACGCTATTTCGAACCGTTAATCGACCAAGAGCAGGGCGGCAGCGTGTTGGTGAACATCCCGCAGCGGGTCTACCCGGTGCGCCGCTATCGGCCGCTAGCTCATCTACTCAAGATCCACAGCTGGGCTCCCGATCCGGTGGGACCGGACTACTCCCTGAAACTCGTGTCCAGCGACTTGCTCGATCTTAGCAGTCTGAGCAGCGGGATCGAATACAACAGTAACGAAAAAACCTTCAGCGTCTTGGGCGACTTCAAGTTGTCGGCGTGGTATCCCATTTTTGGCATAGGTGGACGCTGGGGAACGCGGACCTCAACCTACACGATTGGAGAGGAAGATGGCGCTGGCGAGATTGTGGAAAAGGATATCACGGACAAGTGGACCGAAAAAAGCCTGAATGCCGGCGTCGAAGTGCCCTTGGATCTTTCGCGTGGGCCCTGGAGTTCTTCCGTCCACTTGAGCGTGAATGCAGAATTCATCGATATCACCGATATTGTTGACAACGGGGACCAGACTCATCCCGATTCAACCGGTTTGTTTGAGGAAAACCTGAACAGGCGTTTTGCGCCACTGACGTACCAGTTCGCCTTTTCTCGTTCGCGCCACAAGGTGAAACGCGATCTGGCTTCGCCCTGGGGCCAGAGTTTGCAGTTGACCTACCGCCACACGCCCGTTGCGGGCGACTTCAATGGCACCTTGCTCTCGGCGCGGCTAGGGCTGAACTTTCCCGGTCTCATGGCTCACCACAGCCTGCGATTGAAGGGCACTTACGAGTGGCAAGATGATGCCAATCTCTACCGTTTTGCCAGCGAGCAGACCTTTGTCCGCGGCTACGACTACCGCTTCCATCGCCGCTTCTATCAGGGGTCGGCTAACTATGCCTTGCCGCTGCTCTACCCGGACTGGAACTTGGGGTCACTGGCGCACTTACAGCGCGTCAAAACCAACTTCTTTTACGACTACGGCTTGGGTAAGGACGGTTCTCTGCGCACCACCTACCAAACGGCGGGTGCCGAACTGACTGCCAATTTCCACCTCTTTTCACTGTTCATCCCATGGGATATGGGCGTGAGGTACAGCTACCGTTTTGAGGAGGAGGATTCACGCTTTGAAGTGGTGTTTGAGGTGCCGGAGTTTTGAGCCGGCAGCAAGACCTGCCGACACGCCGTCACGGCAAAGTTTGAGGAGCCTTGGGAGCTAGTATGGCCAGTTCTTTGCTCTATTGGATTTATACGAGGCTTTCGTCTGTTTGCGCGTTGGAAAAACTGCGGGAAACCATACAGTTGAATCGTGTACTAGTGTACAGGTTGGATTAAACGACGAGAAATTCAACCTGCGCTATTCTTCGATCAATCCATCATCCACACATTCGTCGAATCGTGGGAATTTGCTTCAAATAAAGGAATAAAGTCATGTACAGAATAACTTTTCAACTAAGCAGTGTATTTTTACTTGTGGCACTGTTTGCTGTTGGGTGTGCAAGTGTAAAATATGTTGGGGAATCTTTCGAGCCAACGATGAACGTCGATCTGTATCACTCTAAAGAATCTATTGAGAAGGAATATACGGCCATCGGACACGCCTTGGGTAGCAGTTTTTTCCGTTCCGATGATGAGATTCAAAAAAAGTTGCAAGAGGAAGCCATGCGTCAAGGTGCGGACGCGGTCTTGATAACAGGAATAGGGAAATCGCATGCTCCTATTGGTGAATCAAGTATTGAGGAAGACCAAATAAATGCGTTGTTCCTCAAATACAAATAGCTCTGTTGAATCGCCTCTTATCTTGGTAGTGTGTAAGCACGGCTACCACGTAGGTCAGGTTGAACGAAGAGAAACCCAACAAGTCACTATAGTCATTCACCTTCAAATTTGCGCATACTTCGTGATTTGGCGATTGAAGATTGCTTTTACAAACGTACTGTAGGAGCGATCTTCCTATCGCGAGTAAAACTCGCTCAACATCCGGTGTTTCACCTGATGAATCTTCGTTAAATGAAGATTATTCTCGCAGTCTAAAACCGCAGTGTTAGCACAGTGCCCAATACTTGGCTCGACGTTACGGGGTCGATTCCGAGCACGGTTCGATCTCCATCAAGTTCAATCAAGTGCCCGTATGAAAACTGCTGATTCTGCCGATTGATTCTGTTGGCTGACATCGGTGCGTCAATCAGTGACCAAACTGCCCCTCCGAGGAAAAGCACATACCCTGGGATACTCCTCCAATCGTCGTTATCCGCGTCGAGATTTCCATCAGGGCTGTCCACGTTGTCACCACCCGCGCTGAGTACAAGCCCTAGACCTACTATTGCCGCGCTCATTTGCACGGCTCCCTTCGTGTACTCCCCATTGTAAAATTGTCCGGAGCCAACGATTGGAAACGACAGGCCAAGCGCTACCATGGGGTTTTTCTTCTGGATAAAGGTTCGCGATCCAAGAACGGGCTCTCTTGAAATTCGCACGATATCGCGCATCCTATACTTGAACTCTTTGCCGTCTCCCCGCTTTATCTTCAACGACTCGTCAGGAATTTGCTCCAGAATTGTTCCTCGCACAATTCCTCCATTCTCAAGGTAAACGACATCTACCATTTGCCCCGCAGAAACTTTGGTCCCTGCTAAAAATATCACCGCGAATGTAACCAATAAAACACGTGCCATACCTCCTCCTGAATGTCTTGGTACATGCCCCAGTCCCTACACAGCACGGAGACGGGCATCGTCCGGTTTTTCGGAGTTTCGTTAGTCGATTTGGACAACCTTTCCACTGGCTGCCGACTGAAACGCCGCCGTAATCACCGAGATCGACGGTGCCGCCATTTCGGCGTTCATTTCGCTTTCTACTCCGTTTTCGACACAGTCGACAAACGAGGCAATTTCGTCGCGGCCCTGTGCGTCGCTCACGGAAACCCATTGTCGTTTCGGCGGTCCGGTGGATTTGGTTTGGGTACTTCCCCACATTCCCGTCGGATCCAAGGGATGAGGCGGAGGCGGCTGAAAAACGGGTTCATCGGCGAAGACCTCCAAATGTGATTTCGAAGGGTCAAATGTCAAGGTATCCTGCGTCCCGACGATGTGCAGCCCCCGCATACCGCCTTGAGGGTGAGTCAGCCATCCAAAACGACCTCCGGCGACCGTCGCGGTGACACCGTCCTCCAAGGTTAATACCATTGCTCCAAAATCTTCCACATCGCGATCAAAGTGTCCCTTGAAGAAGTAATTGCCGGTGTTCGCGTACACGGTCTTTACCTTCTTGCGAGTCAACCAATTCACCATAGCGACCGCATAGACGCCGATATCAAACATCTCCCGCTTGGCATCGACAAAGGTGTATCGTTCCACGTTAGGTTTTTCTACACGCTTGTTGCCCACCGGCGCAGACCCCGGGTGCCCCTTGGCAAAGACCACGTCACAGTGGATGGCGCGAAGTTCGCCGATGTCCCCGCGATTCAATGCCTGACGCGCTGCTTGCGCCGTCGGATCATGAATGTTAGAGTACATCTGGGTGCGGACGCCGGCTCGCTTCACCGCCGCTACAATCTTCGCCGCGTCGTCGGGGTTCAACGCAAGCGGTTTGTCCAGATAGACGTGCTTCCCCGCCTCCGCGCACCGAGCACCTACGCGCCCGCGCCGTTCGGTCTCTACACATGAGCAAACAATATGCACGTCGTCTCGCGCCAACGCCTCCTCCAAGTCCGGTATGTAGGGAATATCCAATTCTTCGGCAAGTGCGCGATTCAGCTCAACACGATCGGTTGGCGCATCCCGCTCATCGGACGACGCGATGAGCCGACATCGCGGGTCTGCGGCGAATGTACGCGAATAGCCTTCCTGGTGAGATCGATTTCCGCCGATGATTAATACACCGTACTTCTCTTGACTGTCCATGTTACTCCTCACTCCTCAAGTTTACAGGTTCTCCCGACGCAATCGCCTGACCAATCAGATCAGAGAGGTTGCCCTTATCATCGAGTTGGATCGAGGCTCTCATCAACCGATACTGCCCACGCGGAGTTTCGTGATAAATTGCCCCTTTATTTCCGACTAGAGCCAAATCTATGGATTCCTCCTGATTGGCTGCAACGCGATTCACGCTAAGCAGAGCCGTCTGTCCACCTGCGTATTTAATCATCGTTGTGGACTGAGTTCTATCCTGACTCTGCTGCGCATAGATTTGCTCAGGCGATGACGGCATCCAGGCATTCGCAATATTCACGAGTGCAGCGCTTGCTCTAACGGTATCTTCGTCCGCGTGCGGGGATTGCAACAGGCAACGCACGAACACCGGGCTACCTATTCGTCCGTCGTTGATGACAGATTGAACCGATTTCTGTAGTGATTCCAATGTTAAATCTTCTCCTTTCGTCTAAATTCATGCGACATCTGCCGACTTCGGTAATACAACTGCCGACATGCACCTAAAACCCGCCGATTTGAGATTCGCGCAGTTTTTAAGCGGGCGCCAAAAAGGCAGCTGCCGCGCTACTCTCTGTCGAAAAAATCTCGACAATACCTGATGCGCCTACCAAATCAAATGTCCGCATTATGTTGTCTCGAAGTCCATACACCTTTAGGTCGCCGCCTCGCCGGCGAAGTCGCATTGCCACACCTACCAACGCGCCAATTGCCGTGCTGCTGATATGTTTCACCTCGCTGAGATTCATGACAATCTTCAACGTGTTTTGAGACTCAAGCGTTTGCTTGAGGTCCCCTGCCACATGGTTCCCAAGATCTTCGTTGACATTAATAACGGTGATTTCGGCGCTTTCGCGTATTTTCATCGATTTTCTTAACACGATAATCATCCTTTCAATTATGATTTCAAAAACCTAGACACATGAATAAATGAGTGAAATGAGTGTCTTTGTTATTGTTATTTCTTAGCACCACCTCATGTGATGCCACGGCATCCGCCCAAGCAAAGGAACCAGCTTAGGCAACGGTAGCCACATAAATAGGATTTGCCCAAAAAAATAGCTGTATTCTACGAAGATCTCATGTGACAAGATTCTTGTAAGGGTAAATTATCGTTATTCCCTACAATCTGAATTGCACAGATTGTTCCGGCTAGACAGCAAATTGATTAACGAGGAAATGATAGCAAATATAATTGCCCTTAGAACCTGTTTGAAAAGTCCGAAACCGTTCTAAAGAAAGGCTATTTTGGTGTAAATGACTTGAGAACCTATTGGAAAAAGAAAAAAGTTGCCTGAACGGTTGATGTTTACGTTTACTCATTAGAGCAGTTCATTCTGAATCAATGAAAGGAGTAAACATGAACCGTAGGAGTTATCCGAGTGATTTGACCGATGCACAATGGCAGAAACTGTACGCGTTTCTGCCAACACCTCAACCATTAGGTAGACCTCTAAAATGGGAGATGTGCTTAATCATCAATGCCATCTTTTATGTTGTCAAATCCGGTTGCCAGTGGCGAATGCTACCCTACGATATGCCACCGTGGCAAACCGTCTATTACCACTTTAGAAAGTGGGAAGCCGACAATACATGGCTCTTGATTCATCAGGCACTTCACGAACAAACACGCTACGATGGTGGTAAAGAACCATCACCTACAGCAGCTATCATTGACAGCCAATCGATTAAGACAACCGAACTAGCGACATCTCGAGGTTTTGATGGTCACAAGAGGGTCAAAGGACGCAAACGACATCTAGTAACGGATACGACAGGTGTTCAATTAATGGTCAAAGTCACTGACGCCAATGTCAGTGACAATCAGATAGCTATTGATTTACTGACAGAAGTGTTCAACTGGCACATAACAATTCAGTTGGTGTGTGCCGATGCCGCCTATCGCGGAGAATTGGAAAACTGGTTATATCTTGCTCATCAGTGTCAACTGGAGATTGCATCTACGCTAGGGCAAAAGGGGTTTGAAGTTGTCCCGTTACGATGGATTGTTGAGCGCACATTTTCTTGGTTTGGTTGGTTTCGCCGATTGACTTTGGATTATGAACGCTATCCTAAGACTGCTGAAACTATGATATACATCGCTTCCATTTACTTGATGCGAAACCGAATCAAATGACTTTTCAAACAGGTTCTTAATGTTTTGGACAAAAACGGGCTTCGCGATTCCAACGTTGACGACTTATACCATTTCTATATATTAGCAGTGCATTAATGGCGTCAATCAAGTCTTTCCGAAGCGGGGCAAGATGCCCCGCCTACGGGGATTGGTATGAAGGGAAACGGTAGACATGGGTCGCGTCATAATAGTATGATGAAAACATTATATGCAGTACTATTCAAGCGAAATAGTATTAGTATCCCAATTTCAAATCCACCAGATTCGTGAGCGGCTCCCCGGCAAGGTAACGGCGCAGATTATCATGAAAAATAGCCAAAACGTTGGCGGAGGTAAAGGCAGACCCCCCGGAACAGTGCGGTGTTATTAGCAAGTTCGGGGTGTCCCATAACGGACTGTCTTCCGGCAACGGCTCTGTGGCGGTCACATCCAATCCGGCGCCAGCGAGACGCCCCTCGCACAACATGTGTGCTAATGCGTCCTCATCTACGATTCCACCCCGTGACACGACCAGCAAGTAGCTTGACGGCTTCAAGAGTCCTAGTTGCTGTTCTCCAAGCATTCCTTTTGTTTGCGGTGTTCGCGGTGTCGTTACCGCTACAACATCGGATCGCCGCAACAGGTCATCCAGCCCATCCGATGACCTCAGTTCTGCCACACAATCGGGTTTGGCCACTTCATGCGCGTCAATGGCGATGACGTTCATATCAAAAGCGTGTCCCCGCTTGGCGATCGCACGCCCGATGTTGCCCAGACCGACCATTCCGAGGGTTAAGCCGGTCAATCCCACCATAGGTTTGTCTAATTTGGTCCCCCAGACATGATCCCGCTGAGCCTGAAATATTTGTGGCAAATTGCGGGTGAGACTGATCAGCAAACCGAAAGTGTGCTCGGCAATTGTCGCGGCATGGGCGCCGCGGGTATTCGTGACAATCACGTCGCTCTGGGCGAGTTCGGCAATTGGCGCCAACCTGTCCACTCCGGCGCCCGAATTTTGAATCCACTTAAGGCGTTTGGCTGCCAGAAATGCATCCCGTGTGATGCCTCCGAAAACGACCTCGGCATCGGAAATCTCGCGCAGAATTTTATCCTGGTCACTCGCAGCAGTAAATTCAACCTGAGGGAACGTTTTCCTAACCTCGGCGAGGCGATCTTGGTCCCATGATCCAATAATAAGTAGCTTCATATAATTCACACAGCCACGACCTCAAGATTCAGACTTGGGTACCCAGCCGCGTTTCTCCCTTTTCGAATATAGCTCGTTCATTTAGACGAAAAACTCCGACGTTTGGCACAAGCGTGTTCAATACTAATGCATCTATTAGGCACAATCTGGACATCTTGGTTAGGCACGTCCGTCCGCGAAAACAAACCCCATCAGTCAACCCGATAGACGAGCAATGTTGAATGATCGTAACCTGGCGCAGCCAACTCTACTCCTGTATTGCACCGCACTAGTTCATCTTCAAGGCAAAAGAGTTCCGAAAGTGCCCGTCCCGCTTCCCACAGTGTTGGTCGGATGCCGTCCGCCTTGCTAACATTGGATAGTTCAATCACGACCTTACTTCGGGGTTTCACGTAACCGCGAATCGCTTCAAAGATCTTGACAAGGTCGATCACGTACTCTTGCACGGGTTGCTCGGTCTTTCCATCGCGAAGACTCAATTAGGGCGGACTTGTGAAAAGAAGATTGAAAGACGGCAGCTCGTATTCCAGAATATACCGACTGTCTTCGGTAAGTACACGACTTGGAGGCACCACCCGCTTGGCGGCAAAAGCACCCCGTTGCGGCTCTTTTTCGAATCCAATCACTTGGCGCCCAAGATTCTGCGCAGCCACCAAAGTAGTGCCAAATCCACAGAACGGGTCGAGAACCCAGCCACCGGGATCGGAAAAACGGTTCACGACAAGCTCTGCTAGTTCTAGTGGAAACCGGAAAAAACTCGGACCGGAGCAGTCAATAGACTCTAATGTGCCGTCGATAGTAAACCACGTTTTATCCTGCACGATTCGAGCGCCTTCATGTGTCCAACGTTCTCGTAATTTGTCCGTCCGTACCGTGTTTTATGTGCTTGCGTAAATCCGGTAAAATGTCGGTTATAAAGCATTAATGATGGTCCGCAAATACTTCGCCGCTTTTTCCATAGAATCAATCGCATTCGACTCCCCTTCGTACACGATGGAGAGGCAACCATTGTAACCGACCTCGACCAGAATGTCAAGAATCCGCGGATAATCGAGCCACTCTTCGACACCGCTGTCGATGCGATAAAACTTCGTGCGCACATACACGGCGTAGGGCGCCGTTTTTGCAATACTATCATAGCAATCGTAGTGGGGATGGGACGAGCCCCGATGACCGCTGGCGCCGGGCGACCCCGCATATTGTCCCGTGTCTAGAATGTGTGTGAAATAGGGACGATCGGTGTCACGAAGGGCGCGCAGCAAATCATCACCGGTACGGGTGACGTTGTTGTGGTTGTGGTTCTGTAAACCGACGAAGATACCTTTCTCGTAGCCATAGTCGGCTACCTCTTGGAATCCAGCAATCATCGGCGCCCAAAGCGCTTCTTCATTTTCACAATCATCGGGGACATAGGCACCGAAGACTCGTACAAGCGGGCAACTCATGAAATCCGCCACATCAATCCACTTTTTGATCGACGCTATCTGCTCCGGATGTTCATCAATAGGACGACCAAAATTGTTGCTGATGCCGATATAACCGAGTGGCAACCCTTTTTTCATCAGCCCCATCTTCAGTTCACGAAGATACCCGATATCGGTTGATTCAAAAGCGCTTGTGTGCAGTTCGATGACATCTAAACCGAGTTCATAAACAATCCCCGCAAATTCAGTAGCGACAATATTCTTTAGATTCAATGACATCGTGCCCAATTTTAACATGATAACAAATCTCCTCGAACCTTGATCGGAAACCCTGTCCAAACAGTATATCGCATCCATATCGGTCAATCAACCGATTTTCCGAGGAATCAGGTAATGCAAAATTTCCGATGCCTTGACCCGCTTATTTCGTCATATAGGTTTGAAAACGCGATACCCACGAGGTGCTTCATTTGTGGATCAATCATTCACTGACGTGTATGAGTTGCATGTTGACGCTATCTATCGGTTTGCTCATCGGATTCTGGGAAATCCATCAGATGCCGAGGACATGACCGCCGAGACGTTTCTGCGGGCATATCAGGGCTGGTCTGAACTGCTGGACGCGGCCGCCATCCGTTCGTGGCTGTTTAGGATTGCCTACAATGGGTGTGTCGATCTGTTACGTCAGCGTCAACAACATCCGACGATTTCATTCGAAAGGACGACATCGGAAGAAATGGCGGAGGTGTTGACTATTCCGTTGGCTTCAACAGAATCTCCAATCAGGCGGTTAATACGCGTGGAGAACAAGGAATTCTTGCAGGCAGCCCTACTTCAGTTGCGGCCAATCGACCGAACTGTACTCGTGTTGGGCGAGTTGGAAAATATGCCGAACAGGGAAATTGCACAAATTATCCAACGGAGTGAAATCGCCGTTAAATCGCTTCGGCAGCGCGCGCGAAATGCCTTGCACACTGAAGTGTTGCGACTACTCAAACAGAGGGGCATATCAATCGAAGACCTGTTCTAATCTCGGACCGAAAAAACACACCCAAGAGGCATCCATCTGAAACGACACTTCTCAGGGCTTGCTCGGCGGGTGGGGAGGAAACGATGATATTTACCTGTAACGTAGCTACCCTAAAACGTGCCTTGACGCTTTTGAAGATTGATGAACCGGGAACGCACCTGTCGATGACTGCGGGAGATGCGCAGTTACGGTCTCAATGCTACACCGACGATGGTAAGTTCTGTATCGACCATGTAATTCCAGTCGATGTCGATTCCCCCGGTAAGGCAACCCTTCCACCGGATACGCTGTCGCGTATTTGCAATCATGCAGTCGGTGACACGCTGCGATTCAGTCACCACGAATGGCATCGGTGCTTGGACATTGAAGGCGATCAACATCGACATGCCGTGCGCACACATTCCGAGAAATGGCAGAATCCCGCCCTTGAAGAACTGACGGACGCACCTGAACATAAAGTCCAAGCATCGCAGTTCGGCGCGGCACTGAAATCTGTTCTGTTCGCTTCGGTACAGCTGTCGGCCCCTGACGAAGCAAAACAGCGTCCCTTTCTTACGGGAGCGCTTTTTCATCGACAGGACGGCGAAGATCGAATCGTGGCAACCGATGGCAGACGGATGGCGATGGTCGCTCTGCCATCATCAGACAAGCCAGTCGAAACAGAGACTCCGATTCCGATGCGGGTAATTCCTTGTGCCGCTTGCATAAAAATGTTAGACCTAATAAAATCTTTGAATCCGAACGTCTGTTGTCTCCGATTCACTGAAAACGCCGTGGGTTTTGAGGCCGACGGGGTTTCGCTGAGCTGCCTCTTGCCGGAAGGTGATTTCCCGGACTATTGGCAGGTGATTGAAAAGGCAAGCGGCGCGAGTCTGGGTATGAAGGTGAACCGCGAAGCGTTGCTTTGGGCGCTCAGAGCCATCCGCTTGGGAGACGACGACCCGTACAACCGCACGGAGTTTCGCGTAAGTGGTAAACAGCTAACTGTGGAAAACAGCACGCGCTGGGGAAATTCGAAAGCTGGTGTAGCGATTCAATATGAAGGGATGGACACAGCGGCGGCATTCGATGCCAGATTCATAGAAGAAGCGCTTTTGCAGACCGATGCAGCCGAAGTCACATTATGGATGCGCCCTGAACCGACTGATTCCATGCTCCTTGAATTGGCGCAGAACTTTCAATATGTTGTTATGCCCATGAGATGATGAAAGCCGACCTATCTACCGATACACTCATACAACGGATGCGCGAGGTCTTCACCGGAGAAACACTCGACCCCGAGCGTCGCGCGCTAATCTACGCTCGCGTCACCTCTAATCCGAGCGTGCAGGGGATGGAACTCTGGACAAACCCGGCGACGCCGTTCGATGAGCCATCAGTTGAACTCCTTGTGACGGAGAGCGACCAACTCTGGCTCTTCCCGGACCTCGAGGCACCGGCACGTCCGGTCGAATCAGCCGCCTCTCCGTTGCTTTATGGTTAAGATGTCTGATGTCTCCACCGAAGTACCGGCATCAACGAGGCTATCGGATAAGCGCTTGAACTTTCATAATAGAAAAAGCCTTGTTGAATCTACCCGACAGGGCTTTTTTGGACTATCTAATCCAAATTCTCGTCGTGGTATAGCCTAATCCGGGCGAAAGCACTTCTGTTTGACCAATTCCCGGTTATTTCGCCTTTAACGACAACGGCGACGCCTCTAGCCGATTGACGAGAACCACCACATGACCATTCAACGGCGGTCTTCTAACAAGGGATGGTAGCTCTTCACGTAGGGTTTGCCATAACTGGCTTCCTCGGTGTTTGGCGAGAAGGCTGATCAGCAGAACGCCGTCATCTCCACCAATCCGATGCGCCGAGATTGCCTCCATTAAGGAAAGATCGTTCTCTACAGAGGGTGAAAACCATCCTTGTGTGATGAGGCGTGTGATCCAATGCGGGGAGTTTACGGGAATCTTCATCAGCGACTTGACGGCATCGTCGATCTGATTTTCACGAGCATCCCCATCTTCAAGCAGTAACACCGCGTATAAAGTGGCGAGATAGCCGGAGGCATTGTCGTCTTCCGGCTTCAACACCTTCATCGCTTTCACCGATGAGAGGGATTTCTCGGCAAGAGTTGTAAGTTCCGCGTCGTTGGGAATAGCTCGCGCTGCCATGCCGATGCACCAAGTGGCGCGCGCCACAAGCAGTGGGGCTGCTTCTTTAATCTGCGGGGTGTCCCAAGCGGTTTGAAGCGTGGTGAGGGCTTCAAGATTAACTCTGCCACGAACTGCGTCTGCCAATAACTGCCAAGGTGCATCACCCAAGTTGCTTTCAACGTTTTCACGCACTTGATTTGCTGTCGCCTTCTCACGAGCTTCAGCACGCGACTGCCAGCGTTTCGCCGTTAGTTGCTGCAAGGCTCTCAGTGATGTACGCTCTTCGCTTGAAAGATCACGCCCGGAAACTTTCACGATGTCGAGTTCATCGTCGCGCAATGCTTCGAGAAACGCCTTCACTGCTGCGTGGGTATCCGGCTCGCCGTAGACGAGCAACCGTCCAGCATCAATCAGCACTGCGGAACCGGGCTTCAGCGCCGAATCTTCCTTCTGGTCAATGATAACTCTGACCGCGTTGAGGAAATCTTTCAGCGCACCTTCGAGCTCCGCCTCCGAAGCAGAACTGTCAATCTCTTCCTCAGAAGGTATCACGAGGTCGGCGACAGCGTATCCCCACGCGGATGGCGCTGGCAGGCGCCTTGATGCGCCCACTGTAATTGTGCCTGCGTCTTTCATCTGCCACATTAGATGGTATGGCGCGAGCAACCAATCAAGCGCTTGGGTCACCGTGGCATGGCGCAAGTCGAGATAGACTACACGCAGTTCCGGCAGATTCAGCAACTCGGCGACATCTTGAAGACTACCATTAACGAGTTCAAGTTGGAACTCGCCCGCTTCGACGACGGTGCGAATTGCATCGTCAAGCGTTTGATTCCGAAGAACGAGTTCGAGTTTTCGGTTTAGACGCGGGTGAGTTTGGGCGCGTCGTTTTCCAATCTCCTCCGTTGTGGTCAAAATTGCCTCTATCACCGTGTCATTGCTACCTAGCGTGTCAGCTTGTAGTGCCAGCACGTGCTGATACCGAAGTCCTGCCGCTTCGAGTTTTCCCTGTTTCTGCAACTCTTTTGCCTCTTTCAATGCGGTTTGCGCATCTTCGCGCCTTTTTGTCGTCCACTGATTGAACAGAGCACGTCCCAACTCTTGAATACCTTCGCCACGGAAGCTATGTTGGTCATACATGGCATCGCTTAACCGGCCCCGATGCATTCGAGTAATCTCTCCAGGCGGGCTCGTTTGGCTAATGGTTGGCGCTCTCATAGCGGCTTTCGATGGAGCCGTTTTTGCGGGTGTAGTGGAAAAGGAAGCAGACGATGACATTAGCTCCCGTGCAGCCCTTGGCCTCGGCACTGTTCGCTGACCGTACCGAGCGGAAACATTCACGCGCGGCGCACTCGCACCACTCGAAGCCTGAGCTGAAGTGGATGAGTATGAAAAGGTCATGTTTCCCAAGTCAGACGATCGCATGTATGAAACGCTAGCGTCCGCAGCGAGATTTATACCTCTGCTGAAGACGCCTTCGAACTCGACCCCAGCCGGTACCGGTACAGGCACAAGCACCCGACGAGTTGGTTTCGCCCCCTGATTCGCTAGTTGCACCTCGCTCTCATCCACGGCGACGAAACTCGTATATTGGCTCATCAGCCGATAGGATAGCGCTACCTCGGTAATCTCCTCAACCACTTCGGGGGTATCGGCATAGAACATCTGCGCCGAGATGTCCTCAATCTTCTTCCGTGCCCACGTCTTGGAGAGAACGCCGTGTCTTGGTTGCGCGCGCGGAAGCGTCACGTCCAGTGAGTAAGAGAGCGGTTTTCCCTCCGCAACACCTGATAATTCAATCTGCGTTTTTCCGCCCTCTTTGTAACGTCCAAACAGGATGACCGGTCTTCCTGCCCACAGTTCGGGAATTCGACGCGGAAAGACTTCATAGACTGGCAACTGATTCCAATCAATCCGGATGTTGGCAAGTTGCGCCCGGTGAATCCGCTCGACTATCTGCGTAACCAACTCCTTTGGGTCGGTATTAAGTTCAAGCACCCCGGACATCCCGCCGCCCTGTTTTGCTACGCCGTCAGTCAGGAAGCGGTTGGGCGATGAACCGATGCCGATTGCCCAAAAGCGAATTTGGTCTCCGGCGCGACTGCCAACCTCTTCAATAATCTCTGCCTCGTTGCCGATGTAACCGTCCGTGAGCATCACGACAATACGCACCCGTTCCGGGTCGACCGGTTGGTTGAGCACCATCTTGATACCCTTGAGCATCTCCGTTCCGCCGCCGCCTCGAATCTGTTGTGTAAAGTTCAAGGCGCGACTGACATTTTCCTCTGTCGCTGGGACCGGTTTCTCAAACAGTCTGTTGGCACTGCCGGCAAAGGTGATGACCTGCACGGTGTCTTTCGGCTTGCTGAGGCGGAAAAAGTGACGCATAGCCTCTTTTACTTTCTCGGTGGGTTCACCGCTCATTGAACCGGAAACGTCAACGAGAAAAACAACCTCGCGCGGTGGGGCTTCGGCGAGTTCAGCATCAAGTTTCGGCTGAATCATGAGCATAAAATAGCCTTGGTCAGGTCCGTTGGAGTGCGCCAAAACCGCCATTTCCGGCTTTTCACCGACGACAGCATATTTCATCACAAAATCCTTGTTTGGAATTGAATCCTCGGGCGAGATTTCCGCGACGGCACCCGACGCTCCGATCCGCTTGAACATCGTTTTGTGATTGACAATGTTGATATCCTTGACCGGCACGCCCGCTTCGAGCGATACCGAAAGACTGATGTCGTGCCCTGTGCGATAGCCCGGTTTGAGTACTGGTGGTGTGATTCGCGAGGCATCCGGTACACGTGTCGTATCGGGCGACCAGCCTGTGCCCGATGGGTCAGTCCCTTCCATTGATCCTTCTACTTCAGTTTCCTCTATTTCGCCAACTTTCCCCTTTAATTCTTTCGGAAGATTGGGTTTTTTGGAAGTCGGAGTACCGGGAATATAGCGGGGACCGACCACCATCGGAAAGTGAAATTCATAGGTGCCCATATCGTAGTTGAGAACATCGACGTAGGAGATTTGAATGCGGATTTCCTCTCCCGGTTTGATGTTGCCGACCGATTGGGTGAAGATATTCGGTCGCTCCTGCTCAAGCAGGCTTGCCGTTGCTCCTTGTTCGATTGCTCGCTCATAGACGGCACGCGCCTCATCCCGACGCTTTATCAATCCGATAATCCGTCGCTCACCCATAACCATTGTCATGTCGTCCACCGCGGCGGTATGCGGCAGCGGGAAGACATAAACCGCCTCAATTTTTTCGTCATACGGATTCTCGAACGTCTGGGTCACGGTCACGCGCGCGATGAAGCCGGAGATAATCGCCTTGACATCTGTGTGTTTCAGCGGACACTCGACAATCTCATCTTCGGTTTTGACGCGCAGCGCGCCTTGGGTAACCTCATGTTCCATCGGGTCAATAGGCTGCGGTGTTTGTGCGAAGGCAATGGCGCCGAAGAAGCTCAAAATTGTCAGCGAAGTCAATCCCGTCATTCTATTCACCTCATTTTGATTTTGGTGATTTGGCTAGGTGTACCAAGTCTAGAGCAAGGATTCTGCCGCGAATTTTTGAAAATGCAGATTCTCGGATTCAAAAATTAGGGCGGGAAGTTCATCGAAAACCACGTGGTCATCGGAACGCTTAGCTAATCTGATACGTTGACCGAGGTTATCGACATAGACGTTTTGGAAGATAGAGAGTTTAAGCAGTATCCAAGATGTTTCAACAAACTAGGTTTAATGGGGAATGCGCGTCATAATGGAGCAGGGATTGTCAGTCCTGGGACACATCGAAACAACGCTGGGAAAGCGTACAGAAACCTCGTGTCTGGCAAATTCTGTCGTTCGGTACGGCTTTGTCACTTGAGAAGTTAGTTCAGATTATGTAAAATCCTGTGCCAATTCGGAGCTTAACTTGTACGATACATAGCCGGAGAAACCGTAATGTCCAAGTTGATTCAGGGTTGCGTCGCTATTGAAAATGGATGTCGCTTAGCAGGCGTATCCGTGTCCAACGGTAGGAAGATTGCCCAAACCGATAGCCGTGGTCAGTACCAACTGTCCTGTTGTTCCGAGACCCGTTTCATATTCATCACGATGCCTGCGGGGTACGTGGCTGCGAATAGATTCTATATTGACCTGAAAACGACAGATAACTTCGATTTTGCGCTGAAACATCACCCTAAAAGTGATGACGCATCGTTCGCGTTCGAGCAAATTACCGACCTTCATACTGCCGTCAATAATCGTGCCATTCTGGAACAAGATTTCGCACAGATCCATCGGGAAGTCGGGAATAAGGCTCGGTTTATTGTGGCAACTGGTGATTTGACAGATGATGGAAAGCCGGAAGAATACAAAACATATCTCGGCGCTAAGGCACAATCCAAACTTCCTGTCTATCACGCTGTTGGGAATCACGATGATCGTGCCGAGAAGTGGGGCACAAATTTCATGGATATGCTGGGACCAATGTACTACAGTTTTGACTACGGTCCTCTGCATTTCGTCGTTTACGATGGCAGGAGAAGACGACGAACTGACAACGCAGATCAAGATTGCTGGATGCGTGCGGATCTTAAATTGCAGCCTCCAGACAAGCCGGTAGTAATCATCAACCACTACCCTTGGGGCAGCGAGTTTTACGATCAGTGGAAAGCCTTCCCAATCATAGCGACTCTGTCGGGACACTGGCACTCAACTCGGCTGTTCGTGGACGGGCAAACTGTGCACTATAATACGCCTAGCCTCGGATTTGGCGGTGGCGATCAGAGTCCACGAGCGTATCGTCTCTTCGCCTTTGAGTGTGGAAGATTGAAGTCAGAAAGTCGAGCACTGGTATCTTCGGAAATTTTTTCCGGCATTACTTTCCATCCGCCCGCGGACAACGTGGCAGGTATCCTGCATCGATTTGAGAAAACTTATCCCGAGCCTGGAGCTGATTTTCCCCTATTTCACGGAAACGCGCGCCGGACGGGGAGTGCTGTAGTCGGACCGCGACCACCCTTATCTTTAATGTGGCGAGCGGGTACAGGTGGGTCAATACACATCGCAGCGCCGTTGGTGGCTGAAGGATTAGTCTTCCAGTCCACGAAGAACGAGGATACACTTTCCGGCAATGGACTTGTAGCATGTGACGCGCGAGAAGGCACTTTACGGTGGCGCCACCCGACCAACGCCGCCATACGGCGCGCACCAGCTTACTACGATGGTTGTCTTTTCGCGGTGACCACAACGGGATTAGTGCAGGGGCTCGCCGCAGTAAGTGGCAATCTACAGTGGAGTTACGAGTTGGGAGATGCGTCACAACTCTGGGTATATACCAGCCCATTGCCGATGTTAGGTCGCGTGTATGTCGGTGCAAATTCACACTTTGTGGCGTTGAATCGGGAAAGCGGCGAGGTTATCTGGCGTCGGGATGATTTGACGCCAAGCGATTTTCCCCCTTGCACTAACTCATCTTCTGCCTGTGGCAGATACATTGTGGTAGCATTTTATGCACAGCCGACGAATCTGGCGGTGTTGAATGCCGCAACCGGCAAGACGGTATGGATCAGAGCCGAGGGTAAACCATACGATATTTATTCCACGCCAGTCATTGGTGAGGATGGAACGATTTACGCGGTCAGCGCTAACGCGATCCGAACCTACAACTTGGAAACAGGGGCGTTAGAATGGGAGGCGCCGTTCATGCTCAATCGTGTTCGTGCAACACCCGCATTGGCTGAAGGGCGTTTATTTGTCTGCACGGGCAGCGGGACGCTACATTCCCTCGAGGCGGGGTGCGGTAAGAAACTCTGGAAGTGGGGCGCATGCGGGAACGCGCCCTTGTTTACACCCTTTGCGCGTGAAGGTGGCGTCACACTTGCATCGCCGGTCGTAGCTGAAAACTACGTCTACGTTGCGGCGGCAAACGGTTATCTCTATGCCCTAGACACAGCCACGGGAACCTGTGTGTGGAGTCACAATCTCAGGATTCCCTTGGCTGCACCCCCTGCCATTTCCGGTAACGGGCTTTGGGTTGGCGGCTGCGACGGCTTTGTTTATGCTTTTGCCTCGTCGGACACGTAACACTGTTGTAGGGTTCGCATTACGCACCAGCCTGTGAAAACGCTAGCGACGCGTTAGATTGCGTAGTGTCAGAAACTACCGGCAAATTTTCCAAAGGTCAACCAAAAAAACCAAGCAATCAAAACATTCCTGTTTTCTTCAGCACTTGATTGGCGCCGTCTATCATGCCGATCAAATGTACAAAGTTGAACCTAGCGCCCCTGCCAGCGCCCCGGTTCCGGGTTCCTCTGCACGCGCTGGAACAGATCCGCCCATTCGGTTGAACCATCGTCGTACCATACTTCTAGACGCGTACCTTCCACCTGCGCTTCCGCGTTGCCCCGTTTGAAATAACTCAGCCGATCGCCCTCCATGTGGATACAACTCCCATCCGGATAAACCGCGGTCTTGATGATCCGCGGCGGTGGATGCACGAAAAGCCCGTCTGCGTCGAGTTTTTCGTCCGGCACGCGGTATTCTTCGACGGCATCTTCATCAACCTCAACACCCAATCCGGGAGCGTCCGGAACTTTTTGGTATCCGTCTACGACTTCGATTGGTTTGTTGAGCAAATGATGGCTGTACAGATTAATGCAGGTAATCGCGGGCCAAGTAGCGTGGGTGAGTACCGCGCCCAGATGACCCGCCCAAGTCGTCGTTAGCCCGTTCCCCACAATCTGCAACCAGAAGGGCAAGTCCGCCTCTGCGCTCAACGACCCTTGACGAACCACTGTGGACTTTCCGCCTCCGATGACGTATCCGTCACAAACGGACTCGCGAATGTTGACAACGTAGGGCGGCGACCCGAAGTGCATCGCGATTGGGCGGTCTATCGCCGCGTGAATCTGCTTGTTGCCTTCTACATTTTCTTGCGGAATTGGCGATTCGAACATCGCCACGTTGTCGTATTTCGCCAATTTCTCCATGATGGGAATAGCGGTTGGTGCATCTTGGAAGGAGCCGTTTGGATCCAGATCGAGTTTGAAGTCCGCCGGCACAACCTTGGAAATCGCATCAACCTGTTCCACGATGTCCCACCACGGACGCGGTTTGTTCTTGAAACTAGTGTAACCGCACTCCACGGCATCTTTGGCTTCCGCCGCCCAGTTTTCCGGCGAGGCGTCGATCGACCACCACGAAATTGGCGCCGCATCCCTCACCTTCGTCCCAAGCAATTCGTAGACCGGCACTTCCAGGATCTTTCCCACCACGTCGAATAGCGCCATCTGCAAGCCGGCGCCAAGAGAATCGTCGTTCATCAATTTGGCGGGACTTTCTCCCACCACACGCCCTACGCTTTCGTCGGTAACACGCCCATAGGTGTAGTGAACAACCGTCTCGCCCCACCCCACATGCCCGGTGTCCGTGGTCACCTTGCACAGTTCCAAAACAGACCAGTTGTAAACCTGTGATACGCTCTCAATGGTGATTTGGTGCTGTCTAGGTGTAAACGGCACATCGACTACGGTACGTTCGACATCGACAACTTTCATCTGTCTCCCTTTCTCCGCTTACTTTTCGGGACACATGAACAGCGGATTTGAATCAAGGTTCTTGACAAACTCTGGCATCTTACTTATTCCGAGAGTATGTTAGCTTTGTAACGATTTGCTTCTCGTCATTACTCTTCACTAAATTGGAGAGCATGCTTCAATTTCTCAATGGGAATGCTCATACCAATCTCTCGGATAATACCCAATCACCAAACGCCCATGGTCAAGATCGTACATCGGCCAGTTGCTATCCGAAACCCCGAACACAATCTCATACTTCACGTCTGGATGGATAATAGCACGCTCAAACACGCGCACCGCATCGCCGTGACCGAGATGATGCGGGTGTTCGGGTTTTGGTCTGTTCGCTCTGAAGTTGCCAATCCGCACGCCCACGAATCCGATGTCATACTGGCTCGAATACGAGTATCCCATAGCCTCGCCGAACACTTTGCTGACTGTGTAATGCCCCACGGGACAAGGCATCATATCAACCGTACGGCGCACCTTCGTGTAAGACGGTCCGAGTACACCCGCGCGGCTCGCGTAAGCGATACGGGGCACGCCGTTCCGCACAGATGCCTCAAACATATTGTAAGTGCCGATGAGATTGCTTTGGAGCACGCCCTCCCAGTCGTGGTCGATTCCGGTTAAATGGATGACCGCATCCATTCCTTCGGTTGCTTTGAGCATCGTGTCGAAGTCGGCGACATCGCCGATGATTGTATCCTCAAGGTCGGGCATCGGTTGGCGGTCTAAGCCGCGAATGGCGTACCTATCCTTCATTCCCTGCACGAGCACCAAGCCAATGGCGCCCGCCGCGCCGGTGATTAAAACCTTCATCTTCTCTTCCATCACTACCTCATGGATTGTACGACTTCACATTTGGAAATCTCTCTAATTTAACATGACCATTCCACGTCGCTCTGAATTCTTAGCAATCGGGAACCACGGTTTGCTTTTGCGCTGCCGTCACTATTGGCTCCTCCCAATCCGGCGGTCTTCCGCCTTCAACCACTCGTCGTACGCTCTCGGCATCTCCTCCGGAGGAGGCAAGCCATTTTCCCGTCGCCAACGCAACAACGGGTGTTCTCGATTCTGCTGCGGCAGATCCACGCGATTACCATACGCCGCCGATTCAAAAATGCCCATCATAACTTCAACATTGTGCTGTCCCTCTGCACCGCTGCATTCGTGATCTCGGTTTTCGTCCAATGCGCTAACGTACTCTTCGACAAACCAGTAATCGTCAATGGAGGCGGGGCTAGATTGGTCATAGTGTTCCGGATAGAGTGGCTCCAGCGCTTCCCAACCGTCAGGTTCAAACGACTGCGTCAACTCCCACGCCCCTCCCAGGATGAGAAGTCCGGTCTTTCCCAACAACCGCCCTTCGGTCCCGACAATCTCCATCATGGTAGATGTGGTTGTCGGGAGACGGTGCTGCAAGAGGTTTGCAGTGACGTTGTTGTCAAAATGCAGCGTCGCCGTGATGCGTTCTCCGGCAATCGTTCCCATGCCATTCGGCGAAGGAACCACATCATCGGGCGTGATGAGATGGTTGCCGGTTAATGCCGTGGCGGAAACACTGCGGCAATGCCCCGCGAACTTCATCATATCATTGAGCTGGTGCGTGCCGATATTCATCAATCCGTAACCGCCGTAGTAAACCTTTCCGCGGCTGTTGATATAGCACAATTCACCAATGCGACCCTCGGTAAACGCCTTATGGGTTGCCCGCATGTAGGCGCCCACTCGCCCTTGGTGATGAACGGCTATACGAACGCCTTTTTCCTTCGCTTTCGCCACTACCGCATCGGCTTGCTCAAGGTCGACGCACATCGGCTTTTCAACATCGATATGAACGCCGTGTTCCAGCACGCGCATGCTAAGATCGTAGTGAAACTCGGTTCCCGTCGGTATTGCAACGATATCGGGCGCGGTCTGGCTAATCATCTCGTCTAGGTCGGTAAAGTGTGTGGTCACCCCAAGTTCGTCGCCGAGTGTGTCCATGCGTTCCTGAACCAGGTCGCACAGCGCGACGACTTCGGTACGCGGGTGGGCATGATACGCGCGGGCAGCCGCAGTGCCGCGTCCACGGCAGCCCAAAATCGCAACCCGATACGTTTTCATTCGGCTTCTCCCAGTGCTTTATCGAACTCTTGTATGCTGTCCCTCAGGACATTCGTCAATTCGAAATCGCCGCGATATGCCAACAACTGCGCCCCCATTCCGCGAAGTTCCGCTATCTGCTCCGGTGTGCCGGCGGGCATGCCCCAGGCTATTCCCCGCATGCTGGCGACTTCAGCCACTCGAGCAATCGCCGCGTCAAGCGCTGTCTGGGCGTCGGATTCAACCTGACCGACGCGCAGTCCGAGATCGCCGGGACCTACAAAAAATGCGTCGATTCCCGGCACGGATGCAATATCGTCAACGTTCTCAAGTGCGTCAAGCGTTTCAATCTGCACGACGACGAAGGTTTCGCGGTTGATGTCATCGATGTAGGAGCTGTTTGGGCCAATGGCATCAAGGCCAAAGTCGGCATCCAGACCTGCGCCATCCAACCCGCGATTGCCCAACGGGGGAAATTTCACGGCATCCACGATTCGCCCAGCGGTCGCCGCGTCCGAAATGAGGGGCATCATCACACCCGTCGCACCGTCTTCAATGTAGCGATAGAGACGCGAATGTTCCCGTGTGGGAGGCCGCACCATACAGTCAATGTCGTTGTAATGGCATAGCGTCAACAAACTCTGGACCTCGCGCTCCGACATTGCCCGGTGCTCCAGATCCAGCCAGATAAGGTCGTAACCGGCGTGCGCCGCATGACGCACATAAAACGGGATGTAGTGCCCCAAGCCGCACACACGGGCACACCTACCCTCCCGGAACTTCTTCAAGGTCTTGCTATTTCTCATATCCTATCCCTATTGCAGTGTTACGATGTTCACTGAGACCGAGATTTATTTCCAAACTCGGATACTTTCTTTCACCATATTGTAGGGTGGGCACTGCCCACCATTATATAGGGTGCGCATCGCGCACCAGCATTTGAAAGCGCCAGCGATGAACAACCAATTGAACAACAGCTCAACTCCCATCCGTAACCGCTTGAATCATCGCCTTGATGTAACCGAACTCGTAAGCAAACGCTTGACGACCGCTCTCCGGATCCTTGTGTCCCGGAGCGTGGTCGGGCACAACCATGTGTTCGTAGCCAACCTCTTTGAGCGCCTGCATGTTGCAGTGCATGTTCATCGCCCCTTCATCGGGCCACACCTCCTGAAATTTGTTGCGCCCCCCAACGATATTGCGAAAGTGACACAGGAAAATCTTCTTTCGGCTTCCGAAGTAGCGGATAATATCGGGCACTTCGGTTCTGGGGTTTTCCACACTTTCCGCCATGCATCCCAGGCACAGTTGTAGGGTGGGCACTGCCCACCATTATGTAGGGTGCGCATCGCGCACCAGCATTTGAAAGCGCCAGCGATGAACAACCAATTGAACAACAGCTCAACTCCCATCCGTAACCGCTTGAATCATCGCCTTGATGTAACCGAACTCGTAAGCAAACGCTTGACGACCGCTCTCCGGATCCTTGTGTCCCGGAGCGTGGTCGGGCACAACCATGTGTTCGTAGCCAACCTCTTTGAGCGCCTGCATGTTGCGGTGCATGTTCATCGCCCCTTCATCGGGCCACACCTCCTGAAATTTGTTGCGCCCCCCAACGATATTGCGAAAGTGACACAGGAAAATCTTCTTGCGACTGCCGAAATAACGAATAATCTCGGGCACCTCGGTTCTAGGATCTTCCACGCTCTCCGCCATACAGCCTAAGCACAAGTTGACACCGTGATACGGACTCGGACAGATCTCTATAAAGCGCTTGAAACCGTCGGCGCCGCCGAGTACCCGGTCTACACCGCGGTGACCGGGCGGCAGCCACGGATCGCACGGGTGGCAAGCCAGTCTGACTTTGCACTCCGTTGCCACCGGAACCACCCGCTCTAGGAAATAGGTGACGCGTTCCCAGTTCATCTCGGCGGTTACAGGGGTCTCGAATCGCGGCTCACGGTCTATGACTTTTTCTACATCCCACGTGCTGTAGATAGATCCGCCGCGTCCCGGAGGTTTGCTTTCGGTGCGCTGATGTTCCATTTCGCAAAGCAGGTATTTGACTGCGGGGATTCCCGCCTCCGCCGCTTGCCGGATCATGTCACAGACGAGATCTATCTCCTTGTCCCCATCCTCATAATTGCCGAGCATGAAGTTGGGTATCTCACCCCCATTCACATTGAGCAGCGAGGTAGGCAACCTGACCATCTCCATGTCGATCCCGAATCTGGCGCACTTTTCCTTTTTCTCCACCAGTTCCGCCACATCCCAGCCATACCCGCGATGGAAGGTGATGAAGTTCTCGTTCTTGTTGAACACGCCGTGTCTCGCCAAGTATTCCAAATCCGTGTCCGATGTGTTGAACTGCTGCGTGCCGACGTGCATTTGCCTCCTCCTGCGCTTGCTTCGGATCAAACACCAATCCGCCCATCTTAGCAGGAAAAAGTTGCTTGAATCCTACGCTTAATCAAGAAATCACTATAGCACTCTTCACCATCCCGGTCAAGCGAAATCCTTGATTACGCACGCAATCTGGCTGCCTCTTAACGTCGTTTTACTGTGTGCGTTTGAGTTGTAGGGTGGGCACTGCCCACCATTGTCACCGCGCAAAATCATCCAACCAATCATCCTTACGTGTAGGGGACGGTTCCTGTACCATCCCGACTTTTCTTTCTGTGCATTTTGAGTTTAAGTTTCGAGGAAGTTATGCTATTATTATCACCGCGTACTTGCTCATAATCGCCGTCGCAAAATCGCCTCAAATTACCGTACAATTCTTGAGAATGACCACATCCTCGCCTTATCAGAGGTCCTCACTTGCCATCTCCGGAAATAAAGTTCGATCCGATTCAGTTTGAAGTCATACGCAACGCGCTCCTTGAAGCGTCGGAGGAGATGACTGTTGCCCTGCGGCGCAGCGCATATTCGACCAACATCAAGACTCGAGCGGACTTCTCTTGCGCCTTTTTTGACCGGAACTTGCATGCTGTTGCGCAAGCCTTCGCGCAACCCTCCCACCTCGGCTCGCTAGCCGAATTTGTGCCCAGAGCCATCCGGGAATACGGCGCTGACAACCTGGGTCCCGGTGATGCCATCCTCTCCAACCACCCCTACTTGGGCGGTGTCCACCTCAACGACATCACCCTCATGTCGCCCGTGTATCACGAAGACGAACTATTCGGCTACGTCGCCAGCCTTGCACACCACGTCGATGTAGGCGGCGGAGCGCCAGCCAGCATCGGCGCCTTTCGCGAAGTCTTTCAGGAGGGAATCATCATTCCGCCGGTGAAACTCGTGCATCGCGGAGAAATCGTCGATGATGTCTTTCGGCTTGTGCTGGAGCAGATTCGTTCAAAACGTGAAACTGCGGGCGATTTCCGAGCGCAGATTGCTGCAAACAATACCGGTATACGCCGGATTGTCGATCTCCTGGACCAAAAAGGGACCGAAACGGTCGCGTATTACATCAACGAACTTCTCGATTACACCGAACGACGCACGCGTGCCGAGATCGCCACGCTCCCCCAAGGCAGCTTCTCTGCCGACGGTTATGTCGACAACGACGGATTTACGGACGAACCGGTATACCTCGCTGGAAAAATGGTGATTGATGCCGATGGTGTTCTTTTTGACCTGACCGGTTGCGACGCACAACGACGCGCGCCCGTAAATTCGACCCATGCCCAAACCTTCGCGGCGTGCGCTTACGTCCTGAAAGCCCTCATAGATCCCGACATCCCCGTCAATGCGGGGTTTTACCGTTGTGTACGCATGAACGCACCCTTCGGCACAGTCGTCAACTGCGCGCCGCCGGGTCCCGTGGTCGGCGGATGGGAGACGCAAATGCGAGTTAGCGATATACTTCTCAAGGCGTTGGCGGACGTTCTCCCGGAGCGCGTCCCTGCCGGTACCAAAGCCATGATGGCTCAACTCGGGTTCGGAGGCACAGATCCGCGTACCGGCGAGCTTTACGCCTATTACGAAACCATGGCGGGCGGATTCGGCGGTCGCGCGACCAGCGACGGTCCCGACGCTGTGCAGGCTCACAGTCAAAACACCGAGAATGCCCCTGTTGAAGAAACCGAAATCAACTATCCGGTGCGCATCCTTTGCTATGAACTGGTCGAGAATTCGGAAGGTGCGGGTGAATACCGCGGCGGCCTTGGCTTACGCCGTGATTATTTCTTCGACCATGAGGTCTCATATACCATTCTAGCGGATCGAGATCGATGGGGGCCCTGGGGGTTATTCGGCGGAGACGCCGGCGAGGTGGCGAGGTACGTGTTGAATCCCGATGCCGAGGCGACCAAGCTCGGCTCCAAAGTGACAGTTTATCTCAAACCCGGTGATGTCGTCAGCTATCGTACGTGCGGCGGCGGCGGTTATAACCCGCCAGCGGTACGCCACCCGCAATCGGTGCTGCGCGATGTAAGAGATGGCAAGGTTAGTTTGGAGAGAGCGAGTGAGGTCTATCGGGTCGCCATTGACACGGACACGTGGACCGTTGACATCGAAGAAACTGCCAATCTTCGCCAAAAGATTGATTTACCTAAGTAGGAGCGATCTCCGAATCAGCGCGCGCCAATGCACGACTCATCGTCGGGAATCAGGAGGGATCTCTATCACGCTCACTATCCACTCGCTTGATCTCTCCTACCGAAGATACACGGCTTCCGTTTTTGAGCGCGAATAATGAGCCCGTGAAAAAAAAGGCAAAACGTATGACCTCAAGGTATCGCCTTGGAATTGACATCGGCGGCACGTTCACCGATGCCACCTTAATCAACGAAAATACGGGAGAGATTAGCGTTGGCAAAGTGCCGTCCACGCCGGAAGACCCGTCGACGGGTTTTATGAATGCGACGGACCGCATGCTCCTCAAGGCATCGGTGGAACCGGACGAAGTCGAGTATGTCGTTCACGGCACGACCGTAGCAACCAATGCCATCATTGAAAAAAAGGTCGCCCCCACGGGTTTCATTACAACCTATGGCTTTCGTGATCTGCTTGAGATTCAACGTCAGATTCGACCGACACTGTACGATTTACATTTCGAGAAACCCCGCCCGCTCGTGCCGCGATACCTATGTTTCGGCATACCGGAGCGCTTGGACGCGCAGGGACGAGTACTGACCCCTCTTGATGAAAACGCGCTCGTGGACGCGGTACACCAACTCAAGCGCGAGAACGTGACAGCTGTCGCCGTCTGCTTCCTTCATTCCTACATCAATCCGGCTCATGAAAAACGAGTGGGTGAAATTTTATGTGAAGTTTTTCCCGATGCCATCGTCTCCCTCTCCTCCGAGGTCGCTCCGGAGTTTCGAGAGTATTTTCGAGCGAGTACCACGGTGATTAACGCCTGTATCCGACCCATCGTCTCGCATTATCTCCGGAGCATTGAGGATCGACTGCGGGAGAAAGGGATTGCGGCGGAATTGCTCGTCATGCAGAGCAGCGGAGGGGTATTCACCTTCGAGTCGGCGAGTGAAAAACCGGTCTTCATGGTGGAATCCGGCCCCGCTGCGGGTGTAATCGCGGCGACCTACCTTGGTACAGCCTTGGGTCACCCCGATGTCATCTCCTTCGACATGGGTGGAACCACGGCAAAGGCAGGGCTTGTTCAGGACGGCGTGCCGCGCGTGACCAAGGAATACGAGGTTGGAACGGCGGCGAAATCCGGCGTTGGCGCCTCCCGTGGCGCCGGGTATCCGATTCGCACGCCTGTGATTGATCTCGTAGAAATTGGCGCCGGGGGCGGGTCGATTGCGTGGGTGGACTCGGGCGGAATACTTCGAGTCGGTCCTCAAAGCGCGGGGGCCGATCCCGGTCCTGTATGTTACGGCAAAGGCGGGAGTGAGCCGACCATCACGGACGCGAATCTAGTGTTGGGGCGCTTGAATCCGAGCTATTTCTTGGGAGGCGAAATCGCATTGGAGGTTGAGGCGGCGCGAAAGGCAATCTACGAGAAATGTGCGCAGCCGTTGGGCATGGACCTTGTCGAAACCGCGCACGGCATCGTGGAAATTGCCAACACCGCTATGACCAACGCGCTGCGTCTGGTGTCGGTGCAACGGGGATACGATCCCAGAGATTTCGCCTTGGTGGCGTTTGGCGGCGCGGGACCGGTACATGCCAACCGCCTGGCGATCGAAGTTCAGATACCTAGAACCGTCATTCCGATGAGCCCCGGCACCACCTCAGCCATGGGGCTGCTCGTCACTGATCTCAAGCACGACTACTCTAGGACACTCATCCAGCGAGTTGACCAAGTGGACGTAGACATGGTCGCGATAATCTACCGAGAGCTAGAGGTGGATGGACGTGAAAGCCTGGAACGCGAGGGAGTGAATCCGGAGAAAATCACCTTCCTGCACCAAGTTGATATGCGTTATGTAGGGCAAAGTTACGAACTCACTATCCCTCTGTCTGAAGGGAAACTGGGTGCGGCTGAAATTGAAGGTGTCCTCGCTCAGTTTCATCGCGAACATGACCGAGCCTACGGCTACAGCGCGCCGAATGAACCGGCTGAGTTTGTGAATCTTCGGCTTTCCGCCATCGGAAAGATCAACAAACCCCAACTACGCGAACTGGGAAAAGAAGAGGACGACATATCGACCGCGCAAAAAGAATCCAGATCAGTGTATTTTGATGAACGCAAAGATTTCGTTGAATGTCCCATCTATGACCGTTACCGGCTCTCTGCCGGATGTGTGCTGGAAGGTCCCGCCATTGTAGAGGAGATTGACGCCACCACAGTGATCCACCCGGGATACGAGGCACTAGTTGATAAGTTTGGCAACCTTATCCTGACGAAAGCACCCTAACCTGTAAGTTTGATCCCCGCTGGGGCTTTGGTGTAGGGTAGTTTGGTTACTATACACCTTTCGCTCCGCTGGCACTCTGAAAGGCTGGTGGGCAGGGGATTTGCTATCGCCCTCCTTAACCAGTCGGTTGATTCCACCCTACAAATGTACTTTTGAAACAGGCTCTTAAGGATTTCAACCTCTCAAAAAATCGTACCGCCGAAAATACCCCTTCTCGATCGTCTGCTTTTCCGATGTCGTCTCGGCGCTCGCCCAATGACTCGCATACCCGCGCCGCCACCGGTCCGATTCATTACGATGGGACGTATGTAGCATCTTGCTATGGTGAAAAACCACGCCGCCCTTCTTCACCTCCGCCAACACCTCTTTTGACAGGTCAATCAGCTCCGGCGGGGGCACCGAGTTGTACTCTTCTTCAGGATCCGGCACCTCATGCGGCAATACAGGTCCCTTATGCGAGCCCTCAATATAGCGCAAACAACCATTGGATTCATCGGCGTCATCCATCGCTACCCAAACAGTGATAACATGATCCGCCGGATCGCATTTGAAGTAAAAGTTGTCCTGATGGTACGGTTTGGCGGTACCGAAGTGCGGCGGCTTCATGAAAATCTGGTCCGCGAACAGCAACGGCTCGACGCCGATTAGATCCCGTATGATGTCACGAAGTCGGGAATCTAGCACGAAAGTTTGGAATGCAACATCCTTCTCGAACGGGGAAACTAGCTTTCGGGGCGCGGTTCTACCGTCTCCCGCATAGTCTACGGAGTAATTTGACGGTTCGCCCTGTTTAATTCCGTCTCCAATCACCTCAAGCGCGAGTTGAGCGATGCGCTCGACCTCCTCGGCCTTAAACACCCCTTCGACGACAACCCAACCCTTCTCCCAGTAGCGATCATAAGTTTCTTGGCTGATATTCATCTCCGTCCCCATTTCTGTTAAACTTGCCCCCGATATACCTGTCCGCCTTTAACAACGGTCACTGGCGTGAACTTCTGCCTGCCAATGCGTACCTCGCCGCGCGAGTCGGCAAGTTGGAATTCGCCCTCGCGCAATTCGGATACGATCGCGTCTCCCCAAGCGCCAACAGCCAGCGTTCCAATCTTGTCGGGCATCAAAATCACCTCTGCCGGCACAGCCGTCACCTTTGCGATGGCGTCATCCAGCTTCATGCCGATATGGAGGAACTTGGTGACGACATTTGCCAAGTCATAAACGGGACCGTCAACGTTGTAGAAATGCAAATCCGACGAGATAGTTTGCGGCTCGACGCCCTGCGCCATTGCACGTTCGGCAATTTCCCACGAAAACGAGCCGGCGCCGTGGCCCACATCAAATATCACGCCCCGCTCCATGGCTTCACGGACGGATTTTCGTACGTTACCGTCCTCATCCATGATGCCGCACGCCCGGTCATGAAAACAGTGTGTTAGCACGTCCCGCTCCTTCATGACGGCTAAAATGTCGTCCAGCGAATCGCACCAGGCGTTTTGCGGGTGAATCATGATGGGCACTCCTGCCGCATCCGCCGCTTCGCGTGCGCGGTGCAGCGGCGTCAACCCCGATCGTTCACTGGCAATCTTGTGCCGCGTCAGCCGCGCCTTCACACCCAGGATGAGATCGCGATGCTTCTCAATCATCTGGAATGCCTTGCCAACATTGGCGTATTCCGGCATCTCGAACTCACCAATCTCCTCGGTCATCATCCCCTGCGACGAAACGTTGAGATAGGCGAAGATGCTCGTCTCGCTCACCTCAATCACATACTTCCGAAAACCTGTGAAGTTATCCGCCCCCGACGACCCGGCGTCGACGACGGTTGTCGCGCCTTTTGCGAGACAGGTGGAGTCCGGTTCGATGCCGTAATGACCAACGCCGTAGAACACATGAACGTGCAAATCGATCAACCCCGGCGTGACGATTTGATCGCTCGCATCCAACACCTCGCGAGCGTCACCCACCGGCAAGTCGTCACCGACGGCTGCAACCACGCCGTTGGCAAACGCCACGTCCCTCTTCGCGTGAATGCGTTGCGCGGGATCAACTAACATTCCGCCTTTGATGAGTAGGTCGTAAATCATAATGCATATCTCCGAATTTTCGAGTCAGCATAAACACCGTCCAGCCATTATATGTGAAACCGAAAATCCCGTCAATGACATTCACCTCGTGTGCTCACGCGACTGACCTCACAGCTCACAAGATTTGGGTTGACGCAAATACAAATACTGAGTAAAATACAACCCTACATTTGTCGACATTGGTTATCGTTTCCCATCGGAAATCATCATCAAACCCATCCCGCTCGGTGAACAACATAGCACCATCTCAAGGAGAGCATTAGACATGCCGGACAACGCTACATTAAGGGAGCGAATTCGCAACGGAGAAACCCTACACGTTGGTAACGCGCCCATGGATGCGACCAAAGACGAACTTGCTGAGATTCTCAAGCAAGGCCCCTACGACATGATTGGGGTGTGTAGTCAGCACGGTCCCTTCAACGAAGAAAAACTGTGGTCGTTTTGTAAGAATGCGCATGAACTTGGAATTCCGGTTCAGCTACGTATCAAGCATCCGAAACACGCCTATCTCATCGGGAACCTGTGCGATTTGGGTCCCGCCGCCATCGTCATCCCGCAGGTTGATGACGAGGCTGACGTTGATGAGGCGATCCGCGCGTTTTACTATCCGCCGGTAGGTATCCGAAGTTTTCCGCCGCCTAACGGCTACGGAGCGGATAAATATACCGAACGCGACGAATATATTGAGTGGTGGAACGAGAACGGAATCCTTACGTTCCAGCTTGAATCGGTTGATGCAGTGGTGAACGCTCACAAACTTGCCAAACCCGGCATCGCTATGCTGTATTTCGGTGCAGAAGATTTGAGTATCAGTATCGCGGCACATCCCAATTCACCGTTTTCAACGGTCAAGGAATGCAAGGCGTATGTGCGGAGACAGATGGTAGGCACAGGCATTAAGGTTTCCAAAGCCGACGCACCAGGCGGAGAGATTTGACGACGCTTTGTTTGCGAAGTAGTTCGTGCCAACTCGACTGACGGAAAGGGAAATGGAATGTACAATCTTGACGGAAAAGTTGCACTGGTGACCGGCGCCGGCGGTGAGCATGGGATTGGACGCGCAATTGCGGTGCGGCTTGCGAATGAGGGCGCTGACGTCATCGTCAACGACATCGTCGGCAATCCGTACGCGGATTGGGGTACAGCTTGGGAAGGGGCACCCTCCGTCGTCCGAGAAATTGAAGAGTTGGGGAGGACATCGATCAGTATCTTAGCCGACGTTTCCAACGCGCGGCAAGTCGATGATATGGTGTCGCTTGCAGTTGAGGAGTTTGGACGGATTGACATACTTGTAACCAACGCCGGCTCTCGTCCCGGTGCTGATCGCGTGCCCGTGGTTGACTTGCAGGAGGACGCTTGGGACACAGTTCATAACGTCAACCTCAAGGGCACGTTCCTCTGTTGTCGAGCCGTTGCCCGCCACATGGTGGCGCGTGAGCCCGGAGGTAAGATAATTACCATGGCGTCCACGTCGGGAAAGCGAGGGAGTGCGCGTTTTGCCGCTTACTGCGCCGCCAAGTTTGGTGTAATCGGATTTACTCAGGCGCTGGCGTTGGAATTGGCTTCGCATCAAGTAAATGTCAATGCTATCTGTCCCGCCGTTGTGGACACCGAGCGTTGGAGTTACATCGGAGCCGTGCTGTCAGACGAAGACATTTCCGGTGAGGAGTTTCACAAAACCGGGCGCCATGCCGAGCAGATGCGAAAGAGCGGCTCGGGGGTTCCATGGGGGCGGGTTGCGGATGGCGGCGATATCGCGCAAACTGCGGCATTCCTGGCGTCCGCCGAGTCCGACTACCTGACAGGTCTCTCTATAAGCGTCGCAGGCGGATCGGTAATGTATTGAAGTTCTGGTTCAATGAGGACTTACCTCCCAACAGTAGTAAGCATACGCCGTATGCCGTAACAATGTCGTAGGCACACGCCTTGTGCAACGATCAAAACACGATGAGCCGGACGTGGCGTAAACAACTACTTGGAAGCCGTGAATTTTCGATACGCATCCCGGCTACGATGTGTGAACGGCTGACACCTCGGATGAAGCCATGGATATATACGATGTCTGGCTAACTTATGAGGAGATTCCCGCAGTTTTGGACGCTTGTAGCTTTTCGAAGTAGTGCGCTCCGGGCACCGATTTCGATTGAATGAACAATCGCTGAGTCGCAGGCAAAGTTAATTTGAAACGAAATCTTCCGACAATACCGCTGCGAGGTGTATGATTGCACGTTGCAGCGGTATTTCATTGTGTCCCTCACCACATCGTACGATAATTTAATTGCGCCTCACTGGCTCCGATTAAGACACTAGGGAGAAGAAGATGGCAACACACCATTTTGAGCCAAGCATTTATTACGCTGACCTTGGTACGTACGAACCCGTTCTGCACATTGAGAGCGGTGACACCGTTGTGACCACGACCGTCGACAATAGCGGACGAGATTCTGAGGATCAGCCGGTCACGGGAGGGGGAAATCCGCAGACCGGCCCATTTTATATTCAAGACGCCGCGCCCGGTGATATCCTCGCTGTGTACTTTGATCGAGTTGTCCCCAACCGAAGAATTGGGCGCACTGCAACCGTTGTAGCGCCGAATGTCCTGGATCCATACTTCGTCGCTGCCGGCCTTCCGAAAAACAGTGGCGCCGAATGGGAAATTGATGTAGATAAGTGGACGGCAACGCTTATTTCACCGAAAACGAAGTTGGGTGACTTTTGCCTACCTCTCGAACCCATGGTAGGTTGTTTCGGTGTGGCTGCACAAGGTGGACAAGCGATATCAGCCGTAACCTCTGCGGAGCATGGCGGGAACATGGATTATCGTGGGTTTTGCCAAGGCGCGACTGTTTACTTCCCCGTGTTTGCCGAAGGTGCGCTGTTCTTTCTCGGCGACGGTCATGCTGTACAGGGGGATGGCGAGATTGTTGGCACCGGCATTGAGATCTCATTCAATGTCGAATTCACGGTCAATCTGATCAAGGACAAGCGCATCCACTGGCCCCGAGGCGAGAACGAAAACTACATCTTTACCGCTGGGAACGCTCGTCCTCTGGATCAAGCGGTTCAGCACGCCACGACAGAGATGGTTCACTGGCTAATTGAACTTGGTCTCGAAGCCAACGAGCCGCACATCTTGCTGGGTCAATGCGTGGAATACGACGTGGGAAATGTGTTCGACCCCGCCTACACAATGATTTGCAAGGTCAAAAAGAGCATCTTGCGAGATATTGGTCTCAACATTCAGCCGGCAGTATGAGAACCATTAGCCATGAGACCGAGTTTTCCCCATAATTCGGTTTCTTTGTAACAGCGTGTAGATTGGGTTGAACGGCAAAAAACATTAGGCTATCAACCCTCATATAGGTGCGATTAGAAACTGCACCTGCCGAAAAATGTGTAAATATGAGTGGAATTGACTATAAAACTGCTCATATCGAACAGATATCAAGTGAAACCCAACAGTTAAGGTTAATAGGATTTCGCGTCATTTTTGTGTTGTGCGCACATGTTGTAATGGTCAGACAGATACGGGATGTTCGGGGCTGCGTCGCGATCGGCTTGGATTGACAGATCCAAGCCATTGGTGCTTTGGGATGTAGCGGCATGGTCACCCAATTTAGCAGTCATGTTTTCAAGGTGAAGGGGAGATACTCGCTTCAAATTGGCGATTGAAAATCTTCGCTGGAACGCAAAAGTGAAAAACCACGAGTGTCTATTGTCTATTTGACCGATGCAAACTTCACATAATTCCTATATTTGGGATGCACCTTCAACAAAGCCCCGACTTCGATAATCAAGGAATCATCTACAAAATAATTACCATAGGGAGACAACATATTGGCTGAAACTCACAATTTTCAAGCAAGTTACCTTCACGCCGTTTCGCGCCAGATATTCATGGCGGTCGAAACGCCGCGCCATATCGCTGACACTGTTGCCGGCATCCTCGTCAACGGCAACCTCTCCGGACACGATTCGCACGGTGTGTTACGCATTACCTCCTATTTGGATATGATCGCAAACGACAGATTGCGTCCGAAGGTTGAGCCGGAAGTAATTAAAGAAACCGACAACACCTTCGTCGTGAATGCCGGTTTCGGTTTTGGGCACTACACCGCCCAGAAATCAGTCGAGCTAGCGATCGATAAGGCAAAGCGTTTTAATGTTGTCTGTGCCAGCCTCTATGATACCAGTCATATTGGACGGTTGGGAGAATACCTTGAGGGCGCAGCGCGCGCGGGATGCATCAGTATCGTTACCCTTGGCAACGGTCAGCGGGGCGCCTGGCCCGTCGTGCCCTTTGGCGGCGCGGTTGGAGGCATGAGTACAAATCCCATTGCCATCGGTTGTCCAACCGGTGACGATTCGCCGTTCGTCGCCGATATCGCGACCAGCGTGATTGCCGAAGGCAAACTCCGTGTCGCCCGAAGCAAAGGCGTGAACGTGCCCGAAGGACACATTCTGGATAAGCACGGCAATCCGACCGTCAATACAATGGATTTCTACGATGGTGGTTCATTGCTGCCGTTCGGGGGTCACAAGGGCTATGCGCTATCGTTGGTAACCTGCCTATTGGGAGGATTATCCGAAGAGTTCGACATCGAAAAAGGCAGTATGGGCGGCGTGTTCATGCAGGTGATAAATGTCGAGGCTTTCACGCCTTTGGAAAAATACCAACAGGCTGTTCGGGCATTCCTAGAGGACATGAAAGCGACTCCGCCGGCGCCGGGCTTCAATGAAGTGCTAGTACCCGGAGATTTCGAACATCGTTGCCGTAACGAACGACTGTCCAATGGTATTGACATTCCGGACACCATTCATCAGAAACTTCGGGAGCATGCGGCTGATTTGGACGTTTCTTTGGGCGAGGAAATCGTCGAGCCGGGTGACATCGCGCGATATCAGCCAACGTCATAATGTGGAAACATCTCCAAGCAATCGGGTAAAAGATTGCGCTAGGGAGACAGAGTTACGCCAAATAGGAAATAAACCTTGGTGGAAACACACAACTTTGCCGCAAGCCACCTTCATGCGATCACACGGCAAATCTTCATAGGGGCGGGTGCGCCCCGCCATATCGCCGACAGCGTGGCGGGAGTTCTGGTCAATGCAAATCTCTCCGGGCACGACTCACACGGCGTCCTCCGTATTCCGCAGTATCTCGATTGGATCGCCGATGGCTCCTTGCAGCCCGCTGCCGAGCCAAGTGTCGTAAAAGAAACGCCAAATTCGCTGCTCGTGGATGGAAATCATGGGTTCGGGCACTACGCCTCTCTACAGACTATCCACATGGCGATTGAGAAAGCGAAAACCGGTAATGTGGCATGTGCGAACCTCGTTCACATGAGCCACATCGGACGGCTGGGAGAATATGCGGAAGCCGCGGCACGCGAGGGCTGCATCGGGGTCATTACATGCGGTGTCGGTCTCGGTTGTACGACTCCCACTCGCGTTGTGCCCTTTGGCGGGGCGATTGGCAAGCTCGACACGAACGCGATTGCGATTGGAGTTCCGACGGGCGACGGTGCGCCGTTCATCGCCGATTTTGCTACGAGCGTCGTGGCTGAGGGGAAAGTTCGAGTTGCCCAGAGCAAAAATCTAGATCTCTCGGAAGGTTGCATCCTTGATAAACACGGAAATGCGACCGTTAAGCCCACGGACTTTTTCGATGGCGGCTGGTTGCTTCCGCTCGCGGGGCATAAAGGATACGCGCTTTCGTTAATGACTTGCCTGCTGGGTGGATTGTCCCCCGACATCGACCTCGAAGTAGACGGTATGAGCGGCGCATTTATGCAGGTGATAAACGTCCAAGCCTTTACGGCATTGGATTCGTATGGACGCGGGGTGCGCGCCTTCCTTGATGGCATGAGGGAGACGCCTCCTGCGCCGGGATATGATGAAGTGTTAGTGCCAGGCGATTTGTCGCATCGCCGCCGCGTGGAGCGGTTAACCAACGGTATTGAGCTGCCGGAGCCAACCTATCAACTCATTCGCGATGCCGCCGCTCAATTTAACGCCCCCATGTCCCAAGGAATTGTTGAGACAGCGGATGTCGAACAGTATCATGGGGAGGTTTCATGAAGACGACCGGTGTTGCCGAACCACTGCGCCACTTTCGATTGAACGCGTCAGTCTCGTTTTGGCTCGACTTTGTACATTGAAAAGGGCGCTACTCACGAGTCTTTGATAGCGCCAGCAGCGATCAAGCGAATGGATAATGAGTGCGATAGAGATCCCCTTGCCCCGCCGGCTTTGTGCGGAGACAAGACTTCTTACTCTGCTACATGCAAGTTTATTTACTTAATTCACGCCAGCAGCGCACTTGAATTTTAGAAAAATGGTACAGGAACCTGAGGGAACAGGTTCTCGTTTTGGAGATTCCAACCGTCAAGAATAACGTTGTAACGTCATCCACGGTTGTCTGCACGGCACAATTCAATCAATTTTAATTTTAGTACGCTGTGGAAAATGGAAACCCTTCAAGAACTCAATGAGAAACAGGGAGAGGCGGTTACCCATAAAGACGGCGCGATCTTGGTCGTTGCAGGCCCCGGCACGGGCAAAACCATGGTTATCACCCACAGAATCGCCCACCTCATCCACCAACACGGCGTTCCACCGGAGCAAATCCTCGCTGTCACCTTTACGAATAAAGCCGCGCAAGAGATGCTCGATCGCATCAAAGATCTGCTCGGCACAACGCAGGGATTGGACGTTAGAATCCATACCTTCCACGCCTTCTGTGTTGGCTTGCTACGAGAACACGCACCGGAAATCGGGTTGAGCAAAAACTTCACGATTTTCGATCAGGAGACACAGGAAGAGATACTGATAGAATGCCTGCGAGAGTTGAAACTAAATCGACTCGACTACCCCCCTTGGCAATTGCGCGACATCATCGGAGCGTATAAGGTGAGGTTGGAAGATCCGATCGCTACGGGCGGTAAGATGCCCGATATTCGCACACGAGATGGCGATGTGATTAACGACCCGTCCGCCATCCAAAATATCGCGGACCTAATCAAGGCATATCAAAGCAACCTCGCCGCGCATTCTGCACTTGACTTTGACGATCTGCTCTACAAAACTGTCGAAGTGCTCCAGAAAACCCCCGCTGTCCGAGCCAAATACCATCGCGATATACGCTATATCCTTGTTGATGAATATCAGGACATCAATGCCGCTCAGTATGAACTCTTGAGGCTGCTATGCCGCGTGCCCGGGCGGAACTTGATGGTAGTCGCCGATGAGAATCAGTCGATTTATAGTTGGCGTGGCTCCATGCCGGAATACATTGAGAGATTCAGAACCGATTTCCAACCCACCGTCGTGGAGTTGGAGGAGCACTATCGTTGTACCGAGAAAATTCTGCGGGCGGCACAAACGGTGATTTCCAAGAATACCCGCCAGGAAACGAGTACCCTCAAGACACATCGGGGCGCGGGACATACCCTTTTCCACTACACGTTGAGTGATCCGAACGCGGAGGCGTCGCACGTTGTCAAGCTTATCCGCCAGCTCGTAAACGATCGCCACTACTCTTACGGAGATATCGCGGTCTTTTACCGGACGCACCGGCTCGCGGAAGCGCTTGCCGATCGCCTGTATTATGAGGGGATTCAATTTCAGCGTATTGGGCGAGAAAATTCGTTCCAAGAGACACACGCACAAGACATCTCGTCCTATCTAAGTTTTGTCCAGTGGCGGCTCCCGCGCGATCTTGAGCGATCGCTCAATTTTCCGCAGAGTTTAATTGATGATCTAACGCTTGCGCGGCTGAAGTGGTTGGCGCGGCGTGACAAACTTACACTGGTTGAACTGCTCAAAGAGATAGAAAATTATCCGGAAGATGTTGGTCCATTGACACGCCGAAATATCTGCCAATTCCTTGAGGAAATTGATGGCTTTGCCGACGAAATCAAAGGCGAAAAGATTGGCAGAGCAGTGTCGAAACTGTTTAATCTGCTTGAAAGCCGCCGTTCCCCCTATCGCGATGAAGAGATTCGAACGATTGAGGAATGGGACGAAATCCGATATCTCAGGATGGCTGCGGACGCTCTGTACAGTGCGGTTCAGCGCGGCGAGTCGGTGCGAATCGTGGCTACCACCGAGATTGATGCCTGCTGCGCCGCACATATCGTTCATCAGACAATCGAGCGCTATCTAGACTGCGGCGTTCATATTGAATTTTTGCCTTCGGGAAACGAAACACTCCAAATCGACCAAGACAGCATTACTATATTGATTGGCCGCTTTGCGGTTGTGCCCGAGACAACCACCACGGTAATTCTCATCGCGTCCGAGCCGGACGGAGACGCAAACGCAATCCAGTTAGGACGAGACAACGATCCTGGCGATAAATCGGAAATTGCCAAAAGTGTCATCGCGCTGAAGCTGTGTCAGAGAGTCGTCGGCTACTTTGAAACCCCAAATTATTCTGATATGATTGTCTACGACCTCGAAACCACCGATTACAATCCCAAGCGGGCAGAGATTGTCGAAATCGCTGCCAAGCGACTCAGCATCATCGGGAGCGAAATTGAGCGTTACCATCAGTTGGTGAAACCGTCCCGCGCTATTCCAGCGTCAAGCACCCGCGTTCACGGTATCGACAACGAAACGGTCAAAGACGCGCCGAGTATTGAGGCTGTTCTACCGGGATTTCTCAGTTTTATCCAAGATCGTATCCTCATCGGGCACAACGTCATTGAGTTTGACAATATGGTCTTGGAACGCGACCTCAGGCGGTTGGATGTCGGATTATCCAATCCCTGCTACGACACCCTCGTCACCGCTCAACGACTCTATCCGCGTGAGTCCCGTAATCTTGAGGCGCTTTCTGAAAAATTCGGCATTGAGCATGATACCATGCACCGAGCGATTGAGGACGTAGAGGTGAACCACCGTGTGTTTGAAGAACTAGTCAAGGTCAATCTCCGCCATCGCGAAGTACGATCGTTGATGGAGTTTTTGCCGCTTGTGGGAATCGGAATTCTTGCGAATCAAGCGGAACGACGGGAAACTGAAGGCTCCGAGAATGCACTGGACGATGAACGTCCATCGGCTGCCATAGGAGCATATCTTCAAGCGTCCGCACGTTACGTACAACGCCACCGTCCCGAGACGGGTGAACTGGTGTCTTCCACGGGATTAACAGAGGCAGAAGAAATCGGAGGATATCTTCAAACACTCCGCAAAACAACGCCTCCGGAATTTCCGGAGGATGGGGAGTGGGAAAACAGGCGGGCAAGATTCATGAACGGTATGCTGCATTTTGAACGGAATAGCCGAGAAAAAGACATCTCCGGTTTCTTGGACTATCAAAAGTTAATCAATAGCGCGGACGAAACCGAGATCGAATCTGACAAAATTACCCTGATGACCCTTCATGCAGCAAAGGGAACAGAGTTTCGAGTAGTCATCATTACAGGCATGGAGGAGGGAACATTTCCCATTAGGCGCAAAGGCCAACCGTTGGCGGAACTCGAAGAGGAACGCCGGCTGTTCTACGTCGGAATGACGCGAGCCAAGGAGCGGCTCTATCTGACCTCTGTAGTCCGTCGCCGCGGCGATTTGGAACGCGCGCCCTCCATGTTCACTCGCGAAATCCCGTCAAACCTCATCAATCGATGGTCGCCGCGCCGTTCAAGACGCTGAACTGTAGTCATGCAGTCCTCCGTCGGTTGATGCTACTAATTCCAGTGATTTTACCTCATTCCCCGCAGTTTCATAAAAGTTGAGCTAAAAACGCACGGAAAAAACTATTGATGTCACCAGTTCACACTGTCAAGCGTGACACTAAAATGGTATTCACCATTATCCTCACGGAAGAATTCAAACACTATATTGAGTTGCGAAAATGGAAATCCTTCAAGAACTGAATGTAGAACAGAAACAAGCAGTAACCCATACAAAGGGGCCAATCTTGGTTGATGCAGGTCCGGGTACGGGGAAGACGAAGGTAGTCACGCATAGAATTGCTCACCTCATCCGAATTCACGGTGTCGCTCCAGACCAGATTCTCGCAATTACCTTTACCAGAAAAGCCATGGAGGAGATGCTTGATAGAACCAGGGATTTACTTGGGACAAAGTTGGGACTTGACGTGGGTATTCATACCTTTCACGCTTTCTGTACCGACTTACTCCGTGAACACGCCTCTGAAATTGGTTTGAGCAAAAACTTTGCGGTTTTCGAAGCTGAAACACAGGATGAGATTCTGATTGAGTGTAGGAGAGACTTGAAATTAAGACCCAAAGACTTTTCCTCTTGGCACTTGCGGGAAATAGTCGAGAAGCACAAAAGAAAGATAGTGGATGGGTTGGTCTCAAATGTTGAAATGCAAGAGATTCATACGCATGAAAACAAAGCGACGGCTACCCGGTCTATTGACCAAGAAGAAGCAGCCATAATTAAAACTTATCAAGACAAACTCAATGCGCATCAGGCGCTGGACTTTGACGATCTTATCTGCAAGACAGTTGAGTTGCTCGACAGAATCCCTTCTGTCCGTGACAAAATTCATTGTGCAATCTGCTATCTTCTTGTTGATGAGTATCAGGACGTTAATGCCGCACAATATGCCCTTCTTAGACTGCTGTGTTCGGAGTCTCCAGGAAACCTGATGGTGGTTGCTGACAAGAACCAAGCAATCTATGGTTGGCGAGGCTCTAGTCCAGAATTCATTACGAAGTTTCAAGATGACTATAACCCGACCATAGTGAAACTGAAAGATCACTATCGTAGTAGCAGAAAAATATTCAACGCGGCACAAGCAGTGATTTCCAATAATATAGATACTAGTGTGGGCCTTCTAAGATTGCATCAGGACGCAGGACATCCCATTGTTCATTGTACCTTCAATGACCCCAACCAAGAGGCGGAGTACATTGTCAGGCTTGTCCGTAATCTCTTGGATAAAGGAGGGCACATGCCAGGAGACATTGCCATCCTTTACCGTAATCATCGCCATGCAGATAAGGTGACGTATCAATTGCATCAGCAAGGAGTGCGTTTTCAGCGCGCTGGAGGAGAAAACGCATTGCAGAAAACACGAGCGAACGATATTGTCTCATACTTGAGATTTATGCAGGAGCAGCGCGCGGAAGATCTTGGTGGGGCACTCAAGTTTCCGACGGAAGTGATTGACGATTTAACGCTTGCGGAACTGAAACGAATCGCTCGCCGCGACGAACTGACTCTAGTGGACACACTCAGGCAAATTCAGGATTATCCTTATGCTGCCGGGCCTTTAACCCGTCGCAACGTGCGGCGATTTTTCGAGGATATTGATACATTTGCGATCGACATTGAAGGTGCCACGATTAGTAAAATCATGTCAAAGCTATTTGAGTTGCTTGAAAGACGTCGTTCGGTATTTCGCGACCAAGAAATTCAAACGATTGAAATGGCAAATGACACTCCCAATCTACAACGAGCGGCGGGAGCTCTAGGTGAGAGAGTAAAGAATGGAAAACCAGTTCGTATAATCTCTAGTAATGGGATTGATGCCATCTGTGCCGCGCATATAATTCATCAGACTTTTAAACTGTATTTTGATTGCGACGTTCAAATTGAAATTTTGCCGCTAGACGAAAATGTTTCCGGAATGGTTGAAACGGAGATACACGTCTTCATCGGGGAATTTGGGGTGTTACCACTGCCTGTTGGGGCAGCGATTCTCATTGGAAATACGACACAGTACGCTCCTGACGTGATTGGGTTGGAAAGCAATTGTGAATCGACCGAGAATCTGAATTCCGCCAAGAGCATTATAGCTCTAAAACTCTGCCAGCAATTATTGAGTTATTTTGAAAAACCCAATTACTCGAATTCTATTATCTACGATCTTGAAACCGCCGGTCGCGATTCAAAGGACGCGGAGATTGTCGAAATCGCTGCCATGCGATTGGACACCACCGGACAAGCTGTTGAAACTTACCATCAGTTGGTGAAACCACCATGCGCTATTCCAAAGTCAAGTTTTGATGTCCACGGCATTAGCGATGAAACAGTCAAGAGTGAACCTCCGATAAAATCTGTACTTCCGGAGTTTCTCGATTTCATCCAAGACGGCATCCTGGTGGGACACAATGTGATTGATTTTGATAATCCGATCTTGGAGCGAAACATCACCCAATGCTTGGATACCAATTTAATGAATGCTTGCTACGATACGATGTTAAATGCCCAGAGGGTTTATCCACGTGGCTCCGATTCACTAGAAGCCCTCGCGGAAAAGTTTGGCGTTGTTCACGGGCGCTTGCACCGAGCAATGGAGGATGTACAGGTGAACCGCGCAGTGTTTGAAAAGCTAAGTGACATATCTTTCCGCGAGCGCGAAATGCGCTCGCTACAGGAACTCCTGCCGTTAGTGGGCATTGGAATTCTGGCGAACGCGCGAAAAGAAGGCGAAACCGACGTGTCCGAGTTCCAATTAGATGACGAACAGGTAAGGGGACAGACGCAAGCGTTTCTTCAAGCTGCCTCACGCTACACGCGGACACATAATCCGAATTTGGAATGGCTACTTGCCACTCTCAAATCGCCGGAGACAGACGATTTAAGGGAATTGTTTCAAGCGTTGCGTCGCAAAAAACCTACATATTCAACAGAAGATGAGGATTGGAACACTAGGCGAACAGACTTCATGAAGGTAATAAAGAGATTTCAGCAGGCTCTCCCTAAGGCCCCCATCTCTGCCTTTCTAAAATATCAAGAGTCAATAACTAGCGCAGAAGATCTTGAGGTCGATACGAAAAAGATTACTTTGATGACTATGCACTCAGCAAAAGGTACGGAATTCCCATTGGTAATCATGACGAATATACAAGATGATTCGCTTCGTAAGGGCCACTTGACCCATCCAACGAAAATCGAGGAGGAACGTCAACTGTTTTACGTTGGTATGACGCGTGCAAAGGAACGCCTTTATTTGAGTTCAGTGGTCCATGGTGACAAGGACAGGAAAAGTGGATCAGCCATGTTCATTGATGACATTCCAACTGACCTCATCCAAGAGTGGTCTCCTGGTGCGTCCAGGCAGTGACTCCCAAACGGGCTATTATCCCCAAATGTGACGCACGACCTCTTCGTTTAACCGGAACATCGAAGTTATCAACTGTCCCAGCTTTTCGGAGAGAAAAATCAACATGATCGACTTACAAGGCAAGGTTGCATTCATTACCGGCGGCGCGCGCGGGATTGGACGCGGATGTGCGCTCGAGATGGCAAAATGCGGCGCCAACATCGTCATCTACGACATGGGGAATCGGGAGTCGGCAGCGGAGACTGTCGAAATGATTCGCCAAGTTGGAAGAGAGGCGATGATCGCGGCAGGTGATGTTACTGATCGGAATGCAGTGGAGGCGGGAGTTCAACAAAGCATTGACCGTTTCGGAAAAATTGACATCCTCGTAAACAACGCCGGAACCAGCATTCGCAACGCGTTTCTGGAACTCTCAGTTGAGGATGCCGAGAAGACAATTGACGTGTGCATGTGGGGCGTGTTTCATTGCAGCCAAATCGTAGCAAGACACATGGTCGCTCGCGGCGGAGGCGGAAAAATCCTCATCATCAGTTCGATTCTTGCCTTCATTCCGATCGGGACTTCCGTTCCGTACAACACGGCGAAAGCCGGCATCATCAACATGGGGAACACGATAGCGACCGAACTCGCGGGACACCGCATCAACGTCAACGTTATTGAGCCCGGTTGGACGGACACCCCCGGTGAGCGGAACTATTCGACTGTCGAGGAGCAGCTGGAAGGCGCGAAGAAATTACCTTGGGGACGGCTCGGAACGATTGAAGATATCGGGAAGGCGGCTGCGTTCCTGTGTTCAGACGCAGCCGATTACATCACCGGCGCCACGCTCCGCGTTGACGGCGGATACTGGTTACCCCGGTATCCCGCGGAATAGAAGGGCGCAACTAGGTTGTTGAGATATCGAAGGGGCAGATGCCTTAGACCTCCGGCACCGCGACACGATAGGATTCGGCAATTTCAACCAGCCGTTTCCAAGTTTTTTCTTCGATTGGTATTCCCTCTTTCAGGCGTTGTGCGCGGCTATGTGCCTCAAATTCGCCGGGAACGTAGATTTCATCCACGCCGGGCAGTCTGTTCGAGGACTTTACCCACTCAACAATATACTCTATCTCCTCCGTGTAGGTGTCGAGATCGATAAAATCCTCTATCTTCATGACTATCATCACAATTCCGCTGCCGCCGCGTGTGGGTTCGTCACGGCTACACCCCGCCCATGACAGTCCGCCGGCGATTGCATCAATCATGAATCCCAAGCCAAAACCTTTGTGCCCGAATTGGAATCCCCCTAACGGCATCACCGCCGTGTCCGATTCCCGGGCGTAAAACGCGCTCGGATCCGTGACAGGGTTACCCTCCGAGTCAATCATCCATCCCTCCGGCATCTCCTGATCGCGCGCCGACTTGATGGTGATTTTGCCGCCTGCGACGACGCTAACCGTCATATCAAGCATTAACGGTTCGCCGTGTTTGCGCGGTACCGCAATCGCAATCGGATTGGGCGGCAGCCGCCGCGAGGTTCCCCCGAACGGGTGCATAAAGCGGCTGCCGCCGTTAAGCAGAACGATACCGATCATCCCCTCCTCGGCAGCCTGTGGCGGAAAAGTCCCCATCCGCCCGGCATGTCCGCAGTTGTATAGCGCCACCGCTCCCAGCGTCCCCGATTTCGCCTTGTCAATGGCGAGATCCATCGCTTTCTTTGCCGCGACCATTCCGAGCGCGTCGTGGACGTTGATGACGGCGCTCGCGGGTGTTTCACGGACAGTTTCCATCCTCGCCGCGGACGCTCCCGCTTTCATCGTGTCTATGTAAGAATCGGTGCGCATCACGCCGTGCGAGTCGTGACCCATAAGATTGGAGTCACAGAGGTGATCGCTGACGATTCGCGCATCCTCCTCCACCGCGCCGGCGGTAATGTAAATATTGTAGACCATCTCTTTAAGTGCTGCGTATGGAACATGAACCATAAAAATTTCTCCCGTTGCAGTAGTAGGCATATTCCGTATGCCGTAACCCGTTTTCCTTGTCGGGTCCCAAATATAGGCTTACGGATTCTCTTACACATCACACTTTACGTATTACTCCCTAAAATATCTGTAGATGAGAATATCTCTGAAACAATAATCGTTAGCCATTCAACGCGCATTCTCTTCAAGGTAAATCTCATAGTCTCGCGTCATACTCGACTTCCCGTTCGATGCGTGGCCTCAGACGCGGTTTGACGGAATTGGAAATTTCTAAATCAATCTCTTCCTCAAACAAATCTTCGAGGAAAATACGCAGTCCCATGTAATTATCGAATGATAGTTTCTCAAATTCTACGAGCAGGTCAATGTCACTGTCCTCATGAGCTGCCTCTTTGACATATGAACCGAAGAGTCCTAGCCATTTCACACTGTAATTTTTCAACGTATCTAGATGTTTAAGAAGCGTCTGTTCAATTTCGTGTTTGGATAAAATGTCCGTATTCAAGTTGTTCGTTTCCATCTCTGATTCTCTGCGCCTCTGGCATCCTAATCTTCTTGCGCATCGAGATAGTCATAAATCTCCTCCCGTGAAACCTCCTTCTCCACTCCAAGCGACCAACTATGCAAGTGAATAGATTCCGTTTCATCTACGGGCGGAGTGACAGGTTTATGATCGTTCTGGCGCATAAACTCAATCAATTGCTGCAAAAATTCTATTTGGTCGTCGGGCAAGCCCCGCACATCAACTGTATCCACTGCAAAATCCTCCTTTGTCTCTTTGCACGGCTAATTCAAAATAACTCTACCCGTTTCATTGTTTCCTGACTGTTGCTTTATTGGTTTGGTGTAACCTTCATTCATCTGATTACCGATTTCCCTTTTCATCCCTATTTTCAAGAGAAACTCAGTTCCGAAGCGTTCGTGCTGAACACCTCATGGACTAAGGCGCAAAATCCACTTAACCATCTCCGCTCGTATCGTCTGAAGGTCGCCGTCAGGATCGATTGTCCCTACCCACTCCTTCGCTTCTTTTGCCAAATCGTCTTTGTCGCCCGTGGCATTCTCAATGGCTTTAAGCAGTGTCGTCACGTAGCGAACATCGTCCACTCCCTCTCGAAAACCCTCCCACTGGATAGTGTCTATCACGCCATCCACAGTCGGGTAGGCGAAGACGTGGTCGCGAAAGGTCTCATGGTCGTCATCAACATAAATGTCACCGAAGTTATGCTGATAAGCGTAATTCATTGCGCCATCGTACCCAGCCTTCCAGAGTGCCAGTCCGTAATTGCGGCGATAGGTTTCGGGTTCTTCAACCCCTACTTGAGGATTGGCGTAACTGAAGATGCTGTGTTCCAGGCTGTGCCATTTTTTTGCTTCACTGGGGTTGAGCGGCCCATTAAAAACGGCTAAATCAAGTACATCTCCCACGAGTTCGAAGGCGCCCGACGCGCAAGCCGCAAAGACCTTCGCGCCCGCCTCGTGTGCCGCTTTGAACGAGGGGCGCTCGCTCTTCAATACCTCGCCGCTTGCCTCGTCAATCCCATAAATGTACAATTCCTTGATTCCGTGTTTACGGAGATGAGAGAGACCGGAACGCACTCGCTCTTTAAGCGTTTCTAGATCCTCCGGAGAAGTATATCCTCTGGTCTGCAGCCCCAAAGTGTAGAATGGATCTACCGCAATTCCCGCCCGCGTACGCAGTTCGATAGCGCGGTCAAGGAGTTGCGCATTATCGAAGTCTTGATGACAGGTCGGGTGCGTGATGCCGTGGGCCTTTAGGTTTCGCATCTCTGCAGAGTATTGGCGCGGAGATTTCCACTTTGAACCGATGCTCCCCTCCAAATCTTCAGCCAACCTTCCGCGGTAATAGATCGAGTAGCGGAGAGCAGGTTGCTCCAGACTGATGGGAAGCACTTCGACCGTGAACGGCAGTACCGTCTCCGGAGCATTCTCGATCGCCAAGGTCATTCGACTTGTGTAGATTCCCGGCGATGTCCCTTCAGGAATGTGAACCGTAACCCAAAATTGCTGCGTCTCCCCGGCTGGAATGGATACGGGTTGTAATTCGGCGGCGTCCACAGGTGCCGCTGCATCCCGCAGTCTATTGCGCTTGGCTTCATCCTCCACCAAAACAAAATCGGCGTCTTTGAGCAGAAGCTCCGGCGTCAGTGTAGGATGCTTCACGTCAGCGACCCCTACGCCCGCTTGCCACCAGCACTTCACGACGTGCACCTCAATCTGTGAAGAGGGCAGCGTAGACTCACCGGACGCGACCTCGCCCCGCGTCACGGTAACGTCCCGTAACGCCTTGAACCCGTATATTGCAAAACTTGCAGGCTCATACTCGCCCGGACACGCTGCTAAAGCTAATTCCGTCCCGACGATTCCGGGCACCGGGAAGCTATTCGGGAGAACCTTCTCGTTGCTGATGGGATCAATAATCCAGACGATATATGGATAGCTCGGGTAAGCTTCCGCATACGCTGCCAAAGATCCGTAAGCGGAATGAGCCTTCTCCAGACGTCCCAGTAGCCGCCTGAAGGAGCTAACGGCTGCCGGGGTAGGGTCGCGCTGTGGTTCAGCAAGTTGAGCTTTAACTTGCGAGTGCACATCGTCGCGATAGTGTCGCAACCGCCGGCAATACCCCTTCAATTCTGTTGAAGCCGAAGTTGGAAAGGTAATCTGAGCTGTGTTCATTTCGGCGGCAAGTTCTGCGAATCGCTCCTTAAGTGCGCGGACGGCTTTGGGTAGAGGAGCGTTTCGCTCCGACTTAATCTGCTCTATGCGAGCTTCGAGTTTAGTTTCGTAATCGTCTGGCAGGGCAGCCTCGACCTCCAGATCGTCAATGTAAAAGACCGTTCGTCCTTTCTCATCGGGAGGACCCGTGAAGACGGTGATTGCCTGAATATACGCGGCATCGCCCGGCGTACCAAGACTGCTAGACTGCCACGCTGTCCACCCGTCCCGCAACTCCCGAATTTTGACGCCACTTACCACGCTGCCCTTTGTACCGGATTCCGGGACGGTAATCGCGTGGCCAAACCGTACCGCGCCGCTCTCGACATACAATTTGCCTCGGACAACCGGGTTGCCGTAGAGAGGAATCGTTAGCGCTGTTGACGCCCAATCCATACTCGTTCCATCGCTCCACGTGACGTCAACCTTGAACGAGCGGTTCCCTGTAGCCGCCAGTTCCCGAGAAACGCCAACGAAATTGACATCATAACTGCCGTTGGCATACATCAAGGTCATTGAGCCGTCAGACTCGAATCCTTCGCTAAAGACCACCTTCCGCTCTATTTGCTTTGTAGCCGGATCCAATTGAGCGGCAACCGTTGAAGAATCCTCCTCGGCCCATACAATTGCCGCGAGGACAAATACACTCATCAGGCAATTGCTTTTTGGGCCTGGCATCATAGCTCTTTTTCTACTTTCTTTTAGGGAATGGTTTGTAGTGGCGCAATTCAATCCGCTTTCGGACGCTATCTTTTCGATGGTAATCTTCCGTCTGTAACCAACAATCGCTACTACGAACCGCTAGCATGGATTACAAATCTATATCAACCGTGCCCGTTAAGCATTCCCTTTCCGATAAAAATCCTTAAACGCTTTAATGACCGTGTAAATGTTGTCTCTGCTGACATCCAAATGAATCGTCAGACGGATTGAGGTGCCGCCCGAAATCAGAATACCTCTACCCTTCATGAATTCTGACAGCGGTGCTGTATCACTTTCGGGGACCCCAATATACACCATGTTTGTCTGCATGGGCGGGAAATTGACGGTGACCTCGTCAATACCATCAAGCCCTTCAGCCAACAGGGCGGCGTTCACATGATCTTCCTCCAACCTGTCAACCTGCTTCGTCAGTGCAAAAATACCCGCCGCCGCCAGAATCCCGGCTTGCCGCATACCGCCGCCGAGCACTTTGCGCCATCGGCGGGCTTCCTTTATTACATCAGTCGTCGAGCAAAGCACCGATCCGACGGGAGCGCCTAGTCCCTTCGAAAGACAGAACGAGACCGAATCGAAATTACGCGCAATTTCATTGACAGGGACCCTCTGCTTCACGGCAGCGTTGAACACGCGAGCGCCGTCAAGATGAAGTTTCAAATTCCGTTCTTGTGTAAACTCTCGCGCACGGCGAAGATAGTCGAGAGGCAACGCAATCCCGGAACGGGTGTTCTCAAGGCATAACAATTTGGTCCGGGCATAATGGAAATTGTCGGGTTTTATGGCGTTATCAACAGCAGCCAAATCCAACGAGCCGTCGGGCTCAAAATCGAGGGGTTGCGGCTGGATGCTGCCCAACACCGCCGCGCCGCCGCCCTCTGCCTTGTAGGTGTGGGCATCCTGTCCGACAATGTATTCGTCACCTCGCTGGCATTGCGCCATTATCCCCAATAAGTTGCTCTGTGTGCCGCTAGTGGCGAATACCGCTGCTTCCGTTTCCATGGTTTCCGCCGCGAGTGCCTCCAAACGGTTGACCGTTGGATCCTCGCCAAGAACATCGTCTCCGAGGTCAGCCGCGGCTATCGCAGCGGCCATGCCCTCGGTGGGTCTCGTGGCTGTATCGCTCCTCAGATCAATGACTTTCATGTTATTCCTCATTTGTAGGGTAGGCACTGCCCACCTTTCCTTGTGCTTTGTAGATTAGTGCCGCGAACAACGCACAATTTCTCAGAAATACTCTAAGCTATAAGTCGTCTTTGGCGATAGCAGTGTAGTTGCAGCTTGCATGGCTTCTACTCTTGCCGCCGGAACAAAACCGTGTTCCAAGAGATCTGTCAAACTCGGCTCGCCTAGCATCGCCTGCGAAAACTGCCGGATATCCAACTGCAAGTCACCGGATTCGGTTGGCTCTACCTCCACGCAATCTGGCGAGAAAGACACCCGCCAAGGCCCGCAGTTGGCTGGCAGAATCTCATCGTGAACTGCCATGGTGAACGTGCCCGACTGCTCAGTTGACAGCCCTCTCAGAACGCCCGGCACATCGAGTACTCGGAATAGGGAAGGGTTGGATAATTTGGTGGTTATACCGCGAGTGAACCATTCCGAAGATAGAAATGGTCCATTCGACGGTTCAGGCCAACTAATAGTCGTGAAGTTCATGCCGACGCCGCCTAGTGTTGAGAGCAATGATTTGTACCCCTCCGGCGTCGTCCATACAAATTCGATTGCCTCCAAATCCATATCTCTACCCATCCCGATGGTACTGGGCGTGAATCGAATAACCATGTACGCTTCCACGGGGTCGCCCGCCGCAAAAACCTTCACCGGGCTTCCCTGCACCGTCTTGATTCGAGACCATCGAAGACTCTTCCGCATCGCCATCCCCGAATATTTGAAGGAGAATTTTTCATAAGCGGCGTTAAGTTCGTTCCACGCCTCTTCGGGCACCAACGTTATATCTGTCCCCGACTCCGCAACGTCCCATTGGCGCATGGGCAACGGGCACTCCAGGCGCGGAAAGCGGGCGACCGGGCACGTGATGCGGTAATCTCGCCCACAGCACTCCCAACCGTACCTCCGATAGAACACTTCATGAGAGGCCCGCAGATTGGTGATGTGTTGACCGGTTTCGCGCATGTGTTGCACGGCATGCATCATCATCGTACGCCCCACGTGGCGTTTCCGATCTTCCGGAGCAACTGCAACCTCGCCTATTCCCCCGCAACTAAAAAGTGCCCTCCTGCATGTGACCGTCATTGAAATAATCCGGTATGCACCAGCCACCCGGTTATTTGCTATCGCCACGAACATCTCTTCGTCCGCCAGGGGGATTGTTCTTTCAGGCGGATACGGGGCGCCGCCTCGAAAAGCGACAGACCAAATCATCCTGACTCGATCCTCGTCTTCCTTCCGATATTCTCGAACCAGCGTCGTCACGCGGTCATTCTCCTGTAATGTATTACATGACCCTGATCGCAGATACACTTCAACTTGGGTACCTCCTCGCTAAGAGAATAAGGTAGTAGGCACACGCCGTGTGCCGTAAACCGCCTTGTTTCATGCATCTACAATGGTAAGTGCAATCTCCGGGTCCGGCAACTCCACTGCTTGATTATTTTGATTACCTAGTGAATAAACCACCTAGTACGAGAATGGGGTTGACACATCACGCTCTAACTCTTTTTGACCAGCTTCTGCAACGACCGAAGTTCACGAGGCGGGTCCATTTGACTGCCATAATCGCTCCAGGACACTTCCGCAACGTAGATATCCCCGTTCGAGTCAACGGCGATTCCGTGCGGCGAGTAGAATCTGCCGGGCTCATCACCGTAAGATTGGTCGCTCAACTGTGCTAGAATATTCCCCTTGAGATCCATGATTGTCACGCGAGGGCCCAAATTCGTGCCGATACGGTTGCTCCTGATGCCGCAAAAGTATTCCCCGACATAGATTAACGGCTCATCCTTCATGTCAAAACAGATGCACGCGGTGCGCGACAAATTCACCCATTGCATTTCGTACTTTCCGTTGGGGTCGAACACCTGAATGCGGTGGTTCTCTCGATCCGCGATGTAGACCCAACCGTCCTTGTCTACGGCAATGTTGTGAACGATATTGAATTGGCCCGGTGCTGTCCCGGACTCTCCCCAGGAGAACAGGTGTCTACCATCCGGAGAAAATTTGTGCACCCGGGCATTTGCGTAACCGTCCGCGACATACAAACCCCCGTCGCGTGGATCAATGGCGCTGTGAGTCGGCAAGTTAAACGGAAAACCACTCATAGCCGGCGAGGGTTTGTTCGCTTCTCCCAACGTCAACAACAGTTTTCCCTCGGGGGTAAACTTGCGAACGGTATGGTCGCCGTTATCAACGCAGTAGACCATCCCATCGGGACCGATGGTTACACCGTGCGGAGTTCCGAATATACCGTCTCCCCACGTCCGAAGGACGTTTCCCTCCGGGTCCAACACAACCATGGGGTGCGTGCCGCGATTGAAGATGTAGGCGTTGTCTTTCTCGTCCACGGCGACAGCCGTAGCTTCTTTGTAGGTCCAGTTTTCCGGTAAATTTCCCCAGTCCTTCCCGGACGTTTCATAACTATATTTTTCGTTGCCTAGAGTAACCATAAGTTCCCTCGACTATAAGACGTTCTATTGATTCCCATCTCGTATTGTGGACTGGATTCAAGATTCGTTCAATTGACCCGTTTCCGAGTGAGACCGAGAATCTGGCGCGCTTCGTCGGGCGTTGCGACTTCACGCTGTAACTGCGCCACCAGATTTGCGGCAACTTCGACCATCTCGGCGTTGCTCTTGAGCAGTACCCCGCGCCGCAAGTAGATGTTATCCTCGAACCCGACGCGGATGTGACCGCCCAAAAGAATGCCCATCGTAATCATCGGCAACTGCGTCCGACCAACTCCCAAAACAGACCATTGTGCTTTGGGCGGCAACTGTTTTGCCATAGCCAGCAGATGCTCCGGCGTGGCTTCAATCCCCCATCCCGCGCCCATACAAAGCTGGACAAATAGCGGTTCTTCAAACAATCCCTCATCAATCAACTGATGTGCCTGCGCCATGTGACCCATATCGAATACTTCGATCTCGGGTTTGACGCCGTGTTCTAGCATCCGCTTCGCCGCGGCGCGTCCCCATTCGGGCGGGTTGAGGAACACGCCGTCCCCAAAGTTCATAGACCCCACATCAAGTGAGCACAGTTCAGGTTTTAAGGTCACCGGCTCTAGACGTTCTTCGATGATGTTTATCCCCGGAATATTCCCGCCGCTGGTCGTGAGATTGATTGCAATATCACAATCCTCCCGAATCCGATCTACCACCTCTTTGAAGAGTTCAATCCTAGAGCAGACGATGCCGGTCTCGGGGTCGCGGACATGAATATGCGTAATCGCCGCCCCCGCTTTGCAACATTCGATGGCTGCCTCCGCAATCTCCTTTGGGGTGTACGGCACAGCGGGATTCTTGTCCTTCATAGGCCCTGACCCGCACACCGCCACCGAAATAATTGTCTTCTCCATAATCTCCCACTTCGAATCAGATTGGAAATATGACCAATGTCTAACTAGGCATCCATCGCATTCCGGTCTTCCGTCCTTTAGTTCTTGACCATTCCGCCGTCAACATTCAAGGTTTGCCCCGTGATGTTCATCGCGTCTTCGGAGACTAAAAACGCGACCGCGCGTCCCAGATCTTCCGCCGTTTGCTCCCGCCGCATAGGGGTCGCTTGGAACATGTCCGGATATTTGCCGTGGGCAATACCGACGAACCATTCTCTGGAGTCTTGGCCTTGAAAATCGGGAATGTTCTCGACCATCCGTTTGGAAATACCTTTCCACGCATCCGTATACACGATGCCCGGGCAAACGCAATTCACGTTGATGTTATGCGGTCCCAGTCGCTCTGCAAGCGTCTGTGTGTAGCTAATCAAACCCGCCTTCAGCGCACAGTAGGCGGGCGGGACGAATCGTTCCATGTTTTTTACGGACGGCGTAAAACGGCCGGCTATTGACGAGACGTTCACAATTTTGCCGCTGTTCTGCGCTATGAAATGCGGTGTGACGGCTTCACACATCAAAACGGATGCTCTGAGGTTCTGTTCGTAGGTGCCATCCCACAGCGCTTCAACTTTTGCGAGCGGTCCGGTGCCGACCTCCGTTGGCGTTGCACGTCCGCCGCCCACATTGTTGACAACGATGTCAATCTTGCCACAGATGTCGAGGGTTTCCTTGACCACGCGCACAATTGTATTCGCCGTCGTAATGTCGCCCGGCATGGCAACGGCTTTGCGTCCGATTGCTCGGATGGCGTCGGCGGTGCTATTGGTTGTTTCTTCACGGAAAGAACTCACGACGATATCGGCGCCCTCCTCGGCGAGACACAGGGCAATGGCGCGGCCAATCCCGCGTCCTGCAGCGCTTACGATAGCAACCTTTCCTTTCAATTTCATGGTATTCCTCTCTGTTCCAATCTATGTTCGCTCTAAACCGCCCTGGAAGGATTAAATACGACGAGTGATCTCGCCACATTTCCCTTCTCCAACGCGTCGAAACCGATGTTGATTTCGGACAATGGCAGACGCATGCTAATCATTTCGTCAAGTAGCAGTCGCCCATCCATGTAAAGATTTGCCAAGCGCGGAAAGTCAACTCGGGGACGGCTCATACCGTAGGAGGTGCGCACAATCTCACGTTCACCCATCAGAATGTGGAACGGCAGCGTGACCTCCTCCCGAAACGGCGTTTTGCCGAGTAGGACAATCCTCGCTCCTGGGCGCGAGGCTTCGAGTGTCTGACGAATCGAGATGTTCTGCCCCGCGGCTTCGATTGCATAATCGGCGCCGCGTCCCTCGGTAAGCTCCTGCACAAATGCGACGGGGTCATCCTTTGTAGCATCCACAACGTGTGTCGCGCCAAATTTCTGCGCCCATTCCAATTTCAGAGGATTGACATCCACACCCACGATAATCGAGGCGCCGGAGATTCGAGCCCCTTGCACCGCACTGAGTCCCACAGCGCCGCAACCGCTCACCACAACGCTTGTCTCCGGTTTGATTCGGGCCGCATGAACGGCACCCCCGTACCCTGTCATAACCGCACAACCAAGCAATGCCGCACGGTCTAATGGAAAGTCCTCTCGCAACGGTACGGCTGCCTGCTCCGGTATGACGTTGTACTCGGCGTGCGACGACACTAGGCTGTAGTAATGGACCGGTTCCCCGTCAAGCGACATACGAGTTGTCCCGTCGAATAGCACTCCTTTGCTATTGGAGGACTTCGCCACTTCGCACAGGATAGGCTGACCGTGATCGCAGTAAAAACAGTGACCACAATTGGGGCTCCATGAACACGCCACGTGATCGCCGACTTTCACCCGTGTAACCCCCGGGCCAACGGATTCGACCACGCCCGCACCTTCGTGACCAATCACGGCAGGTAGATTCACCGGCTGATAGCCGTGCATGGTTTCCCAGTCTGTGTGGCAGAGTCCGCTGGCGGCAATTTTCACTCGAACCTCGCCCGGCCCCGGATCCGCAATTTCAAGCTCTTCAACCGAAAGCGTGCTGGGCGTTGAATGCAACACTGCAGCTTTCATCTTCATGGTCGTCGTTCTCCTTATCCCGAGTCCGATAACGCTTTGAGGTATTGGAGTTCGCTCGCAGCATCAGATAGCCCAAAATGCTTTATGCTTCGGTAGGTAAGTGCTGGTCATACTGCTCTGCCGCTGGCGGTGTCCACGATTTCAAATGCTTTCGCCAGACCCGGTCCACCTCGGTCCGAATCGCCTGCACATCCTTCCAACGATCTCCGAAGACGGACAGAAAATAGCCTCCTGATCCCTGCTCCGGACAAACAAACATCTCCCGCCCCGGCTCAGCCTCCTGCAACCAACACTCAATGACTTGCTCGGCGAATTCTAGCCAGTCCAGAAACTCCGGTGTGAACTTCCCGCCTCGTCCGAGTGCGGGCACTTGGCAGTGATGACCATTAAACGGTCGAAAATGGAACTGCTGCGCATACTGGATGAGGTCTGTTCGCTCTGCCAATCGATCCCAGTAAGGCGGTGAAAGATGCTTGATGACTGCCGGATGCGAGAAATCCCATGTCATTTTTAGTAAACGCTTCTCCGCCTTCTCAAACCCCTCCGCCAGTGCATAAGCCTTCTCCGGGGTTTCCGTACACGTATCACGGTGAACTTCAATGGCAACATCCATCTCTAGCTTGTCCGCCTCCTCCATCACCCGTCGCGCCGTAGCCACTGCGCGCTCAGTCGGAGTATCATGGTCGAGCAACTGCACATTCACACATCGCGCGTTAGCATCCTTAATCGCCTTTAGCTTGGGACGAATCTCCTTTACGGTTCCTATATCCAAGGTGGCGGCGAAGAGAAGTCCGTGTCTTTCGACATGCTCGGCAGTAATGTCCGGCACCCGCCCGCAGAATCCATCAAAGCCAGCCTTCTTAATCCGCTTGATTTTCTGGTCAATCGACCATTCTCCCTTCTTTCCACCATAGTCGGTCAACGTCCAAAGCGTAGCCATGTGCTGAATCTTTGGCCGTTTGACTTTCTTTGAATCATCGTTCTTCCCGTTGTCCTTAGCCATCTATCTCTCCTTAAGTATGTAAAATCCTTCAACACTTTGTAACAACGATAGAGCAATTCGCGTCTCCTGTCGCCCGCTCCGGCAATTTCGACTCTGAAAATTATAGCATCTTTCCGAAAACTTAAGAATAGAAATCGACAGCGACCACAAACTAGCCTTAAAAACCAAAACTGATGCACCTCCTTGTAGGAGCGATATCCGTGTCGATCAGCCTTCTGCACAGGTTCAGCTGTCAGAATAAGGATCATACGCGTGGATAGATCATACGAGTGAACAGATTAGATAAGCGGATAGTGACCGCGGTAGAAATCCCAATGCGATAGACATTTCTCCCATCGCGACTTTTATCCCCGCCATTGATGCACTGTCATGTGTAGAAGAGGTGTTATCACTGTTTTTTCCTAGTGATATCTGGTACACTATTCCTCGCCCGGGGGTACTCCTTGATGCTCGATGCATCGGGCTTCGAGAACCTGAAACGCGGAAGTCCTAGATCCTTCATAATTTGGCAGAAAGGGCATTTGCCACCATCACTGAAATAGAGATTTGCAATTTGTAACCACGCACAGAGGAAAACGAAAAGCATGAAAGCGACAATTGCAGTATTGGAAGGCGACGGAATCGGACCCGAAATCATGACAGAAGGGCTCAAAGTCCTTGATGCCATAGCGGCGCGGTACAACCATGAATTTGAATACAAAAAATGTGCATTCGGTGCTGCTGCTTACTTCACCGAGGGATCGGCATGTCCGGACCAAACCCGAGACATTTGTGACGAGGCGGATACCATCATCAAAGGACCGGTAGGGCTCGCCGTTCGAGAAATGAACCGAATCCCTACTGAGGAAAGGCCCGAGCTGGCAGTATTGGAGATGCGCGAACGTTACACGACGTTCGCCAATTACCGCCCTGCAAAACTGCCGGCGTCTTTGGCTAACTTCTCGCCGCTGCGCGAAGAGCGTTTGGGAACGGGTATCGACATTCTCATGATCCGAGAACTCACGGGTGATGTGTACTTCGGTAAAAAGCGGGAGGGAAAAGACACGGGCATGCAGTTCGCCCAAGATGATTGTGTCTACACGCAGGAACAGATTCGGCGCGTCGCGACCACAGCCTTTGAGGAAGCGCAGGCTCGGAACGTGCCCCTCACCAACATTGATAAAGCAAATGTGCTTGCCACCTCAAGGTTCTGGCGCGAGATTGTGGAGGAAACCGGTCGCTCATTTCCGGAGGTGCCGCTTCAGCACGTGTTGGTGGACAACGCGGCGTACCAGCTTGTCATCGATCCGACGCAATTCAATGGAGTAATGTTGCTTGGGAATATGAACGGCGACATCTTGAGCGATCAGGCAGGCGGAATCATCGGATCACTCGGTCTTATGCCGTCAGCCTGCGTGGGGCCTGAGAAAGTTTTCGTGGAACCCGTACACGGTGCCGCACCCGACATCGCGGGCACCGGACAAGCCAATCCTTATTCCATGATTGGCAGCGCCGCCTTGATGCTTGAGAAAGGACTTGGGCTAAACGAGGAATCTAATCTAATCTGGGACTGCTTATTTAGTGTATTCGAACAAGGCTATGTTACGGCGGAACTTGCTGCCGCGGTGAAACAGGGAACTGTGCTCTCTACGTCGGAGTTTGGGAATCGAGTGGCAAGCGCGATACAAGCGGCTTGAGTTCTGTCGTTTAACGAACAACTTGAAGTCATTGAAGTGTTACCATTTCGTTCGAATCTTTTTGCACTGAGTGTTGTTCATTTAGGTTAGGTAGGCGGGGATCAAACGAGTGGATAGATCAAATGAGTGAATAGCGAATGCGATAGAGATCCCAGCGCGATAGGCCCCCGTGCGACAGAAGTCTCTCTCCAAATTTCGACTTCAACTCCTACCAGTAATCCCGAGCGACTGTCGCTTGTACCGACGGTTGCTGTTACTTAGTCGCAAGCTCACGCTTTAACCGTTTGGCGTTCCCAATCTTAACCTCGAACTGCGGTAAACCGGCAGCCCTTTCCAGAAAGACATCCAAATACGATTGAGCCATGGATGCATTACCCGTCTCCTTGTACAACTGACTTAGCCGGTAATAGACCTCCGGATCGGTTGAGTCGAGCGACAACGCCTTTTCATACGTGCCAATCGCCTGATTCAACTGCCCCGAATCCTGGAATGCCTCGCCCAAACCGACGTAGGCATCCGCGTCGATTTCATCCAGACCGATTGCCCTCTCGTAATTCTCGATAGCAACCCCAAACTCTCCCCGCGCGTGATAAGCCGCTGCCAAATTATAAAACGCGTCTTGGAATTCCGGGTCAATTTCGATTGCCTTGCGATAGGCGTTTGCCGCTTCCTCAAACTCGTCCTCGCTGTCGTAAGCGTACCCCAAATTGTTATAGAACGTAGGATTGTCGGGATTCACCCGAATCGCTTCCCGAAACGCTATAACCGCCTCATTGTTTTGCCGCAAGCTCAGGTATACCAATCCAAGGTGGTTATGAGTTTGAGCGTTCTCGTCATCAAGGCTGACCGCCGTCCGGAATGCCTCAATCGCTTTGTCGTGCTCACCCAGATCATGGTAGATTTTCCCGAGCTGAAAGTGACCCTCCGCGTCCTCCGGGGTCAAACCCATTCCCATTCTAAGTTTGAAGACTTCGCGTTTAAGTTGTTCCTTCCGCTGAGCGGTTTCATTGGGGGGCTGGCAACTAGAGAGTATGAGCCAGGCGCTCAGCAGAATACAAATCGAGATGTGAAACCAACTGAACGATGGCGTGCACATGATGACTATCCGATTGACAGCATGGAGAGGGTAGAGAATGGTCACACTTTGGGGGGAACAGATAAGTTGGCGAGAACTCGAATCCCTTGATTCGCGGATTTTGAGACGTACGGAGCGTTGAAGGTTCACAACAGGCTGGAGCATCGCCTGCTTTTGGGTGCGGTATTACGGCACCCGGCGCAACACGTCGCTCAGCGGTTTTCGTGGCGAATTTCCAATCTCCGCCGGATAACCCGTATAGAAAAAACCGATGATATATTCACGTTCGCTATCAATACCGAGCAATCGATAGGTGTTCGGTTCCATCGTAATCTTTCCCGTGCTCCACTGCATACCGACGCCAATCTCCCAAGCGACAAGTTGAACGTTCATCATCGCGCAGCAGGCTGCCGCATAATCCTCGCGACGCTGTTGTTCGTCACCGTCCTGAATGCAGGACACCGCGATAATAGTCGGCTTTGACATCATCTTTTGAAAACCGGCTTCGCCAATCTTCTGCTTGTTCTCTGCGCTCACGTGGTCCGCCGCTTTCTCTATCTGAATCTCTCGATACCGTTCTGCGAGAGTTAATTTTGTTTCTTCGCCAACTACGGTGAATCGCCACGGTTCGGTAAGTTTGTGATTGGGCGCAAAAATTCCGAACCCCAGAATATTCTCAATCACATCACTCGGTACCGGGTCTGGCTTAAACTTAAATATAGTGCGTCGCGCTGCAACTGCTTCTGTAGCTGTCATGGTCAAATTGCCTCCGAATAGAGTTTGTTTTTCTGCGGACGTCTAATCTTGGAATATACCCGAAATCTAATTCTCAATCAGTTTCAAACCCAGCCAATAAATCTCAAATATCCGTCCCAAATCGCCTCTCCCCAAAAGAGGTCCAATACCGCCGCTAGAGCCAAAAATGGCCCATATGGAATCGGATGATGTCGACTACGCTCGGTAAATGCAATTAGCAATAACCCCACAAATGATCCGATGAACGCGGATAAGACAACCACAATCAACAGGTGCGGCCACGCGCCGAGAAACAACCCGATTAGCGCCATCAGCTTGATGTCTCCGCCGCCCATTGCTTCTTTGCGCAAAATCGCCTTTCCTAGGATTCCAATTAACAGAAGGATTCCACTCCCCGCAACCGCCCCAATCAAATGTTCAAGCACGTAATACCAGTCGTGTTGTTGCACGGATACGGCGGCGGTTATTCCTAGGCCTAGCAAGAGTCCGATGGCAATAATGGCATTGGGGATGATGTACCATCGCGCATCAATCCATGAAACCGGTATGAGCAGCGCAACGAAAAGACACCCGTGAACAAATCCAAGCGTTAAGCCGAACCGATAATACACGAGCAGAAACAACCCGCCCGTAATCAACTCAACGAGCGGGTATGCAATCGAAATCCGATTTCCGCAATCCCGGCATCGCCCGCGCAGGAGAACGTAACTTAGGACGGGAATGTTATCGTAAAACTTTATCGTCGCCTGACAATCCGGGCAGATCGACCATCGGGGAGAGTTTATGGAAAGCCCGTCGCGCGGGATACGGTAGATGCAGACATTTAGGAAACTTCCAATTAGCAAACCAAGCACAAAAATAAGAATCGGTGCTACTTCCACCAGTACTTGGCTCCTTCCTTTGGATTCTCGTGGTACACACGGCCAATCTCCGCCACGCCTCCGTGTCTGTATTTTTCCGGCACTCGGGGATGATTTGCAGAAATACACACCTTATATATATCCGGCATGAGTTGATAGCTGCCTCCCCACGGTGTTTCGGGCAGATCTTCAAGATAGCTTCCGTTCCAGCCTTCAATACCCGGATCCGTGACTAAGTCTTCCAACCTCTGAGGGTATTGCTTCGTATGCTTGTGGAACTTCTTGATTGCTCCAGCTATGATTTCCACATCATTATCGGCAGGCATGACTTTTCGGTCATATTCCAGATACGGCGGCAAAGAAAGTGCGCCGATTAGAATAACTAGTGAGGCCAAAATGAGTAGTTGTGTTCGAGTCATGCCGGAAGCACAAGCGTCGAATTTACTTTTTATATTTTTAAGTATTAAGTTCTTCATCTGGGCGTTTGATGTTATATTTAGTGAGTTTCTTGTAAAAATTACTTCTCTCTATTTTTAATTGTTCCGCGGTTTGTTTCACGTTCCAGCGGTTTGCTTCGAGCGCTTGGAGGACGAAATTCTTTTCGGCTTGATCGACCATCTTTTGTAGCGAGTTGCTGGATTGCGGTTGAAGACTGATGGACGTTGCGTCAATCTCTGTTACGGCCTCAGGCGTAACCGGAAGAACTGCCGTGACATCATCGGAAATGACAACATCTCGCGGCACCATGATGAGCAAGCGCTCGACAATATTTTTCAACTCTCGAATGTTGCCCGGCCAGTCGTACGATTGCATTACGCGGATTGCCGATGGGGCGATTGTCTTGGGCGAACGCGCGTTATCACGATGAAATCGCTCGACGAAATGCTGTATCAATTGCGGCAAATCATCAAGCCGATTTCTTAACGGCGCTACAATTATTGGCACCACATTCAAGCGGTAATACAGGTCTTGCCGAAAGGCTCCATCCTCAATCTCCATGTCCAAGGATTTATTCGTGGCTGCGATAACTCTTACATCAACATGCAGTGTTTGACTTCCGCCCAAGCGTTGGATCTCGCCGTACTCAAGCACCCGCAGAACTTTCGCCTGCGCCTTGAGACTCATGTCGCCAATCTCGTCGAGGAACAGCGTACCGCCATCTGCCAGTTCAAACTTGCCGCGGCGCTGGTGTGCCGCACCGGTAAATGCGCCCCGTTCATGTCCGAATAACTCACTCTCAATGAGTTCGTCTGGAAGCGCGGCGCAATTCAGCGATATGAACGGCCTCCGATTTCGTTGACTCTGATGGTGGATTGCATCGGCGACGAGTTGTTTGCCTGTGCCGTTTTCTCCCGTGATGAGTACGCTCAGGTCGCTTGATGCAACTTGTCCAATCTGTGTGCGGAGTTGCTGTATTGCGCCTCCTTTCCCAATCATCTCATCTTTGACGCCAATCTGGGATTTAAGAACTTCATTCTCCCGAGATAAACGCGATAGTTCTAGAAACGGATTTACGGTCTGAAGAATCTCGGATACAGATTTGGGCTTAACGAGGTAATTCCTGGCGCCAAGTTCCATTGCTTTAACCGCAGTCTCAATGTCCTTTTGCGCGGACATCATGACCACATTTAATTCCGGCTGGGTTTGTCTCAGCTTCTTTAATGTCTCTATGCCATTCATTCCGCCCGGCATGATGATGTCGAGCAGCACGAGATCCACGGCCTCTGCAGCGCAGACCTCCACTGCTTCTTCGCCGCTTAAAGCCGTCAGAGCTGAGTAGCCTTCTAGTTTTAGTCCCCGCGAGACCGATGCCAAGACGTTTTTCTCGTCATCTACAATCAGAATCGTACCCTTAGTTGCCGGCATGTGCAATTACCTCGGTAGAACTCTTTACGGGCGACAGCTTTCTATGTAGGGTGCAATCAACCGACTGATTGAGGGAGGATCAAAGGAGCGAATAGCGACTGCGATAGCCAATTCCGATAGAGACCCTCAAGCGAGTGAATAACGAGCGATCAAGGAATCGAATAGCGGCCGCGATAGCAAATCCCGCGCGATAGAGATACCCAAGGTGTGTGGCATACGGCAATAAAAGCACGAAAATGCCCATCCACAGAATTACCAGAAGAGCTCTTTTCACTCATTATTCAACCACGATTTAACAGGAAACTACGTCTCGCCAAGCTCCCGCTTCAGGTCCGAAATCTGATCTCTTAGCGCCGCCGCCCGCTCGAACTCTAAATCGGCGGCTGCCTCGTGCATTTGAGATGTCAATTGAACAAGCAACGCTTTGATTTCTTCGGCGCCAACATCCTCCAAAGTTGGGACGGCATTGATCGTTTTTGATTCCTCGGGTTCGTCCGTTAATTTGGTAATAAGGTCATGGATGGCTTTGTCAATCGTGGCTGGAGTGATGCTGTGTTCCTCGTTATATGCCATCTGAATTTCGCGGCGTCGATTGGTTTCGTCCATGGCGTTGCGGATTGCGTCAGTGACCTCATCGGCATACAGCAGCACCTCTCCATCTACGTTCCGAGCGGCGCGCCCCGCGGTTTGAATAAGCGATGTTTCCGATCGAAGAAATCCTGCGCGATCCGCATCAAGAATTGCGACTAGCGACACTTCGGGGAGATCCAAACCTTCACGCAAGAGGTTTATGCCCACAATAACATTGAATACCCCTTCTCTGAGTTCACGCAAAATCTGGGCGCGTTCAAACGTTTCCACCTCGGAATGGAGGTAGTTCGCTTTAATCCCTGCCTCGGAAAGATATTCAGTAAGGTCTTCCGACATACGTTTGGTGAGGGTAGTAACGATGACGCGCTGATTCTGGGCAACTCTTTCGTTGATGACGCCTATCAAATGATCAATCTGCCCCTCTACCGGATGGATTACAATTTGCGGATCAATCAACCCCGTCGGTCGGATAATCTGTTCAACGATTTGGCTGCTAGCGTGTAATTCATGTTTACCGGGAGTGGCGGAGACGAAAATGGCTTGATTGATGTACGAATCCAGTTCTTCAAATCGCAGCGGACGATTGTCCAGTGCGGAGGGAAGGCGAAATCCGTAATCTACGAGGGTTTCCTTACGCGAACGGTCGCCGCGATACATTCCACGCAGCTGTGGCACGGTCACATGGGATTCGTCTATGAACATCAGGTAATCATCGGAAAAGAAATCAATCAGACAGTACGGGGGTTGACCCGGTTCTAGACCGGAGAGGTGGCGGGAGTAATTCTCGATTCCGGAACAGTAGCCGACTTCACGCAGCATTTCAAGGTCGAAACGGGCGCGCTGCTCAATACGCTGTGCCTCCAGCAGCTTGTTGTTCGCGGCAAAGTATTCGATTCTTTCCTGAAGTTCTGTCTCAATGTTCACCAACGCTTCTTCGAAGAGTTGGGCATCCGTCAAAAAGTGTTTGGCAGGGTAGATTTCAATGGCGTCATGTTCCGACAATATCTCTCCTGTCAGTGTATTGATCTCGGTAAGCCGATCCACCTCGTCCCCGAAGAGTTCGACTCGGTAAGCAGTGTTAGCATAAGCTGGGAAGACCTCGATTACATCGCCGCGAGCACGGAAATTCCCCTGCCAAAACTCGACATCGTTCCGCTCATACTGAATAGTGACCAGTGCCCGCAAAAGTTTCTGACGCTTAATTACCTCGCCCACCTTAACTTCAACCTTCTGAACATCATACTCCTTTGGCGATCCGATGCCGTAGATACAGGACACGCTTGCCACAATAACAACATCACGCCGGGAGAGCAGTGACGCCGTCGATGCGAGCCTAAGGCGGTTAATCTCTTCGTTGATCTGGATGTCTTTTTCGATATAGGTATCGGAGGATGGGATATAGGCTTCCGGCTGGTAATAGTCGTAGTAGCTGACGAAGTAATGCACCGCATTGTTGGGAAAGTAATCTCGAAATTCGCTGTACAACTGCGCGGCAAGAGTTTTGTTCGGGGAGATGACTATCGTTGGACGCTGCATCTCGGCGATGACATGCGCCATGGTATAGGTTTTTCCCGAACCGGTGACCCCCAGTAGTGTCTGCAATCGGTCTCCGTTCTTCAGACCATTGGTAAGTTTACGAATCGCCTCTGGCTGATCGCCTTGGGGTTGATAGTCTGAAATTAACTCAAACTCTTGCATGGTGAGTCTTTCTTGGACGTACAAGTACGCCGAGGTACATTGTTCACAGTGTATCGAGCGGACTTAGACAAATTTTGCCGAAATTTTCACGCGCTTCTATGATTCGGTGTGCTTCGGCAGCTTCGCGCAGCGGCAACACGCGGTCAATTGTCGGATTCAGTTTTCCCTGTTCCACGAGACGGACTATTGCGCGCAATTCCGATGTCGTACCCAACGCGGATCCCATAATTGTCAACTGCTTCTGATACATCTTTCGAATGTCAATCTCGCCAATGTTGCCGGTCGTTACGCCGCACGAAACGAGCCGGCCTTTTTTCGCGAGGCACGCGATACTTTTGTCCCATGTCGCAGCTCCGACATGCTCGAATACGACATCGACACCGCGGCCCCCTGTTTCTTCGCGAATGGTCTCGCTGAAATCTACCGTCGTGTAGTTAATCGTGAAATCCGCACCCATTTTCCGAGCGCGTTCCAGTTTCTCATCGGTGCTTGCCGTCACAAATACGCGAGCTCCACACAATTTGGCAATTTGCAGCCCGGCGCTGCCGACGCCGCTTCCTGCCGATAAAATCAGCAAATCCTCTCCGGGGCGAACTTTGGCGCGGCTCACTAGCATGTGCCATGCCGTGAGGTACGCCATCGGAATTGCAGCCGCTTCATGATAGGAAAGCCGTGAGGAGAATACTATTGAATTCTGGGCTGGAGCTTTGACGTATTGTGCGTACCCGCCGTTGGTTTGGAATCCTAGGAGAATCTGAGCGTCGCACAGATTCTCGTCGCCGTTGAGGCAGTCGACGCACTCGCTACACGGAATGCAAGGCGACAAGACGACGTTATCCCCAATAGCGACATTTCCCACGTCGGCGCCGACCTCAACCACCTCGCCGGAAATATCGGAACCCAGAATATGCGGAAAAGGTTGTACCTCCGGGCGATCACGACGCGCACGAATATCAAGGTGGTTGACGGCACAAGCGCAGACTTTGACTAGGATTTCCGACGCTGAAATGGTCGGATCGGGAACTTCCTCGTAGCACAGTTTGTCGATTCCGCCCTGCGCATGGAAAACGACTGCTTTCATGAGGGTACGGCGACGGGCACTACAGACCAATCGCCGCAGAGACTATTAACCCGAGAGCAATCATAATACCAGCAATTGCAACGCCGGCGGCTGTATTGTTCTGTTCGGCGATCTCGTGATTAAGGTGATATGGTGTGACCATGTCGAATATCTTGTAACCTACTAGCAGGATGACTAAGCCAACGATACTGAATACAACGCTTTCGATAATCAGCCCTGCAAGAACCTTCAAGTCAACTATAGGGCCAGCGCTCACGACTTCGCCATCGCCGGAGACGGTTCGAGCATTTACGGTAACTGCTACCGAGGATACAATCAGGAGGATGGATATGCAGATTGCCATGTGGACGATTTTCTTAGCCATTGGTATCTCCTTATTTGTGATATGTGAGGTTTGTGCGTAATGCACCATAAAGAAACGATTCACGCTTTCGATTCCGGAGTTTCGGCTGTAGCCTCATCGTGAGTGTTACTGGGCGAAGCTACTTCTTCGGCGGTTGTTCTTGAACGTCTTCGTCTGATTGGCGAGAATCATCTGCTAGTGGTGGCAGTACCTCAAAAGCGATCTCGCTTTCTTTATGATTGAATTTGACGAAGACGATATTTTTCTCCTGCCGATAAAGCCAGCCGGATTCAGCCGCTTCCAAATCCTCTACGCAGGATAAATCCTGGTTGTTAGCTTTCACTGCGCTTGGAATTCTATCATACCCCGTAATGATAGTGTGGCTTGTTTCAGTGTCTACATAAGACAGTTTGAAATTCAATCTTCCATCGCTGCCTCCGCCGCGGGTTTCAATCGTGGCTCCGCTGCTCAAGTGGATGCGCCCGTTTTCATGACGTATGATCGCCGTGGAAATGTCCGGATCCTGCCCGCGCAAAGTGTATAGGTTTGCCATGATGTTTTCAGGAGTGATATGCGGTTCTCGCTTCACTGAACAGAATTCATCAAGACTATCCGGGTACGTTCCCTTGAATTCTCCCGCCGTCCACTGCTGACACATTCCGCTATGTGTTATCCCCTTGGCAATCTTCGTCCAATCACAACGCTGACTATAGCGTGCAAGATGCTGCAGACGATACGCGAAAACAAGCCCACTCCATTGTGACGGCACCCCAAACCATGCACGAGCGTCGGAGGTTGTTCCGAATGCGGGAACGGAGGCGAAACGCATGGCGGGTCGATCCGGTAGGTTCCAGTGATAAATGAAAGCCAAACCGGCTCTTGCCCATTTCTCTGCGCGGTCAATGTGGCGTTTATCATCGGTTATCGTGTAGGCTTCAACATACGCGCCCACGGCATTGGCTGCGGCAAGCAGAGTCGGGGTCTTCAGCGAATATTCCGACACATGGGTACCGCGCGCAATTTTGAATCGGTCCATACCCTTTAGTGCCTTTAGCCCGGCATTCAATGAATTTTCGTTCCCGGAGATTCTGGCATGCTTTAATAAGATGAAGGCAAAATGCGCACAAATTCCCAGCACAGTGTCGCCGCTCCCACCGTGTGCGTTCCCGCTTTCAGTTGTGGGATCGTAACGCCAACGTCCATCATCCTCCTGAGTCTCAATCAAAGCCCGGGTTGTTTCTTCATGACGTTCCAAGCCGGCTTCGATGTTGCCGAAGTAAAACGGTAGTTCCCAGTTTAAGCTTTGGCGCGCGACCGGAGCCGTCGAGCCTGCCGCCTCGATTTTATGATTCGTGCGTTCAGCGAACGCAAGCGCATGTTGTTTCGCGGCATCCTCTTGCGTGGCGAGATAGTCGTACCATAGCAACGTTGCAGTCCCCGGGAGGTGTGCTGCCGCCGAATCAGTAGTTCGATGAGATGTGCCGGTATGTTCGCCCCTCACCGCACGCATAAACCCGTCTCGTGAAAGAGCTATCTGCTCTTTATCGCGCCGCGGAGATTCAAGCGGATCGGGTGCACCATATGCATCGGTCCAATGGGAGACGGCATCGGGAACAGAGCCGTTACCGTCAATAATAATGTGTGCACTAATTTTGAGTTGCCGGTTCGCATCCAACGTGTACGGCGTGGAGGCCTCTAGACAATTCTCCTCAATCCAATCGCCCACTGCTGGAAGAAATAATCCCATAAGGTGGTTCTGTTGCTTCTCGTGCCAATTCGGCGATGCAAAAACGGCGGATAACATTGTGTGTTCGCCATCCCAAGTGTCCAATGGGTTCCATGCCAATCCGACCAAAGTCTTCTTGTACTCCACCGCCATCAGAGGAACGGTAATCTTGTAAGGATGCGGAACGAGGCGATTGCTGTATGGCGGGGCTACATCACGATCATTTGAGGAAGGTTCGTCCGTTCCCAAGAACTCCAAACCGGGGAAGAGAGCTGTAGTTTTAGCCTCCCCGTAACCACGATCGCCTGCGTAAAGCATCGGGCCGTTAAAAGCGAGAATCTCTCTTCGAACGCTGGTCGAAAGACTGTATTCGGTCCGCACGTGCTTACCGTCCTCGGTCAACGAAAATCTGGATTCAAAAAACCAATTGACACCCTCTGCATCCTTTTGTTCCGCATTGAGAATAATGATTGACTCGCCAAGGCTATTTCCCGCGAGGCGGTAGACAGTGGGTATAATGCGGAGTTCTTCGGTTTCGGCTTTTGAATTTCGATACCGGATCGTTGTCATCGCATGACTCGTGGCAGCCTGTCGATAACTACCGTGTCTCGCGGCAAAAAGTGTAAAATACTCAAACCCGCGTGTGCCCTGAACAAAGAGAAGTCGCAAATGTTTGTTCCCAAGCACTACATGTTCCTCAAGGTTGTGTGTGTGTAATTCCGGGACTATCTGAGAAGGAACCTTCGGTGCAGCGGGTTGGATTTCAATAGCGGTCTCAAGCGTTTTCCGTACCTCGCCCGATGGGGTTTGGTACTTCAGCAAGACGGAAATCTGAGCTACGGACTCGCGTGAAAATCTGCGAAGACTCCATACCAATTTGGTTTCGTCGCCGGCATCTAGCATCTTAATCGGATAAACATGCCGTCCACGGCGCAACTTCACCCGGTTAATCGCGACACTAGCTTGATTTCCCGGAGAGAGGACAACCGTTCCCGTATTGCGTAGTGTACACTGTACCTCAAAATCTTCACTCACGGTAACAAGTGCAGTGTTGGGACCCAGGGCTGAAAACTCAAGTTTGGGCAACTCTGTATAAAGCACAAAGCCGAATTCTCGGGAAGGGAGTTCGACTGAAGATTCACTCGTTTGAGCGGCGGCAACCATGCGTTGCCTGATGTCGCCGGCAATCTGAGATGCGGGAATTGGTGATTCGTAAGCAAACTCCGTGGCATACATTTTGCCGTTTGACCTGTCAGTAGGTGCGCCTCCACCAATGGAAATACCATCTTCCCCCGTCAGTTTCGTCCCATTGAAGCTACTGATGACAATCCCCTTCATAGCGGTCGGCTCTGTCTTGCCTTTTTCAACAGCTGCCGATAAGCGTGTAAGTTTAAGAATTCGCGGATTTCCCCACAATACCGCGCTGTCATCGCAATCTCGTCCCTCGGCACACGCGGCTAGGAAGGTAACTTTAATCTCTTTTCCGGCGTGTTTCGAGACTTTAATCGCATGTTCATCCCATTGGGTTCCGGTGGAAATTCCCTCAAAATGCCGCTCGCCCGAGATCTCAATCGCGAACCGAACACGGCGAGATTTTGATAATGGATTGTCAGTTTCATTGCCGTCCCGTAGTCCAACACTAAAATGCAGAATTAGTGTATCCTCGGACTCTACATGAGGCAACGAGAGCTGATATTCGACTCGCGAAATATTCCCCCTGCGCGGTTGCTGAATAATTGCGGGTTTTGCCACGCCGCCTGCACTATGTTGACTAAGCGCGAGAGCCTGCTCGGCGCCTTGGGATGAACTCCTACTAGTAGCATCGGCCACGTTGTAGATTTCGTCTATGATGCCGAATCCAAGCGGAGTGTCAATGCTCTCGGAAGAAGTTTCCTGTTCAATAGCTGCGGGCTCCGGTTGATCAGTTGTTGTCACCACGGCTTCCACGGGAGATTCCGCTGCCATCGTAATATCTGTTTCTGAAGTTTGGTTGTCTAACTCTGGAACGTCGTCCGGTGTCGCGTAGGTAACATGTGAAGATGTCGCCTCGCCGGAGACCGCCGCCGCACCCTCCTCGCGAACATCAACTCTGAACGGCGTTTCAGTCGTGGTGTCAGGAGATTCCTTTTCAGCGCCTGCGGATTCCGATGATGCGATAGTTGGTGCTTCACCGATTTCGAATGACTCAGGAGCGGCGGAATTGATGATTTCTGACGCTTGTCTAGCTATTTCTGAATTGCCGCCATCTGCTGCTTCGTCATCCGGCGGCATCTCCACGTGGCCCTTCACGGCTTCATCGGGGATTGTTGCAATATACCCTGGAGTACCTGCCGCCGCGTCAAGTCTGTCATCTGACACTTCTCTCGTCTCTGGTTCAGCTAAGGCTGTATCTGTTTTGACGGTGACTTCCTGTCCGACCTTAGTCGTCGCTTCTGATGCTTCTCGTTTTGGCTCGCTGGTTTCGTCGGCCACTACAGTAGGCAATGGATCGGTGGCACCAGAACGTTCTGACGTTTGATTTTCTGCTTCCAAAACCCCTTCCGGTGCTTCAGTAGCCTCGTTTCTTACGTCTCTTCTTCCGTAATCGCCTGAAGTAGGGTCGGTTTCTTCCGCGTTTTCTGATTGGACCTGCGTTTGGTCCAATTGATTATCTTGTGCCGCTTCGTTGGTTGTGTTGTGTTGATCGTCCTCTGTTTGCTGCGTAACTAACGATAACAACAGATGAAAAACTGTAAGCATTCAAATTCTCCGTTACTCACAGCCCAGTCGGCACTTCACTTGGCAAAGTACCCTCACGCTCCTTTTAACCAGATCTAGTGTAGATTCGCGTGGAGCATTATGGCTGCAGTTAAGAATATTGTCAGCGGTTATTATATCATAGATTGCACGGAGAATAAAAGGAAAGAAACAGAGATCTCTAACCGCTGACCCGAACCGAGATGCGAAAACCGCAATGATAGGGAGGTTGATGACACAAAAAAGCCCCAAGACTTTTCGTATCGTTTCCTTGGGGCTTTCGTGTTTTCGAGATTCCCGACTAAAAACTACCAATGCACCTGACAAAATTCCTCATAGTCAATCAGTTCGTGGATTGTCGGGTTCTCACCGCAGACCGGACACTGCGTATCCGCACGCAGTTTCATTTTCTTGAAGTCCATACCCAACGCGCTGAACAATAGCAGATGACCAATGAGCGGTTCGCCAATATCAAGTAAAACCTTGATCGTTTCTATGGCTTGTGCCGTTCCCACGATTCCCGGCAACGCGCCGAATACTCCTGCCTCCTGGCAGCTCGGCGCCATTCCGGGAGGTGGCGGCAACGGATAGAGGCAGCGGTAACAGGGCCCCTTGCCCGGGTAAAAAATTGTGATCTGACCTTCAAATTGGAAGATACTGCCGTGGACATTCGGTTTTCCGAGCATCACACAAGAATCGTTGATCAGATAACGAGTCGGAAAGTTGTCACAGCCATCAACCACTACATCATATTGACCGATAATATCGAGTGCATTCTTTGACGAAAGACGGTCTCTATGTTCAACCACATTCACGTCCGGATTCATTCCGCCTATTGTTTCTTTGGCGGACTCGGTCTTCGGCCGACCAATGTCGCTCATTCCATGAAGAATCTGACGTTGGAGGTTGCTCAGATCCACAACATCGTGGTCAATGATGCCTAATGTGCCGACACCGGCAGCCGCCAGATAAAGCCCCGCGGGAGAACCAAGCCCGCCCGCACCGATGAGCAACACCTTCGACTCAAGCAGCTTGGTTTGTCCCATCCCGCCGACCTCTTTGAGGATAATGTGCCGGCTATAACGCTCAATCTGTTCGTTATTGAAATTATACATCCGACGCTCTCTCCGTTTAATTAAGTTGATTCTAATGATTTTCCAAATTGGTCAGCAACTCCGAAATCTCACTGTGTGAACCGGCAGAAATCCGAATTGCAAATCGTTCACGTTCATCTTCAGATGCGCGCTCAAGCGTGAAATCGGTACTCCCGTACATCTGTTCAAGCACGGGAGTCAGTTCCGACTGAATCGCCTCAAACATCTCCGGCGTGTTGGGAGCGGTCCTCCGGTTGTTAATCATGAACAGGAGTTCCTCGCCGCTAAAATGCACTTCGTTCTCCAGCTCATCGGCTTTCTCCAACCGTTGACATTTATTGAGCGTTTCTACGAACGCTTGGCGAATTTTCTCGCGATTCTCACCTTCCAGCTTGTGTTTCCGGTTGTAGAGAAAACCGTGCCGATTCATCGCGTTGTCAATGCTATAGTTCGCTCGCTTGGAAATCAGCAGTACGCCGGGACCGGCAGAAGTATGAGAATAATCGGCGTAGTTCAGGTAGTCGTCCTGATCTGCTTCCTCCATCCATCGGTTGAACACCTTGATGAAGTTCTGATAATTCACATGACTGTCCGCCGTGACGAAGATTTTGATGTTAATCTGTTGTAAGTCCATACGCAATTGTAACCGTAAATTCCTTTGCTGTGAATGATCCTGACCCGCGTGTGGCGCGTGATAAGACGAATAAATTTACCAAGTCAAAATTGCGGTCAAAGATATGACCCGCTACGCTAGGCAGAATATATTATGATACTTGAGTACGATGTAAATTTCTAGGATAAACCGCACCTCAACTAGCGAGTTGGGCGGCGATATACGGAACACGCCAGCTAGTCTTTGGAACATGGCGTTTGGTGAATCTGATAACCCAAGGCGCGCTGATTACGAGTGCCAATGCACCCGCCCACCACCACGACTGGAATTCTGCGAGTGTGCTCTGCGAATAGGAGTCACTCAGCAGCAGTTCGACACCCGCAGCCCCCCACGCGATAAGGTTATTTGCGGCGTGTATGGCGATCGGAACATAGAGTGAGCGGGTTTTGATGTAGAGCACAGACATCACATAGCCAAAGAAGAATGCGCCCATAATATCTACATGCACGAGGCCAAAAAGAAGCGACGATACAAAAATCGCCTTTGGCGCTCCCCACTTGAATGACCATCGAGTGAGCAAGAGTGCACGAACAAACTCCTCAAACAGCGGAGCAATTACCACGACGCCCAGAAAACTCAGTACATTTGCAATCGTATAACCTGGCCCGCTTGTCCAAATCATGGGAGCATCGGTTTCGATTATCAACCACTCAACAAATCGCGGCGTGAGAAAGGACAAGGGCAAATACAGAAGGTAGTTTGTTCCGATAGCCATGATTATGAGCGGCACCGCCCAGAGTGCGTATCGTCCAAGTGTTGACCACCCCGGGCGATACCCGAGCAGCGAACTGAAGGACAATTCTGTGCGAGACAGCTTGTGTGCAACAAGGAGATAAAATATGCTATACCAAAGCACACCCACCAGAGTGTCCGGGACCGGCAGCGGATTGCTTTCCCTCCACTCTGGCCAGACAATTGCGATGATAATGACAGTCGAGATGAATGCCAGAACACCTCGCAACACTATAGATCTGCCCCGCAACTTTGCGAATGGTGTCGCGTCAACTTGCAGACCGCAGCCCTTGTCATCAGTTCCAGTAAAGAAAAATCGCTTCACCACGAACACGACGAGTACGACATTGAGAATCGACATAACGATGACTGCCGCTGTCATGATAAGGATCTTTTCCTCTTATAATCTCTTTCGTTTAATAATCCAAAGAGATTCCAGAAATGCAATTTTAAGCGGGTTAGACAACGGTTAACAATTCGGCAACGTTCCTGCCGATAGTTGGGCGTGGGAGTGCTTTGTTTTCCTGATGAGCCATTGTCAGCCACTCATCAACAATCTCGCACAACGCCCGATAGACTTCCACCTCGTCACTGCCATGACAACACGGTCCAATAATTCCCGGACAGTAACCGATAAAACACTTATCTTCTTCAGACCACTCGACAATCTTGATGTATTTCGCGCTGTCGGTCACTTTAATGAATTATGGATTTCCTACATGTACAATCCGGATTGGTCTGATAGTGCGACTCTACTACCGGTCAAATAGCAATCGGGATCAGAACACCGCCACCTGTTCTTGTCTTCCCTAAGCCCATCAATTATCCAGCACGCAGTCTTTGCTATTGCTCTTGGTATTAGAAAGAGGACAATGCTGCTTAATGCTCCAATGAGGAAACACATATCTGTACAAGTAAACACAATTCTTCAAATACCTTTGGACCGGAGTTGATAGTAAGTCACCGTAAAACACCTCGACGCGAGTAAGAATTTCCTTCTTGGGGAAGCACGAGAGAAAAGATGGGAATATCTCATGAAGTCAACGGCGGTTGAGACAAGGTAACACCATATGTTGATCTTCTCCCGTTCCTAAGTTTTCAGTTCAATCTTTCACGGGCGTTTCAACTTTCAGCTTGACCCCAAGCTCGGACGCAATCGTCTCAAGAAGCCGTTTCTTTTCCGCTGTGGTAGTGTTATGAATCATTATGTAATACCGGCCAGACTTGCGTTGCTTTTCGTGCGATTGAGAAGTTGATATGAGAGAGAAACGCCCCACATTATGTCCGAGGCTCCTCACCTGCTCAATTCCCAGTTTCTCAACTGCCTCGACGAAGGTATCTGTCGCTGCGCGGCGATCAATCCGTTCACCATCTTCCAGAGTGACGACAAGACGCGTCGGTGGTTTTCTGCCCGTGGAGGTTGCTGTCGGCTCACTTGCTGGTTGGATTGGCGGCACGGGCGCTTCCTTCGGTTCAGCCTCGACCTCCTGCATGCCTATCAGGAACTCCAACACTTGTTCCCGTGTTGGCTCGCGGCCATGCAAAGTCTTTGCCTTCTCCGCCACAAGGTTTAGCAATACTTCATCCGCATCCCGCACCAATCTGGTCCATGCCTCTGTCAAACCCGTTTCAATCTGGCTCTGACTGGGGACAGGCTGAAAATCATCTTTGGCTGCCCGCATCGACTGCATTTCGCGAATCGCCTCGCTCGTCCGTGAATCGCCGCTCATCCAAAGTACAACTCTGGCTACGGCTCTCGGTAGGAGATGCAGAATAACCGCCACGACAAGGACCAAACCTACCGAAAAGGCGTCAAGTGCTTCGGGTCGTTTGCTCAAGTTCCACCCGGCGAAGCCTAACCAACCCAAGACCAGCAAGAACGAACAGGTAGAAACGACCCGTTTACCTCGTTGGGATCGACGTTGGCTGTTTTTCAATGCGACATCTCCTAATCATAAGAAATGTTGCCACGCAAGACTGCGCAATAATGGACTGGATTGCCGAGTACATGGATTTTCGCGAGCGATTCATCAGATTTCCCTGAATTTGTCCGTACTTCGGCACGACCTCGGAATCAGTTCAAGACCAAGCTTTGTAACGGCGGATTAAAAACGCGAGAAACGAACGCAAAAATCGGCTACTTTCTTTTTTCGTTGCTGGCAGCGATGTGATAATAGCCCGCGGCACATGATTAACAGATTCGGCAGGTTTGAATACGGCGGCGACATCCGCATCAAGACAGACCATCAATTGGTCCTGTCCAATCTTGCCCGCAAAGCGGTTAGGTTTTGCTTGATCGTAGTTGAGCGAATACTCAGCCTGCCTGCCACCTTCTGCGCCAGCATCAAGTTCAACCGATTTGGTATTTTTCATTTTCCTCGGCGTGTTCCATTGTCGCCTTAATACGCCTTTTGACAGATTGGTCACGGACGCGCTTGAGATCCCTTACAAAACTGCTTCTAAACTCAACTTTCAAGATTCACTTTCTACGATTTGGAAGACTTCTTCTTTACCTACAATCTCTGTGTTTTCGCCTTCTTTGATTGCGTTCGCCAAAGCGATGTCTTCAAGAACCTCGGAAAAAACATCATACAACAAATCCCTTCGCTCCTGTAGTAGTTCAGCGAATGCTTGTTTAAACACTTCCTTGAGTTGATTCTCGTCTTCAATTATTTGTTGCATAACACACTCCTAATCTACCAAAAAATAAAGCGTGACGAACCCAACTCCCGTCCGCCACGCTTTACCCTAATCCAACACCTGACTCTGTTATTCGCCCTTGCGAATCACCAGACGGTAATGTTGCCCAATCTTCTTCGTGTCCGTAATGTCGTGCCCATCATTCGTCAGGCTTTTCGGCACGTTTTCAATCGGTTCGCCGTCGTCAATGGTGATTTCTAGGAGTTGGCCGACATCCATCGTCTCCAAACGAATTTTCGCTCGCACGTAATTGAATGGACACGCCACACCCTTCAAATCAAGGCTGTCCACAATCTCCTCAACCGTTTCCTCTTTCGGCGGAGCCTGCGGGATGCGTGCGGGACTTGCTTCGCGCCGTTTGCGCTGCCCTCGACTTTGTTGACGCTCCTCTTCTTGGCGAATCTGCATCCGATTATAGACGTTATGCGCTTCCTCGACAAAAAGCGTCGCCTCCTCGACCCGCTGATGCGTCAATTCGGCGTTGAGGTTATCCGTGCCCTCCTCGACGGCTTTGAAGATATGTGCGCCAAATCCGGCAAACACAATTCCCGGCTCGAAAAACCGGTTCCGAAATTCCGAAACCGTCGATTCGTCATCGACGTACTGCAAGCCTTCTGTCGTTAACAAGCCATCGGCAGCCCGAATCATGCCTTCAAAGGCGCGAGTTGCGGACTCGACAAACTCTTCTCGTTCGAGCAGCAGTCCGGCTTCATAAAGCAGGCGGTCAGCCTCTTCGAGTTTGAACGAAACGAGATCTACCAATTGCCCTGCGCATTCGCCAACACCGGTCTTCAGTTGAAACTCCTTCGTATCGCCGGTGTCAACGTAGTAACTCGAGTCCTCCTCGTAAGTAGGAATCTTGTCGTACTTTGAGAGTACCTTCTTAATCTCGACTTTCCCCAACCGCTCAATATAGGCGGTGAAAGTTTCGGCTTCATCTCGCTCATCAAGATACCTATCCGTCATTTCCTTGATAAACTCGGGGATATACTTGCCGTGAATCTTGCCGTTCGGAAGTCCGTATGAGCCCGCATTATCAACGGCATGTCCCCCTAATAGCACCTGATAATACGGCGCAATATGGTCGCCAAGCCGCCGCGATGACCCAAAGAAACCGAAATTGGCGATGTGGTGTTGACCGCAAGAATTCGGGCAACCGCTAATCTTGATTCGCAAATCCTCCAGTTCGGATTTTACACCGGTCTGGATGAAATGGTCTCTCAAGTGTGCCGCCAAACCGCGAGAAGACGACACCCCTAATTTACAAGAATCGGTACCCGGGCATGCCGTAATGTCAACGGTAGACTCTGCACCCGCATCGCCCAAACCCACGGCTTTCAATTCACGATAGAGTGCCGGAAGGTCGGTCATCGTGACCCAACGCAGCACAAGATTTTGTTCCACGGTTGTGCGAATCGTCTCCTTGACATATCGGCGAGCAATGTCCGCCAGCACCCGCGTTTGGTCAGCCGTAATGTCTCCCAACGGAAGCGTAATCGTAACAAACGCATAACCGGCTTGACGCTGCGATTGGACATTCGAGGCGTACCACTCCTCGAATCCTTCAGGCTTCGTGACCCCGTTCAGTTGCGTGGGGGGCTTCAACGGTTCCTCGTCATACGCATCGAGATGTTCAAGATGGCTTGTCCATGCGGGGTCGTGACGCAACTTCTCGCGCTCCTCGTGCACCAGGCGTCGGAACTCGTCAATCCCGAGTTTCCCCACAACGAACTTCATCCGTGCTTTATTGCGGTTTTTCCGCTCGCCAAGCCGAGCAAATACCTTTGAGATCGCCTGTGAAATCGGGAGCAGTTCCTCCTCTGGCAAAAACTCATCGAAAACCTTTGCTTGATGGGGTACCGCGCCAAGCCCGCCGCCAACTAGAAGTTTGAATCCACGTTTCGGTTTGCCATCAACCTCTTTGATAACTGCAACTGCCCCGATGTCGTGCATGTATCCCAAACCGCAGGCATGTTCATGGCAGCCGGAGAATGCAATCTTGAATTTTCGTCCGAAATCTTGGGCATCGGGGTGTCCCAACAAGAACGCCGAGAGTGCCTTCGAATGCGGCGTGACGTCGAACGCTTCGTCATGGCATACGCCGGAAAGCGGACAAGCCGTAACGTTTCGAACCGCATTCCCGCACGCTTCCTTTGTGGTAATGCCGACGGACGCTAGCCGCCGCATCAACTCTGGCGTATGGTTGATGTCAACGTAGTGATATTGCACATCCTGGCGCGTTGTGATGTGGATAATATTGTCCGACATCTCCTCGGCGATATCGGCGAGCATCTCAAGTTGCGCCGCGTTTAAGCCGCCGAACGGAATCTTCACACGAATCATTTGTGATTGATTGTCGCGTTGTCCGTATACTCCGTGACGCAGTCTGAACTCTGTGAAAACTTCCTCCAGCACGTCGCCGTCTTGGAAGCGATTAAGCTGTGTTTCAAAAATCTCAATCGCGCGGCTGACGTCTTCGGGAATTGCGTCAATGTTATAAGGCATTACCGCTCCCGTCGCCATGTCTTTCTCCTTGAATAGTAACAATTTTGGCGGTGTTGATGAAAAGTGGGACGACCTTTTGCAAATCTCAAAGTCGGATTGAACAAGTCTGCCGATAAAGATTGAAGGCGACTAGTTTAGTCGGGTTTACGCGTAAAATAGTAGACTAATTTGATTATATTTTGTTTGGCTATAGTATAATATAATTGTATCGGCAAATCAAACTTTATTTGGACGGCTGAATACTTTTCACCCGGACATTCCATAGTTTCACGGCGTGAAATTGTGTCGGCAGAAAACCAAAAAAAACGAATGCAAAGTTTACGCAACGACCAATGTAACGAATAGAAGGGGTCGGCATTGAGCCGAGGCAGGTGGATTAAAAGCATGTGAACCGCAACGACAGACAGGAAAAATCGTGTTGGCTCATTAACTATCGGTAATTTTCAGGATTGCACGCATACGTCGTTTCGCTCTAACAGGACTTTTACACTTTCTATCGACAATCAGACGCGTTTAAGGCTTTGGCAATCGAGCGAACGCGGCGAGTTTCAACACGCCCCAAGTCGCTACCAGGTTGCGAAGTTCCTTAGGAATGAGACCACCTCACCAGTGATGGCGTTCAATAGAGATTCACCTTTCTCCGCGGTCGCGTGTTGAGGCCCACCCATTGCGCCGGTCGGAGTCCATGTGCTCATCCGCTTGGCGACATTAATCCGCCCGCCGTGTTCGCTATGGAAGAACGGCGAATCCAATAGCGGCGGGCTTGACGTAACTCGATCCATCCGCATAATCTCTCCATGCAACCACAGCATCATGGAGGTCTCGTACTCGCAGGCGTGGGTCAACTGCTTTGTCTGCATCCCGTGATTTTCCGCCGCCATGACTGCTGACGCGACCGACCAATAAGAAGCCAGCGCCATCCAGAGTTCGTTGTACTCATCCGACTCGTTGGCTAACTCCGTGATTGCTTGGGTGCCCGGAATAACATTGCCGCCGTGACCGTTCAAAAAGAAAATCCGTCTAAATCCCGCGCTGCTGATTGATCGCACAATGTTCTTGATAACTATTGTATAGACATGATTGGGAACGCTCGTCGTTCCAGGCAAATCAAGATGGTGATCCGAGGCGCCAAGCCACAATGTCGGTAAAAAGTACGTCTCTTCTCGAAGTTCCCGTTCAACACGTTCGGCGACCGCCGTGACCAAATACGTGTCCGTTAAGAGCGGCGAATGATGCCCATGCTGCTCCATCGAACCGAGAGGAATCACGACAACCTTATTCTTGTCCGATTGCTCAATGTCCACCCAACAACCATCGCCATATTTCACAATGTTTTCCCTCCTAAGTCCGAGCCTCGAACGCAGTTAAATCTCATCTCGTGCCCCGACACGTATTTTACTCCGTATCATCTTCACCGAATATTTCGTTAATTACATCACTGAAATGATCGAGAATAACTTGACGCTTCAGTTTGAGAGTTGGCGTCATCTCATCCTCTTCCTGCGTGAATTCCCGATTAATTACGGCGAACATCCTGGGCCGTTCAAAGTCTGCGAAGTCTACCACGAGCCGGTTGATTTCGCCTCGGATGAGTTGTCGAACCTCCTTTGTCTCGGCCAGAGTGGCGTTACTCCCCGTATCCAAGCCTCGCTCTTTCCCAAATTCTTCGAGCGCGTCGAAACTCGGGACAATCAGCGCGGCTACACTTTTCTGACCATCCCCAATTAACATAACCTGACTGATATAGTCGCTTCGAACAAGTTCGCTTTCAATCGGTTGAGGTGCGACATTTTTCCCGTTTGACAACACGAGAATGTTCTTCTTTCGGTCCGTAATCTTCAAGAACCCGTCTTCATCAAACTGGCCGATGTCCCCCGTATGGAACCAGCCATCGGAATCAATCGTCTCTGCAGTATCATCGGGGCGATTGTAATACCCCTGCATGATGTGCGGTCCCTTGGATAGGATTTCGCCGTCTTCTGCAATTTTGACTTCAACTCCCGGTATGGGTTTGCCAACAGTGCCGAATTTCCATGCGTTAGGGGAATTTACAGAAATCACCGGCGAAGTTTCGGTTAAGCCGTATCCTTCAAGAATCAGAATGCCGGCCGCATGGAAGAACTCCGCAATTGATTGAGGCAAAGCGGCGCCGCCCGACACAAAAAATTTCAATCGTCCGCCTACTCTGGCTAGAATTTTCCCGAAAACCAATTTATTTGCAAGTCCCATTTTAAGATTCAACAGGGAAGACGGTTCCCTGTGCGCCTGTATAGCCTGGCTTACCTTCTTGCCGGTTTCTACCCCCCAACCGAATATCTTCTGTTTAACGGGCGACCCCTCTTTCACTGCACGAAGAATCCGCTCATGCATCGTTTCATAGAGACGAGGGACACTCGCCATGAGGGTAGGACGCACCTCCCCCAAGTTTTGAGCGACCGTAAACGGGCTTTCCGCATAGGCGATGGTGGAACCGCAAGTAAGCGGCAAATAATGCCCCGCCATTCGTTCAAACACGTGCGATAGAGGCAAGAATGACAGGAGCACATCTTCATGGCTAATGGCTACAAGCTCAAGACAGGCGCGGGCGTTGAACATGAAGTTGTGATGTGTGAGCATTGCTCCTTTCGGATCACCGGTCGTCCCCGAAGTATAGATGATAGTAACGAGATCATCGGGATTTGCCGCATCGCATGCTTCTTGGTAAATCTGAGCCCCATTCCCAACCTTCTTGCCGAGATCGCACACTTCCTCAAAGCTTAAATCTTGATCATCTGCGTCTGATTCTGTGGTGTCAAATACAATGACCCGCTCAAGATGCGAAACATTCTCTCGAAAGGCCTCAATCTTTTTCAACTGATCTTCATTTGATACACATACGACCTTCGCCCCGGAATCTTTCACAATATACTCTACTTGGGCGGGTGTCAGCGTTGGAAACATGGGTACATTTACGCCGCCCGCAGCAATAATCGCTAAGTCCGTAATTGCCCATTCTGGACGGTTCTCGGACAATAATACGACGCGGTCGCCTCGTTCCACTCCAAGTTCGATGAGTCCCAAGGCAAAGCTTTCCACACGCTCCCCGAGTTCGGCATAGGAGATATCTTGATAGCTACCGTCAATCTTGGTAGAGAGTGCCGCCTTCGATCCATGCTGACGAATCGAGTTCGAAAGCATTTCATTAATCGTAATTTTTTCCATAATAGTTATCCTTGCATTCTAAACTGGTCGTTAGGAAACTGAAAATTGTTCGTGATGCTCGTTACGCAAGAAAACCACATAGGTTTGTGTGAAGATATATTTGATACGAAGGGCTTATTTCGAAGGAAGGGACCGTGGACGCTGAACGCATACATCGTTGAATTTCAAAGTGCGATTACTAGTGATTAGCACGCTTACGTCTTCCCGCAACATGTGATGTCGGGATGCCTGTCCCATCCACGGCGCTAGATGACCTCCGTGTAGTTTCATAGATGATCCAACTGCCCACAATAACTAAGACAACACTGATTAGTTGGGCCGTTGTCAATCCGGCGATGACACGCTCACTGGTCCGCCAGAATTCGGCAAGGAATCGTTCAATGCCCGCCATAATAAGTCCTGCAGCAACCATCCAACCGGCTATTCCCTCTTTCTTTTGGCGGATTGACCAGAGTAGCGCAAAACCGACGAGAGACAATCCAAATTCATACAGGGGCGTAGGGTGTACGGGAACGTTTACGGGAACCGTGCCTTTTGGAAATGACATTGCCCAAGGCAAATCCGATGGCGGCCCGTAGTCGCCATCCCCGGAGAGGAAACATCCGATTCGTCCAATGCCATATCCAAGTAGAAGTAGGGGAGCAAGGGCGTCAAGCGTTGGCAAGAGAGGGGCGGAAGATCGGTGTATAACCCAGATAGCGGCGCCAAGCCCTCCAATTAGACCGCCATACCACACTAGTCCGCTGTTTGAGAACAGTTCTCTGAATGAAAGGCTCCCATCTTGCAGGGATGAATAGAGTTTTGCGCCAATGATACCGCCCAAAGCGCCCCATAGAATAATAGATGAGGCAAGCCTAGGCTCAAGTCCTTTTCGTTTGAACTCGCGTTGCCCCATGCACATACAAGTAAGGAAGGCAAGCGCCATCATCAGCCCATAACTGTGTACCGCTATGGGAAGGTGGATTGGGCCAAGGTGAAGGGTCCCTAAATCAAATATGGTTGGATACATGTTTCTTCACGAAAAAGAGAAATGGTTGTTTCATTGAACCGCAGCAAGATTTTTTTAGGTGGGCAAGATATTCTAGAATTCAACCGTGACCGCGCACCAAAATCCCAATATCCGCCAAAATCGCTACGGCACCATTAGAATAGTCGCCCCCCCCCCAAAATGTCAAGCAGAATCTCGCTCGCAATTTAATTGATTTTTTGAAAGAAAAAGGCTTTGCAAACTTTTGTGAAATGTGCTATACTTGGCGCATCCAATTTCCTAAGAGACGCCGGAAGCGTTGTACCGCAAGGGTTTTTCTCTGTTATTCCGTATTCTCTGCGACGTGCTCGGGTGTCGGAAAGGGCAGCAGAACTTATGACTCGGCGGGAACTCTGGTTGGCGCTTGCGTCGGTTGAAGGCATCGGTCCGATTCGGATGAATCGACTCTTGGCTCGCTTCGGAAGTGTGGAAAAGGTGTTTGATGCCGAAATTTCGGAAATCGCGTGTCTTCCGCTGTTCAACCCAGTTTTGGCGTCGCACGTGTTGGAAATTCGGGCGCACCTCGGGAAATTTCGACGTCAATTGGAGTGGCTTGAGAGTCAAGGCGTCGAGGTTTTGTGCACAGGGGACGCAAATTACCCCGAAAAGCTGAGAACCGTTTCCAACGCTCCGCCAATTCTTTGTAAAAAAGGTAAATTGGCAACAATCGGTCGGAAGGCTATAGCAATTGTTGGTTCGACTCAGCCAACAGAGATCGGCGTTCTGACAACCTTGGAATTGTCCAAGTCACTCGCTCAGGCAGGTTTCACCGTAATCAGTGGTTTTGCCAGGGGGATTGACACATCTGCCCATATCGGAGCGCTTTCGGTGGGTGGAAAAACCGTGGGAGTGTTTGGTGGGGATCTTTTTTCGATATACCCCACGGAGAATCGACCGCTTGCGACGCAAGTTTATAAAAGTGGAATGCTCCTGTCCGAGCATCCGTTTTCTACGCGGCCCTCGCCTGCAAACCTAATTTTACGTAACCGAATCATTAGTGGACTGTCAATGGCGGCAATCGTGGTTGAAGCCAGAGAAAACGGCGGCGCAGTGCGCACGGCAGGATACGCTCTCGAACAAGGACGTGCAGTTTTCGCTTATGACTGGCAGGATAGCCATCGTTTGAGCGAGGGCCCTCGCCATCTTATTCGATGCGGGGCAATACCAATCACCCTGAGCCGGCTGAAGGACCTTCAGAGTCGCCTATCAAATCCTGAACTGTTCACGGTGCAACCGAGGAATAGTTCTCTCGTTGAACAACTGGAACTGTTTTAGGAGGTGTTTTTGAAGACTTAAAGAATTTCAGGTAGTTAAAAATTTGGAAAAATGTGCACGTTTTTCTTTACAATAATCGAAATTTCTGGTAGACTATGGTCTACCTTGCACATATTAAGTCAAAAACATGCGAATGCTTGGTTGATTGAAAGCATTACAAAACCTGGCTTGTTCTTGAGGTTTGACATTGGCGCTGTTGCTAACGGGATTGAAAACCAATTGAGTACTTCACCCTTCGGGCGCATCAGCCGATTCTAATTGCGAGGACTGATTTAGGCTGTCTAGCTAAACCTAGATGTTTTTATACACAAATCAAAAAGGAGTAGAAATAATGCAAAAACTCTTTCGAACCTTAGCTTTGGTAATGACTGCGATGTTGGTTTCCTACGTAGTTGGATGCGGCGGTGGCGAGACGACGACCGAAACGCCGCCTCCCGGCGTGATCACCGGCGTAGATCCCGCTGATGGGTCTTCGGTGCCTCAGAATGCCACAATCTCGATTACGTTTGACAACGCGGTTGAATCGGTTGACACCGCCGGTGCCGAGGGATCAGGAAAAAATTGGACGATTCCAGTCGCGGCGAGTTTGAATGTTACCTGGACCAACAGGGACGGTACCGCTGGATCGCAAACACTCACCTATACCTTGGTCGCTCCCGACACCGACCCGCCGCAAATTACCGGCGGTAACGTGACCAATGGAGCCAAGGACGTTGATCCCGGACCGCTAAATGCGGACAAGATTGAGATTACGTTTGATGAGAATGTCACCGGTTCCGCCGAGTTGAACTTTGAGGACAATACATCAGCTGGTTGGCAAGGGGCGGTTACGGGCAATAATGCCGAACTTACCCCGGTTGCAGGAAAAGAACTCGCCAACTCTGTGACCTATGTAGTCGTGCTCAATGTTACCGATGCGGCAGGCAATAAAGCTTCGTTCAACGTCGAGTTTACGACCAAAGCAAAAGAATAGGGGTAATCCTCGTCACTCGGTTTGTTGAAATGTTTTTCTCAAGGCAACACGTTTTAAAGCGTGTTGCCTTTTTTTGTTTCAAATTTTCGTTAACATTTAAAAGCTACCAAATAATCGGGACGTGTGTACGCACGCTTAGCCTTCGTAGGGGTTGGGTCGCCCATCCCATCGGTCACCGCATCAGAGACGATATCGGACTTCTGCACATCGGTTTTCGACAATCGACGCTTTGGTGTCGTGATGTGAATCTCGACCTACCATCTACACTCATTCCGTACGGAATGAGTCTGTCAGTGCGCATTGGTCAAGGATCGACGGTCTAGGCTAGGAACGATCAGCCGAGATCGAACGAGCGAATAGCCAATCCGATAGAGCTTCCGTAGAATTCCTAACCGTCTTTAAAAACCCGGGTCTTCAGGGTTGAGTGTGGGAATGAAACTTGCCACACGCACACGCGTTTGCCCTATAGGTCGAAGCTGATTGCAATGATAGCCAATAGGGCACTGAATGCTTCGATGTATGTGCCCTTGACAAACCTACTTGATATTTCCAATTACTGAGTGGTTTCTGCCGAGATTTGGATACAAATCGGTTGGTACTAGCGCAGTTTATTTCGCATCGTCTCTAGGCGCGAGTTTTGCGCGCGATAGGAGATCGCGATTCGGAGAGTGATCTCTATCGCGTGGGATTTACTATCGCACTCGCTATCCACTCGTTTGATCGCTCCTACAATCTTTTGGATGTTTTACCACGCGAGTCCTAAATTAATTTCGTTTCCACACTTAACTCTGAAGAGCCAAAAACCCTAGAGGGGCGGAAGGTGTGTAGATACGCCGAGGCTATGTATCCTAAGCCCCAGCGGGAGACAAGCGAGTGCATTACGAGTGCGATAGGGGTAGTCCGTATACAGCAGATGACCGCAAAAAAACGAGAGAACTCCTCCTCATGCGATCATGTGCGACTTTGCTACCTTTCTTCAAACAGGTCCTTGCGATAGCGGACAACTTCGCACGGGGAATACAGGATAATATTTTTTTTGGATTTTTTGGGAGGTAAGAGGGAGGGACGGAATCGGCGATTTGATGATTGCGGATTCCTTCAAGCAGGTGGATAGAAATCCCAGGGTAATCGGTAAAACCCGGCAATTTACCGTTTCGACAACCACGGGACCGTACGCTCAATTAGGAAAAGAGATTCATTAAGGATGGATAGATCGGGCCTAACCAATCATTTAGGAGAAAATCGACACGCTGTATGAAAAGCGAAACTCGTCCCATTACGGTGTTGCCAAACGCCGAGCCGAATCCCACCATAAGAAAAATAATCCCCACCTTCGAGATACCGCCGACGGCTCCCCGGTGTTCGATGGAGAAGAAGAAGTAGGTCAGCGTACAAATGACGCCGACAAGCATCAGGATTGCGCCGAAAATCTTAAATGGTCCCAGCTCTCCGGCATGAATCTGTCCAAACGGCGTCAATGTACCGTGCACCTGATGAAAGATTCTCGCATCCATAACATAGGGGATGGCAAATCCTGCACCGATTCCGATGAGAATGGCAATCGGATACCGGATTAACCAACTGTATTTCGGCACAACGCGAGCAAAAAACAGTAGACCGATGGCAATCGGAATGAGTTTGAGGAGTCCCATGAATTCACGTTTAGTGATAGCCTCCCAAAAGGGAACCCACGCCAACGGGATTAACCCCTGATGGGTTGAGAACACAATTCCATAGCCTACCGAGAGCCCTACAAAGAGGTGTTCGGCGAAACGGTAAAACGGATTGTCGCGATAGAGAAAACTATAAATGCACAACGTAAAAAATGCGGCAACCCAGATTCCAAGCACTTCCACCTCGAACCCCCCCTATTGTGTCCTGCGGCGTTGGATTAAGAAGGCAACATTTCCAATAACGACCAAGACAAAAACGAGCAGATGTACGAACGATTGAACGCTCATGCCCGCCGTTGCTTTTTCAGGCGTGTCAATTAACGTCTCGTACTCGGCTGCACCCAAAAGTCCGGGCATCAACCCGACCAACTGTCCCGATTGTATGTAGGGGTATAATTCGGAAACCATGACCCCTGTTACTCCTGCCGCAACCTGTTGATTGTACTTGGTGTTCGTAAAGGTAATCCATGCGTCCGGCGTTGCCGACGAAGCCAAATCGAGAACCAATGAGATTTGGTGGTAATTCTTTACATTCTGCATCATTGGAATCTCGGATAACGGTTTACCTTGATAGTCGGCGTCAAAAACGGTGTCAATTGCTGTTCCCATCCCAAGGATGACGAGTGTACTGCCGGGCCGAAAACCGAGAAATACATAATCCTCTCCATCTACGGCTCCCATCTCCGCCGCGGTGTCGCTCATGACCCTGTCGCCCAACCTGGCGCCAACGTTGAATAATGTCATACCGATGACTCTAACCTTTTTCCTGAAACAGTGCCGCAAAACCGCAGCCGCCATCGGCTCTAACTCGGCTAGCGATGAAGGGCCATAATTGAATGCCATGAGAATTGTGGAGTCTGGCGGCAGTTCATCAATAAAGTCATATACGCTTCGTGTAGGCTGGGAGACCGTGATAGGAAAACTGACCCTCAATAACGTGGGGATAATCACCGCTATTGCGACGAGAATGAATACAATACGCCGGTCAATATTCATCAATTTTTCTAACATCGACTCAATCCCCTCCTCCCAGATAGGAGCGCTCAATTCCGAAGATAATCCGAATGGACTGAGAAATTATTCCTAGGCTGACCCCAAGAATAATGCCTCGTCTAGATGAGAGATTCGGATTATCCAAGATCCATTGTCTCGCTGTTGACGGAATATCTCTGCCTACGGGGCTTAACTCGTTCCAGAGGTAATCGCCGATGGGGGCATTTCCAATCATCACGATTAGCGCGGCGGCGAGTAGAAGGGTCGCTTCCAGCGTGCGGGCGCGGAACGCGCGGTACGAGGCGGAGGCAATGAAAAATGCAAGCAGGGAAAACATCGTGGCTTCCATCGGCACTTGAACATTGTCGAATAGCCACTCGAAGACTTTGTTTTTCGGACCATTGGGAAGTCCGAACACGACCATCACGATCATTCCGAAGAAGACCAAATAGCTATACTGCCAGAATTCAACCCGACGTCTTATGCGTATCCAATGAGTGTGTACAAGTGTAACCACGCCAATGACAAGTGCGAATGGTCCGATGATTAGTGACCATTTGATGAGTTCGGCTCGCAGTCCTTCAGAAATAGGATGTGGGCTAAACTCGACCAGCATCACTACGATGCCGAATAGGAAACACAATATTAGCGGAACTTGTCGTCTCATAATCCCTGATTAGATGTTTAACTACTAAACTTTTTGAAAGAACGTAGATACCCAGGTGATTCCCACCAACTCCAAGATTACGCCAAGGACAATGCCGGTGAACAGAATAAGTTTCCCATAATCTTGTCCTTTCAAACTACCCAGCAACATGGGTTCGCGAGACAAATAGGCGCTCGCCGCGTAAAGCTCTTCTCCAATTAACGTATAGTCGCAAGCCGTAATGAAAAACGGCAATTGTGAATCCGAGTCGCTGCCTGCAATCTGAATTGCCCCCACAGAATTCCCTGTCTCGGCAAGAATCAGTGATTCGGCATAGAATGTGCCCTGCAAAAACACGGCTGCGGGCTTCTCGCGCACCATCATACCGTCCACTGCGGCCGCGTATGCGAATTGGCTCTCCGTGACAAAGAAAATATCGTCCTCGCTGTATGCATCCGGGCGCCCTTCATCAAGATAAGCAGCCTTCACCATCTCACGAACGACATTCAGTACAATCGGATCGTTGCACGGCACGCGAAGCGGCGTCTCGTAATCAGCCGTTCTGCGTGCAACTTGACTGAGGATGTTCATGCTCGCGATCGTTGCAACGTCACCGACTGTGCCCAACCCTAAAATATATAGAATTGGACGCCCCATTTCTGTAGACCTGCCGATTGCCTCATCCACCGCCTCCAAACCTGCGATTCGACGAATAAAAATGTTTCCGCCGCCTCGCGCGTGATAGATTGAATGGATAATAGCGACCGAGAATAGGACGACCGATACAAAAATCCAAATTTTCCCCGTATGAAACCATCGAGTGTCCACTTCTGCGGATGCTTCTTGAGCGAACGCCAAACTATGACTGCACGCCAAAACTACCACGAGCAGAACGAAGAGCGGTATCAACTTTTTGGAAATCATCACGGCGTATAACCTTTCACCTTCTCCAGATAAAAAATAAGCGTATCATACCCTACACCCTAAAACAAGGGAAAAACCACCTGATGAATGTTCTGGCACGATCTAGAGTGTTGGAATGCATCTCTTACCAGCGCATGGCCGCCTCGCGGTAAAGCATAATTTGCTGCATATTCCGTGGAATAGCCAACTGAATCGATTTTCGCTTTCGATTGACATCCTTGAGGATGATCGGTGTACGAATCATATTGGTCATGGTTACCAGCTTTGATTGATAGAAAACCCAGAAGCGTTGTTCGGTGTATGGATTAATAATATGTTCCGAACCTGAAAACCGTTCATGCTTCGGATATTCAAGCGGAATTGTCTTATCGTGTCCCTCCAAAAACAGGTCGGACGGTGGTTCTTTCGGAGAGTACCCACTCAATTTGCAGTTTCTTAAGCGTATCGGCATTCCGGATCTGTTAGTTAGATGCAGGGATACGACAATCGCCAACCGATTGTTATCGTCGCGATTGATAAACCAAGTGTCATCTTCAATGTTCTCGACGGTTAGTCCCGGTATCTGTCGAATTCTATGATAGGCTACGGCTAACACTACAAAACTCACTAGCCCGGTAAGTGTCCACATCCCTGCAGAGGTCGACAGAAATTGCATTAACTGCTTCAATAGTTCCTGTAGCACATGCTCTCCTTCGTGCGAAAATCTGCAGCTAATTATGTCATAGACACCATGAGAGCGCAAGGAAATTCATCTTGCACAAGCCCATCGTATATGATACCATTGTTCGTTCCTACATTCGCTTTAGCCATTGACAAAATCAAACTCGGAATCGTTTTGGGCTGTAGCAAAATTGCAACCGAGCGGTATCAAAAATAACCCACAACTCCTTCCATTTCGCACTGTAGACCCAGCTTTGAGCATGCATGAGTTCATTGGGCGCGGTCTGGCACAGTGTTTGCTTTCCGGTGATAGGTTTTCATTAGTAGTTGAATTCTCACAAACCTAAACCGGACATATTCTGGAAGGAGATGATTTGATGCTGATGCAAGTGGGTCGAACTTTCTCGGTAGTCTTTCTAATCCTCTCACTAATCTGGGCATTCGGTTGCGAGACAAACAACTCGGTTGAACCGGATACGGAACCGCCCTCAATTCCACGTGGTGTATTGAGCGCTACCGGGAATGGGCGTATAACAGTTGAGTGGCTTCCTAATGGGGAACGGGATCTTGCCGGTTATAGAGTCCGGCGAAGCCCTGACGACAGCGAATACAACCTTATGGCGGACCTTTCGGCCGACGCGTTTCGATATGTAGACAAAGATGACAAAAATGGCCGCACCTATTCTTATGCGGTCTCGGCGTACAATTATGATAGCCATGAGAGCGAATTGAGTCCGGAGCAGGTATACGACACGCCTCGGCCGTCTGGTAGTAGTGTTACGCTAGACGATCATTCCCTTGTCCCGGATCGGAGCGGGTTTGATTTCTCGCGTCCTGACCGAGGCCCGATTCCATGGGATTCACGAGCAGCAGATGTATATTGTGGATGGGATACAATAGTCAATGTTGCGTACCTATTTTTGGACAACTTAACCCAAATGCAGGACATTGGCTATCACGACAAGTTTAGCGAGGTCGATGTTTCACCACAGGCGGGCTTTACAAGCGAATTTGTTGAATTGATTGAAAGGCATATCTATGTGTTTTGTACGCCGGAAGGAAATTACGCAAAAATTCGCATGACTGCGGTGTCCGACAGCTAAGTAAAATTTGACTGGGCATACCAGATCGACTCGAATAATCCTGAACTTGCTCCGCCTGCCCCGAGAAATTAAAACCATATACAATCTCGAATCTCATCTGCCATCATCTCTCAGTTGTTTTGTTTGTGCCAATTTTCGATTCCTCGTCGATTCGCTTTGCGACATTAAAATCGTTGGACGGTCAATATTGGACGAAGAATTTCAGTGCGGATGCAACAAAAGCATAACATACGGAAATCATCCGTTTCCTAGGAGATTGTGATGTTGCATCCTGCTGATATCCTGCGAATGAGATGCCAACGCATCGGAGCGTTGGCTCTGGTGTGTCTCGCATTCTGGTGTTCAACAGTAAATGCGTCAACACACCTGTCTCTGCTCGATGCAAAAGACTTGGAGCCGTTTCCTATTAAAGTCGGCGAAATTTTGACTTACACGGTAAAGATTGCGGGCATATCAGCCGGGAAACAGGTCACCGAGGTGGTTCAACAGACCACGATTGATGGAAATGACGTTTATCGTTTGACATCCGAATCGCGTACCAATTCGGTATTTTCAAAGTTCTACAATTTCCAAGATTTAAAAGAAAGTTATATTACGACCGATCAACTTTATCCGGTACGGTTTACGAAAAACCTTGAAGAACCTAGCTATCAAGCAAATGTTAAGGTCAACTTTTTCTGTGAAGATGGTATCGCTGAATATTCTAAGAATGAGGCATGTAAGAAAATAAAGGTTCCGATGGGCACACAGGATGAGTTGTCAATGGTCTATTTTGTCCGATCCAAAGATTTGAAAGTGAGTCGGACATATACTTTTCCGGTATTGATAAAAGACGCGGTGCAAGATGTTGTTCTTACCCCCTACCGCCGCGAGGTGGTGAAGACGGAAGCCCTTGGAAGGGTGGAAACCATCGCATTACGCACTTCGCACGGGTACTTGATATGGTTGACCAACGACGAGCGCCGTTTTCCGGTCCGAATCGAGGCGGAAACCCGGGTGGGAAAATTGGTTGGAACACTCAAAACCGTTGATTTTGCTGAGTAGGTTGAGGACGTGTTAAATTTTCTTCAGAAGACAGACACCTATAAAAAACTCATTGAGATTCTTACAACTCATCTATCTGGCTCCGAGAGCGCCGCAGCATCGAGCGAAAAAGAAAACATGGCTCTGCCTTGGTTAACAGGTGTGCATGTGCCGTCGCTCGCCTACCTGCTCACAGGGTTAGCAGAAGATGCTCCTGAGGCATCCTATCTTGTTGTCCTACCGACACATCAAGAAGCTGAAAAGATCGTTCAAGATTTGCCAGCGTACGGCTTCCAAGACGCCCAGTTCTTTCCCGACCTTGAGAATCTTCTATACGATGGTGTTGCTCCATCAAGAAGAGTTATAGCAGAGCGAATGAATTGCCTTCATAGCCTTATGGACGGCAAACGTACGGTTGCCATTACGTGCGTAAAAGCGCTGATGCATAGAGTCCTTCCCAAGCCAATACTAGAGACGGCATTTCTTCGGGTAAATGTGGGAGATGAGATTAGTCCTGACAGAATAGTTGAGGTATTGGTGAATAACGGCTATCAACGGACTGACTTGGTTGAGGTCAAAGGAGAATTTGCCCATAGAGGGGATATTTTGGATGTATATCCGCTTGTTGCTAATGAACCAATCCGTATCGAATTTTTTGGTGACGAAGTAGATATAATTCGCGTGTTCGATCCGACTTCGCAACGATCGGTTAAGAAGCTGAATTCGGTTATGTTCAGTCCGATGCGCGAAATGCTGGTTGTCGACGAGGCGATTGAATCATGGCGGACGGAGGCGCATCAGCTTTTAGAAAATGATACATCCGCAAAGTTTCGGAACGAAATTCAGGAAATTACGGAACGCTTGGAAAGTGGAGTAAACCTCGATGGACTTGAAGCATTACTTCCAATCCTATATCCAAATGCGAGCGTTCTTACAGAGTACCTGTCAGGCAAGATTGTCACATTTTTGATTGAGCCAACATGGCTGGCGCACGAAGCCGAGCGAATTGTTGAAGGGGCGAACGGATTGTATGAAAAGAGGAAAACTTTGAATCAATTCATGGTGTCACCCTGTCAAATGTTCGTTCCGTTTGAGACAGTAATATCTGCACTCAAAGCTCAACCCACTTTGCAAGTGTCCTCCTCCCCATTGCCCGAGGCACAATCCGAAGAACCCCTGGATTTCGGCATGCAACCTCTTGGTCTTTACGGAGGCAACTATCAAGTTGTCATAGACCAGATAAAGGAGTGGACTGACGCGGGATACTTTGTCAACATCTTCTCTGAAACTCCAAAACAAGCAACCCGAATGGGTGGCATCCTGAGCGATCACGATGTCCCCGATAACCAGACAATCGTGAGTGTTGGTGGCATCAGTGAAGGTTTTCTGAATAAGTCACTCAAGCTCGCTATTCTGTCCGAAGATGAGATATTTGGGCGGGAGCGTCGAGTTTCCCAGCGTCATTCGACGTTCAAAGAAGGAACGCCAATCCTTAGCTTAATCGATCTCAAAGAAGGCGACTATGTCGTGCACGTTTCGCACGGAATCGGGATTTACGAGCAGATGCGGCGACTCGATATTGATGGAAAATCTCAGGATTTTCTGGTGTTGAAATATGCGGGAGGCGACATCCTGTACGTTCCAACCTATCAAATCGATTTGGTACAAAAGTATATTGGCGGTGGGGGTGAAGATAGTCGCGGACCTCGGCTCGACAAGATAGGCGGGACTTCGTGGCAACGCAGGAAAGCACGCGTCAAAGCATCTATTGAACAGATGGCGGACGAACTCCTTCGCCTATACGCAATACGCGAGTCCGGTGAAGGTCATTCCTTCTCTGCTGATGTGCCGTGGCAAGTCGAGTTTGAAGCCATGTTTCCCTTTGAGGAAACCCCCGATCAGTTGAAAGCCATTGAGGAAGTTAAGGCTGATATGGAACGTGTCCGTCCTATGGATCGATTGGTTTGCGGTGATGTAGGGTACGGCAAGACGGAGGTTGCCCTTCGCTCGGCGTTCAAAGCCGTGATGGACGGGAAGCAGGTTGCTGTCCTCGTTCCAACGACTATTCTTGCGTTACAGCACTATAATACGTTTGTGGAGAGATTTAGCCCGTTCCCAATTCAGGTGGAAATGCTCACGCGTTTTCGCACGCCAAAGGAGTTGGAAGCCGTCAAGCAGGGATTGGCTGAAAGCACGGTTGATATTGTGATTGGGACACACAGTTTGCTCTCCCAAAGCGTCGAGATTCACGACCTTGGGTTGCTCGTCGTTGACGAAGAACATCGCTTTGGGGTCAAGCATAAGGAGAAGATAAAGCAACTCAAAAAAACTGTAGATGTCCTGACCCTGACGGCGACGCCAATACCGCGCACGCTGCACATGTCACTCGTCGGGATTCGTGAATTCAGTGTCATCAATACGCCGCCCGAAAACCGCCTGTCCATTAAGACCTTCGTGATGGAGTATGACCCCGCTGTGATCCAGGACGCAATTCTACGCGAGATGGAACGTGGCGGGCAAATCTTTTTTGTTCACAACCGTGTAGAAAGCATTGCAAGCATTGCGAAGTCTATCCGAGAGCTCGTTCCGCAAGCCCGAGTCGCGGTCGGACATGGGCAGATGTCTGAGCGGCAACTCGAAACGGTCATGATGGAGTTTGTCCAATACAAATACGACGTGTTGGTCTGCACCATGATAATCGAGTCCGGGCTGGACATTCCAAATGTGAACACGATTCTGATCAACCGTGCCGATGCGTTGGGGCTTGCTCAGCTCTACCAGCTGCGTGGGCGAGTTGGACGCGCACAGCAGCAGGCCTACGGTTACCTTTTCTATCCGCGGGGACGGGCTATCACCGAAGGAGCACAAAAACGACTGCGGGTAATTGAGGAATTCACGGAACTCGGCTCGGGATTCAAAATCGCACTCCGCGACCTCGACATTCGTGGCACGGGAAACATCCTTGGCGCAGAACAGCACGGCCACATCGCCACGGTCGGCTACGAAATGTACTGTAAACTGCTTGATGAAACAGTGCAAACATTGTCCGGCAAGGAAGTAGAAGAGCCGGTCGAAACACGAATTAACCTGCCGGTTGAGGCCTTTCTTCCGGACGAATATGTTCCGGATAGTCGTCAAAAGGTTTCTCTCTATAAGAAAATTGCCGGCTTGGAGACGGCGGATGATCGAGCAGACCTGGAAGTCGAGTTAAGTGACCGTTATGGAAAAATTCCCATGCCTGTAGAGATGTTGCTCGAAATTGCTCAGTTGAAGCATCTCAGTAAAGATTTGGGGGTTGAAACCATTGCCGCCGGCGATGAACAGATTAAGATTACATTTGATGTCGGAAAGTCACAAGTCGATCCGAAAAGGTTAATTCAACTTATTCGACAAGATCAGCGCCTTAGGCTGATGCCTCCTGCGCGGTTGATGGTAAATACGCAAGGGCTGGCTGGAAAGACGCTGGTGTTGGCAGTCAAAGCGATATTAATCCGCCTGATTGAGAACTAAACTGTAACATCGCGCCTAATCGGGTAAACCAACGATGCCAAGGGAGGTTCAGCCAACGCCTTCATTACCGGCGTCGACATTTCGCGCATGGAGAAATAACCAATCGGTTTTATCTAGAACGAGCGAAATCCGACTGGAAACCTTCTGCCCATGGAAATCGTACTAATCCATGATGAAAGATTTTCTAAATGTGCTTTTTGTTCTTAAGAATTGCTTCAATCTTGAACGAAGGTGTCTGACGGCAACATCAAAGTATTTCGATTAATACATACCAAACTTTCGTACCTAATTGCGAAAGTTTGACAGTTTGGCGTGCATAAACTATCACACACTAAATCTATCCTTAGAGAAAAAGGAGATACACAGTATGAAAAAGACGCTCTTGATGCCAGTGTTGATACTTGCAATCTGCTTCTGTAGCTGGCAAATTGTGTTTTCGCATGAAGGAGACATGGCTCATGAGGGGACAGACGAAGTAGATGAAAGCAAGGTCATCATTGCCGAATATAGCTGGAATGGTGAACAATTCTCCATCTCGTTGGCGGAACTCAATGCAAAGATTGAGACGCTGTCCTCATATCGCCAACGTAAACTTCGGGCGAGGGAAAGCAAGGAAGAATTGCTCACGGAACTCATTGAAGACGAGTTGAAAATCCTTGCCGCCGCGGAAAAACGATATGACGAGGATCCGGAATATCTTGAACAAGCCGAGGACTACAAACACCAGCTCATGGTCGAAAAGATTTCTCAACTGGAAGTCGATGAGAAAATCAGCGTTCCAGAGGAAGAGCTTAAGCAATATTACGAGGAACACAAGGGTGAATCCACGTATATTGAAGAAGCGCGGTGCAAGGCAACCTGTATCTCAGTGACGGATAAGGAACTTGCTCAAACGACGTTGGCTGAGATCAAAGCGGGTAAGGATATTCTCGAAGCGGCAAAGGAACTGGCCGAGAAGAATAAACTCAAAGGCCCCGGAGCTGGGACACAAGCTCCCGGAAGCACCGGCTACTTTACAAGAGACATAGCTCCGAGTTGGCAAATCTTCATTGATGCTGTATTCGCACAGGAAGTCGGCGAGATGTCGGAAACGCTCCTTGAAATCGAAGTCGAGGGGAAAACCTACTACCTTATGTTCCGAAAAGAGGAATTCAAACCTGAACGGCAGAAGGAGTTTGGCGAGGTTCGAGATAGAATTGAGCGAAAGGTTGAACGTGAGAAAAAACAGGAACGAATCAAGATCTGGATTGAGGAAATAACGGCGGCGAGCAAACTCAAGACATTCCCGGATCTCATTCCCGAACCTCCAGCCGATGAAACGGATCAACAAGAGGATGGAGGGGGCAACGAAGAAACCTCGGATAACGCAGAATCTACCGAATCAGATCCACAGTGATTTTTTCCATATTGTTAGGAGGCGAAATTATGAAATGCCAGATGTCTAGGTTAGCAAGATTAATGTTGATTGGGATTGTTTCTATCTGTGTTATGTTCAACGGATGCGGCGGCAGCGCGACCGCGGCGGAAGGGACGGTTATCGCGGAATTCGAGTGGGAGGGAAAACAGCAAATCACACTCGAAGAAATGATGCAAGAAATTGCTGAATTACCAGAGTACAAGCAGAGAAAGTACAAGGACAAAAGCGGACTTGAAGAATATATGACCTTGATGGCGGAAAGCCGCTTAATCCTCTGCCTTGCCAAGGACCGAAAACTCGACGAAGATGAAGAAATCCTCAAGAAAGTCAGAGATCATCTTCACAAATTGATGGTCGATAAAATCACCGAAACTGAGGTCGATGAAAAGCTCGTGTTAACGGAGGAAGATTATCGGCTTTACTACGAATCCAATAAAGAGGACTACGTTGATACGGAAAACGTTGAGTTGACGTGTATTGCCGTCGGTGACGAAGAGCGTGCCGCGGAAGTATTGGAGGAACTCAAGGGTGGTAGAGACATGGTTGAACTCGCCACGGAGTTGTCTGATCACGATGAACTGGTAGGCCCCGGTTCGAACGCTCAGAATCCGGGCCAAACGGGCAAGATTCGTCGCGGCGCCTTTCCGGAAGGAACCGAGCCATTCGTGGATGCCGCTTTTGAGGCACCGATTGGTGAGATTCATGATAGTGTAATCAAAATCACGGTTCGCGGGCAAAATTACTTCATCGTCTTCCGAAAAGACAAACATACTGAGGAACGTCAAAAGACATTCGATGAAGACGATGTACGCAGGGGTGTCGAACGAGCCGCCGAACGGAAGAAGAAAAAAGAACTCATGGCGCAGTGGCTTGCTGAACTTCGAGATCGGGCGAAGGTTAACATCCACAGCGATCTCATTCCAGACTTGCCGACCGAAGAAGAAGAGGCAGAGGAAGAAAAAGTGAAAGAGGAAGAAGAGACAGAGCCGGAGGAAAATCAGCAGGAGTCGGACGACATCATGGTGCCGAACGAAGAAAACACCTCACCGGAGTAAATGTCCAGCGTCACTCAAATGAACAGGCATTAACGCCTCTAAGTCTATTGATAAGCCGGGTCTGCCGTTCAAGGGATTTGACAGTCTCTTGAACGGCAACACTTGTGCCCACCTCAACACTACGGAAATCTTGATGTTTTTTAGACAAGTATGTTGCGCTGTTTTCATCTCTATACTGATTGTGTGCGCCGTGGATTCGGCGCGGGCACGCACGTTCGATCAGATTATCGCCTATGTCAATGACGAGGTCATAACAAATTGGGAACTCGAAAACTTGGTGAGACAGCGTGAGCTTGAACTTAAACAAATCCACAATTTCAGTAATCGTGAAGCAGCCGAACAAGCGCGACAAGAGCGGAGTGAACTGCTAGATCGCTTGATACGCCAGATGCTTCTAGTGGAAACGGCCCTCACCTTGAAGGTTGAAATCACTCCCGAAGAGCTGGAAATGCACATCAAAACCTTTAAGCAACGAGCGAAGATCGAAACGCACGAAGAATTCGTCAAGCAGTTGAAATCTGAGGGTTTTACCGAATCTGCTTTCCGCGAACAGTCCAAGCGAAACCTGATGGCGGAGCGACTTCTTGAAAGACGAATCTTTCCACGACTGCAGGTCAGGGACAGCGACGTCTTGGAGTTTTTTGAAGAAAACCGTCATCGATTTACAACCAAATCGGATAAACTGCAGTTGAGGCACATCCTCATTGCATTTAAGCCCTCCGAAGCTGATCGTGAGGATGCGTTAAAGAAGGCAGAGGTCGCCTTTCAAGCTGCTAAAGACGGAGCCGATTTTGAGGCGCTGGCAAAACGCTATTCCAAAGAACATCGCGGGGACCTAGTGCCCGGGCTAGCGATTGAATTAACGCTTGACGAAATCGACAAACTCCCGAAGCCGTTCCGTGAATCGATTCCTACGCTAAATGAGAGCGGCATTAGCGCCCCGGTTGAAGACGAGAATAAAATCTATATTTTCAAGGTAGATCGCAAAACCGACCAATCTGTCGTATTCCGTTATATTGTCATCAGGTTGGCCATGGGGGAAGAAGCTATTCAGACTGCTCAAGAGCACGCCGATCTTGTTTATCAGAAACTCATACAAGGGGAAGATTTCAGCGCCTTGGCAGGCCGCTACTCCGATGATGTGCAAACAAAAGCCAATGGTGGAGATCTCGGTAGTCATTCACTCAATGAGTTGACTCCCGCAACGCGAAAAGCAGTGGAAAATCTCGAAGTCGGAGAGTTTCAAGCCCCTGTTAAAATGAGAGTCGGCTTCCACATCTTTAAAGTCGATGAGAAGACGCCGCCAGAATTGAGCGACGCAGAAAAAAATCAAATCCGCTCCATGCTGCGTCAACAGAAATTCGAGGAGGAATGGAAGGTCTATACGGACATGCTGCTTGAGAACGCCTATGTAAAAGTCAAACCCCTTGACTGAAGTCAGTTGAAGGCTTTTACCATCTCGTTTGAATAGTAGTCTGTATGAAATTAAGTTAAATCTCTCACGTTCGTCGTAGGCGGCAATCGAGTGAGCCCGTAACGAGTGCGATAGAGCACTACTTGCCCCGCCGACGTTACGCGGAGAGAAAGCTTATTACTGCGTTCTTCACAGAATTGTTTACCTATCCACGTAATTAATGCCCTAGAATCTTAGAGAGATGAAATTAACTCAAGTAGCGGCTGTGAGATAACCATTACTGTTGATTGTCGAAAATTCTCCACTCCAACACTCGCGGCGGTTTGACCTATCAAATCAAATGCAAGTTGAAGAAGGATGGGGAGTTTGAAGTGCTGGCACGTGGCATAGAGTAAATCGCAAATGAGGAAACGGAGAAGTCGGAACATTGGCCTAGAAATTAGAGTAACCAACAAAACAAACCAATATTCGGGCACACGCTTCAATGCCTGCGGACTCGCCCACTATTTCTCACGTCACATCTCGCCCAAATCCTACCGCTTTTTACCGAAGACATTTCGTTCCCATCGTGTTGCCTGTTGTGCGTTTGGCAATGCCCGACACCTGATATATCGAGTTTTTCTGAATCCTGTACTCTTGGTTGGATTTGCTTGCCTATTCCTTCCGATTGATTCAATCTTCGCCCAAGACCAATCCGCCCGTCCAAACGATGCAAGCGATGTATCTACTTCCCCGCCGGAAGACCAATCTGAAACAGATGAAGCCGCGAATCTCTCGTTAACTGACGCAGAAAAGTCTTCCACCGCCAGGTTGGATCCGAGGGGTACTGCGCCTGAGAAGGAGACCGTTATCGGAGACGGTGATAAGATGTTCATGTCGGATAACTTTGTCCAAATTCACGGCAACGCGTTGATAAAATCCGAAGATGTTGTACTCTATGCCGATCACATCTGGGCAGATTTCGACGACAACATCATGCGTGCCTCGGGAAACGTGAGGCTCATTGTCGGTAAAGAGGAGACGTTCGCCGATGAACTAATCTTTGATCTGGAAACGAAAAAAGGTATCGCACGCGATGGATTCACGTTCGACGATCCATGGTATTTCGGCGGCTCCGAAATCTTCAAAATTGAAGACGACGAGTCATTTATCCGCGGAGGTAGACTAACAACCTGTTCCTTGAAGCACCCGCATTTCTATTTCTCCGCCTCCAAAATCATCGTCAAAATCAATAAAGAGCTGATTGCTAAGAACATTGTGCTAAACGTCGGTGGGGTACCGCTATTCTACTTTCCTCTTATTCGTCGCGACCTTCGAAAAGAAGACAAACTCGCAAAAATCATTGTTAAGCTCGGGACCGATAGTTACCAAGGCCCCTATCTTACCATCATACTACCGGTCTTTCGCCGTCACCGGTATTCGGGGGAATTGCTGTTCGAGCAGAGCACTAGACGCGGACGTGGTGGAGGAACGCAAGGCAAATATCGTGTGAACGATGTTAAATTTCAAGAACTCTTGATTCCGATTCCGCCCGAAGCAACGCCGGGACAGCGAGCGCAACTTAAGGAAAAGGCAGACGAACTTTCGGATCGCTTGCAAGGAGATTACGATAAGTTCAAGCTACGCGAAGTTTTTCTGAAGTATCAAATAAAAGACATAGATGTGGAACGCGCTCGTGAAAGTGCGGAGACGATATACAGCCAACTCCTGGAGGACGACTCGGATTTCGGTGGCATTGCTCAGCATCAGTCAGACCATCAAGAATCACGCTACCGGCAGGGCGATATGGGGTTCCTTGTCCCGGGTGAACGTGACAAGGAAGGTAAGATTCGGCTGGACCCCAGTCTTGAGCAAGTGGCGTTCCGCCTCCAACCAGGCGAAATGAGCCCCATTCTTCGAACCGACTTTGCCTTTCACATTCTCAGGATGGACCGAGTGCTTGACATTTATGGGAAACGCGAAGTCCAAGTGCGCCGAATTGACATCGCGATCAAACCAAGCGACGAAACTCGTAAGGCTATTCGGGCGCTCGGGAAAGAGATTCAGGAGCGCGCAATCGCCGGTGAGCCGATTGAAAGACTTGTCGCCGAATACGATGGCGCCGAGATGGACGTTGTAAATGTTGGAGAACCGACCCCTTTGAACGAAATGGATCAGCGCTGGCGGCATTCGGTCCGACGCTTAAATCAGCCCGGTGAAATTACGTTGCCCGTCAATACCGACCGAGGTGTTCATATTTTTCAACTGATTGAGAGGGAGTCTACACCCTCATTTGAGGAAGTCGCTCGGGAATTTGAGACGGAATGGGAATCATTAAAATTAGAACTACCTGCGCTGCAAACGAAGCAGGATCTAGACAAGGGTGAAGAAAAAAGCGAGTCTGACAGTGCTGAATCTCTCCCCGAGGATGGAGAAATGGGCGAAGAGATACCGGTCTATCAACAACACGGCTTCCGTGGCAGGTGGGAAGATCCACAGGCAGTTGCGACGCAAGCACAGCGGCTTGATCGCGGAGAGACTAGCCGCGTCATTAAAGCCCCTGACGGATTTCGCCTAATTAAAGTGGAAAAAAAACGAGCCTATCGCGGCGATTTTCTATTCCTGTCACAAGACAGATACTCGGGATCGCGCAGAGAACCAATCAAAACCGGACAGCAGTGGACAATGCGATGGGGCCACCATCATAAAATATTCACGCCTTGGGATAATCGACAAGAGGGACGAAGTCCATTGAGTTTCAACGGACGCATGGCATGGTATGCTAGATCGTACAAAGAAGGTTACGGAACACCAGAGTCCACCATCAATTCCTTCGGAGTCTTCACATGGGGATCTGCCCTGACGGGGCTCGACCCTGAGGACCTTGATCCCGACGAAAACCTGAAATTCTCGCGCAAGCGGTTTGGGTCTTTTCTTTCACGCCTTGAGGTTAAACACACGTTGGATCTCGCGGGTGAAGGCACGACAATTCTCCAGAAGCTGCCCCAACTATCGATGCAATTTTCCCAGATGCAGTTCGATCAGCTGCCACTATTCAAAACAGTAAATTCCGGATTGACCAAGGTTGCCGATAAACTGGATACCGACTTGCCATTCCTTTCGATGTTTGCTTTTCCGACTCTCGACAATACGCGCTTTGACCTTGACGTTGAATTCGGCAATTTCTTTAAGCAGCGATACCGAGATGTGAGGAATATTTACTTGCAAACGGTGGATCTTGGTTTCGATCTCACAAAACAGACCACGCTTCAGATTACGCCGTACCGAGAATTCCGCTTTGATTTGAGTTATGATAGCAACCTGATTTGGCATGCGAAAGATACCGAGGGCAATCGCAACATCATCCGCGGCGTTTATAGTGTGAGAGCCAGAGGCAGCAACACACTGTTTAGAATCTATGACATCAGTTTTATCCCGGGCGCGCGACGCATGCGTCATCAAATCCAGTCAAGTCTCTCGTTTGATTATCAACCCCCTGTCGATAGAGACAACAACCTATATCAATTTGCGCCAAGTACGTTCTTTTTTGAGAGAAAGAGACTCTCCTATAACTTTCGCACGAGTGTTGAAGTAAAAACTCGACGTAGCAAAAGGCCATTGTCCCTGATTGATTTTGACACAAGGCTACGGGCAGATTTCAGCGAAAACACCGTGAGAAACCGCACATACGAACCAATCAGAAGCGACATAACCATCACGCCGCTGGCGAGCCGAAACCTAAGAATTAGTTTTGACATGACCCACGATCCGAATTTGGACCCTGCAAACGGAAAACGCTTCAAAATGGTCGATTTCGCATCTAATGTCCGTTATAGTCGTAAGAAGTGGAACGCAAGTCTCGGAAGTTCATTCAGCAAGCGGCTTACTTCATCGCGGGCCTCGCGGAATATTATTGGAAGCTTCCGCTTTACGCCGAATCGGTTACTCAGTCTCAGCGCCAGTCTCACATATAACTGGATTGAACGCCAGTTTTACCGCCAACGGCTTTCCATTCAGCGAAATCTGCACGATTGGAATCTGCGCCTTTCGTGGTACCGCATCGGCATAAAACGCAGTGCAACGGCCAGTAATGTGCGACAAGATTTCACACTTCAACTGAATCTAATCGCTGATCGCACCGCATCGGTTGGGTTTGGCTACGACGCCACTACGGAGACCTGGGGATTCAGGACGTTACCCGCCGGCGTTCCCTACAACGCCTTCAGTGCCAGAAACGCGCTTAGCAGATCCTATTTCTAGCAGAATCTCCCGCCACCTCGAACCCCTCATCACGAAGGCTTCCCGCCCTCGGTGCACACCCCATGACAGCTTACCATTGACACCGGACTATCATAGACAGAGATTTTATATTCCTCTGTAGGAGCGATTTCCAAATCGCGACCAATCAACCGAGTACATTGCGAAGGCGATAGAAATCCCATTATCCCGCCCCACACACATCGACGGTAATAGAAATCCTGGCGCGGCAGCGCCGTCCTCAACGCAACGTCAACCCGCCATCAATGTATAGCACATTCCCCGTAGCATGTGGATTCCGCATCAAGTACAATATCGTTTGAGCAACATCCTCGGCTTGAGCAATGCGCTTGGCGGGGAGTGTTTTGGCAGCAGTTTCAAACATCTCGCTACGCTGTTTTTCCGGAAGTGAATTGAATCGCGGGGTGTCAACTAACCCCGGCGAAACAACATTCACACGAATCGGCGACAACTCCACAGCCAGAGCTCGCCCCAACCCTTCAACCGCGCTATTGATTGATGCTTGCGGCACGGCGCCCGGCTCGGGGTGTTGGCTGTATGCTCCCGCCATGAGAACAATCGAGCCGCCTTCGCGGATATTTGGCGCGCCGTACCTCACGGCATCATACTGTCCCCAGAATTTGCTGTCAAACCCTCGCCGTGCGATTTCAACGTCAAGATCTAAAAATGGCCCCAATGCCCCCTCGTTTCCCGGTGTCGTTAAGTGGTCAAATTCACCGACGACATCGAAAAGATGCTGAATTGACGAGGAATCCCTCACATCAACCGTGACGATCTCGGGATTACCCTGCATCCGATTGCTTGCCCGTTCCAATCTCTCCTGTGAGCGACTGGCGATGACAACCTTTGCTCCTTCGACTGTGGCGGCTTGAGCGGTTGCCAATCCAATTCCGGAACTACCGCCGATCACGATAATCTTCTTGCCCGCTAAACTCATTGTGCATTCCTTCCCATCAAATTGGTTTCATAGAATCCTAGACATCTGTATGGCTCGCGCGTGCAATAATTCTCAAGATTGTTGGCTTTAGGAATCGTACCAATAGTACATTCTCCGTACCTCTGGTGCTTTCAGCGATTAGGGTTTTCGCTCGTTCCATACCTTCTCGCAGCCGAAGTGGTAAACAATTCCATAGATTGATGCAAGAGTACGGAATTTCTTTTAGGCATTAGATTCATATTTACGCATTTTAGGATTTTGTGTTAATCAACAATGACGAAATGTGTAATAACCCAGAAAATCGGAGGTCTCTCGTAGTGCAAACTGTTAGTTTGCGGATTCCACAATCTAACAGGTCAAGGGAACGAAAAGTGGCCAATCAACTGAGCGGATAGCGAAGGGTCAAGTGAGTGAACAACGATCAAGTAACCGAATAGGGAACGCGATAGTAAATCCCCGCGCGATACAGCTCCCATAGAGTTCCTATTGCGGTCCCTCAACCGACTGACCAGGACAACTGAACGAATAGTGAGTACGATTGAACTCCTGGTCAGGTCCCACCACCGCCGTTGGCGGGAATCAAGCGAGGGAATAGCGAGTGCGATAGAGATCCGATCTTGCATCGCTCACAACTAACTCATAGGTTGGTTAAATCCAGAAAAACCCAACACCTCTAGGAGCGAGTTTCAATCGCGAGACCCTGTAGACTCGACCGAACGGATGGCGAATGCGCAAGGAATCTTACAGGCTGTATGGTGTCATCAACTATGCCGTCTATTTCGATGGTCGGCCCGAGAGACCAGATAGTCGATATATTCTCCATTTTTCTTCAACGCTTGGATTCCGCCCTCCATTCTGTTGCTTAAAGGTACGACGGGGTTTGGTTGAATGGAAAGCCGTAAAACGCCAAACCCGTAGACGGGGCATCTTGCCCCGCCGCGCAACACCGAAATTAGAGTCAAACCCAACACGTCATCTGCATCGTAGGGGGAGGATGATAGGGAGGGATGTACAAATGAAACAAGCGAAGAACCCGGAATCAAATCGAGTAAATCATACGGCTGGCTTCTTCGTATTCTGGTCGCATAGGGTCGGTTGAAAGAAACAACTTCTGATAAGGTTCATAAAGCTGGATATAACTCCAATTAACACCACACAGAATCTTCCTTTCATTTGCCAGCTTTACAAAACGACCGCGAAACTTCGCGCGCGTAGTTTCTGGCGGGAGATGCATCGCTTTGTCAACCTGATCGTCGCTGACAATACGCTCGACCTGATCTTTTCTTTCCAGTTTATAATAGAGTCCGGTTTTCTTTTTTTCACCTTCTTTTCGAATATTGTGGTACTGAAGATCCAGCATTGATACGTCAGCAGAATCCCAATCGAGATTTCGACTGGCAACATACGTCTCGATTAGTTTCTTCTTGATGACCCAATCAAGTTCCCGATCGAGAGACGATGGGTCCCTTGACAAATGCTTCAGCACATATTCCCATCTTTTCATTACCTGATCGGTGAGCGGATCTGACTCTGCCTGTTCAAAATACTGTTTGGCGCACTCGAAGTATTGCCATTGGAGTTCGACTGCCGAGAGCCGTTTCCCGTTCTCCAGCTCAATCTTGTGTGTGCACCTTGTGTCTTTTGAAATTTCCCAAATGGCTTTGACAGAGTTGCGCAATGCGAGGCGTTGTCTAATAAAATTGTCCTCTATCATGCGTAGAACGATTGCCGTTGTTCCCACCTTGAGAAACGTGGCAAATTCGGACATGTTGGAATCGCCAACAATCACGTGCAATCGTCTGTACTTTTCACGATCAGCATGCGGCTCATCCCGCGTGTTGATGATGCCGCGTGCAGTTGTTGTCGCGATAGAGATTTCCTCACGAATATGTTGCGCGCGTTGGGAGATGACGTATCTGCCGCGGTCGGTGCGTGTGGCTTTGCCGGCACCGGTGAAAATTTGGCGTGTTACGAAGAAGGGAATTAGCTGCGAGGCGAGTTGCCGGAAACTAACTCGGCGATCCATTAAGTAATTCTCATGGCAACCGTAGGTATTTCCGGGGGTATCTGTATTGTTTTTGAAAACCGAGATTTTCCCGTAAAAGCCGTCGATCCGCATTTTTCGTTCCGCGGTGACGGAGAGCCGCTCAATTATCCGTTCGCCGGCTTTATCATGTGTGACCAATTCGCGTACGTTGTCACACTCGGGGGTGGCATATTCCGGGTGGCAACCGATATCTTGATAAAATCGAGCTCCATTTTCGAGGAACACATCCGGATACATTCTCCCCGAGATTATCTCGCGGAATAGGTACATCACCGCATTCTGAATTGAGAGCGCTTTTCCGCCGCGTCGCTCAGGAGTGCAGATTAGACCATATTCGCTTTCGAGTCCGTAAATCCTACGGTCCATGCGCTAAAACATTTTCTCGAGCTCTTCGGGAAGAAGGCGTCGAAACCTACGTCGTTCCTGATTGTGATCAAGTAATGCGACCTCAATGGTGTCAGCCACAATTTCATACCGGGGCTCTTCCGAAGTTTCCTCGTCAACCTCTGCTTCAATTGTTTCAAAAACTTTGATTCCGAGTCTAATGGCATCCTCTAACGCCATTCCTTCCCTGTGTTCTTGTTCAAGAATCTCAACAATGGAATCAGCCCGCCCGCCGATTACTGCATACTGCTCCTCTTCTCCGAAGGTGCCATCGAAAGACAGGTGATAAATTCGATTGTTCGACGAAGCGTCGCCTTTCACTTCGCAGACCAACAATTCGACTTCAAGCGGTTTGACATCCCAGTCCCGGAAAATTGCCCCGATACGTTGCGAATACACGGTAGTAAGCCACTTGGCCGTGACGTCCTCACGATTGTAATTAAAACCCTTAATCTCCGCCTGTTCGATTCCGAAAAACCTCAAGGCTTCATATTCTGGCGAAAGTCCCGTTGCCGCTAATGCGATCCGATCATACACCTCGGAAATCTTGAAAACCGTTGTCAACGGATTCTCGGCAACCATAACGATGCCATTCTTATACTCCAGAGCAATTACTTCCTTCGCTTGTTCAATGCCGCGCTGGGCAAGGTCGCGCTTGTCCTGTATAATTTGCTCTGGTGACACATAATACGGTGAGGACATTCTCACCTCCTTCAATTGACGTGGTTAATCTTTCAATCTTTCGAGCAGTTCCGTGTAAAGCGCCTTGACTTCGGAATCCGGGATGTCCGCAATGCCTGTCTGATTAATGACCTTAATTGTTGGAAAGATGTCTCGAATCAGATCGGGTCCACCGGTTCCCAGATCCTCATCGGCGGCATCCCATAGTGCTTCGGACACAATCTTCAAGATTTCATCGCGGGACATGCCAGGTCGATAAAGTTTTTTTAGCGTGGATCGCGCATCTTTACCGCCTGATCCGATGGCGTAGTAAGCGCTCTCGTCGTAGCGTCCGCCAATCGCGTCATACTTGAAGATTCGTCCTTGCGACTGCTTTGAATCATAGCCGGCGAAAATTGGGATGACTATCAAACCTTCCAGAGCCATATTAAGATTCCCTCTTAACCAGTTTGACAGAAAGTTTGCTTTGCCATCCAGGCTCAACATGGCACCTTCGATTTTTTCGTAGAACTCGACTTGAACCTGGAACAACCTCGCCATCTCAATCGCCAAACCGGCTATACCGGCGATCGCAATAGCGGAAGATTTATCAATTTCGAACACCTTTTCAATGCGGCGCTCACCGACTTGGAAGCCGTCCGTTGCCTGACGATCTCCGGCGATAACGACCCCTTCATCATAGACTGCTGCCAATACTGTTGTTCCTTCGAGAAGGTCCAAATCTGATCTGGCAGAGACTCCCGAGGGCGGGACTGATTGATGGGAGTGTGTAGGCGGGTTTCCCGTAAAGAACGGTGCTAATAGATCTGGGCGTTTCTGTCTGAGCACCTCGATAAAGTTAGAGGAGCTGTAATCGCGATTGTCGAACACGACTACTGTCCTCCTCTTTGAATGTAATTCTCGACAAACTCTTCGGAATCTTCTTCTAAGATTTCATCAATCTCATCAAGAATTTGGTCAAGGTCTTCCGAGAGTTCTTCGCCCTGCTCGGCGAGTTCGGCATCCGGTTGAATCTCCTCAATGTCCTGAGGTTTCGTATCTCGCTGCTCGTTCTCTTGCTTTTCTGATCGCATGCTGCCCCCTTTTGGATTCTGCAATCGAGAATAATATCAACTAATATAGAAAATAGATTTCGTGCCCGTTTGAAAGTAAGTTCAAGGCATCAACTGAGATCAAGCGACTGAACAAGGAGCGCTATAGAACAACCTAGAAGTCTCCCCGCGATAGAATCCCCTTTGCATTGCAGCACTCAGCCAAGAAAACTCTCAAGACGCATTCGCGGATATCTCTTTCACAACCTCTTCGGCGCAACTGCTACTCAAGAGATTTCCTACAATATCTTGAGTCCCAAAATGCGGCCGATCCATCAGAATCTTATCCAGAGATGAGCCATTAAGGCAAAAAATCATCGAGTTCCAACTCGCGCTGTGAATCTCATTGGGAAACCTTTTTAGACAGGTACCGCGGAAATAGGCTCGGGTATCTACGGGTGGATTCGTGATTGCATGGACAATCTCATCTTGATTAATAAATCGTTTCACACGTCCATTCTTGAGCAGTCGTGCATACAGCCCCTTATCTGGTCGGATATCGTGATATTGCAGGTCCAACATACGGACGCGCGAATCTGACCATTTAAAACCGTGACGTTGAATATAAGCGTCAATAAGCCTTTTTTTGGTTACCCAATCCAAGACCCCATTTAGGCTCATCGGGTCTGTTTCAAGTCGATTTAACACGAATTCCCATTTCTCCAACACATCGGATATGATGGGTGATGAGCAGAATTCGGAGAGATGGTCTCGTACCAAGCCAAGATATTCGCGTTGAATCTCAATTGAGGTCCGTCTTCGTCCATCTTCCAAAACCAGCGGAGTCTTGCACGAAAGATCGCGCGACACTCTTTTGATGTCGGTTACGGGTTCCGAGAGTTTGAATCTGTCCCCGAGGATGCCCTTCTCAATGAGTTGGAGCGTTAGGCTCGTGATTCCAACTTTCAAGTAGATGGCAAGTTCCGACATATTCGAGTCCCCGACGATGACATGTAGGCGGCGGTAGAGTTTTTCGTCGGCGTGTGGTTCATCGCGCGTATTGATGATTGGACGCGCTACCATCGTACTCAGTCCTATTTCCGTTTCAAAGAAATCGGCGCGTTGCGAAATTTGAAAATCGATTTCTTCCGTACCGTTCTCGGCGCCTATCTTGCCGCTCCCTGTGATAATCTGACGGGTAACCAAAAACGGAGTCAACCCGTCAACGATATCCTGAAACGGAACCGTCCGAGACATCAAATAGTTTTCATGAGAGCCGTAACTATGTCCTTTATAGTCTGTGTTGTTTTTGTAGATGATAATCTCTTGGTTGTTAGGCAAGAGTTCTTCTGCGGCGAGACGGCTCAGGTCGAGAATCAACTCCCCCGCTTTTTCGTAGATAACGAGGTCGCGTGGGTTGGTGCATTCCGGTGTGCAATATTCTGGATGCGCGTGATCAACGTAATACCTGCCGCCATTGATCAGGATATCGTTAATCAAGCTGTTGTTTTCCCGGTCTGGGGTGTCGCTCTCACCTTCCGTCATAAAGCCTCGAGCGTCCATCAGCGGGGATTCCTGATCGTAATCCCAAGTAACCCCTTTTAACTCACGATCCTTGTAAGCGTTCACAACTAGCGTTGAAGCTGCAACGGGATCCTGGTCACGTGCATTTTTGACCGAAATACCGTACTCGGTCTCTGTCCCCATGATCATCGGTGTAGTCATAATCGGTTAGTAAGTCGAGGCGAGTCGGTTCGCGCCGTTTCCTCAAGATTAAAGATAAGCGCCGCCCTTGATTACCCTCACGTCCTTCCGCTTGTTACGCTCCGATTCATTGACCAAGGCTCTGATGTTGACAATCTTCTCACCTTTGCGGCCGGAGATTTTCGCCCAATCGTCAGGATTCGTGGTGTTAGGCAAATCTTCATTCTCCTTATATTCCTCATGAATCGCATCCTTGAGGTTTTCGAACGTCATGCCCTTTTCCTTACCATCGGAACCAATCAACCGTTTGATTGCCATTTTCTTCGCACGTGAAACTATGTTCTCGATCATTGCTCCGCTAACGAAGTCCTTAAAGTAAAGAACATCACGCTCGCCGCGGGCGTACGTCACCTCAATGAATTTGTTTTCTTCGGTCGTCGCATACATCTCATCGATTGCTTGATCGATAAGCTGTTGGACGGTTTTCCCGCTATCGTTATCGAATCGTTCGAGTTCGGACGCCGCGATGGGTAAATCCGAGGTGAAATACTTGGCAAAGATATCTTTCGCACCTTCCGATGTTGGACGATCTATTTTAATCTTGATATCCAACCTTCCGGGACGCAGCACGGCTGGATCCAAAAGGTCTTGTCGATTACTAGCGCCGATAACAACCACATCACGCAGACTCTCGACCCCGTCAATTTCGGCTAGAAATTGCGGTACCAAAGTCGACTCCATGTCGGACGAGATGCCCATTCCCCTTGATCGGAAAAGAGAGTCCATCTCGTCAAAGAATATAATAACTGGCACCCCTTCTTTGGATTTCTCGCTCGCCTTCTGGAAAACCTCGCGAATCTTCCGTTCTGTCTCGCCAACATATTTGTTCAGCAACTCCGGTCCCTTGATGTTGATGAAATATCCCTTGATATCATCCCTTCCCGTCAGTTGACGCACTCTTGTGGCTAAACTATTTGCAACAGCTTTCGCAATCAAAGTCTTGCCGCACCCGGGAGGGCCATAAAGTAGAATACCTTTCGGGGGTGTCAGCGCAAACTCTTTGTATTCATCGGGATAGAGGTACGGTGTCTCTATTGCGTCGCGAATCGCTTCGATTTGCTCGTCCAATCCGCCTATATCCGAGTATTTGATGTCTGGAACGGCCTCAAGCAAGAGATCTTCCACTTCGGTTTTGGGGAGTTTTTCCATAATCATCCCCGTACCCTGGTTAAGCAGGACATTATCACCGAGTTTCAACGCTTCAGCCTTAAGTGGCTCGGAAATCTCTACGACACGCTCCTCGTCGGCGCGAAGGCTAACAATCGTACGAGATTCATCAAGCACTTCCTTGACTTTAACGACCTCCCCGCGCTGGTCAAACTCTCGAACCCCCACTACATTTAGAACACCGTTGACAATTACCTCCTGCCCCTTTTTAAGCTGTTCGACGTTTATCTCTGGGTCCGACTTGACCTTCCATCTTTTACCACCGAGATCGATATCAATGGTACCATCATCATTTGTGCCAAGAAAAACTCCGTAGTTGTTCGGTGGCGCGCTTAGTTGCTCCACCTTCTCCTTCAGATGCTCCAGCTTCTCCTTCGCCTCTTGAAGCGTGGTCGTCAGTTTCCGATTCCGCCGGTGCGCTTGCATCAATTCCCGCGTCATTTCGTAGAGGCGAACGTCTGCATCATCGGACGGAGCAGCGTTAAGGCGCCTCTTCAAGTCATCATTCTCGTTTTCCAAAGATTCGATCATGAACTCCATTTCACGAATCTGTTTCTGATTGTAGGATTTTCGATCTGATGAACTTGCCGTTGGCTTTGATTCATCCTGAATTTCTTCAAATGGCCCTACGGTGTCTCTTTTCTTGATGGACATAATCTCATCCTATGTTATTAGAAATTAATAAACATTATGGAATACGTGCAAAGATTATTTCGAATCTCTAATAGACACCCAAAAAAGACAAAAACTATATGGGTTTTCAAAACCACGCCTTAAAGCCATCCGGCGGGGCGAGCCTAAAAGAATTATAGCACTTCCGCGAAAATACTGTCAAGGATAATGTCCGTGCATAGCAATGCCCAACCCGTCACAATCGCATGGTGTCTACTCGAATCTACGACTGCGGATTCGTCCTATACTTGTTCACTTTCGTCGGGAATCGAGGCTGCGGATGACTGCGAAGGCATTCCCAAGGCTTCCCGAATCTTGCCCTCAATATCGGTAGAAAAATCAGGGTTCGTTTTCAAGTATCCCTTAACGCTATTCCTGCCTTGTCCTAATCGTTCGTCGTTATACGAAAACCAAGAGCCGCTTTTCTGGATTATTCCACAGTCGACTGCCACATCCAAGATATTGCCCTCTTTGGAAATCCCTTCACCGAATATCAAATCGAATTCCGCTTCTCGGAATGGCGGAGCCACCTTGTTCTTCGCAACTTTGACTCGGACGCGGTTCCCAAATACTTCGTTCCCCTCCTTCAGTGTCTCGGCACGGCGCATCTCAAGCCTTACTGAAGAATGAAATTTGAGCGCGAGTCCGCCTGGCGTCGTTTCCGGATTGCCAAACATAACACCAATCTTTTGGCGAATCTGATTCGTAAAGATGACGCTTGTTCTGGACTTATTGGTCACGCCGGAAAGCTTTCGCAGCGCTTTGGACATGAGACGCGGCAATAGGCCGACATGCGCGTCGCCCATGTCACCTTCAATTTCCGCTTGCGGGGTTAAGGCGGCGACCGAATCAATCACGACAATATCAATTGCACCACTTCGTATGAGCGTTTCGACAATTTCTAACGCCTGCTCCCCCGTGTCCGGTTGCGAGATTAACACATTCTCCATGCTTACGCCGATTCTCTTGGCATAACTAATATCCAGCGCGTGTTCGACATCGACAAACGCGGCGACGCCCCCCAACTTCTGGGCTTCGGCAACCATGTGAAGTGTAAGGGAGGTCTTTCCGGTAGCTTCATGCCCATAGACTTCAATGATTCGACCACGCGGAATGCCGCCAACTCCAAGTGCAATATCAAGAGAAAGTGCCCCTGTTGGAATTGATTCAACGGGAACAACATCTGTATCCGTCAACCGCATGATCGCGCCTTTTCCATGTTCCCGCTCAATCTGCGATATTGCGTTATTGATAGATCCGGTTTTTTCATCTGATGTCATAATCGGTTTAATCTCCATATGAATTCAATCTAGAAGTGGAACGCCGAATTAGCCAAGAGAATCAAGCGAGCGGATGGCGATCAACCGAACAATCAACGGAGTGGACAGCGAAGTCGGTAGCTAAGCCCGATAGCAGATTCCGTGCAATAGGGATCCCATCTCCCGGTCGCGACCTCCTGACTTTCATTAAATGCTTGCCGAGGAAACCAATTTGATGTACAAAGTCAAGCTAAGCTGCCGAATAAGCTGCTGAAATTGGGACTATAACTGTGCTATGTTGTAATACGACCATTAAAATAGCAAGTTTCCAGAGGGGTATAGATTGTCCCGCTCGGTCTAAGCTGGCTTTGGATAATTTGAACCTGATTAACAACCATGGTGGCGCCATTGATTGTATCATACTGTCGGAAGACGTCAACGAAGGGGTTCAGATTGATTCGCCTCTTTAGCCGGGCAAGAGTGATATGAGGACGGAACGGTTTTTCATCGCGCTCAAATGCATGCCGACTCAGTCCGTCATCAATTTCTCTCGCAATGGCGGCAACCTCATCTGCGCCGGTTTTCACGCCCGCCCAAATGACTCTTGGACGACTCAAGTTTGGGAAGGCGCCGATACCCCCTAACTCCATTGAAAAAGGTGACCGAGTATCCGTCACCTGTTCAATCGAATTTTTGATTACGCTGATTTGGTTCGGGACGACATCTCCTAGGAACTTCAACGTCAGATGGATGTTTCCGCGCTTTACCCATGATGCCCCGCTAATATACTTCCTGAGTTCCTCCTGAGCGGAAGTTAGGGGCGCCTGAAACGTTTCAGGAATCTCAATTGCGACAAAACACCGTATCTGTTCTTGGTTCACACTCTCTATGGGGGCTTGGTTCGTGTTCAGGTAACAGACTACTTAACTTTCAAAGTGACCAAGGTTTAAAAATCATCTCCGGAATCAAACAGATCGGTTGATCGCATTACTGAATACAGCGCTTTGCGATTCCCATATAGAAACTCTAGTCCTGAGACCACAGTTAGAACAAGAGGCACATACATCATAAAGTAAATCAGTCTGAACTGCTCAATCCATTCGTCCCCCGCTCCATACCCTTGGAACACGAGAAGAATCAGACTGACGAAGATAACAACCATCTGCGAGGTTGCCTTATATTTTCCCCATTTGTTAGCCGCGACAACGGATCCCTGTGTGGCGACAAAAAGCACCCGCAACCCTGTCACAACCAATTCGCGTCCCATAATTGTTAGAACCATCCAGCCCGGAATGAGTTTCTCGCCGAATAGGCAAATGAGTGCTGCGCCTACCAGCAACTTGTCCGCAAGCGAATCAACAAATTTGCCGAAACTCGTGATCCCATGTTTACGGGCAATTCGACCGTCAAGAAAATCCGTTAACGCCGCCACTCCGAAGATGATTGCAGCTAACAACCGGTAGTTGGGATTTTCAATGGACCGAAACGAAATCATGAATGGAGGAATAAGCAAGATTCGCGAAACCGTCAAGCCGTTCGCCAAATGTTGGAGCGTGCGAAAGTTCATCGTTCAATCACTTTTTCGTTGAGGCAGAAAAGAACCACGATCCATCGATTTGGCTTGAGAGCTTCAACATCAATACACTAAATACCGCGAATTGAAAAGTCGAACGTTCAGAATCCCGTTTGAATAACCCTTAATCTGTAGCCGCGATCTCCCGATCACCACCCGCTGTCGTGAGAAGGACTTGGAACTTCAGAATACGCGCAAATATTTCCGCGATTGCAAACCAACAGTGTAACACCCATCTATAGGTGTAATTCTCTGTTACAATGACTATACAAGCAATTCTCGGTTCAATTGCACCGTTGTTCTCTGAACTAAATTAGATTAGGACTCACGTAGTGGTTCATTCGCGAAGTTTTTGACGCTTACGAGACTGGCGCATTAAATTCGTTCTGCCTCGCCAGTAGGTGCGGTTTCTAACCGCACCGACACCCAACACTTAACCATATTTGCTTGGAAAGTAACCCACTTGGTTCAACATCAAGAGATTCTAGATGATCGTAGGGTGCGCACTGCGTACCAGCTTTTTCTTCGTGAAATATGCCCTACGCGAAGAGTCAAGCAATCAATTCGTTTGAGTGACCGAACAGGGAACGATCAAAGGAAATCAAGCATTCCGAACGGGGACGGACATGCTGCAGGAAAATCCCATCCTTCCCGTCTGTCACCTTTCAAATCTTCTTTTGCCGCTTGAGCGCCTCCCTGAATTATTCATTCGGCGAGATATCAATGACTTCGGCACCATCCGGAATTTCAAATTTGAAAAACTGTGCGTCAAGTTTTTGGTCTCGTTTGATGTTCGTCAGCGAAATGACTCCAATGACATTGCTTTCGGTCTCGTTCTGTAATTTGTACCCAAACTGAATCGGCAACCAATCCGAATCCTGAATCCACATCTCCAGAGTCTCGCGCGGCGATTGTCCGCCGTCCACGGGATTGGACAGCAAATGAGGCTTGGGAGTTAATTCAAGCTGATGAACACCCTTCTGATTAGCAACTTCATCATCAACAAGCTTAATGTCGTAATTCTTTTGAACATCCTGCAATGAAGCGTCGATTCCCGGCAATAACGGTTCGTGTTCGGGGTTGTTAAGTTTCATCTTGTTGACTTGATTCAGCAAAGGGGTGTAGGCCCACGAATAGGTGCCGTCCAAGACGATTAGTTGGACGAGTTGAGTCGGATCTTTCTGGCCGACGGTTCTCTTTCTTAGCAAATTGGGCTTGCTGAAGGTCAGTTCCCCTCGCGAAGAGCTTTTGACCCCATCCCGAAAAATAGTCTCCTCGAATTCTGCACTGAAGTTACGAGATTCGTTGTAAGCTTTCCTGAAATTCTCGAAAACTTCATTGACCGTGTAGGTGTAGCCCGATTCTACGTGCGCACTTAACAACAAAAACGGGAGAACGATTCCCCTCGAAAACAGCCTCATTGCAGCCTCCGTCATCAACAACAACATCAGCCGGCAGTATAGCACCTGCCGCAATTAGTTGTCAACGCTCTTTTCCTTCCGCTCAAGCCAAATCAATCGCAGCGGATTCTAACGGGGCCGCAGTGATCAAATCCCCGATTTTCTTTCCTCTCATATTGCGATCAGCGTTTGAAAGCGACAGCGGCGCGATAATTGCTTAATTCCCATTTATCCCTGTTAGGACAATGCAAATCGGGGCAATGTAGGCAAAATCTACTCAATTTGCTCGCTGCGGATTGACAAATCCACAGCGCACATGCGGTACGGCTCGGATATGTCTATCCAAGCCGAGGGGGACTGCGATATAACACCCAGAAAAATGCAAATCCAACTATTAACAATTAGGTATCAACTTGCGTTAAGTAACACTTTCTAGTCGGAGTCCCATTCCTCGATCCGGAGGATAGAAATGTTGATAGAATGCCGCCTGTCCAAGTTCCCGCGCTCCAGCGCAGCGCCATGTTGGGCTTTTTCGTGATAGTAGGCTTCTAAACGCCAATCTAGAGATACGGGTGGAAGCAGTAATTTTTGCCGCGTAATGCGCGCACTCTACAGTCGGATTGAAATGGACATATTGTAAGATACGATTAAAGGAATGAACGGTGACTGCGACAGAGAACCCAAAGGTATTTAGCGGGTAATTACACAAGCATGAAGAAACCTGCCTTCAATTTACTAAAAATAGTTTTGCTGCCGAATATTCAAACAGGTTCTTACTCCGATACAAGTTAACCATACGATGCGCTCATCTTGAATTAAGAATAGTTCAAATGTTTCTCTAAATTGTTATGTTTTGGGACTGATGCTCCTTTGGTGTCTCCGCCCTATTCGAACTGGCGAATTTATGAGTGGTAATTACCGAGCCGATGATCGCCGGGTTTTCCTCGTGCTCTTATAGGCACGATTTACTATCATCGGATTGAACATAGTTACTAAATTGTCGATTTCCCCTCTGTTCATTGCACGTCGAACCTAAATTGAGACAAGCACAACAGACGACTTTAACCTCTAAAATCATTGATGATTTTCCTGTCGCACAAGCAATTCTTGGCTTACAATTTCTCGCACCTCGTTTTCTGTCACATGTACTCTCGACCAATCCGAAAGGAGCACTTCCGCTTCATTCGGCTTTTCCAGCGCATGTCGAACATACCGCTCGAGAAGTCCTGAAACCTCCTCATTCCTAAAGATACCCTGAAACCAATTTGAGAACTCCTTGATAGCATCCGGGTCAGCGGAAAATGCCCAGAAATTCAGCTGGCAAAAATCTAATCCCTCTTCACATGTCTTTTGTGATATCCATACCGAATCGGGAAACCCCTCCATTATGGGGAACAAATCTATCAATAGGCAACATAGACTATCATCCAAGTAAGAAATCTCGGGCAAAATATCAAACCGTACGCTCAGTTTCTGTGCTTGCAGCGGAATGGAATCATCCTTTGCTTGAGCATCCGTGGCGTTGGTATCGGGAATTCGCCCTTTCTTGCTTCTGAATAGCAAAACTTGCCTCCCCAATATGTTAACTATCTGCCCATTTTCAACGTTACTTGCATTGTCTATTATACTCACCATTTTTCGGGGGATGCAATGAGAAATCTGCATAGGTCGACACACTCGGACACTGTGTGTTATACTTACGACCAAGGTGCCCAAACTTCGAGTTCCCCAAATCGCAGCTGTGTTTAATGATGTGTCCGCTAGCGGCAGATTGCCGACCCTGAGGGGTAGAATTTATGAATACATCCCATGAATACTTGGATCCGACCGCTTTATCTCGACTCGGCAACATGGAACTGGTCGCGCGTCTGGTTGTAGAGGGATTCATCACGGGCCTGCACAAGAGCCCCTATCAAGGATTCAGTGTGGAATTTGCCGAGCACAGACAGTACATGCCCGGTGACGAAATTCGATACATTGACTGGAAGGTGTTTGGGAAATCCGACCGTTATTACGTCAAGAAATTTGAAGAAGAAACCAACCTCCGCGCCTACATTGTGTTGGATGCCAGCGCTTCAATGAACTACAAATACGATGAAAGCAGCCTTACAAAATTCCAATACGGGTGCTATTGCGTGGCATCCTTGTCATATCTGATGCTCAAACAACGCGACTCTGTGGGCATGGCAATATTCGACACGCACATCAAGGAGTACATCCCCCCGCGTGGTGCCGCAACTCACCTGCAAGCCATCCTGTCTAGCCTCGAGAATACCGTACCCGGAGATGAAACGGACTTGAGTACTATCATCCATGAACTTGCTAAAAGGATTGTCCGTCGGGGCTTGGTAATCGTGATTTCCGACCTGCTTGATGAACCGACAAAAGTGTTGTCTGCGCTTAAGCACCTGCGCCACCGAAAGCATGAAGTTATTGTCTTCCATTTGTTGGATAAAGCCGAGATGACCTTCCCCTTTGAGGGCCCAGTGGTCTTCCAAGACATGGAAACCGCAAGGACACTTCCGACACAAGCAGAGACGCTCAAAGCCGGTTATATTGAACAGTTGGAAGGGTTTATTCAGGACTATCGGCGCGGCTGTGGAGGGAATTCAATCGACTATGTCCAGATTGACACCTCGACCCCATTCGATTATGCCCTATCATCTTATCTGGCTCGCAGAAAATAGCAACTGAGTTGGGTCGAAGTCGGGCGGATTTTTCTACATCAAAGCAAAAGTCATGAATGTGGCCTGGAAGGCGTTTTCGTGCCTGGACATTTTGGGCGAGATGTGTGATGACTGGGCATGCAAAAAGAGGGCGGGAAATCAGCGATTTGCTTGACGCTAATCAACTCGCCGTAGTGCGGCATCTTTCAGTTCACAACCACAAACGGAGACAACTAGACAATTGAGCGGTACTGCTCAAGAACCTGGGGCGAAATGACAGCATTGATCAATCCGTATTCGTCCTCCGGCACTAGCAAGGCATCCTCCTTAACCGCTTGTGGATGCTGAATGCATACAATCAAACCGGCAATTTATACCCTCTCTCCATGTGTCAGATATTCCAACGCGTCCTTACGCTGAATTTAAGAATTGAGCCTAACTCGGCGCAACTCCATCAAGAGCGTGTGTGCAGGAAATCCTTGGGAGCTAATTTGCTATTCCAGTTGACTCTGGGAGCCTAATTTCGGCAACGGCGGGGATGTGAGGTCCGGATCTATGAGTAGATTGTTATTTCGCCAACGATTGAGGATGCAAAGTACTGCGGCAGTTTACCGCTAGATTGTTTGAAACTATCGAACGCTCCTGCACCGATCCGATTTTCGACACTCGCCTAGTCAGGTTTTTTCGGCGGTCGAAACCCTTCAGCGAAACGAAACCTCCCTGCTGCACGGTTGCAGCTGATTATTGAAGATAAAAAATCGGCGTTTCTATTGGATAAGGGCCCGTTGGCCTAATGATCGGGGTCCGCTGATTCACAATAAACCTCAGCTTTGGTCGACTGATCGTCCGTCCCACATGCCTCGACCATGCGGGGTATTTTGTGGTGCGCCTATTGTGATGGTGCAGCGGCATTAATCCCACGCCAACCGCTCAAAAGATATGGCTTTCAGGTGAATTATTCCGTCGCGGCGCTGCACAATACCGCGCACATGCATGAAGCGTGAAAGCCTGAAGACTGATCGATATCGATCATAGACCTGCGGCATAATGACCACGTTCATCAAGCTGCACTCGTCTTCCAATACTAGAAACGCCACTCCTTTTGCCGTGGGTGGCCTTTGAATACATATTGCCAGGCCGGCCACGCATACCCGCCTCCCGTCCCTCAGTGATTTCAACGCATCACTTCTCCGTACATAACTCTTGAGTCTTCCCCGCAGAAGCTCCATGGGATGGGTGCGTGGCGAACAATTTTGTGCAGCGTATTCCCAATCGAGTTCTTCCCAAGCGTTTAGCTCTGGAAGGTCTGGAGACGCGAGTTCCGGTTCAATAACGAGATTGTGTTCGCGCCAGCGATCGAGTATCCAAACCTGCCAGAGCATCTCCCGCCGGGGCAGGTTGAAACCGTCGCAGGCACCCGCGGCAACCAACCGTTCAATTACCGAACAATCGAGTTGTGTGCGTCGCACGAAGTCCTTTATCGACACAAATTTCCCCATGCGGCGAGCGGCTTCCACACGCTGAGCTTTGGATAAACTGAGTCCTTTGACACAAGTAAGGCTCAAACGCACTCCTCCCTTGCTTTCGACAGTACAACGCGCCTCACTTTGGTTCACGTCTACAGGCAGGATTCGAATCGATCGGCGTTTTGCATCGTTAATGAGCACATCGGTCGGATAAAAGCCGAGCGGCTGATTGTTCAGGAGTGCCGCGAGAAAAGCGTCAGGATAATAGTATTTCAGCCAAGCGGCTTGATAAACAAGATGTGCAAACGACAGTGCATGGGACTTGCAAAATCCGTATCCCGCGAACCCCGCCACATAGCCGAAAATCTCTGTGGCATCGTGGCGTGATACGCCGTGTTGCACAGCTGACGCGACAAATGCGCTTTGCATTTCGGCAATCGCTTTCTTGGATCGAGTCTTGTTCAAATCGCGTCTGAGATTTTCTGCTTGACCTGGTGAATATCCTGCGATGCCACGGACGACCTGAAGCACCTGTTCCTGAAAGAGAATCACCCCTAACGTTTCCTTAAGAACGCTCTCAAGTCTCGGGTGTGGATATCGAACCGCCTCTTTGTTCGTTCTCCGGAGGATATAGGGCGACACCATGTTCCCCTGTATCGGACCCGGCCGGATCAAAGCGATCTGGATTGCAAGTTCGCCTATCGATCGCGGCTTGATGCGCGGCAAAGTGGACATTTGTACGCGAGATTCGACTTGGAACACGCCAATGACATCGGAAACCGCGAGCATATCATAGACGTTTGGATCGCCGGGCGGGATGGCGGTGAGGTCAATGCCAACGCCGTGGGCATCCGCAATCAAGCCCACGGTCTCCCGCACGACAGCAAGCATTCCCAATCCGAGGAGATCGACTTTGATGAGACCTGCGTCCTCAATCATATCTTTATCCCACTGACAGACGCACCGACCCGGCATACGTGCCGGTTCTAACGGTACTAACGTTGAGAGATTGCGGGAAGTAACCACCATGCCGCCGGGGTGCATCGACAGGTGGCGGGGCACCCCAATAATCGCTTCGACATGCTCTCGAAAGTGTTTCCAGATTGGGCGGCAAGTGTAGGACGCAATTTCTTCTAGTTCATCAATCTTATTAAAAGCGGGGGACACATTCCGCCTCTCCGCCAGACGTGACATCTTGTCTAAAATTCGATTGGGGATGCCGAACACTTTTCCCACTTCCCGAATCGCCCCCCGAACTTGGAAAGTGATGAAGGTGCACGTCAATGCAACATAATCGAATCCGTATTTCTCGTACACATACTGGATGACATCTTCCCTGTCAGCGAGGTGCGAGTTCCGCGAGGCGGCGAAGTCAAGGTCGATGTCGGGGATGGTGCTTTTCTCGTCGTTCAGAAATCGGCCGAAAAACAAATTGTGCTTAATCGGGTCGACAACCGTAATATCAAGGAGATACGCCACCAACGAATTCGCCGCCGAACCCCTGCCCTGAACCGGTATTCGCTGTGACCGTGCGAACGCCACAATATCCCAGACCACGAGGAAGTATCCCGCCAGGCCCAATCGCAGGATTAGATTTAACTCCTCCTTTAGCCTTTCCTTAACCTCGGCGGTTACTTCACGATACTTTTTGGGAATCTGATCCTCGCACAAAGTTATCAAATAAGATTCATCGGTATGCCCTTCCGGCGCCGAGAAATCGGGGAATCGGTATTCGGTAAAATCTAGATCGAGTTGACATCGATCGAGAATGAGGCATGTGTTCTTTATCGCGTTCGGCACTTCAGCGAACAGAATTGCCATATCGTTGGCACGTTTGAGAAAGCGTTGGTGGTTTTGCGGACGGATGGCATCCGATTTGTCTATTGTCACTTTGTGTGCGATACACCGCAACACGTCGTACAGTGTGGCTTTATCCTGGATGGCGTAGCGAACGTCGTTTGTGGCAACACATTCTAAGCCCAATTCGGACGCCAGTTGATACAAGTTCCTGCACCGATTAAAATCGCCGGGTTCACGGTGGTTGACGAGTTCGACATAGAGCCTATCCCGGCTAAAGATTTCACGGTAGATTTCAATGGCTGCGCTCGCCCTTCCAATCTGATTGTCTAGGATCAGCTTGGTGATGTTGCCCTCCTTCCCGCCCACCAGGCATATCAGCCCTTCCGACAGTTCGTTGATTGCCTCAAGCGTCGCTCTGGCTTCGCCTTTTGGGCGGGCGTGTCGGGCACGGGTAATCAGTTGTGACAAATTGTGATAGCCGGTCAGGTTCTGACACAGCAGCACAATATAATCGTCATCGCGGCGCCTCGTCCGCGGCTCCAATTCCGTGTCATTCTGTCCTACGGTAATTGATGCCCCAACGCAATAAGGCAGATTAAATTCCTCGCATTTCCTTACGAAAGGGATAACGCCGTAGAGCCCGTCGTCATCTGTCAGCGCGAGGCCTTTCAACCCTAGCTTGACCGCCTGTTCCACAAGTTCGGTGGGACTGGATGTCCCATGCAAAAAGGAATAATAGCTGTGACAGTGAAGTTCTGCGTATTCCATAGAAGCCTATCTTTAGTGTTTGTACCATTCGCCGCGGTCAAGATCGTGGCAGAGAATGGAAGTCCATTTTGCCCCCAATTCAACTACCTCGAAGTATTCGCAATTTGTTCTCTGCTCCATCCACCATCGATTCTCGACGGTCCAAAGATCGACAATATCGGTAATAAAGAGTTCCATGCCCTCAATGAGAAGCGACTGTGGATAACCCGCGTCGTCAGCGACAATGGATACTTGCACAGGTTGCCGGTGAGTTTCAGCGTCTTTTCGACCATTCCAGATACCCATCTGCCGCATGTCTTCGTCCGCTCCAGCCGGTAGCAATTCGGGTGGAAACGGCGTCAAATCAATTCCCCGCGCCAATTCGGACATGAGTTTGCCCTCCTTTCCAAACTGATTAACGAGTTCTCCCACATCAATGCGTGCAAGCTGTCCCAATGTCCCTAGCCCCAACATTTCCAAGCGTTCTTGGTTCTCGCCGGAGATTGGGAGATATGAAACACTTTGGTCAGCCAGGAATACCTCAAGCTGCGTCGGCGATATGAAAAGAGGTGTTTCAACCGAGGCGGCGTGGGCTGCGGCGAGGCTGGCAAGACGGGTGGGCGCAACGCCTATGCGGACTTGCATCTCCCGAAGTTTCAGTTCATAGATTAGCACCTTGATCCGACTACTGATGCTGTCGAAATCGATATAGATGACGCCATTATCCGCGAGTTCCCATTTTAATGAGTAGAAAGCCAATAATTCGCTGATTTCAATCAAGCGGTCGTCGCAATTGTCGATGAGCAGGCACGCGAGCATAACCAATTTCCGCCTTAAACACGTGTGAATATGGTTGTTTTTCTCCACCCTAACCAATAACAATGACAATTTACCACACATATGTTAAGTATATCAAGAAAAAACTTAGGCATCAATTTTGGGATGTGCTATAGGGTGGAATTCTGCCCGTGTTGGGCAAAGGTGGGGCTTGGCGAGAGTCGCGATGTCTGTCGCAGTGGTAGGGCGGCTAGAAGTCCTTAGACGGGTAGAATGCACTCGGGAGAGTCATTCTTTGGTCGATTCACGAGGCGCGACACGGGAAACGCAATCATCTCCTCCTCTGGGTACGGCGTGAGAAGATGGTTCAGCGTGGTAGCATGACATTCGACCGGATCCAGCCACAGATCATACGCCCCTTGGGCTAGGATAACCGGCATTCGATGGTGAATTGATTCCAGCAGTTCGTTTGCAGCACAGGTGATGATTGAGCACGAAAGCACCGGCTCCGTCTCTCCGCTTGGTCGCCAAGCTTCCCAAAGCCCCGCGAAGGCGAAAGGCTTCTCTGATGCCATCCGGATATGAAACGGCGTCTTGGGGCCTCCATTGTCCTCTTTTCGCCATTCGTAATATCCGTCTGCCAACACGAGGCAACGGCGGCGCTTAAAGGCGTTTCGGAACGAGGGTTTTTCCGCCAGCGTCTCAGACCGCGCATTTATCATTCGGTTTCCAATCTTCGGATCCTTTGCCCACGGTGGAATGAGCCCCCAGCGGTAGAATTCCACCCTTCCCATCCCGTTGTTCGACACAACGGCGATCGGTTGCGTGGGCGTAATGTTGTAACGTGGTGTCAATTCGTCGAGAAATTGAAATTCGGGAAAAGTCTCTGTCAGACTCGTAGGGCTGGATGCCAGCGTGTATCTGCCGCACATGATAAATTCCTTTCGCTCTCTGATCGTATAGAGTCGCATGGACGCGACCGAACCTAGCCAAAGACCGCGAGAATTTGTCTCTAGCTTCAAATACCTGAGCGCTGCGAAATGTCGCGTGGAACGCCCCTCAGTATATATTGTCTTAGCGCTTTAGACTAAAATCTCCTGATTCAGCTTTTTCTGCGTAGTCTTACCGTCCGCAATTGAACTTGGCAATGGTGCTTAGCTCTGCTAAGTTTGCTCCAATATAATATTCCAGCACCACTGAGATTTGCCACACGAAAGAATCACTCCGAGTTCGGAAATGTGTTAAAAATTGACAAAACCTGGCACGCCCATAGTCAATCAAGTCTCGTTAGGGTGAGATCAGGCGGACAGCCAAACAAGGGTATAACGACTGCGATAGAGATTCACGCGCTCCGACCTGCTAGTCCGACCAATTCGCGTATCATTCAATGCACAGGTTACTCCTTTCACCCATTCCGCCCTCCAATCTTCCGCGTTTCCCATCTGTGCCTTAAGACGGAGAATGACCTTGACAATCCAAGCTGTGCACAATAAAATAATCGCGTTGCGAAGACAGTTGTCGGCTCCTAAGCCGAGTATCTCGGGAGATTAAGTATGGCTGAAAAGTTCACTGTTTTGATGACCGATTACGCATGGCCCTCGGTCGATCCGGAACGCAAGGTATTAGCTGAGGTCGGCGCGGAACTAATCGTCGCCGAAACGGGAGCTGAAGATGAATTGGTCAACCTGGCGCCGCGAGCTGACGGCATCCTTACATGTTGGGAGCAGACGACAACCGCGGTCGTCAGAGCGGCTGGACGCTGTCAGGTAATAGGACGTTGCGGCATCGGACTTGATAACATTGATGTGGAGACTGCTACGGAGTTGGGAATCGTCGTCACCAATGTGCCGGCGTACTGCATTGACGAAGTCTCCGATCACGCGATGGCTTTGCTATTGGCGTGTGCTCGCAAAATCTCCATGTATGACCGGGAAGTCAAGCGTGGCAGTTGGGTCCGGGATGTAGGTCCGCCGGTGTACCGGATTCGCGGCAAAACGCTGGGCATTATGGGATTCGGCAAGATAGGGAAAGCCGTCGTGTCGAAGGCGAAAGCTTTCGGGCTGGCCGTAATTGTCTACTCGCCAAGCCTGATGCCGCATATCGCAGAATCACACGGTGTTCAAATGGTGGAACTCCCTGAGTTTTTAACCCGCTCCGACTTCATTACGATTCACACGCCGCTAAATCCAGCGACTGAAAAACTCCTGGGAGAAGAGGAGTTTCGTCAGATGAAAGAGACTGCCTATGTTGTCAACACGTCGCGCGGTGGAGTAATCGACACGGCTGCGCTTTGTAAGGCTGTAAAAGAAGGCTGGATCGCCGGGGCCGGCTTGGACGTAATCGCTGAAGAACCGCCAGCGCCGGATGAACCGCTGATTGAACTGGACAATGTTGTTATTACGCCACACGCCGCCTTTGCATCTGAAGAATCGACATACGACCTTGAGGTGAGCGCTGCACGCGCCGTCGCGGATGTATTGGTGGGGAAAATGCCGGAGTCGGTCGTCAACCAAGAAGTCTTGCAAAGCCCGTTGCTCCGTGCAAAAGCGCTTGCGGTTGAAGCGACCGATCAATGGAGCGGATAGCGACTGCGATAGAGATCCCCAAGTGAATGCGATGGTGGATCCTGTGCGATAGAGATCTTGAAAACGACGGCGGTAAAGTTCCCACCCGTTCCTTTCAATCAGGATGGCTTAGGAAGCACACTGGTCACTAGATTCTGTTGACATTTCATCGCAACTTGGCAATTGAGAGCAGTGCACAGGCACATGTCCCTTCGTAGGAGTTGGGATCAAGGGAGCGAACAGCGACCGCGATAGAGATCCTTCCCAATCCGTTGTTCACACATCAGAGGCAATTTCGGACTGCTGTCAATCGATTTTCCAAAATCAACATTTCGGTGTCGAGATGCTAATCTCGACTTGCAATCTATTCAAACGTATGGTTTGGCGCTCCCAACCCGTGTTGGCTATTGGGCGGGGAACCCCGACCATACGATTCCGTGATTCTCGGGAATTACAGACATGCCTCAGATAAATGTAAACAGAGCCTAGCCACTGACCGCTGCTTCAAGTTACCATGCTTTACAGTGTTCAATACGCGCAATCCTACACCGTATATTTCTTGGCTAGTTAAACCAATGTAAAAGGAGTCGCCACATGCAGGAATTGCCTGATGCGTCAGGGCACTTTGGAGAATTTGGGGGCAGGTATGTTCCTGAGACACTGATGCCCGCCCTGCTGGAACTTGAGGAATCTTATCGAGTTCTGAGCGCCGATTCGGAGTTTCAGAAAGAGTTTGAATACTATCTGCGAGAATACGTCGGCAGACCCAATCCGCTCTATTACGCCGAGCGGTTGACCAAGGAACTCGGTGGGGCAAAAATCTACCTTAAACGTGAAGATCTCAACCATACCGGTGCCCACAAAATTAACAATACGGTTGGACAAATTCTGCTGGCGCGTCGAATGGGAAAGAAACGAATAATAGCGGAGACCGGTGCAGGGCAACACGGTGTCGCTACCGCCACAGTGACCGCGAAATTCAACATGGAATGCGAAGTTTACATGGGCGAGGAGGATATGGAAAGGCAGGCGCTGAATGTGTTTCGCATGCGCCTCATGGGTGCAACAGTGACTCCTGTAAATTCCGGTTCTCGAACCCTAAAGGATGCCATTAACGCCTCCTTCCGTGACTGGGTGACAAACGTCCGAACAACCTATCTCCTTATCGGTTCCGTTGTAGGCGCGCACCCCTACCCGATGATTGTTCGGGATTTCCAATCCGTAATCGGAATTGAAACCAGAGAACAAATACTTGAGAACGAGGGACGCCTTCCCGATTGGGTCGTCGCAAGCGTGGGCGGCGGCAGCAACTCGCTCGGCATGTTTTGCCCGTTCTACGAAGATGAGAGTGTGGAAATGATAGGCGTTGAAGCCGCCGGCGAGAGCATCCTGAGTGGCAAGCATGCCGCCTCACTAAGCGAAGGCAGTATCGGCGTGTTTCACGGTGCAAAATGTTACCTATTGCAGGAAGAAGATGGCCAGATAACCCCCGCACATTCGATTTCCGCCGGACTCGACTATCCGGGAGTTGGCCCCGAACATAGTTATTACAAGGCAACAGGAAGAGCGCAGTACGTTTCGATTACGGATGAAGAAGCCGTCGACGGATTCAAACTGTTGTCGGAATTGGAAGGCATAATCCCGGCGCTAGAATCTGCGCATGCCATCGCGCACGTTCAAAAAATCGCTCCAACGATGGATCAAAACGCCATAATTGTGGTCTGTCTCTCCGGACGCGGCGACAAAGACGTTGGGGGCGAGATGGGCCCGCCGCTTTCCCTCAATCACTAAGATCTCCTTAAATGTAGGGTGGGCATTGCCCACCATTTCTTGTCGGGTGCGATCAACTCAGAACAAGTGAGTGAACAACGAACGCGATTGAGATCCCATGCATTCCCCACCTGGTCCGTAGGCGGGGCATCTTGCCCCGTCGAACTGCCGTAGTGACGCCATCTTGACCCGACGATCCGCTTCCCGTCCAAACACGCCGTAAGATTCCGATAGGTCGGCAAAGCACCCGCGCTCCAGTACCAATGCGATTCCCCTTCCCTCCCACATCTCGCTTGATTTTGAAACGCCCTAGTGCTATAATTCCCGAAATTGAAACGGCGTCAAAATCTAAACTCGTTAAGGAATTTAACATGCAAATTAACTTTCAGAGTGTCATCGATCTCTCTTACCAGATTGACGAAAACAGTCCGCGAGAACTGCCGATAGACCCCGTGCGTATTTACGATACCGCAACGCTCGAGAAAGACGGCTACTTTGAAAGCCGCGTCGATCTGTCCGGTCACTGCGCGACGCACATTGACGCCCCATGCCTGATGTATACAGATGGTTTCACCGTCGCGGACATCCCGAAGGACAAGCTAACGGGAAATGCGGTGCTAATAGACCTCTCCGATTCGAAGAAACCGACCGATGCTGTGACCGCAGAAGATATCAAAGCCTGGATGACTGCAAATGAAGACATCCCAAGTGATAGCATCGTTTTCATGCGCACGGGAATGGATAAGCACGCCTATCAAGATAGTTTCAATCGGAAATGGATTGGCTTCAGCGAAGATGCGGCCGAACTCTTAGTTCAAAATGGTGTCAAGCTAATTGGGACAGACGCATGCAGCATTGATTCAATGGCGGGACATCCGCCGCAACACGATGGATTGCCTCCGGCTCATCTCGTTTTTCTTGGTGCCGGAGTTCCTCAGGTTGAAGATCTCTGCAATTTGAGTTTATTGCCCATGCGGTTTTTCGCGGTAGTTGCCCCCATGAAGTTGGCGCGTAGTTCAGGCGCCCCAACACGCGTCTTTGCTTTTGTATAGACTTCGATGACACCGCGTTTCTTCTCGCCGTTTCTGGAGAGTCTTCCGTCTGCGGCATCAATCTCGCTCCCTAATATTGACTGCGTGTCTGTAAAGGATATGGACTCCTGTAGGGTGTGCACTGCGCACCAGCCTTTGAAAGTGCTAACAATAACACATGACCGTGAAGTAAAATTGAATGGGCTAGAATATGGGTGACCACGTCCTAACCGAGCAGACAAGCGTCCCGCGTGAAATCCTTGATTTACTGAGAAAAATTGGTAGTAAAACGCGGTTGCCCATCTGCGTCGTCGGCGGTTTTGTCCGTGACCTTCTGCTGGGACGTGAAAATCTCGACCTGGACATTGTCGTTGAAGGAGACGCCATCAGCTTTGCCCGAGGACTTGGAGAGAGTTGGTGCTGGGAAGTACAAAAACACGATCGATTCGGCACCGCAACCCTGATTCAACCTTCGGGCACTAGAATTGATTTCGCCGGTGCTCGCAGCGAAACTTATGAGCATCCGGGTGCGTTACCTTTAGTTAGGCCCGGCACAATTGAAGACGACTTGCACAGACGCGATTTCTCGATAAATGCGCTCGCTGTTCGTTTGAACTCCGAGGGATTCGGCGAACTCCTTGATTGCGTCGACGGAGTAGAAGATCTTAGAGCGGGGAGAGTTCGTGCCCTCCATTCCGAGAGTTACCTTGACGATCCCACCCGTATCTTTCGAGCGGTAAGATATGAGGTGCGTTTCGAGTTCCAAATTGAGGAAAACGATCAGTCGCGCATCCATGATACGCTCCGACGGGGCGTATTAAACCGGATTAGCGGTGAACGTATTCGAAACGAGATCAATCGCATCCTGTCTGAAGACGCCGTACCGCGCGTAGTTCGACGACTGCTAGAATTTGACGTATTTCGGGCAATTCACCCGGAATGGGTGGTGACGCGAGATTTCGGCGTCGATTGGGCGGCGGTTCAAAAGGCAATCAACTGGGCGAGAACCCACCTCGGCGATGAGGAAATCGACAAACGGCAAATCGCGTGGATGTCATTGCTTAGAGCGACAGATTGGAACAATTCCCAATCTCGTCGTGACGGTGTGCCGGGATATGTAATCCAAGCAATCACTGACCGCTTGGCTTTGCCTCATCGGCTGCGCAGGTTATTCCAAACCGATGTCGACCTGCAAGAAGACTTGGCTGAGGGAAAAATCTCGGAGAAGTTGCGAGAAACACTGGAAAGAAAGGACATCTCGCTTTCCCGTAACGCCGCTATTCGAGAGGGAAAGGGTAGATGGCTGATCTCCGACACAGATAACAGGAAAACCTTTGCAATCAGAAAAGAGAATCAATCTTTCTATGTTTGTGAGATTCAAACAGGATTGACCGCTAGCTATGACTTATACAAAACTCTCGGCACGTTATCAGCCGAATCCAAGCCAAGCGAAATTTATCGCCTGTTAAAACCTTACCCTGTTGAGGCCCTGGTGTTCACTGTGATTCAGCCGGAGCAACCTAAATGGCAGCTAGCAATAATTGAGGACTATTTGATTGATTTGCGCGTGATTGAACCGTTAATCAGTGGAGGCGACCTGATTCGGCTCGGGCTGCAACCGGGAAAAGCATTTTCAAATCTCATATCCAAAGCATTCGCAGCCCAGTTGGATGGCGAGATTTCCACGAAACGGGAGGCTTACGAGTTTCTAGGCTTTAGTGATGCTCAATCCATTTGAGGCTATCCTACGCGTAATCCAATTCATTATCTTACTAACTTTCCACGAGTGGGGTCACGCGAAAGCGGCGCTCATGCTCGGAGATCCGACAGCTAGAGACGAAGAGCGATTAACGTTCAATCCGGCGGCGCACATTGATATACTCGGAACGATTATTCTGCCGTTGCTCGGCACGCTTTTCGGTGGCGCGTTCTTCGGATGGGCGAAACCTGTACCGGTCGATCCTCGCAATTTGAAGGATCCCAAGCGTGACTTGATGTTCATTGCCGTAGCCGGCCCCGTGATGAACATCATCTGCGCTTTTGTGATTCTGCTCGCGGTCAGGCTCCTTGATGAATTTGTTGGGACCTCCATTCACCGCGAAATATATAGACAGTTGAGCCTGTCCGCTTTGATTAGCGTGTTTCTAGCGGCATTTAACATGCTTCCTCTGTTTCCACTTGACGGGTTCAGTGTGGTATATGGGCTATTACCTTGGAGACAAGCGCAGGCGTTTGACAGACTGCGGCCTTACGGAATGATGATTCTGCTTGGGATAATTTTTCTTCCCAATCTGTTGAGAATCCCTAACCCGGTCTTTATTGTAATTCGTTTGGTGTCTTTCGGAATTTACGACCTGTTTGGCACACTCGTTGGGCTTTGAAAACAGAGTCGATAAGTTTTACATTCGAATATAAGATCATACTATGCATTCCGATCGGCTTGGATTGCCCAATCCAAGCCTTCACCGAATGAGACAATTATTGTACCCAGGCTATAGAATCGAATACTGAGTTTATGCAAGTGTTACCAATGGACTCTCAGCACCAATCTACAGACTCGATATACTCCATCAAGCTCGATATTTTTGAAGGACCGCTGGATCTGCTGCTTCACCTAATTCAGAAGGACGAGATGGATGTTAGAGATATTCGTATTGCCGAGATCACGGAACGCTATTTGGAGTGGCTGAATCTCATGGAGCAACTGGACCTGGATGTTGCTTCGGAATTTTTGGTAATGGCGGCGACGCTACTCTATCTGAAATCACAGAGCATTCTTCCATCTACGACCGATCAGGATGCATTGCCAATCAAGAATCGAGAAGAGCTTGTTAAACAACTCTTAGATTACAAGCAGTTCAAAGAGGCATCACAAGTGCTGGACCGTTACGCCGAAGAACATGAACACGTTTTCGGGCGAAGTGTTGATTCAGGCGATGAACTGGGAGATTTACGCGAGTTTGAGATTAAGGCAACCCTCTTCGATCTCTTATCGGCGTTTCAGCGAACCACCGAAAGGTTGCAATTCGATGAAGATGATGCCTACGAGGAAATCAACGAAGAGCAAATCACCGTTGAAGAAAAGATGGAGTTCTTGGAACGTAGAATGGAGGAATCTGAACAGGTGCCGTTTGAAGATCTTTTCTCGAGATATGCAACCAAAGTCGAGCAAATTGTGACATTCTTGGCTATCTTGGAGTTGATTCGTCTAAAACGTATCATTGCTATCCAATCGGGGCAGTTTGGTCAAATCTACATCGTAAGGCGCGAAGGATAGGTCGCGGACATTCGAGTTTCAAGATAAAAAAATAGACTCAGTTACCTATCAAGTTTTGCTGTCATGAGCGAAAATTCTCCCACTCCTCCTCAGGATTCTTCCTTGAGTCCGACCCAAATCAAATCAATCCTTGAGGCGATTCTTTTCGCTGCCAACGAACCAATCTCCATAAAACAATTTACACAGGTCTTTGGAGAGGTCTCAACTCACGACATCCGCGAACAACTGATGGCGCTTGAAGATGATTACCAAGCCGCGAACCGTAGTTTTCAGCTCATCGAAATTGCCAACGGCTTTCAAGTGTGTTCGCGTCCTGAATACCGTGACTGGATCGAGAAATTCTATACGCGCCAAGTTCGCGTCCGGCTTTCGCCCCCGGCGCTTGAAACCCTCGCCATCGTTGCCTACAAGCAACCCGTTACGCGCACCGAAGTGGAAGAAATCCGAGGAGTGAACAGTGACAGCGTTGTGAATTCGCTTATTCAGAAAGGGTTGATACGCATCGCTGGGCGAAAACCCGGACAAGGTCGATCTCTCCTTTTCGCCACCACGGACAAATTCTTGGAGCAATTTGGACTAAAGAATCTCTCCGAACTGCCATCTATGGAAGAAATTGAAGAGATTCTATATGAAGTGCAGAACGAAGACTTGGAAGTTGATACAACCGACGAAAACTAAATAGTTGTCTCGCCAAGAGTATACGGCATCGATTTCAAAGTGGTAGGATCAAATGAGCGAATAGCGCGTGCGATAGAAATTCCATATAGATTCCCAGAAATCACAGTGCAGACGATCTCCGAAACATCCCATATGCACGATCTATTTGGATGGTAAACCACGAAATCGTCTTCTCGCTAAGATTTAACTTATGAGATTGGCGCAAAAAGCTAATTCCTCAACCTTGTCAGGGCGGCATCAAGCGACTGAATCAGGAGCGTGATGGGATCCCCGCCAACCTGACCGCACAACAATAGAAACTTGATCTACAACCTCTGTAGGTCGGGCTTCTAGCCCGACTTTACGAGATATATCACGTAGCTAAATCTAATCCGTGAAATCCTTTAATCTGTGTAATCCGTGATTCAGACAATTGCCAAAATACACCAGTTTTTTTCAGTATTCTTTTAGCGAATAAACCACTAAAAATAAAAATTTCGCATCTTCAGCGTTTCATGCCATAAACGAGATTTGGGAAACGGATTAAGAAATGAAATATGACGCGTGGTTTCAATGCAGTAGCGGGTGCGACGAAACACATTCGCTCCACGAGGTGATTCATCGTTGTACTCGCTGCGGCGGGCTGTTGGAAGTCAAACACGATATCGAGTCATTGAAGCGCCGAAGTCCCGCTGCATGGATCGATCTGTTCGAGAGGCGTTACATGGGAACGGAATACCCCTATGGCAGCGGCGTCTGGGGGAAGAAGGAGATCATCTGTCCAATTATTGATGATGAGAACATCGTCTCGATGTTCGAGGGAGGCACGAACCTTTTTTGGGCGGAACGGTTCGGAAAAGAAATAGGCGTCTCCGACCTATGGATTAAGCAGTGTGGCAATAGTCATACCGGCTCCTTCAAGGATTTGGGAATGACAGTGCTGATCTCTATGGTAAAACAGATTGTCTCGAACGGTACCGACATTCGCGCCGTTCTCTGTGCCTCTAGTGGTGACACATCTGCCGCCCTCGCCGCGTATGCTGCAGCCGCGGGAATCCCCGCGATAATCCTTTTACCGCAAGCCAAAGTCTCACCCGCGCAACTCATTCAACCGCTTGCTAACGGAGCCATTACACTTTCCCTCAAAACGGATTTTGATGGATGCATGGCAATAGTTCAAAAGCTGACCGTGCGCCCGGATTTTTATCTTGCCAACTCCATTAATTCTCTCCGAATCGAAGGTCAGAAGACGATTAGTATTGAAATTGTTCAGCAGTTCGATTGGGAAGTGCCAGATTGGGTGATTATTCCGGGGGGGAATCTGGGAAATGTAACTGCTTTGGGGTTGGGGTTCCTGATGATGCAGGATCTTGGGATTATCAACGACCTGCCGAGAATCGTGTGTGCGCAGTCCGCCAAAGCCAATCCGCTATATCAAAGTTACATTGGAGGCTTCAACGAATTTAAACCGGTGGCTGCGCAGCCGACCTTGGCCAACGCAATCCAAATTGGCAATCCAGTTTCCGCTAACAGAGCCATAAGCATCCTGAAACGGTTCAATGGAATTGTAGAGCAGGCGACTGAAGACGAGTTGGCGAACGCCGCTGCCAGAGCCGACCGAACAGGGCTATTCAACTGCCCGCATACGGGTGTAGCACTCGCCGCCCTTCTAAAGCTCGTTGAAAGAAAGGAAATCCGCCCCGACGAGCGTGCGGTTGTGATCTCAACTGCCAACGGCTTGAAATTCCCAGATTTCAAAATTCGATACCATAACGGCAAATTGGACGAAGTCAATCCTCAATTTGTAAACTCCCCCTTGGAACTTGAGCCAGACTACGACCAAGTAATGAAAGCAATCGACATCCGCTTGGCGAAAGCGGAGTAAAATCGACTTTGCACGTTCGTAGCGTGGGATCAAGTTTGTAGGGTGGAATCAAAGGAATGAACAGCGACTGTGCGATAGAGGTTCCCTGCCCACCAGCCTTTCGAAGCTCCAGCGACGATCAAGTACGCAGTTTGGGTAGAGCGAAAAATTCTACTGTGCGTAATTGCTGCGCACGCAATCGTATTGTCAGTCGGTTGTGATTCTCGAATCTGATAGCGAAACCCAACATCGGCAAGGGACACCTCCTTCGCGCATTAAACGGATAAACCGATTCCACGCGATGGCTCCGCTCCATGCAAGATGAATTTTGAATCAGGTACGAAAGACCTTGAGACTACACAGTGTCTTTTAATTTACCCCCAAACTCTTCCCTCAACTTCTTCATCTTGGGATCAATCACAATCTGGCAATACGGCTGATACGAGTTTTGAGCATAATAATTCTGGTGATATTCCTCCGCAACGTAGAATTCGGCGGCGGGGACAATCTCCGTAACAATCGGATTCTGCCAGAATCCTGCCGCATCGGTCTCCCGCTTGGAATTTTCCGCTACTATTTTCTGTTTCTCATTATGATAGAAGATCGCCGAGCGGTATTGAGTGCCGACATCTGCGCCTTGCCGATTCAATGTCGTCGGGTCATGGGTGCGCCAGAAGACATAAAGTAAATTCGAGAATGATACAACCCCGGGCTCGAACGCGATCTGTATTACCTCTGCATGACCGGTCATGCCTGTACACACCTGTTGATACGATGGGTTCTTTACCGTGCCTCCGGTATACCCGGACACGACTTCATGCACCCCCTTCAACTCCAGAAAAACCGCCTCAACACACCAGAAACACCCAGCCCCCAGCGTTGCTGTTTCCAACTGATCTGCCATTTTTTCATCTTCCTTTCGCTGTATTCTCCCAATCCAAGTTTATTCCTTCCAGTCCCCGCTCATCACTTTTCTATTGAACTTCAATCCCATCCCTGCTAAAATTCAAAGCACCATCATTTATGAACCTGTCATGAGGAAAAAATGCTAGAGCACAATACGCCGCGTGCATTTCACGTGATGACGAAACCGATAGGACCAATCTGTAACCTCGATTGCGAATACTGTTTCTACTTGGACAAAGAAAAACTTTATCCGAAAACGCGCTCCTTCCGGATGACAGATGAAGTCTTGGAGAACTATGTTCGCCAATACATTGAGGCACAGCAGGTAAACGAGATTACCTTTGCGTGGCAAGGCGGCGAACCGACACTGATGGGAGTCGATTTTTTCAGACGCGCTGTCGAATACCAGCAAAAATATCGGCGCACGGGCACTAACATCCAAAACACATTTCAAACCAACGCTACCCTTATTGACGATGAATGGGGGGCATTTCTCAAACGAAACAAGTTCTTGGTTGGCGTCAGCATTGACGGTCCTCCCGAAATACACGACAAATATCGATATGACAAACGTGGAAGACCATCCTCCCATGACGTTCTTAGAGGACTTGAGGTCATGCAGAAACACCGCGTGGATTACAACGTACTCTGTGTGTTGAACCGTCACAATGCCGATTATCCGCTGGAGCTGTATCGCTATTTCAAGAAGATAGGGGCCGAATTCATCCAATTCATCCCGGCTGTCGAACATTTCACCGGTACGCAAGTCTCCGAGCGCTCGGTACAAGCCAAGCAATACGGTAAGTTTCTGTGCGCTGTCTTCGACGAATGGGTTGTGAACGATGTCGGGAAAATTTTCGTGCAAATCTTCGACATTGCGCTTGAGGCATGGGTGGGCTATAATCCAAGCCTTTGCATTTTCAGCGAAACATGCGGCGATGCGATGGCGATTGAGCACAACGGCGATCTCTACTCCTGCGACCACTTCGTTTTCCCCGAATACCATCTTGGAAATGTTGCCGACACGCCAATCAAGGACATGGTGGATTCTCCGTTCCAGAGAAAATTCGGGACAGACAAGCGAGACACGCTGCCCCAATACTGCCGGGACTGCGAAGTCCGTTTCGTCTGCAACGGAGGCTGCCCGAAAGATCGCTTCATCAAGACGCCATCCGGCGAAGATGGGTTAAACTACCTTTGCGCCGGCTACAAAATGTTCTTCAATCACATCGACGAACCAATGAAACTGATGGCAGCCGCCCTGCAAGCCGGGAAACCCGCCGACAGCATTATGTCCCTCATGCGAGAAAAGAAACGCGGGCCAGTACCATCAAATCGGATCCAAGCCGAATCAACCCAAAAGGTTGGACGAAACTCACCTTGTCCATGTGGTAGCGGCAAAAAGTTCAAACAGTGCTGCCTGGGAAAGAGCACGTAGCTTCTTATCTGACGCTTGACGACACTCTAGCCCATGATGTAAGGATGCTCCGCATGTAGCCGACCACCACTCTCCCAACCTGCTTTTCCCTTGCGCCGTCCATCAACCGAAATGCCTCCGTGCGTATTCCAACCTTTCCGGTTCTCCGATATCTACCCAATCAATCTTTGTGTTCAGCACATATAAGTTGGGTACATGCGGAAAAACATCGCGTTCAATTGAAAAAACATCCCCATTCGGAAAATACCTAGTAATTGACTCACGCAGCAAATATATTGCGCCATTGGCATACCCTGATCGTCTTGTCGCCTGCTTTTCTTGGAATGCGAAAACCCTCCCGCCTTCATCCGACACAATCTCGCCATAGGAACTGATGTTTTCGGTGTACACGCCAAGAAGCAGTCCATCCATTTCTGAGCGAAAATTCCGTGACAGATTGGAAAGTGGAAAATCCTTCATCAGAATATCGCCGTTCAGCACATAAAACGGTGAGGAAGAAACATACGGCATCGCGTTCTTTATTGCGCCGCCAGTTCCGAGCCTTGTCTCCTCTCTCGCGTAGTGAATGCGTATCCCTCGGCTGCTCTTCCCGACCGCGGAGTAAAGCACATCATGCAGGTGTCCCGATGCCAGGACAACCTCATCAACACCGGCTTCATTCAAAAGACGGAGTTGGTAATCAAGCACCGTACAGTCCCCTATTTCCAGCAAGATCTTCGGCACATGTTCTGTGATATTACCTAATCGCGTGGACAACCCGCCGCAAAGAATAATTGCTTGCACCAATACCCCCTATCATCTGGAACCAATCTTGTAGGGTGGGCGCTGCCCACCAGCCTTTAGTACTGTTAGCAGTGCGACTAGTATATAACCTGTATCACAGACGACAATTAAAGCGTGAGACAGCCTCTCCCAAAACTACCAAAAAATAGATTCGCCGCCAATACGCCCTGTTACTCCGCCGCCACAAATTCAAAGGCATTTTGAATGTGTTCAAGTTTAGGGGGTGTAGACTTTGAAGAAAGGAATATGGCAACAACATCAAAGCGACATGGCGTATCCAACAGGTTATTCGCTTGGAGATAACTCAACGCAATCTTGGATATCTGTTTCTGCTTGGCGAGTGTGACTGCAGCCTGCGGAACTCCAAATTTGAGGGTGCGCCGCGTTTTGACTTCCACGAACACAATTTGCCTCCCCTCTTTGGCAATGACATCAATTTCGCCCGAGCGCAAGCGGTAGTTACGCTCAAGAATTTGATAACCCTTGTCCTTGAGGTATTGTACGGCAAACTCTTCTCCAATTCTTGCGACCTCTTTCGATTGACTCATTACGTATCCCTAAACTCAAGCGCCATACCGCATCCATTACATGTCGGAGAGAGGTTTGAAACTGCGGCGGTGAATCGGACAGGGGCCATATCGGGCGATTGCCTCCCGATGCTGATTTGTGCCATAACCCTTGTGTCGTCGAAATCCGTATTGCGGATAGAGTTCGTCAAATTCCGCCATCAACCGATCTCGCGTTACTTTTGCAATGATAGATGCCGCTGCAATCGGTTGGCTGAGAGAATCGCCTTTCGGAATCGCTTGTGAAGGTGTGGAAATGGAGGGAAGTTGCGTGCCGTCGACAAGCACATAATCCGGGGGTGGAAGGAGTTGTTCTACGGCGTTTCGCATCGCCAGTAGCGTAGCCTGAAGGATATTTACTTCGTCGATAACCGTATTGCTGATACAACTGACCTTGACTGCGGTTGAAGCACGCTGAATTTCGTCGAACAGTCGTTCGCGTTGGTTCGGCGTCAACTGCTTTGAATCTGTCACCGCCGGGATGACGCAATCCACAGGAAGAATTACCGCTGCAGCTACCACCGGACCCGCTAACGGGCCGCGTCCGGCTTCATCAACGCCCGCGATATGCTGATATCCCTCTCTGTGTAAAACTCGCTCGCTCGATTGAATCTCGAGGTCACCTTTCTATTCTTCCGCAGCAACGGTAAGTCGCCCCTGCGTTGGCCCAACTTCACAGCCGAAAGCAAAGATTAAAAAACTACCTTTTCATTCGTGCCGAAACTGGATGCGCCAAGTCCTGTAGCGTGCGCATTGCAAATTGTAGGGGTTGGGTGCCCCAACCCTTCCGACTAATATAGACTTCAGCAAGCAGAAGAAAATTATTTCTCCGTTGCAACCCGCCTTCGCTCGCGAACTCTTGCAGAATTCCCGGTTCGATCTCGCAAATAGTACAATTTGGCACGTCGCACCGCTCCATATCGGAGCACCTCAATACTCTCAATGTTCGGCGAATGCAGCGGAAATGTTCTTTCACTTCCTTCGCCAAAAGCCACACGTCGAACAGTGAAAGTCTCGCTTAAACCACCGTGGGATCGCCGTATCACCGTGCCCTCGTACGCTTGAACACGTTCCTTTTCACCCTCCCGAATCTTCGTATTGACTCGTACCATATCACCTGGGGCGAATTCAGGGAAACCCTCCTTAATATGTTCACTCTCGACAGATTCAATCAAGTTCATCGTTTGTCTATCCTTTCATTTGGTGATCTTCAAAATCGGCACACGCGAGTTTTTCATTCGTGGCAACGGTAGAGTTTGTATCCCAAAAAACGTCAATCGAAAAACTCGTCAAAATGCTTCGGTGCTTCAGATGTCTTCGCTGGCACTTGGCTCGCGCATGAAATTCGTGTTCTCTTCTGTTAGCTCAATCTCCTTGAGCAAATCTGGACGCCGCGCCGCAGTTCGTTTCAACGACTCCTCATACTTCCAGCGCGTAATCTTCTCGTGGTGTCCACTCAACAATACATGGGGCACCTTCATTCCTTCGAAATCGGCGGGGCGTGTATAGTGCGGATGATCTAACATCTGATGGCTAAATGAATCGTCCTGAGCCGATTCGTAATCGCCCAACACCCCGGGCAGCACCCGTCCAATGGTATCGATCAGTACAAGCGCCGGTATTTCTCCGCCGCTCAGCACATAATCGCCAATCGAAATTTCGTCCGTAACCAATCTCTGACGAACACGCTCATCAATTCCTTTATAACGTCCGCAGATGAGGATGATATGTGATTCAAGAGAAAGCGCTTCGGCAAGTCGCTGAGTACAAGGCCTTCCTTGGGGAGTCAAATAAATGACGCGAGTGTTTGACTCCGGACTTAATGCTCTGATGGCTGCGAACAGTGGCTCCGGCTTTAGAATCATCCCCGCACCGCCGCCGTACGGATAATCGTCTACCGTTTGATGTCGATCTGTCGCAAATTCTCGGAGATTGTGGACGTTAACCGTCAGAAATCCTGCGTCTTGAGCACGCTTCAAAATGCTCACTTGCAGCGTAGGGATTATAATCTCCGGAAACAGAGCAATAACATCAATTTTCATCTGGTGTACTAGAAGATTGCGGCGCCCACTCGTTGATCTGAATTACACGTCCGTCCTTGACAATAATCTCCGCCTGAGACAGTTTGGAGCGAATGTCATCCCCCACCTCGATTTTTACAGGCGCATCGTACGTGCCGCTAGCGAAAAACGAATCGATTTCCAGTTGTTTCACCTGACTGAGTTGTTGCTTAAGGTTCTCAAGCGCCTGTTCCTGCTTGCCCCGCTCCTGACTGATTTCCTCGCGTAACTGATTCACGCGATTAGGGGACTGCTTTTGCGCCTCGGAAATCAACCGGCGGCTCTGAAACTCCTCCTGTTCAAGCCACTGCCCGATTTGGTTTATCGCGTGCTCAAGCTCCTTTGTCAATTGCGACTTGAAACTCTCCGTGACTACATTTTTGAGAATTACGGGTCGCTTTACGATAACTGCCATCTTTCACTCTCATGAATTTGGTGAACGTAACCAACCATTCTCGGGAACTTAACCAAGACGATAACGCGCCGTAAGTCTAGCTTAAACACAACCTTTCCTCCCTATCTTACGACTCCCATCCGTATGAACTAAATTAATTTCCCCTCAAATTCCGATTCTACGCTACTCTTTGCGGGACTCAATGAGTTCAATAACAACCCTTTTATTCGCTTTAATCCCCGCGGCAAACAAGATACTCCGTATCGATTTAAGTGTACGTCCATGTCTGCCGATAATCTTTCCCAAGTCTTCCTCGGCAACGCTCAATTCTAGGATAGTAGCCTTCTCTCCTGCAACTTCATGGACTTTAACCTGATCGGGTTGATCTACGAGGGATGTTGCAATATATTCAATCAATTCCTTGAACATAAAACACCCTGAGCCACATCACCAGTATATTGATTGTCGCTTATTCCGCGGTGATTAAATCCACGCTGGATCACAACAGTCAATTTAATGATTCAACAGGTGTATTCAGAGTCTCTTCCGAATGTCCGGTTTGTAGGGCGGGCACTGCCCACCATCCTCAAGCACGTTCTAACCGCGTTGCCCGCATCGCACACTTGACACAAACTTCGATTTATTCGAGCAGGGTCTAATCCCACGGCAACTGGATTCACTTGGACTTCAAATTACAAGTGTCAATTAAATGATTCAACCGGTGTATCCAAAGCGCCTTCTGCCGATTCGCTTTTGTAGGGCGGGCTCTGCCCACCATCTTCAAGCGCGTTCTAACCGCATTGCCCGCATCGCACGCTTAACACAAACTTCAATCTATTTAAGCAGGCTCTCGTCCCGCGGCGACCGAATTCACCTTGGATATCAAGTCACAAGTGTCAATCGGATGATTCAACCGACGCTTCTGAAGTCGCGTCTGCCGATTCGCTCTCGTTTTCGGCAGAAGCAACTTCGTCCGTCGACGAGAAAGAATCCTCCTCCGTCGAAAGAGTTTCCTCCTCCCGCGTCGGAACAGGTTTTCCTAAACGTTCCGCCGTAAACCTCTCCCAAATGCCGGCTTGCGATAACAGGTTCTTTGCTGTGTCCGACGGCTGTGCACCCCGTTTCAGCCACTTCAAAACCCTGTCTTCATCAATGACAACTTCAGCCGGATCGGTTAAAGGATTGTAATGACCTAAGCGTTCCAAGAACCTTCCATCTCGTTGAGCACGGGCATCAGCAGCCACTAGTCGGTAAAACGGACGCTTCTTTCTTCCGTGGCGTTGAAGTCTTATTCTAACTGCCAAAAATTACTTCCTCCTTATTGTGGTTGTAGGCCGAGAATCGTTTCAAACGTTCAACTAACTTCAAATAGTAGTAGGCATACGCCGTATGCCGTACCTCTTGTGCAAATAGTTGTGCGGCGGAGCGTGAATACTACTCGTTCCCGCTCGGCTTGAAATTCCAAGCCTTCACCGCTGTTATCCTACCGTGACTTCCGCTTCTTCCGCCGCTTCAAGTTCTTCCGCTTCTTTCCGGGTGACTTAAGTCCAATCTGCGGCATCCCCATCATCCCCGTCTGCTGCTTGACCATGCGATTCATGAGCTTGAGTTGATCGAACAGTTGGTTGACTTGGCGAACATCGGTGCCGCTTCCCGCGGCGATTCGCATACGGCGGCTGCGATCAAGAATGCTCGGATTCCTTCGCTCCGTTGGCGTCATCGACTGAATGATTGCCTTCGCATATTTTAGTTGATCTTCATCCGGCGCCAAACCCTTTACTGGCAGCTTGCTCATTCCGGGAATCATGTCCACTAACTGATCCAGAGGCCCCATGTTCTTGAGCTGCTCAAGCTGCATAAGCAGGTCATCGAAATCCAGTCCATGTTTTTGGCTCAGTTTCCGCTCAAGTTCTTCCGCCTGGTCGTCGCTAAAAATGGATTCCGCTCTCTCAAGCAAAGTCGCGAAATCACCCTCGCCCAAGATGCGCGACGCCATACGATCCGGGTGGAACTCCTCCAGCGCGGCCGGAACAATCTTCTCGCCAACCCCGACGAACTTAATCGGTTTATGGGTTACGGCGCGAATCGAAAGCGCCGCTCCGCCGCGTGCATCGCCATCCAGCTTGGTCAGAACAACGCCGTCAAAATCCAAACTGTCATTGAAATGTTCGGCGATGTTCACCGCGTCCTGTCCCGTCATCGCATCAACGACGAGCAAAATCTCGGTAGGATTTACCTCCGCTTTTATATTGCGGAGTTCCTCCATCAGCTCCTCGTCAATCGCCAAGCGTCCCGCGGTGTCAACAATGACGAAATTATTCCCTCGATTTAGACCTTGTTTAACCGCTTCATTTACAATAGCGACAGGCGATACGTCCGTGCCCATCGAAAACACGGGCACCTCAATCTGTTCACCAAGCACCTCCAACTGCCTAATCGCAGCCGGTCGGTAAACATCCGCTGCAACCAAGAGCGGATTTCGACCTTCCGAACGGAACCTGAGCGCTAATTTCGCAGCAGCGGTTGTCTTACCGGAGCCTTGCAGACCGACCATCAAGACAACTGTTGGACCGCTCGGTGCGATGTTAATCTTCGCCGCCTGTGTCCCCATCAACTTGGTCAGTTCATCGCCTATGATCTTGGCGATCTGTTGCTCCGGTGTCAAGCTGCCGAGCACCTGTTGACCGAGCGTTCGCTCCTTGACATCCTCTATGAAATCGCGTGCGACTTTGAAGTTAACGTCCGCTTCCAACAACGCCCTACGCACATCTCGCAGGGCATCAGCCACGTTCTTCTCCGTCAGTTTGCCTTGACCGGCAATCTTCTTCAAGGTGCTCTGTAGTCGCTCGGTCAAACTTTCAAACATAATTGTCTCTAGCTCCGCGCTTCACCGCCGAATGGTGACTGAGGAAAATCAATCAAACTGTGAAGACGTTGTTTAATGTGCCGAATTGTTTCCCTTTTCTTTGTGCCGACATCGTCGGTTTCCAGTACTTGCAGATGCTTCAACACATCTGTGACTACACCCCGCTGATGTTGAAAATTAGCCAACAGCCCAAGCTCGTTCTCAAAGCGTTCAAGGCACATCTCCGATGACCGAATTGAATCATACACCGCCTGCCGAGAGATTCCGAACCTCTCGGAAATCTCTCCCAACGACAAATCCTCCTCATAGTAGAGACTGAGGAATTCTCGCTGCTTTTCCGTTAGCAGATTGCTGTAGAAGTCCGACAGCAGCACGTACTTGAGTTTGTCAATCGTCAACGGAGCATTCTCCGATAGTATCCCGCGAGCCCTTCTGATTAACGACCATGGTCAGTCAAGGATGAACGTGTCAAGGTTATAGGCTTGACAGTCCGCATAGAATACTTCATCCATACATCATTTGTCAATGGAAAATGTTAAGTATTGTAGGGTGGGATTAAAGAAGTGGATAGCGGCTGATCTGGCGAATGGATCGTGAGTGCGAGAGCAAGTCCTGATAGAGATCCACTGCCCATCGCTTTTCGCATGTCTTCACCGCTGTCGGGTGTATAACTATAATACCGTGGAAAACGTCCCTCCTCATGTGACCAAGCACGACTGTTGCACCCATTTATTCAACAAAACTCAAATACGGCATAAATAATCCGCGAAATCCAAATATCCGCAATTCAGACATGTATCAACTTATCTTCCGCATTATCGAGCACCTAAAAGTTCAATCTCTCGGTTGGCCGTATCCTGCATCATTATTGACAGCATGCCGTTATCCCTGTCGGAATAATTCTTTCAGCAAGCAACACTTTCCAGTCGGAGTCCCATTCCTCGATCCAGAGAATCGAAATGTTGATAGAATACAATGTGTCCACATTTCCGCGCTCCAAAGGATCAACGGAGTGAATAACGACGGCGATAGTAAATCCTGCGCAATCTCGAGTGTTACTTGTGAGAAATGAAGTCGATGATGGAAGGGTAAAAACCGTCAATCAATCGGACTCACGGTAGTACCTTGGTGATTTATGCTCGTTTGTGGATTTATACCCCATAATCTGGTATGTGAAATTCGAGATTGCACAAGCCTATTATGCGGAAGACTAGTATCACTCTTTGCCCCCACCCACCTTCCCCCTAGCCTCCAAGACCTTCGACACCACAGACTTGACATCATCCTCGTCGACAAATGGCGACAGGATATATGACTTCAAGGCGACGATGGGCTCACCGTAACTGGTTCGACGATAGCAATCCGTTATCGAAATGACAACCCCTCTCCCCTCCATCGCCTCCGAATGCACGTATTCATAGATTTTTCGGTTGTAACTGTTATGCGAGAGCAAGCTGTCGCGGTACTCTTCATCCTCGAATTCCTGACGCTTGATTGAAAACGTATCAACACCAATCGGATAAGCGCGGAAAAGCGTAACCGTGCCGAAATTATCTCGGTTCAACACGGTTGTCCCCTCCTGTCCCTCCAGATGTTCCCGTAGCAGTTGCGTCATCTCAACAATGTGTCCTAGGATTACCTGCAAACCCTCCTCACCGAACAGTCGGAAATTGGCGAGAGCCGCAAGCGGCCCCGTCCCCGCTCTGGAGGTCTCAAGCGTGAACATTCCGGGTCGGTAATCCCCAAAGTGATACAGATACGGCATCTGTTCCGGCTGTCTGATCACCAACTTAAGATCCGCTTGATTCTTGACGAGAACAAGGCTGGAAACATAAGGTGCAAAGCCGGTCTTGTGAAAATCAATTCCAACCGAATCCGCCAGAGATAAATGCCGTATTCGCCTGCACGCCCCCGCCAATGCGCGGATAGTGCGTGGACGAAACCCGAGAGAGTTATTCTCAATATCGTATTCATTGAACACCGACCACGCCCAGCCGATAACTGCGTCTGCGTGAATGTGCGGTTTATAGTCGAGCTTGAACTCATCGACCAGAATATCGCGTAACGTCGCAATACTCTCCAAGTCGTCCAATCCAAACGAATCGGTGGTACCGAGTGTCGCGATGATGGCGGCAATCTTTTTCCCGTTTCGTAACGCTGTACGAACCTGTTGCTCCAGTAGGGCGAGATCGATTTCGTTTTCAAGTGTCGTCGGAATGGTGATCAGATTGTTCGTCCCGATTCCTAGCCATCCGACGATGTTGGCGGCGCAGTAATGACCCGCATCCGACACGTAAACCACAATCTCCTCGGGTGTCCCCTGCCGCATCGTTTCCGCGCAGGCTTTTTCCAAGCCAAGTTTCACGCCGTAAAGTGTTGTCCCGGTGCCGCCAAAAGTGAACACACCACTTGATACTTCCGGATCATAACCTATCAATCGTGAAGTCATGGCGACCACTTCGACCTCGGCCAATGCAACCAAACGGCTATACTCATCCCAAGAAATGTTTGGATTGTGCAGCGAGGCGAGAAGTACCCCAATCAAGCTTGGAATCGTTGGAGGGGGGATAACGTTCTGTTGAGTGCGGGGATGCCCGAATATGGTCATTCCTCGCAGGTATTCTACTAACTCCCCGGTGACTTCCTCAACCGAAGACATCTCATTGGGCAACACCGCTCCCTTTGCCCTCTCGAAATCGCCAAGCACAACGTCGCCCAGCATGGGCAGATGTGACTTCAGCGCATCGACCTGGTCTAAGGCGCGCATGATTGAATGCACGAAATAGGAGTCATGGATGGGATCAGATACCGGCTGCGGAAATGCAATCCGGATTTTTTCTAAAACGTCACGGTATATCATGTCTTGTCGCCGTCTCCAGTAGTAATATTGTTCTGCCGCCTATCCTTCGTCCATCGCCGGTTTTGAGGTTGATGTTCGGAGTGTTCACTTCGTCTCTAACAGACACGGCAATGGTGTCATATCCGTCACCCTCCTTCAACGGATATAGTTTCAGCGCATTTGTGGGCTGGGATCGATCAGGTCAGGCGAGCGATTAGCGATCAAGTGGCAGGAGAGGATGAAACCAGTGAATAGCGCGTGCGATAGAAATCCATCTTCAATCATAAAATCGAAGATGGAATTCCGCTTGCTCGCGACAGAAGGTTGCGACGGGAATGAGACTAAATTCAGGTCGTTCCGAGTTTGAGTTTAGCCGAAGGTGGGACCGCATTCAATTTGTTAAAATGCTATCCTATAACCATAGCCTAAAATCTCGCCTTAACTTGCAGCCTGGCTTTATGCTGATGCGGATTTAGTCCGGAAGCAAGGATATTCCTAGCTACGAAGTATAACGTCTCTACCTCGATATTCTCGGAAAGCGACGCGGAAAATTTAAACTCATGCCCTCGCATGTTTGGATTGAATATATCGGCATTATTATAGTTCGAAATCATGGATTCCTGTTCAACCCAAACATAGTGGTAATGTCCATATGATCTATGTAATCGCGCAATTGGTCCAACCCCGACCCCAAACCAATACGCCTTATCATTGAAATCCGCCAACAAATTCTGAGCATAAACGCCGATAAACTTTAAAGGCATTGGTCCGATTTCAGATTCATGCTTCACAAGCGACTCTGAGATCCGGAATCCAAAGAGATAGCTGGATGTCCCGGTGCCTGCCCCAATCCGCGCGTTCGTGTCCCCACCGCCTAGCCTGCTGTCCTCAACGGCTTGGGCAATAGTATCCTCGTTCCGATACTCATAGAGCATGCTACCTAGCGACAACCCTCTGAAATGCAATCCCTTAAGGAACAATTGTCCCGCAAAGAGATTCGTATCCGCACCACTCTTGGATTCCGCCACAATGAATTGCCCAAGATTTACCTGTGCCTCGCGAATAAAACCCACGTCATTCAGGCGAAACTGCTGCGCCGCCCCTTCAAACTGCACGTCGTTATGAAAGACCAACTCAACACGTTCAAACGGATTGGGGAACTTACCAACTGTGACTGTCAGTGAGGGTCGAGGCGAATATCGGAGGAACAGCCGATCGAGATTGAAACCCTTTTTCGAAAAATAACCGTCAAGGTCGACATTGCCCGTAGTCGGGTCATCCGTCGCTCCTGTGACCATTCTGAATCCGAGATTGGCGTGCGGATGAATCGGGAAGGTGCCGCCCAAACGGAATCTAACGCGATACCGATAGCGACTCGGTGTACCCGTCCGAAAAATGCTTTCTTGACGAAATCTACCATCGGCGTAGAAGTATGTCCTCCAAAGTTCCTTGGCTTTCCGAGATACCTCTCTATTTGCTGCTGCCTGAGTGTTAGGTTCAGCAGCCTTTTGAAAATTCTGTCCTTCGAGTGCGGCAAATCCTTCTCCTGCAGATACTTGAACCAAGAGAACGGTACAAAATATAACAACACGTCTACAAAGCCCTGCTTTCGTTATACAGTTTGTTTTTCTATGGCGCATGCTCTTAAACAATTCTCGACAAGAAATTTAGTGTTTTGACAAAAACCACGGCGCGCTATCTACCCAACCGCTCCCGCTGGATTCACAAATCCAGCAGATTTTCCCTAGCTACATGGCTTCCTTTCTTCCGCTTCAGAGGAATGACTTACGGAAGTTGACGTAGAATGGAATCTTCCAACCTTCCTCTCTTCCATTATTCTAATTCCATTCTTTTTAGTCCTACCAATTGGGGTCGTACTCCCATCCCGATCGCTGTTTCCCGTATCGTGTCCCGTTCAACTCGGTTTGATGGCAATCCAAACATCGGTCAAAGACACTCACGCCGTGCACTTCATGCGCGAACTGAATGTCCTCGGTGTTATGTACGTGGCACGTTCGACAGGTGTAGGTTCTATAAACCGAATCGGCGAATACATTAAGTCCTTCGTCGTCCTTTTTGATGACATATTTCCGCCGATTGTTGACGTCGGTTATCATCCATTTTGACGACTTTTTTTTCACGTCCACTGTGGAGTGTTCGGAGATTGGTATGCCTCGCCCCTCAAACTCCCACTGAATATTTCCTGATAGATCTTCATCGACATTTAGCTCCCTCTCAAATTGTCCTACCATTCGAAACATCAACGGCTTTGAAGTATGACACTGCGCGCACGGAATGTCGTGATCCCCCGTTAAAGGAAAGAATTCGTCATGTTCAAGTTTCTCACGCCCATGGACCAAAATCGCAACCAGTAAAATGGGCGCCAATACCAAATGGCAGCGCAGAAGGATGCGTCGGATCCGCGCTTTCGTCAGGCTCACTGCAACACCGCTCCCCAGATTCAGCCAAGCCAAGCAAAACGTTAGCCATGAGTGCCATGTCTCAGGCTTGACGCCTGAATGGATAAGCACAAGGCATAACCCGAACGACGCAATCCCTTGGTGATATTTTAACAATCGACTCCGATTTCCCCATCGAACGAGACGGGTTCGCAGAATGTAGAGACTGGCAATCACAATCGCAATGGCGCCGATGATGCTCAGTGTATGCCGCGTGTCGCCAAAGCTGGATTGGAATATGAAGACAAGGGATACGGCGACCGCGGCGAGGACGCCAACTGCCATCTGCAAGAATGGCTGCATACAAAATAGCCCCTTTTGTACTTAACCTACAGCAAGTTTAGTGGTTCATTCGTTAAGTGTTTAATGCTTACAAGACTGTCACAAGAAACTGCTCTACCACGCCGGTAGGTGCGATCAAGTGACCGAATAGGATCAAGCGAGTGAATAGCGAGTGATCAAGTGAGTGGACAACGAACGCGATAGAAATCCCATAGAGATTCCTCAAGCGAGTGAATAGCGAGCGATCAACTGAGTGAATAACGAAGGCGATAGTAGATCCTGATAGAGATCCCTTTCTAACCGCACCGGCACCCATCACTAACCATATTTTTTTGGAAAATAAACCATTTAGTCTAATCGAGTTCTACGGAAACCGATTCGAATAGGTAAATTGTAACATATTCCGTAGGTGTTGAAAACAAATCTAGAACCAACCACCTCGCCAATCTTCCCTGTCGGCAAGGGACGGCCCCTGTGCCGTCCCATGAATGTTGTAGGTCGGGCAGCGCCCGCCGTTAAAACCCATTGCGTGTGCATGATTTGATGCTTGCATCAAATGGCAGACTATGATAGTGTCAAAAGTCCTAATACCGCATGGTATTCCTCTACGAATGACTGCAACGCGACAAAATGAAATGAACACCTTCTGCCTTCACTCGCGCTAGAATTATCAGTTGCTGGCACAACCAGCAAGACCGAAGTCCGACTGATGGCTGGCGCTGCAGAGGTCGCTTTAATCCGCTCTATCCTGAAGCGGAAGGCACTGGAAATCCCGCTCAGGATTGGAACTGTGTGAAGTTGCGGAATTCTTAAATTGAGAATTCCGCCGTAACATGAATCCCAAAGACACAAGGAGAAGTTGACGATGGCGCGTTTAGGTAAAGAAGAGGAACAAGCTGTACTAAGAGTCTTGAGATCGGGTGAGCTTTGTCGATATGGCCCCGAGGAATCCACCGTCTCCGCTTTTGAAAAAGGCATTGCAGAAAAGTTTGGCGTCAAACATGCGCTTGCGACGAATGGGGGAACCGCCTCTTTGATCGTCGCGCTATACGCCGTCGGTGTCGGTCTTGGCGATGAAGTCATTGTTTCGGGATACACCTGGATTGCGACACCATCAGCCGTCGTGATTGCGAACGCCGTTCCCGTTATAGCTGAGATTGATGAATCCCTTTCAATTGATCCGGACGACATTGAAGCCAAGATTACGCCGCGTACCAAAGCCATTATACCCGTCCATATGCTGGGCATGCCATCGGATATGCCAAGAATAAAAGCGTTAGCCGAAAAGCACAACCTCGTAGTAATCGAAGATTGTGCGCAAGCGATGGGAGCTTCAGTCATCGGTAAAAGAGTTGGCACGCACGGAGACATTGGATGCTTCAGCTTGCAACAGAGCAAAATTCTCATCACAGGCGAAGGGGGTGTCGTGATTACCGATGATGACGATCTGTACGATAGAGCACGTATGGCGCACGATGCGGGCAATCTGTGGGGAATCTCAGCGCAGTCCCAAGCCGCCTTCCCGGGTATGAACTTCAGGATGGATGAGATACGCGGCGCCGTTGCCTCGGTGCAGTTGACGCGTCTTGATGATTATCTGGAAAACACGAAAATCCGGAACGCCAAACTACGCCGCGCCATCGCCGATGTGGACGGTATTGAGATGCGAAAATGCCACGATGAGGATGGCGATTGCAATCTCTCGGTCGCGTTTTTTCTACCGACCCCGGACTTGGCGGTCAAGTTCGGCCAGGAAATGGGCAAACACGGTGTTGGCGGCGGCCCAATGTACACCCACGGGAATGGAGATAGGCACGTCTATTCGAATTGGCACTATATACTTGAGAAGAGAACCTATCATCCGAACGGGTTGCCTTACTCGCATCCCGCATACGAAGGTAAAATCCATTACTCCGATCGCATGTGCCCTCGGACGTTGGACTATCTAAGTCGCGCCGTTCGCATAGGCATTCAGCCCGATATGACCGATGAAGCGATTGACGAAACCGCAAACGCCATTCGTTTGGCGGCGAAGGATGTGTTGTAACCCGGCGGTACGCATACGCCGTATACCGCAATCTATTCTAGGCGTGACCGACATCGACAAACAGCATGCTTACAATAGACCAAATTGCTGACTTCGATCGTGACGGATTTGTCTTGGTTGAAGATATGTTCTCGATTGACGAAGTCGACATACTGCGTAGAGCTGCCAATTTAGCTGCGCGTGTACGGGAACATACCGTTGTGGCGCACGATGCGGATGGCAACGAGTCTCCATTGGCAATATGGAGAGATATCGGAGAGGATGTTTTCGGTATGGTGTCGGCAAGCCCGCGCATTGTCAACTCCATGAGAGCAATGCTTCGAGAGGATGTTTACCACTGGCATAGCAAGGTAATGCTCAAATACCCCGAAGGCGGCGCCTGGGAATGGCACCAAGACTACGGCTACTGGTACCGGACGGTTGCCCCTATCCGCGATTGGCTTCTGCCATGATTACCATTGATGAAGCCATGAAAGTGAATGGATGCCTGAAAGTCATGGTTGGTTCACACCTGCTGGGACGGCTCGACCACGCTAACATAGGAAACCAGCATGGAGTCGAACCGAAACGTGCCGAAGCCCTTGAGTCGAAACTGCCGGTTCAATTTGTGGAATCCAAACCGGGAAGTGTACTATTCTTCCACTGCAACCTCATCCATGCTTCCGAACCCAATCTGTCAGAGCTCCCGCGGCTTGCATACATCTGCTGCTACAACGCGTTCTCCAATATTCCTATTCTCGGGCAAGGTCATGGCCCGCCCGTTCCCATCCAGTTAGCCTCCGACGACGCCATCCTCCAATTCGCTTGACACCATACCTGAGAGCATTTGCTTTGACACGGCGTCCGTAGGTTGGGTTGAACGCAGTGAAACCCAACTATTTGGCTGTATACTCTCCTTCAAAAGGGCACTCACTCCGAAGCGCGCACACCTCACAACGCGGAGTTTTTCGACAGATTCCAGAGCTGTGGCGGTCGATTAGCGCATGAAATTCATTAAACAAAACCACATCATGGGGAAGCGCCTCCATGAACATTGCCTGGAGTTGGTCATAGTCGTATTTCCCCGCTATCCAGCTCAATCGAGAAAGCAAACGATGCGTATAAGCATCAATCACAAAGATTGGCTTCTCCGCCGCATAGAGTATAATGGAATCGGCGGTCTCGTTCCCGATTCCATAAATTGAAAGCAACTCCTCCCGCAACGCGAACACGTCGGCGGCAAACAGTGAATCCAACCGATAGCGGTGGTGTATCTCCAAATGCGTCAAAAACGCCTTTAGCTTCTTCGCTTTAACGCGGAAATAACCGGAAGGACGCACCAGTTCCTCCAATTGCGGCTGCGGAACCGCCCCCAACTTTGAAGGTGTGAGAAGTTGGGCGTCCTTCAGATTATCGATTGCGTTGACGACATTTCGCCACGCAGTCGATTGCACCAAGATGGCTCCGACAATCACCTCGAATGGTGTCTCTGCCGGCCACCACCCCTGCGAACCATACGCCGATTTAAGCTGACCATAAAGTTTCAGCAGCTTGTCTCGCGTTGGTTCGTTCATTCAAACTCCTGGGTATAAACTTTACGAATTGTGCACCTTTTCCGTCGCACCGGTATCACCGGCAACCACCACTCCGTACAATCCCTGCAGATGATCCCCGATTCGCCGCCAATCGTATGTCGCTTCGACACGCCGCCTTCCGTTTTCCCCAAGATCCCGCCGGATTGATTTGTCATCTATCAATTGTATAACGGTATCGGCAAATGTGGTTGGTTCGTCGGCAATCAGAATTTCATCGTCCACAGTCAAATCCAGTCCCTCGGCGCCAACGCTTGTCGACACGACCGCCTTCCCCATTGCCAGTGCCTCCAATATCTTCAGACGTGTGCCGCCGCCAATCCTTAACGGTACAACATAGACCGCAGCGCGGGCGATGTATGGTTTAACGTCGTCAACCCGTCCAGTGACGACGACTCCCGTCCGGTTGCCGTAACGCTTCAGGCGCTCGCTGGGATACTGCCCGACAACGTAGAATTTCAGGTTCGGACGATTTATTTGAATCGCGGGAAGAATTTCGTCAATGAAATAGATCGCCGCGTCTTCGTTCGGAAACCAATCCATACTGCCCGTATAAATTATCGTCGATTCCTCTTCATCCTTATGGCTTGGCTGGTATAGTTCCGTGTCAACGCCGTTCGGAATTACGTCCGCGCTAAGCCCCGGACAAATTCCTTCCATGAGCTCGCGGTCAACCTCCGATGCACACGCGACAAGGTCAAATCGATTACTCATGGCGTTCTCGTATCGTCTGAATGCGCGCTCCTGCGACCAAAAAACGCATTTTCGAAGAGGGTTTAACGTCTGTTCGCGGAGGCGGCGCCAGATGTGCGAATCAACGTTCTGGAGAGAAAGCAAACTCTTCGCGTGCGTTTCTAGGTGATACTGACCGGTATGGAGCATCTCATAGTGAATAAGATCAAAGCTGCTCGTCTCCAGCAATGAATGAAACGCTCTCCGAAATGCGGGGAGCTCATACCGTGCAACCGTCAGCGGTTTCCGCTTCAAAACGGATTGACTCACGGATCGCAGGGTAATTGGGGGTAACCGGGAGGTGTGTGAAACGAGGTGCGCTTCAATCCCGATACTCCGAAGATACTCAATTCCCTCCACGTCAGTGGGTAGCGTTTCTAACGCCAAGAAGGATACCCGGTTCCTCTTAGCGGCCTGTTTGAGCAGATTCAATACGCGGAGACGACCGCCGTCAGTTGCAGGAACAGGAACCGTAATCGATAGGAATAGAAGTCTCATAAGCAAGCTTCAAAAGTTGATTGCACATTCTGGCGATGGTGTGGAAGAAAGATTTTGCTTGTTCCTGCTGCATTGGCAAATTCCACACATCTTTATTTTGCTTCCATTCTTCCACTCTTCCAGCCTTCCTAGCCGATGCAGAAGATTACCTATACTATTCAAACTCCCATAAAAGCAGGATTCAAACGATCAATACAATTTGTCCGTTTTTGCCGCCGCGATGAAATCGTTCCGGTGCAATCCTCGAATTTTGTGAGTCCACCATGTCACCGTAACTCTACCCCATTCTGTCAGAAGTGCGGGGTGATGCCCCTCCGATTCCGCCAATTCTCCCACCTTGTTCGTGAAAGACAGCGCTTGAGGAAAATCGTCGAATTTGAAAACACGCTCCAGCCTCCTGATGTTCTCACGTTCTACAATCTCCCAATCCGGTGTCTGCGGCAGATATTCTGCAATCTCCGCCTCTGTAACTTTGGGGGCATCTCTCCGGCATGCGACACACTTCATTTGCGTTAACTCAGCCATTATTCTTAGCTCCTATAAATTGTTTAGCGTTTCCACCACCCACAAATCTACGACAATTCAATTCTATTATCCTAAATTCGTGGGAAATTTTCAATAGATATAGAACTTTCGTTGTTTGGTCTGTAACCTTGTAGGGTGGGCACCGCCCACCATTTCCTGTAGGATCAACCGAACGGATAGTGAGGGCGATAGAGATTCCTTCAACCGAACGATCGGCTGAGTGAATAGCGAAGGAGAAACTGACTGATAGGGAAGGCGATAAAACTCCCATAGAAATGCCTCGCCAGATCACGACCCAGTTGATGTATTGTAGGAACAAGCTCTCCAATTGCTCCCGCTGGAGAACCGAATCCTAGTATCATATTTTTCGGCTCGGGCGTACTCCCTCACCGCCCGGTCTGGATTGCCAAATCCAGACCGCAAATTCCGATAATCTGTGATTCAAATGCCCGCGTGCGCCTACCGTTTTCAATTGACTCCACATATCCGTTGGCAGTATACTCTTTCAACATCGAAATCTTCCACGCTGCACATCCAGACTTCGGGCTCGGAACTCCTACCTGGTGTCAACAATCATATCACCAGAAAAATAAGGACAAATTGTCTCATGGCAAGTATAGCAGTACTCATGCGTCATAAACTCTTATTTTTATTTATCATACTCCTAATCATACTCCTTACCGTAACTTACGGTTGCAACAACCAAAAATCCAAGGATGCGACGCCGCAAAAAACTCAAGCCAAGAAAGAGAAAATATGGTTATCCATCCTCGGTGGAGCTACGGGCGGCACTTTTTCGCCCTTTGCTGCCGGCATAGGTAACGTGGTCTCGAAGGCGGAATCCCACATCAAAATCTCTGTCGAAGCATCCGCCGGATCCATTGAGAACGTGCGTCGGGTCAACAGTAGCCCGGAATACCTTGGAGTTGCATTTGCCTCCGATGCTTATCTAGGCTATCACGGACTAGAGGTGTTTGCCAAAGAGGGAAGGAGAGAAAACATCCGAGTGGTTACGCTGCTTTATATTGCGTACAACCAGTTTTCCACACTTGCCAATAGCGATGTCCACCAATTTGAGGATATCGTCGGGAAGAAAGTCGCGATGGGTGCGGCAGGTTCCGGCTCCGCGCAAACCTTCGAACGCTTGGCAACATTGGCGGGAATCCAAGGCAAATATACGCCCATTTACAAAGGTGGCATGGCGGGAGGTAACGCACTGCGAGATGGGCAAGTATCCGGTTTCCAGTGGCTGGTTAGCGCTCCCAACGCGGCAATTCTCGAAGTCTCCACAATCAAAACCATTCGACTCATCGACTTTGATGTGCCGGCCAAGAAATACGGCTTCTATGAGAAATACCCGTTCTACCTGTCGGGAACGCTGCCGGGAGGCGTTTACAAGGGCATAGATCAGCCAGTCAATACGCTCCTCATGCCAACCTTGCTGATTGCGCATAAAGACACGGATGAAAAGACCATCCACACGATGTTAACGCATGTATACTCGGAAGAGGGGGGTAAAACCCTGCGTCATACTCACCACGCAGCCAAAGACATGACAATGGAAAATGCTCCGACGGCATTTGTGACTCCCCTACATCGCGGCGCATACCGCTTCTGGAATGAGCAGGGAGTCGAAATCCCTGAAGCCGCCCAGCCCATCGATTAGAAACACATCATCGAATCTCCATCGCACCTAGACGCGCCAAACCGTCATTGCGATTTTCCATATATAGTCATTTCCATTCATATTTGCACATATTGTGATTGTTTGTTAATCAGCGATGAGGATATGCGAAATTGCATACAAAATCTGACGCGCTCTCGTAGCGCAAACTGTTAGTTTGCGCATGTCACAATCTGACAAATCGAGCAAGCGAACAGTGACTGCGATAAAGATCCGTTGTGGTTAATATGTAGGTTGGGTTGAACGAAAATACGTGAAAAATCGTATGAGGAAGAAGGGCTATTCGGAACTCATTACGCCCGTAATGCCGAAATCCGAGTGAAACCCAACACTTCACTGCGCTAGCGATCCCTTTTTCCCACAAATCTCGTCCTCTTTCTTCCCTACCCCTATAGAATCGACAGTTATCATATTCCCAATTTCCACTTCTTTTCGCATCTATTCACCAAGCTGGACTTTTGTAGTTGTAGGTTCCAAGCAAATCAGATCATTACACGCTTGATAACGAATCTCTAAATCAAGCGGCAAGTCATTTTCCTCCGGATCGTCGGATCTTCCCTGAAGCCTCGCCGATATGGTGATTGTCCCTTCGTACACAGACAGCGACTCCCCGCTGAAATCGAAATGCACAAGCTCTCCTTCGGGATAATTCACGGAAACGACCGCTGCAGATGCGTCCGGATCGAGCGATATAGACGTAGGAATTAGCACATCTTGAGAAGCAGGGTTGGCGTTGATGTGCCACCCGTCGGTAATCTCAAGATGAATCTCTACATCAATGAATCGAGAAGGAGAACCCTTCCCTCCGCCCGGTAGGACGGACGCGCTAACCTCCACAATTTTAGTTTCAGTGCCGGTAGTTGGCGGGGAAACGAGTGAAGGGATTCTTTGCTGTCTGAACGATGGTCTGACGAACCAATAACGATTCGCCGCGAGGAGCATGTGCATGAACCCGCCAGAGGAATTCGACATCATACCCGCAAAACTCTTCAAGGTTTTTTCCGCCAACTCAAAGTAGTCGAATGTACCGGTTAATTCCGCCAGTGACAAGAGGTTATTCGCGGCGACCGCGTTTCCCGACGGGATCGCTGAATCATACGGCTTTTTTGTGCGAACGAGCAGATGTTCCGCCCCCTCCAGCGTGAAATAAAACGCTCCATCTTTGTCATCCCGGAAAAGTTCAATCATTTTATCAGTCAGAACGTGTGCTTCGTTGAGCCAGTGCTTATCTCTTGTTGCCTGATAGAGTCCGAGCAAACCGCGCACAAGGAAAGCGTAGTCATCAAGAAAACCGTCGTATTTGAGGACGCCATCCCGATATGTATGCATGAGTTGTCCTGTAGAGTTTTTCATCTTCTCAAGAACGAACGTCGCCGCTTGCTCGGCAGCATCGCGGTAGCGCGTGTCCTTGAGGACCTCGTACCCGAGAGCAAAGGCATCAATCATCAATCCGTTCCAGTTCACAATCACCTTTGTATCAAGCAGCGGCCGTTCCCGTTTCTCTCGCGCCTTCAGAAGTTTCGCTTTCAGCGGTTCAAGTTCTGTCAGTACCCCTTCTTCCGATTTCCCCTCCTCTTTTGCCACTTTTGCAATCGGTGAGGGTAGATACAAGACATTCTTGCCTTCGAAGTTCGGTCCTTTCGTTGCGCCGTACGCCTTCAACACCAGTTTCGACTTCCTTCGTCCGAGAACATCGCGGATTTCCTCTTCCGTCCAGACATAGTATTTCCCCTCTTCCGCATCGGTTTCGGCATCGATCGCGGAATAAAATCCGCCCTCGGGTGAAGTCATCTCTCGGAAGACAAAGTCAAAAGTCTCTTCGGCTACACGTCGATACAACGGCTTGTGCGTCCGTTGATAAGCGAGTAGATAGACCTTAGCCAATTGCGCGTTATCGTAAAGCATCTTTTCAAAATGCGGCACAAGCCACCTTGCGTCTACCGAATACCGATGAAATCCGCCGCCAATCTGATCGTATATCCCGCCGTATGCCATCATGTCGAGCGTGTGAGTGACCATCTTGAGGATATTGTCATCCTTTTCGCGGTCATATTCGCTAAGTAAAAATTCGAGATTTGTCGGTGATGGGAATAGCGGCGCGTCGCCGAAACCGCCGTATGCAGGGTTGTAAGTTGACCGCAAACTTTCGATCGCGGACGAAACCAGCGCTCTTTCCAGCGGCGATTCATCCGTTTCGCCAAGCGCCCCACCTGTCGCCTGCCTAATGACCTCAGTAATCTTCATTCCATGTTCAATCACTTCATCCCGCCGATTCACCCAATGATCATGAAGAGCCTTTAGCACACGCGGAAAACCGGGACGTCCATGGCTGTCAACCGGCGGAAAGTAAGTTCCCGCGTAAAAAGGATGCAGATCCGGCGTGAGGAAAACAGAATTGGGCCAGCCTCCGCCCCCCGTCATAATCTGAGTCGCCGTCATGTAAATTTCATCAAGATCGGGTCGCTCCTCCCGATCCACCTTGATGTTGATGTACATCTCGTTCATCATCGCCGCGATGTCAGGATGCGCGAATACTTTCCGCTCCATAACATGACACCAGTAGCAGGTTGAATAACCGACCGAGAGAAAAATCGGTTTGTCCTCCGCTTTCGCGCGTTCCAACGCCTCCTGACCCCACGGGTACCAGTCCACCGGGTTGTGCGCATGGAGCAGAAGATACGGACTGGTTTCATTGATGAGCTTATTCGTCCATTTCCACGTGCCGTCCGGATTTTTTAATGCCTGCTCTCCGTGCTCATCCGTGGACGCACGCACGAATCCACCCAACCAAATTGTAATGTAGCAAACGAAAATCCAAAAAGCCAAATGTGTAACGGCATGCGAAAAACGACAATCATGCCGCCAATTGCTTTTTTCCTTCATCTTTGCCTCAATTCATCGTATACGACGAAATCGACTTTTTCTCCAACTATTTTTGGTCCGGACATAGGAGTCCACTTCGTCTTGAACGAATTCGCTAAACACACTTGCCATTGCGGTTCCTAATCAGATGACACGCAATCAAAATACAGACAAAATAAATTTTGATATTGCCTGAAAGCGTCGTCGTTCAGCGTACCATACTTTTTAATGACTGCCGACTTTGACACCACAAAAGTCTTTCTAACCATTATCTTGGATGTTATCGGAATACCTCCCTCAATAAATTGGGAAGAGTCCACAAGACTTTCATCTTGATGTAGGTCCCGTAACTGACCACTGATTGGAATGCCCACGAAGTCATCATAGGGAAGGTTATCCTTAAAGACCAAAACAGGTCTTTTTTTGGATCGTTCCAAATCACTGAAATAAAACTCACATAACACAACGTCGGCTACATCTATATCTATTGCCAAACTTCATCCTCCGAGTCATCTAGCCATTCTTCAATCAGATTGGCACTGTGGTTTGATAGAAGCAGTGTCTCTGCTTTATCATGTTGTGCCCGGCGTACTTGCTTTTCATGGCGTCGTTTTACAAACAGGAAAAAATCATAAACTTCCTGTTGTGCCTGTTCGGATAAAGATTGCCATTCCTGATTATCAATGGGTTCCATCATAATCCTCCATAGATTTCACAAGATTTACTACACCCCCAAGCCTCAGCCACACGCTTCAACCCCTCCACTGCCCATTGAACAGTTGCAACCGCTACGATTGACAACACAACCCCACTGAGTTGACCAAGCATTCCTTTTCTAGGAGCGCGGCGCATCAGGACGACCAAATCAGCAACCAAGGCGAAAAACCATGCGATGTTGACGAAAGATACAATCTGGTACAACGAAAGCCCCGCGTAAAATGGACTAAGTATATGGCTGGTATATTCGCTGCGATTGGAAGCATGAAGAATCCAAATTACGGTAATCTTGAACAGAAAAACATAAATGGTCGTTCCGACCACGCTAGCGCGCCAAATCCGCGTACGTTGTCGCCTCAATCTGGAGCCGGCAGTTCCAATCACGTACTTTCTCAAAACGCATTCTCCCAGCCGATATAATACAACCCGCCGTTGAAACCGAAAGGTGCCGACCGCCGCGAATACGTGAACACCCCGGGCGAATCGACAATGATGTTACCCCAAGCATCCACGATCTTCCCGCCGCGCGATTGACCGATGCGGTTTTCATCCGGCGTGACGTTGAAAAGGTTATTCGCGCCGATCTTGATCCTTCCGTATTCACCCAATCCGTAGCTAATCTGAACGTCGGTAAGATACTTCGGCGAGTAGGTTTGGCTCCTGCCGCCGTCGATCACGGTGTATTCCCCGTACCGATGCACTGCGTAGTCTACGGTGAGAGCGTTGCCAGTATATCGGGTCGACATCGAAACGCGATCTTTCGGTTGCCACGTCTCAACAATGGAGCGATCTCGCTCGGTGAACAGTGACTCGGGCAGATTCGCGGGAAGATTCACGTCGCTAATCTCCGTTTCCGTGTAGTTTGCCGCGAAACTAAACGCGAGATTCGCTTGTTCTAACACGGGATAGGTATAGGATGCGACAAAATCTGTTCCTTGTGTTTGGGTGTCGACTGCATTCATGAAAAATTGTGCGCCGGCAATGCCTGAGCCTGCAAGACTCTCTCGGATTCCTGCCGGTATCGCCTCATTGCCACCCGACAACTGGCCGCTGATGATGATACGGTCGCTGATAGTAGCTTGATAAAAGTCTGCCGTAAGAGTCAACCGAGGCAGCGGATGCAAAATAAACCCGCCGCTCACATTGACCGCGGTCTCCTCCGTCAGCTCGGGAATCCCAACGGCTTTCGCGATGTCGCTATCGTTTTTAAAAGTTCCGATTTCTTGAACGACTGTCTGACCATCAGGTGTATTGAGGAACCGCGTGCTCACGTTGTTGAAATACAGTTGCTGCATGGAAGGCGCGCGAAATCCCGTACTGGCTGAACCCCGCAGTGCAAGCGCGTCTGTCGGTTCATAGCGCAACGCCAACTTCCCGTTGACCGTCCATCCGAAGTCGCTGTAGTTTTCCACACGAGCGGCGGGATTGACGAATACCGATTCGATGGGATTCAGCTCGATATCGGTGTAAAACGCAAACGCTGTGCGCAGTTCGTTCACCTCATTTGACGGCTGAAAACCGGGAAAAACTTGGATTGCCCCTGACGCGCCACCGGGGCCGTCATAATCCTTGTACGAAACCTCCTCACCTGCAGTGATCTGATAGATGTCGTTCCGAAATCCGCCGCCGACCGCAATGTTGCCCCAATCCATCGGCAGCGAGAAATCCAGGTCCACCGTGTTGAGGAATAGGCGCAAATCCCCCGCATCCGCGGATGATGGACTCGAACCCTCTGCGGCGACAAACGAAGCGTTGTGCGAATTGCTGATGTTAAAACCAAAACTGTTGCCGCCCGTGACAACGCTCGCATCCATTCGCAAACCGCTCTCGAATTCCTGCTTGACACCGACTCCAATCGAATAATCTAACACACTGGTGTTGATTAGCGGAAGAAACCCGTCGGGATAATCCGACCCTACGGGGTTGCGGTCGAATTGATTCGCTCTTCGGTAGAATCCCGCGCTGGTGTTCTGCCGATTTGAGTAATCAAGGAAACTGTAAAAGGTGGCGCCCTTCCAAATGGTGTCAATTGGCTTGTCTAAATTCAGAACAACGGCGCCTTGGCGCGATTCCGCATCGCCGAGACGGAAATTCTGACGGTCAAAGCTATGTTCTTTACTGCCGGGGTCGTTAGTAATCTGCACCGGATTACCCTCCGCGACCTCGGTATCGGGATACTGAATCACGCCTGTCAAACCGGCGCGGTTGGTCGGCTGCCTGTCTCGGTATTCAAACGCACCGTGAATCGTGCCATCTTCGCCGAACTTGAACCCTTTATCGGCGTGTAGTGTGAACGTCTCGCCATCTCCGGCGTATGTCGAGCCGTAGGAGTAGCCAAGCGCGCCTTCGTAGTCATCCTTGAGCACGAGGTTGATGACGCCAGCAAGTGCGTCCGAACCGTACTGCGCAGAAGCGCCATCCCGCAGAATCTCAATCCGTTTAATCGCGCTCGCCGGAATCGCGTTCATGTCCACGCCCGCCGTGCCGCGACCGACCGAAGCATTCACGTGAATCAGCGCGCTCCCGTGCCGCCGTTTCCCGTTGACCAGCACCAGCACTTGGTCCGGCCCCAAACCCCTGAGTGTCGCGGGTCGGAGTGCATCCGTTCCGTCGCTGATTGAAGAACTCGAGAAATTAAACGACGGTGCCAATGTCTGCAATACGCGTCCGACTTCGGTGTGCCCCGTCTTTCGGATGGCGTCCTCGTTAATCACATCAACCGGCACCGGTGAATCAAGCCGACTACGTTCGGGCACGCGCGTGCCAATAGTTACAATCTCCTCAAGTTCAATTGTAGCTTCCTCTTCCTCCTGTGCGGCAAGTGAAGAGGCAAACAACACAATAATTAAAAGTGGAACAAGAATCTTCAACGTGATTAATCCTCCTTTGATGCTGAAAACTTAAGTTCTGCGCAGAATTGCCGCCCTGCTCGACAGATTATTTCTCCTCGGTCGGCGTCCTTGTGACGCCAACCTTTTCTATGATAGCCAATCGCACCATTTGCCATTCTAAGCTGTTGGGTCCAACATCGGACCATTCACCTGAAAAATCCATCATGACAAAATCTTCGTCACCCCGATCGTCATCCTTCGGTTCATGGGGCGCCCAGTTAGTGAAGCTGACCGGCTCTCCGCTTTCCCAAGCCCATTCACCCTCCGTTGCGTAATCGGTCAACCCGATCCAATAGGGACGATGCCCAAAGATTTCCGAGAGCCATTTCTGCTCCGCCGCGTCGTTAATCGTAACCAGATGTGCACCTTCGGCGAGGGCCTGAATGTTCGCATCGTCCCAACTCATACAATGAATTTTTTTGTAAGCATGCCCGGTTTCCGGATTCACCACCCACGATGCCTCGTCGCCGGGCAACGATGATGTCGACGCTTCCGCGGAGACTTCGATTCGACCATCGGATGCATCCGATGAAATCGGTGCACTATCGAACGTGAATACCAAATCCTCTTTATTATCTCCCTCTTTCAGCCAGAACGGTTCGGCTGTCGCCGACAGTCCTTGAAGGTTCACCGTTACCGTGTAGATTGCCGTCTCGTCCGCATGGAACACAAAGTAGCCGTCGGCATCCGTCTTGCCGGAGCAACTTGAGCTGCCGCTGCCCGTCCCGTCGGGAGAGCGATGACGTGCGTTGATAGTTATCCTCCCGTTGGCGAGTGGTGTCCCATCGGCGAACACAATACGCCCTCGAATGTGTTGTCGCGACTTCACTCTAATTTCAACGTTTTCAATATGGGCGTCCGGTTCAATGGCGAACGCGATTCCTCCAAAAGGTGCTGGCTCGTGCTGATGCACCGTCATCGCCCCGACTTTCACGGACACAATTTCGTAGTCAGTCACAGATTCGTGGTCAGACTTGGTGTAGGCCACTAATCGAAACCTCTTCGGAGGGACGTTGTGGATGGCAAAGCGCCCCAGTTCGTCGGTGCGCGATTCTAATGCCGTGATGTTCGGTTGATGTTCTGCATCATCAACAATCTCATCCCGTTCTACGGGTATTATTTCGACGGGAATTGGTTCTACGTGAACCGGCTCAAGGGTTAATCCAAATCCTGCAACAGGCTGACCTTCTATATCGACAACGCGACCGGATAAACTAGACATACCGTCCGCAACAATTCCATGCTTGGGCAGCATAACAAGAAGAACAATGACCGTGACTACAAATGTGAAACGTCGACGGTACATGGCAAAGCCCTCCGCTGAATCATCGGCTACGAGAGATGATCCGCCTGTATGTTGAGTTGAACGAAGTGAGTGTTTTGTAGGGTGGGCACTGCCCACCAGCCTTTTCTAAGCGTCAGTGTCTATCTTTTATCGAAAAACCTGAAATGCAATCTTCAACGTCAATCATGCTCAAAGGCGCGATGCAACGTTGAGGCGTATTGTTCAAACTGCGCTAGCAGCTGATGATTAGCGGTTAATACTACATAATCCGGATTGCCTACCAGCCTCTAGCCATCACACTATTGCGAAAGATCCCACAACAACACCGTGCCGTCATAACTCCCGCTTCCTAGCGTTTGGCCATCAGTGCTAAACGAAAGGCTAGTGACATCAGAACCGTGCCCTTTTAGTGTTTGCCTATGTGCCCCTGTCTCCATCTCCCAGACACGAATCTGACTGTCTCTGCTACCACTCGCAACTGTGTTCCCATCCGGGCTAAAGGCGACTGTAGTGACGTGAGAAGTATGTCCCTCCAGAACCCGATTACACTCCCCTGTAGTGATGTCCCAGATGCGCGCGGTATGATCGCCGCTTCCGCTTGCCAACATGCTGCCATCCGGGCTATAAGCGACGCTAGTGATGTCCCCTGTATGTCCCTTCAAGGTTTGCTGGTGTGTGCCCGTCGCAACATCCCAAAGACGGATGGTAGCGTCAAGACTACCACCCGCAAGTATAGCGCCGTCCGGACTGAACGCCAAGGTTGATCGTGCCGGTCTGTACACGTTTTGGGTAATCTCCGACGCATCCCACTCAAGGGTACGCAGTATCACGCCTCTGTTGGCATTCCACAAATTAATGGTGGCCTCTCCGTTCCAGCTTGCCAGTGTTAAACCATCCGAGCTGTGCGCAATGCTGTGGTCGGCCCCGTCATCGTTTATTAGTGTTCGCAAGTGTTTGCCCGTTTTGACATTCCATAGTTCTATGCTATGGTAATCAGTCCCGATTGCCAACCTACGCCCATTCGGACCAAAGGCCAGGCTATTAGCGTTCGAATACCTTGGTCCTAACGAACGTCTATACGCACCTGTATCGGTATCCCACAGACGTACGGGGTTTCCCCGATTCCCACTTGCTAATACTCCGCCATCAGGGCTAAAAGCAATAGTGTGGACTGGTCTCATGTGTCCCGTTAGCGTCCCCAAATGGGCGCCCGTCGCCGTTTTCCACGTTCGAATAGACGCGTTCCAACTCGCGCTCGCCAAAACCGCGCCATCCGGACTGAAGGCGATGTCGGAAACCCATCCAGTATGCCCTAGCAGTGTTCGCACAAGTGCCCCCGTTAACACATCCCACAATCGGACGGAATTGTCAATGTACCCGCACGCTAGAATGTTTCCATCCGGGCTAAATTCCACGCACTTGACCTTATGTGACTCATCATCCAGCAGCTGGCGCAGGTGAGCGCCCGTTGCGGCATTCCACAAACGGACGCTGTCGCCCCAACTCCCGCTTGCAAGCATTGATCCGTCCGGGCTGAAGGCAACGCTAGTAACATGCTCTGTATGTCCTTCCAGTGTCCGTAGGTTTCTACCCGTCGATGTGCCCCGCAAGTCAATCTCATTCTCATAATTCCAGACTGCAAGTATTGAATTATCAGGGCTGAATACTCTACCTGCGCCCCAATACTTATGATCGCTCTGTCCCGTTAATTCCAATGACCACTTCTGTTCTCCCTTCATGGTATCCCAAAGACGGATGGTATTATCATAACCCACGCTTAAAAGCCCGGCGCCATCCTCGCTGAAGATTGTATTAATGACTCCCGCTGTGTGACCCTCCAAAGTTAACAAATTCCCACCTGTTGCGGAATCCAAAAGACGGATAGTTTTGTCCAAACTACCGATCGCCAGTAAGCTGCCATCCGGGCTATACGTTAAACTCCGGACATAACCCGCATGCACGGCGATTAGTGCATGCGCTCTAAGGGTTGTTGTGTCGTAAATCCAGGTCCCGATATTAGTGCCCACTGCGAGCCGCCTACCGTCGGGAGAATACTGTATTTCGCTTACGGCGCCCTTCCCGAGGCGCGCTTTAACCCCCTCGGGCAAACCCCACTGGGGGAATTCCTGTGACGCGTAAAGCGATGAGAGCGCCAAAAGTAATAGCAAAATCAGGAGAATTTTCATGTTCATACCGCTGCGGTAGTAAAAAGGTCCGTGTTTAGCAGTAGCAGTTAGCGAGATCTCCGTATGGCTAAGACACCCTATCATAGCGCTCCGCCGGAACGAAACCCCTGCGGCAGCATAACGTCTCTGTAACCAAGGTGTGGTTGTATCTTGCACTCCCGCGGAGTATTATGGCCGTAGCCGATGAAACACGCATTTTCCCGCTCCAGAGGAGCGGCATGTGAATATCTACGATAAAAAGGATAAAATATCTACGATAAAAAGGATAAAATGTACAGTAGCTAATGAAACTATAGGTGCTTTGCAAAGGGAAGGCGAACATTCGTTTACCATTTCAGCACTATATCAAGAGTCATCTCCATGTGCTTGTGTTAGAAAGCAATACTAAAGAGTTACAAACGAAGATTTGCTGATCTGTCCATCTTGAGTTTAGTTAGTATCGTCAAAGAATCTTTTAGCTGCGGACACAACGATTACATATACGCCAATTGCTCCGGCGCGATGAATTTTTCGGGCTAAACTCGGTTCCGTGTGGATCCGCCAATCCGCGGTCAATTTCCCTCTTTCGGCTCTAACGTTGCCGAATCTCCCTTTTCGATGATAGCCATTTGAGTCATCCGCCACGTCGGGCTCCCTGGCCCAACATCATACCACTTACCATCCGGCGACAACCCCATAAAAACATAATCCTCGTCTCCCCAATCCGCATCCAATGGTTCATTCGGAGCCCAGTTCGTGTAGCTGACAGCTTCCCCGCTCATCCAGCGCCACTCGCGCTCCTTTTGCGTATCGGTGAGGCCAATCCAATACGGTGTGCTCCCGAAGATGCTTACGAGCCACTTCCGCTCTGCGCCATCGTTGATTGAGACCAAATACGCACCTTCGCTAACCGCTTTCGCTTGAGCGTCCTCCCGGTTCTCGCAATGAATGACCTTGTAGGAGTGCCCGTTTGCCGGATTCAGCACCCACTCGCCCTCACGCTCCGGTTCCTCCCGATCAGGAGTTGGATCGACGGGCACGGGCTCGCTGTCAAGGGTGATGACCAAATCTTCGCGACGTTCGCCATCTTCAAGTGCGAACCGCTTCGAGATAGCCGTAAGCCCTTGAAATTCAATCGCAACAGAGTAAATCGCCGGTTCATTCACATAGTGCACAAGATAACCCGCATCGTCCGTCCGAAGCGGTCCACTGTGACTGCCGACACCGCTCCCATTAAAATCCCGTCTCCGTACATCAGTCTGAACTTCAGCCTTGGAGAGAGGAGTACCGTCGGAAAAAACCACTTGGGCGCGAATTCGCATCCTCGGTCTTACAGTGACTTCAAGACCTTGGACGTGCGTGGCCGGTTCAATGGCAAACGTGATGCCGCCGAATGGGGGAGGTTCTTGGTTGAACGGAAAAAATGTTATTGCCCCGCGTTTGATTGACAATATCTCGGAGTCCGAATCGAATATCTCCACATCAAAGTCGGGTGGCAGCGGCTCTTCAGGCGGCAGATGCGCTGGTTGCGCGATGAACTGGACGAGACCGGGTACAATTCCTGAAAAAGTAAATCGACCCACCTCGTCGGTTATCGATTTAGGCAAAGCAGCGTAAGCTCCGAGAACGTGTTCATCTTCCTCAAACAGATGGGTTAGCCACACGATGTTTTCCGAGATCTCGACATACTGGACAGCTATCGGGAGCCCGGCGATTGGATTCCCATCGACGTCGAGGACGCGGCCTGATAAAGTAGCTGTAGCTTTCTGGGTGGCACCGAGTGATGGCAGGATTAACAATGACGCGGTGATACAAATCACGATCATCAGAACTCCCTTAAGTGGCAACGTAGTGAAACTTCTGCGGGAAAAGCAGTTCACGGTAGGCGCCTCCATAGTCGGTAGGTCGTGAAGGGTTCGGGCGAGAAAGAATTCGGCTGGTCTAGCGGGGCATCCTACTACAACCGACACCAATAATCAAGCAGAAACCGATGAAATCCTCTAGGGGCTTATTTGTAGGAGGCCGCCCCAGTGCCGTCCCATGATTGTGGTTGCCACCGTAAGGAACGCAAACCTGCCTCCCCTTCCTGTTTTTCTGTTACCACCCGCACTCGAATTATCATTTCCGAAAACCCGTAGGTTGGGTTGAACGCAGTGAAACCCAACTATTCAGTTTCCAATTTATCGTTCTGAAGGGAATCATCAATTATCAGTCTGTTACCGCCTGCACTAGCATCATCGTTTTTGGATTGGAGAAATGACAAACCTGTTTTTGATTGACTCAAGTCCCCACATTGATTAGGATTGAATAAAGAAAACGGTCTCTTCAGAGTTAAGTGTGGGAACGAAATTAATTTAGGACTTGCGTGGTAAAACATCCAAAAGAGTGTAGGAGCGATCTCCGAATCGCGACCTCCTATCGCGCGCAAAACTCGCGCCTACAGACAACGTGAAATAAACTGCGCTAGTACAAACCGATAGGTATCCAAATCTCGGCAGTAACCACGCTGTAATTGGAAATATCAAGTAGATTCGTCAAGGGTACATACATCCAAGCATTCAGTACCCTATTAGCTATCATTGCAATCAGCTTCGACCTATAGGGCAAACGCGTGTTCGTGTGGCAAGTTTCATTCCCACACTCAACCCTGAAGACCCAGAAAACGGAACAGTTTGCCCTCCTCCTTGAGTGACTCTCGAAATACAAGCTTGGTATTGTTCAAGTTTTCATGGTATGTCCAATCATAACGCAACACCGCGGGCTAACGCACAGCGCTTATGAACCAAAACCCTCTTTCCCAATTCCATCCACTCGTCGCGAAATGGTTTACCGAATCCATTGGCAAACCGACAGATGCCCAAACGCAGGCATGGCCCAAAATCTCCGATGGCGAACACGTCCTGGTCACCGCGCCGACCGGCAGCGGCAAGACCTTGACAGCCTTTCTCTGGGCGATCAATCAACTGGTCACGGAGAAGTTGTCCATCGGACACACCAGCGTCCTCTATGTCTCACCCCTGAAAGCGCTCAACAACGACATCCGTCGAAACCTTCTGGAGCCGCTGCGGGGACTAAGACACGCCTTCGAAGACGCGGGACACCCCTTCCCCAATATACGGGTTCTGACCCGCAGTGGAGACACGCCGCATTCCGATCGCCGTCAAATGCAGCGCCACCCACCGGAAATCCTCATCACCACTCCGGAGAGCCTGAATCTTCTCCTGAGTTCCGGCGGAGGGAGATCCATCCTTACAAAGATCTCTACCATGATTCTTGATGAGATTCACGCCGTTGTCGGTACAAAGCGCGGGACGCACCTGATAACTGCCGTGGACCGTCTCGTACGCCTGTCTGGCGAATTTCAGCGAATTGCGTTGTCCGCTACGATTCGACCTATGGAGACGGTTGCCGAGTTCGTCGGTGGATACAGAACCGACGGGGACCCGTATAACCCGCAATATACGCCCAGACCCGTGTCGCTAATTTCTTCCAAAGCCGATAAACAATACGAGGTGCAGGTGCGATATCCGATTGAAGCCGCCGAGGATCCGGGGCGCGAATCGTTCTGGGATCCCCTCGTTGAAGATTTCAAGAAAATCATCAGCCAACATCAATCAACCCTGCTCTTCGCCAACAGCAGAAGACTCTGTGAGCGGCTGACGCTGATGATGAACGCGGAAGAGGAAGAACCCATCGCCTACGCGCATCACGGGTCCTTGTCGCGCGAGATTCGCGAATCGGTCGAATCCAAACTTAAAGCCGGCGAATTGAAAGCCATTGTTGCCACCAGCTCCCTAGAAATGGGCATCGACATCGGCTCACTCGATGAAGTCGTCCTTATCCAATCACCCTTTTCAATATCGTCGGCGATTCAGCGCATCGGTCGCGCCGGACACCAAGTCGGCGAAGTAAGCCGTACCACGGTTTATCCGACGCACGCACGCGATTTCCTTGATGCCGCCGTGCTCGCGGAAGCCATCGGGGAACAGGCGATCGAGGCTGTCAAACCGGTCAAGTGTCCCCTCGATGTCCTGTCCCAGATAATAGTCTCAATGGCGGCGATGCAGACCTGGGACATTGATGAACTCTACGCCCATCTCAGAACGAGCTATCCCTATCGTCATTTGGGGCGTGAGCAGTTTGACCAAGTGCTGAATATGTTGGCGGGTCGTTACGCCGATAGCCGCATACGAGAACTTAAACCGCGTGTTTCGATTGACCGGCTTGACAACACCGTGTCCGCCAGGAAGGGAGCTATTCAGGCCGTCTACATGTTCGGCGGCACCATACCCGACCGCGGCTATTTTCACATGCGCCACGCCGAAACTAATGCTCGAATCGGGGAACTTGACGAGGAATTTGTCTGGGAAAATGGCGAAGGGAGTGTCTTCACCCTCGGCACGCAGACATGGAGGGTGGAGCGCGTGACCCATAGCGATGTTTTCGTTTTGCCGAACCGTTCGGTTCAGAAGGAAACCCCGTTCTGGCGTGCGGAAGATCACGGCAGGGATTTTCACTTCTCGGAACGTATCGGTCTATTTCTCGAGGAGGCAAACCGGCGGCTCGAAGATCCCGACTATCTTGATGATCTGCAGCGCCTAAACTGCATGGATGAGACTGCCGCCGAGCAACTGGTAGAATTCCTCCAAAGACAGAGGGATGCCACGGACAGCGATCTTCCGCATCGCCACCATCTGCTCGTCGAATTCGTCGAAACCGGTCATGAGGGTGGACCGGGAAATCAGGTCGTTATCCATACCTTCTGGGGCGCCAAGGTCAATCGACCATACGGCGTGGCGCTCGCGTCCGCTTGGGCGGACCGGTTTGGATATCAGCTCGAAGTTCACGCGACTGATGATAGCGTTGTCATGATGCTGCCTGACGAGTTGCCTGCTGCCGAACTCCTCTCCTTGGTGACAAGCGCGACGCTCCAACCCCTGCTTCGGAGGCAACTTGAAGGCTCGGGGTTCTTTTGCGCGCGGTTCAGAGAGTGCGCCGGAACCTCATTACTCCTGACATCCGGCGGCAAGATGAATCAACGCATGCCGCTCTGGTTGAGCCGAATCCGGTCGCAAAAACTGATGACCGCCGTAATGCAGTACGAGGATTTTCCAATCCTTCTAGAGACATGGCGTACCTGCCTCCAAGATGAGTTCGATCTGGATAGCCTCCAGCAAGTGCTCGCCGAGCTTGAATCCGGATCGATCCGCTGGACAGCCGTACATACCCCCTTCGCCAGCCCGATGGCGAAAAACGCATCATGGCGGCAGATAGACGAATACATGTATATGGGCGACCATTCCACGGCGACCACGTCATCAATGCTCCGAAATGACCTGCTGCGCGATGTCGTGTTCACGCCGGGGTTGCGCCCATCCGTTTCCCAAACGCTCGTCCGCCAGTTTGAACAAAAACGTCGTCGACTCAGCCCCGGATATTCCCCTCAGGCTCCGAGGGATCTCATCGATTGGGTGAAGGAACGATTGCTCATCCCCGCATCGGAGTGGGAAGCGCTTCTACACGCCATTCATAGAGATCACAATCTCGAACCGGACGAGATTCTCGCGCCCATAGCCGACAAGCTGGTGAGAATAAAGCTGCCAGCCGCCTCTTCCCAACTGATTGCCGCCCTGGAGATGATGCCGCGAATCCATGCTCTCTACGACGATGTGGAATCGATGGATTATGAATCGCTGGGAAATCCCGGCACCATGCTCCGCTTCAAATATCAAGATCAAGGGGCGGATTCCTCGGCGGTTGATGACGCTCAAGAGCAAACTTTGCTCATCGCTGAATGGCTGCAGTTCTACGGTCCCACGACTGCCGAGTACGTTCAAGAGACGCTCGGCATTGGAGACGAAGAATTGAGTCTGGCTCTGGAAGACCTCGAAGAATCGGAGAAAATCATCATCGGCCAGCTTGTGGAGGGTGCCGTTGGCGAAACCCTGTGCGATGGCGAAAACTTTGAAATCCTCCTTCGCCTGACGCGGCGTGATGCCGCGCCGGCGTTTGAACCCCTAGAGTTTGAGTGGCTGATGGTGTTCCTTGCCAATTTCCACAAACTGACAACTCCTGCCGACGATCTTGACGGTCTTCTCGGTTCTATTGAGCAGCTGGTTTGCTATCCCGCAATCGCGGGATTGTGGGAATCCGAATTCCTCCCCGCCAGATCCCGGGCTTATGCCACTTCATTGCTCGATTCCGCCATGATGGAGGGCAGCCTTAGGTGGTTTGGTGGCGAAAATCGCCGCGCGGCGTTCTACTTTGAAGAAGATTTCGACCTTATGGGGGAAGAGGGCGGCGAAAACATGCCGCACGAGACTGAACCGGGTCAAAAGGAACAGGAGAAAGTTACGACGCCCCGGGTTGAAACTGGAGAAGATGACGTGCTCGACAACCTGTTTCCTGACGAAGCCGGGCGATACGATTTCTCCTCTCTGCTGCGAACCACCGGACTGAGTTCTACGCAGTTGGCAGATCGAATCTGGGAGTTTGTCTGGGCGGGCCGCGTGGCAAACGACACCTTCTTGGCGCTCCGAAGGGGGATACTGAGCAAATTCAAATCACCCGAAATTGGGGTAGACAAAGGGCGCGTAAGGAGTCGACGTGTGAGTCACCGCGCCGAATTTGCTAGGTGGAAAGGGTCGAGTTCCCATGTCGGCAACTGGTATCGCCTGCCGCAACTTGACCTTGCGGACGACCTCCTTGAAACGGAGGAACGCAAGAAGGACCGTGCCCGGCTGTTGCTCGATAGATACGGGATCCTGTTTCGGGAATTGCTTCAGAGAGAATTGCCCGCATTCCGCTGGTCGAACATTTTTCGGTCCTTGCGAATCATGGAGTTGTCCGGGGAAGTCTTGGCGGGATACTTCTTCCACGGTATACCCGGTCCACAGTTTATCTCGCATCAAGCGTTCCGAATGTTGAGCCGCCAACTTCCCGAAGACCAAGTTTACTGGATAAATGCGGCGGATCCCGTTTCATTGTGCGGTGCCCAGCTTGACGCCGTCAAAGGAACCCTCCCCAAGCGTGTTCCTAGCACACACCTCGTCTATCGCGGGCGCCGGATTGTCATGACATCCGAGCGGAATGGCAAAGCGCTGAACTTCAATGTGCCGTGCGACGACCCGCAAATGCAAGAATTCCTCGGCGTCCTACATCACCTTCTCAAGCGAGAATTTCAGCCGCGCCGCCGCATCACCATTGAAACCATCAACGGTGAAGACGCCGCCCGCAGCCCATACGCCGACCCGCTCCGCACCGCCTTCGAGGTAACTGTTGATTATAAACACCTTGTCTTCTACCGCAAAATAGTTTAACTCAAATTGCTATGGACTTCTGTAGGGTGGCCACTGCCCACCATTCTTCGCCACACACATGTCTGCTCTGTCCGGATTACCATGCCAGATCATCAAACGAGCGAATTACGAGCAACCAACCGACTAATTCGGAAGGACGATAGAGACCCCCTGCGCACCAGCCTTTTTCTGCCCCTGTCGCACGGATACGAGACGAATATGAACACCGTTTGATACACAAGTACGTAGGGTGGGTTGAACGGGAATCCATGAGAAGTTACACGTAGGAGAAAGATTCGAAGATCCATTTCACCTGAAAATGCCGAAATTCGAGTGAAACCCAACACTCCCTCTGATATTCATTTTGTACGGTGCGCACCGCTTTTGTTCAGGCCTCGGTTTCTGCCTTAATCGCACAGGTGAGGGACGAATATGAACACCGCTTGGCACACAGGTTGGAAAAGAATCCCTCGGGCTACCAATATTCCCAACTTCCTATCTTCCTATGCTCTCGAATGATACACACTCTCTGCATAACCGAACACTTCATAAAACGTGGAAGGATTACACTATGTCCAAAAAACACCTGTTTGGAATCTTCGTTCTAGCCGCAATGATAGCCAATCTCGCCTCGGCGCGAGACGAGACAGGCAGATTGGTCTTCGCCATCCGCAAACCCTATCTCCATCGGGACGGATTCCGAGCCGCAACCGGAACGCTAGAAAAAGGTCGCGGCACGAAAAAGTGGTGGGAATTCTATCAATATGACATTGGCACGATGAATCCAAACGGCACGGAATTCCGCCAACTCACAGACGACGGACTCTCCGGTAGACCCCGATGGTCTCCCGACGGGACGCTGATTGCGTACATATCCGGGGTTGACGAGGCGGAAGCGCTCTATGCGATGAAGGCAGATGGCGCCGAGAACCGGCGGCTCGTCAAGCAACAGTATCGCATTCACGATTTCAGGTGGTCGTCGCGTAGTGATGCGATTCTCGTAGTGGTTGAGATTGACCGCCCCAAGGATCGACTGGAAAACTGGGTCGTATCGGTTGACCGAAAATCAACCAAACGCTGGAGAACCCGCAGGTGGGCGGAGGGCTGGTTTCACTGGGATGCGGAAGGCGAGAAAATCGTAGAGCCGAAGAACAAACTCATTGAGGCGTTGCCGGAAGGCGTGAAGTGGCCCGAGTGGTCGCCCGACCGCAAATGGATCGCCTTCACGACCGAAGGGTTCCTTGCGCTCGCGCAACCGGAAGTTGTCGGTATGACCGGATTATGGTTTCTCCAGCGCGACGAGCCGCCATGTCAACGAATAGAAAGATGGTCGCCCGACGGGAGGCAAATCCTATTCTATGCGTCGGGCGATATCTGTATCGCGACAGTGGAAAACGGCAAGTTCAAAAGCTATCGGAATTTAAGCCTGTACCGAGGCACAGATGCGGCGTGGAGTCCGGATGGCAGGCAGGTCGGGTTCATCGGGCGGGATCGCGGCGGTAGAACCACCAACGAAATCTTCATCATTGATGTCGAATCCGGCGCCTTCGAGCAGATCACGTCAACTAGTTACGATTTTTCAAATCTCCATTGGCGTTAATTTGAAGACCTCTGTAGAAGGGTCATCTCTGCCCGCCGACCTGCCTAACTGCTCGGTCTGGATTGACAAATCCAGTCATTTTTTTAGGGTGGAATCGACGATCCCCGAATCGTCGATTTTCCATCTTGCTACCCACCATTTCTTGTAGGAGCGATCTCCGAATCGCGACTGCTGTTCACGCCATTTGTCAGTCCTGTACTGTCATTTGGATGAAATGGTATTAGTAGGGTGCGCACCGGCCCCTTAGCACAACGTCATCCTTGTCCGCGGACATGGAAACGAGAAACAACGCGGCGTGAAACACTATACCCAATAACATGGCGAAAGCGCGCAGCGCATCCAAATCGTGTTGTCTGTTCATCGCGGTTCATCCCTGTTTTGGTCAACAGTCGCAAAAAGGCAGCTACGTACCATTGTCATGCATTCTTGCTACTGTCCTCTATCTTCCAGGTCATTTGTTAAGGATTGCCACTGCGATTGGTTCACAAATTGGGCTGACAGTTAATCCTCACACAAATTTTTCATTTTTTCCTTTGACGAAAGGGATGTTAAGTCCCTGTCTGAAAAGTACAATTGTAGGGGGCGATCAACCGACTGTCTAAGGAGGGTGATAAAGATCTCACAGCTATGTAGCAGACAACTAAATACATGAAGAAACTTCCCGCAAATGATCGAAACCGACTTTGCAGACGATTATTCAAACAGGATCTTAGGGGCGTAGGCTGGGTTGAACGGGATTCAGTTAATAATCGTCGATTTTAGAGGCGTTTTCGAGTGCCCAATTTGCTTGAACGTGCCAAAATTTGAGTGAAACCCAACATTAATGGTACATTCTTCCACCATCAGACACCCTCTATAAATTAGATGTGTTTCCCCTGGCTAGAGGCCGTCGCCCCTAATTCTAAATGATTGTCAATTTCTTCTCATTCTCCCATCACAATCCCCGATGAAATCTTCAAGCTGCACGACAACGCCGATTGAGTAGTTTTTAATCCGCGTAATCTGCGCAATCCGTTTAATCGGTGATTCAGACAGTTTCCCATAACCCTCACGCGCAAAACTGATTATATAATCACCAAAATTTCACCAATTTCAGATTGACGCAAAAAAGAAAATCTGGTATGATAAACTCCAATGTGTCCCATATTCCGTCTACGGAATGCGTAGAACCTCACACCCCTCGTAAGGCAATCCGCGAAACGTCGGCTTAGGTTGAGAGGGTAGATTCGTGTCAGATTGTGGTTCAAGTGATCATCCGATGCTGTTGCTCAATGCTCCGGGCGTTAACGGCACCCTCGGTACTCCGCCAGCTTTAGCCTGCGAGACAGCAAAAAGGTAGCCGACGAGAAAACGCGCTCTGTTGAGAAATACATTCCAATTCCCTATCTTTATCTGCTTCAGACAAAATGAACTTCTTCAAATCTCGCGGCTCGGAAAACCACACCATTGATGTTACCCTTCCATTTCTTGAAGCGCTCAAATATCCCGAAAAGTATTCGCTCCCGTTCAAACACGAGATGAATCGCACAAGGTCGATGTCGGTCGAGGGACAGTAGGAGAGACATCCATGGACTTAACACCGCTGAGAATCGGCTTCATTGGCGCAGGCGGATTCGCGAGGCATACGCTCTACCCGGCATTGCACTTCGCCCCGATTGACTTGCGGGCGATTTGCGAGATTGACGAAGAAAGAGCCAATGGCGTGCTTGGAAAGTTCGGCACCGGAAAATGGTACACAGATTACCGAAAAATGTGGGAAAATGAAGACATGGAAGCCATGATTATCTGTACCGGTCCCGAGGCGCGCCAATCCCTCGTCTGCGAAGCCCTTGAAGCCGGATACCACGTCTTTGTACCCAAGCCGCCCGCGGAGACCCTCGCGGCAGCGACCGAGATAGCCGAAGTCGCGAACCGTAAGAACAAAGTCGTGATGGTGAACTTTCAACGGCGGTTTAGCCTCGGCGTCCAACATGCCATAGAGATTATGCAGCGGGAGAGTTTCGGCAATGTGACACAGCTTCTCGGCTCGTTCTGCTCTGGAAACTACCGCTCGCGTCTTGCCAAGACCGGCGAGGCAGTGGAGTGCGGAGCGGCGCAAGTCTATCTGCTGGATTTCGCAATTCACTATTTCGATCTGATTCGGTACATCGGTGGAGAGGTGAAAGCGATTTCCTCTTTCCACAACGAAATTGGGGGACAAGGCGCTTTCGCAGTAACCCTGCAGTTCGAGAGCGGAGCCGTCGGAACCCTGCAACTCAACAGCCACCGTCAATGGAAGCGTAACTATGACCGCGTTGAAATCACCGGTCAGGGCGAATACATTGTACTCGACGGTTTATGGTGCATTGCCCACTACACCGAATCCCAAAACCATTTCACGGACAACTTCAGCGATCAACGCAACGGCGAACTGACCGGCGACGGTCTCAGCCTAACCGAATTCGTCAGCGCTATCCGAGAAGAGCGTGAGCCGATTGCAAGCATCCACGACTGCCTCGGGACAATGAGACTATATGAAGCCGTGCTAGCGCGACGGCACGGCGTAGTCGAATTGAGTGAGCCGTAATTCGTCAGGTGTGCGTAAGGTTTCCGGGAGCACGGTAGTAGGCATACGCCGTATGCCGTAACCTGACTCGTAGGTTGGGTTGAGCACAGCGAAACCCAACTGTAGGAGCGACCTCTCGGTCGCGACCAATCATCCGAATGAACAAGAATCAATGGAGCGAATGGATAGTTCAAACGACTAGACAAGGATTGCGATAGAAATCTCACAAAAACACTTATCTGAGCAAACAGTTCCCCCGTAGGGGCGAGGTTCCCTCGCCCGACATATAGAGTTGCGATCAAACGAGGTCGCGTATAGAGACGATTTCCGGCATTTAATTCTGTCCAAAACGTAGTATACCCGGGTGAAACCCAACACCCAATTGTGGGAGCTGAAGCGCCGAACCAACAAGGAAAACACGACAAATGGATGAAGACATACGCTACGAAAAAGGCATGAAAATCCGGAGAGAAGTCCTTGGAAATGAACATGTTGACCGAGCGCTAGGCAACGTTAACGCCTTCAATGACGCATTCCAAGACTTGACAACCCGTTACGCGTGGGGCGACGTCTGGTCACGTCCTCAATTGTCCAAACACTCTCGAAGTCTCGTCACCGTCGGGATGCTGATTGCTCTCAATAGAAAACCCGAGTTTCGACTGCATGTCAAAGCCGCGCTAAATAATGGCGTTTCCATTGAAGAGATTAAAGAAGTCGTGCTCCAATCCGCGATATACTGCGGTTTGCCCGCTGCTCATTCCGCATTTCATGATGCCCAAGAAGTCTTTGAAGAGCTGAATTTGGAGATTTAACGCGCGCAATAGCCTTCGTTAGCTTCATCTATGATGTCCGCGATGCTCACAGTCAATCACGTTCATATTTACACATTTTAAGATTGTATGCTAATGAACGACGGCGATATCGGACGCGCCCTCGTAGCGCAAACTGTATGAAGTTAGACATCGTAATACAGACGGGGCTACCCCGCCCCTACGTAAAAAAACTCCCGCGATTGGGGATACACCACGAATCGTAGGGGTTGGGTTTCCCAACCCGTTTGGCGCGGTATTCGCATTGAGAGGTGTTCACAGAAATGTCAACACGCCTTAGCCACTAAACACTTTTTTCTCATAGTTGCGATATTTGCCTCGATAGACGTCTTTCGTGATGCGAGTAATCTCACACCGTCTGACGATATGCGCAATGGCAACCACCTTGTGGTGTCAACTTTTCCTCCTTTTCGCAACTCGTCAATGTTAGATTGACAACTTAACAGGTATGTGGTATATTGTGGCAGGCCATCCGTCCTTCATGGTGGCGGAACTTTTTTTTCTGTTAGCATTTTGTTAGCATCACGATTCCTGAGAACCCGCTCCAGCAAAGGAATTCTCCATTTCAGAAAATGCTAACACGCCGCATTAATCAGAGCTCCGAAAATCGGAAATCCAAGCGCTCATTGAGACAAGAGATGACCGAATGTGGAAACATATTGAGCACAGCAAATATATAGACTCACCATTACTTTCTGACCCGCTATCCTAGCGTTCCTCAAAAAGGAGGGGTAAAATATACGCGCGCATAGGGATCAAGTTAAGGGAGTTCGTTTAGTATTGGTGGAGTTCTTCGCCGCAAAACCCTTAACTTAGTCCCCATTGAGTGAGGAGTAAATCTCAATTTGACCCCATACGGTAGGTGCGGTTTCCAACCGCACCGGTACCCACGGAAACCAGTGTCATGAGTCATCATCTGTGGTGCACCCATCAACGAATGGGTTGGTATTCCATCGCCCATGTCTACATAGAGATTAACAGTTTAAGACATTAGAAACCGCGTGACTTGCGACCCAAAACGCTTAACTTGATCCCCATGAGGGGTGAAATATACGCGCGCACTTTAGCGCACTTTAGCGAAGTGTGTCTCGCATGGCTTCAAGCCACGTCCGGTAAGGCTTCAAGAGCAATTTCAGAGTTAATCGAAAGAGTGCGCTCTTATCTCGGCGGTGTCACTATAACCGACACTAGGGTTCTGCTTGCCGTCGCGCGCTATCAACCCCGTCAACGGCTTTTGAGAAAGTAGTAGGATCAACTGGATCAAGCGAATGGATAATGAGCGATCAACGGAGTGAACAACGACGGCGATAGAAAATTCCGTGCGGTAGACATCCATTGTGGTACAAAAGAATGTCATCAGCCACTAGGGTATGTGATCATTAGTTGCGATGACTAGAAGCCGTAACAGGTAAAGTTTTCTGATTTAATCCGTTGACACGTCTCGTACGAGTCAAATCCGATGAAACGAAATAGGGGTAAATCATCGTTAAACTCTATACTGTTGCTAAAAGATATCAGGTGGGACTTCATATCCACTTGGCGTCTAATAGATAGGCATGCGGAGGGCTCCGAACATGGCTCCGCCGCCAATTATTCAAACAGGTTCTGAGGGTACAGAGTCAAGAAAAAAGAAATGTCGGCTTATGAGGACACATAAAAAATAAAGTGTACTATCCGGATATCCGCCAGTCCGTTTGGCTGTTAATATGCCTTCTCTTCCTCCTGATTCTCCTAGGTATCCCCTTCTTTCTGGTCGATGTTTGGAGTGACTACCCGCTGCTTGAACATCCCGCTTGCCAGGGGGCAATCAGCACAGTAGCGTTTGGACTAATAATTAAATGGGGCATCGGCAAAACAGGTCGATCGTTTTCGGATATCTGTCCCGCCGCAACTGTTGAGCGTTCCTTATATCCGTTAATGGTACTCCTAATCGTAGGGTTGGAAATTCTCCTCTCCGAGGCAGACAATGTTCTGCGTACCCTGCTGCCCGCGCCGGAGTGGTTGTTGAATCAGATTCTGGATTTGGTGCGGGCGGAACAGAGTCTTTGGGGATCGATTCTGGTGCTCGTAGTTGTTGCGCCTCTCACGGAAGAATTCCTGTTCCGCGGCCTAATTCTGGATGGATTCCTGCGAAAATATTCAGTGCCAAAATCCATTGTCGTATCGGCTCTGCTATTTGCCCTGTACCACTTTAATCCGTGGCAATTCATAGCCGCCTTCGTGGGTGGGATAATCCTGGCTTGGTGGAGAATTCGTACAGGTTCCATCGTGCCCTGTATCTTCGGACACGCACTAAAGAATGCCATACCGATGATTATTTTCGGGATGAAGATTGAAATCAGAGGGTATTCATCGGACCCGACAGGCCCAATTCAGGTGCAACCGTGGTGGTTCGACGTGATTGGCGTCATACTGTTTGTCACTGCTTTCTTTGCCCTCCAGCAACGGTTTGCCGAAAGCCAACAGCATAACGAGGTTTGATCCGTGGCACACGCCTATACGCCGGGACTGAAAGTCTCGAAGGGTATGACGATACACAAGGAGCGTAGGCTTCCTCTCGAAGGCGAAGTGCTTGTCGGTGTCGGCGACTATGTTCGTGCAGACGAGGTCGTTGCAAAGGCGGATCTCCCCGGAAATGTGCAACTCGTAAATATTGCAAATCTGCTCAGCGTTCCCGCCAGCGACGTGGATGAATATACAACCAAAAAGGTAGGAGAAGAGATCGAAAAGGACGAAATCCTAGCAGAGACGAAAGGGATTTTCGGGCTTTTCAAATCGCAAGCGCGTTCACCGATTTTTGGAACCGTCGAAAACATCTCCAACGTCACGGGACAGGTGATTCTTCGCGAGCCGCCAATCCCTGTTGAAGTGATGGCTTATGTAGATGGATCTGTCACTGATATCGCTGGTAACGACGGGGTTACCGTCGAGACGTACGGTACCTACATTCAGGGAATCTTCGGTATCGGAGGCGAGACACTTGGAATACTAGAGGTCGTCGTCAGTTCCCCTGATGCGCGGCTTACTTCTGACCTGGTTCAGCCTGAACACCGAGGCAGAATCCTTGTCGGTGGTTCCATTGTTTCGCACGATGCGATTCAAGCAGCGATTCGAGGTGGAGTCAGAGGCCTGATTGTAGGCGGTATTGATGACAAAGATCTCCGGGAGCTCTTGGGTTATGAGCTCGGTGTCGCCATCACTGGCTCCGAGGAAATCGGTATTACCATCGTGGTTACGGAGGGCTTTGGAAAAATACGGATGGCGGATCGCACGTTCGATCTACTTAAAAAACGACGAGGTCTCAAAACATCAATCAATGGCACAACCCAAATTCGCGCTGGAGTGGTACGCCCGGAGATCGTTGTTCCTTTCGAATCAGGCGAGCATCTTATAGACGACGCCGTCGTAGCTGGGATACTTGAAGTCGACACGCCAATTCGTGTCATTCGTGAACCCTACTTCGGAAATCTTGGTAGAGTTTCCGCGTTGCCGGTCGAACTCCAACAGCTTGAAACCGGAGCCAAGGTGCGCATCTTGGAAGTTCAGTTGGAGGATGGAGCGAAAATCACGCTTCCGCGGGCAAATGTCGAGATCATTGAGGAGGCACAGCCTACCTAATCCGGCACGAGCGAATAATCAACATACTGATAACCGATACTATTTCCTCAGGACTTAACGCAGTTGAACACTCGTTAGGAGCTATCTCCAGGTCGCCATCGCGCCACTGCGTAATATACTAAATGCTTGCCGAGAGAACCACTATTATGGTTTACTCGCTAAATATCTGTCGACTACCAGGCTGTCACAAGTAATCGTTCTACCACGCCGGTAGGTGCGATCAAGCGAACCATCAACTGAGTGAATAGGGAAGGCGTTAGTAAATCCCACAGTGAGTGAGATAGAGATCCCTTTCTATCCGCACTGACTCCCAACAATTTACATATGTTTTTAGAAAGCAAACCACTTTAATACATAATCGATAAATTTCCAACCCGTCAAAAGTGAAGGGCAAAACGAATCGGTCATTCAAATAAAGTTGACATCCATAGCCTCGGTTACATTATACTGCATTTATTCCATAACCACTTGGGGGCGCCGCTAGTACCGGTTCGGTTCTACGTACCCAACGTTCGACTTTTTGGAGAGATTTCATTTTGAACACTATGTATCGATTGAGGACGAATCCTATTATAGAGTCAACAAACAGAAAACTTAGGTTGGTTCTGGTCTGTTTCTCGGCAGTTTTCCTTTCATCGTTGCTGTTGGAAACCATCAACTGCGGCCTAATCCTCAGCTGGGCGTCTGGTACAGATGTGAACTCGACGTCTGAAGTTCAAGAGCCGTTTAAAGGAAACGCGGATGTTGCGAACTTCAACGCTGGCTGTTTCGGCCCGATTCAAAATGGGGATGTTGATCTCATGGACAGTATTGAACCAATTCGACAGCCCAATCCGTTACTGTGCCAAGCCAACTTGGCAAGGCAAAGAAGACCTGAAGCCATGGATCTTCTCCAAGATCGCGGGCAAGTACCCCAGAATCCGTCTGGCAAGACCGACCGGAAAAAATCGCAGTCGCCGGATCTGTCCGTGGACTCACCCCTTGAGGCGGGAATTGATAGATACATCAAGAGTAATCGATATCGGCGTCGCTTGGCATCGACAGACAAAACGAGTTTTGTGGTTTACGACATTTCAAAGGGAAAAAAGGTCGTCTCGATTAACGAGGATCAACCCATGATGGCGGCATCCCTTATCAAAAATTTTGTGATGTTGGTCTATTTTCACGAAGTCAGACAAGGACGATTGCGCCACACAAACCAGAATCGCCTGCATCTGAAAAACATGATTCAGAGAAGCTATAATTCTTCGACAAACTATTTCATCAGATTGCTTGGCGGTCCCAACCGCGTCAATCAACTCCTCAAATGGAACTATCCCTATTTCGAGCGCACGCGAATCGTTGAATATATTCCAAACGGCGGGCGAACCTATCGGAACATGACCTCGGCGCACGATATGAATCGTTTCTACAATCAGTTGTGGCTGGGACGCCTTCCCCATTCTCCGAAAATGAAACATTATCTGCGGTTGCCTAAGGGCGATCGTCTATACGACAAAACGTGCATTCCGCGCGGTGTACACGTCTACAACAAAACTGGCACGGTTTATGGCATGGTTGGAGACAGTGGGATTTTGGTCATAACCGACCCGAAAGGCAAACAGCGCGCATATATACTCACAGGCATCATTGAAGACAGAACCAAAATCAATCTGCGTAATCGCTTCCAATCCTTCGGATCATGGGTGAGTCGTCGCACAGAAATCCTGCGTAGTGTCTCGGAAGGTGTGTACGAATACATCTACGAGCGGCATTATGGGGGAGTGTACCGATGCCACCAGCATCGCGGCAGACACCTAATCGCTAGAAAGTAACTCTTCTTGTACGGTGGATCAAGCGACTGAATAAGAAGCGCGATAGAGATCCCCTGCGCACCAGCCTTTAAAAGCCCCAGACGGGCGGCAGGTGTATAGATACTGAATATGGGGCTCTGCTACCGACTTTTTAAACAGGTTCTAAATCTAGATAGCGTTCCCACAGGGATCTTCAATGTCGAGTCTTCCTTGAGAGCACCCCATTATCTCTGTCGGAATAATTCTTTCAGCAAGTATCACTTTCTAGTCGAATTCCCATTCCTCGATCCAGAGGATCAAGCGAGTGAATAGCGAGCGCGATAGAGATTTTCAATGTTAATAGAATGCGACATGTTCAGATTCCCGCGCTCCAGCGGGGATCAAACGAGTGAATAGCGAGTGCGATAGAGATCTTCAATGTCGAGTGTTACTTGAGAAAAATGAAGTTTATGATGGATGAGCAAAACCGGTCAATCAATCGGACTCACGGTAGTACCTTGGTGATTTTTGCTCGTTTGTGGATATATACTCCAAGATCTGGCATGTGAAAATTCGAAATTGCACAAGTCTATTCTGCGGAAGATGAGTATATGTTGAGGTTATCGGAATTTCGCAAAGAAGTTCAATGAATGATTCAAGCATCAATCGAATTGAGTGGACCCGCCTAACCGGAACCAGACCGCGAAATGCAGGCTGCAACTCGCGCTTGGGAGAGCATGGAACACAGGTTCGACCGGGCATTGCCCGTATTACTGCCGATAACGGCGCAACGGGCTTTGGTTGGTCGGTGCTGACCAAAGAACAAGCGGAATCGCTTCTTGGCTTTAAGCTAAGCCGAATGTTCGATCCGGAACACGGTGTTGACAAGCGGTTTCGCGTACTTGAATATCCACTCTGGGATTTGGCGGGACAGCTTACCGGCAAACCGGTCTACGCACTCTTGGGCGGAAAACCTGACAGCGACGCAGTCTTTCGTGTACCTTGCTACGATACGTCATTGTACATCGACGACCTTCATGTCAAAGATGACAGTGAAGCCGCGTCGCTAATTGCGTTGGAAGCCTTGGAAGGCGTGGCGCGGGGGCATAAGGCGTTCAAGATAAAGGTCGGACGCGGTGCCATGCACATGCCCCTTGAAAAAGGAACGACGAGAGACGTCCGTGTAATCTGCGCCGTTCGCGAAGCCGTGGGCGCAGACGCGACCATCCTGATAGATGCCAACAACGGCTATAATTTGAGCTTGACGAAACGCGTGTTGGGAAGAACTGCGGATGCTAACGTGTACTGGATGGAGGAAGCCTTCCATGAAGATCCGAAATTCTACGCGGGCCTACAAGAATGGCTCGACGCGGAGGGGCTGCAAACACGCATCGCTGATGGAGAGGGGGATGCGTCACCCAATTTGGTTAATTGGGCACGGGAAGGCTTGATTGATATCATCCAGTACGACATCTTCAATCCCGGTTTCACGCACTGGTTGCAACTCGGTCCCCAACTTGACGAATGGGAGATTGCCAGCGCGCCCCATCATTACGGTGGTCATTACGGCAACTACGCCGCGGCTCACTTGGCAGCCAAAGTCCGGCGTTTTGAATTCGTCGAATGGGATGAGGCGTCAACCCCCGGTCTGGATACCTCCGACTACGAAATCTCCGACGGACACGTCAAGGTTCCCGGCACCCCCGGATTCGGTCTTAGATTGGATGAAGACGTTTTTGCCAAATCTGTTGCTGCCGACGGCTTTGTAATCAGCCGATAATTCCGGGTGCCGTACTGCGTCGCTGTCAACTCTTCTCCGTCGCACGATGCTACTATCCCTCTCACTAACCACTAGCCACTGCTCAGTGCTAGCTCGTAGGATGGGTTGAGCGATACCACCTGAAAAAATGCCGAGAATTCAAATCGGATTTGGAACGCTCGTATGACTTGGCGTTTCCGAAAACCGAGTGAAACACAACACACCCCGTCACTGACCACTACCCACTGCCTCTCCGTTAATCCAAGCCGAGTTGATTCATAAATCCCAGCATCTTCGCTTCGACCTGCTGAGCAATCGGCTCCAGTGTTTCCGAATTGACCGTGATCTGCTGAATCCTCTCATCAACATTCGTCTGCAGACAATAGTTCAGATTCTCCCGCATATCGTGCATCGCTTGCCCAATGTGATCCCGGACAGATCCTGGAAGGTAATTCCACTGCCGCGCTCTGGTCTGCCTTAGGTTGATATGGCAGTGCCCCTTCCCCTTTTTGTCGTTTTCTTCACCGAAACAATCGAGCCGTAAAACCTCCTGATCATAGGCATAGATGGATACCGCAGGCCCATAACCAGCCAAATCGTCCCGCCAGTATACCTCTAGACGGATATTGTCCTGTATCCGAAATTCAACCAAATCGTGTCTGCCCTGTTGTTCCGGAGCCATCTCCGTCTCCTTTCAATTGTAGATTCTACAAAGCGCTGCGTGGGATTCGAAGCAGCAATTACCTAAACTCTGGGAACATGTCAACTCGTCGCGGCAACTTCGGAGTGTAACGTTACAGGAACACGTTAACTCCCATGTCAATATACCTATCGCGATCCACCGGCGCGATGCCGCGAAGGCAGATTGAAACCCCGCTGCCCTTTAGCTGATCGCCAACATGGCGCACAATCTCGTCTGATAAGAGGTGATGAGCAGATGATGGTAGACTCAACGGATGGTGTGGGTAAGTGCCAAGGTTGATGGTCAAATCCGCAGGACCGAAAGAGATACAGTCAACCCCCGCTTTGGCGAATTTTCGTGCATTCGCGACCGCGTTGACGGACTCCACCTGTAGCAAGAGTATACAAGTGTCGTTCCACCATTTGGCGTATTCGACACGCTCTCGTTCCGGCGTGAACCCGAATCCGTGGGCGGGTCCCCAACTGCGTTTACCGACGGGAGGGTAATAAAGGGCATCAAGTGCTTCATCTACCATAGCCTCGGTTTCCACTTGCGGCACCTCGAAACCCGTGGGTCCCAAATCCGCCCAGTTTCCAATTTGGTAGGTTAAGCGTGTGTTCTTTATCCGAAACAGAACCGGGATATTGTATTCCTCGGCAAGGTTACAATAGGGGATGAGCCGTTCCTCATTGAACGGAACGTGTTGGCTATCGCACTGCAACAGATCTATTCCGCCCGCTTCTAGCGTAGCCCTTACATCGGCGAGGTCTGATGCTAGTGCCATTTTCCCGCACATTATAACCTCCCCACCATGCATCCGCTGCTTCACATTCTTTTCTGCCATTTAATCCATCCTTTCACATTGAACTTGTGCGCTGACCTCAAGAAGTAGACCTCTGCAATAGTCCCATTCTACCAAAACTCGAATAGGTTGTCCACGATTTTTCCGAAAGCTGCCACCCTGCGACTGGATGAAGCATGCTGTTCATTGCTGCGTACCGAGGAAACCGTATCGACCCATTGATTGAGTCAGCCAAATAGAGTATAATCACCTTTAAAACCTGTTTGAAAAGTACATTTGTAGCGTGCGATCAACCGATTGAAAAACGAGGGCGATAGAATTCCCCTGCGATCAAGCGAATGAATTATGAGTGATTAAGGAAACAGTTATTGACCGCGATAGAGTTCCCATGGAGATCCTGAAGGTGTATTGGTTCGCCTAAGCCCAGTGCACCTAAGCCCCAGAGGGGCGACAGGTACGCGGAAGACAAACTTAATAACGCTAAAAAACTTCTTATAAATGACCAAAATTGCTTTGCTATCGATTATTCAAGCAGGTTCTCAGCGAAGATCATCTAGGCGTCAAACTCAAATTTTAATTGTCCTGAATGGTAGACACGGTTTCATAACAAAATTTCATAACAATGTCTAAATGGCCTAAATGCCGAAACGCCAAAAGATCCAGTCATATCAAGAGTGTCCCCGCTTTGCCATCGCTGTTGAGAGCCCTTTTTTGGTATGAAAATTATGAAAAGTATGAAGTTTTCTAGAAGGGCTAAACAGCGTTTTTCGAGCAATACCTAGAGGTTTCAAACAGGTTCCAAATGTCGTCGCAGGGACACAGAATTCGAGATTTTACGAAGAAATTGAAGAGGGAATATTATGGACCAACAATCAATTGAGTTACTGGAAGAATTGACCCAAGCTGCCGGAATCCCTGGACATGAGGTCGAAGTACAGGCGATCTTCCAATCCCGACTGGCGCATATCGGTACTATCGACAGAGATCGATTGGGAAGCGTCGTCTGTACCAAACAAGGAGAGGCACGCGAACCTCGCGTTCTCCTCGATTCTCATCTTGATGAGGTCGGTTTCATCGTACAACGCGTAACGGATTCCGGGTATGTAAAATTCCTTCCGGTGGGCGGCTGGTGGGCGCATACGTTGCTCGCTCAGCGGGTGCATATCGTGACCAAGCACGGAAAAGTTCCCGGCGTCATTGGCTCTATTCCACCTCACCTCCTCGGCGCCGGTTCGCGCGAGAAGGTTATGGAAATCCAGAATCTCTTCATTGATATCGGGGCAGAAAGCGACATCCAGGCTTCCGACGATTTTGGCGTAGTGCCCGGATGTCCAATCGTTCCGTACGGTCCCTTTATGCCGATGAAGAATCCTCGACTGTTTTCCGCGAAAGCCTTTGATAACCGTCTCGGGGTGGCGCTTGTGATCCAAACGCTCCAAAAACTCGGTGAACACCCGAACACGGTGGTCGGTTCCGGCAGCGCACAAGAGGAGGTAGGGTTGCGTGGGGCACGCACTGTGGCACAGATGGTCCAACCCGATGTTGCCATAATCTTGGAAGGTCCACCGGCGGACGATACTCCGGGAGCCGATAGTGACGCCGTACAAGGAAGACTCGGAGGCGGCGTACAGATTCGGCTGTACGACCCAACGATGATTCCGAATCCCCGGTTATGTGAGTTCGTAGTTGAGACCGCGAAGTCGCATCAGATTCCCCATCAGCTTGCAGTGCGTCAATCCGGTGGAACAGATGCAGGCTCGATTCACCAGGTCGGAAGCGGCGTGCCCTCAATTGTATTGGGCGTACCCGCACGATACATTCATAGCCACGTGTCAATCATCAATATCGAAGACTATTTGGCGACGCTGGATCTACTCCTGCATCTCCTTCCAAAACTGGACGAGAATACCGTGGCCGCGCTCATTTAGCGATACGGGGTAGAAACCAAGTTCCTCCCCAACCCGCGGTTCATGCGATGGTCGGCCTTGTAGGGTGCGATCAACCGACTGATTAAGGAGGGCGATAGAGATTCCATGCGCACCAGCCTTTGCTTGAGTTTCTCGTACGGTTTGCATCACCCACCGTCGCCATTCGCACTCATTTAACAATAAGGGATAGAAACCAAGTTCCTCTCCAACCCGCGGTTTCTGTGGTGGTCAGCCTTGTAGGGTGCGATCAACCGGCAGATTAAGGAGGGCGATAGAGATCCCATGCGCACCAGCCTTTATTTGAGTTTCTCGTGCGGTTCGCATCACCCACCGCCGCCCGCCGGTGCCAACGTCTGTAAAGGCACCCGCCATTGCAATCTTCCATCCTTCCAATCTTCCCGGTATTCAAATTCTATTCCAATACTGTCAAACTCCGCACGTGTCTTTCGCCCGAAGCCTCCAACACATAAAAATAGACTCCGCTCGTCACCGGTTCATCGTTCAGATTACGGCCATTCCAGTACGCCGCGTCGGGCTTCGCCGAATAGTTCCCGACAGGGAGGTTGCCAATCGCGATACGAGAAATCAAGCTGCCTCGCAAATCGTAAATGCGAAGCGTTACCCGACTCGGCTGCATCAGTCTGAATGGAATCCAAGTCTCCGCATTGAACGGATTGGGAAAATTCTGGAATAAGACGCCCTGTTTCAAGCTACCTACCGTAACCGGCAACGAGTTGGCAGGGAATCTAAGGCTGCTAGGTTCGGGCATACCGGTCTCCCCAAATTGTGCCAATAATGCCTCAAAAGCGGCGCGGCTCCGGATAATGCCGTGCCCAACTGTGTTATCCGGTGCGTGCGATTGGGAGGCGGTTGATCTAAGCGCGCTGGCTATATCGCGAGACGAAGCGAGAGGGAACGCCTGCATCAGTAGCGCAACCACGCCCGTGCTTAGAGGCGCGGACGCCGAAGTGCCGCGATAATTATGGACGAAACGGCTCCGCATCTGCGGGTTGATGCTTGTTACGCCGAGCCCCATAGCGACGAGATCAGGCTTTATCCGTCCATCAAATGTTGGACCCCGCGAACTGAATTGCAGGCTCCTCCCATGACGGTCAACCGACCCGATAGCGAGCACGTCGAATCCGTCGGCAGGCACACTGATGCGTCCGCCTAAGCCCAAATCTCCTAAGGGCTGGTCTCCCAGATTTCCCGCCGCGACAATTACGGAAATTCCCTTCTCTACGGCGAGATTTGCCGCAATTGTTAATTTTGAGGTCTTCCCGTCAAGGTCTTCGAAGCGGTACCAATTTGAATAACCGAGCGAACTGCAGATGATTTCCGCGCCCATCTCCTCGGCCCATTCCAGCCCCTCAATCCACCAGTCTTCTTCGATGAGGTGTTCAAACTCCTGCCCGTTTTGAAAGACTTTCTCTGTCTTTGCAAGCAAATAGCTAGCACGCTGAGCAACTCCCATGAGTGTCCCCGGCGCGTTCGCCGCGAGTATCCCGAGAACAACCGAGCCGTGATCATCTTCCCCGGGATCGTCCTGACCAATCTCATCCTTCGGATTGTTATCATTGTTGACAAAGTCGTACTGGCCAATGACATCAACTTGCTGAAGAGCGGTGTGCTCCAAGCTGAACCCCGTGTCCAACAGACCAATTACGATTCCCTCTCCCCGAAATCCCGACTCATGTAGAAAGTTGGCTTGAATCTGTTCTATTTGGTCTCGTGAATTTCCGTAGTTCAACGGTGCAAATCCGGGTGGAGCTTCCTGTGACGAGGAACCCCATGACGAGTCGGAGCGTCCAGATGTGCGTTCAAAGACCTCTATCGGATCAATAGCGCGCACGAAGGGCAGTCGAGCAATGCCGGCAATCTCGGCGGAGGTTGCCTCAAGCGAAATCGCGTTGAGCCACCGACTCTTGCCGCAGAGTCTTCCGCCCACTTTAAGAACAGCATTAACATACGGAGATGAGACAGGGATATCGCTGGTATCGGGGAAAGGATGGTCGGTCCGGCGAGTGCGACGGCGTTTGGAGCGCACGGACATTTGGGAATCACACGCGTCTAATGCCGTTTGCAGTTGATCTTCCGTCGAAATACCTTTGTCGTTGAACACCACCCACACTTTCGATCTGTCATGTGTTAAGGTACGACGCAGTCGGTGAGAGACTTTGGCATTCGCAGCAGGCGAACTGTCGGTGGGATAGGCGGGAGAATCAAAACAGACCGTCGCTGCAGAGTAGAGAAGAAGTGCGAAGAATGTTTTGGAAGGCACGGCATCTCGAGTCAACCACATTTCAGATTTCCCTCTTTAGTCGATGCGCAAAAGCATTCGGAATATATCAGAGCGGGTGTCCCGGTGTCAAGGTTTTTCCAAGAATCGAAACTGTAAATCTGTGAGCGATTTTATGATCTTCGTTTGCGACTGTAGGAGCGATCTCCGAATCGCGACTCACTTCCCGACTTCAATAGTCATTGCAATTTACAATTACACATTTCTGTGATAATAACATACTTCTGGACCGCAATCTGAATTAAGACTAAGCGAATAAATCGGCAATTCTGTCTTTTCCGCGAGGCGTGGTAGATGCGATCACGCGAGCGGATAATGAGCACGATAGGGGTCCTTTTTCTAACCGCACCGGCTCCTACGGTAACATACGCCATGGCTCGTCTTCTGTACCGGACCCATCAACGAATGGGCTAGTATTCCCTCGCCCAAGTCTACATGGAAATTAACAGTTGAAGACATTGAAGCCGCTTGACTCGTAACCTAAAGCGTTTAACTTAATCCCTATGGATTTGGAATCGGAAGGGATTTCTATCGCAGTCGCTGTTAGCTCCGTTAATCCCTCCTACAGGCGCCGCACGGCAGGAACAATCACCAAATTCCCGCTCGCCCGTCTTCCGACTCCGGACTATCGCGCTCAATTTTCATTCGCTGGATCGCAAGTTGTTCACTCAGTTAATCGATAGAAATTCTCCTAATCCGTGAAATCCTTTAATCCGTTTAATCCGCGATTCAGACAATCACCCATCCTTCCTCGTGCCTGTCGCCCCTCTAAGGCTTTCATACGCGGTGGACGCCACCATTGCTATACACTTTTCGCCCTGCTGGGGCTTTCTCGTCCTCTCGCCCTCCCGTATTTCCGTCTTCCGTCCCTCCATTCTTCCTTACTCGCCACCCATTGCGATTGGAGGTACGTATAGCGATCAAGTGACTAAAGAAGGAGCGATCAATTGAACGATAATTGACCACGATAACCAATCCTGCTATAGAGTTCCCGAAAATTTAGCGTATCTCTCTGTGTGTACACACTTTCCACGAATCCTATGCGATCGTTCTGATTCCCCTCCACAGATTACCGTTGAAATCAGCGCAAAGATAGGATAGAATAACCCCGTTTGACTGGCAAACGAACATGTTTGAAAGCAATATACGATCAAGGGAACGACTAGTGACCAATCAACTGACTAACAAGGAAGGCGATAGAAAATCCCGTTAGAAATCCACTAGCCACGGTTTTAGATTGTCTTAATTTCGAAGATCTAAAATTCATGAGTTTTGTGCTTCATGCTTTCAGCGAAAAATCTACTTAGAAATTTCAGCCCCACAGAGCCATGACAACCAAACCCATAAACATCGGCATGATTGGCGCAGGATTCGCCGCCTCATTCCATGTTGAAAACTACAGGCGCATCCCGGGACTCGACATCCGAATTAAAGGCGTTACCTCAAAATCCAAAGAAAAAGCAGCCGCCTTTGCCGAAACACACAACTTGGAGAACGTTTACGATTCTCACACGGCAATTCTTGGAGATCCCGAAATAGAGATTGTTGACCTCTGCGTCCCAAATTATTTGCACTATCCGCTGTCGCTCCAAGCCGCCCAAGCCGGCAAACACATTATCTGTGAAAAACCGCTAACAGGCTATTTCGGTGATGGCGATACGACCCTGGTTGGACACACAACACCTCGGCGCCAAATGTTCGAAGTAGCGCTTAAAGCCGCGGATGAAGTAGTGGACGCGGTCAATCGGAACGGGGTCACCTTCTGCTACGGCGAAAACTGGGTCTATGCCCCAAGCGTGACCAAGGCAAACGATATTCTTGCAGAGAGCGACAACACAATCCTGCGCATTTCTGGCGAGGAATCACATAGCGGATCGCACTCGGAATACGCAAAAGAATGGCGCTATTCCGGAGGAGGAAGCCTTATCAATAAGGGATGCCATCCCCTCGGTGCCGCGCTCTATCTCAAATATTGCGAAGGCTTGCGAAAATACGGCAGCCCCATCAAACCGAAAAGTGTCACCGCAGAGGTGGCGAATCTCACCCACATAGAGAGTTTCCTGACAGAAGATGACAAGTGGGTGCGCGAAGGCTGGAAGGATTGTGAAGATTGGTCATCTATGATGGTAACATTCTCGGATGATTCAGTAGCTCAAATTACGGCATCGGACATGGTGCTTGGCGGTATCCAAAACGTCATCTCGGTCTATTCTAGCAAGACGGTGGTGCATTGCAATATCAACCCGAATACGGGCACGTTGACCTATGCACCTAGCGACGATATCTTGGGAGACACGTACATCCGAGAAAAAGTGGAAACGCGCTCCGGATGGCAGTTCACCAACCCCGATGAAGATTGGATGAACGGTTTCCCCCATGAACTCCAAGACTTCTGTGAGTCCATCTCGTGCGGGAGACAACCCAAAAGCACCGTTGAACTGGGACGTGACATCGTCGCCGTCTGCTACGGGGCTTATATCTCGGCGGAAACAGGTGAGCGCTTCTCGCTGGCTGGGTGGATGTAATTCAACTGCACAATCGGTTTCTATCTGGTCCAATCCAAGTATAGGCATACTAATCTCGTCATCAAGTCAACTTGAAATCCCTGTACCATCCATTTGTAAGCCCCAAAGGGGATCAAGCGAGTGAATAACGAGTACGATAGGGATCCCGCAGGTGCACCGCGGATGACGACAGAAACACGAGCCCACGCTCATGCGGCCAAGTGGGACTTTAACACTTTATTTCAAACCGGTTCTCAGCTCAACATAGTACATTTAAGTGGCATATCAGAAGGGGTCAATCACGCTTTGAATCAACATTGAGGAAGTCTTATTTATCAGGTCTTTTTGGTTGACCATTGAAAAAGGCGCTTAGCGGTTTCCGATACCAATACAACCCGTCGCCCTGCTGGGCGCTTTCAATGGTAGTACACATTAAACGAGGCAATCGGCGAAATGAATCGAAGATTCCTACACCTTTAGAATCAGGTGCGATTTCCCTACCACTATGTTCTCCTCCGTATTGTACTTTTGTACAAAATTGAGTTCAGGTGATGAAATCAGATAGCCACGGCCTATGAATTTTTCTTGGCGAAGAAGCATAAATCATCATGTAATCGAAAGCAAGAAAAGACAAGAATGGACGATCCGACGAAAGAACTGGAACAAATCCTATTAGAGCAAATTGAAGGCGAAGTCCGTTTCGATCCATATTCCAAAGCGCTCTATAGCACGGATGCGAGCCTTTACCAGATAGAACCTATTGGCGTCGTCGTGCCGAAAAACAAAACAGATGTCATTGCGGCGGTCAAAATTGCTTACGAACAAAATGTACCCATCCTACCACGTGGCGGGGGAACCAGTTTGGCAGGCCAGACCGTAGGGGAAGCTATCGTCATCGACATGTCCAAATACATGAATCAAATCATTGAGGTCAATGTCGAGGAACGATGGGCAAAGGTACAACCGGGAATCGTAATCGATAATTTAAATCACTACCTCGAACCGTACGGCCTGATGTATCCACTGGACTTGGCGACAAGCAGTCGAGCGAATGTAGGCGGCACCATCGGTAACAACTCTGCGGGGTCGCACTCCCTCATCTACGGTAAGACCATTGATCATGTCATGTCGCTTGACCTTGTTCTTTCTAACGGTGACGAGATTGTTGCTGAGCCGATTTCGGAGGAGGACCTTGCTATAAAATGTTCTGGAGACTCGCACGAGGGGCACATTTACCGAGAAATCTGTAGAATTGCGGCGGAGAACGAGGAAGAAATTCGGAAACGCTACCCCCGCATTCTTAGGCGTGTCGCGGGATACAACTTGGACGAATACGTATCGGATGCGGGAACAAAAGAGGTTACCCCGTACCGGCGTGATGGGTGCGACGCCGACCTGTCGTTCAGTCTAGCCAAGATTGTCGTCGGATCGGAAGGCACGCTTGCAACCATTACGGAAGCGAAAGTCGATCTGGTCGAAACGCCCAAAATGACCGCACTCAGCGTTCTGCACTTCGAGACCCTGATTGAGTCGATGGAGGCGATGCAGCCTATTCTAGACTGTAATCCGACTGCCGTTGAACTAATTGATGACAAAATCATCAACATGACGAAGCAGTCGCTTGAGTTCTCACGTGTAGCCAATTTTATTAAAGGTAATCCCGGCGCAGTTCTAGCGGTGGAATTCTACGGCGAATCCAAGGATGAACTGTACGAAAAACTCGACGCTCTTGAGCGCAAAATGAAATCTGTCGGTTTAGGATACGCTTTCGTGCGCTGTTTTACCGCTGAAGAAAAGCAACGTGTCTGGGAGACGCGGAAGGCGGGGCTTGGATTGCTCATGGGTACCACGGGGGATCATAAACCCGTCGGGTTTGTTGAAGATGCCGCTGTCGCCATTAAGGATCTGCCCGAGTATGTGCGGCGCTTCGACACAATTGTCGCCGACCACAACACAACCGCTTCCCACTATGCGCACGCTAGTGTTGGATTACTTCATAATCGTCCGGTCATTAATCTAAAGTCGGAGTCGGATATACAGAAGATGCACTCAATCGCCAAGCATGTTCGAGATCTGCTGATGGAACTCGGTGGCGCAATGAGTGGCGAGCATGGCGATGGGCTTGTACGCAGCGAATGGATCGAAAGCATGTTCGGCCCCCAGATTTATGGCGCTTTGCGTGAAGTGAAATCTGCATTCGACCCGACCAACATCATGAATCCGGGTAAGATTATTGATCCGCAGCCGATGACCAAATCGCTGCGGTTTGGGCCAAGCTACCGCACAATCAAGATTGACACCTACTTTGATTTTTCGAGCCAAGACGGCTTCGCGGGTGCGATTGAGATGTGCAATGGCGTCGGTGCATGTCGAAAGACCTTGACCGGTACAATGTGCCCCTCTTTTGTCGGAACGCGCGAAGAGGAACATTCTACCCGTGGCAGGGCGAATGCGCTCCGAGCTGTCATTTCGGGAAACTTGCCACGCGAGAGTTTCAAGAGCGAACGACTTCACGAAGTGCTGGATCTTTGCCTGGAGTGCAAAGCCTGTAAAGCGGAATGTCCGTCAAATGTGGATATGGCAAAGATCAAGTACGAGTTTCTTGCCCACTACCATAAAGAACACGGGTTACCGCTCCGAAATCGCCTTTTTGGAGATATTGCCCGCCTCAGCAAGTTCGGATCGACGTTTGCGTCGCTGTCAAATTGGATTGTCAACCGTTGGTTATCCAAGCGAATTCTGGAAAAATACGTTGGAATAGATCAACGTCGCTCCTTGCCGAGATTCGTCCATAAGACTTTCGAGAAACGGTTTGCAGGCCGGCGGCGCCCAACTGGAAATCAAAGAAAGCAAGTTGTTCTCTTTCACGATACCTTTATGAACTATAACTACCCTCAGATCGGAGAAGCGGCGCTCCATGTGCTGGAAACTGCAGGGTTCGAGGTAATCTTACCGCAGAAAAAATGCTGCGGACGTCCCATGATTTCCAAAGGTATGCTTGAACAGGCGATTGAGAATGCGCGATACAATATCGAACAGTTAAAACCGTACGCGGCAAAGGGAATCCCCATCGTCGGGTGCGAGCCGAGCTGTATCTTGGCGCTGCGAGATGATTACGTCGATCTGATTGAGAGTAGGGATGCCAAACTCGTCGGAGAGCATGCCTTCATGATCGACGAGTTCCTGATGAAGTTTCATGAAGCGGGCGAACTCAATCTAGACTTTACCGATGCTCGGAAAGACATCCTTCTCCACGGTCACTGCCATCAGCGGGCTATTGTCGGCATCCAACCATCGTTAAAAGCCTTGAGTCTACCGCCGGGCTATGCTGTTGAGGCCATAGACTCGAGTTGTTGCGGCATGGCAGGCTCGTTCGGCTATGAGAAGGAACACTACGACCTGTCGATGAAGATTGGTGAAATGCGCCTTTTTGACACAATTAAAGAGAAGGAGGGAGATTTTGAAGTGGCGGTAGCGGGAGCTTCGTGCCGGGAGCAAATTAAGCATGGCACGGGTAAAGAACCGAAGCATCTGATTGAACTGATCGCCGATGCTATTCGCTAGAGGTGAAAGAAAAGCAAGACCTGCACTGCCTCAAGACAACTATCATACGAGTAGTGGAAGATTGACTACAGAGATTTGGGGCATCTTCAACGCACTTTCCAGCCTACGTTTCATATCAGAAATCGTCTCGATTCGCAGTCCGCTAAGTCCGAACGATTCTGCAAGTTTTATGACATCGGGTTGATTACTCTGATGTTGATGCTCAATTACCAATACGGAAGCATTTATGCCCTTTTCCGCCGCTGTAATGAGTTCCGCTGCCATCAGTGAGAATTCATCGCGGTCCGTTACAGCGACAATTTGGCGGCCCCGATGCGCAATCTTCGCGCCAATTGCGGCGGGAATCGCATATCCCGCAACCCCCAAATCACACGAATGCAGAAGAGTTCGTGGGGAAGAAACATCGAAGTGATTAAGCAGAAGGTGAATAATGAATTCTCCACTCACCGCCAGAATTGCTTCTTTGTTCAATACGGATCGCAGTACTTCAACAATTCCTTGGTTTGTGTCATGATTGGGTCTACGGTCGCCAAATGCGCTTGAGCCTGCCGTGGGGATTTTCCACTCATTATGCGTTTCTAGTTTCTCGTCTTCAATGATTCCAATGATTTGCCTCAATGCGGTCTTTGCATCGGCCACCATACCGATCCGCACGGGATAATTTCTGCCAATTACCTTTTCTTCAATATCAATCTGAATGAGATCTTTCGGCAAACGTAACTGCCCGTCCCTTGTCGTGCGGCGCGACAAACTGCACCCAATCGCCATTACGGCATTAGATTGGAAAACGGCGGAGGGCTCCGCATCATCTACCGCGGACCCAATCAGGCCCGCTGCGAGTGGATGTGCCGACGGGATTACCCCTTTGCTCATAGGTGTGAAATATACCGGAGAGTTCAAGAATTCAGCCAGTTGGGTAAGTTCAACTTCGGCGCCTGCCGACACAACTCCGCCGCCTGCGATGATGGCTGGGTACTTTGCGTGCGTCATCATCTCTGCGACGAGCGTGGTAAGATGCGACGTAAGCATGTTGAAGTATGCCGCCAGTGGAGCACCCTGAGAAACATTTCCTCTTGAAGGGAGAAACTCGGTCGATTCACTCTCTAACGCATCAGACGGGATTTCCAAATGAACCGGCCCTGGACTGCCGAATTCTATTTGCTCGAATGCTTGGCCAATCGTTTGCGTAATCTCTTCCCGATTTTCGACTCGCCAATTCCATTTTGTCACGGCGTCGAAGAGTTTCTGTAAGTCCACGTGATTTAAAGGGTCGCGATGACGGTCTATAGGCATACCGGACGTTAAATCATTGACGAACGTCTGCTCCGTGATTAGCAGCAACGGTATGTTATCCGCATGAGCGGAAGCAATCCCGGGTACTGCGCTAATGGCCTCATCTCCACCATAGAGATGGCAAACGCCTACATCACCGGTCGCGCGGGCATATCCATCGGCCATGAGAACGGCAGCTTGTGCCGATTGCGCTGAGATATATTGGACTTTGTCAAATCTTTCGACGGCATCGCGAATTTTGGAAGTGCCTTCTCCCGACAGCCCGAAAACCGTATTGGCCCCGTGCAATTCAAGTAACTCAACAATCAAATCATCACCGGATATTACCAATTCCTGCCTCCTAATGTGTTGCGTGAGATGCATGAAACCGTAACGTCGTCACTGCGTCCAATGGTATGAGTTGAATCTTTGAACATCTGGGGTTTATCAGGAACTCAATAATAGCGACCGGAGTAGAACAACACCTGAACAAATGCTACTATCGCTTCATTTATCCAGCGGAAAACTACTAAATCTTAGAACCTCATACTGTTTGGAGGAAATGTGATCGCACTGCATCCGTCAGCTATAGAATTGAACGAGAAAATCCAATCCGTGAATCCAGTTGTTTTCGACCTGTTGTCTTCACTTGGTCAGCGAAGTTATGTTTCCAGTGGTATTCTGAGCCAAAGCATGGAAGCAAATCTAAAGGCGTATCGCCTCAATGCAACCCGAGCCGCCGCGCTTGAAAATGATAGTGCCATGTATCTCCAGAGCTCTCGTGGGTTTGCCCCGGAGTTTGCGCCCAACTTGATTTACAGCTATGCGCCGGCGCTAGGCCAAATAGAGCTGCGGAAACAATGGAAAATTCAGATGATCGCGGAAAATCCAACACTGGGAGGAAAGTCGTTCGGCACACCCATTGTTACGAGTGGAATGACGCACGGTTTCAGTTTAATTGGCGACCTTTTTGTAGATGAGGGTGATGTATTGGTCTTGCCCGATAAAATCTGGGGCAACTATCAATCAATCTTTGGGCGAAAACATGGGGCAGAGATCGTGACCTACCCGTTCTTCGATTCTCAAAGCCGGTTGAATACACAAGGGTTTTCCGAGTCTCTAATACAAGCAGGTGAGAAGCATCGGAAGCTAATCGTGATTCTTAACTTCCCGCATAACCCCACGGGTTATGCAATCAACTCGGAGGAAGCATGGCGAACAACTCAGGCTATCGAACGGGTCGCTGAGGGTGGAACCCAGCTCCTTGTCGTTATTGATGATGCCTACTTTGGTTTGTGGTACGATGACGATGTCTTGCATGAATCCATCTTCGGATGGTTGACTAACCTTCATCCAAACATTATACCGGTCAAGATTGATGGGGCAACAAAGCAGGAGTATGCATGGGGATTGCGTGTGGGCTTTCTTACCTTCGGGCTAAATGAGGACGAGATGAAACCGTTGGAGAAAAAGGTTATCGCTCTGATTCGTGTGAGTACGTCAGGCGCCGCACAGCTGTCACAGACAATGGTGCATCAGGCGATGGGCACTCCCGAGTACAAATCGGAAAAACAGCAGAAATATGAAATACTAAAGGATCGAGCCCGTAAAGTGAGTGAGGTCGTAAACGCCCCAAGTTATAAAGAATTATGGGAGGCGTATCCGTTTCAGGCCGGATATTTCATGTGCATCCGCCTAAAGAAAAGAAATGCCGAAGTGGTGCGCCAGCGCCTTCTTGATGAGTACGGTATTGGCATTGTTTCCCTAGGAGATAACGATCTCCGAATCGCATTTTCCTGTGTGGAGGAATCAGAAATTCAATCACTATTTGATACAATCGCGGAGGCAATACGTACTTAGCCGCGTCGCATTACGGACGCCGAACAGTTTCAGTTGTCCTCTCTATTGCCGAATTATCCTATTCGCTCACAGGCCAACGGGGCGGCGGGTGCGTAGCGTGCGACAGAACGCAGACCTCTTGAACCTACATTTCGGATCAATTCACCCAGTCATCCGTCCCGCCCCCTTTATTAAGAGCCTGTTTGTAAAGTACATTTGTAGGGTGCGCACTGCGCACCAGCCTTTAAAAGCCCCAGCGGGGATCAAGCGACTGAATAAGGAGTGCGATAGAGATCCCACAAGTATGTAGAAGGCAACAATAAAAACATGAAAGACACCTCCTACAAATGTCCAAATATGGTTCTGCTATCGACTAATCAAACAGGCTCTAAAACTTCCCAAAGACGCGAACGAAATTCTCCATATAGTTTTGGTCGTTCACGTCATTCGTCGCGCGCTGGTCAATATATCGAACGCCGATGTGCAGGAAAAGTTCCTTCTCGTATGCCGTAAAACTCTTCTCCATTTCAGCAAGGAGGGCTTGGCGCAGGAAATCATTGTCGTCCGCGAGCATATCGTTGAGGAACAGAACTTGACCGCCTCCGGTAATTTTGATTGTTTTTGTAAACTGATAGACCGCTTTCAAAATCACGGCCGTAGCCATGTCCCGAACGTGAGCATGTTCAATCTCGCGGAGGCGAATGTGATCGGACACGGGCTCTCCATCTACTTCACCCGATACCCTCATGGTACCAATGCGGCTCTCCGCCATCAAATAGCCGTTGCGAACCGTGAATTTGAGCATGGGGCTAATCTCGAGTGATTTCGACGGTCGCAGTCGATAGAGCGTTTTGAAGATGCCGACTTCGTAATGTTCATCCGCACCATCCAAATCGAGATCGTATCTCAATTTTAGACGAGACGTAGTCACCATTCGTTCAATCCCTGAATATTCCCATGTCAGTTTGACCGTGTCAATGAGGTCATTCTGCATGAGCAGAGGATCTTCGCGGCGTTTCTCAACTTCAATGCCTCCATCTGCCTTGTAGAACTGGATGTCGCCCGCCTCCTCCATCTCTGCAATGCTAGGCAACTTCCGGTATAGTTTCGCCTTGTCTAAACTCAAGAATCCGGCGAAATACCACGTCTCATCAGGTATACGGTCTTTGACGAACTTAAGCTCATTCTCTATTACGACCGAGGTGTTCTGAGTGAGTTTCTTCCTGTAGACCAAATCCGAGAACGCTTTGGTTGATGACGCGGTCACATCCGCATTCCGCCCCATAAGGCTCCGCTCAAACTGCACACCTAGCTCATGGTCAATCGAGCTGCCTTCTCGACTGGTTTTTCGTTGCATGAGCAAACGCACGCCGCGCAATCCTACGTCGAATTCATAATTGGGGTCTTTGTCGTTTTCCTCTTCATCTCGGATGCCGTTGTTATTCCGATCGCTCTCGTCGAGAAAATCCTCATCAACGTCGAACAGTAGAATATCGTCCTCGTAATCGAATGTTCCGTTGTTGTTCTTGTCAAGATCTCCTGGGATAATTAGGGAAGGCGGATCTTCTCCCGTATTATCGGTATATCTGTCTCCGTCATCGTTGTCTCCAACCGAACGTGACGCGTCGAATAGGTGCCCGACGCGAAACACTTCGGCTTGAAATATTGTATCGCCGACCGTGCGGAATCCTTTGAATACCGTAGTCGTAGCATCAAAGCGAGACGAGAAGGTACTGTCTATCGCGCCCATTGGCGTGACTGCCAATTCTCCTCTAAACCCATAGTTTGCAAAGTTTGTTTCCGTGTCTATTGCCCAGACGGGCGTGTCTCGGAAATACCACGAAAGCCCGAGTTTGGATTTACCAAACTTTGTGACTTCGCGAATCCCGAAACCGGAACCCTCCAAATCCTCCCGACCAACTACGGGATTTACATGGCTTGGCACCATAATGAATGTCCAATCGGTGCGCTCCGCGCGTATATCCCAACGCACCCCTGAAAAATCGATACGGTCAAAGGTCGATTTTGTAAACGTAGTTGGTACTTCCCCGAGGCTCAAGATATTCTTGACATTACCGGCGGTTTCTTCAATGACCATCACGCTATGAAATCCGCGCCGAAACACGCGGTCAAAGTCAAAATCGTTCTGCCTTATCTGTTCCGCCTCCGTGTCCGCGAGAAAATCACGCCTATTGGTAAAATCATACTCCACACGTCCCGACAGGAACAATTTGCCGAATAAACTATACACATCTTCCGCTTCGGCTTGGAGAACTAACACGTCCGAGATCCAGAGTACCAGCAATCCCAAGATTACGTAGTGCCCTAAATTAACGTGTGCAGGACATTTTCTCATTATGGGTTCCTTTGATTTTACCTAATCTTCTACAATTGAGGCAGAGACTGTGCTTGTTGAAATCGGGGTACGCGCCAACGTCCGTAAGGGTTGGGTATCCCAACCCTCTTTGAATAGCGTATTGAATAGTGCTACTCACACACCTCAGACAATTACGCCTCATATTCCATCATGGTCGAAATGCTCGGTAAAAACGGTCCAAGTCTCCGTAAGTGTGTCGTAACGTGTTAAACCGCCGTGGGTGCCTATCCAGACCAATTCGCCATCCATTGCTATCGATAAAACACCGTTGTGTGGTAATCCATCCGCCATGGTAAGAATCGTGAACTCACCTGTCGCTTTAGTCAACACGGTCACCCCATTGTCAAATGTACCGAGCCAAATCGCCGTGCCGCTGATGGCGATTGACGTAATCAAATTCGATCCTAACCCATCCTCCTTCGTATAGACGCACCAAGTCCCGTTAGCCGTGTCGTAAGTAGTCGCGCCATGCCCGCTGCCAAACCATACGATAGTCTTATCAATGCCGATACAACTCACCTCCTGGCTGGCGAGGCCGTCGTTCTGGGTAAAGTTTTGCCACGTCCTCTCGCTAAAATCATAGGCGGAAACTCCAGTCTTCGTACCAATCCAGACGCGATCGTTGTCGACCGCCAGGCAACGGACATCATCGTTTTTCAGGCTCTTGGTGTACTTCCGGGCCACTGTCGGGGTGATTTCGATTGCTGCGTTGTATGTTTCCCAAGCGTTTGGATCATCGGAAAGAATATTGTGTTTGCTGACACCGTTCTTAGTGCCAATCCAAACATCGGAGCGGTTCTCTCCGATCGCGCGGATGTCCACGCTCGGCAAATGATTTGCCTCCGTATACGCATCGAACCTGTCGGCGATTTTATCATACCTACCTACGCCGCCTTCGGTAGCAATCCAAACATAACGCTCCCCGACCGACAAATCAACGACATTGTTGTCGACCAATTCAATAATCTCCTCTTTCTCATCCCCTTCCCCGTCCTCTGATTCACCGGCCTCCTCCTCGTTGTTGTCGTCCTCCTTCATCGCCTTCTCGAATTGCCGCCAAGTGTCATATTTTTTGTCGTAACGACTCAATCCTCGTTGTGTTCCTACCCAAACGTATCGCTCGTCCACCGCCACTGCCGCAACACGACGGCTCGCTAGCATTTCCTGCTTTACGAACGTCGTCCAAGTGTCCTTCATCTTGTCGTAGCGGCTCAGTCCATCAGCCGTACCAACCCACGCATACTCTGAATTTACCGTGATACCGTAATTGCGAATCTCATTGCTTGCCAAACCGTCCTCGGTTCCGAATCTTAGCCAAGCGCCCGACGCTTCATAGTATCTGAATACTCCGGACTCACTTGTACCAACCCAGAAGGTTTCGTCATCTTCTGCCACCGCTTCCACTTTACCCCGGTCCATCCGCAGACCGTCCTCCCTAGTGAACGAACTCCATGTCCCGGTAGTGCGATCGAATCGGTCAATTCCACTCCACCCGTAACTCCAAATGTACTGGTTGCCCATATGTCCGGACTCCAAGCCTAGAGCTCGAAGCCCCGTTCGTTCGTTGTAGATAATCCACTTGTCCTCATCTGCGCGGTAACGGCTAACACCGTGACGCTCTCGGTCTGTGATCCAAGAATAGGCGTTCCCGCCGCCTGTCCACAAATCTTCTCCATCAGCCGCGAGCCATGCTGCCTGTCGAGAAGCCAATCCATGCGCTTCTGTGTACGGCGTCCATGTTTTCCTGCGCCAATCGTATCTCCGGATACCGTGTTCGCCTGTTCCGAACCAAACATAATCAGTTGTACAAGCGAGCGACTCCACCCTTGCGCCATCGCCCGGCTCGACCACGTAAAATGTCTCCCATTGACCGGTTCGCTTATCGTAATGCGCGCCGCCTCCCCCGCGAAGCGAGACCCAAATCCCGCCAGATGGATTAACCGCAATCTCTTCAGTGCGGCGACTGAGTGTCAAGTGCTTCCATGTGTCGGCTCGCTTATTGTAGTGAAGCATCCCGTTGTCGGTTGTGAACCAAACATCTTCCGCTTCCACCGCTATACGCGGTACTTCTGTGATGAATGAAGATTTTCTAGATAGAGGTAGAGATTCCTTGGTGTACGTCATCCAGGTGTCCGTCCTCCGATCATACTTCAGAATCGCACCGTTTGGCGACGCCGACCAGTTGAGAACCCAAAGATAATTACCGTCTTGCGCTATCCAGTGAATCTCATCTTCACGCAAAAAGTCCGTGGAATGATAAGGTTTATGATAATCCCATCTGTCCGCCGATTTTACCCGGATGGCAAGACCTGCGTCCGTGCCGAAAAATACTCGGTCATCGCCGAGAGCGATACTGCGCACGTTATTGTGTAGCAAACCATCCGATTCCATTGAAAAGATTCGCGGTTCCCTTAGGCTATCATCGAAGCGGCAAACTCCGCCGGGAGTGCCAACCCATATTACGTCATTATCTACAACAATAGACCTCGCATTCCGGTTTGGCAACCCATCTGTAACATGAAACGCAGTATCGTTTAAAATCTTCCATAGTCCATTTCGCGTACCCGCGAGCAGCTCACCCTGCAATCCCTGCGCTAATGTGTTGACATAGTCCTCAATCGGTGGATAGCGTTCAAAGGGTACTGTCCCAGACGATTGTCGATACAGTCCGGTCGTTGTTCCGGCCCAGAAATTATTGCCAAGCTTGAGGACAGAAGTCACGCACCGATCTTCCAGATAAGATTTAATCTGCGGTTGACGATTCTCGGGAGTCAACTGTAACGCCGTGAGTCCGCTTCGCGTGGCAGCCCACACCTTTTCCCCGATGATGCTTACGTCTGTTACAAAATCATCCGCCAAACCGTTTCGCTGCGTGAAGAACCTCCAACGACCGCCTTCACTAACTCCCAATCCGAGCGGAGTACCGATCCATGTTAGATTGTTCGTGCTGTCAATCGCAACAGAAGTAATGTAGTTCGTGACAAGTCCATCCGCTTTGGTGTAGGTCGTCCAGATGTCGTTGGTTAGATCATAGCGACTGAGTCCTCGGTTTGTTCCAATCCATACGGCGGTACCGGACCAAGCTATGTCATGAATCTGAGTCGACGCGAGTCTGTCCTTTCTAGAGTACCAGCGCCATGATGTGTTCGATTTGTCAAATCTTCCTAACCCGCCCTCGGCCGTACCTATCCAAATGTATTGGCCGCTGCTTTTTAAGTCCGAAATATGATCGCTGACTAGACTCTCCTCTGCCGTGTATCTGAACCAAGTATCGACTGTTGTAAGGTAACGTCGAATCCCACGGTCGGCGGAACCGAACCAAACACTGTCGCCGTCAACGACGGTCGCTTCAATGTAGTCGCTCTCCAATACGGTTGTTCTGTCGTAACTCTCGGTAAAGGTTTGATTGGCAATGCTAAACCTGGTTATACCGGATTTCTCCGTGCTGACCCAAACCGAATCTGGACTGAGCCCAATGCATACCACACGGTTGTCGGCCAATCCCTCCTCCTCAGTGTACGTGTTCCATGCGTCCTTGGCTTTGTCGTAGCGCTTCAGTCCACCCTCCGTGCCGAACCAAACATACTCGGTGTCCGCCGCAATGGCGGTGATTACGTTAAGCCGTTTATTCTCTTTCTCGATCAACGACGCCCAAGCACCTGTAGAGGTATCATGACGTGAGATGCCGCCTTCGGTTCCGATCCAGACGTGGTGCCCGTCAATCGCAACAGCATTTACCTGATTGTGAGTCAAACCATCACGCTTCTGAAATTTCATCCATTTTCTAGTTGCCGCGTTATAGCGGCTAAGCCCTATGCGTGTACCGATCCAAATAATTGCCTCATCAACAGCAATGTCGGTAACATCATCGGAAATTAGACCATCCTCTCGATCCAGCTTCGACCAGCGGTTGTCCGCTTCTTGAAAGATACTCACGCCCCGATCAGTTCCAACCCAGATTTTCCCGCGGTTTGCATCAATGCAGCGGACATTGTCGCTGACCAATCTTTCCTCGGTTGTCACCTGGGAATTTGCCTTTTGGTCTATAACCGACTGCTGCTCTTGAGGATAGATTTGAGCTGCACTCGGGGCAATCAAGCGCTGCTGAAGTATAATGATTGCGAATCCAAATGCGTAAAGCAAAACGTATGATATGAATTGCGCCTGTTTTCTCATTTTATTGTGATAGGTGGCACCAAATGATTATGTTTGGCATTTTATGAGAGGATTCTACCGAATGAGTGTAACGACTCAATTGTTATCCTTCAATTACTGAACGCCTCTGCATAGCTCGTCCAAGTATCCGCCTGGCGATTGTACCGGCACAAACCAAACTCCGTTCCAAACCAGATCTGTTTGCCGTCGACTGCAATCGCCTGTATGCCATTGTGAATTAGCCCGTGCTCCGCATTAAAGATTTTCCATTCTCCTGTGGCTTTGTCATATCGCGTTGCACCTGAGTTGGCAGAACCAAACCAAATCTCCGTTCCGTTGACGGCAATACACGTCACGACATGGCTTGCCAATCCGTTCAAGGGTGTGATGCTAACCCTGTCTTTTGACACGGTATCGTACTTGGTTACTCCTCGATTAGTGCCAAACCAGATGGTGTTGCCATCGATGGCAATGGAGCTGATGTCTTCGACATTCAAGTCTTCCTTTGTTAGGAATGTCGCCCACGTTTCATTCTCACGGTTATATCGACATACGCCTTCATCTGTACCGAACCAGACGAATTCTTTGGCTACTGTTACACAGCGAACGTCATTACTCAGAAGCGTATGCGCGTATTGACGCTCGTCCCCCATCGTCTCAATCTCGAGAGTATGCGAGTGTGTTTCCCACGCGTTTGGGTCGTCGGATATACGGTTGAACCTGGCGGTTCCACTATCCGTGGCAACCCACAAATCATAACCTTCAATGTCGACATCGCGCACAATGTTGGAGGGTAAACCGTTCTCCAGCTTGTACTCTTGCCATGTGTCGGCTGCTTTATCATACCGTCGAACCCCTCCGTCAGTACCGAGCCAGAGATACTTCTCATCAACAGTTAGGCTTTTTACGCCCCAAACCCAGTCCCCCCTATACCGATGACGGGTCCACTGATTCTTTTCCTTATCATAACGATATAACCCTTCAGGGGTACCTACCCAGAGAAATCGGCCGTCAGCAGTGATCGCAGAAACCTTTCCTGGACTGTTCGCGCTAGACGTAGGCGAAGCAACAAACGTTGTCCATGACTCTGCGATTTTGTCATACCGGGACAATCCTCCGTCGTTACCGACCCAAACGTAATCATCGTCTACAACTATTGAATCCTCGGCTAACTGGTCGTTCGCAAGCCCTGACTCATAGTTCAAAAACCTCCAGTCCTTGGTGGCTTTGTTGTATCGTCCGATGCCCGTTGCTTGTGTTGCCAACCAGATGTTTTCCGGCGTCTCCACAAGCTGCCTTGCCGCCCCAAACCACTCACGGTAATATTTTCCACGGCTGATTCTAGGGGTCTTCAGTTCTGACCACGATTGAGTGCTATAATGATATTTGGAAGCAATGGGGTCTCCCCAATCGGTCCAAGCGTACAACATCCAAAACCCGTCGATCCCGGGTTGAATGCCAAAGGTTACACGTGAAGTGATTCGGTGTTCGGAGAGACTCTCCCACTCCCCGGTACGCCGATTGTACCGAGAGGCGTCACCCCACGCTGTTATCCAGACATAATTGTCATCAATGAGGATATCGTTGGTCTCACCGTGACCAAGGCCATCTCGCTGAGAAAAGGTTTCCCACCTTTCGGTCGATTTGTCAAACCGTTTGATTCCCTCCCAAGCGGTGGACACCCAAACATATTCGGACTCTACGGCAATCGTCCCCAAGGTGCTCCAAATTGCGCTGGGTGAGATTTCCCAGTGTTGCCAACGATCTCCCTCTATGAATAGGCGGCCAACCACGCCCCCAATGTGGAGCGTCCAGATATGGTCACTGTCAAGCGCGACACTCCATATTTCATTGTTTGGCAAACCATCTTGCATGGTGTAGTGACGCCATGTGTCGCTGAGTCTGTAGTAACCCAAAACCCCAGCGTTGGTGCCGAACCAGACGATTTCATTGTCGGTTGTGATTCCGTGGACGAGGGTAATTGGCGGCGCATTTGGCTGTAGCGGAAGGTCCTCCTTGCTGAAGAATCGAAAATCCTCCGTGACTCGATTATACTGACCGATTGCCCCTTCGGTTGTGTCATTCCAATTTCCGAACCAGATGTAATTCCCATCTTCTTGGAGATGGGCGACTCGATCGGCGTGTAACACCTCGGTAGTTTTCGATGCAACATGCCGCGTCCACTGCTGCGTCTCTCTGTCAAAACGGCTCACACCGCCAATCGTCCCGATCCACACGTCAGCCTCAGTGATTGAAATGGCTGTGATGTTATTCGCCGCAAGTTTGCTATTTGTACTCTCCCGTGTGTAGACTGTCCATCTATCGGCGTTCAAATCGTATGTTGCCAACCCGTTTGGAGCACCAAGCCAGATTTCTTCACCGTCAGCCTCAACTCTAACGACGTTGGAGCGAGTGATATGACGAACGACGTTTGGAACAGCAAGGGGGAACTCTATCTCAAAGCGGGTATCCAGGTTTTTTAACGGCGTATCCGGCGTCGCTTCTGCCGACGGGTGGCGCGATTGCTTAGCTTGCGGATCTGACAAATCTTTCAATCTTACTAATCCCGACCTCGTTCCAGCCCAGAGGGAGTCGCCGCTGAATGAAATCGCATTTACGCAGATGCCGCGTAAGCCGCACACCTGTTTACGTTTGGTAGAAGTTGCGGTTGACCAATCGTAACAGATGAGCCCATCCGAGGTTGCAATCCAAATAAACTCCTCGGTGAGTAGAATGTCGTTTACCCAGCCGAGATTTGCGAGTTCGCCGGGATGCGAATTCCACGAATCCGTAAGTGGATCGTACGTCGAAACGCCATGTCTCGTTCCCACCCAAAGTCGAGCACAAGATTTGTCCCACGTAAGGCAGGTGACATAATCATCAGCTAACCCATCCGCGGTGTTATAGAATTGCCATTTTCCGGTTCCATAACGCACTCCTAGTCCTTTTGGTGTGCCCACCCAGAATGCGTCACCGCTATCCGCCACGCCAGTGATGTAGCTATCGGCTAATCCGTCCGCTTTGCTGATCGTACGCCAATCGAGTAGAGATTCTCCGACTCTGTATTCATTGAGACCATTCCGTGTACCAACCCAAACCTTCGATTTCGTCGCTAGAAGGCTCTTTACATCATTGTCGCTGAGCGCCAGAACCTCTCCGTACCTCGCCCACTCTTCACTATGTAAATCGAGTCGTACCACGCCGTGTTCATGCGTGCCGAACCACACCACGTTCCCATCCGTCGCGATTGCTGTGACATGATTCGAAGGCAGACCATCCTCCTTCGTATATTGCCTCCATGCGTTTACGGACAGGATATACCGCTGCGCTCCGCCATCAGCCATGCCAATCCACAGCGATGTCCCGTCCATCACGAGCGAACGAATCTGGTCACTTGTCAATCGATCTCTCTTTGAGTATGTACGAGCAAACTCGGAATTTCGTACATCATAGAGACTGATACCCTTGTTCTCTGTACCGAACCAAACTGAATCTTCATTGGCTGCGATAGCATTCACATCATTGTCAACAAGCCCACCCTCCTTGTCGTAGTTGCTCCACGAATCTGTGAGTTTATCATATCTGGATACTCCCGCTCCGGTCGCGACCCAAAGATAGTCGGCATCAACTACGATCTTTTTCACCTTATCGCCGGCGAGTCCGTCCGCCTGTTGCTTTCGCGCCCAAGTGTTAGTTTCTTTGTCGTAGCGTGAGAGTCCCTTCGGAGTGCCAAACCAAACAAATCTTGAATCAACGGCAATACAGGTTACTGTGCGATCAGCTAATCCATCATGGGGCATATAGCGTCTCCATTCGTCCAACACGGTGTTGTATCGACTAACGCCTCCTCTCGTACCGATCCAGACCTCTTTCCCGTCTAGTGCGATCGCCAACACGTCATTGTTGGCAAGCCCGTCGATGATTGTAAAGTTTTTCCACTGACGTTTGACTTTGTCATAACGGCTAACGCCTCGGTCTGTACCAACCCACACATAACCCGAATTCATTTCCATTGACGTAACCCGGTCGCTGAGGAGTGGATTTGCCAATGGCGCCGCGTGTACTACAGGAAGCCGAACGGAAGATGGCGCAAGTATGTGTGTGGCGGAACCTAACACAGTCAGGAATAGTATGAAGCGAAACACCGAATTGACGAAATCGGTCATGATTGACCTTCTCAATGTGCAATAGTCATAAATATTCATATTTATGCGCATTTCGGTCTCTAGGTGAGGGATCTGCCGAGCAGACGTAAGGTGAATGGAGTTGAGATAGGCATTTGATGACCGCAGATTCTTAAATCAGGTCAACTGCGGGAGCGATAAATCAAATAGACTTCCAGCGCGATTTAATTCCTTATGCAATCATGAATGTGAGGATAGAGTTCTCGATGATTCCAAATCACAGTTGGCTAGCCATACCGTCCGAGAAGTGCCAAGTTCAGAATGGCGCGGAAGGAATTCCTTTGCTCTTCCATCCCTCCAACCATCCGACGCCTCAAAACCGGTCTCTTGTCAGGGCGGACTGCGGCAAACTCACCGTCGATCTTCTTCCTGATCGAAATGCCGGGTAAAGACTGTCCAAGTATCGGTGAGGGTATCATAACGACTCAGCCCCCGCGCTGTCCCTATCCAGAGATAATCTTCGTCCGTGGTAATGTCCAATACGCGATTGTGACTTAATCCATCAGCCCGCGTAAACTGTTTCCATGCCTGCGTTTGCTTGTTGTAGCGCATTAAACCGTGGTCAAACGTCCCAAACCACACGTCGTCGCCCAGTGCAACAATCTGCGTAACTTGGTCAATGATCAGATCGTTGGCTTGGGAAAAAGAATCCCACTCTTTTGTCTTCGTATTAAAGCGGCTAACGCCGCCCTCTGTTCCAAACCAGACCGATTCGCCATCAATACAAATACTGCTAATCTCAGTATCGAGAAGGCCCTCGTTCTGTCTGAAGGTTTGCCAAGTTCTGCGCCGCAGATCGTGGCGGCTAACCCCTCGTTCTGTACCTATCCAGACGTAGCGTTTGCCGACGGCAATACTTCTTACGCGATTATCAACGAGGCTCTCGGCAAACTCTTTGGACAGCGACATCGTGTCCACCTCATCGGCGCGCGCGAAGGTTTCCCACGCATTGGCGTCCTCTGACAGCGTGTTATATTTGCTGATACCATGGTCGGTGCCGACCCAGAGCTCCCGTTTGCCGGCCGCAGCGACCTTCACATTGTTGGTGGGCAAACCGTTCTTCTCGTCATAATTATCCATCCAATGAGCCCACTTATCAAACCGCCTTACCCCTTTTCCGCTGGTAATCCACACAAATCTGTCGTCGACAGCGAGATCCGTCACACGATCATGATCAATGTTTTGATCATGGGCGATAGTCAGCCAGATGTCGTTTTCTTTATCGTAACGGCTTGCCCCCCGATCAGTTCCACAGTAGACGTAACGTGTATCAACTGCGACAGACCGAATAACGTCGGAGAGAAGTGCCCTATTGCCGGTATAACCAGTCCAATTCTCCCTATTTAAATCGTAGCGGCTAATTCCACGGTCACTGCCTGCCCAAACATAGTCTTCATCCACCCGGAGTGTATGGTCGTGAACTTTGCTGCTTAACAATCCATCCTCCGTCGAAAATACGGTCCATGACGACGAGGCTTTATCGAACCGACTCACGCCGTGCTCTTCTGTCCCGAACCATACCCCGCCGGCGGTTTCCTGGACGTCGTGGAAGTTATTTCCGACAGTCTCGGGGTGCCCCCGGAACACTTGCCACGTTCGATTCTTCTTGTGATATCCACTTACCGACACGTTTCCGGCCTCCTCGCCCCAGTGTCCTGTGTGTAGTACCCACAGATAATCAACGCCGGAAATCAACTCTCTAATCCCTGTCTTTGCCAAACCCCGCCTGTTGTCGATAACAGACCAGCGATCAGTTTCCGAGTCGTATCGGAACAACTCCCATTCGTACGCCCACACATCGTGTTCGTCCGCGACAATCTTTGCAATGCGATTCGTCAAGCCGTCGGCGGCAGTATAACGCCTCCATGAGTCCATTTTCTTGTCGTAACGCAATACCCCATCGTGCTGCGCGGGAATCCAAACATATTGAGAATTTGCGTCAAAGAGTGTCTGATGCCGCATGAAGGCAAGATCTCTAATTGTTGCGACATGAGTCTCCCACGTATCGGAAGCGACACGATAGCGGCAAAAGCGCCCATCTCGCAAGCCAATCCATACGTCTTCACCATCAATAAGCAGTGACCGAGACTTCGTGCTCGGAAGCCCATCCTTTGTTGTGAAGTGCCGCCACGTGTCAGCGTTTTTGGAATACGCCAAAATCCCGCTCTCGGTAGCAAACCAAACGCGGTCATTTGCGACATCGAACCAGTCGATGCGGTCAATGGGCGGAGCATCAACCGCCTTGACATCTTCGTTCATGAAATGCGTCCAACTTCCAGTCCGTTTGTCGAATCGAACGATACTGCCATTGGAAGTATTCATCCACGTTATAAACCATACCCAGTCGCCGTCCAACGCCGTGTGCTGAACATGACTATGACGAAGTACGTTGGTATTTTCCTTTGCTCGAATCGCGGTCCACGAATTCGTTTCTGTGTCCAGCCGCCCTACGCCACCAATAGTCGCCAGCCAAATTTTATTGTCGTGAGAAGTAATGTCGCGGATATTTTCATGCCCCATTACCGTTCCCGGGCGCGTGAGGTCGAATTGTTGCCATGACTTGGATGCCTTTGAATATCTTCCCAATCCGCGAGGTGTACCCACCCAAACTGTGTTGTTGACGACTGAGATTGCGCGGACATTGTTGTTTGGCAATCCCTCTGACGTCGTAAAATTGAACCACCGACTGTCTCTCGTATCAAACTGTGCCAGTCCGTTCTGAGTGCCAATCCAAACGAGTTCACCATCAACAGATATTCGAGTGACGCGATTGCTAATCAGTCCGTCGGCTTCACTGTAATGTTTTTCCGTGCCGTTTCCCAAGTACAGTTGAAAAACACCGCGATGCGTCCCAACCCAGATAGAATCAGCATCAAGGGCGATACAACTTACCCAATGGTTCGCAAGAGCTTTGTGGATGTGCCATTCGTCCCCTTCAAAATCATACCAACACAATCCTGTTCGCGTACCTACAAAAATCCTCTCGCCCACGACGACCACGGCCTGTACGAAATCACCCGCGAGTCCGTGCCTTTTCCGCCAAAACTTCCAGCGGTTATCTTGGTAACGCCCCAAGCCCTTGGCTGTTCCGACCCAAACGGCATCATCAGTCAGCGCGATGGCGGTCACGTAGTTGGTGATTAATCCATGCGCCTTGGAGAAAGTCGTCCATTCCCCGGATCGCGAATTGAAGCGACTCAATCCCATCGCGGTTCCTATCCAGAAAACCCCGTCCCGCTGGATTATTGTCTTCACATTGTCGTTAATCAGCCCCTCCACTCTCCTTACAGTTGCCCAATGGGCGCTGATCTTGTCAAAACGGACAACTCCATCCTCTCGCGTACCGCACCAGACATAGTTTCCGTCTGGAACAATTGATGTGATGTTGGCGGACGGCAATCCATCGACTAAACTGTAGTGAGTCCACGTATCCACCGACTTGATGTATCGTTGCACGCCCTCATTTGCTGTTCCAATCCACACGTACAATCCATCAACCACTATCCGGTTGATTTTGTTCGTTTTGAGTAAATCGTCTCGGGTAAATGTTTTTACAAAGGCTTGATCCGTTTTACTGTATAAACTGACACCGAAATTCGTTGTGCCAAACCAAACATAATCTTCGTCAATAGCAATCGTCGTCACCTTGTCGTCGGCTAGACCATCGCTTTTGGTGAATTGCGTCCATGAGTCAATCTTCTTATCGTATCTCGACACCCCTTTATCGGTTGCAACCCAAACGTACCCATCTTCAACGGCAATATCAATAATCTGATTGCTCGGCAGTCCACCGTCGTCAGTTGTTCTTAACGCCCAAATGTTAATGGGCTTGTTGTATCTTGCCAATCCTTTATCCGTACCAAACCAGACGTAATGCCCATCGGTTCTAATCGCCGTAATTCGATTGCTGGGCAAACCGTCATCCCGATTATAAGTCGTCCACTCTCCGGTCGCAATCGTGAGTTTGGAAATTCCGGATTCTGTGCCAAACCAAGCGTACTCGGAATCGACAGCTATGCTTGAAACTTTGTTGCTTGCGAGTCCCTCTTGGACGGTGTAGCTCATCCACCGTTTTTCGCTTTTGATGTAACGGTTGACGCCTTTGTCTGTTACCACCCAAATGTTATGCTTGTCCGCTGCAACATCGTGAGTGCGATCGCTAAGTAGTGCGAATTCCGCGGATACGGCAGCTGCCGTACCTACCGTGGGCGCCCGTTTGCCCGGCTGAACATGGGTACAGCCCGCTAAAATCATTAATAGAATGACAGACCAACACTTGTTCAAATCCATCTTTTCCTATCATTCATGCCGAATCGTAGGGTGCGTTCAGTAATCATCAAATATGCTGCTTTATTGGTACATTCGTTAAGTATTTGCGGCATAATTTTAGAGTAGTAGGCATACGCCGTGTGCCGTATACCACCTTACAACAACGGGTAGGAGCAATCCCAGGTCGCGACCACGCAACTACTTCATTATAATAATTAATGAGCGAGAAGACCATTGAAAACCTGTTTGAAAATTACAGATTGTAGGGTGCGCACAGCGCACCAGCCATTAAAAGCCTCGGAGAGGATTAAGCGACTGAATAAGGTGCGCGATAGAGATCCCACAGGTATTTAGACGGAAATTACGCACACATGGAGAAACTCTTTTCAATTGACCAGAAATAGCTTTACTACCGACTATTCAATCAAGCTCTAAGTGTCCAAATTCGAGCTTAGGCATTTTTGCCTTCTTTTACCACGTAAATGTCCGCAAGAAAAGAGTTCGTGCTCCCCGCCTTGCTATCCAAGTTCCTAGCTCGTAACCGGAACTGCTCGCCTGGTTGAAACCGGTGAAATATGTGTCCGGTTCCACCGGGCGCAACATCCCACGCCCCAGTCAACGCCTCACCTGGCGATCCGTCCGTAGTTAAATCTGTATCGCCATCAAACAGATCGAACGTACCAGACGCCTCACCAGTCCCCACCAGTATCTTAACGTACAGTATCCCGTCGCATTCAAAAGGGGTTGTGTCTATTTCAACAAGCGTGTAATCCGGCGTGTCGGTCCGGGAGGCGCTGAAGGTGTGCGAAACCTCTTTCAACTTTCGTCCCAAATTGATTGGGTTTGCTTCTAAATGCAACCGACGCTTTCCTCCAAACGCTTCTAGGGAACGCCGTAGCAGCGTTAAGTAGGCTTCTGTCCTATTCCTGTAAGGGAGCGCCATCTCCGGTTGGTGCAAAATGACCTCCGCCTCCGGTGTCAGCACCAGAATGTCTGCCGAGTCGCTGTAATTCCGTTGAAGCGTTACCGCGGCACGACGAACACCATCCCCTTTTACACCCTCTATCAGTTCTGGTAACTCCCTTAGAAGCACCCAAGTGTTCACAAAATTCTCGTTAAGCGTATTGATTACTTCCGAATTCGAGAGCGGACCCGCCCTAAAGTATTTACCGTTCGCTCAGCATGATTCATCGTCGAGTGCCCCCCAAACGAGGATTGCATGAACCGGTAGATTTGTGACTTCAGCTTGTGAAACTGCTTCATCAATCGGCAACCAGTCGATTTCAGCGAATTTGTAAAAGTTCAATTCCAACTTCTTGCGGGCTTCTTCCGCCGTAATGGAATAGTCCCATGCGATCTCGTTATAATCGTCTGTGTTCGCAGCGAGAAGTTCCATCCGCGGGACAAACACCATATCCACCTCTTCAAAAGCACCGATATCAACATTGCTATTCCGGGGTGGTAGATAAAGCGAAAACGCGCGAACGCTCCGCCTCTTCAGATTTATCACCAATTGTCCTGCAAACTGAGACAAAATATAACGAGATTTCGCCTCATCGTCATTCAGCGAATTTGCGGCCCGCCACGCCTCATAAGCATTGCTCGACAACACCAACTCCGCGTGAATTCGGAAAACTATCTCAACGTGATCAGACGAAATCGCGCGGAGACACGCGTAAGCCCCCTCTTTGCCGTTATGAAGCACTGTAGTTGCCCCCGGATGAAACTGGTGAAGGAATGGAACAATCTCGTGCGATTCGAGTTGCCACACGTCCCCAATCTCCACAGCGGACGCTGGAAGAAAAGCTTTGAAATCGTCAACTACGTACTCTTTTGTGGGCAAGCTCGGGGAAAAATCAAACAACTCGGTGTGTATTGGTGACGCTTCGTGTAAATTGAACGTAGAATCCGCGATCCGATTCCAATGTGCTTCTACCTGCACGATAGTCGAACGTTGAAGGGCGCCGCTCAGATTGATTTTCATATTACCTCCAGGCAAATAGCCCTACTTGATGCATCCAGCCCAGGACGTTATATACTACAATGACGAATTGACGCATTGAATGCTTTAAGTATATCCGTTTGGGTGGTGGTAAGTGCTATTCGGTACTACGGAATCCGATGCACAATCGGCTGTTACACTAAATCCTACGAGACAAAATTTTCACGCTCGCACCGATTGACTTTGCGGACAAACTTGCGATGTCCAACTATAACACAATTTCGGATGCACGTTTCGGTGGATTTACAAACAGAATTCAACGGTTTGAGAGGATTTAATTCGTGGGGATATTTGTGTGTAGCGCACGGACAGGTATCTCGTTAATTTCAATCATCGGGGAGACTTGAGGCGCTATGAATATTGTAGGAATGTAGTTTACGAAATCCTCGACATGCCCTGAAGTTGTGGGTAAGCGTGGATCGTGACAGAAGTTCTTCGGCGATTCCGAAGACACAATTCTGAACTGTCCCAATTCCCAATGACAGGACTCATTCGTCGTTTGCAATATTACGTATCGTTATATTGTACAAGAGGTGGTTCCGAAACAGATACTGTCGTTCTGCATGCCACTGGAGGCGCCAATGGTCAAACCCGCGTTCAAACTCGATGGTGCGGTCCGGCGCACCAAGTTCTGCACGAAGTTTTTCAGAAGCGCGAATATCGCGTTTCACTAGGTATCGCGTCAAAATTGCAACTCCGGATAGAATTGCAACAATCCCTAGTTTTCCTCGGGTTTTTGGGGGCACACTATTCGTTCTGGGAGCGATGGCGAATAAAAACGAGGTTATCAGTAAACATCCAATTAACGTTTTCATTATGTCAAGTCAAATTTCTCAAAGAGAAGTATTGCGGCGTGTGCGTTCCACGTTACCAGCTTAACGTTCTGCTAACCACGTTTGGTCGAAAGCAACAACGCCGCCCCAACCGATGTTAAAATTGCGAAGATGCGACTGGCACAGAAAGTCGGATGGAAGTAGATAGAGGAGAATCAACTCATCGGACCAGTTAAGTTGGTTAATGGCTGTGTCGACGCCGTGAAGGAGATAAACTGATAGCAACGCAAGATTAGCATCTCTATCCTTAAGAACGTTTCGAAGTGGCGCGGAATCTATATCGACGGCAGAGATCTGCAACCCAATCTGAGACAATAGATTTCGCTTTAATCGAGCGGCAATCTCGTTTCCACTGTTGTCCGGCAGGGGAGCGAAGAAAAGCCGAACGGCAGGCGAATTCTTCAGGCGCCGGCGCGCTTTGATGGGGTTGTAGTGTCGTGGCGACAACGTTACGGTTGCCTGGGTAGAAGGAGCGCCGTACTGCAACCTTAGCAGCGCGTCAACATCAAGCGCATATTTCAGAACATCGAACCATATCGGCGGCTTGGATTGTCCTGACATACGTCGAAGATACACACCAACCGTCGCGTCCGTTTGAATTAGGATTTCATCTGAATCGTCGTCGAGGCGTCTAGGTGTTTCGGTGATGGGTAAATGTAATGCGTCCAGAATACCTGATTCAAAATTAAACAACGCTTGACGAACTTCTGCGTAGTACCGGAATGTGATTTCATCCAGATATGGTGCTCCCCATGGGTATGCGGCATTCGCCTTGATGCGAATTTCCTCGGGTTGAAAAGACGCTAAGCGGTAGCGTCCGGTGCCTACGGGGGGCAATTCGTGTCCGTTTGAGACATCAGGTTTCGTGATCCATGTGGTTGGCGCCGTGAGTTTTATTAAAAACTCCGTGTCCGGCTCTCTAAGCACCACCCGCAGGTGCCGATGGTCTATGACGTTAATGCCGGAAACCGCATCGGAGTCCCCCCGCCGACAATTCATCGCCCCGTCAATTGAGAGAAGCGGGTTCAACCAACTGTCAGCGATTTCGCCCATCCAATTTTCTTTTATGAACCGTTCCCACGCCCCTTTTACGTCTGTGGCTCGTACTGCCTCGCCATCATGAAATCTGGCATCTTCAGCAATCGTGAAGCTCCAAGTACGGTAATCCGATGCATGTTCCCAACTTTGAGCAATTCCAGCAACAATTTCTCCGTACCTATCGCGCCTCACAAGCCCTTCATACAACTGAGAAGCGATCTGTAACTCGGCATAATTTAGATAATTGGAATTGTCAAGCGTAGTTACTCGTTGAAATACCGCGTGCCGGAGTTTGCCGCCGAATTGAGGTGGTGACGAAGGATCAACGCGTGTGGGAATTAGAAAGGAAGCAATCGCTAAGAGGACGAGAAAGGAGCAATTCCGTGTGTCCATCAGGTTGGTCTAACGCGTCTGAGTTAACGGGTAAGTCCGTTGGAGTCTGTTAGCCAACGCGATTATATCCATAACCCTTGCCCGTAATTTGCAACAATGCTTCCGCCGCGTGGAAGTGGATGTCGGCGTCCTGATCTTTCAAGACCGTTTCGAGAACTGTCACCGCTTTGGAGTTCTTGGCAGTGCCAAGAGCTTTGGTAATGTCGATTCTAAAACCCTTGGAGCCCTTGCTTGATTGTAAGGTTTCCAATTTCCCTATTAACACGGAAACTGCTTCTTCAGTTCCGAGTTTTCCGAGGGCGATTGCCGCGTCTCGGCGAATCTCTTCGTGATTCGATTCGTCGTGAAACACACTAATTAAATCGGGTTCCGTTGTGGGATCGGCGAGTTCTCCTACGCCTTGTGTCGCTCCACGTCTGACATCTTTGTCGAGTTCTGTTTCGCCTTTCATCACCTTCACAAGCTCATCTTTGAGTTCACGAATCCCGCTTTTACCAATGCCAAGGGCTGTTGCCTGACGCACCTCTTTTTTGGGGACGGTAAGCAGCATTCTTAGCCTTGCAGCGACCTCAGATTCATCTTGTGCAACATCACATTGAACAAACGCGAGCGATGCCGCGGTTCTTATCGGGGAATCCTCCCATGCATCCTCCATTCGCCGCTCCAACTTGGGGGCAACAAATGCGGGAAGTCGGAAGGATCTGGCAGCCGAGACGAATGCCTCCCACGACCAGTTGCGTTTTAGCCCCTCATGTATTGCTACAATATATTCCGTTTCATCTGCGACTCGACGCCCTAAAGCTGCAGCGGCGCGTTGGTCCCCAATCTCGGCAAGTGACGCAGCCGCCTTTGTACGTGCAGAGGCGTTCGACAAATCGCCCGTACTGGCGTCAAGGGGTTCGCTTCGATCCTCCAGAATTGAAATCAGTTCCGGCACAACTTTCGTGCTCTTAAGTTTTCCTAGCGCAGAGATGGCATTGTTTCGCGTAATTCCAGATTCAGTGTTCAGTACGTAAAGAAGCTGAGACTCAACACTTTTGTCGCCAATGGCGCCTAGTGCAGTTACACTTGCCGCCCGTACTGCCGTGTGCTCCAACCTGTCCTGAACCAGCGAGATAAGTCTCCCAACAGCCTTGGCATCCTTGATAACACCTAATGCGGCGGCGGCCTTCTCACGCACTTCCGCATTTCTGTCATCAAGTGCGGCCAGAAGCGGAGAAGATGCGCGTTCATCGAGAAGCGCCCCTAATGCTGATGCCGCTTCCGCGCGAATAGATTTATACTCTCTTTCATCCTGCAGCACCTTGATTAAAGCATCGATGGAACGTCTATCTTTATATTTGCCTAGGCCAGTTATTGCGGCTTTACGAACGACATAGCTCGGGTGCTGTAATTCTAATTTGAACACATCCGGGAGGCCCTTAACCGACCCCATGTGTTCAAGGCTCCCTAAGGTCGTTAGTAGCGTCCAGTGCGTCCATTCATCATCCGCGGATTTTAGGGCGTCTTGGATATATTTCGCAGTGGGTGCTCCACCGCCTTTGTTCAGAGAGGCAATAACCTCGTTCATAACGGATTGAACTTCGTGATCCTCCTCAAACGTGCCCATGCCCTTCTGAATCACATCAACCAAACCTGCGTCTGCTTGTGTCGGTTCGAGTTCGCGAAGTGCAATTGCAGCGTGCTTACGAGTTGATTCATACTTGTCCTTCTTGAGGACGGAGAGCAAAGGCGCTATGACACGGTTGCCTTTGATTTTGCCCAGAGCGGTCGCAACTTCCTGTCGGACAACCCCTTGCTCGTCTTTAAGCGCGCTCAATAGGTGCGAAACCGTGGATTCACCCTGAATTTCGCCCAACGCAAAAGCCGCACTTTTCCGAACTGTGGCACGTTCATCGTCTTTAAGGGCAGATATCAAAGCATTTAGCACCTCGTCACCTTTGTTGTATACATTGAGAAGTTCATCAACTTTCCTACAATGGTAGCGCAGTTGACTCCCTTTATCTGTCAGAAACCAGATTTCGCCCGGTTTATCGACAGCAATATTACTATTCTGAGATAGCGCGATTCCATTGTTCATGAATTCTTGTCGGAATCCCTGTGGAATATCACCGCTGTTGAGGTCTGCTTCATACAACGCTGGTTTGGTGCTGCTAAACAGTAATTCTCCTCTGATCTTGCCAAGAGCGATTGCAGCCTCGCTCCGCACAAGACTCGGAATAGACTTTAACTCTCCCCATGTTCGGTAACTCGGTTTCGGGTAATCCGAGGTCCATTCAACATTTAGGCCATCAATTGCACTCCTAAATTCGGCGAGAGTGTTGTAGCTTCGCTTCATGTGACGTTGGAAATCCTTAACCTCATCATATCGCGTTGACAGAATCCAGAGAAGCGCATCTACGGATTCGTTGGATTTCATCTCTCCCAAAGCTGTAACCGCCGATTTTCGAATGACCGGGCTTGTATCGTCACTCAGCACTAACAACATCAAGGATTGAACGGCCTTGGCAGACTTGAGCTGCCCTAGCGAGGTAATCGCAGTCGTTCGCACCGTTTCGCGCTGCTGTTTATCCATTGCCATTGTGACAAGACCATGAATAGCCTCGTCCGTACTTACATTTATCTGCCCGAGCGCGACAGCAGCATTAGTAGCAGTGGTTTCATCCAAACGAAGTGCGTGTACCAACGCCGGAATTGCGCTGTTGTTAGCCCCTCTTGCTCTCATTAAGCCTAATGCTTTGGCAGCGTGAGCCTTGACTTCCTTCCTCTGATCCTCGCTCCATAGTGCCGCTATCAGTGGTCCGATCGTGCGCCTGTCTTGAATTTGGCTTAAGGCTTCCGCGATGCTAATTCTAATCTTTTCTATCTCATGTTCCAAAGCGGGATAGAGGTATGGTGTTGCAGCGGGGCCCATTGCGACCAAAGCAGCCTTCGCGCTTACACGAAGATCGTCGTCTGACAAGAGGTTGATAAGCCGCGGAATCGGAGCGCGGGACCGTAATGTACCGAGAACCTCAATTGCCAATGCTTGAGTGCTTACCCGTCGTTTTTGAAGACGGGCATCATCTATGAATACGTTGGCAATGTATTGATATTCCTGCATAAACTCCGAATCCCCGCTCGGGATAACATCCCTCGCACGAGTATCAAGCACCTCAAGCAGGGGAGGAACCGAAGCGTCTCCAATCTCAACAAGAGCCGTCGCGGCCGCACTCGTTACATAGGTGTTTGAATCCGCTAGGAGACGAATCATATCATCAATCCCTGCCTCTGATTTCAATTGCCCGATTAATTTCGCTGCATGGATCCGTACTTGAGTTGTATTCGTTTTGGCTGCTTCTTTTAGAGCTGGGACAACAGCATCCTCACCTATGATCTTTTCTAGCGCAACTATGACACGATAGAGAACGTCCGGGGATTCACCCTTTTTCTTCAACACAGATTCAAAGGTAGAGATTAGTTCCGCGCTGCGCAGATTGCCAAGATGCTTGATTGCTTCCCGCCGGATGCGCGGGTCGTCGTGCTGGATTGACTGAATCAGCAGTTTAATGACAGCATCGTTTTTTGTCGCTCCCTGAATTAATTGAGCTGCAGTTTCACGAGGAGCGGTCTGAAAACACTTTTCCCCCTCTAATAGCGCTGTGATAATTACCGGATTGGCTTGATTCACTAAATCTGTTAGCAAATCGGGTCGCTTTCTAGTGGCTTCAGCAAACGAATCAACCATGAAGCCACCAATTGAATTTCTTGACCGTATAAGTCGTTCTTGCCCATCTAGGTCGTCGGAATCCGGATCTTCCAGATTACTGATTTCTTGAATGCCATCATTCAGCGGTTGTAGATAGCTTAACACTTGCTCAAGACCTGATTGCCATGCTGAAGCTTCTGAAGTTGAGCGCAGTCTAAGTAATAGCTGGAGCGACTGCGCTTCGGTTTGCCTGGGATTTTTCGAGAGAGCTCTTTCAACCGCTGATTGAACCGCAGAATAATCGCCCTCGGCAGTCGCTAATCGCGCATCAAGGATGTCCTTGTCTTCTTTTTCCCCACAGCCAATGGAAAAGCCTACAATCAATATAACACCAATTGAAAAAAGGGTTTTCTGATTCATGCGTCGGGCTCCTTAATAAAATTTGATATGAGTCAAATTAGGATTGCAAAACGAAAAGTCTTTAAATTTCTCTCTAGACACGTCTGTCTGCTTTAGTTACCCGTGATCGCCAGCTTTGTAAAATCTCCGACTACATTTAACCTTGTGGCGATTGAATTCAATAGTGCCAAGCGGTTGGACCGGAGTTCAGTGTCCTCAGACATTACAAGAACTTCATCGAAAAACCGATCGATTGCTGGCTGAAGGTTTCCGAGATGAGAAAGTAGATGGGCGTATGCGTGTTTATTAACGGCATTTTCAAGTTTCGGTTCAGCCTTCGCTATCGCAGCCGCTAGTTCAATCTCAGCCGCATCTTGCAAGAGATTGGGATTTACATTGGTAAGCGGAGTGTCAGTACCCGGCAATATCCTCAAAACGCGATTCAAAGCAGGATATATACTGTTGAAGTCTAAGTTGTCCCGGAATGCGGTAACGACTTCGGCTCGTTTCAGAATATCGCTAATGTCGAGCTCGCCCGTGGCAAGCACTGTGTCAAGCACATCCGGTTCATAGCCCTTGGCATGCAACAGTACTTCGATTCGTCCTTTAAAGAACTCAAGCAAAACGGACTTCGTGTCTTCCTCCAACTCTACTCCATACAGTCCAACAGCCTTTTCGATAATGGAGCCGAGCGGTAGCTGGAATTTCTTTTCCAACAGAATACGGGCAACTCCGATCGCTTGACGCCTCAACGAATACGGGTCCTGTGAACCCGTTGGCCGCTCATTGATGCCGAAATAGCCGACCAAGGTGTCAATTTTGTCAGCGATTGATAAGATAACACCGGAATCCGTTTGCGGAAGTAGTCCATCAGCAGAGATAGGCTGATAATGTTCCTCAATCGCGAGTGACACTTCAAACGCCTCGCCGGAATTCTGAGCATAGTATCTTCCTACGATGCCTTGTAAAGACGGGAATTCAATCACCATGAGCGTGGTCAAATCCGCTTTGCAAAGTTGTGCCGCCCGAACCGCATGTTTCGTGGAACACTCGGAAAACCCTCCGTGCGAAGCGTTCCGACCGACCTCGGTCGCGATGAAATCGGCAAGCGCTTCCAATCGTTTTACTTTGGCTAGCAGGGAGCCGAGTTTGGCATGGAAAACGACATCACGCAAGCGATCAACCTTTTCCGACAGGCATGTCCTTTGATCTTCCCGGTAGAAAAATTCGGCATCATTTAATCTTGCATGAAGAACTCGTTCATTGCCATGTCGGACACCGTCCTGATTCCCCTCAGTACCGTTGGAAATGATGATGAACTTTGCCATGAGTTTACCATCACTTGACCACATCGGAAAGTAACGTTGGTAGCTTTTCATTGGTGTGATTAAGACTTCGGTGGGAAGGGAGAGATGAGACTCGCTAAAACTCCCGACAATCGGCTGTGGATTTTCGACAAGATAGGTGACGGTATTCAGTAAATCCGAGTCAATCTCCACTAGGCATCCTTCAGCTTTCAAAATCTCTGTTACCTGCAGCTCAATTCGATTTCGTCGTTCCTCCTGATCTACGATGACATTAATTTTCCGAAGCTGTTCGATGTAGCTTTCTAGGGACGCGTCCGTTAGCTCGATCGGTTCGGGATTGAGAGAACGCTGACCGTAAGTGCGTCGACCGGATTGGAGTGTGTCAAGCTGAAAATTGATAACCTGATCGCCGAGGAGGGCAACCAGCCAGCGGATGGGACGAGCAAACCGTAGCTTGTCCCAACGCATGGTCTTGGGAAAATTCAATGATTGAATCCATGCGGGAAGATGTTCCCTTAAGACATCAATGGCAGGGCGCCCTCTTTCTAGCTTTGAAGCTGCTACATATTCTCCGCGTTCCGTCTCCACAATCTTTAAATCCGCGATATCAACTTCCTGTGTTTTTGCAAATCCGATAGCGGCTTTCGTTGGAACACCATTCTCATCGTAGGCAACCCGCTTCGGTGGGCCGACTACCTCGGACACATTGTCGCCCTGGGTAGTTGCGACCGCTTTTACACATACAGTTAAACGGCGCGGAGTTGCCAATGTGCGCACTTTCTCAAATGTTAAGCGATGTTCCTCAAGTGTTCTTGATGCAATAGTATGAAGCTGCGCCAGTGCGGAGTCAAGATAACCGGCTGGAATCTCTTCCGTGCCAATTTCAAACAACAAATCTGCTGAGTTATCGGCCGGAACTACCGCCGTTCGCGGCTCTTCCTCCACGACATTTACTTGTTTTCTCGGTTCCCAGCGATTTAACAGCGGATGTCCCATATTCTCTCGCTGCTCAACGTAAGTTCGAGCAGTCTGCTGCGCAAGCCGCCGTACCCGTTCAATAAAGTTGACACGTTCCGTGACACTAATAACTCCGCGTGTGTCAAGCATATTGAAGGCATGTGAGCATTTGAGGACGTAATCAGTTCCAGGTAATACGAGCCCTGCGCCAAGGCATGCACCTGCCTCCCTCTCATAAGCGTCAAACTGTTGAAACAGCATTTTGGTGTCGGAATGCTCAAACGCGTAGCGAGAGTATTCCACTTCGCTCTTTTGATGCACATCTCCGTACTGAAGCTGTTCGTTCCAACGTATATTGAAGAAACTATCGACATCCTGCAGGTAAAGCGCAATGCGTTCTAGTCCGTAGGTGAGTTCGGCGCAGATTGGGTCTAGCTCAATACTTCCCATCTGTTGAAAGTAGGTAAACTGGGTAATTTCGGCTCCGTTCCACCAAACTTCCCAGCCAAGCCCCGAAGCGCCGAGCGTCGGCGATTCCCAATCATCCTCAACGAAACGCAGATCATTCCTGCGCGGATCGACTCCCAAGTGGTGTAGGCTTTCGAGATAGAGGGGCAGTACATCCGTTGGCGCCGGCTTCAAGATGACCTGATACTGATAATACGCTCCAGTCCGAAACGGATTATCTCCATAACGTCCGTCCGTGGGTCGGCGCACCGGCTCAACGTAGGCAACCTGCCACGGTTCGGGGCCGAGACAACGCAAAAACGTCGCCGGGTTGAATGTTCCGGCGCCAACTTCAATGTCACAAGGTTGTTGAATTGTACAACCGTGATTTGCCCAAAATCTCTCTAAGGCGAGGATAATTTCTTGAAAAGTCATGATTTCAGATACGGCGTACGCGAGAGTTGGAGCTGACACTAATACTTAACGGGATTAACATACCACTACACGTTTTAGTTTTCCACCCGTTCCTGCGGCTAATTGAGCTCTTCGATAAAATCCAGACTCTTCAGCGTAAGTTCAGTATGATACGATATAAATCTCGACAGCACCAATTGGAGTTGTCGATGGTTTAGTATTGAAGCCTGAACGCGGTTGAGATTTGCTAAGTCACATTTCCTCAGGTAATTCATCAATTCACAGCTACCACTTGCAAGTTGCGGCGCGTTTGAATCGTTATGTTTGCAGTCATCGCATAGCAGGCCGCCGAGACGAGTGCTAAACATCAGAGTCGTGCCCAAGGGCTGAGAAGCGCACACAACACATTGAGACAGTTGCGGCCCAAAACCCGCTATGTCAAGCAACTGCAATTCAAACGCACGAGCCAGTAGAGCAATGTCGTCAACCTGCGATAGTCCATCGAACCCGTGTTGTAACAAACGGAAAACACCATGATTGGCCGTTTGCTCGGATTCGATTGCATTAACCAACTCCACTAGATAACAGCCGTAAGTCGTCCGATCGAAATCTGCCTTTATTCCGTCAAAGGCATCAATCAGGTCGAAATCTTGCACTATCCGCAACTCTTTATTGGGGCGCTCGGAAAAGACAAGCGTTCCGCGATTCAGGAGTTCCAAGCTGCCTCCAAACCGGCTCCTGGGTCCCCTCACGCCATACACTGCTGCTCGAACCTTTCCAAAGTCCGAGGTGTAGAAAATGATGATTTTATGAAATTCACCGAAAGGATATGATCGAATGACGATTGCATCTGTTTTTTGAATGGGCATTTTTTACCCAACAATAAAATGGGACAATGAGACGATGAAGTGATGTTATTATCAATTCACCTGTCCACTGTCCCATGAGACAACAAGTCGGGGCGAGAGGATTCGAACCTCCGACCTCGTGCTCCCGAAGCACGCGCGCTAGCCGGGCTGCGCTACGCCCCGCCGAGATGCAAACCATCTTCTACAAAACATGATTCTATCATACAAACCACAATGCTGTCAAGAACCCTTTTATCCCAATGCTTCAACCATTGGATCGGGGCTCAGACTCAGATTCCTCTATAAATGAACCGCTATCTTTGTTTACCGGAGTTTGGATTGTCAGTCTGTGAATTCGACGTTCATCCGACTCCAAAATGGTGAAATCCAGGTCCTGATAAGAAAAACTGCTCCCCATCTCTGGGACTCGACCCAGGAAATCGACAACGAATCCACCTATTGTGTCTACATTTTCCGCTTCAAGTTCAATCTTGATTTGCTCGTTAAGGTCGTCAATGTTCATGCGAGCGTCAACTGAGTAGGTGTTCGCGCTCAACAAGATGCACTCCTCCTGCTCGTCAGCGTCATACTCGTCTTGGATTTCGCCGACGATTTCTTCGACAATGTCCTCAAGCGTGACAAGCCCGGCTGTTCCTCCGTACTCATCGACAACCAACGCCATCTGCTGTTTGTTTGCACGCAGATCCTGAAACAGGTCCGAGATTTTTTTGCTCTCTGGAGTAAAGAAGGGTGTCCTCTCGGAAATTAGTCCTTTTAAATCTATTGGTCGCCCCGCTTCCCAGTAATCCAACATGTCCTTAACGTGGAGAACGCCAATAATTCGATCGACCGTCTCTTCATACACGGGAATGCGTGAATGTCTCGACTCTATAGCCGTTCGTAGAACGTCTTGCTTGGGCGTCGAAATTTCAAGGCAAACCATGTCCGTGCGAGCATTCATAATCTCGCGTGCGACCTTGTCCGGCAGATCTAATATGCGGGAAATCATCTCCCTTTCTTCAGCTTCCAAGATCTCTTGGCTGTCCCCAACGTTATCCAACGCCTCCAGCACTTCGGGTGAAACAACGCTGTCTTCCTTTGGATGAACTTTTCCTCCAAGAATCCGGACCCCGACATTTCCTAGCAGGATCAGCGGCGCAACACCGATGTATAATATCCAATAAATCACGCGCAAGAAGCGCAGCGTGTGGATTGTTGAGTTCTCGGAACTTCCCCGGATATAGTTTTTGGGGATCAGTTCGGTTACCACAACGATGAGCACCGTCGCCGCACAACCGGCAAAAACTCGGCTCTTCAGATTCTCATAGCCCAATAACGACACAAGCAGCAGCACAACCGCTACCACCAGAATACTCTTGGCGGTAATTATCGTCGCGGAGTATCGTCGTGGCTTGCGCAGCAACGAGGTCAAGGTTTCATGGCCGGTGCCGCCCTTTTCCGCTATGTTCAGTATGTCTTCGCGGGTCAACCGGTTCAATAATGCCTCGGCAGCCGAAAAGCACGCCGTTAGCATTGACAAAATGACCAAGCAGATTAACTTTACTATATCGTCGTCCAAGTGTGGAATTGCACCTCTAATTTGCTGACATCAGTCGAGAAACAGCTTTGTCAAAATCTCTAAATTAGGCGTAGAACCGCCTCCTGTTTCTCAAACATAATTGAAGCATCCTCCGAGATTTGGTGGTCGTAGCCCAGAAGGTGGAGAACACCGTGCACGGTGAGATTGGCAACTTCGACATCAAGCGAATGATTATGCGCGTGCGCTTGTCGCTGCGCCGTGGGAACCGATATAATGACATCACCCAGAAGGTGTGGATTCATTGATTCATCGCTATCTTCACGCATGGCGAAGGCGAGCACGTCTGTTGGAGTGTCAATGTTCCGATATTTGTGGTTGAGCGACTGAATCGTGCTGTCATTTGTCAGTAGAACACTTACTTCACAAGACTCCGATTCGTGCATTCTCAGTGTCGCCAAGACTGCCTGGTGAATAAAACTTTCATTGAGATTGGGATCTTGAGTATCGTTACGGACAAATACCATTGAAGTACGTGATTTACCTGTCCTGTACGTATCAGCCAATTACAGGTGTGTACCTAGCTCAAGGACTCATGGACGTATCCATTCCCTGTTTGCTGCGATCTTCATAAGCTTCAACTATCCGTTGGACCAATTCATGGCGAACAACGTCGTTTCTGGAGAAATAAATGAATCCGATTCCCGAAATTCCGGATAGGACAGCCTGCGCATCGGAAAGCCCTGACACTTTGCCAGTGGGTAAATCCGTCTGTGTAATATCTCCGGTGACAACAGCCTTGGAGTCGAAGCCGAGCCGAGTCAAGAACATCTTCATCTGCTCAATCGTGGCATTTTGGGCTTCGTCAAGGACAACAAACGAATTGTTTAGAGTCCTGCCCCGCATGAAGGCTATGGGTGCGACTTCAATAATGTTACGTTCAACATAGCTCTCGAGCGTATCGGGCGACATCATGTCGTATAGCGCGTCATACAAAGGGCGAAGGTAAGGATCGACTTTTGCTGTGATGTCGCCCGGTAAAAAACCGAGCCTTTCGCCCGCTTCGACAGCCGGGCGTGTCAAGATGATTCGGCTTACTAACCCACGTTTCAGCGCCGCAACTGCCATCGCCATTGCAAGGTAAGTCTTTCCGGTACCGGCTGGACCAATACCGAACACGAGGTCGTGCGTCCTTATGGCTTCCACGTAGTGCCTCTGGCCTGCTGTCTTCGGGCGTATAACCCCACGCTTGGAGAGCACGGGAATTGATTCACCGACAGTTTCTGTGAGTTGATGGGTGTCGCCGCGCTTCGCGGCTTGAACCGCGTACCTGACGTCATTTAGATCAATTTCGTGTCCTTTGCGCATCTGGTGAAGTAACGATTCCAACACCTTAGCGCCCCGACCAATCTGATCCGCGCTGCCGCCGATGAGCTCAATCCCATCACTCTTCAGGAGCACATTGACATCAAGACTGTTCTCAAGCACCTTCAGAAACGTGTCTTCTTGGCCAAAGAGAAGCTGTGCTTCCGTATTGCTCTCCACGGGTATTTTCAGCGATTCTCGGTTCTCCAATACGCGACCGACCCCCTGTTTAAGATGCTATAATTCTATAACGACAACAGATATAATGCAAGTGCAAATGCATCGCAACTTTTAAGCGGCACATGGTTTGTTACTGCATTCGGGCGCTTCCATCATACGCGCGGCACCGCCACCCCAAGTTCCTTAGCTTTCTCGATAAGCGCATTCCATGTCGGTTCTTCAATCGGGATGCCTTCCTTGGTCCGTTTTTTAAGATTACGTTCCTCGAATTCTCCCGGAACATAAATCTCATCAACTCCCGGCAGCCTTGCCGACGATTTCACCCATTCGATCATATGCTCGATTTCTTGATTGTAGATGTCAAGATCTATAAAGTCTCCAATTTTTATCGCAATCATGACAATCCCGCTTCCTCCCCGTGTGGGCGCCGCGCGCGTGCACCCAGCCCATGACAACCCTCCGGCGATAGCGTCTATCATAAAACCCAAGCCAAAACCCTTGTGCCCAAACTGAAACCCGCCGAGCGGCATCACGGCTGTGTCATCCACTCTCTGTCGGAAGTCGTTCGGATCGGTGACCGGTTTTCCATCCGAATCAATCATCCATCCCTCTGGCATCTCTTCGCCGCGCGCAATTTTGACCAACATTTTGCCGCCCGCGATAACGCTCAGTGTCATATCTAGCAACAATGGCTCACCGTCCTTGCGCGGTACCGAAATTGCCACCGGATTCGGAGGAAGACGGCGCGAAGTGCCGCCAAAGGGGTGCATGAAGCACCCGCCGCCGTTAAGAAGCACAATGCCAATCATCCCCGCTCGTGCCGCTATCGGCGGATACTCTCCCATCCGCCCCGCATGTCCGCTCTGGTGAAGGCCAACCGCACCAATGGTATGTGCCTCGGCTTTTTGGACGGTCAATTCCATCGCTTTGCGCGCAGCGACCATGCCTAAAGCTCGGTGGGCATCAATCACCGCGCTTGTGGGGGTTTCACGTATAATCTCCAATTTGTCCGCCGATGGCCCACCTTTCATGGAACCATAATAATTCAAAGCATTGATGACACCGTGCGAATCGTGACCCACTAGATTTGAGTCTACGACATGGTCGCTAACAATTCTGGCGTCTTCCTCAACGCCGTCGCCCGCTCGATAGATGTTATAGATGAAGTTCCTAAGAACGACGTGATTGACAATCGGCATCAAACTCTCCCTTTAAAAACGCAAATATTGAATTTTGAGCAAGCCGCGGGTGGGGGTTCGCGCTGCTTCTCACATCAATCATTTTGGCAGAGGTCGTCTCCAAAGTCAAGTCCAATCGCAGCGCAATCGCAACCTGTCTTGTAGAATTTTCAATCGTCAAATCCCAGATAGAAGTTTCTTGATGTGTACGGCAAACCCCTCTCTTCCATCCTTCCGTTCTTCCATTCCTCCCGGCGCTCCACTCACAACAAGAATACATGCGACTGCCTACGTCGAATCTGTGTATCACTCCTGACACTCGCCCTGATTCCATAATATCTTCAATCGTCAAATCCAAGTTAAAATCCCGATTCGTAGTCTGAATTATAGCTGTAGAATTTTTACTAGCCGCTAACCACTACTTCACGAGAACGTGCTTGACGCTTGCCGATTGCCTTGCTATCATCTCGCCTCAAATCCTCTTACTATATTACCTGAAGACAGTGCGCCACCCATGCTTGTTGATTCCCACGCACACATTCAACTCGACAACTTCCTTACCGACCGCAATGCCGTGTTGGCGCGGGCACGCCATGCTGGGGTACACGCCATTCTTGTGATCGGGTTCAATCTTCAGACTAGCCGTGATGGGATTGCCCTTGCGGAATCGCACGCCGGGCTGTACGCGACGGTTGGCATGCACCCCCACGACACAAAGGATTTTAAGGAGGAGACACTTGATATCTTCCGCGAACTTGCATCGCACTCTAAGGTTGTTGGGCTGGGGGAGATGGGGCTTGATTACTATCGCAATCTATCGCCGAAATACCTTCAAATTAACGCATTCGAGCGGCAACTGGATTTGGCGGAAGAATTGCATCTGCCAGTTGTCATTCACAACCGCGAGGCGTATCACGACATTCTTCCGGTCCTGCGGGCCCGAAATGGACGCATTCGCGGCGTCATGCACTGCTTCTCGGGGGGTGTGGGAATCATGCGCCAAACCTTGGATCTCGGATTTTCGGTAGGGATTGGCGGTCCCTTAACCTATCGAAAGTCCGAGGATCTGCAAGCCGTGGCTAGACAAGTTCCCGCCGACCGTCTGCTCGTTGAAACCGATTGCCCTTGGCTCGCGCCGCAATTTTGGCGAGGAAAGCGCAACGAACCTTCATACGTCCGCTCAACCGCAGAGAAGATAGCCGAACTACGCGGGATTTCGCTAAAAGAAGTTGCGGAGATTACGACGCATAACTTCGAGAGACTCTTTCGCGTTAAAAACACGACACATTTGCGAATTAAGCCCAACCCTAAGACAAAACCGGAAAAGGTTCGAGCTAAAACCTGACAAAACTTATGTCTATTTCGACGCTTGATATCCACGAAATTCGAATCCTCTTTTTCTTGGTGTTTCGTCGCCATGTTTTCGCCGAGATAATGGCTAATCACGTGACTGAAAAGCGAAAAATTAATCAATTGGCAAATGTGTGATTAAGGAAGAGGGTAGCCGCCGCGACAGTGATTCGTTTTCCAAACGGCATGCTGTCTCACATGACTATCTAATTTCTGGGGAAATCACACATAGATCGGATTCATTCCTCACGGTCATCGTTTTAAACGGAGAGAGCCGCATAGTCGTCCGAAGACGTGGCACGAAAAACTCTGGAGGAATCCCGGAATTGGCATGTAAACATCGCTTATGACAAATCTCTGCAACGTTATTGCGTCGCAAGTAATTACCCTTGTGCGGAAGTAGAATCGATGATGCGCCCGAAACCTACGCCATATCTATCTTTCTGAAACGATCTTGTGCATTAAAGCGTTAAATTTCCTAGAAATCGACCCCGGGTTGTCAGTCAAACCTGAATAGAACACGATGGATCACGCCAATTCATCTGAAATGTCAAGTTTCATAATCGGGTTTGATTTGTGGAAGCTGGGAATCCAAAGATTTCTATCCGGGCGGTGTTTAATTGATGCGTGGGTTTTATAACAGGCCCCGCGAATTCCCTAGACACATAAAAGACACGTGTGGCTCACTATTGTGATACATCCTCGTGCCAAACTAATCTGCGGGGCTATACTGAAACGTTCGATTAGAATAACCGCCTGAACATAATTACATTTGCAGAGGATTGGGAGCAATGGTACCGTACTTGATTCAACTTTGCTACGCCGCTAATCCCTTGGCTGGACTCTCGCCCGCGGCGCTTCGTCTCTATAGCGCATTAGAGGTTTTCAAGAACGCCGAGACCAAGGACAGTGTTGAGATGGATGACCAAGAGTGGTTCCGGGCTCCACGTCGGGACAAATACCTAAAGACAACCGGTTTCTCCAAAGCGGAGATTGACAAGGGACTTGATGAACTGCTGAAAGCCGGAGTGCTAGAGATTCGGAATAAACGCAGAACCCTGTGGTATCACCTCAAATAACACGAGCGCACCGGATTGCATGATAAAATCGCTGTTAGCAGAACGGTATTCGGACATCATTCTAGCCTCCGCGTCTCCTAGGCGAGCCGATTTACTGAAACAGATTGGACTTGATTTTCAGGTTTGTCCAAGCGGCTCACCGGAAACGGTTGCATCGCGGACCTCACCGGCGGGGGTAGTCGAGGAACTCGCGCTATTGAAGGCGCACACCGTTGCCAGGCGTTTCAATCGTGGACTCATCATCGGTGCGGACACAGTCGTCGCAATCAACCGACGGATTATAGGAAAACCGGAAAACAATCGCCATGCCATAGAAATTCTGAGTCAACTAAGCGGAATTCACCACAAAGTTATCACAGGTGTATCACTTCTTGACCTTGACAGGGAACGGGAGATTGTATGGTCTGAGAGTACGCGAGTCCACTTCAGAAACCTGCGCGAGTCGGAGATTCTAGAATATGTCTGTAGTCATGACGTGTCGGACAAAGCCGGAGCGTACGGAATTCAAGAAAAGGCAGCGGCTTTCGTGTCACGGGTCGAAGGCTGCTATTTCAACGTTGTTGGACTTCCGTTGGCAAGTTTAGTGGAGAAACTTTGGGAACTTTTGGAGAGCTGAAAGAAACCGTTACCAAATTTCTGGCTGAATCAGTTCAACGAAAATCGGCGTGCACCTCGGTAGGAGTTTGATTTTTGCGTGCCGCGAACCAGTTGCTATAAACATCGTTCTTTTTCGATTGAAGAACGGTGGCTCTGAGTTTGACCCTTTCATCCGGATCATTCCGAAACTTTTCGATATCCGCTTCCTCTCTATCCGCGAGTTGAACGATATAGAAAGCCGTATCTCCCGCGAATGGGCCGCCAACAGCCTTCAGTTCTAGGTTAAAGGCAGCGAGCATGGCATCACGGCAACGCCCCATACCGGGAATATAGGCAACTCTGGGTGAAAGCGAGAAACTGTCGCTTTCCTTTACTTCTCGATTCTCTGAAGTCACATCATCCGCTGGAACATATTTCTCAACGAGCTTCTCAAGCGACTCCCCGTCGTTGTGTTGGTCAATTAACTTCTGCGCATCCTCCAGTGCCATCTGCTTCGCGCGTTCTTGGCGAAAGTCTTCGACAACTTCGGTTCTTACTGACTCAAAATCAGGGACGCTTCCGGGCTTTTTGTCCAAAACTATCGCAACGAAATAAGCCGCGATCTGCCCGCCCCAATTTTTCGTCTCAATGACACTGCTCACACCCACCTCGACATCAAAGATTTCTTCGATTAGTCCGCTAAAGCTGCCTTTTGCACCGATCGTCGGAATTCTGTTGTCATCTTGTGCGAAGAGCCCGGTCTCCTGCACTGTGAGTGCTAAATCTTTGTATCGGTCCTGTTTGACAGCTTCCTGATAGTCGAAAATTTCGACATCAAAAATCAGCTCGTCCGCTACTCCCTTCGCTTTCGCAACCCCGTCGATTTGGACAAGTTTTTTCCGAACGTCAAACTCTGCTTGACTGAACGGTTGTATTTCTTCGGGGCGCTTCTCCTCAAGTTTAATAATATGGAAACCGAATTGTGTTTCGATGAGGTCGCTTACCTCGCCTGTCGCCAAATCGTCGAAACAAGCCTTTTCAAAAGCGGGAACCATATCCCCCCGAGCGAAGAAATCCCCCGTCGGAGGCAACTTTGGATGTCGTCCGCGAAGTGCACCGCCGTTCGTCGCTGAAGGACCTTCGGAATATTTTCTTGCCAGTTCTGAAAAGTCCGCTCCGTCGGAAATCTCGGTTGTTACTTTTTCAAGCAACTTTTCCGCCGCAGTCTTTGACTCCGCTTTCTGTTCATCGGTAGCATCGGTTGGATACTTCTTCAAGATGTGACGTGCCTTCACAATCTCCGGAGTTTTGAATTCATCTATGTGTGTGTCATAATAGTCCCTAACTTCTTCTTCCGAAACGAACACTTTCGGATCTATTTTGACATATTTCACGTCGACTTGGTCATCGGTCTTGTAACTTTCTTTATTATCCTCGAAATACGCTCGTACCTCAGCGTCATCAATCTTCACCGCATTTCGATATTCACTATTTTTGAATTGGACATACTTTAGTTTTGCTTTGTTGTTCTGACGTCGGTATTCATTTTCTAAGTCAGTGTCCGTGACCAACTCAAGACCTTGAATGTCATTCCTCAGATTCTCAAGGCTCATCTGCAGTCGAACGCTCTGACGATAGGCATCACGAAATCCTCGTTCGTGGAAAAGATTATAATTCGTCAACAACGCAGGATCGCTGCGTACATAACGATCAATTTCCGCATCTGTAACTTGTGTACTTCCGAGCCAAACTTGCTCCTGTACCAGACGATCGACAACATCCCTTTCAACCTGTTTACGATCAACTAATCTGCTTCCTTGACTCTGATCGCGGCGCCTTTGCACTTCCTGGTTAACCAGCGTCTCGAAATGGCCGCGACTTACCTCCGTCCCGCCAATCTTGGCGGCAACTTCTTCATCTCTCTCCGAATTTGCCTGCCTACCTCCGGTAATATCAAAGAGCAAAACGGTTCCAATAATGAAGACGACTCCAACTACGGTCATGAATATCTTCGCAATGAACTTCTCCCTGAGAAAAACTATCATAGAAACAGCTCTCCTAATTATGTGTACCTAGTGCGGGTTTTTCAGTAAGGATTTTCCGGTTAAACCTATTTGCATTAGACAGTACTATGCCTCGCTTGAACCAGCCCAACCCACTCAATCCAGTTGGACGATAGCAGCCCCTCTTCACGGCAAGCTCAGTGCAATGAGTTCAGCGGGACGATTCGCCCCGCCAATTGGAATCACAATAAATTGCTTCCCGTCTGCCATGTATGTCATCGGTGCTCCCTGTGCATTGCTCGGGAGTTCTATTCTTGAAATTAGCTGTCCGTTGTCAGGGTCAAACACTCACAAAAAAGGATTCTGATCATCAAAGGTCACTTCAATCGAATTTCCGCGGGGCGAATTACCAGTCACGTCCCACTGTGCCTGTGCAGCCGCGAAAAGCAGCGTTTGTGTCAGAAGAGGGGAATTCCGTTGTGCCCAACCTAACGGCGGATGATCGAGATGCCGCAAAATCGCGTGGTCTATTGGTCCGTCACCGACGGGTTGCATCCACTTGTGCTCGCCCGTGTTCAGATCAATCGCGGTGATGCGTTCATAAGGCGGTTTGATTAATGGAAGGCCTCGCGGGCCATCCGGACCAAACACCAAAGTACCCGTATAAGCGTAATCTGCGCTTGAATCCTTCGCCTTATTTAATTTGATGACTGCGGGATACGTGCATGATGGGATATAGATGATTCCCTTTTCCGAATCAACGGCCGCCCCTGCCCAACTAGCACCGCCGATGATTCCAGGCATGGCGATTGCACCTTTTTCCGATGGAGGCGTATAGAGAGCGCCGTAGTCGTAGCCCGCAATAACTCCGAGTGCTTGTTTTCGTAGTGTTGGCGTAAAATCAATCAGGTCATTGACGGTCAAACCTTGGCGATCATAGGGTGCGGGCTTGGCGGGGAATGGTTGTGTAGGCGATGACAACTCTCCCGGCACATCCGATTGGGGAATGGTTCGTGCTTCAATTGGCCAAACAGGTTTTCCGGTAACGCGGTCGATTACAAAACAGAACGCCTGTTTGGTCACTTGGGCAACCGCCTTGATTCTCTTTCCGTCAACGGTAATGTGAATTAAATTTGGCGCCGCCGGTAAGTCGTAATCCCACAATCCATGACGCAGAATTTGGAAATGCCAAACCCGTTCGCCCGTTTCTGCGTTGAGGCACACAAGGCCTTCGGCAAAGAGATTGTCCCCGCGCAGATGTCCACCGTAATAGTCGTTGGTGGGAGTACTGACAGGCAGATAGACGTAGCCTAGTTCCTCGTCTGCGCTCATCATCGTCCACACATTTGCGTTGCCCGTTGACTTCCAAGAATCCTTCTTCCATGTCTCGTTGCCGAATTCCCCTTTTTGCGGGATGGTATGGAATATCCAACGTTGCTCTCCAGTACGAGCGTCAAACCCTCTGACATCGCCCGGCGGCATCTGCTTTTGCGGTGGCTCCCCTATCGCGAAGGAATCGAGCACTGTGGAGCCGACCACAACCACGTTGCGGCAGATGACCGGCGGCGAGAAAACGGCATACAATCGCCGATTCACTGGGCGCCGCAACCCTTTCGTCAAATCAACGCGGCCGTTCTCTCCAAATCCTTGTATCGGATGTCCAGTTTCGGCTTCGAGCGCGATGAGATACCCGTCGCCGGTGCCAAAGAGGATGCGTCTATCGGTACCTTCCTCCCAATACGATACACCGCGATGCACGAATCCAGTGTTGGCGGGGGTGCCGTCCTTGTACGTTTTCGGGTCATGAACCCAGACTGTCTCTCCTGTGACAGCCTTGATAGCAGCTACCTGATTGAGTGACGCGCTAGTGTATATTACTCCGTCAATCATGAGCGGAGTGGCTTCGTTCACCATCGTCCACAGGTCGGGATTGGATTCCACGAGCACATTATCGGGAGAACTCCAACGCCACGCAATCCGGAGCTTTTCTAACGTTGTCTTTGTTAATCTGATCGAGTGGAAGGAACTTGGTACTAGAATTATCCGAGCCGTAGCTTCGCCACTCTCCAATCTTGCCGGCATCCGCCGAGCAAACAATCAGACCGATTGCGCAAAAAATCGAGATTACGCGAAGAACTGGCAAATAATTTGTCCGATTCATGCTCTGACCTCGAATTGTGTGGCAATGACTACAAAACGGGGGCGCATTTCGTCTGTCACAGCGTTGCGATTTGTGATCTGTAGTCTGTTTGCCAACTTCAGTGAACACAGAAAAAAGTGTTGAATGCGGCGGCGTATCAATAGCTACTGTCCGATAGTCCGTAAACTTTCACAGTTCGTGGTTCAAATTTGACCGCTACATTAAAAATAATACTCCAATTCACAATCTCTTTTCAAGCAGAAATGAGTGGAGAGCGAGGCGCAGGCTGATGGTTTGCTCTTTCTATTCCAATCTCTACGCAAAATGCTTGAATTAGTTGTGAATTCATTGTATAATTACCGCGTTTAGAATCCGGTGCAGGAGTTATTCGCGGACGCTTTTTTGATTATGTCTCTAACGCCACATTCTAGAGATAATACCACCCGAATTCACGATGTAACTGATTTTAATCTTAGCTACACGCTTGAGAGCGCGCAGTCATTTCGATGGAATTCATGCGGCGGCTGGTTCTACGGAGTTGTTGAGGGACGCCTTCTAAAGATTCAGCAGGACGGAAAAATGTTGATGTTAGCGAGTTCCGTCGAAGGAGATTCCGAATATTTAACAACATACTTACGTCACTACCTTGATCTCGATCGAGATTTGCCCGCTGTTTTACAGGCTGTGGATATTGACGAGTGCATTCATGAAGCAATTGAGAACTTTTGGGGGATGCGTCTCCTAAATCAAGAATTGTGGGAATGCCTAGCGTCGTACATTGTATCTCAGAATAACAATGTCCCCCGAATCAAGGGTATAATTCAGCGGCTGTCAGCGCGATTCGGCGAGAGAATCAGCCTCGACAATTACGTCGATTTTGCTTTCCCCTCGCCTCAAGCGTTAGCCGAAGCGGGCGTGAATGCCTTATTGGAATGTGGGGCTGGTTACCGAGCTCCTTATCTTTGGGAAGTGTCTACGGCAATAGTGGCTGGAACTATCAACCTTGACAAGCTCAACCAAATGTCTTATCCGTTAGCTAAACAAGAGCTAATGCAATTGAAAGGAATTGGCGAAAAAGTTGCCGACTGCATTTGTTTATTCTCACTGGGGCATCTGGAGGCGCTTCCCATTGACGTTTGGATGAAGCGAATCATTGAACACGTTTATTTCGGTAGAAAAGCTTCAATTCGGGAGATTCGCGAGTTCGGAGAAGGCTACTTTGGTGAGAATATCGGTTATGCCCAACAGTACCTCTTCCATTATGCACGAACATTTGGATTGAAGAGAATGATACAGATTCCCAATCTCTGACGAATTGACGTTGACAGCTTTTGCGAGAAAAAAGAAACGGAGTCACCATTTTCTACGTTTTGTTTGGGTTGTGTTTCCGAGAATCTTAAAAGTCTACATTTAGGAGGAATATTCATGCTTGAGGAACTTCGAGACAACGTCCTATCGCTTTTGGAAGAACGTGTTGAACTTGCAATCAATACCATTCAAGGTCTGCGGGAGGACAAACTTGCACTTGAATCACAAATTAGCCAGTTGCAAGGCGAACTCCAGCAGAAAGAAGAGTGGATTCAGGACCTCGAAAACCGGAATCAAGAACTTCTTCATGTTGAAGCTGACTTGAAGCAGCTTCAAGAAGAGCGTGACCAAGAACGCGATGAAATTGATCGAGAGAAGATAGAAATACGTGAGCGCATTGAAGGATTAATGACCATGTTGAGTGGCGTCAACGGGCGCCAGGAAGGACTTGACACTGATCAATCGTTCACTGCGGATGATACGTCCGACTCATCGGATCTTTCAGATGTCGACATGTCTGAAACGGAATTAGCCGATAGTGACACGTCCGATACGGAACCTGACGAAAGTGAATCCTCGGAAGAACCTCCGTTTTTCAGCAATCAGTATTAGGTAGACTTACATCTAGCATAGAGATTGTCCTACTGAATCCCTGCCAGTCTATGTGAGGAAGAACACTCCGATTGCGCGTTTTAGTGCTTTCCCACTCCTACATAATGAAACCCTACCGGCGCAAGTTTGCCCTCATCGCGGAACGGCCAGATGTTGAGATGCGGGTAATAACAACCGATCGCTGGTACGAAAGCATTCAAGATATCCTCTTTCAGCCCGATTCGGAAGTTCGCTGCAATGAGTTTCCGTGCCCGATTCGTTTCTCGGGTTATGGGAGCCGATTTTACTACCGATGTAACTTGCGCACACATTTCCGGGATTTCCAACCTGAGATAATACACCTTGAAGAGGAACCTTGGAGCATAAACGCTCTACAGGTGATTCGACTCAAACGGAAATACTGTCCTCGCAGTCGATTCATTTTTCGAACATCACTGAGCATTCCCGCCAAACATAAATTCGGCTTTCTGCCGATCTGGATTGAGCGACAGGTTTTCCGAGAAACGAACATGGCCTTTCCGCTGAGTGAGAATGCCGCACGTATTCTGAAACAGCGCGGTTATCATGGAGAGGCAGTTCCTTTTCCAAATGGCGTGGATCTTAGGTTGTTCCACAAAATGGACGTAGAGCAGTTGAGTTCTTTTCTTGGGTTGTGCGGTTACTTTGTAATCGGTTATCTCGGTCGAATAGTGGAAAGCAAGGGGCTAGAGGCGCTAGTCTCCGCGGCTGCTAGACTTAATATCGAATACCGGCTCTTGATTGTTGGGAACGGAGAGTACAAAACAGATCTGGTTAAGATTACGGAAGAACTCGGAATCGCCGACAGGATTGTGTGGGTTGACGAAATGCTGCCCGAACAGGTCCCCGAGTATGTCAACTGCATGGATACGATAGTTTTACCATCGCTTACGACACCGGACTGGGTTGAGTTCTTTGGGCGGGTTCTTATTGAGGGGATGGCGTGTGAGGTGCCGGTAATCGGTTCAGATTCCGGTGAGATTCCTGTTGTCGTCGGCGACGCGGGATTAATATTCCCGGAGGGAGATTCCGAAGCATTGGCGGATCGGATTGAGCAGATTGCGCAAAATCCGGCGTTAGTCAATCAACTTATCCAACGTGGACTGCAGAGAGTGAAAGAATTTACTTGGGAATCAATAGCCGACCGCACTTACGACGTGTACCAAACAGTATTGAAAGCTTGAATTCAGCACGGCGATTCGGCCTTTGGTGTTTAGAGCCGGATTATTTGAATAATAGGTGTAAAGCCATTTTTAGATTTTTGTAGGGTGATTTATCAATTTTGTGTTGCCGTCCGTTATACATCTGTTGTCTCGTTGGGGCTTTGGCAAAGAGCGAACGACGTTGCTTCAGATGAATTTTCAAACGGGTTCTTTGCTCGACTTTGTAGAAAAGTACAACGATTGGATTGTGCGGAAAGTTTTACAGAACCGAACCCGTAGGCGGGGATCGAGCGAACGAATAGTGGATGCGATAGAGATCCTATCTTGCCCCGCCGCGATGGTGCTGGACACCGCTACCGACCTTTTCACAGGTCAACCAAAAAGCCCAGATGGTTAAAATTTCACCTCCTTTCCCGGAATGTTGGATTGACACGGTCTACTAAACTGTTCAAATGTACAAAGTCGAGTTGATGAGTTCTGAATATAACATACTGAAGCCTACTTTCTTGATTCAAAAAGGACAGATTTTATGGTGAACATCAGAAACGGATATATCATAAAATTAGCGCTTGTTTTGACCATCACCGTGTTGCTTGCCGGGCATTTTTCGTGCAGCCAGATTCAGCGAATATTGGACGCGGAGTCTTCCCATACAAACATCCCAGGGGAAGAACGCGACCACGTCTGGGTCGCGGATCAGAACGGCGTAGAGGTGCCTGTGCTAGGAACTTGGGTTCTCGTGTCACACACGCACTTAAACTCTACCTCGACAATAGGGGAAAGTTTCACCTTACCTCCGGATCCGCCCCATAAAGTGCTGATATCGGATGGAACATATACGGATGGCGAAGGTATTCTATGGACTAAAGTGAAGATAACATCTCACGAAGGCGACACGTGGCAGTTTATTGAGCGCGTGGACACAAGTGTTTCCCCACATCAACTCTTTGTTGTCGTCACGGTAGACGATAGCGGTTTGCCTGTGTTGGAGTACGGCAAATATCCTTTTGATTTGCCGAGACACAACCTGCAAATCTGGGAGAAACAGTAAATCGATAGCGTGGAAGGATTGCGCAACCTCTAATGTCTCGTGAAAATCGAACCTAGGCAAGGGCTCAAATCGTTGATGCCCCCGGGAAGAGCCAATCTCCGCCTGCCAAAGTTGCTTCGGATGTTTTAAACCCAAAGGCTTCTCCAGGTTGTCCAAGTGCCCCACGAATCCGACTTACGAGATGGCTATTTCTTTCAACAGCTTTGTTGTTGCGGATAGCAATGCCAAGCGCCTCTTTCGTTCCAACGATGACAACCAACTCCTTCGCCCGAGTGATTGCGGTGTAAAGCAGATTGCGCTGAAGCATCATGTAATGTTGCGTGAGAAGTGGAATCACAACAGCCGGATACTCGCTTCCTTGGGCCTTGTGGACGGTGGTGGCATAAGCCAAGACCAACTCATTTAGATCTGCCATATCGTAGCGAACAACCTTTTCTGGAAACGAGATTAATACCTGCTTTTCGACTGCGTCCACCCCCGAGATGCGGCCAATGTCCCCGTTAAATACCTCGTAGTCGTAATTATTACGCACCTGCATTACTTTATCGCCAACCCGAAAATTACGTCCTCCTCTTACCGTTTCAGTCGAATTCGCATTTAAAGTCTCTTGCAGTTCCTTGTTGAGATTGTCTGTGCCGACTGTACTGCGGCGCATTGGGCAGAGCACCTGAATGTCATCCATCGAATGGTAGTCGTAATGCTTGGGCAGACGGGTTTGGACCAAATTGCAAATACAGGTAAGGACGTCTTCCGGTTCGGTTTCCTCAATGAAGAAAAAATTACGGTCTGATGGTCCCGTCACCTCCGGGAATATGCCGCGATTAACACGATGGGCATTGGTCACAATCAAACTCTCTTGAGCCTGTCTAAAAATCTCCGTCAGTTTCACAACCGTAATCATCTCGGACGCAATTAGGTCTTTAAGTACGTTCCCCGCCCCGACCGACGGCAATTGATCCACGTCGCCGATAAGAATGAGGGTGGCTTCCGATGCGACCGCCTTCAGCAAGTTGTTCATCAACACGAGATCGACCATTGAAATCTCGTCAATGATTACTACGTCTGTTTCCAGTTGATTTTCCGCTTTCCGTTTGAAACCGTTCTCCTGTGGCGAGAACTCCAGAAGGCGGTGAATAGTTTTTGCTTCGCGATTTGTTGTTTCGCTGAGGCGCTTCGCAGCGCGCCCCGTTGGGGCGGCTAATGTAATACGTCTTCCGAGTTGCTCGAACAGATGAATAATTCCGATTGTAGTAGTCGTTTTTCCCGTACCCGGCCCACCCGTCAAGATCATCGCGCGCGAGGTCAATGCTTTCGTGATTGCTTTTCGCTGGTTCGCCGCAAACGCCATTCCCATCTTGGCTTCGAGTTGCGTAATCGAATAATCCACAAATCCCGGTTTAGGCGGGGCAGTAGGGCATTTCAAGAGCCGTGAAAGATTATTCGCGACGCCAATCTCTGAATAATAAAAGGGTGCAAGATACACGGCTTCCTCGGTCTCGGTAGGAGCGGGAATACCCAAATTCTCAGGGATGAGTTCCTCATTGACGCTCAACTCCGCTATTCCGGCTTCAATCGCTTCAGGTGACAGGTTCAATATCTCTTCACATGCAGTAATCAACTCATGTCGATACAGGAAGACGTGTCCCTCGTCCGCCTTCTGACTCAGTACGTATTTTAGACCGGCTTTGACGCGATGTGGCGATTCGTTGTCCATTCCCAGTTTCTCAGCAATCGTATCGGCGGTTTTGAACCCTATTCCATAGATCTCATCGGCGAGGCGATACGGATTTTCGCGGACAATCGGCACAGATTCGCTCTCGTAAGTCTTATAGATTTTGGCCGCATGGGTAGTGCTCACGTTATGAGACTGCAAGAACAGCATGACGTTCTTCACTTCTCGCTGGGCCTCCCACGCTTCAATGATCATATCAACCCGCTTTTTTCCGATCCCGGTTACCTGCATCAACTGTTTGGGGGCGCTCTCGATCACCTCCATGGTGTCCATTCTGAACCGATTGACGATTCGTCCCGCCATGACGGGGCCAATTCCTTTAATAAGGCCAGAGCCCAGATATTTCCTCATACCCACAACCGTCGCAGGCAGAACCGTTTCATATCCTTCAATCTGAAACTGTCTGCCGTATTTTGGATTGTTGGTCCAAATCCCTTTGAGGAGCACACTCTCGCCGGCGTTGGCGGACGCGAGGTTGCCTACAACTGTAATCAGTTCATTGGGGTATTCACGTGAGGAGAGCCTTCCTATCGTGTAACCTGTTTCGGCATTTTCGAAGACGATTCGTTCTAGAATACCCTGAAGTGATTCCATGGCTAGAGACTCGATGGTGGGATAGCGAGGGGTGAACTTGGTGGGTACAATTCGAACATTGAGCGTTATCCAAATGTCGTCATTAACTTCTTGAATGCGTTCAATTGCGGTTGAATGATGTGTGGTTCTTCAACTTTTGAATCGAGGGCTTCAATTGTTTTTAATCCGTTTCCCGTGATTCCAACGACGGTTCGGTCTTCCCGTCCGATATGGCCGCTCTCAATGAGTTTCTTCGTCACGGCGAGAGTCACACCACCGGCGGTTTCGGTGAAGATTCCTTCGGTAGCGGCGAGAAGTTTCATCGCTTCAACAATCTCTTCATCCGTGGCAAATTCGCCCTCTCCGCCTGAGTCACGCACCGTGGAAACGGCGTAGATGCCATCGGCGGGATTTCCGATTGCTAGCGACTTAGCAATTGTATCAGGCTTGACCGGTTTCACAAAGTCGCCATCTTCCTTAAGCGTGGCGACAATTGGCCCGCACCCTTCCGCCTGAGCCACATGAATCTTGGTCTTCGGTTCGTCAATGAGCCCCATAAGATGAAATTCTTTAAATGACTTCTTTGCTTTAGTAATGAGTGAACCCCCTGCTGCAGGTAGGATGAGGTGATCTGGTGCCTCCCAACCGAGTTGCTCAATTAGCTCAAAGCAAAGTGTTTTCGAACCTTCCGCGTAAAACGGACGAAGATTAATATTTGCGAATGCCCACGGATACACGCCGGCGATTTCACTGCATAAACGGTTGACATCGTCGTAATTGCCGGAGATGCCCACGACAGTTGGCGCATAGACAAGCGACGCAATCACTTTGCCGAGTTCGAGATCTGCCGGAATAAAAATGAAGCAATTAAGATTAGCAATTGCTGCGTGCGCTGCAACCGAATTTGCCAAGTTCCCCGTCGATGCACACGACACCGTGTCGAATCCAAACTCCTTTGACTTGCTTAACGCGACCGCCACAACTCGGTCTTTAAAGGACAATGTCGGGTGGCAGACGGAATCGTCCTTGATATAGAGTTCATTAACTCCGAGGGCGTTCTCCAGATTCCTTGCGCGAATAAGTGGTGTAAACCCGGAATTCAAACCGTCTGTAGGTTCGCCATCTATTGGCAGCAAGTCCGCGTATCGCCACAAGCTGTCAGGGCCATCCTCAATTGATTTGCGAGAAATTGATTTCCGGATGCCCTCATAATCGTAATCCACCTCAAGCGGCCCGAAACAGAACTCGCACACGTGCAAAGGTTCTTTCGGGTACTGGCGTTCACATTCTCGACACTTGAGTCCAATGACCTTCTCCATTGTTTCCTCCACTGTTTATCAATATAAAAAAAGCCTACTATCACAGGGTTGCGATAATAGGCAATCTCGCGAAAAATCTATCTCTAACTTAATCTCGAACCGCCTATCTCTGTCTGGGCAAGAGATGCCGGAATCAACATCGCGAGATTAGCGTATCGCATAGCCGATTAAGTATAATTCCAATACGTTACGTGCTGTTCAGGTAAAGCGAGATTTGAGCGATTAGCGTAAAATTCTGTCTTCTCCGAAGTCTAACGAACTCTCTTCCGCATAAGCCCCGCTGTTGTGCGAAACTTTACGAAATATGTCGGGAAATCTCAGTTCCTCCGTACTGTTTGTAGAGGACGCGATTGACATGAGAGGTTGCAATTTTCCTCTACTTGGGCCTACGATAACCCCATAAATTCTAGCATAAGTTCCTGCTGGAGGCAAACGAAAATGAAACATGCCAAGTTAGCACGAGGAAATTATCCGATAGCCATTTAAATCGTCAATACAACCTCTATCTCGTTAGTTCCAGGTTGTAATTCGACTCGGATGAACAGGAGTTGGTCGCTCAACCAGTTCACTTCTTTGGCATTTGAATTTACGAGGGTTAACCCTTCATGGTTTCCCCAGATTGCCAAACCGTAAGGCATTGCCTTTGTGGACTCGAGCGAAAAGCGCATCTGTAACTTGTCTCTAGTGCGGGTGGGGTAGAAATGTTCAATTTGGGGTAAAGTAAATTCTATGCCGTGGCGGGAGTCGGTTGGAGGAGACACGTAGTTTTTCATATCAACCGGCTCCATTTTGTCCCTTTCAAAGATAAATTGGCACTCTTCATCGTAATAAAAGAAGGTTGAATGAGAAGGAGTTTTCAATGAGACTTCATCAGCATGGGGCCCGTTGCCCATGAGTAAGAAAGTTGGCGGCGTCTGCTTAAAAGCGAGTTGATAATCGTTCGCCGCGTCAGAGAGCAGCATCACCTGGGTCGCTTCATGCGCACAAACCTTGCCTAGAAACGCGTCAAGTTGTTCCGTTCCTTCCGACTCCAATTCCATCAAATCCGCAACGCTGATATACTGCACGTAACCTAGCCAACGGTTCCATTCTGCGCTTGCGGCGTAGCAATCGAATGTTTTCCCGGCTTGTCCACTTGAAATCCATCTTTGAAGCGTCACCTCATGACCGTTTTGGGAACCTTCTTCCTCTGGTTCCCGATATTCCGTGAGATTGGAAGACGTACGTGGAATCCCGACAATTCGGCTTGATGGGGTACCAGCGAGGTTATGACGATCTTTTGATGGGTAAAAAAAGCCAAATGGACATCCGCGATCATCTCCAAATTCCGAATCTGTTTCATCCCAAAGGTAGCCCCATAAACCCTTAAAACCGACTTGTTCCAGGGCATAGAGAAGTACATGGGTTTTCTTGTCCGCGCCTGCAATTAGCGGGGACGTCCACTCCATCACTCGGTGAATTTTGCTCCACTCGGACGATACATACTTTGGTATTTTCTCGCGCATCGTCACGATGTGCTCTGCCGACTTGACAGAATCGTCGAGACCGACATCCGTTTTCGATATTGGTCCAATGTCCAACATCAGCAGCGGTTCATCTCCGTAAGTCTCATGCCATTCAGTGAGGTCGACGGCGAAAATTCGCGCCGAACTTCCGTCTATCGCCCAAGTAATCGGTATACCGTATCTGTGGGCGACCTCCGCGAGTAAGCGCATTCCACCTCTGAGCGCCCTGCGGTCACCGGAGATTGCTTTACAGACGAGCGAAAAGGCTAACATGATGCTAAGTATAGCATGGATTTCAGGCCAAGTCACGGCATTCGCTGTTGCATCAGAGCACTTTGCCTGGATTCCGTCTTAATTGCCAAAGGAAAAGGAGGTCGTACTCAAGATCTGGTCCTGAATGGAAGCTCGGTTCCTTGAGACTTGGGAAAGTATTAAATAGATTCCGGCGATGGACGGTTGACGAGAATCACCTGCTTGAATTTTTCCACTGCTGATCCTGGAATGCTTTGGGATTATGCGAAACCCGCCTGGCTTCTTTAGGTATGAATTCAAATCAGATAATTTACGCCGGGCCAACCCTATATGTGTCTCTAATCGGCGCGTCAGTACGGATGGTCAGCACCACGGATACTGACTTCATACCGTGGGCGGGTTTATCATGGCCGATTTCTTCCTCTCCAAAACGTATACATTTTTCGTATCGCCGAAACACCCATTTATACATCTCCTTTAGGGAACACATCTGAATTGCTCAAACTCAACGAGACATGGTCACGGATATCCGTGACACGACTTTTTTAATTCTTGTACTCCCTCTGGACGAGTGCTATAATATGCCAAATTTTCCAAGCAATTTTGTGGTGCAAGTTTTTCTTGAGAATAATTCCTGAATCCAGAAACCAAATACCGAACCCTTGAGGTTACATATCGTGGCATCTCGACGACAATTTTTTAAATTCCTCGGTTGGGGGAACTTCGTGGCTGCGCTCGGACTTGCTTTTGGTCCCGGATTAATCCGATTTCTATACCCTCGTGTTCTGTTTGAACCCTCCTCAACCTTCAAAGCAGGTTTTCCCGATGAATATCCACCCGGAACCGTAAGTGAGAAGTATAAAAAGAATCCTTTCGGTGTTTGGATTGTTCGACGAGAGGATGGCGAATTCTACGCGCTGTTGACCATTTGTACTCACCTCGGATGTACGCCGCGTTGGTTCGGCTCCGAGAATAAGTTTAAGTGTCCCTGTCACGGAAGCGGTTTTGATCGGGATGGCCTCAATTATGAAGGGCCGGCGCCTCGACCCCTTGAGCGCGTAAAAATCGCTTTAGCCGAAGACGGACAACTTGAAATTGATAAATCAGTGAAATTCCTCGGCGAGAGAGGCGACTGGGGAAAACCCGGTTCGTTTTTGAAAGTTTAACCGAGTTTGCGGCGCTAGGAGCGATAATATCCCTCTTTGAGAAAGGAGCCATACTAAGTCGCCAAATTGAGTAACTGCGGCGAAGTTTTTGCGTACTCTTGCGGTTGACTGCAAATTTCTTATGAATGAGAAACGTAACGGACTCAAGGAAAAGATTGTTAATTCTCAAATTTGGCGATCGATGTTCCGCCACGGTTACGAGGACACCGGACGGCGGTATACGCTACAAATTCTCCAAAACGTATGGCTGCATCTGCATCCGCCGCGCGTTCCGCGCCACGGAATCAATTTCCGTTTTACTTGGTGCATGGGCGGAATCACTTTCTTGATGTTCCTTGTCACGGCGGTTACAGGTGTCTTGCTCATGTTTTACTATCGCCCGACTGCAGAATATGCGTTTCGAGATGTACAGTACTTGGAGTTTGATATCCCGTTTGGAATGTTGTTGCGAAATATGCACCGTTGGGCGGCGCACGGCATGGTTATCGCTGTGATGCTCCACATGTTCCGCGTTTTCCTAACAGGATCCTACAAAAAACCGCGCGAGTTCAATTGGGGTGTTGGCGTTATACTGTTGGTTGTCACACTTTTCCTAAGTTTTACGGGATATCTGCTTCCATGGGATCAACTCGCATTTTGGGCTGTCACAGTCGGTACGAATATGGCGCGAGCAACACCTGTCTTGGGACATGAGGGGCCATTTCATCCTCAGGACATTACCCAAGAAAACGATGTGCGGTTTGCTCTCCTCGGCGGGACAATTGTAGGGCCTTCGACACTGCTGCGGTTTTATATTTTGCATTGCGTCGCCGTGCCGTTACTTGCAAGTGTGCTCATGGCATTGCATTTTTGGCGGGTTCGTAAGGATGGAGGGATCTCAGGTCCGTTATAGGTTGACTTATCCAGATAGGATAGGCATTTGGGATAAAGTTCACTCAATAACAAGCGCCTGAAATTCACATGCATTACATGCATTAAGTTTACGGTGCAAAAATATGGCACTCCATTAGCTTAATTCTCACTAAGAGTTCTTTTGGCGTGATTTGGTAGCTCACTCTTATCGTTGTATCAAATCTTTGAGGAAATCTGTAATTTATGGAACATCTCCTCGCACTTATTACGAAACCGGATAATGTGCCAATCCTTGCTATTGTTTTTTTGTTGCCATACTTTACTTGGCTTTCGTTTAGCCAAGGACGCAAGAACGATCGGGCTGGAACGCCGGCTGAAGCAGCACTCAAAGACAAAGTTTACGTTTGGCCCTACCTTTGCCGCAATGAATTCATATGTGCGATCATTATACTTCTTGTCCTCGCCGTTTGGTCAATTACTATTGATGCCCCGCTAGAAGAACCGAGCGACCCCACAAAAACCCCCAATCCCTCCAAAGCCCCGTGGTACTTTCTCGCCTTACAAGAGATGCTAGTGTATTTCGATCCGTGGATTGCCGGCGTTGTGTTGCCGGGGTTAATCATCGTTGGCTTGATTGCTATCCCTTATATTGACATCAATCCAAAAGGAAAAGGATATTACACGCTCAAGGAGCGCCCGTTTGCAATCACGACATTCTGTTTCGGTTTTATCATCCTGTGGATCACTCTGATGGTGGTCGGTACATTTCTACGAGGTCCCGGTTGGAATTTCTTCGCCCCTTGGAAATATTGGGATCCCCACAAAGTCGTGCCGCTGACAAATGTCAACCTGTCGTATAAGTTTGGCATCCGCGACGTACTTACAGCGAATGTATTCGGTTTTGTCGTTGTTGCAGGTTATTTTGCCTTAGGTCCTATCTTCTATCTATGGAAGATACGAACCAGTGAGTTTCTTCAAGAATTGGGATTGGTACGTTACATTGTTGTGTCGTTCCTGTTTCTGACCATGCTTTCCCTTCCAATCAAAATGATTCTTCGGTGGGTGTGGAATATCAAATATATTTGGGTTTCCCCGTGGTTTAATATCTAGTGTGTTTCGAAACGTATAAAACACCGTTAATTCATGTCCAACCAAATTTATTGCAGCTGATTGTTTGTTGATTGACATAAGTTTAAGGAGTCAATTGGGATTGTGAGGAACAAAAAAGATATCCCTGTAGAAGAAAAATCCTATGCAGTCTTATTCTTTATCCTATCCGCTTTACTGGGCCTCGTTACGATTTGGGGATTCTGGAGCGAAGCAATTACGAGGCGACCGTGGAAGGGCATTCAGCAGGAATTTTATCAGTACGAATATGACAAGACAAAAATCGAGTTAGAGCGAGCCAAGAAAAATCTACCCGATATTCGCGAACCGGAAGCGCTAGACGGGAAAAAACTAAACGCACTGAAAAATGCAGTGGCAGACGCAGAGGTAAAACGTGAAGAAGCGCTGCAGGAGCGCAAATTTATTCAAAGCGAGTCCGATGCAATTAACTACAAGTATCAACATGCACTGCATGAAGCCAAAGCACACCATGCCCCTGACGCGGACGACCATTCCGTTGAAAAATGGAAGAAAAAACTCGATGAACTTGAATCGGCGATTGAGGGTCCATTAACTCAGGCTGTAATAAATGCCGAACGGAAGTCGTCGGAATCTCATCAAGCCCTCGCCCAATTCTACGAGACCAGCAATCACCTTGAAGATGCGTTGAGCTCCTACCTACTTGCCGCTAAATATAGTCCCGGTAATTCCACAATCTCTGACAAGGTTAGCGCGGTTAGTGAACAGGTCGAATCGCTTGCAGCGGACAAGGCGAAACATGAAGCAGTCGTACGAATCGAGGAAAACATTAACTCGCTGAAGCACGTTAAAACGTTTATGGGAAGTCTGTTAGAAAGCCCATTTACCAAAACACGCACAATAGTCCAATTCTACATGGAAGATTTCGATCACACGGCGGATCGATGCGCCACTTGTCATTTTGCGGTAGATAAGAGTGGCTATGATAGCTACGCTAAGGAGACCTTTGAAGAGATAGAAGGAGACGGTGAAAGCAAGCTCGCTATTCAATTGGCACACCCGCTGGTCAAAGTTGGTAGCGAAACAGTCTTGATTGACGAAGAGGACGCCGAAGAAGATAGTTACGAGTTGAGCAAAGACGGACTCCTGACCTTCACGGATCCCGATGTCTATGCCGACGTTGTAGAGATCGCCTACGAGACCGGCTACAATCCGTCGCTTCGGACGCATCCTCATCGTGACGTGCTCTTGGCAAAACACCCCGCGGAAAGATTTGGTTGCACGCCATGCCACGGCGGCCAAGGACAAGCACTAACTTCAAAAGCTGCACACGCGCTAACACATCATGAATATTGGTTAACTCCTGTGCTGGGATTGGATGAACACACCGGCAGGTCGTCACCCGAACTACGCGGCTATATGGAATCAAATTGTCGCCGATGCCATGATGGAGTCATGATGTTGGATGCTGTTTCACCGCAGACAGGCGAAACACGGGATTACGCGCCGCATCTTACCAAGGGCATGACACTATTTGAAGATCTTGGATGCCATGGTTGTCATGCGGTTGAAGGCTACTCTGCGCTGGACAACATAGATAAAGTTGGACCGTCGTTAGCCAAGGTTGGAAGTAAAGTGAATGGAACTGAATGGCTTGAGAGTTGGGTCAAGAATCCTGGCGCGCATCTGACTAACACCAAGATGCCGAATTTCTTCCCAAATCCAAAGATGACTCAGCTCGTCTATTTCAAGAATGGAAACAAGCGTACAGGTGTGGTCACGAAAACTGCGGATGGAATTGTTGTTCGAGGGGACGATGGGACGGAATTTGTATACGGGGATGATGCAGTGGAAAAGGTAGTTGACGAGGTAAAATCGATTGCCCAATACCTTGCTCAAATGCGCGATTCCATGATTGAAGGGGTTGATGCCACATACTCGACTTCCGCGCGGGCTATCGCCGCCGGAGAGGAGGTCGTTAAATCGGTCGGGTGTCTGTCGTGTCACTCAGTAGGTGATCTGGGGAGCGATTTCGCGCCGGAGCTGGACAACGTCGGAAGCAAGGTCACACCCAATTATCTTAGAACTTGGATAAGTGATCCGAAATCTTACGACCCGGAGACGGTCATGCCTAGTCTACGCTTGACAGAATCCGAAGTGGACAACACGGTGGCATACCTAATGTCGCTGAAACGGTCAACCCCCGTCGCTATGACGGAAAGCGAATATCAGCATGCGGTGAGCGATCCCGCGGAAGGTGAGAATCTTGTCCGTAGTTATGGTTGCTATGGTTGCCATAACATACCCGGCTTTGAGAACGAATCCAAGGTGGGAGCCGATTTGGGCGAGTTTGGAGCCAAAACTACTGAGGAGTTCGATTTTGGAGACACTGTCGGCATCGAGCATAGTTGGCACGGTTGGACAATTGGCAAAATAACGAATCCGAGACGCTACCAAACACGCCGAATAGTTTCGCGAATGCCGGTATTTCCGGTTGACGAAGAGGATGCGCGAGCATTGGCGGTTTTGCTCAAGAGTTTCCAGCCCATACAATATCCCGTCAGTTATACTCACCAACTCACTGAGCGGACACGACAGATTGATGCGGGCCGTCGATTGGCGAAGAAATACAACTGCGCAGGCTGTCATGAAATCGAAGGCAGAGGTGGAACGTATGTGGACATCGTCGCAGCGCATGAAGGACTCGACCAAATCCAAGCAAAACAGTTTGCTCCACCGACGCTGCAAGCTCAAGGTGCGAAGGTCTACCCCGACTGGCTATTTGAATTCTTAAAGAATCCTAGTCCGATTCGGTACGGACTGGACGTTCGAATGCCCACCTTTGGTCTGTCAGACAACGACGCAACGACGCTAGTGGAATACTTTTCATCACTATCCGATGAGCCTTTCCCGTATAAAACAATCGCGTTGGAACCGGTTACAAGGGCTGATTTGAGATTGGGTAAACAGATTTTTGATGCTCTTGAATGCATATCGTGTCATCCGGAGCAAGGCGAGGTGATTCCAACCGGAAGCAATAAGACGGGGCGTCCCGATCTTGCTTTAGCCAAATCCCGGTTAAAGGCGGACTGGATTATTCAATGGCTCAAAGAACCGCAATCTTTCCAACCCGGTACCGCGATGCCCCAAGCTTGGCCAAATATTGGCGGCGAATACCAGCCCGTAGAGGGTTTCGCGGACGATGACGCGGAAAAACAGATTCGGCTTGTCAGGGATTACCTTATCTCGTTAGCCAAGTGAACCTGGAGCAATCATGCGACACCTACTAATCATCGTAGGGATGTTTGCAGCAAGCATGAGTTGGCTGATTTGGATCTGTCGTGTCGTCGATCCAAGTACCCGATACGGATCGAAAGTCGAGTTCAATTACGCAAGATATTGCGCAGGATGTCATGGAGCAAACGGCGAAGGCAACGGGCGAATTGGAAGATTCAAAAAACTGGAACCTGCCAATCTGACGAAAGCTGAATTCTGGGATAGCCGCAGCGACGAACAACTTATCCATAGTATTGATGCCGGCAAGGACGACATGCCGGCATTTTTTTATTATCTGACGCATGAAGAGCAGCAGGAACTTCTCACCTTCATCAAAGAAAACTTCCGTCCCACGTTGACACGCGATTGAAGAAATGTTGCGCATTGAAGAATCTCAAGGATTGGAATCAGTATTGGGCAGGTTGCCGGTGATTGCGAGTGGAAACTTGGCTAGCGATTCAAACATACTGATTCTCAAGAACAATCGGCGTGTAATCTTGACCTAAAGTTTATTCGATATGTCTTCGAGGTGCGCTGAACAACGGTAGACAAAATTCCAATTGGCGATCAACCACCTAATCGTTCGATTTATCAGTCACCCGCAATTCCCTCATTTGACCTAATGGAGGTGGCGTAGTGAGACAAGTGGTTGTTTATCCGGGAGAAGATGGTTACTGGGTTGCTGCATGTCCTAGCCTGCTCGGTTGCATCAGTCAAGGCAAAACGAAGCAAGAAGCTATCACGAATATCCGAGAGGCAATTGAAGGATATATTGTATCTTTAGAAGAAGATGGACTGCCAGTGCCCGAGGAAAACTTTGAGACATTGCTAGTAGCTGTATGAGCAAATTACTTAGGATTTCAGGGAAGAATTGCGCCAAAGTGCTTAGCAAAATTGGGTTCTACCAGAAGCCACAGTATGGAGGGCACCTGATTCTGCTATCAAGCAGATAAAGTTCTTATGCGATATTTTTTACTTGGGCTACTCTGACCGAAGACAGACAAACTTACCATGGACATCAGAGAAATCGTGAAGTTGACTATTGTGTTGGCGGTTGTTGGTCTGATTGCAGCGCAGCGCTTTCCGCAAGGGACGAAACTGTCGAACTTTTATCTATCAGCCAGATGACGCAAATTGGCGGAAGGGCGCTTCAGGTTGAGGGGTTGACCGGAGAAATCTGTATCGGACTTGTCCTGCCTTTTATTCACCGACTGTGCTTATTGTCAGGAACGGCCAACTTGAGGCATTCGAGTAAATCTCTATACAAAATCGAATCATTATATTATATGCGTTTCGATGGTAATGCGATGGCAAAGATTCACTAGCACGTGAGTCAGCGCCGGCGCGTGCCCATCCAGTCACGGATATCCGTGAGGTGAGTTCTTTAATTCTTGATTCCCAAATTTGCGCCGTGCTATCATACTCGTGATTTGTGAAAACCTGAAAAAAATTTCACTCTCGTATATCGAACAAAGAAAGGACAATAAACAGATGAAAACCGCAATGGCCTTGACAACACTAAGTATCTTCATCTTCGTGGCAGGTCTGGTATATGCCGGTAATATCACCGGTACTGTCATGTACGATGGAGACGCCCCGGCACGACCAACGTTATCGGTATCCAAAGACCAACACTGCATTGACTCTCTGAAAAGTGCCAAATCTGAAGCTCTTGTCGTTTCCAAGGGAAAAGGAATTAAGAACGTAGTCGTATACCTGCGTGCTCGTGGGGCGAAGCCGACGACGCCCGCCAAGAATCCGGTAATGGACCAAGTAAACTGTCTCTACGTGCCGCATGTTCTGGTGGTCACCGCCGGTACTACGGTGGATGTCCAATCGAGTGATCCGGTAGCGCACAACGTTCATTCTCACGCCCAGAAAAACCAAGCGCCGAATTGGCAGATTCCCGGTCCCGGGAAAGCACTGCCTTTGAAGTTGGAAAAGCGCGAAGCCATTAAGTTCACATGCGACATCCACAATTGGATGACGGGATACATTTTTGTCGTAGATAATGACTACTACACTGTGACAGGTTACAGAGATAGTAAGGGCAAATGGGTTAGCTCCGACAGTTATGAAGCGTCAAACGACAACGGCGCGTATGCAATCAAAGATGTTCCCGCCGGCAAATATCGAATCCAAGCATGGCATGAGGAGCTTGGATCTACCAAAGCCAAAACTGTCGAAGTTGCCGCTAGCGGAGATCTTGAATTCGATTTTACAAGCGCCGATTTCAAGAAGAAGAGCGCGAAGTAGTTCACTGAGACACTCGCATAACGGAGAACGCCGCATTCTCGTCCACTAACCGTTTAGATTGCCAGATATGACTATTATGCGTTTCATGTCTACAGACTCCAAAAACAGGTTGTATTTTTATCTCGGGGTGCTTGTCGTCTATCTACTTTTGGCAATAGTACCTGCTTTTGCTCAGCAGGACGCGACCGATGTAGAATACCGCCATTTCCCGAAGATTGGGAGTCGCAGCGCCGCATGGATCGCCGCCCAATTGCATCTGTTGTTCGGTTCCTTCATCCTCGGTGTGCCGATGTTCGCCGTAGTCATTGAGTTAGTCGGTATGAAGACCAAGGACAAGCGATATGACAAGATGGCGCAGGAGTTCATCAAACTTTGCATGGGAGCATTTTCGACAACGGCTTTGTTGGGCGGGGTGTTAGTCTTTGTTCTCATCTGGTGCTATCCCAAATTCATGAACAGGCTGACAGGCATCTTCGGGCCATCAATGATCTTCTATGTCATCCTGTTTTTCGGAGAGACCTTTACGCTTTATCTTTACTCGTACGGATGGGATCGCATGCAGGGCAAGGTGTCCAAGATGTGGCACCTATTCCTCGGTGTGCTTCTAAATGTGTTCGGCACGGCAATCATGTTTGTCTCCAATGCCTGGCTGACATACCAAACAAGCCCAGCCATTATGGGACCGGACCACAAGCCGATTCCGCTTCATGACGAAGACACGGGCGCATTCATCGGCACGCTATGGCAAGCGGTCAATAACTATACTTGGATGCCGGTTAATATACACCGTCTAATCGGGAATGTGGCTTTCGGAGGTGCAATCGTCGGTGCCTATGCCGCCTTCCGTTTTCTGGTTGCCAAGACGAAAGAGGATAAGGCGCATTACGATTGGATGGGATATACAGGCAACTTTATCGCATTGTGCGGTTTGATTCCGTTGCCGTTTGCTGGATACTGGCTGGGACGCGAGATTTACATGTTCAACAATACGATGGGCATTAACATGATGGGTAGCCTTTTCTCGTGGTTATTCATCATTCAAGCAGTGATGATTGGAGTGTTGTTCATCGGTGCGAATTACTACCTCTGGTCCGGGATGACACGCATCAAAGGTGGAGAGATATATGCTCGCTATAGGCCCTATATGATTGCTATTATCGTTATCTGTGTTGCGATTTGGATGACGCCGCGTACCTTGATAGCTACGTCCGGGGAGAAAGCTGCGATGGGCGGCCCGAATCATCCCTTGATCGGATATTTCGGCTTAATGACGGCCAAAAATACGGCTGTAAATATCATCATATTAGCCACCTTCCTTAGTTTTCTGTTTTATCGCAGATCGGGCAAAGCCCCGACAGCGGGTTGGAGTAGATTTGGCAACATGAGCATCGCAGTCGGTTTTGGACTTGCCACTGCCGCTATTATCACTATAGGCCTCGTCGGGTTCAAAGTTGAGAGTGACTTTCGGGTCAATGTGCTAACCCCGGTTCAAGTGTTGATTGCATTGGCGGTCATGATTGTCGTAACGGTCATTGACTTAATCATGTATCGAAAAGCCATGCGTTCAAGTGATATCAACTGGGGACAGATGACCGACCGATCACAGTACGTGCTGATTCTTCTCGCCATTACCTTTACCTCCCTGATGGGATTGATGGGGTACGCGCGTTCCGGTCTCCGCGAAAACTGGCACATATTTGGTGTGATGCCAGACACCTCGCCGGATGCGTTCACGCCTCTTCTTGGGGACGCAGTTAATGTCATTGCCGTTATCATGGTGATTTTCTTCGCTCTGGTAGGCTTCATTTTCTGGATTGGATTGTGGGGCGACAAGAAAAAAGCGGAGCACGCGTCAGTTGAAGCAGAAGTCGCTACAAGCGATGATTAAGGCGAAGTCTTATGTTTAATCGAGAGGCGCTTCAACGCACCCCATCTATTCCAATGAGAGCCAAGAAATAGGAACACACTAATGTCAAACACGATCAAAAAAATTGTAAGTTTGGTTGTTATGATCGTGAGTTTTATTGCCTACGTGGCGAAAGCCCCTGCTTTCCCAATCGCGTCGGAAAACCTCTTGCCGTGGTCAACCTGGTTTTTCATCTCCGCGATAGCGAATATAGTACTCTGGCAGAGGGTGATGAAGTTGCTCGCGTTTTCATTGCTGGTAATCTGGTTCTATGCGTTTGCCGCCAGTATCGTTCCGGAAACCTCGACCGCGAAGATAGATCTAGATATTCCGCGAACGTCAGAGGCATATGTTGAGGTGGGAGAAGCCATCTTTAACGGAAAAGGAAAATGCAATACCTGTCACACACTCGACCCGTCAGCTCCTAAAGGTCGCTGTCCGGATTTGTCGGATGTGGGCGCCCGAGCTGCGACGCGCCAACCCGGCGTTTCGGCAAAAGACTATCTAATTGAGTCAACCTACGAACCTCACAAGTTCCTTGTTCCCGGATACGGCAATATTATGCCGCCGGTGTGGAAGCCGCCGATTAGTTTATCAGAGTTGGAGATCGAAACTGTTATCGCTTTCCTCCAAGTTCAGGGCGGAGAAGTGGACCTCACACCCTTCGAGCCACCCGTAGATATCGGAAGCCCGGGAGCCATAGTCGAGGAGTTGCCACCCCTCCTTATGGGCGACATAGAGCGCGGCAAGAAAGTTTTTGTCGATGGCGCGAAGTGCATTGCATGTCACGAAGTTGCCGGTATAGAGAAGCCCGCGGGCCAAACACTGGACGAAGGTGTGGAGGTTGTCGCCGCTCCCGACTTGACAGATATCGCTTCATTAAACAGCATGCGGTATATTGAGGAGTCAATCGTTAAACCGAACGCACTAATCGTGACCGGCTACGGGTCTGTCACGGTGAAAACAGGCGGCGCCTCTATTCAAGGGACGCTTCTTTCCCAAGAAAACGAGATAATCACTGTGCGCGTGAAAGACGGCGCCGGAGTGGAATCCGAAATAGAAATCCCTTTGAGCGAACTTGATCCCGAGCCGATTGAGGAATTAAAGAACCTTAAACAGCAAGGGTATTTTTGGATTGAGGTCACTTCCGCCGACACAGGGACAAAGATAAGCGGTGACCTCGTCGAAGAGGGTGACGAAAACGTTACCCTCCAAGTTGGCGGAGAAACGCAAACGGTATCCAAATCGAATGTGAAAGTACAGGCGACCATAATCGACTTTGACGAGAATGAAATCGTGGGTGAGTTGGTTTCCGAGAATGAGGACGAAGTCACGCTGATTGTCGATGGAGAGGAGTATGTAATCGATACCTTCGATATTGATGAAGGCCCTACTTATAGTCGTGCCTTCGGTAAGCGGCTTGATGTTACTTCCCCAATGCCGGATAATTTCCCACTCCTGTTGTCCGTCGCTGACATGAGCGATCTGCTCGCATTTTTGGAGTCGTTGACTGGTGCAACTGCGGAAACAGTTGTTGAAGCTGCGGTTCCTGATGCAGCTGCGGAGGAGGTAGCTGAGTAACGCAACCTCGTCGAAGTGAACCGACATCGCGCAAGTATCCAATTGCCTTCGGTTACTGTCGACGGTAACATTGGCCTATCCTCCTCAATAGCCTAAACATAAAGGTATTCGCTTAATTAGGGGTTTTCCGGGGTAGCATGGTGTCGTACGTCGATTGCTCCAATCTTTCGACATGAGTTGATGGTTAGTCAATTTGGAGATTTCATTGATGATTAAACGAATGTCGCTTTTTACTAGATGCCTGATTCTATTTGTCGTAATCTGGCTCTTTCTGCGATTCTTCATCGGTGGAGTGTGGTCCGTACCGCTGCCCGCGAGCGTCATTGCTATGTATATCGGGCTGATTCTGATAGCAATCCTCGTCCACGTTTCGGTTGAAGATGACAGATTTCGCGAGTTCCTGCGGCCCATCAAAGAGACGCTTGTCGATGATGAAAAAAAGATTCGACGGATAGTGTTGGGCATACTCATTCCAATTGTGTTGCTAGGGTTTACTTTTTCTAAGGTCTCCACAAAAGCGGATCCACCGGCGGATCTGCGCACCGCCCACCCGGCGCCGCCCGATGAGTTAACCTATCGTGACAAAGTTATCGGTCTAACGCAGGAGGTGGAAAACCCTTTCCGGTACCTCGAAAAAGACGACGTCGAAGCGTTTAAAGCACATGCGGAAAATGGACGTCGGGTTTACTATCAGAACTGTTTCTACTGTCACGGTGACGATCTTGACGGTGAGGGGCATTTTGCGCACGGATTGAACCCGCTTCCTGCGAACTTTCAGGATCCCGGGATCATCCCGAACTACCAAGAAGCGTTCTTTTTCTGGCGTATCAGTAAAGGCGGCCCAGGCATGCCGCCGGCAGCCAAGCCTTGGGATTCAGCCATGCCGGTCTGGGAAGACCATTTGACTGAAGAGGAGATTTGGGATGTCATCATATTCTTGTCCGAGTACACCGGTTACAAGCCGAGAACGTTTGGCGAAGCTGCCCACTAAGCGCCTGCAAAAAGTCTAACTCGGGTTAAACGGCAAAATTGTTCAATCGGCGATCCCAGATTCAGCGAAACCGAAATTTGAATGGATCCACGTCCAAGATTGTCGTGCGTTATCAGTCAAAGAAGCTATCTACGTTGTGAAAAGATGGTCCCGCACCGAGAATAATCTGCCAATGAACCGATTACTTGCTGAGAATTCACTCATTATATGTATCGCAGGTTTACTTCTATTTTCTGCAATCATAACAACCCCGGTTATTGCGCAGGGCAAGTCTGCTCCGCCTGCTACTGAGGCGGGAAAGGCATTATACATAGACAAGTGCGCCCATTGCCACGGTGTTGAGGGAGCCGGCGATGGTTCTGGCGCCGAAAACCTGCTGCCAAGACCGAGGGATTTTACAAGAGGAATCTACAAGATTCGCTCCACGGAAAGCGGTAACTTACCCACCGACCAGGATCTATTCGAGGTGATCGCAAACGGAATGCCGGGATCGTCAATGCCGGCGTGGGAGGGGCTTCTCAGCGAGGATGAACGTTGGAGTCTTGTTGCTCATATCAAGACGTTCTTTGAAGGCTTCGATGAAGCGTCGCCGCGTGTGATTGACCTATCAGGTAAGATTCCGTACTCTGAGGAGAGCGTCGCGAAAGGGAAAGAGTTTTACACGAAACTCGGCTGTGTCGAATGCCACGGCGCGCTCGGGCGAGGGGATGGGACGTCGGCACCCGATCTCACCGATGAATGGGGATTCCGCGTTTGGCCCGCAAATATGGAGCACAGTTGGACATTCAGAGGCGGCTCAACGACGGAGGAAATCTTCAAACGATTTATTGGTGGAATTGCCGGGTCCCCAATGCCGGCATTCGTGTCTTCTTTCCGCGTCGGTTTGACCGACGCCGAGGCAGAGCGGATAACACTGCTTGAAGAGAAAGACGAAATGACAGAGGAGGAGGAGACGGAGTATGCAGAGCTGGAGGAAAAAGCCATCCATTACGAAGACATCATGCTCGACATTGAAGAGGGCAACGAAGTCACCGCTGACGACCAGAAAAAACTTGACGATGCCATGAAGCCGATATATGAAAAGAGTTGGCACTTGGCGAACTACGTGAAATCGCTGGGGAGCGAGGGACGTCCTCCAGCCGCTGTCGGTGACAAGGTACTGCGCTCCCAATATCGCTTGGGCGATCTACCGGGGTTAAATGACTCCGCCTGGAACGAAATCGGAGAGTCGAGCTACTTCCCGCTCGTGGGTCAGGTTGTCATTGAACCGCGGCAATTCAACCCATCCATAGATTCGGTTACAGCCAAATCTTTTTATAACGAAAATGAGGTCGTATTTCTTTTTCAATGGGACGATCGAACGAAAACCCTTCCGCAAGACGATGACGAGACGGGAGTAACCGTTGAGGACGCCATTGCCGTCCAATTTCCTGTAAAGGTACCCAAAGGTCCTACGGATCCCAAACCATACTTCATCTGGGGTGATGGTCGTCGCCCTGTCTACCTTTGGCACTGGAGGGTTGCTGAGGCCGACAAAATTACGGAGATGAATGCAAAGGGAATTAATAACGCCTCTATCCAAGCGTCGCAAAGCCAGATACAAGTTGAAGGAGTTTTCGAGGATGGACGATACCGTCTGTGGGTTAAGCGGGCACTGAAAACGGAGGACAAGAATGACCTCCAGTTTGAGCCTGGGATCTTTATTCCCATCGCATTCTCCGCCTGGGACGGTGCAAACGGCGACGTGAAAACGAAGCGTGCGATTTCGACGTGGTATACGTTCGTTCTTGATCCTGTTCCGTCGAACAGACGTTTCGTGTATCCGCCGGTTGTTGCCCTAATCTCGGTCGGGTTCCTCTTTGGTTTGAGAGGTAGTGTGAGGAGACGGGCGAACACGAATAGTACATAGGTGGTGTGTCTAACGATAGTTTGACACTCTGTGCGAGGTGCTAGAGAGTTGACGGTAAAGTAAAGGCGTAAATCTGTAGAGATATCTTAAGTAACCATTTAATTCACCCCAAGAAATAACTCCAAAGGAGCTGAATCATGAAAACTCACATTGTTACATTCCTAACGCTAATCATCGCGAGCATTCTTGCCACCGGTGCCTTCGCTGCCGGTGAAAGCGAAGCCGTCGAATCACTTGTGTTTCCCGCAAGTTATAAAGCGGGGAGCGTTGCCAACGGTGGCACCATCACCGGTATGGTGAAGTTTGAAGGCGATGCCCCCGCCACGAAAAAACTCGAAATTACCAAGAATGCGGAAGTCTGTGGCTTAACCGACAAATATGATGAATCGGTAGTGGTTGGTGAAGGCAGTGCTCTGAAAAACACTATCGTTTATTTGATGGATATTTCGTCGGGCGAAGGCTTTGGGAAAGATGCCAAGGTCAAATACCAAATTGACCAGAAAGGCTGTCATTTTAATCCGCATGTTCGCCTGCTTCCGGTCGGACAACGGTTGACCATGCTCAATCCCGACAAAATCATGCACAACGTCCATATTTTTAGCAAAAAGAACCCCGCCTTTAACAAGTCGCAACCGGGCAGCAGACGGAGGATGCCGGTTAAAGCGGTGAAAAAAGCCGAAGGACCGGTGGCTGTTAAGTGTGACGTCCACGGTTGGATGAAAGCTTGGATTGCTTATATTCCTCACCCATACTTTGCGGTCAGCGATGAGAACGGGCAATATAAGCTCGAGAACGTGCCAGCCGGAACCTATAAACTCGGTTATTGGCATGAAGCATGCGGTACAAACAATGATGCTCCTGTTTCGGTGACAGTGGATGCCGGTGGAAGCGTCATGCAGGACTTTACGCTATCCCTAAAAAAGTAGAGGAATTAGTTCAGACTTCAATCACTACGCATTCTCAATAAAGTTCAATACATTTCTAATACTTGTCGATTGGCTTTTGCGGTCTGTACCGGTATGAAAGACGATTGTAGCATCCTTAGAATTTCAATCAAAGATGCGTCCGGTTGAAGTTAAGAACCTCTCCCACGCCTATGGTGACCGAAACGCCTTGGCAGATGTCAGTTTTGGTATTAATGCGGGAGAGATTTTCTCTTTTCTTGGCCCAAACGGCAGCGGCAAGACGACGCTTTTTAAGATTCTCGCAACATTAATGCCTGTTGAGCGAGGAAAAGTCACGCTCTTCGGACACAACTTGGCTCGCGAATGGGGGCACGTCAGAGAGTACCTTGGGGTCGTTTTTCAGCATCCAAGTTTGGATTTGAAACTCACGGTCTCAGAGAATCTCCGGCATCACGGACATCTCTACGGGTTGTGGGGCGGTGATTTGAAACACCGGATACGGGAAGTGCTAAATCAACATCAACTGACCGACCGAGCGGGTGACCTCGTAGAGACGCTCTCTGGAGGATTGAGACGTCGTGCCGAACTTGCCAAGACGTTGCTTCATCAACCGAGATTATTGTTGCTTGACGAACCGACCGCAGGACTTGACCCGATTGCGCGTCGGAAATTGCTTGAGTCATTGGATAACCTGCGTGAAACGGCGGAAGTCACGGTCATCCTGACTACCCACATTCTGGATGAGGCTGACACATGTGATCGGGTGGGAATTCTTAACTCGGGAGAGCTAGTTGCCGTCGGATCGCCGGATGAACTAAAAAGTCGAATCAGTGGTGATATTGTAATCGTCGATTCGCCGGTACCCAATTGTCTTGCGCCGAAAATAAGCCGACAGTTTGGGTACAGAGTCGCCATGGACGATGACGTGTTGCGTGTTGAATGCGATCGCGGACACGAGTTTGTTCGTGATGTTGTCGCTGCATTTCCATCGGATATTCGCTCTGCCCGCTTCGGAAAACCGACGTTGGAGGACGTCTTCATTAAACTGACAGGACGTCGATTCGGCTCATAGGCTCCTCGCCGTACCGTTAGAAGGAATCTCGGAGAAAGCAACATTGTAATTGGGGCCCCAGGGGTTAGAAGTTATATTGCGGCCGAGAGTTGATTCATGTGTTAGAGAAAATTAGCTGTGTCCTCAATAGCGAAAGTCTTATTACCCGTTGTGACAATCTGGTGGCGTGAAATTATCAGATTTCTGCGTCAACGGAGCCGTTTAACCAGCGCAATTGCGCAGCCACTGGTATTTTGGCTTCTGTTGGGGGGCGGGTTAAACGCTTCATTCCGTCCGTCGGGGCTTCCTGTAGAAACGGACTATATCACTTATTTCTATCCCGGAGTCTTGGCGCTCGTCCTGTTATTCACTGCGATTTTTTCAACCATCGCCGTAGTGCAAGACCGACGAGAAGGGTTTCTTCAAGGCGTTTTAATTGCACCGGTTTCTAGATGGAGCGTCGTGTTCGGACAAGCGTGTGGCGGAACTACATTAGCGCTCGTACAAGGGGCACTTTTTCTCGTGCTATCACCGATTATTGGAATGCCCCTCGGCTTCGCGTCAATTCTGTCAGCAGTTGGCGTAATGGTGCTTCTGAGTTTTGGTCTTACGAGCCTAGGGTTAGCGATTGCGTGGCGCATGGATTCGACACAAGGATTTCACGCAGTGATGAATCTTATCCTCATCCCGATTTGGCTGCTATCCGGGGCGTTTTTCCCCGTAGCCGGAGTGTCACCGCTGCTTGAATGGGTGATGAAAGTAAATCCCGTGACCTACGGCGTTGCAGCGTTGCGACGATGCCTCTATCTAAACGACCCTTCAGCGGCTGGTGAGATTCCTCAACTGACTCTATCGCTCGTTGTTACCGGGCTGTTCTGTGTTTTGATGTATTTTGGCGCTGCTCACACAGCGTATCGTCGTGTGAATATTACGTGAGAGAAACGCTCTCCAACGAATTCAGCGACCCAGAAAGGAGATTTTAATGAAATGCTGAAATGGCTGAATTTCCCTGAATGGCTTCCAGAAAATGCGTCTACTTTTGGAGAAGGAGTAGATAACCTCTTTGTCCTAATCTACTGGATTACTGCCATCGTGTTTATAGCTGTAATGGCGGTGCTTATCGGCTTCATGATCAAATACCGCTTTAGAGAAGGACGCAAAGCGGATTACATTGAAGGTAGCACAACGCTCGAAATCACATGGACGGCTGTGACGACCGTCATTGTATTCGGACTAGCCATGTTGAGTTTGCCGCAATGGAACAGACTCAAAGTCCCGTCCCAGTTCCCGAGCAGCCCTGATGATGTCCTAGTTCAAGTCAGCGGCAAACAATTCAACTGGGACATGACGTATCCAGGTCCTGACGGCCAACTGGGGACTGACGATGACCTGACGCTTGAGAATCAGTTACACGTACCTGTGAACAAAGTCGTGCACGTCAAACTCACGTCGGATGATGTCATCCACAGTTTCTTCTTACCGAATATGCGGGTCAAGCAGGATGCCCTGCCTGGACGGACTATAGACGTTTGGTTTGATGCAACGAAGGTAGGCAAGTACGAAATTCCATGTGCTGAACTTTGCGGATTTGGGCACTCCGGAATGCTCGGATACCTTAATGTCCATTCGGATGAAGCCTATGCGAAGTGGGTAGAAGAAGCTTGGAAATGACGGCAAGCAGTGTGCTGAAGAACCTCATTATCCCTTACGGCAAACTGTTTCGTTGTCTACAAATAGGCACCGCTTAGGGCAACTTTAAAGCTAGAGCCCTGTCCTTTGCGTATTAGATTGGAATGCGAACAGATGGGACAGCCACAAACAGAGAAACACCTGAAATTTCAGATTAAGTGGAAGAAACAATTACCATTCAAAGGAAAGGAGTTCGTGTCGAATGAATGATCACGCAAATGAATCGCATGACCATCATCACGAGGAAAGTTTTGTCAGTAAGTACATCTTTTCTCTTGACCACAAGATGATTGGCAAGCAATTCTTGATTTATGGATTGATTATGTTCATAGTCGGCGGTGGACTTGCATTACTGTTCCGCTGGCAGCTTGCTTGGCCCGATAAACCTCTCCCGATCATCGGGGTTTCACAGGAATACCTTGACGAAGGAGAAGTCGTCTCCGGCGCAGACAAAATGTGGGAGAAATGGGGCGAGGACGATGAAGAGAACTGGTTTGAGCGAACGATGCACGCCGGCATTATTGGACCAGAGTTCTATAATGCGCTCTTTACCATGCACGCGACTATCATGGTATTCTTCGTCGTCGTACCGTTGCTTGTTGGTGCGTTTGGGAATTTCCTAATTCCACTGATGATTGGCACGAGAGACATGGCGTTTCCCGTGCTGAATATGCTGTCCTTCTGGTCGAGTGTGCTTGGTGCTGTCATTATGATGGCTGGGTTCCTCGTCCCCGGTGGGCACGCCGCTGCGGGGTGGACCGGATACGCGCCGCTCTCGTCGGTTCCGGACTTTACCGGTGTGTATTGGGGACAAAACCTCTGGTGTATCGCACTAATTGTCATGGGCGTTTCCTCGCTGATGGGATCAATCAACTACATCACCACCATTATAAACATGCGGGCGCCCGGGATGACGTACTTTCGTCTCCCACTCGTTATCTGGTCACTTTTCATCGTTGCAATTCTTCTATTACTGGCGTTTCCAGTTGTAGCTTCTGCGCTTGCGTTGCTGCTCTTCGATAGAATGGCGGGTACCGCGTTCTTCTCGCCCGCAGGTGGCGGCGAACCGCTCCTCTGGCAGCACCTCTTCTGGTTCTTTGGCCACCCGGAGGTTTACATTCTTATTCTACCGGGCATGGGGCTTGCCTCGGAAATGATTTCGGTCTTTTCCAGAAAGCCGATTTTTGGGTATAAGTCAATGGTATTCGCCATGATTTCAATCGCCTTTCTGAGCTGGGTGGTGTGGGGACACCACATGTTCCAGAGCGGGATGAACCCGGCATTGGGGATGGGTTTCATGACGACGACAATGTTGATTGCCGTCCCTTCGGCGATAAAAACCTTTAACTGGTTGGGCACCCTGTTCCGTGGATCGATTCGATATACGGTGCCCATGTTGCATTCGCTTGCTTTTGTCTCCATGTTTGTAATCGGCGGGCTAAGCGGAATCTACATGGCAAACTCGCCTGTAGACATCCACATCCACGATACTTACTACATTGTCGCGCATATCCATTATGTAGTCTTCGGCGGGAGTGTGTTTGCGTTGTTCGGGGCAATCTTCTACTGGTTCCCCAAAATGTTCGGACGGCACATGAATGCGACACTTGGAAAAATTCACTTCTGGCTGTCCTTCCTTGCCTTTAACGGTGTGTTTTTCCCGATGCACATCCTTGGCGTGGCTGGACATCGTAGGCGCATCCATAATCCGCTTGACACCGATTTGGCACATCTTCAAGGGATAAACGAGTTCATCACCATCTGTGCGTTCATTCTGGGTGCCGCACAGATACTCTTGTTGGTAAATGTGTTCTGGAGTATATTTAAAGGAAGGGTAGCCGAACAGAATCCGTGGCAAGCGAGCACTCTTGAGTGGCAGGCGCCAACCCCGGTGCCGCACGGCAATTTCGGTCAGATCCCGCATGTGTTCCATGGCCCCTACGAGTATAGCGTTCCCGGTGCTGACGCCGACTGGATTCCACAGACGCAAGCCGATGGTGAACCGTCTCATGGCGAACCAATACCTGCTGGTGCCACTGCCGATTAACCGCAACTTGGGACGCAGATGAACGTGGACAAATGCTGATTCGTCAATCTGCCACAATGACCAATTGTTATCCGTGTTCATCTGCGCCCCTTTTCTTGCTAGGTTTTATTCATCGTTCTTGGTGGCACCGAATTTCGGGCAGTAGCCTGTCCATGAATTAGACATGTACTATCCATGGGTTCACCGAATCGCTATATTGACAGCAGTGATGACCTTTGTTCTAATATGCATGGGAGGAATTGTAACTGGGACAGATTCGGGGCTCGCGGTTCCTGACTGGCCCACGACCTTCGGATACAACATGTTCCTTTATCCGTTGTCGAAGACAGTGAGCGGTTTTCTGCTCAGTATCGATCCAAGTCTGCAATCCGATCTTGAGAACGGCAATCTCTCCGAAAATCTGCGCAACGCACTTGAAGTTAATGAGATTTCTATTTCGGAGAACGTTGTCATCTCGACAGAAGAAGATGGGGGTAAATGGAGACTCACAGATAGCGGGAATGAACGGATTTATACCTTAATTGCATCGGGCGGTCGGCTTGATGTCTATGTTCACGGTGTTCTATATGAACACACTCATAGATTGATTGGCTCGATTGTTGGAATATTAACTATTTTTTTATTGGTAGCAATCTGGGCAAAGGACGACCGTGATTGGATTAAAATGCTTGGCGTGATCGCGCTCATTGCTGTCATAGTCCAAGGCGTGATGGGCGGTCTGCGTGTAACGCACCTTAGTAGAACTCTCGCAATCGTGCATGCCTGCTTTGCGCAGGTGTTTTTTGGATTGACCGCGAGTCTCGTACTGTTCACCTCGCGCGACTGGGCACAAACATGGCCGAGAATTGAAGGCACCGGCTCATCGCGTCTGAAGAGGCTATGTGGCATTACATTTGTGCTCATTTATATTCAGTTCATCTTCGGCGCGATACTGAGGCATACCGGGACTCGACTTGATGCCCATCTGCTTTTTGCCGCCTTGGTGACAATTCACGTATTTCTGCTTTCTGGACGGGTGTTGAGAGATTACTTAGGCTATTTTCGGCTTGTACGTCCTGTATTGGTACTCAGCGGTTTGCTCGCTGTGCAGTTGGTCTTGGGCGGCGCGGCATACGTTGCTGAATTCACTGCGGTTGGTAAAGTTGTATCTTCTTCCGTGGGCGTGATAATCACAACTGGCCATGTTGCAATCGGCGCATTGATGCTGATCATGTCCGTCGTAGTTACCGTGAGTGTTTATCGTCTTACAAGCACAAGCCAGACCTCTTGATGAGTAGAAACGTAAATGATAATAATCAAGCGACCGACTGGTATCAACTGAACGAATAGCGAGGAATCAAGCGAACGGATAACGGGTGCGACAGTCGATCCCGATGGTAAATCCCAGAGCGATTGCCTCTATTCATTTTAGGTATGCACATGATGTCAACATCTCAGGCGCTAGGCAATGACCTGTCCGAACTGAGCCGGCGAGTGTCAATTTTCTTGGAACTGACGAAGCCGCGACTCGTAGCTATGATACTGATTACGACCTCGGCGGGCTATTATCTTGCGTCTTCGAATTCGTTCAATTGGCTTCAACTTCTTGACGCAATTATCGGCACCGGGTTGTCGGCGGCAGGAGTGCTGGCTCTGAATCAATACCTTGAACGTGATCTGGATGCCCAGATGGTACGAACATGCAACCGTCCCCTGCCGGACAAACGTGTCAAACCCACAACTGCGCTATTCTTTGGCGTGTTACTAACGGTGGGCGGCCTCGCGTTCACAGCATTTCGCGTCAATCCGTTGAGCGCATTGGTCATCTCTGTTATCGTCGTGACCTATCTGTTCATCTATACACCGCTCAAGCAGAAGTCACCGCTCTGCACCGTTGCCGGCGCGGTTCCGGGGGCATTGCCGCCGGTTATCGGCTGGGTTGCCGCACGAGGAACAATCAATATTGAAGCGTGGATACTTTTCGCCATTCTCTTTCTTTGGCAGCTTCCTCACTCTCTGTCGATTGCATGTATCTACCGCGACGAATACGCACAGGCGGGATTCCGATTGCTTCCGGTCGTTCACCCGGATGGCAAGAGCACACGACGACAAATTGTCAGCAACTGTTTGGCTCTTCTCGTCGTAGCACTGCTGCCCACACTGATAGGCATCGCGGGCATCCTTTACTTCTTCGCCGCACTAGTATTGAGCGGTAGCTTTCTCGCGTTCGGTATAAAGTTATCAGTTTCTCCTACAACCGTATCTGCAAAACGGTTGCTATACGCCTCATTGGTATATCTGCCGCTTGTGTTTATTGCAATGGCGCTCGATAAGACCGTGTGAGGGGATGAGGAGTCTTAGCTCGGATGAATGACCACGAAAAGGAACGCAGAAACCGGCGCATCGGGTTGCTGCTGTTTGCAATTTTTGTCGTCCTATTTATTTCCGCAACGATTGTCGCTCTTGTGAAAAACTAAAGTACAACAAGCGATTTAATACCAGTCCCTTGGGTACGCTAGGCGTTAAGTCTGATGACTGAAGCAAATCAAGCAACGTACGAACATACCGCTGATAAAGGTCAACCGACGAGCAACGCCCGTTTAGCCATACTAATACTTCTCGGTGCGGAAATCATGTTTTTCGCAGGCTTGATTGGAACATTCCTCGTGTTTCGATTAGGCAGTGTGACATGGCCCCCGCCCTCGCAGGCTGATGTGCGATTACCGATTGGCGTCACGGGAATTAATACAATTGTGCTGTTGTTCAGTGGTTATACCATGATACGGGCGCTGTTATCAGTGCGTAAGGATAGCCAGAAAGAACTTCGACGTTGGCTGCTCGTGACAGGCATTCTCGGTGCAATATTCCTGGTTGTACAAGGCTCCGAATGGGTTAGCCTAGTGCATCACGGTTTTACGCTTTCGTCGGGAGTATACGGTTCAATTTTCTACGTCCTTATCGGTTGTCATGCCCTGCACGCTTTGGTTGCGGTTGTTTGGGAGTTATGTGTTTTTGCCAAGGCATTGGGTGGTGGCTACCCGACAGATCGCCACGTTGGCGTCGAAATCTGTGCTATCTATTGGACATTTGTCGTGGTGCTGTGGCCCATACTCTATGTGCTGGTCTATTTGGTCTAAACTAGGGAGAATCAAAGATAGCTCCGAATCACGGAAGCATTCCATTTGACGAGTCAGTGGGAAGTCGGAAACCGACGATTCGGGAACGTATTCATCGACTACACATCGTGAATAAGGAGATTTTCATGATTAACCGTTATTATTCGCTCGTGTTGAGGGCTGTCGTTTGCGTGCTATGTGTGATGCCAACCGTAGTCCAAGCATGTCCCTCATGTAAGCTCGTTGATGACCCGATTGCTCAGGGCTTCAAATGGAGCATTCTGTTTCTTATGGCTATGCCCTATATCGTTTTTAGCCTGATTGGCGGTGGAGTATTTTTTTCGATTAAGCGCGTCAAACAGCGTTACAAGCATGAATCGCATTCAGATATGAAAGGAGTATGAAAATTGTCGGAAACTGCAGCCATAGATCATTCTGCTGATGTCTATGAGCCGTCTCTAACGCCTGACAGCCAGGGCAAGTTGGGGATGTGGCTCTTTCTCATTAGTGATGCAATGTCGTTTGGGGCCTTGCTCGCTGCCTACGGCGCGGTCCGTGCCGGTGCAGCGCATTGGGCGCCTCCTTCGGAAGTGCTCGGCATAAACCTCACTGCATTCATGACCTTCTTATTGATTTGTAGTAGCGTTACGATGGTCAAGGCGCTTGAATCTATCCAGAAGGGCAACCAATCGAAAATGTGTACCTACCTCGGTTTAACGATTCTGTTTGGGCTTATCTTCCTGGGACTGCAAGCGTATGAATGGACGCACTTGATTCAGCACGGTCTCACCCTAACCTCGTTGAAGCATGGTGTGTCCGGATCCGAACTTTTTGGTCCGACCTTTTACACGATTACGGGATTCCATGGCGCCCATGTGACCGGCGGTGTCATTTACCTGATTGTTATCTTCATCCAGGGGATGCGAGGCACATACACAGCCGACAACAATCACAAGGTAGAAATCTTGGGTCTTTATTGGCACTTTGTTGACCTCATCTGGATCATGGTCTTTACCTTCATTTACCTACTGTAATCACGAAATGGAGAATTGAGATGGAACACGCTGAAAACGAACACCCAAATTACATGAAGATATTTTGGATTCTGCTTGCACTGACGATTGCTGAAGTCCTCGTCGTCTACTTGCCGATTCCAATGATAGTGACAGCGCTTCTACTCATCGGTATGGCATGTTCTAAGGCGGCTTACGTCGCCCTCTATTTCATGCACCTGAAGTTCGAGCAGAAAACCTTGACAGCCATTGCGCTGACGCCCTTTATCATCTGCGTGTTTCTCGTGTTTATGCTGTTGCCGGATCTAATGGCTGGTAACCGTCAAGCAGAAGAAATCAAAGCCGAAACGCACGCGGTCGACACATCGCATTAAGGCGGGTTTTAAGAAGATTATACTTATTGACGGTGGTGTGGTGGCGATACAACTGGACAGATGGGAGGGAATCTCCAATAGTCCATTCTTGCTTCAGAAAACTACGTTTAACATTGAAATTTATCGTGACACGTGGATGAATTCCGCGTTTCACGCTGTACTCTATGGAAGCTGAAGTCAAACCTCCGGAACAAGTTCTCTCATCCAACAAGAGGATACTACGCGCATTCCTCTGGAGTGTGTTAGCTCTTGTGATTGCCGGGATTGTCGTTGCGAACATTAAGTCGTTCGTGTATCAACCGAGAGAAACGTCAGAATCTGTGAGTCCACTGTCGAGGCTGGCGGTTCATCATCAACTGCCCGATTTCGACTTGACCAATCAGCGCGGTCACGCGATGTCGCTCTCGGATTTAAGTGGCAAAGTTTGGGTTGCAGATTTTATATTCACAAGCTGTCCGACCATCTGTCCGCCAATGACCGGCGAAATGGTGCGGCTTCAGAATGAGTTCGTTTCCGAATCCGAACTTCGTTTCGTCTCTTTCTCTGTCGATCCGGAGCGCGATACCCCCGCTGTGCTCTCCCGTTATGCAGATGAATTCGGTGTGGACGGCAGTCGCTGGGCGTTTCTGACCGGTGAGAAAACCTCAATTTATCAGCTTGCGCACGACGGATTCAATCTGGCAACCGGACATCAAGGGAGTGAAATCCTCCATAGCACCCGCTTTGTTCTTGTGGATAGAGGAGGAAACGTTCGCGGTTACTATGATAGTCGAGTTAAGGCCAATCTCCAGCACCTTCGGCGAGACATTAAGACCTTGCTGAGATAGCAAAAATCGCTTTGGAGAAAGAGGATCGAAATGATTAGGCTTGACGTGGCGCGGCTAAGCGTGGCGGTCCTTATCTTTCTCATCAACCTTCCTTTCGGATTTTACCGAGTCCGTTTCAGAAGATTCTCTCGCCCTTGGGGACGAACCATCTATCTCCCGATTCTCATCAACGTCCTAACCCGTCGTTTCATTCTGCACTGGGATTGGACGGCAATTCCCTACCTTTTCACCGGAACAATCTTGGGACATCTTTTGGGCGGGTTCTGGGGGCGGAAGCAGAAGGAGAAAGGTTCGTCCTAGTGATTATGGCCTCGTTGATGCGTGCAAAGCGATAGCAGGAGGAAGTTGGGACTTGAAGATTGTCCTGAGTCGAAAGGGATTTGATAGTTCTAGTGGCGGACATCCAAGCCCAATATTGCCCGATGGCAAAATGCTCAGTTTGCCAATTCGAGGAGACTGGGAGACATTTACATATAGTGATATCGTGGCGCCGGGAGGCAAAACGTACGCGGAAATCCTTGAGGACCTTGGTGTCGGGGCCAAGATGGGGCGTAAACTTGTCCATCTGGATCCTGATCTTGTGACAGGGGCGCGAAAACGTCATCAAGACTGGTTGCCGGCATTCGGACAAGCTAGAGCCGCGCAATCGCATTTGGAAAACCAAGGGGTATCGCGCGGCGATCTATTCCTGTTTTTCGGCTGGTTCCGCCATACCGAACAGGTTGATAGCAAACTACGCTTTCACGGCGACGCCAACGGCTTCCACGCCATATACGGTTATTTGGAGATTGGCGAGATTTTCTGTGCCAGCGGCGGCGCTCAACTGCCGAACTGGCTGAATGCACATTCTCATGCCGACGCAGCAGCAAGGAAGAGGGATAACAATACAATATATGTCGCAGAGCCAAATCTGATATTTCACCCAGCCAACCCCGGCGCTGGCGTCTTCGAGTTTGACGAGCGGAAGGTGTTAACAAAGAAAGGGGAGTCGCGGAGTCGCTGGGACCTCGACCCGAAAATTTTCCGAAACGTCAAAATATCATACCATTCGGAGAACTCTTGGAAAGACGGATATTTTCAGTCGGCGGGCCGCGGCCAAGAATTCGTCATTCATGCGGATGAAAAAGTCATTGAATGGGCTCGCAGCCTAATCAAAGACGCCAAGCTTTGGCAGCATTGAGCCGATCATAATCGCTATTTTCTTCGCAGACTGGAACATAGCCGCTCCTCGTTTCTAAAGTTCATTGAAGATTGCGAGTTTTGATGCTAACAGAAAAAAGTTTCCAATAAAGAATACATGAGTCGGAAAAGGAGGAAGGATGTTCAAAAAAATCTATGTGCCCGTTGACAATTCCGATCATTCGGATGCAAGCGTCAACTTCGCCGTAGAGTTTGCCAAGAAATTTGGTTCGCAACTCGTCGGGTCCCATGTCTACGCGGCGAAAATGCACGACGTGCGTTTCAAGCAGATGGAGTACACGCTCCCCGAAGAATATCAGGACGAAGCCGAACTCGAAAAACAGCGCCGCATTCATGACACCCTAATCACAATGGGGCTCCAGTTGATTTCCGATTCTTACCTCGAGGTAATGAAGAAAAAGTGCGCGGAAAATGACATTCCCTTTGAACCAAAAATGCCGGAAGGCAAGCACTTCATTAAGCTGGCTGAGGATATTCAATCAAGCGATTACGACCTCGTGATAATGGGTGCCCTCGGTATGGGCGCGGTGAATGACAGCCTGCTCGGCGGCGTCGTAGAGCGCGTTGTTAGGCGCATCCAAACCGACACTCTCGTCGTTCGAAATACTGAGGGGATTCTTGACCAACCTGGGCATATCCTCGTCGGGATTGATGGCAGCCCCGAATCCTTCGCCGGACTGAAAACAGCCATTCGCATCGGCAAGGCGTTTGACAGGCAAGTCGAGGCAATCGGCGTTTACGACCCTTATCTTCATTATGTGGTGTTCAATTCGGTGGTCAACGTGCTAACGGAGCGCGCATCCAAAACTTTTAGATTCAAGGAGCAGGAGCAATTACACGAAGAGGTTATCGACACCGGACTCGCCAAAATCTATCAATCCCATCTGGAAATCGCCCGCACCATTGCAAAGGAAGATCACGGTTACAATCTCAAAATCACCTTGCTGGACGGTAAAGCCTTCGAGAAAATTCTGCAATACACCCGAAAGACTCAGCCCTGGATGCTCGTACTGGGGCGAATCGGTGTCCATAGCGAAACGGATATGGACATCGGCAGCAACACCGAAAACCTGTTGCGGCTCGCGCCGTGCAATGTGCTGCTCTCAAGCGACCGGTACGTTCCCAAAATTGATGTAAAAGCCGAGGAGACTGTTGTCTGGACACAGGAAGCTATGGACCGAATGGCGAAAGCGCCGCCGCAGATACAAGGCATCGCACGAACAGCCGTCCACCGTTACGCAATTGAACGCGGCCATTCCGTGATTACCGAGAGTGTGATTGAGCAGGCGATGGATGCCTTTATGCCGGGACGCTCTGCAGAAAGAATGACCAAAGTTGCCAAACAGGTTGCGGTACAAACAGTTCAGGATTCCGACGCTGTCAAAACTTTTATTTGCGGCGATTGCGGGTACGCCGCACGAGATCAGCAGCCTGTGAAATGTCCCGTCTGCGGTGTGGGTGGAGAACGTTTCCAGATGGTTGACAAAGAGTCGCTCCGAAAAGTCGCTGATCAGGAAGGCGGGGTTAGCGAGGAACGAACCTTCGATGGAATCCGGCTTCAGTGGTCGGATCAGGCGAAGAAAGCGTTGCGCAACGTGCCGAGAGGATACATGAGGCGCAACGTCAAAGCCCGAATCGAAAAATCGGCGCGCACCCAGAAAATCGGCACAATCACCAACGACTTCGCCATGCGGATTGTCAACGAGAGCATGGACCAAGCATCCGCAATCCGCGAAGATGCTCCCGAACTCAAAGCCGTTGCTCAATCCCGTGACTCCTCCGATGCCGCCCAAGGCGAAGCGTTTGAGAGCGCGTTTGAGTGGACGCCGGAGGCACGTGAACGCCTGAACCTCGTCCCCGCCGGATTCATGCGGAACATCACCTTCTCGCGTGTCGAGCAACGCGCGCGTGAAGCGAACTTCACGACGATCAACCTGGAATTTGCCGCGCAGGTGATTGAAGAGGGGCGAAGCTTGGACAACGAAGTCCTCGGCACGTACTACCAGCAAGATGAGAAGCAGAGTTTGTAGGGTGCACACTGCGCACCAGCCTTTCATGCAGCGGGCAATGTTACGTACGACGTGTACCTTCGTTGCCGCAAGCCTTGCATTCAGCCACGTCATGTGCTACCATTTCGACCAAACGACATCACTTATACGCAGAACAATTAACTGCCAAATAGGATAAAATATGAGGATTTTCAGCATAACGAAATTTCTTCCCGCGTTCATACTAGCGCTACTCTGTATCGGAATTTCCGGTTGTGACATTCTCCAGCAGGCTATTCTATCGGACCTACCGGACGACACTGATACCCTCCCCCTCCGCGTAACCATGATCTATCCAAGCGATTGCATAGGCGACTCCGGTTACTGTGATAGTTTTCATATAGGCGTTAGAACTGCCGAAGCAGAACTCGGCATTGTCCTCACCGAAATTGCCGGAATGGAGAGCGAACCGGCAGTGGCGGAAATGCAGATAAGGGAAGCCGCCCAAAATTCAGACCTCGTATTGACAGCGGGCTACCAAATGGGAGCGCCGCTCGCGAAAGCGGCGCCCGACTTTCCCGATGTCAAATTTGCAATCTTCGACGTTGCCCTTGATGTTTCGAATGTCGCTTCCATCAACTACAAAGCAAACGAAGGCTCGTTTCTGGTCGGGGCAATCGCCGCCTTGAAATCCGAGAGCGGGAAGATCGGTTATATTGGTGGAGCCGATGTCCCGTTGCTTCAGGAGTTTGAAGCGGGGTACGTCGCCGGTGTTCACGCCGTCAATCCTGACGCAGTGGTTGCCGTAGAGTACATCAGCGACGATGCAGCCGGTTTCGGAATGCCGGAAAGGGCGAAAGAGATGGCATTGGCGCAATATGGAAGCGGGGTCGATGTGATTTATGCTGCTGCAGGCGGAGCTGGTAACGGAGTGCTCGAAGCCGCGAGGGAGCAGCAAAAGTTCGTTATATGGGTTGACTCCAACGGTAACTACCTCGAACCCGGTATAGTCTTGACGAGCATGGTCAAAGAACTTTCGGCTTCCGTGATCAAAGTAATCCATGAGACCATCAATGCCACATTCATGGGAGGAGCGCGGTACCTCGGACTCGAAGATGGCGGAGTCAGCTATGCCATTGATGAACACAATCAATCTCCGTTTTCCGACGAAATCGTGAGTCGTGTGGAATCGTTGAAAGCACAAATTGTCGCTGGCGATATTGTTGTACCGGATGAGATTATGCTTCCGCGCGAACAAAGCCAGTAGTTCCGTCGTCATTAGGACAGCACCAGTACCTGTCCCGACATCGGCGTTAGCTAAGCAGACAAAAGCTATGTAAAACTGTACGCCGCCCGGAGGTTGCGGTGGTGGTCGACTAGCAAATACGACTCGCAGGTTGTATTTCGCAGAACTCACCCAAGGATTATACATTGTTCTTAAACGTCTATAATACCGTGTGCCGCATTTGCATGTGGAGATTTCATGATGGCAACAAGACTTGAAAAGGTGTTTGCGGAAGCTTCAAAACTTTCGGCAAGCGAACAAGATGCGCTTGCCGAATGGCTGGTTTCCGAACTCCAATCTGAGAAACGATGGACTAAACTATTCGCTGATTCTCAAGATACATTGTCCAAGTTGGCTTCTGAAGCCCTCGCTGAACATCGTAGTGGTCAAACTCAAGAATTAGATTCCGACCACATATGATTTCAAAAACAACAAAGCAATTCCGCCGAATGTTCGCAACATTACCGAGCGATATCCGACATCGGGCGAGAGAGGCATACAAGCTTTTTAAGGAAAATCCAAACCATCCGAGTCTGAGGTTCAAGAGGGTGCACAGCACGGAACCCATTTATTCTGTTCGCATCAACATTGATTATCGGGCGGTTGGAGTGTCGGAGACGGGAGAAATTGTTTGGTTCTGGGTTGGTACTCACGCAGAATATGACAAATTAATTGACAGAATTTGATCCATGATATTCCACCGCATGCAAAGGATAGTCCCAGTAAGTGATTGTATTCGGCTGAAATCTTAACATACATGACGCACCTGTTTCTCAATTAAACGGAGGTCCTAGTGTCCAACAAATCCCCGCTGAATTTTGCCGAAATCCTTGTGTGTCTTGACGGTTCAAAGTATTCTCGGGCGGCGGTTGAATATGCCACGCAAATTTCCGTTGAACACAATGCTTCGCTGACCGGCGTTGGTGTCATTGATCTTCCCGGTATCCTACGCGCGAGCGGTCCTGCACCGATCGGCGCCATGCGCTCGGATGAACTTACCGAGCAACATCACGTCAAAGAGGCACGGGGCGTCGTTTCCCAAATCTTGAAGGACTTTGAGAAAACCTGTCGAGAGAAGGATATTCGCTATACCATCCATTCGGAAACCGGCAGCCCGTTTCGGGCAATTATTGAGGAATCGAAATTTCACGACTTCATAATTCTCGGACAGAAGACCTTTTTTCGACACGGCATCGGACGCGAGCCGGGTAATACCCTTCACCGAATTCTGCATAACGGATTGACGGCAGTGTTCGCCGTTCCCGATTCTGCCAGAGAGATTAAAAAAGTGCTTGTTGCATACGATAACAGCGTCCAAGTCACCAAAGCCATTCAGATGTTTCTGCTACTTCACATCTGGAATCAGTGCGAGATTACTCTTCTGAATATCAACAACGATGCGGTTCGCGCAAAGCAATTGCTCGATAGGCTTGGCGAGTACGTCGGCAGATACGGGATACAGCCGGCTAAAGTACATTTGAGAGGACGGCCGGATAAAGGCATTCTGTCCTATATCCGAGAGCATGAAATCGACCTACTCGTCATGGGGGCGTATGGAAAACGATCCGCATCGGAGTTTGTCTTCGGGAGCGTGACGAAATCCCTTGTTACAGAGGCAGGTATTCCGTTGTTTATCTATCACTAACCGCAATCAAGGGATTCTTTTCAAATTGGACGAGTTTCAACAGTGCAGTTGCGATGGTCATGTGCGTCTCGTGGATTGTATGCGGCAGATAGCCATTAGAGTTCAGCTAGGGACCAGGCAGCGTAAACCATGAAGAGCTACAGCGACCTCCCAAGCGATGGCGGCTCTGGCATCGTTGGGCAGGTGACTCAGCAAGTCAATCGCACCCAAAAACGGCTAGAATCGGTACGCCATACCGTTGCTATCATGAGCGGGAAGGGCGGTGTGGGCAAAAGTTCAATAACGGTGAACCTTGCCTCAGCTCTCGCTTTGCGGGGCAACAGAGTTGGGGTACTCGACGCCGACATCAACGGGCCCTCGATCGCCAAGATGATAGGTGTGAGAGGCGTTAACGTTGATTACGGCGCGGATGGCGTTAAACCTGCTATCAGTCCGCTAGGTGTCCGAGTCATGTCAATGGATCTGTTCCTAAAGGACGACGAAACGCCCGTCCTATGGGAAGCGCAGACTCAGAAAGATGCATTCACGTGGCGAGGAACAATGGAGGTATCCGCGCTCCGCGAGTTTCTGTCTGACACCGAATGGGGAAACTTAGACTACCTCCTAATCGATCTGCCCCCAGGCACGGACCGATTGCCGAATCTAATCGATTTGTTGCCAACCCTGAGTGGGACGATTGTCATCACGATCCCGTCTGGCGTTTCGCAACTTGTCGTCAAGAAATCGTTGACGATGGCGAAGAAGCTACTCAACACACCAATCATCGGTCTCGTCGAAAATATGGCGGCATACGTATGCGCGGATTGTGGAAAAACTGAAGACCTGTTTCCTGCAGGGAACACGGAAGAAATGGCGCGTGAATTTGAAGTTCCATTCCTCGGCAAGATACCGTTCGATCCGCGAATTTCTATGGCTGGTGACAACGGTTGCGCATTCGTTGAGAAGCACCGCAGCACTCCGGCGGGCGCATGCATTACAAGAATGGCTGCGAAAATCGAAGCTTTCTTCAACCAAGAAACATAACGCAAAATACAGGTACAAACGTATTGTAAAACACAAATAAAACAAAATCAGTACGCATAAACACAGATACGGAAATTGGAGAGTTTGGTCCGCCGAAGCTTAGAATGCTGAGGTGCGGAATGCGATGATCGAGTTGTAGGGCATTCCTCCCGTTCATCTTTTCGTTCTTACACCAATCCTAGGCACTAATATCTATCCACAGCTTTTACCTCCGTGATAGTCGGTGTCCTTCTTTCTTCCATACTCGGAGATAGCCATGCAATCAGTTACGATTTCGCGAATTGAGGAAGAACTTAGATTGTTGCCGCCTGAGAAGTTAGCAGTCGTTTTTGACTTCATCTCCTACTTGGCGGCCCGACACCCCTCATCCGAATCATTCCAGACGATGTTAGCGACGGAGCAAATTTTGCGTGAGGATTGGGAGAGACCTGAGGAAGACGAAGCATGGGCAGATTTGTGAAGGGTGACGTGGTAGTAGTTCCATTCCCCTTCTCCGACTTGAGTTCTACAAAGCGGCGCCCCGCATTAGTCGCCGCCACGTTAGGAACAGGCGATGATGTGGTGCTCTGTCAAATCACTAGCCGCACTGTCGCTGATAACTTTTCCGTTCACATTGCAGAAAGCTATTTCACGACAGGGGGACTTCGCCGAAAGAGTAATGTGCGTCCAAATCGCTTGTTCACGGCGGATGCCAAAATCATTCTTTACCGAACGGGGCAGTTGTCCATGCGGAAGATGCAAGCGGTTACCGCCAAGATTGTTGAAATCATCACCGCGTAACAGGGTACTTTGAAAAAGATGTTAAGATGTTCTTGTTCCGTGTGCGCTGCGTGCCAGTCGTCATATCGAACGATATTGGTGAGGGTAAAGTCACCGATTTCGTTTCTTGTCCGTGCCCTAGTCTCGTGTTCTGCGGATTGGTTAAGACTTTACACGTAAATCTGTATTCATCATCTTCCGGCTCCGGAGTCAACCAATGAAATTCTTATGCCTTGAATGCAACACAGCCATGAAATTCAAAGAATCGAAAACACCCGAAGGAGGCACTTTAACTGCAATCTTCGAGTGCCCGGACTGCTTTGGGGAGATTGCCATGCACATGAACCCGTGGGAAACCCAAATGCTCAAATCCCTTGACGTTCAGCTTGGCGGCAAGAGCGAAACCGCACCGCCGATGCAGACGGTTCGTTCCTTTCTGAACCATCAGAAAGAGGGAACCTTCGAGTCAAGTCACGCGCAGCAGCAAGCCTCGTCAACAGTCTCGGAGTCCGAAGAGGGTGGCAAATGCCCCTTTACATCAGTGGTTGCAGACGCGTTTCAGAACGAAACGCCGGAGTCAGCCGATCTAGTATGGACAGAAGAAGCGCTCGAACGCCTGAATCGGATTCCGAGTTTTGTCCAATCAATGGCTAAAGCCGGGATTGAAGAATTCGCCCGCGAAAAAGGAATAGCTGAAATAACGGGCGAGGTGATGGACGCCGCACGCGGCAACCTCGGCATGTAACGCTGTGAGCCAAACGAAATTCGAGGGCACCCTCAGATTGCAGGTTTCACCGATTTATGCGCACGTCCGTCGAACTCATCATACGCTGGATTCACCTTGTAGCCGCAATCGTTTGGCTGGGCGGAATCTTTTTTTCGTTGAGCATCGCGGCGCCGGTACTAAGGAAACATGTATCCGCCGTAGGAGGTATTCAACACACCGTAGCAATTCGGAATCGTCTGCGCCACATCATCCGTTTCACCATCCATATACTCCTAATCACGGGCGCGATGAATGCCTTCATGGTGGGTTTGAACACTCAGATGAATTTTCCGCCGGACTACGTTATCGCGTTTGTGACGAAACTTGCTTTTGTCGGATTGATGACGCTATTCCATAGCCTGCATTTCGCCGTTTTCAATAGGCGGTTGGAAACAGCGTCTACGAACCCAAACGTCGACGAGTTAGAGGTTGTGAGACTGCAACGGCTAACGGACGTGTTTGGAATCGTTGCAGTACTCGCCGGCCTCATCGTACTTGCTATCTCCTTGCGATTGGATGCGGGGTAATGAATTGGGAGTTGGATGCGCGACGCGCGAAGATGGAAAGGTTGGATTGGGGTAAAATCCAGAAATATGGATACTAAAATCCAAGCCGTCTCATGGAATATCACACGGCTATGCAATCTCAAATGTGAACACTGCTATCTTCCCGCCGGATTTGTGGATACCAACGAATTCCCGACCGGGTACTATCGAGATGCGGAGTTGACACAGTCCCAGTGTTTCCGTGTGATTGATGAGATTGCCGAAATCAATCCGAACATCCTCCTGATTCTCACGGGCGGTGAACCGCTCTTGCGTCCCGACATACTGCAAATCTCTGAGTATGCCGCGAAAACCGGATTCTTAGTCGTGATGGGTACCAACGGGGCGTTGCTGAGCGATGAGGTAGTTCTGCGGATGAGCGACCACGGAGTAAGTGGTGCAGGAATCAGCTTGGATGCTGTAGACGCCGTTAATCACGACAAGTTCAGGGGCATGGAGGGCGCCTATGAAGCCACGATGAACGGGATTGAAGCGCTGAAACGCGCCAATCTGGACTTTCTCGTGCAGACCTCGGTGACACGCTGGAATTACGATGAAATTCCACTGATTGTTGAATTCGCGTATCAGTTGGGCGCCAAGGTCATTAATATCTATTTCCTCGTCAAAACAGGGCGAGGCAAAACCGTGATGGACATTACGCCGCTGCAGTACGAGAGTTTGCTCTCAACGCTCTTTGAACTTCAGGTAGAGTATCAAGGCAAAATGCTCGTCGCGGCAAAATGCGCCCCCCACTACAAGCGCGCCATTTATGAGCAACAGTCTGATTCGCCATTTCTGCAAGCCTATCCGAGCGGCACGTGCCCTTGCGGTATCTACTACTGCCGTATCACGCCCGAAGGCGATTTGACGCCGTGTCCATACATTCCGGTTAGTGTTGGCAATCTGAAAGACGAGAGGTTTGGAGAGCTTTGGAACAAATCGAAAGTTTTTCAAGATCTGAGAAATCGTCAACTATTGGAAGGGAAATGCGGCGCGTGTGAGTTCCGTGATGTTTGCGGGGGTTGCCGTGCCCGCGCATACGCTACTACGGGGAATTATCTCGCCGAGGATGCATCGTGCGAGTACCAACCGGGGCAGTACGGTAGTCAGACTATCCGCTTTGAGAAGACGACGCCCTTTGCGGCGGAGGTAGATTATGAATTGCGCTGGACAGATCTAGCGCAGAAGAGATTAAAGCGGGTTCCATCCTTTGCGCGAGGGATGGTTATCAAGAGCGTGGAAAAGTACGCTCGCGAACACGGTTATCGCGAGATTACTCCCGAAACGATGAAAGCGGTCAAAGAGCGGTTTGACAAGACAGGAGTTCCCTCATTCCGCCCCCGCCGTTAGTCTCTTGTAGGGTGGGCACTGCCCACCATTCTTGTAGCACCGCCCTTTTGTTTCTGTCGTGTCAAGGTTCACTGATTAGATATCATGTTTTGCGACTAATGCTCACAGAATGGAGAAAAAACAATGAGCAGCCAAACGAAAATTGAGCAACGTCTGTCCGCTGTTGAGGACCGCTTGGATCGCCTGGAAGACCTTCTGGTTGGTATCAGCCAAAAACTCGATAAGAATCCCCGGCAAACCGAATTCAACCAAGAGAAGGGGGAAGTACTCAAGGAATGGGTCACGGACTACGTCTCAATGCGGCTACAACAGCTTGTGCCAGAGACCTGCGACCATCCCGCTGAAGCCAACCCAAGCGAGGGACCGTTTCTCGGCACCACCTCAACGCGTTGTACCGAAGAGGTCGTCCATCGCGTCAAACGCATCCCCATCCCGTTTGTTCGCGAGATGGTTGTACAGCGAGTCGCCGATAATGCGCGAAACGCCAACGTAGAGGTGGTCGATATTGAGTTCTTCGAAAAAGCCGCTACGTTTTGACAGTGCGAAGCTACGGAGGAGTTTCCTCTACCTCACTTCCACTTGGAGGATTTTCTTAAGGTCCCAATCTAGTCTCGAATAAGGTGTCCACAGCATACCATTTGCTCGAATCACGTCTATGGAATGGGTACTGAATCTCTTCTCCGAATACATCGAAAACGACTTCAAAAAGCGGCTTGGAAATCCGAAACCCACGATTGACGACCTGTGGCGTACGTTCGAGGTGCTTTTTCCGACAACCACAGCGCGGCTCTTGGTTCAGGAACCGGTCGGCAACACTGTCAGATTCAAGGCGCTCGCCTTCTACCATGCGGACGAAATGGGGCCCTTGATTGAGGATCCGATGCGCTATATTAAAGAGCATTTCGGCGGCGGAAAATTCAAAATAAACTTCTACTGCGGCATGCAATTCCTCGCGACAATCAACTTCAAACCGGAAGGTCCAGAAATCTGGCGCGACTTGCCCGAACTTCCCGAGTCACACATTCCTGCTAGCTAATCCCGATATACATTGGATCATGAGCAATCAACAACCACTAGCGGCATGCCCCGACTGTACCAGCGCGAACGTCCAAAGAATCGGCGAAGATGGATATTTCTGCCTTGATTGTGAATGGGACAACCTGTCATTTGTCACCGGCGATAACGATACGCTGATTTCCGCGCTACGGCACGGCGACATCAATGCTCGACGCGAGGCAGCACAGGCGCTAATCAACATCGGAGATACCGACCGCGACCTTGCGACGTCAGAAGACCTTGCTCCCCTGCTGGAAGCACTGGATGACAGCGAGGACGATGTCCGCTACTTTACAACTGTAGCTTTGGGAAAACTCGGAGACACCGCCGCGCTCCCCAAACTTGAAGAGGTGGGACGACACGACTCCTCCGAGCTAGTCAGGCAAGGCGCCAAAACCGCTATTGATCGCTTACGAACCTAGCCATGTGATCGGATTGGCGAGGTCTGTTGTCCAATTGCTTCTGATTGCTGCAAATCGTCAGTTAAAGCCGCTATGCTAACTATCGCTGACCTTCCCACCGTTAACGCCACACTCAACACCATCAGTGCCATATTCCTGACTATCGGTTACCTCTGTATCCGTTCCCGGAGACCTATCGCCCACAGAAACTGCATGATAGCCGCCTTCGTCGTCTCCGCGCTGTTTCTAACCTCCTACCTGACCTACCACTATCACGCCGGATCGACTCCCTTTCAGGGGGAAGGCTGGGTGCGGTTAGTCTACTTTGCCGTCCTCATTCCACACATCGTCCTTGCCGCAGTGATTCTTCCGCTTGCGTTGAGCACACTATACTTCGCGATCCGCAAACGGTTTAGCACACACCGACGGATTGCCAGGTGGACACTCCCAATCTGGCTATACGTCTCTGTCACGGGTGTCATTGTGTACTGGATGCTCTATCGCCTCGGATAGCGGCTCGTCATCCGTCCAGCCAATCTCGCATTCTTTTTGAAATTCTTTCACGCATTATAGTATACTCTCACACGAAGTCCACTTGACTAAGAGGTGACGGAAATCATGCGGCCACAACACCCCGATTCTTCCCATACCGGCAACACATTAGACATCCGCGAGATTGGCGCTCCGACGCCGGACGGAAATCCTCAAACAAGCTCACGACGCTTATTCCTGCAACTTCACGCCTTTGCAGGAGGGGCTCAACCAGAGGCGTTAATCGAGGCTCTCAGCGCGAGTAGCGTAGAGTCCGTCCTTTATCACGATTTGAACGATCCGACTGGGGTCGGAGTGCTATTGATTGCAACAGATCCTAATGACTTGGCGTCTGAAGGAAGGAAACTCTTTCACAGCCAACCCTTCTCCGAATTGCGATCGAAGCCGGATCTCACGATGATCGGCAGAACTTATTCGACAGGACGTGAACCCGATCTTGAAGACTGGTTGTTGGTCAAGCCGCGCCGTAACGTCCTCAATCCGGAACTGCGTTGGGCAATCTGGTATCCGTTACGCCGAAAACCGGAGTTCTACCTTCTCACGCCGCCTGAACAGGGAAAAATCCTAGCGGAACACGGCATGATGGGGCGAACCTATGCCGAGGCGGGTTATGCCAACGACATCCGTTTGGCTTGCTTCGGACTGGATCAGCATGACAACGAGTTTGTGATAGGCCTGGTCGGCGCCGAACTCTATCCGCTGTCACGACTCATACAAGACATGCGGAAAACCCAACAGACCGCCAAATACATCGACTCGCTCGGTCCGTTTTTCGTTGGTAAGGTGTGTTGGCAAAGCCCGATGCAAGTTGATTGAAACCGGCGGTTTCAATTCGCCGCCAACGTTAAACGCCGTTCTGCAACGAACCGTCAAAACCTTCGAAATCCGAGCGGAACCCATGTATGCGGCGTTCCGCTGAATTCCAATCCTCTCCGAATGCTTTACGTCTGCGCATGAAGAACATCATCTCAATCTGCGGTAAAGAGTTATATACCTACTTTGTGTCTCCGATCGCCTACTTTGTGTTTTTCGTCTTCATTTCCGTCACAGGCTTCCTGTTCAGTGCCATCTTCTTCTATGAGAGTGGAGCCGACGGATCGGGTTCAGCGGTCATGCAGGTAGTATTTGGCAATATTAGTATAATATTGCTCTTTTTTACGCCTGCGCTGACGATGAAACTATTCGCCGAAGAACGGAAATCCGGAACGATTGAATTGCTCCTCACCTCGCCGGTGACGGACACTGAGGTCGTGATTGGCAAATTCCTGGCGAGTTTGAGTTTGTTACTGATTATGCTTTTGTTGACGCTCCTCTTTCCAATCCTTATCCTTCCATTTGGCCAGCTTGACATTGGTCCTGTTTTCAGCGGCTACTTGGGGCTCTTGCTACTTGGGTCTTGTTTTCTCTCGCTAGGGATGTTGTTTTCTTCAATGAGCAAAAACCAGGTGGTTGCAGCTCTGACTAGCTTCGGCTTGCTTCTAACGCTTTGGGTCATCGGATTCTTGTCAAGCCGTGGCGGAAAACTAGGCGAGATCTTAGCCTACCTTTCTCTCACTGAGCATTTTGAGGAGTTCGCCCGCGGCGTAGTATCGCTCAAACATACCGTTTACTACCTCAGTTTTGCTATTGTCTGTTTGTTCGCCACCGTAAAGTCGGTCGAATCATCAAAATGGAGGTAACGCACCAATGACATCCGGAGAATACTCTCGCGCTCGTGCGAGCCTTGTGCCGCTGCTTGGGTTTTTGGCGTTAATCTTCCTTCTGGGCGCACTTGCAACTTATCTACTCGCGGCAACCGTGTTCTTCTGGATATTCCTCGTCCTCGGGCTAAGTGGGCTAGTCGCTTTTGGCGTCATGAACGCTCGGCACGTGACGGAGTTCTTTGTTAGCCGACAGGCGCGCTACGGCGCAAACGTGGCAATGAGCCTAATCGGATTCATTGGAATTGCCGTAATTATCAATATTATTGTCAACCAGAAATTTGATCGGACAGCGGATTGGACTTCCGACAAACTGTATACCCTGTCCGATCAGACGAAAAATATTCTGCGTGGCTTGGACCGGAAAGTCAAGGTACTTGCATTCTTCAGCAACAGTGCAGACGACGCGAGGATGCAAAATCAACTTGCATTTGGAAGAGATATATTGGGCAGGTACGCACGCGAATCGGACAAACTGGAAGTCGAGTTCATTGACCCAACTGCAGATCCCTCGACCAGTGAAGTGTATGATATCCGGTTTGACGGTACGGTGGTTTTTGAAAGTGGTCATAAGCGAGAACAGGTGACCGTTGTTGACGAACAGAAGTTTACCAGTGCCATCATGAAGGTGGCCCGCGACGAAGTTAAGCGAGTCTATTTCCTCATAGGACACGAGGAACGGGGGATTGATATATTCGATGCCGATGGCTATCAACAAGCGAAAGAGGGATTAGAAAAACAGAATTATTCGGTGGAGCAACTGACTTTGACCACCGAGCCGGATGTCCCTTCAGATTGTAGCGCCCTCGTTATTGCCGCTCCCAAAACCTCGCTTATCTCGCACGAGGTGGCGGCAATCGCAAGATACCTTGACCGTAACGGTAAGTTGCTCTTGATGTTTGAGCCTTCCGTACTCTCGGCGGAAGATCCGAATCAACAGTTGATTGACTTGGCGGCTCAGTGGGGTGTCTCGGTCGCGAATGACTACGTGCTCGTCTTCGATCCCCGTTTCTCGTACGTCTTTGTAGGTCCCGAAGCTCCATTCATTAGGCAGTTAGAGTTTCATGAAGTCACGCGTTATGTTCCGTCCGCAATTTTCGAAACGGCGCGATCCATAACGCCAATAGACGTGATTAGAGCTAATCTAAGCATAAAACCCATTGCAAAGACTATTGATACTGTGGGAGTGTGTTGGGGTGAAACCGAACGGGGTGAAGACGGCGTATTACTTCCGGACGCGGCTTACACCGAAGGCGTAGACACACCCCCGCCTCTGTCCCTGGCGGTTGCGGTCGAGCTGAAGGACGAAAACGAGATGGCGGAGGAAGACACCTTGTCCGAGGATCCGGCGGATGCCGCACCTGCCGAGACTCGTACACGCATTGTTGTTTTCGGCGATTCAGATTTTGCGTCAAACGCCTATTTCGCCAACTCTGGCGGCGGCGATCTTTTTCTGAATGCGATAAACTGGTTAACGCTTGAGGAAGACCTAATTGCCATTCGTCCCGTTGACCCGAGCCAACGTACGCTTCGCCGTATGACCGCCAGCGAAGCCAGTCTTGTGCAAATGACCTCAATATTCTTGATTCCTATAGTGGTCTTCATTATTGGCGTCACGGTTTGGTGGCGTCGACGTTAGCCTTCTTCCTTAATCGCGGCCTGTCCCGTATTCCTTCGCTCCTACTTAGCCCTTGATAGCTTCATGAACTTCCGAACAACCCTAATAATCTTCATTATATTCGCCCTATCGGCGGGCGGCTACTTCCTGTTTTGGGGCGGCGAATCGGAGGAAAGTTCCAATACCAATGAGCAGCCAAAGATCAGCGAAGTCTACGGGCTAAGCGCCGACACGGTCCAAAAAATTCGCTTGTCATTCAAGGATACATCCTTTCATCCACTAACCTTGACAAAGAATGACAACGGCGGATGGCAGTTAATCGATCCCATCACGGCTCATGCGAACGAGAGCAAAGTCTCCGAGATGTTGGGCGATCTCCTGAACAAGCGGATCAAACGCACGTTGGAAGTCACGAATCTAAGCAAGTTCGCGCTAGATGTGCCCAATATCCAGGTTGATTTATGGACGGTTACCGGAGGTCCGAGCAAATCTTTCCTGATCGGCAGCAAGACCGTCAACTACTCTGTCTACGCCAAGGAAGACTCGGAGTCTCACATCTTCCTTATCGAATCAAGCGCACTCCAAGATCTCACGAAATCGCCCGCCGATTTCAGGACGCGAAACGCGCTGACGTTTGAACCGGAGGAGGTTACCGGTGTCACACTTACGGTCGCTGGCGCAAATCAGATTCGGTGTCAGACTGGCAGTGAAGCGGATTGGCGGATGGTGGAACCTCTCGAAGTCAAAGCTGATGTCAAAGAGATCCGCTCAATGTTAGATGCGCTGCACGTGCTGAAAGTGGCGGAATTCACAAAGGACGGCGCCACCGATTTGACGGAATACGGTCTTGATAATCCCCGCATCCGCGTAAGCATACAATTGGGGGACGAGTCTCACGCATTGTTAGTCGGGTCAGACCTACCGGACACGGCGCACGTCTACGTTAAACCCGGTGCGCTGGATGCCGTCTATGCGGTCAACAGGGAGATATTGACAACGCTGGATAAGACTGTCTTCAATCTCCGCGACAAACGCGTTATCGATTTTCAGCGTACCGCAACCAATCGCTTCGAGATCCAAAGACGGGGAGAAGCAAAGATTGTCTGCACAAAAGACCTGAAAGGGGTATGGCAGATTGAAGAACCGGTTGCACTAAAAGCGGATGCGGAGGTGGTAGATGATCTTCTCTTCGGCATCGACTCACTAAAGGCGGTCGAATTTGTGGCAGAACAACCTACCAGCCTGAAGCGTTACGGTTTGGAAGACCCGTTGATGCGAGTCTCATTCTTCACGCCGGATGACCAGCCCGCAGTTTTACTGCTTGGGCAAAAGCAAGGCGACATGGTCTATGCGAAAGCTCGGAATGCCAAGCGCGTTGCCTTGGTAAGAGCCGATATATTGGAACTTATCGGGTTGAGCGTTGCAGGATTGCGCCATAAGCAGGTTCTCGATTTTGAGAGTGAGGACGCAATTAAACTCGCAGTGCGGCACGGTAACGTGCAACTGACCTGTCAAAAACAGGGCGTGAACTGGCGGCTCGTTTCCCCCGTGCAGGAGGACGCGAAAAACGGTGCCGTGAATAGCATAATTTATCGACTCGCTGACTTGACGGCTGATAAATACTTGGCATCAGCGCCGGATCTCAACCTCACGCGCCTGGATAAACCGGAGGTGCAAGCCACCGTCACCTTAAAGAATCTGAAGGAGTACACGTTGCAAATCGGCGCAGCCGCCGAGAACGACCAACGCTACGCCCGTCTCCGCGCCGCGCCGGATACGGTTTTTCAACTTGCCCCGTCGATCCCGGACGAACTAAGAAAAACCGTTGCCGATCTCCGTCAAGAAAGCAGTGGCCTGTAGCCACTGGTCACTAGGTTTCCCCATGCCAGCTAATCTGCCGCCCGAATACTACAAACTGAAACATCAACTCGAAGCCGCCAGAACGGACGATGAGCGTCTCGGGTTGATGGAAGAGATGCTTCGCATTACACCGAAGCACAAAGGCTCCGAGAAGGTAGTATCCGATCTCCGGCGGCGCATTGCCAAGCTGCGCAATGCCCCCGACAAAAAAAGCGGGACTAAGCGGCACAGCCACCACATTCCCAAACAGGGCGCGGGACAGATCGTACTGCTGGGGGCACCGAACGTCGGCAAGTCCCGGATTCTTGCGAGTTTCACGAACGCTAAACCCGAAATATCGCATACCCCCTTCACGACCCGTGAACCAGCCATCGGCATGTTAAACTACGAGAATGTCCAGTTTCAAATCATTGACACGCCGCCGATGACAGCCGATTTCGTACAACCCGAAATCCTCGATCTCGCTAGAAATTCAGACATGCTCTTGATTATTGTCAACCTCGGCGGCGACGACGTGTTGGACGAGGTCGAGGTCGTGACCTCCAAACTGAAAGCCGCTAAAATTGCGATTTCCCGGGAGGACCATGGCAGCGGAGTAGACGGGAACAGTTCCTCTGCCGATAGCGGTTCAAGCAAACCGGCTGTGATTGTCGCGAACCAGACAGACAATCCGAACGCCTCTGATCGCCTGGATATTTTGACTGAATTTTACGGCGACACCTTTGGTATTCATCCCCTGTCCGCCGCCACTGGGGAGGGACGCGAACACTTGGAGAAGACAATTTACGACAAGTTGGAGATACTGCGAGTGTACACCAAAACCCCCGGCAAACGCGTCGATCACGACGATCCGCTTGTCCTTCCGATGGGCAGCACGGTAATAGATGCCGCCATGGAGCTGCATCGCGATTTCGCCGCGAATCTGAAGTTCGCGCGCGCCTGGGGTGTCAACTGGCACGATGGGCAATCCGTTAGTCGTGATGACAACGTCCATGACGGCGACATCTTGGAATTTCACATATAGCTCAACTTTGGGTAACCTATGAAAAGATCATCGCCCTTCCTGATCTGCTCTCTAATCATTCACGTCGGCGCACTCTTACTGGCGATGTTGCTCTGGGTGGAGCCGCTTAGACCGCCGCTGATGCCGCCCGAGTTCGATGTGGAGTTCTTCCAGTTTACTCGGCCCAAGACGCCGCCGCGGGAACCCATAAAGACGCCCGTCGAAGAGCCGCCCGAACCCGTCGTTCAGGCGCCAACACCCACACCGCCCAAGCCAAGGCCCGCCATGAATATGGATTGGACCGCAACCGAAATACTCCCGTCAACGCAACGCGGCACGATGCCTGCTACGCCGAACAAGGCATCTCTCGGGGAAAATCCAGCTTCCGCGCCGCGCCGTACGCCAACAGCTCGGGACGAACTCCGAACGGGAGGCATCACAGCCGTCGATCTACCCCAAGTCAATCACGAATCCGTCACTGAGCCACCGGTCGGCAGTCCGCAGATAGACATGACAGCCGAAAAAGAGCTTGACGCCGATTCCCCCGAGGTCCAACTCGACGAACTGAAATACTGGCACGGACGCGGACGCGCCATTCAGGGCACGCAAATGGGCAACTCGTCCGCTGGCAGCGGCGGCGGTGGCAGCGCGGCAGCAACCGGAATGCCGGTTCATCTCGTCATGATGGACCAAATCGGACGCGATATCGCCGAAGTTGCAACGACGCGCGAGGTCGACCTCGTGTTTATCATTGACAAGACCGGGAGCATGAGGGACAATGTGCGCGGTATCCGCGCCTACGTCGACGCTATCTTTGATCGACTAACACGGGCGGGTCACGACACCGCCGTTGGACTGGTGCCCTTCGGCGAAGTGAAAATCTCGAAGTTAAAGGCGCGCGGCGTCACGGCGGACCACTCAAAGTTCAAGAACTGGCTGCGGAAAGTCAAGATCGAAGGCGGCGGTGATCTCGCCGAATCGGGTCTAGACGCTATCGCCGCCGCGCAAGACAAGATCAAATTCCGGCGCGGCGCCCAGCGGTTCTTCGTCTTCGCGAGCGACGGCTCGTTCCACGATGCCGACTATGACGGCAAATCGCCGCACAGCCTCGATTCGGTTATCGCCGCTCTACAGCGTGATCGGATTCGGGTGGATGTCATCGGAATCGACTACCTGCCGGTGAGACAGTTGGCGTTGGCGACCGGCGGGGTGTGGCGCAAAATCCCCGGTAGAGCGCAGGGCGAATATACGCCCCCGATTACACTGACCGCGAAAATGCTTTCCGAGTTCGGCGCGCTCAACTTCAAAGACAACTCGCTGGACGATGAGCTTGTCGTTCGCATCCCGCGCGACCCTCGTCCCGCATGGCTGGAGGTCACGTCGAAGGTGCTCAATCCGCTGGGTGAACGCTGTTACGGCCCGTTCACACAGCGTCGGGACCTGGCGAACTATAGCCGGGACGTTGTTACGCTTAACCCGCACATCGATACCGCCGCGTTTCGGGCGTTGAAGGGAACCTACACCGTCATTTACCGCCTAGAAAACGACCTCGGTCACCGCAGCATACTGCGCCGCACATACGATTCGGCGCCGTTGGAAATCGTCGAAGGAACAACCGAATGACACCCAAGACTCGCATCCTTCTTCACCTCCTTATCCTGACGCTTGGCGCCGCATTGCGGGTCAGTGCGCAGGGGCAACTGCAAGTCGAGGAAGACCGCGCCGCAATCGAAAATGCACACCGCCTTTACTATTCGCGCCAATACGTAGAGGCGATCGCCGCCTATCAAAAGATTCTCAAGAGCGAGTTAACGAAGAACACCAAGGATGAAGTCCGCATGAACATGGGACAATGCTATGCCAAACGCGGAGATGACACCTTGGCTATTCGGACGTTCCAAGAGGTGATCAAGGACGACCCGAACGGATCGTACGCCACCCAGGCGACTCACCAGATTGGGAACCTCTTTGTCCGGCGGTATCAATACAAGGAAGCCATCCTCGCCTGCAAAAAGCTGGCGGAGTTGTATCCCGAAACGCGGACATCCGCGCTTGCCGAATACTTAATCGCCCGATATTTCCATACGCAGGGAAAGAGGGACCTCGCGACGGAAGGCTATCGTCGTTTTCTTGAGGATTACCCGTCTTCGCCGTATACGGTTAGCGCGGTCTATAGCCTAATCATGCTGTACACCGAAGACAAGAAATACGACGACGCCGAAGCCCTAATCCGAAACCAACTTCGCAAAAATCCAAAAGATACCGACATGATGGAGAAACTGGGCGATCTGTATAAGACTCAAGGCAAACACGAGGAGGCATTGAACCTCTACACCGCCGCGCTCGCGCACGCCCCGGAGGACATCAGCCTCCGCGAGAAACTTGGGGGATTGTACGCGGAAAAAGGACAGCTTGAACAGGCGATCGAGGAATGGACGCGCATTATTGAGGAAGATCCGGGAACCGCAAATCGGCACCGCCAAGCCGCCGAAATCTATGTGAAGCACCGGATGTATGACAAAGCGATCGAATCTTATAATCAGGCTATCAAACTCGACCCGCGCAGCGCCTACCTGTATGCGCAACTCGCCGGCGTTTACAAAATTCAGGGTAAGGTTAATCTCGCAGTGGGGACATGCCTCGAAGGGCTGCGCAAGGTAGAAATAGGCTATCACGGCAGGGAAACGCTAATTGAAGAGATTACCGAAATCTACGAGGGTGAACAACGGGCGCGTCTCTTGGAGCAGGTGATCGCGCAAGTAAAGAGCTACGTGACCAGAGACCCACGGAATCCGAAATTCGTTTTGGCGCTGGCGGAACTCTATTTCTATCACGACCGTTTCGATCTTGCTCTTGAGCAGTTCCGACGGTTGCCGCAGCTGCACGCTGTCGACAGAGGCGCTATACTCCAAAAATACGCCATCCTGCTTCAACGGGCGGAACACCCCGCCGCGGCGAGTTTCTTTCGTGCAATAATCGAGATTTTCCCAACCTCCCAGGTTGCCCGTAATTCGCGGCTGCGGGTCGCGCGACTGTATGAGAGCGCGGGACAACCGCGTCAGGCTATCGAGATATTGACGAACATGAAGGGAGTGAACGTGGACGCGGAAGCGCGCTTCCTCTTGGCGCATCTGTGGCTGCACGGGATCCACGATGTTGATGCCGCGTTACCCATCTATCAAGCCTTGATGAATCAGCCGCTGCCCGCTGCTAACAGAACGAAAGCCCAACTCGGAGCCGCGAAGTGTTACCTGTTGCGAGATCAGTACGGGATGGCGCGTGAACTCCTGGAACGAATCGTGGATGGTGCACACCTTGGCGCGCCGGCTCAGAAACTCATCGGCGATTCATATCTGTTTCAAGCCGATTTCGAGAAAGCCGCCGCCGAATATGGGAAGGTGCTCGAATTCTCATCGTCGGATGAGTCGAGCAACGACGCGCTGGATCGCATGATTCTCATCCGGTCGAATTCCGATTATGCGAATGTCCCGCTGGAGGGTTACGTGCGCGCGCTGAAAGCAAACTTGAACGGCAAGCCGGAGGAGGCGCTTCAGATCTGCCGCGAAACGATCGAGGCATTCCCCCAAGCATTGATTGTTGACGACACGTGGCTGTTGATGGGCGAAATTCACAAACGCCAAGGCAGCTATAGCCACGCCATCGCGGCGTACGAGAAGGTCGTCGTGGATGGCGGGCTAACCGCCGCCGAGGGACTGAACGAGATTGCCGCCGTCTATCACTGGGGTCTGCGGGACACAAAAATGGCGCTGCAAACCTACCGCCGACTGGTCCGCGATTATCCGGAAAGCGTTATTGTCCCGTACGCGCGCCGGCAGGTAGACGCCCTAGCCAAACTCCAACCGAACTAGCGAGAAAGCGAGCGAATGACGAGTGAACAAGGAAGAACTAGCAACCGCGGAGAGGTGCCTTCGAGATTTTCAATGTCAATTGCAGGCGAAGCGCTTCACTCCAGAGGAGTGAAATGTCAATAGCAGGCGTTGTCCCTCCGATTCTTCACTCCAGCGGAGTGACATGTGAAAAAGGCATGATATTCGCAACCCGCTAGAAAACTGAAGCCCAACGTTAAAAGTGTAGAGGGACGCCCGTGCCAAACACCTATGCCCAGCTCTACGTCCACATCGTGTTTTCCGTCAAAGGAAGACAACCCCTGATCCCCAAGCAACACAAATCCGAACTTCACAAATACATTACCGGCATCATCACGAAGGGGAAACAGAAGATGATGCAAATCAATTCCATGCCCGACCACATTCATATCCTCGTTAGCATAACCCCTGACCTTCCAATCTCCAATCTCGTACGGGACATTAAAATAAATTCCACCAAATTCATCAACCGAAAAGGATGGGTTGTGGGAAAATTTGCATGGCAAGAGGGATTTGCCGTCTTCTCCTATTCACACTCTCAACTCAAGGACGTCATTGCCTACATCGATGACCAAGAAAAACACCATTCGCACAAGACATTCGTGGAAGAATATCTTGAATTTCTAAGGCGTTTCGATGTCCCCTACAATCCCAAATACGTATTCGATCCGACAGACGGCGAAACGCCAGAGATTTAATACGCCCACATTGAAGATCCCTATCGCCCTCGTTATTCACTCGGTTGATCTCCTCTGGAGTGCAGGACGTTGGTGTATATCTCGTTCTATTGACATATCACTCCTCTGGAGTGAGGAGGTTGGTGCACATCTCGTGGTATTGACATCGCACGGGATTTACTATCGATCAACTGACCAAACAGGGAATGCGGCAGTAAATTCCACTCGCTATTCGTTCGTTTGATCTCCTTTGATCGCACCCTACAAGGAATGGTGGACAGTGCCCACCCTACAGATGTACTATCCGTTCCTTTCATCATTCATTGTTCATTCGCTTGAATCCACGCTACAACTCTCGACTAACGCGCTAACCTCAAACAACCGGAGTACCTCCCCCTATGAACTACCCCGAAGTCCTCTCCGAACTTGAAAATCTCGTCAGCGACACCTTCGACCTCTGGGATCACAATCGCATCGGATTCCAATGGCAGAACTACACCTGGAACCACACCATGCGCGTCCGCGCCATGAGCATCGAACTCGGTAAACGCGAGGGCGGCGATACCGCGAAATTGGAAGTCGCCGGCACCCTGCACGACATTACCAAGCGATACGACGGCGAAATCCTCACTGACGAAGACGGCAAACGCGTTCTGGACCACAACGGATTCTGGCTCAACGAACCCGTGGAGCCTGTCCGAAGCAATGTCGTTACCCAACTGTACCACGACCACGACCTCTACGGGCAAGTCCACCACGAATCCGGCGCGGTCATCACGGAAAAGATTCTTGAAATGTACGATTTCGATCAGGACTTCGTCGACGCTGTGCGCGCCATCGTCTTGGCGCATCTGAAGCCGACCAACCTCAGCGGCGAAGATTATGACATGCTCTACCGAAACGTCGAGAACCAAATCCTATACGATGTGGATACCATCGACCCGAACCTCGGCTACACCGCCTTCTTCCGTAACGTCCACATCCACTCCTATTTTGCCATCCGACGCGGCGGGTTCGATCTCGAATCCTATGTCCGCGGCCTGCCCCGATTCGTTGACACGAAACAGGAATTCATCGGCAAGCTTCTCACCGATTCCGCGCGCGAAATTGCCGAGTCGCGCCAAGATCGCAAACGCGCCCTGTTTGCCGAAATGAACGCCGAGCTCGACGACATGCCCACCAACCGGAAATACGGGTTGCTCGGGGTAGTCGAGTATTTCGTCAGCGAGACCGAAGACCCCCACTTTGCCGATCAACTCGACCACCTCAAAAACGAATGGATCCCCGAACGCCGCAAATGGATCGCCGATTCCGAAAGCACCGCCGCCGCCCGGGACAAGGCCTCCGCCGCCCTCGACCGCGTCATCAACTTCACCACCCTCCTCGAACGCGAAGCACATGGCTTTATGTAGGGTGGGCACTGCCCACCATTCCTTGGCGTTTGCGTTACAGCGACTTAAGCTGGGATTGGCTATTTTGGGTACAGCAAGGAATCCGTTTATCACTCACCACGCGTCGGCGAAATCTCGTCCGAACACTAGAAATGTGCGCGGGACTCATGGTGGGCAGTGCCCACCCTACAACTGCATAAACGTCCACGCCTACTCTCCGGCATGATTGTCAATGGCTGCGAAATCCGGTGTTTTGAGGTGCCGGTCACTGCACGAGCAACACCAATCCGCGGAATACCCTCCAATTTTCACCCAATGATGAAAACTTGAAGCTGGCCACAGATGTGGACACTGGGCATAGCCATGCTTCACAGGATTGTAACGGATGTAATCGAGATGAATCTGAAAATCCTCTTTATCCTTTAGGGAGTCAATGTAGGGTGGGCACTGCCCACCATTCCTTGGCGTTTGCGTTACAGCGACTTAAGCTGGGATTGGCTATTTTGGGTACAGCAAGGAATCCGTTTATCACTCACCACGCGTCGGCGAAATCTCGTCCGAACACTAGAAATGTGCGCGGGACTCATGGTGGGCAGTGCCCGCCCTACAACTGCATGAACGTCCACGCCTACTCTCCGGCATGATTTTCAATGGCTGCGAAATCCGGTGTTTTGGGGTGCCGGTCACTGCACGAGCAACACCAATCCGCGGAATACCCTCCAATTTTCACCCAATGATGAAAACTTGAAGCTGACCACAGATGTGGACACTGGGCATAGCCATGCTTCACAGGATTGTAATGGATGTAATCGAGATGAATTTGAAAATCTTCTATATCGCGGAGAGTATGTTCCCAAAACCTACGTTGCCACATATTGCTCTCTCGATGTTTTCGGCGGGAAATGGATATGTCCTGTTCCCGTGGCAATGCGGCTGACAATGATTTTGTGAATAGCGCCTTCAGCCTACCGACGCGAATCGAATAATCGTCGTCACCAGTCGGCAAACTCCAAATAAAGTGAAGATGATCGGGCAACATAACCGCACCCGCAATCTCAAAAGGCATCTCGGATTTGACGCTCCTCAGTGCTGAGCGTAACCGTGAGATGTTCTCAGGCTCGCGGAACACGGGGTTTCGATCATATGTAACCAACGTTAGGAAGTAGCTGCCGCCGGGCACATATGAGCGTAGGTATTTAGGCATGATGAAGTTGATGCTGATTCGATATGGGATGTTTTGTTTAAGATACAGTGCGACGCGATGCGTCCTGTTGCGCGGTGTTAAGAACAGCCGGAATGGTGCGCGGTGCGCACCCTACAACTAAAACTCCGTGACCGCGCTGTAAATCTGGGTTTCATTCAGCGTATCCATAAACGGTCCCTGCTTCTCCGTTTGAACAGTAACCGTCATAATCCCCTTGTTCGTGTCACGTTCCTCATCGTTGTTAATCATCGAATGCGGCACCTCGCCGCGCAATAGCCGGTACGGGCTGCCCGGATCCCGAGACCAACGCAAATCGAAGAGCCGCCCCTCATAAACCTTAATCCCCTCTGCGCCTCCGCGCATCGAATAAATCTTGACGTTCGTCGTGAACTCCGACTCCGAAATCGCGCTCACCCCAATCTGCGGAGTCAAGATGCTCGGATCCCACAACAGCCGATTCCCGCGGTCATTTGTCAGATAGACACGGATATCCAGCCGCCCGAGCCGCGAGACCGACTCGATCTCAATCCCCTCGAAATTCTGAATCCGCCCCGAGTCGCAGCTAAACAACACCAGCGCGCATCCCAATATAATCCATCCCAATGAAAGTCGAACCATCTTACCCCTCCCCGAATCCTCAATAATAATGTATACCCACCGCAAAAAGTTGATGATACCATCTCTCCGATTGCGCTGTCAACCCAACACAGAATGAGATCCGTGTCTCACAAAAACTGACCGGCAACCCGTAGGAGGGGCATCTTGCCCCACACCGCCCCGCTATCCTTCGTGGGAGGGGCATCTTGCCCCGACGGTGCAGTCGTGCTGCTCTTTGACGAACTTGAAAATCTAATCGTAGCCGCCGTTCGTTCCCATAATCCATCAAGATCCACTCACCACTCTCCACTGGCCACTCTCCACTAACCACTGCTTTTCCCTTGCTATCCCTCCCGCCCATCGGCTAAACTATCCGCAACCCAAAAATCGTCATAACCCTCGTTTTTAACTGACCAGCAACTGAGCGGATAACGAAGGCGGTAGGGATCCACTAGCCGCTAGCCACTGCTTCTCATGTCCCGACTCATCGCATTCACAACCCGTTACCTGTACGCCGCGCTCTCCTGCCTCTACCTCTTCACGCTCGGCGTCCTCAGCGAAAAAAACCGGCTGCTCATCTCATCGATCTGCGCCCACTTCGGCTACGGCGAAAAGTCACCGGCGCCGTTGCTCCCCAAGATCGAAATCTCTGAACTCGCCCCCGAACACCTCCCCATCCAAATCCGCGAACCGGTCGAAGCCGACGGCAACATCTCAATTGTCGAGATTGCCGTTATCTCCAAGTTGATCAGATCGCGGAATCCCGACGTAATCTTCGAAATCGGCACCTTCGACGGGCGGACGACACTAAACATGGCGGCGAACTCCCCGCCGCACGCCAAGGTTTACACGCTGGATCTCCCGAGCCAATCCCGAACCGAACTGCCGATCGACGCGGGCGAGGAGAAATACATAGACAAGGAAGCCTCGGGAACACGGTTCATCGGTACCGACTGCGAGCCGAAAATCACGCAACTCTACGGCGATTCCGCCGCGTTCGATTTTTCGCCCTATTACGATACGGTAGACGCGGTATTTGTGGACGGCGCCCACTCCTACGAGTACGTGCTCCACGATTCGCGGCAGGCGATCAAACTCCTGAGAGGCGGGAAGGGTTTGATTTTGTGGCACGATTATGATAAGATGTGGTGGTGCGGTTTGACACGAGCCTTGAACGAACTCTACGCGGAACAACCGGAATTCAGCGGTGTGAGGCACATCGACGGCACCTCGCTGGTCTGCCTTATCCGGTAACATTATGCAATCAACCTGTAGTAAAAAATCCGATTCCCGACCATGACCAGCAGTAGGGCATTCCGATTCGCGAGCATAGACTGTAGGAGGGAATTCCGATTCCCGACCAGTCCGTCTCGTCTTGTAACACAATCGTAGATTCAACGTACTTATCACTGAACAATCATCGTTGCCTTGTACTAGCCACTGTATTTATTGCCTTTTACTAGCCACTAGCCACTAATCACTGGCCACTGTATTTATTGCCTTTTACTAGCCAGCAACTGAGCGGATAACGAAGGCGGTAGGGATCCCCTAGCCACTGTATTTATTGCCTTTTACTAGCCACTGGTCACTAACCACTAACCACTGTATTTAACAATGCCCCAACACGAATTTGATTCCATACTCCTCGTCGCATTCGGCGGTCCCACCCCCGGCTGCTGCAACAAATACGATCCCTGTCCCGGCGAAGGCTTCTGTTTCGTCGAGGGGATAGTCGGAGACGCCCCCTCAAGAGCCGACCGTGTCAAGGAGGTCGCGGCGCACTACACCCACCTCGGCGGATTCTCGCCGTTCAACGAACTGACGATGAATCAAGCCGAAGCGCTCCAATCCGCGCTCGCCGAGAGAGGCGTCGACGTTCCCGTCTACGCCGGTTTCCGCCACTGGTCGCCATACGTCCGCGAGATCGTTCCGCGCATGGTGAAAGCCGGACACCGCGACATCCTCGCAATCATTATGGCGCCCCACCAATCCAAAGTCAGTTGGGACTGGTACCAGCAGACTGTTGCCGAAGCGGTCAGTAACATCCGCCGAATGACGCCCAACGTCGAGTACCTTTCACCGTGGTTCCGTTACAGGGGCTACATCACCGCCGTTGTCGAACGCATTCGCGAGGAATGCAAGGGTCTCGGTCCTTCGGAATTCGATAGTGCCGCGCTCGTTTTCACCGCGCACGCTATCCCCCAATCCGCCGCAAAGGAGTCACCCTACACCCGGCAATTTCGTCGCACCGCCGGGCTGGTGGCGGCTCAACTCGGTCGAGACATCTTCGAACTCGCTTACCAAAGCGCACCCACGAGTCCCACCGTCCCTTGGACGCAGCCCGACATCAACGCCCTCATCCGCGAACGCTTACGCAAACGCGTCGACACCGTTATCGCGTCCCCGATCGGGTTCCTCTGCGACCACGTCGAAGTCCTCTACGACCTCGACCACGAAGCCCGCGCCACCGCCGACCGGTACGGTCTCAATTTCATCCGCGCCGGCACCGTCGGAACCCATCCCGCCTTCATCGACATGCTCGCCGACCTCTGCTGCGACAAAGTCCACACCGAACATCCCACTGAATAAAATCAACCGAGTGGATAACGAGCGATCAACCGAATGAATAATGAGGGCGATAGAGATCCCATAGAAACCCGTAGGTTGGGTTGAATGGTTGAATGCGAATCGGCATCAAACACCATTGAGGGTGTGTTTATCCGTGAGGCGGGATTTTACGGAGATAGAATGAAACCCAACGCCTTTCGACGGAGCGGCCTCCCGTGCGTCCGGTCGGGAATCGGAATTCCCTCCTACGGTGCTCCCGTTGTCTTTAATCCGTGAAATCCGTGATTCAGACCTTCCACTGACCATCAAACAAGTGGATCGATCAAGCGAGTGGATAGCGAGCAGAATTTACTATCGCCTTCCTTAATCAGTCAGTTGATCGATAGAGATCCCCCTGCGATAGAGTTCCCATAGTAAATCCCGATAGAGCTCCCCGTGCCCGCCGCGAGCGCAATTTGAGAAGGTAAATGTCTCGGGCGAGGAGACCTCGCCCTACGAAGGCTGCGGTCATGGGATGGCACTCGTTTTCCCGTCTTCTCGTCTTCCCGATTTCTTCACTGGCGACTGGCTTTCCCACTTGACAACACCGCAAAAACAGCGTACAATTCCGGTAATCCTAATGGAAGGAGTAAAACCCCATGACAAACCCACAATTCATAACGATGATGGTTACCCTCGTAGTGGGATTTGCCACGATTGTGTACTACATGGTATCCGTTCAAGGCAAACGGATTAATAATCTTGACAAGCGAATTGGCGATTTGACTGCCACCATGAATTCTCGGTTTGGCGATCTGAACGCGCGTTTTGAAGAGATGAATACCTCCATGAATGCTCGGTTTGGCGATCTGAACGCGCGCTTTGAAGAGATGAACACCACTATGAACGCGCGTTTTGAAGAGATGAACGCCAATATGAATGCGCGGTTCAGCGATATGAACAACCGTTTTGAAGACATGAACGCCAACATGAATGCTCGCTTCGAAGACATGAACGCCACTATCAATGCCAGATTCAGCGATATGAACAACCGTTTTGAAGACATGAACACTAATATCAATGCACGGTTCAGCGATATGAACGTGCGCTTTGAAGAGATGAACGCCAATATGAATGCGCGGTTCAACGAAATGAATGCGAATATCAACAACCGCATTGACGACCTGCGTACGCAGATGAACCGAGAACACGACCACCTCTCCGGTAAAGTCGACACCCTGACCGACACCGTCACCGCCCACATCGCCAATCAAGAAATCCACCAGCTCCCGCGGGTTTGATTGCGTCCACACCTACAGGTCGGGAATCGGAGTTCCCTCCTACAGAGAGCCGGAGCGTCTGCCTCTTAATCACGGTAAACCTTGTACCGCAAACTGTTAGTTTGCGGATGCCAATGCCCCTCCTACCAATCTCCCGCCGTTTTTCAATCCGTGAAATCCGTGATTCAGACCTTCCACTGACCACTGTCTTTTCCGATTGACTCTAATCTCACAATGCGATATAATCATAGTCTTGTACACAACACAGGCCTTCAAATAGCGAGGAATGCGCATGAACTGGACACTCACCGCCCAAATCTTGGCAATCGTCGTGGCTTATGTAGGCGGCATCTTGGCTATCGGACGCTTCATGACGCATTCACTGGGCAAACGAATCGATCATCTGAACCATCGAATCGATGATCTGGCGTCAACGACGGCGTCCGACAATCTTGCCATTATCCGGTTAATTCAAGGTCTTGACAAACGCATGGACGACATGAACGCCAATATCAATGCGCGTTTCAGCGATATGAACAACCGTTTTGACGACCTGCGAAATCAAATGCAGCGCGAACACGACAACCTCTCCCAAAAACTCGACGCCCACATCTCTGACCAAACCATCCACCAGCCCCTGCGCGTTTGAGCACAATACCCGCTGCCGCCTGACCGTGCTTGTGACATCCCTGTACCGCAAACTGTTAGTTTGCGGATTCCAATCTACCCGATAGTGAGCAGGATTTTCTATCGATTAAACAAGTGGATAGATCAAGCGAGTGGATAGCGAGCGCGATAGAGATCCCAGCGCGATAGAGATCCCAGTGCAATAGAAACCCGTAGGTTGGGTTGAATGGTCGAATGTGGATCGCCATCAAGCACCATTGAGGGTCTGTTTACCCGTGAGGCGGGATTGTACGGAGATAGAATGAAACCCAACGCCTTTCGACGGAGCGGCCTCCCGTGCGTCTGGTCGGGAATCGGAATTCCCTCCTAGCAGGACTATTGTCCACGCTATCCACTCGGTTGATCCCACCCGAAAGAAATCGCGACCTGGAGAAGGATCCCTATCGCCCTCGTTGTCCACTCGGTTGATCTCCTACGGGGGATGGTGGGCAGGGGATTTCTATCGCGCTCATTATTCATTCGCTTGATTCCACCCTACAATAATCGCACCACCCCGTAGGTTGGGTTGAATGGTAAAATGCGGCTCGCGATCAAGTACCAAAGAGAACCTGTTTATCCGTGGGGCGGGATTGTACGGAGATAGAATGAAACCCAACGCCTTTCGACGGAGCGGCCTCCCGTGCGTCCGGTCGGGAATCGGAGTTCCCTCCTACAGAGAGCCGGAGCGTCTGCCTCTTAATCACGGTAATCCTTGTACCGCAAACTGTTAGTTTGCGGATGCCAATCCCCCTCCTACCAATCTCCCGCCGTCTTTCAATCCGTGAAATCCGTTAATCCGTGTAATCCGTGATTCAGACAGCACAACGCCCGACCGCCATCCACACCCACCCACACCGTAGGCGGAGCATCGTGCTCCGCCGATTGGCTCAACGACATCCCGATCGCGACGAGTCGGGATTCGGAATTCCCTCCTACCAGGACTATTGTCCACTCTATCCACTCGGTTGATCCCACCCGAAAGAAATCGCGACCTGGAGAAGGACCCTATCGCCCTCGTTGTCCACTCGGTTGATCTCCTACAGGGGATGGTGGGCAGGGGATTTCTATCGATCAACTGACTGAACAAGGAAGGATGAAGCGAAAGGATATTGAGCGCGATAGAGTTCCCATAGTAAATCCTGCTCATTATTCATTCGCTTGATTCCACCCTACAATAATCGCACCACCCCGTAGGTTGGGTTGAATGGTTGAATGCGGATCGGCATCAAACACCATTGAGGGTGTGTTTATCCGTGGGGCGGGATTGCGCGGAGATAGAATGAAACCCAACGCCTTTCGATGGGGCAGCCTCCCGTGCGTCCAGTCGGGAATCGGAATTCCCTCCTACCATTCTCCCGCCGTCTTTCAATCCGTGAAATCCGTTAATCCGTGTCATCCGTGATTCAGACAGCACAATACCCGCCCGCCATCCACACCCACCCACACCGTAGGCGGAGCATCGTGCTCCGCCGATTCTTTCCCTTGACATCATAGTCAATATAAACTACAATTTGTCCGCACTCAGGTACACGGCAAGTCCAACCTTTAATACGTTCAGCCGGAGCAATTAATCATGCCCTTGACCTTGACGCAACTCATTATTTCCGTTGTCGCGCTCGTCCTTACCAATCTGGTCGCAGTCGCGGCTATTGCATATTACATGACCTCAACCCTAGGAAAACGCATAGACGGTCTTGATAAACGCATAGACGATCTTAACGTTAACATGAATGCGCGCTTTAACGATATGAATGCGCGTTTTGAAGATATGAACGCCAATATGAATGCGCGGTTCAACGATATGAGCAAGCAGATAGACACGCGCATTGGCGACCTCCGAAATCAAATGCAGCGCGAACACGACCACCTCTCCCAAAAACTCGACGCCCACATCTCCGACCAAACCATTCACCAGCCCCCGCGGGTTTGATTGCGCCCACACGTACAGGACCGGAATCGGAATTCCCTCCTACAGAGAGCCGGAGCGTCTGCCTCTTAATCGTGGTAATCCTTGTACCGCAAACTGTTAGTTTGCGGCTGCCAATCCCCCTCCTACCAATCTCCCGCCGTTTTTTAATCCGTGAAATCCGTTAATCCGTGTCATCCGTGATTCAGACAGCACACCACCCACCCACACCGTAGGCGGAGCATCTTGCTCCGCCGATTGGCTCAACGACATCCCGATCGCGACGAGTCGGGAATCGGAATTCCCTCCTACGGTGCTCCCGTTGTCTTTAATCCGTGAAATCCGTGATTCAGACCTTCCACTGACCATCAAGCGAGTGAATAGATCAAGCGAGTGGATAGCGAGCGCGATAGAGATCCCAGCGCGATAGAGATCCCAGCGCGATAGAGATCCACTGCCTTTTTCCCGATTGACAAAAACCCCGCAATACGCTATAATCAATAGCGTGCCGCACCAAACCACCCGCCTCTGCACAACACGAGCTTTCGACTCACGAGGAATCCGCATGAACTGGACACTCACCGCCCAAATCTTGGCAATCGTCGTGGCTTATGTAGGCGGCATCTTGGCTAACGGACGCTTCATGACGCATTCACTGGGCAAACGAATTGATGATCTTGCGTCAAAGACGGCGTCCGACAATCTTGCCATTATCAGGTTAATTCAAGGTCTTGACAAACGCATGGACGACATGAACGCCAATATCAATGCGCGTTTCAGCGATATGAACAACCGTTTTGATGACCTCCGAAATCAAATGCAACGGGAACACGACGACCTCTCCCAGAAACTCGACGCCCACATCGACAACCAACAAATCCACCATCCCCCGCGGGTTTGATACAGGTCGGGAATCGGAATTCCCTCCTACAGAGAGCCGGAGCGTCTGCCTCTGTACCGCAAACTGTTAGTTTGCGGCTGCCAATCCACTACCGTCCAGCGTAGGCGGAGCATCTTGCTCCCCAGATTCGCTGAATGACATCCCGATCACGACGAGTCGGGAATCGGAATTCCCTGCTACCAGGACTATTGTCCACGCTATCCGTTTGGTCGATCCAACCTACAACGGTTGTCTTTCCCACTTGACATCGCCGCCAAAATAGGCTACAATCTGTATGCATCAAGTAGAGTAGCATGTCCAACCATCGCCACATAATAAGGAGTGTTGAATTGTGTCCTTGACGGAATTAATCCCATTACTGACGCTTGTGGTTACGAATCTTGTCGCAGTGGCGGGTATCGTCTATTATATGTCCTCAACCCTAGGGAAACGCATAGACGGTCTTGATAAACGCATAGACGGTCTCGACAAGCGAATTGACGGACTTGATAGGCGCATAGACGATCTGAATTCCAATATGAATGCGCGGTTCAACGAAATGAATGCGAATATAAATGCCCGAATCGACGACCTCCGTAACCAGATGAACCGCGAACACGACAACCTCTCCCAAAAACTCGACGCCCACATCTCCGACCAAACCATCCACCAGCCCCCGCGCGTTTGAGCACAATACCCGCTGCCGCCTGACCGTGCTTGTGACATCCCTGTACCGCAAACTGTTAGTTTGCGGATTCCAATCTACCCGATAGTGAGCAGGATTTTCTATCGATCAAACGAGTGGATAGATCAAGCGAGTGAATAACGAGTGATCAACTGAGCGATTAGCGAAGGCGATAGGAATCCCATAGAGATCCCAGTGCAACAGAAATCCGTAGGTTGGGTTGAATGGTTGAATGCGGCTCGCGATCAAGTACCAACGAGAATCCGTTTACCATTGAGGCGGGATGGTACGGAGATAGAATGAAACCCAACGCCTTTCGACGGAGCGGCCTCCCGTGCGTCCGGTCGGGAATCGGAGTTCCCTCCTACAGAGAGCCGGAGCGTCTGCCTCTGTACCGCAAACTGTTAGTTTGCGAATTCCAATCCACCACCGTGTACCGCAAACTGTTAGTTTGCGAATGCCAATCCCCCTCCTACCATTCTCCCGCCGTCTTTCAATCCGTGAAATCCGTGAAATCCGTGTAATCCGTGATTCAGACAGCACAACGCCCGCCCCCCATCCACACCTACCCACCTCGTGGGCGGAGCATCTTGCTCCGCCGGTTCGCGCAATGCAATCCCCCTCCTGCTCGTGGCGCGTCCGGAATCGGAATTCCCCCCTTCCGCCCCTCGCCCCACCTATAACACTTGACAAAAAACCGGTATACTTGTATAATATATCCACAACTACACAACAAAACGGCTTATTGAATGTTTACCATCACCGGCTCCCGCTCCACCGGGAAGCGAAAAAACACCAAAAATGTGACATTTTGTGAGGTTTTGTGACATTTTGAGTCATATCACACCCTAAATCGCGCCCGACCCCAATCCGTAACCGGAAAAGGAGATTCGAAAATGCCGAAGGAAAAACAAGACAAACCTATAGCCGCCGCGCCCGCAAATCCCGATACTTTCAGCCTTACCGACCAACAGGAACAGGCGATCGAACTCTGGGAAACCTTAGAACACAAGGATCTCATCGCAGCCGCCGTCGGCGTTACTCCGGAAGTCCTGCAAGACTGGCAAAAACAGCCCCTATTCCGCCTGGCGCTAATCAATGAAGAATGTAGACATGACGCGGACATGACCGAACTGCAAGCCGCCGCCCTCATTATGGATAAGGCTTCATTTGCCGACGCCGAAAAGGCGCTTAAATTGGACCCCGGCACAATAACCGAATGGGCGAAAGAATATGGTTCCACGTTCACGCTGCTGCTTGAAGCGATGACGGAAGAGGCACATGAGGACGATCGAACCGAAAGGCACGCCAAACACGAGGCGGAGAAAGAAGCGCTAAAGGAGCAACAAATGCTCGCCATCCCCCACATCGTTGCAGGAAAAACCGACGCCGAAGTCGCCGAAATCGTAGGCGTTTCCAGAGAAACCATCAACCGATGGCGCAACCACGATTCCGAATTCCAAACTGAACTCCGCCAGAGCCGGCAAGCCCAACTCGATGCACACCTCATGACAGTCTCGAATGTCAACAAAAAAGCCGTTAATGTCCTTGAAGAACTCCTCGACAGCGAAGACGAACAAGTCCGATTGCGTGCCGCCATGCACCTCCTCAAAACCGTCCCGCTCACCCACAAAGAACCAAAGTCGTAACCCGTAGGTTGGGTTGAATGGTAAAATGCGGATCGCGATCAAGTGCCAAAGAGAATCTGTTTACCATTGAGGCGGGATTGTGCGGAGCTAGAATGAAACCCAACGCCTTTCGACGGAGCAGTCTCCCGTGCGTCCGGTCTGGAATCGGAATTCCCTCCTACAGAGAGCCGGAGCGTCTGCCTCTGTACCGCAAACTGTTAGTTTGCGGCTGCCAATCCACCACCGTCCAGCGTAGGCGGAGCATCTTGCTCCCCAGATTCGCTGAATGACATCCCGATCACGACGAGTCGGGAATCGCAATTCCCTCCTACCGTTCTTCCGCCATCTTTCAATCCGTGAAATCCGTTAATCCGTGTCATCCGTGATTCAGACAGCACAACGCCCGCCATCCACACCTACCCACCTCGTGGGCGGAGCATCTTGCTCCGCCCATTCTTTCCCTTGACATCACAGTCAATATAAACTACAATATGTCCGCACTCAGGTACACGGCAAGTCCAACCTTTAATACGTTCAGCCGGAGCAATTAATCATGCCCTTGACCTTGACGCAACTCATTATTTCCGTTGTCGCGCTCGTCGTTACCAATCTGGTCGCAGTCGCGGCTATTGCATATTACATGACATCAACGCTAGGAAAGCGTATAGACGGTCTTGACAAACGCATAGATGACCTAAATTCCAACATGAATTCGCGCTTTGAAGACATGAACGCCAATATCAATGCGCGGTTCAACGATATGAACAACCGTTTTGACGACCTCCGAAATCAAATGCAACGGGAACACGACAACCTCGCCCATAAAGTCGACAGCCTGACCGACACCGTCACCGCCCATATCACGAATCAAGATATCCACGGAGGTCCGCGGGTCTGAACACAACCCACCCGTGCCGATACGCCCACAGAGTGCCCCTACGGCCACAGTCGTATCCGTAGGGGCGCGGTTCCCGCGCCCGTTCCGCCATTCACACCCACCCGCCCCTTGGGCGGAGCATCTTGCTCCGCCGATTGGCTCAACGACATCCCGATCACGACGAGTCGGAAATCGGAATTCCCTCCTACCAGGACTATTGTCCACGCTATCCACACGGTTGATCCCACCCTACAAATACTTACTGCAAATGCTGGTGCGCAGTGCGCACCCTACAATAATCGCACCACCCCGTAGGTTGGGTTGAATGGCAAAATGCGGCTCGCCAACAAGCTCCCAAAGAGAATCTGTTTGCCATTGAGGCGGGATTGTGCGGAGCTACAATGAAACCCAACGCCTTTCGACGGAGCAGTCTCCCGTGCGTCCGGTCGGGAATCGGAATTCCCTCCTACGGTGCTCCGGTTGTCTCGTCCGCCATCTACACCCACCCGCCGCTGCGTTGAATCATTGATAATCGCGACCGGGAGGTCGCTCCTACATATCCCGATTGACAAAAACCCGGGGACATATTGAAATTGTGTCACGAATCCGAAGTTGGGTTTCGCGCCGTTTGCGAGTAGGCGCGGGTCATCGAATAACCGGATTGCCTCGAGAGTTGTATGGAACGTCGTTAGATGGCTCAACCCAACCTACAAAAGCCAAAAGCGTCGCGATTCGGAGATGGCTCCTACCAATGCTGCGTTCGTGGGACGGCACGGGGGCCGTCCCCTACAGAATTCGGTTCGGTTGATCCCACCCGAAAGAAATCGCGACCGGGAGGTCGCTCCTACAAAGAGGATGGTGGGCAGGGGATTTCTATCGATTAACTGAGCGATTAGCGATAGAGATCCCAGTGCGATAGAAATCCACTACGGTCACAGTCGTATCCGTAGGGGCGCGGTTCCCGCGCCCGTTCTACCTTACCGCCGCGCACCTCAAAAACACGGAGCGCACGTTAGCGCACATCCGTGAACACGCCGCCATCCCGTTCAAACCCGCGCCGTCACGGGCTTCGCGCCCCGAATCGGCGCCCACCGGAATAAAGGCACCGGCAAGGCGCAGTTAGAAATAGCGCCTACCGGAATGAAAGTGACTTGCATCCTATAATCCCCTCCACTCCTACCTCTCCTTCCGATCTTTCTCCTTGACATCAGCCTCGCAAGCGTCATACAATTGCCGAAATAACCACGAAAGGAGTAACCCCCATGCCCAACATTGAATTCATAGCGCTCCTTGTTAGTTTTGTTCTGGGATTCGCGACTATTTTTTATTACATGGTATCCATACAAGGCAAGCGATTCGGCGATCTCGACAAACGATTTGGTGATATGAACAATCGAATTGGCGATCTTGACAAGCGATTTGCCGATATGAACAATCGAATCGGCGATCTTGACAAGCGGATAATCGATCTTAACGCCCATATGAACGCGCGATTCGGCGATGTAAACAATCGAATCGGCGATCTTGACAAGCGTATAGACGGTCTTGACAAGCGCATGGACGACATGAATGCCAATATGAATGCGCGGTTCAACGATATGAGCAAGCAGATAGACACGCGCATTGGCGACCTCCGAAATCAAATGCAGCGCGAACACGACAACCTCTCCCAAAAACTCGACGCCCACATCGACAACCAACAAATCCACCAGCCCCCGCGGGTTTGATTGCGCCCACACCTACAGGTCGGGAATCGGAATTCCCTCCTACAGAGAGCCGGAGCGTCTGCCTCTGTACCGCAAACTGTTAGTTTGCGGATGCCAATCCACCACCGTCCAGCGTAGGCGGAGCATCTTGCTCCCCAGATTCGCTCAATGACATCCCGATCACGACGAGTCGGGAATCGGAATTCCCTCCTACCAGGACTATTGTCCACGCTCTCCACTCTCCCACTCTCCACTGTTTCTCCCACTCTCCACTGTTTCTCCCACTCTCCACTGCTTCTCCACTCTCCACTGTCTCTCCCACTCTCCACTGTCTCTCCCACTCTCCACTGCTTCTCCACTCTCCACTGTTTCTCCACTCTCCACTGTTTCACCCACTCTCCCCTGTTTCACCCACTCTCCCCTGTTTTTTTGAAACCCGCCAAATCCATTCCTCGTTTTTCGTGTTTGCAGTGAAATTTATGTCGAGGGTGCGGATGTCGGAACTGTCGAAAAACCCGAAAAAAACTCTTGACAAATTTCCCGATTCGTTATATTATATGCCTAAGTTGTGGTCTTACTGCGTCACAACCGGCACTTCGGATCACGGCTTCATCATAATCTAATCCGCTCCGGATCCGCTGGAATCCCCGCGGAACCCGCAGCACATACAATTTTCAGGATACATTTCAGTGTGCGGCGTTCTCACCGTCGCAAACGAGATTCGCGAATCCCCTAACGATTTCGATACCTCGTTCGCCATTTTTGGGCTTTGCGCGAACCGAACGCATTTAGGAACGCTATCACTATTCGCTCCTTTGACCGGTTGACCGCAAACCCCCCTTTTTCTTATTGAAAAGGAGAACTACCACTTATGGATAGTTCAAATCGCTCTTGTGAAACTCGCAAGAACCACAAACCTAAACTCAATGCAACAGGAAACACAAAAATTAGGAGGTATAATAACATGATGTGTAGCACTTGGAAAATTAGCGTATTCGGTATCTTGGCGCTGATGTTCGCCTTCGGGCTTGGCGCGACCGATTCCTTCGCGGCGCCCGTAACTGGATCAGTCGAAGTGGGTAATATTGGTACTGCTGAGGCACCGCTGCGGGCAGTCGATGAAACAACCACTGTTACCGGGGCGACTGCACACATTACCTTTACAGTAGCGGTTGTCGACACAGGCGACGCCGCGGGTGAGGTCAGAATTACCATCCCGTCAGGGTGGTCACGTCCCGTCCCCATTAACGGTAACCGCGCTGCCGATGATACAGACGCGAATACTATTGACGCAAGTGACCTTGATGAAGCCGGTGAGGTGTTTATAACCGACTCCTCGAGTGACGGCGACGACGCCACTGACACAGGAGATATGAGTTTCAGAGGTTCCATTTCGGGCCGCACTCTTGTCGTGAAGTTCGGCAAGGACGCCGCCGCTACTAACTCGGTTGTATTCACCTATAAGAGTACACATCCAAACCGTGCAGGCACTTACGCGTTTCCGGTGTCTGGAAACGTTGACGACACCAACTTGGCGACTGCAGCAGCAGGTAACGGGCTAAGGAAGCGCGGTGGTAGGTACTTCTATGACATTGTCGTTGGTAGTGTAGCGGACGGCAAGGGAGCAATTGCAGTCGCGGGCGGCTTGCCATACAAGCATCCGGATGTTGAACCGAAGGGGCATAAGGACAAGTATTTCCTCATTAGCAAGCATGCGACCTCCAATGTGACCGTCAGCTTCAGAGCCGTAGGAACGATGTTTAAGAATTCAACGATTACGCTTACATCTACTGCCACTGGCGCTGCTGCTGCTGATCCTTGGATAAACCTCTATCCTGGTCCTGCCGGTAGCGCTCCGGGCAAAGTAACGCTATCCGGCTCCGCGGAGTTTGATATAACTAATTCAAACGCTACTACAGTAATTGCTAAGATCACCGCTGATCGAATTGAAGCCGGTACGACAATCAGTTTCCGTATTGACGGGCTGGAAGCGCCGGAAGTTAAAGAGACGACCGAATCTAACGAAAGAAGTTTCGCGGTCACAAGCAACTCTTTGATCGCGGCGGACACTACCGGCGACACCAATAGCGACGCGGTTGACGGTGGTACGATTAGTTTCATTACGACTTCCACCCATGGCTCCGGCAAATTGGCTGTGGCGTCTGAGACAGTAACGGTAGGCGCTGACACCGTGGGTAGAGCGGCGAGCCCGGTAACCTACGCTGCGTCCGAAGAAACGTTAGGTAGTCTTACCTTCACCCTCACCGAATGGCAAGGCTTCACGGGCAGTGGTGAAGTCGAAATTACCATTCCGGATGGGTTCACCCCCGCTCCTTACAAAACCTTCACCGGAACCGGTGCGGGCACGGTAGCCTTAGATTCAGCACAGACTACCGATTTAATACTGGAATTAGCTAGCGACGGGAAAGTTACCGTCAAGCCTCCTGAGGCTTCCTTAACTTTTGTTAACACCGGTTTTGCTGGCACTCCCGGTATAGAGGTTGATTATAATGGCCCAATTAAGGCGCCAAAAGCGGAAGGTGTCTATACCTTCACCACGAGAACACGTTCGGGCCCCCACGGCACACTCACTGCAATTGCAGATAGTCCGAAACTCGAGGTTGTCGTGGCGCACGGCTCAGGCACCATGGCGCTGACAAATAACGGAGCGCCGTTCAGTCGAACATCGTCGGAAGCCGCACCTGGGAATCTCGTGTTTACCTATACCCCCGGCGGGCGCATGGCAACGGGAGCGATGGTTCAAGTTGAGCTTCCAACCGGTTGGTCTCGCGCCCGTATTGATAGTGGCGACGGCATAGCCGACGAGGGCGAAGTCACGCTGTCATCAGCAAAAGCTAACGTCGCTATCGCCGCCGATGGCGGGAGTTTCACCGCCACGACGACGGAGTCGCTGACAACCGCGGACAGACTGGTGTTCACCTACAAGAGTGTCAAAGTCCCAAAACATGACACGCCAGTTTCGCATACCTTTGTCACGAGTGCGACATCCCACAGCGGTGGCGATCCGGCGACTTCGGAAATTGCGGCGAGTCCCAGTGTGGGCATAGGTCGCGCCCCGGACGGAAGCGGCACCATTGCCTTGAGCCAAACCCAAGCGGATGCCGGTTCATCCATCGGTGACTTGATGATAACCTATGCCGCTACCGGCAAGATGACAGCTGGAGCGACTGTTGAAATCACCATCCCCGATACCGGCGGTTGGCCCGAGCCCAAAACTGATGTCAGTCAGACGGGCGGCGTCACGCTCGGCGGATCGATTTCCGGGATCATCCCCGTCGTGACAGCTACAACCATGAGCGCCACGATTACTACGGAATTGAGCGCGGGGCACACCATCGTCTTCACTTACAAGGGACTCACCGCGCCGACAGTGGGTGGACAGTACACCTTTACCGCCAAGTCTACAAGCGCGGCTATTGGTACACTCACATCGCTTGCTGATGGCGCGTCGATTCAGATTGACGAAGTGGCCGCTGGATCGATAGTGCTTGCTGACGCTAATGGGATGTTAAATTCCGCCGCGCCGGGAATGGCTCTCGGTAACCTCGTGTTTACCTTTATGGCTGGCACGCAGATGGCAAGCGGCGCACAGGTGCAAATCACCATACCGACCGATTGGACGCCACCTTTCCTTGACAACAACGACGGCGCTGCCGCCGCCGGTGAAGTGTCCGTCGCAGGAATGGCGAATCTCAGCGTCACCGGAGGCGGCGCGCAACCTTGGATGGTAACCGCGACCACCACCTCCGCGCTTGCAGTCGGCGATACGTTGACCTTAAGTTACAAACAGGTCACCGCGCCGGCAGCCGAAGCGACGTATCAATTCTTAACGAAAGCCTCGGTCGCCTCGGGCGGCACGTTGTTGCCCCTAACGAGCCAGCCGCATGTCATCGTAAGAACCCCGGTTACAGCTCTTGCGGTGCACGCGATGCCGGAAAGCGTCTTTGCCGGCGATGATATCGCTGTTACCGTGGACCTATGGAGTTCGGCTGGCGAACTCGCCAATGCGTTGAATTCGGTGGTTGTCACGCTGTCTGACGGCGCGGCGGGAGGCACGTTCTCCGATGCCGACGGTAATGCTGTGACCTCGGTCACCATTGCCGACAACACCTCGTCGGCGTCTGCGACCTATAACAATAGTGTAGCCGGCATGGCGACAATAACTGCTACCTCCGGCGAGATGACCCATTCCGTGGATGTTGAGATTAAATCCACCATTCGAGGTCTCTCAGTGAACGATGACACGGAGATGGCGATCGTGAGCCAGGGCGGCACGATCATGGTGCGCGCCACCGGTCCTGTGGGCGGCGGTACCGTGACGGTTCTGGATTCCGACGGTCAGAAGGTCGGACTCAAGAAAGCCCTCGATCCGGTCGGCGAACCCGATGCCGACGGTGACCAAGTCTACTCGCGTTCGGTGGAACTGCCGGCTGTCGTCGCCGACGGTATGTATACCGTCAGCGTCGAGATTCAGGGCGATGTCAACAACTCGCTGCAGATTGAGGTCGTCAACGACCAGACGCCGCCGAGCGTCAGCAACGCCGACGTATCGGAGGCTGTCGTTGTCAACGGCGATTCCTTTACACTCTCCGCCGTTGTTGCCATGAACGAGTCCATGGTTGCCATTGAGTCCGTTACCGCGGATCTCGGCGGTCTGGATTCCACCAAGGCTGATGCAGTAACGTTGGATGAACTTCCGAGTTCGCCCGGCACCTACTTCACCATCATCACGGTTGACGATGCCAACGAAGCGGAAGACGGCGAGTACACCATCACCGTCACCGCTACGGACGCCATCGACGGCAAGGATTCGGACACCGTGACAATCACCTTGGAAAACGACCCGAGCAGGCTGGACTCCGCCGATGTCACTCCGGCGAGCGCCAAACCCGGCGAGGAGATCTGGATTCTGGCGACCGGTTCCGAGGGCGCCGTCGCGTCGGCTACGGTCAACAATGCCGGCGACGGCATGTTGATCGCCAATCCCACGCTTGATGAGGATGCGGACAACCCCGGAAGTTACAGCGCCGGTCTCACTATCGTTGAGGACTCGCACCCTGCCGGTGTCTACGATGTCACCGTAACCCTCGGCACGCAGACGATGACGCTGGAAGACGCGTTGACGGTCGAGCCTGCGGGATACGACTTCACATGGTCGATCGGCGCCGGTACGCACCTGGTTCATGTGCCGCTTGTCGTGACGCAGGTGAACGGAGCTGACATGAACATCGCCACCGTGCGCGATCTGCATACCGCGCTCGGCGACGCCGTGAACATCGTCATCACGCTCGGCGCGGACGGTAGCTGGAACTCCTACTTGGGCGACGGACTGCCCGGGATGGCGTTCGGCGACACCATGCTCGGTGACGATACCGGTGTCGTGGTTGTCATGAACAGCGCTGTCACGCTCGAACTCACCGGTAACCCTCACGGTACGGGCGGCGTCGCAGGTCTCCACCTGATCACCGGTAACAACTTGGTCGGTGTACCGCTCGATCCCGCCGCTGGTCTTGACATGATTAGCAGTGCGATCAACCACCCGTTATTCCCGGGAGTTTCCGCCGTCGTGGTCAGTAACGAAGCCGGAGACGGTTTCAACACCATCACGCAAGCCGGTGACCCGGGCGACGGTCCCTTCGTCGGTGGCAGAGGCTACATCGTTGTCGCCGCAGCCGACGTCAACATTCCGGTTCTCGGATCCGCGTGGACGAACGAAGCAGGCGCTTCCGCGGCACCGCCGCTCGCGTCCGCTGCCAACGTCAAGACGCCTGTCCTGCACGTGCGGGGTCAGTTGGTTGACGAAGCCGGTATGATGACGCTCGACGGGCTCACGGTCTCCGTGAGAAACGTCACTAGCGGCACCGTACTCGGCAGCAGCGTAGCCGCCGATGAGTACAGCATGACGTTCGTCAAGCTGAACACGAGCGCCGCCAAAGTTGGCGATATCCTCGAGATTAAAGCCGACTCCGGCAACGCGCTGCTCGGTGTCAAGCCGGTACAGCATGTTGTGACCGCTCAAGATGTGCTCAACGGCAGCATCAGCCTGCCCGACCTCGTGACCTACGAGATCCCGGCGCAGAGCGAGCTGCTCGCGAACTATCCGAATCCGTTCAATCCTGAAACGTGGATTCCGTTCCGTCTCGCGGAAGACAGCAATGTCTCCCTCGACATCTACGGAGCATCCGGCACGCTGGTCCGCAACATCGACCTCGGATTCACGCCGGCGGCTGTCTACGAAGGACGTTCGGACGCCATCTACTGGGATGGTCGGAACAACTTCGGTGAGCAGGTCTCCAGCGGTCTCTACTTCTATCACCTCCGTGCGGGCGAATTTTCCGCCACGCGCCGGATGGTCATCGTGAAGTAGTTCTAGCCTGTGCTTAAACAATTAGCTGCTGGGCGCTCCGCGAACACCGTTGTGGCGTTTAGCAGCTAATTTTTTGTAATAATGCGTAATCGTAATGGGTAATGCACGACTCGTGGAAGCGGCATCTTGCCGCGGCTATTACGCTTTACGTATTACGCATTATTTTTTTCACTTACGCCTTCACGCTCCACCTCGACACCACAAATACACCTTGCTTTTCTCAATAAATACATTGAAAACATCACCTCCCCGTGCTATAATAAATCCCATAGTAAATCCTCATAGAAAACGCACCGGTGCTGGTAGGTTAGAAATAATTCCCCGCTCCAGCGGAGCGGCATGTCAATAGGATGTTGCAATGTTCATTATCTGCGCTCCAGCGGAGCGCCATGTGGAACGCTTTTTCGACGGCTTGTAGCTTGTAGGGTGTGCATCGCGCACCAGCCTTTTTCTTTATAGAAATCCCTTTGCCCCCGTTACAATCATGTCAATTCGGCCTAATAACATCATAAACTCTAGACTCACCGTGTTTATTGGCTTTTGGATACAATTTCAACAATCACCTGACGTAACGATGCCGGAGTACCATACGGCGTCTACACTGAACATAGAATGTACTTTTGGAGGTTAAATTCAAAATATGAGTAATCTCAGAGGAAGACTCGTTTGGTTTCTCTGTTGTATCATGCTCGCCGCGGGACTCATGTCCGCCGCGGGCGGTTTCGCGCAAGCGCAATCCACGTCCGCGTTCCTGCTAAATGGAACCGTAACCGATGGCGACGGCGCCGCCGCAAGTGGACTAACCGTCGGAGTTGCCGGGTTCGGTAGTTTCGTCACTCGCGCCGACGGCACCTACGCTATCGTGCTGATTCGGCCCGGTGCCTCGTTCGCGGTGAGTGTCGGCGACACCTTGAATATTTCGGTAAAGGACGGCGAGAAAATCGTTGGTGCCGTCAATTATAGTGTCAACGCCGCAGATCTCGCCTCGAGTCCCGCTGGCGCTACGGTTGACATCCGGTTGTCTGGTCTTGATGTCGCTGTCACGACCACCACACTGCCCGCGGATGGGTCGTCGAGCGCGGCCATTACCGTGAATATTGTATTGAATGGTCAGGCTGTAACCGGTGATACCGTTACCATTGCCGCCGAACAGGGAACCTTGAGCGATGTGACCGATAACGGCGACGGTACCTATTCCGCGACCTATACCGCGCCGGAACTCGTCCTCAGCGAGGACACCACCGATACCATCACCATCACGTCCGCAACCACCGGCGAATCGCGTACCGAAACAGTGGTGCTCACGCCTGTGCCGACCGTGGTTAGCGTATCCGCCGACCCGGCTATATTCACCGCCGGAGCCGGCGAGACCGGCGGCATTACCGTATCCGTGTCACGCGGCGGAAGCCCCGTCTCGGACGCCGATATTGGCATTAGCGCCGACGCCGGTACCGTAGGCGATGTCATCAATAACGGTGACGGCACCTACAGCGCATCTTACACCCCGACCGATACGGTCGGGCGTGCCAACATTACCGCGACCGACGCCGTTTCCGGCGAAAGCGGATCGGCAGTCGTCAACGTGAACGCCGGTCCCGCGTCTAACATCGTCGTTACCGCCGCGCCGGCTACTGTGTCGAGCGATGGAAGCGGTATGATTAGCGCGATGGTTACGGACGCATCGGGCAATCCGGTTGGCGGATTGACCCCCGAGGGCACCGCCGCGAACGGAACCGTCGGAGCCTTTACGGAAACCGCTGCTCCCGGAACCTACACCGCCGCTTACACAGCGCCGACCGTTGAAGAGGACGGAACCGATTCTATCACAGTAACAGCCGGCGATGCGAGCGGCGAAGCGACCATAAACCTCACTCCCGAACCCCCGATGATGGTGTCCGTCTTGGTAGTCACCGGCGAAGTGAATAAAGCCGATGGCACCGGCACCGTGCCCGGAGTCGATGTCGAAGTTACCGTGAACGACCACCCGCCGGTCAGCACCCCCACCGATGAGAGCGGGAGCTACAGCGTTACCATCGTTAATCCCGGCGGAGACGCCGCCGGCACCGGCGACATCGTCACCGTCGTCGTATCGGATGGTGACGGAAACCAGGTTGGTCGCGAAGAAAAAGTATTGACGAACCAAGATCTCGGCGAAGCTGATTCCGCCGTCGTGATGGTCGATGTGGATACGAGTCTCGTTTCCACCACGTCTGCCTTGGTCGTTACCGGAACTGTTTTCCATGAAGGCGGGATGCTTCCCGTCGCACCAGGTATCGGCGTGACCGCTACCAACAACGCCAACGGTATGAGCGTTGGCGGCCCGACCGCCGACAATGGAACCTACAGCGTCACCTTCCTGAATCACGACGGCGATGTGGCGGGTACCGGCGATATGATTACCGTCAGCGTCAGCGCGGACGGAGCGGAGATCGGTTCCGCCGATCATACCCTCACCTCCGACGAGGTCGATGCCGGACAAGCCATGGTCGATGTGAACACCAACATGGTCGCCTCCACAACCACCTTGGTCGTTACCGGCACCGTTTATCTTCTTGACAGCGAAGTGCCCGCGGGTGCCGGTTTGACCGTCATGGTGACCAACGACGACAACGGAATGACAGGCATGGGCGTCACCGATGCGAACGGCGCCTACAACGTGACGCTTCTTAGTACCGAAGCCTCCGTTGCCGAAACCGGTGATACCATCAGTGTTGCCGTTTCTGCCGATGGCGAAGACGTCGGCTCTGCCGGCCGCGCCCTGACCGAAGAGGAAATTGGGAATCAGCACGCCGTGGTCGATGTGGACACCTCCATACCTGCCGAATCATCGGTATTCAACGTCTCCGGCGCCGTGCTGCTGGAAGACGGTATGAGCCCCGCGCCTGACGGACTCACGGTAACCATTACGAACCGGAATCAACCGGAAGTTTCAGCCACCACGGTCACCATGGACGGCGGCACCTACAGCGTCACCATGCTTAGCGCCGCGATGGCGGTCGCCGCCACGCACGATGTACTCGTTCTCGATGTCACGGTTATGGCTGACGATACCATCGTCGGCACAACCTCCCATACCCTGTCAACGGACGAAGTGCTCAGCAGACACATAGGCGGCATAGACATTCAGACGACGCTCACCGCCGATCCCTCGAACCAAATTGTTGTGCTCGGATCCATTACCAATCCCGACGGCACACCCGCGAGGGAAGGTGTTGAAGTCCGAATCATGCTCGGCGATAATCCCGTGCGGGTTGTCATGACCGGTGCGGGCGGCGCTTACACCAGCACCTTCTTCGACACGTCGATGCCGGTTGTCAGCGTTCACGACACACTCACCATCGTGGCAATAGACCGCCAAACCGGCGGAGCCGCCAACGAAAGTATACAGATCGCGTCGTATCACGTTCTAGCCGGGCAGGTTACCTTCGACATCGCCCTGATTGCGGATGTGATTGACCCGGTGGCGGTAGCAAAGCGAGCCCAAAAGCAAAAGTTCGTTCAGAAAACCGAAACGATCCTGTTTGACGGCAGCGAATCCAGTGATTACATTACCGAGGGCGTTCCCGGCGTCATTGACAGTTATCTATGGGAATTCGGCGACGGTAATTCCGCCCATACCATGAACACCTCGCACGCATACGCCAACTCTGGCAAATATGTCGTTACCCTCACGGTTACGGATATTGCCGGAAATACGGGGCAGGATACGCTCGAGATTTTTGTCGACACCGTGCGCCTCGGCGGTATGTCACTCAACACGCGCCACGCGCGTGATGTCATCGACAAGATAATCACGTTGGCAATCGCACGCACCGATGTCGGTCAGACTATCGGCGCCGAAGCCTTGCTCCGGCAGATGCGGAGCGATCCCGCGACTCAGTATGCCGTTATGAAGGCTATCAACTCCATTCTGCCCCCGGGTATGCTGCCCGGTCAGTTGCTTGATGCGGAGTTACCGCTCATCTTCGAGGATTACGAGAACATCGACCTCGAAAACTTCGGCAATGCGTTGACCGCGCGACCCGGAAGTGGACCCGGTATCCTTGACTCTAGGTACGGAGACTTCATGAGGGTCATCACCGGAAACAAACTCGACCTTTATCTAGCCACGCCGCGCGGAGACGTTGGCAGCGTCACCTTCAGGTTCGACGGACCGGGGTTTGATCCCCTTAGCGAAATCGGTACCCAGGACGCCAAAGAAGCCGTAGCCGGCATGACCATGGCGCATACCTTCCAACTGGAAGAGGAGCAAGCGGCGTTGCTGCTGCCCTCGTGGCCCGGTCTCGGGGAATCCGGTATATTCTCCTCGGTAACCCTGCGATACGCCTCCGACGCTCTGCCGCCGGAGTACGCGAATCTGCTGTCTAGAGCTAGGCAAGTGCCGGTGGATCCCGCAGCTTACGCCAGCGCACCGCTCAGCCCCACCATGATTAACGGTGAGGCCGTCTGGAGCGCCGAGGTCGGAATCGAACCCGGTAAAATCTACTACTACTACTACGAATTGACACTGAACACGCCGGTACCGCTCGTTACGGGCGGCGGTGGAGAGACGATGCTGTCCAGCTACGCCATTCCCGATCCGCGCAACCTTCAACTCGAAGACCGCGGTATTGTCGACGCCCTCTTTACGATGCAGGTGCAGGAAGCCATAGCCCCGTTCCTTAATCCCATCATCGCGGCAATTATGGCGGGTCAGGATGTCTCAACCGTGAACCTTGAAGAAATCCTCACGGGTGAGAATGTCGGGGGGCTGCTTGGCGCACTCACCGGTGCCGCCTTCCCCATTTACATGGACATTATGACGTCCATGAATCCGCAGATGTTGTCGGTGTTCACCGTCCCGATGTCAACCGCGGATCAGTCCGTTTGGTACACCACCATCGACCTGTCGGATATTCCTGACGGGGTGCACACCGTTGACGCGAACGCCTTCGATTCCAACGGCGTCCAATTCGACAACCGCCCGGTGTATGGCAAGAGTTTCGTGCTTGACCGCGCCGCACCCGGCATCGACATCTCGGTCGATAACGGTCAGAACTCCGCCATGTACACTCGCGATGACGGCGTCCTCATTGCCACCGGATTGATAACGCCCGACCCGAACCAGATGGCATCCTTGATGCTGAATGCCAGCACCATGGACAGCACCGAAGATCTGAGCGATTTCATGTTCCAGATCATTCGCCACAGCGGCGATTCGGCGAGCCAGATGGGCAACGCATGGGTTCCGCTTCTCGATCCGTCGATGGTACCCATGGTTGGCGGGCTTTCGTCCGATTCCTTTAACGTGTTCATCGCCTCCGCGTTCACCGATTTGTTGACGCTGAACGCACGAGCCGGAATGCCTCCCGGAATGCTTCGCTCGCAAGAGATGATCATTCGCGGCATGAACAACGATCCCGCGCTCATCGCCGGTGAATACGGTCTGCGTGCCGTCGCTATGGATAACGTCGGCAACTTGTCCTCCTTCACCATGCCGCTTCGTGTGGACATTGTTCCGCCCGACCCGGATCAGGCGGTCGTCGCCAACATCGTCATCGGTGATTGCAACAAGGATGGCGACCTCGAAGATCCGTTCGAGAGCCAGGCGCCCGGGGAATCTACTATTTTCGCCAATACCGGAGACCTGACGCTGACGATCGACATTCCGAATCGGACGCCGCACCCGTTGACCGGCATCGTGGTTCAGTATAAGACCGCGCACGGAACGGCGGATTGGATCGATATCGCAACCATCGACGCCGAGGGGGATGTGGCGTGGAGCATCGACGATCCCGCGGCGCTGATGAACGGCGGCGGCGACGAGCCGCGCCTTTACGTGCGTGCCGTAGCCACCAACGCATTGACAATCACCGATCCCGAACCGGCGGCGCCGTCAGTGGCGCTTGATGCCGGTGTCTGCCCGGTCGAACCCGAGCATATCGCGGTCAACATTATTCCCGCGGGCACCAACGATGAAACCGGCGGATACTGCGGGATTCTCACTGTGGACGGCTATACCGCCGCCAGAACCATTCCGGATCTCGCGTCCGTGCGGTTCGACCTGACCATGCCCGACGGATCCACCATTACAATCGGCGAAGCCACGGAATCCGAAGTATTAAGTGAGTTGTTAAGTGCCGATTTGTTGGTCGTCCTAGACAATCTGATCGGGGTCATTACTCACGACGGTATGGGATCGTCCGCACCGGAAGCCACCTACCGCAAGTGGTCCATCACCTTTAACACCGCGCCGCTGCTCGATTCCCTCGACGCGCCCTATGTCGTTAACGCCACCATGATAGGCGCCGACGGCATGGAGTACGCGCCCATCGCCGGCGGAACGGACGACTTCCTGCTCCATAACGGAGATATTGAGGTCGGTACCACCATTACGGCGGTCGGCGACGCTTATGGGACGCTCGAGATGAGCGATGGCGGATTCTTCCAACTCGGCGGGATCACTGCCGAAGGGTATGACGCGCCAAACGCAATTTTGACCGTTGACCCGGTCGCTGAGGACTGGAGAGTCGACGGAGTCCGTCTCGTGGTCAACATGCGCAATGCGGATGGATCGAAGAGTGACGCTGTCGATGTCGGCGAGGTCACCGTTGAGGAAGCTGTCAGCGTTGACATGGCGGACATGACCAAAACTAGCAGCAACAAGATATTCACCGTTACCATTACCGACCTGAGCGGGCTTGGCGTCGGCGGCGATTATGTGCTCCAAGTATTGGCGCACGATTCCAAAGCCGAGCCGGATGTCGAAGCGGAAGATCCCGCGTTCGGCACCGCTGCCAATGTCGATAACTTCACGCCTCCGCCGAACATCACCATCGATGGTAGGGGCGAGGGTATGAGCCTCGCCGACTTCATGGCAGGGCACCCGCTGGGTTACCGGATCGCTCAGGCGGATAACAATATGTTCCCGTTCTCAATGAACGCCCCCGGCGTTCTCATGGGCGACATTAACGTGCAGATTGACGGAGCCGACCTTGCCGCGGATATGGTCACGATTGACGGTGCGCGCCACGACTTTAGCCTCGTCGCAAGCACTGCCGGTACTGCCGAGGGCGATCATCCTGCCAGCGGCACCATTACGAAGCGGAACGGTACCGTCGGATTCGATCTCGTGAATCTGGCGATTGACCGCTTGGCGCCGGTAATCACCGTCCTGTCGCCGACCGAAGATGACGAGGTCAGCGCGCTTCCCACGGTTCACGCCATCTACAACGATGGCGATGGATACGGCATCGCCGTTGCCTCCGATGATCCGCTGGATGTCGCAGCCAACGTCGAAATTCAAATCACGCGTCTGAATCCGCCGGACGAAAGCAGCGTGCCTGTCGATCAGAATCAACTTGACGACAGCGACGCCGAAGTTGTCTACTCGCCTGACGACGCGGTAGCCGGTGGCGCATACCGCACCGATGTCTCCGTAACCGACAAGTGGGGCAATAGGAGTACCGCTTCAGGTGAATTCACCGTAGCCGGTACCGCTCCCTCTGTCACCATCCTGTCGCCGATGGCGGACAGCGTATCGGATGACGGTATGCCGCTCATCAGCGCCGTAGTAACGGGAAGCGGTGAATTGGATGTCGTTACCATGATTGACGGCGAAGCCGTTGACGCGCAAATCGACGGGAAGAACCTGAGTTACACACCGGATACGGCGCTAGCCGAAGGCGATCATACGGTCACCATTCAGGCTACGGATGCGGATGGAAAAATGGCGGATGCCTCCGTCACCTTCAGTGTTGAATTCGATCACTCGCCGCCGGTTGTCACCGAGGCTAGCCCGCAAGGGTCGGTCTGGGGTGCGAACGTCACGTTGTCCGTGACCGCTGTCGATGACCAGTCCGGAGTCGCAAGCATTGCAATCGCGCTTGACGGCGGCGATGCCGTAGACGGCGCCACCCGCGATGTCGAAGGCTTGACGCTCGGTCAACACCATGCAACCGCTACCGTGACGAACGGCGACGGCTATTCGCAGGAGTACAGTTGGACATTTACAATTGTGCTTGATGAAGAGCCGCCTACCATCGGAACCGGATCGCCGCAAGGAATTGTGCGGAGCACCACGCCGACCATCTCGGTCGGAGCCACCGATCTCTCGGGTATCGCTGCAATTGACATCGCCGTAGCCAATAGCAATGGCGATGCCGTAGATGGCGATACAGCCGTGAGTGAGGACGGAACCTCCGCATCGTTGGTACCCGCGGGCAACTTGGCGAACGGCGCTTATTCCGTCGCTGTCGTAGTCACTGACAACGCCGGTAACGTCGCTAGCACGAGTTGGAGTTTCACCGTTGAAGCCGATTACGATACCACGAACCCAAGCATAGATGTTGTCTCGCCGACAGGTATTGTCCGTATGGACATGCCGGCGGTCAGCGTGTCTGCGTCCGATGTCAGCGACACCGGACAGGAAGGGCTCTCGGGTGTTGCGGGCATCGAGATATCGGTAGCCGCAAGCGACGGTTCGGCGGTAGACGGTTCAATCGAGTTCGATAACGACGGTTTGGCGGTATTCACCCCGGGCGCCGCATTGGCTAACGGCGAGTATACCGTAAGCGCGACAGTAACCGACAACAGCGGTAATGCCAGCTCTACGAGTTGGAGTTTCACCGTTGAAGTCATAATGGACATCGCCGAGCCGGTCATTGGCATAACCTCGCCGTCAGGAATTGTGCGAGTCGATATGCCGACAATCACCGCGTCCGCTACAGACGAAATGTCCGGTGTTGGGAACATCGAAATCTCGGTAGCCGCGAGCGATGGTTCCGCGGTCGGAGGTTCCTCCGAATTTGATGGGGGCACCATGGCAACGTTCAATCTGGGCGCGGCATTGGCGAACGATACCTATACCGCTACCGCTGTCGTAACCGACAACGCCGGTAACGAGACGACGGGAAGCTGGTCCTTCACCGTCGAAGTCGTCATGGATACCATGTCGCCGGTAATAAACGCCACATCGCCGCAGGGCACCATCCGAAGCGATATGCCGCGGATCGACGTGTCCGCCACCGACGATATGTCCGGGATTGCATCCTTCGCCATTCGCGTCGTGCGCAGCGATTTCGTCCGGATAGATGGGAATCTGGTCTTCGAGGGCGGCACCAAGGCGTCATTCACGCCCGGAAATGCCCTACGTAACGATACCTATTCCGTCGCGGTCGATGTCACCGACAAGGCTGGCAATGTGACCAACGCCAGTTGGAGTTTCACGGTGCAAGTGGACGCCACGCCGCCGGTGATTAGCGCGAATTCGCCGCTGGGAATCGTCAGGGACGACCAGCCCAGAGTCAGCGTGTCCGCCACCGACGACGAATCCGGTATCCAAAATATCGAGATTCGCCTGCTCAACAGCGCCTTCCAGAGAATCGGCGGTCCCACTACGTTCCAAGGCGGCACGACGGCTGCCTTTGTTCCGGAACGGACACTGCCGAACGATACCTACACGGTTGGCGTGAAAGCTACCGATAAGGCGGGCAACAGTTCGGACGCCACTTGGAGCTTCGTTATCGAAGCCGACCATACGCCGCCGATCATCAATTCGACATCGCCGCAGGGTATAATACGCGACAGCACGCCGCGTATCAGCGTCTCCGGGACGGACGATTTATCCGGTATCGCGAACATCGAGATACGCGTCCTCAACAGCGCGTTCCAACGCATCGCCGGACCTACAACGTTCCAAGGCGGTACGCTGGGATTCTTTACCCCCACGAGTCCGATGAAGAACGACACCTACACCGTCGGTGTGAAGGTGACCGACAAAGCCGGAAACAGCACCGACGCCGATTGGGTCTTCACCATCGAAGTCGATGAGGTGCCTCCGACCATCGGTGACACCGGACCACACGGGATCATCCGCTCGTCAAAACCGCGGGTGACAGTCTCCGCCACGGACGACCTGTCCGGTATCCAGAGCATCTCGATTCGCGTCGTTAGTGCCGCGTTCGAGAGGGTCGCTGGACCGACGACGTTCCAAGGCGGCACCTTCGCCAGCTTCTCGCCCTCGGGCGATTTGGCGAATGGGGTCTATTCCGTAGGCGTCGATGTCACCGACAAGAGCGGTAATGTCGCTACGACCGGATGGAGTTTCACGGTCGAAGTCGATAAGGTGCCGCCCACCATCGCGCATACGTCGCCGTCCGGCACTGTCCGTCCGGAGAATCCAATCATTTCCGTCGCCGCCACCGACGACCTGTCCGGCATCGCGAGCATCGTGATGTCCGTGAGAGACGGCAACCAAAGTGCTGTTCCGGGTCGAACGGTGTTCGAGGGCGGTACCATCGGAACCTTCGTGCCGTCGCAATCGCTCGATTACGGGACGCACCAAGTCAGCGTCAGAGTATCGGATAAGGCGGGTAATGTCGCCAATGCGACGTATAGCTTTACGGTCGAATCCGCGGACGGGCTAGCCGTGCTGAACGCGAGAAACTTCCCGAATCCGTTTGCCGGAGCCACGAAAATCGCTTTCACGCTGACGCGAAGCTCCGAGGTTAGTATCGAAATCTTCGATGTTTCGATGCGCCCCGTGTGGCACATGAGTCCGAGGACAATTGAAGCCACCAAAGAGCACGTCATCGGATGGGATGGTACAACCACCGGCGGCGAAAAGTTGGCGCGGGGAGTCTACTTCTGCCAGATAATGGTGCACGACAGCCTCAACCCGCAATACGCCATTCTCAAGATGGCAGTCAAGTAAGGAACACTCTTAACCCCTGTCCCCACAGCGGGGACAGGGGTTGGGGTCCTTTTTAATCATTGCGCAGTACCCTTAACGCTTTAAACGGCTTAATTAATTCTTTCATTCTTTTGACGTAGTTAAACACAACACGAACACAAATTACTCTACAAAGGAGAACAACATGATTCAGATGAAGCCGAAATTGATACTTGGGTCTTCCCTGGTTTTGATTGCGCTAGTGGCTTTCGCTTCAATCTGCTCTGCCAACAGCGTCGACCTGGCTCCGTATCTGCGGCTGGGCGCGGGCGCCCAATCCATCGGCGTCGGCGGCGCGGTCACATCAACCGTTGACGATGCCACCGCAACCGTCTGGAACCCCGCGGGATTAGCGTCCGTAAAGAACATGACGTTTACTGTCTCTACGTTCAATATGGGGTACGACGCCAGGCAAAGTTTCCTCGGTATCGCTAACAGTTTCGGAAACGGCGCGCTTGGACTCGCCGTATCGGGTGTAACCGTAGATGACATCGAATACCGCGACGGGAACGACATACGACGCGGAACGTTCCGGCACAACTCAAACGCAGTCTCACTTTCCTATGGACACTCGTTCGGCAATGTCGGAATTGGCCTCGGCGTCGGTGTACTCACGGATGTGTATAGTTTGGACGCCGAGCGCATCAACGGCTTTCGCGGCGCCGATATCGGCATAATCGGTCAGCGTACCTACACCATGGCAAGCGGCAAAGAGATTCCAATCTTTACCTACGGGCTGGCAGTTCGCAATCTCGGAAGTTCGCACAACGAAAGCGCTGTACCGATGCTTGTGGATGCCGGCGTTGCGTTCAAGCTGCCGAAAAAGGGCGCGGGGGTTACCTTCTCGTTTGATGTCGAGCATGAGTTCGTCGAGCTTGACGAAGCGACCACAGCCGCCAGCATTGGCGCTGAATATAAAATCTCTAAACGCTTTGCCATTCGCGGCGGCGCCATGGGCACGCGTGACCACCAGAGCCTGTTTGCCGGATTCGGTGTGAATGTCGGTGGGCTGCAACTTGACTATGCGCTCCAAGATGCACCCGCAAGTCGGTTGCACGGTAGCGGCACTACCCATCACGTTTCGATGTCCTATAGTTACTAATGAAGAGGCAATACTCATAACAGTAAGGAGAACCACCGCATGAAAGCAATGAAATCTGCCGTGAGTTTAGGACTGATTCTCTACATTTGCGTGTCGCTGAGTGGCGTTCTGATCGTGTTGGACGCCTCCGCCAAAATCACGCCGAAAGAGACTGATAAGCCCACGGGATTTTACACCATTCAAAAGGGCGATACTCTGTGGCACCTTGCGAAGAAGTATCGTCACGATCCACTGTTGTGGCGGAATTTCGAGGAATACAACATTTTCTCCAATCCGCACCTAATCTTCCCGAAGGAAGAACTTCAGGTCTCCGCGATGTGGGGCTTCCCCGGTGTACCCATGCCGGATCCCGATCCGCCGGAGACGATTGCCGCAATGGCAACACAGTCCGAAATGGACATGCTCAAAGAAAAGTTTGACGCACACCTGATGGCGACCGAATCAGCCCTTGAAGAGATTGGGAGCGAGGTTTCCGAAATGCACGGTGAGATTCACGTCATTCAGGAATCCCTCGATGGATTGAAGAGTTCCATGGATATGGGAGGAGAATCCCTCTCGATGGCAAATATGGAAAACTCGAAAGCCATCGCCGGTCTGAACGACTCCGTTATGGGACTTGGTGAGAAGTTCAAATCACATGTCATGGAGATGGAATCGGCGCACATGGATCACGTCAAAGCCACCGCTCATGCTGACGAGCACCTTGAGAATATCGAGAAGACTCTCGCGGGGATGAAGGCGGTTCAAGACGACACGGCCGGCAAGGTCGAGAAAATCCTCAACCCGCCGAAAATGAAGTCGAAAAAACGCCCGCTCGCCTTCCTGACCGCATTGGTCGGCGGAGCCGCATGGGTAGCTATGAACTCACTCGGTGATCGCGAGTAGCAAAACGCGGCGAGCCAAACAGGCACAAAGAGTAAAAAAGCAGGGCAAATGCTCAACAGCATCCTCCCTGCTTTTTTTGTTTGCACGCTTCTATACTGACCACTAATCACTAGCCACTAATCACTGTTTCCTGCACTGACAACTAATCACTCGCCACTAATCACTGTTTCCCGCACTGCCCACTGTTTTTATGTCACGCCTTCAGACCGCACTAGATCGTTTCATAGAAATCTCGGGTGACCGAATCGGCGAATTGGGCGAATCCATCATCACGGGCTTGGTCTGGATTCGCGGCAGCAAGGTAGTCTGCATTGCCGGCAGTAGGGAAGCCGGAGATCGCACCCCCGCCGCTTGGCGCCGCGCATCCCGAATTGTTGGCTTGGCGCGCCATCTCCGAAAACCCTTGCTCCTCTGGAATTTGTCTTTCCACAATGGGGGGGCTGGTCAAACGCCAAACCTTGCTGCCGAACAAGCGGCGAGAGACGGTCAACAGGACATCATACAGTTTCCCTTCGCCATCATCAGTGTAATTGAGGACGCACAAAATAACGCTTTTTCGACAGTCGAACTTGCAGTACCGGATGGCATTGTCTTTGTGAATGGCGCCGAAACGCTGTGCGGACACCTTACGATTTCGCCTCGGACGATCGACGCAAGCAGTGCTGAGGACGTAGCGTCGGGTATTTTAAGGTTGTTGGTCCAAATTGGTCCAATACCCGCGGATGAACTGGTTTCTCAGCGAAGGACGCGCCTCGCCTCCATCACGCTATCGTAAATGAGCGTCGCAATCGGCAATCAAATAACCCCTCACCTTCTCCGTAGGCGGGGATCAAGGAAGCGAATAGCGACCGCGATAGAGTTCCGTAGAGATCCCTGAGCGCAATGTAGGATCAAGGGAATGAATAATGACCGATCAAAGGGATGGATAATGACTGCGATAGAAATCCCATAGAAATCCAATAGAAATCTCTTGATCTCCAGATCGCGATTTCTTGTTGGCGCGTAAGGTCTGGACTGAACTGAACACTGACTAATTTTCTATGTGGCTAGGCAAGCAAGATGCGTCGGTCTTCCCCGCTCCAGCGGAGCGGCATGTTGATAGAAAGCCAATTCGCCGCCGCCTTCCGCTCCAGAGGAGCGGCATGTGAATATCTCCAAGAAATGGTAAATCGGCGCGATAATGACGATTCAATTTTCGTAACTGTTTAGAACCTGTTTGAAAAGTACATTTGTAGGGTGCGCACTGCGCACCAGCCTTTAAAAGCCCCAGAGGGGATCAAGCGAACGAATAGTGAGTGCGATAGAGATCCCTCAACCGAGTGAATAACGAGGGATCAAGGGGATGGATAATGACTGCGATAGAAATCCCATAGAAATCTCTTGATCTCCAGATCGCGATTTCTTGTTGGCGCGTAAGGTCTGGACTGAACTGAACAATGACGAATGTTCTATGTGGCTAGGCAAGCAAGATGCGTCGGTCTTCCCCGCTCCAGCGGAGCGGCATGTCGATAGAAAGCCAATTCGCAGCCCCCTTCCGCTCCAAAGGAGCGGCATGTGAATATTTTCAAGAAATGGTAAATCGGCGCGATAATGACGATTCAATTTTCGTAACTGTTTAGTCTATCAATCTGTTTTGGGAATGTTGGTTCGTCATGTTGCAGTTTAATCCCTATTCCTACACGATGACCGTAATGTAGGATCAAAGGAATGGATAATGACTGCGATAGAAATCCAATAGAACTTCCTCGATCTCCATGTCGCGATTTCCTGTTGGCGCGTAAGGTCTGGACTGAACTGAGCAATGACGAAGTTTCTATGTGGCTAGGCAAGCAAGATGCGTTGGTCTTCCCCGCTCCAGCGGAGCGGCATGTTGATAGAAAGCCAATTCGCAGCCGCCTTCCGCTCCAGAGGAGCGGCATGTGAATATCTTCAAGAAATGGTAAATCGGCGCGATAATGACGATTGAATTTTCGTAACTGTTTAGTCTATCAATCTGTTTTGGGAATGTTGGTTCGTCATGTTGCAGTTTAATCCCTATTCCTACACGATGAGCGAAGTGTAGGACCAAGGGAATGAATAATGACCGATCAAAGGAATGGATAATGACTGCGATAGAAATCCCATTGAAAGCCCTTGATTTCCAGGTCGCGATTTCCTGTTGGCGCGTAAGGTCTGGACTGAACTGAACAATGACTAATTTTCTATGTGGCTAGGCAAGCAAGATGCGTCGGTCTTCCCCGCTCCAGCGGAGTGGCATGTCGATAGAAAGCCAATTCGCAGCCGCCTTCCGCTCCAGAGGAGCGGCATGTGAATATCTTCAAGAAATGGTAAATCGGCGCGATAATGACGATTGAATTTTCGTAACTGTTTAGTCTATGAATCTGTTTTTGGAATGTTGGTTCGTCATGTTGCAGTTTAATCCCTATTCCTACACGATGACCGTAATGTAGGATCAAGGGGTGGATAATGACTGCGATAGAAATCCCATAGAAATCCAATAGAAATCCCTTGATCTCCAGGTCGCGATTTCCTGTTGGCGCGTAAGGTCTGGACTGGACTGAACAATGACGAATGTTCTATGTGGCTAGGCAAGCAAGATGCGTCGGTCTTCCCCGCTCCAGCGGAGCGGCATGTCGATAGAAAGCCAATTCGCAGCCGCCTTCCGCTCCAGAGGAGCGGCATGTGAATATCTTCAAGAAATGGTAAATCGGCGCGATAATGACGATTGAATTTTCGTAACTGTCATGATTGAAAAAAACCTTCGATCCTTCGTCAAAACTGTTCTGTTTCCCATTGCCAAAGCCCTTACGGCAGTTGGGGTTACGGCGAATATGATTACGTTCGTTGGTCTGCTGGTCAACGTCATCGCCGCGTTCTTTTTGGCGACTGGACGACTGGTGGTGGCGGGGATTCTAATCCTTTTCGGCGGGAGTTTTGATGCGATGGATGGCGTTGTCGCCCGCGTCAGTAACAAGGACGAGCCCAACCCATCCGGTGCACTGCTCGATTCCGTAATCGATCGCTATTCGGAAGCGGTTGTCTTTGTGGGCGCGATGATATACTTCTATCACCTTTCCCACTTGCTGGGCGTGGTCCTGGTCTTCGCGTCCGTAATCGGATCGATCCTCGTTAGCTACGTCCGCGCCCGAGCCGAAGGCCTCCAAGTCGAATGCAAAGTCGGTCTGATGCAACGGCCGGAACGAATCGTTCTCTTGGCTCTCGGCGTCCTCGCCCAAGGCATAATAATCAGATACTTTTCTTGGGAATCCAATGGCATCATTCTCGTCTGCGTATTTGCCTTTCTCGCGGTAACCGCACACTTCACCGCCCTCCATCGTCTCGTCTTCTCATATTCCCAGCTCAACAATCGATCAAGCGAGTGATCAACCGAACGGATAGATCAAGCGAGTGGATAGCGAGCGCGATAGAGATCCCAGCGCGATAGAGTTCCCATAGAGTTCCCGCGCGATAGTAGATCTCCTGCAATAGAAATCCTATAGAGCGTCCCATCATTCCTGTCCGAATGATTCATTCAGCAAGTAACACTTTTGTACCGCAAACTGTTAGTTTGCGATCACAATCCATCAGCGGTACACGTTCATTTGTCGCTCTATGACTGGCTTTGCGAGAGTGTTACTTGAGAGCGCGCCATTATCCCCGTCGGAATAATTCTTTCAGCAAGCAACACTTTTGTACCGCAAACTGTTAGTTTGCGATCACAATCCATCAGCGGTACACGTTCATTTTTCGCTCTATGACGGGGTTTGAAAAAGCGTGCCTTCGTAGAATGGTTTCACTCCGGAGGAGTGCTATGTCAATAGAACACGATTCCTCCCCGCGTCTGCACTCCAGAGGAGTGCAATGTAGAGTGTTACTTGAGAGCGTCCCATCATTCCTGTCCGAATGATTCATTCAGCAAGCAACACTTTTGTACCGCAAACTGTTAGTTTGCGATCACAATCCATCAGCGGTACACGTTCATGTTTCGCTCTATGACTGGCTTTCCGAGAGTGTTACTTGAGAGCGCGCCATTATCCCTGTCGGAATGATTCATTCAGCAAGCAACACTTTTGTACCGCAAACTGTTAGTTTGCGATCACAATCCATCAGCGGTACACGTTCATTTTTCGCTCTATGACGGGGTTTGAAAAAGCGTGCCTTCGTAGAATGGTTTCACTCCGAAGGATCAAACGAGCGAATAGATCAAGCGAGTGGATAGCGAGCGCGATAGAGATCCCGCGCTATAGCAAATCCCCCGCGATAGAAATCCTATAGAAATCATGTACAGAGCGTCGCATCTTGTAATGCACTTTGGAACCTAACGGTTCCACAAGTATCCTAGCTTGAATACAATCACTCGGTTTTCCAGTCGCAGCTTGTCTCCATTCGTTCGCCATCCCTCATTGAATCCCACAAATAGGTTGCTCTTCGGACTGTACTCCCACCCAAACAGTAAACTTAACAAATAGTCTTCGGCCGTCTGAACATTACCAAAGGCAGTACGTTCACGAGCCGCCTGCGTGAAGACGCGCACGAACACATCCCTGGTGAACAGATAAGTACCCCGCAGAGAACCTACCAGGAATCGCCCATCGATTGTCCGCCGTTCGTCCAGACTCTGGGCAGAACTTCCGCGGAGGTCAATCGTAAAGTCACTCCGTGGACGTACAGTAGCGGCAAGAAATACTAACCGTTGTAAACCGACAGCCTGTTGGTCGAAGTTATAGTAATCGGAAACGCTAAACCCGAGCCATCCGGCGATCGGTTTGGAACGGTCAGTGTCAATACTCACCTCCAAGCGGTTCGCCCCGAAGACGTCTGTCAACTCAATCTCTTTGCTGAGTTCGTATACTGCGCGGATTCGGCGCAAAATAGACTCTGTAAATACGTACCCGGCGACAAATTTCACATCCACGGCAACCAAATCCTCGGCAAAGTCCGGGGCAAAATTCAGTGTAGGATGCTCGCGCTTCCAGCGTTCGAAATAGTCGTTGGTGTAAAGCGTCTGAGAGACGCCGCTTCCGGCGCCAAGAAACGGGCGCCACCGGTTTTCTGAGCGTGCGATATAGGTTGCCTCGGCACCAAGCCGTTGCCATCCTCGATACGGTTCCTTTTCAAGAAATCCCGTCTTATTCGTCTCGAACCGAGGACCAACACGCTCCAACTCCGCTTTGACATCCCACATATAATCGCGCTTGGCAAACTTTAAGATGTACGCATCCCCGACGGTGTTTCCGTCTGATTGTTGGCTGCGCGCAGCTTGTCCTGTAACGTGGAAGGTCTTGCCCAGCGCCAAACTCATGTCAGCGCCGACGACCCGACTGTAGCCGTCGTCGTGTTCCCGATTCGTGAAGAGCGCCCCGACGTTGGATTGCTTGAGCACATCGCGTTTCACCCGTACCGCGGAATACCACGCCTTCTCCTTGGTTCTTGACGGGTTCCCCGCTTCTAGCGCATCGAAACTCCCGGTTTGAGCCCCGAGTACACCAATCGAATAACGGCTAACCTTGCCTGTCATTTTGCCGCCCCACAAAATATCGCCGCGACTGCCGATACGTCGGCTAAAAAACAGGTCGAGAGGCGTCTCAAAGAAACTGTTGCCCTCAACGAAAAACGGACGCTTCTCCGGAAACCGCGTCGGAAATCGCGTGAGATTAATCTCTAGCTGATCTGCCTCTACCTGCGCGAAATCGGGATTCAGCGTAAAGTTGGTCCTTAGCGCGTCCGATAAACTGTACTGCAAGTCAATCCCCGTGGCTAACTGTCCTGTGGCAGATTGAGCGTGAGTCTTCGATGATCCGCCCCGACCGTAAGGGATAATTTCAAGCGATTTCCCGGTTTCAATATCGGAAAGACCGACGAGATGACCGAGATCGGACATCCGTGTCCTAAGCCCGGCTTGTGTCATCTGTTTCCAGATAGTAATCTCGGACTTTCTGCGGCTCATCCGTTCAATGTCGAATCCCCATACGTGCTCATCTGTCTCGGGAAACCGGAAATTCGCGAACGGAATCTTAAACTCCGCAGTCCAACCGAGTTCGTCAATTTGCGACTCCACCCACCAGATTCCGCGCCAACTTCCGTCGATTTGCGCGTCATCGTAACGATAGTTGTCCTCTTGGATACCGCTCGGAGTGGTGGCAAACTTATAACCCGTGCGATGGTCATGGTGGGGATCGATAAAGAACGAGATGAGATCCGAATCGTAAATGTCGCCTCGCCGCGTGATGCGATTCACAATCTTATCAGGCTCGGAATCGTAACACCGAAATGCGATGAAGAGGTTGTGACGATCGTAGGCTATGTAGGCGACGGTTTCGTCGGTCGCGGGGCGGCCGCGCTTCGGTTCCAGCTGGATAAACTCGGAGATGGGAGTTGCCGCATTCCAGGCGGGGTCATCTAAGCGGCCATCAATTATTGGAGGCGGGATGTCTTCTAAACGGTATGCTGTAATGACGTGCGAACCCAACCCGTCCGCATGGCCCCAAATCAGGGATGGGAAAAGAAGAAAGGTAAGAATCATCGGTTACCGATTATTGTAGGCGGGATCAAGCGAGTGATCCACCGAACGGATAGATCAAGCGAGCGGATAGCGAGCGCGATAGAGATCCCAGCGCGATAGAGTTTCCATAGTAGATTCTGATAGCAAATCCTGTGCAATGTCGAGTGTTACTTGAGAGCGTGCCATCATCCCTGTCGGAATGATTCATTCAGCAAGCAACACTTTTGTACCGCAAACTGTTAGTTTGCGATCACAATCAATCAGCGGTACACGTTCATTTTTCGCTCTATGACTGGCTTTCCGAGAGTGTTACTTGAGAGAAGGTTCACTCCAGAGGAGTGAGATGTCAATAGAATGCGACATGTCCAGATTTCCGCGCTCCAGCGGAGCGCCATGTGGTGTATTGCTAGATAGTGTTACTTGAGAGCGTCCCATCATTCCTGTCGGAATGATTCATTCAGCCAGCAACACTTTTGTACCGCAAACTGTTAGTTTGCGATCACAATCCATCAGCGGTACACGTTCATTTTTCGCTCTATGACTGGCTTTCCGAGAGTGTTACTTGGTAGCGTCCCATCATTCCTGTCGGAATGATTCATTCAGCAAGCAACACTTTTGTACCGCAAACTGTTAGTTTGCGATCACAATCCATCAGCGGTACACGTTCATTTTTCGCTCTATGACTGGCTTTCCGAGAGTGTTACTTGAGAGCGTGCCATCATTTCTGTCGGAATGATTCATTCAGCAAGCAACACTTTTGTACCGCAAACTGTTAGTTTGCGATCACAATCCATCAGCGGCACACGTTCATTTTTCGCTCTATGACTGGCTTTCCGAGAGTGTTACTTGAGAGCGTGCCATCATTTCTGTCGGAATGACTCATTCAGCAAGCAACACTTTTGTACCGCAAACTGTTAGTTTGCGATCACAATCCATCAGCGGTACACGTTCATTTTTCGCTCTATGACTGGCTTTCCGAGAGTGTTACTTGAGAGAAACTCCCATAACGGTTTCTTTGAACGCCTAGGGAGATAAAGATTCCTTCAAGTAAGCAACTTTCCCGTTTCCAGGTTCCTTATTCACACGTGATGTTTTTCTGCCTCATACTTCCGCATCTCCTCGACGAGCAAAGCTTTCATTCCGTAAAGGCGATTTTCCGATTGGTCAAACACAATTGACCGCGGATCCGCAATTAAATCACCCGAAATCTCGTACCCTCGATGCGCGGGCAAACAGTGCATCACCAAAGCATTGTGTTCTTGCATGATTGCCTTATTCAACTGATATGGCTGCATCAACTCAATCCTACGTTGCTTTTCGTCTTCAAATTCAGGATTCCCAAAGAACTCCATATCAACCCATGTATCGGTATAAACTACATCACTTTCAGCTATAGCTTCGCTTAAGCAATCTGAAGACCTGCATAACCCCGTCCGACACGCTTCGGCAAGCAGTGCCTTGTCAGCAGCCGCCGGATTCGTCATCGGTGCCACAATCGTAATCTCCATGCCAACCTTCAATCCTGCCGCAATGAGCGAGTTGCACACATTGTTATGTATTCCGACATAGGTGAGTTTCACTCCCTCTATCCGTCCCAGTTTTTCTTGGATGGTCATCAAATCCGCCAATATCTGGGTAGGGTGATACCGATCGCAACACCCGTTAATGATTGGGACCGAAGACACTTCCGCTGCCCGAATCACATCCGAATGTTTTAGTAACCGCGCAAGAATTACATCTACATACGCCGATAATACGCGAATTTCATCCTGGAAGTCCGTCAACACGAAATTCGTCACGCCCCAATCCAAGAAGAAGGCGTGCCCGCCCAGCTGGCTCATGCCGACCTCGCCGGCACATCGGGTTCGGGTCGATGTCTTCTGAAATAACAGTGCGAGACTTCGACCACGCATAAGTTTCTCAAACTTGCTTGGGAAACGCTTAATTTCGATACTCCTCTCAACAACATCAAGAATCTCTTCTCGCGTCCAGTCCTTGAGTGAAATCAAGTGCATAACTCTTCTCCAAAGGTAAAGAATGAACCAAGCCGCAAAGCCTTCCCAATCAGCCTACAATCAATCTTCGACGTTATATTTCTTTCGAAAATTTAGGCTTAATGCATTGTTACGATTATTGCCTGTTCCACATCTGCTGATTTATTCTGCCCCAAAATAGATCAATGTTGGCAAACAAATGCAGCCGTTGTCCGCCAACATTGAGTTCGATTCCCGTAGCGCTGTCTTTGTTTATATTCCAACTACGAACACTGGTCGATGTCTGATCTGTTGCGTAAATCTCATTGTATCATGTTCCTGACAAAATGCCAAACCAAATGCGGGCAATAGGCAAATTGTCCTCGTGTTCCTGTCGTTGTTTATCCACTCCGTTTCAGTCTCCCGGCTCGCTTTGCGTACTGTTCCCCCAAATGGAAAACCCAAAAACCGAGCGGGATGGTAATGATGCCAATAATCAGCAGCAAGATAAGGTTGTGCGCTTGGTCGGCAATCGACGAATTTTCAAGCATTGCTGCCCGGATGGACCTAAGCGTATACGTCGCAGGGGAAATTCGGGAAAACGGTTGAAGCCATTCCGGCAACACCTCAATCTCGTAGTAGACCCCGGAAATCAACAAAATGACCGATTGGAGGATTCCGGTTGCCGCCTGGCCCTTTTCTGGCGAAAGCAGTGGGAAAATCGCCGCCATCAGACCGATTCCGATGAAGGAAAGACTGGCGACGAGCACAGTCACTGCCATCGTCAACCAATTGGCGTGACTTAGGTCGATGTGCTCTCGAAAAAAAAGTGGCATCACCGCCAACACAATCCCTGTCCGTAGCAAACCATACAAAATAGCGAAAAGGCAAGACCCCACGAGATGCGTGATGCGGTAAATCGGCGCCATAAATGTGTACTCGATTGTGCCCTCCCAGCGTTCCCAAGTTATGGCATCGCTTACCTCCCTCATCATGATGGATAGGAATCCCCAAATTAACGCGCCGATGACCAAGTAAAGCACGTCTTTTGCGGAGCCGTGCCCAACCATGATTAACCCAATCGTTAATGCATTTACTATCGAATAGGTGAAAAAGAGAATTTCCCAATTGAGATACCGCTTGAGAAGATTGAAGTTGCGTTCAATGAAAGCATAGGAAACCACGGCTTCGCGTCTGATATCGAACATTGACCTATTCCAAGTCCTCCGCCAAATCTTTCCCCGTAAGCTCGATAAACACGTCCTCAAGCGTAACTTGCTTGTCTTGCGTGCTGATCTGGGCTTTGAGTTCCTTCGCCGTGCCCGCGGCTATGAACTTGCCTTTATCGATAATGGCAATGTGATCGCACAGGGTCTCGGCTTCGTCCATATCATGTGTAGTCAATAACACAACAACATCGTGATTTTCCCGGATCTCATTAATGAACCGCTGTACATCGCGCTTTGATTTTGGGTCTAATCCGGTGGTGGGCTCATCCAGCAGCAACAGAATCGGCGAAGTAAGAAGTGCGCGGGCAATGGCAATCTTTTGCTGCATGCCGCGCGAAAGGTCTTCCATCATTTCATCCATCCGAGTGGGATCAAAGCCGAGCCGGACGAGTATCTTTTCCGCCTTTGCCCGAGCGTCGCGTGCGGAAAGACCGTAAAGTCGAGCGGAATGCACCAAGTTCTCCTCCGAAGACAGACGCTTAAAAAACGAAGCTTCGACAGAAACTCGATTAATCATTTGCCGAAACTTGAAGCTGTCGTTGACTACATCATATCCAAAAAAGCTTATCTGACCGCTATCCGGTAGCAGCAGCGTAGAGATTAATCGAATCAACGTTGACTTTCCAGACCCATTGGCACCGAGGATACCGTAGATTTCTCCTATTGCAACCTGGAACGAGATATCGTCAACTGCCTTGATTACCTCCTTCTCCCGTCGTATTCGATGACGGATTTTTTGTAAGAACGTCAATTGGATGTTCTGTGGGTACGGTTTCTTCCGGTGAAAGTGTTTAGCGAGTCGGTCAACGATTAACCTGTTTGGCATTATTATTGCGAATTTCCTTTACTTCGTTCCTGTAAGTTGGGACATGCAGCCTTCATTTCTTGCTTGAATTAACCCCCATCCTCCAGCGCCTTGCTGTGTTGTACATGGTGTCCATGAGTCGTTTATTTGAGCGTTAACCCAGGTTGGTTCTCAGATAATCGCACTCTGCATCCAACTTGCACACTATTTGCCGGAGTTTTGAGATTCCTGTTACTCCCGATGCCGAAGCGAGAAACCCATTGCTACCTCTATTCCAAATATTTTACAACCCTTTCTTTCAGACAGGACAATTACTACTAGTTCACACTCTTCTGTACTTGGTACTGCGATCCAGCCGCCAAGTGGCGCGTCTTGCAGCATTTAATTTAGACTTGACAGATAAGCAACCAAGTATGTATAATTGCGCAGAATCGCAGTCATAATGCGACTCGGAGCATATTCACAATAACCTAAAGGAGAATCAGATGGCTGATAGATTATCGAAGCAAGATGTCATCAACAGTGTTGCAGACGAAACAGGTTTGAATAAGAAAGATGCTGGCGGCGCAGTTGACGCCGTAGTCAACACCATCAAAAATGCCCTCGCTGGAGGGGATTCGGTCGGGCTAATCGGGTTCGGTACTTTTGAAGTAAAGACCAGAGCAGCTCGCACTGGGCGCAACCCGCAGACAGGCGCGGAACTCAAGATTGCCGCAAAGAACGTCCCGTCCTTCAAGGCTGGCAAAGAGCTTAAAGACGCTGTGGCTTAATGTCCCTTTGAAAGTTTTTGGATTTTGGAAGCCTTGATTTGTTAGGGAACATTCCCCGTGCATGTTGAGGCATCCAATGTCCTGCATTGCCCGATTCATTTTCTAACGTGTAGAACTTTATCTTCGCGAAATACATCAAACATCCTAAGCCGGTCACGCGAGATTGGTGAACCGGGCGTGATTCTATTATCCCATCATTATACTTCCATCCAATCTTTCATTTCAAGCGAATCCTTCGACGACAAAGGTTCTCTGTCACCGAATAGTGGTTTTAATTCTGGTTTGAAACGTTCAAGAAATTCCACTATTCAGACGTTTTCTTGATGCGCGGTAAATGATGATGTCTTGGAATCGAGAAGGTGCGGATATCGTGAACGTGACCAAGGATACATGTCGCCGATGTCTTATAGCTTCCGATTGGGGTGTCGTGATTACTGTCGAAGTCAAAATGCGTCAATTCGTACAAGGTGTGGGTGGTTCACGATTCATCGTGAGTCTCGGCTACGAAAACATGGTTTAACACCGTCGCGGGAGATTATTGATGTTACTTCGAGCTCGTGCGCCCGTACGTATTGATTTTGCGGGTGGCTGGACCGATGTTGCCCTATTTACGGAGGAGTCTAAAGGGTTAGTTGTAAACGCTGCAATAAATATCTATTCGTTCGCCACTATTGCATGCGAAGAAGACAAGGCTGCGGACGATTCAACACGACAACAACCTGATTCAACAAATGGTGTTCGGCTGTATTCAGCGGATTTCGATGTCCACGTTGAATCACCGGATGTGAGTCAGCTTAAGTATGACGGCAACATTGACCTTGTCAAAGCGGCAACGCGCAAAATGTTGGGAAAAGGAAACGGATTCAGCCTTTCCACCCAATCGATTGCGCCGCCGGAAAGCGGTCTTGGAACCTCGGCTGCGATGGGAGTTGCGTTGGTCGGCGCTATTGGTGCGCTCAAAGAATCACCACTGCTGCCTTACGAATGCGCTGAATTAGCAAGTTCAATTGAACGCCACGAATTAGAAATTCTTGGCGGTAAGCAAGATCATTACGCCAGTGCGGTCGGCGGAATCAACTTCATGGAGTTTATGGGCGAAGATGTAAGGACATCTTGCCTTAAAATTGCTCCTGATGTCCGTTACGAGCTTGAGAAAAATCTTGTCTTGTGTTACTCGGGCAAATCTCGTCCCTCTGGAAACATCCATCAAAATGTGACCGATGCATACGTAAACAATGATGTGAAAACCAGAACAGCACTGAGAAACATGAAGGAAATTGCCCAAGCTGCCAAATCTGCGCTCATGAACGGCAAGCTGTCAAATTTTGGAGAACTACTAAATGAGAATTGGGCAAATCAAAAGTCACTTCACCGTTCAGTGACAAATGAACACATTGACGGCCTATTCAAAACTGCGCTGTCTAGTGGTGCCATTGGTGGAAAGGCGTGTGGTGCAGGCGGGGGAGGATGCCTCGTGTTTTATTGCGAACCGAATCAAGAACATCGGGTCCGCCGGAAGCTTGAAGAGTCGGGCGCGAAAATCATTGACTTCAATTTTGATTTTGGTGGACTACAGACGTGGCGAGTTGATTAAATCCGTACCATCCAACTGTGTTACCCGATAAGTGCCGTTTACCTCGGAGTCCTCACGCGTGAAGAATAACGATCAGATGAATATCGCAGACACAGACCTAAAAGCTGCAGAATTTCTCACCAAGGCACGTGAAAGAATCTTGGAGGAATTAAAGAAGCAGATTGTGGGTCAGCAAAACGTCATTGATGAACTTTTAATCTCCCTGTTTTCTCAAGGGCACTGTCTGCTTGTCGGGGTGCCTGGATTGGCAAAAACACTGATAATAAACAGTCTCGCTCGGATTCTGGATCTTGAGTTTAATCGGATCCAATTTACGCCCGATCTGATGCCCTCGGACATTATCGGCACTGACATTATTCAAGAAGATGTCGAGACGGGAAGCAGATCATTCCGCTTCATTAAAGGTCCAGTTTTCTCAAACATCGTACTCGCAGATGAAATCAATCGCACTCCGCCCAAAACGCAGGCCGCACTGTTGCAGGCGATGCAGGAGTACAAAGTATCGGCAGGTGGTTCGACTTACGGTTTGGACCTTCCCTTCTTCGTGCTGGCGACCCAAAATCCAATCGAACAAGAAGGAACATATCCCCTTCCGGAAGCACAGCTAGATCGCTTTATGTTCAACATTTACATTGACTATCCCGATAAAGATGACGAAAAACAAATAGTCATGGCTACAACCTCCGCTTATGCTCCGAAATTAGATCACGTGCTGACTGGAGAGGAAATCCTGCGGTTGCAGAAAATAGTGCGCAAAGTGCCCATTGCAGAGTCCATTGTAAACTACGCTGTCGAATTAAGCCGGAACTCTCGTCCCAACGCGCCGGAGGCACATAAAGAGGTTAAAGACTGGGTGAGTTGGGGAGCAGGTCCTCGCGCCTCACAGCACCTTGTGTTAGGTGGTAAAGCTCGTGCAATCATGCACGGACGGTATCATGTATCCTGTGACGACATAAGAGCTGTCGCGAAACCCGTCCTACGCCATCGGATCCTTACAAATTTTAACGCCGAGGCAGATGGAATCACGAGCCTCGATATTATCAACCGCTTGTTAGAAACTACTGAACCACCAGACTCCTAGGCGATCGAATTAGCCGTTTTCAGCCATAGTGTGGTGCGTTTCCGTAATAACCAATTCTTTTATCGATTAACGTGTTAAGCCTTTGAAAGTCGCAATTATCGGCACCGGTTACGTTGGGCTAACAACCTGCGTCGCCATGGCTTACTTAAATCACGAAGTCATAGGCGTGGACAAGGATTCAGACAAGCTCAGTCTGTTACGCCAAGGGATAAGCCCCATCCACGAATCCGGCGTCCAAGCACTTCTCCATCAAACTACCAAGAATATCAATTTCACCGATGACTTGAGAAGTGCTGTAGCCGATTCGGAAGTTATCATGATCGCTGTTGGTACACCGCCGAAGCAGGATGGTGAAGCTGATATTCGCTATGTGGAGGAGGCTGCAAAGGAAGTCGCTTGCGGTCTTGAGCCGAATCGGGAGTATTTCGTCGTTATAAAATCAACGGTCCCGATCGGTACAAATCGCCGTATTTCGCACTTGGTACATTCCGCGCTTCAGGCACGCGGTGTTAACTCCGATGTGTGTTTTGCGTCTAATCCGGAATTTCTGCAGGAAGGTCTCGCACTGCGCGGCACGTTCTACCCAGATCGCATCGTTGTCGGTTCAGATCGCCCGGAAGCCGTCGATGCTATGCGACGGCTACATAAAGCAATCCTTGAGCGCTCTTTTGACCCTCCCACCTTCTTGGAAGCGCCGGACGATGAAAATCTACCCTCCTTAATCGTAACGGACGCCACAAATGCCGAGATGATAAAATATGCAGCAAACACCTTCCTGGCGCTTAAAATCAGTTTTATCAATGAGATAGCAGGGCTATGTGAACGAGTTGAAGCCGATGTGACAGAAGTAGCACGTGGTGTCGGATTGGATTCTCGCATCTCACATCGCTTCCTTCAAGCGGGTGTTGGATGGGGTGGTAGTTGCTTTCCAAAGGACACCGCCGCGCTTCTAAGGGTGGCTTCAGAATACGGTTATTCAATGCCAATTATTGAGGCTGCGTGCGAGGTCAATCAGCGCCAGCGTACATTAATTGTTGAGAAACTACAGCACGCCCTCAAAATCCTGCGCGGACGAACAATAGGAATCTTGGGGCTCGCTTTCAAACCAAACACAGACGATGTTCGCGGGGCTCCGGCATTGGAGATAATTCGACTACTTAACGAGCAGGGGGCTTACGTCCGTGCTCACGATCCGGTGGCGATTCCCCATGCCCGTGAAGACCTTGAGAACATTGAAATAGAATTCGTGGAGGATGCCTATGCAGTGTCCATCGCCGCTGACGCGATAGTAATCATAACTGATTGGAATGAATATCGCTCACTTAATCTCCACGCATTGGCGAAGCCTATGAGTACACCCATCTTGATTGATGGCCGCAATATTTATTCCCCGGATGAGGCCCGTGATGCTGGATTTCAGTACATGGGAATTGGTCGAGGATGACAGATTCAGTTCATGCAGATTTATTTGTCCCCACGTGCCATGCGTTGCTCTTCTTTTCTCACTGGTTGTTTTGATTATGGTCGATTTCACACCAAATCTTCAGGAGCCACGTCCATTCGACTTGAATTGTCAACGCTATTGTCCAAGACATCCCTTCCCTTCTTATCGCCATATTCCCGGTTTAACTCCGCATCCGGTAAAAGATCCAGCGGGCCACAGTTACGGCATTGACGGATTGGCAGAGCCCAGAGTCTTATCCCCGGAGGCTTGGCGAACCAATGAGGATTACCTCTACGGCGTGGATCTCTACAACTTTGCCTACTGGTGGGAAGCACATGAATCATGGGAAGGGTTATGGCATCACGCCGAGGACGACTACCGATTATTCCTTCAAGGATTGATTCAAATCTCCGCGGCGTTAATCAAGCACCACATGCGGATGCCAAGACCTGCTCGCACGCTTTCCACCGCCGGGTCCGACAAGTTGCAAGAGGTACTTTTGAAGCTCAAACCTTCCACGGAAACCTATATGGGAATAAATCTGAATGAGTTCTTGTCCCGCCTAAATGTATTCTTTGCGCCATTCCGTTTCGATTCTGTCTCTGAAGAGGTCTACACCTCCCCAACTGCCAATCCTCAGATTCGGCTAGTTTTCTGATCTCCATCCCTCTCGTCTTCACATCTCTTCAGTTTTTCCTCCCTCTGACCATCGGTCAATCGCTGCCGCGTTTCCACGAATCTTGTACCATGCTTTTGTCTTGACCGTTTCGTAGCGCTTGGATATAATCCACTTGAAGTCTCCTAGTTCGTTCTGCGCTATGGTATGAACATGCACGAGAAAAACCTAACCAGCGAGCAACAAGCCGCTCTGCGCCGAATCCCGTCCATCGAAAGACTATTGGCTCTGGAGGGATTCCTGGCGTTGCAAGAGAAGTATTCCCGCAACTTGGTGGCAGATATCCTTCGCAGCGTTGTTGCCGAATTAAGAAGTCGCATCTTCGATGAACGTACAAGTTTCGACAGCATTGACGAATCCACGTATCTTCAACTAGTCCAAGCTAAACTTCACGACATAACTACGTCAACGCTTCGTCCGCTCGTCAACGCCACTGGAACCATCACTCACACAAATCTGGGGAGATCGTTGCTCAGTGAATCGGCTCGGGAAAATCTCTGCCAAGCCGCAGTCAACTTCATAAATCTCGAATACGATTTGGAGACTGGTGAACGCGGCCACCGCGACCACATCACCGAGCCGTTGTTGCAGCGATTGACTGGGTGTGAGGCATCGACCATCGTCAACAATAATGCCGCTGCTGTGCTCTTAACGTTGAATACCCTAGCCCAAGGCAGAGAAGTAATTGTCTCGCGTGGTGAGTTGATCGAAATCGGCGGTGCCTTCCGAATTCCTGACATCATGGCTGCAAGCGGCGCCATCTTGCGCGAAGTGGGCACGACCAATCGAACGCATTTCAGGGACTACCAAAATGCGATTAACGAAAGCACGGCGCTCATTCTAAAGGTGCACCCGAGCAACTATAAAATAGTCGGTTTTTCAGCAACCCCTGAAATATCAGAGATTGCGGAGCTAGGGCGTAGGAGCGGAATCCCGATAGTGGAAGACCTTGGCAGCGGGTCGTTAATTGACCTCACACGCTATGGTCTTCCTCGCGAGCCAATCGTACGCGAACGGCTTGATGCAGGAGTCGAAATTGTAACCTTCAGTGGAGACAAATTGCTTGGGGGGCCTCAGGGAGGCATAATCCTCGGCAAGGCAGATCTGGTGCAGCAGATTCGGGAGAACCCTCTCATGCGGGCGCTGCGCGTTGGAAAACTGACGATAACCGCCCTTGAAGCAACTCTGCGGCTCTACCTAAATGAAGACTACCTGCTTCAGGAATTACCGATGTTGAGTTGTTATGCTCGATCGCATGAAGAACTTCAAGCGGTCGCAGAAGAGTTGACGGCGAATCTTCGTCGAGTTTTTGGAGAGAAGATCCGCATTACCATCGAAGAGAGCCGAGCGCAGATTGGTAGCGGATCCCTGCCCGTAGCGACATTGCCTAGTCTATCAGTAATCTTGGAATCACAGCAGATGTCGGCCGAGTACCTCGCAGCACAATTCCGCATTCAGCGGACCCCAGTCATTGGCCGTACGCAGGATGGCAAGTTCTGGCTGGATGTGCGAACGATAGGAAAAAGGCAACTCAACTGGGTCATTGAGGCAGCCCAGAGTATAACCTGTACCAGTTAGAGATTCAGGCTTTCCACTCGCGATCTCCTAGGTACGGGCCACTTCCGCATAAACGGCTTCCAAAGTTTCAATCAATTAGGACCGAAAGACACTTAATAATGCAACACGTCATTGTCGGCACAGCCGGTCACGTCGATCACGGAAAATCTGCCCTAATACACGCTCTGACCGGCATCGAAACCGATCGGCTCAGAGAAGAGAAGGAACGCGGGTTGTCGATCGAATTAGGTTTTGCCTACTTCGATCTGCCCGACGGTTCACGAGCCGGCATCGTCGATGTTCCAGGTCATGAGAAGTTTATCCGAAATATGCTCTCGGGCGCGTACGGAATGGACGTTGTGCTGCTGGTTGTTGACTCCAAGGAGGGTGTTCAAGAGCAAACACTTGAACATCTGGAGATTCTTGATCTCCTCGGGCTTTCAGCAGGGATTCTCGTAATGACCAAGGTTGACCTAGTATCGCCAGCTCAGTTGGTAGAATCCTCCGAGATGGCACAAGAGATGCTAGTCGGCACGTCGCTTGAAGGAATACCGACTGTCCACGTGTCGTCGCTCACCGGTCAAGGCTTGGATGTGCTCAAGAATTCGATTGTACGAAAGGTGAATGCCGTTGCTGAAGTGGGACAAGCCGATGGAATCCCGCGCCTTCATGTGGATCGTGTGTTTACAATGCAGGGTTTTGGTGCCGTCGTCACAGGTACATTGATATCCGGGGACATTCAGCGTGAGCAACGCTTAGTTGTACTTCCCCAAGGACGAGAGGTGCGTGTGCGCGGGGTACAGGTGCACAACGAATCGGCAAATCAAGCACATGCGGGGCAACGGACCGCACTAAACTTGTCTGGTATATCCGCTGACGAAATTGAACGAGGTGACACAATTTGTCCAGTCGGTTACTCTCAGGTGACCGACAACATTGACGTATCGCTCCGTGTCTTATCCTCGTTTCCGCGCACGCTTGAACACTGGACACGTCTGCGATTCTACCTTGGCACGACCGAGACGTTTTGCCGCACAATTCTATTGGTCGATGAAGCTGTGCAACGAGGCGAGGCTGCGCAAATCCAACTCCGTTTGGAGAGGCCCATTCTGACCTTCAGAGGCGACCGATTCATCGTGCGCGACTTTTCAGCACAGCATACGGTCGGCGGCGGACAAGTCATTAACCCGTTTGCACCGCGACACAAACGGTTTACAGAGGAGACGTTAGAAGTCTTGGACGAGTGGAAAAGTGCGGATGACACTGATGTCATCAGCTTGGTACTGACGCAAAGCCGTGAACTGTGCATTCCAAAGGATTTCCTGCATTACTATCTCTCCGGTTCTCACACTGCCTTGGAACAGAATTTAAAGACGCTTGAAATAGAAAAAAAAATTGTCCGATGGAGAGGTGGGACGCAGTTCATTTCGGCGGTGAACCGCACGGAAGCAGCCCAGGCAACCCTTCTTGGTGCACTAAGAGATTTTCACGAACAGAATCCGCTCGCTCCTGGCCAGAATGTCGCGCAGTTACAACGTCAGATTGAATTAGATGGCGCGGCCTTTGATAGAATCGCAGACCACCTGATTCGAGGAAAACAGGTTATCAAGGACGGTAACCTCCTCCGAGTGGCGTCGCACCAAATTCAATTCTCGACGGAGGCGGAGGGAATAAAAGACCAAATCGAGGAAGTATTGTTAAGGGCAGGATTGAATACGCCAAATCTAGGGGAACTGGAAACGCAATTTCGGGAATTTCGGCCCCAACTGATCCGGCAGACGTTCTACGCCTTGGTTAATCTCGACCGTTTTATCAAGATTGCGGACGGGTATTTCATTCATTCGGACACATGTAAGAAGAGCCTGAACTTGCTTACCAATTACCTGCGAGAAAATGATATAATCACTGTCGCTGAATTTCGTGAACTTGCGAAGACGTCTCGCAAATATGCCGTGCCTTTTCTCGAATACTGCGATGTTCAAGGCATCACCGTCCGTATGGACAATCATCGTCGTTTGCGAAAGTCAGCAGGATGAGGCCTGTGATGGCTTGATATGTGCTCAATGGGAGGGGATAGGGTCCGGTGGCTCTACTGGTCTTCAAAACCAGCTTGTCTATGCAAGTAGATAGGTGGGTTCGACTCCCACCCTCTCCCGCCATTGACGTTTCTTGAAAGCGTTTGTGAGAATCTCGTATACGCCCCTTAATGGTCGAGATTTTCGATTAACACCGGATCTACTGGATCGGCGAGATCAAAGGAAAAAATGCGTGAGTAGAAGTACAACTCAACGTCAAGGCAGCGCTTAATGTTTTCTGAGCGGCGAAAACCGTGGTGTTCGCCTTCAAACGCAACGTATGCGACAGGAAGGCCTTTCTCCCTTAAAGCGGCAACCATTATTTCTGCCTGGTTTGGCGGGACAATTTTATCCTCAAGGCCTTGAAAGAGAATGACCGGGCAAGACAGACAATCCGTGAAGTGAATCGGTGAGCGCTCTACATAGAGATCTCGACGGTCAGGGTAAGGACCAACCAATCGATCTAGGTAGCGCGATTCAAACTTGTGGGTATCGGTCACCAACGCTTCAAGATCACTGATGCCATAATAACTGGCTCCAGCCTTGAAGATGTCATGAAACGTGAGAGCGCACAGCGTGGTGTAACCTCCTGCACTACCCCCGCTTATCGCTACTCGGTGCCTATCAACCTCGTCTTGATTGATAAGGTACTGAACACCGGATACACAGTCGTCAACATCGACGATTCCCCACTTGCCGTCAAGTCGCTCCCGATATGCGCGTCCATAGCCGGTGCTTCCACCGTAATTCACATCAAGCACGGCGAAACCGCGACTTGTCCAATACTGTACAGTCAGATCGAGTACGGATGAAGTGGCACCAGTCGGACCACCATGACTCTTGACGAGGATTGGAGGACGCTCCATTGGCGGCGCGACAAAATCGGCATTCTTTGGCGGGTAGAAGAAACCGTACGCCGTCAACTCGTCCACGGCCGGAAACTCAATTGCTTCAGGGATGGACAAATAACGAGTGTTAATATCCAACGTACTTGAGCGACGTAGCACTTCAATCTGATGGTTACGGAGATTGAGTTCCACTATTGAACGCGTTGTCGTCGGGGAACCGGCGCCAAATACTACCCGTCCAGAGGCAACCTGCAGCCCCGTGCGCGACATGTCAGAATATGGGAGTTCAATCGGTTCAAGCCGGTGAATTTCTGTGTCTAGACGACCGAGTTCCCAATTACCTTGCCGATTGTAGACGCAGATGATGCTATTCGCAGACTCAAATCCGTAAGTAGACATTCCAAATTCCCAGTGTGGCATCGCGAATTCGGCGTCTGTTTCGTAGAGTGGTTCAATTCGACCTTCGCGCCATTTATAAAGGTTCCACCAGCCTCCCTGATCGGAGACGAAATGCAGCACGCCATCAGGGGACCACTCTGGCTGCAATGTTGACGCATCAATCCCGCCGCAGATGCAATGATCCTCCCCCAGTGTACCATCGGCCTCAAACCTCGCGGTACACAATTCAGTTCTATCCCAAGGCATATTCGGGTGATTCCAACTTATCCACGCGAGTTGAGAACCGTCGGGAGAGAGTCGAGGAGACGAGTAGAAATCAGCGCCCGAGACTAACACTGTAACATCATGCCCGGCGTTGAGTCCCACACTCACAAGCGTGTTAATTGGTTCTCGGCCGGGTAGGGAATGATCCTCGCGCACGCAGATGAGATTTTCACGATGACTATCAATGACGCTATCAGCGTAACGCATTTCACCTACAGGCGTAATTGGCTGAGGGGCCGCGTTGCTTCTTTGCCGGTAGATACGCTGATCCTCAAAGTTTGAGAAATAGATTGTACTGTTGGTTACTGTGTATGCCCCGCCGCCATATTCATGCACACAACTGCGGACATTGAAAGGAGCAATAGTCACATCAGTAGCATGTCCATCGGGTGTACGACGTACGATAACGCAGCGCCCGCCGTCCTCTGGTCGCATTTCAACCCAGTACGTGTCATCGCCATCAATGGCAATCTCTCCAAACCGAATTGCCTCCGACACGATAAGGTCGGATGTAATTGGCGACTTCCATGAACCATAGGACGAAACTCGTGATTCAACCATGTGCCTGCATCTTTGTCCTGACCCGATGACTTGCGACTTTCGGTGCCCGCGTAATCACGAATATGTGGTTGTGTCGTAAGTGTGGGACCCTGTTATGACGGTCCACCCTTTTTTGCCAGCGACAGTAGTTCTGATTCGGGTAAGTCGAGATTTATTGGTTCCGAAACGGGTTGTGTTACTTTATACGGAGTCTTCGCGTAAATTTCGACAACGTTGTCGTCAGGATCGTAAAAGTAGATAGCAAAAGCAATCCCGTGAGTAACAATGCTTCTAATGCGCACTTTCTCCTGATTAAGGAGTTCATGAAACTGTTTCAAAACGTCAAGGTCTTCGACGATGAAAGAAATTTGCTGCACTACCTTTGCTCCAGGTGCGATATCTCTGCCCGTACAGAGAGCGAGTTCGTGGTGTTCTTCATCTGGTCGTGCACTCAGGAAAGTCATCTGTCCGTCTGGGGATTCGTCTGTGATGGCAAGACCAAGGATTCGGGTATAGAAATCTTTCGATTTCTGCAAATCTGTGCAATAAAGCCCTACATGCCCAAGTGCTTTTACAGATAGCATTACTTCCTTCCTTTGTTAAAATATCAGCTAAACTCGTTAGTCGTAGGTTCCTCCGTAGCAAAGCAGCATGCCATCGAGAAGTTGATGTTAATTTATCCTCGAGTTGGGGTTATTCCGCCTAAGGCGCCAATTGATTCCATAACCATTTGGCTCATGCTATTGTACATGAGGCGTTTGTCTTTAATCTTTTGTGCCTCACTGAAATCTATCGGAGGTCCAAAGTGTGTAGCAAGTTTTGCTGGTCTAATCCATTTTGACCATCGCGGCATGAGGTAATTCGCCCCCTCAAGGTAAACAGGAATGGCAGGGACATCTGCGTTGTGGATAATGAAACTAACACCATCACGGGCTTTGCCTAAACTGCCATCCTTGCTACGCGTACCCTCGGGGAAGATTAAAACGGCATGACCTTCCTTCAAGAGAGAAATCGTATACTTTAAGGCTCTACGGTCTGCTGAACCGCGCTTCACTGGATAGGCGTTATGTAATGCCAATATTGTCCCTAATAGCGGCACACCAAAAATGTTATCCCGTGCCATGAAATAAAATTCTCGCCTAGCCGTAGTTCCCACGATAAACGGATCCAGATAACTAACATGGTTGGAAAGCAGTAGCACGCCACCTTTGCGAGGGACGTGCTCGTTGCCGTGTGCGTCAAGTTTGCACAGTCCCTCCAGAGCGGCGCCTAGGCATCGTTGGCTCCACCGGTACGGCACAGAATCCGTCCAAAAGCTAAACTGCTGGTATCTCATGAGTGTTCTTCTATCTGCTTGATAATAAATTCTACAACCTGATTCAATGTCTTGTCCGTGGTGTCAACGATTATTGCATCATCGGCCGTCCGTAAGGGGCTATGTGCGCGGGACAGATCCTTTTCGTCTCGTGTCCGAATCTCCCGTTCTATCTGTTCGATTGTGCAAGCAATTTTTTTTGCTTGCAACTCAAGAAAGCGACGCTTAGCTCGTTCCTGAACTGACGCATCCAAGTAAAATTTTACATCTGCATCTGGGAAAACAACGGTGGTTACATCACGTCCTTCAACGACTATTCCACCGTCCTTACCAATCCGACGTTGTTGCTTTACCATGGCTTTACGCACCTCAGGGATCTTCGCGATTTCAACTACTGCTTTGTCAATTTCCGGTGTCTGAATCAAGTCTGTTACATCTTCACCATTTAGGAGAGTAATCTTACCATTGTCGGCGAAGTCAATTCGGCAACCGTGTACTAGTTCAATAAGATTCTCCACATCCGTGCACGTCACGTTCGCCGAGACCGCAAGTTGCGCCACCGCTCGATACATTGCTCCCGAATTGAGAAACAGGTAGCCCATTTTCTCGGCAATCTGTCTTGCCACAGTACTCTTTCCGGATCCCGCAGGACCATCCATCGCGACAGTCAGAAATTTTCGCATTTGTCCTTTCGATCATGTCAAAAGAATCTCAGTAGTCATTGGCTTCGCAATTCTAAATCTGTAGATGATGCGCCGTGTAGTCACGCGCGAAACTCCATTCTGTCGTTGTATTTCTCTAGAAAATTAAAGCCATGCCATTATATCACAGGCATAGCGGAGGTGTAACGGCAAATTTCTTTCGACAATTTCGTTCTGCCGCACGAACTAGAATAACCGGATTGCTGATTTGTTCGTCACCTATGTGTTAAATCCTAAAAATCTCTCCCAGTCGACCGCCGAGTGCCCGTCCGGCACCTATTAAACATCCAATCAGTATCACCATCCCCACTACCCCAAGTGCACTAGCAATGTATTCCCCACCGACAGGACGCTGTGAGAGACTCCATATAGCTTTGGTAATTGGGCTGTACTCATCTCGCATTGCAAGTACCAAACTGTCGCTTACTTCCAACATAGAGAACGAAAAAACCAGAATCGAGCCGGCAATCAGATTTGCGATAATGAGTGGAAACGTAATCTTGTAAAGCGTACGGGCCGTGTTGGCACCCAAATTCTGTGACGCCTCCTCATAGGTGACACTTGTCTGCTGCAGTCCAGCATAAATTGAGCGAAGCATGTATGGTAGGCGTCTCACAGAGTAACTAACGATCAACAGCAGCGTAGGATTTTGGCGTGGATCGATAAACGCGATCACGCTCTCCGGCATGTGGCGGAGTACTGGTGACGTGTTAGCAAAACTACCCACGTAGCCGAACGCAAGTACGATACCGGGTAGTGCTAATGGTAACATCGCAAGCGCGTCAAGCAGGTTACTAAAACGCAAACGTTTTCGTGTGAGTAGATAAGCAATTGCTATTCCCATCGCAAGTGCAAGTAGTGTGCTGAAGATACTGTATTTGAAACTGTTTAGAATGCTAGGAAGTGTATCTTCATGTGTAAAGACTGTCAGGTAATGCTCGATTGTATAACTCTTGGGAAAAATGCTTAACCGCCATTGACTTGCGTCGGGCGTTAAAGAAACTAGCACAACACTGATATGCGGTAGTAGCGCCACGAACGTCAGTCCACCGACGAATAAGTAAATCGCCGTACACATCGATATGTTCGCCGTAATTTCACGTGACCCGACGTGTCCACGTCCAATCATCTCATAATTCCTTCGGCCCGTCCATCGCTTGGACAAATAGAAAGCCGACGCTGTTAGCACGACTATCAACACCACGAGCGCATATCCCATCGGATTAACATTGGCATCGGTAACCTGCCGAAAGATTCGCACTGCAATGACTTCATTGTATTCGAAAATCAAGGGTGTACCCAAATCTGTGAAAGCCCAGATAAATACCAGAATGGCGCCAGCAAAATAACCAGGCATCATGAGTGGGACGGTTACCGTCCAGAAGAGTTTGAATCGTGATGCTCCCATGTTCTCTGCCGCTTCCTCTAGACTTGGATCAATATTCGCCAATGCGGCAGCAACGCTGAGATACATAATCGGATAGAGATGCAACGTTGCCATTAACACGACACCCCAAAAACCGCCGCCAAACCAGTCAACAGGGCGGCTAAGATCAATGACTCCTAGCTTCGAAAGCAACATGTTCACGCTGCCGTACAGTCCGAAGAACATCTTCATGCCGATTGCGCCGACAAAAGGGGGCATTATCATTGGCACAAGAATCACCCCCTGCATCAACCTGCGCCCTGGGAATCGATAGCGCGTAAAAAAGTACGCAAGCGGTAAACTCACCAATGTTGTCGCCAAGGTTACGAACACGCCAAGCTTGAAACTGTTAATCACCAATGCGCGCGTATTCGCATCTGTAACCATCAACTGAAAATAGGTGAGCGTGAAACCTCCATCAATCCAGAAAGCAGCTTTGAAGATGTAAAGTAGGGGATATAACAGGAATGCGGTAAAAAAGAGAAGAATGGGAAATAGAATGATGTGAACGGAGTGTTTGGTGTTCCGTATCATTAGTAACCTACGAACGTCTTAAGTTCTGCCTGTGTTGGCGTTCTGGTCGAATCAATGCTGGCAGAAGCCATCTCGGAGTTGTTTTCCAAAAAATGGTCATAGTCAAGATTGTAAAGGGACTGGTGATGATTGTAATTCCACGCAAAATAGCGCAAGCCAAATTGGAACCCTCCATCAGTTTGTTCGTAAACAAGACGAGGCAAATCTTCCATCTGTTCCTCTACGTACCATTGAACTTGACCTAGGTGAATTTATTTTTCTCTGCTTCTGAACGGAGTTCTCAACATTCCCAAGATAGTCTGCCACTTCAAGTCGTCGAATTCAAGCAATCCGAACTCAATTGCTCTCAAATCCTCACGTCTGCGGAACGTACGCGCCAACCGATCCCAAAACGAAAAAACACTCGAGTAGTTAGAATCCGTTTCAAGTTGAATGCGAGAGTGATGCACCCGATGCATGTTGGGAGACACAATGATTGTTCTCAGCAACCGATCCCATCGTTCGGGCAAGTTGACGTTGCTGTGATGAAACTGAATTACGGGTAGCAACATCACTTCGTACAGAACCAGCTGCCACAATTCAAGGCCCAACAAAGGGATTACCCCAAGTCTCAATACTGAGGAGAGAATCAGTTCGCCGATGTGAAATCGCGTGGCTGACGTGACATCAATTTCACGGTCACTGTGATGCATGCGGTGAAATCGCCAGAGAAACGGAATCTCGTGATTGGCGCGATGCCAAAGATACATCCAACCATCAAACAGAAGAAGCGCTATCCCTGTTTCAATTGCCAGCGGCAAATCCAAAACATTCAAGAGTCCAAAGTTCATGTTTTGATTCCAAGTGGCAACCACTGATATGATGCCTGAGAACATTAAGGCAATGAACCCGATGTTGAACAGCGCAATGACTAGATTTCTGCTGGCGTGCATGAGGCGATTCCCTTGGCGTTCGTGGTATAGAGGTAACCATGTTTCTAAACACCAGAGAAACACCAAGAAAGCGATTGTCAGAACTGTTTTGAGCTGGTTAAGGGTCGCCGTCATTGTAGTGTCCATCATTGTCTGCCCATGGGACAATCTTCAATATTACAGCATACGCGATTCCGGGTCGACTCTCGACATTATTTTCAAATGTCGTTTTAGTGATGTAGTTTCACTCCCGTTGTTGGCGATTACCCGAGATTCATTTCCATAAGGCAATCTACAACATCGTCGGCCGATGCGAACAGAGAGAGATTTATCCATTCAATCCGAGAATCTGCACGGAACCATGTCAACTGGCGTTTCGCGAACCGGCGAGTGTTCTGTTTAAGCAGTTTAACCGCGTCGACCAACGTTAGTTTCCCGCCGAGGTGGCTGATAATCTCTCTATATCCAAAACTACGCAAGGCAACGCAATCGGGCGAATAACCCGCGTCAAGTATGCTTTTAACCTCCTCGACCAGTCCGACCGCCATCATTCGATCAGCGCGGACTTCGATCCGATTATAAAGCTCCCCTCGAGACATGTTCAAACCGAAAGCGCGAAATTCGTAACGCGCGTCAGCGTTATTCCACTGCACTTGAAGCCCCGAAATTGGCTTACCGGTTAGTTCGTAAACTTCTAGCGCCCGGATGACTCGAACAGTGTTGTTAGGATGGATACGTGCAGCGGAATCGGGGTCACACTGGTGCAATCGCTCATGTAAACTCAATACACCGTTCTCCGCCGCCTCCCGGCGAAGCCGGTCACGAATCGCGAAATCAGCCCCAGTACCGGGAAAAATGCCATCAACCAAAGCGCGAAAGTACAAACCTGCGCCGCCTACAACAAGTGTCGGCCGGTTCCGCTCACGAATATCCGCAAGCACTGCCTCACCGAGCCGCTGATAATCTGCAACGGAGAATGGCTGATTGATATCGGCACAATCAATTAAATGGTGCGGTATTGCTTGGCGCTGTGCCGGCGTTGGCTTTGCCGTGCCGATATTCATCTGGCGGTAAATTTGCCGCGAATCTAACGAAACAATCTCGGCATTCATCCGCCGTGCGAGTCGGATAGCGATTTCGGTTTTTCCAGTGGCGGTGGGGCCAAGGATGAATGTCAACGGAGAGTTCATAGGAATGGGTTTGCGCCAATACCAAGTTTCCTATTCATCGGATCACTCGATTGTCATCGCGCAACGGAAGCCAAAATCGCTAAACTGTTTCTCAGGTGCAAGGCTACTTCGAGCCGCGCACCGCGCGAATCGCACACGGTGACGCCAGGAACCTCCCCGTGCCACCCGGCGGTTGCCATGTGCTGGTCCTTGTGGATTACGGTACGGCGATGTATCATAATATCGTGCATCGTATGCGTCTGCGCACCACTCGTGCACACCCTCCGACATATTGTACAAACCATAGCCGTTCGGGCCCTCTGCTCCAACGGGTGCGAGTGGTGAATTTCGTCCGCCGAACTGATTGGCTGGCAGTTCATTTCCCCAAGGATATTCTTGTCCTTCCAGTCCGCCGCGCGCGGCTTTCTCGCGTTCTGCCTCTGATGGCAAGCGAAACGGTTTACCCGTCAGGCCGCTAATCCATTCACAATAAGCAATCGCATCATACCAACTTGGTCCTACAACGGGTTGGTCAGGGTGCTGGAAGATCGAGCTATCCAGAAACGGAGGGGGACGGAGACCGGAGGCCTGAATGAACAATGAATATTCTTTATTGGTAATTGGTAACGTTGCCAATGCAAAACTGTCAATCCATACACGGTGTACCGGTGCCTCGTTAGCCGCACCAACATCACTTCCCATCAGAAATTCACCCTCAGAAATAACAACCATCTTCGGCTCGACATAATCATGGGTCGGTGACAGCATAATTCACTCCGTTGCGTAATCCTTCAACCTGTATTGCAGCGCCCTTAGACTAATACCCAAGATTTTTGCCGTACGCGTGCGGTTGCCATCCATGCGCTTGAGTGTTTTCAGAATTAGCTCCTTCTCCATCTCTTTCATTGTCATGCCGATAGGAATGTCGTTGTAGGTCGGCTTCTTTGAGGATTGAATTTCATCGGAAAGATGCTTCGGCAAAACAACCTCTGCCTCTGCAAAAAGAACTGCTCGCAAGATTGAATATTCCAATTCGCGTACATTGCCAGGCCAATCATACTGCATCAAAAGATTTCTCGCTTTCTGACTGATGATCCGAACTGGTTGACCATGGGCTTCACTGTGTTTTCGCAGAAAATATTCGGACAGTATTTGAATGTCCTCGCGCCGCTCCCGCAGCGGTAAGAGATGAATTGGAATCATATTTAGTCGATAGTAGAGATCTTGCCGGAATAACCCATCCTCAATTGCTTGACGCAAATCGTGATTAGTCGCCGCAATGATTCGAACCTTCACACGAATTACATGGGTGCCGCCGACACGCTCAATTTCTTGCTCCTGAATCGCACGAAGCAATTTAGCTTGCAGTGCCACTGGCATGTCTCCAATCTCGTCGAGAAAAAGTGAACTTCCATTGGCACGTTCAAATTTTCCGATTTTTTTGTAAATAGCCCCCGTAAATGCACCTCGCTCGTGGCCGAAGAGTTCGCTTTCCAAAAGATCAGCCGGGATGGCGGCGCAGTTCACCACCACCATCTCTTTATCTGCATAAGCGCTATTTCGGTGAATTGCACGCGCAACGAGCTCCTTGCCCGTGCCACTCTCTCCATGAATAAGCACGGTAGAATCCGTGCCAGCCACTTTTTCGGTGACCTTCAAGACCTCTACAATTTGCGGACTCTCCCCAACTATCTCCTCATAACTATGGATTAGTTCATCTCTTTCGCTCTGTGTAGTCGCACGGTGATGATCGAGTGCCTTGTCGACCTTGGCTTTTATATGTTCCGACTTAAACGGTTTTTCCAGAAAATCGTATGCTCCAAGTTTTGTGGCCTCAACCGCCCGCTGAATTGAGCCGTGTGCGGTTAACATCGTCACCAGAAGTCCGGGATATCTCCGGTGAATTTGTGCCAGCGTTTCCAAGCCGTCCATACCTGGCATTTGGATGTCTAACAATACTAAATCCGGCAAATCACGATCAATCTGTTCCAGAGCAGCATTCCCACTAGACGCGGTATTTACTTCGTAGTGGTCCATTTCTAGCCGATCCCGTAAGATTGTGACGGTGTCGGGCTCGTCATCCACGATGAGAATTTTCTCATGTTGATTCATCAGTTACCTGCCATTCAATGAGTAATTAGCTACTTTGGCCTTGCATCTGGGGAAGTGAGTTGAGTTTCGAACACCACTGCATGATGCTTTACATATTAAGCTGATGCTGCACGTTCAAGGGTTCCTAGCGGAGCAATCCCATATACGGAATCTCTGCTCCACGAAGATTGCTGCCACAAACTGAGTTGCTTAAGTTCTTTATGGTTCCAATTGAAATTCTCAGCCCCCTGTCGGCGAGCTTATATTCCTTACGATAATCTGTTATCGGACTGGGTTGACTCAGCTGAGGGCGACGGCGTAGCTGTATCTTCCCGCTCTTCTCTAACAAGGGATGCGCGATTTGCAAGTGCTAGCAATAACCATCCAAATAGTCCCAAACCAGCGCCTGTGATGGCGGCTATCCATGCGCCTTTTGCCGTTGTAATTTCATTGAGCGTTTTCTGATCTAAGTCGAATGAAATGTCCTTAGGGTTGCGCACCGAGAACTGCCTTCGGTCACGTTGTTGCCTGTATTCGATGGTGGGTGCGGTGTCGCCGCCAAATTCAATATTGCTTTTCCAGGCTGGTGAATTGACTTTAAGACCGCTTTCACCTGGCTCGCCCTTCCATACAACCTTTGCTCCCTTGATACCGCCTTCATCCTCGATCTCTGCAACCTGGGTTCGTGCGAGCAAACAACTCGATATTTTCAACGCTGCCTGTTTATAATTCGATAGTGACGATACCCAATTTTCTAACATAAAAATCGTTCCTCCACGTTTTGAGGTAAGGTGATAGCTAGTGCCGTTATTGCGGCTACTCGCTCCAGAGTAAGTAGGAAACTGCCGCGCCGGTAAAGCCCCCGACGTCTAAAGTTGATTGGAAAGTTTCTGTTGACACTCATTGTCTCGTGTGCTAAACTTCGCGTCGTAGTCATACGGTATATTGTCTTCGTTGCAGGGAGAGTTGCCCAGTGAACATTGATTCAATTGAGGTCCCGTCTGAACAAGAGCTGCCACTTTTCCCGCTGCACGTTGTTCTTTTCCCGGGTGGAATCTTACCGCTGCACATATTTGAAGAACGGTATCAGTTGATGATTCAGCTGTGCTTGGAGCATGAGTCTCCGTTTGGTGTCGTTCTAATAAAAGAGGGAACAGAAACGGGCGATCCCGCCAAACCACATCATGTTGGAACGGCCGTACAGATTCTTGAAGTAGATCGATTGGACGGCGGTCGAATGGACCTCATGACCTCGGGACAGTACCGATTTGAGATTCTAGAAATCCAGCACAATCTTCCCTATCTAGTAGGGCGTGTTCGAGTTCCGAACGTGCCGGATATAGACGTAGGTGAGAATCTTGAGCCGATTACATCGGAAACACGAGAACTATATCGAGATTACGAAGCTCTGTTGAAACAATTATTTTTTGAGTGGGAGCCTCCGAAGTTATTTCGAGAAGATCCGCGGCAGTTAGCATATCAGATTGGTGTTAGGCTTCACATTTCCCTTGAAGAGAAACAGCATCTGCTTGAAACCTTCCCGCTAAATCAGCTTCTTGCCGAGGAGGCCACGCTACTGAAACGAGAAAATCGCAAATTGAAAACGCGGGTCATCGCTAAAAATAACTGAGAGATTCAAAGACATTCTAGTACACAGTGTTCAATTAACACTTAATCTGTCGACACGGTCGCGTCCCGGAGGATGCACACCCAGCGCCACGGTATAGTTCGTGACGCAAGAGTCACGCATGGTAAACTACTTTTCTTGCTTCATTCGGTTAGTCCAAATATCATCGATTCATTGAATAGCACCGGCCCATCGGTACTTCAGCGCGTCGGCGAGCATGTCACGCCGGTTTGACGCTGCAGTTTGCCCTCCCGAATATTACTGTATAGTGCTTGTCGCGCTCCAATCTTTTCTAGCACAAACTGAGTGTCATGCGACTTCATTCATCTCCGCATCAGTTAGCACAAAACACAGGGGTGCAGATTGTTAGGCGAGATTTCGTCTATGTCAGTAATTTACTGTCTCTGACTAGACTTGTTCTAGCGCCGTTCATTTTTCTTAGCATCGTTCATTATGAGCGGGCTATCACGTTGACATTGGGCGGTCTGGCTGTGTTGTCCGATCTGCTTGATGGATACATGGCTCGGCGGTTGAAGTTGCCCACTGATTTGGGAAAAATCCTCGATCCTATAGCAGACAAGGTCGTAATCAGCGCCGCGCTTTACGGACTTTTCTACTCAAAGCATTACGATTTTCCCCTGTGGGTGGTTGGGATTGTTGTCATTAGAGATGTTTTTATAGTTATCGGCAGTATCTATCTCGCCTATCAGATACGGTTCGTCACGCGCTCCAATCGATGGGGAAAGTGCGCTACTGTATCCCTTTCAATCGCTTTAGTTCTCTATATTCTGGATATTGCCGGTCCAATCTCGTTCTATGTGCTCTGCGTTGGGATTGCTTTCATTGGTATATCAAGCTGGAGCTACTCCCGACGGCTGATTCGACTTCTCCAGGCCGATGTTCCTCAACACAAGAAAATAGTGTGACCCTCAAATTTCGAGTCCCCGTATTGACCGTATTGAAGCGAGATCCACAGACTATGATGCGCGTACCAACGTAGGATTGATTCATCTGATCCAGGAGAATTGAGCATGCAACAACGGCTAAGTGTACCGGACATCGCTAGCATCATTGGCGTTGATGAGGATATCATAACAAACGCATTGGCCCGCGAAGATGAAGATCTTAAACCTTATTTGTACAGTGAACCGGTGATTACCTCCGGCGATGACGACTCGCTTGAAACACTGTTTGACGGAGAGAAAAAGGAGAACGAAGAATCGCAAACTGTGTTTATGCTAAGTGTCGATGGATTATCCATTCTTATCACAAAACTTGCCTTCAACATTCCAACGTCTGACCTAATTGAAAACTTGGCTTGCCAAGTGCTGCATCTCACCGTTTTGCAGGAAGACATCGCCGAATTGAAACGCGAAAATCAGGAACTCCAAAGTCAGAATGAAGAACTTGAACGGAGAATAAAAGAGGTCCAGACAGAATCGCTGAAACTAAGAGCAGAAGCCGCAGAAGCAACTCAGTCACGCGGATGGTTTCGCGGTTTGTTCGGAGACGAAAAATCGCGTACGCAATCAGGCAAGGATTAGGGAAGTTGCAGTTGCTTATGCACGCTGCTCCGGATGAATCCTTTCCAGTGCTTCGATAGTTTGAACGCCCTGTTTTCCATCAGTCCTAGGCGTCTCTCGATTGTTTACACAATCAAGGAAATGCCTGCACTCAACCATCAGCATGTCTTCCTGGTTTTCAGGGGCGAGAAAGTCCCATAGTAGGGAATGAAGACGACCGTCGGGTGTTCTTGTCTGTAGCTCGAAAGTCCTTTGATTGGCAGTTGCTTCCGCAGAGGCGTCAAGATTGAACTTAGTCATGGGCACATTCAGGGAAATTGCCAATGCCACGCAGTGCACCCCCATGTCCCAATAAGCGTTAAGATACTTTTCAGGAGTCGTTGTTTTAAGGAATTTTCCGTGTGCGGCAACGGCTTCTCCAGGCAGCGCACTAAGTTTGGTAAAACCGGTTGAGTAGCAAAGCACATGACCCACCATGAACACACTATCCGAATCTTCCGCCAACTGCGTGAGGTGGCGTGCTTCCTTAGATGAGAGTGCCATGGGCTTCTCAAGAAACAGATCTTTTCTCGCCCGCAGCACCCTTTCTCCGACTTCTGCGTGCGTCTCCGAAGGGGTGGCGACGACGACAGCGTCACTCTCCTCAATTAACTGATCGATGTCCTCCGCAAAACACAAACTAAGCGGTTGAAGCACATCACGATTCTGATGTCCATAGACGAGGTGAGGCCCACCAAGAAAATGGAATTTCTGCAGTAAGGTTTTACCCCACCGTCCGGTACCAATCATTGAGACTCTTGGCTTCATCAAACTCCTCCAGGGTTCGTTCAAATCGAATGGCTGTGCTGATTATAGCATAGCACAAAGCGCTTTATCCACTCTTTTGGTCGCTAGTACGACGCAGTTGTGCGGGCGCAACAACCGAAACTTTATTGAAATGTGCGCCTCGGCTGTGAAAAGATCATGCATAGCTGAGAGGCACATCGATGCCACCCAGACCTATGCTTAAAATTCGGTGATATGCCAAAGCGTTCTCGCTACCAGATAATCGCAATTTTGACGTTTCTTTTCGGGCTTGGATTTTTGTATCAGCCTGATTCTGTATTGCTCAGGGGCATTGCCTTACCGCTTTTGACCGTCGCATCGATAGTATCAGTGAGAATTTCTTCTGCCAAGTGGGTCGTGGAGGCTATTTCAGGTCTCGGGCTAGTTACCGGATTGGGGTTCCTGTTTCTGAATGTTCCAAGTGGTCTTAGGGATTCCGCTTTCCACCTAATCTTTGCCAGCTCAATCGCCTTTGGCATGACAACACGGTGGCGAAAGCAGGTAACAATTCTCGGCGGATCTATCCTAGTCATCGGCTTTGTGTTCCTCTATCAACCTCTTAGTTTTCTACGGAGCACGGCTCTATATCTGATCTTGGTAGGAATGACGCTGTTTGCAATTCTGTCGGGGCAAAAATGGTGGGTGGAGCGGATCTCTATCAGTGCGATTGCGTGCGGCCTAGTCTTTCTTTGCCAACCGTTTCGGGAGATTCTTTTCCAGACAGGTTTCCAAATCCTACTCTGTGGTTTAACCGGATTTATTATTGTTGCCCATCGATAGGGAACGTCTCTGGGTCCTATGCTCCCTCCATTTGTTTTTGCCTTATCCAGATTATCGTTTCCGCTAAACTACAAACACCGATCACCACTGCACAAAGAATGTACGGACTGCTAACTCCCAGCGCAGAATCCGCCAACATCCCGCCGAAGAATGGGCCAAGCAATAGACCACTGCCCAGTACAGCTTCGTGTCCACCGCTCTTGTTGCCCTTATCCTGCTGTGCGTGCAAGCTGTAATACATGCTGCTGAAGTAGGTAACAGCTCCGGATAACCCAATTACCGCGAAGGCACACGTCCAATAGAGTCCATGCGGCATAAGTCCGATTACCAAGAAGGCGATTATTGCGAGTAATTGAACGCCAATCAACGGAGGTAGTCGATAGTGCCATCGTGCCGCTCGATTCGTGCCTAACCATAGAAATCCGATCAGTTGTGTTGTTCCCATCACCAACATTAAATTCCCAAATGCCATTGCAGGAATACCGGCTTCGACGGTCAGCTTCGGCGCAATATGCCGAACGATTCCAAGCGAAAACCATGAAGCAAAATTAGCAATCCGCGCTATTCTTAGATAGATGTGGTGTGCGGCATGAGGTGGTGCTTCAATTAAAACTGAATGTTCCGCCGAATGCAGGTCTTTACGATTTACGATAGTTTGGGATTCGAGGGTAATCCAATTGATTAGGCTAAAGCCGCCCGCGAGATAAAAAGTAAGGATTGGGCTGGTTCCTTTATAAAGATAGCTAGAAATCATCGGACCAATGGTAATTCCTACAGTCCAGAACAGATTAAAAATCGTAATGCGTCGAACCAGATCTCCGACCCCTTCTCGCTCAGCTAACCACGCTTCATAGGTAGGCCAAAATAGCGCCATTCCGATACCACTGCACGCAAAAGCTATCATGAGATATAGCTTGCGCGTACAGAATGGGAGAATAATACTCACGGCGGCGAGTGAGAAGCAAGCTAGGGTGAGGACGCGTGGTCGTCCGATCTTATCCGATAGACGGCCAAAAGGAATTGCTAATAGCACAAAGACGCCAGTGCTGATTGCGGTCAAAGTGCCTAGAAACGTAGAGGAAAAGTGGAGGTAGTTTATGTAAAAGGCTGCGTTCGTGAGAATGCTACTTATGCAAGCATCCATTAGAAGTGCAGGGAGGTATGCAGCGTACTTTCGCATGAATATGTGTCTGGAATAGTCTGCCCAACGCACCCGCAGCTGGAATCCAATTAGCTCAATTTTGTGCAATCAAGACAGAAAGCAGACGAAGAAAATCGGACGTTATAAAAAAGTGGATGACATCTCGATCGTCTAGTTTGCTTGGTTGACCAGTGAAGAGTTGGCAAACATGTGCGACCGGCTGGGGACGGTGTGAATGGATTATGCAGTCCGTTGAGGAATTGCTGTCATTGGAGGGTACGCTTGCCCTTCAAGCCAGCTTTGTGAATGGCCAAGCCCAATCACCCTAATTTTCCATATGACGGAGCGACAGCGTAATGATTTTAACGGCCTGATCTACTGGTATTAAACTTGAGTTAATGACTAGGTGATATAATGTAGAATCCGTCCAGTCTGCATCGTGGTGGTGCTTTAGATAATGCGCGCGTCCTTTATCGATGGCTAAAATCTTCTTCGCGGCTTCAACACGGGTTAGAGAATCGGCTGCCATTACTTGCTTGCAGCGGTCTTGCATCGTCCCCACAAAGCGAACGTGGAGTGTGTGCGGTTTTGATGCAAGGATTTTTTGACTGCCTCGACCAACAATCACAACGTCGTCCCGTCTCCAGAGTTCTTCGACAACTTCATTAAAAAAAGCCGTTACGCTCTCGGGGTCTAATCTTTGTTCGTTTTCAATGGGTCCGATTGACCAATCGAGAGGTATAGTCGGTGGATAATAGTACGGAAATTCGGCGACAACTAAGGGCTGCGCGATAAACAGTTTTTTCAAAAATGTGTGCAGTCCGTGTTCATCCTTTTCATCGTATTGGCGAATTTCGTCTTCAGTCGTATTGGCGATGCGCGCGACATCAGCGAGGATGTCCTTATCAAAATAACTATAACCGAGTTCTTTCGCAGCTTCTTGGGTAATCTCTTCACCACGACTACCGTATTCTCTTGAAACGGTGATGACCGCCATGGGAGTTTTCTCCTTCGCAATATCGGTTAGTAAGTTTATGGGGAATTCGCATCATTTGTTAACAACGACAACAAATGTTCTACGTAATGACAGGTTTCACTCATTCTTTAGAGCATGGCAATTCTCATGCTTGTCGAATCAGGACAGCCTTGAAATCTCAAGTTCCACAATCTCGTTGCGTCTCGCAGATTCGGTAAGAGCGTCACAAACGTGCATCGTGTTGATTGCATCCTTGACGAAATGTGGTTCGAGTTTCCCAGTCTGAACGATTCTCGAGAATTGTTCAATCATGTTTACCTCTTGGATAGCACTTTCAACTTTGTGTTCGGCTGTTTTACCTGATGCATTGTGTATCCAAAATCGCGCAGATTCCTCTTGCCAAGGAATGACAAAATCGTCACATATCAGCGAGGCCTTGGTCCCTGCTACTTCGAACCATTTTCTGCTACCCGTGTCAAACGCGGAATCAAATGATGCCATTCGTTCGCCTTCAAACCAAAGTAGTCCCGAAAAATTCAGGTCAACGCCAACCTCGTAACGTGCGGTTGCGAAAACTTGGTTCGGGACATCGCCCAAAGCCCAAAGAATAGCGCGAATACAATAGTATCCCAAATCGCCGAGGCTACCACCCGCAAGTTCTTTCTTTGCGCGAATGTTGTCGTATGGAATTGTATCCCAATTTAGTGAAAACGCAGAGGTCACTCGGCGCAACTTCCCTAGTGTTCCGTTTTCTATCATTTGTCTCATTTTAGGCGTACGTTCATGATGTACCCACATGACGCCGTCCATCAACTGTACACCATTCTCTTGACATGCCTTCGCCATCACAATGGATTCTTCCGCGTTTGCCGCCAACGGCTTCTCACACAACACGTGCTTGCGGCATTCAGCCGCTTTGATTGTCCATTCAGCATGAAGTGTTGGTGGAGTGGGGAGGTAAATTGCATTAATTGATTCATCCTCCACAAGTTGTTCATAGCTACCGTATGCCTGCTCAACATCATGCTCGGATGCCCAATTCTCTGCTCGTTCTTTTGTTCGACTGGCGATAGCCACAAGCTCGGCATTCCTAGCTAATTTTATGGCACGGCACACCTTGGTTGCGATTTTTGCGGTGCTCAGTATTCCCCAACGTACAATTGTATTCGGTGTTGTCAATTTATTTTACCTCAGCCGCAATCTACATCAATGAACCCATGCTATGAGATTGATTGCGATGAATTTTCCATTATACTTCAATAGCGCGTGCCGATGTTACATCAAACAGTGCGAATAGTCAAGCAATTTGCCGTCGAAATCTGCAGCTTGGATTCGCCGTCGTGTACCCACAGAATTGCTCTGTTCTTCCCCGTGGATGACGTACTGTCGAAGAAGCTTATAGTGAAGCTCGGGCAGTTAAGCCGTGTGTTATGAGCTTGTTTGAAAAGTACATCTGTAGGGTTTGCACCGCGCGCCAGTCTCTAAAAGCCCCAGAGGGGATCAAACGAGTGAATAGCGAGTGCGATAGAGATCCCACAGATGTGTAGCAGACAAAAAATAACCTCCTGAAAATGACCAAAAATGGCATTGCCACTGATTATTCAAACAGGATCTAAGAAATTTCCGTTGCAAGGAGACAAAAATAACGGCTACGACTCTTCGCACAAGCCTAACTCATGCCGCTCGACGCTTCCACTCATAGCCTCCGCCACCGAACCAAACAACTATGAGCGTTCGACTGCAAATGCCCAAAACTAGGATTCCGGGATTTGCATACATGGGTTCCTATCAATGGCACCTGATATGGTTCTGAATGCTTCGATGTATGCGCCCTTGACTAACTGCTTGACATTTCAAACTACCGATTGGCGTGTGCCGAGATTTGGATAGGTATAGTTGGTTCAACCAAGAATTATGCATATAGGATTAACACGTTTCGCAGTAGCGCAATTAATTTCACGTTTTCGGTAGGAGCGAGTTTTGCTCGCGCTAAGAGGTCACGATTCGGAGATCGCTCCTTAAATCTCTTGGCTGCTTTACTGCGCTAGTCCTAAGTTAATTTCATTTTCACGCCTAACTCGGAAGAGCCGCGTATTTAAACAGTCGCTATCCACGTGAGACTTGCAATCTATGCAAAATCTGCATTCCCCACGTACAATTTGCACCCAACATCTATGCCGTCGTGACAATCGGCTCCACTCAATCGTCTACTATATGTACCATGGAAGTGACGAACCGGCTTCCTTCGCCCTCTGGTATATTTCTTGCATAAAGAGGTACATTCTACCAAAGGCGGAGAATAAGCCATGGCATTGGAATTTCGTCGAAAAGGCATTCATCTGGTTGGCCTCATCGTGCCGATTTCCTACATATTCATTGAAAGACATCAAGCTATGATCGCTGTCGGTATCCTTGTGTCCATCGCGCTTTTAATTGAATTACTTAAAGCTCTCTGGCCTTCGTTCCAAGTTGTGTTCTACCGAGTCTTCACGCCGCTGCTCCGTTTACACGAACGGAATGGTGCCATTACAGGAGCGACGTATTATCTTATCGGTGTTTTCCTGCCCATTCTCGTTTTCCCCAAAACCCTCGCAATTGTATGTATTTTCTTCATGATTTTTGGCGACATGGCTGCCGCGCTAATCGGAAAGAAGTGGGGACGAACGAAGTTATTTTCTAAAAAAAGCCTAGAAGGCAGCCTCGCATGTTTTCTTGTGTGCATTCTGATTGCGCTTGTCAAGTTTAATCCAGCAGTGGCAATCATCGGTGCCTTAGTTGCAACGTTGGTTGAGGTCCTTCCATCTAAGCTTGATGATAATTTGACAATGCCGGTACTCTCGGGCTTGGCGATGTACCTTGTTCTCGGCAGTTGAGCGAATATCCGCATCTTTCTAATCTGTTCCACCTACCATCCCCCGGTTTTTCGCCTTCCTATGCGTCCAGCCTTCCCTAGCACGGGAGAAATGATACCCCCGTAATACCTTCCACCTTTTGCATTATCATTTTTGAAAGTCGTGTGCTAGAATATACGCCCATTGTCGAAGTGTGTCTTGCATCCCATGCTGATGGCCCTGCATTTTGTTGATGGTAAAGTCCAAAGAATCTCACTTTTCTATGGCAGCAATTGAACTAAAAAATATCACCAAACGCTTTGGAGATGTTATAGCCGTTAATGACCTGAACTTAGAAATACACGATCGAGAGTTCTTGATTTTCTTGGGGCCATCCGGTTGCGGAAAAACAACAACACTGCGATTGATTGCTGGCCTAGAACACCCGGAAATGGGGGATATCCTTATTGATGGAATCCGGACGAATCACTTATCTCCCGCAGATCGGGACATCGCGTTTGTGTTTCAATTTTATGCACTTTATCCGCACTTAACAGTATTTGATAATATTGCATTTCCGCTCAAAGCCGCGAAGTTAAGCCAATCTGAAATTCAGGGACGAGTTCAGGAAGTTGCCCATCTCTTACAAATTGATACATTGTTGAAACGGAGACCAGCGCACCTGAGTGGCGGAGAGATGCAGCGGGTTGCGCTTGGAAGGGCGATGGTGCGCCGTCCGATAGCGTTTTTGATGGATGAGCCGATGGCCAACCTTGATGCCAAACTTCGCGTCGACATGAGATCTGAACTTAAACGCTTACAATACGATCTTGGGACAACAACAATTTTTGTCACGCACGATCAGGTTGAAGCCATGTCAATGGCGGATCGAATTGCGATAATGTACGCGGGGACAATTCAACAAATTGGCTCCCCTCAAGAGGTCTACAGTCAACCAAGAAACTTGTTCGTTGCCGGGTTCATGGGTAGCCCTTCTATGAATTTAATCCGTGGTACTATTCGATCGGAAGGCACTAGTATCTTTATGCGACTCAATCATACAGATTTCTCGTGGGAACTCTCCGATGATCAGATTGCGAGCCTTGGCAACAGCACTCCAGGCAGCGAGCTTGTTTTTGGAATTCGACCAGAGCATATCGTGGTTTCCAAAGAATCTGTCGAAGGGAGGATCAGGGCAAACGTACATTTGGTGGAGTCGCTTGGCTCCGTGAATATCATTGATATTTTCCTCGGTGAAGATTCAGAGTCAGCAAATTTTATTACGCTCAGAGTCCGGACACACCCGGCATTCCAAGTTGAGGTCGGACAGCCCATTTGGCTAGATTTCGACGAGGAACATGTCCATTTCTTTAATCCGATAACAGCACAATCTATTCGTTGATTTATAGGCGAAGGTTGGAGGGACTCTTCGAGAGGTGAAAGGAAACAGGGAATGAGCAAGATTCCATGCCGAATGGTAGCCCTAGACTTAGATGGAACGCTTCTCAACAGCAGTCATGTCGTAACGGACCGAAACTGTATGGTGCTGCGACAACTGTCGAAGGAAGGTGTTACCGTCGTGTTAGTATCGGGAAGGATGCATCAATCAATTCTTCCTATTAGTAATCAGATTGGATTGGAAAACCCGATTATTTCATATAATGGCGGGATGGTCAAACACGCAAAAACCGGGCAAGTGTTCCATCACACGCCCATTGCGGCTACAACAGCAATGGATCTGGTTGACTACTGCGATCAGAGAAACCTACATCTCAATTTTTGCCTTGACGATCGACTATATATTGGGATGGAAAATTCTTGGAGTGAACTCTATGAGAGTCGGACGGGGGTGTGCGCTACCGTGATTGGAGATCTTCGACAGTTAACTGGAGGGGAACCAACAAAAATGCAGGTGCTTGACACACCCGAGAAAGTCGAGCACTTACTCGTTGACTTTCAAAGAGATTTTGGCGATCGGCTATACATTACCCGAACACAGATCGAATACATTGAATTCATGAATCCGCAGGTTTCCAAAGGGCCAGCATTGAAAGCCTTGGCGACCCAATCAGGGATTCCTATGGACCTCGTTGTTGCGTTCGGAGATGGTTATAACGACCAAAGTATGATGGCTGCCGCCGGGTTTAGCGTTGCGATGGGGAATTCTATAAATGAACTGAAAGAATGTGCGAATTATGTTACCGAGTCAAACGACAATGATGGCGTTGCGCAAGCGGTCGAGCGGTTACTACTGGGCAGGAGTGCGACGTTTCATGGCTTTGACGGGGATATTCGCGGTTAGTGCCATTGATGCGCCGTCGCGCTGAAGCTCTATATCGATATCTTCCGAGGGAAATTCAAAATATTCCGCGAGAAGTTGTGTTAGTTTCGTCTGCAAGTCACTCATAATGGCTTCGTCTGCGTCAACTCTATCTTGAATCAAAATTAACTGCAACCGATTCTTGGCAACTTCCTTACTCCCCCTCTCTTGGTGCAAAAGGCGCATTAGTTTTCGAAACATGTGGGATTCTCCTGCTAGTTGCGGCCGGCTAGCTTGTTCATTAGTTGACCGAACCAGTTTTCCGATTTGAATTCTGGAATCGGTACATCCTCTCCTTCAAGCCGCTGTGCAATACGATTATAGGCTTCACCGGCATGAGACGCATGACTATATGCCAAGGGTAGCCCACGGTTAGTTGAAACAACAACGTCCGAATCTTCCGGAACGACGCCGATCAAATCTATTGATAGGATGTCGATAATATCCTGTGGGGCCATCATGTTTCCTGCTTTTACCATCTGTGGAGAGAGCCGGTTGATAACCAGATTCATCTTTTCAATGTTCATATTCTGCAGCAGACCGATGATTCGATCTGCATCTCGAACCGCCGCAATTTCCGGGGTAGTGATGATTAACGCCTCTTCCGCCCCGATTGCAGCATTTTGGAAGCCCTGCTCAATACCTGCCGGGGAATCAATGAGAACATAGTCGAAATCCTCACTCAGTTCCTTACAGACTTTCTTCATCTGTTCGGGAAGGATGTCCATTTTGTTGTTCTTTTGGGATGCCGCTAAGAGATTCAATGATTTCACACGTCGGTCTCTAACCAATGCCTTTTCAATGTTGCATGTACCATCAATAACGTCCATTGACGTGTAAACCACTCGGGCTTCCAATCCCATAATGACGTCAAGATTCCTCAACCCCACATCGGCATCAACTAAAACCACCTTTTTGCCTAACAGTGCGAGCGCTGTTCCCAGATTTGCTGTGGAAGTGCTCTTGCCCACTCCTCCTTTCCCGGAGGTTAATACAATCACTCTCCCCATGCGTTCACAGCCCTCCTTCTCTGCTTGCCGGTTTGTTTACTGAATATCATGCTCATTCTAAACGCGATTCTGAAAAATCAACAGAACTTCGCTGTTCCAATTGTGCTAGGTGATTAAAATCCGTGAATTCTTCGACAACTACGGCGGCATTACCCCGTATCCGTGCGAACTCAACCTTATCTCCTTGTGGTCGTTGATTGGAAGGTGGGCGGGAAATGAAGCGTGCGATTCTCAACTGCGTGGGTACAAGACTTAGGGCAATAATCACAGATGTAATGTCGCCCAAAGCGCCCGCATGTGCGATGCCGCGCAAGGTTCCGAGAACAATAATGTCCCTAGCTGCAATAACCTCAGCTCCAGGATTTACGTCGCCAAGAATGACGACATTTCCCTCAAGGAAGCGTTCGACCTGCCCAGAGCGCAACGTTTGTCGAATGAATAGTGTTTTCTCCTCTTCCGCTGGCAAAAAATACTCACTGCTCTGAGGAGTCGCCTTGTGCAGAGCCGGGGCACCCGCAATCGGTGAGTCTTCTTGGGTCCGAGGAATATCATCAGATTTGCCTATTAGTTGTTTGATTTCAAGGCGGTACGTGTCCTGGAGCAATCGTTCCAGTCGGTTTAACTCTTGAAAGTCCATCGATCCGCCGCGAAGATTAATAGTTACCCCTGTTCCAGCTAGCGAATCGCACAATTTTTCCATCCTTTTTTCAATTCGCGGGATAATGTCCTCTATGTTCGCTTTTGGATCAATTATTAGGTGCAAGCCATCGCGAAAACCTTTGAGTTCGACAATTGGCCGCGGAGTGTCTTTCATTTGCTCCTCTGTAAGATCAATTGAGCGCGTAACGCTGGGGCGCTTCAACTTTCGCTAGCACATAAGGGCCTTCGGGTATAACAGCAATCTTAGCGTCATCTCCACGTTTGGAAAACACTTTATCGATTCCCTCTTTGGGACACTCAAGCGGCTGCACGAACAACTGCTGTTGTTGTTCATAGGGGATGCCCTCTGTGTAAAAGTAAATGTCGGCTTTTCTTGCAACTTTTGCGAGTTCCTCAAGTTGCCACTGATCGACCACGAAATTTTCTGGTTGGTAGATATCCTGTATAAACTGGTCAAGATTCTGAGTTCCCAGAATCAAATCGGTAAACGCCTTACTACCGATGCCGTGGCTACATTCCGCCATTAGGATAATGGCGCCGTTCGGCTTTACGACTTCTGCAGCCGTCAATAGCCCTTTTATGGCTTGATAGAAAGTGGTGTCTAACGGATATCCGGCGCTCGAGACAATCACTAGATCTGCAGGCCGAGGCAATGTTGCAGTTACCTGCTTCTCTACGAACTCGCATCCCTCTCTATGCGATTCAACCAACTCACCAGCAAATATACCCGTAATCTGTCGTTTATTGTCTATCGCAACATTAAGACTAAATTCAACTCCCGCCATGAGTGCGATTTCAGTTGCTTCCATATGGAACGGATTGCCGTCTAATATTCCTACGGATGCGTTCGGATGCTCAAGAATCTGCGGGCCGTGCATTACTTTCATCGTTTCCACTGAAGCAATACCGGGACAAATCGCTTTACGTCCTCCCGAATATCCCGCCATCAGATGTGGTTCAATTAACCCCGTGACGATCTTTACATCGGATTCTAGGTACGTCTTATCAATGTGGACGGGTGTTCCATTGCGCGTCAATCCTAAGTATTTGTGCGCCTCCGGTTCGTCAGACAGGTGATTGACAATCCGGTAGTTGCTCAGGATGTCAATCCCGACCATTTCTTCCAATTCATCCTCGGTACTCGGACGGTGAATTCCCGTCGCGACCAAAATAACAATCTTCTCTCGCGGGATGCCTTGTTGTTCGAGGGTTTTCAAAATCGGGGGCAGAATGACCTTATTGGGGACAGGGCGTGTGATATCGGAAATTATGATACATGCGGAAGACCTACCGTCTGCCAAATGGCTTAAGGGCAGGGAATTGATTGGCGTTTCTATAGCTTTGTGGACCGAAGTCTCCGGATCCCGAATAGGTTCTTCATGTTGAATTGTAAGAATCCTAGCTAGATTCTCGTCTGGGACATCAACATTCAAGAATCCGTGTCCGTACCTCATGCCGATTCGCATCGTACTTTCTCCGTAGAACCCTCCAAGCCCAAGTCCTTATATAACATAACATTATAATAGAATTCATTGACTCATAGCAACACTATTTTGTGGAACGCTCGGGTCAATCGCATCAGTTTATAATTTTGGATGCATATCCCCTCACGCTACACCGAAAGTGAAGTGAAAAAAGCGGAGTAGAGGTAGAATCGGCGATTGTGCGGAACGCTCTGCACTCAAGAAAAAACGCCTTGACAAAACAATTGGAATCAGTGAAAATCAAAGAAGATGTACGCTATGTGCAGTGAATCTTTTTGATTCAGATTCTCAATTCGCAGAGGGGAAATTAAGTCATGCAACGAATTGAAATCACCACGAAACCAAACGGCGCCGGACGCAATTGGTTGGAGGTAGGTTACTTTGAGACCGATGGATTCGGACGGAAGGACTGGGTCAAAAAGGATGTGCCTCACCAGGATCGGCGGCTGAAAACGGACCGTCGTTATTCTGACCGTGCCGAGACTATTAATTGGATATTGTTGGTGCCCGCTGATTATCCATTGACAATTATCAAAATGAACTACGATCGTTTGAACCCTAGAACAGTGGATGTAATCTGGGAACCGAAGCCAAACTCACAGGAAGAATTGGACCGGGAAGATAGTATCAAGCGCATTTTCGAACTTGCCGAAGGGAATGACGAACTGCTGGCACTACTGAAAGAGGTGCTTAATCAGTAAACAGATATGAAACGATGCCAAGCATAGGACGTGAAATACAGTTGAGGTGAGATGTTGAATCCAACACATCAAGTCGTGAAATGTGAAGATCTTCTAGAAAGAGTTACCCGAATTCCACAGGTTGATCTAGGACACTTTCCAACGCCGTTGGAAGATTGTCCACATCTAACCGAGAAGTTGGGCGGACCGCGTATCTTGATTAAACGAGAAGACTGTTCAGGTCTCGCGCTTGGTGGAAACAAGGTTCGACAGTTAACTTTCACTATAGGCGAAGCAGTACATCAAGGGGCGGACACGATTGTGCATGGAGCGGCGTCACAATCCAATCATTGCCGTCAAGCTGCTGCGGCATGCGCTCGACTCGGTCTGAAATGTTACCTTCGACTCGCACGCGATCACAAAAGCGTTGTTCAGGGCAACCTGCTGCTGGACCATCTCGCGGGAGCAAACGTTGAAATAGTTGATGTTCCTTTTGGCGATGAATTGCATGCGGTAAAAGTGGCGTTAGCGGAAGAATTGAAAGCCGAAGGATTGAATCCCTATGGGGTGGGCGGTCCGCATGCCACGGCGTTAGCAGCGGTCGGTTTTACGTGGTGCATGACCGAAATCTATCAACAACAGAGAGCATTAGGCGTAGAGGCGGATTGGATTTATGCGGCCTCGGCTGGCGGTACCCAGGCAGGGATGATCCTCGGGTCCAAAGCGCTGGGAATGAAGGCAAAACCATTTGGCATTGCGCCACTTAGCTGGGAAAACCGGATAGAGCGTATTCAACAGGCAGCGAGCGCCGCTGCCGTGATTCTTGGTCTGGATGTTATTATCAACGATTATGAAGTGAGAAATACCGACGCCTTCGTAGGACAAGGCTACGGCATGTTAACACCTGAATGTACGGAAGCAATCAGATTGGTTGCGCAATCGGAGGGCATCTTTTTGGATCCGGTATATTCGGGCAAGGCGATGGCAGGGCTGATTGATCACGTTCAACGTGGACAACTCACTTCTGATGACACCGTGATTTTCCTTCACACGGGAGGTACTCCTCAACTGTTTGTCTACAATGAGGAATTATGTTCTTGACGCGTCACTTACACGAGGAGCAATAGATGAACAGAACAACCATAGTCATAGTTATGTTTCTTTCTGTACAGAGTTTCGCTTACGTTAGTGGCAATACGCCGCCAAGTTTTGACTCGATTCAATTGACTATCGAACCGGAGCCGGCGCGAGAGGCGAGTATACTAACAGCTATCCCCATAGGTTGGATGGATGTAGATGGAGATGCGGAACAGTATCTGTATGCTTGGTATAATCAGAATGGTCCATTGAGCGGGACGATTGATTTTTCAAATGAGCAGGAAATTCGGTATCAAGGTATTTCCCCGATAGAGTTTCGGTCACCTCTGCCGCTGCCAAGTGGTCTGGAATTGAAGGTACGGGTCACTGGGGGACAGAAAGGTACGGTAAAATTTACCAGTCCGAGCGGCATAGAGACCGTAAATAGTATTCCCGAAGCTGTAGGGAGCAACATCAGTGGCAGCTTCACCGTCAATCTGGATGAGGTAGGGGAATACACCGTCACGGAAACTCTTCAGGGGATAATTCGATCGGCCACACCACTAGTACCGTTCGAGTCCACAGCAGGAGAACGACAATTCAGTTGGACTTACGTCAATTCTGCTCCTGGCGAAAGGCTATATCGTTACATGACGCGAGTCCGTCAGATTGTTTTAACAGCGACGGGCGATTTGGCGGCTAGCCTGGACATTGCCAACCCCGGGTCAGAAGTTGAGGTTACCCTTGTCACTCAGCGTTTGATTCTGCCCGGCGCAACTCTGAATGTCGACGTTGACTATCAAGTGGTATTTTCAAAGAATTCCTCTGTTACCCTCGCGGATACGTCCATCACCGAACGTCGCCTCACAGGTGCCAATTTTGAGGTAGGTGACGAAGTGTATATAATAGTTACTCCATATGATGGTAAAGAACTCGGTAATTCTGTTGAGAGCGAGCGGACACAAATCTTAAACACTCCGCCATCACTAAGCGGCGTTGAGATTGTCACAGACGTGGAACCGACAGCGATACCAAACATGCTTACCGCGAAGGCGCATGGATGGTCTGACGATGATGGAGACGCTGAACAGGTCACGTATCAGTGGCACAACCAAGATGGTCTCATAGCAGATGCGACAGAGGCAACGCTTTCGCGAGAATTTGGCGAGGAAGAGATGTTTTTTGTTGAAGCCACGCCTTTCGATGGCATGGAAAACGGGGAAACTGTAAGGAGCGCTAGTATCGTCATCCCCCGCCAGCCTAGATCAACGGATGTCAACGGGGATGGCATGGTCAATATTTTGGATTTGGTCTTCGTTGCGAACAATCTGGGAATGCAGATTGAAGAAGGAACTAAGCCTAATCCTGACGTGAACGGCGACAATGTCTTAAACATCCTCGATTTGGTCGCTATCGCTGCTGATATTTGAGCAAAAGTCAGCAGGCCCTGATACCAATGGAGTCATCAAGGCTGTTGAGACCACTAGGGTCTTCAATAACCGAGATTTTGTACCCGGCGGTAATTGTTGCTCAATGGCTTTTGGGGTGCTGCCATCTGCGTAACGAATCTGATGCGGACAACCCAGCCTCTTGTCCTAGCGCGAACGCTGTTGCAATGAGATTGCGCTCACCCGACACAATGTCCCCGGCGGCGAACAAACCGGGAATGGGTTTGCCATGCAAATCAAGGAGTTGTGCAGCATCGTTCGTGATAATTAGCCCGTCCTCGTCCTTTTGATAATTCCAACCTTCAAGAAACTTCGTGTTCGGAATTAACCCTTCATCTACAAGAAAACCGTCGAAATACACCTCGTCACCATCTTCTAACTCAACGCCCATTAGGTTCGTTTTCTCTCCAATGTGTCTGAGTATTTTCGGCTCAATGATGTTGATACCTCGTTCTTCGGCTTGCCTAAGGACTTCGGACGACATCCCGTGGGGACGACCGTTCGTCAAGATTGTGATTTTATCTGTGAAATCTTGTGATCCCAGCGCTACATCGTAAATGTAGTCACCCACACCAACGATGGCGAGATGTTCGTCAACATGCAAGTGCCCATCGCATCGGATGCACACGTGCCAACCCTTACGATTGCCAGCGTACCGAAACACGGAAACATACTGTTGGTATATCCGTTCAGCCCCAGGTTGAAATTCGATATTGGGCCAGCGATCATCAAAACCCGACGCAACAACAACTGTTCGAGATTTAAAGTGCTCAATCTGTTTTGACGTTCCTTTCTTGAGTGCAGCGGTAGAGGCTTCAAGGTCAAAACAATTCTCTTCCGGTGTTAATTTGGTAATCAATCCGTCACGGATTTCAATTCCTGTTTTTCGATTCTCACCGTGTATAGTAACGTCGGTTACCGGACGTCCTTCCATCCACTTCATTAATTCCTTGGCAAATTGCGGCCCGATGACGCCTGGAAACACTGGCGCATCCTCAATTTTGACGGACTTTGACCAGTATGCTCGTCCGCGGCTGAAACTCACTTTGCCAGCGTGTAGCACCAATACGTGCCGCATTTGGTGACTGGCAGAAACCGCTGCTTGCGCGCCTGCCGGGCCTGCGCCGATAACGGCGACATCGTAAATAACTTCTGACATTGTGGATTTGCCTCCTCTTTTGAAATGGATGCGTGACGCATGAAGGTCCGGCGTAACAGATTTTCCAATCTGCGTCGTTTTTTTTCCTTAAGCGTGGTACTCATCAAAACGTGAGTTGTTCATGGCTTATGCATCAACACGATAGACCCGAGTAGCAGTGTCGTGAAACATAGAGGCGCGTTCCGAGTCCGAATAACTCGTTGAGAGCCGTTTGAAGGCATTGTACATCACATTATAAGAATAGGATACTTTATCGACCGGGAAATTACTTTCGAACATGCACCTATCCGGTCCGAACTTTTCAATACAATGGTTCATGTAGGGGCTCATGCACTCGGCTAGCTCTTTCGAACCAATCGGTTCAACGCGCGTATGCCAATCAAAGCCAACTTGCGGCATCCCCATTCCACCCAGTTTTATGTTAATGTTTGGGCATTGAGCTACAACTTCGATACCGTTTCGCCAAGTGGCTAGTACCTCATCCTTCCGATTAGCGTAAGGGCCAACGCCTAACACCCCTCCAATGTGATTTAAAATAATCCTCAAATCCGGAATTGCCTTAGCGAAATCAACCAACTCGGGCAGTTGTGGAAAATATAACCATGCCTCTAAGGTTAACCCCATACGTGCCAGTATTCGGGCGCCCGCGCGATAAGTACTCGATCTCAACTGACCTTTTATATTGGGACGGACTATATTTTCGAACTCAGGATGTGGATCCCACGTAACAGAGTGGCGAATACCTCGGAACCTGTTAGGGCTAGCCGCTTGTAGTGCCTCAAGTACGGGCTCAACTCGATCGCCTAAATTCAAATCCGCACGGCCAACAATTCCAGCCGCAACTCGACTAGAACCGTACAGTCCGCTTGCACTGGCAGCGGCGAGTCCTTGTACGAATTCAACCTCTCCGATGGCACGTGCTTCCTCCGGTCCATCCGCACGGTACATTGCACCTGCCTCGACAAACACGGTAGAACGCACGTTGTGGCCGCTGTGTATGTCGGCGACAAGTTCATGAAGAAGATATCGATGGTAGGGAATACGGTCAGTGCGGAAATCCCAGTTGTGGTGGTGGGGATCGCATATAGGGAGTTCAGGTTCCAAAGTCGGCTCTTGCGTTAAAGCAAGCCAGTTGTTATCTCCAAACGGCAAACTACACCTCCTTTTACGCAGTCGGTGGTTGCGTCATACCAGCACCTATTAAATGTAGCACGTTTTAATGACCACTGCAGTCGTTGATAGTGCCACCGCGAGAAAATGAGTTTTCTCAATCAGTAACGACATCTATTGAAAATTTTCCGTTTGATCGTCCTTCGTGATCGCGAGATCGTCGCTTTTAATTTTGTGATATGTCAAGGGACGACTTCTCCAAAGTGAGCTGCAATCAAGACAAGATCAAGGACATTTATTACTCCATCACCGTTCGCATCTGCGTTAGAATCTGGAGGCTTTCCGAGCTGGGCGGCGACTGTAGCCAAATCATGCAAGTTGACAATTTTGTCCCCATTCACATCGTAAATCGCTGTCCGATCAATGATTACGAATTTTTCACTGTAGACCTCGATCTTTGAATTTCTAAAGTCTCTAACACTCGCACCAAGATAGTATTTGCCTTCTTCAACCATGCTTGTGTCCCAACTCCAACCAGAAAGCCTTGACGAAATCCGCGATCGAATCTCCACAGAATTGCCCACTATCTGATCAACGTCATAGAACAAGTCAATCGTAAAATCGTCCCCATCCAAATCGAATGCCTGCCACGTGATCTCAAAGGTATTGCCTGCTACGGCGCCCTCTTTGGTAGGAGACGTAAATTGAAGCGTAGGGGGCGAGTTTGGGCGAGAAAGCGTATGATGGTTTGCGTAGATTGCCTCCAGTTCTTTCAACATCGGAAAATTCCGCAGGCGCCACGCCATCGCGACATCTATAACGTTTTGCGGGGTATCAGTCACAAAAATCTTCCAGAACAAATCTAGCCGATCGCTGATGTTATCATCGTCAACATTCGGCGTGAAATCTATTGAGTCTGATGTGTCGAATATGTCCCACAGGATACTTGCAACGGTTCCTTCCACTACCTCGCCTCTGACATTCTGACCTGCTCCATTCACGTGTCCTGTCCACCACTGATTAGATTCAATATTTGGAGAGTCCCGATCCAAGAATCCCGTAACATTCAAAGCATTATTGTCCACCGCGGCTTCCATAAACTCCGCCCAACCTTCGTAAAATGCAAACCCCAAATTTGACACAGTCTCCACACGGTGTACACCAGGGTAGTCGCTTAACGGCAGCGCATCAATATCGTAACCGTACGCAGCGGTCATTACCGCATGTGCATATTCGTGGAACATTATAATGCGTAGCCATTGGTGTTCCCCAAAAGCAATAGCAATCTGTTCCCGGTTCATTTGTGCTCTGCCTTCGTCCATATGATCGAGATTGTAATAAGAGATACTATATGGACCGGGCCATATTACTTGTATAGGTCTATCTCGTTCCCAACCAAATCGTCTATAAAGGAAATCATGTGCATCTTGGATTGTGTTGAAAATGTGTCCAATCCCGCGATTCGAATCTTTACTATCAATGACCAAATCAATAACGTTTTCTCCGTCAGAGACATCGCTAACCGTTTCGGATTTCAAGGCATACGTTTGGTATATACCATCCTCTATCTCCTCCGCTATTGATAGGACGGAATTGTCAAATTTCAAAACAACGTACAGATTGCGCGGGCTACCGTCGTGAAGGGCTGGGTGATTTAGATTATCGAAGTTGTAATTGCCCAGTCCATCGCCAACGGTGTGATCGATAATTATGTCGCCCGTGATTTGATCTTCCAAGTACAATTGAATATGGGGCTTTTGAACGGGCAATACGCTAAGTTCGTTATCGTCAAAATAGGAAACCGTTCCACGAATTAGCAGAGCGCCATCAATCTTAGCGGGCGCGGATGACAATTGAACGTGAGTTTGTAACGGAAAGCTACTAACTTCATCACCGAAAGGCTCGGACCCAATCTCCGCACGCGTTGGTGTCACGAGAAGATACGTGTAAAAATGTTGGGCAGCTCTTTTACCATCAGCGGATGTAGTATGGATTGATGCTTGAAGCGGAAAATTGCCGGGTGTTTTTACTCGTAGACGTACGCTGTATTGTTGTTCTGCTTCCTTTGCAGGGAAATAAACATCGTGAAATTGATTCGGCGATTCAGCATCAATACCCCGCGGCAGATGAAACAGAATTTGGGCATGAACGGATTCGGCGAGATTGGAGTGGATTGAGAGGACTAGGGTCGCACTGCCTCCAATTCGAGGAACTTTTGTCAAATGCAACCTGCCATCAAATGATTTGAAACGATGCCTTTCATGGGTGTATCCAAAAGGAGAAGCGTGTTCACACAACAGGATGGCGAGAATGACAAAATGAACTAGCTGTGGGAGGAAAGGAGAAATATTGAGATGCCCGGAACTTAAGAGGAATTCGGCGTCGAATTGCTTATGCTCGTTCACTGATACTTCATTGATGCCCATGTTGTTGCTAGTTTACCAATCGGTTGCACCGCGGTTTGAGGTCCACTTTCAGCGATATCAAAATCAATTAGTTCGAAGATGACACCTCCCGAATCGGTTGCTTTAACTAAGCCGATATTCGGCGCTAGCCACATAGAGTTGGTTAATTCCAATTCTGCAATCGGTAGGTCTAAGGCGATGTTCTGCTTAATATTCAAACAGTCCTGGAAGGTACCTGCGGGCGTAACCACCTCCTCAATTGCGACTACCTCAGCCCTATTTGTCGATTGAATCTTCCCCACGACGGGAATCTCGGCGTCGCTTTGAACCGTCCAAGTCGAACCGAGATGTGCAGGGATTGGGAGAAAAACCTGCGGCGGCGAGTAATCAAATGTCACTTCCCCGATGATGGCGATGGAAACTATAGATCGGAAGAGTTTTATTCCGTCGGCTTCCGATTTCACCAAGAGTTTGTTGACGTTACCATTGGTGTCTTCTTCAATGAGTCTAAGATCTAAGTCATCGATTATCTCCGGACCCTTGATTGTAACAGTCCTCAAGTTCATTTTGTCAAGGCTCTGCAGGGTCCACTGGTTTCCGATGTCATCCGGATAGAAGTTCTGGCTATAACCCGTTGTACCGAACCAGAGTGCCAGTACGAGCGTGAACGGATAGTAGACCTGTTTCCAGGATCGGGATAATGCCGGGAACAGTAGGTTCATGATTTTATCTCCAAGTAACCCTACGGCACAGTTGGCAACGAAGATTATAGTAGGAATTAAGCGAATTTTAACTCTCCACAGTTCTAGCTTGCAAACCAATATCCTAGTAGTAAACCAACGCTAATTAACAAGGCTATAACTCCAAATACTCCTAACGCGAGTTTCCATCTGCGCGGCCCTTCAACTTTTTCCTGTCGAGGTGGGTTCCAAAATTTTCCTACTTTGCCAGCTGTGCCTCGCCATCGCCGTCGCTGACGTGAACGGGTGGCTGAATTGCCCTCCCAGATTTCCTCTCTCTGACTCCTAATTTTCTGAACAACCTGCTGCGCGTGACTGTAATTATTCGCTGAAACTGTGTTCTCACTATTTTTAGGTGCAATCCCTCTCGCATTCAACCGTGTTCGCTCAGCTAGCCTCACACTCGCTTGAGAAGAAACCGTAGCTGATTGGTTCTCATCCAATGGCTTTGTCCGAGTTCGGCTAGAATCCAGTCCGGCGTGAGTAGTCGCCCCTTGCGGAGGTTTATCAACGCTGTCCGAATTTTCTGGATTTTCATCCAAACTCTCCTCTAGTGAAGCGCTTGGAAGACGCTTTCCGGCCCACATAGCCCGACGTTGCTCTTTGTATTTTTCTTCAAGTTCCTTTCTTTCCTCTTCGGTAAACTCCATGCTTTATCTCCGATCAATTTGCTCTAGTGTTACTTTCTCATCATTCTTGACTTGCTTGAAGTTTGTCGCGTCTCCGAGGAGTTTACCAACGACGTTTACGGCGCTCGCTGGTCGAATCTCGTTCTGTCGACTCATTGGCGTGGGCCCGAAGAAGATACAAAATGCTTTACCGGGGGGCCAATACGCAATGTCGCCAAGTTCCACTATGTCTTGTTCGTTCTCTAGTTCAGCGTCCACCGGGATAGAGCAGTAAATCTCATCTCCCCACGTGTTCCCTGAGGAAGTGATTGGCAACGCCTGCCATACCTGCGAAGCCGTCCGTGACTCATTGAGTTCAGCGTCCATCACAATGGATTCGGTCGTAATTCGCATCGTCCTTTGCATTGTATGCAAGCCCCCCTATTGACTTGCCCCATATGGTGGGACAACGCTGTTTCTTGGTTCTTCCTCAACCAAAATGCCAGGGTTTTGGCATTGACTTCTCATCGTTATTTTGCAATAATACATAGTAGTATTTTATCATACACAGAAGTTATTCTCAATACAAAAACGGTTTGGGTGACTTGGGGCCTTGTTGTCCGTTAGTGTCTGGATCTCGAACAACGGTCGTGGGAGAGCTAGCGCCAAAGGAACATCAACTACAAACATGTTCGCACCATTGACTTTGTCAGACCAGAAAAGAATTTGAATGGTGCAATCCCTCGGTGCGGTGAATGTACGTTCATGGAGTGATGCTCACAGGGCATAGTTTAACTACAGTCTATTATGGAATACAGATCGCTTGGACGAGCAGGAGTCAAGGTCTCCGAGATTTGTCTGGGTACGATGATGTTTGGGGGACCAACGAACGAATCGGATTCGATTCGGATGATTCATCGCGCACTTGACGCGGGCGTTAATTTCCTCGACACCGCGAATGTGTACAATGATGGACAATCTGAGAGGATTGTGGGAAAAGCGATTCACTCGGTACGAGACGAGGTCGTAATTGCGACCAAAGTGTGTGGTCCCATGGAAGATGGTCCCAACCAGTCCGGATCGAGTCGTTACCACATTATGTTTCAGGTTGAGGAGAGCCTTCGGCGACTTGATACGGATCGAATTGATGTGTACTATCTACATCGGCCGGATCCAACAACCCCGATTGAAGAATCGCTGCGAGCATTGGACGACTGCGTAAAACAGGGCAAGGTACGATATATCGCCTGTTCAAATTTCGATGCGTGGCGAGTGTACGAAGGACTGTCAGTAAGCGAGCAGATGAACCTAGAGCATTTCGTGTGTGTACAGTCTCTCTACAACATAGTGAATCGTAACATAGAAGTGGAACTGCTGCCATTGTGTCAGCAACACGGTATAGGCGTTGTTCCATACAGCCCTCTGGCGCGCGGAGTACTTTCGGGAAAGTATCGTTCAGGACAGCCGCCTCCGGACGGATCGCGAGCTGCGCGACGCGACCGTCGTCTTTTACAAACCGAACTCCGCGAAGAAAGCTATGAGGTGGCACGACAGCTCATCCCGCTTGCGGAGGCACACGGCAACACCCTCACCCAATTTGCATTGGCATGGGTGCTAGCGAACCCTATCATTACCTCCGTCATCATAGGCCCGAGAACGGCGCAGCAACTTGATGACAATCTCGGGTGTTTGGACTGTGATTTGAGTGAGTCAGATGAGGCAATAATTGACCAGCTTGTCCCCCGCGGTGAGCATACCGGTAAAGGACACAGTGACCCGTCTTACCCCGTGCTAGGACGACCAAGTCGAGAATAATTCCGAATTTCCGTCACTTGGACAAACGGAAATCAAATCAAGCAACGCTTGATACTAAAATGGGTATCCAATGCTAGAAAAACTGTTCCGTTTACAAGAAGCAGGGACCACACTGAGACGTGAAATCGTAGCAGGATGTACGACATTCGCAACTCTCTCGTATATAATATTCGTTCAACCGGCAATTCTATCTGCAGCGGGAATGGATTCTGGCGCAGTGATGACCGCGACGTGTATCACTAGTGCATTTGCAATGGTGCTGATGGCATTCCTTGCCAATTATCCAATCGCTCTTGCGCCGGGAATGGGACACAACGTCTTTTTCACCTATACCGTTTGCCTTACCTTAGGAGTCCCGTGGCAAACTGCACTTGGAGCAGTTTTTATTGCCGGGGCATTTTTTGTTCTACTTTCCTTTGTCGGGTTGCGGGAAAAGGTAATGAGCATACTTCCAGTTTCGTTCAGGAACGCCATTCCTGCCGGGATTGGATTGCTTATCGCCCTCGTGGGCTTGGAATGGGCTGGACTGATTGTTCAACACCCGGCAACCTATGTCACTTTGGGAAATCTGAAGTCATCTCCGGTGTTGCTATCGCTATTCGGTATTGGCATTATGGGTGTCCTGTTTGCTTTGAACGTGCGTGGTGCTATCTTGATCGGAATTCTCGCCTCGACGGTTGTTGGGCTCATTACCGGAATGCTGACATTTCAAGGCGTTATGTCCGCACCACCTTCTATGGCACCGACCTTCTTAAAGCTACAGATTCCTAACATTTTCGTACAACCAGAACTAATCTCAATAATCGTGATATTCATCTTTCTCGATCTGTTCGATACGGTTGGGACACTCATTGGCGTTACGCAACAAGCGGGATTAATGGTCGATGGCAAACTGCCTAAGGCGCGACAAGCATTGCTATCCGATGCGGTTGCTACCAGTAGCGGTGCATTACTTGGCACATCCACCGTTACCAGTTACATTGAAAGCGCGTCAGGAATTTCTGCGGGCGGCCGCACGGGTTTAACCAACATAGTGACAGCAGTCTTGATGCTGCTCGCCCTCTTCTTCCATCCGCTGATTAAAATGGTTGGAGCAGGTTATGCCATCGGTGAGAATATGTTCCTGTATCCTATTATTGCACCGGCACTGATCATTATTGGAAGCCTCATGCTTAAGAATGTCGTCCATATAGAATGGGATGACATTACCGAGTCTCTTCCGGCATTCTTGATGTTGTTGATGATGCCGCTCGCCTTCAGCATTACGGAAGGGTTTGCCTTTGGCTTCATTTCATATTCCTTCCTGAAGTTGGTAACCGGTAAAGGGAAACAAGTACATTGGTTGATTTACCTTTTCGCCATACTCTTTGTGATTCGGTATATTTGGCTGGTCTGATGATTGATAGGTTTCTCCACAGTCCGAGATTGTCGAATGAAAGCAGACAATGACCGGCAAATCTACTAGTCGAAGTTCATTAGTCATTGCGTAATCTAGCGGATGAAAAATTCTTCTAAAGGTGCGCAATCCCCCCAATTGGAGCATGAACCACAGCATTGAAGCCGCATTGCGTCGCGGCACATCTTTCTTGATGGCGCAATCGCATCACACCGGTTATTTTGAAGGTAAACTCTCCTCAAGCACCTTTCCAACCTGCGCCTACGCTTGGGTGCAATTTGCGTTGGGCAAGTTTCCGGATTCGGACCTAGTTGAGTGGTTGCTGCACAATCAACACCAAGACGGCACGTGGAGTCTTGATGTGTCGAATCAGCCGAACCGAGGCGCAACTCTGTTTGCCAGACTCATCTTACTACAGGTTGTTGAACGGCAACCGACGCCACAAGTTGAGGCGGCTCTAGCACGTATTCCAGACTATCCACACAATCTAGCGCTGATAAAGTTGGCTTACGCAGCATTCGATCAGTCCGAATGGACTAAACTGACAATCTCCAAGAATATGCTTCCAGTGTTGGCGATGGCGCAAAAGATATCCGCTCTATTTCCGCGGTTCCGTGCCATCCTCAAACCGCCAACCAACGTTCTCCCGCCTGTAGACCTTTTCACCACCCCGATGTTTCAGAAACTTTTTATTGCGGAACAACACACACTTGCAGCAGTTTTTCTGATGGTTGAACTCAACACAAAAAACCGTGTTGAGATTATCGATTGCCTTTTCGACTGGCTGAAGGCGCACGTGCTTTCTGACGGCAGTTGGTTTCGTGTCAACTATATCACGGCGTTGTCAAGCCTGGCACTTATTGAGCTTCGAAAAAAAGGAGTAAGAAAAGGCAATGAACTTGATCGGATGATTGATGAGAGTCTATCGTGGTTGGCTGGCACTCGAAATTCCGACGGTGGCTGCCGAGAGGCATTAAATCTCAATGTGTGGGACACCGCGTTAAGTACAATCTCGGTCATGGATATTGACGCCTCAGAGGGTACGGAGGACCTCCGGTCCGCGGGTGGATGGTTGGTTCAAAACCAGAATGCCGATGGCGGCTGGGCATTTTCCGGGTTGCTCGGCAGCTACTTACCTAGTGATGCCGACGATACAGCCTTGGCATTACTTGCCCTCTTGAAGTTGAGAATGGCAGATTCAGACATCGCAATTCATCGAGGGCTCCAGTGGCTCCGCGCCCATCAAGGACGCGATGGGAGTTGGAGTACCTATGTTCCGGGACAAGGCGATGTTGGCTGCGTTAGCATCACTGCTCACGCAATCGAAGCGCTAATTGAAGCGGGAGGGTGCGATACAGATATAAACCGTGCCTGTAGATGGCTCAAGCACCAAATTACTCCAGATGGGTATTGGAGTGACCTCTGGCTTGCGAAGAATACTTACGGCACGGCAAACGCCATCACAGCGCTGATTCAATCCGGTGAACGCGATTGTAAAGAAGTTCACCGGGGTGTTCACTGGTTGGAGAGTGCACAAAACCGCGATGGCGGATGGGGCGAAGATATGTTTGGTAATCGCACGGAAAGCACAGTAGAGCAGACAGCTTGGTCTGCGGGTGCCCTATTGCTTGTTAATCCCCAAAATGAGTCTGGATGGAAGGGGATAAAATTTCTACTTGACAGTCAGAGACCTGATGGTTCATGGAACGCCAGTTGTGTCGGAATCTATTGGGAGATAATCGGGGGTTACGCAGATCCAATCAATGCCTCGGTTTTTCCGCTGCGTGCACTGCATCGAGCCAAATGTGCGATGCAGAATTCGCGAAGCACCAATCTTTTTTATGAATCAAACGAGACAACTTGACGTTATCTCAAATGCAGAAATGATCTCAGTCGTCATTCCTACCCTTAACGAAGCAACTATCCTAGATTCCACTTTATCTCGACTGAAACGGCAACTTGAAGGCCACGAACTGCTTATTGTTGATGGTGGAAGTATTGATTGTACACGGCAAGTTGCCAGCAAATACGGCGAGGTGATTTCCTCCACGACGGGTCGAGCATGCCAAATGAACGCAGGCGCAGCCGTAGCTTCAGGGGCGACACTCCTCTTCCTGCACGCAGATGTTTGGCTTGAACCGGGTGCCGTTCAAGGAGTCGAAGCGGCGGTTGCCGCAGGCTATGTTGGGGGGGCGTTTAAGCAACGAATTGAAGGCACACACCCCCTGTACCGCGTTATCGAATTCGCGGCGAATTTCAGGGCGCGGCGCCTTAAAGTGTTTTATGGTGACGGAGGAATCTTCGTCAGTCGCACGCATTTTCAAAAAATGGGCGGGTTTCCGAATTTACCTATTATGGAAGAAGTAGGGTTTTCTCGGCAGCTCCGACAGGTTGGACGAACTACTCTTGTGAAGCCGCGCATTCACATATCGCCTCGAAGATGGGAACAGAACGGCATTTTGCGGACAACGCTGATAAACTGGCTGATTACGAGCCTTTTTTGTTGTGGCATTTCTCCATCACGACTTGCGAAAATGTACCGCCAGATTCGATAATGGTCAGGCGGATTCCATAGCCATTGCTACTAAGAACCCATCTTCCGCATAATAGACTTGTGCAATCTCGAATTTTCACATACCAGCTCTTGGGGTATGTATCCACAAACGAGCAAATATCACCAAAGGTACTACCGTGAGTCCAATTGATTGACCGGTTTTTCCCTTCCATTATCAACTTCATTTCTCTCAAGTTCGTCGCCTTCTACGGACATTGAAGATCTCTGTCAGGATTTACTATGGGATCTCTATCGCACTCACTATCCGTTCGCTTGATCCTTCGTCATTCACTCAGTTGATAGTTTCTTCGATTGTTTGTCTTCCACTCACTTGATCTCATTTGATCCTCCATTTCAGACAACACTATGAAAAATCTACCCCTCCTCCGCCCCCTGTTTATCTATTTTACACTCTATTGCTTGCTACAAGTGCCTGCGCTTGCGAACCCATTGCTAAACGAAGCGCTCCTGTTGATGGAGAAAGAAAAATTTGCTCTTGCCTCCAAGGACTTAGAGTCGTTGGTGAATACCTCTCACCCAGGATTAGTTACGCACGAGATTCATCACACGCTTGGGTACTGTTATGAAAAGCTGAAAAAATTGGATCAGGCTGCCAAGCATTATCAAATGGCGGCTTCATCCAGTTACATTCTCACTGATTATGTTATCTATCGCTTGGCGCAGATTCATCAGGAACGCAAAAATCATGAGAAGGCAATTGTTTGGTATCAACGGTTGATTGAACAATATCCACAGAGCCATCACGTTTTTGATGCAAAATATGAAATCGCGAGTATGAATCTGAAGCAAGGCAAACATACGAAGGCTGTTGAATTATCTTCTCAGTTAATTGCGAATGAACGAAGCGATTATTTTAGGAGAGCAACTTATCTGCAGGCGCAAGCATACGAAGGATTGAGGAAGTGGCAAGATGCACTAAGTGCTTATCAACGATTGATTGACGCAGACAATTCGGATGGAATCGCGCGCGACGCTCTCACGCAAATTCAAAGATTAGCCAAAACGCATCCAAGATTGACGATTACGCGTAGCCAACGCGTAACGCATGGTATGGTGCTTTACAACCATGGAAGGTTTACGGATGCAATCGCGTTGTTTCGAAAAGTTGCTCCAAAAAAAGACGATAAACTCACCGGACAAGCTGTCTATTTCACTGGTCGCGCCTACCACCGCCGACGCAAATACGATCTCGAAATTCGTGAATACAACAAAGTTGTGACGCACTATCCCACGAGCAACTACCTGACGCGAGCGCTGTACCAAACCACACTGTGTTACCGCCGCAAAAAACAACCTCATATTGCACAGAAGCGATTAAAGGTTTTCGTAAGGGACTATGGTTGGAGCGAGTACGCACACAAGGCGCTCTTTGACCTCGGATGGGTACAGGAGAACGAGGAACACTTCGACGCAGCGCTTGAATCCTATCGTCAGTTAACAAAGCAATACCCAAGTAGCCGATTTGCCTCCGATGCCTATTGGCGTATCGGTTGGATTCAATTCAAGCATAAGCAGTACGACGAAAGTATTAAGACCTTTGCCTCGTTGATGCGTCTCTTCCCCGGTAACCGTCTCGCCATGGCGGCGCATTTTTGGACAGCGAAGTGCTACGAGCGAAAGAATCAACCGGGTACGGCGAAAAAGATATATCGCGAAGTTCTTGCGAAACACCACTGGTATTACGGTAGTCGAGCAGAAATTGTGCTTCGACAGATGGGTGAAAAAATGGAGAAAGTCACGAACTTCTCTGACTCTATCCGTGTGAAAGCGGTCACAAATCACCCTAAATGGAAGCAAATTGGCTTGAATCGATCTCCACGTGTTGATAAATTGATGAAGCTGAAGTTCTACGAAGACGCAATAAAAGAAATAAGAGGGGAAATCAATTCGGACCGTGGCAATCGGAACACCAATTACTATAATTTGATCGTTTGTTACCAAAAGAAGAAAAAATTCCACGAGGCGTACGATTATGCGCAGGAATTGTCCGCTTTTGCCTCCATACGTGATGAGAATCAGTCGATACCGCTAGAACTGTATCAACTACTCTACCCAGTCTACTACCGCGATTCAATTAATAAATATGCCAAGAAGTATGAGATGGATCCATTGTTCGTGGCGGCGATGATTTTGGAGGAAAGCCGATTCGGAGCTGAAGCGGTTTCATGGGCTGGAGCGATAGGCTTGATGCAGATCATGCCCCAAACGGGGCGTGAACTTGCTCGCCAACTCAAGATTCGCCGTTTTGAAAAGAATATGCTGTTGAGTCCTAGTGTAAATATTGAAATGGGAACGAAATACATGAAGTTTCTGATGAACCGCTTTCAAGACAACCATGCTTTGGTGACTGGGGCGTACAACGGTGGTCCGGGACGCATGAGCCGTTGGGTGAAAGAAAGGGGATTGGCAGATCTGGACGAATTTATTGAGGATATTGCAATTGATGAAACGCGCCGCCACATTAAAAAGGTGCTAGATAGTTACTACGTGTACAAGAAACTTTATCCATCCGAAACTAATCTACGCGAGTCACTAGTGCCTAAATCCAGCGACTCTTTCGATGATAAAATGAGCGGGAAATAAAGACTTGGTGTGGGTTGGTTATCCCAATAGACGTTAATTGAGATCGCATCTCCCTACGATTGAGCGCGGACCATAACGAAGTTCGTAGAGGTACGGTTTTTCAGCCCGGTTTAATTGTAGCGGCGAGATAGTCGGTGAAGCAGACGAGATTTTCGACAGATTGTGTTTTTTGGTGCAGCTTAATTGCCCTGTTAGGTGCGGTTTGAAGTCGTGCCTGATTCACGCCCCGCTTCTCGTAAGCGATTCGTGAAGCGCATCCGCAACATGGCGCCAGTTCCTGGTTTTTCCCGACTTGTGGCACGCAACTTGCCCTCAGCGCTTGTGAAAATGCAAATTCAAATGATGCAGACAGCGGTGTGTGATGTAGCGGCTACACTACCAATTACAGTTTGCGGAGGGAATACGAGCATGAAAACTGCGAGGTTCGATACGTATATCAGCCCCAAACTCATTGTCGTATCTGTTCTTTTCACCTTGCTAATTTCTTGCAGTAATAATGCACCGATGGTTAAGAACCAAACACATGTAACGCAACCCAAGATTAACTGGAGCGGCGCTTTCATTCACGGGAGTAGCAATGACGTAATCGGACTCGTCTAGATGTCCGAGGTATTCTATGGAGATGGTTCGTTTTGGTCTAAGAAAAACCGAAAGCCTTGGAAAAATGGATAAACAAGAGAAGTCAATTGCAAGTTCGCTTTGTCCCTCGGGGTGGGACAGTGAAACCGGTCCACTTGTCTCCCCCACATGACCTCCCTGCGGAGAAAGTTGATTCCGATGGGCTGTTCAATCAACCCATGCTCTTACTGGATAACGACAGCAAGGATACGGGAATCTATCTGTCCGTTGCAGAACGCGAAAATTTGCGGCGGTATCTCGTTGAGAAGGGCGGGTTTCTCTTTGTGGACGATAGTTCTAGAAAGGAGGGTGAATTTTATCAATCAATACGCTTGATGCTGGAACGAGTCTTACCTGCGTACCCAATTGAACCGGTACCTGACGACCACGAAATTTATAGCTGCTTTTATCAGATGGGTGGTGCGCCCGTTGGCGTGAACTCTGGGAGTCGTCCACTAGCACTAGAAGGAATATCCATCAACGGCAGGCTAGCAGTATTGATAAGTCATAGGGGCTATTGGGATTCCTTCACCGGCAAAAGCAGACACTATTCGCCCGGGCCATGATGTTCGGTACCAATATGATTGTGTATGCCGTAACGCATGGTCAGATTTCTGATCATTCTGCATACTCACCCTCACAGCCGGGTTATTGCGAACAGTAATTGAGTTTTCTTGTCGGAGACACCTTACTCCTCGAACGCGCTTGGTCCGCGTGTCTGCTGAGACAACGCTTTGAAATAGCGTTTGATTTGGTCTCGGTATTCAAGCGGGAGAGATTCTGTCCCACCAGATCTTAGGCTTGGCTCGAGTTGTTGAATCTTACCTAATAGTTTTGAATCGAGCGGAGGCGCTTCCTTAGCGGGATTGATGGGTGTCTCAGCGACCGTGCTTCGGCGTTTCTTGCTCACGTCACGTTTCTGGAGCGACTTTGCACATTCGAGCATACGCGTGAGAATCTGCCGCTGCTTCTCCACTATCTTTTGATTGATATTTCCTTCCTCAAGTTCCGTTTCGACCTCATTCATATCCTCCGCCACTGCCTGCAAGTCTCCGAGCGCTTGTGAAAACTGTTCCATCATTTCTGAAAGCCGCTCGGTCGCCTCCCGAATCAATTGCTGTTCGTAGCCCATTCGCTTCAACATCTGCTCAAGCCCGGGAGTTCGACCTTGTTGTCTCATCTGTTCACTGAGATTTTGTGTCATCTCGTTCAACTGCCCCTGGTTTTGCGCGAGCTGCTGCAGCTGTTCAAGCATGTTCTCCATTCCCGCCATGCCCAACTGTTGATTCATCTGATTCATGACGCCAAGAATCTGCACAACTGCTTGATTCAATTCCGCGAGTCCCTGTTTTTGAATTGTGGCGGCTAGATTTGCTTTTCTATCTTCCAATGCACTTGCGGCTCGATTTAACGCATCACTTGCTTCATTGAGGCGCCATACCACTTTCGGATCAATCTGCATTTGCTGTTTACCAAGTTCCCAGAGTCGACTTGCAAGTTGATCGATTCCCGTTGCGGCGCTCAACTCCTTCGCGGCGAGTGTTTGCAACCGTTTAATCTCTCCATCAATGTATTGACCATGCCCCGATTGCAAAATCTCGTTTGTATCCTTTATTACTTCCTCGTGGGTTTCGGAAAGATAAACTCCGCTCCTCACAGCCTCTCTGAGGGCGGTAAGCGCTTCATCTGCATTTGCCCCTTCCATGAATTCGAGTGCATTGTCCAAACCTTGCGCGAGGTCGCTCATAGTGTTTTGCGCCTCCTTCCCCGTCTGAATTGCCCGCTCAAATTGAGAATGTTGCATCTGTGTTCTCGCCTCTTTCAAGTTGGAGACGACGTTTTCATTCCTAGCGAATTGATTGAGCCGGTTGATTTCATCAGCCACTCTCCGGAGATTGTCGTGTTTTGACATTTCTCGCCCAAGTTCGTCTAGTTCATTGTGAAGCCCATCCATTCCAGTGGCAATGCGTTCCTCCTGCTTAGCGAGTTCATCACCTTGCCTGTTGTCCGGAACTTGCTGGCTCTCTGTAGACTGACTCGGCTCATTCCGGATGGCTTGGGAAAGATGTAATTTCGCTTGTTCCATCAACCGTTGCTGACGTTCAGCCAATTCCTCCGCCTGCCTTGCCACCGCTTCCAATCGGTTTTGAAGAATCATCTGTTTATATAGTTCCTTCAATTGATCCAATTGCTGGAGAAACTGTTCCTGACTGAAATTCGCGTCCATCAACTCTCTTTCTTGATCTGATAACTGCTGATGCTCCAAAGCCTCCGACAACTTGCGCAAAAGTTCTTTATGCTCCTCGGAGAGTGCTTGTTCCATCAGTTCCTGCAATTCTTGATATTTCTGAACGGTTTCCAAGTCAAACAGTTCATTCGCTTGCATCTGTTCAGCGGTCTTCTTCATATTGTCCACAAGTTCTTCCGCCGTCTGTTTGATTTGAAGTTGTGATTCGAGCACTTGCTGCATCTGTTGTTCGTCTTTTGCTGTCAATTCCTGATTCTTGCGGATTTTATCCAATAACTCATCTACGATTCCAATCGCTTCAGTCTGTTCCTCAAAAAGTGCCTCAAACCCCGCTTGTTCACCCTCCTGGCTTGATTCAATAGCGGCGTAGAGTTCATCAAGAGACGGGAAACGAAGAGTGTGTGTATCCGATTTTCCAACATTTGGCCCCGCCACATTATCAGTATCAATGGCTTCCACATGGTAGGAAACTACATCTTCGGGGAATAGACCGATTGGATCTGTATCCCACGAGTACTCGAAATACGCCTCTGTTTGCGGTGTACCCCATTGTTTAAGTGGAATGACTACCGAATCTTCATGTTTTCCTTCAATTTTGTACACTAAACGGAGTTGCGCTAAGCCGTAATCATCTTCGGCATTAATCTTCAATCGAACGATCATCGAATCATCAAGCACGATATATCTGTTTGGTTCGATTATTCCAACCTTTGGTTCAGTGTCAGGCAAGGCGTTTATCGTATAAACAATCGGCTCTGAGTTCGTCATACCTAGTGTATCAATTAGCTCAATATGATAATTTTCACTTGTTTGAATTATGAAACTCCCGGCTAACTTCAGTTGATCGGAGGTTCTTAATGTAACGAATTCCGAATCGTCAAAGACTAGTTTGTTGCCGGAAGAGAGTGGTTTGTTGCCCTCTCCTTCAAACTGCACTTCCGTCCCGGTTAGAGCAGTGATGTGTCCAAGGTTTTCCTCTAATATCTGCGAAGAGAGTTGGGTATACTTGGGAAAATTAAGTTTCAACTGAAAACGGCTAAGAATTGGTTCACGTGTAACTGTAACTTTGTAGCGTTCCGACTGTACCTCTTTTGCGTCTACGTAGTATTCTGTGGAATGCGTTATGTTTTCAATAATTACGCGATAGGCAATCTGCGTGTCGTTTCTCGTCATCAAAACTGATTTCCAGCCATTGCCTTGTGATTCCATCGGTTCATTCGTTGAATCTGGTCCCCCGGCACGGTAATACAAGTGCACCGGTGCGTTGAAATGGCCGGTAACTCCTACCGAGATGGTCACGTCCGCACCTGATTCGATTCGTGTATTTCCGGGCTTGACTTCATTAATCTGAACAGTGAGCAATTCTTGCGGGGTTTTGGGGATTTCGTCAAATGCGTCAGCGAAGTCAGTCATTGCTGATGAGAAAACAAGGTTTATAACAATGAGAAGTGCAATCGAGCAGGTCGCGAATCCGCCGTATCTCTTTAGACTCAGAAATTCCCGTTCAAAAACCCGCTTTGTCTTGATTTCTTCAATGGATTGACACGCTTGTTCAGTTAACCTATTGATGAATTCCACGGCATATCCAAAACGGTTGCGCACCATCTCGGGCTGAAGTTGAATGGCACTTAAGATTCTGTTCTCAAAACCTGGGTGACTCCGCTCGATGTAGGCTGCCACGCGACTGATCGTCAGTCTTCCAAAAACCGGGCGGATGAAGTGGAAAATAACGGCGTAACTTCCAATTCCGAGCACCGATAACACGAGTCCCATGCGGATTAGACGGGGTACAGGCAAAAGTTGATCGATCACGAGCGCAACTGAAAGGGCGGCTGCCATTACTCCCAAGCAGAGGAGTATGCCTTGAAATATGAGCAGCAGGCGCCATTGTACACCCAGAGAGCGAAGACGATTAACTATTGTCTTATAGGACGGTTCAATGTGCTGATCTAGCATGGTGGAGCCTCCATCAATTCAAACCAGAATAAGAAACAAGGCTTGTACAATAAGGAGAATTGAATATTTTCGACTACGATTTAATGTTACAGGGGTCTTGCAGCAAATTATGGTTGTTATTCCATACTCTGGAACGACTACGACGTTGCATTGTTAACAGAAATCGAACTGGCTCTTAGAACCTGTTTGAAAAGTCATTTGATTCGGTTTCGCATCAAGTAAATGGAAGCGATGTATATCATAGTTTCAGCAGTCTTAGGATAGCGTTCATAATCCAAAGTCAATCGGCGAAACCAACCAAACCAAGAAAATGTGCGCTCAACAATCCATCGTAACGGGACAACTTCAAACCCCTTTTGCCCTAGCGTAGATGCAATCTCCAGTTGACACTGATGAGCAAGATATAACCAATCTTCCAATTCTCCGCGATAGGCGGCATCGGCACACACCAACTGAATTGTTATGTGCCAGCTGAACACTTCTGTCAGTAAATCAATAGCTATCTGATTGTCACTGACATTGGCGTCAGTGACTTTGACCATTAATTGAACACCTGTCGTATCCGTTACTAGATGTCGTTTGCGTCCTTTGACCCTCTTGTGACCATCAAAACCTCGAGATGTCGCTAGTTCGGTTGTCTTAATCGATTGGCTGTCAATGATAGCTGCTGTAGGTGATGGTTCTTTACCACCATCGTAGCGTGTTTGTTCGTGAAGTGCCTGATGAATCAAGAGCCATGTATTGTCGGCTTCCCACTTTCTAAAGTGGTAATAGACGGTTTGCCACGGTGGCATATCGTAGGGTAGCATTCGCCACTGGCAACCGGATTTGACAACATAAAAGATGGCATTGATGATTAAGCACATCTCCCATTTTAGAGGTCTACCTAATGGTTGAGGTGTTGGCAGAAACGCGTACAGTTTCTGCCATTGTGCATCGGTCAAATCACTCGGATAACTCCTACGGTTCATGTTTACTCCTTTCATTGATTCAGAATGAACTGCTCTAATGAGTAAACGTAAACATCAACCGTTCAGGCAACTTTTTTCTTTTTCCAATAGGTTCTCAAGTCATTTACCCCAAAATAGCCTTTCTTTAGGACGGTTTCGGACTTTTCAAACAGGTTCTTAGTTTGTTAAGGCGTAAATCGCAATATTAAGCGCCATCTTTGCCGCGAGCTCTCGAACTTCTGGAGTATCGTTCGGATGGACTTGCGGATCTTCGAGACCATCTCCGATATCGGAGCTATAGACGTAATAGACTACCATCCGTCCGTCATGGAACAATCCGAAACCTTGTGCAGGTTCACCATCATGTTCATGGATTTTGGGCAGTCCCGGTAAATCGTAGAAACAGTGATAGATTAAGTGAGAATTTGGAATAGGTTGAAGGTTTTGATCCGGAAATACGCGCTGCATTTCGCGGCGGAAACTCTTGTCTAGACCGTAGTCATCATTTACAAATAAAAAACCGCCGCGCTGCAGATAGAAACGTAGTGCCTTGACCTCTTTATCTGAAAGTCGAATTTCGCCGTGTCCACCGATATAAAGCATTGGGTACTGATACAATTCTCGATCTGTAAGTTTCACAATCAATCGATCATCGGCAGTCTCAACGTCTGTTCTCCTACGAAGCAATTTTAACCAGTTAGAAATCGTCGTCCGATCCCCGTACCAATCGCCGCCGCCGCTGTAGTGAACTTGTGCGATGACAAACTTATCTCCGCCATGGGCTAATCCAACTAATAGCAAACCTATGGACAGCAGAAGCAAATGCGGTAATAGCTGATACTGAACGGTGTCTAACCGCGCCCATCGTTGTCTAGTCATAATCTTCAAGCTGGTCCCGTTGTGAAAGCGTATCACATTGACCCTACACCAAGGCTCTTCGCTTGCGTAAAAACCATTCCATTCCGAGCAGTGCGACGACGCAGATTAGCACTAACGGAGTATCCCACAGATCCCGTTCTTCAGTTGCAAAGATGGGGCGCTGTTGCGCATTAATCTTCTCGGGTAACGTGGCGGCTTCGGCAAACGAAAGGTAGACACCCCCCGTTTTCGCGGCTAACTGTTTTAGCAGAGTTTCATCAAGTTGTGGTTTTTCTAATTCTGCCAGTTGCAGTTGCACAAATATCTCGGTTGAATCTTCTCCGAGCACGACTTCACCCTGTCTTCCTGAGGCATTTATATAATAGTTGCCTTGGCTTTCCGCATTGAACTGTGCAGTGTAGGCGCCCGTATTTGAGGAGTTGGCACGAGCATGAAGTTGAAAGGTCTGATCGCCGGGAGGGAGAACTTCAATGTCAATCATCGCATTGTTGAGGTGATGATGACTCTCATCATACGCGAAGACGGTGATTTCAACACTGTCGCCTACAGAGTAGGTGGTCAAGTTTGTGGTAACACTAATCTGTTTTTCCTCCCCTCGTGTAGCCATCCAACGAATCGCCTGTGCCCAGAATCGGGGATATGTGTTGTCTTCATTCCTGAAACTCCATACACCGAAACCCCAGTTCCAAATGCCTTCAGCCGCAATTAACAGGCTTTTTCCCAAGCCAGAACGCTGGAAAATAATAACTGGTATAGGTTGGCTCGCTGTGTCCTGCCGATAAACCGAAAGTTCGATAGCGCCGCCTCGAAGTTGTAAACCTCCGAGCCACCGTGATAGAGGCGGCAAATCTCTCCAGATCGTTTCATTGTGTGACTTAGTATTAGCGAGGCGTGTTATTGGATGGTATAACCCACTTGGAGTGAGTTCAATGCTGAAATCTTCATCTCTTGCGATGACTCCGTTTGACGGAAGCGCAACAGGAAGGAGACCTGAAAGTGATGTCTTTATTAAACCGTTGATTCCGAGTGAACTCTTCCCTCCGAGAAAGATGATGGCTTTTCCCTGTTTTTCCACGAAATCAACAATTGCGGCTTGCTGTATCGCATTCAATGTGTGTGAGAGAATATCTCCCACGATTAACACATCATAGGCACTCAATTCTTGGAGCGTATCTGGAAATTGACGAACTCTACTCAGCTCTTTGTTTTGGGGATAGTAACCTTTCGTTGTGTATAACAGTGTATCACGCAATTGGAGCTGGCTTTTGCCCGATAGAATAACGCAAGTCGAATCAATATCCGGATCGCGTTCGAGCGCCCGCTTTAAATAAACATAGTCCCAGCGAGGACGCCTGTCAATATAAAGAACACGCAGTTTAGTCTTTACAACTTTAAGTACGAATACCTTCTTGTTGTTCTTTGACGAAATTTCACCATCAAGGGTTGGCAAGGACGCGACATATTGGAAACTACCTTCAGATTCGGGAATCAGGGTGAATTCAACAACTTGGGCAGAATCATCAATTAAGGTAACCGAGGTCGCGTTAACAACACTTCCCTCGTTTTCAGAATCTTCTACCCGATTCAATGACAAACGCACTTGGTTACCGGAATAGCCGTTAGATTGTATGGTAATACGGACTGGAACCTCATGATTCACATAAACGACGGGATTTACTTCTATTTTTGCGATCTTGAGGTCTTTCGGAGGTTCCGGAGCTCCAATTCCGATTGGGTAGATTGGGATTTGCAGCCGCACTAAATCTTCCAGCGGAAATGTCGAGGCATTGTGAGCTCCATCAGTGATTAATACTACACCGGCGGTCTGCTGTCCACGCCATTCTTGAGCGACAGCCTGGATAGAAGCGGCAATATCCGTCAGATCTCCTCTGATTTCTAAGGGAGTCAGTAGTTCCGAGAGCGGCTGCGATTGTTCGTCGAATTGGTAGAGGTGAGCGTCAAAGCGTTTATAGAGACTCGGCAAGAACTGACTTGACGTATCAAACAGAAGGTGATTTGCAAGAGTTAAGCGGCTTGATGGTTCCCCATTGAATTCAACATCTCGAAGTTCCATACTTCGGGAGGTATCAGCAAGAATTGGGAGATTCATAGGGGGAGTTATGTCCGTCTTCTCGACAAATACAGGCTCCAACAAGCAGAACAACAACACCGATATGGCTAAAACCCTTAAGGCAATTAGAAGCGTTTTAAGCTTCCAATTGATGGGACGTTTAAGACTGAAGTAGGCATACACCGTAAGACTAGCCATGATGGCAAATCCGAGGAGGACTCCCCACAATGGCCAATAGTAAGTAAATCGCATTCAAATTCCTTCTTCGCCAAACAGGCGTGTAAGAGCTTGTCGAATTATACCGTACCGTCTGAAAAACCGTCAACTTCAATCCTGTAACGATTCTGCGCAAGAAGACCTCCGAACCTAGGATACATCCCGATCGCGATGACACGGCGGAAGCCAACAAACGGTGTATTTTGAGTGTGGCAAGAGGAACGCGTGAGGCACATCCTGCCTCACGGACATTGTGCCGTAATCTCGAAAATAGTGGTTGACAGGAAATATCGCCTACTGTAGAATTTGCGAGCAATTCACGTTGAATTCCCGGCTGAGCGTTGTGGGAAGTAAGATATGGTGAAAAAAAGATCTACTGAATGACCTACTCTACGCGGGCTTCATCGCAGATTTGGCTCGCGATCCGAAATATCAAGGTGTATTTGCCAGATTGGAGTGCGAGAATTGCGGAAGGAGGAAGAACCAATCGAATCATTGATAATAGATCGGATAAGCAGTATAGTGCTCAGCTTGAGGGGAGCGATGGTACCGACAGAGATTATACTTAGTCCCGAAACCTATGATAAAATCGTTGCGGAACAGGAGATAACGGAGGGAGACACGGAGAACGATATACGCCTGTTGCTCGAAGATCATTTCTCAATTCCGATCTTAATTCGAGATGAGAATACTGACGTAATCACGGCAAAAGAACTCTACCCTGACCGGTGTCCCGTTTGCGGTCGACGCATTCCATTCCTTCGGGAAATGATTGAACGACTCGAATCGCGTGCTACGAACAAAGTTCGTTGCCCTCTGGGACACCGATATGAAGGGGAGATTAAAATGTACTACCTGAACATATTCCAGATTGAGGAAAAACGAGAAGAATCTGAGAGAGTTGAGGTATGTCCGGAATGCGGTAGCAAGGATATCCAATATCTTGGTCCGCGAGAAGTGTTCTGTCTTGATTGCGAGTGGGATAATAACATGCTCCCCCGTTTCTGACGTGTGTGAATCAGGCACCGGTGTGTAAATCGCCGCCGGAGAACTCGTTAACTAGAACCCAAATTCCGTTGCGTATGGTTTAGAAGCGTTTGTCTCAACTGAATCTACCCACGCAAAATAAAAGCCACGCTATGCGAGTGATGAAATAGCGTGGCTTTTTGTTTTCTGCAACACACGTGGGTATTCTGAAGTGATCTTGATCTGAAACAAAATCTAATTCGTCATGACCAAGTTTAAAAGGTCCGATTGTAGCTACTCTTTCTATATTCGCACCTTGCGATGCAAAACTGCCGTCTCCAAGAGTAATTTATAATCGAGGCAAACACGGATTAGTGGTGATGATGGTGATGGTGGGCGTTGGCTTCGGGTTGTGGCTTCTCCTCAACTTCCGTCACGAGAGTTTCTGTCGTCAACAGCAAGCCAGCAACACTTGATGCGTTTTGCAGTGCGGATCGAACGACCTTTGTCGGGTCCACAATCCCTACTTGAAGAAGATCTTCGTACTCTCCGGTTCCCGCATTTAGTCCGTAAGCTCCTCCTCCGTCTTGGATCTTAGCTACGACCACGGAGCCTTCCAATCCGGCGTTTTCGGCAATTAATCGGCTAGGGGTCGATAGAATCTGACGAACGATATTCACACCGACTTCCTGATCTCCGTCAAGATGGAAATTGTCCAATGTGGCGCCGGCCCTCAACAGTGCGACACCGCCCCCTGGCACGATGCCTTCCTCAATTGCCGCGCGGGTCGCAGACAGAGCATCTTCAAACCGTGCCTTCCGTTCCTTCATTTCGACTTCGGTTGCAGCTCCGACATTTATTACAGCGACTCCTCCTGCGAGTTTGGCGAGTCGTTCTTCCAATTTCTCGCGATCATAATCTGAGGTCGTTCCCTCTATTTGGAGGCGAATTTGAGCAATACGATTCTCAACATCCTCAGTTGAACCAGCCCCGTCAACTATTGTGGTATTTTCTTTATCCACAACAACTCTTCTCGCGCTACCTAACATTCCGACGACAACGTTTTCGAGTCGGATACCACGATCTTCTGAAATGACTTGACCTCCGGTTAAAATGCCGATGTCTTCAAGCATCTCCTTACGGCGATCTCCGAAACCGGGAGCTTTTACGGCGGCGACTTGGAGAGCACCACGCAATTTATTCACTACAAGCGTCGACAGCGCCTCCCCTTCAACATCTTCAGCAATGATCAAAAACGGTCGACTTAGCTGAGACACCTTTTCTAAAATCGGTACAAGTTCGGCTATCGCGCTAATTTTTCCCGTGTTGATTAAAATCAGCGGATTTTCAAATTCTACGGCCGACGATTCGGGGTCGGTTGTAAAGTTGGGAGAAAGATATCCGCGATCGAATTGCATCCCTTCGACGGTATCGACATTCGTGTCAGCGCTTTTCCCTTCCTCAACAGTAATGACGCCATCTTTCCCGACCTTATCCATCGCGTCTGCGATCAAAGTACCAATCTCACTGTTGTGAGCTCGATCGTTGGCGGCAATTGCTGCAACTTGTGCAATTTCGTCATGAGTGTTAACGGCTCGACTCTGTTCGCCGATAGCATCGACGACCACATCAACAGCTTTATCGACGCCAATTTTTATTTGCATCGGATCTGCGCCAGCTGTCACGTTTTTGAGCCCTTCACGAACGATCCCTTGTCCAAGCAGTGTCGCAGTGGTAGTTCCATCGCCGGCGACGTCATTTGTCTTTGTCGCTACTAATTGTAAGAGTTGAGCCCCCATGTTTTCATATTCATCCGGAAGTTCAATCTCTTTAGCGACAGTTACTCCGTCGCTAGTAATAACAGGGGATCCGAACGACTTTTGAATTACGACATTTCTGCCGCGCGGCCCTAGAGTCACTTTTACGGCGTCAGCCAGTGTATCGGCACCTCGCTTGAGCGCTGCTCGCGCCTCCTGATCAAATATCAACTTCTTTGCTGCCATTCAAGTTCTCCTCGTTTTCTGTGTTTGAATCGCTTTATCGGTGCATATTAAATATAGAGATGATGGATAGACATTAGCTGTTAGCACTCTCAAGTACCGAGTGCTAACATTTACGCAATTATATCATGTAGAAATCCTAAAGTCAACATATATGCCGGTGAGGATATCTTACAACTGAAGGTAGAGATGGATTGAGCATGTCCCATGGTTTCAATCCGATGTCTCTTTGCCAGAGGGGTGTATATTTTATTTAGACTCGACGCGTTTACGGAGCTCGTTTAGTCGTCGGAGAACATCGGCCCGGTCCGTGCCTTGGAATCCTAGACTTGATGCTTCGTTAATCACCATTTCAGATTGAATCCGGCTGTTGTCGATCAGGTTGATGGCTCTCTTGTATGCTTGTGAAGCACGCGATTGATTTCCTCGTTCTTGGTTTGTTAGGGCAAGGTAAACAAAAGCTGCGGCTAGGCGTGGTGATTGAGACCGGCTGTTGATAAACTCTTCAAACGCCAGTGTAGCGTCATTGTAGCGACCATCTTCGTAATGAATCCTTCCGATCCGGAACCGTGCTCGATCCGCAAAACTGTCCTTGTAGCCTTCGGCGAGGTACGAACCGCGCTCAGGGTAGGTAATCGTTGTCCGATATGCCTGCAACGCTTCATCATACCGCTGCATTGTGCGATAAATCTCACCCAATTGAAAATTAGCCATCATTGTATGCGATGATGAAGGGTATTTCTCAATCAACCCTTGATGAATTTGGATTGCCATTTCCGTATCATCAAGGCGTTCAAGATAGATCAACCCAATACGGTACATTGCTTCCGCAGCCCAAGGGGAATCCGGATAATCATCAATTAGTTGGCGGTAAACTGCAATTGCTTGATGATATTCTTGCAATCCGCGTTCATAGATGGTGCCTATCCGAAATTTACCATGAGCCGTCGTTGGCAATTCTGGAAATTCGGTCATTCGATCTTTCAGTTTCTGAATGGAGGCATGTGACGTTATCGAACTAAGTTGGTCTTGCGCTTTCTTTGCGTACTCGCTCTGCGGCACATCTACAATCAGTTGCTGTGCCAAGTGTAGTGCTTTCACGTAGTGTGACATGCGAATTAGTTCGTTAATTCTGTCCCATTCAACCCGAGGCAATTCAACCTCGAGGAAATCAATTTGTTTTCGTAATGCGGTCTCAATTTGATCGTGACTTTGATTATGTCTGCCGATTTGCCCGAAGTAAGCAGGTTCAAGGGTTGGAAGGTAAACGTGCAAAAAGGTCCGGTAGGATTGGAGCGCCCTACGGTAGTCGTTGGATTTTTCGTAACAAACGCCCAACCAAAATAATGCAGCGGGAGTATTCCAGAAGTCAGGGTATTTCTCAATAAGCGATTCTAGAATAGATGCGGCTTCTTGATAGTGCCCTTGTTTTTCATTGATGCGCGCAATTTGGAAAAGTGCATCCGCAGCAAAACTGCTTGTTGGATAGTTTGTGGGAACTTTTCGATAGGCTGAGATGGCAAACTCGGGTTCATTCAGAACCACATGCCACAAATTTCCGACACGCCACTGCGCTTCGGGAGCATTTTTGGCATCCGGGTATTCCTTCACAATTATTTCGTATTGCGCAATCGCTTGTTCGGGCTGATTTAGTTGGTGGTGACTGCGATATACTTCTGCGATTTGGAACAAAGCTTCAACTGCCGACGGTGTGCCGGAATATGAACGGATAACTTTGTGCTGTGTCTCCAACGTTTCAAGCGCAGTCTGAATATTGCGTATCTTTTGTAAGCCAGTTTTGTGCGCAAAATGGGTAGGCGAAAATTGATTTACGAGCGTCTGGTAGGTACGGATTGCATCATCACATTGCCCCATTCTGCAGTAGACATCACCCTTCTTAATGTAGGCAAGAAACAGGTCTACCGCCTCTGGAGTCTTTGCCTTTAGTTGTATGACACGGTTGTAAGCGTTTAATGCCTCCAGATAATCACGGGAGTAGTTGTAATGGATTTCGCCTAACTGATGATAAATCGAACTGAGTTGGTCGGCATCCTTCGTTGAATTTGCCAGTTCGCGCAACGTTTGTGTTGCTTGTTTGTATTTGCCCGTATCAATCAAGGTGGATACATTAACGGTTTGTGATTCCGCAATCGAAAAGAAAACATAGTGAAACAATAAAACACTTACTAGCAATAGTTGCACGCGTAGTCTTGAATTCATCCATAGATGCCAGCCCAATCCAGCGAGAGATTCGTCGTTACAAATCCCTTTTCCATTCAAACCCTTACTCTCTTGGTGGTTTATGAGTCTATTCATGTGGCAAATCTAATTCAAACGCTACCGAAGTCATCTGATAATGCTAATTGTAATATTCTCGTAAGGTGTTCCCTGAACCTGTTCATTCAACATGCGCTTTCTGCCAGCTGTCTCCCATTCATCGTTTCTCAGGTGCATACTGACAAATACATCCTGCAGACTCCGACGTATGTCCTGAGAGCGATACTGCTCCAGTTGCTCGTGTGAAAGCGAATCGTCGATTTGGACCACTGGCAATTTCGTTGATTGATCGCCATCGAACGAGACTGTGGAAAACAACAGCAGCACTCCCAAGGCACAACCGGTTAACATTCCACGCCATAGTTGGCGTACGTCAGTGGCACGAAAACCATCCAAGGGAAAGCGTTCCGATTGCAGCAAGAATGTGGAGGAAAGCAATTGGCGCACGCGTAGGAACCGGGAACCGCCGCTTGCTTGTTCATTTTCTGCCGCTAGACGTCTGTAGACTTCCATCTCGACATCTTTAAACTCCGACGCCGTTGATGAGATTTCAACCTCTGCCTTGTCCGTAAGTTTCAATACTTCTTTCAACGCTCCGATTTCTTTTCTACAATTCGCGCATTCCGGCAGATGCGCGTCGAGTTCCGAAATCTGTGAGTCCTCAAGAAGATTGCACACATAGTCAATATGAAGTGCTTCAAATTGCTTGCAGGTTGACATTAACGGATACCGAGTTTCAGATTTCATTGGCTTCCCAGAGGGGTTGAAGCAGAACTTTCAATTTCTTCATTGCTCGATGCAGGTGAACTTTTACAGTGCCTTCCGCCATACCAAGAACCTCGGTAATTTCGTTGATTTGCAAGCCTTCATATCGATTCAACGTAAAGACCGCTTTTTGATTTGGCGAAAGTTGATCGACTGCGGCGCGAATAACGCTATTTCGATCCTTTTCTTCCAACTGCCATGCCGGATCACTTCCCAAATCGGAGGCTACAGGTTCTTCAATTGCCAACTCTTCGTCATCCAAAGAATAAGTCAGCCTTCGTGATTTTGCGCGATGGTGGTCGATTGACAGATTGTGAGCGATTCTATAGAGCCATGTTGAAAATCGAGCTTGCGGCTGCCAGGCATCAAGTGCACGATAAGCCTTGAAAAAGACTTCAATTGTTAATTCTTCGGCGTCCTCGTAGCTTCTAACGGACCTCAGTAAGTAAGCATTAATCCTGTGCTTGTACCGCTTCATTAATTCATCAAATGCGTGATGACGGCCAGCTTGGAATTGTGCCACCAACATTTCATCTTCAACCATCGTGTCCATAAAGAAACCAATCCAACATTAGGATTACTCGGAATTCCAAACGACATTTCGTCTCATTAGTTTACAGTTTTCGGGAAAGCCGACGCATTTTCATGCAAAGAAAATACTTGATTCCGACTCCTTACTTACTTTAAATGGCAGGTCATTGAATCTTTACGTACACAGGGCGCGAATTACCTTTTCAAGGTAGGCATTTTATGCTGCATTACGGACATAACCATGCTACATATTTGTCAGCACAATGCCGTGAAAAGTCAATTGTTATCTCGAGCCTTAATGAGATTTCGCACGCGTTTCCCATCCACCTCATTTGTAGTTATTCCTTCGCGTTTCAGCCATGTTCCAACAATGACGCCATCGGCACATTGTAATAGAGCGACAATCGTGTCCGCTGCAACGCCGCTTCCTGCAAAGACGTATGCTTGAGGAACAGCCTTTTTTACCCGCCGTAAATGGTTGTAGCAAGTTTGTTTACCTGTTCCCAAGCCGGTCACAATTAGCGCGTCAGCGAGTCCGCGGTGATGTGTGTCTTCCGCACTGGTTCCCAAATCGATGTCTGCAATCGGGACAGCGTGTTTTACCGCAATGTCAGCAAATATTTTCACGTCGCTATTGAGCGTTGTGCGATAACGAAGTGTCTCGTGTGCTTTTCCTTCTAGAATCCCCTGATCTGTAAGCATCCCTCCGGTATGGACATTGATGCGGATAAAACTTGATTGAGTAACCGTAGCGATAGCCATTGCCGACTTTGCATCATTCCGAAGCACGTTAATTCCTATCGGTGTATTCGGGTAGCGATCGCGAATCTCGTGCGCAATGATTGTCATTGATGCTACGGTGTGAGCTTCAACTTGATCAGGGAAAAAGGGGGCATCACCATAGTTTTCGATGATAATTCCGTCAATGCCATTATTTATAAGAGTTCCTGCATCGGACAGCGCCCTAGAACGAATGTCTGTGAGTCCAACTGTCGATTTGGGGCTGCCGATTAAAGGAAGCAAATGAACGACGCCGATAATTGGCTTGGACTGATTGAATAACTTTTCAATTCCGTGCATGACATCAGACGCAGTATCAAGGCTGATTGCGTGGACTATACTGCTTATTTGTCTGGGCTAACGATGAATCCAATATACGCCAATTCGCGATTCTTTTCTGCTCTGCCAGCCATTTCTCCATTTGTTCGCCAACCTGTTTTTCAATCAGCATCCTCTTAATTTCGTCCTTAACTTCGGTGTAGGCTTGGTGGCGGCGTTTCTCTACACCGCGCGAATTTACGATAAGGAAGCCGCTAGGTGTGTGGATAGGGGAATTCCACCTATTCGTTTTCAATTCCGCAATTTCCCTTCCCAGTTTGGAAGTTATATATAATGTATCTGTCCCCGTATCGAGCTTGATGTGCGCGGCATCTTGCTCAAATTGTTGAATCTCCTCGATAGGCGTACCGTTTCTTAAATGTGAATAAATCGCTTCGGCAGCACGTAAGGCTTGAGTCTCCTCATGAAGAGAGACTTCTAACCTCAAGGGAACGAGCACAAATTCGAATCTGACCCGTGCAGCCTCAGAATAGTCAGATTCGTGTAGTTCAAAATGTTGTAATGATTCTTGATCAATCTTTTCCTCATCTATCCTGTTGACGAATTTGCGGAAGATCAGATCGTCAATTATCAGTCCTGCTCTCATCCATTCTTCCAACTCGGCATATTCTAGTCCGCTTAGCTTCAATGTATCAGAGAAGGCTAATTCGGACGGGTAAGACTCGATGAGCCTATCCATGTCGGCAGCAACTTCGCCATCCCAACTTGCCAAGAGAATTCCCCAACGTTCTGCTTCCTGTAACATGAGCGTTCGGTCAATGAGAATGTCTAAAATGGCTCGCTGGGCTTCGGCTGACGGATTCTTGAGTTCGTCGAGCAGTGGTGGTAATAATGAAACCAAGGGGTCAACGAAAGCACGGACAACCAACGCGCTCCGGAGTTCAGTCCACGTGATAGCTTGGCCATTGGCGACAGCGACTACGTAGTCTATTCTTTCTTCATTGCCCACTGCAGACCGTGTTCCGGTCATGGAGAATACGCCGATAATTGTGCAAACTGTTAAGCCAAATGCACATCCCGCGAATGAGTGCAACAGCCAACCAGTCGCAGTGTTCCTGTATTGTCCAAAATTAGATTTCTGTTCAGTTCTTTCAGGCATTTCTCTCCCGAATCCGATTTCGGCTTTTTTTCCGTCGACGGCGAATCACTGGTCCGAGCACTTTGAACTTTGATCTGCGCACTGATAAACGCTTGAGAAAACACAATTCTAGCCGTGCAATTACGATGGCTTTCTGTTTCAACCAATTCTGTTGAGAAATTAACGTTCAAGTACAAATTTTTCTAGGGCTTTGGCGACGCCGTCTTCGTCGTTTGATGCGGTCACATGGAATCCCATCTGCTTGAGTGCGGGGACGGCGTTCTCCATCACAACCCCTGCACCGGCGAATTCTAACATCTCTAGGTCGTTATAATTGTCTCCGATGGCAATAATCTCCGTATCGTCTATGTTTCCTCTCTCGGCGAGAAAGCGAAGAGGTTCGCGTTTGCTCACATCCGGGCTGGTAAGTCCGATGAAAGCGCGCTGCCAATCCGTGGTGGTAACAACAATCGACTTAACTTGGCTATTTAGTCGCTCTTCAAACGCCTCGGCAAGTTGATGCAGGTCGACCGTAGGGACGACACAGATGACTTCGATGACATCGTCCGGCAGATCCGTCGAAAGATTGTCGACTTCCCGTAGAAATCGCCGGTTTTCTTGGAGGTAACCCTTTTCCCACGAGTCTAACTTGTCCTCGTAATCTTCGACCAGAACGGCTGCCTCGTCATCGATTCCGGCAAAAACTACCGGACATAACCCCATTTCTTTAGCAACTACAACCACCTGTTGAGCCGTCTCGCGAGGAAGCAATCGATGATACAGCAACTCACCGCTAAGTTGCTTGAGAATTGCGCCGTTATGCACTGCAAGCAGTATGTTTGGAAGTTCAAGTTGCAGCACTCGCTGTTTAGCCGTGAAGAATCGTCGTCCTGTTACAGCCAGAATGACTGCACCCTCTTCAGCAGCACGGTGAACTGTTTTAATGGTTCTCTCGGTAACTCGTCCGCACGAGTTTAGAAGTGTACCATCAATGTCTAGTGCGATTATTTTGTATCTTGACATTAAATGAGATGAAAGCTAGAGAGCGATGTCTTTATTATTCCGGTTTCTGCTATGAACCATACACCGAAAGCCAAGCGGAATTTTAGCACACGATTATGTTTCGATCCAGAGAAATTTCTCACGCAATCGTTTTTTCACGTGCGGATACAAGTAGAATGTGACTCGATTCTGGGAACTAAAATCCTCTTGGTTTGTGTGATTAACAATATGGAATTAGCGGTGTAATCAGTTTTGTCTCCGTTTAGAAGTGACAGAACTCGTCAAACGGTTAGTCATATTCGAAGTTCAGACGGATCTAAAATGATGATGAAGTGCGCTTATAAACGTGGCTTCCGATTTCCGTTAAAGCATATCCAATCTTAATGAAAGTAGGAGTAAAACATGAAGAAGTTTATCATCACGGAGATTATTGTGATTGTGGTGCTGGTAGCCGGTTTCATGATCGGTTACGGGATTGGCAAATCGTCAGATTCAAACGCGAATTACAATCGATATTACGAAAAAGCCGACAAAGCGTGGCAGAAAGCACGAACAGAGGATACCCCGCCCGTCACCCTCGAAGATGATGACAAGGATCGCATCAGAAAAGTACGCGCATTATATCGCCGAGTGTTCGAAAATTATCCCGATAGCCTCTGGGCTGATGATGCAATCTATGAACTTGCTACACGCATTGCAAGGACAGATGAAGAACAGTTTGCGCTATTTCGTCGTCTAATGAACAATTATCCCGACAGCGAATGGATGGATGATGCTCTACTTATAATCGCCGTTGCGAATTATAGAATCGGCGAGGAGGTAAAGGAAACGGAAGTGTTGGAGTCTGCTAACGCATTTTATGATCGGGCCTTGGTTCTCTTCGATCAGTTGGTTCAGGATTATCCCGGCAGCAAACTTGTGGATGAAGCACGGTTCAGGCGGGCGATGTGTTATTATGGAAAAGGTCTGCTAAATCGTACTCTTCAAGCGTTTGATGAATTGGCGGAGGACTTTAGGGATAATGAACTCATTCACAGTGTCACGTACTACACCGGCGTGGTTTACACCGAGCAGCGGAAGTACCGAGATGCCCGAATTGAATTTGAAAAGGTGGTCAATTCAGGACATGAAGAATTAACTCCACTCGCCCAATTTGGTATCGGACAAACTTACTTTGCCGAAGCGAGATTCGATGAGGCGATTGCAAGCTATAATCGTGTCATCCAAGATGATTCAGATTCAAAGGTAGCTCAAGACTCTTATTTTTATATCGGTTGGGCGTACCAAAAGATGGAGCAATACGATGAAGCGATCGACCAGCTTGAAGCGGCAATTAACAAATATCCTGACAACGAGAACGCGTCTAATTCGCAATTTTTTGTTGCTCAACTCCACTATACCAAGGGTGACGCGGCCGGAGCGATTGAAGCCTATAGGAGGGTTGCCAATAATACCTCTTTCGATTACGATACGCGAAGGCAAGCTCAGTATTGGATTGGAAACATATACGAAAAACGTGATGAGATTAATCTCGCCATTGAGGAATATCAACGCTTAGTCAAAGACTTTGCCGAACCTCACCAAAATCCATCCCACCCATCGAACAATATCAACGAAAACTACATTCAGAATCTCCAAACTAATGAGTTTTGATATAGTGATCGTGGTGTATTGAATTACCGGCTACATCTTTCCGCCGTAATGGACAATGCCTGATCGAGGTCTGAGATAATATCCTCCGCATTCTCCAAACCAAGGGACAGGCGCACCAATCCGTCAGTGATACCCGAGCGTCTCCGTACTTCTACGCCTATATGCAAATGTGTGGTTGAAGCGGGGTGACAAATTAGAGTGCGTACATCGCCTAGACTCACCGCCAGCGAGCATAGCCGAATGCTGTTCACGAGTTGTCTGCCGGCTTCTACCCCATCTTTGAGTTCGAAGGCAACCATCCCTCCGAATGATTGCATCTGCCGTTTGGCAAGCTGATGCTGCGGATGGCTAGGCAGCCCCGGGTAGATTACCCAATCGATTGCGGGATGACTCTCTAAGAAGGTAGCGACCTGATTGGCATTTTCACAGTGTCGCGCAAAACGCAGCGGAAGCGTTGCAATGCCATGAAGTGTTAGCCAAGCGTTGAATGGACTGATTACCCCACCGAAATTTCGTAACACCCGTGTCTTCGCGCGTTCGATGAATTTTTCCGAAGCCGCAATGACACCCGCGATCACTGTACCGTTTCCACTAAGATATTTAGTCATACTATGAATGACGATGTCAATTCCGAGGGCTATTGGCTGTTGGCCACATGGTGAGGCAAACGTACTGTCTATAATTGTCGTGATACCATGGCTCTGCGCGATTTCCGCGCAAGCACGTATGTCAACGAGCTTAAGCGTCGGATTCGCCGGACTCTCTATATAAACTGCCTTTGTGTTGGGTCGTATCGCCTGCTCAAATTCGTTTGTATCCGTTCCGTCTACAAAGGTTGTTTCAATCCCCATCAGAGGCAAATCCTCATTGAGGAGATTGTGTGAGGCCGAATAGAGCGAGTCCATCGCAACAATGTGATCGCCATGCTCCAGCAGCGTCAGCAATGCCGTGCTTATAGCTGCCATTCCCGACGCTGTTGCCAATGCGTCCTCACTTCCCTCGAGCGCGGCAATTTTGGCCTCTAGCACCGATTGGGTGGGATTGCCCCAGCGGGTATAAACAGAATCTGAGCCTTCATCGGAAAACCCGATTACACATTCATCAGCTGTTGCGAATCGGAATGTGCTGTTCTGGTAGATTGGGGGAATTAGTGGGCCTGTCTTGGGAAGAGACTCCTCGCCAGCGTGAATAGCTTTCGTTGCATACCCGTAGCGACGTGGTTTAGACTCCATTGTTGTCTCCTTGTCTGATGGCGGCGATTCTAAATCTTCATTGAATAATGAATTATAGTATGATTTACTCTAGATTATGTCAAACTGATTTGTGCAGTGTAGTCTCCGGAATCCCTTTCTTGAATGCTCAGGCATGCGACGTACCGGCTAATCCCTCGGCAAATGCTGTTTTCTCGTTGATCTTCCGAATTGAGGCGTGCAAGCAGGGCAAATGAAATCAAAAAGTGCGTAGAATTGAAGCACGAATCGCTTGACATCTCAAAGAACCATCAGTTATGATTAAGCAGCAATTCATACAGACTCGGTTTGATTATGAGAAATAATGATTCGTACCCCATCACTGGCACAGTCGGAATCCTTAACCGTCATGTGCGAATTAATGCCGTGAGATATTTGTATAAATTCTACTGGTGTTGCAGTGGTGGGCTGGTGTCAACTTATAAGGTATCTTAAGGGTTCCTTACAAGCATTCAATAATTGCCCATCATCGAAAAACGTAGTCGATGATGGGCTTTTTTGTTGGCGGTTCAATTCGTATACATAGTGACAGCGAGGTGTTGTCTAGTGGAGAACGTCTTTGAAACCCTGAAAGAACGAGGATTCATAAAACAGTGTACCAACGCAGATGAAATCACACGGCTGTTGTTGGAAGAGAAGATTACCTACTACGTTGGGTTTGATTCGACTGCGGACAGTTTCCACGTGGGGAGTCTTGTTCCCATAATGGCGATGGTGCATCTTCAACGAGCGGGACATACCCCGATTGCTATCATCGGCGGCGGAACCACGATGATTGGGGATCCGAGCGGTAAGACTACGATGCGCCAGATGATTACGCGCGAAACGATTGAATCCAACGGGATGAAAATCCTATCTCAACTCAAGCGTTATCTCAATTTTAGCGATGCAAGCGGCACATTCCTGAACAACGCGGAATGGTTACTTCCAATTAGCTACATTGAATTTTTGCGTGACATTGGACGACACTTCCGCGTCAATGAGATGATTAGAGCTGAAGCGTACCGACAGCGCCTCGAACGAGAAGAGGGGCTATCATTTATCGAATTCAACTACCAACTCCTTCAAGCCTACGACTTCCTTCACCTATTTCGACAGCATAACTGCGTACTCCAGCTTGGTGGTGACGATCAGTGGGGAAACATCTTGGCGGGCGTCGACCTGGTTCGCCGTGTTGAAGGGAAGACTGTACATGCGGTGACGTTCCCACTTTTTACCACGGCGAGTGGGGAAAAAATGGGTAAAACGGCGGGAGGCGCGGTCTGGCTTGATGCTAACCGCACATCTCCTTACGAATTTTACCAATACTGGGTTAACATCAATGACCGTGATGTACAGCGGTTTCTGGCGTGTTTTACCCTTTTGCCTATGGATGAGGTCGTACGATTAGGGAAACTAAAGAGTGAATCAGTTCGAGAGGCAAAAGAGGTACTCGCCTATGAGGTTACCAAACTCGCTCACGGGGAAACTGAAGCCGAGAACGCACGCAATGCTTCACGCACCGCTTTTGGAGATGGGGGCGTTGATATGTCGGCGATTCCAACGACAACTCTTGATGTTGATAGGCTCTCAGGCGGAGTCCTCATCGTAGATCTGTTCTGCGAAGTTGGCTTGAGTAGTTCCAAGAGTGCCGCGCGTCGCCTTATCCAGCAGGGAGGCGCGTACCTGAATGGAGAGCAGGTGAAGCAGGTAGACGCCATTGTAACAGAAGAACATCTTGATGAAGGTACATTGTTACTTCGTCACGGAAAAAAACAGTTTCACCGCGTAGCAATTGGGCAAAAAACTTGACATTTATAGAAACATCTGTTAAACTATAATTGGCTACGAGTAAACCTGTAATTGACAATTGAGACTTATGTGCTTTTCGCATCTACATACCAGCCCAGCAAATCTGTCCCACGACTCCAGTGATGTATATTGCCGCAGTTTCTACGCGTGGGTGCTCTATGCATTTTTGTTGTATTTGCGCACCGATGGTGGGCTGGTGGCGATTGTAACGGCTTTATAGAATAATCCACACTAACTTGGTTAGCAAAGCCCATCATTGACACGACAGTCGATGGTGGGCTTTTTTTGTATATGGAAGTGAAATTGAAAACCGTTGAGGAGATAGAAACTATGGTAATAATTATGGAGCCTGGAGCATCCCAAGAGCAAATCGATCATGTTATCAAACGAATCGAGACGGCAGGAGTAATAGCGCAGCCATCTCTTGGTGAAGAACGAACCGTTATCGGAGTCATTGGTGATAAAACAAAACTTGGTGACATGCCAATTGAATCAATGTCGGGAGTCGAACGCACCATGCCGATAAGCGCGCCGTTCAAGTTGGCGAGTCGTCAGTTTCGTGGGGAACCTACGACTGTCGAAGCCAATGGAACGAAAATTGGTGGCAAAAAGCTCGTCGTGATGGCAGGACCGTGCGCAGTTGAGAATACCGAGCAGATTATCACAATTGCAAAAGAAATTGCGAAATCGGGTGCGACCTTCATTCGAGGCGGCGCATTCAAACCACGCACGGGGCCCTACAATTTTCAAGGTCACGGGGAGCCTGCTCTCAGGATGCTAGCGGAGGCAAGGCGGGTTACAGGGCTCGGAATTATCACTGAAGTCATGACCCCACATGACGTTGAGCTCGTTGGAAGGTACACGGATATCTTTCAACTTGGAACACGAAATATGCAGAACTTCTACCTTCTGCGCGAGGTCGGTAGATCGGGCAAGCCGGTCGTTCTGAAGCGCGGATTGGCGGCGACGATTGAGGAATGGTTGCTCGCAGCAGAATATATTCTTGCCGAAGGTAACCCAAACGTGATTCTGTGCGAACGCGGAATTCGTACTTTTGAGACGCATACGCGGAACACACTTGATCTGAACGCCGTACCTGTAGTTAAGGAACTGAGCCATCTACCAATCGTAGTAGACCCAAGTCACGGAACAGGTATCCGAAGTCTTGTTCCACCAATGTCGAAAGCGGCCATTGCCGCCGGCGCGGATGGGCTACTTCTTGAAGTCCATCATGACCCGGACAACTCCATGACCGGCGATGGCGTCCAATCGCTCTTTCCGGGTCAATTCGAACAACTCATGCTAGACCTCAAATCAATCGCCGGCGCGATAGGACGGGAGGTCTAAAAAAGAATGGAGTTTGATACCTAGTCAAGGCGGATTTGAATCCGCGAAGGAGGTGATGTAGATGGGGTTGAAGTCGACCGAAGAATCGGATTTGCGCGACGCTGAACACAATCTCACGTCCTTGAAACAACGGACCGAAATTGAGATAACTACCGAAAAGGAGAAAGACACAATGTCTGAGCAAGTGTACATTTTTGATACAACCCTCCGTGATGCCGAGCAGACTCCGGGCGCCGCGTTAAATCTCGAAGAGAAGTTAGAGATTGCCCATCATCTGGCAAAGATGAATGTTGATATAATTGAAGCGGGCTTCCCCGTATCCTCTCCCGGCGACTTTGATGCAGTAGAACGCATCGCTAACGAAGTCGACGGTCCAGAAATATGCGCGCTTTCACGAATCGTTGAGAAGGATATTACTGCGGCATGGGGGGCGATAAAGGACGCCAAGAAACCCCGAATCCATACCTTCGTCGGCACGTCGGATATTCACGTCGCAGGAATTACTCGCTCTGATCGTGAGACAATACTAAAGCGAACAGTTGATGCCGTGACATATGCAAGGAGCCTGTGTGAAACTGTTGAATTTTCACCGATGGACGCAGCACGGACGGAACCATGTTATCTATTCAAAGTGATTGAGGAAGCAATTGACGCCGGGGCAACCATTATCAATATTCCCGATACTGTGGGGTACGCCATGCCGTCCGACTTCGGGAAGTTGATTGCAGAGATATTCGACAGTGTAGGGAATATCGGTGACACAGTCGTTAGCGTCCACTGCCACAACGATCTTGGGCTTGCTGTCGCAAACAGTTTGGAAGCAATCAAGAACGGAGCACGTCAGGTCGAATGCACCGTAAACGGACTTGGGGAGCGGGCAGGAAATACTTCGTTGGAAGAGATCGTGATGGCCATTCGAACACGCAGCGATTATTTCGATGGGTACCACACCAGCATCGATCCCAAGGAGATTGTACCGATAAGCCGCCGAGTCAGCCGAACTATGGGGATTCCCGTTCAACCAAACAAAGCCATCGTCGGTGCGAACGCCTTCGCACATAGCTCGGGCATTCATCAAGATGGCGTGATAAAGCAGCGGGACACTTTTGAGATAATAGATCCCGAAGATGTCGGATGGCAAGAGAGTCAGATCATCCTCAGCCCACGCTCCGGTCGGAACGCGCTGAGACACCGCTTGAATGTCCTTGGTTACAGCCCGACACAAGAAAAACTCGACAAAATCTATGAACGCTTTCTTGAAATCGCAGACAAGAAAAAGGCGGTGCACGACGCCGATCTTGATGCCATCATGCGCGACGAGGTTCGCTCAGTTCCCGAGACCTTCCAACTTGAATATATCCAAGTCGTGTGCGGAACGAAAATCTCGCCCACAACTACCGTGGGGATACTGACGGAGGAAAGCTTGATTGAGGAAGCATCAACGGGCGACGGGCCCGTCGACGCAGCCTATAAAGCGATTGATCGCGTCGCTAAAATTCCACTTGTTCTTGCAGATTACAGCATTAGGTCGGTGACGGAGGGTAAGGATGCTATAGGAGAGGTTACAATCAGGGTACAGGACAATCAACATTCAATTGTCGGTTACGGTGCAAGTACGGACATCATTGAAGCTAGTGCAAAAGCATACATTGACGCGATTAACAAAGTTGTCCATTTGCGCCAGGACGTGTAGCATCTAGAGTCTAGAGAGAGGTTATAATGAGGAAGGATGGGAAATGGAGGGATGACTCACAGCCCTTCCTTTTTTCCTTTCCAAGGTTACGCTTAATTTACAAGTGAATCTGCGATGTTTTTCTATTTAACCTGATGGAGGCGCAGAAACATGCGAATCCTCGTTTTCTACTTCAACGTCGTCAGCAACACTGACCTCTGGTAATGCCCCAACCTCTGCTGAACCGATTTCCTTGTGCGGTTGAGCTTGAGTGAGTTGCTGATTCCTTAACGTCTCTGTATCAGTAAAAGGATTGAAACTCTTGACAAAACATCCATCTCGAAATAAAACTACCTCACTGTTTTCCTCGCTGACAAGTATTGCCGCCAGTACTTCGTCCAATGATGACGCATAGATGCCGGCATTGCATTTAGCACTTCCCTTTTGCAATGCCTCCACTCTTTCGTATACTCGATGTGTTCGAACTCCTTCAATCATAGTACATGAACGGAAAGCACATCCCTGTAAGTTGAATAGCAAGGCGCCATCTCGTTCTTCATAGCCGGTAACCTCCCCGCCCTTATCCTCTATCTCGACTTTCTCACCCATATAATCGAGAACTTCATCAATGTTGGAAGAGAAGATATGGGGTGCTCCGTCGATCTCCGTGTATTTTTCTTGAGCGAGGTATTCTGTCTGACCGTCGTGGAATTCCGAAAAATTGTCACTCACCATTTTACGCTGATCAACGAGCAACAGAAACAAACCGCGGTTCTTTCTCATCTCTTTGTTCGACATGGCGAACTTTTTTGCGATCGAGTAGAGTTTTTTGATGTACAACTCAATAAGATCATTTCTATCTGCCCAAAGCGTTCCGACTTGAGTAGGACTAAGTCCCAACTTCTGAATCTCTTTATCTATTCCCTCTTCAATTTGGGTTTCTACATCGTCTTTAAACTTCTGAAATCTTGCTTGAAGAGATTCGTAATCTTGTGCTTGATGCCGCAGTTTTTTCAGTCGAGCATCAAGATCCGCCCGTTCTCCCAGGTACTCCTCATTTAGGTCCTCTTTCTCTTTCTCCAAGAGCTTGGCGTTCATCTCGAATTGCCTGCACTGTTGGCGAAGGTGTCTTGATGTGTCAAGCAATTGTTGGTACTGTTTTCGTCTCAAGAACTTGAAGAAGAACATGCGTTTTCACCCTTAAAGCACAAGAGAGATTGAGAAACATGGCTGTACGCAAGTCTCTGTTATGTGCTATGGGTCACTCCCCGCTTTTTTCTCCCAAGATATTTCCTCGCGGTGTATCCACCGGAGATTAACACAATAACCAGAAGAACAATGATTGCCCCGTTGATGATATAATGGGTCAAATTTAACTCTCGCAATCGTTTCGACGCTAGGTCGTATTCCACCGTCCCTTTATTTGCTTGCAACTTTACTCGGTTCCAGTAGATTTTGGAGGATTCTTTGTCTCCAAACCTATCTGACAATTGCGCCGTAGCCACGATGTAGGCGATATTTTCTATATCCATACTGTCGACGGCGGCTGAGAACGACTTGAAAAGAAGCACGGTCAGCTCTGGAGATAGCGGCGGAATCTCAGTCGTAAGTTCAATTCCGTATTGAAACGCGGCAATCGCGCCTTCATTATCCTTTTTATTAAATCGTTCTTCAGCGACCTCGAACCACGTTTTTTCAGCAAGCGTCAGGTCGCATTCAATTGAATCATGTCCCTCAAAGGTAAAATTGGTTTCAGCTTGGAAAATCTCTGCTGCCTCCGCCTTTAGCGTATAAGTTTTTCCAATCGAAAGTAAATCATCAATGTCCCAATCCTCAAAGCGATAATTTCCGTCCAAACCAATTGTCTGTTTGTGATTCGTATCCTCAATCCACACGGTTATCTGTTCCAGGACCTTACCATCGGGAAGATGAATTTTTCCATACACCGTAATCGGTTTTAACGCCCACGAGACTTCAACAGCTTCACCTTGGCTCATGCCAACCTCAGTAGAGCGCATCGGCGGCACAAAATAGCCTGGCATCTTAACCTGAATTTCGTAGTCTCCTCTCTTAAGGTTATCAATCACGCGCTGGGGGGTCGCGCCTATGTCTTCGCCATTAAGGAATATTGATGCTCCCGCAGGAACGGTAATAACTTTCAGCATGGGAGAGAGTTTGAGAATGGGCGCATCCACATTGCCGGTTGGTACGACGATGCTTTCTTGCGGGGGTGCATTGGACACAATATGCTCGTGGAGTTCTCCAAGAGTAACCTTCCGATTATCGTCTAAATCACTTGCGTCAGTGTTAAGTGCCGACAACACGCTTTTGAGCAGGGAATCTCCGTTCTTTTTCGTCGCCCTGATCGCCACGAGTGCTGCTGCGCCAAGCAGTTCACGGTTAGCAAGATACGCATAGATGTTCCGGTCATTGGTGTAACTATCAAAGAGAACGGTCACATCTTTAGCGCCAGCTTCACGGAACCAACCGTTCAGTTGGCGATCTTCCACGGCATTTGCTAAATTCGTTGATTCGGCACCGTGGGTTAACAAGTATATCGAGTTCGATCGAGGCGGTTTGGTCACCCCTCCACGATAGAAAAAGATGAACCGCTCTCCTTGTTGCATACGGGATAAAACTTTCCGAATCGTATCGTTTATCCCAGACTTGGTGCATTGCTCCGCCTTAATGTGCTTTATCCGATTCGAAGGCACGTTTCCACGTGTGGCCAATAGGTTGGCGAATGCTTCGAAATCCGCATGTGAACGGTCATCGGGAATGATGTCCGCAAGCAGCCACCAGACAGTCATATCTGTAGGTTGGGGAAAAGTCGGTAAAACGCCGACCGACAAGTATCCACTTAAAACTACGACGAACAAAATCTTGCGTTTCATCATTTACCCAGTGCGGCGGGCCTCGCCGGTTCCCTTCACTGCCTCATTTTGACTTCACCGTCTTCAACCGTAACCTCATACGTGTCGACTCTCAGTCGTGCATCAGTAAGACATGCCCCTGTCTTGGTGTCGTAGGCATAACCGTGAACCGGACACGAGACTACCCCATTTCTAACTCTGCCTCTTCCGAGCGATCCCATTGCATGGGCGCAAGTATTGCTCAAAGCACAGAAGTCTCCATTATCGTTGAAGACCGCAATTCGGCGTCCTTTGAACGTGAACGCTTTACCGCGTCCCGGACGAATATCAGAGGTTTTAGCGACCGATACATAGTTTGGCATCAATGTTTCTTCCTTTGCAAAGCGTTGCCAACACTGAAGAATATTCAAATTAAGCATAACAAACATAGCGTGTTTTCGTCAAGTTAAAAGCAAGCCATTGTCACGATCAATCGCATTAGAATGTGCGTCATTTCTGTTTATGTCGGCAAGGATGTCTGCCGGGGATTCGAGGCGAAAAAGCCGTGATACAAGGGATCAGTTTGGCCGCAATTACTCTAGAGTCACCATCCTTTTCCTTGCTTAACCCGGCGAATTGTGGCAAAATACCGAGCGGGTTCTGTCCTGCTACCCCTAGTGCTCCCCGCATGGCGCCGAAGGAACAGTTGGCTGAATCTCAGCTATGCGACTCGTGTGCTAATACATGCAAACCTTGAAAATGCAATCTTGAGTTAAAAGAACCGGAGACATTGAAATGAGAAAGGGAATTGGTTTGGTTGTTGGAATATTGTTCGGATTTGTGGCCGGTGTCTATGCGGACATTGACCGTTGGTCACCGCTTGGCCCGATATATGGCGGTGTTGTCAGGGCAATGGTGTCAAACGGTCTTCATGTTTACGCCGGTACGCGGGGAGATGGGGTCTTCCGGCGGGAAATAGCCTGTGCAGACTGGAAACAGATTGGTTTGCGGAATCTAACTGTTAATGCGTTGGCAATTCACCGGCAAGTGCCCGGTACAGTGTTCGCCGGCTTGCAGTCAAACGGGTTGCATGTCAGCCGTAACGGTGGGCTGACATGGGCAGAGACGAATCGATTCACCCAAGACAGTATACTCGACATAGAGTGGCATCCCAAATCCCCGGATTTGATATGTCTGGTAGGATACTTGAGTGGGATTGCAATCAGCCGCGATCGAGGACTGACTTGGGAATCGAGGAATAGTGGGCTTGAGAACGCCGCTGTAGTTCGTTCTGTCGAGTTCCATCCCGAAGATGAAAATATTAACCAATGGTGCTAGTTTGAAATTTGGAGGTTAATGGGCATAACATTCCATTTCGGCTTTGTTTTGGCGCGAAATGTATCATGGTCATGAGACGATTTCCTCAATTCTACCGTTAATTTGAGTATCGGTAGTTATCAAATAACGGGAGGAAATCTAGACTCATGACCATAGAAGATTTTACCACAGAATTGTTTTGTTGTGTTGATGATAAACTCTCACAGCACGGCAAGAATCGTAAGCATAGCCAAGCCAAACTCTATCCGTCCGAAGTGGTTACTATTGCCATGCTCTTTGCACTCAAAGGCGTGAGCAATCGAGCCTTCTATCGCTGGATAGCAAACAATTTCAAACACTTATTCCCAAGATTACCCCATCGCACTCGATTGTCCCGCTTGTTTGATGGGCATCGACATCTTATTGACGTGTTCATGGCGGCACCTTCGCTTATCGGTGTAATTGACACTTACGGCATTGAATTGATTCACCCGCGTCGAGAAGGACGTTCTAAGCGTCAAATCGGACGCAAAGGCATTTCTAATCAACGATGGATTGTAGGTGGAAAGCTTTGCCTGCTGCACAACCATCTCGGACTTATTGTGAACTGGGACTGCGACACGGCCAATGTACATGATGGGAGTGCCTTTCAACACCTCGTTGATGGAGTTAATGACCAGATGGTTGTGTTTGCCGATGAAGGGTTTGCCAAAGCAGATTGGTTTCCTCCCAACTTGCGTCTATGCCGACGTGGAGAGTGGAATTCTCGCATGTTGATAGAGACGATTTTATCAATGTTGACGCTCGTGTGTCATTTTAAGAAAGTCATGCATCGTCGTTGGAGTTACTTCAAAACGCGAGTCGGCTTTACAATGGCTTTGTTTAATCTCTTGGTGCAGTGGAATGGTTTACCAGTTCACGATAATGGCGTTGTGCCTTTGTCAATAGCCCAATTCAGTCTCTAAACTAGCACCAAAGGTTATTATGCTCGCGGCGACAACGGGAGGGGGTGTGTTCACGAGTGAGGACGGGGGCGCAAGTTGGGCGCCGGCCAATACCGGACTAACCTCAAAGAATGTTTATTGTCTGGCGTATCAGCCGCTGACAGATATTTGGTATGCGGGAACATACGGACACGGCGTTTTTCATAGCCTTGATAAAGGTGAAAATTGGAAGCCAATGGGTTCCGGAATACCTAATTCATACCCATACAGTTACATCCAAGTCATTGAGGTAGATCCGCAAAATCCAGGTCTTGTATACGCGGGTTCGCGCGAAGGATTTTTCATTAGCCGTGACCGAGGAAATACTTGGGAAAGCGAAGACGCGCTCTTACCGTTTGATGTTCGTACGATTGAACCGTTGCCTACGGGGCTTTTGGTAGGCACATGGGCTGCCGGTGTGTTTCATAAGACGGTATCTGATGCATGGGTGCTGTGGAATGAGGGATTGGCCAATATTAACATCAGCGGTTTCGTGATAAATCCCGCAGATCAGAGCATGATGGTCGCAACCACTTGGGGGGCGGGGTTATATGTCACAAAGGACGGGGGAAAAAGCTGGCATTTGTCAGATTCAGGAATAACCAACAAGATGACGATTGACACGGTTATCTCACCAGGCAACCCGACTCGGATTTATACGACCTCGGACGGGAAGGGAATTTTTCTGAGTGAGGATTCCGGAACGACGTGGCGACCCATTAATGAGGGGTTGAATGCCGGAATTGTCACTAGCATATTGCTTGATCCGGTACACCAGAACCGAATATGGGCAGGAACTGAATATCGCGGCGTTTATCGTAGCGATGACGCTGGAGAATCTTGGCAGCAGACTGGATTGGATCGCTATGCGATTTGGGAAATAGCTGTTAACCCCCAGAATCCCGACATCATCTATGTCGGAACTTGGGGAATAACGGCGTATGCTTTTGAGGGACTTGCTGTTCTACGCACGCTTGACGGAGGAGCGACTTGGGAGATAGTGCTTGAGTTGGAGGACGCCGCACTAGCTCTGGCAATCGATCCAAGTTGCCCGGATTGTATTTATGTGGGTACGCATGGCAGTGGAATGTTCAAAAGTTTGGATGGCGGCGAGACATGGCAGCAGATTAATCAAGGCCTTCGTGAACTGAAGATTTGGGATTTGGTGATTGCCCCTTGGGACCATAATTATCTCTTTGTTGCAACTGGCGGCGGCGGTATCTACTACTCCGCCAATTCAGGCGATCACTGGGTTGAAATGAACAACGGTCTCGAAAACCTGAATTTCTCCGCCATCGGTCTAATCCCTGGACAGATGAAGCAACTAATAGCTGCCGGCACCTCAGGTTTTTACTCCTATACATTTTCTTCCCCAGGCTCCGAAACTACATCCGATCCGACCGAAGTAGTTGAGCCGATAGTGGAAAAAACAGAAGTATTTGGCAACTTTCCAAATCCCTTCAAATCCGAGACGTGGATACCTTATCAACTTAAGGACGGCGCAGATGTAAGAATTTCAATTTACGGTGTTGATGGTCATCACTTACGGACACTACGGGCGGACGCTCAAGACCGCGGTGAATACACCACGCGCGGTTCAGCCGTGTATTGGGACGGCGAAAACGGCCGGGGAGAACCGGTCGCCAACGGGACTTATTTTTACCATTTTCAAGCGGGCGATTATAGCGCTTCAAAAAAAATGGTGATTTTGAGATAGTATTAGCTTGGCGTTTGTGCGGGCTGCAATGATTATGTTCTGAGTTCGCGGTGTGAGTAAAAACAATCCAAGAATATGTTCAATTTGAAAAACGGCTGTGGTGAAAATCTATTCGAGACCACTATTTTCTGTGTCCGCACAGTCTGTTTCATGTCATTGTATGGATAAGTAAGGGATTAATAAGAGGTACGGTATGCTTGCGATTCCAATTGCCATTAATCATAATCCCGCATTGCGACAGACATTCCAAAGCCGTACGCGCGGTCAATTAGCTGTTTTTTCTAAGCCGTGAATTTGATTCACTGACCACAGCAGCACCGTGCCATCGTTACTCGCACTCGCGAGTACACTTCCATCCGGGCTGAACGCAATGCTCCGGACCGCATCCGTGTGTCCGGTTAGAGTGTGTTTGTGTACCCCCGTCGCCGCATCCCACAATCGGATGGTATGATCTCCGAACACGTCCCCGCTCCCGCTGGCAAGCGTCACACCATCCGGGCTGAACGCCAGACTATTGACTGAATCCGTATGTCCGGTCAGAGATAGTTTTTGAAGTCCCGTAACTGTATCTCAAAGCCGAACGGTTGTGTTGTCCCACATACCCGCACTCGCTAGGGTACCGCCATCCGGACTGAATGCAATGCTCAGAACCGGATACGTATGTCCTCTGAGTTCGTGTTGGACATTGCCTGTAGTTAAATCCCAAAGGCGTACGGAGTAGTCTCCATAGCTAGTCCCACTAGCTAGCGTCCTTCCATCCGGGCTGAGTGCAACACAATTGACCGAGCCCCTATGACCATTCAGCGTCAGTTTGTGTTCCCCGGTGTTGGCATCCCACAGCCCGACAGTATTCCAGCTCCCGATAGCGAGAGTTTCTCCGGCCCGGCTGAAGACAACACTATAAACAGAACTTGTGTCCCTATGAGAGATAGCTTTTCAGTTCCCGTGACGGCATCCCACAGGCGGACGGTATTGTCCGAGCTTCCACTGGCGAGCGTATCCCCATCTTGGCTATAGGCGACGCTAATGACCCGATGCGTATGACCGGAGAGGATTTGCTTGGGGTGCCTTGTCATCGCATCCCATAGCTGAATGAAATTATCGTCACGCCCAGTGGCGATTGATGAGCCGTCCGGGTTAAAAGCAACGCTGTTGATTGAAGTTCCATGGCCGACAGAAATCTGCTTGTATTCACCTGTAACGGTGTCCCAAATCTGGACCGTATTGTCGTGACTGGCGCTAGCGAACCTGGAGCCGTCAGGGCTAAAGGCGGCGCCGGTGATAGAATCCGTGAGTTCAGCAAGCGTTTGTATGTGATCGCCTGTGACACTGTTCCAAAGCCTGACGGTAGTATCGCGACTCCCGCTGGCGAGGATAGTTTTGTCCGGATTGAAGCTGATGCAAGTGATAGATCCACTATGTCTATTGAGAGAATAATCATGTTCGCCCGTCAATGCCTCCCATACCGTCATTCTCTTCGGTTTGGTGAGAGTCCGACGATGTTTACCTGTTAATGCATCCCACAGTCGGATAATCTTGTCACGACTCGCGCTCGCCAGTGTGCTTCCGTCGGGACTAAACGCAATGCTGGTGACCCAATCCGTGTGCCCGGTAAGCGTTTGCTTAGATTCCAAGGTCGTCGCATCCCACAGGCGGAATGTCTTGTCAAATCCGCCATGTGCTTCGGAATTCCCGCCACCACCGGCAACCATCGTACCATCCGGGTTGAAAGCGACGGTCGATACCTCATCCGTATGCCCCGCGAGTAGCCCCACTTCTTGGCAGGTCTCCGCATCGTAGAGCCAAATGCCAATCGTACAAGCAACTGTAAGTTGCGACCCGTCTGGCGAATACGCGATGTTGCCGGAAATCGGTCCTTTGCCGAGGCGTGCTATGGCGCCACTGGGCAAGCCCCATTGCGTGTAATCTTGTGCGGAGGCACTCTGTAAAAATAGAATAGTGATGAACCGTAGGATATAGTTCGGAAGCCGCGCAATTCTCACCTTGACACCCTCCGCTATTCGGTTGTATGCGCTTAACTAACACACACGTCGGCTAGCGCAAATAAGTGAATTTATGTAATTCAAAAATGCGAATAGATACGGCCCGGTTAACGGAATTATAGTCTATCTAGACGCCCGAAATTCGTCAGCAGATTTCGCTCCACAGTTAAGAGAATCAGCCTTGCTTTTTGCTGTTCCAGTGTTAGACAATCTCCGATGCTTTTCCTATTTTGAGAATTACGTCGAGTGAATGCACTCGCCACATATCCACTCAAAAACGGGCCGTACAGTCGCACGAATTACGTTACAGCAGTCACCGCTTTTTTTGCCGCAATCCACTCTAAAATCTTAGATGTGTCCGCATGTCTCCACTGTGGGTGCTTCCAGGAAATTTCATGCAAACCTGCCTATTATGTGGTATACTTGGTTGTCCTCGGATCCCGAGGTGACAAAACAGCGATGCCAGATTCAGTGCAGCGCTCGAGTGTCGGCTTTCTCTGGACGGACAGTTCTCGCGAATGAAGACTTGGCGACAGTTCAGAGATTAGAGTTAACGATTGACGTTACCTTGCCTATGCAACTTTTTATCCATGTTAGTGGACGGGTGCAGGGTGTTGGTTTCCGTGAATTTGTACGACGAAGTGCAGAAAAATTCGGGGTTTACGGATATGCCAAGAACCTTGCTAGCGGTGACGTGGAGGTTGTCGCCGAAGGGCACAAGTTAGCGCTGGATGAGTTCCTTGTTCTGTTAGAGAAGGGACCTCCCGCAGGTAGAGTTGACCGTGTCCAGATTGACAAACGCGAGTGCGGTGGCGAATACACGGGTTTCGATATTCGGTTCTAGGTTTATGGGCTAAATCCTCTTGTTGTTGGGACTCACTCTCCGTATTCTTACATGTGGAGCATCATGCATATTTCACTAGAACTGTCCGAGAAAGTCTGAGTCATTCGCGTCTTATGCCAACAACTGTTAAAATTCCCGGGATACTTCTTGCCGCAGGGCTATCTACCCGAATGGGGGAACCAAAACAACTACTTCCCTTCGGAAACAGTACCATTATCGAAACGATAATCGATAATATGCTCGGGTCCAAGTTGGATGAAGTCATTGTCGTAATCGGCCACGAATCGGAGAGAGTGAACGGTAGAATCCGAAATAAGCCGGTCAAGGTTGTATTCAACCCCAACTATAAACAGGGGATGCTCACGTCCGCCCAATGTGGGGTCCAAGCTCTATCTGATTGCGCAGATGCGTTCGCGCTGATGCTTGTCGATCAGCCGTTTATCACCTTGGACCTCATCAATCGCGTCGTTGATGCCTATAGAGACTCGGATAAAGAAATTGCGCTGCCAAGTTATAATTATCGTCGCGGACATCCTGCCATTTTTAATCGGCGCTACGCGTCCCACATCCTCTCTCTCGACGAGGAAAGCGGTGGCATTAGATCGCTTTTCAAAAAATATGCTGACTTAATCCATTACGTCATCGTTGACACGGACCGTGTCCTGAAAGACATCGATTATCGTAAGGATTACGAGGAAGCGCTTCAGAGCGAAAGAATGATGTGACAGATGCACTAACCTCGCTGGCTAGTCACATACGAATTTTACCGGACCAAACTTTAGGTTAAGTGTCAATGTTTGAATCAATTGAAATAGTTCAAGATGCGTGCGCTCGGGGAGAATATATAACCGACCGAGCGTTGGCGACGACTATCTACTTAGCTCACAACCTAAACAAACCAATTTTTCTTGAGGGTGAACCGGGGGTTGGCAAGACAGAGGTCGCGAAAGTCCTAGCGAACATAACAGGGGGCAAGTTAATCCGTTTGCAGTGCTATGAGGGGCTCGACACGAACAGTGCATTGTACGAATGGAACTATACCAAGCAAATTCTACAGTTGCGAATTGACGAAGCACAAGGAGTTGACAAAGACCAAATTGGTGCCAACCTATTCAGCGAAGCATTTCTCTTAAAGCGTCCACTGCTAGAAGCAATTCAGAGCGATGGCGGTGCGCCACCAGTGTTACTAATCGACGAGGTAGATCGAAGCGACAGTGAGTTTGAGGCGTTTCTGCTAGAGATTCTGTCCGATTTCCAAATCACGATACCGGAGATTGGCACGATTCGCGCAAAGCATATTCCATACGTTGTATTAACTTCAAATCGTACGCGTGAGGTCCACGAAGCCCTAAAACGGCGCTGCCTCTATCAGTGGATTGATTACCCCTCTCTCCATAAAGAATTATCAATTGTGAAAACCAAACTCCCGCATATCAACAATCATCTTGCGAGACAGTTGTGCAATATGATGCAGATTTGGCGGGAAGGCGACTATTATAAGAAACCGGGGGTGGCTGAAACTCTAGATTGGGGGCTGGCGCTTATCGCACTGGGGAGAGACGCACTTGATCCGGACATTGTCGATGAAACACTTGGTTGCCTCTTCAAATATCAGGATGACGTCCAACGAGCGCAAGGAGCCGACCTGCATGAGTTCATCGCTCGGGCTGAACGCTTGTCAGATTCCTCTTCTCATGAAAAATCAGTGAAAGAGGATTAGGTCTATTCGGAAGGGTGATTCCATGAGACAACGGACACTATCTCAAGAAATTACGACCTTCTGCCGTCTGCTCAAGCAGATGGATATCAATGTTACGACGACGAATCAGATTAGTTTCTGCCGGAGTTTGGAACTTATCAACATTGCCCATCGCGACGAATTTTACCATACTGCGAGAACGAACCTGATAGCAAACGAGTCGGACCGCGAAATTTTCGATTTGGCATTTGACTTGTACTGGAAATACCCTCGTCCCGCTCCGCACCCGTTAGAGCGTGATGAAGATGACACCGGTGCGCCATCGGCTGACGAGTCCTCACTTCAGGAACTCACTGATATGGTGCAGGATGACGGAGGAGATTTTACTGTCAATGAGTGGTTAGAATTGAACAGCGAAGAAAACGAAGAGCAGGAAACCGGCGATTCGATTGCCTATAGTCCGGATGATGTCCTGACGAAGAAGGATTTCAGCAAGCTGTCACCGGAGGAGATTGAAAAGGCACGTGAAGCTATCGCAAAGTTTGCGGCGCTGCTTGCCACAAAATTGAGTCGGCGCAAGGAATTAGCGGTCAAGGGTAAAACCATTGACTTTAGAAGAAGCTGGCGCAAAAATATCGCCTATGGTGGTGAACCGCTAACCCTCGTCCACAAACGCCGCAAGATAAAGAAAAATAAAATACTTCTACTCTGCGATGTCAGCGGGTCGATGGATTGTTACTCGAAATTCCTGATTCAATTCATTTATGGTATGCAACAAGAGGTTAAAGAGATTGAAGTCGCGGTGTTCAGCACCCGTTTGTCGAACATCACCGGGCTCCTTCGCCGAAAGGGTGTCGAAGAGGGGCTTCGCGAAATGGCAGAGGTGGTGCCCGATTGGTCGGGTGGAACGAAAATCGGTGAAAGTATTATTGGCTTTTACCGTGAATTTGCGCGATCCTTCACAGCCAATCGATCCATTGTCATCCTTATCAGTGATGGCTGGGATCAAGGTGATGCGGATGTGTTACAGCGATCAATGGAGATGCTAAATCGACACGCATACAAGTTAATATGGCTCAACCCGTTACTTGGTACCAGCGGATATCAACCCGTTTGCCGAGGGATTCGTACCGCTTTGCCGTATGTTGATTATTTTTTACCCGCTCATAATTTGGAGAGTCTAGTGAAGTTGACGAGAGTCTTGGTACCAATCTGGTCTCGCTAAAACACCCGCTTGCGATTAAAAGAACCAGAAGCAATCTGCTCTCTAAATGCCAGTTATCTCATTGCCTATAATCCATAATTTGCAAATCGTCGCTTGTTTCATCGTTTCCGCCTGCAAAAGGCCTCCGCTAGTGGCTTCTTGTCCGGGTTGAACCACTCTGGACTTTACGCTACAAGCAGTGCGATGTCAAATTCCATTCATGAATTTTGTATAATTTTAAGGAATTGGCAAGAATTCCACTACGGTTTTCTGATTCTGTCGAAAGGATTTCCGTGGCATGGCTTGCTGGTCGCATAATTTAAGCAACCTAATGACTCCTCAGGGGTTTCTACGTGGCAGATACAATCTAAAACGATTTCAGAATCTGGTTCTTCGGAGTTAAGTGAGGAAAAACAAATTAACTTTGGAATAATACAGTCGAGCGCTCAAATCCGTGTAGTTCGGCAGTCGAGAATATTGAGGGATACTAATCGCGCGTGCTGTGCACACGCTTAATCGTTATTCCACATGAAAGCCTTTGTCGCGGCATCGAATTAATGCCGAAATCATCATTTCTCGCGTGTTGCCTAAGTCCGGTATATCTGTTCCCATCTTGGCTGAATACGCTTGGTAGTTGGGAATTTCGAGCAGTGATGTCAAAGCGTTTGCATCGGAGTATCCGAACCATTTTGGGAATGGTTGCAATCAGATTGAACTCTTGGAGCAAACGCGCCTTCCGGTGGCAAGTTTCATTCCCGCACTTAACCCGAAAAACCCAAATCTGAATGTCACAGCCGATTCGAGTCTCGAAATGAATTGCGAGACTTCATACCCCGGTTCCTGTAACTGATGAATTACGAATTGGTATAAGGAGTGGACAGCATGCGTAAGTATCAATCTTGGGTTCCATTGTTGGGGATAATTCTTGTCTGTCTAATCCTTTCCCCTGCAGAGCGTCTGGCTGGTTCGACTCTATTCGAGACTATTGAACGTGCAGAATCATATATCCACGCCGCTCAAAACGATGACGGTGGTTGGCCTCTCATACCAGGTGCAGAGAGTGATGTTGAAATCACCTCTTTTGCCATGCAAGCCCTAATGTTCAAGGGTTGGGGCACGGGTTCTACCGTTATTCGTCGAGGTGTGAGGTATCTGACGCGCCATCAAGAGCAAGACGGAAGCTGGAACGGTAATACGGCCCACACAATCTTTGCTCTAGTGACGCTTGCTCAGGCGGAGACGGATGATTCAGAGGCAAGATTCGCAGGATTGAAATGGATAAGGGACGCGCAGAACGAGAATGGGAGTTGGGCGAGAGAAATGCATAAACCCGGAAATCCATTAAATACCGCCGCCGTGCTAGCTGGACTAAAACGAATGGGTTTCAAGGCGAACTTTTCGCCCGTCTCAAGAGGCGCTGATTGGCTCGCGGAGCAAATCAATGTCGATGGCGGTTGGTCCTTGAAGCGTGGAGGTCGCTCGGATGTACTTGTCACATCGTGGGTGTTGCAAGGGTTGGCGCCCGTCTATGACATTGACGCCCAAATAGTGTGGCTGAAACAGATGCAAAATGAGGATGGCGGTTTTGGCAGGATGAAGGGAGAGAAGAGCGATCCCGAAATTTCAGCCTATGCCGTGATGGCACTTGCCGCCGGAAAAGATCCGCTGAACACAGACCGTGTTACACTTGGATATCTGACCTCCGTTCAGCAGGAAGACGGCGGCTTCATCAGTGATACACCCATTGAATTGCAAGAACCGGTGTCAAACTTACAATCAACTTGCTTTGCGCTCATTGCGATGTATGCAAGAAAGCTTGAGGAAGACTTAGAAGATTGAGGTTTTTGGTTTCAGGCTTTCTCATACCAATGGAACTTCTCTACTAGGTTTGGCGTACCAAATCCAATCTGCGTGATTTCCTGCCCTGCGTATCAAACCGTGAAATTTCTTTCTTGGGAGTTGCTCTACCTAGCTTAGTGCGAGGTAGCAGCTATTCGCAACAGTGCCGTTGACCTAACTCTACAGCAAAAGAGCGGCTGTTCGGAAAGTAATGCGGTAAGCGCAAATCCTATCCCAATCTCCTTTATGTAGGGGACTTTCCAAAAAATTACCTAACTCAAGTTGCCACCCATACCGTCTAATAGGATACGTCGCAAATCGGGGCAATGTAAGCAAAATCTGCTCAATTTGCTCGCAGTGGATTGACAAATCTACTGCGCATACGTGGGTACGGCTTGGATATGGCTATCCAAGCCGAGCAGGAATGCGATATAATACCCCAAATAAATGCAGATCCAACTATTGACGATTAGGTAGCAACTTGCGTTACCTAAAAAAATTCGGAACGATTCGAGGAATCGCGATGCGGGCAAGAAAGTTGGGGGGTATAAGTAACCCACAGAACCGACACTGGCCTCTTCCGCTGCATGGGCTAGACTCAGCCGCTACGGTTCCAAAGCAGACCCGTCATCCATTTTCTGAAGAGGTCAATCAGTTTGCTGAGTAAATTGGGCGACAGTTTAGTCACCCGTGCGGTCGGGGATCGTTGTAGATATTGATGCTAAAGTAGATTACAAAACGGGTTTCGGTTTCAACAGATGGAATGAAGAGAAGAAATGGTCCGAGAATTAAGTTTATGTCATTGTACCACCCATATAGGATTGGAATCGCCGAATAAATACTACCATGCACCCATATGTTTGACGGAAACCTAGCAAAACGACTGGGTTTCTGCGCAAGCGAGGGACAACCGAATAGAACATGTAACTATAAACTAATTTCTGCTGGTTTGAGCGGTTAGTTAGAGGTTTCAGGCATTACGTAATGCACGCCATTTGTGGTCGCGGCAACCCGTTTCTGAAACTCAACGGAAGAGGACACGGCGCGGCCGCCGAAGCGGCCTTTGTAAGAATGAATATTCATCGAAGATTCTCCGATGACATTCACTTGGGCGCCAGCCTTGCGGCAAACTCCGATGGCTTGATTGACCGTGTACCCTTTAGCCGCGCGATGTCCTGCCGAACCACCGGTAACGATCACGAGAACGAGCTGACGATCCGCAGGCGTTTTGATTTTTGGTACACCCTTTATTACCGCTCCCACAAGATGTTTATCGCCTTGCTTGGGCGCACGATAAAGCCGCTTTACTTGTTCGGTGTTCAATGGTGGCTTGGAAAGCACGACGACGCTATCGCCGCTACCAATTGCTGACCAAAAACGGATAACACCAAATCGATAGTTGATTCCTGCTGAATTCAATATGCTCGCCAATTCATCAATGCCGGCGCAAATTCTATCTGTTTTGATTTTGTTGGTTTTTGCCGCCATACTTAAGCTTGAGTCAAACATGAATACAACGTCAGCTGGTTGCTTTACTGTTGCGGCAATGTGCTGTGCAGTTAGCCTGAAGACCCCTTCAATTTTGAGAATTGACTTGTCTAGGTCGCCCAAGTTAACGAATTTTACACGATTCTGACCAATTCCAGAGATAGCGTAAAACTTGCCGCCCGTATTAGCTGCCAACTGTATCTGTGCGCTTTCGCTTACCCCGATGATGTTAACATGTATATTGTCCTGTTTGCACAAGTTGACAATCTCCTTCACGATTTTGTCTTTCGCTTTTTCTGCGTTCCAGGCGGTCTGCAAACGTGAATTGGTTAATACCAGTAGGTGTTTCTGTGCTTCCAGTCGAAAGTTGGTCTCCCTTATCGTCTCTAGAATTGCATCAAGGCCATCACCGGTCTCGGCACCCCGCGACATTTGCAATTCGCGGAACCACGCTTGACTCGCAACCAGATCGTTCTCGAATGATTGAATGGTGGTTCTTGGTGTCCCACCAACTTTCTGGAACGAGACATGTGCCAATTGATAGTCTATCAACCCCTCCTCTAATACATTTGCCATGTCAATGAGACTCTTCCGAATCACAGAGATTCCATCCATCATATCCCGGCTGCTATCAACAACGAACACGAGATCTACCATCGAATTCTGGGATTGATCGCTTACTCGCTGAGCAATCGCAAGGAAATTTGATTTCAAATCTGCCGTGATAGCTGCATTAACTTTTTCTTGGCGTTGTTGAGGCATTACTACTCGCTGACGTCGAATCCGCCGACCTTGCGCAGCAACCTCTAACGCGACTGCACCATCAATACTCAACCAGACTGCTATTAACGCCCAAACAATCCGTTTCGTAAAATTTCGTACGTATTCCATTGGTCCCATCTCCCCGTTATTTGTGTCGATTTATGGTAAATGAAGTGGCTGCTGGAGCCATGTAATGCACGTTATATTTATTAGAGAATACTCAACAGTATTGTTGTAACCAACTGTTGTCAATTGACAAAATGAAGTATATCATATTCCAATTCTAGCCGCAATTCTAGCAGTGATTTGGGCTTGAATGCACTGTGGCCCTGTGCTAAACTTACGTCTAAGGTCGCCACGACCGATATCGATTATAACTGTAAGGAAGACCTATTGTGAAACGGGAAGTTGAAATCTCACGCACAACGCGGGAAACACAAGTTGAGCTAAAGTTGAACGTTGATGGCACTGGCAAATCCCAAATTAGGACAGGGGTAGGCTTCTTTGACCACATGCTTGAACTCTTTGCCAAACACGGCTTTTTTGATCTTACAGTGGACGCGACTGGCGATCTCCACGTGGATGCCCATCACACCGTGGAGGATGTGGGCATCTGTTTGGGAGAAGCGTTTAGCCGAGCAGTGGGCGATAAAGTAGGAATGTGCCGCTTCGGTAATTCTTCCGTACCAATGTATGAAGCACTTGCGCACGTTAGTTTAGATATGTGCGGACGGCCATTTTTTCGCCACGATACCTCACTTCATCACGGCAAGGTAGGGGATTTCGATGTTGAACTCGTGGAAGAATTCTTCCACGGATTCGTCAATCACAGCGGTACGACGCTTCACATCAGTGTTCCTTACGGTACGAACCATCACCACATTATCGAAGCCATTTTCAAAGCATTTGCGAAGGCACTCGATCTCGCGACTAGCATGGATACTCGTGTAAGCGGAGTACTCTCGACAAAAGGGACATTATAGGAGGATGTTGAATATGATTTCTCGAAGCGCGAGAGTTCCAATGACTAAATTTGCTGCAAATACACGGTTAGATAGCTCTGGACGAAGGTTTCTTGGACGCCGGTATCCAACGGGAATACGGTTTAGTAAATGAACGAGGATAAGGTAATTGCAGTCATTCTAGGAGGCGGTAGGGGAGCGCGACTATTTCCTCTGACCAGGGAGCGAGCCAAACCGAGTGTGCCGATTGCAGGTAAATTCAGACTCGTCGATATTCCCGTCAGCAACTGTCTACATTCTGGAATGGAGCGAATTTTCATTCTTACTCAGTTCAATTCGGTTTCGTTGAATCGGCATATTGCCCAAACCTACCGCTTTGATTCGTATCGGCGTGGATTTGTGCAAGTGTTGGCTGCCCAGCAGACATTTGCAGGTGAGACATGGTATCAAGGAACGGCGGATGCGGTTCGGCAAAACGGATCGTACATCATAAGCCCGCGATTCACCGATGAGTATGTGCTCATACTTGCCGGTGATCATCTCTACCGAATGGACTATCGCAAGATGTTGACCGTCCATATCGAATCAAAGGCGGATGTCACAATCTCCGTTATTCCAGTCCATAAGGAGAATACCAGTGGTTTTGGTATTTTGCAGACCGATGATGACGGACGAGTCACCGATTTTGTTGAAAAGCCGCAGACAGAGGAAGAACTCCAGAGGTTAGCAGTTCCGAAAGACACTTTCAGTTCAAGGGACATTGATCCGCGCGGCAGACAACACATTGCTTCAATGGGCATCTACATTTTCAATCGGGCACTCTTGGAGCGGGTGCTTTCAAATGAGTCGCACGTCGATTTTGCCGTGGACATAATTCCAAACTGCATCCATACACACCGGGTGTTCGCATACTTCTTCGACGGCTATTGGGAAGACATCGGTACCATTCGGGCTTTTTACCAGGCACATGTCCGACTCACCGATGTCGCGCCGAAGTTTAACTTTTACGATGAACGTACGCCAATTTACACTCACCGTCGACATCTTCCGAGCACAAAGGTGAATATTAACCAATGGTGCTAGTTTGAAATTTGGAGGTTAATGGGCATAACATTCCATTTCGGCTTTGTTTTGGCGCGAAATGTATCATGGTCATGAGACGATTTCCTCAATTCTACCGTTAATTTGAGTATCGGTAGTTATCAAATAACGGGAGGAAATCTAGACTCATGACCATAGAAGATTTTACCACAGAATTGTTTTGTTGTGTTGATGATAAACTCTCACAGCACGGCAAGAATCGTAAGCATAGCCAAGCCAAACTCTATCCGTCCGAAGTGGTTACTATTGCCATGCTCTTTGCACTCAAAGGCGTGAGCAATCGAGCCTTCTATCGCTGGATAGCAAACAATTTCAAACACTTATTCCCAAGATTACCCCATCGCACTCGATTGTCCCGCTTGTTTGATGGGCATCGACATCTTATTGACGTGTTCATGGCGGCACCTTCGCTTATCGGTGTAATTGACACTTACGGCATTGAATTGATTCACCCGCGTCGAGAAGGACGTTCTAAGCGTCAAATCGGACGCAAAGGCATTTCTAATCAACGATGGATTGTAGGTGGAAAGCTTTGCCTGCTGCACAACCATCTCGGACTTATTGTGAACTGGGACTGCGACACGGCCAATGTACATGATGGGAGTGCCTTTCAACACCTCGTTGATGGAGTTAATGACCAGATGGTTGTGTTTGCCGATGAAGGGTTTGCCAAAGCAGATTGGTTTCCTCCCAACTTGCGTCTATGCCGACGTGGAGAGTGGAATTCTCGCATGTTGATAGAGACGATTTTATCAATGTTGACGCTCGTGTGTCATTTTAAGAAAGTCATGCATCGTCGTTGGAGTTACTTCAAAACGCGAGTCGGCTTTACAATGGCTTTGTTTAATCTCTTGGTGCAGTGGAATGGTTTACCAGTTCACGATAATGGCGTTGTGCCTTTGTCAATAGCCCAATTCAGTCTCTAAACTAGCACCAAAGGTTATTAGTAGCGTCCGATCCTCAATTCTTTCAGAAGGCTCGATTATCGACGATTCTGAAATCGACCGCTCAATTGTTGGAATCCGCACAGTAATCTCTGCGCGAACTCGAGTCTACCAGTCTATTCTCATGGGCGCAGATTTCTATGAAACGGACGAGCAAATAAAACAGAATCAGAAAGCCGGCATCCCTAATATTGGCATTGGGAGGGGTTGCTTGATTCGAGGGGCAATCATCGACAAGAACGCGCGCATCGGCGAAGATTCAATTATTGCAAACACTGAACAGAAAAATGATTTTGATGGAGATGACTTCTATATCCGCGATGGAATCGTCATTATCCCGAAAAGCGGCATAATTAAACCCGGAACAGTCATCTGAGAGCGGGTTCGTTCACTGTTAGAATTTGTAAGATAGGAACAGATGGCTGTGTTTTAATGATCAAAGGGCACTTTAGCTAGTCCGGCCGGTGACAAAATCCGGGTCATTCGAGAAACTCGACCGATGGTTTTTCCTCGACTATGATATTCGCTTAAATGAAAGGGCTTTGACCGAGATGGCGAATAATCACTGTGGCATCTAATTCTCCTCTTCTAAGCCGAAATCAAATACTTCTGTGTCAGTCGAGCTATCTACTTTCGATTGATCAGCCTCGGATACAGTTGAAGCGCTAGAATCGAGTCTGGGTGACCGCAGCCCAAGAATCGTGAGCGAGATTAGCGACAGGACCGATATGCTGGTAACGGTAAGGGCGACGGGACGCTTATGAAGTGGCAATCTCTCCTTTCGACCAAGGAAAGGAACCAAGAAGAGAAGTAGAATTGCCACTGTAGGAATTACGAAAGTGCCGACTACTTCAAACCGTCCCTCGAAATACTTGAGCAGCTGAAACAGGAAAAGGAAATACCACTCCGGACGTGGATCGTACGAGGCATCGGCGGGATCGGCAATTTCTTCAGTGGGCACTGGAACGAACAGCGCCATCATCACCAGGACGCCAAATAGGATGAGAATCGCCACACTGTCTTCAAAGAGCTGATCGGGGTAAAACGGCTTTCCTTCGTCCATGTCCTTGGAGGTATTTTTTGGGAGTCCGGACGACCCGAGATGGCGCACCATGAATAGATGTAAACCAACCAGTCCAAATGCAATCCACGGTAGCCAAATGGTGTGAATTGCGTAAAAGCGAGTTAGCGTTACGGCACCTACCTCCTCACCTCCTCGCATGATTCTGCCAACCGCATCACCAATGATAGGCACCGTGCTTGCGATCTTTGCGCCCACCACGGTAGCCCAGTAAGCCTTCTGGTCCCACGGCAGGAGGTAACCGGTGAATCCGAATCCCAACACAACCATCAGCAGCAATATGCCAACAACCCATGTTAATTCACGTGGCGCTTTGTAGGAATCGTAAACTACGACGCGCAACAGGTGCAAAAACACTACAATGACCATGGCACTCGCACCCCAATGGTGCAGCCCGCGAACGAAGCCGCCAAAAGGAACTTCCTTACTGATGTAATTCAGAGAGTTGTAAGCATGGTCTGGAGACGGAGAATAGTAAATTGCCAAGAACGCTCCCGTTGCAGCTTGCAGCATCAACAAAAACAGCGCCATAGCTCCAAGTGAAAATAGCCAGTTAATATGCCTCGGCAGCGGCTTTTTTATGTGCGTTTCAATTGAGCGTAATGGAACTCGCTCCGCGAAGAATTCAGTAATCTTCTCCTTCACTCACTAAGTCTCCTTAACATATAAGACGCCATCTTCTACCTTAACCGGTAACCTTTCCAGAGCTCGTGGAGGCGGCCCCGCGACGACATTCCCTTCTTCGTCAAACACTCCGCCGTGGCACGGGCAAAGGAATTGCCGCTTCGATTCTTCCCATCGAACGAGGCAGTTGAGGTGGGAACAGACTCTGGAAAAAACGACGAAGTTTCCATTTCCCGCATCAGTTACGTACACAGAACGTTTTCTGTTGGATTGTATCCAGCCGTCTTTAGATTGAAATGCATAATTCACTTTTCGGAATCGGCTTCCCTCAAGGAGGTCAACAATCCCAAGAACCACGTACTTCTTGGGTGCTTTTTTTAAAGCGGGCAGGACTGCAAAGCCGAGAAGCGGTACCGCGATAACCGCACTGATAAGACCGCTGATGAAGAGTAAACCCGCCTTGATGAATGAGCGTCGTTTGGGAGATGCGAGATTTTCAGCTTGAAGGTTCATTTTGGGGGTTCTCCTAGTAGGCTACATGTGCGTCCGGAGTTGTTTCTAATATTCGTCTAGTTCAACTTCGTCTATACTGAACCGCAAGTGCGCTTTATCGACCAGGTCTAAGAAGTGTTTCCATTGTTTTGTACTATTATCGGAAGCCCCTTCTTTTTCCAAAGTATCGACAAGCTGGGAAAGAGACACTGAGACTTGATCCTGGAAATAGGTGTATTCTTCGGTCTCGTTCGGGTTGTTGGGCGGCTCAAAGTAATCTATGTACTGGATGTAGTTTCCAAGTTGCTTAGCCGCCTTTACTGCGACCGCTTGATTCGTTGAAGTTTGAAAATACTCGCGAATTACAACATATTCTTCCCTCATCATCTCCATTAATTCTATGAGAGTTTCTGGCTCATAACCTTCATCCGGAGGCGCTTCAAGCACGTCGGTCGATTCGGGAATTTGCTCTGACTCCTTAGAAAAAAGCGCATATGTCATTAGAAGCGCCTTCCGAGGCAAGAGCGCGATCGATTGAGAAATCTCCTCCTGTCCGGCAATAGGTTTCACATCTTTCCCTACCTGAAATACGTCCTCAATTCCCATGCCGGTGAACTGATCGAGAAATTCCCGATTCATGGCCCCCGTTGGGCCGGCGTTCTCCAATAACTCGACACGTACGACTCTTCCTTGCATGTCGAGGCCGATGCCGCCCTTAAGTTTGCCTCGAGTGCTATCAACGTCAAGAAACAGCACAGTCCCTAACGGTTTGTTGTTGGAGTTTGTTGCAATGTGAAAGGTTGGCGTGAGATCGCTAGGTTTAAGTTGTGTCCCAAGAGCACTCTCAATGGACGAGACCATATCCGCGCGCAATGTTGGGCTCTTCAAGACGAAGTTCTGGGCATTCGGGAAAAACAGGGAGGGTGTTTTCTCAGGGCTTGGGTTTTCGCTTTTACAACTTATTAACGAGAGTGTGCTCCAAATAGCGATTAAGAAAAATATGGATGGTTTCGCCTTCACTTCTTTCCTTCGCGAGTTTGATGGGGTAAATTCTTGTCAACTCGAACTGCCTCATTGGGAATCTAGTCGGAGTCTTCAGGGAAAGGGCATGTTCGGATTCAGCGGGAATTGACAAGCAACGTCCAAACTGAACTGCGCAGAAAATCTGTTGAGACTAACCGATTGTCCCGTGATTCGCAACTGACCGTTCGTTCTATTCGCCATTGTTCTGGAGTCTACACACAAGTTTAATTCATCGCCGCTTGCTCGCGATGCCAGTCCTGCACTGCTTGAGGAATAGCCTTGAGGTTCTCAATAGCCGTCTGCAGCGGAATGGCGCACTCCGGTCCAACAAGTTGTACTTCAGCGTCGAGGTTGCCGCGAACCTCCTGACGAACATCCTCGGGTTCCTTTGCGAATAGTGTCTCAGGATTATTTATGTTTCCCACAAGAGCGATTCGATTCGCAACCGCCTTCATAGATTCGGCAGGCTTATTTTTGGAATCGTAATGGAATGCTGCCATTCCTGTCTGTGCGATGTATTCCATCCGGTCTACCGTGCGACCACAGATATGAAGAATCAGAGGGATGGGGAGGCGTTCAACGAACTCAATGTGAAGGTCTCGCAGATACCGCTTATAGTAATCCCCGCTGACCAAATCGCCAGTTGCATGATCCGGCAAAGTCAGCGCATCTGCGCCAGCCTCTATTTGAGCTATCCCAAACTCCACGGTGGCTTCCTTCATCCGGTCTAGTGAAAGTTTAGTCTTGCCAGGATCGTCCAGCGACAAAAGCAGGAACGGTTCTACGCCAAAGCAGTGGTAGCCCAATGACCAAGGCCCCATGGTTTTACCAATGATAGCGACCTCATCGCCGTACTCCTTCTTAAGAATTCTGATTGCATCAAGAACACATTGGGTATCTTGGTGGGTTAAAAAATTGGACGGAATTTTAACGTCATCAACGTCTTCCCAAATCGGCTCTCGCATTTTCACCGTGGGCCAATTATCTTTCTGTTCCCACTGAATCTTGCAGCCAAGAGCCGATGACTCTTGGATAATTGTAAAGACCGGCATAATCGTGTCGAAACCCAGCTCGGTATATCCGGTGGCTGCAAGACGCGCCATCAACTCAGGTTTGCGATTAGCGTCTGGGAATGGGGCATCGACGAGATCCATCAATTCCACCGTAGCAACCGAAGTAGGATTGCATACCGGCGTCCGATCTACGGGATCGCGGCGTAACGCCGCCAAGACTCGTTCGCGACTGGTCATCGAATTGACTTTCTGTGTTTCCATAGTATCACCCTGAATTTTTTAGGTTGCTGTCTTTTCCCCGAGGCTATTCTTGTTGGCTAGGAGCCGAAAGCACTCCTCGTGAGGACGCCATCTCTTGCTCGCGCATGATAGCTCTTACATTCGGTGCGCGAACTAGCAATAAAGCGACTAAGGCGTCATGCGGATGCCCGCAGGAAAAAGAAACCCGATCTACTCGTTCGTCTACCATCTGTCCCAACTTGATTAAACCGCCTGCAATCGCCGAAATTCGTCTTTCCTTGCTTTTAGCATCTCCATCGGTACCGACATCGTAAACGCCGGCGCCAACGCTGGTGATTGCGATATTCAACCCAGATTTTTTGTCTAAGACACTCAAAGAACGCGGTTCAATTGGTTCGTTTGAGCTGCATTTGCACGCTTCTAGGAAAACTCGTCTGCAAGCCAGTTCATGACCCTCCTTACATGGGAACTGGAGCCGTCCGTCAGAAGTCAATTCCATGCCCCCCAAGAGTTGCATCGCATTGACAATTGATGCAACTCGTTGCCTGGCACCTTCGATACGGCTATAGGTATGAACCACAAATGTAGGTTCTTCATTTTGCAGTTGACGATAGAGACCAACGGTAATGTCGTGAAATCGATCGTCCATTGGAACGATTTCAATTCTTCTGCCAAGGTCCAGTGTTTCGCCCATAATTTCAGTCCTCCGGAGACGTAAGTTTAACGCATGTAGAGAGAATTGTAAAGCGGTATTTTGCTATGGATGTGAGTAATCTGGGCGAGATTGCGGACAAATCAATGCGCAACTGTATCTGTTACGTCGGTGTCGAGTCAGCGTGGAGGCCGTTTCCACTTGACACTGCATCCCTTAACGTTATAATGCCCTCGATTTATGTTGTCCAAGTCAGGTTCAACGATGTATCGGAAACTCACAATGTAGGATGATGGGCTGGCAAGAAAAATGGCAACAGATGTAAAACTGATTAACTTCGAGACAATACGCGAAAAACACACCCCGGTACTTACGTGTGAAGTGAACGGCTTTTTGGCACCTAAGAGTAATGGGGTTTACGTTGACGGGACCGTCGGTTTAGGTGGCCATGCCGCCGAATTATTAAAGGCGTCCGCGCCAAGCGGCAAACTCATCGGAATCGACTTAGATTTTGAAGCGCTCGTTATAGCAGAGGAATGTTTGCGTGGTTATAAAGAACGGTGCGCATTGGTTCAAGGGAATTTCGCCAATCTAAAGGAGTTACTGGCCGCTCAATCAGTCACGCAGGTCGATGGAGTTCTGCTAGATTTGGGAGTTTCGTCTTTGCAACTCAATTCACCGTCTAGGGGATTTAGCTTTTCTCAAGCGGGTAAGTTGGACATGCGCATGGACAGAAGACAATCACTCTCTGCAACCGAGGTAGTTAACGACTATCGCGAAGATGTACTCTCCGACATTTTTGCTCAATTTGGTGAAGAACGTTGGTCAAGAAGAATTGCACATCAGATTAGCCGATCCCGAAAGATTGAGCACATCACAACGACTCTTCAACTCGCGGACATTGTGCAGAAGGCAATTCCCAAAAAAATAAATCGCGGACGAATTCACCCCGCAACGAGAATTTTTCAGGCACTCCGAATTCACGTCAATAATGAACTGAAAAACCTCGACACAGGATTAGATGCGGCGGTTGCATCTCTAAACCCTGGGGCTCGCATATGTGTAATATCCTTTCATTCGCTTGAGGATCGAATTGTGAAGCATCGTTTTCGTGCTTTATCGCGAAACTGTATTTGCCCACCCAGTATTCCTAGATGTGAATGTCGACAGGTTCCCTCCCTTGAGATTTTAACGAAACGCCCTATAACCCCAACGCCAGAGGAAGTTCAACGCAATCCTCGATCCCGAAGCGCAAAATTACGCGTCGCAGTCAAAATCCGTGAATCTTGAGAGCGAAATTATGCGTTTTTTCTGATTGAAAGAGGTGGCGCAATATTCAGCGACTTTCGGAAGCAGAATCTGAGACGCATAGTAAGATACTATTTTCAGCGAATACAATTTCGGCATCAGGTTTGATAGAATGGATCGTCAAGAACCAAAATCGCCAGGCAAACTTCCACTACTCGCATATTTTCTCCTGTTCTGTTATATCTGCATCGCCTTTATGACCGCTTGGTTTTCCTCCGATCAGAATAGGATTGCTTTAGAAATTCGCGAGGATGTTAAAAAAGAGAATAACCAGCTAACTAACGAAATTCGCAGACTGCAACTTGATGAGGCCCGGCTTACTTCAGCCGAACGCATTCACGCGTTTGCGCGTGAACTTCAAATGGTTCAGCCATCACCACCGGATCGAGATTTAGAAGAATAGCTATGAGTGGAGGGGATTGGAAAAGTTGAGAAATCGATTTGTTGGCAAGCACCACAATCAGGAAATCAAACCGCGGATACGCAGGTTTGTGAGCAAAATATTTCGAAGACAAGACAACTCGACGCGCGAATGGGACTCTGATGAGTACGAAGAAAAAATTGTCCGTGTTTCTCGGACGCGTGTCGCCGTACTGTTCATCAGTTTACAATTAGGTTTTGGTCTATTGATCGGAAGACTCGTTCTGGTCCAATTGTTGCACAATGATGAATTGTCGATGAGATCTCAGGGACAGCGGCAAATTCAAATTCCGAAAGCCGCAAGAGGCAAAATCTATGACCGCCATCACAATTTACTTGCCCTCAATCTAGATCTCGTTTCGGTATGGGCAGATCCGAGATTCTTTAACGCTGACCCCTACGAAATATCATCTCAACTTGCGCCCATACTAGGGGTGCCAGAGTCCGAAATCCTTTCCTCACTTCAAAAGAACGAGCGACAATTTATCTGGTTGGCGCGAGATTTGCCATATGACCGTCTAATTGATATTCAATCAATAGTTCGACCGATTCGCGGCTTAAAGTACAAGATTCACGAAAAGCGATTTTACCCTAAAGATGATCATGCATGTCATATCATCGGACATACAAATTTTGCCAATGAAGGAGTTGATGGGATCGAATTTCTACATGATTCTCATTTGTTAGGTAACGCTAACGATTTGAGGATGAAAAGTTCAGAATCATTTGAAGATTTAAGTATCGCAACCGACGGAAAGAAGCGTCCCATTAATCCTAGAGCGGTCTATGAAACTATGTCCACTAGTGGGAATGACATTATTTTAACTATCGACGACAATATTCAATTTATTGCAGAGCGAGAATTGATGGCCGGATGTAAAAAATGGAGAGCAAAAAGGGGTGCTGCCATCGTAATGCATTCCAAAACCGGTGAAATTCTCGCAATGGCAAATTTTCCAACTTTTAATCCGAATGCTTACTCCACGAGCCAAGAAGCCACTAAACGCAACCACACAATCTGGATGCAATACGAACCTGGCTCTGTCTTCAAGATTGTTCCCGCCGCTGCAGCATTAGAAGAAAAACTTGCCACTCCTTCTTCGAAGGAGTATTGCGAAGAGGGTGCATACCGCCTTTCAAGAGGTCATGTAATACATGATGTCAAGCCAAATGGTTGGCTCAAACTCAGCGAGATTCTTCGGAAGTCTAGCAATATCGGAATTTTGAAAATTGCTAACCGCCTTACCAAGGAGAAATTTGAAGCCTATACGCATCAATTTGGATTTGGCGAGAAAACAGGAATCGATTTGCCGCATGAGCAGGTAGGCAGACTTCGTGGCTTTGACCACTGGGATGCATTTTCGTCTGCCTCAGTACCGTTCGGACAAGGAATTTCGGCTACCCCGATTCAGGTGTTAAATGCGATGAATGTTATCGCAGCCGATGGCGCATTGCTTCAGCCATATATTACAAAAGAAATTCGCGAGCGAGATGGGACAATGATTGCTCAAGGAAGAACGAAACAGTTACGTCGTGTTCTTTCATCTAAAACCGCTACGCAGATGAAGGAGATGCTCGTTGGAGTCACCGAAGGGGGGGCCGGTCGAAATGCACGTGTTGACGGTTATCGCGTGGCAGGGAAAACCGGCACAGCGCAGAAAGCGGAGAAGGGGAAAGGGTATGTCAAAAACAAGGTGGTTACGACATTCGTTGGTTTCTTGCCAGCCGACGCTCCGCAAGTGTCGATTGTCGTGGTTGTTGACGAGCCGGCGGGCGGTGCCTTGAGTAGTCGTGTCGTTGCTCCCATTTTTCAGAAAATCGCCAGCGAAACTATCGCGTATCTGAATCAAACAGATGTATTTGCCCAACCGCCTTTAGCGGAGCGCCGATAAACTATAAGGAAACGACTTTGAATCTTCAACATCTGCTTCAGAATGTGGACGTAAACTCAGCGGTTGGAGATTGTCATAGAGAGATATCAGGCATTGCGAGCGATCACCGAAAAGTCGAACCGGGATACGTTTTCATCTGTTACGAAGGCGTGACGTTCGACGGGCATGAATTCATATGCCAAGCGATACAAAATGGAGCCGGGGCAGTTGTTGGAGAGCATCCGCCGCCAAAAGAACTCCCGCGAGGCATTTCCTACATTCAGACTGAAAATGGACGAGCCACGCTCTCTCTCGCTGCTGCCAATTGGTATGGAAATCCTGCAGAATGTCTGAAGTTAATAGGCATAACCGGCACGAACGGTAAGACATCGACTGCCTATCTCGTTCACTCTATTTTCGAAGCGGCAGGGTTGAAGTCAGCGATTATGGGCACAGTCGGCCATCGCTTCGGTGACGTGGTGGTACCAGCGGCTACGACGACTCCCGATTCTCTAACTCTTCACGGTCTATTTAGCCAATTCGTTGCCAGAGATTTGAAATATGTTATCATGGAAACCTCCTCTCAAGGCTTAGCTCAACATCGGCTTGCTGGCCTCGAATTTGAAACAGCGGCCTTCACTAATTTGACCCAAGACCATCTTGACTACCATGAAACCATGGCCGAATATCTAAACGCTAAATCCATGTTGTTTCGACAGATTCAACGGGAAAATGGCCTGGCGATTCTTAACGCGGATGATCCGGCTTCAAATCTAATTAGACAAAACACAGATGCAGCAATCCAGACCTATGGACTGGAAAATTGTGCGGATTTTACCGCTCAAGACATCGAGTCGACGCTCAGGGGACTTGTCTTAACTGCAGTTACGCCTCTTGGAAATGTTCGGGCGAGATTACGTCTCATGGGGGATTACAATCTATACAACGCTCTTGCTGCGATTGGTGTCGCCCAGCATCACGGATGTACTACAGATGAAATAAAAGAGGGACTTGAAAACACCATTGTCCCTGGCCGCTTTGAATTAGTCGACAGAGGGCAAGATTTCGCTGTAGTCGTTGATTATGCTCATACCCCCGATGGACTTGACAATCTTCTGACTGCCGCACGCCGGATTACCGAAGGACGCTTAATTTGCGTTTTTGGTTGCGGCGGGGACCGGGACCGTGGCAAGCGCCCAAAGATGGGAAGAATATCTTCCACTATAGCTGATCACAGCGTCGTTACTTCAGACAATCCTCGTACAGAAAACCGGGTTCGGATTCTTGACGATATCCTTGCGGGAGTACCGGATGGTACTAGTTATGACTGCATTCCCGATCGCAAGGAAGCAATTATGCATGCAATCAGACTGGCGAAAGCTGGCGATCTTGTCGCAATTGCTGGTAAGGGCCATGAAGATTATCAGATTCTAGGTGACCAGACGATTCATTTTGATGATCGAGAAGTAGCCGCAGAATGCCTTGAACATTACGGTTGACGCACGAAAATGAACCTTACAGTCACTGATATTCTACGGGCTACGCGGGGTAAACTCATTCGGGGTGCTCTTAGTACGGTCATAAGGAAAATCTCGACAGACTCACGGACAATAAATGAAGGTGACCTATTCGTAGCGTTGATTGGCGAAAATTTTGATGGGCATAAGTTCATAGATGCCGCACGCCGAGGCGGAGCTAGTGGTGTGGTCATGTCCAAACGAATCGAAACCGACTGTCCCATTGTAATTGAGGTCGAGGATTCGCAGGTTGCATTGGGAGACATCGCCGCTTTTCACCGAAGCAAGTTTGATGTGCCAATCGTCGCCATCACCGGAAGTAACGGAAAAACAACAACGAAGGATATGACCGCATCGGTGTTGTCCCGCCAGTTTTCCGTATTCCAATCCGAGAGAAATTATAACAACCAAATTGGCATTCCATCGCGAATACTGGAATTGGATGATAACAGTCAGATGGTGGTATTAGAGATTGGAACGAATCAACCTGGAGAGATTGAGCGACTGTCCCAGATTGTCAAGCCTACGGTGGGCGTAATAACAAACATTGGACATAGTCATCTGGAATTGCTAGGTTCGCTTGAGGGGGTTGCCAAAGAGAAGGGTTCTCTGGTGGAACAGGTCGAGCAAGCCGTATTGAATGCCGACGATCCGATGACACCGCAACTAGCTCGCAGAGTATGTGGTAAGATAGCCACGTTTGGCTGTAGTAGTGATGCAGACATTTCGGCACATGAAATAGAAATTCGATCCATTGGAATACCCTCCTTTACGTTGCGAATCAATGGACGAAACGCGACTAGAGTGAACCTCCCGTGTCTCGGCACACATAACGTTTCAAATGCGCTTGCTGCGGCGTCCATTGGAGTTTGGGCCGGGTTGAAGAGCGCCGAGATTCGCGACGGACTCGAGAGCTTCCAGCCGGCAAATATGCGAATGCAGCCAATCGAGTGCAACGGATTATGTATCATCAACGACGCTTACAATTCAAACCCGGATTCACTGAAGTATGCACTGGAGTTTCTCAGCAGAACGCGCGCTTCTGGCAAGCGAATTGCTGTACTTGGTGACATGCTTGAACTGGGTCAAGATTCCAAAAAATTACACTTCAATGCCGGAATGAATCTGCCCCCTAATATTGATATGTTAATTTCCGTTGGAACACGTAGCCTTGATATTATCCGCGGTGCAGCCGATCACATAGAAACAACATTCGCCTGTGAAACTCCAGAGGAAGCTGCAAGACAGTTGCGGGAATTTTCTCAATCGGGTGACTTAGTTTTGATTAAGGGATCGCGCGGTATGAAGTTAGAGCGGATTGTCGATGAATACCTCACAAATTGCCATTCCACACGTTGCTCGTAGATTTTTTCATTTATGTTTTACTATCTATTTTTTGAACAACTCGCCGACGCCTTCTCACCGTTCAATATCTTTCGTTACATCAGTTTTCGATCCATATACGCTACCGTAACTGCTCTGTTAATCTCCCTGCTTTTTGGCCCGTTCGTCATTGAGCGCTTGAAGCGATTGCGCATAGGAGAACAGATTAGAGACGAAATCCCCGAAACCCATCAGATCAAGGCTGGTACGCCTACGATGGGGGGAATCCTGATTATTTCGTCTGTACTAATCTCAATTTCTCTTTGGGCGCGACTGGATCAGCCGTACGTATTTCTTCTCATCTTCAGCCTATTATGGTTTGGTGCCCTCGGATTTTTGGATGACTACAAGAAAATTACGGATCAACAATCATTGGGACTGCGCGGCTGGCACAAAATAATACTGCAAACAGTTGGTGCGCTGGCAATTGCTTGTTTCATTTATCGTTGGGGACCGATTCCGAAAGACGGCTTGACATCACAGACATCAATCATTATTCCCTTTTTCAAAGACCTGCACCCCGATCTGGGGATTTGGTTTATCCCATTTGCTACCTTCATCATTGTCGGCACTTCCAATGCCGTAAACCTTACGGATGGCATGGATGGTTTGGCAATCGGCTGCACACTGTTTGTAGCGGCGACGTTTGGCATTCTGGGTTACTTGACCAGCCATCAACAACTGGCTGGATACCTGGATATCGTACACCTGCCGGTAGTTGGAGAATCGGCAACCGTCTTTTGTGCCGCACTAATCGGAGCGGGATTAGGATTCCTATGGTACAATTGTCATCCTGCTCGAGTTTTCATGGGTGACACCGGTTCTTTATCCCTTGGCGCAGCGCTTGGAACGGTATCAATATTGATTAGAGAGGAGTTTTTGCTTGTAATTGTCGGTGGGATTTTCGTGGCAGAAGCTCTTTCAGTGATTCTTCAGGTATGGTCATTTCGGACTTATAAGAGGCGTATTTTCAAAATGTCACCTCTGCATTACCACTTCCTATTAGGTGGCTGGGAAGAATCGAAAGTAGTCATTCGATTCTGGATCGTTGCGTTGCTCTTGATGTTAATGGCGTTGAGTACGCTCAAGTTGAGATAATAGATTCTGAAACGGCGTCATTGGCGGAAAATGAGAATTATACATGAATCCTGCAGACTTCAATGGACAGAAGGTCACGGTGTTTGGCATTCATCGCAGCGGCGTTGCTGTTGCGAAACTGCTAGATGATCTCGGCGCCAGCGTGCAGGTGACGGATCCAAAACCGGCAGATGAACTCCAATCTGAAATCGATGAATTGAGAGATCGAGAGATCGGTTTCTTTCTTGGAGGACATGAGCATCGGTGTATCGAAAGTGTAGACTTTATTGCCGTTTCTCCCGGCGTGCCACTGAATATACCGGTGCTAAGGACAGCACGGTCATTGGGTGTCCCGATTATAGGGGAACTTGAGATCGCGGCAAGTATCTGCCGTGCTCCAATCGTGGCCATTACGGGAACAAAAGGGAAATCTACCACAACTCTCCTAGTGGCCGAAATACTTGAACAGAGCGGGAGGTTTCATCATGTCAGCGTCTCAGGTAATATTGGGATTCCGCTATCAAGCAATGTCCAAAGGCTAACCGAGGAAGATTTAGTGGTGTTGGAGGCAAGTAGTTTCCAGCTTGAAACAACCGAATCATTCCGTCCAATGGTAAGCGTTGTACTGAATCTTACCCGAGATCATCTTGACCGCCACAAGACATTGGAGGCCTACCGCGATGCAAAATTCAAAGTCTGCGAAAACCAAACCCACGCAGATTATATCGTGTTGAACGCAGACGATCCCGTCGTCTCCGGTTTCGCCGAGAGAACTGCGGCAAGACCAATCTTTCTTACGGAGCATGTTGACAATTGGAAAGTGGACACCTGCGATAAGACAGGTATGTACAGCACAAATTTAACGGTGATGGGAAGCGATACAGAAATACTTACGAGGCAGAATGGTGAATATCATCGGATATGTGATATAGCGGATATTCCTATGGTTGGTCGGCATAACGTACGCAATGTGCTCGCCGCGACTGCCGTGGCACGTATTCTTGATGTATCTTGCGATCAAATAAGGTCTGCAATTTGCCGATTTCGTCCTAAGGAACATAACGCCCTTGAGCATGCTTTGGAACCAGTTAGAACAGTAAGTGGCGTGAAAATCGTCAATGATTCCAAGGCTACAAATGTTGATGCGGTTAAAGCCGCGATTGAATCGATATCCGAACCGCTTCTATTAATCATGGGAGGATATGATAAAGGAAATGACTATACTCCGTTGATAGACCTCGTCAAATCTAAGGTAAAGGCTTTGATTTTGCTGGGCAAGCATACAGGAAGAATCCGAAACGCCCTAGAACCTCACGTCGTTATGTGGGATGCAACGACAATGGATCGCGCCGTTGAGGTAGCGTATTCACATGCCGTTCCGGGGGATGTTATCCTTTTGTCTCCAGCGAATGCTAGCTTTGACATGTTTGATGATTATAGAGCACGTGGATGTGCTTTTCGGGAGGCCGCAATAAGACTTGAAACGATGGATTCAGTGGATCAATTTCCCAGTTGTAGCCGCCAAAAAGGCTGACAAGGGCATCGATCACGTTCTCCTATTTCTGACGCTCTGCTTAGTTGCCATTGGAATCCTAATGGTCTATAGTTCGAGCAGTATGCTGGCATACGAACTTTACCAAGAGGATAGCTTTCGTTACCTTAAAGTTCAATTGGTTGCTAGCGTGTTGGGCTTCATCGGCATGATGTGTGCCTCATGTTTTCCATACCAATACTACGAACGACACGCCAAGAAAATACTTATCCTCAGCCTCATAGGCATGCTTCTGGTTTTTTCGCCGCTCGGCTATAGTGTACGTTCTGTAACGGGTGGTGAGTTCTCTCGATGGTTACGAATTGGTGGGGCACAATTCCAGCCGGTTGAAGTGGCAAAACTGGGTTTGATAATCTACATTTGCCAGTTTCTCCAACAAAAGCGCAACAGAATTCATACTTTTGTGCGTGGAATGCTTCCAGGCTTACTCATTCTTACAATTGCTTTTCTGCTTTTGTTTAAACAGCCTGACTTTGGTTCAGCAGTATTATTATGCGCCGTAGTTCTCGTTCTATTATTCGTAGGAGGGGCGCGTGTTTGGCCGATCATTTTCCTTGGCGTCTTCGCGCTCGTGCTCTTCTACGTTGCAATACTCTTAGACCCCTATAAATTGCAGCGCTTCCAAGATTACATTCAATCACTAAAGTCGTCTTATTCGGGGAGTTATCAAGTCTCTCTTTCCCTGAATTCGCTTGCTCTTGGCGGTGTTATGGGGTCTGGGGTCGGCGACAGCATCTATAAACTGTTCTACCTCCCTTATCCTCACACAGATTTTATCTTTGCAATTATCGGCGAGGAATTGGGATTTCTTGGATGCATTGTTGTAATTCTCCTCTTTATGCTACTCATCTGGCGAGGTATATACATAGCGCGACGGGTTAAAGATCGATTCGCCGGTTTACTTGCAATCGGGATTACAACGCTCATTGGTTTGCAGGCATTGGTGAATATTGGAGTCGTAGCCGGCGTCTTGCCCACCAAGGGTATTACATTACCCTTCATTAGTTATGGTGGTTCGTCCTTACTCGCCAGCATGGTTAGCATCGGAATCCTGTTGAATATATCGCGCAAAGTGAACATGAGGATAGAAATTCGGCATATCTCTCCACTCTCCTAGTCCCGCCAGTTAGACCTTCCAACACGTTAAAGATAAGGAAAAACCGTGCCGCTAATTGTGATTTCGGGTGGTGGAACAGGTGGTCACATCTATCCAGCAGTGGCGCTTGCTCAAGCCATTGTGAAGATTGAACCGGAAACTGAGATTTGCTTCATCGGGGGCGCTGATCGTCTCGAATCAACAATCATACCTCAGCACGGATTCTGTTTCTTGCCAATTTCTGTAGCCGGTTTTCCGAGAAGATTAACATGGAAATGGCTACTTGTTCTCGGAAAGACGTGTCGCGGATTCACACAATCCTTGCAGTGTCTTGGCAATCTGAAACCAAGCGTTGTTGTTGGGACAGGGGGATATGTGTCAGGACCCGTGCTCTTTGCAGCTTCGAGACTCGGTATATCAACTGCTATTCAGGAACAGAATGCTTCTGCAGGATTGACGAATCGCCTCTTGGCGCGTTGGGCAAAAGTGGCTTATCTGGCGTTTCATTCAGCCGCAAATGGATTTCCCTCCGAAATCGTAAAAATCACCGGAAATCCGATTCGACCGCAGATAGCCTCGTGTGCCCGATCTTCGTCAACCTACGAAAAATTGGGATTGGATCCAAGTCGGAGAACGATATTCATCATGGGCGGCAGCCAAGGAGCGCATGCGATTAATCAAACTGTGATCAGCATGTTGCCAGAGTTAGCACCCTTGCATGAGCACGTACAATTCGTTCATCAGACTGGGAGAATAGACTTTCAACAAGTGCGCGAACATTATGTAGGTTCACCGGTGAAGCACCTTGTTCAGCCTTATTTTGATTCAATCGGCGAAGTGTACAGCGTCACGGATTTAATGGTTTGTCGGGCGGGAGGAATGACTGTCTCCGAGATTACAGCATGTGGACTTCCCGCAATTTTTATCCCTTTGCCCTCTACTCCGGGAAATAATCAAGAACTGAATGCACAGGTAGTGTCTGATAGCGGGGCGGCAGTGGTCCTAAATCAAGAAGCCCTAACAGGAAGGCTCCTAGCCGAGAATATTACTAGTATTATTGAAAATCCCAATAAACAACAGCAGATGTCAGAGGCCAGCCGCCAATTTGGCAACCCGCATGCAAGCGAAGAAATTGCAAAGTCAATCTTGTCTTTAGCGCAAAAGGGCTAAGGGGCGAAAAAAATCTCGGATTTCAAAACGCACTTGTGATAATGGACCATAACTATGTTTGGAAAAACACGTCACGTTCACATCGTTGGAATCGGCGGAGCTGGACTAAGCGGAATCAGTGAAATCCTGCTTAGCCTCGGCTTTCATGTGTCTGGATCGGACATGAATCGCACTGAGATCACTGAGCATTTAATCAAGCTCGGCGCTTCTGTATACTACGGTCATCAAGCTCAATACGTCCCGGATGCGGATGTTGTCGTTGTGTCCCCGGCCATTCCTTCCGATAATCCTGAAATTCTCGCGGCTAACGCACGAAATATCCCAGTTATCCGTGGTGCTGAAATGCTGGCCGAAATCATGAGAATGAAGTTCAGTGTTGCAGTTAGTGGAACGCACGGAAAAACTACGACAACCGCTATTACTGCTGCCGTTTTGGACGAACTTGATCCGACTGTAGTCGTCGGTGGTAAGCTGGTAAGCCTCGGAAGTCACGCTCGAATTGGGCACGGCGAAATCATGGTTGTTGAAGCCGATGAAGCCTATGGATCCATTGAAAAATTTTTTCCGACAGTCGCGGTTGTTACCTCAGTTGATGCAGATCACCTCGATTATTATAACAGTATTGAAGAAATCGGTAAGACATTTCTGGAGTTTATCAACAAAGTACCTTTTTTCGGCGTTGCGGTGCTATGTATGGACCAAGATAACATACGACAACTGCTCCCTCAAGTTGAGAAACGCCACATAACTTACGGCATCGACACTGACGCCGACCTGATGGCAAAGGAAATCCGAGTGAAGGGACCCACTTCTCGGTATCAGGTGAAATTCAGGGGAGGCGTACTGGGTGAGGTGCATCTCAAGATGCCAGGGCGTCACAATATCTCAAACTCACTCGCGGCAATAGGTGTTGGGATTGAGTTAGACATTCCGTTCAATCGTATCCGAGCCGCGTTAGAATCTTTTCAGGGGATTCATCGCCGGTTCGAGATTATTGGAGAAGCCCAAGAGATTATTATTGTTGATGATTATGCGCACAATCCTGCTAAACTCAGAGCGGTGTTTAGTGCCGCGCGCGAAAGCTATAAACGTCGCATAGTTGCGGTTTTCCAGCCGCACCGCTACCAACGAGTCAGGCACCTCGCCGATGAATTCTCGAAATCGTTTTGCGATACGGATGTATTGATTGTCACCTCTATATACGGTGCTGGTGAAACGCCCATTGAAGGCGTTACAGGTGAGAATTTGGCGACTGCTATTAAAGCACGTGGGCATCAGCATGTAATTTATATTCCTGACAAAGATCGAATAGTGGACGAACTAATGTCCGTGATTCTGCCCAATGATATTGTAATTACGGTCGGGGCGGGAGACATCTCGCAGGTTGGTCGTGACCTATCAAAAAGACTTCGGGGAGACTGCGAACATACGTGTTAAGGTAGCTTTGAGAGACTATGAGTGCACAACATGAGTAGTCCATTAGCGGACTTCAAAGCAAGACGAAAACGATATCACTCAATGCATAAGTTTTTGCAAAACGTAAAACGCAAACTACATGAGTGTTTTTCCGTCTTTTAATTCAAAATAGCGGTTGTCTTGCGTAAGCAGACCGTAGTTATCATGCCGCGTCACCGCATCCCATTTAGTATGAACCGCAAGTAGCATTGCAGATTTTTTTTTGAATGTTTCCGTCATGCCCGCCTGTTTCCTATTCTGAAGTACCAAGAAATGCCATCAATTCCCCAATCTACACTTCCTAGCTCTGATCACACACGTAAGAAGATTTTTCTGGCGCGCACGCCGTGGGAAAAGTGTATACACGGTGAGCAAGTTGTAGAGTGATTAATGTCTCACATAGTGCCGCACAATCGTCTCTGATATTGACGTGTGGGTGTTTCCGCGTCGCTAATTACCGGACCTGCTGTGAATTGAATGAAAAGCGAAAATTACGGATTTTAGAATGCAGAGAGATTTGTATCGATCTACTGAACGGTAGCTGGGTCGATTAATAATCAGCCACGCTATTCGTACACGTAATCTCGTGCTAGGGCTTTGAGTTGAAAAGCAACTGAGTTGTCAGAATCCTATCTTGGTGGAGTTTTTAGGGACTGATACAAAGCGAAATGGGCATTTTCGGGAATTCAATGATTGTAAAGAACATCTCACCTTGGATATGACAATCTAATTTCTACCTATCCAAACTCGGGCGGCCCTGCTCTGAAAACTGTAATTTACTTCTGTACACACAGCGAAAAATCTGGTATACTATAGTGTTAATAGGATTCTTCTGCTTGATTTTTCGCATCGATGTTCACGTGCGCTTTCTTCTGGTCGGTCGAGTAAAATATGTGCTAAAATGTACCATATCGGTCTGAGTTCATGTCGCAACTGTTTCCGATGTACACGGAGAATCCAAGGTTGAGGCCGGGTTCTTTCTGACCATGTGAAACCGAGTTTGATCGGGTTGTGGTCGATGGCTTAACGCGAGATTTGACAATGTGTGTTAGTTCCGTCTCTCCAGCTACGCCATGGCATGTGGTGCGGTATGAGAAGCGTCCGATTCTATTATTTCAGACACTGTTTTCTAAATCAACACAGCAAATGATTCTTTACTAGTGACACAGAAGTTAGATGCTGATCGGTTGAGATTTTTCGACTCTCCGGATAAATGACGCGATCTGCGGAGAGGAGGAGCATGAATGCCTAAAGAGGATATTGTTGTCGGTTTGGACATTGGTACTAGCAAGATTGCTGTTATTATCGGCAATACATGGCAAGGGGATCCTGAAAAGATAGAGATTATTGGTGTGGGGACCGCACCTTCTGATGGATTACGTAAAGGCGTTGTCGTCGACATCGATCTCACTACTGCCGCAATTCGTCAGGCAGTTGAAGCCGCAGAATTAATGGCGGGTGTGGAGATTGGATCTGCATACGTCGGAATTGCCGGAGGGCACATTAGTGGCCAAACTTCGCCTGGGGTGGTTGCAGTAGCCGGCGAAGGACACGAAATCACCCAAGCAGATGTTGACCGGGCCATTCGAGCTGCCCAAGCCGTATCGATTCCGGTTGAGCGCGAAGTCTTACATATTATTCCGCAGGGTTATGCTGTTGACAATCAGGATGGTATCAAGGATCCAATCGGGATGTCAGGAGTGCGTCTTGAGGTTTATGTCCATATTGTCACGGGCGCTGTCGCCGCAGCCCAGAATCTTCTCAACAGCGTCTTCAAAGCAGGACTGTCAGTAGAGAACATCGTTTTGGAACCGATTGCCTCTGCTGAATCCGTATTGACGCACGATGAACGCGAGACAGGCGTTGTGCTTGCTGACATGGGGGGTGGCACCACTGATGTTGTTATCTACAAGGAAGATGCACTCCATCATACCGCAGTTCTTTCAACTGGCGGCGACCATGTGACAAGTGACATCGCCCAAGTATTGAGAATAACACCACAGGAGGCAGACCGACTTAAACTACACAAGGGGAGCGCCTCAATTGATTTGGTGGACATGAATGATACTATTCAAATTTCGACCGTGGGCGGTGCACGTCGGCCGCGTTTTCATCAGAGACGAGATCTTGTGGAAATCATTCAGTGCCGAATGGAAGAGGTTGTGACGCTGATTGGAAACGAGATTTCTAGGAGCAAACTTTTGACCCCGGGAGGCGTCGTGCTTACTGGTGGAACATCCCTGTTGGACGGTCTTATTGAACTGTCTGAAAAAAGATTTCCCTTCCCGGTGCGAGTCGGCTATCCTACGCCGCTGAAGGGCTTAACGGACCGCGTTCATAGCCCAATCTACGCAACGGGCGTCGGCCTTGTCCTTTATGGAGCAATGCTGCGCCACAAAAAGCCGCAACGGACTTTCATCAAGGGGAACAACCTTTTTGAGCAAGTGCTCAAACGCATGAAAGATTGGTTTCGCGATTATTTCTAAATTTACGACATCTGGCATTTGCCACCGTATCGCCAGCCTCAAGATTCTACCGTATTGCGAAAACTCGAACCTCTTTGGATATTCCAAGTCCTTCGTAGGGCAAGGTTTGAGGGGAAAGTTCTGTCGAGATTGGCTGGCTTTGATTTCAGAATATGGCATATGACTCTTGAACCTTCCTTCAAAGGAGGGCTCCGGCAGGGAAAGCAAAGTACATTCTTTAATATAGCAAAAACCTGTTTGCACGACAGCTAGAGCGCCGTGTTGCGAAAAAACCGTTGACTTAAGCTGAAAAGTACATTATAATCTGCCATGGGCAATCCAAAGATGAAGACTGTATTAGCTTATGTCCTAACGTGAAGGAGGAAATTAGGTTGCTGAGTTTCTTAACTAGTAACTGAAGCTAATTATGATTGAATTTGAACAGGAGGACTTTGAAGCGCTTGCAAAAATCAAAGTCATTGGAGTCGGCGGTGGCGGAAGTAACGCTGTCAAACGCATGATTGAGCAAGCCATGGCAGGTGTTGAGTTTTACGTGGTCAATACTGACCACCAAGCGCTTCAGGCGTGCCCAAATGCCACGAGAATTCCAATCGGTCAGAATATGACAGGCGGGTTAGGCGCCGGAGCGGATCCTGAGATTGGCAAGAAAGCCGCAGAAGAGGACAGAGAACGGCTCCAAGGTGTGGTTGAGGGAGCTGATATGGTTTTCGTCACTGCGGGAATGGGAGGCGGTACTGGTACAGGCGCGGCTCCAATTATCGCCGCACTTTCCAAAGAAAGCACAGCCTTGACAATCGCAGTTGTGACACGCCCGTTTGATTTTGAAGGAAGGCGCCGCGCAGAGCAAGCCGAATCGGGTTTAGAGAACCTTCGTGAAAATGCCGATTCCGTAATCGTTATTCCCAACCAACGCTTGATTGATGTGGTCGATCGTAAGTTGCCTATCCGCATGGCATTTCGCATGGGAGATCAGATTCTACATCACGGGGTTCAGAGCATTTCCGATCTTATCACAGTTCCTGGAGAAATCAACCTTGATTTCGCAGATGTAAAGACAATTATGTCCAATGCAGGTGGTGCGCTTATGGGCATTGGGACAGCATCGGGCGACAATCGCGCAGAACTTGCGGCACAAGAAGCTATTTCTTCTCCATTGCTAGAGGAGGGTTCTATCAAGGGAGCCACCGGAATCATTGTAAATATCATTGGTCCTCCCGACATGACTATGCAAGAGTTGGAGGAGGCAATGGCGGTGATTAAAGACGCCTCTGAAACAGAGCAGGTAATCTTTGGGCTGGCATACAATGAGGAACTGCAAGAAATGTTGCGTGTTACTGTAATTGCAACCGGTTTTAACAATTATCATGAACGACCACCTACCACCGCGACAAGTCCCATTGACGACATCTTTCATCGCGATTATTCGTCCGCTTCTTCCGGTAATCGCCCTAGTCGTCAAAACCTACAGCCATCTAGGCAACAATCAGGTTCTTTTACGGAATCTACTTCGCGCCCCGGTACTGAACCGCCACCAACAAAGGACTTTCCAAGGCGCGATGTTGCGGAAAATCCAGACGAAGTATTAGATATTCCGGCGTTTCTCCGTGTCCGAAATTCCAAGGACAAAAAGTAGATAATGGGCAAAATGAAATCAAATCTCCGCCAAACGTACGCGGAACTGTTAGCCCAGGAACAACGCCCCCGCCACAATTTCCGGAAAGAAATCCGTTCTGCACTGGTCTATCCGAGTACCTATGAACTCGGAATGTCAAGCCTTGGTGTCCAAGTCGTCTATTCCACGCTCAACGGGCGTGACGATACTTCCTGCGAACGTGCTTTCTTACCACATCGTCAGATACAGCGGCAACTCCGTCAGAGCCGCACCCCGCTCTTTTCATTTGAAACTCAGACCCCGCTCAACCAATTCAATCTAATCGGATTCTCTGTTTCGTTTGAATCGGATTATGTTAATATTCCGCTAACATTAGAGCTGGCACATATTCCGCCTGTATCTGCAGACCGGTCGGACAGGGATCCGTTGATAATCGCTGGTGGCATAAACATCACGTACAATCCGGAGCCCATCACCGATTTTGTTGACATATTTGTCGTCGGGGAGGGGGAAATCACAATTCATCACTTGATGGATTGTATCAGCAGCTGGAGCAAAACTGGCGCTCGTAAAGCAGACTTGTTACGCTCCGTTGCAACAGTACCGGGTTTCTATGTTCCCAATTTTTATCATGTTGATTATCGGGACGATGGAACGATAAGGCGCACGAGAGCTGTAACTAGCGCTCCCGAAAAGATTCGCGCTAGCGCTGTCGCTAATCTTGATGATGTTAAAACTTGCACTCAGATTCATACCCCAAACACCGAATTTTCCAACGCCCATCTCATTGAAATAGTTCGCGGTTGTGGACGACAGTGTCGCTTCTGTGTTGCAGATTATGCTCGCCGATGGCCTAGACATCGTTCCGTCGAAAACACATTAAAGTTAGCTGAACTCGCGCGCGGAATTACCGACAGAATCGGTTTGGTTGGTGCCTCCATTTCGGATCACCCTCAGATTGATGAGATTGCCACTGGCCTTGTAGAGAAAGGATTCAGAATCTCATGCGCCTCGCTGAGGGCGGAAACTGTTCGTCCTCCCCTACTTGATGCACTTGCTGATAGTGAACAAGGAACCATTACCATTGCACCAGAGGTGGCGACTGAGAATCTACAAAAGGTCGTAAACAAAGCAATTCCGCGAGAACGACTCTATCATGTCTTTGAAGAAGCCTTAAAGCGTGAAATTCGCAATTTGCGCCTGTACTTTCTCATTGGCGTTCCGTACGAAACCACCGCCGACGTGGAGGCAATCGCCAATATGGCAAGGGAAATGCGCTCGATTCTGCTCCCTTATGCTAAGAAAACGGGGCGCATGGGACGAATCAGCTTTACAATTTCTCCGATGGTTCCAAAACCCCATACCCCGTTCCAGTGGGTTGAGATGGAGGATCAGAAAACTATTGCTCGCAAGCTAGATTTTCTTAAACGGGAAATCAACAGTATTGGAGGCCTAAAGGTATCGTCTGCAAGTGCCCGTTTAGCGTATCAAGAAGGTGTTTTTGCTCGTGGAGATCGACGGCTTGGGAAAGTCATTCTAGATCTTTCACGGGGCATGTCATGGAAGCAGACCTTTAAGAAACATCGGATTGACCCAGATTTCTACGCACTTCGACCACGTTCACTCACTGAAATCCTTCCTTGGGATCACTTTGACTTGAATGTAAAGCCTGAATATCTTAGTCATGAATTCAAGAAACAGGTCCAAGGATTTATGACCAGTGAGTGCGACACATCCGTTTGTAAGAAGTGCGGCGCATGCTGACAGATGAAGTTGCAATTGTGATGGTGCAATTCATACTGCCGTTCTAACGCAGCCCAAGGTTCGCAACGCCCAACTGGCTGTGCACCGTCCAAGGTTTACAGATCGACTCGGAATGAACGGCCAATTCTTCCGTCATCCCAACCCTATTCTTCCAATCTTCGTAGCAACTTTGGAGGTGTCAATTGGTGCCAACCGTCTGTTGACTGATATACCGTCTCAAATTTTCAAAATTACTTAAGCGCTCTTGAGGTAAATCTATCGAATCCTTTTGAGCGCTTTTTTCGCGCCAGCTTGATGAATAACAGATTTTTTGGAGCACAACCGTATTCATGCCTAACGTCGAAGGAATGCAACATGGAGTCACAATTAGAACAGTTCATTGAAAATATCACGGCGAAGATTGAACCACTTGCCAAGCGGTTGGCAGAAGCATATTGGGAAGCTAGCTTGACAGGATCGGATGAAGCGGCTCAAAAAGTTTCAGAACTGGAAACAGAATATCGTCTTGTCTTCGCAGACCGCGACCGATTCGAGCAGTTGAAAACATTCCAAGCAACGATTCAGAGTTTACCAAACCGACTATTACGCCAATTGCATTTGTTGCTCTTGGAATTTACATCGGAACAACTGCCTCCCAAGACAATCGAAGAACTTGTCAGAAGGCAGACCGCTATTGAACAAGTCTTTACTCAACATCGCGCTGTTGTAGAAGGAATAGCGATGAATGACAATGCAATTCGCGATGTGTTGAAGTCAGAAATCGATCTTAAAAAGAGACAAAACGTATGGGAAGGTAGCAAACAGATTGGACGCAAAGTTTCGGCGGATTTGGTTGACCTAGCCCACTTGCGTAACCAAGCAGCACGCTCGGTCGGGTTTGACAATTACTATCAGATGTCGCTGGAATTGCATGAAATCGATCCCACATTTCTCGGCGAATTAGTCAGTCAGATGGAAGACTTAACGAACCATCCATTCTCGGATATGAAGTCAAAGCTGGACAACAACCTTTCCAGGCGCTTTGGTGTTGATGCAAAAGCACTTCGCCCTTGGCATTATGCTGATGTTTTCTTTCAGGAAGCACCAGATGTCAGTGCGGTTGATTTTGACGAACTGTTCGCCGCGCTGAACATTATTGACATTGCAACAGATTTCTTCCGAGGCATAGATTTGTCCATCGGCGAACTTGTTGAAAAGGGCGATCACTACGAGCGCCCCGGTAAGAATCAGCATGCTTTCTGCATACATATTGATCGGAAAGGGGATGTGCGTGTGCTTGCGAACGTGAAGCCGACCGTGAAGTGGATGGAGACAATGCTGCATGAGTACGGTCACGCTGTTTATGATAAGCATCTAGACCCTACCCTACCATTCACACTGCGTGCGCCCGCACACTTAATCACGACGGAGGCAACCGCGATGCTTATGGGACGTTTGGCTCATAACGCAGAGTGGCTGGATCGAATGATTGGTCTTCCTCTTGACTTGAAGCAGCTTATTTCGGCTGACATGAAGGGTACCTTTCGTTTGCGGATGCTCATCTTTGTTCGGTGGGCGATGGTAATGATATGCTTTGAACGTGAGTTCTACCGCAATCCGGATCAGGATTTAAATTCACTATGGTGGGATTTGGTCGAGCGTTTTCAATTTCTCACCCGACCAGAACGCAGGGACGAACCTGACTGGGCATCAAAGATTCATATTGCGACGGCACCGGTCTACTATCACAATTACCTATTGGGCGAGATAGTTGCTTCGCAATTGCAACATACCATCGATCACCATGTCTTGAAAGGTGCAGGAGTCGTAGAGACGGGATATGTCAACGAGCAGCGAGTCGGTGAATACTTGCGTCAGAAGGTCTTTAAACCGGGAAGTAGTCTGCATTGGAATGATTTGATCGTCAATGCGACAGGGGAAGACCTCAATCCGCAATTTTTAGTGAATCAGATAGTAGGCTGATCGAATTAAGTTTAGCGCAAAATAGACCTTAAGAATTCACCTTGAAGTCCAATCAGAAAGAAAGACTGGAATATTGAACACCGTCGTTCGCCTATTCAATCAATATTTCCTTTCGTCAGATTTGATTCTTGCCCAAACTGTTGGTAATTTCCGTGCATCCTTAACTGCGCGTGGTCGTCCGGGACCTCCGTTCTTGATATTTGGCCCACTAATCTCGACATCATCAAATCGGGCGCGCGCATCGGACACCACCAGCCCAGCTTGTCCACCTTTTAGCGGATTTAAATCTCGTCCAACAAAAACCTGATCGTCAACCTGAAACTCCCAGAACTCACCGTTGATTGTGGCCTTCATTCGATACCACGTATCTACCTCCGTTACAAACGGAAAAGTGCGTACGAACCAACCATCCGGTGTAGCAATGACGATTCGGACGACACCGAGCGTGACTTCAACAAAGAACAGGTAGCGACTGTCCTCTTCCCCTCTATCGTGGAGGGTGAGTCCAACTGTGGCGGGATGGTTTTTTTCCTCTACTAGTTTTACTCTGCACGAAACTGAATAATCACGCCAACTTAGCTCTCCGGTCAACCATAAACTCATGTATCCCGGATGAAAAATCTCGCCCACAGCTTCTCCGTTGTCAATCCACCACTTCTCAACTCGACGGTCTAGGTTGTAAATTGCCCATTCGGCGGTTGCCTTGTCTTCGAAATCGTCCCGCCACGTACCAGACTGAACGATGTTGCACGGGCAAGAAAAGAGCAGCAATATTCCAATAATCCAATTTATAAGCACGGGTTTCATTCGGTTGGTACCTCCTATCTCAATTTTGGATCATGTAATCCATGAGTTCCCTGCTAAATCAAGAAGCACCGTGCTGTGATTACCAATTCGGCAACGCACCCGCTACACTCTTAAAGTCTGTTTTGGGCTACAACCATTATAATTGGTTTATCGGACAGTGTCAAGCCATCCGCATTCTGTTCCAGGGGAAGCGCATCTAAAATCCATTGGTTGCGATGCGAGAATCAGGCTCCGAAACCACGTGCCCAAGTCTATTCAGAGAATTCAAGAACGACCCTATTCTGTAGGTATGAACTGCAATGTTCAACTTCTTGTGTGTGATGAGTGCTTAATGGGAGGATTGCATGACGCCAGTCGCTGCAGTCGTTACTATCTTGTATAGCATGGGACGGAACGCATGCCGTCTCCCAGACTGTTTTTGCAGTTGACACACTGTAACTCCTATGTTAGAGTAGCGGCGTTGAGTGGATTCCAATGGCTGACCACTAAGAATTGCGATGAGCGATACGTTTCCGTGTGTCGAGAATCTGAAAAGGTAATTCCAAGCTGTCGAGGGACTCGACCACGCCGTAAATAGTGTGCCGATGGGAATCGGGAGTTAAGAATATTCTCCTTGAAAGTGGTGTGCCATCTCCCAAAAATCCGCCGACACACTTTCATGTTTGTTCCCGTTGCGCTGAAGAAACGCTGCATTGCTGTGAAGCCTATCCATCCGTGCCCGTCTTCACCGATTTGCAAGCCTGCCACTGTCACCTTTATGCCGTGGATAATTAGATTTACTCGGATATCCGCTATGCTTGTGTCTACCAGTCGTTGTCAAGATTTCCGAGGTACAGTATTGCCAATTTCTACTATACTTAACAACTTCACAGCGGGGGCAGGTTATGGCGAAAATTAAAATCCTACCGCCCGATGTCTCGAACAAGATTGCCGCTGGCGAGGTTGTTGAACGTCCAGCCTCAGCAGTTAAAGAATTAATTGAAAATGCAGTTGATGCACACAGTACGAGTGTTGGAGTTGAAGTCCGTGCCGGAGGTAAAAGACTCCTTCGCGTTTCGGACAACGGAACGGGGATGGCTCGCGAGGACGCTTTGATTGCATTAGAGCGACATGCAACGAGCAAAGTTCGGTGCATTGAGGACCTCCAGCGAATCCAGACGTTCGGTTTTCGTGGTGAGGCGTTGCCGAGCATTGCTTCTGTATCACAGTTTGAGCTCTTAACCCGAACTGCAGAAGCACTTGAGGGCACCAGAGTAACTGTTGAAGGCGGCGTAGTGCGATCTGTGCAAGAGAGCGGTTGTTCACCAGGCACCCATATAACCGTTAACAACCTTTTCTACAATGTTCCGGCGCGCCAAAAATTCCTCAAGAGCGGACCTACCGAATTTAACCACATCACCAACCAAGTTATGTGGGCGGCAATCGCACATCCGAAGGTTCAATTTTCCCTTTCCCACAACGGACGATCATCAATTGATGTGCGTTCTTGCGATTCGCATCTTGAGCGAATTCGTTTGTTATATGGAAAAGAATTTGCCGAGAATTTAATCGAATTTGACGCCGATCTTGCAAAGCTTCACTTCCACTGTTTCATCGGCAAACCTGAGTTGACGAAATCAAATCGAAACTATCAACTTTTCTTTCTGAATCGACGTCCCATCCGCAGTAAAATACTTGGAGCCGCGCTTACAGAAGCGATGCGCTCAATGGTTCCCAAAGATCGATTTGCCGTCGCCTTCCTTTTTCTGACAATGGATACTGAGGAGGTCGATGTCAATGTTCATCCCGCTAAAATTGAGGTGCGGTTTCGGAATGAGCAAGGAATGTACGGGGGTGTGGTGCGGGTGATTCACAGCGGTGTCTATAGGCATAAATATATTCCAAGAATAGAAACTGATGGAAAAGACAAAACTGCGGAGAAGAAGAAAGAAATCTCGGACGAAGTAGGGGGAATTACGGAGCCATCGCAAGTGAACGTGGCGGGAGCGGAAGATAATAGTACTTTTTCGACTAGTGACGATTTTGCAGCGCTTGCTAAAGGAGTAAGAACTGGAGTATCTGCCCAACCAACTGAGACTGTACCGACATTTCCTCGAGTCGATTCTGTCGCGAATGAGAATAGCGAAACATCAGATGATGGATCAACAACACAGCATCAACCGATTTCAAGTGCTGTTCAACCGCCTCATCGGGCGGTTCCGGAAGGTGTCACCCTCGACTTGTTTGATTTCGAGAAGGTAGAGTTAAGAACCAATCTCTTCAACACCTACATTGTTGCGGAAAGTCAAGACAGGGTGTTTATCATTGATCAACATGTAGCGGCGGAGCGGGTGCTCTACGAACGATTCATTGAGCAGTTGAACACGGATGGCATACCGGTACAGGGATTGTTGCTTCCGGTAACGATGGAAGTAAACTCGCATCAGTTGAACACCTTTAACGCACACGAAGGACTCTTCAGATCGTTGGGATTCGATGTGGAGCCTTTTGGAGGAAACACGATTCTCGTGCGCTCTATACCCGCGTCGCTTCCCATTCGCCTTGCCCCCGACACAGTGATAGATCTCCTGGACAAGATTGCAACAATCGGGCAACCCGCAGTAGAATTGCTTGAAATTCAAGATCGAGCGTTAATTACACTTGCCTGTAAATCTGCTGTCAAGGCAGGAGATCCGCTGACTATGGATGAGATGGTGAACCTGATTAAGGAGTTGTCACAGGCGAAATTACCGTTCAATTGTCCCCATTCTCGGCCGATTACTATCGAAATGAGCAAGAATGAGTTGGAGCGGCGGTTTCATCGGCGATAATGGAGAAAGGAAACATAAACACAACCTGATACTACAGGCCGAATGTTGGACTTGATCGGAAAAAAATTGCAGTTCACACGTAAGTAGCGAGAATTGGGAGACGAGGTCATGCCAAAGTTTGGGGTCAACCTGCTGTTGTGGGCGGACAAATTCGACCGCGATACCGTCGACTTGATTCCAAAAGTCGCGGAGATGGGTTTCGACGGCGTTGAAATTCCCATCTTCGACCCGGCAACTGTTGATATTCCGCACACGAAGACGGCGTTAAAGATCACGAACCTACACCCGATAGGATGTGCCATCATGGCGCATAATCGCAACCCGATTCATGAAGATATTGCAAATCGCGAGTATGGAAAGGAGTATCTAAAGCGTTCGATTGATGTTCTCGCAGAGTTGGGCGGTGACACGCTTGTTGGTCCTTTGTACAGCGCTGTCGGTGCCTTGGTTGGACGTGGTAGGAACCAGCGGGAGTGGGACTGGTGTGTGGACATTCTCGGCGAAATAGCAGATTATGCAGGACACCGTGGTGTTACTGTCGCAATTGAGCCTTTGAACCGTTTCGAGGCGTACTTCATTAACATTGCTGCCGACGCTGTAAAACTGGCTGCCGCTGTCAACAGTCCATTCTTCAAGATTCATCTGGACACATTTCACATGAATATTGAGGAGAAAAACCTAACGCGAGCCATTGCTGATACGGGCGAGTTGTTGCATCATCTCCACGCATGCGAAAATGACCGAGGAACTCCGGGTACCGGATTAGTTGATTGGGACGGAGTGTTCAACGCGCTCGCAGCAATCCACTATGATCGGTGGCTGGTAATCGAGTCCTTCACGCCTGCTGTTAAAGGAATCGCAGCGGCGACTGCAATCTGGCGTGATATCGCGCCGAGCGCCGAAATCTTGGCAACGGAGGGTTTAGCGTTTCTCAAGCGGATGGCAGATAAGCATCTGCTCTGAAGAGCGATCTTCTATCTAGTACAAGCAGTCTATTGGCTTAGCAACCTATGGATTTTTTGAACGAGTTCCTGGTACCGTACTCTGTGGCAACGGTTGGATCTATTGCCATCAAATTGTTGCTTGCTTTTGCACTCGGTATTGTGATTTCCGTCGTTTACCATTGGACGCACATGGGAAGTGCCGAGCGGTCATTTACCGATACGCTTATCATCCTCTGTATGTTAATATCGGTTGTGATGGTTGTTATCGGCGACAGCGTGGCGCGAGCGTTTAGCCTTGTTGGCGCGCTGTCGATTATTCGATTCCGCACCGTCGTGCAGGATCCGCGAGACATTGCATTCGTATTTTTCGCACTGGCAACGGGAATGGCTGTTGGTGCAAGCGATCCACCCGTAGCCATTCTAGGTACGTTTCTGATTAGCGGAATCATCATGCTACTTCATTGGTGGCATGGAAGACACCCCGATCGAGAGACATTTCAACTTACCTTTAAGGCACCTCCCGATTCTGCCTCTGAGCCGGGTGTCCGTTCCATTTTCAGTAAGCATCTCAACCACGAACGACTCATCCATCAGGAAACGTCGAAATCAGGCGGAATCGAACTCAGATATCACATTACGTTTAAAGATCCTGAAGGCTGGGAGCCGTTTTTCCAAGAACTTTCGACTTTAGAAGACATTCAAGGAATCAAGTTAACGAAGCGATTAAGCTAACTCTATTAGTATCCCGAGACTATCTTCCAGCTGTCATTTCTTGGTGCAGGAACGCGATAATATCGGCAACATCCTGATCGGACAACCGATCCTCCGAGTAAAATGGCATAATGAAACCACCGCCGCGAATCTTGGCTGCATATTTGTGTAAAGTTTTTTGTATGTTAGAAGGTGGTTTGCGACGAATTAGTTGCGATCCGATTCCCGCCTTCCTAGCGGTAGGATGGCAGTAGTTGCAGGCTCGGCTATACAACTTCCATCCCTTTTTGGCATCACCCTCCATTGCAACGATTTTTTCGGCCGCTGCGAGTGCCGCTTCCTTGTCCAGTTCTTGAAGTTCAAACTGAGGCCCCTTGTTCTCCCCAGACACATGCTCGAAGTAAGCCATCAGCGCCTCTGCTTGTTCCTCCGGGATAGCGATCGGGTCTACTTTGTTGGATGGTACCCGCTGTAGAAAATGCTGATAGCAGAACCCTCCGCCGCCTGCTGCACGTCTGAATATGTCAGCTTTAATCATCCCACCTTTTGCCTCTCCGCGCTGTGGTACACCGATGATACTGTGACCTGCCCGGATTTTTCCATCGGGATTGGCATCTTCGTCGAAATCTGCATGGCAGTCTGCACAAGCGAGGCCGCTAATCTTTTTGGGATTGAGCGTACCTCCAAAAGATGGATCGTAAAATAACTCGCGGCCGAGTTGAGCTTGTTCAGATATCTCGGCTTGGGCTAGCGTAGTGGAAAAAAATAGGAGACTTGAGACCAACAAGGTTGAGCCTAATCCAAAGCTGATATTACGCACGAAACTCTCCTTTCAAAAAGTTTGGAAGTAGAGAATGAAAATTCTTGACCAAATGCTTGAAACTCTTCTGACAACCAAATTGTAATACTAGAGCGATGCCAACTACGAGATTTTCGTATAGGACATAGGTGTTCTTGCACATCGTTATTTGGCACATATAAACATTATCAGGTTAGTGAGAATCTGTCAAATGCATAATCAGGTACAGCGAATCCATCGATGGGAATCAAGTGTTTATCACGGCCATCCTATTTCTAGCCTTATGGGAGTTCTTTAAACCCTCACCCTTCGTAGGAGTCTAGCTGATTGGGTGATGAGCGATGATCTTAGCTTCCTCCACTCTGAACTTTGCAAGGTATTTTCCGGGTGAATGATAGGCGGCAATATCCTCCAGTCGGGGTGCGATTGGCTCCCTTCTTCTTAAGCCTGAACGACTAAAATCTTCAACGTCAAAGGTTTCGTTCCGAGATTGGCAATATGCGTGAATACCTGCGACTGCCGCCCCCAATGCGGGGCCTCCCTTTTCAATCGGGATTACCTCACGATTCCAAATGGCTGCGACACGCCGCATGATTTCTGGGTTGTCTGTCGCGCCGCCGGTGACGAATAAGGGAATATCCCCTGTTCCAGTGAACTGTTCCGAATGGACGTACACCGCAGCCAAACCTGTCTCGATAACCCCGGAATAATCTAATCCCAACCCCGTATCCGCGTGGGCGGCAACTCGGATGATATCGAAGCTGCCAGAAGGGGGCAACGACTCGTTTTTTGGCTGCCAGAAGGTCATGGAAGACGCGGGTGTGACCTGCTTCAACGCGGCTTCTGCCGGTTCATAATCCTCTTTTCCCAACCCGTAAAGCGCTCTAATGCCGTCCCACACCAACGCGCCATTCGTTCTACAGCCGAACATAAACGGTCTTCCGATTCCGTCATACATTGCATTTGCCAATCCGCTCATATCGCGCACGTTGCCATCGGTCGACACCATGTTGACGAAGCTAGTTCCCAAACTGAGTAGGTCTCCTGCCACCAGCGTTTTTGCTTGAGGATTATCTCCAGAACCGGCGATAATCTTGCATTCCGGATGAAATCCGTATTTGTCCACAAAATAGGTTCCGATATTTCCCACTACTGAGTCTGGAGGCACTAGGGACGGTAATTTCTTCGCTAGCGCTCCGGTACCTCCCGGTAATCCCTCAGATGTTGCCTTGAGCAACTCTGATGCCCAATTCTTCTCTTGATAGTCCATGAGGGACATGCCGCAGGCGTTGCTGTAATCAATAGGCGCTTTGGAATTTCCAGTCAGAATGGAAGGTATTAGGCTACTAATCAATTGAATGTTTTCCGTTGCCCGGTAAACATCAGGAAACTGTTCGGCAACCCTTCTCACTATTGTTCCCGTGAATCTTAATGGCGCGTCCGATCCGGAAAGGCGAATCATCTTGTCCTTTCCCCCAACGCTTTCCCTTACGCAGTCCGCCTGATTAACGGTATTGGATGTCATCCAGATAGGCGCTGTTAAGTAGGCGAAACTCCCGCTGAGTAGCCTTACGAGAGATGATTCTCCACAGCCCTTTTCTCTAAGTTGCGCAAAGCGGTTTTCAGCTCGATTGTTCAGATACACATGCCCGTGTTGCTGACCGGAGTTGTTAATGAGAAGGATGTCCTTGACCGTGACTCCAGCGGATCGAAGGTCGTCAAACATGACGTCCACAGATGCCAAAATCATCTCAATGGGTTGGTCCGCCTCACCCTCTACGCGCGGGGGAATAATGTAGTCAGATCCAATTCCGAAGTTGTTTAGCCTCTTGTCCTTTCGATAATCCAGCGAATGCTCGAATACTTTTTCTGCGGCATCGATGTCTACAATAATCGATGATAGACTCTGCGTGCTGGAGTCTAGTCCTAAGGCTAATCTCGCCATTCTTCGCACCCTTCTTGGTAAAAATCGCGCATTTGCCAAAAAATCGTGGTCATTCCGAAGATGTGGCGGGTTTATCTCCCGCCAATGTGACGCGATGCATCACTCTGCGATAGCGCTGATAGTCGTTCACCGGATTGTGCTGAGTGCAGCGATTATCCCAGAACGCAAGGCAACCTGTACTCCAACGGAAACGGCAAGTAAATTCCGGTTTTACTTGGTGGTTGAAGAGATAGTTTAGCAACGGCAGGCTTTCTTGCTCGGTCCACCCTTCGAACCTGAGTGTGTGCGCATTATTGACATACAGGGCTTTCCCGCCAGTCTCCGGATGCGTACGTACAACCGGATGCTTGTTTACGAACGCCTTCAGTTCGTCGCCTGCCTCGCGCAAGCGGTGCTCCCGCGTCTTAGACACCTCGGGTTTCGTGGAAACATTTACCGCGACGAGACCATCAAGTTTTTCTTTAAGACCGTCTGAAAGCGTTTCGTAGGCAAGGTATTGATTAGCGAACAGCGTGTCACCACCGTAGGGTGGAATCTCAACCGCATAAAGCATGCTCGCGGCGGGCGGATACTCCAAATACGTGGTGTCGGAATGCCACACCCCACCAAAATTCGCACGTTCGTCTTCCAATTTGATTACAGCCGTGACCAGCGGACAGTCTGGCAAACCCTTCAATTGCGGATATTCCATTGGCGAGCCAAAGTGCTGGGCAAAGGCAAGTTGTTCTTGGGGGGTGAGATCTTGGTTAGGAAAGAAAATTACGAGATGGTTGAGGAGAGCACCACGGATCTCCGCTGCCACCTCAGATGTTAGTCGCTGCGACAGATTCACGCCACGAATCTCCGCGCCGAGAGCACCGGAAATTGGTTCTACAGTAATGTACTGATAGTCCGTATGTACCGAGTTATCCATCGCCCATTCTGTAACCATTTCAGGTTGCAGGTAGGGTACTTTGGTGGTCACGTCATTATAAACTGCTAGTAACTGAATCCGGACGTCGAATTGGGTTGCGAGCCACGGTGTATTGAGTCGGGCTCAAAATTTGATAGTCAATTCACCTGCGAGCTTCTTCATTTCATTACGACTTCCAAATACTTCGTAAAGATCTCCTGACACGTCAAAATAGCGGCGAACGAAATTACGGCTAGTATCCGCAGGGTTAAAGTTTGCATATTCCATCCAGAGATTTGCTCTAGACAGAATGTCCCAATTCAATCCTACCGAGACGGCACTGGAATCACCTTCGCTATCCTGACGCTGTTTGTTGACTTCTTGGAAGATTGCCGCTTGATCAAGATCTGACGTTCCATCAATCCGTTCTAGGTAAATATTCAATTCCTTGTACCGATACGGATTTGGATCGGTAATAAACTTTAGGTTAGCTGCAAGGGTATTCGTTAGCGACTTTGTCTGAAGGTCGTAACTATCTTCGGCTTTTGGAGGCGTTACGTACCGCTCGTCTAGCTCACTGTAAGAGAGTGTGTCGGCGAACATCAGGCTCCAACGCTCTGACAGATTGTAATTCCAGAGAAAAGCGTTGCTCAATTCCAGTTGATTAATGTCGTCTTGAATGTCAGCATTCGGATCGATGTCCTCGTAGTCCTCTGAAAAGCTATTATCAACGTTGGATGCCCGCGCATTGTAGAGTCCGTCCATCTGAGATGGTCTTAGGCTAAACCCTTCTACGGAATATTGGCGGATGACAAGGTCGCTTCCATCCCTCAAGTAGATATGTCCAAGTGAATCTAGTGCGAGAAATGCGACATCCTGATTTTTTTCGTTCTGTTTGTCAATTTGATATATTATTCGCCCTAGATACTTGCCATCGCCGCCAAATCTCTGCACTCGCATAATCACGTTATGGTAAACAGTGGCTCGAATGGTTGCGGCTTTCAAATCCTCATCTTCCTCTTTCCTGTTTTCGTCCTTGCCGCCTTCTTCACTAGCATCAAAATATTCGGTAAAATAGCGTCTATACTCTGCTTCCTCCAGAAGACGGATGCGGCGATTTAAGGCATCGAAATTGGACTGCTCCGTGAATCCTTGACCAAGTAACGCGGAGCGGGATCGGCCTGATTGAATTGCCAAATCTCCTATTCCAGTTGCTGTCGGTGGGATAAGGCTCAAGACGCCGCCGCTGGGTAACTCGCCCAAATGTCGTTTGAATTGGCTAGAGTCCTTGACAAGAAGTTCGCCTGTTATCAACGGTGTGATTGCAATTGGCTTTGTGAACTGACCATCGTTACGTCCTTTAACGCCAAAATTCAGGATAAACTTTCCCTCGGAATCGAACTTGACTACGCGATGATTTCCAGTATCTGCAATCAATACGTTTTCCCGTGCATCAATTGCAATGTCGGAAGCGTCGCGATCAAATTCGCCATTGCCCGCGCCGTATCGTCCAAACACGCGCAACTCTTTCCCGGTGGCGTCAAACTGGTGAATGCGTCCCCTTTTCGCATCAAGCACAAAAAGCCGATTCTGGCTATTCACCGCGATGAGGAGTGCGCGGTCATGGCCTTTTGGTTGAATGCCAAATGCTGTTTTTCCTTCTTCATCGACGATTAAGCTAGCAGCCAACACTTGCTTTGGACGCACGTCGACCGGATCGACAAAGTAGGTGTGAATTAATTTGCCGTTTGAGTCAAATTTGTGGATACACGGCGCAAACATATATATCTTCGGGTCATCAGTTTCAGCAATGTGATGTGCGGTGGTCTCAGCAACATAGATATTTCCATTCCCATCAATTGCAATATCGCCCGGTTTTTTCAGTATATTGTCAATCGCGTGCGGATCCTCGGGGATTTGCATTAGAAATTCGCCGCTGGATGAGAGTTTCTGTATCAATCGATTGTCTGCATCGCTCACATAAATTTGTCCTTCAGCGTCAAACGCAACGCGGATGTTCGCACTAAAAGCCCCGTCTGTTGAGCCCTTGCCGGAAAATTCACGCTCAAACTTCAGGAAACTCACTCCAAACGCGTTATTGACGCCGAAGGAAAGACCTGCACACAACAAAGTGAACAGGAACACGTGCACGTTCTTCATTCACACAATCTCCTCGTCACTATTTGTGCCTCTATTTTCCGATTCGATTTGCATCAAAACCCTTTTAACCCCAGAGTCTGTTGTCCGGTTTACTTATTTCCACTCGCCATTTAAGCACTCCCGCACAAGGCACGTTCCATCAATAGCAAACTCATCAAAAAATTTCCCGACATTTAGCATCAACGGTTTGTTACAGCGGAACTTGGAATTCGAATGTCAACGATGGTCACCACTACCACGGAGCCGATTTTCACCATCGATCTGTGGCGGATAAGGGTGCGGACATTACAATGATTTTAAGAATCCAATAGTGTCGTAACGGCAGCAACTTCCAAAAAAGGCATTACTTAATGGGTTATTTTCATATGGTAGTGTTGGGTGCCGGTGCGGTTAGAAACCGAACCTACAGTCGTGGTATAACGGTTTCTTATTAAACTCTCGTATGCATCAAATACTTAGCGAATTAACCACTTAATCTGGCAGAATTTGGTAATTATCTGACTAATCGAAATGCCTCACGCATACGATGCAACAACACTAATTCAAGCAGACACCGAACGATAAATTGTCCATCTCCATCAAATTACTGAATTTCGTGGAAATCGAGCGTAGGATTTTTCAATATTACAGCATACCTTCAAATCAATGCTGTCCTAATCGACATCGGAAGTGTACCATTTTCTCGCGTTTACACTTAAACAGAAAGATTCCTATCGAACGCCGTACAATCTAGCGCGCCGCGTGAGCTATTCTACATAATGGAGGTGGGCTTGGTCAACTCTTTTTGCGAAGATGTGCGTAGATTGAGTTCAGTGCGGCATGAGTGCCCCCTCCACTCTGTGGTTGATAGAATTCGCAAGAGACGCAAACTCCCGAATGTCTAATGTTTCACCACGACGACGTCCGTCGATGCGGAGTTCTTCAAAGATTTCATCAAGTATTCCGTTCGATACTGGTAGACCACCTCTCAGCAATGCGTTCCGCAGCGTCTTGCGTCGAAATTGGAACGCCGCGCGAATAATTCGGAAGAACAGCGCATCGTTCCCAACTTCAACGCTGGGCCTTTCCTCTATTCTTAGTCGGACCAAGGCAGAATTCACACTGGGAATAGGGTAAAACTGATCTGATGAGAAGGATCGAAGAATCTCGGATCTGGCATAGTAGGAAACTGCGATAGAAAGTGCACCGTATTCTTTGCCACCCGGCGAGGCAACTATGCGTTGGGCGACCTCTGTCTGCATCATCAGCACGCAACTACCGATCAATTCATAGTGCGCCAATAGCTTCCAGAGAATTGGAGTAGTAATGTGATATGGAAGGTTGCCAACAACTTTGGCGTTAAGGCGGGGGACGCCGTCGAGAATCGGGAAGAGATTTAACTTCAGAATATCTGCCTGAACAATATGGATCCGTGGATGATCTCCAAACTCGCGGTGTAACTCCGCGTATAAATCGGTATCAACCTCAACACTAACGGCGGATTTCGCATTGTCTCCCAACGCCTTCGTGAGATAGCCGAGTCCTGCGCCAATTTCAAGAACAAGATCGGTGTTTTCTATCTCTATAGCTTCAATGATAATCGGTAGGACATTTGGATCGATTAAGAAGTTTTGGCTAAGACGCTTTTTGGGACGCTTTCCCGTGCGTCTTAGGTATTCGTGAACCTTCTGATATGGAGTCATAGAATTCAAGGTTTAACGCAAAGAGAAAACACTCGCCCATAGATAGACTAGATTCTACTCAAATTGTCGCAACGGAAGCCTATAAATGTATCCAGAGGTTAACACACGCCACTATGGAATCTTGCGCATAGTAACTGAAAATGAGTCAGCGTTGCTCCCGGCGAATCAAAGAGTCCAATCGGAGCGACAATACCTAACTAGAATTGTCAGAACCCAAACTGCAAGGAAGTAGATTACTGATTCACATAAGTTTCGTTGAGGTAGCGGGCAATAATCTCAATTTCCTCCTCTAAAATAAAGAGGCCGTTATCGATCATCCGCGAGATGAGTTCGCCGGTTTCCTCTTCCGTCGTTGGGGGTGCGATGTCAACATCTGAAAGAGGGTGGCATTGGGAGCATGTGACCTCAAAAAGAAGCTGTGCTTCCTCCGGGTCGTAACTCGCATCGTCCGGATTTTGGATGACTGCGCTGTCCGGGTTTTGTATTGCATCGGGAGACGGAATCGAGGCCGACTGAAATGCTACTTGCGCCATGTCCGTCTGAATCTCCTGCTTTCTCTGTTCTTTCATGGCGATCTGTAAATCGGGTGTGATCGCGATTAGGTATGCTGATACTGCCCAGGACTCCTTTTCTCCAATTGGTTCTCCGATTACCGGTTTTATCGTCATTCGATTGACTAATCGTACCCAATCTGATGGGGTGCGTGGACGCACCAAGATGGTGCGCAGGTCGTGACACTGAACACATTTTTTCTGAAGAGTTTTCTGACCTTCGCGAAGTTTTCGCTTGGAGACAAGTTGGTCGAGCGGCGCATCGGAGGGTAAGCCGGCGTTAGTCAGAAGTTTGCGCGTCCTTTGCATTCCGGCTTCGCTAAAGACATTCGCACTCGATTGAAGTGCCGTCTCCCGGAGACTAAACGGGACAGAGAGGCCGATTAGGAGCCAAGTACACAGTAGAAGCGTTGTTCCGAGATACGGCATGGCTTCCTCGAAGTGCCTGAAGAAGCGAAGAATAGCAATTTTGACAAGGAGTAGCACACCAATCGTGATGCCTAGCATTAAGTGAGCAACAGTGCGCGGCGGCAATTCAATCTGATAGTTCCACAAGCGGGGCACCATGTGCCACATCATGAACACATATAGTATTGCGTAAGCGTAGCCAATCAAACGGTGAATAAGCATGAGTGATCGAGGGGCGGAGCTTGTGCGTGTTTCGTGGTCGAACGGATATCCCCACAGTTTATACATTAGAAAAACGGACGCATTTCCTAGACCTAGAAACACAAGACCAAGGATTGTGCTTGTTGCTGTAGACATTACGAATTCGTCTCCTCTTATAAGAAGTTTTTGTATTAAGGATTAGCTTTTGACATGATTAGGCGGTATCACACTTTTGGCTACGGAAATTTTTGAGTTGGCGCGAGTTAATCTTCATGATATAATACGTTCAACGACCGAGTCAAGAAGGGATTTGCGTAGGCAACCTTCAGGTCGACCTAGGACAACAACTTGAAAGGAGTTTTCTGTGAAACGGAAGATTGTGTTTGCTCTGACATGTATTGCTGTCATCTTCGTTTCCGCATTTTGTGTCTATAATCAAGCGGACGGAGAGTCGAAAGTTCAACCGATGTACGGCAGTCTACTCATTGATGGCTATGATTTCAAGAACGATGTGGGGCCAAAGGGAACCATCATATACGACCCCGAGAAGAACGAGTTTAGAGGTAGCTATATCGGGTTAAAAATGCCCGAAGGACGTCGATCCATTTTTGCTTGGGTGCACGACACCGTCAATCAGAAATCGGAATATGTAGGTCCGGTAGGGTGGCTGAAAAACAACACTGGTGGGAAGAGAAGAGGGAAATTCACAATCAGTGTTCCCGATAAGTTCAAAGGCGGGAATTTCGGGTCTTACGAAATCATCGGCTTTACAGCCGAGAAGACGTCATCTCTGAAGGTTACCGGCGACGGTATTGAAGTCTTAGAAAAACCCGCTGAACCATCTGGCAGCGACATTAGGGAAAACCTGAAGCCTGCCTTTTATCTTTACGCGCCACTACCGGGTTCCGACACAGAAATCCACTACTGTGGGCACGGCGGAGACTTCTTTTTTGCCAAAGACTTAGACAAACAGTTCTGTTACGACTGACTGTGCGGCACGAAATATTCTAAATGTAAAGAGGCTGGCGACAGAGCCCATGAGAGCCGCTAACATTTTGAATATTGCCTCGACCCGTGTGGTTGAGACTGCTTAAACCGCCAACATCAATTAACCCCGATGGAGTTCTGTAATTCATCGGGGTTTTTAATTGACTTTCGATTTTATTGGCGGACACAACGAAAACCAACGCTATCGACTTTGCCTCTAGGCCCGTTTCCATCGCGATACGCCACGCGAAGTCTGCGTGAAGCCGCATCCCAACCGCCGCCACGAACTACACGACGGGTAATGACTTTTCGAAAGCCATCGTCCAAAAGAGATATCCGAGGTCCTGCGACCGGGTTCTTATCGGGGCTAGTCCCATAGAAATCTGCAATGTACTCGTCGATACACCACTCCCACACGTTGCCTACCATGTCGTGCAATCCGAAACCGTTGGCCGGGTATGAGCCGACCGGTACCGTTTTTCCGGCACCGGAATCTTCGTAGTTGGCCTTTGTGACATCAAGTGCCTCGTTTCCCCAGGGGTAAGTCTTTCGTTTTAATCCGCCGCGCGCCGCGTATTCCCATTGAGCCTCGGTTGGGAGGGTTTTTCCCGCCCACTTGGCGTAAATCATAGCATCGTACCAACTAACATTTACCATAGGGTGTCGATCGGTTTGCGCATAGCGCACCACCTCCTCCCAGTCGGGAAATGCCGCGCCTGTTTCCTGAACGAACTGGCGGTACTGTCCGACCGTGACTTCGTATTTGTCGATGTAGAATTCACTTAGGCCAACAGTGTGAATCGGTTTCTCATCGAGCGAGCCGTCATGGCTGCCCATCTCAAATTCCCCTGCCGGAATCAGAATCATCTCCGCCCCGCTCGGCGGAAATTGCACTGCCGAATGTCGGTCATCAATTGTGTGTGACTGGTTCAAATCAGCCCCAGAATCCGCCATGCAGCCAAAAAGGCCGATGAATGCCATGAAAACTAGGAAATGAGTCATTAGTGCAAAGAGAATCTGAGTCTGAGATTGTAATATTCCCTTAACTGTTTTCGACATTCTCAACAATCGCCTGTTTTTTGTCACACATGATTCGTAGGCTGGACGTGTTCAAATTCGTAGCAGCGGATTCCGATTATAATTGGGATAATCTTGAATGCTGTGCTCCCTTTCATCTGCCCCTGAATGGGCTTGCTATCTTCTATGTTTCTAAAGCCGATTTTCACTCTCTTTCTCCCATCAGCGTGACGACTCGATCAAAGATGATTTCTGCAACTTTTCTCTTAGAGAGTAAGGGCAATTGTTCTTGTTCATCCGAGTTTGCCAATATCGTTACAATGTTGGTGTCATCTTCAAATCCAGCGCCTTTGGCTAGTATGTCGTTCGCTACGATCAGATCGCAGTTTTTGTTAATTAACTTCGATTGGGCGTTTTCCAAGAGATCGCTCGTCTCGGCAGCGAAACAGACCAAAATTTGTTCTCTCTTATGCTGACCTAGCATCTCGGCAATATCAGGATTTCTCTCAAGCTGTACTGATTGCTGGTGGGCTGATTTTTTTAATTTGTTCGGTGAAAACGTTTGCGGCCGATAATCTGCGACAGCCGCTGCCATCACGGCGATGTCCACGTTATCGTACACTTCAAGAACCGCATCTTGCATCTCTCCCGCCGTTTCAACGTAACACAGTTCGACCCCGATTGGAGGCGAAACCGTCGTTGGTCCACTGATGAGGGTGACATTCGCGCCGCGGCGTTGGGCTACTTCGGCGACAGCGTATCCCATCTTGCCGCTGGATGGGTTGCTAATGAAACGCGTAGGATCGATGTATTCTCGCGTGGGCCCAGCCGTAACCATCACCTTTTTTCCCTTTAAATCCTGCCGTCCAGTCAACAGATGAGTCACTCGACTGAGTATGCAGTCAATGGTATTCAATCGTCCTATCCCTTGGTGACCGGAGGCAAGATCGCCGTGGATAGGTTCTACGATTTCAACGCCATGCAATTTCAATTTCTCAACGTTCGTCTTAACGAAAGGGTTGTGGTACATTTGCTCTTCCATTGCCGGTGCAATCAAGATAGGGCAGTGAACCGAGATTGCGACGGTACTCAGTGCGTCGTCGGCGATTCCGTTTGCCATTTTGCCGATGAAGTTTGCAGTGGCGGGCACAATTGCCAGGAGGTCGGCGTGTTCGGCAACTTCGATATGCAAGGGTTTCCACTTGGCGTCTACGTCAAAAAGGTCAAGCAACACCGGGTTTCGCGAGATGACTTGAAATTGAAGCGGTTGAATCAATCGTGTGGCGTTTTCCGTCATCACGACGTGAACCGAAGTGCCCCGCTTGACCAATCGGCTTACCAAATCGAGGGATTTATGAATTGCGATTCCGCCGGACACGCCGAGGAGGATCTTCTTGTTTTCGTATTTCATTTTCGAATTACCGCGCTCCGGGATATGGATTATTGGGCAGCCTAAAGAAGAGCTGGTTTTAGGCCACACCGCCAATCAGGCGCATTGATGTGCGGCGATCGGTGGCAAGGCTTGAACACTGGTGGGCAGGGGATTTCTATCGCACTAGGATCTCTATCGCGCGCGCTATTCGCTTGCTTGATCTATTCGCTCCTTTGATCCCACCCGACAGGAACTGCGCGTCGCGGCAGACGTGAAAATCCCATGCCTACTACTTGAGGAAACTCGGTTAGTTTCTTTGGACGATGTACCTCAACTCGTGCTCCAGAAGCTGTGGATCGCGACAGACGTGGAAATCCCATTTTCCAAGCTCATTCCAATTGTTGACGGCGGACGCCCAACGCTTTGCGCCTTCATGTTTGGCGCGGTCCTGTTCGGTTTCATTACCCTTAATTTCCACGATTAGGTTGACATCGTTCTTGAGACGGACGATAAAATCTGGTTCGTAGCTGTGGGACACGTCGGTGTACTCATACGGAATTCCAAGACCAAGATGGTCGTTGCGGGCATAGTAGTCTACTGCCTCGGATTGCTCCAGACGGAAGCAGGACGAACGCTCCCAAGTGTCGGTGTCAAGAACGACTTGGTTAATCTGGCTGCGTTCGGTACCGTGGCATGAGCGGGTGGTCATGAAATTCACTTCCGCCGATGTGCCGATTGGTTTGTAACGATTCAGGATGGGCAGGAGCGGGGTTTCACCTTCCACGTCATTGGGCTGGATAGCCGCCATCAGGCGCTCCACGATACGAGTGGTGTACCTCTCGTGGCCAATCTCACAAGGGTTACACCCGTGGAAATCTACCTTTGTTTCAACATAGGCGTCAACCAACCTGTACACTTGGGGGAATAGACGGTGCCGCGATTGTAGCCGCAACTTGGGATTGCTGTTTCTGTCGGGTTGAAGATTGCCTCCGCCGACCAAATTCAGGACGATGCGGCGGGCAATCTCAAACTTTATGGCTTGAATATGCGTTGTATTGTAATATTCCTGACGGTTTTGCTCCTCGAATTGACCGGGACCCAAAGCGGAGGGATTGCCGGTGTCGTAACCGACGGCGGGTTTGACGAAAACGGCGGTGGGTGTTTGTTCGGGTTCAACGAAGAGCGGCTCCATTGACTTGATGTCCGCCTTGATTTCGTTCTTTCGTAGCGCAAAGGCGTATCCCTCGACGACGGGAAAGCGTATCTCATAATCCTTTCGCTCGGGCATCGACCGTATATGATTCTTGGGCAAATCCGGTACACACGTGCCAGGCGTGCGTCCCTTGAAAGGAATCACAGAAAACGGGATGCCGTACACATCGACGTATTCCTCGGTGAGCAACCCGGTTTCCGGGTCGGGGGTGTAGTTCATGCGCCGCAAACCTCTGCCAACCACCTGCTCGCAGAGAAGCTGACTGGTGAAGGCGCGCAGCCCGAGGATGTGCGTGACGTTGTTGGCATCCCAGCCCTCGTTCAACATCGCCACGGACACGACGCATCGCACCTGTTCGCCGGGTTTGCCGGGCTTCCCGATTGTGGCGACAATCTGCCGCAAATCCTCGGCGGCTTGGGCTTTGTTCTTACCAGTTTCTTCGCTCTCCGCGTCAGCCAACATCTTGCTATCAATTCGCAGGGTTCGCAGCAGGTCTTTGTCGTTGGATAGCAGATCGGGAAACACGGCTCCCTGTCCGTATGCCGTCTTGGTAGCCTTTTTCTTTTTTCCCTTCCCACTGTTTTCTGCGATATCTTCAACCTCTTCCTCGCCGGAGATTTTGCGGAAAAACAGCTCCGCAATGTCGGTATTGTCGCAGACGATAATCATGACGGGCGGCGTTTTGTCTTTGGCATCCGATGCCTGTTCAATGTATTTGAAGCGTTCCTCCCATTGGCTGGCGAGGGTAGTGAGCGCATCCTCGGCTTCGCGGTAGACGGCTTCCGGTTTCGGCTTTTTCGCCTTACCCGGCAATCGATCAGCGGGCAGGATTTGGTCGTTAATCGCGCGCCAGAGACGGAAGTATTTCGGCTCGGGGCGCCCGGTGGTGTCGCTGACGGGCAATCGCGGAATCTTGGTGATGCCGCTCTCAATGGCATCGACCAGTCCGAAATCGCTGACGAGCCAGGGGAAAGGCGTGCCTTCCGGGTTGCCGCTGCCGTGAATGTAGAACGGCGTGGCGGAGAGATCGACGCAGAAACCCACACCGCAGGCGGCGTTCATCCGGTCCAGTCCGCTGATCCAAACAGTGGCATCACGACGTTCGTTTTTTTCGGGGGCGGATAAACGTTCCTCAACCGGCGCGGGGCGGTAGGCGTGGTGCCCCTCATCGTTCAGCACCATGATTGGCGCGCGGTCATAGAGCTCGCCCAACACGCGCTTCGCAAATGCGTCGGGAGTCTCCTCGCCTTTGTTCACGACGGAGTAGGTGGAGCCGCTCTCTGCCTGCGGGGATTCCGGTGCGAATTGATGCCAGTTGGTCACCAGCACTTTTCCGCTGTTGAGCAGCGGGCGGAGTTTCGTCGGGATGAGTTCAAACGCATCGTAGTAGTTGTCCGAGGATTCGGGACGCAGCACCTGAAGGCGTTCCTTGATTGTCAGGTTGGGGCAGACGACCAGCGCGGCTTTGGGGAAGCGCTCGTCGGAGGGGACTTTGCCGCGGTTGCAGAACGCCCAGGCAATCAACATCGCCATCACAACGGTCTTGCCGCTGCCGGTCGCCATCTTGCACCCGTAACGAGTGAGTTTGGGGAGGTCAGAGTCGTCGGGTGGATCAGCCAGTTTCTTGAGATCGGCATCGGTGAATTGGGGATTAAAACTGACACGTTTGCCTCCGCTGCGAATCTCGGCGAGCCAGATAACGGTTTCAACGGCTTCAATCTGACAGAAAAACAGCCGGCGCTCCTTATCGTCGCGCCTCCAATGGTTCAGCAGTTCCCGCGTCACATTCGTTGCGTTGCGGTAATTCGATTCTCGCCACCGCTTGACATCGGCACGTAACGCATTCACCAACGGCAGGTCGTCCCGCTCCTCCTCTTGAACGAAACGCATTTGAATTTGCTCTGTTCCCGTGCGCTCGGTTTTGTACCAGTAGCCTGCCTCGCGCCGTACCGGATTCTGGCTGGCTTCACCGGTTTCGGTGTCGTAGATCCAATGAGCGTCCGGTTCTTCGTAGGGACTGCAGAGGATGGGCTGTTCAACCGGTTGGATTGGGATGTCGAGTTGGTTTTGGCTCATAGCGTCCTACATAACGGGCTAAATCTGGATGAATATAAAAACAGAGAAATCGAGTTCTTGGTTTAAGTTCATCAGACTATAGGAATAGCGAGCTGATTGTCGTCAATCTTGCGATACCACGTTGGAAAATACTCGGTTTCCGTGCGCTGACGAGCAAAGGTGGCAAATTGGGTCATTCTCGACAATTCGTTAGAGTGCGGTATACGAAAACCAATAGAATGCGCTACGAGGTTATAATACCACATCTCTAAAATACAAGGGCATATATTACTTGGATCAAGTAAAGAAACTTGCTTGAATCGGAGGAAAAAGCCTTGTATACGCGCGAGGTCGGCGGGGCAATGGGATTTCTATCGCACTCGTGATTCGCTCGCTTGATTCCCGCCTACCGAGAAGGTAAAAAGTATAATTCAAATATCAGGGGTGAAGCGGCGTTTCGATACACGTTTCGCACCCCGGTATTCTCAATGGCTGCGTGGCAGTGCCCACGCTACGGATTCTGCAACGGTAACGAACTGTGATTTTCAATCATCTGCTTGACGATTGCAAATGTTCTATATTTCAGAGTTTTCAGAGTAAATCGGCGATCTCAGGATAGACAACATGCCGTTAAACCCGCTCCGGGCGTTACTTTAGCGGATGCTGTGACGAACGGTACTCTGAATACTACTCGGAAAAGGACCGGAGTTTGTCAATGCTCAAAACGTGTTTGAATAACGGCGGCGACGCGGAGGAAGAACGCGTGTTTGCAAGAAGAATCTGGGTTTCAGGGTTATGGCTTTAGCCAATGAAATACGCGACCAAGTTCAGTGATAGACTCTTTTTGAACATTGAGTTGACAAAATGTGACAAAATTTTACAGAATTTGACGACATATTGCTTTTGCGACAATTAACAGATTCGTATGATTCTTATGGGAGAATGGTGGGCAGTGCCCACCCTACAACTATCACTCTGAATATTACTCGGAAAAGGACCGGAGTTTGTCAATGCTCAGAACGTGTTTGAATAACGGCGGCGACGCGGAGGAAGAACGCGTGTTTGCAAGAAGAATCTGGGTTTCAAGGATTCGGCTTTAGCCAATCAAATACGCGACCAAGTTCAGTGATAAACTCTTTTTGAACATTGAGTTGACAAAATTTGACGATATCTTGCTTTTGCGACAATTAACAGATTCGAATGATTCTTATGGGAGAATGGTGGGCAGTGCCCACCCTACAACGGTCATCCGGCGGCGAAATGTCACAAATTATCACAAAATGTCACAGAAATTCGTTTTTTTTGCGCCACAGAGAGAAATTTTACAGCGTGGCACCAGATGCTCCCTTGATAGGCGATGTAGTAATCAAAGAAGACACGCAACGATGAAGATTGCTGTGAGCCGAGTTCGCCGAACCCACACCGCAAATAAATGCCATACACACGTTAAGTATACATCGGTTTGTATTTCGCTGCAAGCAAAAGAGACTTTTTCTTAAAGAGATTCAGTAGCGCCGGTCGCCGAGGATCTGAATTCTCACAAACTTATTTCCGCGAGGGGTGATGACTTTGAAGCCAACGCGTCGTCCGGGTTGTTGGATGGCTTCGCCGGTCTCGGTACGTACACCTAGTGTCTGCCCGATTCATCTTAGGGGCTTGCAGAGGATGGGACGCTCAACGGGTTGGATTAGGATTTCAAGTTGGTCGTTGTTCATGAAGACTCGTTGTTTGTCGAGTGATTCCGTACTCGTAGTGTCCGCGCCTGCGCACAATTGAACGTATGTCAGCCCTCCAATTTCCCCCTGACAAGACGGTTAGGGGGATTGATTTTACACAACGAAGTGTCCGCCCGAGTTTGTTTGGCTCTAGTTGGAAGTATTGGGCGATCCAGTGAGTGAACAGCGAATGCGATAGAATCCCAATACACACCTAGCGAATCCCAACGTTTTTTGTTTATCATTGTAACGGTGTCGAGAGTTGTGTGGTTTGGAATTTTCGATCGTTTCGACGGGATTTGGAAGCGTTGGGTTTCGCCGTTGGCTCAACCCAACCTACAAGAGTTGTCGCTTTTGTTACCCAAAACCCGAAAACCATTCATTCCACACGTTAGCTTCACCTGTTAACGGGCCGCGAACTCCAAAGCCATCATAAACCTCTGTGCTGTAAATAGAGTTAGGTTCCCAACTGCGCTTTGTCCCTGAACCATGGCCAGTTATTTTTGTGTCATGGTAATAGTCTGCAAGATTGCGCAATGCAGAATCCTCCCACGCAAGCCTCCTTGACAGACTGGAAATAAGAACACCAATCGAAGTAAAGGTTTCAACTTGGCTATCACAAGCAGCGGTGCGTCTCATATACGCAGTGACCGCTTCTGCATCCTGTGGTGCGTAATTAGGATCCCGTGGAGACAAATGACTTAAAAACGTTAATTTATGTAATGTCCATGCAGCAAGATCGGCGACGCAGAGCAAATCAAGTGCTTGGCGAGGATGTGGTACGTGCAAGTAATCAGATTCCAATAGCTTTTGCTCAATATTAGCTTCGGGTGTTGAATTAGGCCCCTTCCAAGAATGGGAGTGTGCCAACAACCCATAGACAATGGGTGCGTGCAACTCCTTGTAGGGTGTTCCTTCCCGATCTGGATACAAGTTTTTGATTGTTACACAAGTCTCCATTGCTTCGTCAATATGCGATGCCTTCAGTGTAGTTTTGCATTCAAACGCGGCGGCAACACCAGCAGCGAGATACAGTTTCTTGTTGAGCAATTTCTCTGGGTACACATCCTTTAGAACTAAAACATCAACTTGTGGACTCGTGCGGCCATCCGCGCTGATGATTCTTCCTTTTGTAACGACTTCATAAGTACGAGGAAGCCATCCGCGCAACAGTTCAGCCCAATTTTCCTCCCCTTGGTCCCCGGCGGTTCCAGGGTCCTCGGTTGCCCGCATTTGGATGCGGTCGTATTCGGAAGCCATTTCATCGCTTAGTTGCCGCATGAAATCGTGTAGGTCGTGGGACTTTTGCTCAGGCATTATGTTACTCTCGTGCTATTTGAGTCGCGGGCAGTCGGTTTCGTTAGTTTCTCTGCTACAAGTGCGTAAAGGCGCATCTCCGCTTGTGCCGCTTCATTTGCTAATTCATGATAAAGTCGGGCATCAACGGGAACGTTGAACGAGCACTTGTATCCTTCTCGCGACGGTGCTTTAGGGACAGGAATATCATCTTCTTGGTAGCATTCTTTCATCAATTCCCACGCTGTTTTCAACTCAGCTAACGCTTGAGTAGGTGTCGGTCCGAACGCCAAGACGTTGGGAAGTTCGACGAAATGCGCGAGATAATCTCCATCTTCATCAAAGAAAAGGTTGACGGTGAAGCCGTCAAAGATGTCGAGGTTTTTATCCATCATCTACCTCCTGCCACACCTCAACATTGGTATCCCTGCGCGCCGAGGTTGTGTACTCGAATGACTTCATTTCCGCGGGGGTCGATGACCTTGACGGCGACGCGCTGGTGTTCGCCCGCAGGAAACGGAGGAGAGTTCATGTCGCGCAACGGGTTGGATTGGGGTGTCGAGTTGGTTTTGGTTCATGCAGTATCCTTATGCTGATTCAGTGTCATCCGTTGTGTTTTCGGCACGCCATTTTTCGACAAACTCGGGATCGTATTTTTCCAATACTGTCAGGCATTGCTCTTTTACTTCAGGCATCCCACTCGTTACATGCTTGGTCAAGATTTCCTTGATGCCTGCAGAATCCTTGAATCTATCAAAATATTCAACCAATGTGCTTAGGTCGTCGAATGCTGGTTGCTGAAAATGGGTCATGGCCGATTTCAATATAGAAACCGAATCTCTCATTTCCAATTCGATACCAGTATAGCCGAATGCAAGAACTGTTTTCACTAAGAAGGTATCTTTATGTTTCGGATTTTCCGTCAACAAACGGTTGAGGAATCTCTTAAGCCCCTGATAAGCATCTGGCGTGAGTGTGCGTGCGAGCAAATTAATCATTCCACACAAGCAATTCTCTGTTTCAAAATCTACACTTGAGTCTGAGTCTACAACGGAATTAATGAGTTCTAGTATGGGGGCAACTATTTTAGTAGATTTCCGCGCAGCCAAGATTTCTGCGGCTTTATATCTGAGTTTTAAATCATGATCGACATCGTCATATCTTCCATTCATCAGTAAATCCAGAAGAGTTTCTTCACGGAGTATTCTGACAGGTTCAGTATGGCGATGATTGTCCTGAAGTGACCAATGAAGGTAGGCCTCCAATATAGAAACTGAATGTTCTTTTTCTAAAACCCTCAGTTGGTTTTTCAGTATTCCTAGTTCTTTAAGGGCATCCTTGAATCCATTGAGACTCTCTTCAACTTTGTCCGCTATTAGTTGATTGGCTCTAGATTTGAGCCAATACCCAAAGGAGGCACCGACACCGATGAGAATTGCGACAGCAGTTCCGATTATACTCACAAGTGTTATAACAAATCTCTCGCTCCATTTACCCAGCCATTCATCATTAGAATCCTTCAATTCTCTTTTGAACTTGCCAAACTCCGAATTAAGAAGCTTCGCATTTGCTTCCGCAAGATTCGTTTGAAGTTCCATCTTCTCGACATTTTCCACAGTCCGAAGCTGTTTTTCGAGTACCGACACCCGTTTCTTGAGATCTTCTACGTCTTGCGCTGAATGATGTGGGGTTTGGTTTTGTTGGGCGGACACCGGAGGGGGTGTCACGCCGACTAACGCCCCTAGTAATAAGCATACTATGAATATTCTCATTTTCCAGCCCTTCTCCTCATCGCGCTAGCCGTGGATTGCCAAATCCACGGCGCACTACCGAAAACCCGCTTGAATTTGTCAATCCAAGCGGAGCGGTACTAACTTAGTCCTAGGGCGCAAAATCACCGATTAACCACCTTTTGTGGCCGATTTTTGCGGTATGATTTCCCTAATCACCTGTTGTACGGGGCTTCTGCTATCAGGACCGGTCGCCTTGGATGGCAAGTAGCCGGTCTGATTCGCATCGAAAATAGCTTCGGTGGCGGCTAATAGCACTGCATCTCGTGTTTCCCGGTTGTCCCCTGCTGCTGCGACAAATGTATCGAAGGTCTCAAGCGCATTCTGCCGATGAGTATTTATAACCTCTAAGTGTTTCTGAGCGGTATAGTTCTTAATCGAACGATTAAGCCAGAGATAGATGGGAGAAAGTAAGAGCCCCTTCGCAAAAAGGTTTTGCAAAGCCGCGGTAAACTGAGTGCCACTAGGGTTAAGGTGTGTATGTAACCAATAGAAGAATCCAAAGAACGCGATCGTAGCCACGCCCGTCATTATAAGCCAATTCCGAGCTACTTTTTTGTGCTTGTCGGCCTGGTCTGAAAAAATCGCTTTGTATTGAGAAACTGGCTTTTCGGCCAATTGGTTTTGTACGTCAAGTTTTATTTTCTCAAATTCTTGTCCCCTTTTTGATTCCTGCTTCTCAAATTCTTCGTTGTTTTGTTTACTTGTGCTAGTTTCCGCGTTCAATTGGTCCACGGCTTTTGCAACCGTAGCTTTGACATCGGTCTCAAGTTGATCGACTTTCCGAGAAGAGAGAAAAGCTACAATGTCGCTCAAAGGTTTTTTCGCCTCATCACATCTACTAATGATTTGCTGGCGGAGAGAAGTGTGCGTCTCGGTGGGGTTTTCAATACTTGGGCTAAAACTCTGAATTTGCTGTACATTCTCATAGAATCGCTGTAGATACCGATTTAAAGTTGATATTTCTCGCGATGACAAATCCAGTAGCCATTCTCGACGAGCAGCAAATATTTCTCGCAATCTGCTGTAAACGGTGAACAGTTCTTCTTGTACGGGTTGAAAGCTGAATCCGGCACCTGCTAACTCTGCGCGTTCCAATTCGTTAAGGTCAATTTCGTCCAATTTTAACCTTCGCATTAAATCAATGAAACCTCGGTTTGGTCCTTGAGCGGACTGTAGGCGGGAAAGAAGATATTCAGAATCTGTTGAGGTTACAGGCTGCTCCTCCTCACTTCCTCGCTCCCATACTTCGACAATTGGATTTTCTGCGTCTTCGCCAACCCTCTCATGAATGTCATAAGTCTTTGCGTTTTCAAAATCGGTGAGGTACGGTATGTTCTCGTCCTGCCATTTCAATAAGCTTTCAGAAAGTGGGATGTTCTTTGTTTTAAATTCGTTTTGTAGGTTAAACCAGTCATTCCCATCCCAAATCTCCCGAAATCTTTCCAAATCTAAATTGAATAGCTTTTTTCGTTCAGCCATGACAATTCCCAACTCTCCTGATTGTAGTATCTGAAATATTCCGACTTCTATTATACCATTGTACGGCTACATTGCGTTTATGTGTTACCCTAAATACCAGTGCATTATTGGCGTGAATAAAGTGTCTCTAGTGCGGGGCAAGAAGATCTCTATCGCACTCACTATCCGTTCACTTGATCCCCGCCTACGGGGTTAGTGTGCAAGGCGATGATTGGTATCAGTCTCTTCATGTGCAATGTTATTCAAACTGAATGGTATTAGTACCTCTGCTCGCCGAGGGTGTGTACCCGCATGACCTCATTCCCGCGGGGGTCGATGACTTTGACGGCGACGCGTTGATGTTCGCCCGCGGGAAACGGGAGGGAGGTCGTGCCACTGAAGTTCTCAAAACGCTCCTCGTCAATGACACCTTTGAGGGCGCGGGCAATTTTGCTCCAGGCTTTCTTGTCGGGAAAGAAGGCTTGTGTGATGCAGAAGGTTCTGCCGTCGTAGTCGGAGTCAATGAACCAGGCCGCCACCCTGTCGCTTCCCTCGGAGGTCACCATGTTGTCGACGGGGTTGTAGACATCGACACCCTCCATCACCACGATGTATTCACCATCCTCCGCCCTTTCGAGTCTTGTGCGAGGCTCACCAAACACGGTGAAGAGTTGACTCGTCGGCGTCTCTTTGAGCAAGCCGCCCATTGCCACATCGGGGTTGATGTGCGCCATGTGGATGCGGACTCTGGGATTCGGATCGTCCTGAATAGCGGCTTGGGCGGCGCCATCGAAACAGAAACCCGCAAAGACCAAATCGTTGTAGCCGCGGCGCGATGCAATCGGCAGGCACTCCTCAACCTGCATCGCGGTCACCGGACCGTGCTGCGGTCCGAACACTACGGCAATAAGTCGATCTTCGGTGTCGTCTCTCCAAGCACCTTCGGCATGAAGAACATCAGCTTCAAGCACGTCCAGCGTCTCGAATTTCATGGTTTGGTTATCGGGAAAGCGAACGCCGTCACTTCTGAGCATACGGATCATGCCGTCGAGATAGGCTTCGGCGTTTGCCGATTCGCTGCCATTGCCCTCAGCCTCAAAAGCGGTTGTTATCTCTTCAGGTTCGCCCCCAATGGGTGAATCGTCGTGGAGCGATTCCTCGGCGGGTTGTACCGCCTCAACGCTGAAGGGCCCGCTCACCCTCAGTGTCTTTTTGTCCACCTCCGGTTGATCGACCAGTTCCTCGCTATCGGAAGCGGCGGCGATGCACGCGTTCACTTCGTCCATCTTTTCCCGCCATGCCTCGCGGTAATCGGTTAGGGCTTCGCTCAACTCCGGGGGCCAATCGGGGTCGGTATCATACGGCACCGCCCACTCCATCCACTTGCTCCTCGGAAGTTCCCAGCGCCGCCGGTCAGCATCGGTAACGGCTTTCGCCCCCTCGCGCCGCTCCTTCTCCGCAAGTTTGGAGAGCAGCGCCGTCCGAATCTCTGGCGTTACCGTCTCCAAAGCGTGGTTCAGCGCCTCCAATTTCTCCTTAAGAATCGGCTCATACTTTACGAAGATGGGGTCGAGCGCGGTGTTTTGGGCGATGCTTTTGAGGGTGATGTGCGGGACGGTTTTGTTGATGAATCCGCCCGCGACCCCTTTCGACTTGTCTTGGAGTTCGTAGTAGTCGAAGCTGCCCGTCAGGAGGCGCTGACGCGCCAGGGCAATCGCCACGCGGCTGGTATCAACCGTTATCCAACGTCTGCCCCAACCCTCCGCGACGTAAGCGGTGGTGCCGCTTCCGCAGGTGGGATCGAGGACGAGATCGCCGGGGTCAGTGGTCATGAGCAGACAGCGTTCAATAATTTTGGGGTTTGTTTCGACTACATACCGCTTTGATTCACTAAAACCAGCGGCGGTATCCGTCCAACTATTCTCCATCTGAATTAGCGGAAAATCATTGTGGTACTGCCGAAAGTAAAGATTTCTCCCCAGAATCAATAACCTCTTAACGGACGATAATCGCTCCATTCCTTCCATAGTTGTCCGCCAACTTTTTCGGCTCAACGGACTAAAAGTTCGTCCTTCATATTCAAAATCGTACGTGCAAGATGGGGTATAGCCCGACGAAGTAAGCACAGATCTCTTAAAAACCCATAATAATCTTTCGGACGTTAATGCTTGGAGTTCAGAGCGTTGTAGTTTTTCATAAGTTCCATCGCACCTATCAAGATAAGAAAATTCCGACTCATCCAACAGATCGCGGCGAAAGAACATGGGTCTAAATTTCATGTGATTTATGTCTTTCGCATACCACATAATGTAATCGTATACTCGAGCAATACCTTTCTGTCCCAATGGCGTCATGCTTCGAAAATTGACCATTGCCTGAAAATTCTCACTGCCAAACACCTCATCCATCAAACTCCGCACACGATGCACATTTTCATCACTAATCTGCACGAAAATGCTCCCGCTGTCGGCCAACAGTTCTCTGGCTACAATCAGACGGTCACGCAAGTAGGCGAGGTAGGAGTGGACACCCAGTGTCCAGGTGTCGCGGTAGGCTTTGATCTGCTCCGGTTGTCGGGTTAGGTCGCTCTCTTTGTCTTTTACGTCACGCTGAAACACGGTGGGCTGAAAGTTTGAGGCGAACTTGAGGCCGTAGGGCGGGTCGATGTAGATCGTCTGCACTTTGCCGGCGAGGTCTTCGCGGTGCGCGAGGGAGCTCATCACGGTGAGGCTATCGCCCAAGATGAGGCGGTTCGCCCAATCCACGTCGTGCTGGTAGAACTGCACGGCTTCGCGGTATTCCTGCTGCGGGTCGGCGAAAAGTTCGCGCTGGACATCTTGACGTCCGGCAACGCCCAGGATGGCTTTCGCGCTCAAGCGTTCGTGGATATGCAGCGCCACCGGATCGACGGCGAAGGATTTCGCCTCCTGTTTGCCCGCCCATTCGAGCCACGGGGCGCGGTCTTTCAAGGCGTCGGCGAGGATTTTGATTTCGTCGTTGGAGAGTGGTCGCTGTTGCGCTTTTTGGAGCAGTTCGGGGATTTGGTCGGCGTCGCCGGTGTCGTTGAATCGCAGGATGGGCGGCAGATGGGGGTTGTAGGCGTATTCTTGCTTTGGTTTTTCGCGGAGGCCGCCGTGGGAGGCGATGCCAGCGGGCGGGTTGTTTCTTCGGGTGGCGTCGTCGTGGCGGTAGTCTCGGACATCGGGGGATTGGGTGGTGCGGTTGTTTCGTGCCATAGGTGTTTTCCTAGATTGCCGGATCAGTTATCGGGTAGGCGATTAACCGTGGGAGCGATTCAGCAGGCGATAGCGAGCAGGATTGTACAGGAAGAAACCGAGTTTTGAGGAAAAAACTCGGTTTCTAATGCCGGGAATGTCGAACATTGACTTGACGAAATTTGACGATATTTTTACTTTTTCCGAGGATAATAGGGCGTGTTTGAAAAATAGTTAGCAACGTCATTTTCGGGGTAATTGAGTGCTATTGCTTGTAGTACCACTGTTGCCATAAGAGGCTGGTGCGCAGTGCGCACCCTACAAAACTACTGGTGCGCGATGCCCACCCTACAATAGTTGACGAAACTTGACGAATTTTCGCCTTCACGTCTAGATCTAGATTCGGAGCGCGCAAGGAGATCTCTATCGATCAACCGACGGGATAGGAGGGCGATAGTAAATCCTGCTCGCTATCCACGCGCTTGATCGGTCGGTTGGGAGAATTCTTGGGATGTCCAGGTTAAGAACGATTCATCAACGCGGCAACGTTGGGCAGCAATAATGTGCCGAATCTGCTGCACGGCTTGATTTATGTTTTCATCGGGATTTATCACGCAGTAGTCGTAATCTTTGACGAGCGCAATCTCGGATTTTGCAGTCGCCAATCGCTGCTGAAGTTCTTGAGATGATTCGGTTTGCCGCCGGCGCAATCGCTTCTCCAGAATTGGGAACGAGGGAGGCAAAATGAAAATGGATACAATGTTGGGGCTCCACGATTTGAGCGCCATAGCGCCCTTAACATCAATCTCGAAAACGAGATCTTTGCCCTCCGCCAAAGGCGATTCGATTTCCGATTTTAATGTGCCGTAACAGTACCCACCGTACCGAGTCCACTCGACAAACTCGCCTTTTCCGAGGCGTGTTTCAAATTCAGAAGGTGATAGGAAATGGTAGTTGACGCCGTTAATCTCATTGGGCCTGGGGGGACGAGTCGTCGCAGAAACAGAACATGTCAATGTTGAGTCGGATTTGAGGAGTGTGTCAATAACGCTTGTTTTGCCGGCGCCGGATGGGCCTGAAATGACAATCAGTGAACCCTGGCGGAGGTGCGGTTTATTCGACATTCTGAACGATTTCTCGAATCTTTTCGATTTCGGTCTTGAGAGAAACACAGACGGAAGAGGGTGCCATTGATGAGGCCTTCGAAGCAATGGTGTTGACCTCGCGATTCATCTCTTGAAGTAGAAAATCGAGCTGTCTGCCGACCGGTTCCTTCGCACTTAGGTAATTCCCAAATTGTGCGCAGTGGCTATCGAGCCTGACAAGTTCTTCCGTGACATCGGAGCGTGACGCAATTACGCCGGCTTCCATCATGATGCGATTCTCATCAATCTCAATCTGTCCCTCAAAGAGTTCACTCAAACGGGTCTCTAACCTGCTCTTGGCTGTTTCAACCAGATTCCCACGTGCACCGTCAAGTTTCCGAATGTAAGATTGAATTGATTTCAAGAGTTCGAGAATCGCTTCAGACATCACTTGACCTTCCGCGCGTTTCATCTCATCCAGGCCAACCAGCGTTTGCTCTAGAAGTGGTTGGACTTCGATCCACGCCGACTGTTCATCAATTTTCGGTTCACCGAGGCTGAAAACGCCGGGAAGCCGCGCCAATACCGCCAACGAGATCTCATCTTGTAACTGGAGTTCGTTTCGGATTTCGGCAAGACCTTGATGATATTGTCTCGCCAAAGCGAGGTCGAACTTTAGGTGGGAACCCGAGTCCGAGTCGTTCTTGGAAAGTTCAATACTGACTTGCGCTTGTCCTCGGTGTATGCGATTCCGTACCGCAGTGCGAATGGGATGTTCAAACTGCGAGAGGAGGGGCGGGAGTCGGACGGACACATTGGAGTGACGGTGATTCCACGTCTTTACTTCAATTGTCAAGGTGCCGAAAGAGGTGTACCCCTCCTTGCGGCTGTACGCCGTCATGCTTTTAATCATGATCCGTGCGAGCTTCTTAGTCCGCAGCTTCTTCTAGTTCAACAAGCACCGGCGACTCAACTCGAATTGCGTCTTTAATGCAGACTTCCTCGCAGAGTTTGCAACCGACGCAATCCTTGGGTTTGACGAGTTCGCAAATCCCGAAGAAACTCTCGGCGTGTTCACCTGTCTGGGGATCCTTCAATTCGAGGCAATCCCAGGGGCAGATGTGCACGCAAAAATCACATCCTGAGCAGAGTTCTTCGTAAATGACTGCGATGGGTCTATGCGTCGGGCGCCTTATGAATTTACAGACCTCTCCATGCTGGTCTCGAATCGCCTCAACAGGACAGACCAATCCACAAGCGCTACAATCGATACACACGCCCGGATCGATGATGTGCAGTTTATTCCGATCGCCGGTGATTGCATCAACGGGGCAGTTCGTTAAACACGCCATGCATCCAATGCACTCATCTGTAATATAGTAAGCCATTTGGGTTTTCCTTCCGCCTATGGTCTGACAAGTTAGCCAGTTAACTTGGGCTGGTATTAGGGCATTGTAATTATAACACGTTTTGCTGAGTTAAGCAAGTGTGAGAATCTAAAGCGTGGAAGATTGGAAGGCTGGAAAGAATAGGCTCGGATTGGGGCAGGAAGACTCGGCGGAAGGACCGAAAACAACTGCAGAATGCCGGTGCAATGAGAAGAAAGCAGATTAAGAAATTGACAATCTGAGATGGGTTGATCAGGGGAAACGCTTCTAATTACGAGGAGGTCTCATGGTGGCAGAACGTGTTGGGTTTCACTCAAATCTTGGCAGGCTCAGGCAAAGTGGGACTCGAAAACGCCTCTAAGATTGGCGATCATTAACGGATTCCGTTCAACCCAACCTACGACCCCAAAAAAAATTTTCACAAACTTAGCCTGATTTGCTTTTTTCCCAGGCAGATAATTTAGGTGCGTTTCCCCTGATTGGTTGATTCGGTTCGCTTGACTGCAACGATACCGTGTGCTATAATCGAGAACAGCGTCATAAATTCGTAGAGATGGAGAATAGGTTGAAACATGAACATAAAACATCGACTAGACGAGACAATCGCAAATTGGAATTTGCTTGAAACTCAGTTTTATCAGGCGTGGAGTGATGGGACATTACCTCGGGAAGCACTGCGCACCTATGCCAGCGAATATGGTGCACTCATTTCTCTTATGCCAAGTGGATGGGAGACACTGGCGGATTACGAAATCGCTCAAGAGGAAAGAGAACATCTGGAACTGTGGAACGATTTTGCGCAAGGCTTGGGTACCAAGGCCGAGCGAGCGCAGATCGCGCAGGTCAGGAAACTGGTCGAGACAGCGCAGCGTCTTTTTTCCGTTCCGACCACCGCGCTTGGAGCGCTTTACGCCTTTGAATCCCAACAACCCGCTACTGCACAGTCGAAACTTGATGGCTTAAGGTGCCATTACAACTTAGGTCAAACTGTTGAACCCTACTTTGAAGTTCACTCGCATAACGAGCATGAGAGCGAAAAGCTGCTGGGTCGAATTGAATTGCTGTCCTCGGACGAACAGGAAGAGGCGCTGGACGCTTGCAAGACGATGAGTGTTGCGCTGTGGGATGCGCTCAACGGAATCTATGAGACTGAGTGCTAGCAGCCCGGTTATTCGCGAAGGGGAGAGGCTAAAATTTGGTTTTTGCTTATGCCCGTCTCCCCTTGTCTACATCCCGTCCGCCGCCGCTATTCCTAGGAATCGAAAGATTTTCCTATAGGCACCCTCCTTGTAGTTTGACCCCAAGTCGAAAAACTATGACCTCCAGGAAACCCATAGATGCGTGTCGTACCGTCACAGAGTATTTTGATGCCTTAGTGGTCGGAGATATTGATCGTCTGGCGAGAATGATGTCTACTGTGGAATCCTACGTTAAGATAGGAACTGATGCGGATGAAGTAATTGAAGGTGGCGAAAATGCGCTTGATTACTATCGTCACCATGTAGCAAGCGCGGAGGATTTTTCCATTACACAAAAAAAACTTGATGTGCAGGAACGCGATTGTGTTGCATGGTTTTACACTCGACAGCACTGGAGTCTTAAGTGGTGTGGCATACACGAGGAATTGTCTATGCGAATGACGGGGGTACTGGAGAAGGAAAATGGGCGCTGGAAGTTTGTTCAGATTCACGCTTCGGTGGGACTGCCAGTGGATTAGTTAATTTATCTTAACTATGGTACGCATTAGACATCTTTCCAAAATAGCTTGTTGTAGGTACGGTAATCTTGCTGACTAGAATAGCTATACTATTTGATACCTTGTCGAGGAATGCCCCGGTCAAGCAATTTTCAAAAATACACTTTCGGTTGTCAACTTTCCGTTGAATTGCTTCATTCCCCGAACCAAGGGCTTGCTCCGATATTCCTTGATGGGCGTCAAACTGGGGGCATATAGTTTGGCTATGCCCTGATAAACACTGTCAGCCAACTTTTCTTCCCTACCGCAACTTGCCAATATTAGATTGACAACTTAATGTGTGTGTGGTATGTTGTAACATACCCGCCGTCGTGGTGGCGGAACTTTTTTTTCTGTTAGCATTTTGTTAGCATTACGATTCCTGAGAACCCGCTCCAGCAAAGGAATTCTACATTTCAGAAAATGCTAACAAGCCGCTTAATTCGACGCTCCGAAAAACGAGGATCTAAGCGTTCATTGAGACAAGAGATGACCGAATGTGGAAACATATTGAGCACATCAAATTTATAGACGCATTATTACTTTCTAACCCGCTATCCAGGTGTCCCTCAAAAAAGTGGGGTGAAATATACGAGCGCACATTAGCGCACAATCGTGCACTGTGTCGCACACGGCTTCAAGCCATGCCCGGCAAGGCCTCAAGCGCAATTTCAGCGTTTGTCGAAAATGTGCGCTCTCAAATCGACAACTTCACTGTAACCGGCACCCGAATTCTGCTCGCCGTCGCGTGCTCCGTCAATCCCATTGATGGCTTTTGAGCATATCATTTAGCGAGCGATCAACCGAATGAATAATGAGAGATCGAGGGAATGAATAGTGACGGCGATAGTGAATCCTGATAGAAGTCCCATAGAGATCCCAAGGCGATAGAAAATCCTTCAAGCGACTGAATAAGGAGGGATCAACTGAGTGAATAACGAAGGATCAACTGAACGGATAGTGAAGGCGATAGTAGATCCTGATAGAACTCCCATAGAGCTCCTTCGACCGAGCGAAAAGCGAGGGATCAACGGAGTGAATAACGACGGCGATAGCCAATCCCGATAGAGTTCCCATAGGTAGCAATTTGCGTTAATATAAATCACGGAGATACAGAGGATCGGAACAGGAAAGTAAGCAGACAAGCGGGTAAACAGGTATACAGGCACATCTCCTTAATCTCTAGACTGTGCATTTAATCCATTGGTCAATCAACACTGTGAAGAAGCCCGAAACAACCGACATTATTTTGGAAAGATGTCTATTGGCAATGACAGGTAAAATCTGTCTTGAGAGATCCGAGGTTGTTCTACGGCAGTGAGCCGGCGAGTTTTATGGCAGCCACTATCCGTCCTTTGATATCACCCTACAATTGTTCTTTCAACGTTTCACGCATTGTGCGCTCGGTGTAGATATCTTAGGTTGGAACGATGCAGGAAATCAAACTGAAAAAGTTGGACGGCAGAGAATGGGTTGAACAAAGGAAAAGCCGGGCAGAACTTTTACAATTCGGCGATACAAATTTACTGCAACAACTCTTGAACGAATATTGGACCTGGCATTTCGACGAATCATTGACGGAAATCGCCCGCCACTTATTAGCATCAGATTTAAAATGGGAACACACGCCAAGAGAATTGACTCCACCCGTTGAATCAGTTTCATCGCCGTTGGGATTTGCACTCGATCATGAGGATGTGAGTATACGAGAAGGTGCTTTGCGATTATTGGACAGCACGGTGAATGTGCCGGCTGGCGAAGTGTTAATCGGCGAAGAGTTGGAACCGGTTCAGGTGAATGAATTCCATATAGGGCGATATCCGGTAACGAACGCTCAGTATCGGCGATTTATTCAGGAGACTGGGTATCGCACACCGAAGGGATGGGAGGCAAACTCATACCCGGAGGAACGGGGAGATCACCCGGTCACATGGGTCAATGCCGAGGACGCGGAGAATTACGCGAGTTGGGCGGGAGGCCGTTTGCCTTGCTTTGAGGAGTGGCAGCGCGCCGTTCGCGGGGATGATGACCGATTGTTCCCATGGGGATATGAGGTCGACAAACCGCGCTGCAATACGGCAGAACTCCGTGCCGAAGACACAACGCCCGTGGGCGCATTTCCCGAGGGCGCCAGTCCTTTCGGTTGTTACGACATGCTCGGAAATGTGTGGGAATGGACGAGCACACCGTACGATGACGACACACCGGATTTCCGAGTGGTCTGCGGCGGCGCCTGGTACTACAATCACGACCACAGCACATGCACCAGTTTTGATTTCTTCAGCAGAGACTATACGGAGTTTGTGCTAGGGTTTCGCATTGCCAAATAAGAGGTTTACTTTCTGGATGAGTTGTTCCACTACTTCACCAACCGATGGCGTAACCGTTTACTCGCGGGTCGGATCCTCCGATGAGCGCACCCGATTCCGGATGACGGACTATGACTTGTGCATTACCGGGTCCGTGCCAGTCACCCAAAATCTCAAGTTCATGCCCTTTCCGCACAAGGCCTTCACGCACCGCTTCAGAAAATCGGTTCTCCAGTTGTAGGTTACTGGAACAGGTGTGCGGCACGGTCGACTCCATTGGGTTTTGTAGACTTCGCCAGCGTGGCGCTTCCACAGCTTCTTGAGCATTCATCCCAAAGTCGATGATATTTGTAATGAGTTGGAGGTTGGTTTGTACTTGTGTGTCCGCTCCGGGTGTGCCGCAAGCGAGAAACGCTTTGTTATTTTGAGTTACGATGACAGGGTTCATCGTGTGGCGAACGCGTTTCCACGGCATAAGGCAGTTTGGATGGTCTTCCTCCAAATGCCAGTAGGTCATGCGATTGTTAAGCAATACCCCGGTGTTGCCTGCGATTAAGCCCGAACCAAATCCCATCTGTATGCTCTGTAGCATAGAAACGACATTTCCCCAGCGGTCAGCGACACAGAAGCAGGTCGTATCTCCAAACAGTTCAGGCCCGCCGGCCGGCACATCCATTGCCGCTCTGCCGGGGTCGATGCGTTTCGCCTGTGCGGCAGCGTACTCTTTTGATAGCATCCCGTCAATAGGAACTTGTACCCAGTTTGGGTCCGCCATGAATTTTTCCCGGTCTGCAAAACTGAGTTTTTTGGCTTCGACCATCAGATGAACACATTCCGTTGTGTTGTGCCCCATCGATACGAGATCGAACAACTCGACAATGTTCAACTCTTGGAGAAGGATGTGACCGCTAGAATTGGGAGGCATTTCGTAGACTTCGTAGCCGCGATAATTGGTATGAATGGGGTCGTCCCAATGTGCGTGATAGTCAGCAAAATCCTGCTCCGTAAAGAGTCCATCACATGTCTCACTGGACTTGAGAATTTCTCTGGCGATTTCACCCTCGTAGAAAGTTCCGCGTCCTTCGGCGGCAACTTTTCTTAGGGTGTCGGCGAGATCTTTGTTGTACAGCAACTGCCCTTCACCAATGGGTTTACCATTATCGGTAAACACCGCTCGAGAATATGGACTTTCGTTAAAGAGAGTCATTGTGCCTTTGAGTCCAGCTGCGAGACATTCGCCGACGGGGAAACCGTTTTCGCAAAGCGAGATAGCCGGATCGAAAACCTGATCGAGTTTCAACGCACCGTAGCGGTTATGCGCCAACAGCCAACCATCGACAATCCCAGGCAGAGAAACGCTTCGAATACCCCTCATAGGGATTCCACCGTCTTTGAGATACACTTCACGGGTGGCTGCGTAGGGCGCGGGTCCCGTTGCGTTGACGCATGTAACAGAGTTGGATTCCGCCCAGTAGATCATAATGAAACCATCGCCGCCTATACCTGAATTCGCCGGGTCAACGATGCCGAGGGCAGCCGCGGTCGCAATTGCTCCATCAACCGCGTTCCCGCCTGACATCATGGCTTGGATTCCTGCCTGCGATGCGAGCGGATGCGCCGATGTAACCATGCCGTTCTTTGCCATCACCGGGGCACGAAACGCTTCGGATTTAATGCCGTGTGGTGACTGCATGAGCCGTTCTTCCGTATAGTGTGTGAAGGGTTAATTTTGAGTTGACATCTGTCATTTTGTTTATATCCGTTTGTTTATATCCGTTCTTGCGGCGTCATTCCCTGTTTCCCTCAATTAGAATGGTAAACTCTCCGCGGGGAGGGGTAGCTTGGAATTTCCGGATTGCCTCGCTTACAGGGCCACGAAAAATCTCTTCGAACTTTTTTGTCAATTCGCGCGCAACGACGATATGACGATCGCCTAAAATTTCGAGCGCATCCCGGAGGAAGAACATGAGCCGATGGGGAGATTCGTAGAAGATGAGCGTCCGTTTTTCATTGCGCCATTCAGCGAGTTGTCTCCTTCGTTTCCCCGATTTTGGAGAAAGGAAGCCCTCAAAGACAAAAGCGTTTAACGGAAGTCCAGCTACTGATGCCGCCGTAATGCATGCGGTTGTTCCCGGAATTGGAATTATATTAACCTTTGCATCGATGCAATGAACGACGAGTCGGTGGCCCGGGTCAGAGATTATAGGCGTTCCGGCTTCGGAGACCAAGGCAATCGATTTCCCCGCCTTTAATCGTGCAATCAGTTTCTCACTTTTGCTCTTCTGGTTTCCATCAAAGTAGCTTGTAAGCGGCGTGTGAATGTCATAGTAGCTGAGCAACTGGCGTGTGCGCCGGGTATCCTCTGCGGCGATTAGGTCCACCTCCTTGAGGATTCGAATTGCGCGCAGGGTAATATCTTCCATATTACCAATTGGAGTGCTCACAATGTATAGCACGCCGTTCTCGTGATTGTCATCAGTGGCAACTCGTGTTGTCATTGTAGGCGAAAGCAGGAACAACGGGAAGCATTGTTTGCAGAGACACGGTGTATTGTAACATTCATGCCAAAAAAGCACAATTAGGTTTCAAGGTGGAAGATTGGAAGAGAAGGAATGGTGGAAGGCTGTGGGCAATGGCCGGTACCCCAGTGATAGAGAGTAGGTGTTGAGGGATGGGGAGACGCTAGATTGGGATGAAGCGATGCCTGAGACTTCAAAAACAAAGTAGTCCCCAGGCTGTGACATATGTAAATTTCCATCTCGTTTGGAAACAGAACGCTTGTGAGTGGCGGAATCGTTGAAGAAATCTGCATAATTCAATAAATTAGTCAAAAAAAACCTATTGATAAAGATTGTTCACATGGGTTATAATATTGCATCCCTATATTTTGGTCATCCCCATAATAGATTTGGGTACAACAGAAAATTGGCGTGTTATGCACAGATTTCATGACACGCTTTAGAATTCCACAACCATTTCTTGAATTCTTCGCTTCTTACGATTTCTTGAAATGACAAACAGATTATGAAAGGTGTAATTTTGATGATGAGCCAGATGATTAACCGAGGTTCGCTGTTCTCACTTGTCACTGTATTATTGATGTTGTTTGCTCTTCATGGGACAACCTACGGTGAAGCGGTTCTTTCAATAGATTCTGCCGAGTCGCCAGCCGTGGGTGAGTCACTTAGCGTTAATATCAATATAAGCGGCGGCGCAGGTGTCAAGGGCTATGGGCTTGATGTGCTTTTTGATCCAACTGCCCTTTCGTTTGTCGGAGTACAAGTCGGTGATTTTCTTCCCGGCGCGATAATTCCCGCTCCGCCAACTGCCGCCAATATAGGGACGGATCCCAACACCGGCCTCGCCACGCTGACCATTGCGGCGGTAAGTTTTAGCGGAGAAGGTAGTGATACGGGTACAGTGTTGACGTTAACATTCGAAGTCGTTGAGGTTAAGGACTCATCGCTACAACTTGCGAATGTGCAAATTCCGGATCCTGCTGACGCTTCGTTACAGACACTTCTAGCCGTGACGACGACAGATGGCATGGTTACCGCTCCGGCAGCACCGGTTGACGAAACACCGGTTGACGAAACACCGGTTGATGAAACGCCAGTTGACGAAACGCCGGTTGATGAAATGCCGGTCGATGAAACGCCGGTTGATGAAACGCCGGTCGATGAAACACCGGTTGACGAAACGCCGGTTGATGAAACGCCGGTTGACGAAACGCCGGTTGACGAAACGCCGGTTGACGAAACGCCGGTTGACGAAACGCCGGTTGACGAAACACCAGTTGATGAAACACCGGTTGACGAGACACCGGTTGACGAAACACCGGTTGACGAAACGCCGGTTGACGAGACGCCGGTTGACGAAACGCCGGTTGATGAAACGCCGGTTGATGAAACGCCGGTTGATGAAACACCGGTTGACGAAACACCGGTTGACGAAACACCGGTTGACGAAACACCGGTTGACGAAACGCCAGTTGATGAGACACCGGTTGACGAAACACCGGTTGACGAGACCCCAGTCCCGGCTCCACCCATTGAAGCCGACCAGACATTCACGATTAAGCTCGAAAATCTCACTGTTGGCACTCCCACGGAAAGCGGACAGATTTTCTCCCCGGCACTGTTCATCACCCATTCCAGCGGTGTCAAGTTTGTCGAAGCTGGTACTGCTGCTTCTGAGGAGTTGCGGGCTATCGCTGAAATGGGCGACAATGCACCGCTCGCTGCCCTCGCTATGGGTACAGAAGGTGTTAAGGCAGTTCAATCTGCCGATGGTGTGTTGCTTCCAGGCGCGTCCACCAGTGTGATGATTGATGGTGGCATGGACGGATGGCTGCTGTCATTTGCCACAATGTTGGTCCAAACGAATGATGGGCTTGTTGCCGGAAACAGTCTCTCCCTTTTTGATGAAGCTGGAGCCCCGCGCACCTTTACCATGGATATCATGGCGTATGATGCTGGCACGGAGGAAAATAACGAACTTGCCACACACGTTCCCGGTCCTCCGTTCGGTGGAAGTGAGCAGGCTGCCGAAGGCGGTGTTATCATGGCACATCCCGGTATCACGGGCAGCGCTGATGTTGGCATGGAATTTGGTTGGACGGAACCGGTTGCTCGCTTGACTGTAGAACCGTATGTTGAACCACCTCCCGCAGAAGAGATGTCAACCTTTTCCATGACTCTTGATAAGGGGCTAAACATGATTTCTCTGCCGCTTATGCCGGAAGAGGAGTTCACTGCCCAATCCTTGGCGGATGCAGTAGGCGCTACCGTCGTCATTAAACTTGACGCGGCGAGTCAGAAATTCGTCGGATTCACGGCAGGCGAAGGCGGTGACGGGTTTGCTATCGAAGGCGGCAAAGGCTACATCGTCAACACGCCCGATGGTGATTCTGTTACGTTCACAGGAACCGCGTGGGACAACCAGCAAGTCGCCGCAGCTCCGGGTATCAATCCCTTCAGAGATGCTTGGGCATTTGCTATAAGTGGCAATTTGCAAAATGCCGATCCGCAGACCAACTACACTTTGGTAGCAAAGAACCTGCGTACCGGTGCAGTTGCAACCGAGCCAATCTCATCGAGCAAGATACACTCCACTGCTGTTTGGGCGAATCTCAATCGGAATAGTGTCATAGAGGCTGGCGATCGGCTGGAAATCACGGTGCATGATGACAGTGGAAATATCGTGTCAGGACCATTCACGCACACGGTTGACATTGCAGACATCAGGCAGGCTTACCTGCGTCTGTCGTTGGTGGTTGGAGATGTGCACCCGGAACAGACGCGACTGGCACAAAACTTCCCCAATCCGTTCAACCCCGAGACATGGATGCCGTTCCAGCTCAGCGAGTCCAGTTTCGCTTCCATTCAGATTTTTAGCGCCTCCGGTCAACTTGTACGGACACTCGATCTGGGTATGAAACCGGCTGGCTTTTACATGACACGCTCCACTGCCCCGTATTGGAATGGGCGCAACGATACCGGCGAACATGTCGCTTCAGGTGTCTACTTCTATACTCTGAAAACGGACAGTTTTGCTGCTACCCGCAAAATGCTGATTTCCAAGTAGACGAAGTAAATTTCCAGTAACTACAACGCCCCGCTTAAACTAGCAACGACCAGTTTAGGCGGGGCGTTTTTTGTGGTATCAAATTGTGCCGGAAAACCGAATTTCCGGTTTCCTTGTTCCGGGCGAATAGCGGATTGAAACAGGGTTTTTTCCAGATTGTGCCAATACACAGAAAGTCGGCTTCTGTTACCCCGTTGCGTTAAACTAATGATATGACTATTCTCGAGGCGGTTGTGCTCGGTATTATACAGGGCATGACAGAATTCTTGCCGGTAAGTAGTTCCGGACATCTGGCGTTAATGCAACATTTTCTGGGCTTGAAAGAGTCGCAGGTATTTTTCGATGTCATGCTACATCTTGGCACCCTCGGTGCGGTTGTTATCGCGTATAAAGAATCAATTCGGGAACTCGCGGGTGCGAGCCTTTCGGCGATTGCGAATCCTCGGTTTTACCGACGACCGATTGTCACGATAAATGGCTCAACAGAACTCAAGCTGATTTGGTTTATCCTACTCGGTTCAGTGCCAACGGGAGCAATCGCCATTGTGTTTAAGCAGCAGCTTGAGGCGCTCTTTATCAAACCGACAATTGTCGCGGTGATGTTGATGACTACGGGCGTTATCCTACAATTACCACGACTCCTGCGGGGCACCGTTCATGTGGATAGGCCCTTACGGTTTTGGCATTCACCGCTTATCGGGATAGCCCAGGGATTAGCTATCACACCCGGAATTTCAAGGTCGGGCGCTACAATCTCTTTGGCGCTACTTTTAGGTATTTCGCCGAAGCAGGCGGCGCGGTTTTCGTTCCTTCTCTCCATTCCTGCTATCCTTGGCGCAGTTTTGCTTAAACTCAAGGACGTGGGGAGCATATCAGTGAACCCAATGGCTGTCGTTGTTGGTACACTGACATCGTTCTTGGTCGGCTACATTGCATTGCGCGTCCTACTAGCTGTGATTGATCGGGGACAATTATCGGGATTCTCATACTACTGTTTTGCGGTCGGTATCGTGGTATTGATTTTCAGAATACTAAACTAGCTGGAATAGAGGAAGGTTGGAATGGCGGAAGGACGAATGATGGGAGCGGAGCAAGACACGAAAACGAGAAGAACCAGAGATGACATCAACTGTACATCTACAAACCAAGCATGAAGACGGATAAACGGGTTAAAACAAGAGTGCCAAGGCGCACAATGCCCCGCATCGGAATCACTTAAGTCTTACGGGTATATTGGTACCTGAGGATTTATTCGCCTAAAAATTCCCTAACCTTTTTCAAAAACCGCGGGATTTTTCCTTCGGTCATGCGACGCATCCAGAAATCTGGAGACGTAGGGACCTCCTCCCATTGGGCATCCAAGTTGTACAGGAAATAAACATCCCACGGAATATCCCGCGCGCCAAGGACCGGTTTCCACAATTTTCCGGTGAATCTTTCTTTGTCCCAGTAGTGGTGAATCCTATCGTCGGCAAATTCGGCCGCGCGTCTTTCTGCAGCCTCGCGGTCGTCACTGCGCAGAACGGGTTGCCAGACAACATATACAGCGGGATAATCGTCTGTAGAATTGTTAAGGATTCTTTTGATCTCGGAGACCCCCCGACGACATAGCGGTCAGTTTGGAGAGACAAGCGCCACAATGCGCACATGTCCAATCTCGCGCATGAAAGCGGTTTTGAGTTTCTCCCAATCATTTAGGTCCGTCAGGTTCCGGGTTCCATCAGCATCCCTATCCTGTCTTTCTTCTGGTAATTCTTCGACACCTTCGGACGGGTCGTCTTGAGCGTCTTGCGACTGAATTACGCCCAACTGCTGAAGTAGCGCGATACCATCCAGATGTCCCCAGCGTTCACTGATTTTCTCGCCAACAATTCCGTATATCTCGATTGCGGAAATGTCGATTTGCTTGCCTGTGGGCTTGACCCCCATGAATTCGCCCTGATGTGTTCCCCGCACTCTGATGCGAGCTACTATTCTGTCTCGACCAACGATCGAATCTTTGACACGAATATTGAGATCGGGGAAACCGGTGCGAAGCAGTTTCGCGGTATGTTTCAGACCATCAATTCCAGATACTGATTTGGGATCAATGGGATTGTGATCGATGTAGTCGGAGATTATAAGATTTCGAACTTCGGTTAGATTCGGGAGGTTGAAAACCACGTCATAGAACCGCTCAATGAGTGCATTATATTCGGACTGTGAAGGTGAGAGATTCTGACTGGACGGGCTGACTTTGGGTGTCTCCGCAAGTAGCTTTCCAACGAAGAGTTCAGCCGTCACGAGAGTGATTAGGGCTATGCCTATAAAAAGTAAGCTAGGTAGTCGAGTAATGGTGGGGTTGCGCTCCATAGTTGTTCTTGTTCAATGTGTTTTGCCTTCGCTCCAAGATTGTAAGGTCTAGGGGATTTATCATCTATTTCCAAGCTCCCATAATACTCCATCAGACGCCCTCTTGTCCACTCTAAAATGGAATATCTAGTCAACATTTGAATCTGGATATCAGCGTTGAGACACAGTACAGCACGCATGAAGGGTCCAACGTCCAAGATTCGAACCCTAGGCGTTCAACCCTACACAGAGATTATCGCTAACAAGGAAGATTTGATGTTTCTCGTGCCGAAATAATCTATACGCGGGTATTCGTTTCTGCCATCTACTTCAGATTCGCCTTGACGAATTCGGAGGCGCTAGTCTAAAATTTCGGCATGATGCTCATTGCGAGCGCACTAATTATCTCACTCAAAGGAGAATAATAATGGGGCAACCCGTGGTGCATTTTGAAATCGGTGGTAGAGATGGTGAACAGCTTCAGGGGTTTTACACGGAGCTCTTCGATTGGAATTTAACCGTGGCTGAGGATTTGAACAACTATGCAGGAGTTTGTGCGGAGGAGGGTGGAATCGGTGGGGGTATCATGACAACAACCGAGGATACGCCGCCCAACCATGTCACCATCTACATTCAGGTAGATGATCTCCAAGCGTATGTGGACAAAGCCGAGAGCTTAGGCGCAAAGACCATTGTGCCGCCAATGCTTATCCGCGATGATGTTGGTTCAATCGCGATGTTCAGCGATCCGAGTGGGAACTGTATCGGACTCTACAAGGCGCCGGAGGGGCAAAGCGATCAGTAGCAGGAAGAGGAATGGACGATTGGAAGAAGGGAAAACTGGATGGATTCGCAAATCTTCAATTCCTTTCTTCCACAGAATGTATGGTTGATTCTTAATACTTGGCTAACCCAAGGGAGTTAGGAGGGATTTATGGGAAAACCTGTCGTGTATTTTGAAGTTGCAGGACGTGATGGGGAAAGATTGAAGGAGTTCTACGGTGACCTCTTCGATTGGAAAATCGCGCGTCATGCGCCAGCTGGTGACTACTGGTACATTGAGAACGTAGAGGGAGGCATCCCCGGGGGCATTATGCAAACGACCGACGATATGCCGCCAAACTATGTCTCCATCTACATTCAGGTGGAGGACATCCAGGCGTGCTTGGACAAAGCGGAGAGTCTTGGAGGAAAGACGATTGTACCGCCGACGCCCGTTCCCGGTGGAATGGGACACATTGGTATGTTCATCGATCCTGCCGGCAACAACGTAGGTTTGCACAAGTTCTGAGAGTTCATTATCGATTTGAGTAATCAGGTAGGATGATTCATCGCTGCCAGCCAAATCTGCGTCTGACGATGCGGCATGTTACGAAGTTTCAATGACTTGGCCATCGTAGGCGAGATGGACATTCTCGGGGAGACCGATATTTTGGTCTTCGCACTGCGCGGGGAAATTGCGATGGTCGAGGCGGTGCATTATGTGGGTAAAATAGGTTTCTTTCGGTTGCAAGTCGTTGCTGACCATGATCGCCTCGTGCACGGAGAAATGGGTTGGATGCCGCGAGTTAAAACTTAATGCGTCAATGATCAGCACATCAATTCCGCGCAGCAGGTTCTTTGAAGCGTCTGGCAGGTGCTTAACATCGGGAATATAACCGAAGTTGTCGATTCGGTAGCCGTAGGTTTGCACGGCAGCGTGTTCGACGGGAATGGGTAATAGTTCGCACCCCTCAATCCGAAATTTCTCCTCAACGATGTGCGGGATCAGGTGGGCGATGCCGCCGCCTTGGTATGAATCCTTACTGAACATATAATCAAAATTGCGCTGCAAAATTCGTATTGTTTCCTCGGGCCCATAAATCGGCATATCCATCTTTTGCTTTCGGCACGGCATTACAATGTCATTTGTCCCACTGACATGGTCTGCATGGCAGTGCGTGAATACAACTGCGTCAATCCAATCCACCTTGTTACGGTCAATCTGATCCATAAAGTTGGGGCCAAGATCGAATTGTAGGTGTTTTCCATCTTTTTCGATGTGAATTGATGGGCGTGTACGATAGTTCTTTGAGCCGATGCGTCGAGCGTCTTCACATGTATCGCACTCGCATTTATATTCGGGTACACCCGTGGAGGTTCCAGAACCGAGAATCGTAATCTTCACACATGACTCCTTGATGCACGATTGTGATGAGAATCGGAAATTATGATATATCAGGATGGGTTGGAATGCAATGACGAAAATGTCGATTGAGTTGAGTGTGCGGTGTAAGCAACGCGTATGGCGATGGTGGGCGGTAAGAGAGGAAATCGGCGAATTGATGATTGCAGATCCCACCCTACAATCACGGCAGTGGTTACGTTGGCAGACCGATGTCTCTTTTGCAGAGTGCTTGAATCCGTTGTAATTGTTTCAAAAACAGAAAAAGCGCCCCAGTAAAATGAGACGCTTTTGCTTGGAACGAACGAAAAATTAACCACGTCTTCGTCGCCACATGTCGTCGGACGGTTTTCGGGATGGCAGAACCACACGGTCGCCTTCAAACAAGCCGCTTTTGATAATCACTTCCGTTTCGTTTTGCATACCTGTTTCAATCGGAATTTTCCTTCCTTTTGATTGCCCCTTGCGTTTTTCTTCCGTTTCTCCGTTATCCAAAATCACCAGTTTTTCCTTGACAACGTCAATTGTGCCGGGGACACCATCTGCTATCTGTTTTCCCTTAGCCAAAAGAGCGAGGGTCATCTTGCCGGGACGCAATCCTCGCTGCGCACTATCAAGGCTGATTTCCAAAGTGGATCCACTAATCGACATCACTCGTCCTTTGAAGGTTTTCTCGGTTGGCGTCATGATTTCAATCGGTTGTTTCTCTTTGAAGGGAGACGCGTCGTTAACTTTCGCAGTGACAGTGACGGAGGTTTTATCCTCAATCGCATCGATCGGCAGCAGTAGGACACTCTTTTCCTTGTAGGTGATAATATCAACATCAGCGCTCATGCCGGGCATCAATTCTGGAAGAGAACCGACGACTTCGACCATTACCTCAAATGTAATAATATTGTCACGCTCTTCTCCACTGGGAGAAATCTCTGCCACGCGCCCCCTGTATTTCTTCTTCGGAAATGCATCAACCTTGATTTCGGCTTCTTGATCGAGTCGCAGCCGTTCCATATCAACTTCGTTGATGTAGGTTTTGACGACCATCTTCGAGAGGTCGGCAATTGTCATGAGCGGCGGGCTTTGGGAGAACGCGGATCGCCCGGACGTGACGATTTCCCCCTCCTCTATTTCTAGCAAGGTAACGGCGCCTGCCATCGGGGCTTTTATGGTGGTCCACTCCAGACGTTCCTCCTGATTTTTTAAGTTACTCTGGTTTCGCAGTAGATTGGCTTCCGCACCGACTTTCGTCTGTTTCGTGACCTCCTCCTTGGCCTCGATTGACTCCTGAATCTCTGTAAGACGCGTTTCAACAATTTGCAACTGAAGTTGAGCCCCTTTTTCTTCTGCTTCCCGCATTTCCCCCAATTTGTCACGATTTAGTTCCTGATACTTCAGCGTGCCTTTGCGGGTTTCAATGGCACTTTGTCTTGCCGTAATGGTTTTCTTTTGAGAATTGACAGCTTGCTGTTGAGATTCAAAGCGCTTCACGGCGCTATTATTTTGGGATAGCGACGTAGCATGTCTCGTTTCGACCTCTTCGAGCGATTTCTTGGCAATGAGTTTTTTATCGAACAATTCCTGACTCCGATTCAATTCTGCCTGCGCGGTATCCAATGCAACCTTCGCGGAGTCACGCTCGACCTCAAGTTCAGCCAGCCTCAATTCCGCTTGTGTGAGAGCAATCTTCGCTTGTTCCAAAGCAATGTTATCTTGCGCCAAGTCGTTCTTCGTCGTTTGAATTTGTGTATCAGCTTGCGTGAGTTGCGTGCCAGTGGTTGCCAGCGTGGTCGTCAAATTTGCCTTAGCAATTTCAACGTTGTCCTTCGCCTGCCTCAATGTGCTGTCTAGTTCCTTAACTTTCAGACCTATGCTGAGTTTTGCCTGTTCAAGTTGCGCTTCGGCTGCTTTGACATTGGCTTTGGCTTGTCTTTCACCTTCCTGGATTTGCTCCGGATCAATCTCAAGCAACACCTGATCCTTCTCTACATGTTCTCCTTCGCTGACATACAACCGTACAACCTCGCCTTCAACATTCGACTTGACTTCAACATCAATGAGTGGCTCAAGATTTCCGGTTGCGCTAATACGCATTTGGAAATCCCCGCGCTTTACAACTTCAACCTTTTTCTCGGCGGACTTGCCAGTGACATCAGAGGTTGCTTTAGGAACTATGTTTACCCCAAACTGAATGTTCACTCCCCTCAGTCTGAGTATTCCGACGATAGCCACGACAAATACAATAATTATAATGCCAACAATTTTCTTGTTCACGTTGTACGAGTTCCTTCTTAGAGTGACAATCAGAGACTACTAATTGGCCAATGACTACTATTCCGATCTTAGCGCTTCGACCGGAGTTAACTTGGCAGCTTTATTGGCGGGATACAGTCCAAAGAAAATCCCTACGCTTATAGAGACCGTCATCGCGAGAATGATTGTGCTCAAAGAAATGACGGAGGGCCAATTGCTGCCGGGCCACACGTATTTTTCAATGAGTGCCGCGGTACCTTGCCCCATGAATATGCCAAGTACAGCACCTAAAATTCCGCCGAACAGTGTAAGCGTACCCGCTTCTATGAGAAACTGCAACACAATGTCACGCCGTTTAGCGCCAAGTGCCTTGCGCAACCCGATTTCCTTAGTTCGTTCGGTGACGGAGACCAACATTATATTCATCACGCCGATCCCTGCCACGACGAGTGCGATTCCGGCAATACCTCCCATTAATGCTTTCATGGTTCCACCGATTTTTTCGGCGGTGGCAAGTTCTTCTGTCGCGGTCCAGTATTGATACTCATCACCGGAGTTGTTGTGTATTCTTCCCAATATGCGTTTTGAATCCTCTTTCACGGACGCAACGTTGTCTACTTCTTCGGCTTCAACCCGGATACGCTCAATGTCCTTTCTTCCCTTGAATCTCTGTTGGAGTGTCGTAATCGGAATGATAAAGCGATTGTCCCATCCTTGAGTGTCCATGGCGTCACCTTTCTCCTCCATGACCCCGATAACCGTGAGACGCACGTCATAACGACGCCCCCTCCTCGAACTCGTGCGTGTCGCTTTAATCTCAGCACCAATCGGGTCCGAATTTTTGAATACGTCGTCATAGATTTTAGAACCGATTACGGCGACATTACTGGCCGCGTCCACCTCTTCTTCCGTGAAGAATCGACCTATCTGCGGGTACCAGTTGTGCGATTGATCGTAGCCGGCTGTAGATGCGACAATGCGTGACTCCTTGCTAATGCCTTGATAGTTGACGTTCCACCCTCCCATGTCATCTTCGGCAATAACGTGTGTAACGCCTTTCGCTTTCTCAAGAATGGCGTATGCGTCGGAAGTTTCCAAGTGCTCCGCGCGGTTGCGTTTCCAGCGTTTGCTCCGTACCGTTCGACCGGCAGCGCGGGTCAATGTGCCAGACTGTTTGTCCCAATCGTCTCGGTAGATTTCGATCATGTTAATTCCACCGGTACGCTCAATCTCCCTCAGAACCATGGCGCGGGAGCCGTCGCCGACCGATACCATACTCACGACCGCGCCTACACCAACAACGATGCCCAAAATGGTCAACGACGTGCGCAATGTGTGACGGCGAAGGCTAGAAATTCCTACAGAAACGCATTCGATGATATTCATCTTGATCGCCTTTGACTATTGTAAGTGTACTAATTTATACCATTTCTATAAAACGCGAGTGCATTGATTCCGTGGTTTATAGCAAAACCAAAAATTCTTTATGTACTGTGATAGGTGCGGTTTCCTAACCGAATCGGTATTTATCCGGTCTCGTAGGTGCATTTGGAAAGGGTTCTCTATGGCAACGCTATCGCACTCGCTGTTCACTCCCTTAATCCTTGCCTACCGATTTTGGCTTACAGGGCATAGGCTTCGGTGCGAGAGAATTCTTAAGTTGGAGGTGACTGACTATTCCGTTCTTAATGCCTCCACTGGCGATAGTTCCGATGCTCGAATTGCAGGATATAGCCCAAAAAAGATTCCAATTGCCGCTGAAACTGCCACCGAAATAACCATCCACTCCGTTGATATTATGGCGGGCCACTCCGGTACAATCTTTACGATGCTAACCGCAACGTGCGCCATACCTTTGCCCGCAAGGACACCCAAGCCGAGGCCGATCAGGCCGCCTGCGCTGCACATTAAAATAGCTTCGACCAAGAACTGAAACAGAATGTCTAGCCGCTTGGCGCCGATTGCTTTTCGAAGGCCGATTTCTCGAGTGCGCTCAGTGACCGACACCAACATCATGTTCATAATGCCGATACCGCCGACGAGCAATGAAAATCCGGCAATTACACCGAGCGTGATTTTAATTACCTTACTAATTTTCTCGAGTTGCTCCATGCCTTCCTTCAAAACCCAGACGTTGAAAAAATTATCTTGGTTATGATGTCTCTTCCTAATGACAGATTTTACCTCTTCGGTTGCCTTATCAAGCAGGTCCGCACTCTTCGCGTGAACAGAAAGCATGACAACTCGGTCGTTGCCCGTGAACCGCTGTTGGACGGTCGTTAAGGGCATGAAAATGATGTTATCAAGGTTCCAACCGAAGCGTAGGCTTCTGCCGCGCGACATCATAGTGCCAACAACGGTGAAGCGTTCAGTACTCCGGTCCTGCTTCTCTCTCTCCCAACGGCGGTAACCGGTGCCGCGAGATATCTTTATTTCCTCGCCAATCGGATTGCGATTGCCAAACAGTTCACTCACGACTTCCGACCCGAGAACGCAAACCTTCGTACGGTTGTTGATGTCTTCAGTCGAGATGAATCGTCCTTGTTGTACGTCCCATTGCATAGAAGCCGGGAATGAATCGTTAACGCCATTATATCCGGCGCGAGTCTCCGTACCATGGTCGGATTGAACGAGAACACCTCGCCACTGGGGTATTCTGGGCACGACCAATTTTACAGAAGGACATTCGGCTTCAATAGCTAACACGTCGTCATATTCAAAATATTCGCTACTCCGGTTCGGCACCCATCGATTGCCTTTTCTTATGTGAGAGCTGCGATACATCGTGAACTGATTAAGACCGCCTAGCTTTTCGGCGTCTTGGAGGACAACGAGTTTGGCGCCATCGCCAATTGCTATCATCGCAAGTACAGATGCCACGCCGATAATGATGCCGAACATAGTCAGCAGCGAGCGCATCTTATTTATGCGGATTGCAGCGAATCCAACTGAAATTCCCTCTACAAGTCTCATCGGAGTCCTCTAGCATTATGAATCACCAGACCGAAAAATATCAGCAGTATTTGACGATGGGGATATGCATTGGTTTACCCACCGGGTTAATCGTAAGACAGCTCCTCTTCGACAATGCCACTGATATGACAATCGACTTGAGCATATGCTAATCCTAGTGTTATAATTCCTTCTCTTGGAGTACAAGCGACGGCATCCGCGTAAAGTCTCGAAAAACGTCTAGATTCGTCAGGAAGATGAGAAGCGAGTTTTAGTATAACAGTTTATGCTCAACTTGGGAAGAAAGAATGCGTGAATGGAGGGCATAGAAGATAGAAAGGTTGAAAGGGGGGAAGGGGGGAAGGGCGAACTTGATGGAGACGTTTTATATTGAGGTTGAAGTTTCACCAATTGGCAAGATTCCTGTTTTTGTAAGAAGATGGGGTAGCAGCGGACGGAAAATAGTTCTTGTCCATGGCTGGATGGATTCAAGCCGGAGATGGCATCGTCTCGCGTCGTACTTGGCATCTCAGTATGAAGTGTGGGCATTGGATTTGCCCGGTTGCGGTCACACCCCACTGATTCCACAGTGTCATGCGACGCTAACGATGTACTCAAAAGTTGTCGCATGTTTATCAGAGCAAATCTCTGAAGGAAAGGTGTTGCACGGCGTCATGGGCCACTCAATGGGTGGAATATTGTCGCTATTGCTCCTCAAGGCGCCGCACCTTGCGGTGAAACGAATTATCGCGTGTGGCCCGCCTATCAAGGGAGTACACTACTTAAAACCTTTGGCGAACCGGACGTATTTTGTCGCCATGTGCTTACGCGTATTTCAAACATTTCGAGCAGGAGTTAGAAGACTCACTGCGGAGCGGGTTACCTTAGGCGCCCATGGAATGCCCGGGTTTCCTAAGGATGGCAGAAGAATCTTGCCGGATGCCTACGCGGATGCCCTTACGGCTGCTATCCTTCTGAAGCAGACATGTAACTACAATCTTTATGGCGACCTCCAGATTCTTCAAGAGAACGCTTCGCAGGAGTTAGCATCTTTAGATATTGGGTTTCGGTGTTCCAATACAGCTACTTTCATCGTGCGCGGACAGCATGATCCCTTTTGTTCCCATCATGCCGCGCTACAACTCGCGGAGGCGCTCGGGAGTGAATTCCATGAGGTTCCGGGAACCTTGCACGTACCTTTTGTTGAGCGCCCAAGCGCTACTTATCCTGTTCTAAAAAATTTCTTGGATCGAAGTTATTGATGTTTCTCAAGCTCCTAATACTCTTCATCGCCACCCCTTTAGTTGAAATGGCGATCTTGATTGAGTTAGGTAGACGTTTGGGCACGTGGCATACCATAGGAATCGTCCTCCTGACCGGCTTGATCGGCGCCTCTCTTGCGAAGGCTCAGGGATTACAGGTGTATAGGAATCTCACGACATCTTTGTATAATGGAGAGTTGCCGCATAATCACCTGATTGAAGGCCTCTTGCTTTTCGTCGGGGGCGCACTTCTTGTCACGCCCGGGGTGTTGACCGATATTGTCGGATTCGTTTTGGTGCTGCCGAGGACGCGGCGGATGGTGCGCGAACAAGTGAAATCACAACTAAGAAAGCGTTTGATATACGACAGGAGCAGCTCGCATTAAAGGTAAGAATGAAGGTCAATATTAAGATATACCGGATATTTGTTTACATTTTTTACTTTATACTTTTGCTCGCTTGCCAGTTTTCGGATGCATCTAATCACCTACCCCAATTTGTTGACATTACGAAGGAAGCCGGCATTGATTTCGTTCATAACAGCGGCGCATTCGGCGAAAAATATCTGCCTGAAACAATGGGATCAGGGTGCGCATTCATAGACTACGATAACGATAACTGGCAGGACCTCCTGTTGGTAAACGGCAAAGACTGGGAGGGCCACCCGACCGGAAAACTTCAAAATATGAGCCTTTACCGAAACACGGGGAATGGTACTTTTATCGATGTGACCAAGAAGGCGGGGCTTGATGTGCCTTTATACGGCATGGGTGTTGCGGTGGCTGATTATGACAACGATGGCGATGCAGATTTCTATATCAGTTGTCTTGAGGATGACCGCCTATTCCAGAATCAAGGTGACGGGACATTTACCGATGTGACCGTAAAGTCGGGAATTAGAAATCCCGGGTTTGGGACGAGTTGCGCTTGGTTCGATTATGATCGGGACGGCAATTTAGATTTATACGTTGCCAATTACGTTGAATGGACAATCGAGACGGACATATTTTGTACGCTAGACGGCACGAATAAGTCGTACTGTACGCCAGAATCCTACAAGGGTCAATCCAGCCGGCTTTTTAAGAATCGGGGTGATGGGACTTTCGCCGATGTGTCACGAATCGCGCGAATCGAGGACCCGGAGAGCAAATCGCTAGGCGTCTGTATCTTTGATTTCGACGGCGATGGGTTTCCCGACATATTTGAGGCAAACGATACTCAACCCAACAAACTTTATCGGAACAATGGGGATGGAACCTTCATTGAAATGGGGATGATTGCCGGCATCGCGTACAGCGAAAACGGTGTTGCGACGGGCGCCATGGGAATTGACTCAGGGGATTACGATGGAAGTGGCCGAGAAAGCCTTGTCATCGGCAATTTTTCTAACGAGATGATCAACCTCTATCACCACGAAGGGGACTTTTTCATTGACGATGCCCCGGTTGCCTATATCGGGAGTCCGAGCTTGCTAACACTTACGTTTGGCTGTTTCTTTTTCGATTTCGATCTTGACGGTAAGCTTGACATTTTTACCGCTAATGGACATGTCGAGAACGAGATTAACGCCGTTCAGAGCGAGGTTACCTATGCGCAATCACCTCACCTATTCCGCAATCAGGGGAAGGGAAGATTCAAGGACGTTGCGATGCGCGTCGGTACAGATTTTTCAAATCCGATCGTTGGACGTGGGGCAGCCTACGGAGACATTGACAACGACGGCGACTGGGACCTTTTGGTTACGACATCCAACGGACCGGCACATCTCTATCGCAATGATGGAGGCAACAACAATAATTGGATTAAACTGAAACTCAACGGGACAAAAAGCAATCGAGACGGTATCGGTGCGAAGATAACGATACATGCCGCATCCGATACACAAACACGCACCATCAAGAGTGGCTGCAGCTACTGTTCTCAGAGTGAACTTTCTGCCATTTTCGGAGTTGCGGATGGCAGCCGGGTCGAGTCAATCGAGGTTGCGTGGCCCAGCGGAGCCGTTGATAATTTGACAGGGGTGACTCCCAACCAACTAATTGTCGTTGAGGAGTAAAAGACAGTAATTTCCCGCCAATACATGCGCCAAATCGGCACACCTCCTACCCGTTAGATTTCATCCTGTCAATCTGGCACGTCGCACAGCATGTAGATCGCCCCAAACACGCCTTTTTCCTCTCGAAAATGTTGGCATTTATTCTGCACTAGAACGGATTGCTTACAGGTTGAGCAAAAATACCCATCTGTGAAAGAGAGGAATATCACAATGAGATTTGACCGATTAACAATAAAATCACAAGAAGCCTTGCAGACTGCGCAAGATTTCGCGAGCGAGGGAAAGAGTCCCGATGTTAATGTCGAACATTTGCTGCTTACTTTAATCGATCAGCAAGAGGGAGTTGTAACTCCGATTCTCCAAAAATTAGGAGTTGATGTACAAGCCATAAGATCGGAGGTTGATGATGCGGTTCGAAAGGGACCTAAGGTTCAAGGAGGCAGCCAAGAACTGCGCGTTTCGCCGGCGCTGAATGCAGTATTTGACAGGTCTTGGAAAGAGGCGACCAACCTAAAAGATGAATACGTCAGCACGGAACACCTGCTAATCGGATGCGTGGAGGACAAGAACTCCTCGGTCGGGAAGATTTTAAAAAAGCACGGCGTCACGAAAGATAAGATTCTGAAAGCCTTGGTTGATATTCGCGGCGGGCAACGTGTTACAGATCAGAACCCTGAAGATAAATATCAGGCGCTAACAAGGTTTGGGCGAGACTTAACCCAAGAAGCAATGTCTGGGAAGCTCGATCCTGTTATAGGACGGGACGATGAAATCCGCCGAGTCATGCAGGTATTGTCTCGTCGCCGTAAAAATAACCCCGTGTTGATTGGCGAACCGGGGGTCGGCAAAACTGCGATTGTTGAAGGGCTTGCTCAGCGCATCGTTGATGGTGATGTGCCCGAAAGTCTGAAAAACAAGCAACTTATTGGACTCGACCTAGGCGCAATGATTGCCGGTTCGAAGTATCGCGGCGAGTTTGAGGACCGGCTAAAGGCGGTGCTTAAGGACATTGAACAATCCGAGGGGGAGGTTGTGTTGTTCATTGATGAACTCCACACAATTGTCGGTGCGGGGGCGGCAGAGGGAGCGGTGGACGCTTCCAATATGCTAAAGCCCGCGTTGGCGCGCGGCGAATTGCATTGCATTGGGGCAACCACACTTGACGAATATCGCAAACATGTCGAAAAGGATGCGGCATTGGAACGGCGTTTTCAGCCTGTCATGGTTGAGGAGCCGTCGGTCGAAGACACAATCGCTATTTTGCGGGGCCTCAAAGAGCGCTATGAAACGCATCACGGTGTTCAGGTGCAAGACAACGCAATTGTTGCGGCGGCGGTGCTCTCGAAGCGTTACATTGTGGATCGGTTCCTGCCCGACAAGGCTGTTGATCTCATTGATGAGGCGGCTTCACGATTACGAATTGAAATTGATAGCGTGCCGGAAGAAATTGATGAGGTCGATCGCCGCGTCACTCAGTTAGAGATCGAACGGCAAGCACTTGAAAAGGAGGAGGATACCTCCTCTCAGGAACGCTTGGCAAAGTTGCTGGAGGAACTCGCTGAGCTGAAGGAAAAAGGAGATCATCTCAAAGCGAATTGGCAAAATGAAAAAGCGGATATCCAGCGTGTACGCGACCTGATGGAGCGGATCGAAGCGCTGAAGATTGAGGAGGAACAGGCGCAACGTGCAGGCGATCTCGCCAAGGCTTCGCAGATTCGGTATGGGGAACTGTACGAACTTGAAAATCAACTTGGGTCAGCGAAGGAAGACGAGGAATCTTTGCACATGCTGAAGGAGAGGGTCGATCAGGAGGATATTGCCGAAATTGTTTCCAGATGGACTGGAATTCCAGTTTTCCGGTTAATGGAGGGTGAGGTCAAGAAACTGCTTCACATGGAGGACCGACTCAAAGAACACGTTATTGGACAGGATGAATCGGTTGAAGCCATATCTAACGCCATACGGCGCTCGCGCGTCGGACTGCAAGACCCCGATCGGCCGCTCGGTTCTTTTGTATTCATGGGACCAACAGGTGTCGGAAAGACGCATGTCGCAAAGTCACTTGCGGAATTCCTGTTTGATGATCAGAACGCCATGGTGCGAATCGACATGAGTGAGTATATGGAGAAGCACACCGTGTCTAGACTTGTCGGCGCACCGCCGGGGTATGTCGGCTACGATGAAGGCGGGCAACTGACGGAAGCCGTCCGTCGTCATCCATATTGCGTCGTCTTGTTTGACGAAATTGAAAAGGCGCATCCCGATGTATTCAACCTTCTGCTGCAGATGTTGGACGATGGTCGATTAACGGATGGGCATGGGCGCACGGTAGATTTCAAGAACACTGTGGTTGTCATGACATCAAACATAGGCAGCCAGTGGATTAGCGACAGCAAACTGACACCAGAGGAACTTAGGTCTCGCGTGCAGGAAGCATTGCAGCAACAGTTCCGTCCCGAATTTCTGAACCGAATTGACGATCTTATCATTTTCGATAGGCTGGGTTTAAAGGAGATTAAGGAAATTGTGACGCTTGAACTCGATGTGCTCAGCGGTCGGCTCGCGGACAAAGAGATTACGCTGTCCATGACGGAGCCAGCAGAGGCGGAACTCGCAACACGCGGCTATGATGAGATTTACGGTGCGCGGCCATTGCGTCGGACTATTCAGCGCGACATCCTGAATCCACTTGCAATTCAGATGCTCGAGGGACACTTCGGCGACGGAGTTGGAATTGAGGTTGATTTCGAGGACGGGGATTTTGTCTTTCGCGAGATGTGATTTTTTATATTGCGAGAGTTGCAGTAAGACAAGGTAAGACAAACGAAAACAAAAAACGTCTCCTTTTCAGTGATGTGCTGATAGGAGGCGCTTTTTTGTTGGGCGTAGGCCTCATTAAGTGGCCTTCTAGGTAGGATTTTATGTGTTGAAGTAGTGGCGCGGTCACGACCGGGAGAGAGATCTATCGCGCTGGGATCTCTATCGCGTTCTCTGTTCGGTCACTTGATCTATTCATTCATTTGATCGTTATCCACCCGGTTGGTCGTTCCGACAAGGAGGTGCGGGTCGCGATTCGGAGATCACTCCTACCAGTTAGCGTCTGGCGGACGGCGGCACTCAGCGATCTCTGTTGGATTTCTATGGGAACTCTATCGCGGTTGCTGTTCGCTCTCTCGATCCTTGCGTTATTCATTCCGTTGATCGTTCCTTAAACAGTCACTTAATCGCTAATCGCTCGGTCGATCGCACGCCGGGTTTTCAAATGCTGGTTGGCATTGAATCTCTATCGCGGTCGCTGTTCGCTCCATTAATCCTTCGGTATTCACTCAGTTGATCCTTATTCAGTCGGTTGATTCAACGCCATTTAGGTCGCTATGACGTAGGAATTGTTGTCGCATTCCATTTTCAATCGAATGAATCTATAAGAATGTGCAAAAAAAGAAACCGAGTTTTCGGGAAAACTCGGTTTCTAGATTAAAATCAGCTGCAACTCTGCTGCTGGAAGACTCTACTTCTTATCTTTATCAACGTCTTCATCAACGACCTCGTAATCCGCGTCGATAACTTCACCTTCACCACCGGGCGCAGCGGATTCATCGGTTGGTGCGCTGCGGGGATGATCACCGGTCGGCGCTTCGCCTTGTTCAGCAGATGCGGTTTGTTGATACAATTCGGCGGAGGCCTGATGCCAAATCTGGGTCAAATCTTCAGAGGCGGATTTAATCTCTTCCTGATTTTCACCTTTCAAGGCTTCCTTGACTCGTTCAACCGCGCCTTCAACCTTGCTTTTTGTTTCGGAATCAATCTTGTCGCTGAATTCGGTTAAGCTTTTCTCTGTCTCGTAGACTAGCGAATCCGCGCGGTGGCGAGCTTCAAAATCCTCGCGTTTTTGCCTATCTTCATCGGCGTGGGTTTCGGCATCCTTGACCATCTGCTCGATTTCTGTCTCTGACAAACCGGAGGAGGCAGTGATGGTAATGTGCTGTTCCTTTCCAGTGGCGGTGTCTTTCGCTGACACCTTGAGAATTCCATTGGCGTCAATATTGAACGAGACCTCAATCTGCGGAAGCCCTCGAGGCGCTGGCGGAATCCCATCCAAACGAAAACGCCCTATTGTTTTGTTGTATGCTGCTTGTTCACGCTCTCCTTGGAGTACGTGTACATCCACGGACGTCTGGTTGTCTTCCGGTGTAGTGAAAATCTGCGATTTTTCTGTAGGAATGGTTGTGTTGCGTTCAATGAGTTTGGTAGTCATTCCGCCAAGCGTTTCGACACCAAGTGACAGAGGTGTCACGTCAAGCAGGAGGATGTCTTTAACCTCGGAATCACCGGAAAGAACTCCACCCTGTATGGCAGCGCCGATTGCGACCACTTCGTCCGGATTAACCCCTTTGTGCGGTTCCCTTTCAAAAAGAGCCTGAACAGCCTCTTGAACTTTGGGCATGCGCGTCTGTCCACCGACAAGAATGACTTCGTCAATATCCTGAGGAGATAAGTTTGCGTCGGAAATCGCTCTTCGACACGGTCCAAGCGTACGTTCAACGAGATTGTCTGTGAGTTGCTCAAGTTTTGCGCGAGAAAGAGACACATTTAGGTGTTTTGGTCCACTCGCATCGGCAGTGATGAAGGGCAGATTTACATCGGTTTGGAGGGCGGTTGACAACTCACACTTCGCTTTTTCCGCGCCTTCCTTTAGCCGTTGAAGCGCCATAGTGTCTTTGCGCAAGTCGATGCCCTGTTCGCGCTTGAACTCTTCGGCAAGCCAATCAATAACTTGCTGGTCGAAGTCATCACCGCCAAGGTGGGTATCGCCATTGGTGCTTTTCACCTCAAAAACGCCTTCACCGATCTCTAGGATTGAGATATCAAAGGTTCCACCCCCCAAGTCGTAAACAGCAATTTTGAGGTCTCTTTTGTTTTCGAGCCCGTATGCCAACGACGCGGCTGTTGGTTCGTTGATGATTCGGAGCACATCCAAACCGGCAATTCTGCCGGCGTCTTTCGTTGCCTGGCGTTGCGAATCGTTAAAGTAGGCAGGCACAGTGACGACCGCCTGCGTGACTTCTTCGCCGAGGTAGGCTTCCGCCGTTTCTCTCATTTTTTGCAGCGTCATTGCGGAGATTTCGGGCGGCGTATAGGTTTTTTCTTCAATCTTTACGGCTGCGTCACCATCTTTGTCGGCGATTATGTCATAGGGCACGCGCTTGAGCTCTTCTCCAATCTCGCTATGTTTTCTGCCCATGAACCTCTTTATCGAAAACACCGTATTTGTTGGATTCGTAATTGCCTGGCGTTTGGCAACTTGGCCTACGAGCCGTTCGTCATCTTTCGTGAAAGCAACAACCGACGGAGTTGTGCGAACACCCTCGGCATTTTCAATTACTTTTGCGTCGCCGCTTTCCAAGATTGCGACGCAGGAGTTGGTAGTTCCTAAATCAATTCCAATGACTTTGCTCATTTTTTATATCCTCAATTTTCCTAATTTTTAGTTAACTTCACGATGCGAGTCCATCTAAAGAAGATTGATTTCCTTATCTGCATGGTGTTAACGCGTCGTGGGGAACCTGTCCCGGATTGTTCTTTGAAACCTATTGCACGCCTCACGATTTCCAGGAATTGGCGCAAATCTATGGGTTTCGGAATAAAAGTAAACGCCCCCGCCTCAAACACATCAAACTTTACGTTTGTCGAGGTGTTTGCGCTCATAATGACGACAAAAATGCCAGGTCTTGACTGCTTAATATGCAGAAGCAGTTCCAAACCTGTAGTATCCGGAAGATCATAATCGAGAATAGCTAAGTCTAGCGGCTTTTCTTGGATGATTTTCACGGCTTCGTATCCGGTTGATGCCAAAAATGTACGGTAGTTGGAGCGGTTCAACACTTCGCCCAAAACTTCCAATGAAGCGGCGTCATCATCAACGATTAAAATACGATGTGCTTGTCCTTCCATGGTACGTTTTCCTACACTGCTGTACCGATTCGCATTGGGCGCCGTAGTGGCATCGACAACTCACACATAGGTAACGCAATATCTGTGCCAGAGAGTAATCTATAAGGCAAAGAATTGCGGAGTGTCTATCACTGGAAATATAGCGCGGAATTTCAGCAATTTGTAATTGATTGATGACAGAGATTCATTATTCGAGTTGAAGAATTTGCTGTTTTGTGTGACGCACGAACTACTGATTACGTGTTTCAACTCATGCCAGATTGGCAGTGTTGCTCATGTATCTGTCAATCTGGCGCATGCAATGAATTCTTTACAAGTGGTTAGATTAGAGATTGGACCCTTCGATCTCATTATTGGGAAAATGGTTTACAAGCAGCGAGAATTGTATAGCGTTCACCGTGGCAATTTCGATTGACTCTGTTTTGGCAGGCTTGGTCTTATCTGCTTGCTTAAATCGACACTCGTGGCAATTTCAAATAGCCCGGAAATCTATCATAGGCGTTAATTCCTGTCAATCCTGTTTGGTTTCACAAGTTCTTACCAAAGGTCAGCCATGCACATGGCTTTCAACAGCAGGATGCTGATTTCATATCCGACTGGAAGACAATTTCTCACATTAAGCCTATCTGGCGTTTGCGGATTATCCTTGGAATCAACGATACCAGAACAATACATACGGCCGCACCTGCTAGATAAAGCAAAGTCTTCTTTATGTTCCCTTCGCCAACATTTACCGCCGCGCCCAATTGAACATACGCGGCTGTACCCGGCAACATACAGACACATGAAACATAAAAGAACGTGAAGAATTTGATCTTCGTGAGACCGTAGACGTAATTCTGTAGATTGAACGGAAATATCGGAATCAGCCGGGTGATCATCAGCATTCGCCAGCCTTGGCGTCTCACACCTTCATCGATTCTCTGAAACTGTGCGCTGCGATCAACCCATCTCTCGACCATACCTCGGGCAGCATAGCGTGCAATGAGAAAAGCGCACGAAATGCCAATTACCGATCCGATAGAGGCGTAAACGATACCCCAAAATGGCCCAAATGCCAGCCCGGAAAGCATGGTCACCGGCAATCCGGGGAGGAAGAAGATGGTCGCCAGCACGTAAAACCCGATATAAACAAGCGGCGCAAAAACTCCGAAGTTGCCAATATCCGCTTTGAGTTTAGGGATATTGTCGCGGGAAAGATTATCAGTGATGCCGAGATGCTTCAAAAGAAGGTACACAACTACAATCAGAGCGATGAAACAGATCAATTTAATCAAATGTTTCTTCATAGGAGCGTGTTGACCAAAAACGATCCAAAGCGGTTACTCCCTTCAGGGATTCGTGATTGCCTCCAGATAGTTACCAATTAACCGCTGGTACCGTACAGGGATACGATTGTTCCCAATTGCTTCGGCATATTCCTGCTTCGCATTGAGAATCACCTCGCGGTACGGAATATATTCGGCTTCACCTTCACGACCTGGAGCGTCACTTCCTACATAGACATTGGTATCTGCAGGGGTATCTGTACCTGATGAGGGAGCCTTCAATCTCAGTTCCGGCCCGTCTTTTCGTACAGATTGCGGCGTTTCAGTTGCGGTCAACTGATTTCCGAATTCCGCCTCTTCGACTGATTTTCTCGGCTCGAAGTCTGAATCCGCTGCCGCAATTGTCCCCCGTGTTTCGCCCGTCGTCGATTCGTCGCCGGCACCACCTTCCCTATTTGCGATCCCGCCAGAATTCCTATCGATTTCGAGATTTAGGCTTGCTAATGCAATATTTTTGCGGCTTGCCGCGATTTGTTCCAACACCTGTTCCAGCTGTTCACGGCTCCTAGCCAATTTTTCCATATTTGCCAACTGGCGCGCAATCTTCTTCAAGGTATCCGGACTGACCGCTTGCGTTTGAAGTTCATCCATTTCTTTCGTGAAATTCTTGGCGACACTATTGTCCTTCAATCGCTCGGCGATTTTGTTGAAAAGCGCTCGGAGTTCTTCTTGAAGTTCCGGAGTGAGATTTTCCTCATTTGCGAGTTTTTCTAGCTCCTCGGCAAGTTTGCCCGGATGCATGTTTTTGAAACGATTAGATTCGTCGCCGACTTCGGCGAAAACTTTGCTTACTTCATCAAGTTCATTCTTGGTGAATGGTCGTTTCCGGTTGCGTACCTTATCGCGGAGTTTGCTCAATCGATCTTGGACCGCGAGACTGTCAGTGTTTTTTAGCCCTTTTAAGGCGTCTTGGATGTTCTTGGCTAGTACAGGGTCGTCGATATCACCTATCATACGATTAAAGTCCTCTACAGCCTCTTCAATGGATTTCTGCTCGGCGACGGTTGGCGGGAGAGGCAGTTCATACATGCGTGGCATGGCGAAGGATGCCACGAGCAGTAATATAGGTATCGGAAACCACTTAAGAACTGGCGGAAACGTAAATGGTACGACCATCGAAGGGGAAGTCTGCGTACAGATGGTCGCAGCATCACGTATCTGAAGGTGACTGAGGTCGTCCGTTGCTTTTCTTTGAATCAATTCGACAGCGGTGCTGAAGCGTTCTTTCAGATTCAATTGTTTGTCAACGTAAAGGGCAATGGCCGAAGGAGAACCTCTTCGCACGAACGCCAATCCGACAGCCAAAATGGCAGAAAGCATGAGCGGAAAGAGGAATATGGCTGTAGGAATGTTCGGTAAACGTACAAAGCGACCGACGAGAATCATCGAACTCGTGAGAAGCAGAACCCAGAACGCATAGCGAGCTAACCGCGTGAAGATAGACTGCACGTGTATACGACGCTGAATGATAGACAACAGAATTTGAATAATCTGTTGGTGCTGACTTACAGGCGGTCCTGCAGTGCGAGATTGTGTTCTTGCAGATGATAATCTATCATTTATTTGCATTGAAGCCATCCCCATCAATTTCCTTGCCATAATAGACTCTGTTGCGGGATGAAGCGTTTACAATCATTTACATTCATAATTCCATACATTATGCAAGAATTGAGAGCGTTCGCACATAGATAGATCGATTATATAATTTTCGCACAGAAGAATCTAATTCCCACGGAATTGGGCCCATATTAGTGGCCCAAACTATATAAAGTTTAAAAAATTGATTCGGTAATTGTTTGGCGAAGTCCGGTGCGGTTAGAAACCGCACCTACCGTGCCTGGGCAAAATTAGGATTACCGATTTAAAAATTAAACTTCATTTAGTTTGCGCATTCCACAATCTAACAGATCAAGCATGCGAATAGATCAAGCACTATCAAGGGTGAAAATTGCGACCGCGATAGAGATTCTTATGGATAGCTAATCCTGATAGTAGATCCCATAGCACGCGCGAACGAGATCCATCGTGGTACAGTAAAAAGTCGTTACCCACAAGGACGTGTAATTATTAGTTGCAATGGCTAAAATTGTCTACAACGCGCGCCCCATTAATTTTTGTGTTTCTACTCTTCAGCTACGGAGACTGCGTCTAAGCATTCTTGCACGGCAGACACTACTTCTTCAACGGCAATCTCTGCCATGCTGTTGCGAGCTATGACTTTATGTTGGGGCCAGATGGGCGCCCATTGAATAGGGTTTGATGCGCCGAAAAGAGCGACTGTACGCGTTTTGAGTGCAGTGCTCAGATGCATTGGTCCCGTGTCGTTGCTTACAAATAGATTGCATTTCTGAATAATCGCGGCAAGCTGCATGGGCGTAGCATCGGTAATGAGCGTGGTTTGACCGTTTATTAACGCCGCCAATTCATAGGGTAGGTCTGCCTCTCGCGGTCCTCCCAAAATAATTAGATGGGCATTATACTCCACCTGAAGCCAATTGCCAACTTCTGCGAAGCGTTCTTTCGCCCATCTTCTATAGGTCGTGCCGGAACCCGGATTGAGTCCAATCACGAGGGAGTCACCGTTAATCTTGGCGTTACGAAAAAATTCACTTGCCCATGCCTGTGAATTTCGATCGACAAAAACCTCTGGCTCATCACTTTCCGGCTCAATTCCGATCAGGCGCGCCACATCCAAGTACCTAGCGGTTTCGTGTTGGTTCGTGTTGTTCGGCGCTGCAAGATGCAGCAGTCGTCGCCCACCGGAGTTGGTCTCGAACCCGACGCGATACGGGATACCGGCGAGAAAAGTGTGTAATACTAGACGAAAGGTCGGTTGAAGAATAACAGCCAATTGAAATGATCGTTTCGCCATGCCATAAATTAGCCGCGGCAGCGACGATTGATAAGAAATGACTTCGTTAAGATTCGGATTTGCACGCACGAGATCTGTACGAATCAAATCGGTCATGCACGCAATATGTGCGTTCGGAAAACCCTGCCGCATTGCGCGAATCACAGGCGTCATCAAGACGGTTTCGCCCAAGGGCGCAAGCCGGACAATTATGATGCGGTGTATTCGTTCAAGGTCAATGTTTTTCTTACATAGCATGTTTTATGCTTCGTAATGGACTATTGCTGGAGCAGTGGGTCAAAAGGTAAAGGACATCGCTCTTACAGCGGAATGTGTGAGTTAGAGCGTTGTGGCAACTGATTAGGGCTTGTTTGAATAACAGGAACTAAAATCATTTTCGACCATTTGACATTCTATACGCCTCTGTCGCCCCTATGGGGCTTTTGATGTTTATGCCAAGAGAAGAGGAAAATCGGTGATTTGGTGGTTGGAGAGAAGATCTCTACACCTCTAAAATCAGGTGCGATATCCCTGATGGGACACCTTTTTACCGCTTCCATAACCTGAACTAAACAGTAAAGAGTTGTGCTTACAGGAACTGGGCAACTACAACTTGCAATTTGGTCAAGCCGTGGATTTGGCAAACCAATCCTAGCGAGGAAAAGCCATGGTGTCTTCCATGGGCATGACGATTTCATTTTATCGTATTTTGCGGCATAAAAAAAGGCTCTCAAACTAATGAGAGCCTTTTCCAAGCGCCACTTGATCGGGTGGTGTGGATGATGTGCAATTCAGATTTTGACCACATTCTCAGCTTGAAGCCCTTTGTCTCCTTGGACAATATCAAACTCGACTTCCTGGTCTTCATCAAGGGTTTTGAATCCTTCGCCCTCAATGTTAGAATAGTGCACAAATACATCTTGACCATCATCGGTCACGACGAAGCCGAAACCCTTCTGATCGCTGAACCATTTGACTCGACCTGTTGCCATTGTATCCAATGTCTCCTTAAGCCCCTTTCAGGGCCCGTTCAGAGTTAATCCATTTGACATTCAATATAACCAACCACGGATAGGGAATAAATCATTCATTCCCCGTAACTATTAATTATAGCCTATTTTCCTACATATTTCCAGAATTTCTTTATCCAAGCCACGAAAATACGGAGAATGTCCCAGTTCAACGGAACTTTCTTGATTTAACGCATATCTTAAAACTATAGAATCGGATTGGAATCTGTGCTATAATCAAGCAGTCAGCGATGGACAGAACCACGGTGAGTATTGAAGAAATGTTGATATCCCGGTAGCTCAAGACGTGAGATCCATGTACACGAGTTTCTCGGCGAATCACAGAGGGGATATAGAGATATTGGAGGTTCCCTAGTGAAAACCACTGATGAATTTCCGAAATTGACAACAGATTTCGCACTTGCCGCAGCGAATCTTGACGAATTCGGTTACTGTTTGATTGAGAATGCGCTTAGTGCGGAAGAAGTTATCAGGCTTCGGAGCAGGTTAGAGGAGCAGGCTGCCGGCGAACAGCAGCGCGGGCTTGCCTCTGAGGATGCAGGACCGAATGATGCTGGAGTGAATCAGAGAGTCTGGTTCTTGGTCAACAAGGGTAAGGTGTTTCGCGATCTGCTGCACCACGAAGTCGTGCGAACACTGGTTAGGCATATACTGGGAGATGAATTTCTGCTGTCAAGTTTCACCGCCAATATCGCGAAACCGGGAGGGGTGATGGGGTTGCACACCGACCAATGGTGGATGCCAAAGCCCGTCCGGCCACTTCAAGAATCGGTTAAACCCGGATCAATGACAGGGGCTCATTTCAGGGGCAGACGCCTTAGCCAAGAGGACGAAGTGCCTTCAAAATCAATGCCGCCGGCAGTTGCTTGCAACATCATGTGGATGCTTACGGATTTCACCGAGGAGAATGGTGCGACTCACGTTGTGCCGTGTAGCCATTTAAGTGGAAAGCAGCCAGACGTGGATTTGGATAAGGATGTGGAATCGATCCCTGCTGTGGCTCCTGCCGGCGCTGCGATGGTTTTCGAAGGGCGACTGTGGCATAGCACGGGCGCGAATGTTAGTGATAGTCCGCGACTAGGTGCTTTGAGCTATTTCTGCGCCCCTCAATTTCGCCAGCAGGAGAACCTGACGGTTGGGACGGCTCCGGAGATTCTGAGGAATGCATCACCTGAGTTATTGGCGTTGCTTGGATTCAAAGTGTGGCAAGGTTACGGCCGCATTGAGAGTCCCAAGAGTGAGTTTATTGCACCAGGTGAAACCTCACTGGGTGAGTTGGCGCCCGAGTAGTTATAGCCAACACCATTCATATTTACACATACTTCGATAGGTGCGATTTCCAACAGCACCTGCGAGACTGCTTATAAACCGGTTCGGTTAGGAGACCGAACCTACCGCAGTGTATGGATAATTATTGGTTTTGCCATAAAATCTCGGATAAATGAAAGGAGGTATGTATGGACGCTAGTTGGTTTGATTACTGTCTGAGTGACGATGAACGTCTCGAGTTTGAAGAAAACGGGTTTTTCATTGTCGAGGACGCTCTACCACGCGAGATGGTAGACAATCTGATCGCTGTAGTTGACCGGCTGGATGCGCAATATCGGGCTCCGGTAGGAACTCAAGATTTAGTACGAGCGCCATTAGGTGTCCTAAACCCCAACCGCCCTCCCGACAAGTTACGTGGACCTAACGAAAGATTAAATCTGCTAGACTTCGTGGGGAAAGATGAGATTTTTCTGAAATTACTCGATTGGCCGAAGACATTTCCAAAGGTTTGGGATTTGTTGGGGTGGAACATTCAACTCTATCATTCGCATCTCACGGTCACGCCTCCGTCTTCACCGGAGGAGACCGAAGAAAAGAAGCGTTTCGGATGGCATCAGGATAGCGGCCGGTTAAACATTGAGCTGGAGGGCAATCCACGCCCGAGAGTTTCGTTGAAGGTGGGTTTTTTCCTTACGGACACGAGAACACCGGGTTGTGCGAATTTTTATATTGTTCCCGGCAGCCATTTGCGGAATGAATTGGACTTCCCCGCCGATGGGATTTCAAATCCTGACGGTACGTTGGAAGTGCGCGTCGCTCCCGGTACGGCGGTGTTCTTTGATCGGAGATTGTGGCATGCCGCAAGTCCGAATCACTCGAACATTACGAGAAAGGTGCTCTTCTACGGCTACGGCTACCGGTGGTTGAGACCGCGGGACGACATGACCGTATCGCATTTCATGGATCAATGCGACCCAATTCGACAGCAGTTGTTAGGTGCCAGTACCGGTGGTTACGGATATACATCGCCGAGTGACAAAGATGTTCCGCTAAAGACGTGGTTGAACGGGCACTTGGGAGATGAGGCGGTTGCGCCTTGATTTCTTTTGACAACCGAGAGAACGCAATATTCGCTGTTAGTGAACTTTTTCGCTTTGAGATTGGAACGGTTTCTACACGCCTGTAAGCAATGCATACATTCTAAGCATGTACAGCTTAAGTTCTGAAAGGAGGAGGTGTTGGAAGGAATTAATTGAAAAAAAGGAACTTGACGCTTCAGCGGAGATAATGGCCACATCCAAGGTTCAGATTCGACTCCCAAACAATATAATGGAGTATCACCGCATGAATTGGGCTTTTTCTACGTAGCCTCGCAGTCTGATAGATTGTCGTCTCGTTTTATCACTTCATCTATGCCTTCAATCAGACTGTTGAGGAAATCTGACGAGTTCTTTCGTTCTTTATACATCTGTTCAGCTAGGTTGAGCGCAACAAGAATTGCTACACTGAGTTGATCGTATCCCTTGCGACTAACCTGACGCATCAGTGTGTCAACATAACTCGCCAAAACACGAATATCATCTTCAGTCAAATTGTCAGTGGGTTTTATAAGGTACTGATTATTAAAAATATCAACTTTCACTGTTTCAAGTTCTTCTGAGTCCATAAGTCACCTTCTGGAGATGTTACAAACCACTCGGAGGCAGTGCAAGACATGGCGAATATGATTGCAAATTCGTTCCGCGCACCTGTCAAAACCCAAAGAGTTTTCAATGCAACGCTTGTTGAAGCACCTGTCTCATCGTTTTAACGGGCGGTGCCGCTTTCGTCCATTTCTCGAACGCAATTGCTCCTTGATAAGCAAGCATGCCGAGCCCCTGAATTGTGTGACACCCTCGTTCGGCAGCCTCTAATAATAGACGGGTCTTCGGGGGCGTATATACAATATCATAGACGGCAGTTTGCGGTCTCAGCCATTCGGGATCAATTAACGGGGGCTTGGAAATATCCATACCGGTCGACGCCGTGTTGACCACTAATGCGACACTATCGACGATGTCTGCCAATTGCGAATCATCAAGTCCAATCCCGTGAATCGAGTCACCAATCGTATCAGAAAGATTTTCGGCAAGATTAATGGCTTTCGATGTGGTGCGATTAGCTACGAAAATGGTTTCAAGTCCAATCGAAGTCAATGCGACGATGACCGCCCGTGCCGATCCGCCAGCACCAATCACAAGAGCGGACTCGCCCTGAGTTAACTCAAAACCGGTTTCTCGCATCCCTTCCAAGAACCCCAAACCATCCGTGTTGTCGCCCTTGATACGACCGTTCTGAAACGTCAGTGTGTTGACGGCTCCAATTAACTCGACATCGCGGGACACTTCATCCAAAAACGGGATGACCGCTTGTTTGTGTGGAAGGGTGACATTAAGCCCGACCACGTTAATTGCCTTAAACCCTTCAATGGCCACGGGTAAGGCATCCGGTGGTATGTGGAAGGGAACGTAGATGTAATTCAAACCCAACTCTACGAAAGCAGCGTTGTGCATTTGCGGAGATCGGCTATGTTCAACGGGATCTCCTATTACCCCAACAATCTTCGTCTTTCCCGTGATCTGCATCATCTAATCAGGACTTAGGCTGCGTAATACATCAGCAATGACTAATTCCTATACCCTATCAATTTTTCAGCCTTTTCTTTGGCGGCTTCCATCTTTGGGTAACGTACTTCTCGGTAACCACGGACCTCCTCGGGAGTTTCTAGGGCTTTTACATGCTTTTCGTAACTTTTCGAATTCGCCGGTGAGAAAGTATCGACCACAGACTTAACATACCAATTCTTAAAAGACTTTTCGTTGGCGTGCCACTGCGAAAGCCAACGCCGAAGAAACTTCATCCGTTTCATCAAACTCAGTTGCCAGTTGCGCGAATTTATCTCAGCTTCAAGGTCAATCCCCATGATTCTAAAATGTGGACGATTGAGGTGAACATATCTGATCTTGTCACCATTGGATTCGTCAATACCGTAACGTTCTTTGTCTCGTTGGAGTTTCTCTTGGCTTGTTAGCAGATGCGATACATAAATTTCATCCTTTATCAGCATGACCTTGTGTAGATATTTTATGGCAGCCTTGGTAGCTCGGTAATTTCGGTCGCTAGAATCCTTGCCGTAGACCTGTCTGATTTTTTCAACATATAAGCGGGCATATTTCAGATTTTCGAACTGAATCAAGTCGTATACACGCATAGCCAGCCCACGGTTCGTCCCGTCATTCAACTGCATCGTATCCACGGCTGATTGGACCAACGCTGAATAGTCACGTGCGAGGTTTCTGCCTCGCCACCGTTTCGCCAGGATTTGGGATTTTTCGTGGAGGGTATGCTTGTAAGATTTCTTTTCGGGTGTTTCGACGAAGGCCGTAGGATGAACAGCGAGCCAGCGGCCAATTTCAAAGGCACGAAGATTGGAGTCCAAATCGATCGGTTTCACCATCTGTTTCAACGCCAATTGTATCGCCCCGAGTTCAATCGGAATTAGCGCACGTTGAAACGCGACACCGAGCAGCACAATGTTCGCGTAAAGTTTGCTGCCCAAGCGTTTCTCGGCGACATCGAAAAGGTCCGCACCGAGGTATTCGTCAGTTTTGGTGTACAGTCGCAGCCATTCCTCAAGATTCGCAACTTCAAAACCATCCTTCCCGATTAACGACGTCACAGTTTCGGTTTTCGCCGTATTCACAATTGCTGCTGTTTGGTCTGGAGAGGCGACACTGAATCCTGCTTTCGGATCAATACCGCGTACAGCTTCCAAAATGTCCAGTCCAAGTAGCAGATCCGCCTTTCCGTACGGAATGAGGGGGGAAATGTGGTTGTCAATCTTCGAATAAATCACATGGGTGTAAACGCCGCCATTCCTAATTGCGAGCCCCTTTTTGTCGCAGAATTGAACATTGTATCCTTGAATGTGCCCGGCAACGACCAGAACCTTTGAGATTGTGCCAATCCCCATGCCGCCGACGCCTGCGGCGTAGGCACTCCACGTCTTATCAAAACCGGCGAACCTTGGCGGCGTGAGATGTTGCATAGGCATGTTGGTTTCGCCTATCTGAATAAGACTGGATTCCACGGACTTCCGCGGTCGACGTTTGCGGGAGATGGTTACTTCCTCAAAGGATGGGCAAGCCCACTTTATTCTCGCGCAGGCACCGTCGGATACACAGTTGGATTCGTCTATACCGATCTTGGCCCCATATTCCGTTTCAACGATGTTTAGACCTGGACATCCCGTTGCTTTCGTACACTCCAAGCAAAATTCGCAAACTTCCTCCGTGATGTTAATGTGTTTTTCAGTTTTCAGGAAACCGTGTTCCTTTACGGTTTGCTGTTGATCGCGCCGCACTCGCCGGTGGTATGTAATTCCGCACTCTTTGTCGGCAACGATAATCTTGACTCCCGGTTTGAGAATGGATTCTTCAAGCAGTTTCTTGTATTCAAATCGGTTCTCGGGGTCGATACGGATGATTAGCGTATCAGACTCGGCTACAATGCCGCGAGCCACTTTTTCGATGTCCTGCGCGAATGTAGGATTGCCCAGAATGTCCTCTCCGGTTGAGGGCGTCGGCTGATGCCCTGTCATGGCGGTGGTTTGATTGTCCAAGATTACATAAGCGATATCTTGGCCGTTCTTGATTGAATCCGATATTGCAGCCATGCCGCCATGAAAGAAGGTTGAATCACCCATAAATACAATCTGCTTATTCTTGATGAACGGATCGATGCCCGCGCCAGTGCCCCCTCCTAAAGCCATTGCGGATAGATTGTGCATCAGTCGCGGGTAGGGCTCGTACTTCAGCATGGAGTAACAGCCGATATCTCCGTGAAAGACGAGATCCATTGGAGGCGAATTGTAGTGCTTCTTCATATACTCGGCATCCATGAACTCCTTGACGACATCCAGAAAAACACTTGCAGAGTCGCGATGCGGACATCCTGGGCAAAATGTAGGCGTTCTACCGGGAATTTCGACTTGGTGCGAATTGACTTGTTTTATCCGCTCCTCTTCCTGAAGGAGTACCCCGTCATCAATCTTCAACTTCATCGAATATCTCGTTCGCAGGAGCGGAATAAGCTTCTGCATGATAACCGATGGGTTGAGTCCGCCCATGTCGGGGATTCCTTCCAGTCCATCGGGAAATTGCTTTCCCCAGACCTGCACAAACAGGTCGATTTCACCATTTTGATAAAGCTGGCTAAGACTGGCTTTGACCTCATTTTCCAAAAGTGGACGATTTTCTTCAATGACGCAGATTTCGCGAACACGCATCGCAAACTCGCGTACAATTTCGTCGTCGATTGGGTGGGTCAAACCAAATTTGAGGATTGGGATTTTACCGTGGAGTCCAAGTTCGTAGAGCGCGTGCTGAAGATAGGTGTAAGCTACTCCGGAGGACACAAATCCGAACTCATGGGTGGAGTCGTGAGCGTAGTAAATTCGGTTGAGGTTATGTTTTCTTGCGGCTTTGACGGCGTTAGGTAAACGCTCTTTCAGAGTTTCGATACCAATCCTAGTCGAATCTGGCGGCAGAACGACTCGATTTGATGCATCAATCAGCTCTGTGTCGAGCGAGAGTTGAGTCTTCGCGTTAATCTCGGGGTAACGGTTCGGACGAAGCAGAACATCTCCTCCACCGTCCGCCTGATTCACGGTGACCAAGTATGTTACGAACAGGTTCGATTCGGCAGAGATTTCGAAGGCAGCTCTCAACCAATCCTTGATTTCCTGAAATGTGCTCGGTTCCAGAAGAGGAGTAAAGACGTGGCGGGCTAAGTACCGTGAATCGGCTGGTACCTGCGTGCTTCCCGAGCCGGGATCATCGCCAACAACGACGACCGCTCCGCCGGTTGTTCCAGCCAGATTACTAATAGCGAGAGCATCGGTCGCCACATGAAAACCTACGCTCTTCATAAATGCAACAGCCCGCAGATTTGCCATCTGCGCCCCATTGAGTCGCGCAACACTCAGTGCTTCGTTGTTCGCCATTTGTGCAACAATTCCATTTTCTAGGAACAGGTTGGCGTTGTGCTCTAGAACATCAAAGACCTCGGCGATGGGAGAGCCAGGATACCCTGTTATCAGACTGACATTGCTTTCAAGTGTTCCCTTGACCAAGAGTTCACAGCCTGTATAAACATTGGCGCCGCTGGCTTGTGTTAGACGTTCATCCATGATATCTGACTAATTCTCTCATTAGTGGATTAACGATTACGTAGGTTCTATTGACGTTTGAAAATTGGCCCTACATTGGGTCAATTCCTGTAGGGGTTGGGTTACCCAACCCGCTGGACGAGGGAACCTCGCCCCTACGATAGAGACTTTTCGGTGAATTATGGGCACGCCTTTCATAAATGTCAATACGCCCTAGCACAATCTCCGAATTATCTCAATAGCTCCCGTGCGCGCGCAAGTGCGGCTTCTGTCAACTCGCCGCCGTGCATCCGGGCGATTTCTTCCACCCGTTGTTCGGTCGATAACTGTTTGGCTGTGATAAACGTTTCATTTTCTTCGACGTATTTTTCAACACGGAAGTGGCGATCAGCTAAACACGCAATCTGCGGCAAATGGGTGATACAGATGACCTGGCGAAAATTCGCGAGTTCTTTCAATTTTACGCCAACCACATCCGCAGTGTGTCCTCCAATTCCTACATCAATTTCGTCATAAATCATGGTTGGGATATTGTCGATTCGAGCAAGAATGGTCTTCAAGGCAAGCATGACACGGGAAATCTCGCCGCCCGACGCGATGTTTGCCAACGGTTGGGGCTCGGATCCTACATTGGGTGAGATTAGGAATTCAACTGTGTCCATACCATGCGATTTCAGTTCATATCGGTTGTCGTAAATTTGCAAAATACCACTTGGAGAGAGCATCGGTCCTACATGAACCTGAAAAACGGCTTTTTCCATCCCAAGTGTGTGAAGTTCCTTTTCTACCAGAGCTTCTAATTCTGAAGCGACAGTCTTGCGTTTATCCGATAGATTAATAGCAAGCTCCTGGGCTTCGCTTATCGCAGTGGCAAGATCCGCTGCCAGATCTTCGGTATACTCAGAGCCAAACTGCAAATCTTTCAGCTTTTTTTCAATTTCCGCGTGATAAACCAGTATCTCCGGGATAGACCGCCCATATTTCCGCTTGTATTGATAAATCAAATTTAGGCGATCTTCAATTTCAGAGAGGCGATACGGATTGAATTCGATAGAATCACGATAATCCCGTGCCTGATGAGCAACATCTTCCAGCTCATACAATGCTGTTTCCAAACGATCGCTCAATTCTTTCAAGCGCTTATCCATCTCACCCAGTTTGGAGGCGGTACTCCTCACATTCCTCAGAAGGTCGAGAATTGCGGAGTCGGGTTGACTCCCGCCATAGAGTTGTTCATAAACCAGGCTTGCGGCTTCAAAGAGATTTTCCGCATTACCGAGAATACGGCGTTCCTCGTCCAGGGATTCCTCTTCATTTTCTTGTAGCTCCGCCTCGGCTAGTTCATTCCTCTGAAATTCCAATAGTTCTTTCTCACGTTGGCCCTGTTCCAACATTTGAGAATGGCTATGAAGTTGCTGCTGTAAATCTTGGATTTCACTATGTTTCTGTTCTAACTCCGCTCGTTGTTTTTCAAGCCCGCCAAACGCGTCAAGTAGGTCGAGGTGCACATCGGGACGAAATAGCGACTGATGATCATGTTGACCATGGATGTCCACCAGCAGGTCGCCAACTTCGTGCATGAGTCGAAGATTCACCGCCTGCTCATTGACGTGGCAGCGACTTCGCCCATTGGCATTAATCTGCCGAGAAAGGAACAAGGGGTCCGACGCATCCACTTCGTCTATCAACTCGGAGCCGCTCAACCGTTGCCACGTGGGATGATGCGGAGGCAGTGCGACGGAGATTTGGACTTTTGCGTTGGATTCGCCAGAACTCACCACACTAGCGGTTCCGCGCTCGCCTAGCGCTAACCCCACAGCCTGCAGTATAACCGATTTGCCTGCTCCGGTTTCGCCGGTTAGCACATTTAACCCCGGGGCAAGCTCCAATTGGAGTTTATCTATGAGGGCAACATTGCGGATGGAAAGTTCTTCAATCATGGGAAAAACCGGAATTCGATATCAACCACCAATACCGTTTCTCTAAAATGCTAGGGCATTAATCGCACCAATCAGTTCAAGAAATTTGCGTGAAACGGACAAGAAGTCTAGTCTCCGCGCGAAGTCGGCGGGGCAAGATGCCCCGCCTACGGTGCAAGAGGACGATACATTTACGATATCATATGCACTAATATTCAAGCGAAATGGCATTACCAGCCACTTCCCGCCGTTAAGTTTTTGCGATTGGCGTTTCATGTACTAGGCTTACGACCCTCTCCAAGCATGAGTTTTGTTCGTAGGACTTCGTAGTAGCTTCGGCGTTGAGAACGGATGAGTTTAATGGTTTTCTCTGCTTTGCGAACGCGAATTAAACAGTCAGGTGCGAGGCAATGCGTTTCACGCGGCCCGTCAACGAACAAATTTACGCTGCTATAGTTGGATTTCATGGCAACTGTAATCACCGAGTCGCCATGGGCAATGTAAGGGCGTACAGTGAGCGAATGGGGTGCAATCGGTGTAAGAAGGATTGCGTCAAGACGCGGTTCAACAATTGTTCCGCCACTAGCAAGCGAATATCCGGTCGAACCGCTGGGGGTGGCGATGATTAAGCCATCGGCATTATACGTGATAAAAGGTTTCTCATCAATATACGTGTCTAATTCGATGAGCCTTGTGTTGTGGCGTATGACGACCTCATTGAGTGCGAAGGAACGTGAATGCTCCAGGTCGTCGTTGCCTCCACTAATTTCCAACATCATCCGTCGATCAATCTCGAAACTTCCATTTAGAATGTTGGTTAGTGCAGGATAAAGCTCATCTAGCGAAACTTCTGTGAGAAAACCTAGATGACCAAGATTGACGGCAAGTATCGGCACGTTCTCAATCATGGGAGTGTGTACAACACTTAGGAGCGTCCCATCTCCGCCGAGTACCAACAAAACGTCCGATTGCGCGACAACTTCGCTTTCGTCTGCCCCACATCGAGGAATACCGAGAGTTATTGCCTGTTCATCAGAAATGATAGGCTTAATTCCGTGGCGTTGAAGCCAATTGGAAGCCTCAACGACGACTTGAGCGGCTTGGGATTTCGAGGTATTGACAAAAAAACCGACAGTTTTCATGATCTCAGTTTGTGTCGGTGCTTTAGATGAATCCTGATAAGGGGCATTGCAAATGGATTAGGGAATCTTGATTGAATCATATTAAGCAAGAAAGCTTCCCTGTGACACATCTGTTTCAGTCAGTTTTTGTGCATACCGAGAGAACAGTAGAATAATGCCTGCTCCAATCAGAAATGCCACGCCCGTGACCATCAAATTCGCGTTTACTTGCGGGACAATGTGGGCAAGGTCGACGCGCTCGCCATCAATGATTTCGTGATTGCGAAAGGGCCAGAGTCCATACAACGAACCGACCATTAAGCCTATCAGGAAGGAGATTGTCAAACTGTAGAAGTGCTCAAAAACGTAGTTTAGCAAACGCGTAAACGCCAAGAGTCCAATGCCACAGCCTGCGGCGAAAATCGACAGTACGAACGAATCTCGATTATTTATGGCTGTAAGGATGTCAAAATAGGTGCCGAAAAGGAGCATTACAAATGCGCCACTGATTCCAGGCAAAATCATTGCCGAGGTGGCGAACGCCCCGCTGAGAAACAGGTGTGCCAGTTTGCCGACCGAAAATCTGCTGACAACAACCGCTTCATTTGAAACAGGTTTCGAAGACTCCTTTACTTCAAGGCCTTCCTTAAGTTTCTGTTTCTCCAGGTTTTTTTCGCCCACGCTCATTGAGAGTCCGATAGTTAGAATGGTAGCGGCAATGAGAGCCATCAGCTCTTTCCAACCGAATCCCTTGAGCAACTTGGCGGGAATGGCAATCGAAGCCAAAATCAGCCCGGAGAAAAAACCGTAAGTCGGATCGTGTTGTTCATTGAGCAGATAAATCATCAATTTAGAGGTTGCAACAACAGCGATTACTGCACCGATTCCCAGAAGCACTAAGAAACCGAAATCAATTCGACGCAACTCTAACGCAGCATCAGATATCGCCGTCTTTTTCAACGTTACGGCAGCCAATAATCTTTGCGCTGTTTTCGCGCCGATATTGTGCAACGCCCTAATCAAGCGTTCATAGATTCCCAGAATAAGTGCAAATGTACCTCCGCTAACACCCGGAATTATGTTGGCGAGACCGATTAAAAATCCTTTAATTATCAGACTAAGGTAGTTCAATGCCTGTCTCTACATCCTCTTCCAAGTTTTCGTCTTTTAGCCGCCGTTTTAGGGGCTCAATTTCATGGTGCGCGGTAAAGTCAAGTTGAACAGGAGTAACTGACACGCATCGTCTCTTGACAACGTTAAGGTCCGAGTCCTCCCGCGCATCTACTTGAGAGCGTTCTCCGCCGATCCAATAGTAAGGTTTGCCCACACGGTCCGCACGCTTGATTGCGGTTGCGCTGTATGTCCCCAAATCTTGGCGCGCTACCTCAAAGCCTTTGATCATGGAAAGGGGGCAGTTTGGCACGTTTACATTTAGTAGAATCCCTGGCGTCAATCCGTTCGCCAAGACAAGTTTTGCGAGTCGGCAGGCAGCAGAGGTCGCTGTTTCGTAATGGTAGGGCGGTCCAGAGATTAACGATACCGCCATTGACGGAATCCCCAAGAAGGTGGCTTTTTTCGCCGCCGCCACCGTGCCTGAAAAATGGATGTCTTGCCCCAAATTTTGTCCGTGATTAACGCCAGAAACCAGCAACTTCGGAGATTCAGGAAGCAATGCACTCACCGCGAGGTCTACACAATCAACAGGAGTGCCATCAACAGCCCACGCGCAGTCGCCAACTTGCGTGGCTCTCAAGGGATGGTCAAGCGTAATTGCCATCCCGATTGCACTGCGTTCACGATCGGGCGCCACGATATAAACTTCATCGATGCATTTGAGCGCCTGCGCAAGGGCAGTCAGTCCAGGCGATTCGATACCGTCGTCATTGGTTACAAGAATCATCTAAGTCGCGAACGCACAAAACATGTATTGAGTCTTTATTCTCGCCAACGTCCCGGCGTAAAAAGAAATGCGCATCGTTGCATCAGATTCGGTTATCTGTCACGGAGACTGGCGATGAGTAGTTTTGTAAACAGCCGCATTTCGCGGAACGGCTTGATGTGACTGATTTCATTCCTATAGACTGCCCGAATTGGAATGTTCTCAATCCGAAATCCAAGACGACCGGCTTTGATTAACAATTCCGATTCGGTCTCGTACCGCTCTGTTGTCAATGAAACCGCCTTAAGAACCTCGGCTTTTATCAATCGATAACCGGATTGAAAATCCGGCACATGTTGTCCACATAGCGCCGAACCCACCGTAGAAATCAACCTGTTGTTTAATCGACGATGGAGTGGCATGGCAGTCCTGTCTTCAAACCGCTTACCGATGAGAATGTCTGAATCTTCCATTCGAAAATAATCCAGGAATCTCGGTAGATCACCGGGATTGTGCTGTCCATCGCTGTCCATGGTGAAGATGAGTTGGTATCCTGCTCGAATAGCATAATCGAATCCGGTTCGTAACGCCATGCCCTTGCCGTAATTGTGGGTATGCTCCAGAACCACCGCTCCGCAGGCGAGTGCAATTTCTGCCGTTTTGTCGCATGAACCATCATCGACAACAATCGTATCGCCAACGAATAAATTTGCTTCTCGAATGATGTGTTTTATGGTGCGGGATACATTGTAGGCTGGCAACAGAAGGCAGGTTTTCATTTGTCGCCTCGTAATCGTCACGGTCGCAATCGGAGTCAAAACCACCACAACTATTATACTATAGATGCCACGCAGAGTCAACTGTGGAATTATCGGGAGAGCCAGAGATAGAAGCAAGATGAAGGGCGAGAGATTGTGGGCTGTTTACTAGCTATGTCTTGATTCAGATTGAAAAGAGCAGGTTGCAAGAGCAGGAATATTATGCTATTATGGACAATTACTGACAGATATGAATGAGGAATCTGTCGGGTGGTCAACCCTCAATCAGTTGTTTTACTGTTCTAACCCTTGGGAGGTCTTTAACGAAATGGCGAGTGAAGCTTTGGGATTGATTGAAACGAGAGGTCTTGTTGCTGCCATTGAGGCAGCCGACACAATGGTTAAGGCGGCGAATGTCTCGCTGATTGGAAGAGAGCAGATTGGCGCAGGTTATGTCACCGTTATGGTGAGAGGCGACGTGGGCGCAGTCCAAGCAGCAACTGACGCGGGTGCGGAAGCCGCAAAGGATGTCGGCGAACTTATTTCTGTACATGTCATCCCTCGTCCACACTCAGACGTGGAAAATATGCTTTCTTAGGGGTGAAGAATTGGGAATTCGGTATTGAACGATGGAGCGGGTTAAACCGTTCCTGATCTATTATGTTCAGTCCATAAATCTGTCCCCCGGAATCGGAGGTGTACATGGCGGAAATTAACCCTGAACAGATTGAAGAGATTGTTTCGCAAGTCATCAATAATCTTCGAAGTGAAGGGCGTATCCCAAGCGTGCCGGCGAGAAGTTCGAAAATTCCTGTTGGTTCCAGATCGCACTCGGGAATTCATCCTAGCACCGATCAAGCAATTATGGCTGCCAAGCAGGCGCAAGCAGAATTTGTCCAGCTCGGGTTTGCCAAGCGTAGTGAAATCATCGAAGAGATTAAACGCGCCGCACTTGATAACGCTCAGCGTCTCGCTGATCTGGCAGTTGAAGACACGGGAATGGGAAACGCGGAACACAAACTGATGAAGAATGAAGGCGCGGTCAATCTCTCGCCAGGGGTGGAAGACTTGCGATCCGAAGCCTATACAGGCGATGAGGGGACGCTGCTCGTGGAATATGTACCGTTTGGAGTGATTAACTCGATTACACCGACGACGAATCCGACCTCAACGGTTATCAATCATGCGATAATTATGCTGTCTGCAGGGAACGCTATTGTGTTCAGTCCGCATCCGAATGCGGCAGTCTGCACGCATGAAACAATGCGCGTCATCAATGAAGCAATCGTGAAGTCGGGCGGTCCGCCCAATCTGCTTACGGCTGTTGCCGACGCAACGCTTCGCACAGCAAAAGAGATCATGAATCACGACGACATTTCCATGGTTGTAGCTACCGGCGGTCCCAGCGTTGTGAAGGCGGCATTGAACAGCGGCAAGAAAGCGATCGCGGCGGGACCAGGGAATCCCGCGGCGCTTATTGATGAAACTGCGGATGTGGCGAAAGCCGCCAAAGATACGATTGATGGGACGAGTTTTGACAATAATCTCCTCTGCATTGGTGAGAAGGCGCTGTTTGTGGTGGAATCTGCCGCAGATGAAACCGTCCGAGAACTCAAGAAGAACGGGGGCTATTTGCTCAATGCAAGTGAACTCAAAGCAGTGGAGAGAAGCGTAATTAAGGATGGAGATGTCAACAAAGACTTTATCGGTAAAGATGCGCGGGTCATTTTGGAGGCGGCTCGAATAAGGGCACCAGCTAACACAGTTGCGATCATCGCAGATGTTCCGGCAGACCATACTTTTATCATTGACGAGTACCTTATGCCTATCCTTCCCGTTGCGCGAACACGAAACTTTGATGAAGCGCTTAAGGGCGCTGTGACAGCCGAAGGCGGGCGCGGGCATACTGCGATTCTCCACACCAATGACATGAAGAGAATTACACAATTTCACAAGGCGATGGATTGCAATATAGTGGTGGTGAACGCACCGTCTTATGCGTGTGCGGGTCTGGGCGGAGAAGGGTTTTTGGCGATGACGATCGCGGGGCCAACGGGAGAAGGATTTACGCGACCACACACTTTCACACAGCAACGGAGGTTAACAATTGCGGGCGATCTGTCAGGACATACACTTCAGACTTGAAATTTGCGTTGAATAAACAATGTTTGGCAACAGAGTTTTTCTGACAAAGCCGGGGAAGATTGGAAAGGCGGAATGATGGAAGATTGGAAGAATGCGGGGTGTTACATTCATTGATGCAGAGGTATAATCCATGAAAGCTAACGAAGAAAGTCTGTTGAGACTCCTAGACGGAACAAAGCAGTTCACACTGCCGATTTTCCAACGCCGATACAGTTGGGGGATGGCGCAATGTGAGCAGTTATGGGATGACGTGTTGCGTGTCGGGGAGAGCGAAAATATCCGGTCCCATTTCCTAGGCTCAATTGTATCTATTGGAGATGGCAGTCCTACCGTACCGGAATTTCGTGTCATTGACGGTCAGCAGCGGTTGACAACGCTTTCGTTGCTGCTTTCAGCGTTTGGCAGGGCGATTGAAGTGAAGCACTTTGACATTCCCATAGATCAATCCCGGTTAGAGGGCTATTATCTGTTCAATGAAAGAGAGGAAGGAGCGCGTCGTTACAAACAAAGACTCACAAAGCATGACGATAGGACGTACAAGCAGTTGTTGGACGATGGACCGGCAATTGATAGTACGTCGCTCTTAGTGGAAAACTACCGTTTGTTTGAAAGTAAACTCAAACATGCCGACCTTACGGTCGTGTATGACGGGATTCAGAAGTTGGTGATTGTTGACATAGCATTGGACTCTGGTTCTGATAATCCACAACTCATTTTTGAGAGTCTCAACTCCACTGGGCTTAGTCTTTCGCAAGCCGATCTCATCCGGAATTATGTGCTCATGGGACAGGAGAGTAAGTTTCAAGACAGATTGTATGAGGCCTATTGGTATCCCATGGAGCAGAGCTTTGGGGAGGAGTACGTCAGCCGATTCGATCTATTTATGAGGGACTATCTAACATTAAAGACCCGGTTAATTCCGAACAAAACGAAGGTTTACGAAAGTTTCAAGAGGTATGTGGATGAGAAAAGGCAACCGGAGGCGTTGGAAGCGGTTATCAAGGAAATCGTACGTTACTCAGAGCACTATGTTCGCATTGTTCTACTTAAGGAACCAGACCAAACACTTTGCGGATGCTTTGAAGATATTCGAACCCTTGGAGTTGAGGTCGTCTATCCGTTTTTGTTGGGTGTCTATGAAGACTACAAGCAGGGGCAACTTGGGAAGGAGGAGGTCATTGAGATTCTTGGCTTGGTAGAGAGTTACCTCTTCCGACGCGCGATATGTGATCTCCAAACGCAAGGCTTAAACAGGGTCTTTGCCGGACTGATGGGCCGAATTGATAAAGAGGATTACCTACAAAGTCTGAAAATCATCCTATCGGCATCAATCGGTACCCAGCGTTTTCCTTCAGATAACGATTTCAGGCGGGAGTTTCTTACGAAAGACGTTTATAACTTACGTGTTCGGAATTATCTCCTACGAAAACTGGAAAATCATAATCGCAAAGAGCCAATTCGTGTTGACGACTACACCATAGAGCATGTCATGCCACAAACCTTAACGGACGAATGGCGTGAGGAGTTAGGCGAAAACTGGAATGAAGTGCACGCTAAGTATCTTCACACGATGGGCAATCTCACCTTAACCGGATACAATGCAGATTTGAGTAATAAAACTCTCATAGAAAAGCAACTTGCAGAAGGTGGGTTTCTTGATAGTCCGTTACGATTAAATCAGAGTCTCCGCCAAACTGAGCGGTGGGATGAAAAGGCAATTGTAAACCGGGCAGAAATGCTCGTCGAAAAGGCGTGTGAAATCTGGCCTCACCACGGGATTTCTCATGAACACCAAAAAGAAGCAGAACGGACATTAGCCGATCATCCGTGTTTCACACGTGAATGGGGTAAGTTTTTCATACCGATACAGCAACGCGTTCTGAACCTGGATGACTCTGTTAAAGTTAAAGAAAAAGTCAATAGATACTATATCTCCTACAGGAAAAACGGCACATCCTTCTTAGAAGTGCACGGCACTAAGAAGCGGTTCGGCTTGTTTTTGCGCGTTCAGACTGCTTCGATTGACGATCCGCGAGAAATGTGCCAGGCAAAGAGGAAGAAATCCGGAGGCGCTGCATGGGCGACCTGGCTTGGTATCGCTACTGTAGAAGATAGCTCAAAATTCAAATATCATTATCACTTCGGCTCCGTAGCGGAGCTCAACGAAATCTCTGTAGACAATGATCTGGGCTACATCATGCAGCTTATACGTCAGGTCTTTGAGCAAGTCTAGTAACAGGATTGTTGCCCGCTAAGATGGGTAATCTGTGTTGAGCGAAAGAGAGCCCAAGATGGCAATTTGTGTTCCCAACCCCAAATATCTGATGACACAGGAATCCTGTTTTGAACGCGTTACGCATTGCGCTGCTACGAATCGGAGTGCGCAAGTCCAGTTTTGCAAACTGAGACTGGAGATGGGAGTAATATGGAGCTAAGCGATGTGAACAAAGTCGGGGTTGTCGGTGGCGGGACGATGGGATTTGGTATCGCGATTAACTTTGCGATGGGCGGATACCCCACCGTCATCTCCGATTTGAACGATGAAATTCTTGAGTGGAGTAAGGCGAACATCAAGGCAGCCTTGAATCTCTTTGTTGAGGAGGAATTGATAACCCCGGAACAAGCCAATAACGCCGTAGACAGGATAAGGATGACTACCGATTTAGCTGAAGTTGCAAGGGATAGCGACTTTATTACGGAAGCGATTGTCGAAAGATCACAAGACAAACGGGAGCTATTCAACAAACTTGACAAACTGTGCCCGCGCCATACGATATTAGCGAGCAACACGTCGGGACTGGTGCTCAGCGATTTCGGCTCTGATGTTGCGAGGCAGGATAAGCTCGTCATAACTCACTACTTTACACCGCCGCACATCGTACCCGGTGTTGAAGTTGCCAAGGGGCCCGGGACATCAGACGAAACATACAACATCACCTGTGACTTGATGGAACGCGCGAGGAAAATACCTATTCGGCTTCGCAAAGAATTACCGGGTTATCTGCTCAACCGGTTACAGGGCGCAATGAGTCGCGAGGCGCTGCAATTATGGGCGGAAGGGATGGCATCCGCGGAGGATATTGAGCTTGGCGTCGTTTCTACCTTTGGTTTCCGGATGCCGCATGAGGGCCCGCTGTTACACTACGATTTGTCAGGTGTCTGGAAATGGCCGGAGGATATTCGGGCTCCTCGTAGCATAGAGAATGAGAAGATCAGAGGTCGCTTAACAGAGGGCACTCCATGGTTTGTTGATCCAGAAAGGTTTGACGAAGCGGTGGAGAAACGAGATAGAGAGTATATTCGCCGCCTCAAAGAGTTATATTGGTCAAAAGTAGATTAACACGAATCGAGGGAAGAGCGTTAATCAAGGCTTGGTTGTGTCCTAAACTTACACGTTCTCTCCAGTCCTAGAAGAGAATGGGACCGGAACTGCGCCGAGCGAAAGCCTATGATAAACCTAAGCGTAAATGTAAATAAAATTGCGACGCTGAGAAATTCGAGGGGTGGCGATCTTCCGAGCGTGACGCAGGCGGCGCAGACTTGCATTGACGCGGGAGCGCAGGGTATCACCGCTCACCCAAGAAAGGACCAACGCCACATAAAGCCGTACGATGTTTACAAACTTGCCGAGATGGTTACTGTTGAATATAATATTGAAGGCGATCCGCGGCCCGATTTCCTTGACATGGTGATGGAGATTCGCCCGACGCAGTGTACTTTGGTGCCTGTTGTTCCGGGAGAAATTACGAGCCACAATGTTTGGAATCTTGACACAGACGGCGACAAACTAAAACCGATTATTCGGCGATTAAGAGATGTGGGAATCCGCGTGAGTCTATTCAGCGGAACAGATCTTCACCAGATTGAGATGTCAAGAGAAGTTGGTGCAGATCGTATCGAGTTTTATACGGAGCCGTACGCCTCCGCGAAGACGAACGAAGAAATTGAACACCAGTTCAGCTTGCTTGTCAGGGCTGCCGAAAAGGCTGTCGAGGTAGGGGTCGGTATCAATGCCGGTCATGATTTGAATCTGGACAACCTACCTCCGCTACGGAATCTACCTCTACTTGAGGTTTCTATCGGACACCACTTGATTCACGACGCGATTTACATGGGGCTGGATAACGCCGTTAAGGCGTATCGCAAAGCATTGGGACAAAAGGTGGAGTGACGCAATGAGTTCTTGTGCAATCTTTGATCTTGACGGCACTATCATCGATTATTCTTCCGAGGGAGTTTTCCTCAAATATCTTCTCAAGGAAGGCGAACTCCCGATGTCCAACCTATTGGATTGGACATCCTATTTTCTCAAAACACAGGATTTGCGCAGGGCAAAAGCATACAAGATGTATCTTCACGGATTGGATTATCAGCGCATCTGTAGCTTGGCAGAATCGTGTTTCAAAGAGCGGCTTGTGGATCGAATTTCCCCGCGTGTTTCCGACCTCATGGCATTTCATCGTTCCGAAGGCAGAACAATTGTGATTCTTTCCGGATCGCTGCAGGTGCTTGTCTATCTGTTTCACACCTATCTGGAATCCGATCTCATGATTGGGTATGAGTTGGAGACGGTTAACGGATATATTACGGGACATCAAGTAGGTTTGAATCCGCATGCCGAGAATAAAGCCGTATTGGTCAAGGAATTGACGAAGACGTACGCTTTTAATCTGGCTGACTCGTACGCTTACGGAAATCACCATTCGGATGTGCATAAGCTACGGCTTGTAGGTCACCCTGTAGCCGTAAACCCCGATCGTAAACTGCGCCGAATTGCGATGGAAAATGGTTGGCAAATTGAGCAGTTTCATGTCAAAACGTAGTGGACGCCTCCGAATTCCTGAGGTCCACCTTATACTCAGTTGAATTACTCTCTCGGAATTTGATTTCGTGACCAATTCAATAACGGAATACCCTCTAGGTAATGAAAAGAGACCGTTACGAGTGGCTGTGGTTGGCGCAGGTCCATCCGGTTTCTATGCGGTCGATGCCTTGTTGCGGCGAAAAGATATCCTGATTGAGGTGGATACGTTCGATCGACTTCCAGTGCCTTACGGTCTCGTTCGATTTGGAGTCGCCCCCGATCATCAGAATATCAAAGCCATCATCAAGGGATATGAGAAAATTGCCACAAATCCACGGTTTCGTTTCTTTGGGAATATCCAATTCGGACGTGACATTAATTTGGAGAAACTCCAGGCACATTACGACCAAATAATCTTCGCTGTCGGAGCCGAGACAGACCGCAAACTCAATATTCCGGGTGAGAGGTTGTCGGGTAGTTACACCGCCACCGAGTTTGTTGCTTGGTATAATGGTCACCCTGACTATGTGGATGCACAATTTGACCTGTCGCATGAACGGGCCGTCGTCGTTGGAATGGGTAACGTGGCGATGGACGTGACACGTATGCTTGCAAAGTCGCCCGACGAATTAGTTGCCACTGACATCGCAGATTACGCACTGGAATCCTTACGCGCAAGCAAAATAAGGGAAATAGTTATTCTAGGGAGACGGGGTGCTGCGCAGGCGGCTTTTACTCCCAAAGAAATCAAGGAAATCGGTGCACTTGAAGGAGTAGACCTCGTAGTCGATCCCGCAGATGTCGTGCTCGATGAGGAATCCAAGAAATCACTAGAAACGGATAAACAGGCGCGAGCAAACGTTGAATACTTGACCGAAAAGTCGCAGGAAACTCCAGGAGCAAGCACTAAGAGAGTTTACCTTCGTCTCCTGCGATCGCCCGTGGAAATCGTTGGGGAGAATGGACACGTTGTCGGTGCGAAAATTGTGCGAAACGAACTTGTTAAGAGCGAGACGGGGGAAATGCGACCTCAAGGATTTGGAGAGTTCGAAAGTATTCCTTGCGGCGCTATCTTTCGCTCCGTTGGCTATCACGGAATTCCATTGCAGGGTGTACCCTTTGATCGGGACGCCGGAGTCATTCCAAACGAGCGAGGGCGCGTCGTTAACCCTGACCGCGGAAAAGTGGTTCGAGGACTATACGTCGTTGGTTGGATTAAGCGCGGACCAACGGGACTCTTGGGCACAAATAAGGGCGATTCCGGTGAAACGGTTGACGCAATGATAGAAGACATTCAAGGACAAACCGCTTCGATTCATGATGAGCGAGAACCCGGAGCTATTGAGTCGTTTCTGAAATCCAAAGAGGCATCCTATCTGACGTTTTCCGATTGGAAAGAACTTGATCTCCTCGAAGTTGAGAAGGGCGCGGCATTAGGCAAGATTCGCCAGAAGTTCGTACATCTGTCGGATATGCTTGAGGCGTTGAATAAGGAAAGTGGATAATCAACCGCGTTCGGGAACCGTCCGTGACGAAAGTGAATGGAAGGATGAAAGATTGGATAGGTGGAAGATATTCTTCCACCTACCGTAGAAATTTAAGATTTGTCTTCCGCATCCGATTTTTTGTATTGAAGCTAGCCACTCTTTATTTGCGTGAAACTCTCCTCTTCAATTTGACGATCGGAGACCTCCTTCCTGGCGAAAAAAAATACAAGCTTAATCGCCTGGAAGATTTGCCGGGATTTTCAAGCAGCAGGAATGACCAAAAACCTTCCCTTGCACCCTCCTCAAAATACAAGGTTTATTCTTTAAACGTGCTTAATGCGCCTCGAAAAGTATCTTGCCAAGTCTGGCATCGCTTCACGGCGAAACGCGCAGAAGCAGATAGAAGCAGGCAGAGTTACCGTCAACGATGAACGTGTCCTAGTCCCAGGCACGCACATCGAGCCCGATAGAGATTTGGTTAAATTTGATGGGCAGTGCGTTGAAGGGACCCCCGATCAATTCTATTTGATGCTCAACAAGCCTCCAGGATACGTGACGACAGTACGCGATGAGCGTCACCGTCCGACGGTTATGGAGTTTGTCAGGGATATTCCGGAAAGAATTTATCCCGTGGGGCGGCTAGACCGAGATACGGAGGGGTTGCTCCTTATGACGAACGACGGGGAATTCGCAAATCGTTTAACGCACCCTCGGCACGAAGTAAAGAAAACGTATATCGCATGGGTGCGCGGCAAACCTAGCAAGAAGGCGATTCACCAATTGCGTAAGGGAGTCAGAATCGAAGGTGGATATACATCTCAAGCGAAAATTGCGCCAATCTCACGCCGGAAAGATCATACACAATTCAGGATTACAATTCACGAAGGAAAGAAACGGCAAATTCGCCGTATGTTTCAAGCGGTGGGCCATGAAGTAACCTTCCTGAAGCGCGTGTCAATCGGAGCACTTGTGCTGGGTGATTTGCCGGTTGGTCAATATCGAATGCTGAGCGCGACTGAGATTGATAGTCTCCGGAAATAAAAACGCCTATACCGTGACCGATATAGGCGTTCATCTCTACGAGATCTACAAGAATCTAGACAAAAAGGCACGACGCAAGGTTTTTCATTTCCGCGCGTTGGCTCCCTCCCTGGCAATTTCCAACATCTGCATTGCAGCTGTTCTGGTATCTGAATCAGTTGCGTTGCTCAATTTTTCAAGCAGTGGAATTGCTTTGTCGTACATTTCTTGAGCAACGAAAATTACAGCCAGGTAATAATGTGCCGGTTCATAATCCGTGTTTTCGGGATATTGCTGAATGACAGCTTGGAAGTGACCTTGCGCTTTTTGGAAGTAATCTTCAGCGTTTTCGTCATCAATGTGATTACCGTAGTATAGCCCCAGGTTTATGTGAAGCGCCGGCAGATGTCCCGTCTTGTTCTCCGGATCTAAAGTAAACGCTTTATCAGCTAACGGCATCCCCTTTTCCAAATTGCTTCGTTCTAGATAGATAAGTGCGAGTTCGGCATTCGATTTCGGATTTTCGGGATTTTTCTCTAATTCCGCATTTAACCGCTGGAGATTTTCCTCAACTTCGAGCGTGTTTTCCATCTCCAGAACGAACTCTTCGGGGTCAAATGCTAATGCGATTTCAGGCTCGCTAATGAGGTTGCCCTCGAAATCAACGAATGCAATTGCCGGAACCCCGGGGCTTTCGCTATATTTCTTGTAGGCGGCGAAATTATCGGGATCGGCTTCGATATCAATCTTCAAATTTACAAATTTTTCCGACAGTTCGACAACTTTTTCATTATGAAATGTAGTGGCATCCAGCCGCTTACATGACCCTCACCACTCCGTAAAGAAGTCCATTAGCATCGGCTTACCGGCTTCTTTGGCTTTTTCCATGCCCTCCTTCAAGGACTTTTCCCACTTAACCTGCTTTGCCGCGAATAGAGGCGAGACTATAACGGCAGCCATTGACATGGCAACAAATAGAGTTACCCACTTATGTCTTCGGACTTGACTTGACATGAATTTTCTCCTTAAAGATTTAGAATACATTCGGGATGAGAAAATTGTATCCCTGTTTGGGTTTCGGACGATTGTCGGTTTCGCTTCGCTAGGGGTTCTTGAGACCATTAGTGTCAGAGATTCGTTAATCCTGACGACACGGGTTCAATTCCTTTTCGGCAGGTTCCGTTTCTTTCGTCGTCGTCTCTTCCGTCTGTTGCTCAAGGACGGACGCGCTTGTTGTCTTACTACTCAGTGTTGTTCGGCACTTTCGACAGGAGACAACAATCTTCGCCAACTTTCCAAGTTTTCCAACTTTGGAATGCTTCACCTCAGTCGCCACATAGCGATTGCAACGATGACACCATTGTTCTTTTGGAGTTAACATTAACTGCTCCTTTGCCAACGTCAGCCAAAGAGACAACCCAATGCTAATATTGGAAAGAATTGAGATGGCGAATCATCCTTGTCCTATTGCAGTGAAACACCGCTAGCACGATTTGGTTGCACGCCCTGAAATTGGCTCGTCTTTCCCTTTTATATTTTGAATCAAAAATTACTTTCCGATGCAAAACTGCGAGAAGATGCGGTCAAGAATATCCTCGGTTGTGGTTTTACCGACAATTTCGCCGATAGCATCAAGACTGCTGCGCAAATCAACGGCAATGAGCTCGGACGGCATTTTCGCATCAAGACTTTCTATCGCGTGCGAGAGAGAGGATTGCGCCCGGCGTAAAGCATCGTCATGCCGAACATTCGTGATAATGGGTGAGTCGCCCAAGACAAAGTCGCCTCCAATAACATGCTGAAGCACCGCCGATTTCAACTCCTCAATCCCCGCTCCATGAAGCAATGAAGTTTGAACCACAGTTTTTGCGGGTGCATAGAGTTGCAAGTCCTTGGGGGCGGTCGCGATGGGCAGGTCCATCTTGTTCAAAACGAGAATGGCGCTCCGCGAGGATGCCTCCTCCAGTAACTCTATGTCTAAATCTGTCAATGGCTCCGACCCATCAAACACCATCAAAATTAGGGCTGCGCGGTCAAGATAACTTTTACTTCGCTCAACCCCTTGCTTTTCAACAGTGTCCTCAGTCCTGCGTATTCCCGCCGTGTCGGTTAAGTTAACCGGGATGCCGCGTAGATTCAACGTTTCCTCAATCGTATCCCGTGTTGTGCCGGGGATTTCTGTAACTATTGCGCGAGTCGATTTGAGCAGTCTGTTCAGCAGGCTTGATTTACCGACGTTTGGTTTACCTAGAATCGCGATATTTACTCCATCTCTTACGATATTTCCGTCTGATGCCGTCTCTATCAACAGTTCCAATTCATCTTGGATAGCGTTCACGGTTCGGCGCATAGCATTTAAATCCAGGAAATCAAGTTCTTCCTCTGGAAAATCAATTGAAGCCTCGACTTCTGCGAGAAGATTGGCAAGCTTTTCGTTAAGATAGTTTACTTCGTTGGAGATCCGACCTGTCAATCCGTCCACCGCAATCTGACGGGCAAGATCGGTCTTTGACCGAATGAGGTCGGCAACTGCCTCGGCTTGGACAAGATCGATTCTTCCGTTGAGATAAGCACGGCGAGTAAATTCACCCGGTTCCGCTAGGCGCGCGCCTGCCTGCAATGTCAAATCGAGGACTGCGATTAGCGGGACGCTTCCACCGTGACAGTTGAATTCGACGACATCTTCTGCCGTGTAGGATTTCGGAGCCTGCATTATGCTCAGCATTACCTCATCGACAATATTCCCTTTGATCGGATCGACGATATGTCCGTAGTTCAGTGTATGCGAAGGAAAATCTGCAGGCGAAGCGTGTTGTGGAGATTTGAAAATCTTGCAAGCGATCGATATGGCGAGGCTGCCACTGACGCGAACGATCCCGATTCCGCCTTCCCCATGAGCGGTTGCGATCGCCGCGATGGTATCAGACAGGAGCATCTTCCTCCGAGTCTCCATTCGATACTTCGTGCGGCGTCACAACGATATACCGCATCAGTCCTTCACCGCGGCTGTATGTGTGAACACATTTGTCTGATTGCAAAGCAAGGTGTACGACTCGGCGATCCCGTGGCGGCATAGGGTCTAGAACAATCTCTTGCTTTGTTTCTCTGACTTTGTTTGCGGTGATTGATGCTAGGTCTACAAGCATCTTTTCTCGGCGCTCGCGATAGCCTTCAGCATCGATATGCACTTTCCGCTTTACAAGAGATGACTTGCTCAGAATGCAGTTCAACACGTGTTCAACTGCATCTAGCGTTTGTCCATGTCTTCCAATGAGCAGCCCTGGGCTATCGCTGCTAATGGTGAGGTGAATGCTTCCATCAATGACTTGAGATTCCGTTGTCGCCTTAATTTCCATCCTGGAAACGATCTCGTCAAGAACTGCTTCAGGTGTAGCGGAGATGTCTTCCTTCAGCGTTACTCTAACCTCGGCGGGTTTCGCGCCTAACCTCAGAATTCCCTTAGTCGGTTCACGCAGTACCTTCACATTGACCGAGTCTCGATCAACACCTAGTTCTTCAAGGGCACGGTTCAAGGCGTCTTCAGTCGTCTCTCCTTCCATTTCAATGTATTGCTGCACGCTTGATTTCCTCCTAGAATAGCCCCTCCATGTCAGCCAGAAAGGAATAATGCGCTTTACCTACATCTATTTTTTTCGCTTCTGTTTTGGTGAAGGGAGAGTTTTTTTAGACGTAGCAGGAGTTTTTGTCGATGCCACGGGCTTCTCTATCGTTTCATTTGCGCCATTTGACCCGCGCGACTGGAGATACTGTTGTGCAACGGTGAAGACATTGTTACACAACCAGTATAGCACGAATCCCGATGCCCAATTATAAAAGAGGAAAACGAATATGAGCGGCATAAACTGCATAAGTTTTGCTTGCATGTTATCGGTAACAGGCGTCATATTTCCCATGACCTTCTGTTGTAGCCACGTTGTTAGTCCATTGAGTAGTGGCAGAAGCCGAAGTGTATCAATGTTAACGAGAGGTATGGTAAAGGGAAGAGCCATTATGGCATCGGGTGCAGACAGATCGTTAATCCATAGAAGGAATGGAGCGCCGCGAAGTTCGACTGCACTGCCTAGCAGCGAAAATAGTGCAATGAATATTGGTATCTGAGGTAGATAGGGGATGCAGCCTCCTAGTGGGTTTACGCCGTGATCCTTGTACAATCGCATCGTTGCCTTATTTAGTTTCTGCGGATCGTCCCTGTATTTCTCTCGCAGTTCGGTAATCAAGGGTTGCAATTTCTGCATTTCTTTCATGGATTTGTGTCCCTTGTGCGTCAGCGGATATGAAACTACTTTTACTAGCGCAGTTAGCAGAATTATAGCGACGCCGTAGTTCCGGAAAATTCCATGCAACCCATTAAGTAGCCAAAGCAGTGCCCAGGCGACGGGCCAGAAAAACCCAAGATCAATAATTTTCGAGAGTCTAATCGGAGTTTCAGGTGAACCGGGAGCTTGCACCTGATTTAAGATTGCGGCATCTTTTGGCCCGACGTAGATGCGAAAGGTGTGTGTCTTCCTACCGTTTGCCTCCAAAGGAAAGCCCGGTATTATTAGACCTGCCGATTCGGTTGGCGCTGCAACATTGAGTGTGGGCGGTGTTCCGTTGTCCTTGAGTTCCTCCAAACGATATCGGGCATTCAGCCCCGGCTGAGGAATCATCAGTGCGGCAAAGTAGTTATTGTTTAGCCCCGCCCATAGGACCGATTCTCTGAGTTGCGAGTCACGGAGTTCCTTTTCTGCTTTGCCCACCCCGGTATAAGCTTTTGCGCCTGCACTTTTTCCCCATCTTCCTTTCCCGCCGTGCTTTTGTTCGTGAAGTAGCAAATCTGCATCAATTCCCGGACCACAGCGAAGTTTATATCCATTTTCTTGGTTTTCATTTGTCACTTGCAGTATCGGAAGGGTCTCATCCAACAGACTCTGGAATCTTAATTCAAGATCGACATAATAGCTGTCTCGATAAAAAGTGAACTCCTTTGAAACCTTTAGGTAGTCTCCAATCTGCGTGGTAAAGGTGATGGAGTCCTCCATTTCAGGCCCCTCGCCGGATAGGTTTACCTCGGACTTATTTGCCGTCCACGCTGCACGCATCGCGTCTATCTGTAATTGCGGTTGAGAGAACTGCACCGCTAACCAATTGAGCGAAGTTGATGGGATTAGGTTCAAGAACTCTTCTGTCTCGGAGCGATTTTGATATGTCCTCAAAGCCCATTTCTTGGCAATTGCCGGCTCGACTGCAAAAGTAATCTCGTATCTTTCTGTCGAAACGTGGACTTCCGTACTTTGTTCAATTTGTGTGTAACGATCTATTTCATCGGTACTGTGTTGTCCGTCCGCTTCGGTTGCGTCTTTGTCACCATGTGAAGATTGAGCTTTGCGTGCCTGTTCGGAGGTTTGCCCTTCTTTTTGCGCGGTTCTCTGCTTCGATAATCGGTTGCCGTATAACAGGCTCCAAGCAAACATCACAACAACCATTAGTACGAGTGCCAAGATGTAACGTTGTCCCATGAAATTTAGAAGCTCCTTGCGGAATGATAAAAATATAGGCTCTGCTAATCTAAGGTGCTATAGCAGGATTGGATTCAGACTCTTTGTGCGAGTGTATGAGCGGATCGTAGCCGCCGGGGTGATAGGGATGGCATTTTGAAAGACGTTTTATTGTTACCCAGCTACCCTTCAAAGCACCATACGCTTGAATGGCTTCCAATGCGTATTGGGAGCAAGATGGATAGAAACGACAGGTTGGCGGAAGTAACGGAGATATACATACGCGATAAAAGCGTACAGCGTAAATCAGAAGGTAAGTCATCTGCAAATACTCACTTTTTTCTCAGAATGTGAGCTTTTTGAAAGAGACGTAGAAGGGCTTTTTGAGCATCCTGATACCTAAGATGGGTAGAAGGCGATCTACCAACTACGATAATGTCAAACCCGGGATAGATCCTTTCCTTTGATAGCCTAAACACTTCCCGAATCAATCGTTTGGCGCGGTTTCTGTGAACACTCTTCCCAATTTTCTTACTTGCCGTGATGCCCAAACGCGTGCTATTAACCGTATTTTGATACACGTAAATCACAAACTCCCGATTCCAATATTTTTGTCCTCTTCTATAGCCTCGCTGAAATTCCCACCTTTTTTTCAGCTTTTCAGGGTGCGGTGCGTGTGCCATATCAGAATTTATCAAGTCGCAGTTGACTCTCCCACTCCCTTACGTTAATTCGACCTTCAAGATAAGCTTTGTAGTTTGCAGCTTGTGTTTCCAACCGCATTTTTGGGGTGCCATCTTCATCTTCGGCAATGGCTCTGACAACATCAATAGTGTCCGGTTCCAATTGCGCTCCATGCACGATTGCACAAACCATTAGGAATTCTTGATTAATTGCCCGATTCGATAACGCACGCGGGATAAAATGAACTTGGACTACATTCTGTTCGCCCTCAAGTCTCCCATCTTTAGATCTCCAATGGGTTACCCGGATGTTTTGCTCTAGAAAAGTTTGACGGAGTGCGTCTTGTTGCCATGAAACGGGTGTTTTGGGCAGCATACGTTTGGAGGATTGGTCTGTAGGTTGAGGATCGGGGACATTGTACGGCTTGAAACCGATTAGTTGTGACGGCGCTTTTCCCATCTCGAATGCAACTGCAAGAGGCCCCGATTTTTCCGGATGGGAAACCGTTTGTCGCGGATTACGACCAGTTCGCCGTCGATTGTGTTCACCCCATTCTTCCATGAGCGTGAACTCGAAATAGTAGTCCTTCGGCGCACGCGGGCCACATGAAAGAAATAGTAAAGACACGCTGAAAAGTACAATAAACGACTTTAAGATTGGAAATCTCGCCATCTCAGTTGATGTACAGGTACTTCTTCCAGGCAGGATCGTAGCCGCGAAAATGGCGATTGAGGTGTAGATATGTAAGAATTGATGGGGCTTTGGGTGAACGTTTGGTAAACATTCTCGCTTCATAGGGAGTCTGATTCCCTTTCTTAGTGTTGCATTTTTTGCATGCAGTTGCAACGTTTTCCCAAACGGTTGCGCCTCCACGGGAGCGGGGCATGACATGATCGAGTGTAAGCAAGGCCGGAGGAAAATTCGTGTGGCAGTATTGACATGTGTACTGGTCGCGAATAAATACGTTTTTACGAGAAAACTTCACAACGCAGTGAGGAATATGCACATAGGTTACAAGTCGAATTACAAGAGGAATGGGCATTGAAGCGGTTGGAGAATGAATCTCACGGTCCGAAACTTCCTCCATACGTGCAGCGCCCTTGACAATCATCTTCACGGCGCGCCTGAGGTTACAGACGTTAATTGCCTCGTAACTCGCATTCAATACCAACACGGATGTGTTCATGCCTATCCCCACGGTGGGAAAAACAGATATTAAAGATCTCTCATATGCTGGCTCTAAGAAATTGTGGTGTCAATACCACGCGCAAAATCGCCAATGCATCATCACATGTACGAACTCGGCGCTGGAAAGATGTCGATCAAACTCACCTCAATGTCAAAATAAAGTCCAATCACATTGTATCACACCTCTTTAAAACCTGCAAGAAAAATATCGTCGCTGGATTCCTTGAAGAACTTGATTGAAACGGTAAGAACAGACACATGGTTTGCTAGTTTGAATTGAAAAAATGAGCTTCCACCAGGTGTGGCGCAATGCCCGAGGATGATGGCAGAAACCGCCACCTGAGATTATTAATCTCCAACCTCCAAATCGACTTCTAACAAATTCCGTATGTGGAAGACACACGCATCTTCGCCATTATCTTGGTAATACCGTCGCCGAATATGTACACGCCGAAATCCCAACTGACAGTAAAGGTTTTGGGCTGGAATGTTGCTCCGACGCACTTCCAAATGAACTTGGCTTCCGCCTTGGTCGCGAATACAGTCCAACGATTTTGCGAGCATGTATTTTCCGAGGCCGGTGCGCCGGTGTGCCGGTGATACTGCGAAATTTACAATGTGGGCTTCGTCTAGGATCAGCCAATAGTTCACGTATGCAAGCGGAACCTGACTCAGCCTAGCGACATGGAAATGGGAATGCGGGTTCTTTCCGTCGATTGCTTCTCGGAGTGTGGGCAGGCTCCATGGATCTGAAAACGATTGGCGCTCAATTTCTGCGACCATCTGTAAATCGCTCCGCCGCATATAATCGAACTCAATGTCCGGAAAGGGCTTCTTAATTCTCACTGCTCTATGCGATGGTTTGGCAATTGTGAATGAATCACAAATTGAAAGATTGATACGATTGGCAGGATAAACGAGAGCACCTCCTCATCTCCATTCTAGCACTTAAAAACCGAGAGGTCAATCGTTAACGTCGCTAAGATGCAGCTATGGCGAGGCGTAGGAATGGATGTCTTTTTGTCTCCGCTTCATCAGGTACTTTTTCTTAGGGTTTTTTCGCTGCATTTGTGGTAACATACTTTAGCATCTGACGCTGGAATATAGCCGCCTACGCACCTCATAACTGGAATACCTGAGACAAATCAAGGATCAAATTATGAAAGACTTCGCTTTTACTGGAGGCCGCCCTGACCCGTTCACGTTTCCAACCGAAGCGTTAATTGAAGCGAGCGCAAAAGCGCTCCGAGATCTCGGTGGCAGCCTCGTGAATTATCCCGGCGATAATGGATACCGAGGATTACGCGAGTTGGCTTCAATGCGGTTTGAAAGACGCGAAGGCGTACCCCTTCCCGTAGACAACATCTCCCTTACATCGGGCTCAATGCAGGCACTGGATCTTGTACTAAGCACCTTTGTTGAACCTGGCGATACAATTCTGACTGAAGAATTAACTTACAGCGGTACGCTCGGTATAATGAGACATCTCAAGGCGAATATCGTTGGCATTCCGATGGACTATGTCGATGGGATGAACGTGGACGCACTTGACATACGCTTGAAGGAACTCAAAGCGCAAGGCATCCGCCCGAAGTTGATTTATACAACTGCGAATCACCAAAATCCGACAGCGGCAATTCTCACGCTGGAACGGCGCGAAAGATTGCTTGAGTTGGCAAGTGCCTACGACACCTTGATTGTTGAGGACGACTGCTACGGCGATATTGACTTTGTACCCAACCCAACGCCTGATGCCTTGTTCAAACTTGACGACTCCAATCGCGTGATTTTCATTGCAACATTTTCCAAGATTCTGGGGGCGGGTGTTCGGCAAGGGTACTTTGTTGCGAGGCAGCCGTACTATGACGCCATTCACGAAAACCGTTGGGATGGGGGAACGAGCGCACTTGCTAGTGCAATTGTCGCAGAGTTTTTTGAGAACCAACTAGACGAACATCTTGCTATAACGAATGCGGCGGTCGGCGCAAAATGTAGGGCAGTGACTAAAACACTTGAAAAAAATGTCGCGGATCTGTGCAGTTGGACACAACCACGAGGCGGTCTATTTCTCTGGATTACGTTGCCTGAGACAACGGATATGGAGAAACTCGTGGAGCTTGCCGGCAAACACAATGCGGGGTTCAGCGAAGGGCGCGTATTTCATTATCGTAGCGATCCTATTAAGTGCATTCGTCTTGCGTATGCTTACTGCCATGTAGACGACATTCCAGAAGGAATTACCTATCTGTGCGAAGCCATCCGTGAGGCGCAAATTGAGTCGATTGACATCGCGGCAGATTAGCGAGTAGATCCACTCATGCTATTGATTGTTACTGCAAATGTACGATGAATTTGGCAACTACAGGTGACGCAAGGTGTGTAGTGGACGAACACATCATTGATGTTCCGCCTTAATTCGACAATTGTCAGCGCATTTGGATTGGTGCCGGTTTCCTGCGCCGTGCAGAAAAATCGGGTTTTCCGGCAAAACGTGTTTCCATGAATTTGGGCACGCTTGTGCTTCAGCATCATGATTGCCCTGGTGTTGACCCTAACTACTCTAAATACCAAGCTGTGTAAAGCAATCTCGCTAACTTACGTCACGAGTACAGCATTAAGGAAGCAGAGGCGAAAAATTCGATGACACGAGACAGCCGATTTGCCAAAAATTGGGTAACCATGCCCATCCTACTATTACTCTTGGTTTCAGTCCTCGGTTGTGCAGCTTTGGAAGAGGCACAGTTGCGAAGACAGGAGAGAGTGAAGCGGAAACTGGCGGGATACACGACTCCACCAGGAACGCCCAAAGAACAGTTTCCGCTGCATGGTCAACCTGCGCCGTTGTTTACGTTACAAGATCTGAACGGACGCCAAATCAGTTTATCGAATTTCAGAGGAAAACCGGTCGTGATCAACTTTTGGGCGACGTGGTGCGGACCCTGTCGTATAGAGGTACCCCATTTAGAGTATTTATCCAAGAAATACAAAGATAGGGGATTGGTTGTTTTAGGGTTGAACAACGAGAACAACCACCAGGCAGTAAGAGACTTTGCACAATCACAGATTTCCTATACGGTTCTCTTAGATGGACATGCACAGTTCCTAGATTACGGTGTCAGAGCTATCCCATGCACGTACTATATTGACAATAATGGGATAATTCAAGATCGAGACCTAGGATTTAATGGCGAAGGGGAAATGGATCGGAAGATAAGGAATCTGTTTAGCAGCTCTTGACGTTCAGGAATTATAGCCTATCCGTTAAGCCGTCTGATGAACCGGGCTGCATGTTGCAATTAGGTCGGATTTGGAGTAGAGTTCAACCGCATCAATGGGTCAATTATCGAAGGGTTGGCTTGAACGGGTCTGAGTGATTCCCACAAACTCACCAATCAGAAAAGCGACGGATGAGAAGACTTAAATTATCAAACAGAAACCAGATGCCAGTAATCGCATTTCTGGCAGTCTCACTCAGTATTTCTAGCTGTGCCTCGCTAGAAATGGCGCGGGAACGCCAGCAAGAAAAAATCAGGCGGGAGCAGAGTAAGCGTTACCTCACCCTCCCGCGTCCCGATGCTCAGATTTCAGTTTCTCCAGATGGATTAAAGATTGGAAGTGACCATTATACACTAACTTTTCATGAGGACTTGCTTAAGAGAAGTTCGTTGGATGAGTCCAGAGAACGCCAAGAGATTGGACACGGCGCATTGCTGTATATGGAGAGTCTTTATAAGTATATTCACGAACTGTTTCATATTGAGCCTCCCACTCGTCGTATCGGGATTGTACTGTATGAAACTTTTCAAGGTACGACAATGCGGGCCATAACAGAATCTCGACATCAAACAGTTCGTCAGGGAAACGGAGTGCTGAAGACAGTTGGGACAATAGTAATGCATTTCCCCATGGCTATGTTTGACCAGAGGGAAGTCCGAGCGCACGAGTTAACCCATGCTTTCACCGCTAATTACTACTTACCGACATGGTTCACGGAAGGGATCGCGGTTTTCGTGCAGATTCAGTATGCGAGGGGAGGAGATTTTAGAGCATTCGATCTTCATGAAAATATGAAAGTCGACCTGGACGATGTCAACGCGATACAAACGTGGAAGGGGCATGCGTCAGTTGATGCCCAATGGGGCTACGGCTACTCCTTCTCGATTGTCAAAAAACTCTACGATCTCTACGGCGAGGAATTCTATCCCGAGGTTTTCCGTCTTATGGAGGCGGACAAATACCACCAGCAACTTCCCGGAGAGATGAAGACGAGTATGCTGGTTTACTATATGAGTCGGGCGGCGGGAGAGGATCTTGTTCCATTTTTTGAAAATCTCAAATTCAATGTCCGCCAGTTGACTATAGACGATATAGAATCGGTTATTCGGGAAGCAGCCCCGTCTCGATAGAAAGGAGCAAAACCAGATGAATTTTCAATCGGCATTTGTAGTTCTCACGATTATGTTTGTCATGCTGTCATCGTACGGCTGTGCCGGTATCCAAGGCTTTTCTGCCGAGCAACAGTGGAGCAACAACTTTGTCTTAGCCGATGGGGTAAGGGCAAACGATCCAGCAATAATCGATGGTAACGTTAGAACGGTTGGTCAATCTCAATATGTTGAAAGTACGGGAGATATGGTCATGAGTTTCGGTTCACAATCCGAGTCGATTGTTACCCTCCCAGAACCCAAGTCCCTCCATCGAGTCGTCATTCACTCCTCCAACCTGCAAGCTTTCGATATATGGACGACTGATTCGCAAGGCAGATGGGAGAAAATTAAGGAGGTGGAAAGCAACAAGAAGAAAATCATTGATATTCGACTGAATCGAACGGTGTTTACATCAGGTGTCAAGATCAGGGTGCGCCGCACGTCAGACGATGCGGGGCAGCGTCGCCGAAATGTTCAAAATGTCCGCGGCTGGAGATCATTTAGCGGAAAAATCAATGCGCCAGCAAAGATTTCCGAAATCGAATTGTACGGGTTTGTCTCGAAGTCTGATGCGGCGAATGCCGCCACTCAAGCGACAGACAGCAGCAAAGACGAAGAGTTTGATGAGTTTGATGAATTCTTGAAGTGATAGAATTCGGTTAATCTTACCCGGATTGACGGCCTAACTATGTTTTAGTGCGCCTTATAATCAATTCCGTTCATATTTGCGCATGTTGCGGCAGGTGCGGTTTCCAACCGCACCTTCGAGACTGTAAAAATACCGGTTCGGTTAGGAAACCGAACCTACCGCAGTGTATAAATTGATATTGGATTTACTATAGTATTGGGTTCTAATGCTTGATTCCCAATTCTGTGTACTTGCTTGAGTAGGCAGTATCACATCAAGTCAATCCGTGAAAATCAATGAAATGCATCATGCCAATCGTGATGCCGCATTTGATGTCAGCGCTTCAAGCGGCATTTTTAGATTTGATGTCCGCTACGCAAACATTCCAATGCTTTAGGGACACACCAAGAATTTCATAGCACTACACCAACAATTGTTCCTGCCTTCCCAGTTCGTCTGTGTCAAGAGCCCAAAGCAACAGAATCCCCGTCTAAAACCCCGATGTACGGCAAATTCCTGTAGTGTTGAGCGTAGTCCAAGCCGTATCCTACCACGAAGGAATTCGGAATCTCAAACCCTAGGTAATCAATTGCGACGGGCACTTCCCGTCGATCAGGTTTATCAAGCAGGCTGCATACTTTGACGCTTGTTGGTTCAAACGATTCGATGTGATTAAAGAGAAAATCTAACGTCATTCCCGTATCGACAATATCTTCCACGATCAGCACGTCCGCCCGAAAAAGGTCTTGATAAAGTCCTTGAATCATCTGCACACCCGAAGACTTTGTATCGTTGTGATAGCTTGCGAGCTGAACAAATTCATATCGGGCCGGTACTGCAAGCGTGCGAATCAGATCGGCGAAGAAAAGGATTGCCCCTTTAAGGACGCAGACCAAAACTAAATCCGATTTATCATAATCCCTGGAAATCTGTTTTCCTAACTCATGGACTCGCTTTTCGATTTGAGATTCAGTGATTAGGACCGACTGCACTGAAGGCTTCATGACGCAAACTCCCCGTTGACTCATAATGTGCGAAGATGAGTTCTTGCTCCTTGACAAATCCTAGCCGCTCGTACATTCGGATTGCTGATGCATTTTCGGCGACTACGAAAAGATTGATGAATTGAATCCCCATCCGCCGCAAATGATTCGTAACACCTGCGGTAGCCGCTGTAGCATACCCTCGTCCCCTAAATTTGGGATGCGAAAATACATTACCAATCTGTGCGATGAAGGGTGTCACAAAATGGATTCCGGCGGCCGCGATGAGCTGACCATCACGCCAAACACCATAGAAGGGTCCCATCTCAAACATCAGCGGCGTCCATGCTTCGACGCGATGTTCATTGTAAAATTGATTTAACAAATCGAACTCTCCCCTCTGAATCAGTCGGGCAGGTTTTACTGGTGTTGGAATAGTCTCATGAAGCAGCATTTGGAGTTCGATGTGGGAATAAATTCGATTTCCAAATTGACAGAAAACTGAGGACGATGTGCAGGTCGAAAGCGTAATCCACTCAGATTCAAGCCGACGACTCATTCTTGTCAATAGTGCGATTTGGACGGTTGGATTGTCTTCAGTAATGATGACCGAAGGAGTCGAAAAGCCGCGAAACAGGCTCCCTACGCCAACAATCTGCCCCTCGTCAGTTGCGACATAAATCTCGGAGACACTGATTAAGGGCGGGTATAAATCCCCTAACAACATTAGGTGATGAATCGGGTCGCGAGCTAGCAAGCGAATACAAGCTTCCCTGCCTACACCCTCCTCGAGGGACTTAACTAGAACTGGCATTATTGTTTTTACTGAGTTGCCGGCTTTTCCAATGAAACTTGGTTTTAATCTCTACTTCAGAAACAATGAGCTAATAGGTCACGCCTTCGCCTGGATTGAATGAATGGTCTTTAAAACTTGGTTCATGCTGCTTGAATGATTATGATGGAACTGCTGTGATGTTACATTACTGAACACGTTAAGGTTCTGGAGAATAAGTCAGATGGAGAAATCTTCTAGTCTTATCGCTAACTCTGCACTTGTCACTCGTGCGGTGTCCAATGACCCACAAAATCTCATCTCCGGAAACAAGAATAGGTACATACTCCCGCATTCGTTGAGGTACTTTTGCATCGATCAAGATATCTTTTACTTTTTTTGTTCCTTTCATTCCAAATGGTTGAAATCTATCTCCCGCTTGCCGACTTCGGATTTTGAGCGGCATTTGAATCTTATCGACGTCAAACACGGCTTGAAATTTGCCATCAGTTGAGTAGGAAGTTCCATCGCTTGGTGCCTCAGCAATATTTGAAGTCATTACTGCATTTAACGCCTGAAAATTGTTATCTCCCGGAACGGCAACGGGGTACTCAAATTCGTCAATCTTGCGTATGGCGCGTTGGATAATTAGCTGATCATACGCTCTTAGAAATTCCAAATTGTTGGGAAGATTTAGTTGCCGGTTGGGAGATTCACTCTCGCTTAATTGTAGCATGGATTCAGAATGACTGAAAGCTAACTCTTTCATGTCCCCTTGTATCTCGCACACGGCTAGACGGAGGATGCGCCGACGCAGCGCGGGGTGGTGTTCGAGAAACGCAAATCGATTTAATGTAACTACATCATGTGTGATCGGTTCTACGAGGCATACGTCAAGCGCATTGCAGGCTACGTCCTGAAGATAGTCCGATTCAGCCCGCAGCAACTCGGAGTTCTGAACCAATGTGTTCTGAATATTGCGATTATAATCGCGCTTGAGAAGCGGGAGAAGATCCAGCCGAATCCGATTGCGTAAATAATTTCTGTCCCGGTTGGTTGAGTCTTCGCAAGGGTGCAATCCCTGTTCGGCGACAAATTCTTCGATTTCAGTCCGAGAAAAATCAAGCAGCGGGCGGATGAATTTTCCATCTCGAATAGGCAGTATGCCTCTCAAGCCCGTAAGCGCGGCTCCTCGTATTAGATTCATCAACACTGTTTCTGCTTGATCGCTACGATGGTGTCCGAGCGCGACCTTTGTTGCTCTGATCTCCTTTGATACAGATTCAAAGAAATCATATCGTGCCGTACGAGCTATTGCTTCGATTGATTGCCCCTGCTGTCTTATCAAGGATGGTATGTCAATCTTGTTAATTGTGAAAGGCAGTTTCAGGGAGTTAGCGTATCGCTTTACAAACTCGGCGTCCGAAGCCGAATCTGAACGTATTTGGTGATCTAGGTGAGCGATGTGAAGTTGGCAATCAAGCTGGGGGCGTAGTTCGTAGAGTGCAACGAGAAGAGCAAGAGAATCAACTCCGCCGGAGAAACCGATAACGACCGTTTCTGCTGAACGAATCATATCATGCTGCAGAATGTAGCGGAGGGTTCGCTGTAGAAAACGAGAAGATATGCTCATGCCATATCTCCATAAATGGCGCTAAACAGGCATAAGAAAAGCCGCTTGCAGCGGCGAAAAATGGAAGGAAGTAGATTGCCGGTGCGGAGAGTTGAACTCCGGACAGCACGATTATGAGTCGTGTGCTCTACCACTGAGCTACACCGGCAGAATATGAAAAAGGGAAACGTGCAGCGAAACACGTTTCCCATATTGAATGGTTGCAGGGGTGGGATTTGAACCCACGTCCTCTGGGTTATGAGCCCAACGAGCTACCAGACTGCTCCACCCTGCGTCAAGACGGATATGAAATGGTGGTCGAGGAGGGACTCGAACCCTCACACCTTTTTACAGGCGATGGATTTTAAGTCCATTGTGTCTACCGATTCCACCACTCGACCCCGGTGCAGGATCCCACTGATTGTCTCGTGTTCAAAGCCGACACCGTAGTATATAGTATTATACACCGTTTGTATTTGTCAAGTTTTTTTGAATCCTCCCGTTCGTTCGTAATTTTTCCTTGACCAATCAAGTATCTTGATGTAATTTTGAGTAAACTCAGATGAAGTTGCCAAGAACTCGTACTATATTACGCTCCGGACGGACTAGCCGGCTTTCTATTCGATGTCAAATGCTTGAATAACTTCATTTGCCAAAAGGCTGCGTGAGATAGTTTCAATAGTGTTCAAATCCAAGTTTCCGAATATCCAATATTTTTTCCCTGTTTGTGCAGCGCATACGCCGTTTATTCCCAAGTCGTGGATTCCCTTAATGACGCTCTCGCCAACGGCATCGGTTACTCCTGGCTTGAATCGGACTTCGACTGTCCGCACACCCGATTCCGAAGTTGATGATGCTGAACAACCGTCGAACCTCAGGTAGGAATAATCTTGGGTCACTGGGTCGGCGAGGAGTTCAGAGCACATTCGATTGACTTCTCGAACCTGAAATTCGCCTTCGATCCAATAAACTTTTGCTGTTTGGATTAAATCAACACCGGTTATTCCGAGATCCGTAATATCTTCTAGTATTCCCTGTCCAGTGGCGTCGGAAATATTGGGTTTGTAGCGAACTTCAATCTTCCATTTCATTTTCTAAATCCCCTACGTTTCAGGAGTAAATTATGCCAACAGAAGAAGCGAGTGCGCGGACACTCATGCTGATTGTCAGTATCATCGGATTAGTCTTTGCGATTGTCATGGTAATATTATTTTTTAACGCTGCTCCGGCAAGATCGAACATCCCCGCCCACCGTGAATCAACGGCCCCCGCCGCCTGCTTGGAATGTCATCTCGTAGGAACGGAAGAGTCTCCCACCATGCCGCACCTCAACCTCGGCAATTGTATACTTTGTCATGGGCTAGCGGACTTTACGCCGAAGCCGTGAATCAAAACGAGAACGGATATTCCCTCATTCATACCTGTACTTTCGAGAAAAGATGTTCAAGATAATTCTGCCGGATGATTCTCAAGATGGGGACAAACCTGTTTCATCAACAGTTACCGCAATTGTCTGTGTTACTACTATGCTTTATTGAAGAAATTCGCCGGGAATGCGGGAGCCGGGATAATCCTGATCCGCCACTCGATTGAGAATAACCTCGGGAATGTCGCCATCCCAATACGGAGGTACGTTAATCGTCGGCCGACTGTGCCAAGCCAAAATTAGGGTTCTTCTTTGATCTGTCAGATTCCTGCGCGCCGAGTGAAGGATTCGGGAATCCGCTAAGACAAGCGATCCAGCCGATACGCATACATCGACCTCGTCAGGTTGATTACTGAACATGATTGGATGGTCTTCTTCAATGAATCGAGCTCCCTGGTCGTGGGCGGGAACAAGCTGATCATGAAGCGGGATTCGCTTAAGATGGGTGCCAGGGATTACCTTGAGGCAGCCATTTTCAATTGTTGTGTCACTTAAATAGTAAGATACAAACATTGTCTGCGGCCATGGAGAGCAACTAATCGGATCGTTCCATCGCATCCAATCCTGGTGCCAGTACAGCGCCGGTTCCCTCGGATCCTTCGTAAGAATGATTACGCCCCCGTTGCTAACGAAATCTCCGAATCCAAGCTCTTCGAGTGCTTTACGCGAGGGCAGCCAGTCTAGCAATTTCTGAAAGATGGTGTTGTCTGAACCACGAACGTTGACATGTTGCCCCTGATACCTCACGTCAGGATGGGGCTCGTGTGCGTCAATTAGCCGCTCAGTTTCTTCGCGGAGTTGATGTAGAAAGTCTTCGGTCAGAATGTCATCTATCACGCAGTAACCATCACGTGTCATCTGTTCCCTTTTTTGGATAGCTGTCGTCGGTGTCATACGGTACCTCCTTGGATTAATGGTTCAACAAGGCAACTATTGGTCGGTTCTTTAGATGTAATAATCGAGCCTGCACATGAGAAATTCGGAGTAAACTGCAGACGCTGAAATTTAGTCTGAACGGCTTTTGAGCGCGTCTCTGCGGACATTGTCTTGGCTAGACCGGGCACCACGTCAAGAAGTACATACCATTCGCCAAGATTCGGATCGGTGGTCGCCTGACCGGGTGTTTCTGTCAGGTAATGGTTTTTTCAGTGTTCTCGCGAATCGAATCCGCGAGAACACTTTCTTGTTTGACTTTCTGATTAATTTCCGTAATGCCTGTAGCCAAATCTCGTTTCCTTGTTGGGATTGAAATGCGAGTCTTCAACGCGAATTTCACCTTGAAGACATAGCGAAAATGTCTGGAATTTGGTTACAAAGATCGGTCTCCCAATTTTGCTGAAATTGCTACCCATTCCTCGTCCTGCTCAATGTCTATAGGAGACAATTGATGCAGTTTCAATGCATTCACAACTTGCGCGGCTTCTTGTTTCATGATTCCCGATAATATAACCACACCGCGTGCGTTCAGAAATCGTGAGAATTTGGGTATCATCGGAAGCAAGACCTTCGTCAAAATATTGGCTATGATAACATCATACTGGCCGGAACATACATCAAGCCCGTTTCCCGCTTGAAGCTGGATAACCGACTCAACATCGTTTAGCCGGAAATTATTGGAGGCGACCGGAAGTGCGGTCTCATCCAGATCAACCGCATCGATACTGCTTGCTCCAAGTTTGGCTGCGGCAATTGACAGAATACCGGAACCTGTGCCTATGTCGGCGAGTATTTCATTACCCTTGATAGTCTTCCCAAGCAGGAGGATTGATAAACGGGTGGTTGGATGCTGTCCCGTGCCAAAAGCCATGCCAGGATCTAGCCGGATTAGAACTTCGGAGGGCTTGGGCACGATTTCAATCCACGTTGGAGCGACGACGATACAATCGCCAATTTTCTGAGGAGAAAATGAGGAACGCCATTCTTCTGCCCAGTCAGCTTCTTGGATAGCTTTCAGTGAAACGGATGGATGTCCAGCCAGAATACCCCATTCTGAAAGTTGGTCTAGGAATTGTTGTACCTTCTGAAGGCGGTCACCGACCAAATCGTCCATCGGGAAGTAGGTGACAAGCGTGACAGATGAGGAGGTAGGTGGATGGGCATCTCGAATCTCAACACCAAGGGCGTTCAAATCAAAAAGTCGATTCGCAACAGCCTCCGAGGCTTCTTGGGAGATTGTCAAGGTAACTTGCGCCCATTTCATGTTAAACTAGACATCTTTCCAAAATAGATCTATGTAGTTACAATAATCATAGAGATTAGAATTACTACATCGTTTGGCAGCTTGTCGAGGAGTGTCTCAGGTTAACAATCGCGGCAATCACATTTCATGTCTTCCCACAGTTGCGATGCTTGCCCCGATAGATGTCTTTGGTAATGCAAAATATCTTACACCGTCTAACGATGTGCTCAATGGTGACCCTTTGTGTTGCCAACCGTCGATTGAATTGCTTCGCCTCCTGAGTCAAGGGCTTACTCCGATATGCCTTGATGGGCGTCGAACTGTTGGCATACCGTTTGGCTATGCCCTGATATCCACTGTCAGCCAACTTTTCAGTTTCAGCGGAAATTGCCAGACCACTTTCCGTTAGAATTCTGTAATCATGAACACTCCCTTTGAGACAGATAACGGATACTATTTCTAACAGCGCCAAACACGCAATCAATTGAACTTTTATGGGTTTTTTTACCGCTGTAGTAGACACGCTGTCCTTTTGTTGGACGTTCAATCGGTTGCTCGGTGGCATCAATGATGATGGTTTGGAGATTGCTCTCCAATAAGTGCTTTCGATTCTTCAGTGAAAGCACTTTAACTAACACATCAAGTAGTTGATGATAGATTTTATTTGCATAAGTCTCACTGATACCAAATTCCATGCCTAACCTGGCAAAGGTTGGATAGTGGCGCATATAGGTGAATGTCAATAGAAGACGATCGGCCAATGCAACCTCCGATTTCTTTCCTCGTTTTTTCATCGGTCGTTGTTCTCGAAGGTTTTCGAGGTAAGTCGCCACACGCTCCAAAATAAAGTTGAACCTTGCTTTGTCAACACCAACCGCTCGCAGAAATTGCTCATCTGACAGTTTTACTGCTTTTTCAAATTGACTCATGGGTATCCCTTCTACAACAGAAAATGTTGAAAGGATATAGCGCAAAATCAAGCCATATGGATAATTTTTGGACAGATGTCTACTAACGAATCGGAACCAAACAGTTCGGAACGAACACAAAGCAAAAAGTTGCCATGGGCACAATTCCCCAAGCTATTTCTGCCTGTCATCCTCGTCATGGTGACGGTGGAATAGTTTGTCGAAGAAACCGCCGTTTTCGTGCTCCGGATGATCTTGTTCACCGCGCATGGAAGCAAATTTCGACAAAAGCTCTCGCTCCTCAGGTGTTAATTTGGTTGGTGTAAGAATTCGGACTTGAACAATCAGATCGCCGGATCCGTAATGGTTGTAGTAGGGAACGCCTTTTCCACGTATGCGAATCTGTTCGCCATATTGAGTTTCCGGCGGTATGGTTAATTTTTCTGTCCCGTCCACGGTCGGGACCTCGATTTCTGCACCCAGAGCGGCTTGCACAAAAGAGATTTTGGCTGATGTAATCAGATTATTTTCTTCTCGAGTGAAGGTGTCATGGTGCATCACGCGAATCGCGACAAACAAGTCTCCCGGGGGGCCTCCGTTGGTTCCAGCTTCGCCTTCACCACGCAATTGAATTTTGAATCCGGTGTCAACGCCCTTAGGAATCCCAACCTTGATTTTTCGTGTCGCACGACTGACTCCGCGGCCGTTACAGGCGCCGCAAGGATGAGTTACAACACGACCTTCTCCATGACAACGCGGGCAGGTGCGTGACATTGTGAGAAATCCTTGAGAATGCGTAACTTGCCCGCGTCCGCGGCAGTCCGGGCACGTTTCAGGTCGAAATCCCGATTCAGCGCCATTGCCATTGCATCTTGTACAGGTCTCAAGTCGAGGTACTTCGATTGTGGTGGTGCTCCCATGGATAACGTCCTCAAGAGAAATATCCAAATCGTACTGTAGGCTCCGACCACGCCTCGGAGCGGTCCTTCGTCGCGAACTTCCAAATCCGAACGCATCGCCGAGATCTCCAAAAATATCTCCAACAATGTCCTCAAAGTTGCCGAAATCAAAGCCTGCGCCGCCCGTCATTCCCTCGAGACCTGCGTGGCCAAATTGATCGTACCGACTACGCTTGTCAGGGTCGCGCAGAACTTCGTAGGCTTCGGTTGCTTCTTTGAAACTTTCTTCTGCGTCCTCGTTTCCGGGGTTCTTGTCCGGGTGAAATTTGATCGCAAGCTTTCGATATGCTTTTTTTATTTCGTCTTCAGTTGCATTGCGGCCAACGCTCAAGACTTCGTAATAGTCACGCTTTTGCGCCATGCTGTGTTCCCTTTCTCATATCAGCGAAGATGGTATCCCGCTCTATTGTGTTCCTCATCCGATTATTTGGGAGTCGTCTGTTCATTAGCATCATCCGGGGCATTGGCCTCTGCATCAATGGGGACTGATTCGTTCACTTTCTCAGGTTTACCCTTCGAAACTGACACCATGGAGGGGCGAACCACGCGATCATGAAGGGTATATCCGCGCTGATATTCTTCAATGACCGCATTTTCCGGGACCTCCTCCGATTCAACATGCATTATTGCTTCATGGCGATTTGGATCGAAGTTCTCGCCCATGGCCTCAATTGGATTCACATTACGCCTCTGGAGCGAATCAAGTAGTTGTTTGTGAATCAATTGAATTCCATCGCTGAGTGCATCAAAGTCCTTAGATTCGTTCGTTGACTCAACCGCTCTTTCAACGCTATCGATGATTGGTATAACGTCTTTAATGACTCCTTCAACGGCATACTTAGAGGATTCTTCCGCCCTGCGCTCTGCCCGTTTCTTTGCATTGTCGAATTCCGCAATTTTACGGAGCATCTGGTCGTATTGTTCTTGATATTCAGCTTTGAGTTTGGCGAACTCTTCCTCAATTGACGCTGCGGTCTCCGGTTTGACACTGTCATCAGTTTGAGTTTCATTGTCCTCGTCGCCTTGTGTACCTTCTTTTTCTAATTGGTTCGTGTCGTCAGTTGGCACAGTAGTCTCCGGCGACGCTTCACCTTCCGCTTCGTCAGTCTCTACCTGCATTTCTGTGTCTTCCGACATGTTAGTCTCCTTGATTTCATAGAGTGTGTTCAAAAACTTGGCTCATAACTTGAGCCGTAAAATCCACGATTGACACAATGCGCGGGTATTGCATCCGTGTTGGTCCAATTACCCCTATCGTTCCCATAACATCTCCACGGCTTGTGTAACATGAATGTACAACACTACACATCTCCATACCTTCGTAATTGTTCTCGCTACCAATTACCACCTGAATTCCAGACGTTGGCTGCGGAAGAGAAAGTAATTCGGCAATCCTTTCTTTTTGTTCAAGTAAGCGGAACAAGGGCTCGATCTTATCGACCTGTAGAAATTCGGGTTGACTGAAAAAATTTGAAGCACCTTCCATATAGATATGAATTCCCTGATTTAGCGAGAATGTGTTACGAGTGAATGCCGCGACCGAGTCCGACAGATAGGTATCAAAGATTGCTCTTAGGTGCGCTGTGTCTTGAGAAATTTGCTGTATACGCTGCAAAGAAAGACCTACCAGTTTTTCATTCAAGATTCGGCTGATTCGACGAATGTCTTGGTCCGTAAGGTCTTTACTGACAGGAACAATGTGATTCTTCACAACTCCTGACGCCATCAATAAAACTGCAAGCACCTTGCCTTGAGATCTCGAGTTGTCATCATCGCCGTCTATTGGGATAATCTCAAGTCGGCGCAAGATACTCTCATGAAGTTCCGGGGTTAGAACAAAACCGATATAATGTGAGATCTCGGACAGAATTTTGGAAGTTTGTTCAATGACTTCCTCAAAGCTACCATCAAGTGAGGTGCATCTCTCTTGAATCAATAGTTTTTCTTTGTTACTAAGTTCCTCTGCTTCCATCAATGAGTCCACATAGACCCTATATCCAATCTCCGTCGGCACTCGTCCTGCAGAAGGGTGTGGCTGAGTCACATACCCAAGCTCTTCGAGATCCGCCATCGTATTCCGAATGGTCGCAGCGCTGACCCCCATACCATATTGGCGTTCGATTGTGCGCGATCCAACCGGTGCGGCCGTCTGATGGTAGCATTCAATTATTGCTTCTAGGACTCCACGTTTTCGGAAATCCATTGTAGGAGTTGCCAAGGCTCTCACCCTATCGCAAATCAGATTTTAGCACTCTCCACTTACGAGTGCTAATACAACGTGCAAAAAACTACCATGCTACGCTATGGTTGTCAAGCGAAAATCTGTCGGAAAACTACCCGTGAACCGCATCGGCGAACTGCTTCATCAAGGTCAAGGAACGACTGTTTTCGATGGCAGTACCCGTCACGATGAAATCCGCACCGGCTTCTACTTTTTGGGCGGCAATTTCAGGCGTAGTAATGCCACCGCCAAGTAGAACCGGGATACTTATGTGTTCCTTCACTGCGGCAATCATCTGATCCGGGACTGGACATTCTGCTCCGCTCCCGGCTTCAAGATAGACCAATTGCATGCCGAGATATTCAGCGGCAAGAGCATGCGCCCAAGCAAGATCCAACTTGTCATGGGGAAGGGGTGTAGTCCCACTCATGAACCCGACCGATGTCAGGCGTCCACTATCAATCAACATATATCCCGTTGGAATGGGTTCGATTCCGTACTGTCGTAGTCTGGGCGCAGCCTTAACCTGCTCGCCGATAAGAAAGTTGGCGTTCCTACCACTGATGAGACTAAGGTACAAAATGGCGTCTGCATGGGGCGATAGGTGCATTGCGTCGCCGGGGAAGAGGATGATTGGTAACCGTGTTTCCTTTTTCAGGGTCTCCGCTACGGGCTGGAGATCGGTGGTCAAAAAGCTACCGCCTAGAAGAATTGCATCGGTTCCCGCTTCTTCTGCTTGATGGGCTGATTCGATACAGTCCGAGACGGAAACATGATCGGGATCAATAAGAACCAGATATCCCGCATTGTGTTTTGAAATGGTCTCTTGAAGGTAGTTGAGGACAAAGCCAGTTTGCATAAGAATAGGAACGACCCGGCTCAATCACCTGACGCCATCGTTCTGAGCGCCTTAGCCTTGCTAAACCCAGCCCGCCAGAATCAGGTGTCTTAGTTCCAGCAGTAATCGGGGTTGGTGCTTTAACACGGTTTTGAAAATTTGTGTCTTTGTAACTTTTTCACTTGGCATTTTCGATATCACGTCAGCACACCTATCAAACATGTCATCGCTGAACCTAAACAGCCCGTCACGTATACGACAAATATGTTTGAAATGCATTCCTATCTGTTCGTTCCAACGCTTCTGATAGGCGCTAAGAGTCTTAGCGGAAACATCGCCGATTCGGATTCCTTCGACTGCGGCTTCTGCTGCGAATTGACCTGAGTACATTGCGTTCGCAATTCCTCCGCCAGAGATGGGATCACTGTGGTGTGCGGCATCTCCTATTAGGAGGATTCCATCGCCAACAATGTCGGGTAGACTATCTCCAACCGGTACACAACCGACGACTTGAGCCAAGATTCTGCCATCGGGAAATTTTCGTTTCACAAACTCATTCAAGTAATCGATTGCGAGTTTGCCACCCTTTCCGGATATAGTGCCCCCAATGCCAACCCCTACGTTGGCAATGTTTTTCCCTTTTGGAAAAACCCAGATGTATCCGCGTGGAGCAATCTCGCGTCCGACATAGAAGTCACAATAATCTGGAATGATGTCAATGTTAGAAACCAAGTATTGGGTACAGATATCCACATCACGCAAATCGTGAGTACTATCAATTCCCGCCCAACGAGCAACCTGCGATTCAATCCCGTCTGCGGCAATCACTGTTTTTGCTTTACAGGTGTAGTCACGACCAGAATGACGAAAGATTACACCATTGACTGCGCCATCGTCCGACTTGGTGACCGTAGTTACTCTCGCTTTCACTAGCAACTCGGCACCGGCATCTCCTGCCATCTCCGCGAGTATGCGATCGAAGACTTTGCGCTCAAGGATATATCCTGCTCGCGGGAAGTCAAGTGCTGCTGCTGTTTCGTTTGGCGAGAAGATTCTGGCGCCGTTGATCTGCTGGGAAATCCAGGATGGGTCCGGCTGAATGAATTCACACAGCGACGCTGTGCCGATACCCTCTGCTCAGCGAACGGGGGCGCCGATTTCTTGCCGTTTCTCCAAAAGCAGCACACTCAGCCCAGTTTCAGCGGCGACTTTCGCGGCAATCGAACCTCCCGGCCCAGCACCCACGACAATAACATCAAATTCGGAGTGGAACATTAAAATAATCCCCGCCCTTCGTACTCTGGATAATATACCTTACCGTTGCGCTCCAGCGCAAGCACACCAACCGGACAACCTTTGACGCAGCGCATGCAGTCGGTACACTTTGACTGATCGATTTTCAGGTATAAATCTATCAAATCGATTATGTTTTCCGGACAGACAGCGACACATGCCCCACAATAACTACACAGTTCTTCGTTAATAAGAATCATAATCTATACTCGTGTTGAAAGCTGGATCGAAGTAGCCGCCGCACTCATAGCCATTGCACCTATGGATTTCGTATCCATGTAAGTAGTAACATTCTTCTATGCCGCAATCGTGCTCTATCGCATGTTCGCACCTACCGAGCCTGGGGAGAATTGTGAATTACCGAAATATTTTCTTAAACTTCATACTATTTGTGCTACTAGGGCGCATCCGGTGTTGCGGGTATTTGGATTCTTCTTTACAACAACCATATAGCAAAATGCATGTCGCGCCTATACACACGGGGTAATCAATGATTTTCCGTGTCGCATGTTTGGCTTATTAGACTGTCTGCTCCTCCCGTGCCGATTGTGTCGGCGAACAAGCTCGTACAGCAGCACACCGGTTGCGACCCCAACATTTAAGGAAGATTGCCCCGGTGCCATCGGGATGGAGACAAGATTCGTGCAAAGATCGAATATCGTTTTCCTAATTCCTTCATTTTCGTTGCCAACGACAAACCCCAACGGCGGTTTGAGTTCAAGGTCATATAGGTCTTTGTTGGTTTTGGAAGTAGCTGCTATAAGATTAAAACCGTCACCTATTAATCTTGTAAGATATCGCTCGACATCCGAACAGTGTAACAGAGGAATCCGTCCAACCGCACCTCTTGACGCCCGAATGCAATTTCTGTGGAATGGGCTTGCACCTTCACCTATAACAAGAACTCCATGCACGCCGGCTGCATCGGCGGTTCGCAGAACCATGCCAAGGTTGTCCGGGTTCGCAACGCTATCTGTTATTAGCAATACGGTCTCTGAGGTCAGATGAAAGTCATCCGCATCACGATAGTTCATTTGTACCGCGGCAATGACCGATGGCACGGGCCGTGTGGTCGTAAGGGTTCCCATCACTCCATCATTCACCTGAAGATACATCAGTTTCTCCCGATGCATACGGTTCAGGAGATTCTTACCGTCAGAATCTGATAGCAAATTTGGAGTAAATAACACCCTTTCAACTGGCAAACCGTCGTCAATCGCACGGTTCGCAAGGGTTGTCCCTTCAACCGTGAATTGCGACAGTTCCAGCTTTCCACCTAGAGTAGCAAGTGTGCGGAATTCAGAGATAACAGGGTGCTTCCGCTTAATTGTCCCTTGATTTCCGTGCTCATTCTCAAATTGCTTCTCGGCAGGAGAAACGGTAGGGAGATTCTGGCTTCCTCGTTTGCTTCCGAGAAAACAGCAGTCGCCACAATCGGGTAATTCATGGCCGTCGAGAATTTCTCGTAGAGCGTCAAACATCCACTTGTCACCGCAGCGAAAGTACCCAACCTTCGTTCGCGGAAACGATAACAGTAAATCTCGCAATGCACGTTCATTAGTCGCCGAAATCTCAACCAACAAGTCCGCATCCATTTCTTGAGCGGGAGTGAGTGTCATTACTCCCTCTGGCTGTACCCAACCGGCAATGAATATGTGATAGTCGCGCCGCCATTCGCCAGTCCGCTTTTGGTAATCGTAATCTTCCTTCAACAACCCTCCCAATTTGGAGGATGCTTGCATCGTCCTCGCCGATTCGTGGAGCGCGGAGATTTGGGCAAGACATTTCCTTGAGTCAGATGATTGAAGAAAGTTGATTGCTGCCTCGTAGTCTTTGGTTTCAACCGCCATTTATCAGAAACCTGCGAAAAATACGCTTTGCTATTCAAAGTCGCCAACGCATATTGCACCGAGTCCGACCAAAATGTCCCACTTCATCCACTTCTGGATACGCAAGCTGTTTTCTTTTGAAGCATCTTTCCAGAGTTGAACAAGGAGGTATAATAGAACCAAATCAACACCAATGAAAACTATGAGCATGTAACGCCATGAATACCAACCCAACAGATATGGAACCGGACTAAATAGGATAACGCCCCCCATGAATATTGAAGCTATCAAGATGGCAGCAGATCTACTGATGACCGCGATTGTGCGCGCGTTGTTTTTTAAGTCACCTTCGGTGTCTTCAATATCTTTGACAATTTCACGCGCGACGGTGAACAGTAGCGCAAAAGTCGCCGGTATTAGGGTACCTCGCAATGATTCAAAAACCGCACCTCCCGCGATGAAAGTTAGTCCGGTAAGTGAGCCTACAAGGAGATTTCCAGCTATTGGAGTCCGCTTCAGCCAGAGCGCATAGCCGATTAAACTTGCAGACACTCCCAGACCGATTATCGCTACGTATTGATTGACAAGACTCGCGAGCGTTGTTCCGGCTGCCATTAATAGTACGGCAGCGATTAGTGCCTCTCTCCGCTGAATGCGCCCGGACGGGATTGGGCGTCGAGGTTTATTGGTGCGATCAATTTCACAGTCGCAGTAGTCATTTAGAGTGTTGCCCGCCGCCAAGAGTAGTAGTGCGGAAAATGCCGCCATCAACAATCCAATATCATTAAGGCGAGAGATTTGCCCCTCAACAGCGAAAAGCCCGCCTAGCAGTACCGAGGCAAATGCGATAACACCATTAGCTGGGCGAGAGAGTTCTAAAAAGGTGCATAGTCGCGCTACTGTCGAAGACATTCTTCTACTTGAACGCGAAAGGCGTGAAATTGGCCAATGATTTGTACATGACCATGACACCTCAGTGGTTCATTTTCCAAAAATATATGGTTAGTGTTGGGTGCCGGTGCGGTTAGAAACCGCACCTACCGGGGTGGTAGAACGGGTTTATTTTGCCAATCTCATAAGCATTAAATACTTAGAGAATGAACCACTTAGCAGGTTTTGAGTTTCAATATCACGCTTTGGAGCCGGGATATGCGATGCCAAAGCGAGCGCTGTAGTACCAACGAACAAATAGCAAAGTCCCTGCGAATAAAATGAAATAGGGCGGAATGAGCATGCAGGCAACAAACGAGAGCACAAGAATACCGACGCGAGTTGCCAAGATAATTGCTTGACGTTTTGGCACGATATTCATGTACACAAAGAAGGGAACGGAGACCAAACCCGAAATAAGCGCAACTGCATCTTTGACAATCCACGCCGACAGTATTGCGATGACCAAGAGAAACAGACTTAATTGACACGATCGGCGTACTCCCAATACAACTCCGGTTGTCCGGTCGCCATGCACCAAGTCTCCTTTCAGATCCGGAAGCGTTGTGTTAACGAAAGCGGCGCCGACACAGAAGATATAGGGAATAGCACGCTGTAGCGCTTCCGTGTTCAACGTAGTCGTAGCCGCCCATCCGAGGAGAAATGCTATACCTCCATATCCAATCGCGTTTGACACAAGGTCAAGTATAGGTTTGCTTTTCAATCGGAACGGTCGAACAGAATAAATCACGCCCAGAACAGTGGAAACTGCAATAAGCCCGAGATATGCCCAACTACGGTGAAACCACACTACTGCTGCCACAATCGAGGCGATAAGCAGTAATACCGCCTCCAGTTTAATCACTGGTAGTTTTACATATCCGTCGGCGATCAGATAGAGTTTGTTGTTTGCCAAATCCGTTTCTTTATCCGTTATCTGGTTTATGATATAAACGGCACCCGCCAACATTGAGTACAAGCACAGCGTAATCCAGACACGGGCATCCACATTCAAGTAGACCGGAATTTCCGAAGCTAGAAACTCAATTTTTAAGGCATGAGAAGCAGGCGCTGTCCCATGATAATGACCTAGAAGCACGAGTGTCCAGACAGGAAATAGGAGGGTAGGACGGAGAACTATTAAGTAATCAAAAAACGGGAGGATGGAGCGTGAGATTTGATTCTGCATCCCAGACCGAGCATGACTTTGTTTTTCCATCTCCGCATTTACCCATCGCCCTCTTGTCAATACCGGAGCCGGTTCAAATAGGCAAAACGGTTTATGACGCTGTTTTTCATACACTCTAACTTGAAGCGATGTCGTCCCCGCAAGCCTAACTTTGCCTGAAAGGTCGAAAGAGTGTCACATCGATAAACAGCTATTCGCGGATAACGATAAATAGATTCCGACACTGTCGTCTCGGTTGGCTTCAAGCTAAAAGCCACGCGATAACCAGCAGACTTGACTTGTTCCGCTACTTTGGGGTTCAAGCATCCGTACGGGTAAGAAAAACTCTGAACAGGGTGATGAAGTAAACTCTCAAGGATTGCTTTTGATTCCCAAAGTTCGACCCTTGTGTTCGCCTCGTTACAGCGAGTCAGAAAACGATGCTGCATTCCATGGGAGGAAATTCCAAATCCCCTTCCAAAAAGAGTTTGGATCTGCTTACTAGTTAAATGACGAGACTGCTTCAGCCGTAATCGGACATCCCACGTGTTTAATTTTCCGATGAATCCCGCAAGGACAAAAATTGTGGCGGTCATACCATATTTTGTCAAAATAGGGCATGCCGACACATAGAAATCCTCATATCCATCGTCAAAGGTAATCATGATGGATTTGGACGGTAGATTGAATTCTTCCTTCCGTTCACAAGCCGACTCTTCGCGGGAAAGAGGAGAGGAAGTACGGTCATCTTCCCCCTGTTTCAATCGAAACGTAGTGCCTCGGGGAAACTGGCTTGAGGTGAGGGAATGTTTCTCAAAGTTCTTTTTCTGGCGGGAGAACGAGTCAATCGCCTGAATGAAGCGGTCAACGGTAATAGCAGTATAACCCTGATCGGCAAGAAACCGCATCTGGCGGTCAAACGCGTCGGGAGGAATTGAGTTAACGCCAAGTTCAAACCCATCATCAATTTTGTGATATGCCAACACTGGGACGGATAATCCAAGGGGTGTCGTATCGCTGGATGGTTGCGACCTATTCAGATGACTCATCGTCGCTCTGGCGAAGTTGGGCTTCAAGCTCGGCTACTCGTTTCTGAAGCTGAGAAAACTCTGATGGTAGTCTATGCCAAGCGCCTTGGACACGCATTTCTTGAGCGTGAGGTCGTGCCGGAAACCCGGAAACGGAACTTCCAGCCGGTGTATTCTTGGTGACACCCGCTTTTGCTAAGATAACAGTGTCGTCCCCAATTGTCAGGTGTCCAACAACTCCCGCTTGTCCCGCTACCGTTACCCGGTCTTTGAGCACCGTACTTCCTGCGATTCCCACTTGGGCGGCGAGTCGACAATCTTCGCCAATCACCACATTGTGCGCGATTTGAACAAGGTTATCAATCTTGGTGCCGCGTTTGATAACAGTAGCCCCATTTGTCATCGTTGCTCTATCGACGGTTGTGTTAGCACCGATTTCAACATCATCCTCAATGATGACACTGCCGATTTGCGGGATTTTGTGATGCCGGTCACTGACGGTTGCAAACCCAAATCCATCACTTCCGATTACCGCCCCGCAGTGAATAATCACGCGATCTCCGATTTTAATCTCTTCTCGAATTGTAACACGCGGATAAATTAATGTCCCACTGCCAACGATACTGTCTTGGCCGATGTAGACAAAGGGACTGACTAGAGTGTCGTCCCCAATTTCGACGTTATCTCCGATGTACGCATGGGCTTGGATTGCCACCCGTTCTCCAAAAACAACATTGTTGCCGATAATGGCAGTTTCATGAACTCCGAACTCGGTCGTGCGATTCTTGCGCCAAGAAAACATTTCGAGGACTTTAACGAAGGAGAGATAAGGATCCGCAACTCTAATTGTGGCTTTTCCATTGCACTGAATGTCGGGACCAATGATTATCGCTGAGGCCTCGGTGTGCTCCATCTCGCTACGGTATTTGGCATTGGCAACAAATGTAATCTCATTTGGGTGCGCCTCTTTGATTCCCGATACGCCGGTAATCTCCAAATCGCCGTCACCGGACAAATCTCCATCAATTAACTCAGATATTTCCTTCAGTGTTTTTACCATTCTGCCCCCATCCGGGACACCAGGGCGGATTGATAGTTATTCGCGGTCAATGAACAGTTATCAACCTGTCCCATCCCTCCTTGTCTATTGGGGAGTTTCTGATTTATCGGCGTTTTCTTCGCTTGGCTCAGTCGGATTCGCATCGTCATATCGCTCATTCAACGTTTGGATGACGGTCTCCGTCAAATCATACCTTGAATCAACGTATAGCGTAACAAGTCGTTTTTCAAGAATCAGGTTATAGTCATCGTTCTTGCCAATTTCCTTGATGAGTGTCTCAATCTCTTTCAGGATTGGCTCGACAAGTTCCTTTTGCTTTGCCAATATTGATTCTTGGCCGATTTCAAACTCACGCTGATATTCCTGCTTTCTCATCCGAATATCGTTTTCGATGCTCTCAGTTTCGGGATCCGGAAGAAAGAGTTTCTGCTTAGTGAGCCGTTTCTCCATTGTTCGAATTTCTTCTCGAACATCTTCCAATTGGGCTCTGAGTCTGTCTTCCGCCGTCTTCAACACCTCTTCGGCGGCCTTCGCGCGCTTATATCCTTCAAAGACCTTCTGCGTGTCGACGACCCCAAGCTTAAATTGATTCTGCGCCACAGCGTGGATGTCGAACACAAATATGCCTATCGCCACAGCCAAGTATAATATCGAAATTCGATTCATATGTCAATCCTTACCATGTTTGAGATTAAGAGTTAGTTTGTGAAGAATCGATGTGGTGAAAACCGTTTAGAATCCCGGTCCGATTGTAAAATGGAGCTTACCTCCCTTTTCTCCCCCGGGGCGGTCAAATCCATATCCCCACTCGGCTCGCGCCAACATGCCTAGCAGGTTAAACCGAATTCCCACGCCAGCGCCCTTCCTTAGGTTGATATGCTTGAAGATATTGGGCTGATTTTCGTCCCAGACTTGGCCGACATCAAAGAATGCGGACCCCGTCAACTGTGAGCCGAGCGGAATACGGTATTCAAGGTTTGCAAAGAAAACCTTGTTTCCACCGTAGCTGTATAATTCATTACTCCGCGGGGGCGGATAGATGGAGTAATCTTCGTAACCGCGAACGGTATCAATACCGCCCAAGTAAAATCGTTCGTAGCGAAGAAAGTAATCATCGCTTGTCTTACTATCCAAATATCCCGCTCTTGCGTGAGCCGCGAATACATGGCTAAGCCATGTGCCCCGGAACCAACTTGTGTCAAAAGTATATCGCTGAAACTCACTGTCGGCTCTTAAAAAGCCTCCGGCGTGTTCGTAAGAAAACGTATTCAAGGAACCGGAAACTGGATCGTAAATGCTCGTTAGATAGTCACGAGTGTCTCTGGACAGAAAAAACGTGACGCTCCGCACGGAACGATCGTATGGGTGTTCACCGTAGTCATAAACATCAAATCTCGGTGCCTCCTCCTCGTGCCTAACAATAAATTTCTTCGCCGTCTGTGTGATTGCTTCTTCGTCATCTATTGGTAGATCTTCAATTAGCCATTCGCGGCCAGGTATTCGAATGGAACTAGAAGCATTTTCAGAAAGGGCATTATCTCCCGTAAATGCCTCCTTCAACTCATCTGAGACAACCCCTTCATCGAGACTCGCTCCGTGGCTTAAATCAAGGTCGAAGGTCTTAACGTCTGGGTTAAAACTGTGCGTATATTCGTTCCTGAAGCGTACGGACACATCCATGTCTTGCGCAATCGATCGTCCTACGGTTACCGAGCCCCCTTTTCGCGAATAGATGGAGCGATCTAACAGGCGGTCGCTGGAAGTAATTGACTGATAATATCGGCGAAGCCGTCGTGTGTTGTAGAGGCTAACGTTCAAACGTGTCGGCGTGCCGAAAATCCAAGGGGTGTTCAAGCGAAGTTCGGCGGTGTGACGATCGCGTGTGCCAAGTTCTCCCTTTAAGTGCACGCGGTAGGCGCGCCCAAAGAGGTTGTTTTCTCCGATTTCCGCGACACCAAATATGCCGCCTTCAGTGCCATATCCGCCGCCGAGGCTGAACATGCCGGTCCTCGACGTTTCGGTGACTTCCACCTTGAGATCGCGACTGTTCTCTCCGGAGGCGTTTGGCGTGGGTATAAAGTCGATATTTCGGATAAATGGCCCCATTTGGAAGAGCTTCTGGCGAGCCTTGCGCAGAGATTTCACATCAAGAAATTCCCCGCTTTTGAGATTCACACGATCGAGTTCTCGCTTAACAACATTCTTCTTGGTTTTCTCCAGTCCGTCAATTTCAACGTTTTCGATGATAATAACATCGCCTTCATTCATATCCATTGCAATGTCGACAACGCCCGTTGTTTCGTTAAATTGCGGAACTGGTGACAACTCTGAAAGGAGGTAGCCTTTATCGTGGTAGGCTTTTTGAATTTTTTCAATCGACTCCTGAAACCTACCTCGGTCAAAGATTTCGCCTTCAACGGGATCAAGCATATCGCGAATCTTATCTTCTGAAAAGGCGGGTTTCTTCGCATGTAGAATATTGATGTCGTAGGCGCCTATTATGTATTCGGGACCTTCATCAACGGATATTTCGATTATCAGTCCGGATTTATCTGCGGTAAGGTTATGTTCATATCCTTCAACGTCGATCTGCGCATATCCCTGGTCTTGATAATAATGCCGCAAAAGGGTCATGTCTTCATCCAACAGGTTTTCATCGAAATGTTTACCGACACGAGTTTTGATTTTTTTGCTAAGCGTTTTGGCAGGGAGGTCGCTGTTGCCGACAAAATTAATCTCCTGAATCTTGATGCGTTCACCTTCGCTAATCTCAAACGTGACCTCAATCGTATTTGTATCCCGATCAACATTCGCGTCAGACGTTATCTGGGCAATATAATATCCTTTTTCCTTATAGACCTTACGAATAGCTCTTTCGCTTTCCCAGCGGCGCTGATCGCTATAGATTTCACTGGGCTTAAGCGTAATGGCATCCTGAATCTTGCCCTTCTTTAACTCCTCATTCCCAACGATCTTGACACTTTCGATTTTTGGACTTTCAATCAGCTTGTAGATAACTTCCAGACCGCCGCCGTCAGCCGGTTCGACTTCAATTTGAATCGGCGATTTTCCTTCATCACTAAAGTCGGAGAAAAACCCGGTGTTTTTGTAGAGGTTTTTTATGTCTTCGGATAGACGATCAGGAGAGATTTCCTCGCCAACCTTGGTTTGTATGTGTATTGCGAAAAAATCTTCCGGCGTGTTTTTTACCCCTTCAAAGGAAATTTTCTTTACGATTAAAGCACCGTCAAAGTCTTCTGCCGCCGGTTTTTCCGTGCTTGCTCCTTCTTCTGCGTGAGATAGCATTAGACTATTCGCCAATGCAAATAGCAGAATCCATGTGCTGAATGCAATTCTGAACATGTCAAAACACCTCCCGACCGTGTGTGGTTGTGAATTACACAAGCGTTCAATCAGGTTATTCCGATACAGGGCTGGATATTCGCTATCGTGCGGAATTCATTTTAGCGTTCCTTATTCAGTCACCTGATCGCTATTGGCTTGCTTGAAGGGATTTCTATCGGGATTCACTATCGCGGTCATTGTTCATTCCCTTGATCCCTTGCTATCCGCTCGGTTGATCCCGTCTGCGGGTTTGATGTGCGGGGAGCTCGAAGTTTTTATTCCGCGAAAAAGAATCGAGGTTCCTACAGCGCAACCATATTTTCTGTTGTGAGAAGAGTGTTAGGCTGTACCGTCTAAGCTACAAGTTTCAATCGACACGAATCCGCCAGCCAAAATGGTCTTGTCTGCGACCATATTGGATGCCGGTAAGTTCGTCGTACAACCGCCGAGCAAGTTCTCCCGTCTTGCCATCCGCTATCTGGAATTGCTCGCCTTTATAGGATATTTCGCCTACCGGAGAGATGACTGCCGCCGTCCCCGTGGCAAACATCTCTTTAAGCGCACCACTTCGGTAGACATCAATGACCTCATCAATCGAAATCAGTCGTTCAGAGACGCGTAGTCCCCAATGCCTGGCAAGCTGGAGCGCCGAATCTCGCGTGATTCCCGGCAGAATGGTGCCTTTAAGGGGAGGCGTAACAAGCTCATCGTCAATCAAGAAGAAAACGTTGCTTGTACCGACCTCTTCTATGTATTTAAGCTCGTTAGCATCAAGCCATAAAACCTGAGTGTACCCTTTCACCGCAGCTTCCTGCGAGACGAAAAGAGTTGATCCGTAATTTCCCGAGGTTTTCACGTTGCCGACGCCGTGTTTTGCCGCACGTACGTGCGTGTCAGAAACATAGATGCGAGTTGGATTGAAGCCTTCGGGGTAGTAAGCGCCTACCGGAGAAAGAATGATGTAGAACAGATACCGTTCCGAAGGTCGGATTCCAATCATCGGCTCGGTGGCAATCATTGTGGGGCGAATGTATAGAGAAGTACCCTCGGATTTCGGGAGCCATTCGCAATCAATCAGAACTAATTGTTTCATCGCTTGAAGAAACAGTTGACTATCCACCTCTGGCATGACCAGCCTTTGCGCCGAGGTGTTCATCCGCTGAATATTCTTCTCCGGTCTAAACAGACCGATACCGCCGTCTGAAAGGGCATAGGCTTTTAAGCCCTCAAAAACCTCCTGGTTGTAGTGCAATACCATTGCCGCCGGATCCAAGCACAAGTGTTGGTAAGGAACAATACGAGCATCATGCCATCCCTTCCCGAGGGCATAATCCATCAGAAACATATGGTCGGTAGTATGTTTACCGAAACCTAACTGCGAATCCTTTGGACGATTCTGCCGGAGATTTGTTGATTTTGTTATCTTGATTTCCATGACCATCCGTCTTGGTGTTTTCTAATGATTCTTTGCCTCGTATGTCTCATTCAGAATTTGCTTCATAGATCGACCACTTGGACATGATTCGAGACCCTTCCATCAACGAGATGAATCAGTCGATCCGCTCGCTGAGCAAGGGATTGATTGTGGGTGACTATAATAAAAGTTTGGTCGAAACGATCGTTCAATTCCCACAATAGATCCAACACCGCCGCGCTCGTTTTACGGTCGAGATTACCGGTTGGTTCGTCGGCAAGTATCACTCTGGGCTGGTTAATCAGAGCGCGGGCGATAGCTACCCGCTGTCGTTCGCCTCCTGAAAGTTCGCTGGGGTGATGGTCTAGCCGTTCGGACAATCCGACGTAGTCTAGCAACTTCCGGGCGTCGGCGCACGCATCGCGACTATTTTTTCCGGCAATCAACGCTCCAAGTGCGACGTTCTCAATAGCTGTAAACTCCGGCAACAGGTGATGGAATTGGAATACGAACCCGACTCCGAGATTCCGAAATCGGTCCAGTTCTCGGTCGTTGAAATCGAAGATGTCCTGATTTTCGTAGTAGACTTTGCCATGTGTCGGGCGATCCAGCCCGCCGATAAGGTGTAACAGCGTGCTCTTGCCGACGCCCGACGCGCCGATGATTGCGAGAATCTCGCCTTTCTCGATCTCTATATCGACACCCTTGAGAACGGGAAGTTCTTTTGCCCCGTCGTAATATGCCTTGTGCAGATCGACCGTACGAATGAGATTATTCATATCGCAATGCCTCAACGGGGTTTAGATTTGAAGCCTGCCAGGCCGGATACACTGTCGCAAGCCAGCAGATTGCAAATGAAAGAACATTCATAAAGCCTACAAATAACCAGTTAATTTTCACGGGCAGACGGCTCAACTGATATACTTGGCCATCTATGTATATCGGCTGGGCGAGGCAGTATAGAAATAATCCGATTGTCCCAATCCACAGTAAGCCAAGCAATAATTTTAGGCTTAAATGCAGCGTTAACGAGCGTCCAAATGCAATAAAGAGCTGAATACTGATTGGAATCAAAATCAGCAGTGCAAACCAACGTGAAGGTCGAATATTCTGTAAATCAAGCAGCCAAGAGATACTCACGCCCAAGACTGTACCCAGTATGCCTCCCAACACGCCGATGGTGCAGCCTTGAACCATGAAGATTTTGAGGATGTTCCGCTTGGAAGATCCCATCGCACGAAGAACCCCAATATCTCGGGTTTTCTCCATGACCGTCAGAATCAGTGTGCTGGCGATATTAAATGCCGCTACCAAGATAATCAATGCTTCAATAATTACGGTGACAATCTTCTCCAATTCTATGGCTTCAAACAGGGGAGCATGCGTGTCCACCCACGTGTTGGCAATGGGGATGCCCCGTATTCCTCCTTCAAGCCGGATTTTTGAAGCTATCTCCTGGCGCACGTCAGATGCAATTCCCGCACTTGATGTACGCACCTCGATCATATTAATCTCATCGGGCCGGTTGTATAGTTCCTGCGCCGCTTCCAAGTGGATGAAACCGAGGTGATTGTCGTAGGTGTACATTCCCGACTTGTAGATGCCAACCACGACAAAGTTACGAATATGTGCCCAAAAAGCGGTCGGATTCGAAGGGTTTTGTTCCATTCTGGAAATTAAGCGCAACACATCTCCTTTCAGGGCACCCATGTGGTTGGCGACGGCTTCTCCCAAAACAATGCCGCCAGAAATCGTTTCATCTCCCTTCGAGCGAGCACTCTCAATCAGGGGTGAATTTTTAAAGTCGACGGACCCATCAAAGAACTTTGAAAAGCGTGTAACCTGATCCTCCTTGTCCGGATCAATACCTTTTACAAAAATTGTCCTATCAATCGACGTTTTGTCCTTGGGCCAAACCGCAATCGGCGTGTAAATCACGGGAGAGGTGGCTTCAACCCCGTCGATGGCTTCGATCTGTTTGAGGGTCTCTTGGTAATTCGAGAAGTAATTCCCGGCTGCCGAGCGAACAGTCACATGGGCTTCATTGGCGAGGAATTTCTCCTTCAGCCCGTGTTCGAAACCGTTCATCACGGAAATAACAAGAATAACAACCGCGATACCAAGCGCAACACTAACGACGGATATGACGCCGATGATTGAGATAAAGGACTGTTCTCTTCGGGACTTTAGGTAGCGAGAAGCGATAAACCACTCGAATTTCATTAGGCGTGACTAGGTAGTTTTTTGGATGAGAATTTTATGATATATGACTTGCATATTTTGGCCTATTATAATGAAGCCAATACAACTTTCGGAAGCAGCCGAGTTTTCAAGAAAAAACTCGGCTTCAAGGTATAAATCCCATTGGATTAGGTTTGGTCTTCGGCTCGCATTTGCGGAAAAAAGATTACATCGCGGATGGATCGCTGATCTGTCAACAGCATGGTGAGTCGATCAACGCCAAATCCGAGGCCGCCGGTCGGCGGCATGCCGTATTCCAATGCTCGGAGATAGTCCTCGTCCACCATGAAGGCTTCTTCGTCCCCCGCCTCGAATTTCTTGCCCTGCTCGATAAATCGCTCGCGCTGATCTATTGGATCGTTCAACTCGCTGAATGCGTTTCCCATTTCCATGCCTACCATGAAGTATTCGAACCGCTCTACAAAGCGTTCATCGCCGCGTTTCTTCTTGGCGAACGGCGACACTTCAATCGGATAGTCGCAAATTAACGTTGGTTGAATCAAATTTGGTTCAACGAGCGTATCAAACAGCGCCGCAATTGTTCCCCCTCTTGATTCAACTCCGTCCAAATCCACGTTTGCATCTAAGGCGGCGTCCCGAAGTTCGCGGTCATTGAGGGATTCTACATCGATCCCGGTTTCGGCGCCGATGGATTCAATCATGGTCAACCGCCGCCATGGGGGCTCAAGCGAAATCTCTTCGCCTTGAAAGGATATCGTCGTGCACCCAACCACCTCTTGTGCGGTGTGTGCAATCAGTTGCTCCGTGAGGCACATAATATCTTCATAATCGGCGTACGCCTGATACAACTCGAGCATTGTAAACTCGGGATTGTGATCACGGTCCATGCCTTCATTTCGGAAGTCTTTTGAGAATTCGTACACCCGATCGAAACCGCCCACGATTAAGCGTTTTAGATAGAGTTCATTCGCAATCCGCAAGTAAAGAGTTTGATCCAGCGTATTGTGGTGGGTGACAAATGGCCGTGCATTCGCTCCGCCGTATATTGGTTGAAGGACCGGCGTTTCAACTTCAATAAAATTGATGGTGTTAAGATAATCTCGGATAGCTTGAACGACTAGGGATCGCTTGGCAAACACCTCCTTTACCTCGCGATTCATAATCAGATCGGCATAGCGTTGGCGGTACCGCGTTTCCTTATCCTGTAGACCGTGCCATTTTTCGGGAAGCGGCCGAAGCGATTTGGACAGTAGTTCAAGTTCGTGCGCCAATACAGTAATTTCGCCCATTCGAGTTCGGAAAACCACCCCTTTGACACCGACGATATCGCCGACATCAAGCATTTTGTAGATTTCGTAAAGTTGGCCGCCGACGACGTTCTGGCGAACGTAGATTTGAATCTGACCTTCGGAATCCTGTAGGTTAGCGAAGCTGCTTTTGCCGTGATCGCGCTTGGTCATGATACGCCCGGCAATGCAGATTGGTTTACTTTCGTCAGGAGTTTCTTGGATTTCGGCGAACTGTAGATGAATTTCGGAGGTGGTGTGTGTTGGCGAGTATCTGTACGGATATGGATTTGCGCCGAGATTTCGGATTTCGTCTAATTTTTCTCGGCGCTGTTCAATCAGATTTCCGGGCGCTTCCAATTTTCATATCCCTTCAATGTCCGTCAAGCTATAACCTACGTAGTATAGCACGCCCCACCGATTAAGGCAACCAAAATCACGGGCTATGGCGGGGCAATCGCGCCTAATCTTTGCTCGTAGAGACGCTTCGTCCTCGCGCCAAATTGGAGGTGCGCCTAGGACGAACACGAGAAAACGGGATACATGAAAAAAGCAAAAACCGGACGTACCTTGAGTGGCAATCCAACAACGCGCTGTACTTGTAGGAATCAATTTTACGGTTTGATAATCGCAGCTACTCCAGGCTTGGCGATGATTGTCCTGGAGATATGAAAAGGGTGCTTCCGGTGGCAACCCGTGTCATGGCTTGTGATGTTGTCTGTGTTTTAAGTAGCCTTCAATAAAGGCGTTCAAATCGCCATCCATGACCGAATCCACGTTACCGGTTTCGATGTCGGTTCGCAAGTCCTTGACTAGTCGGTAAGGATGCAACACATACGATCGGATTTGACTTCCAAAGTTGATGTCGAGTCGTTCCCCTTGCATTTTCGAGATTTCTTCACGTTGCTGCGCTTCGTAAAACTCGTACAATCGCGAGCGTAAGATTTTCATTGCGACTTCGCGGTTCTTGTGTTGTGAGCGCTCATTTTGGCACTGAACCACGATTCGGGTTGGGAGATGGGTCATCCGAACCGCAGAATCGGTTACATTCACGTGTTGTCCGCCTGCCCCGCTTGATCGGTAGTAGTCGGTTCTCAAGTCAGCGGGGTCAATTTCGACTTCGATGGTGTCATCTATTTCGGGACTGACGGCAACGGCGGCAAAGGATGTATGACGGCGATGGTTGAAATCAAACGGCGACAAGCGAACCAATCGATGAATCCCCGCTTCCGCACGCAAATAGCCATACGCATATTCTCCTGTCACGAGAATGGTAGCAGTTTTGATTCCGGCTTCATCGCCTGGAGTTAAATCCAAAGTTTCCGTTTTGTAGCCGCTGCGTTCGCACCAACGAAGGTACATGCGCATTAACATGGATGCCCAATCTTGCGATTCGGTGCCTCCGGCGCCGGGATGGATATACAGAAGCGCGTTATTTATGTCATGATCGCCGTCAAGCATGAGCCGGAATTCGATGCTATCGACCTGTTTGGAAATTTCCTTCAGCCCGGCATCAATTTCGTCGTTGAAACTCTCGTCGTCTTCTTCAATGGCGAGGTCGACTAACACCTGAAGGTTCTGTAATTCCGACTCTATTTCGTGGTATTGTGTCACCTCATTGCGGAGTTGCGCCATCCGCTGGCTGGTTTTCTGAGCTTGTTGCGGACTATTCCAAAAATCTGGCTTTGAAAACTCTACTTCGAGTTCCCCCAGTTCTTTTTCTTTGTTTTCTAAGTCAAAGATACCTCCGGAGTTCGGCGAGTCGAGTGTTCATGGCATCAACATCGTGTTTAAAATCTGCAATCATAGTTGTTTCCTTTCGTATTTGTCTGAATCGCGAAAAAACGCTTTAAGGATTTCGCGGATTCATGAGGTCTAATTGGCGTTGTCATGTCCCCTAAACGTTGAGCATTCCATTGACGGCATGGAATCGGGTGTTATGGATGAGAACAAAATGGGTGAAAGCGTAACGAGTCAGCGATTCGTGACCGCTCTTGGGCCTCCAAATTTTAGAGGTCCAATTCTTCTTTGGCGTTGCGTCCTCATTTCGCCCAGATTATACTTGAGCTATGTAAAGTTGTCAATCTAAAGGCAGAGGCCAGTGTGCAGTGGCTAGTGAAACGGCTGTGGGAAAATACCTTCCATGACACCTCAGCTCCCTATAGTGTTCCATCTTTCACTTGATGCTCCATGGGGAATCTCTGCGCGACAAAAATACTTTTGTTAATTTGACTGAATTGCAGAGGGTTTTGGTTGGGCAATCTAACCAATCAGACCAGTTCAAGTAGATTCCAGCACAATTGCTCGGACCGCGTGAACTCGGATTTTCGATTCCGAGAGTTGACTCTTTCGACGATATGAATTTTAGCACAATTAGCCTTGACGAACCGAACTTACACTTGACAATAATTAGGTTTTGTGAGAACATGAAGACTGCACCACATCTGCATCGAGAAACCCGTTTTCGGGTTCACAAGAATTGGAAATTCATGCCAAAAGAGCGTGCAGAGCAGTTAAGTGTGGCAGAGTTTTTCCTTGAAAACTAGATCATTTTACACTATATTTTTTACCTGAAATTTTAACCTGAATGATCGTGTGAACGAAGACCGAGATTGTAGTTACCAATTATTTTATCAAACAACCTTAACCTTTCACCGTGACCCTAGCTTTGGACAAATGGTGAAAAAATCCAACCGTTAGAAAAAATACGGAACGCAATTGGAGGCGATATGAGCAGCGAAAGTAAGTGCCCAATGATGGGCAACTCTATACCGAGGGGAATCGTAGCCAACCAACACTGGTGGCCAAATCAATTAAACCTGAAGATACTCCACCAGAACCCACCTCAATCGAACCCCATGGGGGAGGATTTCAACTATGCCGAGGCGTTCAAGACAGTTGACTTGGATGCGCTGGCACAGGATGTCGAAAAGGTGATGACGACATCGCAGGAGTGGTGGCCCGCCGACTATGGGCACTATGGGCCTCTCTTCATTCGGATGGCGTGGCACAGTGCAGGTACGTACCGCATCGGTGACGGACGCGGCGGCGCAGCCTCCGGAACAATGCGCTTTGCGCCCCTCAACAGTTGGCCCGACAACGCGAGCCTCGACAAGGCGCGCCGGTTGCTCTGGCCAGTTAAGCAGAAGTACGGCAAGAGTCTCTCGTGGGCGGATCTGATGATTTTCACCGGAAACTGTGCCTTGGAGTCGATGGGTCTCAAAACCTTTGGGTTCGCCGGAGGACGAGAGGATGTCTGGGAGCCTGAAGAGGACATCTATTGGGGATCGGAGACCACGTGGTTGGGGGACGAGCGCTACTCTGGCGAAAGGGATCTCGAGAATCCTCTCGGGGCCGTTCAGATGGGCTTAATCTATGTGAATCCACAGGGGCCGAACGGTAACCCGGATCCCGTCGCGGCAGCTATAGACATCAAAGAGACATTCCGCCGCATGGCGATGGACGATGAGGAGACGGTTGCGCTCATCGCCGGCGGACACACGTTCGGAAAAACCCATGGCGCCGCCGATGCGGACGAGTACGTCGGTCCCGAACCGGAGGGGGCATCCCTTGAGGAGCAAGGGCTTGGTTGGAAAAACAGCTTTGGCAGCGGCGCGGCCGGCGACACCATCACGAGCGGGCTGGAGGGCGCCTGGACTAACGCACCGACCAAATGGGACAACGGCTTCTTCGACAACCTGTTCAATTACGAGTGGGAACTAATAAAGGGCCCTGGTGGTGCATGGCAATGGACCCCTAAAGATGAATCTGCACAGGATACCGTGCCGGACGCCCACGATTCCGCAAAGAGGCACGCTCCCATGATGCTCACGACGGACCTGTCCCTGAAGGTGGATCCAGTCTATGGAGCGATTTCAAAGCGCTTCCACGAAAACCCGGAAGAGTTCGCGGACGCGTTTGCCCGGGCGTGGTACAAGTTGACCCACCGCGACATGGGACCTCGCACACGGTGTCTCGGTGCGTTGGTTCCCGCGGAATCGCAGTTGTGGCAGGACCCCGTTCCCGATGTCGATCATGAATTGATTGATGACCAAGACATCGCCGCCTTGAAGGGCAAGTGTCTTGATTCGGGATTGTCCGTTTCCCAACTGGTTTCGACCGCATGGGCGTCCGCGGCGACATTCCGCGGCACCGACAAGCGTGGCGGCGCTAACGGAGCGCGAATTCGACTCTCTCCGCAAAAGGATTGGGCAGTCAACAATCCGCCCGAACTGGCGAAGGTTCTCCAGACGTTAGAAGAGATTCAAGATGAATTCAACGGATCCCAGTCCGACGGGAAGCGGGTTTCGCTCGCCGACCTGATTGTTCTGGGCGGGTGCGCAGCGGTCGAGGCGGCGGCGAAGAACGCCGGTACCGACGTGCAGGTTCCCTTCGCTCCGGGGCGCACGGACGCGGTGCAAGAGCAAACCGACGTGGAGTCGTTTGCGGTGCTTGAACCGACAGCGGACGGATTTCGCAACTATCTTGGAAACGGACACGAGGAACCAGCCGAAGAGCTGCTGGTGGACCGAGCGCAAAAGCTGACGCTGACCGCTCCGGAGATGACGGTTCTTGTCGGAGGATTGCGCGTCCTGAACGCGAACGCCGGTCCGTCCGAACTCGGCGTCTTCACGGAACGGCCCGAGACATTGACTCCCGATTTCTTCGTGAACCTGCTCGACATGGACACCGAGTGGGTGGCGTCCTCAACGGCCGCGGATGTGTTCGAGGAACGCGATAGCTCGACTGGGGATCTCAAGTGGAGTGGCAGCCGCGTCGACCTTGTATTCGGCTCAAATTCACAGCTCCGAGCGATTGCGGAAGTCTACGCATGTGAAGACGCCGGAGAGTCACTTGTGAGTGACTTCGTGGCGGCGTGGAACAAGGTCATGAATTTAGATCGCTTTGACCTAACTTAATCTCTGCGAGGTAAGACAATGGGAGCGTGGATTTCCACGCTCCCACCCCGCCCCAATTCGCCCGCCTCTCATATCGGAATTGATTGAATACCTTCACAATCTGTTTTTTCTCACCACTTCATCGACGTAATGATTCATAACTTTCACGGCGATTCGGCCCGTCGTCGGTCTGTCGAAAGATCTACTTCAAAATAAAGTTCCCCCATTAGCCATCGGAGTCTCCATTCAATCTGAGTCGAATTGTATCCCAATCGCGGTTAAGAGAATGGTCTAGTTTGCCGATGGCAGTACACTTTTGAGTTTGGAGTGAATCCAGGTCCGGTTTCGATGACCAATTAGAATCAGGCTTGCCAACAAACAGAGAATTGGGAACCAGTCGCCGTAGCGCGTGTATAGAGTCATTCCGGCGCTCTGATGGTTTCGCATTGGTACGTCTTCCACCAGAACACCATCGGGTTGGGTCGGAGTGACGGTTTCGCTGGCTATCCTCCCGAACGGATCGATGATGCAGGAGATGCCTCCGTTCGCGCAACGGAAGACGGAGATGCGGTTTTCGACGGCGCGGAACGGCGCGGCGGATAGGTGTTGGGCTGGCGCTGTTGTGCCCACAAACCAAGAATCGTTCGTCAGGATTCCCATGATTTCCGCGCCCTTCGCCACAAACTTCCGAAAGAGATTGGGGAACACTGATTCAAAGCAGATGGCTATACCCATTTTGGAATCCTTAAAATCGCCAAGCGGCAGAAGGTTAATTGACTTCCCGTGTGCGAATGTCTCGAATTGAATGAAGTTAGGTAGAGCGCTGGAAAACGGCACATATTCTCCGAATGGCACAAGGTGCATCTTGGAATAGCTACCAAGTTTCTCGCCTGCCGGGGAGAGGAGAAAAACACTGTTGTAGAACTTCCTATCAGCTTCGCGGACGGGTGCACCAGCGAGGAGATGGATTTGATGCTCCTGGAGCATCCGGTACAGCCGCTGTCTGTACGTTTCCGCCCGTCCGGATAGTATTTGGGGGTGAATTGAGGTTTCGGGCCAGACAATCAGGTCAGGGTTAGCGGCATTCGCCTTTTCGGTTAAACCAAGATATCGCTTGAAAATTTTGGGGGCGTGTTCCGATTTCCACTTCTCGGCTTGCGATACATTGCCGGGGACAAGACCGAGTTTAACGCTGCCTGACGTGTCTACGGAACCGGACAAACAGAACCCGCCGTAAACGAACGAAAGTGCCACAATGGCGAGCGGGAATACCGCACCCTTGATTGCTCTTCGCAAGTTAGAAGACGAGATGATGAGGTGCGCGATTGCCGCGTTGAAGAGTAGGACAACGAAGCTGACGCCGTAGACTCCGGTAATTGAGGCAATTTGAATTCCGGCGTGGTTGTTCCACTGCGAGTATCCCATGCTGCCCCAAGGAAAGCCCGTCAGTAACCAACTCCTAATCCACTCCAACCCCGTCCAAAACAGAGCCGTGGGAAAAATGAAGGATATCCCCGATTTGTGCGGCAACTGATACACCAATAGAGAAAAGACGGCAAAGTAAAGGGCGGCGTAGGCGACCAAGGCAGCATAGCCCAACACGGTGACAAAGATGTTTGCAAACGGATAGAGCAGGACAATCCAGTAGAGGAGACCAGCGAAGAACGTCAATCCCGAAATATAACCAATGCGGATTGCGGATTTTGCGTTTGGGACTGACCTTACCGCTATCAGAAGTGGTACTAGCCCTACCCATGCGAGCGGGAAAAGGTTAAAGCTGGGGTGGCTCAAAACGAGCAGAATGCCGGAGAGCACGGCAAGAATAGTATTTCGATGATGTTTCATGAATTCGTCCGCGCAATTTGAGATTCGCGCAAAGAAGCCGCACACCCAGACCATAGAACCGGGAGGTTTTAGTTTGACTGCCGATGACGCTGAGAGTCTTATCGGTCGGGAAATTCTAACCAACGCGAAGGAGGAGTGTCAACGTGAAAAAAGCGTGGTTTTTTTGAATTTTCTGTTGACACATCGCAAGACGTGTGCGATAAGCTTGTCCATCATTTTGCTTAACTTTCCGCCTTGCACGACAGTATATATCTCGTAGGGGCGGAGGCTGGGTGCGGTTGGAAAGAGATTTCTATCGAACTCAGAGTGGGATTTGCTATGGCCCCTCTGTTCGGTCGGTCGATCCTTATTCAGTCGCCTGATCTTAGTTGATAGATAGAGATTCCCTCGCCCTCCTTAATGAGTCGGTTGATCCGTTCACTTGCTTAATCCGCGCACCTACGATTGGCACGCATCGGCGAATTATGGACACGCCATACATAAATGTCAACACACCCTAGGTAAAACCTCGCCGAATTTGCCAATCTGGTTAGACTCGCACTTGAAGTTGGGTTTCATTACATTCAATCCAACCTACAGGTTAGACAAATGGATTCGTCCAAGAATAAACTGCCCATCACGTCGACCGCCAAAATAGGCTCTACCACGCCCCAATCTTAAACAGATGTGCAATTTTCACAAATAGGATTCGATCGGTATCTCCCGCTTCGTCCCGATTGTCGTTATAGACTATAAAGAATGTGCTTTCAGGGCGGTATTCGTATGCAAATAGGAGAAAGATTCGTCGTTCGTTTTCTATGGTGAATTCCGAGGTCGTCCTAGCGTACATGCGTTGCGCGAATTGATAGTTGATCATTAAACGCCGTGTCCATTCTGTAAGTTCCCGATCTTCAATCAGCCGCTGCAATGTGATTTCAAAGCTGAGTTTCGAGGTAGGACGCAACGTAATCTCCGGTCTTATGAATTGGATATTCTTATCATCTCGAATTCCCACTGAGCCGAAATTACGAATTGATATCCACTTGGGTGGTGACCAGCCAAGGTAGAACCTAAGGAGTCTATCCGTATAGGGAATATGGTCTTCAGTCACATGAAAATACCATTGGGGGCCAAGCCAAAGAAAAAAGTCTTGGATTTGGATTGATCCATTGACATCCCGGTTTTCATTGGTTCGATACCCGGCATGATTCTCCAGGCGTTCATATCTGGCGCGGCCGCGAAAGCGTTTCATTAATCCCGTGTAGTGCTTGGTATACTGCGTGGAAAGCAAAAAACCGCGACGATTGGTGCGTGGGATAAAGCCGGTTTCCAAGTCAAAATATCTGCCGATATCGATGTAGCGTATATCAAAAGAGAGGCGATTCGTTCGACGGGTAAGCTGGGCAAACACCAAATCGTCACTCATTACGCCGGATTTCCATTCTCTCGCATATTCTAGATTAAGGTCTATGTTTGCCGGCAGCGCGAATCGAGCGTCGGCTCCGGATGCCCGATCGTACAACACCCCGCGCTGCTTGTTCACTCCCAAAATTCCGACTGACGATGTCCTGCCCAACTCTCGCTGTAGGCGGAAGACGGAATAGTTATACTCATCCAATGGTAGATGCCCCTCTTCAATCTCTTCGTCCGGATCCTCGGGGCCTGCTTGTGCACTAAGGACAGCGATGTTGTACCCGCCAAGTTTTCCAGCCATCTTGGCGCCGCCTGACAAATCTCCAACACGCCGACTGTAGAACAGTTCGACAGGCATCTGAAAAATTTCATTCCCTTCCAAAAAGAAGGGACGCTTTTCCGGGAAACGCAACGGAATATCCGTCAAATTAACGCGATCCGGATCCGCCTCAATTTGCGCGAAGTCCGGGTTTATCGTGAAATCTACCGACATGTTCGAGAACGGATAACGTACATCAATTCCCGTATCGGCTTTTATCTCCGGGCTTTGGGCGTTCAGTTGCTGCGGTTTGGCAACACCATACGGTTTAATCTCCAGCAGTCGTTTGGTTACAAGCGTATCCACGGGCAGATTCGTCAGATGACCAAAACGCGACACGGCGTATTGGCGGCTTTCAAGGTCTACCCAAGATTGATTTTCTTCACGCGATTCGTCATGACGCCAAAAATTGACCCCCCAAACCACCGCAGCATTCCGAGATTTCGGAAAACGGAGTTCGGCAAACGGGATAGAAAATTCGGCGGTCCACCTGTCCTTATAGATTGCGGCGCGACCATCCCAATCGCAGTCCCAAGGTAACGCAGAACCCAAGTCGGACCCACCGCGTCTCACGTTTGAGCCTTCATTGATAATACGGCGATCTCTTTGTGTCCCGAGTGGATTCAATGCGAAGGCATAACAGTTTCGTTTGTCGAGGTATGTATCGATGAGAACTTCGACATAATCATCGGAAAAAAACCGGGAATCGCGTCGTGTTGACTTTGCGGCGAGTTTGTTCATATCGTCTTTGAAGCATTCAAAACCGACATAAAGTCGATTCTGATCATAGGCAAGGTAGACTTTGGTTGGTTGAGTCGCCGGTTCGCCCGGTAGTGGGTCGTACTGAACGAAGCGTCCCGCCCGCGCCGCTTTTTTCCAACATAGGTCGGTGAGCGCACCATCAATTTCGGGTGGGGAATCGGTCGCAATCGCTTCAATCTCTCTGAGGGTTGGGGCAGCAGGATGGCATAGACCGAAAATCCAAAGAAAGAGGAAACACCCCACGGCTATTTTCTTCTTCATGCCTTGTGATTGTTTATAAGCGGGAATCGGGATTAACGTTTCTCTTCTGAAGTGCCTAGGACAAATGGGATTGGCAGGATGGAAGACAGTACGGGCGGAAAATGAATGCATCACTCCCAACCGTTTTCGTCCTTCAGCCCTTCCCTTTACACTACCCTCGAATGCAGCGATTCCAAGCATGCTGGCTGAGCGGTTGCTCGCAAGGTTTGCTCCATACTACACGAGAGGCAATCTTATATGTCAAGGCGTGATCTATTGATGCCCTTTTCCATTGCAGTTTTTTCCGGTGTAGGCTATCATTTCAAAATCCAATTCCTTCAGCATTTTGAAGCGCATACAATTTATTCCAGAAGATATTGGCGGCGGCGAGAAAATCAGTTGAAATAAGCCTCTGTAGTATAGCGCGACCTCATCGGTTTGTAAACCCGTTCAGCACCTCTCCCGTTTTCTAACGAGTAGCGGAAACGGTTCACTTCAACGAACTTGTGCTAGGAGATTAATTAATGCAGCGAGTAAACCAAATGGCGGCGATTAACATTATTGTGGTTCTGGCGATAATTTCGTCTCCACTAACGGGATTGGCAGGTCCCGGCACCCAAGGATCGCAAATCCTCGATCTCGGGGGCGGGACGCGTGCGACAGCATTGGGCGATGCCTTCACTGCTGTTGATGGCGATGTGACTAGCGCTCTATGGAATCCCAGCGGATTGGGAATTATTCAAGAGAAACAGGTGGCTATTTCGTACAAGAATCAAGGAGACATTTTCGGCGAGGCTGGCGAAGGATTGTACTATGCATTCTTTGCCGGAGCTATGCCGATTGGCGATGCCGGCATCCTCGGAGCGACGCTTCAACTTGAAGGGCAAGGAACTATCTTGGTTACAACAGATTCACCCAATCCGATTAGAGAGGAAAACCTCGGGACGAATTGGGTATTGACGTTTTCATACGCGGACCAACTAACAGAGCGGTTGTCTGCTGGAATGAACGGCAAGATTATCAGACTGAAATTAGGACAGGAGAGCGGGGGCGCTTACGCTGTTGATTTCGGAGTGCAGTACGATTTGTCGAATGCATTGTTGCCCGTCAAGATTGGCGCTGCCCTACAGAATTGGGGCACCCGTCTGCACTTCATTGATGAGAATCAGAGCGATCCACTTCCCCGCAAGTTCAAGATGGGGACGGCTGTAGTACTCTACGAAGAAATGAACCATCGAATTAGCCTCATTGGAGATTTCACGGCATCTATCCACAAATTGATCGAAGATGAAGTGGAGATAGAAAGGCACTTGGCTGAACATCCCGACCAAACGCGCAGCGACGTGCTGTCAGATCGGGGCGTTGGCATTCGTGCTTTTGAATGGAGGCATTTACGGAAGAGTATCGGTGCCGAGTATTGGCTTGGCAATCTCCTTGCGTTGCGCGTTGGTTACAAAACGGAACCGGGGATAGAGTTGCTGAATTTTACGGACCACCTAACGTATGGTCTGGGAGTAAGACTGCTTGACTACCAGTTTGACTACGCTGTGGAGGTACCGAGAGGTCCCGAAGGGAAACGATTAAATGTTTTTGAGCTAATGCTTCGGTTCTAGGTCAAATAGTGGGATATAACGTCCTGCACTACACCGCAGTTTTAGGTCTTTAAGATACAGAATGAATCGAATGGAGATGGAATTGGGACAGAAAACGCCAACCCTACTGGTAAGTTGCATGTTGTTCTCGTGTGTGTTCTCGTGTATTGCATCAAGCCACGAGTCGCAGGCTCCTAATTCCGAACTCACTGCTTTTCTCATGGATTCTATGATTGGCAATAGGACAATGGGGACGCAATTGGAAGGCTTACGTCCGAGGGAATCGATGAAATCACCTAATCGCGCGTTTCTGTCTTCGCTGGTTGTACCGGGATCGGGCCAGTTATATGTTGGCGCGAAGCGGGGCTATCTATATCTTGCCGCCGACATTGCGCTTTTAGTGGGTTATTTTATCACACGCAGCGACGCCGAAAACTCACGTGATGAATACCGAGATTTGGTCAGAGAACATGTTGCATTTGACGGTCCGGGTACGTTTGAAACGTGGGATCCGATTGAGGATTTCGAACACGCAACACTCTTTGATAACTGGCATAATGTATACACTGAAAATAACGGAGAACCCCTTGATCGAACAGGCAAATGGTATTGGGACGACCGCAGAGCGTTTAAGGACGAAGGCCGGAAGGGGGACGACGACTCACCCAACCGTGAAGACGCTTTGCGTTTGAGATACGAAGCTAACGACAAATTTGAGTTTGCGCGAACACTATTAGGTGGCGTCATCTTGAATCATGCAATTAGCGCGATCGAAGCCCGGATTGTTGCCAAGCAACAAAACAAGAGGACGGATTCTCGTTTAATGTCGTTCAAACCAATGGATTTGGATTTACGGACAACAGTCTTACCTGATGGCGTTGAAAGTCAACTCGTTTTACGTGCGCACTTCTGAACCGAGTTGCCAACTTTTTCATTCTCGGAGAATGCCCGCGATTACAGCCCTATGCACGGAGCATAGGGCTTTTTCTTGCCTGAAAACCGGCGGGACAACGGGAAACTACCTATTGACACGCATATTTGATTCTGCTAAACTAAAATTTCCTCCCAAGCTGATGCGGAAAGCTATCTGTAGCGGCAGAAGAGAACCGGCAACCAAGTTATCAAATCTCATTCCGGATTCACAATATCAATGATTGAAATTGAACCGATTCAGAACCCAGTCGATGCAATTGTAACTGTTCCAGGGTCAAAGAGTTATACAAATCGCGCGTTACTCATTGCTTCGCTTGCCAAAGGACATTCAAGGCTGACTGGTGCCTTGTTCAGCGATGACACCCGCTATATGTATGAGGCGCTACGACAGCTAGGCGTCGCTATTGCCGCTAATGAAGAACGGTGCTCGTTTGAAGTCATCGGCAACGGCGGCAAAATTTCCGTGAATCACGCGAACCTCTATGTCGGAAATTCCGGGACTACTACGAGATCGTTGGTCAGTTATGTTGGACTCGGGAAGGGTGAATTCATCATTGATGGCGATGAACCTATGCGCCGCAGTCGCCCAATCTCCGATTTGCTGAATAGTTTGAGACAGATTAGCGTGGACGCACGTTCGCAATTCGATAACGATTTTCTGCCTGTAGTCGTATGTGCAAACGGACTTCAAGGCGGACGTACACGTTTGAACGCGAGTAAAAGCAGTCAATTCTTGACTTCGCTCATGCTAGTCGCGCCGTATGCGGTCGATGGTTTAGAAATTGAAATTGTAGATAAGCTGAAGAAACCGTACATCGACATAACGATGTCGGTTATGAATGCATTCGGTGTGCAGGTAATCAACAAGAACTACCGCTACTTTCATATCCCTGCCGGACAGAAATATGAGCCGCGCGAGTATGCCATTGAACCGGATGCGTCCAGCGCATCCTACTTTTTTGCCGCTGCTGCTTTAACAGGCGGTCGTGTGCGCGTAAAGGATTTGACTTCGGATTCTACCCAAGGGGATATTCGATTCGTTGATGTGCTTGAACGGATGGGATGCCATGTAAATCGGCATTCTAGTGGAATTGAAGTCATGGGCCCCACACAACTCAAGGGGATCGACGTGGACATGAACGCAATTTCCGACACAGCCCTTACTCTCGCTGCCATTGCCCCGTTCGCAGAGGAGCGTGTGGTTATTCGCAACATTGAACAGACTCGGTGGCAGGAAACAGACCGAATTCATGCTATGGTCACGGAGTTGCGGAAACTCGGTGTGGAGGTAGTTGAGCATCAAGACGGGGTCGAGATTTATCCATCGAAAATCAAGCCTGCCAAGATTGATACCTACGATGACCATCGAGTGGCAATGAGTTTTTCCTTAATTGGCCTGAAAGTACCGGGAATACGAATCAAGAATCCAGAATGTGTCAGCAAAACCTTCCCAAGTTTTCTTGATGTCTTGGCAAACCTCGGGGAACCGATTAATCTGCCCAATTCTTAGCTTCGACTGTCAATTGCCCTCACGCCGTCCGTGGAATCTTCCGGTTTCCCCGGGAAAATATAGCTCACATTGCAGGACTATCCATCATTTCAAGAGACTGATCGCCAAGAATTTTCACCACAACTGTCGCTACTGTGCCAACTTCGTAAGCATCCTTCTGCCATCGAATAGAATCAAGCAGGATTGTCAGGACGTAAACGAGACGTGCCTAGCGGTAAACTGTGGAATAGTTTAAGTCCGTGGATAGTGACCGGAATCTCACGATAATTCGCACTCAATCAACATATTAAGAAACAAGGAGCCTCGCTATGTCCAGCACCATTCCGACGCCGGAATCGTTTTTCGGATTCCGTCTCGGGAGCGACCGTAAGATTGTCCGCTGGGACAAGATTGTCGATTACTTCAATCTATTGGATAATCAAAGTGAGAATGTCCAAGTGGTCGATATGGGCAAAACGACGGAAGGGAACCCATTCTTACTGGCAATTATTTCGTCTGCCAACAATCTTGCGCGTCGGGATGAACTGAAGATAATCAATGCACAGATTGCCGATCCGAGGGGATTGTCTCAAGATAAAATTAATCGTCTAATCAAAAACGGTCGCGTCGTGGTGTGCCAGAGCATGAGTTTACACGCAAGCGAGATTGCGGCGACTCAGATGTCGGCAGAGTTAGCTTACAACTTGGTCTGCGGTACGGACAGGGAAACAAGAGAGATCTTAGAAAATACGATTTTTCTAATGGTCCCCTGCTTTAACCCCGATGGCCAGATTATGGTCACTGACTGGTACAACGAATATGTTGGAACGGAGTACGAAGGAACGCCGTTGCCGTGGTTATATCACAAATATTGCGGGCACGATAATAACCGAGACGCGTTCATGCTCAATCTGGTCGAGTCGCAATACATGGCGCGTATCATGTTTCAAGAGTGGAAACCGCACGTGTTCCAAGACCATCATGAAATGGGCGCTTATGGCGCACGGTTATTTGTCGCTCCATATTGCGAGCCCATCCACCCGCACGCGGATCCACTCGTATGGCGCGAACTCGGATGGTACGGGAGTCACATGGCATACAAGCTTGAAGAAGCGGGTGTTCAAGGGGTGGTCAACGGCGCGCTTTTCGGCGGCTGGGCACATCTTGGATTTCATTGGATGGGCAACTATCACAATGTTGCCAGCATGCTCACGGAAACGGCGCAGGCTAAACTGGCAACACCAATCTATATCCATCCTCACCAACTTTCAGGCGATGGGAGTACGCTCCGCGGAATGCCCCACTACAAAGCTCAGACGAACTTTCCCAACCCTTGGCACGGTGGTTGGTGGCGGCTTCGCGATATGATTGAACAACAACTTGTTGCATCAAAGGCAGTTTTACATCTGGCAGCGCAATACCGAGAAACAGTATTGAAGAACGCGGTGCAGAAAGCACTACGACAAACCGAGCGGGGTGAAAAGGAACTTCCCGCTGGGTACTTGATTAAACCCGGCCAGCATGACCCGCTAACAGTTAATACGCTAATCAACAAGCTGCTGCTTCAAGGCATTGAGATTAATAAAATGCGCCATCAAGTGAAATTGGGTGATAAAATTTATCCGGCAGGCACATTCTTTCTCCCAATCAACCAACCGAAACGCGGTGTAATTAAGTCATTGCTAGAACGTACTTTCTTCCCGGACGACGCATGGACGCGCTTTCAGGATGGCACACCGAATCGACCGTATGATACCGTAACAGACACGATGGCGGAAATGATGGGGGTAACCGCCGAACCGGTGCCGGTGGATGGCAGTGTGCTTGCGTCGAAGAGGCGCGCGTTTTCCAAGGTAACCGAGCCGGAAGCATCTGACGGGGAGGTCATTGGCACTGGAAAACACGGTTATGTAATTGATGCGCGTCTCAACGATGCCTACCGTGTTGTAAATGAACTTCTTGAAAATGGTGCGGACATTTATCGGTTGACAACGGAGATCGAGGCAGGCAGCCAACTTTTGCCCCTCGGCAGTTTCCTGATTAAGGACATAGGGGAACAGGATTTGAACACATTGGCACGCGCCTCGGGAGTGTCGTTCTACGGTCTGAACCGATCGCTAAACAGCGAAATGGGTTTGATCAAAGCCCGGCGCATCGGAATGTACAACCGCTATTGGGGAGGCAACATGGACGAAGGCTGGACGCGCCTGACACTGGAGCAGTTCGGTTTTTCGTATGAAACTTTGAGGGATGACGAAATTGTAGCAGGGGGTCTTAACGAGACTTACGATGTCATTCTATTTCCTGACGATTCAACGGAAATGATTGTTGGTGGAGACGAAGAGATTGAGAAGCGGCTCCGAAACATCCCCACGCCAAAGAAGTACAGGAGTGGAATTGGCGACATCGGTGTAGAGAACATCAAGGCTTTCGTTGAGAACGGTGGTACACTGATAACAATCAACCGCGCGTGCGAGTTTGCCATTGAGAAACTGGGCTTGCAGATGCAGAACGCCGTGAGAGAAAGATCGGCCAAGGAGTTCTTCTGTCCGGGCTCCACACTGCGTGTTGAGATTGACCCGTCCCATCCGATCGGTTACGGTATGTCCTCCAGCGCGTTGGCTCTATTTTGGGACAGTCCGGTGTTTTCCATTGACGGCTCCCATTTCAACGACCGGTATCATGTGGTCGTGTCCTATCCGGAACGCGATATTCTGCAAAGTGGCTGGCTTGTTGGCGAGGAGCATCTTTCCAATCGAGCCGCCGTGGTATCGGTGAAATACGGCGAGGGATGCGTGATACTGTACGGGTTTCGCGTTCAATTCCGAGCGACTACCCACGGAACGTTCAAGTTGCTGTTTAACGGTTTGCTGGGGTGAGTAGTGGGAATTAGCCAACCTTCTTGATGTGTGAGCAAATTAAGACCCACCAAGTGTAGAGGTAGGAGATGGCACTATTCGAAAAAGGCATTCTGGAAGAAAGACGACTACGCGCCGCCAAAGCCTTCGGAAGGGAGGCACCGCCTGTACTAATTGGTGCGGGAGAGCCTATTTCCATACCCGGGGGGCTTGACCAAACCTATCCCTTTACAGCGCATCCTGAATACTACTGGTTGACCGGTTCACGGCGATCCGGCGGAGTTCTTGCATATAATCAACAGGAGGGCTGGACCCACTTTGTGCGCCCGGTGACTCCATCGGAACGATTATGGGAGGGAAACCCGGAAGCACCGGAAGGAGAGGATGTCGCCGGGCTATCAGAGTGGTTGAAACGTTACGCCGGTCCCGAAATAGCAGTGCTAGGCTCACCGGTGCAAGGTGTCAAGGGTGAAGAGGGACTCACTGTGGAAATGCGAGGGCGACTTGACACAGTCCGACGGCGAAAGGATTCTGCCGAAATAGAAGTTCTCAAACGTGCCGTCAAAGCCACGGCGGCGGGACATGCCAAAGCACGGGAGGTCATTCAACCCGGCATAAACGAGCGTCAAATCCAGATTGAACTGGAAGCGGAGATGTTTCGGCAAGGAGCGGATACCGTAGGGTACGGTACAATTGTGGGAGTCGGTTCTCATGCGGCGGTGCTCCACTTTGAACCCGGCGACCGGATTGTGAACACCGACGATTTAGTGCTTATCGACGCCGGAGGCGCGATATCGGGTTACACAGCGGATGTGACACGCACTTATCCCGCGGAGGATAGGTTCACGCCGCGGCAGCAAGACATCTATGACTTAGTACTTGCCGCAGAATCGGAGGGCATTTCAAAATGCCGCGTTGGTACGGAGTGGCATGATGTACACCGCGCGTCGGCAGCCGTCCTTGCGGGTGGATTGCGAGATATAGGGATTCTCAAAGGGGAAGTGGAAGGTCTTCTCGATTCGGGCGCGATTGCCCTGTTTTTTCCGCACGGCATCGGTCATATGACGGGACTTGGTGTGCGCGATGTTGGCGGACACGCGCCAGGACGCGACGAAGTTCAGCCGTGCTGCGGTGTGCGCGTGAGGATAAATTTCCCACTGGAGGAAAACTTCCTGATGACAGTGGAGCCTGGAATCTACTTTGTTCCTGCAATCCTTGATGATCCGGCGAAGCGAGAGCGTTTCCGGGACAGCGTAGATTGGGAGTCGCTTGACGCTTGGAGGTCGGTTGGAGGGGTGCGGATAGAGGATAATGTACTGATTACCGCGAGCGGACCGCGTGTAATCACCTCAGAGATACCAAAGTAACGCCGCGCAGAAAATCCGATTATATAAATGGTTTCGCATTTTGGCGGCGTAGCTGGCGATTGCCCGCGAGGGAATCGAGAGATTCTACATCCGGGGTTACATTAACTTCAGGAACCATCTCATTGGTGGTTCATTTGATTATTGCGGTGGCTTAATCTACGATTCAATCGGTGGAACCAGCGAAAACGACTCAATTGCATCACAGGCGACATAAGTCCTCACGGTCGCGAGTTCGGCGGATGTTCGCCGCCCCTTACCAGTTGGCGAGAATATTTCTCGTGAAACTCAAAGCCGCCTGAACCTACCTTCGGCAAGAAGAGATGCGCGCACGGAGACGCCAACACTTGAACATCGAACATTAGAAGTCGTTTTACCGCCTCAAGTCTCCACCATTTCGGATTTACGTTCTCTGTTGATCGCCCCACAAGAAATGGGTATAGGCAATCCCGAATCCATTCCGGCGATTGAGCAAATCGCCCCAAGCGAAGCCTTTGTCACACCAAGGCGTGGTAAACCTACTACTCACCGTTACGGCAGAGTCATCTTCAGTCGAACTGCTTCGCGTTCGAGTCGTAGCCACGAGATAGGATCACTTGTCTCTCATTTGAGTCTACCCGACGAGAATCTTGGAAAACCTCCCGTAGTCGCGAGAGAAAATCGAATCCGGATGCAGGCATCAATGCATGCCATCAGCAACTCTTTCCGCCGCCTGCGTGCCCTCCGAAGCGTGCAAGAGTTTGACGCATACTCTCTTGCCCAATTGCGGCGTGTTGCTCGAAGCGTAGGGCAATACCCGTTCCTAATCTCTCGCTGTGACGAGGCGAATCTGCTTGACTTGTTAGCGGAACGCCGGACACCGATTGTGATGTTGCGATCACTCGTCTTCGGCACACACCCGTGGGCAATCACTTCGTGGGAGAGAGGAATCGGGCGAGTTACGCTGACTAATCCGCTGGAGCAGCACACGAAGCAGCTAACTGAGGCCGCCTTCATAGAAGCCTGGCAAAAGGGCAGTTCTCCATCAACCTGTCTGCTATTGGCTGCCCGACCTTTGCCCGATCATTCCTCAATCTTTTCCTCCTCCCAGCAACCCGCCTCGTCGCTCACCAAACAAAGTCCACGAATCTGGCACTAGGAATCATGGCACAGATAATCCCGATCTATTTAAGAGAATCGTGCCGATTCGCCGCCAAAAGCCCTGCTCTCCTTGTGCAGTCCGCAGATAGACTTTGACCTTTTCGAATCAACTCCCGTATATAAATATGAAACCATTCAACTCTCGGCGGTCTAGTGCAAAAATATTGGTACTGGCGCGCCAGAGTTGAATTCTACTCGTATTGGTCTAGTTACCCAATTTGTTAACCAGGTCGTATGTGGTCAATGATTCGGAGAGTGCGGGGATTATCTCCATTGAATAAGGAGGGACGAAACAATGGCTCAATGGCATAATTTCTTTTGTTTCGTCGGTTTATTGATGCTTGCTGGCTGTACCGGGAGAATGGTGAGTTGGCTTGAAGAACCGACTAGTTTCGGTGAGAAGGTACGACAAATGCGAGAGGAGTACACGCAATCAGAGCCTATTGTCGAGAGTAATGCAAGACAGCGCCTGAGTTGGCGGATATAGTGGTCGAAAAAATTTCACAAAATGCTTCAACTTCACAACGCTAGATACCGAGATTATCGACATCTCTGTTTGGTTGGCGATACACTCCCACTGTATCTGAAACACGAAAAACAGATACGATACGAGAAAGTCAATCGTGCGAAAAAAAGGCGATCTAAGTGAAAAATTTCAGTATGAAGTGTATCTCACGCATCAAGGCAGCGGCAAGTTGCCCCACGGCCTGCTAATTGGTGGTGGGGTTTACTTTGTGAATGTGAATCGCATGTGATTTGGGTTTGCGGGTCATTGGAAAGCGCAACAATCGAGAAAAGCAACTGAAGGGTCAATGAGGTCACTCAAATGAAACGGAAGCGCCGAGTCGGTTCATCTGTCCCATAAGCTATGAAAGAAATCTCTTATTCTTCAACGGCTTTTATCAGATTCTCGACTGGTTGTGTAAAAGCCGGAACGTCCATTAACTTCATGGCATCGGCGACATATTCATCTCGTTTCATCCCGTTCAACACCACCGACACTCCCGGCGATGAAGTAACAAAGTTCAGTGCTTTCTGAGATAATGTCAACTTTCTTTCCTCGCTCCCCAGCAATCCATCCAATCCCCTTGAAATAGGTCCCATCTGCATTGATGCGGTGCGATTAAAACGTCCCGAAACAAGTGAAAGCAGCCTATTGATTGCTCCAACATACTCCTGCTGCATAATTTTCCAGTCGGCTCGATGGGCATTTGGGCATGCTTCAATTGTTTGTCCCAGGTAGGTGTGAATCAGGGGAATCAGGTATTGTTGGGCGATTTGCTCCCAGTGGTCGCGGTTTTGGATTCGGGGCATGAATTCGGGCAATTTTTGGGCAAGGTCATAAAACAGAGTCGCGTTGGCAGACTTACTCAATTGAGAGAAGATTCCCCAATCCTTCAGCGTTGATCGCAACCGATTCTCTGTCTCGTCAAGCGCATTGACCTCCTCCCTAATCGCGCTATGATAGTCGAGTTCAGGATGGTAGGGATACTGTGCCAATCGGTCCATCTGATTGCCTCGTACTGCATTGAGCGGGCGATTCACCAACACGCCAATTCCAAGTGTCTTTGCGCCCTCTAGCGCCGTCATATCTTGTCCATTGATTGTGCTATTAACCTCTGATAGTGCGGCGTGTTCAAAAAGATTGTACGGGAGTTGGATAATTTTGAAGTGATTTTCGCCTTGATTGCCGTGTACGGTCCTCGCTGCGTCGCAGGCGGCGCCATAACAGCGCTGAAGAGAAACGTGCTCAAAGTCGGTCTTTGAAGAGGGGAAGGTGTTGGACGATATGCCGTAGTAACAGATTTTACCTTCCCTCACGAAATTCTCCATCTGCATGAACGCGCGGTAAATACGGTCATAAAACGTGTTTCGAATATCGCTGACACTTGCGCCAGAATTTCGTTTGTGGGCATCCGAGAGAACGTATTCCGGGTTGTGCAACAGATAAACGTCGATAGTATCCAATTGCAGCCGATCTGAACTACGTTCCCACTGATCTACAAGGAAGTCGGGGTGAATGCAGTGCCAACAACCGTCCATATACTTGACAACCTCTTGCCAGGATTCTCCCTCTCGTTCGCGCCGCATGGCTTCATCAAGATTCTGCCCTTGAATATAGCCGACCTTCGAAACAACGATAATCTCGCTTCGCTCAATCTTCCCGTCCGCAATCTGCTTGCTCAGGACATTCCCAATCAAAGTTTCACTGCCACCGTCGGTGTAATTGCTTGAGGTATCAATTAGATTGCAGCCGGCTTGAATCGCTTTGTGAAAGGATGCCGTATGCTCATCAAATCGGTGGTCAACGCGGTAGGAGCCGTAACCAATTTTCGACGTGGTTAAATCGGTGCCGGTTAGTTGGCGGAACGCATCCGGTTCGAACGAAGGATTACGCTCTCGCATACGGTCGGCGAATGCCCGCGATTTGGAGGCATCGGCACGACCCGTTATTTTTTCGTTCATGGTGTATTCTCTTAGTGGTGTAAAGGTATTTTTCGGCGGCGGGATCTTAGAGTTGGATTCAGTTCAGCTTCGCCTGCAGTTTCTTCATTGCTATAAGCGCTACTTTGTAATCGGGGCTTTCCTCTAACGCCCGCTTATAGCTCGCAATGGCTTTTGACCACTCGAATCGATGTTCAAAGACTCGCCCAAGGTTCATGAATGGGTGTGCGCGTGCCTCATAGCGGGGGGCAACAATCGCTTTCTCAAGCCAAGGTATTGCCGCGTTGTGTTCCCCAAGTTCAATTAGAGATGCGCCGATGTCGTTGTAGGGGTTGCCGAAATCGGGGTCGATTGCGATGGCTTCTTTGCACTCATCAATCGCGTCATGGATTCGTCCCATCATGGAATACGTCCAGCCGAGATAGGTGTGCGCTTCGGCGGTGGGATGGAGTTGGATAGATTTCAGGTATAGCTCAATTGCGTCGGCAAATTCTCCCCGCATTTGATACTCCAGCGCCTCCCGCCAATACAACAGCGCTTCTTCTTTTGCCTGTTTTTCATCCATATTCATCGCCTAAGCCTTTCTTGCGAAATATTGTTGACATTCATGTTCGGGGGTGCGTGACATTCGAGAGAGGCACACAACGGGTTGGAGGGGATCTCTATCAAGACTTTCTATTGCACTTGCTGTTCACTTGGTTGATCCTCTGGGACTTAAACAAGTTGGTGAATTTTTCTGTCACGCGCCAATTGCTTGCTTGATCTTAATCGGTCTTCGATTTCTACCAGAAGTGGTGGGCAGGGGAGCTCTATCGCAGTCGCTATCTGTCTTTGATCCCACCCTACAAATGTGCAATGCCACAATGAAATTGTCGTCGAAAACCATCATTCCTGTATTGTGTGTAATTCCTTCTCACATCAGTCCGTCGTCTTTCATCCAGTAGATGGATTTATCAAGCGCAGCGACTGTCTGTTGGATATCTTCGTCAGAGTGAGCCGCCGTAGTCATACCGTTATTGGGGAAATCAATTCCATTAAGTAACATGCCGCAGCGCAGATTCACCAACAGATCCGGTTGACTCGCGGTTTTCAATCGGCGATAGTCCCATACATGCGGGTTGAAGTCTTTGGCATGTATCTTTTCCCCGTGTCCTACAAGCATCTTGATGCAAGAGAATTCGCCGTAGGATGCCCAATCGAGACCGTGTCTATCTATGACATCGTTAAATCCGTCTCGCATGTCGCCAGCCGTGCGGTTTACATGTCGGTGGGGTTCGCCTGTTTTGGCAATGTTCAACGTTGCGATTGCCGCGGATGCAGTAAGCGGATTGGCATTGAAAGTCCCAGGGTGAGGCATTTTCTTTTGTTCGTCGGAAGCGTCCTGCTCTCTGATCGATATCAGGTTCAAGATTTCCTTCTTACCCACGAGAGCACCGCCGGGCAAGCCACCTGCCACGATTTTGGCTAAACTCGTCAAGTCCGGTGTCACGCCGTAGTAACCTTGTGCTCCGCCCGGTGCCACTCGAAAACCGGTAACCACCTCGTCAAAGAGCAAAACGACGCCGTAATGATGAGTGACTTCGCGCAGTTGTCGCAAGAATTCGCCCTTAGTTGGAATCGTTCCAGATGAACCGCCTGTCGGCTCTAAAATTATACAAGCAATGTCTGAATCAGTCTGCAGACATCTCTCAACGGCAGCAATGTCGTTTGGCGGGCAAATCACAGTCGTATCTAGTACCTCTGCGGGGATTCCGGGGACAGCTTTCCCGAAGGGAGGGGACGCATCCTGAATAACAAAGTCGTGCCAACCATGAAAATGCCCCGCGAATTTTAACAGCTTGTTCTTGCCGGTGAATGTGCGCGAAAGGCGCAATCCCATCAACGTTGCTTCCGTGCCTGAACTCACGAAACGTACACGCTCGGCAGACGGAATGAGTTCCCTCACCAAGCCAGCCCACTCGATTTCAAGCGGATGGCATGCACCGTAGTGGGTGCCGCGTTCCATCTGGCGGTTCACCGCGTTGACGATTGCAGGGTGACCGTGACCTAACAGTAGGGCGCCATGACCAGCCCAGTAATCGATGAATTCTCTCCCGTCAACACCCCATTTCTTCGATCCTTCGGCCCGATCAATATAGATAGGGAATGGATCAGCGTGCCGACTGTCATGTGTGACACCGTCGGGGAAAATCTGCCCCGCTTTACGCGCCAGTTTTTCGTGCTTCTGAAACGCTTCCGCATATCTTTCCAGAATTGTTGGCATTCACTGTCTCCTTACACAGAGATTCTTTGCCCAATAATCATTCTTGCGGCATGCAGCCGGCGGATCAGTCAATGAGATCCTTGTTGTGTGTCATTTCTTCATCAAGTCAAACAAATCCCCTAAGATCCGATAATCGTGGTCAAATGCGAGTTCTGGTAGGGATCGCGAATCAAACAAATTTGCGTCAAGCGCTTCTGCACTACCCTTTGGGACGCCGGAGACGATTCTTCCGACATACACAATCAACACAACGGTCCTCTCCAAATCAGAGTAAACACCCAACAGCCGGTCTAGTTCTACCTCTACGTCCGCTTCTTCTTTGGCTTCACGAATTGCAGTCTCTTCCGGCGTGTCCCCGATGTCAATGAAACCGGTTGGGAAACTCCAGAGTCCGTGTTTAGGTTCATTTCCGCGTTGAATCAGCAGAATCTTCCCGTCTTTCAGTGCTAATGTTCCCGCTACCGGCTTGGGATCTCGATAGAAGATAAAATCACATGCCGTGCACGCTTGGCGACGATGTTGTTCAATAAACCGATTCTCGAGCCGCTCTGCGCATTTCGGGCAGAAACGAAACTGAGTCGCAGCGTCATCATCGGCATGAGAATTGTCTGTATTCGCGACGGTCACGGTTAAATTCCTGAGAGGATTTCACTAAACAATAATACATCAAACACGATAAGAAGTCAAACCGGTAATTGGGAGATGGGCATGTTGAGATGCTGTCGAATGGAGCACATTGGACGCCGGGCTTAGTGTTGCACAAGCGGTACAACACTCGCGTAAATCAATGAAATCATCTCATACTATAACAACCTGATAAGGGTTGATTTTCACCAAAATATACGCAGATACTTTTCGAATTTGGCACACGTAGGCTGGACGTAGACATCAGATTCGAATTGTCTGATCGCCCATAGATCGATTATCATATGACAGGTTAGCATGCATTAAGCGATGGGCATTTTCGATTGAACGGATGTGTTTTCCCATAACACATCAACGCAATTTCCATACGAATTCTCACAATGAATCTCTTGCACACTATATGATGCAAAAGGAGAACAGATGCGCGCGCTAATTTGGATTATGGCTCCCTTGTTGATTATTTGTGTACTGCTTGCCTCACGTTTTGTCAGTTGGGAGCGCCTCAAAGAGGAGGATCCTGCGGTCGTGGAATATGTCAACGAGGGGACCTCCCTACTAAAAGGAATCAGCCTTGATTATCAAGGCGCAGTCGACGCTTTTACCCGCGCGATTGAGAAGAATCCGAATCACGCTCTTGCCGCAATCCGAAGAGGCCTTGCATACTACCGTCTCGGAGAATTCCGTAAGGCAATCGCGGATTATGATCGGGTGCTTAAATTAAAGCGATATAAAGCTGAAGCGTACTATAGCCGCGGCGATGCCTATCGAGAGTTAGGAGATTATCATCAAGCCATTGCAGATTATACAGCATCGATTGAGGAAAGATGGGCGGCGTTTGTCATGTGGAAAAGGGCAGAAGCATATCTGCAGATTGACGACGAGCGGCGTGCGTTTGCGGATTATTCGGCAGTCATTCAGCGCAAAGGTGGCGCGGCCGGATATTATCAGCGGGGACGGGCCTCTATGCGGTTGCGCAAGTACAATCTGGCGCTTGATGATTTCAGTAGGGGTATAGAGATTGAACCAGAGTTTGCGGAAGCCTACCTTAGCCGCGGTGAAACCTACGAGCGATTGGAGCAACGGCGGAATGCGGAATCAGACTATCTCAGGGTCGTTGAACTGACAACTGCCGAAATTCAGATGTGGGAGGAAAATCATCCGATTCTGGGACCTGTCTATTATCGCCGAGGCGTTGCATACCAGTCACTGGGAGATACTGAGCAGGCACGCGCTGACTACGAGATGGTGACTGAACTTCAGACTGGCGGCAAGATTGGTCGAGAGGCTGCGGCAAGATTGCACATACTCGTGCCCAATAATTAACATTCGAGGAGCGGTCGAACTCCGTCGTGTTACTAATACAATTTCTATATATTAGCAGTGCATTAATATCGTCAACAATGTCCGTCCAGTGCGGGGCAGCGGAATCCTATCGCGCTGGGATCTCTATCGCGGTCCCTGTTCGGTCACTCGATCTATTCGGTCGCTTGATCCCCGCCAACGGGGTTAGGTGCAAAGGAAAACTGTTGTCAAAATAGTATATGGAAATCACAAAATGCACTACACTTTTGCCAGCACGATTTTCAACCCAAAGATGCCCGCAAAGCCGATTCGAGGTCTGCATGGCGAAAATTATAGCCCATAGACAAGGTTTTCTCCGGAAGAACACGCTGACTCATTAGCACAAAATCGGTAAACTCGCCAAAGCGCAACTTCAAGGCAAAAGTAGGCGCAGGAAAAAGGGTTGGGCGCCGGATAACGCGACCAAGGGTCTTTGTGAACTCAATGTTTGTTATAGGGGTTGGCGCCGTGGCATTGAGTGCGCCGTTTACGTTTTGATTATCGATCGCATAAAGGATAATTCCCGCCACATCATCAATATGAATCCATGACATCCACTGCGTTCCGCTTCCCAACCTGCCTCCCAAACCCATTTGAAAGGATGGAAGCATTGTTTTAAGAAGGCCACCGTCTTTTCCAAGGACATGGCCAAATCGGACTCGGACCACACGGATTCCTAGAGCTTCCGCCTTTTGTGCTGCCAACTCCCAATCCTGACAGACTTCAGCAAGGAAGTCAGTGCCCGGACGAGAATCCTCCGTGAATTCTTCATGACCGCCTTCACCATAAAATCCAATCGCTGAGGCGCACACCAAAACCTCCGGTTTCGTCTCAACTTTCGATAGGGATTCTACAAGCTGACTTGTCGAATTTACGCGACTTTCTCGAATTCGTTGCTTCTTGTCTGGATTCCATCTTGCTCCAATGGTTTCTCCAGCTAGGTGAACCACAGCGCCAATGTCATTCAAGACGGAAGACGGAACTAGTTCTGAGTCTGGGCTCCAAGCTTCCACCCGCTCCGCATGAGGTAACGAGGCGGCAGCCGTTTCCGGTGTACGAGACAATGCGACAACACGATGTCCCTTTTCAACCGCCGCGCTACATAATCGGCTCCCGACAAAACCACTGGCACCAGTGACCAAAAGTGTTGGTTTGTTTTCGATGGTCATACTTAATTTGTTCTTCCTCGTTCAATTGCCCATGCAATCTGCCAAGTTGGCCTTAGCTATTTCATCAACGCAGCGGTGATTTTTTCAACAATTCCATCAGCGCGGCTTCGAATTTGGTTCGCAGTCAGACTCTGGATTGGGTGCCCGACAGTTATTGGTTGGAGAGCGTTAAAACCGAGTGCTTTTGCTTGAACCTTGCCAGCCGCGAAAAAAACGTCTGAACAGATAGCTACAGACGGGATGCCGCGCTCTTCCAAAGCTGCTCCATCGTGCATACTGCACGATATGCACGAACCTCAGTCAGCAAGCCCTTCGACGATAAAGTCGCACCGATTGGCTAGCTGGCTTATTAGCTCTTCGGGTGCAGGTCGAGTAAATGTTGGCTTGTTGTAACGAACGACATCTGCGACATCAAATTCTTCACACACCAGTTCTTCAACGCGTTGGAGAAAGACATCGCTACCGTTTTTACCAATGCTGAGTAACCCCATCGTCTTACCGTTTAGCGTATCAAGACGCGGCGCGAGATACTTTGCAGATATACCTCCATCATCGAGCGGATTGAGCAAGTTTACGTTTCCCATAAAATGTCTCCTCAGTTATGACTGTCTGGGTCGTACGACTTGGGAATATCATCACGGCCGCCACGTTCCCAATCGCAGACATGTATGTGCGGCCTTCGGTTGAAATGTCAAAAACGGAATATTACGATTCTAAGCGTGTAGGAATTGAACGAGGAATTTGAATTGGGTTGCTAGAGAAATCGGGCTCTCCAATGATCGATATGACACTAGAACCGATTCTCATCGCGGTACGGATTGTATCTGAGCCAGTTCATTAACACATTCTTCATGAAGTTTCCCGTTGGTTGCCAAGAAAGGTACGGCAGCACCGCGATACGCGGGAGAGTATGCCGGCAAGGGAAAAATTGCTTCACCGGATGGATACGTCACGCACCCGCCTGCCGCCTCCAATATGGCTGCCGCAGCAGTTACGTCCCAGAGTTTCGTATAATAATCGAGACTACCGTCAAAGTGTCCGGTAGCGACGCCGCAGATGTGGAGTGCGGCAGAGCCAAGCGATCGTCCCTTTGAAAGGTTCTGCATGAAGGGATTTAGGGCTTTCATCACCTCGGAAGAAAACCCGAATAACCCAATCGGATCCAATCTTTCTCGCCCGTTCACATGGATGGCAGTACCATTAAGCATCCCGGTCTGCGCTTTCGCGGCGCTGAACATCCGGTCGGTAGTGGGGTCAAAAACAACACCGAGAATCGGGCTCCCTTTGTGTAACAGACCTATCGCAACAGAAAAGATAGGTAGCCCTGCCGCATAGTTGGCCGTTCCGTCTAGGGGGTCGGTAACCCAACAATTATCGGACTGCAAGTCCGAGAACCCAAATTCCTCTCCCAGCGTAGAGTCGTGAGGGAATAGTGACTCAAGGTTGGTTTTGATGAACTGTTCAGAGGCTTTGTCTGCCTCCGTCACAATGTCGCCGATGCCCTTATATTCTACTTGGGCAATCCTGCCGAAATAGTCCATCAAGATTCCGCCTGCTTCCCGTGCTATCTTCTCAACGGGTTCTACCATTTCCGCAGGATTGTCTGTCAATAGCCTTTTCCCCTTCTAGTTTATATTCGTCAATTTCTTCATCAAAAAGGGATAGATTCCCTACTCGCAGCGACAGACCGTTCACTGAATCATTCTACCGCCCCTGAACCTGTATTCTCAATTCTGGATTTCAACTTCTGGAGGCGATGGATGACGTTTTTATTGTATCTGTTACCTTCAATAAAAGTCTCCCAAACTGCTATCGCTTCGTCATCGTAACCCTGCGATAGGTAATACTCGCCTAAAGCCACTGGGGCAAGGTCGGAGTGCGGAGCTTTCGCAATCGATATCTTGAAGGATTCAATGGCTGTGTCTGCGTCACCCTTAATCAAAGCAAGTTCGCCCCGACCATAGGGTAAGACCGGATGATCAGGATACTGTGCAGCCAATTCCTCCATTAATCCTCTCGCCTGGTCTTCCTGTCCCAATCTTTGAGCTGCCATCGCAGTACGAATCGTAGAATGAACGATTCGGTTTTTCCGCTGTCGTTGTTCTTCCCGAGCTACGGCTCTTTGCACTGCTATTCTACCTCGAAGGGGTTCTATCCTTCGCTCATTGATTCCCTCGACACGCAGCAAATCGTCAACGCTTTCATACGGTCGGCCGGCAACAATAGCATTTGCTAAAGTAGAGCCAATCCCGGGCAAGTGTGTAAGGCGTTCTGCAGAGGCCATATTAATGTCAACTTTGCCGCCGCGCTTGGCATTTCGCATTGCCGCTGAATAGTTTGATTTGGCTTTTCCATAATTCTCGTAGGCGTAACAGAGATCGGCGATCGCCATCTTGTTCACATAGATATCGCCCTTACCCACAACGATGTTCTGAAACGTGGTTGCCCGCGACCGGTTCTTCATTCGTTTGTAAACATCCGGAAGCCATTGGAGGGCGTCCATAAAGTCTGGTTTGACAGCGACGGCACGCTCAAATGATTGGCGTTCCATGTCTAGGTTTCCCATCTTTTGATACGCTAGACCAAGCCGAAAATAGATTCCGGCATCCTTGCTTTGATTGAAACCCAGTACGGAGTTATAGATTGCTATTGCCCGCTCATATGCATCTCGCTTGTCATCCTCCGAATCCATGATCTTTGCATCACTGTAGTGATTCTGACCTGTAGTGATGACGGCATCAAGAACCTGCCGATCTCTTTTGACCGCCTCTTTGAGCATTTCACGGGCTCGTTTGTGCATGCCTAATTTGCGATAGCAAACCGACAAGCGCACATAGGAGTAAGGATCGATCTTAGCGTTGTCGGCTTTCGCCCGATGGATGGCGTCGAATAGAACCGCCCCTGCATCACGATAGTATTCATCCCCATAAAGGAATTCTGCAATCATGAGTTCCGCATCGTAGTAGGTGCCATCTTGATCTCCTTGTACGCCGACGCGCTGTGCCCCAAAATTTCTCATGACCTCCTGTGCACTAATGCCGAATCCGGAATCCGGCATTTGGGCAGTAGTGCCCATTGCGGGGCTTCTCTCAACGCCTCCACGCGGGCGGTCCATTTCGCGACGTTTGTTTTGCCGCTCTACTGCCCGCCCCATTCGGGTTGCAAGGGGATCGTCGGGTTTGGGGATGCTCGCTCCAATCTCGGTCAGTTCTTTTTTGGCTTCATTGAGTTGATCTTCAATCCCTTCAATGTTTCCATACCTTTTTACAATTGATTGATACGTGCGCTTGGCTTCGTTCTGGTTCTGAAGGTGATTTTTTTGAATTCGAGCTTTGTTGACAAGTGCCAAAGCCGCGCGGTTGCTCGTAGGATGCCGATTTGCGAAATTGTCATAAATCTCTGCTGCCTGCTCATAGTCCTTGGCTTCTTCAAAACTTTTGGCAAGCATGAGTTGGGCCTTATTACTGAGTTCCAATCCGGCGAAATTGTTCACAACTGTATCAAACTGTTCTTGTGCGGATTCATACTCCTTGGATCGGAAATAATGCATTCCCAATTCATAGTGGGCATTTGCCGCTTCTTGGCTATCCGGCGCGGATGCGAGGATTTCCTTATATAACTCCGCCCCGCGATCCGGTTTATTTAACTTTTTGATGTAAAGCTTGGCCATCTCAAGTTGGGCGTTACGGGCTTCGGATGTTCCCGGTTTTGTGTCGACAACCGTTTGGTAGACTTCGATCGCTCCGTGGTAATCCTTCGCTTCGATTAACTTGTCGATTTTGTTTGATACGCCTCCCGAAATGCAAGCGGCGTGGGATACGATAACCAAGCAACTTAGAATCAAACTACAGCGTTTCGCAAAATTCATGTCTGTATTCTCCTTTGTCCTATACATACACTCTATCTTGACTAATGTTCATCCGGAATGGCGTCGGGCTCTATTGTAAAGAATTCAACCAACGGCAGTCGTAACCATGACGCGGGGTAGATTTAGCGGGAGAATTGAAGAACAGGTTAAACGCCAAACGACAAACTACGTAGGTAAGTTTAATTCCTTTTGGGGTCTAACCCTAACCCAACGATAGCCATTGATACTTCGGTCGGCAATTACCTCAGGTTCAAGGTCGGAAAATCCGAAAGAGCTTTTTTAACGGGTCGTAAAACTGATCGACAACTCGCTCCTTAAGGGGAATAATTGCGTTATCCGTAATGGTGATATGTTCCGGGCAGACCTTCGTGCAGCATTTGGTAATGTTGCAATAGCCGATGCCATCCGCTTCCTTCAGGTCCTCAAGCCGATTCTCAGTGTCGAGCGGGTGCATTTCCAAGGCGGCGTTATGAACAAAATATCGAGGACCAATGAACTCCTTGTGAAGATGATGATCGCGGAGTACATGGCACACATCCTGACACAGAAAACACTCGATACATTTGCGGAATTCTTGTACCCTGTCTATGTCTTCCTGCGCCATTCGCCAAGTGCCGTCATCAGAGTCAGGCGAACGCGGTTTGAACTTTTTTATTTTCTTTTTAACTTCGAAGTTCCATGAAACGTCGGTGACCAAATCTTTAATCGGCGGAAAAGCGCGCATTGGCTCAATGGTAATTGGCTGGTCAAGTGGTAGTTCATTCAGCCGAGTCATACACATCAATTTTGGATGACCATTAACTTCGGCAGAACAAGATCCGCATTTTCCGGCTTTGCAGTTCCAACGTACGGCGAGATCATTTGCTTGCTGCGCCTGGATCTGATGCACCGCATCAAGCACAACCATCCCCTCTGAGACTTCGCTTTCATAGTCGACGAATTCTGCGTGGTCGGCATCACCCCGCCAAATCTTAAACGTTGCCATTAACCCATCTCCTCTATTATCGCCTGAAGGTCATCCCGAATTGATGGAATAGGTTCGCGTCTGACCTGCATAGTGCCATCTTCATTTTTTTGCACCACCGTGTTATATCTTCCCGCCCCCGGTTCTTCTTTCTCGGGATAGTCGTCGCGTGAATGGGCGCCAATACTCGCTTTTCGTTCTAAAGCTGCAAGTGCTATGGCTTCGGACACGGTCATCAGACTATACAAATCAAGTGCCGTATGCCATCCAGGATTGTATTCCCGATTGCCTCCAACACTTATTCGCTCTACCTGTTCATTTAATTTCTGAATCTCAACTTGTGCCCTGTTCAAGCCCTCATCGCTACGGGCGATGCCAACGAGTTCTTGCATCAATTCTTGGAGACTGTATTGAATCTGGAATGGGTTTTCGCCATTGGAATCATCGTCACTGTTGAATAACCGAAGTGCCCAGCTTGCCGCTAATTCGACTTCGGAGTTGTTGACCATGCCTTCACCGTTTTCTCTGGCAAATTCTGCCGCGTACTCCCCAGAGCGTTTTCCAAGAACTAGCAGATCGGAGAGAGAATTTCCACCAAGGCGATTGGCTCCGTGTAATCCTGCACCGCATTCGCCGCTTGCAAAGAGCCCCGGCACGCAGGTCATCTGTGAATCACCATCGACTCGTATGCCACCCATGATGTAGTGAGTGGTAGGCCCAACTTCCATTGGTTCTTTCGTAATATCAAGATCGGCTAATTGCATGAATTGATGGTACATGCTCGGCAATTTTCGTTTAATGTGGTCTTCCGCATTCGAAAGCTTCTCCTGAATCCATGCAATGTCAAGAAACACACCGCCGTGCGGGCTACCGCGTCCTTCTTGAACTTCACTGACAATGCATCTCGCTACATGATCGCGGGTTAGAAGTTCAGGAGGTCTTCGTGCGTTTCGATCTCCCTGCGTGTACCGCCAGCCTTCCTCTGGGTCATCAGATGTCTGGTTGATATAGAGATCTGGAATATGGCTGAACATAAACCGTTCTCCCTGATTGTTTTTCAGTACTCCGCCTTCTCCGCGTACTCCTTCCGTGACCAATATTCCACGTACACTCGGAGGCCATACCATGCCGGTCGGATGGAACTGAACAAACTCCATATCGATGAGTTCCGCCCCTGCGTGGTAAGCGAGTGAGTGGCCGTCTCCGGTATATTCCCAGCTATTGCTTGTGATTTTGTAGGCTTTGCCCACGCCTCCTGTCGCGAGTACGATTGCTTTTGCACGAAACACCTTGAATCGCCCCTTCTCTCGCTCATAACCAAATGCCCCCGCGATGCGATCGCCGTCTTTAAGGATGGAGACGACCGTACATTCCATGTGCACATCGACACCTTGGTGAACGCCGTGGTCTTGCAATACTCGAATCATTTCCAATCCTGTCCGGTCCCCAACGTGGGCAAGTCTGGGATATTGATGCCCTCCAAAATTGCGTTGCAGAATGCGACCATCGGGAGTCCGATCGAAAAGCGCTCCCCAAGCTTCGAGTTCCCGTACCCGGTCCGGTGCCTCCTTGGCGTGAATTTCAGCCATGCGCCAATTGTTGAGATACTGTCCACCTCGCATGGTGTCTGCAAAGTGTACTTTCCAACTATCTCTCTCGTCAACATTAGCCAACGCCGCAGCGACGCCGCCCTCAGCCATGACGGTGTGCGCCTTACCCAATAGAGACTTACACACCAATCCCACGGATACGCCAGCCGCAGAGGCCTCAATTGCAGCGCGTAGCCCGGCGCCGCCGGCACCAATCACCAACACATCGTACGTGTGCGTTTCGTATTGGCTCATTACAAAATTCTCCAGTCGGTCAATACTCCCATAGAGCACAGTCGAACATAGATGTCCGAAAATCCCACCCAACACAGGCTCATCCATGCCCACAACATGTGTCGACGATTCAGACAACTAACGCAATCGTAGGTGGACCGACGTACCGGTGCACTCGAAAGTCGATCGAGAAAACCACCTACGAGGTGGCGAAGCGAATGGCAGCCAAGCGTGTATCCGCCAAGAAAGATGACGTTTCCAACGAGCACGAGAGAACCGATTCCAATCCCGAGTGTCGTGCCACTGCCATCTTTGAACCAAAAACCCTTCCACGCATCATGGGAAAGAAAGATTAAAAAGAGTAGGGCGAAATAAAGAAAATAGCGGTGCACATTCTGGACTATTAACGGGAATGAATGTTCGCCGCGATACCCCTTTCGAGGTTCGCCGATGGTACATGAGGGCGGGTCAGCCCAAAATGCCTTATAATACGCACCACGGTAGTAATAACACGTCAGACGAAAACCGAGAGGTGCCCACAAAATGAGAAACGCTGGGGAAAACGGAAGCCAAAGCGGCCACCAGCCGGGCTTGTCGCCAAACCAACTGTGATGTGAACTCCCAAAGAGTTCCGGCGAATAGAATGGAGATAGATATGGTCCGAACGTGTAGTGGGCGTTCTGAAAAGCTGCCCAGAGGGAATAAATGCCAAACGTAGTCAATCCGATGAACACGGCTAAAGGTTGTAGCCACCAAGCATCTCGGCGTGTTGTCTCGCCAAAACGGCGCTCTGCCAACGTTAATTCGGGGTGCGTCATGAATAGTTTTTCCTCCACATTGTCCTTGTGTCTTTGCAGTCATAGGCTAATACAGAATATGATTTCTCATCACGAACACGGCCTACTATGGTCAATTCTCATAAGAAGCAGAAAGCCCTAAAGTAACACATCGGGGATTGGAAAATCAACCCTTTTTCCTATTCCGAAAGCGGTGTAAATCCGCGCGTTGCATTGAAGAAACGATCCAAACATACGGGTTCTTCGGCTAAATCCTAATTGAACTTTGCCATTTGTTTTTTCAGCAATCCTATGTTTTCCTCGATATCCTCTCGATCGGGAGCAGTGCCTGAAATTCGCAGGTATTCCTGAAAGGACTTTAACGATTTGCCGTAAGCATGGGTTTTACCATAAAGATAACCAAGATCCTGATGTTCTTGCGCGTAATCCGGAAGGAGCCACGTAATGCGCTCACTAGCCGAGATTGCACGATCGTATGCTTTTAACTTGAAGTAGATTTGTTTGAGGTTACGCAGTATTCTTGCCAAAATCTCCCTGTTACTGACTTGCTTCAAGAATTCGGGTTGAAGGGGAGTGGGTTTTTGGAAGACAGTCTCCAATTGATCGTGCAGTTCATCTTCGGACAGGATTCGTCCGCCGTGGAACGGGTCAATGTAGGTTTCAAGGTGCTCCCCTTTGTGTTTAACGATAAAATGTCCCGGAAAACCGACGCCTGCGATTGGCAATCCGATTCGCTTGCTAGTTTCGATGTATAAAACCGAGAGGGTAATCGGGATGCCGAGTTTGCGCTCAAGCACATCGTTAAGATAACTGTTTCGTGGGTTGTAATAGTCGTCTTGATTGCCTTTGAATGATTTCTCTTCGAACAGGTAATGGTTTAACTGTGCGATTTGCCTACTCGGCTCAGCAATTTCGCCAATCTGTCCCTTTACTTCCAGTGCCATTCGATCCAACTGTTCCATGTAGGCACGAGTGTCAAGCTCTGGATAAGCACCTTTGGCAATTAGGAGCGCACCTAGACCAAGGTCAATCTCGGAATCGTTGCACTGTGCCATTGAGAAGAATGGGTCGTCGCGTGTTCTATCCATGTTTTTGTTATTGACGTGAAGAACTCTAGACGTTGGTAGAGAGTATCTCAAAGATAGTGGATACGGGGGTTGTTTCGAATCCAAATCATGGATAATTATAAACGCCGTGTTCTTTCTCTTCTTCTGGCGCTAGCGGGGCTGTAGAATTCTGGTTGGCGTGAAATTCATTTAGAATACAATTCACGATTTCTTCGCTATAGGGCTGCGCGTCAATCCGTCCCTGGTTCGCCTCCCATGCCATGCGTGCCGCTGCCTCGAAATATTCGCCATGCTTGTAAGCATCCAACAAGTCAACCCCTCTGGAGAAGGTTCCGTGTCCAACCCAGTAGAGAATGTGACGCATAGCGTTAGCCGACCGGGAAGGAGAATCCTCCATCTTGAAGAGACGCAGGCTTTCGTAAGATAATTCCGGGATTCCGGGAGCCCGTTCTTGGACGAATCCGATTCCTCCACTGTCTTCGTACATGATTGGAGTTTCCGGTTCATAGCCTTTCAGAAAATCATAGAAGCGCGATGGATGTCCGTGCCCGGACCGGGATATGAGATTCAGGAACTTCGGCTGTAGATGAACCAAAGCCTTGAACCCGTATGATTCCAGTTGATCGAAGACCAGCATGTAGTGGAACATCTCGCTTGTCGGTTTGGGAGCATTTTGTTGATCCGTTTTTAGCTGAGACGCCGACTGCGTGCCGAAGCGCATGCGGTAATGGACCCCGTCAACTTCTACTTCGACAATCGCCAAATTCAGCGCCGGATGCTCCAGGGAAATCATGTCTAGCCTTGCCCCAGATTTGGTAAAAAGCACTCGCCGACCGGCCAAGCCAGGTACGGTAATGGCGGGGGGTAACGCATAGCGCGGTGATTCGATGTAGGGCAGTAGGCAATCGGGATCGATGGTATCATCAAGTAAAGCACCCATGTTCCCTGCAGATCCCCATAGATATCCGTGGGTGTGCGCGTGGCTACCCACCCATCCCATCTGGCCGATGAGAACTCCGAGCTCACTCTCCGGTGAAATAGGCCTCAAACTTGACTGATACCCTCGGCCGCACCATTGTCGCTCACGGAAGCTCCGCGGTGGAGGGGGCGATAGGTCCCGGTTCAGGTAAGGGTTAGTCAAGGGCAAGTTACTCATGACCATTTCTCCTTGATTCTCTACAGTTCTTCGTGAAAGACTATATCATGCCGGACGAGGTTTTATCAACCTTAAATCTCTCCAAATTCGGTTGAGCGGCGGCAGTCGGAAGTGCTATAATACGCATTAGTCATATACGTATTAGAGGACAAATCGGAGAAAAATAGTGATGAAAACTAGAATCGAAAAAGACAGTATGGGCGAAATTGAGGTTCCCGCCAATCAGTATTGGGGAGCGCAAACACAAAGATCGCTGCAAAACTTTGAAATTGGAAGAGAACGCTTCCCACGTGAAATGCTATGGGCGCTTGGGATTGTGAAACAGTCGGTTGCCCAAGTCAATTCCGACCTTGGGCTGCTTGACCCGGGCAAAGCGGAAGTAATTTTGCAGGCAGCTCAAGAGGTGATTGACGGCAAATTGGACGACGACTTTCCACTGGTTGTCTGGCAAACGGGCAGCGGCACCCAAACTAACATGAATTCAAATGAGGTAATCGCGAATCGAGCAGTTGAAATACTTGGCGGCGTCCTGGGCAGCAAAGAACCTATCCACCCCAATGATCACATTAACAAATCTCAATCCACCAATGATGCCTTTCCAACGGCTATTCATGTGGCAATTGTTGATCGCATTCGCAACCACCTAATACCAGAAGTGACAGCCCTTCGGGACGCCTTTTCCGCCAAAGCGGAAACGTTCACCCAGATTGTGAAAACTGGGCGAACACATCTGATGGACGCCACGCCTCTGACCTTGGGGCAAGAATTCAGCGGGTATGCTCAGCAGTTAACCAGCGCCTTGCGAGCCATCGATCACGTATTGCCGCACCTGCATGAGTTGCCTATTGGTGGTACAGCCGTTGGAACCGGCTTAAACGCCCACCCGGAATATGCTGAGCGTGCTGTTGCCGTAATCAGTGAACGCACTGGGATCCGATTTTTATCGGCGCCAAATAAGTTTGAAGCCTTGGGTGCTCGCGACGCAATTGTTGAAGCCAGCGGCGCATTTAAGCTGTTGGCAAGTTCGCTTTTCAAAATCGCCAATGACATCCGTTGGTTGGGTAGTGGCCCTCGTTGCGGGCTTGGAGAGCTTTTCTTGCCTGAGAACGAACCCGGAAGTTCAATTATGCCGGGGAAAGTCAATCCGACGCAATGTGAGGCAATGTTAATGGTGTGTGCCCAAGTGATTGGTAATGACACAACGATTGCATTTGCGGGAGCGTCGGGCAACTTCGAACTGAATGTGTTCATGCCGGTAATTGCGTTCAACGCGCTCCAATCGGTGCGTCTCCTCGGAGATGCTTGCCGATCATTCCGCAAGAACTGCGTCGTCGGCATTGAACCGAATCGGAACCAAATCGAACAATACCTGAACGAATCCTTAATGCTGGTAACAGCACTAAATCCACACATCGGCTATGACAACGCAGCTCAAGTTGCCAAGAAGGCGCATAGTGAAGGAAAGACCTTGCGCCAAGCGGCGCTCGAATTAGAGCTTTTAACGGGGGAAGAATTCGACCAGATTGTAGATCCGGGGAAGATGCTTGGACCGAACGTAAGTTAACGGGCTTATACCATTTCTCCAAAATGCTTGTGCGTCGATTGCGTGAATTGGGTAAAGAAACTTGCGTGGAGTTGACAAGAAGTCTTGTCTCCGCGCAAAGTCAGCGGGGCAAGGAGATCTCTATCGCGCTCATTATCCGATCCCTTGACCCGGCCTACGGGGGACACGAACGCCATAGCAAAGCATCGTAAGCACTATTATTCAAGCGAAATGGTATTAGTGTTTGTCCGTTGACTTTGTGTGCCGTACGCATAAACCATCCTTATGCCAATTTACCGAGTTGATAAACTTATCTCCGACTTTGATGAAACAATCTCGCAGAAAGACACGATCCAAACGTTAGTCGCTGCCGCGATCCAAAACCGAGCCGTCGGTGATTTTCCAACTATGGAAGAATGGAAACAGACGGTTGAATGGTACAGAACCCGGTATTCTCATCGATGCAATAAATGGCTAAACGGCCCTCGTGAGCATCGTCAAGGAACCATTGCCGACTTCCTAAGCGACATTGAGTCTCTGGACGTGGATTCAATCGGCAGGGTCATGAACAAAAGATTCTTGGCGGGGTTAAGACAGGAGCAGTTGCGAAAAGCGGGAAAGCAGGTTCAGAAACGAGAAGGCGCGAGAGCTTGTCTTTCAGAGATGCGTTCTGCGGGAGTTGATGTTGAGATATTGTCTGCCAATTGGTCGCAGGTTTTTGTTTCGGAAGCGGTGAAAGGGTTCTGTGATGCAGTGGTGGCAAACCACTTCCTATTTGATGAACGAGGCTACGCCACTGGCGAGATTGAGTTGCGAGTTGTTTCTGCTCACGACAAGTGGAAATATTTCAAATCTCGACGATCAAAAACCGGACCAACTGCATACGTCGGCGATTCGCTATCGGATCTACGCGCGATGCTTGAAGCCGACGTCGGCATACTCATTGGCGAAAACCGGACGTTCTTGAGAACAATCGATCGATTTCAAATCTCAATAAAGCGCATAACTGAAGAATCTCGTCAAACGGTCGATTGTTCGGACACACGCTCTACGAATAAGCACATTTTGCACGTCGACTCTTGGGAGACCGTTAATCGCTTGCTGAAACAAACATAGACAGCACATAGAACCGTTAACGACAGTTGGAAGAATCGTCTAGTCTTAATATCGACCTGAAATCCTAATCTGCAGCTTGGCCCTCCTCGTCAGCACTAGGTAGCATCGCATCCTCCGCGCTTGGTAATTCATCGGATTCAGGATATACGTCAATCTTTCGGAATCTAGGCACTCCACTGCCTGCAGGAATCAGCCGACCCATGATGACGTTTTCCTTCAAACCTTTCAGATAATCCTTCTGTCCGACAACCGAGGCTTTAGTCAATACGTTTGTTGTCTGCTGGAATGAGGCAGCCGATATGAAACTTTCGGTGCTTAGCGCAGCCTTTGTGACGCCTTGCAATATCGGGTCGGCGATGGCTGGCTGTCCCCCATCGTTTTCAACCCGACGATTGATCCGATGGAATACGGATCGGTCCACTTCGTCTTCCTCAAGGAATTCAGTATCCCCTGCCGAGAGAATTTTTACCTTGTTCAGCATTTGACGGACAATCACCTCAATATGCTTGTCGTTAATGTGTTCACCTTGGCTACGATAGACATCCTGAACTTCATCAACTAGATAGGATTGAACTTCCTCCTCACCCTTAACCTTCAAAATATCGTGTGGGTCAAGAAAGCCGTCCGTCAGGCGGTCGCCCGCCTCTACCCAATCGTTCTCGTGAACGACGAGATGCTTACCAACTGGAATTCGATACAACCCACTCGCTACATCGCCGTGCTCAATTCGAAGTAAGCGCATCCCTCTGGAAATTCCTTCCAGTTTAACGTATCCTTCAATTTCGGCAATGATAGCCCTATCCTTGGGCCTTCGAGCTTCAAGGAGTTCCGTTACTCGAGGTAGTCCAGTCACGATATCTTGGCTCGTTGCACTCTTTTCCGGCAATCTTGCCAACACGGTTCCAGCTTCAACCTTTTCTCCGTCGGAAACGGACAAATGAGCGCCTGTTGGCATTAGGTAACTTGCTAACACATCACCATCGGGAGATTGAATCTCCATCCGAGGTTGACTCTCGCCTTTATATTCTATAATCACACGTTCGGCAAGCCCTGACGCTTTGTCTTCTTGAACGGTATGCCCTTCGATAATGTCCTGAAAAACAACAACTCCATTGTGTTCCGTCAGGATTGGCACACGATACGGATCTCGCTCAAGCAAAAGGGTAGGCGGCGGGTCATTAGTCTCCGTATTGCCTTTAGTTGCCCTAGCACCATCTTCGACACATAGAATCGCCCCAATCGGCACTTGATGGTGTTCCACCGCCCTGCCGTTCTCATCAACAATTAATAACTGCCCATTGCGAGAGAGCACAACTCTCTCCGATGAGTCGGACTCAGGCACTTTTCGTTCTACAAATTCAATTTTTCTATACTCCACCCGTCCATCATGCCGTGCTTCGATTTGTGATTGGAATTGAAAATCACCTGCTGTCACGGTACCACCCGTATGGAAGGTACGCATCGTCAGCTGCGTTCCCGGTTCGCCAATTGACTGGGCGCCAATAATGCCGACGGCCTCACCGATGTCAATGAACTGTCCTGTTGTCAGATCCGCGCCATAACAATTGGCGCAGACTCCATGAGGGGCTTCACATGTCAGCGCGGATCTGACACGCACCTCTGTAATTCCTACCGCTTCAATCTTCTCGGCGGTTAATGGGTTAATCAGACTATCTCTAGCGACAATGACGGTGTCGTCATTTGGATTGACAATGTCCTCGCTAGCTGTCCTGCTATGAATACGTTTCGCAAGGGTGTCATCTTCGGTTTCCCCCGCGAATTTCGTGATACCGTTCAATGTACCACAGTCCGTCATCGTAATCATGACATCCTGAGCTACATCAACCAATTTGCGCGTGAGGTAGCCGGAGGAAGCTGTCTTGATTGCGGTATCAGCTAGTCCTTTACGTGCCCCGTGTGTCGAGATGAAGTATTCAAGCACACTGAGACCTTCACGGAAACAAGATTCAATCGGCTGTTCAATGATTGCACCGCTCGGTTTTGTCATCAAACCGCGCATGCCGCTGATTTGACGAATCGGTTCTTTCTTGGAGCGAGCACCACTGTCCGCCATAACGTGCACTGGATTGAATCCTCTAATTTCATCGTCACGTCCTTCTTCCAAGGAGTCGAACAGAGACGCTTCAACTGATTGAATTAATTGGTGCCACACATTGATAACTTGGTTATATCTTTCACCTTCGCTCATCCCGCCCCGTCGATATTCCTTCTCGATTGCGTCCACTTTCTTTCTTGCTTCGGCAATCAATGTCTCCTTCGCTTCAGGAATGATTAAATCGTCCATACCGATTGAGAGACCAGAGAAGGTAGCATAATGAAAAGCTACTCGCTTCAGTTCATCAAGGAATTCAACTGTTCGACTATTTCCAAGTTCGTTGAAACATTGGGAAACGAGACGTGAAAGGTCTTTTGACCGCACCTCTTGATTGATAAAATGAACTCGCTGTTCAGTCTTCAGATCGGTGAACTCAAGTTCATCGGGTATGACTTGGTTGAAGATAACGCGTCCAACGGTTGTATCAATAGGTTTGGTGACGCCGTCTATATGCAATAAAATAGAATCATGCAGACCAAGTCTATCGCATTCGTGCGCCATAATGACCTCATCGGAATTACGGTAATGACGAAGTTCTTGATTTTCGCGATTTGAGGCGGGAATCGACTTGGTCAAGAAACTACAGCCAAGGACCATATCAAGTTCAGGAACGGCAATTGCGTCCCCGTGGGCAGGTTTAAGGATGTTTCGAGGCGCCATCATAAGTAACTTTGCTTCTATCTGTGCCTCTACGGAAAGTGGGACGTGCACCGCCATCTGATCTCCGTCAAAGTCTGCATTGAATGCTTTGCAGACGAGTGGATGAACACGGATTGCCTTCCCTTCGACCAGAATCGGCTGAAATGCTTGAATTCCGAGGCGGTGCAGAGTCGGCGCTCGATTAAGCATCACTAAGTGCTCATCAATCACTTCCTCAAGAACTTCCCACACCTCAGGCGAAATCTGATCGGTCATGTGCTTCGCGCGTTTGATGGTGTGTGCGTAATCTTTTTCTTGAAGTTTACGGATTATGAAGGGTTTGAACAGTTCAAGAGCCATCTCTTTCGGCAATCCACATTGATGAAGTTGGAGGTCAGGACCAACTACGACAACGCTGCGTCCCGAGTAATCGACACGCTTACCCAATAAGTTTTGTCGAAAACGACCAACCTTCCCCTTCAGCATATCTGCCAACGACTTGAGAGGACGATTTCCGGGACCGCGCACCATCCGACCGTGTCTGCCGTTGTCCAATAAGGCGTCAACGGCTTCTTGTAGCATCCGTTTCTCGTTGCGGATGATGACATCGGGGGCACGTAGTTCAGTCAAACGTTTGAGCCGATTATTGCGGTTAATTACCCGCCGATACAGGTCATTGAGATCGCTGGTAGCGAATCGTCCACCATCAAGCGCAACCAGGGGTCGAAGATCGGGAGGAATAACAGGAATAACCGAAAGAATCATCCATTCCGGTTTATTTCCAGACTTCTTGAATCCCAATACCAGCTTGAGTCGTTTTGCTAGTTTCTTTGCCTTTTGCTTGCTGCCGGTCTCCTCAAGTTCGACACGTAAAGTTTCAATCTCCTGATCCAAATCAATACGTGACAATAACTCGTGAACCGCAGCGGCACCCATTCCTACACGAAATCCATCGGGGAATTGAGAAAGATGCTCATTGTACTCTTCTTCCGTTAACAACTGCTTGACTTTCAACGGGCAGTTCGAATCCGAGACCTCCAAGACAATGAAAGCTTCAAAATAGAGAATGCGTTCAACATCTCGAGATGACAGGTCCAAAAAGAGCCCAAGCCGCGACGGAATCCCTTTGAAAAACCATACGTGGGACACTGGGGCGGCGAGTTGGATATACCCCATCCGTTCTCGACGCACGCGTTGATGCGTCACTTCGACCCCGCATCGATCACATATAGTACCTTTATGCTTAATGCGCTTATACTTCCCGCATGCGCATTCCCAATCTTTTTGGGGACCAAAAATCGCTTCACAGAATAACCCGTCGCGTTCCGGACGAAATGTTCGATAATTTATAGTTTCAGGTTTACGGACTTCAGCACAGGAACATTCGTTCATCATCGGACAGGGCCATATACCGTTACTTCGCCGTTTGCACGAAGTTTGTTTTGCCCAGCTTATTATCTGTTCTGGTGATGCAATTCGAATTGATATTACGTCGAAGTTGTTTAGATTCGCTGACAAGGCAATCCTCCTTAAATGTGTGGAATATGAGGCGACTCTTCTCGCCTTCCTGTTTACCGTGTGTTGCTGAACCTCATCGTGTGTATAAATTTAGTCATATGGGTGGTTCCTCTGGACGAGGAGATTATCGACAGTTTCAATGTTAAGGCGGAACCACTTATAGAGGAGAGCAACCTCAGTGTAAGTTCGCAACGAAAATATATCTACATCATGTCGCAATCTAACTTTACACGCAGAACAAATCAATTCGCGGGGACTCCGTTACAGCCAGCGAATTGTGTATTCTTTGACACATCAATTTCTTGGTTCGGAAGGTTAACAATCAGATAAAATTTGAATTATTAATACTAAGCGGATACGAGAGGAAAAAACGGGCCGTATAGGTGTGGAATCCGAATTGCCGGCTATTGGAAAGTTCTATGGGATAAGACGGGTATTCGGCTTCGGTCGGACTTGACATCAACCATGTTAATACCATTTCTTTAAAATGCTTGTGCATTAAAGACGAAAATCAGGAAAGTCGGCGGGACAAGGGGGCTCTATCGCATTAGGATCGCTATCGCGGTTGTTATTCACTCCCTTGAACTATTCGCTGATTTTATCCCCGCCTACGGTGTAAGTGAACTGTACACTTTTTATCATGCGAAATGGTAACAACCTAACCGTGCCGCATGAGTCGTCGAGCAGCATGATACAATTATCACTTACGATCGTCTGGCCACGGCATTACAGGGGACTCACCTGTTTCATCAGGCTGTGAATCGCGTTGTTCAAGATTCACATCAAGTCCCAAACTCTGTAATTCTTTGACAAGGACGTTAAAGGACTCCGGAGTTCCCGGGTTTGGTGCGTTTTCCCCTTTGACGATCGACTCGTAGATTTTACTTCGACCTGTCACATCGTCCGATTTAATTGTCAATAATTCCTGAAGCGTGTAAGCTGCGCCGTATGCCTCAAGCGCCCAGACTTCCATCTCTCCAAATCGTTGACCCCCTTGTTGGGCTTTGCCACCAAGCGGTTGTTGAGTCACCAGAGAATAGGGGCCGGTGCTTCGCGCATGAATCTTATCATCAACGAGGTGATTGAGTTTCAAGATGTAAGTATAACCAACCGTAACCTTCTGTGCGAAAGGCGTCCCTGTCCGTCCATCGTAGAGCGAGGTTTTCCCAGAGTTCGGGAGATCCGCCTTTTCGAGTAGTTCTGAAATTTCTGATTCTATTGCACCGTCAAAAACCGGCGTGGCAATATGAAGCCCCAATGCTTTGGCTGCCCAGCCAAGGTGGGTTTCCAGAATCTGTCCAACGTTCATTCGGGAGGGCACACCTAACGGGTTCAGGACGATACCTACGGGAGTGCCATCCTCAAGGTAAGGCATGTCTTCTTGAGGGAGTATCTTGGCAACGACTCCCTTGTTTCCGTGTCGTCCTGCCATCTTGTCTCCAACGGAGATTTTTCGACGATTTGCAACGTACACTTTAACAAGTTTGATTACTCCCGGTTTGAGTTCGTCGCCTTTCCGTATCTTCTCTAACTCCGTGGCTTTTTCGGTAGTACATTCTTGAATGCGGCCATCGGCGAGTTGTTGGATACGTTCAATGCGATCCATTGCTTCGGCATCACCGACTACAATCGAATCGAGAAGGACATCGTTTGCAATCAATTCTTCGGTGACGATGTCACCCTCTTCCGATAATTGAAGGTCACCATCGGAAACTGGTTGCGCCAAGCGTTTTCCAAGTAGAGCATGTTGAATCTCTTCGATTCGCCGTCGATTGATGAGTTCGCATTTTTCCTGCCACACCTTTTCAACGGTTTTTTCCTTGGCAATCTCACGCAGTTCGGTCTGTCTGTCGTTCTCGCGCTCTTTACGAGAGAAAACTTTGACATCAATGACCACACCTTCTACGCCCGGTTTGGCATACGTAGATGCGTCGCGCACTTCGCCGACCTTCTCGCCGAAAATAGCCCTGAGCAACTTCTCCTCGGGCCCCAAATCGCTTTCGCCCTTTGGTGTCACCTTTCCAACAAGAATACTCCCCGGTCGGACAGTCGAACCGACACGAATAATGCCCTCGTCGTCAAGCTGATTGAGGGCCTCTTCTGATAGGTTGGGAATATCGCGAGTAATTTCCTCGCGTCCCATCTTCGTATCGCGTGCTTCAACGTCAAATTCATCTATGTGGATGGAAGTGAAGGTATCATCTGATACCAAAGATTCGCTGATGAGAAGTGCGTCTTCAAAGTTATATCCTTCCCAAGGCATGAACGCCACTAGAATGTTGTTGCCCAAGGCAAGTTCGCCGTTGTCGGTGGCAGTACCATCTGCGATTACCTGCTCTGCTTCGACATGTTCCCCTACCGCAACGCACGGAATCTGATGGATGCAAGTTCCGTTGTTAGAACGCTTAAAGTTCGTCAGATGGTAAACGTCGTAGCCCATTTCAGAGAAGGACTGTTCGCCGCCATCGACACGGAAAGCATCATCGGTGCGGACAATGATTTCGGCGGCGGAAATACTTTCAACGACACCGTCACGTTTTGCAAGCACAACAGCACCAGAGTCGCGAGCGGCTCTATACTCCATACCTGTACCGACTAGGGGTGCATGCGGACGTACCAATGGCACCGCTTGACGTTGCTGATTCGCTCCCATGAGTGCGCGGTTGGCATCGTCGTGTTCGAGGAACGGAATCAGCGAAGCGGAGACTCCGACAATCTGTTTTGAGGAGACATCAAGGTAATCGACCTCCTTTGGAGTCATTCGCGGGAAATCCCCTTTGAAGCGAGTGGACACCTGTTTTTCGATTATCTTACCGTTGGAATTGAGTTTTGTGTTTGCCTGCGCGATGACGAAAGCATCCTCTTTGTCCGCAGTCATGTGTGTAACTTGACCGGTTGCGACGCCGTCCTTTACCTTCCGATAAGGCGTTTCCAAAAACCCGTATTCATTTACGCGAGCGTAAGTGGAGAGCGAGACAATCAAGCCCACTGAAGGACCTTCGGGCGTTTCAATCGGGCACACACGTCCGTAATGCGTACGGTGCACATCGCGAACTTCAAACGTGGCTCGTTCACGGTGTAGCCCGCCAGGACCAAGAGCGCTAAGGCGTCGCTTGTGCGTCAACTCGTCTATCGGATTGGTCTGCTGCATAAACTGGGATAACTGGCTTGACCCAAAAAAGTCCTTAATTGCACCGGTCAGCGGCTTTGGATTTATCAAATCCGGCGGCGTGGCACTCTCTAGTTCTTGAGCCGTCATCCGTTCTCGGGTAGCGCGAACAACTCGAATCAGCCCTGTGCGTATTTGGTTTTGCAGGAGTTCGCCAATGGCTCGTACCCGACGATTTCCCAGATGGTCGATGTCATCCATTTCACCATTGCTGTCTTGCACATGCATCAGATAATCGAGTGTAGCAGCGATATCTTCACGCCGCAGAATGCGAACACTTTCGTCCGGTAGCCCATTGGAACCGGACAAGTCATCGGACGTGCCGTTCCGGTAGATGGAAAGCGCTCCAAGCTTTCCATTGAGTTTATAGCGCCCCACGCGGGAAAGATCGTATCGGGCGGGGTCGAAGATTAGCTTCTCGAAACGACTACGGGCACTTTCCAGAGTTGGCGGGTCTCCAGGTTGAATCCTGCGGAAAATCTCGACTAGCGCTTGATCTTGGATGTGCCCTTCTTTATAGTCGGATTGCACGTCACGCTGTAACGTGTTTCGCAGAAATTGAATCCTTCGAGCATCTTCTTTATCCAGTATCTCAATACTTTCAATACCGGCTTCTTGAAGTGTCGCGAGTTCTTCTTCCGTCAGATCGATATTGGCTTCAAGCAACACCTCACCGGTACTCGAATCGATCACAGGGGCAGCTAGAACCCTGCCCTCAAGAGCTGCCGGTGTCTCGAGCTTATCGCTCAACGCCTGCACTTCAGTTTTTGCGAATAATTTGAGAATCTGCTCATCAGTCTCCCAACCTAATGCGCGCAGCAGAATAGTGACGAGCATCTTTTTTCGACGGTCCAAACGCACATAGATTTGGTCTTTGATATCGTATTCAAATTCGATCCACGCACCACGGTACGGGACAATCTTGGCGACAAAAAGTTTGTGTCCGCTTGTGTGAGTTTCTTCGTTGAAAGTAGCGCTGGGAGAGCGATGTAGTTGGCTTACAATGACCCGTTCTGCTCCGTTGATGAAAAACGTGCCTTTTTCCGTCATCAGCGGAATTTCGCCCATGTAGACATCGGATTCCTTAATATCAATGACTTGCTTGTCTCCGGTGTCTTTGTCCAGTTCGCGCAGAATGAGTTGCACGCGAACCTTTAACGGTACACCGTAAGTAAATCCACGATATTGGCACTCATTGATGTCATATTTTGGGTCGCCGAGGGAGTAGCTTACAAATTCGAGGCTGGACGTTTCCGAGAAGTCAGTGATTGGGAAAATCTCGCTGAATACGGCTTGTAAACCGTCATCTTTACGTTTCTCGTCGTCTACGTCTGCTTGGAGAAATTCTTGGTAGGATGATTTCTGAATCTCAATCAAATCCGGGAGATTCATGATTTCTGGTGATTTCGCAAAGGAGAGTCGTTCACGTTTCCCAAAGTTGACTGAATGGGGCATACTTTACACCGTTTACCTTATTTGGGGCACACGTTGCACTTTAATACTGTGCGTCGGAGGGGAGTTGAGGGGCAACATTGATGCTGGTCACAAATTAACCCTAAACTAGGCGCAACGAAATATTATAAAAGAAACCTAACACGGATGTCAAGACTATTTTCAATTTTTCCTAAAGAATCGTAATTCTGCCCCGTACATCGCATAACAATCGCGTTAAAGTGTGACATCGCGTCGAGAATTAAAACAGCATTCGACTTTGCCGAGAGTTTGTATGTTGTACAGCAATTGAGCAATTCAACGGACACACAAATAGGAAAGTCACCTTCTGAAGCCCAATTGACGTGTTAGTGTCATCATGATATACTGAATTCAGTTTTGGGATTTTCCTGTCGAATAGTTTTATTTTGCTTCTTGGCTTCGTTCAGAGCTTCCAACACTTGATTGTGGGACAGATTAAACCGCCTTCGTTTGTCAAGCTAATAGTTGGTATCATCACCGCCGACACGAATCTCCTAGAGGCTGTGGACCTCAAATTGGGAAAGCGATTTGGCGAAATCGACTTTGCGAGCCAACGTATGCCTTTCGACTACACCGCCTACTATGAACAAGAGATGGGTAGGGAGCTTCAACGCCAGTTCATAAGTTTCGATCGACTCATCCTGCCTGATGAACTCCCAGCCTTGAAATACTTTACGAACTCGGTAGAGCAGGATTTTGCAGAAAACGAGACAGCACGTCGCTTAGTGAATCTCGATCCCGGCTATATCTCTGCTGCCAAGTTAGTTCTCGCGTCCACAAAAGATCATGCCCATCGTATTCATCTTGAGGATGGAATCTACGCGGAGAATACATTAAAGTTCCGCAACAAAACCTTCCAGCCATGGGAGTGGACTTACCCTGATTACCGCACACCCGCGTATATTGAGATATTCAATCACATACGCCAAATCTATATGCAACAGCTGAAAGAAAAACGATTGAGCGCACACCCGGTTTAGATGCAGGAACATGCTATGAAAACTCAATATCGGAATTTGTACGTCGCAATAATGTATTATCTAATCCTCCACTTGGTGTTTACACCCATCTGCCAAAGCACGTTGTCTCCCGAGTCAAGAGCATCCGCGCGCGATCTTGGTATTCGAATTGGAATATACGAGCCGGGAAAAAACAATGCGATTACCGATGTCGCCGGGGTAGAGGTCGGTCATGTTACATTGAATATTGGAGACAGTGTCCGCACGGGAGTTACCGCGGTGATTCCGCGCGATGATATTTGGTCAAACAGAGTATTTGGTGCTGCCCATGTGATCAATGGAAACGGTGAAGCCACCGGACTTGCTTGGGTCAACGAATCCGGCTTGATTGAGTCGCCTATCATGCTCACCAATACGCTAAGCGTCGGGGCAGTCCACGACGGCGTAGTACGTTATATGATTAAACGATATCCACAATCTCACATTATTCTGCCCATCGTCGCTGAATGTTACGATGGGGGACTCAATGACATTAGCGGGCTGCATGTTACGACTGAACATGCTATTACGGCAATCGAAAGCGCCGCTGGAGGTGCCGTATCGCAAGGATGTGTCGGCGCTGGCACAGGGATGCGTTCCTACGGATTCAAAGCCGGAATTGGCACTGCATCTCGCGTGGTGAAAGTGGCAGATCAGAGTTACACCCTGGGGGTGTTGGTCAATGCGAACGGCGGTCGTCGCCACCAACTCCGAATTGATGGTGTTCCTGTTGGAGAGAAAATCACTGATTTAACACCGGAGCGTCATCGAGATGGTTCATTCATCATCGTAATTGCCACAGATGCACCTTTGGCACACCGGCAGCTTTTGAGACTAGCCCGGCGAGCTACGCATGGACTGGCGCGGACGGGCACGCCAAGTACCGTTAGCAGCGGCGAATTCGTAGTAGCATTTTCCACTGCCAATATGGTGCCCTCATCATCCGACGCCAGTCTGTTGTCTGTCAAAATGCTGCGTAACAATCGAATGGATGTCTTCTATCAAGGCGTTATTGAGGCTACGGAGGAAGCCGTTATCAACGCCATGACGATGGCAGTCACTACCGCTGGAAAGAACGGAAATGTTGTTCATGCAATTCCCCTAGACCGTTTGCGTGCACTGATGAAGAAGTATAGCAGATATATGCAAGGCGAGGAGATATCAACGACGCGCTGAGTTGAGGATTGGCGAGTTCGGTGACGGCCCAAGTTGCCTATTAATGTCGAAACATCCACTTTGGAACGAAACTCCCTCAAATTTCTCGGCATTCTGCGAAGTAGTAATTTCAGCAAATTAGCGTGTCTTAACCCGTGTCACAGCCTTAATGAGGCGCGCACAGCAGATGAGGATGCTGTTGACAGAAAATCGAAATTTGTTGTATTATACGTACGGCTAATCCCTTAAATCTTTCAGTTCGGCAGGATTTTCGGTCAATTTTTGTAATAAATCTGGCTGAGAGATGGGTTTCCAATGACAAGAGAAGGAACTTCCAATGAGCGAATTACACTTTGACTTTCGGGACGTTTTTCGAGCTGGACGCTACGGGTTTAGTGGGAAAAAAATTACGGTTCATTTCATCGGTCTTGCACTTGCGTATCTGATTTACGAGGTGATTGTGTATGTTAGCCTCTTGATTGTTGGAGGGAATGCGCTAAAGGATTTCTGGAATGAATACGCGTTAATTCCGGTTTGCCCTACCGTGGATTCCGAGTTAGAGCCCGTTACAGTCGGTGCAATGTGGTTGGGTTTGTTGGTATTCTTCGTCATCTTCTTTTCCACGAGCACCATGGTGTCGAAAATCACGATACAACAGTTGCGGGGAGACAGTTTCTTCTCAATGAAAGAAGCTGCATCGTTCTTGAAGCGCCATTGGAAAGCCGTCTTCGGGGCGTTCGTAGGAATAATTATTGTTTTCGTTCTTTGTCTGCTAGTGCCCATTAGCGTAGGTTTACTTGGCAAGATACCGTGGGTTGGAAAAGTCATCGTGACGTTTTCTTCGTTACTTATGACTTTTGCGTTTTTTCTTGGGTTGCTAATGATTTACTTGGTTGTAGTTCTGAGTGTAAGCCTGTTCTTTGTTCCCGCGGTCGTTGCCGCCGCCGATACGGATACTTTTGAAACTATCTATCAGCATTTTTCTATTGTTTGGAACCAGCCGTGGCGAATCGTGGTTTATGAATTCCTTTTATTTGGCCTCAAATTAATCTGCGTGTCCGTTTGGATGATTTCGTGCATAATAAGTCTCAGCTTAGTAATGTTACCGATTCGTTATCTCCTGCCCGAGGACATGATTCTCTTTATGGGAAATGCGAACAAGTGGCTCGGTAAATTGATGAATGAAATATCGGCACTACCGCTTCTTCGCGATTTAGGTGTATTCGATACAATCGCGTCTTCAAATGTTTCTGCGGCCCAGTTGTCGACGTTTGAGAATTTTTTTGTGACCTTAACATCAATCTTCATAACTTTGTCCCTGTTATTTGTCGCGGGACTAATCTTGGCATATCTCTTCTCAATTGCTTCCGTAGGAAATACAATCATCTATACGATACTACGAAGACGGACTGACGGTGAAAACCTTCTAGAAGCTGAAGAGGAGCAAGAGTCTTTTCCGGACGATGAAGTATCGCAAGACGAGGAAGCAACTGAGGAGCCATCTGAGACACAGTCTGGCGCTTAGACGGGAATCATAGAGGATATTACAGCTAGTTTGTCTCGTCTGCGACGGTAGAAAAAAGTGAGATCTCATTCGCGCGCAAATACCCTTAGCCGTAGATATAAAATGACGAGAATAATCTAATCCCTGTGGAAGCGTGGAAGAGCAAGCAAACCTTGGAAAACGATGTACTGTTGATCGGGCTGGTAGAAAGTATATTGTTCAACTGAATCCAAGGAATGCACGCGAAGCAATGAAAATCACGATATTGAGGGCTTGCTCCGTGTATTGGTATGCAGTACTATGTTTTAGATCTTTATTGTCCCTTAGCCATTGTGTCGTACGCTATGAGATAAAAAGGGGATGATGTTATATGTTTCAGCAAATTCTATCTAAATTTCTTGGGAGCAAACAGGGTAGAGACTTCAAGCGATTTCAACCGATAATCGATGCTGTGAATCATAGAGAAGCCGAAACAAATCGCTTAACCGATTCCCAAATTCAATCGAAGACGATACATTTTCGAGAGCAAATTGATGCGGGAGAGTCACTTGACAATCTTCTCCCCGATGCCTTCGCGGTAGTGCGGGAAGCCGCTGTGAGGACGCTAGGACAACGCCACTACGATGTACAAATTATGGGCGGGGCGGCACTCCATCAGGGTTGTATTGCCGAAATGAAAACCGGCGAAGGTAAAACCCTGACTTCTACTCTTCCTGTCTACCTAAATGCATTGGCAGGTAATGGGGTCCATGTTGCCACTGTAAATGATTACCTTGCGAGGCGCGACGCGGAATGGATGGGGAAAATCTATAACTTTCTCGGCCTTTCGGTCGGCTTGACCATCAGTATGATGCCTCACGAGCAAAAAAGGCTCGGTTACAAAGCAGACATCACGTACGGCGTCCACAGCGAGTTTGGTTTTGACTACCTCTGGGACAATAAAGCATCATACCTTGACTCGAGAGTTCAGCGAGGTCATCACTATGCGATTCTTGATGAGGTCGATAGCATTCTGATTGATGAAGCTCGTGTGCCGTTAATCATTTCAGAGCCTTATGGGGAACCCGTTGAGTTGTACACTAAAATTAACCGTGCTGTAGTTCGGCTTAAGACGAATGAGCACTATGAGATTGATGAGAAGAGCAGCAAGCGTGGTTCCGTCGCGCTGACGGAGGAGGGTGTTGAGGAGATGCAGCGCCTGCTCGGCGTAACAGATTTATACGATCACACGAACATGGAACTCGTTCATCATGTAAATCAATCTTTAATCGCCCAGCACCTTTACCAGCGTGATGTGGACTATCTTGTTGAGCACGGGGAGGTTGTCCTCGTGGATGAGTTTACAGGTCGCAAGCAGCCAGGAAGGCGGCTGAGTGAAGGGCTTCACCAAGCTATCGAAGCCAAAGAGCGTGTTCGAATAGTTCAGGAAAGCCAAACCGGCGCAAGCATAACCTATCAGAATTTTTTTCGCATGTATGAAAAACTGGCAGGGATGACGGGAACCGCCGAAACGGAGTCCGCCGAATTCGGACATATCTACAAATTGGATGTTGTTGTAGTGCCCACAAACGAACCGATGATTCGGGAAGATCATTCAGATCAGATTTACAAAACAGAGGAAGCGAAATATCGGGCGATTATCAATGATATCGTGGAGCAACATGAAAAAGGACGTCCGGTACTAGTAGGGACAATATCGATTGAGAATTCTGAAAAACTGAGCAAACTACTTAAGGCAAAACAGCGCGACGTACGGCATCAGGTGTTGAATGCTAAGGAACACGCTCGCGAAGCAGAGATTATCGCTCAAGCTGGCACACCAAGAGCCGTTACAATTGCGACAAATATGGCAGGGCGGGGCGTTGACATTTTGTTGGGCGGAAATCCTGAAGGTATGGTCAAAGAGATTCTTCGCAAGCGCAACGTTGATGTAGACGCAACTGAGGAGGATTCGGTAGAGTGGAAGGCGGCTTACGCGGAGGCAGAGGCGATTTGTGAGCAGAGCCGTGAAGAAGTGTTGACGGCAGGCGGTCTGCACATCATTGGCACCGAACGGCATGATTCTCGGCGGATTGACAATCAATTGCGTGGTAGATCGGGACGACAAGGGGATATTGGTTCATCCCGCTTCTATCTGTCGCTAGAGGACGATCTCATGCGCAAGTTTGGGTCGGACCGATTATCAGGCATGATGGACCGGGTAGGCATGGAGGAGGATATTCCGATTGAACACCCCTGGGTCACCAAAGCCATTGAAAAAGCTCAAACTCGTGTGGAAGAGAGGCACTTCGAGATTCGCAAGAACGTACTCAAATTCGATGATGTAATGAACACGCAGCGCCAAACCGTCTACGACCTTCGTGACAGTATCCTTGAGGGTGAGAACCTCAAGACAACGATTTGGGGCATGATTGAGAATGTGCTGGATGACAGGTTAGAGGTGGACCTACCGACGGAAGGGTCGAAGCAAGAGGAGTTGGAGAGCGTCACAAAGTGGCTTGCTCAGACTTTTCCTATTGCTTTCGCGGCATGGAAGACTCCCGTAACGGAGATGAGCCTGCCACAACTTCGCGAACAATTGCTTGAAACACTCCGATTGGCGTACGAGAAACGCGAGGCGGAGATGGGCAGCGAACAGATGAGAACTCTCGAACGACTTTTGCTATTGGATCGCATCGACAGCCATTGGAAGGATCATTTGTACAATATTGATTACATTGAAGAAGGAATCCATCTTCGTAGCTATGGAGGCAAGGATCCAATTGTGGTTTTCAAAAACGAAGCCTTCCATGTTTTTGAAGCGATGTATCAGCGCATTGAGGAGGAGACTAGCGAGTACATCTTCAAAGTACATCTCGATGTTGAAGCACCGAGGCGCGCTGCGCCTCAGCGCAACTCGCGACAAGCTAGCGCGCCCCGTAGGCGACGGTCATTACAGGCGCGATCCAGCGGAGAAGAATCCCCGTCGTCTGCTGAATTTGCTACTCAGGAAGCCATGGGGAGTCTTCCCAAGGTTGGCCGCAACCAGCCTTGTCCTTGTGGCAGCGGAAAGAAGTATAAGCGGTGCCATGGGAAGTAGGTAACGCAGCATTGAAGAGAGGGATGAGGACACAGGGAACATATCCACGCTCGCCTCGCAATTTTATGCTTGATTGTTTTCCTCACCTAGTATAACATGTATTACGTAACATTTTCGGAGGGATATATTGACTTCGCAGCAAGAATCAATTAGTCAAGAGTTGCTTGAAATTCTGGCTTGTCCCGCTTGTAAAGGTGATATTGAATACGACTCTAAGAACCAAAAGCTAATATGTGTCGGTGAATGCCAGCGTCGCTATCCCATTCGGGACGGTATCCCGGTGATGTTAATTGATGAAGCTGAGATGCCAGCCGCTTAAATGGCGATAAGTGCGTTGTGAGTTATCCATATACGGCACGCTTTGGGTTTGTGTTTCACTCTTCTCGCATGAAAATTCTATTCTTGAACCTGAGATTTCCGTTCCCGCCTCATCGAGGAGATCGAATTCGCGCTTATCACTTCATCAAACAACTTGCCCGACGCCATTCCGTCACTGTTGTCTCATTTTTTGAATCTGATCAAGAAGTAGCCTATGTCAAACATCTGCAGTCTTTTTGCGATGAAGTCGAATCAGTGCGCTTTCACCATGGAAGAGCCCGATTAAACTCTCTATTGCATTGCTTGTCTAACAGTCCTTTGCAAGTTTACTACTGGTTTGTTCCTCAGATGCAGCGGGCGATTAATCGGCTGTTGGATCAACACAACTATGATTTGATTCATGCGCAACTGTTTCGCATGGGTCAATATGTTGCGCACGTTAAAGGAGTTCCAAAGATGTTGGATCTTTGTGACTCCTTCGGGCTCAACCTAAGTCGTCGTGCAGTTCTTGATAGAAACTTTATACGTACTCTAGTGAAACTGGAAGCAAAACGCGTTCGTCACTATGAAGTTGAAATAATGCATTCATTTGATCGGGGAACGGTTGCAGCGACAATTGATAAAGACTATTTGCTAAAGCAGGACGATTCGTTAAAATTGTCGGTGGTACCGATGGGAGTCGACTTAGAGCATTTTCAACCATCCTCAACCGAGTATCGACCTCATATCCTGTTTACTGGCACAATGAACTATTTCCCAAATTGGGATGCAGTGCTGTATTTTCACACGGAAATTTTCCCACTAGTGCAAGAGAAGCATCCGGAAACTGTTTTCTATGTTGTGGGCAGTGCCCCTCCGAACCCAATTCGTAAGCTGGGCAATCATAAAAATGTTGTCGTCACAGGATATGTTCAGGACACGCGTCCATACTTTGACGACACTGCTGTGTTTGTATCACCTATGCGCTCAGGCTCGGGTTTTCAGGTTAAAAACTTGGAAGCAATGGCAATGAGGGTTCCGGTTGTCACGTCCTCTCTATGTGCTTCGGGGTTGGATGGGAGAGTCGGCAAAGATTATCTAGTTGGTGACACACCCAAAGAGTTTGCTAAACACATCATTCACCTGATTGAATCTCCAGATTATCGCAAAGCGGTTGGTTCTGCAGGCAGACACCTCGTCGAGGAAAAATATAGCTGGGACGTTTTGGTAGAGCAGTTGGAAGACGTTTATTCAGAGATTTGCTGCTGACATTTAAAGAGATTGCTAACCTCCAATTACGGTCTTTCTCTACAAGATTGAGGGGTAAGGTACTAATCGCTGATTTGCCAATATACGATAGGATGGATTTAATGCCATGTCCAGGATCGTATCTAGAATAGTTAGAAAAGACCGTTTAAGCACAGTTACAGTAGCGGAGACAAAACATCCCTTTCGCGGTTCAAGCACAATTAAGGATGGAATATGCTAAAATCCAAGAAACGATTGATAACGTCGATTGTTGTTGATGTCTGTCTGATTAATGTCGCCTTTTCTGCTGCGTATCATACGTGCAAATCGCTGGGAGTTGATTTACTCGCATCGTTCATGCGGCAGGGAGAGGTCGGGGGGCTCCAACCACTTGAGCATTCCTTTATAATCACCGCAGCAATTATTACGGTAGTTCGCGTGGGAGCGTTCTTGTTTTTTAGGCTTTACAAACCGGTCTGGCGATACGCGAGCGTTCGAGAATTCCTTTCCTTGATTGGCGCAATAGTCTGTGGGACCTTTGCGTTAATGTTTTTCCTATATGTTGCACATCTCCTTCGGATTCTCCAATACTCCGGGAATCTTCTTGATTCGTGGGTAGTGTTTTCAATGGATGGATTCTATAATATTGTGCTTATAGGATTGGCGAAATACTCCCTACGTATTGCAGAAGAATATCAAAGAAAACAGGTGGCGACGCCTCGAATCAAGGTGCTAATAGTTGGGACAGGAGAAGCAGGAATTGGGGTGCTTCGCGGAATACGCAATCATCCGGAGAAAGGGTATCTTCCTGTTGGATTTATCACTGATAACCGTGAGAAGGTTGGACAGAGTATTCAAGGACTTGAGGTACTTGGCACGACACGTGAATTAGCTTATATTGTACGCAGACAACAGATTGATGAAATTGTTATTGCAATGCCTTCCGCATCGGAAAGTAAAGTTCGCGAAATCGTCCGACAACATAAGTATAAAGGATGTAAATTCAAAATTGTCCCGAGCATTCATGCAATCCTTGATGGGCATGTGAGTATTAGCCAGATTCGGGATGTCAGGGTCGAAGATTTGCTCAATCGCTCAACCTCATCAATTGATTTGGCAGAGGTATCGAAGTACTTATCCGGTAAGCGTGTGATGGTAACCGGTGCTGGCGGTTCAATCGGATCGGAACTTTGTCGACAAGTGGCAAAATTTGAGCCTGAATTGCTTATCCTTGTTGGAAGGGGCGAAAACAGCTTATACCACATTGACATAGAATTGAGCGAGTCAGACCCGAATGTCGACCGCGCGGTAATTGTGGGCGACATTCGTGACCGCGCTAAAATCGATCGAGTCATGCAGAGGTATAAACCGCATATAATTTTCCATGCGGCGGCGCATAAACATGTAAAGTTTATGGAAATACATCCTGACGAAGCCGTGAAGAACAACATACTAGGCACTAAAAGTCTTATTGATGCGGCAATTAAGCATCATGTTCAAGCGTTTATTTTGGTATCTTCGGACAAAGCAGTCAATCCGACTAGTGTGATGGGGGCCTCCAAACGCGTTACCGAGAAGTTGATTCAGAGCAAAGCCAAACGAAATGGCACTGATTTCATCGCGGTTCGCTTTGGGAACGTGATTGACAGTCGCGGAAGTGTGTTGCCGAATTTCAAACGCCAGATAGCAAAAGGTGGGCCTGTTACTGTCACACACCGCGAAGTTACGCGGTTCTTCATGACGATTCCCGAATCTGTACAGTTGCTTATTCAGGCAGGGGCTATGGGTAATGGGGGTGAGATATTCATCTTGGATATGGGCGAGCCAATCAAAATTCTTGATTTGGCACAAGATTTGATTCGGTTATCCGGGCTTGAGGTAGACCAAGATATTAAGATTGAATTTACAGGTTTGGAGCCCGGCGAAAAACTGTATGAAGAACTTTTGACTCCCAAGGAAGGCGTTACTGCCACCAAACATCAGCGGATATTCGTTGGACAGTTAGAGACAATTGAAGAAACGGAGTTACTCGCCCACATTGATGCTTTGGAAGGGTTAGCCGATCGGTTAGATACCGAGGGTATTATCGGCAAACTTCAGGAAATTGTGCCAACCTATAAACCGCAAAGGACCTTCATCGAGCAATTGAGCGATGAAGAATTGAGAAAGTCCGACCCACAAGTAATAAACCTCCCAATCGGCCGAAAATCTTATGAAAAGCCAGCAGTGGGAAGCTCTTGACCTTTCTTTTGACAGTAGCAAACTGAATCGCTCCATTTTCCATAATGCGTCAAAACGATTGCTAGATGTTACATTTGCGACGTTAGGATTGATCGGTCTTCTACCGGTAGTGATGCTGTGTACATTATTGGCACGCATCCAATCGTCCGGTCCAATCATTTATAGAGCGAAACGTGTTGGCCGTGGCGGACGAATCTTTGAGATGTACAAATTTCGGACTATGGTCGCAAATGCGGAATCGCTCGGGCCAGCATTGACAATCTATGGCGATTCGCGGATTACTAAATTGGGGCGATTCTTACGGCGGACGAAGTGGGATGAGATTCCCCAATTCCTGAATGTGATTAAGGGGGATATGAGTATTATCGGTCCACGCCCAGAAGCACCTGAATATGTAGAATATTATTCCGCCAATCAGAAGCAAGTGCTCCTGGTTCGACCAGGGATTACCGGTCCAGTGCAGGTTACGAACCATGACGAGGAAAAAAAATTGAAGGACCAAACCAATCCTGAAGAGTATTACATCACTCAGCTAATGCCGAGAAAACTCGAAATCGATCTTCGCTACATCGAAAAACAGAGCATAGTCTCCGATCTTTTTTTGCTAGCCAAAACGTTTTTTATGATTTTCTTTATCCGAAAATGAGTGGCCGCGACATAGTAAGGAAATAAAATATATATGTCCCGAAAAAGACTCATTAAACTTCTCGTTGCTTTCGCGGTATTGCTAATCCTGGTGTTTATAGTACGTGCACTAGTGAGTAACGGACCAGTTGGAGAGAAAGTCGCGGTTATTGATATCAACGGGGCGATTTCAAAGTCCGACAAGATTATTGAGTTAATTCATCAATATCGCGACAATGGAAGTGTAAAAGCGATAGTTGTGAGAATAGACTCGCCGGGGGGTAGTGTTGCACCGGTGCAGGAAATATACAGCGAACTGAAGAAGTTGGAAAAACCGGTTGTTGCGTCTCTTGGGGGAACGGCTGCTTCAGGAGGCTACTATGTTGCTTGTGCGGCAGATCAAATCTTCGCGAATCCGGGGACGCTGACGGGGAGCATTGGGGTAATCATGCAGTTCGTGAAAATGAAGGGGCTTTATGAAAAGGTGGGAATAGATCAGCAGACAGTAAAGAGCGGTCAATTCAAGGACACGGGTTCGCCAATCCGAAATCTCACACCGGAAGAGAAGGAATTGCTGCAGGAAACAATTGACGACGTGCACCATCAATTCGTTGACGCGATATTTGGCGAAAGAAAGGATCGACTGACACGTGACGAAGTTAAGGCTCTGGCGGATGGGCGCATCTTTTCGGGAAATCAGGCATTGGAGCATAAGCTTGTTGACAAATTGGGTAATCTTCCTGACGCTATAGCGCATGCTGCTGAACTTGGCGGCATTGTTGGGAAGCCGAGAATAACGCGCGTTAAGCGCGAGCCCACTTTGCTGGAACGTCTAATAGGAGTTACCGGAAAACATTCATTAGATAATCTACTTTACAACTCAGGAGTTTTGTTTCGGTACGAGTTGAGTTTCATAGAATAGGGTTGCACGAAAGAGGAAAGCAGGTCGAGTTGACGTCACTCTAGCAGGCCATATTTAGGGCGATTATGTTCCGAACCCGATCTTGCAAAACATGAAGGGTGTTCATCAGTGGAACCATGATTGGGAACGCATAGCACGGAGAATCGTTCATCCACAAGCAGTTGTGCTTGTGATTGGATCGACTGACACTGGCAAAACAACGTTTTGCCGATTCCTGGTCGAACAGGGCGTGTCCCAAGGTTTGAGAGTCGGGTTGGTTGATGCGGACGTTGGCCAATCTCAAATCGGACCGCCGTCAACGATTGGACTAAAAATCCTGTCCCAAATCCCTGATTGGAATGAAATTGAAGCTGACAATCTCTACTTTGTCGGTTGGATCTCTCCCGAAGGTCATCTCCTACGGTGTATCACCGGTGTCCGCTTAATGGTGGACGCTGCACTGAGTGCCGGTGCGAATTATGTTGTGATTGATACAACCGGCTATGTTAAAGGTGTCGGCGCCATCAAACTTAAGCAGCACAAGATTGAAATAATTAAGCCTCGCCATCTAGTCTGTATCCAGCATTCAGACGAGTTGGATGCGATCGCCGCCGGATTTGATGCCTCCCGCTCCATGAAGATTTACCGGCTTCCCCCTCATCAAAGGGCTACCTCCAAAACCAGTAAATTCAGGCGACAATATCGTGAATCCCGTGTTAATCGCTATTTTTCCGAAACAGCTAGTGCAGTTATTCCGTTTGACCAATTTCGTGGTCAGGGAACCCCTTTTTTCGCTGGTAGGCGTGCAAATCGAAAGGAGTTGGAGATTCTTTCCGGTCTAGCTAACAACCAAGTCATTTATGGAGAGTGGGGACATCGATCAATAACGCTTGTGAGCCAAAATGTTCTATCTGATCATGCGCGTACGCGAATAAAGAGCCGACTGAGCCTGACCAACTTGGTTGCTAGAACTCCGGAGTATTTTGAACGACGATTTGTTGGTCTGGTTGATGCGAACGGAAAATTAGTCTCTGTCGGGATCATACAAGCCGCAGACTTTGAAACAAATCATCTTAGGGTTCGTTGTAGACTAGGTACGTCTGAACACACGAAGATTGTCCAATTTGGGCGGTATAAACATGAATGCGTTAATGGAGGGAAGGAGAGCACGGCTAGTGCTGTAGATTGATGCGTTGGGCCTGTTATGTGGGATGAAACTTACGTGCTTTCCGAGTTGCCCTCGGAAACCGAGACGGAAGAAGAAGCAAACTTCATCTTTAGTGCGTTGAATCTTCAACCGGGTTCGAGAGTCTTGGATCTATGCTGCGGACAGGGGCGACATGGGCGACAACTGGCGAATTTGGGCGCAAATGTCATCGGTTTGGATAACTCTCGCTTTCTGCTCAATGAAGCAAAGAACGATGCTGATGCCGATGGTAGACGACTTCGACTCATTGAAGCGGACATGCGCCATATTCCGCTGAAGCCGTGTTGTGAGGCGGTTATTATCCTATTCACAAGCTTTGGATTTTTTGAAGAAACAGACAATGTGAAAGTCCTTTCGGAAACCGCGTCGGTACTGAAGCCAAGTGGTCAACTGCTCATTGATTACTGGAATCCATACGCGGTGATTCATCTTGACCACACGCGGAATTGGTGGTGGATCTCCGAATCAACGCTCGCGCTGGCAGAGGTAGAATATCAGCCTCAGTCGGGACGATTGCTCGACCATCGTACAATCATTGAGGTGCCCACAAAGGCGATTCGGAAGATGGTCAACACCGTGCGGTTCTACTTCCCCACAGAAATGGAAAGGTTGTTAGAGACTGTTGGTTTGTGTATTCGCGCCACTTATGGCGATTTTGATGGCCGCGAATTTACTACGGAGTCGAGGCGCATGATTACAGTTGCGGAGAAGTCGGGGTGATGCCGATTTTTGGGCGGTTTGTACGGTACTTGACGCCGTATACTGTACAAGTCTCACTTGCGGTAGTTTGTGCGGTTGTAATCTCGATTTGTGAATACGGTTACTTTCACTTTCTGGCAGAGACGACAGACCTTCTTATACTGATAAACAGAGAGGGATTTAACGGAGAGCCAATAGTCGTTCGATACTTTTATACCGAAGGAATTTTTGACGGACTCCCGGAGATTATCCTTGCAGACAGTCATGACGCGATTCAGCTTGTAGGTTTAGTTCTCACGAGCATTTTAATACTGGTGGTGATTAAAGGGGTTTTCACGTTTTGCAATGATTATCTAATGTCGCGAGTTGGACATAGATTGTTTGTCCGAGTTCGCAACGAATTGTACGAGAAGATACTTTTTGCTCCTTTAGGTGTACTCAGGGAACATCGGACAGGCGATTTGATGTCACGAGTCACCGACGATGTTCGGACGTGGCTCAATGGCATTGGAACAACAGCACCTACCATCCGCGCGATTGTCACTGTTCCTGTCTTCGTCTGTTTACTGTTTGTCAGAAACTTTGAGTTAACTGTATTAGCTGTACTCGTGTTGCCGCTATTGGCATACATTATTACACGTGTGGGGAAGCGTGTGCGCCATGCAAGCGCAGGAATTCAGCAGCGTGCAGCAGATATCGTTTCACAGTTGAAGGAGACTATCGCTGGTATCAAAATCATTAAGAGTTTTACTGCTGAGGAATTGGAACAGCAACGATTTGCGACTGCCAACAACAGTCAATACCGTGTAGCAATGCAACGCGTGCGTCTTGTAGCAATGTTACCACCTTTAATTGAGTTAATCAGTGCTGTTGGCTTTGGGACAGTTTTTGGGTTTGGCTGTTGGCAAGTCATCCAAGGAAAATTATCTACCGGATGGTTCATCGGCTACATCGGCATGATTGGTTATATGTTTAAGCCGATAAAGACTATCGGACAGTTTAACAACGTCCTACAGCAATGTCTTGCATCAGCCGAGCGAATCTTTTACATACTAGACTTTCAGGAAGAAGAACCAAAGGGCACGAAGAAAACACTACTTCCAGATGTGGCGGGAGACGTTCGGTATCGCAATGTGTCCTTCGGTTACGATCGGCGGGTAGTACTCAAGGATATTAGTATTCATGCTAAACCGGGCGAGGTTGTTGCGTTGGTGGGGGAAAGTGGAAGTGGAAAAACCACGTTGCTCAATCTCCTGCCAAGATTTTACGAAGTTGATTCGGGAGAGATTCTGATTGATAGTCACCGAATTTCTGATGTGACGGCAAGTTCCCTCAGGCGCCAAATCGCGATTGTACCACAGGACACAATCTTATTTGATGGCACGGTCAGGGAAAATATTAGTTACGGTTGTCCGGAAGCGACTCGCGAAGCGGTAATTGAGGCGGCGCAACAAGCAAATGCGCACGAGTTTATCGTGCAGATGCCCAAGGGTTACGAGACATCAATAGGTGAGTCGGGGCTCAAATTGTCCGGAGGACAACAGCAGCGTATTTCAATCGCCCGGGCTATTTTGAAGAACCCCCGTATTCTCATTCTAGATGAAGCCACATCTGCATTAGACAGCAAGTCGGAAGCCCTTGTTCAAGACTCTCTTGCAAAATTAATGAAAGGGAGGACGAGTTTTGTCATTGCCCATCGGCTTTCGACAGTTTCTCACGCGGATAAGATAGTTGTTCTTGATCTTGGGGAAGTAGCCGAAGTTGGTACGCATCAAGAACTATTGAAACGCGAAGGGCTTTACCAGAATTTATGCAGGTTACAACTCCGATAAAAATTAGGAGCCGTAAAGGGCAACAAATTTAAGTCAAATAGTGAAAATTGTGTAAACTTCACGTTATTTGACAGCGTCTCATGTGAAGCGAATTATAGAGATAAGCAATACTAACGATTTTTGAATCTTTTGGGCCTCATTGAGCGGATCAATTACGTCCCTTCTTAATGATTGCATCTTTGAGGTCAGAGGGCTTATACACGGCTTCTGAAAAATCTACTTCATACAAATAAGCGCCCTTGAACTTGGCTCCTAGTAAGACTACCCCTTGCGGCTTGGTTTCTCCAAAGATTGTTTCTTCAAGATTAGCGTTTTCAAAACTCGTTAGCTTTCCAAACTGATCCGGGACGACCCAGCGTGGGCACCCGATAGTTGCGCCACGTAGATCGGCGTTGCGAAAGTTTGTGCCCGCAAGGATACTGCCACCGAGAAAGGCTCCTTGAAGAGTTGTTCCTTCAATGTTTGTGTTCGCTAGATTGGCACCTATTAGGTAAGCACCTTGCAATGCCGCACCAGACAAATCAGCGCCGGAAAGATTTGCTTCATTAAGGTTGGCATTGGCCAAAATTGAGTTTTTTAATCTCGCACCGTTTAGGTTTGCTCCGGAAAAATCGATTCCAGCTAGCTGAGCACCAGATAAATCGATATTCGCTAAATCTTCGCCAGCGAAGGATTCGCCAGCATTTGCGCGTTTTACTACATCAGACTTGGAAATTTTACTCATCTTTCACTCCCGAAATCTTGGATGAGGCGGATATGATGCGCTCAAAGAATAAAGGGAACGCGGCATTTCGCTTGTTCGACAGAAGATTAGACACGCTTCTTCCAACATAAGTGGCGATAACCATTAATTGTGAAGGTAGACACTCATTTCGTAACTTATATATTTAGAGCCATCCTTGGACTTTATGGCATTTTGCGATGCTAAAGGGAGGTTTTTGGCGTCAATAGATAGGGCATGGGACGCCTTGTGTTAAATTAAACGAAGTTAACGCATTCAGTATATCACAAAATTAGAGGCATTCTCAAGAGTTCAGCCGCATAGAAGTTCCGGCACAGCGGAGGATAGGATTGAATCAACAATGAAATCAAAAGAAAACTTGGTAAAGCGAACGATAAAAAATAATTCGTTCGACCACGATCTTACATTAGACGTAAACGAGAAGGAAAACACAGATTTCCTAGCTTTTTACCCGACTGCAAAATCAGGCGATGAGACTGTAGCCCCTAGTGCAGTTGGGGATAACAATGGCGGACATGAGAAAGAAGGCTTGGACTTTCCTGCTGCGTTGCCAACAGCGGAACCTCCTAACGCGCATTTTGACAATAAATCCGCCGGCAGGTATGGAAATGCGACTCCGAAAGACGGCGACGATTTTATATCAGTGTTACCGACTGATGACTCAACTGACAGCTTAGATCGTAGTGGGGATAGTGACAATGAGGACGAATTGATTTCCTCGTTTCGGAAGCGTCCCGATGTTACGGATAGCACAAGAGATGAAGCTTTTTCATATTTGCAAGAGATAGCACGTACTCCCTTGCTCAAGCCTAAAGAAGAGGCCGATCTTTTCAAGAGGTTTGAAGACGGTAAGGTAGGAGTGGCGGAGTTATTAGATCGGCTACCGGAATCTATTCTGGCGGAAGTACGTCCGAAGGTAAACAGACGCCGCGGGACTAGGCAACAGTCAGACAATGAACTGTGGTGGAGCCCAATGAATCTGGGCATTGTCTTGGACCAAGTTCGTCAAGTGATTGAAGTTTCCCACTGTTCAGATGCTCGAGGAACTAAGTCTGCGAAAGTGCATACCAAGGAGCGCGAACACCTTGAAGCATTATGGCGTAAATTGCAGGCGGCCGCCCAGAAAGTCCATGACGCCAAGTTGCAGATTGTAGAAGCAAATCTGCTGCTCGTTGCAAGCATTGCGAAGCAGCATAATTTCAACAAGTCATCACTTTCATTTCTCGATCTGATGCAAGAGGGAAGTATCGGACTAATGAAAGCCGTCGAGAAATTCGACTTGAAGAGAGGATACCGTTTCAGTACGTATGCTACGTGGTGGGTGATGCAAGCAATTAAGCGCGCCCTCGACCAGCAAAGCCAAACGATTCGTATACCATGTTACGTCGGTGAAACGCAGAGGTCAATCAAACAGGCACAGTCTAACTTGGCAAGAAATCTTGAGCGTGAACCGGATATTAGGGAGATTGCTAAGATCGTTGATATGCCTGAGAGTCGCGTCATTGAGATTCTACAAAGTACAAAAGGCACAATTTCGCTGGATTCGCCGTTGAGCGAAGCGTCACCGGATGCGACCATTTCCGATCTGTTAGCAGATGATTCGCAGGTGACGCCAGAAGAGGAGTTGCTCGGTGTTTCGGAAAAGGAATCGCTTGAGAGGGTACTTAATACACTGGCACCGCGTGAGACGCTCGTGATTAAACTCCGGTATGGATTGACGGATGGTACAGAGTATACCTTGGCTGAAATTGGCCGACAACTTGGGATTAGCCGCGAGAGGGTGCGCCAGATTGAAGATGAAGCGCTTCGCAAGTTACGGCATCACACGCGTGTGCAATATCTTCAAGAACTACTTTGAGTTACCGTGGATTCTCAGAGAACTCTGACGAGATTTCAGCCTAATTATGGCATAAAAGTTTCTATTGCAGTTCCAGTTATTTGGCGACAGCCGCGTGAACAGTTTCTCCCGCCGAATCGTCAGTAGCGCCGCCATTAATGATTGGGCAGAGATCGCAGAGTCGGCTGCGGCAAAAATTGTTGTGTAGATACATTTCACCCTGTTGAATCTTAGCGTTGGGCGAGAGAAGTGTAGAAGGTTGCAAGTCCGTAAAAATCTGTGATTGGATTTGTTTAGTGGTGCGGTTGACTTGCAACTTCGGACAGCTGTCGTATAGTCGTTCTATTGCTACCTTCAAATTTGTACTTTGTGACTCCTCCGCCCAGACAACCGCAATTGGCATCAATATGTTGACGATGATGTCTAATGCACGACTCCTTCCAATTAAAGTAGCACCGATTTGAGACATCCGTTTTCCGAAATTGTAATGATCCGCCCAATATCCACTGGGTACGGGTGTTAATTCCTCCACTAACTCCCGCCGAATCTTCCCCAATTCTTTTCGATCCGCCTCCCCCGACTGGAGAATAATTGGTAGATAGACCATCATCAAGCTTTCTTGACAGTTGCCAATTAGTTGGCTAATAGCCGCAATTCGGCGCGTTGGATAGTTCGAAGGACGAGTTCCTGCAAACTTCCATTGCTCTGGCATCATGCGAGTAGGCATCCGCGCTTGTTCGGAGTCGCTCCAAATCGATTCTAGTCGTTTTATGAAGGTCTTATCGGATTGGTCCAGTGCGTTAGAGGGTTGGGATTGCGAAGGTAGCAGTCCTGCCGTGCCAAACAGGATAGCCTGAATCTCCTCATCAATTTTACCGGTAAGATCTGAAAAGGGAACACGTCTGGCTAGTTCTCGGAAGGGTTCACGATTCTTGGCGTATCCTAACGCCTCCATGATCCCCTCATACAGCAATTGTTCAAAGTCCATTCGAATGCGGAGATGCTTCATGGCCTCTGCCTTCTCCATCAAGCGCTCCTGACCTAGGTCGTCGAAGATTGATCTGAGTTGTCCGATCTTGAGAAATTTCCCTGCTACGCGGCAAAAGTCGACCGTTGTCGTTTTTGCCGCCTCGGCTTCGTCAAATAGTTCTCCGATTGGTGTATTGAGCAGATTTAAGAGTTCAAGGGTTGGTATTCTTTGTCCGTCCTGAAGACGAGTCCGCAAGTTCAAATCATCGTCCCGGTAGACAACATGCAGAACAACGCGATTGTATCTCGGATTGAGATGGTGCTCGTGGGCATACCAATCTGACGAGTTGACGTGAATCTCAATGTCGCCAACCTGAAGTTGTCCGTCAATGATGATTTCCGCGCGAGCAAAGTCCGGTCCTTCATCACTATTCCAAATACCGGCCTTTAAGATGCTGATAGATCGACCATCTGTAGCCCTGAGGTCGACATCAAAAAAACGTTGATCGTTCCAGATGTTCTGAACGAAATCTTCGTTTATATTTTTTTGATTGGTCACGATCTTGTCCGCAGGTATAACTTAGTTTTGTCACACGATAAATCCAACCTGATTCATTGCTGAGAATCTTACCGGCAACTCCCGTGTCAGAGAACTAGAACGTAGCATCGTTACGAAGATGAAGGAATTTGCAAAGAATGAGATTGGCGTGGAGTGCATCACCATAACCCGGAGATACGCTATCTTGAATTGAAAGATTCTAAGCTTTCCACCGAATTGGCGATTGCCGGTAGTCGTGTCCGAGCAGGACACTCGCTGAATACTAGCATCTGCAAGACGATACTATATCAGAGATGAAGGAGGTGTATCAAGCTCAATTCCTAGATACACGGGGTATTATACTTGACAGCAATTTCGCTATAGTATATTCTTTTCACCCCTATAGTTCAACATGTAGATTCTTGGCGAATTGTACTATAGTTAAGTGTCGGACAAGGCTTTGACGTTCGTCAAAGAGGGCCAAACCAGTGGGGAAATCAGAGAGATCGCAAAGCGAAAAATTACGTGTGGCCGTAATCGGTTGCGGAGCTATCGGATCGCTCCATGCACAGGCAGTCGTTGAATCCCAGCATGCCCAATTGACAGCAGCTTGTGACGTTGAGCCGGAACGCGCAGAAATCGTCGCTGCGTCAGCCAGCGCCAATGCGTACGATGATTTTGAGAAATTGTTATCCGCCGAGCGGTTGGATGTGGTCACAGTAGCAACCCCAGAAAACCTTCACATGGCTCCCGTAGTCAAATCAATTGAAGCCGGTTGTCACGTATTTTGTGAAAAGCCGATGGCGTCGACCTTCACGGATGCTCAACGAATGGCCGATGCCGCCGCACGACATGATCGACATCTAGCGATTGATTACAATCGTCGATTCGGATTTGGGTATTTGAAAGCGAAAGAACTCTGTGCTGAAGGAGCAGTCGGCGATATTCGGTATGTCGTAATTCGCGTGACCGAACCACATACCGGATCGAAGAATGGCCTGGAGGCCCATTCAATAATTAGGAACGTGCTAGTCCATCATATAGATTTGATGCGCTTTTTCTGTGGCGAAATTCGATCGGTACATGCTTCTTTTAGCCCTCGAGGCGGTGCTGAATTAGCACATGACGCTGCTTTTTCATTTCGATTTGAGGGAGAAGCTCTGGGTACATTAATCGGGGGGTGGCAGGAAGTACCACGTTGGACACGGACATCTGAATGGACCGAGATTGGAGGCACTAGGGGAACAGTAGTCATTGAGGATGTGATGAAAGCTGTAAAATTCTGGTCAGTGGACCCCGATCACATTGAACATTCTTGCCCCAATTTTTTCAAAGGTCAGACCACATTTTACGATTCTCTGACGAATCATATCCACTGCTTTTTGGAACGACTGGCAGAGGGCAAAACCCCACTAGTCACGGGACGTGATGGATTGCGCGGTTTAGAGATTGTCCAAGCGGCAATTCAATCTAACCAAACGGGGCAGGCAATTGCCGTGTAACGTGGTATGGATTAACAAATGCAACATATAAGCATTCATATTGGATTGTGGGTGCGGAACTTTATGGCATGTTTCTATTCTTCCGAATTATCTTCCTCACAATTAGGTGAAGGCGAACTCCTCAATTCAGGACGAGATCGCGGGGATTTCGGAGATGCCTCAAGACATTTTATGGGAATCCCCACGCATTTTCGTCGTATATGTCGTCACGAATAATTGTCCGTCGTATAGGGTTTCATCATTTCAGAGTAATACGATCTTTCCTGCCCAAACAACTCCTTCTCATCATTAAGAAATACACTAGACATCAATATCTCTGAAGCGATACTCGAGATTGCAGATCAGTGACGATTGGTGTCTGCATCAAGTGTTTTTGGCATATCCGAGAAGGAGATTGACACTTTGGAGGTAGCAGTGATACCGCCGGTAAGTAAAGAATCGCATGCCGTCCACAAAGTGACAATGGAATGCGATATCAGAGTGCCCATGAGAGATGGAATAACTCTCTCCACGGATTTTTTCAAGCCGGATGTAGACTACCCAGTCCCCGCAATCTTAGTGAGAACGCCTTACGATAACAACAGTGAAAGTGAGGTTGAACAAATGTTCTATTTCGCTTCTTGTGGTTTTGCGGTTGCTGTCCAAGATGTGCGCGGGCGGCACGATTCTGACGGTGACTGGTACCTTTCAAGCATGAGGCGGAGGATGGATTTGATACGCACGAATGGCTCGGGGTTCAACCCTTGTGCAATGGAAGAGTCGGCATATTGGGCGATTCGTATGTGGCTTTGGTGCAATTGCAGGCGGCGCCGATGCGAAGCAAATATTTGAAAGCGCTGACCTGCGCGTCGGCTATTCGCATGCCTATCATAACTGGGCGTGGACCGGCGGTGCTTTTCAGCTTGGATTCAATCTCCGCTGGGCGGCAGTGAAAATGCACACTCGCACGAACCAGGTACAGTATCTATGGTTTTCCGAAGGCAATCACCTTTCGAATATTCATTGGCATCTCCCCTTGAGAACCATGGATGAAGCTGCTGGTCGCAACAACAAGATTTGGAAAGATTGGATAGACCATCCGGGCTGCGACAACTATTGGCAGGACAATCAGTCAGTCGAAAATCGATACGCGGACATAGAGGTGCCTATATATGGATTGGGCCGGTGGTTTGACGTGTTTTTGCAAGGCACATTCAACAACTTTATGGGAGTCAAGAGGGAGGGGAGTGAACCTGGAAAGAGTCACCAGAAAGTTATCATTGGACCGTGGATACACAACCTCGGCAGTCATGGCACTGAAACCAAGGTAGGTGACATGGATTTCGGACATACGGTCCTTGTTAATCTGCGAAATGAGTGGCGTACCGCCTCAGACTGGCCAATTCCCGGTACAGATTATGTTCCTTACTATCTCCACACTGGAGGCAACGCCAATTCGTTATTCGGTGACGTAGTCTCAATCCACACAGCCCGGAAGTTGAGAATGCAGACCGATTCGTCAATGATCCATGTAACCCTGTCATGACACTTGGTGGGGGCACCTGTTGTGCGGAAGATGTGACACCGATTCCGATGGGTCCACGAGATTAACGACCTGTGGAGTGGCGACCGGATGTTCTTGTTCATGATTCAGCGGTACTCGATTCAGATGTTGAAATGACCGGCCCGGTATCAATGGTATTGTGTGCCGCTACCGATGCGAAGGACACCGACTTTACGACAAAACTTGTAGATGTCTTCCTTGACGGACGTGCAATCAATGTGGCACAGGGAATTATCCGTGCCAGATACCGGGATTCTTGGGAGCAACCGACGTTACTGGTGCCCGAACAGATTTACAAATATACCATTGATTTGTGGTCCACCAGAAATCGCTTTCTGAAGAATCATCGGATTCGTGTTGAAGTGTCAAGTGGCAACCTTCCTCAGTTCGACCGCAACCCCAACACTGGACAGCCTTTCGGGCTCCACTCGGGCCTTCAGATAGCAAATCAGACGATTTACCATGACGCACAGCATCTGTCGCACATAGTTCTGCCAATCGTTCCCATTGCCTAGATTATTGTCCATAATAATAGTTTCAGCAGATGCATCGCAATAGTCTCGCGAACCAGCAATTCCTCATACAAATTAGTGTAAATCAAGCTGGATGGAAGGCGGCTGTCTCAGTTGCCTGAACATGGAGATTTAACATCGGGTTCGAAGTCACTTGAGGCCGGAGTATGAATCCGGAAAACAATCAACATCACGAGTTGCACGTTCTGAGTTATGACGAGAGGTAGTCATGTAATCAAGAGCGAAGAAGCGTGCTACTCCACGCAACTATTGTCTTGACATTCAGAGATGATGTATTGGTATTATGTAGAAATGTAAGAGGAAGATGTCGATCCTATCCCCGTGAAGCTATTTAGCCTGATGACGATTATCAATGGTCAGTTCGTTGGTATTCGCCCGAGCGCGGCTATTAAAGGTGTTCCGGAGGAATTTCAGGCTTTTACGTGTTTCGGTTCTAGCATACTTATACGATGTCAATTAAAGAAAGCCGATTGGTTAACAAGATTTGGAAAGCGCAACACTTGGTGTTGTACAAACTTGGATTGCGGGATTATCGGAGAGCGCACAAGCCAATTATCAGGAAATGTCTGGGGGAAGTATTTAATTCAGAGCCGCATCCAACTGTCATTGAAACAGGCTGTATTCGGGATGCCAATGAAGGGACAGAAAGTACCTTGACAATCGCTTCAACTCTGAATAGCCGCGGTAAGTTCTATACATTTGAGATTTGCAAAGAACATATCCGCATCTGTCAATCTGTATGCCACGACTATAACGAGTATATTAACTATGTTGAAGGTGACGCGATTGCTAATTTAAGAGCAATGGTCGGCGCCAATGTCTTGGACACCATCCATCTCGCCTTATTTGATTCCGTCAATGATGGGGATCACATTTGGAATGAGTTCAAGACGTGTGAAAAGGTTTTCAAAACGAACTCCATCGTTATCATTGATGATGTCTTGTGGGGGGACAAGGGTAGGGTCATCAAGCCGTACCTGGAATCGTCGCCGGAATGGAAAACTAAAATCTATAATGTGGAATACGGAATCTTGGTTGCCCAAAAGAACTGAGGGATTTTAGAACGAAGCCACGAAAGGCGTCAGTGATGCAATTTGCAAGCTACTTGAAAGATGGAACGTCTTTGGCGCAGTCTGGAATTGTCCCCGCCAATCCGGGTTTGCCTATCCAATTCTTGTGAATCCCGTCGGATAATTTGAATCAATAGCGGACGCACAAGCGACCGCTTCAAACCTCAAAGTTCGGTGATTCTCCGTCAGAGGCACAACTTCAAGAGCGCGGCAAATCTAATTGCTACCGTCTGACGTGCTCAAATCCTAAATGCCCATTGCCTGTAAGGAGCAAACGATGGGTGTGAGATCGCTAGAGAATTGCCCAGAACAATAGGTGCTTACAGATTAGGCGCTTGGTCTATGGGCAACTCTTCCTTCTCCGTGTCAGTACCAGTAGCTTCGATTTCGACAATGCGTGCCCAATGCTCTTCGACATTACGTCCTCCGCCTATTTGTAGTTTTCTCGTACTTTTCTTATCACCGCGCAAAACAAGTAGACGGAGTTTGTCAGTTTCAACGGGCACGAAATGGAATTCATACCGACCACGGTTGGGCTTGCTGGGGGTCGGAGAATAGATGTAGCCTTTTCGCACTTCTGCAATGTTCGTCCATCGATTGCCCGTCCAACTCTGAAGGAGCGCCTCTCCCAATCCATGCTGAACACGCTTTTTTGAATAGTATGCATGGACGACTACCCTATCAATTGTTCTGCGTGTGGGAAACAGAATTTCTATCCACGCCGACTCATCTGTTTCAAGCTCCCCGTCCCAGGGCCAGTAAGGTCTTCCACGGTAGTCATACCACCAGTAGTAGTAGTAACCATACCCCGGACGGTAGTATGCCGTGAGCGAGAATTGGCATTCCCAACCTTCTCCGCTGTCCCAGGCTTCCGAGTCTGTTATTCCGTTGATAACTGAGTCAGGTGGGTGGTGTCGACTTGCCTTAGAACATTTTATCTTTGCGCCATTGCGTGCAAGTGCATAATCAACCAATCGAGGTTTCCCATATTTTTGGTCAGTTGCTTGATTGCCAAAGATTCCTCCTTCAGCTAATTGAGTAGCTCTACATCCCGACAGCCATAAGATAACCAGTATAGCGGATCCCACGATGTTAACTTTCTTTAACATCTGCGTATGCTCCCGGCAGATAGACTATCGTGGCATTCAAGCGGAGAGTTGTCGCCACAAGTCGATAAGATACTATTGCTTTATCTCCGCGCATTTCACCAATAAATTTGCGTGCGCTATTTTTGGGCAACAAATACTTCTATGTCTCGAATAAGGTTTCTACCAGCTCTAGCACGGTATCGGTCACCGCTGCCCCACGTAATAGATTTCTGGACCACGCGGACAACATCTCCCCGCATGTTAATTTCAATCGGAGTTCGGGAATCGACAGGTTTCTTCAATTGCGCAGCCACCTTCCATTCATCCTTTCCAACACGAACATACACGTCTACGTTCTTTACAGGGGCAGCGGAATGCAACACTATGCGCCGAACAAATCTTGGTTCGTTCAGTGTAAACAGGTATCCCACCGCGCCGCCAAAATCTCCCATAGGCCCAGCATAAAATCGTCCTTCCGCCCGCTCAAGTCCGCCTCCGCCAACGGCTTTTAAATGAGCACAACCGATTATTCCAGCAAAGAGAAATAGGAGGAGGAATATGTCTACTATTCTGTGTCGTAATGGCATCGTGAAATTTCCTATGCTTCATGGGTCAGTTAAGTTCCGATACCGAATTCATCCTCCGCCGCAGCAGAGCAGAGTCAATTTGACTTAGGTACGACGAACACTTCAACATTCTGGATGAAACCCATAGGGTCAGTAATTCTAACCGCATCTCCTCTCGCCGTGATGTCAATAGCAGTGGCCCCTTCAATCTTCCCTTTGACTTGCTTGACAATTTTCCACGTGTTCTCTCCCACTCGGACGTACACATGCGTATTCCGCATTGGATAGAGCGTATGAATGACTAGCCGACGGATTACCCGCTGTTCTGGAAACTTGACAGCGTACGACGTCGATAAACGAGAAGACGTCGGAACAAGAAAAAACTCCGCTTCAACTCGTTCGAGTTCTTCTGGACCTTCTAGTATTTTGGCGCAAGCACAAATCGCACCAAGGCTGATGAATAAAATCATCATTGGACACCTTCGACTTTGAGGTTGCATGACTATTTCTTCCATTTGTGCGATGTGGCTTGAACTAAGTAACGTATATCTCTCTCTAACGACTTTGAACTAATGTGCTTAAATTTTTTCATTCGATTCGACCCTAAAGTGTAGACTACCGCCGATCCAGATTGACATCTTTTTTCCACGGTGTCAAGATGATTCGGAACCATCGTGGCGCGAACATGGTATCCGTAGAATTGATTTTCAACTTGGTTGACTGAACGGAATTTAATTCCTACGGTGTTTCTCTTGCGCCGCATAGTTCAGCAGTTGCGCATTGTCCAAGAGTTTGAGTCTGCCGTTGTTCTGTTCCGCGAGATGAGCGAGAAGTTCAGCTCCCAATGATCGGCCCAAGACAATCTCAAGTCCTACAACGTAGATGCTCGTATTATTCATGTTTTTCGCTCTTACGGCTTCAAGGATTCTTTCGCTGTCGGTTTCAATATTCATCCTACCCTTTCTATAGACATTAAGTTGACCAAGTTCTTTATGTATATAGAATGTCTGTTCTTCACTCATTACTTTCCATTGAAGGTCCTTCACCTCCACGATCAAGATGGCGTTAGGAGAAATGGAAATTCCGTGTTTCTGGAACATTCCATTCATGACAGCGATGCGGTTCCGATTTAGATGAGTTTGGTACTTCAAATCAAGGCTAAACAACATTCTTTGTCTATCTCTCCCTGCTGTTGGAAGCCCATCAGTCACCAAGACAATCACAGATGGGTTTTTTTCAAGAGCCTTCTCAATTGCACCCAATAGGTTTGTCTCCCGGTTCCCAAGGATTTGACTGGAATCTAATCCCTCGAGGTATCTTGACGCTTCTGTGATGTTCTCCGCTGTCGCGGGTACGAGTTCGCGCTTTCGTGATTTCGCTTTGGCGGAGAAAGTGATGATCTCGAAATGGCTATCAGTGCTGAGCGTACGCAGCGATTCTTTGATGGACTGAATCGCCAATTCGAGCTTTCTGAGGCCCGGTATTTTCATACTTGCGGAGACATCAAGACAAAAAACAACCTGTTGTGGATTGCCAGATTCTTTTTCCTTTATAAAATCAACAATTCCCAACGGATCCATCATACCGGAGCTGCCGCCTCCACCCAAGAGTCCCTCTTCCGAGTCACCATACGAGTCAGTGAGGAATCGGCCCATTCCGCGTCCACGTACGCGTGCGCGTCCCGTAACTACGCCTCTACCATCTGTCCGCCCAGGCTGCGACACCAAGCGATCCAGGTTAGACGCTTCTGCTGGACGTAGCTTCGCATCTGTCATCAGTTCAGGGATCTTATCGTTCGGCGGCGCCTCATTGACTTCTACGTTTTCAACAAGAATTCGTTCACTAATCCGCGCAACTTCAGTAATTTTGTTGGGGGATGATTTTGCCAGCTTGTTCTTTGCTTCTCGCGCCAGACGAGTTTCCGGCTTGTAGACTTCTGTCTTTAATGGTGGTTTCATCTTCAGTTTGCGAAGTTGTGGAGGCGGGACATCCTTCACCCAGTGAATTTCTAGCCTATCGGTGTATTTTGTCACTTCATCTTTGTAAAAATAGAGAATAACGATTACAACCAACATGTGAATGATGAGTGAAAACAACACGGCAGATCTTCGTCGAACTCTCTGTTGAATTCGATGTTGCTGTTTGGCGGAAATTATGTTTTTCATAGTAGATTTCAACAGTCAATTAAGACGTCTATACTTGCGGCCCATTAGACGAGTATGGACCAATGTAGACTGTTTTCCGTGTCCTTTGTATCTTTGTTAAGCGTGCTGTAGCGCTCAACATTGTGTGAATTACTCCAAAGGAAGAATTGCAAAAGAGAGATTAAAATCCCTCGTTAGCGAATCCCTCTGACTAAGCCGCAACTTCATTCAAATTCGTGGAAAGTTTGACTTTCCCTTCACGCTTTGCGATGTTGACTACTGTAGGGAGTAACCCGTAAATCAGCCAGAATGGAACAGCAATCGCATCTCCATTGAGCAGGTTATTGACGACGAAGTGCACAAGCAATGAGAGTTCGGCGGAGATCAACCCTATAATTAGCGAACGATAGAAACCATCTTCAACACTCTTTAATGCGCGAAACCCATAACGGAAAAATGCAATGATCAACCACATCCAAGCGGCGAATCCAACAATGCCAAGTTCCGCCAAGACCTGCAGATATTCACAATGTGCCCCTAACTGAAATTGTGACGTATATTCTCCGAGTAGGGAGGCATCTGCTTCGTATAGAATAGCAAATGCGCCATACCCTTTACCAATAATTGGACTTTCAAGGAACATTAGCAACGCTTGTCCCCACCGCAGAAGTCGGACTTGATTTGAGGCAAATTGGAAGTTGAAAACGGAGGAAATACGTTCTTGCGCGATATTGGACGCCCCCGGAAAACTAACAATTAACAGGAGCAAGACAGTGGCGGCGCCAACGAACAAGACTTTCTTGTGTTGCTCTCCTGTTTTGATTTGCATGAGAAGGAATCCAACAGCGACGATTAGTGAAAGCCATGCACCTCGGGAGAAACAGACTAAGAGTCCGAATCCAAAAACAAATAGTAGTATCGTCCAGAAGACGCGATCATAATTACTTCGGTCAAACATCAAGCGACTGAGCACGATGAGAAAGAAGACAACGGCGAACGCCCCGTAAATGGCGTGGTTTGTAAACAGCGTTCCTTCGTATGCGCTTCGCCATTGCCACTGATCAATTTGATAAACTAACACACAGCTTGTCCATACTACCGCTACCAATGCGGAAGGGAATGTAGAGACGAAGAGCTTTTTCAGGGCTTGATGATTGCGGATGAGTTCATAAGCCAGAAAGCCTGACATCATATACACTGAAGCTCGGAATGCCCCCTTAAGGGTTACAAACATGTCCGGTGAATTGATAGTTGGCAAAAATGTCGCCGCAATGTAGACAATTAGCGGTAGAGCAAGTGGGAATCTCCCTTCTTCCTGCTGTTTAGCCTCTTGATTGATTGCTCGGTTAACAATTTTTTTAAGACAGTAAACGGCAGTTAACATTCCCAACAACGGCTCGGTCGGCGTTTGAATTTCCACTTGGGGGGCGAGAAAGTAGCGGAAAGAAAACGGCAGACAGATTAGTATGACATAAAACACCAAATCGGGCGCCAAAAACACGAGCACACCTGTTACCACCAATGCGCTCAAGGCAGGTATAGGCGTCTCCGAATGCGTCGCGAGGATTGTACCGAGCACGACGCTAAATACACCGACCACGATGACTAACCACAGGTGTTTTGGATCTGTCCCGATTAGATTCATGTCTTAACCTGTGATGTTGCGTGTTGGGTGCCCAGGCATGAGATTGACTCTGGCCTATTTCAAGAAGCGGGAAAAGTTAGACTAGCTTTTAGACTCAGAATTCTCTATTCAGTGTGTGCGGTTCAAATGTCCGCGAAAGATTCGAGGATGTCTGGCAGGTTTCTGCGGATGATTTGGCTTTGGTTCGAATTGTGTACAGAATCGACAAGTATCAACGTACCAACACTTGAGCATGTTGACATATCGCATTTTAACACCCATCTTAACGTGTGCCAGGAAGTCCCGGCTCGACATATAGTGTCTTTTCGCGAGAATAATGTACATTACCAGGGGCTGAACCCTTCGGCTTGACCACATATCGCGCCCATGTATAATCTACAGGCACATGACTGGCATGTTTTCCTTTGCTGAAAAAAGCGGCAATCTGAGCGGCTTGTAAAAGCGTTGGCATCGGGATTCCCGGTTTATTCTCGGGGTTTCGGATAAGGACGTGCGAGCCGCGTATCTGCTTGGTGTGGAGCCACATGTCGCGCCCCGAAGCGATACGACGGAGTAAAAGATCGTTCTCCTTACTATTCCTGCCGACGTAAATTTGAAAACCGTCGGGGGAAGTAAATCTTTGAAATGTGCTGCTTTCAGTTTGCTGTTTTAATCGTCCAATCTTCTTCTCTTTAATCCAGCCCTTTTTGGTGAATTCTTCGCGAATGGCATCAAGTTTGTCTAAAGTTTCTGCCTGCTGTACTTCCGACACATAACTTTGCAAAATCTTCTGTTCGGCATAACTCTCGGCCATTAGCTGATTGATGACGGCGCGTCCGCGTTTCGCTTTTGTGTATTTCTTGAAATACCCTTGGGCATTCTCGGACGGGCTGAGTCTTGGATCGAGTGCGATTTCAATATTGTTGAGTCCCGGTGCATAATAGTTCTGTGTTTCGATGGACGCGGTGCCTCGCTGGATTCGGTGTAAATTTCCCGTTAATAGCTCTCCTTTAATTCGATATTCTTCGGCTTGCTCGGCGTTTTCCAAATCTTCAGTCAAACGTAAAATTCGCCGATCTGCAGTATCCAGACGCTTTTCTAACGCCTGACGAAGTGAGTGCCGTTTTGATTGAACCGATTCTTTAGTAACGACCATGTCGTAAAAAAAATTCAGTGCTTCGCTCATTGTGTTGAACCCCAAACAGTCCACGCCACGGAATTGGTGAAGAGGACATGGCGAAACGGCAACGGGGGCATTGTCATCACTCGAATTGACAAATACTTGTGGATTACCGTGCGGTGGATTGAAGAACGCTCTGATCTCTTTATAATTGGCCCACAACTCTTCGGCACAGTTTGGTTTATCCGTGCGGAAGAGCAACTCTTTGGCAAGTATTGGACTAAGGCCGTCGACCTGATTGAACAGACAACGCCAGTCTACGTCCGAGTTTTCTTCGACGAGACGAACAAATGCCTCGTAATCCAGCTTTAACGGGTCTAGTTTTGCTGGCTGGTGAGGTGGTGTGTAGATAACGCCCGGTAGAATTTCACGATGACGGCTCAGGGTTTCATCAATGTGTTTGATGCTTTGAAGGATTTTTCCCGATGGCTCATCGACAAGAATAATATTGCTGTGCTTGCCCATGAATTCTCCGATGAGCACCCTTGATTGGGATTCCATTGGCACGTCCGATTGTGAATTTATAGTGATTTTCAGCACGCGGTCCCAACCAAGTTGTTCTATTTCCGAAATCGTACCCTGCCCTATGTGAGTCATGAGGAAATCTGCGAAATATGACTGCCTTTTTCCTTCAGATGGGCGTTCCATCAAATGTGTCCGAGCATGGCGAGCATGGGATGACATCATTAGGAATTGAGTTTTACCGGCTTTAGCGATCTTAATCGCGATGGAAGTTGCATCTAGCTGCGCAACATGACGAATGCTACCATGCAGTAACTTATCGCGTAAGTTGTGAATCACATGCCGCAGAGCCAAGCTATCGAATGACAATGGAAAACCTCATTTGAGGAGGGTTGAATGTTCAAGTTGAATTGCGGGAGGTTCTCAAATTATAGTATACACCTTGACTACCCGGCAGTTCAACATGAACGGATTATACTTGACAATCATACACTTTTCGGTTATAAATTGTTCGGCGTGTTTAGGGGTAGGTGCTCTGGATCCTGGCGGCGAACAGTGGATCGTATCGCTCACGGTATAGATTACCGCGTTGTTGGGTTGTCCTAGAGGGAACTTGCCTATTGATGCGAGATTCGGAGTGTCTACCAGTCACGCGCATCGCGGCGGCGGACAAAGATGCGATCTTTGAGCAAGTCCGAGATTAGGAGACTCAAGAGGAGTCATTTATGTTGTCGCAAGAACAGATTGATTTCTACTATAGAAATGGCTATCTCGGCGTGGACAACGTATTGACCGCCGGCGAGGTCGCGGGCCTCAAGCGAGTAACCGGTGAGTTCGTTGAGAAGTCTCGAACGTTGACCGAACACACCGATGTTTTTGACCTTGAACCTAGTCATTCGGCAGCAGATCCTCGCGTGCGCCGTATCAAAAACCCGAATTTACAACACATCGTATTCGACGGAGCACTGCGACATGAAAAAATCCTTGATATTGTCTCGCAGTTAATCGGCGACGGTCTCCGAACGAACGGTCAGAAACTCAATATGAAGTATGCGGGGTACGGAAGCCCGGTAGAATGGCATCAGGATTGGGCGTTCTATCCGCACACTAACGACGATCTGTTGGCTGTTGGAGTATCATTCGATGACATGTCGGTTGAGAATGGTGCGCTGATGGTCATTCCAGGATCGCATCGGGGACCTACTTACGACCATCATCAGAATGGGGAGTTTGTAGGAGCCGTTACAGATTCCAATTTCTACTCGGGGGATGCAGTGCCTGTTGAAGTAAACGCCGGTGGCATTTCAATTCATCATGTGCGGACGGTGCACGGTTCCGCGCCAAATACATCGTACAGACCGCGCCGTCTACTGCTTTCCCAGTATTGTGCCATAGATGCATGGCCTTTATCAGGGGTCCCCGATTGGGACACATTCAATTCGCTTATTCTTCGCGGCGAGCCAACGAACCAAGCGCGCATGGAACCAGCTCCAGTTCGAATGCCCCTTCCATACGCGGCGCGCAAGGGCTCAATCTACGAGGTTCAGAGTTTGCTGGAAGATCCCGTCTTTGCGACAAAGGCAAACTAAATTAGGTAGCAAGCTAGAACTGTAGTAAATTCCGCATTTGAATTTCTAGATTGAAAGTCGATAGTTCCCTCCTTCAGTGACCACTAGTTTTTCGTGTATTGGCATCCTAAGACCTACATAACCAGAGAATGGTGGGGCGTGGTTTGCTTGCGCGCGTTTGAAGCGTTAATCTGGAAAAGGTATACCAAGCTGAGATTGCCGCTGTGGAAATAGCGATTTCGCTTTTCGATTTGTCAACAGTCGCATGCAACTATCCATGTCTTGCATTGGATCTTGATTGAGTAACTGATTTTGGAACAACAACACAAATATTGCAGCGGCACGCGCTTGACAATTGAAGGAACGTTGCGGATTAAAAACTATGTCTGAAAAACCTTGGAACTTTACGAGTTCAGGCGTTAGATTCTGCTTATATTGCCATAGTGCTGTTACATATAAAGAATCGTAAAAAGCCGTTTTGGGCTCCGTCGGAAATTCTTTGTCGCAAAAGATAAAACTGATTAACTCCCCCGAATTCTGATGACGTTCGTCGGTTTTCGCCTTTCTACTTGACACCATATACAGGTCGTTATATGGCCCGCCTTTGTCGAATACCTTGCTCCCTTGATATGCGCATTCCACGCTCATTGTTTGGCCATTTGGCGCTTGAAAATTCAGATTGAACGCACTCAGCGAAACCCCAAGTGCAAATGGTGATTTTCCCGATATCTCCAAAATGGGGTTAATGCCCCGCTTCTTAGCGGCTTGGTGCAATGAATCTATAGATTTCTGTAGTTGCGATTTCGCAAATCCGGGATACCATTGAAATTCTACATTAATGACTTTGACATAGGGAAATTCGCTCGGATTCGGTGCAAAAAAAGGTCGTTTTGCCATTGTTTTCAACTTCCTGAACGTAGTTATAAAATCTAGTCAAGGTTTTACAGAATCCGTCAGAACACTAGATGAAGAATATCGTAACCTTCCCACACAGCTACGCTTTCTGGAACGTGAAAAATTAGAAAACTCCTTGCGAACCACTTACGGAATGTACGGTTCTAAAATTTAAACTCATCAAACCACTGGGTTCGGCACAATGCTACAAATAGTGCAGTGGCGCGTGCAGAACAATAGTTAACATGCTGTGAATTATAACCTATGTCTGAATAACCCTCGAACTCTTGAAGTCTTCGAGCAAAATACCGTCCATCTTGTTTCAGTGCTGTTATGTACAGTCTATTGTAGAACTCATCTCTGGATTCAGTCGGATACTCTTTACCGAAAAAGTTAAAGGCAATCAACCTTCCTGAATTCCATAAACGACTATCGTTGTTCGCCACACTAGGAGGAACTGAGTATAATTCATGATACGGTCCGCCATTTTCAAACACTTTACTTCCTTGAAAAGCGCATTCGACGCTTACAGTTTGACCATTTGGAGCATGAAACTTTAGATTGAACGCGCACAATGAAACCCCAAGCAGCGACGTTGATTCTCTTGAAATCTCAAGTACGGGAGAGATGCCGTTCTTCTTGGCAGCTACGTGAAAAGAGTTGATGGACTTCTGCGGATGTCCAGAGTACCAATGGAACTCCAAGTCAATGCCTTTGACGTAAGGAAATCCTATTAAATATGGCACGAAAACTGGTAGAGCTTTCAATTGAGAATTTTTCGTGTCGTCGTTAATCCGTGGTTCAGAATTCTCAGGTAAGTCTTGATGTTCTTGGCCCTCAGATGTATCATTATTGTCGAAATCATCGCGTCTCCAAAAGCGGTAATCACATCTGGGGTAAAACCAATGTTCATCGGCGTAAATTTATTGAGTATATACGGTGGAGTTGTCGAATTTCCATTGACTCAGTGTGGAAGAATTCCAGAAGACAATCTCATTAATATACATTGGAGGAATTCGGTCAAACACTAGAATTTCCGCTTGAGGATTCGTTGGAAAAAATTTGGGAATTGCCAATGATTGTCGCAAAATTATTTTCGTGTCATCATGGAATTCTTCTTGAAATAAATCTCGTAGCGCATCGGGTTTTTTCCTGCCGTCCAATGAATAGAATTTGGCTCCCCGACCTGAAGCAGCTTTTTTTTGGAATGACGCACAATCTAATTCCCACAAAACTTCAGCATCAAGGAGCAATACAACCCAATGGGAATCACTCACCTCCTCAACTTTCTTTTTCTCTTCCCTTTTTGAGTAGAACATTTTGTAATTTGGAAAACTTATGCTAAGGCAAACCGCATTTTTGTAGCCCTCAACCCGGCTTTGGTCGTTGTACCAGTATTGTTGTCCTCGTGAATCCGGTGTCTCACGACTCAATAAGCCTTCTCGCAGAATGCTACGTAGGTTCTCAACACGTGTATAATGAAGGAGTTTCGTAATGTCGTGTTCGGTACAGAACCGTCGTATTTGAGCAGCACGATTATTCCAAATTTCGTCTTGATTTAAATCAGACATAGAATCTAATTGGCATCTTCAAAAGATGGAGACGGCGACTACATATATTGTCCAAGATGTTAGGCCATAAATCAAAGTCCCTAATGCACACTTTCTGCCGTCAGATGTCATTGGGCTCAATAATAGTCATTGTGCTACGCTCATTAGTTCCATGCCAAACTTCGTTTCTCTGCGACCGCACCGTATTACACGATTGACACGAAAGATTGAAGATTCAGCTTATCAATGTTTGTATCTAGAACCTAGAGATTTCGGTTTCTTTGCACGTAATAAACTCCAACAAGGCTGGCTTGCCTTCCTGAGTTTGCGCGATTCCACGCTTTATGGCGGGAATGATTTCCTCCGGAGTTTCGATCCGTTCCCCGTATCCACCAAAAGCCTTTGCCATGTCCGCGTAGTTGCCGGATATGTCCGTGCTACGAAATTTCTCGGTCGAGAGCGCCATAATTCTTAACTCAATCGCCATACAGAAATTGTTGAACAGTATGGAAAGGATAGGAATGTCGGCTCTAGCGGCAGTCTCGAAGTCCATGCCCGTGAAGCCGATGGCTGCGTCGCCCCAGACGTTGATACACAGTTTGTCCGGCCGCGCCAGTTTTGCTCCCATTGCCAAGCCGAGTCCATAACCCAATTGAGTCGTTTTCCCCCAGCCGATATACGACAGCGGAGTTGTCGACTGCCAGAAAGGCGAGAGTTGGTCGCGTGGACTGCCCGCGTCATGAGTTATGATTGTGTTCGCCACGTCCACGGTATGCAAGAGGTCCCAGATTACGCGATAAGGACAGATCGGAACTTCATCGGATGTTAATTTTGGCTTCCAGCCAGCTAACCATTCCGCTCTAATTTGGCTGATTTCTTGAGCCACCCGACTACTACGTTCCTGAGACGTGCTTCCTAATCGATCGCCGATTTCATCAATAAGCGCTTTCAATGTCAGGCGTGCATCGCCAACTAACGCATAGTCCGCTTCGACGTCTTTGTTGATGTCTGTCTCATCCAGGGTAGCGTGGATAATAGTCTTTCCCTTCGGCATGGATACACCGAATCCGGTGCTAGTGAAGCTGCACCCTATTCCGAAGATGACATCAGAGGCCTGCAAAAAATCGTGCACCATTTTTGGGCTGGCAACCCCGCCGGTTCCAAGGGACAGAGGATGATTCTCCGGAAACGCGCTCTTGCCTTGTAGGCTTGTGACTACGGGAGCTTCCAACAGCTCTGCCAACTCCTTCAACTCCTCCCACCCCTTAGCGTAGTGGACACCCTGTCCCGCATAAATTACCGGTCGCTTGGCTTCAATCAGTGTTTTGGCAATCCTTGGTATTTCGTCCGGATCAGGTGCGCGGCGCAGTTTTGGAACGGGTCGGTGATTCAACTTCCCAGGCAAATCCTCACTGAAAATATCTTGGGGTATCTCTACCAGTGTCGGACGCGGACGCCCATTTTTGGCCTGCATGAACGCGCGTCTAAGCGCCGCCGGAATGGAGGACGGAATGGTAACTTGCTCGCAAGATTTAGTGACATTACGGTAATTTATCAGCGAACTGAAGTTGGGATCTACGTTCGTCTTGTCACGACTATAACCTGCCGGCAACACCACGATTGGCGCTGATTCACCAAAGGCTTGTGCGACACCTCCGAATGCATTTTCTGCTCCGGGCCCATGCTGCATACAAAACACACCAATCTTCTCGCCTGAACTCATCCGGCTAAAAGCATCCGCCATGTGAAGTCCGATTCTTTCCTGACGGACTACAATGGGGCGGATTCCGGCTTTGGCTGCACCTTCCGTGATGGGATTGACTGGGTAAGCGAATAAATACTCTGTGCCTTCAGCCTTCAATATCTCGCCGATAGCATCGGATACAATCATTGAAATTCTCCTTGCTAATTATTATGCCTCACGGTGTAATGTGTTGGATTTCGTGTAGAACTAGCACGGTTGAATCTTGAGTAGTTACGATCTAGCTAAGAGATGTCAGTGCAGGAATCATCTATGCTGTGCGGCTGTTTGAAAAAAGATCATGCATCGGACCATCTATGGAGTGTAGACCGTATCGAATTTTGCCATTGTCGAGGAATCGCTTGCGAGAATTAGCGCGTCATCCACACAATCGTTTTCCGGACAGTGTCACGAGCGCAATCGCTGTTACATGTCTTCATTGACAGTAAAACAGGAGTTGGCGTCCGAGTTTCTCAGGTAGGATTCGTTGCTTGAGTTTCTCATTGAGCCAAAACTTGACAGATGTGGAAGGAGCGTAAACGGAATACTATAGTCAATTGATGGCTGAGTGTTCCGCGATACTATTCCGAATGTGCCAATAGCTGCACCTAATCCCCGAGAAGGTGATTTAGAATATAGAGATCCAAATCCTCGTAATCGCGTGCGTCAATCAATTCTTGCTCAAGTCCGCTATCAAGCGTGCGCACTTTCTCAAGCAAGCGGAGGAAGGTCTTTCGGCTGTTCAGAAGATGTTTAGTGGAAATCGCATGCGGTTGCGTTCGCATGACTTTCACATCCAAGCCCACAAACTCACCATGCTTGCCGTAACCGTGTTCTTCGAGAATGCGCACTTGATTAAAAGCACGTCGGAGATCCACTGACCCAAACGCTTTATCCTCATCGAATTTCAGCCCGTTTTGATCGTTTAGATGGACACTCCACAGTTTCTTATGGTGCAGTGCGTATCCCATTTCATCCGATGGATCCAATCCCGCAAGGATGGCGTGTGCACTCTCAATTAAGCCACCGACTCGGTCGGGGTCATTGCTGATATAAGCGAGCCCCAATGCGTGGCCAATCGTGGGAATATAAGCCTGATCCATTGGTTCATTCGGCTTGGGTTCAACCAAAATGCGGATATCCGGATCGTAATCCAGCATGACGTTTATGGCGTCTATGATTCTGCCCACCGCCCCCGCAGAGTCCTTTGACTCTCGGAGATAGGTGCCCTCCCGGGCAAGCCAGAGGACTATGTTCCGACATCCAATTTCGTTAGCAATGTCTACGCAGCGCTTAGATCTTTCGAGGGCATAATCTCTATCAGACGCTAAGTTGGAGGTATAAGCGCCATCGATGGTTTGCGGTTCAAACCACAAACGAGGAGCCACTATCTCGGGTGTCAAACCCAGACTCTCAATGAGTCGTTTAACGTCTCTGGTTTGCTGCATGATTTGCTCATGCGTCTTGTCGTCGATGTCAGGTACAATGTCATCGTCATGAAACTGAATGCCAACGAATCCGAGATCGCGGTAAAACCCAATTTTTTCATCAAATGAGTAAGAATCACGGACAGGGGGGCCAAACGGATCTTCACCTTCGTGGATGTTCCAAGGACCGAATGAAAAACGATATTCGTCTTGTTCCGGCATAGTATCTCCCAATGTTTCTTGATTTAGCTCTTATCGTTCACAAGTGTAGGAACAGTTCAAAACGCATCGCCGAGCAGCCCAGCAACGACTTCTCCGATTGCCGCACCAAGGACACGATGCTGATCTTCGTCCAGATGGACTCCATCAATTTTGCTAGTTGTTGTCACCGCCCCGGCATCAAAAAAGTGACAGTCGAGTTCTTCAGTAATTTTGCGGTATTCTGTAGCCGTGCCACGGCACTTGACATCCGCCCCGGCGAATTTTGGAGCCATGAGACCTTTTGGTGTTTGAATTTCAGGTGGCGAGATGACCAATATTTCAGGAATTGGCATTCCCGGCTCGATAGGCGCGCCTCGAATCTCGGTAATCAACGCACGAATCCCTTGCGCGGAATGCCAAGCAGTGAACGAGTGCACGGATTGAAAGTCATTCGTGCCGAGCATCAGAATGACTAAATCGAGAGGAGAATGGATTTCGATTCGCTGGGCTAATGCGTCCAATCCGTTTCGACCAGTCTTGAAAGGATCGTCCCATACCGTTCTGCGTCCGTTTAGGCAGTCCTCAACCATGCGCGTCGGGATACCGTTCCGAATCAGCGTACGTTCCAAGACACCGGGCCAACGTGCGTCGAAATTGAGGCGATTTCTGGTATTCGGAATGATTCCCCACGTGAGGGAATCGGCGTAGACGAGCACCTGTTTCATAAAATTGACAATAACGCAATACGGTGGGATCCGGAATCGAATATTTTTTTAAAACTCTCCTTTGTACCCCAAATCTGTAACGCGGAAAGGCTCCGCACCCCTCCCGTTGTTGGGAAGATTTAGCGGTAGGTGAACATCCATAAGGAATGGGCGTCCCTCCCGTTCTACCACTTCCAATCCACGCTCGATAGAATCTTCGATACAAGACTCGTCCTTCACGCGTATGGCTTCCACTCCGAATCCTTCGGCAATCTTCACCGGATCGATTCCGTTCAAAACCACGCCGGGATACTCATCAGTCTCTTCCATGGTCGACCCCTTGGTTCGACCAAAGTGATGCGCAACGATGCCGTAGCATTGATTGTTGGAAATCACATAGAGCAGTGGAATCCCATGATGGACCGCAGTCCATAGTCCCGAATCGGCATAACATAGCGAACCATCCCCAACCAGCCCGACAACGGGGCGATCAAGAGCAGCTAACTTTGCACCGATGGCTGCACCAACGCCGTAACCTTCCGATCCGCCGGCAGCGATCATGTACACGTTATTCCCAAGATCCTCGGATTTTGCGAGGTTTTCTACAGGAACGACATATTGTTCGATCATGATCAAACCTCCGTCTCGGCTGTCTAATGCCCTATCTAGCACATCTCGCAGCAGCCAAGGACGAATTCGACCGGATTGTGGTCTGGAGTTACGCTCGCTTTTCGCGCGTTGTGCATGGATCGACATCGCTTGCGTTCGTGCCCATGCGCGACGCAACTCCAATCGATGTGATGTAGAATCATTCTTCGCCAATTCATTCAAGCGTGCGAGGGTCCGCTTCTCATCGGCCAATATCGCGAAATCGACGCCCGGAATATTTTTGACATTGGCGGTGTCGGATCCAATGGCAACTACCTTGCGCCCATGGGTGAATGCGTGGTAATCGTGAGGTATGCCAAGTCCGGCGTGCCGAACGCCGAGACAGAGAATAAGATCCGGATCGAGGCTCTCAACGGCGCCAATCTGTCCACAACGGAATCTGTGCTTAAGAGGGATGCTTCGCAGATCGCCCCACACGTGGAAAACAGGAAGTCCATAATTCTCAACCAACGCAGTTGCCTCCGGCACTGCCCGATTCTTCCAAATACCATCACCAATATATGCAACCGGACGTTCAGCATCGTGTAAGAGGCGTGCAATGTTTTCTACATCATCATCGTCTGGGTTCCCTACGTGCAGGTCTACAATATCAGTTTCGATGATGTTCGTCGAGACCTGATGATTGTTCAACACTCGATCATAAACAGCAAGATGCACTGGGCCAACCGGAGGCGTTTTGGCGACGTGGATGGCTCTATAAATTGCTTGGGGCAGTCCTTCGGGTTCGATGACTGACCAGGTAGCCTTGGCCAAAGGCGCGGCAATTGAGGTCGGTGCAAAACTATGGCTGAGATCCAAGCTAACCCTGTCGGTGTAACTTCCTGAATCGCCTGCGAATGTGATGACAACGACCGGTAGACTTCCATACCATACGTTGTACAATTGACCGAGACATTGAGCCAATCCGGCGCCAAGATGCACGAGCATCACAGCCGGATCGAGGTTAACTTGTGCGTAACCTCCGGCCATTGCTGCAACGCTACCCTCATGTAGACCAAGGATGCCATGAATTTTTGGATGTGAATTTAGAGCATCAAAAAAATGCGCCTCTCGGGATCCGGAGTTATTGAACACATATTTGACTCCCAGCGCGGCGAGTTGTTCCACCATAATTTGAGATGGATTCGCAGTAATGGGTCTCAACTCCATAGAATCTGGCCTTCCTCAATCCAAAATCAATAAGTGCGTACGGTTCATTGGATGACTCTTAATTTCAATCTTACCTGTGGGATCAAGGTGTGCGCATCTTAGTCCAAGTTGGCAAGAAATCCGCGCTGCTGGTTTAGACGGTTTTCTCGCATTTCGGCGAAACGGTTAATCCCTGCAAAGATAGATTCGGCATCAAGATGTGCCTCTGCGATGACATCCGATTCTGTACCGCCAGTGAGCCATTGATTGTCCCAATCGGCGGTCAATGAATATTCGTCGGTCAATGGACCAACATCTCTTATGGGCCAGACTCGCCGCGTGCCTGTGCTAACTACCATCAAGTCATACTTTGCCTCCGGCGGTAACACTGATTGGCGATAGCTAGTTGGTTGGCGATCAAAAAGTTCCTCGCTTACGGCGGCAACAATCTTCACGTTGATTCCCTGTGCTTCCAAGCGCGGAATTGCCTTTACCAGATTGACGGTGGAATTGGAACCTTGTACGATCACGTAACCGTGTTTGGGTTGGTTCGGATTGAAGTCGCGGATAACATACAGCCCTTTGGCAGCTGCCTTGAGGTCCTTGTCGGCAAAAGTATTTCGGTCTGCCACCGGAAAATCCGGGCGCGCCACTTCAATGATAATTACACTTACCTTGGGATCTCGAGCTGCGATTTCGGCTGCGGCAAAGTATCCCGGGGCAACATCATTATAATCCCAGAAACTCACATGAATCGCCTGTCCGCGCGGGAACAGTTTCCAAACCTGAGGGGCAAAGATGCCAAAATGGGTACGAGCATCAGCGGCGGTTTCGGGACCCGAATGGCCAGCGAGAATGTGCAAAATCCCCATGCGAAAACGGCTGTCCTGGCTCTGCTGGCTCCACACTCGAGCAGGTAGATACATCAGTGGTGTGAAGGCGCCGTATGTACCGCTTAATGCCCAGACGCCGGCGAATTTCTCCGGGTCGAGCGACGCACTCTGTCCCACCAGCCCGATTGCACTAGAGGCGTTGCCTGCTTCTTGGATGGGAGCCTTAAACCTTGTGGCGGCGGGATTGGTCTCCGGATTGTAGTGTCCCCAAAGGCTTCCGTGTTCTACATTGATAGACTCGGAAAGGTCGGCGGCCAGCGTGATGAAGCGGTTATCTGTCACGTAGTTGACCCACTTGATGATTTCAGAAATGGCACGGCGTGTTCCAGCAACTTCGCCCGCTTCCTTGAACAGCGAGACATCTACTTCTAGCTCCTCGCCAGACGCGGGATTTGCAACCGATAGGTGTTGCGGTTCAACCGGTAAATTGTCGACGCGGAGCCGATCATCGAGGAAAGGATCTCGGGTGACATCAACTCGCAGCGGTAAGTCATTTTGCACCGAATCACCAATTTCCAAGAGACGATCTGCTAGCCATTCTCCCAGCCCCTCGCGCTCTAATACCGACATCACCACGTCAATGTTGGTTTTGAACTGAATCAGGCGCTCACGTTCGTCGGACACGGGGCCGTCGTGAATGCCTTGAAATTCGACGTTGTACCGTTTTTCAAAGGTTTTGGCTAATGCGACAAAATACTCTGAATTCATCTTTAAGGCGTAGGGATGGCTCGGGAAACTAATTAATTGGTCGCCATAGTCCTCAATCTTTCCATTGAATGCTCCGGGCCAATATCCCTTAACCGTGTTTCCGATAACAACCATTGGTCGACGATCCGCCGCATCCCAGTTTTCCATGGTGTTAAGAGCGGCTAGAATCTGATCATAATCGTTGCCATTCTCAAGGGGAAATACATTCCAGCCGTAAGAGGTCCACTGGTCTTCGAGTTGGTATTGCTTGTATTTGGAATCTACAACGCCGCCCACCAAGGTATCGTCAATTCCTGCGTTATTATAAGAAATTAGGATACGCAGACGTTTACCCACCTGCATGGCGAGTCCTTGCGTTTTCAGTTCCTGCGCATGTCCCTCCGTCATGGCAAACTCACCCTCAAGGGCAAGAACCTTGAGGGAATCGGGGGCACCCATGAAATTCCAGAATGCAGCTTTTCCCGCAGCCGTCGCAACCCCAATCCCTGAAGGCCCGCCGTTGACATCGTTGGTCAAGTCGGTCGTTTCTGCATGGCCTGCGAGTGATCGAATGCCGCGTATTTTCGCCTGAGTGAAAAGCGGATGGTCGTCAAGCCCTTGATCCTGAAGAAGAGTTTTCAATGCGCCCGCCCCACGCCGGAAACCGAGGGCGTCAATCGGAAGCATAGCGATTTCTGGATCCACCTCATAACGAGAATCGGCGGTAGCGGCGTGTTTTCGTTCCATAGCTTCGCCCATAACCATCCACAAGGCGTATGCAGTGGGAATGTTGTGCCCTCCCGCGAGCATGAACTTATCACAGAATGGATGCTTGGGCCTCCGGTAGTCATAGCGAAGTCCACCCAGTTCCGGGCCGGCTAGATGGAGCGCTACGTTATATGGCGTATATGCTAGTGGACCGCCGAAATGGCCTGTTTGAGAATAATTGCCCAAGAGCACCAACGTCATACAAGTCATGTATCCAATATCTTCTATACGTTCTCGATTGTAATCGACCGTCAGCGGCTGAACTGGTGATTGTAAGGGGTTCGTGTTTAAAGTATTTGCCATGTTTATTCCTCATTCATTCCTAAAATTTTTTTGCGGGCAAACTGCGGCGCCGGAATCGCCAAAGTTTCAACTACAGCATTGCGTAAAGGTGCGGTGAAGCCGCGTTTGCCCCGAGTCTGAATATTCGTTGAGTCTAACAATTCCACGCAATTATAGCATGAGTCACAGAAAAATGACACGCAAAAATGGGGACACACCGGCGCAAGCTAAGTATGGATAGAGAACTGGAGGCGAATTAGATGCAATAGCATATACGTTGCTATGACCGGAATCTTTCCACCGACAAAGTGTGTGGTCGCGTGGCACCTCGGGACGGGCGATGATCGCGCGCTGGACAAATAAGGCGCACTGTAAATTCCCAGAAGCCAACTACTGCCGGCACCAGATAGCCAAACTGACGTCGGCGCTCAAGCCACTCTTGTTCATCCAGGTCGTCAGACACGATTAAAGTGGGTTTGTATTCCGATGTCCACAACTGAAAATCTCCAGCCACCCAGGGTTTGGTGGCTCCATTCCAGTGGAAACATGGTTGACAAAAACTGTGATTTGGTGTACACTCTTGCCCATTTCCCTTTACAGACTTGATGCACCACCCATTTCAGGATCAAGAAGGTTGGAAGTACACGGTAACCATAGTCGCAAAGAAGAAGCTTCGTGGTTCAGCTTCGAAGAGAGAATACAAGGGTAACACCGTCATGAGCATAAAGGCAGAAAATCTAAGTCTTGAGGGCGTGAAAACGGAGTTGTACGGAAGACATCATCCGAGTTTGACGCCTGTAGACATTGAAGCACATGCAAAGACCTTGCACAGAATTCTAGCGCTCAAGCAGAAACATAACGTTGTTATGCTTGGTCACAACTATATGGAACCGCTAGTATTTGGCTTGTCCACGAAAGAGGAACAGGGCGACTCGCTCGGGTTGAGTATTCACGCTTCCAAGACGACTGCGCCGTGTATCATCTTTAATGGGGTTCCATTCATGGCGGAAACAGCCAAGATTCTCAACCCGTCAAAGACAGTGCTTGTTGCCGACAAGACGGCAGGTTGTTCTCTAGCCGATAATTTTGGCGCGGAGGATGTTAAGAGCCTGAAAGAGATGTATCCGAATGTACCAGTCATGATTTATATCAATAGCTATGCGGATGCGAAGGCGGAATCAGACGTTTGCTGCACATCGGCAAACGCTGCCAAGATAGCTAGGGAAATGCCAGGCGATCAAATTGTGTTTGTACCGGACATCTATTTCGCTCAGAACTTGGAGGATGAACTGGCCGGCGAGAAAACTGTCATCTACCCGGGCAAGGGGAACCACGAGAAAGGGGCTGTTTGTGAGGTACATGAGGAATTCAGACTATCGGATTTGCTCGCCGTGCGTGAATCCTTCGAGATTCCCAAGGGGCACGCGAGCCGCGTTTTGTATGCGCATTGGGAATGTCGACGAGAGGTTCTAAGGGAGGCCGATTTTTACGGAAGCACGAGTCAGATCATGCAGGACATCGCAAAGCGGGTAGAGGAGAATCAGTTGGAACGCGCTTTCGTGGCGTCAGAATGTGAGTTGACATCGAACCTGTCCCAAGAGTTTCCGTCAGTACAATTTTGGACTGCCTGCTCTGTTCGGTGTTCGCACATGGCAAAAGTCAACCTTGCTAAAGTGCTTCATATCCTTGAAATAATAGATGCGGGCAATAGTCTAAGCGATTATGAAGTGACCCTCAGCCACGATGTGATTGAGCGGGCACGAACTCCTATTGAGCGGATGCTGAAAATGAGTGCCTAGTTGCCGAAACGCCGGCTGAAAGTATCTACAAGGAATGCGACGCGGCAGCGAAATTTTCCTCGTCAGTGACAGATTTTCTCATTTGATTGCAATGTCAACCGGTAAGACCACAGCGACAGGTTCATTTGCGAATAACAGCAGTTGATACAGCGCCGAGGGCAGCCTTGTGATCGAGTCAGTGACTGATTGATACGGAATTATCGAAATACTAAGGTTTTTCTCCATATCTCCTACGAGGACCTCAACGAACGATTTCGGCTTAGGCAGCATGAATATCTGAACTTTATCATCTTCGTTTAATCCGGCATTGGCTTTTGCTACCGAAAGGGCAGTGTCGAGACCTCCAAGCACATCGACAAGTCCAATCTCCTTTGCTTTTTTACCTGTCCAGATGCGCCCTTGCGCGATTTCGTGAATTTCTTCCTTTGTCTTCCCTCTGCCTTCAGCGGCTTTCCCAACAAAATCCTCGTAAACCGTTTTCATTAGTTTTTCTACTCGTTCACGTTCGGTTGGGGTGAAACTTGCATAATCCGAGTAGATGTTTGCATTCTTGCCGCGGGCAACAACATCCTTGGTCAACCCAAGCTTATTGTAGAGTCCTTTGAGGTTGAACTTTCCGCCAAAAACCCCTATCGATCCAGTGATTGTACCGGGTTGAGCGACAATCGTCCCCGCCGCCATTGCGATGTAGTAGCCACCTGATCCCGCAACGTCCGACATGGAGACTACAACAGGTTTTTCGCGTTGAGTCAGAAGAACCTCTCTCCAGATGAGGTCCGAGGCAAGTGCCGAACCGCCCGGACTGTCAATGCGTATCACTGCGGCTACGGTAGAGTCGTCCGTGCGCACTTGATGCAACGCTTTCTTCAGTTTTACAGACGTGATAATCGGTCCAGTGTTGAAAGGGCCATCCGGGACATCAGATAAGATAGGACCTGTTGCGTATATGAGCGCGATGCGAGGAGTGTCCGAACTCTCACTATCTTTCTTGGGCGGCGACAACATGGAAAAAAGACGCATTAGTCCGGCAAATCCGGTTAAATCCTGTGCCTCCTTGGACTTTTTGCCGTAGTCTGTGACCATCTCAACTGGTTTTACCGATTCAGTTTGGATTGAAGAGAGTAGCTCGTCGTAGTATAGGAGGCCGTCCACCAATCTGTTGTCAAGCGCTTCTTGAGCGGTGAAGGGTCCTTCGTCAATAAGTTCCGTTACGGCGGCAGGGTCAAGGTCTGCACGTCCACCTGCAATCATCTCAATTTGTTGATAGTGCAGGTCATCAAGGATGGCATTGACCGCTTCACGAAAGGGTTCGGACATACCCTCTTGTGTAAATGGCTCGATTGCGGATTTATACTTACCCATTGATAACATCTGTGCTTCGATTTCAAGTTTCTCAAGCAATCCGGAGTAAAACATCACCTCCGCGCGTAGCCCTGTCAAGCCGACGGTGCCCGCGGGAGCGAGGAAGATTCTATCGGCAGCGCAAGCAAGCAGATACTCCGCATTTCCCCCACCATTAAGATAGCCGATTACCCCTTTTCCCGTCTCGCGCAGTTGGACTATCTTGTCTCTAATCTCTTGTAGTTTCGCCCAGCCGACGCCTAAATTCTCAATCCTCAGTAGCACTCCGATTGCTTTCTCATTTTTCCGAATGACTTCAAGCTCAGATGTTAAACTTCTTATCGTCTTGTTGGTCGGGGCAAACGCGAAAGGCGATTTGACTTCAACAAATGGACCGTGAATCAGCACCTCAATGAATTGTCGTAGCGGTTGTGCTTCATCTGGCTCAGTAACATCAGCGTTTAGATTATTATCGGCAGGAATAGAATTGGAAGCAGTTTTCCCAAAGTTAAGCGGGGCGAAGGTTAATAGCACTATCACAAATATCCAGTAGCGTTTTAGGTGCATTGTCATTTGATTTTCCTTTCAAGCACAAGGTGGACAGTGCTGGGTGAATATGTCTCCTTCTAGTTGTTGCCACGGGTTGTATCCGGTGCATATAAACGTACTAATTCCTTGATTTGCCCCGCACAATTTGGAATGGTAATGTCACAATGGTAGTGGTACTCAATTTTCACGAGGATCCCACGAAGGATTATACATTGGCTCGACAAAAAGTCAAGTAACTTGCGGTTATACGAGGAAGGTTGAAATTCCTGTGATTTTGAAGGCGATTGTGCTACACTGCCAATGGCTGCCGTTGCTATTAGTGGAATAAATCGACCCTTGACGCCAAGTTGACGGCACTCAACCGATTGGCTGCAATTTCCTGCCGGCGCACAGAATTGATCTATAACGCGGAACAAAAATGGCGAAAGAACGTGTCGTATATTTTAATGGAGACATAATACCGGAGAGTGAAGCAAAGGTCTCTTTCCGTGATCGAGGGTTCATGTTTGGAGATGCGGTGTTTGACGCCACGAGGACGTTTGGCGGGAGGATTTTCAAGCTTAAAGAACACTTGAACCGATTTTATAATTCTTTAAAATACATGCGAATAGATCCCGGAATGGCACAAGATCGTATGGCAGAACTGACACGCGAGGTGGTCAAGGCGAATCTTCCTTTGCTAGGCGAAAATGAAGATACTTGGGCGAATCAACGCGTGAGCAGAGGCACGGCGGCGACGGACGACACATTCAACCCCACCGTTATCATTGAAACAATGCCAATCCCGTTTGCAGCCAGGGCAAGGTATTTTCGAGATGGCCTCTCGGTAATCACTCCCGCGACAAGGCGGACGCCGCCGGAATGTATGAGTCCAAGAGCGAAGTTACACAATTACATCAATCTGTTTCTCGGTGAGCAGGAGGTCAAAGCTCAGAACCCCGACGCGATTCCAATTCTGCTGGATATTAATGGGAACATTTGCGAAGGCGCTGGTGCCAATATTCTAATTGTGAAGAATGGCATAGTAATCACACCGAAGGATCAGTATATTTTGGCTGGAATCAGCCGTCGGACCACTATGGAACTTGCCGCCGACATCGGAATTGAGGTGCGGGTTGATGACATCGACCTTTTTGACGCGTATACCGCTGATGAATCGTTTATCACCTCTACCAGCTATTGTATCTGTTCGGTATCGTCGATTAACGGAATCACCATCGGTGACGGCAGTGTGCCCGGTCCCGTTACGCATCGCCTCCAGACGGCGTACAGCGAGCTAGTGGGCATTGATATTGTCGGCCAGTATTTGTCGAGACTGGGTTGAGTCAAACTCTTATCAAGGGGTAACAGCCAATGCTGTGGAACGGGGAAAGGTTAAAGGGAAAAGTTGCCATCGTTACCGGAGCAGGATCGCGCGGAGAGGTTGTGGGTATCGGTTCGGCTACTGCTATCCTGTTTGCAAGGCAAGGGGCAAGCGTCTTGGTGGTGGACAAGGATGAGCGGAACGCTAGTAGAACATTGTCCCAGGTTGAGGAAGAGGGTGGAGAGGCGTCACTTTACGTCGCTGATGTTGTACAAAGCAGTGCGTGTCAAAGGATGGTTGAAGCAGCAGTGTCACGTTACGGCGGACTGCACATCCTATTCAACAATGCGGGTTTCACCGATGGGAAAACCGTGGTTGACGTGGAAGAGGATAGTTGGGACCGGGTGGTAGAGGTCAATGTAAAGGGCACCATGCTGTCATGCAAATACGCTATCCCGCCGATGATTCGAAATGGTGGCGGGTCGATTATCAATATTTCTTCTATTGATGGTGTGCGCGCGGGGTGGCGACCTAATGTCCCTTATGCCGCGGCTAAGGGAGGTGTCATGGCTATGACTCGAAGTATGGCAGTGCATCACGGTCGCGACAACATTCGAGTCAATTCGATTGCCCCAGGTCAACTTTGGGGCCCTTTCGTCGGGCCAATCCCGGCTGAATCACGAGAGCTCCGTCGTCGCGCCAATCCTTTAGGGACAGAAGGAACGGCCTGGGATGTGGCTTGGGCCGGCGTGTTCCTTGCGAGTGATGAATCCCGATGGATCTCCGGTGTGGTCTTGCCGGTTGATGGCGGGACAATAGTGGCAACGCCCCTCTCAATGTTACAACGCCTGCGTGAAGATTGATCGTTCAATCACTCTCATTGATTCGAATTTCATAGCCCAACCTGTTCGGCGCTCAATCGCGTCAGTGCGGACTCTCAGAACCCATGTGAAAAACGACGTTCGATAATCCTACAAAATTTCATACTATTCATAACAAATGGAGCAGGTCCAATAGAGAAGAAACGGGGTGTAACCCTTGCTATGACAGGAGTTTCGCGGTTGTGAGGGTCGTGTCATCAAGAGACAGTTAAGAGATTTTGTTATGGAATTGTAGCGGTTCCCAAATCTATTTCACGTTCTACATTGACGCTACTTTTCGACCGGGAAGATGGTACTCATCAATCTCAGTTGATTAAACTCCGGGTTCTTGCCGTGTTGTGGATTGGATTAAAGGAAATCTACTAGATAACGCTTTAAGCTATTTCTTGGTTCGACAGTGCGAACTTTTCTTGTCGTTGTCTGTCTAATTGAAGGAAGGACAAAATTTCTTGGCTAACCACAGAATCAATTGGCTTGTTCCTGTAGTTTGGTTCAATTCAAATATCTAATGCTCGAAGGAGATACTATCATGACACGAAAATGTTTTGGCATTGCTTCCGTGCTCGGTATTGTGTTAGTCGCCGTTTTTGTTTCAAATCAGTTTACTCAAGCCCAACGTCCGGACAGGAGCGAAATGCGCGAAAGAGGGCGCGGCGGAGGACGCGGTGGTCCTGGCGGCATGCGCGGGTTCTCGCCCACCAGTATAATTGACAGTTCATGGACGGACTTAACGTTTGTAGTTAAGGTTGACGATGAGACACTTCTGAAAGCGCGGCCGGTGTTCCAGAAACACCGTGAGAAGCTAGAAAAAGCCGTCAAAGAGGCCAGGGAATCTGGTGACTTTCAGTCCATGCGCCTTGAGATGTCGCAACTTAGCGATGCGTTCGCTACAGAACGAAATGCTTTCCTGACGGAAGAACAGATCAGCCAACTCGAAAAATTAGAGGCGGATCGTATTAATCAGATGATGCGTCGGCGCGGCGGACCGGGCAGACGCGGAGGCGGTGGAGGCGGTGGTCCGCGGGGTTAGATCGTACACAAAGGTAAAATTCGCAACACAAGAGAGCGCATCAGTTTACGGATGCGCTCTTTTTGTGCCGCGACCATATTCAAGTCATAACGGAAGTTTAGAGCGTGATTGAAAATACAGTATGTAGTGTGGGATCAAAGGAGCGAATAGCGACCGCGATAGAAATCCCCTGCCCACCAGCCTTTCAGAGCGCCACCGGGGCTCAAGCGAACGAATGGTGTGTGATCAACTGAGTGAACAGCGAAGGCGATAGCGATCCAATAGAGATCCCACAGGTAGGTTGCAGCCGAGAATAAAACATGGAATAAATTTCTACAATGGAATAAATTTCTACAAATGAACAAAAGGGCTGTGCCACCGATTATTCAAACAGGTTCTTATGCTCGTGGACATAATGCCAAATTTTTAGTGCAAAAATTGCAGTACTCCAAAATAAATGGAGGCCCTCTACACGGGGTTTTTGCCTCGTGATTTCAAAAAATTACCGCCAATGGGACAATTCTCTCAAGTCAGAATTAACTGTCGAAGTTCCAGACTGCGCTTTCGCTGTAGAACGGCGAAAAAAGTGCTAGAAAAAAGTCGCGCGTCAACGTCTTTATGAAGTACGGAGGAGAAACCCACGGTCATGGCCAAAGATAACGTACTCATTTCGCGCGCGCAAGCAGGGGATGAACGTGCATTTACGGATCTGGCGAAGGATTACCATGCTTTCGTTCACGCAATTGTCGGTGGAGTCTTGGACAACCTGGGCGATGTCGAAGAGGTAGTACAGGACACTTTCGTCAACGCTTACCGTGGTTTGCCTCAACTGAAGGACACAGCCACATTTAAAGGATGGCTAACCGAGATTGCCCGTAATTGCGCACGAGACCGACTGAGGAAACGAAGACTTGAAACTGTGCCGATTGACGAGGTAAGGCCGCACACGCTTGAGACATCCGACGCGGCCGACGCACATTTGATACGCGACGAGCAGAGAGAGCTAATTCGCCGCGCAATGAAGACGTTGTCGCAAAAGGATAGAGAAATCGCACGGGCTTACTATCTTGATGGCGCCAGCTACGACGAACCCATCCGCATTCACGGGTTGTCGTATAAGGCAATCTCGTTTCGGCTTTCGCGCGCGAAACGGATTCTCACCAAGCGACTGAAACACCTGCTAACCGGGGTATTTCTTCCTCCGGCAACGACACTCAAAAAGATTGGTTCGGGAGGTCTTACAACCATGAAAATCGGAACTGTTCCCAAAATTACAGCCGGGGTGATAGCGATCCTAGCTCTGGCGTTCATCGGATCGCGTCAACTGCTATCGCCAGAGGAGGATTCAGCCGCATCGGCTAAAGCCTTGGCGCCTACTGACGAAAAACCGCCGCCATCGGGTGCAGAGGTAAACGCGGCTCGCGAAGAAACAACTGCCGCATCTTCGCTTGAGACTGAATCGCAGTTTTCGGCCGAGGAGATGGAGCAGATTGAGGACTTTTTCGCTCAACTTGAGGCAGACGATACGCAGTCGGAGGAAACACGGTCCGAAGATGCCGATGAACATGGTGGATTGACTCCGAGGCGTTCGATGCAGACGACGAACAATCGCCCGAAGATGTGATGAACACGTACGTGGAGGCATACAGGAATGTTAACTTTCAGGCAATGCTACCGCTCATAACGGGAACCGCAAGAGAGGAAATCGAAAGTGCTTTACGTTTTCTTAACGGAAAGATTCCAGATGAAGTTGCAAATGGAATGGTAAATTACCTGCCAGAAGGGATATCGGAAGAGATAGTAAATGACGGGATGGCAATGTACCAAGAGATAATCCGAGGACCGGAGACACGTGCGGCGATGCAAGAATTGTTTGGTCGAACAGTGATCGTGAGTAGTGGGTATGTTGGAGATGAGTTTCACTTCAAACTCAGGACACCGATGCCGGAGATGCCGGAACTACCGGGTATGTCGGAGTTGCCGGGACTGCTCGAATTTGAATTGCCAGAATTGCCTGAGATTCCAGAGAACATTGACAAGATCCATAAGATGCGGAAGCAGAATGGTGATTGGCTAATTTATGAGTAGTGAACCGTTAAGTTGACGCCCAATTTTATTCCGAGTGGCTTAATCGAGCAAGACGATCATTTTATGTATTGGTTTGTCACTGAGGGATCGGCGCCGAATTCAGTTGATTTCTTTCCAAACAGGTTATGAACGTCATCACTCATCGGTTTTTTCTTGACTCAAATGAGTGGCACAGTATAATTCAAACGGTTTTGTCAAACGTCGTCCAAGCCTCGTGTCCGATGAAGAAAGGAATAAAGCAGATGAAGCGTCATCACTTAGCCGCCGGGTTTTGTATAATCTTTGGGGGGATTTCCTCCTATGAACGGTTTCTAAATGAGGACATCAACAATGCAATCCGGGTTGGTGTGTTGTTTGTTGTTTTGGGAGTCATCATGGTATTTTATAGTGCATTGCGACGTTGGATTAAACCCTTCGTCATTGCCGTGCCTGTTGTCCTCATGGGTATAGTTGTGTATCAGAGCTTCCGGGACGGAGACTTGACTTGGGGCATTTTGGGAATTATGGTGCTGATCTTGGGGGGCGTGCTGACAGTTTTTCAAGACAGAGCGTTGGTTAAAGAACGAATACGGCCTTGGCTCCGACCCATTCCGTTTGTCGCGCTCGGGATTTTGCTGATTGGGGCACTACTTTCTCTCGTTTGGTAAATGTAGAGGATGGCTCTTGGTTTGTACCAAGTTGCTCAGATGGCGATTCATACAACGCGAGTTTTTGCTTCAACCTAGGCATAATAACAGACCTGGTCTTACCGCGCGCTACCGTGCAGGCGAATGGTTCAATCCATTCGCCTTTTTTATTTTCAATTCGTGACTGAGTCGCCACAAATTTCCGACGGAATTACTCAGCCCATAAACTCTGATGAAAAGAATGCTAGAAAAATTTGACGAACGGTGTCTTGATAGGATGAAAGGGAGGACCGGATAGCTGTGGTTAAGGACGATAGACTCATTTCTTGCGCACAATCCGGCGACGAACAAGCGTTTGTGGACCTGATGCGGGCCTATCATGCTTACGTTCTTGCGATTGTCATTGGCATAGTGGACAATACGCATGACGCCGAGGATGTTGTGCAAGACGCCTTCATCAACGCGTATCGAGGTTTGTCTCAGCTTGAGGATACGACTAAATTCAAAAGCTGGCTCGCGGAGATTGCCCGCAATTGTGCACGAAATTCCATGCGTAAGCGGAAGATGGATACCGTACCAATTGAGCAGGTAAGTGCAGATACACTTCGGACATCGGAATCGCCGGGTGCGCAGTTGATTCATGATGAACAGATAGAGTTGATTCGACGAGCAATGAGGATGTTGCCGGAAAAGGATCGGAATATCGCGTTGGCGTACTATCTTGAAGGCGCAAGCTACGACGAACTTATTCGCACCCACGGGTTGTCATACAAGGCAATTTCCTTTCGTCTTTCGCGTGCTAAACGGACACTCACCAACCGATTACAACATTTGAGCACAGACGCAGACGTTCCTCGGGCAACAACAGCGAAAGAAGATAAATCGGGAGCGCTTACGACGATGAAAATTAGACCGATGAGACGGCTACTGGATAACAGAGGTTGGCGTGTTGCTTTTTTACCTGATGGGAAATATCTGGCAGGCCTCAACAGCGACAATTCATTGAAAGAGTGGGACATAGTAAACGGCCAAAAGATCAGAACGTTTGAGAGGGTTACGGGACACGGCGAAACTGTTTCTCTATTCCGCGGACGAGCCCTGACGGTAACGTCGGAAGGCACCTACCGTGTGGTGAGCTCATCATTCGACGGCACCGGGAGCGAAATAGTGACGTTGTGGAATGGAGAAACGAGAGCTAGTTTCAGGCTCGAGACGACGGTTGTCTCTGCCGCAGTGTCACCGTACGAAAGGATTCTGGCAACCGGTGGGTGGGACAAAGTTATCACATTGTGGAGTTTAGAAACTGAAAAACCGATTCACGTTCTAACTGGACATACTGGAGAAATCCACGCGCTCGCATTTTCGCCCGATGGTCAACTTCTGGTAAGTAGCGGAGCACACCAATGGGAATATCAGGACGGTGAAGATGGGAGCACACTTCGTCAGGGCGGTGCTTACGCGGTTCGTGGCAACGGGGATGGCTGCGTGCATTTCTATGCTGCCGATGAAAGCCAGACCGATACTACGGCTAAGGTCTGGGAGGTAAAATCCGGAAAAAACATTGCCACCGTTGGACATCAACAGAAAGTGACAGAAATTTCGTTTTCACCGGATGGTAGCTGCGTCGCAACTGCTACAGGGAAACGGGTCAACTTGTGGTGCACAAAAACGTGGAAATCCATCAGAATGCTTAATACTGTCGAGGTTGAATCTCTTGTCTTCTCTCCCGATGGCACGCTAATCGCGATTGGAGGGGCACGTGATGAACCAACAATTCAATTCTGTAGTGTAGGCACCGGACAACATGTTGCTGAACTTTCCGGGCATACGAGTGGAGTTCAATCTGTCGCCTTTTCGCCCGATGGCCGTCTACTCGCCAGCGGCGGCTTTGACAACGCTATCTATTTGTGGGATGTCGAAACCTGCAATTAGTGTCTAGTCTAGTGGTTGACTTGGACGATGCTAGATTCTGCGTATACCGTTCGTCAGGGACAAGGGAATTTTCGTCGTTTTCTCGGTAAATGTTGAGAATAAAAGACATCATTCGAAAACAGTCCCGGCGCCTGACGGCATCTACCTTTGCTCGAAATGGATTGGGGATAATATCAGCGCCAGAACGCCGATGCCGCCTGAGGTTGGTGCATCTCTTTGAGTTGTGTAAGTAAGATGTGAAGTGAAGTATTGGCGTGGTCGAGGCATAGAGATTTTTGTTGCACAGAATTAGCATTCGCATTCCTTACTAGTCAGTCGATCCTATTCGGTTGATTGATGTCAGTTGATTGGTCGTTTGTTCCGCGCAGCCAGATACAATTGCCTTGTGACCACGTACAGTTCAGCTTGACATGATAGAATGGTTATGGTACTATCCATCCAGACCACATTTGTAACCTAGAGCGTCCTTTGGATATGCTTTTCGTGACATTGTAGGCGTAGGTGCTAACGTTTCGTTTTGGACAGATTCGACCATGAATCCGGCCGCAGTTTGCGTACTAATTAGGAGAATGGCGTGAAGATTTTTGCGGCAACTATTTTTCTGGTTTGTAGTTGCTATACCCTTGGATGCCTCACTTCACCGTTGTTGGTAGGGCCTGAAAAGACTTCTGCCCAGCAGGCGCCTACTCCGACACCTGTATCTGCGGAAGATTCGTTTGCTGCACGCCTCCATGTGTTGCTTCCAAAGCCTAATTGTCAAGTAAGCGAACCTGTTCCCGTTGAGGTAGGCATTGAGACCGGCGCATTTGATCTGCTCGTCTCTCATGCAACCGTTGAAGGCGAAGGTCTGCTTCCCACGCTAGTGGTCACGGACGAGAACGGGACGGTTGTTAAACCCAAGAATCCTATTGTGTATGAAAGCGAGATAAGAGAATTAGTGCGCGATGGGAAGAAAGTGAGTTGCGTAAAGGGAGCCAGATTGATTGCCGGAACCGGGCAACTAGTCGTCATTGAGGACATTCAGAATCATTATGCGTTAACACCCGGTGTCTACACTATACAAGTCTCATTGGACCTGAGTGTCTACAAGGATACAGTGACACTTGAATCGCTACACATTCATGATGCGCAGCAGCGTATCGGAAGAGTACAAGCAAAAACTAGAATCGCTGATCATACGAGAGCGAAACATATTGCCGGTCTGAAGATGGCAATTAATGCCTTGGAGATCCAAGCAGAGGAACTGGATGAAATTTACCTTCCACTTGATTCCCTCCGCGGAGTTGTCACGCTGAAATCCAACCTCATTTCGTTGGAAATTCAAGAACCTTCCTAAACTCGCAAGCAGTTATACAACCCCGATTACAAACGTACCAGTTCAGAATTAACTGGAAATTGCAATGTCCGCCAACGCTCCCGTTGTGCCCACTCGCCTCAATCCCGATCTCTCAATCGAGCTTCAGCTTGAAGTAAGTTACTTCTTGAAGTGGGGATATTTGGTTGTTGAAAATGCCTTGACCGATGAGCAGGTAAAGATACTCCGAATCTCGCTTGATGATACGTTCACTAGGCTCAATTCGGAGTTTACCCATCAGCTTTTAGAGCAGGACGACCGGTTCAGTTTCTTGATTGACAATCCGCCGGTCATGGAGCGGATGAGAGCAATCTTGGGCAACTGTGTTCAATTGCACAGCGCAACCGCACGCGTAACCCTGCCAAAACAACCGGATCAGAATTGGCATCGCGATGGGCCATGGCCGATGGACCCGGATAACACACCGTATGGAAGCCTACCAGGCCAAATCAATTGTGGTTATTTTCTTGATGAATTGACGATGGAAAATGGACCGATTGTGATCGTCCCGGGCAGCCACCGCGCCCTTTTCAAGCCGCCGGAGGGACATCCGGTGTTTCCTGATCAGAAGTTTGTTTTGGCTAAACCGCGCCAGGCTGTGTTGTTTGATGGTTGGCTCTATCACCGGGGAGCCGCAAACCGGTCTCCGAACCGACGACGCGTCTGCTTGATGTGCTATCAGAACGCATGGATGAAATCGCGTGAACCGTTTGATGGACCTCGGGTAAAGAAACTTCGTGAAGATGGCTCGCCCGAACGGAAGTTGCTGCTCGGGGAAATCACGAAATGGTAATATACTACGTGTCACGTTACCATACGCGGAATAGTCGATAGGTGCTAATCATCTTCCTACCCGTGTGACTCACGCTACAGTGTGTCACAGTGAACACACCTCATCACATCCACCCCAGCGACACAGTAAGCCCACCACATCCATCCGATGCTCGCGTCTCCTTGAGAAGTCCACTGTTTTCGTGGATTCGCCGCAGATTTCGTGTCTTGGCATACAATTTGCGCAAACGTGGAGCACCTAGCAACAATGATCTCAGACAAAAGGAGAATTTAAAATGCACGCTCGATCTACGAATTCAATGCCTTTTCTTGTCATCGGAATTTCCTTTTTTCTTGTATGCGGAGTCGTCAATTTCGTGCAAGGGGACGTTGAATCTCGGGAAACGTCTGTCTTAGCAGATTTGAGACTGCCAGAAGTTCAGATACTGCAGGTAGGGGAATTTTTCTGCGAAATCACTGCCGAGACAAATGAGGTTTGGTTAGGGCTGTATCCGACGAAGAGTGGATATACCTTGATGCATACAACGGTTCGTGTAGACGCATTTTATGATCCGATGATCGGTGATGACGAGAACGTGATGGGGGCAACTCGCGTCTCAGTTACGGGACAGAATTCACCGCTATTTCTGGTAAAGGGCTTGGATTCATTAAAGACTGGCGTGGTAAAAACTCTGTTCTCGGGTCGATTGCCGTTGGAAAGTTACCTGGAGTTTACTCTCGACGACGAAAGCACGTATACCATTGCGACGTTTGGAGGGCTGAAATCCAACACAGGAAGCGCCGATTACAATGTGGAACTGGTCAAGGGGAGCCGTTCTCAGGTGATTTGCTCATTCGACATGTCTAACGCGGCGGTATTGTACTTGCTATGGGCAGGGGACGTTGACAGAGATGGTGAGTTGGATCTGTTGATTGACTCAATCTGTGATTACAGCGCCTCAGGTCCTGTGCTTTTTCTTTCATCACTAGCGGAGGGCGGTAATCTATTGCATAAGGCGGCTCAGTTCGAAACTACACCCAAGCTAGTGTTGAACTGATAGAAAGCGGGACTGTAGGTTTAGGGGTGCGAGTTGAAAAGTTGAAAAGTTGAAGATTTGATTCGGAGCGATTCCGTTTTCTAAAATGCTTGCGCATTAATCGCGTGAAGTGGAACAAGAAATCGTGTCTCCACGCAATGTCGGTGGGACAAGAGGATGCACGATGGGAGTTCTATCGCACTCCGTTTCCAGTCGCTTGATCCGGGTACTTTGAAACGATGCCATTTATTCTTGCCGAGGAGATTATTTGGTGCTTATTGCGGATTGTAGGTTACAATAAGCCCCCATTCTCCTACCGCCCAACAATTATGTTTGTCCAGGGCGTGGACCGCCCATAGAGTCGTCGAAGATCCCGCGGTCCCGAGCGCCCACGTGGCGCCTCCGTCGTTTGTGTGTGCGACAGCACCATAATCACCGACTGCCCATCCGATGCTGTCATCGACAAAGACAATATCGTAAAAGTTGTCGTATGCGTCGGTTTCCTGATGTATCCACGTCACCCCGCTGTCGTTTGTGTGTGCGATAAAACCTTCTTGCCCCGATATCCATCCGGTCGTCGAATCGAGGAAATGGATGCCGTGTAGATTGCTGTCCGTGCCAGGGTTCTGCGGTTCCCATGTTTCCCCGCCGTCCGAGGTGTGAAGCAGTGTCCCAAATGAGCCGACGATCCAGCCGTGGGTCTGCGAGCCAAAAAAGATGCGTTCGAGATTGTTACGGGTTTGACCTACGGCGACTCCTCTTCCTTCGCCGCTCCACGTTTCCCCGCCGTCTGTGGTCCTAAGGAGAGTATTGTTTTCGCCGACCATGAATCCCATTTTGCCGTCTACCAGCCATGTGTCCGTTAAACGCCTTCGCCCGCTGACTCCTGCTTCAACTTCCCATTTCTTTTGTTCCCAGGTTACACCGCTGTCAATAGTTTTGAGGATAGTACCCCCAACTCCCGTAATGAATCCTACGTTTTCATCGTAGAAGTAAAGATTCCAGAAGTCTGTTGTCCTTTCCAATTCGAACTCTAGTTTCGTCCACGTGTTCCCTCCGTCGATGGTGTACAGTGCGAGGTTCCCTAGACCAACTGCCCAACCGTTCTGGGAGTTTGTGAAATGCACATCCTGAAGAATACCTTCGACGCCATCGTTGCGAACGAAGTCGTCTTGTCTCACAATCTTCCATTCTTGTGCCTCTCCCCACATAGGCACGCTATTTAGAAAAAGTATCAGAATCACAGTTATTCCAATTCGCATCGTCTTCCCTCCATCTTGTTGTATTTAGAAGTCCGTCGAATGATTCAACACTACAATGCAGCCGGCATATTTTAGCATGGCGACGATCTTTGAGCAATGCTTGAATTGGCATTTATCAGGGTAATTGCATCTAATTCTAGGTTGTAGCATCGCCATTTGCCTCATGCTGAATCAATCGTTAATAGTGAAGCAAATAGAGAGCGTACCATTATCCCTGTCGGAATAATTCTTTCAGCAAGTTACGCTCGTCTTTGGATCTATGACAGTCTTTGAGAAGGTGTTCCTTCGTAAAATGATTTTCACTCCAGCGGAGTGCTATGTCAATAGAATCGTGATGCGTCCAATCTCTGCGCTCCAGCGGGGATCAAACGAGTGAATAGCGAGTGCGATAGAGATCCTCGATGTGGAGTGTTACTTGGTAGCGCGCCATTATCCCTGTCGGAATAATTCTTTCAGCAAGTAACACTTTCTGGTCGGAGTCCCTTTCCTCGATCCAGAGGATCGAAATGTTAATAGAATGCGACATGTCCAGATTTCCGCGCTCCAGCGGAGCGCCATGTGGTGTATTGCTAGATAGTGTTACTTGAGAGAGCGTGCCATCATCCCTGTCGGAATAATTCTTTCAGCAAGTAACGCTCGTCTTTGGATCTATGACAGTCTTTGAGAAGGTGTTCCTTCGTAAAATGATTTTCACTCCAGCGGAGTGCTATGTCAATAGAATCGTGATGCGTCCAATCTCTGCGCTCCAGCGGGGATCAAACGAGTGAATAGCGAGTGCGATAGAGATCTTCAATGTGGAGTGTTACTTGAGAGCGTGCCATCATCCCTGTCGGAATAATTCTTTCAACAAGTAACACTTTCTAGTCGGAGTCCCTTTCCTCGATCCAGAAGATCAAGCGAGTGAATAGCGAGCGTGATAGAGATTTTCAATGTTGATAGCATGTGACATGTCCAGATTCCCGCGCTCCAGAGGCGCGCAATGTGTGTCGTGCATCATAAATTGACACTTGTTTTTCGCTCTGCGACTGGCTTTCCGAGAGTGTTACTTGGTAGAATCGCAGAACTGAAGATAATCAATGAATGTGGTGGTTTTCGATTCTGCAGAATCAGGTGAAATTTACCAGACATCAGACCGGATTCGCATGTATCGAAATTTGCCTCGGCGTTAAGGAGCGGGTAGAACAAAAAAAACCGGTTAGTCCAGCGGCAGTTCGTAGCACGCGGCTTCCCGGTCATTTCGTACCAGCAGATACGGAGCCGCGAGCGTAGGGTTATTCCACGTTCTTCCCACCAGAGCGCTGAATCGCCCAAGTTCCACATGGGACGTTGGATTGGCTTCGATCAAGACGACATCTCCAGATTCAGCTTGTATAAGCAACAAATCATCTACTAGGATGATTTGACCATGTCCATACCGCCCCTTCTTCCATGTCCGTTTTCCGTCAGAAATGTCTAAGCATACAAAAATTCCATCGTCAAGCCCAAAAATATAGCCGTCTCTGTAAACAACATTTGTGAATTTCGCCTTTAAGCCGCGGCTTTCCCAGACAAGGCTCGATTGTAGTCTTCTGTCCAAATCGCGCTGGATTCGGAGAAGTTTAGATCCAATCCCGTAGCCGCTTGAAACGAGAAGATGATCGTTAGGCAGCGGGACAGGCTGTGCGACAGATTGTGGACTGGTCCATGGATAGCGCCAAAGGACGCCTCCCGTATCCGGATCGTGCGATACGACGCTATTACGGTTGAGTATTAGAATTTGAGGCGTTCCGGCAAGTGTTCTTAGCTGAGGTGAACTGTAACCCGCCGAGTCGTTTCCGCCGCCCCACGAGATTTTCCCGGTATCCTTGTGGTACGCTACCAGAGATTTGCCTTCCATCCCGCCAGCGCTCACTATGACCGAATCCTTGATGACCAGCGGCGAACCGCTCATGCCGAAGTCTGTTACCTTTGACTCATTATCGTGAATGATGTCTGTCGACCAGATCGATTTCCCAGTTGCAAAATCGAGGCAATTCAGTAGTCCGGTTGCCCCTAGCGTGTATACGCGATCGCGGACAATTGTTGGCGTGGCACGGGGGCCGATTCCCGCAGGGGCTACTTCAAACCTTGCACGATCGCTATGACTCCATTTCAACTCACCTGTTTTTAACTCGTAGCAGACAACCTTCTCCTCTTCTCCTTCTTGTGCTTGTGTAATCGCCGAATCTCCGACTACCGCGAATGCCGACCAGCCTTCCCCGATTGGTTGACGCCACACCAAACGCGGGGGTCGGGCCGCCCAATCTCGCGCCAACTTAATTCCGTGTGGTGTTGCGTTGCGGTTTGGGCCAAGGAACTGCGGATAATCAATCGTCGGATATCCCGATGTTAGATTGTGGTCACGTGTTGCAGGTTCGCCGGTTGTTGTTGACCAACGCCATTCTAGAATTGGCACCAAATCACCGCTGAAACCGCGGATACGAAACAGGGCGATGACAAGTAAGATTGCTAGGACAATTCCCCCGAATGAGATGATACGAACTTGCCATTTTAGTCGAGAGAATACTAACAGCCAGCAAAGAGTTAAGAAGAGAGAGATAATTGCCACAAGTACGCCTTGAAAAACCTTATCTTGGCGCTGTCCGGCATCGGTAATCCAAATCCAGATGCTTGCCAAGACTGTGATTGCAATTATGGCTATTAGGAGCCACCAACGTACCCCTTTGGGATTTGCTTTCGTTCTATCCACGATAATCCTTTGTCTTCCAATCTTAGAGTTGGAATTGGTTTGGGAACTTTCTGTTCAGCGTTTTCTGCACCGTAAGAGAACGCGAAAATTCTATCAGAAACTGTTTGGCTGCATCAATACAAAAAATTTCGATTTGTTGTTTCAATGACAACAATCCATCTGCGGGGAGGGCAGGGTTACTCCATGTGCACCGTCCCATCCGTTTCTGATCCGAATTTCCCCTTTTTGCTTGAGATTGAATTTGTCGTGTGCTAAACTTTTTGTGTGTAAAGCGATTACTAAAGTTAGCAGACAGCATTCATCAGAACACAGCGACATCCGCCGCTCCATCGACATAAAGTCCAATTTTATAAATCTTCCTCAAATGATTCACCGTCAGTAAGATTGGATCTTGGATGTTGATGGTTCAAGAAGAATTGTTAATCGGAAGGGGTATTGTCCTTGTCACGACAGATTGCTATTTTTCCTGCCAGCTTCGACCCCGTAACCAACGGTCACGTGGATTTGATAGACAGAATCTCAAGGCTTTCTCTCTTTGATGAGATTGTAGTTGCTATTGGTATAAACCTTTCCAAACCGCCACGCTTTACATTTGAAGAACGTAAGGAAATGCTGGAAGCGGTGACCAAGGGTTACAATCACATCACGATTGAGCAGTATTCGGGGCTCACTGCGCATTATGCACAGGAACGCGGCGCATGTGCCGTTATTCGTGGACTGCGAGAGATGTCTGACTTTGAGGATGAATTCCAGATGGCACGGATGAATCACCAGATTGCTCCAGGGGTAGACACGCTGTTCATGATGGCTAATGCCAAATACGCTTATCTCAGCTCGACGTTGGTGGTCGAGATTTTTCAAATGGGCAGTACGAGGGTGAGCGATGAAAAACTGCTTGAAATGGTGCCACCGGTTGTTGTTGAGATGTTACGGAAGAAATTTGAGTCAAGTTCTAGAAAAAGGTAACCGCTGATAACCTAGATGTTGTAGTTTATTGTTGCGAAGACTTCAGGCGGTAAGATTTCCAATGCGTTCCGTATTCGGAAGCATATTGCTTAATGCACCTGTAAAACGAAAGGATTCTTTATGGCAGATGCAGTCGAAATAGGTGGGCTCAAGGTTGACAAATGCTTGTATCAGCTAGTGCAGGACGAGATAGCTCCGGGCACTGGTGTGAACAGCAGTGATTTTTGGACAGAACTCGGCCAGATTGTTAGACAATTGGGCAATAAGAACAGGATATTGTTAGAAAAACGCGATGCACTACAGAAACAGATTGACGAATGGCATCAAGCGCGAAAAGGTCAGCCAACCGAAATGAATGAATATAAGGAATTCTTGACCGGACTTGGCTATCTTCTTCCCGAAGGTGAAGATTTTCGCGTAACGACCACAAATGTTGATCCTGAAATTGCGACTATTGCGGGGCCCCAATTGGTTGTACCTGTGGATAACGCCCGTTATGCACTCAATGCTGCAAACGCGCGTTGGGGAAGTCTATTTGACGCATTGTATGGCACCGATGTAATTTCAGAGGAGGACAGCGCAGGACGAGCATCGACCTATAATCCAGTTCGCGGTGCGCTTGTGATAGCGAAGACATCGGCATTTCTGGACGAGACTATCGCTCTTGAAAGTGGAACGCATTCCGAAGTCACGCAATTCGAGTTCAATGGACGACAACTGATTGCAAGGCTTGGAAAAGATCGTAAGGTGGGATTGGCGGATCCAAGCAAATTTGTTGGGTATATGACGACAGGCAATGATTTAACCAGCATACTGCTGAGAAACAACGGTCTGCATATCGAAATACTGATAGATCCCGAGAGTCCGATTGGGAAAGTTCATCCCGCAGGCATAAAAGACATCCTGCTGGAAGCCGCTATAACTACCATCCAAGACTGTGAAGACTCTGTCGCAGCCGTTGATGCTTCGGATAAGGCAAGAGTCTACGGGAATTGGACGGGTATAATGAAAGGAACACTTGAAGCCTCTATTGAGAAAAATGGAAAGTCAATAATTCGTCGACTAAATCCCGACAAGACGTTTCTGACGCCCGCGGGAGATACGCTCACGTTACCGGGGCGAAGTTTGCTTCTTATACGCAATGTCGGAATCCATATGTATACTGATGCAGTGGTTACTTCAGACGGGGAAGAGATTCCGGAAGCCTTCCTTGATGCTATGGTCACCTCTCTGGCAGCCATCCATGATTTGAATGGAATCGGAAAGTACACCAATAGCCGCACGAGGAGCATCTATATCGTTAAACCTAAACTCCATGGGCGAGAGGAGGTAGAAGCGACAGTCGAACTGTTTGAAAGAGTAGAGGATGCGCTGGGACTTGAAAGAAACACGGTCAAAATCGGAATCATGGACGAAGAACGCCGCACTACCGTTAATCTAAAGGAGATGCTGCGTGTTGCGAAGGAGCGTGTTGTATTCATCAATACCGGATTCTTGGACAGGACCGGAGATGAAATTCACACGAGTATGGTACTTGGACCGATGCTCCCCAAACTGGAGATTAAAAACCAACCATGGATGAATTCCTATGAGGATTGGAATGTAGATATCGGGATTGAGGCCGGCCTTGTGGGAAAGGCTCAAATCGGCAAGGGTATGTGGGCGATGCCAGATTTAATGCGAGATATGTGTGAATCCAAGATAAGTCATCCGCTGGCGGGAGCTAGCACGGCTTGGGTTCCCTCTCCGACAGCCGCCGTGCTCCATGCTATCCACTACCATAAAGTGAGCGTGGTGAAGAGGCAGAACGATCTTGCAAGCAGAGGACGTGCGAATCTAAATCAGATCTTGACACCACCCATCTTGGACAGAGAATTGTCAGCCTCTGAAATCCAACAGGAGTTGAACAATAATGCTCAAGGCATACTCGGGTATGTTGTGCGCTGGGTGGACCAAGGCGTTGGGTGTTCTAAGGTGTCGGATATTCATGGAGTCGCATTGATGGAGGATCGTGCGACGCTGCGTATATCTAGTCAACATATCGCCAACTGGCTGCATCACCATATTGTAACCGAGGAGCAAGTTGTCGAGACATTCAAACGTATGGCAGAAATTGTTGACAATCAGAATGCGGCGGATGAGAATTATCGGAACATGGCGCCTGAATTTGACGAGAGTGTCGCATTTCAAGCCGCACTGAATTTAGTGTTCAACGGGAGAGCCGTTTCAAACGGATACACCGAGCCCGTGCTCCATTCTCGGCGTAGGCAAGTCAAGGCCGCAAATGAAATTGGCACTTCCTCGAATTAACAGGGGTTGGCATACGAGGTCGGCGGGTCGCCCTAATCATGGAACTTCTCATCTGGGCTTTGGCGCTTGCTGCTATTATAGTCCTGACAGTCATAATTGTGGGCCTCACATTGGTTCTAAGCAACAGGGATTCAGATGATTCATGACGGAGGTTCATCTAACATACGGTGAATTGCATCTAAAACCGCTTGATGGTCTTCGTACCAGAATCAACCACGACTGCTGTATTCGGCTTCACGGTTCTTGCTCCCATCAAAAATCTCTGTCGCAAGGGATTTTTCATGGGAGCTCTATCGCATTCGTTATTAGCTCATTTCATCACTCGCTCACCATTCGGTTGATAATTTCTCTTACTTTGATCCCACCTGGCAAATGTGCGAAGTCGAGCTAAGAATATTGTTACAGACTTACTCCGATTTTCCTTTTTGTCTTGTACAAATTTAGGTGCGTTTTTCCTGCTTGTACCCTAGTTTCTGTTGAATCACTTGGTACATTATGATATACTGCTATCGAGTTGAATCTTTAAGAATCTATTGAACAGAAAACCTTTCAGATCAATATTATAGTTGCGAGTTTGAGGAGGCAGCGATAGGGTATGGCTGGAGATGCATTGGGTTTGGTTGAAACGAGAGGTTTGGTGGGGAGCGTAGAAGCCGCGGACGCGATGGTAAAAGCCGCAAAGGTACAGCTTATCGGATATGAAAAGATCGGCGGTGGTTATGTAACCGTGATGGTGCGCGGCGATGTTGGGGCGGTAAAAGCCGCCACCGATGTCGGTGCGGAAGCTGCCGGAAAGGTCGGCGAAGTGGTATCTGTTCACGTCATCCCGAGACCGCATGCAGAGGTTGAATCGATGCTACCTTCTTCAACCGAGAATGGGCCTGCGTTGCCCATGGGGCTGAGTGACGAAGATTCATCAAACTGAAACTAGGGTCCATTACGCATGCGAGACCAGGCGTTAATTGAAACAATTACGCGCAAGGTGTTAGAGCAGATTGGTGGAGAACAACCTTGTATCGGTTGTGCCTTGCGTGTTTGTGATGCGGGCCAGCGCGCCTGCGATGCCGCAATCTCCCAAAATAAGATTCCTGTTGGCGTTTCGGCGAGACACGCCCATGTATCCCAAGAACACCTGAATGTTCTTTACGGCAAGGGACACCAATTGACGACTCTCGCTCCTTTATACCAGCCAGAGGCGTTTGCCGCAAAGGAGACGTTGACCGTGGTTGGACGGCGAATGCGGTCGATAGAGGGCGTGCGTATCTTGGGCCCGGCAAGAGACTATACACAGGTAGAACTTGCGCGTACCGATGCCATTCGATTGGGATTGGATCCACCGATTCGCGATTCCGGCAATCTTGCTGACTCAGAACCAATAAGCCTGATTGGACCGGCAGGCTCGGTCTACTTGAACGAAGGCGCGATATGCGCGACTCGACATATCCATATGACACCTCAAATCGCGACTTCTCTGGGGGTAAAAGAGGACGTTTTGCTCAAGGTACGGATACCGGGCGAGCGTGCTTTAACGCTTGAGAACATCCGACCAAAAATCTCCTCCTCCTACGTCCTGCAGATGCATTTGGACACTGACGATTCAAATGCAGCAGGATTGCGCGGCGGTGAAGCGGTTGAACTAATGCGAGATTAGACGTGTCTTGTATCATGGTTCGCTCATTTCCTCTATAGACCCAAAAACGCGGTGGAGGCATCTCTTCGGAAGCATCCAACGTCCATTCAGATGCTCGGCGAGAGAGTTGGGGTTAGCACAATTTGAAGGGCTTAAGCGAATCTAGCCCTTTGGATCGACATTTTACAATTAAGCAATCTGACAGACGGAGTGGATAAGGCGCAGAGGGAACACGAGTGAGATTTTAACCAATGGGTATTTTTGCTTGGCCGGTGAAAATGTAGTCAGCACCGATTCGTATGAAACTTGTGAAATTCTCTATCGCACACACTTGGGGATCTCTATCGCAGTCGCTATCCGCTCCATAGATCGTTCGTTTGATCTCGGTCGATCCTACGCCGGTGCTCTCAAAGGCTGGTGGGCAGTGCCCACCCTACAAATTTGTTATGCAACCTGAGATTCTCTTTTGGAATTCTATCGCTCGAAGGTCTCTTTTGCCATCGAAATTCGGAATCTCTATTGCACTCACTATTAATTCGTGTGATGTCAGTTGATCCCCGCTAGGACTTTCAAAGGCTGGTGGGTAGAGCCCACTTCACACCGGAGGGGTTTTGCCAAAACCCGACAGAAACTTGGCATTGAATTTGTAAGGACTTATAGTGTTCTCGCGCGTTTGTGGGGCATAAAGTACGTTTAAGTCGTCTTTTATTGTGACACTAGGCAGGGCGAGACAATGATTTGCACATTGGCCTTGTTCCGAATCTTCAGGAGTTTATGAGTGATAAACCTACGATTATGACTCCTCTGAACAATGGGGTGGCGGAGCGGACAGGCCTTTAGTTTAATGCCAAAGCCAAATAGCGAGTCTAACATGGCAATTCGCTCTTCAGAGTTTGCATGTATCGGGGAAGAGTATCAGTTATACGACAGTTTGTACCACTATTGCGACAGGTTGAAAGCAGAGATTGGAGGCGGACCGAACTTGCTTCTATGGCCAGATAGTTCATTGGAAACTGTTCATGGCGGCTTTGGCATCTAGATTATTTCTTTGGGCATATAAAGCCCATTTCGATTTAGGAGAGATTATGATGAGCGTCCGAGTTAACATTTTGAGTCCGTTGGTTTTGTTAAGTTGCCTCATTTTGCTTGCTATTCCGGCGGTAACCCAAGCCTATGACTATAGTTCTTATTCGGATCGACTAAGCCGCGAACATCGAGCAGGCAACGATGTTGATGAGTGGATTGAACGGGGCAACGCAACGATTAACGCAAGCCCACACTTTGAAGAAGGTGCGCGCTTAACGGCTTGGGCAAGCCGGTATATTCAGGAGGATGATTACGAATTTGCCCTAGCCAGCGCAGTATACTTCTTTGAGATTCCCGCACAAGCTCAATACATCGAGATATTGGTGCGCTACCGGGGCGAACCCAGCGAGCCTTACATTGAGGATTACGAATCAATTGCCGGTCGTGTTTGGATTCGTAATACCAAACGTGAATACACACGACGCGGCTATGATGACAAACATGCCGATGAAACTCGTTACGGTGACACATTCGTGTTGAGGGCAAATCGCCGCTCGGAAACGATTAAAATTCCTGCTGCGGGCCACGTTGACAACGGCTTTCTTGAGATGAATATTGTCGCCCAAGATGGCGAGCAACTCGATATAGAGTACGTTGACGTTGTTACTTACCGTAAACAGCGTCATATTCACCGGTATCACCGATACGCACGAAGCTATGAATGGCGCCCTTGGCACCGCTACACCTACCTGTACTTTTACGACGGTCCGTGCTATTATGCAACAGACCATGACTATTACATCCGGTGGAGCTACCCTATCTACGATCGCCATTACTATGCCATTCGCTATTCTTACGGTAATTACCTCCATCGTTACTACGCGTATCATCCTAATTATTATTTTCGATCATATTCAAACCAGAGATACGTTTATGCGGGTCCCAAGTCTTCGGTAAAAAAGAGACGGACACAACTGAATCAATGGAGCAAGGAGCACGAAAGTGTCCGCCGCCAATACAGCCGGAGTCGGTTGTCGGTATCACGTAAAGCGACTAAGCGGGCAAACGTCCAGCCTAGAGTTCGTTCGGTTATTGAAAAGCATCGCGATCAGCAATCGGTGATGAACGATCGAGTAGATCAAAATGCAACCGTTTCCACCAAGCGAGAGCGTACAAGTTATCGCGCTAGGTCAGGCACGCTGCGAGATCGGTTAAAAACAATGGGTTCTAACCGTAGGACATCTGTCAAGCGTAGTTCCCCGGAGCATTCGAGCAGAAGATATTATCCTCGCGGCTCGGCTCTTGACAGTGATAAGACAAAGAGCGGCATACGCTCAAATGCAGAACGACGAAGTCAACTGTATAATCGTTCACAATCTTACTCGGGCCGGACTCGCACATCGTCGCCAAGGGATTCAAACACTCGATCAGGTTCAAGGCGAAAGGAAACGGCGTCTTCAGTACCTTCTCGCAGCCGGTCAACCAAGTCGAGTTCCGCGCCACCCCCTTCACGCTCAAGAGTATCAGCGGCTCCGAGTCGCCAGTCGTCAAGCGCAAGCAGCAGTGATGATGACGATCAGGAGAGTCGTTCAAGCAGTCGTGCACGTAACACAGAGCGCACATCAAGCCGTCGAAGAAGATAGCACGAAATGGTCATTTGCCGTGCCGATGCATACAACTCATGGCGTGTCGCATTGGTTGTTTGCGGAATTTTTGGTTGACAGCAGGTTCGCGTTTCGGTATCATTCTGTAGTTGTGAAGGTTGCGGCAATTAAGATTTACATGGAATTGCGGGGTGGTGCTCAGTGAGGATTGTGACGATTACGCTTTTCTTATCGGCTTTCGCGCGGGTTTGCATTGCCCAATCAGAGGAACTGAGGCCCATATCTCCAGTTGGTTCCATTGTTCGATCGTCGATCATACCTGGCTGGGGTCAGTATTATTCGCGTAGTCCGATTCGAGGAACATTGTCGATAATAGGAGTAGGGGCATCGGTTGCGGGCGCCCTCGCGGCACATCAGTCCTTCCAGAACATTTATACCAATCAGTATCTTCCTTCCGCAACCATAGACCCGAAATCCGAGGAAGCGCTCGCACAATACAAGCGCTCCAACGAGCGCTACAAACTTAGACAGTTATTCATATACGGTGCTATCGGTGTATGGGCGTATAGTGTCATTGATTCGTACATAGGTGCGAAGTTTTATAACGCGAATGCAAAAGTCAATACACTCATTGATGAAGCTAAGGAAATTGAGACATTAGGCGTAAGTGTCGGTGTAACACCGAAAAAATTATACCTTAATCTAAAGAAAACATTTTGAAAGAAGAACGGTCTTGACCAATGGCATTCCTAGAAATATTTAGGCAGTTCGATTGTCGAGAAAACGAGTTTGTCTGACCGTTATTCATAGTTGAAGTTCAGATCTTATCGGATGAAAACGTGTTGCGGAGGTTATCAGTAATGCTCAAGATTTTTCCCAAAGCAGGTAGTTTATTTCTCACGGTGGTTGTGACGTTAAGTTTTCTAAGTTGCGGCGACGTTGAGAAGGTCGGTGCGCCCCGGTCCCAAGAGTCGGGTGCGATTGAAGCGGTGTTGAGAGCTTGGCGTACAGGTTATGAAACTGAAGATGTAGATGCGTACATAGATGTTTTCTGGCCGGACGGTTTTCGGTACGTCTCGGATATGGGAACACCCGACGATACAACAGATGACGTCACGTTTGATGATATTCGCGAAGAGAGAGATTCTGCAATTCGTGTGTTTTCATTGTATCAAGACATTGAAATAGAACTTGAAGAGCCGCCCGAGATCGAATTAAACCCGGAGCGAAACAGAGCCGAAGTAAGAGTCCATTATAGGATTCAAGGGTTCGTAGCAGACGGTGTCTCTCTTGAAGGTGGATACACGGGGTGGTATGCCGAGGGGGACAATCTGTTTATCTTTGAATTGAGAGACAGCGAGTGGCGTATTACCGAGTGGATCGATGAAGCATATAGCGAAGAACAGATTGAGGTGGCGCGTTAGAGGAGAGATAAATCGTTATCGTGCCTAGTAATCATTGGTATCCAATGAATCCGTCCCCAATTAGCATAAACGCCCTACGATCGCGAACCGGGATGCCCCTTTAATTCTGCTTAGGATTAAAATAACGAAAGGAGCAAGAGGTCTTCGCTCATTAATGGAGGAAGGAAATACGATTTCGATGCCTCAAAAGGAGGTTCACTTACGGGATTACCTCTCTGTAATCCGGAAGTACGATTTCATTTTATGCTTTTGTTTTTTGCTGCTTGTAGGTACTGCCCTAGTAGTTAGTTTGCACTTGCCCAAAACATATGAAGCTTCTACGCTTCTACTATTTGACCAACCGACATCAAGCCCACCCATACCATCCGCCAATGTTGTTCAAAACGTTCTGTCCGGTGGAGTTGACCGAACCGAGATGGAGACTGTCGGTCAGCGCTTTCTGTCGGAGTCTATGATTATAACGGCTATTGAACAGCTAGAGGAATCGGGAGTCGGCGGTGTTCCCCACTTGCCCCCGGTCGGGAAAATAAGGAAAAACCTCAAATCAAAGAGTCGCTCAGATTCGCAGTATATCGAGCTCTCACTGAATCTCTCTGAGGCGGAAGGAGGGGAGCGCAATGCGGCTCTCCTGACCAATCAGTTAGTCGCCGAAATGCAAGATTACCGCCGAAAACAGGACTCTTCCAAGTTGAAGCAGCGCCAGCAATTACTGTATGATACAATGCAAGAATTGCGGATTGAAATCGACAGAAGAGAGCTTGAGGCGTCCGAGTTTGTTCGGGAAAAGGGTGGTCCTGGAACCTGGCGAGAAAAACTCTCCAGTGCGTTCGCACGGCGCGCTCAACTCCAGGGGAAATTAGAAGAGTTTGAATGGGAAATTGGCGCCTCTCAAAAGGAATTGGAACACTTTCAAGCAGAGATTAAGAAGCACCAAGAACATACACAACTTTCGGAGACGGTCGGCGCTAATCCCATCTGGTTGTCTCAAATGGAGAGACTTATCACTCTTGAGGGTCAAAAAATTGGGCTGCTAGCCTCCGATGTGGGTGAGAATGCGCCCGGATTGAAGTCCATCAAAGCCCAAATCGAAGACATCAAGAACAGATTGTCCGTCTCTCTATCCTCTGAATCCGTAACTGCAACGACGCATGGAGTGGATCCGCTCTATAACGCTGTTCAACAGGGTCTAATAAATCTACAAGCAACCGTTCTCCGAGCAGAACATAACCTTCCACTTGTCAAAACTCAACTCGAAGAGGTCGAATTCGAGCTACAACAACTTCTTGGCACCATACCCGAGAATGAGTTGTCGCTTGACAAAATGAAGCGGGAGATTGAATTCAAACACGAGTTGACAAAAGAGACTTTCACACGAATTTTGCAGACGCGAATCTTAATCGCCGAGTCGGATCCGTCGCATGCTACATCACATGCCGGTGGTACGATTGGAGGCCTTGGAGTCGTTGACGGTGCGGTTCCTCGAAAGATTCCTACGAGTCCCAGAGTAAAGGCAATCATTGCAATCGCCGGCATCGTTGGTTTGACGCTGGGGGTTTCCATATCCTTACTCATGGAGTATTTCAGCACGAGCTATCGCTCGTCCGATGAAGTGGAATCTGATCTGGGCATAATGCGTATAGGGCATGTGCCGAACCGGCAAGAACCAGATATAGTATCTCGCGCTGTTCCGGAAGTTTATCAAGAAATCGCTGCAAACATCAATCTGTCAAGTCCCGAGACTAGAAAGCAGGTGCTCATGTTCGCAGGGTGCGATTCCAAAGACCTCGTTTCTGTGATCACGGCTAATCTAGGAGTTACACTGTCTTTGGTGAAGGCCCCCGTCCTAGTCGTTGACTGCAATGTACTTGCTCCAACACAGCGTGAGATATTCGGCGTACCGTCAGATTCTATCCGGCAATCTTCACAGCTTGTTTCGGTTACGGATTGGCAGGGAGCAGTTGAAAAGACTGAAACAGCTAATGTCGATTTATTCAGCATGAATAGCATTGTGTCTACTCCGATTGAATTTCTTGATTCGCCCCGCATGCAATCGCTCTTTGAGCAGTTCCGAGAACATTATGAGCTTATATTACTTGACACGTCCCCACTTCTTTCGTCGGCTGATGGACTCGCTCTGGGGGTTCACGCCGATACCATTGTATTGATCCTCAATCTCGCCACGACATCACGTCAATCCTTGAGGACGACCCGCGATCGAATAACTCGCACTAATCTTTCCGTCCATGGGTTTATAACGACCTAACCAACACTCCGGTAATACCTCCGGGCGTCCGATCGCCCCCCGGAATTCTACGGACTCACCACAGCAACTCAGACTCTTATTGACACTGTTGCCGTGGCGCAAATACGTGTATGTTCATGAATTGTTATAGTCAACGAGAAGAGCATCGGTTTTCAATCGCATCAATGGGTTTCATTACACAAACCCGACACAAACTGTCAATCTTCATTTAGTCCAAAAAAAAGTCTTGACAGATATTGCCAGAAGTGATATCTTAGACACTCATTTGTTTGAATTCACGTCTGTTCCCCTCTACTTGGCAGACAAAGAGACGTTGTCAACAGCGAACTATTAGGGCACCACAGGTAGGCACAGTTACCCTATGAGAGCGTCTCGAGGATTTGCCTCAAGTAGGCTTCGCTACTACTGTTTTCTTGATGTAGTTTTGGGTGGAATAGCGCTTCCGGAGTCAGGCAATTGGGAAAATATTGGTGTATTGTACTGATTATCAGGCTTCTACTTCCTGTTGTTTATTCTCTATATCACGAGACTTCGTCGATTTCAAAATGACTTCAATTTGCTTTTCAGAGGCAAGAAAAAAAGTGAAAATGTTGAATCGACGATTCAGTACTGTTTCTGCTATCGCATGTATTTTGAGTTGTTTCATCTTTTGCAGTTGCGGAGGATCGAGTCCGGGACCCCAAGAACCGTTGTTGCCGGAAATAGAAGCACAGTCAAAGTTCTCCGATCGATTCCAACTTGAAGAGGAACCCCAATTCTTTTACGACTTGTTTGGAGAAGAACTTCTTGAGGGCAATCTAATTTCAGCTGAAATAGCTGAAAAGAGAAGAAAAATGCTGCTTAAGGGCAACAGATCGAAAATGTGTTCCTTTGACTAACAGGAAGACCGTTTGAGCTTAGCTAACTTTGCAGACACCAAAGGTTGACAAAGCTACCCTTGGTTGAGTGAATCGAAAGTTAGCCAAAGGTTAGATTTCGCTACTACTGTTTTCTCGGTGGAGTTTAGCATCAAATACGGTGCTTATTGAATCAGAGAATTTTATGAAAGATTGGTCTTGTATTGATTAACAGGTATTTACTTCCTGTTGTTTACTCTCCTTATCACTTTTTCGTCGGTTTCAAAATAAATCTAATTTACTTCATGGAGGCAAGAAAAAATGAAAATGTTGAAACGGTGGTTACATACTGTTTCTGTTATTGCATGTATCTTGAGTTGTTTTGTCTTGTACGGTTGTGGAGCGTCAAGTCTGGGACCTCAAGAACCATTGCTGCCAACGATTGAAGGACAATCAAAGTTCTCCGATCGTTTCCAGCTAGAAGAGGAACCCCAGTTCTTCTATGACCTGTTTGGAAAAGAGTTGCTTGAAGGTAATGAGGTCTTCAATTACCGTGAACGGAAAGAATTCGATCAGAATGGCGAGCTAATCGCCGGTTGGACTGGTCAACTTGATAGTGAACGGTTTTCGGCGCAATTGGACCGGACAATCCTCACCACGGATAGTTTCCGAGGCAGGCATAGCGAGTTCGCAATCGGTGACAACATGCGAATCAAGCCTTCCACGCTCTTCCCGAACCGGTACATCATTTTCAAAACTGAATTTGACGGGTTTAGGTGGGATCTGTCGTTTTCGCAAGAACGTCACCTCTTTACCTTGCTGAATTCACGTATTTCTAACCCGGTTAGACTTTCAGACGCGGCGGCAAACCTTGCACCGACACTTGGCCGCAGAAACGGATTAAACGACGACGCGCAGTTACGCCATATTGAGAATGCTCGTTTAATAGGGTTTCGCGCTCAAGGGCTGCTAGGCGATATATTCCGCGTTGGGGTTACCTACATGAATTTGCATAAGGAGCACCCGGAACGAGTTGAAAATCCGCTGCTAGGTACGGTGCCGAATACACCGCCCGAGCGCATTACGGTGGTCTTCCGCGATGATTCGCCAGAAGATAACCACCCGAGGGCATTCCTGGGTCTGAGCGCTAGCCGAACTCCCGAGTTAATACAGGGCGGTGTTGGAGCGGCAGTCAGAGACATTAAGGTGACGGTTGTTACTCAAGCACAGGAAGAGATTTCTCGTACCGAACTCATCCAAGGGGTCGAACCGGGGCTTTTGCCAGAGGAGACGACTGTGATAAGTGCCGCAAATGGATCGTTCGACCTCAGTTCCGATATCGATGCTGTTCCGGGCAGCAGGCCACCACGCAACTCTGAGGACGGGCTTTGGAAGATTGTTGAAGGGTTCCAGGCGATGAAATATGACTTCGTCCTTGCCGATCATGATATCGATCCCCGGCAAGTCAAATCAGTCGATTTTGATTTGGTGGTAGCAGGCGACTACAACATCGTCGTCATGGGCTTTAGCGAAGCTAACAAAGCTGAGGACGATCCGGAATTACAGGAATGGATTAAAACCGAGGACGGGCATATTGGGATGCCGTTCCGGGACGTAATTCAGGCTCCGGGAAATTACGGCCAATCTACGGAGTATGCTGAAAACCGCGATAGCCTCGCCTATAACCCAAGCCAGTGGACTGATGAGGGCAGACCTCGAAAAATCAGCTACCGCTACGGCGCCGCCCGGGCGGCGATTCTGTACGGGCTCGATCTTGAAGGTACACTATTCAATACTTTCATACGGGCGCATTACTCCATTAACAGCAAACATAAGCAATACCCGACGATTCCTAAAGAAAAGGTCGGCTTTAGCCGTTTAAAAGAGGAGATTACTACCCCCGATGGTGTGGAGTCAACGGGTATTAGTGTTGACCGCCGCAGCCTACTCCCAGAAGATGCGAATGGCATACCAACCTATTCGGAAACTGAGGGAGAGAGATTTGAAGCCAGGTTGGGCGGTGATGGCACTCCGGAGGATGGAGATGGGGAATTGGGACGCGAAGTTGCTTGGTTTGTCAATCTTAAGCAACGTTTTGGGAAACTGTTCCTAGAGGAAACTTTCTATCACATTGATCCCGGATATACGACGACGTATCGGAATTGGGGCGCCAATAGCGATAGAGATCAGACGTACTCCTTGCCACGTACTCCCGAATCTTCGTCGGAGGTCGATCCATTTGATGAACTCGATTATCAGCTAATCGAGGACGACGATGATGATGATGATTGGCCCGATGATATTGATTTCGATGGCGTTCTGCCGCGTGCTGACGACCGTGACCAAAATGGAATCCTAGACTTTCAGGAGGATTTCCTCATCTTCGAAGCGGATCCACCCGTCTTTACGGATCTTGTCGATCTAAACAACAACGGAACGATTGATTCGTTAGAAGATGATTTTGAGCCACAGTACGAATACGGAATAGATCGAGAGGGATACCACCTGGTTGCCAGCTATGACGTGCTCGACAACTTGACCCTCAAGGTCGGATGGTTGAATGAGAGCGAGGTTTCTAGCCGGCGCAAAAACGACTCTAAGTATTTCCATGTCACCTACCAGCGTGATATTCCGGATTTTGGAACCATTCTATTCCAGAATCGTTTAGTCCGTGTCCAAGACGACATTCCGGATTATACAATTACGTTGCGTGTTGGAGAACTTGAGCCCGTTCAGATATCTGACGAACTGGACTTCTTCAATTCAAGGGTGAACACTACCGCTCTTCAATTCCTTTACACGGCAATTCCGAACTTAACCTTGGAAGCGAAGTTCCTGGTTGCATTGCAGAGTCAATTTCAACCGGACGATCAGGAGGCAATCTCACTAGACCGGGTGGATGACGAGGAAGCAACGCGAACCGGTGATGAGCGGAATGAGCGCACTGATTTCATGGTACCAATTGAGCAGGTGCGTGATTCGGGTGAAAAACGAGAATTCCCGTTCTATCCCGACCATGGAATCAACCCATTGGACGACGGAGATACCGGGTTGATTTATGATCAGGACAATTGGAAACCCCGACGGTACGATGAAAAGACTATCCGCAACCAAGTGACTATCTTGCGGGCGAAATATGAAATTCCGTTAGGGGATTTGAGATTTATCAAGGATATTGGTGAAGACTTGACCGTCACACCAATGGCAAAATATATCTGGGAAAAGGTGTTCGACCACACTGCCGACGATATCGCTGCCGGTGTATATGTCTCACCGCTCAATCCACGTCTGTACGTTCCCACAGACACCGAACCGATAGAGTACCTTCGATTCAACAAGAGAAGTCGCGAAGATGTTCTGGGCGTTCGACTGGATTATCAATTCACGCAGAGAATGAACGTTCTTGGCGGTTTTCAATATCGTAAATTCACCAACCGCGATGATAACTTCAAGGCGTTCTTGACAAACTTCCCACCTGATGAGGAAGTACCCATCCTGTTCCGTCCCAACCTGCGGACACGAATCTTTGAAATTCAAGCAATCAACCGCGGTGAATGGCTTGGATTTAATATCGTGATTCTAGCTGGTTACCGACGCACGACAATTTTGCTTGAAGATACAACAAGCAACACGACATTTGTTCGAGCAATGATGGGGTTCTAAACGCTGCTGTTTCTCTACGCTCTCCCCTTGGTCATGGCCGGCTGAAGGGGAGAGCATTTTTCTTGATTCCATGCGCAACTTCTCAGAGATGCGGGTGTTTATAGGCGCGTCTAGCTTGGCAGATGGGGGAGTTTAGACTAGAAAGGCGAAATCTTAAAGCGAAACCGCCTATTCTAGAAAGAAAATTCGGATAAAGTACCAACTACTTGCATAAATGTTCTGAAAGTTTTGTCCAACTAAAAGGAGGCAAATATGAAGAGGTTGAGTTCGATTTTAACTATTGCGATTCTCTTGGCGATGGGTAGTGTTATTTCTGTTGCCCAAGAGGCAGATGTATCCGGTGGCGGCGGTACGGTACGCGGAGCGATTGAAGACACAACAACCGCTCGAGCTCCTATCCCGGGAGTTGAGGTGATTATCAAAGATGTTGCCGGTACTGAATACAAGGGAATGACAGATGATGGCGGGGAGTACGAAATTACGAATCTACCTACCGGCAGATACTTTATCAGTATTTATAAAGACGGCTACGGAGACAGAGTAGGCAAACCTGTAAACGTGGTTGCCGGCGGCGACAGGTATTTTCCGCTGAAAATGACCAAGAAGGATAACATAGTTACCTTCTTCCAAAAGATGGGATTTGTCTTCTGGCCACTAGCGCTCTGTTCTATTACGGCTCTGACGTTTATTATTGAGAGATTCTTTACTTTCGCCCGCGCCAGGTCAAAAATCGGAGCGGAACAGTTCATGGCGAGCATTACGGACTCTCTACGCAATGAGAACATTATGGAAGCTGTTTCTACATGCGAGGATGCCGGTGGGCCGCTTGCTAACGTCTTGAAAGCAGGATTGTTGAGGTATAGCCAAGCGCAAATTGAAGAGCGCGAAATCACGAAGGACGAGATTCAGGAAGCCATTGAGGAAGCGGAATTGCTTGAGACTCCGGAACTGGAGAAGAATCTTCCAGTGCTAGGTACAATTGCAGTTGTCTCGCCACTGTTTGGTCTTCTAGGTACCGTAACCGGTATGATTAACGCGTTTACGACTATTGCTTTGGAAGGTACTGGCGACCCGCAACAATTGGCGGGAGGTATTTCTCAGGCCTTGTTGACTACGGCGGCAGGTCTCACAATCGCCATTCCTTGCTTGATCTTCTACCAGCTATTTGATAGTTGGGTCAATAGGTATGTTCTTGAGATTGGTCAGGTTTCAACAGAAATCGTCAACCAGCTTGTCCTTGGTCAAGAGGGTGCATAGTATTACGCCATTACCCTGTTGGGAATCTATCTTTTCGATATAAGTGGATTCCCAACAAGGATTACATCAGACAGCATTTCAGAAGTTTGCGATTCGGAATTGTCATCTGTCTGAAAGGAGGTGTCATAATGCAGCAGGTAGCAACCAGTGTAAAGAAACAGACATTGCTTTCCACTAGGCTCAGAGAGAGGAAAGCACCAACTCTGAGTATGGCGCCGATGATTGATTGTGTGTTCCTGCTTTTGATTTTCTTCATGGTTTCGACTACGTTCTCGCCAATGCCAGGAATTCGAGTTCAGTTACCTCCACCGGGTAAGCCGAATACTGAAAAACCCAAAGGGCTCATTGTGAGAATCGCTAACCCGACAGACGGTCAGCGAGAGGGAATCATGGTTCTGAACGACGAAGTCGTCGAGATTGAACAGATGTTTAGCCGATTCATCAACGCGACTGAGGAAGCCAAGAACATGCTGATTATCCAATCGGAGCGAAAGGTTCTGCACGAGCAAATTATTCAGATTATGGATAGGGCGAAGCAGGCAGGTATTGATAAAGTAGGTTTTGCGGTTGTAGCGCGAGAATAGCCGTGATCAACTTGGAAAGGAGATTGCAACATGGCTTCAGGTGGAAATCGGAGACAGAAAGATAAAGAAGAAGATATCCCGATGGCTCCGATGATTGATTGTGTGTTTTTGCTCCTAATCTTCTTTATGGTTTCGGCGATTATGCGTATCCCGCCGCCATTTTCAGTGACTCTGCCAGATTCAGCTACCAAGCATGAATTCCCGCGAAAGAAGTACAACGTTTTTATTAGTCAAGATGGGCGTTTGTCGGTGGATGATCAGGAAATGCTAACCCTTGAAGATCTTGATTTGTTCCTGGCAGCAAACGAAAATAAAATAAGTACGCTGATTATCAAGGCGGACAGACGCGCGGAACACGGGGTCGTGATAGATGTTATGGAGCGCGCGAAGCAGCGTTTTAGCAAACCGGAAGGGCAGGAGATCGCTCTTGCGGTTTCCGAGGAGACTTGATTCTACTTGAAAACCACACCTAAGCATAAAAAAAGGCAGCCTAAGAGCTGCCTTTTTTCATGGCCGGTTACTGTACACAAAAATGAGTTATGTACTGCTCATGTCCGAAAGCGATACACCTGGAATCGGTAGGTCAGAAGAGCCCATCAAGTATTCATCCACGGCGCGCGCCGCGCCGCGGCCTTCGGCAATTGCCCAGACGACTAGCGATTGGCCTCGTCGGCAATCTCCAGCAGCGAAAAGTCCTTCCACGCTAGTAGCGAATCGTCCGTATTCCGCTTTCATATTCGAGCGTTCATCGGTCTGTAAGCCAAATTGCTTGACAAGTGTTTCCTCCGGACCGAGGAAGCCCATTGCAAGGAATACAAGGTCGGCGGGCCATTCCTCCTCGCTTCCGGGAATCTCTTTCATTTGGAATCTGCCCGCGTCATCCTTCTCCCATTCAATACGTGCGGTGTGTGCAACTTTGACACGGCCGTTTCTGTCACCGACAAATTCCTTTGTCACTATAGAGAACTCGCGCGGGTCTCTGCCAAATACATGAGCAGCTTCCTCATGGCCATAATCTACACGGTAGATTCGTGGATATTCTGGCCACGGGTTGTCAGGGGCACGTTCGACCGGAGGTTCGGGAAGAATCTCAAAGTTGGTCAGGCTCCTGCAGCCATGGCGCATTGATGTTCCGAGACAGTCGTTGCCAGTGTCTCCACCACCAATCACGATCACGTGCTTGTCCTTAGCGGAAATGAATTGTCCATCCTCAAAGTTGGAATCCAGCAGGCTCTTGGTATTTTGATGCAGGAATTTCACTGCGAAATGAATTCCTTCAAGTTCTCGGCCGGGAACCGGTAAATCACGTGGGTGGGTGGCACCGCAGGCAAGCACAATCGCATCGAACTCTTGGCGGAGAGTATTTATGTCGATATCAACGCCTATATTAGCGTTGGTCACAAATTCAACACCCTCGTTTGCCATAAGGTCGAGTCGACGTTGAACGATTCGTTTATCCAACTTCATGTTGGGAATCCCATACGTCAACAGACCACCAATGCGGTCGGCTCGTTCGTACACGGTAACCTTGTGACCGACCTTGTTCAACTGATCACTAGCCGCAAGTCCGGCCGGTCCCGACCCGATGATGGCAACTGTTTTTCCCGTCCGAGTCGGAGGCGGAGTAGGCTGAATCCAACCTTCCTCAAAACCACGATTGACGATTGCATATTCATTGTCTTTGATTGTTACCGCCGGATCGATTATACCGAGACAGCAGGCTCCTTCGCACGGCGCCGGGCACGTTAATCCCGTGAATTCAGGGAAGTTGTTTGTCTTATGAAGCCGGTCCAAGGCCTCCTTCCACATGCCGCGATAAATTAAATCGTTCCATTCGGGTATCAAGTTGTCGATTGGACACCCTGTGGCAGATTGGCAAAAAGGGATGCCACAATCCATACATCGTGCACCCTGATTTCTGCGCTCTTCCTCATCAAGTGTAAGATGAAAAAGATTGAAGTCTTTGATGCGTTCTCCCGGTGGTCGATCGTGACTCTTTTTCCGGCTGTATTCGATAAATCCTGTCGCTTTACCCATAAATTGACTTCCTCAAAATTAGCCCGACTTAGGAGAATTAGCGGAAAATCTAAGCCGTCTCAGAGTGTCCTTGCATTTGTCCCTGAAGTACTCGTTTGTAATCGGTTGGCATGACCTTCACGAATTGATCCTGCACGTACGTTTCGAAGTCGTCAAGGATATTCTTCGCGACGCTTGACCCCGTGTTACGATAATGGAGTTCGATTAGATTTCGCAATTCAGCGCTTTCCTCATCGGTTTCTATCCTCTCCAATTCAACCATACCGAGGTTGCATCGCGTGTCAAATTTACCATCAACATCCCAGACGTACGCAATGCCTCCTGACATGCCTGCAGCGAAGTTTCGTCCAGTCGGCCCTAAAACAACTACACGTCCGCCCGTCATGTACTCGCAGCCGTGGTCTCCGACCCCTTCAATAACCGTGTGTACGCCAGAATTGCGAACAGCAAACCGCTCTGCCGCCATTCCTCGAAAATATGCTTGACCTGAAATGGCACCGTACAGAGCGACATTTCCAATGATAATGTGATCTTCGGGCTTGAAGGTTGAATTTTTAGGCGGGTATACAATCAGTTTTCCGCCGGACAGCCCTTTGCCGGTGTAGTCGTTTGCATCGCCTTCCAACTCGATGCTGACTCCGGGAACTAGCCAAGCCGCCAAACTCTGCCCCGCAGATCCGTTGAGTTTTATATGGATTGTATCTTCGGGTAGCCCTTCAAAGCCGTATGCCTTTGATACTTCGTGGCTAAGCATTGTGCCAACAACCCGATTTGTGTTCTGAATTGGCAAATCTATGGCAACCTTCTCACCGTGCGTCAGGGTAGGTCTAGCCAGACGAATCAGCTCATTATCCAAGGCATGTTCTAAACCGTGATCTTGCTTAATGGTGCAAAAGACTTCAACTGCCGGATGAAGTTTCTTTGCAGGTGTGAGAATGCTTGTCAGGTCCAAATCCCTAGCTTTCCAGTGCGCAATTGCCTTGTCGACCTCAAGCATATCAACACGACCGACCAATTCATCAATTGTTCGGACGCCAAGTTCAGACATGATATTTCGCGCATCTTCGGCAACCATGAAGAAATAGTTAACAACATGCTCCGGTTTGCCGGTGAATTTCGCTCTAAGTTCCGGGTCTTGAGTGGCAACCCCTACCGGGCACGTATTCAAATGACACTTCCGCATCATGATACAACCTAGCGTAATCAATGGTGCTGTTGCGAACCCAAATTCCTCGGCGCCCAGAAGGGCTGCAATGACAACATCGCGCCCAGTCATCAACTTGCCGTCCGTTTCCAGCCGCACGCGGGAACGCAAATCGTTTAACACCAATGTCTGATGTGTTTCAGCAATTCCTAATTCCCAAGGCAATCCTGCGTGCATGATTGATGTCCATGGTGAAGCTCCGGTGCCTCCCTCATGGCCGGAAATCAATATGTGGTCAGCGTGCCCCTTGGCGACACCGGCGGCAATTGTTCCGACACCTACCTCTGATACCAATTTGACGCTAATCCGCGCTGATGGATTGGCGTTCTTCAAATCGTGGATAAGCTGCGCCAAATCTTCAATAGAATAAATGTCGTGATGTGGAGGTGGACTAATGAGTCCGACACCCGGGGTAGTGTGTCGCGTCGCTGCAATCTCCTCATTGACCTTGTGGCCTGGCAACTCGCCGCCTTCTCCCGGCTTTGCACCTTGAGCAATCTTTATTTGAAGCTGATTGGCATTCGTCAGGTACCACGAAGTTACTCCGAACCGCCCCGACGCTACTTGCTTAATTGCAGATCGCTTGCTATCGCCATTTGGCAAGGGATCAAATCGCTCATAATCCTCGCCACCTTCACCCGTGTTAGACTTGCCGCCCAAGCGATTCATAGCAATTGCAAGGGTTTCGTGGGTCTCTCTGGATATTGAGCCAAAACTCATGGCACCTGTGCAGAATCGTTTAACAATCTCCTTCGCCGGCTCAACTTGATCAAACGGAACTGGTGTTCCTTCTTTGAATGTGAGTAGGCCGCGCAATGTACATCTATTGCGATGGTAATCGTCAATAAAATTCGCAAATCTCTCGTAGGCGGCGGCGCTATCCGTTCGAGCAGCAACTTGCAAATCCATGATGGTTTCCGGATTGTATAAGTGTTGTTCGCCGCCGCTGCGCCAGTGGAATTGTCCGTCGTTGGGCAGTACAGATAGATGGACAGATTCGCGTGTGGGATAACCCAGTTCATGCCTCCGCAGCGCTTCTACGGAGAGAACATCAAAGCCAACACCTTGGATGCGACTGGCGGTTCCCGCAAAACACCGCTCGATTACATCGTCGTTCAGTCCAACGGCTTCGAACACCTGCGCACCCTTGTAGCTTGCCAGTGTTGAAATGCCCATTTTGGACATCACCTTCAACATCCCTTTGCACGCACCTGTAATATAGGACGAGCGTATCTCTTCATCTGTCGAGTCGCTGTCAAATACTCTATCACGTCTTAATTGGGATAACGTCTCAAAGGCGATGTATGGATTCACCGCGTCGGCACCATAACCAACGAGCAAACAGAATTGATGAACTTCACGAGCTTCACCGCTTTCTACCACAATCCCGATACGTGTACGCTTCTCGGTTCGCACTAGACTATGATGTACGGCTCCCGTAGCGAGGAGAGAACTAATTGCTACCCGGTCCGATGCAACATTACGGTCGGAAAGAACAATTAACTGATTGCCGTCATCAATTGCCATTACCGCTTCGTCACAAACACGCTCCAAAGCAGCTTCCAGTCCGACCACTCCTTCGGACTTTGGATAGGTAATATCTATAACGCTTGACCGCCATCCTCGATAGTTCAGATGCTTAATCGCCGCGAGTTCCTTATTTGTGAGTATTGGCTGCGGTATGTGCAAGCGGTTACACTGAGACTCTGTCGTATCCAATAGGTTTCCTTCGGGTCCGACCAGGCATTCGAGCGTCATGATAATTTCTTCCCGAATGGAATCGATTGCAGGATTCGTCACCTGCGCAAACAGTTGCTTAAAGTAGTCATAAAGCAACCGCGGAGTGTCCGACAGGCATGCTAGCGCCGCATCGTTACCCATTGATCCGACCGGATCTTTTTTTGCCTCTACGATGCCCGTAAGCATGAATTCCAACGTTTCGACGGTGTAACCAAAAGCTTGCATTCGCACCAACAATGTATCTATGTCGTAACATTCCTCAGGTTGCTGGTCGGGAAGTTCGCTCAGCTCAATGCGTTGTTTTGCCAGCCATTTACCGTAAGGATTAAACGTGGCGATTTCGTGCTTTAGCTCGTCATCTGGCACTAATCGCCCCTGTTCAAAATCGACCAAAAACATTCGCCCGGGTTGTAGCCGCCCCTTAATCTTCACTTGCTCGGGCGGCAGCGGTAATACCCCTACCTCACTAGCCATGATTACGCGATTATCGTGAGTAACATAGTAACGACTTGGGCGCAATCCGTTTCGGTCTAGGACGGCACCAATATGTTTGCCGTCAGTGAACGCGATTGATGCTGGGCCATCCCAAGGCTCTTGAAGACAGGAATGGTATTCATAAAAATCCCGCTTGGCAGACGAAATTGATTCATGGTTTTCCCACGCCTCTGGAATCATCATCACTATCGACTCAGGTAATGAACGTCCCATCATCAACAATAACTCCAAGGCGTTATCAAAATTTCCAGAGTCCGAACAATCGGGTTCTATGATTGGAAACAACTTCCGCAAGTCATTTCCAAACAAAGAACTTCGCATCACGCCTTGCCTAGCGTTCATCCAATTGGTATTGCCTCGTAGGGTGTTGATTTCTCCGTTATGGCACATAAAGCGATTTGGCTGCGCACGATCCCACGAAGGGAAGGTGTTCGTCGAGAATCGCGAGTGGACCATGGCAAGGTGAGACTTGTAATCGGATGCAGTCAAATCGGGATAGTAGACCATCAACTGGCTGGAAAACATCTGACCCTTGTAGACGATGACGTTCTTCGACAAGCTGCAAACGTAGAACATCTTTGCCTGCCGCAAGTTGCTGTTGATGCGCAGTTGATGGCTTGCGCGTTTACGAATTACATACAACTGACGTTCAAATGCTTCAGCATCCAGAAGTTCTGGCGCACCGACAAATAATTGTTCAATGACCGGTTCCACGGAACGAGCCGACGGACCAATATCGGCGTCCTCGGAGTTGACCGGAACACTCCGCCATCCAATGAGGTGTTGTCCCTGTTCGGCGATAATCTTTTCAACGGTTTCCTTGCAAGTCCGCCGTTCTGTTTCGTCTATCGGTAAAAAAACCAGCCCTGCCGCAAATTTCCCCAAATCCGGAAGGTCTGCATTCAGGTCTTCGGCTGCGACTCGCTTTAGAAATTCATAGGGTAACGCTGTAAGCATACCAGCGCCATCTCCGGTGTTCGCTTCCGCACCACGCGCGCCACGGTGATCCATGTGGCACAAAATCTTCTCGGCGTCAACGATAATCTGATGTGAGCGTATCCCTTTAATGTTTGCGATAAACCCTACACCGCAACTGTCATGTTCTAAGGCAGGATCATATAAACCATGCTTGGGCGGGTATGTAAATGTTTGCATTGCACTTCCTCAAACGGTTGCCGGTTTGGCGGTTGATCCGATGCGAGAAGCAGAACAGCCGTAATTGATAACGATGGAAGCCGTATAGCACTGCCGTTTAGTAGGTAAAATAGCAAGTTTGACCATAATGAATCGCTTCGGGTGCGATTTACCTGCTTTCCTTCGTGGCTCACAATTCTCAATCGGGAAAATGTTCCACCCTCGAACAGTGCCTTTGTAATCAACTAAGATCACTTACCCTACAGCATGCCTAATTCCTAGACGTGCGGGGCAACTTTGCATTATTCCGCGGATCAGCGCTGATATGCTTCAATGGTTGGATGAAACGAAGGCTGGAAGAAAGGGGACATCCTGTGGTGATGTGCCATGTTCTTCTGGATTGAGGCGGAATCACTATAAACTTCCATAAGATGATACATCAAATTCGGCGACATGTCAAGCAAATTTATTCAGTTTCAATTTCCCCGCATATGTTGTGAAATCGCGGTCTGTTCCTAATTCGAATCTTATATGAGAGCAGGTGGGGAGGCCAAGTCTATGGCCAAACAAATACAAGCAAATAGTGCATCGCGATAAGTGTTGTGTCTTCAGGTGATAATACCATTTCTCTGAGATATGAGTGCCCTTATTGCGTGAATCAAGAATAAACCTGTGTGGAGTGGAGTAAGAAGCCCTGTTGCCTCGCAGGGTCGGCGGGGCAAGGGGATTTTCTTTGGAGTTCCATCGCATACACTGCTGGGTCTACTATCGCCTTCAATGTCATAATCTCTATTGCACTCGCAGTTCGCTCCTTTAATCTCAGTTGATTTTTCCTTTTGTCACTTCCTCTAATGTCGGTTGATCCCTGCGTACGGAGAATGTGAATGATGCATTTCGCGCTTCATATTCACTAATATTCAATCGAAATGGTATAATTAACGTCAAACCAAATAGATTAACGGAGGGATTCTGTGCGGGAGAATTTCAGAGGCGCATTCAAGTAGCGCTGCGTGGTGTTACCTCTCTGGGTAGCCTTATCAACAATTGCCGAGACGCGTGGATATCTTCTTTCAACTGCGAGTAATCGAAAAAGACAGGGTAATCGTTGTATTAGTGGCAGGCAATTGACAATCACAAACAGTAGACAGGGGGAACCGACAATGTCACACGCTGACAATCGCGCTTCGACAGAAAGTTCATATAACCCGGTAAAAGGGAAACTTGCGTCAATGCAGGAGTGCCTCACACAGTTGGCAAAGGTGCTACCCGCTAACAAACAGGAGTATGTTGCCGCAGATCGTATGACTCACTCCTTCGTAAAAAGTTGTTTTTCGATGACTCTGCAGCGAGTGATTGATATAAACCGTGTTTTTATCGAAAGCAGAGGAGAACAACTACCACACAACAACTCCCGCTCTTTCTATCTCATCTGGCAAATCGGTACCATTGATGATGAAACTTTGGATTTCTTCCGATGCGCACTTGATTGCTATAAAAAACTTATTGATCCCTACCACGATATATCAGATAATCTGTTCTACGAAATGACGCATGCACTACTGAAACACGGAAAGAAATACATTGACCAAATGAATGAGTTCTTCATGGGACCCAACAGTGTCCCCACGGTGGCTAGCCCTTAACATTCCAACCAGAAGGAATATCCAACTCGGTTAGGAAATCCAATGCCTAATTCAAGGGACTGAAAGGGGGAGACATCTATGTTAGAAAAATTGCACCGACGCGTGGTTCGAGGTAGACAAGTGATGGCTTGCCTAACCACCCGAATTTTCTGAAGAATTGGAACTTCCAAGTATGGCTGCTTCAGTCACAATTCGCGGCAATGGGAAAGCAAATCGTAATGATGGAGGAAAAATTGTTATGGTTCAAGGTCTTACGCGCAGATTTCACATGTTATGGCTCCATTGCGTGATTCAAGTTTGCACCGACATCGCAAAATACCGAAACTTAACGTAATTGACAAACTGCATCGGTCAGACTATAATCTACCAAACTAGTCGAGAAGCAGCGGCGTCATCCATCCCTGGAGGTCATGCATGGATCAACATTATCCAAAGGTTGTTGTGGTGGGCAGTTTTAATATGGACCTGGTGATTAAAACCGATCGTAGGCCGCAAAAAGGGGAAACGCTTATTGGCGAAGAGTTCGGAATGTTCATCGGCGGGAAGGGTGCCAATCAAGCAATCGCCGCATCAAGGCTGGGCGCGGATGTCACCATGATTGGGCGCTTGGGCGCAGATTTATTCGGCGACACATTTTTTTCAGAATTTTCGAGTGAAAACATTGATACTAGCTTCGTGGTCCGAGATGCGGAACTCGGCACGGGCGTCGCTTCACCGGTCATTGACGCAGATGGTGACAACAGTATTATTATCGTACCTCGAGCCAATATGCGACTTGACGTGGAAGACGTTGAGCGTGCGTCAAGCAAAATCGCTGATGCGGATGTTCTTCTACTACAACTGGAAGTGCCTATCGAGTCATCGAAGAGGGCCGCAGAAATTGCGAAAGCAAATGGTGTCGAAATCATTCTCAACCCCGCCCCTGCGTGCGAGCTGCCAGATAGTTTTCTCAGCTTAATAGATGTTTTGGTGCCGAACGAAGTAGAAACAGAGTTCCTTACAAAAGTCACGGTTGCTGACGATGAAGGCGCACGTCTTGCGGCGCAAGTGTTGTTTGAGAAAGGCATCTCGACGATTGTTTTAACACTTGGCAATCGAGGCACTTTGCTTCTTACTAGCCAGCGAAGCCAGTTAGTGCCGGCATATAATGTCAAAGTCGTCGATACGACAGCTGCGGGCGATGCATTTTGTGGCGCCTTAGCAACCGCCTTGGCGAGCGGGGAGCACATTGAGAACGCAGTGGCTTTTGCGAATGCAACCGGTGCCTTGGCGGTGACTGTGCTTGGGGCTGCACCATCAATGCCGACAGCCGAACAAGTTCACAATTTCGTAGTCTCCAGCTAAGGCGTGTTGACATTTGTGTAAAATTGTCCCTTTTCGTAGGGGAGAGCGACGATGTCAATCAGAATTCCTATCGCTCGGGATTGTCTATCGGAGCTCTATCGCCTCCGCTATCATGATCTCTATCGCACGGGACTTTCTATCGCGTTCCTTAATCAGTCGCTTGATCGCTGTTCGCTCGTTTGATTTCAGTTGATCGGTCACTATTCATTCCCTTTATCCTTCGCTAATAGCTCAGTCGATCTCATTTTATCGCTCATTATCCATTCTCTTGATCCCTTTTTATCCACTCGGTAGATCGCCATTCCCTCGGTTGATCCTCGCTGGGGCTTTAGGAGGCCAGTGCGATCTTTATCGCGGTCACTGTTCATTACATTGATCGCACCCTACAAACTGTACTTTTCAAACAGGCACTAAGTTCGACTTTGTACATTTGAGCAGTATAGTAGCCAGTGTCAATCAAACGTACCGGAAAAGTGGGTGGAATTTTAACCATCTGGTCATTTTGGTTGGCCGGTGAAAAAGTCTGTAGCGGTTTCCAGTGCCATTACGGCGGGGCAAGATGCCCCGCGTACGGGTTTAGTTTTATTCGGCTTTCTCTATAATCCAACCGTAGTACTTTTTTACAAAGTCGAGCTAAGTGAGATAAGATGAAATTCCGGAATCGATTTCTGACTTTGTTTACCTCGTTTGTTCTGGCATGTTCATTTTTCGCGCCGTTGGATTCGACCAACGCAGCTGAAAAATGGCAGCAAGACATGAGAGACGATTACGCCAAAGTTATCCATGAGAAGAAGAAATTGGAAGAGCATCATCGTAAATTGGTCAGAAAATGGCAAGAAAGAGGACATTTGCTTAATTTGATTGATTTGTATGAAAACCATCGACATCATAATGCCCCATACTATTACGGGTTGGGCTATGCCTATGCCGTGCTGGGAGAAAGCGATGGATTAAGCAAGGCGCGGGAGGCATTTCAACAGGCGATCGCGCTCGATCCAGGGATAGCTTGGGCACATTTCAGTCTTGGCGGCATTTACCTACAAATGGAATCGGACGAGTTGGCGTTGGAAGCGATGAAAACGTGTGTACGTGCGAATCCCCAGTTCTATTTGGCCTACTATAAAATAGGCGAAATTCATTTAAAGTTCGACAGGCACGAAGAAGCACTTGAAGCGTTTCAGGCAGCGCAAAAGATTAACAGGAAATGGAAATTCCCCTACTACGGCATAGGACTGGTTCAGCTTGCAAAGGGGAATGATAACGCGGCGTGGGCGGCATTCAAAGAGGCGATTGATCGTGACATGAAGTTTGCCCGAGCACGTTTCAAGCTCGGTCAACTACTTGCCAGAAAGCGATTTTTTGACGAGGCATTGGGCCAATACAAGGAAGCATCGCAATTCGAGGCTGCTACAGCAGATACTCTGTACGAACTTGGTGTAATCTTTGTGGAACAAGAAAATACATCAGAAGGAATCAGGTTGCTCAAGAATGCGGTCGAGGTGGACGCGGAATTCGCACCAGCCCATCTGCAGCTGGGCGAAGCATTCTATGACACCGACCAAAGCGAACTTGCATTGGAGCATTATAGACGAGCAATTCAAGCTGATCCAACACTAAAGGACTTTTTCATTAACAGACTTGAGCCTTACCACCAGGGATCAATGCCCGCGGATGAGGCCAGATCACTTCTGAATAAATCTCTCAATGTTGTCCCAAATGATCCGCGAGCACATTTTTATTACGCACAGATTGAGTCGGAGGCCGGCAACATAGATTCTGCGATCAGACATTTTGAGAAGATTGTCACACTCATTGAGGAGGACAATCGGTATTTGGAAATTGAACTCCGAAAGGGAAAGCTACAAGATGTATATCTGAATCTCGGAAATCTCTATTATCAGCAGGGCGTCTTGGATAAAGCCGCTGCCACGTATCAACAAGCGATTGCGCGAATCCCGGAATTGGAGAGACATTTCCTTGAGATGGGTAAGTCTGCATTCGATCGAGCGGAGTTCAATCAAGTAATTGCACCGCTGACAAAGTTCCTCCTAATTTTCCCAGAAAACGCGGAGGCAAGCTATCTATTGGCACGTAGTCATGCATCTCTGGGAAATGTGGATCAGGCCTTAGAACTCTATCAACAGACGATAAAATTGGATCCCGCGCATACGGAGGCAATGTTTCAATCGGCGCAGATTTACCGTAACCGGAGTGAATTACCAAACGCGCTGAAAATGCTGCAGCAGCTAATCAACATTGACGCAAATAACGCCAAAGCGCACTATTTCGCCGCCGTTGTTCATTTGGAACTTGATCGCCATGACGATGCTCTTCTCGCATTTCTAGCGACTTCCCGCCTTGACCCAAACCACGTCGACGCCTATTTTCAAGCGGGGCTCTTATACGAGCAGAAGGGTGAAATTGACAACGCCGTGGAAAAATTTGAGAATGCAGCCACTTTAGATCCGCTGAATGCGGCTCCATTTTTTCGGCTTGGCGCAATCTATCTCAAACGGGGCGACAAGGATAATGCGATGCGGGTGTATGAACCGGCGCTAGACATTGAGCCCAACCATCCTCAGATACAGTACCATCTTGCCGCCATTTTCGAGGAACGGAACGAAAATGAGAAGTCCATCAAGCATTTCGGTTTGGCAAATCAATACGATAGCACAAATCACGAATGGCATTTCCGCTACGCTCGTCTATTAACCCGCCATGCAGAAACTCTGGAGAATTATAACGAGTACGCGGCGATGGCGGTCCAAGAATACACGACAGCAGCCACGCTCAATCCTGACTATGCGGAAGCATACTTCTATCGAGGGGTAATTACGCGCAAATACAAACAGATTGGTGATAAACTGTATCGTAACAGCGAAATCGCTCAAGATTTCCAACAGGTCGTAAAATTGGAGCCACAAAACCCTGATGCGCATTACTACCTTGGTTTAACGCTAGTTGATCTTGATGAATGGCAAGAAGGGAAACAGTCCTTCCAGAAGGTTCTGACGCTGGACCCAAGATTTCCGGACGCGAACTTTCGGCTTGGCCTTCTGGCAGAGAGGGATCAGAAATACAAGGAAGCCATTGAACACTATCAGGTCGAGGCCGAAATTAACCCGGAGTCCGCAAAGATTTACCAGCATCTCGGAGATATGTACAATTCATATCTGCTAGACTTTGAGAGGGCGAAAGAGGCATTCCAAAAGGCGCTCGAATTAGAGCCTAATCATGTGCCTACTCTTCTAAACTATGGAAATACGCTTTATAATCTAAATCGCTTAGGGGCGGCTGCCGAGCAATTCGAGCAGGCGTTGCAACTCGATCCCCGAGATCTAACAGCGAATTACAACCTCGCACTGATATATGAATATTCGGGAAAGAAACAGCAAGCCTTGGGACGATGGAAACGCTTCCTTGAGTTAAACCCGCCTGAACAGTGGAGATTGGATGCCGAACGGCATGTGCAGCAACTCCAGCGATGAACTGCCTAATCCTCTAGTACGACGTATCCATTCGTGTCTTGCGCATTGATAAACGCATGATGACAGAGCATGAGATTCGCTTCGGACTGCGAACTCGAGTTATCGGACAATCGATTGAAATCCATGATCGAGTGGAATCGACCAACCATCTTGCCTTGCAGCGCGGCAACACCGGTGCAGTAGAGGGCACGCTAATCCTCGCAGAATACCAGACAGCCGGACGCGGCCGCCACGGCAGAATCTGGCATTCACCTCACGGATCCAGCCTTCTCACCTCGTTGATTCTCCGCCATCGACTCTTGCCGAACCAGATCGGGATTCCAAGTTTAATGGGTGCGGTTTCCATTGCGCACGCAATCCGGGAACTGGCTGAACTCCCTGCGATGATTAGGTGGCCAAATGATGTATTGGTCTGCGGACGAAAAATTAGCGGTGTGCTGACAGAATTAGACTACGATCAGAAAAAACAGCCGTTTTTCGTGCTCGGGTTTGGCGTCAATGTCAACATTACTTCTTTCGAATTCCCTTTGTCACTTCGTTCTTCGGCCACTTCCCTCCAACTTGAATTGGGTCGTGACATGTCCCGTGTTTCTGTTCTCCGCACAATCTTGCATCATCTGGAAGACAATTACTCTCGCTTGAAGTGCGGAACGACCGGCGCCATTATCGACAGTGTGATCGGCCTGTCAGATACGATTGGGAAGGGTGTACAACTTGAGGCACCGGGTGGTTCTTTCAACGGCATAGCGGAAGGAATCGATGCGGAGGGTAGGCTCAAACTGCGCGATAAATCAGGACAGGTACGCGTATTTTCCAGCGGAGACGTGGTGCATGCACAGGATTGGAATTAAAATTCGATGCGTTTAGCACACATAATCTTTTGATAATAAGTTCTAAGTTCGCCGGGCGGTTTACTTTTGCGGCACCGATAATGAAAAAACCTCGTGAATATGGAAAATAAAGACACGACAACGCGCCTCAATTTTGACTCGCGGCACCGTGCATTGCAAGGCGGCTGGAAATGGCTCTTCGAGTTGATTGCCGTGATCTTTGTGCTTTATTACGTTCTGGGCGCAGGTTTTGGCACGCCGGGAGAGGAATACCACGTTGGGATTTATCTACTCCTCACGTTCATGCTGATTGGTATCTTTTACCGCTTCAATCGAAACTCGCCCTCTTCGCGCCCCTCTGTAGTGGATATTGTTCTCCTTGGATTGACGATTGTTGCAATCGGTTATTGGATAATTGAGTACAAAACGCTTGCTAACCGGGCTGGCGCGTATAGCAAATTGGACGTAGTTGTCGGCGCTGTCGCGCTGGTACTCAGTTTGGAATATTCACGGCGTACTGTCGGTTGGGCTCTCACAATAATCGCGGGAGTTGCCATTCTGTATGCCTTGCTCGGCAGGTCGATGCCATCTGCCATTGAGCACAAGGGTTTCACGTTACAGCGAATTATCGAATACGGCTTCTTCAGCCAAGCTGGGATTTTCGGTATCATGGCAAACGTGATGGCAACCTACGTCATTCTCTTCATTTTCTTTGGGGCTTTTCTCGAAAAGTCGGGCGTGGGACAATTTTTCATTGACCTACCAATGGCGATAGCGGGACGGTCAATAGGAGGCCCTGCCAAAGTAGCTATCACCGCCTCAGGATTCTTCGGTTCAGTCGCAGGCAGCGCGATTGCGAATACCGTAGCGACGGGTGCGTTTACGATTCCACTGATGAAGCGCACGGGATTTCGACCCCATGTTGCCGGAGCGGTGGAAGCGACCGCTTCGGTCGGTGGTCAATTCTTGCCGCCAGTAATGGGCGCGGGCGCGTTCATTATGGCAGAGCGCACAGAACTGCCTTACAGCCACATAGCGCTCATTTCGGTCGCTCCGGCGCTACTCTACTTTTTCGCCGTGTGGGTGATGGTGCACCTAGAAGCAAAAAAATGGAACATCCAGGGGTTGCCAAAGGAAGATTTGCCTCAGCTCTTGCCATTGCTAAAACGCCAATGGTATTGCATGGTTCCATTGTTAACACTTGTTGGAACACTGATTTCGGGTTCCACGGCATCCAAAGCGGCGTTTTTCGCAATTTTGGCCACGATTGTCGTGAGTTATATTCGACCGGAGACACGCCTCACTCCGAAACGCCTGTGGGGAGCAATGGTTTTGGGGGCGCGCAATTCGTTGGCGATTGGCGGCGCGGTGGGATGCATTGGCATTATCATCGCTGTTATCGATCTAACGGGTTTAGGACGGATTTTTCCCGACCTTGTGCTATCAGTCGCCGGAAACAGTAGTGCGATTGCGATTCTGCTACTGGCGGTGGCGTCGTTAGTTTTGGGGATGGGTATCCCCGTGACGGCGGCGTATCTGATAACTTCTGAACTTGCGGTGCCTATACTTACCAGCGATCAAATGGGTGTCTCCTTCGTTGCCGCACACTTAATCATTTTTTGGCTTAGCCAAGATTCGAACATTACTCCGCCTGTTGCATTGGGTGCATACGCTGGGGCGGCGATTGCCAGAGCCAATCCGTGGCAGACCGGGTGGGCTTGTTTCAAGTTTGCCAAGTTACTTTACGTGATGCCATTGCTGTTCGCATATACTCACATCCTCATGGATGGGACTCTCATACAGAATATTCTGTCTGTAGTAACGGCGGTGGTGGGCACGTTTATTTTTTCACTAGTCACGATGGGATATTTCGTCCGTAAAACGAAGTGGCTTGAATGGATTGCGCTTGTCATCGCGGCGTTTTTGGCATTCATCTATAATATTGTCACCTTCGTAATCGCATTAGGAATACTAGGGACAGTGTATTTCGTACAGAAATACCCTAAGTTGCAGCCGCGCGATTGAACGTGGAATTCATGGAATCGGGTGAATCGTCGCTCAATTCTAATCCTGGACGTCAAAAACAAGCCATGCTTGGAAACCGTTTGATTGATCAATAACAAAAGCCAGCCGATCAACTTCAAACTATACGCGATTACGGAAAGATCTCTGTGTGAACCGCGCTCAGTGTATGACGTAATTCATAGTCTATTGGACGTGGGTGTCATGGCGATTCAACTCCGTGAAAAGGATTTAGGGGATCAGGAGTTCTTCGACTTGGCTGCGCCGATTGCCGAGCTCTGTAAGGTGTATTCCGCGCGATTGTTTGTTAGTTCACGGGTGGAAATAGCGTTGAATCTTGGCGTTTCCGGGTTACACCTTCCAGCCAGCACACCGTCAATAGAACAGATAAAGATACAAACGGGAGAAAGTTTACTGATCGGTTGTTCCATTCACAGTCTTGGTGAGGCGCGGGCGCGAGAGAAGGACGGCGCCGATTTTGTCACTTACAGTCCAATCTTCCCAACTGCAAGTAAACCCGATTATGGGCCAACTGTAGGTCTGAAAAAACTTGGCGACTTGACATCATCCATTGAGATTCCCGTCTTCGCATTGGGCGGAGTATCTCCAGACCGGGTACCGGAGTGTATCGATGCTGGGGCACATGGCGTGGCAGTAATGTCGGGCTTAATGATGCCGGAGACCGGTACTAAACGGGCGCGGGAATATCTAAGGGAATTAGGGAAGTGCAAGACTTGATAAGATGATACAGGTTCTAACTATCGCGGGTTCTGATTCCGGAGGCGGGGCTGGTGTTCAGGCTGACATCAAATCGATCCACGCGAACGGCGGCTACGCGATGTCCGTTATTACGTCAGTTACAGCACAGAATTCGCTAGAAATCACACGCGCGCATGATTTGCCATTGGACCTCATCGAGGCACAGTTGGATGCGGTTTTCACCGACTTTGAGGTGTCTGCCGTAAAGACGGGTATGTTATCTGCTTTAGGCATTGTGCAGACCGTTGCGAGGAAGTTGCGAGAAGTTGGAGCGGAAAATATCGTTATTGACCCAGTGATGATTTCCAAAAGCAAGTTTTCTCTTCTAAAGACACGGGCAATAGACAGCCTAAAAGCGGATCTGGTTCCTCTAGCGAAGCTCATTACTCCTAACTTGCATGAAGCAGAATTAATTGCAGAACGTGAGATTGAGACGCTGGACGACGCAAAACGGGCGGCAGAGATTATTCACAACTTCGGATGTAGGGCAGTGTTGGTAAAAGGCGGGCATCTGCCGGGCAACCGATCAACAGATGTGTTGTATGATGAGGGAGAAATCACACTCTTTGATGAAACGCGGATAGAAACAAATAATACACATGGTACAGGCTGTACCTATTCGGCTGCAATCGCGACTCGTCTTGCTCAGGGATTGAACATGGTGGAAGCCGTAGGTACTGCGAAAGAATACATCACCAACGCCATTCGAGAGGGGCTGAATATTGGACATGGGCACGGTCCAACCAACCACTTCTATTTCTTGGATAGGGATTGGCACAAAGCAAAGTCGTAGAACAGGCGTATGGGTGAGAAGAGGATTCGGGTTGTTTATAGGGGCTGTCTGCCGGCGAATCCAGCGTCTACGTCATGCCAATAACGAATTTCGTCTTCGCCGAACTGCCAACAGAGGTAAACCTCTCGACTATCTCGCAGGTGAGGAAAGTCCACTAGTCCGGGATCGATGTTTTTTATCACACAACCGTAGGAATTTATTCGTTCGATGACTTTACGAAACTGTGATGACAATTGAAGAAATTCTGGGGTTTTGCGATGACCGCCGTTGAGATGCACGTTTTCAAAAAGCGCCGACATCTCTACACCCAGGGCTTCCAACTCCTTGCGGAGTGATTTCAATTCCAACATGTCTTTTTCGAGCATGGGAACAAAGTGATTCGCCTCTTCGACAGTTACGGTCCTTTTTCTTTCTGGCATTTTTAAGCATCCCTTCCGGTGAATCTTCGTGCAGCGGAGATCTTCACTCAGATCATCTATGTTGCTAAATTCAGCTTAGTGGTTTATTTTCTAAAAACATATGGTAAGTGTTGGGTGTCGGTGCGGTTAGAAAGGGATCTCTATCGCACGGGATTGGCTATCGCGCGGGATTTACTATAGCACTGGGATCACTATCGCACAGGATCTACTGTCGCCTTCCTTAATCAGTCAGTTAATCGATAATTGCTCAGTCGATCCTATTCGGTCACTTGATCGCACCTACCGGCGTGGTAGAACGGGTTTCTTGTGCAAGTCTCGTAAGCATTAGATTCTTAGCGAATGAACTACTTAGTCAGCCGGGAACTGTCGGGCTTAGGACATCGAATTTTAGGCACGTGCAAAGTCTCGAATTCCATCCTCCGCCTCCTTGAGGCGAAATCAAGCTTGATGCGTCTTAGGAACGACAATCAAACAGTATGCCTAAACGAGGTTGTTGGCTCTTGAGGGTTCTAGAGTGTACCTTACAACCGTACAAATGTCAAAAAAAGTCTAGTAGAGCAGTTTGCTTGTCACATTGACAGGGGGTTAGATGGGAAATGACAACCCTACCACGATAACAAGAACTGCAGGAGTTATCGGCTTTGCCGTTATGGTATCACGCCTGCTTGGGTTGATGCGAGAGCAGGCAATTGCGTATTTCTTCACCGCAGGGGTTAGTGCCGACGCTTTTTATGCTGCATTCCGCATTCCAAACTTGGTTCGGGACCTCTTCGGAGAAGGCGTGTTGAGCAAGGCTCTTGTCAGGACATTCACGCGACCGAACTCGAAGAAGGCGAAGAAGCCGCCCAACGACTAGCTAGCCGCGTCTTTAATCTGACGGCATTGGTGCTTACGGCTCTCTGTTTAATCGGAATATTTGCCGCTACTCCAATCGTAAACCTGATGACAGGCGGTGAAGGCTTTGATAGTCAGTTGAACTCCCAACGGGAGTATGGTTTAACCGACAAACGAAGTCTAACGGTCTACCTTACGCGAATCATGTTTCCGTTTCTGATTCTTGTCTCCTTTGCTGCGATAGCGATGGGAATGTTGAACAGCAAGGGCAAATTCGGGGTGCCGGCTTGTGCATCATCTTTTTTTAATTTGGGGTCGTTAATCGTTGGTGTATGGGGATACTATGTTTCTCAAGACATGGGACTGCACCCGGCTACGGGTCTGGCAGTTGGCGTGCTAGTCGGCGGTGCGCTTCAGTTTGTCGTTCAATTCCCATCAATGTGGCGCATCGGATTTCGATACCGTCCAAGCATCAGTTTTCGCGATCCACGCGTGCTGCAAGTCGTGCGACTGATAATCCCCGCAGTTGTCGGAGCTGCGGCATTACAAATCAATCTTTTTTTCAATTTAAGATTTGCCTCGCAGGGGGAAGGTTGGATCACTTATTTAACTCGCGCATTTCGCCTCATGCACCTCCCGATCGGGGTATTCGGTGTGGCTATCTCGACAGCGGCATTGCCGAACTTCGCCAAGTTGGTTGTGCAGGACAAGCTAGAAGACTATCGCCAATCTTTTTCATATTCATTGCGGTTAATATTCCTATTCACGCTGCCTGCATCCGTCGGCTTAATGGTGCTGTCGGAGCCTATATGCCGCTTAATTTTTGAGTGGGGGAAAGCAACTCACTTTGACACGCAGGAAACAGCAGGGGCGCTTTTGTTCTATGCCATTGGATTGTGTGGCTTTTCGTCAGTCAAAATTGCGACTGATGGATTTTACGCCTTCAACAACACTCGGACGCCAGTGATAGTCAGCGTATTCACGGTTTTGGCAAATATTGTATTGAACTATATCCTCATCTTCCGTATAGGGTTCGGTCACCGTGCTATAGCGTGTTCGACCTCTTGCACGACTACTCTGAATTTCTTGGTGCTACTGATACTCCTGCATCGAAAAGTAGGAAACCTCGAGTTGGGGAAAGTAGGATTTCTCTTAGCCAAGGTGCTTGTGTCATCCATCATTATGGGGACAATCTGTGGTGGGATGCATTCCTCAATTGAGGGTTGGATGGGCACGGTCGGCGTGATCGCGCGATTGACAGGAGTGTTTGTTCCAATCATCGTAGGGGTTGTAACTTTTTTTGTTTCTTGCTGGTTGTTAAGGGTCAAAGAGTTGGGTAGGTTACTGGATGCTCTCCGACGCCGCGGGAATCCGAGTTGAATCCCCGGTAAGAATCTGTTTGAAATATAGGTGAAAAGTACTTTCCTGATAATTCTGAAGATGAGCATTTTCGTGTTTTTGTTGGCGATTGCCATACACCTGTGGAATCCCTATCGCTCGGGATTTGCTATCGCGCTCCTTGTCCAGTCGCTTGAATCGCTTTCCGTTCGCTTGATCCCTACATCGGATGCTATCGTTGCGAAAAAATTCGTATTGATGGTAGAATCACGACGGAGACCACGCTTTGGGATGCACTAATTCTAGGAAACAGATTCACAATCTGCGAAACTAGGAGGATGTGTATGAAAATTGCAATGCTACGGGGGCCGAGGGACTTGCATATTGAAGAACATGAACTTGACACGAGTAACCTCGAACCCAGTGAACTTTGGATTAAAACGGAAATTTCTGCCCTGAAAATCGGAACTGACCGTGGCAATTATGAAGGAGCCGAGCGCGTCCCTGGCGCGCCTGACTATCCTAGGCCGGTCGGCGACAGCAATTTGGGAGTTGTACAAGGAGTGGGACATGCCGTCAAGCGTTTTCAAGCGGGCGATCGTGTGGTAACCCAGCAAACTCATCAATCCGAATATATCATTAAAGATGCGCCAAATATTGTCAAGGTTCCCAGCGAAGTTCATCCGGAAGACGCGGTCTACGCACACCTTTATAACCTTAGTTATCTTTGCTATCGGAAGGCATATTTCCAGCCGGGCGAGAATGTAGCAGTCGTAGGTTTAGGGGTACTCGGACTGGGAGCGGTCGCGCTAGGACAGGTGTTTGGCGCAAGAGTAATCGGAATCGGAAACAGTGCCGTACGCCTTGAGATGGCTAAAGGAATGGGGGCGCATACCGCGTTCATGTACGACGACCCCATGCTTGGTGAAAAGCTAAATTCCCTCACTAACGGCGTTGGTGTTGATCTTGTTATTCTTACGGCTAATCCATGGCCCGCTTTTCAAACTTCCTTGCAAATCGTACGTCCAAATGGGAGAGTCTCAATCGTCAGTCTCCTCGGTCGCGGCGAGCCGCCGCTTGATTTTAACCCACTGGCTATGGAACTGTTCTATAGCAAGGGGATATCAATCATCGCCGTGTCAGGCGCTGCGGGGAATTTGTATCCAGCTACCAATCCAAATACCCCATACGCCGCACAAGATGCATATGATCGGTTCGCGGTGGAACAATCTGCCGGTTATATTCTCTCTTTGATGGAAGACGGTCGCCTAGAACCGAAGCGGTTGGTCACCCATCGTTTCCACTATACCGAGATTGCAAAGGCGTACGAGATGATATATCGACGCGAAAAATCGATGTTGGGAGTGATTTTTGACTGGGAAGATTAGGGTATGTCGGCATGTCGAAAAGATCCGCTCGAGTCTTTAAATGTACGACTGTAGGCTGGATGAATTCTGAGAAAGGGTAAAATATGGCGACAAATTCGGAGATCTGTTTCCTTACTGCCACTGAGTTGGCACATCGTATCCGCGCCAAAGACATTTCCGCTAGAGAGGTGGTTGAGGCCCACTTGGCACAGATTGATCGCGTAAATCCGAAAGTCAACGCGATTGTCACTATGCATCAGGAGCAAGCAGTGGATTCCGCCAAAGCGGCGGACAAAGCATTTGCACGAAATCAAGAAGTGGGGCCACTACACGGCTTGCCGATTGCACATAAAGACCTGGTCCCGACGAAAGGGATGCGGACGACAATGGGTTCTCCGATCTACAGTGATTCTGTGCCGGATCACGATGGGCTTATTGTGGAGCGATTGAAAAAGGCGGGGGCTGTCACAATTGGCAAAACCAATGTACCTGAGTTTGGGGCAGGTGCGCAAACCTTCAATGAAGTATTTGGTGAGACATTCAATCCATATGACACGTCCAAAACATGTGGCGGAAGCAGCGGGGGTGCAGCCGTCTCCTTGTCATGCGGCATGCAACCCATCGCAGATGGAAGCGACAGCGGAGGCTCGCTGCGCCTTCCGGCTAGTTTTTGTAACGTAGTCGGACTTCGCCCGTCTCCGGGGAGAGTACCTATTTGGCCAAGCATGCTCGCATGGTATCCCATATCGGTGCAGGGGCCAATGGCTCGCACTGTAGAAGACACTGCGCTCTTGTTGAGCGCTATCGCGGGACCGGATCCACGTTCACCAATTGCGATTTCCGAGCCGGGAAGTCTATTCTCACGCCCGTTGGATCGCGATTTCAAAGGGGTGCACATTGCTTGGAGCCGCGATTTGGGCGAACTTCCAGTGGATCCACGTGTGACCAGGGTGATTGATGGGGAGCGGCACGTCTTCGAGTCCATAGGTTGCCAGGTTGAAGACGTGGATCCCGACTTCACTGGTGCCGATGAAAGCTTCCACGTTTGGCGAGCCTGGCGTTTTGAGGTCATGTTTGGAAAGCTGTTGGAGACCTATCGAGATCAGATAAAGGACTCTGTGATCTGGAATGTAGAAGTGGGAATGGAATTATCCGGGCCGCAGATTGGGGAAGCTGAACGGAAGCGGACGGAACTCTATCACCGCCTCCGAGAATTTATGGAGAGCTACGAGTTCCTGATTCTCCCAGTGAGCCAGGTGCCACCTTTCGACATTAATCAACGATATATTACCGAGATTAACGGCGTGAAAATGGACACGTATATCGATTGGATGAAATCGTGTTACTACATTAGTGCGATTGGTCTTCCCGCCATCTCGGTTCCGTGCGGTTTCACGCCTGAAGGATTGCCCATAGGAGTGCAAATTGTAGGAAGGCACCAAGACGATTTCGGAGTACTCCAATTGGCGCATGCCTTTGAGAAGGCGACGAGATATTGGAAGCGACGACCTCCAGTGATAGTGTAATGAAAGGATTTGATCCCATCGGTAATGCGCGATGAAATTTTAGGTGTCGGCGGTGCTTTGTTACCACACCATTGTTGTTGTTAACGAAGTCGCCGGATATTCACCGCGAAGACATTTACATTGAGTTCCCATCTCAGGTTTATTAGAATGCAATGATAAGATACTATGTGAAAGCGGGAGGCGCCTCATGATTAAACCCACGGAAGCTGAAACTGCTCAATGGGAAGAATACGGTTATATAGTCTTCGAAAACGCAATTCAGGGCGCGGAGTTGAAACGGTTGCAGGATGTTTTTGATTATTGGGCGGAAACGTGCAAATTGGCCTGGTTAGATCGCGTAGATGCAGGGCAGGTACCTGCATCGTTTTACGACATTCCCGACCCTTTTGACAAGGATGAAATCTTCGTTAACCTGATCGATCATCCGAGTTATTACGGTTATTTGATGGCTTTTACGGAAGACGATCTCGTTCTACTCGGGCCACAGGTTCGCACGGTTCCGCCAGGGCCGGTTTGTTATTCGGGTTGGCACCCCGACGTGCCTCATAGCAATCCGCTGCATATCAAGGTTCAAATTTACGTCAACGATGTCGAGCTTCGAGCCGGCGAATTTGGTTATATCCCGGGTAGCCACAAGTCAGATGCCGGTCCTTACTCAAGCGCAACTCGATTGGAAGCTATGCCTGGCCACAAACGGTTTCCGGGTAAAGCCGGCACTGCTATTATGTTCAACTCCTATGGTTGGCATACCGCGATGGATAACTACACGAATACGCCACGAAAATCCTTGATTCTCATCTATGAAAAGTGGACGCCCGAACGTGTTGACCCAACTCGGTTTGCTTCCATCGCTCATCTTTGCACGACATCGGAGCGCCGCAGGTTGTTTGGTTTGGAAGGTAATGGTAAGTAAGGTAAGAGAGGAACAGAATTCCTGCTCGAGAACGCGAGTTGAGTGTCGCTTGATGAGGGAATCATTCTGATAGGGATAGTGGCGTGCAAGATAAAACGTCAGGGCAAGGGCATCTCTATCGCCCTCGCTTTTCGCTCGATTCATCCTATTTGGTCACTTGATCTAATCGCTCTCTTGATCACTTTGGGTACGTCCGCTAGCACGTTTTCGCGCTCGGCTCAAGGCGTCAAGCATTCTCTCCCGTTCAGGTGATGTCTGCGGCTCTCTTGGTTCCTCAGGTTCGTCTTGTGATTCTTGGGGAGGGGGCGATACCCCGGATTGATCGGAGGCACGGTCTTTTCGACGTATGCGTCCTGTTTTCTTTTCTGCCTTTCGCCGACCGTGTCTCATGGAGATTAATCCGGTACGCCGCTCCAAGATTTCGACCAGCAGAATAACGAGTGCCGCGATCAGCAGCCACGGCTTGAGTTCCAGCAGGCGGGGTTGACGCGCCAAGTCATCCCAGATCTCACCAAGATTGATTCGTGTTTTCCCGTCTGTTGCGTGGGCGAGGCGTTCCATAGTTTTTAACCCTGACTCGGCAGTCGCAAAGTTAAATTCGGGGGAATAAGGTAGACAGACGGGCGGAAGTGAAAAATGCCCTGCGCTCGGGACCGTTACAGTGGCCAACACAGTTTCACTGCCGTGAATTGGAATGTCCACGGCGAGCGTATCGGCGGATGTCCAAGACAGTTCGATTTCATCCACCGTTGGCTTTTGCCCAACAATTCCCCTGAGCACCGTTGCACTAGGAGGTTCTCTGAATGGTTCGCCTTGTCGTTCAGGATTGAGGTGAAGTTCCACCACATTGATTCCATTCTTGACCTTCTGAGTAAGTAGCATTTCTCCCGGCAAATTGCCTGAATCACCGGCTGTCCAACGAACCAAGCTGGTTAGAAAATCTCCAACACCGTCCCAACCTGCTATAGCGCCCGTGTAATCCCCATCCACTTCTCCGGTATAACAGAGGACTCGCCCAATCTCCGCCTGCCACGCTGCTACGACGGGGGCTTTGTACTCATCCTCTGTCACGGCTGCAAGGTTTGCGTCGGGGCGGATGTAACATAGATTATAGCCGCCAATCGGATAGGGTATCTGATGTTGTTTACCGGTCAGTGTAACCATGCCACCAGTGGTGCGAACTTCCACGGGTTCGTCAACGAACGTGCTGCGTGCAACGACGAATGTGTCTTGTGCAAACAGACGAGGCAGTTCTTCGGCATTCTGAGTGAAGAAGCACCGTCCTTCGCCTCGCCGGGCGATGTCGCGGAGCAATTCGGCATCCACGTCGGTGGCGGTGCCCAGTCCAACGACACTTACGGTGATGTTGGCGTTTCGACACTTCTCAAGCAGTTCGCGGTATTGACCGGGTTGTTCTGAGTCGGCAGCATCGGCAAAGAGGATAATGTGGCGGGTGCCCGCCTCCGCATTCAATAGCATCTTCGATGCGGCGAAAAGCGCCTCGTAGACAAAGATGCCGCCGCCCCCCGGACTGATGCGTAGGATTTTGCTCCGAACGTGCGCGCTATTCTCAACGCTTGAGAGATTGGCGACGATGTGCGGAGCACTATCGACCGCGACGACACCAAATTCGTCCATCGGCGACAGCATGTCGAGTACTTCAGCCGTAGCAAGGTTTGCAAGGCTCATCTTCGTCCTGCCGCCACTCACCGGCATTGACATGCTACCAGACCTGTCCATTGCTACCACAATGGCAAGTGATAGCTTTCGATGTTCACGCCTCAATTCCATCGAGACGGGCATAATCGGTTCAAGCGGCGATTTGAAATAACCACCGGGCCCGAAAGCATGTTTTCCGCCCGTCATCATGAAACCGGCACCGGTTTCCTTGACCCAGACGGCGAGGTTTTCCATTCCGTATAGACCGATTTTGTCCGCCAAGACGTTCTCAACTAGTGCAGCGGAATATCCTGACAAATCCTCAAGTGACCACTGATATGCCGATGGAGGAGCAGTTTCTACGTCCAATCCACCCGCTTGAAGCAATCGGGCAAGTGAAGAATTGGAAGCGTTAGTGACGTGCAATATTGGACGCGGGCCGTGAATACCGATCAGAACTTTTGCCGCGTTGTTTTCAGGAACCGGGTCGGTCTCGGTTCCGGCGACCCTCACTGTGTATTGATAAGTTCCCGGTTGTGTCGCTTTGTCACGAAAGATGAGGCGACTCAAACCGGACGGCACATTTCGCCGACCCGAAGCGAGGCGTTGGCTGCCGCGCATGAACTCGAATGAGACCTCATCCTGAATCGGCGAATTTATCCAGGCGGCAAGCATGAATGATTCACCTCGAGCCACAACATCGGGTGCATCCACGTGTGTAATAGCAATGTCATTTGTCGTATCTCTTTGTATGAGGCGGAAATCAATTGCAATACCCCGCGCGGCTGCTTGAGCCGCCGCCGCCGATGGGTTTTTTCCGGTCCACCTCCCATCTGAGAGCAGAAGTACTCTACCGGGTGAATCTTGAGGAATGAGGGCAAGTGCCGTTTCAATTGCCCCGTTCAGGTCGGAGGCATCATCATGGACCTCACTGACGAATCCGGCGAATTTTCCGCTTTGGGGTGACTGTTCAATTGCGGCAGTCCGACCAAAGGACACTACAGCGAGGTTGGAATCGCTCGCCTTGGAGGCCTGAATTAAATCAATTGCCTCTTCGTGTCTTGATTCGCTGTCCGGAGGCATCGATCGGCTTCTGTCTGCTACTACCACAACCGTACCCGCCTGCATGCGTAATTTCACGGCAATACCGCACATCGCTAACAGAATTAGAGACAACACCGCAACACGCAATGCTAACACAAGACGGGAGGGAAGTTGCCAAACACGCAGCGATATGACAATGGGGATAAAAAGTAATAGCCAGATTGGATGGAGGACTTCCATTAGAGATTCTCAGGTTTTATTTCAGATAAACGGCGATTTCGTTTCTCTAGGATATTGGAATTTACGTAAGGAAGTCTGTTTTGAAACGATGCAAAATACTCTTAGTGGTTCTCTCGTCAAGTGTTTATTGCAAATAGGGAGGTCGCGATTCGGAAATCGCTCCTGCCTATAGTTGTGTGATGCAAAATGGTTTACGGCACAGGGCGTGTGCCTGCTACTCTGAACCGATGCCATATGTTCTTGGCGCGAAATCCGGTTACAGCGAACGACGGGAGTAATTTATAACATTATGTGAGGGGCGCGTCAAGGGCGACAACTGACGTGCGATTCAAGGTGAAATCTGTGAAGACCTTCACATCGTGTTTTGCATTTTCCCAAGGTTTCGACCGTGTTTGTCCGCCGTATAAACTACCCGGTGAGTTGCAAGTATTACCACAGACACGGACAAAAAACTTGACTTTTCCGTGGCTTGAGTTTACCATAAACAGCATTACGGGACGAACTGAAAAACGCTTGGAAGATGGAAATTTAGAACAGAAAGGTTCATTGGATGACGCTGGGTAAAGTCACGGGAACTATTGTTGCTACCAAAAAAGACGCTAAACTTGTCGGCAGTAAGTTGATGATTATCCAAGACGTGGATTTGGATGGTAATCTTCTCAAAACTTATAATGCGGCGGTAGATGCGGTTGGCGCGGGAATTGGTGAATTGGTGTTGGTTGCAACGGGAAGTTCTGCACGGCAAACAACGGCTACCAAAGACAAGCCGGTTGATGCCGTCATTATGGCTATAGTAGATACCGTTGAAGTGCATGGCGAAATTCGGTATCAGAAGTAATAGTGAAACTGTCCTTTTCTGAGAAACGCATGAGGTCGTGTTTCCGTGAAACCGGGTGTTCCTCCTCAATCACCGGGTATAGATCGAGAACTCCCATTCAAAATTGAACTGGTCAAGCAGATTGCTTGGCTTGCTAGGTTGCGTTGGATTGCAATCGGGGGAGTCTTTGTCACCGTCGGAATTGCATGGTGGCTAAGTGTAATCGATCAACCCCTTCCGCTGTATCTAATTGCCGTGTTCATGTTGCTGTACAACTTCGAGCCGCAACTTTACTCGAAGCGTGTAAGCAAGAAACGGTTGGTGTCAATCAAGCGGCATGCCTGCACGCATATTCTGCTCGATTTATTCTCTTTAACGGCATTAATTCATTTCAGCGGGGGTGTCGAAAACCCATTTATCTTCTACTTCGTATTTCACCTTGTAATTGCAAGCATCATCCTGTCCAAGAAGGTCAGTTACGTCCTGGCTACTCTCAACACCGCACTCCTTAGTTCCGTTATCTTCCTAGAATTTTTCGAGATTCTTCCGCATCATCATCTGAACAATTTCCTTCCCATGGCGCTTTGGCAACACCCTATTTATGTAGTAAGTGTGTTGTTCGTCTTTACGAGCACTCTGTTTTTCTCTGTTTATTTGGCTACGACAATAACGGATACGGCAAGGGCGCGTGAAGAGGAAACTCGGGATTTGAAAGAAAACCTAGAGGAGAAGGTGCTAGAACTGGAATCTGCACGAAAAGACGTTCTATTTGAGCGGAACAAGCTCAAGTCGATTATCGACTGTATGCACGAAGGGGTTGTTTTCGTGGATGAAAGAAATCAAATAGCACTGTCAAACAAAGCCGCCCAGCAGATTCAGCAGGAGCAGTCTAACGCTGATTTTTCACTCGCAACAGCGTCTCGATCCGAAGCGTCAGACTCACAATCTTATGACATACTGTCGCAGATGGTGCGTGACTTATCGGAAGGTGATAGTATGATAGAACAAAAGAGTATTCAGATAAAGGACCGACATTTTGAGAATACTGTCGCAGCGGTGCGTGATGGTGAGGAAGGGCATTTGGGCACGGTGCTAGTTTCGCGCGATGTAACAGATCGAAAACGGATGGAGCACCAGTTAATCTTATCCGAAAAAATGGCTGCGATTGGCGAAGTGGCCGCAGGCGTCGCCCATGAGATTAATAACCCGCTTGATGGGTTGATTAACTGCATCCTTCGTATTAAGCGAGACCCGGAGAATACCCACCAAACCAAGGAATATCTAGACCTCATGGAAGAAGCGCTGCGACGTATTGAGTCAACGGTAAAACAACTTCTAGACTTTTCGCGTCATCATGAACTTAGTCTGGACTCAATCTCGCTGAATGAAGTTGTCGATGAAGTCACTGGTCTGATTGAATATAGCGCACAAGAGAAAGGAATTGAAATCGAAAAGCAATACCATTCGAATCATGCGTCAATCATCGGAGATAAACACCTGCTTGAACAGGTTGTTCTGAATCTTGCATTAAATGCAGTCGCCGCTATGCCCGATGGAGGCGCGCTAATTCTGGAGACAGGGACCGTTGAAGCCGACGCGTTTAGCGGGACACGAATGGTCTACGTGCGGGTTACGGATACTGGAATCGGCATTCCTCATGCCATTCAAGATCGAATATTCGATCCATTTTATACCACAAAAATTTTAGAAAAGGGTACAGGACTTGGGCTCTCAGTTTCCGATAGAATTGTCAGGCAACATGAAGGAACGCTTGAGTTCGAGAGCAAACCCGGTAAAGGTTCGACCTTCACTGTGAACTTGCCGGTAGCGATAGGACGAGCTTAATTTATGAAGGTTCTGGTTGTCGATGACGAAAAAATAAAGCGGATTACCCTACGTGATGACCTCCGTGAGGCGAACTACGACGCAATTGCGGTCGAATCTCCCGCCACGGGGTTACGGCTGCTGGAGAATGAACATTTTGACGTATTAATAACCGACTTGCGAATGCCTCGGATGCACGGAATTGATTTTCTAAAGCGAGCCAAGAAAGAATACCCGCATATCACTGTAATAATTATGACCGCCTATGCCTCGGTAGAAACTGCAGTCGAAGCCATGCAGTTCGGCGCCCACAACTATATCAAGAAACCATTTTCAAGCGAAGAACTGATTGCGATGTTAGACAAGCTGAAAAGGCTGCAACAGGAAAACATCCTCGCAACGGGGGAAGATGTCGTGTTATCTTCCAATAACAGCGACAAATTTTCGCCACATCGAAATATCGTGGGAAAGAGTCGGCAGATGCAGGAGATTCTGAGCGCCCTTGCGAACGTGGCCGCATCCAACAGCAACGTCCTAATCTATGGTGAGCAAGGTGTTGGGAAGGCATTGCTTGCAAAATCTATTCATTCGAATGGTCCACGCAAATTCCAAACCTATGTCCGTGTAAACTGCTCAAATCAATCGCAAATCGGATTGCACGACGACATATTTGGAGGGGCAATAAACACAAAGGGTCAACGGTTAGGGAGACTTGAGCTTACTCATGGCTGCACCCTCTTTTTGGCTGATATAGAAAACTTACCGTATGAGATGCAGATTAATCTACTTCAGGTGCTTGAAGATGGCGAGTACGAGCTTGACGACAACGCAGGCAATGAAAGATTAGACGTGCGATTAATTGCCACGACCACGCAGAATCTTCGGGAGAAAGTGAGATTGGGTGAATTCCGAGAAGATTTGTTCTATCGTTTAAACGTTGTTCCGCTTTTTTTGCCTCCGCTGCGTGAACGACAGGAAGATATATCACTTCTTATCACTCATTTCATAGATTTGTTCTCCCCACGCCGAGACACCTTCATGACATCGGAGGCGATTAATTTGCTTGCAGCATATACTTGGCCCGGAAATGTAAGCGAGTTGAAAAATCTCATTGAACGGCTAGTCACGATGAGCGGTGGTCGTCCTATTTCTGCCGAAGATATTCCCATTGAACTGAAAGTACCAACTCCCGCCAACTTAGATGATACGATGTGCGGCACCTCATTTCGAGAAATTGTCAAGTCCACGGAACGCGAGCTAATAGCTTGGGCAATGCGGAAAACGAACGGGAATAAGACACAGTCGGCTAAGCTCCTCAAAATGAAACCTTCCACTTTTCGCGATGTGCTTGCCAAGTATATTGATGAAATCGGATGGGACACTTAAGTTTACAAATCGCGCCGGATTTCTTGTCACATCCGACGCGCGATCTCCGATGACAGGTTTTGAATACTCGGCTGCCTCTCACTTCACAGAATGTATGACTAGAGATGAGAAACGTCAACGTATTCGCGAAGAAATGCTCCCTAAGCGTGACAGTATCCCCTCCCCGGTGCGTCATGAATTGAGCAGGGTTATTAACAAGCAAGTGATTGACTTTATTGAGACGGGTGCGATAGATACGGTTATGTTCTACCTTAGCATGCGGAGCGAAGTTGACACACGCGACCTGCTCGTTCATCTGTTGCGCACTAACAGAATTGCCCTTGCACCGACGATCGAAGCGAGGCATCTTGTTCCCCGGCGCATTTCCAACACTAGCACACAGCTTAAGCGCCATCGTTACGGTATGCTCCAGCCGGACCAAGATGTTTGCCCCAAGTTCCCTCTCAATCAGATTGATCTGATTATTGTCCCTGGAATCGCCTTCGATCTAAAGAAACATCGCATTGGATACGGAGGCGGATACTACGATCGATTTCTGCCGAAGTGCCCGCAAGCGATCTGGATGGGATTAGCATTTGAGGAACAGCTTATTCAGGACACTCTACCACAATCATGGGATGTGGCACTGCATTTCATCGTTACCGAGAATTGCAGTTGACGGGAATAAAATGCCGCACGTCGCTATTTCCGATACATTGGTTGCTGCTAACAGGATTCAACTGTTGCAAACACGCATCAAAAACGGACTAGAAAACGAAAGGCATTGACGACACACAATGAAAATCGGTATTACACAACTTCTGCTTGGGAATATGTCGCTTGACGATGTACTCGGTTTATGCGTTGATGCCGGGTATGACGCCATTGAACTCACGTTCGGCGAAGGTAAAGAACTCGATATTGCCATGAGTCTGTCAGAGATCGCCGGGGTCGGCGAAAAATGTGCCATGGCGGGAATTGAAATTAGCAGCATCATCGCCAACTACGGTGACAGCGGAAATCTACTGAGTTTGGACGCGAACCAACGAGAAAAGGGCATCAGATCAGTGAATCGGAGTCTACAGATTGCCGGAATTTTAAGGGTTGACACCATTCTCCTGCATCCTGGACAACTAACGGTCGAAGGCACCTATCAAGTAGTTTGGGACAATCTTCGTGATATCCTAAAAAATCTTGCGCCCGTAGCCGCTTCAAACAGAGCCGCAATCGGTCTCGAGAATGTGTGGAATAAATTTCTGCTAAGTCCTAAAGAAACACGAGAATTTATTGATACCGTCAGCAGTGAATGGATTGGTGTATACTTAGACACCGCCAATATGATGGCTTACGGCTATCCGGAGCACTGGATTCGGGAACTTGGTTTGCGAATCAAATGCGTTCATTTCAAGGACTTCAAGCGCGGAGAGCACCAATTTGTCAACCTCTTGGATGGAGACACCGATTGGCCCTGTGTCATGCGTGAACTTAGGGAGATCTGTTATGATCGATACGTTATACACGAAGTCGGCGGCGATCGTGCCGCACAGATTGACATAGCCAAGCGCATGCGTCGAATTGTCGAAATGTAGCGAGATTTGAACAAAAGAGTGAAACTTCCTTTTGAAAGAAAAACAGTATTACGCACTGAAAGGACAATCCTGTGAAGCACACAATCGGTTGTACAACTCGTCCCTACGAATCACTCACGTTCTCCGAAGCATGTGACCACATTTCTGCTTCCGGATATACCGATGTCGCCGTATTTGCCAACGCGGGTCGGAATCCAGTAAGAGCCGATAGCACGAGTGCAGAAATCAGGGAAACAGGTAAAGCGGCAGCGAATGCCGGATTAACGACTTCAGCCTTGATGGGAAGTGTCCGATTATTTGATATGGGGTTCGAAGCTTGCCTTGACGATTACAAACGGCTCATTGACAACGCCGCCGCGCTCGGCGCGAAGTGGCTGCTTGATTGCGGTATTGCAACCGAAGCGTACTACGCGGACTACTATGAACTAATGCGTCGCGCGGCTCCTCATGCCGCTCGAGCAGGAGTCAATATTGCCTTAAAACCACATGGCGGAATCAGCCTAACGGGGCAAGATCTTGTCAAGGCAGATCGGGAAGTAAGTCACCCGGCGTTTGGTATCTGCTACGATCCAGGTAATATCATCTACTATACGAAGGGAGGACTTAATCCAGAAACCGATATCGACGCAGTCGCATCAATGGTTACCACTGTAATCATTAAGGACTGCGTAGTTCAGGACGGTGAACCTGATGTCATGGTCACTCCGGGCGAAGGGCTGGTCGATTTCAAGAAAGTTCTGGGTGGGCTCGCAGAAGGTGGATTTGACGGACCACTATATGTTGAGTGTGTAGGCGGATCCACGTTAAATGAAATCAATGCCAATGTTGAATCGACATTGACATTTGTAAGAGACATTCTGTCGCGAGATGATTGCTAGGTCTATTGTTGTTGAATACTGTTGAATGGTAGTTCCACGGTGTTTGAGGCAAACGTAGACCAGAAACTTTACGAATATTTCCGCACCTACGGTTATGTCACTCTTAGAGCCTGTTTGAAAAGTCCGAATCCGTCTTTGAGAGAAGCTATTTTGGGGAAAAATGCCTTGAAAATCCGATGATTTTGGCCCTCAAATGACCAGATAATAGCTTTAACACCTACTTTTCAAACAGGTTCTTAAGGACGCACTCACTCCAAATGAAATTGAGTATTTTGTTCAACTCTATGAAATGATCGGAAAAGGTTTGGTCCGCCAAACTGCTGGCATCCTTTCGACGAATTTCAAACACGAAACTGCAATGCTCTTGTCACCTCACCAGGATTTGATAAGTTGCTGCGCCATCCTAATATCCTTCCCGTCATCACATTCCTGATGGGTGGACCGGTGTGTTTCTCCGAAATTTGCCTTCGCCACATGGCTCCATACGATGGAGAGCCACACCAAAAATTTCACCGAGACCGTCCTCATTGGGAGAATCATCCGCTTCGCATGGACTATATCCAAGTTGTGCTTTATCTCACTGACGTTGACGAGAGCACGCATTGCTTTTCGATTTCGCCTGAATCCGTCGACAATCCCATTCTGAATGGGGTAGGCCAGCTAAAGAGGAACGGGATCATAGATTTTCATGGGTCCGCTGGCACGGTGGTGCTTTTCAATATCTCCCTGCTTCACACGGCAACGGTTCGCAAGGCGCAAAAAGAGCGGAAAACTGTGCAAGCATATTATGGGCACCGCTATCGTCCTTTTTTGAGCAATTGTTCAGTGATACCACCGCGTTTTTGGCGTAATTGCCCGGATCCGGAGGTTCGCGCATTTTACGGTAATCTTAACGAGGTCAGTAGGGTTTTCCAGTCTGCATTTTTGCTTCGGAGTTGATGAATTCCTTTGCCGTACAAGACATGACATGGCAGGGGTATATTGTCAATCAGCAACGTCCATTCAACACTGCCACGAAATTCAAAATGGGTTGTACCAACGCGAGTAGAAGAAAAATCGCGTACCACAAGAAAAATGCAGAAATAAACTTGACATGGGCCGGCCAGTTTGGTATAATTCCACGCTTGGTGTCACATTGCCCCTACTGACTGTTGCAGAAAGGGAGGCAAGCTATTCCGAAAAACCTTTATTATCTTTCGTAGTTAATGTTGGTTTTTAATTGAGAAGATGCTTATGTGAGCCCCTTTCGGGGCTTTATTTTTGTCTGTAGCATTAAACCGCGTTTGCGGCCCTTTTTCACCAGTAATCTTTTCGCCGCCGTGTAGCGGTCGCACCTAATTCCGGAATCGGGTAATTTTACGCATTCTTGAAATTGACAAGAGTTAAACCGGAAGTGCCGTTCGCAGCATTGAGTCCGCAGGGAACTCTGAGTTGACGGGGTATGTCGATCTCTTCTTAAGCACGTCACACGTTTTTAACGCGGCATACCTTCAAAAAACGCTAAAAGCCTTAATCTAGCGCGCGTTTTTCGCACTTTGAACGCTCAGATGTAATTGACGCAAGGAATTACCAATTACTTCGACGGAGTAGAACATGCCAACAATAAATCAATTGGTAAGAAAGCCTCGAAAGAAAACTGTCAAACAGACAAAATCCCCGGTGCTTCAAAGTTGCCCACAAAGGCGCGGAATCTGCTTGCAGGTAAAGACTGTAAACCCCAAGAAACCGAACTCCGCCCTGCGAAAAGTTGCACGTGTGCGATTCACGACGGGGCTTGAAGCCACATGTTACATTCCCGGAATCGATCACAATCTTCAGGAACACTCGGTTGTGTTGGTGCGGGGAGGTAAGGTCAAGGATTTATCCAATGTCAGATATCATATAGTTCGAGGAACATTGGATACAGCCGGAGTCGAGAATCGCCGGCAAGGCCGATCGAAATATGGAGCGAAGAAGGTTGGCTAGAAATGTTAAGCCTGAGACGATGATGTTGATTTTAGGTCTCGGATGGAGGGGAATATGCCAAGGCGCAAGATTGCCGTCAAGCGTGAGTTAGTGCCGGACCCTAAGTTTGATAGCACGCTGATTACAAAGTTTGTGAATTGCTTGATGCTGAATGGAAAGAGAAGTACTGCTCAGAGAGTGTTGTATGGGAGTTTGGACGTAGTAGCCGCCAAAACCAAGCAGGATGGTCTTACTGTTTTTCGTCAAGCGATAAATAATGTCAAACCTGTCCTCGAAGTTCGTTCTCGGCGTGTCGGCGGACAGACCTATCAAGTTCCTGTTGATGTTAAAGCGGAACGGCGTACAACACTGGCGTTTAGGTGGATTCTCCAATCGGCAAGGGCGCGAGGGGAAAAAACAATGGAAGCACGTTTGGCGGGCGAACTGCTAGATGCTTCGAAAAATGAAGGCGCCGCAATACGTAGAAAGTTCGAACAACATCGAATGGCGGAAGCAAACCGTGCGTTTGCCCACTATCGATGGTAAGTGCTACCTGATGAAAGTTTCTTAAATTTCTTTACGGTGAATCTTCGGTTATGAAGTCTGAGTTGAAGCAACAGTCCACATCTGAAAGTCGTAAATCGCTCGATCCGCGCCGTTTTAGTTTGGCTTCCACGCGAAACATCGGCATCATGGCACACATTGATGCGGGAAAAACAACTGTGACCGAGCGGATTTTGTATTATACGGGGCGTGTGCATCGTTTGGGCGAAGTGCATGAAGGTACTACGACAATGGACTGGATGGTCCAGGAACAGGAGCGCGGCATCACAATTACAGCGGCCGCAACCGCCTGTCGATGGAATGACAATCGCATCAATATCATTGATACTCCTGGACACATAGATTTTACTGTTGAAGTTGAGAGATCATTGCGGGTACTTGATGGCGCTGTAGCGGTATTTTGTGCAGTTGGGGGTGTCGAACCTCAATCAGAAACAGTTTGGAGGCAGGCGGATAAGTACAGTGTACCGCGCGTGGCTCTGATTAATAAGATGGACCGCACCGGTGCCGATTTCTTTCGGACAGTTGAAATGATGTCTGATCGACTTGGCACAACTGCCATTCCGATTCAGTTGCCGATTGGATCCGCGGAGCAATTCAAAGGCGTTGTGGATCTGATTGAACTTAAGGGTTTCGCGTGGGATGACGCGAATCTAGGCACCACAGTCCATGAAATTGACATTCCTGAAGAGATGATTGGAATGGTTGCTGAGTACCGCTCTAACCTGATAGAGACCATAGTTGAATGGGATGACGATCTGTTAGCGAAATATTTTGATGGTGTCGAGTTGTCTGAGGCCGAGATTAGATCAGGCTTGAGAAATGCTACTTTGAGTGGAAAGGTTGTAACCGTGCTATGTGGTTCGGCATTGAAAAATAAGGGTGTACAACCGCTTTTGGATGCAATAGTCTCCTATCTTCCTTCACCAATAGATGTGCCTCCAATTGAAGCTCTGAACCCTGAAACTCAAGAAATGGAAGCGCGTTTGCCTAGTGATGATGAACCGTTTTGCGCTTTGGCATTCAAGATTATGTCGGATCCTCATGTGGGAAAATTGACGTTCCTGCGCGTCTATTCAGGCGTTTTAACCAGAGGAGCAACTGTTTACAACAGTACTCGTGGTAAGCGCGAAAGAATCGGCAGGCTCATGCAAATGCATGCGAACAAGCGTGAGGAACGAGATGCCGTCTACGCTGGCGACATCGTTGCTGCGATTGGTCTCAAGGATATTGCGACAGGAGACACAATCTGTGATCGGAATGCGCTAATTACGCTGGACACAATGGTTTTTCCCTCGCCGGTCATGTCTGTTGCCGTGGAACCCTGTACGAAATCTGATGTTGATAAGTTGAACTTGGCACTTCTCAAATTGGCGGAGGAAGACCCGACCTTTAAGGTGCATCAAGATAGTGAGACAGGCCAAACCTTATTGTCCGGGATGGGCGAGCTACACCTTGAAATTATCGTGGATCGGCTGATTCGCGAGTTTAATGTTTCAGCGAACATCGGGAATCCGCAGGTTGCATATCGCGAAACAATTCAAAGGCACGCTACATCGGAAGGACGGTTTGTGAGACAATCCGGCGGACGCGGGCAATTTGGGCATGTCGCCATCGAGATTTTCCCGTTAGAAAAAGGTTCAGAGTATGAGTTCGTTGATGACACTAAAGGCGGAATTATACCTCAGGAATTTATTCCGGCAATCAACAAGGGCATCCAAAATTCCATGAATACCGGAGTATTAGCGGATTATCCTGTTGTTGATGTGGGTGTGCGGTTATACGACGGCTCCTTTCATGCTGTAGATTCGTCCGAAATGGCGTTTTCAATCGCGGCTTCAATGGCATTCAAAGAAGCTGTGAAGCGCGCGGGGCCGATTCTGCTTGAACCAATTGTGAAAGTGGAAGTTATTGTCCCTGATGAATATTTGGGCAAGGTGATTGGGGATTTAAATGCGCGTCGCGCGCAAATCCTTCAAACAGATCTTCAACAGAAATCGCGTGTCCATGTGATTCAAGCTTCAGTGCCGCTTTCCGAAATGTTTGGGTATGTTAAAACGCTTCGTTCATTGACACAAGGACGCGCAAATTATTCCATGGAGTTTTCACACTACAGTAGTGTGCCTTCCAGTGTTGCGCAAGACATCATTTCCTTGAAAAAAGTTTAGCCGGCTTCGGTATCATGTGACGTCGAAGCCACGCAGCTAGTATTGTATTGTCTTACCAAGCCTTAAACGTTCTTGGCTTATTCATGCGAGGAGGAAATTCATAATAAATGGCAAAAGAAAAATTTGACAGAACTAAGCCACACGTGAATATCGGTACGATTGGCCACGTTGACCATGGCAAGACCACATTAACTGCGGCAATAACCATGGTTTTGTCGAATCTTGCAAGCAAAGACTATGTAATGACCTATGATGAGATTGACAAAGCTCCTGAGGAAAAAGAGCGTGGAATCACAATCAACACCGCACACGTAGAATATGAAACGGAGAACCGACACTACGCGCACGTGGATTGTCCTGGTCACGCCGACTATATCAAGAACATGATCACGGGCGCTGCTCAGATGGATGGAGCAATCCTCGTGGTTTCTGCAGCAGATGGCCCTATGCCTCAGACACGGGAGCACGTTCTTCTTGCACGTCAGGTGAATGTCCCTTCTCTCGTCGTGTTCCTGAATAAAGCGGATATGGTGGATGATCCCGAACTGCTTGAATTGGTAGAGTTGGAAGTACGGGAGTTGTTGGATGAATACAACTTCCCGGGGGACGAAATTCCCGTGGTATCGGGTTCCGCGCTGGAAGCCATGGAATCTAGCGGAGACCCGAATAGCGAATCATGCGCGCCGATTCTTGATTTGATGGCGCAGGTCGATGAGTATATTCCCGAACCCGTGAGAGATATCGATAAGCCGTACTTAATGCCTGTCGAGGACATTTTCACCATTAGCGGACGCGGTACTGTCGTTACGGGGCGAGTGGAACGTGGGATCGTACACGTGGGCGACACTGTCGAAATTGTTGGTCTCCGACCGACTCACTCCACTGTGGCAACAGGCGTGGAGATGTTTCGCAAACTTCTTGACGAAGGGCGCGCGGGTGATAATGTCGGCGTCCTAATACGTGGTGTGGAACGGAAGGAAGTTGAGCGTGGTCAGGTATTGGCTGCCCCCGGAACAATTACACCGCATACCAAATTTGAAGCCGAGACCTATATTTTGAAAAAAGAGGAAGGCGGGCGACACACACCATTCTTCAGCGGATACCGTCCTCAGTTCTATTTTCGCACCACTGACGTGACGGGTAATATGCAACTTCCCGAAGGCGTTGAGATGATAATGCCCGGAGACAACACTCGGATTACCGTAGAGCTTTCCAAGCCGATTGCTCTGGAAGAGGAACTCAGATTCGCAATTCGAGAAGGCGGACAAACCGTTGGCGCAGGTGTTGTGTCTAAGGTCATCGAGTAAGATTGATCCTACTAAGATGCGGTCTGCGTAGTCATACACCTAACAGGGAATCGTAATGGACAATCAGAAAATTCGCATTCGCCTTAAAGCGTTCGATCACCGGTTGTTGGATAAATCGTCGGGACAGATAGCGGATACAGCGAAACGAACAGGGGCAGTCGTATCCGGTCCTATTCCGCTTCCAATGAAAAAACATGTCTACACCGTTCAGAGATCGACGTTTAAGGACAAAAAGTCGCGTGAACAGTTTGAGATGCGAATTCACAAGCGGTTATTGGATATCCTGGAAACGACGCCAAAGACCGTTGATGCTTTGATGCACTTGGATCTGCCAGCCGGTGTTGATGTAAAAATCACACTTTTATAAAAGAGTTGGGATAGTTTGTATTGAAATTTTGTGACCGTTTCAGGAATGCGATAGATGGTTAGAGGAATAATAGGCAAAAAGGTGGGGATGACCCAAGTATTCGATGAATCCGGCAAGGCGTTTCCGGTGACTGCAATCGAAGTTGGCCCATGCCCAGTTGTACAGATTAAGACCAAAGACCAAGATGGGTATCAAGCCGTCCAACTGGGCTTCGGAAATCGTAAAGATAACAAAGTCAATCGACCGGAACGCGGACATATCGACAAGGCGGGTGTTACACCTCCACGAGTACTGTTTGAGTTTCCCGTTGATGACACCGAAGAGCTTTCGGTAGGCTCGATGATTGATTCGAGCATTTTTTCGGTTGGAGAGTGCGTTGATGTAACCGGTACCTCAAAAGGGCTTGGCTTCACGGGAGTAGTTAAACGGTATGGCTTTGCTGGCGGGAAAAAGAGCCATGGCGGCGAACAGGATCTTCGACGGACCGGATCAATCGGCGCAAGCGCACATCCATCGCGGGTGTTTAAGGGTAAGCGAATGCCTGGGCGGCATGGTGGGAGACGAGTCACCGTTCAGAATTTGCAGGTCATTCAGACGGATGCTGATAGGAGCCTTCTGTTGGTTAAAGGCGCTGTACCTGGGCCAGCAAATGGGTATTTGTTGATTAACAAAGCTGTCAAGGTCGGTGCGTAGCGCGGACAGGTCGGATTTGTGAATGAAGGACAATTGTGATGGCAACTTTCGACGTATATAACCGATCGGGCGAGATAATCCACCAGAAGGAATTATCAGATGGTTTCATTAACGCCCCGGTGCGTACAGATGTTCTACATCAATGTGTTGTTGCGCATCTTGCCAACCAACGGAGCGGTACAGCCTCAACTAAAACGCGCGCTGAAGTCAACGCAAGCGGCAGAAAGTTGCACCGTCAAAAGGGAACTGGGCGTGCGCGAGTCGGCGACAGTGGATCGCCCACGAGGGTGCATGGCGGGGTTGCGTTTGGACCAATGTCTCGCAGTTATCGTCAATACACGCCGAAGAAGATTCGAAGACTCGGGATTTGTTCGGCGCTGGCGGACAGGTTTCAGAATGCCCAATGTGTTCTCATTGAGGGTTTTACGCTCGATAGACCGCGGACAAAAGATGTCGTTGAGTTCTTGGGTGCTCTCAAGCTAGAAGGCAAGCTTCTTTTGGTATTAGATCAACAGGATCGAAACCTTCAGTTATCTGTTCGGAATATACCGCACGTGAGCACCTGTATATGGGACGTACTGAATGTCTACGATATCTTATGGAACGACAAGATTGTAATCACCGAGACAGCTATCGAGAAGTTACAGATGAAATTCTTTCAACCAAGTGATAGTGTGGATGAGCAAGTGTCGGAGCAATGAAAGATTTATATCAGATTCTATTAAAGCCTTTAGTCACAGAAAAAAGTACAGATCTTCGCGAGTCGTCGAACAAATTTTGCTTTGTAGTTGATATAAAGGCTACCAAAGCAGAAATTCGACAAGCAGCGGAGGAACTGCTTGATCTCAAAGGGAAGATTCTTAACGTAAGTACAATGCGCGTGCGCGGCAAGCCTAAAGGCAAGCTTTTTCAGCACCGACGCGGAAGACGACCTAACTGGAAAAAGGCTATCATTACAGTTGAACCGGGAACAGATGTCCAGATTTTCGAGTCCATATAATATTGATGGACATACGCTAAGACTCCGCAATTTTATCTCTCAGGGACTCGCCACAAACATTGTTGAGTTTTGAGTGACACGATAGTGACGGCGAGGCAGTTGGTCATAGGTTGGTTGGGCGACTTCAACTTAGCATGTAATGAATCTCGCACACTAAAGGCTTGCCGGGAGTACCTACACGTACATTCGATTTGAGGGCTTTTGATTATGGCAATAAAGATATACTCGCCCGTAACACCAAGCCGGCGATCTATGACCGGCCACTCTTTTGAAGAGATAACCCGTCGAAAGCCGGAGAAATCTTTGGTCAAAGGACTAAAGGACAACGCCGGACGCAATGGTGCGGGCCGAATGACGGTAAGAAGACGTGGCGGCGGTCATAAGAGACGTTACCGAGATATCGATTTTCGGCGCAATAAGTTCGGTGTACCGGCTAAGGTAGCCTCAATTGAGTACGACCCAAACCGTTCCGCTCGGATAGCACTACTACACTATGTGGACGGGGAAAAACGCTACATCCTTGCGCCTTTAGGGCTCCAGGTAGGTGAGATGCTCAATTCGGGGCCGGACGCGGAGATTAAGGTGGGCAACGCCTTACCGCTTGAGAGAATCCCCCTTGGGTCTGCCGTACATAATGTGGAGATGGTTCCCGGAGCAGGCGGGCAATTCGTTCGTAGTGCGGGTGTGGCCGCTCAGCTCGTTGACCGCGAGGGACGATATGCACGTCTTCGGATGCCGTCCGGTGAAATTCGCTTGCTCCTGGTGCGGTGTATGGCTACGGTTGGGCAAGTTGGAAATGTCGACCATTCCAACATTTCAATAGGAAAGGGTGGACGTTCTTGCTGGATGGGACGGCGTCCGAAAGTGCGCGGTGTGGCAATGAATCCAATAGATCATCCGCATGGCGGCGGAGAAGGAAAGAGTTCGGGAGGTAGACATCCTGTAACTCCCTGGGGCGTTCCAACTAAAGGGTACAAAACGCGAAACCCGAAGAAGAAGTCGGGTCAGTTCATTGTTAGCCGTCGTAAGTGATGCCAACAAGAGATTTACCAAGAGCTTTGGTTCAATTGAATACCGATTTTGCCGCGAAGGGAATTTAGAATGCCACGTTCAGTAAAAAAGGGCCCCTATATAGACCCTAAACTTCAGAAGAAAATAGAGACTTTAGAGCGATCTGGTACAAAACGTGTAATTCGCACTTGGTCTCGACGTTCTACAATTACGCCGGAACTGATAGGTCATACACTTGCAATTCACAATGGAAAAAAGTTTTTTCCGGTTTATATCACGGAGAACATGGTAGGACATAAATTAGGCGAATTTGCTCCCACGCGCACATTTAGATCGCACGCACGGGGCTCTCGAGTATAGGAAAGGCGTGTGTGGGAGGTTATTGAATGGAAGCGAAAGCGAGCATCAAGAATGTGCAAGTTGCCCCGCGAAAAGCGCGTTTGGTGGCAGATTTAGTCAGAGACAGATTTGTCGAAGATGCTCTTAATCAATTGGCTTTTTTGCACAAGTCAACATCTTCGGTGATTCGAAAATTAATTCGGTCCGCAGTGGCAAATGCGCAGCACCAAGACTCAACCGTGGATGAAAGCAATCTCTTCATCAAAAAAATCTTCATTGATGAGGGAATAACACGGAAATGGATTCGACCAAGAGCGCGTGGAATGGCGAATAGGATACTGCGACGAAGGTGTCATATTACCGTTGTACTGGATGAGGAAAGTGATAACGACGAAAGTTAGGTTTTGGACATCACTCAATAACAGTTTGCGGCTTACTACCCAAACGGTTTCTAACGTAAGGGTCGGCACATGTTAGACTGAGGAGGTTTTAGTGGGACAAAAAACTCATCCGCGTGGATTACGCCTCGGAATCATTGAAACATGGGATTCCAAGTGGTATAGCGAGAAAGAATATGCCCTTTGGCTCCATGAGGATTTGCAGATTCAAGAGTTCGTCAAGGACAAACTGGCGCGTGCGGGCATATCACGGGTTGAGGTGGAACGAGTCGCGGATAGATGTTCCATAAATATTCATACGGCGCGTCCCGGTATTGTCATTGGACGCCGCGGTGTTGAAGCAGAGAAACTTCAGGTGGACTTGGAGAAATTTATCGGGCGGTCGGTTCGCATTAATGTGACGGAAATTAAGTCTCCGGAACTTGATGCTCAATTGGTCGCGGAAGCCATTGCTTTCAAAATCCAGCGACGATCTCCCTTCCGGCAAGCCATGAAAAGAAGCATCGCTGATTCTATGCGGGCTGGCGCTCAAGGAGTAAAGGCTACTGTTAGTGGTCGCCTTGGCGGCATTGAGATGGCGCGTACGGAAACTAGTATCGAAGGTAGAGTTCCCTTACACACGCTAAGAGCGCAAATTGACTATGGGTTTTGCGAGCCTGATACGACGTACGGCAAAATAGGTGTCAAAACATGGATTTTCAAGGGCGAGGTTATAGGTACTGCCGAAGCTTTGCTCGGTGAATCATCCGTACAAGCAACGGGGCCTAGAGAAGGTCGATCGCGTCCACGCCGACGTGGCGAACGTTTCGGCGATGATGATTCAACAAGACGCCGAGGTTCAGGTAGATGGCGCGAGTAAACTAACAGTGCTAAGAGCAGAGAGCGGTGATATATGCAAATCCGTCTCTCGCCGCTTGTGACGAGTCGGGTAAGTACATAGGAGTATAGCAATGTTGATGCCCAAACGGGTGCTACACCGTAAAGTACAGCGTGGAAAGCGGCGCGGGCAACCATATCGCGGTTCGAGAATTAACTTTGGCGAATACGGTCTGCAATCAATGGAATGCGGATGGATCACGAGCCGCCAAATTGAGTCGGCTCGAGTGGCTATTACACGTCATGTTCGGCGTGGCGGCAAGGTTTGGATTAAAATTTTCCCCCAAAAACCGGTTACCAAAAAACCTGCTGAAACACGGATGGGCAGTGGAAAGGGACCACCTGAATATTGGGTGGCAGTGGTCAAACCCGGCCGTGTGCTCTATGAGCTAAGCGGTGTTCCTCTTGAAGAAGCTAAAGAGGCGATGCGGCTTGCTTCGCACAAACTTCCGCTGAAAACAAAATTCATAAGAAGAGGCGGACACTACTAATCATGACCGCTAAAGAACTTCGGATTCAATCTGTCGAAGACCTCACGAACGAGCTTTCGAATCTCCAAGAAAGTTTATTCAATCAGCGATTTCGAAACATCCTCGGGCAGCTAGAAGATACTTCTCAGTTAAAGCAAATAAGACGCGATATTGCACGGATAAAAACAATCCTTCGGGCACGAGAACAAGGAATCGAAAGTGCCCCATAGTTCAAAGTTAAAGAGAGGAAAAGCTTGACTCAAGAGAAGCAGGGACATCGGAAAAGTCAGACTGGCGTAGTGACGAGCAACCGGATGGACAAAACGGTTGTAGTAGCCGTCACGCGAGCCTACCAGCATCCGCTTTACAAGAAAATCGTGAGACACACGACAAGAGTGCTAGCTCATGATGAACAGAATGCTTGTGCAGTTGGGGATGTGGTGCAGGTCATTGAATCGCGTCCGCTTAGCCGCCGAAAAAAATGGCGTGTTCGCCAAATCACGGCAAAAGCGGAATCAGGCGGCGAAAGCAGTTCCTAGTGTACAAGCGGTGCAATGATCCGTGGAGAATTTAGGATACTTCGGATTCAGTACCATTCTGTTTAATGCGGCTAATGTGTGAAGTGAGGAACACCCCATGGTTCAAACCTCAAGTAGATTGATTTGTGCAGATAACACTGGAGCAAAGCAACTAATGTGTATCCGCGTGTTAGGTGGTACACGCAAGCGCTATGCTCGATTAGGGGATGTTATCATTGCAAGTGTGAAAGAGGCGAATCCCAATAGTCAGGTGAAAAAGGGGGAAGTCGTGCGTGCAGTTGTTGTGCGTACTACCAAAGGGTATCGTCGCCCAGACGGTTCATACATCAAGTTTGATAAAAACGCCGCGGTGTTGATTGACCCTCAGAATCAACCTCGTGGTACTAGAATCTTTGGTCCGGTTGCACGTGAATTGAGGGAACGAGAATTCACACGAATTGTGTCCTTGGCACCCGAAGTCATTTAACGAGAATCACTATGCGTCCAGGAGGAGATAGTGTCAACAAGAAAAATTCACATAAAGGACAATGACTTGGTATCGGTGTTAAGCGGGAAGGATAAGGGAAAGACAGGAAGAGTTCTTGAAATCATCCCTAGTAAGAATCGCGCCATTGTTGAGGGCGTTCAGATGATTAAACAGCACATGCGCCCAAACCAGATGGGACAAGGTGGCGTAGTGGAAAAAGAAGGAACGGTTCACCTTTCGAACCTAAAATTGGTGTGTCCCAAATGCAATGCACCCACTCGCACAAAACGACAGGTCTTTGAGCGAGAGGTCGGGACTCGTACAAAAAAGTATCGCCTGCGTGTATGCAAAAAATGTGGGGCGGTTGCGGAGCAGGAATAAGTTTCTCCGACCGTAGGCGGCAGTTACTGTTGAATTTTTGCGTATCTTAGGATTCCAGATCAGCACCTTTAGACGAAGCTGGTCAGCGAGCGTGAATAATGAGTGAGTACAGAGCATTTTATCAAGAAGAAGCTGTGCCTGCATTGCAAAAACGGTTCAATTACCCAAATGTCATGCAAATTCCCAGATTGGAAAAGATTAATCTGAATATCGGACTTGGTGCGGCGATGCAGAATCCAAAATTGCTGGACAGCGCGGTTGAAGAACTGACGCAGATCGGCGGTCAGCGTGCAGTTATCACACGGGCGAAGAAGTCTGTATCCAATTTCAAAGTCCGTGCAGGCGCTTCTATCGGTTGTAAGGTCACCTTGCGTCGACAGCGCATGTATGAATTTTTCAATAGGCTTGTCAATACTGTCCTGCCGCAAATTCGAGATTTCCGTGGTCTGTCACCCGACGCCTTTGATGGACGTGGCAATTACTCGCTAGGCCTTCAAGAGCAACTCATTTTCCCTGAAATCGAATATGACCAAGTAGACGAAGTTCGAGGGTTAAACGTGACTATCGTCACGACAGCTCAGTCAGACGAGGAAGGACGAGAGTTGTTGAAGGCATTAGGAATGCCCCTCAGGGATAGCTCTTAAATTCGTCCTGTTGGCCGCAAGAGAAACGTTAGTTGCTTATCGTATGTCAGTGTCAATCGTATAAAGGAAAAATAACAAACAACTAGGAGCAACCGATTTGGCAACAAAAGCATTAATTGCTAAACAGAAAAGAACTCCGAAATTCCGAACTCGGCAATATAATCGCTGCCGCGTCTGTGGACGACCTCGTGGTTTTCTTCGCAAATTTCAACTATGCCGCATTTGCTTTCGACTTTTTGCTAGAGAAGGTAAAATCCCCGGCGTGAAAAAAGCCAGTTGGTAAAGGAGAAAAAGGTTACATGTCAATGACAGACCCAATTGCGGATATGTTAACTCGAATTCGCAATGCAAATACGGTTAGCCACGAACGAGTCGAATTGCCCGCATCTAGGGTAAAAGCGGAGATTGCTCGAATCTTAACCGAGGAAGGATATATCCGGAATTATCGTCTTATCAATGATGGGAAACAGGGGGTATTGCGTATCTACCTCAAGTATGGCGATAACCAGGAAAAAGTGATTTCAGGTCTGAAACGAATCAGCAAACCCGGGCGCCGCGTGTATGTCGGAGTAGCCGGCTTGCCTCGTGTTCACGGTGACCTAGGTATTGCTATCTTGTCTACGTCTCAAGGTGTACAGACGGCTTCTCAATGCCACGCTGCCAAAATTGGCGGCGAAGTTTTGTGCCATATTTGGTAAGTGTTTCTTGTTGAATTTTAGGGAAAGTCATCATGTCAAGAATAGGCCAAATGCCCATTGAAGTACCGGCGAATGTTGAAATCAACCTTCACGGCTCACGAATTACTGTGGAGGGACCCAAAGGGAAGATGGATTTCACAATTCCCGTTGGAAGTAAAGTAAAGAAGGACGATGGTCGGATTGAGGTTGAGAGATTGAGCAATCAGAAAATACACAAATCGTTGCATGGTCTCACTCGGAGTTTGATTGCGAATATGGTGAAAGGAGTCACTGACGGATTTGAGAAAAAACTTCGCGTTGTGGGCACTGGGTATCGCGCAGAAATAAACAACCAGAAATCATTAGTGCTGAACGTAGGATATTCTCATCCCGTTACCTATGATCCTCCAAATGGGATCGCAATCCGCGTTGATAGTACCGAAAACGTGGATGGCCAACTTCATACTCCTATCACCGTGAGTGGCGTTGACAAACAGCTCGTTGGTCAAGTTGCCGCATCAATTCGCCAAATCAAGAAACCCGATGTTTATCAACCTTGCAAAGGCATACGTTATGAAGGTGAACGTGTTCGCATGAAAGAGGGTAAGGCAAAAGCATAGACTACCGTCTACTATTGTGCCGAGCGAAATGGGGAGGGCAATCATTGAATCGACTCAAAAGGAAAAATCTTGCACGCGTAGCACGGAAAAGGCATGTACGACAGAAGGTAATTGGCACGAACCAAAGGCCGAGACTTTCTGTTTACAAGAGTGCCAATCACATTTACGCTCAACTTATTGATGACGAAAATCGTGTCACACTTGCCGCTGCTTCGACCTTAGCGCCCGAATTGAAAAAGAGTGTTTCGCAAGGCGGAAATTCTAGTGCCGCGGAGAAAGTAGGCGCGCTGATTGCAATCAAGGCTAAAGAGTTTCAGATTGAATCTGTTGTGTTTGATCGGGGCGGAAACCTATATCATGGGAGAGTAAAAGCCCTTGCCGATGCTGCCAGGCAAGGCGGTTTAAAGTTTTAGGGGGCCGTTACTATACAACATAGGGGCGAAGGTAATGGGTGCTACTAAAGGAGGGTTTCGTTGCGAGTTGAAAAAATAGATCCGGGCGATTCTGAATTTGAAGAACGATCAATCGCGATTAACCGCGTTATGCGTGTCAGCAAGGGTGGACGCACCCCTAGTTTTAATGCGCTTTCGGCAGTTGGAAACTTTGAGGGTATTGTTGGTATCGGGTTTGGCAGCGCCAATGACGTTCCTTCGGCGATTAGTAAAAGTATAGCTGATGCGAAGAAAAACTTGATCCGTGTACCGTTGCTGGGAGACACCATTCCGCATGAAACTTTTAGTAAATTCAAAGCCGCCAAGGTTCTGCTGAAGCCAGCGAGTCCTGGAACTGGAATCGTTGCAGGGCATGCGACGCGGACCATCTTGGAATTTGTGGGAATTAAAGATGTATTGACTAAGCGTCTTGGATCCAGAAATGTAAAAAATATTGCAGAGGCGACTATGTTAGCGTTAAAGAGTTTGAAAGATGTTAACGATGTCGCCCGTCTTCGCGGAAAACGCGTTGAGGATTTGACCGGCGAGAGCGTATCGTCGGCTAGTAAATGAAACGGAGTTGATGGTCATGAAGTTGAATGAGCTCAAACCGGCGCAGGGATCAAAACGAGGCAAGAAGCGAATTGGACGGGGCGAGGCCTCAGGTTGGGGTAAAACCGGCGGACGAGGGCATAAGGGCCAGAAATCACGATCCGGCGGATCTATTCCCGCTTGGTTCGAGGGGGGCCAAATGCCTCTGGTTAGAAGGCTTCCTAAGCGCGGACCGGCGGTCACAAAACATAAACGCATTAAATATGATGTGGTGAACGTCAAGGCACTGAACTGCTTTGAGAGTAACACGACTGTTACGGTTGAAATGTTGAGCGACAGAGGTATGGTGAAGCACAGGAACGCGCGAGTAAAAATCCTAGGCGACGGTTCCCTTGATAAAGAGTTAACTGTGTGTGTGCACAGTTTCGCGAAGTCTGCAGTTGAAAAGATTCAGCAGATTGGCGGCAAGGCTGAGGTAATTTCTTAGTCGGCAGTATCTGATTCGTAGAGTGAACCGGGTAAGATTTATCGTCATGGACGCCCCTCATGTGAGTTAGTTTTGGCACCCGCCTATTCAGTGATTGTATGATGAACTCAAAAGATAAACCGCAGATGATAAGCGCCTTCCGGAATGTGTTCAAAATTCCGGAGTTACGGTCTCGCATAATCTTTACGGCGTTGCTGCTGATTGTTTACCGGTTTGGGGCACACATCACAATCCCGGGGATAGATGACCAAGCTCTAGAGGAGTTTTTCAACCAGTTGACGGATCGCCCCGGCGGTAACATGATTGGATTCGTGGACTTGTTCTCTGGCGGAGCGTTTAGCCAGATGACAATCTTTGCGCTCGGCATCCAGCCATACATCAGTGCATCGATTATCATGCAGCTTCTTGCTGTTGTTGTACCCGCTCTTGAGAGATTATCGAAGGAACCGGATGGGCGCAAGAAGATTACTCAGTATACGCGTTACGGCACCGTCATCCTGAGCGCTGTACAGGGATTGGGAATCAGTTTCCTATTACGCAATCCCGGGAACCTCGGCATACAAGCAGAAATCGTTATGAATGAAAGTTGGTCATTTCATTTCTTAACGGTTATCACATTAATGGCTGGCACCGCGTTCGTAATGTGGCTTGGAGAGCAGATTACTGAAAGAGGCATCGGTCAAGGTATTTCACTCATCATCACAGTTGGGATTGTTGCGGCAGTACCTGGTGGAGTTACTTCTATAACTAGCCGCTTGATTAACGATCCTAACTTTGGTTTAATACAGTTGGCTATCTTTCTAGCGCTGATCGTTGTTGCGGTGATGGGTACGGTTTTCGTCACTCAATCTGTTCGAAAGATTCCTGTTCAGTATGGACGACAGATAAAAGGCACACGGATGTATGGCGGCCAGAGGACACATCTCCCCCTTCGCGTCAATGCCGCAGGAATGATTCCAATAATTTTCGCAGTAACTTTAATGCAATTCCCTGGTACCATATTGGGTTTTCTGCCGCAGGATTGGGGATGGGCGCTTGGGCTACAAGGAGTCTTAGGCAATCCAGGTCATCCGGTATACTTGATAATTTATGCTAGTCTAATCATCGCCTTCACCTATTTCTACACGGCTGTACAGATTAACCCCGTTGACATGGCGGATACGCTAAAGAAGCACGGTGCGCATATTCTAGAAAAAGGTGGGATTCGACCGGGGAAACGAACTGCCGAGCACATCAACTTTGTATTAACGCGCATTACCCTGCCCGGCGCCTGTTTCTTGGCTGGAATTTCGATTATTCCGATAATGTTTGAGGGTTGGTTACAAATCGGTACTATGGTGAGCGGAGCTTCGGTACTAATTGTGGTTGGCGTCGTGTTGGACACAGTATCGCAGATTGAATCTCATTTGACGGATCGGAGTTATGAGGGATTCATAAAGGGACGGCGAATTAAAGGACGTCGGTCAAGATGATTTGCTGTATCTGTTTAGAGGGAGAAGGAAGTCGATGAAAGTCAAAGCCTCTGTTAAAAAAATGTGTAACCAATGTAAAGTCATAAAAAGAAAAGGCGTCATTCGCGTTATTTGCCCTTCGAACCCGAAACACAAGCAGAGACAAGGATGACCGAAGCCAATACACTATCAATTGTGAGTTCAAAGGAGAAAGATCATGGCAAGGATTGCAGGGGTCGATTTACCCCGAAATAAACGGGTCGACATCGCTCTTACTTACATATATGGGATTGGTCGCCACAGCGCATCGAAATTAGTGCATGACTTGAACATCGATCCGGCAAAAAAAGTGGACAGTTTGGCTGAGGATGAAATCAGTCAATTAAGAACCACAATTACTCAAGAGAACAAGGTTGAGGGCGATCTGCGACGAGAAGTGGATCAAAACATCAAGAGGTTAATGGATATCAATAGTTATCGCGGATTGCGCCATCGCCGCCAGTTGCCCGTGCGCGGTCAGCGAACAAGCACTAATGCACGAACACGCAAAGGAAAAGCTAGAACTATCTCCGTGGGTAGAAAATCCAAGGAAGTAGCCCGCAAAGGTGGTTGATACTGGTTTATTCTTCAACGTGAAAGGAGTTTGTCTTTGCGTTCTTCAAATCGAGCAAGAAGAAGCGAAAGAAAGAATGTGCCGGAAGGCATTGCTCACATCCAGGCTACGTTCAACAATACAATTGTTACTATCACGGATCCATCGGGCAATACAGTTGCATGGGCAAGTGCCGGGATGAGCTTCCCAGGTTCTCGAAAGAGCACTCCGTTTGCCGCGCAACAGACCGCAGAAGCCTGTGCGAAGAAGGCTATGGAACAGGGAATGAGGCGTGTTGAGGTGCGGGTTAAAGGACCGGGGTCTGGAAGGGAATCTGCAATCCGTGCGCTGTCGGCTGCGGGGCTTGAAGTTTCGCTTATGAAAGATGTGACCCCAATACCTCACAATGGCTGTCGTCCGCCGAAACGACGCCGTGTTTAACCTCGATTATGAGTTGCGAAGGAGAAAATGAGCAGATATTTAGGTCCCGTTTGTAAACTGTGCCGCAGGGAAGGCGAGAAACTCTTCCTAAAAGGGCGACGTTGCAATACACCAAAGTGTTCATTTGAGCGCCGCGGTTATCCTCCGGGAGAGCATGGTCAAAGGCCGATTCGCGGAAAAGACGCATACCGGCTGCAGTTACGTGCGAAACAAAAAGCCAAGCGAATCTATGGCACCTTAGAGAAGCAGTTCCACAACTATTACAATAAAGCCGAACACCAGAAGGGAATAACCGGAGACACATTGATTATCCTTTTGGAACGTCGGTTGGATAACGTGGTTTTTCGTTTTGGTTTTGCAAGTTCACGACGACAAGCGAGGCAACTCGTCAAGCACAACCATTTTATGGTAAACGGCGAATTGGTCAACATTCCTTCCTATTTGGTGACCGTTGGTGACAAGATTCAGGTCCGAGAGAAGAGTCTCCAGTCAGGTGTACTTCAAGAAGCAATAGAATACGCACAACAGACAGGCACACCTGAGTGGCTAGAGCTCGATGATGACAAACGGACGGGTACTATTCAAGGTTACCCAGATGCAACCCAGGTTGCCGCCAACGTCCAAACTCAGTTAATAATCGAACTTTACTCCAAATAACATATACCTACGTGGAAGGACTGCATAAATGGACATTAGGAAGCCAGAGCGTCTTGTGGCAGACTTGGAAAGCCTGAGACCGGACTATGGCAAGTTTATTGCCGAGCCACTAGCGCGCGGATTTGGAATTACGCTTGGTAATTCACTGCGACGCGTTCTGCTTTCGTCAATCGAAGGGGCAGCCATTGTTTCCGTTGCCATTGAAGGAGCAAAACACGAATATTCGACGATTGATGGCGTCACGGAGGATGTCATTCAGATTCTCCTCAATCTCAAAGAGATTCGATTCCTCGTCCACACAGATGAAGTGGTAACTCTACGTCTATCGACTAATGGATCAGGGGAGATCACAGCCGCTGATATTCAGCCCAATAGTCTTGTGGAGGTCATTAACCCCGACCAATACATTACAACATTAGACAAATGTGATGGGCTGAACATGGAATTGCACGTGTGTCGCGGGCGCGGATATACACATGCCGAAGAACACACTGATGGGAACCAGCCCATTGGAGTGATTGCACTAGACGCAAAATTTTCGCCGGTGAAACGTGTCAATTTCCGAGTAGAAGAAACGCGGGTTGGGCCCATGACAAACTTTGACCGCTTGATTTTGGAAGTCTCAACTGACGCCAGTATAACAGCAAAAGATGCTGTTACCCAGGCCGCGGATATCTTATTGGAGCAACTACGGTTGTTCAGTGATTTCGATGAAACCTATGTTGAGCCGGTACAGGAGATTGACGAGGAAAAAGTGCAGCGCGAAAATTACCTGTCAAAACCCGTCGCCGAACTTGAGCTTTCGGTACGTTCGTCAAATTGTTTAGAAGCTGCACAGATTGCGACAATCCGGGATCTCGTGGTAAAGACCGAACAAGATATGCTGAAGTTTCGTAATTTCGGGCGAAAATCTTTGAATGAGATTAAGGATTTTCTGGCTAATATGGGACTTTCCCTCGGAATGGAGCTTGAGGAGGAGGAAGATTAACAGAACGGAAGGAAGACCGGCGAATCATGCGACATAGAAAAAGTGGAAGAAAACTTGGTCGAACAACCAGCCATCGTAGAGCATTATTCCGGAATCAGGCTACAGCGTTATTTGAACACGAACAGATTCGCACGACGTTGGCTAAATCCAAGGAATTAAGGCGAATTGCGGAACGGCTAATCACGTTAGCTAAGCGTGGGGATCTGCATGCACGCCGCCAAGCGGCCAGCATGGTTATTGGGACGAACCTGCGCGAGGGAGATGGCCAAGGAAAACATGCGATATTGCAAAAACTATTCGATGAAATAGGCCCGCGTTATCAGGATCGAAGTGGTGGTTATACCCGAATAATTCGGGGCGAGTTAAGACGTGGAGATGGAGCACAGATGGCTTATATTCAATTGGTATGATGACCTACTAATCTCAGTTCTGGCTTCCTATTAAACTTCTCCGGCGTTGATTGATGGTATCAGTCAACGCCTTTTTCTTGCTTCGGATAAGCAGGTCGAGTGAGTGCCCTATACATATAGTTGGCAAGGAGACCGTATTTCAGTATCGGTACGCGGCGGACACAAATAGGCGATTCGATGTCTGAGTAGTGGCGAGTGATTCGGCCGATTGTTCCCACGAACCACGCATGTACGCAACATCGAACTTTACAACTTCGTCGAAAACTTTGCCGATGCCGAATGTCAAGAAATTTCGATTGTTTCCAATTTCTTTTGCGTTGAATGGAATAGGATCGTACATGTAACCTACACGAGTATAAGCATCAATTCTCTTAAATTCGTACTCCGCACCAACGCGCACCTGAATGGTCTTATCATAGAACTGCTCAAAGTTGTCTCTAGTCACATCTACAGATGGTGGTGTGCTATATTGTGTCTGCGTCCAATCGGTGAATTGAACGTCGCTAGCCAGTGTCAAGGACTCCTGCAGAAGTTTCACGGCAATTCCCGCGCCGAGTTCAAAAGGTCGTTCAATATCGAAAAGTATTGAATCTTGATCGGACTCCCTTTCCGATTCACCATCATCAAAGATCGCGTCGGTTTCTTCTCGCCAAACTTCATCCACTTCAATGTCCATTGGAGCAACAGCAGTGAAACCAAGACTCACATTTTCGGTGATATAGGCAAGCATCCCGATTCTGCCGCCGACGCCGAAATATTCACGGTCAATGGTATCATGAAATGCGAAGCCGACTAATTCAGTGTCAATGTTACTCACGTCGGTTGCTATGCTATCTAACTCGTTAACGTATGTTCCGTGCCAAAAGTCCATTGAGGCGCCGAGTATGATATTCTGTGAAATAAAAACTCCGGCACCGAAACTCCAAATTCCAATGCCTCCACGATCACTGTTAGTTTCATCTACGTCAAGACCGCCAAAAGTTGGGTCGTCGGTGGGATCTATTCCCTGAATGGCAATTCGCGAGTCGAAATTCTGTGCACGGTTATAACCTAAGCCGATAGCGAAACCACCGCGCCTCGCATCTAGGGGATAGACAATCCCTACGGAATTGGGCCGAGTTTTTGACCGGCTGGCATCTGTCGGACTTGAACCAGCAAATTGGGTTGCAGAGTTAATGTCGTGGTGAGACAGGCTGCCATACAACTCGAATTTCCGAATTTGGGCTAACCCCGCGGGATTCCAATAGAGCGCTGTCGAGTCGTCTGCAATGCCGAGGAACGTGCCACCCATCCCCATCGTTCTTGCACCGACGCCGAAAGTGTTGCCAATTGCAATCTCCTCTACCTGAGCGCGGATTGGAGGGGTCAAGGAAAATGTTATCGTGGACAGCATTATGAATAGGGTGTAGATTGTTTTGCAATCTACACGTCTTGGGATGATGTAATCCAATCTTCTCATCTTTAACATTAGCGCCTCCTTTGATATCTTCTAGATTCCCTACGTCTCAAAGTACCCTCTTTTGGAGTAGTTCGGTCTGATTCGCTGTCCATTTTCGGGCTTGGTCTATCGGATGATGAACCCCGATTCCCGACACCTCGATGACTTCGTGCGCGTCCCCTGCCATGGTGAAAGTCTCGATTCTTGTAGTAGCGGGGTGTGTAACGGCGATGATGTTTCCGACCATTCCTATAAGAATTCCAGTTTCCATAGCTTCGGTAGTAAGGGTAGTAAGAGTAGTAGGGATAGTAGGAGTAATATGGTGAATAGTAGCCATAATAATATGGGTAAGGTTCCGAATAATGGTATCCGTCGTAATACGGAATGTGGCGATCGTAATTTCGTTTGCGCCGTCCGTAATATCCCCCATCTTCTTCCGTTTCTGATCCCTCCTCTACACTAGCTTGATGATCCTCGTTCTCCTCAATTTCATTCAATGGCTTGGCTTCATCGAATTGATTTGTTCCTCTGGGGGTCATTCGCGGCGTGGTATCGTAGCCAAGCTGTGTATAACACCCAACAAGCAGAATAGGCGCTACCAACAACGCAGCCGTGAAGGCAAGTTTGTTAATCATGATTACTTTCCTCATTCAACGTTTGGACTTTCCATTCACCAACGATTGCAATTTTGATAGCCATTGCAGCGACGAGTCACAGATAGATGTCAGTGCGAACCGACGACATATTATATCATTTTAAGATTTAATAAGCCAATTGAAGCTAGCACTTGGAATACGATTGAATATTCGGAACTACGCCAAGAGTCAGGCTGGCATTGTGCAAAACGCAGACCAATTTCTCGCAGACGCTACTATAATGAATATGAGCCAAAGTAGCTGCCGCCAATTTGCGGTAAGTGCAGCGTTCCTACGACAGTAGTAACAATTGAGCAACAATATCATTGGGTCCAATTCCCGTTTGCCGGCGTCCCGACCGACGCAATCAAGAAAGACGAACCGAACTAATCCCAAATGAAACTGTGGCGACGGTGGGCGAATTAAGCTTCGACATGCTTGTTGAATGCCTGAGGTCAGAGTGATACTCTTCCTCGCTCAAACTTCTCAAAGACTTTAGCAATCCAACACACCAACTCAACATTGAAAGTCGACGAAGCATTCACCAAAGCGCAAATAGGAAAATTATCTGACTTCAGTTTCTATGGTTTGCGGTGCTTGACAGTCTGATTCCACATGTGGGTCGAAAGTATATTCCAGTAGAAGCATGGGCGTGCTTTAAATCGGCGGAATCTTGAATCCGGTGAGAATGATGCCGACGAATTATTTGCCATGATTCGATAGTTGGCGCGGGATATATCGAGTGTTACAAGCGCGGCGTAACTGCCAACCCATAAACCAGCTAAACACCGTATAGCGCGCCAATTTCCAGTTTCTTCTTGTCCATTCTCTTTTGAACAGACAATAGCGAGTCCATATGAGAACGGCATTGGGTATTGTGAAAGAGTTAATAGGTGTGATATAGTATATTTGAAATATAAGAAAGGTGCTTCTACATGAAAGACCTCACACTCAAGGATTTTCTGCTGTTATTCTGTAACGTGTTATTTACCGTAACAGGGCAACTTTTGCTCAAACACGGGATGCTCCAAGTCGGACGCGTGGAGGGCATGAGTCGAGTCATACACAAACTCATGCAAGCATTCATGAACCCGTTCGTAATTGGCGGCATCGCGACTTATGGTTTTACAACGATGATTTGGCTCGTTATTCTTTCGAGGGTCAAGTTAAGTGTTGCATACCCGATAATTAGTCTCGGCTATGTCATATCCATACTCTTTTCATGGATATTATTTAAAGAGTCGGTTCCAAGAATCAGAGTTCTGGGCGCAGTGGTGATTTGTATCGGGGTTTATCTCGTCGCAAGCGCTAGCGATTGATAAAGAGGTTCAAGATGGTACAAGTAGGAAGCGGAAAACCGTCCTACGTTGCTATGCTTTTGTCATTGATTCTTCCTGGTCTTGGACAGATTTACCTGCGCAAACGGCTGAGAGGCTTTATTCTGTTTTTAGGTGTTGCCCTTGGGGGAACTCTAATCTATCTCAACTCATTGCCAGTTGATAGCTGGGATGACCTTACCAGCATTGATGACTTTACTGGCTGGTGGGAGAAAGGACGTTCTGACAACACGAATACCGTCCAGTCGTTGGACGCTCCAGATGTGGAAGAAGAAATAGAGGAACCGGGATACCATCTATGGACATTCGAGAATGGCAAAAAATTGATGTACCGCCCTTCATGGAAGCTGAAGTTAAGCGGCCTTGCCCAAGGACTCTTTTTCTGGGTATACGCCATTTTTGACGGATGGCGTGGCGAAAGAGGCTTCAACAAACGAGCATTCAGAAAGCGGTTGAGGGAGGTGAAGGAGCGAGAGGAAGTTGAAGAAACAGAAAAATAAATCGATGTCAAGAGCGGATCAAACTACAGTACTTAAGGGAAACACAAATGCCGGTTCGGAAACATCAAGAGGAAAGTCTTTCGAATGTGCATAGCGGATCCGAAGTCAACGTCGATGGAGGCTCGGAATGCACCACTGTGTCCACCCTCCTTCGTCGTCGTGTGTTGATTTTCGTTCCATGTCTGGGGCGAATGACATGGCGATTTTCTCGGAAGATTACAACTCTTTTCTGTCTTCTTCTCGTCAGCGGTGCACTCAGTTGTCAGCGCGCAGAGGAAACCTCTCTACGGCAAAGCGAAGAATTACTTCAGTCTGACATGGCATTGGAGGCTTCGAATCTTCTTGAGAAGATTGTCGAGGCGGACGATCAGAATGCCGAGGCCCGAGTCCTGCTTGGACAAGCTTATGATAGATTGGGACGCTTCCAAGACGCAGTTTTCCAACTGAAGAGAGCAAAGCAACTTTACATTGATCGGCCCGAAGCAAAGGCGGTAGCACGGTTAAAACTTGCAACGATCTACATGAAATTGGGCAATCGACAAGATGCCCAGAACGAACTTCACGCAATTGTCAGCAGCACTTCTAATGAAACCTTGCTTCGCGAGGTCGCCGCCATCGTTGGCGACACATATCAGGTTACGCAACTCACGAGGGGAGAAGCCGACAACTACTCTCCAATATTCTCGCCTGATGGCACGAGAATCGCGTTCTCCTCTTTTCGTCTAGAGAATGGCGAAATCTACGTGATGGACCTTAGCGGGCGCATACTTCAACGGGTCACCTTCACAACCGAACTCAATGAAACTTCGCCGGCATTCCTAAGCAATCCGAACTATCTCTTCTATAACTCTGAGCCGAAAGACTCACGTGAAGTCAAGATAGTTTTACAAAGCAGCGGGTCCACACGGATTTACTCAGGATTTAAGGTCACACATATCCACAGCAAAGAAACATTTGAAGTTTTACCGATAGGATTTGGAGTAAGAGCGCCGCGTGTTGCTCCAGATGGGCACCGCATAGTTTATGAATCTAACACGGACGCCAACCTAGAACTGTACGTGCTCGATATTGGGGGACTCAGCCTCGAATATATCGATAGCAATACTATCCAGCCCAAAAGGATCACACACAACGAAGTGGATGATGGCGGTCCATGCTTCTTCCCTGATGGACAGCAAGTCGTGTTTGTGTCCACGCGAGACAAGATTCATCAATTGTACACCGTAGGTATAGACGGCGGCGCAGAGAGGCATCTGAACCCAAACCAATATGACTGCTATAGTCCTGTCGTTTCCCTTGACGGCAAGTCGATTGCCTTCGTTTCAGCACGCGATGGCGACATCGAAGTCTATTTGATTAATGCGGATGGTACAAACGAAAGACGTCTAACCAACGGGGTCGGTGTGTCCATGCAACCTGCGTTCTCACCTGACGGACGCAAACTCGCGTTTGTTTCAGATCGCAGCGACAACTTCCAGATTTACCTCATGTCTCTTGACCAACCAATTACCCGCAACGAACTAACCCAACGCCTGAAATGACATGGATTTAGATGCGCTCAAACGCGATATTGTGTTTGATGCCAACCTGCGAGGGATCGACTATTCCTTTTCCTCTACATGGGGACTTTTTTCTCCCAGATCGATTGACCCGGGAACGCGCTTGCTCATAAATCATCTTGACGTGAGCGCAGGGGATACGTGCCTTGATCTTGGTTGCGGATATGGTGCGATTGGACTAGTAATGGCAAGACTGTCAGGAACCGGGTGTGTTTATTTGGTCGACAAAGATTTTGTAGCAGTTGAGCACGCCATCAATAATGCCGAAGGGAACGGAGTACAAAATTGTGAGGCGATAATGAGCAATACGTTCAGCCATCTCCCCGAAATGAAGTTTGATGTTATCGCATCAAACTTGCCCGCGAACGCTGGAAAGGAACTTCTGCGTATCATTCTGCTAGAGGCCCGGAATCACCTTAAACCGACCGGTAAGCTCTATGTCGTTACAATACGCGGACTCAGGGAATTCATTAAGCGGAACTTCAAGGAGGTCTTCGGGAATTACAGAAAACTCAAGCAGAACGGGACACACGTTGTCAGCTTGGCAGTGCAGAACTCGCTAAGTCCTTCCGATTAAGCTGCAGAATTCAAACAGCAAGTCGCCTTTCAACGCAATGCGGCTCTTCTTGGCGCCACGTAGGGAAGATTTTGATTTAGATGGTCCAAAGTTGCCTGAAGCTACGCAACGGCGTGCTTAGAAAATTGGAAATCGTTCCCACGAAGTGCTTCACTTTCCAAATACATACAGGAAGTATTGGGTGTCGGTGCGGCTCGAAACCGCACCTACTGGCGTTGTAGAACGGATTTCTGTGCCAGTCTCGAATTCATAAAATACATTGCGAATAAACCAACAGGGTACTTGTGGACTGATACGGCAAGTAATGCTGCGCTCCCCCTTTCTCTCACTTCGTGCATGACACGAAAATGCCGATTATCACGACTATTCTCACCACGTATTACGAACCGCAACTCCTTCCGCATGAAGGTACTGCTTGATGTTCTCAATTGTGAACTCTCCGTAATGAGTGATTGAAGCGACGATTGCGGCGTCTGCGTTGCTTTCGACAAAGACATCGCGTAGATGTTTCGGTTTGCCCGCACCTCCCGACGCGATGACCGGTACGGGTGCCAGGGCTGCGATGGCTGCTGTCAATTCGAGATCGTATCCGGCTTTCGTGCCGTCTTGATCAATACTGTTGACCACGATTTCACCTGCGCCCAATTCTACCCCACGTTGTGCCCACTGAATCGCATCTAATCCCATTGCACGTCGCCCTCCGTCGATGAAAATTTCAAACCCACTTGGAACCGTTTCGCTTTTCGGCACACGTTTTACTTGCATACTCAATACCACGCACTGGCTGCCAAATGCCTTTGCACCCTGACTGATAAGCTTCGGGTTTCTCACTGCCCCAGAGTCTATACTCACCTTCTCAGCGCCGGCAAGGAGCACTCGTCGCATGTCCTCAAGTTCCCTCAGCCCGCCGCCAACCGAAAACGGAATGAAAATCTCCGCTGCGACCGCAGAGACGACGTCAATCATAATGTTCCGTTTTTCATTGCTCGCGGTAATATCGTAGAAAACGAGCTCATCCACTCCGTTTTCGTAGTAAAACCTTGCCATTTCTACCGGATCGCCAACGTCAACATTCCCCTCGAAAGCAACTCCCTTCGTAACTTTGCCGGCACGAACATCAAGGCATGGGATGATCCGTTTTGTCATCATTTCATTACGCTCTCCGATAGAGCTTCATTGTGAGATTCGAAATGGGCACAGGTTAAAATGTGCTTGTTTTTGAAGACGTATGACACCACCGAAAAATAGAGAGAAATCGCAGTAGCTCATCTATTGCTTTGGGCGTTCCAATCCACTCAAGTGCGACTGACGCATTGAAACGTACATACCGATTTTCATCCTTTAGTGCATTGACCAGCGCCGGCACCGCCTCGCTAGCAGGTTTCCCAATCTGCGCCAGTGCGAGTGCCGTATCGAATCGAACATGGTCATCGCTATCGACGAGTGCGTCTATCAATGCTGGTACAGCGTCTTTAGCCGATTCACCCATTGTGCCAAGAGTCTCGGTGGCATGACGTCGCACCTCGACGCATGAGTCGCGCAATGCTCTAGCGAGGGCTGGGACTGCCTCGCGGGCGGAAACATCCATCTGTGCAAGCGCATAAATGGCGTTCAGACGCACCGATTCGGAAGAATGACTTAGTGCCTCAATCAACGTGGGTACTGCTGTCTTTCCGACGGCGCCTAAGCCGTACGCGGCAGACCGGCAGATAATTTCGCTATCACTTCTTAACGCATCCATCAACACTGGGACTACCGAGTCACTAACGTCACCAACTGCTCCCAGCGCATAGGCCGCATCAAGACTTGCAACCTCGCAACCATCGTGTAACTGGTTTGATAGTCGTGAAATATCGCCATTCATTGAAGAACGATTGCGGTTCGTTTCAGCGTTCTTTCCACGGAGCCAATCCCATATATGTTGCCACATGGCTTCATGGTTTCCTAAGGGTGGTTCCCAATCAATGGACTGCCATGCCGGGGTTTCCGGTTGCCATGGAGCAATTGAAGGTGGTTTCATCCGCACAAACTCAAATTTCATCATGAAGCGATGTTCCTGTGTTTGATTTGCCATTGCACGGTGCCGCAAATCAAAGTGAAGGAGCGTTACTGTGCCTGCCTCACCAAATATAGGAACCCCTACATCCCCGTCTTCGTGAAATTGTGTGTTGTAATACTGTGTACCGGGCAATACCGCCGAGGGGCCAATCGCCTCGACAACGTCTTGTGGATAGTAGAACGCTAATACCCAATGAGGACAATGGTGGCGCACTTTCTGATAACCCCAGTAGCTGTCTTTGTGAAAAGTTTGTGCGGAACTGCCCGGTAGGTTGTGATGCGGATGACGATGCGAGTGCATGAGATAGTCTGGCCCCAAAAGACTGGACAAGGCACCATGCACGACGGGGTGATCAAACACTTCCTGAATTTCTGGAATTCGAGGGAGAAGATTATTGCCCGGATTCCCGTCTGATTCAAAAATTGCTTTGGTTTGTTGGTAAATCTGCTCATGGAAACTTCGAGGGAAATCCGGTTTTACCGTAACATGTCCGTTGACGATGAAGCGCCTCATGTCTTCATCACTAAATTCGTATGGCTTATCTGCCATGTTTGGACTCCTTTCTAGCAGGTAAATTGAAAACCGAAATCGTATAGATTGCGGTTTACCCAATCAGAATGTACATGCAAAATGGCGCGTAAATGATGCGTGGGTGATTACGAGTTGAGCAATCGATTGAAGAGTTTTCTCGTGTCTTCCGTAATATCTTGATAGTCTTTTAGGAATTGCTCTGTGGCAGATCGTCCCTGATCGAGATAACCGACACGTTTAGCGAGTTTATCCAACTCGGCAGTGTGATCCGGCAATGCATTGAGCGGGCGGTCGTGAACAATTCGTAGGCTATTCTCGACGCGCCTAAGGAATTCATAATCTCTTTCGAGGTGCTCTTTATCGGAAGTCGTTATGACACCAATCTCACTCAATTGCGCAATTGCATCGAGCGTGTTCTGTGCTCGGACCATTGGATTTTGTGTCCCGTGAATCAATTGAAGTGTCTGAACAGCGAATTCAATGTCCACTAACCCGCCATATCCTGATTTTACATCTTGCGTCTTTTTTCGACGGCGACGGCGTTTGGTCGTCACAAGGCGCGTTGCTTGGGTTTCTTTACGTTGTCGAGTGTGGATGATTTCAGCGACTTCGTCTTGAGTCAAAGGTTGGCGATAGGCAAAAGAGTGCGCAACCTCTAGAAATTGTCTGCCAAGGCACTCATCACCAGCAACAGGACGCGCTCGAATTAATGCTTGACGCTCCCACGTCTCAGCATTTTCTTCGTAGTAATTCTTATACCCGTCTAAAGGCAGAGCAAGTGCGCCCCCCGTACCGTAGGGACGTAGCCGCAAGTCAAGTTCATAAATTGTTCCACTCCCCGTATCCTTGAATCGATTAATCAACTCTAAGCCGAGCTTAGCGAAATACTCCGCGTTGGACAAACCTTTTGTGGACTCTCCTTGTCCGGAATAGACCATCATTATATCGAGGTCCGAGCTGAAGTTCAATTCTCGCCCGCCGAACTTGCCCATGCCTATTATAGTAAATGTTGCCTCCACCCCATCATTTGTCAGGGGCACACCGTATTCCTGCTGAAATTGTCCGCTGAGATGAGGAACTATGCTTGTCAATATAGCTTCCGCCAAATCGGAGAGTTCCGCCGTAGTCGTCCATAAATCTGCCCGCTTCAAGATGTTTCGAAGTCCAATTCGCAAGACTTCGCCATTCTTGAAATGTCTTAGCACATTGAAAACGTGAACGTCAGGCGCGTTGGAGATAATTTGGGCTGCACCATCAAGCTTTTCTTCAAGCGATCTAGATTGTTCCATCACGGCTGGTACCGTCAGTACATCAAAGGATTCCGGATGAGCTATCAGCAACTCGGAGAGAAACAGGCTGGTCCCACACAATCGAGTTAGCATATCAAGAATAGATGGATTGTGCTGAAACATAGTGTAGTATGAGGCGCGCGCGCCCACCCTGTCTGTAAATGCTTCAATGTAACTCAGCGCCATGTCAGGGTCAGGTGTGTGGCGCAAGCAGTTTAACAGCGTCGGCGCAATTTCAATGAGTTTTGTACGTACCCCCGGGGAGAAACGTGATCCTTCCGGTCCTTCGGCCATCAGCTTGATCCGCCATTGTGCCTCTCGTGGGTTCTCGAAACCGAAAGGTTCAAGTATTCGCTTTATCATCGCTAAGTCTTTTGTTGAAAGCAGCAGCGAGATGTCAATGCCCTCATCCGCCTCAGAAGTCGAAAGAATCGTATCAAAAACTTTGCGAACTGCATGCGTGTGTTTTTTGTAATCGTGATGGAATGCATCTAAGGCGGATTCATCGCCGCTATCGCGGTAGCCGCTGCTCTTGACGAGTCTAATTAGGTCCTCCTGTTTTGAAGGCAAACTATACCGCTGCTGATCGGCTTCAATCTGAATGCGGTGTTCGACTGTTCTTAGGAACCGATAAGCTTCCGAAAGCGTCTTCCAGTCTTCTCGGCTCAGCAATTCGTGTTCGCGTAGCAGATTGAGCGTTTCCAGCGAGTTGTGATTCCGCAGCGTTGCAATCTGGCCGCCATGAACAAGTTGAAGGTATTGGGTAACAAACTCGACATCGCGGATGCCTCCGATTCCCAACTTTACGTGAGTCTGTGGATTTTCGTTTTCGGCGGCGATACGGCGTTCGATGCGTGCCTTTGTATGGCGGATATCCGTTTTAATCTCGGAGATTGACAAGCCGTCAAGATATCGCTGATATACAAACGGCTGAATGGTATGAATAAATTGGTTCCCTAATTCTATATCGCCGGCAACAGGACGAGCTTTAATCAGTGCTTGGCGTTCCCAGATTTCTCCCCATCCCTCATAATACGCCTCATATCCCTCTATTGAGCGTACGAGGGTACCTGCGCTGCTTTCCGGTCGTAAGCGCACATCCACGCGGAAAACATAACCGCTTGCCGTAACCTCGCTCATGGCCTTAATGATGAATTCACACAACTTTCCAAAGTATTCACTGTTCTCGACCCCTGTCTCGGTTTGTCCGTCGTCGGAGTAGACAAACATCACATCAATGTCAGAACTAAAATTCAGTTCATAACCACCGAATTTCCCCATACCGATGATGGCAAACTTGCTTTCGGTACGGTCGTCCTCGGCAATTGGGATTCCGAATTTTGGCGCGAGTACAGCCACACCGATTTCATAACAGATTTGCAAAGCGGCTTCCGCAAGGCGCGTTAATTCTAGGGTAGTTGTTTCTAGGTTTGCATCATCAAGAAGATCCCGAACTCCAATGCGCAAACTCTCTTTTCGTTTGTATCGCCGAATCGCACTCAATTTCTGTTCTATCGAACACATGAGATTTACAGATTGGGAGAGTTCGGTGTACAAAGTTTCACGATTCTTCGAATTGTTCATTACCCCCGATTCAATTAGTTCATTGAAGTGTTCTGGATTGCGCACTAAGATGTCCGAAAGGTAGGTGCTAAACCCAAAGGACACGGCAAGTATACAAAGAAGAAAGGGTGCATCATCCAGGAGACGATACAACCATGTACGATTGGGAATCTCCCCCACAAATCGATCAAAATTATTCAATGCTGCATCCGGATCTGCAGAATCCGCGAACGTCCTTAGAACGAGTTCAATGATTTCCGCAAATTCCTCCTGCAACGGCGAATCTCCCGCGAGATTTTGAAGATTGCGGTGCGATCGGACGCAATCTTGAAAACCGTATTCCTTAAGAAGCCTGTGAGCTTCGTTCTCGGGCAATCCTGGTATTAAGACTAAATCTCTTGGGTTCAGACTGTGGTTCACGACATTCCCTTTTCAGTTTGAGTGCGGCAACCATGGCTGAAATTCCATGGATTTTAATAGGATGCACACATGGATATTTTATCATACGGGGCGACACAATGGAAACATCGATTGTAGTTCTGGACGGATCCAACCCACAATCTAAAATGTCGATCAGAGTTAAAAGTGGTTCAGGAAGGCAACATCATTGAAACTCTTGTCAAATGATCGAATGGAAGATGGAACAGTGGGGTTTGCCGAGGATTACTGTTATAAGCTAGGAGAGGGTTGATAGTACGATAGCCTGATGAGAGTTAACTCAATACCGAAATCGCCTTTTCAGCGGATGACACCATTCATTTCAGGCGAGAACAAGGGTGAGGGAAATCGAAAAGTGAATCATCTACTTTACGCCAGTGTCGTAGACCTCTTGAATTAGAGGGATTCCTTCTACCGCTGAAGGTTCAGGCTGAGGAGCATGTGTCGCCCAGCGGCTGGGTAAAAGTAGAATTGACCACTTCCCGAGGCATCGGGGTAACCCGTTGTACTGTAAGATTGATTGAAGATATTGATTACGTCAAATGTAGCGGAAACTAGACCAAATTTGTACTTTAACCGAGAATTCACAATGGTATAGTTAGGCAACCTCATCGTATTGGCATCATCAAGAAAAATGCGGTTTGTCGATTTAATGGTAATGCTCCCTCCGACGCCGGATTTATGGGCAGTACTGATGCCGCCGAATATCACATCGCGTGGGATTGCTTTCAAGAATTTGCCTGCATACTCGCCAATTCGAGATTTGGCGGACTGGTGGGTGTAGTTGAGGAAAAAATTCAGATTTGACTTTATCGTAATCCTGAGCCCAGTTTCGATCCCTTGATGGCGGCTCCTTCCTATATTTACGTACTTGAGTTGCTGAAGATCAAAATCCAACTCGTCCTTCATGTCCATCGTATACGCTGCGAGTGAAAATTCGCCGTACAGAAGGTTCGGGGAAAGTATCGCGCGATGATAGCTTCCCACCTCAATTGATGTTCCAAACTGCGGATTCAGGTCACCGCTAGAAAGCAAGACTTTGAACGGGGGATTAGGCGGAATTTGAAAGATGATAGAACGCTGGTCATAGAGCTGATCCAGTGTTGGTGTTTTGAATGATCGAGAAACGTTGGCAAACAGATTGCCGACATGCCTCTCTGTATTTAGATAACGGAAATTCGCTCCCGCTTTTGGACTGAGTTCCGAGTGAGTTGTGGATTGCCTCTCCCCGTCGCTAGGTGGTTTCGGCATAAACTGGTCACGAACCACATCGGCGCGTACTCCCAAAATGACACGCAGTCTTTGAATCGGCAAAAGTTCGTACTGAAGGAATCCTGCGGCAGAGTGTCGAGTGCTATCACCCTGTTCGTCCAAGTTTCCCCGGGTAACGGAATCCACGCTACTATAGTCCGCTATTCCACCAAGGAGAAACTGGTAATATTCGGACGAGAGCGAGTGCAATCCTCCGTCAATGCCAAGACTGAGACGATTATCAAAATGAAGGCCAAGTTGGTCGAACGTTAGTTGCAGTGAACTTGTAAGGCGTGAAGCCGTAAGTAGACGATTCTTTGTATCGACAAATTCGGGACTCAGTTGAAGTGTCCTGACTGCGTCAGCTTCACGAATCTCACCGGAAACCGAGCCGGAGAAATTCACCTTACCATGAAGAATATGATTTCCGGCTATCGCTGCGCGATGCGTACGGTCAGCCGTATGGTCAAACTTATAGAACGGCGTAGATTGGGAACGGGAGATGTCCAATTCGGTGCCAGTCAACGGACCAGGCTCATCGAATTGTTGGAAGTGGTGTGTTGTTGAAACAGAAAGTGAGCTAGTGGGCGTTTGAAGCAGCGTGAAAGAGCCTCCAACGTTTTCTGTCGCGCGGTACGAATGTTTCCGGAAGCCGGTGTTCCGCTCCCCTGATCCGAAAACCATATACTCGCGTCCATTCCAGGCACCGCTGCTTCTTACTTGAGTGCCAATCAACCCAAAGTTTCCACCCGTTACCGAGATTTGGGTCAAGGGTTTGTGTGTGCCCGAGGTGACAACCTTCACGATGCCGCCAATTGCCGAATCACCGTACAGTGACGACGCGCCTCCGCGCAGAAATTCAATTGACTTAATACTCGACAGTGGAATGGCATTCCAATTCATCAATCCTTTCTCAAGTTCGTTGATTGGTTTTCCATCTATCATGACAAGCAAATATTCCGCTTCACCTCCGCCGTAAAAGCCGCGAAGCGTTGCCAGAGGATCTCTTCCCAATCCATCCCGGTTCAAAAACGCAATCCCGGGCAAAGTTTCTAGTGCATCTGCGAGATTCTTTAGTGGGAAATATTCCATCTCGGCGTCTGTACGCACAGACACAGCAGCCGTGGATTCTAGAAGTGAATGCTCCATCCGTTCGGCGGTTACAATAGTTTCTTCAAGTTGATAGATTTTATCTGAACCATCCGCCGCAACCGCTCGATCTAGAAAGGCCAGCGAAAATTGAGTCATGACGCAGATGACAGCCAAGACGCCTACACTAGGAAGCATATTTAACATGAGTTTCCTCCTTAATCAGATATTCCCACTGCGGTTGGCAGCAGCGCGAACTATTAGCCACCTCGTTTAGTCAGGACGATGCCATGATATCGTCAATCAATCGATGGTCCCGGATACCGTCATCAAATCTAAAGTGGCGATACGGTCCCGAATTCAAGTCGGTGCGTAGCCGAAATATACCCTAGTCGGTTTGTCTTCGGAAATAAGAGCAAGCGTCATGCCAAAACCCTTCCAAAATGAGAAGAGAGTAAACCTAGGGATTCCCTATGACTCTCCGCCAATTTATCTGCGTAGATTGCACAACTTTTGGACATACATGTTCATGATCTGACACCGACCAACCGCATTGCCTGAACATTGGCGATCACGATAAATTGAGGAATATCAATTGTTCTGGGCATCACGCGTATCTGTGCCTAGCATTAACGCGCCAAGTTCCGTTTCATGAGTCTGCGACGCCTTAACGACATTGACGATTTGACCATTAAACATTACTGCTATTCGATTGCTCAGGCTCAAGAGTTCCGCTAGATCCGGGGAAATCAGAAGCACGCTATTCCCGCGGTTGCGGGCCTGAATCAATTGTTCATGCACGAATCCGGCTGCCTTTAGGTCCAACCCTCGTGTTGGATGGGCTGCGATAATGAACACCGGATTGCTTTCCAGTTCTCGAGCAACGACGATTTTCTGCTGATTTCCACCGGAAAGAGTATGAATTTGAGAATCTATTCCTCGAGCGAGGATTTCATATTTCTGAATTACTTTTTTAGCGAAATGTCGAATCGCAGTCGGTTGAAGCAGACCGTGGTGTGAAAAGGGCGGTTGATTGTGCCGTCCGATTACTAAGTTTTCGTCTATTGTGCCCATTAGGTTGACACCGTGGCGGTGACGATCCGCTGCAAGGTGTGCCAAGCGTAACCCGCGAATCTCTTTTACGGATGTGTTTGAAATTAATTTTCCACTCAGCGTTACTTCGCCACCGTCAATGTTGCGTAACCCAGTCAGGACCTCAACGAGTTCGTTCTGTCCGTTACCTTCAACTCCGGCGATTCCTACGATTTCCCCGCCGAATACTTCAAGTGTTACTCGATTGAGCAGATGGCGGTCGTTTTCTGCACGGAGCGTGACATCGTTTAAGCGCAGAACCGGAGCGATTGGATGAGTCATCGGCTCTTCACTTTGGGCCACTCGAGGTGTGGTACCGTTCTTTTTTCCTTCTACTGTAGGGCTTTCTCTTGGTGCAGTTGACGGCATCTGTTCGCCAATCATCAATTCCGACAATTGAACAAGGTCGGTTTGGGACTTGGAGAACGAAGCAATTGATTGTCCGCGGCGCATGACTGTGATGGAATCTGCAATCTCCATCACTTCTTGAAGTTTATGGGTAATCAAGACAACGCTCTTGCCTTCATTCTTCAAGCCCCGAATGCAATCGAATAATCGGGACACCTCTTGCGGGGCGAGGACAGCCGTCGGTTCATCAAGGATTAGAATGTCGGCACCATGGTAGAGGGTTTTGACTATTTCGCTGTACTGCTGGATGGCGATCGGAAGGTACTCAACCGTGGTGTCAAGGTCTAGGTTGAACCCAAGTTGTTGAGCAATCGAAGTTATCGTGCGACGAGCTTGAACATGGTTAGAGAGGATTTTATGTCTACGTGGTTCTTTTCCCAGAGAGATGTTTTCAAGCACAGTAAGAGCGGGAATAAGTGTGAAATGTTGCTGCACCATGCCTATCCCTAGTCGAATCGCGGTTCGAGGATTCTCAATTCGGACAGGATCGTTACGAAAGAGTATTGTGCCCGCGTTTGGCTGGTGGAGACCGTAAAGAATTTTCATCAGCGTCGATTTGCCCGCCCCATTTTCGCCGACAATTGCGTGAATTTGTCCGCATTGCAAAGAAAAGTCTGCCCGGTCATTCGCTACGGTGGTTCCAAACCGTTTCGTGATGCCGCACATAGAAATCAGTGGGGTGGAGTTCATCGAAGAAAGTCCTTTAGCGCGGGGGGTAGGCGGTTCCGGAAGGGATAGTATAGAGTTCGTAGCTTTGCAGATAGGTCTTGGCTTATTTTCTTTCTGAAGGGACGACTATCTCGCCGGCGATAATCTTGGATTGGAGATTGTCAACTCGTCTCAGCAAATCTTCGGACAGGAGACTACGGTTGTCTTCATCAACGATGTATTGAATACCGCCTTCCTTAAGTCCATAAATCTTTGTTCCACCCGTAAAACTGTCCTCTACGACGCTCTGAATGGTTTGGTAGACGGAAAGCTCAACGCCCTTAATCATGCTTGTCAGAACGAGTCCTGGGGCGAGATGATTTCCGTTAGCGTCCACCCAAATAATGAACTTATTCATTTCTTTGGCTGCTTCCAGTATTCCCAAACTGGTCGCGCCTGCCGCCGCGAGAATCACGTCAGCTCCCTTGTTGTATTGAGCGAGTGCAAGTTCTTTTCCTCTGGCAGGATCGCTGAACGCTTGCGGCGTCACACCGGCGTAATCGACCAAGACTTCAATCTCAGGGTGTATCACATTCGCCCCTGCACGGTAGCCGGCCTCAAAGCTGTGCAAGAGCGGAACATTCATTCCTCCGACGAAGCCAATCTTGTTCGTCTTTGTCTTCAGCGCAGCGATTGCACCGACGAGGTAGGTTCCCTCTTGAGCCTTAAAAATCAACGACACAATGTTAGAACCCTTCGATTCAGCATCAACGATTGCAAAATTGACGTTAGGAAAGTCCGGCGCCACTCGGGTCATTGGATCTTGGAACAGGAAACCTACTCCAATAATGAGATTGTACCTCAGTCGCGCAAGCTGTCTTAACACGCGCTCAATGTCGGTACTTTGACCGGGAGTAATCTCTTTAAGCTCAACTTTCCATTGGCTGGCGGCTTTTGTCGCACCGGCATAGGAGGCGTCACAAAAAGATAAATCACCACGTCCTCCTGTGTCATAGACTAATCCAATCCTTATCGGATTAGCGCGACCATGATTCCAATGACTTAGCGTCAGGAAGAGGACAACAACTGAGATAAGCATACCACAAAACTTCACACGCATGGTAAGATTGGCTCCATCGGTATACCATCTGCGATGGTTATGGATCGGATTTTTCCTCCGATTCTCCTTGGCTATCGTGAAACATCTGGTAAATGGTAAAGTTATCAGGGGTAACGACCCCGCCCGAGACCAGCATTTTCATCGCAGTTTCAGGTTTCAGGTTCGTTTCAAGCAAGATATCCGAATTGCAGAAAAGTAACATCCCAGTCGTGGGATTTGGACTCGTCGGAACAAAAACCGAAGTAAGGGGAGCAGGATTACCCTCCTCGTTTATCTGACCGGTAACAAATCCGATAACCCGCATGCTCCGATTTGGTGACTCAATAGCAACAACACGCTTAAATTTGTTTGACTGGTCTGGGCCCAACACCATCTGCACGAGCTGTCGTACGGGCGCATAAACATCACGCACCAGCGGGATACGGTTAAGGACTTTCTCGCCGAGACCGATCAGCTTCCTACCTACGAAATTGGAAACAATCACTCCCGTAAGATAGACAAGTAGGATTGTTGCCAATAATCCCATGCCGGTGACATACTTTTCGCTCAAGATTCGTGAGACAACCGGCGCTAGCCATCCATCAAGTGTGATAAATAGAAAGCGTAAAACGAAATACGTCACGCCTAGCGGAACAAGGGTTAGAATACCCGCTAGAAGCGTGTTCTTGAAGTGGGTTTTTACATTCATGTATTCTGTTTAATCTTGAGTGACGCACTGTGAAAATATGGGAATATGCAAACGGTGGGATGAATTTATGTATGCACTCAATTTATGATAGCACACAATCGTTGCATCGTCAACTCGTTTGCCGGAAGCTTAGCCGCCGGATGAAGGAACGTTCTACATGGTGGTTGACTTTTCGGATTCCGTAACATATCATGTTTGAACGTTTGCGGTGAACTGCTGTTACATTGAAATGGTGGCAGCATACGGTGTCTCTCCTTCTTAGTATCAGTGGATTCGTTTCTGACATGGAATACCATCTTCACGAATTATCTTCGGCTGCGCGTTACGAATAGCGGCACCAGCCGGAAGATACAGGATCTATTCGTATCGGTTCAAATTCAAGCTGAAAGTCTGTACGTTATCTCCTAAACCATACTGCGAGGGCAAATACGAAATGGCATATTCAAACCTAAGAGATTTTGTCAAAGATTTAGAGAGAGCTGGTGAGTTGAAACGAATAAAGGCCAAGGTGTCGCCCGACCTTGAGATCGCGGAGATTACCGACAGGGTGAGTAAAACAGAAGGACCGGCGCTGTTGTTCGAGAATGTGGAAGGGAGCGAAATGCCACTCCTAATAAACGCTTTCGGATCTTACCGGCGGACGGCGATGGCGCTCGGCGTAGAGACACTAGACGAAGTCGCCGACGAAATTGAAGGCATGATTAAGCTTAGCGCGCCTGAGTCACTTCTTGATAAGGTGAAAATCCTTGGCGTTCTAGCCAAGTTGACCAACTTTCCGCCCAAGACCGTTAAACGCGGCGCATGTCAGGAGGTCGTGTTCACGGACGACCAAGTGTCGCTAGCTGCCTTGCCAATTATCAAATGTTGGCCCCTTGACGCAGACAAATACATTACGCTTCCGCAGGTTTTCACGCACAGTCTGAAGACGGGGCAGCGCAACGTGGGAACATACCGTTTACAAAGGCTTGACGACCGAACTCTCGCAATGCACTGGCAGATTCATCACGATGGCGCCGCGCATTATCGTGAATACCACGAAGCGGGCGAGCGCATGCCCGTTTCAGTTGCCATCGGCGGTGATCCCGTGATGTCATATATTGGAACTGCTCCATTGCCAACAGGAATTGATGAACTTCTATTTGCGGGTTTTCTGCGAAAATCGAATGTGCCGATGGTTCAGTGTAAAACTATCGACATGAGTGTGCCTGCAGACGCCGATATTGTTCTTGAAGGGTACATTGAGCCTAATGAAACCTGTATTGAAGGCCCTTTCGGCGATCATACGGGCTTCTATTCGCTTGCGGATGAATATCCGGTATTTCACCTCACTGCCGTCACTCACCGGAAGAACCCTATCTATCAAACGATTATCGTTGGCAAGCCGCCGATGGAAGATTGCTATATGGGAAAGGCTACCGAGCGTATTTTTCTGCCCTTGATTCGGACACAACTACCGGAAGTCGTAGATATGAATCTCCCGCTTTTCGGTGTGTTTCACAATTTTTGCCTAATTTCGATTGATAAGCGCTACCCATTCCACGGAAAAAAGATTATGCACAGCATCTGGGGTCTTGGACAACTCATGTTCAGTAAGACGGTTATTGTGGTTGATAAGCATGTTGATGTGCAAAATGTAGAGGAGGTCTTCTTTTACGTTGGAAGTAATGTCGATGCAAAGCGGGATGTGACCATTGTGGAAGGACCTGTTGATGTGTTGGATCATGCGGCTCCACTCATCGGCGCGGGATCCAAAATGGGCATTGACGCAACGACGAAGTGGCGAGAGGAAGGCTACCAACGCGAATGGCCCGATGAAATTGAGATGTCGCAGGAGACCAAAGACCTGGTAACCAACCGTTGGAAGACGTATGGACTCGGATAGAATTCAACAAGAATTGAAGAGAGCGCGGCTTCTCAACGGATCGGAGGGCAAAACCCTTATCTCGCTTGCCATACCTATGGGGTTCGGTCTTGTAACGATATTCCTTTTTAATATTGTTGATACATTCTACGTTGGGCAATTAGGCGCGAAACCGTTAGCCGCAATGGATTTCACATTTCCGGTTACTTATATCGTGATGAGTGTTGCGATGGGATTCAGCGTCGGGGCATCGTCGACCATTTCCCGCGCCATTGGAGAAGGACAGCACGATAGAGTTCGAAGGCTTACGACCGACGTCGTCGCTCTCTCGGTTCTTATCGTTACGCTTTTCGCCATGGTTGGGCTGATCAGTTTGCGACCCATTTTCTCACCAATGGGAGCTGACGACGAAACGCTTAATCTCATAGCCGATTACATGATTCCGTGGTTTCTGGGCGTAGGATTACTCGGCATTCCAATCGTAAGTATCGGCGCTATCCGCGCGACAGGAGATACCAAATCCCCTGCCGTAATTATGGCGACCTCCGGACTAGTGAACATCGTGTTGGATCCGTTTCTTATATTTGGCATCGGTCCGTTTCCCCGGCTAGAGCTTCGCGGGGCGGCACTAGCTAGCGTGATTTCCTGGAGCCTGACATTTGCGGCGACAATCTGGATTCTAGGCAAACGCGAGAGAATGATTGGGTTCCCTCTATTCGCGGTTAAGCGCAGCCTTGAATCGTGGAAGCAGATTCTTCGCATCAGCCTGCCTGCAGCGGGCACAAATATACTTGAGCCGCTTTCAATGGCGGTCTTGACGAGAATGGTTGTCCAATTTGGGGAAGAAGCTGTTGCTGCTTTCGGAGTCGGTAGTCGCGTCGAATCGCTGGCGCTAATTGGTGTTGCCGCTTTATCGATTGCGATTTCACCGTTTGTCGGTCAAAACTACGGCGCGAGAAACTACGATCGAATTCGGGCGGCACTTCGGTTCGGCTTGAGGTTTTCTTTGGGGTGGGGAATTGCCGTGTTCGTGATTCTATTCTCGTTTGCCGATGTCATCTCACGCGTTTTCAATGACGATCCTGCAGTGATTAAAGCTGCGGTGCTTTTCCTCATGATTCTTCCTGTCAGTTACGGATTCCTTGGAATCTCGTGGCAGGTAAATTCGACTTTCAATGCCTTAAACAAGCCGTTTCAGGATTCACTTGTCATACTACTTCATCTCTTTGCGTTTGTTCTGCCCTTGGCATATTTGGGATCTAGGTTAGGTGGATTGAAGGGCATATTCGTAGGAACGGCAATAGGGCATGTGCTTATCGGGATTTCCGCATACCTAATGTCACATAAAATACTTATGCAAGTGGAATCCGAGATTCAAACCCCGATCACAGAAACCGCGGAATCGCTTCCTAGTTAGAGGGAAATTGTTGCGTGCCCGAGGTATGTGTGGGAGAGACGAATCGGATGAATTCGGAGGCAAATTTGGCGACTATCAATGATTTTCGCCATGCGAGGAGTTTGGTGGTGTAGCGTGAGTTTTCTTTTGGGATGTGCCCGGTTGCTTAGTCGGCTGGGGATTTTGCGCCGCACGGACATAAATCATTCTAAGATTATAGAGCGTGCCCTCTAGAAATTCTGCTTCGGAAGCGGAGAGATTACCTTGCGTTTTCTCCTTAAGCAGTTCAATCGTATCAATCATGCGCCTCGCCATGCCTAGGTCGATTGGTGTTTCATCTGTCTCAGAAGTCCGCAATTGTCCCAAATGGGCAGACGCCGCCAGTGCAAACTCGGAAATTAGCGTCGTAAGATTGACTGGTGGTAATTGTGATTCGTCACTCTGAACGGACTCTTTTTCTGCCATGGCTTTCACAGTTTTGACAGTTATGCCCGGGACTAGAGGTGCAACTTGAGTACGATGAACAAAGAATCGGCGGTGACTCGCATCTTAGACTTGCTTCGCAATTCAGGTTGCGGCAGGACATTTCCCTGAAGAGAAGTTTGGGCATTTCATCAGCACTCAATCATCTTCAAAAACGATGATTTGCGTCATCAATGACCCAGCTTGGTTGTTATTTACCGGACTCTCATTCATTGCGAGGAAGATTACCCCATCGGCGGGAGCCGGATTATCATATCGTGAGCCCACCGCAAAAATAACTTCGTCAATTTTGGCGAGGAGGGCGCCAATATTTGCCCCGGGAAAGAGATAGTCCTCTCCGCCAGGGGTGTTTGCAACTCCCTCTCCCCCGCACCACCCGATACGGTTCCCCAAGTCGGGCGACCATGCCCCCTCTGTATCAATGACGAGTCGCTCTCCCTTTTTGATGCTAACGTATGATTCCTGCCACTGAGGGCTTGGCCGCGCAGTTCGAATTACTGTTAATGCCACTAATGCCTCCTTGTACGATGATTTGGCTATGCAATGTTTTTTCAGACCCGCTCTTGACTTGCGCGCGCACTACCAAACTTTGTTACCGATCTTGAATGAGTTCGGTGAAATTTCTCGTTAATTATTGTTGCTGAGTCTATTGTCCCTATTCCAATTGCACAGTTCCCGGTTTGGTTACGTCGTAACGTTTCTCGTTATTGGCAGAAAACACTAAAACTCCGAGTTCTCGGCCAGTCAATTTGAAGAACAGCCATTCTTGGTACATTGGTCCCTCGTATGTCGGACGCAATGCCGAGAATCTCAGTTGAAGGTAATTCCTCCCAATCGCGCAATTTTAAGATATTGCTACCGCTACCTACTCTTTTGGACGGAGCGTAGCAGACAGAATCTTGTCATTCTGCTCAATTTTGTCCAGTACGTCAATTCCGCTGACAACTCTCCCAAAAACTGTGTGAGGATCGTCAGTCACAAGAGTGTCAAGACAGATATAAAACTCGGAAGCATGGGATTCTTCACCGTCTCCTGCCATTGCAACCGCGCCCCTTTTGTACTGCTGGTTGCTCGTCTCCAACGGCATGGTTTCATTTAGCCGTGCGGAACCTGCTTGGATGAGTTGACCCGCCTCGACACGATGAAAGGATTGACCATCGTAGAATTTCAACCGCACGTTCTTAGCGAAGTTTTTAGCTGTTTGGGGGGCATCGTCAGCATAAAACTCTATCTCGATATCTCCCTTGTCGGTCTCGAGAAGAGCCGTGAGATTTCGGACATCAGCCTGCTGCGGTTTTTCTTGTGGCGCTGATTGAACTCTAGTTGTGCGCGCTCTGGGTTTAGGCGCTTCTTTCCGCTCCTGTGTGCAGCCAGTCAAGAATATAGGAGCTATTAACACAATGACACAAATGACAGAAAGGTAGATAGTACCGCTCGCGTGTTTGCTATTCAGATTCGACATATTCTGATCTCGCCTCCAATTTTACGGTCTTCATAACGTCGCCGACTCTAAGTTGGTCAACGACATTCATGCCTTTAATCACTTGTCCGAATGTTGTGTACCGGCCGTCGAGAAATGACTGTGGTTTTAGACAGATGTAGAACTGGCTTCCCGCGGAATTCGGTGCGCCTGTTCGTGCCATCGCAACTGTTCCTCTAATATGGGGACGTTGGTTGGGGTTGGTATACTCATCATTTATGGTATAACCGGGGCCACCCGTACCATCTCCGTTTGGATCACCTCCTTGAATAATGCTCAAACCTTCTGTGTTCTCCCTACGATGAAAAGTAAGACCATCATAAAACCGCTTCCTAACCAAGTTTCTGAAATTTTCGACAGCCACCGGAGCAGAATCAGGGCGAAATTCAATAACGAATCTCCCTTGTCTTGTCTCAACCACTGCCACCTCTTCTTCTGGTTCACCGACTATTTCAATGGTGCCTTGGCGGACTATGCACCCTGCCATGAAATTGCAGGATAATACTATCAGCACGACACCCGTGGTCCAATAATGTCTTCGCATACAATCCCTTGTCTTGTTACTGCCTCTTTCACTTCGCCATTTCACGAATTATACGTCACAACGTGAAACCGACGATAAAACTTGCTATAAATTGGTCAAGTTACGCTAATCATGGATTCATTTGGCTTTAGCCGGGGGCTACGGATTGACGCGGCACCCATTGTTCATAACGAGAGGGAAAACTGGTCCCGTCAATTTGTCACCATCTTGGACAGTGACAAAAGGCTTCATGGGATGGTCACCATTAGCATCAAATCGTGTTTCGTTGGTCATATAATGAATCCCAATCGCACGGCGCGGATTTCCGCTCATGTTGGCGTGGGAAGCGTGCCAAGTTAAGGAATGGTGATAGTGGACATGGCCTTTTCGCACAGGACACAACTTAACCTCAATATCTCGGTCTTCGAATCTGGAAGGCATGTCATCTAACTGCTTGACCGTATGCAGAAACTCAATTTGATTTCCCCATTTGTATGATTGCGCAACCATACGCATGCAGCCATTTGATTCGTCTACATCATCCAAGGCAACCCATGCCGTAACTTGGCTTGTCTTCGGGCTTAAGATTGGCCAATATGGAGAGTCTTGGTGCCATGAGTTGAGTCCGCCTACCGCGGCAGGTTTGTACTGGATTTGATCGTGCCAAACACGTAGTTCGTTTGCTCCTGTCAATTGCGCAATCTCTTCAACTATTTTGGGACTGTAGACCAATCTGCGAAAAGGCTCACTCGCCTGCCAAATATTGACTATTTGCCAGACAGGAGACTTCTCTTCACGAGAGAGATTGACAATTCTCACAGGCTGTGGGACAGGCGCGTCTTGATCTTTAATGACTCGCGCAATCTCTTCTTGAAACACACGAACTTCATCGCTGTCTAAGACTCTTTTACCGAGCAAAAATCCGTTTAAACGAAACTTTTCAATTTGAGCTTGGCTGAGCATCTTCGCCCTCTTGCCGCATAGAATGTAACTCTATACTAGCACATAATTTGGGTGTGGTAAAGCAAAAACTGTCTTGGGTCTGGATGCCCATTAAAATAGGTTGACATCTAGCTTCCCACAAAGTATAATTAATTTAGTGTCATCCTCACATTCAGAAGGTTCTCAAACTCTCATGTCGGATCTTGGTTGTACCGTGAACAAAGTTAGATTTAACACTTGGCCTTGGCATTACGGTAGCGGGGTGGAGGTGCGACTGGAGGATTGAGACTGGAATATATAGGTCGCTGAAGCCTCAAAAAGCCGCAGGTAAACTTCATACCAGCGGCTTTTTTGTTGCCACTGAGCTTAATGTTTATGGAGCAATACTTAGGAATATGCGGCAAGGAGGACAAAATGAATCGTGTAGCCTTAACGGGTATTAAGCCCACGGGGCCACCACACATCGGCAATTACCTTGGCATGATTAAACCTGCACTGGAATTGGCTCGGGATCATCAAGCACTCTATTTCTTGGCTGATTACCACGCGCTGACCACGGTGAAAGATCGAGACCGGTTGATTCAGCTGACCTATGAGGTCGCGGCTGCATGGATAGCCTTGGGCTTAAATCCCGAAAAGGTGATGTTTTATCGCCAGTCAGACATCATTGAAGTGTTTGAATTGACATGGATTCTGGACTGTTTTGCCGCTAAAGGCATTCTCAATCGCGCGCACGCATACAAAGCCGTCGTAGATGAAAACCTTCAGGCTGGGCGAGATCCCGATAAGCAGATCAATATGGGACTATTCAGCTATCCCGTGCTAATGGCTGCGGACATTTTGCTTTACGGGAGCCATGTTGTCCCGGTCGGATTGGATCAGAAGCAGCATCTAGAAATGACCCGGGATATTGCTATGGCATTTAACAAGAATTACGGGGACATCTTGGTGTTTCCCGAGGCATCAATCAAAGAAGAGGTCATGACAATTCCGGGGACCGATGGGCGCAAAATGAGTGCAAGCTACGACAACACGCTTCCCGTTTTCGCTCCGCCGAAAGAATTGCGTAAACGAGTGATGCGAATCGTTACAGATTCCAAGCGACCGGAAGATCCGAAGAACCCTGAGTCATGCAATGTGTTTGCAATTTTTCGGCATTTTGCTGCACCGGACGCCGTTGAATCAACACGTCAACGGTATATAAACGGTGGTCTGGCGTATGGGGAGATAAAAGGCGAGTTATTTGAACTTCTTGACTCGACTTTTGGAAGTGCTCGAGAAAAGTACAACGAGTTACTGGCGGATCGGGCTGAAATTGACAGGATTCTGTTGAAAGGCGCAGAGGAAGCGCGCGCCGTTGCCATGCCGATTATCGAGAGAGTACGTAAAGCCGTTGGAGTTGCAAAGTAGATACACGGAGTAGTCGGCGATTGAAGTTTTCACGCCACTGGAATTGGCACAAGTCATAAATCCAAGCGGTCGAGGAAGATCGCGCTGTAGGCGGAACATGATTGCACTGATAGCGAAAGAGTTGCGTTTCTATGCAGGCCAGCGAAAGTTCAGACGAATTCAAACCATCATAATAGGTCTGCTTTCTCTGATTCTGCTGATTGCCGCATTCGAGTTATTTGCCTTTACACAAAGAGGCGGGCAGATCGATGTTGGCTACGAAATTTACTCTATACTGGTGATAGCCCTTTTCATAATGTTACTGTGTCTGGTTGTACCGCTGCAAGCAATAGAAGCGGCACAGATCGAAAATCTGAACGCCAATATCGACCTTCTCAGAATTAGCCCGATTGGTATCCCGACGCAATTGGCTGCAAAACTCGTGGCGTCGATTATTGCCGCTCTTTGGTCAATCTGGCTCGTCACCCCGCTATTTTGGTTTTCGATGCACAGCGGCGGTCTGACCGTTAATCAGATATTCGCTTGCTTGTTGGTGTACGTCGCGAGCATATCGCTTTTTTCGATAATTGGAATATGTTTTGCGCTTTCGTCGAATCCTGTTCAAGCCAGGGCGCGCAGCTTCGCAACGATTCTGCTAATTACCTTCCTCCCGCTTATTTCACTGTGGGCGCTTCCCTTTGATGATACTCTCCTAAGCCTGCTAAACTCCCTGAGTCCCGTGAGTGTCCTGTTGTCCATTGTTGGGTGGTATCAAAACGCGTTCATGACGGGTTTCTCGCTGTGGTCGTGGATGGTATGCGTCTATTTTGTGGCATCTATTATTCTGTTTTGGATCGCAGCGAGAAGGCATATCGGCTCGAATTAAATTTCTACACAGGTTTAGGTGTGAGAGAAGTGCCCTTCTACTGTTACCCGATTAGTCATAGCATATTCATCTGTGTATCACCGTATTTGTTACGCCTCTTCAAGACAGTTACTGGTTACCTATCAGGATTCAAAGTGATCCGATTGCAATGGCTCAAGAAATCGTTTCATGGGTCGTGTGACGTTCCAAATGCCTCAAGTTTATCAATGGCCTGAATCGGTCAGGTGATGAAATCATTCGTTCGGACTTCTGAGAATCTGTTGCAATCATTGTAGCAGACAATTATAATGGCGCCTGTTACCGCACCATCAGTGGTTTGAGGCAGATCGGTCCAACCATATTCAAGAGGTGACGCAGTTATACTCTCGACCGAAGATATACGTCTGATTCCCATTAAACACAAATTCATGACGGACCTAGTCCGTAATTCAAAGGATTCGCACAATGCCGCGGCTTTTATTCGTAATACTATTTGTATCGATATTTTCTCCTCGTCCAATAGAGTCTTCGAAGGATGGGATTGAGTTGTCCGGTCAATTTCGGTCAAGAGGAGAATTTGACGCCACCGATTTCAATAGTGATTCGCCTGCAATCCGGAGTACGCTGCTACGGATACGTCTCAACGCGGAGTTTCAGCCAGCAGAGAAAATCTCAACATTTATGCAATTGCAAGATTCGCGAGTTTTTGGGATTGAGCACGGTACTATCGCGAACCTTCGCAACGTTGACCTTCATCAAGCCTATCTGCAAGTAGAGGATTTTCTTTCTCAAAAGTTAACGCTCAAGATGGGACGAATGCAACTGTCGTATGCAGAGGAACGGTTGATTGGTGAATTTGATTGGAGTAATGTTGGACGAGCCTTTGATGGCACACTGTTGCGATATGCACCAAACGGCATGTTCAGCTTGGATATCTTCGGGACGAAAATAGTCCAGCGTACAGACTATCAAAATCCGACTGACACAGGCTTTTACTTTGGCGGATTATACGCCTCTCACCGACCTAAGGAGTCTTACCGTGTTGACCTCTACATCCTAGGCGAATTGAATCGACGAGAGGCCGAGAATAAGGGAGCAGATCTTAAGCGGGTTACAATCGGAACATACGACACGGGAAAGTTCGGCGCAATTGATTATGATGTAGAAGCCGCTGTGCAGTTCGGCACACGTTATAATGCATCAACTGGAGAACGTCAGCGTGTATCCACATTTATGTTGGCGGGCGAGATCGGCCATACTTTCGATGTGGACAATGAACCTCGTGTCGTGCTCGGATACGATTACTTGTCTGGCGGAGAACCCACGGATCAAACCTACAGAGCCTTCGACACGCTGTTCGCCGCGAGCCACAAATTTTACGGGTTTATGGATTACTTCGTGAATATTCCAGTTCAGACAGAGGCCCGAGGCCTGCACGATTTTATGGTGAAATTCCGAGTTGTGCCGCACAAGAAACTGACGGTTGGCGCGGATGTACATCAGTTTATGCTTGCTAATGGGATGGTTGACGGCGGAAGCTACGGTCAAGAGGTCGATATAACCGCCCTCTATCATTACCATGAGGTCCTCTGTTTTCAGCTTGGCGTCTCGCTATTCATTCCGGACAAATTGATGCAAACGAGATTCAAAGAAAATGACGATTCGGCATTTTGGGCATACCTGATGACAACAGCGAAATTCTAGAGCAAGCTGCAAACATACGCTAATTGGACTATCCCGATGACCTCTTACCTGCCACGCAATCTCTTTTCCTGACAATTCCAGCCCATGGATTTCGAACTATCCGAAAAACATAGGATCATTCAAAAGCAGGTTTATGATTTCTCTCGCGATGAAGTCGTGCCGATTATCATAGAACATGATAGAAGAGCCGAATTTCCGCGTCATCTAATACCAAAGTTAGCCGAACACGGTTTCTTAGGAATGTGTCTGCCGGTACGATATGGCGGCGCAGGTATGGATTACGGCACGCTTGCCGTGGTATCGGAAGGATTGGAATGGGCAGATTCCTCCGTGCGGGAAACACTTGCTGTTCACTTGGGTTTACATGCATTACCGATTTTTCAATGGGGTACCGAGGCACAGAAGGAGTGTTTCTTGCCTTCGTTGGCTAGCGGCAAAAACATCGGTTGTTTCGGTTTAACAGAAGCTGAATGTGGTTCGGATGTTTCCGGAATGAATAGCCGTGCACATAGACAGGGCAGCCACTATATCTTGACAGGCAAAAAAACCTGGATTACCCTCGCAAACGTCGCCGACCGTATGCTCGTTTTTGCAAAGACCGACCCTAGCCAAGGAACCCGCGGAATTACCGCCTTCATTCTAGAACGCAACTGGGACGGGGTGACCACGGGGACCATCGCGGGAAAGATGGGAGTACGGGCTAGCGATACCGGATGGATCAAGATGGAAAACGTAGCCGTGCCTGAAAACCATCGATTGGGGGAAGAGGGAGAGGGTTTTAAGATTGCCATGAGCGCATTAGATAACGGTCGTTATGCCGTCGCTGCCGGAGCCGTCGGTTTGATGAAGGCATGCTTGCAGGAGAGTGTTCGATACGCACGTAGTCGCAGAACCTTTGGAAAGCCAATTGCCAAACACCAAATCGTTCAGCAAATGATTGCTTCAATGCAGCAGCGCATCGACTTGGGTGAATTGCTGGTACGCAAGGTGGCGTACTTGAAAAACCTTGGTTTGCGCAATACCCGCGAATCAAGCATGGCAAAATGGTATTGCACAGAATCCGCGAATGCTACCGCCAATGACGCCGTACAGATTCACGGAGCGTACGGCTATTCTGATGAGTGCAGAGTCGAGCGACACCTCCGAAACAGCAAGAGTGCGACAATCTATGAGGGCACGTCGCAAATTCATCAATTGATGCAGGCTGGGTACGTCTTTGGATTTCGTGAGGACAAGCCACTGCGCTGCGAATTGCCCGCCTATGATCCCGACTATTGGCAAGTTGAGGCATAGGGATTGGTTGAGGTGATCGGCGATTAGAAAAACAACTGATCGCTGAAAACAGATTACGCTTTTCACTCCAGATAGTGCCTGTCGGCTGATTAAGCTCCGGACTCGCCAGTGTGTTTTCACGAGGTTTTTCATGCTTCATGTAACAATCATCGGTGGTGGGATTTCGGGATTGGCGACCGCGTTTTATCTGCAGGAAAAATCCAGGGAGCGCGGGAAGGAAATTCAATATACGCTCGTCGAAAGCGGCCCCCGTCTCGGCGGGAAAATCACGACAGAAAGAGTCGGGGATTTCGTCATTGAAGGCGGGCCGGACTTAATGTTGACCCAAAAACCGTGGGGCGTGCAACTCTGCCACGATCTTGGTTTGGGAGACCGACTCATTTCTACAAACGATGACCGGCGACACACCTTCCTACTTCAGAAAGGGAATCTCGTACCCTTTCCTAACGATTTTACACTTCTTCCGACCCGACTCACCTCATTCATCCGATCTCCCATGTTCTCTATCCGGGGAAAACTCCGAATGGGGATGGACCTGATTATCCCCCCCCGCAATGAAATCGGGGACGAGAGCCTCGCAGATTTCATTCGTCGTCGGTTCGGGCAAGAAACTGTCAATAAAATCGGGGGACCACTGCTTGCGGCGATTCACCAAGCCGACCCGGAACGGTTGAGCCTACTGGCGACTTTTCCCCGATTTGCTGCAATGGAGCAAGAGTACGGTAGTTTGATTCGAGCCATGCGGGCGCAAAGAAGGAAGCAACCATCTCCACAAGGTCGACCGCCAGCGATGTTCAAAAGCCTAAAATTTGGACTAGGCGAGATGGTAGACGCACTGGCAAAAAATCTGAGAGGCCGCATACGCGAAGGGAGTCCTGTGACCAAAGTGCGGCGTCGAAGCAGCGGGTTTGAAGTTACACTGTCCCGGGAGATGTTTCTTACAGATGTGTTAGTGTTGGCGGTGCCAGCCGATGTGGCAGCCGAATTGGTAAACCCTCTTTCGTCTCAACTCGGAGAGATGCTTGGAACAATTCGCTACGTATCTACAGGCACTGTGTCGTTGGGGTATCGAGAGGCGGAGATTGCAAACCAACATGAGTTGAACGGTTTCGGTTTCCTTGTTCCCAAATCGGAAGGCAGATTCATCTCAGGATGTACTTGGTCATCTTCCAAGCTACAGCATCGTGCACCCGAAGATGGCGTGTTGATACGAGTTTTTATTGGCGGTCCCGGTCAGGAAGACATAATATCCTTAGCTGATGGTGATTTGGTGCGGTTGGTACGTGGTGAAATCGGCGATATTTTGGGAATTACCGCCGAGCCGATTGTTCAGCGAATCCATCGTTGGCCGCGAGGTCGCCCGCAGTATGATGTTGGACATCTGGATCGCGTCGCTAGGATCGAGGCACTTGCCGAGACAATCCCGGGGCTGTTTCTTACCGGTAGCGCATACCGTGGTTCGGGTATTCCGGATTGCGTAAGGGAAGCGCTTCATACAGTGGACCGCATTCTCGGAGTATGATGTAGAGAGAACAGTTGAAGTGTTGAAGACATGTAACGGCTTTGTTACCGTCCTGCGCTCCGGCGGAGCGCTATGTTAGGCGGTATAAGGCTGGCGGGGATGTGGCTAACTGCCTTAAATTAACACTTGCGGTCCAATGATGGATAGCATACGACTGAGTGATTAACGGCACCATGATTTTCTGAGCTGATGGATTCTTCGTTGTTCCGCAAGCGATCATATAAAAAACCGTCGATTGGGACCACATCGGGCTGCCGCGAGGCGGGATAGAGGACTGTGCCATAACCAAAGGAATTCAAAGTCGGCGCCCCTAATATGCCCCTGATTGGGATTGGCGTAGCGGGAATTCACATGATGTGTTTTACTACTCTATCTATCTGAACGACCGTTCCAAGTATCGATTCCAACTGCTCCAGGTTAACCATGTTCGGCCCGTCACACAACGCTTCATCAGGACGATTGTGTACCTCCATGAATAATGCATCAATTCCCGTCGCCGCCGCCGCCCTTGCGAGATGTCCTACAAATTCCCTCCGTCCCCCTGAGTATTTTCCCAAACCCCCCGGTTGTTGAACGCTGTGGGTAGCGTCAAAGACCACAGGAAAACCTGTTTCCCTCAATATTGGGAGAGATGTCATGTCGACCACGAGATTATTATAGCCGAACGAACTTCCCCGTTCGGTCAGCAGGATTTGCTCATTACCTGTGGACACTATCTTCTCAATGACGTTCGTCATGTCCCATGGCGCCATGAATTGTCCTTTCTTGACTTTAACTGGTTTTCCGGTTTTGCCAGCCGAAACCAACAAGTCTGTTTGCCGACATAGAAATGCGGGAATCTGCAGAACGTCAAGGATTGATGCCGCAGGATCGACTTCATGCACACAGTGGACATCCGACAACACCGGTACGCCGATTTCTCTTTGAACTTCCTCTAAAGTCCGAAGCCCCTGCTCATACCCGGGCCCACGGTAGGAATCGAGTGAAGAACGGTTCGCCTTGTCATAAGAGGACTTAAATATAAAACGCGTGTCCAATTTCTCGGAGATCGTGTTAACGGCTTCTGCCATTTGAAGCGCGTGGTCGCGACTCTCGATGACGCAAGGCCCTGCAAACAGCACCAGCGGGTGTCCGCCTCCTATCTTGATGTCCCTGACCTCAACGATTCTTCCCTTCAATACTATTCCTTCGGATGGTGCTTCCTTTTCTGATATAATTAAATCGCATATTTCCCTAACAGCCCCGGTGCCACCGGATTTTGTTGTCACGTAATCAGCACGACGCTTGACTTGGTCGTGTGCATCGGCGACGGCAACGCGGAGTCCAACACTCAAGAGGGCACCAAGATCTCCTACATCATCACCAATGTACAGCGTTTCTTCCGCCGAAATAACGTGCGTTTCAAGAATCTCTTTTAATACCGCGGGTTTGTCGTTTACACCCATATGAACGTCATCAATAGCCAATTCATCTGCTCGCCTGCGGAGTGATTCGCTGCTTCTTCCCGAAATAATCGCGGTCCTAATTCCATGCTGTTTTATCTGCTTTAGTCCTTCTCCGTCCTGGACGTTGAATGCTTTAATCTCTTCTCCTCGGTCCGAATAGTAGAGTTGGCCGTTCGTTAGCACACCGTCGGCGTCTGTCACCAAGAGTCGGACTCGCGGTAGTTTCCGTATGAAGTTCATGTTAAGACTGATTCCCTTTTTGGGTCGAATTATACCGGCTCTGCTGAACCAAAGTCAAACGCAAAACATTCCAGCGATTCCCGTTGACATCAGCACCAGGGTCGTCTATAATTAGAATTATAGCATGAAGTGCAAATACGGGCACTCAATACTATGATGAGCACGTTGTATGTTCTCCAGATTTGGCTATCTAAGTGAACACATCTAGTTTTGCACGATGCTAACGTAAAATTTGAAGTCAAACCTGATACTTGGTTCAGCGGAGACGTATCACAGACAAAAACGCATGAGCCAGGCCTTTGAGCGTTAAACACTCGCGCGGGACTAAAGTCCAAATCAGCTTTTTCACACAGAGGTAACTACAAGAGGAGACTTCCATGAATATTTACGTCGGCAATTTATCATTTGATGCGACGGACGAGGACCTGCGTGAAGTTTTTGAACAGCACGGTCGGGTCGAATCCGCGAAAGTTATCATGGATAGTTACAGTGGTAGATCCAGAGGTTTTGGATTCGTCGAAATGCCAGACGCATCAGAAGCCAGGGCCGCAATTTCTGGGCTTGATGGACAAGAATTTATGGGAAGGGCTTTGAGAGTGGATGAGGCTCGTCCCCGGCGACAGGGCGGGGGTGGACGAGGCGGCGGCTTCGATAGACACGATGATGATTCTTGGTAGCGTCCCATCATTCCTGTCGGAATGATTCATTCAGCAAGCAACACTTTTGTACCGCAAACTGTTAGTTTGCGATCACAATCCATCAGCGGTACAAGTTCATTTTTCGCTCTATGACTGGCTTTCCGAAAGTGTTACTTGAGAGACGCAATTTGGGTGCGTAATTGACTAAATTGGCGCCGATGTACAATCAATTGGTGTTTATCTTGATGGTCGGCATCGTGAAATTCGCGCACAACCCATGTTTTTGTTGGAACCTTCTCCTAAAGAAGGCAGCAACTGATTTTAAAAAGGCAAAATGTCTGAGTTTCACGTTACGGCACTACGCGGCATATCGGAGAAGCTGAGAAGTGCCGAATGATTTGGATTGCCAAATCCGTACGCATGGCGGAAAACAGGACGTTTTAAAGACACGTGAATCGAGTCGCAAACTCCCCGACTGATTAAGGGTTGCTACTCTGTTCTAAAACAGCGCTACTTTGCTAAACTAGCGCAAACTAGCTCCCTATCATTCCGCACAAATACATGCTTGGCAGCAAATGCCGGGTGTGTCCAGCATACACCGCCGCGCTGGTTAAGTTGATCCCTGGTAGGTTCAATCAGCTGCGCTCGACTGATGATGTTTAACCCGTCAGGCGACAAGTTCGTGATGAGCAACTCTCCACGCTCGTTGAACATCCAGACTCTTTCCCCGTTCTGAACAAAATGAATTGTGCTCCAGCGTGCCTTTGGAACCGCTGACAAATCCTCCCAGATGCGATCACCGGTGCTAGCGTCCAGACAGCGCAGTTCCCCATAACTATCAACGCCGTAGATGTAATCATCGATTATAACTGGAGTCGAAATGATAGGCTGGATGCCATCCGTATTCTTTTCATCGGCGCCTCTCCGCCACCACACCTCTTCAACCGCTAAACGCGCAGAATCAACTTTGAGCATCAGCGACCCCTCAAAAAAGCCAGCCATAAACAGACGGTCTTTGTAAAGCACCGGAGTTGCTACGGCGAGGATGACACCCTTCGGAGGGAACGGATGTGTCCAGTATGACTCTCCGCTTTGTGGATCAAGACCAACCACATTATCACCTGTCCAGCAAACGAGTACACGTTTGCCGGCTTGTTCGATCACAATGGGTGCGGCATAAGAGGCGCGATCATCCAGCGCTTTCCATCTTTCTTCGCCGGTTTTGCGATCAAACGCAACGATACAGGCGCCAGGCGATCCGCCGATCTGGACAATCAGAAGGTTGTCTTCAACCAACGGCGAGCTAGCGATGCCCCAAACAGGCATTTGAATGTTGTATTCGGCGTTGAGGTCCCTTTTCCAGCGCAAATCGCCGTTATCCGCATTTAAGCAGTGTAGATGCCCCATTGTTCCCAGCGCATAAGCAAGTCCATCGTGTACAGTAACGGAAGCTCGCGGTCCAGCGATATAACCGACATTCCTGTATTCACAATCGTAAGAGATAGACCAAATCTTTTCGCCCGATTCTGCATTGAAACAGTGTACCCGCTCAATCTGCTTGGGAACGGTAACACGATCAGTCACGAATACGCGGCCATCCGCGACCGTCGGGCCACTATAGCCGCTTGACATGGGCACACGCCAATTAACGCTGACTCCAAGGGCATCGAATTTCTCAATGATGCCGGTTTCATGCCATACGCCGTCTCGGTTGACGCCTCGCCACTGAGGCCAATCGTCCGCAAATGTCGGTGAAACAACGATTGAGATAACAAACAATCCAAACAGAATGGTGTTCATGAAATTCTCCTGTGACAAGGATTTGGGAGGTTGATTCATACGTTGTTCGTTTAGAATAGGGGGCGTTTCAGCAAGACGCAAACTTGAAAGCATTTGCGACGCTATATCGGCTATTCTCGGTAGTCTTCCGCAGCGCCCACGGGTACGTAGCCGATGACTTCGCGAGCGTGCTCAAGGTCGCGGAAACCCCAGAGGTTATTCGACAGTGCGTAGAAGATGTCATACTTGAGGTCAGCAGGCGCATCAAGACAGCACTCGACGATACGAGCAATGTCGGCCTTACTACAGTAGACCGCGAACTGGCGGGGCTGAGTCGGCTTGTCTTCCTGAACGACACCACCCATGCGCAAACAGAGGATGGATAGATTGGTCGTATCCGCGTAGTGCCGCCCGAGCACTTCGCCAAAGACCTTGCTGCAACCGTACAAATCTCTGGGCCAGACAGCAGTCTTGTGCGTCAGCTTTTCCCAGGTTTCCGGTGCTTCTTCGTAGCAACCCTCGGATAGGGCTTTGTACGGCATTACGCTTTCCCAACCCGCCATGACCATTCCGCTGCTAGCGAATACGATTCGCTTGACACCCGCGCGGCGAGAGGCTTCGAACACATTGTATGTGCCGACGATGTTGTCGTTGAGAATTACCTCCCACGTCGCACCCGACCTCGCGAATGCAGCCATGTGAACCACGGCGTCAATACCTTCGAACGCAGACTGAATCGCGTCCAAATTACCAATGTCGGCAGTGTGACACGTCACTCCCGGTACGTTACGACGATTCAATGCGCTCAACTCGAATCTACTCTGCAAATGATCGCGCAGCACACCACCCACCAAGCCGCTCATTCCCGTGATTAGAACCTTCTTCATAAGGATAATCTCACTCTTATTCTCGAATAATTTTATTTTGGGACTTATCCAACATTAAGCCGCAAGTCAAACTCGTATGATACGATCGCAGTTAATTAGCCTAGACGCACGTGCAGGTCAATCCGCCATCGACAACAAGTTCAGTGCCCGTGATAAATTTGGCTTCATCAGACGCCAGAAACAGTGCGGCATACGCCACATCCCAAGCATCGCCCATTTTTCCGGTAGGGCAAAGGTTGTCACGAATTTCAATCATCTTCTCGACATCGCCATCGGCATACGCATCAGCAAGCCCTTCGACTACCATCGGCGTGTTCATGAAACCGGGGAGAATAGCATTGGCGCGGATGTTCTTTTTCGCGTACTGTATGGCAATGCTCTTGGTTATCTGATTTATGCCTCCCTTGGTTGCGCTATATGAAACATAGGGTACACCCAGCCAACGTATAGAGGCAATGGACGAAATATTGACGATGACGCCTCCACCCTGTGCTTCCATGTGGGGCAGCACATATTTGCACGTCAGGAACACACTTTTTAGATTAACATCGTTGACGCGATCCCAACTTTGCTCGCTTGCCTCGACGCAACCTCCGACCTCCACAATCCCGACGTTGTTATGAAGAATGTCCATGCGACCGTAGGTGCCAAGGCAATTTTCCACCATTCCCTCAACATCGGAAGCCTTGGAAACGTCCGTCGCACGGATGACGCATGCACCGCCTTCCGCATCGATGGTTGCCTTCGTTTCTTCAACCGCGGTTAGATTAATGTCGACGGCAAACACTTTTGCGCCTTCGCGTGCGAAGAGCACGGCAGTAGCTTTTCCATTACCCCAGCCCGGGCCAATCGACCCGGCACCGGTGACTATTGCAACTTTGTCCTTTAAGCGCTCTCCCATAGACCTCTCTCGGTAGTTGTCCACTATCAAGACGACATTGGAAATCCGGCGGGACGTGTATACGGAAAATAGTTTGTCTGTCCCCTCGACATTCCGTCTTGGCTCAAACCATCCCTCCGAGGGTCAACGTACCGCGCAAACCAGTCATTCAGCATTTCACGCAGTTCTTCAATTCGGTCGGTGTGTGCCCTGTCTTCTGCCAAATTCTCTCGTTCGCCGGGGTCGGTTACAAGATGATAAAGTTCGTGAGGGCCGTGGCTATGCCGGTACGTGAATTTCCACTCCTGCGTACGAACCATGCGCACGGGGCCATATTCATCGTAGATTACTACCTGTTCCGGATCATAAAAAGGTCTGCCTTCTAGCGCAGATAAAAAACTAGTACCGGGTAGATTGCGTCCTTCCGGTACGGGCAAATCCAGGTATTCGATTAGTGTGGGCATGAAGTCGTAGGCGCTAATCATCGAGTCGTAAGCGATTCCTAGGGGGATGCGTCCGGGCTGGCTGAAGATAGCAGGAACCTTAATTGAGTTCTCGTACATGTTGCGCGGCATTGTCCCGTTGCCTTTTCCCCAGAACCCGTGATGCCCGCACGAAAATCCGTTATCGCTCAGGAACACCACGAGTGTATTGTCACGCAGTTCAAGTTCCTCGAGTCTGTCGAGGATCCGACCGATGTTTTGATCCATTGCGGTCACCGCAGCAAAGTAGCCCTTCAAAGCTTCTCGATTGCCAAGCGCATCATCCGTAGAGATGTTGGTATCTACTCCAACCCATGGATGACGCTGCTCCTGTGGACAGGTCTCGAAGGGGCAGTCGTCATAAGAATCTACAATGGATTGGGGATGTTCATTCACCCATGGATCGTGCGGGGCGGTGTAGTGGACGCTCAAGTAGAACGGATGTCCTTGGTCGGCGTATCTCTCCAGTATCTCAAGACCTTCGTCGGTGATGGCATCCGTAAGGTATCTCGGCTCGTTCAAGAGTTGACCATTTTTCACCACGGGCGCGTCGTGATAAGAACCGCCGCCCCTTTGATGGGCGTACCAATCCGAGAATCCATGTTGCGGTATCTGGCTGTCGCCTAGATGCCACTTGCCGGACAATCCACAAGTCCAACCGTGCCGCGCCATAATGTCCGTGTATCCCACCTCTCCGTCCAAGTAGCGGATAGCGTCAGGACCGACATTCCCACCCCGAATCCAATCGTGGACGCCGTGTTGGGATGGAATGCGCCCCGTCAACAACGTCGCACGACTCGCCGAGCATACTGGAGTCGCGACGAAGAAGTTGCTGAACCGAACGCCTGTTTTGGCTAGTTTGTCGATGTTGGGAGTACGTATCTCAGGGTTGCCGCAGCAACCCGCCGCCCATGGTCCCTGGTCATCGCTCAGAATAAAGAGAACGTTCGTTTTGTCGGCATTGCTCAAATCGCCACCTCTTGGTTGCCAGCCAATGGGTATTCTGGATGTCTTCAAGGAATCGCATCGCTGACAGGCGCGAAGGAGGATAGCACCCTGGGTTCTTAGGAATCTTTTTCAATACCCTTGGAACACCTTGAAAATTGTCAATTAACGACCTCGGAAAATTTGATACCTTTCATACTTGTCATACCAAATTGGGGCTTTCGGATGATGCAGAATAGGGACTGGAACCGTTGCTATTACTGGATTTTGAGGTGTTCAGACATTAAAGCCATTTAAGAGGAGGTATGAAAATGTGTTATGAAATCGCAATTGTTTCCCAAGGCAATTTCAAGTCTCGCATTGACGTTATTTCATAAGAGAAGAAGACTTCTCAAATAGAGAATATTCGTTAAAAGATAAACAGATTCATCACCTAACAGCCAATCGCTTTTACATATCCACCGTAGTAGCTTAATGCGACATCCAATCCTTTGCGTTTTTGCCATTGACAGATTTGACTCCTTATATCTATCCGTATGAAGCCACTCTCCTGAAGTAAATCGGCGAGAGGTTTATGAAATTGGCATGAATATTATTACGGATTACGACGGGAATGAAGGAGGAGATGTGAAAAACGAATGCGGTTTGGTTTTCTCTCCTTTCGTCTCCGATTGCCGGCAAGCGCATCGCATAGAATAAGATATGGTCGTCGTCCTCAGAGTAGGCTACAAACGTCGTTAGGATGGTTCTGAGTGTGTTGCCCTCTACGGATGGCGGACTCACCTGAAGTTGAAAAGTCAGAATCCCCACAATTCACATCGATTTAATGCCGGGGAATCCCATTCTCGGTCATTGTATCATTCTGTCACATCCATTACAAGGGGTTTATCGAATTTCGGTTGCCGATGCTACACTGTTTGGCTATAATGAATCCATCGGATTCCTTCGCCGCGCGGTGATACACAGAATCCATTTTTTTATAACCGCGAAAACTAGAGACACAAGTGAGTGAGAAAGCACACATTCCGACCTACTCACTGACCCCTCTGTGATCTCGGAATCCCGGCAGTTCGAAATCTTTAAGAATTGAAATGCGTTAAGCGGGTCGTTCAAAAAGCATGAATAACAACCTTACAACCCTTCGTCGCGCAGTTGAAGAAACTCTCGGAAGTGATCTGTCAACTGCTATCGGCATTTCGAACAAGGGTGAGGCAGAAAGACTAATCGAGCAGTTTCTGCACACAATTTCGAATCGAACCAGCGAACACAGTCTTGCGCAATGGCTAGATCCGCAATGGGTAATTCTGGCGGGTGGGCACGGCACTCGAATTGATCCGTCAGGGCGACTGAACAAGACTCTAGATGTATGGTTCGGTGAGCACAATACGTTGCAAGTGTCTCGCAGCTATCTCCCAGGCACTCGCCCCCATGTCATAGTCATTAACCCCAAGATGGCAGAGCGTCTGATGACCACCCAAAGTACATGTGATGGAATCATCCCTTCATCAGCTCTTGACATGGCCACAGTCAATCGGCTTTGCGGCCCAAATGTAATCCTCTGTGTGCAGCCTGAACAGAACGGTACCGGAGGCGCTTTACAAGCGGCAATTCCGGCTGTTCAGGCGTGTGACGCAGAATGGATTGGTGTCGCGTTTGGAGATGAGCCGTTTCTCGATGGATCCATTTTTCTGCAGACACTCGTTTCTCATTTCGTCAGCGGAGCGGATGCCACACTCTGCGGCAAAACACCTGAAACTGTTGTCGATAAGGGAGGGTTATTCTTCGACCAAGACGGCAAATTTGTCGGAACGAAAGAGTGGATCGAGATGACGGATGAGGAAAAAAGCGAGATGTCGCGAAGGTTGAATTGCGGGGAAGGATTCACCAATACAGGCATTACTCTAATTCGCAGCAGCGCGGCGATTGACAGGATGAACCGGCTGCAACCGCATGGCAGCAAGTCCGAACTTCACCATGTCGATCTCATTCGATACTGCTATGAGGATGGGCTGAAGACACATGCCTATATCTATCCGGAGAGGGCAATCTCCGGTATCAACCGGTGGTCGAATCTTCTCGCGGGCGAAGAAAATCTGTTTGCAAAAGCCAGGGCTAAGCTGGCTCAAAAGGGAGCACGGGTTGACCCTTCTGCTCAGATTACGTTGACAAACGACGGCATTGAAGTTGGGCATGGCTGCTATATTCTGGGACGGATCCATCTCGGCGAGGGGGTCAAGATTGGGAACTACTGTCGTTTGGAGAATGTCGAACTGTCCGGTCGTACCGCGGTTGGCGATCTCGTTGCCTTGAAGGGCGTAAAGGCGGTGGACACGGTCTTCGAATCTAATGCGTTGTCCGATGAGATTGGGTCACCTATCGACGGGCTGGGAGCGTTAAGTGAAGTGGAGCACTGTCAATTTGATCGAGTAAAGGTCGGAAGGGCAGTGCACCTTGAATACGTGAAGGCGGCGGTAACCGTAGTTCCTGCCGGCATGTCAATTAACCACCGGGAATTGGGAGTACCTAGCTGCGCAGATTTGGGCTTACCCATGTTTCCACCGGACACGGAATCGGATCTGACAGAGAACACTTTAAATGCTCTCGCTGAAGTCGTGGTGTCGGGGCACATTCCGGGGGCCTACACGTTCGGTGAAATGCGTGGGAAACCCGACTGGGAAAACTTACGCCTACACGTTCGATCCCATTCCAACGACGAACTCATCCCCCGCGCAACCAGCAATCCCAGCCTGCGGCGTGTCGCGTCAAAGGCGGTCGACGACCTACTGGAAATACGGAAAGCGAATGGTACACATGTCACAGATGAATTGACGCCCGAAGAAATATGGGGAGTTATTTTTGAAGTTGTCTCACTCGCCACCGGCAACCCGGACCCGTACCGCAAAGAAAAACTGAAAGCTAGACAGAGCGCATTAAACTTGCTCGACCAAATTCCCACGTGCGGCTGGATGGAACGATTGAAACTCGTTATCGCGGCAAACATCATAGACTACAGCAGTGCCAGGGTCATTGCCAGACTTGCGGAGCAACCTGATTATTTCGTCCGTGTTTTGCGGGAAGCCGTTCATGCTCCGCTCGCGATAAACTGTTTTGAACAGTTTCAGTCAGCCGTGATTGAGGGCAGCCCCAAACGCATAGTCTGGCTCATTGACAACGATGGAGAAGCGGTGTTCGACCTGTGGCTGATTCAATTACTTCTTGAACTTGGCCATCAGATAGCTATTGTCGGTAAAGCGACTCCGGCGAGCAATGACGTTACTCTGACGGATTTAGAGGAGATTATCAATTTTCCGCAGTTCCAAGATCTTCGGAATGCGGCGATCAGTGGGGAAGTTTCGTTGTGCTCTTCCGGATCCAAAACCGTAGGGACGAACCTATATCAAGCCACACCCTCGTTTGCAAATGTGTTGTTAGATTCCGAACTCGTAATCTCGAAGGGACAGGGGAATTTCTACACAACGCAGGGGCTAAAGCGGGATACGTTCTATCTGTTGCTTTCCAAAGGAGTCACGGCTGAGCGGTTTACGGGTGTGGTGCCGGATCCTAACAAGGTCATTGATGGGTTGATACTCGCGTATGTGCCGGCGGGGACGACGTTGGAGAGTACGCTTGCGGAGTTTTACGGTGCGGCGCCGGACGGTGTAAGTGGTGTATCCTCAACGACAGACAGTTGCATATCTCGACGAGAATAGTTCTATTGTTGAGAACGTAATAGTACATAAGCAAACCAACTATCCGCCTGAATTTGCCATTTGTAGTAGGTCGAGCCTAGAAACTTTGGCATAACCTAGGTAATTCTTCCTCGATTTTGACGATAGGGTTCCATCCCGGTATCATGTTTCGCTGTGGAGAAATGTGGTGTATGGGGTATTTATGTTCAACATCGGCGGTGTTATCCACTACACGATAATCTTTCCATTTCACTAACGAGGCAAGTTCTTTGTTTGTTGTCAGGATTCCCGTCGCCAAATCAAAAATCCCTTTAGGCTGAGTTTTGATACAGGTCCGAACCGCTTCAACCACATCGGTGATATGCACATAATCTCGCCCCCAATCGGAGAACAGATGTTCCAACTCGCGGCTGGCTAGCCGGTACGGAATTGATCGATTACCGATACATCCAGATTCGTCGCCCCACATCACGCTGGGCCTCAAGATACACCAATTGCGGGCGTCCCATGCATTGTTCTTGATATAGTGTTCGGCGAATAATTTTGACCAGGTGTAATAACTGACCTGATGTGAATCCTTCTCCGCCTCTGCGACCATAAATGTCGAGAAGAATATGAAATAGGGAGAACTCGATTTTAGGATGGCCGTCTCGAACAGGTACTTCGTCGCTTGAGCGTTCCACAAGAAAATATCGGTATGTTGGTACTGGGTATTGGCTATCGCGCCCGCGTGAACAATGACATCAACTGGTTCAGATACAACAACACGCATTTTATCTTTCCAATCGTCGAATGACTCACTCTTTTCAAGGGTGAGTATCTTATGATTGTTTTCAAGCCCCTCCTTGAGGTTTCGACCAACGAAGCCCTCATGTCCGGTAATTAAAATTCTCATATGAAATTTCGCGGAATACCCGCCAATTGATGGTAGCAAGGAAGCCACTTCCTCCTTAAATTCCCACATAATACGTTGCTTCTTCAAAAAGCCTGTTTTGCCATTTTTCTAAAGTGACAGTCCATTAGCGGCGTGGATCAGGCCTCTCCGAAGCGGAGCAAGATACTCCGTCTACCAAGTTTGGTGTGTGGGGTATCGGCTTTTTCACTATAGATAATTAAAAGCAAAAAAGCTGGTATGCTGGAGATTTCCATGGATGCTCTATCGCATTCGCTCAATCGATTGCCCCTTATTCAGTCGCTTACTCCCCAATTTCATCGATTTGTTTCATTTCCGCGGGGCTTAATTGCCAATCGAACAGGTCAAGGTTTTCTTCCAAGTGTTCTATGGAACCGGACTTCGGGATGACGCTGATTCCCTTCTGTAGAAGCCACCGCATGGCGACTTGTGCCGCGGTCTTTCCGTGCCCCTTTGCGATTTCGTTCAGAAGGCGCTCGTCTCCGATTTCCCCTTTCGCCAAGGGGCGATGTGCGGTGACGTGGATTCGATATTTCGTACAATGCTGCAACAGTTCCTCTCGGTTGTGGTGAACGTTATATTCCACTTGGTTTGCGCTGATAGGTACCGCAGAGACGCTCCGCGCATCATCCACTTGGTCACTATTGAAGTTGCTGATTCCGATACTCTTGGCTTTGCCCGCATCAAAAATCTCATTGAAGGCGCCGAGGGTTTCTTCAAACGGCACGTTGTGGTTTGGCGAGTGGATGAGTAGAAGGTCCACGTAATCCATCTGGAGCTGATTCAGGCACTCATCGAATTGGGAAAGCACGCTATCGCGTTCCATGTGCGTGTGCCAAATCTTTGAAGTCATGAAAAGTTTATCCCGTTCTGCCCCAATCTCTTGCAGGGCTTCGCCAATCTCGCGCTGATTCGCGTACATCCATGCCGTGTCAATATGGGTGTAACCCATTTCAACGGCTTGTTTAACCACGGTTTTGCACTGTTTGTTACGCAGATCCCACGTGCCCAATCCCAAAGCAGGCATCGTATGACCCGACAGAAGTTCAAAGTATTCCATGGTCGTAATCTCCTTCAAGTAAATTAGATGACCAACAACTCCATGAATTCGTTGACAGGGGTTGCTCCCAGCCGCTTCTGGTCGTTACAAAGTTCCTTGATCGCTTTTACTTGTCTTGCCGGAAAGCGGGATGACAGATTCTTGGCAAACTTTTCTTCGAGCAGCGGAATGCCTTCTGCACGGCGCCGGCGGTGACCGATCGGATACTCGACGACGACTTGGTCGCTAACGGATCCATCTGTAAAATGAACCTGAAGCGCGTTGGCTATCGATCGTTTTTCGGGGTCAAGATAGTCTCGACTGTACCGCGGATCTTCGACGGTGACCATCTTTTCTCTCAGCGCGTCGATACGTGGATCTGCCGCTACTTCATCCTCATAGTGTTCCGCCGTTAATTCCCCGAATATCAATCCTATCGCTACCATGTACTGCATACAGTGGTCTCGATCTGCCGGGTTATGCAGGGGACCGGTTTTGTCAATAATGCGAATTGCTGATTCATGTGTCGTGATTGTGATTTTTTCGATCTCATCCAAGTGATTGTGAACCTGATTATGCAGCTTAAAGGCGCATTCCACGGCTGTCTGAGCATGGAATTCGGCAGGAAATGAGATTTTGAAAAGCACGTTCTCCATTACGTACGACGCATAGGGTTGTTTGCAGACAAAAGCGTTGCCCTTGAACAGTACATCCTCAAATCCCCAAGTGTCGGTTGACAGGGCTGAGGGATATCCCATTTCTCCCTTGATTGCCATCAACCCGAACCTTACAGCGCGGCTTGTTGCATCGCCAGCCGCCCATGATTTTCGAGTTCCGGTATTCGGAGCGTGGCGATAGACCCGCAGACTGCCGCCATCAGCGAATGCGTTCGAAAGTGCGTTGACGATTTCGTCAACTCCGCCGCCCAGCATTTTGGTTATAACAGCTGTTGAAGCAACTTTCACAAAGTGAACATGATCCAAACCAACTCGGTTTAGGCTGTTTTCCAATGCAAGCACACCTTGAATTTCGTGCGCTTTTATCATGGCGGTCAACACATCGCGCATCACAAGGGGAGAGTGTCCAATAGCAGCGTTTTTGCGACTCAAGTAATCCGCCACCGCGAGGATTCCTCCGAGGTTATCGGACGGGTGTCCCCATTCTGCAGCGAGCCAGGTATCGTTGTAGTCCAGCCAGCGAATCATGCACCCGATATTAAACGCGGCTTGGACCGGGTCCAACACGTACTGCGTTCCGGGCACGCGAGCGCCGTTGGGAACGGTAGTGCCCGGGACAACCGGTCCAAGGTGTTTCGTACATTCGGGGTAACCGAGGGCGAGTAAACCGCATCCGAGGGTGTCCATCAAGCAATGTCGAGCCGTTTCGTACGCGAGATCGCTTTCAATTGCGCGATTTGCCGCATATTCCGCAATGTCAACTAGTAGTCGGTCAGACTCAGGTCGAATGTTCGATGTAGCGGCATTCACAAGTAGCATCCTTTTCGTGGATTCGAATCCACATTAAAATTCCCAATTGAGCAGCGTGATTCGGTTACGCCAGACTAATGTTCCCGAGATTGCGCCAACTGCGGTACCAATCAACACATCGGAAGCGTAGTGCCTTCCCAAATAGATTCGAGATAGCCCGACCAAACCGGCGCCAACATAAAACGGAATCCGCCATCTTGGATATTGGTGCCCAAGAATCGTTGCCATGGAAAAGGCAATGGAGGTGTGCCCTGACGGGAAGGATGGGTCGCCAAGTTCATCTTCCAGCGGTCTTTTCCGGCGTACTGTCTGCTTTATTCCAAATACCATCAGTCCGCCTGCTACAAAAGTCGAGGACAGCAGTCTGCCGGTTTCTCGCGGCTTGTCGCCCCCGTACGCCATGAGAAGAATTGAAAGCCCCATCATCGTCTTTGGGTCTCCGAATTCCGTTACCACTTCCATGGCTGTGCTTAGGGGTTGACGTTGCGGCGGGGCATCGTATATAGCATCGAAAATCGCTTGATCCGAGCGCGTAATAAAATTGTCGGACGCTGCATCCAATGGGGTTGAAAGAGCCGTAAGAACGAGTGCTAACCATCCCAAAAGGAGTCGACGTTGATAGACCTGTCGCCATGAAATCCATTCAGAATTGCTATGAACTGACCGCAACCTCGTCCTCCTCGTCACCGGGACTGTCATACTGAACGGCGGTTTCATAAAATCTCAGTTGGTCGGCGTTCGACGGTGGTTGAGCTATGGGAGCCTCCTTTTGATGTTCCTCGAATGACTCCACACAATCGACCTCGCGAATCGACATGATCCGATCTAGAAAAATTGATACGTATTTGCCATCAACAACCGAAGGTTCTTCTTTTGCGACGTTCTCACTAGCAATCTGTGCATATTCTTCATCAATGTCAATTCCGATGTAATGGCGTCCCAACCGTTTTGCTGCAACTGCGGTTGTTCCGGTACCGATAAAGGGGTCCAGGATAACATCTCCGGGATCGCTGCTCATCAGGATGATTCGCTCCAGAAGGTGAATCGGCAGTTGACACGGGTGTTCATCTCTGCGTTTGTTGTGACGAATGCGGTGGATGTCAGTCCAAACATCGCTTGCCAGCGTACCAAAGGGATGCATCTGCGCCTTCTTTCCGCCGTAATCTTTGAGATATCCGTCACAAAGCCGGCATTTTTTGTGCGGAATACGCACGTCGTAGAACTTAAACCCTTTAGATCGTTTTGTGTAGTAAAGGATGCCGTAATGAGCAGGAAGCAGAGTCTTGCCAAGTGGAACACTCATCGAATCCCAACTAATCCAGTGGCGGAAAAAGGCAATCTGGTTCAGATGGTCGGAAAAGTAGGTCAGCCACCTCGGAATGTTGTGGACAAAAATTGAACCTTCAGGTTTTGTCACTCGAACCAATTCCGACATCCATTCTCTGCACCAAGAGAGGTAGTCCTTGATCGCCTTCCTATCATTGTACGAGGAATATTTCTTCTTAAGGTTGAATGGGGGATCTGCAAAGCAAGCACCGACACTATTATCCGGGATCTGATGAAGGACTGTGAGGCAATCGCCCGCGGTAATCCGATCTAAGAATAAATTCAACATGTTATCTCCCAAAAATGTCATTCAAGAATTCAATGAATCGATCTAGTTCATTTGGAGCATAGGTGAAGACATTGTCGAATGCCGAGACTAATCGTATCAAGTCTTTTTGTCTCGCTAGCCAGCCGATTCCATCAACAAAACCTACGAAAGTAGCATATTCATAATAGCTCTGAATATCACTTGCAACACTAATCTCTGTTTTGGCTTTGTCCCCCATTGCGCTAGAGGTAGTAACAACGTATGAAGATTCGACAATAACTTTGGGACGATGCCTATTTGGTATAATAAAGTCCATGTCGCGATCGACATTGGGTAATCGTCGCTGTTCAAAGTTATATCCATGCTCGATTAGAAGTGACTCAAGTATAATCTCTGGGTTGTTTAGGCCGTCCGCTGTGTATGCTCCTCGGACTTTATACCGGACGATCGTGTCGATGAGGTCGTTAACGTTCAAGTTGAGCTTGGAGGCGCTAAGTTTTTTTAACTCAAACAACGGAAGTGTGTTCTTAAGCACATCATACGATGCACCTTCAAAAAATAGGGTAACAAGGCATTCAGCAAATGCCCTATTTGTCTGACTAAGTTTAGTTATGTGTTTCTCAGTCCATTCCCTATCGAATGCCTTGTCTGACCAGTCCAAGCGTCTGAGTGCGTGATTCAATACCGGGTCGTCAACAATCCGCACAAATGTGATGAGGCGCCGAAGGCTTTCTCTGGAGAATCCTGTAAGTGTTAACAGTGCCGTTAACGCCTGATCGCGCTGTTGGATGAAATCGACGAACAGCTCCTTCTTCAACCCGTGCGCTTCCACCGACCTCTTCAATGAAGTTAATAGCTCTGTTAGCTGAAGTATATTTGTTTCGTTGTCTTCTTCAAATTCCGGGTTAGAGAAATAGTAAGTGTTATTGTTAAGAACTATCTGGTATTTTTCGTCGTTGTTGGGTAATTGTTGCAATGTGAATTCTCCCGAAATGCTTCAATTGAAATTAGCTGAAATTTTTGCTAGGCATTGTCGCGCTCAGGATTGTGCCTGACACTTTACTGTGTTTATCATTTTGATCTGAGGAGAGCGAAAGCCGGCAATCTACTTTACTCTCTCCTTCGCCTTATCCCAGATTTCGTCAAGACCTTCCAAATCGTAATCCGTGAAGGAGTCACCGCGGCGTTCCAATTCCGTCTCCATCGCCTTGAAACGACGGACAAACTTGCGAGTTGCTTTCCGCAACGCTTCTTCTGCCCCCACATCTAGAAATCGACACAGATTGACTATCGAAAATAGGAGGTCACCAATTTCCAATTCAATATCTTCACGGTTGCTATCCTGTATACTCGCCTTCAACTCCGCAATCTCTTCGTCGATTTTTGGTAGCACATCTGAAACCTCGTTCCAGTCAAATCCGACACGGGCGGCTTTGCGCTGAAGTTTTTGTGCACGCTGTAGGCTCGGTAGGTGGTCGGGAACTCCGTCAAGGACGGATTCACGATCCTCGTAGCCCGACTCACTTCGTTTAATTTGTTCCCAGTTCTTGAGGACCTGACCCGCGTCGTCCGCAACTTGGTCGCCGAAAACATGGGGGTGGCGGCGGATGAGTTTCTCCGTAAGTATCTTGATGATGTCGTTGATGTCAAACTCTCCTTCATCGCTTGCAATTTGGGCGTGCAGCATGACATTGCAAAGGAGATCGCCGAGTTCTTCCCGGAGTTTCGACGAATCACCAGCATCAATGGCTTCGATCACTTCGTAGGTTTCTTCAATGAGATCGGGCTTGATTGATTCGTGAGTCTGTTCGCGGTCCCAGGGACATCCGTTTTCACTTCGCAGCGTGGCAAAGATTTGCACCAGTTGATCGAAGAGTTCCTTGTGCATAATGAAACTGTCCTTATGGACTGTCCTTATGGATTGAGTGTTGAGAACTGCGTGGTTAGTTTACTATCGCTGCCAACGCCTGTCAAGTCGGAAAACCTTTGACAGGCTGGGGACTCGGTGATATGATTCGCCGGGCTAGGACTGTATATACAGAGCGGATTTTACGATTCTCGTTTCATAGAGGACGGAATGGAGTATACACTCAAGAATTGTCAGGAATTGGTAGATGAATGGATTCAAACCATCGGTATCCGGTACTTTTCCGAGTTGACGAATGTTGCCATCTTAATGGAGGAGGTAGGCGAGTTGGCGCGCGTCATGGCACGTGAGTACGGCGATCAGAGCTACAAGGAATCTGACAAGTCGGTCAACTTGGCTGAGGAGATGGCGGATGTGTTGTTCGTGCTCGTCTGTTTGGCGAATCAAACGGGGGTGGATTTGGAAGAGGCGTTCCGTAAATCGATTGAGAAGAAGACTGAACGTGACAAGATTCGACATAGAGAGAATGCAAAACTCTTCCCAGCGAAAACCGTCGAGAGTTAAGTTTTCATTATGAGCATGTTTCGTGAACATTACATTGGGGGACTAATTGCCTACACGCTGTTCTTCGTACTTTCGCTAGGCGCTTCGCTATTCGGTCAGGTCGCGATGCAGGTGCCGCTTGAGCGAAATCCCACCATCCCCTTCAATCCATGGTGCGTCGGAGCGTGTTTTGTGATTGCGGTGCTCTCGGGACTTTGGCCAGACGTGGACATCAAGAGCCGGAGTCAGCAGATCTTTTATCGGATTTTCCTCGTATTTAGCGTTATACTGATTCTCCGAAAGCAGTACCTCCAATCGGCAGTCTTGGGGATGTTTGCCATGCTGCCGCTTCTGGGCAAGCACCGTGGCTGGACACATTCGCGACTAACAATGCTGCTCTTGCCTGCCATATTCCTCGTACTGCCATTTTATTTCGAGGGCGCTACGGTCGATCTCGACAACTTGAAGTCAGCCCAGAATTTGAATTTCATTCGGTCCGGATTCCCATTCTACACGGCGAGTTTAATTGGGTATGCGACACATTTGCATCTGGATGGTATTCTTTTGCACTCTCGTAAAGCCCAGCAGCGGATGGCGAGAGTTCGGTAGCAGCAGGCAAACGAAAGTGCTTTGAGTTTGGCGTAATCAGGTTGTGTGATTGGAGTTTTTCCGGTATTCAAACTCAAAAGGAGATGGAGAATCGTGTTTGGTTTTTTCCGCGGCGTATTGCTCATTACTACTGCGTTTGTTGTTGCCGGGTGTGCCGACAATTCGGATCGGATGGATTTGAGGGTCGGCATTTTTTTCGCTGAAAACACGCGAAATTTAATGCTTGTGGATAGTGAAGGCGATTTACAGTTGGGCGAAGACCTTGTGTCAACTCTTACTAGGTCAATTCAGGGGATTTTCACCTTTGTTGAGATGATAGACGCTTATCCGACGCAAGAGTCTATTGCCAATGAACAGCTAAACCTTGCTGTCGTTGCACAACTTGGGACTATGGACGGCACTTGCAGCTATGAAGGAAATGGATTGCTGAATCAGAGCGAAGCAAGCCGCACCATAAGCGTTGAACTTATCTGTTACAATCCCAAAATGATAGAAATCGCAGTGATTAAGGCGTCTGGGAGAGGGAACGCTTCGGCTCAGGGCGTTGTGTTTAGCTCAGAGAGGAGAGCTCGTGTCAAATCTGCAAGGTCTGCTGTTAGGAATCTTGGAGACGACGTAGCACGACAGCTGTCTTCGAATCCTGAGATTCTTAAAATGGCGGAATAATTTTAAAGGGATATCACTTTGGAAATCAAACTCAGAAGGAAGGTGTCAGATGAAAACAAAGGATTGGTTATTCTACATGTTCATCGGTGGTGTGATAGGCGTTGTTGGTTTGATTGCTAGCATCGGGGGTATTGCCCTCATCGGGTGTGACGGCTTAGATAAAAATGAACCTGATTATCTGCGGGGTCTATACAACGCTAACGAAATTCGAATCTCAGAACTTAAAAATCAGTTCTACGATTTTGAGACTCGGCTCGTCAATCTTGAAAATCGGCTTTCCGATCTTGAAAATCGGTAAAAAATGTATGTAGTAGCACAAACCGAATCAGGGGCACTGGCAATCAATACTGAAACTGTGGATTTTAATCCGTGTACGCGTTTCGAACAATACACGGAAAACCCATCAAGGTGGAGCATAAAAATTGAGAAGATGGATTGACAATTGTGCTCTCGCTGAGTGACTTAATCATATGAGTTGTTCATCAATGCTACTGATATCCCTGCCGGTGCTATTTGTTTTTGGTTAATCCGTCTATCAGCACGGCCGGGCCGTCTTCGGTCAATAGCACACCATATTTCTGATGAAAGTCCACAACCCCTCTGGAGCCAGCACTCAAGCAAGCCATGACAGTTATCCCATTCTCACGGTCCCCCTAAAGTCTGATTTGGCTTTTCCCAGAATCACATATGTAACCGCCCATTACCGCGATAATTATAAGTATGGGAAAACCGGGTTTCTAGTTCTATCATCCTGCTAAAGCATCAATAACCAAGCCTAACTCGCATTTCTTTTTACGCGAGCCAGATCAAGATTGTAATAGGCTTCTGGAAAATCGGATTTTAGTTCTATCGCCCTGCTAAAGTCTGCAATAGCTAGGTCAAATTCGCCTTTGCTGCCATGAACCTCTCCGCGATTGTTATAGGCTTCTGGAGAGTCGGGTTTTAGTTCTATCGCTTTGGTATAGTCGTCAACAGCCCGGTCATATTCACCGTTGTTCTTATAATCAATCCCACGATTGTAATAAGCTTCTGGAAAATCGGATTTTAGTTCTATTGCCTTGCTAAAGTCTGCAATAGCTAGGTCAAACTCTCCTTTGCGGCCATGAGCCTCTCCGCGATTGTTATAGGCTTCTGGAAAGTCGGGTTTTAGTTCTATCGCTTTGGTATAGTCTTCAATAGCTAGATCAAACTCTCCTTTATTACCGGAAGTAATGCCGCGATTGCAATAGGCGTCGGCATCAGATGAGTTCAGTTCAATGGCATGTGAGTAGGCTTCTCTTGCCCTGTTTATTTCGCCCAACATCAAGAGAAAATTTCCTTGTTGGAACGCCGATTCAGCGCGCCGCTCTTCTTCAGGCGTGATGGCCAACAAATCCGTCTGAATTAGCATTTTGCCAACCACATTGCGGATGCCGTCCACGACATTTTGCCAACGAATGCTAGCATCAGGTTCCCATGGATTAATGGGTACCCCTTTGTCCGGCAGAACCTCAAATCCACTCAATTGATGATGTCGCCAATCGCAAACCTCAAGAATTATTGGAACAACGCGTATTTCTTCATTTAACGCCTCGGTTAATTCTTTGTTGCAGTTTTTGGAGGCAAGACTCTCAGCGGAGACTAGGTAGAGGAGAATATCCGAATTGGGAAGGTTCTCGGAAATATCTTTGTACCACTTGTCGCCTGGGAGTATTTCGTTGTCGTCCCACAGCACTATCTTGCCTTCGTTCACCATTACAGCAAGACACGTTTTCAATTTCCTATTTGCTTCTTTGTCTTTATGAGAATACGTAATGAATGCCTTAGGGGTTTCGTTCATGATTTGTCTACCACATGAGGTTCGGGATCGGCTTCAGGTGAATGGAAAGATGTGCGAGGACGGCATGCCTCAGCGGCCTTAATCGCTTCAACAACTCTTCTGAGTTCGCGGTCGGCATTCCTAAACCAATCGGTGCTCCAAATGCGATGAATACGCCAACCCAACCCCTCAAGCACCTGCTGTCGAAGACGGTCACGGTCGCGGGCCGATTGTGCGCTATGATAGGTAGCGCCATCACACTCAATCCCCAACAGATAGCGTCCTGGGTATTCTGAATCTTTGATTGCGAGATCAACAAAATAGCCGGCAGAACCGATTTGATGGTAAACTTCATAGCCGCGTTCGCGCAAAGCCACTGCAACTGACTCCTCAAACGGAGACTCTGGTAGATCGCCGGTTGATATGGGAATATCAAATTCACCAGCCGCTGCATATTTCAGGTAACGTTTTAATGCTACAAGTCCACGAGCATTGGTACGATTGAGATCGATATCATCGGCGGTTAAGTTGGTGAACACTTCACAACGTTGCCGGGCGCGCGTAATTAACACGTTCAACCGTCGTTCACCGCCCTCTTGGTTGAGGGGACCAAAGTTCATCTGAGGGACTCCACCATTACCCTCTCGGCCGTAGCCAATACTAATGAAAATAACATCGCGCTCGTCCCCTTGCACGTTTTCGAGATTCTTGACGAAAAACGGCTCCTCGGGCTGCGCGTTGAAGAACGTGTCTTCGCAAGAAGTGTCTTGCAACCGCAGGATTTCAAGTTTATCTTGAACGGCTTGCATCTGAGCCATACTTAACGTTGCTACACCGAGAGTCAAATGAGGACGAGTGCGCGCGTGTTCCATCACTTTTTCTGCGACGATTCGAGCTTCTTCCAAGTTTTTCCGACTTTTTCCTCGATCGTAAATGGTATCAGGATGGTGCTGATAGATTAGTCCAACCTGTTTCTTAGCCGCGTCGGGACTGGGGAAGAGTTGAAGTTTATTGTCGTAGAATTCCAAGTTCGACACAGCGATCAATGATTCGTGACGGCTGCGATAGTGCCAACGCAACATGCGCTCTGGTGCGTACTTAGCGCGGAACAACCCTAAGATGCTTTCCTGATCAGCAGCTAGGTTTTCTTCCTCCTCTGCTGCTACCAAGTCATCATCTCTGTCGAACTTTTCAAAGAAACGAGTTGGCGGAAGTTGACGGATGTCTCCAACCACAACCGTCTGTTTACCCCGAAGAATTGCCCCAAATGCGTCCACAGGTTTGACTTGGCTGGCCTCGTCAAAAATCACCCAGTCGAAGTGGATTTTTTTAGGGGGGAGAAACTTCGCCACGGAGAGTGGACTCATCATGAATACCGGCTTGATTTTTTGTATAGCGTCTCCCGCTGTATTCATAAGCTTACGGATTGGCAGATGCCGCCGCCTTTTGCCGAATTCGCGCATGAGCACACGAAATTGTCCACTAGAGGGTTGGTGTAGATGCTTGCGGTGTTGGTATATGACTTGATCCTTGTTTAATTTTAATGAGCGGCGGTCTAACTCCCTAAAACGATTGACAGTACGTTGATGACCTAGAGTGCTATCAAAATTTCCCAGGATTAAATGTTCCTGCATCGCAGTTTCAATCAGTCGCGTGTACCACGCATGTTTCAATAGATCTGATAAAAACTCATTCGCTCTTGGCCATTGTTCTGCGACCTTCACAATCTCAGCAAACCCGCTACCTGCTAAAGTCTGCGCTTGACGGTTATAGAGAACAATATCTTGGAATTTGTCCGGTTCACGTTCCCAACGCTCAAGGATTTGCACCTGTTCTGCGAAGGTACGGTGTATCAGTATTCCCTGATTCGACGCGTGCTGCTGAAGTTCAATCTTCTCAATAATGGTTTTAATCGCATGTTGGTGTTTTTCTTGATGTCGATCGGCTGTTGCAACGAGCATCTGAAGTTTTTCCGAATTCGGGTTTGATGCTAAATAGTCAACCAATTCCTCAGGCAGGTCATTTTTCTTGACCGAGTGGTGCAGTGCAGAGAGATACTGTGTGATTCTTTGAAGTTGCGTCCAATTTGAGGAATCACCCTGCCAGCGTGAACCGAAGAGTTGCTTCCCGAGGTCTTGAAACTTGCCAAGTTCCCGTTCCGCCTCAACGATTGCATCAACAATCTTTTTCATTTCGATAGTCGCATTAACAATACGGTGTTGGGCTTTTAGGGCTCCAAATATTGACCGAAGTGTGTCAAAATGTGGGTTAGACGCAAGATGGCCAATGAGTTTTTTTGGTAAGTCATCAGTGTTTGTTGATTGGTGCAGTACCAACAGATACTGCAACATAATTTGAAGTTGTGTCCAGTTTGACGTGTCCACCTGCCAATTCGCGTCAAAAAAGTGCTTTCCCAGTTCTTGAATCCCCTCAAGGTTCAATTGCATGTCGATAATTGCATGAACAATCGCTGTCACTTCAAGGATAGTATTAACGACGCCATGCTGGATTTCCAGAGATTTGGGTAGCTGAACACCACCTTCGAATAGATGGACTACAGTCTGATATTGTTTTCGATCTTCCTCAACGGTCAAAACAAGACGCCTAAGTGTTTTCAGGTTGGGTCCGCCTGCGAGATAGTCAACTAGTTCCTCTTGTAATTCATCTCGATCGACCAGTAGATGTAATTCCGACAGATAATGTTTAATACTTTGAAGTTGTGTCCAATTTGAGTTTTCGCATTGCCAGTGTCTGCCAAAGAGTTGCTTTCCTAGTTTTTGTATTTTCTTGAGATAAGGTTGCTCTTGTTGTGCTTGAAAAAGCGCGTCAACGATATCAATCCGCTCTTGTCTAGTTTTGGGTAGCCTTTTCCTGCACAATCCCTTGAGTTCATTGCAGGCACGCCGGTATTTGCGCGAACGGACGAAGCCCCACTTGGGGCGATATTGTGCTAATACTTTGCGAACCTCGAAGATGTCTTGTCTCCATGTTTCAGGTTGCCACGCTTTGGGAATGAGGTTACCATCAAATTCTTTGTGAAGCTGACTCAACTGTTCCCCGGCACGTAGACCTGCTTCCAAATCCTCACGCTGTGTCGCCCATTCGGTTGCATTTACCAATATGCCTCCCAGAGCAGGGGCATCTAACGCATAATGCGCCGCCCGAATTCCCCTTTCGACTCCCTCAAGATTGTCAGGGGGCTGAAGTTTAAGGTGCCTTGCTAGTTGCGCAGACGAATTCGCTAGGGCCTCTAATGCTTTGCGAACATCAACCACAGTTTGAAACCACGTGTCATCAATTAGATTGTCATGGAACTCAATCAAAAGATTCTCATAATCCTTATACAACTGGTTCAACCGTTGCCCGGTGCGTAAACCTGCCCCCAACTCCCGATGTCGCGTGAACCATGCCTCAGCTTTCACGGCGATGTGCTCCAACTTGGGACCTTCTAACGCATAACGAGCACTTTCAATTACCTTGCTGACATGCTTACAAGTGTCTGGGGGGTGGAGTCTGAGGTGTTCGGCAAGTTTTCCAGAGGAGTGTTTCAGACCTATGACTGCTTGCCGCGCCTCCTCCGCAAACTTCCGCACTTGCACTTCCTCACTTGGTAGAACGGGGTTGCACCGGCTGCTGCCCCAGAAGGAGTGCTTTATTGGGATGCCCATCTTCTTGAGAAGATACTGTAAGTCTTCAGTACGATCTAATCCTGCCTTGAATTCGGTTGCAGACCTTGGAAATGCATGCGAAGGCAAAGTCGGAAACTGCACCTCCGACAGGCGACGGTTCACTGTTAAGAGTTCCCCATAGGCCTGATAAGGTGTGACCCCACTTTCGCCAATTGGCTTGTTGACCGCTTCGCAATAACCATTTAAGTCATCACGATTAGAGATCAAGGATTGTAGCACCTGCTCGGTGGGTGATAATTGAGGTTCTTCAAGCTCATAGGTTTGCTTCAACTCCTCAAGCACCGCTTTTTTGTTCGCCTTATGGCTGTGTAGTTCGAGGCAGGTATCTCCGAGGCCGACCTTGTCCAGATTGCGTTTAACGACTTCCAGTGCCGCCATCTTTTCTGCAACAAATAGTACGTGCTTTCGCTTTGCGATGGCTTCGGCAATTAGGTTAGTAATGGTCTGGGATTTCCCGGTTCCTGGTGGTCCCTGAATAAGGAGATTACGTCCTTGATTCACATCGTGAATAGCAAGTGCCTGCGAACTATCTGCATCAACAACGTGGCAGGTTTCAGCGGGGTTGAGGTGCTGGTCAATGTAGGCGTTATCAGGGAGAAAATTCTCAGATTCTTGAAATCCGACTTCATCAAGTATGGACTGCAATACGGAATGTTGAGATGGGAGACTATCGGGCCAATTTACCACGTCTAGGTCCCGGTACATCAGAAATTTTGCGAAGGAAAATGATCCGAGTGCGATCGCTGCCGCATCAACTGACCACCGGGGTATAGAGCCAATTGCATTTTCTACCATTTGACAATAACTTTGAATGTTTAGCTCTTCGCGGTCATCCGCTTCAGGAATCGGTGGGAGTTCGACATTGAAGTCAGATTTTAATTTCTCCTGAAGTGAGAGATTCGTTCCGATTTCTTCTCCTGTGTAGCGAATATGAAAACGGGCCTGAACACTATTCCGCTTGAGTTCCACCGGAATCAGTATGAGTGGGGCGTAACGTGGAATATCACTTGCTTCCGATTCATACCACTGGAGCATACCGAGCGCAAGGTAGAGTGTGTTAACCCCCTGTTCTTCAATAGCTGTCCGTGCTTCATAATAAGTGTTCAACAAACGTTTTTGAAGTTCCTTTAATGGATGGTCGGTCTGTAGTTTGTTATCTGTGTGTGGAGACGAATCCTCCACTTTAGCATCTTCGACAAATTGTAACTGGTTATCCTCTTCTGGCTTTGGCTGAAAGAACATGACCTTATCATTTTCTACAAGAAGGCGATACACATGTTTTGGCATTTCGCCGATAATGCTGATGCCTCGTGACTTGAGCAACACGTAGTTGATAAGCCTGTTGTTGCGTAAACCCAAGTCAAGCAGTTCCCTCCGTTCTTCTTCTAGTTTCGCTTGTACAGGAGTCATTCTATAATGGGTGCCCATGTGTGCCCGATTTTGGCGATTTGCCACTCATCAGTTAGAATTTGCAGTCAAATCATCGTCAGAATAGGTTCTGTAGGTGCCCAATTCGGGTTTCCCATCTTCGTCAACGAGTACAGAATCTCCTACAATGTCAAACTCTACATCGTTTACAATAGGGAATCGGTGGGGAACTTTACGACAATTCTTCCCATTCCTTTGTACCTGCTTCACTCTCTATGACGGGGGACATATTAACCGTTTCCACAACCTGAAAACTGAAAGGCTAGAAATCCCTCATTAACGATCCCGGGTGCGTTGTCCATGAATCAAGAATCCCATCTTTTTTCTTGGATTTCCCATTTTGTCTGTCTATCATGGTTCAGACGATACAGGGGACATTAGAAGGGCTGGTGGCGTAAACCGTCCTCTCAAAAATGGACAGCCTGAAGTATGTCACAATGAGATCGGGAATCAAGTGAAAAAATTGGGCGTTTTCCTTCCAGTACGGAAAATAAATCTACTTTCTTACGGATTGGGTTTCCTCTCAATGTCATGAGCAATTTTAATTTTGGAATGGAAAGTGAAGCGGAGGGCGTTGGTTGGCGTTGTGTCTAGGCATAAACGCGTGGTCAATTGGCCACTTGACCAAAATTGAATACGCAAGGCATTATGGCTCTCCCGGCAGCCCATCCGCTGTCGGATTCGCGCGAGTATGCTTTCTTCCCAATTAGAATCTGGACAGTACTTCATCTATCGCGACAAGCATGTTTATTCGGGTTAAAAGAAGAACGGTAAGAATAAACAGGAGAATAATCAATTTGACCGGGGCGGCGACCAAGCGGCTAGGCAAAAGAGTCTACCTTGACCAAGGGAGATGTGTGTGTCAACGCAATCAAAGCGGCGACTGTCGCGTACAGTGGTTTCAGAATCAGTTAGATTACGGTTTTCATTCGGATCAACAGCGAAATCAAATCGTTGTTTTGGCCAGCTCTTGTCCTGAAGTCAGAAATATTTCAGGGGGTCACATTGGTCGCAGCACGCAGATTCAGTTTTCTCTACATTTTGATGAGAGTACAGTTTATAATAGAGCCTACTTGCTCCTCCCGCCCTTCTAGCTATCAGTATACGGAACAAGGTAGCTGTCATTTGTTCCTAGCTATGGACATGTTTGCAAGGTCGCAGGGGTTTGGCAAATATGTTAGAATTTTACCGTTGTCCATTCAATCACTAAATCGCATGGACAGAGACGACTTGGAATCCAGTGACTGGCTGTACTAAGATTGGTCCGGGCTGCAAGCACTGCTATGCAGAACGGCTGGCGTCTAGACTTAAAGAGATGGGACAACGGAACTACGCAAACGGATTCGAACTCACTCTCCATGAACACATGCTTGAAAAGCCACTCTCTTGGAGAAAACCGCAACTAATTTTCGTTAACTCAATGAGCGACCTTTTTCATGATGCGGTGCCCGTTCCCTTTATCCAAAGAGCCTTTGATGTCATGCGTCGGGCGACTTGGCATCAATTTCAAGTGTTGACAAAGCGCGCGGAGCGGTTACTTGCACTAAGTACTGAACTGGACTGGTCGGACAATGTATGGATGGGGGTAAGCGTCGAAAATGGCGATTATCAGTTTCGGATAGATTTGCTGCGACAGAGTAGGGCACGCTACAAGTTTCTTTCGCTTGAACCTTTACTTGGTCCGCTTCCAGATTTGACTCTCAGAGGAATCGACTGGGTGATTGTTGGAAACGAGTCGGGGCCTGGAGCAAGGCCGATGAAGGAGGAATGGGTGCTGCAAATTCGAGATAATTGTAAAACGTGCGGCGTGCCGTTTTTCTTCAAACAGTGGGGCGGCGTGCACAAAAAACGAGCGGGACGTGAACTTCAAGGACGGACATGGGACGAGTTGCCTGAAGCAATGAGGGATAGACCTAATTGAGTAGAGGAGCAGATGAGAAAGCACCTTCGCCGTTTTCTTAATCTATCCGAGTAGAAGGAGAGGTAATGAAAAGAGTTCAAGTCGCGGGATTCAGCGAGTTAGAAGATCGACAGCCAGTTCACGCGCTGGTCGGTGATGTGGATTTGGTAGTTGTCAGGTATGATGATGAGGTGTCGGTATTGTACGGCAGATGCCTTCATCGCGGCGCGCTGCTTGCGGACGGGCACATTGATGGGCAGAATCTAATTTGCGGGGTGCACAACTGGGATTACCGCTACGACACGGGAATCAGTGAGTACCACAACGAAGAGCAGTTGGAGAAATTCACGGCATGGGTTGAGGATGACAGGGTTCTAGTCGATGAGGAGGAGATTCTCAGATGGGAGAAGAATAACCCTCAGCCGTATAAACGTGACGAGTATCAGGGGGAATATCAGGATATTCACGGCACGCCTGAGGAGCCTTATGTCAATTATATCCGACATCTTGCAAGCCACGGTTTGTCTCAGGTGGGGCATCACGGTCGTGTGGACGCGATGGGAGTCCCACGGGACAATCTTCCGCAATGGGATGCGCTACAATTTGTAACGGCTCAGCTTCACACGTTTCCGCACTTGGACGATGTCGAGGTTGGTACCGAGCTTGTCATTGGGCGAAGGGCAAATAGGCCACTCACTCTTGACATACCGATTTTTGTGTCGGACATGAGTTTCGGCGCGCTGTCTGCCGAGGCGAAAACCGCCTTAGCGCGTGGTGCAGAGATGGCGGGCACAGGAATATGCTCCGGTGAGGGCGGGATGCTCCCGGAGGAACAGGCAGAGAACCGCCGCTACTTTTACGAGTTGGCTTCAGCTCGGTTCGGTTTTTCGTGGGATAAACTCCATCTTGTGCAAGCCTTTCATTTCAAAGGGGGACAGGGCGCCAAAACGGGCACGGGCGGTCACCTTCCGGGTGAAAAGGTGCAGGGCAAGATTGCCGAGGTGCGCGGTCTGATTGCCGGTCAACCGGCAGTCTCGCCCGCTCGGTTCCCGGATTGGGACAGTTTGGATGATTTCAAAGGATTTGCGGACGAGGTTCGTAAGGAAACAGGCGGTATCCCAATCGGCTTCAAATTGTCGGCTCAGCACATCGAGGAGGACATCGAAGCGGCTCTCCACGTTGGGGTCGATTACATTATCCTTGATGGACGCGGCGGTGGAACGGGTGCCGCACCGCTAATTTTCCGGGACAACATTTCCGTGCCGACGATGCCCGCCATCGCGCGGGCGCGGAAGTATTTGGACGAAACCGGGAACGGCGATGTTACCTTGATTGCAACGGGCGGGTTGAGGAGTCCGGCGGACTTTGCGAAGGCGCTCGCGCTCGGTGCGGATGGGGTCGCCATTGCAAACTCGGCAATGCAGGCGATCGGGTGTGTGGGCATGAGAGCCTGCCATACCAACAATTGTCCGGTGGGAATAGCGACACAGAAGGAGAGTCTCCGTGCGCGTCTCATCGTCGACGAGGCGGCGGTTCGGCTCAACCGCTTTCTCGATGCTGCAACCGAATTGATGCAGACGCTTGCGCGCGCATGTGGACACTCGCATCTGAATCAGTTATGTGTGGATAACCTCACGACCTGGAATCGCGATGTGGCTTATTTGACAGGCGTGAATTATGCTGGTGTGGTTCCGTTATAAGCAGATCATCCGTGTTGGAAGGAGCGATCAAAGGAAGTTCGTCTTGAATCCGTCTGGAATTGGAATTCCTTCCTGCAATTGGGATTTCTATCGCATTCGCTATTCGCTCAGTTGCTCTGTTCGATCGTTTGATCCCTCACCATTTTGCCGCTTGACGGCAATGTAAACCTTACGGGGATGGTGGGCGGTGCCCACCCTACGAGTGTACAATAACACACGAATTTGCGTGCGAGTACTTTCTTCTACTAATAGTGGAAGCGCTGCGCACGCAATCCCCTTTCGTACTCGCGCCGTCGTTCCTGCGTTTCGGGATCGTCGCTCACCTCTGCCGCCGCAATGTCCCACCAGACGCCGGAATCCGGCAGGTAGTGATGGGGTTCGACGTCAGCCACGATCACGCATGTTTTGCGCTCGCCGCGCGCGTCCCGCAACGCATCGCGCACCCCGTCAGGCGTTGACACATGCCATGAGCGCGCACCGAAACTCGCCGCATTCTGCGCGAAGTCTATCTTCATGTATTCGCCCTCAAGCCGGTTTACTTCGCGATCGCGTGCTCGAAACTCATTGCCGAATCGGCGTCCGGCGCGGAGCATTTGCAGGGCACTGATGGATTGAAAACCGTGATTTTCGGATATGATTACGGTGAGTTTCAAACCTTCCTGCATTGATGTCACTAGTTCCGTTGGATTCATCAGATATGTGCCGTCACCGATAAACACATAAACTTCGCCTTCCGCCTGTGTCATTCGGACTCCCAGCCCCGCGGGAATTTCATAGCCCATACACGAATAGCCAAATTCAATGTGACACTTCCGATTTCGTGTGGCATCCCACATCTTCGCCAAATCGCCCGGTGGTGTTCCTGCGGCGGCGACAATCGTGTCCCCCGGCTGCGCCTCCGCGTTAATTACTCGGATTAACTTGCCTTGGCTCATTGCCTCGCCAGGGACTTCCTCTGACACGGCGGCGCCAAGTTTCTCTGCCCAGTCCCGATTCACGTCCTCAATTTCCTGAGTATATACCGCGTTTGGTTGAATTCCTGCACCTTCGGCGGCTTGAGTCAGCGCGGCTAGCGTCTCCCGCGCATCCGCAATGATCGGCACGCCGCTCTGCTTGTAGGCGTCGTGTCCTCCGACGTTGATGTTGACAAAATTCACTTGCGGGTTATTGAACGCCGATTGAGAGCCGGTCGCAAAATCCATCATGCGGCATCCGACGCCGAAGACGAGATCTGATTGGCTCGAGATTTTGGCGGCGGCGGGTGTGCCACTGACCCCCTGCCCGCCCAGCAGCAGCGGGGATGCTTCACGAATCGCGCCTTTTCCCGCGAACGTTTCGCTGACTGGGATACCGAACATGGAGGAGAACTCCTGGAGCGCCTCCCAGGCTTCCGAGTAGTGGACGCCGCCGCCGGCGATTATCATCGGACGTTCCGCTGCCTTTAACAACCGTACAGTTTCGTCAACGCGGCGCGGATCGGGTACACGCCGCTCAACTCGCCACTCGTGACGTTCAAAGAAATTCGCGGGGTAATCGTATGCGTGTGCCTGCACGTCCTGCGGCAGAGAAATGGTGACGGGACCCGTGTCGGCGGGATCCGTCAGTACCCGCATGGCTTCGGGCAGCGCTGTTAGGAGTTGCTCCGGACGGGTTATGCGATCAAAAAAACGACTTATTGGTCGAAAACAGTCGTTGACACTGACATCGGCGGATACCGGGTGTTCAAGTTGCTGTAATACCATTCCTTGAAATCGCGTGGCGTAGTAGTCGGATGGCAACAGCAGCACGGGAAGACGGTTGGTGGCAGCCGTGGCTGCTCCGCTAATCATGTTCGTTGCGCCTGGGCCGATGGATGACGTGCAAGCGAGTGTAGCGAGCCGATTGTTAGCCTTCGCAAAGCCGAGCGCGGCATGTACCATGGACTGCTCGTTTCGCGGTTGGCGGTACGGCAGATCTTCGCCATATTCATACAGCGCTTGGCCGAGACCGGCGACGTTGCCGTGTCCGAATATACCGAAAATGGATGGTATCAGGCGCTGTGTTTTACCGTCGCGTTCGCTGAACTGTACCTGCAGGTATTTGACGAGTGCTTGCGCCATTGTCAACCGCACGCTTTCTTGTGATTGTGCCAATTTGTAGTTCCTCCTTGTTTTTTCTTATTGGGATTTGCACGTCAGAGTCGCGATTCGGAGATTGCTCTTACAGTAATGGGAGAAAGCGATGAATCTAGTTATAGGAATAGATTTCAAACGCTGAATTCCAATCGACAACTTCGCTATAGAGAATCCCGGCGGTTGCACAACCAAGTGCCGTAATCGCTGCTTATACATTTATCAGTGTACTCTCAGCTGCAGTATTAACCTTCAGAATCAACTACGACAGGCACTCTGTGAATGACGTTTCCAAGGTATCCTTTGGGATTCCACGGCTGGCGGAAGGGTTGCGCGTCACCCTTATCGTCAAATGCGCGCGACCATAGTTCATAGTATCCCCTGTTTCCGAGAGCGAGATCGGTTTCCCAATTGTACCAAGCATAGCGATTAGCGGGTGAAGTCAACCGCGCCTCGTGCCACCGGACGCCGTAGTCTTTGGAAATCTCGACCTTAGCCACCTCATTCTCCCCTGTCCAAGCATGTCCGCCGACTGTTACAGGAGTTCCCAATTTGACCTTCGTGCCCGATTGGGGCGCCGTAATAAGCGACTTCACGATCCACGACGTCGCGATTACCATATCCTCCTTTCCCGGTTTGCTTCCCGGTACAGCTGGATAAGACGGTACGCGATAGGAATACCCACTCATTTTTTCCGAATCGTGAACTCGATCCCTCACCCGAATCCGATTGAGCCACTTCTGCATCGAACTGCCGATCCAACCGGGAACAATCAGCCTCGCCGGAAAACCGTGTGCGGTAGGCAGATCTTTTCCATTCATCTTGAGGGCGATCAATGTATGCTCATCCATGGCTTTCTCAATCGGAATGCCCCTCGAAAACGCCTCGCCCGAATCAACCGGTACGTCTTCTCCGTAGTTTCCCAGATAAACGGCATGTGGTTTTAAGCCGGCATGTTTCAAAACATCGCGTAAACGCACTCCGGTCCATTCGCTGCATCCGACAGCGCCTCGAATCCACGGCGTACCTCCAACTTTCGGTTCAAAAAGGCTTCTTCCATTACCGGCGCATTCCAACACGACCTTCAGCCTGACCTGCGGGAAACGGAGCAAATCATCCATCGAAAGCTCAAGCTGCCTGTCAACTGCACCATCAATTGTCAACGTCCATCCCTGTACGTCTTTTCTCTTCGCCCGTTCCGGTATGCTGCTGTTATTGCGCACGAAATGTCGAGCGGTAGGGGTAACGATATCATGTAGCAAGTGAGGCGGGAACTCGGCGTTAAAGGGGTCTTCGGAATGGACGATCATATCCGGCTTTGGCAACGCCTCGATGTGAACATCTGCCGTGGCACCGGGAATAAGACCTCGGCCGAGCAAATCTCTCAGGGCGGCGTCCAGCGTAGTACCAGAGATACACCAACTAGCGAGCGCAGCGCTCTTCCCCGCGACCGAGAGAAATCGTCGCCGCGAGTAGGGAGCCGTGGACATATACGTCTTTTTAAGTCTCGATTCTCGCATGATTAGAATGTTCTCTTCCTGGAAATTGCTGACTTCGGGTTTTAGAATCTGTTTGAATCATGGTGGAAAGGACCGTTATAGCTATTTTGCCGTGAGATGCTTGTCGCGAGTTGGAGGGATCTCTATCGCGCTCACAATCCATTCGCTTGATCGATCTTACAAAGCATCGCGCAAAATGCTGGTAAACGTTCTATCGCGTTCATTATTTATTCGCTGGAACGCAGTGCAAACCCTACAAACTAGAGAAACCGAATTTGCACTTCAACACGTCGCTTCGATTTAGTTGTTGGGTTTCGTTTATTTTCGGTTGTAGTCCGTATCGTAAAAACCAGAGTCGTGTGGTGCTCGGCTGAGATATGTATTTGACCACTCAACCCAACCTACGCCCCGGTCGATTACTCAATGCAGGGCTACGTACCGTGCGGGGCGTACAGTGCGTGTTTGTACAAAAAAGGCTGGTGCGCGGTGCGCACCCTACAGGACTAGAACAATCTGAATTTTCACTCACAAATGAAGTTCTCGATCAACTTGAGATTATATGATATACTGTTATGGAATTGGATGCAACCCTTCTCTAAAACAGAGCAATTGCCTTTGATGTGCGCATGGAAATGCATAGCGTCGCTTATCGCACTTGCGGGCGATTGCTAGTCGGTTATGGGAGATCGCCTCGTGTGGAACGGGTGAGTTAGGAGACTAATGATGGCGATTGATTCAAATCTGCAACGCCAGGCCATGGGTCGTTTCGTAACTGGCGTCACACTATTGACGACGCGGTTTGAGGACGGAGTCTTGGGTATGACGGCGAATGCCGTAATGTCTCTTTCGCTCGAGCCGCCTCTTGTTGTTGTCGCCGTTGACAAGAAGAACTCCATGCACGAGTGCATGATAAGAGGTAGGTGCTTCGCTCTGAATATGCTACGTGCGGATCAGGAAGAGATTTCGCGTCGATTCGCCATCTCCGGTCCCAAAGATTTTTCCGGACTGGCATTGACGGCAGCAGAAACCGGTGCTCCAATCCTCGTTGATGCGATTGCCTATGTGGATTGCAAATTGGTTGAGATTCTTTCCGGCGGCGATCACGACATGTTCGTTGGTGAACCGGTTGCCGGAGAGGTGCGCGATGGGGAGCCGTTGATATTTTACGGCGGCGAGTACAGGTGACTGTCAATGAGGTCGTAGGTAGAAACCGAGTTTTTTCCTCAAAACTCGGTTTCTTTGGAATTTCTGAGAGCCTGCTTGAAAAATACACTTGTAGGGTGCGATCAAAGGAGCGAAAAGCGACTGCGATAGAGATCCGCTGCGCACCAGCCTCTAAAAGCCCCAGAGGGATCAAACGAACGGATAGTGAGTGCGATAGAGATCCAACAGGTGTGCAACATGCCACGGTAGATACATGAAAAACTCCTCGAATGACAAGAAACGGCATTGGCACCTATTACTCAATCAGGTTCTAAAGTTTTTTTGAGGTGTCGCCGCCGCTAAGCAAATAGCTAAATGCGCCATCCACTGGCTCAACGTAGGTGAGGCCATTTGACTTTCGGAGCCTCGTCGTTCCAATTTCATTTCTTTCTTCGTCCAGCGCAACAGCTTGGTTTGCGTCGATTGCGAAACCGCAATCGGAATCGTTCAGCAAAATCACCTCGTATTTCCGATCTGGATAGATGCGACAGATTCCGACTCCATTCCCTGCCGCTTTAGGGAACCGCACAGACTTACCTCGACTGTCAAGGAAGATGTAAATCGGCGTCACAGCATAATCGGCTCGGTGCCCCTCAGTCTCACCGCTAAAGACCTCAGTCGCGCCATCCTCAGTCCAACCCGCATATCCGTTTGGTGGTAGGTCCAGCTGTTTGCCGTACGCGCTCACGAGCATGCGTTCGTCATTTGCATTGCCGTTCACCACGGTGACGCACCCGTTCCGGTAACGGGTCACGATCTGTGAGCGTTTGTAGGCGCCGGACGCCACGGCGGCGGTGGTATCCAAGAGATTGCCGTCCGCGTCTGAATACCGTATCTCTTCCACGCTTGAAAGCGTATAGCGACTCTGCAATTGCTGTAGCATATAGTAGATTCTCAACATCCGCGGCAACGGGTCTTCGTATTGGAGGATGCCGACGTGTCCGAACGCAATCGTCGCGGCAAGGTGCCGGTCACTGCGCGGATCTTCCCCCGATCGTCCGCTAAGTTCCGGCTCCTCTCCCCGGTAGAACATGCCATACTCTCCCATTGCGATATTGGCACACAAATCGTGAGTTTTCCGAAGCTCAAAGTCCACCAACCACGGTCCCCAGGCCAACTTCACTTCGCCCGCACGGTCCTGAGCGTAGTTCCCATCAATCAGGCCGCTAAAGATGAATTGGTGGCCGCCCTCGGAGAATACTGGTCCGTTGTATGTTTGCTTTTGAATCAGCATGGTTTCTCCGTAGGCGTAGAAGGTTGCAGCAAAGGTCGCGGCGCCGGGCACGCGGTAGTCGTAATCTACGAAATCTAGGGTGTGGAGTGTATGCACGTCTAGGTAGCTCGCGTTGAATCCGAATTTTTCTTTGATGATTGGAGACAGCAGTTCGCAATATTCTGGGGATCGGGCGGGCTTGGCTCGGTAACAACGGCGCCAGCCCCCGTGCATCCGATTGTCGGGGGTTCGCGTGATGATGTCGGTGTCCCAGTATTCATTGACTGCCGCGATGTCAAGGAATTGCGTGTAAGGACCGTAGATGTAACCGATGTCGTCCCGTAAAATGCGGGAATATTCCGCCCATCCTTCGTCGCCCCCCTTTTCAGGTGCGCCGCGGGTTCGAAACGTAAAACTTTCACCTCCGTCGCGCCATCCGCCTTCATGGTCGGTGATTGTCATTTCGGTTATTCCGTACCGGTGCAGTTTTCTGAAAAAGCGTATCCCGTTTGCTCGCGGTTTTTCTGACTGATGCGCTTTCCAAAGCCGGGTGCCCACATCCTTCAGCCACGGGGACTTCGGATTCGGAATGGTGGGCAGCATCTCCTCGTAACGCGGGGAAACTGTGACGAAAAATCGTTCGTAGCAACCAACCCGCGCGCCGTTGGTTTTGGGAATATACCGCGTTCCCGTGTTGTAAATAACTCCATCAGGGGTCAAGGCAGGTGAGGGGAGGAGCATTGAGGCATTGGATAGGTACCAATCCGTGTTTCCGGTCAGGAAAAGCGGCGCGTCTTGCGCACCCGCGACGACAACCGCAGGACGTCCGTCGGGAATATAACCGTTGTAGGTGTAAAACGGATTGTCGACCAGTCGCGGATTCTCCAAGCCGACAGCCTTTCCGTATCTTACTTCGGCAACGTTCCCTCCGGGGGCAAGCGTGTCAATTACAAGCGATTTGTTCCAGAGTCGATACACATGAATTACGTCCTGCGTCACTCCTTTGGCTTTCAGTCGCCATCGCGAGACGACCTTCTCATCTTTGAGGTCCGTGCCCAGGTGCTCCGCGGACTCCGGAGAGGAGGGCGAATCCGCTCCTGTCGCCAGATACACGCCACCGCCGGCGCACGGTTGAATCGGGCCGCCTTGCCCCACCCACTCTGCACTGATGTCACCCAAGGTGCCGCTACGAGGCTCAAGCCGGTAAATCAGGGTGCCGTCTGCGCCCTCGTAACGGAAAGTAAAACTATCGCCGTCGGATCGAACGTTGGTCGTGAATTCGTCTGTCAGGTTGTCGGGCAAAATGGTTTCCTTCCGTGTTGGAAACGGGAGTTCGCCGGGCCCCGTATTCGTCCCCGTTCCTTGTCCGGGGAACATCGGGATGCCGCGTCGAGGACGCGGCTTGAAATAGAGTGGTTTGAAGTCTTCAGTGAAGACCGCTAGATTGTCAAAGCAGATTAGGCGATCTTCCGGTTCGTTGGAGTCGCGAACGACAAACCCGGTGAAAGTAGAACCATCAGCGACACGTTCAATTTGGTCGGGAGACAATCGGTAGTATGAGAGAAACCATCCCCAGTTATCCCAATCCGCGCGCATGGAAAACCGCATCTCGCGTCCACCGGGAGTTTTGAACAGCGCGGAAATCTTCGGGCGATGGCGTTCTTTGCCGAAGATCCAGCAGGAGACAACCTCAAAGCCGTTTTGAATCGGTGTCGGGGCTAGGGGGCTGATGCGAATTTCGGGATTGGCTTCCGTCGCGCGGTAGGTGAGTTTGGCAACGTATTTTCCCCAGAGCTGCTGTTCTCGCGAGCGTTTTAAGGCTGCCGTCGCATCAGAGGTCTCAACGCGCCATCCTGTCAAATCCTCGAAATCGACTAAAGGTGGATGGGCGTCCTCGGTGCGGTTTGCCCATTCCATTTCGTAGGGGCGTTCACCGACAATCTCCTTATCCTCGCCCCAGCTTATGTTGTTGGTAGCGAGAAATGTCGTCATGAATATGGTTGTGCATAGAATTTCTGTTGTCAAGATAATCTCCTCTCATACCGTGTAACCTACTCCCCGCACCTATTTTTCGGGTTTACAGAATTTATTGGTAGCACCCTATTATCCCTGGCGGAATAATTCTTTCCGCAAGTAACTCGCTCCAGAGGAGATCAAGTGACTGGATAAGGAACGCGATAGAGATCCTCAATGTCAATAGAATGCGATATGTCCATATTCCCGCGCTCCAGCGGAGCGCAATGTGGATATTACACCATTATTCCTAGCGGTACAATTCTTTTGTCAATAAACCCTTGTTTTTCGCCCTATAACTAGCTATTGGCGGGTGTTATTTGATGAGTGATGTTCGTATCAGTCTTGCCTTGTAATTTCAATATATAGTACGTTATATTTAATTGGAATGCAGTATATGCTATCACCATTAATCGCTGGAACGATACCAAAAAATACCCAAATTAGCACTCATTAGGTGCGGAGTGTAGGGTGTAAACAGATTCGATGATTTTTTGGAGTAATACCATTCCTTTGAAATTCAAGTACATACATTGTGTGGGGCAAGTAAAGAAAGTTGCGTGGAGTGGAGTAAAATGCCTTATCGGCGCGTAAAGTCGGCGGGGCAAGATGCCCCGCTTACGGAGAAAGTGAACGATGGAATTAAAACATCACACGCGCCGTTTTTCGGTTTTAGAGCTTGTTTGAAAAGTACAATTTGTAGGGTGCCATCAACCGACTGAGTAAGGAGCGCGATAGAGATTCAACAGGTATATAGCGGACAATACAAGAACATGAAATAACCTGTCTCCAAATGTCTGAATATGGCTCTGCTACAGATTATTCAAACAGGTTCTAGCAAACAATAAGGTATTGATATTTTCCGCCGCTATTTCGATGAAGCCAATTTGGCGGCGAGGTTGAATGCGCATATAAAATTCTGCGTGGAAGCGATTCCTCTGTATGCGATATCGAACCCGGTGCCGTGATCGACCGAGGTCCTGATAATGGGTAAGCCGAGTGTAACGTTTACGGTGTCGTGGAAGCCATGCAATTTCATTGGGATGTGACCTTGGTCGTGGTACATGCACACCACGCCGTCATACTCTCCCTCCAAGGCTTTCATGAAAAGCGTGTCGGGCGAGATGGGACCGTGCGCATCAATGCCTTGACGACGGGCAGTTTGAATGGCTGGTATAATCGCCTCGATCTCCTCATTGCCAAAGGCGCCACCTTCGCCCGCATGAGGGTTTAGTCCCGCGACGGCGATCTTTGCACGCGGAAATAGTTTCGAGACGGATTCGTGTGTCATTCGAATCACGGAAAGCACGCGCTCGCGATTCACAAGGTTTGCTGCCTCCTTCAGCGAAACATGGGTTGACACATGGGTGACAATTAGTTTCGGCGCCACGAGGCTTAGAACGTAATCTGCCACGTCGCACATGTCGGCGATGAACTCCGTGTGACCTTGAAAATTCGGAAATGTAAGACGGCAGGCGGCCTTGTTGATTGGGAGCGTGACGATGGCGTCAATTTTTTTCTCTAAAGCGTGTTCGGCGGCGACCTGAACGTATTTCACAGCGGCTCGCCCGGCTTGCGCCGAGATTTCACCTATTGTGATATCCGTCCGATGGAGTTGCTGGCAGTCAAGGACATTGAGGCGGTCCGGTTTGGCTTCATCGACTGACATGACGGGATGAAAATCGAGTTTCAGATTCAATTTTTCCCGGGCAAATATCAAGACCTCCAGATCGCCGAAAACAACAAATGGCTGGGACAGGCTGTTGCCCTCAACTGAGCGCAAGAGGATTTCAGGTCCCAGTCCACAAGCGTCTCCCATGGTTACGCCGATTCGCACACTAATGAAACCTCCATGAATCATCGACCATCAAATCCGGTAGTTTTGACTTGATCCTGCGGGCTATTCTGTGGAAACATCCCACAACAGAATTGTTCCGTCCGAACCCCCACTTGCGAGCGTGAATCCATCCGGTGAGTAAGCAACTGAATTAACCTCATCGAAGTGCTCTTTAAGCGTCTGCTGCTGCCCCGTATCAAAATTCCACAGCCGGATGGTGCCGTCCAAACTACCACTTGCAAGCGTTCGCCGATCCGGACTGAAAGCTAAACTGGTGACTTTGTCTGTATGCCCAGTAAGTATTTGCTTGTGGACACCGGTAACGGCATCCCGCAGACGAATGGCGTTGTCTTCACTTCCGATTGCAAGCAACCGTCCATCTAGGCTGAAGGCTACGGTGTTAACACCGCCTGCATACCCGATGAATAGTCGCTTGTAGCCATCCGTTCCTGAAACCCACAGATGGACGGTACCATCCGAACTGCCGCTTGCAATCGTCCCACCATCTGGACTGAAGGCAACGCTCTCCACGCTGGCTGAATGCCCGATGAGTACCTGTTTGGAGGCGCCTGAGAAAGCAGCCCGCAGTCGGTCACCCAAAGTCTCGCCACCGTCACGAGTAGCGTCCGGCTGCTTCGGCGCACCTGTGATAGCATCCCACAGATAAACGTTACCATCTCGACATCCACAGGCAATCGTGCGTCCATCCGGGCTGAAGGCGACGCAGTTAACAATGTCTGTATGCCCTGTGAGGGTGAGTTTGTGCTCGCCAGTGGTGGTATCCCACAGACGAATGGTGTCGCCACTCGCACTGGTAATCGTCTCCCCATCCGGACTTAAGGCGACACTGTTAAGGCTGTCTGCGTGTCCTGTGAGGGTGAGTTTGTGCGCGCCCGTAATAGAATCCCAAACGCGAATGGTACCATTCGAATTGCAGCTAACAATTGTCCTTCCATCCGGGCTGAACGCAACGTGGTCGCCGCTGTCTGTATGCCCTGTGAGGGTGAGCTTGTGCTCGCCAGTGGTGGTATCCCACAGCTGAATGGTGTCGCTACTCGCGCTGGCGATCGTCTCCCCATCCGGGTTGAAAACGAGGCTGTCAAGGATAACTGTGTCCTCAATGACCGTGAGTTTGTGCCCTCCTGTGATAGCATCCCACAAGCGGATGGTATGATAGAAGAACCCATGCTCACTGGCAATCGTTCCCCCGTCCGGGCTGAACACTACTCTGTGCACAATGTCTGTAATGTCCAAACCCTCCTGAATATCCTCGGCAAGCGTCCGCTTGTGTAAGCCTGTGATAGCATCCCATAGTCGGATGGTTCGGTCCCAACTCCCACTCGCAATTGTCGTTCCATCTGGGCTGAAAGCAACACACTCTACGCTGTCTGTATGTCCTGTGAGAGTTTGCTTGTGTTCGCCGTTGATTGCATCCCACAGTCGGATGGTGCTGTCCGAACTCCCACTCGCAATTGTCGTTCCATCTGGGCTGAAAGCAACACACTCTACGCTGTCTGTATGTCCTGTGAGAGATTGCTTGTGTTCGCCGTTGATTGCATCCCACAGTCGGATGGTGCTGTCCGAACTTCCACTGGCAATCGTGCGTCCATCAAGGCTAAAAACAACGTTTGAAACACCGTTCAAATTCCCGGGATAGAGGTTGACTTCGGCACCACTGTATGCATCATAGATCCAAATCCCAATACTACCGGCAACCGCGAGTCTTGTCCCATCTGGCGAGTACGCGATTTCATGTACTTTACCTTTTCCCAGGCGAGCCGTAGCGCCATCAGGCAAGTTCCAGTAGATGTAATCTTGAGCGAAAGCATTGAATTGAAAAAGGACAGAAACTAGCAGAAAGCAAAACTTCGGAGCAAGGTTTCTTTTCATCAGATAGTTCTCAGCTATTTTAGGAAAAACTCGGATTCTTTATATAACTCACTGTTCCTCTGTCCACACTTCTAGGGGATGTCTGCGTTCCGTTAGGGGGATCGACACCCGGGCGCCAAGCCGATGGGATTCGTATGTCCCCATGATGAGTTCGAGCGCCTTTATGGCTTGGGCACCGCTTAGCGGATGCTCGTCGCCGGTTTCGATGCACCGGATGAATTCTTCAACGGCAATACGGTAGACCGCGTCCCAACTGCCGGGCCCCCGACCGGCGAGTTCAGTCGTGGATAGTTCTATCGGTCGCCAGATGTTGTCCTCGGGGTTAACCGACCAGAGCGCATCCGAACGATGCATCAACGGACAGGGCGATTCCGGGACTCGAACAGCCAAAGCTCCGTTTGTTCCAATTAACTCGATACCGAAATACTCGGGTTCCGCTCTCCAGAACTCGACGGTTGCGGTGACGCCATTCTTGAATCCTAGAGTGGTCGTGGCTTTGTCGCCTGCCATAGGTCCCATTCCGCCGGGATGGGGTTGAATGTCTTTCGCCGTCGCCGCTTTTCCGTCGGTTGTTACATAACCGTCCAGCCACTCCACATCCCCGGCGAATAAACGTGCGGTGTCAAAAAGGTGGGTGCCGAGATTGATAAGACTGTGTCCCGATGGAAACGAATTGCGCAACGTCGCACGAATGGATAGGAGGTCCCCGATGAATCCTTCCTGCAGGAGTGCTTTCGCGCGGACATGGTAGGGGTCGCATCGCCTGATGTTGTGGATAGCAAGTTGAACTCCCGCTCGATCGCATGCGGCGACCATCTCGTCGGCCTCCGTGAGTGAGATTGCTATGGGCTTTTCGCCCAAGACGTGAACGCCTCGCTCCGCCGCCGCCAAGGTCATGTCGAAACGTTGGATGGGATCAGTGTCTATTTCGACGATGTCCAGATTGGCGTCCGCTAACATTTCTTCGTAGCTTGAATAGATGGTAGAAATGCCGTATTCTTGAAACCGGTCTCTTTCGGTGTCGGTATGAGCAGCGGATGCAACCAATTCGACGCGCGGTGCGGCGCGCAACGAGGAGATGTGGGAACTCAGATGTGTAGTTCCGACGATGCCTGTGCGGTAGTTTTTCATTAAGGGAATCCTAGAATGAGGACTGGGGAGTAGAGTAGTTGTATAAGATTGACGTGCCGTTGGCGTTTTCAAAGGCTGGTGCACCGTGTGCACCCTGCATAATGCCAATTCGGATTTGTATATCGTACAAGGTGTAGCTTAACGTAATCTGGAATCGATCAGAGTGTGGGTTTTCCAGAGCTCCAGTGCCAATTGTCCGGGGGCCAAACGTTAGTGCCGACGACTTTATCCTTATTGTCCGCCAGCGAAAAGCCGGGGGCATACCAGTCTTTGACTTCCTCAACCCATCGCTTTATGTGCGGCGTAGCCCTGTGATATTCAAACGCCGCTTTGTTCACATATACCTCATAGAGATAAAGCGCGGATCGATTTTCTTGGTTTTGGTAGATGTCGAATCTTAGACACCCTTGTTCTTCGTTCACCGAACCAAACGCATCACGTCGCAGGGATTCAATGAAATCGGACACATGATCCTCTTTGACCCTAATGGGCGCATGAATTACGAACAGACCTCTGTTAAAAGCATCGCTATTCACGGCGGATGCTCGTTTTGAATCCCAACGCGCGTCACCAATAGGGAACACAGGGCGATACTTTGCATATTCAAGAGGTGCGACTGTCCAGGTCTTGATTGTTTGTGAAAATCGTTGATAGCGGGGAAAGCTCAGATGTTCGGAAAATGCTCCTATATCGTTGTAGACTTGGCACAGACCCAGCTTTGTAGGGTCGCTCTCATCTTGAATGACGTCGTAGCGTCGACAACCGGGTTCGGTTTCAACCGTAGTCTTGGCATTGAGTATGACCTCGCGGATGACATCATCCACGTGTTGCTCTTTCGCGTGGATGGGTATCATGAGGATTTCCATAGTTTTTCTCTTGTCTCGCCGTTGATTTTACTGCGTCGCCAATGGGTAAGTTGTTTCAGAGCAGCGCACTACGTTCGCATTTTATCAAGGAGTGATGAAGTGCGTCAAGGCATTTCAACATCCAACACACTAGAAGATTGCATCGCGGGTATAGAGAATTTATCTTTCGATGCGATGATTGAAGAATTAGGAGAACCGATGTTCTGACAGGTGTCGATTTGAATGGTTGGTGCGCAGGGATCCCTATCGTAGTCATTGTTCAATCCTTTGATCGCACCCTACAAGAAGTGGTGACCAGTGCCCACCCTACAATGTATCACAAATGTAAAATGTCGAGTTAATACGGGCATAAAATCTGCCGGATTTTCCGATCCAGCTGAAACGGCCCGGAGGAAATTGAGAGGCAAGTTTATTCTTGTAAATTGGATGTGGGGTTGCTATAATCAAGCCGCCTTATGTCGATTGCGATCCAACCCTTCACATTGAACGTTCCACAGGAAGTACTGGACGACCTTCGTGTGCGATTGGAACGCACACGTTGGCCTGGTTCAGTGCCGGGAACCGGCTGGAGTCGAGGTGTAGACATCGACTACATGAAGGATTTGATTGACTACTGGATTCATAAATACGACTGGCGTGAACAGGAAGCAAAACTCAATCGCTACCGGCACTTCAAAGCTGACGTTGACGGGCTTGGTATTCACTTTATCCATGAAGAAGGCAAGGGACCGAATCCCATGCCGTTGTTCATGATGCACGGGTATCCGTGGTCGTTCATTTTGCTGTTGCGTATCCTACCGATGCTCACCGATCCCGCCTCATACGGGGGCGATCCGGCAGATGCTTTCACCGTAGTCATCCCGTCAATCATCGGTTTTGGACTCTCTGATTATCCCGAAGAGGACGGATTCGGGTTCCAGCATCACCCCGAGATATACGACAAGCTGATGACACAAGGGTTGGGTTATGAACGCTACGGAATTGAGGGAGGGGATTGGGGCGGTTTCATTACGGCTCCGTTTGGATATCATCATCCCGAGCACTTGATTGGTATCCACTTGAATTGCCTGTTTCCGAGGTTGGGGGATGAACGAGAACCGGAAGACAAAGATCCGGATATCCTGCGCGGTCTTGGCATGAAATGGGCGCCTGTCAAACCAAAAGATCCCGTCATGTTGCGTTATTGGAAGCACGTTGAGAGGTATTGGATTGATGAAGGTGCGTATTGTCACCAACAGATGACACGCCCGCAGACGCTTTCTATCGGTATGACCGATTCGCCAGTGGGGCTTGCAGCATGGATTGTTGAAAAGTGGCGCGCTTGGTGCGGCTGGGGCGACGATTTCGAGAAGCTCTTTCCTCGCGACATGCTTATTACCAATGTCATGCTTTACTGGGTGTCAAACTCGTTCTGGTCCGCGATACGGATTTACAGTGAGTCGTATTATCACCCGTGGGAGCTTCCGTCGGGTCAACGAATCGACGTGCCGACAGCCGTTGCTGCTTATCCTCACGAGTTGGCGCCGATTGTCCGAAAGCGCGCGGAGCGGTATTACAACGTGGTGCATTACAACGATTATCCGGTGGGCGGACACTTCGCCATTCACGAGCGTCCGGAGGAGATGGCGGCGGATCTTCGGGAGTTTTTCCGGCCGCTGCGCATGAATGACTGAGCGGCGCCGCGTGCGCAGATTTTTCTAGCCGGTGTCCATCTCATTGCGGCGGACAAGGCGGATTCATGAAGTGTCTAGGTATTGATATTGGTACTTCAAGCATCAAGGGAGCGGTGTTGGATCTTGAAAATTGCGCTGTCGGAGAAGTTATCAAGGAGGAATTTCCGGCTCCAATTTTGGGTTTGCCAACTGGATACATTGAAGTGGAACCGTTTCGAATTCGGGAGGTGGTCGAAAACCTCCTCGTCCGGTTGCTGGATTTGGCACCGGGAGTCTCAAGCGTCCACTGGACGGGGCAGATGGGCGGAGTCATCTTAGTCGACGAGTCACGGAACGCGCTGACGAATTATATTTCTTGGCGCGACCAACGTACGCTGGAGCCACACTCCTCCGATGATGGCAGCTACTATCAATTACTTGAACGGCGGCTGACTCGAACGCAAATGGATGAGCTCGGAAACGACTACAAGCCCGGTTCGGCGCTTAGCTTACTGTTTTGGCTGGCTGAACAGGGGACACTACCCGACTCGGCGATTCCGTTGGCTCTCGCTGATTATGTTGCGATGATACTCTGTGATGCGGAACCGGTCACCGAATATACGAGCGCCCTCGGCACGCTGAACGTGCAAACGAATCAATGGCACCGGGAGGCGTTCGACGAGTTGGGCATCGGAGGATTGCACTGGCCGCGATTGACCGATGCGTATCACGTGGTAGGCGAGATGCCGGTGCATGGCGGTACGATTTCATCTTATCCGTCGGTAGGAGACCATCAATGCGCCTTAGCCGGAACGCGATTGCGCAGCAACGAATTGTCCATTAACGTATCGACGGGTTCGCAAATCGGCTTGTTGGCTGACGGTTATCAACCCGGCGATTACCAAGTCCGCCCTTATTTCGATCGACAGTGTCTCAAAGTGTTGACCCACCTGCCTGCCGGCAGGTCGCTGAACGTGTTGGTTGACCTTTTGTGCGAAATTCCTCGAGCTCAGAGACTTGAGATCGAAGATCCTTGGAGTTACATCACGGCAGCCGCGGCAACCGCAGAAACAGACCTAAATGTTGACCTCGCATTTTTTGAGGGCCCCATGGGCGGCCGGGGCGAAGTTGGCAACATCACCGTTGACAATCTAAATGTCGGTACGCTCTTTCGTGCGGCTTTCGAAAACATGGCGGACAACTATGACGTGTGCGCTTCTCGAATCTCGCCGAAGGAAGATTGGGATGGATTAGTGCTTTCGGGAGGGCTGATAGGAAATTGCGACGTTTTGCGGAACGTAATCGCGGAGCGGTTTGACTGTCCCGTTCGTCTATCCGCGACATCCGAAGAAACGATGGAGGGTTTGCTGATATTGGCGCAGGTGGCACGTGGACGGTTCAGTAGCGTGGCAGAAGCAAGTGTGGAAGTGGAGAGCCGACAAACGACATCAATCAAGGGTTGAAGAAAAGCAGAGTGGACGATTTTGTCTAGCCCTTCTTGGCTGACAATCGGAATGGTCGGCAGCGGCAGTTGATAAAGTATGACTTGTGAAAATGTCTATCACGTGCGTTATCCGATCGCACAATCGAATGTGAACCCTATGAAAATTCTATCGGACGCGCTGTTCGCTTGTTTTGTCGCAGTGCGCACCCAAAAGAAATGGTGGGCAGTGCCCACCCTACTGGTGCACAACGCCAAGCTAAAGGAGACGATGAATGGATCAAGATATTTCTAACGAAAACAGTTGGTCGGATGTGTTTTTCGCCGAGCAACCTCACCCAACATTGAGTTATCGTTCAGGGATGGTTGTCTATGAAGAGTCGCTCATCAAGGGCGGTTTCGTATCCAGAACATGGAACGGTTCGGGCTATGTCAATGCTTGGGAGGATGTGCGGCTCGATCCGGCTCAGCACGCGGCGCCTCAGTCGTTCTGGCTTGAAATAGACGGACAACTCCTTGCATCGCATTGGGAATGGGTCGATTTTGAGAAGAACGAGGAGCCTCGAAACGGATCGCACGGGGAGTGTACCTGTCTGCATACTGTCGTGACGCTTAGACATACGATTCGTCCGGTGACCGTGAAGGTTCACATGCTGCTGGATGGCACCGCAGTTATGACTCGATGGCTTGAGATTACCAACTCGGGAGATCAACACGCGGCACTCTCGGCGGTATTTCCATGGAGCGGGGTTTTGAAATTCTCAGGGCAATGGGGAAGTCATGGCGTACCGGTAGCGACAGACATGGCGGATCTGTATTCTATCGGATACATGGCTAATTCCGCTTGGGGTGACGAGGGGAATTTCAAATGGCACTCGATTCCAACGGCGGGATACCGCGTGGATGGACGGTATCGCCGAGATCGGCACCGCCACCCGATGTTTGTGCTACGGAACAACGCGACCGGTGAGCATTTCGTTTGTCAACTCGCTTGGTCGGGCGGTTTCTCGTTCGAATTTGATCTGGATGCACCTGTCGGCGATGTGGGAGCTTATAGCCTCTTCTTCCGCGCCGGTCCAGATGCACCGCCTCCGCACCGTGTCATTGAGCCAGGGGAGACGGTCACGTCGCCCGAAGTTCACTTGGGCATGGTTTTCGGGGATTTGGACGCGAGCATTCAGGCGATGCACGATCATCTCCGCCGCAGCGTGTTCATGCCGCAGCCCAGAGGGCGCGGCGGTTGGATTGAGTCCGGAATCGGTCCCGAGCTTGAAATCACTACCGATTATGTGTTTCATCAAATTGAAAACGCGGCGGCATGGGGCAGCGAGGTTTTCTTTATCGACGCGAGTTGGTATGCCCCGCCGTACGGAAGTTGGTCGACCACTGTCGGCGATTGGCAGGTGGACACGCAGCGTTTTCCTGACGGCATCGGCCCGTTCCGAGATCGCTGTCATGAACACGGAATGCTTTTCGGTCTTTGGATGGATGCTGAGCGCATCGGGGATGAAAGCCAGATTGCGCAGGAACACCCCGAGTGGTTGGCAACTGCCTTCGACGACGAAAAAAGACTTGGCCGGATGTTGGATTTGTCTAATCCCGACGCGGCGAAATGGATGGAGGATCAGATCACTCGTGTGATATCTGAGAACCAATTGGAGTTTTTCCGGCTGGATTACAATGTCGGGGGGATTCGTCAAGGCGGACAAACCGTACGCAACGGCTATGTTGAGAGTCTTTACTGGCGATATTACGAGACGTTATATAATATGTATGATCGTTTGCGTGCACGATTCCCGGACGTAATCTTGGAAAGCTGCGCCGGAGGGGGCGGTCGCACGGATATCGGCATGGTGCGGCGCTTTAGTCACTCTTGGGTCACGGATTGGCAGATTGCTCCGCGTTCCTTTTCCATCACCAACGGGATGACAATGGCATTGCCGCCGGAACACGTAGACCGTCTGGTCGCCGGTCAGAATGGACACATTGTCGCAGAACTTGATTTTCAGTGGCGGTTACTGCTCTTCGTCAGACCTACACTGGCGTTTTTTCATCCGCTCGGCGCGAGTTGGAATCCCAACCAACTTGCACGCATTCGGCACTTCATTAACCTCTACAAGCATTTCGTTCGGCCATTCATGAACACCGGACGAATCTATCACCATACACCAGCCTTTGAAGGCACCGAACCCACCGGATGGGGTGTGCTTGAGCTTGCATCAAGAGATCGCCGGCGTGCCGTTGCGGGCATATTTCAACTGTCGGCGCCGCAAGAGAGCGAATATTGTTTGCGTTTCCGCGGCTTGGATGTTTCCAAGCGTTATCTCGTGACGTGGGACAATAGTGGTCATACTTGTGAGGTAGACGGCTTTACGCTCATGAAACAGGGCTTGACGGTTCGGCTTGAAGGAGCGTTAACCTCGGAGTTGCTGCGATGCAATGCAACCGAATAAATCCACAAGGAGAAATTTCAATGACATCAAAGAAGTTTCACTCTGGCTTAGCGGTTACATTTTATCTTTGTTTCGTCACCATGATGACTCTGGCAGCGGTTTCCGTCGTTGCGGAGGAACCGAAGCAAGTGCCCGTACCGGACGAAGCCCAAGATCCGCCATGGTTGGAAACCCGTAGACAGGCGCAGTTGGAGACAGTCGATCAGTTTAAAGTCTTCTACGATTTTCAATTCACGGACCGCGTCATGGAAAGCGGAATTGAGTTCATTCACCAGATAGTGGATGATGCCGGGAAGGAGTATAAGTTAGTTCATTACGACCACGGTAATGGAATCGTCATCGCCGACGTTGACAAGGACGATTGGTATGACATCTACTTTATCAATCAACTGGGGGGCAACGAACTGTGGAGAAACCTGGGGGATGGTAGATTTGAAAACATCACGGAGTCCGCAGGTGTGGCAGTAGCGGATCGTATCAGTGTCACGGCGTCCTTTGCCGATATAGATAACGATGGCGATTCCGATCTTTTTGTCACTACGGTCGGTATGGGCAACCTCATGTTTGAAAATGACGGGACCGGGGTGTTTAAAGACATCACGGAGACGGCTGGATTAGGTTATGTCGGGCATTCGTCCGGCGGGATTTTCTTTGATTATAATCTCGACGGTTTGCTAGACCTATTCGTGACCAATGTGGGGGTCTACACCATACCGCTCAAGGGGCGAGGCGGCTATTGGGTCGGCCTCAGGGATGCCTTCACCGGTCACCTGAAACCGGAGCGTACCGAAAACAGCATCCTCTACAAGAATATGGGAGACAACCGCTTTGCGGATGTCACCGAAGAGACCGGATTAATTGATGGAAGTTGGAGCGGCGACGCCTCACCCATCGATGTCAACGGCGACAATTATCCGGACCTTTATGTGTTGAACATGCAGGGTCATGATGAATATTACGAAAACGTCAACGGCGAGTCCTTTGTAAAAAAGAGCCGCGAAGTCTTCCCGAAAACCCCGTGGGGCGCGATGGGAATCAAGGTTTTTGACTATAACAATGATGGTTTGCTGGACATCATTATTTCGGACATGCACTCGGACATGTCGGAGGACATTGGACCAGAGCGCGAGAAGTTGAAGTCGCGGATGCAGTGGCCCGAATCCTCTCTGCGGTCCGGGGGAAACAGTATTTTCGGCAATGCGTTCTTCAAAAACGCGGGCGATGGCAATTATGTCGAGGTCTCGGACGAGCTAGGCACCGAGAATTATTGGCCTTGGGGGTTAAGTGTCGGCGACTTGAATGCGGACGGGTACGACGATGTGTTCCTTACCTCAAGTATGAATTATCCGTTCCGATACGGTGTAAATTCCCTGCTGCTGAACAATCGCGGCGAGACGTTTCTTGACAGTGAATTCATCGTAGGCGTTGAGCCTCGCCGGGATGGACGAACAACGAAGCCGTGGTTTGAACTCGATTGTTCTGGTGAAGATAGGGGACACAAGGATTGCAAAGGGCAAACCGGGCGGATTACGGTGCTCGGTGCACTAGGGACGCGATCATCCATCATCTTCGATTTGGATGACGACGGCGACTTGGACATCGTCACGAACGAGTTTAACTCCGAGCCGCTGGTTCTTGTCAGCAACCTCACCGAGAAGAAAGCGGTCAACTTTCTAAAAGTGAATCTCATTGGGAGCGATTCAAACAGAGATGGGTTGGGCGCGAAGGTTACAGTTACCGCAGGTTCGGAGTCCTACGTTAAAGTCCACGACGGCCAGTCGGGATACCTTTCGCAGAGCCTATATCCGCTGTACTTCGGATTGGGTGGCGCGGACAAAGTGAATCGAATCGATGTCCATTGGCCCTCTGGAAAAAAGCAGGTGGTTATGGGACCCCTTGATGCTAACATGTTGATTGAAATAAAGGAGGAGTGATTTGAATTTGGAAGGATGGAAGATTGGAAGACTGCGTTCCTCGACAGTTTTAATCTTCTATAGTGGAACGTGGATGATGAGATTGTGAAGTTTCATTGGGCTTTGTACCGCAATTGTACCCTGTACATTCTATTAGCATGTGGGCATAACTCAAGGGTTTGTTTTCCAAAAAAATATGGTTAGTGTTGGGTGCCGGTGCCGGTAGAAAAGGATCTCTATGGGAGCTCTATTAGGACTAGCGATCGCCCTCCCTGATCGGTCGGTTGATTCTTCGTTATTCACCCAGTTATTCACACGCTTGATACTATTCGGTCACTTCATCGCACCTACCCGCGTAGTAGAACAGTTTCTTGTGACAGTCTCGTGGGCATTGAACACTTAGCGAATGAACCACTCCATTTGGGTGCCTCCCCTAGATATTGGTGAATTTTGCCTTCCTCGAATCAAAATTTTTCAGATTGATTCAAAACTTGACAGCGCGGAATCCTGAGAGCGTGCCATCATCCCTGTCGGAATAATTCTTTCAGCAAGTAACGCTCGTCTTTGGATCTATGACAGTCTTTGAGAAGGTGTTCCATCGTAAAATGATTTTCACTCCAGCGGAGATCGAGCGAGTGGATAGATCAAATGAGCGAACAGCGAATGCGATAGAGATCCCAGCGCGATAGAGATCTTAGATGTCAATAGAATCGTGATGCGTCCAATCTCTGCGCTCCAGCGGAGATCAACCGAGTGAATAACGAGGGATCAACTGAACGGATAGTGAAGGCGATAGTAGATCCTGATAGAGATCCTCAATGTGGAGTGTTACTTGGTAGCGTCCCATCATTCCTGTCGGAATAATTCTTTCAGCAAGCAACACTTTTGTACCGCAAACTGTTAGTTTGCGATCACAATCCATCAGCGGTACACGTTCATTTTCGCTTTATGACTGGCTTTCCGAGAGTGTTACTTGAGAGAGTGTTTGCATATTCCTGTTCCGCGGCTGCGTAAAGCGAGCCGATACGATTGTAGTTGCCGATTTAAATTTCGACAACTGCATTTTTTTCTTTCCTTAGGAAAAAAAACTGTTGACACGTCACAGGAATATCATTATAATTGGAACTTCCGGCTAATATAAGCTGTCGGAGAAGGCAGCAATGATGTTTTTTGATGCCGCAGTTGAGTGATAATCGTTAGAAATTAACAGACGGTTTTCTTCCGACGGTTAGTGAACCGTAGGGAGGAACAATGCACCGGGTGGATGCAACCCGGAATGATGTTTGCGGGCTAAAGCAGTCCCGTAAATACATAGGGGTGAGGCGCGCTTCGCCGCTTTCTCACTCCGAATTATAATAATAAAAGGAGACTAACATGAAAATGGGTTTTGTTAAATCAAGCCTATTATGCCTAGGCGTGCTGGTGGCATGCTTAGCTTTTACAAACGTTAGCGACGCGGTCAAAATGGACGAGGTCGTGGCTATCTGGACTTTTGACGAAGGTGCTGGTGACAAGGCCGGGGATAGTTCGGGCAACGGCAACAACGGCGCGTTTGCAGTTGGCGAACCCGAATGGGTCGACGGCAAATTTGGCAGCGCGTTACGGTTTGACGGCGCGCATCAAGGCGGCTCTTTTGTCGAAATTGGTGCACCCGTAGTCGTAGACACCGTGGACTTCTCCATGGGGTGCTACGTGAATCCGGGCGACTCCCAGAATACTTGGACGAATATCCTCTCAAGTCACCAGGAACCGCCGCGCCGCGGTATTTCCTTTGAGATGATTGAAAACAATCTCAATCTGTTCGGCATCGCTATCGGCGATGGCCCGAACTGGGCGGGAAATGGTACCGTTCAGCTGGACACGGACGTGTGGAACCACATGGCTTTCGTACGTACCGGCAACATCGGTACCTGGTACTGGAATGGCGTACCGGATGAGTTCGAGATGCCGGGCGGCAGGTTTGAATTGGCATCCGCCGATCCCGTAGTCGCAGCCACGTCCAACTTCCGCATTGGAAACTGGGTACTCGGTGGCCGCGAATTCAACGGCGCCGTTGACGACGCCTTCATTTTCGAGAGAGCGTTGAGCGGCGAGGAGATCGCGGATATCGCCGCGAACGGTATAGCCGCCGCGCTTGCAGGTGGTGGAACCGCCGTTGACCCGAGAGACAAGGCATCGGTTACTTGGGGCCAAATTAAAGCCCAGAAGTAACTTGAGGCAGATACCTCTTGGATAATCAACATCGAATGGTGAGGGCACGAGTTTCATGTGCCCTCACATCTCCTATTTGTCTGAGCATTACATTAACGGTATTTGAGTTGTCTTAAGGGAAATTTTGTGTGTTGCTTCTTGTGTGCTGCTTCTATTGTGTTAAGGTTTTAGACGGAGTGTAGTGAATTCAGGAAAATAGCATACTCCTGATGCCACAGATTATTTCCATCTGTGACGACACAGTAATTGGCGCTGTTACATCTCGGAAAGGAGCATCAAATGATAAATCTTAAGAATTTCAGACTTTTTCACTTCTTTCTCATATTAAGTTGCGGCGCTTTTCTCTGCACGAACTTTGCCGAGGCTCAGTTGGATTTTGACGACGCCGTGGCGATTTGGCTGCTTGACGAAGGTAAAGGAGTTGATGTCGAGGATTTCTCAGGCAACGACAACGGCGGGGCATTTGGGCAGGGCCAACCCAAATGGGTGGATGGTAAGTTCGGAAAAGCGTTGGAGTTTGACCAGCAGAGTTGGGTGACGATGAACAACCCTGTCGTGACCGAGAAAGACATGGTTGATTTCAGTATGGGATGCTGGGCGAATCCCGAGGACAGCCAAAAGACTTGGACGAATATTCTATCCAGTCACCAAGAACCGCCGCGTCGAGGATTGTCGTTTGAAATGTTTGAAGACCAAACAAACTTTTTTGGGATTGCATTCGGCGACGGGGAAAATTGGGTGGGCGGAGGATGGGCGCAATTAAAAGCCGGTGTATGGAATCATATGGCATTCGTTCGCACAGGAGATATCGGAACTTGGTACCTCGACGGAGAAGAGTCGATGGAAGTCAGATTGGCATCGGATAAGCCGGTTTTTCCCGCCACATCAAACTTCCGAATCGGAAACTTTGTACTCGGGACGAGAGAGTATAACGGTAAGGTTGATGAATCATTTATTTTTAGCAGGGCGCTGGAGGCCGAGGAAATCAAGGACATCGTTGACAACGGTATTGCCGCCGCACTTGCAGGTGGTGGAACCGCCGTTGACCCGAGAGACAAGGCTTCGGTTACTTGGGGCCAGATTAAAGCCCAGAAGTAACTTGAGGCAGATACCTCTTGGAAAATCTACATCGAATTGTGAGGGCACGAGTTTCATGTGCCCTCACATCTCCTAAAGGAACGTACATGATATGGTGAAAATCTCAAATCTTAGCCTTTTCCTCGTAATTTTCGGATGTCTTATGTGGGCGAGCATATCAACGGCGAAACTCGACTTGGACGGCGCCTTGGGGATTTGGCTGCTTGACGACGAAGATAGGAAGATTAAGGACTATTCCGATACCGGTAATGACGGAGCAATTACGAATGGAAATCCCAAATGGGTGGATGGCAAGTTTGGCAGCGCATTGGAGTTCGATCAACGGAGTTGGGTGACGATGGACACACCTGTCGTGACCGTAAAAGACATGGTAGATTTCAGTATGGGATGTTGGGCGAATCCCGGTAACCAGCAGAAGACGTGGACAAATATACTCTCCAGCCATCAGGAACCACCGCGGCGCGGTATATCGTTTGAAATGCTTAACAACGATCTCAATGTGTTCGGGATAGCGCTCGGCGACGGACCAAATTGGGCGGGCGCGGGAAATGTCCAATTAAAATCCGGCGTGTGGAATCATCTGGCTTTTGTGCGCGACGGTGGTACTGGTCGATGGTTTTTGAACGGGAAGCTTCAAACGAAGAATAATTTGGCATCACGTGATCCCGTTGTTCCTGCTACCTCCAGATTCCGAATCGGCAATTGGGTCTTGGGTGGTCGAGAATTTAATGGAATTGTTGATGAATCGTTTGTATTTAGCAGGGCGCTGGGCGACGACGAAATCGAATCCATCTTCAAAAATGGCTTCGAAAGCGCTCACGCCGTCAGCTCGAAAGGCAAGGCGGCTACGACCTGGGGAAAGATTAAATCTTGGTACCAGTAACTCGACTCACTGTAGGATTTCCCGTATGAGCCTCTAATGAGTTTCTGTTGGTTTGCGCGGGCCTGGTGGAATCCTTCCAAAGCATAATTAAAACGGTAAACGAGGTGTGGATCGGGATGATGTGCACCAACCCAGAGAATTGCTGCAATCCTGGCTTTAGAATCTTGATTTATCCGTGAAGGCGCGAGTCACGGGTAACCTCACATCACGGAAAGGAACCTTTAAAACATGATTAAAGTTATAAGTCTCAGGCTGTTCCACTTCGTTCTCCTCGTTAGCTGTGGCGTTCTTTGCTGGACCAATTTTGCCCCGGCGCAGTTGGACCTTGACGGCGCACTGGGGATTTGGCTGCTTGACGAGGGAAGAGGCAATGACGTTGAGGATTTTTCCGGTAACGACAACGGCGGGGCATTTGCGCAAGGCAAACCGAAGTGGGTGGATGGGAAGTTCGGAATGGCGCTGGAATTTGACGGGAATAGTTGGGTGGCGATGAACAATCCTGTAGTGACTGTCGAAAAGATGGTTGATTTCAGCATGGGATGCTGGGCGAATCCAGGTGCCCAGCAAAAGACCTGGACGAACATTCTTTCTAGCCATCAGGAACCGCCGCGCCGGGGTATTTCGTTTGAAATGATTCAAAACAACACCAACAGCTTCGGGATTGCAATTGGCGATGGACCGAACTGGTTCGGTGCTGGAACTGTCCAGTTAAAGACCGGTGTCTGGAATCATCTCGCTTTCGTTCGCACGGGAAGAACCGGAAGATGGTACCTGAACGGAAAAAGTCAAGGCAATGTCGGATTAGGATCAGGTGAACCGGTTGTCCCGGCCACATCAAACTTCCGGATCGGTAATTGGGTCTTGGGCACTCGAGAGTTCGATGGCTTGGTTGACGAATCATTTCTGTTTAGCAGAGCGTTGGATGCCGAGGAAATTGAGGCAATTGTCGAGAATGGACTCGAAAATGCCCAAGCCGTCAGTGCGAAAGACAAAGCCACTACGACTTGGGGAAAGATAAAATCTTGGCATCAATAGCCTATCACGCCGAAGAAAATCTCTTTTGGAATTCTCTCTGTTAGCACAAACTTGGCACGGACCTACCACCGAAATTCGCAACAGCAGTATTCGTCGGGTGGGTTCATGGATAAGCTCTGTTGCGCTAAGGAATTGAGTAGTGTTTCCTGACGTTCAGACATAGTAGCATCCTGCTGATGCCGCCAACGGTATGTCAGCTAGAGTCGTCGGTGTCATTACATTCCGAAACGAGTAGGTAGGAACTGATGAGAATCGCCAATCTCAGTCCTGTCCGCATCATTCTCCTCCTTAGTTTATGCGCTCTTATTTGGACAACTTCCGCAGCCGCACAGTTAAACTTCGACGGTGCTCTGGCGATTTGGCTGCTAGACGAAGGAAAAGGTGGTGATGTTGAGGACATCTCTGGCAACGATAATGACGGCGCATTTGCGCACGGCAAACCGAAGTGGGTTGCTGGGAAGTTCGGAAAGGCCCTGGAATTCGAGCAGGATAGTTGGGTGGCGATGAACAATCCAGTCGTTACAGTAGAAAAGATGATTGATTTCAGCATGGGGTGCTGGGCGAATCCCGAGAATAGCCAAAAGACCTGGACGAACATTCTTTCGAGCCATCAGGAGCCGCCGCGCCGTGGTATTTCCTTTGAAATGCTCAATAACGAAACAAACTTGTTTGGAATTGCTATTGGTGACGGACCGAATTGGTTCGGCGCTGGAAACGTCTTGTTAAAAACCGGCGTGTGGAATCACCTGGCGTTTGTTCGCACGGGAAAAAAAGGACAGTGGTTTTTGAACGGGAAAAATCAAGGTAAATACGATTTGGGTTCGGACCAGCCGGTTGTCCCTGCCACATCAAACTTCCGAATCGGCAATTGGGTCTTGGGCGGTCGGGAGTTCAACGGCAAGGTTGACGAATCATTTTTGTTCAGTAGGGCGTTGGATGCCGAGGAAATTGAAGCAATAGTTGAGAAGGGACTCGAAAATGCGCAAGCTGTCACGCCGAAAGAGAAAGCCGCTACGACGTGGGGTAAAATCAAGTCGTGGCATCAATAGCATAAATCTCAGTCTCTTCCGAATCATTCTCCTCCTTAGTTGCAGCGTCCTTATGTGGACAAGTACTGCACCGGCTCAGTTAAACTTTGACGGAGCCCTGGCGATCTGGCTGCTTGACGAGGATGGAGGCGTCGATGTCGGGGATTTTTCAGGCAACGACAACGGCGGGGCATTTGGGCAGGGCCAACCCAAATGGGTGGATGGTAAGTTCGGAAAAGCGTTGGAGTTTGACCAGCAGAGTTGGGTGACGATGAACAACCCTGTCGTGACCGAGAAAGACATGGTTGATTTCAGTATGGGATGCTGGGCGAATCCCGAGGACAGCCAAAAGACTTGGACGAATATTCTATCCAGTCACCAAGAACCGCCGCGTCGAGGATTGTCGTTTGAAATGTTTGAAGACCAAACAAACTTTTTTGGGATTGCATTCGGCGACGGGGAAAATTGGGTGGGCGGAGGATGGGCGCAATTAAAAGCCGGTGTATGGAATCATATGGCATTCGTTCGCACAGGAGATATCGGAACTTGGTACCTCGACGGAGAAGAGTCGATGGAAGTCAGATTGGCATCGGATAAGCCGGTTTTTCCCGCCACATCAAACTTCCGAATCGGAAACTTTGTACTCGGGACGAGGGAATTTAACGGCAAGATTGACGAATCGTTTATATTCAGCAGGGCACTGGAGCCGGAGGAAGTTGGCTCTATCGCCGAGAGAGGCTTCGAAAATGCGCAAGCCGTCAGTTGGCAGGGTAAAGCCGCTACAACTTGGGGCAAGATAAAGTCTTGGCATCAATGATTTGAGCGACGCACAACGCGACTCTTGAGGTTTTCTGGCTGAAACTGGTATTATCCTAGCTAGTGGGGCAATCTAATGTGCCCCTTCAACTTTACATCAACTCTAAAGGAGGTGTCAATCGGGATGATTCAGGTGTAACGTCTGTTCCGCTGAGCTTCCGGTTGCTGGTACCTACCTTCCAGGGGAAGTGTGCGGTGACATTATAGGCTTCCACAAAAGTACCCGCCGTTATCTGCATCTTCCCGGCAAACTACCCATGAAGATAATAATTGCTAAAGTAACACTGCTAGCCTTCAGTCTAGTTTTCGCAGGTTTATTGTTCACGAGTGCAGCGCATTCGCAGGGCTTAATGAGCAAAGCCGTGGCAATTTGGCTGTTTGATGAAGACGGAGGCAAGAAAACTAACGATTTTGCGCGCAACCGTCACGATGGCCAGTTCGAGGGCAAACCCGAATGGGTGCCGGGAAAATTCGGATCGGCATTGAAATTCGGCGGTGCGGACGAAAACCAGTGGGTAGATATTGAACGTCCGGTGGTCGTAGACACTGTCGACTTCAGCATTGGGTGCTGGATGTTGCCGAGCGCCCCGCAACACTGGCACCAGAATGTGCTTTCCGGTCGCGATGCTATGGAATCGGACAAGGGCATTGCGCTCGCGCAGTACGAAAACGCCGTCAACAGCTATCGCATAATTATCGGAGGCGTGTTCAATTGGCAGGGGTTGGGCAACCCGAGGCACTCTGCCAGAATTAATCAGGACGAATGGACGCATCTGGTATTCGTGCGCGAGGGTAGGGGCGGAATTTGGTACAAAAACGGCGAACCCGATCGGCCGAAGCGCGGCAATTTCTATATCGATATTGGATCGAACAAAGCTGCAAATCCTCCATTATCGAATTTCCGTATCGGTGCCGCTCCATTCAGTGATGCGCTGCGCTACCGAGGCGTTATTGACGAGGCGTTCGTGTTTGAGAGAGCCTTGAGCCAACAGGAGGTCCAAAGAATCATGAGCGAAGGATTCCAAGAAGCACAAAACGTCGACGCCAAGGGCAAAGCCGCAACTGTTTGGGGAAGAATTAAGTCGTTGAATTAGCGCGTGCTCTCGCTTCCCAACCTTCTGTGATGAATTCTGGGAATCTGTAGCCGACACTAACTATCACCTTGCAAAAGGCGAATGGGGTTGGTCATGTGTCACGTCTGTTTCCCCTAACCTTCCAGTTGCCGCGCGCCGCACCTTGCGGAAGCCGCGTATCTTGACCATATAAGTGTCTGGCTATTTCTGAATCGTCCCGGTAAAAAACAAGCGGGCAGGATCAGTGCTTGGTCTGCCCTTTTCGCTATCGGCTCTTTATTCCTAAGCTTAACCGTAACGCATGTCGCTCACTCGCTGAACCTTTTGCAAGATGCGGTGGCGATCTGGCAGTTCGATGAAGACTGGGGCGAGAAAATTGCCGATTTTTGCCCGAATCGACCACGGCAGCTGAAAGGGCGCTGGGGCAAGAGGAAGTTCAACAGAGCATGAATGAAGGATACCGGGAAGCAGAGCAGAACTTGGATTCCAAGCGTAAAACTGAGGTTGACATTAAAGGCTTCCATTTCACTACCCGCCTATTCACATGGTTTAATGAGCAAAGCCGTGGCAATTTGGCTCTTTGATGAAGACGGGGGCAAGAAAGTTACCGATTATGCCGGCAACCATCACGACGGCGAGTTCGAGGGCAAACCCGATTGGGTGGCTGGTAAATTCGGATCGGCATTAAAATTTAGCGGTGCTGATGAAAATCAGTGGGTAGACATTGAACGTCCGGTGGTCGTAGACACCGTTGATTTCAGCATCGGATGCTGGCTGTTCCCAGGCGCTCCGCAGCACTGGCACCAGAAAATGTCCTCTCCGGTCGCGATGCAATGGAATCGGACAAAGGCATAGCTCTTGCCCAGTACGAAAACGGGGTCAATCGCTATCGAATTGTTATCGGGTGAGTGTTCAATTGGCAGGGGTTGGGCAATCCGACACACACTGTCGTGTTAAATAAGGATGCGTGGACTCATCTGGTATTTGTGCGCGAGGGTAGGAACGGGATATGGTATAAAAACGGCGAGCCCGATCGGCCCAAGCGTGGCAATTTCCACATCGATATTGGATCGAACAAGGCTCCAAATCCTCCTATATCGAATTTCCGCATCGGTGCTGCTCCATTTCATGATGGACTGCGCTATAGAGGCGTCATTGAAGAGGCGTTTATATTTGAAAGAGCGCTGAGTCAAGACGAGGTGCAGCGAATCATGGCCGAAGGATTTGAGGAAGCGCAGAACGTCGAAGCTAAGGGCAAAGCCGCGGCTGTTTGGGGAAGAATTAAATCACCGCGCTAACCAAATGTCCTCGTACCCGAGTTTGTCAATAGAAACATAAAATCCATTGCCTGCAGGAATTGGCATCAAGTGAAATAAGACTGGCTCCATTCATGCGGGCTACCACAAGGATACCCGATTAATTTTGAATAGATTCGGCACAAAACTTATGAAGACAATAATCGTTAAAGTAACGTTTTTCGCTATCAGTTGTTTTTTCCTAAGCTTAACCGTAACGCATGTCGCTCATTCGCAGGGCCTCCTGAAAGATGCCGTAGCAATATGGCTCTTTGACGAAGACGGTGGCAAGAAAGTTAACGATTTTGCCCGCAATAAGCACGACGGTGAGTTCGCGGGGAAACCGGAGTGGGTACCCGGGAAATTCGGATCGGCATTGAAATTCCTAGGTGCGGACGAGAACACATGGATAGACATTGAACGCCCTGTCAAGGTGGACTCGGTTGATTTGAGCATTGGATGCTGGATGCTTCCAAGCAACCCGCAGGAGCGCTTCCAAAATGTGCTATCCGGTCGAGACGGAGCGATATCCGATGCCGGAACCTCCCTCCTGCAGTACGAAAACACCACCAATAATTATCGGATTGCTATTGGAAGCGTATTCAATTGGCAGGGATTGGGAAATCCCAGGCACACCGCCAAGTTAATTAAAGATGAGTGGACGCATCTTGTTTTCGTGCGCGAAGGTAAAAACGGGATATGGTATAAAAATGGGGTACCCGATCGCCCGATGCGCGGCGGATTTCACATTAATTTAGGGACCATTCAGCCCGCAAAACCATCCACCATAAATTTCCGCATCGGAGCCGCGGCATATGAAGAAGGGAGACGCTATCGAGGCGTTCTTGACGAGGCATTTGTATATGAACGAGCGCTGAGTCAAGAGGAGGTCCAAAGTATCATGACTGAGGGATTTCAGGAAGCACAGAGTGTCGATTTTAGAGGCAAAGTCGCAATTGTCTGGGGAGAAATCAAGTCTCCGCGCTAACCCAAAATTTCCTATCCCGATCCTGCTGTTAAAATCGTGGAAATCTGAACTTGACATCAACGGGTAATACGAAGTCGGGACAATGTCTATGTTTCGTCTGTTCTGCTGAACTATCAGTTGATAAGTCTTTCCTCACGTAAGAAGCGTATCTTGTCATTGTCGGCATTCCTTAGATGTGTCCACCTATCACCTTCCTTGTTCTTTTGTGCGATCCATGATCTCGCTTTATTGGCGTGCCCGACCTTCATTCTGACGAAGAAGCTAGTCTTAAGCGAATGGTGATACGAAAAAATGACCCTTCAATCAGGCTCGAAAGTCACCCTTTTTGCCATCAGTCTTTTATTCGTATGTTTAATATTTTCGGGTGCGGTTCACTCACAGCCGTTTCTGAGAAAAGTCGTGGCAATTTGGCTTTTTGACGAAGGCACGGGCAAAAAAGTTAACGATTTTGCCCGTAATGGGCACGATGGCGAGTTTCATGGAAAGCCCGAATGGGTGCCTGCTAAATTTGGAACAGGTTTGAAATTCGTCGGTGAGGACGACAATCAGTGGGTAGACATTGAGCGTCCGGTCATTGTGGACACCGTTGATTTTAGCATCGGATGCTGGATGTTCCCGGGTACGCCGCAGCACTGGCACCAAAATCCGCTTTCCGGTCGGCCCGCCGGCAATTCGGACGAAGGTGTTGCCTTCGCACAGTACGAAAACGCTGTCAACAGCTATCGAATGGTTATTGGAGGCGTGTTCAATTGGGAAGGGTTGGGCAATCCGAGAAACTCTGCCAGGTTAAATCATGATGAATGGACTCATCTGGTTTTCGTGCGTGAGGGCAAGGGAGGGACATGGTACAAAAACGGCGAGCCCGACCGCCCGAAACACGGCAATCATTACATCAATATTGGAAATGATAATCCCGTTAATGCTACTGAGGCGAAGTTCCGCATTGGAGCCGCCTCGTTTGATGAATTGCGGCGTTACCGAGGTATTCTTGACGAGGCGTTTCTATTTGAACGAGCGCTGAGTCAAGAGGAGGTTCAACGAATCATGAACGAGGGATTTCAGGAAGCGCAAAACGTCGAATCCAAGGGTAAAGCCGCAACTGTCTGGGGCAGGATAAAATCGCCTCATTGACATAGGTTTGTTGATTCGGGATGTGTTGAAAATTTCGAGTAGTCGGAAGTCTAACTTTAGGGAATGATATACTTAATTAGACATGGGGCGTTGGCGGTATATTAGTAAGAGTAACGTAATCAGGCGTTCCGATGAACTTGATGTCAAACTTGAGCGAAGGTTCTACCATCGTTCTGGCGTTGTGAATACGGAACGAGATTTGCCAGCCGCCTTCAAAGTTTATGAGAATTGTATTGTTAGAACCGAGGGGGCGGAAAATGTGCTCTATACGCTTCGGAATTCTCCATTTAGATTCGCCTTTTAGCCGCCCTTTTGGGTTGAAAGACTGAATGGTAACGTAGCCAGTTTTCTTTCGCCTGATGACTTTATAGAAGTCATGTTGCCCTGTGAGATATAGAAACACGCGCCTTATGAATCGCTCTCCAAATGATTCGCACAATCGTCTCATTTCATCTTCAAAGGCTATAATGGTAGGCAGGTATATCGCGGATTCTTTGTTGTCAATATCGCTAAACTTCGCACCTTCTTGCTTCAATTCTGCCAGGAGAGCAAAGACTGGCCCGATAGCTTCCCAGTAAAAACTGCTAACGGGGTAATCAGCCCATGATTTCCCAAAATCAATCTTGTGGGATAAGCGAGAGGATTTAAGCGCTTCATGATTTGTTTTGGCAGAAATGCCTATTTCACCGATTGGCGTATTGAGTATCAGGTCTCGGACATCGCCGCTCTGTCCGATACGATCGCTTTGGGCATAAATCGAAATTGATTCCGACACGTTTTGATCGAAAGCACACAAAAGTGCGGCAGCTTCAAGTCCGGCTTGAAACATGGAGTCACGGTCTTCGCATTCACCAAAACATCGCTTCGGTACTTGGAGGGTAATTTCATCAATCGACAGTGTAGGTATAGAGGTCTTAAACGCTTTAACGAGGGCGTATTCAAACGCCTTCCCTCGTTGCATTGTATTCATGGCACTTGAAGGTAATCCGAGCTCAATACAATCACTTCGTTTGATTTCCGAGTATTGTTCATGCCATACGCCCACTCGGCTTCAACGAACATGTTATTCGGATACAATTCTCGTACCTTCTCGCAATCGTTGTACGAAAGCAGCCAGCCGTCGCGATCCCTGATAAGATCGGCTAGCGCATCGTGGTCGAAGTTGTTGTGCATATCGCCGCGCTCTCCGTATAGTTTTTCGCCGTTGGCATAAGGCGGGTCTAAATACAAGAACGAATCGGGATTTGCCGGGATGCTGTCTCTAAAATCAGCATGTTCAACAGTGAGGTTCTCTGTACCAAAATCCGAAAGCCGTTTAATTGCACTTTTCGTAAATCGTTTATGACCAAGCGACATTCCGCCGCTCAACGTTGTTCCGCAATACGAGGATCGGTTAAGGGCGAAAAATGTCGCGGCTCGTTGTGACCGCTCTGATATTCCGAAATACTTCTTCTGTAGCGAGTAAAACCTTGACCTCGTTAAAGGATGGTATTCTTCTTCTACAAGTTTGGCGAGTGCTTCGGCATCTTCTAGCAACACTTGCCAGAAAATAACCAGTGGCTCAAAGCCATCATAGCCGGACACTTGAACGCCACTGGACGCACAAGCGAGTTCGATTGAGCCTCCTCCAAAGAACGGACTACAAAGCGTGTCTAACTCTTGTGGCAACAATTCAACTATTTGCGAAACAGCACGAGATTTACCTCCCGGATACCTCAACGGCGAGCGCAAATACGGCGGTGCTTGTTTCGCTTCCACGGGAACGTTTAACAGGGCACGGGTAACTTGCTTGAAGTCACTATTAACTTGCGGCATCTATCAACTCCTTGTAAGTTAGTCGTTTGTCAACTGTTAATCGAACGAAATGTCCAAAACGCTCTATAGGATCCATCAACCTAGTGTTATGCCGTTCTTCAAACTCGCTGACATAACGCCACAGATGCTTGGCGCTTATATGGTGAAATGTTCCAACATACCCGCGCTTCAGCAATGCCCAAAAGGATTCAATGCCATTTGTATGAATCATCTCTCTAACATATTCACCTACACTATGCTTCACGACCTCATGCTGATAACCGGTGAGTTTAGCATACGCTTGCCATTCATCAGTGTAGACAATCGAACCCTCACCGACATTCTCTTTGATGGCGGCGTGGAGGGTGCTGCGGTCGGTATGGACAATCGTTTGGGCTTTGATTCGGGATGTTTCGCGAGATCGAATGCCAAGGACGGCCGCTTTGCCGACGGGTCCCCGTCCTTGATGCAGTTTCTTGTTGGCATGCTTGTTCTTCTCTTTACCGCCAAAATAGGCTTCGTCAACTTCAACTGTGCCAACGAACATGCCCGTAGCCATTCCCCAGGAGTACCGAATGCGCTGGAGCAAGAACCACGCAGTTTTCTGGGTGATCCCAGCTTCGCGTGCCACTTGGTGGCTACTAATGCCTTTGCGGGCGGTGGTCATCAGGTAAGTAACAAGCAACCACTTTTGCAATGGAATCCGGCTGCATTCCATGACTGTCCCAACCTTAACGCTAAAGTATTTCCGGCATTTGCCACAGTGATAAGGTTGTGGCTTTCTGCTCTTAACAACCTTCACGCTATCGTGTTCGTCGCATCGTGGACAACGGACGCCGTTAGCCCAACGCTGTGCTTCGTAATACGCAACCGCAGCATTTTCATCTGGAAATAACTTGTTAAACTGGTAAAGACTGATGTACTGTGCTTTCATAAGCCCTCCTCTAATGATAGGGACATTATAAACGAAAGCATACAATCTGTCAAGAAAAAACGTCTAATTAAGTATATCATTCCCTAACTTTAACCAATAACAGACGTAAATAGCCCCATCTCAACAGATTTGAGATGGGGTTATTTTATTTGTCCGAGAATCGCAAGGATGGTTGCTTGGATGCTTTTCATTGATAAAGGCAATTTCTTAATGGTCAGGAGAGTCAGCGTACCCTCCACCGTAACCCCTCACGGCACGCAGATTTTTCGCTTCGAAATCATTCTCGCTGCGTTATTCATGTTGCTAATCTCTGCTGCTGCCGCCCAAGCGGACGAGTTTCTAGACTTCAATGAACTCGTTCCACAATATGAGGAGGCAGTTAAACGGAATGAGTCCTCGATTTCCGCACACATGGATCTCGGCTTTGTCTATCTTGCGTTGGCAGCCGTGGATGAAGCGCAGCTTGAGTTCGAGGAGGCGCTTCGCCTGGACCCCATGCCGGCAGAACAATACTATTGGCTTGGTCGAGTGGATTATCTCCGCACGAAATTTGACGACGCGATCCCCTCTTTCCGGGCGGCGATAGAACTGCTGCCGACCTGGGGCGAGGCGCACGCCGAATTGGGATTGTGCTACTATCAGCTCCACCGCTATGATGAGGCTGAGGAAGCACTCGAGCATGCGCTGTCACTAATTGTGTCGTCACCGCGCCGCGGCTATAAGTTCGCCTCACCTGCAGTTCTTTCTAAAGACCTCGACTGGAAGAATAAGGCAGCGCCGCTGTCTCAGGCAAATATAGCTTACTACCTGAGTCTAATCTCCTTTTCTCGGAGTGATTTTGACGACGCTGCCGAATACTGTCATCAAGCCGTTAGCTTGGATCCCGAGATTGCCGAAGCACACATGCAACTCGGTTTAGTCTACCTCCAGAAGAAGGATTGGGATGCAGCCGAGAGTTCGTTCCTAGAGGCAATTCGGATTACACCCAAGATGGCGAGTGCGCATTACCAGTTGGGGTTACTCTATTTCAAACGCGGCAAGATACGGGAAGCGTCGGCATCAATGGAACGATCCCAGCAGATTAACAAGGATGAAGAGCAACTGCTTGAACAGCGCGTGGGCACGATGCGAAATAAAAAGAAGGGCCCCGTACTCTCCAACCTTGGCCAAATCTATTTGAATGAAAAAAGAATTGACGCTGCCATCCGGGAATATCGAAAAGCCTTGTGGCACCAACCGAATCTTGCAGAAGCACACAACGGACTCGGATTCGCGTATGCGATGCGCGGGCAGTTTGAGGAGGCGATAGCCGCTCAACATCGGGCGCTTGAGTTGAAACCGGAAATGGCAGAAGCCTATATCGGTCTCGGAATGGTTCGGTTGAAGCAGGCGGAAATCTCTCAAGATGAGGACGACTATGAGGCGGCGCTTTCTGCCTATCGAAAAGCGGCGGCGCTAAGACCGGATCTTCCGGAAATATTTCGAAATATCGGCAATATCGCTTCGACGTTGTCTAGGGATGACGAAGCAGAAACTGCATATCATAAGTTGTCAGAACTCCAGCCGAATCTTCCCAGCGTGGACTTGGCTCTCGGGCAAATCTATCAACGGAAAAAAGATTACCAGAGGGCGACTCAACACTATCGAGAAGCGCTCAAGCGGGACCCCGACCTCATCAGTGCACATCATAATTTGGGTTTTATCGCTGCCCGCCAATCGAACTATGTTGAAGCCATCGAGCATTTCGAAGCGGCGCTCAAAATCCGATCCGGAAGACCGGATACGCATTACTTTCTCGCGGAAGTCTATTTAGAGCAGGAGGAGTTTGAAAAAGCCGAACGGTTTTACCGGCGCGCGCTTGAACTTGAGCCCTCCTTTGCCAAAGCATCAGAACGGCTCGCAAATCTTTACAATACCCTCTCGCGTACGGCGTATCTCAAGGAAGATTATATCAGCGCCGAACGTTTCATGAAACAGGCTTTGGCGTTGCAACCCGAAAACTCACTGTATCAGAAAGTTCTGAAGGCCATTCAGAAAGCCATAAGTGACGAGAAAAGCATAAAATAAACATAGCGTTGACGGGTGAAACAATACCGTGCATTGCACGCTCTCTGTAGTACCGAATTCTGCTTGTAGAATGAAGTTGTACCCCAGGGAATGTTTCAATAGCGCTTACCGTTTAGTCGCTTGAATGCTGTCCACTCGTTTCATCCGTCCTACTCACGCTATTGCGGACCAAAGTGCGAAACTGATTTGGATGGGAGCCAGATTTTCCTACCATTGTGGTGTGGAATACGATAAAATAATCTTTGAAATTTCATTCGAGAGTCGGATGCCTGCCAGAGAATCTAGCTGTGACTCAATTTAGACAAAAAATCCTTATACTCTATCTGAATACCCCGGACTTGAAAAGTCGCGTCGTTGCGTGGTCAATCTTCGATGGAACAGGCAAACAACAACATACGACAGGCGACAGCGATGAACCGCCTTACAGTTCCGTTCTCCATGCCATGGAGGATGGCTGGCGTGTGATTCAGTTTCCTCAACAATTTCCGGCGTACCCGGGTATGGAATACCAAACCGCTTACCTTAAATTTGAGTACATTCTCGAAATATTGGAGGAGGTTGATGGCTGACTCAAGTAACTTGCTGAATTCCAAGCAGATGGCGAATTTCGTGACAGACGGATGCCTTCGTTTCGATGAGTTGGTGCCGGAAGAGTTGAATGAAGCCGCTCACGCCGAAATGGAAGCTGGCAGCATCTCCACGAAGGGAGGTGGAACCGTTCTACGTGAGGCATGGTCCGAAAATTCCGCTGTCGGGGAGGTTTTCAGTCTCCCTGAAATTCGCGGAATTATAGATAGTTTGGTGGGACCGAAACCGCTATACGATCACCATGCGGTTCATGTTGTGCAGCCTAATCGCAAGTCGGGTCAAATATGGCACGCCGATGCCATAATCGACCTACGCCTGCATTTTGACGTTCAGTTTTTCTACTTTTGCCACGATACGCCACGCGAGATGGGAGGTACGATGATACTTCCCGGCAGCCATTACCGCCGCGTGTGCGAAACCGATGTCGCCCGATATCAGAATTTCTTGGGACAATTGCCCATTGTCTGTAAAGCCGGGACGGTTGTTGTAGTTCACCACGGCATCTGGCACTGCGGTCAACCGAATCTAACCGATCAGACGAGATACATGTTCAAGCTCAGGCTCAATCCAACCGTTCGGCAACTCCGCCTATGGGACACGCTCGATATGGATGATCCGTCAATACCCGGAATTCTGAGTCGTAATCACGAATGGTACGGCAACGAGGTGCGGCTGGAGATTGTCAACCGAATCAAGTTCTGGAGATTTTTGACTGGAAACGACAAGTTTGATGTCAGTTATTGGCTTTCTCGTCTCGAGAATCTTCCCGAGAATGCGCTTGAAGCGGCTTGAAGTAGTGCTTGAGGTTTGATAGCCAGAGCATTCTAAGCTCGACTTTGTACAACAGTACAACGGTTGGATTATACGGAAAACCGTACAAAACCGTTCCCGTAGGCGGGGCATCTTGCCCCCGTGCCGACACTGGAAACTGCTACCGACTTTTTCACAGGTCAACCAAAAAGACCAGATGGTTAAAACTTCACCCACTTTTCCGGAGCGTTTGATTGACGCCGTCTGATATAGTGCTCAATTGTAAAAAGTCGAGCTAAGAACCTGTTTGAAAAGTACAGTTGTAGCGTGCGATCAACCAAGCGGATAGCGCGGGCGATAGAAATCCACTGCGCACCAGCCTCTAAAAGCCCCTGAGGGTTCAAACGAGTGAATAGCGAGTGCGATATAGATCTTGAAGGTGTGTAGAAACGCTTCCTAACGAATAACCAAAAATGGTTTTGCTACCGATTATTAAAACACGCTCTTAGTTCGACACTTGAGCTATCTATATGGGAGATGCTATCGCCGTCGATATTCGCTCACTTAATCCTTCGTTAGCCACTCAATTGTTACTTATTCGGTCGTGTAATCGATTTCGATTCGATCCCCTTCTGACAAGAGCCCAGCTTCATACACCTTCATCACCTCAAGCGCGAATTCCAAGGAGCCCTTCTCAACGGGTGTCGAATCGAGTACACAGTCGCAAAAATACCGCATCTCGTTATAGAAGCCTTGCTTGAACAACGCTTTATTTTCCAGGGTGGCGACGCAGTTTTGCGCCTCCCAGACGATTGCACCGCTCTCAAATCCTTCCGGTGCATAGGTAGTTGATCGTCCAAAGCCAGGGATGATTCCTCGTTGAAGGGTTACGCTTAGATTGCTGTCAATTACAACATGGCAACGATTTCCGAAAAAACTGTAATTTTCCAAGGGTTGTGAATCAGCCATGTGAAAGTTCCCAATAGCGCCGCTGGCAAACTCCAGTACGCATACGCCGCCGCCGCGTTCCCCGGGATGAACCGTCACCGAAGATACTTTTCCGCCAACCGCGAGAAGCTGTGAAATCGGATGGCAGCCATTTTGCAACCAGTTGGTGTGTTCGAATTGTCGGAGTATTTGCTTTCCATTTGGGGGAATCGTCATGGGATAAACGGCGAGAAGGCTTACTAGCGGTGCATGGGCCTCAGTCGAGAAAATCTCAATGACCTTTGCGGTCGATGGCATGAAGGCTTTCTTGAATCCAACAACTGCAACGTTGTCTTTGCGGTGACGTATCATTTCCTCAACGTCGGACACGTGCAAACCGGGGGGTTTCTCGAGCCAGACATCCAAACCCGCGTCAAATGCGTCGCACGTCAAATTCAAAAATGTTTGAGGCGGTGTGCACAAAAAGACGGCATCCAAGTTCTCGTTGAAGTACATTTTCTTAGCGTCGGAATAATATGCCGATGCGCCGTATTGTGAAGCGGTCAGTTTTGCCCGCTGCAAATCGACATCGCATATTGCTGCAAGCGTCACTGGCAGGAAGTTCATTGTAGGTAGAATATTGCGATAGGCGTGCGAACCTGCGCCGACAAGACCGACTTTTAGCCTCTTTTGAAATTCTCGTTGTTCATTCATCTTTCAAACTCCACAGTATTGGTGCCATGAGGTTGGGGTGATTCATTCGTCAGGATATTCCGTGTACCGCTGGTGTACCCGACATGCATGCGGACTCAGCTAGTAGGGACTGAGGAGATAGTATAGTATCACGAAATTTTCCAAAATTTTCAATCCAAATGTGCAGATGCGTAAGCAAGGTCTAAAATTCACATTAACTGTTGAATAATCCGAATTGTAGAAATCGGAATTAACGAATTCTATTTTGTTTTTCCAAGTTGGGATGGGCACATAAAGAGACGGAGGTCACATGACGGCAGCAACCCTCACAGATGTTAACGAAGGCGATTCGCTACAATTTTCATGGGGCGCGATAAAATGGCTCTGCAACGATGAAATCGATTCGGAGGCAGAAATGACCTTCGGATTAGTTTTTCTGAACGTTGGAGAATCGAACCCCTTGCATTTTCACCCTAACTGTGAAGAACTCCTATATATTCTTTCAGGGGAGTGTAATCACCGCCTTGGCGATGATACCTTTGAAATGCAGTCCGGAACGATGATACGCATACCACGCGGTGTGAAACACAATGCGGTGAATACGGGCTGGCAACCGGTAACGATGATTGTGTGCTATTCCGCCGCAGATCGACAAACCGTTTTTTGCGATGAAGACGAAACCACGAATTTTGATAATGAATGAAACATTGTCAGATTCTACTGATTTCTCTGCTATATTGCGAGAAGTCACTCATTTAACGAGGCGATCAACGCGGCGTACTGCGCCGACAGACTGACCACCGCGTGGGTCAAGACATGAATATGCAAGCCTGCACCGCAACAGCGCGTGCATCACATCTGCGTTGTTTATTCAGCGGTTCGAGAAAGTAATCATTGCCGGGGAAATCCATGGACTGAATTGGATTGAGAGGAAAAGGTATTGCAATGCGAATCTTTCGAGCTGTTCTAGCAATTATTTTGATAGCGTTAATTGTCGTCCTAGTAATGAGTTTTATTGGAATTGGCTTTGTTGGTGGAGTCGTGCTTAAATCTTGGAAGGATGTCATGAAGGTCGATCTCCAGCAGCTTGAATATCGCAAAGATGTTGACACGTGGCAGCAGCATCTTGAAATATACTCGGCGGTCTGTACCGTCCAGCGTGAGGATTCGATTGATTTTCTGCTGAGCAAACTTGAGCGTTTGGGTTATGAAGAAACACAACAGGGGTATATCAAACCTAGTCTACCGGGTCAATATACCAGGACGTTCGGTTCATCGCGAGATTCCGGTATCATGTGGATATATCTCTTGGGTTTCCATTATCCTTATGCAGATCGGAAGCCGTATAGAGTGGAGATCGCAGTGCGAGATCGAAAGGTTGAGTCCATCCGTAACGATGTCGGCGAATATCTGACCAGTTTTGAATTTCAGCCGGAGTTAATTAGCGAGCTTTACGGAGAGGATGACAAGGCACGCGAACTTATTTCGCTGTCGGACATGCCGGATACGCTGTTAATGGCGTTCCTCGCAGTAGAGGATAAGCGGTTTTACCAGCACTGGGGTGTTGACATAATAGCAATTTGCCGTGCCGTTCTCCGAAACATACAGACTGGCGCGCTACAAGGAGCCAGCACAATTACGCAGCAACTTACGCGAAATATCTATCTCACCCCGGAAAAGCGTATTCTGCGAAAAATCAAAGAGGCGCTTCTTGCCGTGCGAATCGAGAAAGCTTTTTCCAAAGATGAGATATTTGAGCGGTACCTTAATCTGATTAACTTGGGACGCTACGGGTCTCGTGAAGTGTACGGTGTGCAAGAAGCTGCAAACAGTTACTTCGGAAAACCTGTTTGGGAGCTGGAAGTGCAAGAATGCGCCACGCTTGCCGGCATTCCCAAATCCCCAACGCTTTACTCGCCAATCCGCAACCCCAAGGAGTCTATGAACCGACGCAATCTTGTTCTCGGACTGATGCGGAACGCGAATTACATTTCGAAAGATACTTACGAAGTGAGAATCGCCACGCCTCTCGCCATCAATGCACCCGAAAAGCATGGACGGGAGGCGGGCCATTTTATTGAATACGTGCATCAACAACTCGAGGACATGGAGCACCTCAAGGACCGGTTGTACAATCAGGGGTTGAAGGTCTATACCACACTTGATATGTCCATGCAAGAGATTGCCGAACAAGCCGTGGCCGATCATTTGAGGCAATTGGATAAGGGGTTTTCAAATCTGCCCGATTACGATGGCAACAAACTTGATCCCAGCGGAATCGATCCGAAGAAAAATTATCTGCAGGCGTCACTAGTTGCCATTGAACCCCAGACCGGGTATATTAGATCGATGGTTGGGGGACGCGACTACTATATCGCACGCGGGAAGTTCAATTTCTTTAATCGGGCGCATGCCCTCCGACAACCCGGATCCGCGTTCAAACCGATTGTACTTGCAGCTTTCTTCAACCTGCCGGTTCCCTTGGCAACCCCCGCAACCGTTGTCCGGGATGAGGCGTGGTCGTCGATTAGTAAATCATGGAAGAAATGGACGCCGCGAAACTACAAGAAGACCTATTACGGCGATGTGACGTTACGCACGGTTCTCGAAAAGTCGATCAATGTTGCAACAGCGAAGTTAATGAATGACGCTAATACCGTAAAACTCGGTGACGAAAAGGATGGTATTAAGCGAACAATCGCTTTCGCAAAACGCTTGGGAATTGAAAGTAAACTGCCGGAATATCCGTCACTCGCCCTGGGAGCGGGCGATGTCACGTTGTCGGAACTCACCTCAGCCTACTCCGTTTTTGCCAACGGCGGAATACGCGCGCAGCAGTCCAGCATTCAATTTATCGAAAACCGAAACGGAGAAGTGTTATTTGAAAATGAAATAAAACCGAAAAGAGTGGTTGCGGAGAGCCTAGCATTTGTGATTACCAATGTCATGAAGGGTGTCATTGAGAACGGCACGGGCAGACGAGCAATACGGAGTGGTTTAAAGCGTCCAGCGGCTGGCAAAACCGGAACGACAGATGACTACAAAGATGCTTGGTTTGTCGGTTATACTACGCGACTTGCTGCCGGCGTTTGGGTAGGGTTTGACGATTCCCAGAAGAAGAACAAAAGAAGTCAGGGAGAAGGCGCCAGAGCCGCTTTGCCAATCTGGGCGAGATTCATGATTGAAGGCGCAAGGGGGCCCATTGAAGATTTCCGTGAACCTGCCGGGGTTGTATTCCACGAAATTGATAAGGAAACAGGTTTACTCAAGTACCCCGGAAAGTGCGATCCCAAGAACATAATCCGGGAGGCATTCCTTGAAGGTTATGCACCGACTATGCTTTGTACAGCGCACGACTGATGCGTGCGTGTACTCGTGCGGTTCGAGCAATCCCTTGATTGTAGGGCTGAATTGTCGTGGAATTCGGGCATTCAATGCAGAGTTAGGTTTCACTTGGAAGCATCTGATACAACAGCGCACTTGAAAAACAGGAGCGGAATATAGATATAGCTAAGCTATTTTCCGTTCAACACAACCTACATGGCTGTTTATAGAAAGCAGTCATTCCTATGGGCGCGAATTGTAAATCGCTCCAACCAACCTAGCTGTGTGAGTCCTGTGTGTAAAATTTTCTGTCACAGCGTCTATAATCTAAAACCTAATTCTCCCTGTTTTTGTTACTTCTTGGATTGCTTGCAGCGTTCTTGTGATGTAGAAACTGAAAAAACTCGAACATTGTTTCTTTGTCTTTTTCGGGTAGTTCAGTTATGCCTTTTAACATTGTGCTGACTTTGGGATCTGCCAATAGATCATCGTAGCTACTGCGCGGCTTGCCAAATAGATAGTCGGTTGTGACTTTCAGGGCGTTCGCTAAATTCGGTACTGTATCAAAGGAGGGTTTTCTTGCGCCCGATTCGAATTGTGAAATCGCTGCAGGCGTAATATTGGCTGCCTTCGCAAGTCCTGTCTGCGTCAAGTTGAGTTCGTGACGGCGCTTTCTAATCCGTGAAATAACGGTTTCCATCGGAAGTTCCTTTCGCGGTGAACATCAAACCACTCATCAGCGATGGGACCTAATGCTAACAAGTGTGATGTAAACTTAAACATGCCAACTTCTTCCATAACAACGTTAAAATGGGGAAAACGATACGAGGAATTGGTATGCTTCCCTTCGACCACCGTCTTTGTTCTCAGCAAGAGTCGGCATTTTTCAATAAACAAGCATCCATGTGTTAACGTGAGCGTGTCTGACCACATTCATTCATGAATTTACATATTATGATTGTATGCTGATTTGCAGCAAGTAGGTCTCTTGATGCGTGATTGGTGCAATTCAGGTTGCCACTTAGGTCGTGATCCGGAAAGGGAGTTCTATCGTAAGGAATTGCCAATGAGCGTTCAACATCTGCTTTGCCCAAGAGCGTAGACCGCAAAATCCGTTCTTGGTTGAGTCTTTGGTGGAATCTCTCCGTGCCCATCGCTTTTGTGTCTTGACAAGGCTTAACGACTATGATAGAATCTGATTACCTCGGTAAGAGTAACCAATATCTTAGTGCGTCCGGAGTCCGTTTGGAGGAAGCTAGATGATCAGAGTAAAAACGGTTGGTGCAATGTTGTCTCTTTGTTTATTGACCTTGTTTACCTTTGTGTCCGCCGGCATTTCCGCCGATGGGCAGCACACACTGGGGCTCTCCGATACAGCCGTGAAAATTCGTGACGAAGTTTCTGTAGGCGGCATGCGGAAAGACATCGCCCGACTTTCCAGTCTCTCCACTCGAGTTACCGGCTATGACGAAGCAGCCAACGGCGCCAAATATGTTTTCGATCGCTTTGTAGAAATAGGCTTGCAAAATGTTGAGGCACGCGGATTTGAAGTAACCGTTCCGATTGACGCGGAGGATGGAAAACTTCAGGTACTCTCGCAGGATGGAACGGTTATCAAAAGCGTCAAAATCTCTCCTTGTTGGCCCAACCTCGTACGTACCTCCCTTCTCCCTAACGGCATTAAGCATATTGTCGATTCCGATGAATCTCTCGAAGAGATTGCCCAATCCTACCAAGTTGACGTTCAATCTATATTAACCCATTCCAACAACCAGTATCTGCTGAATCAAAGTTCTGACGGTCGTGACAATGACGGCGACGGCGACACTGATGAAGCAGGCGAATTTGAACTAATTGAGGGGAATACCGTTTTTGTTCCTACAGGCGGATTAACGGCACCGCTGCTTTACGCTGGCGATGCAGAGCTTGTTGATTTTAACGGGATGGATGTTGGTGGATTCTGGTACGATGTTCAACCTGATGACACTCTCGAATACGTGTCGCGCCGGTTCCGAGTGAGTCGAGGAAGCATTACCGATGACGTTTTGAATGGTCACCTCCAGAAGACCGAGGACGGAATTGACAATGATGAAGACACTGAAGTTGACGAATATGGAGAAATTCCACCGCTTGAAGAGATTGCTCATTGGGGGAACGACGGTATTGACAACGACGGTGACGGCTATGTGGACGAAATCTCCGGCAATGATGAAGACGACGTAGACAATAATAGAGACGGACAAATTGATGAGCCCGGCGAGTTTGTGGCGGCTGGTGAATCCAGCATCTTTATTCCGCGAGGCAGTATTGTCCTCGTCGACTTTAATTCTGGCACACGATGGATCAACGCCGCGATGTTGGGTGCCAGAGCGGTGATTTTCATCGAACCGGAGACCACCATCCGCGGTGAAGCCGAGAACAAATTCCTGACTGTTCCCGCCAACATACCTCGCTTTTGGATTTCCAAAGAGGACGCCGAGCAACTCAAAGCGATGATGGCGCAGAAAAAAATCTCCGCTCGTTTAACGTGTACCATGAATTGGGAACGCCGTACCGGCCAGAACATACGCGGCTTTCTTGAAGGCGGCGACCCCGTATTAAAAGATGAACTTGTCGTCCTCACCGCTTACTACGATTCGATGTCTATCGTTCCTTCGATGGCGCCCGGCGCGGATCCGACGGGCGGCATTGCCGCACTGCTTGAATTGGCGCGCATCTTCAGCGGCGAAGAATTCCGCCCAGGGCGATCCATGCTGTTTGTTGCAACAGATGCTCACTTCCAAGGCTTGGCCGGTATGCGTTCTTTCATGGAAGGTATTGGCCAAGACACCGTCGGCGGAGCTACGGATTCACCGGGAACCCCCACAATGCAAGGTCTTCGTCGCGGGCTGTCGGCAGACCTCTTTGAATTTCAGGAACTAGGACGGAAGTTGCTACTCTCTATTGACCGGAGCGTGTTGGTGGACTTGCCTCCGGATTTCTACTACGAGGTCCACAGAATCGATGCGGATCTTGATTCTCTGTCTACGACCCTCACCGCACTGTCCGGTATCCAAGGGAAAATCAGTTCTCTCCGCGATGCCCAGCGCGACTTCAAAGAGAAACAGAAGAAGAAAATTCAAACAACTAAAAAACGTGAAAAACAGGGATTTACTGCGGAGGAAACGTCGCGGCTTGAAACAAATTTGACTTCGTTCAAAAAGGATTCCCTGCAAACAACTCACTTTCTGCGAGACCTCGTGCTACGGGTAGATGGTCTGCGTTCACAGGCGTTGAAGGAATCTCGGAAAGCCCAAAGAGAACTGCTTAAGAATATCGCATTACCTATGGCGCATCTTGACATCTGGGCGCTTCAACAATTGCGGACAGACCTTGTGGATAAGCGGATTGCGGACAGTTTTTCGCGAGACCCGTCAGAATCCTACGTGCTACCGAGAAAGGTCGGAGACGGGTACGAAATTACAATCGATGCCGATGCCGGTGATGCACGCCTCGCGGAGCAAGTCAAGCGTTTATCAGAGAATCTGGAAGACTGGGAACTCCGCGACTCTCGAAAATTTGCACTTCAATACACGCAAGAAAAGTTGCTTGACCGCCACCTGGATTTTTACGGTCTCCAGCGCATAAAAAGCGCTCGGAGTATCGTCGATCGTGCCACTCAACCGTTGGCTGACTATATCACGCTTGAACGACAGATGCTTGAAAGCGCACTGTCCAAAATTCCCGATAGTGCTGCCACTGAAAATCTAATCAAATCAGCGATTACAAAACTTGCTACCGACCCGGAATTTTATCCGCCATCTGATATCTTGGAACTAAATCAATATTTGAGCCAACCGACCATTGAGCGCTTGGATCGCACACAGTCAGGGCTTCAGCAAAAGCTGAGAGAAGCGAAAACCACTGAAACAGATGATGCATCTCATGCCATTCTAGTCGCGGACTTTGCCAAGGATAAACAGTCCATCTTTGAGACGGCGCTGCGAAATGCGCGATTGGAAAAGAACCGAATCCGGAACTTACTGCGAAATCACCGGGAGCTCGCCCGCGCCTATCTTGCAGAAGAAGAATTGGTGCTGCGTCACTATTTGTCGAACGATGAGGTAGAGCAGGCGGTTGAAGCGCGTTCTCAAATCTTTGCACACTTTTCCGAAGAGATAATTCTTTCTTTAGTGCAGAGGAAGGCTGCAAATGACATTGTTGAGCTAAACAATCTTCTCAACCGGTTGGATTCGCTTAATCGCGACCTCAGTGAGGAAACGAAGATTCTTCTGCGTGACAACATGCTCACGCTCAGGAATTCCCGCTTTCGCAACCTACAAAGCCGCGTCGAAAAGATTGCTCGAATCAGTAAGTCCGAATACAACCGCAAAATCTCTCGGATAGAACAAGCCATATCCCTTCAAGACCTCTTCAATCGCTACTACACCTCCCTATTCATCTCCATAGACCTTTCTACACAGAGTGACAGATTCGGTGTTTTCAATAAGGGTTGGTTCTATAATCAACAGCCTGAATTTGTTCTGCGACGAGAGTTTGCATCCATCGGCAATAAACTCGCCGAGTATGCGGAAGACGCGGATTTCGGTGCGCGTGTCCGCAACCTGTGGACTTTCACCGACGATCAGATTCGTCAGGGTGTCCTAGACAATCAGTGGACAGTGTCGGGAACGATTGAATCCAAAGCCGCAGCAGAAGGTAAGACGCTTGAAACACTTGTCAGCCAGCACTTTGACACACTTGTTAAACTCTCCGGTGTCTCTCGCTTGATGAAAATGCAGTTTGAGCAGATGCGTGATCGAGGGGAACCGTCCGAGGATATGGTCAAGGATATGGACTACGTTCGGCAGGAGGTAGAGCGATTTATCCGCAACGATGTACGGTCAGCAAAAAAGAGTCGGAAGAACAGTATTCGATTGCTCAATCGGCTTAACGCAATGCTGCAACTCAGGCATGAGGATTCCTCGACCTTGTCGCAGGATGAGATTGAGGACATCAAGACTTTGATTGGGCTTGTTGGTCTCGGTGGTGAGACTAACTTCGTGAATGCAATCTCTGCAAGCGGCGGAAAAACGTGGCAGACGTATATACCCGGCAAGATAGCCTTCGATAGCGAAGTTGCCACCCTAACCGGCAAAACCGGCATTGCGTTCGCCACGATCGAAGATGCACGTATCCTTACGGATACGCCTTTGGATACAATCGATCGAATGCATGTTGAGGAAGATGGGAATCTTCACCAACAGGTCAAAACATTGGCTGCCGTATTGGTGCAAGCGATGCGCGACCCGAAGATGCCGACCGCCGCAAAGGTCGGAAACTTTTACTGCAATCTATTCGGCGATGTCGTAGAGTTTGATGCCCGTGAGAGCGCCCTGCCCAATAAACCGGTACCTTATCCGATCTTGACATTGCGGCGTAAACACAAAACGATGATGGGGGTACGGGGCGACCTGTTCACCATGGGGGACAACAAGGGGAACTTTGAGGTCGCCGGGCTGGCGATGGAGGGACGCGCGACACATCGAATCGCCGGCACACAGGAGGTAGAAGCCTATATTTTGGATCCCGACTCAGGGGATATTGTTTACGCACCGGACCTGGGAAACTACGGAGCAAAGTTACTTCCCAATAAAGTTCCGATTGACACGCGCCGCCGCGGCTGCCGAGTCGTCGTGTTTCCATGTGTGTCAACAACAATTTACGACTTGGTCGATCAGCGTTATTTGCGCACCTTGCGCGAGCTTGAAGTCTACGAAGCCGCTTCGGATAGCGCTCCCGAGAAATATGGAATTTCCAAACCTTGGCAACAGGAGGGTGTTTCCGCCGCCGAGCCAATTGCGCTCGTCTATTCCGAGCCGGACGAACGCATCAAAATCGGTATGGCATATGGGCAGATTGGAAAACGCTTGTTGTTGATTAAAGCGACCAAGAGCGGAATGAAAAATCCGACCCTCTACACAGGCGAGGGCTTCGTTGTAAGAGAGAATGGCAGCATTCGGATGACTCCGTACGTTGTCGTGCGAGATATGTGGTGGCTCGATGAAAATCGGTCGCGCCTATACAAACGTTTCGGAATTTCGAGCGACCGGCTTGACAGGCTTCACGAATTTGCGCATGAATATCTTGAACAGGCAGAATTGGCGCTTCTGCAAAATGACTATCAACAGGCGCTGAAGTTAGCCCGTGCGGCATGGGGCTATGAATCCCGCGCGTATCCCGATGTCAAGAAAACGGGGAACGATGTGGTAAGTGGTGTGATGTTCTACCTTGCCCTACTGATTCCGTTCGCTTATTTCATGGAACGCCTGCTTTTAGCCTCTCCAAGCGTCAATAAACAGATTATCTGGACGGGAGTCATATTTTTGACCGTCTTTTTCTTCCTTTCGCAGGTGCATCCCGCCTTCCAAATTACGACCACACCAGTTATCATCTTGGTTGCTTTCATTGTTCTTGCTCTAACAGTGATTGTTATCTCAATCATAATCCGTAAGTTTGAGGAGCAACTTGAGAAGATTAAGCAGGAAGGGAGCAAAGTATATAAGGCGGATGTCGGGAGGTTGTCGGCATCGGCGGCGGCGTTTAGCCTCGGAATCTCAAATATGAGGAAGAGAGGCGGACGGACGATATTGACGTGTGCGACCCTCGTCATTCTCACGTTTACCGTAATTTCATTCACGTCGGTCCGAACCTTCATGCAACCAAACAAGACTAGCTTGCCGGCCGTGACACCACGATATACCGGAATGTTGATTCGAGACCAATATTGGCGTCCATTGGAGGAGCCCGTATTAACCTCTGTCATGAACGACATGCGCAAGACCAAGATATCCGAGAGCGATGCACGGCTTCTTTTTAAGAGGAGAGGCAAGACCGACGCCGAGATTGATGCGCTCTTGGCGCCGTATATTGATGCGACAGAGAAGTCCCACAAGCTTGAAGGGCCATCGGGCGGCGCGTCAACTATTCAAGCATCAGTTGCAGGCAACCGAAGTGACGAAGCGGCGGGCGCTATGGGTGTGAATGAACCTTCACGATTCATCACTGTTCACAATGTCGTGGCGCCCCGTGCATGGTATCAATCCTCCGGTACTGGCGACCAATCGTTCGTGCAGTTGACGCGAACTCCTAATCCTGCGGATCCGGTCCCTCCGCGAAATTCCAAGACGGGTCAACTATTGCCTTATGCCGCAAATATGCTCATTGGAATGGCACCTAACGAGCCCGATGCCACGGGGATTGATTTGCACCTTCAATACGGGAAATGGTTTAATCCGAAGGATGAGGATTCTTGGCCTACGTCGTGGCCTTACGCCTGCATCCTCCCCAAAGGCATTGCGGATGTATTGGAAATAACAGAAACTGATGTCGGTAAGGCTACGGTTTCGGTCTACGGTGCCGATTTCACGGTGGTCGGAGTGCTTGGTATCGGATTCAAAGACTTGACCGATAATGATGGCGAAGAGATGACTCCGGTCGATTACCAGTTAATGCAACAGCAGCAGTCTCGCGGGGCTCAGGGAGATGAAACTCTTGAAGGAGAATTGCAGAAATACCTCCATTTGGTGCCGGACAGCGTCGCTATTTTGCCCTATGAAGTGGTCATGAATCAGGGCGGCACGCTTAGAAGCGTTGCCGTCAATATGGAACCCTTGGAGGACGACCCCGACATCTTTGCCGGAATCGACAAGCTTGATTTGATTATGTCCCCTCTAATGAGTCGAGTTGCCCTTGATTTCTTTGTCGGTCGCGATAAAGACACGTACCTATACAGTTCAATCGGAATGACCTCCTTCAGCGGAATGGGTAATCTATTTATTCCCGTTCTCATCGCAGCGTTGATTGTATTAAATACCATGCTTGGCGCTGTCTACGAACGCGTGAGGGAAATCGGGATTTATAGTTCCGTCGGGCTTGCCCCCGTGCACATAGCCTTCCTTTTCCTTGCCGAAGCATGTGTTTATGCAATCGTCGGAGCTGTATTGGGATATCTCTTGGGTCAAGCCACCGCTACGGTGATGGTTAATTTTGGATGGCTCGCAGGTTTGACTTTGAACTATTCCTCTATGTCAACCGTGGTCGCAACTATCATCGTCATGATTGTCGTCATCGGGAGTACACTTTATCCAGCTATCAAGGCATCTCGCATGGCGGTTCCCGATATCGAACGCAAGTGGAAATTACCGGAACCGGAAGGCGACGAGTGGCACTTTAATCTGCCGTTTACCGTACTGTCCGAGGAGGCGCTCGGTTTGAATGTGTTTATGCGAGACTATTTCGATGCACATGCGGATGAATCCGCGAGCGATTTCTACACTGATCAGGTTACTTTCAGCCAAACGAGCGCGGAAGAGAGTGATGAAGAGGAGGGATTCTATTCCATCAGCATGATGGTATGGCTCGCCCCCTACGACCTGGGCGTCAGCCAATCTATACGATTTGTCACATCGGCTGTGGGTGGAGAAGAGGAGGAGCTCTACAATATTACACTTGAGGTGCATCGGGAAAGCGGTGAAATCGCTTCATGGAAACGAGTGAACCGCCGCTTCTTGAATCTCGTGCGGAAACAACTCTTGATTTGGCGGACGTTCAGCGCCGATATTCGCGGAGAGTTTCATGAACGCGGCCGTCAACAGCGCGAAGCCAATGAAGGCACGAGCGGAATTCAGGAACTCGCGCCCCAGCCAGCCGATTGATGGAGTTTATCGCACGGAGATTTTGTTGTCTTTAGAGGGGGATTTACAACTTAATGGAAAGATTGATAGGCATCATTATCGTTGTTGGGTCTCTTATATGGCTTGCCGGGGTGCTCTTTTTCGATGCACGATGGCAATGGCAGATGTTTGCAGCGGCAGTGATAATCGTCGGAATTATCGCCGCTCATATATGGGAGGAAGTTTACCAGCACAAAGATGAGGAAGAATGACATAAGGCATGCCGATTACGGCGTGTCACGGAGTCGTAGTCTTGAGCTAAATCGAAAGGAGAAAACTACATTTGGCGAGAGAGAGAATATCGCAAGCAGATGAGTGGCAAGCTTGGGCGCAGCGATATGATATTGATGGCGGTATCAGAACCTTTGAATCGGGGTTGACGTTAAAGGTCTTCATAGGCGCGCTTTTTGTCGGCCTGCTGATGATGCCGGGGTCAATTTATCTTAGCTACGTATCCGGGCAATCAGGCGCGGGCGCGGCGCCGTGGGTGGCTGTCATTCTGTTCACGGAATTGGCCCGCCGGTCCTTTACAACCGCTAGGCGGCAAGAACTGTATATGCTGCTTGGATTAACCGGAGCCGCCGTGGGGTCGGGTACTCAGTATCGTGGCTTCATCTGGTATGCCTATTTTATCAATACGCCGCAAGCGGAATCTTATGAGATTGCGGACAAGATTCCTTTTTGGGTTGCTCCCGCGAGGGATTCTATTGCCATTGCCGAAAGGTCGCTCTTGCACATGGACTGGTTCTGGCCGATTGCAATTTTCCTCGTAATGAAACTACTGGGAACCATCCGCGGTATCAGCGCCGGTTACATTCTTTTTAGACTTACCGCTGATCTTGAACGACTACCCTATCCGTTGGCGCCGATAGATGCACAGGGCGCAACGGCACTGGCTGAGACTACCGGAAGAACCGAGACGTGGCGCTGGCGCGTCTTTTCAATCGGGTCAATGGCAGGTTTGATTTGGGGATTCATCTATGTCGGTGTACCGTCGCTTACCGGCGTTATGATGACGACGCCGATTGAGATTCTGAAAATTCCATTCATTGATTTCACGCAAAGCATCGAGGGATTTGCTCCAACAGGGGTGTTTGCGCTTTCCACCGATTTTGGGCAGATGCTGGTCGGTTTCGTGATGCCGTTCCCGATAATCATATCGGAATTCATCACCGCGATGTTAACGCAGTTTGTCGTAAACCCGCAAATCCTTTACCGCTTCGAAATACTCCACCAGTGGAAAGCCGGACTGGATGTACGCGGTGTCGGGCTTTTTAATAGCCTTGACTTTTGGCTGAGTTACGGTATGGGAAAGTCGTTTAGTTTCGCAATCGTTGGTATGGCGGCATCTATCCCGATGCTGATTAAATTCAGGAAGTCACAGTCTAAAGAGGCGGGGCAGCGCGGTTCGCTCAGCCCACCGCCGGGACGCGGCGATTTCCCAATCTGGTTGATGGGTCTTCTGTGGTTCTTTGGAATGGGAACGTTCGTGTGGCTGGTGCACTGGATGGTACCAAACTTCCCGCTCACGTTCCTTCTCGGTTTCGCCTTCCTGTACACGCCGTTAAATTCCTACATCACCGCGCGTACGTTTGGAATTTTGGGACGTGACCTCTTTGAAATCCCTTATATTCATGAAACTACCTTCATTCTCAGTCGCTACGAGGAGATTGACATCTGGTTCGTTCAACTGCCCGACGAGGATTACGGGCGTGGGACTCAAGGTTGGCGTGTGCTTGAACTGACCGGAACGACGTTTACCAGTAACATCGCGGCTCAACTGCTGATCATGCCAATTCTGCTGGTTTCGGGTATTGTTGTCTACCATTTCATCTGGAAAATCGCGCCGATTCCTTCATCGCAGTATCCTTACGTGCAAACGTGGTGGCCGATTCACGCTACCAATGAAGCGCTCTGGAAGACCTCGCTCCGCGATGGAAACAGTCAGATGTTGCAGGCGATTCGCGGTGATTATGTTGCCGCCGGGTTCTCATCCACCCTTGCTTTATACGGGTTGTTGTGGGTGGTGAAGCTGCCGAGTATGTGGTTCTACGGGATCGCTGGTGGAATCGGCGCTGACCCGGGTATGATGATACCCCGACTGCTAGGCGCAGTAATTGGTCGTTTCTATATGATTAAGCGGTTCGGATTGAAGCGGTGGTTCATGTTTAATCCTGTTCTGGCTGCCGGATTTGCCTGCGGTGTAGGACTTATCGGCATGGGGACAGTGGCAATTGCGTTGGTTTCAAAAGCAGTGATCGTGAAGCCATTCTAGTGTGCTATAGCGGGTGGAGATCTCAAGTTCTCAAGAAAAAACTCGGCTTCTGACTTGAATATCGGGTTTGAGCCACTCCGAATCTGTGAATACGCATCACGTGTCTGAATTGGAAGCAGCGCCGCGAAACTGTTGGAAGCTAAACCAACCATGGATTGGACAACGTTCGGCTGGGCGGGTATTAGACTTGAGATTCCTTCCAACTGGGAGTTGAGCGGATTATCGGGAGATGAGAAAGATGGATACCTGAGGTTAGACGGCGAGGAGATGCCGCGTCTGGAGTTGAAGTGGGCGCAGTCGAAGAAGAAAAAACCGGACCTTGGGCGGGTGCTGGATGAGTATTTCAAACTCGTGCGCAAGAACTATAAGCGTAAAGAAGCTAAGCTGCACATTCAGCGGCATGTGAATTTGGTTAGAGATGAATCCGTTTTCGAAGGGCGCGAAGTTGTCAGTTTCACATGGAAGGGGGACATTCGCGCAAACGGAATCATCTTCCACTGCCAAACATGTAAACGCATAACGATTGTACAGGTTATGGGGCATCTCAAAGAGAATCTGCGCGCGACGACTGTTAGAGTTTTGCAATCGGTGCAAGATCATCCATCTGCACAGAACGTGCTCTGGAGCGCCTATAAACTCAATGTGGAGGTTCCGCGCCGGTATCGATTGGGGAAGCACCAACTGCTTTCCGGATATCTCCTTTTCTCATTTGCTGACGGGAGTCGCAAAATCAGCATCGAGCGGTATGGTGTAGCGGATGTGACACTTAAAGACCAAGACCTGGAGTCGTGGTTCCGCCTAAAATATGCGAAAGCCATCGGCGGATATGGATTTGAGATAACTTCACGGACTGATGACGGGGACGAACAACTCCGAGTGATTGGCGAACAGACTCGCGTCACTGATCGTATTCCCTTCGCTCCTGTTTTGGCTGTGGATAAGGTAATGCGGCGCCAAGTGTTCGCGACACATCTCTGGCGTTGCCATGAATCAAATCGGATTTATGTTGTGCAGGTTGTCGCCAAACGTGATGCAGCCAAGATTGGGGAGGACGTGGCCGAGAGCATCAAGTGTCATTAGATTTTGTTGACATTCTGATCGAATCGCGGACCTCTACCGTCTTGGTAGGAGCGATTTCCAATCGCTCCGCAAACAGTTTTCGTTAGGAGCAACCTGATTAATCCGCAAATCAGAATTTTCCTGAGATTTGTCAGCCAAACATAGGGAAGACTGAAGATTTCGAGGCATGCTTAACGCAATTCTATATAAATTAAGGCTGAAGAAACGGCCGGATTCAGACTTTAATCGTCGCGATGTGCTGAAGGCATTGCCGTTGCGGAATCAACTCATTAAATGGGAAGTTGATGACAAACAGGAGGTATCTCTGGTAATACCCCAAAAACAGAGATTTTTGATTAGCATTGCGGCAAAACTGTTTAGGCTGCCGGATAAACGGGTCATTGTTCTCGACGATGTCGGATCTTTTGTTTGGCAGCTTTGCGACGGGCAGAATACCGTCGGTCACGTCGTGAATCAACTTTGCAATCGCTATCAGATGACACGTAAAGAGGCGGAAACGTCGCTGTTCACCTACATGCGTCAGTTGGGCAAACGCGGCATAATCGGATTTGCTGTTCCGAAAGACATGAAGGGAGGAAATAAATAGCGCATGGCAGAACTTCAAACATCTCAACCCCCCGGCGGAACGGCGCCGCTGGAAATCCCAACGCGATTTCGGCGAGATTTGCCGAAGGAAAACACGGTGCGGGTGAGGAATCTCATCAAGAAGTATGAAATGGGCACCGCAGTCGTCGAGGCATTGCGCGGCGCAAATTTTGAAATTGCACGGGGTGAATACATTTCAATCATGGGACCATCGGGTTCCGGGAAGTCAACCCTGTTCAACATGATTGGCGGATTGGATAAGCCGACGGAAGGCAGGGTCTATATTGACGAGGTTGATATCGCGCAATTGGATGCCTACGAGTTGGCGTGGTTGAGGTGCCGAAAAATCGGGTACATTTTCCAATCGTTCAACCTGATTCCGGTGATGACCGCGCTGGAGAATGTATCCCTACCGATGATATTCGCAGGCATGTCCGCGGACGAGAGCCGTGACAAGGCTGTTGATCTGTTAACTCTCGTCGGTCTGGGAGAGCGGGTTCAGCACAAACCGCTGGAGTTGTCGGGCGGACAGCAGCAGCGTGTCGCCATTGCGCGATCGCTCGCGAACGATCCGGCTATCGTGTTGGCAGACGAACCGACGGGAAACTTGGACACACGGACGGGATTGGAGATTATCGCGCTCCTCAGAAAACTGAATGAGGACAACGGCGTGACGGTTATTACCGCCACACACGACACGAAAATGCTTGATGTCTCCGACAGAATCTTCCATATGGTCGATGGGCGGGTGAGCAAGATTGAGTCGCGGGATGAAATCGATCTGCATGTCGGTAGGTTGGACGGAGAGGAAGTCGGCTAAGCGCGCATCGCACGAAATACGGGATCGCGGTAAGGCTTAGCGAGTGGATAACAATCAACCTATGTAGGCGGGGCATCTTGCCCCGCTGGCTTTGCCGGAGGCGAGACTTCTTGTTCCGCTCGACGCAAATTGTTTGACCGGCGGTTCCTTACGTAATTCTCGTTGCGCATTAGTTTTTCAAAAAAAAAGGGCGTGAAGGCATATAGCCTTTCACTCCCTTTTTTCGGTCTGCTGAACGGTTTAGTAACCCATTCCACCGCCGCCCGGGGGCATCGGCGGAGGTGCAGGTGTATCCTCCGGAATCTCTGAGACCAGCGCCTCGGTTGTAATCATCAATGCTCCGATGCTAGACGCGTTCTGAAGCGCCACGCGGACGACTTTGGTCGGGTCGATGACTCCAGCTGCGATCATATCGCAGAACTCATCTCTCAGTGCGTCGTAACCGACATTGCCGCCTTCGTCTCTAACCTTGGCGAGCACGACGGAATCTTCCTGTCCCGCATTGTGAGCAATCTGACGAAGCGGCTCTTCGAAGGCGCGTCGGACAATCGAAACACCAAGTTCTTCTGTCGAATCGGACACTTCAACAGCGTCAAGCGAGGCGATTGTGCGAACGAGTGCAACACCACCGCCGGCAACAATACCTTCCTCGACTGCAGCGCGGGTCGCGTGCATAGCATCCTCAACGCGTGCCTTCTTCTCTTTCATTTCGACTTCCGTTGCGGCGCCAACGTTAATGACAGCAACACCACCAGCGAGTTTCGCAAGACGTTCCTGCAATTTCTCGCTATCGTAATCGGAGGTCGTGTCCTCAATCTGGTTGCGAATCTGGCTGATCCGCCCTTGGATGGATTCCTTGCTCCCGGCACCCTCAATAATTGTCGTGTTGTCCTTGTCGATGACAATACGCTTGGTCGTTCCCAGATCATTGAGCGTAACGTTCTCAAGCTTGATTCCCAAATCCTCGGAAATCACGCGGCCGTTGGTGAGCACGGCGATATCCTCAAGCATGGCTGTCCGACGGTCACCATAACCCGGCGCCTTGACGGCTGCCGCTTGGATTGTGCCGCGAATCTTGTTGACGACCAATGTTGCCAGCGCTTCACCTTCGACATCCTCGGCAAGAATCAGGAGCGGTTTCCCCTGTTGCGCGCTCTTTTCGAGCAAAGGCACGAGGTCTTTGAGTGCGCTGATCTTTTTCTCATGGATGAGAATGTAGGGATCTTCTAGAATCACTTCCATTCGATCGGCATCCGTGACGAAATAAGGTGACAGATAGCCGCGGTCGAACTGCATACCCTCGACCACCTCAAGCGTCGTCTCAAGGCTCTTGGCTTCCTCTACCGTGATGACGCCATCTTTGCCGACCTTCTCCATGGCATCGGCAATCAAATCGCCAATCCCTTGATCGTTGTTCGCGGAGATGCCAGCGACCTGCGCGATCTCGGTCTTTTCACCAATCTCTCGGCTCAGGTCGTGCAGATTTGCAACTGCCGACTCGACCGCTTTTTCAATACCACGCTTGAGTGCCATCGGGTTGTGGCCCGCGGCAACGCTCTTGAGACCTTCGCGGTAGATCGCTTGCGCGAGAATGGTCGCTGTCGTTGTTCCATCCCCAGCAACATCACTGGTTTTGGAAGCAACTTCCTTGACCATCTGCGCGCCCATGTTTTCGTTCGGATCTTCCAGCTCAATTTCCTTGGCGACAGTGACACCGTCCTTCGTGATGGTCGGCGCCCCGAACTTCTTATCAATAACGACGTTTCGCCCTTTTGGACCTAGCGTAACTTTGACGGCATCGGCAAGCGCATCAACGCCGTGCTTAATCGCATTACGGGCATCCTCGTCAAAAGCCAATTGTTTGGCTGCCATGTTAATGCCTCCTTCCTAAGATTTAGGTGATTTTTGCCAAAATATCGTCTTCGCGCAGAATTAGATACTCAAGGTTGTCATGAGTGGCTTCGGTGCCGCCGTATTTACCGAACAGCACTGTATCTCCAGCGACGACATCCACAGCTTGACGCTCGCCATTGTCAAGCAGCCGGCCTTTGCCAACCGCGATAACTTCACCTTCCTGCGGCTTTTCTTTGGCGGTGTCGGGGATGATGATTCCGCCGCTCGTGGTCTGTTCATCTTCTTCAATACGCTTAACGAGAATTCTATCTCCAAGCGGTACAAGTGCCATTAGTCGTATTCCTCCTTATAGGCTTTTTACTGACACTGTAGGATTAAATTACGTTACCCCCGTTCAAACGCAGGGGTTTAGGATTAGCGTAAATAAGTGCAAGTGTCGTGCCATTACCGGAAGCCTGAGTATAGCGACAGCAAGCGACATTTTGTCACGCCGTGCGATGGTGCTAAAATGTCGTTATTGGAGCTTTTGGTTGGTTGGGTGACATTATGGCGCTATGGCTGTAGACGTACGCAATATGCCGAAACTGCGGAAGACAAAGGTTGCGCTGACTGTGTACAATTTTCCTATTGAGTATATCTCAAGAACTCGGTATAATAATTGCCTTCGTGCGTATCGTAGAGGGAACACACTTTTAAAATCGTTCCGATTGTAGATTTGGTTTAGAATGTCAGACAGCGCCTCCAATTCATTCGTCGAGAATTACAAAGGTTTGCTCCAAGAGTATTGCCATGTGCGGAATCTCGGTGATCCGTCTTACGAGGTGACTCAATTTGGAAGCCCGAACGAGCCGAGTTGGGGTGTGGAGATTAGGTACGGCCGAGCGCGGCACAGTACGCCTGAACCGCTTCACGGCTCCAAACGGCTCGCGGAGCAGATTGCGGCGAAGCAGGTGCTTGAGCTATTAGAATTGCGTCAGGAGGCGTACTTGGCAGGAAAGTCTTTGGAAAATGATGCGTCGGATACGACAGAATCCGAGCCAAGGGCGCATTCCAACTTTGTGGAGGGAGCAGACCTGCCCCCCATTGACGCGCCGCTTGAGCTCGTTGCTACGGCGTTAACCGTGGCAAACCAGCGCATGGCTGGAGCCTCGCGCCGCGGAGCGAAATACCGCGAATCCTCGGATTCAAAACGAGATAATGAAATCTACGCTCGAAACTTGGCGGAACTAACCTTGCAGATCGTTCGGGAACTCATCACTGCTGCCGAATCTAACAACGTCAAAATTACATAGAAACCGTAGCACCAGCCTTTTTGTACCTCGCACCCTCCTCTCTCCATGAACGACCCGACCTGCCCATCGGACCATATTTCCAAGATAAAACATCGCCTGCGCCAGTCTCGTTTTCTTTCGATCTTCATGGGATGCCCATATCCGGCGCCGCGCTGGAAGAAAGCCGTGAAAAGGGTTCTGCGTGAACTTGGTCGGGAGGTGAGAATCCTGGATCTGGGATCGGGGCTTGATCGGCGCACGCCGAACACCATCAACCTCGAAATTGAAGCCACGCCGAATGTAGATGTGCTCGGAGACGGGCACAAGCTGCCGTTCAAGGACGCCGTTTTCGATGCCGTCATCTCGGAAGCCGTTCTTGAGCACGTGCAAGACCCGAATCAAGTCGTCTCGGAAATGCATCGCGTTCTGAAGCCCGGCGGGTACGTCTGCGCCGCGGTGCCGTTCTTGCAAGGATTTCATGCATCGCCGCACGACTACCAGCGTTACACGGTGCCGGGTTTCAATCTCCTCTTTTCAGCCTTTACGCGAATTGAAGGTGGCGCATGTGCCGGTCCGACGACATCGTTGCACTGGGTCTTCCGGGAGTATGTCGGACTGCTTTTCTCGTTTGGAAATCTGCTGTTGGCGAAACTGATTTCGCTCGTCGTGGGATGGATCACGTTTCCAGCTGTGTGGCTCGATTACCTACTGATGCACAACCGGCACGCCCACATCCTGGCGTCAGCCGTGTATTTCATTGGGAAGAAGCCGGGTGTTTAACGCACTGGACGAAGAAACTGTCTGAATCGCGGATTACGCAGATTACGCGGATTGCGCGGATTAAGTGCAAATCCTACTTTGTGGGCGAATCTATACTCCACGCGGCTGACAATTGCTTATTTTGTAGGAGCGATCTCCGAATCGCGACCTATTTAAATCTTTGGTAGCCCCAGGGGATCAAGCGAATGGATAATGAGCGCGATAGGGATCCCACAGGTGGAAACTGCGGACGTTACCCCATTCAATATTCGTTCGCTTGGTGCTGTCTCTACAATCGGCGAAGCAAGCCCTAAATCTTGAAAAGCGCAATTTCTGACAGCGCACGGTATAAAACTTGCTTAAGTCAGTTACACACATAACCACACATATTTTCGGATAAATCGGTGAATAAGAGATGAACGGAAAAAAAGAAGAAATCGAACATGCTCTACACCAATTCGCCAGCGGTGACCTCGCCCACAACGCCAAACACCTTCTCAATCTGCTCGGTTACGAAAGCGGACGAACCATGCGTCTTAGACCGAACACCTCCGACGGATTTCTTGAAGTTTTCAATCAAGATCCAGAGCGTCGCATGAACCCAGATCGGGCACTGGTAAAAGAATGGATATCTATCGATTTCATATTTCAACTGACCAAAGATGAGGTTTCATACATTAGGACATCGTCGTGCAATAATCGCGATGGTGAAAATTACAATGGGCACATCTACGAGTCCTATCTCTTTTTCGCCATCAAACTGAAGGAGAGTCATTACACGCGGACGGAACTATCCGAGGTTACGCGCGAGATGAACAAGGCGTTCGGCATGCCCGCGATGATTCTCTTCCAACACGGCGAGGCGCTCACCTTCGCCGTGATCGACCGTCGGCTCAACAAAGTCGACGAATCTAAAGATGTCCTCCTAAAGGCAACGCTCATCAAAGACATCAACTTCGCCAATCCCCACCGTGCGCACGTTGACATTCTGTCTGACCTTTCAATTGACGAACTATATGATAAGCACAAATTCACGAATTTCTTGAAACTTCATGAGGCATGGAGAGAAACATTAGATACCGAGGAACTCAACAGGCAGTTTTACCGAAGGTTGTACGACTGGTTTAAGTGTGCGGTCAAAGAGGCAAAATTCCCAAAGAACGAGAAACGCAATTTAGAGCCTGAGGAGCACGTCATTCGATTAATCACGCGCATACTGTTCGTCTGGTTTATCAAAGAGAAGGGACTGGTTTCGGATAAACTTTTCAATGAAAAGCAAGTCGCGCGTTTGCTGAAAAACTATGACCGAGACACAGGCGATTCCTACTACCGCGCCGTGCTTCAGAACCTGTTCTTTGCCACGTTGAACACCGAGATTGGGGAGCGTCGATTTAGTAAAGGGACAAATGTGGACCATCGGAATTTCTCCGTGTATCGCTACAAGAATCAAATGAACGATCCCGATGAACTGCTGGCGCTGTTTGCTAAAACGCCATTCATCAACGGGGGATTGTTCGATTGTCTTGATGACTTTGAAGCAACAACGAATGGTGGTTCACGCATCGACTGTTTCTCTGATAGACATTTCAAGAAACTGGGTATCTCCAACCGTCTGTTCTTTGATGAGACGCGAGGTCTGTTCCCCCTTCTTACCCACTACAAGTTCACGGTGGAGGAGAACACGCCGATAGAGCAGGAGGTCGCACTGGATCCTGAGTTGCTTGGCAAAGTGTTTGAGAATCTGCTGGCGGAGTATAATCAGAAAACCGGCACAACCGCCCGAAAACAGACCGGCTCCTACTACACTCCGCGCATCATCGTGGACTACATGGTGGAAGAAGCGTTAATAGCTACACTTGCTGAACGCGTACCTCCAACCGATGGAGATGTAAAATTCTGGAATGAGCGATTGCATTATTTGCTAGATTATGCGAATACATTCGACGATGCAAGCGAATGGTTCGATAGTCGCGAATCGGACGAGGTTGTGCGGGGAATCTCAGAATTAAAGGTATTGGACCCGGCGGTGGGTTCCGGTGCCTTTCCAATGGGCGTACTGCACAAACTGACGCTCGCACTACGGCGGCTGGACCCAGACAATATCCGTTGGGAGAAATTGCAGAAGGAACGCGCGGGGCAACGAGCGACGGCGGCGTTCGAGACCTCAGACCAACAGGAACGGGATGCCGAATTGATCGAGATCAGCAATACGTTTGAGCGTTACCATGATTCAGACTTCGGTCGAAAGTTGTACCTGATTCAGAACAGCATCTTCGGTGTGGACATTCAATCCATCGCTTGCCAAATCGCCAAGTTGCGCTTCTTCATCTCGCTGACAATTGAGCAAACACCGGATGAAAATGCTGCAAACTTCGGTATCAAGCCGTTGCCCAATTTGGAGACGCGCTTTGTCGCTGCGAACACGCTAATCGGGGTGCAAACAGAATCCCAACTCTTTGTTGTAGATGACGTTATCCAACAGATGCGCAACGAAATTGAGTCGATACGTGAAAAATATTTCATGGCAAGCTCTCGGCAGCAGAAGCAGAGGTATATCGGCCAAGAAAACAAACTTCGCAACGGATTAGAACGTGCATTGAGTGACCAGCAATTGGAATGGGCAGAGCAACAGAAACGACGAATTGACCAAAAAATCGCTAAGATTCCAAAGGAGAAAGGACGTAAGCAACTACGTGAGCAACTGCAGAAGGACTATGAACGGCTTGAGAAAGAACTGAACTCCCGACTTGAAAAAATTCGGAGAATTGCCCGATGGGACCCGTACGACCAGAATGCCTCTGCTGACTTCTTTGATCCGGAATGGATGTTTGGTGCCAAGAACGGGTTTGATGTGGTGATTGGGAACCCGCCGTATATTGAAGCCCGGAATAGCTTGCTTTCGGATTCACAGAAAACAGCATATGGTAATCAAGTCAATGCTGATTGGGGAGAATCTTTACCGCGCGGCAGTGATTTGCTAATATACTTTTATGCTTGTTCTGCAAAATTACTGAATAATTTCGGCAATGGTTGCTTTATTACCCAAAACGCATGGTTGAATACAGACTATGGACATAAATTCCAAAAATTCTCGCTCAACAAGTTTTCGTTCGTGAAAATCGTTGATACTTCAGCGAAATTCTTTTCCGATATTAGAAGCCAGAACATAAACGCCATAATCACAGTTTTCACGAGAAAATTAGCGAAAAATATTGAGTATGGCATTGCTGGCGCTGACATGATTATTACTGACAAAAGGGTGATAAAAGCAAAACAATCAATGAAGTGGGGTAATATTTTGTCTATGCCCGAATTCTACGCGGAAATTCTATCAAAGATGTCCCCAAATTCGCATATGAACCGCGTGATATCTTTTGGACAAGGATTGAATTTTCCCTTGAATCAATTGAGCAACAATGATTCTGATGTGCCCATAATTGTCAAGACACCGCAATTTGATTCTTTAGCCGTTGACGGAAGAGTAAGGAAAGCATTGACACAACGTAGACAGGAGAAGGAAAAAATACCTGCTTTAATCATGCCCCGGGGAATAGGACAGCGCCATTACTGTATTTTTAACTCGAATCAGGCTTTTTCCTACAGCCACGTGGAGTTATACTTACCAGATGAGTTGTGGAACTCAGATACGCACTATTGCTTGTGGCTTTACTTGAATTCTTCCTTTGTTTGGTTATTCAGGGAAATTACTGGAAGGAAAAACCTCGGCGGAGGTCTATTGAAAGCGGAAGCGACCGACATGAAGATGTTACCGATTTCCTTTAATTTTGATTTTTCTCAAGACGCAAGAAAGATATTTCAGACCCTAAAGAACAGACAACCTCTGCCGGTTAACGAAGAAATTGTAACACTAGAACATCTGCTAATTGATGAAATCGTCGCCGATTACTTCGGCTTTCGGGAAATGGAAGAAAATCTTAGAGACGCCCTACGCGACCAAGTGCACTTCCGTGTGACTAGAGCACAAGCCCAAAAATAATCAAGGAAGACACTTCGTGATGGAAAGTCGAGTTTGATAAACGGTTATCTGAATTGTATAATTTAGCATCACAAAGCATTCACATCGTGGAAGAAGTAACGGGTCAAGAGGAAAGAGAATGAGCAAACCATTGAAAACCTTCATCACCTATTCGCATGAGGACGACCAGAAAAGGAAAAAATTGAGGACGTGTCTTGTTGTGATGGAGCGGGCGGACGAGATAACACTTCGGGACGATAGTGACATCAACCCGGGCGGCAGAGCGCGTCAGGAAGACATTCTTAAAGAAGTTGCTGATTCGGGTATTCTGCTCTATCTCGTCTCCGCGGCGAGTTTAGCCTCTGAAAACTGTAACAAGGAATTGACCGAGGCCGTGAGGGTAGAAAAACGAATCATCCCCATAATCCTTGAGAGTTGCGACTGGCTGAATGATCGACTCAGCGACTTCCAAGCTCTTCCTGACAAAGGCAAGCCTATTAACAGATGGCAACCTGAGAGTGATGGTTGGCAAAACGTGGTGGATGGTATTCGAAAAGCCGTTGAAGAAATGCAAACTCAAGCGACTGCGTCATCCGAGACACCCGATCAAGAACCGCCTGATAATTGGACAATCCAATACGGAAACTTGTTGATGATGATCGAGGAATCCGACAGAGCGATAGGGCATTATTCACGTGCAATTGAACTCAACCCCGATCACGCCGCAGTCTATAACAATCGAGGCATAGCTTTCAGTAAGAACGGTGCTTTCCGCCATGCCATTGAAGACTTCAACAAAGCGATAAACCTGAAGCCCAACTATCAGAAGGCTTTCAGTAATCGCGGCATCGCTTACGCCGAGTTAGGGGAGTTTGAATCGGCCATAAGGGATATTAGCCAAGCAATAAAACTTAATCCCAATTACGCCACGGCTTATAACAACCTTGGGCGTACGTATTACCTAAAATGCGACGCGAGCCGAGCCATTGAAAATTTGAATAAAGCAGTTGCATTAGAGCCAAATCTTGCCGAAGCCTATAACAATCGAGGTGCCGTTTACCTCTACAAACGCAAATATTGCCGTGCCATTGAAGATTTTGACAAAGCAATAGAGTTAAAACCGAATCTTGCTGAAGCGTATAACAATCGAGGCGCTGCTTACGCCAACAAAAAAGATTTCCGCAGTGCGATTGCTGACTTTGACCTAGCGATCCAATGGAAACCCGATGATGCTCAATACTACAGCAATCGGGGCATGGCTCACTGGGAGAAGGGCGAATATGATTTAGCCATCACTGACTTAACCAAAGCAGTAGAACTTGACCCTGATAATGCTGACCTCCGTGACAATCTTTGTCAAGCCCGCGAGTGTAGAGGTAATTGAATCGTTGCAGTAGCAGGCTTGTAGCGGAGCTGGAGCCTTCCCACGTGATGAAGACCAAGGTTAATTCGTCTAGGTGCAACGCGGTTCGGCACGACAACATCGAAAATCCAACTCACAATAACAAATTGGGAATGTAATGGTGGAACTCTATAGATTCAGACGCATGAAATATCTATTGGGCGAGAAGTACCAAGAGCTTGAAAATCAAACCATTTACTTCGCAAGTCCAGAGGAATTAAATGATCCTATGGAGGGCTTCAGAGACATTGTGTGGATTGGCGATAAGGTTGTTTGGACAAATCTATTCAAACATTACGTTTATTGCTTGAATAACGTTTATCATTTGGTCATAACAGGTGGGTACTCCGAAGAATGCGGTGTAGACAAAATCCCAATCTTGGGACGCTGGGATGAACTGCCATCCTCTAGGGAAAAACAGTTGCTTGATGACATTTGGGAAAGGTTTCTCAGTGTACCGAAGATTCCCAAGGTTATTGAGACAATAGCGAACGCAAAGTACAAAATCAGATACAACCAGATCGCATGTTATTTCCGAGTTATTCACGCTATACTTTTAGCTATAATTAAGAAATCATACATTACCAATGGACTGGTCTCTGAAGTCGAAACGCCTCAATTGTCCGAAGAATTATATAACACAGGATTGATTGACGCCCTGCTAGCTTGGATAAAAATAGCTGGAGAAGCTGACAATGAGGAGCAACTTGATGCCGCATTTTTGGATGGCGAAGTGATTGATAATAATGAAAGAGTTAAGCAGCAGTATGGTATTCGCACAAATTCCACAGGAATATTAGCAAAATACAACCAATTAGTAACGTACGACTTTCCCAAGGTATATTTGAAGCAACTTGAGAGGCTGCTTTGGCCCAAGTGGTATACTGCTTGTTTTATGAAGAGTTACCACAACTCATCGGTATGGGGGAATTATGCAGATAACCATAGAGGAGCATGTTTGATTTTTGCGGTTGAAGCAGATAAGTCGAAAAGTTTGAGACTGAAACCAGTAAAGAGTAAGCAAGCAGAAACAATGCCTTTTCATGGGGTTCGTTATGCGAAAAAAGCGGGAGAAGTTGACTTTTTTCGCTCTTTGGGCAGGCTGCCGGTACCTGTATTGATGCAACTATGGTATACCGATTCGGATGGTAACAAGTCTGAATGCGCCGCTCATATTCAACCTGATGGTGAGAAAAAGGATGATTGGCGAGAAAGCTATTGGGATAATTTCTATCGCGACATCACAATTAAAACCAAAGATTGGGAGTATGAGCAGGAATATCGCTTAATCTTGAATGATAGATGGCGTGAGCACGAGGGAAAAAATTATCGAACTCACACCTACAACTTCAGTTCTTTGAAGGGTATTATCTTGGGAATCAAGGTATCCGCCGAGGATAGACTAAAAATCATTGAAATCGTTGAAACAAAGTGTAGGGAAAACAATAGAACTAATTTCAAGCTTTTTCAAGCATACTACTCTCCGAAGTATGGTGACATTCGCAAGTATGAGATAACGCTACCGTTCCGGTTGCGCCCGTTGCCCAGTGCGTCTGACATAGTACCGGAGGCTGAAGACGCATATCATCTAGGTAATTTATTTCGGGTTCTGGGACAGAAGGACCGTGCAATAGAAGCTTACTCACGTGCCATTGAACTCAACCCCGATTTCGCCATCGCAGTTTTTACTGATTCAATAGAAGTGAATCCCAATTCTGCTGAAGTCTATTTCTGCCGCGGATCCGCTTATGCTAGAAAAGGCAAGCTCGCCCGCGCAATTGAAGACTACACTAAAGCGATAGATTTGAACCCCGGTTATACCACAGCCTATTCCAATCGAGGTCGGTCTTACCGAAGGCAAAGAGATTATGACCGTGCCATTATTGATTTTAACAAAGCCATCGACCTGAATCCCAATTATGCAGAAGCTTACTGCGGTCGCGGCGTGGTATACAGCAATAAGCGCAATTATGACCGTGCCATCGGAGACCATACCAAAGCCATTGCGCTCAAACCCAACTACGTCAACGCCTATTTAAATCGCGGTGTTTCTTACCGTGATAAAGGCGATTATGTTTGTGCGATCAAAGACTTTACCAAAGCAAATGAACTTGATTCCGATGATGCTAGACCCTATATAAATCGGGGTCTGGTTCGTTTATGCCGTGAAGAATGGGTGAATGCCAAATCAGACCTGATGACGGCCAGTAACATGGGGGTGGATATCATCGCTTCATTCCATAACAGCTATGCGAGTGTTTCGGATTTCGAGGAGAGAAATGCCGTGAAGTTACCGGAAGACATCGCGGCAATTCTTACGCCCCCAGCGGACTGAGTCTTGACTGACCATTACATCTCCGAGGTGATTGTGGAGGAAGTGGCCAAAAAACTGTGTGAATCACGGATTAAACGGATTAGATACGAATCATTACGTCAGTTAGTTTTAATCCGCTCAACAGAAAATCTCGAAAAACTCCCTTAATCAGGGATATTCCGCGATTCAGAAACATGGACGGGGCGAATCCGCGGGTTTGTCAATCCAGCAGGCGCTGTGTGGATGTAGGTTGATTGCTCTATGGCGCAAAAATATCGATTGTATGTGCCTCATCACCTTAGTTGATTCTAGTCTGTGTAATCCTCTAATCCGCGATTCAGTCAAGGGTTGAAGAAACTGTCATCTTGGTGAAAAGACAATGAACAAAACATTAAAAACCTTCATCTCCTATTCGCGTGAAGACCGAAAATCAAAAAGAAAACTAGCTGAGAGCCTTAAGGGGATGGAACGCGAAGGGCTAATAAAAATCTGGGCTGACAACGAAATCATCGCGGGTGACAAGTGGCGTGAGGAAATTTTTGACACAAACCTTCCTGATTCAGATCTGTTACTCTACCTCGTCTCCGTGTCAAGCCTTGATTCTGAAAACTGCAACAGGGAATTGGGAATAGCCTTGGAATAAAACATAAGGCCCATCTTGATTATCCTTGAAGATTGCGATTGGAAGAATTATAAAGTAAGCAATGTTCAGGCTGTGTCTGCCGACGGCTTTCGCCTAAATGAATGGGAATCTCAAAAACTCGGTGATATCCAAGCTCTGCCTGCCGAAGGAAAGCCTCTCAATGAATGGAATCCTAGGAGCAAAGGCTTGCAAAGCGTGGTGAATGGTCTCCGAAAAGCCATTCAAACAATGCTGTCTCGGGCTGAATTAGCATTACAACAAGGGAACTTCCTGATGGCGTTAAGGCAAATAGACAGGGCGATAAAAAGCTATTCGCGTGCCATTGAACTTAACCGGGATTATCCCGAAGCCTATAACAATCGCGGGTTAGCTTACTACAACAAAGGTGAATTTGACCTTGCTATGAAAGACTTTAACACCGCAGCAGAAATCAAACCTGACTACGCCAATGCCTATTACAATCGCGGAAATATCTACGCGGACAAAGATGATTTCAATTGTGCAATCGTAGACTACACCAAAGCAGTAGGCTTGAATCTCGATTACATTTACGCCTACAATAATCGGGGAGTGGCTTACGGCAAAAAAGGGGATTCTGACCGCGCAATTGAAGATTTGAACAAAGCGATACAACTCAAACCCGATTATGCTGCGGCATTTAACAATCGCGGCAATGCTTACGGGGCAAAGGGCAATGCGGACCGTGCCATCGCAGACTATATCAAAGCAATAGACCTGAAACCCGATTATGCTGAAGCCTATAACAATCGCGGAGTTTCTTACGGCAAAGAGGGCGATCCTTATCGTGCCATCGCAGACTTCACCAAGGCGATAGATTTGAAACCCGATTATGTCGAAGCCTATAACAATCGAGGGCTATCTTACCGCGATTCAGGGAAGCACAACCGCTCCATCGCAGACTTCACCAAAGCAATAGATTTGAAACCCGATTATGCTGAAGCCTATAACAATCGCGGAGTTTCTTACGGCAAAGAGGGTGATCCTTATCGTGCCATCGCAGACTTTACCAAGGCGATAGATTTGAAACCCGATTATGCCGATGCCTATAACAATCGAGGGCTATTTTACCGCGATTCAGGAGAGCATAATAGCTCCATCGCAGACTTCACCAAAGCGATAGACCTGAAACCCGATTACGCCGATGCCTATAACAATCGTGGTGTCGCTAATCGTGACATAGGGGCATTTGATTGTGCTATTGAAGACTATAATGAAGTGATACACCTGAAACCTAATTGTGCCGAAGCCTATAACAATCTCGGTGTGGCTTACGGTGATAAAGGAGAGCATAGCAGCGCCATCGTAGCCTGCAACACGGCAATACAACTCAAACCCGATTATGCCGAAGCATATAGTAATCGCGGTATTGCTCATCACAACAGAGACGAGGTTGACCGTGCTATTGAGGGCTATACCAAAGCGATAGACCTGAAACCCGATTACGCAGAAGCCTATAACAATCGCGGTGTGGCTCACTTCAACAGAGGTGATTTTGGCAGCGCTATAAAAGACTACGACGAAGCGATTAAACTCAGCCAAAAACCTGCCCCAGTCTATGGTAATCGCGGTATGGCATGGTTGTACATAAGAGAATGGGAAAAAGCTAGATTAGACCTAATGGCTGCTAGGGAAAAGGGATCAGATATCATTGCTTCGTTTCGTAACGATTAAGGAGATGTTGCAGGTTTCGAACGGGAAACAGGGATTCAATTGCCCGAAGACATCGTCGCAATGCTTACTCCAACGGCAGGCTGAAATTCCACAGACCGTTGCGCCTCCGAGGTAATTCTGTAGGAAGGATGGGTATCTGTCCGAATCGCGGATTTTCACGGCTTAAAAGAATCTCTACGCAATCTCGCTGCTTTAACTGAAAACGAATTGCCCAAAATGCCGTCCGTCGCACTTAATCCGCAATCAATTTTTGACTTGACGCCTATACATGTGTATAGTATATTTGAATGCGATGTATATCGCGCGCCAAGAAAAAACACGAATGACTCAACCCTAGCAACAAAATGAGTGCACGCAGTTATCGAAAAAATCGTCACGTTTCGTGTAAATTCGTCAAATTTTGTAAACTTTTGTCGTGTTTCGTCAAGTAATCTTCGTTGGAAGCAATCACTTGAATCCGAGTATCTGCTCCAAAACCCGCGATTGATTTCGCAAATTCTTTTCGAGTGCGCGACGCCATCAAGCGGCAGATTGAATCCACGGAGCGAATCGATGAACCGCTTGACCTGCTTGATCGATTGACTTGTCAATTTCCATACACACGGCGTCGTCTCGACATTTATCGCTGCGAAAAATCTCGGAATGAAGATGAGTTCCTCTGGCAGATGTCAACACACTATAGTACCCTTGAACCGGCTGGAGGATTGCTCACGTTTCAGAGTGTTGTATAGAAATCTATGCACTGCATACCGCCGCAAACCTAGTCCTGGAACGGATTCTCCCTGTTTCCTCTCATGCTTCGTTTCTCGCGTCTACTCTGAAAACTCTGAAAATCACATAGCCGCCGCCGTGTTAGATGAAGTGTCCGATAAAGAAAAACGCGGACGAGTCCTCACACCATGCACGCTTGAGGACAAACATTGTTTCCTTGCCTTCCACTGCATGCACACTCTCAAGGCGAAGATGAGCATAATCGCGAAGCAGACTGGACGGTGTACAACTCGCAACTAAGAAAAAAGATAACCGTGTTCATTTGGATGATTAACCATGTTTGACAATTTGACTGAACTCCAAGAAAAGATATGCTCGGTAGCGTCCCATCATTCCTGTCGGAATGATTCATTCAGCAAGCAACACTTTTGTACCGCAAACTGTTAGTTTGCGATCACAATCCATCAGCGGTACACGTTCATTTTTCGCTCTATGACTGGCTTTCCGAGAGTGTTACTTGAGAGCGTACCATTATCCCTGTCGGAATAATTCATTCAGCAAGCAACACTTTTGTACCGCAAACTGTTAGTTTGCGATCACAATCCATCAGCGGTACACGTTCATTTTTCGCTCTATGACTGGCTTTCCGAGAGTGTTACTTGAGAGAGGATTCGACAATTGAATTCAAGAGAGAGCTGCCAGAACGAAAAGAACTCTCCGATGAGTTTGCGGCTTTCGCTAACGCCCGCGGCGGGGTAATATTGATCGGAGTCGAGGATAACGGCGACATCGTCGGTATTGACCGTGAGAGCTTGGACGGGGCTGAAAAAACGGTGGTGGAAATATGCCAGGACAGCATCGGCCCGCCGGTTCACATTGTGACAGAGAAGCGGTGCATTGACGAGAAGAACGTGCTTAAAGTCGATGTATCCCGCAGTCCGTTTGTTCACCGATCAGCCAACGGTTATTTTATCCGCCAGGGCAGTACGAAAATGGAGATGACCGCCGAGCGCTTAGAGCGACTCTTACAAAACCGTTCGCAAGTGCATCGGATGGCTCTTGATAAACAGTTTGTGCCGAACACTCACAGGGGCACATTGAGCAGATCGCTTTATCAGCGGTTTATCACCCTTGGCGTAGTTGAAGGCGAAGAGGAGAATCTGCTCCTTAAGAGGCGTTTGCTTGTCAAAGACGGTGAGGATTTCCGAGCTTCCGTCGCAGGGGTGTTGATGTGTCATCAGAAACCCGATGATGTCCTCTATAACAGTTTCATTCAAGCGGTCTATTACAATGGCGTGGAAAAGGATGCGAACTACCAGATTGACGCGAAGGATTTTAGCGGTCCGCTGGATCGACAGATTGTGGACGCCTTCAAATTTGTCCAGATCTACAATCGAGTGTCTGCGCGTAAGGAGATTGGTAGAATCGAGCGGCCGCAGTACAGCATGAGAGCTGTTTTTGAGGCACTTGTTAATGCCGTCGTGCACAGAGATTATTCAAAAACCGGTTCCAAGATTCGCCTGTTTATGTTTGCGAATCGGCTTGAACTCTATTCGCCGGGCGCATTGGCAAACACCTTGACTGTGGAAGATTTGCCCTATAACCAAGCGACCCGTAATGAGCTCCTGGCTCGGTTGCTTTCGGAATCGACGCTTGACGAGGATTTGGGAGCCAAGGTAACTCGTCAACACTTTTTGGAACGCCGCGGCGAAGGCGTCGGTATCATTCTGAACGAAAGTGAGACCCTGAGCGGTAAAACGCCGTTATACGAGCTGTTTGGTGAAGAATTACGCTTGACCATTTTTGCCGCGGAATCCTTGCAGCAAGGTGAGCCATAGATGTGTATAAGCGTCCGTTATTTAATCTGTGCGGGATGGCGTATGCCAAGGGATGTGGGTGCAACCGTGAAGAATCGTAGGAAATGTGTAAAATTATGTAAAGTTATGTAAACTTCTTAGAGCCTGGTTGAAAAGTACATTCTGTAGGGTGGGCACTGCCCACCAGCCTTTCAGAGCGCGAGCGGCGTGAAAGGTGTATAGTACACGTAGCCGCCCTACACCAAAACCCCAGCGCGGGATCAACTGTGCAAATAGCGAAGGCAATAGAGATCCCATGAATCACAGTTCAATCAAAAGGGTAAACATCATGACAGAAAATACCTCACTCCTCCCCTCCGGCATACGAGACAACCGTGATCGAGGCACCGTCGGCGAATTCCTGCAGTCACAAATCGAAAACGGATCATCGCTCTCTATCGTCTCCGCGTACTTTACGATTTACGCTTTTGAGGCGCTGAAATCGTCCCTGCTCGAAATCAACGACCTGCGCTTTCTGTTCGGTGAACCCCGATTCATCAAAAGGCTTGACCCGGACAGAACGGAAAAGAAAGCGTTCGTCATAGACAGCGACGGTTTGCACTTGAGCAACCAGCTTGAACTCAAACGAGTAGCAAGGGAATGCGCCGAGTGGATTGAGAAGAAGGTGGAAATTCGGTCTATCCAAAAGGAAAACCTGCTGCACGGCAAGATGTACCACATCGACAAGAACGGCGTAGAAAAGGCAATTCTCGGCAGCTCCAACTTTACCGTGCGAGGCTTGGGCTTGGGCGCGGGAGACGGTAATATCGAACTCAACCTAAAGGTCGAGGACAACCGGGATGTCAACGACTTGAAACAATGGTTTAATGAACTTTGGTATGATGAAAAACAGGTGGTGGATGTTAAGGAGGAAGTGTTGTCCTACCTTAACCAACTCTATGAGAATTACGCGCCGGAATTTGTCTACTACAAGACGCTTTACCATCTCTTTGAGCGGTACTTGAGCGATCAGGAGGGGTGGGGGCTGCTCGACGAACCGCCGCAACTGGTGGATACGCAGATCTGGAACGCGCTCTATGGCTTCCAGAAGGATGGCGTGAAGGGGGCAATCAACAAAATCCTGACGCATAACGGCTGCATCATCGCGGACAGCGTCGGTTTGGGCAAGACATACGAGGCGTTGGCGGTGATAAAATACTTTGAACTGCGTAACGAGAATGTACTTGTGCTGTGTCCCAAGAAACTGCGAGAGAACTGGACAATCTACCCTGCATACACGGGCAACACACTCAATCCTTTTTCCGAAGATCGATTTGGCTACACGGTGTTGTCGCATACCGACTTGAGCCGGGCGGAGGGCATGTCGGGGGATGTGGATCTGTCGTCCTTCAACTGGGGCAACTACGGTCTGGTGGTTATAGATGAGTCTCACAATTTCCGAAACAACACCCGCGGAAAGAGGGACGAAGACGGCAATCCGATTACCCGATCCCGCTACGAGCGGCTGATGGATGACATTGTCAAGAGCGGCGTGAACACCAAGATGTTATTGCTATCCGCCACGCCGGTCAACAACGATTTGCGAGATCTGCGCAACCAACTCTACTTTCTTACGGAGGAGCGCGACGATGCTTTCAAGGAATCTCTCGGGGTCGGCAACCTGCGAGAAACCATCTCGAGCGCACAGACGGCGTTCAACAAGTGGGCAAAGCAGGAAGGGGCGCGCAGCAGTCAAAATCTGCTGGAGGAACTGAGTACCCACTTCTTCAAGCTGCTCGACGGCTTAACCATCGCTCGCTCCCGAAAGCAGATTCAGAAATACTATAGAGAATCAATGATAGAACTGGGCGGTTTCCCCAAACGCGGCAAACCCGAATCCATCTATACCAAAATTGACCTTGAGGATGAGTTCCTGTCCTACGATGTACTGAACGACGAGATCTCCGAGTATCAACTGTCGCTCTACAATCCGACCAAATATCTCCGTCCGGAATACGAGTCCGAATACGACCTGAGTCACATCCCGCACTTTACGCAAAGCGAACGTGAACACTACCTGATCGGAATGATGAGGGTCAACTTCCTCAAGCGCTTGGAGAGTTCGGTTCATTCCTTCCGAATTACGCTGGAGCGCACGCTTGTCAAGATTGAAGACTTGGAGCAGCGCATCCGGCGCTTCCAGCGATTCCGTGAAGAAAATCCCGAGATCGATCCGGCAGAGATGGAGATTGACGCCGGTGATGACGAAGAGCTACAGGCGGCTTTGGAGGTGGGGAAGAGCCTGAAGTTCAAGATGGCGCACCTTGATGTCGAGCGGTGGTTGGAAGATTTGCGGCGGGACAGAGAACAGCTTGAGCGTCCCCTCCGCTCCGCGGAAAAGGTCAACGCTCCCCGCGACGCAAAGCTCAAAAGACTCAAGGAACTCATTGTGGCGAAGGTTAAGAACCCGACAATCACCAAGGAAGGGAATCCCAATCGGAAGGTGCTGGTGTTCACCGCTTTTGCGGATACCGCCGCCTACCTCTACGGGGAGTTGCATGAGTGGGCGCAGGCGGAATTGGGCATCCGTACCGGGATGGTGACGGGGGGCGCCATGCCCAACAGAGCCACGCTTGGTAAGACCAATTTCATCGACATTCTCACAAACTTCTCCCCCATTGCAAAGAATCGCGCCCACGACAATTCAATGCCTCAAGACGCGGAGATTGACCTGCTCATCGGCACCGACTGTATCTCTGAGGGACAGAACCTGCAAGACTGCGACTACCTGATTAACTACGACATCCACTGGAATCCGGTGCGCATCATCCAGCGGTTCGGACGGATTGACCGCATTGGGAGCGTCAACAAGAGTGTGCACTTGGTGAATTTCTGGCCCACGCCCGACCTGAATCGTTACATCAACCTCAAAAACCGGGTTGAAGCGCGGATGGCGTTAGTGGATGTCACGGCTACGCAGGGAGATAACCTACTCGATCCGGATGCACTTCCCGAAGCTATTGAAGGCGACTTGAAATACCGCGATCAGCAACTGCTAAAACTTCAAGAGGAGATTCTTGACCTCGAAGAGTTTAACGAGAGCGTTTCTCTCAACGAGTTCACGCTTGATGATTTCCGTATGGAGCTCATCAAGTACATTGAAAGCAACAAGAAGAAACTTGAGGAGGCGCCTCTCGGGCTTTACGCGGTTGTGCCGCCGCCCACGGGAGATCCGATAATCCAGCCGGGTGTCATTTTCTGCCTCAAACAGAAACAGAAGTCGGAGGAGAACGAGGAGTTGAATCCGACCCAACCCTATTTCCTCGTGTATGTTCGAGAGGACGGCGAAGTGCGGTTTACCTTTGCCCAGCCGAAGCAGATCCTTGAGATGTACCGTCAATTGTGTGAGACGAAGACCAGTCCGTATGACGAACTGTGCGCGTTGTTCGATGAGCACACGGATAACGGCGCCGACATGTCGGGTTACGACAAACTACTCCGGGAAGCCGTGAGGTCCATTTCTCATACCTACGAGAAGCGCGCCTTCGGCAGTCTGCGATCCGGTCGCGGCGGGGTTTTGCCGCTTGAGTCCGAGCAGGTTGGGGACACGACGGATTTTGAGTTGGTGACGTGGTTGGTGATTAAGGACGAATCATCTCCCATGAAACTGAATGAACTTCTGGATCAAGTGACAGAGTACAATATTCACGATGAAGTTGACACCGGTTCTCCGGTGGGGCGTGAAGAATAGTATGAAAAATTCAATTTATAACCCAAGTTGTCACCTTTGATCGACAAGGGCACAGAAACCAAGTTTTTTCCAACGTGGAAACGCGAGATTGACGAAAAGTAGACTAATTTGCCTATAATTTAGCAATCGTGGGCCAAAAACTCGGTTTCTCCGTTATAGGTCGCAACTTGCGTTATATAATCTGAGAAAATCCGCGATTCAGGCTTTGGGGTATGACGGGAAAAGTGGAAAAAGGGAAAGGGTTTTAAGGGCGTTATCCTCACGCCATGTTGATTTGGGCGTGTGCGGCTTTATGGAAGGGCAGCGTCAGGTACGATTTCAGGGGGATTCATGACACGGTGGGCGATCTCATGCTTGATGCTTTCCGCTACATCGTCTTCATCGGAGGATGACGACTTGACGGATTCGTGCAGCACTGTTCGAGTCGGTGAGTCCTCGTCCGCTTTTGTTACCCGAGGATTATAAGTACTCCAAAGACTATAGCAGGCTCGGTGGAAATTCGCAAGGGCGCGGTCTTTGTCGCCGCTCTGGTAGTAAGCAAGCGCTCGGTAGACGTGAGCCATGGAGTCGGCTGGATTCAACTCCAACACGGTGTCATAGTCCTCCACCGCGCTGTCGTACCGCTTGAGTGAATGGTGGACTAAACCTCGAAACAGGTAAACTCGTGGCGCGAGTTTGCTTTCCTTGCCTTGAGCTTCACTAATACTCTCAAGATCGAGCAGAAATGCCAAGTTGTCGCGATCTTTTTCGTATTCTTCCAGCACCACCTGAAAGAAGGTCGCGGCTTCATCATAATCGGCTAATTCCTCGATGAGATAGTCTCTATATTTTCTCATTTTGGTTCTCCAGATATTCCTGCCAACAAGTCTTTGCGTTTTGAATATCCCGTTGTTACGAAGATTTGTCACCGCCGCCGAGCAGCAGGATGATGGTGTTGCCCACTTTTCCGAAATTGATTCGGTAACCAATCCTAAGGCGGAGTTCAAACACTCCGGGGATAATCTGTTTGCAGTCGCCGAGGTTACCTGCTTCAACACGACTCAGTCGTGTCTGAATCCGCTTTCGCGTGGTTTTATCCGCGAGTGAGGTTAACTATTTTGTAAAAGGTTCTTGCCCTCTTTGATTACGAAAGACTCGTAGCTCTTTGGGATATGTTTCATTCAACGCGCAAGTTACCTTTCAGCGTTTAACACCAAGCTGGAATAATACCACATATGTTAAGTAAAATCAAATGCAAATGCTAGGGTTCCATGCCCACATTCTTGCTGTTTTTACCACTAAAATATTGATTTCTCGCGAGATTGCTTGTGGCACGCAGTTTGAATCCAAGACGAGCAGTTAGGGTCAAGGCAAGTAATACCAATTCGCTTGAATAATAGTCCATAAGGTGTCTTAACTATGTCGTTCTCATTCGCCGGCTTTGCGTGGTGACAAGGCTTCTTACTCCGCTCCACTCAAATTCCTTCATTTTATCTACAGAATCAATGTACTGGCATTTTAGAGAAATGGAATAACTACGTTCAAATCGGGCGATTGGGGCAAATGTGAGTGGTCGAGGGAGCTAGACAAGCACCAGAGGATTTGTTCAATGGGAGCGGAATTGTTACTGGGACAGTGATGCTTCGTTGTTCAGATAGCCGTAGATCCATGGACGTACCCGGTCGCGCATGCCGCCAAGGTCGTGGAGGTGCAGCCACAGCGTCATACCGCGAAGGTAGGCGAGTCTGAGATGAGCAGGGAGAGCGTTTCGTTCTTCTTTCGTCAAAGGACAAACCGCTTCGTAAGCTTCAAGGAAAATAGACATTTGCCCGGTCGTCAAAGGGGTGTCTTGGTAGACGGCGGGAAAGAAGACCAGGGCGTATGCAAGATCGTAGAGGCGATTCGCGGGACGTACGGTGTCAAAATCCAAAATAGCGTTCACCATCCCTTCGGCATCAAATTTCAGGTTCTGTGCGCGATAATCGCCATGAATAATCCAATCTTCATCGTCCGGTAGGGTAGATTCCGCAGCTAATCTCTCTACGTCTGTTACCCACTCGGAAATCTGACTCTTCGATACGGGATAGCCGCTGGTTTCCGATGCAACGGTTTGTATTCGTTTTAGCCGCTGGCGCAATGAGCCGATTACCTCTTCATGCATTGGCGGCCACTGGAAGTCAACTGGAGAACGAAGGCCTCGTGATTCATTGTGCATTCGCCCTAGAGTTTCGCTCGCGGATTGCAGCGTTCCGGTGGGTTGAACGGCGTCAAAGTCAAATCCCTCCACGAATTCGGAAATCGCGTAGATTTCATTTCCCTCAACCGTTAGCGTGTCGCCGTCACGGTTTCGGAGGAGATGGGGGATGGTGAACCCTCGTTTCCCAAGATATTCCTGTATCACATGGGTGAAGGCGATGCGGGGGATGTGCATTGACGGGTTGAGGTAAAGGTCGGGTGCAGGCTTGTAGCGCTTTAGGAACAGTTTTCCCTGATCGGTATTGAGCGTCATGGTGGAGCTCATGGCTCCCGGACCTATCGGGACAGCCGCGGTAACTTTCAGTCCGTAGTTTTGGTGGATACTTGCCTCTTGTTGTGGCGAGAGGAATTCCATTTTTTGGGGTGTTGACCTAAATTTAGCGATTTCTTGAGGAGTGCTATGCTTACGATATTTTCAATCGTAGCGAATTCGTTGTCAAGTTTTAATCGAGATTGTGTTCAATTTGGTGAATGGAAATTGTGCGATAGAGGGAATGGTGGGCAGTGCCCACCCTACAGCAAGAAATTGTCTTTAATCATTGCCTCACAATAATCGATTGGTGTATGATGTGCAAAACCCACAGCCACTATTGGCGCAAGATATGTTGATCGTATCTGCGCAAGAGACTCGCGAAATTGACCATGACCAGGCAATCAATAGAAAGTCAATTAAATACGCTCAGAGAGAAACTTCGCTATCACGAGCACAAGTATTATGTCGAGAATCAGCCGGAGATCTCGGATGCAGACTTTGATTCGATGATGAAGCAATTGGAGGAGCTGGAGGCGGAGTCTCCGGAGCTGATTACTTCCGATTCGCCCACGCAACGGGTCGGCGGCGCAATCGGATTTGGGGAGCGGGTTCAGCATTACAGCAGTATGTTGAGTTTAGACAACACTTTCAGTCCGGAGGAGTTGTACGATTTTGACAGGCGGGTGCGTCAGATGCTGCCTGATGAGCAGATTGAATTCGTCGCAGAGTTGAAGATTGATGGTTTGGGCGTTTCGCTGGTGTATGAGGATGGGCTGTTGACTCGCGGGGCAACGCGCGGGGATGGGGAGTACGGCGAAAACGTGACCGCCAATCTGCGGACGATCCGCTCCATACCGTTGAGAGTCGCCTCAATTGACTCCACTCCGACGCTAATGGAGGTGCGAGGGGAGGTATTTATACCGCGTGATTGCATGGACGGCATCAATAGGGAACGGGTAGAAAACGATGAGGCGCCCTTCGTTAACCCGCGAAACGCCGCTGCCGGATCGGTTCGATTGCTGGATGCATCAATCACGGCGTCTCGCCCGCTTGATATATTTGTGTACACGCTGGGTTACGCCGAAGGTATCGAAATTGGGACACACTCTGAATCGCTGGCTCTATTGGTTGAAATGGGGTTCAAAGTGAACCCGTCCACCGAATGTTTTTCATCAATAGAGCGCGTTATCGATTATTGCCATCGCCATACGGCGGAACGCGAGAATATCCCCTACGATGTTGACGGAGTTGTCGTTAAGGTGAATTCAATTGTGCAGCAGAACGTACTTGGATCTACGGCAAAAAGCCCGCGATGGGCGGTTTCCTGTAAGTTCCCCGCGCGTCAGACAACCACTCGAGTTCTCGACATTGATGTCCAAGTGGGACGAACCGGCGTGCTAACGCCCAGAGCCACTCTTGAACCTGTGCAGTTGGCGGGAGCAACGATTACACATGCAACCTTGCACAACGAGCAAGACCTCCACCGTAAAGATGTCCGCGTCGGGGATACCGTGGTTCTGGAACGCTCTGGCGATGTTATTCCGAAAGTAATCTCCGTGGTGAAGGAGAAGCGGGATGGGACGGAGAAGGTGTTTCATTTGCCGGAACGTTGTCCGGCGTGCGATTCTCCAGTCCAACGCTCAACGGAGGAGGTGGCGGTTCGGTGCGTGAATAGCGATTGTCCGATGCAGTTGAAGCGTCGAATCGAGAGTTTCGCATGGCGCAGCGCCCTCAACATTGAGGGAATGGGACCGGCGGTGATAGCGCAACTTGTGGATTCTGGTATGGTAAAGAGTGTAGCAGATCTTTACGAACTCAAGAAAGCCGATATTGTTGAATTTGAACGGATGGGCGAGAAATCGGCGGACAACCTGATTCGCGAGATTGAGGGAAGCAAGAGCGTGCCTGCCGCGAAAGTCTTGTTTGGACTCGGGATTATGCACGTTGGACAGAGTGTCGCGGAGTTGCTGCTTGAACGCTTTTCGTCTATTGATGCACTTGCCGAAGCAGGCGTTGAGGAAATTGCGAGCATCCACGGCATTGGGCCCAAGTTAGCTGAAAGCGTATCCAATTTTTTCCAAGAGGCAGCGAATCAGCAACTTCTGCAACGGCTTAAGGATGCTGGACTGCGATGTGCTCGGGATAAAAGTGTACCTTCGGACATACCGCAAGAGGGTTTTTTTACGGGAAAAACCTTTGTCTTGACGGGAACACTGTCGCAGATGGGGCGTTCGGAGGCGTCAATAACGATTAAAGAGTACGGTGGCAAAATCACGTCAAGCGTTACTTCGAAGACCGACTATCTGATTGCCGGGGAGTCGCCCGGCTCGAAACTCGACCGCGCAAAGGAGCTTGGAATTCAGACCTTGTCCGAGGAGGAGTTTGTTGCCAAGTTGCCGGGCGTTTGAATTCTTATATTCGTTCCAATTGAGAATTCAGCATGTGGTACTTACGCAGCACGTTTGCCGTTACACTATTAAGTCGCGACGGCAACGGGGCTGTCCCTTACAAGCGTTATGGCAGTCCATACTTCTACGCGAAACGGAATGATACACTGGCGCCAAGCGGACATAATGCGGCCGCGTCAAGATGAATCTTCAAAGGAGTCAAATCATGCCTACATCACAAATTGCCGCGCAGCTCTATACCGTGCGCGATTTCACTAAAACACGTGCGGACATCGCCCAGACGCTCAAGAAAGTAAAGCAACTCGGTTACGATGCCGTGCAATGTTCAGCGCTTGGTCCAATCGAAACCTCCGAATTGAAACGACTGGTTGACGGAGAAGGGTTGATCATTTGCGCTACGCACACCGACTATGAACGCATGCGTACTGAACCTCAATCCGTTATAGATGAGCATCAGCTTCTGGATTGTAAGTACGTGGCGATTAGCAGCATACCCGGGGCGGATCGCAGCGCCGAAGGGTTTGCACGTTTCGCCAAGGAGGCCTCTGAAGTGGCGCGGCGCCTCGCCGAAGGCGGGCTCGTCGTATCCTACCATAACCACAGCTTTGAGTTGGAGCGATTCGAAGGACGTACGGGCTTGGAAATTTTATTCGACGAAAGCGATCTTAGTCTTCTCAAAAGCGAGCTTGATACGTACTGGATTCAACACGGGGGCGGTGATCCCGCGGCATGGATTCGCAACTTAAAGGGTCGAATTCCGACCATTCATGTCAAGGATATGGAGATGCAGGGGAGCACTCAACTTTTTGCCGAGGTGGGAGAAGGCAACCTCAATTGGTCGGCAATTCTTGAGGCATGCAAGAAATCGGGCGTGGAATGGTACATCGTCGAACAGGACACCTGCCAGCGCGATCCGTTTGAGAGTTTGGGAATCAGTTTGAGGAATTTGAACGCGATGGGAGTTGAGTAGGTGAAGGATCGCCGAGAATCTCGAAATAGTTCTCCTAATGAAGGGTGATGGTGTCGAATTCTTAGTTGTATGGAGCTGCTATCTCGTTTTAGGCTAGGCGTACATTGAACAGAGGATCATCTGCGCATTGCAAATCCAGATTGTGGGCGATGACGAGTTCGGTTTCACTCGAAGTTCAATATGATGAGGCGATATGAAAACCTGGATGTGCACTTTCTGGTCGCGATTGCTCATGAGTTTCCGTTCAACCAAACCATCGTATTCAATCACGTAAGTGGTCGACCGTTTGCCGGAAAAAGAATCTTGGGCCGAGTCATCTTTAGGCGGTTAAATAATTCGCCAATGATTCAGCGGCTGTAGTCGAACAGCCGTATTTACCTCAATACAAATAAACTTTGACGGGTATTCCCATCGATACCAAGGTCTCATTAATCTTGTGTCTCAACGATTTTATACTGCCGTCACTCGAAAAATAGCGTTCTGCGTGAAACACCGCTAAGATTTCACGTGTCTCAAGGTTGGAAATCTTAACATGTTTCTCGGTAGCGTACGTCTGTACAAGATAATCGGCATTAACTTCATCATACTCGAAATACCTTTCCGTTAGTTTCGCATCAGCCTTGCGAATTGATGTGCTGGCTGCATCATGGCTTTGAAGTCGATCCCCTTGCACACCGCCGATAGATTTCTCCGCTGTTACTTCCTTGGCTCCCGGGCGTCTTACCACCTTTACTCCCGAGCTGATAATGGCATTTTCTATCTGGTTTGCGAACAGAACTTCGTGCATGTAATTATTTGCGGGCTGTACAACGAACGAGGGCGATTCAGGAACATCCCGGGAGACGACTACCTGATGATATGCGGGTGGAGTACAGCCTGAAAGGAACAGGTAAAGACATGTTGCCGAGATGAATCGTTTCAAGCTAGTTGCCTCGTTCGCTAGTTTGGCTTTGTCGATTGATTTTGTAATGTAGTGAATAGAAGAAATGTATGACGGATTGCATCTACTATCTTAGCTTGATACGGTTCAGTTGTCAAGAATAAAGACTACGGTCAGCCGAGCAATCGCATCCAAAATCCATCGCTTCGGTTACGGTTTATTTGCCCCGAAGTCTCGTCCTCGCGGCATTGAATCTCTATCGCCATTCGCATTTGACCTGTTAGTCCCGGTGCAGACAAGACTGTTCCTGTTTTCGTACGGAATTTACATTCATCAAGCCGAGATAGGAGCTTTTCTACGCAGTTGAAATTCGCTGAATTTATGAACTCGAACAAGGCATTGAGAGGCGAGACCCCATGAGCGCCGAATCGAATAATAACTGGCTATTAACCGCCCGACGAAACCTATAGTGTTACAGTCATCGGACGCCACGGCCTCCGTCTCCTATGATTCAGAAGTGAATGACTTGACCGCGTAGAATTTTTGCTTGCAATAGCCTTCAAATTGTGATATTATTTCTATCCGGCCGCGAAGAACCTTCCCATCAGTGGAGGGAAAAATATCGCGGTTTTTTTGTGCGTCTTTCACCGCCGACAATTGTTGAATCGCCGACGTGGAGAGGCTTGAAATAGCACGTAGAAAGTGCGTGAGTGGCGCATTTGGAGCGCCTTTATACGCCTGACCGTCCGTCCAAGTCTTGGTGAACGGCATTTTTCTGAGAGTGGGATGTTATTCCCGCTTTTTCATTTTTGGCACTCGAAATTCCAAATGTCATCTTTGTTGAAATCCTCAGTGATCGAACTGCTTTCCCCCGTGCTCGATCGAGAGGGGATTGAGTTTGTCGATGTCGAATTTCAGGGTGAAGGCAACGCTAGGACGGTACGAATTCTGATTTACAAACCGAGCGGTATAACTGTTAGAGATTGCCAACAGGTGAGCCGCATGGTTCATCCAATCCTTGAAGTTCACGAGTTGATAGACAGCGGTGTAGCTCTTGAAGTTGCTTCGCCGGGAATCGACAGACCGCTTGTCACCGAGGCAGATTTTCGCAGGAATGTTGGCCGGGCGGTTAAGGTAGAGACGACCTCTGCAACAAGCGAATCACTTAGGTTGAACGGGATCGTAATGGATGTTAAGGACGGAATAGTTTTCCTTGATGAATCTGGAAAAATAACCGAAATTCAAATTACAACCATCATAAGAGCTCAAATCCAACTGATGTGGTAACATCTTGGGTGGATAGTGGAGAGTACATAATGACAAGTGATTTGTTGATGATTGTTCGTCAAATCATGGATCAGACAGAATTGCCGCAAGAGACCTTCATCGAAGCGATAGAAGCTGCGCTCTATTCCGCAGCGAAGAGACGTTACGGTTCAACACACGGGGTTACAATCAGGATAGATCCCGAGCTTGGCGAAATCAAGTGTTATGTGCCCAAGAAGGTCGTCGAAATCATGCAGAGTTTCGCTAAAGAGATTCCGATTGAGGAAGCGGTAAAACTTAAACCCGACGCACAACTGGATGAGATGCTTGAGGTTGAAGTAGATCCTAAAGAGTTTGGAAGAATTGAGGCCCAAACTGCACGCCAAATTCTCGTTCAGAAAATCAAGGAAGCGGAACGACAACAGGTCTATGAGGAATACAAAGACCGAGAGGGTGAGGTGGTTACGGGGCACGTGCAACGAATGGAGCGCGGGAGCCTCATTCTTGATTTGGAGCGGACGGAAGGGGTATTGCCGTTTAGCGAAACGCCTCATCCGAACAATTATCAGCGGAACGACGTTTTGAAGTGTCTTATCTTGGAAGTTCAAGACAGCGTTAGGGGGCCGCAGGTTGTTCTCTCTCGCACTCACAAGACCTTGGTTGCCCGTTTATTCGAGATGGAGGTACCCGAGATTTATGATGGGCTAGTCCGCCTGAAAGCAATTGAACGAGATCCGGGCGATCGCGCGAAGGTAGCCGTTACAGCGACCGTTGATGATATAGATCCAGTTGGTACCTGCGTTGGGGTTAAGGGTTCTCGTGTACAAACAGTCGTCCGCGAGTTGGATGGCGAGAAAATTGACCTCCTAGAGTGGGACGAGGATCCCAAAGTGTTTATAGCCAATGCACTGCAGCCCGCCACAGTATCTCGTGTCGCGATAGGAGAGGATGAGAATGCGGTGGTCACTGTGCCAGACGATCAACTTTCTTTGGCTATAGGGAGACGCGGACAGAACGCCCGGCTTGCCGCACGGTTGACGGGGTGGAAAGTTGATATCAAGAGTGAGTCTGAGGCGGGTTCGCAGTTCAAGGAGGAGATTGTTGGCGAACTCTTTGGAACAGAGCCAGGAGAAGTCGACGCAGCTTCAACCCGAGATGCAGAGTTAGACTTGTCAGAGTTGGACGGAGTCGGCTCAAAAATTGCCACTGTTCTAAAGGATTCAGCATTTCCAACCGTAGAATTGCTTGCAAATGCTTCGTTGGAAGATTTATCATCTATCCCGGGTATTGGCGTCAAGACGGCTGAAAAGATACAGCGATCCGCATTGGAGATACTTGAAACATAGATGGACTGCAGAGAATCAGCGCGAGAGGCTTCCAAAATAAGGAGGCAATGTGGGTGCTAGTACTCTGCGTACCTGTATCGGGTGCCGAGGAAAATTTCCCAAGAAAACATTGCTGCGATTCGTGAGTCATTTAGAGTCACACCCCCGAGCGGACGGAACAGGAAAATTGCCCGGACGCGGGGCATATGTGTGCGAGTCAAAGGATTGTATTACGGAGGCTTTCAAGTCACACAAGCGCGTAAATTCACTGTTGCGAACCAATCTTACAAAAGAGGTCGTTATGCAGTTCAAACAGTGTCTTCTACATTCGGTGAGTCAAGATAGCGCAAGAGGGGGAGGACATCAATGAGAAAACGCAACGAGAAAAAGAAACCAGCCGCCACTAAAAAGCCGGCAGAAGAATCCAAGAACATCCGAATATATGAGCTCGCAAAGCAGTATGAGATTACTAGCAAGGAACTGATCGAAGAACTCCAACGCTATGGCATTGAAGTCAAGAATCATATGAGTTCTCTTGACGGCGAGACGGTTGCGCTAATCGAAGCCGAGCGCAAGGGATCGGAATCACTCGAGCCAAAAAAAACTCAGAAAAAAGTCAAATCAGATGCCAAACCTTCTCGTGACAAACCGACCGACGCAGTTGTCGAATCAAAGCAGCCTAAACCGGATGAATCTGCTCGATTGCAAATTCAGGAAAACGTCACGGTTGGGGAATTGGCTTCAACCTTGGGTTTCCGACCGCCGGAGATGATCATGCGCTTGATGAGGTTGGGCATAATGGCAAATGTGAACCAACGTCTTGGTTATGAAGCCCTCAAAACGATTGGAGAAACGTTTGATTTCGACGCTGTCCGCGAGTTGACCTTAGCAGAAAAGCTGCTGGTGGATGGAGAGGACGATCCTGCGGACACGGTTCCACGCGCACCGGTGACCACGATCATGGGGCATGTGGACCACGGTAAAACCTCTCTGCTCGATGCAATCCGAGAGTCGAACATCATGGAATCCGAGGCGGGGAATATTACCCAACATATCGGCGCCTATAATGTAAAACTTGAAACCGGAAACGTCGTTTTTCTTGATACGCCCGGGCATGCGGCTTTCACCGCCATGCGCGCGCGGGGGGCGCAAGTGACGGATGTGGTCGTCCTTGTGGTGGCTGCAGACGATGGCGTTATGCCGCAGACAATTGAGGCAATTAACCATGCAAAGGCAGCAGATGTTCCGATAGTTGTTGCAATCAACAAAATTGACACGGATAGTGCCCGCGTTGATTATGTGAAAGAGCAGTTGGGAAATCAGAATCTGATACCTGAAGATTGGGGCGGGCAGACGGTCTTCGTCGAGATTTCGGCAAAAGAGAAGATTGGTATTGATTTCCTTTTGGAGATGCTACTGCTGGAAGCCGAGTTGCTTGAGTTAACGGCAAACCCGAGAGGGCCTGCACGCGGTACGGTTGTCGAGGCAAAATTGGATAAAGGGCGCGGTCCCGTAGCAACCGTGCTAATGCAAAACGGGACGTTGAAGGTAGGGGATGCATTTGTTGCCGGACGCTATTATGGAAAGGTGCGAGCAATGATGGACGACCTCGGACATCGGGTCAGAACGGCGGGACCATCAACTCCGTTAGAGATTTTGGGTTTCACCGGGGTTCCCGAGGCGGGTGACCGATTCTATGCTGTCGAATCCGAAAGGGATGCGAAAGCGATTAGCGATTCCCGACTGGAAGAACATCGACAAGTTCAGCTCGGCTCACATAGTCACGTCAGCTTGGAAGACCTGTTCCAACACATTCAAGAGGGTGAAATCAAAGAGTTGAATATCATTGTTAAAGGTGATGTTCAAGGGTCGGTGCAGGCAGTTTCCGATGAATTAAACAAGTTGAGCACGGCTGAGGTAAAAATTAATGTTATCCACCAAGCCGTAGGCGGAATAACAGAACCGGACATTTTGTTGGCTTCCGCGTCAAATGCAATCGTCGTCGGATTCAACGTACATCCCACGACAGGCGCTGTGCAACTGAAAGAGACCGAAAAAATTGATGTGCGCACTTACAACATCATCTACAATCTGATTTCCGATGTTCAGTCAGCCATGGAAGGGCTATTGGATCCGGAGGTCCGTGAGGTGGTTATTGGCAGAGCCGTAGTGCGAGACTTGTTCAAAGTACCACGGATGGGAACCGCTGCAGGTAGCTATGTCAATTGGGGTCGAGTGGCGCATAACCAGCCGGTGCGAGTACTGCGCGATAACCGTCTTGTGTATGATGGCAAGGTCGATTCGCTTCGCCGATTCAAAGACAATGTTAATGAAGTCCAAGCCAATTACGAATGTGGGATTGGCATCAATGACTTCTCGGATTTCAAAGTTGACGATGTCTTGGAATGTTACGTTTACGAACACGTTCGCCGAACCCTCAAGTAGAGACGTGGCATTCGTGCAGGTCAGTAATCAAGAAGACGCATGCAAGTTGGTGTTTGCAGGATGTTCCTGAGGATCCCAGAGAGCCAGTCTCTGAAGCAGAAACGTCAGGTCGTAAAAAGTGTCATTGATCGAGTAAAGAATCGGTTCAATGTCGCAATTGCGGAAGTTGGCGCTCTTGATTCCCATCAAACCGCGGTTCTCGGAGCCGTGACCGTTTCGAACGATTCCAGACACGTCAACCGTATCTTATCGCATGTCGTGAACTTCATTGAAGATACCGCCTCCGCAGAATTGACCGACTACGAGATTGAGTTGAACTGAGAGGGTAAGCCGAAATGTTGGAATACAATCGTTCGGATCGTGTGGGTGCGCTCCTTCAAAGAGAGTTAAGCGACATTATCCATCGTTCTCTAAAGGATCCGCGCGTTGGCTTCTGCACTGTTGGCCATGTTGAAGTGTCCTCAGACTTGAAATATGCCGACGTCTTGGTTAGCGTAGTGGGCGACAATAAACAGAAGCAAGCTGCGCTTGCGGGTTTGAAAAGCGCCAGTGGATTTTTGAGGCGGGAGGTCGGGAATCGAATAGACTTGCGTTATACTCCCGAACTCCGTTTTGCGCTGGATAAATCCGCGGACCACCTAATGAAGATAGATCGTCTACTTAAGCAGGTGCAACAAGAAACAGAGGAAGATGGACCTGTGACGACCGGCGAATAGCCATGGACAACTATCAAGCGATTTTAGATGTGTTCGACCAACATCACTCATTTGCCTTGTCCGTGCACATCAATCCCGATGGAGACGCGTTTGGCTCACAGTTGGCGCTCTATTCCTTTCTCCGGGACCTTGGAAAGCAGGTCCGAGTCTTCAATACGGACGCAGTTCCCAACAACTACCACTTCCTTCCTTTCAGCGACGTCATCCAGGGGCCCAACGACGTTCATGACTATTCGCCCGAGATTCTTGTCATCCTTGATGCCAGTACGCGACGACGCATCGGAGACAGATTGTGCCAAATGCTCATACCAACCAAAGCAGTTGTCAACATAGATCATCATGACACGGGCGATCGGTTCGGAGATTATAACCTTGTAGAAACAACTGCTTCATCAACATCAGAGATCATTTATCGCTTAATCAAACATCGTGAGATGCCCATCGGAAAAGTTCGCGCGCTTTGCCTCTATACCGGTATTATGTTCGACACCGGTTGTTTCCGATACAGCAATTCTGCTCCAGTTGCGCATCGAATTGCAGCTGAACTCATTGAACAGGGCGATTTTCCTGTTGATGGAGTGTATCGGCAAGTGTATGAGTCTGTACCGCTCGGGAAGATACGACTCTTGGCAGAGGTGTTGCAAACATTGAATCTGACCCCGGACGGCAAGATCGGTTGGTTATGTGCAACACAAGAGATGTTTAGCAAAACCGGTACCACTCCCGATGACGTAGAGGGCTTCGTGAACCATATTCGTACGATTGACACTGTCGAGGTTTCGATTTTTGTGAGCGAGCTTGAGGATGGAACATCGAAAGCCAGCCTTCGAAGCGAGGCTAATGTTGATGTAGGCAAAGTCGCAGCCGATTTTGAGGGGGGTGGACACCAACGCGCTTCCGGGTGCGTAATCAAAGCACCGCATCAGTTGGCAATTGAACGGCTCGTCGCAAACGCCCAGGCACGAATGAAATTTTCCACGAGCGGTGGCTCAAGGAGATAGTTCGGCAATGCCTTCGGTGTTAAAGCCGGTTTGAGTACTAGGTGCAAAGTAATGCGTGGACACTTGGGTTGTTGTTTATTACTTGTGAGATTTCTATCGCACGAAAATCTCTAAGGGATTTCTATCGCCTTCGCTAATCGCTCAGTTGATCGCTCGCTACTCTCTCGCTTGATAGCGATGGGCACACCATGAGAAACGGTGGGTAGTGCCCACCCTACAACTCATTTGTTCGCTTGGTTGGTCATTATGCAGGTAGACGGCGTCTTCAATCTAAATAAACCACCGAGAATAACATCTAGACAGGCTGTCGATCGAGTGAAGCATGCCTTGAGAGTCCCGAAGGCTGGGCATGGCGGCACATTGGATCCGGATGCCACTGGTGTTTTACTCGTTTGCTTGGGGAAGGGAACGAAGTTGTTCGATCAGCTACAGAAGGGAACCAAAGAATACGAGGGCACGCTGAGGTTGGGGATTACAACAGATACGCTTGACGCCAGCGGCAGCGTCCAAAAGGTATCTGATGTCGGTCAAGTAACCGAGGAAGAGATTCGGGTTGTTGCTCAGCAATTTATGGGCGAAATTGAGCAGGCGGTTCCCATGTTTTCGGCCGTAAAGCACAAAGGCAAGCGATTGTACAAGTTGGCTCATCAAGGCGTCGCGTTGGGCGAATTACCGAAGAGAACGGTTCACGTCGAATCACTTGAGGTTTTATCGGTATGTCCACCGGATGTCCAGTTCCGAGTCGTGTGCTCCAAGGGCACATACATTCGCGTTCTCGCTGCGGATATCGGTGCATCCCTCGGGTGCGGGGCTCATCTCTCACAGTTGACTCGGACACGTTCAGGGGATTTCACGCTCGAATCGTCTCATACACTTGATTGGCTTGAGGAGCAGCCATCACGAGCATACGAAGCGGTTGTACCAGTGGATGTTGTTTTTGACACGGATGTTGGAACTGCTCCAACCAAAGACTGTCGCTGAGCGCTTGGCGAAATCAAATCTTCCCTTGGCTGTAACACGTGCAACACAGCAGCGCTCCTCATGAAATCAACTTTTCCGGATGTGCGATTGGCATTTCCCATCTGAAGCCTTGGGGATTGAAGTTTGCAGATTTACTACAGTTTGGAAGATTCTCCCGTATTTAATCGAGATTCGGTTACAACGTTTGGCGTGTTTGACGGATTGCACCTCGGTCATCAAGCAGTCATTTGCCAAGTAGTCAAAGACGCAACCATTCGTGACCTTTCGAGTATCGTGCTCGCGTTTTATCCCCATCCGATGGCGTTTCTCGCCCCCGAAAGGTGCCCGCCAATTCTTTCTCCTCGAAAAAAACGGCTTGCGCTTCTTGAAGCATTAGGTGTTGACATCGCTATCTTTGTTCCATTCGACGCGTATTTGGCAGAGATGTCACCAGGCGGTTTTGTCCAAGACGTACTTATGGACAAACTGCGTGCGAGGCAGGTCATTGTCGGATACGAGTGCCAATTTGGCAAGAATCGGGCAGGCAATGCCGAGGTTTTACAATCGATCGGCGCCCAGTATAACTTTGATGTAACCATTATGCCTCCGACATTGGTTGAAGGTATGCCAGTCCATAGCACTCGTGTCCGTGAAGCTGTGGTACAAGGTAAGTTGAAACTCGCGGCGCAGTTACTCGGGCGCCCTCACTCCATCATCGGCAGAATTGTTCGAGGCGACGGTCGGGGCCGCCAAATTGGATATCCGACGGCCAACATTCACACCGAGCATCAGATTCACCCTCCCAACGGTGTTTATGCCATTCAGGCTAAACTGAAGGACGGGCTCTACGGGGGAATACTGAATATGGGGATGCGGCCCACCGTTGGTGGAGTGACATTTCAGATTGAGGCACACTTGTTCAATTTTAATGAGAATGTGTACGACACGGAAATCGAAATCTTTTTCATCAAGAATATCCGCGATGAACGGAAGTTTCCGGACCTTGAATCCTTGGTGAAACAGATTGATCAGGATGTCGAAATTGCACTCGGTGTTCTGGATACCGAAATGTGAGGAATGGGTGACTAATCTTGGTGTTGGCTGCTCACGCAGTACAATAGTCAATTGAAGAATATGGGACTGCGCGGTAGCAGAAGGACACGAATTGAAAATTACTCCTACAAGAGTCTGGATGATGGGGATCCAATCAAAGAGGGGAGATTGACGATTTGATAATCGCGGATACTTCAGTGCCGGGAATCAGGCGAGGTTTTCATGCAAGTTGTTGAACTTTCCCTTTCGCAATTTTGACACGGTGTGATATAATATGAACCAGCTACGCAGAGAGAAGTGAAAAATCTACTGGATAAGGAGGTGAATCTAGTTGGCACTGGATGCAGAAAAGAAGGATGAACTGCGCCAAACATACAGACAGCACGATAAGGATACCGGGTCGCCAGAAGTACAAGTGGCACTCATCAACACTCGGATTCGGCAATTGACCGACCATTTTCGCACGCATAGGAAGGACCATCACTCGAGATACGGACTCTTCAAACTTGTGGGAAAACAACGTCGATTATTACGCTACCTTTATAAGAAGGACAGTCAAAGATATTATCAACTTATTAATCAACTCGGAATACGGGACACACTAGGATCGAGAGGGAATTGACCATCCACCGTAGGAGTGTTGAGGAGGAAACAACGTGAAAGTAGAAATGCAACTTGGAGGCGAGCAACTTTCAATTGAAACAGGGAAGGTTGCCAAGCAGGCAGATGGAGCTGTCTGGGTACAATACGGTGGAACGGTCGTCTTAGTGACAGTCGTTGCCGAAACGAAAGAAAGTAATCTCGATTTTTTTCCGCTGACGGTAGATTATCGAGAACGCGCTTATGCCGCGGGACGAATTCCAACGGTTTATGGAAGACGTGAGCCGCGCCCCGGGGTAGGAGAGCAGTTGGTCTCGCGTTTAATCGATCATTGCATTCGGCCTCTGTTTCCAAAGGACTTTAAGGCAGAGGTGCAAGTTCTGTGCAATGTTCTTTCTTCGGATCAGGTGCATCCGGCCGATGTTCCGGCACTGATTGGAACCTCGGCAGCGTTATGTATTTCAGATGTCCCATTCAATGGACCGGTTGGGGCTGTCACCGTGGGTAAGCTGGATGGGGCGTTGGTCATCAATCCGGCTTACGAACAACTGGAACCAGCGCAGATGGAACTTTTCGTCAGCGGTACGTCAGATGCAGTGATGTCTGTAGAAGGCGGCGGACACGAAATACCGGAGGACGAAGTAATTGACACAATCAATGTGGCGCACGAGGAAATAAAAGAAATCATCAGGTTACAAGAGGGTTTGATTGCCCTCTGCGGGAAACCGACTCGTGAATACCAAACAAAGGAGATTGGCGAAGCGATAAACACTCGAATCCGCGGCCTAGCTACCGCTAAGATTCAGGAATCCATCGGAATGGAGGACAAGAAAGCCCGTGAGGATTACTTGGAGCAAGTTCAGGTGGACGTCCTTTCGGAAATCCTTGACGATGATGTCGAAGAGGAAGACGCTGTTGCGATGGAGAAGGATACAATCTCCATATTGGGCGACATCGAAAAAGAGCAGATGCGCCAATCCATTCTAAAAGAAGGCAAGCGGGTTGACGGACGAAGTGCGACAGATATCCGGCAGATTTCGGGAGAGGTCTCGGTGCTCCCTCGGGCACATGGTTCCTCCATTTTCACTCGCGGACAGACACAAGCTCTCTGCGCGACGACACTTGGAACGGCTGGAGATGAAGACCTACAACGCCGTCTAGACGGTGAAACGAGACATGCGTTTTTCCTGCATTACAACTTTCCACCGTTTAGCACGGGCGAGGTAAAGCGAATGATGGGACCCGGTCGACGGGAGATTGGGCACGGATCGCTTGCCGAAAAAGCAATTGAGCCGGTCATTCCATCCAAAGACGATTTTCGCTATACGATTCGAGTTGTGTCGGAGATACTTGAATCAAATGCCTCATCATCAATGGCTAGTGTCTGCGGCGCGACTTTGGCACTCATGGACGCTGGCGTTCCCATTACGAAACCTGTCGCCGGGATTGGTGTTGGATTGATCAAGGAAGGCGATCAGGAGGTTATTCTGACAGATATGCTTGGCACGGAAGATTTCCTCGGAGATATGGATTTCAAAGTTGCGGGGACTCGCGACGGTGTCACGGCGATCCAGATGGATATCAAAATCAATGGGGTTACTCCGGATTTGATGAAGAGAGCGATCTATCAGGCACGGGAGGGGCGTTTGGCTGTGCTTGACAGGATGGGGGAGGTTATCGGTGAACCGCGGTCCGACATCTCCATGTATGCGCCGCGTATCTACAACATCCAGATTTCTCCGAACAAAATCAAGGATCTCATTGGGCCGCGCGGCAAGGTCATTCAAACAATTCAGGAAGAGACGAATACCACAGTAAACGTTGAGGACAGTGGTAACGTCGAAATTGCCGCAACTAGCGCCGAAGCTGCGAATAAGGCAGAGGAGATGATCCGTGAAGTCACGGCCATGCCCGAAGTCGGCAAGGAATACAACGGAAAAGTTGTGCGAACAACGACCTTTGGTGCTTTTGTAGAGATCCTACCCGGGCAGGATGGGTTGGTGCACATTTCACAGATGGGCGATGGATACGTTCGAAAAGTCGAAGATGTGATGCAGGTCGGGGATGAAGTTACAGTGAGTGTGATTACTATTGATGACCAAGGGAGGGTAGATCTTTCTCTCGCAGGTGCGAGTGCAGAGTTATCATCGACAGATTCTGCATCCGGCGATGGAGATCGTGGTGCACCTCGCGATGGAGATCGAGGACGTTCCTCCCGCGACTCTCGAAACAACCGACAGGGTCGTGGTGACAGTTCACGCGATTCTCGTAACCGGAGATCCCCACGCATTCCGAAGGGACGGATCTAAGTGTTTGGTGCCGACAACCGGATTAGGACTTCGTGTGAAGTTGAATCCGTGCGGGTGAAGAAGTGGTTTTACGACATCTGAACCCATCTTCTATTTTATCTCTTTCAGTCGATGGATTTTAGCGAGAGTTTTTTCCGATGCAAGCAAGGAACCGCGTACCAAGGAGAACTCGCCTTTCAAAGGGCGATTTATTGGATCAGAAATGGCTAACATATCTCTTGGTATTGATTCTGATCGTGTTGATTGGTGTTTTTGTAGCATCGTTGAGATACCAGGACGCACTTGTTCGGTACGCGGAGGACTTTGTACAGCGTGCAAAGGATGCGGTCTCCGCCAGTCTCGGTCTGAAAGAGATACTTAGAGGGCTTGAATACCGAAGATTCGTAAACCGATTCGCATTCGCACCGGCTACAGCGCCACCCAAACCGTGTAGTTTCTCTCCTATTGATCCTTCCCTCTATCATCTGACAGCACTCGAATCCAAATCAATTGCCATTGAATAACGCGCGCCGGAGGACTGCCATATGTGCACTGTGTTCCTTCATAGGTGTTTCCCAATCTTGACATGCCTCGTACTCGGATGTGGTTACGTTTCAACCTCCTCCTACCTCGAACACATCAAATCCATTCAAATTGCTCCAGTCCAAATCGAGGACTCGGATATTACGTACGATATCCAGTCAGATCGACCTTACGATGAAATCCTTCAAGAAAAACTTACGGAGCGTTTTACGCGAAAGTGGCGCGACGGAAACGACGCGGTGCTTGAAGTTAGAATCATGGACTATGATTTAAGAGAGATTGACTTCGGGGCAACCAATCAGGCGGAAAAGTTACGCATGAGTCTGCAGGTTGATTATAGGTTTTTAGACCGCGTCAATAACAAGATTATCGATCAGGATGATAGTTATTTTCAGGTTTTCGACTTCTTCATCGTCTCAGGAAGGGATGAAGAGCCGAGAACGGTTCAACAAGCGCGTACCGAAATCTTTGAGGAGCTTGTTGACGATCTCTTTCAACAGCTTGCCGAACAGTGGTGAGATCGGGAAGGCAACTGCTTAATGAAGACGTCGAGCGCGATTTTCTTCACATGTAGCATAGCGGTTCTCCTTTCTTGCGGCGCCGATCAAAGGGACTACACAGCCCTCACCCTAGAGGGGCAATATCTTGTTGGCGTTTGGAATACACATTCGGAGAAAGTCGCGACAAAACTAATAGATCAGATGACCCATCCAAGCGTCGAGGAAAGAGGGCAAATTCAGCCTCTACCGATTGAAACATCTCTAAAACCCGTTGACCTACTACCCGTCAATGGTGATGTCACCGACTGGGTTAGATCGCGTGATCCTAGCGGGTATACTGCGAAGAATCTGTACAAAGACACCCTTGGCGGGCACCCCGAGTTGTATCATGCTTATGGTGTTATTGAGCAAGCCGAAGTGGAATACGAAACGCCTTTGCTCGGTTCCTACCCGTTGATCCGAGTTGAAATTTTTGACATGGGCACCATAGAAAACGCTTTCGGGATATACAGTTTCAACCAATATCCGGAAGCGGAATCCGAATGGGTTGGCAACCGAGCTGTCATTTCAGGAAAATTTTTGCGGTTTTGGAAAGGAAAGTATTTTGTTGAGATTGAAGGGTACGAATTTGCTACCAAGGTTGAGGAAGGGATAGTTGAACTGGCAAAGTCTGTTGGCAGTCGTATCAAAGATTCGCCGACGAAACCACACCTTCTAAAGCTGCTCCCGGCAAACAAAATTCCACACAGTGTGAAGTACTTCTTTGATGATACTACGTTGCGGAAAATCTATAGTTTTCTACCAGACGATGGTCTTGAATTAGGTGCCGACTCAACGGGAATCACCGCTTCCTACGCGCATAAAGAGAGCGGAAATAAGCATTGGGCGGACACCATGGTTGCCTTTCTCATTCGATATCCCACCGAGTCAGTGGCTACAGAAGCCTACAACCACTATCGGGATTATCTTGAGGTGCAGGCTGTTTCCGTTCGTTCGCTCGAGGGGAGAGGAATTTTAGTCCAGCAACAGTGAAAATCAGGTCTCGGATTGAACAAAAAACAGGAAATGGTGTGAGGATACGTTGCTTTGTTATTTCACGCATCATGCTTTATTGAACCGCCATGTCAGACATACTAAAGCGTACCCCGCTATTCAACATTCACAAACAACTCGGCGCACGAATGATTGAATTTGGCGGTTGGGAAATGCCGGTCCAATATAATAGCATAGTCGCAGAGCATTTAGCGGTAAGGTCAAACGTAGGTGTTTTTGATCTGTCGCATATGGGTGAGATTGAGATTAAGGGTGCCGGAGCGCTTCCGCTAATCCAAAAACTCATCACCAATGATGCCTCTAAGCTCATTGACGGACGGATTCTATATTCTCCGATGTGCACAGACACCGGCGGAATTGTGGATGACCTACTCGTATATCGTTTCAGCGCCTCCAAGTACATGCTGGTCGTTAATGCATCAAATACCGATAAGGATTGTGATTGGATTCATGTCCATAATAGCTATGGTGCAGAGGTCTCCAATTTAAGCGAAGAAACGGTGCTCATTGCATTGCAAGGCAGAAATGCCCCAATTATTTTAGCGGGGCTGACAGACATTGACATCTCTGCCATTGAGCATTACGCCTTCGTGGAGGGCGAGGTGGGAGGAATTCCAACCTGCATCTCGCGAACCGGATACACAGGGGAAGCTGGGTTTGAGCTGTATGTGGCTGCGAGTCTCGGCGAGGACTTGTGGAACGTCCTTCATGATGCTGCGATAAATGCAGGCGGAAACGCAGTAGGGCTCGCAGCGAGAGACACACTGCGGCTAGAAAAGAAGTTCTGTTTGTATGGGAACGACATTGACGAGACGACGACGCCGCTGGAAGCGGGCCTGCGCTGGACGGTGGCATTTGACAAGGAGGATTTCTCCGGAAAAAACGCATTGACCCAACAGCGTGACTGCGGGATCAAACGACGCCTCACCGGATTCAGAATGCTGGACCGAGGAATAGCACGGTCGCATCACAAAGTCTATCTTGGGGATTGGCCGCTCGGTGAGGTTACCAGCGGGGCACCGTCACCAAGCCTGGGGTATAATATCGGGCTTGCATACCTGCCGACAGAATGGAGTAAGAAAAAGACGAAAATCAATATAGAAATTCGAGGGAAACGCCACTCTGCGGAGGTGGTAGCCACCCCATTTTATAAATTGTCAAATTAAGCAGCACTTATTGCGAAATTTTACGTGAATGTCAGGAGAATGGATGTTTCCAAAAGAACTAAAGTATATGGAGAGTCACGAATGGGCAAAGAGTGAAGGTGATGTTGTTATCGTTGGTGTCTCTGACTATGCCCAGCAACAAATTCAAGATGTCGTCTACGTTGAACTACCGGAAATTGGCCAAGAACTCGAACAAAAAAAGGAGTTCGCCGTTATCGAATCTGTTAAAGCGGCGTTCGGTATTTACGCTCCCGCTAGCGGTGAGGTTGTTGAAATTAACAAGGAACTGGAGGACGCTCCTGAATGTATCAATGAAGATCCGTATGGGGCTGGATGGATAGTTAAGATTCTTCTGAGCAATCCCGGTGAACTAAACAACCTTATGTCTGTTGAAGAATATCGGGCGAATCTTGAGGTTGAAGCGGAAGCGTAGGATGGAAGCAACAAGAAACACAGCAGCCGAAACTATTGATATTACGGATGTGTTCGCCGATCGACACATTGGTCCACGATCAGACGACATTGAACTGATGTTGAAGAGGGTTGGTTACAGTTCCCTAAGTGAATTTATTGAAGATGTTATTCCATCTCACATCCGCCTAAGCCGACCACTAAGCATCGACGCCGGGTATACCGAACACGAAGCCTTGCGGATGTTGAAGCAAATCGCCTCGAAGAACGAGGTGTATCGCTCATTCATCGGAATGGGCTACTACAATTGTATCCTTCCACCCGTGATTCAGCGAAACATCCTCGAAAACCCTGGTTGGTACACTGCGTATACGCCGTATCAAGCGGAGATTTCGCAAGGGCGACTGGAGGCCCTGCTGAATTTTCAGACGATGATTATCGATCTCTGCGGATTACCAGTCGCCAATGCCTCACTTCTCGACGAGGCAACCGCAGCCGCTGAAGCCATGGGTATGTGCCTCTCCGCAACGAAACATCGAAACACGCCGACGTTTTTCATATCGGAAACTTGCCACCCGCAGACAATCGCTGTCCTCCGAACGCGCGCAGAATCAATGGGAATCAATTTGGTCCTCGGCGATCATCACAACGTGCAATTCGATGAACCTATTTTGGGGGCAGTGGTGCAATATCCCGCCACCAATGGAGTAATTCACGATTATCGCGAATTCACGGAACAGGTTCACAAAGCTGGCGGATTGTTAGTTGTTGCGACCGATCTACTCGCGTTGACTCTGCTCCTTCCGCCTGGTGAGTTTGGCGCCGATATTGCGGTTGGATCTGCGCAGAGATTCGGCGTACCTATCGGTTACGGCGGTCCACACGCGGCATTCTTGGCGACAAGAGAGAAATTTAAACGCAGGGTGCCCGGACGGATTGCCGGGCTTTCGCGAGATACCGAGGGGCGATCGGCAATCCGGCTCGCACTTCAGACTCGAGAGCAACATATCCGTAGAGAAAAAGCGACGAGTAATATCTGCACGGCCCAGGTGTTGTTAGCTGTGATAGCAGGCATGTACGCCGTTTATCACGGTCCGGCCGGGCTGCGTCGGATTGCAAAGCGCGTACATGAACTGACCACAGTTTTGCAGCGAGGGTTGGAATCATTTGGGTACAAGATTGTCGAAGAGACGTTCTTTGATACCATATGTGTCGAGATTGGTTCGGTCAATCGAGAGCGGCTGTTAGAAGCGGCTCAGGGAATGAAGATGAACTTGCGAGTGTTTGACCGCAGCCACGTTGGAATTTCGTTCGATGAAGTAACAACAACGAAGGATGTTCAAGATTTGCTTGATGTCTTTGCCCCTGAAAGAATACAGCCAACCGAATTTGAGAGTCCGGTTTTGGACGGCGCCGTTCCGACCACGAAACTCCCAGTAGCACTGCAGCGAAATACTCCGTATCTTTCGCACCCCGTCTTTAACACGTACCATTCAGAGACAGAGATGTTAAGGTACATCCACAGACTTCAGGAGAAGGACATCTCCTTGACTCGTTCGATGATACCACTCGGCTCCTGCACGATGAAATTGAACGCGACAGCCGAAATGATCCCCGTGACTTGGAACGAGTTTTCACACGTGCATCCTTTTGCATCTCGCGAGCAGACTATCGGATACCAAACACTTTTTTCGCAACTTGAATCGTGGCTCTCCGAAATCACCGGTTTTGCCGGAATCTCCTTGCAGCCTAACGCCGGATCCCAAGGGGAATATACCGGTCTGCTAGTGATACGCGAATACCATCGGAGTCGAGGTGAAGAGAATCGAAATATCTGCTTAATTCCGAAGTCCGCGCACGGGACGAACCCCGCCAGTGCCGTAATGGCGGGAATGAAAGTCGTCGTAATTGATTGCGACGATGCGGGCAATATTGACCTCATTGACCTGAGAAGAAAGAGCGAGGAACATAGTCATGATCTAGCTGCTGCCATGATTACTTATCCTTCCACTCATGGTGTTTTCGAGAAGGGAATCCGTCAAATCTGCGAGGTTGTGCATCATCACGGTGGTCAGGTTTATATGGATGGCGCCAACATGAACGCAATGGTGGGCTTATGTCGTCCAGGTGATATTGGACCGGATGTCTGTCACCTGAACCTTCACAAGACATTCTGTATCCCACATGGCGGTGGCGGTCCCGGAATGGGCCCTATCGGAGTAAAAGAACACCTCACTCGCTTTCTCCCGACACATCCGCTTGTATCAGTGGGGGGAGAGGATGGAGTGGGCGCGATATCGGCGTCGCCGTGGGGGAGTGCGAGTATTCTCCCAATCTCGTGGGCGTACATCGCCATGATGGGAGCGGAAGGTTTAAAGAGAGCCAGTGAGGTGGCTATTCTAAACGCCAACTATATTGCACGCTGTTTGGAACCGCACTATTCAGTGCTTTACAAGGGTAGTCACGAGCTTGTTGCACACGAATGCATTGTCGATCTTCGCGACATAAAAAAAGCAACAGGTGTCGGAGTAGGAGACATCGCGAAGCGCCTGATGGATTATGGTTTTCATGCTCCAACGGTGTCGTGGCCCGTGATTGAGACGATGATGATCGAACCCACGGAAAGCGAATCAAAACAGGAATTGGATCGGTTCTGCGAGGCGCTGATTTCAATCCGCGAAGAAATTTCCGAAATTGAAAACGGGGAAGCGGATCGCGCGGACAATGTTCTCAAGAACGCACCTCATACGGCAGTCCAAGTTGCACAGTCAGAGTGGACACACGGTTACACACGGGAAAAAGCCGCGTTTCCCGCATCGTGGACGCACGAAAACAAGTATTGGCCACCGGTTTCGCGTATTGATGAAGTGCAAGGAGATCGAACACTGATCTGCGCCTGTCCTCCGATTGACTCATACGGCAGTTGAATTGGCGAATTCATCATTAAAGATTCAGTATTGATGTAGTCGGCTAACCAAATGAAAGCAATTATCATAGGAGCCGGGGAAGTGGGATACCACACCGCGCGGGTGCTAACTGCCGAGAGGGATCACGATGTTGTGCTCATCGACCAGTCGGCAGCCGTCTGTCAACGCGCCCAAGAACAGTTGGATCTCATTGCGCTGCAGGGATCGGGAACGTCTCCAACCCTTTTGAAAAGGGCGGGTATCGGTAATGCGGGGTTGCTGATTGCCGTGACCAACAGCGACGAGATCAATATCCTAGCGTGTGCGATTGCTGCGCAATTCCGTGTCCGAACGAAGGTGGCGCGCGTGTCCTCTCCCGAATATTTTGAAGGGGAAGGCGGACTCCATCCGGAAGATTTGAAGATAGATCTTCTCATTAATCCCGAACAGCTTTGCGCGCAGGAGTTTTACCGTCTCCTTAATACGCCTGAAACGCGTGAAATCGTCGAATTTGAGGATGGCAAAGTCCGGTTAGTTGCATTCCGCGTAAAATCGCCGAACCCGTTTCAGGGGAAATCGATGATTCAGCTAGGGAACGAAGGGTTGGTATCCCATCTGAGATTCACCGGGATTAAGCGCAAGGATGGTACAACGGTTGTTCCCAAAGGCAATGACGTCATTTACGAAGGTGACGAGGTATTCGCAATAGGCAGCCAAGAAGCCATTGCAGATCTGCTAGAGCGTTCGGGCGTTTCCCTTGATGAGAAACTGAATCGAGTGGTTATCGTCGGAGCGGGACGCATAGGGATATATCTTGCGCAAACCCTTGAGCGAGACGGTGTAAGTGTCAAGCTAATTGAGGTAGATAGGGAAAAGGCAGAAATTGCGTCAAGGACTCTGAAACGCACAACCATTCTTCACGGGGATTACCTGAAACCCGGATTTCTTGAGGATGCTGGCGTCCAAGAAGTCGACGGATTCGTTTCCGTTACCGGCGATGACGAGAATGACATTATGGCTTGTGTGACCGCAAAACAGAGCGGCGCTGCGCGTGTTCTGGCGCTGGTACAGCAACCGCGTTATCTACCCATCCTCGCAGCCATTCCCACGCTTGATTCGGCAGTGAGCCGGCATTTGACTGCGGTGGGCAGTATCTTGGGCCTCGTTCGGAGAGGGCACATCGTTTCGGTAGCATCACTTAGAGAAATAGACGCGGAAGTCATAGACATCGTAGCGGAAGCCAATTCCAAAATCGTTCGCAAAGATTTGATTTCACTGGGACGAAGGTTTCCTCGTGACGCCCTCATCGGTGCCATTGTGCGGCGCGAAAAAGTGTTAGTACCTACAGGGAAAAGCGTCATTCAGGTGGGTGACCGCGTTATTATCTTCAGCATGCCGCACGCAATCCCAGAAATTGAGGATCTTTTTACGGCGCGGTAGCTCTTAAGCATTTGATTTCAAGGTGCCCGGGACAGTCCGTTTGGTCGCCGAATGCGACAGTATTGAGCGCTTCCAAGAATCGAGTTCTCGCGCGTACAAGCACAACCCATCCCTTGTGCGATTTTAACCGTGCTCCGCGATCCAATGGGTCACAAATCGCCTACCCACTAGCCAATCTTGAATTTTAGATTAGTTCTCTACACACTTGGCAACCTGCTGATTTTCCTCGCCGGATCAATGCTCCTTCCTCTTGTTGTAGCCCTGATTTATAGAGGAACCGATGGCGATACCGACTTCTGGGCTTTCGTGTTTTCTTTTGCGACTACATGTCTGATAGGAGTTGTCCTGCGCTTTGCCACCAGGTCCAAACAAGAACTGCGCAATAAGGAGGGAGCTGCAGTTGTCGCGTTCAGTTGGACCGCATGCGCCTTATTCGGGGCGCTACCCTATTTCTTCCATAGCGTTTTTGGCAATGTAGACAGAAATTTTTTTGTTGAATTTTCGTTCTGCTTTTTTGAGTCCATGTCGGGGTTCACGACCACGGGAGCGACTGTCCTCACACAGATTGAAGGGCTTCCCGAAGGGATTCTCTTCTGGCGCAGCTTTACTCACTGGCTTGGAGGAATGGGGATTGTTGTTCTAGCTGTCGCCATCCTGCCGATGCTGGGTGTCGGAGGGATGCAGTTGTTTCGTGCGGAAGCGCCAGGTCCCCAGAAGGAACGTTTAACACCGCGTATCGCCCAGACGGCGAAATTACTCTGGGGCGTTTACGTGCTCCTTTCGGTGGTTGAGGTGTTATTGTTGTGGCTAGGGGGTATGACGTGGTTCGACGCGCTTTGTCATACGTTTGGCACGATGGCGACGGGGGGGTTTTCTACCAAAAATCTGAGCATTGGTCAGTATGACAGTGTGTATTTCGATGTGGTGATCACTATCTTTATGTTCCTCGCCGGGACCAATTTTGCTCTGCATTACCGCGTACTGCACGGAAACTTTAACCGTTATCTCAGAGATGCCGAATTTCGCTTTTACGGACTCATCTTCCTTCTGTGTACAGGGTTAATCGTTTGGAACACGATGAGCATGAAAGTGGGAGAAACTGTCGTCTATGATTCGTTTGGAGACGCGCTGCGCTATGCTTCCTTTCAGGTCGGCGCCATCATTACAGGGACCGGCTATGGAACTTATGACTTCGAAACATGGCCCGCACTTTCGCAGTTTCTTTTGGTAGTTCTCATGTTCTTCGGCGGGTGTGCCGGATCTACGACCGGCGGGTTGAAGCAGATACGATTTCTACTCCTAATCAAACAGGGGTACGTGGAGACAAAAAGGTTAATACTTCCTCACGCGGTACTACCCGTCAAAGTGGGCGATCGAGTTGTTCCGCAGGAGGTCATGACCAATGTGCTCGGATTCTTTTTTCTCTTTATCGGAATCTTCGCCATTGTAACCTGCTTAATGGCGGCGCTTGGATTGGATCTCGTAAGTGCTGCGGCATCAACTATCGCGACGATGGCAAACATAGGTCCCGGTCTTGGCAGCGTGGGGCCGACTGACAACTATTCCCACATCCCGACAGTCGGGAAATTCATTCTCAGCTTTTGTATGCTGCTAGGACGGTTGGAGTTGTATACTGTGCTTGTCCTGTTTGCCCCCGAGCTTTGGAGAAAGTGATCGGTGTGGCACATCACGCGCACAGTTGAGATAGAAAATGGAAACAGATAAACTTCGGCGGGAATACAATTCCGATGGGTTGGGAGAATCAGATGCGGCGGAAAGCCCTTTTGAGCAATTTGAACTGTGGTTCCGACAGGCGGGTGACGCGAAGATAGATCTACCGGACGCCATGACGCTCGCAACCGTGTCAAAGGAGGGGACGCCATCTGCGAGAATAGTGCTGCTGCGAGGATTCGATAAGCGCGGTTTGGTTTTTTACACCGACTACGATAGTCAAAAAGGGCAGGAACTTACTGAGAATCCAAATGCCGCTTTGGTTTTCTATTGGCGAGAGTTAGATCGACAGATTCGAGTGGCAGGAAGCGTTTGTACGGTTTCGCGCGAGGAATCGGAAAAGTATTTTCGAAGCCGTCCGGTCGGCAGTCAGTTGGCGGTTTTGGCGTCAAATCAGGGTGAAGTCATTCCCAATCGCGAGGAATTAGACTGTCGGTACAAACAGTTAATGAAGACCTATCGGCACAAGCAAATTCCACTTCCGGCGTATTGGGGCGGTTTTCGTCTATTGCCCGATTGGTTTGAATTCTGGCAGGGGCGCCCAAATCGCCTGCATGACCGCCTCCGCTATGCACATTGCCACGATGGAAGCTGGAAAATCGAACGTCTATCGCCGTGAAATTTCTTCCTGCAGACGCCTAATCGGACAGTGTTCAACATTGAAAAAAGACTTGACAACGTTCATTAAATATGTGACACTATAATCACTTTTCCACTATTTGGCAGGTAGCATTTAGGATGGGTTGTTGCAACCTGTCTCTAAGTTGACACGAATTGTCCCACCAGCGAACCGCACGTTTGGATGTTGCATGTGTCCGATGTCCTTGTCTCCTAGATGGAAGTAGGATAAACCAAATTGCAACGTTTGTCTATTCTCTGTAACTTGGATTTTGAAGCCAGAATATGGGCGGCGACTCGCCCACTTCTTTTTGGCCTGGGCATGTGAAAAATTTCACAAGCGTTACAACCCAGCCAGATATCTTAGTTTGAGCATATCAATCTACGCACACGAATGCTAATTGATTACCTGCCTATTCTGCTGTTATTGGTTTTTGCCGTCGGTTTTGCGGCTATCAACCTCGCCCTTACTCATCTCCTCGGTCCAAAGAATCCAACCCGTTCGAAACTTTCCGTGTATGAATCCGGCGTTCAACCTGTGGGAAACGCGCGCCAGCGATTCACAATCAGATTCGATCTCATCGCCATGCTTTTCATCATTTTCGATATTGAGGTGGTGTTCCTATATCCGTGGGCGATTGTTTTCAAGAAGTTTTCTGAGAGTAGCGGCTATTTTATTTTGATTGAGATGCTTGTGTTCATCGGCATTCTTTTTTTGGGTTACATCTACGCGTGGAAGAAAGGTGGTTTGACATGGGATTAGAGAATAAATCTGAGGACAATATCATCACCACCACTGTCGGCAAGGTAATCAATTGGGGACGAAAAAATTCGCTCTGGCCAATGCCATTCGGGACTGCTTGTTGCGCGATTGAAATGATGGCTACGCTCGCGTCAAAGTACGATTTATCACGCTTTGGGGCGGAAGCTATTCGATTTTCGCCGCGCCAGTCAGATCTATTGATTGTCTCCGGGCGGATTTCGCTGAAAATGATGCCGGTGCTAAAGAAGATTTACGATCAGATGCCAGAGCCCAAGTGGGTAATCTCCATGGGCGCATGTGCATCTTGCGGCGGCGTGTTCGATACCTACACGCTGATTCAGGGCGTCGATCAGTTTCTTCCCGTTGATATGTATATTCCCGGTTGTCCTCCGCGGCCTGAAGATCTGATTGATGCGGTGATGCAGATTCAACGTCAAATAGATGCGGGAGAATTGCCCAAGGGTTCGATTTCTGACGCAAACAGCCCTGCCGCTCTAGGATAAAACATTATGAGTGAAGAAGAAAAAGACACGACGAATTCAGATGAATCGTCATCCGTTTTTGGGAAGGTGCGAGAGAAGTTCCAAGATGGCATCCTTGACCTATCGGAGGAGTTCGACGAGTTAACAATGGTCGTGCGCAAGGATTCTATCTACGACATCTTGGAATTTCTGAAAACGGATACGGAACACTCTTACGATTTCCTCGTTGATGTCACGGCGGTTGATTACTCTCAGATGGAGGATGTGCTGACGAAATACGATTTTGCGCGATTCATGGTGGTCTATCACCTCTACTCGTACAAATCGGGCGACCGCATGCGTATTAAGACGCCAGTGCATGAAAAAGAATTGTCCATTCGTTCTGTGGTGCCGCTTTGGAAAGGAGCGGCTTGGCTTGAACGGGAAGCGTATGACATGTTTGGAATTACGTTTGAGAACCACCCGGATTTACGACGGATTTTGATGCCGGATGATTTTGACGGGTATCCGCTATGCAAAGATTATCCGCTGCGAGGTCGGGGTGAACGTGAAACGTTTGATTTTGAACGTCAAAATGCCTAGGCTCATTAAGTGACCCGACTTTGAGAAGGGGAGATAAACGGGACATGCACGCCGATATGGAACGTGTCGCAGGCGAAAAAATGATGTTGAACTTCGGTCCTCAACATCCAGCTACACACGGCACGCTCCGGATCGTTTTGGAACTTGATGGCGAGACGGTTGTCAAAGCCATACCTCATCTCGGCTACCTCCATACCGGTTTTGAAAAACTCGGGGAACACCTTGACTACAATCAGTATATTGTTGTCACGGATCGCATGAACTATCTCTCGCCCCTATCCAACAACTTTGGATACGTCCTCGCCGTTGAAAAACTGCTCGGCTTGGAAATCCCCAAGCGCGGTCAGTACGTGCGGGTTCTCATGGCGGAGTTGTCTCGCCTCGCCGATCATCTCATCTGGCTGGGAATGGGCGCTCTTGACCTTGGAGCATTCACCGCCTTTCTATACGGATTCAAAGAGCGAGAGAAACTGTACAGTATCTTCGAGAAGGCAACAGGCGCCCGTTTAACCACGAGTTATACCCGGGTCGGCGGCGTCTTGAGGGATTTGTATGACGGATTCGAGGAGGAGGTTTCCGCGTTTCTTTCAGCTTTTCCAAAAACGCTCAAGGAGGTGCACACGCTTCTCACCCGGAATCGGATCTGGATGGACAGGACGAAAGAGGTTGGTGTCATATCGGGTGAAGATGCCATCAGTTACGGTTTGACGGGACCCTGTCTGCGCGCCTCCGGAGTTGAGCATGACCTGAGAAAGGCTGAGCCTTATTCCTCTTACGAGGATTTCGATTTTGACGTGCCGGTCGGCGACAACGGCGACGTGTACGACCGCTATCTCGTTCGGATGGAGGAGATGGTGCAGAGTTGTCATATCGTTAGACAAGCGATGGACAATCTGCCGGAAGGCCCGGTGAATGTTCCGGATAACAAAATCATCCTGCCTGATAAGAAGGACGCTTACGGACATATTGAGGGATTAATCCACCACTTCAAGATTATCATGGATGGGCACGGCGTCCAGCCGCCGCGTGGTGAAATCTATTCCGCTACCGAGTCTCCCAACGGCGAACTCGGATTCTACATCGTCAGCGATGGAAGCGGTACCGCTTATCGGATTCGCATTCGCCCGCCGAGCCTATTGCAATATCAGGTTGTGCCCCACATGATTGAAGGGGGCATGGTGTCGGATGTCGTCGCCGTGCTTGGAAGTTTGAATATCATTGCAGGGGAGTTGGATCGGTAGGGTTGATAAGGTTGCCAGCGTTGTTCCAGCTAAGTTTTCAGGACATTCGAAGGGAACCAGGTGAATCTTGGAGGAATCATACTCTTCATCAGAGACATGCAGGGCGCTGTCACGTATTATCGGGATACCCTCGGATTGCGTCCGGATGAAGAACAGCCGTTTCCGGCGGACAGTTTTTTCCGCTTTAATACCGGGGAGTGTAAACTCTGCCTTCACAAAGCAGGCAAGCCGAACGGCGGAAGGCAAAAGATTGTATTTCACGTTGAGAGTGTGAACAATGTTCATCGGAACTTGAAGGCTAAGGGGCTGCAGCTGAGACCATTAAAGAACGAGGATGGTCTAGCGGTTTTCGATATTAAAGACCCTGAAGGGAACCGGATTCAGTTTTGGGGGAATTACTAGCTAAGTTTCTCTTACACCTTTTTGCCAAGTGCCCGAGACACCTCAAACACTTCGCCTATAGGGAAATTGCAGATGTCTGATGAGTTGATTCATATCGAATCACCATTTCAGTTTTCAGAATCAAACAGACAGCAAATAGACGAACTCATTCAGCGATATCCGGTGAAGGAAGCCGCCATGCTTCCGGTTCTCCATATCGCGCAGAAGCAAGCGGGCTACATCACCCCGGGCGTCATGAAGTATGTCGCGGAACTTCTAGAAGTATCTGTGATGAAGGTCAAGGATGTGGTGACGTTCTATCCTATGTTCTTTGAGGAGCCTGTGGGAGAGTATGTTATTCGTGTCTGTTACACACTGCCCTGTGCGCTGCGCGATTGCAAATCGGTGCTAGATCATCTGAAAGAAAAACTCGGGACAGATGTGGCCTCCGAGACCGATTTGGCAAAAGGGACAACCGAAGACGGGAAATTTACTATTCTCAAATCGGAATGTTTAGCGTCTTGTGATGTTGCCCCCGTGATGATGGTCAACGACGATCTATACAAGAACCTCACACCGGAAAAGGTCGATCAGTTACTGGACGGCTTAACGTAAGGTGAGGGCAGAGCCATGATTCAAGAACGACGAATTCTCTACGAGCACCTTGATGTCCCAGGCATGAATACCTTTGAAGTGTTTCGCCAATACGAGGGCTACAAACGCTTCGAGAATGCGCTGGAGGAATATCAACCGGACGAGATTGCCGATATGGTGATGAAGTCGGGATTGAAAGGCAGAGGCGGCGCGGGTTTCTCGACCGGACTCAAATGGAGTTTCGTGCCGCGCGATATCGAACCGCGTTACCTGTGCTGTAATGCCGATGAGAGCGAACCCGGCACCTTTAGCAACCGGTATGTCTTAGAGAAAAACCCGCATCTGCTAATTGAAGGGATTCTCATCTGTTGCTATGCAATGGGTATTCATACAACATACATCTATATTCGCGGTGAGTTTACACTAGGCAAGCAGATGCTCGATCAGGCGATCGCGGAAGCGTATGAGCGGGGGTATCTCGGAAAGAATATACTCGGCAAGGGATTTGATCTGGATGTGTATTCTCACCCGGGCGCCGGTGCCTATATCTGCGGCGAAGAAACGGGGCTTATTGAATCTCTTGAAGGAAAACGGGGCCAACCCCGCAACAAACCGCCATTCCCCGCGGTGTCCGGCGTGTTCAACAAACCGACCGTCGTCCAAAATGTGGAAACGTTGTGCAATTTGCCGTTCATCGTTGACAAGGGAGTCGAATGGTATACGAGCATGGGACCCACCTACGGCGATACGAGATTCGATCCGCCTCAAGCTGACCCAAACACCGGCACGAAACTTTACTGTATCAGTGGAGATGTAGAAAAGCCTGGCGTCTACGAACTAGACCTTGGGCTTACGTGCGAAGAATTGATTGAAGTTGCGGGCGGGCTTAGGGGAGATCGGGTGAAAGCCGTCATTCCGGGCGGCAGTTCGGCCCCGATTCTAACGCACTATGAGCTGGATACGCGATTGGATTTCACCTCACTGACCTTGGCGAAGTCGATGCTCGGCTCCGGCGGCATCATTGTGATGAATGACACGCGGAATATCGTGGATTGTCTGTTGAACATCATGAAATTCTATGCCCACGAATCGTGCGGGCAATGTACGCCATGCCGTTGGGGAACGCCTTGGGTGCGAGACATCGTTCAACGCATCGCGGATGGCGAGGGGCGTAAATCCGCAATTACTCGACCAAAGTTTGGTGTCACGGAGAACGGCAGATGGGGCGACACAGGGGAAACGGAAGAGATTTACGAAGATCTTGACCTGTTGGAGAGCGTCGCGAACAATATCGCGAATGTGGACACGATGACGTGGAATACCATCTGTGTCTTCGGCATCGCCGTCTCATGGCCTGCCGTGAGTTACATGCGAAAATTCCGTCCCGAATTCGAAGCCTGCATTCGGGAGGGCAAGCTGGTTACCCTTTCGGTCGATGAAGCAACTGTTCCGCCAGAAGAAAATTATGCGTTCCAACAGCGCATTATCCCAAGGGTGCTTGAAACGTAAATGCGGCATAATCTATCCCACGTCTCGGATCAGATGTGACGTGTCAAAGTCGGAATCGCATGAGATGCTTGTCGCGAGGAACCAGAAGCGCCGAATCCGAGTTAATCAGCGGAATGCTTAAAAATGATTCGCGTCTCTCATCTCACAAAAAAATATGGGACGAGCATCGCTGTCGATGATATCAGCTTTGAAGTTCCAGCGGGGGAGATTGTTGGTTACTTGGGGCCGAATGGTGCGGGAAAAAGCACCACACTGAAAATGCTTGTCGGTTTGGTCGAACCGACCGCGGGCGACATTTCAGTCGCCGGCTGCGATGCGGATACTGAACTGCTTGAACTCAAAAAGCGCATCGGATACGTCCCCGAGGATGCACAGCTATTTGAAAGCCTGACCTTGTCGGAGCATCTTCAACTAATTGGTAGGCTCTACCACGTTGAAGAGGTGCTTATCAGCAAGAAAATCTTGGAGTTCGTGCGTCTATTTGACTTGGCGACGTATGCACAAGAGAAAATAAGCAGTTTCTCGCAGGGGATGCGTCAGAAATTGCTGATTATGTCCGCGTTACTGCATAATCCGGATGTTCTGTTATTTGACGAACCTTTTACCAATCTAGACGTGACAACGGTTGCGTTCATGAAAACGATGTTACAGCGGCTCGCCGAGGCGGGCAAAACGATCCTATACTGCACACATATCCTTGAAGTAGCGGAAACACTCTGTCCCCGGATCATGATCATCAACGAAGGAAGACTAATCGCCGATGCCAATGTTGATGAACTACGGCGGTTGACAAGTCAAACGGAATTGGCTCAAATCTTCACACAACTCACCGACACTGCTAGCGGAATCGATCAGAAAACCGAGGATGCGGTTCGGATTGTGATGGGAGACACGGATGCTTGACAAAATCGCGCAGATTTACGGTGTAGACCCATTACACGTCAGGTATCTTCTCCAATTGGATAGGACTGTAACCCAGCGTGCCCGAAGCGACAAACAGGGGTTTGCGAATTTCTCTTTCGGCTTGGCGTGCTGCTTCTATGTTCTTATGGGTGCTCCGGTTGCTTTCATACCGCTTTCCAGTATGTTAAATGCACCCGTAGAGGCGTTCAACTATGCACTTATTGCTCTGTCTTACACCATGGTGATGATAGCATTTTTAAGCTATTCGCGCCTTGAGTTCATTTTCAACCCGATTGACTATCTCGTCCTAGCGCATACACCGATTTCATCGCGCACTTTTTTCCTTGCGAAGTTGACGCGGCTGCTATCGTCAACTGCAGCAATGTTGGCCTGCTTGAATCTTATACCGGCTATCGCCGGATGCTGGACAGCGGAGCGAAACCTGTTGTTTCCGGTTGTATATCTGCCGATTTCCCTCGTCGCCGGGTTTTTCAGCGTTGGTTTATTAACGATGATTACAGGTAATTTGACGAAACTGTACTCGAACAAATGGTTGCGGAATGTTGCCCGATATGCAGAATTGGCTTTTCCCATTATCTTTCCGTGTGTCTATCTAATTGGGCCTCGTTTGCTGCCGGAACTGAATTTGGTATCGGATAAGCTGCTTCCTTTCCTTACTGCTTTCTATCTGCTCCCCAATAGTTGGTTTGCGGGAATGGTTGCGCTTGGGTTAGGACAGGTGAGCCGCCACATGGTGGTATTAAGTGTGTTGGCAATTACGGTGACAGTACTGTTGGCGGCGGGACCGCTTCGCAGCGTGGCAAAGGGATACACGAAATACTTGACTTCGCTGCTAGAATCAAGGAGAGCGCAGAAGCCGCAACTCAATCTGAGAGCGTCACTCGTTTCGCGCTTGTTCAAAAAGCGGGAAACCCGCGCCGGAGCGGACTTCGTTTTCGCATACCTGCGGCGCGATAGGCGAACCCAACTCCGAGTCTTCTCCGCGCTCGGTACTCCCATTGTTTTTGTCGTCATCTTTCTCCAAGACAATCCTGTTTGGGATTGGATTGGAAAACCTTTCACTATCTGGCTTGCACTCGGCGTCTCCGCTTTTTTCTTCTTTGGATGTTCGACTATGGTCAGTTCTTTTCTGGGACAGATTCGGTACTCAGATCATTGGAAGGCAAAATGGCTGTTTCGTTGCGCACCGTTAGCAACTCCACACGCTTTGTGGCGAGGCACGCTGGCGACAACCCTCATTTATCTAGTTATACCGTATACACTGCTGTTGTTGACATTGGCAGCAATTTTTTGGCGAGGTTTTTGGGGGATCTTTTATCTATTGCCGGGTTTAAGTGCTTTACTCGTTTATGTGGGTTGCTATCCAAAACCAAGTTCCGGGCTGCCGCTTTCCGAGGAATTTATCCAAAGCGGATGGAACATGGAGCAGCTTTGGCTCTTGATTCGGTTCATATGCGCTCAGCTCGTCTTCGGCGCAGTCCTGACAACCCAATTTGTGATGTATAAGCTTCATTTAGGGTTTTATATCGGGAGTTACGTCGTCATAGTCGTCGCTGGATTTCTAATCTTTATCCATACTTTCAACAAAAAACAGGAGGGAGAGGTTCATGTATGAGCCGCTCTCTTTGAGTTTTCGGTTTTGTCTTAGCACGCACCACGTATCATTCTCTTCGTCCCAGATTTTGAGGAAATCATGGCACTTATCAAACTGAACGATCTTGAAGTTGAGGTTCCGGACGGAATCAATGTAGTCGAGGCAGCACAGATGCACGGCATTGAGGTGCCGCACTACTGCTATCATTCGGGATTGAGCCGTCCGGCGAACTGTCGCATGTGCCTTGTAGAACCTCACGTGTTTTTTCCACCCGCCGGTAAGGTTGTTCCGGACCGCCAATTGGCGACAGGATGCACTGCCGTCATTAAAACTGCTCCACCCGATCGGAAGCTGGATGGCAAGTTTGACTACATCGTTCAGACAGATTCTCCGCGTGTAAAGAAGGCGCGCGAAGATATACTTGAATTTTTGCTGGTTCATCATCCGTTGGATTGCCCGGTGTGCGATCAAGCTGGCGAGTGCGACCTCCAGGATTTCTCATACCGGCACGGGAGCGACAAGAGCAGGTATGTTGAGGTCAAGAACGTTCCGCCCAAAAAGGATTTGGGGCCCGATGTTCTTCTTTATTCCACCCGCTGTATTGTGTGTACGCGTTGTATCCGATTTTGCGACGAAGTGGCGGGTTCCGGGGAACTTGGACTAATTCAACGCGGATCGTACGATGAAATTGATATTCCGCGCGCGCATGATGGATCGCCTCTGCAACTGTTGGACAATAAACTGGCGGGAAACGTGGTTGATATCTGTCCGGTGGGTGCGCTGATTAGCAAAGATTTCCTATTCAAATCCCGTCCATGGTTTATGAAGAAGGTGAACAGCGTATGTCCCGGTTGCAGCGTGGGGTGTAACATCACGGTTGAATTTAAAGAGGATGGCATTTATCGCCTGAAGCCACGTTTCCACGCGGATATCAACGAGCACTGGATGTGCGACGACGGCCGGCTCGGTTATGAATACGTCAATAGCGAAGACCGTCTCCAAATTCCGATGAAACGAGAGAACGACGAGCTTACTCCGGCCTCATGGGAAGATGTGCTAAAACTGATTGCGGATAAGCTGTCGGCGGCAGAAGCGGAGTCTATCGTTGTTATAGGGTCGGCGCAAGGCACCAATGAAGAAAACTATCTGTTGAAGAAGCTGGCGCATGATGTACTGAAGACGAATCGGATTGGTCTATTTGGGCGCAAAGCGGGCGAGGAGCACAAGTTCCCGCAGTTCACGATTGAAGCCGACAAAAATCCGAACACACGCGGCGCAAGGGATATGCTGGGTGCATCTACAAATGGAAACGGGACCACCCCGAGTGTCATAGAGGGAGATAGTCTTTGGGAGAGTTTGTCCGGCGCTAAGGTTGTGTACCTCGTGAACGGCGCCCCGGAGCGTTCTCTCACCGAAACGGAGAGAGCCACTTTAGAAAACGTTGAGTTCCTCATCGTGCAAGATATTTTCCTGTCCGATGCCGCACAAATCGCGGATGTCGTCCTGCCGAGCACAACTTTCACGGAGAAAGACGGCAGTTTTACAAATTCAGCGGGCTGGGTACAGCGTATTCACAAAGCTACGGATCCCCCCGGTGAAGCGCGCATTGATTGGGAGATTATCCAGCAGGTGGCAAAACGGTTAACTGGTGAATTTGAGTATCATTTCGCGGGAGAAATTGCGGCGGAGATTGCAGCCACAGTATCGGGTTATTCCGAGGCAACGCATCAACAGATGGGGGATGGCGGGGTAAAACTTCAAGAGGTGTGAGTTGGAGATAGGGGGCCAAAGGGGAGATCTATAGTCGTGGGGCTTGCGCACTTTTGTTGGCGCAAAGGATGTTACGATGCAACTAAGTATTGGGGAACAGAGTTTTATGAAATCGTTAAGCAGGCTGTTTCCGATGTTATTGATGATAGGCTGGATAAGCTGAGGAATGAAATACGTCAAGCTGCGCTTTATGATGAATTCGCTAGAGAGAACCAAAAGTTCGCCGAAGAAGGGTTGTCGATTTACATCGAAGCATTGAAGAAAGAGGACGTTTCTTGATAGCTAAGCGGTTTGCTCGTTAAGCGTATGTGGCATTGTTTCAAAGTAGTAAAATCAAGTGACCGAATAGGGAACGCGATAGAGATCCCCGTGAGTCGTACACCGTGCTATGCCAACTAGGTGTAGGAGCGATCTCTGAATCGCGGCCTGCGCATCATCTTCGTTTCACGTTTTGGGTTGTACTAACCACTAATCACTAGCCACTCAACACTGACTATATGGATTTACCACTTCATATTCTCATTATAAGTTCGCTAATCAAAATTCTTGTCGTCGTCCATGTGCTGTTAATTGGCGTCATGGCGATGATTCTCGCGGAACGAAAGGTCAGTGGCTGGATACAAGATCGTCATGGCCCGAACCGCGTGGGACCTTGGGGCATCCTACAACCTATTGCAGATGGCATCAAATTCCTTTTTAAGGAGGATTTGATTCCCGACCATGTGGACAAGCCGATTTACGTGCTTGCCCCTGCGATGCTCCTCGTCCCGGCCCTTACTATTTGCGCCGTTGTGCCTTTCGGGAGTTCTATCACCATCGCAGGCTACCCGATTCCGCTCCAGATTGCGGACATCAACATCGGTATTCTGTATATTCTGGCGATTACCTCGCTGGGCGTATACGGCGTGGTGCTTGGTGCATGGGCCTCGAATAATAAGTACTCTCTACTCGGTGGTTTGCGGTCTTCAGCGCAAATGATTAGCTATGAGCTAACATTGGGACTTGCTATCATCGGGGTGCTCATGTTGTCGAGTTCGCTTAGTCTGCGAGAGATTGCTATAGCGCAAGGGGCAAAGATCTGGAATTGGAATTTCCTGATTCATTTCCCCGCATTTCTCGCCTTCACGACCGCCGCATTTGCGGAAACCAATCGGCTGCCCTTTGACCTCGCCGAAGCCGAACAGGAACTTGTTGCCGGATACCACACCGAATATAGCAGTATGAAGTTTGCCATGTACTTTATGGCGGAATATATGAACATGATTGTCGGCTCCGCCGTGGCTGTCGCGCTATTCCTCGGCGGATGGCACTTCTTCGGGTTAGAGAATCTCGGCGGTCCCTTCTGGAGCGGCGTGATTTCAGTCGGAATCTTCACGGTCAAGACAGCACTCTTCCTCTTTGTTTTTATCTGGGTTCGTTGGACGTTGCCCCGATTCCGGTACGACCAGTTGATGAATTTGGGGTGGAAATTCCTGTTGCCCGTTGCGCTGACTTCAATCGTCGTTACGGCGATAGTATGGATTGGGACGCAGTCAAAAGTCTTGGTTGGGGTGTGCAACGTCGTAGTCGCCTTTATTGTGGTCGCAATCGTGGCAAGTGCATTAGCCATGCGCCGCGAACCGGAGCAGGCTGAGCGTCGAGCGCCTAGCTTTATGAAAGATTCCTCATCCGAAAGTTCATAACGCTGGAGTTTGCCCGCATTATACGCAATTAGAAGAGAAATGAACGCTGAACCGATTCTATTCATCGTTTTCGGAGCACTCGCCCTCATTGGCGCGGTCTCTGTAATCGGGTTCAAGAACCCAGTCTACAGTGCTATTGCTTTAATCGGCACATTCTTCGCGCAAGCGGGTCTGTTCATTCTACTTGGTGCACATTTTGTTGCCGCCGTACAGGTCATCGTCTATGCTGGCGCGATAATGGTGTTGTTCCTGTTTGTAATCATGTTGCTCAATCTCGGCAGCGTTCGCTCCGATCAGCCTAGGGCAGGGATAGCCAAAGGCGCGGCGATTATTTTAGGGGTTGTCTTCGCGCTTGAAGGCGTCTATATTGCCGTGAATGCCTCAAAAGGAACGGCTGTCGCTCGAGTGAAACAGGAAAGCACCTTCGGCGAAGGGGCAATAACCGAAATACAGCTCAAAGAAATTGGCGAGATGGAAGCGACTTATCAGCTTACGCGTGACGAGATTAATACCGAATACGTTCCGCAGGTTGCCGCGGCGGACAAAACACTGGAGAGTCTGACTGCGGTAGAGGCTCAAACGTTGATTCAAACGATTCAACGGGAGATGGGGAAAACCGAGCGAATCGGTGCTGTGTTGTTTAGCAAATTCCTTCTGCCCTTTGAAGTGACTTCCCTAATCTTGCTGGCCGCTCTTATTGGGGTTATTGCCCTGGTGAAACGGGAGGAACCGAAAGGAGCCTCTTAGCCCCGGTCGGGGATCGTTGAGGATTGAGATATGAGTTTGGAGTGGTATCTAGGTTTAAGTGCATTGCTTTTTACGGTTGGCGTAGTTGGTGTACTGATTAGACGGAACGCCATCATTATCTTCATGTGCATTGAGCTAATGCTAAATGCGGCGAACCTCGCCTTCGTCGCAATCTCACGCGAATTAGGGGATCCATCGGGACAGGTTTTTGTCTTCTTCGTAATGTCCGTCGCGGCTGCCGAGGTCGCTATCGGGCTGGCAATCATTGTGAGTGTCTTTAAGCATCGTGAGACGGTGAATGTTGATGAAGTTGATTCGCTCAAGGGATAACCAATCTTTACATAGAAAATAGATATGTCCGTAAACCTCATAATTCTACTACTGATTTCTCCGCTAATCGGGTTTCTCATCAATGGTCTGTTTGGTAAATGGTTGAGGAATACCGAGAAGTTGAGCGGGTGGATCGCCTGCCTCACCATCCTGGTGTCACTTATATGTTCAGTCATCGTATTTACTCATGTCAATGGCGGTGCGGAGTTAAACCAGACTCTCTACCAGTGGATTGCCGCCGAATCTCATGAGTACAGCAAAACCGAACTAGGATCTGGCGAGTCGGCTACCCCTTTATTCCAGTGGATTACCGGAAATTTTGCGTTCAACATCGGATTTCATGTGGATTCGCTTACTGCCGTCATGCTGCTGATTATCACGGGTATCGGCTTTCTCATCCACGTCTATTCGATTGGCTATATGCACGGGGATCCTGGGTACACGCGATATTTCGCCTTTCTCAACCTCTTTGTGTTTGCGATGTTGATCCTCGTCTTGGCGGACAACTATCTGATGATGTTCGTCGGTTGGGAGGGTGTCGGGCTGTGCTCCTATCTGCTCATCGGTTTCTGGTATGAGAAAAAATCGGCAACCGACGCTGGCAAGAAAGCTTTCATTGTCAACCGAATAGGTGATTTTGGCTTTTTACTTGGAATGTTTACGCTTTTCGCTGCCTTCGGCACGCTGGATTTTATTCCCATCTTTGAGCAAGCCGAATTCATCGAGCGCGTCGAATCTACCGGTTCCAACCTCGTGTTTGGGGCAAGTACGCTCGCCGTTGCAACCTTGCTGCTCTTTATCGGCGCTGTAGGAAAATCGGCGCAAATTCCGCTTTATGTCTGGCTGCCTGATGCGATGGAGGGCCCAACTCCCGTGAGTGCGTTAATCCACGCTGCGACGATGGTCACGGCGGGCGTCTATATGGTGGCGCGGTCTTCCGTGCTATTTGACCTTGCCGGTACGGGCGATGTGGTTGCGTGGATCGGAGTCCTCACGGCGGTCTTCGCCGCCATCATGGCGTTAGCTGCGAACGACATTAAGCGGGTATTGGCATATTCTACCGTAAGCCAACTCGGTTATATGTTTGTAGGTGTAGGCATTGGAGCCTATGCGTCCGGAATTTTTCATCTCATGACGCACGCCTTCTTCAAGGGCTTGATGTTCCTGACGGCTGGCAGCGTTATGCACGCCATGTCAAACGAACTTGACATGCGGAAGATGGGGGGCTTGAGATCGAAACTTCCAATCACGCACATCACATTTCTTGTCGGGGCGCTCGCAATTTCGGGATTCCCGCTTCTGAGTGGTTTCTGGAGCAAAGATGAAATCCTGCACAGCGCTTGGGAGAAGGGGCATCCTATCATTTATGTGATAGGATTGGTGACGGCATTTCTTACGGCGTTTTATATGTTCCGCCTAATCTTTGGGACGTTTTACGGAAAATCGCGAATTGATTCGCAAGTTCATCCGCACGAGTCGCCTGCGATCATGTGGGTGCCTCTGGCGATTCTTGCCATTCCGTCGGCACTCATCGGTCTTGCCTTTCTGAGTTGGAAGGGACACGACAGTGCGTTCCATCATTTCATCGGCGGTGTCTTTGCTCACCAGGGCGAAAAAGCGGCCCATCACGCCGACAATGTACTGCTCTTCATGGCAATTTCATCAGTTGTAGGAATCGTGGGGATAGCTTTGGCATGGGTGAAGTATCGCGATTGGACACCGCTAGCGAAACCGCGATCAACAATTCACAAGTTGGCTGCACAGAAGTTCTATGTAGATGAAATCTACAACGCCGTGTTCGTTCAACCCATCAAGAAGGCCTCTCAATTTGTCCTGTGGCGAGGCTTGGATGTCTCAATCATTGACGGAACCGTGAACGGCGTCGCTTTTGTCGTGCGTACCGTTGGAGGCTCGCTGCGACGGTTTCAGACCGGGGTTGTTCAATCGTATATTGTATCAATGGTTATCGGAATCATCATTTTTTTGGCGTTCTACCTGTTTATTCGATAGGCTGACTAGACAGCTCTTCGGGGGTATAGTTTGGTACTTTCCGCAGTTATTGTTCTGCCGCTCATCGGAGCCATAATCATAGCGCTAGTAAGGACAGTTTTCGGCGCGTCGGTGATTAAAGGAGTGGCGCTCGTCATTGCGTTGCTAACGTTTGTCGTTTCCTTAGCGCTTTATACCGGATTCGACGAAACGACACATACCATGCAATTCACGGTACAGAAGTCGTGGATTCCGGAGCTGGGCATTAGCTATCAGTTAGGAATCGACGGCATCTCACTATGGCTGGTGCTGTTGACGACCTTCATGACCCCAATCTGCGTCTTGGCAGCTTGGGGATCGATTGAAAAAGGCACCAGTGGGTTCATGATTTCACTGTTGATGTTGGAGACAGGAATGCTCGGTGTTTTCTGTGCCCTCGATCTCTTCCTGTTTTTCGTGTTTTGGGAGTCGATGCTCATTCCGATGTACCTGCTGATTGGTGTTTGGGGCGGCACACGTCGAATATACGCCACGGTCAAGTTCGTGCTTTATACAATGGCGGGCAGCGCGTTAATGCTAGTTGGAATTCTGTATCTGTATTTTCAGAATGACAACAGTTTCGATCTCATGGCGTTGAATGACAAAGTAGGGACTTTGCCGCACCAACGGCTACTGTTCCTAGCCTTTTTCATTGCATTCGCTATCAAGGTGCCGCTGTTCCCATTCCACACCTGGCTCCCGGACGCACACGTCGAAGCGCCGACAGTTGGGAGCGTGATTCTTGCGGGAGTGCTGCTCAAGATGGGAACCTACGGTATATTGCGTTTCTGCATTCCGCTGTTCCCTGAAGGCACCGTCGCTTTTACCCCACTCATCTCCACGCTTGCGGTTATCGGCATTATCTACGGTGCCCTTGTTGCCATGGTGCAGCCCGACCTCAAAAAGTTGGTGGCATATTCAAGCGTTAGTCACCTCGGGTTTGTCGTGCTCGGATTGTTTGCGCTTAACAGTCAGGGGGTGCAGGGCGGAATCATTCAGATGGTCAATCACGGGTTGAGCACAGGGGCGTTGTTCCTCCTAGTCGGAATGATTTATGAGCGTCGGCATACGCGAATGATAGCGGATTTCGGCGGATTGGCGAAGTGCATGCCGATCTTCGCAACGATATTCCTGATTGTCACATTGTCATCAATCGGATTACCCGGGTTAAACGGGTTTGTCGGGGAGTTCATGATTCTGCTAGGAAGCTTTATTTCGGGTGCTTTTTCCAAAGTATACGCTATATTTGCCACGACCGGTGTCATTCTAGCGGCTGTCTATATGCTCTGGATGTTCCAGCGGGTGATGTTTGGAAAGTTGGATAAGCCGGAAAATCAGAGTTTGAAAGATTTGAATCTGCGGGAAGTTATAGTAATGCTTCCCATCCTATTGTTTATTGTCTGGATTGGCGTATATCCCAAGCCGTTCCTGAGCCGGATAGAAAAGACCGTCAATCACGTCGTGACGCAGCACACCAAGGCAATGGCAGCGATTGAGGATTCGAAAAACGCTGTGGTGGTAGATGCAGGGTTCAAAAAGGATAGTGAATAGGTGAATAGAACAATCAGAAAGTACATCCCTCTTCTCCTTGTATTTAGTTTAATCTTTCTCTTATTCCCCTTGGTTGCTCTTTCAGCCGAGAACGGACAGGATTCGGCGCATGAAAGCGGGGCGCATGATTCTCACGGCGAACATCACGGCGTTGATGGAGCGGACCTGCCTCTGTGGAGCATCATCCCATTCGCTGGCATTTTGCTGTCTATTGCATTTTGGCAACTCATCGCACCGCATTTCTGGCATCATAATTACGGAAAAATATCGTTCGCATGGGCGCTGATTTTCGCCATTCCCTACCTCATTTTTTTTCATGGACGCGCGCTTTACGATATTCTGCACATCTATCTGATTGATTATATTCCGTTCATAATCTTGCTTTGGGGATTGTTCACTGTGGCGGGCGGTATTGTAGTGCGCGGTACGCTTCGCGGTACGCCGGTAGTGAACCTTGTTCTGCTGCTGATTGGCACGGCAATCGCTTCTTGGATTGGGACAACCGGTGCGTCAATGTTACTCATTCGTCCGCTGATTCGCGCCAACTCCTACCGCAAAAATAAAACGCACCTGATTATCTTTTTCATCTTCTTGGTGAGCAACATCGGGGGATCTTTGACGCCGTTGGGCGACCCACCGTTATTCTTGGGATTCCTGCACGGTGTGCCGTTTTTCTGGACTACGACAGCCTTGCTACCGCATATGCTGTTCATTTGTGTGTTGCTGCTAGCGTTATTCTTCGTCGTGGACACCGTTATGTTCAAACGCGAGGGCGGCCTGGTTCCGGATGATGGAGAGAATGAGCCGATTCGCGTCGCAGGATTGTTTAATCTGATATTCCTAGCGGGGATTGTTGCAGGAGTGTTGATGAGCGGCACCTTTGAGTGGGGCGAGTTCAACGTGCTCGGGGTGCACGTCGCGTGGCAGAATCTTCTGCGCGATGTGGTTATTGTCGCGATGGGGTTGCTCTCATTGAAGTTTACACCCTTCTCGGGGGCGCTGCGGCGCGAGAATCAATTTGAGTGGGAACCGATTGCGGAAGTCGCCAAGCTGTTCGCCGGAATCTTCATGACAATCATTCCGGCACTCGCGATTCTCAAAGCCGGTGAACAGGGCGCGTTGAGTGCTTTGATTCGGGCGGTTAAAGAGCCGTGGCACTATTTCTGGATTACCGGCGTGCTCTCAAGCTTTCTTGATAACGCACCGACGTACTTGACCTTCTTCAATACGGCACTCGGGAAACTCCACATGACAGAGGCGATGGCACACGAAGTACTCATCGGGGCGGCGGCAAATCCCGAATTTGTCAGACTGCTAACCGCCATCTCCGTCGGTGCCGTGTTTATGGGTGCCAACACCTACATCGGGAACGCTCCTAATTTTCTCGTCAGGGGTATTGCGGAATCAAGCGGCATTCGGATGCCAAGTTTCTTCGGATTTATGCTCTGGTCTGTCGGCATCTTGCTACCGCTCTTTGTCGTCATAACCCTTGTGTTCTTTTAGTTGAATTCGGAGGAAGTAAATGACAGTGCCCGTCATCAACTGGCACATGCTAATGCCCGAATTGGTCATTGTCCTAACGTTTGTCATCGTGATGGTTTTTGACCTATTCAAGTCAATCCGGAAGTCAGTTCTAGCTTGGGTGACCATTATCGGAAGCGCTATTGCGCTATGGGCATCAGTAGAAATGCTCCATGCAGGGGTTATCGGAAACGAATTCAACGGCATGATGCGCGTAGATCGTTTTTCGATGTTTTTCAATATCATCTTCCTCGTCTCAACAATCTTGGTAACGCTTATTTCCATCAATTACTTGGATCGAAACGATAAACGGCAAGGTGAGTATTATGTGTTAATCCTCTTGGCAACGTTGGGGATGATGTTGATGGCATCGGGCAATGAGTTGATTGTCGTATTTCTCGGTTTGGAGTTGATGTCGTTGTCCCTATATGTGTTGGCAGGATATTTCCGATCCATACAGGTGTCAAGTGAAGCCGGGATGAAATACCTGTTGCTGGGTGCTTTTGCCAGTGGATTTTTTCTATACGGGATCGCGCTGATTTACGGTGGCGCGGGAACTACGAGCATCCCCGACATTGCGTCCGAACTGGAAGCTGGCGGATCGTCTCCGCTGATGCTCGCCGGGATGGTTTTGCTGATTGTCGGATTCGGTTTCAAAGTTGCTCTTGTCCCGTTTCACCAATGGGCGCCAGATGTGTACGAGGGTGCCCCTACGCCGATAGCCGCATTTATCTCGGCGGGACCGAAGGCAGCCGGCTTCGCCGCATTTCTCAGGATTTTCACGGGGGCACTGGAAAGCCTTCAATCGGAATGGATTGTCGTAGTTGTGATTCTTGCAGTGTTGACCATGACTGTCGGCAACGTGATAGCGACAGCTCAAAGCAACATCAAACGAATGCTCGCTTATTCGAGCGTTGCGCACGCAGGATATGTGTTGGTAGGGTTAGCGGCGGCTAACAATGATGGTATTTCTAGCGCCATGCTTTATCTGCTCGTCTACTGCGTGATGAATGTCGGCGCTTTCGCCGCAGTAATCCTCGCGAGGACCGAAGATGGCGAGAGTCTCCGAATTGCCGACTACGCCGGTCTTGGGTTCCGGAAACCACTACTAGCGTTGTTTATGACGATAATGCTCCTGTCTCTGGCAGGGTTTCCACCGACAGCCGGTTTCGTCGGCAAGTTCTACGTGTTTCGTTCCGCCGTAGATGCGGGCCACATTTGGCTAGTCGTCATCGCAGCGATTAACACCGCAATTTCAGCGTTTTATTATCTTCGTGTTGTTGTTGTAATGTATATGAAGGATCCTGAGGCAGAACGCGATTTTCACGCTTACCCGGGGCTACTGGTATTTACGCTGCTGCTTGCTACAATCGGCGTTGTTCTCATTGGCGTGTTGCCTTCGTATTTCTTGGGGCCCGCTCAAATCAGCACGCAGTTCTTCTAGACTTTGGCTCACACGGGCGTGAGTCTTAGTGCGCCGAATGAATCGACGATGGCTAGACTTAAGCGGAGTCCGGAGGAGTGGAACAGTCTTGACCTAGCGTCAATCGGAATCACGCTTGTGCTTGCCATTGGCATTGGATCTGGGTTGGGTTGGTGGCTCGGCGGAAAATTCGGCAACCAAAAGGTCGGTCTCATCATCGGTTTTGTCATGGGAACCGCATCGGGATTCATGGAGATGTTTCGTGCAGTATCCCGCTGGAATCGGCGGGTGGAGGAACAGGATCGAGCGAACCGAACACGCCAAGATGACACCGGGAAGGATTGATAGGGTGAGTTCTCAATCTCCTTTCGAAGTAGATGACAGATTTCTGCGGCAAGTCTACCGCTTGACGGTTGTATTGGCAATCCTTGGGACAGTTATTCTCTGGTCAGTTTACGGTACGCCGGAGGGGTTGAGTTTCGCGATTGGCGGTTTTCTCAGTTTGAGTGCGATCCTATCTTTAGAGTTCGTCGTCCGCCGGTTGGTTAAGCCCGGGGGTCCGTCGAGAGCCAAGCGTTGGATTGGCTTTATTTTATTAGGTAAATACACAGTAATATTTGGCGGGTTTTATCTATTGATGAAGGCGGATTGGCTAAACGTTTATGCGCTGGCAGCCGGGATCGGCGTGGTCCAACTCGTGATAATCCTGAAAGCCGTCAAACTCATGGTACGTATTCTATTCAGCGATAAGGCAACCAAAGATACTTGATGACATTGCAATGAAAAAAAACTGTTTTTCGATTATCGTTACAATTCTTGTCCTGGTTGGGGTTGGTTTAAGTTTTGGGTTCGCGGCAGAGGATGCTCCGGACCCGTCGCATGATACTCAGAGCGAAAGCGGACACGGCGGTGGAGCGCATCTCCACTATTCTTGGCTGCATCCGTTGTCCAAGATTATTCCGAACGACATTATCCCGGAACCCCTCGGCTGGCAGCAGCCGGATCTAATCCTCAATGCCTATTTCGTGGTGTTGCTTATCACCGTCCTTTTCTTTTTTGGGACGCGCAAGATTAAACGACTCCCCGAAGGCAAAGGACAAATTTTTCTGGAGATGATTGTCGGCGGATTGATAAACTTTTTTGGCGGGATTTTGGGTAATCACGGGAAAAAATATGTCCCGTTTGTCGGATCCTACTTTATTTTCATCCTGTTTCTAAACTATCTTGGTCTTATACCCGGCTTTCTGTCTCCGACAGCAGATTTGAACACAACGGTCGCACTCGGAGTTACCGCCTTAATTGGTGTTCACGTCATTGCTATTAAAGAGAACGGAATCGTCGGTTATTTGAAGCATTTTGTTGGCGATCCGTGGTGGCTTGGGCCTTTGATGTTTCCGTTGCACATCATCGGAGAGCTTGCACGCGCCGGGTCGCTGGCTATCCGTCTCTTTGGAAACATCTTTGGCGAGGAATCAGTGATAATCAACTTGACCGTTTTAGGGCTTGCCCTTCCACTCATTTTCGGCAAGATTCCTTGGGCGCCGATACAGGTCCCCATGCTGTTTTTCGGACTTTTTGGTGGGTTGTTGCAGGCACTTGTTTTCTCGATGTTGACATCAATCTACATCGTTACGTTCCTTGAGCATCATGACGAGGAGCATGGTGCGGAGGCACATCACTAAATACTGAGCGGCTATTGTCGTTCGTTCACACTGTTTTTCAGTGTTTTAATCTCGATTAAAGTTTACTAATCAAAGGAGGAAATTCGATGATTTATCTTGCAGTTTTAGCTTTCGGGGTGGCACTCGGTTTGCCAATTGCGGTTATTGCGGCATCAACTGCACAGGGAAAGGCGACGAGCACCGCTCTTGAGGGCATCGCGCGCCAGCCGGAGGCTGCGCCCAGGATTCAGGTAGCGATGATTATCGGTTTGGCTCTTATCGAGTCGCTCGTCATCTATTCGCTGCTGATCTTTTTCCTGTTGATGGGAAAACTCCCGGACGTTACACCGGCTGAAGGCGAAAAGGTTAGCCCGCTTGAAAAGATAATGCAAGCCGCGCCAACTGACGGCGATCACGGTCATTAGAAGAAAACTAAAGCATGAAACGTACTGCGCGATCATCGTGGTCGCGCGCTATGTTTCAGCGTAGCCAACATTGCGAGTCATCATGAAAAGATATAGAAATTTAGTCTTATTAGTCTGTATAAGCACATTGATAGCTATCCCGTGTGCGTTTGCCGCCGGCGATAGTTCCGGAGGAGGCGGGCTGATGGGCGCTATCGGACTCGATCCTAAGACAATCATCCTTCAAGCACTGGGCTTTCTCGTTGTTCTGCTGGTGCTTTGGAAGTTTGTCTTTGGTCGCGTTGGGGGGCTGTTGGAAGAACGGCAAAAAGAGACAACTTCACGCATGGAAAAGCTGGAGACTGATCAGCGTGAGTTGGATCGATTGAACGCCGAAACTCGTCAACGGCTGAATGAGATTGAATCGGAAGGGCAGGCCAAGATTCAAGCTGCTATCGATGAAGGGAATGACGAGAGACAGCGCATTCTCGATCAGGCGCGCCAAGATGCATCCGCCGAACTTGATAAGGCGCGTGCGGAAATTCAGCGTGAAAAAGATGAAGCAATCCTCGAACTACGGGGGACCGTCGCAGAGGTCGCGATTGAGGCGGCGAGCAAAATCATAGATCAAACACTGGACGGCGAGAAACATCAGCACATCATTGATGAGTCGATTCGCCGTCTGCCTGCTCAGGGCGCTTGACGCATTAGGATTTCCGCACAGGAGTCAAGACGTATACAATAGAATCGCCGTAAGGAAGATACTGCCTGTCATCCGGTTGTATGGACAACGGCCTTACGGCAGGATTCTATCACAATCACTGGAGATCGGAGAGTAAACCCGATGAGAGATATTCGGATTGCCAAACCTTACGCACGAGCGTTGTACGATGCAGCGGTGGAGCAGGATGCTTTGGATCGCGTCGTAGGGGATGCCAACCAAATCGTAAGCCTAGCACAAGAATCAGAAGATTTCGAAGGGTTCCTGACCAATCCGATTCTGTCGCCCCGGTTCAAGAGCGAGATGTTTCAACAACTTCTGTCGGAAACCGTCCATCCGCTCACGTTGAATTTTCTGCTACTTCTGGCATCGAAACAGCGTGAAAGATTCTTGGTGGCAATCTTGCATGCATTTCTTGAACTTGTGGATTTGAAAGCAGGACGTGTCGTGGCACAGGTGACATCCGCCGTTCCGCTCAGCAATGCGCAACAAGCGAATCTTGTTCAACAACTCAGCGACTATTCCGGAGCGGAAGTTAGACTTGACCTAAGCGAAGATAGTGACATCAAAGGCGGAATCGTTGTGCGGTTGGGAGACACGATATTTGATGGAAGCGTAGGGACGCAGTTGCAACGACTGGAGTCACTACTTGCAAGAGGATAGACCGGGAAGCAGAGATAAAGCCCTGCTTTCGAATGAGGGAGAATATAACTTATGGCAAGAGAAGTTAGACCCGATGAAGTTTCAAACATACTAAAACAACAACTGTTGCAATTCAATCAACAAGTCGACGTCTACGATTCCGGGACAGTCTTGAATGTTGGTGACGGAATCGCTCGCGTGCATGGGCTTGCCAATGTCATGGCGAGTGAGATGATTGAGTTTCCAAACGATGTGTTCGGAATGGCGTTCAACCTAGAGGAAGACAACGTCGGTTGCGTGCTATTCGGCGAAGATAGGTTGATTCACGAGGGCGATATCGCCAAACGGACCAATCGACTGCTTGAAGTTCCCGTTGGCGACGAGTTGCTCGGGCGGGTCGTCAATGCGTTGGGCCAGCCGATTGATGGCAAAGGGGAAATCGGTACAGGCGAGACACTGCCCGTGGAACGAAAGGGTCTGGGCATCGTGCAGCGTCAGCCCGTCTCCGAGCCGCTTTATACCGGTTTGAAAGCAATCGACAGCATGACAGCCATCGGGCGCGGACAACGGGAGTTAATTATCGGTGACCGTCAAACGGGAAAAACCGCCATCCCGATCGACACTATAATCAATCAGAAAAACACCGATGTGTTCTGCATTTACGTGGCGATTGGTCAGAAGGGTTCGACGGTTGCGCAGGTTGTGACCACGCTTGAGGAGCACGGCGCAATGGACTACACCATTGTCGTTTCGGCGCCTGCCAGTGAGCCTTCACCTCTCCAATATCTTGCGCCGTACACGGGCACGTCGATGGGTGAATACTTCCGTGACAAGGGGCAGCATGCGCTAATTATCTACGATGACCTCACTAAACACGCGTGGGCGTATCGCCAAATGTCGTTGCTCTCACGGCGGCCGCCAGGGCGTGAGGCGTATCCCGGCGATGTCTTCTATCTCCATTCAAGATTACTGGAGCGTTCGGCGAAACTCAGTGATGAGTTGGGAGCCGGTTCGCTGACTTCGTTGCCTATCATCGAGATTTTTGAGGGTGACCTGACGACCTACATTCCAACCAACGTGATTTCAATTACGGATGGGCAGATTTATCTGACTTCGGAACTGTTTAATCAGGGTGTCCGCCCGGCAATCGATGTCGGTACATCTGTATCGCGTGTCGGCGGGGACGCGCAGACAAAAGCCATGAAAGCCGATGAGGTGGCCGGTACGCTCAAACTCGATTTAGCCAGTTTCCGCGAAGTTGCCGCATTCGCGCAGTTCGGTTCCGACCTCGACGCATCCACACAATCCCAACTCCGCCGTGGAGAGCGATTGGTGGAATTGCTTAAGCAGCCGCAGTATGCACCGATGCCAGTCGAAAAAGAGATAGTCTCAATCTTCTGCGGATCGACCGGATATTTGGATGACATTGAGGTGGAGGATGTTTCGAGATTTGAGTCCGAATTCCTTGTCCACATGGACAGGAATCATGCGGAACTCCTCAAGGAAATCGCCGAGACAGGCGTTTTGAGCGATGAGCTTATTGATAGTCTGCACGAGGCGGTGAAAAGTTTCAAGGAAAACTTCAAACGTAATGCGTAATACGTAATACGTTGTACGTAATATGCAGACATAAAATAGCACTCACGCGTCCATTTTGTGCATTAGGAACCGCATGAACTACGAGGATTGGGAGCGGTACGTACCTGAAACAATTAAAGGCGATGCACTTTGGAAAATGAAAGTCTATCGATTTGCTCTGTTTGCCGCGAATCTAGGATGGTATGATACAACGACGTTAGCTCAAGACAGACGTACCGTGTCTTTGTCGGATCAACTTTTTAGAGCAATTGGTTCAATCAGTGCCAACATCGCCGAAGGATACAGCAGGGGTAGTCATAAAGACCGCGCCCGTTTCTATGAATACGCGCTTGGTTCCGCTAGAGAAAGTCGGGATTGGTACTACAAAGGACGTCATATCTTAAGTGAACCTGTGACTTCACATCGTCTAGACTTATTGACAAAAATTATCCGATTATTGCTGGTGATGGTTCCAAATCAACGAAAAGTAGCTTTGAAAGAAGATAACCAAGTTTACAATGCAGATGTTTCAAACATAGAATAACACTCATTTGCTTTTTTTCACGCAGTACGCATTACGTATTAAGGGTTTATAATGGCAACGTTACGAGAAATCAGGCGCCGTATCGCAAGTGTCGAAAATATCAAACAAGTAACAGAAGCGATGCGGGTGGTTGCAGCCGCAAGGCTACGCCGCGCTCAAGAGAATATCTTGGCGACACGGCCGTTCGCGGAAAAGTTCAACGCGATTTTAAGCCACCTGATTGCACAGATTGAAAATCCGACCCATCCGTTGTTGGAAAATCGGGAATTAAAGGACGTTTGTCTCATTTCTATCAGCGCCGATCGAGGATTATGTGGAAGTTTCAATAGTAATGTGATTCGGACCACGACGGAAAGGGCGCGGCATTATCAAGATGGCGGGGCTGCCGTAAAAATCATCTGTGTGGGCAGACGCACGCGAGATTATTTCGTGCGGCGAGAGTATGACGTCATTGCCGAATACGTCAACATATTTCGAGATCTTAAATTCGAATCGGCGGTTGACATTGTTCATGAGTTTGAGCATCTTTATACTGAACTACAGATTGACAAAGTAGAGGTGATTTACAACAACTTCAAGTCTGCAATCCTCCAAACGGTTCTCGTTGAACAGTTGTTGCCGCTTACTCCCGAGGCTCCAACGGGTGACGAACTGTTCCTCGACTATCTGTATGAGCCGGGACAGGAGGAAATCTTCCAATCCGTGTTGGCGAAACACCTGAATATGCAAACGTGGAAGGTGTTGCTGGATTCCAACGCAGCGGAACAGGCAGCGCGTATGGCAGCCATGGAAAACGCTACACGGAACGCCACGGATCTCATTGACGAGTTGATTTTACAGCGCAACCGCGCCCGACAAACCCAGATTACGACGGAAATCTCCGAGATTGTGAGTGGCGCCGCAGCATTGGAGGGCTAGAGTTCTAATCATGTTGAAAACTTTCGTCCATGTTAGCATTGTTTCAGCGTTCTTGCTTGTCGGGTGTTTGTCCGCCTTCGGCCACGGTGAGGAATCCACTCTGTTGGAGGATGTTAACAATGACGGCGTCGTGAACATATTGGACTTGGTGCTTGTGGCTCACGCCTTTGGACAACCTGCCGATCGACATTCCGAGCAAAATCCGGATGTGAATCGCGATGGTGTGATTAACATATTGGATCTTGTTCGAGTTGCCAACCGCCTAGGCGAAACCGCGGGGATCGACAACTCTAGCTATCACGATATTCAGGACTATGTGTTCAATAAGAGTTGTGCGACGAGTTACTGTCACGCATCGCCGACAAATGCCGGCAATCTGAATCTCACAAACAGGATTTCGTACCAAGACTTGGTGGGGCGCGTACCGCAGAACCTCGCTGCGGCATCGGCGGGGATGAGGCTGATTGATCCCGGCAGCCCGGACAACAGTTTTCTCTTGACTAAGCTCGTAGGACCATCATCCGCAGCACAGGGGTCCCGCATGCCGCTGGCTGCGGGACCGCTCCATAGTGCAAAGATAGATGCAATACGGGAGTGGATTACCGCGGGAGCACCTCAGAATGAAAAGCTTACCGGCATCGGCGATCTCAGCGTGTTGCGCGATCCGCTTGAAACCTTTGAACCACCTCCGGCGCCGCTGCCTGGACAAGGATATCAGCTCCATTTACCTCCCTTTATCATTGAATCCGGCTCAGAGTTGGAAGTTTTCTACTCTAGACAGATTACCGACGACGCTGGACTACCGTTGCGGGAGGATATCTTCGTCAACGAGTACGAGATTGTGTATCCTACGGGCAGCCACCACTTCATACTGTATCGGATAACTGAAAAAGGGATAGAGGATGACATACTCAGCGTCGGCGTAACACCGGGGGTCGGGGTAAATCCCGAAGACTCTTTCCGAGTATTGGATCCGGCGAATCCGCAGGCGCTCGGAAATTTTGGTAAGCATCGCGTCTACATCACCGGTACACAGACGAGCGGGAAGACGGTTTATCAATTTCCCGAAGGTGTGGCTCTTCGGCTTGCAGGAGACACCGTTTACGACCTGAATGCCCATTTTGTGAATTTGTTGGGCACCGAAGCCATAGAGGGAGAGGTCTACGTCAATTTCTACACTATTCCGCCGGAGGAGGTTGAGCACGAGGCAGTCGAACTTTTCTCCGCCAATACCGATCTCTTCGTTCCGCCGGGAACGACGCGCGTGGCGACGAGGGATGAAACTGTACGCAAGGAGATTGAGAGGCGCGTCTATGATCCGAACACCGTGCTGAACCTCCTCATGATCACATCGCACATGCACCGGCACGGGGAGTTGTTTGAGATTTTTCAGATGTCGACAGGCAGTTTGTTGCACCGAAGCGTCGCTTATGACGATGCGCCCATCACGGTGTTCAATCCGCCGTTGGTACTCGACGCGGACGATGGCGTTACCTACGAATGCACACATAATAATTACGATCGGAATGTTCCACTTACCTTTGGGTTCACCTCCGAGGATGAGATGGCTATAATTATGGGGTACTACTATCCCACAACTGAAAGTGTTGATGCCCCGAGTGAGTGAGAGGGCGGTTGGGAAAATTAGGATCTAAACCATTATGAAAATACGTTTAATGTTTGATGCACCAATTCACCTAGTCAAAGGAGAAAAATCAATGGTACTCGGACTAAAAGGGACGCTTTTCGTGGTTTTGATGGCTTTGATTGCTTTATGCGGCTGTGAAGAAGCCACGAATATCTTGGCAGACGCACTGTCACCTGACGCTCCGGTGATAGAAGCGACGCCGGATGAAGAAATTACGATGGAGTACCCCCCATCTGAACCCATTATGGAAGCTGTAGATGTGGAGTCTGTGCCGGTCAAAATGGTGTGGCTAATCAACTATCCGCTGGGCGGAAAGGAGGATTATGTCGCATGGATCGCGTCCGTAGCTCCTATGTTGCTTGCACCGGAAGAGCTTAATCGGGCTGCATCCTACGACAATGTTGACGGTTCCAATCCGCACCGCCTTGTTGAGTACGAATTTGACAGTTTTGCCGATGTGGCGCACTATCTGAACCGTCCTGAAATCGCGGCGGTCGCTGCCGATTTGCCAAACTACACCAGTAGCGCGAGTACGCATATATTAATTCAGCGCGGCGATTATTCGAAGAACGAGAGTACCAGCCGGCAGGTTAAAACCGTCTACTTGGTTGACTATCCGCTAGGAGGAAAAACTGAGTATCTGGAATGGATTGCGTCTATAGCGCCGATGCTACAAGCACCCGAAGAGGTAAAGCGGATAGCATCCTATGACAACTATTATGGCGTTTCCCCACACCGGTATGTTGAATTCGAGTTTGATAGCTACGAAGAGGCGAATACGTACCAAGAACTCCCGTACGTACAGCAGCATGTTAATGCAGAGTTGCCTAATCGAAGCAGTCGCACGTCTGTACTGACCTTTGAGTTGCGATCGGATTACGTCAACGAATAGTCGAGGTTTACATTCTTCCATAGCGATGTTGGTCGCGTTAATAACTTGGAAAAAATTTCGAATAGTGAATATACATTCAGCATGTTATATCACAAACCGGTGGTCAAGAGAAGTTTGCCGATGACATTCGGATTAAGAGGTGCGCTTATCTGTGCTTTGATAGCATTGATTGCATTGTGCGGATGTGAGGAAGCCACCAATCTATTGGCAGATGCACTATCGCCCGAGACCCCAGTGTTAGAACCAAGGCCGATTGAAGAAATTACGATGGTGGACATTCCATCCGAACCCGTCATGGATTCTGTAGATGTGGAGTCTGTTCCCGTCAAATTGGTGTGGTTGGTCGACTTTCCGCTCGGCGGAAAGGAAGAGTATATCGCTTGGATTGCGTCGATCGCACATGTACTCCAATCGCCCGAGGAACTTGTGCGGGTAGCATCCTACGACAATCTGGACGGTTCCAATCCGCATCGACTGGTCGAATTTGAATTTGACAGTTTTGCCGATTCGATGAGCTATTTTAACCGTCTGGATGTTGCAGCGGTCTTTGCCGATCTACCGAACAACACCAGTAGCGCGAGCACGCATGTGTTTGTTCAGCGGAGTGATTATACAAAGAATGAAACCACTAGCCGCATCGTCAAATCCATTTATCTGATTGACTATCCGCTCGGCGGTAAAGCGCAATATCTTGCAGAGGTCGCAGCTGTTGCGCCGGTGCTGCAAGCCCCCGATGAAGTCAAACGGATAGCATCTTATGACAACTATTACGGAGTATCTCCACACAGGCTTGTTGAACTTGAATTTGACAGTTATGCGGAGGCTAATGCTTATGTGGAGTTTACGGCAATAAGAGACGTTAACGCGGAACTCCCGAATCGAACCGGCCGCACGACGGTACTCACCTTTGAATTGCGATCCGATTACATCAACGAATAGTCAAGGGCTTTGTCGTTTCGTCGCAGGCATGAAATAGGAAGAGATGTTGGAAGCCGATGGTCGGGCTAGTGTTTACAGTGCACAAGTAGGAGGCGACTTTTGAGCACATCGAAGCCGATGGTCATCAATCAGTCGGAGCAGTCATGGGAGGGATGGGACGATGCGGGACTCGCTGCCAAGAGTGCGATTCGCTGGAAAATCCTTATATCCGGCGAGCGGAGTCCAAGCGCAGGGCTTGTAACCGGTTTGGCGGAGTTTCCAGTCGGCACTCGACTGCCCCTTCATCATCACGAACCTCCGGAGACCTATTACATAGTCAGCGGGCGGGGCAACATGGTAATTGACGGTCTTAAATCAGACATCGGACCGGGGTCTACAGTCTACATCCCGTCTAATGCCAAACACGCTGTATGGTGCATCGGAAATGAGCCGTTAGTTTTCGTGTTTTCCTTTGCGTGCGACCGATTCGACGAAATTGTCTACCACTTCGACGAGTAGTCGGATTGTGAAGGGGGCCATTTAGAGAAACATAATGCCCTACTATGTTGAAAAACAGATTCAGGTGGCGATGGAACGGGGTGACTTCAATAAGTTGCCCGGCAAGGGGAAGCGGCAGGAGTTGGAAGTAAACCCGCATAGTCAACCAGATGCTCAAAGACAACGGATTGGCGCCACGTTGGATTGAGGTAGACAATGAAATTCGTTCCGAGCGCGAACAATCCGGAAAGATGCTGGGGAACATCAAACGGCGCCGGCGACAACTAGAAGCAGCGATTCGTGCCCTACCACTCAAAAGCGACAGGGTAAGTCGGGTTTTTGAACTTGAGCGAAAACGAGCGCTAGAGGCATACATAAGCCAACTGAAGGCGCTTAATCAAAAGATTCTCAGATATAATCTTACAGCGCCAGGGCGCAGTAGACAGAAGTCTATGTACAACCTTGATGACACGATAGCGCAATTTCAGAAGGAGTGCCCTAGCCTTTGAGGATGAAAAATTAATCTAATCATAAACGGTAAGTACGCTTTACGGAAAGGAAGATAAACGATGAATCAGGGGAAAGTATTAGAAATCGTCGGCGCGCGGGTCGATCTTGATTTCTCGGAAGGGAAATTACCGGATATTCTCAATGCCGTGGAAGCTGAACGCGCCGACGGCACGAAGTTGGTGCTCGAAGTACAGCAGCATCTTGGGGAAAACCGAGTTCGTGCGGTAGCGATGGACACGACGGATGGGCTAGTGCGCGGCACACTCGCCACTGATCGCGAGGAACCCATCACCGTGCCCGTTGGAGATGAGGTGTTGGGACGGGTGTTCGATGTGACGGGACAGCCGATTGATGAAGCCGGCGATGTCGAGGCGAAGCAGCGTTACCCCATTCACCGACATCCGCCCCCGCCGGATCAACTGAGCACGGTTTCCGAAATGCTTGAGACGGGCATCAAGGTCATCGACCTGATTCAGCCGGTTGCAAGAGGCGGCAAGGTAGGGTTCCTCGGTGGAGCAGGCGTCGGGAAAACCGTATTGGTGGCGGAACTCATCTATAATATCGCGACGCAGCACGGCGGTTACTCGGTATTCTGCGGGGTCGGTGAACGGACGCGCGAAGGAAACGGGTTCTGGCTAGAGATGGAGGAGTACGGCGTGCTGGATAAAACCGCCATGGTCTTTGGCCAAATGAACGAACCGCCAGGAGCACGCTTGCGCGTGGGACTCGCGGGGCTTTCCATGGCGGAGTATTTTCGGGATGAAGGCGGACAGGACGTGCTGATTTTTATCGACAACGTCTTCCGATTTACGCTTGCTGGCGGCGAAGTCTCGGCACTGCTAGGTCGTATGCCGTCTGCAGTAGGATATCAGCCGACGCTGGCTACCGAGATGGGTGAGTTACAGGAGCGTATTACGTCGACGCAACACGGATCGATTACGTCGTTTCAAGCCGTTTATGTGCCGGCTGACGACTACACCGACCCGGCGGTTGTGGCTGTTTTCGGACATCTTGACGCCGTAACACGGCTGGAACGTTCTATCGTCCAAGTGGGACGATACCCCGCCGTTGATCCGTTGACTTCCACCTCGCGGATCTTGAACCCTGATGTAATCGGTGAGGAGCACTACAACACGACCCGCGACGTGAAGGCTGTGTTGCAACAATACGAGAGCCTGAAGGACATTATCGCTATCTTGGGCGTCGATGAACTCTCCGACGATCAGAAATTAACCGTTTCACGGGCACGAAAATTAGAGCAGTTCCTTACGCAGCCGATGTTTGTGGCGGAACGATTCTCCGGCATACCCGGAAAGTACGTCAAAATCAACGACACGGTTGAAGGCTGCCAAGCCATCCTTAAAGGCGAATGCGACGAAATACCCGAGCAAACGCTCCGATATATCGGCGGGATAGAAGAAGCGTTCGATAAAGCTAAGGGCCAGGAGTTGGAAGAGGCTGCAGATTGAGCGAAATACGAGAACGGTGAATCGTGCCTAACGTCAATCAACTAACACTGAATAACTCTTGTCTAGTGAATAGCCATGCTTGAAAGAAGATTCCACCTCGAAATCCGAACGCCGCAGCAACTTATCTATGAAGGCGACGTGGGCAGTATCAGAGCGCCCGGGGAACTTGGCTCGTTTGAAATCCTGCCCGGCCACATTCCGTTTTTGACGGTTTTAGAAACAGGCGAGATTCGTATCCGGGAATCCGACACACCTCAGTCGTTGGCAATCAGCGGCGGGGTTTTTGAAGTGTTGCGAACAGGAGTTACCGTGCTGTCCGACACGGCGGAATGGGCGCATGAGATAGATGTTGAACGTGCAGAGACGGCTCTTCAGCGCGCTCAGGAACATCTGACTTCAGGAGATTCCGGTATTAGCCGAGAACGCGCCGATGCCGCATTGGCACGCGCCAAGAATCGGATAAAAGTCGCCAATTCCTCGTAAAATGTGCACTGCGCATCATCGCCACCTGCGTATGCTGTCTTTGGGCGGCCGCCATGTTTTTGTAAAGAGGCATTGCCCACTATCACCGCTTTATCCCATCACGCATTACGCATTGTATCACACCATCCGCCGGTAGTGCTTCGTTAATTCCTCCAAATTATCCTCATCATCCGTATTGTTTCTATCAGAGGACTCCTCCATCTGGCGTTCAAAAAATTCCTTTGTGGTGCGATAGATGTCCTGCAAATCCGAGCGACTCGGGCGATGACCCGAAAGATGGATCATATCGCACGTCCGAAGAATTTCTCCCACATGATCCGCCACCGAGTTCGTCAGATCGTGCGGCAGCGATCCCAAGATCTCCCCGGTTGTGGCATCAAGCGTCTTGATACCGTATTTATGCTCAACATACCGCTTCACAATTGAGGAGATTTTGTCGTAATATTCATGGAAATCTTTATGAGAATGTTGAGAAGCAACTTGGTTCAGCTCGCGAAGTGACAAGGCTTCAGGCGTATCCCACCGAGGGGCCGAGGGTATAAATTGCTCCTCTTCCGTCTCCGGTTGGGAAGCCTGCGACCGCGACGCCGTCGCCGATCTTCGTGGATTGGTGGGCACTCCACTAGGGAGATTAGACCGGAGCACACGGCGGATTCCGCGAGTGAGCCGGTTGCGCCTTCTTCCGATCAATGAGAAAATTCCCACGCCAATGGCGGCGAAAACCACTATCCAAACAACGACCCATAAAATTGCAGAAAGCAACCCGGACGAGCGCGAGTCGGGATCTGTCTCTTGGGCAAATGACTCTCCGTTTCCGGATGCCAGAAGGATGAGTAATGACACGCCGCAAGTGGCAAGCCTCGTTAATCGTTGCACAAGTCGTATTCCTTAATTTTTCTAAAGATGGTTCTCTTGTTGACGCCCAAGATTTTGGCTGCCTTGGCTCGGTTATTTCCGACGTAATCGAGAGTTGCTCGGATGGCTTCTTCTTTGATTTCCTCCATCGACATTCCGACTTCAACATTCAGACGGCGGTCGGAATCCACGGTTGGATCTGCGTTCGCGGCAGTCGGCGCGGAGAAGACAATGGGTGTGCCAATTCCGGTAAACTTAAGAACGCGCTCTGGGAGATCCGCCAAATCCAACTCACGACTGTTCGACATCACGACCATGCCTTCGATACAGTTTCTGAGATCGCGCACGTTCCCGGGCCAGTCGAATTTCATGAGCGCCCTCAGCGCATCCGGCGTAATGTCTTTTGTCGCTTTGCGGTTTTCTTGGCAAAATTCCTCGATGAAGGTTTTGACCAAGAGCGGAATGTCCCCTTTTCGCTCGCGGAGAGGCGGCAGATATATTGAAATTACGTCAAGTCGATCGTATAGATCCGCCATGAATCTTCCTTCCTCGACGGCTTTCTCAAGGTTTCGATTTGTTGCACAAACGACACGGACATCCACTCTGACGATTTCGTTTCCGCCGACACGATGAAACTCCTTTTCCGCCAGCACCCTCAGTAGCCTGGCTTGGTTCGGCAAACTCAACTCCCCGATTTCGTCAAGCAGCAGGGTACCACCGTTTGCCGATTCGAACTTTCCTTTTCGTTGCTGGTCTGCGCCCGTGAACGCTCCACGTTCATATCCAAAGAGTTCCGATTCCGCGAGACTCTCGTTCAGTGCGGCGCAGTTAAAGACGACAAGCGGTCCTCGCCGCAAACTCCGGTGATGGATGGCGCGGGCGACTAGTTCCTTTCCGGTGCCGCGTTCGCCGCGTATCATCACCGTCGATTTCGTCGGTGCGACCTGAGCGATGATTTCCCGGACCTCCTGAATATGTTGGGAGTGGCCGGTGAGTCGGAGCAAGCCTTCTTTTTCATCAATCTGGGACTGTAATTGTCGGTTTTCCGCGGTAAGTCGCTGGTTTTCAAGAATCTTATGTAGAAGCGCTTTCAAATGGATGGGATTCGGGGGTTTCGGCAAGAAGTAGCTTGCTTCGTGATGGAGCATCGCTTTTATGCCTACGTCTGTCTCCAGGACATCGTGAGTCGTCATGAAGATCACGCCCACATCGGGATGCTTCTGTCGAGCGGCTTCCATGAGCTGCAAGCCGTCAAGTCGGTCTGCCTTTAACGGTGCAACCAGTATATCAATCCTAAGCCGGTCTACCCGATCCAGCGCTTCATACATGTTCCGGGTGATGACAATGTGAAGTCCTTCGCCCTCAAGCGCGCGGCATACGGTTTCACGCTCTCTTTGGTCGGGATTGACGACTAGGACGGTTTTCTGCTGGCTCATTGGCTTCACCCAAATACGTTGGTATATTCGAATATCGGACAGAATTTAGCCTAAAATAATACCTTATTCACGTAATTTCGTCAAGCGGAATGCAGAGTGTCTTCTACGTCGAACTTGGTCGAAGGTACAATGATTAGGACGTGGAGATATTGGAGATTGGGGATGGAAGAGTGGAAGTTTGGAAGGATGGAAGGGGGGTGGAGACAGGGAGTTTTCGAGAAAAGGGATTCCTATGAGACGGCACAGGGGCAGTCCCATACAAGGTAGCACGATAGTTTCGAATCTCCTCTATTATTCCGTATACGCTCGTTGTTTTTATCTGTTATAATCTCAATGGAGTGCATCTTGTTCTGATCCAATGGCAGATTGACAGGTTTATGCTAATCTATCACTTCTCTTCCCGAGCTAACGCTAATGGGCTGAAAGCGATCAAAAGGAATGAAAATGGATATCTATCACTCACCTTCGGCTGTGGATTCTGAAACGAATCCAAAATCTTATCGCGCCACGGCGTTTGCCGATGCAAAGCAGGAGCTTGCGGCGCCAGGGGCTACGCCGGAGCGATTGGAACACTTGAAAGAGCACGGTTTCGTGATTGTGACCGACTTTGTCCGCAGTCCTTGGATTCCGATTCTGCGTGAAGCCGGCAGGCGTGTCACCGAGGCGTGCACTCCCGAAAACGGCTACAGTAAGATTGACTGTTCCAAGGGCTACGTGCACCGGGCAGCAGAGGATGAACCGTGGGCAATCCGGGGAATAATCCATCCGGCTTTCGGCGAGGGGAGTTTTGCCGAATTCTACGGTTCACCAGAGTTCCTTCGCTTCGTCAATGACTGGTGCCACGGTTTGCGACCGGAAGATCTTGTCATGAGTCCGATGCTCCTCTGGTGCAATCCCAGGAGGAACGAGAATGGACCCAGTTGGCATCGAGATACGACATGGTGGGGCACCGGCAAGAGTTATTTCGCACAGAAGCCGTATCAGGAGGGGCCCGAAGCCTATTCGGAGGAGGTCGAAAGGCGGCGCTGGAAAGAGATCCAAGAAGAAAACCTGAAATCAGTCGCCGAGCGGAAAGGCGTAAGTATGTTTCTTGCGCTTGCCGACGATGAGTGCCATGAGCTGATTCCCGGCAGCCATCACCGGTGGCGCACGCCGTTTGAACACGATGTGCTATTGCCGAAAGCCATGAAGGATCAGGGCGTGCCGTACACACCGAGCTGGAACGGCGTCGATCCATTGCCGAATCAGGTTGCGATTCGGCTTAAGCCCGGGGAAGCACTCATTCGGAACGGCACCACTATCCACACGGGGCACACCGTCCCCGACCGCGAGCGCAACACGTTGGCAATAGGTTGGAGCAAATGGTCGGGACCTTTCACGGAAGAGCCTGCCGTATCGGACGTGCGAAACGCATGGCAACTCGATCCCGCGGTGCGCGAGGCGTTGCCGTATGAGTGGATGAAGACGACGTGGGATCGCTGGGCTGAGACGATGAAACTAGGGGACACGCTTGAGGACCGCTACACCGGGTTTGACATCAATAACATTAAGGCGGGGCAACTATTGGGTTGGCGCGGTGAGTTGGAGCGTCAAGCGGCGGCAGGGGAAGTGTAAAAAGCATTTCAGAGATTGGAACAAGCGCGGAGTGTCTAAGTTTAATCGAGGAAGATACGAAGGGAGAAGGAAGGTTGGAGAAGTATATGGGAAGATTGGAAGAGACGTAGAATCCGATTTGATCGCGAGCTAGTGAGAATCTCCATGGGGTTCGATGGAAACTTTATTTGCTTTTTTTTGCCCACCGCTGGTGCGAGGGAGATCAGTGCCCCGATCGCCGGAGTAGAGAACGCAAATCTTCGTTCGCTACAAAAACCGATGTGATGATTGGAAGGTAGTCAAGGTTGCAGGATTTTGGCAGTGATGGTGAGGATGAATTGAGCTAGCCAGTCAGACGGTGCGCAGAAAACAACTGATGTGTATGGGACTAATCAGACTGTGGCGCGCAATTGGGAATACTGTTCCCTGCTCATGCCAACCGTTCGCATGTTATTTCGAATGACGGATACCGAAATCTCATCATAGCGGGGTATGACAAAGGGCCGTTTGGCATCCGGATGGTGATAAATCAAATGATCGCCTTTCTGTCGTACGTAATGGCATCCAAACTTTTCGAAAATCTTAGCTTGAGTTCGCCAGTCTGTTGGCGACAGTTTCGGCATTAAAGAGCTCCTAGAGGGACGGTACGTTGATTGAAAGCAACCACTTGCTTATCAAGTTGAAGCGTCGGTTGTGACGAATTCACATCATAACCGGCTTCTTCGAGAAACGCTTTGAGAGTTCCGAGTTTCGCTGTTTCTTCCAAATGAATTTCGATAACCTCTAGGAGATTTTTCCTTGCCTCTTCGATATCCTTTCCACAACTCACAACGTCTAGCTCTGGACAGTGGGCGACGTACATGTTGCCCTCTTTCCATATTTCTTCCGTTATAACGAGATTCTTCACTGTGACCTCCTCAATCATATGAGTTTGAGTCAAAACTATGGCATCCCGGCGATGATGTTCTGAACGTCGGTTTCCAATTCTAGGGTGATTTGCTGGGTCGTCTGTCTCTTTTCTTTCTTGTACGTTTCATATGAATCCAAGAGATTCTTGGGGGTTCCGATACGGAGGAAAGCGTCCAAGGGACCTTTGACGTTTGACCTGCCGTACACCTCGACTTCGAGGCGAGTGATGACCTCCAGGAAGCGTTCTTGGGACGGATCTTCGCCTATGTAGCCTTCGTAGATTGCGATTGAGTTCACGATGCGGCGGACGTCGGTGTAAAACTGTCGAAATTTTTCAACGCGCTGCGCGTGGACGGCCCTTTCGTATTCCGTCATCTCATCCATATCTCGGTAAATTTCCTCGTCGATTCGGTTCTGGATTGCCCGCACCCGCCTCAGCGGGTTCCGGTCGGATTGAGGCGAGAGTTCCAGAATGCTTTCCATCTGCGATAGAATGTGTTCGCGCATCTGTAGGATGCGGTCATTCAGTGTCGCCCCCTCATCTAAGTCCAGATGATACTCTCTCGCCAGTATCGTCAGCAGGCTGCCTCCGACGTTTTTCACACGGTCGTATAGGTCTTTGGGGTGGTCGGCAGGGTCGGGCAGGACGCTCTGCTCCAGACTAGTAATCGACTCCTCGATTTGACCCCACATGTCGTTTCTGTAGACATATTTTATTCCCACAGGCACAAGGTAGAGGGGTTTTAGGTCACCCATCTTTTCCATGTCGTTGAGCGCCCACAAGCCGAACTGCACGATCCCGCTCTCAAACGGCATGATGGTTTCGTTTTGATGCGAGATTTCGCCTTCGCCGAAGATGACCAGCTTCCGCGCCCCTTTGGCGAGCGTTTCGCGCGTCATCCGAAATGAGTCCCGGTCTACGGCGCCGCGTATCACGGAGTAGACGCCGAGCCGTGTCATGAAGAACCCTCTCAACTTCAGTCCGGCTATCTTGCGATCAAAGGTCTCTCGTGCGCACATGTATCGGAATCGTTCGCCATAGCGGGTTGACAGGGTGAACAACACGTGCGGGTCGGCGCGGGACGGGTGGTTCGGCACCAGAATGGTCGGATAGCCGTCAGTCGATTTCAGCCTGCCGAGGGATTCGGAGTCGATATCGACATGGGAGACCTTGGTAGTGAGACGCATGAGGAGCGGGAGCAGGAGTTTGACGCTTCCGATGACGATCCTGTTTTCTTTTGGCGGTTTGAAGTCTAGCATTGGTTTGCTCTAAGATTATTTACTCTACTCTCCGCACCTATTTTGGGGGTTTACAAAATTTATTGGTAGCACCCTATTATCCCTGGCGGAATAATTCTTTCCACAAGTAACTCGCTCCAGAGGAGCGCAATGTCAATAGGATGCGAAATGTCCATATTCCAGCGCTCCAGCGGAGCGCAATGTGGATATTACACCATTATTCCAAGCGGTACAATTTTTTGCCAATAAACCCTCGTTTTTCGCCCTATAACTAGCTTTTGGCGGGTGTTACTTGATGGGTGATGTTCGTATCAGTCTTGCCTTGTAATTTCAATATATAGTACGTTATATTTAATTAGAATACAGTATATGCTATCACCATTAGTCGCTGGAACGATACCAAAAATACCCGAATTAGCACTTATAAGGTGCAGAGTGTAGGATTTACCTTTGAAACCAGGACTGCTCCATAGGACCAATATTCTTCATATTTTTGCGAATCCCTGTAGGTTTCAATCGATGACCACCAAATCGCCGATTTTCCCTCTTGCTGCGCACCATCACCACCAAGAACCCGAGCATCATGATTTTATGAAAGAAGGTGTTTGAGGCATTTACCAACATGACTACGATAACCTTCATAATCATCTTTGTTAACTAGTGAAGCAACTGGGTCCGCATGTGGAACAAGGCTTTTGTTACGCCGGTCAAATAACTTTTAGACTTGCGCCTTAGTTTCGCTGGGAACATTAGATGCCCTAAGGAATTCTTCAACCTTAAGACGCTTATAGGATTTTAATGCAGCGGCATTAGCGTCTAAGAAATGGCAGATTACGTGAAACTCATTATGTAAATGATTAAGCGCAACAGTATATTCCGCTTTTTGCTCACACAAAACCCTTAATCGAATCTGTTCAATGATATGTGGCTTAGCTACTCTTAAAGTCTGTGCTTTCGTCAATTCATAATAGCCAATAGGTTTTGGTGACAACACCTTTCGTTTGAAAATCTCCACGATTTGTTTCATCGCCGGATCTTGTTTGAGAGGGTTGAGTAATTCGTTCGTAGTGAATCCGTTCTGACAGAGATACCTTAATGTGAGAATTATATCCCTTGACGTTAACCGTTTTTTCCGACGAAGGAATTGTCGGAATTGCTCATCCACGTCACTGGATTTCGAGATCAAAACAATAATTGGCATTGGGTAGGCGTTTACTAACTCAAAATCAAAGCCTCCAGAACCCAGAAAAATCTCCCTCAACTGGGATTTGTACTTGGGATTGGCTAACCTGTTTTCGACCTTTTTGTCGTATACGCCCTTAAGTACCTCCTGAAATTTTTTCTCGTTAAATTGTTCTGGAACATGTCTCGATTCAAAATGTTCCTGAAAGTAAGGCGCTATCGGAAAACGCTTCAGCTTCTCTAACTGCTTGAAGATGTTCTTGATTTTTTCGGCAGGACGCGCGGTAGATTGATCGTATGTATCGTCATCTCGTGATACTGCCTTCAGACTATTCTTGAGTGCATCTCTGTCATTTTTCTCCTTTAGCCGGAAGATTTTTGTTTTGGGATTAAGTCGAAGCCCTAATTTTTGGTGCAGACAATCCGCAATGCGAGCTGCTAACGGATTGAATATTGCCCTCAGATCGCTTTCCTTCTCCTTGAAAGTGATTGAGACATATATATCGTCTACATATCGCACAATAGTGTGGTGTTCTATTGAATCTCTGTTCTCACAAAGTTCGTCGTCAAGAAACAGATCGCCAAAGGCCAGATAAAGATATCCGATAAAATCGGAGATAATATTGTTGTCTGATTGAGGTATGCCTGAAGTGCCACACGCCACGAATTCGAAAAATGAAACGATTTGACCATAGGTTTTCTCGTCATAATGAAGTCTAGCCTTTACACTTTCGTCAACGCTTATTTCAAGTAAGTCTAATAGTTTGGGGATACTGAGTCCGTCGAAAAAATTCTGTATGTCCAAGCGAATGACCACCTTGCGCTCCGTGTCTTTTTCAGTTTCCTCTATCACTTTTGCGCAAAAGTTGTCATAATGTGGTCTATAATAAATAGGATCGGGAATACACTTCGGCTTCTTGATGAGATTGCCATGTTCGTTGAACTGCACATTGCCTCCGTAGCAAGCGCGGATGCGATCTTGGGTAGTATGATTTTCCTTGAGATAGTCTTTAGAAAGTTCAAGCAAGTAAACCCCAACAGCGTAGTAAAGGACGCGCATAGGACAAGTCATGAATTTGTAATGTCGTAAACCTAGGTTGGACTTCGGAATAGTGTAGGGGACAATCGCAAACTCTTTGCTCAACCCATAGAAAAGACTATTGGCGACCTTACTGTTGAAATATTTCGTCGTCTTTAATCTATCGAACGACTCCCTCAGTCTTTCGTAATAAGACATCTCAAGTGTCGAGAAATGCCTATTCGACTTTTTCCTATCCAGTTGATGCTCCAACAATTCTATCGCTTGTAGCCAATGACGGTATTTCAAAAAATGACTAAATTGGGGCACGTCATTTTCCTTGGGGTTCTTTTTCCGTACGACGGTTTTTTTGTTCATTGATTTGGTAATTCCCTGCTTAGACTTTCATTCCGGTCATGAGATTTGTGAACTGCTAGTGGAACCTTGCAAAATGCGCGCAATTCCAAGTCTTTGCTGTCTACGAAACATTACCTCGCCCTTCCAAATCTCGTTGTCGCGCCTCCCAATCCGGCAGATAGGCGTGCATGAAACTCCGAAACAGCCTACCGTGATTCGGGGCGAGGAGATGGACGAGTTCATGGACAATCACAAATTCACCTAACGCCATCGGGAGGTCAAGCAACTCCGTGCTCAAGGTCAATCTCCCAGTTGTGGATATGGATGCCCATTTCCTCCGCATGTCCCGCAGGTGAACTTCGCGCACCGTTACGTCCATGCGCTCCGCCCAGTCGGACACCGCGCTTTTCAACTCTCCCGAGTTACTCCATACGCTTTCGGTGTTCATACGCGTTGCAAATCCAACAGTGCGTTTGTTGTGTCCACCAAGTTGCTTGCTCCGACTATCGGTCTCAGTACAATGTAAAACCTTCGCCGCAATTGGCTTGCTTGTTGTTCATTCCACTGATAATCAGGATATTGATCGAATATGCTATTGAGATCCCGCGCTTGCCCCGGTGAGATGTCGTCCGCGTAGCGTTCAACTACTTGGTAAATCGCATAGGCGTTTTCGTCCAGGTTCAGTTGAGCGCGCTCGATCGTCTCCCGTTCATATTTCTCGATTAATTGCCAATACTCCGCCAGTGCCTCTTGTGTCGCCAACTGACCATTCTCATACCTCTCTGCGATTTCCTCCGCCCGCTCTCCAATCGAAATCAGGAACGGCTTGGAACTGCCTTCCTCCGAGACGGTCTTATTCAGAACCTTTCGCAAGTTCAACACCTTCACGGTGTCTGACAACTCACTGTCCGCAACTTCTCGCAATGTGTCGGCGTTCAACTCATGAATGGCGCCCGGCAACTCAAAGTCATCGCTCTCGGTGTGTTCCTGCAGCAGATTGCGGGTTTTTTCGACCAACTCTTTATCAACGTAGGGGTTGTTAGCATAGGCATTACGAATTAGGGCATAGAGCGACGCGAGCGCACCATAGTCCTTCAAAACCGGGCGCAGAAATTCGTCGGGCGAGAGGATGTTGTAGAGGTCCTGTATACCTCTGAAAAACTTGAAGAAGGCTTCCCGCACCTCCTTGTCCTCAAAGTGGGCGATTGCCCGTTCTTTCCCTCTATCGTCCCAACTCCGCGCATAGAGTAGATAGTCCGGCGCAGTTTCCTCGAACCGCGCCGCGAAAAGGGCTTTGAGTACGTCAAGGTTCTTAATCACGCTTCCCACGACATCGGAATCAAAAGCAAGCGCTTTCTCCAGATTCTCGAAAATGCCGACGAAATCCAAAACAAACCCGAACGGTTTCACCAGCCCGTCGTTATCCTCATAGGGTCGGTTGACGCGGGCGATTGCCTGCAGCAACACGTGGTCGCGCATCGGTTTGTCGAGGTACATGCAGTAGAGAATCGGCGCGTCGAAGCCGGTCAGCAACTTTTCGGTCACTATCAGTATCTTTAGCGGGTCGCCCTTGTCGGCGAATCGCTTGCGAATCTCCCTTTCCTCGTCCTCGTTGCGGTGATGCGCTTTCATAAATTCTGGGTCTTGATTGTACGGGGAGTAGACCACCTCCGAGTACTCCGACGATAGATGTCTGTCAAGCGCCTCTTTGTACAACGCGCACGCCTCACGGTCCACGCCAACGAGAAACGCCTTGAATCCCATCGGTTCAACGTTCTTGCGGAAGTGATCGGCGACATGCTGAGCAATGCCATCGACTCGATTGGGGGCTTTCATCATCTGCTTCAACCCGACTGCGCGGTCGAGGATGGCGTTCAGTTCCTCCACGTCGCTCACGCCTTCCGCCGCCGCAAGCTGAAGGAATTCGTTTTCCAGCGTCTCGCGGTCAATCTGCAGACCGGACGGAGCGAGCGCATAATTCAACGGCACGGTGGTGCCGTCCTCTATGGATTCCGCTATTGCGTATTTGTCAAGGTATCCCTGTTCGTCATCCGCGCCGAATACCTTGAATGTCCCCTTCCCGTGGGCGAGATCGTCAATCGGCGTGCCGGTAAAACCGATGTAGGTCGCATTGGGAAGCGCTCCTATGAGGTAGTTCCCCAGATCGCCCCCGGTGGTGCGGTGCGCTTCGTCAACCAGTATCGTTACGCTCTCGCGGGTGTTGATGTTTGCCGGTATGTCGTCAAACTTGTGAATGGTTGAGACCACCAAGCCGCGGTAATCGGAGGATAGAATCCTCCGCAAGTCCTTCTTGCTATCTGCGACCGTGGGCGCTGTGATGCCGTAAGCAGTGATATTCTTGAACAACTGGCTCTCCAACTCGTTGCGGTCAACCAGCATCAACACGGTGGGTTTTTCGGTTTCGCCGCCGCGACGCAACAACCGGGACGCAATGGTTATCATCGTCAATGTCTTACCGCTGCCCTGCGTGTGCCAGATAAGACCGCGCCGCTTCGTTGGGTCATAAACCCGTTCCATCACACCCTCCACGGCGCGCGTTTGGTGTTGGCGCAGCACCACTTTGGTTAGGTCATCGTCTCTACTGAGGAAGATAATCGATTCGTGAAGGGTTTTCAGGAAGCGGCCGGGATCGAAGAAGGTCTTAACTTTGCCTTCATAGGTGGGGTCGTCGTCGGTTTTCCAGTTAAACAGATTCTTGCGGTTGGTGTTCCAAGTGACGCCGTAGAAAAAATCCCGCAGTTGGGTGACGCCGAACAGTTGCGCCGTGGTGAACATCTCGGGCGTTTCGCGGTGGTAGCGGCGAATCTGTTCCACGCCCGCTTCCAAACCGTCTCGACTTTGTGGGTTTTTGGTCTCCACCACCGCCACCGGGATTCCGTTGATCAGGAACACCACATCGGCGCGGTTCCGGTCGCTTGGGTTTTTCTGCCACCACTCGTCGGTTACATGGAATAGGTTGCCGTCGGGGGTATCGAAGTCGATTAGCGTCACATTTCGCTCACGATTCTCGCTGGGGACAAAAATTGATCGCTCGCCGCGCAACCAAGCCAGCGCATCCCGGTTTCCCTGAAGTGTCGGGTGGAGTAGATTTAACTGCCGCAGGATTTCCTTGCACCGATCATCATTGAGTAGATTCCGGTTGAGTGTCAGCAGTTGCGATTCCAGCAGTTCAGCAAAGTAGAACTTAGTGATATCGCCGCCGCGCATCTGCAGCGCCTGCGATGCCGAAACACACTCCCAGCCGATTTCACCGGCGTACCTGAGCATTGGGTTTTGTACTGCGTCGCGTTCGGACATTACGCTCTCCGGGGAAATGGCAAACGGAAATCAAGAGCGAGCAAGACACGTAATTTATCAGGTTTTCTTGACGGCTCTTCAGTGTAAAGTGCGATTTGCCGCACACGGTGTGTGCCCACTACTTTGTTAATTCGTATGACCCTACTACATTCAAAGAGGTAACGCAAATTCAGTTGATGACGGGTGTATACTTTACAAAATTTAACAAAATTTAACAAAATTTGACGATTATACACGAATTCAAATGCGTGAGACGTATATACGCGACCCTCAAAGGTATGGACTGTCTGTCACGTTTTGTCGCGATGAACGCTCGAATCGCCGTTTGGCGCGTGACGCGCTTAATCTTCTCACTGAATCGACAGACTGAAAAGAGATGCCAACGGAGCATTGATTGGATCACGTCAAAAGAAGTGCAATGGGCTTCAAGAAACGAAGTTTTCAGGAAAGAAACTCGTGACGCGATTTGCCCCTTTTGTGCCGCGTTCGTTAGTCTGGCACATCGACATGAATCAGTGGGACAGCGGACCTTTCCCCGGTCATCAGATCCTCAAGCATGGCGTGAAACAGTTCGTCTAGTCGGATTGTTTCTTGCTCAACAGCAACGATTTTGTCATCGCAGGCTTGGAGGGTTTCAGCGATTTCCTGCTGTTCAGAAAGACGAGGCAACGGTAGCCTTAGACGGCAAAGTATAGGAATGTTTACGCCCCCCTTGAGTCTGCCGCCTTTGCTTTGATTAATTTGTTTCCAATAACCATTTGTCCGAAAGTATTGGGCTAAGAAATTAGGCACTAAACCATCCTTTGTTCTCACCCGAATCAGGTACGATGCAAAGACTGCATCAAGACAATCTTCGACCATGTATGCCTTTCCAGTAGTTGCACCAATTCGCGCTATCACTATATCGCCGGTTTTTAGCGAGTATTTCTTTTTGTCTTCCTCACTACAGATGCAATGAGGAACTTTGATCCAGTTTACCTCGTCATTCTGAATGTCTGTTATGCGCAAGAACTGTGGGCCGACTGGTGAATCGTTTGCGCTCTCAGTATAGCCGTAATCTGGTTTATGGCAGTAGTCGCCTAATCTTACCAATTCCCAACTCTCAGGAATCTCTCCGATCTCCGTCTGCTTGCGGGGTTCACCCTTCGTGCCGTGAGAAAAGAGGACATCCATCAACGCCGCTTTGCGCTCGCGCTCTAAGGCAATCTCTTTTTGGCAGGCAAACTTGGCTTCTTGGATGGCACCCAAAACCGAGGCAATAGCGCGTTGTTCTGGAAGTGGAGGGAGCGGAATAGCAATCTGTGAGATGGATGAAGGACTTATGTTTCCTTGCACGCTTCTAAAAGTGTTTTGCTGAATGGCTTCTTGAAAAAAATTCGTTTTAGTGACTGCTAAAATAAACCCGTGCTCGACCTCAGACGAAATCAATTCAATCTTTCCAACTCGTTGGTTCAATAATGCATCCTCAAGATTTGGCGGCACCACAGCAGTTTTCCCGGTCTTCCCCGTCAGAGCAATGAGTATATCCCCTGATTTCAGTGTGAATCTCTGTAACTCCTCTCTGCGTCGCCATGAATCGGGGACATAGTCATTGTCTGAACTAATGATCACTGTTCCATCTTGTAAATTACCTATCTTTATGAGTGGAATCCCGTCTTTAGTATAATCTGACGTTTTGAAAGCAAATCCACTGAAGACGCGACAGAATTTGCCCAATGTCTTAATATACCAATGTTTTGGGAAACTCATCTCACTCATTGAAGTTACTGTCCACTGAGTTCAAGCCGCGTTAACAAATCATCTAGAGTCTTGTCTGCCTTTTCTCGTGCGATTCGCGCTTCCGTTAAGTCTGCTAAGATTTTCTGCACTGGACGGTGTTCGACCTTCTCTCCCACGTCCACAAACTGAGCAGGACTCAGGTTATAATCGGTTTTTCGGACTTCATCCAAAGTGATTACGCGGCTCAACTTCTCACGCGATTCCCACGCCTGATAGATTTCAGATGCCGCGTCAATCCCTTCATCGGTCAGGGCGTTTTTCGGAGCCTGTTTCTCGAAATACTTGGATAGATTGATGAGCAAGATTTGCTCTTTGCGTTCGATTGGCTTGCTTCGGTTCAACAGCAAAATAATTCCCGGTGCGCTAGTGTTATAAAACAGGTTTTCAGGCAGGAGGATTACGCCTTCAATCAGGTCGTTCTCCACAAACACCTTCCGAATATCCCGCTCACGGTTAGTGTGTTTATTGCCGGAGCCGCGAGAGACGGCGCCGGTATCCAGCACAATGGCGGCGCGTCCGTTGGCGTTCAGGGATGCCAGCATGTGCTGAACCCACGCCCAGTCCGCAGATGAACTCGGTGGCACGCCGTAAGTAAACCGACCCCACCGGTCATTGGCGTAGAAAGCCTCGTCGTACTCCTTCTGATTCCACATCGGATTGGCGAGAACATAATCAAAGCGTTGAAGCGTCGAATCATCGGCAACAAGCCGTGGATTGCGGAAGGTGTCACCGATATGCAAATCGGCGCCGATGAAATCGTGCAGAAAGGCGTTCATTTTCGCCATAGCGTAGGTTGTAGCGGTCAACTCCTGTCCGTAGATTCTGGGAGCTTGACCTCTATTGTCCGGGTGTGTGCGTTCAAATAACAGACGCGGCTTGATAAGCAAACCGCCCGAACCACAGGCTGGATCGTAGATGGTAGCTTTCGGTCCGGGGTTGATAATGCGCGCCATTAACCAGCCAACCTCTTTCGGGGTGTAGAATTCACCGGCGCTTTGTCCTCCGTCCTCGGCAAATTTCCGCAGCAGGTATTCGTAGGCGCGTCCCAGAATATCCGGTTCGGTGTCCTTCAACCCCAGCCGATACCGACTCAGCACCTCAATCAGGGCTTCCAGCCGGTCGTCGTCAAGGATGCGTTGTCCGCTCTGCTGCTCGTTAAAGTCGCGCACATCAAGGACGCCGCGCAACAGTGGGTTCATGCGAGCAACCTCGCGCATGGCTTCGGTAACGAATTCGCCTAAACTGCCGTCTGCCGGGTGGTTGCGGAGTTGCTTCCAACTGTACTTTTGCGGGATGTAGAAACGTACAATCGGGGGACGTTCGTTTTTGAGTGCATCCTCATGGTCGGCTTCAATGATGTCTCTTGCCGTTTCTTCATCACCGAATTCGGCAACACGTTCGGCAAATTCATCATCGAACACATCGGAAAGCCGCTTGTAGAAGATCAGCGGTAGGATGAAATCTTTGAATTTCGATGCGTCGGTTGCCCCTCGAATCACGCAGGCGGCAGCCCACAGCCAGGTTTCTAGTGTGGAGATGTCCAGTTCTTCTTGTTCTGGCGTTGGAAATTCAATGTTTGTTTGGGGCGGGTCGGGGGTGGTTTGGTTTTTGGGCAAAGTCTATTTTCCTTCAAGAGATTGTGTGAGAAGCTATCCTGAGCTAATAGCCGTCGTAATACATGATAGGGATTGATGTGTTCCGTGCCTTAAATATCGCTTTTTCTATGTCTCGGAGATTATGTCAACGTTGGAGTAGGATCGCCAAGACACGAGAACCAAGATCGGGGGCGTGTGTGCCAGGGAATGGCATCGCCTCAGCGTAGAATTTTAGGTTTTGGTTCTTCAAATCAAGACAGATGTCCCCTTGAAATTCTTCTTGGGTTACTGACACCTCATAGAGAGGGGAAGATTCGTCAATGGATTTATGCTTTGGAATAAATGCCGAGAAACGGCTTGATGGAATACAAAACTGCACGCGTAATTTCGTTGGAGGCGCCACTTGAGAGCCATCATCAATCAAGCGTAGTTGGTACTTTGCCGCTTCAATCTGACATAACTCAACTGGCTTATGCTTGTAATCTAACATCATGAGGGCACAAGGACAGATGTCAGTCCCGATCATCCGAATGGCACTTGCTTCCCTTGAAGCTTCATAGCGCGTAGACAGCTTCTTAAGCGATGCCAGTGAAATACCCCATCGCCGAACGTCTATATCAAATTCGGGGGCAGGTAAGACAATTTCACTTGCCCCGAGGTCGCACAAATATTCTACCTCACTATCAGGATCGAATCTACCAAGTTCATGGCGTGCCTTAAACTGGTCTTCATATTCCGGGAAAAAAGTATGGCCGATTTCATGAGCAATTGAGAAGTTTTGCCGGGTTCGTGGTTTGTCAGGATTATATCTGATTACTAACTTTCCATCAGGGGTTGGATGCAGTTCTGCATCTTCACTAAGAATCAACTTTTTGGATTTCTCGGAATTGATTCCCATTGTAGAAGCAAGAAATCGTGGATCATAAGGCGGACCATCCCATCCGAGATTCCTAGCTGCATCAATTCGGATACGAATCAAGTGTTGCATAATTTCTCTGGGGTCTTGAGAAATCCCATGATGACGTTCAATAAGGCTTACGACTGAGGAATGAGAATATATGTGTCGTCCCACTTTTACGAATTTACGTTTCATTTTTCATCTACTACCAATCTAATTGTTCGTAAAACGTATTCCCAATCGTCCATACTCTTGGGGTGTTTACCCCGATACTGAATATTCATCAGCATCTTTACATCCTCTTCGCGAATGTCAAGATCCTTTCCTCGCTTATTAATCAATTCGCGTAATCCGTAGGGCATCTCGTTTTCTCCAAGCTTAAGAAAGTTGTCCGAACTAACACGAACCGGTTTGTCCAGGAGGTCAGCAATTGTTGTACCGAGTGCTGAGGCGATTTTGAACAGAATCTCAGCCGAAGGTTGTTTACTCACACTATTTTCGAGTTGCGACAAATAGGCTTTGGATACACCTGCGGTTTCTGCCAGCTTACTTAGTGAAAATCCCTTATCCTCCCTGAGTTGTTTAATTTTCTGACTCAGGTTCATAACAATCCTCCGTTCCGCTAGCATACGTGATTGTAATTATATACTTAATCGTTCGTTATTGCAACATTTAACTTGACAACTAGTTCGCAATCATGTACAATATTGTTCGTTGTATAATCTGTCGCAAAGGAGTAGCTCAAGATGACTGTCCAATGGAACAGATGTCAAGCCGACATCTGGTGTAAACTCAACGAAGTGAATCTTAGTAATAACCACTTTGATAATATGACTGGCGTATACATCATTTGGCATGGCGGTAATGCGCCACGCACGGTACGAGTTGGTCAAGGCTTTATCAAAGATAGGATTGCAGCACATCGCCTAGATTCTGAAGTTCAAGCCTACAAACAACATGGCTTGTTTGTAACATGGGCCAGCATACAGGAACACTTGCTTGACGGAGTAGAGGCCTACCTCGCGCAACAACTCAATCCACTGGTAGGCGATCGGTTTCCCAACGTTCCTCCCACAGCGGTCAATCTACCGTGGTAAACGATGCTGCGAAACATCACCGGGGACAGTATGGCTCTGCCTGCTGTCCTCAATAATCTATTCAACACTTCATTGTCTGATATTTCTTTTTCTAGAGTTTCCAAAGTAGCTGCTTGATAATCGTGATGAAGGTAAGATTTCCGGCCTGGCACTGAAAACAGCGCGCGTCAACCATCTTGTTCGCTAACGTAGTCTTCAATTTCTGGGTTTAAATCCGAATTTCTCACAGATTAAGTTTATTTCCCCCAGAGGAGGATCCAATTATGAGCAGAAACCCCAAAAACCAATCCGCGCACGATAATCTCGTTCTCGATCTTGCAAATAAGCTTGAAGCTGATGGTTGGGAAGTTCAGGCTGACTTGCCGAATTTCGACCAGCCCGATCCAATTGGTCACGACGAGAGAATCCCTGACATTCTCGCAATTCAAGACGAGGCTACTAAAATCATTGAAGTTGAAACCCAAAGTACAGTTCATTCTCATAAAGAACAGCATTCAACGTTTAGACGTAGTGTTGCCCAGCGAGATAATGCAGAGTTTGAGTTGGTTATCGCAGATTCCAAGAAATCCTAAAAGTTCAAAGCGAGTGGAACGCAGCTCGCATTGTGAGATAAAAAGGCGGATAGGGAACGTAGATTCGCGCTCCCTACACCCCCCATTCGAAATTGAAGGGAATCGGGGGGACCATCTGCGGTAATGCCCAAATCTTTTTCTTTACGCATTACGTATAACGCATTAAGATCCAACCAATCCATCCCGAATCCCTTGCAAATTCTGTCCGCGTTTCTCCCTTTACGCTTCACGAAATCGAGGTCAAATCAACATCAAGCGCGGTGGCGATGGCTTTCAAAGTCTTGACGGAACCGGACTTGCGTCCGGTTTCGATCTCCGCCAAGTAGGCGCGCTGAATGCCGCACTTGTCTGCCAGTTGCTGCTGGGTTAGGCCTCGATGGTCTCGATACACGCGGATCGGACTCTCCTCGTTGAGAATCAGGCGATTGACGACCTCACTGGGATAGGTCTCCTCGTTGATGGTTTTGGCTTCGCGGAACTCGCGAATGTCTCTTAGCATCTCCGCATCTTCCAGAAATTGGTTGTACTGTTCTCTCGGTACAAGGACGTATTCCTTGCCCTGTCTTTCGACGGTTTCAATATTCATCGGTATACACCTCCCCTAGGTCCGATTTTGATGATTTCGATGACGAGGACATTGTCACGAATCTCGTATAACACGCGCCAATCCCCCACTCTGAGCCGGTATCCCTCCTCGTCCTTTAAGCGCGTTACATTGTTGTTCGGCGCGTAGGGAGACACGGCAAGTTGGTCAATCTCTAGCACAACGGTCTTCGCTACATTGCGCGGCATTCGCCGGAGCATCTTCGTTGCGCTTGCTCGGTATAGAACCTTATTCATTGCACCCTATAGTGTAGCTTAAAGCAACATAAATGTCAAGAATTTTTTTACGCTTGTTTCAACAATGGGAAAAACGGACACTATAGCGAGTGGCGGGATTATTATGGCGGGGGATTGACGACGGACTTGGTCAAGAACCGGCAAGCCCAATCTGAAAGAAAATTATTGGGGCGATAAGAGCGCGACTTACGAACTAGACACCGCACGCTCGTAATAAAGCGATATATTTGGGCATCACGCCTTACGAATCACGCACTATTTCTTCAGCCACTTATCTTCCTGCACTGCCTCCGAATCACCTTGTTCAAGAATCTCCGTCCACCACTCGCGATTTTGAGCGTACCACTGCGTAGTCTCCTTGAGACCGGATTGAAAATCGATTTGCGGTTCCCAGTCGAGTTCACGCCTGATTTTCGAGGAATCCAAGAGGTATCGGCGATCGTGACCCGGGCGGTCGGGGACATAAGTTTTGAGGGATTGCGGTTTGCCCAACGCCGCCAAGACGCCGTCGGCAATCTCTTCGACGCTCTGCTCTATCCCACTTCCGATATTGTAGGTCTCGCCGATGTCTCCCTTCCGAATGATCAGATCGATAGCTCGGCAGTGGTCGGAAACCGTGAGCCATTCCCGGCGGTTAAGGCTGTTCCGATAGAGCGGAAGCGGTTTGTCGTCGAGGGCATGCGTGGTAAAAAGAGGTATCACCTTCTCGGGGTGTTGATAGGCGCCGTAGTTGTTCGAGCAGTTGGAGATGGTGACGGGAAGTCCATAGGTCTCAAAATAGGCACGGACGGCGTGATCCGCCGCCGCTTTGGAGGCGTTGTACGGCGTGCGCGGAGAATACGGGTGGTTTTCCGTGAACTTTATCGGTGAATCTAGCGCGAGATCGCCGTAGACCTCGCAGGTGGAGATGTGGTGAAATCGTGAGACTTTATGATTACGGGCAAGTTCGAGCAGCATCTGTGTGCCCATGACATTAGTCTCGAAGAAAAGGCGGGGGTTGAGCACCGCGCGGCTGTTATGAGACTCGGCGGCAAAGTTTACTATTACATCCGGACGGTGCTCTGCGATGAGGTCGTCAACGCAGTCGTAATCCCCAATATCGCCGTGAACAAAGGAATACCGATTCGCGTAAGTATGACCGACATCGGCGAGGTTGTTCAAATTTCCCGCGTAGGTCAGCAGATCAATGTTGACAATTGAATCATCGGGATAATGTTGGAGCCAGTAGCGGATGAAGTTGCATCCGATGAATCCCGCGCCGCCTGTGACTAATAGTTTCATTGGATTTTATAAAGCAGTGGGATGAGACAGGGTTTAAAAAAAGAGCCTCTGCCCGGAAGATGGTATACAGTAATTAATACGTAATGCTTGATACGTAAGAAGACAAATCAAAGAGAGGTCTGATGTCATGATGGTGTCTGCCGGTGAACTGATTCGCCATAGAGTTATCCAAAAAAGAGGATGAAGGCGATATAGAGGAGCACAGATAGGGCGTTCACGGCGATCAATGCGCCTTTGGCAAACTGTGATTGGAGGCGTGGAAACAGGTATACTGATGCCCCAATCGTTACCACTACCTCGATTGCCGAGACAATCCCCGCGTGGTGATCCGTTTCCCAGTACGAAATTGGGCTTTTGAATTTGTAGTCCCAGAATGGGAAAAAGTGTCGGTGAGCATCCTCACGATGAAGGAAGAAGTCCACCATACAGTGAAGCAGCATGCTCCAGCACATCACACGGACGCGGTCGGATCGAAGGAGATAACCGATGGTGATGCCGAGTAGAACGAGCGGTATTGAGTTGAATGGGTCGATGAAGTTCTGCCATTGGGGAAGAAAATAACGTTCCGACCAGATTTCCGATTGAGAATGTCTCAAAAACAGGGTCTCTACGCCAAAGAAGACAAACATCGGAACATCGGGCAGCACCGCGCCGAACAGTGCGCATCCGTGGTGATGCGGCTGATTCGCGCGCGCGAGCAACGCCATGTTGATGAGCGCGTGAGATTGTGTGTTCATATTACCGGTTCAATTCTAACACACGGATATTTGTCCGTCAAACGCAAATAGGCAATCGAATCGCGGAGTAAGAGGTCTCTATCGTGGTCACTAAGGGATTTACTGTCGCCTTGGGATCTCTAGCGCAGGAACCCCAATCGGTCAGTTGCTCCTTCGCTATCAGGATCTCTATCGCACTCCCTGTTCAGTCGCTTGATTTCAGTTGATCGTTCGTAATTCTCCTGCTTGATTCTACAAATTACCTTGGCGGAAAAGGCTGGTGGGCAGTGCCCACCCTACAGGGGTTGACTGCATTGCTATTGACGTTCCACATCCCGAGTGATATGATTGACACGGCGCACGGGTACGCCGTAAAATCAATACTTAGGGGTTTAGCACCACATTGAACACTGCGCAGGTAACCGGGGTCATCCTTGCGGGCGGAGAAAGCCGGCGAATGGGACGAAACAAGGCGTTAATGCACTTGGGGGATGAAACTCTCATTTCACGTACCTTGAAGCGATTGCAGATTGTCACGGAGGAAACCATCGTTATTTCAAAGTCGGCACATCTGTATACCGAGTTGGGTGTGCGGGTGTACGAAGATTTTGTTCCCGATAGCGGTGCGCTCGGGGGTGTCTACACAGGGCTTAGTTGTGCGGCAAACAAGGCCGTCCTATGCGTTGCCTGTGATATGCCGTTTTTACAGGCCAAGCTAATGAGATATCTCCTCTCGGTTTTGGGAGAATATGACGCTGTAGTGCCCTATACACGGGGGGTGAAGGAGTCCAATCCGAAGTTGCAGATGTTATGTGCCGTGTATTCAAGGGGCTGTGTCCAAACCCTCCGCCAGATGATTGATGAAAGGGAACTGCGCCTTCATGCGCTTTGTGATCGCGTTACGGTCCGCATGGTGCCTCCAAACGAATGGCAGGGATTTGATCCCGAGGGGCTTTCGTTCGTAAATATAAACACGCGTGAGGATTTTGAAAAGGTGAAAGAGATGTTGCTACATGAGACAATGGAGGAAGTTGATGATGTTAACCGTCGAAGAAGCGCGTAAACGAATGCTGGACACAATCAGTGTTTTAGCACCGGAAAAGCGGGGCATTTTGGACTGCCTGGGACATGTGCTCGCGGAGGATATTTATTCCGAAGAACACATTCCTCCGTTTGATAACTCGGCGATGGATGGTTTTGCCGTTATTGCACAGGATGTGCAAGGCACGTCCAAGGAAACACCTGTCAGCCTGTCGGTTATTGAGACAATAGCCGCCGGATACGCGCCGACGAACCAACTTGAACGGGGCCAATCGTCACGAATCATGACGGGTGCGATGATGCCGGCAGGGGCTGATGCGGTCGTCATGCAGGAGGTAACACAGTTCGACGGGGAACACGTGAAGATTGCGGAATCCGTGGTAAAGGCGGAAAACGTCAGGTTCATAGGGGAAAGCGTGGAGAGCGGCGATCTTGTCATGCCAAGCGGGAAACTTCTCCGTCCACAGGAATGCTCAATGCTGGCATCGCTGAATCGATCGGAGGTACTAGTACACAGGCGTCCACGTGTCGCGGTGGTTTCTACAGGTGATGAACTGACGCCGCTCGGGGACGCATTGGAACCCGGCAAGATTCGCGACAGCAACCGCTACGGAGTCTACGCGCAACTTCAGGAAGCGGGGTGTGTCCCATTGGACATGGGAATTGCTCGCGATAATGAGGTGGAAACCGAAAAAATATTCCGCGATGCGCTGAATCGCGCCGATGCCCTGATTACAAGTGGAGGAGTATCCGTCGGGGAGCACGATGTTGTCAAGACGGTTTTATCCAAGCTCGGCGAGATCAATTTCTGGCGCGTGGCAATGAAGCCGGGAAAACCCCAAGCCTACGGCATGGCCGATGGAAAGCCAATCTTCGGCTTGCCGGGAAATCCTGTCTCGTCTCTTGTCGTGTTTGAACTCTTCGTCCGCCCGGCGCTCCTTTCAATGGCGGGCCACTCAGACCCATTTCGACCAACGTTCAAAGCCGTGTTGGACGAAGATATCGTTAATAAAGATAAACGAACCAACTACATGCGGTCGATTATTACGCAGCGTGAAGGGAAGTATTACGCAAAAACAACCGGACCGCAGGGCTCAGGTATTCTCTATTCACTTGTTTTGGCGAACGGGTTTACCGTTATTCCGGCGGGCGTGAATCTAAAGGCGGGAGATGAGGTGGAAGCGCTGTTTTTGGGTGATGGGACCGGTTGATGCTTCGCTAGTTTCATTTGATTCGTGCGTCAAAATTGTGGTAATATGAGAAAGTGGGCATGCATTCAAGAGCCCGGGAGCGGACAAAGAAGAGTGCATGAGGTGTCAACCATGATTAACCCTTCAGAAGATAAAATCTGCCGAGAGATTGTTAGATACGTTCGAGAGGTGGCGAGTCCGAGGAAAATCGTACTGTTTGGATCGCGGGCGCGTGGGGATGGCGATGACGATTCGGACTATGATTTGCTCGTCGTGAAAGATGAGATTAAATCCCGTAACGAGGAAACTCATCAGATAAGTGTCGCGCTGATGGCTCTGCCAATCTTCGCGGACGTTCTTGTGCGTAGCGCCGAAGAGGATAGAAAATACCAGCAACTTCGAATCGGGTTTCAGAAGTCGTTGATGAAAGATGGTGTCGTCTTGTATGAACGCAGTGGAAAAGGAGTTAGTTCAAACTCTGTTAAAGAAAGCTGAAACCGACCTGCTGAATGCCTCCATACTCTAGGATAGCAACCAAGGTAACCCTGAAGGGATTGGCTTTCATGTGCAGCAGGCGGTTGAAAAATCAATCAAAGCCATTCTGGTTTTCACGGTGTTGACTATCCAAGAACGCACTCGATAGCCGGACTAGCACGATTGTTGAGCGATAACAACATTGATTTGCCGGATGCGTTTCTTGAATCGAATCGCTATACCAGTTATGCGAGAGATTTGAGGTACGACGAGATTGGCCCTAACGAGGAGTTCGACTTCGATGAGGCAATAGCACATGCCACGGAATGTGTGAGTTTCGCAAAATTGCTTCTGGGGGAGGCGCTTTCCTGATTCTTGAGGAAAGCGATCCCAAGAGGCAAGGTCTGCCAAATCTCTCGAAAGGCGGAGCGCTCCATATAATGAAGTAATATTCGACTTCTCGTTGGGATCATTCCTTCAGGGAATCAAAAAAAGGGCAGAATACGACATTCGTGTATTCTGCCCCGTGTCGACATTGAATCTTGATTATATTATACGCTGAAGGATTCGCCGCAACCGCATTCTGTCTTGGCATTCGGATTGGTAATCTTGAAACCGGAGTCCATCAGACCGTCCTGGAAGTCCAAGGTCGAACCAGCGAGGTAAAGCGTACTTCGCGGGTCGACGAACACCTTTAGTCCGTGAAACTCAAAGACCTTGTCGTTACCCTTGGATTCGCCAAACGCAAGATCGTATTGGAAGCCGGAACAACCCCCGCCAACAACCTTCATCCGTAAACCAAATCCTTCCTCCGCGGAATGGCCCTCTCTTGTGATTAAGGCGATAGCCTTCTGTGCCGCGTTTTCAGTGACCGATATCATAATCTTTCCCCTCCGTTCGATTTGTTACCTTTGAAGTATAGTCGTTAATCGCGGATTGAACAATGTTTTGCGCATCAATTGCGTAGCGTTTTTTGTCTGGCGGCAAACCACCCAATGCATCGTCGATTTGCCGATTCGTGATTTTTAATGCTTCTTCAATCGTGGTATCTGTGATGAGCTGGGTTGTGACAGAACCTGCTGCGATAACGGTTGGACATCCAAAAGCTTTGAACCTTGCCCTGACAATTCTATCACGGTAAACTCCAATCCAAATCTTTATCATCTCGCCGCTGGCGGGTGTACCCACAATTCCCACACCGTCGGCGTCCTCTATCATCCCGACATTACGCGGATTTTTGTAGTGGTCGATGACTTGTGTGCTATGCATCTGCCTCGACTTCCGTCGGTTAAGCGGGCAACCATCCCATATTATATATTCGGCGGCGCGCCATGTCAAATTATAAGTGTTTTGTCAGGAGGTTATTCACCTCCTTTTTGAGAATCCTTTGTCCTGGCGGAACGATGCGTCATCTGGGACCTTACTTACACCCTCGGATCTTGTGTTTGTAGAAGGTCTAACTGACCTTCAGTTGGTTCCGCTCAGCAAAACCAAGGCTCCGTAAGCCGCGGCGCTCTCTCTCGATCGCCGAGAAATGCACGACGTTTCGGAGGATCATTTCCCTGCAAACTTGCCGCAATTTCCCAAATACTATAAAACGTCTCGCACGGATCCACGCCATCTTGGGAATCCCTCTCCACCAGCGCACTTACGGTTTTGTGGAGTTCATCCATGCGTGGGTCGGGGTGTGACCAGTGATAACTAAATGCACTCTGATCCAGCGATCCCAAGTGAGGTTTCACGGCATCGCGAATTAACAAATGTGAACCGGGGGGAATTAACAATCTAACAGCGTATTGCACCGGATCAACATGGTCAATCAGGCCGTACCTTAATACAAACTCAAACACTTCAAGATAATCATGCAACGAGGTCCATGGTGTAAATGCGACCCAGGTGGGACGAAGGGCGATGTTTTCCGCGTGCACGATCTCAATTGCCTCCTCAACATCGCGTCGAGTGTGGTTTTTTTCCAAAATCTGAAGTACGGGATCGCTCAGCGATTCCACTGCGGAAACTATGAACAGACAACCCAATTGATTGAACTCGGAAAACACATCACGATGTTTGATGATATGTTCTACCTTCGTCGTAAAGTCAAAAGTCAGGCACGGGAACTCGGCGTGCATGGCTCGGACGAGACGCAGTGAATGGGTGGGACCATTCAAGAAGTCCGGATCCCCGAACGTAATATGTGTCGCTCCCGCTTGAACCTGCTGACGAATGTCTTCCAGTACAACCTCCTGCGGGACGACGAAGAAGCGTCCATCATACACGGGTGGAATTGGGCAGTGCGTACAGAGGTATTTGCATCCTCGGCTGCCTTCGACGTAACCAACCAATCGGTGTTCGCCACGATGCGCTAAGCGCGCGTACGAATTTAACGCCGGTAGCGGACCACGCGATGGCGGTGAAAAGGGCAGACGCTTCAGAAAAGGTCGGGCCTCAACACCATGGCCAATCACCCCATCAGGCAGATTTGATACATCTGCCGTCGAAGAAAGCTCATCCGTGCTCGCCATCTCAATAAGGGTAAGGAGCGGCAATTCGTACTCACCGGCAATACAAAAATCTGCTCCGTTGTCAAGTAAGTAATCGGCATTTAGCCCCGCATAGAGACCGTAGAGACAGATTAACGCCTCCGGGTTGACTTCCCGAACCCGCTTAACGACGTAAATGCCCAGGCGCAAGGCGGTGTGCATTGGTACAGCGATTCCGACAAAGCGGGCACGGGTGACCTTTTCCAAATCTAACGGTTCAACGGAAACGTCGATAGCGGTCGGTGAGAAGCCAGCACGTTCCAAGAAACCAAGAGGCATGGCGACTCCCATGGGTTGATGTCCCAATTCATAACAGGAAATCAACAATACCGCACCGGGAGAATGCATGTTTTTGGCTTGTGTCTGGCTCATTGATATAGTCTCTGTCTGCTACCTTGACGATTAGTCAATTTTCATTACGGATTCTAATTGACAGAATCCGTATATTACCAGCTTTTATAGACATTTCAACTAAGAATTATACATTTAAGACTAAACGGTTCAATCTGTGATAACACAGTTTGCCGTGTATCTCTTGGAGGAGTAAGATATGCAAGCGACAGAAGGTCGCGACCGGGAGATCGCTCCTACAGTTCGTTTGTCGCTACAATCTTCGATCATCAGAATCGAGTAACGTCCAATCAAAATATTTGCAAAAATGAATAGAAATGACTATAGTAACACCTACGAATTCCTAATCGGGTATCTTAGCCTGATACCGGTCCGCAATCGCTTTAATCTGCTCCCAGGTCTCATCTTCAATGTAAATGCCGTCGCGTTCCCGTCTCCCGCGCTCGCGAAATCCACGTTCCCCCGGTACAAAGATTTCTTCAACGCCGGGTGATTTCTGCGCCGACTTGACATATTTGACGAAGCGGTCTACTTCTTCGTTGAACTCCGGCAACTCGACATAGCTGGCGATGCTAAAGACGGTGACGAATATACCGTTGCCAGGCCTCGTCTCACCTTCTCGCGAACAGCCAGCCCCGCTCAACGCACCCGAAAGAATGTCCACGACGAGACTAAGTCCAAATCCTTTTTGTGCAGCAATCCCTCCGAAGGGCAGCAACGCGCCAGGTGGATCTGTATAAAAGTCGTCTACATTTGTCGTAGACATGCCGGCGGAATCGAGAATCCAGCCCTCCGGGGCGTCCTCTTTGCGGTGTTGCTGCACCCGTACTTTTCCCGAGGCGACAACACTGGTGGACATGTCCAGCAACAGCGGTTCGCGTCCAGGCAGTGGGATCGCGCAGGCAAGTGGATTGGTTGATAGCCTCGGTTCAATTCCCCCAAACGGCACTACGCAACTTCCGGTGCCGTGATCGTTTACTGTCAAAAGGCAAATCATATCGGATTCTGCGGCGATAAGAGCGTAACCTCCCAATCGTCCGACTTCGTTTGATCTTGAGACTGCAACCGAACCGAGATCGTTGGTTTTAGCTTTTCGTACGGCAAGTTTAACTGCGTGAGTGGCGATGACAGGGCCAAATCCCCAATTGCCGTCCAATACCGCCATGGAAGAGGATTCACGTTTAACCTCAATTTCCGCATCCAACTTAATCAATCCAGATTCGATTTCGGGGACATATTTGAGCGGTAGATGAATAACCCCGTGTGAATCGTGTCCAACGAGATTGGCGTCAACCATTGCGCGTGTGACTACCTCAGCGTCGGCATCCGATACACCTAGTGCGTGAAAGATTTTCAAACAGGTGTCTGTCAGTTTCTCCGCCGTGAATAATGGCAACATTAAGCCTCGTTTATTATGTCGCTGAAATGTAGCAAATCAATAATATTATACGACTTTTTAAGTGTTGATTTCAATCACATTAGCGCTTGGGTGTAGGGCGGTCGAACCTGATATAAGGAAATGTGGAAAGATGAGGGAGTGGCGGGCGGTGTCTACTGTAAAACTGCTGTGCCGAATATTAGATAGACATATGCCGGGAGTTGAGTTTAACTGTGTTCAACCCAGCCTGCGGGTTATATTGCACAGGGACCGGGAGGAGCATCTCTATGGGAACTCTATCGCCTTCCTTATTCAATCAGTTGATTAATCGTTATTCACTCGTTTGATCGCTCCTACAAGCTACGGGCGCATAATGACTTGAGCTGCCATAAACCCATTGTGATCCGGGGAATTCAGGGGGAGTCATCGGTGGTGTGATGGTTGCAGTCCTAGTAAAAGAATTGAATGCAGTTGACATTGATGCTTGGAGTTGTGGCATAATTACACTCAGAAAAGATTTGATATGGAAACCACGTTTTGCCTTATAGGAAAGCAGAGCGGAAAGACAGACTCGAATACTCAAAAGTCGTATGCACAATACTGCACTAGTGGCGCTATTTCACGGAGTTGGTCAACCATTTGAGGTAAGTAGGCAGCCAATGCACGCTTCAAGCGAAGAAAATGCGTTGGTTCGAGTCTTGCTTGCAACAATCTGCGGTTCGGATATGCACACTGTCACGGGACGAAGATCTGTTTCGTTGCCGTGTGCACTGGGCCATGAAGCCATCGGGGTGGTTGCCGCGCCGACACAACTGCGTGACGCCTGCGGAAGGCATCTGAGTGAAGGCGATCGAATTACTTGGAGCATTGGAACGTCGTGTGGACGATGCCATAACTGTGTAGAGAAGAACCTGCCTCAGAAATGTGACCGACTGTTCAAATACGGACATGCTGGAGGCGAGTCCAATGTTACGTTCAGCGGAGGGTTTGGCGAGTACATCCAGCTTCGCCCCGGCACCGCCATCTATCCTCTGCCTGACGCTCTGACCGAGCGCGAAGCGGCGCCGCTTAATTGTGCGCTCGCTACCATCCTAGACGGATTGCAAGCCATTGGTGTCAAAGTAGGTGACAATGCAGTTGTACAAGGTGCGGGAATGTTAGGCATCTATGCGGCGTGCTGTCTGCGCGAAAGCGGATGCAAGAGTGTAACAGTTGTCGATTATCAAGAAGATCGGTTACAAATGGCGGCTCGGTTCGGTGCAACACACACCTTCAATCTTACAAACACCACTGCGGGTGATGTTGAACTAACCGTCGAAGAAATTACGAATCAGAAAGGCGCCGACCTCGTCGTAGAGGTGAGCGGGGCAAGCGCGGCGTTGTCGAACGCGCTTGATTGGTTGGGATTCGGAGGTCGCTGTCTCACGCTCGGATTTGTTTATCCGGGCGCCGATGTCAGGCTAGATGCTCAAAAAGTCGTGACGAAATGTTTGACAATTCGCGGGCTGCACAACTATCATCCGTCTGCACTCGGTGAAGCAATTCGGTTCGTCGAGAAAAAACGAGAGCGCTATCCATTCGATGTATTGATCGGCGCCACCTACGCGCTGGAGGAGATTGATGCAGCGTTTGAACGGGCGCGGCAGGGCGATTTGATTCGAGTGGCGGTAGATCCGCAAAGGGAGTGGCAAAAAGTGCATGAGTAGACGGAAAGTTTTAATTATCTGCATTGATGCGGGCGGGCACGATTACCTCGCTGCCAGTGACATCCCGAATATTCGGAGACTTGCCGATACCGGATTTTACAGGTGCGCAAATTCTGTGATACCGTCGGTTACAAACGTCAACAAAGTCAGTATCGCGACAGGATGCTTTCCGTCGAGGCACGGGATCACGACAAATTATCACGTTGACCGAAAGACAGGGGAGGGAGAGTTTATTGAGGACAGCCGTTTTCTGTTAGTTCCGACACTATTCGAGCGGGCAAAGTCGGCAGGATTCGCCGAAAAAACCGCACTACTCGTGACGAAGAAAAAACTTCTGCGGATGCTGGAAGGAGGAATAGACATCCGGATTGCCGCGGAATCCCCGTCTACAGAGTATATTGAATCAGTCGGAGAGGGAGAGTCAATCTATTCCGCCGAAATTAACTGGTGGCTGCTTCGAGCGTTACGAAAAGTGTTGCGTGATGAGAATCCCGATGTCGTTTTCTGTTCAACAACCGACTGGGCTCAGCACAAGTTCTCACCCGATGAGGAGGCGTCTCAACTTCATATGACTGAGTTGGATCGGATTCTAGGGGACATTGTGGACGATAATCCGAATCGCGAGATTTACATCACCGCTGATCACGGCATGTCCGCCAAAACAATGGCACTTGACCCGGGACGTTGGCTCACTGAATACGGTGTGCCAGCAAGCGCAATTCCAATCATCAAGGACCGCTATGTCCAACATCACGGGAATCTTGGCGGGTCAGCGTATATCTTTCTTGACAATCGTGACAATTGTGAGCGTGCAATTGCGCTGTTGAACGATGCACCGGGAGTTGAGGAGGTATACAGCGCCACACAAGCTGCGGAGACGTTCAGGCTTCACGGAGAACGGATTGGTGACATCTTCGTCCTCGCAGATTGCGACACGGTCTTTGGGGAACTGGAACAAACAAGGGCGGAGGTTAGGCTAAGATCTCACGGATCTAGGTACGAAAGTTATGTGCCGGTCATCGGCTACAATAGCCCGTGGCGTGCGGAGGATTTCAGTTATAATGTTGATGTCGGGCTACTGTTCTTGGAGAGTATTCTACACTGACGCAGAGATTCAACCCCGTGATGATGACCACGGTGACTGGAGTTATTGATGAAAACAGGGATTTTGATTTTTGCCGCAGCGATTTTGCTTGCAAACACCGGCGCGTTAGGGAAACAGGAAGGGAGGGCAATGTCTGACAAGGAACGGTGGAACTTAAAATACGAGGGTACAACGTATATTTATGGGAAGGAACCGACGGCGTTCTTGAGAGAGAAACTCTCGCTGCTGAAGAAGGGCAAGGCGCTGGTTCTGGCGATGGGTGAAGGACGTAATGCCGTCTACCTTGCGGAGAATGGGTTTGATGTTACCGGCGTCGACATCTCCGAGGTCGGGATTGAGAAGTGTGAACGGCTTGCGGAGGAGCGAGGTGTCGTAGTTAATTCCATCGTCGCGGATTTGACTAATTACGATATGGGCAAGGAGCAATACGATCTCATCACGAATTTCTACTTCTATGACAGATCGATTTTGCCGAGAGTGATTGATTCGTTGAAACCCGGAGGGATCATAATCTTTGAGACCTATTCGCGCGACCATCCAAAACACAGCAAGTTTGGGCCAAAGAATCCCAACTATCTCGTGAATCCGAATGAACTCTTGGAAGTCTTCAAATCCTTTCGGATTCTATTCTACGAAGATACAGTCACCGAGCTTGACGAAGGGATGCACAAAGGGAAAGCGGCACTAATACGGTTGGTTGCGAAGAAATCGGAATCAGATTGACACTATGTGTCTGTATTGGTAGGGAATCAAAAAGGGGAGATTCCGCGCGGGTCGGACTGAAGCTTGACCTACAAGATTGGGTACCAACGCGGGTTAGCTATGTAAGGTTTCGGACGGAAAGACTAAGTATGACTTCACTTGCTTAGAATGGATTACAATTCTGCCACCATTTCCATTTCGAGCCGATGTTCAGGTGCATCCCGCTCTGTTGAGAGTAGTCGGTATTTAATTCGTAATAAAAGATCTGTCACTTTCCGCACTTTATATTCCGCGTTCGCTCGAATTTCGTGGCTCACTCCCTCGTGGAAGTGATATCGGGTGAATGGAATCCCTCCCGTGCTACTCCCGAAACCGAGTCGATAGTTGAAATTGATTCGTCCCTTCCGAATCAGAGAGTAAATCATTCGGTTATCGATTGAGAATGTCCGCGTATGTGCTTCTGGCTCCTCCGCCAATTTCTCAAGATCCGACGTGGTTTCATAGCCGCCAGCCATACTGATCCGAAAAGCGCGGTTTAATTCGTACCGGAAGTCGATTTCGCGCCTTCGCTCAAACTGCACCAGATCGGATATTCGATCGGAAGTCCCGACGTCGTTCATAAGTTGACTAAACTGTTCCTGTTCGCGGCGCTGCTCCCATCGTCCAACGAATGATATTCGGTGTGAGGGATTCAGCGTCAGATTGATGTCCCAATCGCGGTTATTGCGCCACCGTTCTCTGTTGTTGACACGCCTGTTCAGAGTTTGACTTCGATTGTAATTTAGGTTGATGTTCAGTGTGGTTGACGGCGAAAACTTGAGCTGATAGCGTTGCCTTTCCTGGCCAAAAAGGGTGTGATTGTTTCGCAGATCGCTGAGCAGGTATAGCGATGCGGAATCCGCTTCCTCTTGTTCCTCCCGGATGTCGAACCGGATTTCGCCGCTGATGGCTTCAGCCAACCACTCCAGCACAGTTGTACGTTCCGATGATTCCTCTCCCAATCTTGTAATTCCATCCCGCGGAGGGAGTTTCGAGTCGGTCGGGAGTATTCCAAGTCTTGATGTCGAGAATCGTCCCGAGCGTCTTCGCCGGGAAAAAATCTGTCGAGGACGAAAGCGTAATCGCAGTTTGGCATCAATTGCAGAAACGGGTTTATCGTCAACATTTTGTATAATCTTTATGTAGTTCCCCTCCTCGGAATCTTCCCTATAGTGCAATTCGTCAATTTTGACATAAAACCCTTCTCCAGGCTCAATCTCTCTTCCCGTGAACGGGTTGATGTTGGAATAAATTTCTCGTCGTTCCGTGGCTAACTTCTTATCGAGTTCATAGGTGATTTCACCATACAGCGCACGGTTAAAAGGTGTGAGTCGTACACTGATGTCGGCTAGCTGTGTTGTTGAGTCGGTGTTTAGTTTGTGTCGCGATTCAAACACTCGGCGAGAGATATTGGAGGTCAGATTTGCCCATTTGCGAGGTCGTGAAAAGAAACCAACTGTCCATGTTCGCGCAGTAGTTTGGAGGTTCCAGTCTGAAAACGCCAGCGTTTCCCCATCGACCATGAGTAGGTCCTCTTTTCCAAACGATTCTTCAATGGAGTACAAAGAATTAAGCGATGCCCATTTGAATTTGACGACATCCATGCGACCCGTGGAGATGTTGCGCCTCCGGTTAAGATTGGCGCCGTCAGTGTAATCGAGATCCAAAGATTCCAACCGTTCGGATGCCGCACTCAGGTTTAATGCCCGAAATTTGTGGACGAGATTCCACTGTTGGTGTTCTTTGCGAAACTGGTCTGTTCCCCTGATTTTGGAGGCGCTTCTACGCACATTCCATTTGAGTCGAGGAATCTTTCGGGGACTGAAATCGACAGCCCAGTTCAAGTTATCACGAATTGTTATCTCGTCCCCCGCCGCGGGTGGCACAGATTCGCTGCCATTCGCGCCCTCCTTCTCAGATTTTGTGCTTCCGATGGGTGTTGCGCTAAAACGTTCCTCTGTTCGTCCTAGTCCGGAGTTAAGCCCCAACCACGTGAACGGCTTGAATTGGAGGTCGAAGTCCAGTGATCGTTCGTCAGGGGATTGCCGCGGTGCTCTCTCCTCAAGCAGATAAAGGTCATCGAATCTCTCCTGCTTGTACTGTTCTGCGTACCGAAAACGAGAGCGACTGGCACTTGATGCGCCAACCGGTACAAAATCGGCGTCAAGAGATCGAACATCGAGGTTTAACAGGACTTTTTCGTAGGACGCAAGTGCAAGTAGTTTCCACGCACGGCTGATTACCTTCGAATCCAAATCAGAAAAGGTGTTTTTGTCGAGCGCGCTAAAGGCAATTTCTCCGGTAACGGAGGTTTGATCGCTAAGATTAAGAGCCCCGTCCAATCCCCATACGCTGTGTTTTTCCGGTGGAATAAGCGATTCACCATCGCCATCAGGTCCCAACTCGTTTCGGCGGAAATCGACCAAATCTTGGTCACTGATAACAATGAATGCGTTTTCGATGTTGTCCAAGTCCGACTCAACGGCGTACGCGGCACCAAGGATAACGCGATCTCCGGGCAGATTAAGGGAGCCACTCGCACCATAAAGATTTCGTTGGTAAGCTCGGTCTTCCGGGATGAACTCGAAATCGACGCGAATAACGTCGTTACTTGTGATAAGGTGTTTATTCGTGAACTCGATTGTCGGGTCACCGTACTCGCGGACAACGTAATCGTTATTCTTCCCGCGCCGCATACGCTCACCGTTTAGCCAGACAATCTCACTTCCGGCTTTTACCACGACAAATTCGCCGCCGGCATCGATTCGATACTCGCTACGTCCCTCTTCACCCCGAATCACTTTGCTTGTGGATTGACCTTTTGGAATGCTACTCGGTATGATGTGAAACTTTCCCCACTTGAAATCACCTTCAACTTGCACGCCCTCCAGAGCCCGCGGGAAAAAGATGAACTCCGAATTTCCGAGAGAGCCTTCGAAATCGCCTAATGTAGCGGTGACATTTGGGCTTGTAATACGGATGAGTTTTTCGTCGATGTCCTGAATATCCTCGGTTGTACCGCTTGCTTGAATCGGTAAGTCTTGGTCCGATAGCGACGCAATCACGCTTACGTTTTGGGACACTTTGCCGTCAACGCTTATGCGCAACTCCCGGTTTTGAGATAGTGATCGGTTGCTTCCAACAGAAATTCCGAATCTCTGCGATCCCGAAACACGTAGCTGGGAGGGATCCGTAACCTGTAGGTCCAGCGTTCTCGCAGGCAATGATACGTCTGGGTCAGCGCGGGTACGTGCCTCTACACGGGGTGCCTCCCGACGGAAAAGATCTCGCTTGTATCGTTTCTTGATAGTAAAGGGAAAGGTTTGATAGGCGATCTCAAGAAGAGTGTTATCTGGGAAATCACGTCGGAGGGTGATTGCTCCTTCGCGGTAGTCAATCTGGTAATCAATTCCCCGAGCGAGCGTCTCGCCATTGACTTTCAGCGTTTCACTGTTTCTTATGACGGGTAGATATTTCAGTGCAAATGGTGTCGGAAGGTCTTTGAGCTGGTATTTCTCAGATCTGTGGAGCAGGGAGATGACGGGGAGTTCGAACCGACTCACTTCATCTCCCGTTGGATCTGCTCCAACCGTTGCGTGAAGCGTAGAGTTAAGTACTACGAATAGAAACAAACTCGGTATTACCAGAAGTTTCCACATAAATGCACGTCCAGATTGGCTTGCTACGTGATTCTACCAATAATTGCGGTGAAAAGAATCTCCAGCAGCCTTCACGTAGTGTTGTCCTAATTTGTTACAGATTTTCCTCCTTTCTTCAAGGATTGCAGTTCACGCTGATGCCGTTCGTATTTTCAAATCGAAGAGTGTTTCCGGACCAAGATTACCACGCGGCGAATCTGTCAGCATAAATGCCTAAACGGTCAAAATGCACTCGGGCAGATTATCTTTTGATTGGTTCGCAAAGCGCGAGGTGGAAATTACCTCCATCTCCGTCGGGGGATACGGCGTAAGAATGTGATTCAGTGTAGCGGAAGGACGTTCAATCGGATTCATCGACGATTGACAAACTTCCTGATTCAAAATAACCGGTATTCGACGCTCGATGGGTTGCTACATTTCGTTTGCGAGACAGGTGATGATCGAGCATGGCAGCACGGGTTCAAATTCACCCTGGGATTGCCAAGCTTTCATAAACCCGACAATCGCAAGTGGTTTCCCCGATGTCAATTAAATGTAAGACGGAGTCTTGGCTCCACCACTCAACTCTTTTCGCCATTCGTCATTGCCATCACCAAGGATTAGCCTGAGGCGAGGTCTGTAAGCGATTCGAAACCACGGAATTTCGGTAAGTTTCTGTGTCCGCGCGTTAATCATGCGGTTTCCGAGTCTTAAGTCTTTTACCTGGGGTGAAATGAATCCTCAACGGAAGATTTCGATCCTTACAGCGTCGCTATACCGCACAACAACTACTCGGTGCGTTTGCGCAATATTGTCACCTTGTTACAAAACCGATTTGATGAAGTTGAGGCACAATTAGGCGGATTGTTGAAAAAAACAATGGCTGCGATGTCAAGAATTGATTCAGCGTGCCTCTAAAAAGTGAGAACTTTCCGCTCCGCTGGAGAGGAAAAAGATAATATCATCAGCTTGTATATATTCTGGCAAGCTAGAATTAGAGCTTTGAAGAAAAACCGTAATAGTCAACAAGATGATTTACACGCCGTGCCTCTCCCGAGGACTGACCACCTTATCGGTCAAAGCTTGGATCATACAAATCAAACCGAGCGAGCACTGGCTATGAGGGTTTTGCATCTGCCGGACCACTGCAGTATTCGTGAAAAACTTGGTTTTACCGGCGTGCTCGAACCTCTTCACTTAATACCGTGTCTTCCGACAAGCCAAGGCTAAGCTCCTATCTAAGCTGTATCAATACTCTCGTCGCGAAGGAGTCGCCGCATAATTTTGTTGGATGCGGTTCGAGGCAATGAATCACGAATCACCACATCGTGAATCTTGAATAGAGGATTAAGCTGTTCTCGAATCGACGCTCGCAAATGAGCTCTCAATGAAGTTTTATCTGGACATGCCCCCGGCAGCAAGACGACGTGAATTATCAACCGACTTGGTCCCCCATCTTTGGGAGGCACTGCCACCGCGGCAGTTTCGTGAACGCCGCTTACAGTATTCAGAACCTGTTCGATTTCTGCCGAGCTAACTTTAATGCCACTTAAGTTCATCGTATCATCCACGCGACCATGAACCCGGTAGAATCCACCAGCCAAGCGTTCAATTTGGTCTCCGTGACGCCGAAGCGGCGTTTTATCGGGCAGAAATAGGTTGTCGTCAAAATAGACTTCGTGATGGTCGCTTTCTAGTAATTCTGTCGAAAGCCCAATGGATGGTGGAATGAGAAAGACTTCCCCGTTGTCCGTGTGTTTTCCTTTCGCGTCAAGAATGACGAGGTCGGACCCCAATGCCGGCGTTGTAAACGTGGCGGGCGCAGCGGGCTGTATGGGTGTGCCAGTAATATAGCCACCGCCGATCTCGGTACCACCGCAGTATTCAATTATCGGACGGTATTCTGCCAATGACATCAGAAAAAGCATATCCTCCCGGTTGGAGCATTCGCCGGTCGAACTAAAGGCTTTTATCTTACTCCAGTCAAGCCCTTTCATGCACTCTGTGTTTTTCCAAGATCTGACCAAGCTAGGCACAACCCCAAGCATCGTTACGCCGGCCTCCTGTACAAATTCGCCAAACTCACTCTCGGTTGGCAAGCCGTCATATAGAGCCATCGTTGCCCTGTTGATTAAGCTTGCGTAGATTAGCCAAGGCCCCATCATCCACCCAAGATTCGTGGGCCAAGCCAATACATCTCCAGGTTTGGTATCGTGATGCAAGTAGGCGTCAATCGCACATTTTATTGGAGTCGTATGCGTCCACGGTATGGCTTTGGGCCTACCGGTGGTTCCGGAGGAGAACAGGATATTCGTATGCCGATGCGGTTGGCAAGCGACCGAGTCAAACTCGTCTCTATCACTTAGAATCTGTTCCCATTTCAAATCTCCCGATCGTAACTTGAGAGACGATGTGACGTCCCCGCCAGAGGAATAAACGACTGCTTTCGGTGCGCCGGAAGCAATCACTTTCTCGTATAACGGCAACCGTTTACCGCCGCGGGAAATGTAATCTTGAGTGAAAATTGCTTTTGTTTCCGCAATTTTAAGTCGGGTTTCTATTTCGTGCGGTGCAAAGCTATCAGCAACCGATACTACCGTGCAGCCGGCTTTAATAATCCCCAAATAGATGGCAACCGACTCCGGCGTCATCGGCATGTCAATCGCAATGGAATCTCCCGCCGCGAATCCGGCGTCCACTAGCGAATTGGCGACTCGGTTAGACAAGAAACCAAGCTCGTTATAGGTTAATGTTGTAAGCGGCGTGTTTTCCGATTTTGAGACGATTGCGGGAGCATTTCCCAGGGCGCCAAAGCAACTGTCCGCTATATTCAACGTCGCCCCCGCGAGCCATTGCGGAGACTCTGCGCCGCACGACAATTCTAGAACCGTGTCAAAGGGTTCACTGAAGCAAATGTCCAACCTATCCACCATTAGTTCAATGAAACTAGCGTGGTTCTCGACCGACCATGTGTGGAAATCTCCGTAAGAATTAATGCCCAATTCCCTCATCAATCCGGTAATATTTGCTTGTTGAACCTGTTCATCAGAAGGGAACCAAGCTGGGGCGGGACCATAGCGTGATGAGTCCCAGTCAGAAAATGCGCACTCATGCAATAGCTTGTGCACGGCAAATGGGTGAGAAGGTGCCAACACTTCATCGGCGATTCGCCGCCAGCATACCGAAGAGGATAAGGATGAGAGAAGAGGATTTGCCCGCCGAAGTATCTTGGACGCGTCGGGTTCATCTAGTCCGCACTGAATAAGCTGGTCAAGTTTTAGTGGAATAGCCATACGAAATGTCTTTTAGTTATGTCAATACAAGTTGCTTCTTGGAAAAATAAAACCACGTTTTTGGTTCTCGTTAGCTAAATTCTAGGCAATTTGGTCCGGTTTTCGTCGAACCGGGGATTCCACTTTGAACGAATCTCCGTTTCTGTGACCATGCCGGAAAACGATGGCAACTTGAGCCATGGTAACACTAATTCGGTAAAACACTTGAAAGCATGCAGTGAGGCAATCTGTTGTGCTTCTCAACACCATGCACACAAAGCACAATCGAAAGCACGTTACAATTCGGACTCCCATTCGCAATGTGATGCGTTTTATGAATCCAATCGCGAGCTGGAATTCGCTACTACAAGGCAGGCGTACGATGACGGGCTTCATCCGTAATTTGACGAAAGATTCTATGCTTCAAGCCGAAGTGCGCAATTCCTATTTTGGCGGAGAACGCAATAGGTATAATGATTTCATTAGAAATTTAGCGCGCGGTCCAGCCTAGGTCGATCGCCCAGTCGGCACCGGTGATGACGCCTGCTTCCTCCGAGCAGAGGTAAACGACGAGCGAAGCAATCTCCTCCGGTCGAATGAGTCGTTTTATTGCTGCCGGCGCCAGCATCACTTTTTCCAACACCTCACCCCGCGTGAGTTGGTGTGTCTGTGCCTGATTAGTGATCTGCCCTTCAACCAGGGGGGTGCTCACATAGCCTGGGCAGATTGCGTTCACCGTGATGCCGTGCGATCCGCCTTCCAATGCGGCAGAGCGGGTAAAGCCGATTAACCCGTGCTTTGCCGTAACGTAAGCGCTCTTTAAGGGGGATGCCACACGCCCGTGAATTGAGGAGATGTTGATTATACGTCCCCAGCCGTTGGCTTTCATCGCTTGCCAGACATGTTGGGTAAGCAGGAAGGGCGCGGTAAGCATGACCGCGATCATTTCGTCCCAGATTTCGGGTGGAAACGTCTCAATGGACTCGATATGTTGGAAACCGGCATTATTGACCAAAATGTCAACTCTGCCGTACTTTTCCAAGGTTTCGGCGATTAGTCGTTGGCAATCTTCGCGTTGCGACAAGTCGGCTTGGACGAATCGAGCATTTATTGCGTCAGAAGCAGCTTGACCGCCCGCTGTGTCGATGTCAGCCACAACCACTCGGTCGCCTCTTTGAGCCAGCGATTGCGCAATTGAGCGCCCAATCCCACTCGCCGCCCCAGTGACAACCGCAACACTTTGATCCATGTGTAGTCACCCTGCCATCGGTTCCTGTGCAGTTTCTTAAATCTTAACCTATTATTGAGTGTGATTCAACAGCCAATTCTAGGCGCCAACCTCGTATGGCGAATTCTTCATATGGCTGAGCAATTGTAATTCCCTTCGGTGCGGACAAATGAATTGACATCGCTTGATTCACTTGTTAAAATTTAGTTGCTTATACCACGATGGCGGCATACCTCGTACGCAATTCAATGCTATCGAAAACATGTGAGATTGATGAAACTGCGCACCAGAGCACGGGCATGTGCTCTCCAGATGCTATATCAAGCCGAAATAACACAAGATTCCATCGGCTATGTTCAGAAACTTTTTTGGCAATCGGAAAATGCCCCCGAGCCTGTGCGGGAATTCGCTAACCCTCTTGTCGAAGGCACATTTGAACATCGGGAGACGATTGACTCGGCAATACGGTGTACTGCCGACAACTGGGAGCTTGAACGGATGCCGATAGTAGATCTCTGTATCTTGCGAAGCGCCACGTACGAACTGCTTTATCTCGTTGATATACCTCCCGCCGTGTCCATCAACGAAGCGGTTGAGCTAGCCAAGACCTATAGTACCGACGACTCCCCGAAATTCGTAAATGGCGTTTTGGATCGAATCAAGGAGAAAGCGCCGACGTGGGCCGAGTTAGAACGCCTGCGAACCAGTGGAGGCAATAGTTGATCCACTTCCGGCGATTCCTAGTTTGTGTTCTGATTCTAACGGTACCTTCTGTCGTACCCGCACACCGAGAAATCCAGTTCACTCAAGAGTTTGGAGGAAAAGGGGAACAGGGGGGACGGTTTTCCGAGCATTTGTATGTCGCCTTCGATCAGAAGGGCGGAATCTACATTACCGACACCGACAATTTCAGGATTCAAAAACTCAACCCTGATGGAGAGTTTCAGTTCGAGATCCGGACAAACGCGGAACAGTTTACACTAATCAATCCTACGGACATCGCTGTCGGGACAGATGGCTCCATCTACGTGATGGACTGGATACTTATTCCGATTTCGGGAACCGAAAACCCGAAAATTTTCAACTACGGCCCCTGTGTTCACCGTTTCGATGCGGAAGGTAAGTTCGTTGCCAGTTATCCACTTCGGAATCTCGCGCGACAAATGGCGCCGCTTGAGTCCGCCGTACCGGGGCTTGACGCAGAGGGTAATTACGCGCTCATCATCCCCCGCGGAGACGTTAAACGCTCGTTTCTCTTGACGGTCGATCAAACAGGGGGCATTTACGTTTTAGACGCCGGAGTTATTTACAAACTCGACGCGTACGGTCGTACCATAGCAACCTACCCGGTGTCTCAACCCAAAGCGGGGCAGGTGATAAAGGCGGCGGATATGACGACGGACGGATTTGGTAATCTCTACCTCGTCGACAAAGCCGCTCATCGTGTTTTGAAGTATGACTCCGGTGGGAAATACCTAACGGCGATTGGTCAATACGGCGATCATGCAGGACAGCTTATCCTACCATTCCTCGTTCTTGCCCAAGACGACGGATCAATTTTGGTTGCTGACAGCGCCAAATATAAACTAGATTACAAGTCTGATTTACCGAGGCGGCAGCACGATCCATTTCAATTCGGCCGATTACCGTACCGCGTGTTTCGGACTCGAATCCGCAGAGTTCAGCGTTTTACCGCGGACGGTGAATACAAAGAGAAAACTCTCATCCGCTTCGGAAGAGAAAATGAACTACACACTCACCTAAAACTGAACGCGATTGATTACAGCGGGAATATGTACTTCCTCGACACGGAGAGCCTAGTGTTCAGGAAGTTTTCTCCGATTGAGGGATTCGTTCCGTCTGCTTTTGAGGTGGAAGCCAAGCTCGGTTACACGTTCGAAATCCATGATGCTGAGATTGACAATCAGGACGATCTTGACGCCGATCTGTATAGTGGCGCCGATTTTGATGAGCGCTTCGTGTTGAACGAGGCAAACACCAAACTTACGTGCGCCTACCTTTTGAATGAAGACCTCAGGTGCTCGATCTCCAACACCTTGAGTCTCCTGTGGATGTCGGACAGGAGTTTTTACCGAGCACGGGAGTTCGAGGACTTCCGAGGGAGTTTCAACCAAGATGACGAATCCACGCAGACGTTTTGGGATGATCGAATTGAGCTAGATTTGGTTGTAACGCGCGATCATCGTCCGCACCATTACCGAGAAGCGAAGGGGTTCCTTTACCTGAATGTCATACGCAACGATTACGTCAACGCCGCACTCAGCTTATCCAACAATAGACGCTTTGATTTTCGAGCGCGGATTTCAGATTGGGGCGGGGGTATTTATTACGATCTGAGCCGATCGTTTCGGCTGCAGTTTGAGGTCAACCACTTCTTTGGCTATAATACATACACGTATATTGATGAGACCAACATTCTTTATGCGACCGGGTTCGTGGAAAGCGATTTTACATTGGCGCTATTGACAGTTGATGGCAGGTTTTGAAGTCCTCATCGGAAGGAGAAACTCATGAGTCAATTCGTCGCAGATTTTGAGGCGTATATACCCGCCGAGTTTAACGAGCAAGCGTATGGTAAAGCCGGTGTCCTTGCCACGATGGATGAAGCAGGCATTGATGCCAGCGTGGTGTTCATCGGCGGGCTGCCGAGCGATCCGCGCGAAGAGAACGCGGGACTATTGCGGGAGGTCAAAGGTGAATCGCGAATTCTTCCAGGTGCACTTATCAACCCCACGATGGGTAACCTTGCAACCGACGACCTCAAACGGTGCGTCGATCAGGGAGCGCGAACAGTTAAACTGATGGCAGCCGGACACCGCTATCACCTTGATTCCGCCTGCGTTGACCCGATAATGGAACTCGCAAACTCGCTCGGGATTCCCGCCACGATTCATTCGGGATCGCCCGTGAGCGGGTGTTCGCCGGAATTCATCGGGACACTCGCAAAGCGCCACCCGGATGTGCCAATCATTATGGATCACATGGGTTATCGCGAATGGATCGGGCACGCCGTGCAAGCCGCGGTAGAAAATCCACAGATTTATCTTGGCACTACGCTCATCGCGGCAGCGGAACCGATCTCGGTGAAGGGGGTGGCGCGGGGCGGCCAGGTAGGCGCTGATCGCATTGTATTCGGATCAAACGCACCTTCCGGCGTGGCGGCGCACGGCGTCAACGGTATCCGAAATATCGGTTTTACCGACGAAGAGGAATCGCTAATCTTGGGAGAGAATTTCAAGCGGATTTATGGGCTCTGATAGTCGCCGACTGAAGCAGTTGCGGGGCAAACCGCTCAAGGATTACTTGAAGCAAGTCGAACATCCCGGTACGGATCTTGTCATCGTGTTGCAGGATGTGGAAGATCCAGTCAATGTCGGCGCCGCGTTCCGCATTGCGGATGCCTGCGATGCAAGGGAACTGGCATTGACCGGAACGACTCCGGTTCCGCCCCACCCTTCGATTGCGGGTATTGGACGCGGCACGCATCGGCGCGTTAACTGGAGCCATTCGGATTCGGCACCGGACGCGATCCAAGGTTTTAAGGAACGTGGATACACAAGCTGCGCCATAGAGGTTGCATCGAACTCCGCCCCCTATTACGAGGTTGAATATCCGGATAAGGTCTGCCTCGTGCTGGGAAACGAATATTATGGAGTCGCCAAGCGGACGATCTCGGTTTGTGATATGGCGATTCATATCCCGATGTACGGCAAAGTGATGTCGCTGAACGTGCACGTTGCGCTGGGGATTGCGGCATATCATATTATTCATAGTGATCGGATTCGGGCGCGGCAGTAATTGAATATGTGGAGAATCTTGGTGAATGAAATTTTTCTCAGTGCCTTCTAGCAGTCAAGGCATAATCAAGGTAATAATGTGCCATGGTATACATATTCCCAAAACTTATTGAGATACTTCCGAATGCAGACGCCTTATTAAGCCTTGAGCCAGAGGAACTCGCTGGTCCACTTTTGGTATCTTTACAGGGCAGCGATTATATTAACCCGTTTGAGGTAATTTCATACGAACTCCTTGAAATTGCCGAAATCCAGGAATTTTTGGCCAAGGATGCAAATGAGATTCTCTTTGCACTCATGGCGGCATGGCAGTGGTTAGAGCGCGAAGGATTTGTTGCCCCAAGGCCAACTAGCCTATCGTCCGAAACGGTCGCCATGGAGACGGGCACTACGTATTTCGTTACAAACCGTGGAAAAAAGATTGCGCAGCGCGAGGATTTGGATGCTTATCGTAAAGCGAACCTATTGCCTAAAGGCCAACTTCACCCCATCATTGCTCTAAAAGTGTGGTCGCTATTTTTACGCGGCGATTATGACTGCGCCGTTTTTCAAGCATTCAAAGAGGTCGAAATCGCTGTCCGCAAAGCTGGTAATCATGATGGACAAGATATTGGAGTTAATTTAATGCGCAAGGCATTTGGCAAAGGAGGATCTTTGACCGATCCTAATCAACCATTGGCAGAACAAGAAGCTAGATCGAACCTGTTTGCCGGAGCAATTGGTTCTTATAAAAATCCTTTCAGTCACCGAGCTGTTTCCGTATCCGCAGAAGAAGCAGCGGAAATAATAATTTTGGCAAGTCATCTTTTACGGATTGCTGATTCGCGTAAACAAATTTGAAATCTATGTAAATTGCTCCGAAGTATGCATGTACGGGTACGAGGGAAATCTCATGCGGGATGTACGCAAATCGTCGGAATATCAAAGGTGGAGACAGGAAGTCAGACGGCGTGATGAAAACGCATGTCGTATATGTGGCGTGCAACGGAATCTCCACATACATCACATCAAGCCTTTAGAAACATACCCTGAATTTGGCACCGAACTCGATAATGGGGTAACGCTCTGTGGAAACTGCCATACTTTCTTGAACGGTAAAGAAGAAAGCACCAATTTCCAAACGATTGTAGAAGCAGTTACTGGCCAACATCACGCTCAAACCGCTGACCAGTTGAAGCGACTCAACGGTAAGTTGTACGCATATCTGGAATCTCTATTGAAGTCAAGTAATCAGAATACGAGGAATCATGCTATATACCAGTTGTTTGTCCAACTTCAAACCTACCCTGACTCACTTGACCAGTTTCTGCCACTCATTGAACACATTCTCAACGGCAATAGCGAGTCCGGAGACCAGCTTTCCAAACAAATAGCTGTCGAGTTTCTTAGAGGTAATTACAGCAGATCTGCAGCCCGAGTTCTCCGTGCATACGAAAAACGACGTGAAACCGATAAACTAGAACGACGAAAGGAGGAGCGGCGACGCTCTACATATAAAATGCCGATTGTCACTTTTCCCGGTCTTCAGGTCTTGTCGGTAGCGTATTCTCCTGACGGGAGGACACTCGCTTTGGGGTACAATGGTGGCAAGATCAGATTGTGGAGAGAGAATATTACTACACTTGAGGGGCATACAGATGATGTCTTGTCCGTAACGTTCTCCCCCGACGGAGAGACGTTTGCTTCTGGGTCAAAGGATGGTACAATAAAACTGTGGTCCGTGAAGACGGGAGAAAATGACATCACCATCAAGGTACCTTATGAAGACATTTACGAAGAGGGCATCTCGGCAGACGATGTCTCTGTGCGGGTAACCTCGGTAGCCTACTCCCCCGATGGTGGGACACTCGCATCGGGGACTAGTGATGGCACAGTCAAACTTTGGACAGCGACAGGAAGATTCATCACCGCTCTTAAATATGACGACGAAAGTTGGGACATGTCGGTAGCCTACTCCCCTGACGGAGAGACGCTTGCCTCCGGTTCTAGTGATGGCACAGTCAAACTTTGGAATGATGATGGCGACGAAGAAATCACCTCTATTTTCGCTTCAATTAATCGGAAGAACGGGGATATGCACAGGCGTTTAGCTATAGCATTTTCCCCCGACGGGGAAACACTGGCTATAGGGTCTGATGTTAGCACGGTCGAGTTATGGGATGTGGCTACAGAGGAGAGAGTTACAATCTTGAAAGGGCACAAGTCCAAGATTAATGCTATAGCGTATTCCCCCTGTGGAGAAATACTCGCTTCGGGTTCTGGCGACGGCACCGTCAGACTCTGGACGATCGCAGATGGAGGAAATATTGCTACTATTGAGGGGCATACAGGTTGGGTCAACTGTCTAGCCTACTCCCCCGATGGCGAGACACTCGCCTCAGGATATAGTGATGGCAGCGTCAAACTGTGGCCAGTGCGAGTGAGAGAAAACATCACTACCTATGTAGGACATGCGGATTGGGTTACTTCCGTAGCCTATTCACCGGATGGGAAAACACTCGCTTCGGGATCGTGGGATAATACGGTTAGACTATGGGAGGTGAAATCGGGCAAAAATATTGCTACTTGTTCAGGACATTCGGAAAGCGTACAGTCGATAGCATACTCTCCATGCGGCAAAACACTGGCGTCAGGATCACGGGATGGCACGGTGAGGCTATGGGAGGTAACGACAAAGGCACACCTTGCCACGCTTAGAGGACATAAGGATTTACTCCTACCTTGGGTCGAATTTGTGTTGTACTCACCGGACGGAGAAATGTTTGCTTCGCTAGCTAATAATGGCACCGTCGAGTTGTGGGCCGTGTCAACGCGGGAAAATGTCTTAACTATTGGCGGTCCTTGGTCTGGGATAACGGCAGTGGCATATTCTCCTGACAGTAAGACACTAGCTTGCGGCTGTGGATATGTTGTAGAACTGTGGGACATTGCAACCGGACACAATCTTACCACAGTTAGTCGACACGCAACCTACATATCCTGTATAGCTTATTCACCGGACGGAGAGATACTCGCATCGGGGGCTAATGATGGTACAATCAAACTGTGGGAAGTAGCGACGAGCGAAAATATTGCTGCCCTCGACTCACGGTATGCCGGTGTGCTGACATGTATTGCGTACTCACCAGATGGCAGAATTCTCGCGTCGGCATCTAAAAAGGGTACGGTCAAGTTGTGGGACGCAACGACGAGCGAAAATATAGCTACTTTTGGCGGACTTGCGGGAAGCGTCAACGCCGTAGCGTATTCACCTGACGGGTGCACACTTGCTTCTGGGCACGAGGACGGCACGATTAAACTGTGGGACATTTCTAAGTGGAGCACTCCGAGACAAGAGGCGTTATCTTTATTTGGATAGATTTTGTGCTTGACAAAATCAGAGAGAGATAGAATTATATAATCCGTTCACGACCATCATTACGGGTGTTGACACGTACAACAGGCTCACATGTTTTAGTGAGTACACTGAAACCAGAAAAGGGGGTTACAAGTTGAAATTGAGCTACTTGCGCAATCTAAGCCTAATATCAATTGTCCTATTCATAATGAGTTCCCCAGCGGTGCTTGCCGACGGTGGAAAAATTAGCGGTCTTTACTTCGGCGATTATTACTACATCGCCGCGCATAACAATGAGGAACTAAAATCGCGCAACGGTTTCTGGACGCGCCGCGTCTACCTGACGTACGATCAGAAGTTGAACGAGACGTTTTCGTCACGCCTGCGTTTCGAAATAAATAGTCCGGACGGTTTGGCGGCGGGCGCCAGCGGGAAAAATATTCCGTATGTGAAGGATGCCTATTTGAAAATATCGCCGAAGGACTCGCCGCACAGTATCTATCTGGGACGGTCCATGGTGCCAACATACGCGGTGTTGGCCAAACTTTGGGGCTATCGAGCGGTTGAGAGGTCGATGCCTAACTTGCAGAAGTATGGCAGTACGCGGGACTTGGGCATCGCAGTGAAGGGCAAAGTGCCCGGAGTGGACATGCTGAGTTACCACGCGATGGTTGGCAACGGCGCCGGCACGGGTGCCGAGACCAACAAGTATAAAAAAGGGTATCTGTCCGCGACTCTGAGACCCTCTGGAGGCGTTATCGTTCATGGGTATGTCGATCTTGAGGCACGGGGACCTGGCATAAATCGCATGACCTATCTGGGGCTTTTGGGTTACCAGATGGATGAATACCGGGCGGGAGTGCAGTTCAGCAACCAGATTCGGGGCCAGGGAGAAGGTGTGGAGGATGTGTCGATTCAAGGCGTGTCCGTCTTTGGGACAGCCGCTGTCAAGCCCGATGAAATTTGGGTGTTTGGGCGCTTCGACAAAATGTTGAGCGTAAATCCCGACGCGCCGAAAATCAAATATGCGCCGATGAGCGGCGACGCAAAGTCGAATACGATCATAGCGGGACTAGACTACCGACCGGCGAAAAACGTGCACATCATACCGAATGTGTTGATGTCCTTCTACGATTCGCCCGATGTGGGCGAGAAACCGGGCTCGGATCTGATGGCGCGCGTGACTCTTTACTACAAGTTTTAGCGGCTCGCGTTCCTACGCAGGCGGCATATTCGTGACTTAATCGTGGAATGTATTTATAATCAGGTCAATTTTGTATCTTGAAAGCTAAAAGGAGAATCTAACTGACATACATGTTAAAAACAACATCGAAACTCTTCGTGATTGTGACGATTGCTACTCTCTGTGCGACTACGTCTTGGAGCCGGGAACTGGTTTTCACGGCGATACCGGATCAGGACACTTCTCGGCTGGAGCAGCGGTTCGGAAAAATAGCGGATTACTTATCGCAAAAGTTGGGCATCGGAGTAAGGTATGTTCCGGTTAAGTCGTACAGCGCATCGGTGCAGGCGTTCAAGAATAACGAGGTTCAACTCGCGTGGTTTGGAGGCCTATCGGGCGTTCAGGCACGGCTAGGGGTGCCGGGGTCAGTGGCAATTGCTCAAGGAGTAGAGGATCCGGATTTCATCTCGTATTTCATCGCGAATACGAGTACGGGATTGGCGTTCTCCGAAAAGTTTCCGACGGACATCGCCGACAGAACCTTCACCTTCGGATCAAAAGGATCAACATCGGGGCGCCTCATGCCCGAGTTTTTTATCCGAGAGGCATTTGAAAAAACACCGGATGATATTTTCAAGCGGGTCGGTTTCAGTGGGGATCATTCCAAGACTCTGGCATTAGTACAATCGGGCAGTTATGAGGTTGGCGCGATGAATTTCAAGGTCTGGCGCAAAGAGGTTGAAGCAGGCAAGGTAGACCCAACGAAGGTGCAGGTCATCTGGCGCACGCCGCAGTACCCGGATTACAATTGGACGATTCGCGGGGATGCGGACAAGGCTTTCGGTGACGGATTCATCAAGAATGTACAGCAGGCAATTACCGACATTGATGATCCGGCGATACTTGACGCTTTCCCGAGAGAAAGTTTTATTCCCGCCGATAATTCTCTGTACCAGCCTATCTTGGATACCGCGATTGAGGTTGGAATCATCAGGAAATAAAAGAAATTCGCTCATGTTAAGAATATGTGGGTAAAAACCAAGTTTTTTCTTCAAAACTCGGTTTCTCACAGTCTCTTTGCACTTTCTTTTAATATGAGCTAAGAAATTATCTGGCGATGCTTCTTAATGCTCCGATGTTGAGATTAACATTCTGTCAGTAAGGTTCGGAGCAGTCTGTCTAATGGGGAATGACATTTGTGGTCCCAACCCGGTGTGTTGCCCGCTTCGCATTACATTCTTTAGGACGTTTTACATGCCATGGAGCCAGCCATTGAGGCAGCACTTTTCACGCTGGACGAAGAAAGTGTCGCCTACGAAAACAACGTCGCCTTGAAGCGCGTCTCCCTACAGATTAACAGAGGAGAAAAGGTTGCTTTGATAGGTCCCAGCGGCGCGGGTAAAACTACGCTGCTCCGCACATTGTACGAAAGAGTCGCGGGCAGATCATCCTTCGTCCATCAACACTACGCGCTCGTACCGCAACTCTCCGCCTTCCACAACGTCTTCATCGGACGCCTTGACCAGCATTCCACAACCTTTAACCTCCTAAACCTAATTAAACCCCAAGAAAAGATTTTGGATGAGATTGTCCCAATTCTGTCCAAACTCGGGATGGAGGAGAAGATTCTTGAGCGGGTAGGTGCGCTGTCGGGCGGTCAGCAGCAACGAGTAGCTGTCGCGCGCGCGATGTACCGTGGCGAGGATATCCTCTTGGCAGACGAACCTATTTCTTCGGTTGATCCGCATCAGGCGACGACGGTGATGGAGTTGATTATGCAGAGCGCGGAAACCATTGTGTTGTCCTTGCACGCTGTTGACTTTGCGCTAAAGTTTGCCAAGCGGATTATCGGACTGCGTGACGGGGAAGTACAATTTGATTTACCGACTGGAAGGGTTTCCCCGACCATGCTTAGCGAGTTGTACGAGGGTGAATCTGTCGGGATTAATTTGTTGTAGTGTTAAGCAAGAAGAGACGTGGATTGCCAGAGATTGCGCGGGCGCACATGGCAGAATCTGTAAGCAACGAGATGCAATGGACTGTGTCCGGTGAGAGGAATAAGAGAGAAACCGAGTTTTCAAGAAAAAACTCGGTTTCGTGGCGTGAAAGTAGGAAATATTTTACCCTTCGACGAATAGTTGTCCGGACTATCGTAACGTGTGTTTTTGTGCTTGTTTTCATGTGCACAGTGGTGGGGTGTACGAATCAGGAACAGGGACGAACGCGAACGGGGGTAGAACCGAACCGCACGGTGGAGTTGACGATTTTTGCCGCGGCGAGTTTGACGGATGCAATCACGGACATCTCCAAATCATTTGAATTCGGGCGAACTGTTAAGGTCTATACGAATTTTGCCGGTTCGCAGACGTTGCAGGTTCAGATTGAACGAGGGGCTCCGGCAGATCTGTTCATCTCCGCCAGCCCGAAACAGATGGAGGCGTTGGAAGAGAAGGGCGCCATCCATGAATCCAGTCGCCGCAATGTGCTAAGAAACAGCTTGGTACTAGTTGCTCCAATTGGTAGCGTGCATCAAATCGAAAGACCGGACAAACTCACGAGGTCGCGTATCCGCCGAATTGCCATCGGCGAACCGAATTCCGTTCCGGCGGGCATATATGGAGCGGAAGCTTTGAACCGCCTAGGGATTTGGTCGAAGGTTAAACCGAAACTGATTCCGGGAGCAGATGTTCGATCTGTTCTTGCGTACACAGAGGCGAGAGAGGTCGATTTCGGCATAGTCTACAAGACGGATGCATCGCTAAGCGCGAAGGTCAGAATTGCCTATGAATTTCCCCCTTGGAGCCACAGCCCGATTGTATACCCGGCCGCAGTGATTCGGGGTACAAAGCATGCGGACCTCGCACACTCGTTTCTTCGATACCTTGAAACGTCGGAAGTCAGACGCGTCTTCGAGAAATACGGATTTTCTGTCGTCAAATGAACCTAACAGATACAGAGGTCGCGGCGCTCGTTATATCCGTCAAAACCGCTCTGTTTAGTTTGCTGTGTATTCTACCGGTAGGCGTCGGAGTCGGGTGGCTGCTTGCGAAGGCGGCATTTCGCGGCAAGTCGCTGCTCAATACCCTTGTGATGCTGCCTTTGGTATTGCCCCCTGTTGTGAGCGGTTATCTGCTGCTCATGCTGTTTAGCAGGCAGGGACCTATCGGCACAATCCTCTATCGTCTGTTCGGACTTGAGATTGTCTTTTCATGGTTAGCCGTTGTTTTGGCAATTTCCGTTATCTCGTTTCCTTTGATGGTTCGTAGCATTGTGATTGCTATGGAGGGTGTCAATCCACTTCTGGAGAGTGCAGCGCGGACACTTGGAGCCGGACGTTCCAAAGTATTTTTTTCAGTCACGCTACCACTGTCCTACCGCGGGATTATTGGAGGCTCGATTCTGGCATTCGCCCGGAGCCTCGGCGAATTCGGCGCCACCATGATGATAGCCGGGAACATACCCGGTAAGACACAGACACTACCCTTAGCCATTTTCAACTATGTGCAAACCGGTCAAGAAATCAGCGCTTATCGATTGGTGTTGCTATCGACGGTTATCGCTTTCGGCGCGTTATGGCTTGCGGAAAGGCGGTACCTCAAATCAGATTAATCGACTGAGTTAATACGGAGGAGAAGGATGCGCACGGTCGTATTGGTTTTGGTTCTACAGGTTGTTACAGCAACATTACAGGGATCGAACATGGAAATAGAGAGTCGGAAAAGTGCCTTGCCCGATCGGATTGTGAATGAGAAAGACGGCGCCGAGATGGTCTTGATTCCGGCGGGGGAGTTTGAGATGGGAAGCCCCAAGGACGATGATAAGCACTGGGAAAGACCTATGCACTCCGTCTATTTGGACGCCTTTTATATGGACGTTCATCCGGTCACGAATGCGCAATATCAGAAGTTTGTTCAAGAGACGGGTTACCCGGCACCGAAAGAAACACCGGCGTTCAGCCATCCACGGCAACCTGTTGTCTGGGTGACATGGCGGGATGCCATGGAATACGCGCGATGGGCAGGTAAGACACTTCCATCGGAGGCGCAGTGGGAAAAGGCGGCACGCGGCGGACTCAGCGGCAAGGCTTACCCATGGGGCGATGAGGATCCGAACCCATCGCTGGCGAGTGTTGTACGACATGGCGGGAACGGTGTGGGAGCTGTGCATGGATGAGTGGCAGGAGGATTTCTATTCGCGAAGTCCACGCGATAACCCGGTGGCGGGCGGGGAGGTGTCACCAACCGCCGATCTCAAATCGATTAAGAGCCTTCGTGTCACCCGAGGCGGATCGTGGCACCATAGAGCCAATCATGGGTTGGAAGTATTCCATCGCTCGTATAGCCCAATCGACTTCATCGACGACTTCCAAGGTTTCCGCTGCGTGAAATCGGTATTGTGTCAATGAAAGACAATCCCAATGGCACCGACTTCATGTGCATTCATAGTTTCCGGGAAGCTTAATGCTGAAAACAAGCCTTCTCTTCGTCGGCATCGCGCTTGTTGCGTTCCTGGTGGCGGACCTTGAGGTATCGACCCAAGATCCGTGGCTGGAATTTGGCAGAATGGCTAAAGGAGTTGTGGCTCCCGACTTCCTCACAGTCTGGGTATTCTGGAATGCACTTCTTAACACGGTGGTCTTTGCACTTTGCGGAATTTGCCTCGGCGTTGTATTCGGTGTCGTGCTCGCGTTCTTTTTCCGTTTTACCCCCGTTCGGCTATTCTGTGCTTTTATCCGCGCCATTCATGAAATTTTCTGGGCGTTCATTTTTCTATCCGTGGTTGGGCTCAACTCGATTTGCGGTGTGCTTGCCATCGCGATACCTTACGCCGGCATTTTCGCCAAGGTATACGCGGAAATAGTCCAAGAGTCTGACCACCGCCCCCTAGCAGGTGTACCCACTCGGTGCGGAGGATTGAGCCGCTTCGTTTACGGCATCCTTCCCGTCATCTACGGCGATGCAAAGCACTATACCGGTTACCGTTTCGAGTGCGCATTGCGTTCAAGCGCTATTCTTGGATTCATTGGTCTTCCAACGCTCGGATTTCACTTGGAGACCGCATTTCGCGAAGGGTTATACTCAGAAGCGGCGGCTTTGCTTTATGTCTTTTATTTGTTGATTGCGTCTCTAAAATATTGGGTAAAAGCCCGCTTGATACCTTTTTATGCCGCAGCAGCATTCGTTCTTCTATCGTGGGAGATTACGCTGTCATGGACGAACGTCCTGCGATTCTTCACTTATGAGATTTTGCCTTGGCCCATGCGTCAGGAAGGGGTGTCAACAGGCAGTTACGGCGTGTCGTTTGCTTGGCAGCCTGTATGGCAATGGATGCGAGAAATCATCGCAGGAGAGGGGTGGAAGGGCATTCGGAACACGGTGATTTTAACCCAGATTGTATTGGTAGGCACTGGAGTGTTCACACTATTGAGTTTTCCGTTTGCCTGCCGACATTTCACGGGGAAGGTCGCTAGTCGGATTTCGCACTATCTACTCATTGTTCTGCGCACTACCCCGGAGTACATTCTCGCCTTCATGTTTGTGCAACTATGGGGGCCTTCGATGCTACCGGCGGTGTGGGCAATTCTCCTGCATAACGGGGCGATTCTGGCTTTTCTGACGAGCAATAATGCCGATCTCGTCGCGCTGCGTCTGGACGCACCGCACAGACGGCTGGACCGGTATTTCTTCGAAATTCTTCCACGTGTGTACGGACAATTCCTCGCGTTTCTCTTCTATCGATGGGAGGTAATGATGCGCGAGTCTGCCATGCTTGGCATACTTGGCGTTTATACGCTTGGATTTTACATTGACAGCGCGATTGAAGCCGTTCACATAGACAAAGTGGTTTTACTCATTTTCGTAACCGCCGTGCTCAATATGGGAATCGACACGATATCGCAGTTGGTGCGACGCCGGCTTAAGATTTCTACGAAACTGGTTACATCGGCTTGAACCCGTTAGGAAGAGTCGGGTTGGACAGATGGAAGAGTGGAACGATGAAAGTTTTCAGTTCGCACCATTTTCCATAGTTCTTTGTCCTAGATTGTATGGTGGGCTTTCACTCCTCTATAAGCGTTGGAGTTTATGGAAAAAGAGAAATCGAAAATAGTTGGGTTTCACGGTGCTCAACCCACAGGGATCAACTTAAGAGCGCGCCATTATCCCTGTCGGAATAATTCTTTCAGCAAGTAACGCTCGTCTTTGGATCTATGACAGTCTTTGAGAAGGTGTTCCTTTGTAAAATGATTTACACTCCAGCGGAGTGCTATGTCAATAGAATCGTGATGCGTCCAATCTCTGCGCTCCAGCGGAGCGCAATGTGGAGTGTTACTTGGTAGCGTCCCATCATTCCTGTCGGAATGATTCATTCAGCAAGCAACACTTTTGTACCGCAAACTGTTAGTTTGCGATCACAATCCATCAGCGGTACACGTTCATTTTTCGCTCTATGACTGGCTTTCCGAGAGTGTTACTTGAGAGAGCGCCATTATCCCTGTCGGAATAATTCTTCCAGCAAGTAACACTTTCTAGTCGGAGTCCCTTTCCCCGATCCAGAGGATCGACATGTTGATAGAATGTGACATGTCCAGATTCCCGCGCTCCAGAGGTGCGCAATGTGTGTCGTGCAGCAAAAATTGACACCCGTTTTTCGCTCTGCGACTGGTTTTGAGCGAGTGTTACTTAAGAGAATTCATCCGGGGTTCTTGGTAGGTTTTTCTCCTAAAAACCCTTACTCCGGTCAGTATTGGGCGGGGAAACCCCGCCCCTACGAAAACGAGGGCTGTGATAGATCTTCTCTAGCGGACAGATCAATGAGTTGGTAAAATTCCCTCTCCCAAGTTTGCATGGATACCCACAATTCAAAATGTTGAAACCACGTGACTTGTGCCCAAAGATGCTTAACCTGATCCATATTGGGTTTTGTGGCGCTCAACCGAACCTGCGGGTTAGTAGATCCGAGCGGATAAGGAGCACGCAAAGTAAGAAAGCAAGATATTTGACCCTATGAATCAAGTTGAATCGCTTTACATCCATGTGCCCTTCTGTGCGACGAAGTGCTACTACTGCGCTTTTAATACGTACGCCTTCCACAAAGAGCAGGCACACCATTATCTCGAAGCGTTACGATCCGAGATGGAACTTTACCGCCTTGATTCTAGCAGACTAAAAACTGTCTTCATTGGAGGCGGAACTCCATCAATTCTGTCCGCGGAATCGTTGGATATGTTGTTGATGCATCTGCACACTGTTTTCGAGGTTGATAGAGGAGCGGAAGTCACCGTTGAGTGCAATCCCGGAACCGTGGATCGTCAGAAGCTGGAGCTAATGCGTTCCGGAGGAGTGAATCGATTGAGTTTCGGGGTACAAGCGATGGACGATGCTACGCTGTGGGAAATTGGAAGGATTCACACGGTGGACGAGGCAATCCAAAGTTATGAACTCGCGCGCGGAGTCGGGTTCGACAACATCAACCTGGATCTGATATTTGCGGTACCGAATCAAACGGTTGAGGAGTGGAAGGCTTGTCTGAAGGAGGTTATTTCACTTCAGCCGGAGCACATCTCGGCGTGTAGTCTGATGATTGAGGAGGGGACCGTATTCTATGAGTCTTGGCGGACGGGAAAACTCCAGCGGCTTTCGAATGAGGTCGAAGCCGAAATGTATCGCGCTACCATTGACACGCTAACTGACCACGGCTATCAACACTACGAAATTTCCAGCTTTGCCAAGCCGCGTTGTGCCGCGAAACACAATCTGGTATACTGGGACAATCACTCATATATCGGGATGGGACCGGGAGCGTGCGGGTATATCAACGGTGTGCGTTACTCAAATATCCGCGGGGTTCAAGATTATGTTGAATCCCTTAAACAGGGCAGAAAACCGGTTGCAGATTCCGAGCAACTGACCGGGCGAGATGAAAAGGCGGAAACAATTATTCTCGGTCTTCGGAAACGGGAAGGGATTCGGGAACTGGACTATCAACGACGATTTGGCGAGTCGATAGAGGAAGAATTCGAGGATGTTCTCGACAAGTGGATTGACATAAATTTGTTGGATTGGAAAGGCGAGTATCTCAGACTAACTCGTCAAGGGCTTTTCCTAGCCAATGAGGTCTTCGTAGATTTCCTATAGATTGATTATGCCACGAAGAAACAAAGCGCTCAAGATTGAGGATACCGCGCCTCCGTTTACGTTGCGGTCAGTTCATCAGGAACATGTGGAACTTGAATCGTTTATGGGTGAAAAGCACGTTGTGCTGGTGTTCTTTCGGGGAACGTGGTGACCCAACAGCCGCCGCCAGTTGGCGAGTTTGCAGGAACATTTGGAAGAATACACAGCACTCCAAGCCGTAGTCATCGGCGTTGTCGGTCAGTGGCCCCGGGAGGTACGAAAGTATGCGGACCGCCACAACATCAGGTTCCCGTTGTTAACGGACAAAGACCGCAATGTCATCAAGCGTTACGGTGTGCATCACCCACTGGGGATTGATGCCTATAACATCGCTAGGCCTGCAACCTTTGTGATTGATAAGAACGGGTTTATTAAGTTCATGTATGTCGGTTCACATCAACTTGATCTTGCCGATCACCAAAATATAATCAATTGCTTGCAATTCCTGTCAACGTAGGATGTCTCCGGTCTTGTGTTCGCAGCGGCAACTTTTTTCTTTTTTGATTTGGGAATTGATGCTGTGATATACTATTGGCAAACAGAATCCTTCCGTTGCTGCGCGAACATAGGAATCTGTGAGGAGTGGGTGATTTCCCGAATAGTGGCAAAACCCGAGAACCAAGCGAATGTGAAACAGATTTGAGGAAATGCCAAGCCTACGGTTATCATACGGAAGGAAAATGACTGTAACAAAACTGTTTTGCCCAAAGATGGAATTTTGGGCATTTTTTATTTCAGGAATTTTTCAACAACATTCCGGTATTATGACGGATATTGTAGGCGAAGACGCGCATCACGAAGGGGCTAACCGTGACTGACGCATCAGTGTGGACGTCACTGGACGTAAATTACATGCGTCGTGCTTTGGCTCTCGCCGCGCGGGCGCGCGGACAAACTAGCCCCAATCCGCTGGTTGGCGCTGTGATTGTAAAAGAGGGGCAGATCGTCGGCGAAGGGTATCATCGGGCGGCGGGAGGAGCCCATGCTGAAGTTCATGCTATCAATCAGGCCGGAGCAGCCGCGGACGGAGGGGCACTTTACGTTACGCTTGAGCCGTGTCCCCACTATGGGCGAACACGTCCGTGCACGGAGACGATTATCCAATCTGGGATTGCGCGGGTTTTTGCCGCTCATGTCGATCCGAACCCTAAAGTTGGCGGCAATGGCATTCAAGAACTTGAGAAAGCTGGCGTCCACGTCAATGTTGGTTTGTGTGAGCCGGAAGCGCGTCGCTTAAATGAAGTTTTCATAAAGTACATCCGGACAAATCGACCGTTCGTGATCATCAAGTCAGCGATGAGCCTTGACGGGAAAATCGCGACGCGTTCGGGCGAATCGCAATGGATTTCCTCCGAGGCGTCGCGGTTGGAAGGGCATGAGATTCGAAATTCTGTGGACGCTGTATTAGTGGGCGTAAACACGGTAATAAACGACAATCCGTCATTGACGACACGACTGCCCGAACGGGTTGGGAAAGATCCGGCGCGAATCGTTGTTGATTCGGAGTGCCGCACACCGCCAACTGCAAAGATCTTCAATCCGGACAGTGAGGCAAATACCATAATTGCCACTACCAAACGAGCGTCGGAGGAACGGATTACCCGTCTGGAGGCAGCCGGAGCAAGGGTGTCTGTGGTTGAGGAAGTAGACAATCGCGTGTGCTTTTCCTCACTCATGCATGCGCTTGGCTGCCAGGGCATCACAAGTGTGCTCATCGAAGGAGGCGCGAAGATCAACGCCTCGGCGCTAAACGCCGGAATTGTTGACAAGATTGTGTTTTTTGTTGCACCGAAGTTAATCGGTGGCGCAGATGCCCCCAGCCCCATTGGCGGCGAGGGGATTCAGCGTCTAGCAGAAGCACACGTGTTGCGTGATGTGAATGTCAAGTCGATTGATGGGGATATTCTTGTTGAAGGTTATTTGGGGACGGGGTGCTAATCGGTTAATCGTTCGGATAAAGACGCATGTTCACGGGAATTATTGAGGAAATCGGTGTCGTCAATGACGTACGGCGGACTTCGCAGGGCGCAGTTCTAAACTTTAGCGCCTCGGAAGTGTTAGTAGATAGCAAAGTTGGCGATAGTGTGGCGATTGACGGAGTGTGTCTGACGATGACGCAGGCGGACAGCACGAAGTTTATGGCTGACATCTCTGCCGAGACGCTACGTCGTACAACCTTGGGCGACCGAAGTCGAGGGGACAGGGTCAACCTTGAGCGTTCGCTGCAACTCAATTCCCGATTGGGCGGTCACATTGTGTTGGGGCACGTTGACGATGTGGGAGCGATCAGCGGCTGGCGTGATGAAGGCGATTCATCAATGATGCGTGTCTCGGCATCTCCCGATGTGATGCGATATGTTGTGTTCAAGGGATCCATCTGCGTTGACGGGATTAGCCTGACAATTGCCAATCTGTTTGAATCCGAATTCGAGATTGCGCTCATTCCGCATACAAAACAAGTGACAACCATTGGAAAGAGACGGGCGGGAGATCGAGTGAATATTGAGGTTGACCTGTTGGGCAGATATGTCGAAAGGCTGTTGGGTGAACAGTCGCAGAGCCCACGTTCAGTAGATCTAGCGTACTTGAAATCACATGGATTTGCGTAGTCAAATTCTGAAAGAGATAGGTCATGAAGTTCAATACAATTCCGGAAGCCGTTGAAGCCGTCCGACATGGGGAGTTGGTCGTAGTGGTGGACGACCCCGGCCGAGAGAATGAGGGCGATCTTATTATGGCGGCTGAAAAGGTGACCCCCGAAGCAATCAACTTCATGGCAAGGTACGGACGCGGGCTGATTTGTCTGCCAGCTTGTTCGAAACGCTTGGCTGAGCTAAACCTCGATCCGATGGTTCCGGACAACACCGAGCACATGCGCACCGCTTTCACCGTGAGCATTGACGCAAAGGAGGTCACTACGGGAATATCCGCCTACGAACGCGCGTGTACAATTCGCAAATTCGTTGACCCGAACTCGGTGTCAGATGACTTTTCTAAGCCAGGTCATATTTTTCCGCTGCAGGCGATGGAAGGGGGCGTCCTTCGGAGAGCAGGACACACGGAGGCGACGGTGGATCTCGCACGACTCGCAGGGTTAGCTCCGGCAGGCGTGTTATGTGAGGTTTTGAATGAGGACGGGACAATGGCGCGCGTCCCGGAGTTATTGAAGTTTGCCGAAACTCATGATCTGAAAATCATCACGATTGCCGACCTCATCGCCTATCGCCGGCAAACCGAAACGCTTGTCAGACGGGTGGCTGAGGCTGAACTTCCAACGGATCACGGTGAATTTAAGCTTTATGCCTACGAGAGTACGGATGACGAAAAAACACACATTGCACTTGTGAAAGGCGATTTTTCGGATGGGGAGCCGGTGTTGGTGCGTGTACATTCCCAGTGTTTAACCGGCGACGTATTCGGCTCTCTTCGCTGCGACTGCGGCGAACAGTTGCAGTTGGCGGAGGGGATGATTGAAAAGGAGGGGCGAGGCGTGCTGCTCTACATGCGTCAGGAGGGGCGCGGCATGGGGCTGCGGAACAAAATTCGCGCGTACAACCTGCAGGACAGTGAAGGCTTGGATACGGTTGAAGCAAACGAGCGTCTCGGCTTCCCGCCGGATCTGAGGGACTACGGCATCGGCGCTCAGATTTTGGTGGACTTGGGGGTTCGCAAAATGCGTTTGATGACGAACAACCCGCAGAAGGTCACAGGTCTGGCGGGGCATGGTCTTGAGATTGTGGAACAAGTTCCCTTGCAGACCGTGCCGCACGAGTTTAATCGGAATTACCTTGCGGTTAAGCGATCGAAGCTTGGACATCTGTTGCTGCATCCGGTGCTGGAGCCGGAGGATTCGACTTCTACGAGTCAAAGTGATGAAACCACAGAGACTCGATCCTAGGACATACGATTGACATAAGAACAGAATGCCTACTATTTACGAAGGAAACCTCATCGGTACCAATCTCAAAATCGGAATCGTCGCAAGCCGGTTTAACGGTTTTATAACCACCAAATTACTTGACGGCGCCTTGGATTCGCTGAAGCGGCACGGTGTGCCCCTTGAGGATGTCGACGTGTTTTGGACGCCGGGAGCTTTCGAGATTCCAGCCACCGCCAAACGGATTGCCGAACAGGGCAAATTTGATGCGATTGTGTGCATCGGCGCGGTCATTCGTGGCGCGACGCCGCATTTCGACTACGTCGCCAATGAGAGCGCGAAGGGAATTGCTCAGGTTAGTTTGAATACGGGAGTGCCTATCATCTACGGCGTGATTACCACGGATACCATTGAACAGGCGATCGAGCGTGCCGGGACAAAATCGGGAAACAAGGGCGCGGAGGCAGCGGTCACCGCGATTGAGATGGCGAATCTGTATCGGCAGATTGATGGCGTAGACTGAATGTTTCTTCATGACGAGAGATTGGTGGCAGGTTTCAATTTCCTATTTGACTTTGCCTTGGTGTTTAGAGTTTGTATGAAAATTCATTTTTCTAGCAAAATTCACCTAAAAACCAAGGATTTCAGCGGCACCCTTGTACGGTGCGATCAGCCAAGCGGATAGCGCGGGCGATAGCTAATCCTGATAGAAAATCTCAAGGCGATAGAGATCCGATAGAGATCCTTATTAGGCGGATTTTAGCACTCGACCGTCTAATTGGTTCATTCGCTAAGTAATTGATGCTGACGAGACCGTCGCAAGAATCCATTCTACCACGACGGTAGGTGCGATCAAGTGACCGAACAGGGAACGCGAAAGAGATCCCTTTCTAACCGCATCGGCACCCAACACTAATCATCTGTTTTTAGAAATTAAACCACTAAGTTAATATAATTTTCCACCCTTGACTGTGAAGAGCCGAATCTATGAAGCAACTTACAGATCTATTCTTGGTACTTATTGCCGTAGTGCTGATGCAGGCACATCGTGTGAATGCCGACGAGTGGCCTCAATGGCGCGGTGAAAATCGCGAAGGCGTTTGGAACGAAACCGGCATTATTGAAAAGTTCGAGGGGCCAGAAATTCCAATCCGCTGGCGTGTGCCTATCGGAAGCGGGTATAGCGGACCGAGTGTTGCTGAGGAGCGTGTCTATGTTACCGATCGGGTGACAAAGCCGAAACAGACCGAGCGTGTTCACTGTTTCGATTGGGAGACTGGTGAATCTATCTGGTCCTATACCTACGATTGCGTATACAAGATTGAGTATACAGCGGGACCCCGTGCGACTGTAACTGTACAGGACGGACTCGCCTATGCATTAGGTGCGATGGGACATCTGCACTGTTTCGATGCTGCCACGGGTGAGATCGTATGGAAAAGAGATCTCAATGCCGAATATAACATCAATATGCCTACCTGGGGCATCGCGAGCGCGCCTATCGTTGAAGGCGACCATCTCATCGTCCAAATCGGCGGTGAGCCGAACGCGTGTATCGTAGCATTTGACCGAAAGACCGGCGAGGAAAAATGGAAAGCGTTGGGCGATAATGCCTCTTATTCCGCACCGATTGTTATTTCGCAAGCGGGTGAACGCGTCCTTGTATGCTGGACGAGGACTAATGTTGTAGCACTTGGTCCACAAACAGGCACATTACACTGGTTGTATACGTTCGCGGAGGAAGGTGTTATGGCCGTTATTGCTACCCCTACTTTCTATCGGAATGAGTTGTTCGTTGCAAATTTTTGGCGAGGCGCTCTTCTCCTGAAGTTGTCACCAGATGCGTTAGAAGTAGAACTCGGTTGGTATCGCACGGGAAAAGATGAACTGAACACCGATGCCATTCAGCCTGCTATGTCAACACCCGTTCGAATAGGCGATTACATTTACGGTGTGGACAGTTACGGTGAACTCCGCTGTATAGACGCGGGAAACGGGGATCGGATTTGGGAAGACCTCTCCGCCGTGCGGAAGGCGCGTTGCAGCACTATCCATTTCGTCAGACATCCGGTTTCAGCAGATAACAGAGTCTGGATGTTTAACGAACACGGTGAACTTCTTATCACGGAACTCTCTCCGGAAGGGCTGAATATTATCAGTCGTGCCAAATTGATTGAACCGACACGCGACCAATTCAACCAAAGAGGCGGTGTTACATGGGCACACCCTGCGTTTGCCTATAAACACGTCTTCGCTCGGAACGATAAAGAACTCGTTTGTGCAAACTTAGCAAAAAGCAGAAAGTAGAATGCAAATTACGGAGGCAAAATATCTGAAACGATCCGTGTGCCGGAAGTAGACTTGCACCCCGGCGAACAACTCCACGGCTTTGGGGCAAAAGTCGTTACACCCATCAACGAATTACGCGCGGTGACAATTGAACTGGCGCATCAACATAGCTGGGCACGCCTGCTACATGTCTATACAGAAGATACCGAAAATCATTTCTCCATTAATTTCCCGCCCCCACCATCGGATGATACTATCCACTAACTTGGAAAATTTGAGAATTGGCGAGAAAGACCACCACCCTGTGCCAGTTGCGAAGTTGACGACAGCCCCGGTTTGAATCTGGATTCTCAAAGTAGTCGGCAGAAAAACATGCTAGGTTCTGTTCACATTTGAAAATTGAGCCAATTTTGATTTCCTTGAGGCAGCATGTTCGGCAACCACAAGGGCTACCCCTACATTAGATCGAATTCGGTAGGGGTTTGGTTTCCCAATCCGCTGGGCGAGGCAGAATCTCTATCGCGCTCCCTATTCAGTCGCTTGAACCTCGCCCCTACGATAGGAACTTATCGGCGAATTATGGACGCGCCTCATATAAATGTCAACACGCCCACGTGAATCTACGAAATGAAGCGAAGTCCAATGGTTTTCGAGTTTCCATAAACGGTGAGTATCTCACTGACCAGAGCGCATAATGAAGACAATCTTGCGTCACGGCGATTGCTTGTCGTTGCTTCGACAACACAGCAATATCGAACCTATAGACCTTACATTTCTTGATCCGCCGTTTAATCAAGACAAGGAGTATAATGCGTGGAATGACAACTTGCCCGATGAGGAGTATTGGGGATGGATGCGGGATGTGTGTAAGGAGGTTCATGCGTCAACATCCAATTGCGGCGCAATCTACTTCATGCAGCGCGAGAAAAACAGTGAATTCGTTCTCCGGTGTTTGCGCGAGTCAGGTTGGACCTCTCAAAATCTGATAGTCTGGAAAAAGAAGACCTCCGCCGTTCCCGCCATTAAGCGTTATGGCAAGCATTACCAAATTATCGCGTTTGGGACAAAAGGAAAAAGCCCGAGACTATTCAACCGCCTGCGGATTGACCCGCCGCTCCCCGCCGGCTACAAGTATCAACGAGAAAATGGCATGTTTGTGACTGACGTGTGGGATGACATTCGTGAGATGACCTCCGGCTATTTTGCGGGCGATGAGGCCTTATACGATACGGAAGGAAACCGTGCGCACAAACAACAATCGCCTATTCAACTCTTGATACGTATTATCCTTTCCTCGACAAATCCTGGGGATGTCGTTCTTGATCCGTTTGCCGGTTCGGGAACAACATTGGTCGTCGCCAGTCAACTCAATCGGAAGTCTATTGGAATTGAACTTGACCCCTGCAACGTCAAAATCATCCGCGATCGGCTTACCGAGGAAAGAAAGGCCGATGATGTTTCACGCTTTCTCAAGGACTATGCGTGCACTGAGGGCTTTGAAGCAATTTGCGGTCAACGAAAAACTATATTATCCGATTTGTCAGCAACGAAACAGATAGGACTATTTGAGTCACATCAGTAGTTGTCTCGCAACTTGATTGCGAAATCTTCCAAACCAATCTCTTATCAACATAAAGCTCAATGATTGCAATTATAGACTATGGCGCAGGCAACCTAACAAGTGTTGAACGCGCGGTCACCTATTTGGGCTATGACGGCGAAATCACCGCCGATGCGGATTGCATTTTGTCATCCGAGAAGGTGATTTTCCCGGGCGTCGGCGCCGCACGCGCAACAATGGACAACCTCAATGCGCGCGGACTTGCGGATGTGTTGAAGTCGTGCTACAAGACGGGCAAACCGATGCTTGGGATATGTATCGGCATCCAAATCCTGTTTGATTACAGCGAGGAAGGGGACACGGAGTGTCTCGGAATATTGCCGGGGGTTGTTGACAAATTTGAAGCCACACCGCAGCTAAAGGTACCCCAGATTGGTTGGAACGAGGTCCATCAAACAGAATCGCACCCGGTTTTCGAGGGGATTCCCAATCCCGCACACTTCTACTTCGTAAATTCATACTATCCCATTCCGGCACAACCCACCGCCGTCATCGGCAAAACAACCTACGGCGTCGAATTTTGTAGTGTGGTAGCGCGCCAAAGCCTCATCGCAACCCAGTTTCATCTGGAGAAAAGTGGTCGAGTAGGGTTAAAGATGCTCGACAATTTTTTGCGGAGTAAATGAGAACCTTTCTGCTGTCATGCGTCGTCATATTCATCAACTTCTTTATTTACGGATCACGCATCCCTCAATATTACGATGTCGCTTCACATCTCTACTACGTCGTAATGATTCTTGCCGCCAGATACGATGCGCGCCTTGGACAGCGAATCCTGCTGACACTCACGACAACAGCAAACTGGTTGTTTGTGCTTCGCCATATCAATCAGCAGACACATTGGGTTGTCGCTTCGGCGGCAGTGGCGACATTGTACCCCTTTATCGCATATTTCATCGTGCGAACAATCAGGCTGCTTAATGCGCAGCGCCTCACAACAGAGAGGCAGATTGGTCGGATAAATGCGGCAAACTCGGATCTTGAGAAACGTATCCGCGACCAGTCGACGCTGTTCGAGGTCAGCGAAGCCGCTAGCGCCGATATAGAACTGGATGAATTGTTTCAGCGGGTAATTAAGATTCTCGCAGGTCGATTAGGCATTTACCGCGGTACGCTGCGGCTAGAGAGGAATGGCAAACTGGTAAAATGCGCCGAAGCCATGCTGGGGCTTACTTCGGCGGAAATCAAGCGCGGCACCGACAGCCAAATTGACGAAATCCAGCAAAGCGTATTGTCCTCCGGGGAAGCGATTGGCGTACCTCATAGTCGTAAACCGCTAAAACGGCTGGAACTCCCCAAGGCTCGGTCCGTTCAATCGAAGGATCGAATCGCATTCTGGTGCATTCCGCTGATTGTTGATGAAAAGGTTGTGGGAACACTCACCATTGACAAGGGGTCCGATAGATTCGCCACGGGAGATGAGGTTCGGCTTCTCACGATTATCGCCTCCGTCTTGGCTCAACGGGTTAAGATTCAGCAAATGATAGATGCGTTGGTTCAGTCGGAAAGACTGGTAACGCTGGGAAAGTTGGCTACAACGGTTGCGCATGAAGTCAGGAATCCGCTGGGCGGAATTCGTGGCGCCACTCAGTTACTTCAAATGACTGATGACAAACTTGAGTCGGATGGCGAGATTCACGAATACACGAATGTGATTATCAACGAAGTAGATCGACTGAACCGTGTGATTGAGCAGCTATTGGCTTTTGGCAAACCGCATACCCTTACGTTTGAACCACACGGCATTCATAGCTTGATTGATGACAGCCTTTCCATTTGCGAACCAGAATTCAGACAGAACCGTATTCGCGTAGATTTCGAGCACGATGAAACGTGCCCGTCTGTACCGGTCAACGCCGACGGGCTTACCCAGGTTTTCCTGAACCTGTTTCGCAATGCGATTGAATCAATGGAAAACGGCGGCGTTCTGTCTGTGCGAACGTCTTACGATTCCGCGCAGGGAGTGGTTCACCTCCGAATTCAAGACACCGGACGGGGCATCTCTACGCAGTACGCCTCGCAACTGTTCGATCCCTTCTACACAACGAAGCAGAAGGGCACCGGCCTGGGACTATCGATCAGTCAACAGATTGTCGAGGAGCACGAAGGGGCAATCGAAGTCGATGTAACCCAACCTCAAGGAACGGCGTTTGTCATTACATTACCGACATAGATTGACAAGATGTAGCCTTTGAATGGTGCTGGTTTGTGTGCCACTAATTTACACTCACAAAACACCTATGGAACACTCAATACTAATTGCCGACGATGACGACAGCATCCGGTTTGTACTTACAAAAGCGCTAGAGAGGAAGGGCTATTGCGTGCATACGGCGCGTAACGGGAGCGAGGCTCTTGCCTGCCTCGACGCGGAACCGATAGATGTTATCCTTCTCGACATCTTCATGCCGGATGCGGACGGATTAGAGTTAATCGAAGATATCCAAAAAATAAACGGCACGGCTTCGATTATTGTCATGACTGCCCACGGCAGCACGGAAACGGCGATTAAAGCTGCCAAGCGCCGCGCCTACGATTATTTCACCAAACCGTTCGATAACAACGATGTCGTGTCTAGGGTATCCCGCGCCGCAAATGCAGCGGACGAGGCAAGGGCGACTGCGATAGCAGATGCCAAAGCAGAAAAGGAGAACGGCGAACCACAACAGCACGCCGACTCGAAAGAGACACGACTAGTGGGTGAAAGCCAGGCAATGCATGAAGTGTACCTCACAATTGGACGCGCGGCGGTTAACAACGAAACCGTCCTCATCATGGGAGAGAGTGGAACGGGAAAGGAATTGGTGGCTCGGGCAATTCACAAAAATAGCGGTAGAGCGGACAACGAGTTTGTTGTTGTTGACTGCAGTGCAATTCCACCGGCTTTGATGGAAAGCGCGCTTTTCGGGCATGTACGGGGCGCCTATACCGGCGCGGAAGTGGCGCGTAAAGGGAAGTTCGAACAGGCTGACCGTGGCACTATTTTCCTTGATGAGGTTGGAGAACTGCCAATTGAAGTACAGATGAAGCTGCTGCGCGTTCTACAGGAGAGGGAAGTAGAACCTGTTGGGTCGAATGAAACACGTCAAGTCGATGTCCGCGTCGTTGCAGCCACGAATCGGAAATTGGAACAATCCACCAAGGAGGGCAATTTTCGAGAGGATTTGTATTATCGGCTCAATATTGTTCCGATCAATCTACCCCCTCTGCGACAGCGCAAAGAGGATATTCATGACTTGGTAGACTTCTTCATCACTCGGTTCGCAGAGGAATACGCGCAGCCCAAAGCAACGATTTCATCCGAGGCGTTCAAGCGACTTATGGTTTACGATTGGCCAGGAAATATCCGGGAACTTGAGAATACGCTTAAGCGGGCGCTGGTGTTGTGCTCGGGCCGTGTGCTCCTTCCGGAGCATTTTCCGACGTTTGCAGAGGGGGAGGTTCGCTCATCAGCTATGGAGGGCACAACTCTTGAGGGACAATTTCGCATACTTTTGAACGAGTGGGTGAATCAAAAGCGTGACTCCGACCAGTCTGAGGGTGAACTTTATTCCCAAATTCGCGCTATTTTTGAGAAGCCGCTGTTCGAGATTGTTCTGAAGCAAACCGGCTGGAATCGGAGTAAAGCGGCAGACATTTTGGGAATAAACCGGAACACGCTGCACGCCAAAATGGATGAGCACGGGATTAGACACTAGACCTCGTCGTATCGCCCGCTTTACCGCTTGACATCGTTGCCTCACCTTATATATGATTTTGAGGGTTATCTTCATTTGACTTTGTACATTTATGGAGCATAGCGGAGAGCATTGAGGACAAGCGGGAGAGATCCCCATTATCTAGGTTTAAAGGCTGGTGCGCATTGCGCACCCTACAAATGTACATAATCTAACTTAGGGCACTGAACACCTATGGACATCGGAAAGGTCATCGGCACGGTTGTGGCGACCCGGAAGGACGATAGCCTGACTGGGACTCGACTCTTGGTTGTGCAGCCCCTTGACGACGAGGGTGAGTCCACGGGGAAACCGCTCGTCGCGACAGATACTGATTGCCAAGCGGGCCGTGGAGATACGATCTATATGGTTACGGGCGGGGATGCGGTCGGTGTGTTAACCGGTCGCAAGATGCCCGTCGACGCGGCTATTGTCGGGATTGTCGATTCGGTTAGCCGCGTCGAGGGAATGCCCGATAGCGAGGAGGCGTAAACTTGTACATTGCCAAGGTTGTCGGGAAAGTGGTGTCGGTCATCAAACATGCCGCATATGAGAATCGAACGCTGTTGCTAGTGCAGCCGCTGAGCTTAGAGTCTCAGCTTGTTAGAAAGTCCACTATCGCCGTCGATTATGTCGGGGCAGGGGAAGGTGATGTTGTGCTTGTGGGCGCCGGTCCAGGAACGGCTGAAGAGGTATTCGGGATCCAAAATGCGCCGATACGCGAATTGGTGATGGGAATTATCGATCGGTTTGATGTGTCGGCGGATGTTGAAGCAAACGCACATGACACGGCTAAGAATCGCCCTGTTTCTTACTAGTAACGCTTGCGTTTCAATTTATTAAGGGTATGAATTTTGTTTATTCCATTGGGTAGTTTTCGCTCGGACGAACAATCCGTGAAGCCACGGGTTGTTCAATGTCTTATCTTCGTGAATCTCTCTGTTTGCGTTTACCAACTCTGCCTATACTATGACGATATTTCCTTTATGATGAGGCACGGCGCGGTGCCTCGGGATATTGTCACTGTTATTGACGCAATACCGTTCTTTCCAGTTATACTTCCCAATCTTCTTCATCCAAGTTTGATTACTTCGCTTTTTCTCCATGACGCCCGAGTCATGGAGGGCGGGTTGATTCACATCATTGGAAACATGCTGTATTTGTCGGCTTTCGGTCCAAACTTGGAGGCCCGGATTGGACATTTCAGGTTTCTTATCCTCTACCTTTTTTCGGGTGTCGCCGCAACACTTCTGTACGTCATGGTGCATTATGATTCCACTATTCCGCTTATTGGGGCAAGTGGTGCTGTTGCCGGAGTGATGGGGGCGCACTTTATTGTCTGTAGAAGATCGCGTATTCGATGCCTCTGTCTGATTTTCATCCGCTCGCTGCCCGCCAGTGTCGTACTCTTACCTTGGCTAATCATTCAAGTCGTGAACATTTCTCTTTCATACCACGGTTCGCCCGTGGCATGGTTAGCGCACATAGGCGGATTTGGAATGGGAATCTTCTGCATCAAGAAGCTTCTGCGATTCCCTCTTCAGGCAAAGACCAAGAACAATCAACGCGCAGTAACTCAGCAAAGATCAGATTGGGCGACTCAGACCTCGCTATTGTCGCCTGTGAGGAGAAGGAAATGATGCCGAGAAAACTTGAATTGTGCTACCTATTCCTAGCTTGTACAACTCTTTCCGGCTGCATGTGGTCATCGGTGCTTTCCACCGAATGGAGCGAAAACATCGCACTTACCTCGTTTGGCACTCAAGCAACGCATCCTGCGCTGAATGACGGTAAACGAGATACGATTGCCACCGCTAGGTTACGGAACAAGGAACGTGTATTTGCGATTAAATTTGATTCGATCAAACCGGTACGAAGGATTATCATTCACAATCACAATCTGTTTCGATTTGATGTGGATTATCGTGACACGAAAGCCCAAGAACCAACTTGGAAGAACGCATATTCGGTACGTCAACGGCGTGGTGTGGGTGACCAGCGCGCCCAGCCCAAATTCGTAATCGATCGACTTAATTTTGAGACCGATATTATCCGCATTAAGGTCACTCGGACAGTTGATGACCGGGTGATTTCAAAACCTATCGCCGACCCCGATGACATGATTGTCGATCACATTCGACGGACTGTCGGCGGACGTTATATGGAATACTTCCGGGTCATTGCACCGTCAATAGCGGAAGTGAATGAGATTGAAGTTTATCATCTGGCTTCTAAATAAACAGTAGCTACCCACCACCTGCCCTCCACAAAGATGTCGCAACGCTCTGAAGGTAATATCTCTAGTGAGAGACTATCAACCGATTGACTTGTCCGCATTGTGTAACGCAGGATTGGAAGTATTGGACAATCGCCCAGATGTGCCGATTGGGGAGCAAGAATTCCGAGGTTTACCATTTTTGGTCGGCTCGGCGGCGGCGAATGCCAATAGATGTTTCATCCTGTTTAATGGTGGGAAAGAACGCACGGTGATTCCTATCAACCAGCCTGCACGCCATGTGATTGTAGCGCACTGTCTGCTCCATTCCAGACTGGAGGAGGGTGGTCTAGTTGGAGAACACGTTGCAGATTATATTTTTCGCTTGTCATCGGAAGATGAGGGTGGTGAGAGTTTTCACGTTCCCATTCGGGAGAGGTTCGAGATTGCCCTGGCTGGTGACAACCGACCATTTGGGGCGGTGTCGCACGTCCAAGATTGGATGATGCCACGTTATGAAGGACCCTGGGGTGAAGCCGGTGCCCGTCAACAGGAGGCTAGGCGTGGTAGATCGCGCGCTTATCATATGTGGGCATGGAAGAACCCGAGTCCGGAGCGCATGGTCGAGACGCTGGAAATCGTACCTAGCGATTCCCGGTTTATTGTAGCTGCAATTACCCTCGGCAATGCGGACGAGCATCCATTTGTCCGACAGGGGAAACGCGAGACACGAATCATTTTGACTCGATCCGAGGATGCGGAGAAACCGTTCGACCTTGACGTGGATGTAGACCGTGGCTTGGCGAGATACACGCACCCGCTGCCGGACGCCTCAACGGAGGCGTTCATTAACGACAGTTTTCGGGGATGGGGCGAACCGTCCAATTCAAAATCTAGCCCAGCCTACACGGAAATATCGGCACTTCCGTCAGCAACGGTAACTGTCAAGCAGGGAACAGAGGAACTCGGAGCGGTTAGATGGGGCGATGTAGAGGAAAAAGGCGTCGTCGAAACTCGGCGGGTGCGCGTGGAACTGACCGACCGGGGACGCAATTGGGTTCATGTCACCGTGATTGATGACGATACTGACAAACCCGTGCCATGCCGCGTTCACTTTCGTTCTCCCGAAGGCATTCCCTACCAACCCCATGGCCACCATAATCAGGTTAACTCCAACCTCGGGAATTGGCACATGGATGTGGGCGGCGATTTGAGCATGGGTCAAGTCACCTACGCCTATATTGACGGTACGTGCCAAGGATGGTTGCCACGCGGTGAAGTCATCGTGGATGTCGCGCGAGGATTTGAGTATGAACCGTTGCGGGCGCGCGTCAATATTCAACCGGGGCAACGGGAACTCACTTTACGCCTAAAACGCTGGATCAACATGAACGAGCAGCGTTGGTTCAGTGGCGATTCGCACGTGCATTTCCTCTCGGCGCAGGGAAGCCACACCGAGTCACAGGGGGAAGATCTCAATGTCGTGAACCTGCTCCAATCGCAGTGGGGCAGCCTGTTTTCCAACAAGGAGGAGTTTACAGGTAAACCCAGCGTTCTCCAAGATGGGAACAACATTGTCTACATCACACAGGAGAACCGGCAACATGTTTTGGGACATCTGATTTTGTGGGGACTGAAAAAGCCCGTGATGCCGTGGTGCAGCGGTGGATCGGGCGAAGCCGAGGCGGGTGGAACGTTAGAAGTCACCATGAGTGATTGGGCTGACCAGTGCCATGCGCAGGGCGGCACGGTCGTCATTCCTCACTTTCCCAATCCGAACGGGGAGCCTGCCGCTCTCGTTGCCACGGGTCGAGCAGACGCCGTCGAAATGTTGGAACACGCACCGTTTAACCACTTGGAGTATTACCGCTATCTCAACTGCGGCTATCGCCTTCCACTGGTGGGCGGCACCGACAAGATGACCAGCGACGTGCCTGTCGGGATTTATCGCACGTACACCCACATTCCCGAGTCAGAGGAGTTCACGTACGATAACTGGTGCAACAATGTGTCGCGCGGGCGCACGTTTTTGAGTGGCGGTCCCATCATCTATCTCTCGGTCGAGGGGCATTCGATCGGTGATACTATACAGCTATCGGGCAAAGGAACGGTGGAGGTTGAGGCGTGGGCGGAAAGCATCTTTCCCATTCACACGCTCGAAATCGTTCAAGGCGGACGGGTTGTGGCATCATCGGAGGAAGAGAACGGATCGCGGCGGCTGACGTTGAGGGCGAAAGTAAGAGTGGACGGACATTCCTGGCTTGCAGCGAGATGCGGCGGACCAAATTACACCAGTATTCCCCACCATGATGGCTGGAGACGCGGCATGTTCGCGCACACCTCCCCGATTTATATCGCTTGCGGCGGCGAATGGTGGATGTTCGACGAAACCGCAGCGCGATACATGCTGACGCTCATTGACGGGTGTCTGACGTATATCCGCAATACGGCACCCTTATACAGGGAGGGCACGATTACACATCACCATGGAGAGGAAGACCATGCTGCCTACCTCGAACGTCCCTTCTTAGAAGCACGTGAGGCACTTCATAGACGAATGCATCAGTTCGGAATACCTCATTAGAGGGATCATCGGATACTTGATTACTGAAGGACAATCCATTATAGGCGAGCGCGGCATTAGCCATAGACAGATCGTAATGGTCACACCCCTTTATATTCTGGTAAAATCTTCCCTTCCCCCTTTGGTCAGCGGTTTTAGGTTGCCTTTCTGCAACCCATGTTTTATATTGGGCACAGGAATGACTACCGCTAGAAGTTTCACATCTTCCACACCCAAACCGTTACAAAGCTAAGGAGCGACACCATCGTAACCGATCACGACATTTTCTTCTTTGACCTCCGCGGGTATCTGTTTCTGGAAGGGGCACTTTCAGCTCAAGAGGTAGCCGACATGAACGCGGTTTTGGATTCGGCGCCACCGCTAATCCCTGGGGAGTGGTGGGGCAACGTACATGCGCATTCGTACCGGGATAACGACGGGCTGAACCTTCAGCAAGTTTATGAAGCCGGAGAGCCTTTTGAACGCCTGATTGACCATCCGTCGTGGATTGAGAAGGTTACGTGTTTCATCGGGGGCGAAGGCACGTTCGATTGGAATCACGGACCGCTATTCATCGACGAAAACTTCGCCAATTTGAGAGCGCCGGGCGAGGCGATCGGAATGCACTCCGGTGGACACATTGGTCTCATACGAAATCAGTTTCGCGTCTTGAACGGAAAATTTCATTGTGGGCAGGTCAATGTTCTCATGGCGCTAGCGGACATCGGTCCCGGCGATGGCGGAACACTTCTCATGCCGGGATCGCATAAGTCCCACTTCGCTCATCCTGAAATAGAAACCTACAAAATGCGGGGAGAGCGAGCCGGGGAGGTTCCGGAGGGAGCGGTGGAGATTCATATGAACGCCGGGGACGTGCTGCTCTTCGTTGACTCAATCTGCCACGGATCGCTGAAGCGCAGCAACCCCGGTCATCGCCGCACGGTGGTGTACCGATATGGTCCCTCGTGGGGTAATTTTAGGCACAATTATGAAGTTTCGGGTGAACTATGGGAGCGCCTGACTCCGACACAACGGCAGATAGTCAAGCCTCGTTCCAACTGGCCTCCGGAAACGGCTTAATAAAATTGTGCTTTTACCCATTCCGTGACGATCCGCTATGATGGTGCCTTCTCCGACTGCCAAGCCTTGGGTTAACATAACGTAGATAGTGAACTCAGTGGGGGAGCCAGTGGGTTTAACGTCTTGGATTGGCGCAAATTCGTTCAAAACAGCGCGCCCAACCCTTGATCGTGAAATGTGTTTTTGAGAAAACTCGCGTGGGGAATGGGGTTGAAGAATTTTAGGTGTACGTTTATGGGTAAACAGAGCGTTTTTTTTGTTGACAGATATTTGCGTTCATAATACACTGTGCCAACAGTTAGCTACGAAACTGACAAAAGAGTAGAGCAGATTCACTGCAATACTCAACTCAACTACGCTTTCCGGATTTTCTGAGAAAGTTCTGAAGATATAGGAGGAAAACAGTAATGTACACCAAAAAGGCTTTTACTTGCCTTATTATGACGGTTATTTTTGTCTTCGCATTTGGCACGATGGCTATTGCTTCCGATATAGCCTTCTACGTCGGGGAGTTTCAGGGGGGCTCGTATGACGACGAAACAATGGCTTTCGACGTTGAAACGATGATGCAGGAAACTGCAGGAATGTTCAACGATGTCCAGTCGTTTGATGATACGGATATTGATGGACTTGGGGCATGGGCAGAGGCAAATATCGGTGATGCCGATCTCGACATTATCTGGCTCAACGGACAGATACCGAGTAGCCTGTATCCGACCTTTAACGAGCAGGAGGATGGCTCGGTCGCCGAGAGATGGCTCGACGACGGAAACATTTTCATCAACGTCGCCGACTGGTTCGCTTGGGCAACCCACGAAAACGGGGAAAAAGAAAGAAACACCCACGTCGCCGCAGGCTTCATTCTAGACCAGGACCACACGATTATCCTAGGGGCAGCTGACACCGTGATGTCGAGGACGGCTGCAGGTAGGGAGTATATGCCGAGTCTTGACGATAATCTCCTGTCCAACAGACCTGTCTATCTTGAAGCCTTTACACCTCCTTGGGAAGTTTCCGAAATATTCGCCGAGAGTGCGAGTGAAGGCGTTGCCGACGTAGGCGATGTACAGGATATGGTTCTACCGGCGGGGGCTCTGGCTGATCCCGTAGTTGCTTGCAACACGGAGACAAATGGCTGCTTAGCTATCATAAGTCAATCCAAAATAGCTAACGCGGGCGACAGAGGAGCCATGTGTTCGGAGTTCATCAATAACTGGGTATTTGGAGGAGGACTTACCACTTCCGTTGACCCTGCTGATAAACTCTCCGCAACCTGGGGCGGGATAAAGGCAAGGTATTGAACGCCAAAAGTTAGTATTACTTTGTCAAACTATTCGCCAAAATTGAGTTAACCATATACTGGCGAGGAATTAAGCATAATTGTGGAGGACCGAATCCGGGATTGCTGCAGATGCCTTGTGGGCAATGCGATCCGGTTTTTGGTGTTAATCCCCAATTGTGCTTAATTCATTCGCTAACGTCGGCTTAGTTCTGGTTTCAACAGAGTTTCGACACAGTCGAATCAGGACGGTGAGATAAAATGAAAATACTATTGTCGGCAGTCATCCTTATATTTGCATTTGCATTCGGTACCATCGCTATTGCCGCCGACATTGCGTTCTACGTCGGAGCGTTTCAACCGGGCTCGTATGATGATAAATCGATGGCCGATGACGTTGAGAAGATTATCAAGAATACCGGAGGATTGTTCAACGATATCCAAAAGTTTGATGACGGCGATCTTAATCAATTTGGACGATGGGTGGATGCGAACACGGGTGATGGGCACCTTGACATCATCTGGCTGAACGGACAGATACCGAGCGCCTTATATCCTACCTTCAACAAGAAGCCGGACGGCTCCCGCGCCGAAAAATGGCTCGACGACGGCAACATGTTTATCAACGTCGCCGACTGGTTTGCCTGGGCAACCCACGAGAACGGGGAAAAAGAAAGAAACATGGATGCCGGCGCCGCAAACATTCTGGACCTTGCGGAGAACATTATCGTCGGGCGAGAGGCCACCTTAATGAAGGCGACGGCTGCAGGCAAGAAGTTCATGCCGAGTCTTGGGGACAAGTATCTTTCCAACAGACCTGTTAATCTGAATGCCCTTGTAGCACCCTGGGAAGCTGCCGAGATATTCGCAGAGAGGGGAAACTTTGTTGACCCCGTAGTTCTTCACAACACGAAGACAAAGGGTTACCTAGCCATCATCAGTCAGTCAAAAACAGAGGATATGGGTGACAGGGGAGCCGTGTGTTCAGAATTCATCAATAACTGGGTTACTGAAGAAATGCACTTGCTCGCTGTTGAACCCACCGATAAACTCGCCATAACTTGGGGTAGCATCAAAAGGGATTGATTGCCTCTCAAGAAAGGAAAGACAACGCGCTGACTTGTTCTCGCCTTCCGTCCGGGACAAGAACTATGACGTTCCGGATTGCAACCGCCATAGGATTTTGATCGCCCCCTCTTCGCCTGCTTTCCGGTAAAACGCCCCTCCTTGAAATACCTCCTTCCTTGCCAAGATTTCAGGCGCGGATAATCCCGCCGAATCCGAAAGTTTTTCATCTGATTACTAATTCCCAATCCATAAATTACAAGCATCGGGCGTTTTGGGAAATTCACGGACGGCGCCTGTTTCGGCGCCCATAAAGGAGCCGGTACGAAAATGAGTGTGGAACCTCGTTGGTGGGAAAACGCCACAATGATGTATTTTACAAGTCCCAAGTTCAAGGGTAGAACGCTCAAAGAGATGATTGGATTGATCAACGAGGTCAAAGAGTGGGGCTTTAACGCTATTTGCATGGGGATTCCGTACCACGGCGGGATTCAATACTCAGGCTTGGATGTCCTCGACTACTATAGCGTTGATCCTGCCCTTGGCACCATGGATGACTTTGACGGACTCGTTACGGCGTGTCACGACAGAGACATTGCCGTCACCGCTTTTCTCAACCTCGGCTACGCCGCCGCGGAGTTTTCTCCCTTTGTGCAGGCTTGTGACGATGTGAAAGCCGGTGTGGACAGCCCGGAATCTCGCTGGTTCGTTTGGAGCGACACCAATTCTGCCGAACTAGATCGAAGTCAAGTGCCTTTTTTCCTAAATGATGTCGAAGTAAACTCAAGTAGTTGGCGATTCAGCGAGAGAGCAGGGAAATACTTTTGGGTCAGATGGCGCGGCAAGACCGGTGATAAGGATCTGCCGCAGTTCAATTATGGCGAAGAGTCGTGGCAGGAGGAATGCAGGAGGGTTGTGCGCTTTTGGATGGATACAGGGATAGACGGCATTATGGTTGACGCCGTGCCTGAATACACCAACTGTACTTGGGAAGTGAACAACAGCACGATCACCGACGTGGTGCACGAATATCCAAATTCGTTTGTGCTTCCCGAAGGAGCAGGAATCCGCAGCGACCCGGTCTCGTGGATTACCGACGGACACTATGACAGCGTACAGGACTACGGAATTCGCGATTCGCGGGTTGGTAGACGTTGGGGGCAGGCAATCAGGTTAGCCTTGGAAAGCGGCAACCCCACAGGAATTGAGATTAAACTGCGGTTGTACCGGGACCGCGTTGTCAAAGCCGGCGGAATAACATGGGCTAGGGTGATGGGATCATGGGGCTCGGGTGATGGGGGTGGTCCCGCGTTGCGGGTGATGGGAGAAACGACGGGAAACCTCTCTCCGGCACAGATGCTGCTTGAAGTGGTGGCACTGGCGACAGTCGGTGAGTTGTTCGTAGCCAGCGACCGTATCTTCGAGCCTATGTGGTCGCACCGGTTCTTATCGCAGCACAAAGAGATTATGAAGGCAAGGCAGAAGTACCGGGCGCTATGCGCCGCGGGTTCCAGACGCCGGTTGCCTACGAACAACGATAGTCGATACTACGCATTCCTCCGCGCATCAACTACAGAAAATGAGATGCTGCTCGTCGTGCTCAACTTCCAGAGCGAAGATGCGGTGATAGAGGTTTGTCTCGATTGGGGGACGGAGTTGGTTGATATCTTCAGCGGGAAACACCAGAAGGTGGAGAAAACGCTGGAGTTGCCGCTCCCGCCCTACGGCTACAGCATATTCGTGGTGCATCGATAGCCTTGCCTTCCAGTGGACTCATACTATTTCGATTGAATATAGTGATTAGAGTGAATCACTGTTCTTAGGACTTACGCGGTGTCGCACCCGGTAGGAGTGATCTCCGAATCGCGACTTCAATTCACATTATTTGCCAGCTATGCACTCGACTTAGTTCAAAAACACAACGGTTGGATTGTACGGAAAGCCGTACAACATCGGACCCGTAGGCTCGGCATTTTGCTTCGCCGACGTTGCACGGAGAATCGGATTTATTCTACACTGGTTTTTACTTAATCCACACAGTCAACACTCATCGCTTCTAAAGAAATGGTATGAGGATATGCGCAAATGCTAGAATCAGCATTATCAAGTCTGCGTTCCCTTCCTGAACGTTGGAAGGAGACAGACCTCTCGGTGCGAAGAAAAAGAGTTCTCATCTTTTTGCTCATCATCCTGCATATCTCGCCGCTGTGGGTATTTAAGTACTTCCCAACCCAGGACGGGCCAGCCCACGTCTATAATTCGTATGTGTTGAGTGTATTCCATGATGAGGATTCAACTCGCTTGCGGGAATATTACAAACTTAATCTTACGCTGTTCCCCAACTGGCTCGCACACATCTGCATGGCGCTGCTGATGAAGATTTTCCCTCCTCTAATAGCGGAAAAAATCCTTTTGAGCGCTATCATCGGCTTGTTCCCATTGTCACTCTTCTATTTTCTTGGCGCGATACACCAGGGGAAAAATTTATACGGTTTTGTGGGATTTCTGTTCAGCGATCACTACCTGCTCCACATGGGGTTCTACAGTTTTTCCCTTTCCGTGCCACTTTTCTTCTTCGCATTGGGCTATTTCATAAAGCACAAGGAAGATTTGGGTGCGGATAAGATAGCCATTCTCAACCTGTTGTGCATTCTAATTTACTTCAGCCACATCCTTTCTTTTCTCCTTCTCCTTTTTTCGCTAACTCTCCTGACTATTACATCGTTTTATCGCAAGCCAAAACGGGTCATGGCACTCTTGGTTTGTATGCTCCCGCTATACTTCATCATGGCAAATTATCTACTCACTAACGTCGGTGCAGATAATAAAGATTTGGAACTGAGATGGGAGCGTTTCAGCGACTGGAAAACATGGGATTATTTTCTCAGCACCAAGTCGTTGATGTCTTTTACTGATTCTCACCTAATTCCCACCCGCCTAATGGCAATCATGTTGGGGCTGTTATTCGGGGTCACTTTATATAAAAGAGTCCGCCAAAAAAGAATCTTAAGCCAGGAAAACCAGTTCCTGCTGATTTTCGGCGTTTTCACTGTTCTCTATTTCATTATGCCCGGGGGGATGGCGAGTGGCGGTTGGATTAACGACCGGGTGAACCTATTTATATTCCCGATGCTATTGCCGTTTCTCAGTCAAGATTTCCATAAATACATCAAGCGCGGGATCATCATTATCATGGTTTTTCTTTCTATTATCCATCTTTCCATAAGCTACCGCTACTATTATCCTTTGGACAAAATTACGAAAGAGTATACATCAGGCATAGAGTTGATTGAAAAGAACAAAGTGGTCTTGGGAATCGCCTCAGATGCCTCTCCCAACGTCAAGGATTCGCCGCCATTTACCCACATTGAATTTGTGGAACCGTTTGCCCATGCCATCAACTATTATGGCGTCAATAATGGCAGTATTAGTCTGAGCAATTATGAATGCAAATTCAACTACTTCCCTTTCGATTGGAGAATCGAACATTCAGGAGTGATTGATTACATCGTGGCATGGAAACTGGATAAATCGGATCCTTTCGCCTGCGGTGATGATATTATGCGAACTCACGGCTTGGACGTGCAGGAAATCACAGATCGTCTGGACACGGATTACGAGCTAATCCATTCCACGGTAAACCTGCAAGTCTATCAATACCGAGCAGAGCAACCGAGGTGATAGGTGACAGACCTGTAGTTGCGAGTCGGTGAGAAGATTGAGCATGAATCCGAGACAATGATGTTTTGTGCAACAACCAGGAGGCAATACACCCCGATGGAAGGAAGGACCGTGGCCGGTGCAGCAAGTGACAATACCATAGCGCGTGACAGTCACCTCGTTCTTGATTCGCGAATCATCGAAGAGAAAAACAACGTAGAGCTGACTGTTGGTGCCGCGCGTAAAGACAGGAACAATCCGCTCTTCAAGGAAGACAAGCCGTGGGAACCCCGCTTCGACAATCCCTACTGCAGCGTCATTTATGACCGAGAGGAGGAGATTTACAAGTGCTGGTATAGCATATTCACCAGGTCCGATTCTAAAGGAGATGTTCCGGGTGAGGGCATACCTTCCGAAGAACGGGCATGGGTCAACTGGACAGAGGGCAAGCGTAGATCCGGCGTGTGCTATGCGACTTCTCGGGACGGGATAAATTGGGAAAAACCTGAATTGGGATTGATTGACTTCAATGGCAGCAAGGGGAACAACATTGTCATAGAACACTACCGCTTAGCGGTTATGAAAGATTCGCATGAAACCGATCCGCAAAGGCGTTACAAGGCAATTAAACCGGAAAGGCAAAATAGCGCGGTTTGGTTCTCCCCGGATGGAATTCATTGGAGCCATAAGCGCGATGTCGGGCCCATGGATATTGGCGACACGCACCCGAGCGTCTGGTGGGACGAAGATCTTGGGAAGTATGTGGTTATCACGCGTAGTTGGGGCGGGGCGAAAACCACGGGCCGCTACGGATACCAGGGGCATCGGCAGGCGGTGAGGAGCGAGTCGGAGGACTTCCTGAAATGGTCAAAAACAGAGCCAATTATGGAGGGGCTTGACCCGCGCATGCAGATCCATGATCTGATTGTACTCCCCCACGCCGGTGTCTACCTCGGCATGGTAGGGCTCTTTGACATCGAAACGAGCCGGCAATGGTGCGAATTGGCATGGAGCCCGGATAGCAAACAATGGCATCGAATCCAGCCGGGCAAGCCGCTGATTCCCAACGGGCCGGCAATGGGCGACTATGACTGGGGCTGCATCTTTGCCTCCACGCCGATTGTGATGGAAGACGAGATTCTCCTTTACTACGGTGCGAACGACGGTAGGTTTATGGGCTGGCGCAACGGCTACTTTGCCCTGGCTCGGTTTCGGCCCGACGGCTTTGCCGGTTACGAACAGATCGCCGGGGGAAGCAATAGCACTGGCCACCTTACGACCAAAACTGTGTCGGTTGTCGGGAATTCGCTCTGCATCAGTGCCGATGTCGCACCGTCCGGGTTTGTCAAGGTGACGCTCCTGGACAATGACAACAAACAAATGGCTGAAGGGGAGTTGGTAACCGCCACCGTATCAGACGCGAAAATAGAGTGGAAAGACGGGTTTTCAATGGGGAGCCTAAAAAGACAGGAGATAAAGTTGAAATTCGAACTTCGAGAATCAAAAATCTTCTCGTTCAGTTTCCAAGAATAAACACAGCAGTATTCTCCGGATGTGTTCAAATTCACACATAAATGGACAGTATGTAACTCGATTTGATGATTGGAGATTGTTACGATAGACGTGCGGTAGAAGCGATCAAGCGTACAGGTAGTGAGTGCGTAGTGATCCCTATAGCGACTTCCTAGGCGTGGCAGGGCAAGATGCCCTGCCTACGGTAATCACCCTTTGTTGTCGTGTCAATCCTCAATGTGTAAATATGAATGACTATAGACGCTAAACTCGGGGCAGCGAGGGGACAAAAACCGAAAATCCTTTGAACCGGCAGATTGTCATTATGTGGGAAGTGACAAACGGGTAAAATAGCCTTCATGTATTGCCAAGGTAGGCAGCAATAATTTTCCTAGGGCGAATGACACATGCGTTGAGTTGGCGCGTGATTCTCTATCAGGCGTAGAAGTTCAAAACCGTGGTGCTCCACCCTAGCTCCTGATTTCTTCGAAATCTGTCGTCGAAATCGTGCTGGCATTCAACTTCGTACGCGACGCCGCGTACATGCAACAGATGGTTTAAGGAATGGTGAAAACCGCATGACGATAAACAACCTGCCACCGAAATACTTTCCGCCTACGGATACACCGAAGTTCAGCTTCGGCGACACGCTCGAAACGCAGGAGAAGGAGTTAGCCGCGAACCCCATGCTGGAGCGTATGCGCGAGTCGCGCACCGCTCTGAGCAATGATCCTCACCGGCCAACCTACCACTTCGTGAGTCCCGAAGGGAATCACAACGACTCCAACGGCCTCTGCTACTGGCAGGGAAACTGGCACCTCTTTTATCAGGGCTATCCACCGGACGGCGGCGGTCGTACACACTGGGGACATGCGGTGAGTGCAGATCTGATGCACTGGCGCGACCTTCCGTACGCTATTCACCCGAGTCCAGAGCGAAATTGCTTCTCAGGCACCACGCTGGTCGAAGAGGATCGGGTCATCGCCATGTATTTCGGTGTCCTACAGGGCTTGATGGTCGCCACGTCGAGCGATCCGCTTCTGCTCAACTGGGAAAAACTGACGGGCGGACCTGTTGTGCCGCTGATGGCGGCGGACGGATCAGCTTTGCCATACCGCGTACACGATCCCTGCATTTGGCGGGAGGGCGGCACCTACTACGCCCTGTCCAACGGACGCGACGCCTGGAATCCGATGGACTCGGTGCTACGTTCCAACGACCTTAAGCACTGGGAATACCTACACCCGTTTGTCGACGATCAGAGTTGCTTAATGGATGGCGACGACGGTGCCTGCCCCTACTTCTGGCCCATCGGAAGCGGTTCCGGCCAGCGGCACATCCTGCTAATCTTCAGCCACATGAGCGGTCCGCAATACCTCCTCGGCGACTACGACGCGGTAGGGGCAAAATTCCATCCAACAGCCCACGGCAAGTTCAACTTCGGCGCCGCAAATCCCTCGGGTTTGCATGCACCGTCCGCCACGCCCGACGGCAAAGGCGGCGTCATCTGTATCTGGAACATGAATCCCGGTCTGCCGAAAAAGGGGTGGGGTCAACTCATGAGCCTGCCGCGGAGGCTGACGCTGATCGGCGAAAACGAACTCGGTATCGATCCCGCCGGCGACATCGCCTCGCTCCGGGGAGCGTACAAGAGTGTCGGTCGTCGACCAATCCCTGCCAATTGCGAAACAGTGCTTGACGGCATCGAAGGCAACACTATCGAACTCGATTTGGAGATCGACACCCGGGGAGCACCGATGGTGGAGCTTAACGTGCTTCGATCGCCGGACCGGCAGGAGCACACGCGAGTCGTTTTCTACCGTGATCGAGGATTCAAGCACCCGGTGCGGCAACCGGATTCTCGCGACGGCCTCATAAGCATCGACTCGTCACGCTCGTCCATCCTGCTCGATGCCCTTAGCCGCGCACCGGAGACTGCCCCTGTTGTCATTGGACCGGAGGAGACACTCAATCTGCACGTATTCATTGACCGCAGCGTCATCGAAGTGTTCGTCAACGGTCGCCAATGCGTGGCTATGCGGGTCTACCCCGGCCGACCGGACAGCACCGGCGTCTCTCTGAGTGCGCAGGGCAAGGACGCAGAGCTTCTGTCGCTCGACCTCTGGCAGATGAAGAGCATCTACTGAGAATGATTTCCGCCAAGCGAGGAAGTCAAGTACTACCATTTCGCTTGAATAATAGTGCATTTGATGCATTGCTATATCGTTCGCTTACGCCGTAGGCGGGTAATCTTGCCCCGCTGACATTGTGTGGAGGCAAGTCTTGTTGTTCCGCTCCTCGCCAGTTTCTTTACCTGATTCACGCATTCAACGCACAAGCATTTTATAGAAATGGTATCATAGCGGCCCCTGCTGCTATTTCTCTTTGGCTCCCCCCTGCCATAGACTGGATTTGTCTCTAACCTCGCCGTCGCAGAAACCGCTGTCTTTGCTGCTTTCAAGAGGAATACCTAGATGACGAAACATGAATTCGCTAGTGATGTTTCCGTCGGGAAAATCATCATTATTTCGTTGCTGGTTATACATCTTCTGCCGGTCTGGATCTTCACGTATTTTCCCACACAGGATGGAGCAAGTCATATATATAACTCCTATGTATTGAAGGAGTATCACAAACACGAAAACTACAGACTACGGGAAGTCTACGAACTGAGGCCGACGCTTTTCCCAAACTGGACTTCCCATGCGTTTCTGGCACTGTTAATGTATGTTTTCCCGCCCATTATTTGCGAGAAGATTCTGATTAGCATGTGCATTGGGCTGCTGCCGCTATCCCTGTTCTATTTCCTCAACAGCGTTCAAAAGGGAAAAACGCTTTTCGCACTGGTTGGTTTTATCTTCGCCTACAACTACCTGCTCCACATGGGTTTCTACAACTTTGTCCTGAGCATGTCCCTATTCTTTTTCACCCTAGGATACTGGTGGAGACACAGGTATGAGCTCACCGTCGTGAACATCGGGATATTGTATGTACTGCTAATAGCGACTTACCTCACCCATTACCAATCCTATGCGACGCTCATGATGGCTATAACATTTTTCTCAGTCTTCCTGTCGCTGTATGAGGCGCTGCTTATGACGTGGGGCTATAAGGGAATATCGGTCGAGAATGAAAAGACACTGGCAAGCAAGCTGAAGACCTTTGCCACGAAACTCAAACCGGCCTTTCTTTTTCTGGTAACCATGCTGCCCGCCTATTTTATTATGATTTCCTACTTTTTGGACAGGCCTCGTAGAGCCGGTGGACACAAGGGTTTTGAATGGTTGAATGAATATTTCTTCTCTATGAAGTCGCTGGTGTCCTTCCGCGATGAACACATTCTCATCGGACGTGTTCTACTCGTTGTTTTTGCCGTAGCTTTTCTGCTGACGCTCATAGAAAGAGTCCGGCATGTGTGCAGATTCAGCAGATCGTCGGAATCGGAAGATACAAACGAACGTCTGTGGACCAGAATTGTGAACAGTGGAGATGTGTTTCTGCTACTGGCAATTATCTTGACGGTAATGTATTTCACATTTCCCTGGGTCGGCTACGGCGGCGGTTGGATAAACGACAGGATTCATCTCTACATCTTTCTCGTGATTCTTCCATTTTTCAGCATCAGTCTTCATAAGTACATAAAATATGCAACGGGTGGGATCATCATCGCCTTATCATTATGGCATCTTGGTTACAACGTCCAGACGTACTATCTTTTGAATAAGGATATAGCTGACGCTGTTTCGTCGGCTGGTATGCTTGATAAGCACACAATCCTCACAAGCCGCCCTGCGGAATGGAATGGCGTATCAGACTCACTGGGCTGGGAACCCAAATACGTGGCGCCGTTCGGGCACACGGAGTGTTTCCTAGCGGCAAAAAATGGGATTGCATATCTCAAGAACTATGAGGCAAAGACCGATCATTTCCCCGTCCGCTTCAAAGAAAGAGATTATTCCGCGGAAACTGCGCCTGGGAAGCGCTGGATAACTCCCTTCACTGCTGACCATTTGATACTGTGGCGGACAGAATATGATGAAATAGAGGAACTGGAAGATGACTTTGAACTGATCCATTCCAACAACTATAACAGACTCTATCGCCGCAAGAGGGCAAGACCCGACGAGAAACTGTGGGGCGGAAGAACCACGATAAAATTTGACATGCAATCCCACGAAGGACAGACAGCACCGGATCATATTGCCATCTATGAGGATACTGTATACACCGATGGGAGATATGGTTGGTTGACACGGTCGGAACGCGAAGAGTTCATCAGCGAAGCCAACCTTCCCGAACCCTATCGCGACAGTGTATGGGGTGAGGAGGATGGCGTTTTCAGAATTGCTCTTCCCAACGGGGAATATGAAGTCACCTGCTATTTCTCCTCTGGAGGCTCTGAGCCACTGGAGATAAATCTCATCGCCAACGGGGAGAAGAAAATCAAGAAATTGAGAATTCCCACGGGACTTGAAACGGTCGAACGGAGCTACGACATCACAATTACCGATGAACGTCTGACTCAGGTAATATATTCGCGCGGAAGAAGCCGCTATGAACGCTGGGGTTGGAGCGGATGTACCATCAAACGGAATTGAGGGGCGAGGATGGTTGAATAGCCGGGGATCAAGCGAGTGAATAGCGAGCGCGATAGAGATTTTCCTGCCCCGCCTCGGAGAGGCCTGATTAACGCTATTAATGCACTTGCAAATATGGAGAAATGGTATTACTCCCGCAGACGGTTCGGACTACAGCCTGACACCGCCCTTAACCGTCACGCGGCAACGGCTGAAAGTTTGGTTAAGATCGTAGGAATCTGCCGCCAATTCATTCGTTCAACGGACGTACTCGATCTCTGCTGGGCCTCACTGTCTCTTGGGCGCAATACTCCTACGGCGATGGAGCCGAAGACTTTGAAGGGATTCGTCAGAATCTATCCTCCACGCTGCTGAGAATTGCTTATTTTGTAGGAGCGATCTCCGAATCGCGACCCAATTAAATCTTGGTAGCCCCAGAGGGGCGGAAGGTATATAGAAACGTTGATTCGACCTACAGTAAAGCCCCAGAGGGGCGACAGGTGGAAACTGCCGACGTTACCCCATTCAATATTCGTTCGCTTGGCGCTGTCTCTACAATTGACGAAGCAGGCCTCAAATCTTGAAAAGCGCAATTTTTGACAGCGCACGGTATAAATGACCTCATTGATATAGGAGCGTCCGGACCGCCGCTCCATCAAATCCGTCATTTCATCCATTTGCTAACTAGCGAGTTAATACCCTATCTTCACTCTACCGTAGATCGTGGTGCGTTTTGAGGCGGGATCGCCCCCCACCATTTGATCCAGGCTGCGACGTTCCGGCTAATCTCATCTTTGCTCAACACTCTGTCATAAACGTGAACGAGAACTATTGAGCCGTTGAAGTTCTGAGCGCGTTCACCATAGCCAATAGCTATTCGCACCTATTACGACGACTTCTACAGGCGTCGTCTTGTCGAACTTAACACCTACCTTCAGATTAACTATTTGGCTTGCTTCATCTTCAATTTTAGGTGTTGTGTCAAATGCCGCATAACTTGGAGTGTTAGTTGTGCTTTCAATCAAGAGTGTGGCGATCAATAGTGTCAATCCAGCTGAAACTATCCTAAACATCTCCGTCTCCATAGAAAGAGGGGCAACCCGCAGGCTGCCCCGTTGATGGGACATACCTACGGAAAATTGCGTTGTATACGCACGGTAGGTTTCCCTTTTTTTGTGTACTAGCACAGCACGAACTGCGCTACTCGTAAACATATACGGGATCTAGGAGGATTGACAAAAACACCCTATCGTGATATAAAATGGCGATATGTGACGCAAGTGAGTTGTCTCACGCACATCACGATTGCGTTGCCTAGCATAGGCTACAGATAAATTCCATGAAGGAAGTCATTCGGGATTTATTATTTTGCGTGGGATAAATAGGAAAGTAAAGAGAAAACTAACTTGACTTGTGGTATTGTATTTGGCAGGCTGAAAATAGGAAGGATATTATGGAAAAAGAAGCAAAATATGGCGAGAAGATGATACAGGTAAAGATGTATTTCTTTACCGATGGTATAGCTGAATCTAAAGATAAGATTGTACCCAAACATGCTTGGACTAAGGGGCAGTTGAGTTTGATTGCAAATGAATCTCATGAAATAAGGTCACGTCGTACACACTTTAACACCTTGATGGAATTGACACATGCTTTACAAGAGTTATTAATAGAGGGCGGCATAACTTTGCATGTGTGCGATGATATGAAAAGGTTGATTCATAGGGAGGAATAGGCTATAATAAAAAAGGGCACTCCCAAGAGTGCCCTTTGGTTGAGAATTCTGGCGTTACCTACAGCGACGCCTTGTTCTCGTTCTGACGGTGACAGTCTTGGTAACCTTTACTTTGCAAGCAGGTCGCCTTACGACTCTAACCGTCCGTCGTCTAATAGCCATTTTGAACCTCCTATGGCTTAGGTTGTGGAGGGTTGATCCAAACTTCAAGCCTCCAGCTTGTAATCAAATGCTACTTCCGTTTGGAGCATTTGTTTTTGACTGTCTCAGTGACAGTCGTTCTCGGGTTGCGCTTGGCAGTTTCCTTCTTGACGAAGCGTCCAGAAATAGAACTGCGGTGAACCTTTCTATTCGCCATGGTACAACCTCCTTTCAATCCAATAGAGTGGAAGGAATCTTGGGGATACCTTTTGCTCTATTGGATTTAATTTATGCCATTAGTGTAACACACTGTAAACGCATTCTGCAACAACAAAATTGGCATATTTTGCTTGTGTATTCAAGTTTTTTTTGCGGATATGTGAAATCCTCTTAGGCATGGGGTGAAATGGCAATGTAGAGGGTGCTAGCCGTCTTAAATGGCGTTTCTGACGTGCGTACTTAGTCAAGAATACAGCAGGGATTGAAATTGTGTATCTCAGGGGCACTTTTCGGAGTGCCCTTTTTTATACCTACACAGTACGAAAGCGGCAGACTACTAATCGCCCGATAATTCACGAAGCGCCTTTATTGTCTATTATACGGAAGCCGCTACGAAAACAACCAGCGGTAAGACTAGCGCCGTGATATGCGGCGACGGCGCATTACAACTAAAACGCAGCGAGTTTACTATCAAAGAGGAATAATGAAAACATATCGCGTGGCTATTCTAGGGTGTCGATCCCGCGGAACATCAGCCGCTAGAGCCTATCACGCCCACCCTCGAACGAAGGTAGTCGGATTGTGCGACTTGATCGAAGACCGACTGAACACTCTGGGAGATGAGCTTGACCTACACGCTCGTTTTACGGATTTGGACGAGATGATTCGACAGACTAATCCGGATATTGTCGCTATCCCGACCGCACCGGCCTTGCATGCTCCCTTAGCGTTGCGGGTGCTGGAACATGGAGTTAACATTGAAGTTGAAAAACCGATGGGAATGGACCTCATCGAGACGGATGCGGTGATGAACAAAGCGGCTGAGAAGGGCGTCCAGACCGCGGTGCATCATCAGTGGCGGTTGAGTGCTTGGAACCAAGCTGTTAATCAAGCTTATCAGGCGGGCAAGATCGGCGAGTTGCGGTACATCTACGCCAGCGGAAAGGGTTATTACGGAGGCTTTGGTCTGATGGAGATTGGCACGCATGTACTGACTCAGGTCATCAAATACGGTGGTCATTGTCAGAGTGTTACGGCGCATGCAACCACTCGTGGCCGCCCAATCACCCCACACGATGTTCTGCCTGCCCCACGCGGAAATGGCACTGTTGCGGGCGACCACGTCACCGCAACCTTACAGTTTGCCAATGGGGTGACAGGAACGCTTCTCCAACACCAATTTAAGCAAATCGAGTTAGATGCCCACGTCGTTGAACTCTATGGAACAGAAGGGCGATTAATGTGGCATCCGCGAGGGGCTTGGTGGTTGCCCAATCCTCACGTTCCGCCCGCAAATGAGCGGGATGATTGGGAAGCGCTAACACCTATCTATGCGGACAGCTTCGCGCAAGCGGTCGAAACGATTCCCGGGGATATCAAATTGAATGAAGGTGATTATTGGTTTGTGGACGAATATGTGCGGGCACTGGATGAAGGACGGGACCACGAATGCAGCGGTGCCGAGGGGAGTCACGTGGTTGAAATCATTATGGGTATTTTTGAGTCGGCGGCATACGGTACTCGCGTAGATCTCCCGCAATCTAACCGCGAACACCCTTTGATCCGCTGGCGCAGAGAGGCTGGATTAGAGGCACCTGAACCAATGCCGATGACCGACCCGGAATGGCATATAGAAGAAGAAAAACGCTTGGGTAGTTAGTGAGAGGCACGATTCGGCGATCTAATATACAGTTGGCAGCCTAGGCGGGGTGGCCCGTTTATCGACCAGGAGTCAATATCTTGCCTTCACTCCGCCCCAGGTCGTCGCTAGTTTCGAGGCGGGATCGACGCTTCGCCATTCGGCCCAAGCTGTGATGTTCTGTTTAATCTCGGCAGTCTTCAACACTCTGTCATAGACACGAACGAGAGCAATCGAGCCGTTGAAGGTCTTCGCGCGTTCGCCGTAGCTATTCGCGCCTATTACGACCACTTCTATAGGCGTATTCTTGTCGAATATAGCGCCACCTTCCATCAGATTGCGCACTCTACCGTCCTTGTATAGTTTGACCTGCGTTCCGCCTACGAAATTTATCCATGTCCACGCGCCCTCCTCGAGCAGAAGCATGTTGTCTCTGGCTCCTCCGAATTGGCCCCCAATCTCGCCCGGTTCCCACCAAAAGCTAATCCGAATCGCATTGTCTCCTTCCAACTTCTGGGGCTGAAAACCAGCAATCTGATTCCTAAGTCCAGCTCTATGGGAATCGTCAATGGAATTTAGCCTGAGGAGTAGTTCGACGGTCCAATTCTCGAGAAACAGTTTGAAGCCGTCACCTTGAGCGCCCCAGCACTGACCGGATTTCCTGTGGGTATAGAACCTTGAGATGGTATCAATATCAAGGGCAGGTATCGCAATCGCGCCCTCTTCAAGCACCGGCGAATTGCCCGCCCCTGACAATTCTCCACCAATCGCGCCTAGGTTTCTCCAAGCGCCCGGATGTGCGCGATTGTCGCGGGCGTCAAAGTACAGCAAAGCGCCGGGAACCGCGTCGGCGAGCACTATGGTGCAAACAGTTGACAGGACAAACAACACCAAGAGAATTGAGACTATTGTTTTCATCTGGATTTCACCTTTGAATCAAAGCGTTTTTGCCTCGTCACACATTCACCATCTGGAAGGATTTGAATTTTGTCCCAGACCAAGGAATAAGAAAAAAGCAGGACCACGGCTCCACTCTGTTTTGAGAGTCTATTTTCCTCGTTTGATGGCACCCCAGGTCGTTGAGAGTTTTGAGGTCGGATCAACGCTGCGCCATTCAGCCCAGGCGGATATGTTTTGTTTAATCTCAGCGGTACTCAATACTCTGTCATAGATACGAACGAGTGCAACTGAACCGTTGAAGGTCTGGTCACGTTCTCCATAGCTATTCGCTCCAATAACGACCACCTCTATTGGTGTCTCCTTGTTGAATTTATCCCCTGGTATCAGATTCTTAATTTTGCCTTCGTGGTATAACTTTATCGTCTCTCCTCCGCTCACAAGAGTCATCCAGGTCCACACGCCCTCTTCAAGCGTCTTACCCTTGAGTTCTGCATCCGCCCTACCGAATTGGCCCCAAAGTTTGCCTACATCCCCCCAAAAGCCAAGCCGAATCGAATTTTCTTCTTGCAGCTTCTTGGGTCGAAAGCCGGCGAGTTGATTCCTAGCTGAATTTCTATGGGAATCGCCATTCATTTTGAGCAGAAACTCAAGCGTCCACGTGGTAAGAAACAGATTGAGATTATCACCTTGGTCGCCCCAGCACTGACCGGACTTCTTGTGGGTATAGAACTTTGAGATTGTGTCAATACCAAGGGCAGGTATCGCAATCGCGCCCTCTTCAAGTACCGGCGGCTTGCCAGCGCCTGACAATTCTCCACCAATCGCGCCTAGGTTTCTCCAAGCGCCCGGATGTGCGCGATTGTCGCGGGCGTCAAAGTAGAGCAATGCGCCAGGAACCGCGTCGGCGAGCGCTATGGTGCAAACAGTTGACAGGACAAACAACACCAAGAGAATTGAGACTATTGTTTTCATCTGGATTTCACCTTTGAATCAAAGCGTTTTTGCCTCGTCACACATTCACCATCTGGAAGGATTTGAATTTTGTCCCAGACCAAGGAATAAGAAAAAAGCAGGACCACTGCTCCACTTTGTTTTGAGAGTCTATTTTCCTCGTTTGATGGCACCCCAGGTCGTTGAGAGTTTTGAGGAAGGATCAACGCTGCGCCATTCTGTCCAGGCTGTGATGTTTTGGTTAATCTCTTCTTTACTCAGTACTCTGTCATAGATTCGAACGAGTGCAACCGAGCCATTGAAGGTCTGGTCGCGTTCTCCATAGCTATTCGCGCCTATTATGACCACTTCTATAGGCGTCTCCTTGTTGAATTTTCTGGCACCCGGCAACAGATTCTTGATTTTGCCTTCGTGCAGTATCTTAATCGTGTCTCCGCTCAAGAGAGTCATCCAGGTCCACACGCCTTCCTCAAGCCCTTTATTCGGTCTGAGTGCCGCAGTCACGTTACTGAATTGGCCTACAAGTTCACCTACATCCGCCCAAAAACCAAGCCGAATCGCATTTTCTCCTTTCAACTTGACGGGCTGAAAGCCCACAAGCTGATTCCTAGGTGAATTTTGGTGGGAATCGCCATTCATTCTGAGGAGGATCTCGATGGTCCAGTGCTCAAGGAACAGTTTGAGGTTGTCACCTTGGTCGCCCCAGCACTGACCGGCCTTCTTGTGGGTATAGAACTTCGAGATTGTGTCAATACCAAGAGCAGGTATCGCGATTGGGCCCTCTTCGAGTACCGGCGGTTTGCCCGCGCCTGATAATTCTCCACCAGCCGTGCCGAGGTTCGTCCAAGCCTTATCATGTGCGGGATTGTCACGGGCGTCAAGGTAGAGCAAAGCGCCGGGAACCGGGTCGGCGAGTGCTACGGTGCAAACAGTTGCCAGAATAAACAACACCCCGAAAATTGAAAATACTGTTTTCATCTGAATCTCACCTCCTGATTCATTAACTCAGCCTGATGACTCATGGGTTCGAAAGAATACTGAATTGGTCTGCCTGAGAAATCAATGCTACGGCTACCAACAAGTGCGGATTGGAATGGGGACATTATACCTCAATAGCAAAATAATGTGAACAGAAAATTCAACTAGGGGAAACGCATCTAATTATAGAGAAAATCTCGCGATGATCGGCTGTAGGATTAATGTTAGGTTACACTCAATCTGTGAAACGTTCAGGCAAAGACTGCACTCAAGATTACATCCAATATCAGCAGTCATTTACGGACTACAGCTCAACCCAACCTACGACTCTTAAGAAAGTTATTTCAACCTCGGCAAGAGTTTCTTTTCGGCAGAGACGAAAATTTAGATGCGCTTCCCCTGAGTGACAATATTTAGAATCTTGCCAAATATGGAAGAGCGTGCTATAATGGTTGCTAACGTCAAATGGTTGGAAGACGTTGCTACAAGTGGCAACGGAGTAGAGCAGAATAGCTGCAATACTTAACTCCAATACGGTTTCCGGTCTTTCTGAGAACGTTCTGAAGGTAAGGGCTGGCTTTCATCCGACAAACCTGTTAGTTTCGTTGCCCTTGCACCTGCTTGGAAAGTTGCCGGTGCGTTTTGTAGATTTGCTGGTGCATATCGGAATTTTCAGCCTAATAACCAATGGTGCTAGTTTGAAATTTGGAGGTTAATGGGCATAACATTCCATTTCGGCTTTGTTTTGGCGCGAAATGTATCATGGTCATGAGACGATTTCCTCAATTCTACCGTTAATTTGAGTATCGGTAGTTATCAAATAACGGGAGGAAATCTAGACTCATGACCATAGAAGATTTTACCACAGAATTGTTTTGTTGTGTTGATGATAAACTCTCACAGCACGGCAAGAATCGTAAGCATAGCCAAGCCAAACTCTATCCGTCCGAAGTGGTTACTATTGCCATGCTCTTTGCACTCAAAGGCGTGAGCAATCGAGCCTTCTATCGCTGGATAGCAAACAATTTCAAACACTTATTCCCAAGATTACCCCATCGCACTCGATTGTCCCGCTTGTTTGATGGGCATCGACATCTTATTGACGTGTTCATGGCGGCACCTTCGCTTATCGGTGTAATTGACACTTACGGCATTGAATTGATTCACCCGCGTCGAGAAGGACGTTCTAAGCGTCAAATCGGACGCAAAGGCATTTCTAATCAACGATGGATTGTAGGTGGAAAGCTTTGCCTGCTGCACAACCATCTCGGACTTATTGTGAACTGGGACTGCGACACGGCCAATGTACATGATGGGAGTGCCTTTCAACACCTCGTTGATGGAGTTAATGACCAGATGGTTGTGTTTGCCGATGAAGGGTTTGCCAAAGCAGATTGGTTTCCTTCAAACTTGCGTCTGTGCCGACGTGGTGAGTGGAATTCTCGCATGCTGGTCGAAACCGTTCTGTCCATGTTAACGCTCGTGTGTCATTTTAAGAAAGTCATGCATCGTCGTTGGAGTTACTTCAAAACGCGAGTCGGCTTTACAATGGCTTTGTTTAATCTCTTGGTGCAGTGGAATGGTTTACCAGTTCACGATAATGGCGTTGTGCCTTTGTCAATAGCCCAATTCAGTCTCTAAACTAGCACCAAAGGTTAATACAATTATACATAAGGTATGGGTTCATCAATGCACTCCGAAGGTAGGAGACGTCATACATCTATGACAACCGCAGCAGAGGTGATGGATGATTCCAAAATATAGCGATATACCCTACGTTTTGGACAAGGACCTTGGGCGTCCACAGCTACCACAAGCCGGTGCTTACTGCCGCACCAATTCTGAGGGGAGGCCGATTGTCGAGCTGACGCCTGCACAAAAATTTGCGTTTGATTTGCGTGGCTGGTTGCTTGTTCCGGGGGTGTTGTCGGAAGAGGAGACGGAGCCAATGCAGGAGCACATCGAACGGCTTCATACAAATCCCGACTCGATTCCGGAGAAGGACAGATCGGCAATCGGGGGAGCTTGCGCCAGCCTTACTGATCATCCGGTACTAGTCGGCTTCATGAACGAGTTTGTCTATAATCCGTTCACCGACGGCACCAAGAGTGGGGCTATAGGAAGTCAGCATTGCTACGGCTTTCGACTCGATTCGGCCAATTCGCAGTACCGACCCGCGAACGACGAAACTCCCGAGGTTCCCAACAAAGGGAAATTCGTACCGCACAACGGAAGCGGAATGATGCGCCTTCCCGGCGATCATCACACCTATCACGCCTTTCCGGGTCAGGCGAAATCAATTTTGACGCGCGCAGTTTGGGAGTTAAACCCTGTAAAAAAAGGAATGGGTGGTACCCTCTTTGTGAGCGGAAGTCACAAAGCCGCCTTTCCCACTCCTGAAGAGGCAATTACAGACATGAAGTCGCCATTTTGGGACACCTACAGTTGTCCGGCAGGTTCGGTGCTCTTTTTTACAGAGGCGGTGACACATAGCCCGAGTGTTTGGACAAATGCGGACAACCCGAGGGTGGCTGTATTCAATCTCTACAACATCGTCGGCAGCAAGTGGTCGCAATGGGCACCGCACCCGGATCTGCTGAAAGAGATGCCGCCGCAGCGGCAAACGCTGTTTCGCCCCGTCTATGTAAATAGGAATGTTGTTGCTTGAAACGCTAAATCTGACTGCACGGCTATCGCGGTGCATACCCACCTAGAGTGTCATCTTTTGACACGACTCTCCATCTCTGACATTATGACAGATCAGGAAATCACAGAATCTTACAAACAGAACGGTTACGTTGTTGTTGACAATATCATTGATGAAGCCGAACTGGATCCCATGCGGAACTTCATCGAGACTAAGGTTGACGAATATGCCCGTGAACAGTACGCCGAGGGCAAACTATCGTCGCTATATGCGGAGGAGTCCTTCACTCGCCGCTATGCCGCTATTTGTAAGGAGCAGGAGCTTTTGCCACGCGGCTGGTACTTGGGCTCCTTTGGACGTGAATTTTACGACCTCTACAACTTGCCGGGGATTCTTCACGTGTTGGGTCTTCTCCTTGGACCGGAGGTCTCGAATATCGGGGGACCAGCGTTGCGGACAAAACTACCGGACTGCGAAATCACGTCGTTCCCGTGGCATCAAGACAGTCAGTACGTGGACCAGTCCACAATCGGGAAGAAGGAGCGACACACTGACCATCTTCATATGGTGACCGTGTGGGTGCCGCTTGTCGAGACGACGATCGAAAACGGCTGCTGCTGGGTCATACCGGGGAGTCACCGCTGGGGCCGGCTTGACGGCGCGCGCGGCGAGGACTCGAACGTTCGGATGGAGGAGGATGTGGAGGCGCGCGGCACCCCCGCTCCAATTCCACTCAAGACCGGAGGCGCCATATTTTTCTCAAACCTGTGCGTGCATTGCAGCAAACTAAACACCACGAAGGACTCTCGATGGAGTATCGACTTTCGCTATTTTCCGACGCCGGAGCGCGCAGACCTGGACCCCGAACAACGGAAAGCTGCCGACTTCGTGAAAAATAAGACGCGGCCGCTCGTCGTGCTATCCAAAGGGCCCAAAACCAGCTTCGAGGAATGGAAAGCGGCGCATCACAATAAGTAATCTCATTTTTGAGAGTTATGTGACCACTCTTGCCGATAGTGTGTGAAACTCGCATCAAAAAACTCCGGCAATGAACGCTCGTTCCGTGGCGGATTCCATATTCCATACGCCCGAATTTGTCTACAGCTACGCTTGACGCGAACCTTCCTCTCCACTATTATGACAAATCTAGAAATCATAGATTCCTACGAGCAGAACGGATTCGTTGTCGTTGAAAATATCATAGATCAATCCGAACTGGATCCCATGCGAGGTTTCATCAAGGCTAGGGTAGACAAATATGCTCGCGAGCAGTGTGCCGAGGGTAAACTTTCGTCGCTTTATGAAGACGAGCCCTTCACGCGGCGCTACGCGGCTATTTGCGATGATCAAGGAATCAGTCCGCGCGGTTGGAACCACGGCGCTTTTGGCCGCGAATTCTACGATCTTTATACTCTTCCAAGCATCATTCGCATCGTCAACCTCATGCTAGGCTCAGAAGTCTCGAGCGACGGCCGCTCGGGCCTGCGGACTAAGCTTCCCGACAGCGAGGTGGCGTCGTTTCCGTGGCATCAGGACAGTCAATACTACGACCAACCGACAATCGGGAAAAAGGAGCGGCATACCGAGCCCCTACACGTGGTCAGTGTGTGGCTTCCGCTTGTGGAGGCAACAGTCGAAAACGGCTGTCTTTGGTTTATTCCGGGGAGTCACCACTGGGGTCTGCTTGACGGCGCGCGCCGCGAGGATTCAAACGTTCGGATGGATGAGGATGTGGAAACACGGGGCTCCCCCGTACCGGTACCCCTAGAACCGGGAAGCGCCCTGTTTTTCTCAAATCTGTGTATTCACGGCAGTAAACTGAACACCACGAAGGGCTCTCGATGGAGTATCGACTTTCGATATTTTCCCACCCCGGATCGTGCAGTCCTGAACTCTGAACAGCGAAAGGCGGCTGTATACATGGCAAACAGAACCTGGCCATTCGTCGTGCTTTCAAAGGGCCCCAAGACCAGCTTTGAAGAATGGGAGGCTAAATATCAGAGAAAGTAACCGCAATGTGTGTGCGCGTAGCCTTGGACCAAGGAAAGCGAGGCCAAGGGACACGGAGGCGGGCCGTAATCTTGAGGTGTCGTTATGGATGATCGTGAACGTTATCTTTTCGATCTAAGCGGTTTTCTACATATCCCAGGTCTGCTATCGGCGAACGAAGCGCAGCGTCTGCATGAAGCGGCGGTTGAGCTTGAGGCACATGCGCTTTCCTGCCGGCACGATTCTCCCAAGTGGCGGGCGGTTTGGGGGCATGAGTATTGGCAGAATCGGCAACATGCCTATTTCGCACAGATGAACGGTGCCGATGATGCCAGAACGCTGATGATTGAGGATTTCTGGCTGTATCCCGATGTGTTCGACATGCTGATTGGTCATGATCGAACCATGTCGTATGTGCGACGCATTATCCAAAGCGAGATCAGCATCAACAACTCCGAATTGCGGATAAGGTACACCAATAACGCCAGTGGACTGCACTTGGGACATCCGGACGGGCGGCGGCAGAAATATCGTTACGAGGTAATTGATGGCGAGATCCAAGCTACCATGGTGCGAATGATTTATTTCCTACACGACGTTTCCATGGACGAAGGTCCCACCTGCTTTGTTCCCGGATCGCACCGTAACGCATTTCCGGTACCTGTCAAAACCCCACGTGTAGAGGATGAACCGGGTGTTATCGGATTGCCTGTGAAAGCGGGTGACGGTATACTGTTCACCGAGGCGTGCCGGCACGGCGGGTTCGCCAACCGCAGCGAGAAGACGCGCTACACGTTGCATGTTGGTTACGGTCCCCACTTCATGAAATCGCAGAACATTTCGACCATGGATGAACCGGTGAATGTGACGGATGACCTCCTTGGTCGACTGTCTGATACCCAACGGCAGCTTGTCGTTCCCACCGTACGAGTTGCTCTATAGTCCTCCAAAATCTCAAGAAAGCGCATCGTTCCGACTATTCCTCTCGATAAGGCGGCGCTTCTCCCTTCTTTGGGCACCATAAGGTCTTGTGTGCCGTTTCCCTCTTTGCCAAGTCGCTCTTATCGAAACTGTAAAATGGCTTTCCGCAGGCGGAGCATGCCCAGACTAAGAAGTTGTTCCCTTGACGGGATTTCATGTGCTCCGGATCCGATCCCCACGCCTCCCCCAAATAGCTGATGCCCGCCGTGTCGGCAATCTCGAAGAAGTGGTCTACGAGTGCTTGCCGCATAGGATTATCCGGGGGCATTGTTATTATTTCCACGTACTGGATGCTGAGTCTGGCAACTTTAACCCTGAGTAAAACCGTCTCATCGTCAGCCATCTGCTCAGCCTCGTCGAAAAGAGCGTTTGCTCGCCGCATGAGATCCTGCGAGAACAGTGGACTCGTCATTGGCGCACTGATTGTCATGTGGATTCGTTCGTCCGTGGCTTTCTTGTGAAGCATATCGATATAAGCTAAAATCGGCTGGGCTGCCGATCCGTAATAGGCGTCTAGAAACTCGACGATGCCCTTGTCCACATCGAAGTTTGGATCCCACATCAGTTTAGCCAAGAGGTAGGCTCGAAGTTCCGAAAACTCGCCCATCGGATTAAACGGATCGGCTTGCGGAAACATCTCCTTCACTCCGTATTTGACGAAGAACTGCATGTTCGGTTTTAGGACGTATAGGTTTGGATGCGGCGCCAACCAGTGTTGAAAGTTGATGACGTAGTCCCAGATAAAGAGCTGATCTGACATTTCCGACCACTTCTTGATATCATCTACGACGGACACCGCGGCGCTGGGATTGCGACTGTGGGAGCAGGTTCCGAGCGGGTGTGAAAAACAACACTCAATATCGCTCAATCGAACTAGAACGTTGTGCCTCGGTCGCACGGATTTCGGAGGTTTGCGGCTATAGGCATACGCCAAGGTTGAAATATATTTGTCCGGATGTTCCTCCTCTATGGCTTCTGCGACTTTGTTGACGAACTGCAATAGCGAGCCCATGTGGCTTTCTTCGCGCTCGTTGATCGCACGGCAACTCTCACATTCGCACCATCCGCCGTAGTCATTCTGCGAAACCGTAAAGATGGTTCTATCAGGTTGCTCGCGTATCCATGTCTTGACGGTCTCAATGGCGATGCGGAGTACCTTGGGATTGGTGAGGCACAGTTGCGCATACTCCCCAACCCGTTCGCCATTTACTTCAGCGTAGTATTCGGGATGTTCCTTGAAGTACTCCTGTATCCCGTGATGCACTCCACCAGGCATGAGGCGGTAGAAGGTGTGGTACATGGGTGAGGCGAATCGAATTCTATCGCCGTGTTTCTCGGTGAGCCCGTGAGCGTGGTGACCATTGACTTTGTTGCGCGCTGCCCAGTCCGCATCTTCGCCCACAAAATAGTGCGTATCCCTTGAGGCTATGATCGGAGTTTGTGTGTCGTTGATGGCGCCAATCTCAATCCGCTCACGCTTGGGAACGCGGCTTACTTCCGGATGAAACCATTGGCACCCAAGGTAGTCCTCCAAAAAGGTGTAAACCCCGTACATCGTACCTCTCTGCTTGCCTCCAGCCACAATCAGGTAGTTTCCCTCGGTGCGGATGGTAAAGCCGTCATCGCCCAACGCGTCAAAGTCAATTTCGGCATTTAGCTGTTTTAAGTGGAGGCTGTCCCCCAGAATAATCTCATGAGACCTCAAATCACCGCTGTCCGTAACGATTGTGAGATCCGCGCCGGATATCTCCTTCAAGAAAGATTGTAACTCGTCGGCTGCATGTTTCTCAGAGGGTGAAGCGGTTTCCGAAATGACAATAACGTAGTTACTGGTGGTTTTGTCTGCAATAACTAGCTTGGTCATGTTACCCCTTTCTGTGGCGTGAGAGTCAGGGCTTATGTATGCGAACATGAACGCAATCGCAATCAGGCTCGCCCGCATGAACGCTAGGTCAGCGTCGTTTGTCTTCATTCTTGGTCACCTTGTTTTGAGCCTTCCCCAGACGGTGGCCATCTTATCCGATGGAGAGACGGCCATGACATCGAATGTACGGCCAAGGCCGACATTCATCAGCTGCTCAATGTCATTGTCATCTAGAACAGCATTAAATATGGCGACATCGTCTATCGTTCCCTTGAACCAACCGCTGTGGTCGCCGGACGACCGAAGTCCTAATGTCAATTTGTCCGGAAATGACCGTATTTCCCCCTCTTGCGGGTGCTCCGCCTTTAATTCTCCGTTCAAGTAAAACTTCACCTGTTTGCCATCGTAGGTACAACCGATGTGTTGCCATTCGTTCAAGATGCCCGCGACAACCATACCGTTCGCACTCGACCAAACCCCCGCCAGGCTGAGGTGCCAAGTGAGGGTGCCCGCGCCAAGATCGCTCTCCCAGCTATAGAGCGACCACCCACTGCGGTCTTTCTTCTCCATGATACCACCCGATAATGCGGTTTTTCCATCTCTGACCACGGGCTGCACTCCGTCGGGGTAGACCCATACGGAGATGCTGATATGCTTCTTAATTGCCTTTAAGCTATCAGATCGCGGCACGTCAATGGAATCATCCTTTCCATCAAATACAAGCGCTCTCTCGAACTTTCCCCTTCTAATTCTCTCCGGGGCCGCGCCTTTGGTGAACGTGCCATGATTTTCGTTCCCGGAGGAATCTATTATCTCGTTTCCAACAATTTCGTCAAATAGCCAAATTCCGACAGCGTTTTCCAAGTTCAGTTCAGCGTGATTTTGACTCGCAGGCATCAGTATCAGAACAATCAATCCGAGCCACCAGACTATTGTCCTAGGTATCGTGACTTTCATGTTGTATCCCTCCTATTGAAGATACAATACTGATTAAAGGTTTGGCAAAGTACCATCCCCCGTCTCGGCGTGTTTGACGGATCCAAGCTCAAAACGACCTAGTGGAAGAACATTAGAATCGTTCTATCATTTTATCATAGCACGAAACAGCGGCTTGGTCAAGATGTAAGGTCAGGGATCATTCTGCACGCCGAGAACTTTTGGATACGTGCTCCACAACTTTGAATGCACATTCTTGTGTGAGTTATGCGAAGATGCTACCTTTGTAGCACGATCTTTCAGATGGTGCTTGAAATTTCAAATCTGACAGACCAATGAGCGAATATCGAATCCGATAGAGATGCCTTGCGCTGCGAAATAACCGCAGTTGATTGACTGTTCTGAATGTACTGCGGAGGCGGCTGTCAAAACTCATGTAAGTAGCAATTTGGGTGAGTTACTGTATCATCGCGCTTGTCGCTGTGTTATAATTCACCTTCCATATGGAAAGCGTGTTTTGAATTGTTGGGATCCGCTTTAATCTTAATTCGTTGGCGCCAGATGAGTCTTTGAAGGCTTCCTTATGCACCTGATTTCTTAGGTGATTCCGTTCAACCCAATCTACGGACGACCGTCGCGAGAACCACTCGCCCCCGGAGAAGTCGCGGCAATGAGGAGACAGCACAATGGTTTCAGCACAATCTGACATCGTCAATAATAGAAGCGCGCAAGAGAAATTCCTGCCGCAATTGTCTGATTCTTCTTACGCAATGGCGGTTTCCGCGCTCTTTTTACTTCTCGGAGGCATTATCGCTTGGCACCATGAGATGTGGAGAGATGAGATGCAGGCATGGCTGATTGCACGCGACAGCGCCTCACCAATCGAGGTGTTATATCACCTGAATCGATATGACGGGCATCCGGGGCTGTGGCATCTTTGCCTTTACGTGTTGAAACTCATCACGCAATCGCCCATCATCATGCAGCCTTTTCACCTCATCATAGCTGCAGTCTCGGCGTATATCTTTTTGAGGTATTCGCCCTTCACAAGATTGCAGAAAACACTCTTCGTGTTTGGGTATTTACCCTTCTATGAGTACGCTATCATCTGTAGAAACTATGCACTGGGTGTGCTGTTGCTATTCCTATTCTGCGCGCTTTTTCGGAACTGGAGAAGGAGGTTGCCTCTTTTAGGTCTTATCCTTCTGTTGATGTGCCATACTAGCGTTCATGCGTTAATCATCGTGATATCCATTCTCATCGGCTTGTGCTGGGAGTTGCTGGCTAACGCTGATCGACCGGCTCGAAAGGAGATAAGAATCGGCTTAGGCTTGATTCTATTCGGGATTGTAACGGCAATCATCCAACTAAAGCCGTCCGGTCCAAACCTGGGGATTTCTACAGGATGGAGGACGGAGTTTGAGTCGAATTACTTTCTCAGGGTTTTCAATATCTTGCCGAAAGCGTTTCTCCCAATTCCGGAGTTCACGCTGCGCTACTGGAATACTTATATCCTTGACAGGCTGCCGGCGGCAGATGAAGTAAAGTTCGTCTTAGCCGTACTCATCCTACTTTTTGCGCTGTTCCTTTTCCTCAGGAAACCTATGGCTTTCCTGATGTATCTGTTTGGAACTATTGGCTTATTGACATTTTTTTATTCAAAACGCTTCGGTTTTATTCGTCATTGGGGTTTTCTCTTCATGGCATTCGTTGCCGCAAACTGGCTGTGCTACTATTGCCGGGACCTTCCAAAGTTGAAGTTCAATTTGGTTAATCGCTTAAATGCAATCAGTTTGGGATTGGCCAGAAGTGTTGGTGTAGTTCTTGTCGTGTTGTTCGCGCTTCATCTTGTCGGCGGCGTCGCCGCGGCGATAATGGACTACAAATATCCTTTTTCGAACGGCAAAGCGGTCGCTCAATTCATCAAATCCGAGAATTTGGACGGGATGATAATCGCAGCCGAAGCGCCAGACGATGTAACGCTAGAAATCCTCGGATATTCGGAAAAGGACACCTTTTACTATCCACGCACAAAGCGGTTCGGATCTTTCATCCCCTGGGATGTAACGTGGGGGCAGGGCAGGGGGCGACCTACCGAAGAGGTGCTGCAGGAGATTCGGAGATTATGTAACGAGCGGAGGGAGGATATCTTGGTCATTTCAGGACGGATATTCCCCGATGAGCTTCGGGCGAGGCATTCACTCATTGAGGTGAAGGTGTTTGAACCATCGGTGGTGCGGGAAAGCCTACAGAACTATGTGGTGTATCGGATGATGCCTCAGGCATCAAGTGCAGCCGCGATTGATTCTCAAAGCGTTGTGGGACTGTGGGGTTTCGATGAAAGAGAAGGAGATCTAGCTAGGGATTCATCAGGCCATGGTAACGACGGGACGCTGATTGGGAATCCCGAATGGGTTGAAGGCAGATTTGGCGCGGCATTGCGGTTTGACGGCGTAGACGATTATGTTGACTGCGGGAACGCCCAAATGCTGCAAATTCCGCAAGGAACAATGATGGCTTGGATGAAGGTGCACACCGATAAAGATAGCGGTTTGTCCGCTGTAACGCTTCCGTTTGGTGATTCGCGCCGATGGGAACCGCCGTTTCGCAGCCTGGGATTGGGTGCAGTGCAAGGCGAACCAGTTTTTTGGATAGGCATCAACGGCGAGAATAAGGAGTTCCTCTCGGGTGTGCTGCAACTTCATCAATGGCACCACATGGCGATTACGTATGACGGCGCCATGAGAAGGGGTTACATTGACGGAAAAGAGGTCTTCGCCTACGTGTTTAACGGGAAAATCGAATACTCCGGAGCTCCCACTTGCGTGATAGGAACCCGTGGTAAAGAATCCCCGGGAGAATTCTTTAACGGCCTTATCGACGAGGTGGCGATTTTTAACGAGGCGCTGAGTAATGATCAGATCAGAACGGTAATGAAGGACGGTATAGGGCAGATTAGGTGGCAGTTGGAATGATGGTTGCAGTCGCAGCGGCAAATTGATCGGGATGTGCTAATTTTCAATCGCTTTTTGGAATGTCGTAGGGGCGATCTCTCGGGCGCGACCTATTGCCGAGGTCTGGAATGAACTTCTTTCGCTTGGGATCTTCTATCGCCCTCATTATTTACCGCTTGAACCCTCAACAACGGTAATCAGGCGGTTTACTGCTACGTTGGTGTGTAGATCAACCTGCCCCGAGGGCCAAATAATTTGAAGAGATTCAACCAGTTCCGATTTGCCCAGACCGAAGGTGAGTGTGGTTTCGCTCTGAGAGCAGTAGCTTCCGCCCGTCCTAACCATTTTTCGTTGAGTCGCGTTTCCAGCCGTGAGAATCACCTTTGCACCGATACCGTCTCTGTTGCTTCTCGTTCCGATGGTTTTCACACGAAGGTAGTTCAGCCGATTTCCACCATCGTTCCGAAACAGCGAAGCGCCGCCGTATTCGGGTTGCACACCGTTGTTGGATACTAGAACATCCAAATCGCCATCGCTGTCATAATCACCGTAGGCAGCTCCTCTTCCGACACCAGGGTTCTCAAACCCGACTATACCACCTACCTCTTCAAACGTGAGATTCCCCAGGTTCCGGAACAAGGTTGGCCGTTGAGCATAGCGGACATTCGACTGCGATTTTGCGATATCTGGCTCAATGTGACCATTGACGAAGATTAGGTCGGAGAATCCATCTAAGTCGAAATCGAAGAAGAATAAACCAAACGTCAGCATGGGAAGACTCGGAATTCCGACTCTTGCCGCTCTCGCCACATCGGTAAAATCTTGATTTCGGGAAGCATAAAAAAAAGCATTCATCTCATTGCTAAAGTTACCGATTGCCAACGCAAGACCGCCGTCATTGTTCACATCTGATGCGTCGATTCCCATTCCCGCGCGTGCCATGCCCTTATCGCTGGTAGCAACGCCTCTGAACACCGCCTCGTCGGTGAAGGTGCCGTCACCGTTGTTGCGGTACAGGAAATTCGATTCGGTGTCGTTGGCGACTGCTAGGTCTATCCACCCGTCATCGTCGTAGTCCAGCATGGTAACACCGAGTGATTTACCCTTGGGATTGTAGAGCCCGGCTCGAACGGTAACATCTTCAAAAGTCCCGTTCCCAAGGTTTCGATACAGTCTGCATGATTTACCCCCATAGGCGAAGGGAGGACAGTAAAAGATGAACTGATCGTCAACAACACAGGGAATCTCAAGCTTCTTCGACCATCGTATGAAGTTGCACACAAACAGATCCAGCCAACCGTCTCGATCGTAGTCAAAGAATAACGCGCTGGTAGACCACGACTTTCCGCCAACCGCCGCTATCTCTGTCACGTCAGTAAAGGTACCGTCGGCATTGTTGCGGAAAAGCCGGTTTTCTTTTAGATTCGTAACGTAGATATCGGAATCGCCATCATTGTCGTAGTCGGCGATAGCGGTCCCCATGCCGTACATGGGTTTAGCCAAATCTGTAGAATCGGTGACATCGACATATCTGCCGTCTCCGGAGTTCCGATAAAGTTTTAACGTGGGAGACGATTCACGGTCTCTCCAACTCTTTCCATTGACGAGAAGGATGTCGAGGTGGGTGTCGTTATCGAAGTCTAGGAAAGCACAGCCTGATCCCATGGTTTCGGGCATGTACCGCTTTCCGAAGGCGCCAGTGAAGTGTTTGAAATCGAGATTTGCTTCCTTGGTGTCGTCGACGAATCTCACATGGGGAGGATTAGCGAAACTGAAGTTTACACAGAGAAAAAGAGTGGGAATTAGCGTGGAATACGACAAAGTCGGAATCCAGTCAATTACTTTGGACTTACACAGGAACGGGAGGTGGCTAGAACAATAAAATGTATGAATTCGGGCTAAATACTCAAGTTGATTAGGCTGCGGTTGTTCAGGATGCTTTCGCGCGTCGTCTCGCTCCACTGATTGGAGTCCTCTTGTCCAGCCAATGGCCTGTACACGTACCGGGGTTCATCCGGAAATCGCTGACTTCGAGCGTCTATCGCAAGGGCGATCATACGTGATCGTTGAATGACGAGTTCCTCGTCGTAGACGAGGTCGGGTTTGTCCAGACTTTTTTTTCTGGCATTGAGTATCGAAGACCGGCGGTGAAAACCGAAGTTGAAGGTCACTCGCTTGTCGGGCGAGTCGTTTGGAAAGGAGGCGTGCACCAGTTGGCGGTTGGAAATGACGATGTCGCCCGGATCGCAGACCATGGGCACCGCTCCGGGAAGGCGATCCGATCCGTTATTATCGGCTACCATTTGGACGATGTCGAGTTTGCCCCGTTTGTGCGATCCCGGAAGCACCCAAACGCCGTTAGCCGCAGTGCTTCCGTAATACTGAAACATGAAGTTAAATCCGTGCGTGCCTGCATCCAGATCGTTTCTATCCCAATGTGTGGTACCGTCCTGATGCCACGCTACCGATGGTCCCAAGCCCGCCGGCTTGACAATCATCGATTCGGAGAACGGCGTGAAGTCGGGACCGTTTACCTGCTCTGTAATGGACAGCAGTTGGGGGTGACCATAGAGCCTAAAGCAGGATTCCAGAAGCTGAATGGGACCAGAGATTCCCGATATTATATACTCTGGCGCATCGGGCGGAGGTTCCGGTACCGCCATATTGGCTGGGTGCCGCCCCTTACCTCCATCCGGGTCGCTCAGCGGCTTCTCGAAGCGAAAACTCGAGCGTTCGGAAGGGGTGCCTATCGCCGGTCTTCCATGTGAGTCGAGAATGGCGTCCTTGGTGTGCGGCGCTCGGTCAAAAGCGCGCTCCAACTCCCTCTGCAGCTCTTCCAGTTCATCAGCCTTTACAGCGCCCTCGAATACGTAGAAGCCGAAATGCCAAAAAGCATCCAGAATCTTTTTGTCTGCCGTACCATCGGGATTGAATTTCAATGGACCGCGATTGCCAAGTTCGAGTGCTATACGCTCGCCATCGCGAATGTATTTTGCTTTCTGATCATACAGTGTATTTTCGGTACTCATTTGAGTTGTCTCCCTAGACTCATGCGTGTTCGTCATGCGAAGAAACAATTCCAAGAATGGGCGGTGTACACAGTATAAGATACAGTTGAAGCAATACCGAGATGGACATAAACCAGTTTACGCTATTCTGGCTTTTCGGTCAACAAAAATGGAGCTGTACTAATTCTGTCGCTAGTGGGCGTTTGATTTCCAAGTGTTTTCCTTTCACGACGTAAGCACTGTCTAATTTTATCGCCAGAATTTGTACATGGGGTAATCTATGGCGAAACCGATGAGATTCCAAATGCTGCCAACCGTAAACTCGCCGAGAATCAATCCAAGAAAGAAGGGGCGTAACTGTCTATAGCCGTTGATGCCGCGGAACCGCAAAATTAATGCTTTTGCAACCCAACCCACGAAGAACGGCAACCACACCCAATCCGCGTACAGGCTGCCGGAGAGCGCATACCCCACTCCATGAAAGGGCCACCAAAAGAACCGCATCCTCATTGTCTGTAAAAAGAAGGTAAAAATTAGCCCGATACCCATGGCTATAACGGCTAATACGTTTGTAGCAGTCGGTGTCTTGACCCACCCGTCAAGCATACCGAAAGTGAATTCGCCAAAGTTAGTGTACCAGCCCTGAATCTTGGTTGTGGCTCCGAGGTCGTAAGAGCAGTGTAATAGTATCCACATTGCCGTATAAGCGGCGGCCACGATATATATAGCCATGAAGAGGGCAAGTTGCCTAACGTTCAATCCTGTCGAGTCGGCAATCTTAAACCCCTCAAGTTGGTGGGGTCCCGGGTGACCGCGGTATGTACGTGTAAACCAGAAATAGTAAGCAAACATCACCAGGTTATTTTTTGCCAATCGCCGCGTGCCAAACATACTAATCATTGCGATCCCGGGCGCCGTTCGCGCGAAACTGTGTTCGGGTGCTCCGAGTTCGGCGCGTACTCGAGCGATGGTGGTGGAAACAACAAAATAGATAGCGAAAAAGGTGACAGCGACCCACGGCGACATTCCGGCGGCGCATGAAAACAGTACGAGTAATGCCATGCCGCACACTACCCCCATCACTGCCCATCGATACGGCATCGGTTCACGTCGGTCGTCAAGATTTGATGACATCCCCATCGCCCTGCGTATAACATCTCGGAAAAATTTCCTGCCCGACCAAATGGCGAACGCGCACAGCCCTAAGTATGCCCCGAATGATTGCTCCGTGATGAAAGGAAATCGTGGTAATTGTTCGAGTCCCATCACACTACCAATGATTCGTTCCGCTTTGAAGAATAGATAGAAGAACCACACGGAAAAACACAGATCAAGCGGAACCAGATAGCTGATACCGATGAGAAACGGGTAAAAGCCAATTAACATCCCGCCAATGGCGCTCCACGGCTTTTCCGTGAAGTACATCGATACACTCTGTGCTTTTACGGGCAAGTAGGGAATCGACGGAAAAAGGTAACTCAGACCGTTCAACACACCGATGCCTCCAGCAATTCCAAATCCGTACCACAGCAACTTTTGGCTAAAGAATTGGCTCCCGCGAGTGATTTCTAGCGGCAGTTGGATAATGGGATAGGTCAATCTCTCCCGCTCAATCCACTGTTTTCGCAGAATAACGTTGATGCACAGCAGTGTAAGAACCAACACGGAAGCGAAACCACCCCAGATTAACACTCTTCCCAGCCATAGTCTGAAATACGTCTGCGTGTAGAGCGTCCCCTCACCCTTATAAAATCCGCTTAAGACACTCAAATCTTGGATGGTAAGCCAGTGGGGGATATAATGCCAGTAGAGGTTTTTCCAGTCGTTTTCTGGCGTCGCGAACCAGAAGGGGTGCCCAATCATTATCATGAGTCCCTGCAGCATATCGGTGCCGGCAAGGGATGCACCTAAGGAGAGAAGGACGTAGAGGAATCCCAATTCCGGTCGAGTTAGGGCTGAAGTAGGGAGGAACTTCTGAAGAAGGGTGTTTAGGAGTGTTACGGCAAATACAATGAAAACTACGGTGTAAAAAAGAGCGACACGAGTGGGAAATCCCTGGTTGGACAATACCTCCGCGCCAATGACAAAGTAGGCGTTCGGCACGATGAGCAGCAGTGCGATAATCACGGCACGTCGCCTGATTGTCGACACCTTTGGTTCATGGGCTACATTCATCGGCTCCGACCAAGGTTTTTTCCGTCAATGGGATAGAGAGAGTGGGAGGGTCTATCAGGGTTTATGCGAGCAATGTCGAAGTGAGCGTGACTATTTTCTCATCGCATAGTCTGATTGAATGCTCGACGTTGTATAATTGTAGGCTAGGTTGTACACCCTTTGAGAAGTGGTGGGCAGGGATCTCTATCGCGCTCCTCATTCAGTCGCTTGATCACATCCGATAACTTACGCGGCAACGGGTGATCTTACCGTAGGCAGGGCATCTTGCCCTGCCCCGCACAAGTAGTCGCGACCTGGAGATCGCCTCCTACAGAAGCTGCGCATTAAAGGGATTTATATCGCAGTCAATATCCATTCGTTTGATCACACCCTACAACCTGCGAATCTGCTGATGGGCGTGGAATACAGTAATCTTCCGGGAATCGAAATCTCGCATTGGCATAAATCAGTCAGCGCTCATCTGCGTAGCATCGGAACCGTCAACCCCAATGGACAGTTTTGCCGGAGGGCTGCTAGCTATAATTTGTTGCCCAACGGATGCGGTTACCACGACATTGTAGGGAAGGGTCGCGAGTTCGCGGCCGATAAACGGGTTTTGCCTCGCCGCAATACCGGCTCCAACAATATTCGGTTCGAGCACAATCGTCGCTTCCGTCTGGTCACCTCCAAGGATAGTGTTTAACTGTTGTGCTCGAATCCCGGGCGGCAAGCCGAGGAGTGCGAGCGTTATAATCTGCTTCGATCCCGGTTTGCGGTGTGCGGTCACTTTCAGCGGTACCGGTGTTTCTGGTGCGATCATCAGATTTTCGGGCGAAACGGAAAGAATCACGTTGGGCGGTTCGGTTACGCTAACCACGACACTTGATCGCTGCACCGGCAATAGCTGGTTAGCGAGCCGATAGAATTCAATCGGATTTGCCGCACGCTTAACCAACTCGCCTGTTAACGGTATGACACTCCCCACGACCTGCACTACACGGTGTTCCAACGGTGCATCGGCCGCGGCGGTCAGCGTGATGAAACCCTCTGCCATTTCCTTCAAAATTGCTCCGGTACTCGCTGTTACTCCCGGCGGCAGGTTTTCCACTTTCAGCGAAATTTCACCACTAAATCCAACGCGGCGATCCGCGGTTACAGTAAGGACGACTGTTCCCCCTCTACCGATATTTGGATTGTCCGGTGTTACCGAGATACTAAAATCAGGGCGCGTTGGAGCCACGCCCAAGTGGTAAATGTAGCCATCTCCTCCGGCGCCTGTAATGTCTTCAACTCGAACCATGTAAATATCCGGTTCAGGGAAACTAAAATCAATCCGTGCGTCGCGCCCACCGGCGATACCGGCGTTATTCGCAAGGACCTCTCCTCTAGAATTCAGTAAGGTAAGAGACGGGCTTAATGGAGAACCGAGCCGTTCCGCAGAAAGATCTATTGAGTAGCCGCCTATTGAGGCCAAGAATCCCCAAGGTCCAAAACCGTTCTCAATCTTGAGCAGGATTTTGTTGCGCCCCTTGGATAGATGCAACGCTATCACGTCATCGGCGGACCTAAGCGGACGATGGACATGATGACTCCACATGAGCTGATCGTTCACCCATACTTTGATGCCATCGTCAGATCCAAGCGATAAAATTTCGGTGCGATCACGGTCTGAATCGAGATAAGTCACTGCATAACCGACAACATCGTCCTCAGTAACATTTGAGAACACACTGTTTCCGACCCCGGTCGGCTGATACCATCCAATCTTGCGTCCATCTTTGCCGACGTATTCTTTTTCGAGGTCAATCTCTACCTCTGGCGGATACACGACGTCAAACCCGGTTTCATTAAAATTGTCGAACGGTTGAATAACCCACCATGGGCCAAGTGTCTGGCCCTCACGGACGTTGAACTTGTAATAATCGACATCGCCCGCCTCCGATATGCGGCCGCTGACGCCGCCGGACACCGTAATCTCTTGGGCACTATGGATTTGCTTAGCCATGATTGCCGCCAAGCGTTGTGCTTCAGCCTGTACATAGGCAATTATGCGTTCGGTTTCGTCCTCAGAGATGTTCGCATTGTCTTTGGCTACCATGCGCTCAATAGTTGTCCGCCACTCCTCCGCGGTGAGGGCTTGGTCGCCCGGCGAGCGCAACTCATGGCACTGGCTGCACCTTGATCCAAACAGCGTCTGCCCTTCTAGATCGAGTGTCTCAACCGGTTCCGGAGAAGTATCGACTGGCTCGTCCATTGCGACCTCCAGTGTTTCAGGCGCTAGGCTGGTGACGAAGGGGAAGTTACCGAAAGGCGTGCGTATTTCCCTTAAGCCGGGCTTTCCATGGGAGGTTAAGTCAATCGGTATATCGAGCGAGGCACCCGGTTCCGTCGCCGAGATCTCGGGAAGATTCTCCCCGCCTATCACGGCATTGACCGTTGTTCCAATTTTGCCGGCGGGCGGAAAGATGTACGTGTTATAAGGAATGGTGCCCATTGAGAGGCGGTACACTGACGACGGATTGTGACTGTAGAGCAGATCCCGAATGCCGAGGTAGTAAGTGCCATTAGTTTGGATTGTGTAGTCAATCAGCGGATCAAGAACATAAAAACCGGTGCTTCGAGCAAGTTCCTCTCCATCGGAATCATACAGGGTAATGACAGGGTGGAAAAACTGTTGGCTTGCGTTATTGAGACGAAATGCTCGGACCTCAAAGATAAATCTTTCTCCGGCGTACCCATCGAATTGGAAGAAATCTGCATCCGCGTCAGAATTGATTAGACCGTTTATAACAACCGGAGTTACTACCGGCGTCGCATCGTCGATGCTGCTGTTAGGTTCCAGTTCAATTCCCTCGGCTTTCTCACTTATTTCAAAGGGCCAGGCAGTGGAAGTGCCAAATTTGCCTACGACGCGCATTTCGCGAATCCCGGGCGGAGTACCGGACGGGATTGTCAGGCGAAGGGTCAAGCCGCCACTTGACGCAACCGCCGATTTTAGGTAAGAGACAATCTTATCTCTGTCTTCGGCTGAGATGGGTGCGTCTCTTTCGTCAATCATCGCATCAACGGTCGCTTCCCATTGGGCGGCTGCCATCGATCTGTTGCTAGGCGAACGCAATTCGTGGCACTGCGTGCAAGAGATCTCGAACAACTCCTGGTGGGTTGTATCAACTTCTCCACTCGAATCAAAAAACTCGCCGGTGATTTCTGTTTCACCTTCAATAATCAAAGTATGTGCCTCGACAAGATCAGCTCCATGAACGGACACATCGACGGTTGTCCCCACTTGTCCGCCTGCCGGGAACAGAGCGTTGATACGTGGTGTCCCTTGTGCGAAAACAGAATCGCTCTGAACCAAGAATAAACAACCTAAGAACCCAAATAGCACGAAAGACAGTAGTGCAACTCTGTTCATTGTAGAATCTCCTTCAATCTGTTCGAGCGGTTCAATTTTTTTCTTTGCGAATTGTGCAATCTTTGTCCGAGTATCCGCTACGAGAGGAACACATTGCGAAACTTCATCTAGAGTCCAAACTATCAGGAATTGATACTGCATGAGCATCGCGCATGCGTCCGTTATTCAGTCAACTCTGAAACTAATTCCCCATTTGATAAATCCCAGACACGGGCGATACCATCACGCCCGCCAGCGGCAACGAACCTGCCGTCTGCGCTTAAGTCAACTGCGTAAATTTCGTCTGTCGATTGAGTGAAAGTGTAGAGACGGCCTCCAGATCGTAAACTCCAGACAATGACTGATTTATCCGCACTGCCAGACACCGCAATAACTAGGTTGTTCCTCATGCCGCAATCAATTGCGTAAACAACTCCCTGATGTCCATTATAGACTCGAACCAACGCTCCCTGCGTCTGTATTCTTCCGGATTCAGCCACGGATTCAGTTACGCGCCACGAGCGGAGGACGGTGTCGGCCGAACCGGAGACAATCATATCGCCCTCGGGCGCAAACGCGACAGAGTAAACGGCTGCGTCATTTTGGTCGAAATTTACAAGCACTTCGTAAGTTTGAGCATTCCATATTTTAACATTCTTATCCTTTCCACCAGTGACGAAGTATTTGCCATCCGGGCGGAAATCTATCCCGAAAACACGGTCAATGTGTTGAGTCAGCGTTCGCTCAATTTCGCCGCTCTCTAGGGCGATCACGGAAACTTGCTCATCCATACTCGCAGTGAAAACTCGTGAACCATCGGCGCTCACTGCGACCGCTTCAATTGTGTCTGCATGGCACTCTACGACTTGAATCTGTTCACCGGACTCTATCTCCCAAACGTGAAGTTCGCCGTTCTGCGCCGGAAGACCTCCGCCCGCGAACAGAGATTTACCATCAACCGAAAATCTCAGACACCGCACGGCATCGGAATGGGGCTCCAAATCTTGAATAACTTGGCGCGATTCCAGATCCCAAAGTTGTACCCATTGGTAGCGTCCGACGGCAAGTTGGCTGCCATCCGGGCTAAATTGAATTGACCAGATGGGGGAAGTATATGATTCGGTGCCTGCCGCGTGTGTCGTGGCCAGGAACAAGAGGATTGGAAGGATTGGGAGAAGATTCGAAGCAACTTTCGGACGTTTCATGTCTCGTACCTCATTCGTATTAACGAAAAATTCTACGACTGGAGAAACCGATTGTGATTAGAATTGGCTCTCTCGGGACGGCCCTTCTACAAGTTTAGGCGAACTATTGCGAAACGAACTAATCTCAGACTAGTCCGTAACATAGCTTTGGCAGACGAGAACAGATGATTGGAAAAGGGTGTTCACTCAATCCACATGTACAGTATACCACGAAACATGTGCGGATGTAAACCGTCAAGCGTGGATTCAGCAGGGGAAACGCATCTAATTTACAGGATGTCTCACGGCGGTAGAATTTTCGATTAATGTTGGGTTTCACTCATATTTTTGACATGTTCATGCAAAGTGGGACCCGGAAACGCCACAATGATTAACGATCATTAACGAATTTCGTTCAACCCAACCTACGATCTAAAATCCCCGGCGGGGCGACAAGTGTACAACAATTCACGGCAGAAACATGTAATACCTCTCCTCAAATGGCAAAAAATGGGATGGGCACCTATTATTCAAACAGGTTCTAAGTGTCTTCACATTGCCCAGAGTTGTTCCGAAACGGATTTTTCTTGCTTTCAATGCCGATAGTGCGTAAAATGATCGACAATTCCGCATTTCTAGGCGAATACTTGATTGATGGTATTGGGATGCAATCTTGGCTTGGCTCGGAGGCAGCAGATGAAGATTTTGATATTGGGGGCACACGGCTACTTGGGGCCTCATGTAGTAAAGGCGTTAGAACCACACTACCAACTGCGGCTCACAGACATTCATCCTATTCAAACGAAACATGAATCTGCCGAGGTCGACATCTCCTGTTTGGATGCAGTTATGCGCGCTGCAGAGAACATGGATGCAATCATCAATTGTTCCGTTCTTCGGGATGATAGGCAACTCGCCTTCAATGTTAGCACACGTGGATGCTACAACACGATGTACGCAGCGGCGGAACACGGCATCCGAAGGGTAATTAACACTGGACCGCACTGGACGGTTGCGGGAGATTCGTATACCGACTATGATTTCGAGTTGAGTCCGGATGTTCCGCCCCATCCCGGTACGCTGCTGTACGCTTTAACAAAGGGACTTGGACAGGAGATCTGTAAGGTGTTTGCGGAAAACTACGACATCTACCTTCTTTGTTTTCTCTTCCTCAGTTTTCGTGAGCATACTGATGAAAGTGAGGGAACCGATCTTAATCCGTTTTCCGTGAGTTGGCGAGACGCCGCAGAGGCATTTCGGCTTGGTTTGGAGATAGATCTCGCCGAGTTGCCGTCACGCTGTGAAGTGTTCAATATCTTTGCCGATTTACCACACCAAATGTTCTCAAACGAGAAGGCAAAAAGGCTTCTTGGTTTTACGCCTATAGACAACTTCGAGCGAATGTGGCATAAAAAGCAAAAGCAAGTGTTTAGTGGTTAGTGGTCAGTGTAAACCCTGAAACCGTGTGAGGGACAATGAATGGGATTTCTATGGCACTCACTATCCACTCGTTTGATCCCAGAGGACATGTGCGATAGCAGATTGTAGATGGAATCTTCTAAGGCGTGAAGCAAGGTTAAAATGGACATTGCGAATTTAGAGACTCTCTCTTATCAGCCTGCGCATGGGGTCTTAGATTGCTCCGAATTGCGCGGTTGGCATATTACGGTGTCTCCCTTGGCAATCCTTTCCGAGAAATATGCAGCCGAAGAGTTCCGGTTGTGGTTCGGGAAGGCGACAGGAATTCACCTCCCGTTGCGCACGATGGCCCAAGGGAAAACTCACCTCGTTTGTATCGGGGCAGCTGCCTCCGCGCTTGATTCTGGTCTAATGGCGGAGGAGGAACTGCAAATTGTTGTCGAGAGCGATCGATTAATTATCGCGGGTGGGTGCCCACGCGGCACGCTCTATGGTGTCTATCAGTTCCTTGAAGACTTTATGGGAGTGCGTTTCCTTACTTATGACCATACGCACGTTCCGGAAGCCCCTCCGCCTCGCATCCCCTGCGGCACGTATAGATACAACCCGCCTTTTTCATTCCGCTCGAACGGTTATTATGAAAACGTGGCCAACCCGGAATTTGCCGCGCGGCTTCGTGTAAATAGGGAGACGGAAGATGAAATGTTTGGGGGCAAATCACGACAAAGACTAATTAACCACTCCTGCCGCACGTTGATGCCCTTCGCAAAATACGGCGCGGATCACCCGGAGTATTACGCGTTGGTTAACGGAAAGCGCGATACCGATCTTTTCGGCGGCGGCCCGCAGTTGTGTGTCACGAATCCGGAAGTTATCGAACTTGCCTCGGAAGCCGCGCTCAAGCAACTGGATGAACATCCCGAATATAGAAACGTCAGTGTCAGCCAGGCTGATACCTACGCTTATTGCCGGTGCGCCCCGTGCGAGGCAATAAACCGGCGCGAGGGTTCAGCGATGGGCGCACAACTCGCATTTGTAAACGCGGTTGCAGAACGAGTTGAAAAAGCACGCCCGGACGCTAAAGTCGGCACACTTGCTTACCATTATAGCCGCAAGCGGCCCAAGACTATCCGACCACGACATAGTGTCCAAATTCAACTTTCGAGCATAGCGTGCTGCACGCTCCACCCGATTGACGATCCAAGTTGCAAAAAGAATCGGGAATTTTGCCACGATATGGATACGTGGGGAGAGGTCTGCAATGAAATATGGGTCTGGAATTACAACATCAATTTTATTGCCTACGATCTCCCTTTTCCCAACCTGCGCGTCATCGGCCCGAACATCCGCTACTTTCTTGGAAACAACGCAAAGGGACTGTTTATGCAGTCAAACGTTAGTTGCTTGAGCGGCGAGTTCTCCGATCTTCGAAATTACCTCTCCGGGAAACTGATGTGGAATCCGCATCTTGATGACTGGAGCATCGTGGAAGAATTTCTCAAGCTACACTACAGGAGTGCAGCCGAGCCGCTCATGGATTACATCAACATGTTCCACGACAACGCCGAAGCAAAGGGGGTTCATCCCGACTGCTATCCGTCTGCGTATGAAGTCGGACTGAATCCGGAGATTTCGCAGCGAGTCTTCGACTATTTTGAGGATGCGTTGGCGCTTGCGGAGGACGACGCTGTTCGGGCGCGAGTCGAGAAGGCTTCCATCTCGTCTTACCGGACGATGTTCGTTGCGGGCGGGGAGATAGGGTCAGGAGAACGTGCCAAACTTATCGACCGGTATATCGACCTATGCCAACGTTACGAGATGGAACACCTTTCGGATGGGCCAAGGCTTACGTCCGAATACTTCAAGGTGCTTGATCGTACCCGTACAACTCATGGGAACGAGCGCGCTTTACCAGCTCAATCGCTTATCAAGCACTCCGTTCATTGGCTGGTACCGTTCGGTAAATACGGTGCAGAACATCCGGAGTATTATGCACTCGTGGATGGAAAGCGCGAAGCACCCAGGCACAACACGGCGCCACAATTGTGTGTCACAAATCCCGAAGTCCTCAAGATTGCGACTAACGCTGCGATAAGATATTTGGACGATCAGCCCGATTTCCAAATAGTGAGCGTGAGCCAGTCGGATGCCGACTCCTACTGTCAGTGCGACTTTTGCGAGGAGATTAACCAACGCGAAGGCTCGCCGATGGGTGCACAACTTGCGTTTGTCAACGCCGTTGCAACGCGCGTGGAGGAAGAGCATTCGGACGCCAGTGTCGGAACACTTGCTTATGTGCATACCCGCAAACCACCCAAGTCCCTCCGGCCGCGGCATAACGTCCGGATTCAGCTTTCCAGCACCGAATGCTGTACGCTGCACACGATAGACAACCCCAAGTGCAAGAATTGGAAATTTGGCAAGGACCTGTATAGATGGAGCCGAATCTGCGACGACGTGTGGGTTTGGAATTACAACACCAATTTCCATGCTTCTGAATTCGAGTTTGATGAGGATGCAGGAACCCTCAAACCGAGTGCTCATCCGAAGATTATTGCAGGTATTCCTCTAACTGAATAGATGTCTCCAGAGGCCCGTTCTATCGGTAGACTGCAATTCCCAAGAATGGAATCGTGATGTGAGTGCTAGTCGCACGTGAGTGTCATGCTCAGCATGCATGCTTATGGCGATGTGAATAATGCGGCGAAACGCTGTAATGGAAGGAGGTCACCGTGCCCAAACTTTCGGGGAGCGAAATCATCGTAGAGTACCTGATTAAGGAAGAAGTTCCGTACGTGGCGGGCTTACCCGGGCACGGTACGCTCGCCTTTATGGACGGGTTGCGGCGCAGAAGCGACCAGATTAAAACCGTCATGGTACGGCACGAGCAATCCGCAGCACACCTTGCCGACGGTTACTACCGTGTGACCGGAAAGCCGATGGCGTGCTTCACGACAGTCGGTCCCGGAGCAGTCAACTCCCTCATCGGGGTTGCCACGGCATTCATGGACTCGACCGCGCTCATTCTATTCACTGCCAATTGCCCGACTTACATGAATGAGCGCGGCGCGATGCAGGAGATCGAGCGCAACCACTGGGCGGATTTTCCCGAGGTCATCCGCCCCATCGTAAAGCGGACCTGGAACGTCACCCGAGTGGAACAACTGCTTGAGGTGCTGCCTCGCGCGTTCCGCATTGCCACAAGCGGCCGTCCCGGACCGGTGCATATTGACCTCCCCATGGATGTGCAGGCGGAAGTCATTGAAGCGACCGTCCCGGATCCCAAGAAATATCGAGCAACGACCGAGGTGCACGCCAGCTTTGAAGATTTGGACGACGCCGTCGAACTGCTGCTCTCGGCAGAGCGTCCCCTCATACTGGCTGGCGGTGGGGTGCTGCGTTCCAAAGCGACTGATGAACTCCGGGAGATTGCCGAACTACGAGGCATTCCAGTGGTCAGCACCTTTAACGGTAAAGGTGTTATGTCCGAAGACCATCCCCTCTGGTGCTACTTCATCGGTTTCATGGGATCCAAATGCGGCAATGCGCTCGCTCCGCACGCGGATGTTATCCTCGCCGTCGGCTGCCGGTTCGCGGAATGGACCGCTTCTTCTTACAAGGAGGGCGTGACCTTTAACGTCCCGCCAACCAAAATTATCCAGATTGACATTGACACCCGCGAAATCGCGAAGAACTATCCTGTCGAGGTAGGGCTTTTCGGCGATGCGAAATCAGTGCTGCGCGACCTAGCAGAAGCTCTACGTCCGCACCGTGTCCTCGACTACACGGAAACCTCCTACTTCAAGGAGATTCAGAGCCACAAGGACGAATGGCACCAGATTCTAGACGAATGGCGCACCCCGCCGACAAGTGCGTTCACTTCGGCGGGCTGTCTCGCCGAGATGCGGCAGATCTTGGATCGTGATGTCATTGTCCTGAGCGACGCCGGTCATGCTCAAGATCACCTCTGGCGTGCCTTTCCAATCTACACGCCGCACACTCACGTTTCCTCCGGGGGCTTTTCCACAATGGGTTTCTCGGTTCCCGCCGCCATTGGTTGCAAACTGGCTGCCCCAGATCGTCAGGTGGTTGGATTCATCGGAGATGGGAGCTTCCTCATGACGTGCCAAGAACTTGCTACCGCGGTGCAATACAACATTCCGGTGGTCTATGTTGTGAACAATAACAACGGCTGGGTGAGCATCCGAGACTTGCAATCAGAATGGTATGGTAAGGACGCGGTTTTCGGAACCGAGTTCTTCCGCGAGGGGACACAGGAGTTTGCCAATCCGGATTTTGTCCTTCTTGCTAAGTCGTTTGGTGTGTATGCAGAACGCGTCACTTGTCGGGAAGAGGTTGCCCTGGCAATGCAGCGTGCTTTGACGTGCGGCGGTCCGGCAGTTATTGAAGTCTTGACTGAACGAGATCAACCTTATTCCGGTTTGCCGTTGACCGGTTGGGCGGATTATCCGACTCCGGACTATCTCGAAAAAGAAAAACAAACCTGACAAGTTATCTGCCCACTGAAACGCATTCCATTCGTTGAAACAAGGTGACTATCTATGCCCAATTCGATTGCAAAACCTATCTTGATTCAGGCGAGCCGTTTGGCTGATGGTCTCGGCGGCGCGTCCAAAACCGATCAGGCAATTCTCGTGACAACGGATCGTATCACTGCTGTGGGACAAAAGGAGGAGATTCAACAACTAGCGCCGCCCGATGCCGAAATCATGGACCTTGGCTCGGCTTGCATCACGCCCGGTCTCATTGATGGTCACACTCATCTCAGTCTGGCGGGCGATGGACGGAATTACGCTGAGATGTTTTCCGACACCGACGAGACGATGGTGCTTACCGGCGCTATGAACATGCGACGACACCTCGCTGCCGGAATCACGACGTTGCGCGAGCACGGTGCACGCAATAGGGTCGGATTCACGCTGAAAGAAGGTCTGAGTCGAGGCTATATTCCGGGTCCCCGAATGCTGGTGAGCGGTAGGCCTATAACCTGTACGGGCGGGCATTTTCACATGTGCAACGAAGTCGCGGATGGTGAAGAGGAAATACGCCGATCAGTGCGCCGCCTCGTACATGAAGGCGCGGATTACATCAAGATCATGGCGTCAGGAGGTGGCACGGAAGGCACGATTCCGGGACTACCGAGTTACTCCACGGCGGAACTACACGCCGCCGCACATGAGGCGCATCAATTCCACCGAACGACAGCCGCGCACTGCCGCGCCAAAGAGTCGATGGTGCGAGCAGTCAAAGCCGGCATCGATCTGATGGAACATGCGGAATTCCTTGACGCTGATGACCAACTCCGTTTTGACCCCAAAATTGCCGAGATGATGGCGGAATCGGGCATCTGGATAAGCCCGACGCTGCAAGCATGGACGCGCTATCCTCGGATTGTCGAACTCACGGCAATACGTGATGAAGGGAGCATCTTGCCGGAGGAAGAAGTAGAACTGACTCAGCTAGAGGAGAAGGCTGAAATGCGTTTGGACGTGATGCGTCGCACGCTCGACTACTGTCTGCAAGAACGCATTGTTCCGGGCACGGATTCCGGCGTTAATAACCTTGCGTTCGGGCACCTCGACTACGACTTGCAGTTGCTGGTTCGCGTTGGATTCACTCCAGCGGAAGCGCTTGTATCTGCCACACGCATCTCCGCCGAAGCGATTGGATTGGATAATGAGATTGGTACCATTGAACCTGGTAAGATTGCCGATTTTGTCGCCTTCAAAGGAGATCCGACGGCGGATGTGAAGGCATTTAGCAACGTGGTGGCGGTGTTCCAAGCGGGGCGTCGGGTGGCATAAACCTATTTTAAGGCTTTCCCCGCACTTTGTCATTCCAGCGATCCAAACCAAGCAGTTTGCGGCCCAACGGGGTTAACTTAGCTGTATTCCCAGTCTTGTGTTCTTTCTCTTTGCGACTCAGATCGCTACTCCCTCCAGTGCCTGCCAACCGATTTCGCCACGCATGGATTCGCTGGGCGCGCGCCTCCTCGTCCTTTTCTTGCGCTAGGTGCATTGTGATGTATTGTACCAGTCGTGGACGATCTGCGATGTTCAATCCAGCCCCATGAGGCAGTGCGCCGCTCCAGATGATTAAATCACCCGCTTTTCCCGGGATTGGCTCAGCCCCCAAGCTCATCAAATCCTGTTTGCGCGGATCCGCGTCCGGTGGCAGACTCTTCACCCAAGACTCAAGCCTGCGGTGAAATCCGGGCACGCAGGTGAACGCTCCTTGGTTGGCTGCGGTATCGGTCAAATAGAGAACGCCCTGAATCATGCGGTACGGCGGAAGCAGCGAGGATATATCCCAGTGCAAAGCCATCGGTCCAACCATTGAGGGTACATAGTCAGGGGGGCGAATGGGTGGACTCATGCTGGCGCGATCAAAACTCACCCATAGCTTTTCCGTACCGCGCAACTCTGAATAAGCCTGATGAATACGAGGGTATTGACGGTTATCCCAAAGCGCCTGTTGCTGGTAGATTTCAACCATGATTTGTGGGCGTGGGGGCTGCGGATACCATGTATTCGGGGCATCCGCGTCCATCTCAAGGAATTCCCAAATAGCCTGTTCACACGCCTTCAGATTTTCTGGTGGAACCGCCTCGTGAAGCACGAGGTAGCCGTTTTCTTCCCAAAAAGTGAGATCTTGCGGACTTAAAACTGCCATGGTTTCTCCTTGGCGCATCGGAATGCGCTGGTTGCAGGAATCAATACGTCTTGCATAGGTTTATTACGGCCTGCACGTGAAGCAGTTCTACCTGTGCGCAAATAGTAGTCGCGTGTTTAGTATAAACCAACGGCGATATAGATGCAAGCGCTCAACGCACTAGCGAATCCACAAGATTCGCTGAACTTGAGATTGGCGTTTTATATTGACGCCTCCGAGCCTTTCTGCTAAAATCGCACAGCATTCATATGCTACCTATTTGACCGTTAGAACCCCTTAAAGTCCAGGACTTCCCAATGGCGTATTCAATCCTTGGTTGGGGAGAACCGTTGGTGGAGGTAAGAACGGAATTCCTTCCCAAGGCAATGGTTCTAGATGCACCCAACAAGCCTGGAAACCTAGACCTTGCCGCGCACAATCTCGTTGGAGACAGCTCTGTCGGTTTTTCGGGAGACGTTCTTAACGCGACAAATGCCGCCAGGCATATCTTGGCAGGGGACAGCCCGCACAATCAAACAAGTTTGGTTACGGCAGTAGGAGATAGCAACTGCGTTTGTTCCAGGGCGTTCATTGAATGGCTGAAGCAACATGAAATTGACACGGAAAGCGTACAACGTGTGAGTCATAGCCATATGGGAGCGTATTTCGAGGGGTATCGCGATGAACTGGGTTCGTTTCCGTATGCGCGATCCGGGGCAGCATTTGAAAGTCTGACTGAGCGACAGGTTTCGGATGCGATAGGGAGACATGAATCGAATCACGTTGGTTTAATCGTCACCGGGATTACTCACGCGAGGACCAGAGCGTGGCTCAATGTCATTGATGTATTAATGAACGTAAAGCGCAAACAAGTGGAGGTGTTCTATGGAGTGAATTTTCGAATGTCACTCTGGGGAACACAAGATTACGAGTCAAAACAAAACGCCAGGATTAATTTTGAGACAATAGCTTCCTATATCGATTTCTGTTCCTTGGGACGGGAGGAGGCGGAGATTCTATTGGGAGAGGAGTTGGACGACACTAGTGAAGCACAAGAGCATGCGGCTGAATCAGTCCTAAGAGTAGGTGTTGGGCGTGGCGTCGCATTGACAGGATACCCGGAAGCACACATGGCTTTCCGATCAGGGGGGAAGATGCGTTGCATTGCGCGTTCAGCGCCAAAGAATGAACTAACGGGTGTAAATACAACGGGCGCCGGAGACAACTTCACCGGTGCGTTTGCCGCATTGTATTTGATCAGCAGGAATGTCTCGGCATCATTTGAGGAAGCGTGCCGGATTGCGGAAATGAGTACGACCGTGGAGGGTGGAATCTATCATCCTCCTGCATCCGACATAGAGGATGTCTTGAGTACAGTTCGCTGAGTCCCAGGGCTTATAGCATCACCCTATTTGCAGTGCGTGCTAATCAAGTGTCTTTCTAAAGCAGGACAAGGGGATCACTATCGCGCTCATTAACCATTAGCTTGATCTATTCGCTCATTTGATCCCCGCCTACAGGATACGGTGTCCAGGGCACTGATTGGTATCAGCCTTTTCAAAACTACATAATTGAAAAGCGATATTTGCAATTTTATTCAGGCGAGATGGTATTACTCTTGCCTGTCCATTGTAACGCAATAGATTGTGCGTTGGTAAAGGATACTTACAAGGCAGAGAAATCCGTCAATCTGTGAGTGATAATGATAGTCAAAAATCTTGAGATGTTTGCGCTCAACATTCCGTTTTACTGCAATCGCGTGAGGGCGCATATGCACCGCGCCTTAACGCATAGCGAGCGTCTGTACGTGTACCGACTTGAGTTAGACAACGGGGTAATCGGTTACGGCGAGAGTTCCGACAATGAGTCTGGGAACATCGAACGGATTCTTGGACAAAACCCGTTCGCGTTTGTGCAAGACGAGGCAGTCGGTTTCGGCATCCAGATGGCGCTATTTGACGCAGCAGGCAAAGCGGTCGGAGTGCCGGTTCACCGGTTGCTTGGCGGTAAGGTCCGAGATCGATGCCCAATTTCATGGTGGTCGATTGATATGCCGCCCGAAGATTGGGTAGAGGAAGCAGTAGAATCGGTCCGGCGCGGTTATACTTCCATTAAGCTCAAAGCACGTCCGTGGTGGGACATATTTGCCCAGGTGAATGCGCTTTCACAGGCAGTTCAGGAAGACTATCGGTTCTATATTGATTTCAACGGCTTCCTTCTCAAGAAGGATTTTGCCATTACCGTACTGAAGCGCTTGGATGCCTGTCCCAACGTCGCTTTCTACGAAAGCCCATTTTGGCTGCGGACCGATATTGAGGGAGCGAAGAGTCTGCAGAACGAGGTGGAGAACCCGATTATCGATCATTTCAGAGAGACGTATCTTCACTGTGGCGCCGGTGATGGATTTGTCGTTGGCGGCGGCGCCACGGAAGTGCGGCGAAAGGGCGCGCTGTGTGCGTCATTCGACAAGCCCTTCTGGCTGCAAATGGTCGGGAGCGGTATTACGACTGCTTACGCCGTGCACATCGGCGCTGTACAAACGCACGCACGTCTTCCTGCCATCACCGCTCACGAACTGTGGGAACATGATTTGCTGAGGGAGCGATTGGAGGTAGAAAATGGGAGCATCACTGTGCCCAAGGCACCGGGGTTGGGTATTGAGGTCGATGAATCCGCATTGGAACGTTATCGGGTCGAGCCGGACGCACCGACACCTCAAGACCTATTTCGGAGACAACGGCGGATTTGTCGAGTTCATGTACCGAATGCGGATGGCGGGGAGACTTTACATGATTTCACGTGTGAGAGCGTCTACGCGCCCGCCTTTAGCGAAGAGGTGTACCCAGGATTTGTGCCCGGCGTTTGGCTGGAAATAATTGAGGACGATGGCACGGACGAATTCGATGCGTCGCACAAACGTGTAATTAAAAGAGAGTCCGATTCGTGACAGGTCGCGATTCGAAGATCACTCCTACCGAGGACGTTTGATGGAGAAAGGTTAAGGATATGCACCTTTGGATGGATGTCATGCGAGATCTTGAACACCTGCTTGACAACTACGAGCGTCTGTTTGATGCTTGGGAGGACGGCGGTGTAACAGGGCTGGTGGTTGGCTCAATGAATTTCAATGCTCCCAAGCTGGTTCCGGGAAACCGCACGGTGGCAGGGGTTACAGATCGCACGCCTATCCCGACTTTCGATTCGAATCCCGATGTCTATCGCCGCCTGGGCGTGGAAGTGCCCCCGTTTCCTCAAGAGCGATTGGCGGATAAGCGCCCGCAGGTTGAGGACATGCTGACTGCCGCAAAGGAGCGAGGCTGGACGGTTTGGATCTTTCGACCGTATTCCGGGGAAGGAAAGGGCGGGAGCGGACACCAACTCACCGACGATGCTAGCCGCATGGCAAGATGCGCCCGCATGATTGATACGTTGGAGCATTATCCTATGGTGGATGGTGGCATTATGGATGGTCCTGAATGGGGTTATGAGATTGCGCCGCATCACCTCGATCGACGCTCCTATATCTTTGACGACCTGCCCGATTCTGTCGCATCGAAATGTGCCGCGATGGGATACGACTACCCCGCACTCGTCGCCGCGAAGGACCGACTCAACCAGTGTCTCCATTCGCTGACTCCGTCCCGACTGAAGTTACACGCCTCGGGTGGGTTACTCGGTGCCTTTCGACTTCTTGGCGGCGATCCCGATCTTATGGCATGGTTTGAGTTTCGCGTGGATGCGGTAACAGATTACGTTAGGAACGTACGAGAGTGTGTGGACGCCGAGGCGAACCGCCCGGTAAAACTGGGTCTCGGCATGCGCTCGGCGGCGTTTGCGCCGTTATGCGGTTCTGACTTCGTGCGCATTGCCGAGTTTATGGATATCTTGTTGCCCAAACACTACTTCTGGAATCGCGGGTTCGACGGAATGGTTGGCACCGTTTACCGTTATGTCGAAACACTGACGGACTGGAACCCCGGGCTAAGCGATGCAGACGCGCTGGCAGTAGTAAATGCACTGTTCGGCTTGGAACTGCCTCATGTGACCTGCCGGAGCGATCTTGAAGATGCGCTTACTGTTGAATTCTTCGAGGAGGTTGTGGCTCGGGAAACACGGAGGGCGTTGGCAGCCGTGGATGCCCCGGACCGGATTGTGCCCTGGGTTGATACGGGGCGCAGTCCCCATGACGGAGATCCCATGTCGCCGGGGCACTTGCGGCAACTATTGAGAACAGTCGAGAGCACCGGTTTGCGACACTTCTTGTACCATCATCACAGTAACCTGACTGCCGGGGAATGGGCGGTTATGAGCGAACTTTGCGGCAAAGAGTGGAATCCACTGAAAACTGACTATCGTCCACCCGATGAACTCGTGATGTAGGGATGGAAATGCTATTTCGTGAAACCTTCTTTTTCGTCATGTGATAGCTCCGTGTTATTCAGCCCTATTTCTAACGCTCTCGAAACTGCGACAATTGATTTTTTGCAGCATAGCGAACCTAGTAAGGAGTGAGGCATTATGTCGGATAAAAGCATTGAAATTATTGAGAAACTCAAGGAGTTCGATTCACCGACCGTTTTTAACGCAATGGTCGAAAAACTGGGACTTCCAAATTTGGATTACACGAGCCACGAAATTCGCTATCTGTCGCCGGAGTTCGGGACAGTCGTGGGTTACGCCGTAACTGCCGAGATTACTACGAACGATCCCGATTCGCCGAGGATTGAATGGATTGATTTCTACGAACACATGAATGACCAAGAGGCGCCCTTTTTTACCGTGATGAAGGATGTCGACTCGAATCCCGGGCGGGGCGCAGGCTTCGGTGACGGAATGGCAAGGTTATATAAACGCCTTGGTGCGGCCGGCGCGATACTCGATGGCAGCGTGCGAGACTTGGCGGGTATTCGCGCGGTCGGGTTGCCCATCTGGGGATGGGGCTGCGTGCCGGGTCACGGTGTTTTTAACCTGACGCGTTTTAATGAGCCGGTCACCGTTGGTCAAACACGAATCAGGCCCGGAGATCTGATTGTCGCAGACGCGGATGGGTGTGTGCGTGTTCCAACCGAACATGCCGAAGACATCCTGCGGTTAGCCGGTGAAGTGCGCGCGCGCGAAGCGGAGGTATTCGGCTTCTACGATGCTCCGGACTTCACGATGGATAAACTACGTGAGAAGTTCAAGAGATGAAGAATCTTAAAGCGGTCCGTCCTGTAACAACGTGGGGAATTCTAGAGGACGCCTAGAATGAAGATTACAGACTTGAAATGCACGGTTCTGGGCCAATACCCAGTAATTCGCATCACGACCGATGAAGGAATCAGCGGTTTGGGAGGCGCGGAAATCAACAAACACTACCTGAAGCCGCACGTCCTGTTTTATAAGCAGTATATCGTAGGCGAAGATCCGACTGATGTTGAGCGGGTGATGCTTAAGATTCGCCGATTGGGAAGTTTCAAGCCATGGGGCAGTTCGGTGAGTGCAATAGAGACGGCGCTATGGGACATCGCCGGCAAAGCAGCGGGGGTACCCGTTTACAAGCTGCTTGGCGGAAAGGTTCGCGACAAAGTACGTGTCTATAACGGCTCTGTCAGGTTTGAGCTGAAAGGCGTTTCTCCCGAAGACCATGCGGCAGACATGGCGAAAATGAAAACACTCCGTGAGGGGTTTACAATTATCAAGCAGGGCGTCGCATTCCATAGCCCCATGCCTCAGGCGGTGCCCGGTTTCTCTTACGGCGAGATACGAGAGGGTGTTATCACAAACCGCGGTCCAATGACCGAACGAGGATTGAAGCACACGATTGCTTGTGTGGAGGCAATGAAGGAGGCGTTGGGGGATGAGGTAGGGCTTGCACTGGATTGCGGTCCCGGACTAACTGTCCCCGATGCCATTAGACTGGCGAAGGCATTGGAACCGCTGAATGTGATGTGGCTTGAGGATATGATTACCGGAGACTATATTCCCTATGTGCTTGCGGATCTTTACCGCGACGTGACAGTGAGCACGTCCACTCCAATCCATACCGGAGAACAAATCTACCTTCGGCAGAATTTCAAAGATCTCATCGAAAAGCGCGCCGTGGACATTATTGGGCCTGACCCCTACGACATTGGAGGTATAGCCGAACTGAAGTGGGTTGCGGAATACGCGGATCTCTACGGCATCCTTATGGCGCCTCACGGTACAGCCAATGGTCTCATCGGTCTCGCCGCTCTCGTTCAGGTTTCGGCGACCTTGCCCGAAAACTACATCGCCTTCGAATATCCGGTGGCTCGTCCAAAATGGTGGTACGACATCGTAGAAGGTCTTCCCGACCCGATCGTCCGTGACGGATTCATAGATGTCTGGGATACGCCCGGAATGGGCGTCGAGCTCAATGAAGAGGCAACGCGGAAGTATTTGCCGGAGGAGGACGCGGACTTTTTCGATTAACTAGAGTTGGCGGCAAGAGCGTTTTTTCTAAATTTTTGTGCAATTCCAATTTCACAAGACGGAGGTGCAACATGGCATTAGGCGAAGGAGATTACACGTACGAACTCGCGGAAGGCTGGGCAAAATTGCCGGAAGGCTGGGTCTTCTCAATGGTTTCGGACGCGGCGATTGATTCGAAGGGACGCATCTTCGCGTTTACACGCGGCAAGCACCCAATCATCGTTTTTGACAAAGACGGAAACTTTGTCACGTCGTGGGGTTACGGCGAATTCGGCATTTCCCCGCATCTCGTCAGTCAATCTCACGGCATCTTCATAGGACCCGACGACGAGGTCTACCTCACCGATGCGTGGCAGCATGTCGTGCGCCGATATACCCTGCTTGGTGAGAAAGAGAATGAGTGGGGTAGGCCCGGTGTGCCGGGCGTAACATACTACAAGGGTGAATTCAACATGCCTACCGGCGTGGCTATTGGGCCGGACGGATCCATTTATGTGTCGGATGGCTATGGCAATCGCTGTGTCCACAAGTACTCAAGCAGCGGGGAGCATTTGCTGACATGGGGCGACGCCGGGAGCGGTCCCGGAGAGTTTGCCGTGGTGCACAACATTGGCTGTGACAAGACAGGGCGCGTCATTGTTTGTGATCGGGAGAATGACCGCATCCAGATTTTCGACCCTGATGGGAAACACATGGAAACCTGGACGGACGTAATCGCGCCGGGAGACGTGTGGGTGACAGATGACAACACAATTTACGTTGTCGAACAGGGAGGTGACTGCCGTGTAAGCGTGTGGTCTCCGGAAGGTGAAAGGCTTAGTCGATTCGCCGGATCAGAAGGTGGTGTGTTGGAAGCTGCTCACGGCATCTGCGTCGATGATGAGGGAAGTATCTATGTGGCGGAAATCGGCGAGGGCAGCAGAGGTCAACGACTACAGAAGTTCGTCAGGACGTAAAGGCGAATTCTCGCTAGCGCCGCCGAAAGATGAATATGCCATCAAAGTACATCAACCCGATAATTCCGGATTTCGATTTGCCGAAGTACCATGGAGAATCGTACGAGGTGACCGTACCGGACACGCTGGACATCGCTGAGCGGGCTAGACTCGCGCTCAACGCACTCACTGAAACGACAGATCCCGATGCCGACTACGAGGTCTACTGGATTGTCGTGTTTCGTTCCAATCCGCCGCACATGTTTCACAGTTGCTGGCAAAGCACGACTACCGGCAAGTTCATGATGGCTGCGTCCTTCATGCGGTTAATCACCGGTAGCGAGATGAATCTGCATGTAGACCGTCGGTGGATGGAGGTGGCGCTGAAAAGCCAGGGGCCCGACGGGCTGAATTACGTGCCGTTAGAAGGACGCCCTTGGGCTTTCGTGTGGTCGCCGGTTGAACCTGAAGAGGCGAAGCGCCGCTCCGAGTTCAAAGACCAACTACTGTCGGCGATGGGCAATGGTACGATGCTTAGTACCATGTCACATTTCACGAAGCGCGATGGGAGCCCGATTTGGCGGGAAGCGCTGCGGCGGGCGGTAGACGGGATGATTAATCTCGCGGTGGAAGAAGGTGAATTGGCATACTTCTGGCCCTCCTTCTGTTTTAGCGTGAAGAATCCCCCCGCGCACGCGCAGATGTCTACAGATCCCTTTGAAGCGGAAACGTCAGTTGCGCCCCACAGCCTGGTCCATGCCTATCGGGTATTGGGATATGAGCCGGCGTTGACGACGGCAAGAAAGATCATCAATTATCTTCGTCGCAACTTCTATGCGTCGGACGGGAGTTTTATAGCGTCGCCCGGGGTGGCTGCACGCGCCCATTTTCACGCCCATGCCCGTGGTCTGTTAGCCATGCAGGAGTATGCCGAAGCCGCCGATGACGACGAGATGATGGCGTTTGTCGTTAATGGATATGAGAAAGCAAGGGACCTGCTAACCAACCAGGTTCTCGAAACAGGATTGCGCGTCGTCAAAACGCCCGGAGCGAGTTTGATTGGATTCTTTCCGGAATGGGCGAACAGTCACATGGGAGAGAAGGGTGAGACGTGTCAATTGTCGGACATGATTGCCATCGCCTTGCGATTGAGCGAAGCCGGCGTCGGCGATTATTGGGACGATGCCGACCGGTGGATACGAAATCACCTAGCCGAAGCACAACTGACCAATATCGATTGGATTGGGCGCTTGCCTCAGGATTTGCCCGTAGAACCGTACAGTACGACGGAGCGGGTGGCGGAGAGGAATCTCGGCGCTTTTGCCGGAGGGCCGGATCCGAATGACTGGTACGCCGGTGCACACAGTCACGTACTGGGGCATTGCTGTACGGCAAACGGTTCCAAAGTGCTGTACTGGATTTGGGAACGCATGCTGCGGTATCAAGATGGTAAATTGAAGATAAATCTACTGCTGAATCGGGCTTCGAAATGGGCGGACGTGGACAGCTATATCCCGTACAGGGGGCGGGTCGATGTGAAGGTCAAGCAGCGTGTCGATCTGTCGATTCGGATTCCCGAGTGGGTCACTCCGGCAGAAACGCGGTGCGCGGTAAACGACATCGATCGCAAATTGGAGTGGAGCGGGCGTTATGCCGAGGTCGGCTCGGTTAAGCCCGGGGATGTAGTGGTTCTGACCTTTCCGATCTCCAAGCGAACAGACCACGCGCACATCGAAAAGCGCCCCTATACACTGGTGAGAAAAGGCAATGAGGTGATCTTGATAGATCCGCCCGGTCGTTACTGCCCACTTTACCAGCGGCAACACTACAGCGGCGACGCGCCTCGCTGGCAGAAGGTAAAGCGTTTCGTTAGCGACGAGGACATCAACTAGGTCCCCTCAAAATTGCGTGAACAACCCACCGCGATTTAAGGCGACCCATCCAGCTTCAATAATCCCTTCAGCGTCTATCCCAAAATGTTCATATAATTCCTGCGGGGTACCTGACTGCCCAAATTCGTCCACTCCCAAGGGCATGACTGTTGTTCCGAAAACGCTGCCTAGCCACGCGAGTGTGTGAGATGCTCCGTCCTGCACGGTAATAATCGGAGCGTGTCTTTCATTAGGCGGGATGAGCCAATCGAAAGGTCCGGGCTTCTGCTCCCATTGTAACCTTTGCCAAGTTTCGAACAAACGCCGTGAACTCGTCAGGTTCAGTACATTGACTGCGGCGCCCCTGCTTTGGAGCTCCTCCGCGGCTTTCACAGCTTCCGGTATCATCACGCCAGTTGCAGCGATGTGGAGGAGGCGTTCCCTCGGATGAAGGGGATCCGCGTTGCGCCAGTCAACCAATCGGTAACCGCCGGCTAACACTTGGCGCTGCAATTCCTCCTCTCCCAAACGATCCGAGACTAGTGCGAACAGTTTTTGATCGATTGGTTTGGTGGAGAGCCTGAGATAGGTCGATCTTCCGGAATCTCGGTCGCAACACTGACGTACTGCGTCGAGAAGTATCCATTCCAGTTCCTGAGCAAAGCAGGGCTCGTAGGCGTTGAGTCCCGGAAGCTCGCCACATAGCGAAGGGGTTACAATCGACTGGTGCGCGCCTCCCTCCGGCGCCAGCGTAATTCCTGATGGTGTGCCTGCGAATATAAACTTTGCGCCTGAGTATTGGGCGTAAATCAGGGCGTCGAGACCGCGGCATACGAAGGGATCATAGACCGTGCCGATGGGGATTAGATGTTGACCGCAAAGTTCATTCGACAGTCCGAGCATACCGAGAAGCATGAAGAAGTTCATCTCGGAGATCCCAAGTTCAATATGCTGTCCGTATGGACCGTACCGCCATTTTCTCAGTTGGTTGGCGTCGGTGTCGTAATCGGGCAACTCTTCGGGGGCGTACACGCCGGTTTTGAGAATCCATCCTGACAGATTGGTGGACACCGAAACGTCGGGCGAAGTGGTCACGATACGATCCGCAAGCTTAGGCAGACGAGAGAGTGACATTAACAAACGACCAAAAGCCTGCTGGGTACTCAAGGTACCCCTTGTAGGAGTCGAAAGCACTTCAGGAACGCTATCCGGAGAAATCATCTTTGCAGGAAGTGTGGATTCGGGAAAGAGTCGATCTGCAACTTCGCTGCATAGTCTGCCCGCCGGGGATTCCGGAGCAAACCGTGACCAATAGTTGTCATCGGGCACTCCCAACGTTATACGGAGCGCCTCCATCTGTTCCTCTGATAGGAACATGGAGTGATTGAGCGGGTGACCGGCGATAGGCGTACCCCATCCCTTGATTGTGTATGCGAAAATGATGGTCGGTCGGTCGTCTTCCTCGGCGTTGACTTGCCGTAGGAGAGTCACCAACTCTTCAAGATCGTGTCCACCGAGATTGCTCAACACAGTTGGTAGTTCTTCGTCGGAGATACGTTGGATGACCGATTCAAGTTCGGAATCATCGAATCCGTCGGCGCAGATTAGGCGCGATCGAAGTTCGTCACCCGGCAACCGAATCAGCGCCTGATATTCCTCATTGCTCATTTGGTCAATTCGCCGATTGAGTGCATCCCCGCCGGGTTGATTAAAAAGTCCCTGCAGAATGCGACCATACTTCGTTTCGAGAACACGCCAGCCGCTCTCTTCAAAGAGTTTCTCAAGTTGCCCCGCCCGAATACCGGGTACAACCCGATCGAGACTCTGGCGATTGAGATCGACAATCCAGAGCAGGTTATCCAAGCCGGTAAGAGTTTGTTCAAGAATAGCCTCCCACACATTGCCTTCGTCCAACTCGGCATCTCCGATTAGCCCTACGAACCGGCGTGAACTAACTTCACCGAAATGAGACAGAGCGTAACGATGTGCCAATGCGCCAAAGGCAGGCGCCACGGCACCAAGACCCACTGAGCCGGTAGAAAAATCAACGGTATCCGGATCCTTGGTCCTGCTGGGATACGCTTGCAGGCCGCCATACGAACGAAACATGGTCAGGTACTCGGGAGGTAGTTGACCCAAGAGGTATTGAATGGCATGGAAGACCGGCGAAGCATGGGGTTTTATGGATACGCGGTCGCCTGACCTTAGAAAATCGAAATAGAGCGCCGTCATAATCGAGACAACAGACGCAGAGGAAGCCTGATGTCCACCAACCTTAACTTCGTCGGAACTTGGACGGGCGTGGTTCGCATGGTGAATCATCTGCGTCGCGAGCCATAGCACGCGCTGCTGAATCTCTTCCAAGGTTTCAATCAGCTCTGGAGAGATAGGTTCATTTCGGTTTTCCACGGGGACCTCCCGATCTCCATTAAGGGAACCAATGAAAATGAGGTTGATGCTATAATCTTAAGCGTGGGGTTAAATTATACACTCGACGACACTTTACTGTAAAGCAATATATAGATGTTGGCAGGGGAGACGCATCTAATTATAGAGGATGTCTGATGGTGAAAGAATGTACCATTAATGTTGGGTTTCACTCAAATTTCGGCACGTTCAAGCAATTCGGGCGCTCGAAAACCCCTCTAAAATCGACGATTATTAACGGAATCCCGTTCAACCCAACCTACGATCTTTAGAAAAATTGTCACATACTCAGCCTGAATTTTTTTGCCAAGCAGAAAATTTAGATGCGTTTTCCCCGGGATGTTGGGCGAGGGATATGCGCGATTGTGGGTATCAATATAGTTTGACAGGGTCGGGCTATGATTATGTTTTTAGATGTTGACAGAAATGATACGATATGATAAAATGGGATATTGGTGGATGCTATCCATCAATTAGTGGTACCGATTCCTGTCACCACACAGCCAGTGGACGTATTTTGAAGAGGGATTTTGGTAACGACGCAAGCACAACGACGGTTTTTTCTAGAAAACGGTTACATCGTTTTGCCAGGGATGTTTAGCCGTCACGAAATTGAGGTCGTCATGAACGATTTGAAGCGTTTGGATACGGAACGCTTGGTCGTTGACGCCGATGGCAGGAACAAGGGGGGTATGGCGGTCGAAGACGGGGAGACGCCTCGATTACAGTTTGACCTACATAAGACTGATTCATGTTTCGAACTACTATGCAGTCATCCGCGCCTCGCTGGTGTAATGCAGGAGTTGATGGGGATTCCGCTTTATATTTACCATAGTAAACTCGCCTTCAAGGCACCGTTCGTTGGTTCCGTGCAGTATTGGCATCAAGACTTCGGTTATTGGCGACGTAATCACAGCAAGCCAACCATGGGATCGTGCTTATTAATGCTTGATGAGCACACCGAAGACAACGCCTGCATGCAGGTGCTTGCGGGTTCGCACCAAGGTGGCGTGGTGGAGCACCGTTACAGGCCGCGCGAATCAACCGGTGAAAATCAGTTGGCAATTCCGGCGGGGGAAATGCCGAACCACTTCCGTCGTTATCATCGAGTAAAATTTGTGGGGTCGCCGGGGACGGTCGCCGCTTGGCACAGCAACGTAATGCACGCCTCCTCCCATAACATTTCCGAGAATCCGCGGCGGGCATTGATTGTCGCCTTTAATACTATTGACAACAGCGACGAGCGAGAGGTAAATGACACACCTTTCACGGCTCATGGCGTCCAAGCGGTAGATTTGAGTGCGGACGACTGTCTTTTTTAGTAATGCGCAATGCGCTAGACCAGAATAGGAAGTTGGCAGGTCCTCCCGTTTCCTACAAACAGCCGTTGAAATTTGAAGAACGATGAATATCAAAGATGCCTTTCAATCGTTAGGTGTGCGGGATGACACTTTGTCGGGCGAGGAAAAACACCGGCTTGACGAAGACGGATACCTGATACTTTCAAACATGCTCTCGGATGCCCAGCTTCACGCGCTTGCCGACCGGTTGGATGAACTCTTGGAAGAGGAGGGAGATGAGGCGGGCATTGAAGTGCACCAGGAGGAGGGCACTGAAAGGCTTGCGAATCTTGTGAACAAAGGCGCGATGTTCGAGATCTGTTTTACGCATCCGCGCTTGCTGGCAGCCATGGCGCATATGCTGGGGCCGGAACTGAAATTGAATTCGCTTAATAGTCGAGCCGCGTTGCCAAATGCCGGGTTGCAGGGATTGCACTCGGATTGGGGTAGTCCTGTTGCTCCGGGAGATTATTACGTTTGCAACTCCGGTTGGTTGTTGGACGATTTCACTGCGGAGAACGGCGCAACGCGAATCGTTCCCGGGTCTCATCGCAGCGAGAAGAGGCCCCAAGATGTGCTTGACGATGCAGTGGCTACTCAGCCGGACGAGATCCAGGTGTTCGCGCCAGCAGGCTCGGTATTGGTTTTTAACTCGCATCTTTGGCACGGCGGAGCCATGAACAAAACCGGGTTCCCGCGGCGCGTCATTCATTCGGCTTTCTGTCGTCGTGACGAAGTACCACAAACCAACCAGCGAGAATACCTCAGCGCAGACACGCAAGATCGGTTAAGCGACGCCGCGAAATGCGTTCTGGATGTATTGTAACGGAATTCAGAAATGGTTCGTTGCTTGGGTAATGTGGGTCTTACGAGAATCTGAGGCATGATCGGAAATTGGAAGCGACAAATTCTTGCCCATTTTTTCAACGGTTTGGCAGGGTCTTAGACCCTTCCTAAAACAGGCTATCACAAACGGTGATAGTCGATTCTTGTTATGTCAAAGTCTCTCTGTGTGGAGTGTTATCCACAGGTGGGTGACTCAGACAGACATTCAAATGGGGAAATTCCCCGTACAACACTTAAGTTACATAGGAGGACTAACTGTGTCTAGAAATTCAGTGTTTCACAAGAGTTTCACGCTACTCTTTATAGTGTCCGTGACGGTTGCCTTTGCCGGTTACACCTCACTGGCAACTGCTCAACACGTTACGGATGGATTGGAAATGTATATTCCTTTCGATGCAGATACCTGCTCGAATGATGCGTGCGACGACCTCGCCGGTAATCACGACGCCGTGTTCAACTTTCCCATCAAGCATGTTGCGGGGCAAGTCAATGATGCGGTGGAGTTTGACGGCGAAAATGGGCATTTTGCCTTGACCAATCTACTCGTAAACTCAAATGAGTTTGAGTCCGTGACCATGGAAGCTTGGGCGAATCCGTATCAGGCGCACGAAGCTTGGGGATCCGTAATGAACGGCGACGATGGCGGTTGGGATAGAGGCTACGGTTACCGCAATGTCTTGTGGGAAGTTCAGGTTGGCAAGGGCGGTGACTGGCAGCCAGGTGCCGAAGCCGTGATGAATGAATGGCAACACACGGTTGTGATTTATACGCCGGACCTTGTCATTTTCTATTGGAATGGCGATCGCTATGAATTTGACGAGGCAGATCCGACCGAGTCGACGCAGAGTTTGGTAATCGGCGACGATATTCCTTGCGGTCCGAATTGTACCTTCCCGGGCGCTATTGATGAGGTTCGCGTATACGGGCGTGAGTTGACTGACGCCGAGGTGCAGCAGAACTTCCAAGGTGGCACTGCCGTGGAAAGTACCGGCAAAATTGCTGTTTCTTGGGGTGAGATTAAAACCTTACGGTAAGATCGAGTTATGCCGAAGTCCCTCCGTTTGGAGATTTTTCCACAGGTGGGTGATCCAGGCAGACATTTAAATGGGAAAGTTCCCATTTAAAACACAAATTTACTAAGGAGGACACACTGTGTATAGACATTCAGCGTTTCACAAGAGTTTCACACTTCTCTTTATCGTGTCGGCGACAGTTGCTTTTGCCGGTTACACCTCATTGGCATCTGCTCAACACGTTACGGATGGACTGGAGCTCTATATTCCTTTCGATGCAGATACCTGCGCGGGCGACACGTGCGATGACCTCGCCGGTAATCACGACGCCATATTCAACTTTCCCATCAAGCATGTACCGGGGCAAGTGAATGAAGCGGTGGAGTTTAATAGCGAAAATGGGCATTTTGCCGAGACCAATCTACTCGTTAACTCGAATGAGTTCGAGTCCCTCACCATGGAAGCTTGGGCGAATCCGTATAGGGAGCACGAAGCCTTTGGAGCCATGATGGGCGGAGACGATGGCGGTTGGGATAGAGGTTACGGCTACCGCAAAGATTTGTGGGAAATTCAGGTTGGCAAGGGCGGCGACTGGCAGCCAGGTCCCGAAGCCGCGTTCAATACATGGCAGCACACGGTTGTTATTTATACGCCGGAGCTCGTAATCTTCTATTGGAATGGCGATCGCTATGAATTCGACGAAGCAGATCCGACCGAATCGATTCAGCCTTTCATGATCGGCGACGATATTCCTTGCGGACCGGATTGTACCTTCCCGGGCGCTGTTGATGAGGTTCGTGTCTACGGGCGTGAGTTGACTGACGCCGAGGTGCAGCAGAACTACCAAGGTGGCACCGCCGTGGAGAGTACCGGTAAAATCGCCGTTTCTTGGGGTGAGATTAAAACCTTACGGTAAGATCGAGCCATCATGTCTTTATCCTTTTGCTTCACGTTGCGAGAGAGGTCTCACCTTTCTTGCGACGTGGAGTTTCTTTATTTGTAGAAGTCCCGAATCCAAAGTGTTTATCCGGGCGCCCTGTTCCAGAATCCGTTTTGCGACAGTTCGACTTTGTTATAGCTCAATTCCTTGCTCGGCCGAGTCGTTGGTACTCGACCGTACAAGATTACATGCGCGTCACTGACAACTTGGAGACAATTAATGACCAATGATTAAGTGTACAACCGAAAAATCTAGTGTATTGTTGACAGTGGTTGTCTCATTGACCTTTTTGGTAATGATATCGGCAGAGGCGCAGCATGTCCGGAAGGGTCTAATCGGTTATTGGTCCTTTGACGATGATACCATAAAAGGTAACAAGGTTGAGGATCTTGCCGGAAACAACGATGCAACCATCAACGGTGCCTCAATCAAGAGTGTTAAAGGAAAATTTGGTGAAGCGTTAGAATTTGGGAACCAGAACGGACATTTTGTCGACACTGGGTTACAGATTACTTCAAAGCAGTATGAAAACCTTACGATGATGGCATGGGCAAAACCATATGAAAGACACGTCGCGTGGGGATCGGTCATGAATGGTGACGATGGTGGTTGGGACCGGGGATACGGCTACCGGCATGATAGATGGGAGGTTCAGGTCGGCAAAGGGGGCGATTGGCAGCCGGGACCAAGAGCAGATTTTAATAAGTGGCAACACACGGTAGTGATTTATACACCGAATCTAGTCATCTTTTATAAAGACGGAAAGCGATTTGAATTCGGTAATGCCGTACCGACGCAATCCAACAACACCCTCATCATCGGGGACGATATTCCCTGCGGTCCGGTCTGTACTTTTCCCGGTGCAATTGATGAAGTCTTCCTCTATGGCCGAGAATTGAGTGACAGAGAGGTTCAGCAGAACTTCCAATCAAGGGGTGGGCAAGCCGTTGAAGCGGCTTCAAAACTCGCTGTCACGTGGGGAAGCATAAAGCGTGCGCGATAGATGGGATACCTCTATCCGGCGAAAATTCCGTAGTCAACAGTCTATCTAGTTCCGCGTTCTGCTGTTACCCCATTCCAATAGACGATTAAGCGACAATTCATTCGATTGTTAAATCTCACCAAAGTCCATCGGAATTGCCGTAGATGTTGAATCATCTCGGAATAACACGAAAGGAGAAAAAATGTTGAACGATAAATCATCAATGCTACTTCTCGCATTGGCGCTTATAGCGGGCTCCATTTGCGGTGGAATACTGGCCGAGGCACAGTTTGTGTCTGACGGTCTTGTGGGACGATGGGCATTTGATGCAATTGCCCAAGGCAAGATTAAGGACGCAATCGGTACAAATGATGGGGCCATTAAAGGTAATCCAAAAATGGTTGAGGGCATAATCCGCAATGCTATGCAATTTGACGGCAGCGAATATATTGAGATATTTGGCGCCAAGGAATTGGAACTCAAAGACTTCACGCTTGATGCTTGGATTAAAGCTGACGAGAAGGCGAGCGAACAAAAGAATAGCCGAATTTTGACGAAGGGCGTCAGTGGCGCAAACTACGCTCTAACCTGGCACCACGTAGACTGGAAAAAGTTCAGCCAAAGCGTTTCCGCGCAGATGACGGGAGGCTTTTTCATTTCGTCAAGCGCTCGGAAAGACCCCCTTGAAGCAGATGTCTGGTATAACCTCGTCGGCACCTACAACGGCAGAGAAATGCTCATCTACGTGGACACCGAGTTGCGAAACAAGCGAACTTGGGCGGGTACCCCTATAGTTGATCCGACAGATCTCACCATCGGGGCTATGACTGGCGGGGGCGGTCCAGAAGGCTTCGAGGGAGTGATCGATGAAGTCAAGATCTACAATAGAGCCTTGACACCGGCTGAGATTGTGAGGAATTATGAAAAAGCGAAGGCTCTGGCTGTCGAAGATTCTCCGGATAAACTTGCCATCACTTGGGGCGAGTTAAAGCGCAACCGGTAGATACGTCTGTTCCGCAGGCGCGATAAGACGAGGCTTATAGTCTTTCGAGACTTCTATTCGGTCCGTAGTGGGAGGGCCGTTGAATCGAAGTCATGGGGTGTTAGAGGCAATCCCATTGTGATGTGGGTGTTGACATTATTCAACACTTGTGGAAGAAAAGAGACAGCCGAATCGACTCAATTCCCTTCGACTGGGCGATAAGGCTACAGGCACCCTCAAAAGCGAACGACACTGATTGAATCACCCCGTAAGTGAAAGGAAGTCCATTTATGGCAATTCGTGTTGCAATCATCGGATGCGGCGGCATGGCTCGCGGACACCTGAATGCCTATCTTCGCATCCAAGAGATTGTACCGGGCAAGGTGGAACTTGCTGCGATGTGCGATCCGGTGCGGAAAAACGCGGAAGCCTTTGCCAGTCAGGTAAAGGACGCCACGGGAAAGATGCCGGTAGTACATGAAGACACGGACGCCATGCTTGGCGCGGAAGATCTTGACGGCGCGGATATTTGCACCCCTCACTGCTACCACCACATTAACGCCATCAAGTGCCTGGACTCGGGGGTCAATGTCATCGTTGAAAAACCCATCGGCATTACGATTAAAGCCACCCGCGCCATCATTGAAGCGGCAAACACAAACGGTAGAATAGCCGCAACCGCGGAGAATATTCGTCGCATGCCGAGTCGCAGAACAGCTTGGTGGTTAATGAACGAGAAGAAGATGCTTGGCGATATCACCATGTTCTTCTCCCAGCACGCAAGCTACCAAATTGCCGACCCGCAGAGCCCTTGGCATTGGCGCCTCGATTTGATGTTGGGCGGCGGAGGCATGGTGATGGATTCCGGCGCGCATTATTGTGACACCCTTCGCTATCTGTTCGGAGATCCCGATACTGTTTATGCCCAAGTTCGACAAGTTGCCGAACACAAGATAACAAAAGCGGGAGAGTTAGTGAACGATGAGAATGAGGACACGTGGGTTTCAACCATAAATTTCAAGTCCGGCACAACGGGACTTTGGACATGGAGCAGGGCAGCTCCCGCCCACGACTTTACTCATATCATGTATTACGGCACCGAAGGTTGCTTGGTGGATGATGGCGACATCTTTCACGGACCTCATGACGGTGCCGAGGTCACACTCAAGAACGGGACGCGGTATTCCATGGAGGACTTGGTCAAAGAATACATGGCGGGATTGACCGAGTCTGAACGAAATAACCTCTTCCCGCACGGCATAACAGACGGTGTATTGCTTGAATGCTACGATTTTGTCGATGCCATTGAGAATAACCGTCCTGTCGAAGTAGACGGCGAACTCGGGCTGCGTGCAAAGGCGATTTGCGAAGCCATTTACGAATCCAACGCCTGCGGCCAAGCGGTCAGTTATGACGATGTCGTTGACGGCAAGGTAGATGCGTACCAAAAGCCCATCAACGAGCGCTGGAACCTTTAGGGGCTTATCACACCCCGCGCCCAGATAAAAAAGCCAACCGGCTTTTCTCGCACTGTGTACGCATGCATTCAATCGGCATCTCCGTGATTGGAATGGAGGACAGATGATCTTCGGACACTGTGCGATTTCAAATCGCTTCCAATTACTTGCCCTAAGCACAACCTTCGTAGTCGGCACATTGCTGCTTTCGATTGGCGTTCAAGCGGAAGCGCCGACGAAACAACAGATTGCCTTTTTTTCCAATAGGGATGGAAATTTCGAAATCTACGTAATGGATGTGGATGGCAAGAACCCTCAACGGTTGACAATCAATCCGACGATAGATGCGGCACCGTCGTGGTCTCCCAGCGGAAAGAAGATTGCCTTTCACTCGAATCGGAGCGGAGATTATGACATCTTTGCCATGGACGCGAACGGAAACAATCAGATCAACCTGACGAATAGCCCTGACACGGATGACCGTGAGCCTGATTGGTCTCCAGATGGAGAGCGTATTGCCTATCAATCAAAAGACACCGCGCACTACGATATCTTTGTCATGAGTGCCAACGGCAAAAATAGTCGTAACGTGACAGAAAAACCAGACTCCCGCGACCAATACCCGGCGTGGTCTCCCGACGGAGGCACAATTGCCTTCACCTCCAACAGAGACGGGAATGAAGACATTTTCGTGATGCAGCCGAATGGCAACCGACCAAGAAACCTGACAGAGAAGGACATCGACGGACCCGAAGGACTAAGGCTGGCCAATGCGCGCGACTCCCTCCCGTCGTGGACTGCCGACGGCAAGAAGATTGTCTACAGCAGTGTGAACAGCAATCGTGTCTGGATTATGGACGCCGACGGCAAAAACCGCAAGCAGATAATCCCCAAGGACGGCAATGACCGCGATGCAGCGGTGTCACCTGACGGTAAATTCGTCGTATTCCAAGCGAACAGAAATTGCGGAGACGGTTGCAAGGAATATGAAGTGTTCGTGGCGGACATTACAAAAGCCCAGGTAGAACTAAAACAGATTACCTTCGGAGGGCATCCGCACGGCGACTTTGACTGGTTCGATCCCGTCTACGCGCTGTCTGTGGCACGGGTTGGAAAAGATGTGACATTCTGGGGACGGATTAAACAAGGAATGTAGAGACTTTCCTTGCCGGCATTCGTCTCGGAATATTCGCGCACGGCGTTAGGCATCAAACATTCCAAATCGTCGATTGTCCTTTAGGCTGTCCGATGTGGCCCTCCCAATGAACCGAGCATACCGGATACCGCTCCTACTCATCGTAACTCTTACCTTCACGGGCATAAGCCTAGATTATACCTTTCCCACTAATTGTCATTCCAAACCTGCGACGCCCCCCGAATGGATACCGCATCCCGCTGACCTAGCCTTGGTATCGGAGCCTCGACTGCTACAAGCAGCCGAATCCGCCCAAAAAGCGGTGGCGGAGGCACCGGATACGGCCGACGCATGGGGCGGTTTGGGCAACATCTATCTCGTGCACGGCTGGGAAGCCGAAGCTGCCCGATGCTACCAACGCGCCGTGAACATCAGCCACAGCGAATTCCGCTGGTTCTACTACCTCGGCTTAAGTACTCACAAGGCTAACGCTCAAATCGCCGTGGATGCGTTCAAGACGGCGATTGCACTAGATCCTAAATACCCGCCCGTTTATGTGAATTATGCCCATGCACTTAGGCGCTTGGGGCGATTTGAGGAAGCCCGACAGCAACTCGTGCATGTCCTTGAGTTAGACCCAGATAATCCGTTCGCAGAATTGGCGCTCGGCGAACTTTCTTTAGCTGCCAAGCAATTTGAAGATGCTCGGATACATCTAAAGCGGGCGTTGAAGTTAAATCCAGATCAGAGCGAAGCCCATGCCGCTATGGCACAAGTGGCTTTGGCATTGGGAAATAGGGAAGCATCCAATCGTCACGCCCAAGCGGCACGCAAAACCTCAAAGCACACTGAAATGGATGACCCACTCTGGTGGGAGGTGGTGAAGGTTGGCGTGACGGCGAAACGGTATGCCGAGCGCGGCACCCGATATATGGAGATTGGGGATTATGCGACTGCCGCAACCGAACTTGCCATAGCTGCTTCAAGCAAACCAAAGGATGCCGAAATCTGGTTCAATTACGGCATCGTGTTGCTCCGCACCAACCGATACGGCAAGGCTCGGAAAGCACTCGAACACGCACTGTTAATCATTGACGAAAACGACCTGGAGGGAGGCATGTCGCCAAAAACGCCAAAAGAGATAGCATTCTTGGAGATCCACAGCAATTACAATCTAGGCTACGTTTATCAGCGAACGGGACAAAGAGTGAAGGCAATTGCCGCATACAAGCGAGCCATTGAACTGAAACCCGATTTGGCGAACGCATATTCGGGGCTTGGCGTGCTTTATGCTCAGACAGGGAGGATTCGTGAAGGCATTGCGCGGTGCGAGAAAGCGATTCAGTTAGCACCTGATGACATCAAATTGCAACACAGCTTGGCGACGGTCTATTGGCAGGGGAAATTGTACAGCAGCGCCGCCGAGGTGTACGACTACATCCTCCGCCTCAATCCCGACGATAAGAGAGCGCTTCATCAACTTGGGGTCATCTACATGGGCAAGCGCATGTATCCCGAAGCACAGGCTAAGTTCAAACGTGTTTTGGAGATTCAGCCGAATGATCCGCTTGCGCACGGAGCCCTGGGAACTGTCTACCTCAAACTCGGAGACCGCGCCGCCGCCATCGCAGAATTCCAAACTGTCCTGCGATTAGACCCGAACAACCGCACCGCTCAGCGAATGTTGAGGCAACTCGCGCGGTAGTGTGCAAATTTTTCAGAAATAATGGTTTTTTAAGGATGAGGAGGGACGTAAATATGCAATCGAGAGATGGTTTCGCGAACCCCATTCTCGGTGTTTTTCTTCTATTCGGTCTGATTTTGACCATTCCAAGTTCTCAGGCATACGCACAGATTGCATTTATGTCGGAAAGAGATGGCAATAAAGAGATTTACGTGATGGGCACCGATGGTCAAAGTCCTCGCAACATAACAAGACATCCCGCTGACGATTGGACACCAGCCTTGTCGCCGAACGGTAAACGCCTTGCGTTTATGTCTGATAGACATGATGGGAACTATGACATCTATGTAATGGACATCAACGATGGCAACCCTCAGAGATTGACGCGACATCCTTGGAGTGACGGGTCACCCTCATGGTCGCCTGACGGCAAGCGTATTGTATTTAATACAAGGAGACATGGAAACTATGAAGTCTATATAATGGATGCTGATGGCCAGAATGCTCAAAACCTAACGAAGCACGTCAAAGATGATTGGGATCCCTCATGGTCCCCTAACGGTGAACAAATTGTATTCGTGTCTGAGCGAGACGCCTTCACTGAAATTCACGTGATGAATTCTGATGGTTCGAACGTGCAAAGATTAACAGAAAATCGTTCAATAGAAAATATGCCCTCCTGGTCGCCGAATGGAGAACACATTGCGTTTATGTCCAATAGGGATGGGAACAGAGAAATATACATTATGCGTACTGACGGTAAAAACCAGCGAAATCTGACGAGACATAGTGCGACTGATTGGTATCCTTCATGGTCACCCTTCAGCGATCGCATCGCCTTCGGATCCGATAGGGATGGAAATTATGATGTCTACACGATGGATCTTAACGGCCGCAATGTTAGGAATCTCACCAGGCATGCCGAGGAGGACGACCACCCGGACTGGTCTCGCGCGGTTCTCTCGGTTTCTCCTGCAGGCAGGCAATTTACGACGTGGGGATGGCTCAAAGATCGAGACTATAGCGTAACACCGCCGGCAGGCAATTCATTCAGCGACGACTGATTGGAATAATGGGGACAATACAACGAGACGGCTCAGTATTGTGTATTGAGACAGATAGATACCATGCGGCGGTACAGACGGAGGGCTACGTCAGTGGCGTAAAGGGGAGTAGTTTTGTAGACAAATCCACCGGTGCGTGCGACCAAGGTTTTGGACTGTGCATTGTGGATTTTCTGCTGGAGCCGGGGTATGACGATGATTTGACACCGCCGGAACTCCGTTATCACGGAGGCAATCTCGTTCATGGTCAGATACCGAAGCGCTACGTAGAATTGCCGCAGATTTGCACGCAAGCGAAGGCGTTGTCCGCCGAATTCCTGGAGGGTGACGGTTTTGTCGCCGTGCGTCAAGAATTCACTTGGACGGTTGCCCGCTCGCCTTACAAACCGGGGTCGCGCTGGGAGCAGTGGCTCGTTTTTCCAGATGGCGTCCGTTGGTTCCTAGCTTACGACCGGGTGACCAGCGTCAACACGGTGGACGCGCTCATACTGCGGATTGACATGCCGGGGCACATCAGACACGACAGCGGGGACACATTCGATCAAATTTATCTGAGCTATCACGGCTGCATTCCTTCGCAAACCTTTCTTGAGAACTTCCCACCGGATGCGCGCTTTCTATATCGGCGGAGCGAAGACAATGTGCCTCAGCGGTTCATTCGAGCGTATCAGTTGCGTAACGGTCTTTGGTTGGCGGGGATGACGTTGGAACCCTCCGCAGGGTATGAAGCATGGTGCCATCAACGGGACTACGTCTGTATGATTCAAGAGATTGGCGGCAGGCGGATGGAATCCGGTGGGAGTTTTGGAGCCGTGCATCTCGTCGGTTGGTTTGAAGACGTTGCCGAAATGGAACGAGTTTTTGACACCTATCAAGGCGCGACGGCTTTGCACGTTGACGACGTCCAGTGGCGTTTGGAGCGCTAATTACACATGGAAATGGTTCAAATTTCAGCCGCGGTTGCCGCGATTGTTATTATGGGGGTAGCCAACATCGGTATGACATACGGAGGCAATTCAGGTAAGAGTGATAGCATCTCTGTGGTAACGGCACAGTTCATCCCGGATACGATGCCCGAGGTGGAGAATTGGCGGTGGCCTCCCGGCGGTCACTATCTGATTGCCGTCCGCAATACAGGGAAAACTCCGATGGAGGTGGCGGACATCCTCCTTGACGATGTATCGGTAGTTGATGGACTAAAGACACAAGGGGAACTCAAGTCGACTAGCATTTGGCATGGGGAAGACCTAGCCGAACCATCAGTACCAATCCAGAAATTGGCGAAAGCCGGCGAACCTATCTGGTACAAGATTAGACCGGCTTCCATCACTCCAGGTGGCTTGGGATTCGTTCTGATTCGGACAAGGCTTATTCCAGGACATCCTGTCGAAGTCAGAATCACCGACAAGCTGGGCAAGGCATGTACTGCACTTGTTACGCCGGAAAAACCAAAGGCTCGGATTGCGTATGTGGGTTTCGGTGCAAACTGCGAACAGATGGTTGTCTTCGCCAGGAAACTGACGCCTGCGGATTTGGCCCTTGACAGAGTTTACCTAGACGAAGTTGATATCACCGCTCAATGCAAATTTGCCTCGAAAGATTTCTGGAATGACTTGGGAATTCTGACGGTTGCCCTAGAGACCCTGCTCAAAGAGGGGTCGCATCACCTGCTGCGATTAACCACACATCAGGGCGTCGAAATTGTGGACATCGTCAGGGCAAAGAGGGATTTCTTTCCGATTGGCGTTTACGGTTGGAGTTCCAAGGGAGCGACAGCCGTTGAACGCATGTATGACTTCTACCGCTCACTGAAGGCGCACCACTTCAACACCGGCCTTGTTTTCGTCTGGCAGAAGGACAGCGCGATGCGCAATTCAGTTGAGGGACAGGAACTGGCTAGGCACAACGATATCATGCTGCTTGATGCGGACGACAAGCATTGGTACGTGCGGGACGAAATAGACATCTGGGAAGGGGTTCATCTCAAATCCTTTCCTGAGTCCAAACGCCTAGGGTGCATGGCTCAGACAGATGTCATTGATTTCATGAAGGATAAGTTAAATGAGGACGCGGCGGCGCTTGGCTGGCTTCAACTCGACGGCTGGGGGCATCCCGCAAATTACTTTATCCACGCCAGAGGGGCAGACATTCCATCAAGCGGGGATTATGCGGGTCAAGGCGCAAAGCAACCCATCGCCGTTTACGATGCAGTGAACGCATTGCGATGGGCTGCCATGCCGGGAGCATTCAATACGCTTATCTATGCGGCGTGGGAAAAGAGCATCGGCGTACCGCGCTTCCCCACACCTCAGGAAGAAAAGATGATGGCCTACTACTGCTTGGCTTCCGGTGGCAAGGGGCTGTGTTACTATACGTACGATGATTCAAAACCCGGAGGGACGGGAGATCACGGCGTCGAAGCGAATCCAACGCTGCTCAAAACCATAGGACAGATAAATATGACCGTTCAGACGCTAACGCCGTTGCTCTTGGGTGCGTATCCATGTGATGGCATAGTTTCACGACACAGCGTGGGCACGGCAACCAATTCTGATACGTTGTGGCATCGGACGCTTTTGTGTGCGGATGGAACGGTAATACTTGTTCTGGTGAATCATGATTTCATCTCTGACGCAGAAGGGTTTTCAAACACACCGCTGCAAGATGTTCGACTTGAACTCCATTTGCCACCGTGGGGGCATCATGAAGCAGCGTTAGCCGTGGATGGTAACGGGATTCGTGAGCTTGAGTTCTCGACTGATGGCGGCAACCGCTCTATAACGCTCAATCTTCCGGAATTGAAAACGGCAGAATTGATTGTAATTGGGGCGCTAGGAGTGGGTACAGAACGCAGAAGACGTTTTAGAGAACTTCAAGACCTCGCTGCCCAGCGGACAAAGCGGTTGAGCGCAGCACTCGAAGCCGAAAGAGAAGAACTGAGCCGCAAACGGGCTGATCTTCGGAAGAATGGAATACTGCTTGAATCGGGGTGCGAGATTGGAGACGGCAGAGACCTTGCCGACTGGCGGGAGGAGGGAGATTGGCCAAGGATAAGCCATCCTGATGGAGAGGAAAAGCGGAACGGGGACTATTCTCTTCGGGTTACTGAACGTAAACAGCATTCGCTTCCGGTGGATATACCTGCCGGGATAAAATGCCGGCTCGAGTTCCATGTCAAATTTTCGAAGATAGACATCAATGAATCAGTACAAGCTGCAATTGAATATTTGGATGAAAAAGGTGCTATCGTCGATACGACATCAGTCGCCGAAACGGCTTCCTCCGGCAGATGGCAATTTGCGAAATGTGAAAGCACTGTCCCGCCAGGTGCCTCGCACGCACGGATAGGGTTTCACAAGGAGGGCGCGACTGGTAGCGCGTGGGTGGATGACGTGCGGCTTGTCAACCTATCACATCAAAAGCGTCAGTAAGTATTTTCCCGTTGACGGCCGAACCGATTAAAATGATAATATCTGACACCATCCGATTCCCCTTACTATCGTGGCTTAAAAGGAGAGAATCATGCAAAGTCATTCTTCGCGAATCGCTTTAGCTGTATTGATGAGTTTTATCGTGCTGAACTGTGCACCTCCACCTCAAGACCAGAAGTATTATATTGCAGAGTTGAAACCATCGACGGAGGCCGCGAAGTCTTTATCAGCTTCCAACTCGGCTTCGAACACGCCATCGGCTTCAGTTCAAGCCAAGAGAGTTTACATTGACGGGCGCGAGCGGATGTGGCTGGATCGGCTCTTCAGGACGAAGCCGCTGCGTCAGTTGAAGAGCTTGAATGAACTTGAAGCTGTCCTAGTGCCGGAATACCCCCGCCTAACCGGCGGACTGCGGAAGCAACAAAAAACAGAAAATCCCGACACCGCGCTTATTCCAAAGAACTATAACGTCGCCGTCATTACACATTGTGATGTAGAGGTGCTGAAAGCCTTTATTGATGCGGGCTGGTGGTCGCTTGTGCTGTTGGAGTCACACCCATGGCTGGTGGTTGGCTATAACGATTCCGGGCACATCCTTTTGGAGGATCCGCGGTATGGGGGCAAAACAAACAGAAAGACCGAGTCTGATTTTGAGCGCCTACGGCTGCTCCCGTCCCGAACCCAATGTGTGCTCATCCAACTGGAGCAACTCGACAAATACACAGTGAAGCGGAAGTTGAGAGGTCATCTGTCGCCCGAGAAAATCAACAAGATTCACGTCCGAACGCCGGCCAGACCGCCAACGCGTCGTCCCCGCAAATATTAAGGAATTTTTCGCCTTAGAACAAATACAACTCCCTGTTGTATGCATGGTGTCAATGTAAGAGGAGGAAATAACCGTGAGCATCACAGGCAACGTAACCGAATCATCAGGCGAATTGGAGGAACAACCGTGGTACCGCCGTATGTTGGTCGGTTTGGAATATGGACCCACTGGCGGAAATGATGGCGATGATATCTACATGGCTGGCATTACCGGTCGGGAGATTATTGACAATGTGAAGAGAGCCAATGCCGAATACATCATTGTTTTCATGAAGGACCAGGATTTCGCCTTTTACAATTCGAAGGCGGGAAGAAAAGCGCCTAACCTCGGAGAGCGGGACTTACTTCAAGAGTGTATCGACGAAGCCAAGGGAACCGGAATTGCGGTGGCGGCGTATTGTCAGATTCAGTACGACGGCTCTGCGTGGCAAGCTCACCCCGAATGGCGTATGAAGGACAGCGAGGGACAGGATATTCCCGGTCGGCTCTGCTATAATTCCGGTTATTTGGATGATCGCAAAAAGTTCGCCGCGGAGATGATGGAATACGATATTGTCGGCTTTCATTTCGACATGCTAGACTTTGGTTTCGGCGCACCCATCGGGTGCTGGTGCGACTGCTGCCGGGAACAATTCAGGGAGACCTACGGTATTGAGATGCCGGATGGCGTCACTTGGGACGACGCTTGGGACAAGATGCTTGAATTTCGTTGTAACTCTAACGCGAATTTCTGCCAAGAATTGGAGGCATTCGTCAAGAATCAGATCCCGGCGTTGAGCGTTGATTTCAATTACCACGGTTACCCTCCCTTCTCGTGGGAGGCGGGCGAACAGCCGGTACAACACGCACAAAGCGGTGATTTCGTTACCGCCGAAGGATTGCCGTGGGCGTTCGGCAATACAAATCCAAGCCTGCTTTCACTGTTTATGCTTGGAGCCAAGCCGGGCTGCCCGGTGCAAGGGGTCACCTCACGCTTCGTTTACAACTACCATGACTATACGGTACGCCCAACCGCCGACATGACGTGGGAGGTCTTGACTTATCTTTCCCACGGATGTCAATGCACCATTGTGGACAAAGCCGACTATGACGGCCGATTGGCGCCGGTCGCTTTCGAACGGATCGGTGAGGCGTTCGGAGAAGGGCGTCGGAAACGCGAGTATTTTGGTTATCCGGCATTACCCGAGGTAGGCCTCTATTACTCCTGCCGCAGCCGCAATTGGTATGGGCGCGAGGATGGACCCAAGTATTTTTCTGCCTTTGTGGGGGCGCACAAGGCGCTGCTCCAATCGCACATTCCCATGGGCATGATTATGGATGAAAATGTCTCAGCGGAGCGGTTGCGGGATTTTCCCGTGATATTCGTTCCCAATGCCGCCATCCTCACGGAGCGGGAGATTGGGCTGTTCCAAGACTATGTGGCGGAAGGTGGTAATCTGATAGCAACCGCGATGACGGGAATGTGCGATTCTCACGGCGAACTGGGGGACACCTGCAACCTTGCCGAACTCTTCGGGATACAATCCGTCAAGGTTCACACCGACCACCGAGACAACTATTTACGATTTCGATCGAACCTTGGTAATGGCGAAGCTGTATCGCTTGTGGAGGGGATCCCAACCGACCACTCCATCTTGACGTTTGGACCGATTGTCGAAGTGGAAACGAGCTCGGCGCAGAGTTACGGCGAGGTGCTCACCGCTCACCGTTCCGTCGAAGGCGCCGATAATCCGTGGCGTGACCACATGTCCGCAGGTCGCGTGATTGGTCCGGCGATTACCGTCAACGAATACGGGAAAGGCAAAGCCGCCTTTGTCGCCTGTTGTGTGGATGCCGCCTGGGGCGAGTCGTATAGAATGCCGGAGCACCGCGACACGATTCGAAATTTGGTGCGCTATCTAAATCCGGATCCGGAAGTGTTCATTCAGGCACCGTTTAACGTCGAAACCGTGGTGACTGAGGACAAGAATCGTCAGCGCCTGTTGGTACATTTCATCGCGTTCTGGGGTACGGCAACTTCCGCCATGGGAAGACAGGGTCAAGGACGAATGGTGCTACCGCCGCTTATGGAAGAATCTTTTGGCTACACGGCGAAGGTGAAGATCAAGAGACCGTTTTCGACGGCTAGCGGAGAAAGTGCGGATTCCACTGTTGCCGTGGCAGGCAATACCGTGAGGCTTCAGACTTCACAGATTCACGAAGTGCTAATCATTGAGTTATAGGGGCAATTCACCGTCATCGTTCCTGTCGTTCTCTTAAGATATGGAGGTTCCTTTCTGCCTGAGAGAGTAACATTACCGAATCCGAATAGATTTTCGTACAGAAAATTGGATAATGTACGTCACATCGAATTTTTTTGTCAAGTCGAAACTGATAGACATTTGCATAGGTTTTGTGGCAGAATCTTGGTATAATTTCAACAGAGAGGTAGCGAATATGATTAATCTAAAATCAAAGGCGCAAGAGGTAAAGGATCACGGTTACTGTGTTATTGAATCGGCTTACGACGACCAAGAGTGCGAGGGGATGCGCGCTATCTTCGACGCGCTGTGCGTGAAAAAAGGCGGGCTTTCCGCCGATCAACCTTCCGTCGGCTTTCATCCGCTCCTCGACTGGGGGCCCGAAATGGCTCCCTATTACGCGAAATCGGTTCTCGTAGACGCGATGGAGGAGGTGTTACAGGACGATGTTCGGCTCTCGCACAGCGGCGCAGCCGTTTTTGACAATTCATTCACTAAGCCCTATCTTACGCAATGGCATGTGCACTACGCTTGGGACATTCCCGACGAGGGACTCCAACGCGACTATCCGGAGCGTATCCTGTGTAACATCTATGTAGACGGCTCCAGTCTTGATGTTGGTCCTCTCATAGTGTTTCCACGCGAGCTGAATGAATCTGTCGACCGCAAAGACGATGTGTCGGTCGATTGGGAGGGGCAAGACGTGGTAGAGGTACCGCCCGGTGCAGCCGTGATTTTCGACACGGCTGTATGGCATTGCTCTCAGCGCGGGAGCGCCAAGGGCAAACGCCGCATCTGGGGTGGGCATTATCAGGGATGGAACAACCCAACGCCTCATCCCGAGGACAACGCCTCCGACAATCCGACTCTAACCAAATTCAGGAATGAGTTGCCGCTCCTTCGTTCGCTGTTGGACGGCTCTGAATAACTGTCCATGAATCTCAGTCCCAAAACCCGTTATTGGCTTCGGACGCAAATCGGGATGAATCGCACCTATTTGCATCTACAAATCTCGTTATAGTAGAACCAATAGTCATTTATACACTACGGTAGGTTCGGTTTCCTAACCGAACCTGCACCCAACACTACCATATTTCTTAGAAAATAAACCACTAAAGAAAGGTGATGCGGATGATTGACCTAAAGTCAAAGGCGCGCGAGGTGTCAGAGCGCGGGTATTGTTTAATTGAGTCTGCATACGATGAAAAGGAATGCGACCAGATTCGCACGGTTTTCAAGGAGTTGCGAGAAAAGAGGGGAGGGTTTTCCGCGGAACAGACCTCCATGGGATTTCACCCGCTGTTGGAGTTAGGTCCGGAAATGGCGCCTTTCTACGAAAAATCCATTCTCGTCGACGCGATGGCGGAGGTGCTTCAAGACAATGTTCGACTCGCGCACACCGGTGCGGCAGTCTTCAGCAACGACCCTTCTCAACCAATTCTAACTACATGGCACGATCACTACGCTTGGGAGATTCCACCTACAGGTTTGCAGCGCGAGCATCCCGAGCGGATTCTTTGTGGTGTCTATGTTGACGGTTCCGACCGCGAGATTGGTCCTCTCATTGTGCTTCCACGGCAGTTGAACGACTCAGTTGAGGCAAAAGGCGATGGAGACGCAGTGTGGGAAGGCGAAGAGGAAGTGGTAATGCCGCCCGGAACTGCGGTTATCTTTGACACCGCAGTCTGGCATTGCTCCCGACGCGGGACTGGCAGGGGGCCACGTCACATCTGGGGTGGACACTATCAGGGTCGGAGCAACCCAACTCCGCATCCCGAGGATAACAGCGCCGACAACCCCGTTGTAAACGAATACAGGGACAAATTACCACTCTTGGGTGCCATGCTAGACGGCCCTAACTGATTCTATTCCCGATATTTGCAGTCCATTGATAGCGTCAATCAAGATTCTCGAATGCGGGGCAAGGGGATTTCTATCGATTAACCGACCGAACAATGCACTAGCTTGATCTCCGTATACTGAGGTTGGTGCGGAGATCAATGGCTATTATTGGTCTCTTACATCGGTGAATTGTCGATTCCAATCCGATCTTATAAGGAAGGAATATCTATGCCGCGTTTTGGTTTAACCTTGAATCTGAAAGATGACTCAGATGTCATTGAACAATACAAAACGTATCATCGTAATGTTTGGCCCGAGGTGCTGGATAGTCTGCGGGAAGTCGGAATCACGGGTATGGATATCTATCTCCTCGGAAACCGTCTGTTCATGGCGATAGAAACCGTTGATGATTTCGATCCCGCACACGATTTCCCGCGTCACTTGGAGATGCATCCACGCTGCCGTGAGTGGGATGTGCTCATGCGAAACTTTCAAGAGCGAGTGCCGGAAGCCAAACCGGACGAGTGGTGGGCAACTATGGAACAGGTTTTCGAACTCTGAAGGAGAAGGAGGTTGAGTTGAATTCGCATGGTTGCTGGAACCGCGATCGATAACGGAATGCTGACATCCGAACAAATCGAATACTTTAAGACTAATGGCTTCTTGATTCTGGAGGATTTCGTCGGAAACGATGTCCTCCAAAGTTGGCGCGAGCAGGCTTGGAATTACCTTAATGCTGACCTATTCGATCCAAGTGGTTGGCCCGATCAGTTTGTTTTCGACGGATTGAAGATTGAACCTGAGTCACAGGTTTTCGGACAACTCCCGCAAGTTCGCTCGGTCGTGGATCAGCTTGGCGGCGGCATGTTTGACGGCGGCGGTGGACAAGTGCTTACCAAGTGGCCCGAAAAGGAAAGAGAAACGTGGCGCATACCGGCCGACGGTCATATTGACGGATATGGGCCGAACGGGTGGAGCGGCGGTTTTATGCTAGGTGCAACCACCTACATGTATGACGTTCGACCGAGCGGCGGAGCATTCATCTATTGGCCAAAGAGCCATCTGACGACACACACCTATTTCTTGGATCGTCCAAACCACATTGACGGCAGTTTCAAAGAGATTGAAGGTTGGGGTTGGGAAATCTTCTCCGACCGGTCGCCCGAACCTCCTAGCGAGTTTATTGCCAAAGCGGGTGATGTTATGTTTTGGCACTGCTTCCTCTGCCATACCGGATCCCCAAACATTCAAGATGTTCCACGATTCGGAGTTTTTTCACGTTGGTCGTACCGGGAGAAGGAGAGGATGCGGTTCGAAATACCTAAAGATCTCTGGAAATATTGGACGATCTAAGTGATGCTAACTCGCGGCTTCGGAACTAGACTTCTACCCGGTTTATTTGCTTCCAACTGCCCGTGCTCCGGAGAGACGTGTTGATTAGCCAAATCAACTGGTAAATGTAACGCCTGAAGATGCATGCCGGACGGTGTGCAAAGAACTTGACTTATAGAACGGTGGAGACGTCATTCGATGTTGTTGAGCGGGGAGCAGATTCGCCACTTTGAAGATTGGGGCTATGTCGTGGCACGGGACGTCTTGGGCGATGCGGAACTGGGGCCCGTTCGCGGTGCAATCGCCGCAGCCGTCGATATTAAAGCGCGCGAACTCCACGCCGAAAAAGAGATTGTAGACCTATATGAAACGGCGTCTTTCACCCGTCGTCTAGTGAAGATCGGCCAAGAAACAGGCACCGAGGATTTTTCCTGGAACAACCAGGTGTTCAGCCGCGCAATCTACGATCTATTGATGGCGCCAGCGGTTTTGGATGTGGCTGAGTCGCTGCTCGGGCCCGAATTGACGGTCAACGGCGACTACTGGGTTCGTCCAAAGTTGCCCGGCGGACGACTCACAACGCTCCCTTGGCACCAAGACAGTGGTTACTACGGACCGGCCTCACTTGCCGTCCCCATCCTTAGCCTCTGGATTCCTCTGGTTGATGTGGATGAGAGGAACGGCTGTCTCAAGATCATTCCGGGAAGCAACAAATGGGGATTGCTTCCGAGTCAATCCAACGGAACCCACCTTGAGCCGACAGAGGATGTGGAAGCGCGTGGTGAACCCCGATCGCTGCCAATGCGCGCTGGAGATATACTGGCGTTTGGGCAATACACGTTTCACGCCTCCGGGGAAAACTCAGGCGAAGAGGTGCGCTGGAGTATCGATCTCCGTTACAGCCCGACAGGATACGACATGGAATGGCTGTTTGAACGATACCCCGGCTTTATCGCCAGAAGTAGGAAGAACCCGAACTCGGTCGAGTCGTGGGAGATGTGGCGGGAGTATCGTCAAAGCGGCAAAAACGTGACTGACGAACCGGTGAATGTCTGACAATTCTGTTGACAGGAATCGGCTTAATGTCAATCGGCTGCAACTGCGGTTTGCTTGCGTTGCGCGTGTAGTTCTCGGACACCGTCGCCGTGTTCACGCCAATACTTGTGAAGAATGCTCACGGTCGTCCCCAATGAGAACATGCGGATGCCCATATCAAGCCACGGTGCCGCTTCGTCAAACGAGTTGATTTCAACAATCGGTTGAACTCCCCGATCCAACGCAGCTCGGTGCACATGCGTCTGTATCGCGCGGTCCTCGTCCGTACCCCTCTTTTCCGGCTGTCCCATGCTCTGCCAATAATCGCCGGGACCCCAGATAATTCCATCGATGCCGTCAACGTCCAGGATTGAGTCCAGATTCTCGACAGCTTCAGCTTTCTCAATCATGAGGATGACCACGATGTCTCTCAACTGTTCAATGCAGGCTTGCGTCCCTCCGTACCCGGGATAGAACGCGCGAACCAGTCGGACCGGGTTCAATCCATCATCCTCCGGCGTCGAAGCGCGAATGATGCGGACGCACTCCTCCGCCTCGGCGCGATCGTGCACATCCACGAAGACCACGGCTTCAAATCCTGCGCCGATTGCCCGCTGCACGCGCAGCTCCTGCCCTGCGCTATCAATCTTGATGATTTTACCGAGGTTGTTCGCTTCCGCCGCGCGGCACAGGTTCTCGAAGTCCAAAGTTTCGAGCGCCCCGTACTCCGCGACGACCTGAACCGTGTTCAGAGCGGTACAGCCAATCATGTCAATTTCGTTGCCCCATGGACTGTGCATGCGGGTGTCAAGCAGAAGTTCATCCGAGTTAAAAATCTCCCTTACTCGATTATGTCTCATGTCAGTGTTCTCCTAATTTGAAATTCGGTATCTCCTGAAAGCCAATGACGCTTTTCGCAAAAGGACACATACTATCCGACGGCGAATATCGTTGACAGTACGCCTCCTCCGATGTATATTTTCAGGTGTGTAGGCATTATATCATTTCTCGGTTATTTTGTTAAGTGTTGTGAAGTGCGCTCCCTTTCTGGGAAGGTGTTATGGCACGGTGAGAGGATAACTAGATGGCAAGAAACAGGAGAAAGTCAAGACCAAACGGCAACGGGGCGACGCTCGGTTTTGAAGCCACATTGTATCAAGCCGCCGACAAGCTCCGCAACAACCTTGATGCCGCGGAATATAAACATGTGGTGTTGGGATTGATTTTCCTCAAATACATCTCGGACCGCTTTGAGGAACGGCATGATTTTCTGCTGAGACAATCGGCTGACCCTCAAAGCGAATACTACATCAAAAACGAAACTATTCGCCTCCAAGTTGCCGACGATCGGGATGAATACGTCGCGGAAAATATCTTCTACGTTCCCCAGCAGGCTCGTTGGTCTTATCTGCAAGACAATGCGAAGAATCCGGACATTGGCGTACTCATTGATTACGCCATGGTGGAGATTGAGCATGAGAACCCGCGCCTCAAGGGCGTTCTCCCCAAAAATTATGCACGCCCCGGTCTCGACAAACGCCGCCTCGGTGAACTGGTTGACCTCATCGGTACCATCGGTTTGGGGGAGGAGGAGAATCAGTCCAAGGACATCTTGGGCAGAGTTTACGAATACTTCCTCTCACAATTTGCCAGCGCGGAAGGCAAGAAAGGCGGTCAATTCTACACGCCGCGCTGCGTGGTTCAGGTGCTGGTGGAGATGCTGGCGCCGTACAAGGGGCGGGTATATGATCCGTGCTGCGGGTCGGGCGGCATGTTCGTCCAAAGTGAAGCCTTTGTTGAGGCGCACGGCGGGAGACGCGACGACATCTCCATCTTCGGACAAGAGTCCAACCCAACCACATGGCAGTTGGCGCAGATGAACCTCGCCATTCGCGGCATTGACGCCAATCTCGGAGACGAGCACGCCGACAGTTTCCACCGCGCACTTCACCCTGACCTGAAAGTTGATTACATTCTTGCCAATCCGCCGTTTAATAGCAGCGACTGGGGAGGCGACCTATTGCGCGAAGACAAGCGTTGGGATTACGGGACGCCGCCAGCGGGAAATGCCAACTTTGCTTGGGTGCAACACTTTATCTATCACCTCGCGCCGGACGGAATCGCTGGATTCGTGCTGGCAAACGGGTCAATGAGTACCAACACGTCCACCGAAGGCGAAATCCGCAAAAATATCATCGAAGCCGATTTGATCGATTGCATGGTGGCGATGCCGGGGCAACTGTTCTATTCCACGCAAATCCCCGTGTGCCTCTGGTTTCTCGCTCGAAACAAAGAGGATGCTCGTTTCCGAAAGCGGAGGAAGGAAACGCTGTTCATTGACGCCCGGAAACTTGGCAGCATGATTGACCGTGTGCATCGGGAGCTCGGCGAAGAGGACATAACCCGCATTGCCAGTACCTATCACGCGTGGCGCGGCGATGAGGGAGCGGGTGAATACCTCGACATCCCGGGTTTTTGCAAAAGCACCACTTTAGAAGAAATACGCGAACACGGAAATGTCCTGACCCCGGGACGCTACGTCGGCGCCGAACCCCAAGAGGACGATGACGAGCCGTTTGAGGAGAAGATAGCCCAGTTGACGGAACGGCTGGTGGGGCAGATGGCGGAGGCAAGACGGCAGGACGAGGCTATTGCCGAGGGTTTGAGAATAGTCGGGTTTGGAGATGGTTCATGAGTTTCAGTGACGAGGAGATTAGACGCCAACTGCGCTTGGGTGAAGACAGCCGCTGGGAATTTAAGGAGATTAGGTTTGCCGGGAACGTTCCCAAGAGTCCCAGCCGTGACGACTTGGCAGACGAAATGGCGGCTTTCGCCAACACGGAGGGCGGCGTGTTGCTATGTGGCATCACTGACGCCGGCGATGTGCTAGGCATGTCACGCGGGCAGATGGACGAACTTGAGCGTCTCTTGGTCGAGGTCTGCACCGACATGATTAAACCCCCGATTCGACCTGTCGTCCTACGCAGAGAATTGGAGGGAGGGCTACCATTCTTGCTGGTTGAAATCCCACAGGGGTACACCCAGCACGATAGCCCGGGCGGAAGTTTCCACCGAGTTGGAAGTTCAAAACGCCGGATGACGAGCGATGAGCGGCTGCGTTTGGCACAGCGGCGCGGACAAGCGCGTTTCCTGTGGTTTGACAAACAGCCGGTTCCGGTAACCGGTTTCGGAACTTTGGACGAAGACCTATGGAAACCCCTTTTGAGCGTTGACGGCGCCGCCAACCCTGAATCGGCGCTTGACAAGATGGGGCTGCTGACAACCGACGAAAACGGCACAACGCGTGGGACGGTGGCGGGAGTGTTATTGTGCACCCGCTCTCCGGAGGAGTGGTTGCCAAATGCCTGCATCGCCGCAACCTGTTACCGCGGGAGTGACCGTGCATCGGGCCAAATTGACGCTCAGACAATTACCGGACCGCTGAACAAGCAGATTTCCGAAGCCGTCGCCTTTGCCCTGCGCAACATGCGCGTGGGAGCCTACAAGAACCCCGCTCGTACCGACCTGCCCCAATACAGCGAACAAGCGCTTTTTGAAGCGATTGTCAACGCCGTTGTCCACCGCGACTACTCAATCCGTAGTAGCAGGATTCGGCTCTCCATGTATGCGGATCGGCTTGAACTCAACTCCCCCGGCAGTTTGCCGAACAACCTGACAATTGAGAACATGGCTGACCGCCAATCAACACGGAACGAAGGTCTTGCATCGGTATTGGGACGAATGCCGGTGGAAGGTAGAAAGGGGTCAGGCGGCAGGCAATTTTTCATGGAGCGGCGAGGGGACGGAGTGCCAATCATCCGCTGTGAAACGGAAACCTTGAGTGGGAAAATCCCAGAATACGAACTTATTGATGATTCAGAACTTTCCCTTATGATTCCGGCTGCCGATACGGACCCGACCCCTGCAAACGCCGCCATTGCATGTCGGCATCAGGGCGATCCCTTGTCGGGAGTTAATCTGTTAGCGCTTTTTCCGAACAAGACGTGGAAACAGAGCACCACGGATAGCAATGGGGAAGCACAAGTAGACTTGCATTCAACCCATCTTCCGATGATAGTGTTTGCAGCGGCTAACGGATTCGCTGCACATCTTGACGATGACTGGCTGCCCGCCAATGGGGCGCTCACAATTGAGATGCAGCGTCTACCGGATGGCGGTTCAATGATTTTTCCAGAGGCGACAGGTTGCCTTCCCGGTCTATCCGGACGGTTGAATCCCAAACGCGATACACATGATCGGACTTACCTTTACGCTTCCAATATTGCGGTCAATGAGGGAGAGCAGCAGCCAGTTAGTTTCATGCCTGGCGAGGATTTGCGGCTCACGGATGCTGAAGGAAAAGAGCTGATTGTGCGAATTGTGGCTATCACCGGGCGCTCGGCGCTGGTGGAGTATCGACCCTATTCTAAAGGAGAGGAAAAATGACAGTTCAGACGTTAAAGGAACTATTAAGCAAATATCCGGATAATCTGCGCGTGGTTGTCAATGGTTACGAAGACGGCTACGATGACCTAGCGCGAGAGCGTATTTCCGTCAGAAAGATTCAGTTGAATACCAAGGCCAAAGACTGGGAAGGTCAGCACAGCGACTTTGACAGTTTGAATCAGGCAGAAGCCGGCGCTGCCGAAACCGCGGAAGCCTTAGTTTTCCACCGTGCATCGTATTGATGGAGTTGAGCGAGAGAAAGTATATGCAATGAACAGTGGGAAGTATCGGAAAGCGAATTATGGTATCAATCATGAGTTGACATTCAAATTAGATTGATGCAACTGTGTCCTCTAGCGATGGAGGAAAACGAATCCGGCAAACCTGCAGGAGGCAGGTATTAATGTTTGACTTCCCCGATGCGTGGAAAATCCAAACCATTGAAGATAGCATGGAAACAATCATTGATTATCGAGGTAAAACGCCACGCAAAACTAAACTTGGCATTCCGCTAATTACAGCAAAGATTGTCAAGAATGGCAACATCATGTCACCCAATGAATTCATAGCTCCCGAAGATTATGACTCATGGATGCGTCGGGGAATGCCAAAAGTGGGTGATGTCGTCATGACAACAGAAGCACCTTTGGGTGAGATTGGACAACTTGATGATTGTAATGTTGCCCTTGGACAACGACTTATTACTTTAAGAGGCAAGCCTGCATTGCTAAACAACACCTACCTGAAATTTGCAATGCAATCGGCGTTTGTGCAGAATCAATTGAGAGCAAAATCCACTGGCACAACGGTGATTGGGGTTCGACAGAGTGAACTTAGGAAGGTTGAAATTCCACTTCCACCTCTTGCCGAGCAACTGCGCATCGGCCGCATCCTCGGATCGCTTGATGACAAAATCGAACTCAACCGGCGGATGAACGAGACGCTGGAGGCAACGGCACGGGCAATTTTCAAGTCGTGGTTTGTGGATTTCGATCCCGTGCGGGCAAAGATGGAGGAGCGGGAGCCCCTTGGAATGGACGCCGAAACCGCGGAGTTGTTTCCTTCTGCTTTTCAAGATTTGCCGTTGGGGGAGATACCGGAGGGATGGGAGGTCCTTCCGTTTCCTGAAGCAATTGAGATTAATCCCCGTCGTGTCCTGAAGAAGGGAGCAACCGCGCCCTATCTGCATATGGAAAACCTCCCAAAACAGGGACATAGACCGCACAATTGGACAGATGGAAATTTTAATTCTGGCACGAAATTCATCAACGGAGATACCCTTTTGGCGAGAATTACACCGTGCATCGAAAACGGTAAAACAGCTTTTGTCGACTTCTTGGCGGAGGATGAAGTGGGCTGGGGTTCGACCGAATATATTGTATTGCGGCCCAAGCCACCGCTGCCGGTTGAATTTGGCTACTTTCTTGCCCGGAGCGATAATCTGCGTGCCTTTGCGATTCATAATATGACAGGGACAACTGGCCGACAGCGTGTGCCACATTCATGCTTTGATTACTATCAGTTACCAGTTCCGACTAAGCAAGTTGCCAAAAGATTTGGTGAAATCGTTCAGCCCTTCATGGATAAAATCCGTGCGAGTAGTGAACAATCTCGTACACTCGCGGAAATCCGAGAGGCACTGCTACCGAAACTATTGTCAGGGGAAATTCGCGTTGTTTGACTTATTGATTTTCGCACGCCGTTGAAATGTGTGCGATACGTTTTGTTTAGATGACGTTGGAGGAAGAGTATGCCGGAACATCCGAAAGTGTTTATTTCATATTCTCACGATTCTCCTGAACACAAGCAGTGGGTATCAGAACTCGCCGCAAGACTTCGCCACAATGGTATTGATGCAATACTTGACCAGTGGGACCTTGGTCCGGGAGACGACATAACGCTATTCATGGAATCTGGTCTCATGAACTCTGACAGAGTGCTGGTCATCTGTACGGACACTTATGTGAGCAAAGCCAACGCTGGTGAAGGCGGTGTTGGCTACGAACGAATGATTGTAACCGCCCAACTCATTCAGAATTTGGGAACGAACAAATTCATTCCCGTTATTCGTCAGGCTTCGGGCGAAGAAAAGACCCCAACATTCCTGGCTACGCGAATGTATATCGATTTGAGGGACCAGAGTCAGTTTGAAACGGAATTCAAGAAGTTACTTCATGAACTGCACGAAGTGCCAATTATACAGAAACCACCTTTGGGAAAAACCCCGTTTGCTACTCTCCCTTCCGGCCAGGAGGTGCTTTCGTCAGAGGGAATACCTATTCAACTACCTAAGATTCCACAGGAAGTACAATCCCCATCCGATGCCTACTCAGCGGCATTAGAGATTGCACGCGCGGGCGACCTTTTAGGTTGGCGGAAACTCCTTACTCGAATCAAGCCAACGGTATTTAATTCTTTAGTAGAATGGCGTGAAGATGATTTGAATCGGCAAAAACCTGAAACCAAGGAACAGTTGACTGAGGCTGTTGATAAAGCAGTTGAAATGATTTCTCCACTAATTGCGGTTGCCCTAGTGGGAGTAGAGTCCGGTCGCGAGCGATTCCGAGATCAGAAGTCCCTAATTTTTGAGATCTTGAATATAGCGGGCTGGAATCCTGCTGGGTACACGGTTTGGGCGAATATTCCTTATGCACTGGGATATGTTTACCATAGTCTCCACGGAGCAGTCAGCCTATATACAAATCAGTTAGACCTCGCACTGAGTCTTGCACGCGTCAAAATCCCTGTTGCGGATGCATCAAGGCACCTTCACGTGTGGCAAAGAAGCGAGTTAAGGGGATATGCCGAATCAATTAGTGGCAACCGTGGGGGTAATTCTATAGAAAGTTGGAATTATTTGTCTGGGGTATACGACAGACCAAGATGGGGTTGGTTGTCACTAATATTCGGCGACAAATTGCAATACAAGACTTTACTTGTTGCATACTACATGGCACTGAATATCCATGAGTTAGCGACCATAATTTCTTCAGGCAAGCAGGTCACGTTTAGCGCAACGTCCAATCCTTACTTTCATATCCCTTTGACTTTCCTTTTTGAGGATTACGACACAATCCAGCGTGCGACATCGTTACTTCATAGCAATCCAGAAGGTTTAACGGTTCTATGGTCATCCGTAAATGTCACCCGCGAGCAAATGGAGACTTCGTGGGCAAATTGGGTGCGCTTAGCTGAAAATGATATAATAAAATATCAATCACTATCTTTTCCGGAAGCGCTTGTGAATCTCACTGATATCTATCAACATCTTTTCGAGGCCTTTTGATTCCAGTCGTTGGTTTTTTCCCATATCCCCAACATGCTGTTTCTGAGATTGAGTATACTAAGATTTCGACACTACAGATTGAGGTAGCCAACGCAGGATTCACTCACAATTTAGACACATGACTTTCTGAATTACGTTTTGCTTGATTGAGATTGATCGCATGAATTGGACGTTGCCGAAAGTGGAGAGTAAAATTGGATACGGGCACCAACACAACCTATAAAATCAAACCCGCTGGACGACACCTTCGGACCATCGGTCGCGATCTAATTCAGGATAGTAATGCCGCGGTTGTTGAATTGGTCAAGAACGCTTACGACGCCGATTCTCCCGATGTGCGGATAGAATTCACGGTGTCTGTCCTTCGCAGCGGATTTTCCCTCGTTATCGCTGATCACGGTCACGGCATGTCCAGAGACGATGTAGTGAACAGGTGGATGGTGCCATCAACCCAAGATAAATTTGATAGGCGGAAAAGTCCCGCCGGCAGGCCGATGCAGGGAAGCAAGGGGGTAGGGAGGTATGCGGCTTCCATTCTCGGTACAGATCTGCTTCTCGAAACTACCACGTCTGAAGGCGAAAAAACTACGGCACATTTTGTATGGGAAGACTTTGAGTCCGCCGAATATCTGGATGATGTGGAGATACGCCTCGAAACCACAAAAGTCACGGAGCCATCTGGTACAAGGTTGACGATCAACGGAGATGACGACTCCCTAGCAAAATGGGATCGGGGACGTTTCGAGAAGCTCCAATTTGAACTCAAGAAGTTTAAATCGCCTGTCGATTCCGTGTTCAAGAATGACGAGTTTCGTATCGGCTTGAAGATTGCCGGATTCCCCGGATTCGAAAACATTGATGAAGTCATCGATCCCTTCCTGCTTTTCGATCTTTACGACTACAGGATTTCGGGTGAAATTGGCCCCTACGGCATAGGTAAAATAACATATTCATCGCAGAAAGCCCGTAACATCCCCGATGAGCACATCGACTTTGATATAAAGCAGGATGTACCGATTGATTTTGAGAAATCAATCCGCTACGGGAAATTCGAGATAGATGTCCGAGCGTTTGACCGCGATAGCGATGCCATTGAATCCCTGGTCGGACGCGGCCTCAAAGAAGAATCGGGAAACTATGTCGGGAAAAATCAGGCACGACAGCTTCTCAACGCCTATAGTGGTATCGGTGTTTATCGAAACGGCTTCCGTATTCGACCGCTTGGCGATGCCGACTTTGACTGGCTCAAACTGAACGCGCGGCGTGTGCGGAATCCGTCACTCTATCTTGGGAACAACCAGATGATTGGATATGTGCACATTGAATCGGATTATTGGTCCGACTTGGAGGAAAAAAGCGCACGGGACGGGCTTAAAGAGAATCAGGCGTTCAATCGGCTGAAGGAAGTCACACTGGCGGTTATCAGGCAACTGGAAAGGCGGCGTTATGAATACAGAAGAAAGGCGGGGTTAAGCAAGCCCGCTATCAAGGTAGAACGGGCGCTAAAGCGCCTTTATTCGCTTGATGAACTGAAACACAGCGTACTGCGGCAACTTATTGACGCCGGATGTGACCAACCGGCCATTGACCGAATCTCTGAACTTTTTGATAACGCGGAAAAAGTTGTGGACAAGGAGGCGTATGAAATTCAGCAAGCTCTCAGAGTTTATCAGGGCCAAGCCACGCTAGGGAAAATCCTTAACGTCATAGTCCACGAAGGCAGCCAACCGCTCAGCTACTTTCGCAACCAAATACCGAACCTCAGATACTGGAGAGAAAAATTTCAGAAAACCGGGGATGTGGAAAAACTCGAAAAATTGCTGTCGATTGCCGATGGTGTTGAGGAAAATATGGAGATTTTCGTCAAACTCTTTGGAAGGCTTGATCCACTAGCCGCGGGAAAACGCGCCGCAAAAAAACCACTCGAGTTGAAAAAGACAATAGAGAATGCTCTCTCGGTTTTTGAAAACCAGATGAAATCCCAAGATGTATCTACCGAAATCAGAGGCGCTGACAACTTTAAATTCTCCGCTTGGTCTCAAGACATCTACGTGATATTCACAAACCTTATCGACAATAGCCTTTATTGGATGAGCCAAAAGAAAGGAACCAAACGGCAAATTACAATCGAACTTACGACCGATGGTAGCTCTCTGTCCCACATTGATTATCGCGATAGTGGACCGGGGATTGAACCAAGCCTCATCGAAAATGAAGTCATCTTTGAACCCGAATTTTCCACCAAACCGGAGGGAACAGGTTTGGGGTTGGCAATTGCCTCTGAAGCCGCTGAACGAAATGATCTTGAGTTGAAAGCCCTAAAATCTGAAGAGGGTGCCTATTTCAGGCTTCAACCCAAGATGGAGAATGAAAAATGAGCAAACTACGACTGCTAATCGTGGAAGACGACGAACAAGAACTTGAGGCGTGCAGGGATTCTGTTGAAAGATACGGTGATGAAAAGAACCGAGATTTTGAACTGGTTGAATGCAAATCCCTTGATGAAGCATTAGAGTTGTTGGACAATTCTTTTGATGGCGCGATTATTGATTTAAAGCTAGCGGATGGAGGTGATGAAGGAAATCAGATTATTAAAAAGATTGAAGAGTCGTTTTTCCGCATTCCAGTTGCCATATTTACGGCAAACCCGGGCAATTCAGATTACACTCTGAATCAAAAAATCCTGCTGCTTGATGTTTTCCAAAAGAGGGTAACTCAGTTTGATGAACTTCTAGACCGATTTTGGGAGATTTATGAGACGGGATTAACCCATATCATGGGTGGCAGAGGACTAATCGAACGGCGACTAAATGAAGTCTTTCTCAAAAATCTTCGGTCACAGATTCAAACCTGGATTTCTTATGGAAAAGAAGACTCGGAGCGAACCGAAAAGGCTCTCCTCCGATACACCTTGAATCACTTGTTTCAACTTCTTGAGGAAGATGGCGAACGGTGTTTTCCGGAAGAAGTATACCTCCATCCGCCGTTATCGGGCAATATCACAACCGGGAGTATTGTAACAGAAAAGACAGGCAACCGGCCATTGGTGGTATTGAGTCCTGCGTGCGATCTTGTCATCAGAAGAAATGGTGAATTCAAGACAGAACGCATTCTCCTTGTTGAGATTGAAGATGAAAAGGATATCGTAATTGCCGCGCTAAGTGACATTAAACAAAAACGTAAAAAGAAAGACCAACTCCAAGCTATTTTCAATAACAATCACAGAGATTACTATCACTGGCTACCGAAAACAGATTTTTTCAACGGTGGGTTCCTCAATTTCAGAAAAGTAAACGCGCTGACCAATGACGAATTCGGCGGAAACTTTGAAAAACCTTCGATTCAGATTTCGCCGTTCTTTGTGAAGGATATTGTCGCACGCTTTTCCTCCTTCTATGCACGCCAAGGACAACCCGATATTGACAGTACCAATTTTGTAAATCATTGGACCGCACACCAAGGCGAAACACAGTAGAGCCTATGATGAATAGCATCACCGAATCCGACATCGAAACAGCCGCACTGGATTGGCTCGCGAGTATGGGATATTCCGTCTTGCACGGTCCCGACATCGCCCCGGACACTCCCGATGTCGAACGCTCAAGATACGAGGAAGTGGCCCTGACACAACGGTTGCGCGATGCGGTTGCTCGCCTGAATCCGAACATCCCCGCCGAATCGCAAGAGGAAGCCGTTCAAAAGGTACTCTCTCCAAGTTCTCCCTCATTGGTCCAAAACAACCGAGCGTTCCATCTCATGTTGGTTGATGGGATCGAGATTGAGTATCAGGATACGGATGGTACTACTCGCGGCGGGCGCGTGCAATTGGTGGATTTTCAGAACCCCGTAAACAACGATTGGCTGGCGGTTAACCAATTCACCGTTGTGGGAAACAGCGAACGCCGACCGGATATTGTGCTGTTTATCAACGGCATTCCATTAGGCGTGATTGAACTCAAGAATCCGACCGACGAGAATGCCACGATGTGGTCGGCGTTTCGCCAACTTCAGACCTACAAGCGGGAAATTCCGCGACTGTTCACGTATAACCAGGCGCTCGTTGTTTCCGACGGGTTGGAAGCCCGCGTCGGTTCTTTGACAGCTGAACGGGAACGGTTCATGCCGTGGCGGACAATCGAGGGAGAAACCGAGGCCGAATCAACCGATCCGGAACTTGAGATTACAATCAAGGGACTCTTTGACAAGGAGCGCTTTCTGAATTATCTTAGTCACTTCATGGTCTTTGAGGAAATGGGCGGCGATGCGATTGCCAAGAAAATCGCCGGTTACCACCAATTCCACGCCGTTAGGGCGGCGGTTGATGCTACCGTAAAGGCGTCGCATCCGGACGGGGACAAGCGTTGCGGCGTCATCTGGCACACGCAAGGCTCGGGCAAAAGCCTGACCATGGCGTTCTATGCCGGCAGCATCATCCGTCGCCCGGAGATGCGAAACCCGACACTGGTTGTCATCACCGACCGCAACGACTTGGACGACCAACTGTTTGGCACCTTCGCTCGGTGCAGTCAACTTTTGCGGCAGACGCCGGAGCAGGCGCAAGACAGGGAACACCTGCGCGAACTTCTGAGAGTCGCTTCGGGTGGCGTGGTGTTTACCACGGTGCAGAAGTTTTTTCCCGAAGGTGAAGAACTCCAATTCCCGGAACTGTCCGATCGGAGGAATATTGTGGTCATTGCGGACGAAGCCCACCGCAGCCAATACGATTTTATCGACGGCTTTGCGCGTCACATGCGAGACGCGCTCCCGAACGCCTCGTTTATCGGTTTCACCGGCACCCCGATTGAGGGAACAGACCGCAACACCCGAAACGTTTTCGGAGACTACATCAGCATCTACGATATCCAACAAGCCGTCAATGACGGCGCTACTGTCCCGATTTACTACGAGAGCCGACTCGCCAAAATTGAACTGGACGAGGACGAGAAGCCTAATGTCGATCCGGAGTTCGAGGAAGTGACCGAAGGGGAGGAGGAACGGCACAGAGAACGACTCAGATCGAAATGGGCTAGGCTTGAGGCATTGGTCGGAACGGAGAAGCGTTTGGCTCTGGTTGCCGATGACATCATCACGCATTTCGAGGAACGGTTGGAGGCAATGGACGGCAAGGCGATGGTAGTCTGCATGAGCCGGCGTATCTGCGTGGATCTCTACAACGCCATTGTGGAGAGGCGCCCGGAATGGCATGACGAGGATGATGTGCAGGGAATCATTAAGGTGGTGATGACGGGCGAGGCGTCGGAGGATGAATCGTGGCAGCCGCATATCCACAATAAAGCGCGGCGCGAAGAACTGGCGGTCCGATTCAAAAATCCCGAGGATCCGTTGAAGTTTGTGATTGTCCGCGACATGTGGCTAACCGGCTTTGACGCGCCCAGCCTTCACACGATGTATGTCGACAAGCCGATGCGAGGTCACACCCTGATGCAAGCCATCGCGCGCGTCAACCGCGTCTTCGGCGAAAAACCGGGTGGTCTGATTGTGGACTATATCGGGATCGGCTACCATCTAAAACAGGCTTTAACCGACTATACGGATAGCGGCGGTAAAGGGGAGCCATCCATTGATAAAGCCGAAGCCATCGCCCTAATGATGGAAAAACACGAAATCTGCTGCGGGCTGTTCCACGGTTTCGATTGGTCGTCGTGGGCTAGCGGAAATGCCGAAGAACGCCTCAGACTGCTGCCCGCTGCTCAAGAGCATATCTTGGGCGTGGAGGATGGCAAAACGCGTTTATTGAATGAGGTTGCCGCGCTCTCCAAAGCTTTTTCGCTAGTTGTGCCAGACGAAAGCGCAATTGAAATCCGCGACGATGTCGCCTTTTTTCAAGCGGTGCGCGGTGTCTTGGCAAAACTGACGGCTAGAGAGGAAACGCAGTCGGAGGCGGCAGACCTGGCAATCAGGCAGTTGGTATCTAGGGCTGTCGTTCCCGAAGGAGTGGTTGACATCTTTGCCGCCGCGGGATTGGAAAAGCCCGATATCTCAATTCTTTCCGACGAATTCCTCGCGGAGGTGCGCAACTTGCCGCAAAAGAACTTGGCGGTCGAACTTCTGGACAAGCTACTCAACGATGAGATTAAAACCCATTCTCGGCAAAACGTCGTGAGAGCGCGTTCGTTCGCGGAGATGCTGGAACAATCCATTCGTGCTTATCAAAATCGGACGATAGAAGCCGCTCAAGTGATTGAGGAACTCATCCAAATAGCAAGAGAGTTGCGCGACGCGGCTGAGCGCGGCGAGGAGTTGGGGCTTTCGAGCGATGAATTGGCATTCTACGACGCGCTTGGAACCAACGATAGCGCCGTGCAAGTGTTGGGCGATGAGACCTTGTGCACTATTGCGACTGAACTCGTGAAAACTGTACGCAAAAACGCGACCATCGACTGGACGTTGAAAGAGAGCGTCCGCGCCAACCTGCGTCGATTGGTAAAGCGAATTCTGCGGAGACACGGCTACCCGCCCGATAAACAAGCCAAAGCCGCCGAAACTGTCATAGAGCAAGCCGAAGTTTTGTCGGAGAGTTGGGCAGCGTAAAGTGTTATCCGGTGACGATCAAAAAAAACATTCCGTTGTTGTCGTTTTCCTACAAACTTCTATGTACCCGACAATCGTATCGCTCCTACCATGAACCGTCGAACGTTCATTAAGCTTTCCTCGCTCGCCCTCGCAGGAATCCTCACTCAATCATGCGATTCAACATCGGACAAGCCCAGCCCGCAATCTTACGACATATCAATCAACTCCGACATGCAAGCGGGACATCTACTCTTGAATAGCGCCGCTTTTCCATCAGGGGACACGTTCTCGACGGATTATCTTATCGTGGGCGGCGGCATCTCCGGGCTGTCGGCGGCATGTCAACTACGGGATAGGGACTTCATTTTGTGCGAACTGTCGGCGAAACTCGGCGGTACGTCGGCGAGCGAATCTCACGCCGGTGAAGTGTTTTCGCAAGGCGCGCATTATGAATTAGCCTACCCAGACTATTACGGCGACGAAACGTTAAAATTCCTTGAACAATTGGGGGTAATTCGTTACGATAGCCTGGTTGATTCATGGAATTTTGTCGACCGTCAGTATCTGATTGATGTTCAGCGAGAAGGTCAAACCCTTACCTCGGAAGGAATGCGAGCGGAAATTCTCGAACCGAGCCACCTCAGAACTGAATTCTTGGAGCTTGTGCTTCCCTATTTGGGGGAGATGAAGCAGCCGACGCGGATTATTCGGGAGGAATTATGGCCGCTTGACGAGATAAGTTTCCTTGACTTTCTCCAGCGTACATTGAGGCTAACCCCATCCTTCAGACAAGGAATTGACTACCAGATGAGGGATGACTACGGCGCCGACGCTGAGACAGTCTCTGCACTCGCCGGAATCCACTACTATACCTGTAGACCCTACTACACCCAATCCGTGGAACTGTTTTCGCCGCCGGAGGGGAACACTTACTTTGTGGACAAGATGGCGGAGACGCTGCCCGGGGACAAGATCAAGACAAATCACCTGGTGCGGAGTGTTCAAAAGAGCGAGAATGTATTTGAAGTTCTCGTAATAAATATTGAGAATTCTCGGATTGACCGCTACCTTGCAAAGAATGTCATCTATGCGGGAGGGAAACATGCCCTGAAATACGTGTTTCCATCCGACGCACATCTTTTTCAAAATAACATTTATGCGCCTTGGCTGGTGCTCAACATCGTTCTCAAAGACAATCTTCATGCTGAGGCATTTTGGCAGAATGAGTTCCTGGGTCAAGATTCAACCTACATGGGATTCGTGGATAGCGCCTCTCAATTTCGTACAGGTGATTCGCGGGTGTTTACGGCATACTACTGCTTTCATCCAAACCAGCGATCGTATATTGCAAGTATTCCAAACAACGCACAGGAGATTGCCCGAAAGACGGTAGAGACGATTAACCTGTTTTTCGATCAAGATGTCAGTCCTCTCGTGGAGAAGGTTTTTATCAAGGTGCTTGGGCACGCGATGCCGGTTCCCAAACCTCATTACCTGTTCAATGACAAGAACCCGCGTCGCTCCGAACCTAATCTAGTGTACGCCGGGGTAGACAATAGCCGATTGCCGCTGCTATTTGAAGCATTGGATAGCGGTATCCAAGCTGTTAAAGAACTCGATAGTCTATGATTTGACTCTTGCAACCACAATAAGATTCGCATCGTTTCTTGGTCGGAGGTCAAAAAATGCTATGTCCAAATTGTAAATGTATTTCAATCAAATCCATTGGCGATGACCAGTTATTCTGCTTGGACTGTGACTGGGATAATTTGTCCGAGCTTTCTGAAACTGATTTGACCACATCCGGTCCCCTATTCCTGCCCGGAACGATAGGAGTCACTCAACAATCCGCCGATGTTTTGTCTTCACGGCCGGAACGCGATAGAACAGACGGTGTACCCTACGGAAGTCCTATTCGCATAGAGGCAACAGAAGGCGAACAACCCCTCACGATACGGTTTTCCGCGCTGACGGTGAGTGTCGAGTAGCGGTAAACCCTCTACGAGAATTCATGCTTTGAAATTGCGATGAGGGAGATGCAATAATAGCCTCAATCAAGCAATTTCAATGCAGGGCAGGGCGTCCTCCCTACTGGGGCTGGGGTTTAAGGAACTGGTTGGAGTCGTTTTTTCTTATGGTAAAATTAAAGACCATTAGATACAATATTCTTCAGACAATATGGTAATATATACGTTCAAAATCAACAGACGTGAGCAAAATGTTACTTCATCAACATACAATAGGAGAATCTTTCGACTATGACCAACGACAAACCTGAAGCATTAGAGGAATTTGAATACCAAGCGGAGATGAAGCACCTTCTTCATCTTATCGTGCATTCGCTCTACAGCCATCGCGAAGTTTTTCTTCGGGAAGTGATTTCCAATGCTTCCGATGCCCTAAATCAGGTGCGTTTCAGACAGTTAACGGATAAGGATATTGTGAGTCCAGATGCGCCTTTGCGAATCAACATCGGTGTTGACTCGAAAGCACAAACCTTTTCGATTGCCGACACCGGCATCGGCATGACGAAAGAAGATCTTGTAGCTAGAATCGGCACCATTGCAAGCTCCGGCACCGTGGCATTTTTGGAGCGATTGAAAGAGGAAGGCAAACCCTTCGACGCGAACTTGATCGGTCAATTTGGTATCGGCTTTTATTCCGTTTTTATGGTGACTGATGAGGTGGTTATCGAAACCCGTCATGCTGATTCGGGGTCAAAGGGGTATCGGTGGGAATCGACAGGCGAGAGCAAATTTACCATTGAAGAATTTCCGCGCGAAGAACGAGGAACGAAAATCTCGTTCAAACTTAAGGACGATGCGAAGGAGTTCAGCGAGGAATATCGGGTAAACGAGATAATCAAAAAGTATTCCAACTTCGCCGATTACCCGATTCATGTCAACGGTGAACAAGTCAACACTATAAGCGCGCTGTGGCAGAAAAACAAAAACGAAGTGACTGATGAAGAGCTAGAGGAATTTTATAAGTTCATATCCAACGACTTTAATTCGTTACTTGGCCATCTTCATTTGGCTATCGAAGGGCAGGTAAATTTCAAGGCAATGGTTTTTGTTCCCGAAACCGCTCCGTTCAATTTTTTGAGGGGAGATGACTTGAAATCGTTGCAACTCTACGCGAATAGAATCTTCATTCAAGACGACTGCAAAGAATTACTGCCTGAGTATTTGCATTTCGTCGCCGGGGTCGTGGATACGGAAGATTTGCCGTTAAACGTCTCTCGAGAAGTAACCCAGTCAAGCCCGGTAATGGGAAAAATCAAAAATGTGCTTACGGGAAGAATCTTGTCGCTTCTTGAGGGTTGGGCGAAGAACGATCAAGAAAAATACGACAAATTCTTCACGAACTTTGGATTGCTGTTCAAAACCGGACTCAGCACGGACTTTGACAATCGAGATCGACTGATCGACCTCTTGCGATTCGAATCCACAAAAACCGAAAAAGGGAAGTTCACGTCACTGAAGGACTACGTGGCTGGTATGCAGGAAGATCAGAAAGAGATTTACTACCTGACCGGCGAGAGTAGAGCGGCGGTGGAACTGAATCCAAATCTAGAGTATTTCAGGAAAAGGGGAATCGAAGTCCTGCTTTTCATTGATCCGGCGGATATTTTCAACATTCCGCAGTTGCATGAATTTGACGAAAAACCGATAAAAGGAATCGAAACTGCAGACCTCGACCTTAAGTCGGATGAGGAGAAAGAGGCTGATAGCTTAACCGAGGACGAGTCCACTTCGCTCATGTCGATTTTCAAAGAAACTCTTGGTGATAAGGTGGAGGATGTGGTAGAGTCAAAGCGTCTCGTCGATTCGGCGGCAACGCTCGTGGTCGGAGCCAGCGGAATGGATCGACAGATGGAACGCATGATGAAAATGATGAACCAAGAGATCCCCGCCACCAAGAAGATTCTTGAGATTAATCCTTCACACCCGCTAATCAAGAATCTTGCCCTAATTCACGAGAACAAAGGTGCTGAGTCGCTCCTCAAGAGTTGCGTTATGCAGGTTTATGAAGGAGCGCTTCTGATTGACGGGAATATGGATTCTCCGACCGAGTTTGTCGCACGCATGACCGAGATCATGGAACACGCGACCAAACAGAGCTAATAACGTGCGCGTTCATGACAGCGATGATTATAAATCCAGAGGTTCACCAACCTCTCAAATCGCTACCACGTTCCCGGTCTTTACCGATTCGCGAACGGCATCAATCACTTTCATCTGATGAATGCTGTTTTCGGGTGATATGCGGTGCGGCTGTCCCGTTGTCAAGCAGTCGCAGAGGTGCTGAAGCTGGTTCGCGAACTGATACACCGGTGCAAATTCAATGGATTCCGACCCATCAACCGTCTGTTTCTCGATTGACACGGGGCGGTTCTCATTGTTCCAAATTCTGTCGAGGCGCAACATTCCCTTGGTTCCGCATATTTCGGCGTATTGTGCAGTTGCCGAATTGAATCCGATGGAAATCTGTGCGGTTCGTTCTCCCGGGAAAGTGAGAAGGATATACATTGCGTCATCGACCTCAATTCCCCACTGCTGAATCGCAAATGCCGAAACAGGATCTGCATCAAAGACGAACCGTGCGTGGTGAATGCAATAGCACCCTAGGTCATAGATGCTACCACCGCCCTTCGCTTTGTTAAACCGCCAGTTCCTTTCAGGAGGGCGAGTTTCAGGTCCTCCGCCCCTGCCCCCGGTACAGAACGTGCTGCGAATTGTCTTTACGTCGCCAATTTCTCCCGAATCGATAAGTTCCTTCGCTTTCAAATGCATCGGATGATGGCGAAACTTGAAGGCTTCGGCTACAAGCACACCGTTTGAGATCGCTGCTTTTACAAACTGCTCTGCCTCCGCCGCATTTGAGGTAAACGGCTTTTCACAGAGAATGGCTTTAACACGGCGTGACTTGGCAATTTGGATGCCTGTTTCGGCATGAAAAGCCCCCCAGTTGGCGATAATCGCAATGTCAAGTTCTTCGCTAGTCAGCATTTGATCGAGGTCACGGTAGAGACGCTCCACGCCAAATGATTCGGCGTAACGATTCAAAGCTTCCTCCGAAATGTCACAAATGGCGGAGAGTTCGACGCATTCAAGTTCATCACATGCCCTGCCGTGCGCCTTTGCGATTCCTCCTGTTCCCACGATGCCGATTCGGTAGACCAGCGCAGCAGATTTGTCAGACATACCCCTCCATTCGTAATCTGTCTATCGTCGTGCCAGCACTCGCCATTCCAGAAAATATCTTCGATTAACGTGCCGAGAGATTTTTCCTATACTGCGGCTTTGGCTATTTCAGGATAACCAACCGCCGAGTCATGTCCCGAGCGTCGGAGCCATCACGGCTGGAAATCGTGAATGTATAGTAATAGATACCACTTGCGACAGTTTCGCCCAGCTCGTTTTGACCGTCCCAGTACCCTGCGTTTGACTTGGTGGAATACAGCCCGGCGGGCCTCTCTCCTAAATCCAGTTTCCTTACTAACTCGCCTGAAGTATTTCGTATGGCAACCGAGACGTGTGCGGGGGTTCCAAGTGCGAAGGGGAGCCAGGTTTCGGGGTTGCCGGGATTGGGGAAACTCTGATAAAGTTCAGTCTTGAGTCCGCCGATGGTGACGGCTTTCAAGCCCTCAATGGTTACAATCGGTGAGAGACTAATCCTCCCCAATAGCCCTCTGTTCTCTAGATAATAGGAATAGGTGTTAAGCGGAGATGTGTTTTCGTCAAAGAAGACATAATCGCGTTCTGAATTGCTGTATCCTCTGCCCTTTATCAACACTTCAATCGGACGGTCAATTGTCGACCGGAAAGCGTCAATTTGGGGTGTAAACTCCCCGTCCGGCGTCTCGCTGCGATAGATTCGCCATCCCAGATTACCGTACTCCCCCATTGTCGTCCAGTTGAGGCGAATCTGATTGAATTCGCGTGTGCCCGTGAACCCAGCGAGCACGTTCGACGGAGGGAGGTTGTTGACGTAAACGCCAGTATGTTCCGGATTTGCCTGAAACATTCCCCACTCAATCGGTGCGTCCGTAGATTGACCTTCCAAATCCCATATATAAAACGATCCGGGGATAAATTCACCCTGACTAGGCGCCCGCAGAGAACCGATACAGATTTCCACATCCCCGTCGTTGTCAAGATCGCCGATAGCTGGTGAAGATTGAAGATTGCCCGTGGTAATCAGGGGCCAACCGTCAAGCTCAATACCGCCAGAACTAAAGGCGTGTAATTGCCCAAAAAAACTTCCCCAGTTGGTTGCAACGACGACCTCAACCTCGTCGTCACCGTTAATGTCTCCCAGCACGGGAATCGATGTAACCGTTGATCCGAAAATTGAGATTGGCCATCCCGGCGCCAGTGTGCCATCTTCATTAAAGGCGACAATGCTTGATGTGCCCAAATCGCCAGCGATGATTTCGAGTTGTCCATCACCGTTCAAATCGCCGACCGCCGGCGCCGCGTACGGCGTATATCCTATTCGCTGCGGCCATCCGTCTCGCACCTCACCCTTTTGAGAAAGAACATAGATGCTTCCGTTCCTGAACATCACGATAATTTCCAGAGTACCGTCCGAATCGAGGTCAGCCAATACCGGTGGCGCGTTGGCTCCGGTTCCCGGACGCGGTTCAATGGGCCAACCCTCCAATGCGGTACCATCGGCTTCCCATGCGTATACATTGGCTCCACTCGTCGTAACAACAAGCTCTAGCGAAGCGTCTCGGTTTAGATCGCCTACTGCCGCCGGCGATAAACCGAAATCCTCTATTTCCTGTGGCCAACCGTCAAGATCGTCCCCGTCGTGATGCAACACATGCACGCCGTCCGATTTGGTAACAATGATAACTTCTCTGTCAAAATCTTTGTCGAGATCGGCGAGGGTCGCTGCTGCTAAAATGCGGCTCCTGAAGCGTTTTGGCCATTCTGAGTTGAAAGGGGTGCCATCGGGGCGAAAGATGTAAACTCGACGGTCGACCGGCAGCACAATTTCGAGGATGCCATCTGCGTCGAGGTCGCCTACTGATGGCGTGACTATCAACTCGCCGTCGGTTTCTTGCGGCCATCCGGCAACTGGTGAGCCATCATAGTTCCAAACGTGCAACAAGCCATCTTTAGAGCCTACAATGACTTCGAGCGTACCGTCTCCATCAAGGTCGACCAGCACCGGTGACGAAAACACTTCACTCTCTGTATGAAACGGCCAGCCGTCTTGGCCGGGAATTAATGTAAAATCTTGTGCCGTGGGAGTAACTTCTACCTCTTCAGAGGGTTCGCTCAAATTTTCCGCCGAATCAAAAGCGGCAACGGCAACATAGAGGGGCACATCATTATCTGCTCCCTCTACCCGAATAAAGTTCTGATTCTGCACCACAAAACTTATAAAATACTCTCCTGGTGTATCGCCAAACAAAACTAAATATCCGGCAACGTCCGGCTCCGGGTTCGCTGACCAAATTAGTACAACCGCTCCATCAGCAGGAGTCGCAATCAAGCCTGTAGGTGGGGTGGGTGAGGTCGTGTCTTCTCCTCCCGGATCCGCTGTTGGTATAACAACCAATGGCCTCGTCTTGGCACCCTCATTCCCCGCGTTGTTAAACGCGCTCAACGAGATGACGATGGGCACGCCGTTCTGGAGGCCTGTTAACCTAAAGGCCTCGACATTACCAAGGTCAAGCATCCGGCCCGAGAAGTAAAGTCTATATCCGGCGATGTTGGATTCGACATTTGTCATCCAGTTTAAACTCACCGCCCCGTCTTCGGAAGTAGCGGTGAAGCCCTGCGGGACTTCAGGTACGTCCAATGAAGCCAGGATATTCAGCTGACCTGCACCCCAGTGGCTGTCCCAGCCCAAATCGCCGCGGTCGACGGCACGCTCAATCAGGAGCCGTTGCAACTCTCCCACCGTTCTCTGCGGTTCTTGCTGCAGCAGAAGTGCCACCGCACCTGTGACGTGAGCGGCGGCGACACTCGATCCTCGCAGCGCAATGTGACTTTGGTCTTCAAGAACCAATGGCGGATATCCCCAACTCCTCGTGGAGAGCGCTCCAGCAATCATTTCTCCCGGCGCAGCGAGATCGGGCTTTTCGGCCTCATCACGACTTGGTCCCACACTGGATATGCTGGAGATTTCGCCTACAGTTGCATCGACCCCTCTAAGAAAGCCAAATGAATCCACCCAGTCCGTTCGTGTGACATAGGAGGCGACACTGATAACACCTCTTGCCGTGGACGGCATACCGACAGTTTTGTTGGCATCGCCGGGGATCAGCCATGGATCAGGGCTATCCGTTCTGAACCCGCCGTCGATTTCGCTGGAAAGATAGTAAGCGTCAAAAGCGACCTCTGGTCCGTCAAGTTCAATCATCATTTCGTAACGATCCAGCGGCAAACTTATGTCACCACCATTCCACAGCCAAACAACGATAGAGGAAAGATCCGGATAAACCGGATGCTGCTGCTGAGAATCGACAATCAGGGTCGCACCTTCCCAGGGCCCCTTCGGAATGTCAAAAGTGTCCACCTGACCGGGCGGCACCCACTCAAAATCTACAGTTTCTCCCGGATTGCTCCCCGGCACTTTCACCCGCACTGAGATGGAATCCTTGGATGAATACCAGATGATGGTATAGACGGTGGCGTCGTTGAAATCGGGCACCGGAATCAGCTTTGGATAGATTTCTCCATCCGGAGGCAATAGAACTCCTCCGGCGTGGATTGTACTTTCTCCCCTGTTCCCCGCGCTCGCAACAATCGCCCTGCCGGATGTTTCTTCAACAAGTTGGTTTAACCCTTGTTCCAACAGCGTTCGTCCATCGTGCGGGCCTATTTGGTATGCGAAGCTCATGTTTACAACTGCCGGTTTTCCAAGCGATTCCGCTTTTTCAAAGATATAGCGCGCCGCATCCAACACCTCATTCTCGAACAGGTGCGATTTTACCGCAATGAGGTCCGCTTCCGGTGCCATTCCCACGAATCTTGGAGCGGAGCGTTGCACGCCCGTACCCCTGCCGTTACCTGCGGCTATTGAAGCAATATGGGTGCCGTGTCCATCATAATCGTTCTGATTTGGTGTACCCTCGTTGATCTGCATCTGCGTCCATTCTGTTCCATACCCGAAGTCTTGAGGAGTTTGACCGGACGCAGTTTGAGTCTGGTCCCAAATCCACAGAATTCTAGAACTGCCGTCCGGATTCTTAAAATCTTCGTGAGCCCAATCAATGCCCGTATCGATTATGCCGACGACGACATCCTTCCCGGTATAGGTGGGGTTACTTTCCCACACCTGATTCGCACCGGTAGCGAGAGCACTTCTATCCAGTGCAGGGGCAGCCAACCGAGCCCGACGGGAAGCATGAATATAGGTTACATTCCGCATCATGGCGACTTCTGGAAGTAAATCAATCGGGAGCTCGGTTGTGACCAAAAAGCCGTGCGAATGATAGTTCAGTCGAATAACCGATCGCAACTCCACGCCGAGAGTGCGAAGTGTATGCGGCGAGTCCGACATCAAAAGCATCGCTTTAATTACATCCGTACCATACCGTTCAGAATACTGTATGAACGGGGGGGCATAACCTTTCTGAAGAGAACTGGCGTGTCTTATGACAAGCGGCTTTAATACGGAATCTAGTTTGTGAAGCGACGTTTGGATTGCCGCATACTGAAAGGGCTGGGAAATCCCCTCAAAACAGCAGGTTGTACCTACGATGATGATGCATAATACAAGAATTAGTTTTCGTGACATAAAAGATGATTCTCCGCAAGAAAGGTTTCTGTTTAACACGTGATAATTTCGTGCGATTGGACTAGATTAGGCAATCACCGGAAATTATAACACACGTGTGCTAATGTATCAAGCGGTGTGTTTGGCGAAACAGAATCTCTACAACCGGTACGAATTGCCCTCCTCCAACAGCCCTATTCGGAATGCTCCAAAGGTCTTGCGTGACTTCCCGCAATGCCTGTGGTATAATGTTGTGCGACCTAGCGCCCACCTGAAAACGTAAAAAAACTGACAAACCGAATTACCTAACCCTTATCATAGAATTTAGTTCCGACTCGTTCAATTCGCAGACTTGGGCGAGACGCTTCATGCGAGCAAGAGGAGAGGATTAATGACAAGTGAAACAACCGCAGGAGGAAGCGGGATTGACGAAAAAGACGACTCTGTCATTTCTTCCGCGGCGCCCACTGATTTTATTCGACAAATAATTGAAGACGATTTGAGAACCGATAAATACGGAGGTCGAGTGCATACGCGATTCCCGCCGGAGCCGAACGGCTACATACACCTTGGCAGCGCAAAAGCTATCAGTATCAATTTCGGTATCGCAGAAGATTACAAGGGACTTTATAATCTACGATTCGATGACACCAATCCCACCAAGGAAGATGTGGAGTATGTGGAGTCAATCAAAGAAGACATTCGATGGCTCGGTTTCGATTGGGAAGAGCGCGAGTTTTATGCATCCGACTACTTTGAGCAAATCTATCAATATGCCGTACAGCTAATAAAAAATGGCGTAGCCTATGTTTGTGACTTGACGGCGGAAGAGATTAGCTACGGAAAATATCGGGGTACCTTGACCGAGCCGGGAATCGATAGCCCGTTTCGTAACCGCCCCGTAGAAGAAAACCTAGACCTCTTCGAGCGCATGAGAGCAGGCGAGTTCGAAGAGGGGTCGCGCACGCTTCGAGCAAAAATCGACATGACATCTCCGAACTTGGTTATGCGCGATCCCGTCATGTATCGAATCCTTCACGCGACACATCATAACACGGGCGATGAGTGGTGCATCTATCCTATGTACGACTTTACCCACTGTATTTCCGACTCTATCGAAGGCATTACACACTCTCTGTGTTCTCTTGAATTTGAAATCAATCGTCCTCTATATGACTGGTTCCTCGATCAGTTGGACATCTATCATCCACAGCAGATTGAGTTCGCCAAACTATTTCTTAGCCATACGGTGTTGGGTAAACGGAAGCTGATTCGGTTGGTCGAAGATGGGCACGTTAATGGGTGGGATGATCCTCGGATGCCTACGTTGGCGGGTCTGCGCCGTGGCGGCTTCACCCCAGAAGCCGTCCGAGATTTTTGTAGACGAATTGGGATTGCGAAAGCCGATAATCTGGTCGAGATTTCATTGCTGGAATACTGCCTTCGCCAAGACCTCAACAAGCGAGCGCTGCGCGTGATGGGGGTATTGAATCCGCTTAAAGTCATCATCGACAACTATCCGGAAGAAAAGGTCGAATTCCTGGAGGCTGAAAACAACCCGGAGGACGCGACCATGGGATCGCGTGAAATCCCTTTCTCGCGGGAACTATATATTGAACGCGAGGACTTCATGGAGGATCCGCCGAGGAAGTATTTCCGTCTCGCACCGGGGCGTGAGGCGCGCCTCAAACACGCCTATTACGTCAAATGCGAGCATGTGGTCAAGGATGAAAACAACGGTGAGATTGTCGAAGTCCACTGCACCTACGACCCAACCACGCGAGGAGGGTGGTCTGAAGATGGCCGTAAGGTGCGCGGTACGCTGCATTGGGTCTCTGCATCCCATGCGATTGAGGCTGAAGTACGCCTGTATGAACACCTGTTCACCAAGGAGAATCCTAACGATGTGGAGGAGGGACGCGAGTTTACGGATTATCTCAACCCCAATTCGCTGCAGATACTGAATTCCGCTAGAGTTGAGCCTAGTCTTGCGGATGTAGCGCTCGGCAGCTACTACCAATTCCTACGAAAAGGTTATTTCTGTGTAGATCCCGACTCTTCCGACAATAAATTGGTGTTCAATCGGACGGTAACATTGCGAGATACTTGGGCGAAAATTCAGAAAACGCAGAAGAACACTGCATAGCGTACAAATGGTTTAGGATGCCTACAGAAGAAAGGAGTTTATTTCGATTATTATGATGAAAGATTCACCAGTTAGAGTGCGTTTTGCGCCTTCGCCAACAGGATTCCTGCACATTGGATCAGCGAGAACGGCACTATTCAACTGGCTGTTTGCCAGGCATCATGGCGGGACGTTCATCCTCAGAATCGATGACACCGACGAACAACGATCGACAAAAGAATCAATGCGAGAAATCTACGATTCGCTACAGTGGCTCGGTCTAGACTGGGATGAAGGTGCAACTGTTGGGGGCCCGCATGCCCCATACGTTCAATCTGAGCGGCGAGAAATCTACGAGAAATACGTGAGGCGATTGTTGGATAATGGCAGCGCCTACTACTGTTACTGCACACCGGAAGATTTAGCGGAGATGCGCGAGGTTGCAAAGGCAGAAAAACGAAATCAGACCTATACAGGTAAATGCCGGAACTTGACTGCGGCGGACTGTCAGAGATTGGACGCAGAAGGACGCAGACCGGTTGTACGACTCAAAGTTCCCCCGGAGCCGATTGCGGTGGATGACCTGATTCTTGGCGAGATACGCGTTGAAGCGGACGCACTTCAAGATGAAGTGATTGTGAAATCAAACGGATCTCCACTTTACAATCTGACATCGACGGCTGACGATTTGGAAATGGGGATTACGCACGTTATCCGTGGTGCGGATCACACCAACAATACGTCAAAGCAGGTATTGATATGTCGGGCACTGGGTATGATGATACCTCAATTTGCGCATGTTCCACTTGTGCTGAATAGCGCAAAGGGTGAAAAACTCAGTAAACGGCGTCACGGCGATCTTGTGTCTGTGGGAAAGTACCGGCAGGACGGATATCTTCCCGACGCAGTGGTTAACTTTCTGGTACGACTTGGCTGGTCTTATGACGATAAAGCGGAAATCTTCTCAATTGCTGAACTAATTGAAAAGTTTGACTTGGGACGGGTTGGCAAAACCAACAGTGTCTTCGACATCAAAAAATTGCAATGGTTTAACGGACACTACATTATGGACATGGATGTCCCGGCGCGAACCGACGCCGTGATTCCGTTCCTTCAACAGGAGGGATTATTATTGAAGACTAATCTTACGCCAGACCGCAGGGCTTGGCTAGAGAGAATTGTTGAATCGGTCGGAGATCGGTTAACGACATTGGCGGACATCATCCCACAAACGAGCTATTTCTTCGTTGACAGCTTTGAGTACGACCCAAAGGCGGTTAAGAAATGGTGGAAAAAGGATACGGTGCTTGAGATACTGCGTGGCTTACGCAATGCGATAACACCTCTCAAGACGTTCAACCTTGAGGTCGTTGAATCCGCTATATGGGGATATACTGACGCAAACGACATCAAGCGCGTCCAAGCCATGCAGCCCTTGCGCATCGCCCTTACCGGGGTTTCTTTTGGGCCGGGTCTATTTGAAATTATTGTTCTGCTGGGTAGAGACAAGGTGTTGAAAAGACTAGACCGTGCAATTTGTCATGTGAATGGAGGTGCGTGATGGAACAGTGGATTCACCACACCATTCAAGGACTGCCTCTGTACGGCCTTTTCATTATCATTGTTGTCACGCTCTACGCCCTAGGCAAGGGTGCAGACTGGCTGGTTGAGGAAGCCGTGATTCTCTCCGTGCGCTGGGGCGTTCCCAAAGTGCTCATTGGCGCGACTATCGTGAGTTTGGGCACCACCACCCCTGAAGCTGCTGTTTCGGTATTGGCAGCAATCAAAGGCAACCCGGATTTCGCGCTCGGAAATGCCGTTGGATCGATTATCTGTGACACGGGGTTAATACTTGGAACCGCCGCCTTAATCGCACCTCTGCCGCTTAACCGAAGGATTGTCAACCGTCAAGGCTGGCTGCAACTCGGTGCGGGGGTTCTTCTCGTTGTCTCTTGTCTATTTGTCGGCACAGAAGGAAGGCACTTACCGCAAATCATGGGTTTCGTGTTCCTCGCGCTCCTAATCGCCTATCTGTGGCAGTCGATTCGGTGGTCTCGCGATGTGGATCAAGATGCGGTCGCGAATGAGGTGGAATCAGCCGAAGGCAATGCCAACGCATTTTTCGTGGTCCTCAAGCTGGTGTTCGCCATTGCAGTCGTAGTCGCCTCCTCATGGATTCTTATCCCTGCGGCGAAAGAGACCGCCATACGACTACACGTTCCCCAAAGTATCATCGCCGCCTCCATTGTAGCATTGGGTACGTCGCTGCCGGAGTTTGTCACGGCAGTCACTGCGGCGAGAAGGGGACACGGCGAATTGGCAGTCGGGAACGTCATCGGTGCTGACATTCTTAATGTACTCTTTGTCGCTGGCGTGTCTTCTGCTGTCACACCTGGGGGTCTGGTTGCCGCTCCCCATTTCTTCCTCATTCTCTTCCCGATGATGCTGTTTATTTTGGTTGTCTTTCGAATTGGCATCTTCACCTCCGGTGATACATTGAAACGACCTTTTGGCGTTGTGCTGATTGCGGCGTATATCGCCGTGATGGTCGTGAGTTACGTGTTCCGAACACCGTGACATCTGAACGTGAGACCATCCAGAAAACAGAAGTGCCAGCGACGGTGGATTCGTTTCAGGCGGGTTTCACGGCTCTTGGCATTGAAGCAGGAATTGTGTTGTTGGTGCATTCCTCTTTGAGTGCGATGGGGTGGGTCTGCGGGGGACCTGTAGCCGTCATCATTGCGCTTCAGGAAGTCTTGGGATCCGCCGGCACTCTTGTGATGCCAGCCTTCCCAACCGGCTAATCCGAGCCAAGTCGGTGGCGAAAAGAGCCTGTACCGTAATCTTGGTGGAATTTCATCCGTGCGACCATGCCAGCCTACCGACCGGATTTGACTTCCACCCGTAACATGGGCGTTATATCGGAAACATTCCGCAAGCAAATGGGAGTCCTTCGCAGCGCACATCCGCGACTCTCGTTCTGCGCCTTGCGGAATATCAGGCGATCTATCCAACCAAAAACATCGTACAGGAAGGCGCACCGGTCTTTTCATTGGGGCTGAGCACCTGGACCATCTTCGAAAATGTGGACTTGGACGCTTCCGACTTTGAACGCCTTGGCGATGCCTTTGTAAATTCCCACGTGGGAAACGCCGTTCACCGTGGAAAGGTTGGTTTGGCAGATTGCCAACTCATGCGGTAGCGAGAAATTGTGCACTTCGCTGTGGATTGGGTTAGAGAGAATAGAAGGGGATCAGCTGATGGCGGAGTCGGTGTTTCAATGAAAATCCCACGAATCGTTATCATTGGCGAAGAATCGCAAGCTGGAACGTATGTCCTGCGAATTCACCTCAGAGAAGACACGTCGTTGCGATTCGGACGCTTCAAGAAAGGCAAACTTATTTCAATGCCCGCCGGGGACTACGCCTACATCGGCTCTGCACTCTCAGAGAAGGGTGCCACCTCATTGGCAAGACGACTCGTTCGGCACGCAACACGAAGTGGTGACAAACGTCCACACTGTATTCGAGGCGTAATGTTAGAACAATTCGCCGAATGCGGATTGGGAGATGGGAATCTGCTGCCAAAACAGGGAAAAACCCTGTTCTGGAATATCGATTTTCTCTTGGACTTGGATTTGGCGGAGATTGTGGGTTTCCTCGCAATCCGCTCACCTGAACGATTGGAAGATAGGCTCGCCAAGCGGTTGGAGCAGGATTCAATAACACAGGTTATTGAACGTGGCTTAGGCGCTAACGATATCCCGGGCAATACACATCTGTTGCGCGTTCGCACCGACGAGTCGTGGTGGGGGTCACTCCCGGCAAAGCTTGCCAACATGACTGAATATGGCTAACAATTACAGCATAACGCACAAGCCCGCTGTATCGGCATCATGAAATCGACAGGATTTCAGTCTCGCGAACCGATTTATACTCCACGCTGCTGAGAATTGCTTTATTTTGTAGGATCAAAGGAACGAATAGTGACTGCGATAGAGATCCCGCTATCTCCGAATCGCGATCTAATTGAATCTTGGTAGCCCTAGAGGAGATCGAGCGAACGGGTAGTGGGCGATCAACTGAGTGAATAACGATCAAGCGACTGGATAGGGAGCGCGATAGCAAATCCCGTGCGATAGAAATCCCATAGAGATTCTGAAGGTGTATAGAAACATTGATTCGACCTACAACTCCAAACAATCATAGGAGAGGCGGCAAATCACGAGGAGGAAATATGATATTAGGTGCATTCTCAGTAAGTCTGAATGTCAAAGACATTCAGGATTCGAAGTCATTTTATGAAAACCTTGGTTTTCGGGTCTTTGGCGGCGATATATCCCAGAATTGGCTCATTATGAAGAATGGCAATTGCACAATCGGATTGTTTCAGGGAATGTTCGAAAAAAACATCCTGACTTTCAATCCGGGCTGGGATGAGAATGCCACCAAACTTGATTCATTTACTGACGTCAGAGAACTCCAACGACAGCTTAAGGCAAAAGGCATCAAAATAGAGACGGAAGCAGATGAAAAGACTTCAGGCCCAGCAAGTCTTGTTTTAGTCGATCCGGACGGCAATCCCATTCTTGTCGATCAACATGTATAGGGCTATAGATGTAACCGTGCGGTCAACGGCGATTGACTCGGCGATGCTGGAAATCAACCATACCTAGGAGCAAACAAATGATATTTCGAATTTCAGCCAAATTGGGTGTGAAGATACACGTGACTCCGGATAAGATTCTGCCAGTTGACCCTAATCCATTTGCGGATTGGTCGGCAAATCTGTTCACTGTCGACCGTACCCAATACGTGCTTATCACCAACACAATCTCGCTCTATTCCATGGTTATGATCGGACGAGGACTGAAGAATGACCGTGTGTTCCTACAGAGGGCTAGAGACTCTATGAGTGAGGTCATTCGATCGGCTGGATATGAATCGGTTTTTGAGAAGTTCATCGTTCCATCTATGGATTCCGTCCGTTTTTCAAAGGCGCTCAACCGATCGGTAACCGGCTCGATGAACGATTTCATATTTCAGGCGAAATACGAACTGATAGAACCAGAACTGTCACTGAATGAGATTTCGTTTCGCCTGAACGAAAGTCCAATGTCGTATTTGGATTATGGCATGCCAAAGAATGTCTTTCAGGAACTTGCAAACAACAGAGGCAATTGATGTCTGACCGCCACCTTGGGCAGACACCCCTGATCGGTAGGAACAAAAAGTATCCATTGAGAACGAAAAATAGAAGGCAGCCTAACGGATGCAAGTGACCTTTCTCGGAACAGCGGCGGCGCCATCCATGCCGATTCCATTCTGCATCTGCCACGTATGTATGGATGCCAGAAGAGTCGGCGGAAAGAACCTGCGCCGGCGATCGTCAATCACGATCAACGATGATCTGCTCATTGATGTCGGACCCGATATAGCAACCGCGTCGTTCGAACACAATCTCTCTCTCGCAAACATTAGTGTCTGTCTGCAAACACATGCCCACGAAGACCATTTGGATGCCGAGTTCATCATCTCTAGGCACGCAGAATACGGAACGGTGGTCGCCAATGGTTTGCTCTTGGTTGGCTCCGGTGAAACCCTGAAAGCGGTTGATGCGATTGTGCGTCGAAGATGTGAATACGGGAGCATTTTCGACCCAGTCACGCAAGCCGCACTGAAGATGAATGTGCTAATTGTTGCGCCGTACGAGGTTTGCACGGTAGGAAACTACCGTGTAACCGGATACCCTGCCAACCACGGAACAACTCAAGGATCTCTGCTATATTCAATAGAACAAGGGAACCATGCAGTATTCTATGGCACCGACACGTCGGTTCTGTCCGAGGACGTCTGGGAGCGTCTTCTACTCCACCGAACACGGTATGACGTGCTTGTTCTCGATCACACCTATGGAATCGGCTTTGACTCAAGACCGGCTGACCATCTGGGATTGCGAGACTTCATCGCTAGCGTGAATCGATTTCGCGAAGATGGATGGCTCAAGGACAATGGAATGGTCTATGCAACTCATATATCTCACGAGGGGAACTTGGAGCATGATGAGCTTGACGACTACGCTATGAAACACGGTTACCGGGTGGCTTTTGACGGGCTGAGATTACAGTTGGATGACTGAGGGAATCGTGCGCCGCTCAAGTTACGCATGCCCCACTGTATTGCACTTCTTAGTTTGTACCAACTCCCTCCTGACAAGTGCGAGATTCGCAAATAGTAAGGCTTTCAGCATTGCGGCGAATGAATCCCCGGAAGTTCTGATGAAGTATTTACCAACTCCGCATTTTACGACAGCGTACATGCACAAACCGGAGGAATTACCAGAGGCGATTGAAGAAGCGGAACTTCGGCATTTGAAAACAGTAGGACTAGAGGGGCCCGCATAACTGTTGGGAGATCTTGAGGAGAGGTGGGCGGACATTGAAGGTCGAGAGATTATTCTTGAGGCGCTGCGCTTAATTGAAGACGAATGCACGCTTATGGGTATCAGCGCAAAAGTCTTGGGGATAGCTTAAAAAGTATAGAACAAAAGCAGTTCCGCCCTTCCTATGGCATAACTCTCACTAAGAGAGCAGTTCCATCTGTCTAAGTGATGGGTGAGTTCATATTCTTCAAGGAAAATCACACCGGAAGGATGTCTTGATGTTTCTCATCTACGGATTAAACGCAAACTTGGTGCATACCGAAAACGTGATATGGTGATTGCTTTATTGGTACACTTCTCCATGTAATCTGCGTGCGAAACTCTTTCGTAGTTAGGAAAAAATTCATGATAGAAAAATAGCTACAGCTGCCAACTATGTGACCGATCAGGAAGTTGCCAACCGGTTTTGGGAAGAACAAGGCGGGTTTGAAATACGCAGAGATTTGTCCATGGGCGCCGAAGCCAGATGGCTTGAAATGGCGCCGCCAAGTGCCGATTCCTGCATCGTCATTTTCCCCAAGAGTAAGATGGAAGATTGGGCTGAACGAAAACCATCACTCGCATTCGACTGTAAAGACATTGAAGAGACTTACGAGTCAATGGCGGAGCGGGGAGTGGAGTTTTCTCACAAGCCTAAAGAATTGCCTTGGGGTAAATTCGCCATCTTCCTCGACGCGGAGGGTAATTGGTACGGTTTGCGGGAAAGAGTAAAATAAAGCTATTAACGTGGCTAGGCAAGGCGGACATCTAGAGTGAGGAATGGGCTCATGTTGTTTCGCATAATCGCGATATACTGCATGCTCGCGCCGTTGTGCGGATGTGATATTCTTAGACTGGACGACGACCGACATGTTGACACCCAATCACTCTTGGACAGCAATCGAAAGAAGTGGGACTCGGAAATGGCGTCGAACTATCGGTTCTATTTCCAATGGTCCTGCTACTGCACTATGGATTTTGTCGCCGAAGTCAATATCTCCGTGCGCGAAAATCGCATTCAAAATGCAGCTTTTGTCGAAGGCGATGTTCCGATTCCTCGTTACGTCGCTATTGAACGCTACCCAACGATGGATGGACTGTTCGATCTTCTTCAGTCGGCAATCGACGAGAAAGCCCATACTATCTCGGCAAAATATCACCCCGAATTGGGCTATCCGAGCGAAGTGTGGATCGATTACGAGCACCGGACGGTGGACGAAGAACTCGGGTTCTCAATTCAAAGTCTAATCCTTGAATAATCACTGACTGGGAGTAAGAGTGCTTCTCATCCAAAATATTGTCACGGAAGTTGTCAAAGTCCCGCCACTAGAGCGCGATGTAGTAAAGTTGGATTGGGAAGCCCGCCAACGACTCAAGACAGAAGCCGGGCGGGAGATAGGCCTTGCCCTGCCTACCGCCATGGTAATGTCTCCCGGAGACATCTTGCATCGGGATGCCGACGTTGAAATCGTCGTTGAAGGGCTGCCTGAAAAGACTGAGGATTACGGTCTCACCTGCTACCAAACTGGAAACCTGCATCGCCCCATTGGATTTGATGATGGCGCGATTCTCGTTCCCTATGAACCCGTCCTTGAGAATCAGTTCCGCTAGTTAGGATTCCATTACACAATTGAGGAACGTGTCTTCACGTACGCAGCCCGTAACTAACCGTCTCAGTCGATGTTGGAAAAGCGTGTTTTTATTGATGTCTTTGGAGTTGCCGTGGATTTTGGATTGCCAAACGTCATGCGGTCAACTTTCGCTATTACTGAACTTTTTTGCTAAGTAGGAAGGCGATAGAACTGAATAAAATGCCTCTGAACATCGATCAACTCATAAAAGCCCATTATTTCCAGTTCTTAGACTTAGCCATTTCACCTGATGATCGACAGGCGCTCGCTGTCTTCGGTAATTATGATGTACCTTATGAACATTATTCAATGGACATTAAGAATCGATCACTCTGGCGAATTCAATTTTGCAATGGTGAAATGACGGAACTTGCACCTCGTGACGAGGATGCCCATAGTCCCTGTTGGTCTCCAGACGGAACGAGGATTGCATGCAAATCACGACGCTCCGGACACACAGAACTTTGGGTGATGGATACTGATGGTTCATCAACCTGCCAAGCGACCGAATTTGGTATCTTGACATACAATCCTTTTGGAGGAGGTCGGGTGTTATGGTCTCCGGATGAAAGGTATATCGCATATGCAATCGTTCCAAATGGAAATAGAATAAGACTTGCAGCTCGAGCACACGAAGCAAGGCTTCAGCGGATCATGGTGCGTAGTCCAAAGATTGACAAACAACACGAGTCGGTCGCGCGAAAACCTGTTGGATTTGAAAGTGCAATCTGTGTTTACGATTGTCAGACCAGTGAGAATAAACAGTTCATTTCTTGTGCGGACAATGAAATTTTTCTACATTGTTGGTCGCCCGATGCAAAACGTCTGATTGTGCAGTTAGGCTCCGAACTCAAAGAACTCGATATTTCGTCCGGTTACATGCGCATGATATATGCCGGACCATCGGGATTGATTCGGAACAAAGCAGACATCGTCCAGCTTTCTCGGGTTACAGAAGATTGCGTCGAAGTTGGAACGATTGTCGACACCCTATTCACGCAGACACACTCAATCAAGGTAGAGAAACAATCCTTTCAACTACATGCGTGGTCTCACGATGGTGCCCGGCTGTTTGGCATTACACACGACGGGGTAACAATGGCGCTCGCCGCAATTGACCTGAAGACCTCAAGAGTAGAAAATCTTACCCCTTCCGAACGAGTAGCATCAACCCCTCGAAGTCTTCATAAATCGAACGGCGTTGTTTTTTCATATCAAGGTCCGTCCGACCCCCCTGAACTTTGGCTGCAACGTTCGGGAGGTCAATTAAAAAAACTTTCGGGATTTTATAACTTTCTCGCCGACACGCCATTGCCACAGTGCCGTGTCGTACACTATCCGAGCGGAAATCGGACAATAGAAGCCATCGTAGTTTATCCATTGGACTATAAACCTGGAAAGAAATCGCCAACGCTCGTTTATTTACACGGTGGTCCGGAAAGATGTGTCCAAGCAAGTTTTTCCGAACTAATCTCAGCCAGAGCCGAGAGTGCGGCACATTATCTTGCTACTGCCGGGTACGCTGTGTTGCTCCCCAATTTTCGAGGAAGCACAGGGTATGGCCGCGAATTTGAACAGGAACTAGGTGACTATCAAATTGTGCAAAATCCATTTCTAGATGTCATGGCAGGAATAGACTGGATTGTTGCACAAGGCATTGCAGATCCCAACCGATTGGGGATTTATGGATGTAGCTATGGTGGCTGGTTGGCTGCTTGGACAGTGTCACAATCGAAGGCGTTCAAAGGTGCAGTGGCTACGCTGGGAAGATACGATTTGCTCTCCCGAGACAGGAGAGCGACACAACCATTTTACTCATTGAGACCTAACCGACGTGGCAGCGCCCATCCTGAGGTACGATGGTTCCAGCCAAACATCTACAAAAAGCTGTCTCCCGTTGAACACATTGAGGGGATTTCCACGCCAATGTTACTGATTGAAACAGAACCTGAGCACAGAGATCATGATGCGGTGCCACTTTATAACGGTCTTTGTGCGACAGGAACCGAAGTGTTTTATGTCCGCTATCCCCAAGCATTTCATAACGGCGGTTGGAAGGACGAATACAAACGTGACTACTCAAATCGGTTGGTTGCGTGGTTTGATTATTGTATACAGGCCAAGCCGTTGCCTAACTGGTTCGAGCAAGATAAGATTTCTGGCAACTGTTTAGTCCCTTGATTTCTGGAGTCGAGTGCTATGAATCTAGACTGCCTTTTTTCCATTCTCTAGACGGATCTCGTGTGGATGCTCATTTTTCTGGTTTGTAGTAGGAATCAAGCGAGTGAATATCGAGTAATCAAAGGAACGAATAGTGACTGCGATAGAGTTGCCATAGAGATCCTATTCATTGCCCGCCACATGGCTCCGGAGGTTTTACTGACCAGCAAGCGAATGAATAATGAGTGATCAAGTGAGTGGATAGCGAACACGATAGAGTTCCCATAGAGATCCACTAATCACTAGCCACTAAACACTTACGATTTCTGAATTGTGATGGAACATATACCTAACCAATGATTGTGGGTGGCATCAGGAGTTTTTGATTGGACTCAGCGTGGAACGTAGGCGCAATAGATGATGAACTTCAACTGCTTAATGCCACTAATACAGGCTATTTACCTACATTACCTCTATTGGTTCTAGAATACGGTATGCAACCTATGATTATCGCTAAAGAAATTGTCGCAAAGAAAGTGTTGCCATGCCCTTCCGGGCGCGATGTAGTAAAGTTGGATTGGGAAGCCCGCCAAAAATGCCGCCAACGACTCCAGACAGAAGCCGGGCGGGAGATAGGGCTCGCCCTGCCTACCGGGACGGTAATGTCTCCCGGAGACATCTTGCATCGGGATGCCGAGGTTGAAATTGTCGTAGAAGGGCTGCCTGAAAAGGTGTTTGTTCTTTGTCCTGAAACGACCGAAGATTACGGTCTCGTCTGTTACCAAGTCGGAAATCTGCACCGCCTTATCGGATTTGATGACGGCGCGATTCTTGTTCCGTATGAACCCGTCCTTGAGAAACAACTCTGCCGATTGGGATTCCATTACGTCATTGAGGAGCATGTTTTCACTCACGTTGTGCGACAATCTGCTCCCCACGCTCATGTCCACTGATACGACTACAACAAACGAGACCTTATTGGCTCTCCTTCAGTTCACGGATAGTTTCTTCCCGACAGGCGCATTTGCCCATTCCTTCGGGTTGGAAACCTACGTGCAAGATGGGCATGTCCACGATCGCGAAACGCTTGAATCCTTCCTGCGTGCTGTCCTCAATCACGGTATCCGAACTGGCGATGCCCTCGCTGTTGCGTTGACGTATAAAGCAACTGAGATTGAGCAGATTGTCCACCTCGATCAACGGCTAACGGCAATGAAGATCTCTCGTGAATTGCGGGAGGGGAGTGTCAAGATTGGCAAACAGTTTCTCCGCAACGCCGCAACACTTGCTAAGAGTGAAATGTTGGACGAATACGTGAAACGGATTCAATCGAGAAAATTCGCCGGACACCACGCCGTCGCTTACGGCTTGGTCGCGTCCGCCGCTAAGATCGACCTGCGCTCAACTCTGCTAGGCTATCTTCACGCCTTCGCCGTAAGCCAGGTATCTGCCGCGGTACGGTTGATTCCACTCAAGCCCACGGATGGGCAACAGGTTATCCAACATCTTCGTTCCAATCTTCTGGAGATTGTGGAGTTCGCACAGACCGCGAATATCGATGATCTAGGCGGTTTTACCCCCGGACATGATATCCAAAGCATGCGGCATGAGAGGCTATATTCAAGACTCTTCATCTCCTAACCTAGCTCTTAAACCCAAATCAATGAATTGAAATCGTAAAGGCAAAACCTCAATGAAACCACTGAAAATCGGTATCGGGGGACCCGTTGGATCGGGGAAGACCGCATTGATTGAAAAGTTATGCAAGACCATGCGCGATACCTATGAATTGGCGGCAATAACGAACGACATCTTCACACGCGAAGACGCGGAGATACTCACGCGGCTTGAAGCGTTGCCCAAGGAACGAATCCTCGGCGTTGAAACCGGCGGCTGTCCACACACAGCCATCCGTGAGGATATTTCCGCTAATCTCGAAGCAGTCGACCAGATGAGTGCCGATTTTCCCAATCTGGATATTCTGTTTCTCGAAAGCGGCGGCGACAACCTTGCCGCCTTCTTCAGCCCGGAACTCGTGGATGCCGCAATTTACGTCATTGACGTCGCTGGCGGAGATAAGATTCCACGAAAAGGCGGGCCAGGCCTCACGCGCTCCGATTTACTGATTATCAACAAGATTGACTTGGCGGACTACGTAGGGGCGGATCTCGGTGTTATGGAGAAAGACACGAAACGGATGCGCGGTGAAAAACCCTTTGTATTTACCAATTTGCGAGATGGAGCCGGCATCCATGACGTTGTGTCGTGGATTAGGCGGGAGTTACTTTTCGAAGACCTTGAGCCTGCTCGGATTCCTAGTTAACATACCCGACAAGGCGCAGAAAACAACAGGCAGTCGACTTTTACGCGTTACTCATTACGAATTACTTTTCCTTTACACGTTTAGATTTAAGTGTTCCCACACATCGTGCTATCTCGTTTTTTCCTCCGCAAATATCTGACCTTTAATCTCTCCACGCCACAGTTTCTGATGCGATTTTCCCGACAGCAGATGACTCAAATCGGCTTGTTATTCAATCTTACTATCTGCTATAATACACGCCGATATATGGTATAACTTTTGCTAGAGTTTCGGAATATCGTAGGCTAAAATTTGAATACCATCGTGCGATGTATGTTCTCGCACAACTTAAGCACATGTCGCGTTTCTTGAAAGATTCCAGTTATGCGTTCACGGCGAAACTGGTTTGCGCATGTGCTGTAACATTTCCTCGCAAGATTGCGCTATCGTTCGGGGCTTTGCTCGGATCTGTCGCCTATCGATTTGCCTCCGATCAGAGGGCGCTCGCCGAGAAGAACATTAACCTCAGCCTTGAGCTAAAGGACGGAACTTCCGCCAAACGCATTGTCCGCCGCAGTTTCCAAAACCTGGGGAAGAATCTCATTGAGTTTATCCGTTTCCCGAAAACTTCAAGCGAGAAGAATCGAGAGATTGTTACTTTCGAAGGAAAAACCAATATTGACGGAGCATTGGCGGAAGGGAAGGGAGCAATAATCCTTACGGGGCATTTCGGTAATTGGGAACTTCTGGCGGCTAGCCTCGTGGAACAAGTAGCGCCTTTGACGCCGATAGCTCGGAGACTGAGGTCACAACGCTTAGACGCTCTTGTTAGCGATTGGCGGCAAGCCGCCGGATATTCCACTATCGACCGAGATGGTGTCGCCCGTGACATTCTGCGTTGCCTCAAGCGAAATGAACTGATTGGTGTTCTGGCTGACGTGGACACGAGCGTAGACGGCGTGTTTGTTGATTTTATGGGTCGCCCAGCCCATACACCGTACAGCCCCGTGGCGATTGCGCTCAAAACCGGGGCGGCGGTTTTGCCAACGTTCATTATTCGGCAACCCGATGATTCGCATCGCGTGGTTGTTGAGCCACCGTTAAATCTAAAAAGAACCGGTGATAGAGACCAAGATTTCCTAATCAACACTCAGATGTTCACCGAAATAATTGAATCCTACGTGAGGCGTTATCCCGAGCAATGGATCTGGATGCATGAGCGGTGGAAAAAACATCCCGGAGATGTAATTGATTCCTAGTTACCCCCTGATTTTCACTTATCCCACTGAAAACGGACGCCGTCTCTGGTCGGTCTTAACCGTCGTGATAACGATTGTCAGCTTTTCTGGACTAGGGTGTGACACAGGACAAGGAGATGTCACGCGACTCGCGGAGGAGATTCCCCAGCAAACACTTCACGGATTTTCGACCAGCCATACCGAGGCGGGAGTTGTAAAATGGGTGCTTGTTGGCTCTGAGGCGACATTCTTAAAGAAGGTAATTGCCGTGAAAGAGCCAACAGTCGAAATTTTTGAAGACGGTGAACTGAAGATTACACTTACAGGTAATCGCGGCGAAATAATCAAGCGATCGAATGACATCCATCTGTTCGACCAAGTTGTGGGTGAAAGCCAAGATGGGCATCTATATACGAACGAACTCCATTGGCGTGACCAAGACGGCAAATTATTTGCTCCTGACATGGCGAAAGTTGTGCGTGGAGATTCAACGCTAACCGGGAATGAGATGGAAGCCAATCCATCGCTGGAGAAACTCACAATGAAGAACACGCAGTTCAGGATTAATCCGAAGGATGACAAGTTCAATGAATCAAATCAGTGAAATACGGAGAAAAACATCAGCCTACATACGCAGAGTGCCTCTTGGTTTTCGCTCTTGGACCGCGGGAGAAATGATTGCGCTTGTTTGGGCTCTTGGTTTCTGTCTTGGCACTCTCTCATTTCCATACGATGCACACGCGGCGGAAGTACCCGACACGGCTAGCGCCGCGCAAGAGCAAGTTGCGACTGATACGGCTGATGCATCGGACGATGAGGGAATAATCAATGGAACTGCCGAAGACATGGAGCGGGATGAGAAGAAAGGTCTTACAATCCTAATCGGCAACGTTAAGATAAAGCGTCCCAACGGTTTTCTAAACGCGGATAAGGTAATCCTGCATGAAGACGTTGCGACCGGTGAATATTTCAAAACGGTCGCTGAAGGAAACGTTGAAATCCGCGACGAGGACATTTTTGCCACATGCGAACACGCAATCTTGAACCATACGGACGATACCGTCGATCTCCGTGGCAATGTCGTCGTTCTTCAAAACGCCGATCGATTGGAAGCAAAGCATTTTACCTTCAATCGACGCACCGGAAAGCAAACGGCGGACGGGGGCGTCAAATTCAAAGTTAGAATGACGCGACAGACGAAAACTACGGAAGACAAGGGTTAATCAGGGTAGACTAGCCGTGGCAGAACGATTTTCTGTCGGCAGGACGCAGCATATAACAAGCCCATTACGAACTGAGGAGAAACAACTATGTCGAGCCGTCTCCAAGCTCGAGGACTAGTAAAAAGATATTCGCGTAAGGGGCCGATTGTTGTTAATCAGGTGGACCTTGACGTTAAAACCGGCGAGATAGTTGGGTTGCTCGGGCCAAACGGAGCCGGGAAATCTACCACATTCTACATGACAGTCGGGCTGATTCGCCCGAACGCAGGGCAAGTTTTTTACGATGATCGAGATATCACTTTCTTGCCCATGTACAAACGAGCCAGGCTTGGCATCGGATACCTCGCGCAGGAAACATCTATCTTTCGCAAGTTGACAATTGAACAAAATCTCATGGCAATACTTGAGGTGCTTGATATCCCCAAAGACGAGCGCAAACGACGCGCGGGACTACTCATGGAGGAGCTTGGCATCTCTGAGTTGGCGAATCGTAAGGCATATACGCTTTCGGGCGGCGAATGTCGGCGGGCAGAAATTGCGCGAGCCTTGGCGGCGTCCCCATCCTTCATTTTGCTAGACGAACCGTTTTCGGGAATTGACCCGATTGCTGTGCAAGATATTCAGCAGCTCATCTTGCATCTGCGCAGTCGAGGTCTCGGAATCTTGATTACCGATCACAATGCGGAAGAAACACTTGGAATTGTCGATAGAGCTTACTTAATTGCTGATGGTAAAATCACCCTTACCGGTACTCCCGAGGAGTTGGTCGGTAACGAGTTGGCGCGAGATCTCTACTTCGGACATCAGTTTGAACTCAGAAGCGGCCCCGTGAACATATGAGCTCGAGGAACAGATCATGAACCTTGGATTGAGACAAGTTGCGACCCTGAAGCAGCAAATCATTATGACGCCGAAGTTGCAGCAAGCAATCAAGGTGCTGCTTATGCCGCAACTGGAACTTAACCAGTTCATGACACAACAATTGGAACAAAACCCTCTGCTGGAAGAAGATGAGATTCAGACGGAGGAATTAGAGATAGAAGACCTCCTCGGCACAACAGAATTGGATCCGGATACTGAGTGGAACGAACCGGAAAAGAGTTTAGACCGGGAGGATAAGGAACCGGACATTGATTGGGATGCCGCCTTTGATGATATGGTGAACATTAGTGAGCAAGCGTCATTCCAGCGGGCTGACGATGAAGATGGTCCGCAATCCGATGTTGCCGGTACACAATCGTTGCACGAATTCTTGCTTGCCCAACTGAGTGTAACACCGTTGTCGGACATTGAAAAAGCTATCGGCGAACAGATTATCGGTAACTTGAACGATGATGGGCAGTTGAAGATGCCCCTATTTGTATTGAGTTCCAAATACAAAGATGACCTAGATTATACGAACCTCTCTGACGGTTTACACAAGGTTCTCGTACGTCATCTCCGTCAAGAGTTGTTAAGCGATGAAATTTCGCTGTCTCCTAACTCCACAATCGAACCAGGTGAAGAGGAAGACAAATGGAGGATAGTCGATGACGAGAACGCACAGACATACACGGTAAGAGATGAAAATGGCAGACTGGAAGTCTATAATCTCACGTTTGACGAGATTGCCGTCGCTGTCGGTTGTGACGTCGAGCACGTGGAGGAAGTGCTTGAGTATATTCAAGAGAATTTTGAACCGGTCGGAGTCGCATTTCGGACAGTCCCAGAAACAATGCTGATCCAAATGAAGGCGAACGAAACCCACAATCCTGTGGCCGAGGAAATTCTCAAAAACCACTTCGCGGACTTCATGAATAACCAGATTCCACGAATTGCACAGCGGCTTGAGGTAAACATTGAGGAAGTTATTAAAGCAAAGGAGTTGATCGGCCACCTTGCGCCATATCCCGGACGTTATTTTTCAGATCCGGCCGGGAAATATCTGAGAAACGGCAATAATCCCTCTCGTCTCATCATACCAGAGGTGGCTATCAAGAAAATCAGTGGTGAATACCACATCCTTACGAATGACGATGGAATGCCTCGGCTGCGACTGAACCCGATTTATTTGAACATGCTACACGGTCAGAAGGGTGAGGTCGATAGCGAAACTAAGAAGTGGCTGGAACGGCAGCGCAGTTCGGCGATTGATTTAATAGGCAGCATCAATCAACGTCGGAGGACGATTGTAAGTGTGACTGAAGCCATCTTTAAGATTCAGGCGGATTTTCTTGAACAGGGAACTGCGGGATTGAAGCCCTTGACGCTCAAGGAGATTGCGGCAATGGCCGGCGTTCATGAATCCACGGTCAGTCGGGTCACATCAAACAAATACGTCGAGACGCCGCAAGGAATATATAAACTGAAGTTCTTTTTTAGCACGGACTTGCCGACCGACTCGGGAGAAAGTGTTTCCTCAACAACAGTCAAAGATAAGATTAAAGAAATGATCGATGGAGAAAATACGGCGAAGCCATTCAGCGATCAGTCAATCGCCAATGCACTAGAAAAAGAAGGAATTCATGTTGCTAGACGCACAGTTCAGAAGTACCGCGAGGAACTCAATATACTCTCGTCAAGCAAGAGAAAACAGACGTGGTAACAGAATCGATATTGGCACTGAAGTAATCATCAAATTTATTGACTATTATCTCAATCAGTTAACGGGGTTCTTGATATGCAGATAACTTTTACCGGCCGTCACGTCAAAATCACAGATGACGTGCGGAGTTTTGTAGAGAAACGGGCGCAAAAACTCGAGGGAGTTTTCAACTTTCTTGATGAGTTGCAAGTCGTCGTAGAACAGGAAAAAACTCGATATTTGACGGAATTGACTTTATTGGCCCGAAAAGCAACATTTCATGCGCGGATTGAAACGCACGATGTCTTTGAATCGCTTGATACGGCCCTGAATCGCGTTGAATCACAAGTGAGACGTCATAAGGAACGTATGAAGGATCGGCGACTACGGCAATCACATCGCGATGTCGTTGCCCAATTGAACCAACACTCGGCAACATCTTCCGCGGCGGCAACTAGCGACGATTCGTCCGCGGCATCTGCACCGATTGTAAAGGTTGCAGATAAATTTGCCTCCAAACCACTAACGGTTGAGGATGCTGCAATGCAATTGCAGTTTTCCGAAGATTCGCTACTACTTTTTGTGAACGCAGAAACATCGCAAGTAAATCTCCTCTACGAAACAGATGGTGGGGTATACGGGTGGGTGGAACCCGAATTTTCATAATCTTGTGGAATCGCTTCAATGGAACAGTTTGTAACGGTACGGAATTTAATCAAATATGCGGGATATGAACTACAAACGGATGTCGTGGCTGGCGAGACAGGGTTGGACACGCAGATTAAGACCGCGGAATCCAATCGGCCCGGCTTGGCACTTTGTGGCTATTTCGAACATTTCGGGCATGATCGCGTGCAGATTTTCGGACACGGCGAAGTAGGTTATTTGGAAAGTCTTTCCGCTACAGCCCGTTTCGATGTATTGAATCAATTACTTTCATATCCCCTCCCTTGTATTGTTGTCACCAGCGGATTGCGTCCGCCGGAAGAGTTGATTGACCTTGCCAATCGAAATCAGATTGCGGTTTTAACTACTTCCCTCGCATCCTCGACCTTCACAACGCGCCTGCTCCTATTCTTTGAAGACGAATTTGGACCTTCGGAGTATGTGCACGGCAATCTGGTTGATGTTTTCGGCGTCGGCGTGCTGATTTTGGGCCAGAGTGGTATCGGCAAAAGCGAATGCACACTTGGACTCCTGCAGAGCGGTCATCGCGTTATCGCTGACGATACCGTGTTACTGAAGAAAGTGTCGGAGCATCGCGTCTTCGGTATCCGTCCTCGACCATTCAAGCACTACATCGAGGTCCGGGGAATAGGAATTATTGATGTTGTCGCACTCTTTGGCGTAACGGCGGTGGGTGATCGCAAGCAAGTTGAGCTTGTAACCACTCTTGAACCTTGGGATAAGGAAAAGACGTACAATCGAACTGGAGTCAGAGACGATGAGTACGTTTTTCATAATGAGAAACTTCCACATGTCGTGATACCTGTGCGTCCCGGTAGAAACTTGGCGAACCTGATCGAGGTCGCTGCCATGAGTTTCTGGGGCGATAAATTGGGCTTGGATGCAGCAAAAGAATTTGACAGTGCCCTTGTAGAAATGACACAGGATAAAAATGACGAAGCTGTGCTCGATCAATGGCGGCATGAAACACTGCATCGCGAAATCGTTCATCCATCAGATGGAAAGCGATAGGTCTTTGTCGCGGCTGTTTCCGTAAGTGTTACGACTAAGACGACCTCAGTTTTAATCCACCATGGTTTAGGAAATCTTTACCTGCGGTACATCTGGAGTCAATGGTTAGTATCGTAATCACCACTCATGGAAAACTTGCAACCACGTTTTTGGCTGTAGCAGAAAGCGTCCTTGGCAAGCAAGAAGCGATTGTTGCGGTTGATGTCATGCCGCAAGAGGGCAAAGAGGAAATCTTGCAACACCTTACAAAAGCCGTCGCTCGTGTTCAGCAACAGGATGGCGTGCTGATTCTTGCCGGAATTTTTGGAGAGAGCGACTGTCAAATTAGTCTTTCCCTGTTTCGTGGAAATGGAGTTCGGGTGGTTACCGGCTTGAATTTGCCGATGTTGTTGAAAGTGCTCACACACCGATCCGAACTCGACCTCAATGCACTTGCGGCGTGCGCATGTGAAAGCGGAAAAGCGGGTATCATTGATTGCGGATTGGATTCAACTAGGATTTGACAATCCCGATTTAATGCTCGAATACCACGAGATGATTGGACGTGTACATGACTGCCGCCCCCTTACGCATGGTTCTGCTCCAAATTCTCGCCTAACTTGGTCACTGTCGAAGCTGCCTGGAAGAGGTGACACGCTATTGAAGAGTTCATTAATGATGGACATCTCTAATTCCTAGTGTTTCATTAAAGTTTGTTTATGCGCGAAAAAATGGTTACTGTTCGGAATTCACTCGGTTTACATCTGCGAACAGCCGGGATGTTTGCTCAAGCGTCCAGTCGTTTTGTGTCTAACATCTATCTTCAAAAGGGTTTGATGAAGGTGAATGCAAAGAGCATTATGGGCATAATGATGTTGGCGGCAGGTGAAGGAACGGAGCTGACAATTACAACCGACGGCACCGATGAAGAGGAAGCCATTGAAGAATTGGCGGCGCTGATTGAAAGTGGGTTTAATGAAACATGATTGTCCTACCCTTGGTTCGATAAATTCCCTTCGAATTGAAATCAAACCGCAATTGACTATTGGACGCGACCCACAATCTCTCGAACTAACCCACCAATGGCAATTCCTTGAGCATTTTTTGGATTTGACGTTCATAGGTAACGCATAATACCATCCCGATACAGTCTCTAACCCATTTCAACTATCGACCAATTTTTCCAGCTAAAAGTCTATGACATCCCAATTAACAGAAGGCAATCCTACTGTCCTTTCTGGACTCGCAGCTTCACCCGGTGTCGTTATCGGAGAAGTCTTCCGAATCTACGACCGCGTTGACATCCCTCGTCATAGCATCCTTTCCAACGGTGTTCCGACCGAAGTGCAACGCTTTCTCCATGCCGTAGAGCGAGTCAAAAAGGACCTGCGAGCAATTCGTGAGCGCCTTCACTTGGATGCGCATCGAGATGGCGCGGACATATTCCACGCGCATATCATGATGCTTGAAGATCCAACGATGGTTGAGCGCATTCGAAGCCACATAGCAACCCACCACGTCAATGCGGAAGCTGCTGTTGTAGATGTCGGAGCCGAATTCATGGATGTCTTCTCTCAATCAGAAAATCCATATTTTCGTGAGAGAGCTGTGGACCTAAACGATTTCGTGCAGCAGATTGTATCCCTCCTGATGGGAGAGGAACGATTGGAGCTCTTCAATCGAGAGAACGAAGTTGTTGTTGTCGCACACAATCTTACGCCATCAGATACCGTGCTAATGCGCAAAAGCAGGGTTCTTGCATTTGTGACCGAGGCCGGTACACGTGTTTCCCATACCGCAATCTTGGCACGCTCATTAGGTATTCCCGCTGTCGTGGGAATTGGATCCGCTATCACAGAAGCCGAAACCGGCGATGAGATCGTCGTTGACGGTACACACGGGCGCGTCATTTTGTGGCCGGACGAAGAACAGATAATCGAGTACCGGATTGAACGGGAAAAAAGTTCAAAGGTTGAGGCAGATCTTTCCGCACTTCGCACCGTTGATGTTCAAACGACTGATGGCAGACAGATTGAGATTGCCGCTAACGTTGAATTTCTTGAGGAGATTGAACTGATTCGGAAATTTGGTGCCAAGGGCGTTGGATTGTATCGAACGGAGTATTTTTATATGGATCGGGAGGACCTGCCTTCAGAGGATGAATTGTTCGAAGACTATCGCTACATGGTAGAACAGGTGAGTCCGGAAACGGCAACAATCCGCACACTTGACATTGGTGGGGATAAACTGGTCCCACATCTTAATCTAGGGGGCAGCGTGGATTCTTTGATGGGTTTGCGTTCAATCCGTCTCTGCTTGAAATATCCCGATATCTTCATGACTCAACTACTCGCCATACTAAGAGCCAGCGATTACGGCAATGTCAAGATTATGTTTCCCATGATTTCCGGGTTAGACGAATTGCGTGAGGCGAAATGGCATCTCGAGAAAGCGCAGACACTGTTGAAAGAACAGAAAATCCCTTTTGATCCAACGGTCGAAATTGGTGCAATGATTGAACTCCCCGCCGCTGCGCTTAGTGCCGATCTTCTATCCAAAGAAGTCGACTTCTTCAGTATCGGGACAAATGATCTCATTCAGTACACGATAGCGATCGATCGGCGTAACGAGGAAACGCTGCCGCTTTACGAACCTCTGCATCCAGCCGTGCTTCGCTTAATTCAAAATGTCATTCGTGTTGCGGTAGACGCGGGAATTGACATTACTGTTTGTGGAGAAATGGCGGGCGATCCTGTACTGAGCATCATACTCATTGGCATGGGATACGAAAAACTCAGCATGAGCCCGACGGCAATACCCGAGATTAAAAAGGTCATAAGTTCGATTTCTCTACAAGACGCCCAACACCTCGTCGACGATATAATGAAACTTTCCACGGCAGGAGAGATTGAAACCTACATTTGGCGGGAAGCAATGGATCGTTTCCCGGAATTGTTGAACTGGGTCTAATTGAGATGATGAAATGAAAACGCGCCGGCTGAATTAAGACACTACCTGGGCCAACCGATTCAATGATCGCGAAGTTATCGTTTACCGATAGGAGGCATCAAACCCGCTGATGACGGATATCCCAAAAACCTATTCTCCGCAGGAAATCGAGGCAAAATGGTATCAGCTTTGGTTGGATAAAGACTACTTCCATGCCAGCGATACATCCGACAAGCCGTCGTTCTCCATCGTAATACCTCCTCCCAACATCACCGGTAATCTTCACGTCGGGCACGCACTCGACAACACACTGCAAGATGTGCTAATTCGCTGGAAACGGATGCAGGGTTACAATGCTCTTTGGATGCCGGGCACGGATCACGCTGGAATCGTGACCGAGATTATCATGGAGCAGAAACTGGCGGATTGGGGGACTTCTCGGGAAGCTCTAGGACGTGAGAAATTCATCGATCAAATGTGGAACTGGAAGAATGAATCGCGCGGCGAAATTATTGAACAGTTGCGCCAAATTGGTTGTTCATGCGATTGGGAACGCGAGCGTTTCACGCTTGATGAAGGTTTGTCCAAAGCCGTTCGAACGGCGTTCGTCAAGCTCTATGACGATGGATTAGTGTATCGTGATACGTATTTGGCGAACTGGTGTCCCAACTGCCAAACCGTAATTTCCGATTTGGAAGTCGAATCGATTGAGATAGATGGCAATTTTTATCACATTAAGTATCCGATTAAGGATTCGACTGAGTTTTTGGAAATTGCCACAACTCGTCCGGAGACAATGCTTGGTGATACGGCAGTCGCGGTACACCCGGAGGACAATCGGTATCAACACGTCATCGGCAGAACAGTGATATTGCCGCTTATTCAGCGAGAAATTCCCGTTATTGCAGATGAATTTGTGGACCGAGAATTTGGGACGGGCGCGCTCAAAGTGACACCGGCCCACGATCCCAATGATTACGAACTCGGTCTTAGACACGACCTCGCTCAAATCAATATCTTCAATTCCGACGGAACTCTCAATCAGTCTGCAGGTTCGGAATATCAGGGAATGGATAGATTTGACTGCCGCTCGGCATTGATTGAAGATTTACGGGATGACAGCTTACTAATGAAGGTCGTTCCACACCCACATTCCGTTGGACATCATGATCGTTGCGGGGCTATCGTTGAGCCATACCTTTCACCGCAGTGGTTCATTAACGTCAAACCACTAGCGGAACGGGCAATTGAAGCCGTCCGAAAAGGGGAGGTCGTATTTATTCCCGAACGCGAGGAGAGACGTTTTTATCACTGGATGGAAAACATTTTGCCGTGGCCAGTTTCGCGTCAGCGCTGGTGGGGACACCGACTCCCAATTTGGTATTGCGATGATTGCGGTGAGGTCATTGCCGCGGTCGAAACGCCGCAAGAGTGTACCTGCGGCAGTCGAGATGTGCGTCAAGAAGAAGATGTGTTGGATACATGGTTCAGTTCCGGGCTGTGGCCGTTTTCGACAATGGGTTGGCCCGAAGACACCTCCCTCCTAAAGTCTTTTTATCCGACGTCAGTGTTGGTTACCGGCTGGGACATTCTCTTCTTCTGGGTGGCGCGAATGATAATGCTCGGCTTGAAATGCCATGGCGAAGTTCCATTTCGAAGGGTCTATATTCACGCTCTCGTCGCCGATGAACAGGGACAGAAAATGAGCAAGTCTCGAGGAAACACCATCGACCCGATTGAAACAATCTACACGTACGGGGCTGATGCGTTTCGTTTTGCTTTGGTATTTTGCACGCTGCCAAACCCGTACATGCCGCTGCCAGAGTCTCAAATTGAGGCAGGAAAGCGATTTGCCAACAAGATTTGGAATGCCTCACGATTCCTACTGATGAATCTTGACGATTTCGACCCGTCTGGAACTACGATTTCTAACGACAAACTATACTTATGTGATCGTTGGATTCGGAGTCGTTTCAACGCCACGGCGAGGAGCGTGACAGCGTGTCTTGACGATTTCCGTTTCAGTGATGCTGCGCATGACCTCTATGAGTTTCTTTGGCACGAGTTCTGCGATTGGTATATCGAACTGATTAAACAACGGCTTTACTATTCCGACGATCCGAGCTCCAAGGAGATTGTTCAGTCGGTCGCATCGGATATTCTCGAACGCACCATGCGTTTGTCACATCCAGTCATGCCGTTCCTTACCGAAGAGATATGGCAACGATTGCCGCATGAGGGAGACAGTATCATGGTTGCGCCATGGCCCGAGCCGAATCCTGCATGGGATGACTCGGTCTCGGAAAACTCAATGCAAACAATTATGGACGTCATTGAGAGCATTCGCAGCATTCGCGGCGAGATGAATGTGGCTCCATCCAGCGAAGTTGAAATATTGATTAAAGCCCCTAGCGCCGAGACTCGTAATCTGCTTGAGACACACCTTGCGGATTACGTTCCTTCATTTACGCGAATCTCAAGCGTCTCAATTGCCGAGTCGCTGGAGAAACCAGCGGTTTGTGCCACGGCGGTAGTGGGCGATTTAACTATTTACGTCCCGCTGGCTGGCGTGATTGACATTGGCGCAGAAAGAAATCGTCTAGAGAAACGCCTCAGTAAGTTAACTACTGATTTGACTGCCACAAGAAAAACACTTGAAAATCCGAATTTCATGGAACGTGCGCCGAAGGCAGTCGTTACGCAGAAACAGGACTTGCTTGAAAGGTTTGAATCGGAAAAGGAAAAACTAGTGTCAAACCTCAATATGTTGGAATGAGACAGATTCACGACCTTAAGTATACGAGTGGCTTCCAAACACAGGATACATAAAATGGAGATTCAAAATAACAACCGTTGCTTTGTTTGTGGTATGCAAAATCCTTTCGGCTTGCAAGTTTCGCCAAACATCTCGCCAGATGGTGCAACCGTAGAGATAGTGTGTACGCCGCCCGATCATTTCCAGGGATGGGCGAGTGTAATGCACGGAGGAATACTTAGCACTCTATTGGATGAAGCAATTACATACATCGGGATTGCCAGTTTCGATTGCCCGGCTGTGACCGCCCAACTTGAGATTCGATTTAAGAGCCCAGCACCCACAGGGAAAAAGCTAATCGTCAACGCAAAACGGGTGAAGAACTCGAAGCGACTCATCAAAGCTGCGGCGGTCATCACGTTAGAAGATGGAACGCTAATTGCCGACGGGATCGGAAAAGTGGTGAAGGCGGGAAGAGTACTCTGAGTTTAGAAATGGAGGAGAATTGAGTTGATACACGTTTCCATTCTCCCTGGTAACACATTATGAACCGCCGATATATACTTCAATTTGATACTTCGAATCTACCGGTAATCGACACCGATTTCTTGGTGATTGGGAGTGGAAGTGCCGGGCTACGCGCAGCGATTCAAGCCAACGAACATGGCAGTGTGCTTCTGATGACGAAGAGCGCACTGAAGGAGAGTAGCACGCGCTATGCCCAAGGTGGAATTGCTGTTGCGATGAATGTCGACGATACAATTGACTTCCACGTTGAAGACACTCTAAAAGCAGGGGTGGATCTATGTAACCCACAATCCGTTCAAGTCATGGTAGAGGAGGGCATTGAGCGAGTTGCGGAATTGATCGAATGGGGCGCGAAGTTTGACAAAGAGGGTGATACCCTTGGGTTTACCATGGAAGGGGCTCATCAGCGGCGGCGCGTTGTCCATCGGGGAGATGCTACCGGCATTGAGACAACGGATGCCTTGGTCAACCACCTCTGGAAACAGAAACATGTAAAGGTAGTGGAAAATGCATTCGCCATAGACATCATCACGGAAGACGAAACTTGCTACGGAGTGCTTGCGCTTGTTCATGACGTGGCGCATTGGATCCGTGCAAAAGCCACGATTCTGGCGGCCGGAGGACTAGGGTGCGTGTATCAGTGCACATCGAATCCCGAAGTCGCGACAGGAGATGGTTTCGCCGCCGCGTGGCGTGCGGGCTGCGAGATGATGGACATGGAGTTTGTACAATTTCATCCGACAACCCTTATTCTGGATGGTGCACCTCACTTTCTAATCTCGGAAGCGGTTCGCGGCGAAGGAGGAGTTCTGGTGAACATTCGCGGCGAACAATTCATGCGAAGATACCATGACAACGCGGAACTCGCTCCCCGAGATGTTGTTAGCCGGGCGATTTTGAATGAAATGCAGTCAACCGGTTTTCCCTGTGTCTACCTTGATGTTACACATCTGTCACCGGACTTCATTCAGAGACGCTTTCCGACGATTTTCCACACTTGCCAACATTACGGCCTCGATATCACGAAGGACCTGATACCCGTACAATCAGGCGCGCATTTCATGATGGGCGGCATCCGGACCAATTTGAATGCAGAGACTAATATCAACGGGTTATATGCGTGTGGTGAGGTGGCTTGCACAGGAGTCCACGGCGCAAATCGGCTCGCAAGCAACTCCTTGCTGGAGTGTATAGTATTTGGATCGCGCGCAGCGAAGTCCGCTGTCAATTATGCTCGACGACTGGGCAAAAAAGACATGGAGAGAGTTCAGATTCATACGGAGGATAGCTATAGTATTACCGACTCGTTTGACGTGGAATTCGGAAAGGAAAAGATTCGCCAATTGATGTGGGAATACGTTGGCATCCTGAGATCGGAAGCCGGACTAAACATCACGCACGATGTTTTGAGAGAGATGAATCAGGGGCGCTCCTGGACTAGTATGGAAGCGTTTGAGTTTCAAAACATACTTGATGTCGCGAATTTGATTACCGAAGCCGCAATTATTCGAACGGAGAGTCGAGGCGCCCACTTTCGAGAAGATTATCCTGATCTTGATGATGTTAACTGGAAAAAACATGTCGTTCTCTGCCGAGATGAAAAGCCGAGAATGGTAGATTGCCGCGGGTAAGAGAAGTGTTGGATTGAGAGAGGTTCGGCCTTGTGAGGCAGGAGAAAAGCAAAGTCAAAACAGCACTTTACTGTACCGAAGAGGTTTCCCTTGGAAATCATGAATCTCTCGAAATACAGGGAACCCCTGGCGAACAACTATTTGCCATGAAAACGCGCGCGACCACGGAAATCGGTTAATGAATAGAAGCAGTGCCTTAGAACTTCTTCATGAATACACTCGCAAGGAGGGATTAATCAAGCACGCCTTGTCTGTTGAAGCATGCATGAGAGCGTATGCCAGGAAATGGGGTGAAGATGAAGAAAAATGGGCAATCGTCGGACTATTGCACGATTTCGACTACGAGATGTACCCAACCCCCGATCAACACCCGGAAGTAGGGGCGAAAATCCTTAAGGATAAGGGTTATCCACCTGACGTGATTTATGCAATCCGTTCGCACGCCGATTACCTTGGGCTTGAACGAAAGCGCCTGATGGACAAGACCCTCTATGCGGTCGATGAATTGGCTGGATTCGTAACTGCCGTGGCTCTCGTTCGTTCAAGCAGGAAGATAACCGAAGTAAAGGTTTCCTCGGTTCAGAAAAAACTCAAAGACAAAGCGTTTGCACGCGCGGTGAATAGAAAAGATATCTACGAGGGAGCCGAGAGCCTTGGTGTCCCGCTGAAGGAACATATCGCATTTGTGATCGATGCTATGAAGGGCATTGCAGTTGACCTTGGACTAGACGGTAGTTGAGAATTCGCGGAAAACGTTGAAACACAGTTTTTGCAGATTCCTTTCACTCAAGACGCAGGATTTACTGCACGTCTCTATTATCCAAGCTCACGGCAGCAGGGAGGACTTTTCATTTCCAATGCACTGCGAAATTGCGTGTAGGACATCTAAATCATTGATGTCGTCTCGGATATCTACTTCGCCAATTCTTGTCGGTAGTACGAGGTTCAGTTTTCCACGTTTCGCTTTCTTGTCAAGGTACATAGCATTAAGAAGCGAGTCCGGTTGTATACCTGATGGAAAACTCGTGGGAAGTCCCGCACGTTGGATTAGCCGCTTTTGACGTTCCATGTCGGATAGTGACAGCATACCAAGGTTGCAAGCGAGTTGAGCAGCACAATTCATGCCGATTGCAACTGCCTCGCCGTGCCGGTATGCATTGTAATCCGTGATGGATTCAAGCGCGTGGCCAAAGGTGTGACCATAATTGAGTGTCATTCGCAAGCGGTTTTCCTTCTCATCGCCAGCAACAACTTCGGCTTTGTCCGCACACGATCTGGAGATTACGCTGACAAGAATATCTGAGTCGAGATTGAAAATGGCATCAAGATTTGCTTCAATCTGATCAAATAACGGCACATCCATTATGACGCCGTGTTTGATGACTTCAATTAATCCCGCTCGAACGTCGCGAGGAGACAACGTTTTTAGCGTTGATACATCAATTAGGACGAGTTTTGGTTGATAAAACGCACCGATAAGGTTCTTTCCGTCCGGGTGATTGATACCGGTTTTGCCTCCCACGCTCGCATCGACTTGCGCCTGCAATGTCGTTGGAATTTGGACATAAGAAATACCACGCATATATGTAGCGGCGACGAATCCGGCAAGGTCACCAATGACGCCGCCGCCGAGCGCGATAAGTGTTGACGTGCGGTCCATTCGATGATTGACTAGCTGATCCTGCAGTCTACCGAACCATTCGATCGACTTATGCTCTTCGCCTGAGGGAACCTCCGTGATGCGAGAATCAAAACCTGCATTCGATAAGCTCTCCAGAACCTCACCCCCGTATCGGCGGCTCACGAATGCATCCGCAATCACTATAACTCTTTCCGATTTCGTTTGTGATTGTACCAGTTCACCCGTCTTGCCTAAAATATTCTGATCCACAATGATGGGATAACTGTTTTCGCTTAGTTCAACGCGAATTGATGGCATTTTGGAACGCCTCTATTACTTCATCGGTGACTTGCTCAATCGGTAAGCCGTCAGTCTGAATTGTGTAGTCGGCTAAAGCATAATATGCCTCGCGGGCTTCGAGCATCTTGCGTATCTTTTCTACGGGGGCTGGCGCTTTTAGCAATGGTCGATGTGTTTCGTTCTTCACTCGTGCCCAGATTTCCTCTGACGTTGCTGTCAGGCAGAATACTAGCCCATTGCGCTTGAGAACCTTCAGATTTCCGGCTCGAAGCACGATTCCTCCGCCGGTCGAGATCACGTGCATGTCCAAACCCGAAATCTTTTGAACCGCCTGGCTTTCCAGTTCACGAAAATACGATTCACCATGTTGAGCGAAAATGTCGGTGATACGCCGTCCCGCACTTTGTTCAATAATCTCGTCGGTATCAAGGTAGGGCATCTCCAAACACTGAGACAGTCGCCGTCCTACAGACGTTTTACCTGTACCCATGAATCCAACCAAGATGATATTCGGCATATTTTAAGTTCTTCTTGAATCCCAAGCTTTGCCTTAAATTTTTACAGGATTGAGTGTTAGATGCTTATGCGCGAAACAAGGAACATACGCTCTTAGTGGAGAATTGCGGATGCCGAGACAACTCAGAATGGTTCGACCAAACCTCGACGGGTTGCCGGAAATCAAAATCCCGGATGGGTACAAAATTCGAACCTACGTGAATGGCGATGATGTCCATTGGGTGAATGTGATTAACACCTCGTTCAATACAACATTCACAATTCATGATTTTTACAATGACATCGGCCGTAAATCGTTATTCAATCCTGATGGTCTTTTCTTTGCGACTTGCCAAGGTATTCCGGTAGCCACTACCTACGCGCGCGTCCTTGTCACCGGAGAATCCGAGATGGGTTCGGTGCACATGGTCGCTGTAACTCCTGAGCATACCGGACAGCGACTCGGCAAATCCGTGACACTCTGTGCATTGCACTTCTTCCAACAACGTAATTTCAAGTGTGTAATTCTTGGTACAGACGATTTTCGATTACCAGCCATAAAGACCTACCTGAACCTTGACTTTGTTCCCGTGTGCATAGATATCGATCAACCTAAGCGTTGGGATAAGGTTTTCCCCAAGCTAGGTTTACCTGTCATGCCGGATCCATCAGATAAGCTCAGAAGCATGTTTTCTGATGAACTATGGTCAAAAATTTCCGGCTGAAACGGTTTTTTACTCATAATTCTGCAAGGTCCTGTATTGTCACATCGGATACATATCAAGAATCAACTAATCCATTTTCAAGGATTCGCGAATCGGCGACATCAAATGTGAAGGCTTGCCGATGCCGGTGGGAAAAGACACCGTTTAAAACGCGAGGTTTAGGGAGAGGAATCAATAAGGAAGGAAGGTCGGAAAAGATTATCACGGTGTACAAAGAGATGTACTTGAAGCACGCGAATATCCATCAATCGTCATCGCAAGTGTATGGTTTGAGAATCAGCATGCTGACCTATTCTGGGACAGCACTGCCTTTCAACACAACTCTCCATCTATGCAGAATCGTGGTGCATATGATTGTGACACACTCGCCACGCTATCTTCTCGTTTGCCACTGATTCACGGCCGAGATGTCTTTGTGCATTACTACTGAATTAGGAGGATAACGACCGTGCTCTTGGAAGTTTGCTTGCGACGGGGTTGCTACCGATTCCTCTATTTCACCCATTAGTCTTCGTGCCGCTGCTGTCGCTTTTGATGGTCGCTGGATGTTCTCGGCGATTGCGAAGATTTTTTGACAATATGCGTCAACACGCGTAACGTCTCCAGCCGAACAAGCGTCCTCAGCAGCATTCAAATAATAAATCGTAGCGTTCGACCAACCCTCCTCGGCCGCCTCATGGGATTCTCCATGTTTATAATGGTCGGCTGATAGAACACATTGAGTTGCAGCCTTTTCCCACAGCTGTCCTCTGCTCATAATCTCAGCGAGTTTAGCATAACAGTCCCCGGCATTGTTAGCCATTGTCCTTGCGCTTCCAGTGCGTTTAGCCGCAACATAGGCTAAACGGGCGCGGGCATAGCAGTCCGCAGCCACTTCCCAATCATCCGTGTCGATGAAATGTGAGGCATACTGAACGTAAAATTCTGCAAGTTTCTTATATTCGGAACGTGCGCGTTTGTTCTTCTGCCGTTTAAAGTTCTCAGCCGCGCGGCAAATTTGACCGGCGGCTCTCTCGTGAGGGTATTTTGTCTTCTCATGTAGTGACCGCAATACAGATTCTGCGAGAGGTGGTTGCGTCGGAGAGGAATCGGTAGGAGGCGCCAGTGGAAGATCCGAACCGTCGTCCTCTATATCGCTTACTGTCGAATCCGGTATGTCATGAGTTTGGTCAACATGATTAGGGAGCGATTGTTGATAGAACCAAGTTTTAAGTTCCTCCGCCTCATTGGCAGGCAATAGCTCGACTAAACGCACTATTTCCTTCGCCCCAGAAGGAGCTTTGGTAACCGTGAATGCATCTATCAATGACCTAAAGATTCTCTTTACTTGATTTGAAGTTTCGATATCCGACGAGTAATGACTATGTGCTTCTTTAAGTTCTCGTAACGCATCGACCGGATTGTGTTGATGGATATAATTGATAGCACGTTCATAGCATGCGCTAGTTTCTTGTTCAAGTTGGCGACGTTTCTGCCGCTCCTCTTCATTTCGGTGCTGGTAATGGATTTCAAGTTCGATCCAACGCGCCAAATCGGGCGAAAGCCTTAGGTCCTCTCGCATTCTGGAAAGTTTTTCATTGATCGTCTCAACATTCGGCGATTGGATTAGCTCTTCGCGCACTGTCTTTGCATACCACGTGGCACGAATGGCATCCAGATCTTGATACATATCTTTAGCGCTCTGGTAACGGGAGTTGACATTTCTGTGCAAGACCTTCTGTAGAAAACTGTGCAATTCTACAGGCACTTCATGGTCGAAGTCAATCTCTGCGTCAAGTTTTTTAATCTTTATTTCATCATGATTTCGACCTCGAAACGGAAATCGCCCGGTCAACATTTCATATAAAACCAGCCCCATTGAATAGAGGTCTACGCGGTAGTCGTACTCTCCGTCATACTGCTCAGGCGCCATGTATTTCCGCGTACCTGTGACCGTTTCTGCAATGTCGTCGGTTGCTTCGAGTATGCACGCCACGCCAAAATCGCCAAGTTTCGCTGTGCCATCGGAGGTCAAGAGAATGTTCTGAGGCTTGATATCTCGATGGATTATGTTCTGCGCATGTACCGCGGAAAGCCCTCGACAGATGTCTAAGGCAATATTGACTGCACGACTAGGGGAAAACGATTCGGCGGACATTCGTTCATGCAGAGTAGAACCGTCAATGTACTCCATAACGATATAAGCGATGTATTCGTCTTCGCCCGGTTCAACTGTATGAATGGAGACAATGTTTTCATGGCCCCAATTCAACGTCATGGCACTCAGTTCAGTCATCAGATAGCGCAATCGTCCCGACGGATAAACGGACTTGGGCAATGCTTTTATAGCTACAATTCGATTTGTTAGTTCTTCCTTTGCTCGGAAAACGGAGGCAAAACTGCCGTTATTGATTAACTTTTCAATCCGATATTTCCCTAGGACCAGTCCGTTAATTTGCATGGTTATATCTCCTCATCCGTTAGAAACACTCGGAATTCGCTCTCGTGCAATACACAACATAACACAAAATCACTATGGTGTCAATGCCAAAAAATCGAATTATAGTTGTTGTTGGTGGGGCGATGTGCTATAATTTACCCAGATTTGCCTAATTCGAGGGGGGTGCCTATGGGGTTTAACAGGTTAGAACACATCGTGTATTCGCGTCCTCAAGCCCCCGATTGTCCTCCAATAAGACGTACGCGGAATTTCCGCCGCATAGAAGGTGCAAATCTTTGGCATTTCAATATGCCGTCCCATTGTACTTTGAAATCCATCAAACATGGAAATTGACCAACCCTTGCCCCAGTTGATAGGATTGGGGTTGCTTCTCTTTCTTTCCGGCTTTTTCTCGGGGTCAGAGACCGCGCTATGCGCACTGACGAAGGTTCAGGTAGAACGTCTTCGGACCGAAAAGAGGAAGAATAGCATTGCTATTGTCAATTTCGTCGACAATCCCCGCCGTTTGTTCATCACTCTCCTACTCGGTAACACGCTTGTCAACGTAGCCTTTGCCACGATAGCTTATTGGCTAATTCGTGATCTGCCCGTTTTTGAACACGTTAAGAAACTCAATAATGACGTCCTTCAACATGCCTCTGAGTTTGTTGTTGGAACGGTAATGATTGTCCCACCACTATTAGTCTTTGGTGAGATTGTCCCCAAGACTCACGCTATCAGACAACCGGAGTTCTTTGCCCGCATCACCGCTCGATCATTGTGGAGTTTCTCCATAGTAATCTCCCCGCTTCGCGCTTTTCTGCGCGTTATCGTTGATTTCCTAATGCCCTTGTTTGGCGCTAATCATATCCCAAAAACAGAACGATTAACCACCGGTGATTTGAAGACTATTCTTGACATGGATCAAGTCAAGGGACTGCAATCCGATGAGCGGACAATCCTCAGCAATGTCCTTGAACTGCGGACAATCGAAGCTAAGGAAATTATGGTGGCTCGGACCGAGATGATTGCACTCGACATCTCGGCGACAATCCAAGACGCGTTGGCGAAAGCACAGGAGTTTGGTTTCTCCCGAATCCCGGTCTACCGGAAGCAGATAGACGACACATGCGGAATCTTTCAGGCGAAAGACATACCGTTGTGGCGGCATGTGGACATCCGGAATATGACTTTGGCGGCATTTCTATATCGACGTCATCTTCTAGAAGGTCCTCACGTAGAAAACACCCTTGTACGTCAACCCGTTTTTGTTCTTGAAACGATGAAACTCGCTGATCTTCTGCTAGAACTTACACGGCAGAAAACAAAAATGGCAATCCTCTTGGATGAATACGGCGGCGTCTCTGGAATTGCCACGATCGAAGACATCCTCGAACACTTGGTTGGCGACATCGTCGATGAACATGATACCACGCTTAAGTCACCTAACATTATCTCAAGTCCAGACAACCCATCGCTCGTTGAGGTTTCCGGTAGGGTCGGCGTCAAGTCTATCAACCAAGAATTACGCCTAACGCTTGACGAAGACATCGCGGACACCATTGGAGGATATGTTCTTGCTCTTTTTGGTCGGGTGCCTGCGGTGGGAGAGTCTGAGCAGGACGTAAACGATATTCGATTTGAGATTGCCGCGATGGACGGGAACTTCGTTGGTGTTGTAATTATGACGCTCCCTCAACAAACTGAGTCCAATTTGGATGCTACTGAGTAGAAGGAATACTAACATCACCACGGGCCGGCGTTTGTCACATCCACCTCTAGTCGATTTCAAGAGTTATTGCGTAAAAAGTAATTCGGTTGTACTAAAAATGCTACGATGAATCGAGTTGATATTTTACGAGTTGCATTCATTCTAGTTTGTTGCTTTCTTCTGGCTGGCGCGACTAGTCCGGGTGAGCCAGGGACGACATGGGAAAATACACTCTTCCAGTTTGTTCTCCTCTTGAGTGGACTGATAATTTTTGTTGTTTTATCAGCCTTCTACTCGGGATCGGAGACGGCGACAGTTTCTCTTGATAGACTCAAGATTTATCAGCTTGCCGAACAGGGAGATAAGAAAGCCCAGATAGTGAAATCACTAGTTGACACGCCTGAGAAAACTCTCGGGATGACGTTAGTGGGTACTAACATCGCGAATGTATTGGCATCTCAGATGGGGCTGTTATTTGTAATTGCACTGCTGCAGATGTCTACAATAACCCAGACAATAGTAACGAATTTGCGGACAAACGAACAAGTGGTGGCCACCTTGATTTCTACTGCGTTAATCTTGGTTTTCGGCGAGCTTCTGCCGAAAACAGTTTTTCGGGTAAAAGCCAACTCTCTTGCGCTACGCTACGCAGGTCCGTTGAGAATGTCCAACATTATCTTACGTCCAATCGTTAATGGAATAACTCACCTTACTAGCATCCTAGTCCAAATCGGGGAAAGGCGGGCGACTCCGAGTTCACCCGATGCGCAACGTGACGAATTGCGGCTGTTAGCGTCAATGGGAGAACAATCAGGAGGTATCTTGGAAGACCAACGACGTATGATTCACAGTGTTCTCAATCTTCACAATCGTACGGTCGAACAGGTGATGGTACCTTTGGTTGACATAGTCGCCGTTGAAAAAGACACAGACGTGGACACATTCTTGAAAATATCGGCGGAAGCAGGCTTCTCCCGTATACCCGTTTTCGAAGATCAAGTTAACAACATAATCGGGATTGTTCACCTGCTCGACGTTATCTATTCGAATGACAACTCTCAAAGACTTGAGTCGTTTATTCGACCCGATCTTAAATTCGTTCCGCCATCAAAGACTACAAATGTCCTTCTCAAAGAAGTTCAGCAGAGCCATCATACTATGGTGTTCGTCGTGGACGAATACGGGGGGATTGTGGGATTGAGCACTGTGGAAGATTTGGTCGAGGAAATCGTAGGTGAGTTGTCCGATGAACGGGACCAAATAGACGAACCCGAGATACTCCACGTGATTAGCCCGCGTCTATTGGAATGTGACGGGCGAGCAGAGATTAGTGTTCTGTCGGACCAGTATGGAGTGCCTATCCCGACAGGAGATTACGAGACCGTGGCGGGTTACATCCTTGACCGAACGGGGAGAATTCCAAAGGCGGGCGAGAGGATCGAATCGGATGAGCTATTAATCACGATTACGGATGCTGACCTGCGCCGTATCCGCAAAGTGCGGATACGCAGCAAAGTGGGAAACTTCGTGAAAATTGAAAAGAAGAGATAAGGTTTGGAGACAAACTTTGTATAGCACGCAAGCAGGCACAACTACAAAATTCCAAGCGGTGGTGCTACTTTTATTTCCTCGATAACCATACCCAAGGGTTGCTTCGCAACTGACAGAATCGCCTCCGCTACGTGTGATGGCTTCAACATCTGGTCAAAATCCGGATGTTGATTCATTCCGTCCCAAAACGACGTGTGAGTGGCTCCCGGCAACACTGCCGTTACCCGAATATTTTCCCCGCGCACTTCCTCCGATAAGACTCTAGTCAAAGCCAAGGCACCTGCTTTAGCGGAACAGTAGGCGCTTGCTCCGCTAAAGATGGTTTCTGCAGCCACCGACAAAACATTGATGATTTGCCCGGATTTACGGCTGAGCATCGATCCGAGGGCATATTTTGAGCAGAGAAATAGGCTTGTGAGATTTGACTCAATCACGGCATTCCAGCCATCCAACTCAAACTCCGTAACCTTGCCATATTTACCCTGCCCGGCGTTATTTACCAAGATATCAATTTGGCCGTAATGATTGACTGCCAAGCGCATTAGGCGTTCAACCTGATTTGATTGAGTAACATCGGCAGCCACTGCCAGCGCCTCACCCCCAATCTCACGGATATGCTCAGCGATGGCTTCTACATCTGGTGCTGTTCGTGCCGCCAACACAACTTTCGCTCCAACTGTGCCAAATGCAATCGCGGTTTCTGCGCCAATACCACGGGACGCACCGGTAACAATCGCAACGTGATTCTTTAGTATTTGCTCACCCATGGAAAATCTACTTGCCTCGCATAGTAATCATCATGATTCGTGAGAACAGGTGCATTAACCAGCCTAACTTGCGTAGTTAAATTCATCGAAATCCGTATTCGACGCAACATTGAACGGTACGAGTAATCTCAAGCATCTCGGCTAGGATTCACCTCGACTGGCAACTCTGCATAAATTCCGACCGCGTTGAATCTTTGTCTCTGAACGCCCCTAACATGACATTTGTTATTGTCTTGGAATTTTGCTTCTCGACACCGCGTATCATCATACACATGTGTTGGGCTTCAATGACTACCGCAACACCGAGCGGTTGAAGTGCATCATCCAACGTCCGGGCAATCTGGTCTGTCAAACGCTCTTGTACCTGCAACCTTCGAGCGTACATATCCACGATTCGAGGTATTTTGCTTAGACCGATTATCTTTCCCTTAGGGATATAGCCTACATGGCAGTTGCCGAAAAACGGAAGAATATGGTGTTCGCACAAACTGTAGAATTCAATGTTTTTTACGATGATCATGTCGTCGTAATCCTCATTGAAAATGGCGCCATTCAAGATCTTCTTAATATCTTGATTATACCCCTGGGTCAAAAAGGAAAGTGCCATAGATGCGCGGCGTGGAGTTTTGATAAGTCCGCCTCGAGAGGGATCTTCGCCTATCTGCATCAAAATTTCTGCGTAAATATCTTCCAATTGGGGATTCGCCACCGCGAACTCATCTTCCTCGGATGTGCCGGTATACGGATGAAGCATTGACATATGTTCGCCGGCCTGCGATGCGGTGTCATTAGCTTCAAGGGCTTCAGAATCTGACGAGAATTTTGCCTCTATAGTATCATTCATGGATGAACATCCTCTATCGATTCACCGTAATAGTCAAAATGATTCCTAGGCGTTTCTTTCAATCGAAGCCTATGCAAGATAATGGGTTTCAAGGGTTCTTTAAGAAGATCCCAGATCACCTTCACAAAGTTTTCGGAGGTCGGATTGAGAGCCTCGAATTCGGGTGTGTCAAGGTTCAGATGTCTATGGTCGAATCGCGAATGAATCTGTTTTTGAACAATTTCATCAAGGAATTCTGGCGCAACAACCATTCCTGATTTGGGATGGACCTCTCCCCTAACCATAACCTCGAGAACATAGTTATGGCCATGTCCATGTGGATTATTGCACTTTCCAAATGTTTCCCGATTCTCGTATTCACTCAGGAGTTGGTTATGCAATCGATGCGATGCACTAAATTCATAAACTTTCGTGAGATAAACCATCCGTTTTTTTCCAAAATAGTCGGCGAACAGGCCAGTATCTTCGTAAATCCGAATGCGGTGCAAGTTAGTCAAGTTCGAACATAATCCAAACGTGTTCCATATCTCAATTGCTATGTTTTCGGGGGTAGGCTGTAGATGCGAATCGTTTGCGAATACTGGATGTTGGAGATTTATGTGTTTGTGATCGAAATGAATGAGCACTCGATCTCTAAGGAGTCGGTCAAGATCGGCGAGATTGATGACCATTCCATCATTATTAGAAACCACCCCCTTGATCGTCGCTTCTACAACAAAATTGTGGCCATGGTCGTTGGTAGCGGGGCCAAACAACTCGTAATTTTCTTTATTGCTAAGTTCGGGGATGCGAAGCGCATGTGAGGCTTCGAAAGCTACTTGGCGGGTGAGGTAGTGCATGGAAAAACTGGTTCGCCTTAACTTGAAACATCAAGACTCTCGGTGGAAACTTGGCATTGGGGGTGAATTAATCATCGGCTAGGTTGGAAGGAGACTACCAACTCGTCGTCCCCTTGCCCAACCCATGTACAATTTTTAGCATATCGTCCGACGCATTCGAGACACATTCAATTCGCACGAAAGCGTCTCTAGCCGGTTTGACTAATCAGGCTGAGGAACCACACGCAAGTATGGCTTAACGGTCTTCCATCCATCCGGGTATACTTCTTTAGCTTCCTCGTTGGACACGGCCGGCACGATAATCACATCGTCACCCATTTCCCAGTTTGCAGGCGTCGCAACTTTACGGCCCGCCGTCAACTGCATCGAATCAAGGACACGGAGGATTTCGTCAAAGTTACGCCCGGTGGTCATCGGGTATGTCAGCATGAGTTTGATGGTTTTGTCCGGACCAATCACAAATACCGACCGCACCGTCGCATTGTTGACAGCCGTGCGTCCCTCTGATGTCCCAGGTTCGTCGGCAGGTAGCATATTATACAACTTGGCTACTGCCAATTCTGTGTCCCCAATCATCGGATAAGTGACGGCGTGTCCCTGTGTTTCCTCAATATCCTTGGACCACTCCACGTGGTCTTCCACGGGATCGACGCTAATACCGATAATCTTGCAATTGCGCTTTGCAAATTCAGATGTCAACCCCGCCATATATCCCAGCTCAGTTGTGCAAACGGGGGTAAAGTCTTTCGGATGGGAAAACAGCACTGCCCAACCATCCCCAATCCATTCATGAAACTCTATCGTGCCTTGCGTGGTCTCGGCTGTAAAGTTCGGGGCTTCGTCGTTGATTCTTAGTGACATTTTCACTCTCCTTCGTTATCGAATGTGCCGAAATACGTCGGCAGGGGGTGCCGACGGGCGACACAAAATCACTGAAAATTGTTCTTCCGGTGCGTATATCCGTTTGTAGACTGCCAGTCTTACGGGATCTCTCTTACGCTTGAAAGTATAACGCATCTTGTGTCGGAAGGCAAGCGGTTCTTTACACGTATTTCGGCCGTGAAGCTGGGTGTCGGAGCCATGCAATGTATAGTTTGCGTTCGTTAGAAAGGAAATCCTCGTTTAAGTGTTCAGGCGAATATGAACGGGTTTCGGATGATAAAATATGAACAAGGAGGAATTGGCGTCTGACGGCTTGTGAAGGCGGAAGATTGTGCAATTATCAAACGACAAACGACAGTTCGGTTTTTAATCAACCAACCAGAATTCACCGTTACTGTCAGCCGCTAGCATCGCAAGCATAACGGCACCCGGAAAGTCTTCCGGCATCTCGATTCCCATTGTAAAGATTCGTGCGCTCGCAGACGCTGTTTGCTGAATCAAATTCGGATCCGGAACACCGGAAGTCAATATCCCGTCACTAAACAGAACAACAATGGTGTGGGGGATTTTCTGGATTTCTTGGACCGCCTCGATCATATCCTTGTCGGCATACGTGTCGCTTTTCTTGGGAGAAAGTAGTTCGAAGAAAGATGTTCCTTCCGAAACCCCATTGTCGGTTACGCGTACGAATTCATCGCGAAAAAAGCTAATTTCGCTGCCGAATGTGATGATGTTGAATCGGTCATGAGGTTCAAGAAATGTCAGTGAATCCTGCATGATAGACAGTATCTTTTTCAGTTTTCGCGGCGTCAATCCCAGCATGCTGGAAGACAAGTCCACGCAATATGCGATCTGTTGAGGCCCTTCCTGTCTTTCGATGAATTGAACTAGGCGATTCTTCGGACGAGCATCTTTGCTCGACGTTCGCCCAATCGGATGCTCGATCACTCGTCCAATCTGTGGTGAATCTTGATTGAATTCAACATTGTTTGTGTTTAAACCCATGCCGTCACTGAGGTCTAACGATCCAGTCGCGCTAAATTCCGTCGGTGCTGAAGCAGAAACAACCCCGCGCGCGGTCATGGGAGCGTTGCTAGTCAAGACTTTGAGTCTTGGTTGGTTAGTCTGGTCGGAGGTTCTCTTGCGAACACGTGCTCGTTTCGGTTTAGTTTTGCGTTTGAGTTTCGGTTTATCGACCTTCATTAAGACCGCGCGAATTGAGTCTTGCTGATTGGCAGGGCCAGAATCAATCCAAAAGAAAAATCCAATTGTGCCGACAATTGCATGCAACAGAACCGAAACTATTAGTGCTCCGCTTAACTTGGCTCTTAATTTCATTCTCGCGTTTGCAGATTTCTTGTGAAATCAATAGTAGAAGACCCACACGTCATGTTCCATATATGTACTAAATTGCGGGTAGGTTTCAATTGGAAATATCAGATTGGCCGCCAACGACAACGTATGTCAACCATAAGCCATCTCGGGGTGTTTTCCAAGGACACGCAGCAGACGTTCATCGGCACCTTCCAAGACGTGGTCGGGCATACGGTAATTTAGGTAGGGCCAAAACCGCTGCGCAACGAATCGTTGTCCATAGACCTGGTGGAACAGGTAGCGAACCCGATCCGTCCGGTTTGGCACTCCTCGATGCCATGTTTGTCCATTGAGCAGATAAAGGTCTCCTGCCCTCATAAGGAGTGAGATAGGCTCTTTCCCGTCAAAGATTGGATGTTCCTGGTCATTGGGTTGCCTACCGGAGTAGTGACTGCCCGGAACGAATTGGGAGGGACCGTATTTGATATCGTCCTGATCGGTCAGGGCAATCTGCACGGACATACGGAGGACAGGCATCCGCAATCTTGGGTCATGCCGTTCCATCTCAGGCGTAATCGGAAATTCTATGCCATCGTCAACATGAAATCGGTTGATGCCTAAGTCTTTTCGGTTGAGGATGCAACCTTGGGCAATACAGTGACAGTGCTCGCCTAATACGCTTTCGGCGATGCTGATGATCGGCTCACGCACAAGCAAATCGCGGAACATTAGGTCACACTCAAAGAGCCGATGTATGACAATCGGTGCCTTTCCATTTTGCCGAGAGTCTTTGACATTACGCATCTGCATAAAGTAAGGCTCGGCGAAGATTTCATCAAGGCGCGCAATGATGCGTCCACATTCTTCGCGTGAGAGCACATTTCGAATAATCGTCGCGCCGTTTCGGTAAAAATCCTCCAAAACAACCTTTATGGTATCAGGAGGTAGAGATTCGTCGGGAAGTGCTTGTTCTTGTGCCATCTAAAAACCTTAAATTTAACGGTGGCACATGCGTGCTAGTTCCTCACCGCATTGACACTTTGACATTGCTAACCCGTTGGCGTAGCACAACTCCCCACTGGCCAACAACCCAAAGTGTATCACTATCGTGTGCATAAACAATCGTGTACAGGTCGTTGTCAATATCCGTGTGTTGCTGATTCCAAGTCTCTCCACCGTCAGCGGAGTGCAGAATCATCCCGTTCGCTCCTACCGCATAAAGATCCTGTTCGGACACTGCCGCAATGCCGTAAAGATCCGAAGTCACACCGCTCGATTCGGCTGCCCAATTAAACCCGCCGTCCGTTGTGCGCAGGACAATTCCGTAACGCCCGACAGCCCATCCTTTCCTTTTCGTGAAGAACGACACGCCGTAAAGATTATATCCCGTATTGGTTTCATGCAGCTTCCAGTATTCGCCGCCGTTAATCGTCCGCTGAACTGTGCCGCCGGATCCGACCGCCCAAGCGAGAGGTACGAATTTTGTTTCGACCTTGACAAGATCCCTGCCTGTGGTAGTTCTCTGCGGCTCCCAAATGGGCCCGCCGTCCCTATTATGAAGGATCTGTCCCTCGTCTCCAACAGCCCATCCCTCGGAAAATTTACCGAAACCCACGTCATTCATCACAAAACGTTGCGGTGGGTCCTCCTCGAATAGCGGGGGGCGCATTGGCGTCTTTCCAGCAGACCATTTTGTTCCATCAGTAGTATAAAACACTGTCCCATCACGCCTCATTGCCCAGCCCCATTTTGGGTCTAGACTTGCGAAGTGCACGCCAATTATTTTTTGTCGTGTTCCGATGTCTTTAGTTGTCCAGTCATGCCCGCTGTTCTGTGTCTCAAGCAGTAATCCATTGTCTCCGGTAATCCAGCCGTTGTCTTCGCCCAAGAAGAGCACGTCATGAAAATCATCAAGCTGTTCGCCAAGCTGGAGTTCCCATGTTACGCCGCCATCGTGCGTGTGATAGATGTGCCCCGCTTTCCCAACCGCCCACGCGACATGCTCGCCGACAAAGTGGAAATTGACAATCTCCTCCGCCGAGCTAGGGCGGCCAAGGCGTGGTCTTCTACGATTTGCGGGACGTCTTGGTCTTGGTGTGGCTACGTTTTCGCCAGAACCACTTTCCGGATTGAAGCCACGGGGACGCGGGCGGCGCCTCTGTTGGCGATTCCTAAACGCCTCACCGGCATCCTCATCTAAAGCAGCTCGAATATCTGCGGCATCCTGAGATGTGCTAGAAGAACCTGAGTCGGCAGATTCTTGGTTCAATCCCAAATCTTCCGATGACGGCGCCGGTTCTTTCTCTCTAGCGGTCAGGTCGACATAGGCATGTTCCCAATTTCTTCCCTGATTTCGCGTCAAGAGGATCTGCCCGCCAGGACCAACTCCCCACGCTTCTCGGTGGCTACGCATTTTCACACTGCGAATGCGATTACCTAGCTCTGCAGGACGGCGCGTCCAAGTAAGTCCGCCATCGTTGGTAATCAGTGAATCTCCATTTCTAACGATCACCCAACCCGATTTCGCATCGGCAAAGTGAATCGCGATACCGACTTGGTTGGTTTTGGATTGAATCTGCCAATATTCTCCACCATTTTTCGTATAAAGGATAAACCCGCCATCACGACGCTGTGGAGCAACTGCCCATCCTTCTAGGCTATTAATGAAGTGTAAATGGGCAATAGGTTGATTCGTTGTACCAGTCTTTTGAAGTTTCCAAGTCAACCCACCATCCATCGTATGCAGCGTTTGCCCCTGATCCACACCCAGCCAACCTTCCAGTGGCGTCAGAAACTGCATGGAGCGGATGCTTCGGAAATTCCGCAGCATTTTTTGTACGACCTGCCAGGTTTCGCCGCCATTTTCCGTTCGGAGTAACGCGCCACGACCGGTGATCCAGCCATGATTGGGATCAATAAAGGATATGCTATGCAGATCAATCTCAACGCTGCTGTGCTGAGGTTTCCAAGTTTTTCCCCCGTCGATAGTGTGGGCTATGACACCACTGCTGCCGACCGCCCAACCCGTCTTATCATTGATGAAGTAGGTGTCATTGAAATCAGTCTGCCATGTGGCTTGACGAACAATTTCCCAGTGATATGTGATTTCCTCAATGACCGGCGGAGCCTCGGCTATCTCGGCAACCTCAATCTCTTCCGCGGTCGGCGGAAGTGCAACAGGTAACTCTTCGGCATCCACGGAGAATCGCATGGCGATACCGCCTTTACCGACAGCGACCATGCCTTCCGGCGAAAGCGCGAAGCCGTGGAGGTCATTTTCGGTGCCGCTCTCCTGGAGTTCCCATGCCGCACCACCATCTGTCGTAGTCAGAATCACACCGTTATCGCCCACAATTAAACCGTGCATGGTATCGGCAAAGTAAATCTTGTTGAGATTCTCTTGTGTACCGCTCCGTTGGAATTTCCAGGTTTGACCGCCATCCTTAGTGCGCAGAATTTCACCGAACTGGCCCGTGATCCATCCGTTGTCACTGTCAACAAAATAAACAGCGTATAACTCGTTGTAGGTTTTAGTCGTCTGCTGCGTCCAAGTCATGCCACCGTTGGTAGTGTGAATCACCGTTCCGGGCCATCCCACAGCCCAACCTTCATGCTCGTCGAGGAAGAAAACGCCTTTGAGGGATTGCCACTCGCCCGGTGTCTGAGGCACCCAAGATTCGCCGCCATCGGCAGTATGGAGTACCGTGCCTAACTCACCGACGACCCATCCCTTTTTTGGCGTTACGAAATGCACGGCTGTGAGGACATAGCCCCAGCCGCTATTTTGACGTTCCCACGTCTGACCGCCGTCGGTGGTATGGACAATCATGCCGCGTTCGCCGACCGCCCATCCCTCCTTGTCGGAAACAAAAAAGATATTGCGTATATTATCCCAGATTTCGGCGTCGACTTCCGTCCATGTCCTACCGCCGTCTTGGCTCATGGCGATTGTTCCGCGCTTTCCGACAGCAATGGCACGATTGGCGTCCGCAAACTGCACGTTCTCAAGATCGTTGGCGGTCGTACCGCTGACCATATCCCAATTCGTTCCACCATCATTCGAATGTAGGATGCTGCCGTACCAGCCGACTGCCCAAGCTTCTTTGGGTGTGGTAAATTGCACTGCGGTTAAATTGTTCTCTGTCCCGCTTTCAAGCAATTTCCAGTTTTTTCCTCCATCTTCCGTGAACGTAATGAACCCGACATCGGCGACAGCGACGCCTCTTCGCCTATCGATAAAATGGACGCTGTTGATTGTGTCTCGGACGTGCCCGTTAATTAGAGGTATCCGACTGTCCTGTCGATCCCACTTTGCGCCACCGTTTTTTGTGTGAAAGATTGAACCATCGCTTCCAACGAGCCATCCTTCACTTTGGCTAATGAAAAACACCTGTTTGTTGTCGTTAATCATCCGATCTCTTTCGCCCTCAAATCGGTTGGTTTGATCGCCCCAGGTTTTTCCTCCGTCATTTGTATGTAGGATCCTGTCCTGCCCGCCCACTATCCAGCCACGTTTATTATTAACAAACCACGCGCCACTGAGCGGGAACTCGCTTACAGATTCGCGGCGTTTCCATGTTTTTCCACCGTCCTGCGTATAGAGGACATCCGCGCCTTCACCGACAACCCACCCTTCTTTCGAATTGGCAAAAAATACATCACGGAGCATCGCCCACGTTCCACTCGTCTGCAGATACCAGTGTCGTCCGCCATCATCGGTCGCAGCGATTAAACCGTCGTCGCCGACCGCCCATCCGTAGCGACTGTTTGCGAAATGCACCGCCTTGAAGTCACCGGTGGTGTCAACTTCCTGTTTCTTCCATGTTTTCCCGCTATCTTCGGTGTGGATAATCAACCCTTCAAGTCCTACGATCCATCCGAGTTTGGCGTTCGCGAAGTGAAGGTCCGTGAAATGGGTTTCCCAATCTGCCTTTCGGGTCACTTCTTCCTTACAACCAGGCAACAGAATTGAAATCGCAAAGCCAATTGCAATTAAACGGAATAAGTGGTGGTGAACCCACGCATGACTCATCTTCTTTTGCCTCCTTCACAATTCGAGTTCCTTTATGCAAATCTACGCTCTGTCTAAGCAACAGCTTGGAAACTCAGTAACGCTCAAACCTTTCGAACACCGTTGGTTCGTTTGCTGTTCGCCGTTCCAAAAACTGGCCATTAACCATCTGTTCAAGCACTTGCAAGCCTATCTGTTCTTGCACACTCAAAAATTGGGCAAGTTTCAGCATAAGCGTAAAGTACCAACAACTTCGTTACATCTTTGCACCAGAAGTCACCTATTTCGCACGTGAATTTGGGTCTACGCCAAGTAGCTGTCTAAACGTCTCGTCTATTGACTGGGCGTCGCCGAAGAAAGCCCAAACTTGGCTTCGGTCTTGATAGCTACTTAATCCGGTACCTTCGCCGATTGCCGCTGTGTGATATTCCAATTCGCCGAACTCTCCCAGATCGCCATTGTCGTTATAACACTGGATTGCATAACCGAAGTCATCCAAATCGTCCCATGGGACATCCACGTATTCGGCTGAAGGTGCGACGAAGAAGTTGCGCACGACCAGTGTCTTCTTCCCGTCTCCTATAGGTCGCAGATACCCTATTCGTCCAATCGTAGCCTCGGCACGCACACCGATTTTTCGGGAATGCTTCGCATCAATTCGAAATCGGATAGAATCAGGAGTGACGCGTAGATGGCTTGCTTCGACATCCCCAAAGTACGTTTTCGGCACACTTTCTCGCACCGTGGGTACGACAATCTCCCCTCCGGCAGGAACCTGGGCCAAATTCCAGATTCCAAGACGGATTCCCGGTTCTTCCGTAGAAACAAACCGCAGCGATGTAAGTTGCTCATACCCAACAAAGTCAATTCCCTGATGAAGAGGTGCCATGCCTTTTTCATAACGCAAAGGGTTCTCTGTCATTCGGATAGTTTTCGCCAGCTCTACCTCACAGGTTTTTTCCTGCCGATTTAGAAAAACGCGCGCCTGATTGGTCAGCGCGACTTGCCCTTTACCGTGTTGAACCGTGTAGTTGCCGGGGTCTAGTGATGGAGGGACCTGATAAGTCTCACCGGGATTCTCCATGTCTGAAATGAACAGTTCAACTTCGGGCGCCACCCAGGTGCGGTCTCCTCCGCTATTCTTCCAGCCTTCTGCCGTGAAAAAGCTCTCGGCAGTCGAAACGTGATTGAGATCCGGGTTGACCCAAAAGAAATTATGCCCATCCCGATTGTATAAACCGAGCGCTCTGCCGCCATAAGGAAGAACGAGTAGAGAACCACTTTTCCCGTAAAGTTGGATTGGCGGATGACCCGCGGCGGTTAATGACGCAATTAATTCATTCATGGAGTCTTCCCAATTGTAGGTTCCTTGACTTCAAGTGCAATTCTTCATCATGTCATAGCGTCCCGATACGGTGCTAGATTAATATCCGGATAGGCGTATGCCAAACGTCCGAGCGCTTCCTCGGTATAGTAAGCATCGCCGGGCGCGGGCCAACCCAACAGTTGACGGACACGCGGCGTAGTGCCAGCCACGAAATTCACGTATTGTGGAGTTGACCACCCGGGGATAGGACGGGTTGTGTGACACCAATCGCCATTTTCTGCTCGATGGAAATTGAAGCCCATCCAACCGCGCTGTTTTTCTTTGTTGGCAAACGGTTGGGCGGCATGAACAAGATAGCTAGATCGAAATGCGATGCTCCCGGCTTTTGCGGTGACAGGCACCGGATTAGCTAGTTCCTCAAACTCGCGAAGGTCGTCCACACCGAGTCCGCCAGCGCGGCCTCCGCCACGATCGAATAGAGATGCGAGTTGCCTATGCGATCCGGGACAGACTAGCATAGGAGCGCCGTCTGGATCAATATCGTGTAAGACAATTACGGACAGGACGTAGTTGTACTGCTCCCAATCCGGGTGCGCCGGCAACTGTGAATTGGTACCGTTATCAATGTGGTAGCCTTGCCACGAATGTTCGCTGTGTCGTGAATCGGTAAGTCCTTCACGGAAGAAGATTTGGCCATAACCCAAGCGGATCTCGGTTGTTCCTAGCACTTGGCAGAGGCAGTCTATATAGTCCTCGTTTTCGATTAGGCGATCGACAGCGGGCAATCCGGTGGGAAAATGCACCGCTGCACCCATTGGTCCGGCTAATCGCTGCATGTCCGGAGTTTTTTGATACAGCTCTTGGACCTCTTCCGGATTCTCGAGCCATTTTGCGCGGTACTCGGCGTATGTCAATCCACCATAAGCGTTTCGTTCAACCGCCTCAAGCGCCGGCAGGTAGCTTTCCGCGGGAAAGACATCGGGCACGATTAGACTACCGTCACGCCTCCAAGTTGCGAGTTGATCTTCGGTTAGTTGCATCGAATCTTCCTCCTGCCCTATCGTGTTCCTGCAACTAGCACTCCCTGATTCAAGTGAAGTTCGCTCAATCCCAAGGCAGTGCTACATCGAAATACTTGTGAAGTTCGGTCATTGCTTGCTGTTCCTGTTCGCCGAATCGAATCCCTTCGCGCCGATGCTGTGCGGTACGCTCTTCCTCAACGTGCCCCGGTAACAGCAGTCTGTCAGTGCCGGGTATTGGTTTACAGGTTGCCAGCAAATCTCGGGTGTAGCGATCTACTTCCGCTCGGAAAATCTCTCCCGGAACGGCGGCTTCGATATTGATGGCGAGTACCATTCCACCGAGGCGCGCCGAGGACCATCGCTCTTGGATGGCATCTCCCTCCGGCAGCATGAATCCGGTGAGTCCGCCGCCCAACAGGGAAGAAACTGCCATGAACCCCAAGTTTTTGAAGAATACTGCGGGAATCCGACTGTACAAATCGTCGTAGTCACGCCCTTGGTAAGGCCCAAAAAGGTCCGACCCGCCGTCTAGCACTATATCCGGCTCATCGCCTCCGGGAATTGCAAAACTGATAGGCGGATTGCCTCTAGACTCGTTGCGCCCCGACTGTGCTGAAAAACCGATGCATCCATTCTCTGCGCAGATACGGGTGTAATGGCCTGCCGAGCCGTAGTGTCCAATGTGCGGTACCAGCGCCAATCCCAGGCTGCTTTCCTTTGCGCGTACGACAGCACGTTCCGCTGCTCGCACCATGGGTAGGTAGCCCAGAGTCCCGTCACCATCAATGACTGTTGAAGCACCACTTTCCTTTGATGTCCTCACATTAGGACGTGGGTTCAGGTTGCCGTTCACAAAGTCCATACAGTAGTTATGGGCGATGTGGGTGCCGTGAGAACGCACCCCACGCAAATCGCTGTTGACTAGCAGCCGGCTAATGAGACGCGCGTGTGATGATTCGAGTCCCGCCTTCTCAAAGCAAGCCGTCACGAAAGCCAAGAGCCGCGCTTCTTGCACGGGAATGTATTTTTTCGGCGGTACATTCACGAGAATATATCTCTCCAGTTTGCGGTCGGGCAGTGGTCCGATGCAATTCCATTTTCGCAGTAATCTGTGTCGAGGTCAAGCGAAAAAATGTCACAACAGGAAAACCGCAAGCCTTAACTATTGACTAACGGATTATAGACGAATCCCTAGCTACATCAATCGCCGTCATGGTGATGTTTGTAATCTTAGGTTCTACGTTTGGAAAGGATTAGATGGAACGTTAACGCCGCGTTAGCAAGCAGAAGGAAAAACCACGAAAAACCCCGGTATCCCCACCACTCTAGCGTTGTATGTTCCCAATCGCCCCATCTTCCCGATGCTCTGGTGCGGAGGTCTGATTCCGACTGGCGGAGTGCGTTTGATGAGAAGGGATATTTTTCGCTTCCTGTCTCCACCTCATAAATCCCAATGTCCCAAGCCATGAGGTTTACCTTCCTCTCAAGCACGGGTTGATTGCGTGCATCGCCATTCGGAGGAACAATCTGAACGGACTCCACTCCCACCTTCGTATTCAGAACCGCGGCTTCTCCCAAACGAAGGTTGGAGCGCTCCAGTCCCGGTAATTCGGAGGCGCGCCACTCAAGCAGATTCCAAATCAGGGCGGGCCAATTCGGCGACGTTTGGAGGGTTGAGAGGTCCGGACGCAGCCGCAGACGAAGTTCATGGATACCGGTGTACCGCTCGGTATCGGTCAGGAGTGGGACGTTTCCGGCAGTAATGATAGGCACCCCGATAAATTCCTCCGTCATGCCCGCTCCCCATACAACGCCGTTGAATGAAAGCCCTTCGGTCAAAGGGTGCGCATGATTAACGACAAAAGGTCCCAGATAGGCGGACGCCTGCGGCTCAACCATAAGGTGCATTAGCCACGCATCGTTTGCTTCATCTGGGAGTGCCGCATGATCCAAAAAGATTAAATCGGGCTGTGTTGTTCTGGGTACACTTCTTTCGGTGGCTTCCAGTGCGTCTTCAATGAGTGATCGGAGCCGCTGGTTTTGAACTCGGATATCCACATGCACCGGTTTCCGTATCTGCGGCAGTAGCACCACTGTGTTATCGATTGACAGCGCATCCTCTCCAATCCGTGCTCGCAACGATGGCGTTTTTGGCGGCAGATTCAGGAAAACCCTGTGAGTTTCCATCGGACGGATAGCCACCGTTGAATGGTGAAGCCGAGCAGGCGAGTCGGCCACCACAGTGTCATGCAACTCAACGATGAGTTCCGTCCTTCTTGCGCCTCTGGAGAGATTTGAAATCTCGAATAGACTTCGCTCACCCGATTCGTAAGGGTTGCGAGTGGCGTTCACAAAAGCCACATTGGGTTGAGGGGTTCCGAACCCCCACCATTGAATACGCTCTGACTCAAGCGGGTGCGCCGGAGCTTCGTCCGTTACCACCAGCATGAGCGCTTTGGAGCCGCCAAGGGTTGCGGCGAAGGATACCGCCGTCTCCAAGTCGGCGGACGGCGAAAGACAAGTCCAGCGTTTAAGTTCGTCAATTGCTTTGCCTGCCGATATTGCTTCTTCATTCAATAGTTGCGGCTCTGTCCCTGCGAGCACGTAACGCACGCCGTAACGCGACTCGGCAAGTGGGTTGAGACCTTCAGGTGCGAGAAATTCATCAAGGGCTTTTATCGCCCGGCTTTTTGGAGTATCTTCAACACCTGCCAACATTGAAAAGGAATCATCCAAAACAATGATTAACGGTATCTGGCTTTTGGAAGTACGAATAATGGGTGCGGCTATAGCGAGAGCAAGGAGGATAAGGGTAAGCAGCTCCAACAAGAACAAGAGAGGAGTCTGTAAGCGCTCAATCCTTAAACCGCCTTGGCGTGCCTGCTTCTGATTGACCCATAGCATTAGGCTGGACACCGGGTAACGGCGAGATCGGGTACGTAACAGATAGATGCCGACGAGAATCGGGACAGCTAAGAGCGCGAGGAAGCCGATCGGAAGTGTAAAGGTGGGCATCATAAATCAGCGTAGATAACGTAGACTTGGTAGGTTCGCATTGTCTCTAATCTGGCAATGTTCGGCTATACGTGGGCACAGTTACTATCTGGTACCAAGAATTCGAACATTCGGGAGGTTATTCAGGAAGGAAAGCACTGCTACACCAACGAGTTGTTCCATAGTATGCATTACGTGCTGAATCTATAATTCAGTCTGCACCGCGACCTGTCCCGTGCCCTCCCATACGACATCACCGAGATGACAATCCTAAATCTATCCTCAAATACTGACATTCTTGTGCTGGTGGTTAGGGATGCCATCCGAAAGAAGCCTAAGCCCTATGGTTTCTGTACGGAACATATCCAGGAGTTCTACATGCACGAGGTACCAAAACTACGATCGACTTCACAGTGCCTCGTTTCATGTTATCTTAAGCACTTCATCCAAAACCAATGCCTCAAGCCGCCAGTCGGCGAGAATGCGCTCCGCCACGACAGTCGTCATGACCGCGCCGGCTTGCTTTGTTGCACGATTCCAATTCTCCTGATGTTGAGCAAGCGCCGCCCTATAGCGGCTCTCGGCACCGGCATCCACGAAAACTTCTTGGGCTTCGTCCGTTTCCGAATCCACCAGTCGGATGTTACCGCGTTCTATCGGGTTAACGTCCGCTTCTGCCAGAACTTGTACGACGATAATCGCTGTTGCGCGTTCAGCTAAACGAGACATCGTCGTCAACGGATCACCCGGGAAGAGCAAGTCACTAAGCAACACACGCAACCCATAAGGACGCCATGACGGCGGTAGTCTAGTGAATGAAGTCAGAAGATCGCCACGGTATCCAAAATCAATTCCTTCCCAAATTGACGCTCTGCTTGTGCCGTTTTCCACTTGCCGAAATCCGTCACCTGCCATCCATGCGGCGTGAGAGTACCCGACGTTAGATGCCGCCGTAGCAAAGACCGCAGCAAGCCCGAGGGTGGCTTGTGTTTTGGGGCTGTTCTCAAGCGCCATGGAGCATGAGCCGTCGATTACGATATCTAAATGTGGACTGACTTCGTCCCGGTACAATTTGACCGTTAATTTGTCGCTCCTAGCGAATCCTCCCCAGTCGATTCGCCTTAAATCGTCCCCCGGTTGATATTCTCGATGGTCGATGAATTCGAGCGAACTCCCCGATCGCTTTCCCATCTGATTGCCGGAGGCGCCAAAAGGAACGCTTCGCGGTGATGCCAATGCGTATCGCGCACCGGCACGTTCACCATCTATGAGGTATTGGCGATAGGCTTCGTTCATGTGAAGAAAGTGAATAGCCCAATGCCTTCGTCAACTCATGCGAAGTGCAAATAAGCCACTAATTGAAGAACTAGAATCTTGTAGGTCATTCCAACCGGTGATTCTCAAGGTATTGCCTAAACGGTCAACCAACTCTGTCCGAGCCAGAATATTGGCTGAGTCAAACCAGCGACTATGATGCCGCTGTCTGCACCGCACACCGCCGAATTGCCTAATCTGTTGACGGATTGGACGCCGTTTTCTGCCACGGAGGATGAAAGTTGATAATCTGCTTGATGAACCACGGAAAGTTGAGAGCACCGGTGAAGACCGCGAAGATACCGGCGAGTAGAGCGCATTCCCTCAGAAGTTCGGAATCACCGTCAGCGGAAAACACAATCGGGCCGATGGGACTACCGATAAGCCATCCCTTGTCCCATGTCCCGGATATGAGGAATAGAATCAGTGGTATTATGGTCGTTGCAAAACCCGCCAGTGCCAACGAAATTAACCAAGTGTATCCGCCGGCAACTCGATTTGCCAGGAATCGTCGTCTGATGAGCGATGCCACCATTGAATAACTTAAAGAGAGCGTTCCTAGAGCTACCATGCAAGTCATGAAGTCTTCAAGATCATTTCCGCTCCATGCATGCGCGTAGACACTTGACAGTACGGCTGCAAACAGTAAAGTCAATATTATCATCAAGGACGACCACGTCACTCCGCCACCTGCGCCGCTATAGAATAGGAAAGCAAGCGGGCGCAGCACCCGTCTGCGTGGAATACTCTGCCGAACCCTCTGCCCCAGCGATTCTCTTTCACTAACGGCGATAAAGAGCCCGATGCATTGCAAAATGATATGTGCGAATGCCCACACGGTGATTGGCGTACCATTACCGGTGACAGCAGTCCAAACCGTAGCGCTAATCCCGGTGACAATCCATACTGCAGAGACGTAAGTTCGTACAGGTAGTGCGCGATTAGCTGAAAACGGGCTGATTAGCGCTGTGGCCAGCTTGGCAAGTAGTCCAATGAATGCCAATCCCGCAATTAGCACACCCGAGGAAACCGCCAAGAATCTCCACGATCCTATTTGACTTCCGATTCCACGGTCAAGAAGATTGACGCCTGGTATAACTGTTGTAAATGCAATGTGAAATGGAATGTAGCCGGTTATTAGGAGGAACCAGCCAAGTCCGAGGATAATCTTGAATACTCGATTCGCGGGGAGACAGCCGAGAAGAATTGTGCACTGGATAGCTACGGCGATTACGAGGAAGTTTAGAGCGAGCATTACAAAAATAGATGGTAAATCTATTCCCCGCAGCAAGTACGTTAAAGTAATGAACGGCATGCAAACGCTGTAAAGAAGGGCAGAGAAAACTAGCGCGGCGAAGAATTTTCCCCAGATGATGGAGCGTGGACGGAGCGTCGTAATAAACAGAAGGTCAACGTTGGCGTCCGCGCGTTCCATCGCCAACCGGAGTCCGGTGTAAGCGGGCACCAGAATCAGACATGTAACCAGTAACATACTTGACAAGGTTTTGAAAATATTCCGCCCAGCGTTAAAGGACCAGGAAACGGAGTCGTCTGTCAGGAATAACCCGATGGTCAACAGTTGAATACCGAGAAAGAGTAGCAATACCGCGGCAAGAAATCTGCCCCGCACGGCTTGACGCAACTCCTTAATAACAATGGGATTGAGAGTATTGCTGGCGTTTTCAAGGATATTTGCGACGTATTTCACTGTACCTCTCCTTTGGTCACAGTCATAAACACCGACTCCAAATCGCCGCCTTGCAGTGTGAACTCAACGATGCGAAACCCATCTCGAATTAGGTTTTCGAGTAGTTCGCTGCAGGTTTGCTCCGATCCGGCGACTCGCGCCTCAATCTCATGTCCCAACTGGTTCACGGCTGTGACACGCGGCATTAGCAGCAACGCCTTACAAAGGTCGTCTCGCCGTTCTAAAGGTCGTATCAACACGGTTCGTTGTTCAGCATCAATTGGGGTAATCTCTTCCAATGTCCCCGCGGAGACAATTTTTCCCTGTTCAATAATCACCGCCCCATCGCAAATCTCCGAGAGTTCGGTAAGAATATGCGAGCTAATTAAGATTGCTTTTCCTTGTTCGGAGAGAACCCTAAGTAATTCCCGCAGTTCGACTCGTGCGCGTGGATCCAGTCCGGCGGCAGGTTCGTCCATTACTAATACTGGCGGATCGTGGAGCAGCGCCCTAGCAAGGCTAACTCGCTGTTTCATTCCCTTAGAGAGCGCATGCAGGGTTTTTCCCCGAATTCCGGTAAGATTTGTGAAGTTTTCAACGCTACCGACGACTTGCCGGCGTTGTTGTCCAACCAGCCCGTATGCGCGTGCGAAGAAGTCCAGGTAGTCATGCACAGACATATCGCGGTGCGTAGGAAGAGAGTCGGGCATGTATCCAATTAGCTGGCGTGCCATTTCGGGCGATTCTACAATCGAGACACCGTCAATCGTCGCGTTTCCGCTTGTCGGTTCATCAAGGGTTGCCAGGATTCTCATCGTCGTCGTTTTACCTGCGCCGTTGGGCCCAACAAAGCCAAAGATTTGGCCTGACGAAAAGGTGAAGGAGATGTCGTCAACTGCACGCGTCGTACCGAAGTCTTTGATAAGGTTTATAATATTAACTTGCATACCATTGGATGGATTTATTGATTCAAAAATGCCAGATTTCTCTTTCGTTACGATAAGGAGAGACAACCACAGTTTGAACCGGTAGCGAGAAATACTTCATAGAATACATTTGGGTCTCAATAGAGCGGGGTGAAAATTTGAAACTCATTGTGAGTGACGCGCGGTGTTCTATATAGCCGTGCCATTCTGCATTGATGCTGTAATTAATCCTCGCTTAGTATACCGTATACGATAGAGCTGAAGTTTCGCTTTGTCGTCTTTCGAAGTCCGTTTTCGATAAACGGCGAGGCGTTTAAGGTCGCTATGTAGCATCCCGGACTGAGAAACTCTTCGGGTGTCGATTTGAGGCGTTCAATCCTCCCTATCCAATTTTCCGACGCAAATATCCCGCGTAAACCGCCGATCTCGGAATGGATTTTTAATCCGTCCATAGGAGAGTTCGTATTAATCGTATAACTGTGCTTTGAAACTCTATCGGTAAGTTGCCATTCACGGCCGGGATTTAGAACCGATACGGCAACATCATCAGATAGTGTCGCGCCGTGCGCTATCATTTCATCTCTTAATATCTGCGAAATGTTGCCCTTATCCAACTCCGCATTGACGGCTGGATCCCATAGCGACAAATCGAACATCTCGCCAACCCCGCTCAAGTCATGGAGTTGCAAGTCGTTCTGAATCGTCAATTCCGCCTCGGATCCCGCCTGGATTTTCGATCCGGAATACACCGTGCCTTCTTTGTCCGCCAGCCAAAACTGGTCAATGTCGGCGCCGAGGCCATTGACGATGCCCAAGCGCGAGTCCTCCTCTATTCTGACAGTGATGCGCTCACGCCGCATCTCAGTCTTCCGTACTTTGAAATGTGCCGGCACCCGTGCAGCGATCCATCCACGTGCCAGGTGTTGGTCTTGCGTCCAGTCAACGGTGCGGGGGAGGGGTGTAGCGGCGAAGGTTTGGGATGTAAGTTCAGTCTCATAGCCAAAGTGCAATCCGTCGCCGGGCGTTAAAGCCGAATAAAAAGCTGTCACACCTATGCTTGTGGCGCGGTTGAACCTTTGGTCGAGAATCGTTAAACCCTCTGATCGGATATATCGATTCCACCCTTCGGCGAATGTTGCATAGAGGAACACTGCTAAACAGGTCGTCAGCGAAATGACCGGGACTGTCCACAACATCCAGATGCGACGCCTTTTCCGCGAGAGGAAAATAAGGTTCATCGGCCCAATCACGATCGCGAAGACGAGCATCAGCAGGAACAGCCCTCGTACCGGTATGCCGAAATCGTCCACCACCGGAAACCGATTATTGGCTTCCGAAACTGAGAGTTGGGATTGCCAAGGGGTTGCGGTTTTCACCCAAGAATGTACAATCTGCCGCCACTGCGTCTGATTCAAACTAGCTGTATCCATTTCCGCGCTGACAAAAAATTCACCGAAACCGACGCGGTTAGCGGACATACTGACGGACTTATCCGACATCTCAACTCTTGATGTCCAGTTGTCGGGAAGATTGTTTCCACCCAATACAAGAAGCGCACCGCCGCACTCTACGTATTCCCACAGGGCGGATTGAACATCCGACGGCATTTTCCGGACGTCCTCGCTAGTGACGACGACACCATCGTAACGGGAAAAACCGAGCCAATCTGTACTCCACGCTGACACGGGAAATCCCAAATCGATGAGTTCATAGGAGGCTGAACCAGTCGACCTTGAACTACTGCTACTAGTGACGCCAGATCGACTCGTGGAAGTGAGAGCGCTGAAACCGCTCATGGTAGGAATAGATTTAACTAGTGTTTCAACGTGCGTGTGAAACTCGGAGGTGTTAACGTTTCGACTCACCAAAACCTGCAAAGACAACGGAAGTGATATAGAGCCCATAGCACCAAGCACAAAATGGCTAGCAAACGAGTGCGATGTATCGGGGGCGTGGTTGCCGAGTGATAGTGGAACGGCTTCTCTTTGAAGTCTGCCATCAATAGCAACTGCCAAGTCATTTCCGTGCAAGGGCACAGGAGGCTGGAACAGAGAAACGTGAGCCGTGGAGCCTGGACCGACGACGACCGAGCGCGTGATGTCACGGATACGGTTTGGGCCAATGTTAAAACTCGAATCCGGCAATTTAAGGGTTACCAAGCGCATCTTGTCAGGCGAGTGGTTCAAAACCGAAATCCTGTATTCCGCATATCCGTGGTCGCTGCCACCGCTTGGGCTGATCCCGGGCGTAATAGTGATGTCGCCAATTCGCGTCGTCGCGTAGCCGTTAGTAGCAGAATGACACAACGAAATCGCAATCACAAAGGAGATAGAGCGGATCAGATCGGTACGCATGTTTTGCCTCCTGAACCACGATATGTCATTGCAATTCCGGCCAGATTAGTGAGGGTTTTGCATGAAGAAATAGAGTGCCCGGAATCGAGGCAATGGCGCCCGCGTGCGGTCAAATCGGTTTGGCAAATCCTTCAATCCGAAAAAGAACTGCGGAATCCGAATGCAACAACGCAGATGTCATGCTGCCGAATGTACCTCAAGGTCATCAGGCAGATTGAGGTCTGCTTCGTCAAGGGCGGTTAGTATGCCATCGACTAACGAAAACGTATCCACACCATCAAAACGAGCTTGGTAATTAAGAATGACTCGATGGTTCAACACGGACGACGCAACTGTGTTCACATCCTCAAATCCCGCGGTAGGGCGACCGGAAAGCAATGCCGATGCACGTGACGCCTCCGCTATCGCTATCGCCGCCCGCGGCGACGCAGCGTATGCCACATATTTTTTGACCTCCTCGGTAGCCTCCGGTGCATTAGGATGCGTCGATGCTGCCAAGCGAGAAATGTAGCGCGACACCGGCTTGGGTAGGTAAATCTTGTCCATCACATCGAATAGGCGACGGAGTTGCTCCGCGCTGACAGACCATGTGGGCGTAGGCGGTTCGCCGCGGCGGCGTGTCGAGATGATGTCGTCAAGCACGTCCACATCGGCGTTGGGGACAATCAATTTGAACATAAACCGATCCAATTGTGCCTCCGGGAGCGGGTATGTTCCCTCCAATTCGATTGGGTTTTGGGAAGCGAGAACAAAAAAGGGGTCGGGAAGGGCGCGAGTGTTTCCGAGGAGGGTCACGGAGCGTTCTTGCATGGCTTCAAGTAGCGCGGATTGTGTCTTTGGGGAAGCACGGTTAATTTCATCCGCTAACAGAATGTTGGTGAACACCGGACCCGGTTGGAAGGTCATTTCCCGTTCCCCTTCCGGAGTCTGCTGTAGGATATGTGTGCCCACGATGTCACCGGGCATCAAATCGGGGGTAAACTGCACTCGATTAAAGTCGAGATTAAGCAGTTGTCCGAGCGCTTTCACAAGAGCGGTTTTGCCCACGCCCGGTACGCCTTCAAGCAGAATGTGTCCCTGACTTAGGATCCCTACGAGCACCATGCGGTGTAGCTCGGATCTGCCGATGAGGATGCGGTCCAATTCGGCCTGTACCTTCAACGTGAGTTCAACTGCGGGTTGGAGTTCATCAGGCTGAAGAAGCGTCTCGTGTTGATCGTTTTTTTCCATGATAGACTAGGTGTGACCGATAAGGCTTGGCGACACAAACCAAATTTGAGTGCTGTAATCGCCAGTTGTGAAGGCGTGGAAAACGGTTTTCAGTGATTAAAGCTAACTAATTCCCGGTACTCGTAGTGGCGACCAAAGCGGGCATAATCGCCGCCATCATCGCCGCCGCTTGACAGGCCTCAATCACCTCTTTTGTTGCTGTCCCCGTTATCTCCCCATCGACTATTTGTTCGATTCGTTTTTTGCGGGCTCTAATTTCCTTGTGTCCAAATAATTTGTCCAACAGGCCAACCCCGTTCGCTAATGAGATGAGGATAACTGTTCGTGGGTGAAGCAAATTTTCATCTCGAAATATCGCATCACGCAATCGTTCCAGAATCTCGTTTTCTGGCGAGGAATCTATTTGCGGATATCTCCTTCGTGGAAAGACAAATAGTACAGTGTCGTCAACCGCCCGAAGAACGCCGCGATTACATAACTGTTGGGCGACTTTATGACGCAGGCGTTTGACTCTCGAAATTCGCGAAACCCAATCCTTTAACGATGCAGGCTTTTTTGCCAATCTAACCATTTGAAGACACTCGTCGGCGATTGGGTCGCTGGCACGGTGCGCGCTATCGGTTTCAATCAATTTCCTTCGCGCGTTCACGACAGAGATGTGGCGGTCCAGCAGGAGTTCCGCCAATAGCCCACCAGAAATCAAGCACTCGGGCTGGTTCGCCACAAGTGCGCCTTTTTCATTGTCGAGCATTAAGAGCGCAATCTCTTCGTGCAAGTGTAGGTGATTTGAATTCATCATAAGACAGTGTTTTTCGCGCAGTTGGGCGAGTATGAACTCAAGTTGCCGTTGCTAACACTTCCTGTGCACGTGTAGGCAATTCAATGAAAATGAAACAAGATTCGGGATATAGGTAGTCCTCTCCGGATTCGTCTATAACTCTCAGATATCCCTCTTGAGATGCATCATCGTCAGGCAACACTTGGTAGAGTTTTCTCTGTTCGAGGTCGCCGCAATCCGAGTCTTCAATACAAAGCGCAAATTCTGTTTTTCTCATGATCTTTCGTCCAAAAGTCGTTTGATTTATAGACTAGGATTCAACGCAAAAAACTAACGATGACAATCTTGGCGCTCATTCCATGTTGCGAGGCCTCTGTTGAGAATAACGATCGTTATTCCCTACGGCTCTTAATGATTTCAAAGCGCATCCGAATTCATCGCTCTAGAACCAATTATGAAAATCATTACGGTCTTTCAAAATACCGCTTGACTGCGCCCTTATGACGAGGCAGAACGGTATGAGTAGAGGAGGAGCCGCCGCCAGCCGTTGCGCCGTGGAGACCACCTGACCGAGGTGCGACACCAGATTTCTCAACCGTTGGCGCCGCTGTACTAAGCCCAATTACTTCGCTGTCCTCGAAAGATGCGATGTTGGAGAGTGGAAGCACTTCCGTTTTGAACTTCGCGCCATCTGCAGAGGTACTCTCGCTCCAAGTCATGGGCACATGACCCGGTCCGCGGTTAATTCCGCCGAGCGCGTTCCGACACCACAAACCGACACATTCTTTCACTGCCATCTTATCCGAGTTCTCGGCAAGAAAAGCTGCGAGTCCTTCGCTGTTACATTGCCCTAGCTTCTCGCAGGTGTTCAGAGTATCCAACCCAATCAAATTGACCTTGTTCAGATTTGCCAACTTGTCAGATATTTCGCCCTTGGAGAGACGAAGCGCGTCAGAAATCGCCTTGAGTTGTTCAGGGCTTAATGAACTCAGGTCGCCTTCCAATTCTGGAAGCTGTGATGCTAGCAACTCGTCCTCTTTGGCGGCTTCCTGAACCAATCCGGACAGTGCCGTCATAGATTCCGCCAACAGCCCTTTCTCCATTTCAGAGCCTTCATTGATGAGTGCTTCGGCAAGGGTTTCCGCTTCGGTTAAGCGCTCGGTCGCAGCTAACGCATCTTCGGCAGTTTCCCTTGATTCTTGAGAAAGGAGATTTGTCAAATGGTCTAGTGCTTCCCAAGTTTTGACGGGATCTTCGCCTGATGCCTCCGCTTGAATCTCTGCGAGTTTTTCTTCCAATGTTTCAGCTTGAGTTAACTCAATGATCTCCTCTTCCTTAAGAACATCAATGCCTGCCGCCAAATGGTTTACTTCTTCCCGAATGTCGAGCGGTTGCGCCCTAGAGATTTCAACAAACCGCTCCGGAATGAGAAAACTGATGCAGACGAATGAAACCGCGCCTGCAAAACGCGCCCAAGAGACTCTTCCACGCCAACGCAAACGAGGTATGCGAGCGGGCAATAACAGGTTCTTCCAGTTGCCCAAATCCGTGGTTTCCGCCGCCATCATCAACCCGCCGGAAGCACTATGTTTGTCTAGGCTTGCTCGCACGGCAGTTCGTCCCGGAAGCTGGCGTAGCGCTGATACGACGGCCCAGCCTATGCCAAGAATCAGCACGATTCCGCCTACGAGCAGCGTTGATCGAGGCATTCCCACGGCGGCACGCAACACAATGACAACCGTTCCCCAAAGGAGGCCCCACACAGTTGCCGCAAGAAGCACTTTCCTCAGGATTAACAAAGCCGCCATTTTGGATCGGAATTCGCGAATTGCTCTATTTTCGATGTTCATGATGAAACTCCTTGTAAATGAGATGCATTGGAAAGAATAACAGTTAGGGTCCAGAGAGTCCAATCATCCATTGCGAATACTATGCGTATTATATTCTCTCCGCGAACGGATTCACAAGCCCTAAAGCCTCGCGAGAGAGTATTCGCATCTGATTCCATCGGCACGTCTTACACTACAGCGGAGCGATATTTAGATATCCACCACAAAAAAAATCGGCGCTAGACAGTACAGGTTTTCGCTATCATAGCCTGAAACAGTTACTAATGATACCTCTCGGCATTGGACATTTTGGATGTATGAGCATAATATCGGAGACGGATAAGGCGTGTACTTATGAATTAAAACGCCAAAACCCTAATTGTCTTTCAGTCTTCAAGGTTTAGCCAGCGCATTTCGTCACTGGACAATTCAATCTTGAGCGCCCCAAGGGATGAGTCTAGCTCATCAAGCGTGCACGGTCCTACAATCGGAAAAGTCGGATATGGCTGATGCATGACATAAGCCAGCGCAATTTGGATGGCGGTAAATCCCTTCTTGCTGCCCAATTCCTGAGCGCGTTTGAGCCTTTCAAAATTGTCTCGATTGTAGTAGACCCGCACCATATTCTCATCATCCCGGTTTTCGGGAGTAAATTGCCCGCTGAAGAATCCTCTCGCCTGTGAAGACCAAGACATCAGTGGAATTTGATTTTTCAGATGCCAACACTGGGCTTCCTCGGAGACAGACAGAACTCCCGGCCACATCGCCTCCATCGGAACGGCAAGACTCAAGTTTGAACTGCTGACCGCAAATCCGATCAATCCGTTTTTGGCGGCATACTCATTTGCCTCTTGAATACGCAGATGTGTCCAGTTAGATGCACCAAAAGCAAGAATTCTTCCCGACTCAATCTCCTGATTTAGATAATCGATAATCGTAGCTACCGGAATTTGGGGATCGTCACGATGAAGCAGATATAGATCAATATAATCCGTGTGTAACCGATCAAGGCTCTCGTCCAAATCGCACTTTATTTCTTGGGGATTGAGTCTCGGGCGCGGCACTTTCGGTGTGTGATGGGCACCTTTGTCGATTAGAAATACTTCTTCTCGGTTGCTATGTGTGTTCATCCAGGCGCAAACTACCCGTTCGCTGTCCCCGCCCCCATAGGCGTGCGCTGTATCTATCGCATTCCCGCCCGCCGCGAAAAAACCATCCAATAGCTCTTCATCCGTCATCTCATTGCGCGGAGAAAACACCAAAGTCCCGATCACAATGCGTGAGATTGGTTTCGCTACTCCTGGAATAGTTAAACGTTCCATTATTTTCCTTTGACGTAATTTCGTTATCTCAAGTTGTCATTATCTCGGAGAAAATTCATTTATAGAGACTCGACTAAGCCTAGGAAACAGGTCTCACAGCAGGTACACCGTGTCGTTCACACCAATCCGCAAGCGGGCTTTCGCCCCCGCCCGGACGGTACTCCGCCGTTTTCTGATACGGATCGCCAACAAGGTACCGGCCAAGAGGACTAAGCTTGTCCAGTACATCCGGCGATTGAGTACGATAGTCCATCGGCATCACCCAGCGGTAACCATATCCGATCATAATGCCTTTTCGAATTCGCGTGGTCAGGTTTGCCGCTCCCGCGTGCCACGTTCGATTTTCAAAGAGCAGACAATCCCCCGGTTTCAGACTAGGCTCGACAAAATTGGTCGGATCGGTCTGTCCTTCCGGTATTTTAATCCGTTCGACAAGCTGATTGCTGCCGGGCGCGACTAACGTAGCACCGGAGTTTGGCTCACTAAGATCAGTCAAGTAGTATCCGCATTTCAACAAAATCCGAGGGACGCCGTTTCCGAGTACCTTGGTGGCACTTCCGTAGTCGCGGTGCCAACCGGGGGATCTAGCGTTCTTTGACGTACCGTGTGGATCGGGGTGTTTATAGATAAGATGCGACGTCATCAACTGCAGATGAGCGCCAAGCAGTTGAACAACAATTGAGAGGATTTTCTCATTCGTCAGCAAGGGGATGAAGATGTCATCAATTGCGACACAATTTCGGAAACTGTCGTACAGTTCACTGTGACTGACTTGCCGGTTTTCGCGTCTAACGCTTGCCATTAGTCGATCTCCAACTTCTATCAGTTTGCCGATAGTGGGGGAATCCAATACCCCGCGCACGATTAGATAGCCCTCTTCGTCAAATTTGTGTATCTCGTCATCGGCGAGGGCATGCCATTTCAAATCACTAAGATTATTATTCGTTTCTGTCATTATCTTTCATCCCCTTATTTCGGTGAAAACTCCCCGAATTTTTTCAGTTTTTCGTTTCACGCCGACCAATTGCACCCATTTTGATTGGTGAAGAATTCAGTGCTTAGTAATTATACCATAGAAAACTCGATAATGGACCTAACTATTATTGTTCAAACACGGATGTCAGGACAAGGTAATAGATTGAGAAGGGACAGAGATTTGGGTAGCCTGATAGAGGCGTTTTAGGCAAACTGCGCAAGATTTCTGTTGACAATCCTTGAGCCGAAAGGTAGAATGTGTTACTAGTGTATCTACGAAGATCTCAAGACTGGTAAATCGTTTACCTTCGGAATCTAAGACCGTAGACCGCGAGGGGGAGGTCATCTATGAGGAACCTAGTTCTATGCGGCGTAATAGTGACAGGCCTAATTTTGCTGCCGTATTCGATTAGTGTGGCACAGGATGAGGATGAGCCAAACGTACTTTTACGAGAGGACTTCGAGGGAAAGGAAAAAAAGGACACGTGGGATGTCCTCGACGCTGATGCGGGAAGCGGTTACGGAGTCACTAAAGGATTCTTGAATGCGTTTGGAGCGCTCAATTGGCAGTTCAGAATGCCGTTCACCAAGGAGCTGCCGGCGGATCGTCTGGCTGGCGCCGTGCAATTGGAGTTTAGATACCGGATTGATAGAAGCAAGGACGATCAGAGTTTCTTGGTAGGACTAGGTTGGATGGACGGTTTGGTGGCATTGCGCGGCGCCACTGTAGCCCTGAACGCTGGCAATCTAGGTATAGATGATGAATTAACGGGCACGCCGGCAAAGCAGGGCAATTGGCACAGCGTACGCTTGGTGCTGGACAGATTGAGTAACGATACCTACGAAGTCCATCTCAACGGAAGCCGAGTGGGATTTAACATTCCGGTTCAGAATAAAGGCACAAATGTCGATTCCGTGATGATGTGTACGAAGCCCAATGCGCGCGGCAGTCAAGGCGGTTGGCAGATAGATGACATATTGGTGTCCGTCGTACCGTTGGCGGTTGAGCCGGTCGATAAACTCGCCACCACGTGGGCAAACTTGAAGCTGGGCCAATAACGGAATTGGGTATAGTTTTGTTTAATTCGCAGTATGCGCTTAAGATGCCTATTACACAGGGAGGTGGTCGACTCAGTTACATTGGAGATCCAAGAAAGGATATACTTTATGCTGTTGGAAGTTGCGTTTTTTAAGAGTTACGAAATGGAGCGTGAGTTTTGCAAATGGTAGGAGGGAATTCCGATTCCCGACCGTCGCGATTCGGAGATCGCTTCTACAAACCTTCGACCCACAAATGCGCCAAATTAACCGATGCTGAGTACAACTCAAACGGATTTGCAATGATTCCGTTCTAAGTCAAATGAACGATTCTAGTTAACTGAATACTTCGTTAATGCAGAAAGTGAATTATCCTTCCGAAAATTACAAAGGAGAAAGAAATGTTTAGCACGTTTACCAAAATCTTTATCGCAGCGTTTCTGTTGGCATCAGTAGTGGGTTTGTCCGAAGCCCAGATCGTCCGAGAAGGGTTGGTTAGTTACTGGTCTTTCAACGAGGATTCTATTAGGGGCGACAAGGTGAGCGACCTTTGGGGTGACAACCACGGCACGTTAATAGAGGATCCCGAGGAAGTCGAAGGGAAGTATGGAGAGGCCCTGGAATTTACGGGCGACAATCATATTGATATTCCCGATAGCGACACTCTGGATTTAACGACGGGCGAAGTCTCGGTTACGACTTGGGTGCTTCGCACCGGTCCCGGAGAGACCGAGCGCGGTGGAATTGTTGAAAAAGGCACCGGAGGCACGGACAACACACCGCTGCTTCTGAGAGAATGGACTGCTGGAACGGTGGACTTTGAAGTTAGGTCGTTGGAAGCTACGCCCGAGAGAAACTGGGCAAAGTTGCAATCGGACTCGATTGCACTCATAGACGACGTGTGGGTATTCCTGGCTGGCACCTTTGACGGACAAGACCAAAAAATATACGTCAACGGTAAGCTTGATGGTACACTGGCTAATCCGGGCGGCTACACCAACAACGATCTGATGCTGCGGATTGGATGGGATCCTCACGCCGAAGAGAGACACTTTGTCGGTGTCATCGATGAAGTCGCTATCTATGACCGAGCGTTAACGGCGAATGAAGTCGAGCAGAACATGAACGCTTCTCTCGGAATCACTTCTGTTGACCCTGCTGGAAAACTCAGTTCGACATGGGGCGAAATTAAGGCCGGCTTTTAACAGCAATCCTTGATGCCGACAGGTTTTAAGATTATGTTTCGTATACCGTGAGATTCCACAACGCGGTATTTGTACCTGTAAGGTTCGTGTGGGCCACGGTCAGCACGTTGCATGAGTTAACGTTTGTATGCACCGTATCAAAACTCACGTACGCGGATTGCATACAAACCTTAACTCGGAAGCAACAGTTCTGATTCCTACCGCCAAATACACTCGCCGTGATGTCCACATGTACTGAAACATTTAGCCATCCTCTACGAATACCATCACATCGCAGGGTTACACTTTTCGATAAGTTGCTTGCATATCACCGTCACCGGTAACCCGCTTATTCAAGCGCCTTCCCCGGACCAATTGAATACGTTCGTTAGCGGACACTGCGAATTCCGTGCGCTACGTTTCTAATGTCTTATGGAGAAACCGGATGCTGGGTGAACCGGGCAACCAACGTGGTGTCACGCTTCGTGCCGTATTGATTGGCATCGCGTTTATCCCCGTCAACGTCTACCTCGTAGTGCAGTGGGAAACCGTTTGGGACATCCAAGATCCTACTACACTAACTATAGCCTTTAACGCTGTTTTCTGCCTCTTCCTTCTCGTCGTAGTCAATCAGCCGTTCCGCCGATACTTTCCGAGTATGGCGCTGCATCAAGGCGAGCTACTTACGGTCTACAGCATATTGATGGTGGCTGTTCCCGTGAGTGGACATGACTTCACTCACAGCATCATGGGCACATTGGGAAATGCCCATTGGTTCGCCACGCCTGAAAACGAATGGGCAACTCTGTTTCGCGGATATGTCCCCGATTGGCTCGAGCCGGAAGTGTATGTCTTGGATGGTTATTTCACTGGACAGTCGTCATTCTACACGTCAAGGCATATCCTAGGCTGGTTTCAGCCGATGTTGTGGTGGACGCTGTTCTTGATGGTGCAATCGTACGTGATGATCTGCGCCGACATCATCATGCGCAAGCAGTGGATTGTACGTGAAAAGCTGACTTATCCACTGGTCCACCTACCTTTCGAAATGACCCGAACAAGCGAGGCGGAAAGCCTTTTTAAGAACGGGTTGTTTTGGATCGGCTTCGGTTCTGCCGCCGGCATCTGTCTGCTTAACGGGTTCAGCGTTCTGTTCCCGGTGATCCCGAGTATCCCCGTTTCCTACGATTTGGACCAACACTTTGTAGAGCGCCCATGGACCGCACTTAGGTCGCTGCGGGGGATGCCGGTTCACGTGAACCCCTTTGCAATTGGACTTGCGTTTGCGGTGCCGCTCGATCTTCTCTTTTCCTGCTGGGTGTTTTTCCTAGTATGGAAATTTGAGTTTGTATGGGGCAGCGCTGTCGGGGTAAATGTACCGCAGTACCCTTTTGTCAGCCAGCAGATGCTCGGTGCCTATTTGGGAATTCTTGTGATTGCGCTTTGGCTGGCGAGAAAGCATCTTCGGACGGTTATGCAAGTCATTGTCGGTTCCCGCCGGGGCACGGATGACTCTACGGAACCGATGCGTTACAGAACTGCCGCACTCGGCGCTGTTCTGGGAATGGCCTTTTTGGTTGGATTCTGTTATTGTTCGGGAATGTCGGTATCGTTTGCGCTGGTGTTCTTTTTGATTTACTTTCTAATTCTTTTCGCGTTTACGCGGATGCGCGCGGAGTTGGGACCACCGGCTCATGGCATTCCCCATTTCGGTCCATTTCAGCTCATTGTATCAATAGTAGGCAGTCGTAGAATACCGGTGCAGACACTTGTCACGTCGGCACCGCATTGGACGCATACCAAAGGGTTTCAGAGTCAGCCCATGCCAGCCTATATGGAGAGTTTCAAGCTGGCGGATCAATCCGGACTCAACACACGCAATCTTTGGAAAGTTTGTCTTCTTGCAACGTTTGTGTCCGTCATCGTGACGTTCTGGGCATTTCTGGATCTTAGCTACAAGTGGGGCGGCCCAGGATCCTGGCGCGGAAATCTTGCGTACAATGTGATCGAGAGATTGCTTAAGCAACCGGTTGGCGCAGACGGCGCCTCCCTGATATCAACTGCATTCGGTTGTATTTTCGTCCTGGGGGGTACTGTATTGCGACTGCGGTTTCTCTGGTGGCCGCTACACCCGATCGCATATCCTCTGGCGGGGTATCAGTTCTTCGCACACTTGTGGTTTCCCTTTTTGGTAAGCTGGTTGATCAAGGCGCCACTCCTTAAGTACGGTGGCATCAGGGCGTATCGAAAGTCTCTGCCTCTATTCCTTGGATTTATTTTGGGCGACTTTGTTCCAGGAACCATGTGGGGGATCATGGGGTTGTTGACAGGTGAACCCACGTATACATTCAAAAATTGGTGACATGAAATATGATTGAGATTAATCTTTCCAATAGAGTTGCGGTAATTACAGGTGGTTCGGGGGCTCTGGGTCGCGTGATGGTCAAGACCCTTGCCCAAGCTGGCGCAGATATTGCCATCTGCTATCATCAAAATGAAGTCATGGCGGGACGATTGTTGGCGGAAGTTCAAGAATTGGGCGTGCGGGGGATGGTTGCGCAGGCGGATGTCACCGATGCGGATTCGATATTCAGCATGCGCGATGCCGTTGCGTCCACGCTGGGAGCAGCGAACATCATCGTAAATAACGCCGTCATTCAGTACAAATGGGTTTCGGTACTGGATCAACCCGCAGAAGACTATGAAAGCCAGTTCCAGTCGTGCGTGCTGCACAATGTGTACATGACCAAAGCTTTCGTTCCCGCGATGATTGATTCCGGGTGGGGGCGCGTGATCGGCATCAATACCGAATGCGCGATGCAGAACTTTGTAAGCCAAAGTGCCTACACGGCGGGAAAGCGCGGAATGGACGGTGTCTTACGTGTCTTAGCCAAAGAGGTGGGAGCCCACGGCGTTACTGTAAATCAGGTGGCTCCGGGTTGGACGATTAGCGACAAAAGCCCCGCTAGTGCGTCCGACCAAGGATATAAAGAAAAAGTGCCGCTTCAGCGCCGAGGCACAGCCCAAGAGATTGCAAACGCTGTGCTTTTTCTCGCGTCTGACCTGGCTAGCTACATCACCGGCGCGTATATTCCGGTCTGCGGCGGCAATGTGATGCCGACGATTTAACACTATCTGGTAATTCCGTCACGCAGTTTTGTGTATGGAATTGGGGGTTTGTTTCTTGTCATGACTACGAAAGACACGCCCATTCCTCTCGTGATGAAACTACCCGTTCAAGATTTTCACTACGTCGCGCAACGTGACCATAAACACTTGAAAGCGTGGGCTTGGGAGACTCATTGAACATAGGGGAAGTTGCTGACGGATTGATGTCTGTTGTCCGAGTCAAGATTGGGTGTAGTACGGAATGTCGGTTGGATGGTGTAGGACAGGAGAAGGGGAGAAGGAAGATTTGGAGTGATGCGGCGACAGTGTCGAGTCAAACTGTTGTTCTTAATTTTTCGCCGCGTTTGATAGCAGCGAAGATTGATTTTTGCACACGACAACGCATGTATGCGAAACTCTTCCTAGAAAGTTGTTTGTAATTGAATCAAACAGGTATACGCTTGGGAGGTTGACCATCAGAGCCGTTGAGGTTGAGGGGGCCGCGTGTCGGGAATACCGAGTTCCTCGCACCACTCCTTGAGCGGGTTTCGTCCGCCTTCGGACCGATATTCCACGGAATCTTCAATTTCTCCTCCCAATAGATAACGCTGCAGAGGGGTGAGTCTTGCCAAGAAATCTACCGACTGAGTAACATAGTCCATGGGAACCACCCAGCGATATCCGTACCCGATCATGACAGCTTTTCTAATATCCGTGCCCCTGTGCAACCCTCCCGCGTGGAAGGTTCGGTTTTCGAAAATCAAACAATCACCCGGCGTCAGGCTGGGTTCGACCGCATTGAGGGGATCCGCACACCCGTCAGGAATATCAGGTCGCCCGATTAGATGATTGCTACCGGGAGCGATCATGGTTGCACCGCGGTTCGGGAATGTTAAATCGGTCAGATAGTAGGCGCACTTTACGAGAAGGCGCGGAATTGCCGCATTCCCCAAGTCCCTGGTTGCCCGAAGATAATCTCGATGCCAGCCCGGATGGCGATGTGAGTTTGGTAGCCCTTCCGGATCGGGATGTTTATAGATGAGGTGAGATGTCATTATATGTAGATTGGCGCCGAGCAACCGTACCACTACCGGCAAAATTTTGTGGTGACCGATTAACGAAACGAATGTGTCGTCCAAAGTAATGACATTCCGAAATCCATCATACAATTCTCCCAACTGCTGCCTCTTTTCGGTCAAGTCGCTATTAATCAATCCATCTCCCGCTTCAATCAGAGTAGCAATGGATTCATCGTCTAGCACGTTGCGCACAATCAGATAACCGTTTTGGTCAAAGAAGTCAACATCTACGTCGTGAGCGTGGGTGTTTTCAAGCATAAGACTTTACTATGTGATTGACAATTTAATTTCCCAATATGTCCCGGTTAGTATCCGAATGCTAGATCACACTCGAATTTGCCTAAACTTCAAGGTTCATGATACCGGGGACGCTCGAACTTGTCAAGCGAATTGCCGGAGCAATTCAGGGCAGTCACGCCTGAGTAAGGTACCAAGCGACCGAACAGATCAAACGACTGGAGAAGGAATGGGATAAGGATCCCAATACGATCGAGATTTTCCAGTCGGGAATCGGAATTCCCTCCTACCCAAAACACGTGCTCTATGAGAACTCTTAATCCGTAGAATCAGATGCGTTTCCCCTGTAGGGCAGTCGGACAGCCTTTTTGTTGCGAGTGACACTATTCTATGCTAGAATCCCAATCTAGGTTGTGTCGTCCGATTGATTGTGAAGTCTGTTCACTCGGCAGCACATCTAGCGTGAGATTTTCACTGAGTTCTTTAACTTAACCCTTGCGCAAACGTCAGCGATATAACGTCTATGATAATCGTCTTGATGGGAGTGTCCGGAACCGGAAAAACCACGATAGGCGCTCTGTTGTCAAAAGAGTTGCAGTGGGATTTCTTTGACGGAGATGACTTTCACGATCCCTCTAACGTCGAGAAGATGGCGGCGGGAATCCCGCTGACAGACGAAGACAGACAAGCGTGGCTGAGTACGCTGCGCAACATTGTTGCGCGATTACGGGAAGAAGGGAAAAACGGGATAATCGCATGTTCCGCTCTCAAGCAATCCTATCGGAGATACTTGATGACGGACGCAGAGGATGTGTCCTTGGTCCATCTGAAGGGTGATTTCGAGCAGATCAAGAAAAGACTTAATGACAGAAAGGGGCACTTCATGGGAGATTCGTTATTGGAAAGCCAATTCTTAACACTGGAAGAACCTGAAGACGCGATTGAAGTGGACATAACACAAACGCCAGTCGAAATGGTTTCCACGATCATAAAAAAACTGAATCTCTGACGATCTTCCGCATAACGCCAGTCCCATTCTATCCGACTTCCCATAGCCAAAGGAATCTACGAAGATGTACAGTCCCTCTGCGTTGGCATCGCTTTCATACGGATCTAAAGGCACACCAATCGCGGACCAAATTGACCGAGATCAATTTGAACGTGAAGGCTATTTCATTGTGAACGGCATTCTCTCGGAGGAGGAAATCTATGAAGCCGTTGCCGTAATTGATCGGTTGCTACCTCCGGATGCGCAGCCACCATACGTGTGCGGCACTGGCATTGACATGAACGGTCGCAAGGCGCTTAGAGGAGAACACTGCGAGCCGCGTCTGTCCAATCTGGCGGGACATCCTCGCTTGATTGAGGCAGCCGAGATGTTGCTGGACGGCCCAGTACGGATCTGTCACACCTCATGCCCGGCAGTGACATACAAGAGCCCGCCGGGGGCAGAGCAGTTTGGAACCAGCGATCATGTGGATTGGCCGCATACTCCCCCCGAGCCGGGAGATGAGAATTTCGTCAACTGTGTATTGCACTTCAGTACCGTCGAACCTGGCGGAGGCGCCTTCATATTACGTCCCGGCAGCCATCGCTTTGTCCGGATGTGCCTCGAAGATCCCGAACTCCGGGAGCGCGCCTTGGCGCAGGAATTCAAAAATATGGACGGTCTGCAGGAACGAAAGGCGATGTGTGTGCCTGCGGGAAGCGCGGTGTTTTTTCACGCGTATATGGTGCATGATCGCTCCGAGAACGTCCTTGACATGCCGCGAAGAGTTTTATTTGCGCACTTCGTGCAGTGTGAAGTTGATGAGCCGGTTGAGGATCGAAGCAGCGCTTTTCATCCGGATCAGGTGCGTTCAATGGATAACCGCATGAAACGCCTGTGCGGCATCCCGGTGCGATAGAATCCTCTCTTTCGCTGTCCCAAAATCGTAAGGAGTACCCATGAATTCGACCCAACTCACCCCTCAACAGTTGGCAGTTTTCGACACATTCGGATATCTGTATTATCCGGGGCTGTTGGCTGACTGCATCGGCAGAATAATTGATGAATTTGAAACCGTTTGGAAAGAACATAACGGTGGACACCACGGCAAACCTCATGACGGCGTAAGGCGCTCGTGTATCTGTCCGTTTCCCGATCTGAGCGAGTATCTCAGTTCCTTCCTAGATGACCCGCGAATCCACGACATTGCCGCCAGTATTTGCGGCGAGGACTTTAACTATACGGGCGGGGACGGCAACTTTTATGCCGGCGACAGCCACTGGCACTCTGACGGCTACGATAGAAACCGACTCATGAGCATCAAAATTGCTTTCTACCTTGACCCTCTCACACGTGATACGGGCGCCCTCCGATTTATACCCGGCAGCCACCGTGTAGGCGAGCAGTACGCCGACGATATTGAGCGAGACATCCGCGATAGTGGCAAAATTTGGGGATTGAGCGGAGAAGAGGTACCCGCCGTCGCACTTGAGACAACGCCCGGCGACATTGTGGTTTTCAACCACAACCTCAAGCACGCCGCGTTTGGCGGCTCTGGACGACGTCGGATGTACACCATGAATTTCTGCTGTCGATATCCCGAGGACCGACTTGGCGAGTTGCGAAACATGCTTGGAAGCGAAGCCAGATTCTGGATTGACCGTATTCACGGCGAAGCGATGATTAGAACGGCGGGACCAGGACGAATGGTGCACTTACAGCAGGTCATGGAGAACGACACCCATCTCGCCGAATTAACTAGAGAATTGAAGAAAACGATGTCCGAGCCTGCTCGCGGATGAGAAAGCCGCGCTTGAAATGGCAAACAATAGCATAGAGGGAGGTTTGTTTCGTCAGCCTATAGGGATCAAGTTAAGAGATTTCGTCTAGTATTGGTTAGGTTTATATTTTAAGAATATAGTGTTGTGTGGTCGGTAGTTGACATAGTCTGAACTGTGATTTATGGGATTCTTGTGATTGCCTTGATTGTCAGTGTCTATCGGTAGTAGTAATCCTAAAACCATCGAACGTGAGATTCAAACCAACCTCTAGGGAATCTCTATGCGAACTCTATCCCACGGGATTTACTATCAGGATTAGCTATCGTCCTCCCTATTCGGTCAGTTGATTCCTCGCTATCCACTCGATTGATCTTGCTACATTAGAGATTCCTTTCCAACCGCACCTAGCTCCGCTCCTGCGGCGGTATTTCTCGGCGAATTACAGTCTCGCCTCGGAAAAATGTCAACAGAACCTAGTATCCTAGTTGCCGCAGATAATTTCGATTCACGTGCATCCGCTCCTCGTCGGTGCGGTCTTCTACCTGCCCGGGGCAAGCCGTAATCCAACGGTCATAACCGATACTTTTCAGCGTCTCCATAATACCCGGGAAGTCAAGCGAGGAACCGCCGCCGACATCCACCCAGTTCACCTGATAGTCCTTCCCATCTCCACCCGAGAAACTCACATAATCTTGAAGATGGACGTAAATCAATTGCTCCTTGTAGCGGCGTATCGACTCTACGGGATCGTAGCCCCAGAGCGCGGAGTGCGAGACATCAATACAGAGTTTGCACTTTCTCAGCAGGCTCATATATTTCGCCCAGTCTGCAATTGAATCGACGGTCGTGTTGGTATGGATGTGGTAACAGACTTCCAGTCCGTATTGCGCGGCGTACTCCGCCCACTCCTCCGATACCTCCGCCAGAGCGGCGATGTGATTATAACCGGCGTCACTATCTTTTGGCTTCCCTGCACCCATAAACATGAAACAATCGGCGCCGACCTCCGCGGCGAAGTCAATTCGACGCTTGTTGAGTTCCATCTGTGCCCAATCCTTGTCGATTGGCAAGCCTTGCGCGGTCACCACAACAACAGGGAGGTCGACGTTTTCGCAGATTTTTCTGACACGTCCAGGCGTTCCCGCCCAGTCAACAGATTGACGCATTTCCCATCCGTCCCAGCCCGCTTCTTTTAATTGAACGAGAAGCGGCTCAAGGTCTGGCGTCTGCCAACGTAACGTGCTATAACCAAATTTGAATGTCATTTCCATTCTCCGTAAGTGTTTAGTCGATTTCTACCACCGTGGGATCTCTATCGCGGTCGTTATCCACTCCCTTGATCTATCTGCTCCGTTGCTGACTAGTGATTAGTGGATCTCGATGGGAACTCTAATGCAGGGATTTACTATAGGGGTTCGCAATAGTAACTCTATCGCACCGGATATGCTATCGCCCTCATTATCCATTCGGTTGATCGCCACCGATAGCGAGCGCGTTGGCCTGCCTGATTGTCAATTCATCCATGATGTAATCCGCCTCACTCCAGACGATTGCCGCTCTCGTCCCAAGAGGAGAAACCGCCGTTACCGTCCTTATTGACGCCCATCCTCGCCCCCGCCCCTTTTCCCCACACGTTCACCTCTCCTCCATCTCCCTTAATGCTCATCGCCGCCCTTTTGAGCTCGTCGCTCTCTTTGCCCTCCACGGACACCCTACCGCCGAGTTCGTCGATGCTCAACGTCGCCTCTTTGAATCCTCTGCCCTCCACGTACACCTTCCCTCCGAATCCGTCGAGGTGCATGCCAGCCCCTCCTTTTGCCTCTTTGCCCCACACGAACATCGCCCCTCCGTATTTGGTGACGTGCATCTCCGCTCCTTTGCCCAGTTTTCCCACCACGAACACACTCCCGCCGAATTCGGAAGTGTTTAACCCCGCACGGAGATTCCCCTTCGCATCAAGCACGTCCAACTCCCTGCAGGTAATCCTCCCTGCGTTCAGGTCTTTCGGTTCGTCTTGCGCCCCCAGCGGAGCCAATGCCCCCACCGCCATTGTCAGGACTGTTCCGACGATACCGCCTATCACCGCATACAACACCTCTTTCCTACGCATGAGATTCTCCTTTCAAAAACAGTCGTCAGTGGCTAGTGGCCAGTTGCCAGTAAAAGGCTTTTGCTTTTCACTGATTCCGAGATTGAATGATTAATCGTTAAACCATATTACACGTGATAAGCCCAATTATACAGTATAAGCAAGATTGAGAGGATTCTTCAGACTATAGGATTGTCCGCCTCAAAGACACGGCGCACGCCGGCAGAAAGTCTTCCTTCCGCCTCTAGGCGATCAGCCCAATGCGGCGGAACGCCGTTTGCCCACTTGGCGGGGGCTGCATCGGGATCGGGAGTACGAAATGCCATCAACAAACCCCATCGCATCTCACTTTCCGGGTTACGCCTGCTTACATAGTGCGGCATGTGGTGGACAAAGGAAACCATGCTTCCCGGCGGTAGAGACAGGTGCACGATTTCCAACGGATCGCCGGTGATGGGGTGTGTCTTGCCTTTCAACCAGCCAGCCCGCATGTCTTCATCTTCATCGGGTCGCTCGGTATTCCATTTATAGGGAACACGATAGAGATGGGCACCCGGAATAACGGCAAATTCTCCTCCATCATCGGCAGAGGCGCCCCCCGGGTAACACAGGGTACGAATACACTGGCGCTGAAGAAACTCGGGCGTAACCGCACTGCCATTGCTTAGAGCGTCTTGAACTTCATGCTTCCCATCCCAATACGGATGGCCATGCCAACGACGCCCCTTTGTGCCCGGTCCGCGGTTGAGCATGAGACAATGGTCGAGCAGGAATCGGTCGCCGAGTACTTTGCGAAACAGCTCCATCATCTGCGGATGCGCGGTGATGACATCGAGAACGAAGTTATTATATCCCGGCGGAAAATATTCCGGCATAACTCCAATCGAGTCGAATCCGCGCGCAATCAGTGCGGGGCCCGGGCCGAGCAACCCGAATTGATACATATACTTACGCAACAGACCCCTAAGAAAAGTTGGCATCTGTTCGGATCCGCCGCAGCATGATGCCAAGAATTGAGTTGTAATCTGCTCAGGCGGAGGAGGCGCCAGTCCACGACTCTCGAAATCAATGGCAGCCCAGTCGGTGTCCATGAGAATGCCATCGTTCATCTGTTGCAGCTTTTTCAGATTAGCTGTCCACTGCTTACAGCCGGCATCGGTGACCACACCTTCCCACACCCAATACCCGTCGCGCTCGAAGGTCTCGCGGTCAAAGGCATCAAGCACCTCGGGATGAAGCAGGTCGGGTATGGCGCCCGAGCTTGTCTGGTCGTCACTGTCGCTATGGGTATCTATGTTCATGGTTATCTGTTTTTTGGGTTATTGTAGGAGCGATTTCCGAATCGCGACTCCGCTGTATTAGGACTGTAGGGTGGGGAGGGGATCTCTGTCGCAGTCACTATTCATTCGCTTGATTGTTCCTTTGATTCTACCCTACAATGTACTGGATTTACCGATCCAGCGGTAGCTGTCGAGATGTTATGCGCCCAAGGGTTACGGCATACGGAGTTATTCCCATGGTTTAAGGATGATTTTCGCGCTTTCATGTGAGGAAGATGCTTCAAATGCCGCCTGAATCTCGCTCATGGGGAAAACATGGCTGATGAGAAGATCTAGCAGGTCGGAATTTTGGACGACGTTCATCAACCTTGGGAATAGCGATAAATTATAATGCCATACGCCGTGAAGGGATATACCCTTGCCAATCATGTCCCGGCTAATATTAATCTCAGTTTCGCGTCTGCCGCTTTGGCCTACGAATGAAATCTGGCCGCGGCGCCGGGTCGCGTCAATGCAGAGGCGATGTGCCAGCGGATTGCCGGAACAATCCAGAGCGCAGTCAACCCCGCATCCGTCCGCCGTCAAATCTCTAATCTGTTGAACGGCATCCTCCGCGCTCGGGTCAATCACCGCAGCCACACCCATCTTTTTCGCGTGTTCAACACGCCAAAGGATGGACTCCACGGCGATAACACGAGCTCCTCGGTACCTCGCATTCGTGATCGCACCGAATCCTACGGGTCCAATGCCTGTAATCAGAACGGTGTCAAAGGAGTTAACGCCCATCTTCTCAAATGCGTTAAACGACGGTCCCAACGCGCAACATGCCAACGAGGCGTGTTCGTAGGAAACATCATCCGGAATTTTGGAAAGAATCCAAGACGGCTTGAGAATGAATTGAGCCATCGTCGAACCGCCGTTTCCTCTACCCGTAAATTCTTTGAAGTTATAACCATCCTCGCAGTGAATATATTCGCCCGACACGCACAAACGGCATTTTCCACACGCGTACTGAGGCTGTACTACTACTCGATCTCCGACCTCGACCTTCCCCGGTTGGGCAATCGCAACGACCTCCCCCGCAGCCTCATGTCCAAGCCCGCTAGACCTGTTTCCGGAATCAAAGGAATGGTATTCATTACACATTGGGGCAGCATGAATTTTGACGACCGCCCAGTCTTCTTTAGGCTCCAAATCGGGAACATCGACGAGTCCGGCTTGACGCTCTCCAAGAATTGCAACTTGCTTCATAAGTTCGTTTCTAGCCACATCGCTTGCACGGCTCGCTCCAATTGGAATTGACCCACGACAAGCTTGGCTACTCCTTTCATAGTCTAAAATCTGATGGACGTAAGCCCTTCTTGAAATCTCCGACTCCGAAATAGGTGGGCTGAAACGGACCAACAAAGTCTACAATGCCGGCGTCTGGAATCGAATCTTCCAATCCGACACACCAATAGCAGGCATTCGCCAGCAGACGCCGAAATCCTTCGCTTTCAAGATCAACGGAAGCGCCCATCGTGGTACAGAACACGCGGGACGCAAGAGATTGTTCGCCGACATAGCTCTTTACCCACGCCAGCGGCATAGTCGGTGTGTCCGGTTTAGGCTCGTCCGTCGGTTTCATGCCGGACAACACTTGGCCGTGAACCAGGACTTGAGCGTCACCGGTCAATTCTGTGACGGCATATACATCGGTTGGTCCCCAAATTTCCTTAACCCCTTTGAGAATGGGGTGCCCGATCATCTCATCGTTTATCAGCCCGCGTGCACTCTCTTTTCCGTGATGTCCATGATGCGAGACCCACGTTTCCCCCAGCACCTGACGACCATATCCGCCCGAAAATACCTCATGGTCGCAGCTATATTTGGCGTAGAGACTGCTCGGGTTTCGGGTGTAACTGAATGCGTGTGTTGCCGTCCGCAGACCCAAAACGGGTTTACCTGAATTCGTAAAATCGACGATGTACTTCATCTGTTCGTCGGGGAGTTCTCTGAACCGCGTGAACAGAACCATCAGATCAGCAGTTTCCAAGTGATGGAGACCTGGGATGTTGGTCTGGTCGTTAGGGTCGATTGCCCCTGTTGCGGGGTTAATTGCAAAGAGCACCGTGCATTTGAATCCGTGATGCACCGCCATAATCTTGGCTAATGCGGGTAACGTCTCTTCGGAGCGATACTCCTCGTCGCCGCTGACCCAGACGATGTGCTTACCCTCGCCTGCTCCTCTGTAACCATCGTATACGACCCATAGATCTTCGTTTGTCATGTTTTTGCCTTAGACCCAGTTTGAAATATCGTTAGCAGAGCCATTTTAGGATAAATGTGAGAAGGCTTTTCGTGATTATAATTTCGTCTGCAGCGTGACTGTGGGATATCTATCGCACTGGATTTGCTATCGAACTTTTTGTTCGTTCTTCTGATCCTATTCGCTCGTTTGATTCTCTCTGGGGCTATTAAAGGCTGGTGCGCAGTGCGCACCCTACCAATTTATGCACATCGGAAGGTTGGGATTCCTAACCGAACCGGTGTTAATCCAGTCTCGTCGGTGCGGTTGGAAACCGCACCTACCGAAACGCGTGCAGCAATGAATTGACTATATCTGCCTACAGAACGTCCTCTCAGCTGGAAGCGCGGCAGCGTGTGAGGACGTGTCTTGCAAGAATCACTATCGACGGTCGCGCATTGCAAATGGGAATGTCCATTTGTAACCGCGAGGCTGAGAGACGTAGTGTACGCCTTCGTGCATCGGGGTTAACTGATAATGACAGACGACGTTGCTTCGCTCCATATCGTCGCGCTCTTTAGCCCCTTGATGAGGAATGTGGCTCAAGAAAATCACACAGTCGCCAGCTTTGGGGTACACAATATCGTGCTCTTGTGCCTCACACCACGCTTCGAATTTGGGACGATCCATCGGATACATGTGCGGAGGCTCCATCCGATGCCCGTTTTTGACGTACTTGAGATGTCCCAAACCCGGTCCGTTGTCCTGAAAGTAGAAGGTGGAGTTTATGCTTATCGGCGGTACCGTAAGGCGCGATTTCGCTGCCTCCCGCTTCTCCTCCCAATACCCGTAGAAATCGAGATGCCACTCCTGAAGGTAAGAGCCCGGGTTAATGTGAATTCGCAGGCTTCTCAGTTGACACTGCTTTCCCATCATCCCTTCGAGATAGGGGCGAACTCCGAGATGGCCTACCAATGGGGCAAAGGTTTCCGGTTCTCGGTCCAGCAGCGTATCAAACCACATGTTTCCCACCTGGTTTAGCCCATCAGCCCATCCCATTTCGCGGGCGTGATTGATGCGTCCCCGAATATGTTCGGTTTCCTCAGGCGACAATGCGCCTTCTACCAAGATATGGCCGTTCTCTTCCAATTGATCGAGTTTCTGTTCGATGGCATTCATAATTGTCACGATAGCGTAGGAGCGATCTCCGAATCGCGATTCCGCATTATTAGGACTCACATGGTTGTTTAGTTCGCAAGAATTTCGCTATTAGTAAATTGTACCTACTGCGCGGTCGGGATTTGGAAATCCCTCCTACAGCATCGATACAGTGATTGATAGACAGAACAGTTACGGACTTTCCTTGGGAAAGATTTTCGAATCGCGATACCGCATCGCGTCTTTCCGTAGAACAGCTACCAGTTGACTCCCGTTTCTTTCCAACTTCTGGAGGCTGCGGATTCAAGCACCGCCTCGCATACCTTTTGCGTTTCCAAGGCTTCTCTGAGTGTAGGCGAGCAAGGCTCACCTGTTTCTAGGCTTTTCAGAAAATCAGCCATGTGGTGTACAAAAGTATGCTCGTATCCAAGACTCAGACCGGGAACCCACCACCTATCAATGTAGGGTTGATCACTGTCGGAGACATGAATAGAGCGCCAACCGCGCACAACCGAATCATCACTGTGGTCGAAGTAGCCGAGCCGGTTTTGGTCGTGCAAATCCCAGCGGATGGAGGCGTGTTGACCGTTGATTTCAAAGGTATACCCGGCTTTTTGCCCACGGGCGTACCGAGTCGCTTCGAACACCCCTAACGAGCCGTTATCAAAATGACAATGAAAAATACAGGCGTCGTCAATGCCCACCGCTTGCACCTTCCCCGTTTTTTGATGAACCCTCTCCTTAATGAATGTCTCCGTAACGGCTGAAACATCCGCAATTCCGCCGTTTAACCACATGGCGGTATCGATGCAGTGTGCGAGCAGATCCCCCGTCACACCGGAACCGGCGGCATTCACGTCCAGCCGCCACAACGCCTCTCCGCCTTGCGGCAGATCCGGGCTAATCGTCCAATCCTGGAGGAAGTTGGCGCGGTAGTGGAAAATTTGGCCCAATTTGCCGGAATCTATCACCTGTTTCGCCAAGGTGACCGATGGTACACGTCTATAATTGTACCAAACGGTATTCTTTACGCCTGCTTCCTCCACCGCGTCCACCATTGGCTCCGCTTCAGCCACTGTCCGCGCCAGCGGCTTCTCGCACAGAACCATCTTTCCCGCAGCAATGGCGGCGAGGGCAATCTCCGCGTGAGTGTCGTTCGGCGCGCAGATATCAACGGCGTCAATGTCCTCTCTCGAAACGAGAGTTCTCCAATCCGTCTCAATGGATTCGTAGCCCCATTGTTCGGCAAACGCTCGAACTTTTTCCGGAGTTCGCGCGCAGACCGCCTTCAATCCGGGCTTCCATTCAAGATCGGGAAAGAAATCTCCCACCCTCTTGTAAGCATTGGTGTGTGCGCGCGCCATGAAGCCGGTGCCGATGAGTCCTATTCTTAGTGTCTTGTCGTTAGCCATAGTGATCGTGTTATTCGAGAGTGTTTAGTGGTTAGGTTCTGTGACATTTTGAAAATTGAGCCAATATTGATGTTGGGCAACCACAAGCGTTGTTCCTACATTGGGTAAATTCCCGTATGGGTTGGGTTTTCCAATCCGTTGGGCGAGGGAGGATCTCTATCGGGATTGGCTATGGGATCTCTATCGCATTGTGATCTCTATCGCGCTCATTAACCATTCGCTTGATCTTTCCTACATAGTGGGAATAAGGAATGGTGGGCGGTGCCCACCCTACATTATCTACGCTATCTCTCATTCTACAGACGAAGCAGTGGATTCGCACATGTGTTCCCTAGTTCATATTGCGCTCCTCTGGAGCGCAGAGACTGTCCACATCGCGAATCTATTGACATGGCACCGCGCTGCAGTGCAAAGGCGTAGTAATCCGAGGACTAAAGATTTGAAAGATTACTATCGTACGAGATTCACTATAAAATCTCTGCCGCCATCCCTCCCGGTCAGTTGAAGGATCTCTATCGGTCAGTGGGAATAAGGCATGGTGGGCAGTGCCCACCCTACATTATCTACGCTATCTCTGATTCTACAGACGAAGCAGTGGATTCGCACATGTGTTCCCTAGTTCATATTGCGAATCTATTGACATGGCACCGCGCTGCAGTGCAAAGGCGCAGTAATCTGAGGGCTAAAGATTTGAAAGATTACTATCGTACGAGATTCACTATAAAATCTCTGCCGCCATCCCTCCCGGTCAGTTGAAGGATCTCTATCGGTCAGTGGGAATAAGGAATGGTGGGCAGTGCCCACCCTACATTATCTACGCTATCTCTGATCCTACAGACGAAGCAGATTCGCACATGTGTTCCCTAGTTCATATTGCGAATCTATTGACATGGCACTGCGCTGCAGTGCAAAGGCGCGGTAATCCGAGGACTAAAGATTTGAAAGATTACTCGTACGAGATTCACTATGAAATCTCTGCCGCCATCCCTCCCGGTCAGTTGAGGGATCTCTATCGGGATTGGCTATTGTGCTCAAAATGAGCCGTTATTCCGCTTCGTACCAGCCGTGCCTCTTTCGAACGTCGATCATCGCTGCCAGAATGTCATTCCACGTTTGCTGCTCCATCATCACCTGATTCGGAAACATGCAGCCGTCCCAACAGATGTGTTTGAAGGCTTTCGTGAGCCTACCATCCTCCTCTCGCAACCAATGCCCGGCATCGATCGCGATGTCGAGTTTGCCGTTGGGGTCAGTGGCTTGGCAGTGCCTTCCCGTTTTGTCATGGGCACCGGCGCCGTGCACCGTGCCGTCGTTCTGCGCCACATGAAAGTCGATCGTCCATGGTCGCAGCGCCGCTGTTAGCTGGCGAAGGCCTTCGGTCAGCGTCTCACGGTCCGACCAATCAAAATCGTCGGGTAGGATGCGCTCCTCCGGTATGTTATATCCCAGTAGGTAGAGCAGGGTGTGTGCCATGTCTGCCTGAAACCCGATATTGGGACGGTCAACGGCTTCAAGCGTATTGATCATGGTTTTCCAGCCGTGCATCCCTCCCCAGCAGATCTCGCCTTCCGCAGCCAGCGATTCTCCGCAATCCGCCGCTATTTCGCAGGCTTCGCGGAATGTCGATGCAATCCGCTCCGTGTTCGCCGCCGGATCGGCTGCCCAGGTTTCCGGATCGACCGACGAATCAATCCGTACGACTCCGGTGGGGCGAACCCCCAATTCGCGCATTGTCTTGGCGATATGGCAGGCTTTGCGAACTTGCGTCAGGAAGCGCCCGCGTTCTTCTGCGCTACCCATGGCGGAACCGCCGCCGGTAGGTTCCCAAACAGGAGCGACGACGCTGCCAATCTTGAGATTGAGCGCGTCAATCTCCCCGGCAAGCGCCTTTACCTCATCGTCAGTGCTGTCGATGTCAACATGAGGAGCAGATAAGAAAAGGTCGATGCCGTCAAATTTTGCGCCATCTACCTCGGCGGCGGCGGTGAGGTTCAACATAGTCCCCAACGGGATGGGCGGTTCAGAGTCTTCACCTTTTCCCACCACTCCGGGCCAAGCGGCATTATGAAGTTTTGGATAATTGTTTTCTAACATAGGCTGTCACCCGTAGTAGGCATTGAACATTGTCTGAACTGTGATTTGTGGGATTATAGGATTACCATGATTATCAGTCTTTAGATGCCCGTAAGGCATAGCACAGATAAAATTGTGCGCCTAGTGAATGCACCAGATTCATATAAAATTTCACGAGTCAAATTGAGGATCTCTATCACGATTTTCTATGGGAACTCTATCAGCATTAGCTATCACCTTCGCTATCAGGATCTCTATCGCGCTTCCTATCCGGTCGCTTGATCCCAACTGGAGCGCGGGAAATTGGATATATCGTATTCTATCAACATATCGATAATCTGGAACGAAGAAGTGGACTCTACATATGAAAGTGTCACTCCACATCGTAGGGGCCATTGCAATCATCTATAATGGAATCCTAATTCAAGTCTCTTTGGGCTACAGCCTTTTTTCTTGAGAGTTGTCGGGATTTGAGGTAAAATAGTACTAGATTTTGCCAACTTTCCGTGCCCAAGCGTTGTGTTCATGGAATCAAAGTTTTGTTTTCCAATCGCAAAGAAAACTCACAAGGAGAACCCTGAAAGATGACCACAGAGCAAGTGATAACCCAAGACCCAGATATTCATGGGGGACTGCCTGTGTTTACGGGCACCCGTGTTCCGATAAAGAGCCTCATTGATCATCTAAAGGCAGGGGATAGCCTTGACTATTTTCTTGAAGGCTTCCCGTCTGTTTCTCGTGAGCAGGCAATCGCTTTTTTAGATATTGCATTGACCACAACCGTCAGCACCCCGCCTAACTAGGACCTATTCGGATTGTGTCGTATACTTTCAAGGCTCAAGCATTCGTGAATTCACGCCGTTGTATGGATCGCAACGCTCCAAGAATATCCGGAGATCCAACACACCATGCGTGTTCTACTTGATGAAAACTTGGACTGGCGCTTGGTCCGATATTTTGACGCTGACTTTCAAGTCACGACTGTTTCTCGGCAAGGATGGAAAGGAAAGCGAAACGGTGAACTCCTCGCGCAAGCCGCAAAAGCGTTTGACGCACTAGTCACAATGGACAAGGGTATTGAACATGAACAGAACCTGCGGAAATACACGATCAGCATCATTCTCATCTCTGCCAAAAGCAGTCGGATCCAGGACATTCAGCCCGCTATGTTCGGAGTCAATCAAATCCTTAGAACCCTTGAACCCGGACAAGTCCGGCACGTGACTGTTTCCACCTAATCTGTTTACATTGCACGGCGCTCTTCGTTAACATCACGTTATACACCCGCGTTCGCAGATGATATTGCAGTCGTTGTAGATTTCTCATATCGTGATTTATCTGATTCTGTTGTGGCTTTGGAGGCAGGCTCCTCAGAACTTTGCTAAGCACGCGTAGCTAATGGCATGCTAAAAACCGGAACTGCCATACACAAAGCCGATACGCGAATCGTGGAATGCCTTTTCAAGGTTACGGCACACAGAGTGTGCCTGCTACTTTTTCACTTCCGTATCAACATCTTGCGTGTTGCCGTGTACTCGCCTGCCTTGAGTGTATAAAAATATACACCACTAGCGACGAATTCTCCGCCCTGATTGCGACCATTCCAATACGCCGCGTGATGCTTGTCGGTGTAAAAGCCATGCGCTTGGCGACCGAGACGTATCTGCCGCACCAAGACACCCTGCGCACTATAAATCGAGATTTGGACGCCCACATCTCGGGCGAGTTGATACGGGATCCAAGTCTCCGGATTGAACGGATTCGGGTAGTTTGGCAGCAGCGCCGTCCGTTGGGGAGTCAATTCCGCCAACAGATTCCGTAAAAACTGAATACTACGCACCAGTATCGGCTCCGGGAGACCCAATTGCCGGGCTTCTTCAAGCCACAGTTTAATGTCAGCAATCCGAGGTATCACCGTTCCGTCGCTATAAATCAGTTGGGTGCTTGACACGTTATCTACCATCCCCGCAACGAGCACCACATCAAGGATGTTCACCGCTCCATCCCCGTTCACGTCCGTAAGGTTCGCTACGGTTATGCCCAAACGCGCGGCAACCAATACTAGGTCCTGGACATCCACGCCCCCGTCCTCGTTCACATCGGGTTTTATCTGTGGGGGCTCCAAGACCTGCGGACGGTCAACGCCCCCGTTTCCGTTCACATCGGGTTTTATCTGTGGAGGCTCTACGACTTGTGGAGGGTCAACGCCCCCGTCCTCGTTCACATCGGATTTTACTTGCGAAGGCTCTACGACTTGCGGAGGTTCAACACTCACAGTGCCGGGGATCGGGAAGAGTTCCCACAGCAACACCGTGCCGTCCCTACTCCCACTAGCGAGCGTGGCGCCGTCCGGACTGAACGCCAAGCTCAAGACACCCCGCGTATGCCCTTCAAGTGAGCGTTTGTGCTCACCCGTCTCCACGTCCCATAGACGGAGGGTAGCGTCCGCACACCCAGTTGCCAGCGTAGCGCTGTCGGGACTGAACGCCACGGTCAGGATATCCGCCCTATGTCCTTGAAGCGTGCGTTTGTGTACACCCGTCTTTCCATCCCACAGACGAATGGTCTTTTCCCCAATCCCAATTGCCAATGTCGCGCCATCGGGACTGACCACGCTAGTGACATGAGACGTATGCGCTTGAATTGTGCGTTTAAATTCGCCCGTCTCCGCATCCCATAGACGGACGGAATGATCCTCACTTCCGCTTGCCAGCGTTGAACCATCGGGACTGAAAGCCACGCTTGTGACATCCCCGTTATGCCCGTCAGGCATAAACCCTGAAATTATGAGTTCTTGTTCGCCCGTCTCCGCATCCAATAAACGGATGCTATCGTCTTTATTCCCGGTTGCCAGCGTTTCGCCATCGGGACTGAACGCCACGCTCATGACAGGAAACATGTGCGCCAAGCGCAGATAGACCTCTTGATACGTCGCCACATCATAGAGCCAGATACCGATGGAAGTTGCAACCGCAAGGCGCGTGCCATCCGGCGAGTACGCTATCTCATTTATCCAGCCTTTACCGAGACGGGCTTTGGCGCCCTCGGGTATATGCCGAGTTGCGTAATCTCCTGCAAAACTGTCCGGCTGAGAATGGGCTAACAACAGGAGAGATAGTAGAGATATGGATAAGATTGTTTGTCTCATGAGATAGCCGTCTTTGGAACGCGTTTTCTTACTTCCGTATCAGCATTTTCCGTGTAGCCGTGTACTCGCCTGCCCTAAGAGTGTAGAAATAGAGACCGCTGGCGACGGGTTCTCCGCCGCGATTGCGGCCGTCCCAATACGCCGCACGGTTGCGGTTCTCATACATTCCCTCCGCTTGGTGCCCCATCTCCAAACGCCGAACCGCCGCTCCGTTCATATCATATATCGTCAGCGTCACCTCTGAGGAGGATGCCAACTGATACGAAATCCATGTTTCGGGATTGAACGAATTCGGGTAGTTGGGGTGCAGCGCGGTTTCTTGAGGAATAATTAACGAGGCTAACAGACTTTGAGGATTCTCAATCCCCTACCGATATGCAATAGAACCGTTATCTTCAAGGCGCGCCTGAGCGATCCGCACCTTAATCAGATCCCTATCGCACGGTATTTACTATCGCGCTTATTATCCATTCGCTTAATCGCCCCTACCAGTTTGACGTAAAACTGTTTACGGCACATGGCGTGTGCCTACTACTTTGGACGAAAAAGTTGCGACCTATTCCGGTAGGCCAGACTTCCTTTCGTCCCCCAACTTCGTAGCCATCCTATCAGAATCCGGAAGGATTGTCCATCGTTTTCGGACACTTGTCCAGGGCTCGGCAATACATTCAAATCCTGGGAAACGACTAGGATTGTGGACGATAAGTGCATGTGTCACCGGGCAACAATTTTATCTCGTAGTTTCTCTATCGTTTTATCGCCGATTCCGCTTACCTCGGTGAGGTCCTCAATCACATCAAATCTCCCGTTGATGTTGCGATAGCTGATGATGCGTTCGGCAATTGCCGGACCAATTCCCGGTAGAGACTCGAACGCCTCAAGCGTCGCGGTGTTGATGTCGATACGTCCATCTGTAGATTCATGCGGCGAGGGGGCGGAAAGCGTTGCCGGTTCTGTGTCCACGGAGGGAATCGAGGATCCGGTTGGGGGCGTGCTCTCATTCAATTCCCGTCGTTCATTCACGATTAGATCCGGCTTGCCAAGGAACAGCTCCGGATGACGACGCTTTAATATCCAAAATCCGATGCCGAACAGTAAAACGGCGATCAGACAGATGACTATCTTTCGGTAGTTAGAATCGTCGAAGTTCATTTGCGTCTAATCGGGAATCGTAAAGGGATCTCTGTGTAGGAAAACAAAGTCGTAAGAATGGGGGTTATCACTATCCGGTTGATGCTTGACGCGTCTGACCTCACGCCAATCGCTCAACTCAAACTCCGGGAAATAGACATCGCCTTCAAAGCATTCGTGAATTTGCGTCAGGTAGAAACGTTCTGCGCGATCCAAGACCTGCGCGTATACCGAATAACCGCCGATTATCATCACCTCTTCGCAACCGTTCGCCCTTCTCAGCGCTTCATCAATTCCGCGCGCTACAATGCAGCCGTCTGCACGGAAATGGGAGTCGCGTGTTAAGATGATGTTGGTTCGCTTAGCCAGCGGCTTGCCAATAGACTCGAACGTCCGCCGTCCCATCACGACGGGTTTGCCAATCGTCAATTTTCGGAAATGCTTCATATCCGTAGGAAGTCTCCAAGGGAGATGATTTCCCCGTCCAATGAGTCGATTCCGATCCATTGCCGCAATGAGCGATATAATCATCGAAGCATCTTTCAGACTGCCATAGGCGCCTTGATTGCGTGGTGGTGTTTGTAGCCTAGCAATTTGATATCCTGCATCTTGAAATCATCGATTGACGTTCTCTTGGGATTGAGATAAAGTTCCGGCAACTTTAGAGGTTCTCTTTCCAACTGTATCTCCACATGCTCAAAGTGTTCATGGTAGATATGGGAATCTCCCAAGGAGATTATCAACTCAGCGGGTTCTAGTTCGGTTACCTGTGCCACCATGTGCAGCAGCAGGGCGTAAGACGCGATATTGAACGGCACTCCCAAGAACATATCACAACTCCGTTCGTACATATGTAACGAGAGTTTTCCACCGGCTACGAAAAATTGGAAGAACGCATGGCATGGGGCGAGCGCCATTTGGTCAAGTTCGCCGGGATTCCAGGCTGTGACTACATGGCGGCGACTGGTCGGGTTGACCCTTATCTGCTCAATGACCTCGGCAAGTTGATCCACCGTCCGTCCATCCGCGGTTTTCCATGAACGCCATTGCACACCGTAAATTCGTCCCAAGTCGCCCTCGAAACGCGCACGAGGTTTCCAATAATCCGCCTCGGCATTTTGATTCCAGATATTACACCCCAGCTTCTGAAAGTCTTTGACATCGGAGTAACCCCTCAAGAATCCCAGGAGTTCGGCTTTCACTCCACTGTTAAACGCAAGCAGCTTCGTTGTAACCGCGGGAAAGCCATCGGACATGTCGAAGCGCATCTGCATCCCGAACAGGGCGCGGGTGTCGCCGTTGCGGCCAGTCCGATCAACCCCAGATTCGACAACCTGTCTAAGTGCGTTCAAATACTGTTGCATCTTCAATTCCCTTTGTTATCGGTACTCCCAAACCCGCCGCGCGTCTCCGATTCGATTCGATCAACCTCCGACCACTGCACCGTATCGACTCTCACAAAAATACCTTGAGCAATCCTATCCCCTCGCTCTACTGTCACCGGGTTGGAGTTGAAATTGAAGACTTGAATTTTTATCTCGTCGTCCTCGCCGCAGAAGTCCTGATCGATGACTCCAACCCCGTGCGGAATCAGCAAACCCCGTTTCCTCGGCGTGCTGCTGCGAAGCGTGATCATCAACATGTATCCCGGCGGCGTTTGGACGATGACGTTGGCAGGGATGAGTCCTAAACTGTGCGGCTTGATTTCCACCGATTCGCGGCAGACGAAATCGAAGCCGACCGACCCCACGGTTTCACATCTGGGCAGCGGAAGGCTTGTGTCGAGTCGCTTGATTTTGACATTCATAAGTTTGATGTCGATTTTCGAGCGTTCAAGGTACCGGGGGTTCCGAGTTGAAAGAACGAAGTTTCTACGAACATCTATTGGAATTGCATGAAGCTCGATCTCTTGCGCCAAAATAAGTTAGCACAATAGGCTTTGCGATTCAAGCAAAATGAACTTGGCCCACCGTTCAGTGGATTATTCGCTATAAGATTTATGCATAAGGAAGGGGGGTTTCAGTAGTTGTCTGAATCGCGGATTAAACGGATTAAAGGATTTCACAGTTTAGGTTTAGCCAACTGGAATCCCTCGTAGAGTCCGGTTTGAAGGGATTTCTATGGGGATTCACTATCGCACTCATTATCCATTCGCTTGATTCATTCCTACGTAGTGGGAATAAGGAATGGTGGGCGGTGCCCACTCTACATTATCTCTGATCTTACAGACGGAGTGGAATCGCACATGTGTTCCCTAGTTCATATTGCGCTCCTCTGGAGCGCATACATTGTACATATCGCGAATCTATTGACATGGCACTGCTCTGCAGTGCAAAAGCGCGGTAATCCGGGGGCTAAAGATTTGAAAGATTACTATCGTACGACATTCACTATGGAATCTCTATCGCACTCGCTATTCACTCGTTTAATCCTGTTTGGTCGCTTGATCCTTCGTTATGCACTCACTTGGTTCCTCCCTAATCAGTCGGTTGATCGCTACCAAGAAACACTCGACATTGAAGATCTCTATCGCACTCATTGTCCATTCGCTTGATCTCCGCTGGAATGCAGACGCGGTGAGGAATCGTGTCCTATTGACATCTAAGATCTCTATCGCATTCGCTGTTCGCTCATTTGATCTATCCACTCGCTTCATCTCCGCTGGAGTGAAAGCATTCTACGAAGGAACGCTCTTTCAAAACCTGTCATAGAGCGAAAAATGAGTGTTACTTGCTGAAAGAATTATTCCGACAGGGGTCATTGCACGCCATCAAAGATCCCTATTGCACTCGTAATTCACTCGCTTGATCTCAGCTGATCGCCCCGAGCCATGGCTAACGGCGGATTACGGCGGAACGCTCAGGTTTTAATATGCCGAAGAACGTAATCAATGAATGCGTCGGAAAAGAATTCGTGTCCGATGTGGTGGCATGCGGTGCGGGCAGTTTGTCGTTGCATTCTGCGGAGAATTTGAGTGTCAGGTGTAATAGGTGCGCCAATTTTCTGGCGCGGCGAGGGCATGTTTGGGCCGATGTTCGCAGGTGTAACTTCGATGGTAAAGCGCGTCGAATGGGTGAAGACGCTGTCCAAGAAGTCGCTCCACAGAAACCGATTCCAATCGTCGTGAGCGAGGGGCGTTTCTTTGATCAGATCGCTAATTATCCGGATTTCGGTCTTCAGATCCCGGTGCTTTTTGAGGTCCAGTTCCCGCTCGATTTCGAGTGCGATATTTGTATCTTGATCGTATTGGTCCGGTGTCTTTGGCAGTGTGCGGCCTCCGCACCCTTCGACGACGCGAAACAAATCGTAATTGGGCGCCATTGGGTCTGCAGAAATACCCTCGTCAATCTGTCCTCTTATAGACTTGTAAACCGCATTGCGGACAGCAATTTCAATCAAAGGCGTGTGGTTGCGTCGATAGGGATGTGAGCATCGTTTTGTCGCACCCTGGAGTGCGATGTCTTGTATCAGCGTATTCTGCAAGCAATCGCGTACGTCCAACTCGGTAGGAAGCGGCAATTGTGGGGATCCCGATTTTCTACGTGACGTTTCTCGAACGGCGTGTCCTGATTTGAGATCTATCAGCAACTCGTAGAGGTAATCTAATTCGAACTTGGCGAACATCCAAGCGATTTGCGATGGGTGCTGTTCGATGGCGTCGTCCGGGTGAGTCATGCGCTGGTCGGGATAGCGGAGTTCACCGAGGTTAACTCGTTTCAGTCTTACCATCATCTTTTTCCTTTATGATGCCAATCAGTTCCATTAGCCAGATGCGCGATACGTTATACATCAGCGCCAACTTGCGCATCTCCGCAGCGTCTCGCGTTTGCGATTCTTTGATTTGTGCCAAGTGTTGTCGGGTCATCTCTTGAATGTCTCTGGCAATTTGCAGGTCTGCCTCAATGAATGCTTCGATCTCTGCTTGTTGGCGTTCTGTCATTTCCAGCGCGGCGCGGCTTTTATTTTCATCGTCAAACGCTTGGACGCGTTCTTTCCAGTGGAAATCGGTTGACCAGCGCCCGATGGTTTTCAAATGCCGGGTTTTGCCGCGCACCGGGATCAGCGTGAGTTTACGCAATGTGCGGTGTGGCATGTCTCGGTAAAGCTCAAAATATTCAAAGGCTAAAGCGGTTTCGCCGATTAATCTTTTGTCGTATTGCATAGTGGTATTCAAAGCTATTGATGCTCCAGCACATGATGTGAATGGAGAATCGATTTAAGGGTGCTTGTTAGCATATTCGAAAACGGAGGTTCCTTTGCTGGCGCGGGTTCTCAGGATTCGCAATGCTAACAAAATGCTAACAAGAAAAAAAAGTTTCGATGCGAATACGGTTTGGCATGGCGCGAACAGAATTAGCAGTGGTTCCACGCAAAAGAGGGCGGCAGGCGAAGGCTACCGTACTCAGTTCGGGGATTCGGTGCGCGACGCCCACCTAGGGATGCTGAAACAGGGTCGTCAATAAAACACGGGATTCCACTTCGACAAAACGAGCGCAATCGTCTTCGTTGAGACATTTTTGGTGCACCACTCTCAGAAATGCTGCAATATACCACACATACGTTAAGTTGTCAATCTAAAACAAAAAGTGATTGGCGGGAGGTATGAAATATGGAAGGATGGAAGGGGGAAGCGAGGATTGCGGAACGGATAGGGGATTGCGATCGGGGGATAGTTCCTACAAATGCGGTGTTGGGTTTCACTCTATCAAACGACAAGCGTAGTTGATTTTAGTTCAGATTCTGTCTTTGCTTAGACACGAAATCGTAATTGAGGGGAATTCTATTGCCCTCCCCATAGGGCTCAATTTAAGAGAGTTCGTCTCGTTTTTTTGTAGTCGTTGCAATCAACAATTACACACATGGGATTTGGTTAGTGCGATTTGCAGTAGTGCAATCTGTTGTGCGGTTTCTGTAGGAGCGATCTTTGCCTCGCGACAGAGAGTCGCGACCGGGAGGTCGCTCCTACAGTTAGTTTGTTGTAAAAATTTTCAATCATCAAATCGCCAACAAGTATGCGCAAATACGATTGTGAATGACTATAACAGCGTTTTCTGTCGTAAATCTCTTCATAGTCCCTATTGGGCGGGGGAACCCCGCCCCTACGAAAACGGGCGTTATGAAAAGACCTTCTTAGGCGAACAAACCAATGTGTTAATAGAATTCCCTCTGCCAATTTGCATGAAGACCAACAGTTTAAGATCTTGAAACCGCGTGAATTTTGCCTTAAAACGCTTAACTTGATCCTTATGGTGATCTCTATCGCGTTCCCTAATCGGTTGCTTGATCGTTCAACCCAACCTACGGGCTGATTTTTTCTTTTGCGAGGTAGAAATTTAGATTCGTCTCTCCTACACAAATCGTTGACAGCGATTGGCAATCAGGAGTATAATTGAATATCGGCGCTGAGTCGGGACTCTACGTCTTATAAGGGTGGAAAGAGCGAAAGGTGGGATGGTGTGCCTGGGGCGATTCGAACGCCCGGCCTTCAGCTCCGGAGGCTGACGCTCTATCCAGCTGAGCTACAGGCACGTCATAGACAATAATAATATATCACTACGAATTTGTCAAGAGATTTCGCATTGACGGTTGTTGGTAGTCATCCCCGATGCTCCAAGGAGTTTGTGATGTCTGAAAGAAAAATTCAAATGGATCAGGAGTTAAAAACAAAACTGGCTTCCCGATTTATTCTCTATCGCATGATTGAAGAAGAGGATTCGCCGCCCGTTTTGCTAAATGGAGATTATAAGTTTCTTGAGAATCTACTAGACGAGTACTTTGATGAGTATTGGACTATTGAGGAGGGCGCCGAACATTATTCATCGACGCGTAAGGGAGAATTGATTTACCAAAATTTCATTGCCCGCTGGTGGGATTTTATTCTTACATACGACATATTTGCCGGCGTGGATTTGGGCGAGGGCGAATTTGCCGATGAAGACGCGGATTGGGAAGCGGTCGACGATGAGGGGCGGCCCATCTGGGAAGACTTGCGAGTCGCCGTATGCATCTACAAACAGAGGATCGCGGAAGAGGAAGGGAGCAAGACAGATCTCAACCCTTTCACGATCGCCTTCATGTCGCTTCTTTCCGAGCGAAGAATCGGGATAGAGAAATCTTGGCAATTCGATCTGGTTTCGGACGAGTTTTGGAACGAGGTCGAAGAGATTGTAAACACCAACCTTTGGCCCGAGGATTTGGCTTATGTTGACGAAGAAACGGGGGACGAGGTGTCGGGTGACGACGTGATGCTTGACGTGATTGAACAGGGCATTGAGGAAACCAAGAGGAGATGGGAAGAAGAGGATGACGACGACGATGGTGAGTATCTGAATCCGCCCCAATCCATGACGACGCGGAAAGAGGTGGTTGAGGAATACGAAGAGGAAGTGATTGATTATGGATGGGGTTACGACCCGTTCTACTATAATCCGTATGCTGTTATCGGCGGCGGCCTGTTGACGGCAGCGTTTATCGGTTCTGTTTGGCTCGCATTCTAGAGGAGGATTCCATGCAAAAAACGCGCGTAGTGCTGATTGGTTGTCTGCTGTGTGTCGTGTTAGCGGCTTTGGCGGGCTGCGATAATCGTTCAAAGGACGTTCCGGTCGGCGTCGGCAGATCAGCGGTCTCCGTGAAAATCGACTTGACCGACAAGCTTAACCCGGCAATCCTCCCGGATGTGCTGAAGGAGGTTTTTCGAGAAATTGCGCCTACGAAAAAACCCGAGTCCAAAGAGTTTCAACAAAAGGTCGTGCAGAAACTAAGCCAAAAAATCATGGACGACCCGGAGGTGAACTATAGGGTAGATATGAACGAGGATGGAAATATCGACCCGCTTTTGGTGGTTCCCGAATCGGTGGAAGGCAAAGCGGCTGTCTACTCACTCCGCGTTCCGGACCCCGGCAATCATCCCATAGATCCGAAACAGAATGCAGATTGGCATAAGATTGCGGATGGCGGTATTGAGCTGGTAGCGCTTTCGGTGACCTACGATCAGAGCGCCCAGTCGATGTCAATCAACGCGGAATCGAACAAGTACGCCTACGAGGGACGGAATCATAACCACAGCAGCACCTATCACTCGGGCGGGCACAGTTGGATGGCGACGTACTTCCAATACATGATTATGCGTGACATCCTTTTCCGACCGTATGGTTGGTATGGCCCCGGGTTTTACGGCGGTTGGTACGGAGGATTTTACGGCGGATGGCACGCGCCGGTGGCGAGCCGCAGCGTGAGACGCACCGTGACGCGCTACAATACGTCTCCGGCGTCGGCGAGATCGGCGAGCAATGTGGCAAGAAGCAGCAGGGCTAAGAGCCGTACACAGGCGCCGAAGTCTATTACGCAGATGAAATCCAAGCGCACCATGGCGGCGCGTACAAGCGCTGCGTCCCGCAGAGGCGCATTTGGAAGCAATAGATCCTCCGTCAACAGATCTAGTTCCTCCTCAAATAGGAGTCGGAGCTCCAACTTTGGCAGAACCTCATCATCCTCTTCTCGACGCAGCAGCTCCTTCCGGGGAGGCAGTAGAGGATTCGGAAAGTGAGCGTGGTTTGAGAACAAGGCAACGCTTAGGGAAGGGAACTGTTCACACAGTATAGGCGATTGTGGAATTAATAATTGTACTTGTGGGCGTTTTGGTCGTGATTGCAGTTGTCTGGGCGCTCTTCTTGCGGAAGAAAGAGCCGGATTCTGTCGAATCTCCACCATCACTGGATGACATGAAACAGGGGGGCGTGATTGTTGTTAAGGGAATCGAATACCTCGTAGAGCAGAGGAACCGATACACCGAAGCAGATGGAGAGTGGTTTGAATTAAAGTTGACGGGTGACGAAGGTCATACGTTTTGGATTGACTGGCAGGATCGCGGCGGTTTGAACGTGTCGCTCACGCGAGAAATGCCTTTTGCCTCACTTGGCTTAACACCTGAAGATTTGGCTGCGTTTGACGACGAGGAATCTGGTAGCTTTGACTTTGATGATGTAATCTACTACTTTTCTGCGTCCGGGGAAAGTCAGCTTTATGAAAACGACGGTTCGGAGAGCGAACCGTTTTATTACTGGAATTTCGAGGACGAGGAACACGAGAACGTCATCAACGTGGCGCGCTGGAGCGGCGGAACATACGAAGCAGCAATCGGCAGTTACATCGACGTTTCGGATGTTGATATCTACAGCACAGGATCAAGCGAATGAAGCGCGAGTACGATTTTCTATCATATTAGAAATTTCTCTCGTGCTCGTGAAGAACTCACTTGAAGCACGCTGGAGTTCTTAGAGGATGGTGGGCAGTGCCCACCCTACAAAATGTTCTTTTCAATCAGGCTCTACGCCATCAGTCTCGCGCGAAATGATTGAAGATCCACGCGCTCGTGAGTTCGAGCGGATTCGTTGCACGCCTCCATTAGTATCCATGTGTCTAAGGTAGTTCCCTGAAGCCAATCGCGATTCTTTCCCGTGGCAATAGCGTCAGCGAACGTGTCTAATTGAATGCGGTCATCCTCGCGCAACCCCGGATACACGTCCTGCAATTGTAGATCTTCCACACACTGTCCCTCCCTGAAGAGTTGTAGATGGCCCGTGTCTCGACGCATATCGCCCTTCACTCCGTGAAACGTCCAATACCCGCTCCATTCAAGCATTCTGACATGCGCCGCGCGCGTGCCGGTGTAGCAGAACGGCGCCCCATTGGCATATTCCAATAACGCCTGTCCTCCGGCGGTCCCCCAGACGCCGGTTTGCCCCAGGATGGGGTCTTGCCGTTGATGCAGGTATGCTGTTACGTGCCTTGGCAGCCCTTTTGCCGCAACAAGCTGGTCGAGTTGGTGGCTCGCGCCGGCGTGGAAATAGAGCCCCTCAAGAAACGCATCGGGCTGACGTGAATTCTCGCCGGTGTGCAGATTCTGCCGAATCCAAAATCTGCATTCTCCGCCGAGCATTTCGCCGATGCCCTCTTCCTCCCGAAGCCAATCACGCATTTGCGCTGCGGCGGGATTCCACCGCATGTTCTGGCTTTGAACAAGCATCAGATGAGAATTTGTTTTTGCAACGGAGATGATCTGGCGAAACTCGCTCTGATCGATGGCGATCGGTTTTACGCAAAGTGTGTGTAAACCCAGATTAAGGCTTTCAATAATGAGTTTGGCATGTGCGGTGGTCGACGTATAGATGAGACACACCTTGGCGTCGTGTTTTTCTTTCGCTTCCGCGATGGTCGTGTATATGCGATTTGGAAGGTCATTGGGCACGTCTTCATCCAAGGATTGTAGCGTTTCTCGAGCCGCATCAGGATTAATGTCGACGCATGCTACCGGTTCCAGACCCTTGCAGTTTAGATGCGCTTGGAGTCTTCCTCTTCCAAAATTTGTACACCCGACGTGTAGTGTCGATAGTGCCATCGTCAACTCCTTTCCCTTAGTTTCCGCCCTTCTTTTATTTGAGACAATGTGACTCTTAATTTCCAGTCACAAAAAAAGGCTCTCAAAAATTTGAGAGCCTTTCTCCCGGACAGCGTAATCAGTTTAGTTTAATTTACCAAGCCGAAAGTTTCTTCACTTCTTCAGCTTGAAAGCCTTTGGGACCCTGAACCATGTTGAATTCAACTTCGTCCTCTTCATCAAGGCTCTTGAAGCCATCGCCATCAATGTTGGAATAATGCACAAAGACATCTTCACCTTCATCAGTGGTAATAAATCCATAGCCCTTCTGGTCGCTAAACCATTTGACTCGACCTTTCGCCATTGAATTGCACCTCCTTTGTTTGAATCTACTAACTGCAAATGTTTCGTGAAGCCTGAAAAGCTGAGAGGTACAAAATACCACCATGCCGGGAAAATGCTTCAGTTTTGAACCTAACACTACTTACAGAACTTGCCAAATCCATGCTGCAGTTGTACTTATGATACTATTATACACGATAATAATAAAAAATGCAAGTTTAGAATTTTCGTAACATGGGTCAATCAGGTCCGAAATTACGGATAATGGAGTCTGAAGCAGTAGGTTCGGTTGATCGCACCTACCGAAATATGTGTCAATATGAATGGGATAGACTATATTACTCGATTGCTGTTGAACCGCGTGAAGCGGTGTCTTTGTATAGAACTATTTTGTCGCGTGCTTTGTCACGTCGCTGTGCTTAGGTTTGGGGCGACGAGACTTTATCAAGTTCTTCCCGCGCGTCATCGGGGAGTGACCATCCAACGGCGCCTACGATATCCGGAATCTCATCGGCGCTGTCGCATCCCACAATCGTCGTCGTAATCTGCGGATGTGAAAGAATCCATTTCAAAGCCAATTGCGCGGGCGTCTTGTTCAATTCGGCGGCAAGTGATTTGAGGCGGTTGATGATTTTACCGGGAGTTCCTACGACGGCGGCGTCGAACTCTGACACGTCTCGTTCTGCCCAGAGCGATCCGCGCGGCGGCGGCACCCCTGGAGAATAGAGACCGCCGAGAAGACCAATTGCCAACGGGCTGTATGCCATAACGCCCAACCCCGTGTCCTGCACAAGCCCAAACATTTCGCGCTCAAGCACCCGATTCAACAGGCTGTACGGATTCTGTACGCAGATATACGGAGTAGCGTTGAGCGTATCGGCAGTCCATAGTGCTTTGCAGACTTGCCAAGCGGCGTGGTTGCAACAGCCAACATAACGGACTTTGCCAGAGCGAACCAGATCGTCGAGGGCACGTATGGTTTCGGTAAGCGGAGTGGACTCATCGAAGTTGTGCACAAGATAAACGTCGACATGATCTGTGTTCAGTCGCTTGAGCGATTTTTCGACTTCGCGCATGATGTGATATCGAGACAATCCTCGGTCGTTTGGACCGGGACCGACGTTACTCCAGACTTTGGAGGTGATGACTACATCGTCTCTTTTGCCGCGGAGCGCCCTGCCAAGAATCGTCTCCGACTGTCCAGCGTTGTCATGTGAATCTGTTAGGCAGTAACTGTTCGAACAATCAATGAGGTTAATCCCAAGATCAATAGCGCGTTCAATGATTCTCTGTCCGGATTCGACATCAGATACTCCCCTGAATCCGAGTCCGAGAGCCACTTGACTGATCTTGAGTCCTGCTGTACCAAAATTGACGTATTCCATTATCTTCCTCTTGTTTCCATTGACCTCAATAGCGAATTACTGCGAATGTGATAGAAATTTGGCAGGCTGCGCAACGCCTCTGCCCAATAAAGCTTTGCTAATAATTATCCGCAACTGTTTAGTTAAGTCCAAAACTTACGCGCCAACAGGAAATCGCAACCTGGAGATCGCTCCTACATTACGCTCATGGTATAGAAACAGGGATTAAACTGCAGCACGACGAACCAACATTCCCAAATCAGATTGATAGACTAAACAGTTACAATTATTCAAAACGGCTCTTAACTCCCTTGCATGCGCTCAAGAACCAGGTGGCTACTATCCTCTCTCGCAAGCGTATCAAAGAACTGTTTAGCCGCTGAATATTCCTCGGGCGAGATTACCGATCGATGTAGCGTAAAACCGAGTGCATAACGAATGAGATTTCCATCCCGGCTATATTGGCGATTCACGGTTGCAAAACTAGACTCCATGGTAAGATCACCGGGAAGTACCGCCGTCCAGCCATCCGGCAGTTCGATTGAAATCTCTTTTTTCACGTGCATCGGGTAGCCCAGGTTGAGCGTGTACTTCCGCTTTGCCCCAGCAAAGAGTGCGGCATAATCCCCGAACTCATCAATCGGGAGAGGTAACAACATGCGATCATCAACCGGTTGCATGTAATCGTCAACACGAAATCCAACTCTCATCTCGACCGGAATGTCAAGGTTTTCCAGATTGGAAGACCTTACCCAATCCACATGAATTCCCGGAAATTGGCGGCTCAACTCGGCGGCAAGCGCCTCATTCCAGTCATTCGGCGGCAACTGTTGGTACCGCAAGCGCGAGTCGAGGTCGTACTGTCCCTTCGTACGCATGGAAGTCTCCCCGTGAACCGTCCCTTCTTCGTCCAATCGCATGTGGGTCTTGAGGATTAATTGATTGGCGTCTGCCGGAAAAAGCGGAATGTCTATGAATCTCCCGGTTTCATCACCGATTAGAAATCCTTTGCGTCCTTGGTCAACGTCGGGAAGGTCACCAAAACTGCATGTGTTGGATGTCGCGTCCAGCCATATATAGTGCCCTTTAGAATTTGGAACCGCAGTAATCATGTGGCTGAACTGTCCGAGAGATGGAAGGTCGGTATCGAGCCGTTCATAGGGCGAAGGGCTGAGCAATACCGGAAAAGCTTCGACGCCGACGAGATCGAGCATTGTTATCAGCATGGTTGTTTTGTCCTTGCAGTCGCCGTAAAGGTTTGTCATAACTTCCGAGGCGGGAGAAGGTTGATAAGCGCTTTGGCCCAGTTCAATCCCGACGTAGCGAATCTTGGTTGCCACAAAGTTGTAGACTGCGCGGATCTTGTCTTCGGTTTTTGGTATGTCCTCAGTCAATTCGCCAACAACAGACTGGATGGCACGGTCCGCGTGGTATCGATCTTTAGCAAGATCTTTGTACCACGTGTAAACCTCATCCCACGATTCCAGCGACGAATAACTAAGCCGCATCGCCACCTCGTTTAGGGCGGGCATTCCCGTTTCCTCCTCAATCGCCGGTATATCGGTCGCCGACCACATATACGTTGTTGTTTCAGACCCATGTGACACCTGCGGCGTGAGTTCGCAATTGTGCGTTTTCCACCGGAATTTCAAACCTTCGGGGAGACGCAAGGCGTAGCGCGCTTGCAAGGTTGGAACCGTTGACTGAAAATTGAACCCTCCCCAAAACCAGGTGTGCTTCCCCACGGATTCACTGGCGATGTCTTGAAACGTTACTTGATATTCAATAATTGCCCCGGGCGATAGCGCTGGCATGGAGATGACCTTCCATACAAGGTCAGAATAGATGTTATACGACAGTAATCCCGGCGGTGTGACTTCATTATAACCCTCGTCGGAGGGCTGAACGATTGTTCCGTCAGGGGCAATTGTCCGTGCAATGTTGACATTAAGCTCTTGTGAATTTGGCTGGTAGGGAATGGCGATGTCGTCGTATTTCTCAATGCCGCGCTGGGTCAAAAGTTTTACAATCTGATGCGTCGTGTATCTCGACTGCCCGGAAGGGGAGATGTCATGGCTGAACTGATTCAGAAGAATAATCACGTCGGCGTTGGGATAATCGTTCCGTTTGGATGCTTCTGCGATAATGCTGTCGGAATCAATGGCAACGATTTCCACCGGAGGCAGATCCGGCGAAACCGGTGCACTTGATTCCACTTGCGCCAGCGCTTGGAGACGCGTCGGAGCCAGCAGGTTGTCTGGATCAATCGCCAAGATTTCCTGATACTGGAGTTGTGCTTGGTAGTAACGTCCGTGCGACTCGTACAACGCCGCTAGCTGCTGACGCGGCCAAACCGCATGCGGAAAAAGGCGAGCAGATTCGCGGAACTCGGCAATGGCATCACCTATCTCCTCTCGTTCCAAGTGAATCGCTCCCAAATAGTTATGCAAGTTTTCGCTCTCATTCCTTTGGCATTTCGGATCTAGCTCCAAGACCTTTCTCAGCGTGCGTTCGGCATCATCAAGATATCCGATTTGCTTGTACGCCAAACCGAGGTGGTTCAGGGCGTACAAATCCTCGGCGTCATGATTTAACGTAGCTTCATACGCTTGAGCAGCTGCGTCGTAGTCGTTCAGTTTTTCGTAAGTGTACCCAAGATAGTTCCGGACAATAGTGTCTCGCGGCTTCAGTTTCAGATACGCAGCGAAGGCGGCGGCAGCTCTTTCATAGTGCTGCTGTTGAAAGTAAATCTCCCCGATTTTGCGCTGTACTTCGCTTGACCCCGGTTTAGCCGCAAGCGCCGCTTGATATGCCGTGATTGCCGCCTCAAAGTCACCGTTCTGAAATGCCCAATTCCCTCTGTCGACCTGCTTTTTCCACTGCTCGTGGCGTTCAACCAAGGGGTCTACAATCTCTTTTTCTGCCTGCTGCCGAGGTTTCAGAATTGTACATCCACTGAGCAGTAGTAGGATCGCGACAATTGGGATTATGCGAGTCCATTGTGTTGACATAGTAATTGCCTTGTCTCAGAGCCGTAGCATAGAAATAGTGAAACCCAAAAAGGGAAAACTCATTTGAATCAGCAACCCAAATGATAACATAATTCTACGTCGGTTTGGTAGCCTGACTCGAAACAGAAATCCTAATCGCACCCACTATTCGCCGGATTTTGCGTTGTTAAACCGATGGTTTAGTTGCTATAATGCTAGTAAATGATAATCACTCAAGTGTGTAAAATCCGAAAATTGCTCCGTTACACAAGAGGAGTCTTCACTTCAACGGATCAAAAATCCGCCCGCAAGGAAAAAGCCTAAATGTCCCTCCCGAAACTCTCTGTGAGTAATCCGGTCTTTGCCAACCTACTGATGATCGTAATCATCGTGTTCGGTACGATTGCTTGGTTTGTGCTCCCAAGGGCGCTAAGCCCCGATATTGAGGTACAATCGGCCTCTGTTACGACCATCTACCCCGGCGCCTCTCCCGTGGAGGTTGAGAAATTGGTGACGGTTCCAATCGAGGAAGCTATCGAAGACGATGTCAACAAGATTGATCTGATGCTCTCAACATCTTCGGAAGGGATATCGACAATCTCGCTCCAGTTCGAGGAGATCAGTGATAGGGAATTCAGCAAGCAGATGCAGAATCTTCGCTCCGCGGTGGAGCGCGTGAATGATCTCCCGAACGAGATTCTGAATGAACCGGAAGTTGTGGAATTCGACATGGAATCCACTTTTCCGGTGCTAACACTCGTTGTTGGCGGAGCCATCTCGGAACCACAGATGAAGGCTATCGCCGAGAACCTAAGGGACCAGATTCTGGACATAGACGGGGTCGGAAGTGTTCGCTTGGCAGGGGTGCGCGAAAGAGAGATATGGATAGAAGTCGATCCTCAAAGACTGCGGGCATATCAACTCCCTATCACGGAGGTGATAAATGCGCTTAAGAACCACAACCTCAACCTGCCGGCGGGAACAATGGAAGTTGGCACATCGGAGTACCTTGTGCGAACCTTGGGTGAATTTCGGAGTGTTGATGAGATTGAAGACACGATAATCCGAGCGCGAGGCACCGGCACCTCGTTACGATTAGGCGATGTTGCGACCATCTCCGACACCTACGAGAAGCCGCGCACGTTATCACGTATCCACGGCACGCCTTCCATCAGCTTGACGATTCAGCGGAAGACGGAATCAAATACCATCAAGTTGGTTGAACAAATTCGCGAACTCGTAGATGATTACAGACTGGTTGCGCAGGAGAATGCAAGGATTTCAGTGGTAAATGATTACTCCGTTATCCTGAGGGAGCGGTTCGGTATCCTCGAAACCAATGCGTTCTTCGGGCTCTTTCTCGTAGTCATTCTGCTGTTCGTATTCTTGGGCTTTCGGAACGCACTCTTTGCGGCGCTTGGCATCCCGGTCGCATTCATGGCGACGTTCCTTTTCATGCAACTGACGGGGATTGTACTGAGCGGTGTCGCTTTATTTGGCTTGATACTTGTCGTAGGCATAGTCGTGGATGATGCTATTGTGGTAGTTGAAAATATCTATCGACACATCCAGCGAGGAAAATCTCCGCGCGAAGCTGCCGTCGTTGGCGCCGAGCAGGTTGGAACTCCCGTTCTTGCAGCAAGTTTGACCACGGTTGCAGCGTTTGGACCGCTGATGTTCATGTCGGGTATATCCGGTCAATTTATGCGTGTTGTGCCGATTGTTGCCATTTTGGTGTTGGCGGCGTCATTGCTTGAAGTCTTTATGATTCTTCCGGCGCACGTTTCCGAATGGGGAAAGGTATCGAAAAATAATACCCGTCGAAACAACTGGTTTAATCCGATAAAAAAGCGATACGTGGCGATTTTGAAGTACATCGTACGATGGCGGTACGCCGTAGTGTTCGGAGTCTTGGCTGCGGGTGTGGTGGTCTGCGCCGCTGCATTCTTGGCGCTTGACAAGGAACTGTTCCCCGGAGAAGACTTCCCCCAATTCTACCTCAAAGCCGAAATGCCTCCTTCATTCGGAATGAATGAGACTAGCGAGGTAATTTCTCAACTCGAGAAGGCCGCCGCGTCTATCCCCGCTGACGAGCGGGTGGCTATTGTGAGCAACCTCGGCTTACACACCCCCACCTCCGGGTTACTGGCAGGTACAACGTTTCGATCCAATGTAGGCGAGGTGCTGGTCGAACTCGTTCCGAAAGATCAGCGCAAGCGTAGTGTAGATGAGATTGTGGATGCCCTTCGTCCGCAAATTGCGAAAGTCAGCGGCATCGAAAAGCTTACGATTGATAAGTTGCAAGGGGGACCGCCCAGCGGCGCCGATGTTGATGTGAAAATCAAGGGACCGGATTTCCCCGAACTGAAACGGATTTCAAATATGCTTCAAGCAGAATTGCGTCAGATGGACGGCGTCTATGAGATTTGGGATGATTTTCTCGTTGGTAAGTCCGAACTCCGTGTGCACGTGAAAGAGGAGAAGGCGCATCAGTACGGACTGAATGTCTTCCAGATTGCCTACAATGTGCGCAATGCAATCGAGGGTAATATTACTACCACCTATCGTGATGCCGACGAGGCGGTAGATGTCATCGTGAAATACAATGAAGGCGCTCTTCAGACAATCTCGGACCTTGGGGAACTCCTGATAGCCGCGCCGACGGGAGAAATTGTTCCATTGAGGGACATCGCCGACATTCGAGAGGAGAAGGGGTACGTCGAGGTTCGCCGCTTTGACGGAGATCGGGCGATTACCGTAAATGCTTCCGTAGATTCTGACAAGACTACGGCTGTTGAAGTGAATCAATCGTTAATCGGGGCATTCGCGGGAATAGAGACTATGTTCCCCGGATACCGATTGGACTTCCGGGGTGAATTCGATCAGATTCAGGAATCCTTTGCCGATCTGATTCGGCTATTTACGATTAGTATTTTCTTGATTTATGTCATCTTGGCGACTCAGTTTAAGTCCTTTCTTCAGCCCGTCATTATACTTTTGGCGGTGCCGTTCGGAATCATCGGCGCGATGATTGGACTCTTGGCGGTTGGTGCGACGTTGAGCATGATAGCCATGTTTGGTATTGTCGCGCTTGCAGGAATCGTGGTAAATGATTCGATTGTGCTAATCGACTTCATTAACCGCTATCGTAGAAACGGAAGCGAGCGGTGGCGCGCGATTCTCAGAGGCGCTAGCGTCCGATTGCGTCCGATTCTATTGACAACCATTACAACGGTTTGCGGATTGATTCCGATGGCGACCGGGTTGGGTGGGAAGTCACCAATCTGGATGCCGTTGGCTAGCACGATCATCTTCGGATTGACGTTTGCGACTCTGTTAACACTCTTTGTCATGCCCGCGTTGTACGCGATTACGACAGATATAAACGCGTTGTTTGCAAGAAAACCTTCTCCTGTCCAAAATCCTGTGACGGAGGAACTGCCGGTAGGAGCCGGAATGAGCGCGGATGACTAGAACACGAACTAATCGGGACAGACTGTAGGTTTGTTCCTACCTGTGCAGAAGGGTTCTCAATCAGCGTGAAAGTAGCGTATACCGGATTAGACCTGCCGCCGGGCGCGGCGAAATACGATGATCGATACCTTAGCGATCTAGCGGCAAAGTTTAAACCAGCTAAGTCTGCACCATACTATTTCGAATTCTTGCCCGACGACTATGAATCTTCGCAAGCCGTTGCAATAGCGGATGACAACCTGCTAGATTTGCTCATTCTCGACATTGAGAAAATCGAAAACATCCTAATGAGTATGGGCGACGCAAACGTGAAGTCCGTCCTTGATAAATGTCTGACACATCTCGAAACCGAAAGTCCTCTGTGCAATCTTTCGCTTGACGACAGCGAGAAGGTGATTGTCAACGGATTTGGGCTCCTGAGTTCCAAACCAACGGTGATATTTGAGGCCTCATGTACGGATGTGAATCAGGTGTGCTCCTCTATCTTGGAGGAAGCCGAGATGATGTTCTTCTATACGCTGAACAAACAGGAAGTTCATGCATGGTTGGTAGAGAAAGGCACGAATGCAATAACATGCGCCGGGAAGATTCACTCCGATTTAGCACGTGGATTTATCAAAGCGGAGCTCATTAGTTGCGATGACATGTTGGCGTCGCATAGCCTGCAAGACGCGCGTTCCAAAGACTTGACGAAGCTAGTGGACGAGAACTGCATTATCCCGCAAAATACCATTCTTGAGATTCGCTTTAACGTGTAATTGCTATGAAAAATCGGGAACGCGCCAAGGGACACACTTCATAACACGGGAGAAGACAGCGCCGATGGAGATTAAAAATTCATTCGAAGAGAACGGTTTTTACGTTTTCAGAGCGCCAGCGATTGAATCGGAGAGGGTTCGGAATGCAAGCGAAGGGATGGATAGGATTCGCGAGGGCGATTACGATACGGGAAGACCGCCGGAAAACTCTCCTTGGAATCCAGGCGATGATCCTGCGTGTCTCTGCAAAATTGAACAGCCGCAGCTTGGCAGTAAGGCGATTGGGGAACTTATTCGGTCTCCCGAAATAGGTGAATGGGCTGCCCACGTCACGGGCGCCGAAATGATTCAGGTGTGGTGGGTACAAATGCTGTACAAACCGCTAGCGGCCAAGAAGGAGCCTACCCCGACCAAGATTGGATGGCACACGGATTGGCAATATTGGAGAGCGACTTGGGAAGAAGGAAGTCGGTTACTCACGGCATGGATCGCGTTGAGTGATGTGGAGGATTCATCGGGTCCCATGAAATTCGTGGCAGGTTCGCATCGCTGGGAGGAAATCACCGGTGGGGACTTCTACAGCCAAGATATTTCTGAAGAAGCCTTTTCCCTATCGTCGGACCGGAAGTGGAAGGAGATTTCGGCTCTCATGGACGCCGGCGGGATGAGCCTACATGACAAAAGAGTTTTGCACGGAAGCAGTTTCAACCTGTCGAGTGCGCCGCGTAGAAGTTTGGCGATTCATCTACGTACAGACCGAAGCCGGCCTATTGACGGACAACGAGCAGGATTGGCGCGGTACATAGATGATTTGAATACTACGCCAATCATTTATGGGAAGAAATCGAAAGCCGCTTTTAGTTAGCTTGAAACCGGTGAATCGTACTCCTTAACGTGCCGGGGATAGATTTCCATAGCCGCTTTTATCAGTGGTTTGAGTTCCATAATCTTGTCGAGAGGTCCCTCCGCCACAATCTGGCGTGTGAGAATTGCGCTCATTACGTTAACCTCCCCCATCCAAAACCGGTGTGCCATATCGCCCGACATAGATAGTTGTACATCGGGCGACTCGCCATAATCTCCGTAGTGGACGGATTGCTCTCCACTTCGAGCAGCCAAGGTAATCGAAGCCTCGGGATCGGTGAAATCAAACGTGACGGTCAATTCGGTTGTTTGCAGCAATCCTTGGGTTTGTGGTTGATTGCTCATCAACTCAAAAAACCCACCTAAACAGTGATAGAGTTTTTCGGCAGATTCAAAAACGGGCATTTTCGGCCATTCCTCTCTTAATTACTCTCCTTCAATTCATGAACCGGTCTCTTCAGCCTTCATGGGCGGACTTTTTCCGACTTCCAAGTCTTGATAGCGCTTTGTAACTGTTGACACAAGAACCGACCAGAACCCCGCCATTACCATCGCCACAACTGAAAAAGCGACGTTGGGAATTTTCGCTAATAGGCCGACGAGTGCAAGCACGTCTGCACTGCCGCCCTTTGCTGTCCGATAGCCGAAGGTGTCAATAATCTGTTTCACTCGGTAGCGCGCATCGAATGACAAAGGGATGTAGAAAATCTCTTTGCCGGCGCGAAAAATGGAGTAGTCCAGCGCTTTGAATAGGAGAAATGCCGTTGCCCCGCTCCGTAGCGAAGGCGCGATGGTTAATATGGCGCAAGTGAGCAGATGAACTGCCGGAATCCCGAGATGTACCGCACGTAGCGGCATAAACCGGAGAATCAACGGGACGGCAAGAAATTGCAACAGAAGCGCCACCGTATTGAGTCCGGCGTAGAACGAACCGTAGAAAGCCGTTCTCTCGTCCGCATCTACCTTCTCAATCTCCACCAATCCGTTGAAACGTAAATCGAGGACCGTTGAGACGGTCTGTGTGGTCAAGATAAGCAAGCCGATGAGCACCAGATAGCGCGACCTAAAAAGTATCGCTATTCCTATGTGACCCTTCTTGCCGCCTGCTTCCTCCACGCTCGGCTTAGGTTCGCCGGCTAACGTATAGGCTACGCCGGAACAGACCGCAGCGGGAAGGAGAGACGCTGCGGCGAAGAGAAGTAGTAACTCGGAACCCAATGGCGCTGCCAATTGCCTCACAAGAAGCCCACCGGCTATGGCGCCGAGGGATGCAATTCCGCAGAATGGTCCATTGATTCGTCGCGCTTGATCGGAACTTAGCGTGCTGTTGACAAGCGACCAGTATTGCTCAATGATTAGGACGATATAGGCTTCACGAAAGACGTAGATAATGGCGGCTGCAAGTGCAATCCCGCGCAGTAGCAATATGTAGCTGCCGCCAATTAACCCCGCGGACAGTAACGAGGTGAGAAGCAGCGCGCGATTTGCTCCTATTCTTGAGAGTATCCGACCAAAGACGTACAACAGCAAGAAGGTGGTCGGCGGTACCGCAAACATTACCCACGGAAGGTTTACGGCGCCGTATGCCTCAATGAACAGCGACGTTGATACGGCTCGAATGAATTCGTAACCGCACAACAGAAAACTTGCGGCGCCCGAAATTGCGAGGGCGGCAAGGAAAAGCCGTTTTGGAAGTAGCATGTGGAAATGCTTGGAAGGGGATATTCTGCCTTGAGATCTTCTCAGCTGTGCCCAAAAATACGAGTGTGCTGATTAACGCGGGAAAAAATGTCGGCGCAAATAGAAGCCACCCCGTGTGAGAGATGGACACTTCAACCCACCACTGGGAATCCTAACGGTTCCTCTATTCACCTTCTTCATCTTCGGCATAGGAATGGCCGCTCATGATGGCTCGCACCTGTTTTGCGGATGTGGCATTTGCCAGTTTTCCAATGCGGTCGGCTTCTTCATCGCGTAGGGCTTGAACATTTGTCACGACGGCTTCAAGTTTGTCTGCCGGGAATTTGCACGCGCCGTTCTCATCCATGTGAATAAGCTCGCCTGGCGCGACATCCATCCCTGCGACCGACACAGGCACGTTAATCGCGCGAAGCGCCATGGCTCCGTGACCGGGAGTAATGCCGCTGAGCAGATACTGAAATTTCATGGGGCGAATCTCATCTCGGTCGCGAGAGGGACCGTTGGATATGGCGCCGACACACCCGACCGCCTTCATCGCTGAAGTCATGTTTCCACCTGCAAGCCCGGCTTTGTTGGCTATTTCGGGAGGAAACTTTTGCTCGAACACCAAAATTGTTGGTTTCTTGGATGCGTCCAGCACGTCAATGACGTCCAAGAACGACAACTCGGAATAGTTCGGATCCGGCAGTCCGTAGACGCAAGTCACGGCGTACCCGACGAGTGGTCCTAACTCGGGATACATACACTGAATCGACGTATCGGTGTACCAATTTTCCGTCCAAGGGTTATAAAGCCCAAGGCAGGTTTCGGTGCCGGGATAGGTTGCGACGACATTCGTAATCGATGGCGTATCAAACTCTCGTAAAATTGCAAACAGTTCCTGTTCTGACAACTCTGGCATCAGTACCTCCGAAATAGTGAATCATAGGATAGCAATACGAAACTAGAGCACGGTTGCATATGAGTGAACATCGTCGAATTATGTCACATCTCGGTTGTTTTGTCACGGATTTTTTCCAGCATGGGAGGGCAGGATAGGACAGGTTCGGCTAGACCAATCGCGAATTCGTCACTCATCCTGTGAACCAGGAGCGTTCGTACTGTATCATGGGTGTTGCAATAGCAAGAGAAAAGTGATATAATCCCCGGCTTCGATTTTTACCTTTCCAAGTGACGTGTTCATGCTTTCCAAATCGGACTCACGCCGCTGTAAATTCAGAACCGCATAATCGCTAATTGACTGCTGGCGAACATTACGTCCTTCGATCAAAGTATGATTCCACCTCACGTCCGCGCGAGTGAGTCTTTACTGTTTTGCCCCGATAACCTCCTCAGACTGTGTCACTATGTGATCTGTTCTCGTACGGCTGGTTATATTTTTCGGTCTGCCAAAGAGGCGTGTAAAGCCGGCGATAGGATCTCCCACCCAATCCGGATTTTAGCGAAGCTGCGTCTCAATAATTCTGACGGAGACTCAAATGCCCATCATCACGGTTGAACACCTAAGCAAAAACTTCAAGGTACATAAACGCCGCAAAGGGTTTTGGGGAAGCCTTGGCAGCGCCATCTCGCGCGAACACGACATTATAAAAGCCGTTGAGGACGTAAACTTCAATCTTGAACGCGGGGAATTGGTGGGCTACATCGGCGCCAACGGCGCGGGAAAATCGACCACCATCAAAATGCTGACGGGGATTCTTGTGCCAACGTCGGGACACATTGACGTAATGGGGTTGACGCCGTATCTTAATCGGAAGGAAAACGCACGTCGGATAGGTGTGGTGTTTGGACAACGCACGCAACTCTGGTGGGATTTGCCCGTTATCGATTCCTTCGAGTTGCTCAAACACATCTACGAAATTCCCGATAACCGGTACAAACAGAATATCGAATTCTTCAGCGAACTGTTGCAACTCCATCCATTTCTGTCCACACCGGTACGAAAATTGAGTCTTGGACAGCGGATGCGGTGCGACCTGACCGCCGCGCTGCTGCACAACCCTGAGATACTTTTCTTGGATGAACCGACCATCGGCTTGGACGTGGTTGCCAAAGAACAGGTTCGTCAGTTCCTTAAGCAGATAAACGCCGAACGTCAGGTCACGGTCATCTTGACGACTCACGACCTCAACGATGTGGAGCAGGTATGCCAGCGACTCATTATCATTGACAGCGGCAAAATCATCTACGACGGCGTGATCGATGTCCTGAAGAAACGGTACGGCAAAACCCGAATGCTCATTGTTGACCTCGCACAGCCGTATTCCGACATCCAACTTAAGGGTGTGAAGCTGACCCGGCGCGAGGAAAACCGTATCTGGCTTGCATTCGACCGAGATACACTGCCCGCTTCGGAGGTCATTGCTCAATTGGCGGCGTGTTACGAAATACAAGATTTGACAATCTCGGAGCCGGAGATTGAGGAGATTGTTCGACGGATATATAAGTTCGGCATGAGTCAATAGCAGCTGGAACCTGACCATGAGAAAATATCTCGCTTTTTCGACAAAAGCCTTTCAACGGACGCTTACCTATCGGTTCGAGTTATGGATGGAGTTAGCCATCAATGTACTCTTTATGCTGATCTACGTTTACCTGTGGAAGGCGTTGTATGCCGACCGGACATCAGTTGAGGGTTACGACCTTATCGGAATTTTGACGTACATCGTTATCTCACAGACGTTGCTGACGTTCGTGTTCACGCTTCGGATCGCACGAATTATCCAAGCGAAGATTCGCGCCGGCGAGGTGGCAACCGATCTGATGAAACCAATCGACTTTCAAATGATGACGCTCGCAACCGCAGTCGGAACTTCAATCCACACGGTGCTATTTAACATGTTGCCGAAAGTCATTTTGTTTTATGTGATTTTCAAGCTGTCTCTTCCGCCGTCGTTCCTAACTATAGTGCTCTTTATCTTGAGTGTAGCCTTGGGATATGTCATTCTGTTCAGTATCGAATTCATAATCGGTATCTGCGCCTTCTGGCTTGTCGAAATTTATGGGCTTTATGCGTTTGTTATATGGGGACTGCACCTGTTATTTTCCGGCTACTTTCTGCCCCTTGAGTTCTATCCCGCGTTCTTATCCATGGTGGCGGAGGTGTTGCCCTTTCGTGCCATCATCTATATCCCGACGGCGCTATATTCCGGTCGGCTAGTAGGTAGAAATCTTGCCGTAGCGCTGTTAATACAACTGGCATGGGCAATTGTGTTAATGATGCTTGGGCGGATTGGATATCGTGCAGCTTTCCGCAAACTGGTCGTTCAGGGTGGCTGACTAGAATGGAAGGCTGGGATTGCACAACTCTAACGTTGTGAGGCCTCTCCCCTTCACCTTTCGGCTTGGTTATTGCTATACCTCAATTAGCTTGTGAAGGCAATCTATGAGCATTATGGGTCGATATCTCAAGCTCTACTTTCTTCTCGCAGGCGCTTATGTGCGCTCTCGAATTCAATACCGACTGTCCTTTGGATTGAGGTGCATCACGATTATGATCAGCGAAGCGTGCTTGGTCGGATTGTTGGGCGTTTTGTTTACCAAGTTCCATGCCGTGAACGGTTGGACGTTGGCCGAGGTCGTATTCCTTTACGGGTTAGGGAATTTGGCGTACTCACTCATGCGGGTAGTTGCCAGCCAGTTGGACGACTTCGATCGGTACATTGTTCTCGGCGACCTGGACACAGTTTTAACCAAGCCTTTACCGTCACTGTTCTACGTTCTTGCGAGCCGTGTGGAACTTCATCACGTTGCGCGGGCGCTGACGAGCGTCGCCATCTTCATCCTTGCTCTGAACCTTGCACATATTCGCTGGTCGATGGGCATTGCCGTGTTTACCGCCACCACAATAGTGTGCAGCACCGCCATTATGTTCGCCCTCATACTCGTCAGTGCCACGGTGGCGCTATGGACGACGAAATCCGGCAAATTGACGGACCTGCTCATTACCACCACCAAAGAATCGGCGACTTTTCCCATCTCCATTTATCCGCTCGCCGTGCGGTTCGTGTTGACGTTTATCCTTCCCGTCGCATTTGTGACCTATTATCCCGCTCAGCAGTTCCTTCAAAAGGAGGAATTTCTCGGAATGCCCGATTTCTTCCAGTTCGGAGCACCCGTTGTTGCACTCGTGATGCTCAGCGTCGGTTTTCTCTTTTGGCATTACGGCTTGAGACGCTATCAAAGCACCGGGTCATAAGCGTTTCCAGCCAAACCCTAATCCTCGTTATACCATTTCGCATGAATAATAGTGCATACGATGTCTTAAAATATATCGTTCACTTACACCGTAAGCGGGAATCAAATGAGCGAATAGCGAATGCGATAGAGATCCCCTTGCCCCGCCGGCTTTGCGCGGAGACGAAGCTTCTTGTTCCGCTCCGCGTAAATTTCTTGACCTGATTCTCGCAATCAATGTACAAGCATTTTAGAGAAATGGTATTATCACTGTTTTCCTAAAAAAAATCGTATCCGATGTAATAATTTGGGGGTGTGCGGCTTCTATAAAATACAGAGACTTATTTTCGTTGTCCCTGTTGGAGAGATTTTAGGGCAAACTTCGCCGACGAAGATGAAGACGACAGGGGCATCTTTCCAGTGGGGATCAAAAATTTGGATGCATTAGAAGATTCGGTACCATCTGGGTCGATAAAGTTAAACTTTGTGGGTAAGTGCAACATTTGGCTAGATGATTTTAGCGTAACATGCGCCGATATGTCAGATGGAGGACCTGGATTTCCGCGAGCTGTTCTTCCGACGGAGAAAATTGCAACGATGAGGGGCAAACTAAAATCATGAGATTAACCAAGATCGTTTAGAAGGAGAACGGAAAAGATGAAGGTAATACTTTCTCGGAAGACGGTCATCGGAATATTGCTTGTCGTCGTAATCGGCTGTGGAAGCACCGACAATCCCGTTAGGGAAGATGGTCCATCAACCCAGGCACTAATCACCGTGTTTTCTCCAGTGCGAAGCGTCGATCAAATCTTAGGGACATGGCTTATAAAATCGATAAATGTGTTTGGCGACGATGCAACAGAGCGACATAAATTTGACGAGGCTTCGTTTTACCTGACATTTAAGCCAAACGGTACGTTTCAAGCGATCCATAGATATCCCATTATAGAAATATTCGGGGGCGAAAAAATTTCTGAACTGGAAGGATTGCCACATTTAAATGAATATATAGGACTTACGCAAAGCAGATAGACGCGAGCGGTAAAAAGCAGTAAACTAAGGAACAAGGAGGTAAAGATGGCGAAACCGACACGACTTGATTACTGTCAGTATCTGCTGAGCAGTCCAATTTATTATACCTTGACCCATTTTGCTGACCACAGCGAGGATTTTAGTCATGACATGATAAACCGTTATCTAGCAGGAGATTGCATTCCCCCTCGTTTGGTGTGGGAAAACGTTACACCCTACCTGGTTCAAGCTAAAGAAGGATATGTCATCTTTGATGATACGGTTTTGGACAAACAGTACGCCCGGAGCATTGAGTTAGTGCGTCGTCAATACAGTGGTAACGCACACGGTGTCATCAACGGCATCGGTGTAGTCACCTGCGTTTTTGTTAATCCAAACTTAGACCGATTCTGGATAATTGACTATCGGATTTACGACCCAGAGGGAGACGGTAAAACGAAGTTAGACCACGCCAAGGAAATGTTATCTCTAGTGGTCTACCAGAAACATCTTCTTTTTCAAGCGGTGTTGATGGATAGTTGGTATGCCACCAAAACCCTCATGTTGCACATCGAAGGACTGGGGAAAACTTATTACTGCCCACTGAAAACCAATCGGCGTGTTGACGATTCAAATGGCGCTGAACCCTTCCAACGGATTGACAACTTAGTCTGGACACAAACCGAACTTAATGCAGGCAAACGCATCAAAATCAGAGGGTTTCCCAAAAACCATAAGGTGAAATTATTTCAGGTCGCGTCTTCTACCGGACGCACAGATTATGTCGTAACTAACGACTTAGTTCAAAACGACACCTCAGTTGTACAACAAGCGTGTAACTGGCGATGGAAGATTGAGCCATTTCACCGAGAAGCCAAACAACTCACCGGACTTGAACGATGTCAATGTCGTTTGGCTCGAATTGTTCGCAATCACATCGGGTGTACATTGTTAGTCTGGATTCGACTCCAGGCTATTGCGTATCAGACTGGTCAAACGATTTATCAGGTCAAACACGGAATGTTGAGTGAGTTTTTACGACAACAATTGAAATCTCCTGCTATCAGTATGGTGCTTGCGTAAGTCCTAAGGAATTAGAAATTTTGAATCATACATATGAACCGTATGTGTCTAGGCTCGTCGAAATCTATCCGCTTGTAACCGATGTCGAAGTCGCGGAACTTCTAGGTAATTGGGTACAAGAGGATGCGGCTGAAATTTTTGAACCACTCGGATGGTAATGTTATTGGTAAGGGAAGTGGCTTAAGTGCTAATGAAGTATGGTCAAGTCTTAATTATTTTCTTGGGTACAATTGTGATCGGGCGAATGTGTATTGCCGGAACTTGGATAGACGATTTCAGCGATCGATCGCTTGAAGATTGGGGCGGGACGTGGGATTTAAAGAACGACAAACATAGTGCAGGCGTAAATAAAGGTCGCTTCAATTTCAGAGGAAAAAGCGAGATAGCAAACTTATCTCTTAGGAATTCGAAAATTGGGGAGATTCACGATTTCACGCTTGAAATCAAATTCATGTTTAGGCGCATTGAGGTTCCAGAAAAAACTGGTTGGGGCATTAGTTGCGGCCCCGAGGGCAATGGTAGATTTAGATTTATGTTTTCGTATTCCTTAGGCGCGCTTGTAATACCCAACACGGCGTTTGTTGCAGTTTCTCGTCCGGTCAACAGACGTGAATTTCGTGAATTTAGAGCCCTTGCAAGAGCCCGCTTTGAATACGAAGAAGAGAAATGGTACACGTTGAAGATTGACGTGCGTGAGAACCGCTACATATTTTGGATTGAAAATTTAGGTTTGGAAATAGTAGATGATTTGATTCCTCCCGGTTGGATTGAACTGCACTTTTTTGGAATGTGTAATATTTGGTTAGATGATTTTACCGTCACGGCACCCACTGTGCCGGATGGGGGACCTGGATTTCCGCGAGCCGTTCTCCCAGCGGAGAAATTAACGATCACATGGGGAAAATTGAAAGTGCGTGACTAATCAAAACTGTTTAGAAGGAAGGCGACAACAGATGAAAGTAAATTTGATTTGGGTAACGGTATTGGGAATGATGCTAGTTAAAATGGTCGGATGTGGAAATACGGATGATCCGATTAGAGAAATGCCGAAACCTCTGTCCGAGCGACAGGGGCCGAGCGATTCGCGAGTTTTGGGGGATTGGCTTCTTCAGGAAGCAATATGGCTCAAGAATGGAGTGGAAACACAGCGAATCGATTATAGTCCATTTTCGTTTTCCCTGGGGCTTATGCCGGACAGTTACTTTTTTGCGACATACAAATTTCCAATTGAATATTTGGAAACCCAAAGGTTACTTGAGTCGAATGGATGGGAACATCTTCAAGACCAAGATATTGTAGTGGCTTTCCGGGGCAAATATCAAACCAATAACAATCAACTAAGGTTAAACCTGACCTCCGCGAGTGCCAAGCCGAAAGAAGCCAGGGAAATTGATAGAGATTTTGAAGAACCTGGGTTTATTTATTATCTTGGGGAGCCGGACCTCTTGTATTATTCCTTCAGCGACGATGGTAATCAACTCCAAATGAAGCGGGAATTTTTGACACCAGAAGGCGACAACCACACCGTAATATTTCCACATCACCGATTAAAAGGCAAATAAGGCAACATTAAAATACCCGATAATGAAACATGCCGGATTCGTTATAATCCTTATAGAGCTTGTTTGAATAATCCGTAGCAAAGCATTTTTGGTCATTTGTAGGAAGTTTTTCGCGTTTTGATATTTGTCGTCTGCGTACCTGTGGCATGTCTATCGCGTTCCTTGTTCGGTCACTTGATCTATTCGTTCGCTTGATCCCGCTGGGGCTTGTAGAGGCTGGTAGGATCGCTATCGCCCTACTTAATCAGTCGGTTGATCGCATCCTACAACGGTACTTTTCAAACAGAGTCTTAATTAGCTGTAGCTCCCAAGATAGTAACTTGGGTTAATGCGGCGGAACACCTATGCACACCGACGACGGTCATATCGTTCATGAATGTGTTTCAGGCAACACCGAGGCATTTGCTATACTGGTAGATAGATACAAGACGCGAATCTTCGCACTGGTTTACGCGAAGATAGGTCACGTTCAAGACGCAGAAGATATTACGCAGGATGTTTTTCTAAACGCCTTTAAGAAGCTATCAACGTTGAGGCGATGGGACAACTTCTATGCGTGGCTTTATTCAATCGCGTCGAACCGCTGCAAGGAATTTTACCGCGCCCAGCAACGACGGATTGACACAGAACACCGGTCTACCGAAGCTTCAAACATTCAAGCGGACATGGATGCACAATCGGAAAGATTAAGAAACCAACAACTGCACGACGTATTGGCGTCTCTCCCGGAGATGCATCGTCAGGTTCTGATGCTCCGTTATATGGCGGGCATGAAGAGTAAGGAGATTGCCCAGGCGCTGCGGGTGTCTCCGAATACCGTTAATCAGAGACTTTTGCGAGCCAGATCAAAACTCAAAACCGTCTTGAGTGAGGAGATGGTTTCAATACTGCCTACCGCTTTTGCCGATACGCAGTTACAACCCGGGTTTACGCCTCAAGTACTTGAACTGATTAAAGACGCTCAGATTCAAACGGCGCCGCACAAGAGTGCCCTTCCGTTGGGATTGTCCGCAGCTGGGGGTGTGATTATTTTGCTTTTGAGTTTAAGCGTTCAGCGCAGTCCGCTCCGTCCGGTGGGCGAATGGCTGAGAGGACCGTTACCCACGAAAACACAGGCGACCGAAGTCGGCGAAATTCCCGTTGATGACGAAGCAACGCAAGTTGCTATTCTTGCTAACGAGGACGGCGATGACACCCTCGGTCAGAAGCCAAAACCCATCGAAGTATCTGCTCTGATTCCCCAGAGTGAAGACGCAGCCCTGCCAAAAACAGATTTAGCGCTAACAGGCATCCGTTTGCCGGAGGATTTTAACATAAGTTGGGACATTGACATTTCACCCAACGCCGCGGAGTTTATTTATGTGAGTGGGAGGTATAAACCAGGTTCGGTTCAACTCGTCCGCTTGCCCGTCGTCGAGATTGACGCGACGGCTCCCATGGAAGGTGCGCGACACGTCGTCCTGGAAGAAGGCTCGGAACAGGTGAACTATTCCAATCCCAAATGGTCGCCTGACGGAAACTGGGTTGCCTTCTACCGTGAGGAATATCGCGAGACTCCCGCATATTCCGCAAAAAATATTGACGTGTACCTGATTCCTGCATCAGGCGGCGAGATGCGTTTTCTTGCGCAGGCTGATGGCATGCCGGAGACACCAAGTTTCGCGGGTGGACTGTGTTGGTCGCCCGACAGCAAGGAATTGGCGTTTGTCAAGCGGCAAGGGAAAGATTCAGACATCTACATCGTTTCAATCGAAGCAGGACAAGTACGCCCTTTCACGACGGATGGCAAAGACAACAGAAATCCATCTTGGTCAAGAGACGGTAAATGGATCTCCTATTCTTCACGGCGAGGCGGCTGGGTCGTCGATACGTCGTACCTATGGAGACAGCCTGTTGGCGGCGGCAAAGCGGTGCGAGCAAACAAGGAGGTACATCTCCTCTGGCCCCCGGTCCCTTCGCCGGACGGGAAGTGGGCGGCATACACGCACTGGCTCCGCGACGGGCGCAGCGGCTTTCTCGCGTCTTCGTTAACCGGCTCGGGCGAATTTGCCGGTGAACCGATTTTTCTCAAATCGGCAAGGCTTCAAGTTGCCGCAAGAGCGTTGCGGTGGAATCAGGACGACACATTGATTGTCCTTCAATACGACTATATTGAGGTAACTTTTGGGGTTTCCGTCGGAAATGGCACCCAGTTTCGACTGAGTTCGAATCCGGATCTGCCGTTTGAATATGCACAGTGGTCGTCCAATGGTAATACCTTGTTTTTGACATCTACCAACCAGCAACGACCTGCGTTTCTCGACATCCAAACAAATCAGTATACTGAACTACCTGTCCCACTCCCCGAAGGGGCATTCTTCGGCGAGTCAACCATTTCTCCCGATGAAACGCAGATTGCTTACGTACAGTATCAATTCAGGAATACGAACCCGACTCAATTCGGAGCGGGCGGACTCCCCGATATGGACGCTTATGTTCACACTATGCCTGTCGCGGGCGGCACGTCCACACAGTTAGCGCGTACCGGTTTTTTTCACGTCCACCCGCGATGGTCGCCTGACGGCCAAGAGATTGCCTTCATAGACTCCGAGATTGACGAACCGGGAATCGCCGAGTCAACACTATGCGTCGTGTCTGTTTCAACGGGCGAAGTAAAGACGCTTACCGACTCGGAATTGTGCATGCGGCACGCATGGTCTCCCGATGGAACGATGCTGGCGTACCTCCGTCTGAAGAGGAACGGTGAGGGCTTCGAACCGGACGAGATGGACGGCGATATATACGTTGTTCCTGCATCGGGCGGAACACCCAGACAAATTACCGATACTCCCGAAAAAGAGCTGAAAATCACATGGACGCCCGAAGGGAAACAGATGACATTTGAGATTCACGGAGAAACCTGGATCACATCCATTGACGAAGGGAAAGCACGAAGGTTGGAAAGAGGATATATCCCGTCAAGCTGGTCATCGGATGGACAGTCTTATCTCGCATTTGATGATCGCGGGGAACTCCGACGTGTATCGCTTAATGGTAAAACATCGTCGAAACCTTTAGTCCGTGTTCCGAGGGACGCACGACCGCTTTCTATTTCGCCGGATGGCGAAACTATCCTGTATCGGCAGACAAATGGAGAGACGCAGTGTTGGAGAATTGATACGAGCCATTTTGCCAGTCGATGACCCCACACACGTGAAAACATCCAACGCATAACACCTCCCCACTGTTCCCTTTGACCGCCCGGAGTGTATTAATTTGCTTGCTGTCTCTTTGCAGCGAATTCCACTTGCACTTCGTTTCACCAAATTCACTTGAAGAACCTCCGGTGACATGCTAGACTTACCATAGTTACTGTTAACGTCATCGTGTGAAACAGTCAGTTCCCGGATTTAATCGCTTCTTGCCCTCTCTCATTCCCCCCGCTGCCCAATCTGCTGACTCATGCAGGCATGCTAACCGGCTTCCCTCCTTGCGCTGACTTTTTTCTATAAAAAATAATTCCGATGTAATAATTCAAGAGTGGATGGTTACTATATAGACAGCAACACCGCTTAAACGAGAAAACGCCTATGTACACCGAAGATGGAAACATCGTTCATCAATGTCTTTCCGGGAACACAGAGGCATTTGCTCTGTTGGTTGAAAAATATAAGGCGCGCGTCTTTGCCCTCGTGTACGCAAAAGTCGGTCGGTTTGAAGATGCTGAGGATATTACTCAAGACGTGTTTCTCGAGGCGTATAAGAGGCTATCGACACTGCGACGGTGGGATAATTTCTACCCGTGGCTCTATTCAATTGCCTCGAACCAGTGCAAAAATTTTTACCGTGCCCGAAAACGACGGATTGACACGGTGTCCTTTGACGAACACACCGACAATCACCAAGCAGACATGGATGCGCACACGGAAAAACTGAAGAACGAACAAATCCATGAAGCACTGAATTCTCTCCCCGAGATTCACCGTCAAGTCTTGGTGCTCCGTTACATGGCTGGCATGAGGAGCAAGGAGATTGCCCAAACATTGCGGGTTTCTCCGAATACTGTCAATCAGAGACTCATGCGAGCCAGAACACAGTTGAAAGCTGTCTTGAATGAGGAGATGATTACCATGATACCCACCACTTTTGCCGAACGGAAACTGCAGCCGGGATTTACAGCCCGTATAATCGAACTCATCAAAGGCACCCAAATTCAGACCGCGCCCCACAAGACCGCCCTTCCTTTGGGGTTGTCCGTTGCTGGCGGCGTGATTCTTCTACTCTTGAGCTTGAGCATTCCGCAAAGCCCGCTTTATCCAGTGGGTGAATGGCTGGGAGGGCCATTGCCACTGAATACGTGAGTGGTTGACGACGGTGAGATTGCCGTTGACTCGGAAGCCGCCCAAGTCGCGATTCTCGGCGGCGAACAGGGAATCGGCACTTTCGGGCAGAAGCCGGAACAGCGCGAATTGCCAACCGTGGTTGGGCTGCCCGAGGATTCACCCGAACCGGAAAAAACATTAACGCGGCTGCACATGCTTGATGATTTCCGCCCAAGCTGGAATCTTGATTTTTCGCCCGATGGGACAAAAATAGTGTACTACAGCCTCGGGAGGCCTGATACAACTACACCACCCGGTCTGGTCGTACGTCTATCAGCATCGGTAGTGCCAGACGTCGGCAACGAACCGATGGTGTTACTGGATGAAGACAATGTACTCTATTATCAACCCAAATGGTCGCCTGATGGCAAGTGGATCGCTTTTCATCGTCACACTCCTTCTACTGGCGGAACTAGCCCCGGAAGCGGTGAGGATATGGACGTGTGTGTGATTTCCGCGTCCGGTGGCAACGTACGTTTCCTAGCGCAAACCGGTTCCAACAGGCGCCCGAGTGGACTGAGTTGGTCACCTGACAGCAAGCAACTAGCGTTCGTAAAGTGGCAAGGCGAAAATGCGGATATTTTCATCGTCTCACGTGTGACGGGGGAGGAGCGGCCGTTTACTACAGACGGTAAAGAGAATACTAAACCAGCTTGGTCTAGCGACGGAAGGTGGATCACCTACTTATCGCAGCGAGGATCTTGGTTTTCTGGTCAACAAAGATGGATTCAAGCGGTGGATGGCGGCAAAGCGAGGATATTAAAGGGCTCTGATCATGATCCTGTCCTTTATTCACCCGATGGAGAGTGGCTGGCTTACCTCCGCCGAACGCCGGATCAGCCGCACGGGTTTTACGCCTCTCGGATTACTTCCCAAGGTGAGTTGACAGGAGAGCCGGTTCTTCTCAAAACCACTGTTTCAAATAACTATGGAGAACCCATCACGTGGACTACCGATGGGCAAATTATCACGCTAGAACCGGATTACAGCGAGAGAACTTACGCCCTAAACACTGAGGACGGCGAGATGCGCCTGATGAGTTCGGACTTGGAGCGTCTGGCGCCGTATGAACGTGTGCAGTGGCTATCCGACAGCACCCGTCTGTTTTTGTTATCTCGTACGGACCTTAGTCCTAACTTTTTCGACATTGAAAAAGGGCTGGTGACTCCGCTGCCTATTCCGCTACCGGAGGGAATGCGATTCGGTGAATCATCTCTTTCTCCGGATGAGCAGCAGATTGCATTCGTACAGTTCGAAATCAAGAAACCGACAACTGAACCTTCACCGGAGTTGCCTGAAGTGAATGCACATCTCCACATCGCCGATCTGAAAGGCGGGATCTCGAAACACGTGATGCGGATCGGGTCTCCTCTTGTAAACCCGCGCTGGTCTCCTGACGGACAAGAGATTGCATTCCTCAACACCGCAATCGGCGCACAGGGAATCGTCGAATCAAAACTGTGTGTCGTGTCCGTGACCACGGGTGAAGTACGAACTCTTGCCGATTCGGACCTGTACATGGATCCAGCTTGGTCACCCGATGGAAAGATGCTGGCGTATCTCCTCATGAAGAAACAGGGCGGAGTTTTGGATCCCGACGAGATGGAAGGCGATCTCTACGTAATTCCTGCATCGGGTGGCGCCGCCAAGCAAATTACGAATACTCCCGAAGACGAGATGAAAATCGCATGGACGCCCGATGGAAAGCATATCACGTTTGAGATTCACGGAGAAATGTGGATAGCTTCCGTTGACGGAAAAATTCCAAGGCAAATCACGTTTGAGCCGCACGGAGAAATGTTTAAAGCTTCTGTCGGGGAAGCAGATCCGAGAAAGTTAAAAAGAGACTACATCCCGTCAAGCTGGTCCTCGGACGGCCAATCCTATCTCGCCTTTGGAGATCTCGGTGAATTGCTTCGAGTCTATCTCGACGGCACAACATCTTTAGAACTACCAATTCCCGTTCCCGCGGACGCCCGTCCGCTCTCAATGTCTCCGGATGGCGAGACTATCCTGTATCAGCAGATTGACGCGGGGACACAGTGTTGGATGGTAGATGCAAGTCATTTTGCCAGTCAGTGATTTCACGCCCTACAAAACGTGCATTACTTCAGGCGGTCGTACCATTCTGCGCGGCCGTCTGAAGTGTATTGATTTGCTCGTCAAATCCTTTGTAATGCCCCTTCCATTTTGTCTCTCCAGATTCACTTGAAGAACATCCGGTGACGTGATAGAATCGCCACAACTACTAAATCTGCGGCTCTTTATAGTCATTTCAAATATAATTATACATTTGGGACATTTACAATTCGATTTGTTTTAGCGCAATCTGAAAGTCTCTATTGTTTTGTGTAGTAACGAGTGTCGCTTGCGATGAGAATTCGCGACCTGGAGATCGCTCCTACAGTTGGCATGTTGCATATGCGCAAATATGATTGTAAATAACTATAAAGTAGCCGGCTATGAAAACCTATCTTTAACGGAGGAAGTCAATGACAGTCAATTGGATGTATTTCAGAAAGAGCTGAAACTCCTGCCGAAAAGCGCAAGAGTTTCTTGACGCAAACGATATTAACGTAGAAAGTCGAACGGATGCCGGTAAGGAGAAATTTGATTCTACCGCGGCTTGGGAACGAATTGAATCCGCCGAATCCATTCGTGTTGCAAAAGGAAAAAGGGTTGATGAATTCGCCCCAACAGATAGCTCGCAAGACGATATACTTGCGGCAGTCATGGGCCGAAGCGGCAACCTGCGCGCGCCTACGTTGCAGGTTGGGGACACATTCTTTGTCGGGTTCAATGCGCAGTTGTATGAAGCAATTTTAACGAGGTAAATCTGGTGCGGAATGGCTACGGAAAGGAGGTGGCCTACGACAGAATTGAGTGTAGAGTGAAACGATGCAGCGGCAGTATCTATCCTCACCCAAATACTGAAAAAAATTTTGATAAAAATTCACGGCGAAATCGTCTTACGTCATTGAATACTAAAGAGGGGAATGTCTACCGTGGGGATCGAGCGTTGCAATGAAATTGACCTGATTCAGCAAACATTGTCTGGAGACACGTCAGCATTCGATCAGTTGGTCAACGTGCACCGCAGGACAATCTACGTGTTGGTGCTCTCCTATATCAAGAACCCGGCAGACGCCGAAGACCTGACACAACGGATATTTATCCGGGCATACGAGCGGCTATCCACGTTGCGCGAAATAGATTGCTTTCTGCAGTGGCTTCAACAGATTGCACATAACACTTGTAAGGATTGGCTGCGGCGGCGAAGTGAATTGGCGACAAGCGTCAATGCTGTAAAGGATGCGGATTTCTCCGAAACCGCGCCATCCGCCGAAGAAATTGTGCTAAAGGCCGAAGTCGTAAACATCGTCCGGAAGGCAGTTGACGGTCTAAAGGAAACAGACCGCAAACTGATGGAAGGTCACTACATCGAAGGGGCAAGCTACGATGAGTTGAGGGCGGAATCCGGTTTGTCCTATGCGGCGATTGCCAACCGCCTTAAGCGTGCCAAGCGAGAAGTACGCCGCCGAGTGCTTAGGCTGTTAGGCGGTGTGATGATTGTGCCAAGTCGAACTCTTATTTCGGGAGGTCTTGAGACCGTGAAATTATCAGCCAAAGTGAAACTCGCAACGGTAGGGTTGGCGGCAATTATCGGAATTGGCGGGGGAAGTGCATTGTATCACCTCACAGCCCAATTGCAACCTATCGTAGCTAACAAGCAGACGGTGCCGGAAGCGCCCATAACTGTAGAGGGTTTATCATCTGACAGTTGGTCTACGACTAATTATGGTACAGTCGGTAGTCCTTTAACGAATGAAACATCTGTCGATCAAACAAGCGAAATCGATCGCTTTGAAATTGCTGAGAGTACCGGAGATGACGGCGTAAAGATTGTTGAGGCGCGGGATTCGAGCGAGGTGCCGAAAGAGGTTGCGAAAGAGATTGAAGAGCACATCCGCACGCTCGTGGAGAACCAATTCGACGTTGGTGACGATGACGCAGTCGTGAAGGCTTGGACGTACACTTTCCGAATCCAATCCGAGGAGGTGCTTGAAAACTTGTCGGAAGAGTTCCGTAGCGTGTTTGAATACTTAAAAACGAACGGCGCCAATCCGACACAAGAGGTAACAATTGACAGCGCGCAGGAACTGCCGGAGGATGTTCGTGAAGCGATAGAAACGCTAATAAAGAGAACTTCCGAGGGACTCCCGGCGTCTATCAGAACAAACAGAACAATAGAGATTCACACTGAGACAGGGAAATTGGGGGAATTCACGCAGGAATTCGCAAAGAAAATCACAAGTGGAGAATTTCCCGTAAACTTCGCTATTAAGCGTCCACCGTCATCAGTTCACACGTCATCAACATCAACGGACTCACAGCCGCAGTCCACCGTCACTGCCCCAACGGTTGAATCTACGATCATTCCCTCCGGACCATCAAAAGAAAACATTCCCCTTGCAGATGAAGAGTGGGCAGAGTTCGATAGACTGCTGAGCGTGAGCGGCGAATTTTCGGATGACGAGTGGACGGAGCTTGAAAGACTGCTGGACACCTCCGCGGGGAGGACAACGCCGCAACAGGACAGGCAGGCACCGCTCAATGCCCAGCGGCAACGGAGTGGGAGATTACTAGAAGAACCGCCCACGGCTCCCACCGAGCGGCAGGAGATGTGGCGGCAGCAACCCGATCTTCCCGATAGCAATTTGGACGTGTCGCCCTATCCGACGACAGAAGAATGGCAGCGGACGATGGAATAACTAAGGATCGAGTACGTTGTCAACACGACTAACTACTCACCTCTTTGAATGTGACCAATGACTCCGTTGTGAAGGTAGCAAAGTCACAACGAAAGCGAATTTGACGCCCGCCATCACGACACCACCCCATCATGGCTTCATAGAAAGTAATCCCTTGCTCGTAGCCGTCTACTGTCCACAGTATCGCTTCATCGTAGCCGTCCACACGGAGAAAGTGCTGGGCAACTGCCATCAACGCCTTGCCAATACGGGCGCGCCAGTAAGACGGATCGACAGCGATAGTATCAAGTTCACCGAGTTGGACATCCACGGGATCTCGGCTGGGGCGAATCCCGGTGAATCCGACAATTGAGCCCATATACTCCACAACCCACCAACGATGCGGGCCAGGCCGGACAAGATCGTGATGCCAGCGCTCAATTAGTTCCGATGTCACAGTTCTATTTGCACGCGATAGCAATTCACCAAATCCGGCATTCCACGAATCAATATAGATACGCGCCACAATCTCGGCGTCAGCCTGTAAGGCAGATCTGATGGTTACGGGTAATTCTCGCGTCGAGTCCTGTCTCACTTGATTGTTCTTGGCACTCCATACTACATGACACAACGGCTCAGCATTTGTCAACCCCGGCTTGCGGTATTTCGCCGCAAAGCAAAGGAACAGATGCGACGCAATTTCAAGCGGACGTGCTAGGTGTTGCGGAGAACTCCGGCTACGTTAACGGCTTTCCCCAAGTGACTCTTGTCGAGACGTTGAATCTAATGACTCCCTCACCGTCGGCAAAGCCGGACAGAACATGTGTTAGTTCAGTATCAAACGCTTTCACGTTCTCAGCACCCATCTGTTCCTTCGATAGGCTCTGCCGTGAGTGAAAGGATTCAACGTAGTCTGCGTCTGGTTGAGAAAAGACAACCGGTGTTGTCCATCTGTCGCCAATCGGTTGGAAGTGTCCTCTATCCACCAATTCCTGAATCAGATCCATTTCCTCATAGTGCTGGTTGGTGGAATATTTACGGATTAGCGAAAGTTCTCCGTCATACCAAGGCGATTCAACCGGGCGATCTCCATCAATAATTACAAGATGCCCGCCCGTTGTTAGGATTTCGTCAAGCCTCGGAAAAACGACGCTCCACTCCATCCAGTGGATACTCGATCCCGCAGTAATCATATCGTACGGCGGACACAAGCCCACCTCTTCAACGCGCCCGTAAATCCACCGGAGGTTTGGGTGATTGCCGTTAGCGAGCGACTTCCCCACTCGCACCATTTCACGCGAAAAATCCACCGCATCAATATTCCCTACTTGATTAACGAGAGCTCGTGCAATCTTTCCGGGTGCGAAACCGACATCCAAGACTTTCGCATTCTCATCCCCGAGCAATCCGACGAGAATCTCATACATCTCATTCGGATATGGTGTACGGGAGCTGTACGTTTCCGCCAAACTCCGGTTCTTGAACAGAGATGCGTGATCGCCCCAAAACTGTCTTGGCCGCGGAGATGTTCTATTCATTTCAGGCGCCCGCGTGTGATTCCCTTTACTGCTGGACTTGATGTGCCGCGCATTTGGTCGGTCTGCACTCTTAGCTCGACTTTGTACATTTGTAGGGTGGGCACTGCCCACCATTTCTTGTAAGGTGCGCACCGCGCACCAGCCTTTGAAAGGCTAACAGGCGACAAGCTATATTGCACCACAAACCGCTGGAGACTTTTTCAATGGTCAACCAAAAACACTAAATGGTCAAAATCTCTCCAGCTTTTCTTCAGCGCTTGATTGACACCGTCTGTTACACTGCTTAAATGTACAAAGTCGAGCTTAGGGAGCTTGGCTAGCGCGAATTATTCTTCCAATAAATCCAGACATGCTTTGAATCGGCGGTCATGATCCGAAAACTGTTTTAACCACTCAACGACTGTTTTTCCATCGTTCAGCCTAGCTTCCAAATCTGCGCCATTTTCCACCAGATATTGGGTGGTTTCTACGTGTCCATGACCGGCTGCGCAGTATAACGGAAAATGCCCGTGATCGGATCTTGCGTTGACATCTGCACTACAGGAGACCAATTGTTCTACAATTTCAAGATCTCCGTTTCGAGCGGCATGGTGCAAGGCAGTATCGCCTCGCGCGAAACGTTCTTGTGCCAACTCTGGGTTAGCACTTAGCATGGCGTTTACCCGCGGTACATTGGCTAAGAAAACAGCATATATAAACTGCCGAGTGATTTCGGTTGATGGTTTGGCGTGTGCGTCCAACCCGCCATAGGCAACGAGCAACGATACGACTTCCTTGTTGTCCGGTACTTCCCCGGCGTAGTGCAGGGCATAGCCATCGTGAGCTGCCAAATCGGCACCGCAGTCTATCAGGTATTTGACAACATCATAATGGCGCCTCAATCCGGCGTGGAAAATGGGGCGCCAATCATATTTGTCATCTTCATTGACTGACTGCGGGTCAAGTTCAACGATTGTCTTTACCGCAGCCAGATCGCCATTTGCTGCCGCGTCATGGATTGAACCGGTTTCCATATCTATTCTCCATGTGTTGGGTGGTTTTGAGTCGTTTTCAGGTCCGACGCAGAAATTCCAACGGGTACAAAGGTGTTGTCGGTTAACAATTTCAGAGTGTGTCGAGGGATTGTCTGAACAGCAAAAACCGCTAGTGGCAAAGTACCAAAATGAGATTCACGAAACCGCGCTTTCTTCCTATCACTTCCAACCGTAACTTTCAAAAAATCTTCCTTTCCGATAATTTTCGAGTGCCCGTCTGACATAGGGCACCATATTAACCGGTAAATCGTGGACAGAATGCCAGGATAAATTGTCACATTTGTCCGGCTCTGCATTGACGATAATTCCCTTCCAGCTAGAGGCGGCAAGAAAGAAATCCACCCGTTCGTCTGTTCCCTTCCTGTGCATGACGCCGACCACTTCTATGTCCGATGGTTCAATCTCAATGCCCGCCTCCTCATTCGCTTCTCGGATTGCCGCTGTCTTGACCTCCTCGTTACCGTCGATATGCCCGGCAATCACGCTGTATTTGCCATCCGCATAACCGGTGTTGAAACGCCTCAAGAGCAGGGTTTCATCCTCATTGTTCGTTAGAAAAATGTGCACTGTAGCGACCAGCTTAAATTTCTCAGACACGTACGGACCTCTTAGAAGATGCACTTGAGCAGCAATCGCGAACGATGTATCAGCTTTCCTTCTGAGTGCAATTCATCCTTCATCAACCGCTTCTTATATCGTTATCATCCAATGTTCTTGGCACCACGACCCGTATAACGGTTGAACGCAGGATAACAATTCAGTTTATTCAGGCAACTTTTCCATCAGAACGTGACTAGAATCGTCATCGGCGATGACAAATCCCATCCTTTGGTAGAAGGCGATAGCACGGGTGTTGATTTTTAGCACTTGAAGCATCACGGGCTTTTGTGCGAAGTTAGCATCCTTGACAATTCGTGTCATACACGCCGACCCAATACCCCTGCCTTGGTATTCGGGAAGGATAAACAGCTGATGGAGTTTCAGCATGCCACAAGTGTCGGACGTTGCAAAGAAACCAACGTCAATTCCACGAAACCGGATAATGCGGAAATCGTGTGTAGCAAATCGCGTATTGTGTAATTCCCTCTGATGGTTTTCGTCCCAGCCCGAGTCTTGCTCCACATATTCGCGGAATGCCTTCTTCTTGGTAGCAAAAACGAATTCACTGTCGTCTAGGTGCGCTTTGCGAATGCAACACTCATCCATTTTTTTGAGGCCTCACACGGAACGAAAAACGAGTGTCATTTGTTGATGCACGATACACATTGGAGATCTCTATCGCACTCGCTGATCTCCGCTGGAGTGCAAGAGATGGAAAATCGCCCAAGTGACACTTTCTCCAAAGCTAGTGATAGGGCCACAAACGAGTGTTACGTGCTGAAAGAATAATTCCGACAGATAATGGCGCGCTCTCAAGTAACACTCGACATTGAGGATCTCTATCGCCCTCGTTATTCACTCGGTTGATCTCCGCTGGAGCGAGTTTCTTGCGGAGAGAATTATTCCGACCGGGATAATGGGGTGTGCATCAAATGCGAATATGTTATTTTGCGGGCCCTTGAATGAATGAAATCACGTGGGAATCGAAAAAGCGTTCTTGGAATTCCGTCAACGCCCTAATCTCATCGGCTCCATACCGGTCCGCATGCCGTGAGACAACCAACTTATTTTCGTTGTCATCATCACGAACTATGACTCCAATGACAACTCCCTCGAAGTCATCCAGTGGCTCAAACTCCCCTAGAACATAAGCGTCAATCTCCTCTCCATCCTCGGCGAGGGTGCCGGGAATATAGCCGTAGTTCACGGGGTATATGAATCCGTGTTTAGGGTGCCGGGATCCCATTGGTCTGTCAATTGTCACCTTGACTATGGAATCAGTATTATAGTTGTAGAGCTCAGCGCTTCTGCTTTCAGAGTTCATTTACAAATAGGTCTTGCACATATTTGACCCCCGATAACTGTAACATTACGCAAGTTTGCGAATCAGCACATGCGGTTGCCGAAGGTCAAGGCGCGATAGCAACCAACTGTGCTGTTACACTATGGGCGTCTTGCTGCAAGCTATGGAAAACATGAGGGGCCAATCGCGATCCGGAATCTCCCAGTAGCCACCAGAGCGTTGAACCATGCATCGGTACTTGCGAAAATAGCAGTATGAAAACTCCTCTAAGATCTGGATTGTAAGACCAGCGGATCCAGCCGCTGTGGCGAACTCACCCAGGTGGTGAGACCACTGGTATGTGGTGGAACTAGCCAGACGACCGCCGTCACCTGTGTAAGATTCCTCGACAGTGCACAGTTCGGGCGTCTTCTCGTGGAAATAGCGCCCGTTGAATGAAAGTGTGCCACTGGCGGCATCATAGGAAAGCATGTCGAGCATTGGATGCCCATCAACGATGAAAACCTGACCATGAGGCTTCAACATTGCGCTCGCAGCCAAAAACCATCGAAAGAGATCCGGTATCCAGCAGAACACGCCGTAAGAGGCAAAGACCAGATCGAATGAACTACAATCTAGAATATCGCACACAGAGTAGACATTAGCACAGTGGAACTCAGCACTCAGCCCAGCCACTTTGGCAATTTCGCGTGCTTTCTGAATTGCTGTGTCGGAAAAGTCCACACCAGTCACGATCCCGCCCATTCTGCTGAGAGAAAGGGAATCGAGGCCGAAGTGGCATTGCAGATGGAGAATTCGCATTCCGGCGACATCACCAAGTGCTTTGAGTTCGATCGGTTTCAACGTGCATCGGCCAGAGAGAAATCCTTGAACGTCGTAACCCTTGGGTCCGACGTGGTGTTCGACCCTTTCGTTCCAATTCTCGCGATTGGCTCGAAAGTAGGTTTCATTGAGTATACTCGGCATCTGGGAAAATTGCGTTAATTCTTGGCAAAAATTGGAGGTTATTTTGTGGGGCTGTCCCTACAATCGGCGGAGCACACCTGAAAACTTGAAAAGCGCAATTTCTGACAGCGCGAGGTATAACGGTTCGTTGATCTTCATCGTGCATCCTTTCGGTTAACAACGCGCGTGCCTCCGACCACGCAGCCGTTTTTGGGTTGGACGTAGAGAGAGTGGGAATCCGCTGTTATGTGCGGTGCAAATTCCTAAGTTCAGGATTTAGACGAAATCCCTCTTCGCGCCTTCGCTCCACCTTTTCCCAAGTAGTGTCACACTCCACAAAACGTTTCAAGACATCCTTTGCCCCGGAGAGAATAGGTTCCCCATGACCGAAACATAAAATTTCGAACTCAAGATGTAAAAGAGCCTTGAGGGAGAGGCGTGCTTTGGCTAGGTCTACTAGGTACGCCGGATCTTTGAAGCCTATCTCCCCGTCAGGGATACCGCAGTCCTTAAACGCAATTTCTGACAGCGCGGAGCATAAATACATTCTACGCGGTGAAATGTAGTGCAGCGGAAACTGTCGATAACAACCGTTGCTTCCATTGTCGGGAGTTGCCTCATTTTCACTTTTCAAGCTGATTGGCGAGCCATTCCCGCTTGGTCAGTTGAAATCCGCGGCTTGGCTCATTTCTAAAATTCGGAATATCTGAGACAAATTCACCGGTTTCACGGAAGCCGTTCTTTTCAAGCACACGTGCCGATGCGGGATTCCGCGTCAGACAGCTCGATCGAACGACATCCATTCCGAGTTCGCAAAATGCGTAACAGAGCGCGAGCGAGAGGGCTTTGGAAGTAATTCCCTTTCCCCAGTGGGACGCAGCAATTGCATAACCACATTCGAGACTTCGAGTTTCACGATCGATTGAGCGAAGGTCGAGAGCTCCAATTAGCTCGCCATCGGCAAGGATGCCAAAATAAAACGCCTCTCCATTTGCATGCTCTTCAACCGCCTTCTTAACAAACGTCTCACCGCCATCCGGGGGATAAGGATGGGGGATTGTCGTCATCTGAGCCACGCGTTCATCCGAAGCGTACCGTTGGACTAATTCGGCATCGCTAAGCTGTAATAGGCGTATCGAGACTTCTGGTTTAGCTATCATGATTTGTGCGCCGGTAACGTGCCCCCGTCCTCCAGACAGAACATAAGAAGATTTAAGCGATAAAATCCAATTAGGCCTAGTCGAATTTCAACGTTTGAAGTTATCGGAAATACGCCATAAGAATTTCTGCCAAATTCACCTACCAACCGGCGCCATCGCTACCCACAGTACCATCTGGAATGCACTTCCATGTCCGGGCGCGAATCTCCTCCGCATTCATAATCGCTACGCAGCCAATGCAGTCAACCAGAATACGTATGCCGCGTAAGCTAATCCGGATACCGCCATGATGATAGCTAGGGTTTTCATCACGAGACTAGATCGCCCAGATTTGGTAAAATTAAAAGCGATATGATTCAGCAGCAGCATCAACGCCACTACGAAGTTCAACAAAAAAATGGATTGGGGATAACTCGAGTGTCGTGCATAGAAGTAAATAATAACATTGAAGCCAAACAGACAGAGAATTATCGCCAAGAGTCCGTATTTCCACACAGTTCCAATTGGGCCGGTTCTTTTCGCTTCTTTGTTTTTTCGGATGATTTCGCCGACTATTCGTTGCTTTCGCTCTTGATTATCAATCTTGGTTTGTAGTTGCTGTTTTTCAGCCTCAGTGAACTGGCGCATGAGAGACCACCTCCTCTGACGTTCTACACATCCATTGACCACTAACGGTACAAACTATTGTACTCCCAGAAATGTAACCGTCAGTTATTCGGCATACGGGCTCCAATATCGGTACGTAAGACATGTAGTCGTGAAAAGCACGCAAAGCCAGTAAACGGTTTTTGATAGGCGTCTGTTCAAACCCGGTTTAGCAAAGTTTTCCGCTAGGTGACTGAATAGAAGAATGAGCGCGACTCCTAAACCGGCGAATCGATCATAGTTTAAGCTCCGATAATTCAACAAGAGAGCTATATTAACCGCACACAAGCCGAGAAGACCTCCCAAGAACACATACTTGCCTAAGTACGCGTAGCGATTCAGTGACGATCCGCTCTGCGTTGCGCCAGGCCAATGTTTTCGTTGGTTTCTCATTTTGAGTCGGAGCTGCTGTTTTTCAGCCTCAGTGAACGGACGCATGGGAGAGACCTTCTATGCAAATGCCATTCAGTCATATATCTCCAATAAATCCCAATTGATGCGCTTCTTCGCCCACCCGCCAATGTATCTGTCAGATTGGCGGCAACGGTTGTTATAAAAAATAAAGGCCTCCTCGATCCTTCTCAATCAAGGAGACCTCAATTTGTACAGCGCCCACCAGGCAATGAAGTTCTTAATTCTCGACAGTTGCCTCGAAACCGGCATCTGTAACGGCAGCCGCCAGTGTATCGGCAGAAACTTTGCCGGATTCAATCTTAACAACTGCTTTATCCGGAAGCGCAACATCCGCACCGGTTACGCCGGCAATATCAGAAAGTACAGCCTGCACTTTCGTAACGCAGGCACCTCACGTCATGTTTGACACGGACAACGTAATCTCTTCCACAGCGGCAACCGGTGTTAGTTGTGCTTGAGGGGTTTCGGTTTTCTCGGTGCTTGCTTCTTTCTTTTCCGACTGACATCCAAGTACCACGACAATCGTGAAAATACAGAATAGCAGCACCTTAGCGATACGCATTTATTTCCACCTCCTTTCAAAAAAAACAATTTGACACCTAAATCAATTGGCAGCTTTGGCGCCAAATCCCGCCCCTTCGACTGCGGAAGTCAAATCGGCGGTTGAAACCTTGGCAGGTTCAATGTCCACAGTGGCGGTTTGAAGAGAGACTTTAACATTGGTAACCCCAGGGAGATTGGTAAGTGCAGCCTGCACTTTGGCTACGCAGCCTCCTCACGTTACCCCTGTGAGATTCAGTGTCACCGCTTCCATTGCAGCGGCAGCGGTTGCTTGGTCGGTCTGTGCCGTTTCTTGCGCTTGTTCCGGCGCCGCCTCGGGAGCTGCCATTTTATTGCTGCATCCCATTATGACAAACGCAGTAACAAAGCAGATTAATAACACTCTCATGATACGCATTTTAATTCACCTTCTTTCCAGAATAGAGATTTAAACCCCACGTCGGGAGTATGTCTGATTCTATCCGAATAGGCTCTTGGTTGTCAAGACCTATCATCGCATGCAATGGAGAATAAGGCTTGACAGCAAATTCAGAATCGGAGTAGAATTGGACAAATTCGCAAAAGGAATGTACAGAGATGGCAATCTTGGAAGGCGGACAGATTCTCGCCAAATCGTTAAAACAGGAAGGTGTGGAATACCTGTTCACACTTTGCGGCGGAACTATCGAGTCAATCTATGACGGTTGTCTTCGGGAAGACATCAATATTATTGATGCGCGCGTAGACCAAACTGCCACGATGATGGCGGATGCCTATGCTCGCGTCACTGGGAAAGCCGGTGTGAGCGCCGTGACCAGAGGCCCGGGCCACGCCAACATGACATACGGCTTGGCAGCCGCATATATGGCAGGCAGCCCGTTGTTTGCGCTGAGCGGGAACAGTGACGCCGACCAACTTGACAAGGGCGGAAGCCAAGAGTTCAATCAGATTGGCCTGGTCAAGCCGATAACCAAGTGGGCACGGTTGGTCTTGCAAACGGAGCGCCTGCCCGAATTTGTTGCCGGCGGATTTCGAAAACTGTGGGCAGGCCGCCCGGGTCCGACGCATCTGAGCGTTCCTAACGACATTCTGTACGACAAGATTGATGATTCCAATCTGAATTATCCAAAACCTTCGGAATACCGTTCCGCCGCGCGGATATGCGGAGATCCGGAGCTAATTGACCGGGCGCTGAGACTACTGTCCAAAGCGAATAACCCCGTTATTATTGCGGGCGGACTAATTCACTGGCATGGTGCGGCCGACGCACTCTTGGATTTTGTCGAAGCGACAAGCATACCGTTCTTTTCCAAAGAGAGTGACGTCAACGCAATCAATCACGCACATCCGCTCTATTTTGGCAAGGCAACGAATAGATTTGCTGGCGCCGCGAAAGAACTGCGAAACGCTGACGCGGTACTCGCGTTGGGAGTTACCTTTGATAAGACAATCGGTTACGGCGGACCACCACTCTTTGACGCGGATGCGGCATTCATTGATGTTGATATCAACGCCGAAGAAATGGGCAAGAACCGCTCCTTTGACGTCGGTATTGTCGGGGATATGAAATCGGTATTGACAGAAATGACCAAGTCGGTGGACAGATACAACTTTCACAAACGCAGCGACTGGATCGAGCGTTTGAATCTTGCCCGTGGAGAGCTCTTGCATCGGGTATTTGCACCGGAAAATTCCGACGCCGTCCCGGTGCATCCGCTGCGAATCTGCAAAGAGGTGCGCGAACTTTTTGGTGATGATGCGACGATTTCCGTTGATGGGGGAGACACGGTGCTCTTTTCATTAATGGAATTCAATCACTATCATCCAGCGCACTTCCTATCTACAGGTCCTATTGGCGGGATTGGTCAAGGCGTGCCGTTTGCGCTTGCCGGCAAGTTGGCAAGACCGGACAAACCGAGTGTCTTGATAACCGGTGACGGTGCTTTTGGCTATGGAATTATCGAATACGATGTCGCACTCAAACATGATTTGCCCATCATTACAATCGTTTTCAGCGATGAGGCATGGGGCATCGTCCGTCATCCGCAGATTGAACGATACGGTTTGGAGCGTGCCGTCGCGACGGACCTTCGGTCCGTAAGTTATGAGCGTGTTGCCGAAGCGCTTGGCTGTCATGGCGAACTCGTCGCCACACCGGACGAAATTCGCCCCGCACTGCAGCGAGCCGCGGACGCAGGCGTTCCGGCTGTAATTAACGTCCCCACGATGTTCACCAGCGCAGAAGCCTTCTACCCGCAATAAACGGAATGCGGCAGGTCTTGATTGTGTTTCGATTGCAGCGTCCACCTGAACTACCCACACAACCATATTACGCTGCACAGCTAACGGAATCTACAGAATCCTAGAAAAAACTTTGCGAAACACGGGGTATCTACCCCAGATGGTGCCAGCGTCTTTTTTCTTTCATGCCGAGTGCCCGGTTTTTTGCCACGTCCGCCAAAGGGGTCGAACCCATTCTTGCCGAGGAGCTCAAGGAATTAGGGGTTCAAAACCTTATTGCCGCCAGCGGCGGTGTGCAGTTTGAAGGTTCGATGGAAACTCTGTATCGAGCCAATCTTTGGCTTCGCACAGCGAATCGGGTGCTCATGCAGCTCGCCGTTTTTCCGTGCCCCACGCCCCGAGACTTGTACCAAAACGCGCGTCAACTTCGTTGGAATAACTGGATCTCTACGCAGCAGACATTTGTTGTCGATTGTAACTGTCGGAATTCGGCAATCGCTCATTCGCACTTTGCTGCACTGAAGATAAAGGATGCAATCGTCGATCAAATCCGTGATAGTGCCGGAAGTCGACCGAATGTAAATACGCGGGATCCGGACATCCGAGTTAATGCCCACATTGCAAACGATTCCTGTGTCCTGAGCCTAGATGCATCCGGCGACGGATTGCACAAGCGGGGATATCGTCGTCAAACAGCAGAAGCTCCGATTCGAGAGACTTTGGCGGCAGCTATCATTGAGTTGGCTGACTGGAATTCCGAAGGATTCTTTATCGACCCGATGTGCGGGTCCGGCACCATCCTGATCGAAGCCGCATTGAAGGCACTTAATTTCGCGCCGGGGCTGCTTAGATCCGGGCACAAATCTTTCGGATTTCAGCGTTGGCGCGAATTCAACGAAACATGCTGGGGGAAGTTGGTCGACGAAGCCAAGGATCGGATTCGAGCGAAAATTCCCGGTAGATTACTCGGATACGACATTTCGCGCCATGCGATTGAGATTGCGAAGAACAATATGTCTGTAGCCGGTATATCGCATTGTGCGCGATTGGCTAAAGGCAACGTATTGAAGATGAATCCTTCTGGACATACCGGGACAATTGCGTGCAATCTGCCGTTCGGTGAACGGTCTGGCGACGTGGAATCACTTGCACCTCTCTACAGAGGGGTTGGGGACATCCTCAAGCAACGATGCACTGGTTACAAGGCGTATCTCTTCACCGGAAACCTTAGGTTGGCCAAATCCATCGGTCTACGTCCCTCTCGCCGATTTTCTCTTTACAATGGCCCAATTGAGTGTCGCCTTCTAGAGTACGAACTGTATTAGTAAGTGATCATCTCAAAGTTAGCAGGCAGGCGTGGCCGAAGCAACGTCAACGAGTCTCTGCTACGTTTCACCTGAATGAAGATTCGGCAAAGCATGAGAAACGCCAACTCCATGGTGTCGCAGAAATCGATGCTATTTACGGAGTCCGTCATTAGGGGGATGACTCAACTCTGTATTCGTCACGGCGCTATCAACTTATCGCAAGGAACACCCGGTTTTGAACCGCCTGACGAAGTGAAAAAAGCAGCGGTGGATGCCTTACGCAACGGTTACAACCAGTATAGCATTACGTGGGGAGCGCCGAGCCTGCGGCACGCTATCGCCGAGAAGATGACGACCTTCAACGACATCCCTACCGACCCGGATCGGAACGTGACAGTCACTTGCGGCGCCACCGAGGGAATGATGTCGGCGATGCTTGCAATCATCAATCCCGGTGACGAGGTGATTGTTTTCGAGCCGTTTTATGAGAATTACGGACCCGATGTCATTATCTCCGGCGCAAAGCCGCTCTACGTTCCGCTGCGTGGTACGAAAACCGAAGACGGCTCCGCGGCGTTGGCTTATGACCTTGACGAACTACGTTGCGCTTTTAGTGGTAACACGAAAGCCATTATATTAAACACGCCGAATAATCCTCTCGGTAAGGTCTTCGGACACGACGAACTAAAGGAAATTGCGGCGCTCTGCTGCGAATTTGACTGCCTCGCCGTCACAGACGAGATTTACGAACATCTGATCTACGACGACCAGTCGCATGTTAGCATCGGTTCTTTCCCGGAAATGCGCGAACGGACAATAACCGTATCGGGTTTGAGCAAGACCTACTCAATGACAGGCTGGCGGCTGGGGTATGTTATCGCCCCGCAGTATTTGACAGACGCCATTCGAAAATTTCATGACTTTCTGACGGTTGGAGCCCCACATCCTTTGCAAGAGGCAGCTACAGTTGCTCTGCGGTTGGGCGCCGAATACTATCGCGCCCTAGTCGAGGAATACGATACTAGACGGAAAACGTTCCTGCGGTTGCTGGTTGAAGCAGGCTTCCACTGCTATCCACCGGAAGGCGCGTACTACATCATGACTGAAATCGGCGACTTCGGTTTTGAAGACGATACGCGGTTTGCGCATTGGCTTGTTGAAGAGATTGGAGTTGGAGGAGTGCCCGGATCGAGTTTTTATAGCCGACCGGAACTTGGCCGTACGCAACTGAGGTTCATGTATAGTAAACCCGAATCGGTTTTGATCGAAGTCGGCGAGAAGCTGATGAAAATCCGTGAGAGGATATGATTTAAGTAAACAAATTTAGAGGTAATACTGTCTGAAGTATTGAGGTACGATTCTATTATTTTGTCGATGTTTTCACTTAAACGTGAATAAGGCTATATATCCGTCAGGGACAATGGAGTGCTCTCAAGTAACACTCCACAAGGATGATCTCTATCGCACTCGTTATTCACTCGCTTGATCGCACCTTCCGAAATTTGTGTAGATATGAATGGAATTGATTATAAACCAAAAGGAGATTAAATGAGATACGTCAATGTTTTTTCGCTCACATTCTCTTCACTTTTCTTGTTATTGAAATGGGCTCCTGATTCCGACGCACGGGCTTTTAGGATCGCGAAATTACCGGGCGGCGGACCTAACTTCGGATGCGCCGCTTGCCATGTCAATCCCGGGGGCGGTGGGGAACGAAACGCTTTCGGGTTAGATTACGAAGCGATAGCACTCGCTGCCGGTGATGTGTACACTGACGAACTCGGCAAGAAGGATTCGGATGGCGACGGTTTCTCCAACGATGAAGAGTTCAATGCTGGTCCACCAACCGAGCCGTGGAATCGTGATTCTCATCCGCCGAACGTGGCAGTGGAGCCATTAGGAAAATTGATTGCAATTTGGGCATGGCTCAAGCAAGAACCGATTGGATCTGGTCGAGACTTCCGCCGCACATCCGCGAATACCGCGCTAAAACCAACTACTGCGTTGAAATCGGGCGTCAGAACAACTCACCAAAAGGATTCCGCAGCAGTGACTAGAAAACCTTCCACGCTCAAGAATCAGCGGCAAACAGGTAGCAAGCCTTTGGCCGCAAGGAACAGGAAATCCCTTGAAGTTAGGCAGGATGCCGCCCGCGGATTACACAAGGAATAGGTCACGATTGGACACGCGCCGCCTGCTCAATGAGCCTTATATGTCACCGACTTGTCTGTGAAGCTCACAGTACGCCACCCCGGTTGTTTGGTCGACCAGACACTTTCAAGTAATGGCGCTGGACAAATGTTGATTAGCAATCAAACCATCGCACGGCGAGATGAAACCGAGGTCGGAGCCTGCTTCCATTGATTCCCGCGCCGAGATTCGCTGATTTCTTGCGCGCATACGCCGCCGTTGATTATTACACCACGAATCCGGTAATTGCAAAAAACTGTAGAAATGGAAAAGAATACAAACGTAAGACTCCTCTGTCCGCAGATAGTGCTGGGCACTTGGCTGCTCGCGATCATCACCACATCTGTTTGTTCAGAAACGCTTGACAATGCCCATCATCAGCAACCATTAAACTTGACGCTTGAAGAGAGCATCACACAGGCTCAGGAAAATAACTTAAACATTCTTTCGCTCAAAGAAAAAGTGAGAGCGGCTGAAAGCCAGGTGCGAGTCGCACGGGCGCGACTATTGCCGCATGTGTCGGTTACCAGCAATTACACCTATTTCAAAGACTTATCCAGGTCCGTCCTTGAATTTGGCAATGGTGGGTTTCCAACGTTCCCCAATGTGGACGGCATGGAACTAAACGGGGGAGACGGCTCCGATCAGGCGGTGATTGAGATTGAATTCGGTGCGCACCACAACCTCCAGGCAACGCTCGGTCTACGCCAACCTGTTTTTGCCTGGGGGCGTTATTTCTACACGTATCAAGGGGCGCAACTTGATTTGGAAGCCGCAAAAAAAGAGTTGCAGTCGGGCACAAATCAACTCTCTTTGGACGTGTCGGAGGCGTTTCACGGCGTTCTCCTCTCACAAGAATTCGAAAACGTAGCAAAGCAAACTGTTTCCCTCGTGCAAGAGCAAGTAAACATGGCGCAAAAGCGGTTTGATGCCGGCGCAGCTACAAACTTTGACGTGTTGCGCGCCAAGGTACAGTTGGCTAATACCACAACCCAACTGATTCAGGCCCAGAATCGCGTAGATGTCGCGCAAAACGCCTTCAAAAACCTGCTCGACGTCAATCTTGGCGACGAACTTCACCTCAATGGACGATTCGAACTTCCAGAAGTGTCTGATCTCGAACTGGACGCCCTAATTCTATTAGCCAAGAAAAACCGCCCGGAGATACAGCAGCTTGAGTTCAGCGAGGCCGCCGGGCAGAAGCGCTTGAATGCCGCGAAAACCGCCAATCGTCCCGATCTGTCGCTGTTTTCAAACTATCAAGTCGATGACAGCGAAAAACTCACAAGGATGAACCGAGTCTGGAACGTGGGAGTGCAGATCAATATCCCGATATTCGATGGTCTGGCAACTCGGGCAAGCGTGCAACAGGTGAAGTCCGGATTGGAGCAGGTGCAACTTGCCAAACACCAAAGAATCGATTTCGTAGAATTCGAGGTGCGAACGGCTCATCTCAACCTCATACAGGCAAAGTCGTCAATTGGTGTGCAGAGGGAGACAGTAGCCCAAGCCGAGGAAAGTATGCGGATAGCAAACCTGCGATACGACAACGGAATGCTAACCAGCGTGGAGCTGACAGATGCACAACTTGCCCTCGCGCAAGCGGAAGTGAATCATCTTCAAGCGCGGCACGACTATGTAGTGGAGTTCGCACGGTTGGAAAGGGCGGTGGGGCAGCCGTTGAAGTGAACGCCGTTAGCACGACTTCGGTTGGAATACACAAAACATCGGTTAAAATCCAATGGATAATGACTAACGACCATGGATTGAAACAGGGCGTAGCGCATTATCTACACGACCTGTTTTAAGAATCGTGCCGCTCACCAATACAGTAGCATAAGCCGTCGGGTGCGATGATAAAAAATAGAACGTAGGGCTCATCAACTTGGTAGTCTGCCTCTTCTCTGTCCAATCCGTTAGCCTTCAATTCGCTAAAGGCGAGCTCTACGTCGTCGACTTCGAAGAAACAACCATCGTTTGAAGGATCGCCGCCATTCTCCGCCAAGCCAATTTGAATACAATCCCTCGTTAATACAGCAGATTTGTGGGGGACATTTCGCTTCGCCTCCAGCTTAAATCCCATGACGGTTTCGTAAAAGGGAATTGCTTGATCCAAATCTTCAACGGGTAGGTTCATGGCATCGTCCTGATATGGACTTGCCTTCTTAAAGAAAGCCTTAGTACTCATGCGTTACTCCTCTCCTCCCCAGTAGCAAGAAAAGGGTGAATTGTCGGACTTGTGCCTTCGCATGGTATTTGTGCTACGTAACGAGCAAGTTTTCATCGGCGTTACAAATGATGCCACCCTGATTGTTCAGTCGAGTTTTCCGGCGACTGATATATAAACCATTAAATTTAGTCCAAATAATTCTCCTGTGCTACAACATTAGGCAGTTGCTCTGCCTATCTCGTTGTGAACAAGATTGTACACGTCGGTGTTATCCATCACGCCGCCGATTCGCCCCGCATGCGGCCCCCAGCCGTAGACAGGAACGTTGGTTTCCGTGTGTCCGCCGGTTGACCATGTGACGGTTGGAACGTTTCCCAGCCCATTGCTCTCCAAAACCTTCAATCCACCTGTTTCGTGGTCGGCAGTGACCAGGATAAGTGTGTCGTTTCGTCCCTCGCTCCAGTTCATCACAACTCTCACGGCATTGGAAAACTCGATTGTCTCGCAAACGTTGCGCTCAATATCGTTGGAATGTCCCGCATGATCTATTCTACCCCCTTCAATCATTAGGAAGAACCCAATCGGGTTCCTAGCCAATATGTCCAAAGCGGATGCCGTCATTTCCGAAAGGTGAGGGAGATCGCCTACCCCATCATACTCATAGGGGAGATTGGTGTCGCCAAACTGACCGGAAATTCGTGTAAGGTTTTCGGTATCTAAAGTTAGCAACCCCCGCCGATCTGTGACAACAGTGTAATTCGCCGCTTCCGCAGCAGCGATAGACATTCCATTGCCACCACCGCCAAACAAGACATTCGGCCGAGCGTAGCTCAGGTAGTCGTCCGCAATCTCGGCTAGATTGCCGCGTTCAGGGTTGTGGGCACCAAAGGCTGCCGGCGTCGCGTGGGTAATGAATGTCGTGGAAACCAATCCCGTTCTCTTACCTTCATCTCTGAAGTGCTCCAAGAGCGTGTACAATTTGCGCCCGTCACCGGGCAACGCGGTGCTGAGCACACCGTTGTTGACCTTGAATCCGGTAGCCAGTGCGGTTGCGGCTGCGGCTGAGTCGGTCATGGATGAATTCGCAGAGTGTGTCGTTACTTCACCCTGGTAAGGGAAAACTTCAAATGATAGTGTACCTGCTTCGCCGTTCGCATAAAGTCCGGCGGCTTTCACCTTCTCGAATCCCATCCCATCGCCGATGCAAAAGATGACATTTCTTAGCTCATTCCTCATACGTCTCCCTTCCTAGACAGTCGGTTTCTCTTACTAATAGTTCAAGAGTTTGCTATTACTTAGGCTGTTTCCACGGAACATTTAATTTTGGTGGTGCGTAGCATAATTCGATGCACAACCCTCAAAGGGTTGGGGAACCCAACCTTACGGATTAAGCCGCGATCGCGAGTGAAAAAGCAGGTGTGCAGCGAAAAAAGAACTCGTAGGACCGGGATTAAATGAGGTTCAGCGAGTGGATCACGAGTGATCAACTGAGCGAACAGCGATGGCTATAGAGTTCCCGTAGTAAATCCCATAACGAACGCGATAGGGATTTTGCTACACGTACCGGCTTAACACAGGCTCGTAATCTTTGCACAGTTTTCTATATGAGCAAACCCATTTTGGCGCATCATTTGTTTAATTGGAGGAGTACGGTTCTAATCGGATAAACCGCGAGCTTCCATCAAAGCCCGGATTGGTAACATATTGAAATCGTCCAGCCCGATACGCGTCCGCATGCGAGAAATGGACATGCCCGCAGAATATCGCGGCTATACTGTCGGACGCCCCCTCTGTTAAAAACCTGTGAAACTCCAATGTCGTTTCATGTGGGAAAAAATCCGGATTGGCTGTCCTCGTTTCCTCCGTCCACCCTTCCGTAGACGCCATCATGATCGGTGAATTCCACCGTTCGAGAACAGGGTTCAGAAGGGAACGGATAAAGATTGGTATGTGTATGAATAACAAGCAAGGAGACCCAGTGGCGAGTTGGTCTTTGAGGAAACGAGATTGTGATGTTGAGATTTGGTAGTTGCTATTGTCAAGGGCAATTAGTTTGACACCACCAATCTCTTTCACTTGGCATTTCGGATCTTAATCAATTAATCCCGCAAATCGAGGATAGTGTTCGTCTCGGGTTGCGTCGTTCCAGTCCAAAAATGGAAAATGCCAATCATGGTTTCCGAATGTATAGAGATATGGTGCAGAGAGTGTCGCCACGCCGCTTGAGATAGTATCAATTGCGGCCCAAGATGGAAAATTGGTAATGTCTCCGGTAAAGATTGTCGCGTCAACCCCCAATTCATTGCTTCGGGCAAGCGCCTGAGTGAAGCGCTTGTGTACTTGCGGACGCTTGGCCTCCCTCGACTTTACCAACTCTAACGCTTCAGGGTCACGGTCATCAGCGAGTTCCAAGTGCGAGTCGGTCACGTGCAATAGATTTACGGACCGACGCAACCCCTCGATCTGAATCACTGTTTCGGTCGGGTGTTCCGGGTCAAGATGAAATATTTTCATGGGTGGCGTACTCCTGAAAATTAACGACTAGCTCACAATTTAGCCCCACATCAATTAGGCAATTCCGTTTCCATCATCGAAGATTATAGAGCGAATGTGTCACAGAATAATGGCATTCCCATATCTTTTTTGTGTCGGAATGTACTGGTTTAAGAACTCGATTTGCTTCGCATTGTCGCCGGGAGATTCGCGTTGACCAGGCAACGAATCCGCGCTAAAATATGCACTATCATGCCTAGTAACCAAATACGTCGATCGATGCCACGCCCGATTTTCGCGGGGATTTTCAAAAAGTTCGGCACGGCAGACGATTGCGGAACAAGACTTACGCCAGTTGACTCGATTCACGGAACACGATAGGGCAGTGAGGCGGCAAGTAATAAGAACGCTACCGCACGGGATTTGCTATGGGACTCCTATCGCCCTCGTCATCCACTCGGTTTATCGCTCCATGCTCAAGCGCTTGATCATTATTCACTCATTCAATCGTAATACGTAAGAAGACCGTTTACGCATCACGTATTACGCATTACGACTGACATAAGGAGCGCCATCTTCAGAACAGTCCAGCGCAAATCTAACGATACATATGCACAGCGTCACATCCTACCTTCACCTGCTGAAAAATTCCAGCCGAAACGCCCGTCTTTACTTTATCACCGCTAGCTTAATCGGCTTCACGCTTGAAGGAGTGCATGTCCTTTTATTTAATTTGTACCTGCTTCGATTAGGTTACGGCCCAGAATTCATTGGACTAATCAACGGTATTGGCATGTGCGCATTCGCCATCTTCAGCTTGCCCGCCGGCCGGCTAATCCAGCGCTGGGGATGCCGACGGACGATGATCACGGGATTGGTCTTGGCTATCGTAGGATACGGACTGCTGCTCTTGGTCGAATTGGAACCCGGGGTAGGGCGCAACAGTTGGTTGATAGCTAGCAATATCGTCGCGGCTGTCGGTGCCGCGGTATATTTTGTCAATACGGCGCCTTTTTTAATGAATGCCACCAGTGGCAAGGAACGCAATCATGTCTTTTCGGTATATGCCGCAATCGGGTCGATGGCTGGTTTTGCAGGCAACTTGGCGGGCGGCATACTTCCAACTTTCCTCAGCCTAGTTTTAGGAGAATCGCTGTCACAACCCGCTCCCTACCGCTGGGCATTATTGATTGCCACGCTATTAATCCTACCGGCGATATTGATTGTGCGCGCCACTACCCCCGAATCTCTCCCTCAGCGGACCCCCGGCGCGCATGTCGAGCGGGGTTCATCTCGCTTCTCCCTGATTCTGCTACTGAGTCTCATAAGGATGCTAACAATCACGAGTTTGGCGGTGGTACACTTTTTTTTCAACGTGTACATGGACGCGGGGTTGAAGGTTTCTATCGCGCAAATCGGATTGGTAATGGCTATAGGTAGACTCCTAGCTGTCCCGGCGGCATTGATTATGCCCTTACTCACATCGCGTTGGGGAAATGGCGGTGCAGCGCTCTGGTCGTCGTTGGGATCGGCAATCAGCCTAATTCCCTTAGCACTCATCTCCCATTTTGGCGCCGCCAGTCTGGGATTTGTGGCTGTAATGGCGTTATCGTCGATTCGGTATCCGACGTTCATGATTTATACGATGGAGGTAGTGTCACCGGAACATCGCGGCGTTGCGTCAGGTGCGGGGGAGATGGCAGCGGGAGGCAGCTTCGCATTTATGGCGCTGAGCGGCGGTTTCCTCATCACGGCGCTGGGTTACCATAGTCTATTCCTGACGGGAGCTATTCTCACGGGCATCGGCACGTTCATGTTCTGGCTCAATTTCAAAGATCGGGAAAGGTAAACTTTGCACGACGAATTGTTAAGAACCTGCCACGTTCCGGTTTTTTTCTGGCAGATTTTACTCTTTGGGTTAGCTGAGGTGTAGGACAATTTCGTCCTCTTCGACAGTAACGGGGTAGGTTTTGGCGCGCAGATTTGAATCGTAAAGTGCCGTGCCCGTCCTCACGTCAAACTCCCACTGGTGCCATGGACACTTGAGGACTTCTCCTTCCCCTTTGCGCTCAAGTTTGTACACGTCGGGTGAAGTTACATGGGGCCGCAGCCGTCCTTGGCAAAGGGGACCTCCTTTATGCGGGCAGGAGTTCTTAAGTGCGTAAAACCGCCCCTTAACGTTGAACACGCCGATACCACTCTCTCCGCCCACGGGGACGAGTTTTCTCTCGCCGTGAGGTAGCTCTCTCACACTTCCAACGACGTAGCGACGCATGTTTGCCTATCCCTAATTCTTGAATCACAAGTTTCGTGGCACAATTCACAAAAGGGTGTACAACAACTCCATTTTCCAACCCAAGAAGGCCAAGACATGGAGTCTGAAAGAGCGTTTGGCTTAAAGTTCTTCCTCGTGAAGATAGGATTGGGATATTCAAACGAGACTGTTATCCTGCCACAGCCTCTTGTCTCTCCGCAAGATCAACGCCTTGACTGGCGCTTTCATGGTCATCTGCCATCTTTAACCGGCTAGCGTAGAGTTCACGAGCGTTTTCAGCGAAAATTCGCCGCTTGAGTTCGGTGGAAATGCCGGGTAACAGGGATGCGGGATTATCCCAGTCCCAATGGGGGTAATCGCTTGCATAGACCAGTACTTCGTCAGCGTGCAGCCATTCGAGGAATTTTTTCAGATCGGCGCGAGTCGGCGGCTGCTCCATCGGTTGAGTGCCGAAACGGATGTGTTCTCGGATGTATTCGCTCGGCAGTCTTTTGACCCAGGGCGTGTAATCCCGCACCGACTTCCAATCGGCGTCCATGTGCCACATCAGTCCCGGCACCCAGAAGGTGTCGTGCTCAACAAAGAGGAATTTTAAGCGCGGGAACTTCTCAAATACTCCTTCGCATATTAAACTGACGACGTGAGCCATCGCAATCTGCGGCCGAGACATTCGCATCTCAAGATAGTAGGACGGGTAACCGGCAGCGGTCGGCGCGCTGGACACCCCCGCTCCTTCGGATCCGAAGTGCACGCACACCGGGAGCCCATGGTCTTGAGCCGCTTCGTAAATTGGGTGGTAGAAACGGTTTCCGAATGGCATCCGAGCGCCTGCAGGCATAATCACTTCAAAAACGCCGGAGTTGCCGCCTAACCGATGAATCTCTTCTGCTGCCTGGTGCGGGTCTGTCGGTGCAATCGCAATCGACGCCCTGAACCGTGAGTCGGCTTCAATCCACGTGTCCAATGTCCAATCGTTAAATGCGCGGCACATTGCAGCCGCATAATCTGAATCCGGATGCACCGCGGCACCATAAACGGTGGCGCCGGTCAGCACGGCGATATCAATTCCGTGTGCGTCAAGATGCTTCTGCCGAGTCTGTTCGATATTCGTTTGCGGATCTTTACCCTCGTCTTCCCACAACTCGGCGCGCCGCCCCTTTTGCGGCAGGTTAGTATAGCCAACCCCCGGCATCATGGTGCCAAAGTCTTCGATGTACTCCACGTAATGCGTTGGAAGGTAAGGGTATAGTTCTTTGACGCTCGAAACCTCATGGTGCACATCACAGTCGATAATGTTGATAGTTGAATTGCTGTGTTGCGAGGCTATCATTCAAATCTCCTTCCACAACTGTCGACTCGATTGAATTCCGGGTCCGGTATGTTATTGTACCATTATGGACGGATTTTGATCAAACTAATTCCCAAGAGTCAATTCACACGTGTTTTTTGTCATAATCGCACAGGCGACAGAGACACAAAACAGTGCTTGATGTTCTTCTGTAACCTGGAATTTTTATTGCGACTCCCATCTGCCTGTGCTAGAATGAAAATCTGAAAGACCGAACCTCTCACTCTTTCGCGCAACGAACAAACGTGCTATGATGATTGAGTAGACCGATAGTCTGAAGTTCAAAGTGACAGTCGGCAGTGGAATCATTCTTAATTCATGCAGTAGTTCGACTGAACTCTGAAACAGAAAACTAGAACTATCGACACTAACCGGAGAAAAGAACTATATGAGCACATTAATTATTGCAGTGCTGAGTTTTGTGGGATTCATCGCAGCCTACCATACCTACGGCAAATGGTTGGCTAGAAAAATCTTTGGATTAGACCCCGATCAAAAGGTGCCAAGTCAAGAATTACGAGACGATGTAGACTATGTACCTACAAAGAAGGAGGTCATCTTCGGACACCATTTCACGAGCATAGCGGGGACAGGACCCATCGTCGGACCGGCGATCGCGGTCTTCTGGGGGTGGTTGCCGGCTTTGCTGTGGGTGGTTCTGGGATCCATCTTCATCGGCGCCGTGCATGACTTTGGCGCACTGGTGGTGTCCCTGCGAAACCGCGGGCAAACCGTAGGCGACATTGCCGGCCGCATGATTACCCCCCGCGCAAAACTCCTATTCCTCATCATCCTGTTCATGGCATTGGCTGTGGTCTTAGCCATTTTTGGTCTAGTTATCGCCATAATCTTCGCGCTTTACCCGGAATCGGTGCTTTCGGTGTGGATAGAGATTCCGCTTGCCGTGGGTATCGGAATCTGGATTTACCGGCGTGGCGGGAACATCTTGATACCGTCCATCGTTGCACTCGGAATCATGTATCTTGGCATGGGCGTGGGAGCCTACCTGTTCCCCATCGATCTGTCGGCGTGGCTTGGAATCCCGCTACTCGGTCAGACATTTATGAATGCGGTGGTTATTTGGACCCTGATTCTGTTTGTCTACTGCTTTATAGCATCAGTCCTTCCCGTTTGGACGCTGCTTCAACCTCGCGATTTCATCAACAGCCACGAATTAGTTTTAGCACTGGTGCTGCTTGTTTTGGGACTTGCCGTTGCCGGAGTTACGGGAGGCGCCGACCTATTCTCGTCCGCGCCCGTCGTAGCACCCGATATCCCGCCAGATGCGCCTCCGATTTGGCCCTTCCTCTTCATCACGATTGCATGCGGCGCAATAAGTGGATTTCACTGCATGGTGTGTTCCGGCACTTCCAGCAAACAGGTAGCATCCGAGAAGGACGCTCAATACGTCGGCTATGGCGCGATGTTGCTTGAGGGGAGCCTCGCCGTAATCGTGATAATCGCCTGCTGTGCCGGAATCGGAATGGGGTTGTTTGAGAGAAGCGGTACGGGAGCCAATTATAGCTTTCAACCGGTTATGAATGCCGAAACCGGTCAACAGGTGATGCATCAAGAAGCATGGCGCAGCCGCTACGCAACGACTCGGACGGTTACTAATGCAAATGGTGAAACAACAATAGAGGGCACTTGGCACAGCCACACTCTGGCGCAAAAGGTGGGCGCTTTTATTGACGGATCTGCCAATTTTCTTTCCAGTCTCGGGATTCCACTAAAGATGGGCATCGCAATCATGGCGGTGCTTGTGGCGAGTTTTGCGGCAACGACTCTCGATACTGCCACTCGGTTACAACGCTACGTCATCCAGGAACTTGCGCAAACTGCCAAGATTAAACCGCTGACCAATCGTTACGTCGCAACCGCGCTCGCGCTAGCCGTTGGCGGCGCAGTCGCGCTTATGCCGGGACCTCAAGGACCCGGGAGCGGCGGGCTTATCCTATGGCCCCTGTTCGGCGCAGTCAATCAGTTACTGGCCGGATTGGCATTTATGGTAATCGTGTTCTATCTACTAAGACGAAATCGACCCATATGGTTTGCCGTGATCCCGATGATTGCCATGCTGGTTATGCCGGCATGGGCAATGCTCTGGCAGATGTTTAACCCGAATGGATGGTGGTCAAACGGGAAATACCTGTTGTTTGGGTTTGGCTTGGCGGTTGAAGCGTTGCAAGTGTGGATGATTGCTGAAGGGTTGCTGATCTGCAAAAAGGCGCGTGGGAATTACCCGGAATTGCCGCCTTTGGAAGCCGCGGGCGCTCCCGCATACGCTCATTCGGCACAGGAGGGCGATTAGGTAGGATTTCACCTTCTTAGTAACTTGACATATCCAGCCAACGTAGAATACCCGGGTACGAGAGGACGTGATTCATATCTTGTGCCCTCGCAAAATCCTTTATCGTCTTACCGACAACAAACCTGCCGGGCAGCAGCGCATCACTAGGAGAGCCAAGGCGCCGAAAACCACGTAACGTAGGCTGCTAAATTGGATTGGCAACAACAGCCGCAGAACCTCGTTCGCAAGCCCGATGACTCCCGCTCCCAGTATTGCTCCCCTGATACTTCCCAAACCTCCGACTACCACCATACACAACACTAAGATGGATTCCCAAGGGGCAAATGCGTCGGGGTTGATGTTGGCACGAAACTGTGCGAAAAACGCGCCGCCAATAGCGCCAATCGCCGCGCTGATTGCGAATGCCAAGAAATCGTGAGGGCGCCGCCGTTGCGGCTCTGCGATTTCTGCTGCATCCGTGCGCTCGCCCGAGTCTGTCAACGTCATCCGCGAACTGGTCAGACGATAAGCGGCGAACACCGTGACAACCAGAAGGCAAAGGATGTGATAGTAGTGTTGCCAGTTATAGTAGAGTTCATGCCCAAAGATAGTCGGTGCGGGAATACCGTACACGGTGCCGTCCGGCGCGCCAATGGACTCGCCGCCATGTTTCACGACAACATAAAGCACTCCGGCAAGTGCGAAGGTGGCAACGGCAAAATAAACTCCCCTGATCCACAGAGTCAGAGCTGCACGCAACAGACCCCATAGCGCGCCGTGGATCGCCGCCAGAACCAAGACGATCCAATAATTCCACCCCAGTTTCGTCATCAATAGTCCCGCCGTATACCCGCCAATGAGATAGAATGCGGCAAAGCCAACATCCGGACGACGAAAACTCCCCATCACAATGTTTAATCCGACCGCCAGTAACATATAGAGATACAGTTCCGTCAGCACGCGCAGGAGACTGCTGCTGCCGAACGGTAGCGGCACGTAAATCCCGCGCGTCGATAGCCATTGCAGAAAGAGATCCATCCCGTGAGTCAGCAACGGCAAAAGGATCGCAATTACCACAACGATGGCTGTCTTGGGCGATAGTTTGTCTCGCATGATGATTTTGAATTGTGTATATCTCGGATACTCCCAAGATATGCACGATGAAATGAACGGAAGGCGTTAGAAACCGAATTTTTGGGTAAAAACTCGGTTTCTAAACAATGGGATAGGTAGAGGTCTTTAAATGACAACTCTACCGTATTGGCTTCATTTCCCCGGATGTGTAGCGCCCCCAATAATCTCGTACTCTTTCCAGTACCCTTGGCGCCAGGATGATGCTCCCCACAATGTTGGGGAAAGCCATGCTGAGAATCAGCAAGTCTGAAAAGTCAAGCACGTCTGCCAACGTATTGATCGCGCCGAACAGAATGCAGCCAACGAAAATAACCCGGAAGATAATGACCGTTCTTAAGCCTATACCGTTGAAATGATCCAGGAGATAAACCCAGCCCCGTTCGCCGTAATAGCACCAGGAGATCATTGTAGAATAGGCGAAAAGCCCTATACTAATCGTGAGAATATAAGGGAACCATCCAATAACACTTCCATATGCTGTAGTTGTCAAGGCAACACCAGCGTTTTGGGGGATGTTCGGATCAACCCAAGCCCCGGTGATAATCACTACTAAAGCCGTCATGGAGCATACAATGATAGTATCAATGAATGGACCGATCATGCCGATGATACCTTCCCGGACGGGTTCATCGGTTTTCGCCGCCGCGTGAGCGATAGCCGCACTTCCAAGTCCGGCTTCGTTGGAGAATGAAGCCCGTCGGATACCCCAGACAAAGACGCCTACAAATCCACCATAGAAAGCGTTGCCCGTGAACGCCATACTAAAAATCAGGGCGATAGTTTCGGGCACTTTCGTTATGTTTGTAAGAATGATGAAGAGTGAAGCTATTACATAAATGCTGCACATCGCGGGCACAATCTTTGAAGTTGCGGCGCCAATACGTTTTATTCCGCCAATAATCACAACTCCGACCAACACAGCCATCATGGCTCCGATAAGCCAGTTATAACTTTCAGGGATTCCGAATGTACTCCTGAAGGCTTCGGCAGTCTGATTGACTTGGAACATGTTGCCGCCACCGATTGCGCCGCCCATAATCATCACAGCATACATTACGGCAAGAACTTTTCCGATAGGTTTCCAATAACCGCCCATCTGCTTCAAACCGAGATCGACATAATACATGGCGCCGCCCGAAATGGAGCCGTCACTGTTAACTTTGCGGTACATCTGAGACATAACACAGGTACAGAATTTCTCGCCCGCCCCGAACACTGCCGCGACGATCATCCAGAACACCGCACCGGGACCGCCCAATTGAATTGCGATAGCGACTCCTGCAATATTTCCAAGGCCCACCGTTGCAGACAGCGCACTCGTGAGTGCGCGGAAATGCGAAATCTCTCCGGTGTCCTCGGGTCTATCGAATTTGCCGCGAATCACGTCAATTGAATGCTTGAGCCCTCGGATAGTAATCCAGCGAAACCAGAAGGAGAAAAAGATTCCTCCTGTAATTAGCAGCATCACAAGAAATGGAACGGCGATAACCCTCTTCTTGGGATTGCCGTCTTCATCGTAAACCGGCGATCCATCTCGATTGACTTCATCCAACTGAACGGAGCCGAACGCAATATCAAAGAACAGGACGGAGGCGATGATTTCATTCGCTCTCGCGAGGAGTGAGTGGTCTTCGTCCGTCTGCGCCCACGCGGGCGTTATATTTGGTATTGTTAACAACACTAGAATCACTACTAGCGTCTTTACACAAAATGATGAACTACTGCTTTCCATATTTTTTCCTCCTGCATTTTAGCTTTCGCAGTTCAACAAAATTGCCAGCATAAACGATGGTGATTATCGCTTATCCTGGCAATGAAAAAGAGGGATTGACGATGTTTGAACAATCTGAAAACTCCGGCTGACAAAAGCGATATAGCCTCACGCCTAACATTCGGTAAATGTACCCAATTATGCTTCACTCCCTGTAGTGGTAATCTTGGTCGTACAACGCTTGGTCAGGCAATGCGAAGATTCAATCGGGAGAATGACTATGGTGTGTTGACATGCATGCGGGACACCTACCAATGCGAACACCGCACTCATCGGGTTGGGAAACCAAACCCCTACGATTTGCGATGTGTCTCCAATTGCAGCAGTTTGTTGCCTTACGGGCGGAAAAAAAGATCTCTATCAATCAACTGAGTGAATAGCGAAGGATCAAGCGAGTGGTTAACAACCGCGATAGAGTTCCCATAGCAAATCCCTCTCGGTTGATTCTCATCAATCGCTTGATTTCATTCGATCCCTGCCCGTACCACGATGATATGTCAACGGAACCTAAAGTCGAGTCATCACTCTTCTAGGGCAACAACCTGCCGAAAATCAAACTCAAAATTAACCTTGTGCCGCTTTGCTTTATTGTCCGTAATACGTACATCGGGAACGACGACCTTCATATCCGTCGTGTCGATGTCAAGCCGTTCAAAAACCAATAGCCCCATTCGCTTCGCACCGGGAAAGAGTTTACTTCCGTCAAATATACTGGCTCGCGTAAACATGCGGGTGTTATTCAACACACGCGTATCCGGATGAGCGTGATACACGTGGTACGGCGACCTATAGAAAGGATAGTAGCGACGGGGATAAAACGGTCGTCGGAAGTGGTAACGGTACCGACTGCGATAGTACGAGCGCGGATAGGGGTAGTCGTACCTGTAGTCTGTGTCGTGATAAACGACTGTGCGCGGGTGTTCTTCTCGGTACAGATCTTTGAAAAAATCGTAGGGTAGGGAACCGTACTGTTCACCATGCTCATCAATCAAAATGGCAGTTTCACCCACTTCCACGCGCTTGTTGTCCGAGTTTCGGACAGTAATCTCAAAAACGGTGTACAGCGGTTCAACGTTTCCCCAACGGCTTACTCCGATATAAGGGTTTATCTCCGGTCGTTTTGTCAACTCGAACAGTTCCACTTCGTCCAGGGGCTCCACCGTAATCTCCACGCCATGTTGCTCAGTTGTTAATGCTCCGGTTCGCTCATCGACCTGTGTTCCCTCTCGTCCCACAACTGGCTCTATGTAGATATCAACACGCGGCTTTGCAGCACACGCCGCCAGAAGGCTTACTGTCAAGAAAAGGGGAATGGACTTCCAAGATTTTCGATACATCATCGTTTCACTCCTTTTTCTGTTGGATTAAAAAGCGATAGCACTGCTTCTGACGGTTGCAAGAAGCAAATAAGATGCCACTATCGCTGATTTCACCATTTGCGGAGCGGTAGAGAGGTATGGAACAAGAAAATGTATTAACGGTGCGACAATCCTGTGTTAAATATGTTTCAACAAAGCCGAGCACTACGATGAGGGATTCGGTTCCAAAAATACTGCATGGCTGAACTCAAAGCGTAATTACTTGGTCCGGGGGATTCCCGGCAAGCGCGCCGTATAGATCTGGAAAACAGCCTACTTGCACCCCCTCGACGGTGCCAACGGTGCGGATTTCTCCGGGTTCGGTTCGCCCCGTTCCTTCTGAATCGCACCATCTTGGTTCGCCCTCAGCCAAATTGCGCTCCAAGGCGCACATATCACACATCATCAGGAGCATTCCACTCTCTTTGGCGACTTTCGCGAGCCGTTCCCCTATCGGATCTCCTTTACGCAACACAAAGTTGTTGTCATCGAAAAAGAACATTCCGACGACTTCAACACTGTGCGTACCGGCCTCAAGTTGAGGCAAAATCATCTGAGCCAGCTTGTAACTTGCCGTTCTAGGCAGTGCAAATACATACGCTATTTTCATAGTTCGCTGCTATTCCCTTCGAGTTGCTAGGTACGCCTAAACATAAAAAAAGAAAGTGATTAGTGGCTAGTGATTAGTGGTCAGCAAGAACCTTAAAGTCATAAGACGGGCAATGAATTGAAACTCTATCGTACGGGAATTATTATGGGACTTCCATCGCCCTCGTTGTCCACTCGGTTGATCACTCCTTGTTGAGTCGCTTGATTCCTACTATGAACAGAAAAGCAGAGGTTAACGGCTATCAATGGATTTCCACAAGCGGTAAACCCTAGAAAAATATGGTGAAAGAGCGGTTAAATCCAAAAGCGATTGGCCTGCACTCACACTAGAAATCAATAGACTAAAACAGTTACAAAAATTTTGCGCCAACACAAACGCTGTTAGATTCTAAACGATACTGAGCAAGGTGTCAAGTTGTTTTGAATGCAGCATTATGGTTCCATCGAACTCCTAATTGCATTCCGGTTGCGGGCACATTCGATACTTGATTGACGTACGCTGTCACCTTTGTTCAAACGAGAACAGAGAAACCGAGTTTTTTCAACGTGGAATCACGAGATTGACGAAATTCAGACTGATTTACCTATAATTAAGTGAACGTGAACCCAAACACTCGGTTTCTCAGTTAGCGGAGAACGAAACCCGCTATATTGATATCTGGCACATGGAGACCGGCATTTTAGAACGTGAGGAGCGACTCAAGCGCTATGATGGTCTCCTCGGCGTCAATGCGTTGTTTGAACTCGGCGAGGATTAGCCAATTGTCCGTAACCGAATAGGATGGGCTAAGCGTGAACTCTGTCGAGGTATACGATTCTGCCCCTTCGTCTGCGCTGGGGGCGGCGTGTCCATGACCATCATCTCCATTCTCCGTGTCACCCTCATCCAAATTGATACCGCTAAAGCGGAGTGTCACCCCGATGGGTGCACCAGTCATGTCCTCCAGCGAAACGTTCGCCATCCCCAAAAAGTGCATCCCGTTTTCGCCTTCGTGGCCCCAATTCTGCAGCAGATCGATTTCACCGGCGAGCGTCAACGGCCCCTGCGTGAATTGCGCCCATGCGTTCAGTTCGCTCTGCGAATAGTCTTCCAGTTTGTCCATGGCATAACCGACCTTGGCGGTAATCTGCTCGGTTGGAGTTAACGACAACTGAGCTTCGATACCCGGATCCTTCACATTTGTATCGTTCACATCCCACACACCGGACAGGAGAGCGACGTAGATTCCGAATTGTGTTGTGGGATTGATGTCAACACCGATGCCGTTATGATAACCGGGATAGGGAATTCCCTCGGAAAACGAATATTGATACAGTCCCGTCGGCTCATCGGCTTCAAATCCCATTGCGCTGAGAAACCTGCCGGCTTTAATGCTTACGCCGGACACGGTCGACTCGGGGAGCGCGTATGTGACATAGGCTTGCTCAAGTTTAATCCCCGTGTTCCCGTGATTACCCGGACTGCTATGGACATCGACACGCCCGGTGACCGAACCTTGATCGAGGTGGAAGTCCAGCTCGAACTGGTCGAACGACAAGGCGATTTCCGTGTCATCACCGCCGCTAGTAGTAGTGCTCGACATGTCTAGGAAACCGGAGATAGATAGATCATCGGTCAACTTAATTTCCGCGGATGCGGAGCCGAGGGAAAATGTGAATGCTATGACAACCAGAGCAACCAAACATCTGTAAGAAATTTCAGGATTTAGCATTGATGACTTAATCATCTGTTTCCTCCGTTTTTGCTGTTAGTCAGTAAAATTAGAGTGGCCTCCTCGACGCTAACAAAATCTAGGGTTATCAATACGTAACCCACATTGCCACCTTTGCCCGACGGGCACGGAAACCGAGTTTTTTTCAACATGGATACACGAGACTGCCGAAAATCAGTCCAATATACCAAAAACTCGGTTTCTCTGTTTCGGTTTCTCTGTTATAGGGAGCAACATGGGTTAAGTTAACTCCAATCGCCGCACAAGGCAATTTCAGATATCATAATAAATCTTCTTTTCGGTGTCAATGAATCAATTGCCATTGCGTGGTGATAACACGGATTCAAGCGCTTCCTTGAAATCGTTCTCACCCTTGTAATTGTAGAACGGCACTCCGATCAAGCGGTATTTCTTATTGTTAAACTCCAATCGTCTGTCCTCAAATTCGGAGGTAATGTCAGCGAGGAATTCCTCCTTCCATTTGTCGTGCTCTTTGAGGTGCGCTCCTTTCGGTTCGACGAAGAGTTGGTAGATGGACATCTCTCCGCTTTTTTCTCGCAGGAAGAGGGCAAAGTCGGGTTGGAAGGCGTGCCCATCGGAGAAGTTATAAATTGCAAAATGCCCCTCGTTGCGGAGGAGGTAAATTTCGTCGTACTGTTCCTCTAGCTGAATAATGAATCTATCAAGCATACGCACGAAGGCATTTTCTTCGCTTGTGCCGTAGATGGTGTTGTTGGCGAACCAGTCTCTGCAGGAAGCAAAGTGTTCGAATTGCGGATCATCTTCGGCACGGGGATTGTCCCCGTCAAATTTCAGGACTTTGTCTTTGAATACCTCGCGCACCCAGCATCGACGCTGGAACTCCTTGGTGCCTTCGTAATCCGTTATTTGCTCCCGCACTTCCGATTCTATTTCACTCAGCAAGCCCGACACTGCCGCGAGTTTTTCGTCGGGGTTCTCGTCCAATCCGTACAGGTTGCCTTCAAAGGTAATTTCCAAACCGCCGAGATAGTCATCGGAATTGATGAAGTCTCGGATTGAAGTGAGATGGGGAAAATAGCGTTTGAGTGAAGCGAAGGTGAAAAACGGATTGCGAGCAATGGCGGCTTGGACTATGTTTCGCCCAAGATTTGGTATTTTCACATCCCTGCGGTTCTCGTCGTGAACCACGGGCGTTTGACCGTCGGTATCAAAGACTGCCTGCGCGTCACCTTGACCTGTGGCAATCCGATGGACGTAATTTCTTCGCGTTACACCCAAATCGCTAAACGAATTCACGTACCGGTAATCTTTGGGGAGGCGGTCGTTCAGCCAGATGACGCCGTATTTGTAAAAGTCGGTGCGCTTGAACGGTTGCTTGAGTTTCAGCATTCGGGTAACCTCTCCGCTGTCAATTATACCTTCTTCGATTAGTGCGGTGCGAAGTTCCGAGATATAACGGGAATCGTTGATGCTGTGGTAGTGTAACTCCTCAATGACGCGCAACTCGTGTTCAAGGTCGCCATCAAATTTTCGACGGTAACGTTCGTTCTTGTCTGGGAGGACAAAGGGGAAATAGCGGGCACCGCGGCCGATGAGTTGGGCTTCGGATATGGTTGTTTTTCCGAGTCTGTTCCTTCCCGAATCGCGTGCTTCGTAACATCGAACGATATCAAACAGATTTAGCACGTCCCAGCCTTCGTTGAGTTTCTGGACGGCAAAGATGGCGCGGATACGGTTGCTTCGGTCTTCGAGGGTGTTGACCAGAATTTGATAGTTCTCCTTCTCGTTTTTGTTGTTCACCGAGAGGCAGTAATCCTCTTGAAATTCCTGTTTCAGGAGCGTCGCCAACTCGTCGTCGCCGGTGTCCTCCGCGTCGAAAAATTCAAACGCGCGTTGGATTGCAGGAATGTTTGAACCACGGATTGCCTCCACTTTCTCAGCCGTGAGTTCATCAATCAAACGGTGAAAATTGGCTTTGTTTTCTATTGACTGTTCAATGGTACGATGCGCTTTGAAGAGTATTACCGGTTTGAGGTTAATCCGATATTCGTTCTTTGCCGCTACCTCGTGTTTGTATTGACTGAGAATGAGGGCTTGCAGGATGCGCCGGTTCAAATCGAAATCGGATTGGACGATGACAACATCTTTGGAAAAGCCGTCGTTGCGGAATTGGAGCAGGTCGTAACGGTTGATAACCTTGTTCCTGTATTTTTCCACCATCGCAGGCGTTTCGTAGTCGTGAGTGGCGGTAAATTCCAGCAGCAAGTTGTCTCGGTTCTGGCGAAAGATGCGCTCGACGGTGTTCTCCCAACTGTCAAACAGCTCTCGTTGGGATTTGGTGCTGACATTCATGTGATGGGCTTCGTCGGCAATTAGGACGAAATCGTGCTTTCGAAAGTCTTCGAAGGTGATGGCGTTTTCTCTCTCGGTTGTCAGATCGGAATGAAGTTTTTGGATGGTGGTGAAACAGATATTGATGTCGTTTTCGTTGGCGCCCTCGAAGTTGGCGACCGGTGTCACGGAAACCTGATCGCCACCGATATGGAGGGGTTCGTTGAAGAGGTATTTGGATGAAAGAGGATTGAGGAAGTTATCCTTTGTTTTTTCGATGATGTTGGTGGAATTGACGAAGAAGAGGAAGTCGCGATAGCCCTTTTCGTAGAGGTAAAGAATCAACCCCGCCATGATAAGCGTCTTGCCGCTGCCGGTCGCCATGTTGAAGAGTAGATGCAGCGGACGCTCTTTTCCCGGAAAGTCGTTGTCCAGACAGTGAAAGAATCGGGCAAATGCTTCCTCCTGATAGGGGCGCAGTTGAAATTTGGGGTTCAGGTTCTCTCTGAGCCAATCGGGAATTTCAACCTTCAAAAATCCCAATTGTATCGCAGAATTGAGGTCTTTATATAGGAAATTACTGGGCATTGATGTTCCATTTACTATAGGGTGTGGTTTATTTTCCAAATAGATAGCGCCTATGGGGCGTTTTGGTGATTGTCTGAACTGTGATTTATAGGATTACCTTGATTGTCAATGTTTATTCCATTTCACTAAAATGACAGTGTATTTATGGGGTGAACTAAGCGCGTGTTTGACAAAGAGGCAGTACAGCCATTTCCGGTTATAAGACGATCGCCGACCCCGGATTCCATGTTAATTTGATGGTCGTATAGGGTTGATTGAAAATCCATAATCGCCCTCTACAACGATACGAATCAGCGGAACTACAGCGTGAAAAGAGGTGCCAACGGAGCGTCGATTTAAGCGGCGTGTTAGCATTTTCTGAAATGGAGGGTTCCTTTGGTAGTGCGGATTCTTGGGAATCCTAATGCTAACAAGAAAAAATGTTTGGCTGCGATGACGGCCGGTCATCCTACGAATGGCATTAGGGATGGGGTTCCGGGTAAAAAAGAGGAAATCAACGATTTGATAGTCGTCGATCCGACCTTACTCAGTTGGCGGAACCCATTCCAGATGCGTACCGATGTCGTTGTATCGCTGTAAGGAGTTTCTTATACCATTTATCTTTATTGGTGGGGTTGGAAACCGCACCTTAGAGTAGCGTATTGGCTCTGTCGCTTATCAGTTCGTTCCATATCATACTATACATGCGTAAAGTTATCAATGCAAAAGCAGTGGATCGTAGATCTCGACACGATCTCAATGGCAGTTCTTCTGCCATCTCATCAGCTAGGGCATTGAGTTCATCAACGGATAACAGAGGATTAGGCTTCAAGAGTGCCTCAACCGTCGGGACAAGGGCATCCAACAACAAACGACGAACAGTTGCCGTTTGATGTATCGGGGGCGCCGTCGACATCGGGAAAACTAGACCAAGCCCATCAAATGTCTAAGTCCAATAAATCAAATCTGCCAATGCGAAGCAGGTTTTCGTGGGCACGTTCCGCGTTTTGACGCACGTCGTGGTCACTGCTTCCTAACCCAGCCGACAGTATTGTTTTGGCTTCGTTTGCATAAATATAGATGTTGTCATCTCCGATGTCATCGGTCAATCGAGCGAAACACGCCACTACCTTGGCGGTGCAATCGGGGAGCATCTCACGCAGTGCGTCTAACGGGATAATGATTGACACGCCTTTCGACTTGCAGATTTCTAGAACTTTAGCACATGCGTCCAATCGCCAGTGGGCAGTTAGGCACTTAGCCTTCAGCCAGAAGTTGAACTGCCGAAGTTCCAAAGGTTCTTCGGCTTTAACCCGCCAGTCGAAGAAGTCGATAATTCTATCTATCAGGTTTTGTTCAAGCTGTTGGCTTGTATCTCGCAAGGTACGACCAACATATTCGAACAGATATCCCCAGCGTTCCCGATTGCCGTCTGTCACATCGTAGTATCGGTAAAGTAGGCTTGTTTTTCCTTTGAGCGGATACATCTCCCACAAATAGTAGATGAAAAGGTGACGACCTAGGATTCTCATCAATTTTTCCTTGGGTCCGTTTTCCCTCGTTGGCCGCTCGAATATGCCCGTTGGTCTCTCCTCTGGGCGATGTTGCTTGTTCAAGTCATCCAGTAATTGTAGCGCGAAACTATACTCGTCCCGAAGGCTTCCAAAAGCAGGTTTCGAAGCCCGATTATAGTCCAAATAACTACCAAATGCTGCCAGCCATTGAGACATAGAATCTTGGGGGAAGAAATTTGATTTATTTTTTATTGCCCATTTCCTATCAAGGCTCAAGATCTGGTTGTAACTTATTCCAAGAATGGCGTACTCGGGGAGCGTCAACGGATACTGCGAATCCGTGGCGAAGCGTTTTTCAAGGATTCTGGTTACCTCTCGGGATTCGGATTCCAAGTTATGCCGTCGTAGCCAGAAACCGAAGTTAATGAGGTCCTTCAACGCTTTACCCCTCGGATTGTTGATACCCTTATCAGCTAGGTCAGTCTGTGGCTTATTTGGAGTTGTCTCTCGATCTAGATACCAGTCAAATTGTGTACATAACGTGTCCAAGAGATTCCCGAGGTGAGTTCGAGCAGAAACTGGCGTATTTGTGTCTTTGTCGAGACATGCTCGGATGAGCTCTCCGACTGTCCACCTCGGGTTATTCCACTTGGGGACCTCGCTAGATTCGTCGGCTTGCTTCCTGTCATTTGCCAGCTTGTGTTCGATATATAGGAGCACCCGATTGCAGAATACCAACCAATCGTTAAGTTTGTCGAAGTTCTTCGCTTCAATATAATCTTGCATCCCAGCAAGCATTCTCTCCAGAAAAATTGGGCGTTCAATCTTCTCAAAGTTTCCTACCCAAAACCTAAGTCTGTTGGCATCGAACATGATTGACTTCTTGAAAACAGTCTCAAATGCTTGCGCGAGCCCTTGAATGTTAATCTCCATGTACTTCCTACCGTCGTAAAATGCTTCTTCGTTATTCCAACGATTGATGTAGTCAAGCAACTCGCCATCGTTACAAATTGCAAGATCTTTTGGAGTAATTGGACTTTGGTTGTTCTGCCCGAAGCTAGTTTGAACTATATAGGGTGAATAGTCCTCGTCGGAAATCGGGTTTTCAGCTTCATTTTCTAACTCTTGAAGGTAGTTCGCATACTTTCCAAATAGGACGCACGCAAAGGGTTTTAACTGTGCTTGATGAAAACGGCGTTGACGTTCCCTGAACTTCTTCTCGTTGAATTCATTACCTAGGAATCCCACTATCCACTCTTGATAATCGGCTTTTGAAGGGCCACTAAAGATGGCATCGAAGATTTGCTCACGTTCTGCCTCGGTGATTAACGACATTCCGAATTTCTGACAAGCACTTTGAATCATTTGTTGGAATTCATAATCGTATTCCCACCGATTGTAGCCTTCGTACTTACGGAGAAGTTTTTGAATCCATGGTTTGGTTGTCTCGTTTGGATATAGCGCAAAAAGGTGATGACGAAGCCGTTTGAAGATTCCCCATTCTTGGTTTCTTAGAAAACTGTCCAATTTGGGAACGTCCTCACTTGTCTGTTCGTAAACCTTCTCACACGCATAGACTAAGGTGTGAACCAGGGTTTTCTCGGGGTCGTCATAGTTGCTCTCCGATTCGGTAAGCCGTCCACACCACACCTCAGAATAGTCTTTGTGTTCAGCAAGATCCGACTGATGGGTTCGGAAATGAATCATGTTCACCGTAGTATTGATAAGGATACAGGCGACTTTGTATGGCACCGTTTCAGCCAGAGAACGGACTCCTTTAGCCATTATCTCATAGTATTCGCCGGAGTCAACGGGGGAGGCGTCAATTCGAGGTAATGGTTGCAATTGCGTATTATATATTGTGGCCGGATCCAACGGTTTCTTTCTGCGACGTGCTTGTTTATTTTTTGATTCCGGATCAGGCACATATCCAACAAGTACCTTTGTAAGTTCCAATGCCACGGATGTTTCGTTTCCTTCAGCCCAATGGACTAGTAAATCTGCGTATTTGTGCCCCCAAATTGGATGTTCTAGTTCTGCAGATTCAAGTATTTTCGGCAGTAACTTCGCGGATTGCTTCGCGTGCAGTTGTAATGCAAGGTCCAGAATGTCATCATATATCCGTGGGTTGTCGACTTCTGGCAGCTCTATTAGGACTTTAAGCACTTCATCGGTTGCATCCTTCACTACATTCTTGAGATATCGAAGTTCGGGCCAAACTGGAGTTTGAACATAACCTCCAGGCAATTTTTTCATTTTTGGAGGAGATTGAAAACAACCGCGCTCCACAAGAGGTTGGATCCACAGAGGATTCTTCAATCGAGTGAAAAAGTATTCGTGGTCAAATTGCTTTTTCATCATTCCATAAGCTCTGTCGATTAGTTCATTCGTTGGCTTCTTCCAAGATTTCATTGATTGCTCCCAATCTTTCAATTTCAGTGCTTGCAGCAGCAAAGAGTAGATCTTCAAGCGTTCGAAAATGTTTCTCTACATCGGCTGAATCGCCAGAGGCAAACTCGCCTTCACGTAAATGGGCGTGTGCGAGAAACCACCTTCTTGTACGCTTCCATTCACTCTGGAGGTTCAAAGGAATCCTCTCTCTGTCGGCATAATCCAATAACGTGGTAAAGAAAAGGGGGGCAAGATTATCAGATCTTTCTCTGCCAGCATTGTGTTCGTCTATCAGGTTTTGTATGCGCTCACATACGTCAAAAGGGATAAGATTCCCCATTTCCATGTCATCTGTTGCGTGAACGGATTCCGTCCCCCACTCGTCATTCCACACTTTCTGCAATTCTCCAACGAGATCTACATACTGAACACGCGCCGAGTCTATTCCGTTCGCAGTCGTGTCAGATTCATTGCCAACTTCTACCGATTCCATTTTCTTGACAGTTGCGGCCAGTTCATTCATGAAGTCCCTGCCTGCATGGGACACAAGCGTTATATAACCAGGCGACTTCTCCTCTAGTAAATCTACAGCGCCTTTGTACACGTCGGCGTACACTGGTAGCTGGAGTTCATCGTTTAGCCAATTGAACACAACCTTCTGCTTATCTGAAAGCGTTATGTCTTTGTTACTTGCAGTATTCAAAACCATAAATCTTTGCAACGTGATACAACTGATCAATCATCACCATAAAACGACCGATTTAACGTCTTGTCGTTTTTATTGACATCAAATTCTTCGTCGCCGATTTCCGATAGGTGGACGTACAGTTGGTTTTTGTCGAGTAGTTCTGCCAAGAGTTTCTTCTGTTTGTCGAGTCCGTTTCAGTTTGACCGATAGCCTTGAACGCCTCTACCGCATCCTCCGGCGTTTTTGGATTGACGTAGTAACCAATGGTGCTAGTTTGAAATTTGGAGGTTAATGGGCATAACATTCCATTTCGGCTTTGTTTTGGCGCGAAATGTATCATGGTCATGAGACGATTTCCTCAATTCTACCGTTAATTTGAGTATCGGTAGTTATCAAATAACGGGAGGAAATCTAGACTCATGACCATAGAAGATTTTACCACAGAATTGTTTTGTTGTGTTGATGATAAACTCTCACAGCACGGCAAGAATCGTAAGCATAGCCAAGCCAAACTCTATCCGTCCGAAGTGGTTACTATTGCCATGCTCTTTGCACTCAAAGGCGTGAGCAATCGAGCCTTCTATCGCTGGATAGCAAACAATTTCAAACACTTATTCCCAAGATTACCCCATCGCACTCGATTGTCCCGCTTGTTTGATGGGCATCGACATCTTATTGACGTGTTCATGGCGGCACCTTCGCTTATCGGTGTAATTGACACTTACGGCATTGAATTGATTCACCCGCGTCGAGAAGGACGTTCTAAGCGTCAAATCGGACGCAAAGGCATTTCTAATCAACGATGGATTGTAGGTGGAAAGCTTTGCCTGCTGCACAACCATCTCGGACTTATTGTGAACTGGGACTGCGACACGGCCAATGTACATGATGGGAGTGCCTTTCAACACCTCGTTGATGGAGTTAATGACCAGATGGTTGTGTTTGCCGATGAAGGGTTTGCCAAAGCAGATTGGTTTCCTTCAAACTTGCGTCTGTGCCGACGTGGTGAGTGGAATTCTCGCATGCTGGTCGAAACCGTTCTGTCCATGTTAACGCTCGTGTGTCATTTTAAGAAAGTCATGCATCGTCGTTGGAGTTACTTCAAAACGCGAGTCGGCTTTACAATGGCTTTGTTTAATCTCTTGGTGCAGTGGAATGGTTTACCAGTTCACGATAATGGCGTTGTGCCTTTGTCAATAGCCCAATTCAGTCTCTAAACTAGCACCAAAGGTTAGTAGTTCAGGAAAGAGTTTTCGGCGATGTCTTCCCACAATGCGACGAGTTCCTCGGATGATTGTGCGGCTTGGATTTTATCCATGTAGGCTTCGTTGTATTGCATAAGTTCGCAGTACGTGAAATCGGCGCCGCCCTGCCAGTTGACGGTTTCGGAGATACCGCCCTCCTCCCCGGCGATAACTTTCTTTAGGCGTGCCACTGGGATTTCCTCGGCGTAATCCATTTGCTCAATGCCGATGTATTGTCTTCCCATTTTGTGGGCAACGGCAGCCGTTGTACCCGATCCTAAGTGGTAGTCTAGAACAATGTCTCCTTCCTCTGTTGTGTATTCAATTATCCGCTGCAGGAGTCGTTCATTCTTGGGATATGCAAACGCTTTTTCACCGAATAGTTCCAAGATTTCATCCGTGCCATCCCTATTGACCATGTTTGTCAGCAGTTCATTCATGACTTGATTTAGGAAATCCGATGACACGTATGCCTTTTTCCCCATATCCTCCGACTTAAAGACACGCATTGCAGGGCGCTTTAGGTTGTGAAAGTCATAATCGCCGGGAAACACAATCTTTCCCTTCTGCAGATAGTCATCCACTGAATCCTTCGTAACTCCCCAGCAACGATTAGGGTTAACGGGGAACCCTTCGCCATTTCTTGGATTTACTAGCGTGAAATTTGAATTAGGGCGCTCATGAATTGTACGTTGGGTCGTAAGATCTGTTAATCTCCATTCGTCGTCGGGAAAGTCCGGGGTTCTGTGATATTTTCTTTCGACAGTGCGTCCGAAGAGCGCATCTTTTTTGGAGGCCCCCCTCGTGTACATCAGCATCCAATCAAAATCTTGTGACAATTTATAAGGGACATCGCTTTTTCCGCTCCGTGTCTTTCTGGGAACAGTTGCGATGAAATTTTCTCTACCGAATATGTCATCGGCAGCAACTTTCAAGTAGTGCATCTCTTGGTCGTCAATATGGATGAAGATAATGCCGTCATCCCGCAACAACTCGCGCGCTACCTCCAGCCGATTTTTCATGAATGTCAGCCAACTGGAATGATTGAAGTTGTCGTTGTAACCGAAACTATCGCTCCCCGTGTTGTAAGGCGGGTCGATGTAGATTAGTTTGACCTTCCCGCGGAACTGACTTTTGAGCGTGTGTAACGCAATGAGGTTGTTGCCTTTGACAATCAGGTTCTCGCGTATTACGCCGTTTTCGTCGCGTTTAATCTCGGTGGGATTCTCCTCACCTTCTACTGTGTAGCGTTTCCAGTTGGTTAGCACCTTCGGGTCGAACAGGCGGTGAATCTCATCTTGCGCCAGGATCTCGTTGAAGAATATCTCTTTACGTTTTTCTTCCTCTCTTGTCTGTCCGCCTTCCAGAATGCAATCTTTGTAGGGCCAGACGAGGGACACCTCGCCGCGTTCACGCAGGAATTTGTCTCCAATGTTCAAGCCGATTTTGTTGCGGAAGCGGGTGTAGGAATTGGCGAGGAAATTCTTGCTGGACAGGTAGTGGGTAAAGGCGTAAGCGTTGAAAATCCAGTGTCCGTCGATTTCTTCAAAGAATTCGGCTTTGATTTCGTCGTCCGAGAGCAGTAGCCGCACGAGGTCGTGGTCAAGTTGTCGGGTGTTGCTGTGGATGGCGGCGATGATGAGTTCGCCTTCCTCGTCTAGGAGGCGGTGGTCTTTTTTGAGGAGGTCAATGAGTTTTTGGTGGAAGTTTGTTGGCATTTTCGAGTCCTTGCGGTATCGTAGTAGTTCTGTCTAAGTTTTGGAACGAGATCTGTACCTAGCTATGCCCTTCTGGACATTAAAGGGTGGTTAAGACACTCGTACATTGGTTACATGTAAAAGCTATAGCGTATCTGAGGGCGCTCGTGTTCGCTTACATATTTCATAATCTGTCCTACGTACCGAGCGCACTGTATAGTGATTGGATACTTACCATCGAATCGCGTGTTGTTCCAGTTCATTTTGGTGAGACCTAGGATTTCTTGACAAATGACCACGGGGGATTCATCCGCCTCCACAATTCTAATCTCAATGGGCTGAGGAATGTACTTCCCTGGGTAAGTCCTGTAGAATTCAACGGACCCTCGAGTATACAGAAGGTGCGTACTTTCATCAATTTCAAGGTGCGTTCGTCGGTAGGGCGGGTAACTGCCGTTTCGAAACAGTCTCATGTCGGTTTGAAGAATGGTCACGAAATCAACAGTATTCACCTGTGCCTCAGCCGTCGCTTCTCGAAAGCCATCAAGCTCTGCATCAGTATAGTTTGAAGACTTGTGTATCACCAGTCTTCCAGGTGAAGTGCCTAAAGCAAATCTATACTCTTGCAATGCTCGATTGATCAATTCATGCGCTTGTTCCATTTTTAAGTGCGGTTGACGATCATCTTTATCTATGTCTACAGGGGTACCTCGTAGTATGACACCATTTCCTAACTCATCAAATACCTGTGCTAGGCTGGTGTTCAGCACTTCTTTGTCTCTGCTACGGTAGAATCCAATGCCTACAAAACAAATAGATGGCCGATTAATGTTTGTAATTAGTTTCCAAGGTACAGTTTGGTTAGCTTTGTAATAGAGCGCGGTGCAGAAATTCCATGCCTTTGTTGCATCATCCTGTTGTGATTTTAAATTGGATTCTAGTGATACCTCTCTCATAAGCTGCAATGGTTTACCAAGGTGCATGGTCTTTGCCTTTAGCGCCCTTCTAAAGTTTGTTTCAATGCTATCGTTTGGTTCCTCATCAGTTGCGGTTTCTTCTGTAGGAGTCTGTTTTTCGGTTGCTATCTTGTTGTAGAGTTGAGTTGGAATAAGGCAGACGATTACATCAACCGCTCTATTCTGAGCCAAAAATTTAACTTGCTGGTAATACATCTCAACTGCTTCATTTACCCTGTCGTTCCAATCCTCAATCTTAATAATCTTCCTGACCTCCGAATTGTTAATCGATCGTGTAATTTCTTCCCGTAAGGCAAGATTCGCTCTGAATCCAAGTCCCGAATTAAAACCACAAAAGGCGGGAAAAAGATTAGGCTGATTATTATCTGGTGGAGGTGGAATGTAGTCTGAGCACTTTTCTAACCAAGTCGCGAGTCCTGACAAATTTTTGCTGGTTCCGACTGCACCTACAAGAATCCGTTCTCGCCGTGCGTCGAACCTGGTGTCATAGACGCCGTATCGTGTGATTCCAGCCCTAGGGCAGATGTGCTCGCCCTGGCCAAATTCTAATGGCGGTTCTTTGATGAAGTGAAGTCTCATAGGTCAAATATTGATGTCTCATCCTCCTCTTGAATCCGAGGAGGTATCCAGTTTTTGTCATCAAGGTCCAGAGCAGAATCAAGGCTCAATAGCTCTCCAAACGTCAGGAATGGATAAGTAGACCTTTCAACCAAAAGATCGGGTGGCTTCTCATATGTAAGGTAATGAGCAATAAACCTCAGATGGTTATACACTTTGGAATTGTTCTCGTGCCTTTTAAGCCAGTCTATATTCTTAGAACCGTAGAAGGACCGATGATATCCATCAAAGCTAAAGAACCATTCGGGTTTAATCAGTAAATACCAGCTATTTCCAAAACGCTTATATTGTGTCCGAAATGCCAAATGTTTGCAATGAAGGATCTGATCGGGTTTATTGTCTTTCATTACACGCTCATAGACCCTACGTCTACTCTCCCGCTCACCATGCCATTGCTCAGAGCGAATCGCTTCCTCATCTACATCGGCAAAGATGTAGAGTTGGTCTTCATTTTGCCACAAGACGCGCTGATGATATAGCTTTTGCTGTAGGCATCTTCCCAACAGCGTCTTAAATGCCCTCTCGTGGTGTTCATCAACACTATAGAACTTCTCGGGGTGGATCGGCGTCACCGTATCTTTGTCTACGATTTGGGCAAGAGGCAATTCCGGGTCACACAAATCGTGAAACGTAAAGATTTGGTTTCGAAAATACTCCCAATCTACTGCAAACTTTAGCTCACGCTGGTGAAGTGCGTTCCGTATCGTTTTTCGCGGCGCCTTCCTTCCGTTTCTTACTTTTCCGTGTTCGCTACTCTTGAGGGCCAGTTCTCTATCTAGATCTGCTACATATAGAGTTTGCGGGAAAAACAATTCAAGGAGATTCACGTGCAAATTCTCAGTGAATTGCTCCTCCGTTTGAAGAAAAAGTGGTGTTCCGTGTTCTCCAAAGTTGGCTTCAAGGATATTTTGTATTCGATGCAATTTGTCAATTTGAAACCCCCCTACAATCCTGAGTATATTTCGGCAATCCAAAACGTCTTCATCCAGATTAAAGGCGAACCTACCTTGAATGATTGATTTGCACGCGGCCTCCGAATATGATTTCTGTCGTTCAGTTAAAATATAGATGATGAGTCTGTCATACTTTTTGTACAATTCGTAGTCTGCAAACTTTTGCAAAGTGTCTTTAACCTTGTCAATACTCGGCGTTGAGGTAATTTGGAAAGCTACTCTAGCGCTTTCGTCGCCAAGATCAATGCCGGGATAGTTGGCCCCCTCAGTTATGTTTAGGTTCTTGATATTTTTGTAGCCATAGACTTCGGTTAATAGTGGAATTAACACCGTTTCGGCATTCCTATTGATATCCGTCCGGCCCGCTGCGTTTGCGTTCTTTACTTGAGCGACGAAAACCGACATTAAATACTCAATTCTGTGAGCTGATTCAAGAGAATTCATTAACACAGACCATTCTATAGTTGTAGTGGTAAAGCGATCCTACCAACAAGTTACTCATGTCCTTTTTGAAGAGGTTATAGCACTCGTTTATCAAACTTTCTTTGCCAATGTTTTGAGTAGCGTGGACGACGGTCTGTAAGAGTTAACACACCACGTGCCGCCATGTGCCCCTCAAAATTTTTACCTGAATTTTCCCCTGATTTTTTCAACCTCTCAAGCGTATTTCCATTCACAACGTGAAGCGCGATTTTGACTGCACGTCACCGTAGATTCCGGTTACACATCAACCATATTACTTTGTGGCGCATCTAACTGCGACATAATACACCTATACATATTAACATAAATCGCAAGATATGTCAATCTATTGTCACAATAATTTTATTTTCAATATCATCCCATGTCGCATCATATCGTTTGGTTGTTTCGTAGTTTATTCTATAGTATTCAAAAAACGACCGTGCCGATACATCCGCACCGGATTCTCTCTTTCGCAGCTTGCAGACACCATCTTCGTGTTCATCGTTTATTAGTTCGATTCCTATACGACCGCCGTCTTTATCATAATACAATATCGCGCAGTCGTACTTGTCTAATTTGAAATGCTTGACGGCACCTTGGTTAAACCCAATTAAACCGCTCTTTGTGATTGACACCTTGGGCCTATATCCTCTGCCAACCCGTGTAAATTTCTCGAAAGCCATGGTTCAATTTAACCTCCCTCGCAAGAATATGTTTCATCTATCGTTTATTGTATCACAGTATATCGCATCGTGTCAAATGGATTGTACAATCGAAATTCAAAACAATAAAACATATTTGAATATTGACATAAATAAACACCGTCTCAAGTCTATCGACAACTGCTACAGCAATCAGGGCAACTCACTGTTACCGATTTATTTGGATTGAGACAAACAACCGAGCACAACGCAACCTCCCCGCCGCTTAGATTTACCTGCCCTTAATCGATTCCCCTGCTGGATTGCGATGTTGGGGACATGCCGATGACAATATGTCTGTGATCGAGAATCGAATTAAAACGATTAATTCTCGCTATTCGCGTCTCTGAGCATGATTCAGAGTCACCAATCCGGCGTAACTCCGCAGAAATCAAGCCCCGAGCGGGTTTTGCACCTTTTTTGTGTTGATGACATTTCCGCGTTTACTCTGAAAACTCTGAAAGATCCAATTTTCTTTTCATAGAGATTATCATCTCCGTCCGACCCTCTCAACTTTGTATACGACTACTCCCGGCTAAGGTCATCATCACGCTTAGAACCGCCAATTCCCTTGACAATGCCGCAGAAAAAAACGGAATGACAACCTACGGCATATCTGATATACTAGAAAATCTAGTGAGAAGACAATCTGTCGGGGACCGAATGAACCACATACACAGTGAAGTACAAACACAATTCGGCAACAGTCCGGAATATTACGCCGCAAGTCAGGTGCACGGCGAAGGCGATACATTGGCTGTAATTGTCGAATTCGCGCAGCCAACAGGAAGCGAACGGGTGCTGGATATCGCAACGGGAACCGGGTTTGCCGCCTTTGCGGTCGCACCGAAAGTCGCCCACGTCACAGCCACCGATCTCACCTATGGGATGCTGGTTAAAGCGAGAGAGCTTGCATCCGAGCGAGGATTGTCCAATATCGAGTTTCAAGTAGCCGCGGCAGAATCACTGCCGTTTGCCGCAGAGTCGTTCGACATCGTAACCTGCCGAATTGCGCCGCATCACTTCCAAGATGTGCGCGCTTTTCTATCGGAGAGCCATCGCGTGCTGCGACCTTCGGGTTTGTTCTGCATGATAGACACCGTTTGTCCCGAGTCGGAACGATTAATCCAATGGCAAAATCGGGTGGAAAAACTCAGGGATGCCTCCCACGTTTGGGCGTACCCCCCATCGCAGTGGCGGAAGATGATTGGTGAAACCGGATTCAAAATTGAAAGGGAATCCCAATCCAAGAATGCCGAAATCCAATTTTCATGGTGGACGCAGCGGGACACCAAGTCGCCGGAATTGGTGAAACAAATTCGGTCAGCCTTCAAGGGACTGTCGGCGCAAGAGGGCGCGATTTATGACATTCGCCGCGATGGCGATGAGCTGTATTTCGCTTGGCCCATGTTCAGCGTTCAAGCTAGAAAACCTGTTGAATAATCCGCAATGGAGACGTTGCTTCAATAGAATCTTTTCCACGAGGTACAAATAGTGAGCGAAGGAAATAGCGACGAAGTCCGCGTATATATCGGCACCTACACACACGGTGACAGTGAAGGGATTTACGTCTATCGATTAAATGTATCATCGGGCGCACTGGAATTCGAGAGTAAGGCAACAGGTGTGGAGAGCCCTTCCTTCTTGGCGCTCCATCCGGAACACCGCTATTTCTATGCGGTCAACGCCGTGCGGGAGGTTGACGGGGTACCAAGTGGGTGTGTGAGCGCTTTCCACATCAATCCCGATACGGGAGGGTTGACGTTCCTGAATCGGCAACTTTCGGGTGGTCCCGGACCTTGTCATCTGAGTGTCGATCTCACGGGTCGATATGTTCTCGTCGCGAATTACGCGGGCGGCAGCGTGGCGATGCTCCCTATTCAGTCGGATGGAAGTCTCGGCGAGGCGACCGATTTCGTTCAACACACAGGCTCAAGTGTCAATCCTGATCGGCAAGAGGGGCCTCATGCGCATTCCATCAACCTTGACGCCGGCAACCGTTACGCATTTGCGCCGGATCTCGGAACTGATAAAGTCCTGATATACGAATTGGACCTTCATCACGGAAAACTAAAGTCGAACAGCCAGCCGTGGGTTAAAATACACGCTGGTGCTGGACCGCGCCACTTCGACTTTCACCCCAACGGACGATGGGCGTATGTCATCAATGAGCTGGATTCCACAATGACCGCCTTTAACTATGATAGTTCGGGAGGTGTCCTTACGGAGATTGAATCGGTTTCCACACTGCCTGACGATTTCGATGGTACAAGCCATTGTGCAGACGTACACGTCTCCCCATCGGGGAAGTTTGTATACGGCTCCAATCGCGGGCATGACAGCATCGTAATTTTCGCGATTGACGAACACACGGGGCGACTCACGCCTGTTGGACATGAGTCAACGCGGGGCGAGATTCCGCGAAATTTTGCCATTGACCCTACGGGAATGCTCTTATTGGCGGCAAACCAGGAGAGTGATTCGGTCGTAACATTTTGGATCGATCCGGAGACGGGCAAACTAAGCCCAACGGGGCAGATAGCCGAAGTGCCTACGCCGGTATGCTTAAAGCCGATTGTCATTCCTAGCAGTTGATGCCGGCATACATAGAGTCAAGAATCACTGAAATCGGAGGCGGGGATTATGGTTGATCCGGTGCCAAGCGTTTCGCGTTCAGTGGAAACTTACAGACGTGCCGGCGAGTTGATTCCCGGATGGACGCAACTTATCAGTCGTCGCGCCAGCCAATTCGCCTACGGTGTTAGTCCCATTTATGCGAGAAGCGCCAAGGGCGCCCGATTCATCGACTTGGATGGAACCGAGTATATTGACTGGGCAAACGCCGTCGGCGCAGTCATATTGGGGCACGCCGACGATGTAGTGGATTCTGCCGTCAAATCACAAATCGACCGTGGCAGTATCTATACCGTGTCCAATCCGCTGGAGATTACCTTGGCGGAGGAACTGAATGACACCATTCCTTCATCCGAGATGGTTCGATATACGAAGGGCGGCGGCGAAGCGTGCGCCGTTGCCGCGCGCATCGCTCGCGGAACGACAGGACGCGATAAAATCCTGTTCTGCGGCTATCACGGTTGGCACGATTGGTACCAAGCCGCGAACCACTTGGTTGATCCGGCGAGCGGCGAATACCCGTTCGCGGGGATTGAACCTATCGGCGTACCGAAAGTGCTGGCGGACACGGTCGCACCCTTTACCTACGGCGATGTGGAAGGGCTGGAGGAATTATTGGAGGCAAACCGCGGGGAAGTGGCGGCGATTATGATGGAACCTCTGCGATCAGAATTCCCAACGCCGGGCTACCTCAACGCCGTCAAGACTTTGGCTCGCAAACACGATGCGATTCTCATTTTCGACGAGGTCTCCTGCGGTTGGAGGCTCTCCATTGGCGGCGTACAAAAGCATCTGGGGATAACTCCGGACATGACGGTCCTTGCCAAAGCCATGTCAAACGGCTATCCGATGGGCGCCGTCGTTGGCTCCCGAGAAGTGATGGAGCCTGCAAGCCGCATGTTTGTCTCAAGCTCTTATTGGAGTGATAATGTCGGACTCGTCGCGGCATTGACAACCATTCGAGAGTTAAAGCGGCGAGATTCGGAAGCTCGGTTCCGGGAGATTGGTGAGAAACTGCGCGCCGGATTGACCGATGCCATTGCGACCTCCGGACTTACCGGTACTTGTACCGGCTTGCCTACTCACCCTGTGCTGGCAATTGAACTTTCGGACGAGACGTTACGCCCAAAGGTGAACACGCTGTTTATCCAAGAAATGGCGAAACGCCGCATCCACTGCCCTGCAAGTTTCGTCCTAACTCTTGCGCATACGGACGCGGAGATTCAGCAGACGACAGAAGCCGCGACAGAAGCTCTACGCGTGATTAAACGTGGATTAGATGCGGGCAACGTGGGTAGCCTTTTGGAATGCGATATTACGCAGGACCCGTTTAGGCGGCAAGTGACTTGATGCAGGATTTAGGGTTCTTGGTAGTAGGGAATAACGAATGGAGATACAAATGGACACCGATGAACGGCACTTAAACGATTTGCTCAACCTGAAGGACAGGGTTGCCATTGTAACGGGGGCATGCGGTTGGCTCGGATCGGCTATGAGTCGCGGTCTTGCCGAGGCTGGCGCCCGTCTTGTCGTCACCAGCCGAGATGCAGCGCGGGCGGTAGATTTCGCACTAACGCTCCCCGGCGAGGGCCATCTAGGACTCGGATTCAGCCAAGCCGACACGGATACCATCCCCGACTTTGTTTCCCAAGTGGTTGAGCGGTTGGGCAAAATTGATGTGCTGGTGAACAACGCCTACGGCGCTACCGGGCCGGAGATTGACACTGCAACCGCAGATGACTTCGATCAAGCGTATCACGTCGGCGTCACCGGGTATTTCTTACTTGCCCGCGATGTGATGCTCCACATGCGCCAACGCCAAGCACCGGGATCGATAATCAACATCGGCAGCATGTACGGCGTTATCGGCAGTTATCCGTCGCTATACGAAGGGTTGCCCCTCAACAGCGCACCCAACTACCATGCCCTCAAGGGAGGTTTGGTGCACTTGACGCGGCATCTGGCGGCGTATTGGGCGAAGTACAATATTCGCGTCAATACTCTCAGCCCGGGACCGTTCCCGAAGCCTGCGATGCAAGCAAAGGCGGAAGGGTTTGTGGAACGGCTTGAGGAGAAGGTGCCGCTCGGGCGCATGGGCAGACCGGACGAACTGAAGGGTATCGTGGTACTTCTCGCAAGCGACGCCGGCAGTTACATCACCGGGCAAAATTACTTAGTGGATGGCGGCTGGACCGCATGGTAATACTGTTTCGCTTGGATAATAGTGCGTATGGCATTTTAAGCATTTCAATCATTAGCTGTAGGCGGGGATCAAATGTGCGAATAGCGAATGATCAAGTGAGTGGACAACGAACGCGATAGAAATCCCATAGAGATCCATCAAGCGAGTGGATTGCGAGTGCGATAGCAAATCCTCTTGTGCCCCGTCCATTTTCACAGTGACATGCTACTTACCCGGCTCTGCATGAGTTTCTTTACGTAATCCACGAGACTAGTGCACTTGAATCCTAGAGAAATGGTATGAGTACCACCGGAGTTGCTGCACGCGCCAAGTGGTGGAACCCAATTAGTGGAACTCTGTGCATCCGACGCGTCACGTCCTGACCACGCAGTCCATGGAGAAGCCTGATGGCGGAAACACAATCATTCTTGGCATTCGATCTGGGTGCCGAAAGCGGCCGAGGCGTGCTGGGACGATTCGATGGCGAGAAAATCGCGTTGGAAGAACTGCATCGATTCCCCAATGGCGGCGTGCGTGTATTGGATAGCCTTCATTGGGATGTGCTGCGCCTGTGGAGCGAGATGAAACATGCTCTATCGCTCTGCGCGCGCCGTAAGGAGGAACTCAAGGGACTCGGGGTTGACACGTGGGGCGTTGATTTCGCGCTAATCGGGGCAGACAATTCGCTCTTGGGACTTCCATACCACTACCGCGATTTGCGTACAGACGGAATGCTGGACATTGCGTTCGATCGTCTTTCGCGCGAAAAGATTTTCGCGCACAGCGGCGCGCAGTTTATGCAAATAAATACGCTCTATCAGTTGCTCTCGATGGTGATTCGCGAATCGCCGCTGCTGAAAGTCACCGACACACTCTTGATGTTGCCCGACTTGTTCAATTTTTGGCTGACCGGACGCAAAGTTTGTGAATTCACGAATGCAACCACAACGCAGTTTTATGACCCACGCCAGAAATGCTGGTCAAAAGAGATTTGCAACGCATTTGACATTCCGAATCACCTTCTTCCGAAAGTCGTTCAACCCGGTGCACAAATCGGCACACTCCTCCCCACCGTGTCTGATGAAACGGGGGTGGGCGAAATACCCGTAATCGCTCCCGGGAGTCACGACACCGCATCCGCTGTCGCAGCGGTACCGGCGCAGACTGAGAATTGGGCATACATCAGTTCCGGCACGTGGTCATTGATGGGAATTGAAGCCACAGATCCGATTATTTCCGATCAGGTACTTCGTCTGAATTTTACCAACGAAGGGGGAGTCGCAGACACCATTCGATTTCTTAAGAATGTCATGGGGTTGTGGCTGCTCCAAGAATGTCGTCGGACATGGGCGCGGCGAGGCCGCGAGATGTCCTACGATCGGCTCATGCAGCTTGCCGCGGATGTCCCGCCGTTCAATTCGTTGGTTGATCCGGATGAGGAATCCTTCTTGAGCACAGGCGACATGCCGTCGCGTATCATCGAGTATTGCAAGCGCACCGAACAGATACCTCCAAGCAATGTAGGCGAAATCGTTAGATGCGTACTGGAGAGTCTCGCGTTAAAGTACCGATGGGTCGCGGAAAAACTTGGGCTAGTAAGTGGAAGCCCAATTGATGTTATCCATATCGTCGGTGGCGGCTCCCAGAATAGGCTGTTGTGTCAATTTGCTGCCAATGCAGCGGGTGTGCCGGTGGTAGCCGGACCGACGGAAGCGACTGCGGTCGGCAATATCATGGTGCAGGCAATTTCGACGGGGTTAATCGACTCGATTTCCGACGCACGCGAAATTATCAGCCGATCGTTTGAGTTGGAGACCTATGAACCGCGAGATTCGGAACAGTGGGATAGCGCTTATGAACGATTTCTTGCGATAACAGGTTTGAGTTGAACAAACCCTATGGATATCAGGTGTAGACGCAATTTCCGATAGATCTAATCCAAACCGCCACTTTTGACCGACAGGAGCGTAGAAACCGAGTTTTTTCGGACATGGAATCACGAGATTGACGAAAATCAGACCAATTTAAGTATGATGCAGTGAACATGGACCAAAAACTCGGTTTCTCTGTTATAAGTAGCAACTTGCGTTATCTGGGTCAAGATAGCGCAACCGGATTCTAAGATCGAGACGGTTCACTAAGACAATATGGACACAATCAGGCTTGCCATAGTCGGCTGCGGCGGCATGGGAACACGGCATCTTTACGGGTTGCGGCAACTCTCGCAAACGCCGTTCTGTAATGTCGAGTTGGTCGCACTTTGTGACATACGACGCGAAAACGCCGAACTTGCCGCTTCCGAAGCCGAGAGTCTTTTGGGGGTTCGACCAAAAATCTTCACGAATTTGGAGGAGATGGCGCGTCAGGTTCCCGAACTGAAAGCAGTTGATATCGTGACGGATCCCTCGGTGCATCACAGTGTCGCCTGCGAAGCCATGGACCTCGGTCTGCATGTCATGGTCGAGAAGCCGATGGCAATCTCCGTGAAAGCCTGCCAAAAAATGATTGAGGCCTCCGAACGGAACAATCGCTTGCTGTCTATCGCGGAGAACTACCGCCGGGATGTTTCCGCACGATTGGTGCGGTACCTCTTGGATACGAACGCGATTGGGGAGCCTTACATGGGGTTGTTTCACACGCTGAGTCCGAGTAACGCCATTTTCATTACGCCGTGGCGGCATCTCAAATTGCGAGGAGGGCCCATCATTGACCTCGGCGTCCACTTCACCGACATGATTCGCTATCAACTTGGAGATGTCGCGGAGGTGTACGGGAACGTGAGATTGGTCGAACCGACAAGACAGAAGCCAGAGAGGATAAACGACACGTACAGATTCTATCGCAACCGGTTTGACGCGATGGAGGCTGAAGTTCCAGCAACCGCGGAAGATACGTCGGTCGCAATGTTCCAAATGGAGAGCGGAGTGACCGTCAACTGGATAGTCGGTCTCGGTGGGCACGGGAGTTGCGGAGGCGAACGAATCTTGGGAACAGAGGGCAGCATCGAAGGATTTGGAACTCGCGGCGGCAGAATTAGCCTGAAACGGCGATCGGAAGACGATATGAGCTTTGAAGAGATTCTGCAATCGAGTGACGGTTTCACGCTGGAACCTTTGGCGGAGCATTTCTTCCCTTCCCGGATCGCTGCCGGCGATAAAGCGGTTGATTGGAAGCTAATTGCGCTGGAGTATTACGAACTGGCTGAGGCTATCCTTCATGGACGGCGCATTGAGGTAGATGGAATGTCCGGTATGAAGGACGTTGCCGCCGTTTACGCTATATTCGAATCTTCCAAGTTGGGGCGTGCCGTGACGATGGGAGAAGTAGAATCCTGTCAGGTTTACGACTACCAATCGGAAATTGACGAAGCCCTGGGAATTGAATAGGGTAGCCGGGGGATAGCAGAGGAAATCCTGTCGAAGAGAGAAAACTTGTCACCAGTCCGAAATCGTTTTGGCGAGGGAATGCAAGATGCAATATCGGAGATTTGGGCAAACTGACATGAAGTTAAGCGCAATTGCGTTGGGCGGTCTGTTGGCGCACTATGAGGGTGTGCGCGGTCATCCACCGCCTGACGAGAAGCGGCGAATATACCTCAGAGCGTCCGAATTGGGAATAAATCTCTTTGATATGGGTTACGGCGATGAAGTGCACATCCCTGAGGAACTAAAGGGACCCAGTGAGGAGCGCCACTTTTCCCTGAAGGTGGGCGCGCCGCGAGCCGAGGACCTGGAAGGACTAATCGATGCTCAGTTGAAAAACCTGCGCCGAGAGGCAATCGACATCCTCCGCGTTCATCACTCTGCATTCGTTGAGGACAAGCGGCTAATCGAGCGCATTGAGGAGCTGAAATGCTCGGGCAAGGTGAGATCGCTCTGCCTGATTCGCCATCACCGGACCGACCAAGAAGCCTACGCCGAACGAGGTCCCGTACCGGAGTCGGAGTCGGATTTGGTTATCTACAATTATGTCTGCCGTTGGCAGGCGCCGGGAATCGAACTATCGGCTAAGTCAGGGAAAGGCGTGCTCATCATGAAAGCGCTCGGCAGCCAGTGGTTGAGTTGGGAGGACAAGACGCGCACCGACTGGGGGAAGGCCTCCAAAGAAACGATCGTCAAACTTTCCGCGCGCGGCGAGGCAATGCGGAACGATTTGGAGCTTGCCTATCCCATAATCGCCGGTCCTTGGCATGAACTAGCCGCCCCCGGAGAGGAGACTCCTCGTACAGAACGGGCGGTGCAATGGGTGTTGAAGAATAGGGGCGTCAGCAGCGTTTTGGTGGCGTTCGCAAGTGCGGCGGAGGTAGAAGAGGCATTGGGAGTCAGGTAGCGGATATTGGAGAGTCTTCGGTAATGGGGTGTCTACAAATTGATACCCTTCGTGTGCGGACACAAGATCCTATATGAAGGTTAGCCGTGCCCACTATGGGCACCTACGAAAGAGAGGTTGCAATCATGGAAAAAACGTACCGAGTAGGGGTTGTCGGGTGCGGCGGAATGGGGCGCTCGCACACGGGCGCTTGGACAGATCATCCGGCGGCAGAAGTGGTTGCCATCGCAGATATCAACGAATCACAATCGCAGAAACTTGTGGAACAGTTCTCAATTCCAGAGGTGTTTACCGACTACAACGAGATGTTCGCAAAAATGGATCTTGATATCGTGAGCATCCCGACATGGCAAGGGGTTCGCGCTGAAATCACCGTTGCGGCGGCTGATGCAGGAATCAAGGGCATCATCGGCGAAAAGCCGATGGCTGCGTCTATGGGCGGCGCCAACGACATGCTTGAAGCCTGTGAAAGGAATGGCGCAAAACTCGTCATTGGACATCAGGGGAGATTCAGTCCCACAAACACGGAAATCCGGAGACTCGTTGCAGACGGCGCAATCGGGGAACCGACGATGGTCTACACTCGTGCCAAGCCCATGGCAGGTCTGCTAAACACCGGCACCCATGCCATTGACGGCTGGCGGTACATGCTATCCGACCCGGAAACGCTTTGGGTCATCGGACAGACGTCGCGGGAGAGTGATAGATGGGAACGGCGCAGTCGTTGTGAAGATCTGTGCATGGGGTTGGTCTGTTTTGAAGGAGGCGCCCGCGGTATATACGAGGGCGACCTGCCGGAGCCGGCAGTAGAGATGCCGCGCATCTACGGTACGGACGGGCAGATTTCCACCGGAGAAAACGGTGTAATCTTGATCCAAAATTCCAAGGCGAGCGAATGGCAGGAAATTCAACCGGGGCCGGCGGAAACAAATCAGTACCAAGAAATGCTGGATTGGATGGAGGGGCGGATTCCTGAACACCGTAGTACCGGGCGGCAAGCCCGATATACTCTGGAGATTATGATGGCGATATACGAGTCGCTCCGCATCAAGAATGTCGTGACCATGCCACTGGAAACAAGAGAGTCGCCCCTTGAGCTGATGGTGGCGGATGGCACACTTCCCGTGCTAGAAAAGGGGCGTTACGATATTCGCAAGCCGTTCCCCGAACAGGAAAAATGAGAACTGTCTACTATTCTAATCGTGAATAGGACCGATCACTATAATTCGAAAGTTGATGGTGTCAATCGCGAATGTCGGTGCAAAGCAAGATTTCGTGGTGAGGCCAAGCTGGTAAGGAGAATAAAATGCCCACAAGAGAGAATCCTCGCGTCACGGATGCATTGGACTATAGTCGTTCCTTTATGATGTGGGATGCGCCTTACAATCCCAACGACCACCGGAAACCGGGACACATGCCGTGGGGCAACAGCGCGCGCATCCAATTTGATGCACGGTGCGAACTGTCCAACAGCAGATTGGGCGAGAAAGAGGAATACTTCCTCATCACGCCGTGTCGAACCGAGTGGATGTACCGCTCCGACACCTTATTCCAGTCCCCGAACTACGAATATTGCGGCGTCTGGTCCCGGAGTGAGTTCATCGGGCTTGGCGGCGCTCAGCACCGCCGGCGGGGAAGCGGCGTACCCCAATACATCAAGGACAACTTCTCGGACTATCGGGTTACCACAACGCCATTTCCGGCCGCCCAAGTTCTTGAGAATGACGAAGAAATCATTGATGCCACGCTGAATGATCACCTACTCATAGGGCGAACCGAGATTTGGGACGATGCTCAGGGGATGAGCGCCATGGTGGAATACCCCGTCAAGACGATGAACATCCACCCGGAACGGAAGCGGTTTCAAGTGGATACCGGTCCGCTGCTTTTCCCGGATCTCTCCCTCACGGTGGAACGGCAGATTCAATGCTTTTCAATCGCCTTTGTCTGCTACAACACTTTTGATTCCGCAGAATTTATCCTACGTGTTCCCATTGCCGTAGATGACGCAAACACCGGTATTAGTTCAGTGCCCGACTACGCCGACATTCTGCGTCTGCCTGCGAAAAACACCATCCTTGCGACTGAGTAATGGACACGGAAGCACAGTGGCTAGATAATCTAGGATCAACGCCAATTTTTGAGTGTCAGGTGCTCTCCGTATAGTAGGATTTGTTGACATGTCTTGATGCGTGCCTGTATTTGGCCGAGAAATACCTGGCTGTAGGGGCGAGGTCACCTCGCCCCTACGATAAATGGTCACGAAACACGCTGGAATCTTGGAATTATCCCAAATCGCCTCAAGGCGGGTTAAATCGAAAACTTGAAAATGAAGCCGGGTTCAATTTGTCAAATTTCAATACGAACGTATCATGCTCCAGCCTTCACGGGGCTACTATGGAAGACGTGATAAATGATTATTGATACGCATCTACATGTGTGGAGCGATGACATTTCCCGGTATCCGTTTGCCGATGGCAGCTCGGATGTTGAGGATGGCTCGGTTGAACTGCTGAATAGGACCATGACTGAAGCGGGAGTGGACAAGGCGGTTATTGTTCAACCGATAAACTATCTTTACGACAATCGTTACGTGGCGGACTGTCTGCGCCGTTTTCCGGGGAAATTCGAAGCCGTTGGCTTGGTAAACCGAAACGCACCGGACGCGCCCGACCAACTTGAACGATTAGTCGTAGAGAACGGGTTCAGCGGGCTGCGGATACATCTGGCAAGACCAGATGATCCGTCGGAGTGGGCGGCGCCTATACAGAACGTCACCTGGCGGCGGGCCGAAGAACTGGGTGCTCTTTTTCTAGTGTTTGGCCCCGCCTCCCATTTGCCTGCGGTCGAACCGATAATTCGCAGATATCCAAGCGTTCCCGTGATTCTTGACCACATCGGTGGAGCGCCGATTGACGAACATGAACCCTATCCGCTCTTGAGTAACGTACTACGAATGGCGGAATGTCCCAACGTTTATGTGAAGTTCACGCCGCAAGCGGATCAGTCTAGCCTGCCGTATCCGCATGAGGATTCGTTTCAGACGTACCGCCGTATATATGACGTCTTCGGCCCCGAGCGATTGATGTGGGGCACGAACTTTCCCTTGGTATTTCAGAGCATTGGTTACCTACCTGCGCTAGAACTGTTTCGAACCCACGTCGACTTTTTGACTGACGAAGACAGGGAGTGGCTATTCCACAAGACCGCGTCACAGTTGTGGAAATTTGACCATTGAAAATCGTAGTATGCACCTCACGGCTATTGCAACTGAAGATTTACTGTATTCGGATTATACAGTCCGAGTTAGTGGTTTATTTTCAAAAAAATACGGTTAGTGTTGGTTGCCGGTGCGGTAGAACAGTTTCTTGCGACAGTCTCGTGAGCATTAAACGCTTAGCGAATGAACCAGTTAGATAGCGATTATCGACTATGAAATAGGAGGCGAAATCCTCTTGTTGCGTGTCTTCTGGAGGGATGCGCAATGCTCTCGAAAGATGTCGCGATTCGGAAATCGCTCCTACAGCGGGAAGCGTAGATCACAAGTTAATCTATAGGTTCACACTCTCGGAAGGCGCGATAAGCAAACAACAGTAGGCTATGGAACTCTTAGACATCCTCACGGTAGGAGTTGTTATCGGAATTGCCGCGTTGATACAGAGCGCCGTGGGGTTTGGGTTCCTGCTGTTTGCCACCCCCTTAATTCTGTGGATCGGTTTCCCGCTGCCCGCCGTTGTAACACTCGTGTCAACTTGCTCTACCGTACAGGCGGCGCTCGGCGCCCGACATCTCAAAGCCTCAGTACCTTGGCGCTTGACCTGGACGGCGACTTTGGTTCGTTTAATCGCCGTGGTCATCGGTTTGTTCCTGCTCACGAAAATTGTTAAGCTTGATGTGAACTATATCAAGTTAGTGGTAGGCAGCATCGTAGGTCTGATTGTCATAGCCAAACTGCTCTTACAGCCTCAACCTGTGGAGAAGCTGCATTGGGGATGGGCGGGATTTACATTTGTTGTAAGTGGATTGCTCTCCGGCATTTGCGGCATCGGCGGTCCGCCTTTGGTGCTATGGGCTATTGCGCAAAACTGGGCCACAAACAAGGTACGCGCTTTCCTTTTTGCGGTTCTCGCCATATCGACTCCGATTCAGATTATCCTGTTGGGCCTGACGTTTGGCGTAGAACTCTTCAAGTATGTCGCCATCGGAATAGCGTTTTTCCCGGTGGCTTATCTGGGATATACCGTAGGACTCCCCATTGGAGACCGCATGCGCAAAAGGAGCCACCGTTTGATAGCGGACATCATACTGTTGCTCGTCGGCGCTAGTACGGTATTCGGGGCTGTCATATCGAAATGGCATTAAGGCACCATGAGTTCAACAGAAAGTTGTGGCAATGGATTGGGGACTGGGAGTTTCTCCAATTCCATCTAATGCAACGTTACTTTCCCCAATCAATCGAATGCGGGTAGCAGCAGAAAATGGTCGAAAATGTCAGTACAGATCACCCCATGGGTTGGGCGCTTGTCGGTTGCGGCAGCGCCGGTAAGTCGCACGCACAGTGGGCATCATCCACGCCGAATATCGTGATACGCGGCTTTTCCGACGCTCAAACTGACGCCGCGAGGCGTTTTCACGGAGAATACGGGGGCGAGTACCACACCACGGATCCTGAACGTATTTTTAGCGATCCATCAGTAGATATCGTTTCGATTGCTACCTCTCATGGCTCCCATGCCGATTTGGCGGTGGCTGCCTTGAACGCGAAGAAGCACGTCTTCTTGGAAAAGCCTATGGCGATGACCACCGCCGACTGCCTCCGTATTTACGAGACAATGAAGGTTGCCGGCAGGAAGCTCATGCTAGATTTCACGATTCGTTTCAGCGGGGCGGCACGAACGATCAAGCATCGCCTTAACGCCTCAAAGGTGAGCCACGCTCAATGTATGGTAGCCAAAGGCGACCTCAGCCGATGGCATTGGGATTCCAAAGAGGGAGGAGGACCGCTTTTTGATGTTGGAGTTCATGCTCTCGATCTCCTCTGTTGGATGCACGACTCAAATCCGGTCGAAGTGCATGCCACGGGAGGAAGGGTAACCCATCCCGACGAATTGAAAGGCACTGACCTAGTGGATACGGCAGCGGCAACGCTGCGATTTGCGAACGGTTCAGTAGCGACCTTCCTGATGAGTGATGCCGGCAAAAACACGATGGTTTCCAAATGGTTCTTCGAGTTCTTTGATGGGGAACAGTCTGCGGTACTCTACGAACATTTCAAGACGGTCACTTTCGGCGATGGTGAAACACTTACGCCGCCTCCTCTCGAACGATTGCCGCGGCTAGTGGATGCCATTCGTAACGACACGGAACCGTACGTGCCGGCTCGCGCAGGAATACTTTCCACCCTGTTGGTCGAGAAAATTATCGTCTCAATTCAAACCGGATTGCCTCAGAAAATTGAAATACCATTCTAAAGGGGATCCGTACCGGGACAATGGTACATAACAGAATTTTGCCTAATGTGCGATATAACCATTTCGGAGTAACGAAACATTATGACTTAATTCGTCGCATCGGGTGAACGACGCAGCTTCAATGCCTCCTATAGCCTTACACCCTCCAATCTCAAAACAGGACGTGAGATGAAAATCGGTTATTCGACCTGGGGAATGCCTACCCTACCCATTGATACTGCCTTAAATCACCTCGCCGCGCTCGGGTTTGATGGCGCCGAACTCACCGTCATACCGGGATTTAGCACGGAACTCGACACGCTTGATTCCGCGGAACGTAGAAGCATCCGCCAGCTATTGGATCGACACGGCTTGGGGCTCCCCGCCGTGGCTGCACACCAGCCCCTGCTTGCTACGGAGGAAAACGTACATGTCGAGAATTGGCGACGCCTCACTGCAAGTGCAAACCTCTGTGTTGACCTTGCCGGCGCCGAAGGTGTACCCGTTCTGAACACTACATTGGGGAGCAATCCTAACGAGTGGGATTCTCAGCGCGAATTCATCCTTGAACGAGTTGGTGGGTTAGTGGATTACTGCACTGCCCGCGAGGTTGTTCTTGCCATTGAGCCGCATGTCGTCGATGGATTGAATTCTCCGGAAAGATCCGTGTGGCTTCTTAAAGGAATTGATTCTCCCTTTCTCAGACTTAACTTCGACATTAGTCACTTCGAGATTCAAGGCATGTCGACCGCAGAGGTAGTGCAACTTTTGGCGCCGCACGCCGCTCACACCCACGTGAAAGACCAGCGGGGACAGGTACCGGATTATGAATTTCTCATACCGGGCGAAGGTGCTTTTGATTTCGTGGAATATCTCAAATTGATGCGGAGGGCTGGATATGACGGTTACATCACCGCCGAAGTCAGCATGCAGGTGCAAGGGCGGCCGGATTACGATCCATTGCGGGCGGCAGAGTTGACGTACCGCACCTTAGACAGTGCCTTTCGAGAAGCCGGAATTAGTCGGCAACCGTTTTCGTCACTATAAACAGATTTCTCTTGAATCTGTCAAATATCATGGAGAAAACCGATGAAACCTCAATACCGTGCTTGCATTGTTGGATGCGGCCGTATGGGCGGCACCATTGACGAGGAGGTAAGCCGCGGACCGAATGCAATTCTTCTTCCGTACTCTCACGCGGCGGGTTACACGGCTTGCGAGCGGACAACTATCGTCGCTGCTGCTGATGTGGTTGAGAAGAATCTGGAACGCGTTTGCTCCAAATGGGACATACCCAAGCGGTACACGGACTATCGGGAGATGATTGAAAAGGAGGCGCCAGACATCATTAGCGTCGCAACTCGTCCTGGAAATCACGCCGAAATCACTGCCTTCGGCGCAGAACACGGCGTGAAAGGGATCTACTGCGATAAACCGCTCTGTGCGTCAATGGCTGAAGCCGATGCAATGGTCGAAGTTTGCGAGAAAAACCGGGTGAAATTTAATCTGGGGACGCAGCGACGATACACGCCGGGATATATTAAAATGCGTGAAATTGTTGAGAGTGGCGAGATAGGTGAGCGGCGGTCGGTAATCGCCTATACATCTGGCGCCGCCCTTTGGGGATACACGCACGCAGCGGATATGCTACTCTTCTTCGCGGGAGATTCCGAAGTGGAATATGTGCAAGGAAATGTGGACGTGGAGGATTCCGACTTTGATGATAATCGTACCGAGAATGATCCGCCTATTGTGATGGGTTACGTGCGATTCAAGAACGGTACGCACGGTGTCAGCATCCCCGGCAGCGCCTATGAATTTGAGGTCGCATGCTCTGATGGCGCCGTTAGGTCGCTAAATAACGGCAACGAATTTCAAGTACGTAGACGGTCAGAAGAATCTGGAGGACTTGAACAGATCGATTTTCCGGATTATGAGCGGAAAAGCGGTACCGTCGGGTGCATTGAAGATATCGTCGATGCCATTGATACGGGCGGTGAAACCCATGGCAATATCCATCTGGCTCGAATGAGCACCGAACTCACCTTCGGACTCGTGGATTCACAGCGCCAGAAGGGAACTCGCGTCACAATGCCGATGCAGAACCGAGATCTGTACTTGGGGAGGTGGCAGTGAATCCTTGCCGTCCTTCCAATGTTGTCACATCTTATCCGAGCCGGCGTATATCCGCAAGGCCCCTACATGTCATGGAATGGGTGTAGTTTGCGATTCTGTTTTCGGAAGTGTATGTCGCCTCCGGCAGGGTCATGCACGCTTGGTTCCGACACGACGTAGATTGCCCCCGCCCATGATTCGAAACCTTGTCTGAAATGGGCGGTAGATTTAATCCCAAGGTAGCGCATTTTCCGGGGATCCAATCCGAGCTTTCGTGCAAACGCAGTATCAAACGGCTGTTCTCGTTCGGTGACCAGTAACACGTGTATCCCACCCTGTCTGATGTAGGCGGACTGCCCCATACCACCTTCCAATCCCGCCTTTATGGGCCCATCATAACAGAAGCGGCCATCGGAGAGGGCGACGACTTCAACTTTCATGGTTACGGGTTTACCCTGAAGCGGAGATGACTTGCCGCCGACATCGAGAGTAAATTTTGCCCCAACACCAGCCTGTTTGCATTTCCCCACGGCTTCAGGATCGACCATGTAAAGGATACATGCATCCTCCAATCCGGTATCAATGAACGTTTGTAACATTGCTGTGCTGTCACCCGGCGTGCCGCCGCCGGTATTGTCGTTTCTATCGGCAAACATCACCGGGTATTTTCCTTGGGATTCGGCTTCGACCAGCACCTCGCGCGTTGAAGGCATCGGTATGTGCCAATCTGCCCGGCGTTCCCAAATCCATGCACCTAGCTCATCGGCGTACCGTTGCGCCAAAGTTTGATCGTTATCGGTAACAACGTAAACCGAGGCCCCCAAGTCCGGGATGTCAGCCAATGGATAGCAGGTTGCGATTGAACCGCAAATTACTCCCGGCTGCCCCTCGATTTTGTGTAACTCGGCGATAGCTTCACGCATTGGCGAGTGGGCTGTGACTTGATTCACTCCCCAAACTAGTGGAATCTGGTGCAGAGCCATCGTCGGGTGTACGCCATCAAGCAAAATGCGCATCAAGACATCCGCACATTCTCGACTCCTTGGCGCTTGATCGACTTCCGGGTAAGTTTCCCGTCCAATCAGCACATCAGCCATCTCGACCATGCGAAGTGAAACGTTGCTGTGGATGTCCAACTGCGCGAGAATAGGTACATCCCAACCAACCAATTCCCGTACCGCCTTCAGGATATGCCCTTCTCCATCATCGATTCCTTCTGCCACCATCGCGCCGTGCAGCTCTAGGAGCACTCCGTCGACCTTCCCCGCCGCGGCAATCCCGTCAAGCATGTCGCCGAGGATAGCGTCGAAAATATGCCGTGGTGTAGGGCCGCTGGGATGGGCATTGGCATAAATTGTGGGGATAAGTTCAAAACCATGCTTTTCCGCACCGTCAAGGAAACCGCCAATCGGGGTGTTTGAGCCACGAAACTTTTCGAGGATTTCCTCCCCGAGCAAGTAGCCAAAGTGTTCATTACGATAGCTCTCCCACGTTGTGGCGACTGGAGTAAATGTACTGGTCTCGTGACAGATGGTACCCGTAACAACTCTCATTGGAAGATTCTCCCTCCGTGTTTTCGGTGTCCCCGCGAAGTCGCGGCTAGTGCCATTATATGTCAATTTAACGGGTGGATTCAAGGACGAATTTGGGTTGACGCCTTGCGAAAAAAACTGATAAGATAGCCGTAAATCGCAAATTGGAAACATAGTCAATGAAGTTGGAAAAACGCTGCTGTTGAATCAGTTTTTTGGTTGACAAAATGAAGATTTCGCCTATTCGTTGGATTCTCTATCTGGGGCTCATTGCCCTATATCTGCTTCACAAAGATTTTTGGTTTTGGCAAAACCCGACATTGGTGTTTGGATTACCTGTTGGGCTTGTCTATCATATTGCATTCTGTATCGTGGTCACAGTTTTGATGACGTTGCTAGTCAAGTACGCTTGGCCGTCCCATCTAGAGATTGAGGAGGACGCAGAAAACAGATGACCGTTTTTGTAATTTTCACATATCTCGCCTTGGTGTTGATCGTCGGCACCATAAGCCACAGATTCTTTCGCGGTACCGGAGAAGATTATTTCGTTGCCAGTCGCACTATCGGACCATTTGTCTTGCTGATGTCCCTTTTCGGGACGAACATGACGGCGTTTTCCATCCTTGGCGCCTCGGGCGAAGCTTACCACAAAGGGATTGGCGTGTTTGCTTTGATGGGGTCGTCTTCTGCGCTAATAATTCCGAGCATTTTTTTCTTCGTAGGTACGAGGCTGTGGGCGATTGGTAAAAGACACGGCTATCTCACGCAAGTTCAATATATCCGCGAGCGGTGGAACTCCGACAATTTGGGGTTGCTGCTTTTTGTCGTTCTGGTCGCGCTCGTCGTGCCGTATTTGCTGATTGGCGTAATGGGAGGCGGGGAAACCCTTTCGGTTATTACAGACGGTCAAATTCCAAAATGGGTGGGCGGGTTGCTTGTTTGCGGCGTGGTTGTTATCTACGTCTGTTTTGGCGGAATGCGCGGCACCGTATGGGCGAACACGCTTCAAACACTCGTTTTCATGACCTTGGGCATCGTGACCTTTTTTATAGTTGTGGGCAAGATGGGCGGTCTGTCGAATGCCATAGCGAGAGTTGACGAGAATCTGTTGATGCAAGCCAACCGAATAAGACCACTGGAGTTGATGACATACATCTTTATTCCCGTCTCAGTGGGGATGTTTCCACACATATTCATGCACTGGCTCACGGCAAAAAGTGCGCGGACATTTCGCTACCCAATCATATTCTATCCCGTGTGCGTCGCGGTGGTGTGGATTCCGAGTGTGTTGCTCGGCATTCTGGGAAGCGGCGATATCACCGGGCTTGAGGGGCCACAAGCCAATACGATCCTGGTTCAGCTAATTTCGCGGTACGCGCCCGGAATACTGGCGGGATTCTTGGCAGCCGGTGTTTTTGCGGCGATCATGTCCTCCCTTGATTCACAGACGCTTGCAATCGGCAGTATGTTCACCCACGACATCGTGCGGCACTACGGGTTCCATAACCGTATGAGCGAAAAACATCAGGTATTGGTGGGACGACTCTTTGTCGTGGGATTGCTTGCCGTGACTTACGTTCTATCCTTGATTTCCAACCGGAGTATCTTCAAACTCGCGGTGTGGTCGTTTACCGGTTTCGCGTCGCTTTTTCCGGTTCTGCTGGCAGCTCTCTTTTGGAAGCGGAGCACTAAATACGGCGCGTTTGCTTCGATTTTGAGCGTTGTGGTGCTTTGGACGTTCTTTTTCCTCAGAGGTTGGCAAACCCCCGGTTACACGATAGGTGATTCCGGAATCATGCCGGTAACCGTTGTATTTGCCGCTTCAGCCCTAGCGATGGTAATTGTGTCGCTCATGACGAAGCCGCCGGAGGTGAATATCCTCCGAAAGTTCTTCGCTGCACCGTCTTAGGTAGGGTGTCCTGAGATTGCTACTTCGCCAATTTGAGTCCGGCCCATGTAGTCGCCATCCTGTCATGGGGATTGACCGCTCGAAAATCCAGCAACTTTTCCAGTCCTGTGTTCATGAGGCTGTTGGCTTCCTCTTCTGTTAAACCCCGTTTGAAAATCGCGACTTCATCGACAATGCCTTTCCATATTAGACGGCTGCAGAGCGAATCGGCGAATTGACAACGATTAAGTGTTCAATGACCTGGGTTGAAATTTTCATATGGACCGTATAATGTGCTCAATCCACGGTGCGCATATCAAAAAACAGATTCTCGTTTGGCCCCCAAGGCTGATTCTAATCGGCATCTTAGGTTTTTCATGTTTATGTGCCGCACAAGATAAACTTGAGATTGACCTAATTAAGGCGGTAACACGCGCCAAGCAAGCAGTTGATGAAAATCCTACATCGACGGAGGCGCATCTAAATCTAGGGTTCGCGTATTTGGAACTTGGTGCAATGCAGCAGGCTGAAGCCGAGTTTGAGAGTGTAGTGCGGCTCGATCCGCATGTCCCAAGTGGATACTATTGGCTAGGGGGAGTGTATTTCCTGCAAGCAAGATACGAAGAGGCGATTGATGTCTTTCAACGAGCACTTGAACAGTTACCGAGCTGGAGCGCGGCGCACCACGCTTTGGGGATGTCACATTTTGAGCGCCACAATCATGATGCGGCGGAGATTGCCTTTAACAAGGCGCTGGAACTGATGCAGAAGCCCCATTCTTCTCGATATGAAGTGCCAGTACCTTCATTCGGATCAGGGGGTTACGGATGGAGCATTAAGCCGTCTCCAGCGAAAGTCTTCTACTTTCTCGGTCTTATCGCATCACATCGTGGGAGTCTCGATCAAGCCAAGGCGTGTTGGCACCACGCTATCGAAATGGGCCTTCCTCTAGCCGAGGTGTATTTCGAACTGGGGGTTGCTTACAATAAAGACAAGCAATGGGAGAACTCGGTACGTGTTCTGAGTGAAGCAATCCGACTACGGCCCGAGTTGCCCGCGGCACACTATCAGTTGGCACGAGCGTATCTCAAGTTGGATAAAGCGACCGATGGCGCGAGAGAATTGGAGGAGTTTCAACGTCTGAAAACCGCCTATTCCCGGTTGGGTGCACGACACACCATGATCAGGGAGGCACCTGACACAGCTAAAACCCTGTTTGGACTGGCAATAAAGTATATGCAAGCCGAAGCGTATGCCGCGGCCAGTCGAGAGTTTCAAAAGGCGCTCTGGCATAATCCGTGCTTCGCAAAGGCATATAGTGGATTGGGACACGCCTATGTCGGGCTGGGGCGTCTCGATGACGCACTTGATGCACTAGGAAAGGCAATCGAGTTAGAACCGAAAATGGCAGAGGCATACATAACCAAAGGGTTAATCTTGCTTGAACGAGCTGACAATTCAGGAGGCAAATCCGATTTTGAGCGTGCTGTTTCAGCCTGTCGCAAGGGAATCGAACTAAACCCCATGCTACGAGTTCCAATCGCCATCCGCGCTGCAATTGGAAAAACCTACCTTCAAGAAGGCAAACTCCCCCAGGCGAGTCGTCAATTTGAGGAAATTCTCAAGACCGACGCGAACTTCAGCGACGCACACTTCTACTTGGGGGCTGTCCACCTCGCGCGGCATAAATATGAAAAGGCAGAAAACGCCTACCTACACGTCATTGAGCTGGAACCTTCTTCAGCCGAAGCACACGAGCGACTCGCGCATTTGTATGGAATCCGTGGAATTTATCTAGACAAAGCAATACAGTTGGCAGAAAAAGCGATTGACCTCAAGCCCGATTCCGCAGCGTACTACAATACGCTCTCGTGGCTCCATTTCCTCAACAAAGACTATGAAAAAGCGGAAACATCGGTTATGAAAGCGTTAGCATTGCAACCCGAAAATCGACTTTATCGTGAAGGGCTGAAAGTTATCCGGAAAGCCAAACAGTCGGAAGACGTCGGAAAAAAGGTCGGAAAGTGAGTTGTCGAAGTCGAGCGACTATATCCATTCTACGTCACACAGTGTTCTTCGTATTCCATTCTCCATATTTTAAGATTTCCACCGCCGGCATTCTAATCCTCTGCTTTTCGAGTGTCATCGCAGACGCACAATTGCGTTTTACAGATGTTACCGCGACGACAGGGATCCGCTTTCAGCACGAAGACGGCCGAAGCGGCGCGCGCTACTTTCTCGAAACGCTCGGAGCAGGTGCTGCATGGTTCGATTACGATCAAGACGGCGACATTGACATCTACTTTGTCAATGGTGCAGACCTGCCGGGCATGAAATCCGACGTTCCGCCAACAAATGCCCTCTACCGAAATGATGGAAACGGTACATTTACAGAAGTGACCGTTGGCGCGGGGGTGGGAGACTCGAGGTACGGTTTCAGTTGCGCCGTCGGAGATTACGACAATAACGGTTTTCCCGATCTTTATATTACGAATTTCGGACCAAACGTTCTGTATCAAAACAGTGGCAACGGTACTTTTACCGATGTTACATTGCAAACGGGGGTTGGAGATCCTTTATGGGGAGCGTCCGCCTCCTTTGCAGACTATGATAATGATGGGCACTTGGACCTATTTGTCGCTAACTACGTACAGTTCGATTTGGATAACAATCCGGAGTGCGGCACAATTGGAGTGCGAACACACTGTGGCCCCGGAGCGTACCAGGGGACGGCAAGTGTGTTGTATCGAAATAGTGGAGATGGCACCTTTACCGACGTTACCGAGAAATCGGGGGTATGGAATCCCAACGGAAAAGGGATGGGAGTGATCTGGTGTGATTACGATAACGACGCGGATCGTGACCTCTTTGTTGCCAACGATAAGGTTGAAGATTGGCTATATCGCAACGAAGGGGATGGCACGTTCATGGATGTCGGACTCACGAGCGGGGTCGCGCTCAACGAGATGGGGGCTCCCTACTCCAGCATGGCGCCCGTCTTCGGAGACATCGACAACAACGGCTGGTTCGATCTGGTAATAACCAACTTTCAGGACGAGCCGAACAGCGTGTACTACAATGATGGCGACGGCTTCTTCTCCGATTTCACCTATCGGTCGGGGATCGGCGGTCCAAGCTTAACACACCTCGCTTGGGGCGCGGACTTCGCCGATTTAGATAGTGATGGCTGGATAGATCTCTTTGTAGCAACAGGACACTTGGAAGAAAATGTCCAGCTCCTCAACCCAACGATCACATACCCGCAGCAAAATCAGCTATTTCTGAATCGAGGTGGTCGCACATTCGACGATGTGTCTGATTCGTCGGGCGACGGATTGCTGCTGAAAAAGGTAAGCCGCGGCGCGGCTTTTGGAGATTATGATAACGACGGTGATATTGATATTCTTATCACCAACTCCAATCAAACTCCCGACCTCCTACGGAACGACAAGGCGAACCAAAACCACTGGCTCGTTTTTTCTGCCGTCGGTACGATGAGCAATCGAAGCGGTATTGGAACGCGCATCAAGGTAACCGCGGGTGGAATCTCGCAGATGCGGGAGGTCAAGAGCGGCGGAAGCTATCCTTCTCATAGTGATATGCGCTTGCATTTTGGACTGGGCGAGTCCGCTGCGGCTGAGCACGTTGAAATTCGCTGGCCTAGCGGTTTGATTGAACACCACGAAGATGTCGGGAGCAACAGGTTCCTGATAGCAACGGAGGGAAATGGCTTGAAAAGCCTTGAAGCGGAGTATTAGGATGGGTAGCATGTGTAAGTCAAAATTCTTGAGACTAATTCCTTGTCTATGTGCAGGGGCGTTCATCACGGTGACCTGCGGAATGAACGGCTTCGAGTCTCCTCTTGCGGATGAACAACCAAGAGTTGATTCCCTACCTCAGACGCGTACCGGTTCCTCCGGACATCAGAAGATGCTGGCGCTTCTTGAGAGGATTGCCGACCAAACGCCCGATGATAATCCATATCTTGGCGACAAAATGTATCGTAGGCTACGCAAGCAACTAGCGTCGTTGCCCGCAACCGCTCAAACTTCCATCAAATGGCGGCTGCATATGCAGGCAGGTAAAGCGGCTCTGCGCCTCGGTAATGAAGCTGACGCCATCAACCATTATTCAAGAGGTCTGGAACTCACCCAATCGGTGAACAATCAGATCCCGCAACACGTCGTGATTGAGTCCCATTTTTATCTTGGCCTTGCTTACTTGCGGATGGCGGAAACCCAGAACTGCTGCCTCCGTCACACGCCCGAAAGTTGCATACTTCCCATTCGGGGAAGCGCCATTCACGTAGAACAGGATGCATCAAGGCAGGCGATTTTCCAATTCACCGAGGTTCTTAGCCGCACCACGGAAGAGTCTCCACCCGTGTTTTCTTTCGGTACCAGGTGGCTGCTCAATATTGCCTATATGACGATCGGGGCTTATCCCGAAAATGTGCCGAGTGAATACCTCATCCCAATCCATGCCTTTGAATCGGAAGTAAACATACCCCGCTTTAAGAACATCGCACCAAAGTTAGGGATAGATGTTTTTGATTTGTCAGGCGGGGCGATTGCTGACGACTTCGATAATGATGGCTACCTCGACATCGTTGTCTCCACTTGGGACGTAAGAGGTCAGATTCGATTTTTCCGGAACAATCGGGACGGGACATTCACTGATCGAACGAAACAAGCGGGACTCTCGGGGTTATATGGCGGACTGAATCTAGTGCAGGCTGACTACGACAACGATGGGCATGTTGATATCCTGGTTCTGCGAGGGGCTTGGTTGGGACGGAACGGGCGGCACCCGAATTCTCTTTTGCGTAACAACGGAGATGGCTCTTTTACGGATTGCACCTTTGAAGCCGGTATGGGGGATGAGCATTTCCCGACCCAGACGGCGGCATGGGGTGATTACGACAATGACGGCGACCTCGATCTTTACATTGGCAATGAATCTTCTCGGGCGCTGAGCGCCCCGTGCCAACTCTTCGAAAACAACGGCGACGGCACCTTTACCGATGTGGCAGCCAGTGCGCGCGTGCAGAACCACCGTCTCACCAAGTCTGTCGTGTGGGGAGATTACAATAATGATCGGTTGCCGGACCTATATGTGTCCAATCTTGAAAAAGGCAACCGCCTATACCGAAATAACGGAGACGGGACGTTTACGGACGAGGGAAGCCGTCTTGACGTCCGTGCGCCACTGCGCAGTTTCCCCTCTTGGTTCTGGGATTACGACAACGACGGTGCGCTCGACATTTATGTTTCCGCCTATTCCTCCGGCATTGAACATGTGGCAGCCGATGTCCTCGGCTTGCCCGTGGATTCAGGGATTGCGCGATTATATCGCGGTGACGGGGACGGTGGCTTCAAAGACGTAGCGAGCCAATGCAATTTGGAGACTCCCAACGCGCCGATGGGTGCCAATTTCGGCGACCTTAACAACGACGGATATCTTGATTTTTACCTCGGCACGGGGTGGCCGAACTACATGGAACTCATGCCCAACGTCTTCTACCTCAGTCAAGGCGGAAAACGGTTTGTGGATGTTACCTACTCCGGTGGATTTGGTCACCTACAGAAGGGGCATGCCGTAGCATTCGCCGATTTTGACAACGACGGCGATCAAGATATCTTTGAACAGATGGGAGGGGCGTACCCGGGCGACGGATTTAGCAACGTCCTGTATGAAAACCCAGGATTTGGAAACAATTGGATTGCCATCAGGTTGATAGGCGTGCAGACGAATCGGTCGGCAATTGGGGCACGAATTCATCTGAAAGTCGGGGAGAATGGGGCAACACGTTCAATTTACAAACACGTGAATAGTGGGGGAACATTTGGATGCAATCCACTTCGACAGACGATTGGCATTGGTAAATCCAAAAAAGTAGAATTACTCGAGGTTTTTTGGCCAACTACCGGACTGACACAGACCTTCAGGGAGGTTGAATGCAATCGGTTCATTCAAATTGTTGAAGGTGAGAAAGAATACACAGGGCTGAAACTGAGAAGGTTGAATCTCGGTGCGCCCAAGTAAGAATTGACATACGGACGCAAGTTCAAGAGGTGGGACCGTTAGCAAACATCCGATTGTCATTCAGGCAGCGGTAGCCATACGGCGACATCGTTATACAGTTCTCAACTTTTTGGGTTGATTACGTCCGCCATGCTTATACGCGCCCTACACACTGTGCTATCGGCGTCAGAGCGGATTGTGCCACATACTGCCCCGCGAAATCTCCAACTCTATCCGCCAAGCACCACCCCGGGTTCAACCGCTTTGAGTTGCACCCAGTCTCCGATTTGGTATGGACAACGGTAGTCGGTCTGCACGAAGTAGTCTTCGCCTTCAATCTGTACCCGATAGGTGAGGTCATGTCCCTTAAACTCACGCTCGACGATTTTGCCCAACTTCGCATTCTTCTCGCCTGCGGTGGCGTGAACCATCTCCAAGTGCTCCGGTCTTATTGAAAGCATCACCTTGCCCTGAGCGTGAGCATCAAGTTTGAACCTTCCTAACTGGGTTTCGGCGCAATCGCCGTGAGCGTCGCCCGTAATGAGATTTGTCTTACCGAGGAATCCTGCCACAAACGGAGTTTTGGGTCGGTTATACATAGCTTCCGGCGCTCCCGTCTGTTCAAGTCCACCGTTTTCCATTACAGCAACGCGATCGGCAAAGCTGAGAGCTTCTTCCCGATCATGTGTCACCAACATGGCACTCATTCCGGCATCTTTGAGCAGCTCTCGCACCTCTTTGCGGGTGGATTGTCGCAAGCCGGCGTCAAGACTGGAGAACGGTTCATCCAGAAGAATGAGTTTGGGGCTTGGAGCGATGGATCGAGCCAATGCAACGCGCTGTTGTTCGCCGCCGGAGAGGTCGTGCGGCTTACGGTCTCGGAATTCGGCAAGTCCGACCAATTCCAATACTTCTACTGCCCGATCCAGCCGAACTTTCGGCGGTAATCTCTTCAAACCGAATGCCACATTGTCCATCACATTTAGATGTGGGAAAAGAGCGTAGTTCTGAAATACGAGACCAATCTCTCGTAATTCGGGTGGAGCATGGATTGTCGGGCTTTCGATACATTTGCCTTCTAATCGGATTTCGCCTGAATTGACGCGTTCAAACCCTGCTATCAGCCGCAAGGTCGTCGTTTTGCCACACCCGCTAGGTCCCAGCAAGGCAAAAATCTCGCCGGCTTTCACCTCGAAACTAACATCATCCACCGCCGGCGGGGCAAGTGGTGCGAAATGTTTGGTCACGCTGTGAAGGCTAAGCAGGCTGCTCATGCACGCTCCTTTCCTGAACAAGCAGCAGACTAACAAAGAGCCCGGCGAAGATTATCATAAGTAGAGCGTATGGAGCGGCTTCCGCAAATAAGGCTTCGGACGTGTTGGTCCACACATTCAACGCTAACGTTTCATATCCTATAGGTCTGAGCAAGAAGGCAATGGGAAGGTCTTTCATAGCGGAAAGAAACACAAAAGCAGTGCTTACTGTCAGTCCTCGGATAAGTAAGGGAAAGATGACTTTGAAAAAGGCATTTAGCCTCGAAAAACCGAGGGAACGCGCGGCTTCCTCAATGTTGGGCGAAGCTTGATACAAGGTGCTGCGGGCGGGACCGATCGCTTCGGCCATAAAATGTATCGTGTACGCATAAATGAGAAGCCATAACGTTTGATAGAGACCGGGAATCGCCCGCTGTACAAAGAATATCAAGGAAAGACCGAATGCCAGCGGCGGTATAGCATAGCCGATGTAGGCGAGACGCTCCAACACACTAGACAACGCAGAAGGACGACGCACTCCCAAGTACACTAGCGGGAGCATCACGGCGGTGCTCAGAAAAGCGGCTGGGACAGCAGCCCCGAGGGAGCCTAACATGGCTTTCACAAGGTTCTCTATAGACACGGAATCGAGTCCTCTAATCAGCCATAATGCTATCGTGACAGTTGGAACCGCTACACATCCGAATATCAAAACGGCGAGATAGAGGTACGAGAGTTTTCCCCAACCTCTGAGTTGGGTGAGTGTTCGTTGAGGAACGCTGCCAATTCCCGCCCTATGAAAACTCTTGCCTCGTAAGAGTCGTGCTTCGACATAAAGAAGACATCCGGCAAAAGCGAGCAGCATCAACGCGAGCCATGCCGCATAAATGCGATCGAATGAGGCCAATTGCAAGTAGAGTGCGTAACTGAATGTCTCAAACCGCATCAGCGAGACAACTCCGAAATTACCCAATACGTGCATCCCGACGAGCAACCCACTTGCGTACAGTGCGGGGCGTAGTTGAGGGATAAGAATATAATAAAACACCTGCCGCCGCCGATAGCCGAGACTACGGGCAGATTCCTCAAGCGCCGGATCAACCCCGAGCAGTGCCGAACGTAAGTTTAGAAAAAAGTAAGGGAACGTATAAAAGCTTAGTGCTACCAATGCTCCCCAGTATCCGCTCAGTCGAGGGAGATTCTCGCCCAACAGTTGAGCAAATGCCCCGTCCCTGCCGCCCAACCCCAGAATAGCGTATGCCATCACGTAGCTGGGAATTGCCAACGGAAACACACCCATCAATGTAAAAAAACGCTTTGCTTTAAGGTTCGTGCGACTGGTTAGCCAAGCGACAGGCAATGCCAATAGTATGTCAACGACGACAACGCCGACGACAAGCAATACCGTGTTGCCAAAGAGCAAAAGGTTCCTTGATCGAAAAACAATCTCGACTAACTCGCTGGCTTGGGCGTCCGTAGCGCGGAGCACCAAGTACACAAACGGCACGAGCACGCCCAAACCAACTATTACGGTCGGCAGGACGACGTACCACCGCAGATGTTGCCCAACCTTGTGAAAGATCACAAGATTCCTACCTTCCTTAGCAGTTTAAGGGTTCCATCTAAATCATCAAGGTCACCAAGATTTATAGTCGGAGTCCGCTCTAGAAGCTCAGGAAGAGGTAGTAGTTTAGGATTTGGATGTGGAACTGCTTTATTGGTTACGGGATACTCGAAGACATCACTGGCGAAAAACTGTTGCGCTTGGGAAGAGAGCAAGAATTGAATCAGGGCGAGCGCTTCTTCGGGATGGTGGCTGGTCTTAAGGTGACCTATGCCAGCGATGTTTACCAAATTTCCCGGATCGCCGGGTTTAAAGAATGCTTGTTCGACCGGGAACTCGGAATCGGTTTTCTTGAATCGCAATAAGTAGTAATGATTTGGCAAGCCGAGGTCAATCTCGCCTGCGGCAAGCGCCTTGATTATCGGGGTATTCTTGGCATAACTTTTTGTTTTGTTCGCCTTCATCCCCCGCAACCATTCCTCGGTCTTTTCCTCCCCGATTCCAACGCGCATCGCCGTTACAAATGCCTGGTACGAAGCGTTCTGCGGTGCCCATCCAACCCGTCCCCGCCATACTGAATCCGTCAAATCAAAAATGCTGTCGGGTACATCCTCGGCTTTGATTTGGTCAGAGGAATAGGCGATGACACGAGCACGTCCGCTGGTAGCCACCCACATTCCTCCCGAATCACGGAATGTTTCAGGCACTTTAGAAGGGATTGTGTCAGGCAATTGTTGAAAAAGACCGTGCTTGCTGATCGCACCGAGCGCACCCGCATCTTGAGCCCAGAAGAGGTCGGCGGGACTGTTTTCGCCCTCTTCGAGCAATGCGACCGCAAGTTCCGCGGTGCCCCCATAACGCACCTTCACTTTAATTTGAGTCTCAGTCTCAAATTGCTTAATTATAGGCTCTACCAGACTCTTGCTCCTACCGGAATAGAGAGTCAATTCTTTGGCGTCCGCCGCACCGCATGTCGTCACAACAGTCAATATACCGACTACCAACGCAAGGAATTTCAACTATGTATCCTCCATTCGCTTGAATTTGGTTGTTCTGCTCTGTCAGTGGTGCAAGCAGGGAGACGACTACGTGTCGGCGGGGTGCTAGGCGAGCCGAGGTCAACCAAGATATCACCTCCGTTTACCTTCAAAGGATAGGTAGCCAATTCGCATTCGCCGGGCCAGATGCATGCGCCCGTTTTCACATCGAATTTCCACTGGTGGATTGGACAAACGATAACGCCGCCCTCCTGTTTGCCCGCGTGCAAGACGCCGCCCACGTGAGGACAGATATTGTCTATAGCGTAAAACTCGCCATCGACGTTGTGGATTCCTATGAAATTCCCTTCCAATTTTACGGCGACACTATTTCCGGGGGTCACGCTGTCGGTTTCTGCCGCTTTTACGAATCGAGACGCTTCTTCACCCATCAAGGTTGCTTCAATTTGTAAAGGCATAAATTTATATCTTAGAAATTCCACTCGATTCGGGCACAAGGGGAATCAAGCTCCCGATTTCGTTTCCACTTGGTCGGCCAAATCGAGTGTGCGGAATTCTACCTCCCTCACTTTTGCTTGACATCACGCACGTTTCTAAACTATGCTTTACCTATGTGTGGAGTCCTAAAAACGTAATCTTAACCCAACTAATACCAAACTGAAGAGGAGACCAAAAATGTACGGCCATCCCGAAATCATCGAATCACTTAACGAAGTATTAACGTCTGAACTCACCGCAGTCAACCAATATTTCGCGCATTCGGAAATGTGCGAAAATTGGGGTTATGAACGCCTGCATACTGCCATTCGAGAACACTCCATCGGGGAGATGAGGCACGCCGAAAAATTGATAGCGCGAGTTCTCTACTTGGATGGTGTGCCGAACATGGCGCGATACTATGAAATCAAGATCGGCAAAACCGTCAAGGAGATGCTGGAGAACGACTGCGCCCTTGAGAAGGAAGCCATAGAACGGCTGAACGAACTGATTCAACTTTCGCACACCCTGAAGGACTTTGGCACCGAGGAACTGTTTGAAGAAATCCTCAAAGATGAAGAGGAACACGTTGACTGGATTGAAATGCAATTGGACCAGATTAGCCAAATGGGTATTGAAAACTACCTCGCGCAGCAAATTGGCGCCGAAGAAGCCGAAGAAAATGCCTGATTTACTTTGCGCCGAATACACAGATAATTGTACGAATAACGAAGATTTCTAGAGATGCGTTTCAAACCGAAATGTATGATATAGCGTTTTCAGCGAGTAAACCAACCGAGCAAAATGCCGAGTTTCTACACGTGGCGATTTCACATTAAAATATCGATTACGGCAAAATTCGGTATTAGCCATCATACGGATGCAACATGTGATATTGAGACGCAGTATCATGCAATTCTAAGGACGCGACCTAAATTCACTTAAGAAGCCGCCAACTGTTGACTTTGAGACTCAATCTCAATCCACGCCGAGCATGCTCACGCTCTATTATAACTTGCAACCTAGTATGTGTCAAATCTATTTTACACTATTTTGATACGTCCTTGAGGTTTGAATTTTAGGGTTTTTCGTTCTTTGCGTAATCAAAGTCATCAGGGGCTTTCATTTTATCCACTATCTTGATGAGGTGATACGAATAGCGCCCAACATCCTGTATTCCGTGCTCCCGCTCCTCCAGCCTAACCTCAAGCGTATAGATGTACCCTGGCTCAAAGTCGAAGCCTTCAATGCCGTCATAGAAGAAGTGCCAGCGCCCCGCCTCCTCGTTGTATTCCATAAAACAGTCCTGTTCAACAAACCCTTGGCACCTTTTGGTATTGGGACCGAGCGTTAGAACCTCTATATGTTCCTCGCCGCACGCCATCATTAGCGCCAATACAACGAATATTACGATTCTCATTTTTCCGCTCCTAAATCTGCCTGTGACGAATCACCTGGACGGGATTGGGCGCATCTGTGTAAGCCCTACCACAACTTTTGTCAGGCACCGGATGCAAGATCTGAAAGATCGGGCTTCTCGTTTGCCTCGTAATCAAAGTCGTCCGGCGCCTTTACCTTAGCCAACAACTCTATCAAGTGATACGAATAGCGTCCTACATCCTGTATCTCGGTGCCGCGGTCCTCCAACCTCACCTCAAGCGAATAGACGTACCCGGGTTCAAAATCGAAGCCTTCAATGAAATCGTAGAAAAAGTGCCATTGTCCCGCTTCCTCGTTGTATTCCATGAAACAGTCTTGCTCAAATGGCCCGTAACACGTCTTGGTGTAGGGGCCTAGGGTTAGCACCTCAATATGATCTGTATGTATTTCATATTCTTGATCTTCTTCGTGTTCACCAAATTCCTCATATATCTCGGCTATTTCGGTACAAGCCGTCAATAATGCTATCATAAAGACTGCTGCAATTCTCATTTTTTGCCTTTCCTAGATTCACCGTAAATCTGTGTACATGTTTTTATCGTAGGGAATAACGATAATTATTCCTTAAAACGAATCAGGCAATACATCTGTTGACAAGATGCGTTTTACACTGGGCAATTACAAGGTGCTTCACCGAGTCGAACTTAACTTCCCTGTCTATGTCAAAAGAAGCCGATTTGCCTAACGGATCGTGCGATGACATAATCGAAATGCTCCAGGAGCACGAGGAGTCCGCTTGTAATAAGAATTCATCGTGCCCCCAGCCCGCTAGTATCCCAGACTCTGATGACTCCGTGTCCGGCGCTACCTACCAAGGTGTTGCCGTCGCTGCTGAAAGCGATGGTATTGACTCGTCCTAAACTTCCTTCTAGGGCGGCCACTTCCTCTTGCGTTTCCATGTCCCACACACGTATTCTCGCCCTTACACCGGCAGCAAGAAAATGTCCGTCAGGGCTGAAGGCCAGTGCTTCAACATGTTCTTCGGTTTTCAGCGTCCCAACCAACCTGTGTTCCGCTGCGCTCCACAGGTGAATCTCCGTGTGAGTCCCCGCCGAAGCAATGGTCTTTCCGTCAGGGCTGAATGCGACAGTGTGTATATTGGCGTAGGGAACCCCTTTTTGATCTGGTTCGCCTGTGAAAATCTGACGCCGTTTCCCGATGTCCCATAAACGAACCGCGTTATCGATCCCGCCTGACACTAGCAATATCCCATCGGGACTAAATGCTATCGACTGTATCGTACTCGCATAATGAACTGGAAAATCTGTCGGAGATTCTCTGCGTATCCATTTTGAATACAATCTTTTCCACAAGCTGGCGTTTCTGAAGCTAGCTTGGCTGGGTAGAGGTATTTCTCCCAACACGGATACTTCCTTTTTCCGGCGCGTGTCCCATAACCGAATGCAGTTTTCATCAACGCAAGCAAGCGTTTTGCCGTCGAGACTAAACGCAACAGATTCTACAATCGCGGTGTGGTTAAAGACCGCAATGCGTTTTCGATCTTCTATGTTCCAGAGCGATGCATGTTCTGTCGCGCTTGAGGCAAGCAGTTTTCCATCGGGACTGAACGCCACGCACTGCACCGTGGCATCATGGCCTCGTAGGACATCAGTCTGCTCCATACTTCCGACATCCCACAATTCAATGGCACCGTCTTGACGCCCTGCAGCTAGGAATGTGCCATCGGGACTGAGTGCCACCGATTCAACCGAAGCGCTGTGATGTCCCGCTACGGCTACCGGTTTTTGACTCTCGACCTCCCAGAGCCGAATTGCCATGTCACCACTCCTATGCCTTGCCGTTGCCGCAACCCCACCATTCAAAGAAACCAGTGTTTTTCCATCCGGTCGAAAAGCGACGGAAGTTACACCACCAGCCCCCGTGTCTAGCTTGGCGATTTGCTCCAGTGTGCGAATATCCCACATTCGGATGACGCCATCATCGCTAGCGGATGCCAAGAGTGAACCATCCGGACTAAACGCGACAGAGTTTATGCCTTCATGTTTATCTGTATCTAGCTCGAGCAACACTGCAATCTGTGTCTGACTCGCTACATCCCAGAGGCGCAAGGTGCAATCCATACTGCTTCCTGAAGCCAAGGTTTTTCCGTCCGGACTGAAGGCAATTGACGAGACTCCATGATTCTCCACCCTCGTCTCACGCGTATGTCCATCAAAGACCCCCAGCAATGTCTGGGTTCGCACATCCCACAGGCTAATTGTGGAATCTTTGTAACCGCCCGACGCCAACAACCTTCCATCAGGGCTAAACGCCAGAGTCCATATGACGCGTGCGGTCGCGTCAATTACTGCAGTTTTCTGTTGTTTTTCCGTGTTCCATAGAGCAATGTCTCCATTTGTGTAACCAACCGCTAGGGTTTTTCCACTACGTGTATAGGCAAGAGCCGTCAGTCCTCTCCTATCTGGAAATGTCAAACTTCCGGTCCGTTTCCGTGTTTCCACGTCCCATAAGATTACAGTTGGCTCCGACGATGATCCAGATGCCAACGATTGCCCATTCGGGCTGAAAGCGATAGTTGCGGCGCCTCCCTGTATCAATCCAACTTTCGCCAACGTTTCAGCATCATACAACCAGATACCAAGTGCCCCCACCGCGGCGATTAACTTGCCACCCGGTGAATAGGCTATTTCGCGAACTGTGCCATTTCCAAGACTCGCTGTAGGTTCATTGCGGCTGCTAGGCTCCATTTTAGTATGCGTATCAAGAGCCTGCACAGCATTCGTTCGCCGTGAATTTCTTCCCCAATCCTTCTTCCCATCGCCTCCCGAAACAACCGATGACTTTGAAAGCATGACCACATCCACGGGAATCTCGCCGACATCCACGACTTTAGTTTCGCTTGGGATAGGCGCTCCGATCAATTTACCAATCGCCGGTAATTGATTGAAGGGAGTGATTAGGCACAGCATTGATAACGTCAATACGCCAATAGCGGCAATGCCTATGGGAATGACCGGGACCTGCGGATTCGGTTGGATGTGCGTTCGTCGAATCTTCTCAACGATGTTTAGCGTGAAACCGGAATGAAGTTTCTGTCCGTCAAAACTTGCGTGCATCATCGTTAGCATCTCCTTCCTCAATTTGGCGCGGGCACGGTTGAGTCGCATCGCAATCGCATGGGGAGAGGCCCCAAGAAATCTTGCAATCTCTTTGCAACTCAATCCTCCCAAATAGTGAAGAGATAAGACTTGCCGATGTATCTCGGGTAACTCAGACAGGGCTTCTCGGAGCGATTGATGGATTTGGTCTTCGTGATTCGAGTCGATTGAGATGTTGTCCAAACGCTCCTTTTCTTGGTCGGCAACATGCTCTCTGTCGGGACGGCTCGCGTTGGAGCGCAGGAAGTCCTTGCACGAATTGGAAGTGATTGCATAAAGCCATGACAGAAACTTGTCCCACCGTTTCAACGTGCGAAGTTTCTGATACGCCTTAAGAAAGACCTCCTGCGTCATATCTTGAGCGTCGTGGAAATCGCCGAGCTTGGCGTAAGCCAGCGCGTAGACGCTGCCCTTGTATTTGTCAACGAGCAAGCCAAATGCGGCGGCGTCTCCGTCGAGGCATTTCTGAATGATATGACCGTCTTCCGTCCGCATGGATTCCTGCCTTTACCGTAGCTGTTTGGATGTTAGACGCATGTCATCGCCTAAATCTCACATTTGAAGCAATTTTTTTGCGGCGCCGAATCTGAAAAAGGAAGGACACTAGGATGGGAATCTGTATGTGTTGCCGTTCACACTATCGTGCTATACATGCAACAGTACAGTAACTGTGTTTGAGGCGAATAACCGGCGGAAGGCTGCCAAATCAAGGGAATGGAGCTAGGCGTTCGTATCAATGAAGTCTGTTACAATGAACCATCGGTAGGGATAGTTTTTTTCGCAGGAGGAAATAGCGATTAGGAGTTGATACCTACTCCGCAACGAAGGAAAGAATCGTGGCTGCCTCCATGGCGTCCCAGTCTACCTCCAAACCTAGACCTGGGCCAGAGGGGGCATAAGCGTAACCATCAGCTTGCGTGCGAATTACATCCTTCATGCCGTACTCATACGGCTCAAAAGGCACTGACTGTTCGAAGTAAGAACAGTTGTCATGCGCCAACATGAGGTGGAGGTTGGCTGCCGAAACGAGGCTATAACCCCAAGACATGATTTCGCACCTCATCCCGGCGGCTTCGGTGAAGGCAATCGCTTTGTTCGTCTGTGTTATCCCGCCCATCATGGCAACATCCGTTCTCGCACGTCCCCACGCTTTCGAACGGATGGCTTCACCATAAGTATGCAAATCTTGGAACCAGTTGCCGGACGGAATGATGGGAATCTTGACCCGGTTCGTTAATTCTCTGTATCCATCAAGGTCCGAATCGTGCAGCGGCGCTTCAAACCACGTGAAACCCATGGCTTCCAGCTCTTGAGCTACCAGCAGCGACCTGTCACGGTCGTAGTTGTTCTCGGCGTCAAGCATAAAGTCGACATCGTTATCGGGGTACTGTTTGCGAACGGCACGTGCGAGTTCAAGATCGAGTTCGGGGATGCACCATGTGTGAAACTTGATAGCTTTGAATCCTTGGTCGATCAAATCTTCGGCGTTTCTCAGATAGGATGCCACATCCTCGAATAGCGGTGTACTCGCATAGGCGGGGATGGATTCCCTCGCACCTCCCAGCAAGCGGTAAAGCGGCATGTTCGCCACTTTTCCCGCGAGATCCCATAGCGCGATATCAATGGCGGCAAGCGACTGAGGCGGAAGAGGGAAAACGCGCGGTCGGATTTCATGCCAGATGAATTCACGCAGGAGCGGATCTTTGCCCACCAATATCGGCGCGAGGTGGCGTATCGATTCGGCAGTATAGCGCTCAAAGTCGTATGATGTCGCATTCCAGACGCCTGCGACTCCCTCTACACCCTCGTCCGTGTAGATTCTGACGACGGTGTTCGTCGAGTATTGATCCGGTAGGTCATCCGACCACGTAAAGCGGTCCACCGGCGGCGCTACGGCACGCACTTCAACTTTGGTGATTTTCATTCGGAAAGGCTCCTTGGGATAGATTCAATCCAAACGTAGAAATCTTTTGAAAAAAATCCCGTGTTTTCCCAGTGGTTGATTCTAGGACTGGCTTTGTTTCTTGGAGGTTTTGACGTAGCACGTCTACGTGCTATTGGACCGGGCATCACCCTTGAGTTCATCAAGGATTCCCATGATGTTGTCCCAGGTTCTGTCCTCTATAAAGATTCCCTCGTTTATCCTTCGTTCCTTTTCGCGCATCTCGGGTTCCCCGGGTATGAGTACCTCTTCAAATCCGGGTGCCGCACGGCTGGACTTAACGTAATTTAGGAAATCTTTTACCTCGGTTTCAAACTCCTCCTGCCCGACGAACACTTCCGGATTGATTGCCAGCATAAACGTGGCATTTCCCCAGCGATCGGTATCCGGTCGACTGCACCCTCCGCCGCTCAACGCACCTGACAGAATGTCCACAATTAAACCGAGTGCGAATCCTTTGTGTCCGCCCACGGGAATCAGACTGCCGGGTGGCGGTCCTTCAAGCGCGTTGGCATCCGTCGTCGGTCGTCCCTCGCTGTCCACAATCCAACCCTCGGGGACAGGTTCGCCTCGCAAGGCTTTGACCGCCACTTTTCCGGCTGCGACGACCGTTGGCGAGATATCAATCATAACAACCCCATCGGAAGCTGGCACCGCGTAGGACATCGGATTGACCGAAAGCCGTCTTTCCAGGCCGCCCCAAGGCGCCACACCCTGTGCGCCGCCGTGCCCGTTGACAGTCACAAATCCTACGAGTCCCTCATCGGCAATCATGTGGCTATACTCGCCGAGTCGGCCGAGGTGGCTGCAATTTCGCAGGCTCACAGCGGCGAGGGCGCCCTGTTTTGCCTTTTCGATAGCCAACTGCGCCGCTCGCCAGCCCATCAGTTGACCTACTCCCCAATTGCCATCAAGTACCGCATGGGAGGGACTCTCCGTTACAACCTCCAAGTCCGCGCCTAGCACGATCTCACCTCGGTGAATCATGTCGACGTAGTTCGGTATGACCCGCACGCCGTGCGAATCGTGCCCGACCAAGTTGCTATCGACCAAATGGTCCTGAAATCGCTGTACTTCGTCCGCCGTGCCTCCCAAAAGGGAGAACACATCGTGCACCGTCTGTTTCAACTCTGTCACACCAAAAATCGGCATAGGTACATTCCACCTCCATGGTTATTGTAGCAATACGAGACACATCTCGATATTTGCCACCAAACCTCTATTTTATGGCAAATGATATCCGTCTTTCATGACCTGAATCCGGTAGAGAGCGTTTCCTGCCGTGACGTACAAGGTTTTGCTCGCGTCACCTCTGCCAAATGCCACATTCGTCGGCACTACTCCCGTCGGAATACGCGCCAGTTCTTTTCCTGTTGGCGAATAGACATTTATCCCGGGACGAGTTACATCGCGCACGGCGACGTAAAGATTTCCGTCAACATCAACCACCAAGCCGTCCGGTCCATCTTGCGGGTAGAAATTAACCATTACTTCGCGAAATGCTGCGGTTCCGTCCTCCGTCAAGTCATACGCCAGCAGTGCCATTCGCCCCTTGTGGTATGGTGTCTCGGTAGGAAGCCTATCGAAACCGGTCGCTCCGTTGTCGTTACTGACGACATAAAGTGACCTCTGATCCGGCGAAACAGCCACACCGTTCGGCTTTCCCGCATCCGTGATTATGCGGTGAATCGAGCCATCCGGGTCGATTCGATATACACCCATCACGGGTTGATCCACCGGTTCATGTCCGAGGTAGCGTGGATCGCTGAAGTAGATGCGCCCTTTTTCATCAATCGTAATATCGTTGGGAGCATTAAACGGTCGTCCTTCGTACAGTCCCGCGATGATCTCACTCTTGCCTGTCGTCATATCCGTCCGGGTGACGCGGCGCCCGCCAAAATCCGCGCCTTCGGCGACGATCATCCGACCTTGAGCGTCAAATTTGATACCGTTGGACATTCCGCTGGGAGAGCGGTATACACGGGTTTCACCGGTATTGGGATTGTACTGCCAAATATGCCCTGCCTGCATACCCGACTCATAGGTAAAAGTGATGTCACTGAAATACACCATCCCGTCAAACGAAACCGCGGGACCTTCCGTGAAATGTGCTCCATCGAATAATTTTTCCAGTTTGGCGTCAGGGGATATGATGCTCGCGTCCCCGCTCGGGGAGGATTCTGTCGCATTCACAGTCAACATCCCAGCTACCATGAGGCAGATAATAAGGGCAAACATGAGGAAGCTACGATTAATTTGAAGCAGCCAATTGACCAACATATTATGCTCCTTCCTTTCTGTCACAAATTAATTTTCAAAGGATTAAATCATTATGGCGTCGCGCCAGGCATTGAATCAAATCCAAGTAGTCTTCTGAGTGTGGGAGATGCGCGGGAAATTACTTTGTCCGAAGCCAGTTTCAGGTGGTCCTGTTGCGGTTTCATGAACGAGCGGCAGAAGAAACCGAGCAAGCCGACACGGTCTCCATCTGTGTGATTTGCCGATGAACCGTGCCAAAGCGCGCCGTTGACAATCAACACCGATCCTCTTGGACCGCAGATTTGCACCTCATCATCGTAATTGTCCTCGGGTTCCGGTCCGCCTTCGAGCCGAAGATGGCTGCCGGGTACGCACCGCGTGGCTCCATTCTCAAGCGTAAAATCATCAAGTAACCATACGCTGTTGGCGACAAGCGGAAAACTGGGGCGGGGGTCGGGCATCAAGCGCAGGGGGTAGTCTATGTGCAAATGTCCATTAGGCGCGCCGGGACCGATGATGTTCACGGTAAATGAACTAAGCGTGCAGTCGCCGCCAAGAAGATATTCCATCGCGCCCATGATGCGCGGATGCTGAATTGCCCGTTCAAACGGCTCGCCTTTGTTGACCAAGTTCCACACCCGCTGCGCTTGATCATCCAGATACATCGTCCCGCGCCCTGACGCCTTTTCATCCCGGGCGAGAATCATCGACAACCGACGAAGTTCGTCGGCCTCATCCGGTGGAATCACGTCTGGCAGAAGTGTGAATCCCTGTTCATCCAACTGAGACTTCTCTGAATTTGTTAACATAAATTGGTTTCAAGGATAGATTCTCATCTTGAGTTAGTTCCAGACATTTCGAATGAATTGCGATTGCGATAGACTGTGTGAGTGGGGTTGAATGCAGTGATACTTAACCAATTAACTTCTATTTTCTCGCTCAAGAGGAGCGGCATGATTCCAGAACGGCGATAATCCTATTTTTTGCGAGTCGATGCGGAAGATAAACTCCTATATTGGTAACTAATCATCAACCTTGCTGTCGAGCAACTGCCCCGTTTTTTCTCTGCGGAGACCAGGGCCCATAGCGTGAGGGAACTAAATCACACATGATGAAATCAGTTTAGCAATAGGCGTAAGATAAGTCAAGCCCCGAAATGTCATTGTGATACGGTGCGGTTCATGATAATATGATGATGTGTTTTGCCAGTCTGAAATCAAGGTCGGAAAATCTGTTTCATCGTTTATTCGTTCAAACAACCAAAGTGCCAGATACTGCAATCTTACCCATTACATTGGCCCTGAAATCGGAACCTAATTCTTGTGGAATGTGAAAGCACTCCCATTGGAGAAAACTATGAAAACCTATCGTGCCGGAGTAATTGGTCTAGGCCGCATGGGCAGCACCTTTGATGATGAGATGACCCGTGGCGGCTCTCTGTTCCTTCCTTACTGTCATGCCCCTAGTTACGACGCCGCTCCAAATGTCGAACTAGCGGCTGGTGCAGATATACATGACGAGCAAGCCGCTATTTTTGGCGAGCGCTGGGGGCTTGCCTCCGACCATATGTATAGTGACTACAGAGAGATGTTAGACAAAGAGCGGCTGGACCTGGTCAGCGTCTGTACAACCGCGCGCCTCCGCCCCGTTATCGTACAGGATGTTTCCCGTGCCGGAGTGAAGGCTATCTGGGCGGAGAAGCCGATCTCGTTGAGTTTGAAGGAAGCAGACGACATGGTTGAAGTCTGCAGAGAGCACGGAGTAGCTTTGGCGGTTAACTGTGCGCGGCGGTGGAACCCCTTCTTTAGCGAAGCTCGGCGCTTAATCGATGAAGGCCAGCTCGGTGACATTCTACAGGTGACGGTCTACACGGAATGCGGGCTGTCTCACAACGGCAGCCACGCTATTGATGTCCTACGCTATATGGCGGGCGGGGATGCTCAGTGGGTTTTCGGGGAGATGGAGTCGGATGAAGCCGCCGCTGGAGATTACGACTTGCAAGGAAACGGATATATGGTTTTTGACAACGATGTTCGTGCCTATTTGCGCAGCATGAGATGCGGCACTGCATCTTGGGAAGTTGATGTCATTGGGACGACCGGACGGATTCGGTCCTTGAACAACTCGGAGGAGTTCGAGCTCATCCAGATGGTTCCGGGTATCGGGAGTAGCAACAACGCTCCGGCCAAGATTCCCTTCCCTATGCCTGCGCGGATTCAAGGAATGGGTCTGACCATCATTGCCGATCTTATCAACGCCATTGAAACCGGTGAGTCTCCGAAGTGTTCCGGCGAGGACGCACGGGCGGCGCTAGAAATCGCGATCGGGCTGCGTGAGTCGCATCGCCGTGGCGGGGTGAAGATCGGTCTCCCGCTCGCAGATCGGAATTTGCGCATCCTATCACGGGAGATTCGTGGCGACTCGTTACCCGCTCGGATCCGTCGATTGCAAGCCAGTGCGTAGTCGAAGATTAGGAAACTTTCACAGGTGTTCGTCAGAGCGCATGGAATAAATTCGTTGGAATATCCTACGCAATCACCGATACAAAGTCTCACGCCTTGCGCTTTTCAACATACAGACCAAGTTCGCTCTTTAGCCGCTGCAGCGTCCAATGCTCTTGCAACGCCTGGTGAATCATCTGTTGTGCCGTGAAAGGAACATTTCCTCCGATAGGTGGATCCGAATCCAAGTTGGTCGGAAATGAGTAGCCGTCTGCTACCGCCGCTATGATGTCTCCTACGGTTCGAGGCGAGATAACGTCCTGTTTAATCTTGTCGAGGAGGATAGGATATACCTTCTCTGTCATAACCTGGCGATTGACGGATTCCATCGGGCGCCCAATCGCGGACGAGATCTGAATTAAATTGGCAATCCGATCTTTATCGGATAAGTTGGTACCGGCGGCATGGAACAACGCGGGGCTAAGGAAGACGACATCTCCTTTGTTAAGCGGAATTTGCGCTTTGTGTTCATCAAAGAACGCCGCAAAATCCCCCTCATGAAAGGCTAAATATCCAGCCGGGAATTGATGTGAGAATGGAAGGAACAGTGTTGGTCCCGATTCAACCGGCATGTCGCTGTGTGCGATGCTTCCCTGCAGCGTCAGGAATTGCGACATGAGGTGAGCATGAACAGGGAATTTCGCCGCGGTCTTGGCGGATTGAAAGCCTAGGTGGTAGTCGCGGTGGGGCAATTGCGCTTTGCCGCTCGGTTTCACATTGTTCACCTGAGCGGTGATTTGGTAGTGGGGACCTAACCAGGATTGAGCGGCGACAGAGAGCAGCGAATTGCCGTAGTATTCGGTGAACAATTCGGGATCAGCGAGGCAAGCCTTTTGAAAAGAATTCCAGATACGTTCGTTGTCGCCGAAATGATCGCCTACTTCTCCAAGCGATGACTTCTCGTCCTTGATAATCTGCATGAAAACGGCAGTCATACCATCAATGACCGCCGTATCGGGATATGCTTCACGAATCACAAAGATTCCCGGTCCATCCCTAAGGCAGTTTCCCCATTCAGCCTTGAGTTCGGACTCTGTGTCCGCATCAGCTGTTCCCTCTTTCAGTTTGTCGCCCTGATAGATGACGATGTTCTGTTCGATCCCTTCAGCAAATCTATACAGTTCCAAATCCGCGCATTGGTCGCAGATTGTTTGGAAATGTTCAAGATTAATATCCTCGGAGCTGAAGTAATGGGGCAGTTGGCCTCCAAAAATGAGGGTTGACACGCTTCGATTCACCTTGCTTCGGCAGCGTTATTCTCTCCAATAATCCTTATGGTAGTATCGGTAGGTTTCTAACCCTTCAGCCGGAAGTTCGTCAAACTGATTAAATGGGGCAGGAGGCGAATACACAAAGGGTTCTTCATCGGCGGGTATATAGTCGGCTTGCTTCCGCAGCTCGATACACGCCCGAAGGACATCCTGTTTAAGTGGAACATATTCCTGCACATGCGGCCCGTGTGAAGTCTCAACTCCGGCTGTTCTAAATTCATAGTATATGACGCGCCGCAGCCGCGGCGACGTATTGACAGGGGAACCGTGCAACATTCGAATCTCATGAAACAGTACATCGCCGGGCTGCATGTAGATAGGCTGTGATTCGGGCAAATCAAACTCTTCGGTTTTGAAGTATTTCATTGCCCGTTCCTGACTCCACCGATGGCTGCCCGGTATCGCCCACACGCACGTATCGTGATCCGCATCATCCAGGTAAAAATCCACGTTAAAAATTGGAATGTGGGTGGCGCATTCTACTGCGGCGTCCCGGTGCCAAGGAGTGCTAATCCCCTCATGCGGCATTTTGTAAATCATGGCATCCCACGTGGGGATGAGGTCCGGTCCAGTGAGTTTCTCGACAGTCCGCAGGATATAGGGGTGTGCCAGCAACACTCGAAACGGGGCGTCTTTATCCACCACATAGTCAATCCGTTTTAGCGTGCTCTTTCCTGTTAGCCTTCCAGGTTGATATCCGTAGTCCGGTCCCGGCTGTTCCGGATTGCCGTTGACCATCAGTGTGTGCGATGCGTCCCGCAAGCGCTTCTGTTCCTCCGGACTCAAGACGTTTCTAAGTATCAAATAGCCGTTCTCATTAAAGAATTGAAGTTCCTCGTCAGAAACAACGGTCTTCGGTTGAGCACAGGTTGATGAAGTAGACATATTGAATCCTCCATACGTAATTGATTTGGGTTTCTTGTAAATCTAAAATCGACAATTTATGTTGGTTTGAGAATTTTGACGAGGTTCAATCGTTTGCTCTTCGTCTCCTTACATTTTAGGACAAGACTAATCGTTCCCCAAGTGTTTCCTGAAGAAGGCTTCCGATTTGTTGCCGCCCCAGCCGTGTTCGCCGGGATACAGATCTAGTTCGAGCTGATTACCGGCATTCGCCGCCCCGTAGATCTTGGACAACTGCTGATAGCAGTTCATCGCCGTATCAACTTTGAAACAGGTGTCGTTCGCCCCGATATCGATTAGGAGAGGTCTGGGAGCAATCAACCCCTGCAAGTCCGGAAGATCCACATACTTGAAAAGGCTGGGCGCGACCTGCATCCCGCAGTAGTTGACATCACGGATTCCGAAAGCCGCCCACAGGTCGCTATAGCAGATTATTTCCGTCGCTTTGATACGTTCGTCGCACAGCGCCATCCACAGTGCCATTGTACCGCCACCGCTCAGCCCCATGACGCCTAACCGTTCTTCATCGACAGGCTGAGTGGAAATCACTACATCCGTAGCCGCTTTGCCGTGCGCCACGTTGATTGACAGTGAAGTCATCCCCAGCATGGTTGCGTGCAGATAGTAAAGGTTGCACCAATCACGTCCTCCGGCGACCGAGTTATGGTTGGGTTTGTTTCTGTCGTTCCGCTCCCCAAAGCCAATCCAATCAATGGCATACGTAACGAACCCCTTCTGCGCCATGACTTCGCCGTAATTGTAATTGTTATTGGCGATTACATGACGCAGGTCGGGACTGGAATCGTTCCCCATCACCGGTTCTTTACCGTATGCGCCGTGGCCATGGCAGCACACCACAGCAGGTCGTTTTTCGGTTTTCTTCATATCTGCCGGCAGGTTAACGAGCAGCGTTGCCGACAAGTGCTTCTGGACGTCAATAATCCAACGTTGCTTTACTAATCCCTTGTCCTCCCATTCAGCTATCATCTCGGGATTTGCATCGACTGCTGGGGGTGATTCACCAAGGGTTGCCAGAACTTTGGGTAGCGTGCTCTCTTTCCAGTCCGAGAAGTCCCTTTCGTTCTTGCCGGAAAATTGACATTCAGGTCGGTGTTCTTTAACGAGATCGATAAACATCTGCTGTGGACTTAGATTTCTCGTGGTCATGTTTCAAAATCTCGGCTTCATCAGGGCAGTTAAGTCTTTGAACTGTATCTTGTTCCAAAAACTAATTTGGTCACGGCGGGTTGGGTGCGTCTAGTCCAAATATCGTCGCAGCCCGCGCGGCTGATCGTTCAATCGGTTCAGGGCGCGTTGGAGATCATCTTCCGTAGCGTTCCAGTTGGGGGTTTCTCTAGCCATTCTTGTACCTGCAGCTTGTCAACGACCATAGCGCTCTTGAATCAGAAGTCGTGCGGTGCCTATTACCCGACTCGAAATAGCTTCTGAATACAACTGAAAAAACGGATGACAGAGGGACTCACCAGCTTGCGATGAAATCGTCAAGGTGGAAGTCTGCCGGCATCTCATTGAAGTTGTAGCGCATTGGTCCCGACTGAAAGCCCGGCGAAAACTGTTCTTCATCCTTTTGCAGCGCGGCATCAATCCCTTTGAACCTTTCCCAAAGCACATCTGTCTCATCCAATGTAAAGCGATCCGCAAATTGCGGTCCCCAGTTGAGGGTCGTTGGATGCGGCCGCGTTCCGCGATTACGAAGGTCTTCCGGCACATTTGGGAGATCAGGGTATTTCGTGCAACGAATATGCATGGCGGCTTTACACAGGAAAACTGTTTGCAACCTCTTTCCATTTTCGCCAACACCCGGGTGTTTTCTCTCAATGCATTGTTGAAATGCGGTTCCGTCTTTGGAAATTACTGCGCGAAGCGCCGCTTCAGTGCAATCCTGAGCCTCTGCGCTGCGGCATGCCCACCTTTCGAAGGTTCCGCGCGCTGCGGGATTAAGGCACCGTGCGAAGTCAAGATTCCCGTAATACGTCCTTCCCCACCTTGCAAAACCACCGTGTATTGTACGACGAAGCTTTGTGCTGTAGTTACTCCCCCAGTGCAGAATTGGGGTAATGTAAACAACGCCATCCCCTGCCGCCAAGTGCGTCTGGTGGCCGCTACTGAGGGGCGCGTATGAATTCTCTAGTAACTGGGAATCTTCCTCTTCAGTGTTGACTCGGATGTGGCTACCGGGAACAACCCAAAGCACCTCGTCATCGTACAATGGAATATTCCATTGTACATAGCTGGGTCTATTCTCTTTAATGTCCTCAATATAACCCATCAGTGGCGCGGTGTCGATGGGATGAATATCTCTATGCCAGTTTGCAGGTCCGCGATCTCGCACCGGGTTGCACATCAGGAACATTTCAGTGGCCGCGGCGTCATCAACGTCCATCAATTGGCTGCTAACGCCCTGTGTGTTTTCGTGAAGCCAAAACTCCACTGCATCGGCGGTTGCCTCGTCGTTTAGCGGTGAACTATTCTCTCTCCCGGAATTGAGAAACAAGCGAGGTTGGGGAGAACTCTCCCAAACGCCTCCGGGCGGATCGCCGGGCGATCGATCTCGTGCCCATATTGCCCGCTGGCGTTCTACGAGAATCTCGTAGCTCCTTCGCAACCCCTCCAACTCGTTCGGCGGGACGACGTTTCGAAGAACGAGATAACCCTGTTCCAAGAACTGGTCTCGATTGACTCGCATAATTCAATGTCTTGGTCGGATTCCACACCACTTTATACATGGGCGTGAAGAATTCGACCAACCGAACAAATTGACCTCCGAATCTACGTTTCGTCAGATAATAAAAAAGGGGTGGTACTCCCGCTCGGGAATCCGTCGGGACTACACCCCTTTGTCTGTCCTCACACAGTGTAAGACAGCGTTATTGTCTCGCTTTAATCGTTCCCCAAGTTGTTGCTACCTTGTCAGAGGGATCGACCGCCGTTGGTCCACCGGGGCCATACACCATGAAATCGCGGAAGTGGATAGCACCGCCGTCCGACCACGTTGCCAGACCGGGGCGTCCACCAAGATTTGAATCGTTTGGATAATCTTCCAACTCAACCTCATCATTCAGTGAAGCGTTAATATGGGTCGCGGTGACTTCTACCACTGGGTGAAAGTACTCTTCGCCCAAAGCACCGGGATCGTTAATCCATTCACCTACCCGTGTATGACTGACGAATTCCTCGCCAAGCCCGGCACCTGCTACCTGGGCCGCAACATATCTAATCCGAGCGTCATCACCGTGATTTGGCCATTTGGCTTTGAGTCCAGGCGTGAACTCATACATATACAACCCATTGTTTCCGCCTTCTTCATCAAAGGTCCACATGAACATGTTTTTCCGCTCACCACTCGGTGGATCTTGACCATAGCGGATCATGACATACCACCACCCCACGTTGTCCTTATTACCGAATTCAAACTCTACCGCTTTAACTTCAACAGTGAAATCGGTCGGCGCCCCTAGCTCCTGCCAGATACTGTTTTTTATGACAAACACATTAAAGGTAAAGTTGATGTCAGAGATTATTAGTTCGTTACCTTCAATGGTCCAGGTCGGCCCCGCTTCGCCCGTCGCCCACTCAAATTGATCGAGATCGCTGGGACCGTTTTCGCAACATTGTGCATACATCTGCGCTGTTGCCGGTGTAGAAATTTCGCCTACTAATCCCCACACACCAATTAACGTGAGGACAAATAGCATTGTCATTCCTAGTTTCATGGTTTCTCTCCTTTGAAATTGTGCAATTGGGCTAATCTAGCTTGGGTTAGCACTGCCAAGTCACAGGGAAATCCGATCTCTTTGTAATTGATTGGTTGATTACCGTCAACTATCAACAACTTTATGCTATCACGAATAAAGACACTTGTCAATCCAGAAAATGTCGCAATTGAAGGGACATAATGGAAATGTCTATTCCGCCAAAATAGAACGCACACACATCTGAGGTGCATGCACGATAACACGCCTGTCCAAAGCAGAATAACATTACTCTTTATGCTCGAAGACTAAGACCGCTGTTTGGGAAGCACATCGGTCCCAATATGCATTATTCTAATGAAATCGTAGTACCGACAATCCTTTCACATCGCTGATTTCATTCTACCCCACATGGTCGTAATCTTCCCCGAAGAATTCACTGCAAATCCCTTGGGTCCATAGACGACGAAGCTGACCGATACGGCACCATTCTCCGACCACACACCTATACCCGGTCGACCCCCGGCGTTTGTATCATTTGGAAATCTGTCCAGTTCAGTCCTATTCCACAAATTGACACTTATAGTATTTTCGGTGACGACCATTTTAATGTCAATTGAATCTTTACCAAACCGATTTGGGTCGTTTTTCCAAAGGTCTGCTCGGGTACGGCTACCGGGCACCGGCCTAATTCGATTCCCATTAACCCACTGATATAGGTACAACCCGTTGTTCGCGCCCTCCTCATCCAAAGTCCATTTTATCATATCCAAGCGTCGATTGTAGGTTGCTGGATTGTCCTGCGCAAATCTGGCTACGACGTAAAGCCAACCGATATTATTTCTTTCTCCCTTGGCGAAATCGGAAAACGTGGCTTCGATTGTAAAGTCTGTCGGTACCCGAAAATCTCTCCAAACCTCTTTATCAACAAGAAACATATTCCATTCAAAAGTGATGTTGGAAATGCGTAATTTCTCGTCCTCCACTGCGAAAATTGTATCTGGTTTGACCGAAGCCCATTCAAAGTTTTTGAGCGACGCTTTATTGGGGCAACACTCCGCATAGAGCTGCGCTTCCGCGGGCGTCGAGTACACTGTCACTATAGCCCACGTTGCAATTATGCCACGACTTAATAACCTCGCCATGCGTCGTCTCATGATTCAATTTACACAACCCTCATCTCAAGGGACGCTTACTCGGATCGGCTTGGCGGCTCAAAAGAACACGCGGTCTATATTTCGTCTATCAATTGGTGTCATTAAGCTATTTGACAATTGCCATTTTTCGACTCGCCCGAAAAGTACCGGCGTGAAAGTCATAGATATAAATACCGCTAGGTACGACTTCACCAAACTGGTTTCTTCCATCCCAGTATGCCGCGGACCTCTTGTCAAGATAATTTCCCGATTGCTGTACACCCAAGTCCAACTTCCGCACTAACCCGCCTTGGACATTGTATATCCTAAAGCTCGCCACGGTAGTATTAGCGAGTTGAAACGGCAACCAGGTTTCGGGATTGAATGGATTTGGGAAGTTTTGGAAGAGCATCGTAGTTTTTACTTCACCGAACGTGGTTAACGTCAATGATGAAGGATTTACGGAAAATGGGACATTCAAGTCGTCCGCTGTGTTATAGATGTATGCCGCCCCGGTGTCGTTGTCTGCGGTATCCGCGCCCACGATGGCGTAATGACCGTCAATCTCGACGGAGATTCCGAAATGGGGCATTGGCCAATTCGCGTCCAATAAAGGAAGAGTAACCTTCTCTTTTTCAACCCACACATCGTCTTCACGCAAAAAGGAGTAGGCGGCTCCTGCGTCAACAACTACATCATCATCGAACTTGGCGCCCACAAGAATAATATTGTTGGAGATGGAGACATCATTGCCGAACTGGTCGAATTTTTCCCCATCTTGGGCGGTAAGCTTCGCTTGTTGTGTCCACATATCTCCGTTTCGTACAAAGACATAAGCGGCGCCCGTGTCGGGCTCAGTACCATCCTTAAGTGGTGCGCCAACGATGGCAATGTCATCGCTAATCGACAAGGAGGCACCGAACTGATCCTTCTCTGCCGGATCGTCAGCGGCAAGTTTCACCGTTTGCACCCATCTCTCCCCGTCGCGGGCAAATATATATGCCGCACCGGACTGTTTAAGACCTCTGTGTGCGTGTTTTGGCGCCCCGACAATTACCACGTCTCCGCGAATTGCGACAAAATGTCCGAAGTTGTCCGACGCGGCGCCGTCATTAGCCGTGAGTTTCGCCTGCTGGTTCCATGTGTCTCCATCGCGCACGAAGATGTAAGCCGAACCTGAATTCTTTCCCAGGTCGTCATCGAATCGCGAGCCAACGATGGCAGTGTTCTTGTCGATTGCGACCGACCATCCAAATTGGTCTCCCGCCGCTGCATCTCGCGGTGTCAGTTTCCCCTGCTGCTTCCAACTTCGACCCTTATGTCGAGGGCCTGGTCCAACAAATACGTACGCTGCACCAGAGCCGTTCACTCTATTAGCATCATGGCCCGCAGCTCCAATAATGGCTGTGTCCCCGCTCATGGAGACGGAGCGCCCGAATTCGTCGCCCTCTGCGGTATCGTTTCCATCAAATTCCGGTGGCGCGCTTCGTTTCCAGTTGTTGCCGCTCCGTGCAAAGGGATACACGACGCCCGACCTACCACCCTTCGCGTCTCGCCTTGGAGAAGCAACGATGGCAAAATCTCCGCTAATCGCTACCGTAAATCCGAATCCATCGTCGTGATGCTTTTCCACTGCGACAATCTTCACCGGATCCGCGACAATGGTGGTTACAATCCCGACATTGAAAATTAAATAGCATAGGAAAATTCGACAAGCTCTCTTCATCAAAAAACCTCCTTGCAATCTGGATTGTCCTTGAATTAATCGATCACGTGAACTAGCCCTCAAATCGCGCGATTTGACCGGTTACTTCAGGACTACCATTTTCCGACTTGTACGATACGCCCCCGCTTTGAATTCTAGAATGTAGATACCACTCGAAACGAATTGCCCATAGCTATCCCTCCCATTCCAGTAGGCGGCTGTGTGTTTGTCCAGATAACTACCCTTTTTGCGCATGCCAAGGTTCAATTCTTGCACGCGCTGCCCCGAAATATTGTAGATGTGAAAAACGACGTTGGCATCGTTGGATAATTCATAGGGAAACCAAGTTTCAGGATTGAACGGATTGGGAAAGTTTTGATATAGCGCAGTGTGTTTGAGATGTCCGAATGTGGTGGCACTCAAGAACCGCGGCTCTACCGGATAGGGTGCGTCAAGATCTCTTGCAACGTCATAGATATACGCCGCGCCGATGTCTCCATCGGCGACTTCACCGCCGGCGATAGCATACTTGCTGCGAATAGAAACCGAGATTCCGAGATGAACGCGGATATCGGGTTGCATATCCTTTGCCTCAATTGTGGCCTTCTTTTTCTGCATCCAAGCGTCGTCCTCGCGCAAGAAAGAGTAGACTGCCCCCGCATCGTTACCCAACTCGTCGTCGAACTTCGCTCCGATTAAGGCAATGTTGTGGAGGATGGACACCGCATTTCCGAACTGGTCCTGTTCGTCGGCGTCTTTGGCGGTAAGTTTGGTGTGCTGCAACCAGGTGTTACCGTTGCGATTGAAGATATATGCGGCGCCGGTGGCGTTGGCGACACCATCATTTAACGGTGCGCCCACAATAGCTACGTCGCCACTAATAGAAACAGAGACTCCAAACTGGTTCTTAGCACCCGGATCGTTCGCCGTCAACTTAGCCTGCTGTATCCATGCCTCACCATTTCGCCCAAATATATAGGCAGCCCCCGATTGTTTGAGCCCAGCATGAGTGTGCTTGGGCGCGCCGACAATGGCAAAATCTTCGCTGACGGACACAAAGTGTCCAAAATTGTCCGATGCCGCTCCGATATCGGGGATAAGTTTCGCCTGCTGGATCCATGTCTCCCCGTTCCGCACGAAAATATACGCAGAACCTGAACTTTTACCATGGTCATCGTCGAACCGTGCCCCGAAAATGGCAATGTTTTGATCGACAGCGACAGACCATCCAAATTGGTCTCCCGCGGCCTTGTCTAGGGCAGTTAACTTAGCCTGCTGCTGCCACTTCTCGGCATCTGAATTATAGGTGAAGACAAAAACTGCTCCTGTCGCCTTCTCATTTCCCGGAGCCCCAATCATAGCGGTGCTTCCTCTTAAAGCTACTGAACTACCAAACTCGTCACGGTTACCCGAGCGAATAGGAAAGATTTTCACCGGTTCGGCAGGCCTCCACGTGTTTCCACGACGCACATAAGGATAAACGGCGCCTGCGTTAGGACCTCTATCATCTACCTTCGGGGATCCTACGATGGCGTGCTTTTCATTCACCGCCACCGACCACCCGAACCACTGATCCTTCACCGGATCTGCAGGACTGAGCTTTACCGGCTTTGCGAAACTCTCCATCGCCAATCCGTATCCGAGAATCAAGCAAATTACTACAATTCTTGGTGCCTTCATGTTCCCGCTCCTTTTTTCGCGTCGGTCTTTAGAGTTATTGTAGTCCCAAGAGATGTGGATGAGGGAAGTCTATTGGGTGAGTGGCAATGCATCCACAAGAATTGGTATAGGACGGAATGGAACAGGAATATGGTATCGCCGGGCGGCGTTAACAGAGCAGGAATACGTCTAATGGCTCTTGATTTCAGCCCAGGTAGTCGCAACTTTGCCCAAGGGATTCACCGCCAAAATGTCGCCAAGCCCATCGTCCATGAGCTCGTTGATTTCCTTCTCGCTCAGTGCGACATCGAAAATCGCGATTTCATCCAGGTATCCGTTGAAGAATTCCCTCTTTACCACGACGCTGGCACTACCGATTACGGCAGTCGGGGCCGGGTTCCCGTAAGTTATCTCTCCCGCGCCCTTAACTTCTTCAACGAGTTCTCCATCCAAGAAGGCTCTACGGGTCGATCCATCAAAGGTAATTGCCTCATGGTACCATCGATCTTCTTCAATCTTCCCGGGCTGTATCTCCCTATTCTGGTCATTGATAGCTATCCAATAGCGGAGCTGACCCTGCCATGTGCCTAGTCCCAAACTCCTGTACGGAGCATCCCATGCGGCACCATCGTCGTAAGGAATGGTCATTGATGACAATCCGGAATCATTTGATGTTTGAATGTTAATCCAGTTCATCATCGTTCCTTCAGTTATGCGAAGACTCTTATCCTTTCCAACCGGAATCATGTCGTTCCTGCCATTGAAATGCAGAGCGCTGCCAAACACGCCCTCAATCCACTTCGGGTTACCCACGAATTCGCCGTCATTCCCGTTTCCGGAAGCATCCGCGACTTCATTTCCACTCCCTTCATCCAATAGCCATGCTCCAACGGCAGTTTTGGGATCAATCTTTGTGTCGCCGCGACCTGAGAAAACCAACAGGATGATGGTCATGACCGAACAGACTGCGAGAAGCCACCGCATAGGTCCCTCACCTCCTACGATGATACAGAAATCCTTCGGTAGATTCAAGACCTACCGAAGGTTCGATCTCTACTTGTGTCGGGCTTTGACATTCGCCCATGTGGTCGCTAGTTTTCCGGATGGTTCAACCGCGACGACGCCCTGAAGTCCGTCGTCCATGATCTGTTTGACATCGGCGTCGCTTAGCGCGACATTGAAAAGCGCAACTTCATCGACAAAGCCGTTCATAAGTTCCCCGGTAGCTGCACGGTTCACGTTTCGATCTCCGATGACAAAGGACGGGAGGGGATCTCCGTAAGTAATCATACCAGGGGTTTCGGCTTCAAATACAAGTTCACCGTCAAGATAAGCTTTACGACTCGTACCATCGAACGTTGCCACTAAATGGTACCACTGGTTCGTGTTTAGGTTACCAGGCTGCATTTCGGCGTTCTGTTCGTCAATGGCCATCCAATAACGCAGTTGCCCCCTCCATGAGCCCAAACCCAAACTTCTCCACGGCGCATCCCACGCATCTCCATCATCAAAAGGAAGCGTTACCGCGGATAGCCCGCTATCATCGTCGACATTGGTGTTAATCCAAGCCGCCATTGAACCGGTGCCGATGCGTAGAAGCTCGGAGTTTCCGCAATCGACGAAATCATCTGCACCGTCAAAACTCAACGCAGAACCGAACACACCCGCTGCCCATGCGGCTCCAGAAATTTTTCCATGGTGACCGTTTCCAGACGAATCAAAGGCAGTATCTCCATCACCCTCATCCAACAACCATATTCCCATAGCTGTTGAGGAATCGATGGCCGCGTGACTAAGGCCCGCAATCACCAGCAAAGCTATCATGAAACTTGCGCCAAACAGTGTCAATCTTGACATTTGTCTTGCCTCCTGTAGTAAGAGATTCTGTGAGCGATAGGTTAGGTTTCCATGCGTCCATTAGTAGCTATATGGTACCACAGGTCTAGCAAACAGTAAATCACAAAAATGGGGAGGCACCCGATACTCCAACATCACACATCCAACCGGAGCACCTGTCTATTTCACAATTTGGCAAGATTCTCCGGTTGTCATTGTTTGCGATTTCAACAAACAGGGACTCCCGCAACCTTGAACCTTATTCGGTAAAGCGAAGTCTTAGCCACGAAGTATAACGTCTTCCAGTCAGACTCGCCCCAACCAAGATTGGTTGCACCTTCCGGAGTGTTAATGGTGCCGAGGCGCTTCCCGGACACATCGAATATCCAAACACCGCCAGGGCCCGTCACATAGACATTGCCTACTTGGTCTGTTTTCATCCCATCCGGGCCTCCTTCGCCAACTATCTCAGCGAAAACTCGTCCATTTGCAATTGTGCCATCGGGCAGAATATCAAAAGCTCGGACATGCGATCGTTCTGATGAGTCATTGATGTAAAGGATCGATTCGTCCGGGGAAAAGCAAAGTCCGTTGGGGCAATCAAAATCATCTACCAAAAGCGCCAAGCTATTGCAATCTGGGGAGAGTCGATAGACCCCTTGAAAATCGAGTTCCTTCTCACCCAGCGATCCATATTCTGCTGACAAACCGTAAGGTGGATCAGTGAAATAGATGCTGCCGTCCGATTTCACGACAACGTCATTCGGACTGTTTAAACGCTTGCCTTCATAGTGCGAGGCGATTGTCGCAATCTCTCCGTCAATCTCGGTTCGTGAAACGCGGCGATTTGCATGTTCGCACGCAATGAGCCGCCCTTGCCTATCGTAAGTCAAACCATTCGACTTTCCCGAAGGCTCTCGGAAATTAATTATCCCGGTTTCAGACGACCACTTTTTCATCTGATTTGAGGGAATGTCGCTGAACAACAGGAACTTACCCTCGGAGTTCCAGACCGGTCCTTCAGTAAACTGACAACCTGTGCCCAACTTTTCGACCTGTGCGTCGGCATCAACGAGATTCAACATTTCATCTGAGAGAACTTCAACACTCATAGCTGCTCCTATTTGGTGAACCACTCGGCGTTATCCTAAAATCTGAGCCGTGGATGATTGTTTTCACGGTTAATCCCAGCTTCTACTTGATGTGCTCATAAATCATCCGAAATTTCGCTCAAGAGCGAGATGGCAATTAGCACCTGGCCGCGAAGTAGAGTAAGTATGGCACAAATAGAGATATAGTGTCCCGAAAACGAAAGCACGAGAACATGCAGACGCTTTCTTGGAAGCAGTTTGTGCCTCTTAATCCGATATGAATGAGCATCGCCTCACCGCACCGATTCGCGTGAACCTTCTACTGCGGTGAAGCACACTCGCGTCCGACTCAGAGTAGTATAGCGAGAAGCAGAAATTAAATCAACCGCTATTCCAACGGGTTTCAGCACCACCGTTGGATTCGAGATCGACATCTTTGCTCCCGATGATTCGCATTTTTGTTGACCGGTGAATGGATATTAGTTAAAATCGTATTGATTGATGATGATGACCGAGACACGTATTTCTGCGGCAGCCCAAAATCTTAACGATGTGCCCATGCACTATCTCAGGGATGGATTCACCTATGAAAACAGACGTTTGTTATGAGTTACTGCGTCCGTCACAGGTTGTTGCGCGGCGCTGTGCATGTCCTTTGGCGTACCTTCCCCTCGGAGTGATAGAGTGGCATGGTCCACAAAACCCGTTGGGACTTGACGGATTAAAAGTACACGAACTTTGTGTTCGCGCCGCCGCAAAGGGAGGTGGTTTGGTCTTTCCGGTACTATGGTACGGCGAACATCGCGAATCGTATTTGGCGGAGGCTAACGTCCCTGTAAAGTCGGCGATCGCTAACGAAATGAGACTGCCTGCGACCAACTTTGACCGGGGATACATGGGTGGAAGGACAATTATCGAACAGTCAACTTTCTATCAGGATTTACTCTATCATGTCTACTACCAGATTCGCAGCTTGGGATTTGAAGCGATCTATGTGCTGGTTGGCCATGGCCCTTTGAAGAACTACGCAATCTTGACATCCAAGGTTTTTGAAAGGGCTACGGGAATTGTGATGGAGGTTTCGTTTGCCGCAGATCTCGTGGAAGGATATCGTGAAGATCATGCAGGTCGATACGAGACCGGTGTGATGATGGAACTGCGTCCAGAGTTGGTTGACTTAGCGGCTCTGCCTGATGGAGACAGATCGGACCTTGTAGGTATCGCCGGCGAAGATCCTCGTGAAGGCTCTGCCGAATTAGGAAGCGCATTTGTCGAAAAGTGCATCAAACAGCTTGTGAAAGCCGGAAACGAATTACTAACCCGAAGACCATCTGATGGTTCAATGGGCGTCCAGTAGCCCCATTACCTTGACTCTAATACTCCGCTTAAAACCACAAGTGGTCCCAAATTGTACGCGATTCACAGGTAGAGTGCATTTACTGCCCTAGCGAAAGCAGTTAAATTCCTGAAACACTTTATAGTCGTAGAGTATTGATTCCTAAATTACCGTTATTCGCGAGGAAATCAAGTTATGTATAACTCAGTGAAGGTGGCAACCATCTCGCTCAAGCCTGCAAAATGGGATAAAGTTGCAAATGCCGATAAAATGGAAGCGTTCTTCGTTAAGGCGGCTAAAGACAATCCAAAAGTCATTCTGACCACGGAAGGTGTGCTCGAAGGTTACGTGGTCATGGATGTTATCTACCATCCGGAGAAAGCGGAGGCAATGCTTGAAATTGCTGAACCGCTAGACGGTACTTATGTCCGTCGTTTTCAGCGTCTTGCCAAGAGTCTAAAGACCTGTCTATGCTTCGGTTTTGCCGAACGCATTGACAACGATGTGTATAACTGCGGTGTGTTTATTGACGATAACGGCGAAATCTGCGGAAAATACCATAAAACACAACTGGCTGAAGGCGCCCATCCATCGTGGAACTTCAACCGCATCGGAAGAACGCTTCGCGCATTTGATACACCTGTCGGTCGTGCCGGTATTGTCATCTGTAATGATCGTTGGAACCCACTGATTACACGCACGCTTGTACTCGACGGTGCCTCCCTGATTCTGATCCCGTCATACGGTTCTAAGCGAAAAGCGCAGAACGAAACCGTCTTGGCACGAGCGCGGGAGAACGGTGTGCCAATTGTCGAAGCCAATGTAGGGATGAACCTAATTGTCAGCAAAGGAGAAGTCGTCGCCTACAAATGGGGAAATGATCAGATCACCACCGCAGTCGTCGACATACCGGTCCCTCCATCGCGTGACGTGGCGCGTTCTTCCGAACAGGAGTATCTTGATTGTCAGGGGCCCGAAATGGATAAGCGCTACAAAAAAACACGTGGACAAGTTCGCAAAGGGGAAAATAAATAGCCTTTGAGATACGGTAAATACCGAGGCTTAGTAACTGCGTCCAGTGACAACCATGGCCCCGTTGAATCTTCATTCGGAAAGGTGGAACTAGTTTATGTCAACTTCAAGCACGGAAATCCGGCGATGCAACATCACGGATCTTGAGCGGATTGAGCGTTTCCGCCGAGCGGGATACGGGGGCAGCGTGTCCGATGCTCTAGAGAGTCTAGGTGTGTGCGATTCTGTTTTCTCAGCGCGCTTCAAACCGCTTAGTCAAGGCATGCAGCTTGTTGGTCGAGCATTGCCAATCAAACTTCACTCGCTCGCCGAAGAGGAGAAGTCTGCTCAAGAGCAGGAAGCACAGGAAGCCAAATGGGAGGCGGAGGGAGGGCATCCCCAGAAACGCATGATGAGGAAAGTTGACGATCTGGAAGACGGAACCATCCTCTGTTTTGACTGCGGCGGTGACATGCAGCCAGCCCACTTCGGCGAAATGAGTTGTCATCTCGCCTATGCCCATGGCTGCCGAGGTATGCTGTTAGCAGGGAATTGCCGTGATACCCAATACGTCCTCAAGATGCCCGACTTTCCAATGTTCACCTTTGGTACTCGACCTAACGCTTTCGGTGGTTGGATCGTAACCGATGTCAACGTCCCCGTCTACTTGCCAGGCCATCTGACATACTACGTCCGGGTAATGCCCGGCGACTTCATCTTCGGCGACAATGACGGGGTGCAGCTAATCCCGGAGAATCTAGTGGATGAGGTCCTGCTACGGGTTGAGGCGACCTTTGAGAAAGAGAACGAAGAACGCGAAAAAATAGCCGCCGGTATGCCGATTGACGAGGTTTACGATGAATATGGCGTACTGTAACTTAACTCATAAATCTCGTCACGTGCCTTCCCATCGCCGTAGTTTATATCAGCCTTCTGTCGCATCTTTCAGACTTCGACGAAATAGTTGCAAGAGCACCTGATTTGGCCCTCTCAGAAATGACAAACGGATGCCGGTGTCTCCCGCATCGAACGGTTCTTCTTCAAGTTCTATTCCCTTGTCCTTCAATTCTTGGGCGCTTTCGTCCACACTGTCAACCTTGAAAGAAATGTGGTGGAAACCTAAATCCGCTTGGGTGGTTTTCTGCGGCATCAGTTCCAAGATGATGTCGCCTGCCTTCAAAAAAACATAGTCGTCATCGTCTTCGTTGGGAAAGCGTTCCATGACTTCAAGCCCTAACGTTTGGGTATAAAAGTTGACGGCAGCTTCGACATCGTCTGTCACCAAAGCTATTTTGTGAAAGTTGTTGATTGCCATTCATCCTCCTAAGTTGCCACTATTGTAGCACGATGTGTCAGATTGTGCTCGTGATGCGCAAACGAACAGTTTGCGCTACGAAAACTCTGCCAAACATATACTGTTCTCAATTAAAAACGGCTATGCATGTCCAACAGACTGTAAGTAACACCTTGAGTTTCTACACAAGTTTCTTTACTCGATCTGCGCAATTAATGCACTTGCATTCTTGAGAGACTGCATTAGAAGGTTGTTCCAAGATTTACGTGAATCTTGCCTTGAAGCGCGGTGCTACCTTCCGCCAGTCCGTAGTCTATGCGCAACAAACCACCTCGCGATTCCAACCGCATGCCAAGACCGTAACCAACGCGAAGCGGGTCAAAGACAGACGGCTGATTTGTCTGCGTCACAGATCCCATATCGACGAATACAAAGACTCGGGAGGCGCGCCCGACAATTAACCTGTATTCAAAGTTTGCGTACACTCGACGCGGCCCCGAAAACCAATCTTCGTCGTAACCGCGCAGCGTGTTCGCACCACCGAGGTAAAAGAGCTCCGTCGGAGGAATGTTGGCTCCCCACGTCGTAGCGGCATGCAAACCAATTGCAATGACCTGCTTTCGCCACGTTGGAAGGTACTGTTGAAAATCCGCCCACAACTTTTGGAGCCTAAAGTCTCCTCGCGAGAACTCAAAAGCCACAGAGTCTCGGCGCCCCCGTGTAGGATTCAGAAAGTAGTCCCTACCGTCACGCATGAGACTAAAGGTGACGCCGTACTTGGCACCGTTTTGAGCCTGAACCTCAAGAGAGCCGTTCCGCGGGAATTGGGAAAATGAACGATTGGTGCTAGGAAGCAAGTCAACCGGACCTGTGGGCACGAGTAGCGAGGGGCCCGCTGCCGCATAGTCAATTCGCTTATAGGAAATTGCCAACGCACCTTCAAAAACCTTGCGAATCTGTGTGCTAATTGTCAGACTGCCGGATTGTTCCTCGGATTCCGCGTCGGTGAACTGATTCCGTTGCTTTAGTTGAGCGTATTCTACACCTATGCTCGCGGGTTTTCCAAACACCCAAGGCTCCCGATAGCCAAATCGCAGCGTATTGAGTAGACCTGATTTCCAAAAGAAGTTTACCCTGCGTCCGGTACCGAGAAGGTTGTTTTCACTCGCCTCAATAGTCCCCGTTAGTCTAGGGGCATCGTCAACCTCTGATGAGGACGGAGCGTAGCCGATAATTCCACTAAATCGACCGGTGCGTGCTTCCGTTAATTTCGCGTGAAAGGTTATTGTGTCTTGTGTTTGGCCGTCTTCAAGCACGGAAGGATTCACTTCGTAAAAATACCCGAGATTCGTAAGGCGTCGACGACTTTGGTCAATCTTGCGCTGATCAAAAACATCACCGACTTGAATTGGTAACTCGCGCAACACAACGCTTGGCTTTGTTTTCTTTAGACCGGTGAACTTGATTTTACCAATACGAACTTTATCCCCTTCGTGTACGTCTAAGTGAAAATCAACTTTGCTGTGGTCAGGAAAGAGTTGAAATTCGGATAACTCGATGTGTATCTTCGGGTGCCCGTGATTGCTGTACAGTGCGAGAATTTGGTCAATTCCACGTTCCAAGGCAACGTGACTAAAAGGTGTTTCATGCCGTAGGCTTAACTCGCGCTGCAGATCCGAGGTGGAAAATAACCTATTCCCACTCATGGTAATCTGTCCCGTTCGAATTTGATCGCCCTCGTCTATCTGTATTCGGACATGTACCTGATCAGCGGACACTGGTACAACTTCGGGATTGATTGATGCGAACACAAATCCAGCTTTTCTGTATTCGTCCATGATTCTCGTCAATCCTTTCATTACTTTTTCACGATGATAGGGTTTTCCAGCATGTACGCCGAATATCCTTGACAACGCCTTGCGATCGAGGTTCGTATTCCCTTGGAAAGAAACTTGCCGAATCAGATATGTATTCTTATTATCAGGAAGAACAGGCTTGGTCGCATCACATTGCGCGGCATTCTGCATGAAAATTAGCAGCAAACCAAGTAGGCAACTCGTGAGAAATTGCACACGACACCCGTATAAAACGCCCAATTGTAATTGTTTCGTATGATGCGTTAATTTCGTGGTGCAGCGACGCATCTTCACTTGTCTCCTTATGCGGCACAACTTGTGTAAGAATTCTAACACATTGACCAAGTGCCAACAAGAAATTTGTCTTGAGAAAAAACGTCAGTTGTGATACCATGTAAGTATAGTCGTGTACAGCAGCAGGAATCTGATTCGGAAGTTGTGCATTTCGTTGTTAATTCTCTGCGTACCTTTACGTGGAGTCGTGCTCAAAAAAATTTGGACGTTACCTCTAATTCTCGGTTACAATGTCGTTTAAGGTAGTATAAGGGGTGCGTCTTGATGTAATCCGCAGCGGCGCCAGGGAAAGCCCATAGATATGAATTCCGCGAATAATCGTTGTATTGACCCATTAATCCAGAATGCCCAGCGGAGTAATGACGCATTTCAGCAGCTTGTAAAACGTTATCAGCAGCATGTGGTGCGAAATATTCGCGTCTTCACGAAAAATAAGCATGACATTGAGGATTTGGCTCAGGAAACATGGATTAAAGTCTATCAAGCAATCGGGAAGTTAAAACCGCCGTACCACCTTGAAGGTTGGATTGCCAAGATTGCGCGAAATACAGCAAAGGACTGGCTGAAGTGTCAACGGCGTAAAATCTCGAGACTCACCGACGAATTAAAGTCGCGGCATTCTGAAGAAGCAGCTACATTGACGACTTTTCACCACGGGCTTATTGAGAAAGTTCGGTGTGCTATAGATACGCTTTCGCCGATGTACCGCCAAGTTGTCCACGAATTCTACATGCATGGGTATTCGGCATCCGAGATCGGTCAGCGGCTGCGTATCCCAGTAAGCACTGTATACAGCCGCCTAAAAGAGGCAAAGAAACAGCTCGGCAAACAGTTTGAAACCGGTGTGACTAGAGAATAAGTTGGGACTTTATTAACAGGGATTGATTGTGAGTTATTGCGTCCGTTGAATAGTAACTGAATTAGTGGTTTTGACCTAATTGGAGAAAGATATGCGAAACGCGCTATTTGTTTATCCGGAATTTCCCCCTTCGTACTGGGGATACAAATTTGCCCTTGACTTTGTAAATAAGAAGTCCGCCATGCCACCTCTCGGACTGCTGACAATTGCAGGCATGTTCCCAAAGGATTATGAACTCAAAGTGGTTGATATGAACGTGACCCCGTTGTTGGACGCCGATCTGGAGTGGGCAGATGCGGTTTTCACATCCACGATGATCGTTCAGAAGGATTCACTTTACGAGGTAGTCGGACGATGTAACGCGGCAAATATTCCCATCGTGGCCGGCGGTCCGCACCCAACCTCCTATCACGACAATATTAGAGAAGAAGTTGACGGAACCGTAGACCACTTTCTTTTCGGCGAAGTTGAAGACTTTTTTGAGGATTTTCTAACAGACTTTGAGAGCGGTGCAGCCAAGGAGGTCTATCGGGAAACAAAAAAACCGGATGTCACAAAGACCCCTTCACCGAGGTATGACCTGATTGATTTGAAAGCGTACGGGTCAATGGCACTGCAATTCTCGCGTGGCTGTCCGTTTGATTGTGAATTTTGCGACATCACAAAGCTATTCGGGCGAGTTCCACGGACGAAATCGAACGAACAGATGCTGACCGAATTTGAGATGTTGTACCGTCTCGGTTGGAACGGGTCGCTTTTTGTAGTTGATGACAACTTTATTGGGAATAAGCGAGACGCCATGCGGCTACTTCCCGAAGTTTCCAAATGGCAAGAAGAAAGACAATTCCCGTTTTCGTTGTACACCGAAGCCAGCGTTAACCTCGTCGAGATTCCTGACATGCTGGATGCCATGAGTGACGCCGGATTCAACATGGTGTTCTTGGGAATTGAAAGCCCCAATGACGAGGCACTTGAGAAAACGGTTAAGAAACAAAACACAAGCAAAGAGGAGGATGCAGGGAGTTATATGCTCCAGGCAATACGGAAAATCCAGGAATGCGGCATGGAAGTGACTGGAGGATTCATCATCGGACTGGACGGCGACACAGAGTTTGATTCGCATATTCGGTTTATCCAGGACGCCGGGATCCCCATGGCGATGGCAGGCCTGTTGACTGCGCTAAAAGGGACGAATCTGTATCATCGGCTCGAGAAGGAAGGTCGGTTACTCAAGGAATCCACCGGAAACAACACGGATGTTATGTTGAATTTCGAACCGGAGTTACCGCGAGATCATCTTATCTCCGAATATCGGCGCGTGGTATCTACCCTCTACGATCCGACTCTAAGCAACTACTTCGAGAGATGCCTCACCATGCTGGAACATCTGAAGCCCACAGACCACACCGTGAGAAAAATCGGAAAAATGGAGTTAATGGCTTTCATAAAATCCATTAGGCGGCAGTTGTTTTCACGACAAGGGCCTGCCTACGCCCGATATTTGGTTAGAGTTTTAAGGCGCCATCTGCCCCTGCTCCCTGAAGCAATGCGACTCGCCATCATGGGTTACCACTTTGAGAAAATTACGAGACAGACCGTAGCAGTCGACGACTTTAAACAATACCTTGAAGCGGAATTCAACACCTTCAAGGATACTGCGGCTCAACTCGTCCAATCGCAGGGCGATCGGATTGGAGAAGTTAGCCTCCATGTCCGCGAGTTGCTTGCGCGAGCCCGTGCCGCGTATGAAGATATCCATGAAGATTTCAGATATAGCGTACAAGACAGACTTGACGCATTCCAGGCATCGGTATTCAATGAGTACCTGAAAGCCGAACTAGAGGCACTTAGAGCAACAATTTCGCTGTTTGCCAAAGTTCGAAGTCACCGCGTTGGAGAAATCAAGGGATATGTTCACAAACTATGGGACCGCGTACACGCACAGTACGAACACCTGCACACAGATCTCAGGCACAATGTGAATGACTCATTGGAGACATTTCGCGATGCCGTGAAGTCGAATCTTGCTCATGCGACAATCCCGCAAATGGAAGGTCTCAACTAGACAAGATTGGGGATCGTCTAAAGATTCCTCATGACCGGGATTACACAAAAGGCTCACGTCATGTGCTGATTGCAGCAATTGTGACGAGACTTGCCATCGTAACAGATCCCGATTATTCTCCATCCCTCAGAACGGACATACACTCACATGCCTAATGCCCTACTGGTTTATCCGGAGTTTCCTCCCTCCTATTGGGGTTACAACTACGCTTTACATTTTGTTGGCCGAAAATCCAATATGCCCCCGCTCGGATTGCTGACCGTCGCCGGGTTGTTTTCCAAAGATTATCGCCTCAAAGTCGTCGATATGAATGTCACGCCTCTGCTTGACGCAGATCTTGAGTGGGCAGATGTTGTTTTTACATCCACGATGGTAGTTCAAAAAGAATCATTGTTTGAGGTCGTTGAGCGCTGTAATCGTGCAAATACGCCTATTGTTTCTGGTGGCCCACACCCGACCTCCTATCGCGACGAGATTGAACGAGCGATGCAAGAGCGTGATGGTTGGGTAGATCATTTTCTTTTTGGAGAAGTGGAAGAGAGCTTCGATGATTTCCTGACGGACCTTCAGAACGGCAACGCCAAGGATGTATATACGGAACCGAGAAAGCCGGATGTCACGAAGACACCGCTTCCGAGATACGAGCTCCTGAATCTAGAGCATTACGGCTCAATGGCGCTGCAGTTCTCGCGAGGGTGCCCTTTTGATTGTGAGTTCTGCGACATCACGAAGTTATTCGGGCGGGTGCCTCGAACCAAAACGAATGAACAGGTGTTAGCGGAATTTAATATGCTTCATCACCTAGGTTGGCGCGGCGCAATGTTTCTTGTTGACGATAATTTTATCGGCAACAAGCGTGATGCCATGCGGCTTCTGCCAGCAATCACCGAATGGCAGGAAACCAGGGATTACCCCTTTCAGCTCTACACCGAGACGAGTGTGAACCTCGTAGATATTCCCGGTATGCTAGACGGGATGGCTGAAGCAGGTTTCATCATGACGTTCTTGGGAATCGAGAGTCCGAATGACGAGGCCTTACAGAAAACAGTTAAGCAACAAAATACCAGTAAGGATGAGTCGGCTGAGAGCTATTTGCTGCGCGCCATTAGAAAGATACAGGAAGCAGGTCTCGAAGCCACGGCAGGATTTATTGTTGGCCTTGACGGAGACAAAGAATTTCAGTCGCACATTGATTTTATCCAAAAAGCTGGAATTCCTAGGGCGATGGCGGGGCTTCTCACCGCATTGAAAAAGACAAATCTTTACAATCGTCTTGAAACGGAAGGGAGACTGCTCGGCGAATCAAGCGGAAACAATGTCAGTGTTGAGTTGAATTTCGTCCCGGAACTTGACCGTGAGGTGCTCATTGAAGAATACAAACGGATCTTGAGAGTGCTCTACGAACCCAGTCTCAATAGCTATTTTGAGCGATGTTTGACCCTTTTTGAGCACTGGCGTCCCAAGAAACGAACTGTCCGCATCGGTAAGATGGAAATCCTCGCATTGATGAGGTCAATCAGGCGGCAATTGCTCTCGCCGAAACAGGGGCCTACCTATCTCTGGTTTCTGATTCGAGTCCTCATGCGCCATCCAGGGCGGCTGCCCGACGCGGTCCTGTTTGCAATTTTGGGCTACCACCACGAGAAGGTCACAAGCGAGCAAATCGCGGTAGATAGTTTCAAGCAGTACCTAAAATTGGAGTTAGAGACTTTCCGACACCGAGTGTCTAATTCCGAAGAGTCACGAAAACATCGCATCGGTGAAATTGGCGCACATGTTCAAACACTCTTGGCTAGGGTACGTACCGAGTATGAAACCGTGCACGGAGATTTCAGACGCGGGGTGAAAGACAATCTTGAGTCCTTCCAGAAATCGGTATTCATCACATACTTGGAGGCAGAACTTCGGGCGTTCAAGGAAGCAGGGTCTCGACTTACGACTGTGCATAGCGAACGTATACTTGAGATGCAGAATTACGTTCGGGATCTAATGCGCCGTGTGCATAGACATTATGAATGTGTCCACCACGATTTTAGACATCACGTCACCGAATCAATTGATACCTTTCGAATTACGATAAAACAAAATCTCGAAGAACTCTTTGGTACTCTCCCATTTCAGCTTGAAGGTCTGGATTAGGTTGAATGGATGAGCCAAATTGAAATAAGAGATGTCAGTTTTACCTATCCAAGTCGTAGTGAACCAAGTCTGAAGAGGGTAAACGCCGAAGTTGAATGTGGCGAGTTCATTCTCTTGACGGGCCCCACCGGATGTGGCAAATCCACCCTCTTACGAACATTGAATGGTTTGATCCCGCACGCGTCAGGCGGCGTGCTTTCTGGCAATGTCGCCATTGATGGCAAAATCCTTGCCGACCAGTCGCTAGCAGTAATCAGTCAACACGTAGGTCTGCTATTTCAGAATCCCGATGACCAGTTTTTCTGCACCGTTGTTGAAGACGAAATAGCATTTGGTTTAGAAAATCTTGGCATTCCTCCCTTTCAGATTGACGTTCGAATCAACGCCGCGTTGACACTGGTCAAATTGTCAACCGGATTTCGAGGGCGCGCGATTTCGACACTCTCCGGCGGTGAGAAGCAACGGGTTTCCCTCGCTTGCTTGTGCGCGATGAAACCACGCGTTCTCCTGCTAGATGAGCCAACGAGCCATCTCGACCCGACAAGCACGTGCGATATTCTGGAAATCCTCGGTCAACTGAACCGCCAGAATGGGATAACGATTGTAATCGCCGCCCATCGTGTCTCTGAAATTGCCCCATTGTGTAGTCGGGTTTGGCTGATGAGTCATGCTGAAATCGCCCTCGATTCGCCCGTGAATCGAGCCTTTTCAGACCTCAAACCTTATCGTAACTTGGGTGTGGAGATTCCTGATTTGGCTGAATTGTCAGAGCAGTTGGGACTACCTGAACGCCCGCTTACCGTCGATCAAGCAGCGCAATTATTTCTACAAGCCGACAGATTTCCAAACATATCTGCCCCGACATCAAACCTTTCAAACTTGGTTAGCCACGAACAGCCTCATCAAGATTCGCGGAATCTACTTGCCAGCGTCGAAAATCTCACGTTTCAATATCCACGCACTGAGATTCCCGCTTTAAGCAAGGTCTCATTTGAAATTGGTGAGGGCGAAGTTACCGCTATTATGGGTGCAAATGGATCGGGGAAAACGACGCTGCTTTTGTCAATTCTGGGGCTACTCCGTCCCACGTTCGGACGGATTCTCATTACAGACATAGGAAGAGAGCGCCTGAAACTTCGCAACCTGGCGGGAAAAATCGGAATTGTCTTTCAGGATCCCGATCTCCTGCTGCAAGCGGAAACAGTAAACGATGAAGTCGCTTTCGGCCCTAAAAACCTGAAGCTGTCTCGTTGTGAAATACAGCATCGAACCAAAGAAGTCATGTCAGCATTCGATTTGGACAATATAGGTAATGAAGCGCCCTACTCCCTCTCGCGGGGACAACGACAACGGACGGCAACCGCCGCAGCCTACTCGCTTCTTCCGAACATTCTCCTGCTTGACGAACCTACTGCGGGACAGGATTTTAGTCATCTCGGACAGTTGATGGGAGTACTTTGCGATACTGTCGAAAGGCAAAATAAAACGCTGATTTTTTGTACTCATGACGCCCAACTTACTCTACAATACGCGAAGCGAGTGTTGTTTCTACGTCAAGGCGAACTGATATTCGATGGAGTACCAAATGAGGCCTTTTCAAAACCGGATCTTCTAGCGAATGCTTCGCTTATTGCACCTCCAAAAACTCAATTGCAATGGCGGTTAGCGTAAAACCAAGAATCTTTATACACGGCGGCAGGTGCGGTTGGAAACCGCGCCTACGAAATTTGTGTAAATGTGAATGGAATTGACTATAGCAGACAGCCAGCCACATATGACATGTCGATGACACACCTTGATCCGCGCACCAAAATCCTCATGCTGATGTTCTTCGGAGTTCTTGTTGTCATGCTTGATAGCGCGACATCGCTACTGTTCTGCTTCCTGATTAGCATCGGAATGATTGTGCTCTCTTTTCCATCTTGGCGCCAATACCGACTGCTCATTGTGTTCATCCTTTTTGCCACGTGGGGATTGATATACAGTCAAGCCATATTCTACAATACGTTTCCGCGCACAGTACTCTTCACCCTCGTAGGGCACGATGTTCCAATAATTGGTAGCATGACCGGAGGCGTTCGAGTGTATCGCGAAGGTCTCCTACACGGCGCGATTCAGTCGTTACGATTCAATACAACCCTGACAATCGGGTGCTTCATCGTCTGGTCAACTCAACCACGCGACCTGCTACTCGCTTTTGTGAAGTTGCGTGTGCCATATAGCCTAGCGTTCATGGTGAACACTAGCTTGCACTATATCCCGTTGATAGCGGCTGAATCGGTAAATGTAATTCGATCGCAGCGATTAAGAGGATTTCGTTACTTCCAATTCAACCCACTGCACATCATTCGGGGGGTGCTCAACAGTTTCCGCCCGATCTTGACCAACAATATTCGTCGCGCCACACATCTCGGGGAAGCTGTAGAAAGTCGAGGCTTCTCACCCGATATAATCGGAAACCAGCGTACGTATTTGAGATCTCTGAAGATGCAGCTACAGGACATACTCCTTATAGCAGCTGGCTCCGCGGTTCTCGTTGTTGTCATCACGCTAAAGACGATGTATTTCTGCTACGCAAACGGAATCTATTACGCCTTCTGGATGAGAGGAGTGTACACGTTTGTACGGGAAATACTGTAGTTGACCGCAGTTAAACTGTCGTGCTTGCATGGAGAGAAGCGGCTATGGAAACGGAAAAATTCCGTGTCGGGTTGGCTCCCGGCTTTTTGGACTCTGGGGGCAGATTGCGCTTCAAGGACATTGGACTTGATCTACTTGAGAAAGAGCCGCATATCGAACATCACTTCACCAAAACCGATCGGCCCTTCGTTCCCCCCGGGGAGATGCGTGGGCTGGACGCGTTCATCGCGTTTAGCGGTGTTTACACGACCGAGACGTTTGAAGGCGCAGACCGTCTGACCCTGATCGCAAGACATGGCGTGGGTTACGATAACTTCGATCTGCGAGCGGCAACCGAAGCAAATGTGATGATAACGATTACACCGCTCGGTATGCGGCACCCCGTGGCGGAAGGGATTATCGCTTTGATGTTTGCGCTGTCGAAGCACGTGATCGCGAGGGATAGAGCCGTTCGGGCCGGAGAATGGCGAGATACAATACAAATGGGCGTGGAACTTGGCGGGCGTACGCTAGGTTCTGTCGGAATTGGCAATATTGGAGGCGAACTGTTTCGCCTGCTTCAGCCGTTCGGCATGCGTTTCTTGGCGTATGATCCCTACGCTTCAATCGAACTTGCCAAGACGTTGAACGTAGAAGTTACCGACTTGCGGTCCCTGCTGGTAGAATCAGATTACGTGTGTGTCTGCTGTCCGCTCACCGACGAGACTCGTGGACTAATCGGTGCGCGGGAATTCGGACTTATGAAATCCAGTGCCTTCATCATCAATACTGCACGCGGTCCCATAGTCGATCAGCCAGCGTTGACCGAAGCGCTGAAATCGAAGCGCATTCGAGGGGCTGGAATTGATGTGTTTGAAGAGGAACCGGTTGACGTAGACGATCCGCTGATTGCACTCGATAACGTCATACTCACGCCGCACGCCATTGCCATGACCGACGAATGCTACCAAGACATTGGTCGCACTAACTGCCAACGAGTCATTCAGGTTTCACGAGGTGAAATTCCGGATAATATTGTCAATAGAGAGGTCTTGGATCGGCAGGATTTCCAAGAAAAACTGGCTATGCACCGGGACCGGTGGGAGGCATCGCGATAGAAGTCCGCCACGGTTCCATTTCAAATGATTAAATTCAAACCGATTGACCTATTTGACAAAGATCTCGTCTACCAATTACTCTGCGAAAGTTATTCGAGTTTGTTGGATGCAAAGCCCGATTGCAGACACGAATTCGAGGCTAATTGGCAGAAGACCGACGACAACCTTTTTGATGACACAGATTCGAGCGGAAACGTAGCGATAAGCACCCTTGCAGATGAGCCGATTGGGTTTGTATCTTGGTTCTTGGAAGGAGTTAACGTTGGATCGATTGGTCACAACTGCATTGCGCCGCTTCACAGTGGCAAAGGGTATGGGAAGGAACAGGTCCAAATGGCGCTTGATGAGTTGTCGTCCGAAGCTCTTATCGTCAAGGTGACAACTGCAAATCACCCGTTTTTTCAACCTGCCCATCGAATGTACCGTGCATGCGGGTTCATTGAAGTTGGGCGGAGCCGCGCCGATACATGCGGGGGACTAGAACTCGTTCGCTATGAACACGCACGAAATTAGTGCATGTGAATCTGCAGCCTCGTGACATCGCCTATCCTAGCGTCCGCCCTTTATCGTCCCACCTCCCATGCAAGGTGTTGCAGCTCCGGGCCAATGAGTTTTTCCCATGCCAATTGCACCGCTGCGCTTGAACCCGGCGTTGAGATGATTATCTTCTCACGATACACTCCCGCCGTAGCACGTGAAAGTATCGCCGCCGCGCCGACCTGATCATAACTAAATACGCGGAAAAGTTCCCCAAAACCGGGCAAGGTTTTCTCGAGCTTGCGGCTTAACACATCGAAAGTCGTGTCGCGAGGTGCGATTCCGGTACCGCCGTTAAAGAGAATAACGCGTGCGTCTGTCTGCACCATTTCATCCAAGACTGCCTCTACCTGATCCGGTTCATCCTTGATAATACGATAAGCGGTCACGCTGTTTCCGTCGTTAGCCAACTGTTCACGCAGATAAACGGCGTTCTTGTCCGTTTCCGGTGTACGCGTATCACTCACAGTTACGATTGCGGCTTTGACAGGCCCCTGCTCTGCCGCCGCCTCTCGATGCTGTTCGGTGCTTGCTGACGATTTTTCCGACATCAAACTCTCCTGTCTAACAAGATCTGAATTTTGGTTAATGACGTTTCAAGTATAACACATTTCATATCATTGGTACGGATATCTCTTGTTCAGATGATTCGACATTGTGAACAGACGACCACCGGTTTGCTCGGCAAGAGCGAGTTGGAAGGCGTCGGTAGGGTGACCAACCACGTACGCCTGTATTCCGAGTGATTGACAAACCTCAATTGCCCGATCTTCCGTAAGGCTACCAGTGCTTGGCTCATCCGTCAAAACAAGAAGGACTCGAGCCGTATTTGGGCGAAACGAAATCTTCGGCAGCCCCTCCACAATAGCGTCAATCAAATGCTCGTCCCCGCCGAAAGGAGCTTCCAAGAATGTCTTGATTTCGGATTCCGAAAGAAAACCCTTAGTAACAACAGTCCCATTGACCGACTTGATTGCGTCTTTCGCTTCGGCAAAACGGATGAGTTGAATTTTATAAGAAATTGGGAGAAGATTTAGCCGACCTATGAATGTACTGATGCCGAGCATCACAGCCTCTGATTTACCTCCCATGCTGCGGCTGTAATCCAACATGATTATCACGTCCACCGTACTTTCATTTGAGCGTGATTCTACATGGTGGCCCAAATATACATTCAGTTGGTCGTTTACTTTTTTTACCGTATAGTAATTCTGACCGTCAAGGATAAACCAATCATGCCCCTCCTTCTTTCTTTGAATGAATGCGGTCGGGGAAAGAGGTCTTTTAAATTTCTTGAACCTACGCAGAACGTTTTTCGAGATTGAGTTGCCGGTTGCATCCAAATCGTGCTGTAATTCTGCGTCCATGCTAAACACTGGGACTCGACTGTTTTGTCGCATGTCCTTGACAATGTCGCGAAAAATCTTGAGGAGCTTTTCATTGTCGATACGGGATGAGGGGAGAGATGTTACTTGGGACAATCCTCCGGGGATTTCTTGCCAAAGTCCGCCCGTTTCCTCGGCCAGTCGCTTTTGGAACGGCTCGATGAAGCCTAGTACGTTAGCATGAATTTCTTGGCTCACACAATCGCGAATTATCCTCGTGCGCATTTCTTCGGCGCCGTTGTTCAACGCCATAGTTGTTGTGGCGGGCTCGTCTGTGACTAATACCAAGTGCTTGTCCGCATCGGGGTGAAATTCCATAAAATTTAGAGTATCGACAAGCGCATCAAGGGCATGCTCATCACCGCTAAGGCGCGCGCTTTGCATATTTCTACGGATTAGCCCTACATCCGGTCTTAGCGAATTTGTCTTTATGCGTTGACCATCGCGCCGGACGCTGAATTCGGACATTCCAAGATGATATTCCAGATTGATTCTATCGAATTCATCAGTCATGACGTTGAGGTGGTTGGCAACCTGTTGAATGTTGTCCCGCATACTCGCACTAGTATCAATCACAAATACCACGTTGACCCTGTCCGTTTCTCGAGTGCTTATCACGTGGTCGGCGATGTGTTTAAGTGCATGGGCAAATGGGTTGTTCGCGTAAATCTTACCTCTGGTTCCGCCTTCGCCCGTGCCCGGTTGATCGCTGACCGGCCCAACATCCGATGCACCCGTTGACTCAACGGAATGAAGTCCGTTGGATTCGTCACCGCGTACCCGTTGACGGTAGCTCTGTACGCCGTCCCCATAATCTTCCTGAAATCTACTCGCAACAGACTGGGGAATTGGTGTTTCGCGGCTGTTGATGCGCCGCGTATTCGTCATAACCTCAGGCAGCAAATCGAGCGGATTATCTGGATTCGTAGTGGTGTTCCGCAACACTGAATCCGGTAGCGGGCGCACCGTTTCGGTAATGGGATTTGAGGTCGCACGCAATTTAACAGATCGAGGTTGATCTGTCGTCAAGGATGGGGATTTGCGCGTTACCAGCAACTGTTTAGTAAGAGGGGGTTTAAGCAACTTCCGGCGAGGCTTCTGGAGACTCTCTTTGTCGAGAAATTCGACATCGATTGCGTCGTCAAATTCTCCCGTCTCGCTATTGTAAATCAGAAATGTCAACGCAATCATGAGGCAGAGATGGACTACCGACGAAACGAGAAGCGCGCGAATTGCACGTGTCTTCCTAGATTGACGAATCATTGTAAGACCTCAACCGCTTTCGAATACACGCCCACAAATGTCCGTTCCCACCAATCTCTCTTGTGAAGAGAGATTTTATCAGATTCGCTTGATAATTTCAAGGCAGCCATCAACCTACGAATCGGGAATGTGTTAATTTGGTCGTCGCCAGGTACAGCGCAATATCCAAGGTCGACGGGAAACTGCGATCTTTTAGGGCAACTCGTACATTCCCGATTTGCCTCAATAACTTTGCTATTTCCTCACCTCAATGACCAACTCGGTCCTTTACGGCGCAAATCCTATGCCAAACTGTCCGACAGCGCAGCCCAGAGGGAAGTAGAACGGAATTTGCGGTTTTCGCGTAGAATGTGTTAAACAACTGAACGCATCAGTGCAGAATTTGTCCACAAGATATACCTCACTGTGCAATTCCTCATCGACTGGCTACGGAACAAACAAACACCGGTATTATTAAGCCCTCCGTCTGCAGCCGCACTAAAAAGATAATTGCTCATGCACTACGGTAGGCTCTTGGTCGTAATGGCGATGGGACTGCGCAAGCGGGCACACCCGTTGATGGGAAAAAACTAACCGACTTCTTGTCCCTTATACTGAAGTTGATAAAGCCGATAATAGACACCTCGCTTTTGTAGAAGCTCATTATGCGTTCCCATTTCACGAATCCTTCCCTTATGCATTACAATAATTTTGTCGGCGTTCTGAATGGTCGAAAGTCGATGGGCAATCACAATCGACGTGCGATTTCTCATAAGGCGGCTTAACGCATCTTGGATTAGGAGTTCCGTTTCGGTATCAACGCTTGATGTCGCTTCGTCGAGAATCAGAATATCAGGATTGGAAGCCAACGCACGCGCAAAAGCGACCAACTGCTTCTGCCCGACTGACAAGCCGCTTCCGCCTTCCTGAATTCTTGTGTCATAGCCGTCTGCCATTCTCTGCACGAATTTGTCGAGGTGTACCTCTGTTGCCGCTGCAATCACATGTTCACGGGTAATGTCCCTGTTCCCAAGCCGAATGTTTTCCTCAACGCTGTCGGAAAACAGGAAGATATTTTGCTGCACGATACTAATGGCACGCCGCAAGTCTTTCAGACGCATTTCCTTGATGTCCGCTCCATCAATCATGATTGTGCCCTCGTTGGGTTCATAAAAGCGGCATAGGAGATTAATGATTGTCGTTTTGCCTGAACCCGTCTGCCCAACAATGGCGACCTTTTCGCCCGGCTCCACCTTGAAGGAAACATCATGCAGCACAAAATCATCCCTTTGATAAGCGAATCGGACATTTTGGAGTTCGATTTGACCGGTGAATTGGTTGATTCTCCTGGGAGTAGCGGAATCAACGATAGTCGGTTCCGTATCCAACAGTTCAAAAATTCGCTCGGAAGATGCCATAGCGGTTTGAAAAATCGTGTACTGTTCGCTCAATTCACGGATGGGCCAGAAGAAACGTTGCGCGTATTGAATGAAGGCAACGAGTACCCCGAAAGAAAGGGTGTTTTGAAGAATCTGGCCCCCGCCGTACCACACGATTATCGCAGTTGCGAGTGATCCTACCACTTCAATGAGCGGGAAAAACATTGAAAAATAGACAGCAGTCTTTAGGTTTGCGCGCAAATATGCCTGGTTCCGCTCATCGAATTTGAGGTAACTACGCCGTTCCTGCGCGAAGAGTTGCACTGTTGTCATCCCGAGGATGTGTTCGTTCAGGAAGGCGTTAATCCGGGCGAGATGTTTGCGTTGATCTCGAAACGCTCGGCGGGAGTAGATTTGATAAATTGTCGTTGCGGTGAAAATGATAGGCAGAACCGTCAAGGTCACTAGTGCGAGTTTCCAATTCAACATCAGCATCATTACCATGATGCCAATTACAGTCAAAAAATTCGCAAAAATCGTGATTACGCCTGATGTGAAAAGTTCGTTTAGAACCTGAACATCGCCCATCACGCGGGTCATCAATCGCCCAACGGGGTTTCGATCGAAGTAATTTACATCAAGCCGTTGCAGATGGGAGAAGATTTGCGCCCGAATGTCATGCATGATTCGTTGTCCAAGCATCTGCATCCTATATTCATTCACATACCTGAACACCAGTTCCGCAACCATGGCCGTAATCATGAAAAGGGCGATAAACTGCAAACCGTCCAGATCTCGCGGCTGGATGTGCCGATCAATCGCAATTTTTAGAAGATACGGTATCGCCAACTGGGCGAGCATTACACCGACCACGAGAAACACTAGCAACACAACCTCGACACGATACGGCTTCATATAGGCAACCAACCGCCTCATCAGCACGCTATCATAGATCTTGCCAAGGTCCTGTTCCTCTTCGCTATATTCGTGTAGCTGACCGCCCATGCCAAACACGGTTAATCCTCCGTATGAATACTGTTATTATCAATCGTAAGTGAGCCGAAGGTCCAGGGCTCCTCAAAGTCCTTCCAGTTCCTCTTGCAGCAACTGTCTCTCATGAATTCCCGCGTAAATGCCGTTATGCGCTATCAATTCTTCATGAGTTCCACGCTCCACAATTTGACCGTCATTCAAAACGATGATGAGATCCGCTGCTTTGACCGTCGAAATCCGATGCGAAATGATGAGTGTCGTCCGATCGGCCATGATTCCCCCGAGACGTGCCAAGATAGTGTCCTCAGTGTGCGTGTCAACGCTTGCAAAAGAATCATCCAGAATTAGGATGCGCGGGTTAATCAGTATAGCGCGAGCCAACGCTGTGCGCTGTTTCTGTCCACCCGAAATTGTGATGCCGCGCTCGCCCAAGAACGTCTCCAATCCATCCGGAAACTCCTCTATTTGTTCTAACAGATCGGCGGCGTGGGCGGCCTCCCTGATATTAACCTCGCCCGCGTCTTCATTACCAAACGCTATGTTGCTACGCAAAAAATCGGCGAAAAGGTACGGTTCCTGTGACACTACTCCGATGTGTGAGCGAAGCACGTTAAGGGGAATATCTTGAATGTCTACTCCATCAACGAAGACTGTTCCACGGTCGGTTTTATAAATCCGTGGAATTAAGTTTACAAGCGTTGTCTTGCCGCAACCGGTTGGTCCAACGATAGCAACCGTCATACCGGGTTCAATCTTGAGGTTAATGTCCTTTAGAACGTGCGTTCCGTCTTGATAGGTGAAACTAAGGTGTCGCAACTCGATTGCCCCTTGAATTGTCTGGATGCCCCGGTTGACACTTTCGTTATCGACTATGTCCGGTTTTTCATCAAGAATCCGTGCAATGCGTTTCATGGAGGCGGCGCCTCGTTCGAACGAGTTCACCACAAACCCAAGCATAATCATCGGACGTATCAGCATTGTCAAATAAGCGCCAAAGGATACAAAATCACCGAGCGTAATCCGACCGTCAGCGACACGCATTCCGCCTAACCATAGAAGGACAACACCGCCAATCCCGGGCAGAAAACTAAATACCGGAAAAAAGAACGCGATCAGTCGTATTTGCTTCCGATTCCGGCTTACAAAGGTCTCGTTGAATTGTTGGAATCGCGTTTTCTGAGCGTCCTCAAGCGTGTATGCTTTTACCACGCGCACGCCTGTTAAGTTCTCCTGCACCGCCGTATTCATATCCGAGAATCCTTCTTGGATTTTCTCATGACTTTTATGAATTCGCGTGCCCAGTTCTCGGATCAATACCGCAAGTACCGGATAAGGGAGTAGTGCATATAATGTTAGGGTGACATCGATATCCAACATGATAATCAGAGCGAAACCAAAAAACACAATGGCGTCAAGCGTAAATGAGATTGATGAACTCAACATCATTCGAACAGCATTCATATCGCTCGTTGCCCGCGCCATCAAATCCCCCGTTTGAACGCGGTTGTAGTAGCTTGCCGAGAGTGTCTGCAAATGTGAAAAGAAATCGCTGCGCAGGTAGCATTCGGTTCTTCTGGCAACACTCTGGATGGTCTTCCGTTGCGCAAATCGTATGACTCCGCCAACCAGTGCAACTCCGAAGATTAGAAGAGCATAAAGCAAGATTTTTCGAGGGGTGATGGACTTTTCTAGATCGTCAATGGTCCACTTTAAGATTTTGGGGCTGATTAGCAGCAAGGCATTCGTGATGAGAACGGAAATTAGGCTGATAATTACTGCAAATTTATGGCGGGCAATGTATTTCTTGAGGCGTAATAAACTGCGGATGTGAACTCACTCCCTTCCTACACAGAAGCAATGATTTGATTAGACTACAAATGTCTATAGAAGTTTGACCAATAAATTGAAAGGAAACTATCAGATGTTTGCAACGGGTGGAGGCCCATTCCGCGAATTGGGATTAGGTCCAATGGTGCATTAAGACTTACTACGATTGACACTTAACAGATTGCGTACCCGGTGTCGGGGTCGAAGAAATGGAGTCTCTCGGGCACAAACGCCATGTTTACCGTTTGCCCAATTTCGACCCTGAGTGCAGCGGACGCTCGCGCTCTAAGCATGAGATTGCCTCCGTGCTCATTTATTCCAATTATCAGTTCAACAATCGTCTCCGCCCCCAATGGTTCAAAACTGTAGACTTCCAAGGCTGTGGCATCGGGCATCGCTTCTTTGCCCACAATCACATCCTCGGGTCTTACGCCGAGAACGACACGCACATCTGCCGATTTTGTTAATTCGTGAACAGTATTGGCATCCGTTATCTCAAATTGTACGCTACCTGTCAACCTCCCGTTTAACCGATTTCCATCGGCAAAGAGGTCGCATGGCAGCAGGTTCATGCTCGGATTGCCGACAAAACCGGCAACAAAAATATTGGCAGGAGAGTTGTAAATGTCCATCGGTTTGCCGATCTGCTGAATACGCCCCTCGTCTAGCACAGCCACTCGATCCGCCATCGACATCGCTTCAATCTGGTCATGAGTAACGTACATCATCGTCGTGCCCAACTGTCGATGTCTCCACTTGATTTCGGCGCGCATCTCGCTGCGAAGTTTCGCATCCAGATTGGAAATCGGTTCGTCCATCAAGAACAATCTCGGACGGCGAACCATGGCTCTCCCCAGCCCGACGCGCTGCGTTTCACCTCCACTCAATTGACCGGGTTTTCGCTCCAAAAGAGGTTCGATGTGCAACATGCCGGCAACCTCCTTAACGCGCTTCTCAATTTCACCAGCGGGGAGTTTGCGTGGATGTAATGGGAAGGCCATGTTTTCGTAGACAGTGAGATGCGGATAGAGAATGTGGGATTGAAACACAAAGGCGACATCTCGTTCGGCAGGTGTAAGATTATCAATTCGTCGACTATCGAAAAATATTTCGCCTTCGTCGGGGCGCTCGAGCCCTGCGACACAGCGTAATGCGGTGGTTTTGCCCGCACCCGTTTGGCCAAGTAGCACGAAAAATTCCTGATCGGCGACGTCGAGATTGATGTTGTCAAGCGCGGTAACGCCGCCGAAGCGCTTTGTCAGGTTTTCCAGCTTTATTGATGCCATACTAGGTCCGACATGCTTTTAGATGAAAAAGTAAAACGGTGATTAACCGATTACCAAGATGTCTACTTCTTCACTGCTCCGAAGGTGACACCGCGTAAGAGATGTTTTCTCATCAAGAACGTAAACACGGCAACCGGCAATAGAAATACAAATGTCGCCGCCGCAATTTTACCCCAATCCACGCCGCCAGATCCTGTTGCGCTCGTAATTGACGGCGGCGCTGTCACAGCCCTGCCACCCACCTCCGTCAAGACTAGCGCAAATGCAAATTCATTCCATGCGGTGATGAGACAGAATACAGCGGTCGCGGCAATCCCGGTTACGGATTGAGGAAGAACTACCTTGATGAATGTTTGGAAGCGGGTGTAACCGTCGACGAGAGCCGCATCTTCGTACTCTTTCGGGATTTCATCAATGAAACCCTTCATTAACCACACGGCAAAGGACACATTGAAAGTGGTATACAGTAAGATAAGCCCGGCGTGTGTGTCGCGCAACCCAAGTGCACTGTACATCAAATAGATAGGGATTACCACGACCACTGGCGGCAGCATACGTGTACTGAGAATGAAAAAGAGCAGATCCTGTTCGCCCGCTACTTTGAATCGCGAAAATGCATAAGCGGTAAATGTTCCAAGACCAACCGCGAGGATGGTACTGCCGACGCCGACAATGAGACTGTTTAGCAACTGGTGAAAATACTTTGATCCACCGTCAGCCAGAGATATACAAATGGCAACCAGTGCAAATACCGATACATTGACGAAACAGAATCGCATGTGCCGCTCTTTTGCCACGGTTTTGGAAATTAACCAGTACGCGGTTCCTACATAAACTGCCAACAACAAGAAATGGAAGTTCATTGTAAATATGACAATGTCGAGGCAGGTGAGAGCCAGTAGACAGTTCAGCAACAATGCGGCGTGCCGTCCGATTCCGATGGCGGTCGCCCGATATTTAGACCACACCCGCGCCGGCAGCGCGAAGAGGAGAGCGCCAACCAACGCTTGGATCAGGAAAACATAAGCCGTTCCAGGTACTTCAGCCGGCATCAATTTCCGATAATTGTCGAACGTCAACCGAAACAGAAACTTGGGTATTTTCGTCACAATGTCGCCCGGTGCCTTTAGGGACGTAGCGACAATCCAGTAAATTGGCATGAGATAGGCGATGACTGCAATCCCAATGACAACGAGTATGATGTAATGACTCAATTGTTTGCGTCCGGCGTCTCTCATAATCTTTACGTTTCTGCCTTGACCTTGTTCAGATATTTGACGTAGATGTTGCTTAACGCCACGATGATGATGAGGAGAATGTAAGCCATGGCACACGCCTTGCCTGTGTTGTAGTTCCTGAACGCCAACTTGTAGAGATTCATAGACACCGTTTCCGTGGCAGTCCCAGGTCCGCCTTCTCTGGTAAGCACATACACGATGTCAAACATCTTGAACGCATCCATTGTCCGAAATAGCAGGGCAATTAGTAAAAGCGGTGAGACCAGCGGTAATGTTATCCACCGAAACTTGAACCAACTTGAGGCGCGGTCCACATCCGCAGCTTCGTAAAGATATTTCGGGACAGCAGACAACCCCGCCAATGCGATTAGCATCATGAACGGAGACCACATCCAAGTGTCCACGATGACCACGGCAATCATTGCAATCTTGGGATTGGTTGTCCAACCGATGGGTGAATTTAAGAATGGGCTTAGAAAAAAGTTGAGTAGTCCGGAACCGTCCGAGGCAAGGATGAATCGCCAGAATAGTCCGACAACAACGGGCGAGAGCATCATCGGTAACAGCAGCAGTGTGGTGATTAACCCTTTGTGGCGGAACTCACGATTGAGCAACAGCGCCAATCCAAAACCGATGAGGAATTGGGCGGCAACAGCGAGAATAACGAAATAAGCGGTCGTCTGGAAGTATCCCCATATTTCCGGATCTGAAAGCAGGCGGGCATAATTCTGAACCCCGATGAACTTCGGCGGACGGCCGGGCATGGAGGCTCTGTATCGGTGAAAACTTAGGTAAAGCGACCAAAGAAGTGGAAAGATATTCATCAAGATGAGTAAGATCATCGTCGGCATGATGAACATCATCTTGATTTGGTAGTCGCTTAATCCGCGTGAAAAACGGGTGGATGGCATCTATGTCCCAGATAATAGAAAAGGGCAGAGGGGGCTGCCCTTAACAGTATGTCCGTGATTCCGAATTTATTCATCGTAATAGCCAGCTTCCTCGAAGATAGCTTCATGCTTCCTTGCAATTTCGTCCAAGGCGTCCTTCGCCGATTTTAAGCCGACAATAGCGGCGTTCCAGTTTGTCTGACACGCCTCCAATAGTTCCGCATACTCCGGCACCGCCCAGAAATCGCGCAGATACGGGAAACTGGCTGCAAACGCTCTATTGAACGGCGTGGCATTCAAGAAGGTATCGGATTGCAAAACCTCCTTGTGGGGCGAGAACCCGCCGAGCAAAGCCCATTTTTCCTGTACCGGCTTCTGCATAAACCACTTCATGTACTTCTTGGCGGTATCCATGTTTTTGGAGTAGGACGAAATCGACATCCCTTGTCCGCCGATGCTGATGTAATGCCCTTTGGGACCGGCCGGAGCAATGAAGAAGTCACTCTTATCGTGATACATTGGATTCGAATCCGAGGATACTGCCGCGGGAAGGAATGCGTAATAGTCCATCGCCATAGCGACTTTTCCCGACTTATAGGCATCCAGCGTCTCTTGCCAATAGTAGTTTGGAGCGTCGGGAGGAGAATATTTGGTGAGTTCAATATAGTATTCCAACGCCTTGACGGAGTCGTCGCTGTTGATGAAACCGTCGACCCTGTGCGTCTCCGGATCGCCGTACGATCCCCCGAACGACCACATCACCTGCTGGAATCCCATCGTGATGCCATCGTACTCTTTGCTGAAGTAGGTCGCTATACCGTACAAATCCGGCGGTCTGGTAAAGAATTCGGCAACATCCCTCATCTCTTTGTAGGTTTTGGGTGGAGCCAACTCATAACCGTATTTTGCCTTGAACGCACTCATTTCCTGCGGGTCGTTAAATAGATCCGTACGATAGACATAGCCATTGGCATCCACCTCGGCGGGAAGCGCCCAATATTCCTTGCTGCCCTTCGGGTATTCGGCGAATGCGGTCATTGCCGGCCCATAAATTTCGTCGACCGCGATATTCTCGTTTATCCAATCCGTCAATTCAATATAGTGTCCTCCCACAGAATTTCTTCCGAGCCACTGGCTGTCGCCTATGACAATATCGTAGCGGTTACTCTTGCCGACAAACGCCGTGAAAATTTGATCTTGAAAGCTGGGCCAGGGAATTTGAATGACTTCAACCGTGATCCCTGTTTCTTCCGTAAAATCCTTGGACAATTCCTGCAGATAATCCGCTGGCGGCCACTCTGCCCATGCAATGGTCAGAGTTTCGTCAGCGTCTGCGGATAAAGTCACCACACACAGTGCAAAAACTAAGTACGGGATGATGATGCGTAGTTTCCTCACGATGTTATTCCTTTCAATTTCGTTTGATGAACCTGGCATTTCGGATTTGTTGCTGACAATGCCTTGTTTCGGGAGTTTCGATTATAGCAAAGTATGTGAAAACTGACAAGCGAAAAGGCTTCGAAGTTCAGGGAGACATATATAATTGAAGAGGAAATCTCATGATGGTAGAACGAGTTGGGTTTCCTTCAAACTTTGCACGTTCAAGCGACGTAGGCACTCGAAAACGTCTACAAAATTAGCGGTTACTAACGGATTTCCGTTCAACCCAACCTTCGACTCAGTTGATCGCTACAAGATTTACGTAATTGTTTAGTTCAGTCCAGAACTTACGCGCAAAGAGGAAATCGCGACCGGGAGGTCGAGGGATTTCTATCAGGACTTTCTATCGCGCAAAGATCTCTATGGGATTTCTATCGCAGTCATTATTCATTCCTTTGATCGTTCGTTTGATCTCCCTTGATCGCTCACTATCCATTCGCTTGATTCCACCCTACATATAGCGGATTGATGACTCGTTTTAGGATTGTCGCGATTCGGAGATCGCTCCTACAGAGGCGGAATTCCTATCGCCCTCCTTAATCAGTCGGTTGATCGCTTATTATTCATTCGCTTGATACGATTCGGTCAGTTGATCGTTTCGTAATCAATCGGGGCAAGATGCCCCTCCCACCCGACGGAAATATGGAATGGTGGGCAGGGGATCTCTATCGCGGTCGCTATTCACTCTCTTGATTCCACGCTACGTATAGCTGAGATTTTGAATCAGTTTTACAGTCGCACGACGGAGTTGCGGTTGAATCGACGCGCGGCAGATAGATCGGCGCGTTGTTTCGCGGTAGTGGTGATGCGCGATCGTACCGCGCCTTGGACGGCGTCGGGGGCGTCGTTGTGGTCCGCCGACGGGAATTGGCGAAACTGGGTCCAAAATTCGGGAGGCAAGTCCCGCTCGTTGAAGGCGAGCCATCCGTTGGCTATGGCTGGCTCAAGGGTGGCTATACGGTCTTCTTTGTTCTGGTGCTGGTCGTGATACATGATTCTACGTTCAAAGCGGTGGCGCTCTTTCATGGCACGGAAGGCATCGTCGGTCGATTTGCGGATGGTGCCGTCTTTGTCGGGGCGCTGTTCGCAAACGAAGTGGGATTTGGGATGCGCCGGCGCCAACATCGCCTCGGCGCGCTGGGCGAGGAGGATGGCGCGCTCCATTTGCTCGGTGAGTGCGACGCGGTCGAGCCAGGCGAGCAGTATGTATCCGTTCACACCGGAGAGCGAATCGGGGTTAAGCGATTGACCGCCAATCAGCGGTTCCCAAACGACGACAACAGCACACGCGAAACTATTTTCGGCGGCATCGCGCCCGCCCATGGTGTCGAGGTATGTTACGAAGCCGCCCATATCGTGCCATGGCACAACACGCCCATCGGAACGGCGAAAGCCTTCGTCGGTGACGGCAAACGTCAGCGCGTTATCCATGTTGAACAATGCCATTGACGGATCGCGGGCGTCGTTCTGGAGTTCGCGCATGACGTTGTGGTAGCCGCGCTCGACGATTTCTTTGCGGACCTGGAGGTACGGCAGCTGCTCGGGCCATAGCATCTGCACGCCGGAATCCATTTCGCGGCGGTGTTCCTCGTGAAATTCTTGCGCTTGCCGTTGGCGTTGCTCGTCGTCGAGCGTCGTGTCGCTGTAGATACGTTCCCACTCTTTCCAGAGGTGCTCGGCGGTGGGGTGGTAGATGTCTTTGGGATCGCGGACGGCTTCATACCGCAGCGTCCGCCAACCGGGTAGGGTGCGGAGGTGTTCGGAGAGGGATTCGGGGTGTTTGACGGTATCGACTATCATGGTGTTGGAATGCGTGCTACCGAGATCACCGGCGTACATGAAGTCGGTCATGAACCATTCTCTGTCTTCTTGCCGTAGCTTGGGATTGAGGCAGCGCTTGGGGTCTTCGATGTCGTCGCAGAGCTTGAGTGTTGGCCGCACATCGCCGAGGAGGGCGCCGCGAGGGGAGGAACCGCGTCCGAGAGGTCTCAGTCCGATGCCGTTGCGGGTGTCGGTTTCGTTTTTTGTCCATGGAGAACCGACGAGGTCGCCGAAGTCGCGTCTGATTAGGGGGTTGTATTCGAGCACTTCGCGGATTTCGGAAATACGTTGGCGCGCCTTGTCTGCGTCGCGACCGACGATGAGGATGAATTCTTCGGGTTGGCGGCCCATGGCGAGATCGAATGCTTTGTAGCAGATTCGCCATAGGGGGATTAGGCGGTTGACGAGGGTGGTTTTGCCGGTGCCGCGCGGGGCTTGAATGTTAATCTGCTTACCGTATTCGCCGGGTCTGATGGCGTTGAGGATTTGGATGTGGAATGGTTTGAGTTCTAGCATGCGGTAGCTGATGTTTCTGATGTACAACCAGACGAAAAGCTCGGGCCACCGGTAGCCGGCGTGCGCCCTAATCATCGCGGCTTCGTCTTCTTGATTGTTTTTCATCTTCTTGCGTACAGTGTCCAAGACTCTCCAGCGTTCGCAGTGCGGCATCGCTTGCATCATGTCCTTGCTTGGAATTATCTTCGTCATTATCTTCGTCACTTGAGTTGGCGCTGATGCTCAGCGTTAGGACTTTTCTAATCGGCGCAATACTACGGGCAATTGACAGCACATCATTCGGGCTTTGTAATTCGACGCGATCGACACCTTCAAGCACTTTGTCGATTAGCTTAAAAATTGCCATGGAGGCGTGTAATGACGTGCCTTGGGTGTGTCTTTCTCGCTCTGCTTGAAAGTGCTTGAGAGTGCTTTCATAGATTGGCTTCCATTTTTCCGCGAATTTACTGTGGAACGGATTGCAGGTTCGCGTGGCGTCTTGGATTATTCGCCGAGGCACATCCTTCCATTCGGGATGCGCCTTTATAAGGGCGTCGACAATAGCAGTTGTGGTGGTATTGTGCCAGACCCGTTGATAGATGGTATCGGCACGCTCTTCGTCCGTGAGTTTGATTTGAACGTGTTTCATACAGGAACTCCTAAGATAAGGTGGTGAATGAACAGCCACAAGCGGCAACAGAAAATTTACTCCGGCAAATCAGTTGTTCAGCGGTCAGATGGAACAAAAAAAGCCCACTTAAGGCTAACTGTTGATTGACAACAGGTTTGGCCTCAAATGGGCTCTCTTTATGAGTCAGTTCAGTTGACAGCGGCTTGCGTTGATTCATCGTATGGTCAACCGCCGCGAATGTGGTCTAATGCCACAATGTCAACACGAGATAAATTCAGTTACAATAATAGCATGTTATGGTGGACTTGTCAAGCGATAATGAAAAATCTAACATTGTAGAAAGGGAAAAGCAGTGGAGAGTGATGAGTGTAGAGCGGGGAAGACAAGAGGGAGTGGGAGGGGAGAGAAAAGCAGTGATCGGTGGCGAGTGGTGAGAGTGGGAAATGCAGTGTTTAGTGACCAGTGAGCAGTCGCCAGTGAGGGGGATTGTCTGAACTGTGATTCATGTGATTTTTGGATTGGCAGGATTAGGGGTGGCGGTGAGAGTGGAAATGGTGGTGGGTGGTCTGAAGCACAGATTACGCAGATTACACGGATTTCACGGATTTCACGGATTGGGAGGGATGGTGGGAGTCGGGGGAGGGAACTGAGGATTTGATGGCGGTTTGCCGCAGGGATAAACCAAAAACATTGCACTCCGCTGGAGTGCGTGTACGGGTATCGTTCGTTTCTATTGACATTGTACTGCGCTGCAGTGGGGAGATTGGAATATGGGAATTGTGTCGGGGTTGATGATTCGGATAGCGCTCTTTGTCCGCCGGTTTGATTTCACGGGGGAGTGGGGCATCGCGACCTGTAGAGGACGGGGCAGAGTGGCGACGGGGTGGTTGGTGAAGGGGATTGTCTGAACTGTGATTCATGTGATTTTTGGATTGGCAGGATTAGGGGCGGCGGTGAGAGTGGAAATGGTGGTGGGTGGTCTGAATCACAGATTACGCAGATTACACGGATTTCACGGATTGGGAGGGGTGGTGGGCGGTGAGGGAGGGAATCGAGGATTTAATGGCAGTTTGCCGTATTGATTAACCAAAGACCGGGCACAGGATTTACTTCCGGCTGCGTTATTCGCTCAGTTGATCTGTCCCTTCGATTGATCTCCCTTGATGACTCGTGCATTGCTCGCGTAATCGCAGGCTGGAGTGCAAGTGGGGTTTACGGTTTGCTACAGACGTAGCGCCCCGCTGAAGCGAAAAAGAGAATGCGAAAGATTTGGCAGTTGTGAAAAAGCGGCGTGAGAAGCTAGGGTTGGTGTGCCAAATAATCGAACCAATGAACCAAGCACCTGTCAAATTATCAGTCGTCATTATGTCGGCGCTTTGGGATCCGCTCCAAATGGATTTGGCCCTACAGTGCCCTTAAAACAACCCAGCACGATAATAGCGGCCAACGGACCAAACACTGGTATCAACCACAATAACAGCTGCCACCAACCAGATTTGTTGATATCGTGAAGACGTTTTGTCGTTGACACCGCTGTTATCCAAGGGCTGATAAACACCATCCATGCCAGCGCGCCCATACTCCACGTTACGTAAGAATGGGAATAAGCGAATACGATTAAAAGGATATTTAAAAGGTTTATCGGGATGATGGATAACCATTTCAATCGTGTGATGCGGCCTCTCCAACAAAACACACTGGGCATCGTGGCACGGTTGAATCCACTGGCAATCGCCCAAACAGGGAATAACAACATTAATACGACGATTGATTGGGTTGCCAGATAACCAAGGTAAACTAAAGTCAAAGACGGGGTATGATAAAAGAACACGAGCCGAATTACCAAAATAGCAAAAAAGGCGCGAACGAATCCAATCTTGTCTAGGGACCATTTACTTTTCATGTGTCATCCGTTCAGTTGTGCCCGAAGTGCGGCGACGTTGAATTACTTTGAACTAAAAAGCATTCGCGACGAAAACCAAATCGAACACGTTCACCACACCGTCGCCGTTCAAGGCAGCCTCGCGTTTGTCCGTGCCGATTGATTCGGCAACAATAATTAAATCCAGAATGTTAACCGTGCCGTCGCCGTTAAGATCGCCCGGCAACGAAGCCTCTATGCGGAGAAAGATGTCGCCGTCCAGGTTGAGTACGGGGTGATCTGTATTGCTTATACCGGTTGCCGCCGATTGAACTTCCTCGGGCAGTGTAACAATCTGAGCCGCCCCGCTGTGGTTATACACCGCCCAACCGTTCGTGAATTCCCGGATATAAAGCCCCTCTCGACTGTCATAAAGTTGCAGCGTTTCTCCGACCGGGCGTCCGAGGTCGGCGTTCCAAAAATCGTACCAAGGTCCATGTCGTAACGGGAAAGCGACATAATCGTCGCTAAACGTCAGCCCCAAGGTAGTCATAGCCCGCATCCACCGCGTATTCGTCGGGCTGTCCGGTGGTTGATCGCTATAGTAGTCGCCACAGAGTCCCGTAATTCGGGGCTCCAGCAGTGTGCTTTCCGCCCATTTCAGAGTATTTTCAATTGTAACCAACCGCGATTCAATGTCTTCAGGATCGCGTTTTCTTTGCGGGAAAACGGTTTCCATAAATAATCCGTTGATGTACGGCGCCGAGGCGGGTGCTTGATTGTAATTCGTGTTGACCATAATAAGAAAGTTGTCCCTCACCCGTTCGCGTATTCCTTTCAGAATAGCTACCTGTCCAGGATGTCCTCCTTTACCCCATGCGTCGACAAAAATTCCGTCGTACAAACCACACCGGTCTATCGTCACCGCGATGTCAATCATCCGCTGCTGCCAACCCGGATGATTAAGATCCATTAAGCCGTAAATGCCCCATTTAACGACTATGCCGCCGTGCTCATCACGCAGCCAGTAGGGAGAATCTTCGGGCAAGCTGTCAAGCTCATGGATAATAACAGACAGACCGTGGAGGAACACCATATTTGGATTTCGCGCCAAGTAAGCGTCGCGCACGCTAGCTGGCCCTTCCCACGATGCGTGAGCCGTGCGGAAATGAAACCCGTCTCCTATTTCACGAAGCCGGGCGTCGAACCGGGGACAGCAAAAAATCAAATCGAACATTGGCCACCGATCTTTATCGCTCCACGCGGTGAAAAGAGATGGAAAGTTTCTGCCTTCGATGCGCGGCTCCAAAGGCAGCGGCGCCATGTCGCACGGCGTATCGAGGTCGTGTGAAAAGTGGTCTAACATCAATACGTCAAGTGGACTGTGGTCTGTTATACGGTTGTTCTCTATTGTTAATGTTTCTAATCGACGCAGGCCCGCCAACGGACGCACATCCACAATGCCATTGTTTTCGAGGTTGAGGAGTCGGAGTTGCGTTAAATTGGCAAGAGGTCCAACGTCGGCGATCCCATTTCCGGCTAATGACAGTTTCTCAAGTTTAAGCAAATGTGCAACTGGGCTTATATCGGCAACGTTGCAATAGTTCAGACGCAAATTTATCAGATTCGCCAGATTCGCTAGTGGTGTAATATCCGAAATCGGTGTCCCCCACATGTACAGCAGTTCCAACTTAGTCAGTCCGGCGATAGGACTGAGGTCGGTTATGGGGTTGCCCCAGATTGATAGTTCTCTGAGGTTTTTTGCGAACTCCACACCGGATAGATTTTCAATGCCGCGGCTTCCAGGACGAAGCTTAATCAACTGAAGCATAGCATCACGAGTAATCGGTGCGCCATTTGGAAGATCAATGGATTCGCGCACGGCGGTGCGTAGGTTTGGGTCGGGTATGTGCACGGGTTGTGCCGCTAGGGGTGATGCTAGCGCCCATAGCAACACAAGAACGGTGTAGAGCGAACATTTCATCAAAAATTATCCTATTGGTGGAGTGGTCAATCTCATTATGTGACAGTTACCTGAAAAAAAGTCCCAACGTCCGTAAACGCAGGGGCTGTTAGGTGCACATCGCATTATTCGGTCTGTTCTTAGTCTTTTAGCGCAACAGGTATACTTATGTAGGATTGGGATTCGTCCGTCAGAAAATCATTGACTACACCCAACACTCTTATGGCATAGAATTGATCCCCACGATATGGACACAGTTGCACGGTACACGGATGGGTTGCACCGCAGTTAATATCGGCGACGGCTGCCCATAGATAGTAATCGTCCCTATTCATGTCGTCTGTATCTGTGTTCCTTTTACTGTCAATTCTATATTGGTAAACATAAATACAGTTGATAGTCGCGGGTGCTTCGGTGATGATATATTTCATGGTGTGACTCCTTCCTACTAAAGGGGAAAGTGATAGTTAAGGATGATGTATCCTGAAGCCCAAAATAGCTGAATTGGGTAGATATGATCTGGAAACGCCCTTGTGTCGCAGAATATGTGTATGGTGAGTACACGGTTTTGCAAAGTCCATTCAGACACGCGAGGGGCTGCGTATGGGATTTCCACATGTAGATTCAAAGGTTTTTCGGAAAAGGTTATCGTTATCAGTTGCCAACCCGTTTTCGTTCATGCGCCAATGTTGATTTTGTCGTCAATGTTTGGGCCGTCAGGCGCACCTTCTTCTACTGGGCGATCGATACTTACAATCACGGCATTGGAGGTGGCACCCTGCTCATGAGTGTGATCATCAACTTGGAGGCTGCAGCCCACAAGAACCAAGCCGCCCATGGCGATGATGTTGGTGAAGATGATTTTGAGTGGGGTCATGGTGGAGTAGTGAGTAGGCCTTGTTTATCAAATAAATTTACGACCCCGTCTCCCTTTTTGGTGACGCTTAGCATTACCCGCGGTACCACGCCTCCCGTTGGTACGTTGCTATTATTACCATATAAATCCAAATTGCCACCGTATTCATCTATGTACATAACCGCTTCCGATTCCCCGTCTTGACCTTCGAGAGACACATACCCACCGTGACCTGCTATCTTAATGTCGACCAGCGACAAGCCTGGACCGGCGAGGGTTCCTTCTACCAACACACGGCCGCCGTTTTTATCACAAAACATAGAGGCTTTAGACACAGGGCGTTTAGACACAGTATACTGAGAATACTTATCCTCTAGTGGCGATACGCCGATGTATCCTCCCAATATCTGGGTTACCCCGCTTAGTGCATGACGATGTGGGTGGCGAACGTGCTTAGGGCGATTTAAGCCACTGTTTAATTCGGGGCTTAGGTGAAGGTGACCACTTACGTAGATCGCACCTCCCGTTATGTTTGTGGTACCCAGCGGGTCTTGCACGTGAAGCTCTTTACAGGTTATTTTGCCGAACGTCACGTCAGGCGGTATATCCTGTGCGTTAAGTGGAGAGAACAGGTTGAAGATTGAGGTTAAGATGGCACCGATGCAGCCACCTATAGCGGCGTAGATGAATTCTTTTTTCATTTAATCCTCCGTGAATCGGATACGAACGCGGTAATATCCAGCACGTACAAGTCAAAGTCCTTCTCGTCATCGGCTTCAGTGAGGGTTTTGCCTTGAAGCCGCAGTTGAGTTACAGAGTCTTTTGTGCGCGTGCGGGCTTGATCGTGAATTAAGGCTATCCGGCGGTCACTATGCTAAGACGCGACAAGGGTGGCTGCCCGGGGATTGGCAGCCGCCCTTGTAAAAAGCGACACAGGTATTGTAGCCGACTGTGGGCAATGCGGGAAGAAAAAAGTGTCAGGGCGTCTCGGTATCCGGTTCGTTCTTGGCGGAATTCACAGGGAACTTCTGCCGAATTCTCTCGAACCATGAGGGTCGAGGCGCGGGTTTCAACTTTGCCATCATATTGCTGTTCTGTGCGGTCAAAGCCGCCAGAAGTTGTGTCTGTTTGTCGAGCTGGGAACGCAGGTAGTTAACTTCGGAAATGAGGCAGTCGATCAGTGGTCGTTGTGCCCGGATAACTGGAAGGCGAATCTTAACTACGCTCGTGGCCATTAGCCTGTTCAAATTACGTATTCTCCTTTCCATATTGAATTTTCGCTTTGTCGCCGGAATGGACGCCGTCCTGTCCAAAGATGAAATTGCGTCCATGTTCGAGCTGAGGTCAAGCACGCCATCCCGTATGCGCGCAGCGCCACACAAGGCATGAAGACACACTTCCGCTACCAACACTACGGCAGGTAGCCGGCTCAATTGGAATGTTAGAGTCGAGCAGCATCATGACTCGAGATTATCTTGATACCGAAATTCTTTTTTAATCGGGCTCTATTTTGAGGATGAAATATTGATCCAGTGCCGGCATTCCCGGCTTTGTCATCTGTACAGAACCACTCATTACCAGAGGCATAGTGTGCCGAAAGTGAGTCGCCGTCAACCCATTCCGCAACGGCTTCCCGGAAGCTCTTATCGAATTCAGATGGTATCCCCTGGCTATCATCAAATCTCTCTTTCAGTTGGTTGTACGGTGCTTGCCCACAACCCAGTGCCGTTATATGTTCACTGCACCTTGCCAGTGGTTCGGCATATGGCCAGAATTCATCAATACTGACGAAGTCTACATACATGTCATCCGGGATGTCATTAGGACGCACCGTTCCAAAACTTGTCATCCTGAGCACACGGAATCCTAGATTGCGTGCCTTAAGAAGCTTACACCGCAGTTTCGGATGGAAACCTGGGTGAAGTTCATTATTTGGTTCAATACACATCCGCATGCGTACCATACCATCTTCGGTCGGTAAATTCTCAAATTTTATACTGGGTTTATAGCTCTTAAAAAACTCAGCTCTCAATTTCTTCGCAATGGCTTCTAGGCTTAAAGCTATTTCACAGATGTATGGGCGTATTTCGCCGGTGCGAATCTTGTTCTTTATTTGTACATAGTGGTGATCGTCTTCATCAATCACCTTTTCCCACACATTTGAATCAAACGTTACGTTCATTATGCGCTCCGTTTCGTATTTGGGTAAGATCTTTTCACGAGATTTGGTTTCTCGTCAACCTTCCTTGCGTCGACGCGCGAGAGTTTCGTGAGTTAGTTTCAACCGGCTCTGGACGAACTACCACAAATGGATTGAGGACATGGCCGTAGCAAGCGGAATCATCCAGAAGCTGTTACGATAGAGGTGAAGCAATTGATTCGCTCTCTACCAAATCCGCTATCCAGAGTTTAGCCACGAACCATTCGTCCCAATTCCAGATGTGAGAGCCGAACAGGTCTTGCTCTCTCACTGTCATATACGATTGAGTTATTAATTCTGCGGCATCAGTTCGATTTTGAGGATGAGGGTGGCGCGTAAATATGCACAGATGATTTCAGCGTCCGGGCGCCAGAAATTGTGATAGACCGGTGTGGGGGGATCGTTTCAGTAACCGTGGCTTGTCTATTGGTTAGAGTCTAGCTGATAGCGAGCATCGGAGAGAATCCCAGTGGATGATTCCTGCTTGAAGTTAGCGAATTGCCGCGCCAACTCGAGCGCGCCAACTCGAGCGCGTCGGATTAGCAGCGACTGAGCGTTAATCGGTCGTAATCACGAGATTTTGTCCAAAACCCGGAAAAGGAAAGCACAGAATTGCGCTGGGCGCCGTTTTTCTGGATGTCATTGTGTCTTTTTGGAGGATTGAAACATCGCCGTTTTCTGTGGATTGGGTTACGGATTGCGACCGATGAATCGGGTAGGAGAGATTTTACTGGTCTTTACTTGAGGTTGCCGTCGCAGCTAACGGCCCACTTTCGACTCTCCTTCTTACCTCGAAATCCGATCAAGTTACTCGGACTAGGGATTTAGAAACGCCGACAAGGCCCTGCTTTATTACTTCGTTTTTATCCTTCCCCATGTAGTGCTCAACTTTCGTGCAGGTTCCACCGCCGTTGCAACACGAGAATCGAACCAAGCCGGTGACTCGTCAGAACCAGGATTGTTTGTCAAGTTTATTGGATTGTCTCCATCAGCACCCATGACGTAGATTTCAGCGTTCCCATCCCGACTAGAGCTAAAGGCAATCTGTGCGCTCTGGGGTGACCAGGCCAGCTTCCATTCATCCGCAGGACTGTTAGATACGTTAATTGGATTATCTCCATCAGCACCCATGACGTAGATTTCAGCGTTCCCATCCCGGCTGGTATGGAAGGCAATCTGTTTGCCGTCAGGTGACCACGCTAGCTCCCAGTCATCCGCAGGATTGTTTGTCAGGTTGATTGGATTTCTTCCATCGGAACCCATGACGTAGATTTCAGCGTTCCCATCTCGGCTGGTGTGGAAGGCAATCTGTTTGCCGTCGGGTGACCACGCTAGCTCCCAGTCATCCGCAGGATTGTTTGTCAAGTTAATTGGATTGTTTCCATCAGCATCCATGAGATAGATTTCAGCGTTCCCATCCCGACTGGTGTTAAAGGCAATCTGTGCGCCATCGGGTGACCAAGCTAGTTTCCATTCATCCGCGGGACTGTTTGTCAAGTTAATTGGATTGTCTCCATCAGCATCCATGACGTAGATTTCAGCGTTCCCATCCCGACTGGTGTGGAAGGCAATCTGTTCGCCGTCGGGTGACCACGCTAACTCCCAGTCATCCGCAGGATTGTTTGTCAAGTTAATTGGATTGTCTCCATCAGCACCCATGACGTAGATTTCAGCATTCCCATCCCGACTGGTATGGAAGGCAATCTGTTTGCCGGCAGGTGACCAAGCTGGCTCCCAATCATCAGCATGACTGTTTGTCAAGTTAATCGGACTGGCTCCATCAGCATCCATGACATAGATTTCCGAATTCCCATCGCGCGTGCTCGTAAAGGCGATGATTTCACTGGCTTGCGCCACACCACTCAATAGCACGAACAGTGCTAACATCTTAATTACGACTTTCCTCATATGCAGTCCTCCAGTGATTATATTGGCAATATTTAAAGAATTTGCAATTAGTAGAGTAGGGTATACCTGCCTTGTGTTATGCGTTTTTGCTTGACAATTTGAATTTAGGCGGGGGGCGGTACCCCCCGCCAGTATTGTTCACTATTCTTGAACCTTTGGGAAATCAATAACAGCATAATATTGTGTTCTGTCGCTGTAGTTGTTAATCCCACTCTCAACTCTTCTGTTGCTCAGTTTACCTTGGCTAATCGGTTTCCCAGATGGCTCAAATATCTCTATCTTGTGCCTTCCTTCAGAAGATTGTGCTCCAACAATCATGAAAACCTTTTCCCATTTTTCTTCGTCCGTGTTTTCGGCCATTTTTCTCACCTCCTTTCCCTTATACAATACCATGATTGGCTGCTTTTGTCAAGTAACGCCGGTTTGCAATTATACCTTAAGGAAGCGAAGGTGGTCTAAAAGCGGGTACTTTCTAGATTTGCACAGTTCGACACTGTAGCGCTAATACTTGACAGTGATGACGATTCATGAAATGATGGAGAGAGCTTATAACCGAGCGGTGAATGGTGGTATATCTGGGTTGGGATACGTGCGATGCGACCGTGGTAAACGAACGGAACAGGCCTACAGAATCAATTCGCCGCACACCTCGGCTTAATTCACGCTTTACTGAATTCTACTTGAGAGAGACAAGTCAATGCCAGAAACGGAACAACTGTACTTAGTTAAGCAATCGAAAGGGAAACTCCACGAACACACGTTCAACATTGAGTTTGGCAAGGTGTTGGCGGAAACAGAGGCTCGCTGGCTCGGCCATTCTGATGAATACATTCTGGCAGAACGGACGGGTACTCTGAGTTCCGGTCGAGCGGATATCTTGATCGATGACCCGCAGATGCCAGCCGCAGCAATTGAGGCATCATTCAATGCGGCAGATGCCGATAGGGATGCTCAGGACAGGCTAGGTCAGAAAACGACACGAGGAGGCAGACCGCTGCTGGCGGTTCTGGCGGTCCACATTCCTGAGGAATATCGAGAACTTTCTGCAGATTCCGTATACGCGAAGTTAAAGGACGGATTGCAGCAGATTGCGTATGCACTGCACCAAAGCGGGTTGAGTGACGGAACTACACGTCGGTGGCCAGCTAAAGGGTTCATTCAAGGCACGGTTCATGATGCTAGGCGACTGATCGCCGCCGCCGCGATGCCTAATGAAGTGGTGGAGGCCCGCGCAGCAGAGGTAGCTCAGTTAGTGAAACAAGCTGCGGAAACGCTGAAATCGACTCTCCACGAGAACGCGCAACGGAAAATTGCGGGACAAGTGGGGCAAAACTCTCCATTGGAGGGATTACAGACTACTATGGTACTCTGGTTAAACGCGCTATTGATCCAGCAACGGCTGCAAGTTCAGGGAGTTAATGACATTCCACCGGTTCGGACGGTATCCGGTGTCACTCCTAATCCATTCGAGCAAGTCGAAACGTGGCGGCGAATAATCGAAATCAACTGGCGGTCGATTTTTGAGCCAGCTGTCAATGCGCTAGCAGTTTGCGGTGACTTTCATCGTGCCGGAACGACCGAAGCTCTCAAACGGTTGATTGAAGCGGTGGGTATGATTGAGGATGCGGATTTGGGGCAACACATAAACGTGGGGGCGGAGTTATTTCCTAAGCTTGCTTCAGATCGGAAGGAGAGCGCGGCGTTCTATACGCAGCCGGCGACAGCGGAGTTGCTTGCGAGTCTAACGATTCGGCAATCGGACAAACTAGAGTCGGAGTGGGGCCGGTCAGACTTGCTGCGCCGGTCGATTATCGCGGATTTGGCCTGCGGTACGGGTACGCTTTTAAGGGAAGGCTATTTGCGCGTACAAACTCTGCATGAATGGGCCGGAGGAACGGAGGACTCTGTCGCGGAACTACATTGCGGCGCGATGGAACACGGGTTAAGGGGCACTGACATTAGTCCGATTGCAGCGCACCTGACTTCCTCAAGTCTCGCTAATATAGGGAAAGGGGAAAGTTACGGTGAAACGCAGATTGGCTGGGTAAAGGTTGGTGGTAGGACAGCACTGACTGGTGCGCTCGAATATCTAGAGGCTACGTTTACAGAAGATTTGTTCGGGCAAAGTCTCGGTAGGGCTGGTGGGGTCCAACACGAGGCGTCAAGCGTGGAAGTACGTCACGGCAGCGTGGACTGGATTCTTATGAATCCGCCGTATTCTAGGACACGCGGCGGCCAGAGCGCTTTTGATTTGAAGGGTTTGACTGAAGAGGATCGGAAGCGCTGTCAGAAACGATGGGGCGTCCTAGTGAACGACAAACCCGCGCGGCTGCGAGCTGGGATGGCTGCGTCATTTCTTGTGCTAGCCAAGCATAAGGTCAAGGCAGGAACAGGGCGAATTGGGTTTGTATTACCCCTCACATGCGCTTTCGCCGATACATGGACGGAAACGCGGCGAATGGTCGAAGCGGAATTCACGGATATTGTTCTGATTGCGACGGCAAGCGGGGCTTCGCTCAAACAGGCAAGTTTTTCGGCAGACACTGGGATGGAGGAGATGTTGCTAGTTGCAACGCGGCGCAAGCATCCTCAAAAGAAGGATCGTGCTTTGCTGCATTGTGTGACACTTTATGAACCGTGCACTCGGAACGGCGAGGCGAGAGAAGTGACGAGGGCAATTGAGCAAGCGAAGGCGCAGTGCACCGCGACCAACATGACACACCCAATTACCGTCGGTAACAGCGAAATTGGGTGCATCACAGTGATGTATGCGAATGGTGAAGGATTGCCGTGGAACATGGTTGGTGTAATCCATGGAGGGTTGGCACTGGCCGCCGATGCGCTTACACGGGGGACGCTCGATCATATTGCGGGGACACCAATTCCTTTGGGATTGGAGATGGGGACCATTGAAGACATCTTTCATGTGGGACCAACGCACCACTTAATCGGACATCCGAAGGGGAATGAGCCGATAGGTGCATTTGAATTTCATCCGGTAACGAGCGAGACCGATGCGATTGGAGTAGATCGAGCTTTGTGGGAAGCATCCTCCAAAACGCAGCGCTCGCTGCGAGTATTACCGACCCACAAGGGATTGGCACCACCCGGGGTGGGGTCGACGGAGCAGGGCGAACAGATGAGATTGTATGTCAGCACATTGTTTTACGCCCGCAATCTTAGGTGGACGAGCCAGGCGCTATTGTCTGCGTCGACCGCGCACCCCGCGCTTGGCGGACGGGCATGGACTGCTCTCATACATGAGGATGTCCGAGTGCGGAAGGCGTTTGCGCTGTGGTGGAACTCGACGCTTGGAATGATCGTACACTGGACACAGGGTCAACGGACGCAAAATGGGCGGTCGACGACGCAGATTGGGGCTTTGAGGAAGATCCCGTGCCCGCGCCTAGACAGACTGTCGGACGCGATCCTCGAAATGGCAGCGGCGCGATTTGACGTTCTGTCTAACCAATCATTGCGTCCGGCCAAGGATGCAGCCATAGATCCTGTGCGACAGGAGATTGACGCTGTGGTGTCGTACATGTTTGAGATTCATAAAGCACAGTCTGTCTCCGAGGAAGTAACTTCGTTGCAGAGCATTCCAGAATCGGGCATCAGAAACGCTATGGAAATCTTGCGGACGTTATGGTGCGCTGAGCCATCCGTCCACGGTTGGAAAGAATCATAGGTTGCGTTGTAAAGCCGGTCAATGAACTGATCGAGGTTGAAGTTTTCGATGATGTCCCGCACATCCTTGGTGAAGCCGTTGAGGTAGTTGGTGAAGTTGAGGCGGATGTTGTTGGGGTCGGCTTTTAGTCGGGGGAGGTCGTAGCGGGAGGTGTTGTAGAAACTGGATTTCGTCTCGTTCAGAATAATCCGGGGCAGGGATTCTTCGGGGACGCCATCTTTGAAGCGGTTGTGGACGTCAATGGCTTTGTCTTTTCGGTCGTCTTCCGTTAGGATGCAGTCCAGACGGCGCAGGACGAGGAACGGGAGGGTGATGTCGCCGTATTCGTGGGGTTTGAATAAGCCTTGGAGGACATCGTCGGCTACGTTCCATACGAGATTTGCGAGTTCTTGATAGTTTGCCATGGGGTTTTCCTTGAGATTATGGTCGATTAATGTTCTCTCTCCTCACGCATCGTTTCCCGTCCAATTCCCCCTTCCAGTTCCGCCACAAATTCATCAACCCAACGCCTGACATTATCGCCATCTTCATCTTCAATGTCCCTTATCTGAAGCAGCTTCTCTTTTTTTGCTTGTAAGTGCGAGCTGGCAGGGCCAAACGATACTCCAGACAAATAGTTACTCATAAGACCGCTTCTTACCTCCTTGCGACTGCCGTAGCGGATGAGGAACGATCTTACCATAGAAATCATCCATTCCTCCGATGAATGGGTTATAGGAACCAGCCTATAAGCGAAATACCACGCACGTTTTTCTATATCCTCGTCAATCCACTCCCAGATTATTTTGTACGGGATTCGTAGCAGGGCAGGTTTAGATTCTTCTCGTCCCCAGGAGGCTCCTTCTCCGAGCCATTTTTCTAGAGCAATGGTCCTTGAAGAATGCCCTTGGCTCTGTAAGAGTCCACTAACCTGCTTCCAGACCTCAGCGGGATACTGTTGCGTCAATTCATCAAGCACCGAGCATGTTCGCGAGTAAGGGCCAACAATTGAACCGTCCTCGCCAAAATGGGAAAGCATTAACTCCGAAAGTTCCAATTCCTTTTCGGAATCAAGGTGCGGGAAGACTTTGGCTATCTCTGTCCAATAATAAGCGGTCATGGTAGAATCGAATTGATACCCGTCTAATCCTTCAAACAGGGATTGATGACGAAGCAATCGGAATGTCACATCAAGTGGTAAATCCCGTTCTGGTTTCTGGAAGATATAGTAGCAGTGGTAAAGGTTCAGTGCAATTGATGCACCTGCTTGGTCGTTGACGCCTAGTAGAAATTCAACCCACGTCGTGACGATTTCACTAGACAAACCGTCAACGGCTTTGCCATAGGTGAAGGTTTTGAAGTCATTTATACCCATGGTACCATCTCTTGCGAGGCGGAGAAGACGCAATCCCGCCTCATCTGTAAGGCCCGACCGGGAAGTCAATGCTGGAATCAGCGGTTTTAGTTTGGTATCATCAATCATCGCTTCAAGTTGTGCTTCTCGCCGGTCAGCGTCCGATTCAAAGAGCGCACGGAAATAACCGCCCAGAAAAGCTGTACTTGCATTGTCATCCGCGTTTCGTTGGGCTTTAAGAAGCGTCAGCAGCAAGGAAAAGCCGTTGTCTCGTTTCCCAAGTTCATACCCGAAATTGTATCCCTTCTTGGCCTCGCTTGTGACAAGCCAAGCCAGTTCCGATTGCAAGCGTGATGGATTGCTAATGGCTTGTTGGGCGAGCTTTTCAATCTGAAGTTGCGCCTGATCTACGTAATTTTGGTCGTCGCCAAGTTGGAGGTCTTCAAGCAATTCCATACCAACGTACCGTCTCATCATGGAATGAAAGTCAGGTGTAACCAATTGGCCCATGAGTTGCTCCCATAGTCCTCGGGTTTCCGCAGGTATATTGTCGCCATCGTAGTGTAGGATTTGGTTAATGGTCCCAATAACGTGTTTTTTATTTACATATTCTTCTTTTGCAATTGTAGCGACCGTTTCCACAACCATCTTGGCCAGATTTGGGATTCTCACCATCTCGCGCGCACGTTTTAGCAGAATTGCCGCGCCTTTTTTACATTCATCGTTGGGCAAACGCGCTAGCTGTCTATCTAGTAATTTCCATACTCGGCGAAGTGCCTCCCGAAATTCGCCCTCCGTTTTAGGCGTCCATAGTTTGGGTTTCTGACGTAAGCCTTGATATTCTGGATTCCCAAATCGCGAGAAATAGCTTGATTCTAAAGCCACATCACTCGCCTTCAATGCCAAAACACGTTTTGCTTTTGATTCCGATTCAAACGCGCCCTCCAAGATAGGAAACCGTTCTTTCGGAGACGCTTCCGTCGGTGCCACGCCTCCAGGTGCCGGCGAAAAGAGTCCAGCAAAACTACTGTCACCAAGCGCAAGGAGTAATTCCGCAGCATCTGTAAACAGGCGGTTCCACACAGCAATCTTTTCAAGTGCCAATACTACGCAAGTACATCCAACGAATTGCGATAGGGTTTCTCCATCCCATGTCTCAACCGTTTTCTTAAGACATTCTAGAGCGGATTCCGGGGCTGCTTCAGTCAGTGCCAAGAAAAAGCTACTTCCGAGGTTTGTCTGCAGATATTTTCTTTGTTGGAATGGACCGTCTGGGCCAAGAAGATCCTTCACAGCGCTTAATGCCACTCCAGACTCAGATGCGTACGAAAACATCTCATAGAACCACTCGACCAATTTTGAATCGCAGGGAAAGTTTTGAATAAATTCATCTAGGTCAAACGTCCTGCCATAGATATCCCACCATTCTATCCATAACTTAATCTGAAGGGCTTTCGGCGTGATGGCAAGTGTATAATCTCCGTCAAGGATTTTACGTTTCTTAAGGTTATCAACGATTTCCTGAAATATCGTCCACGTAATCTGGGGATCCGCCTCCTCAATCTTTTTGGAAACGGCTTTGGCTTCTTCGCCAACAGGGTCTTCAAAACCGAATTGCTTAAACAGTGCCATGTATCGGAGTATTCGTCTGCGTTGTTCCGTTCTTTCCTGACTTGGATCGTCAACTGAGACAATATAGCCCTCCCAGATATTGACGGTGCTCAGAGAGGCGAGTACATCCCTTGGATAATTTGCCCGATTCCAACCAACGACATGAGCGACTCTCGGCGATCCACTGCAGAGCTCAACCCATCGTCTGTCTTCGTTGTCGGAGACGTTCGTATGTTGCTCGATGATGCTGCGAATCTGGTCCTCGCCTAGAGGTTGGGGAACATAGGGCGTAATATCTCCTGCAGCTTCTTCGTGGTTATTATAGATGGTAATGAGTTTGATTTTCGGACCACGATACTTCAGTTTATCCAAAATTTCTGATCGGCTATGGAGATTGCAATCATCAATTACCACAATCGCGGAAAAGTCGTTTTCATCGTTGCAAAGTTCATCCATTAGAAATTTGTCATGAAGGAATTGATCAGCTGGGGCGTAAATCACTAGAGGCGCTAGGTCTGTGGCGTTTGTTGCTTCCAAAACAAGCCTGGTCTTGCCGATGCCGGGCCGCCCGGACACTAACATAGGATCCTTATTATCGGCGCGCCGTAAACCACTCCGAAGATTTTCAATCAATTCATCCTGAGATTCTCCATGAACAAATGGACGTTGCATGCTCGCATCTCGCGACCAACTGTCATGCGTTTGAAACTTTGCGCTATTGCGTCCATTGACCCACAAAGACAGTGATGGGAACGACTCAAGAAAGCAACGGAGGGTGTTTTGGCTCCACACCTCAACCTTCGCCTTTGGATAACCACACGTTTCTAGGTAATCTTTAATGAGTTTGGAGGCCTTTTTCCGGTTGGGAGGAACAAGACAATCAATTCCAGTGCAAACTAAAACGTAAATACCACATTCATCAAGGCAATCCTTGATGCTTTCTCTTAAGTTCTCTTTTTCAGGGGTTTTAGGACTTCCTTTCTTAAAGAGTTCTTTCCGAATATCCCCATCCCGCCACGGCTTAAAGGCAGTTCCTGATCGGATTTGGTAACCGTTTTTGCCAGGGGCAATTATATCGCTTTGTTTCGCAAGTCGGTCTGCGTCAACGGTAGCATCAATTCCACCATCAGGGATTTTGGTTTGGCTCGGCACATTAATCTTGCAGGTTCCTGGACCAAGTCTGTTCGCTTCAGCCCATAGCAGTTTGCTAAAGAACTCAACTGCTGTGTCCTCGTCTAGTAGGTCAAGATGTTTCTTTTTGACGGTGAATATTGTCTCGTTATTCATTGTCTATTCCAAACCGTTACCGTTCTCAGGAGTGTGCAAGGCAATCATACATATTGTTAGCCACCGAGTCAATGCAAACACAAAAGGCGCGACAGGTAAGAATACCCAACGCGCCTTCTGTGCTTCCATGCAAATTAGACGTGTTTTGTGTAGTTGCGACTTGATTCGGCGTGGCATGTCGCAAAGTTTCGCCTTGTTACGTACGGAACAGTTATGTCATATCCAGTCGCATTGTCTTGTCGTGGTTAGTTGATGCGTCCTTACCTATGGACGTGAGTATAAATATGTCACAAAACACGCGGAAATGCAAGCCCAAGACAGATGAAGCTGGGAAATCACGACCGGTAGGCCGTTCGTACAACTGCATAGGAAGGCTGGTGTGCGGAAGATCTCTATCGCGCCGTATGATTCGCATTGGGGATTTCTATCGCACTCCTTATCCAGTCGCTTGATCTCCGCTGGAGTGCTAGGATGAACGCATCGTGTTTCTATTGACATGGCACTGCGCTGCAGTGCGGAGATCGGTTTATCGGAATGGTATCGGTTGATCGCACCTTACAATGCAATCGCGACCGGGAGGTCGCTCCTACAGGGACCTTCACCCTTCAGGTGGTTTATGTGATTGACAACAACCCACCTCCGTGCTATACTGCACCGGTGTTTTGGGTGCAGTGATTTGTTGCCTAGATCGGACAAACAAAAACAGTCTCGAAATAATTTGGTCAACACGATTGTTGACATACATAACATTGAAGGAGATACCAATATGCCACTCGGAAGAAAAATACGTTACGGGATGGTAGGGGGTGGTCCGGACGCGTTTATTGGTGCTGTCCATCGACAAGCGGCGGCACTTGACGGCGAGATTGAGCTGGTCGCGGGCGCGTTCTCCTCATCTGCGGACAAATCACGCCAACAGGGCGAAGAGCTTTTGCTAGACGCGGGCCGTGTGTACGGGTCATACCAGGAGATGGCGGAGAAGGAAAGCCAATTACCCGAAGGCGATCGAATTGACTTCGTGTCTATCGTCACGCCGAATAACGTACATTTTGATGCGGCGAAGAATTTCCTCGAAGCCGGATTCCACGTCATTTGCGACAAACCAATGACGACGACAGTAGAGGACGCAGAGGAATTATGCCGGCTGGTGGCGCAACATGACGCCGTCTTCGCACTAACGCATAATTACACCGGCTACCCGATGGTCAAGCAGGCACGAGAACTCGTTCGAGGCGGGCAGCTCGGAACAGTTCGAAAAATTGTGGTCGAATACCCGCAGGGATGGCTAGCAACACTCTTGGAAGGGGAAGGCGCCAAACAAGCCGTCTGGCGGACAGATCCGAACCGATCGGGTGTGTCTTCCTGTATTGGCGACATCGGTTCCCACGCGGAGAACCTCGCGCACTACATTACCGGTTTGGGAATAGAGGAAATCTGCGCCGACCTGACAACGTTTGTACCGGGACGAAAATTGGAAGACGATGGCAATGTCTTAGTGGGTTACGAAGATGGCGCGAGAGGAATCCTGTACGCATCGCAGGTGTCAGTGGGAGAGGAAAACAACCTTCGCATTCGCATTTACGGAACCGACGCCTCACTGGATTGGCATCAGGAAAATCCGAACTACCTCTACGTTCGTTTTCCGGATGGCCCCGAACAGGTTTACAAACGAGGAAATGACTATGTCGCCGAAATCACGCAACACAACTCCCGTCTTCCGTTTGGCCATCCAGAAGGATTCATAGAGGCGTTCGCGAATATCTACGTCAATGCTACACGCACCATGGCGGCAAAGATTTCCTGCGAGGAACCGGGCGAATTCGACACCGACTTTCCGACGGTGCAGGACGGAGCACGAGGTGTTCATTTCATACATAAAGCGGTCGAAAGCGGTACAAAACGCGCCTGGATTGACGCAAGTTATACGGCGCCCGTTTAGCGCGCAATTCAGCACTGTCGGACGCGCACTACCCAAATCGTGCCGAGTATGCAATAATTGTGGAGACGATTTATCCGTATTGGATAACATATAATTGATTCGAAGGAGGCATCAAGATGGCAAGACCTGTTACACTGTTCACCGGACAGTGGGCGGACATGACACTGGAAGAGCTAGCGCAGAAAGCAAGCGGCTGGGGGTTTGACGGCCTGGAGTTGGCTTGCTGGGGCGACCATTTCGAGGTAGATAAAGCCTTGGACGACCCCGATTACTGTCAGGGGAAACACGACCTTCTAGCCAAGTACGGACTTAAAGTTTGGTCAATCAGTAACCATCTTGTGGGCCAGACGGTCTGCGACAATATCGACAGCCGGCATCAAGCCATTGTCGCCCCAAATATATGGGGCGATGGCGACCCGGAGGGTGTTCGTCAACGCGCCGCCGATGAAATGAAGGCGACTGCCCGCGCGGCGGCAAAACTGGGAGTGAGCGTGGTTAACGGATTTACGGGCAGCAGCATCTGGCACCTGCTTTATTCCTTCCCGCCGAACGATCCCGCCCAAATCGATGCGGGCTACGAGGATTTCGCCAATCGCTGGAATCCAATTCTTGATGTGTTCGACGAAGTAGGTGTCAAGTTTGGTCTTGAGGTTCATCCGACCGAAATCGCTTTCGACATTGTGACTGCCGAACGCGCGGTCGAAGCGCTTGACGGGCGCGAGACCTTCGGTTTCAACTACGATCCCAGCCACCTCGGATATCAGGGGGTTGATTATGTGGCGTTCATCGAGCGTCTCGGCAGCCGCATCTACCATGTGCACATGAAGGATGTGTGGTGGTCATCCACCCCGCGTCTCTCCGGTGTGTTCGGCGGACACTTGGAATTCGGGGATGGTCAGCGCTATTGGGATTTCCGTTCAATCGGTCGCGGGAATATCGACTTTGAGGAGATTATCCGAGCGTTGAACCGCATCGGGCACGATGGGCCCCTGTCGATTGAGTGGGAGGACAGCGGCATGGACCGCGAGCACGGTGCACGCGAATCATGTGCTGCGGTCAAAGCATATGACTTCGAACCGTCCGATGTCGCATTTGATGCAGCATTCGAAGATTGATGTGAAAAGTCTCACGTTAAGAGACATCGCAAGAGAATCCAATATTCTTGAAGAAATCTAACCTGCAAATACGTTTCCGGGGCAGTTTCAAATCCTCTTAACATGAGTTATTTGCGTAATGGCTGTGCCCCTTCGTACTGAAGGGGCACGAAGCAGTCGCCCTTCGTCGCGTTTTCATGTCCGATAATCCGCGTTTATCTTGATATAATCGTAGGAATAGTCGCAGGTCCACATCGTCGCGTCTGCATCGCCGGCGTTTAGATTTACAGTGATTACCACGGTGTCCTCAGAGAAAAGTTGTACCGCCTTCTCCTCATCAAAACCGGAGTCCATTCCTTTCTTCACCAGTTGGTAGTCACCCAGCCAAATATCCACTTCGTAGGGATCGAACCGAGCTTCAGATTTTCCGACCGCCATCATGATTCGTCCCCAGTTGGCATCCCTACCGAAAACGGCAGTTTTTACAAGCGGGGATTCGGCGATGGCTCGCGCCGCTAATTCTGCTTCAGATTCATTCTTCGCATTCTTGACCGCTACTTCGATCATTTTTGTGGCGCCTTCACCGTCCTGCGCAATCTTCTTCGCCAACTCGATGCAGACAAACTCAAGCCCTGTGCAAAATGCGTCGTAGCTATCTCCAGATGCATCGGAGATTTCAGGATTGCCTGCCGCGCCGGTCGCCAAAATCTGTACTGTATCGTTGGTGCTGCTGTCGGTGTCAACCGTTACGCGGTTGAACGACATGTCGACGGACCTCCGAAGAGCTTCCTGTAGCGGCGCTCCAGAAATCTTCGTATCCGTCGCCAGAAATGCAAGCATAGTTGCCATGTTCGGTGCAATCATCCCCGCCCCTTTTGTCATTCCGGCGATCCGCACCGTCTGTCCACCGACTTCAACTTCCACCGCGACCTCTTTCGGCACGGTGTCTGTGGTCATAATGGCTTGTGCCGCATCGTGTCCGCCATCATTACGCAACGTAGCGGCAGCCCTCTGAATGCCTTTTTCGATTGCATCCATTGACAATTGTACACCGATCACGCCCGTTGAAGAAACCAATACGTTTTCCGGTTCTACGTTGAGTTGCTCGCCGACCAAGGCTGCCATTTTTCGAGCATTGTCCAATCCCTGATCTCCGGTGCAAGCATTTGCATTACCGCTGTTGACGATGATTGCTTGGGCGACCGGGTTGTTCAAGTGTTCGCGGGAAAGCAGAACGGTTGCAGCGCATACACGATTTCGTGTAAATACTCCCGCAGCTACAGCCGGTGCATCTGCAACTATCAACGCAACATCCTTCTGCTCATCCGGCTTTAAGCCGCCGTGCACGCCCGATGCTCGGATACCGGGAACAGCCGTTATTCCACCGCTAATCTGTTTCATGATGCCTCCAATTTGTTTAATTGCAATTCAATTTAGGTATGGATTACTCCTGCGCCCAAGATACGAGTGCTTTTTCGGGAGATGAAATCTCAGTTATTGATTTGAAGTAGTATCGCTCCCATCCGAGACGAGGCAGTCCGGCGAAAACCATCAGGTTAAGCGGGTATTCGTCAGAATCGGCGGCGCGTCGAAAGTCGTCTCGAAACAGGAACGTGGGTTTCCCAAGCGCGATCGCAATCCCCAATTCCACCATAACCCCCTCATCGGGCGGAACACCGTTTACAACAGCGAAAATCGCATCCGTCTCTACCACATCGCGCTTGTCCGCCTGCCCGATTCGGTACGCCCAACCGGACACCGAGGTATCTTCATTGTTGTTCCGCGCGAATGGCTCCCATACTTCCAAGCCGATTGCTTCCAATGCCTCAATCAGGGCTGGGAGCAATGTGCACCGCTGTTGTTCCGAGAAACCGTAGGGATTTGCAAGATACACTGATTTTCGTTTATTCACGACCGTCTCCGATAGCACTATCCCGTCTAGTGGTCAAATTTTTGTTGTCCCAACACTCTGCACGAGTGTCTTTACTTGAACCACGTGTTCAGTGCATCTGAATTTCAGAGAAATGGTATTAAAACAGAAGGACTGCTGCTTATCCTAGTTCAGGAAGACTCTTTCAACGAAGAAGTAGTAGATCGCAGAGGAGGAAAACACTAAAAGCGAAGAGTGGGATTAGACTGAATGAGAATTGCAATTTCCCCTTTGCCAGTCGCGTGTCTTGGGCCAACATCAGGGCTCCTGCGGCAATCAACACAATGTCTAAAATGACGTGGGGTGTATTTCCGATGCGATAGTCTCTATAGGCTGACAGTCCAAGGAGGTTTATGGGTAAAAGCATTACGAATGGCCTAATCCACAGCGGGATACTCTCATAGAAGAACAAAACGAAGAAAAAGACAAACAGAATGCCCATGCGAATCAGGCTTTCGACAGACCCGTCAAAGTATTGCCTATATGCGAATAAACCTCCTAAGTTAATGAGAAATAGTGCCTTTATTACTGCCAGCGGCCGAGACTGGAAGAATACGAGCGCACCACCCGCAATCACCGCTATTCCTAACATGGCTATGGAAACATCACCGTCTCTGAAATCCCGATAAACCGAAGCACCTAGCACGAGTAAGGGCAAGGTTAGGACGAAAGGTTTAATCCACGATTGTACATCGTCGTAAAAGAACGCTAGCACTCCAAATAATACAAATGATATGGCGGTCAGCACTGAGCGGTACACTTCCCCGCCAAGAAATTCCTTGAACGCGAACATACCTCCCACGATAATGAGATATCCAACATTGATTATGCGATTGCGATTCACTTAGCGCACCCTTCTCCTTCACCGATTTATCGAATGTATCACTATGTTAGCAATGGAGAGTTGGCTTCCGGATTGGACACACCCTCTTCCAGTAGATGGCTGGTCCGGTTTAGAAAAAGAAACTGAGTTTCGTCGTGAGTTCTTCTGATTTTCGAGATCCCGGTGTTGTTGTGTGGGAAACGGTTTAAGGATATATGTGGCAGCGGCGTCTCAAGCAAGGTTCCGAGCAGAATTGATCCGGAACCTCCGTGAGTGATTGCCCCAATCTTCTCATCCTCACCGACGTGGTGTTGATCCAGATGCGCGATGAATTCAAGACAATTCTTGATTACCAATTGCAGTATCCGGGCATCGTCCAACGCTGGCGCCCGTCCATCGGAATCACACGATGGAAACCACCATCCTTCATCCGTCACGTCATTAGGTAATACCACTGAAGGACAAATATCGCGTAACTGAGAGCGTGTCATCCCAGGCAGTGGTATCATACCACTATCATCACGATCTTCCCAAATGCCACCCAACTCGTGGATTCCGACAAAAACATGCGGCGCGAGCTCCAAATGTTCACCGACAATTGCGGCAGTCTGCACCGCACGGAGCATAGCACTGCAATAAAGGCGTGTGATACCCAAGTCCCTTAACGTTCGTCCAGCTCTGTCCGCTTGCTGCTTGCCGATCTCTGTCAACGGTGTCTCGGGAATGCGCGCGTCTCCACGGTTGTTGGTCGACTGACCGTGACGAATCAAGTACAATTCCATAATTAGTTTTTTCCTTTCGGCTTGGAAACGCCTCTAGCTACCATGTGCTTCTCTATCGTGGTACTGGACTATAGCATTTGTTTCACGTGGGGATTTGATGCACTGTTTTTCCAGATAATTCCATCAAGAATGTAATGCGTAATCTGTGGCAAAGCCAATAGCGCGTACGCAAGAGCGGCCACCAGTGAACCCTCAAAGATGCCGATGAAATAAGCAGGGAATAGTTCGCCTTTCTCTCTAAACAGCAGCATATCCCAGCCAAATTCCTCAATATATGCCAATATAATTGCACCAAATACAATGGTCGCAATCATTTGGAGTATTGGAACAGACCGATTCAAACTTGCGTTTTTCCTCAGCTTATACCAGACAACCAATACCATGTAGGGTAGACCGTGCGCAACTACGTTGGTAACGGAGAACACAATATCGGAGTTAAAATACACAATCCCGAAATACCAGTTGAACGCGGTAACCAATATCCAAGCGATTTTGCCGTAAGCTATCTTGCCGACCTGTTTGACAGAGGTGACGCACTCCTCTATTAACCAACCTGTCAACACCGCCCAATACAACACATTCGTAACAACTAGCTTTTGATGCGGTAGTTGAATATGCTTAAGGAAAACAAAATCGCCGGATACAAACCATTCAAATGCTCTGTCTTGAGCCACATGCCAGTAGATGACTGGATAAAGAACTGCTAGGTAAATTACGAATTTGTCCGGGATGCGTTTTCTGATTCTCCCCTGTCTGATTCGGTAAAGCGCCAGAAAGCCGAACTGCTGCTTCGCGAAATGGGAGACGGCGAGATATGCCAGTAGCCGCCAAAATAGGTGGACAGAAAAAAGACATACGACGAAAACTGCAAGAAAGGAGATGAGCGGAATTGACCACGCCTTTCTTCCCAACCGCTCCGTCTCATCTTTATCGGTATATGTTCGGAACAGTGTGCTCCAAACGTGGCTCACATCAAATCCAAGGATGAAGACTGCCCATGCCCACAAGGGCAAATCGTGGTCAAGCACGGAAGACGGCAACAGGAATATCACCGCCCAAATAGCGACTAAGGGAAAGAAAAAGAAACTTAAATCGGCTTTTTGGGAGATTAACCACGAATTACTCATTATCTTGTAGTGGGCGTTACGACTCTTCTGTCACCTTGCCGATGTCATCCCACCGATAAAGCGAGTCATTCAGAGCCAAAGCACCGTGTTGGGTGTAGAACTTTTTGTAAGGGTTATGCTCATCCACATTCACACAGACGGACGCGACACCCCGACTCTTGAACCATTTTGCCAGAATTCTAAGCAGGTTTACCTCCGCCCCTTTTCCCCACTGCGGCTTCAATACGTGCATTGACTGAATTTCACCTTGTGGATTAGGATGAGAAGACAGATGGCCGGCGATGTATCCGACAATATTCAGCTTAATCATGGCAACAAAAATCACCCGATGAACACTAATCTTTTCGATGTATTTGGCGCGATTCATGTAATCACTCCACCATTGGCAGCGAGCGTCGAAGTCGGTTTGGTATTTCTCTTCAACAGATTGATGGGGTTCCATTTGCGAGCGTACTTCAATTTCGACGATTCGCTTCAAATAGTCAGCTTTCGCCATTCGGTATTGGTACATATCAACCTATTCTCTATCCAGCGGTTCCGCTACAGTTGACAAAACTTCAATGAGTTCATCAAGATGCACGTGTCGGAAAAACTCCGTGAGCCGCTTCTGTTTCGGTTTCGTCGGCAGCAAAACAAAATCCGATCGGTGCGCTTGAGTAAGCTCGAACACTTTGCGATAAGCCCGGCTTGTCGCATACCCGACAATCAACTTGTAATGCTCGGCATACTTGTCCAAATAGACGCAGAGCCGATCTGCGCCGAGTTGTATCTGCGCGGTATTTCTAGGGGATAACTGAAAATCGTAGCGGAGCACCGCTTCTTCAGATTCAAATTCTTCCGGCACCGGTCCGTAAAGTCCCGACAGCGTAACTCTATGAATCAGCGTCTCCGCTTCCCCGAAGGCTGTCTGGAGCTTTGTAGTGACGATGGAGTGTGTACGCGATAGTGAATACGGTTTTTTCCCGGCACAGGGGATAGCCAAGAAAACACTTTTGCCCTCAGGGGGCGCGTAGTCTTCCGGAATAGAAAAGGAATCGGGGGTAAAATCAAGCGAAATTGACAGCGACACCTCCCCATTTGCTTCCGCTCTCAAGGATTCCCCGATGCGGTATCGCTGACCTGCTTTGCGTTCAGTCCGACGCGCGACTTTCCCATTGGAATCAGTTACGTAAAAAACAGTTTTCGCCATCCTGCGTGCAAATTTTTCATCATTCTCAAGCAACCATCCTACCGCAGCATTGATTCCTCGGTTCACTTGTGCGTGACGAACTAACGCTTCGAGCGAGTCCCCGCTCTCGATGGCTTCCTTCATTCGAGAAAGCAGGGCGACTTCCATTTCAAAGTTGTGTAATGCGATAGCGGCATAGTATTCGCTTTTGTACTTCCCCGTTGAAGTCTTTCTATAACGTGCTTCTTCCGATAGGGCAAGATGTATCTCACCAAGCGGGACATCGCGGCAGATGCGGCAGGTACAGGAGGTTTCATCCAGTTCCATTATCTTCTGCTTCCGCCGCGTTTCGGGATGCGAATAGTTGAGACCGCGGGCCGCTTGTATGTAGCTTGAACTGTCGAAGCTATCAATCCCCATGTAAGCGAGCATAGGCATAAGTTCGCCTGAAACTCCCAAAGCGTGAATCGGCGTCCGAAATCGCTCCGTTGCCGGGATGCCTTTGATTGCTCCAAATATCCGATCTAAAACTTCCGGGTCCCGTTTTCCCCGCAGAGGCACAAGAGAACCGACCGCGAGTCCAAACGCTGGCAGAACGCCTTGGAGACGGTCAAAAATCTTGCGGACGTACTCTTCAATGTCGGCTTGGGTCTGTCCATGACAACAGATGTATAGAAACGGCGGATTTTGGTAATCAGCGATTCTTTCCGCGACCCTAATCGCATTTTGCAGACTGCGGTTCATCCGCTTTTCTGCCTCTGCGCGAACCAACCCAGGCGGAAGCGGGTAATCCAGGGATGCGATCACTTCTGCACCCATGTCAATCTGAAGTGCGAGTATATCGTCCGCTTCCGTTTCCGCGTTGATGCCGAACTCTGAGAGGTCTAGCCCCGTGTTGTACAGTAGTTTGAATCCTCCGGAATCAAGCACGAGCGGTGCTTCGTATGGTCCATTGATCTTGCTGTACCACTCACGAACGGTTTTACTCCGCCATTTCTTCAATCTCTTACCGTTGACAGGGAAATCCAGAAAGTGCAGGACTTGGGAAAAAAGGGGTACGTCCCGCTTCATGAAATCTCGAAGTATGTACTTCCACAGCCCCCCGCCGCGCGGCGTGGAACCGGTCATCAACGAAACCACAGGGTACAAAATCGGTGTTGGTAGGGACGGAATTGCTTCACCTTGCCGTTGCAGATACAGTTTACCGACTCTACCCGCCTCCAGACAAACCTTGGAAACTCCTAATGTTGAAGATTTACTCTGGGCAACGGTCTGGAAGGCTGGTTTTAAATTCATCGTGCTGTATCTTCCACGATTCTCCGCAATGCGATGAAGACCGCCTACACCTCAAATCGTGTCAATCTAGGTTTCGGAAATCCGGTACCTGGACCGGAGCGCCGCCGTTGGCAATAGATTGCTCAGAGACCAAACCGGGGACGGTAAAATCCAACGCCGTATAGACATCTAGCGGTGGTCCGGTGTCCTGGAGGATACAGTCCACAAAATCGCGTAGTTCAAAGTAATCGCCGAGTCCATCGATCAAATGTGCGGCTTCTTTAGGCGGGTTTTTCCACCGTTCGGGCAAGAACTCGTCCTCAAACGCTGAGAGCGGCATCCACTCGTCTCCCCGACCTGACTCGGCTAACCAAATTCTAGGTTGATCTCCACGGCCTCGGTTGCCCTCATAGCAGCCTTTTGTGCCTTGGAGGCTGTAGTACGAACTGGGCGGACGGTTGGATAGCATGTCTATGCGAATTTTGATGAGCGAGCCACTCTCGGTTTTGCATAGCATCATGACGGTATCTTCCATCTTATGTTCAGGGTCGGTGTGCACGCCGGTTCCCAAGCAGCAAACGCTTACGACCCGCTCGTCAAACCATTGCAGCACGGGACCGAGGTGGTGCGTTGCGTAATTACATCGGTTCACACCGACTTGCCAATGGTAACGCCACGTTGGATTGCCTTCGCTATCGTGATGAAGCGATTTGACACTATGGAGGTATTCACCCTCCCCAAAATAGATATCGCCAAACATCCCCTGTCGCACCATGTTGCCAATCAGCACATTTGATTTGAGGTAACAGTAATTCTCCGCCATCATGTATTTCGTGCGGCTCTTTCTCACCGCTCGCACCAATTCCGCGCACTGATCGAGGGACACCGCCGCCGTTACCTCGCTGATTACATGCTTTCCCGCGTTTAACGCCGCGATAGTCTGCGGGACATGGAGATTTTCGGGAGTCGCCAGTACTACAATATGAACATTGTCGTCTTCAAGCAGCTTCTCATAGTCCGTGAATTGTTTGGCTATACCGTGCTTCGCCGCGACGGTGTGAAGTGTTTCCTCGTTCAAATCACACAGCGCAGCCACTTCCGTTTCCTCAATGGTGTCAAACGGTTGAATAAACCCAGAACCTCGACGGGCTCCGACAATTCCGACGTTGAATTTCCTTGTCATTTGTCTGCTCCAAGTTCTCAACTCTGAACAATGGAAACCTGTTAATATTGAATCCAATTATACCAACTCATCTGTTGGTATTCAATATCAAAAAAATGGAGTTGGCGCCACCGTTATTCTATTGCTCCCTTGTCAATCAAACCAGTATGCCGTTGATTTTTTTCTGGTCGAAACCAGATATAGCTTCCCTGAACCACAGGTTGGATATTGGATTCGAGTACATGAAGTGATATAATATCAATAAAGTGTACCGGTTTTATTTACAGCGGATGGGTATACTGATTTATTACGCAGGAAGGACCTCGTGCGATTTTAGGTCCGCGGGCTGTTGATTTTCCGTGTTCCAATTCCCCATTCAAAAGGAGCAACCGAAGTGAAGATAAAAGATATCCGCGCCGTCCCGGTTAACCTTAACCCTGAATCCAAGACCAAGCCTAGGGTTCCCCGCATTGAAACGGACGGTTTCACCAGCCCGATGGCGCGCTACCCCGAATTCAAGAGAAGTGATTGGACCGCCGATTGGACGCGCCTCGCCTGCGTCGTCACCGCCGAGGACGGAACTTGGGGACTGGGAATGACCGTAAATAGCGGTCCGGTGCGCAGCATCATCAACGACCATTTTGCACCTTTGCTAGTGGGTCAAAACTGCGTTGCCACCGAGAAACTATGGGACATGATGCGTCGGAGCTCCGCACAATATCATAGCGCAGGGTTGGCGAGCTATGCCATCAGTGCCGTGGACAATGCCGTATGGGACCTGAACGGCAAATTACTCAAGCGACCGGTTTACGAACTTCTCGGAGGACCTCAAAAAGACAAGATATTCTGCTATGCGAGCAATACTGACATCTCATACGGCACGGAAAACAGCATCGCATGGTTCTTGGACCTAGGATTCAAGGCAGTCAAACTCTTCGCACGACATGGGCCTGAGTCGGGAATTAAAGGTATCCGTGCGACAGAGGAGTTGGTTGCAAAAACTCGCGAGCAGATAGGCGATGATGTCGAACTGATGCTAGATGCTTGGATGTCGTTTGATGTGGAGTATGTCGTGAGGTTGGCGGAAGCATTGAAACCGTACCGCCTGAAATGGCTCGAAGATTACTTGCTGCCTGAGGATATGGACAGCTACTTCAAGGTACGAGAGCGCGTGCCGTCACAGATTCTCGCGACCGGGGAACACTGGTACACTATCCACCCGTTTGCATTGGCGGCAGGAAAAGGGCTGGTCGACATCTTACAGCCAGATGTTCAGTGGGTGGGCGGCATCACGGCGTTGGTACGAATCTGCCACATAGCCGAAGCGCACGGATTAAGTGTCATTAGTCATGCCGGCATGAATTACCCATACGGGCAGCATGTTTCGTACGCCATGCCCGTTATACAGTGGGGTGAACGCTCGGAGGGAGTCTCACCGCCAGGGGTGCCGCTCGAAGAGATGGTTGTGCTGCCGGGAACGCCCGTGATAAAGGACGGTTATCTCATTCCCAGCGACGCACCCGGATTCGGAATTGAGGTGACCAAGGACTGGATTGAGAGTAGAGCGGTTTAGAACTCCAATAGAATCACTCTCCAAATTACAATTATAATTCACGACGATGATGACTGTCTTTTCAGACAGACGGTATAAGTATTTGCATCATCGGAGTTTAGGCTCGATTTTCTTCAGCCTACCCCAAATTGTAGCTTGGTTAGTGTTTGGGAAAACGGGCAGCAATCCCGTATTCAGCCAGTCCGGATCGACATCCTTCTCCAAATGTAAATCGCTAAGTTGCTTGATGTGTTCTCCGTCGGCAGTCATTAAGTGGATTTGACTTCTGAATCCAACATTCCTCTCAGACACGAACGCAATCATTTGGCCGTCTGGTGACCACGAGGGATACACGTCGTATACATCATTTTCGGTCGGCCTCATTAATCTTTTTCCGTCTAGCGGCACTACGAAGATTTCCATATGTCCATCCATCTTACCGGAAAAGGCGATTTTCTTCCCATCCGGAGACCAGGATGGGAGGCCCTTGGTCGCCAAATCGTGGGTGAGTCTCTCGACGTTATTTCCATCGGCGTTCATCGCGAAGATTTCAGTGCCCTCCTTTAACTTGGAAACGAATGCTATCCTTTGACTGTCAGGCGACCACGATAGCGTGGTTACCGGGTTATCTTTAAGTTTCACGCGATTTCTGCCATCGCTATCCATCACGTAGATCCCGGGCGTTTTGTCGGCAATAACCAGCGACCAGTAGGCAATCTTTTGGCCATCGGGCGACCACGATGGCCAGTTATCATGCCATCCGTCTGTTAGTCTCTCCTGATTTAATCCATCGGAATCCATTACGTAGATTTGAAATTTTGAGGGCGTTCCCTCTGACACGAAGGCTATTTTCCGGCCGTCGGGAGACCAGGTCGGTCCCCAGTCGTGTACTTTATTTCGTGTGAGTCTTTTCTGGTTTCCGCCATCAGCGTCCATGACGTAGATTTCATCGTGCCCATGTCTTGTGGTGGTGAACGCAATTTGTGGGTTGCGCGAGGCGAACGCGTGAGCCGATAGCATTTCTACACCTAACAGATGGATGAACACTGCTGTAAACATACGACGTTTATTTGTCCGTTCGAGTCGCATTGATTCCCTCACTAGTGGCCAATTTTGCATTATACCTGCGGGTTATCGGCTCTGTTTGACGTGCCCAAATTGGGTAGCCAACTTTTCTTTTGGAGAAACTAGTTGCGGAGCAGGGCTCCAAGCTGCGCTTCTCGCCATGTGTCTACCTACAGATTTGGTAATTTGAGTGAGATTGGTACCATCAGGATTTATCAGGAAATTTCTTCACACGCCCAATTTCGGAGTGATGTAAATGCAATTGCTCATCCATCCGGTGACCAAGCTGGATAAGCGTCCCACGCGAAATGGCGTGTGAGCCGTAGCACATTGCCACCGTCGGCGTTCATTACGTGGATGCCATGGTTGCCTTCGTTCCACGCTTGAAACACGATTCGCTTCCCATCCAGCGACCATGAAGGCGATTCATCGTATGCAGGAAAGCGTCCGTTGTTTGTCGTCGGCGCACCGGCTTTGTCCCGTCTGTGTTCATGACATAGATTTCCCAAGTGAATCCGTTGCGTCGGGTAGACGTAAAGGCAATCTTTGTCCCATCGGGCGACCAAGCGGGATATGCGTCAACTGCCGGATTCTGGGTCAGCCTGACAGGGTTTGTCCCGTCAGATTCCATGACGTAGATTTCGGAGTTGCCGTCACGGTCTGAACCGAAGGCAATTTTCGCGTCAATGGCTTGGCCCGATTCAACAAACGCAAGGATACAACCTATCCCTATTACGAATAGGCTTCGACAAAAAGCATTCCGGTGCAGCATTCGTTCGAATAGTCCGAAAGACCTCATTACGACCTGCTTCCATTCTCTCAAGTAACACTCTCGGAAAGCCAGTCATAGAGCGAAAAATGAACGTGTACCGCTGATGGATTGTGATCGCAAACTAACAGTTTGCGGTACAAAAGTGTTGCTTGCTGAATGAATCATTCCGATAGGGATGATGGGACGCTACCGATCAACACGGATTACTGTTTACTTTTGATTGCTCCCCAGAAAGTGGGTGTCCTCTCGTGTGGAGACACTGCAAGAAATTCCGGCAACCAGTGAGGAGATCTGTTCTCAACACCGGGTTGGGTTTTCGTGAGTTTGACCACCCCTCGTCCGTTGGTGTCCATTATATAAATATCATGATTTCCGTCACGGTCTGAGACAAAGATGATTCTTGTTCCGTCCGACGAATAGGATGGTGACCGGTTGTTTCCCTTCCCTTCCGTAAGCTTCCTGAGTCTTTTCCCATTTGCAGTCATCACGTAAATGTCGTTGCTGTCACGCCAGGCATCGAACGCGATCCAGCTTCCATCCGGCGACCACGCAGGATGGCGACTGTTGGATATGTCTTTGTTGCGAGTGAGGTTGCGCACCCTCGTTCCATCTGCATCCATGACAAAAATATGGTCGGATCCAAAGGGCCCATCTGGATTGGAGTCAAAGGCTATTTTGCTTCCATCCGGAGACCAACTTGGAGAGCTTTCCCACATTTGGTGCCGAGTCAACCTGAATAGATTATTTCCATCAGGGTTCATTGTGTAGATCTCTGAGTTGTCAACTCGGTATGATGTAAAAGCAATCTTAGTGCCATCCGGCGACCAAAACGGGGAACCCTCTCGCCAATTGCTATTAGTGAGTCTGACGACGTTATTGCCATTACTGTCCATCAAGTAAAGGTCCGGAGGACCATGTCGCATAGACGTGAAAGCAATCATTCTCCCATCCGGTGAGCAAGCAGGACTGCGATCGTCTGTGGGATTGTCGGTAAGTTGGAGGAGATTATTTCCGTTTACGTCGATGGCGTAGATATCCCAGTTGCCGTTGCGGTTCGATTCAAACAGGATTCTCGGTTCGAATCTCTGCGCTGCCCCATCTAACGCAACTATCAACGCCAATAGCAGTAACGATAACCATCGCCTTAAAAATGGGCTGCTATTATTCACGGGTCAGAATCCCCTTTCTTGAGTTTCGCACTTCTAAAGTATATCTGCATCATCGCAACTACTTGTCAGATTGAGTATTGATTCAGACAGAAAATCCTCTCCGAGCAAAATCGCAGACACATCTTGGTTTTGCCAGTTAAGCCATTATGAGTGCATCGCTTCAATGTGATTCATGCGCATCCGGATTGAATGGCACATCAGACCAATTCTTGAGCTTACCCCAAATTGTGTGCTGCCTGTTCGCCGGTGACACGGCGAGTGCCGCAGGGTCAAACCAGTCGGGTGAATAGTCTACACCGTTGTGCAATTTGCCCAGACGCTTAAGATGTACTCCATCAACGGTCATCAAATGGATTGCCGTATCATTACGCCCCGGTATTCCGGAGACATATGCAATCGACCTGCCGTCAGGAGACCACGTCGGACCGGTTTTCGACTCCCAAACGCCATTCATTACTTCTTTGGTCAGATTCTTTCGGTTGTTGCCGTCAGCGTCCACCACGGCGATAATATCATCCTCGTCTAACTCTGCCTTAAAGACAATCTTGCTGCCGTCAGAGGACCATGCCGGTTCGCGATCAGTCGCTTCATCGTGTGTCAGCCTCTGATGATTCGCGCCATCGGCGTCCATCACGTAGATTTCAGCAGATATGCCTTCTCGATACGACGCAAACGCAATCCGTTGACTGTCGGGCGACCATGCCGGGTCCAGGTCGGTTGAAGGGATGTGGCCAGCTAATTCTTGAGGATTCGTTCCATCGGGATGAACGACGAATATTTTAGCTTTCCTCTTTTCACGTCCAATTTCTTCATCCCCAATACCGGTGAAAGCAATCTTTTGGCCGTCCGGAGACCACGCGGGATTTCGGTCGTTAATTCCTGCGGTTAGTCTTCTCACGTTTTTTCCATTGCTATCCATCACGTAGATTTGGTAACTGCCGCCGTTTCTATTGGAGGAAAATGCGATTCTGCTCCCATCGGGCGACCATGAAGGAGCCAAGTCCGTTTCCGGATGGTTCGTTAGTCGTATCTGATTATTTCCATCGGCATCCATTACGTATATTTCCGGATTCCCGTCTCTCGTTGAACCGAATGCAATCTGCGGTTTGTGATGAGAGGCAAGGAGGGTTCTCCCAATCATCGTCTCACTCAACAAGGAAACTAGAAATCCCGCGAAAAACAGAAGTATGCAGTTAGGTTTCAGTACCATGAATCCTCCTGGCTGCCATTTCAAGCCCTTTAGAATAAGGCAAGTATATGTAGAAATTAGCGCGGATTGGATTCCGACTTCTTGAGTTTACCCCAGATTGTAAGCTGGTTGCTTGCTGGAAACACGGCGAGTGCCGCAGGGTCAAACCAATCGGGCGAGTAGTCTCCCTCCTTACCCAAACGCTTAAGGTGCACTCCATCGGCGGTCATCAAATGGATCGCTGTATCATTGCGCCCTGGTATGTCGGAGACATCTAACTCTCGGACCTTAAAACGCCACAACTTCTTGCTGCCGTCAGCGTCCACCACGGACCATGCCGGTTCGCGATCAGTCGCTTCATCGTGTGTCAGCCTCTGATGATTCGCGCCATCGGCGTCCATCACGTAGATTTCGGCGGATCTATCACCTCGATAAGACGCAAACGCAATCCGTTGACTGTCGGGCGACCACGCCGCTTCTATGTCAGACGATGGAATGTCCCCAGCCAGTCTTCGCAGGTTCGATCCATCGGGAGCAACCACGAATATCTTAGCTCTCTCTTCATCTCTCTTACTGTGAAAAGCAATCCTTTTGCCGTCTGGGGACCATGCCGGACTCCAATCATCATCTCCGTCAGTTAACCTTCTTATGTTTTTTCCATTGCTATCCATCACGTAGATTTGATAATTGCCGCCATTTCTATTGGAGGAAAATGCAATTCTTACCCCGTCGGACGACCAAGAGGGAGCCAAGTCCGTTTCCGGATGGTTCGTTAGTCGTATCTGATTATTTCCATCGGCATCCATTACGTATATTTCCGGATTCCCGTCTCTCGTTGAACCGAATGCAATCTGCGGTTTGTGATGAGAGGCAAGGAGGGTTCTCCCAAGCATCGTCTCACTCAACAAGGAAACTAGAAATCCCGCGAAAAACAGAAGTATGCAGTTAGGTTTCAGTACCATGAATCCTCCTACGTTTCGGACAGGCTCTGAAGCACGCAATCGAGCGGCGGCTTAATGCGATGCCTTCAGGGATCCCCAGGTTGTCGCCAGTTTTGCGCCGGGGTCAACGGCTAAGCCGGACCAGGCGTTGATGTTTTGCATAATCTCATTCTCTCTCAGCACCTTGTCATAAACACGGAAAAGCGCGATTGAACCGTTGAAGTTCCGAACTTTTTCGCTAGGAGTAGAAGCGCCGATTGTGATTGTCCTCATCTGTACATTTCTTTGAAGATCCACGCCCGGGCGCTTGTTGACCTCTCTACCGTTGTGGTATGCCAAAATCTCCTCTTTGTCTCTGCCGGTAAATGCTACCCAGTTCCATACGCCCTCCTCAAGTATAATGTTTGACGACACCGGTTTATCTACACCGGCTTCATAAATGACCATTTTTAGGTTGTTTGCAGCGTCAAGACCAAACCGAATTCCTTGTTGCCTCGCCCATACCGCGTTTACACCGGCGAGTTGATGTTCATCATGAAACATGTCCCCGTTGCGCCGCACGAGGAGCTCTATCGTCCAGTCTTCAAGCGCCAGGGGAGGAGCAAAGCCTTTGGTACCGTACATCTCTGCGCGTTTCCGGGAGGTATAATACTTCGCCTTGGGCTCGTCAATTCCGATATCCGGAATCTTGATAGGGCCTTCTTCCAGTGCAGGCGGCGCATCCATAGGCGGCACGTGTCCGCCAGCTTCGGCTATGCTCGTCCATGCGTCGGGATGGTTGGGGTTGTTACGGGCATCAAGGTGGAGTACGGCGCCGGGAACTATATTGGCGAATGCCGCCATACATTGAGTTGCCAAGAAGAACGCTGCGCCGAGGGTTGGTATCACTCTTCTCATCTCGCTTGCCTCCGTAAATTGATTCATGCGTTCAAGCACAAGAGCACAGGACATGGTTAATCCCCTAAGGCGGAATCGCGGTGCAGTTTCACCGCTCCCCATTTGGTTGCCAACCTCCCGCGAGCGGATACTGCTAGTGGTGCGGGGCGCCAAGAAGGACTTAGCTCCTCTACAAACTCAGATTTGGTGAGGTTCAGAAGACCGGTGCCGTCAGTGTTAATGACGAAGATGTCATTCTTGCCGTCCGGCTCCCTTCGATGATAGGCAATCCTTCTTCCGTACGGTGACCACGTCGGAAGCCCTTCGGACGCGAATCGCCTCCCTGCGGTGAGCATCTCCGGCTGGCTACCGTCTGCATTCATGACATAAATGTTGGAGGGCGGAAACCAGTGATTGGGGTGGGGCGACGCCTCATACGCAATCCTCGTTCCATCGGGCGACCACGCCGGAAACTGATTCACGACTTCCGGGTTTTGGGTGAGGTTGATGCGATTCCCACCATCGGCATCCATTACGAAGATGTCCGACAAGCTTTTTTCTCCGCGCGGGAGCAGCAGCGCTCCAAATGCGATTTTTTTCCCGTCGGGTGACCAAGACGGTCTATCCTCGTCGTGTGGGTCGCGGGTAAGGTTAGTCGGATTCATCCCGTCGGCGTTCATCGCATAAATGTCCGGTTGACCTTCGCGGTTTGACCAGAAGGCAATCTTCGTTCCGTCGGGCGACCATGCCGGAAACAGATTCCTATTGTTCTGATTTCGGGTGAGTTTGACCCGGTTATCGCCGTTGGCATCAACGACATAAATACCGACGACATCGCCGAAAAAACCTCTAAATCCAAACGAAAATGCAATTTTCTTCCCATCCGGCGACCAGGCCGGCGTGCCGCCTTCCGCGAGTTTGATTGGCTCCGAGCCATTCGTATTTATGACGTGGATAAACCAACTCCACTCGCCCTCTCTATGGGAGTAATAGGCAATCTCGCCCCTCACGCCAAATCCCGGGGTTGCCAATGTCATGAGTAAGCCCAGTATCAGCACACTGGAAGCACTTCTTATGCGTTGAGAGATCCTTCTCAATAAGCGTAAACGCATTTCGCAGTTCCATCCTTGGAAAGAACTATCTTCTATTGCCTTCATGACTTATGCCCAATCCACCCTGGCGATGCGCAACTTCACGTAGAATATCCATGTGTGTGCAAGGTCACCGTGCGAATATGACCATTGTTCTTCGACGCCCTGGCGGGATGTTCACTGATTATCGCAGCTTGGACGCCAATTTCTTGAGCTTACCCCAAGTTGTAACCTGCTTGCTCGCCGGTGGCACGGCGAGTGACGCCGCTGCAAACCAATCGGGCCAGGCGTCTCCTCCCTTGTGCACGTCACCCAGGCGTTTAAGGTATTCTCCATCGGCGGTAATTAAATGGATGCCCCTATCGAGGCCTCGGCCGAAGTAATATGCAATCGTCCGACCGTCAGGAGACCACGCGGGATGGAAGACCAGCTGCATACGCCCATCCAGCACTTCCTCGGTCAGAATCTTTTGGTTTGTGCCCTCCGCATCCATCACTGACAAGACAAAGTCTTCTTCCAGCACCGTGGTAAAAGCGATTTTGCTCCCGTCGGGAGACCATGCCGGATGCCTCTCATTAACCGGCGTGTGTGTTAGCCTCTTCGGATTCGTACCGTCAGCGTCCATCACGCCAATATCGCCGGTCCAAGTCCAATCTTCTCGCCAAGACACAAATGCAATCCGTTGACTGTCGGGCGACCACGCTGGTTCTCCGTCCGACGATGGGATGTCCTCAGCCAGTATTCGCCGATTCGACCCATCGGGGGCAATCAAGAATATTTTAGAGTGCACTTCATCTTCATCAACCCAGTCGTCTTTTTCAGCGCCATGGTAGGCAATCGTTTGACCGTCCGGAGACCACGCCGGATACGAGCCCAAAATACCATTGGTCAGTAGTTTCACGTTTTTTCCGTTGCTATCCATCACGTAGATTTGCTCATTGCCCCCATTTCTATTTGACACAAATGCAATTCTTGCCCCATCGGGCGACCATGAAGGCTGGTAGTCCACCTCCGGATGGTTCGTTAGTCGTATCTGATTATTTCCATCGGCGTCCATCACGTAGATTTCAAGGTTCCCGTCTCTCGTAGACGAGAATGCAATCTGTGCCTTGTGATGAGAGGCGAGGACGATTCTCCCGGATATCGTCTCACTAAACAGGAATACTAGGAGCCCTGTGAAATACAGCAGTGTGCAGTTCGATTTCAGCGGCATGATTCCTCCTACGTGCCAATTTAAGCCCATCAGTACATGACTAGTATATGTAGAGATTAGCGCGGGATGGATTCGAGCTCCTTGAGCTTTCCCCAGATTGTAAGTTGCTTGCTTACCGGGAACACGGCGAGTGCCGCAGGGTCAAACCAATCGGGATCGTAGTCGTACCCCTTGTGCACGTTGCCCAGACGTTTAAGGTATTTTCCATCGGCGGTCATCAAATGGATGCTTCCCCTTTTTTCGTCACGTTTACCGGAGTAATATGCAATCTTGCTTCCGTCCGGAGCCCACGCCGGGTAAGAGTCCAACACTGGGACGCCATCCCGGGCATCCTCGGGCAGTCTCTCTCTGTCGCTGCCATCGGCGTCCATCACGACGATAAATGAATTAGCATCCCCTAAAACCGCAAATGCAATCTTGCTCCCGTCAGGAGACCATGCCGGGTGGCGATCATCCCACCCATCGCGGGTTAGCCTCTTCTGATTCGTGCCATCAGCGTCCATCACGTATATTTCATTCCTCCAAATTCCTCGTGAAGACAAAAATGCAATCCGTTGACTGTCGGGAGACCATGCTGCCGCCATGTCCCATGACCGGATGTCCCCAGCCCATCTTCGTCGATTCGCTCCATCGGGGTCAATCAAATGTATTTTTCTATTTTCTTCTCCAACTTCTCGACCATCGTAGGCAATCGTTCGACCGTTCGGAGACCATGCCGGGTCCAAGTCAAATGCCCCTTCGGTAATTCTTCTAATGTTTTCTCCATTGCTATCCATCACGTGGATTTGGATTCTGCCAGTATTTCTCATGGAAACAAACGCGATCTTTTTTCCATCGGGCGACCATGAAGGCATCTTGTCCTCTTCCGGATTTCGTGTCAGTCTTATCTGATTCTCTCCATCGGCATCCATCACGTAAATTCCGGGATTCCCGTCTCTCGTTGAGGTGAAGGTAATCTGTGCGCGTGCGTCAACGCCCCGCGTCAATAGAGTCAAATTCAAGATGCAGACCGAAACGAAAACTGAACTGGTTAGGCTGTGTTTCCGTTGCATCGTCGGTTACTCCCTCGTTGCAATCAAGATTAAACGCTGAATTATCCGTTTTGAACACGACTCAGCGCGGGAGTTTGACTGCTCCCCACCTAGTTACCAACCTTTCGCGCCTTGATTCTAGTAGTGGCACAGGACTCCACGAAGGGTGAATCTCCTCTATTAGCAGCGTTGCCGTAATGTTTAGGAGCCCCGTGCCATCGGCGTTTATTACGAATATGTCATCCCTGCTGTCCGGCTCCCGTCGGTGAAAGGCAATTTTCTCTCCGCTAGGCGACCACGTAGGAAGCCCCTCGGACGCGAATCGTCTCTCTTCGGTGAGGATTACAGGATGGCTCCCATCCGCATTCATAACGTGGATATTGACAGGGGCAAACCAGCGAGTGGGATTAGGCGATGCCTCATACGCAATCCGCTTCCCATCGGGTGACCATGCCGGGAACTGATTCACCGCTTCAGGATTTTGAGTAAGATTAATGCGATTTGCACCATCCACATCTATCACAAAGATATCCGACATATTCTGTTCACCGCGCGGTACCTGCAGTGCGCCAAAAGCGATTCTCATTCCATCGGGCGACCACGCCGGATATAGATTCCGTTGATGCTGACCTTCGGTGAGATTGACGCGATTTTCACCATTGACATCAATAATGAAAATATCGACTTCATCGCCAAGAAACCCTTTAAATCCATATGAGAACGCAATGTTTTCCCCGTTCGACGACCACACAGGCGTGCCGCCCGAAGCGAGTTGGATGGGCTCGGAACCATCCGCGTACATGATGTGGATGTACCAACCCCACTCACCTTCTTTGTTCGAATAGTATGCAATCTCTCTACCATCGCCGTGTTCTGCACTTGTTAATGCGATGATTAAGCCCATTACCAACGTTGCCCCGGATTTCCTCAGCAATCGTAGAATCCTCTTCAATAATCGCAAGCACATCTTGAGTTTCCTTCCATGGAAGAATCGTGTGTGTTATGCGGTCTGACTAGCAACCACCGTTTTCGATGCCCTAGTATGAGGTTCGCTGATTACTGCAGGATGGATGACAGTTTCTTGAGGTCGCCCCAGGTTGTAAGTTGGCGGCTAACAGGTGACACGGCAAGCCCGGCGGGTGCAAACCAGTCGGGCTGGCCGTCTCCGCCTTTGTGCAGGTTGCCCATGCGTTTAATGTGTGCGCCATCAGCGGTCATCAAATGGATTTCGCCCTCGTTCTGACCTACCGTATGGGAGCGATATGCAATCATTCGACCATCGGGAGACCAGACTGGATCTGTGTTCCACACAGCAAACCCATCCCATACTTCATCGGTTAGATTTCTTCGGTTTGTACCGTCCGCATTCATCACTGCGATGATCGTGTCTTCATTCTTCGATGTCCAAAATGCGATCTTGCTTCCGTCAGGGGACCATGACGGTCCGCGTTCATTTTCCGAATTATGTGTTAACCTCGTCCGATTCTTGCCATTAACGTTCATCACGTAAATTTCAGGTCCCTCGCCTTCTCGCCAAGACACAAATGCAATCCGTTGACTGTCGGGAGACCATGTTGGATGTCTGTCGCTCGATGGAATGTCCGCCCCCAATCTTTGCAAATTCGTTCCATCGGGGGAAATCACATGAATTTTAGATCTTAATCCATCATCCCCAAAGCCTTCGAAAGCAATAGTTTGACCGTCCGGAGACCAAGCAGGAAACCAATCTCGAGTCCCCTGAGTGAGTCTTCGCAGGTTTTTACCGTTACTGTCCATCACGTAGATTTGGTAATTGCCGCCATTTCTATTGGAGACAAACGCTATTCTTCCTCCGTCAGGCGACCATGAGGGATGAGCGTCTTCAGCGGGATGGTGTGTTAGTCGAATCCGGTTAACCCCATCGGAGTCCACCACGTAGATTTCATGATTCCCATCTCTCATAGAGGTGAAGGCAATCTGCCCCTTGTGGTGCGAGGCGAGGGTGTTGCCGGCAAAAATCGTTCCTATAAATAGAAAAATAAGTATTCGCATTATATCTGGAGATTTTGACAGCATGATTCCTCCCGAGAATGAAATCACATCTGTGGCAAAAGTTGAATACTTGTAAAGATTAGTCTAAGCCCGACACCAACCGCTTAAGCCTACCCCAAATTGTGATATGGTTGTCTAGAGGAGAAACAACTCGCCCCGTTGGGTCAAACCAGTCCGCATGGGCATCGTGTTTCTTGTGCAACTCGCTGAGCCGCATCAGATACTCTCCCTCGGCAGTAATCAGGTGGATTTCGATGGGATCTCTAAAGATCGAAGACTCATAAGCAATCCACTGACCATCAGGAGACCACGACGGACGTTTGTCATCAACTACATTGTCCGTTAACATCCTGCGGTTGTCGCCATCAGAGTCCATTACATAAATTTCATTGTCCCCTTCACGATCGTCAAAACCTCGAAACACGAGCGATGAGCTGAACGCAATCTTCTGCCCGTCTGGAGACCACGACGGATCCTCGTCGACTACTCTATTGTCTGTTAATCTCTCCTGTTTTCTTCCATCCGCGTTCATCACGTAAATTTCAGTAGCTACATGTCTAGTGGATTCGAATGCAATCCTTTGACTGTCGGGCGACCACGATGGATTTAAGTTATGCGCAGGACCGTTTGTTAGCCTATCGCGGTTCTTGCCGTCCGAATCCATGGCGTAGATTTGAATAGTCCATACTGCACCGGGCAATCCTTCCTCTCCATAGCCATCAAATGCAATCTTTTGCCCGTTTGGAGACCAAGCTGGATTCTTGTCGTTGGCTCCCTCTGATAGTCTAATCGGGTTTTGCCCATCGCTATCCATCACGAAAATCTGAATATTGCCACCATTTCTATAGGACGAGAATGCAATCTTTTTGCCGTCTGGAGACCATGATGGCCAACCATCCTCTGCCGGGTGGTGTGTGAGTCTTCTCTGATTTTTTCCATCGGCATCCATCACATAGATTTCAGCATTCCCATCTCTCCCGGACGTGAATGCGATTTGTGCCTTGTGATGAGAAGCGAGGGCAATTCTCACGAACATCGCCCCATACAACAAAATGATGAAAAATCCAGCAAAAGACAATCGTACACAGTTGGATTTCAACGACATGATTACTCCGAACCACCAATTCAAGCCTTTCGGTATGAGATAGTCGCGTACAAGGGTTAGCACTAGCGGGAGGGCAGCTTTTAGACCTCTACCCCCGAACGGCAGACTAGGCTCGAAAAAAGGCAGACCTGTTTACAAAAACAGCACCCCACTCTTCGGCAGCTTGTTCTGTTGGCTTTTGGACAGATGAAAATCTACGGCGGTTGTCGATCCGGCTTCCTTCAACTAATCAATGGCGACTGAAACCGCAATATATGGAAAGGTTAAATCGTCAGATTGGTTTGAAGCATTTCGATCGCCGCAAATTTTGGTAGATTGCTTGGTCGTACCAACCGGCTCAAGGCCGCTATGGATAGCACCCTCGAATATAAAAAAAACGTGCCGATTGCTTTGCTCCATGGTTAACGATTCAAGGACATGACATGTGAAAAGATATCAAGATTGTACCATAATTCGCGATAACGGGTCAATACCACGCCGCTCGCGAGCTATTATGCCCGGTGAAAAGAGCGTGCGTAATGCACCTGAAGGGAGAGTTGTGACCCTCTGCGTCGAACATTTTTCTATTGCATTTTTCCCTACTATACTATATATTTGGCGCGCAGCCACTGGCTGAATTCGCTTTAGCTGCACTGGGATGATTAGCAGGAAGAGACAATGGCATTCACGTTTCGGAAATTGACAGAGAATATCGGTGCCGAGGTGAAAGACATCGATCTCACCGCGTCGATTAGCCGAGAGACGTTTGCTCAACTTCGCACTACGCTTGCCGAACACGCGGTTCTTGTCTTTCACGATCAAGAAATTTCTGATGAACAACATGTCGTGTTCACGGAAGGCTTGGGCAAGATAGAAATGACGATGCGAAATGATCCCATCGGCGACGGAGGTCCTGTCGGTGTACTTACGAACCTTGATGAGAACGGTAAACTCATCCCACCTGATGACTCCCGGATGGCGTATCATCAAGGCAACGGACTTTGGCACTCGGACGGTTCGTTCAAGCGCGTACCGTTGCGGGGCTCACTGTTAGCGGCAAAGGTCGTGCCTCCGGAAGGCGGCGGGACCGAATTCGCCAGTCTCTGCGCCGCCTACGCCACCTTATCCGACGAGAAGAAGGCGAGTCTTGAAGGGCTAGTCGCGGAACACAGCTTGGCACACTCACGCAATCAGATTGCGCCGAACTTGATGAGCGAAGCCTTTTTGGAGGAAACTCCGTCCCAAAATCAAGTCTTGGTGCGAACAATTCCGGAAACGGGAAAAAAGGCGCTACTCGTTGGTTCTTATGCAACCCACATCATCGGCTGGCCCCTTGAGGAGGGTAAAGCGTTGCTGAAGGAATTGCTGGACTGGTCTACCCAACTGCAGTTTGTCTACAGCCACAAATGGCGCGCGAATGACCTCGTCGTTTATGACAATATGTGCTGCCTTCATCGCGCGCGACCGTGGGATGGACACAAGTATGCGCGTGTTTTGCACCGTACCACATTGGCTGGCGACGCCCCCACGGAAGCTTAGGACACGATTAAAACGTACGACTACTCATTAAATATCAATAGGACTTATGCAACCCAGACTGTAGGGAACGCAGACCTGCGTTCCCTGTTTGTCAAATTCATTGAAAGTGACAGAGATTTGGTAGGGAATAACGATCATTATTCCTACAAAACCCTGCAACATGAGATTATCACAGAAATTAGCAATTCTGCTTTTGCATAAGTCTTAAACAGTTCAAAATGTACCATCTGCATCGCATTTAACATAAATCTTGTAATGGGAGAAAACTAGCATGAGCGTTGACGACCGGGTAAAGCCAACCGCAGAAGAAATGGCGACGACGAAAGAGTGGATCGCTTCAAACCTCGGACATGAGGCGTCCGTTCCGCCCTTTTCCTTCAAATACGGAGACAGGACATCAGTCGATTTTCTCAAAGAGTGCGAGATTGAAGACTCCTCCGAGAAATTGGACGAACACCGCACTCGGCGGACACTCACATACACCGATCCACACACGGGCTTGCAACTGCGATGCGTTGCGATCGAATACGACGATTTTCCTGTCGTCGAGTGGACGCTCTACTTTAAGAATACCGGGAGCTCGGATACTCCCATTCTTTCAGACATCCACACCTTGGACATAGACCTGGATTTTGAGGCAGAGGAAAACGCGGACGAAGTCGCACTGCACCATTTCGCAGGCGGATTCGCCGAAGCAAGCGCTTACCAACCTTTCCAGACGGTGATGGGACCCGGTACAAGCAAGCGCTTTAGCGGCGCCGGAGGTCGTCCAACGAATTCGGACATGTCGTATTTCAACATCGAAGGCAGTAAAGATGAAGGCGTCATTGTGGTTGTCGGGTGGCCCGGACAGTGGTCCGCCGACTTCGGTTGCAGTTCGGATGGGACAATGCACGTCACCGCCGGTCAGGAACTTACTCACTTCACCCTGCACCCCCAAGAAGAGGTTCGCACGCCGTTGATGGCGCTTCTGTTCTGGAAGGACCGGGATTGGATCGACTCGCAGAACGTCTGGCGACGGTGGATGATGGATCATAGTATGCCCAAACCCTACGGTAAACTTCCCGAACCTCGCGTGCTCGGTTCAAGTTACCGCGTATACGGCGAGATGGTGAACGCAACCGAAGAGAACCAAATCATGTTTATCAACCGCTATATTGAAGAGAACATAAAGCTCGAATATTGGTGGATGGACGCGGGCTGGTATCCCTGCGATGGCGGCTGGGGAAACGTGGGCACATGGGAGGTGGATACGAATCGTTTCCCGAGAGGATTGCGGGCTATCAGCGACTACGCTCATTCCAAGGACGTGAAGACGATGGTTTGGTTCGAGCCGGAGCGAGTTTCCGCGAACTCGTGGCTTGCCGATAATCATCCCGATTGGGTACTGGGCGGCGCGGAGGGCGGGCTGCTAAATCTTGGAAATCCGGACGTATGGAATTGGTTAACCAATCATATCGATGAACTCTTGACCCAGCAAGGCATCGATGTATATCGACAGGATTTCAACATGGATCCTTTGGATTACTGGCGCGGGAATGACACGGACGACAGACAAGGCATCACCGAAATCAAGCACGTGACCGGGTATTTGGCATATTGGGACGAGTTGATTCGCCGCCACCCGAATATGCTCATCGACACGTGCGCCTCCGGTGGTCGGCGTAACGACCTTGAGACCCTGCGCCGCGCCGTACCACTTTGGCGAACCGACTACCAATATGAACCGGTGGGAGAGCAGAGCCAAACCTACGGCATCTCTTTCTGGATTCCTTACCACGGCGGGGGCAACGTCGCCGACGCGAGCGCGGACTACGGCGGAGAGGGCTATACGGCAGTTGAATCGTACGCATTCTGGAGCACCTGTTATCCGAGCATCAACAGTGCAATTGACATACGAGTCAAAGAGATTAACTACGAGGGGCTGCGAAAGTTGCACTGGCAGCGGCGAGAGATGGTAGATTTCTATTACGGCGATTTTTATCCGCTGACCGACTACAGTCTGGAGACGGATGTCTGGATAGCCTGGCAGTTCAACCTGCCGGAGTCGGGTGAGGGAATGGTACAGGTGTTCCGCCGACCCGACAGTGAGACCGACACATGCGCCTTCACCCTTCATGGATTGACACCGGAATCCAACTACAGACTACGCACATTCGACCGCGCCGGAGAGATCATAATGAGCGGGGCGAAACTGATGGAAAGCGGCTTAGAGATATCGATAACGGATAGCCCGGGCGCGGTGGTAACATCATATAAAGAGGTAGACTAACACGTCGCGTTCTCAATCCTAGAATTGAGTTCTGTGTCAAGCGAGGTATTATGTCCCTAGAGCTAACATCGGAAGACATGGCGGCAGTAGATTCATGGATTGAGGCACATTTTAGTCCCGAGCCAACCCAACGTGCATTCTCCTTTGTTTACGACGAGCACGCCTCCGAGGATTTCATCAAGAGTTGGGAGACCGCGTATAGCAAAGAAGCGCTTGATGAAGAACGTACGGCACACGCTCTCACCTTCACGGATCCCGATACACGCCTGGAAGTAAGGGTAGAGGCGATTAATTACCACAACTTTCCCGCCGTCGGATGGGTTCTGAACTTCAAGAATGGAGGCGCAACCGATACGCCAATCTTGGAGCAGATCCTTCCGTTAGATTCGAGCCATTCTCTCGCCGAAGGATCAGCCGTCTTACACTATTCCAAAGGCGCCCTCTGCTGTATCGATGATTTCGCGCCGGTAGAAAAACCGCTTGAACTAGAAGAACAGATACATCTCCAGCCCGGCGGGGGCAGGTCATCCAGTGAGATACTGCCGTTTTTTAACATTGAATCGGGATCAAAGGGAATTGTTACGGGAATCGGTTGGACGGGAGAATGGAGAGCGAGTTTCTGCCGTGAAGAAGATGACGTGCTTAGGCTTGGTGCGGGCATGGCGTTAACGCATTTGAAGCTGCATCCGGGAGAATCAATCCGAACCCCGAGCATTCTGATGCTATTCTGGCACGGCGCACGCATCAGGGGCAATAACATGCTCCGGCGATTCCTCCTCGCTCACCACCGCCCCAAACCAAACGGCGAACCTCTCAACCTGCCCGTTATCCTCGCTGACTGGGGAGGCAAATCAGTCGCCGAACATCTGACTAACATCCAACGAGTCATCGATCACGAACTACCCATCAACTGCTACTGGATTGATGCGGAATGGTTCGGCACAGGATCATGGTGGAGCATGCCAGGGAACTGGGAGGTGAAGAGTGATCTCTATCCCCAAGGTTTCCGACCAATTTCCGACACGTTGCATAAGTCCGGGAGGCAATTCCTGCTTTGGTTTGAACCGCACCGGGTTTGCAAAGATACTCCTTGGTCTTCGCTCAAAGACCGTCCCAATTGGCTGCTGGAACTTGGAAATGGAGAGGATAATTACAAACAGTGGAAAACAGGCGGTTGGCCCGTCCCCCACGACGACCCCAAATGGATAATCTATGAGAGTCGGCGCAGCCAAATGAGCCCTGACGAACTGATGTTCAACATAGGCGACCCGGCGGCGCGAGCGTTCTTGACTGATTTCATTTCTGACCGGATTGTTGAGTTTGGACTAGATTGGTATCGCGAAGACGCCAACATTGCTCCGCTGGAATACTGGCGGCATTCCGACGCCCCCGACCGACAAGGCATAACGGAGATTCGTTATATCGAAGGGATTTATGCCCTCTGGGACGAACTGATACAGCGTCACCCTCATCTGATGATCGATAACTGCGCGAGTGGAGGAAGACGCATCGACCTTGAATCAATCGGTCGCAGCACCGCGCTGCATCGAACGGACTGGGCGCACGATAGCATTCACGCTCAATGCCACAGCTTCGGTCTCTTCCAGTGGGTACCGCTTCACCTGCCTGGGCGCGGCGCAGTTCTGAAAAAGGGAAATGAATACGAAGTGCGCAGCGTCATGACCGCAGGATTGACAACTCAGTTGTGGGAGGCGGCGGACGGCGATCAGGGTGACGATGCGAGACGTTTGCTTGAGCAATACCTCGATATCCGCAAGTTTTATTACGGCGATTATTACCCCTTGACGCCGTACAGCCAAGATAAAAGTGTTTGGCTGGCGTGGCAGTTCAACCTTCCCGAAGATGGTGAAGGCATGGTTCAAGCGTTTCGCCGCGAGGAGAGTGTCTACGAATCCGCCCGACTGTATTTGCACGAGTTGGTTCCCGACGCACGTTACCTCTTGAGAGATGTGGACGCCGATACCTCTAGCGAGATCAGCGGGCGTGAACTGATGGAAGAGGGCTTGGTTGTACAGATTACCGAGAAACCCTTCGCTGCGATAATAACCTATAAACCGGTCGAATAGAAGGAACAAACCCAAGAAGAAATCCATGACACGTCGACTGTATTCCTCGACGAATTTCGTAGCGAGTAACAAGATCCTTCCCAAAGCGAATAGATAACGCACACGCCTGCGGACAGAATCGCAGGAAGCATTCACAAGGAGAACAGTTTGTCGCTTCAGCAATCTACAGAAGACAAGAATAAAGTACAATCGTGGATAGATTCCCACCTGACAGAGGAAACCCTTCCTCCTTTCTCATTCGTTTATGGTGGCGACCCCTCCGCTAACCTGATTAATACCTGGGAATCCAGAAAGGAAATGACGCACCATGACGACGTGAAAATTGCGAGCGTGCTGACTTGCAGAGACAGAAAATCCGGTCTTGTCGTCCAATGCGATTGGGAAGTCTTCTTGGATTTCCCGGCAGTGGAGTGGGTTGTCAAGTTCAGGAACGAGGGCACCGCGGACACACCCATCCTTGAGGATGTGCAGGCGCTAGATACCGTGTTCACTCGTGACGAGGAGGGCGAGTTTGTCCTCCATCGTGCCTTGGGCAGTTCCGCTTCCCGAGACGATTTTGCTCCCATTACCGACGTATTGCACCCCAACACCAAGATTGAACTGGCACCGGTAGGCGGACGATCCTCCAACACGCACGCGCTTCCGTTTTTCAATATCGAAACATCCGGCGGCGGCGTGATGCTTGGGATTGGCTGGTCGGGGCAGTGGTCGGCCAGCTTTTTCAGAGACGATGCAAAATGCTTGAGGCTGCGATTCGGCATGGAGTTGACGCATTTGAAACTACATCCCGGCGAAGAAATTCGCGCTCCCCGGATACTTCTGCTGTTCTGGGCGGGAGAAGATCGAATGCGAGGCCACAACCTGCTGAGGCGTTTCATCCTGGCTCACCGTACACCACAGAAGGACGGCAAGCCTGTGACGACGCCTTTTTCTGCCAGCGGTTCTCCCCTCAACGAATCGACCGAGTCCAACCAGATCGCCTTTACCCAGCGTTACCATGAGTTGGGACTAGGCGTCGAGTATTGGTGGCTTGACGCAGGGTGGTTTGATGGAGGCTGGCCAAGCGGTGTTGGAAGTTGGACCATTAGAAAAGATCATTTTCCCAACGGACTTAAGCCGCTTTCGGATGCCGCCGAGTCAGCTGAAATGAAGTTTCTTCTCTGGTTTGAACCGGAGCGCGTGTATCAAGGTTCATGGCTCGACCGGGAACACCCAGACTGGGTTCTTAGGATTCCCGGCAACCCCAACGGATTGTTGAATCTAGGAAACCTTGAGGCGAGACGTTGGCTCATAGAACACATCTCAGGTATGATTACGGAGCAAGGAATCAGGGTCTACCGTCAGGATTTCAATATGGATCCGCTTGCTCATTGGCGCGCGGCAGATGCTAAGGAACGCCAGGGAATTACGGAGATTCGACATATCGAGGGCTTATATGCGTTCTGGGATGAACTACGTAATCGCCATCCGGGGTTAATCATCGACAATTGTGCCAGTGGCGGACGGCGCATCGATCTTGAAACCAGCTCCCGAAGCGTACCGCTGTGGCGCACCGATTACGACTACTTTGAACCGAACGGATACCAGTGCCACACGCACGGATTGCACTTTTACCTGCCATGCAGCGGCACCGGCAGCAACAACCCGAATTCCTATGAATCTCGCAGTGCGATGAACAGCGGATTCGTTCTAGGCTGGGACATCCATTCTCCGCACTTACCGGTCGAGATTGCCCAAAAAACGGCATCGGAATATAAACGCATTCGCCCCTTCTTTTACGGCGACTACTATCCGCTGACATCGTACTCGACCAATTATGACGTTTGGATGGCGTTCCAGTTCCACCGGGAAGACCTGAAACAGGGCATAGTCTTGGCGTTTCGCCGTCCGCACAGCCCTTACCTTTCAGCCCGGTTGAGATTAGAAGGCCTTGACCCAAATTCACTGTACAAGTTAAAATTTGAAGACACGGGTGATTTGAAAACGGTCACAGGCAGCGCCCTCGGTGACGGCTTTGAAGTAACGATCGATAAAGCACCAGGCTCGCAGTTGATCGCCTACGAGCAAATTTAAGTGTTCTCCCGGTAAGTAAATATGATTACGTGTTGGGTGTCGGCGCGGTTAGAAAGGGATTTCTACCAGGAATTACTATCGCACTCCTTGTTCAGTCGTTTGATCGTTCCTTATTCAGTCACTTGATCGCCTACCGGCGTGGTAGGACGGGTTAATTGTGCCAGTCTCGTTATGATTAAATACTTAGCGAAAAGACCACTAAGCTCGACTTTGTACAAAAGTACAACGGTTGAGTTGTACGGAAAGCCGTACAACACCACACCCGTAGACGGGGATCAAGCGAGCGGATAGCGAGGGCGATAGAGATCCCATTGCCCCGCCGTGATGGTACTGGAAACCACCAGTGACTTTTTCAAAGGTCAACCAAAAAAGCCAGATAGCTAAAATCTCAGACGCTTTTCTGGTACGCTTGATTGACACCCTTTGTTATGCCGCTTAAATGTACAAAGTCGAGCTAAGAGCCTGCTTGAATAATCGGTAGCAAAGTCAATTTTGGTCATTTGTGGGAAGTTTCGTTATGTATTTAGTGCTGTCTGCTACATACCTGTCGCCCCGCTGGGGCTCGGGTGCACGGGCTTCCGGTGTTTTCTATACACCTTCCGCCCCTCTGGGGCTTTTAGAAGCCGGTGGGCAGTGCCCACCCTACAAATGTACTTTTCAAACAGGCTCTAAGTGGATTCTCGCCAAGAGTTTATGACATCGTTTTTTTTTGAGGTAGTTGGCAGCCCCCGTGTGCCGTAAACCGCCTTACTCCACCCGACTGTTGGTAGGAGTGGCCTCCAAGGCACGGCCTCCTTCCTTGCATTAAACACTTATCGAGTGAACCACTTGGTGTGGAAAACGGTCGAATTAACTTGGGACAATCGCGCCAATTACGCGAAGAATCGTAGAGAAGAAAGTTACTACGAAACAATCATTAAAGAAGGAGTATCTCGCAAATGGCACCAACTGTTGTAATTGCATATCCCGGATTCGGCGACATCCGGATTGAGGAAGAAATACTAAGCACCATCGACGCAAATGTGTCACATTTGGGCAATACGGACACGCCGGCTTCACGAGAAGTCGTAGCGCAGGCTGACGCTCTGATGGTTACGCTACAACCGGTTCCGGCCGAACTCATCTCCACTATGGAACGCTGTCGAATTGTCAGCAGGGTAGGGACCGGACTTGATGCCATTGATATCGATGCCGCCACGAAGCACGGTATTTGGGTGACTTTCGTCCCCGACTACGCGGTAGATGAGGTTTCAACGCACGCCATAGCGTCCCTATTGGCGCACGCACGCGGTTTCCCGCGTTTACTCGAATCGACGCGTAGAGGGGAGTGGGGAAACAAAGTGGTTGCACCAATTCACCGGCTTCAGGGACAAACGCTTGGTGTAGTGGGTTTCGGACGCATCGGTCGCGCGGTAGCGGTTAAGGCTCGCGGTCTTAGTCTCGAGGTGAACGTCCATGACCCCTACCTGGATTCACTCCCTCCTGATTCCTCCTACGCACGATTAGTGGATTGGGAGACACTGTTGCACACGTCGGATTATATCTCTCTACACGTTCCACTAACCGAAGGCACTCGGCATGTCATCAACACTGAATCACTCTCATTGATGAAATCGAGCGCGTTCCTTATTAACACTGCGCGCGGTGCACTAATTGACGAGGAAGCGTTGCTTGCAGCCGTGAGGACCGGACAGATTGCGGGAGCAGCGCTTGATGTGCTGTCGGCTGAACCTCCACCGGTAGACCACCCGCTCCTACATGAGGATCGAATATGGATTACGCCGCACAGCGCTTGGTATTCGGAAGAATCGATGGAAGATATGCGAACAAGAGGAGCGGAAGAGGTAGTGCGTGTTCTGCAGGGCGAGAGTCCCCGCAATCCGGTAAATCAAATACAGAATGGATGATTATCGGAACGCCGGAGGAAAACCGCAGAACATGCCCAACGACTCATCTATAAGGGACACCGCCGTCACATGGCGTGCAATAATCATCGCTATCTTGCTGATCCCGCTCAATTCCTACTGGATCATGCAGATGGAGGCGATCTACTATTCCGCCCATTCGACGCTCATCGCGCTCTTTTTCAACGTCGTCTTCAATTTACTCGTCCTAATCGGTCTTAATGTCCCGCTGCGGAAAATCTCGCCGAACCTAGTTTTTCGCCAAGGGGAATTGGTCACACTCTACATTATGCTGAGCCAGTCGGCGGCGCTGGTCGGTCACAGCATGATTCAGATCCTACCGCCGACCATGGCTGCTCCGTTTGGATTGGCCACGCCGGAGAACGAATGGAGCGAACTCTTCGGGCGGTACATTCCCACGTGGCTTGCCATTACGGACCAGTGGACGCTAGATGGCTACATCACGGGCGTTAAAACGGAATCCTCTCTCTACACCGCGCGGCACATTGAAGCGTGGCTGGCGCCGGTACTCATCTGGTCAGGCTTTATATGCGTATTGATGTTTGTAATGATATGCATCAACATCATCATACGCAAGCAGTGGTCGGACCGCGAGCGGTTGACCTTTCCGATTGTTCAACTCCCCTATCAGATGACGAATCCCGCGTCCAAACTGTTCACGAATAGGCTGTTTTTAATCAGCTTCGGTGTAGTTAGCCTAATCGGTATGGTTAACGGATTTCATTTCTTCTTTCCCGCCATCCCATACCTCCGGTTCAAACCGATTGATTTAGGCGCTTTCTTTACGACAAAGCCGTGGGATGCCATAGGTTATATGGCAATAACCTTCCGTCCGTTTATCTTGGGGCTCATCTTTCTCATTCCGCTCGACATTGCTTTCTCCTGTTGGTTCTTTTTCTTCTTTTGGAAAGCTCAGCTAGTCGTAGGCAGCGCATTGGGCATGCGCCAACGACCGGAATTTCCGGAGCAGAGCACGGGAGCGTACATTGCGCTTTTCGTCATTGCTTTGTGGATGGGCAGGGGGCATCTGGCGCGGCTACTCAAATCGATATTTCATTTGGGCGCGCGAGAACACAGAGACGATGGCGCTACAGAGCCGCTCGGCTATCGAACCGCCGTTCTCGGGATGATAATTGGATTCGCTTTTCTCGTGGTGTTCTGCTGGAAGGCGGGCATGTCGATGTGGGCGGCGGGAATCTTCTTCGCGCTGTACCTGATGACAGAGATTGGCATCACCCGGATTCGCGCCGAGGTAGGATCCCCAATCCACGACCTGCACTTTGCCGGACCGGAATATCTCATGGTTGGCGCCGCAGGCACCCGAAAATTAGGTCCCGGAAACCTGTCCGTGCTTTCCTTCTTCTGGTTCCTCACCCGCGCCCACTACAGCGATGTCATGCCCCACCAACTTGAGGGATTCAAGCTAGCGGACCAATCTCGGATGAACAACCGGCGCGTCCTTCTTGCCATGCTGATTGCCACCGTGCTCGGTACGATTGTCGCCTTTTGGGCGGTTTTGGATTCGGCGTATCAACACAGCGGCGTCATCATGACGTGGGCTGGATTGGAACCGTTCAAGCGATTGCAGGGCTGGCTGACCTATCCGACTTCAACAGATTTCTTGGCCATGGGATTTTTCGCGTACGGTCTTCTGTTCGGAATCTTCCTGATGGTGATGCGCTGGCAATTCCTGTGGTGGCCCTTCCACCCGGCGGGATACGCCGTGTCCAGTACATACGGGATGCGGGATCTGTGGACAATGTTCTTCCTCGGGTGGTTAATCAAATGGCTGGTATTGAGGCACGGCGGACTAAAGTTGCATCGACAAGTGCTGCCCCTATTCTTCGGCATGATTTTGGGCGAATTTGCTGTAGGTGGATTCTGGGCGCTTTTCGGAATCGTGTTCAGGACTCAGACGTACAATTTTACAGCATGGTGGTAACTGGCAAACTGCGCTAATAATCGTAAATCCGATAACTCTGAAATGGGGTCGTGATTGACCTCCATTGGTGGGAGTTCGATTCACCGCCAGCCGCGTTGGTTAGCCAAGCCGCGATTTGGCGAGGGCGCAAACGTCTTGTCCGGTTCTCCCACGAGCCGCCCATCTTTAACCCACTCAAGATCTCGCCCATAAAGGTTCTGGATCAACAGATTGGTCAAACGCTCGCGTACATTCGCATATTTGGGAAAATCGGAGAGGTCGTACATCTCCTGTGGATCCTTTTCGAGGTCGAAAAGTTGAACGCGGTTGCCGGTCGGATACCAGATCAGTTTGTACTGCTCCGATCGAATCATACGCATCGCTTTGTCATCTTCATGGTGTTCGCAATAGATATGATCACGCCGCTCATTCGACGCCAACGAATATCCCTCCACCGTCTCCGGTACAGGAATGTCACACAGGTCCAACAGCGTAGGCATCACATCGCGTAACTCTGCCAGACGATCATCTCTCCGGTGATGTCCGATACGATCGCAATCGGCTGTCGGCATAAGAATCATCGGAATTCTCGCGGACCACTCAAACATCGGTGGTTTCGCCCACAGATTGTGGTTGCCGAGCATATCGCCGTGATCCGAAACGAACATGACGATTGTATTGTCCAAAACTCCCTCTTCGCGCAGCGTTCCAATCATGAGCCGAATTTGGTTGTCAATATACGTGCACTGCGCGTAGAATCCCATCCGAGCAAGAATCGTCTCGGTAGGATTCGGCGCGGAGATTTTGTCGATATGCAACTTGAGCGCATAGGGCAGCTTGTCGAAATCTTTTGCCCAGTCGCCCACAACGGGTTCGTCCACACCGAGGCGTTGATACATGTCGAAGTAGTCGCGCGGCGGCGTAACGGGCGGGTGCGGTGTGATATACGAGCAGTACCAGAAAGCCGGGCGGGTAGGATCGCGGCGCTGGATGGTGTAACACATCTCGCGCGTCGTCCAATTGGTCGGGTGACAGCGCTCAGGCAAGTGCCACGGACGTGTCGAGAATTCGTTGCTGCTCATCCCGTGGGCAAATTCATGCCCTGCGTAGCCTTCCCGCTGGAGAAAACGCTCAAAATCGTCCTCCACGCCGCCGAATTGATGCCTCCCCTCCTCACAGAGAATCACTTCGTCAAAACCGATGCGATTGCGTTGCGGATACACGTGGAGCTTACCCACGGCGTAGGCTTGGTAACCCGAATCGCGGAAAGTCTGCGGCATCGTCGGAAGGTTGGGATCCATCGGAAGATGTTCATTGAAGACCCGATCGCCGTGGGTTTTGGCTGTAGTGCCTGTCATCAGCGCGCGCCGCGCCGGGATACAGGTTGGCGTCGCCGTATAGGCTCGCGTGAAGCAGACACCATTGTTCGCAAGTTCGTTGAGCGTAGGCGTCAGAATCCGCTCATGCCCCATAGTCCCGAGCAGCGGTCCGGGCCAATGATCGGCGCAGATTAGCAGTACATTCGGTTGTGCCATCGGTTCATTCCTTCCTAGATCGCCAATCTCTTTATCGTAAGCGGAACTCTCGTAGGGAACGCAGACCTGCGTTCCCTACGATCTAAACTGCGCAGGTCTTATAAACACAAGACTGCCCAGTCCGTTATAAGGCTTTTCCTACCAAGTAACACTCCACATTGCGCTCCGCTGGAGCGCAGAGATTGGACGCCTCACGATTCTATTGACATCTAAGATCTCTATCGCGCTCGCTATCCACTCGCTTGATCTCCGCTGGAGTGAAAATCATTTTACGAAGGAACACCTTCTCAAAGACTGTCATAGATCCAAAGACGAGCGTTACTTGCTGAAAGAATTATTCCGACAGGGATGATGGCACGCTCTCAAGTAACACTCGACATTGCACAGGATCTACTATCGCGCTCATTGTCCATTCGCTTGATCTCCTCCGGAGTGCAGACGCAGGGAGGAATCGTGTTCTATTGACATCTAAGATCTCTATGGGAACTCTATCGCCTTCGTTATTCACTCAGTTGATCACTCGCTATCCACTCGCTTGATCTCCGCTGGAGTGAAACCATTCTTCGGAGGAAGGCTTTTTCATAACCTGTCACAGAGCGAAAACGAGTGTTACTTGCTGAAAGAATTATTCCGACAGGGATAATGGCACGCTCTCAAGAAACGTCTTTACGTTTCCTAGTCTTTCAGGGCTTTCAGTACAATTCCCCCGGTCGGAACAGTATAGGAGTACTTTTCCACTCAGCATCGTGCACCGTTCAAAACTCGTGTCTCAACACACGCCCCGGCAAGGCGCCCGTTAGGCTGCCCTCCTCCACGACCGGCACGCCATTGACCAACACCCACTCCACGCCAACGGGCGGCTCTACCGGGTTCTTCCAAGTCGAGCGGTCTGACACGGTTTCCGTGTCAAAGACAATCACATCCGCCGCCAATCCCTTGGCAATCCTTCCACGGTCTGATATCCCGAAGCGTTCTGCCGGAAAGCCGCTCATTTTGTAGACGGCTTCCTCCAGTGAAACCAGATTCCGTTCACGCACATAGCGTCCGAGATACTGCACGAAACAGCCGTAGCCGCGAGGATGAGGGTGAGGTATATTATAGACCCCATCGCTGGCAATCATCATTCGAGGATGCACTGCCGTCTGATCGAGAGTCGACTGAAATGTTTCACGCGGCGTCTGCCATGGGAAGATAAGGGTCTCTACTCCATTCTCCTCAACCGTCAAATCGTAAGCGAACTCAACCCACGGCTTATTCTCGCTCTCGGCTGCCTCGGCGAGCGTCATACCGATATAACGACCGGACGCCGTGTAACCGACAATTTGATCGCCTCGTTCACCCAGGCTTTTTTGGAGGTGGGGTAGGGATGCTTCTCGTGTTTCCGGCCGCTTCAATACTTCCATCCGCTCCGCAACGTTTCCGTCTTGAAATTTCAGCGGTAACATCATCGCTAGGTGCGTCATCCCCGCCGGGTAAAGATAGGACTCGAAGGTCAGGTCGATATCTTCGCGATCAACACGTTCTAACAACTCTGCGGATTCTTCGTCGACGCGTTCATGGGAGATATGAACGGGAATCCCGGATTGCTTAGCCAACTCGATAGTCTCTTCCCAAGCTCTCTTCCGACCAATCTGCTGGTAGCGGATGTGCGCGGCATATATGGCGCCAAAGGAGACGGCGAGTTTTGACAGTGTTACAAGTTCATTAAGGTCCGCATTCGCGCTAGGTTGATAGTCAAGCCCTAGACAGAGGCATCCTGCGCCCGCCTCCAACCATTCGCGAGTAGTCTTTTCCATTCGTGCCAGGTCCGCGTCGGTGGCGGGGCGTGGGTCCCAGCCCATCGCTTCCAACCGTACGGCGCAGTGCGGCACTTGCGGATAGAGGTTTGCGGGAATGTTCCCCGGAAAAATACTCAGATAATCCTCGGCACACTTCCAATCGAAGGAGAGTTCGGCGTCTCCATAAGCAAACTGCGTATAATGCCACAATTCCTTTATCCGTTTTGGCGGAAGGGGCGCCCAGCCAAAACCGTCAGGTGCGCTTAGTTGCGTTGTGACCCCCTGTCGAACGCTGCCCATCTGGTCCCTTCCGCCCAATAAAGCAATTTCGGAATGAACGTGAACATCGATGAACCCCGGACTGACAGCCTTGCCTTGTGCGTTAATTGTTCGACTTGCTTTTGCGCCATCAAGTTCGCCGATGGCGGTGATTTCGTCCTGGACGATTCCGATGTCCCCCGGAAACGGCGGGCGCTTTCCGGTGCCGTCAACGACTGTTCCCCCTTGAATGATATAGTCAAATTGCATTGGGTAATTCCTTTGTGCAAATAATTGAAATGTAGGGGTGAATTACGGAGGAGGCGTCCGCATTGAGTTCGTTATGTGCTATACGCCGAAGGGATTCTAATTGTGGACATCCCTTTATCCCATGGATTCGGTTTCAAGAGGTGAATCAATACGGCTCAATCCAATCCGCGGCAATCTCCATTCCAAAGCCCGGGGCATCAGAAGGAGTCACATCGCCATTCGTGGGCATCGGCATTCCCGGAATCGGGCACGCCTCGTCAAGCGGGATGCCAGGATCCGAACCCATCCAAAATTCTGCCATCGGTGACTCGGGCATAGCGATTCCAAAGTGCTGTCCCCAAGGTGTTCCGGCTCCGGTATGCGGGATCGTACTGATGCCCGCAGCTTCCGCAATGGTATATATCTTGATAGCTTCGGACAACCCGCCGCACCACTCAATATCGGGCTGGACGATGTCAACAGCGCGATTCTCGATTAGCTGTCGGAATGGTTGACGCCTGTGATGATGTTCTCCCGTGGCAAGAGGAATCCATGTAATTGCGCGTTTCAACTCGATGTGGCCTTCTAGATCGCTCGGAATTAAAGGTTCTTCCAACCAGCGCAACCCGTACGGTCTCAACCGTTCCGCCAATCGAAGCGTAAATTCGACATTGAAGGACATCACGGGATTAAACATCAATTCAGCTCTTGGTCCGACCTCCTCCCGCGCTTTCGCGATTTTCGCCTCCAGTAGGTGCAGCCCTTCAGTTCCCATCTCATAAGTCACGGGATTGCTGATTTTGAACGCCCTGAACCCCAACTCTTTTGACCAATCGAGGTCATCTGAGGTAGAGTAGAGCGCCACCTTCTCTCGCGAGGGACCGCCGATCAGTTTATACACCGGCTGTCGAAGGAGTTTTCCCTTCAAATCCCATAGTGCCAAATCCACGCCGGACTGCGCTATTGCCGCGATTCCGGCTGCGCCGAAGAGTTGCGTGGAACGCCACATAAGGTCGTTCAATAGTTCGAGCGCCATCGGGTCGCGCCCTTCGAGCAACGGTGCAAAATGCGAATCAATCAACGCGGCTACGGGGTCTCCAAAACCGCATCGACCCAACCCCCATGTTCCATCGTCCGCCGTCACCTGCACCCAAACCGGGGTGTTGAGTTTGGAGCCGGGCGCCGCTGTGTGAAAGCCGGAAAATTCGGGGTATTTGTTAATCGGAAAAGCCCGAGGGGAACGTTCGTTCCAACCGGGGCGCCGTGCCTTCGCCTTGGAGGTGGGTTGGGGAATCTTGACCGATACTGCGCGTATCTTCTTTAGTTTCATTGTAGCTGGACGTGTCAAACAGGGATCGCGTTTTTGGTGCGATAATTTTACGGGCTCTTCATTCGGGTAATTGCCGCGCGCATTGTACACGTGCCATGCACTATGCGACGAGGTGCCGGACGCGGACTCAGATCGTTGCTCCATTCTATCAGAAACGGCGGTGATTGTCCACCGCACTTTCGCACTGACTGCTCTAGATGTTATGCCCCGCCGCGTCGCTCCAAAATTAGACCGACCTTCGCCATCAATTCATCCTCGATTCACAGTTTGAATTTCTACAATCCGTTGGTGTCCAGCTCAAAGTTCACTTCCTCTCAGCGACGTAAAAGAAGGGCCTTAATCTTCTTCGTCCTCCTCGGCTACGCAATCCTCGCACACCTCATCGGTTCTCTTAATCTGCTCAATCCAGCAAGGCGCAAAGTTCGCCGCAAGTGATTCTCGAATCCGTTGTAAATGGCGTTCACATACGGTGAACGATTCGCCGTACGCCTCTCTTTCGGAATTCCAAATTCTGCAATGAAAATTCAGTTTATCCACGATTTTCCACCCGTGATCGTTGAGGTTGACGAAGTCAAGAATTCGTCATGCAAATGTCTACGGAAAAAACTAAATATTCATACAGAGAGTTCCAGCGTTCTCGGACACCCGCATTCTGAAATGTCATCGTCTATTGACAATAAAGATTCCAAGGGCTACAAGCACTGCACCGGCGATGAGACTAAATCCGAGTTCGTCGCCCAGTAGTAGGTTGCTGAAGACAATTCCGGAGATGGGTGTCGCAAAGGAGAGAACCACCAATTTACTAGGGCTGTGCTTTTTCAGAATAGAGGTCCAACCCACGAAACAGACGCCCGCAACGATGAGACCTTGATACAGGATGGCGGTAATCACTTCAGGAGAGATTTCATAGTTGGACCGATCTTCCAGAATCAAACTCGATCCGAAGAAGCAAGGCAAACTAATAATCATCAACCAGATGAGCAAGCGATAAGGGTGAATCGACTGGATCAGACGCTTGGTGATGACAGTACGAAGTCCGAGAAGGCTCGCACTCAATATTACAATTAGATCGCCAACGAGAGAGGTGTTAGCGCCTAGTTGGAGGGATGGGGCGAAAGTGATGAGTATTCCACAGAATGCCAACCCGATTCCGGCAATCTTTAAAAGTGTCAATCGGTCGCCCGGCACCCAATAATGCGCAAACAGTGCCGTAAAGAATGGAAAAAAGTTAATCATGATTGTGGAGCGCGCCGCCGACGTGAAGAGCGTGCCGATATTTAGCGTGATGATTTGTAGGACGAATGCTATACCCAATAGGAGAAGCGGGCGCAACTCTCCGCGTTTAAGGCGAATGGATACGCGCTGGCTGATGGACCATGCTGTGACCGCCATGAGCGCGAGCAAGAACCGGAATCCTGCGAGTGCCAACGGTGGTACGCCCTCAAGGGCGATTTTTATCGATACAGAGTTGCCGCCCCAAAGCACCGCAAGGGTTAGCGCAAAGGCAATCATCTTGGCGTTTGGTTGCTCATTGGGTATCTCAGCTTTCTTCATCCGTTCAATTGATCCATTTCTTAATCCTCTCGTTGCATTCCGTTTCGATTATTGATTGATTTTATTCATTCATGGTAGCGCGATTCAACGTCTATTGGACAAGAACCACTTCGTTTCCCTTTACGATTTGAGTTGAGGATCGAGCACATCGCGCAGAGCGTCACCGAGTAAATTAAATCCCAACACAGTAAGGAAGATTGCGACACCTGGCGTCATGACGGTCCAAGGAGCACGGCGGATGAGTTGGCGATTTTCATTCAACATTGCCCCCCATTCGGGCTCCCCGACTTCTGCTCCGAGCCCCAAAAAACTGAGCCCTGCGGCGACAAGAATTGCCTCCCCCATGCCGAGCGTTGCCTGGACAATCAGCGGTGCCACGCAGTTAGGCAGGATTGCGTTCCATAGAATCCGAAAGTCACTCGCGCCAATCACACGCGCAGCGGTCACATAATCCTGTTCGCGTATCTTGAGCACGGAGGCGCGCAAAATGCGTGCGTACTGAGGAATGTACACAATTGAAACCGCAATTATGGCGTTGGTGAGACTTGTGCCCAGTATGGCTACGATGACCATTGCAAGTAAAATGCTCGGCAAGGGGAGCATCATATCCATTACGCGCATAATGATGTTGTCTAGCCAACCACCGTAATAGCCTGCCAGTATTCCCAACAGTGCGCCGGCGGAAATTGACAGCGCCATTGCAATTAAGCCAACCTTGAGCGACACTTGCGACCCGTAAACGATGCGGCTGAATATATCTCTCCCAACGCCATCTGTACCGAAGTAGTGGTCCGCTGACCATCCCTTAAGGCGTGACGAGACATCGGCTTCGCGAGGATCGTGAGTGGCAATCAGCGGAGCGAAGATCGCCAAGATTACGAAAAACAGCAGTAGGGAAGCGCCTACCACGGCAGATTTGTGGTTAGCCAACCTTCTTGACATCTGTCGACCACGAGTGTTCACGCGTTTTCTCCCACCCTGATTCGCGGATCAAAATAGCTGTAAAGTAGATCTACGATCAAATTCACAGTCATAAACACGGCAGCCACAAAGAGCACACCGCCCTGAATGGGACGAATATCTCGAGCTTCGACGGAGGCACGTAGCCACGATCCCAAGCCGGGCCACGAAAAGATGTGTTCCGTAAGTATCGCGCCGCTCATCAGATATCCGAACTGTAGACCGATAATGGTCAACACAGAAATCATACTGTTTTTGAGTGCGTGTTTTAGAATAACAACCCTTTCGGGAAGCCCCTTCGCACGGGCAGTCATTATGTACGGTTGATTCAGCACCTCCAGCAGGCTTGACCGAGTCATGCGTGCGATAATCGCCAGGGGTACGGTGCCAAGTGTGACAGCGGGAAGTATCAGGTGAGAAACCGCGCTGCGAAACGCGGCAAGATTTCCGGAAAGAAGGGTATCTATCAAGTAGAAGTGCGTGCGATGCTGAACATCAAGATCTAAAATAGCATCCAGTCGTTGTGAACTTGGTAGGATTGGAAAGGTATATCCAAACAGGAGAATGAGCATCAACCCGAGCCAGAAAATCGGCATTGAGATGCCCGCAAGCGACCCGAACATCGTAGCGTAGTCCCAGAATTTGCCGCGATTGGCAGCGGCAATGATGCCGGCAGACATGCCAAATAGGATGGCGAACACCATGGCTGCGACTGTCAACTCGACTGTAGCGGGAAAATGACGTTTAATCTCTTCGATGACCGGTTGTCTCGACTTGAACGATCTGCCGAGGTCAAGATGGACAAGATTCCATAGAAATGCGCCGTATTGGTGGTAAAGGGGCTTATCAAGCCCCATCTCTTGGCGCAACTCGGTCAACGCTTCTTCCGTTGCCCGTTCGCCCAAGATCGCAAGCGCAGCATCGCCGGGAATGAGGTGAACCATGAAGAAAACGAGCAGCGACACTCCAAAAAGGGACAGGAGCATCGAGAGTAAGCGCTGAAGGATGTACGTGAGCAAGGTTGGACCTAGAATAATGACTTGGCTACGATGGTGATTGTGAGGTGGATGGCCGAAGCTTGTGAACCGGGAAGACTGTTGGTGTTCCTCGAATCATCTCAAAACTGGAGATTAAGTCCCACTTCGATCGTGGTTTTCTGGATAGTCTCAAAATCGGTCATACCGTCTGCGCCTTCTCTCTGCCGGAAGCGGTATTCACGGACGATTGCTACTACGACCGGCCTATATAGCTCGTATTCCACGCGAACGATGAGCACGGATTTCTCATCAAGTCGGAAAAGATCAGCTAGAAGACTGGGATCCTCGCTGCCTTCGGCATCCGGGTATCCGATATCGGGTTCACCGAGATCTCGCTTGCCATAGAATGCCCGGAACGACATCTTTTGAATTATTCCGGATTCAGTGACACCGGCGTATAACTTTGGATAGCTGATATTGTAGTCTTCAAATGCGCCCAGAAAATGTAGCATCGGGATCGGCTGCCAAGCAAACATGGAGAAATACCCGTATCTTTCCTTCCCTTTATCCTCATCTTCACTTAGCCCTAGGAAAACGGGAACAGAATCAACAGCCGAAGCTTGGTAGGAATAATCAAATACCGACGGGATAAAACCTTCGGTGAAAGTGCGGTACTCAAATTTGAAGAGTGAACTGGGAAACGTCAATCCGATTCCGATTGCGTTCCCGGACGGAGCTTCCGGTGCTACTGAATAATCAGTGATTGGCTGGGTGTTGAGAAACGCCAATTCATCGTAAAGGTCCAATCGGAACAACTCGTTCTCAATAAGCGGGAATCCAACATCAACACTTAATGCTATCAACGGATCTTCGTCGATGGTGCCCTCTTTTCCTAGAGTCCGGTCATTGGGAACGAGATTCGGCGTGAGGTCGGTCAGATAGGTCCCTCCGAGCTCCAGCCCTCCGAACATTGACGATGTATTAATCCCTTGCAGCGGTCGGACGAATAAGCGGCCGCCAAAAATTCTCGGACTTACCAGATCGTTGACTACGGATTCGGCTCCGATTCTATGTGATTCGGTTCGCAGATTGGTTCTCATGCCGCGGCGGCCATAGTTGGAATACCCGGTCATAATTAGCCCGCGTCCAATTGTCACGAAACTCAATTCGCCGAGACGTGCGTAAAAGGGGTCGCGTGGCTGCGCATAACTTACGTAGCGAATGGCGCGCAGCACCGTACCGGGGTTATCCCACATTTCCGCATCTTCGGCAAGTATCTGATCTTCTCCTTCCCCCGCCTCCGGATTATAAAGTAACACAAAACCCAGTCCAAATCCGACTTTACCGATTCCGATCTCCGGCTGAACTTGGAAACGAACGAACGGATCGCCATCGATGAATGACAAGCCGCCTCCGGTTAGCCCTCCACTTCCTGTTGCCAATTCCTCAAGATTGGGGGGACCTTCGTACAATTCGGCAGATGCTCGTCCACGGACGAGAAAAGCGGAAAGGATTATCAATATTCCCATCCAAGCCGCGTGGCGATTGCCTCGATTCACTGTTGCTCCATTTCAAGAATTATCCGTACTACGGCTGGTGTTTCCTATAGCCTCGATACTCGTTTCCAATTCCTTTTATTCCGATAAGATTCGCCCGTCTCTCATCTGGACAATTCGATCGGCATCCTTTTTCAATCCTTCGTGGTGCGTGACGATTGCAATTGTTGTGCGGTGTTCTTGTCTCAGTTCTCGGACCAGGCTCATGAGGTTCTCGCTTTGGCGGCTATCCAAATTCGCGGTGGGTTCATCGGCGAAAACTATCTTCGGGTTGTTGGCTAGTGCGCGTGCGAAGGATACTCGCTGTTTCTCGCCTCCTGAAAGCTGCGACGGGCGATGTCCCAGACGATCTCCCAATCCTACCTGAGTCAGCAGTTCCTTGGCGCGATTCTCGGCCTGATCGCCCTTTTGTCCGGCGAGATCCATGGCGACCACAACGTTCTCAAGTGCGGTTAAATACGGGAGGAGATGAAAAAGTTGGAAGACGAAACCAATTTTCTCTCGTCGGATGAGGGAAAGGTCCTGATCAGGATGTTTAATCTGTTTGCCGTCAATCCACAGTTCGCCTTCGTTCGGGGTAAGGATGCAACCGAGCAGGCTGATCAAGGTCGTCTTGCCGCAACCGCTGTCTCCCATCAACATCACCAACTCGCCTTCCTGAATGGTTATGTCAACACTATCAACCGCGACCACGCCCGCGTCGCCTTCACCAAAGCGTTTGGTCAAAGTTTTTCCTTCGACGACAACTCCCATCTGAAACCTCTCCCTTAAATCTCACCTCTGAATGCGAGCATCGGGTCAACCGCGACCGCCTTTCGTGCGGCAAGATAACCGCTTGAGCAACACACGAGAAAACTAATCACTGCGACAATTATGGATTCAAGCAAATGGATTGAAACAAAAATTGGAGCAGCTGCGGCGAAGATGAATGCCAAGATTAGTCCGCACAAAACGCCAACGATTGAAATTAAAACAACCTGTTTGAGAATCAACTGCATCACGTACATATTGGAGGCCCCGATGGCTTTCAATACACCAATCTCCTGTGTTTTTTCAAGGGTTGTTACATAGGTAATCATCCCAACCAGGATTCCCGCCGCCAACCAGAGCATCACGCGAAGAAATGTGACAGCCCTCATTGGGCTAACAACATAATAGTCGATAATGTCGTCGATTGTCTGTTTCAGTGTACGTACCTCAATTTTCCAAAGGGAATCCCTAAACTTTTTGGCGACTTTCTCTGGAGTAACACCCTTTGCGCTTTTTGCAATCATCATGTTCACGCGCGGATAACTCCCTAGTAGTACATCTTGAGCGGTGCGAACATCCATGAAAAGGAGGGGGGTATCAAGCACAAACATAAGGCTCTTGACTTTACCCACGACTTTGAGTTCTTTTCCGCCAATGACTATTCGCTCACCTATTTCAAGATTCATCTTTTCGTCAACAACTACTTGGCGGGGTGGCACATATTCTGGGCTATAATTCTCAAACTCGCTTTTGTCAAACATCCTTCCTTCAAGGACATGGGGAGGTCCGCCGAGCTTCCCATGCCTGTAACCGACGACAATCGCTTTGCTCGGTATTCCTCTAATGATAGGACGTGCTTGTGCGAAAACAAGTGGAGATGCGGAGTTTGGCCGCAATCCTTCAGCATAGTTGAGCGGTCCCATAGATTCCTCGATGAGCATCGAAAAACCGATAAACGCACCGCCGGAACCTTCAGCGGAAATCCAAATATCGGCGCCGGTCGACTCGACGTACTGAGTGGCTTGAATGCGCATCCCGTTCATGATTCCACCGAGGAACAGAATAAGCAAAATCAGCACAGTGATCCCGATTGCCGTTAACACGACTCGTGTCCGGCGGTACGCCATGTCTTTGAGAAAGATGCTCTTCAAACCTGCCCCCCTCCTTTAATCTTCTGTACAGTCGTTGGATAGTTATAAACGACGCAATTGCTTATATTATACTCACAGAAACCCTGTATTGCCAACGGATTGTGGATTCGATAACGAGCACCCTAAGCGCCGCGATTATGCGCCGACTTGTCTACGAACATGGAAATTCACCTAACGGTGTAACGGTGAAAGACGATGCTACCCGATAGGAAAACCGAAGATGCGGCAGCTCGGAGATTCGATTTTAGGTAAATTGATAATCGGATCTTGGTATGTTATAATCCGGACGCTTCAATCTTGAGCATGACCGGAATTAAGAGCCTGCACCCTCTCGCGTCAGCGGATGGGTATAATAACGGCGATACAACAAGCTTCACAGCACTGTGAGACATGCGAATGGTAAACCCCGCAAATTACTTGACCCACCTCGAATGCAGCGAGTGTGCTCAAACCTACAATCATGAGCAACCACAGAATCTGTGCACAACCTGTGGAAAACCGCTGTTTGCTCGGTATGACTTGGAAAAAGTGTCCCAAGCGTGTGACAAGTCCGCGCTCATGGAACGTGCTGCCACGTTTTGGCGGTACATGGAACTTCTCCCGATAATTGACCCCGCACACACGGTTTCACTTGGCGAAGCAGTGACGCCACTGATTAGGACGCAACATCTCGGCAAATTGTTGGGATTGGAGATGCTTTGGGTCAAGGATGAGTCGCCTCTTCCTGGCGGAAGTTTTAAGGCGCGCGGCCTGGCAATGGCTGTCTCCAAGGCAAAGGAACTGGGGTTGACGAAGTTAGCGATTCCGTCCGCCGGCAATGCGGCAACGGCATTGGCAATCTACGCGGCGCGAGCCGGGATGGAGGCGCATATCTTCATGCCGCAAGATAGTCCTGCGTTCAACCGGAATACTTGCCGTATGGCTGGGGCGTCGGTCACGCTCATTGATGGACTAATCACGGACGCCGGGAAGATTGTAGCCGAGCGGAAGGAGGAGGAAAACTGGTTCGATGTCTCCACGCTCAAAGAACCTTACCGCGTTGAAGGAAAAAAGACGATGGGGCTTGAAATTGCGGAGCAGTTTGATTGGCAACTGCCGGACGCTATCGTCTATCCTACGGGCGGCGGCACCGGGATTGTCGGGATGTGGAAAGGGTTTCAGGAACTGGAAGAGATTGGCTGGATTGATGCCAAGCGTCCGCGCATGATCTCGGTGCAAGCTGCGGGCTGCGCGCCAATTGTCAAGGCATGGGAGGCGGGCGATACCGAAGCGGAGCCTTGGGTGGATGCCCATACAATTGCGGCAGGGTTACGTGTACCGCAGGCTGTCGGCGATTTTTTAATCTTGGATGCGATTCGGGGGAGCGGCGGCACGGCGATTGCGGTCGCGGATGAAGAAATTCTGGCGGCAATGAATATCATCGGAACGAAGGAAGGCATCCTCGCTTGCCCCGAGGGCGCGGCAACTGTGGCAGGATTAATGAAGTTGGTGGAAGCCGGTGAGGTGCATAAATCGGAGCGGATTGTGCTCTTCAACACCGGAGGGTATCAGGTAGAGAGCTACGACCAAACATGTGTTTAATGGACGAAAGCGCATGGTTTGATTGATTAATTGGTTTATCTCATGCTATCGCAAGCGGCTGGCGATTGCGCGCACCGAGGTCGCGAGCAAAGAAGCCTCATTGGTAGGTGTGATTGAGTTCATGGCGCCGGAGTACCAATTAAACTACGATCACCTACTGGTACAGTGGGAGGGCTACATCGAAAAGACTCGGAATCCGAAAAAATCTAAGGAACCGAGAGTTATTTACGTTGCTTTTGACGGCAAACTGATGGTTGGATATGCCGCGTGTCACCACACGACCAAATGGGGCGTAGGAAGCGAACTTCAATCAATGTATGTTTTGAAAGACTATCAAGGGCGGGGAATCGGGGCACATCTGTTTGAGCTAGTAGTAGATTGGGTTCGAGCAAGCGGGATCCATAGCATGGGCGTGAATTTTTACTCGGGTAATCCGAACCGGAGATTTTACGAGAAGATGGGCGGAGAATATCTCAGGTCAAGTGCACTGCTGTGGAAAGACTTGAAGAAATGATCGCCTTAAGGAGGGCGCGGTTTAACCTACAGAAAAAACTGCGTGGATTCCAACAACTATTGATTGTGTCAATGGCCGTCGGTTCGACTATCGAAATCCTCCGGTAATTCATTCGCTTTAGGCATAAATCCCCACAGAATAAAATAGGCGAGAATGGGAGTTCCTGACAACGGGAACATCAATAACACGCAAAGTGCCCTTACTATCCAATGCGAAATCCCAAATTTATACGCAAAACCTGCACAGACACCTCCAATTAACTTCCTCTCTACAATGCGCACTAACCTTGGTTCTCCAGCTTCGTTTCTTGCCGACAATTCAGATGGCCCTCGTTTTCCACGAAGAACTGCAACGCCTATTATAGCGGCAAAAACAAGCACGCTGAATGCAATGACGTACCAGAAGAGGATCATTAAATCAACTAAGAAATCAGGTCTCGAAAGGTACATTCCCACGGCTCATTTCCCGCTATCTCAGCGCCTTCATTTGTGTGTGTTTCAATTTCGCGGGGACATTTTATATAACTGACTATCACTTGAAAATCTGTTCCACCGTGAATCCATTCCAAACCCAGTGGTTGTGCATCCCCGCTTTTGGCACGCGCTCGTTCGGCCTGTAGATTACCTGTGTGAGATGCTCGTCTGTCACCTCAATTTCGTAGGTATGTTCGACGGTCTCGTTTCCGGGCGGGACAATCAGTTTCTCTATCATCCGTTTTCCATTGGCAAGCAGATTCACCTGATGCCCCTTATCTTCCGCCGAGCAGAATAAGTTGGTAACGCGATACGATCCATTCGGAAGATCGAGTTTGAACGCCGCATCGTGCCTATCCCAGACTGAATCTCGGTATTCCGGTGTGACTTCGACATTGCCTCCGTGATGGTTGTGCGGCGCTTGAGTCTTCCAGCCAAATCTTCCGCTCACGTAGCCAACGTCCTTATGGACGGCGTGAAAGCCTTCTGCCGTTTGTCCTTCAGGCGGCTGCATGTCGAACCGAATAACGCTGCGACCGTCGACAGTTTCACTCCAGATTGAAAGATCGGGAACCTGTGCCTGTTTCCGTTGAAAAAGCTTGAGGTTCTTGGTCTCGTGGATAAGGTAAAAATCTCTCTTTAGGTCGTCGAATTTCTCTTCCGGGGGGTAAGCCCATGCGACAACGTAGTCCTCGCGCCCTCCGTAGGTAGGTTGATGCAAAAGGTCGATCGGAAAATAGTCATGCTTCGCCTCGTAATTTCCAAGATTGCCCACATCGTCGGCGTAAAGCCCGTAGTATGCTACGGAATGGCCAAATGGTGCGACGTATTTGACGCTTCCAAGTGCGTCAGACTTATGCCAGTCGCGGACGCGCATTGCGTACGTCATGTGCGGTTTGATCAGATGCGCGCCGGACGCTTGTTCGGCAAGTTCAGGGCTGAGCCTAGCTATGTCATATGTAGTACGTCCAAGATGTAACAGAGAAATGACGACCAACGCCGCCGCAAATCCGTATCGCAACCACTTCCACATGTCCGCGACAAGCCATGGAGCAAGCATCAGAAGGATGTAGAAATGGATGCGGTCGTTAATCCAGCCCCCTGTTCCGAACCTCCTCGGCGAACTGATGAACATGTAAGTGAAAACTAAGGCGATGACTAGAAACACGTCGTTACTTCGTACCCACTGCTTTCGAGCGATTCTGTACGCCAATGAAACCAGAATTCCAATTCCCAGCATCACGAGCAAAACATGATGAACCCTGATGTGCCAATCCGTGAAATAGACAATTGATTTTACTCCCCAAAAGTAATCCTTGATCCACTCCATGCCTATATGTTGACCACCTTGACTGTCCCTAAGGCTCTTAAGATAGTAATCTGCGAGGACGAAATATACCGGGATCATGTATAGCCCGAACCGTGCTAGCGGTTTCAGTCCCGCCCAGAATTGTGTTGTTATTCGCATCAGCCCCTCTTTCCGCGCATGCCAAGCAGTTGCGATAGCAGTGCCTCCCCAAAGGCAGCCTGCCGCCAATGACAACCCCAACAGCAGCAAACCATACGAAGCAATGTGCGCAAGATACGTGAGCAGGATGAGAATATACAAAACGATAAGGTGATTCACTCGGGTGTCATCTTTGTGCCGCCACCAGTATCCGAAGCTGAAAAAGAACAAGGAGGTGCTTAGTGCAAAGTTGTAAAAGCCCATGAAGAGTAGGTAGTTATAGGAAAAAAGAAAGCCCAGCCATGCAAACACGAATCCGCGTTTATGGACCGCGTCGAGAAGATAGAAGAACGAGAGAGGAACAAGACCGACTGCCAAAGTGAGAAAGACTTTCTCGGCAAGGAGGGGCGGGAAGACATAGAGCAATACCGCTAGCATGAGATGCGACAACCAATTTGGGAAGATGGTGATGTTCAACTTCCAAACATCTCGCATCACATAATTCTCGTGCTTGTGATACTCCTTCAGTGTGAGCGCGTTATAAATGTGGCTAGGGCCATCCTGCGACGGGAAATACGTGAAAATCCATAACGGAAGAAGATGCAGGACGAGCAGAATCACAAAAAGGGATTTCCAATTCATTAGTTTCTGCATGCTGCACCCTTTGTCTCCATGTACCGTACTTGGGATACTAAAAACATACGAGTTCTCGCAAGTATAGAACCCTTTATTCCTTTTGGCTTGCGCAAGCCGCTAACCGCGTTCGACTTCTGATGCACATCGCCGTTACTTGGAGATCTCTTCCACGGTGAAACCGTTCCAAACCCAATGGTTATGCATCCCTGCTTTTGGCACTCGCTGGTTCGGTCTGTAGATAACCTGTGTGAGATGTTCGTCCGTTACCTCAATCTCATAGGTATGTTGGACGGGTTCATTCCCGGGCGGGACACTCAGTTTATTAATCATCCGCTTTCCGTTCGCGAGTAGATTCACCTGATGCCCCTTATCTTCCGCCGAGCAGAATAAGTTGGTAACGCGATAACTCCCATTCGGAAGATCAAACTTAAAAGCCGCGTCGTGTCTATCCCAGACGGAATCTCGGTAGTCCGGCGGGACTTCGACATTGCCTCCGTGATGGTTGTGCGGCGACTGAGTCTTCCAGCCAAATCGTCCGCTTACGTAGCCAACGTCCTTGTGGACAGCGTGGTAACCTTCAGCCGTGTGTCCTTCTGGTGGTTGCATGTCGAACCGAATAATCTTGCGTCCATCGTCAGTTTCACCCCAGATTGACAGGTCGGGGGATTCCGTCATTTTCCGCCGAAAGAGCATGAGGTTCTCGGTCTCGTGGATGAGGTCAAAGTCTCTCTTGAGATCGTCGATGTTTTCATTGGGCGGAAGCGCCCAGGCAACAGTGAAGTCCTCGTGCCCAAAGTAAGTGTGTCGGTTCAATTCGTTGATTGGAAAGTAGTCATAATGTGCCTCGTAATTCGCCAAATGGCATGCATCGTCGGTGTATACGCCGTAAAGCGCTGTTGAATGGACGAACGGCGAGACGTACTTAACCTCCCCAAATGCGTCGGACTTGCGCCAGTCACCGGCGCGCACACTGTATGTCGTGTGCGGTTCGATAAGATGTGCGCCTGATACGAGCTCCGCGATTTCCGGGCTGAGTCGAGCTATTTCATAGGTAGTGCGCCCAAGATGCAGCAGACAGATGACAATCATAGCTGCCGAAAATCCGTATCTCAACCACTTCCACATGTCCGTAACGAGCCATGGCGCCAGCATTAGCAGGATGTAGAAGTGGATTCGGTCGTTAATCCAGCCTCCCGGACCGAACCCCCACGGCGCCTTAATGAACATAATTGTAAAAACTGCCGCGATGACCAAAAACACATCGCTATTTCGTATCCACCGTCGTCGGATAATCCGATACACTACTGTCGTGACAATTGCAAGTCCGAGTATCACAAGCAGTACATGATGCACTCTAATATGCCAATCCGTGAAGTAGACGATTGACTTCACACCCCAAAAGTAGTCCTTAATCCATACCATGCCCCGGTGATGACCTTCTCCATGCTCTTTAAGGCTCTTAAGGTAGTAATCTAATAGGACAAAATACACCGGGATCATGTAGAGTCCGAACCGCACGAGCGGTTTGAGTCCCGTCCAGAATTGCTCTATTGTACGTGCAAACCCTTCTTTCCGCGTGTTCCAAGCAATTGCAATAGCAGCGCCTCCCCAGAGGCAACCCGCCGCCAATGACAGACCCAACACCAGCAGACCGAACGAAGCGATATGCGAGAGATATGTCAGCAGCGCGAGTATATACAGAACGATGAGATGATTCACACGGAGGTCATCTTTGTGCCGCCACCAGTGTCCGAAGCAGAAAAAGAACAGCGAGGTGCTCAGGGCAAAATTATAGAAGCCCATGAAGAGAAGATAGTTGTAGGAAAAAAGAAAGCCGAGCCAAGCAAAAACGAAGCCGCGTTTGTAAATCGAATCAATGAGATAGAAGAACGAGATAGGAACAAGCCCGACTGCCAAAGTGAGAAGAACTTTCTCGGCAACGAGGGGCGGGAAGACATAGAGGAAGGAGGCAAGCATGAGATGAGACAACCAATTTGGAAAGATAGTGATGTTCAATTTCCACACATCACGCATCGTATAGTTCTCGTGCTTGTGATACTCCTTCAGTGTGAGGGCATTGTAGATGTGGCTAGGCCCATCCTGCGAAGGGAAATACGTGAAAATCCATAACGGAAGAAGATGCAGGACGAGCAAGATTACAAAAAGGGATTTCCAATTCACCAGCTTTAACATGCTTACTCCGTCAGGCTTTACACGCTTACCGGGCCGATTTCCTCGAAGAAAAATACGCAGTCACTGGATGCGCTACGGTAGGAAGGAATCAAGCGAATGGATAATGAGATCTCTTGCCCTTCATCGCATAGGCGGTAACGATATGGAGGGAGAATCTGTCTAGGAAAACTATCGTGCGTTTCGTTCAGTCGCTCGATCAATTTGTTCCCATAATCGCTAACATAGGGAATTTAAGCCGCTAAACTGGAAATCAAACTCCCTTAACTTTAATCTTTAACAGTTTAATTCCGTAGGTTGATTTAGACCCGAACGAGGTTGAAAACACTTGCTATACAACGCTACAATGTCTTCTTTCGTCGGCTGACGAGGGTTGTTTGCGGGACTCCCGCTGGCGAGCGCGTCCAGTGCCATCTGATCAGCCACGGTTTCAAACTCCTTCCGATCAATACCAATCTCCCCAAGCCGAGGCATTTGCAGGTCGTCGATTAGGCGCTCAACGCCAACGATTGCCGCGTCCGCTTGACGCATTGGCGATAATCCGTTGATCGGCTCACCCATCGCGCGAGCAATGTCGGCAAAGCGCTCCGGTGCACCGACTACGCTGTATTCCATAACATCAAGCAGCAAGACAGCATTTGATAAGCCGTGGTGTACGTGGAAATAAGCCCCGATTGGTCGGGACATGCCGTGAACAAGCGCCACGGAGGAATTGCTAAATGCCATGCCGGCGATTGATGCTGCAAGCATCATTTCGGTTCGTGCCTCAATGTTCTCGCCATCAGCCCAAGCTTGGCGCAGGGAACCTGAAATCATGCGGATCGCTTCCAACGCCAGGGCATCGGTGATAGGTTGCGCACGTTTGGAAATGTAGGCTTCGATCGCGTGGGTAAGAGCGTCTACGCCCACCGCGCTTGTCAAATGCGGCGGCGTAGACAGCGACAAGAGTGGATCTACAATCGCGACCTGTGGCACTATACACGGGCTACTGAGCATCATCTTCACATTGTGCTCGGTGTCGGTGATAACTGTCGCTTTTGTGCACTCGCTGCCGGTACCTGCCGTGGTGGGAATGGCGATTAGGGGGGCGCCCGGGTTGGGAATCTTGTTCACGCCCATGAAATCGGCAAGTTCGCCGTCGTTGGTCAGTCTAATGGCGATACCTTTGCCACAATCGATAGCGCTGCCGCCGCCGATGCTGATGATGACATTGCACGATGCGTCCCGGTACTGTTCTAGTCCATCCTTAACGTTCTGTAGAGTCGGATCGGGCGTGACATCCGAGAAGATTTTGGCATCAACCCCAATTCGTCGAAGCTGATTCACGAGTTCATCGGCGTATCCGAGTTTAACGATTCCGCTGTCGGTCACGACCAACGCGGTACGAGCGCCCAATCGTGTTGCGTGTTCCCCTGCCTGCTCAGTCGCGCCCATACCGGTGATAACAGTCGGCGGGATTAAAAACGATGCCGTCGCTGGAGGTAGTAGGTCTATCATCTGTCAGTTCAAATTGCAAATTTAGTGGAGAAAGTGCCGAACGCCAGTCAGCACCATGGCCATATCGAAACGGTTTGCGGCATCAATCACCGGTTGATCGTTCACCGACCCGCCCGGCTGAATAATCGCACTCACTCCTGCCGCACCAGCTATTTTAACCCCATCGGGAAACGGGAAGTACGCGTCCGATGCAAGCACCGATCCCCTTGCCTTTTCGCCTGCCTTGTGCGTCGCAATAACACATGAATCTACGCGGCTCATCTGCCCGGCGCCAATCCCGACGGCCTTGGTGTCGCGCGCCAGTAAAATACAGTTGGATTTCACATGCTTGCAGGCTTTCCAGGCAAACAGAAGCGATTCGACTTCTGCATCCGTCGGCGTGCGTTTGGAGACTACTCTCAACTCATCCTGCGCAATCTCGTGCCGGTCTCTGTCTTGAAGCAGCAATCCGCCGATTACATGGCGCGCCTGTTTGACAGATGCGTGTTGTGACAACTTACCCGTTGCCAAAATTCGACGCTGTTTCACACGAGACAGAGCTTTCAAAGCCTGCTCGGTATAGCTTGGGGCGATAATTGCCTCAACCTTTATCCCTCCCTTGGCGGCTTCTCGAATGGTGTTCGCTGTCTGGATTGTTACTTTGCGATTCAGACCGATTATGCTACCGAATGCGGAGGTTCGATCGCATTCGAGCGCGTCATTAAAGGCCTCCGCCAAGTCCTCGCCGGTAGCCAATCCGCACGGATTATTGTGTTTAATAATCGCGCATGTTGGAGCGTCAAAGTCCTTGACAATCTCCAATGCGGCTTCCAAATCAAGGATATTATTAAATGAGAGCGATTGACCACTTAGTTGCTCCGCCCATGCCGCACACGGCTCGGGAGTGGTTTCAGAGCGATAAAACGCCGCTTTCTGATGCGGGTTCTCACCATAGCGGAGTTCTTGTGCTTTTTCGTAGCGAAGATTCAAGGAGTCGGGGAAGTCATGGACAGGAGAACCTAAAGTAGTGAGATAGTGCGAAATTGCGGCGTCGTAACGCGTAATGTGTTGGAAAGCTACTTTTGCCAGTCCAAAACGAGTTTCGGACGACAAGCTGCCTCCGTTCTCTTGAATTTCGTCGATAATATTGGGATATTGCGCTGGGTCCGTGACTACGGCGACATCTTGGTAATTCTTCGCCGCTGCACGGATGAGTGTCGGCCCACCGATGTCAATATTCTCAATCGCTTCCGCGAGTTCGACGCCCTCGCGCTGAACCGTCGTTTCAAACGGATACAGATTAGAAACAACCAGATCTATAGGGTCAATGTCGTGCATGGAGGTCTGCGCAACGTGTTCGGGATTGTCTCGAACCGCGAGCAGACCGCCGTAAATCTTCGGGTGAAGCGTTTTTACACGCCCATCCAATATTTCGGGAAATCCTGTGTAGTCTGAAACCTCACGAACTTCAAAACCCGCGTCGGCGAGGTAATTGGCAGTTCGACCCGTTGATAAGAGTTCGACGCCGTTCTCTGCGATGATTTGGACGAAGTCCAAAAGGTCGGATTTATCAAAGACGCTGATCAACGCGCGTCGAATTTTTTTCATTATTGTTGTTGTGTAGTTATACAATAGTGGAGCCTAGCGAAACAGCAAGCACATGACGTTTGCGACGGAGTGCTTTCCATATCAAACCCGGTATTAACGAAATATAACCATTCATGCAAGCAGATAGACTTGAAAAGCCTAATAGCGCCATGTTTGTCCATGAGTGAGACAACTGAACAGGCTCTGCCAGGTACACTTCACGTCCAAAAAGCCCGGGTGTCTCAATTTACGGCCATTAGGCTTCAATCGCGGAAGTAATTTGGTCCGTCGTAGGGAATTCACCTGTGTCCAGCTTCGAATAAATCAAGTTTCCGTTAAACGTCACTTCAAAGGCTCCGCCTCCGCCCGGCACAATAGTGAGTTCCTTTACATCGGTACCATATTTATTCAGTAATTCGCTCGTCAAACTGACGGCATTGGGTAAATAGTTTCACATGGCGCAATATTCGATTCTCAGTTTCATGTTAATCCTCCTATTGATTTCGGCGTCATTTTGGGAAGTATTAAGTGAAGTTTTGTGTGATTCCCATGGTATCAATTCTACAAGAGAATTGGACGCTGCGCAAGTGTTTTTTCGCGTGAGGATTGGGTCTCCTAGTAATGAGTAGTTCGTTCATTATTGGGATTAAGAGTCTACATCCCGAACCGCCGTTAGATTCGACTGCGAGCATATCTCCCGTGTTTCAGTTGTTTTTTCGGAAGTAATCATCTATAATAAGCACGCAGTAGAAAATTGTTTTCAAGTAGCAGCAGATACTAGTCAGACTGATTTTGAACTATGGAACTTTTTGAAGCGGTTAGTCCGCTTGATTTTAGATACTACGGCAGTAACAATGAATTCATGAAAAGGCTAATGCCGTATGTGTCCGAATCCGGTTACGTGAAATATCAAGCGAAAGTTGAAGCGGCGCTGGTGCGCACACTTGCCAACCACGGAATCTGCTCGCAGGAATTCGCGGATGAAGCTGAGATTGCGGCAAAGGATATAACCGCCGAAGAAGTCTATGAGGAACAAGCACGAATTAGACATAATATCCGTTCACTTGTCAACGTAATGCGGCGCCGAATTCGCCCTGAGGCGCGTCCTTATGTACACCTATTTGCAACCTCGGCAGACGTTCTTGATACCGCAACGGCATTGCGGTTCAAGGATTTGACTCAGCAGATTATTCTACCGGATCTAATCGAGCTTGAAACAAAACTCATCCAACTGGCTCGGGAGCACGCGGAAACGGTGCAGATTGGGCGCACACACGGGCAGCATGCGGAGCCCATTACTTTCGGATATGCGCTTGCACTCTACGTCAGCCGGATCGGAAACAGGATCGAACTAATCGATCAGGCAAGCCGGAATCTCCGTGGACAGTTTTCCGGAGCAGTCGGTGCGTTCAACGGTCTATCGCTGATTACTGAAAATCCTGAGGCGATCGAGACAGATCTGCTTGCACAACTCGGCTTAAAGGCATCGGACACGCATACCTCGACGCAGTGCGTAGAGCCGGAATCCATCTCCGATCTGGCTTACGCCATCACGTCGACCTTCACGATTCTTGCTAATTTCGCAGACGATATGCGGCATCTGTATCGCACGGAAATTGCCGAGGTCGGCAGAAAATATAACCCGAAACTCGTTGGATCCTCGACAATGCCGCATAAGGTAAATCCGGAAGAGTTTGAAAATGTGAAGAGTCTCTGGAAGGCGTTCGTACCGCGCATGATGACCGTGTTCATGGACGGCATATTGGAACATCAACGCGATTTAACAAACTCCGCGTCAAGCCGTTTCCTGACAGAGTTGTTCACAGCCTTCGACTACTCGATCCATCGTTTGAAGCGCGCATTGGACGAGCTGGAAGCCAAGCCCGACAACATGCGGCGCAATCTTGAAATGAGCGCTGGAGATACTATCGCTGAACCAATTTATCTGTTGATGGCGTACTACGGATTTCCCGACGCCTACGATTATACGCGTAAACTAATCGCTCAAGTGCATGATACAGCGAAGAGTCTGACGGACCTCCTGTGGTCAGACCAAACCTTCAAACCGTTTCTTGAAAAATTAACGGAAGAACAACGAGACGCACTTCGGGATCCGACGAAATACATTGGCGCTTCCATTCAACGTACGCATGCTACATGTGACGAATGGGAAAAGCGGATCCATCTACTTCCCGAGGCTTGAGCGTTGCTTTTCGTTTCATACCAACCGGCATTCTTGGACATCCAATGACGCGTCTCCACGTTACACTATTCTTATTGGGTCTTACGCTTCTCATCAATGGCAAGACTAGCGCCGCGATTGACCTATACATCACTCAACCAACCCGTAATTTCACTACCACGAATCAGACGCTCGTGGTTGAGGGAGGCGTCGCATCATCTGACCAGAACGAGATTATTGTTTCGATCAACACCCCGGCTGGTGTTTCCAGACTATCGTCAATTAGGCCCTCGATTCATGGTATCACCATGGATTTGGGCAGCGTACAGCAACTTCAAGCGGTGTTAATTCGCCCATCCGTTGACGAACGGGGCGCAACGGGGCCGCGACGTGTCGTTCTCGCCGTTTCCGAAGATGGCGATATATTCACCGAGCACTACTTTGATGTTTCTGCGAGGCTGGACGCCCTCCTAAATCGGGTCGTTGTACGATTTCCCAACTTGACTGCCGCGCGTTTTATTCGGATGGAAATGCTTGAAGGATGGGGTCCCGGCGGAATCCTGATTGAATCGCTTGAATTCCTTGGTGTCGACGATCAAATAATACAGCCTAGTATTGGTTCCGTGTCAATCCTACTTGACCGAGCACGGAGAACCGACCTCTCTTTCTCAGTCGCACTCCTGCTAGCCGATGGGGAAAATGAAATTGTCATTGTTGGCGCACCACTTTCCTCACGAAGCGAAGAGCAATATTCCAAATCTATTTTGGTGCGCTTTCTTGCTGACCTTCAAAGCGCTATTTCCGACGAGACCCGATTCGCCCTAGGCGACGGTGATCGGGCAAGTGTCTTGGTTCCGGTTGACGCATTGGATCCTACAGTAAAAAAGATACGGTTTTTTCGTGAATCGTCGGATTATGCCGGCCAATTTGACTATCAGGACAACGCTCAAATTGCCCGAGGCACCTTACCCGTGCTCGTCTATCGGTTTGAAATACTGAAACGGGGCAACTTCGAGGTCGAGGCAACAAGTTCCCTGTCAAGTCAACCCCCGATATTGGCTGTGGATGATGTTTTGGAGCCACCGTCTACCTGGATGGCAGGGCTTGTCCCGCTTCCAGTTCACCTGACGGTGGATCTGGGTGGTGTCCATACCCTTGGTCAGATCGTAGTTCACCCCAATGTGATTGACAACCGCTCTTTTGGTCCGCAACGCGGAACAATATTGGTTTCTAATGACAATCGAGATTTCACAGTGGTGTTGGATGTTTCCGAGTTCAACGACGGGAATACGATCATCGAATTGCCATCCCATGTATCATGCCGGTACGTCCGATTACTGATTACCGAGAGCAAGCAAGTAAATAATGTACAGTTGAACGAGGTAGAATTTTTCAACGTGCTCGGTTCAAAAATCTTGAGACTGGCGGCATTCCAGCAACTACTGCTCGAACGCCCCGTGTTGTTGGAGTTCGGCTATGATCGTGCGGACTTGGCGCGTGCAGGCGTGAACCGAGAAACCGATCTGCGGGTTTTCAGATGGGATGCTTCAACGCACGAATGGCAACTTGCCGGCGGCGAGGTCGATCTCGCTCGTCAAAAGGTGAGTTTAGAACTGAACTATATTTCCCAATTTGCGGTGTTCCAGGCGGTACCGCCGCCTGAACTTACAACCCGTTGGAGCCTCAATCCATTCTCTCCGGACGGCAACGGAGTGGCGGATGTTACACGATTGATGATTCCCGATTCTCATGAAGGTGATGCCGGTAACCGTGAACTCGTCGTCGAAATCTACGATTTGCACAGCAAGCTGGTAAGAACCCTGATAAACCGTTCGACTGTCAGCTCAAATTCGATCAGCATCGAATGGGATGGGACAGACCGAACGGGACGGCCCGTCAACATTGGTCCCTATATCTACCAAGTTCGTCTGGGTTCCCAGATCAGCAACGGAGTTATCGTGGTTGCAAAATAACCTTTGACCGACATCGAGAAATTCAGCGACTTGTATCCACGTAGACGAATGAATTACTGTCAGATCGTAGATTGATTGCGTAAAAAGGTACATCATTCGAAACGACAGACTGAAATATGGAGAATGCATATATTCGTTGACCCTCAAACCACGGAAATCAGGAATCTCGTACTACAAACCCATGAGATGGTAATCCAGATTGCGAAAGATCAAAATCAGATGCGCGGCGAGTTAGCACAAATTACCGAGTGGCTTGCATCTCTGGAATATCGCATGACAGCTCTTGAAACTGGAATGGATACACGGATGACAGCTCCTGAAACTCGAATGAGCAATCTTGAATCACGCGTAAGCAAGGAAATCCGAGTTGTCTTTATGTGGCTCATCGGCATGATGATTCCGGTCTGGATCGGGCCAATTGCCGCCCTCATCATTCAGTTTCTCAAGACAGGTTAACAATGGGGAGTCTGTTTAATCGAATAGTTTCCTATTCGTCCTCCTTAAAATCAATCGTATGCCTACTCCTTTTCCTTGTCCTGTCTATCTCCACTGTATATGCCGCTTTCGACGATCAGTTTATTGGTGCTCGCGCGTATGGCATGGGCGGGGCGTCAACCGCGGTCACGAATGAGGCGGACGGATTATTGGTCAACCCGGCGTCAATCTCAAACTCCTCCGGGCAACAGTTCTCGGGGACAATGGCGATATTGCACGTTGGCTTAAGTGACGAGACGAGCATCACCCAAAATCTGGTTGCCTACGCCAACTCGCACCCTGATCGAGGCGCAGTGGGACTGTTATGGAAACGTCTCAACGTGAGCCAATTGTACGCCGAAAATTATGTCATCTTGGGTGCAAGCAAGAGCTATCGAATTGGAGGCGAGCACAACCGTCACTTTTCTGTTGGTGTTTCAGGTAAACTTCTTAACTGGGAGACAGTACCGACTTTAGGTGCAAATGGCGCGGTACTTGAAGATTTGCCTGGGAGAAGTCAGTTGAGCGTTGACATGGGTTTCGTTTTTCGGTCGTCGTCGAATGTTCCTGTCGCGGTATCGGTACAAAACTTGAATTCGCCGGGTATCGCTTCATCATCGTCGCCCACACGCGAAATCCTTCCGCTGCAGACAACGCTCGGCATCGGCATTCTGGGCAGAAACTCCACCTCGGGCATGGACCTGGTATTTAGACAACAGGAAATCAATGTGAGAGTTGGGCTAGAATATAGGCTTCATGGTGACAAACTGCTGGTGCGGGGTGGGTTCAGACTTGAAAATTTGGCGTGGGGAACGAACCTGACAATCGGTGCCGGTATTAGACCAAGGGAGAGGATGCGAATTGATTATGGATTCGTTCTGCCTAATAGCGGTATTCGTGCAACTTTTGGCAGTCATCGGTTCAGCATTGTCTACGATTTCTAAGACACACCGCGTTTCGATTGTTTTCTTTGCCTTGTTTTGGCTGTCCTACGTGGGGGTGTTGGCACCCGCGATTTCTCAGCAAACCGATCCCCTTGGAAATCAGGTCTTCGATAAGAGCGGCAAGGAACTTTACAAAATGCAGGCAACGTTTGGCGTGCTAGAGGGCGACTCAGTTTTGCGTCGCGATGCGGAATTTCGGAAAAAGACGAGTAATCGAAACTTTTTCACGTTTGACATTCCCGCTGACAACGTGAATCACCAATTGACTGTTGGCAACTTCTTGACAAAGTTTTCCAGTTTCACGCTGAACAAAGAACTCTTTGATGCAGCCCGATGGAACATCACGGTACCGCGGGCCGGCGGTGGAATCTCGGCGTTTATCGCACGTGTGACAAACAATACATTCTCCATTCTGGGAGAGAGAACTACTCCAATCGAGGATGTTGATATCGAGAGCACGTCAGATTGGTTCATGGCGGGGATGCGGGCGGAGGCGAATCTGGGCGCATACGATTTTCGATTGGGGACGTATCCCGAGGTTACCGTGCCGTTGCCTCGCGTAGGAGTTAATTATGTGAACCGTTTCTTTACGAACTATGATCTCACGCGCGCGAATAATCCGTTCCGAGGAATAACCATTAGCAATCCACCAACCGAACTGTTTCTCCGTTTTAGCGACGCTTCACCAGAAAATCCGGGAGGTGCGCGGGTTTTCAACGTCCGCATTTTTGTCGATGGCGTACTGGAGTACAATGTGACTGCAGGGCAGGAACCACCGGGAATCTTGGTTCTACCAAACGATAGTAAACGCAATTCTCGTTCACGATGGGTCGATGGCGAAGGCACATTTACCTATAGGTTCTCCCTGTTTAACCCGCAGGAAATCAAACGGGTGCAATTTGAAGTCGATATCGCCAACGATTATCGCGTAGATTTGTCAACAGACAATCAGAATTTTCAACTGGAGCTGAGCGCCGCAGGCAATGTCCGCGACAGCTCAAATCGTGTGGTGCGTCGATTCGACTACGGCACCCTCACGGATGAAACCGCCATGGGATTTGACCTGCAAACCACCTTGGCTGGTTTTGCAGTCGAAGCCGAATGTGCGTGGTACACCCAAACGCGGCAGTACCCCCTTGTCACTGGAAATCGGAGCCAACGGCGCGCGAACGCTTGGTTTGTCGACATCAATCGAAACTTTGGCCCCATTACTTGGCGAAGCGAATTCACGCGAATCGCCCCTTTTTTTACGGCTGAAAATTTCGTGGATGATAATGACAACGAGGATCGATACGCTGACTCACGTGAGCCTGAGATCTTGTTGTCCGGAAACACCAAGGATGATGTAGACGGAGACCGAGTAAAGGATTGGGACGATGATTTTCTCCTATTCTTTGCAGACCCGCCCCGGTTTCGCTTGGGTTTGAACAGGGAATCCATTGATTTCAATAACAACGGTGAACCTGACAACCTTGAGGATGATGACAAACCCAACTACCGTTTCGACTATGATGAGGGTTCATACGGACACAACACCTATTTCAAGGTCAATCTTCCCTTCGCGGAAGGACTCTCCGTCATTCCCGGATATTATGTCAAGCGTCTCATCCTTGAACAAAAGAGCGCGAGAGGGTTCTATAATGTTTTGTCCTACGCCCCGGAGCCAATTCCTCACTTCGGAACAGTTCTTTTTCGCTATACACTTCGGCGCTCCAGCGATATTATACCCGACGATGTCGTCATCCGAAGCACCGGAGAGCGAATCAAGGACAACCTGGCGCTTCAAAACTATCTCGGCAACATCTATACTATGATTGTTAACTACCAAAACATAAAGAATCTGATGCTCACCAGCAAGTTCAAATATCAACGCGATAACCTGTTTCACACTCGGCAGCACGTTATCGACACTGCGCTAATCAATCAGATTCGTTACGATTATGAGGTGCTAGACGACCTGACGATTGCACCCGCTTTTCGAAGTGATCGATCCATCGGTTACACAGTCCCGTTTGAAAAGGAACGGTCTATCGACGTCCTGCGGAATGCCTATATCTTGACCTTGACCCATCAAGTTGCCGCGCAGCTACAGTTGAGCGCGGGTGCCCAATATCTCACATGGCGTGATCTCAACGATGCCCGCAACGATTTTGACCGCACCGTAGGCTTCTTTGAACTTGTGCTGCAAGGTGACGCTTTTGGTCAGAGAATGGGACTTCTGATTACTTCGGATTATGTTATTCAGAACTTCCTTGTTCCTCTCGGCGGAGGTGAACGGCGAACAAACATTGGAATCTCACTGTTTCTACTGTAGTTTCAAGCACATCGTGTGGGGCGCACGGAACGGATAGACAGCGACGCGCGTCCACATCGATAACACCTAAATATTAGAAGAAGGAGGAGATTAAATGCAACAACAACCGTGGGAACCAGAACAATTCAACCAATACATGAGCAATGTCTCAAGGTGGTTTTCGGGATCTAGCAAGTTTCTCTATCTGCTTATCATCGGGATCGTGCTGCTCGTGTGGCTGGCGACGGGCGTCTATATTGTACAACCAGGGCAGGAGGGGGTGGTACTCACTTTCGGCAAATTCGCGAACGTCACCGGCTCTGGACTCAACTACCGATTGCCATGGCCAATTCAGAGCGTGACAATTGTGAATCTCGAGAGCATACGCCGCGCGGAAATTGGGTTCCGAACCACTGATCGAGACAGAAAGCGGGAGGTCCCGAGCGAGGCGCTTATGCTTACGATGGACGAAAACATCGTCCAAGTTGAGCTACTAGTGCAGTACCGTGTTGCGAGTTCGCGCGATTTTATCTTCAATGTCCAAAATCCCGAACAACTTCTACTTACAAGCGCAGAAGTTGCGCTCCGAAGCACCGTTGGGCAGATGACCGTGGATGATGTCATTACACAAGAGCGCGCGCGTGTCCAAGAGGAAACGCGAACATTTCTATCAAAGTTGATGAAGGATTACGGAACCGGCATCCAGGTTACTGACGTGCGTCTTCAGGTAGCGGACCCGCCAAAGGAGGTGCGTGATGCATTCCAAGATGTGGTTCGCGCGCGTGCTGATAAGGAACGTCTTATCAACGAATCACAGGCTTACCACAACGACGTGGTTCCCAAGGCTCGCGGTGAGAAACAACAGGCAATCGAGGAAGCCACTGCTTTCAAAGAAGAGCAGGTTCTCCACGCCACCGGTGATGCCAATCGTTTTCTTTCCGTCCTCAAGGAATATCGGTCTGCACGGCAGGTGACGCGAGAACGCATACACATCGAAGCATTGGAAAAGATTCTGAACCAAGTCGAATTAATTCTGGTTGACGATGACGTTGGCAGGGGAGTCTTGCCGTTGTTGCCGCTTTCCAATCCAAGCAGTTCAAGACCAACCGAAGGAGGAAATTAACATGAATACGCGAACGCTTGGCATTATAGTTTTCTTGCTGATTGTTCTTGCCGTTGTCATTAGTCAAACCCTGTTTACCGTTGACGAGACGGAGCAGGCTATTATACTTCAATTTGGCAATCCTGTCGCCACTGTCCGGCAGCCTGGCTTGAAAGTAAAATCGCCGTTTATCCAAAATGTGATTTTCTTTGAGAAGCGTATCCTGTCCAGCGACGCATTGCCACAAGAATACCTCACCGCCGACAAGAAGCGGCTTGTGGTAGATCATGTAACCCGTTGGAAGATCACGGATCCGCTTGTATTCTTCAAAGCGGTCACGACAGAAGCAGGAGCACGCGCCCGCTTGGATGATATCGTCTTTTCCGAGCTTCGACAGGAACTGGCGCACGTCAACTTTGTCGATGTCATTTCTACGGACCGTGAAAACATCATGGAAGCCGTTGCTCGTTCCGCAACCGAAAAAGCCGGGGAGTACGGAATTATGGTCGTTGATGTGCGCACCAAAAGGGCTGACCTGCCGGAAGAGGTGGAACAGAGCGTGTTCAATCGGATGATTGCGGAACGTAAACGGGAGTCCAACCTGTTCCGCGCCGAGGGTAATGAGCAAGCCAACATTATTCGCGCCAAAGCCGACCGAGACAGCACAGTCATTGTGGCTGAAGGCTACGAAGAAGCACAGCGCCTTCGCGGAGATGGCGAAGCGGAAGCGATTCGGATATACGCCGAAGCCCTAGGCCAGGATCCTGAATTCTATGCTTTTTCACGACGCCTTCAGGCGTATGGGACCGTGCTCAAAAATGGCGACAAGATTGTCATCCCGGCCAACTCCGACTTTTTCCGATTCCTGATCAATAATGGATTAAGGAGATGAGAGAGTTGATGAATTGGGAATCCCCAGATATGGATTACATGTCGCCATGCGTTTGTAATTCCATATCTGAAAGAAGGGGACTGAGAATATGATCAAATCATTGCCGGTACACGATACACCCAGTACGGGCGAGTCGTGCGTTTCGGGCAAAGAATCAGTTCGGTATTCGGACAAGCGGCGGCATCCACCGTGGATTAAGGCGCGGATGCCGTCCGGTCCGAACTTCGCCGATCTCAAGCATTTGATGCGGGACTTGAACCTGCACACCGTATGCGAGGAGGCGCGCTGCCCCAATATCGGGGAATGCTGGGAAAACCGAACGGCTACCTTTATGATTCTGGGCGATGTGTGTACGCGGCGTTGTATGTTCTGCGCAGTCACGAAAGGAAAACCCGGAGGCATTGTAGACCACGATGAACCGCGGCGAATCGGTACAGCGGTTGGGGACCTCAAACTAAAGCACGTGGTAATTACCTCCGTGAACCGCGACGATCTTCCCGATGGAGGAGCTAGCATCTTTGCGGAATGTATTCGTGAATCACGCCTTAACAGTCCAGGTTGCACCGTCGAGGTGCTCATCCCTGACCTTCAGGGTAATTGGGGAGCACTCGCCGTGATTATCGACGCCAAGCCCGACCTTCTGAACCATAATACGGAGACAGTTCCACGCCTCTATCGAAGAGCTCGTCCTCAGGCAAATTACCAGCAGACTCTGGAGCTATTACGGCGAGGCAACGAAATTGATCCTACCATTGTCACAAAATCGGGTTTGATGGTGGGCTTGGGGGAATCCTTCGATGAACTTCTGGATACCATGCGAGACATTCAAGCAACCGACTGCGACATCCTAACGATTGGGCAATACCTTTCACCCACATCGCGACATCTCCCGATTCAGCGCTATTATAACCCGTCGGAATTTGAAGAATTGAAAGAGGCCGGAATGGAGATGGGATTCCGCCATGTCGAATCTGGCCCCCTCGTCCGCAGTTCCTACCATGCCGGAGAACAGGCGCGATTGAGCATGGTAGGGAGTTGACGTTAATCTTGGCTGTTACTCCTCCTTATGTGGAAGATTTTCCACGCTGTAGAACCCGAGTTTTTGCCAAAAAATAGGGTTCAGATTTCCCTCTAGAATGATGGTATTATTTCCGCTGCTATAGTAGGTAACGCAGATCTGCGTTCCGTACAAAAATCCCTGCAAGTAGTAGGCACGCTCCATCGAGCCGTGATGTGCATAAAGTGTATGCATGCGGATTATACCTACTACTAGAAAATTTGGTTATCGTACATTACACAGCATGTGTAAATCTGAATGTAAATGACCATAGATAAAACGTGCTGATTCAATGTATTAACGGATAAATACGAGGTGAATCTTGAGCATTGTCGCCCATGTGACCCACGAAGCCGTTCAAAAAATCGGGGGGATTGGCGCTGTCCTGCAGGGGCTCCTCACCACACGACAATATAACCGGAACATTGAAAGGACGTTTCTTATTGGTCCTCAGCATGGATCGGGCGCGGACGTAGAGGAGAGTTTGGGAGAAGGTGGAGAAGTCTTTTATGCGTCTACCGCGGGAATTCGCAAAACACCATACGCCGATGCACTGCAAAAAATTGAGGAATCCTATCACGTCGCTATCGTTTACGGTAAGCGACGATTTATGGACGACAACACTGGCGTTACTATTTTTCCGGAAGTAGTCTTAATTAACGTTTCATACATCGACCCGGAACATTTGAGCTTGTTCAAGTTACGGCTCTTTGAACGCTTCTCTATCGAATCCTCGCGATACGACGACAATTGGGAGTATGAGGAATACATTCGACTAGTGGAACCGGGATATTGCGCCTTGCGCGCACTGATTGGCGAAGATACCGAGGCGCCGTGTTTCGTGATTGCACACGAATTCATGGGCATGCCATTTGTCCTAAAGACAATTCTTGAGGACGAACCTAATATGAAGACAATCTTCTACGCCCATGAAGTCGCAACCGTGCGCCCAATCATTGAGAATCATCCCGGTCACGATACGATGTTTTACAACGCGCTGCAGCGCGGATCGGACGAAGGTAATCTCATTCAGGATGTCTTCGGAGATCAGGGTTCGTTTCACAAGCACGCTCTCATTGACAAAGCACACCTCTGTGATAACATTTTCGCTGTAGGCGACCTCGTTGTGCAGGAACTTCGTTTCCTGGCTAAGCCTTTTTGCGACGCGTCAATCGACGTGGTTTATAATGGAATTCCTAGTGCGCGGCTGAATCCTTCGGAGAAGTTGGAATCCAAGAGGCGTCTACAAGAATACGCCGAGAACTTGCTTGGTTACAACCCTGACTATGTGTTTACGCACGTGACCCGCCTCGTACGGAGCAAAGGGCTTTGGCGGGATCTTCAGTTGCTAAGGCACATGGATAGCCTTCTCGCATCAAGAGGCAAAACAGCCGTATTGTTTATCCTTTCGACGGAAATTGGCGGCGGAAGATCAAGCGAAGAGGCACATTCTATGGAAGCGGAATACGGTTGGCCCCTGCATCATCGGGTCGGTGCGCCAGACCTCGTAGGGAGCGAGATTGACTTGAATAACGATGTCACCGCCTTCAATCTCGATTCAACGGCGATTAAGGTTGTTTTCGTCAATCAGTTCGGTTGGAGTAGAGAGCGTTGCGGCGTCACGATACCTGAGCACATGGAGTTCATGGACATCCGGCAGGGATCCGATGCCGAATTCGGGCAATCTATCTATGAACCCTTTGGCATCGCGCAGATTGAACCGTTGAGTTTCGGAGCGATTTGTGTGCTAAGCAATGCCTGTGGTTGTTGCGGTTTCGTCCGGCGCGTTACCGATGGCGCCGATGTACCGAACGTCATCATTGCCGATTATGCCCGTCTAGATCGCCTGCCGGAATCGTTGGAAGGCTTATTGGAAATAGGAGCAGCGGAACGAAATCAGATTGAGGTGAAAAACAGTTGGGATATAGCGGAAAAATTGGTAGAACGCTTGCCGCGGGACGATCGCGATGTCGACGAGATGATTCAGCGTGGCTATGAGATTGCTGTTAGCATGAGTTGGGAAGTTGTTGTTGAGAACTTTTTTTTGCCCGGCTTGCAGCGAGCGCTTGATAGACACGGTACCTGAGTAGGGTGCTCTCGCGAATTGCCGAAATCTCCCGATGCGATTACAACGGAACTAAAACCTGAGCAGTCCGAGCGGGAAGATAAAGCTGAATTGACTGATTGCAACCGTGGATGGGAACGTCCTGCTTGAGGTAGGTTACACCTTCATCAACTAAGCCATGCCCTTCGAACGCCTCATCATCTGAATTGAGAACCACTTGATAGTGGCTTGCATCCGGCACCGGCACACGCAGATCCGCGTATGAATCATACGGATGAAAATTAAAGGCAAACACCAGAGTGCCCCGCCGATAGACCAACAGCTTCTTTGCCTCAAGCAACATGAGGGGTTCGATAAGAGAATCTTCTAACAAACTGTAACGGATATCTAGACGTTGCATCTCTTTGTCAAAGTTGTTTAATCCTTTATATCGCAAATCCTCCTGATCGACCAAGTTCCACTGTCGACGCGCATAATGATGCGAATAGCCATTTTCCGCTCGAGGAAAGTCAATCCACTCCGGATGGCCAAATTCATTACCCATGAAATTCAGATAACCCTCGCCTCCCAAAGCGAAGGTAATTAGGCGAATCATCTTGTGTAACGCTATCCCGCGATCCACGACTGAGTTAGGAGTAAACACGCTCATATTCCAGTACATCTCTTTGTCCATCAACCGGAACGCGATAGTCTTGTCTCCCACCAGTGCCTGATCGTGGCTTTCCACATAGCCGATGTGCTTTTCATGCACTCGCCGATTTAGCAGCGTATGATAAATCTCCGACATGTTCCACTGACCATCAGATTCTTCCTTGAGCAGTTTAATCCAATAATCGGGTATACCCATCGCCAATCGATAGTCAAACCCTAAACCCCCTTCCGTTACCGGGTGCCCCAATCCCGCCATCCCGCTGAAGTCCTCGGCAATTGTAATTGTCGCGTTGTTGACCCCATGCGCCACCTCGTTGGCAAGCATCAGATATGCCAGTGCGTCGTTGTCCACATTGTCATCGAAGTAGTCTTCGTAATTTGAGAATTCCCTTTCCCCATGGTCGAGATACAACATGCTGGTCACGCCATCGAATCGAAAACCATCAAACCGGTACTCCTCCAACCAAAAACGGATATTGCTCAGCAGAAACTGTTGTACTTCATATTTCCCGTAGTCAAAGCAAAGCGAATCCCACGTGGGATGTTGCCCTCTGGCGCCCGCATGAAAATATTGACAATCGGTGCCATCGAAACGGTTCAACCCCTCGTCCACGTTCTTTACCGAATGACTGTGAACGAGATCCATAATGACTAATAAGCCTATGCCGTGCGCAGTGTCAATCAACTCCTTGAGTTCTTCGGGCGTCCCAAATCGGCTCGATACGGCGAAAAAATTGCTTACATGGTAGCCAAAACTCGCGTAGTACGGATGCTCCATCACAGCCATCAACTGAAGGGCGTTGTACCCAAGATGGACGATGCGCGGTAGGACATTCTGCGAGAATTCGAGGAAGGTGCCGACCCTGCCCTCTTCCTGTGCCATGCCGACATGGGCTTCGTACAGGCGCAATCCTCCCGGCCGTTTTGGCGCCGAGTTCTTCCATTCATACGATTCGGATGGATTCCAATATTGACCGTTGAAATTTGGGGTGCCGTTCTCCTGAACCACGCGCCGTATGTAAGCGGGAATTTGATCACGCCCACCATCGGCTGAACCCACATGGACTTTTACCCTGCTTTCATGTGTCAACCGAGCTCCATAATGGGAATCGGGCAAGAAGATCTGCCACACGCCGCGATCATCTCGCACTAGGGGATGTGCGTCTCTATTCCAATCGTTGAAATCACCAATCAACGCCAAGTAATCCGCACCCGGCGCCCATTCACGATACCAAACACCGCTCTGTCCATCCAACTCGCCGCGGTTGAATCCGAAATACCGGTGCCCTAGGCTCGTATGGCCCATTAGACCGCCGCGATCTTTCCCACCTATGCGCTTTCTGACGCGCTGGTAGTAGGCAAAACGTTCCTGCAACTTGTCCGAGTAAGGCTCTAACAACGGATCAAGTTTAATCAGACCGGTGCCGTCGTTCCACGTATGGGCTTTATGTTTATCTTTCATGACATATCATCAGGTATGCAGCGGCACTGCTTGGTTGATATTATAACCTACGTGGAATCTGTGGACAAAATGAAATTATTGTCGCTTGTCCGCTGCTATCGCAAGGTTTTAAACGGGCGTCTCGTAGTCACAGGATTTCGCTTGACTCAACAGAATATGCAATCATATAATAGCCCGACGTCGCGGGAAAACGCGGGACCGCGTTTTGGCTGCCGACGAGATTCTCTTAATCTGAGAATCTGAGGAGATACGTTTTGGAGGAGTTGCAAATTAATCGCCGGTTAGCCCCAAGCCTCGATTTAATCGAGCTTCCAACGAGTCGTGAAGAACGCGCATTTTCACAAGCCGTAGCTGACGGACTTTCCAAACCACAGAAGAGCCTTCCTTGCCGGTACTTTTACGACTTGGCCGGATCCAAGCTATTCGAACAGATTTGCGAGTTGCCGGAATACTATCTCACGCGCACTGAGCAGGAGATTTTCAAAGACAACTCGACTGACATTATAGACGCCCTAGATTGCGAACTGGCGATCGTCGAGTTCGGCAGCGGAAATTCCGTAAAGACCCGTCTATTGATTGACGCGGTGCTGAATCGTCAGGTACACCTTCACTATATTCCCATTGATATTTCTTCTGGCTTCCTAGAGGGCTCCGCCCACTCCCTGCTAGCCGAAATCAATCGTCTCTCGATTACGGCAATCGCCGCCGAATACGCCGACGCCATTCCAATCATTCCCAAGCTGCAACAGCCTCGACTGTTTCTCTTCATAGGCAGCAACATTGGTAACTTCAATCGTGCCGAGGCGGTCTCGTTCATCGCAAAGATTCGCGAACAGATGCACGCTCAAGACCGACTGCTGATTAGTTTCGATTTAGTGAAAACTCCCGATATTCTCGAAGCTGCATATAACGACCCATCTGGAGTCACGGCAGCTTTCAACAAGAACCTATTGATGCGAATCAACTGTGAACTTGGGGGTAATTTCGCACTCTCCGAATTTGATCATCATGCTCCCTTCGTCAAGTCGGATTCCCGCATTGAGATGCGTTTAATCAGTCGGCGTGCGCAGCGCGTCTACATAGACAAACTTCAGCGAGAATTTGGCTTTGACGAGGGTGAATATATCCACACAGAGGATTCACATAAATACACACTTGAGAGCTTCATTGAAATATGCGGCGCCGCAGGCCTCGAAATGCAAGACTGGTGGCTTGATAAGCGCGAATGGTTCGCGGTTTCCCTGCTGAAACCGAAGAGAATATGATTCAACTGCACAATGTAAGCAAGTATTTCGGAGATTCGGTCGCACTCCATCCCACAAATCTGACCATCCAGCCGTTCAAAACAACAGCACTGATCGGTCCAAGTGGGTGCGGAAAATCCACAATCCTGCGATTGATGAACGGGCTTCTGGAACCGACGTCCGGTGACGTGGAATTCGAGGGGCATCGCGTTTCGAGGGACAACGTTCTTGAGTTTCGTCGACGGATAGGTTACGTCATCCAAGACGGGGGCTTGTTCCCACATCTTTCGGCATCCCAAAATGTAACGCTCATGGCAAAACACCTCGGAATTCCCGTTGACCAGACACAGCAACGCCTGAGCGAACTTTGTGATTTGACCCGCTTCCCTACGGACGGTTTGAATCGTTATCCGGTGGAGCTTTCCGGCGGACAGCGGCAGCGCGTAAGTTTAATGCGAGCGCTCGTGTTAAATCCGGATGTGCTCCTGTTGGATGAACCGCTGGGTGCGCTAGATCCGATGGTACGCGCCTCACTCCAGACCGAACTCAGGGACATTTTCGGGAGCCTTGGTAAGACGGTAGTACTCGTTACCCACGATATGGGAGAGGCAGCCTATCTCGGAGATCAGATTGTGGTGCTGAAAGAGGGAAGGATCATCCAAGAAGGAACCTTGCATGACCTGCGGGAAAGACCGTCCGACGAATTCATTTCCGAATTCATCTCGGCACAGAGGAGCTTGGTGCAGTTATGACATTGTTCTCTACTACATCTGCTACCCCGCTAGGTTGCCTTGCACGTTCAAAGGTCTGGGGAACTGCGAATTCGCTGCTTCTCATGAAGTGTCTTGCAGTGATGCTTATTCTCGTTCCCCTTACTGTGGATGCGCAGGAACTCCAGGTCGGTTCCAAGAGATTCACGGAATCATACGTCCTCGGCGAGATAGCGAAACGGCTGTTGGAAGATGCCGGGTTCGCCGTCAAACACAAACAAGGCATGGGTGGCACCATCATTGTGTGGAGAGCCTTGACAAATGGTGACATCTCCATGTATCCGGACTACACCGGCACAATTCAAGAGACAATCCTGAAGTCGAAAACGCCGCTGACATCCGAACAGATGCGAGCGGCGCTTGCCGAACACGGTATTGGCATGACTGGGGAACTCGGATTCAACAACACGTATGCGTTCGCTATGCGCCGTGAAACGGCGGAATCCCTTAACATTCGGACGATTAGTGATTTGAGACAGCATCCGAATCTTAAACTTGGGTTTACACATGAATTTCTGAATCGCAAGGATGGGTGGGAGCCGCTAAGTAAGCACTACGACCTGAAGATGAGACCTCACGGAATGGAGCATGCTTTGGCTTATGTTGCTCTGAACAGTGGCGATATAGATCTCATGGACGCATACTCCACCGACGCGAAGTTGGGAGAATACGACCTCGCGGTTTTGGAGGACGATTTGGAGTTCTTTCCGAAGTATAACGCCGTCTTCCTGTACCGATTGGACAGCACTCCGAAAGCGATTGCCGCTATTGGCACGCTAGAGGGAACCATAGATGAAACTCGAATGATTCAGCTCAACGTGAAGGCAGAGCGTATGAAAGACTACAGCCGCGCCGCTGGTCTATATTTCAAGGACACCGATCCGGGAATTACTGAAGTGCCCATGCCGAGCGCTGACTCGGAAATCAGCAAAGTTTTTTCTAAGATTGCCCCTCTAACCGGTCAACACCTGAAGTTGGTGGCAATCTCAATGTTTCTCGCGGTCATTATCGGCATTCCGCTCGGAATACGCGCGAGTCGTCCCGGACTGTTCAGTCAGTTCATCTTGGGGCTGACCGGCATCATTCAGACCATCCCCTCGATTGTGCTGTTAGCCGTTCTTATCCCAATTTTAGGCACCAATATGCGCAACGCGATTGTCGCCCTCTTCCTGTACAGTTTGCTGCCAATCGTGCGCAACACCACAGCAGGACTGCACGACATCTCCACGCCAATCCGAGAGTCCGCCGCCGCCCTTGGGCTTGAGCCTCGCTCCCAACTTACAAAGGTCTACCTGCCGATGGCATCCCGGTCCATTCTCGCTGGAATAAAAACAAGCACGATCATCAATATCGGCACCGCAACCCTTGCCGGATTTATAGGTGCCGGAGGGTACGGCGAACTCATCTTTAGCGGAATCAATCTAAACGCTACCGACATCATCCTGCAAGGCGCAATCCCTACTGCGCTTCTCGCCCTCCTGTCGCAATTCCTCTTTGACATTCTTGACCACGTTGTAATTTCCAAGGGATTGCGCTTGAGAGCCTCTGTGTAACTGGGTGACAATGCGTTGGTTTCCGTACGGGCGAGATCGCCTCGCCCGGCAGCAGGATAGAGATGTGGAATTTCTATCGTTTTCACTGTCCGTTCAGTAGTTCAATATAGATCCCGCCTGCCTTTGAAACCGCCAACTCATCCGTCAATCACTACCTCTCAATCATCTTCCGTACACCGTTTTCATACTTCACATCATAGTCACCGTCCGGTATAGGCAGCGATCGCAACGACAATTCTCCAAATGTTACCAATGGATCGGTCACCAATAGCAGCTCATCCAGGGATTCCTCCGGTGTTTTGTCCGTTGTGTCAATCACGACCCTTTTGCCGGTTCTCGTAAGGAATGATTTTTCGACCTCCTCTTCGAAGCGGCGCTTGATTACCGGAATGTCCGCCTCTTTGATAATCTCGTACTCGTGAGGATTTGCCTTCATGCGTTCACGAATGGCTTCATCGCTCGCCGTGACGTGGATTAGCACGATGTCCGGCAGATGCATCGCAAAGATCTCGCCTTCGTACGTCGTCTGAGCGGCGTATCTATAATCTCCGTAGTACGGGCTGTCGGGGTCATTGCCGTAAATCTCGGAGTAGATGGCTTCCTCAATATACCAACCCGAAATCATCGGATTCGTGCAATCCCTGGCAACTCCAAAATGATAGTTAATCTGCATGCGCTGCAGGCGCTCCTTCACGTCATCGGGAAAATCCAACATGAGCGCACGTGATTCGGGGCTCAACGTTCGGTCGGGAATCGTAAAATGATCGTCGTCGTGCGTGGGTAACTTCAACTGATGATAATACTCGGTCAACAGGTCAATGAGCGTCGATTTTCCGGCGTATTCAATGCCAACAAAAAAACTTCGCATAACTTGAATTCCTCACTTTAGATTGATCGGGAAAAACGTGGCGTGTACGACAAACAGTTTAACACAACGCCGAAGACCTGTAAAGCGTCTCAATCAGGGAATTGCATCCGATTGTAGCGCAAATCATCGCACCCTACGCAATTGTAGGGGACGGCCCCGTGCCGTCCCTTGACGCCACCTGAAATTTCTTGCACAGTGAAACCCAACTCCTGACAATTTGCGTTGTTTAATTGCGAGATTGAATTTCACCAACTCGTCACTATCTTCGATACAGATTCGCTATTCATTGCACGACCTCGCCGCATGAACTTTCTGCACAATTATCTTGAACTTAGGTAAGTGTCCATGTTAGAAGAACGCGTTCACTCATCATCCATATTCCGGTTCCGAAACTTGTCCAAACAGGGAGGTGTAAACCACTTTGTTTCGACTCGCATCGGCGGTTTTAGTCCTCGGCCGTACGAATCGCTTAATTTGGGATTTCACGTCAACGATGATCCCCGAACTGTCCTGAAAAACCGTGAACGTCTGGCAGCCAATCTTAAGACTTCCCTCTCCAATTTTACATTTGCGAAACAGATCCACACTGGTACCGTGACGATCGTAACGAAGCAAATGAGAGGCTGCGGCTCAGCCGACCTCAATTCGGCAGTTGAAGCGACAGATGCGATGGTAACGGATGTTCCTCGCATATGCCTAACGGTGCTTATGGCGGATTGCGTGCCCGTACTCCTCTTGGATCCTCAAAAGCGGGTCGTGGCCGCCGTACACGCCGGAGGGAAGGGTAGCCTAAAATCGATAACGCGTAAAACGGTAGAAATCTTAAAGCAAGAATTCAACTGTGACCCAGCATACCTGCTGGTAGGAATCGGGCCCTCCATCGGTCCTTGTCACTACCAAATTGGTCCCGAGGTGATCTCGCAAGTTGAGGATACATTTGGGAATACTGATGGCTATATCACGAATGAGTCCGCAGATGGTAAGGGCTACTTTGACCTGTGGGAAGCCAACAAGCGGCAACTCATCGAGACCGGCATTCCGCCGCAGAATATAGAGATTGCCCAAATGTGCACCTATTGCAACGTGCATCTGTTTTTTTCCGCGCGCCACCAAAAAGGGAGTACGGGACGATTCGGAACAGGAATTATGTTGTCAACATAAACAGAATTGAGCTAATGCACAGTATAGTCCCAGAGCGGTAATATATTGATAGAGTGACGGAGCCAACCCCGAAGGTCGGGCATCTTGCCCGACCCCCAAGACTCTCGGTGTTTTTCTTCACCTCCTCGCGGGGAATGAGATCCGTGTGCCCATCGTTCTCTCTGTCTCGTCTTAATACCATACTCTCGGAAGTGCGACGGACCTTTAGAGAATTCACGCAATTCCCGCGTTTCACTGCCCGTAACCATGAACCGCAATCTGTGAGATAACGCAATCAATTAGGAACGACCATAATGAGATTCGTATTCAAACTATCTGTCAACAACCCTATTCTGGTTCACATGATTACCATTGCCGTAATTGTTTTGGGCTCATACACACTCATCAATATGCCGCGCGAACTCGAACGCGACATGTCGTTCAACTGGGCGCTTATTTGGGTGACGTACCCCGGTGTTTCGCCCGAAGAAATCGAAAAACTAATCGTCAAACCCATTGAGGACGAGATCGCTGATGTGGATGAAATTGAGTCTATCGCGTCAACCGCCGCCGAAGGGTTCGCCGGCATCAGTATAAAATTCGATCAAAATATCTCGCGGGACGAGTTTGACAGACTGTACCAAGACCTCCGTGCAGAGTTGGACAAAGTCCAAAATCTTCCCGAAGATGCGGAAGATCCTGTCTTGTTCAAGCTGGAATCAAATACGGCAACACCCGTAATTGATGTTGTCCTATCGGGCGAATTGCCCGAAAGAAAAATGCAGGAACTGGCGGAAGCGCTTCAAGATGAAATCGAGACCGTCGAGGGCGTTTTGGAGGTCTCAATCTTCGGGATTCGTGAGCGCCAGATTTGGGTCGAAGTTGAACCCGATCGCCTTGATCAGTATTCACTGACGTTGGGGCAAGTAGTCGGTGCGCTGGCGGCAAAGAACATGGACGTCCCCGCGGGCGAATTGAAGATTGGACGTTCGGAATACCTGTTGCGCACGGTCGGTGAATTTAAGGTGATCGACCAGATCCAAAATGTGATAGTAAAACAGATTCCCGGAGGCGGCAAAATCCGCATCGGAAACGTTGCACAAGTTCGCGATACTTACGAAGAACCGACTGTGATTTCCCGTTTGAACGGGCAACCGGGAATTACACTTTCGATAGCAAAACGAGGCAAAGGCAGTACCATTCAGATCATCGATACGGTGCGAACTATAGCGGAGAGATGTCGGAAAAATCAACTGCCGGCAGGTGCGGAAATCACATTGGTGAACGATAGTTCAATCTACATTCGTAATTCGTTGGGCAAACTTCAAAATAACGCGCTTTTCGGCGTAATGCTCGTTCTCCTTGTCTTATATCTTTTCATGGGACTGAGGAACGCAATCTTTGTTGCCGTCGGTATCCCGTTGACGCTCCTCATCACCTTCGGTCTCATGGGGATTGCGGACGAATCAATCAACAGCATGTCGCTGTTTGGATTGGTGTTGGTGCTCGGTATTATTGTGGATGATGCGATTATTGTGATGGAAAATGTCTATCGTCGCATGCAGCAAGGCGAGCCGCCGATTCAAGCCGCTATCAACGGTGCGCATGAGGTCGCTTGGCCCGTGATAACCGCTTCCTTGACGACCGCTTCTATCTTCCTCCCGCTCGCGTTGTTACCGGGGATCGTCGGCAAATTCATGAAGATTATCCCAATCATCGTCGCTTTGACGCTCGCCGCCTCCCTATTTGAATGCTTCTTCATTTTGCCATCCCACATTGCGGAGTGGGGGAAAGTTCGCCATTCCAAATATCGGGATAGACTGATGCGCTACCTACTAAAACCCTACACGAAACTCTTGGCATTCGCCTTGCGCCGCCGCTACTGGGTGCTGGGCGGCGTTGTCGCTTGCCTATTCCTGAGTTTCGTTCCAATCCCTCTCGGACTGGTTGAAGTCGACATGTTTCGTGGCGATGAATATCCAATGGTATTTGTCTACGTTACGATGCCTGTGGGTACCCGCTTGGAAACGACCGAAGAGGTAATCAGGAAATTCGAGGGGGTTGCGCTTTCGCTGCCCAAATCTGAAATCAAAACAGTTACCGCGAGAACCGGATGGCACGCGATTGAAAACAACTTTAGCGAGCGTAATGGTAACCTTGGAACGCTCCATATCGAGTTTGTCGAAGCGCGGCATCGCGGGCGCACACTTGATGAAATTATCGCGGAACTCCGGGGAAAATTTAGTCGCATTTCGGGACCCGAGCAAATCAAATTTCAGACAAGAGAAGAGGGGCCTCCTGCCGGGGCGGATGTCGAAATAATAGTGAAAGGAAAATACTTCGACGAACTGGAAGCAATCACCAATGAACTCAAAGCGGAACTTGCGAAGATTTCCGGAGTCACCGACATCAATGACAACTACGCCCGGGGCCAAGAGGAAATCAAGCTGCATATTGATGAAGACAAAGCTAACGAATATGGACTGACAATCCGTCAGATTGCGTTCACCGCGCGCAATGCGTTTGAAGGAACAGACGCCACTGTATTCCGCGATGGTGATGAGGAGATTGATGTCGTTGTCAAATTCGGTGAATCTGGACGCTCGACGCTCAAAGAGGTGGCAAACCTGAAATTGATGGGAGCAACCGGGGTGCCGGTGCCCCTCCGAGATGTCGCCCGGATGGATGTAGTGCCGGGTTATTCCACAATTTATCGCTACAAACAGGAAAGAGCCATCACAATTACCGCCAATGTGGATGAGAAAGTGACTTCAACGGTGAGCGTAAATCAAAAGCTTCGTGCACATTTCGATCGGATTAGTCCGCGCTATCCGGGGTACACACTCGAATCTGGCGGCGAATTTGCCGAATTTCAGAAGGTTTTCACGGGCATCCCCGTCTTCTTCGGTTTCGGTATTCTGCTGGTCTATTTCATATTGGGAACGCAGTTCAAGTCCTTCCTCCAACCGTTCGTCATCTTGACGACCGTACCTTTCGCATTCATCGGCGCCATGGTGGGGCTTCTTACCTCTGGCAACCCTCTGAGCGTGGCTTCAACATATGGGCTTGTCGCGCTAGCCGGCATCGTCGTTAACGACTCGATTGTGCTGGTTGAGTTCATTAATCGTCTACGGGCGGCAGGAGTCTATAAGTGGCGTGCTATTATCGAGGCGGGACGCATACGCCTACGTCCGATTCTCCTCACCTCGATTACGACCGTGAGCGGTCTAATGCCGATGGCGTTGGGAGTTGGCGGCAAGTCGGCGACATGGATGCCGATGGCGAGCACCGTCGTTTGGGGGCTATCGGTGGCAACCCTCCTGACACTGTTCGTAATTCCGGCGTTCTATGCAATCAGCGATGACATTCGCCAATGGCGGGGCGTTCGTGTTGAATCAAAGAACACAGATACTGTTGAAGAATAGATTGACGAACTAGAATTGGCAACGGAAGTAGTAAAGGGTGATTAAAAAGATTCAATTTAGAATTGACTGGACAAAAGTTCGATACTGATGATTATCCTGTAGGGGACTGCCCCGTGCCGTCCCATCATTTTTGGAATATCCGAGTTGCGGTGCAACACTGTAAGTCGGGATTAAGCAGACTGAAGAAGGAAGGCGATAGTAAATCCTGATAAAATCCCTCCCGGTCGCGACTCGATTTCATTCTTCCATCCTTCCTCACAAGTCACTGGTCACTGCGCACTGTCTTTCACCGTCTTCCATTCTTCCTCCCTTCCATTCCTCGCCACTTCACCGCCTCTCTAGCCACCACAAGTAACTCTCTCCAGGTATTTTCCACTTGACACCAATCCCCATTTAGATTAAGATGATTCAACGTTCCACACGAAGTTGAGAGTTGGTACACAACCGCTTTATATCCTTATATTCCCTACGAAAAAATCACCCTTGATAATCCTAAAGTTGTCCAAACAATCATCCCGGAGGTAAGTGCACAATGGCAGAAAAGAAAGAATACAAGGTTGTTGGCACCCGACCCATCCGACATGACGGTGTTGACAAAGTAACTGGTCGCGCCCTCTATGGGGCAGATTATCAGGCGGCTGGACTGTTACACGGCAGAGTGTTGCGGAGTCCGCACGCCCACGCGCGGATTAAATCAATCGACACCACCCGAGCGGAAGCCTATCCCGGTGTGAAAGCGGTAGTAACGGCGAAAGATTTTCCCCAAGTGGGAAACACCATAACCGATCTTGGAGAGGGCGCCGTTCGCCTGCAAGATCTCCAAGACAACGTACTGGCAGGGGAGAAAGCGCTATACAAAGGACACCAGGTCGCGGCGGTTGCGGCAATCAACGCGCACATTGCCGAAGAAGCAATCGAACTCATTGACGTGGAATACGAAGTGCTGCCGCCGGTTGTCGACGTGCGCGAAGCCATGAAATCCGATGCGCCGCTGCTGCACGAAGATTTGAGAACCGATGAGATGGGGAAGCAATCCGATAATCCGAGCAACGTGGCGAGCCATTTCCAACACAAAAAAGGAAATCTGGAAAAAGGCTTTGCGGAAGCCGATGTTGTGATTGAACATGAATTCACGACGCAGACGGTGCATCAAGGCTACATTGAGCCTCACAATGCAACGGCACGGCATAACGCCGATGGGCAACTGACAATCTGGTGCAGCACGCAGGGCGCTTTTGGCGTCAGACAGCAGGTGTCGGAAATCCTACAGATACCGCTCTCGAAAATCAAGGTTGTCCCTATGGAAATCGGCGGCGGCTTTGGGGGCAAGATCCAAGTCTACATCAAACCCATTGCGTCGATGCTGTCCATGAAGACCGGCAGACCGGTAAAAGTGCTGATGAATCGGGCAGATGTCTTTGAGGGCACCGGACCAACACCCGGATCCTACGTGCGCGTGAAGATCGGCGCAAACAACGAGGGACGTATTACGGCTGCGGAAGGCTACCTTGCTTACGAAGCCGGTGCTTATCCCGGATCGCCCGTAGGCGCGGGCGCGATGTGCATTTACTCCTGTTACAATAATGAAAACGCGCTTGTTGACGGGTATGATGTGGTGGTCAACAAACCCAAGACTTCGGCGTATCGTGCGCCGGGCGCAACCAATGCAGCGTTTGCGGTCGAGACCATCATCGATGAAATCTGCGAGAAGATTCAAATAGATCCGCTCGAATTCCGAATCCTCAACAGCGCCAAGGAGGGAGATACGCGTGTGGACGGACCGCCGTTACCTCGCGTCGGTTTCATCGAAACGGTTCAAGCCGCGAAAGATCACCCTCACTATTTGACCCCGCTGGAAGGAAAAAACAGGGGAAGAGGTGTCGCCTCCGGTTTTTGGCCCAATTTCGGTCTCAAATCAAGCGTCTCCATCAACGTGAATACCGATGGAACAATCAGCCTCGTCGAAGGTTCCACGGATATCGGCGGTACACGCGCCGCGATTGCCATGCAAGCTGCTGAGGTATTGGGCATTCCCGCGGAGTCGGTGACGCCGACGGTGGTTGACACAGATTCGGTTGGTTACACCGATGTCACGGGAGGCAGCCGCACCGCTTTTGCCACCGGATACGCCGCTTACAATGCCGCCCAAGATGTCAAGGAACAGATGATTCAGCGTGCCGCGAAACTGTGGGAAGTTGATGTGGAAGAGATCGAGTTCTCCGATGGTCTGTTCCGATGTGTCAACGGCAAAACGGAGCAGATTGATTTCAAGGGACTGGCGGGCAAACTCGACCAAACCGGCGGTCCCATTGTCGGTCGGGCCTCTGCTGATCCAACGCAGCCCGGCCCCTCGATCGGCACACACGTTGTTGATGTCGAGGTAGATCCCGACACCGGCAAGGTGGAAATCCTACGTTATACGACGTCTCAAGACGCAGGAAGAGCCATCCATCCGAGCTATGTCGAAGGACAGATGCAAGGCGGAGCCGTTCAAGGCATCGGTTGGGCGCTGAACGAGGAATACATCTACAATGATGACGGCGAGATGACCAACGCCAGTTTTCTTGACTACCGCATACCCACCTCCTACGATCTGCCGATGATCGACGCGGTAATCGTTGAAGTGCCGAATCCCGGTCATCCATACGGCGTGAGAGGTGTTGGCGAAACGCCAATCGTTGCGCCGCCCGCCGCCATTGCGAATGCTATCTACCGGGCAATCGGCGTCCGAATGAAAGACCTGCCGATGTCGCCCGGTCGTGTCCTCAAAGCATTGGGGAAGATATAGAGCCGTGTGAATCGCGGGAATACGGTTGCAACGACTCATAAAATCGCATTCCCCTTAACCGAATCAACGGATTAAAACTATGACTCAAGTTAGCGTTCTCAGCGACGTACAGATAGCTGACTATCGTGAATACGGCTTTCTAATCGTTCGGAATGTCTTGCCTTCAGGCGAAACAGATACACTACGAAAAATTGCCGAAGAACAAGCCGAATGCAACGCTTCCCCGTCTTCACTCGAATACCCGGAGCCTGGCAAATACACCGTCAGCGGCAACACGATGAGCGCCCACCCCGGATTGGCGCCAATCGCCGAACACCCCACAATCGTCCACTGCATTGAGAGTTTATTGGGCGAACAGGCACATCTTGCCGCCTTCGTTGCCTACGTGCGTACCCCCGGAGACAAGGGAGCCAATCCGCATAACGACTACAAACGTTGGCGGCCCGTCGGTTCATCGATGAATTGGCTGTTTGCCATCGTTCCGCTGACCGATTTCGATACTGAACACGGACCGCTCCTGGTTTCTCCCAAGTCTCATAAACTCCATCAGGTTATCGACCCCAATGCCAAGATACTGGACGTAACACCGCCAGACCGGAACAAATTACCGGATTTTGTCGATCCCGAACTAAAAGCCGGCGATCTGCTGCTCCTGAACATGTATACGTGGCATTGGGCGCCGGGCGGCACCGGGGGGAAGTTTCGCAGCGGTATTTTCCACAAATATTGTGCCGTGAATGCCCCGCCAGCCGCCGGTCATTATCCCTACAACGAGGCGGCGTATCGTTCCCTGAGCGACGCAGGCAAACGCTTGTTAGCCCTTCATTCTGACGCTCCCTTGACGACGACGCGCCTTCTTGTAGAGCGCGAATCGCCTCGGGAACCGGCTTACTTCCTCCTCTACGACCATGAAACACAGGCGTGGCAGTTGCCCAGCGGTAAGAGTCGGGAGGAGGAGGACGGAATTGGTTGGGACGTTGGTTCCCGGATTGCGTTCATGCAAACACTCACCCAAGAACAGTTCGGTGTCGATGTTCCGTGGATGTCCTACATTTCAGATCACGAAGAGCGGGATGGTTTATGTAGGGTTTACGGCTACCCGGATGAGAACGGACATTTTGATACCCTAACCAAGTCTAATACTCGTTGCGGGTGGTTCACAAGCGAGGATGCGCAAGATATGCTCGGCGAGGAGTCGGAAATCGGAGACATTATTCGCACATGGCGGCGAGGGGATGTTGTTCGAGGCAAAGGCGTAGCGTTCGGTCAAAAGGAACGCCAATTTGTGTGATTGGTGCGAGAACGTCCACAATACGCTTTAGCGCAGTGCAGCTAGTTATAGGTAACGACGGAGATCTTCATGGTCCGCTGTTCCGATTCCACCGGCGGAATTCCTCCAGCCGCCATCAATGATGAACTCCTCTCCGGTGGTGTACGTCGCTTCCGCCGCAATGTACAGCACCAATTCGGCGATTTCTTCCGGCGTGGCTACGCGCCCCATCGCCTGCCGGGCTTCAAACGCTTCGCGGAGTTCAGGCGTGGTTGCCCGTTCATTTCGCCAAGACTCCGTGTTCACGGTTCCCGGACAAACGCAATTTATCCGGAAACCAAGTTGCACGTGATCGTGCGCGATTGACTTGGTCAGCGCAATAACCGCGCCTTTTGTTACCATATACAGGTATCGATTCGCGGTGGCAAGTACGCTCGAAGCAACGGAAGCCGTGTTCACGATACATTTGTCCCCTTCCGGGTTTTTGGCGTCCATTCTTGGTATGAACGCTTTGCACATGTTGTGAACAGACTTTGTGTTGATTTCGATTGCCCGGTGCCACTGTTCATCATCACACTCGTGAATAGTCCCCTCGGGAACGTGACCCACACAATTGAAGAGCACATCAATGGTCTGCTGCTCTTGCTCCACACGAGCGGCGAAGTTTCGCACAGCGAATGCATCGGTTACATCAAGCGTAGCGGGGATGACTGCATCTCCGACTTCCGCCGTCAGTTGTTCAATTTTGTCTTTCTGTATGTCGCAGGCATACACGGTTGCACCTTCTTGCGCGAATCGTTTTACGGTGGCGCGGCCTATGCCTTGTGCCGCGGCGGTGACTATAACTACTTTGTCTCTCAAACGTCCCATATCTAAAACTCCGTGAGATGAGTAACAAACTCGGGGTGTTGTGGGTTTCCTGTTAACTGAATAGTCATTAAAGTATCAGGGCCACCCGCTCCGGAAACAGCCCCGAGAATTCATATCCCATTGAAATTCTTCAATTGACCCAATTACCTCTAACAGGATACCATAGACCCTTGAGCCAATCAATGCTTTGTAGCGCGCGACAGAGGCAACTATGAACCCTATAATCCAGCAGGGTGCGAAAGAGCCACCACGGTCTCGCATAACATAACTCTTTTAGAATCAGACGCGAGTAAACGAACGATTTCTTGGTAGCAGAATTTGGAATGCTGGAAGATAGAGTGACCGCGGCTCCGGCAATCCATTCAATGGTTCAAGCAATGGTTTAAGGTAAAAAGTTATGTCCATCGCAATGACGGCACAGCAGCAGAAAGACTTCGAGGATAAAGGGTTTATCATTCTAGAGAACTTTCTGACCGACGGAGAATTAGGGAGACTGCTGTCGGCAGTGGACGACGTGGCTTCAAGCATTCAAGAGACACAAGACTTGAACCCCGAGGAGCCGTTCGCTATCCGTAATGCACTTGCCCACCATCCCGCGTTTCTTGATTTGATCGACCATCCGAGGATCTTGCCGTTAGTTGTTGACGCGATCGGGTGGAACATTCAGATACGGACCTCACATCTGGATTACCGTCCGCCGTACCCGCGCGATCTCAAGGCAGGAGCAGTCGGCCGGGGGGATGGCGCGGACCATCAAAAGGGCTACCGAAACGTTCTCTGGCATCCGGATTTGGCAGGTGACTATCTGTTCGAAGCGCCTTCGCTTGACGGACGCCTTCCCTTCATGGAAGTCAAAGTCTTCTACGTACTTTCGGATCTGAGCGAGTCCAATTGCGGTAATCTGTGGCTGCTGCCCGGCAGTCACAAGCGTTCGCCGCAGGAATTGAGAGATTCGGACCGCGAGGTAAATGCCGACGAGGCGGTGGAGCTGAAGTTGGCACCGGGTGCTGCCGTGCTGTGGCGCACTGCCACCTGGCACTGTGTAGGACCTAACTTGTCAAGCAAGATACGCAAAGTGATGCACGTTGGCTATCATTATCGGTGGCTTCGTCCCGCCGACTACATTCAGCAAGATCCCGATCTAATTGCCTACAGCTCACCGATTCGCCGTCAGTTGTTAGGTGCTTTAAGCACCGGCAAGAATCCACTGGGCGATGATCCCGAATTTCACCCGTCGTCACAATATTGGATCCCCAGAGATTGGGACGATGTTCCGTTGAAGGCGTGGGCGGAAGAACGCAGCGGCGGTAAATGCGCGATAAATCTGCCGCTCTGAACCGGTGGTGTCAGATAGCCCAAAGCGACATTCCAAAAAAGACTCGCATCCGCCATAGAAGATAGATTGTACAGGAAGTCGGAACAATGGATGTTCCCAACTTAAAATACTAGGGAGGTATCTCATGGGCGATACAATACGTGTACTCGTGGTGGGCTGCGGCAACATGGGGGCGTCGCACGCCCGCGCATATCATACACTCGACGGATTTGAGATAGTTGGAGTGGTCAGCCGCGGACCAGAAACGCGCGGCAATCTGTCCGCCGAGTTGGGCGGACTGGAACAATTCGACAACTTCTACACGGCGTTGAATACTTCGAAGCCCGATGCCGTCTCAATCAACACACTCCCGGACACTCACGCGGAGTTTGCGTTGAAATCCTTGGAATCGGGCGCTCATGTCTTCGTCGAGAAACCAATCGCACTAACCGTCGAACAAGCCGAATCGGTGAAACAGACCGCACTGAGGTTAGGCAAAAAAGTGGTAGTGGGATACATTTTAAGACAGCATCCCTCGTGGACACTATTTATAGAGAAGGCGCAGACACTTGGCAAACCGCTCGTCATGCGCATGAACCTGAATCAGCAAAGTACGGGGGAAGAGTGGGCGTGGCACAAGCGCTTAATGGACAGTTTCTCACCCATCGTAGACTGTGGCGTGCATTACGTTGATGTAATGTGCCAGATGACCGGAGCGCAACCGGCGAAGGTACACGCCATCGGCGCTAGACTAAGCGACGAACTGAAACCCGATATGTACAACTACGGCCAGCTCCAGGTCATATTCGACGATGGATCTGTCGGGTGGTACGAAGCCGCATGGGGCCCCATGATTAGTGAAGAGGCATTTTTTGTTAAAGACGTATCGGGCCCAAAGGGCTGCGCCAGTATCGTCAAAGCGGAGGATGGAGACGACGCGAATTCGTCCGACATTGATTCGCACACAAAGACCAACCGGATTCTCGTGCATCATGCCGCGCTTGACGGAAGTGGCAATCCTCTTAGGGAAGACGAAATCATTGACACGACGGACGAACCCGACCACCAAGAACTTTGTGACCGCGAGCAGGCTTATTTCCTAAAAGCAATTCGTGAAGACTTGGACGTGACGGATCATATGAGTGACGCCGTGAACAGTCTCCGGATCGTCCTTGCCGCAGACGAATCGGTTCGCACTGGTGAGGTTGTCGCGCTCTAAGGCTCAAGCAAGTGATCTGCCGCTAGCGAATCTCGCTCTGCTGCAGGCTCGTGGCGTTGGGCGTCTAGTTTGGACTTGAATCACTCCGGTCGGGTGTTCGGCTTGGCCAAAAGACTGCTTATCCCAAACGGCGTTTAATCGTCAGCTTTTCCTCTTGGCGGCCCGACGTCGAGCCCGACGAAATCCTCCGCCGTCGCATAAGTCAGACTCCGGCATCATGGCGCATGATACTGTGAATCACCCTGAAAAGGCTCCTGCAATAAAGTCTGGAATTCAACTCTCTGATAATGCCTACGCGACGATGTTGTCGGCAATCTTTCTCCTGCTCGGAGGGTTCGTCGCGTGGCATCATGAGATGTGGCGTGATGAAATTCAAGCGTGGTTGATTGCTAGAGACAGCCCTTCGCCTATCGAAGTCCTGTACCACCTCAATCGCGGCGACGGTCATCCGGGACTGTGGCATCTCTGTCTTTATTACCTGAAGCAAATCACGTGGTCGCCCGTCATCATGCAGCCGTTTCATCTCATCATCGCCTGCACAAGTGTCTACGTTTTTGTAAGGTTCGCGCCATTCACGAGATTACATAAAGCGCTTTTCCCATTTGGATATCTGGTTTTCTACGAATACGCCATAATTTGCCGGAATTACGCATTGGGAGTGTTACTGCTCTTCGTGTTCTGTGCACTATTCAAAGAACGCCAAACCAGATTCCCGCTGCTCGGCTTCATTCTCCTGTTGTTAGCCCACACTAATATCGTCGCTTTGATTGTTGCCATCGCTATTGCGGTCAGCTTGGCTTGGGAACTGATTTCCACTCCAAGCCGTCCGAGTAAAAGGGATATTCGGGTAGGTTTCGCGCTGATCCTATTTGGGATTCTCACGTCGATCATCCAGCTAAAACCATCTACTCCCGGGCGCTTTGAGTGGAGCGATCTGACACGAGGCGTTTCCGACTTGGAAAGATTCCAAAATGCCGTGAACATTATCCCAAAAGCGTTTTTTCCGATACCCGAGGTCACCTTACGATTTTGGAACACATTCCTTCTCGATTCAATTCCCGGAGCAAATGCCGTGAAACTCACTTTGGCGGTCCTAATCCTACTTTTCGCCGTGACCTATCTGTGCAGAAAGCCAGCGGCGCTCCTGATGTATCTGATTGGGACTCTCGGCATATTGGCTTTCTTTGCCTCCTATTTTGGATTCATACGGCATTGGGGCTACCTATACATACTTTTTCTTGCTGCTATTTGGATATCTCGTTTCTGTGACGATGCGGCACCTCGCAAACGGACGAGGCATGGACATTTTAGGAGGCGACTTAATTGGCTAAGCCTTGCAACGGAAAGAAGCCTAACCTACGTCTTGATACTATTGCTGACAGTCCAATTGATTGGTGGCGTTGCGGCGGCGAGCTTGGACTACAAGTATCCATTCTCGGAAGGTAAGGCGGTGGCTCGGTTTATCAAGGAATCCGAACTAGATGACATGATTATCGCCCCGGAGGTCCGGAGCGATGTAAGTTTGGAAATACTTGGATACTTGGGGAAGGCTCAATTTTATTATCCCCGGCCCAGAAGGTTTGGATCATTTGTTTCTTGGGATCCGAGGTACGCTAGCACGGCATACTTGGCGACCGAAGACGTGCTACAAGAGATACGGCGGTTCTGTGACGAGAAATCCGAAGACATTTTGATTATATCGGGCCACCTTTATCCCGAAGACATCCGATCACGATACGACCTAACAAATCTCAAAGTTTTTCGACCGTCGGTCATCCGAGAAAGCGTACAGAATTTCGTTTTATATCGAATGTCGCCTGGCACATAGATTAGCTCCAATCCTCACAAATCATTGTTGGAATGCTATATTTACTGTGAAATCACACTGCCGTTTTTGGCTGAAGGAGTTGGAAATCAGGATGGAATACATTGACGCTCATGTTCACGTCTGGACGGACGACCTAAATGTTTACCCTCTAGCAGAATCTTACTCGAGAAGCGATATGCAGCCTAAGACATTCTACCCCGAGGACATTCTTTCCCACGCCTTGCCATCCGGCGTCAATCGAATCGTGCTAATTCAAATGAGTTACTACGGCTTTGACAATTCATATATGCTTGATGTGATGGAAAACCAGCCTGACGTGTTTTCGGGAATTGCCATCATTGACTGGAATGGCGCCCATCCCGACGAAGACATGAAACGGCTCGCTGCACGAGGAGTCCGTGGCTTTCGACTGTATGTCAGGGATGAACATGCGCTGGATGGTACAGGTATTGAACAAATGTTCGCGGCCGGTGCCAGGCATAATCTCGCCATCTGTCCATTGATTAATCCGGTGTCGTTGCCCTCTCTGGATACACGCTGTTCCCAATACCCGGACACCCCAGTCATCATTGATCACCTTAGTCGAATCGGCGCTGCGCACCCGATAGAAGATTCTCAAATCGACAGCTTGTGCGCTATGGCTAAACACGCCAACGTGATGGTGAAAATTTCCGCCTTTTATGCGCTCGGTAAAAAGGCGCCGCCTTATGCTGATGTGGTGCCTCTAATTCACCGCGTTTATGACGCCTTCGGTCCAGATCGCCTCATGTGGGCGAGTGATTGCCCATTCCAAGTTGTCGATCATACCTACGAAGATAGCATCGGATTAATTCGCGATCGACTGGACTTTCTCTCTGCCGAGGATAAAGTGCAAATCTTGCGAAAAACCGCCGAGGATTTCTTTTTCCGATCTTAACACACGAGCACCGTTGCGTCAGCATGGGCCGAACCCATCGACACGGGAATTCATCGCTTGAAAGCTGGAACGTCGATACGCGATGAATCAGGCAATCACTCTGGATTTCCCCCTTCCCTTCCCCCGATTTAACAGTTGACAGCACTGCTCGTTAAGGCTATTATAACCAGGCCCTTCTACCCAATTGTCCGAACACCTCCACAGCAAGTCATCAAGGTCTCGAATCGCGGAGAAAATAGCCTATGAATCTCCTTATCACCGGAGCAGCAAGTGAGTTGGCTCAGGCACTCGCCTCGCGCTTGAGCGAAAATCATCATATTCGATTGACCGATATCGTGAACATCAAGACCGATTTTGAGTTCATTGAGTGCGAGTTGGGGCACGACGAAACCACTAATGAGTTGGTCAGAGGAATGGATAGCATCATCCATCTCGCAGAACCTCCCTCCGATTATTCTGATGATTCATTAGACTCTGACAACCTGACGATTGACTTCCTAACCAGATGTACCTACAATTTGTTGTGGGCGGCGGTAGAAGAGAATGTCAAGAAAGCCGTTTACGGGAGCACGCTTAAGCTGTTCGACAAGTACGATGACGACCTAACCGTCAATGAAAACTGGAGACCACTCCCGTCTACCGACCCGTACGTGCTCGGAAAACATTTGGGAGAGTTCACCTGCAAAGAATTTGCAAGAACGGCACAAATGCAAATAATTTGCCTGAGATATGGGAAAATTGTCCGGCTCGATGAAGTTAGAGACAAACCCTACGATCCCGCTTGGATTGAGATCAGAGATCTCGTCCACGCATTTGAATGTGCTTTGGATGAAACGACTCCCGGCTTGAACCGAGATTGGTCGGTTTTTCACATTGAGGCCGACGCGCCCGACACCGATTATCCGCCGGCTAGAAGGGCTAGAAGCACAATTGGTTTCGACCCGAAGTATCGGTTCAGGGAATAGACGATGAATGTGTTGATTCTAGGCGGAACTGGCAATCTTGGTCCTTTCGTGGTAAAAGCCCTCGGACCCTACCATACATTGCGAGTGACGGATGTCAATCCTCCGCAAGATACCGCGCACGAATTTCGCTGTGTTGACATGGCTTCCATGACCCAGGTGATGCAAGCGGCGGAAGGAATGGACGCAATTGTCAACTGTTCCGTTCTGCGGGAACACCGGAAGATTGCTTTTGATGTGAACACGCTAGGAAGCTATCACATGATGAGTGCGGCGGTTGCGCATGGCATCAAGAGAGTGATTAACACCGGTCCTCATGCCATACTTACGGGACCTACGTACGATAGCATCGACTTCATGCTAACGGAGGATATTCCGCCGCATTCGGGAGTGGACTTGATTGGAGGAGACAATCCATACTCAGTAAGTAAATCTCTGGGGCAAGAGATATGCAAGGTGTTCACGGAGAATTACAATGTTCATGTGATGTGCTTGCTGTTTTGTGGACTAAAGAATCCGGAGCATCCGCGTTTCTTCCCCGGACGAGACGTGACGCCTTTTGTCGTGTCAGTGCGTGATGCCGCGGAAGCGTGCCGATTGGGGCTTGAGGTTGACCTGACGGATCTTCCGTCGAAAAATGAGGTGTTCTTCATCTCCACCGACATACCACACGGGAAATTCTCAAACGCCAAAGCGAAACGGATTCTTGGTTTTGCACCAAACGACAAATTCGAGGTGGTGTGGCATAAGGTGGCAGACAACTGAACCTGTTCTGCTTGCCATTGGATTTCTCAAGAAAATCCCTTACGGGAAGGAATGAATCTATGAATTGTGCCCGACATTGGTTGGATTGTCCATCTTCGCTGACTCACGGAAACATGATTCAGCGAGTCATATTCACTAGAGAGGATCCGGAAAACCCGCACAAAGATGGGGCTATCATGCGGGTAATAGACAGTTTTGCCAGGGCATATTTGGAGCTTGGCGTTTCGTCGGTGCCTCACGTTAATGAGGGGATTCAAGAGACATTCTTCGTGATTGACGGATCAGGAACGCTGATTGCCGACGGACACGAACGCTCCATCCGCGATGGCGATGGCATCTACGTGCCGCCTGGGATTGAACACACTTTCGTGAACACCGGCGACACACCTCTCGAATTCCTGATTGTGGTGGAATTAGTCCCGGACGGAGCGGAAGTCGAGAGCAAAACTGCGAATATCAAGAACTACCGCGAGAGTAATCTCGGAATGGGTCACTGGAAGCATATAGTTCACGACGTTTTTTCCGGATCCCCGTATGAACTAATCCACGACAAGAAAAATCGTTTGGTGCAACGGCACGCGATTCTTGTCGTGCTCATGGATCCGATGCAGACCTCCGACAGCCACGGGCATATAACCGACAAAGATGAGATATGGTATATGTTGAAGGGAGAGGGGGTTCACGTCGTCGGCGACGAGATGGTCATACATAAGCCCGGTATGGCGATACAGGTTGCTCCGTGCGACCCGGGACATTCACTCATCAACCATACGGAAGAACCACTGATGGCGTTCTACATAGCGGCTGCCGTCTATCGCGTCGAAGACGACGGTTCCTATACGAGGGTTCTTGAGACACTTCCGGGAGTAAACGGAAGTTTATTTCCAACCGCGTGACCGAGAACCGTCTAGCTTAATTTCGTACGTTATCCGGTGCCGAATCTTTATTCTCGTGCCTCTTCCCTAACGTCAACCGAACAAAGTGTTGCTGCACTTATCAACCAAAACGGCTATCGATTAGCACCAACCTCACAGGAATATCGACGATGAAATGCGCAAGACATTGGCTGGATTGCCCCTCTTCTCTAACCCACGGAAACATGATTCAGCGCGTCATATTTACGAGAGAGGATCCGGAAAACCCGGGGGTAGATGGCGCAGTGATGCGAAATTTGGTAAGTTTCGCACGTGCCTACCTAGAACCAGGAGTCTCGACTGTACCGCATGTCAACGAGGGAATTCAAGAGACCTTCTTTGTCGTTGATGGTGAAGGAATCCTCGCCACTGACGACGGAGAACGTCCGATTCGGGAAGGGAACGGCGTTTACGTGCCACCTGATGTCAAGCACATCTTCGTCAATGACGGGAGCAAGCCCTTGGAATTTCTAATCGTGGTAGAGGCCGTTCCGGAGGGAGCGGAGGTGGAAGCCAAGACCGCACTCGTAAGCAACTATCGCGAGAACCCCATGGGCATAGGGCACTGGAAATTTCTTGACCGTGCCGTTTTTGCCGGAACTCCAAATGAGCTGATTCACGACAACAAGAATCGCATGGTGCAGCGCCATGCGATTCTTGTTGTCGTGATGGATCCGATGCAAACATCCGACAGTCACCCCCACACCACGGACAAGGATGAGATTTGGTATATGGTGAAGGGGCAGGGTGTCCACGTGGTAGGCGATGAAGTCGTCATACACAGACCCGGTATGGCGATTCAGGTTGCCCCCTGCAATCCCGGACATACCCTTATCAACCATACAAACGAACCGCTCATGGCTTTTTACATTGCCGCCGCCGTATATCGCGTTGAAAACGATGGAAGCTATACAAGGGTGCTTGAACCCCTCTCCGGTTCCCGCGCATCGGGGTAGTAACCGTGAAGATACCCAACTCGCGCATGGGACCATAGGAACCGCCATCAAATTATAATCATTAAAGACAAATATTAGACACGTGGTTATACCTTACTCTTGGATAATAGTGTATATGATGCCTTAACCGTATGGTTCACTTACTCCGTAGGCGGGGATCGAATGAGTGAATAGCGAATGCGATAGAGATCCCTTGCCCCGTCGACTTTGAGCGGAGACAAGACCTCTTTCCGCTTCACGCAAGTTTCATTACTTGATTCACGCGATTGATGCACCAGCATTTTAGAGACATGGTATTATTTGCAAAACGGGAGATTGTAAGCAAAGTCGAGTCCATCATCACTCACAAGTGAAAAGATATGCGCAAATGACTATTTCGGTTGCTAACAGGAATTAGACCGTGATCCTTTAGAATCGCAATAATTTTTAGAGTCTTAAACTCTATTTTTGAACTTTTTTTGCAGTACCAACTAACGGAAGGAGAGCGCATTTCATGAAAGGTGCAGTGCTCTATGAAGTCAATAAACCGCTGAAAGTCGAAGAATTCGACTTGCCCCAAACCGCCCCCGACATGATTAGAGTAGGATTGAAAGCGGCAGGCGTTTGTCACTCGGATTTTCATGTCGTTAAAGGTGATTGGCCCCATCACGCTATTCCATCGATATTGGGCCATGAAGGGGCAGGCGTCGTAGAAGAGGTTGGCTCCGAGGTGAGCGGCATCAGTAAAGGCGACCACGTCATAATATCGTGGAAGCGGCAATGCGGGCACTGCGAAATGTGCCAGAATGGCTTTCCCAATCTCTGTGATTTGCCGCCTTACGAATTAGATTTGCCACGTACCAAGAGCGGCGAGGCGATGAACAGATTCGTCGGTATAGGCACCTTTAGCACGTCTACCCTCGTACCCCAAGATGCCATCGTTCGAATCGACAAAGACTTTCCCTTCGCACAAGCGGCGTTGATTGGGTGTGGTGTGATGACGGGAGTTGGAGCGGTAATCAATACCGCCAAAGTTGAACCTGGAAGCAGTGTGGCAATTTTTGGGTGCGGCGGTGTGGGGCTGAATTGTATTCAAGGCGCCGTCCTAGCAAGTGCAGAGCCGATTATCGCCGTTGATATCCGCGACAACAAGCTGGAAATGGCACGGCAATTTGGCGCGACTCACACGGTCAATTCTTCTCGCGAAGATCCCGTGGAACGCATAAAGGAGATAAGCGACGGGCAGGGCGCGCACTATGCGTTCGAAGCGATTGGATTAACGGGGGAGCCGTTTCTCCAGAGTATCGAATGCACACGTAAGCGTGGAGTGACGGTTTTCGTCGGGCATGCACCTGACAATACACCACTCGCAATGGACGCGCGTATACTGATGTACGAGAAGTCAATTATCGGTTGTTACTACGGATCGGCACGCACTCACGTGGACTTCCATCGGTTGATCGGCTTATACAGGGCTGGGAAACTGAGATTGGACGAGCTGGTTTCGCGAACCTATCCGCTTGAAGAGGTAAACGAAGCTTTTGATGCGCTGGCAAATGGGGAAGTGGCGCGAAGTGTATTGACGATGGAGTGAACCTACGCAAGTCCAAATTCTTGCCATCGTTCCCCAATGCCTAGCCACGAAACCTTTTCCTCCGAGAGTAAATACATAGCTTGGAGCAACCATGAAACAGTTGGCGATCATTGGACCCGGCGGTCTCGGTGGCACCATCGCCGCCCTGCTCGCACGAACGGATGAATGCGAAGTAACAGTTGTCGGTCGTCCAGGAACGCATATCAATTCCATCCGAGAAAACGGCCTCCGTCTCACGGGGCTTGAGGAATTCACCGTCCAGGTTGAGGCGACCGACAACGCGAAGAGTATTCGTGCGTGTGATGTCCTAATCTACGCGGTACGAGCCCAAGACACGCAAGCCGCGCTCGCGATGACAGAGCACATTCATGTCCATGAGTTTGTAGCTTCATTACAGAATAGTGTGCTAAAAGACGAGATATTGGCTGGCGTTTTCGGACGGGAGCGGGTCGTTGGAGCATTGGCGGTTGTTGGCGGCGAGCGTCCAGCGCCAGGCGTTGTGAAATGGACGCTTGATGGCGGTACGCTATTTGGTGAACTGGACGGTAAATCGTCGCACCGCGTCAACGAGGTCGTGGATCTCTTCCGGTATGCAGGCCTCAGCACGGATACCTCCGATAAAATCGTGTCCGCCACATGGTCAAAGATGGTTGGTTGGGCACCAGCCGGACTGCTTGGTGCCCTTTCAAGACAGAACAATGCAGGTGTATTTTCAAATAGACTGCTTGCCACGGAATACGTCGGAATGGTCCGTGAACTGAGCGCATTGGCTGTGGCGAAAGGAATTCCTTTAATCGATTTCGGTGCCTTCCATATCAGAACGTGGGGTCGAGGAAACGCTAAAGAAGCGATTGAAAGGGTGATGACATCTTCTCTGGCGAGTAGCCAATCGACGAACTCCGCTCTCCAGGCTATACAAAAAGGTCAACCGACAGAATTCCGCGCGTGTCTCGGTCCCTTGATTGAAGACGCTAGACAACACGCAATCCCTATGAAGGGAGTACAGTTATTATATTCCACACTCATGGGTTTAGAGGAGACGCTATAGTGAGACCAAACGTACAATTTCCGACAAAAAAGCTTGTTTCAAACGTCATTTCCGGTAGAACTATTGTTCTGAGATAGTCTTGGTTACCCAACCAGGATGAATTTCCTGTACTAGTATTTTCAAGCCCCGGAGGGGCGGCATGTATATAGGAATGACGATCCACACACACCAAAAGCCCAGAGGGGCGAAAGGTATATATCGACCCAGAAGGTCCTTTTACTGAAATTCACTTAGTGCAGCGTACAAACGATTAATTGTAACGGACGCCACAGTTCTGAATTCACTAACAATCTTAAGTTCTCAGTTGTTGCACGGGACGTGATTTGGATATTTATCGAGTGGATGGGTAGTTCAAATGGCAGAACGTAAGAGGATAGCCGCCATAATCACCGAGTACAAAGCGCTGTCTCACGCCGACGTGATTGTGACAAAGTACCTGAAAGGCTTCCCAACGGACGAGGGCTTTTTCGCGCCGCGGGTCGACATAGCCTCCATGTACATTGACCAGTTTCCCGACGAGGATATCGGTCGCCAAATCGCCCATGAACATGCGGTGCCGATCTATCCAAGCATTGTCAAAGCTTTGTGCCTCGGCGGGGAAGAGTTGGCAGTTGACGGAGTCCTCCTTATCGGAGAACACGGAGATTACGCGTGGAACGAAAAGGAACAACATCTCTTTCCGCGCAAGTATTTCATGGAACAGATATGCGGCGTTATGGCGACCAGCAGTCGGCCGGTCCCCATCTTCAACGACAAACATCTGTCCTACAACTGGCACGATGCCAAGTGGATGTATGACCGTGCCAAAGCGCTAGGAGCGCCATTCATGGCAGGTTCTTCCCAGCCATTGGCATGGCGTGATCCGTGGCTCGAACACGAACTGGAGACGCCGATCGAAGAAGCCGTCGCCATCGGTTTTTCCGGCTTGGATATCTATGGATTTCACACGCTTGAGGTGCTACAGTGCATGATGGAGCGGCGCGTGGGCGGGGAGACGGGAGTGGAGGCGGTCACCTGCTTGGAGGGCGATCGGGTGTGGCAAGCGGCGGATGACGGTCTGTTTTCTCGCGAGTTGGCTGAAGCCGCCTGCTCATGTATTGACGACAAACCCGCGGGGGGCATGGAGAAAAACTGTGCGACTCCCGCGCTGTTCGTCGTGGAATATTCCGATGGGCTCAAGGGTGCAGTTTTGATGCTGAGAGGGTACGTGACTCAACTGGCTTACGCGGCACGAGTGAACGACGAAATCCAATCCTGCGGGGTTTTCTCCCAGGGGCATGGTGGACCTTCAGGGCTCCCTTACGCGCACTTCAGTTACTTGGGACTTAATGTTGAAGAGATGTTCATGACCGGAGTCCCGCAGTATCCTATTGAACGCACGTTGCTTGTTAGCGGCGTATTGGAAGCCGCGCTGACATCGCGTTACGAGGGAGAAAAACGGATTGAGACACCGTGGCTGAATCTGGCATATAAATCGTTTGAAGGATTGAAGTGGCGCCCCCGAGGACCGCGTCCAAGTGGTGCATGTCTGGTGCCTTGGCCCCCGCCCAATCAGGAACAACGCGCGGACGCGCATCACGGATAATCGCGCTAGGAGGAAACGTGTCACAGAATAACATGGTGCTGATACCTGCCGGTAGTTTTGAAATGGGCGACCATCTCGACAATATAAAGGATGCCCTGCCGGTGCATACAGTCGAATTGGACAGTTTCTACATTGACGCACATCCGGTTACGGTGGGTCAGTTCAGGCAGTTCGTAGAAGAAAGTGAGTATAATTACACTCGTAAGATTGTTGACGAGGATGGATATAATTACAGTCGCCACAATTGGAATAATGTGGCTAGGTATTCGCCCAGCGATGAGCATCCGATGGTCTATGTGAGTTGGAGTGACGCGGCTGCGTATGCATCTTGGGCGGGCAAGCGCTTGCCTACCGAAGCGGAGTGGGAATACGCTGCCAGAGGTGGGCTGATTGGGCAACGTTTTCCTTGGGGAAATGATATCACATTGGAAAACGCCAATTACGCCGGAATGGATGGTTCTTCCCCGGTAGGAAGCTATAGCCCCAACGGTCACGGTCTCTACGACATGGCGGGAAATGTGTGGGAATGGTGCGTGGATTGGTATGAAGAAGACTATTATGGTCAATCACCACTGAAGAACCCAGTTGGTCCCGATGATGGTTACTATCGGGTGGCGCGGGGAGGTTCTTGGCGCCACGATGCGCAGACTCTCCGCGTAGCCGCTCGCAACCACGACTCACCAACTGCCAATAGCTATTGCGTCGGATTCCGCTGCGTCCGTGAACTCTCCGGAGAGTAGTGGTGACACGCCTGTTAATATAGGAGGACTTATGTCAAAGGATAGCATGGCGCTGATACCCGCTGGCGGATTCGAGATGGGAGATCACCTTGACGATATTTTTGACGCCTTGACGGTTCACAGCGTAGAACTCGATGACTTCTACATGGATGTGCATCAGGTCACGGTGGGGAAATTTCGGGAGTTCGTCGAAACGAGTGGTTATGAATTCGACGACAACCGCTGGAACAACGTCCTCAAGTATTCGCTCGCCGATGACCATCCGATGATTTTCGTCAGTTGGTTTGATGCCAGCGCTTATGCAAGTTGGGCAGGAAAAAGACTGCCCACCGAAGCGGAGTGGGAATACGCCGCCAGAGGCGGGCTCGTCGGAAAGCGCTATCCGTGGGGCGACGAACTCTCACGAGAAAATGCCAACTATCTGGGGTTTGGCAGTACGATGCCGGTGGGCAGTTTCGACCCCAATGGTTACGGACTCTACGATGTTGCGGGTAATGTGTGGGAGTGGTGTGCGGATTGGTATGAGGAAGACTATTATGCCCACTCGCCGGTCAAGAATCCCAAGGGGCCCGAAACGGGAGAAGTTCGAGCCGTGCGCGGAGGAACCTGGAACAACTACAGATGTTTTCTGCGTGTCGCGACTCGTAAAGAGTGTCATCCAAGCATGACCTACCGCAACTTCGGGTTCCGCTGCGCGGCAGATGCGTCCGATTAAGTGTATTCAAATTGTCGTGCGCTATGTATTCAATATGCTACATTATAGTCATTCTCATTCAAATTTACACGTACTTGGTAATTTGACGATTAAAGATTGCTTTTACAAACATAGCTGTCGGAGCGGTCTCGCGATCGCAATCTCACGTCGTGAGAAAAATTCGCTCCCACGAAAGAAGTTCAATAATTTGCACTACTACAATCGAACTACGTCAGACCGAATTGCATAATCCTGATTTGAAGAGACTATAAGAATTTTAACACTGTATTAATCGGAGAATCCATGACCAATCTTCTATTTCAATCGGGCGACAAGGTGCTGTTTATCGGTGACAGCATCACTGACTGTGGCCGACGCGATGAACACGCGCCGCTCGGTAACGGTTATGTCAGTAGAATTGTTGAACTCATTACGGCAAAGTATCCGGAGCGGCGAATCGACTACGTCAACAAGGGTATTGGGGGCGATGTTGTGGAGGGGCTGGAACAACGCTGGGACGCGGACGTAATCGGCGAGAAACCGGATTGGCTCTCGGTAAAGATTGGCATCAATAACGCAAGTCGGCAGTTGGCCGCCGGGCTGCGAACCGAAGAGTACTTGCCGAGGTGGGAGGCGTGTTACCGACGCATCCTCTCCCGCACGAACGATGAGCTTGACGCCGAACTGTTCATGTTTGAAATCTTCTATATCGCTACAGATGTCGCGGAACCTCGACCAATACCTGCTGACGCTTATAACGAAGTCATCCATCGCCTTGCAGACGAATTCAACGCTCGACTAGTTAAGACAAGTGATGCGTTTCAGCACGCCGTGACAGCGCGGCCCGGGGAATTGTGGACCACCCAAGATGGCGTCCACCCGACCCCGGAAGGTCACATGCTGATGGCGTTGGAATTCCTGAAGCACAGCGGGTGGTAAACCCGCGTTCTTGTAACCCAACCCACTGTGTCCACCATTCCACGCTAGTTAATTCCTGAAGCAGAGTCCCTAATTTATTGACTAACAATTTCGTGTGGTGCTGAAATCGCCTGCCGTCAGCGTGTAAAAATACCTGACACTCGCCTTTACACAATTAGCGGACAATAACTGTCAGAACCAAGCTTTGCGCTGGAGTCACAGATTGAATCACACAACTAAGACAATGCAACAAACTGCAAACACACGGGCGCCGGCACCTCGGTGACTTGCCCTGTCGAACTGAGATTGCCAGTCCGTTCGTCAATTCGAAATGTGACAATTGTGTTGCTAGCTTGGTTTGCAGCGAGCAATAATCTTCCGGAAGGATCAATCCCGAAGTTCCGAGGCGTTTCTCCCTGTGTTGGTTCATGGCCGATCAAGCGGAGGCTGCCGGAATTCTCGTCGACCTCATAGATAACAATACTGTCGTGACCTCGGTTGGAACCATAGAGAAACCTACCGGTCGAGTGAACATGTACATCGGCGGTATGGCTAGTGCCGGAGAAATCCTCGGGAAGAGTCGAAATCGTTTGAATCGCGCTTAGCATGCCGCTAGCTTCGTCATAGGCGAATCCGGTAATGGTGGAATCGAGTTCATTGATGACGTAGGCGAAGCTACGGTTCGGATGGAAATCGAAATGGCGCGGTCCTGCGCCGGCTGCAACTGCCGCGTGAGGCGGGTAGTTCGGAACTAACTTTCCCGCGGTCAGATCAAGCCGGTAGCTCTTGATTCTGTCAAGACCCAGATCCGGCGCGAAGGCATAACGGTTGGCAGGATCAGCAACGATAGAGTGAGCGTGAGGTGCGGACTGTCGACCGGAATCGGTACTCGAACCCTCGTGCTGGACAAAGTCTGACGCGTCTCCTAGTCGTCCGTCGTCAAGAATCGGCAGCATGCATACACTGCCGCCGCCGTAATTTGCCGCTAACACATACTTGCCGGTGCTGTCAACTACCAGGTGACAAGGTCCATCCCCTACCGAAGACTTTCGATTCAAAAATGTCAATTCTCCGTTCGTCTGGTCAATGGCAAACGAACTGATGCTACCGCTTGCTTTCCCATCAAACTCGCTGATTTCGTTGACAGCGTAAAGATATTGACGTTGGGGATGGATAGCCAAGAAAGTAGGATTTTCCCCCGCGTCCGTGCTACTAGCGAGTTCCAGGGTGCCGGTAATTGGATGCATACGATAGACGTAAATGCCTTCACTGTCGCCTTCGGTATAAGTGCCGACGTAAAGGTAAAGTGTTTCGCCGCGATTTTCGGACATGGTCAATGAACTCCCCGCTTTTAGTTGGAATGGCAACTCCTCGAACACAATGGTGTAGTTGAAGTCTACCAAAGACCTCAACCTGCGTCAATGGAAATGCCATCACTTCACTTCCTTGGCATCTAGGGGAATCCTAACAACCGGTTGTCAGTGTGTTGACAGTGAGTTCCTAGGCCCGGGAGAGGATGAATATTTGATACACAATGGCAAGGGGTTGCCGAACTCGGAAAAGGCGGGAAAGAAAGACAATCGATAGATATCATCCTTACTGCAATATATGCACGCGGTTCTTGCCGCGAACGGTTTCATCTGGCATGACTAGCGGTGTTTCTACTACGGCTATAAGTCCGCCATCCGCGCTGATGTCCACCGTATCGTATGGAAGCTTGCCCTCAGTACGATAGGTATAAAGGTATCTGTCAAGACCGCCGCCTTTTTCCTGCAGATTGAAAACGGAAACACCGTGCAACTGCTGAACACCGGTTCGGCTATATTTCGATTGACTAACAACAGCATATTTTCCTGTGTCATCAATGCGCAAAGCTTGAGGCATGTTCTCCAACTTCCACTGCCAAATCTTTTCACCCATCCACGAATAGGCGAATAACGTCATACCGTTTGGATGCGCAGACGGCGGTTGTTGCGCCCCTTTCTTGAGATGATAAGGGATGTAGGTGTCGCCCGTTACAAACAGAGCCAAATCGTCCGTGGCGCCGATGGTCCCGGTAGTTGCGGTAATGGGGATGCCGCTGACTTGAAGCGGTGTTGTGAGGTCCGCTTCCCAATGTTGGTCGGCATGAGCCGAATTAAAGATGAAAACCCTTCCATCGTCTGTCGATACATTTATCCACGATCCATCGGGCGAGACACCCACACTACGCCAGAATGTTACTGTCTGATAGTAGGGCTTCAGCGAGTCGAACGTGTAACTCCATCGGTCTGCCCCGGTTTCGCCGTCAATAACGTATAGTGTACCCGACTTGTATCGTGAAGCCCCTCCGATGACTCCTCCATCGCAGACAAGGGCGACAGTTTTTCCGTCGCGACTGTAGTCAAACCACTTTATAACCATTGAGACGGCACGACTGTTAGGCCATTTCCATTTTACTTTTCCGGTTGTGCACTCGAATCGGTAGAACTGCGCCTTTTTCAAGCTTTTACCATCCTTCATCCACGAATGGTTCGCTGCTGCAAAGAGATCGCCGTCACTGGTCACAGCCATTCGATAGGGTCCTGGATACTGTACCCACCCGTAAACATCATTCGGGTCATCGGGATGGGAGGTATCAATGTCGTCCGCTGTCCGGTATTTCCATAACAGCGCAGGCTTCTTGTCTGACAGCTTGTAAGCGTATATCAAGCCTTCGGCAGACTGTTCTCCTATGTAAAAGCGAGAGCCGTCAGAATTGAATGTCGCGTGCTTCGCATATCCTTCCGAGATTCGTGTGGACCAGATGCTTGCTCCCGTTAGCGGGTTCACAATCGCCAGATGGCCCGCATCCGTTGCAATAGCGAGTTGGCTGCCATCGGGGGAGAAGGCGACGGTGGTTGGAACGGCGGGACGCTTCAGATTTGACAACAGTGAAAGCGTCGAATCCAGCTCAATCATACGTGCCCGATAGGCGCTTGGTTTGAGCGGTGAGACATGACGACCCTTAAGGTTTAAAGAATCGACACGAATCTGATAGGACGTAGCGGGTTGCCAATCAAATTGAAGAAAAAGACGGTCGCCATCAATCGGGAAAGCTTTGACCGGTACCAAGCCCGCATCAGATTGGACTTCCGCCTTAATGTGCATCGCCGGATCGTTCCGGGCCTCAATGACTACCCCTTGCCTCGTGAAAGCAATGTCATCGCGTGGAATCTCCGCCCCGTGAGTAGTGTAGATTGAAGCCGTAATGCAGATCATCAGGGCGAGAGACATGCTCAATCGTAGTCTTTTATTATTCATTCATTACCTCCATAGGCTCAAAAAAGAATCGTGCCAACGCAAGAAATCGATACTCATTGCGCTGGGACCGGTGTAATCGTAGGGGCGAGGTTCCCTCGCCCAATGGTTAAAAGATCCAGCTTCCAAGGATGCTGTTGCATGCTAACTGCGAGGATTGTCCCCATTGTTCATCTTCCAACGGCTGAAACCGTGCCCATAAATTAAAAGGACGTGCAAAGCACAGACGGAACCCGTAAGAGCGGGATTCAACTGAACTTCCTCATTTGATTATTTGGGCTAACCCATTTGTGCATCGTAGATTATACAATGGCGGTGCCGTTTCACACGGAAAGGACCTCAATCCATCGGCATTCGCACACTATTCCGCCACGCGCCATAGTCCCCATCCCAAACGCTTGCCCAAAAGCACACCGACAAAAGTGTAGATAAACCCGTCAATTACGCACCGCGAAATGATATACCATTCGGCATAGAAGAGACGGTATAGCGTCATACTAATCTGGAAATCCACGTAAACGGCGATGGAGTCGCACGCGCCAAACACCAACGCAAGCGGTAACAGGTGGCGACCGTTTCGAGCGATCTTAAAACCGGCTTCCAAGAGCAAGATGCTCACGCCCGTATACACCAACGTTGTCGGATTGAATAAGCCCAGTATCACGCCGCCAAGCAGCAGTCGAACGAGGGATACCAACGTAATAACACCGGGCTTGGGAACGAGCATTAACAACGCTGTCAGCAGCGCGTAGTACAGCATTTCGTTGATTAGTCCCGTAACCAGAAACGAGGCTGGACCGAGCAGCGCCGAGATTAAATTGGCGAGCAATGTTGATGGAATGCTAACAGTGATAAAGATGGTTGTGCCAAAAAGAGCGACCAAGATGAGTCGCTTCGTGGTAAAGCGCGAGAAGATTGATCGGTGATAGCCGAGAAAGAGAACAAGCCCGGTCATTGTGCCGGCGAATGCACATACCGTAACAACCAGAGCTTGCTGGTTTGGTGTCGTGATGTGCAAAGGTCTCACTTCACGGAGTACAGTTGTGTCGCTTCCCCAAGCCTTTACCTCTATCTCCCGTTCATAACTGCCTCTCCCCTGAAATCCGCGGGATGCGCCCTCTTGGGCTATTGATGGATTGAAGAAGATTGGTAAGGGCACATCCGTGGTGTTTCGAGGAGCCAAACTTACAAAAGCAAAACTTCGGTCTGTGCCCGCGTTAAATTCGCCCGGCGGAGCGAGGAACGGGACAGGAATTCTACTTCCTGTGTCAAGGTTTACGGCCGAAACAAGCAGGTGTACCGTGTTTTCGCCGTCATTGCGAAGACGCACGGATTGATACACAATCGGTTCAAAATAATTCGACCGTTCCGCTTTTACTCCCAACCACTTGCCAAGATGTCCTAGCACCGGTTGCGGATAGGAGATTACATCCGGCTGTTGACGTGAGTCAAAAATGCCCGCTTCGTCGGTCGGCATAAACACGTCCTCAATCGAGATTAGCGCGGCGATTTCATCAATCGTCGCCGACTGCAAGGATACTGAAGTTTTCCGCTCCCAAGACTCTCCGTCAGCGGCTTTGAAGAGCACGCTTCCGGAAATCCGTGTTGAATCGGGCAGCGGCTCTGCGGGGACATACAACTCTATCTGCCGGTACCAGACCTCCGACTCAACCGTGAATCTGCCCGAAGCGGATAAACGCCAAATTCCGTGGTCGTTACCATCATGCGCCGAATTGGACATCTCGACGGCGTGTTTGGTGCCGAGATCGTCGGGAACCTTCGCCGCCCGAAGCGGATAGGGAATCACGACATCTATTTCAAACCGAACGGGCGCTCTCACGACATTTCGTAGGAGCAAAGTCATTGTTATGTTACTATCCTGAAGCACCAATGATTCGTTCAACGGAGTCACCGTGGAATCTAAACTCTCAAGGCTCTCTTTCGTGACGGTACCGTAAGGAATTGCAATCTCAAGCGAACCTTGTCGGTCGGACTGCGGAGCGCGCAGCGTCTTGGTAGAGGTATCTCCGGATTCACCCTGAACCTCGAACCGGTACTCGATACCGCTCTCCCACCGAAAGTAGAGAGGTTCCGTACCGCGGGGATAACCGTCCAAACGAAGTTGGGAAACTACCAACTCATGCGCACCTGCCACACTCAGGACGCGAATTTGTCGGATTTTTCTCCGAGTGATTGAGTCAAAATGAACTTCTGCCCCGAGCGAGACAAATCTGACGTGCCAAGAAAGCGGCGCCTGCCCCCTTCCGCCAGAACAATTGGCGAATACGGTGACGAGAGAAACCAATACAAAAGGATGAAACGCCAGTCGTAAATCACGAAGCATGGTGTGCATAGATTTTAGGCTGTTGCCCCCGTGGAAAAGAAGATGGACCGGCGCCGCTTGATAGAAGTTTAATTACTGGATTTGAGTTTACCCCAACTCGTCGCTAACTTACCCCGCGGACTGACCGCAGTCAGGAGAGTCTCTACTTGGGCAAGCGCAACCCCCGAAGCGCCGTGTCCGACGCTATAGGTTTCCAGCAAGGCAGCATTGGGCGAAACAACATACAACTCGTCCATTCCACCGCCCGTCCAATCCGCTTTGGTGATATAAAGGTTGTTGTCTTGGTCGATTGCTCCGACACCACCCAGATCAGAGAACGGATTATCCGGACCGTGTAGCCATTCATTGCTTACCAAATCGTAAACGAGCAATCCGCCGGAACTGATGAACAAACGCTTCATGCTATCAACTGCGGGGCTTCCGGCTCTCTCTTCCAAATCAATGGTATCCACGATTTCATCGGCGATCGTGTCAATAATGACAATGGTACCCGGTATGCCGCCGGGAACAATCCAGTCGCCAACTCCTGCCGAAACCGCAATCACTCTGGAATCTCCGTCGTTCGTAATGCCGGATGTATTTATCGGCATGGGTATGGTTTTCAACACCGTGTCGCTCGCGGTATCAATCACCGTGACACTGCTATTGTCGTCATAACTGATATTCCAAGTGCCCTCCTCCTTCACGTATGCAGAGTTTGCCACGTAAGCCTTGCCGTTGAGCACCGTTATTCCGTCAGGCATTTGACCGACAGGAATGCGTTTGATGACGTCGTGTCGGTTCAAATCCAAAACATCAACTTTGTCACTGTACAACCCCGTAACATACGCTTTGGAAGGTCCTACCAACGCAATCTGTTTTGGCGTCGTGTCTGAATCAATAGGTATTCTCCCAACGGCAGAGCGAGTTTGTAAGTCTATGACCTCGATATATCCTCCGCGCGGATCAAAAAACGGGTCCCGTGTTTGATTAACTACATATAACAGGTTCTCTTGTGCAACCAAATCACTGGGTATTATGTCACCGAGAGGTATTTCCTCATTTGCGACAGCTCGATCCGAGTCAGGTTCGTCAAGATTGACGATTGACAGCGACGGGAAGATATCGGCTTCGGGTTTGGTTAAACCATTGACGACAATGGCTAGATTGCTAACAGAATCCTGCGCCGTAACGACAGTCGGAAACAGGAGTAGTGCCGATACGAAAACTGTGAATATTCTAAACCAATCAAGGCGCTCCTTGGCGGAGCGGCGAAACGCGTTAAAACAGCGTGATAACATCGGTGAATCCTTTCGTCCATCTGGGACAATGTGCTATAGCAACAAAAAACCCCAGCCTCCGCAAGGGAAACTGGGGTACAGTTCACTATTCATCAAATGCGCACGTTGCGCGACGTGCCGAAATTTTCTGCCGCACTGTCCAGATAAGACGAAACCGATCTCTGTCTCACAGCCTTCCCGCGAAAGCCGATGTGTGAAACCGAATTCAGGCAGGTCTCCTGACTCACGACAACTCGTCGCTTACCTTCCCATCCGGACAAATTTGGACAGTGGCGTGTTCGAGACGATTTTACGTCGTTTACAGTGGCGGGGCCGTGGCGGATTCTCACCGCGCTTCCCTATTCTCTGACAACTCTTGATAGTTGCCAGCCCCCGAATCCGATACTATTCAATTGTTCAGCAATTTTAACACACGGAAATGGGTATGTCAACAAAAAATTCGTACGTGTTATTACCGGCGGGATTTCTCCTGTTCACACCCGCTCTTGGATTTAGAGCTTGTTTGAAAGGTACTGTTTTTAGGGTGCGATCAAAACAATGAACAGTAACTGATCAACTGAGTGGTTAGCGAAGGATCAAGTGAGAGAACAGCGAACGCGATAGAACTCCCATAAGAATCCTGTAGAGATCTACTACGCACCAGCCTTATTACGGGAAGCGACCTTGTCACGTATCTTCTTAGGCTGCACCTTTTGATGAATCTATTAGGTGGAATTGCCAACGAAAACATGATAAGATGAGTCCGCTGGGCTGTAGAAAGCCCAGCCGTCGACATAGTGTTGACGGTTGGGACAATTGACATTCATTGCGTCTGTCATCGGTGGAAAGACAAGGCAAAATTGTGTTGACCCATAAAGCAATGTATAAATATCTTGATGAAGGGTTCATGCCGAAGTTTTAGATTTTCCTGAGGTCATCACCTGCGGGACCAATCTCGAAGAAGCCAGGCGATTGCTGGCAAGTGCATTGACGGACATGGCAGAGACCATTCTGCTTCTCGGCGAATCACTCCCGCTGCCAGATGCGACGGTCACAGATTAAGACGCAGATCTGGAAGAGCCAATTAGCCTAAATCTCAGAGCCGCCAATCAGCTTGGAACTGCTTCATCGACACATTACAATTTTCAATCTTGAGGAGGAATCGCGAATGAACATACCCGCGAAAGTAGCTATTATAACTGGAGGAGGAAGCGGGATTGGCAAACGAACCGCGCTTGCACTCTCGGCGGAGGGATATTCCGTCGCCATTGCCGGACGTCGCGTGGAACGTTTGCAGGAAACCGTCACGGAAGCCGGTGATGCCGGCTCGCGCATGTTGGCTGTGCCTACCGATGTAACCGATCACACCGCCATCCTAAGTCTATTCGCAGAAACAGTAGAGGCATTCGGTCGACTGGACTTGCTCTTTAACAATGCAGGTCTCGGCGCACCCGGCGTTCCAATGGAAGAACTCACACTAGAGCAGTGGCAAACGGTTGTTGACACAAATCTGACCGCCTCCTTCCTGTGCACACAGGAAGCGATTAAAATCATGAAGAACCAAGATCCGCGAGGCGGACGCATAATCAATAACGGTTCCGTATCAGCCCACGTGCCTAGGCCAAACTCCGCGCCGTATACCGCCACGAAGCACGCAATAACCGGTCTCACCAGGTCGACCTCGCTTGATGGACGGAACTTCGACATATTGTGCGGCCAGATTGACATCGGCAACGCCGCGACCGACATGACCGCGCGCTCTGACGCCGGTAGCCTCCAACCTCACGGCGCCACTATGGTCGAACCGAGAATGGATGCGGACAACGTCGCTCGCGCCGTAGTGTACATGGCGAACCTTCCACTAGATACGAATGTCCCGTTCATCACGGTCATGGCGAACGGCATGCCGTATATCGGTCGCGGCTAGGGACAGGCGACACATCTCCTCCCACTCTACGAATGGTGCTCCGCAGTCCGAGGTGCGTACGCACGGTAAACACGTATCCGAAGGAGTTAGGAACACTAGAGAGCGATGCGGAAAGTACCGGAGAGGACAATATTGCACAGGTACATTCAGGACACACCTAGGAAGGAAATCGAATCGAACCGCGTTCTGCGCTCAGGAGGAATAATGGAATAGCTTTACTTTTTTTTTAGTTCAGTTTTGGTAGCCATGAGAAGTTAAACACCATTACAAAATTTGACAAGAATTAACAGAATTTACTGTAAATTGTCAAAAGATTGGGTAGAGTCTACGAATAAGACTCCACCATCCTTCCCCTGATTGCCAGTAGCTGCCGCCTACTACACATCGTACATACAGCAGTCGAATGCACTAGAGATTAAACGCCTGATTTGAAGTTTGAGATATTTGATTGAAGAGTCAAAAAGTTTACAAAAGTTTACAAAAGTTTACAAAACTTACCGGATTCAGGTGTTTTGATTTAAGTGATTCTGCCGGCATAGGTCACTAATACAGACTTAGCTGGCACGCGGCGTCCAGAAAGCGGCAGAAAACCTGCCTTGACCTACGCCCTTCGGAGTATGAAGGATTGCCCTTAAGTAGGGATAGAGGTATTCGCTATGAGGCGTCTGCAGAACTTGTGATCTTGAATGCCCGTGGTTACGCTGCTATATATTTGAGAACGTAGGCGGGGCACAATTGGTTGAGAGATTAAAACTTTCTTTATAGGATTATTTTGTATTAGTCATTTCGATGGGCACGCATTGTGCCCGTGCTGCCAATTGACCAACTTAACGGGCGAAGATAGATTTTGCGATTTGAAACGGAAAATAGCTTTACGCATGACACGCCGGGTTGACTATGACAGATTATCGGCAACCCGTTTCGCATTGAATACTGGCGGCTTAAATCAATCTTCGAGCAATTGGGCTGAATCGTTTGATCTAACGAGGGAAGAGATTTTCAGTAGGATCGAAGAACAATCCCCCTTCTACTGCAAAGAATTAGGTGTTGAGTGGAAAGAGATGTCTTAACTGTAAACGAGCGTCCGAAGTTAGTGTCCTATACTCCCCCTTCGACCCCCGCCATGACTGGCTAAGGGGTTAGCGACTATATCGTCGCAGGGTGGGTATAGGACTAGTAGAAGAGGAATCACAGTAGTTGACAAAGAAATAACATTGTGATATAATGTTCGATGACTGTGCCGACATTAGAAAAAGCGGTCCATCTCATTTTGACTATATAAGCGTAGAAACTGTCATGTTACCGTTTACTGGCCATGAAAGAGGAGGCCACCATGTTAAATACTATACTTACTGTAATAGTTACGCCGTTGATCGTGATGCTACTAGGTTTAACTATCGATAGGTATCTAAACCGCAGAAAAGGCAGAATAACAGCCTTGATTGGTATTCTGGATTTTTCACAGGTAATGGATTGGATTCGTGATAAATGGTGTGACAGACAATTAAGGAATTATTGGAAAGCCTTGGACAAATTAAATGATGGCTACAGGCAAACGCATGATTCAATAACGTTAAAGCAATTTGACCTCAAGCTAGCAAATAAGATTGGAAGACAGGATTAACCTGTGATATTATTTTATTGATGAAATTGATAAAAATATTATGTTCCTATGTTCGCACAGTTCTTCCAGTGGAGGAGCAATAGCTCCCACTACCTCTTATTCATTTGAACCTAACACGGCTGACATACTGATAGACAGAATCCATAATCTGAAGTCGGCTGCTAGCAAAGACTAATTGGAATTTACAATAGAGAAATTTTAGTCCTTATTGACTAGTCAAAAACTGCGTAACAATATTAGGATTAATATGAGACTGCTAGAAGCCTTAGAGAATTGTCTAGAACTCTATAAAAGGGGAGAAATACATCTTGCATCTCCCGAGGTACGTGAAGCAGTTTATATCGGTTGCGCTTGGGATAACTCTGACTTAGTTTATCACCTATTCAGTGGTTATGTTAGGCAATATATGTCCACCATACTGAATGATGAGGGAATGGCTAAATATCATGAGGGAAATATGAGACAAATTGAAGAACAAATCAAGCGTGTCCGAGAAAAGGATTTAACCGGTAGGCGCGGGTCGGCATTAACAGAACTTATATTGATTCTACTCGATAACCCTATTTTAGTAGATGAAGATGATGAAGAAATCTTAGAAAAGTTGTCACCGCTTACAAACTACTTACGGAAACATTCTAACTATCCTAAAGAATTTCCGAATAATAAGGTTGTTTTAGAAGGATTAAGGAAACTTGATAATGAAGCCCACACTCTATTGATGACTGGTATTTTATTTATCAAAGGTAAAATGGATAGGGAGTGCCTAACAAACCCAAACTAACCGGCTTCCACATACTTCTTCATCGTACCAGTCACACACAGCGTTATTCCTTCCTTAATCAGTAACTGCTTAATCTTTGAACCTTGAACCTAACCCCATCCTTTAGACGGAAAATAAGGAGATTTAAGTAATTAAGTCCGACTAATTCTGGTCAAATTTCAACGCCTGAAGTAAATGGACAAATAGTGAAGGAAGAAAATAAGCGAAAACTGGCAGAGAGTAGAAACCGAAATCCGTCCGTAGCTGCTGGTGATTGGAATACAGGATAAATAATGAAAACCCGCAAGAGACTTTGGAAGGAAATAAAGGCTGTCGGCATCATATGGATAGTATTGTTCTTAATCTATCATAGCCGGGACGTGGCAAACATATCGTTTTCTCTTAATGCCGTTTATGCCGTCAGCTTGACCACTATAGTTGTTTATATTATGTATTTGATCTATAGATATTTCAAGAATAGGGAGAATAGGAAACATCCTAAATAGGCAGTTGGAAGGCATAATAAAAGCGCAAGTGGTACGAATACTCACGCCAAGTCCTTCCCTCGCGAAAAGAAAGGGAGTGAAACATTATGATAGATTTTCATAGGTTCCTTGAGAAAAATCTTACTGAAATACGTAAACAAGAGATCGAACTCGAAGAACACAAATGCTGGCTTAAACAACGCATTCAGAATTGTCTTTTCCTTGAGATCGCACAGAGGTTGAATACCATATCGGAACAGCTAAGGGGGATATAATGATTAAATCGTATGTAGATGAACAGGCTGGCATTGCATTTTCATACTCAGATAACGAGCTACAATCATTGTTTATTGTTCCAAATCCCAATGATGGTGCGAGTAGATTAGTCGGACGTTTCAAAGGTTCTAAAGTTGGTGAAGAAGCCGAAAGCACTCTAGCATGGGGAAATCTACCAGAATTAACTAGAGCATTCAATAGTGTAACGTCAAAATCTGAATAACATAAATAAAAACAATCCTAGTAGCCCGCGCGGTTGTTTATACATTGTGCCGCTCTCGCCGATTTACCACCTCATTTGCCAAGGTTTGGTTCTGTCGATCCAATGTTAGCGGCAAACAGTTTTGAATGTCGCATACCGGCTTGGCCATTACAGATATTCAAAATTCCGTATTGAATTGAGCAAAGTGATGCGGATCACGTCAACTAAAACAGATAAGCCCAAAGTCTATGTCGTCTGCTAATTCGCCATCAATTGAAGTTTGAACAATTCTTTTACATCTGCTTCGTATTTTCCAAAAGACTCCCTCCCAAGATCCATGATTTCATGTAGTTTCTTTATGTCTGACTCCAAGAAATTCGTCGCATATTGATCATTAGTGAAAGAATCATTGACTCGTACGACTTGCACTTTTGGAAACAGTACCGTCCTGAGTTGCTCAATGGTGTTGGTATTTCCAGACAACACTTTCTCAAACAACCTGTATGGCCAGCCACGTCGTAAAATTCGATCGGTTAATCCTGTCGGTGTGTGGGGGTACTCGCCGACACCGACGCTAAGCATCTTGATTGCTTCTAACGGAACTTCAAATGCCTTGACTGCATCCGCTAAAGCAAAGAGAGCTGGGTTATTGCCAACAAATCCTCCATCCAGCAGATCGGGCTTTCCCTGATTAATAGTCTCTACGGTAACTTGCTCAAAATACGGAAACGCAGCACAGGAAGCCAAAATAGCGTCCGAAATCCTACAACCGAATCCAGGTGCAAACGTGCTATGTCTTCCGTGTGCTTGTTGGATGGACGACTTAAAAATCATTGGCTTTGCATAGCCATAGTGCATAGCGACTATACCGATGTTCACTTTGAAGGCATCGAATTTGGCGTCGCCGAAAATCTTCCGAGCATGTTTTGCCAATCTACGACTGCGGAGTGATCTGCGTTTTGCGCCCATTATCTCAGGAATTGAAGAAAGATAAAGCTCAATAATCTCCTCTAGATTTTTGCCAAGAGCCATGAGTGCAGCAATGATAGCTCCCGTGCTCGTGCCATATATGAGATCAAAACACTTGTACAAAGGGTCGCCTGTTAGTTTTTCAAACTCTCGTAGGAAACCAAGCGAATAGACGCCTTTAGAACCGCCACCATCCACAGTGAGTATTCTGAAAACTTTATCATCATTTGAATTCATTGCCATTGTTCCCATAAGACACATAGCCGATCGACGAAGTCTACGGCCTTTGTTGTATCCCATTGAGTCGAGAGATTGCCAAAAAGTGGTAAATGTCCATTTTGGCAACAGAATTGGGATAAACCTGAATTCTCAGTTAGAAGAAAATTCACTACGTTGCAGAATGTATCGGAGTATCGATTACCGAAGCACTCATCAGGTACGTTGTACAGAAGGCATTCAACAAAATAGGAAGGATAACTGCCCTGTAATGAAGGATTATTTGCCAAGATAAATTCCCGTGCGTTTTTGAACATACGAACGGACGGCTTATAATTATTGTTGGTTCTTTGGTTTTTATTTGACCCGTTCTGTAGATGAATCTTAGGATAGTTTATAATCTGCTGGTTTGAGTTTTGGGTCCAGAAAGTTATTCCTTCCGCAATGACTGACAATTGGTGGTACCACCTATACTGAATGCACGGGATTACATCAGCAACTAGGCGATTGCTTGACGCAGCTATCTTGATAGATTTCTGACTAGAGTAATCAACTAGATTCGGGCCGTAATATGAGATTAACGCCTCTATCACTTCGTTACGAAAAGCTGCAAAGCCATAACTACCCCCTGTGAGACCTAAATGCTGCTTCTCATCTTGACTGAGATTGGAGTAAAACACCGAACTCGACTCAACTACCAAATCGACATCGCTATTACCCCTGATATTTGTGTAGTTGGCATATGAGCCTTGGAGATAGGCCTCATGATTCATCCCTTGCGGCCAATTGTGCTGGTTAAGTGCAATTCTGATTGATTTATGAGTGTTTGCAGAACCGACTGTAGCCCCTCGATTGGACCATGTTTCAAGTTGGGATTCAGGCATTGCCATGATGATTACTCCTTAGACTTGGACTTCATCGTGCACTAAATCTTGCATAAATCACCTTTTCATCAAGCACCCTTAACCCTTCCTGCTCCAACTCATAGGCTTCGGTCCTTTTTCGATTTGCTTCTAGAACCTTGCTATTTATCACCCGCTGCGTATCTTCATCTCGCAACAAAGGCACCACGACTTTGGAGACCTGCTCCGCATTAATCTCATCTACCACCGCGCCATAAGTATACCGATCAATTAGGGGATAGGCGTGGTCGCTTGAAAGCCATGCGCATAGATAACCGGCAATTTCATCGGTTGCAGGTACAACACGTATAACATGCTCATTAGCAGTCCAACCCTCCCAATGTGCAGGAACTATTGTTACTTTTCCAATCGTTCCGCTTCGTGTAATCAAAGTCATATTTTCACGGAGTGTTAACTGATTAATTCGGTTGCCGTGCTGGCTTATCGCAAGGTATTTTTTATTACTAGGATTCAATTCATAGATTTGCTTCCCGTCCAAGAATACAACCCCATTGCCTTCTTCAACATAGACTCTCTTGAACCTGCCCGGTAGGATAACCGATTGGCTGATACGACTATCGCCAACTTGGACAACTTCCTTCGCCATCTTCTCTAAATGCTGATCAATCACTTGAACAACGGGAACGTGATAGGAACCATCCAGACGATTGCTTAACCTGCTCAATGGAACGAAATAATTCAAGACACCAGCCATTTTATCAAACTGCTCGGCTTTTACCTGTAGTTCCTCAATTGTGGGGAGTCGTAACGCCCCTTTTAACAAGCCTTGCGCTTCATCCATCAGTTCATTGGATTCGTCCCTCAACCGGAAGGATTCTTCAACCAGACTGTGAATTTCTTGTTTGAGGAGCGCTGGCGGATTGGGAATGGGAATGTCATCGAGGTGCTTGGGTTCAATGTGCTTAACCACTGCCCCGTAGCTATTGGTTGTTAGGAGTAATCTTCCGATTCTTGATTTCAGAAAAGCATAAGTGAATCCGTTATATTCCTTGGGCTCCACCCTAATTAAATCATGACTGAAAATGAGGTTATCCAGAGTATTTCGCACATAGGTACAGTTCCCAACTGTGCCGGAGCAGGTCAACAATATTTGCCCCTTCTTCACTCTTAAGGCATCTATATCGGTTCGCGTTAACTTAGAAATGTACGCGGATGGTCTCGGATAAACTTCATTTGCTTGTGCGGGTTGATAAATCGGAAAATCGGATTTTTCAACAAATATCCTTTTGAATCTCGGCCTATGGTAGCAAGTAGCAAGACCGCTTTCCCCGCACAGAGGCACTACACTCCATCTACATTCCTGCAGGTTTTGTCTCGCTTGTCTACCTTCAATACCGTAGACGCTCGCTTCCAGCCGATACTCTTTTTCAACGACTTCTTGAAGAACAATCGTCGTCCATTTGACTTCGGATTCGTGGGCGTCTTGATTTACGTCTTCTTGAGTGGACAAGCGAGGATGGGCTACCATTCAATGCCTTCCTGCTGTTTCCACCGACCAAAGGCATTAGGAACATCACGACTCTGATCGTCAATGATTCGTGTCTTACTTTCGGTACTGTAGGCGACTTCGCTTTCCGTGATTCTACTGAGGTTGAGCACATTGGGATTTTCCGACACCCAAATTTCATTACCGGATTCATCCCGTTTAAATAGCGTATTTCCTCGTCTGTCGTGGCCAACCTTCTCTACCGTCGCCATGAAGATATTGTATGGCTTAATTGCACTTGAGAGTCTCTCCTCCATTATTTCCCGTTCTGATTTTTTCTCAAGAATCAGTATTGAAGTTTGCGTTCCGTTACCGGGTTGAAAGGTGTCCTCGTGTAGATCCACACTTGCAATAATCCTTGTTCTTTCAAGCAACCATTGACGAATATACCCTAGACTAGGATTTCCTAGGATTGAATCTGGCAGAACAATTGCCAATCGCCCTCGGGGTTTGAGGAACTGCAAGCAGCGTTCGATAAATAATTGCTCTGGGGGCGCTGACGTTTGAAGGTCTGACGAAATCGTCCAGCCCTCTTGGTCACTTATATCGTATTGCTCATTCCGCCAGATATAGCCGATTTGAAATTGTTCAAGAATGTGACCATCGTTGATGGGAATTTTACTTCCAAAAGGTGGATTTGTAACAATGACATCAAAAAACCCAATAGTGTCCGCGTTCTGGATGCTATCTGTTTCAAGATTCAATGCTTCTACTAATTCTGTTTTGAGATTTGGTGACCATTCATGTGGAGGCAATAGAGAATCGTTCTGATAGATATTCCCGCTCCCATCATTATTCATCACCATGTTCATCTTTGTGGCTTTGACCAAATCGGGATTGATGTCAAAGCCAAAGAAGTTTGATTTCGCGATCTGTTTTATTCTTTCTCGTACAATGCTCTTCTCGCTCTCAGACCATTCATTTTCTGGTTTATCCAAGTCATCTTCGACCTCAATTTTCAACTGTTCAATCACATGATTCATTGCGGTGACCAAGAACCCTCCTGTACCGCAGGACGTATCACAAACTTTCTCATCCGGTTTAGGGTTAATCATCTTGACCGCCATCTGCATGATATTTCTTGGCGTAAAGAATTCCCCCCTATCCCCTCTCAGATTGGCACCTACCAACTCCTCATACGCTTTTCCTTTGACATCAACGTGAGTTTCAAGTAGGCTGTAAGATTGGAGTTCTGATACAATCCACGCTAGCGAACGGGGTTTTAATTCAATTGCATCACTCGTTCCAAATATCTGTGGGAATTGTTGTTTGACCGTCTCAAGAATCTTGGAAATCCGTTTTTTTACCGTTAATTGTCCATCCGGATTGGATCTTTCGCCTGATGTTGCGTAAAACTCGAGCGGTTTTCCTACATTCTGCTCGTCAAGCGTTTTGCAAAAAATTAACTTCAGCAATTGAAAAAAAGCCGGTTGTTTTTGCAGTCCATCTGTAGCGTAAATGTGATTATGGCAAGTTCGGAAAACCATCAAGAGGTTGTCTTCATAGGCTTTTTTCAATGTGCTACGCCGAGGTCTGTCGACATCCGCTAAAGAACCATCTGCGGGAGGAATGTCATTGTACTCCTGAAATTCAAATTTACCCTCAATTTTGACTTTTCTTAATACCTCTTTGTATTTGCCATTCGTCCACATGCCCCATTCGCAGTTCGGGCAAACACTCATATAAGATTTAAGTTGGTCAACACCGTCTTTGCGATTTCTTGGTTCTACTTTTTCATTCTTGCATTCAATGATCATTTCCACATAATCTTGATCGAGTTCAGGGCTATCTTTTGGGAATATTACAATATCTGCACGAGGAAGTCGCGAACCTAATTTAAGACCAAATTCGATCTTAATCTGTTCGCGCTTGTATTTATGCTCGTTGACTAATCTCTTTTCAATAGTCTGCCGCACATATTCTTCCGGTGAATCCTTGCGAAACTTACTATCAATATAATCGCAGATTTTACCATTGGGCACTTTGATTATATTTCTTTCTGGCTCTTGTGTCATAGGTTTTCCCTTTGTACAGTCGCCGTTTGCGCAGACCGCTGTCCTTGTTCTTGTCCTGTGATTCTAATAAACTAATCTATACTATTTCTAAACACGAACTCCATGCCGAAATTGAACACGATGCGCTTTGGGCCGATTTAGCCACGTCTCAGGATGGTTCCCTTTGCGCCAACCACCCAACTCCGATTCTTGTGGGTATAGATATCCAGCAGATTTAGAGTCGTAGATGTAGGCTGAGTTTCCCACGTCTTTCCCCCGTCGGCGGTGTGTAGAATCAACCCCTCTTCACCGACCGCCCATCCCTGCTGTCGGCTAGCGAATACCACGTCGCGCAAGCTCTTTTTCACCGGCACCGTTTGGCGCTCCCACGTATTTCCACCATTCGCACTATGCAGAATCAACCCGTTAGTGCCAACAATCCAGCCGGTGTTTGCGTCAGTGAAGAAGACTCCGAGAAGCGGCTGTTCGGTGTTGCTCCGTTGCTCCAACCAATTCTTACCGCCGTTCCGTGTGACAACGATGGCCCCCTTCTCTCCGACTGCCCATCCGTTCCGACTGTCAGCGAAATGCACTGCCCAAAAATGCGAATTTGAAGATGTTCGTTGCTTCTCCCAACGTCCGCCGCCATCGTCCGTGTGGAGAATCGTGCCAAATCCGCCGATTGCCCAACCCTCGGTGGCATTTACAAAATGGATGTCGAGCAATCCCTTGTCAACTGGCGTAGCCTGCTTTGACCATGATTTTCCGCTGCTCCCCGTGTAATGTACCTCCCCCATCCGGCTTACCGCCCAACCGTTCGTGGCAGTAGAAAAATGGACTTTATTAAGAGGATGTCTAGAGATAGCCCTCCTGGGCGATTGTTCTGTCCACGTCAATCCGCCATCTGTGGTGGACAGAACCAGCCCCTCCGTACCAACCGCCCATCCGCGCTTTCCGTCGACAAAGTGCACCCCATGCAGGTGTGCCTCCGTTCCCGATTCTATGAGTCGCCAATTATCGTCGCCCCCACCTTGGGTGCACCCAAGGTGGCTGACCATGCAGGTGAGAACAATCAAAGCCAGGCAAGTTCGTATTATCAAAGTTGTGCCCCCTTCGCTTTTAATGTCAGAGATTCAAATGTCCATGACGAGTGTAGTCCGCTGAATTCATGAAAAGAACAATCAATCGCAACACAGGAATCTTATGCAATTTTCATGACTATTCAACAAAACGCCCAAATTTACCGATATTGCTAGCGCGAAGGGAATCCAACTACACTTGGCAAATGCCAAACCGTCCACAATCTGCACATACCGTCCGAAATCTGGTCAATTTTACGCGACTAGATGGCCGATCAATTGGGGCAACGAAGTCTCCTTGGAATCGGAATCCGTCCAGTTAGCTCAAATGGAAGATTGCCATCTTGGTTTCAGTCATCTCTTCCACTGCGTACTTCGGTCCCTCTTTACCCATACCGCTCTCTTTAAGACCACCGTAAGGCATTAAGTCCGCCCGCCACTGGGTCCCCCAATTTACCATCAAATTGCCGGAATCCACTTCACGCACGAACCGCATCGCCCAATTGATGTTCTCCGTGAAGATTGCCGCACTCAAACCGTAGTTCGTGTCGTTAGCGAGCGTGATTGCCTCGTCGATATCATTTACGCGCGTCACTCCAACCGCGGGCCCAAACACCTCGTCACAAGAGATCTGCATGTCAGGTTTGACGTCTGACAGGATGGCCGGGGTTACGAACTGGTCGTGTTTTTCCCCGCCGGTCAGCAATTTTGCTCCGCCGTTGACGGCGTCCTGAATCCACTCACTGACGCGAGAGGCATCCGATTCGCGAATCATCGGTCCCATTTTCGTCGGTTCATCAAGCGGGTCGCCGATACTGATCTGCTCAACTTCAGATTTGAAAGCGTCGAGAAAATCGCCGTAAATCCTGTCGTGGGCGATAACGCGTTGCGTCGAAATACAGACTTGACCGGCATTTGAGAAACCCGACATCGTAGCCGCCTTTGCCACCTTTTCCGGATCCGCATCGGGCATGACAATTAGAGGCGAATTCGAACCGAGTTCCATTGTGACTCGTTTTAAACCTGCGACATGACAGATGTGTTCGCCGATGTCGCGGCTGCCGGTGAAAGTAATCTTTCGCACGCGGCTATCCGAGCAGAGCGCATCTCCAATCTCGCTTCCCGCACCCGTCACACATTGGATGGCTTCGGGAGGCGTACCCGCTTCCACAAACAACTCAACCAGTTTTAGCGCGGATAGCGGTGTATCCGTGGCGGGCTTGAGGATAATCGCATTACCGGCGGCGATGGCAGGCCCCGCTTTGTGGCAAACCAGATGCAGCGGGAAATTGAACGGACTAATCCCTGCAACGATGCCGCACGGCACGCGCACCGTAAACCCGAACTTAGCTTCAACTCCGGGAGCGCCTTCGAGGGGAATCACTTCGCCGTAAAGTCTCTTTGCTTCCTCAGCCGAGAGCGCGATAATTTCGGCTGCACGTGTTGCCTCAATCCGTCCTTCGGCGAGAATCTTGCCCTCCTCCATCGTGATAATGCGGGCAAGCTCCTCCGCTCGCTCTGCCATCATTTCCGAGACCTTGTGCAGGATTTCGTATCGCTCGAACCCTGTCATCTGCGCCATTATTTTCGCGCCGCGCTCCGCTGTTTGCAATGCCTTTTCAATATCATTCGCATCCCCTCTGGGGACAGTATCGACTACTGATCCATCGTAGGGACTCAGAACCTCAATCTTCTGCGATTTATCGACCCACTCGCCGCCGAGGTGCATTCTCATCGGAATTTCCTCCGTTAGTGTTGTTGCCGTATTTTAGACTCGGACCGACGGAACCAACCGTCCGACCACAATTTGAAAAAGTGCGGTACTCCTAATATGACCTGACTCTATTGCGTCTCGATGCTCTCCCGTTTCAAAACGTGATATTTCTTCAAATTACCATCTCTATCCACGGTTGTCAATCTGAATCTTGAGGCCGTACTGGCGTTAGTCATCAACGTAGAAATCATACCATTCCAATTCTCCGTAGGCGGGGATCAAGGGAGTGAATAACAACCACGATAAAGATCCCCTTGCCCCGCCGACTATGCGTGGCGACAAGGCATCTTACCGCACTCAACACAAGTTTTTTTACTTGATCCACGCAATCAATTTACTTGGATATTAGACAATGGTAGGTGTTACCCGTGAGAATAATCTATACCGGCGCTCAACGCACGAATCTCCGCCGTGATTGGAGCGGCTTTTTACTTGACCTACATTGATTCATAGGATAAATTATCGACAGATCTCCGCGAGATATGTCTTGCACAAACGAATCATCGCATGTCTATGACCCTTACCTACGAACTTCTGCCGGTCTTGATGCAGTGGCTGCATGTTGGATCCGTCGTGTTAATGATAGGCGGCTTCTTCTTTCTGCGCGTTGTTCTGCTGCCCGCCGCCAAAGTCCTACCCGACTCTCAGAAAGCTCAGATAATCGATGCCGCATTTCGGCGCTTCAGAGTCATTGTTTGGATTGCGCTCGTTACGATTCTTGTTAGTGGCGTCTACAATTTTATCGCCTTCCTTATATCGACGGGAAATCAAACAGTGACAGATCCGATTTTGGCGCCAGATTACTCCATGTATATCGTGGTGCTGGGCGCAAAATTCCTCATCGTAACTCTTATCTTCATACTTGGAATTGCGCTGACCTTTCCATACCCCGTGTATGCGCCCATTCAGAAGCGTCCCGCTCCTTGGCTAAACGTAACCCTGATTCTAGGTCTCATTGTTATTTTCCTCTCCACACTTCTGCGCCGAATGTATTGAAATCGAATCCGCAGGCGCAGTGAAGAGATGTCGATTTCGAGTCGTTACAATGCCGAAAACAAAATCTATGTCATTCAACCTCAAGGGCATTCTGTCCCGACATATGCGCCAGGCGCTCGCCGGTAGCGTCCAATCCCCTGCGAACCTCGGCATCGGTCGGGGAGAGATTCAACGCTGACTGGTATATTGCCGTCGCCTTTTCATACTCGCCGCGAATCAGGTAGCACATTGCAAGTTGATTCCGCGTACGTGCGAGAAGATTTTCGATTTCATCCCGAGTCAGGCTGTGAGGAGGCTGGCGGATTAGCTGAGATTCACTCGCCAACAGGTTTTGATACGCGATTTGATTGGTCGGTGCGTCAGCCAATGCAGACTCAAATGCGGTTAGCGCTTCCTCGAAGTTGCGCCTTATCAAATAGAGGTAACCGATGGAGTTGTGAATATCGACGCTTCTCTCAGCCCTCGGAATAGCTCTAAACTCGGTCAAGGCGGCGCTATACCTTCGTGCCTTCAACAGTTTGTTTGCGCGAATTGTCCTAAGATAGTTCGACTCACGCCTTACCGAGTCGCTGTTCGGTTGAATTCTCAGTGCACTCGTGAATGCCGCCTGTGCCCGATCAAGATCTCCGGAGCGCTGATAAACACGGCCTAGGCTCACGTGTAGGTTAACCTGTGAAGGCGCAACTGCAAGCGCTTGCCGCAGTTGTTTGATGGCCTCATCGTGCCGGTTGTGCACATCAAGGTATTTGGCATAGGAGGAAAAGGCAACAACGAGATTGTGTCGAGTATGGGATGCGTCCGGTTTCAACTCGTGAGCCGATTGAAATGACTCGATAGCTTGTGTATACGCTCCCTGGTCTAGGTAAAGTTCACCCAGCCGGCTGTGTGCATCACTGTTGCCCCTTTCGAATTTCGCGAGTTCGCGGTAGCTGGAAATCGCTTTATCGATGTTTCCCGTTTCGCGATGGTATTTGGCGCGTTGCAGGAGTACGTCAATCAAATTGGACCGCGCAACTACAAGCGCCGGATCCAAGGCTAATGCGCGATTATAGGCGTTTATGGCGTCGTCCCATCGTTTCGCATTTCTCAACTCGACGCCGTGATTGTTGTGACACTGTGCAAGTGCATCTTGGATGTCCCGATCAATAGGGTTGGCGTCAAGCGCTTTTTGGTAATGCAGAGTAGCTGTGGCAAAATCGCCGCGCCTTTCGTAACTTTTGCCCATCAGACGGTAAACCGCGCTCGCGTCGCGAGCGGCATACCGGAGTGCCTTCTGGAAATACGCGTCGGCTTCGGTATAATTTGCCGCCTGAAGTGCCGCAATCCCTATCTCCCTAAAGATTTGATGAAGATTATGCTGCGCGGCAAGGTCGTGTGAATTCTGATCGATCGAGTTCTGAAAAGCGATAATCGATTCGTCGATTCTCCCGTTTCGGTAGTACATCACACCAAGCGTGTTGTACGCATCGTGCGACGGCGCTTCTGCCAACACGTCATTGAGCATGGCGATGGCTTGTTCGTAGTATCCAAAGTCCTGATAGACTTGGATTAACTTTTGGCGTGTGGGTTCGGACGTTGGATCAAGCGCGAGTGCGGTCTTGAAATGTCCGATTGCCTCCTTGATATTTCCCTTGTCAACGGTAATCGTGCCTAGAAGGTAGAGTCGGCGGGCATCGGCATCGGATCCATCGAGGCTTTCCTTGATTCTCTTAATTGCTAGCTCATGCTGCGGGGCGTTCTGGGGTGTGGCGTAAACGCGAAGGAGGGTATTGATATCGTTTGGGGACGGCAATTCCTTGGTGGAGGTGTGAAATTCGGCATCGCGGGAATCGGGACTGTGTCCCCACAAACCAATCGCGTGCCCAAACTCGTGGAGACAGATTGCGCGCAATTGCTCAGGGCTACTAACCTCTGCGATTTGAGACTCGTGCGGAACCAGAACGATCTCGACCCTGATACTATCTCGGTCAAGGCGTGTAAGTTCGGCTTTGGCTCCCGTTACCTCGGTGATTGGCCAAAGTCCGGTTGTCCCCCAACTCACCCGGATATCGGCGTCACCATTGGCTTCCGTCTCCTCAAATTGGATGATGCCGCCCGAAGCCGATTCCCATTGGCGCATGCCGTAGCGTATCGCATCCAGATACGCCTCCGATCGTAACATAGGGGATATGTAGACGCGGATTGGCATCTCGGTGAAACGCGCGATTCTGCCGCTGGAGAAGATGGTAATGTAGTCAAAATATCCCTGTTCAGAGACGGAGACGTTCGGTAGTCCGATAATTGCCGAACAGAGGCATAAGAAGAATGCTATCCTAATACGCTTTCGATTCGTGTCTCCCATCGGTAATCTCCATCGAATACGGGGCTAGCGACAGAATCATTCGCTGTCAACTGCGGGGTAGTGGAACTACAAAACTCCAACAGGGGCCGTCATGAACGATATTGGCGACCGTGACGCCTTCTATCTGGGGTGTCGTTTTCAATTCACAAGCATTCTTGGAAATACGAAGCCTCGAAGAATCAAGCGTGTGAATAATAAGCACATATGCAGGGTGGGCACTGCCCATCAACCGCTAAAAGCCCCAGCGGGATCAAGCGAACGGATAGTGAGCGCGATAGAGATCCCTCAAACGAACGATCGACGGAGTTCAAGCGAATGAATAGTGAGTGCGATAGAGATCTTGATAGCGACTGAGAACCCTTGAATCAACGTGCAGACACTGTCGACTGCCAACACCCAACACTTATTCCACAAGGTCGTCGCGAGAAAAAGTACATAAGAATATCAAATTTAACGTGACTCTACGCAGAAATGATTTTCTTATTGACAATCAATGGTCGGAATGCGGCGTTTCAAGCGCGGAACAGTCTACAGGTCAGGCCCACAAAGAATAGCTTCGTCGATTCGTCGATAATCGAGTATTTCGTCTTCGGAAAATAAGATACTCAGTTCGCGTTCCGCGTTCTCAGGGCTGTCCGAAGCATGAACCACGTTATGGGTGATATCAATCGAGAAATCGCCGCGGATGCTGCCCGGTGCAGATTCCAGCGGCTTGGTCGCGCCGTTAATCAGGCGGACAAGTTCAATTGCGTTGTTGCCCTCAACCGCAAGCGCTACAATCGGATTTGACGTCATAAATTGAACCAGATAGTCGTAAAAGAACTTGCCGAGGTGGGGGGAATAAAGCTCCTCCGCTTTGCCTTTGGGGAGCGTGAGAAGTTTGAGGCCAATCAATTTGAGACCCTTGCGTTCGAATCTGGTGATTATTTCACCAACCAGACCGCGCTGAACACCATCGGGTTTAATCAGTACAAGTGTTTTCTCCTGTTCCATCTATTCTCCTGCCAAGTAGATTGTTGATATTGTCAAAACAACTCATCGCGTTTTCACCAGCATGCGGCACAGAGCAACGCACGAGCGACATGACGCTTTGCCAATCGGTTAGGTCAGCACTTCTTATGAAACCCGCTTAATACAAAAATCCTCGAAGCGTATCCAATGTTCCCCTTCCGGCGGTCCGTTGTAACACTGTATGCTCACCTGATCGTCGCCCGGCGTCGGAAGTTCTCCCGTTGCCGCCGTTTGGAAATCCGAATCTCCTTCGGCGCAGTATTGGGCCTCCCATGAATTAGCCGTGACGACGAGACGCAACCGAACGCTCGCCGCCGCCATGGGCGCCCTCCCCGGGATGATGTATAGCTCGCCGTCAACCAACTCCTTCACCTCTTTGAACACCGGCTTGCCCTCGCTGTACCAAGTGATTCCCGCCTGCTCGAACTGTTCCGTGGGACTGGTGAAATTGGTGACGGTTACCTCAATGGCAAATGTGCCATCATTGCGGTCTGGTGCTGGTCTGACCAATGCATTCCTGACCGTATCTGCCTTACCCGGTTCCACCTGAATCTCCAATCCGCCATCCCTAATTCGCCACAATCCCGAATGCTCCCGTATCCAAGCCCAGTCGGAATCGACGGTACCATCAAATTTGTCCTCAAAGATAACCCGTTCATCCGTTAAATTCATGCAAACCTCTCGCTGAATACTACATTAGTATTTGAATTGGATATGTGTTGATTTCGGAGCAAATGTGTGTAACCGTAAAATAGACAAAGCACGTTATCACTCTCGCGATGCAACACTCCATTCGCCTAAATTTGAACTTCCAATCTAATGAAGATTATATCATGTATGCAAAAAGAGTAAAACAAAAAATACCGACAATCACGTCCCCGAGAAACGGAATCACAGTGGCCCTCATCCCACCTGGCCGCTTCTGAAAACTGTGCCATATCCGCGAAGGGCGAACCTGAAGGCAATCGCTCTTGATTATAAGGGACGGCCACGTGCCGTCCAATCGTTGTTACTGTCAAATCGGCACAGAGTGCTTTATTGGCATGTCGGCGCACCAACCTGTTGGGACAGTCTTGACGCGATCACATACTGCGGGGCACCACGTATCGAAGTTGATATCAACGTTTTGGAATTGTCGAAATGGCACGTAACATGAAACTCAAGACGAATGCTCTGCGTCCAACAGACTTCAACACGACGGTAATCTTTCGGTGCTAGAAACCACCTCAAGTGATTCCGGTATGCGATTTGCATAACTCTTAATCCCGAACCACAAGATTACTGGCAGATGTGATACACGCTAATCTGAAAGCGGACGTATTCGATTCTCCGGAGGCGTCAACCCCTTAAGCAGCGATGACGTCTTAAGGATTGAAAACTCAACCGCGCTGGAAGGAGGAAATGCGTTGAAATCGAAACCACGGCGAATGGTTGGCGAATTCTACGAAATTAGCAAAGAATTTGATCGTTCTTTTGAATCTTTCGATATTCCTCGTCGGAGCGTGAAGGGTGAGAACACCAACTGGCGTCCACCCATGGACATTTACGAAACGGTCGAGCATTTCATTGTCAAGATTGAACTTGCAGGCGTACAGCCGGAGGAAGATGTAAGACTCCGATTGGACAATAACGTTCTCAAGATAACCGGGTACCGACGAGATCGAACGCAACTCAAGAAACAACACTACCATCAAGCCGAGTTGAGTTATGGTCCATTTGAGCGCTCAGTAGTTCTTCCAAAGGTATTGGATGAAGAATCCGAACCGATTGCAAGCTATGAGAACGGTTTTGTCGAAATCAAAATCCCGAAAATGCAGCAAGATTCATCCAAAGAAATTTCTGTGCAAGTGAAAGATGAAGCCAAAGTCAATAAGCCGGTCAACGAAGAATAGAAGGAGTTAGACGATGTCCAAGAAAAATGAAACCGAGAATGAAGACGTACTAAATCCTGAAATCACCTCCGAGATTGCTATTCTTCCTGTTGACGATCTGGTTGTGTTCCCCTATATGCCGCCTGTGCCGCCGTTCGCGCCGCATCACATCGCGCTTTCCGGCGACTGGGTAACCAAGGCGGTCGATGACGCCATGGTGAACGGGGAACGTGCGCTGTGCGTTTTTCGGCAGGTAGGAAATCGGGAATCGGATCCAAAGACTGCCGAAGACCTCGCTCCAATAGGCACGCTGGTTCAAATCTTGAGATATAAGAAGGACGATGAAAGCGTGCTGTTTTTGGCACACGGTCGAGCGCGGGTAAGAATTGAGGAAATTCATGAAACAGAACCCTTCCTTAAAGCATGCGTGCAGGTCGTAGAGGAGGAAGAAGGTCAGGAAGTTGAAGACGTGAACGTTGAGATTGAAGCCCTCGGACGCAGTACACTCGACATTGTCCAAAAGATTGTGAAGTTGTCATCTCGGTATCAAGAAGAGTTGGCGATCGTCGCGGAAAATATTGAGGAGCCCGGTCGGCTCGCGGATTATATTGCGGCGATTCTTGACTTTCGGTCCGATGATAAACAACTCATTCTTGAGTCGATTTCGGTTAAAGATCGACTGAACCACCTGATCGTGATTTTGACGAAGGAACACGACCTGCTAGAGTTGGAAAGCAAGATTCAATCCGACGCACAAGCGGTAATCAATAAAGGACAACGTGAATATTTTCTGCGCGAGCAGTTGAAAGCCATTCAAAAAGAACTGGGCGAATCGGACGACCTAATGCTGGAAGTGGATGAAATGCGTGCGCAGCTTGAAGACGCTGATATGCCCGATAAAGCCCGGGAAGCCGCTGAAAAAGAACTCAACCGCCTTTCGAAAATGCACTCCTCCTCTCCGGAATCCACCGTATCGCGTAATTACTTGGATTGGCTCATAAACCTTCCGTGGAACGCCGGCACCGAAGACAATCTTGACATCGCCCACGCAAAGGAAATTCTTGATGAAGACCATTACAATCTTGAAAAAATCAAGGACCGTATCTTGGAATATCTTGCCGTCAGGATGCTTAAACAGGACATGAAGGGACCAATCCTCTGTTTCGTCGGACCGCCGGGAGTCGGAAAAACGTCACTGGGTAAGTCCGTCGCGCGTGCCATGGGACGGAAATATGTGCGTATTTCACTAGGCGGAACACACGATGAAGCGGAGATTCGCGGACATCGAAGGACGTATATCGGATCGATGCCGGGACGCATTATAAAAGGCATCCGACAAGCGGAATCCTATAATCCGGTTTTTATGCTGGACGAAATAGACAAACTCGGATCGGATTTCCGAGGGGATCCCGCGGCGGCAATGCTTGAGGTACTCGATCCGGAGCAGAATGACACATTTACGGACAACTATCTTGACGTACCGTTCGATCTTTCCAAGATCATGTTCATTACAACTGCAAATCAACTCCACACTATTCCACCTCCGTTGCGCGATCGCATGGAAACCTTGGAATTGCCCGGCTACACCGCAATCGAGAAATCCATGATTGCCAAACAGTATCTAATTCCGCGCCAACTTGAAGCCCACGGCATCACCGAGGATCAGTTTCCCATTGGAGACGAAACAATCAATCATGTAATTGACGAGTACACGCGTGAGGCTGGTGTTCGCAACCTTGAACGAGAACTGGGGACGCTTTGCCGCAAGTCCGCTCGTAGCATCGCCGAAGGTGAAACCGATCCGATAGACCTGACCGCCGACAATCTTCCCGAATACTTGGGACCCCCGAAATTCTATTCCGAAGTGGCGGATCGAAAAGAGGAGATTGGCACTGCCACCGGGCTCTCGGTGACCCCTGCCGGTGGAGAGATTCTGTTCATCGAAGCCACGCGTATGGTCGGTGAGGGGAAATTGACCTTGACCGGACAAATTGGCGATGTGATGCAGGAGTCGGCAAAAGCCGCTCTAAGTTGTATCAAATCGCAGAGCGACGAGCTGCACTTTGACCCCGATTTTTGGAATAGCGACATCCACATCCATGTGCCAGCCGGAGCGATTCCGAAAGATGGGCCGTCTGCCGGGATAACTATTGCAACCGCATTGGCATCGTTAGCCACGGGACGCCCGGTCGCGCCCGAGGTTGCCATGACCGGAGAAATCACGCTCCGTGGACGGGTACTCCCCATCGGCGGGTTGAAAGAGAAGGTGCTGGCGGCGAAACAGGCGGGCATCAAAACCGTTATTGCTCCAAGTCGTAACGAAAAAGATATGGTAGAAATACCTGACGACGCGACGGAAGGCCTTGAGTTCGTGTTCTCCGATCACATTGACCAAGTGCTGATCCGTGCACTAAAACAGACGGAGCACACCATAGATTCCAGATCGATTGACTCACCCAATCCTTCAATCCAACCCGACCCGGCGCCTCCCCCTCCGTCAGTAGGCTAGACGGGCGTGGTGGTGTCGGTCCCTCCCCTGTGTGAGAGTTACTCATGGGCTTCCAGGAATCTCTGCAAAAGGTGGCGCGAATTAACCGAGTGTTCCCCGACGAAACTCAGTTTCTCCCCTACATCCCAGATAAGGGAGGCACCAGAGCAAGTTTCACCGCACGCCTTCCAGACCTCAATCCTCCTACCTGTGACCCGCAGGCAGAGCATCGCTCGTAGCTATGTTCTCGCTAAGGGTAAATGGCATCGTTTCACAACGTCGGGATCGTAATCGCGCGCATTACTGCCATCGCTAAGTTCCCTAGTTTATCCTCCATCGGATGCCATCAAGTGAATCGGTCCGTGAAGTTCTCCCTCCTAAACGCCGCCCCAGACTTAATATGCAATTGTCCGTCCATCGGGAGACCATGCGGGGGCTTAGTGATTCTCTTCATTGTGCGTAAGCCTCGGGAAATCCCTACCGTCAGGAGCCACCACATGGATGTGATAGAATCCTTTGTGCGCCGCCATGTATGCAATCCGTCCCCCGTCGGGAGAAAACTATGGGCTCCATTTACCCATAAAGTCCTGCGTCACCTCTTTGCGCCCCTGTCCGCCAACAGCATAGATCTAGGTGCTAGTTTGAATCGCATGTCTTGCCCCTTGGTTGTGGTAAAGAGTGAGCAGTATGGTAACAATCTGAAGCGCCAGAGCAAGTAGTGTCAGAAAGCAGCCGAACCATTGTGGCTAATGCAACTAAGAACTGCACAAATAGGACTTTCGAAATTAGGCTGGTATTAGCGATTAACGGGGATCAAACGACTGAATAAGGACTGCGATAGAACTCCCATAGCTAATCCCGACCGACATCTTCGCGCCATAGAAAATCCCGTGCGACAGAGATTCCACTGTGATAATGAACCGGGTGTGACAGAGGCCTGGACGGGAAGCCGCTTGAGTGAACTGAATAGCGGAGAAATTTAGCCGCAGAGCGGAAGAGTGAGTAAACAGGAGGGAAAACAGGCATACATGCACATGCCTAGAATTTCAGGGATGTGCATGCGCTATCATGTTAATCGGCACTGCAAGAAATACTTATAATTGGTGGCGCTGTTCTGGAAAAATTCAAGCGCGCTCGGCTCCATTGTCAAAGTTACCATTCATCATGAATTCAGCAATTCCGTAACCAGCTAGACGCTACTTCATGATGAACGTTTCCCGTGGATAAAATTCCCATATTGTTAAGACGCCGAAGCGCCTATTGTCCCGGGTATGACCTATTTTCTAGTTCCGCAATGAATTTCTCCGCCGAAATCGCCGCCGCTGCTCCCGCGCCGCCTGCCGTTATCGCTTGGCGGAAGATATGGTCATGAACATCGCCAGCGGCGAATACTCCCGGAATATTCGTGCCTTGGATCTTGTCTACGATGATGTAATCTTGGTCATCAAATTCGATGCTCCCATTAAACAACTCGGTGTTCGGAATATGTCCGATGAAGATAAATACCCCATCGATCGGGAACACCTGTTTCTCATCGGTTTCAACGTTCCTGAGCAATGCGCTATTGACCTTCTCACCATCGCCTTGAATCTCTTCGACTACCGTGTTCCAAATAAACTTGATTTTGTCGTTTTTGAATGCGCGCTCCTGCATGATTTGGCTCGCCCGAAGTTGGTCTCGCCGATGAACAACGAAGACCTCCGAGGCGAACTTTGTCAAGAATATACCCTCCTCAAGCGCGGCATCGCCTCCACCGACCACAATGAGCCGCTGATTCTGGAAGAAGAAACCGTCGCAGGTCGCGCAATACGACACGCCGCGCCCACCAAACTCCTCTTCACCCGCAACCTCGAGCATGCGCGGGGAAGCGCCTGTACAAATGATCACAGATTTGGCAAGATACTCTTTTTCATACGTTTTCAAGTAGAACGGATGTCGATTGAAGTCAACTTCCGTGACCATGTCAAATCGCACTTCTGTGCCGAAACGCTCGGCTTGCTGTTGCAATCCTTGAATGAAGTCCGCGGCTTCGGTACCAAAAAATCCGGGGTAGTTTTCAAGATCGAGCGTTAACGAGAGTTGTCCCCCGAGCGCATCTCCGGTTATCAGAAGCGGTTCAAGCATCGCGCGGGAAGCGTAAACCCCCGCGGCGAAACCCGCCGTACCTCCACCGATGATGATAACATTACGCTCCTCGATAGCATCTCCATCGTTTTTATCTGTTGTTGACATACCACCTTCTCCTTCAAGTTGTAACATCTTTTCCAAATTACCTGTTTGGACGAGCTTCGCCAAATCGTCATCATCTCCAATATGTTGGTCTTGAATGAAGATTTGCGGCACATCGCGGCGTCCGGTCAAGGCTTCGATTTCATCCCGCATAGCGGGATTGCCGTGTATGTTAATTTCCTCAAATTCGATGCCTCGACTTTCAAGAATCCGCTTTGCACGGTCGCACCAAGAACAAAAATCTGTGGTATAAATTTTGAGTTGTGTCATAATTTTCGATACAAGGATTCGTCACCGGATTTACTTCTACCATCAGTGATCAATGGATTGTGTTAGTGTGTGTGAATCACGCGGTTCACACTAAATGCCTGTTCATTTTGAACCGTAGCTTGGATTCTGCACGTTGTCTCCCTAATTCATCCGTGACTCGGGAGGTACCATCCGCGGGATGTCGTGGATTACCGGATAATCTAGCCCGCAGTCGTCGCACCGCACTCGATCTGCTTGCCAGTCAATCTCGCCTTTACAAAGCGGACACACTAGAATAGCCTTCAATGTCTTTGCCGAATTTCGGCGCCGATTCACGAAAACAGACTTCACCTTGGATACCAAGTTCCTCGGCACACGGCTCTTCACGATAGGTGCCCACTTGTTCCAAAATGAAGAGTGGTCTTCCTGGTCGAGCATGACGGAAATCGTCTTCCGAGACTCCAAGTCGAGCATGGATGTATCGGTTGGAATGATTTCGTAGTCAATTTTACCCCTCCACTCATACTGTACAAGAAACAGCTTGTGATGGGTGACGTGAAAGCGAGCAAAATTCTTGTCGTGTGCCGCCAAAGCATGAAATAGCTGACCAAATTGACTCTTGACCGCTTTCTTCTGGATAACCAATCGATTGTTGACAAGATTGACCATCCAGTTGTGATATGGCCACCCGTAAAGTCTTTCGGCGATCTCGGAAGGAGTTTCGATATAGCCGCCCGAAGCAACGCGCGTTAACTCTCGAATCAATAATTCCGGATTTTCGACATGCTCCAAAATATGAGAACAAATGACGTAATCAAATGACGCGTCTGCAAACGGCAGGTACTGACCGTCTGCCTCAACCAGTGGGCGGTCCGCAACGATGCTTCCACCTCGTTGCAAGTCATCATTGATAAACTTGTCGCAGAGGATGTCGGATCGGGTCTTTGGATTGTGTCCGCTCCCTATTTCGAGAACGAAATCGTCGGGGCGAATATTCATCGCTGCACAACCATGCTAATGTAGAGGCTGATGCGAGGCAAACAGATCGCCATAATTTTGCCCTTGGCGCTAAAACCGACGCATCGCTTCACGATTCGGAGGCCGCGTTGCCGGAAGCACTTCTCAAGATCAATCGGATTCGCGTAGTAGGCGCTGTCGCCGTCTCCCCCGTAGACATCTCCCTCAAGATCAGGCTCTCGGTACAGAAATTGCGGTGTAGCCGATAACCGCTTTTTCAGATACAGGAAGATATTCCTTACGCTGTTGATTGACGCTTGGCGCTTTGTTTCACCCCAAAACGGTCTGCCGGGTTTCCCCCGAATCAGGTGCATTAGGTCGATCAGTGGCATGAGTGGAGAGCACAGATTCGGACCGCAAATAATGATTCTTCCTCCCTTTCGGGTCACACGAATCATCTCCGCAAGTGCCGTTTCAACATCCGGCACATGTTCAATCAGTTCGTTTGAACACACGACATCAAACGTCTCATTCTGAAACGGAAGTTCGAGCACATCACAGACTCGATATTCCAGGTTATGTTCGCCGTCCCGAGTCGTCGTCTTTTGCCATTGGGCAGCCTCTTCAAGAAAGAGTGCGGAGATATCTGTTCCTACAACATCATGCCCCGACCGATTGAGCAGCATTGCCGCGATGCCGTTGCCGCATCCGAGCTCCAAGATTTGCGAGTTGGGCGGCGTATAGCGATTGACCAGTTCAACAAACGGTTGATGATATGCTTCATCGTGCTCGGCAAGGAGTCCCTTGTAAGTCTCCGAGGTCTCATAAAAATGCCGCATGCGCTGCCGGAGCGGAGTTTCCGAGGTATGCGCTGAAGTCTCTGTTTGGCTCACACTGTTCATTGTTCAGATGAAAGAGTAGAGTTTGAATCCTAATCATAGGGCAAAATGCATTTTCAATCTTATTCTCATTATACTACCGCGTCCGAGCAGAGGTCAACTGAAATCAGGTGACGACAGGATTTCAGAGCCTTGAATCACATCGCACGAGTTTTATGAGAACGTTTTATGGTTCTCGGTGTGGAAATGTCTCGGAGGTAAGGGAGATGCCCAAACTAGTTTTGACTGCTCTTGTCGAACTAATCATTCTAGTTGGATTGTTGGCGTGTACAGATGGCGATGTATCTCAAACTGCTGTGAACTCGGCCGATGTTTCCGCCAATCTTCCCCCGGTTGCACCGCTCGACTTTGGGCGCGCACCGCCATTTCAACTTGAAGATTTGGACGGACATCTCGTTTCCCTAATCGACTTTAGCGGCCGCGTGGTTGCTATCAATTTTTGGGCAACGTGGTGCAAGCCTTGTCGGGAAGAGATTCCGGACTTGGTGAAAACTCATGACAAGTTTGGGAACAGAGGCTTCACTGTGCTCGGATTCTCTAGAGATTTAATTGAACGAAACGGTCAGTTGGTGAAAAATGAGAGTGCGGTTCAGTCCTTTGTCGAAGAATTTAAGGTCAATTATCCGGTCCTTTGGGACACTGAAAATATCTTTAGCGAACACTACGGCGGGATAGGGATGCCTACTACCATTATTTTGGATCGTAGCCACCGTATTCGGTTCCGGCACACCGGAATCATTGATTCCGTCACGCTGGATGCAGAGATACTCATGCTCCTAAACGAGGCGTAGGAAAGCCCTGTGACAATTAACACGTTGCACCGCTACTTCATTTTGTCCGAGAATGATCGTTCCCTGACCTCCGTTTCCATGTGGATTGTCGGCAAGAATTATATTGCCGATGGATCCAATCTGTGATAGAATCGCGACAGTTTCGTCGACGATTTCGCCTCCCTTCTGGTAGAGTGGTAAGGCAAGATTGCAGATTTAATTATTATAAATTATTCGCTCGTGATCGAGTGATGTATCGAATTAAGCTATACCATTTCGTTAGTGTCTTTGTGCACATAATATTTTGGTTATTTCAGTCTCTTTCGCAGTAGGCGTGGAATCTTGCGCCGCATTGCAGGGACTTGATTGATGCGACTTGTGAATTGCAAATATCGAGAAATGGTAATTCTTACAAACCTGGTAGCGATAGAAGGAGAAAATATCATGAACCGTTTAACTGTTTTTATTCTCACCATGTTCTTCGGATTGACACTTCTTGGCACGGAGTCACTGGCCGACCACCATGAGAATCCCTGCAATCCGTGTGCGAGCGCGGAAACCGCAAACCCTGGTAACCCATGCAACCCGTGCGCGGCAAACCCGTGCAACCCGTGCGCGGCAAACCCGTGCAACCCGTGCGCGGCAAACCCGTGTAACCCATGTGCAGCAAATCCATGTAACCCATGTGCAGCAAATCCATGTAACCCATGTGCAGCAAATCCATGTAACCCGTGTGCGGCAAATCCATGTAACCCGTGTGCTGCCAATCCGTGCAATCCATGTGCGGCGAAGACACACTTTACCATCGGCGACGACCGTAATGTATTTTCCTTCGAGTCAAAAGCGCCCTTGGAGACCATTGTTGGACGAACGAGCAAAGTAACCGGAAAAATTTCCGTTGATCCATCGGACATTTCTAGTAGCGCCATGGCAGAATTTGAAATCCACCTCGCCAGCATAACAACTGGAATCGGGCTCCGGGATCAGCACATGCGTGAGGGATACTTGGAAACAGACAAATATCCGACCGCGACCCTCACCCTGGACAAACTGACCAAAGTTTCCAAGAATAAACTTGAGGACATGCAGACAGTAAGGGTGGAGGCGGACGCGACACTGGAACTGCACGGTGTCAAGCGTAGGGTCACATTAAAAGATGTCAAAGTTACATTCTTCAAGGAAAGCGAAGACACCCAAGCGCTCCTACCCGGCAATCTCCTTCGGATTGAAGGCGGCTTCACAGTAAGACTCGGAGATTACAATCTCAAGAGACCCCAAGTGGCTTTTCTCAAAGTGAGCGAGGATATCAAGATTAGCGTAAGCCTGTTCGGTTCATCGGGTGTCGCAGGGAACAATCCGTGCAATCCCTGCGCGGCAAATCCTTGCAACCCGTGCGCCGGCAACCCGTGCAATCCATGCGCTGCGAATCCTTGCAACCCGTGTGCAGGTAACCCATGTAATCCATGCGCTGCGAACCCTTGCAACCCGTGTGCGGCAAACCCTTGCAACCCATGTGCAGGTAATCCCTGTAACCCCTGTGCCGCGAACCCCTGCAATCCCTGTGCGGCAAATCCTTGCAACCCGAGCAATCCTTGTAACCCTTGAGGCGTGCAGCCTTGTGACACATGGAAGGATAGGACTTGCGTTGCCGAGAAATTCGTTGCCTTGTATTCCGGCGAATCCAAGCTGCGCAAGTCTTTTTCCGACCATTACCCTGTCAGGGTCCGGTACGCGGGCATCTTGCCCCGCCTCGGAGCGGGTTGATTAGCGCTGCCAAGGCACCGCAATTTTTGAGTGATGGCGTGCGACGGCTAAGCCAAATATGAGAATTTTTCGAACGGCTGAAGGATGGATGACGGTAGCGAGATCGAGAACATGGAATCAACAATTTGGTATTTGAAGAATATCAAGCTTTTTCGCAATTTGACTGATTCAGACTTCTATGCGCTGAATCGAAGCGCAAATGTGAAGCAGTGCAGCCGTCGCGAGCAGATATCTGGAAATACGAATCTCGGAAACACTGTCTATCTCATAAAGAAAGGAAGAGTCAAAATCTACAAACTCTTGCCCAACGGCGAAGGGCTTACGCTTGAGGTCCTGGAATCGGGCGAAATCTTCGGCGAATCAGAGAACGATGATAACGTGCCTCGTGACACCATAGCCGAAACTCTCGACGACACGCTTCTATACGTCATGCGCCGGCGAGATTTCGAGCTGTTTCTCAAGAAGAAACCCGACCTGACAATGCGCCTAACGAGGTTTGCCCGCGTACGTAGAGAGGACATTCACAATCATCTCGAAAACCTGGTGTTCCGAACAGCTTCTTCCCGGCTTGCCTGCCTGCTGCTATATTTTGCTGGTGGAGGTGGGGTCCATAATAGTACCGGCATGGAGTTGCGTGTAAAGTTGTCGCGGGCTGATTTGGCCAAACTTACCGGGGTAGTTCGCGAAACGATTGACGACCTTCTCAAGGAACTGGAACGCTTGAGCATCATTGAGGTCCGAGGTCGACGAATCAGACTCCTGAATCAGTGGAAACTAAAAAAGATTGCTGATGCCAAGATGCACGAACTGGAAATACCCCCCGACGAGGAAGAAGAATCGAATCTCTTTGAGGTCTCGAGCGACAGCTTAGCCCCGCCTACCGAACAGAAAACATCACAGTAATCGACACCCACCTTGGAAGGTAAATGCACGATTCACCTTGGACGGATTACTTCAATTCAACAGATGCTCAAACCAGACTAGAGTCGCGAGCATCTTTTCTTGACTAGAGGACAACAATATTGAGCCACGAGCACAGATACCTCCAGCTTGACCGCCAAATTGTTGGCGACATCTACACATCGCGCGAAGCCATGGACAACTTGACCATCTTATGTGACGATTTCGGCTCGCGGTTTGCCGGCACAACGGAGGAAAGGAAAGCCGCCAAATTCATTCAAGAGATATTCGTGCGGTACGGCCTCGAAAATGTGCACTTGGAAGAATACCCATACGCGGGTTGGTCTCGCGGGGAGGCTACATTGGAAATTGTAAATCCCGTTCAGAAGTCCATCCCGTGCATTTCGCTGCCGTATTGCCCTGCAGATGAAACTACCGCGGAACTCATCTCCGCCGGTTACGGCAGTCCGAAAGAATACGAGGGCATTGGCGACCAGATGGCTGGGAACATAGTCATGGTTTTAAGTGCATCGCCTCCCGACTTGGGACGGTGGGTGCATCGAAAAGAGAAGTACGATCGATCGGTAATCGGCGGTGCTAAGGTCTTTATCTTTGTCAGCGAACACCCCGGTGTTGGTCCCGAAACGGGCAGCCTCCAAAATGACAGCATTGCACCGATTCCCGGAATCTCAATTTGTAAAGAGGATGGAGCATATTTGCTTCGATTGGCGGAGAGGCACGGAACCGTGCAATTGCATGTGCGCACGACTGACATCAACGAAGCCCGAATATCGTGGAACGTTGTCGGCGACCTACCAGGGGTTGAAAGTCCGGATGAAATGGTGATTGTTGGGTGCCATTACGACGGACACGACATTTCTCAAGGAGCGCATGATCCGGCGTCCGGCATGGTTTCGGTCATTGAAGCGTCGCGGGTCTTATCACTGTATGCCTCACGTATACTTAAACGTACTGTGCGATTTATTGCATTCGGTACGGAAGAGATTGGGTTAACCGGCGCATTTCGTTATGTGGATCGCCACAAGGCCGAACTGGACAAAATACGCTTCATGTTCAATATGGATGCCTCGGGAGGAGCAGGTCGCAAAGGAATCGGGCTGCACCGATGGGAAAAACTCGAGTCTTTTTTCAATGAGGCCGCAAATGAAATGGCTGCGGAGATTCCCGTCGGACAGAAACTGAATTCCTACTCGGATCACTTCCCGTTTGTTTTGAAAGGAGTTCCGTCAGGCGATATGAGCGACCCCGAAGCACCTCCCCACGGTCGAGGTTTCGGACATACGGCGTATGACACGTTGGATAAAGTAGAGCTGGAAAATCTTAGGAAAGCAAGTGCGGTGGGTGCACGACTCGCACTTCGGATTGCAAACGCCGACGATTTTCCTGCTAAACGCCGCTCCGACGAAGCCGTTCAAGACGTTATCGACACAGACCCCGGTCTGGAGGGATACAGGGTGTCGCTTGAATTAGCAAAATCAAGGCGAGATGCAATCTGATGTTATGCGGGTGGTTGGGATCCGCCTACAACAGATTTAAGGAAATATATACTTCACGCGATTGGAAGTTGCGTGTTTTCAAGGGATCCTATCCCGATGGCGATAGATTCACGTACCACGATCCGTTAGGTTGTGATTGCATCTGTACGACGATAGATACTTCCGTCATGGTATTCTGTGCCGGTAAAGCGTCCGAATCCGCTTGTAGGAGCGATCGAGTGACTGGACAAGGAACAGGATAGACTTCCCCCTCCGAATCGCGACCCGCTGGTGCTGGGCAAGCCCTATTAGATACCAGTATTGCTGAGAAAACAAGCCCAATATTCCCCAACGCATGGTATAACTATCGAATGCGCGTATACGCTCTGTCAGATCTCCATGTCGATTACAAACGTAACATGTCGCTTCTTCAACAGATGTCCGACCTTGAGTATGTAGACGATGCACTCTTGCTGGCTGGAGACATTAGCGATGATCTCGACCAACTGAAAACCTGTGTTGCAGATTTACGTGCGAAGTTCCGCTATGTCTTTTTTGTGCCCGGGAATCATGACCTCTGGGTACGGCCGAAGGAATGTGCTGATTCGATAGCGAAGTTCTGGCGTATTTTAGACCTCTGCCAATCGCTAAATGTGGATACACAGCCTACCAAGATTGGCGGATCGGAAAATACTCCCGGTGTCTGGATTGTGCCGCTTTACTCATGGTACGTGAAGCCTGAGGAGGGAGATTGCAGCCTATACGTGCCCAAGGCGGGCGATGATCCGACACTGTCAATGTGGAGGGACAACCGCTCCACCCGGTGGCCAACCTTCAACAACGGCGAATCGGCTGCGGACTATTTCATTCGCTTGAACGAGAAACACACTCGCCAAACCTATGAAGCACCCGTTATCTCATTTAGCCACTTTCTACCTCGCACGGATCTCATTTTCAGCTTGGGGAGTGAGAAACATATCACTGGAATACGACGCAAAGATCGGCATCCGAAATTCAATTTCAGCCGTGTTGCCGGATGCACCTGCCTCGAAAAGCAAATTCGACAACTCAACTCCGCAGTTCATGTGTACGGCCATCAACATCGAGATCGATTCCGACTCGTCGATGACGTACTCTACGTCTCACACTGCCTAGGTTATCCCCGCGATCGAATCACTGAATCGAATGACAAGGTCGGCGTGGTACCCAAATTGATATGGGAAACATTAAAGTAGTAGGATCAAGCGACTGAATAAGGAGATCAAACGAACGAATATTGAGTGCGATAGAGATTTTGATAGCGGCCGATCAACTGAACGATCAACCGAGTGAATAACGAGGGATCAAGGGAATGAATATTGACAGCAATAGCGAATCCCGATAGTAGATCCCATAGTGAAGGCGATAGAAAGTCCCGGTAGCAGATCCTGCGATAGAATACACCCTCGTATGCCGTAACAGGGGAGCATACATACTACAGCATTGGGTCATTGTTTATTCGTCCACGAGCCATTTTCGGAATAGAAAGAAATCCATTTTGATAAAACCTCACCGAATCGGTTCCCTCCTGACTACAGTATTGATTGTCCTACTTTCATTGTCGCAATTAGAACATACGGTAGCGAGCCAATTCAAATCAGAGCTGCAAACTGATCTTGCGATTTCTCGGAGGAATGCGCTTGTCCGTGCAGTGGAGAAAGCTAGCCCTGCAGTTGTCAATATTAGCACGATTAAAACACAACAAGTCAGGACGCGTTCATTCTTCGATGGCCCTTGGGCGCCTTTCTTCGATTTTCCCTTCGAAATTCCACAATGGCGGCAACTTCATGGACTCGGCTCGGGAGTGATCATTGACAAGAGCGGTTATATACTGACAAATCAACATGTGATTGCCGGCGCCGATGAAACCCGTGTCATTCTTTCGGACGGACGGGAATTTGAGGCATCTGTTGTTGGAGAGGATTACCTCTCCGATCTTGCATTATTGGAAATTGAGGCGCCGAATCTCACCCAAATTGAATTTGGCGATTCAGACAACCTACTTGTAGGAGAATGGGCTATTGAAATCGGCCACCCGTTTGCTGTAACAGGCGGTGATCCGCGGCCAACGGTCACGATCGGAGTGGTTAGTGCCACGAACCGTGCTATCAGAATTGACGACAGACTGTATCAGCGATTGATTCAGACAGATGCTTCAATTAACCCTGGAAACAGTGGGGGAGCACTTGTGGACATGTATGGGAAACTCATCGGAATCAACGCGGCGATCCATTCGACCAGCCGCGGTTCTCAGGGCGTCGGGTTTGCAATCCCCGTAAATACCGCGACGCGGATAATTGAATTACTCACTTCGTTTGGATCAGTCGTACCTCCATACCTCGGCATTGAAACACAGGCGTTGACCCCAGAGTTAGCTGAACAACTTAAACTAGGCAACAAGATGGGAGTATTGGTGACCTCCGTGGAAAAGGGTAGCCCGGCGAAAAACGCCGGTATCGAACGCGGTGACGTGATTGAGGCCATCGATGGACAACCGACACCCAACCTGTCCGCGTTCAATGCAATCACAAGATTGTTGGAGAAGAGCCAAACGGTTACAGTCCGGCTCATCAGAAATCGGAATCGAGTGGATGTGACGCTCTCAATTCGCAGCCTTCAGTGGTCGTACAAAGTACCCGGTTGGGGAATCACGATTGAGCAATTGGACCGCGAAGCCGGCGAAAAGTACCAACAACGCGGCGTTCTCGTTACCAAAATCGAGCGTCGAAGCGCTCTTGCGGAACTATTGGAAAAGAAGGACTTAATCTACAGAATAAACAACTCGAAAGTCGGCTCAATCGAAGACTTCAAGCGCAGTATTGATCAACTCCAACGGCAGCAGCGAGTCACACTCTATTATGAGAGGGATGGAGAGAGATTGAGCTTGCGCAACTTAATATACCAATAGGGGTTTGTACCGTAAGAATTAGGTAATGGATATCTTTGTTTCGGAGTTAATTTGGAATCTAGAGCGGCGAAAATACCGGTGTGCCGACTACCGCTGCAGCATCGGAAAGCCCTGACGTAAACTAAGCAACTTTCGAGAATATGCTTAAACTTCAATCTAGGTCTTAACCGCTCCTGCTGGATTGGCAAAGTTGGCGGGCTTTCATGTATACTTTGAGTTTCGAGTCTTTCGTTTTGGGGGATTGAGAACGGCGTAAAAGGAATCCTTTCAACCCTCTACTCTTCCATCACTCAGGTGCTACGCTTCCCGGTCGATGCGGAAGATAAACTTTTCTATTGAAACCTGCTAATATATAGGTGATAAACATGCGCTTGCAATTGCCGACAATTATCGTGCTATGCTTCGCCGTCATTCTTGCTATTGCACTTATCTACGACATGGAAGTAGAGGATGACGGGAAGGGGGAAAGTGTAAACCTACAAAGTGCCGAATTTAAGATGTTACGGACTCATGCGACCGAGTCATATACCGCTAAAGATTACGATAAGGCAATTGCGCTCTACGAAGACGCAATAACTATGCGGCCCGAAAATGCGGAAGTGCTTAACGACCTCGGTGCGACCTACTACGCGTACGGTTTGGAATATGCCGGTCCCAGTTGGCCATCATGGGATAGTAACTTGGAGGGTAAAACTGTGGCTGAAGGACTTGATGAATTACAGATGGCTATCACACACACGGAGTCAGGTTTTATTGTGATGAATTCAGCAAGTCGAAACATGGCAAAAGCAATCGAACAAAAAGCGAAAGAACTTGGCGCAATGGGTTACACCGAAGCTTGGGAGGAAGAGGTAACGATTCGTTTGCTAATCGGTAAAACACAGCAATTTCTGATGAAAGCCGAAGATGCCTATATGCGTGCCATCGAGCTTAAACCAACCTATAGCCCGGCATACCACAATCTTGGCTCTCTACTTATGAAGATAGGTCAGACCGATGCAGCCGTCGATTACCTGCGTCAAGCCCACGACTTGGACCCGCGCAACAAAGATCTCGAGCAGTATCTTACGCAGTTCAAGAGATGATTCGAAACTATGAGCGATGACTCTCAGAGCGGCTTCCGGGAGCTTACGGTAGGGGGCATTTTTCGTGAATCGCTTGTGCTCTACCGTGAGATGTGGACGCAATTACTCCTCATTGTTGCGCCATCCGCAATCATCAGCGCCATCATATATTTCTTCATCTTTGCCGGGCAACCTGACCTTACTGGTTCACCTTCTGCCTCCGCAGCTGCCCCGGCGACACTGCTGTTTGTCGCGTTTGTGCTTTTCCTCTCCTTAGCCGCAACGACGCTTGGAATTACTGCAATATCGGAGCGTTTCTTGGGTGCATCGGTTACCATCAGTCGCGCATATCTGCGATTCGCCGATGTGTTTTTCCCTTTAATCGGGACATTGGTCTTTGCATCGATTATCATTGTCGCCGGGTTATTCACGTTCGTCATTCCGGGGCTAGTCATATACGGTTGGTTCTGTTTGGCGCCCGCGGTGGTTATCATTGAGGGCGAAGGCGGAATAGGCGCCCTCAAGAGAAGCTACGTGATTGTCAAGGGGTACTGGAATAAGGCATTCTTTGCCGTTGTGCTATTGGCAGTCCTTCAAATTATCGTTGCGTCGCTCATATATTCGGTGTCTAAGATGCTCGGAGCATTTGCCGGCACCGCTGAATTCTCCGAATTCCTATCCATCCTATTACCGCTTCTTTTTGTCGAACCGTTCAAAATTGCCGCAACAACCCTGCTATATTACGATCTCCGCATTCGCAAAGAAGGATATACCATTCAGACCATGGCGGACGAAATCGGAGCGCAATCTTAAATGTCGGTACCGTTCGGCCTTCGCCCGCATAACAGTGTATGCGTATTTTTCAATCATACTGTAGTGACACGCCCCCATACCAACTGTTGCCCTTTGCACCAAACCCGGTAGACGGGATCAACCGAGCGAATAGCGAGTAATCAACTCACTGAGTAGGGAAGGCGATAGAGCTCCCGTGGAGTTCCCCTTGCCCCGCCGAATTTGCGCTGGGACAAGGATTCTTACTCCGCACCACTCAAATTTCATTATTTTATCCACGTAGTCAATACAATGGTGCTTTAGAGATATGGGATAACTGAGTCCTATTGCCCATAACATGCAGCATTGCCCGCACAGACGGCGTCATTGGGCAACTATTCTTGCAGACGGTTTTGGCTCGCGGCTGACTTTAGAATCGCGGCTGCCGGAAGACGGCATAAAATCCACAGAACTATACTTCTCGCTGCTGGAAGTTGCGTGTTTTCAAGGGATCCTATCCCGATTGCGATAGATTCCCGTACCACGATCTGTTAGATTGTGATCGCATCTGTACGACGTTAGATTCCTGTGTCATGCTATCTGCGCTAGTACAGCGTCCAAATCCGCTTGTAGGAGCGATCAAACGAGTGGATAACGATCAAGCGAATGGATAGCGAGCGATTAAGGGAGTAGACAACGACCCATCAACTGAATGGATAGTGAAGGCGATAGATAGTCCTGAAAGCCAATCCCGATAGCAATTCTTGTGCGATAGAAATCCCTCTCCGAACCACGGCCTGCTTGTGCTGGGTAAGCCCAATTAAAAACCAGTATTGCTGAGAAATCAAGCGCAATGTTGCCCAACGCATGGTTAAGATGTTTCAATTTCTTAGAAAATTCACGGAGTTTTGGAGTGTTTTGCTGAAAGCTGGAGTGTACAGAAAGGAAAAGCGGCTCCTACTCGAAAGTCTTACGGAGCACTTTCAACGAGACTTCCTTAACGCTTCCGACTTCCATCAATCGCGGTGTAGACACCTCATATCTGCAGGGGAATATGAGGCCAAAAAAGTCAATTTTGTGCGAGCATGGGTTACACTCCTGTTGGGCAACAGTCCGGACCCCGAACAGGCTGCGGCAATCGGTGCTGTTGAAGAAGATGTGCAAGTCATTGCGCGTGCGGGAAGTGGCAAAACCACTACGCTGGTCAACCGCGCTCTGTTCCTACAGCAACACTGTGGCGTATCGCCGGACGAAATATTGCTTCTCGCCTTCAACCGAAAGGCGGCGGAGGAGATTCAAGATCGGCTTGTCACGTACCTAAAAGGTTCTATTCCTCATGTTTTGACCTTCCATGCCCTAGCTTATGCGTTGACTCACCCTATAGAGATAATCGTTGACGAATCTGACGGAGAGCGGAACCAAGAACGCGTCCTGCAAGACGATATTGACCGATATCTTCGGGTGCCGGAGAATGTTGATAGGATTCGACCATTGATGACGGCGCACTTCAAATCCGACTGGGGACGCATCGTGTCAGGCGGCTACAATCGATCTCCTGAAGAGATGATTCGTTTTCGTCGGTCATTGCCTCATGAAACACTTGATGGGAAGTTCGTGAAATCGTCAGGAGAAAAAGATATTGCCAACTTCCTGGTTGAACACGGTATCAGCTACCGATATGAGCGGAATCTCTGGGGAAATGATGTCAATTATCGCCCCAACTTTACCGTTTTCACCGGAGAAAACCGCGGCGCAGTCATCGAATACATTCGACCAGGCGGAGAATTCGACAACGACGCCGTATCGGAGGAAAACCGTCGTTACTGGCGGAACAAACTCGATTGGGAGTTGTTGCAAATATTACCCCACGACCTCGAAGACGGAGAGGAAAAGTTTCGTGCTCTACTGAAAAACCAACTTGAATCCTGTGGTATTTCGTGCGAGCGGCTCAGCGAGGAAGAACTATGGATTCAGATTAAAGACCGTGCTATAGGTCGCTTCACGAGAGTAGTAAAGCGCTTCATACAGCGAGGCAGAAAACTTTCCTTGGCGCCGGAAGAGCTTGCGGAAATGGTGAATAGCCACGACTGTATTAGCGAGGTCGAGCGGCAATTCTTAGATGTTGCACAGGAATTCTATTCCTCATATCTCCGCCGCATCACATCCACTGGGATGCTGGATTTTGACGGGCTCCTCAAAGAAGCGGCAAAACAAATCGAGAACGGTGGCACCGTATTTCGGCGAAAATCCGGTAAAGGCGACCTCGGGAAGATACGCCATATCCTTATTGACGAGTATCAAGACTTTTCGGAACTCTTCCATCGTCTCATGGAGGCGGTTCGAGGTCAGAATCCTCGTGCACGCTTTTTCTGTGTTGGTGACGACTGGCAAGCCATTAACGGCTTTGCCGGATCCGATCTTCGTTTCTTCCAAGACTTCGCCCAATATTTCCCGGATTCCCGCTCGTTGCATGTTGCAACCAATTACCGCTCGGTAAAATCAATCGTCAACGTCGGTAATGCATTGATGAAAGGATCGGGTAAACCTGCCCGCGTGCACAAAAAAACCTCCGGACAGGTAGTAGTCGCCGACCTCGCAAACTTCAAGCCAACATTGCGAGAGGAACGGGAACACGCTGGAGATCGCTTTACTCCCGCCGTGTTACGTATAGTGAACAAGGCTCTCGCCGGCGGCAAAAGCGTTGTCCTGCTTGCCCGTAAGAATCACCTGCCGTGGTACGTCAATTATAAAGATCAGGCAGATTCATCGGTCAAAAGCGGCCTCGACCGCTTTCTTGCAATGGTACGCGCTCATCTGCCTGAAGTACACAAGGAAAAAATTACTGCATCGACGGTGCATAGTTATAAGGGTCTTGAACAAGATGTCGTTATCCTGCTTGACGCCGTACGGCACTGCTTTCCATTGCTGCACACCGAGTTGATTTTTACCCGCATATTCGGCGACAATGTTGAGACGGTCACAGCCGAAGAGCGTCGTCTTTTTTATGTGGCTTTGACCCGAGCGGTCGAAGATCTGTTTATTCTGACAGAAACAGGGGATGTCTCTCCATTTCTTGAGGATTTGAAAAAGAACATGAGACTTCCTACGCTCAAATGGTCGAATTATCCTCCGTCAGTGGGAGAAACTAAGTATTTTGCTATTTGGGTAGGAAATCAATACGGACGTGGTTCCAAGCCCACGATGGCAATCAGAGACTTGCTTAAAGCCGAGGGATACGCTTGGGACAAGGAATCGAAGACGTGGTACATTCTGCATCCTGCAGAGGGATTTTCCGTAAAGGATTTCGCTGATCGGACAAGCTGGAGTGATTCTGCTGTTGGAATTGAAGTGCGGTTCTGTGACGATTTGGACAACGAAGTCGCTATATACAATGTCAATCACGGTAGATGGCAGCATATCAGCGGCGACATTCCGTAGATGTAAGCACATTTGTAGGGTGGGCAGTGCCCACCAGCTTCTAACAGCCCTAGCGGAGATCAAACGAACGAATAGCGAAGGCGATAGAGATCCCACAGGTATATAGGAGACAACACTAAATACATGACGAAACTTCCCACAATTGAACAAAAATGACTGTGCCACCGATTATTCAAATAGGCTCTTAAATCATCCAAATGAAGGAAACCAATGAAAACGCTCCTGATACTGCGTCACGCCAAGTCTAACTGGAAGGACGCAGGTTTGCTGGACCATGACCGTCCGCTCAACAAACGCGGCAAACGAGATACCCCCCGTGTCGGGAGACTTATCCTACAACAGGGGCTGGTCCCGGATCTAATTATCAGCTCAACTGCGAAACGTGCGAGAAGTACGGCGAAAAGGGTGGCAAAGGCGTGTGGTTATTCAGGCGAAATCCAATTAATTCCCCTATTCTATCACGCCCCCGCCGGCATATTCATCGAAGCTCTAAACCATCTTCCGGATGATTATTCGCGAGTGATGGTGGTAGGACACAATCCCGGTATGGAAGAGCTTGTCTCAAGGCTGGGACGAAACTGCACGATGCCAACGGCTGCGCTTGCCAACGTCTCGTTGCCCATTGACAAATGGAGTGCGTTGGATGGAGCGACCAAGGGAGAGCTAGTCGATGTGTGGTATCCGCGTGATTTGGTGTGAATATCTCTCGTTTCCATGTTAAAATCATGCCGAAGGTGAAGCACTATCAAATGGGCATTCATTCGTTATCGTTTATGAATTCACTTCCAACCGACTCAAACAACTACCCCAAATCACACGTCCTGTGTGCGTTGCTCCTACTGGGTATTGTTCACACTGCAAACGCGGCAGAGATTGCGGTAAGCACTGCCCGAGACGGCCAATTCATGCCTCGAACTGTCAGCGACGGAAGAAGAGGCGCAATTGTTGCCTGGGAGGATTACCGCACGGGAAAAGATTGGGATATCTATGCACAACGGGTAAATTCGGCCGGAAAGGCTGAGTGGAAAACCGACGGAGTTCCGATATGTCTCGCCGAATGGAATCAACGCCGGCTAAGAATGATTCGGTCCGTCAATCGGGTGATTGCCGTATGGAATGATCGACGTGACCGGAGTAATTGGGATATCTACGCCCAAGCAATCGATGTGTCAGGGAAAACACTGTGGCAGACAGACGGTATGCCAGTTTGCACGGACACTGCCGATCAGTCCACACAGGCGATACTCAGCGATGGCGCCGGTGGTGCAATCTTTGTATGGGAGGACGCGCGACGGAGTGCAGAACACCAAGATTTGTACATCCAAAGACTCGATTCGAACGGTCAACCGATGTGGAAAGTGGATGGGATTCCGGTTTTCCCGTCCGATTCTCTTCAGAGTGATCCCATACTCCTCGCAGATGGGGCGGACGGATTCTATCTCGTCTGGTGGGATGTAATAGGGTACGAGTCGTGGCACATCATGGCGTTTCGACTCAATATGGACGGATCTCCCATTTGGGAGGCCCCAATCGTTGTTTCGCCTGTGGAAGGGATGCAGGGAATACCGCGCGTTACCACTGATCATGATGGCGGACTCATCATCGCTTGGCAAATCTACGAGAATTTCATCAACGACAATCTGTACGCACAACGAATTGATCCGTACGGCAGAAAACTTTGGGCAATCGAAGGTGTAAAAGTCTGCGATGCACCCGGCATCCAGAAGAACGCCTCCATAGCCAGTGACGGCAACGGCGGAATCATTGCCGTTTGGAGTGATGAACGCGACGTTTATTCGGATCTTTACGCCCAGCGCGTCGGTGCATTCGGGGCAGTTCGCTGGAAGGAAGACGGCGTGCCTATATGTACCGCCGGCGGTCATCAGGATAGGCCATTCATCGTACCATCGGTTGATGATCAGTTCTTTGTCGCTTGGTTGGACTACCGCGAAGACTATGGAGACGAGAGCAGCGATGCGATTTACGCACAGCAGTTCAATCTGGATGGTAAGGTGGCTTGGAAGGCGGATGGTGTGCCAATTTGCACGGCGCAGGGTGAGCAGTATCCGCCGTTTGTACTCAGATCCGAATCCGGCGTTCTCAGTGTGGTATGGACAGATGTGCGAGATGATCAGGGAGATGTTTACATGTGGAGATTTTGAATCAACAAACCAATCGGTTTGCTTAGCGGTCTCGTCGACAAGCTTGACTTTGTACAAACGTACTCGGATGGGTTGAACGGAGAACTGTACAATATCTAACCCGTAGGCGGGGATCAACCGAGCGAATAGCGAGTGCGATAGAAAACCCCTCCGATAGTAAATCCTGTGCCATACGGATTTTATCTTAACCCGCCGAACAACGCCAAAGTTCAGATCAAAACCAAAACCTTATCTGCCTAATTCTCAAACAGGATGTCACTTAGCTACCCTAGCTTCTTAGCCCCTTCTCCCACCTTCATCCACTGCGCACAAACCAGCGAAATCAGAGTAAAAACGGCGCCGCCAATGAAGATGATTTGATAGCCAAATGACGCCCATGCGAAACCTCCGATGAGCGGAACACTCACCGCCGCAACGTGATTCATGGTTACACCCATGGCGAGCGTCGGCTTGAGATCTTGCGGCGACGCAATCTTGTTCACGTAGGTCATCAAAGCAATCCGACCAACAAACAGGAAATTATCGATGCAATAGAGCACATACAGATGTGTGACGTTTCTAAGTGTCGCATAACCGATAAACACGAAGAATAAGCCCGCGTAGCTAATGCTCAACACGGTTCTCTCACCCAACTTGTCCACCAGTCTGCCGATCGTGGGCGAGAAGAACAAAACGACAACCTGATTGATCAGCACAAGTTTGATGATGACGTCCCGATCAGTGCCGAACACCTTGACGAGTGCGAAGATTGCGAACGTCGTAAAAATCTGTCGCCGACTTCCATCCAGTAAGGATAGCACGTAGTAAAGCCCGTACGTTTTTCGCAGTACGAACCTGTTTTCACGCTCGGTCTGTAACCGTCGTGACGTGAAAAGAAAGGCTACGCCGCCGGCGGCAACGACCCCGCCTCCTATCTGAAAAAGCCCCCCAAATTCAAACAGATCTGTTGCGATCAAACACAATCCAATCATCGCCAAGGTGGCAAAACTTTCCACGCTTCGCAACTGCCCAAACCACTTCCCCTTCTCTTCGCCGACTGAATAGGCGAGTGTCATGGCCGACCGCAGCGGTAACCACGCATGAAATCCGATGCTCCATACGAATGAAAATAGGAGGATTCCGTAAAAACTGTTGACCTGCGAATAGGCTGCCATGCCGACACCCATAACAATCAGAGAAAAACAGGCAACAATGGGTGGCGCGAAATAGATGATGATAGCCGTGAAGAGAGCGTTGAGGAATCCGGGCACCTCTCGCAACGATTCAATGTAGCCCAATTCACGAGGTTGAATTCCAATCTGGTCTACGATGAAGTTGTTAAAGAGTGGGTGTAGGATTCCGAAAAATGCGCCTACGCCAAAGACACCACAAGCCAATAAGCGAAAATCTCGGTTCCAATTACGCATGAATTACTCTCTTTTTGGGCGATGATACGGCAAGGTTCCATCGACGTTTTTGTTACGCATGTGCGCAATCGATTGGCGAGGAGACCTCGCCCATCGGGTCGAGAGACTCAATCCTTAAAGATGCCGGCATATACCTAACCGCGGGCTTTTCGCTTCGTGCGTCCCTCCAACGGGTTTATAGTCATTTATATGCACACCTACACATTTTATGATTATATGATAATGAACAATGACGGCATCTGTAATTATTTAAATCGGTAATTCCAAATTTCCAAGGCCCGGTAGGTGCGGTTTCTAACCGCACCGGGCTTCGCCAAGAAATTATCGAATTGATTTTTAAACTTCATACAGTTTGCGCAATCCACAATCCAACCGATTGTGGGACAGTGGTACGATATTGCCCACAAGGATGTGAAATCATTCGTTGCAATGACTATAGTGTGTCCGCATGTCAAGAGAACACACCAAGCACAAAAGAGCCTGGAAGGGGCGGGGCTCAACTAAGTGAATAGAAAAACGGAGCAAGCAGCCGCGATGGAAATCTTTGCCTACTCCCGATTTTTATTCGTGGCCTGAAGGGTGTCCTTAGAACCTGTTTGAAAAGTCCGAACCCGTCCTAAAGAAAGGCTATTTTGGGGTAAATGCCTTGAGAACCTATTGGAAAAAGAAAAAAGTTGCCTGAACGGTTGATGTTTACGTTTACTCATTAGAGCAGTTCATTCTGAATCAATGAAAGGAGTAAACATGAACCGTAGGAGTTATCCGAGTGATTTGACCGATGCACAATGGCAGAAACTGTACGCGTTTCTGCCAACACCTCAACCATTAGGTAGACCTCTAAAATGGGAGATGTGCTTAATCATCAATGCCATCTTTTATGTTGTCAAATCCGGTTGCCAGTGGCGAATGCTACCCTACGATATGCCACCGTGGCAAACCGTCTATTACCACTTTAGAAAGTGGGAAGCCGACAATACATGGCTCTTGATTCATCAGGCACTTCACGAACAAACACGCTACGATGGTGGTAAAGAACCATCACCTACAGCAGCTATCATTGACAGCCAATCGATTAAGACAACCGAACTAGCGACATCTCGAGGTTTTGATGGTCACAAGAGGGTCAAAGGACGCAAACGACATCTGGTAACGGATACGACAGGTGTTCCATTAATGGTCAAAGTCACTGACGCCAATGTCAGTGACAATCAGATAGCTATTGATTTACTGACAGAAGTGTTCAGCTGGCACATAACAATTCAGTTGGTGTGTGCCGATGCCGCCTATCGCGGAGAATTGGAAGATTGGTTATATCTTGCTCATCAGTGTCAACTGGAGATTGCATCTACGCTAGGGCAAAAGGGGTTTGAAGTTGTCCCGTTACGATGGATTGTTGAGCGCACATTTTCTTGGTTTGGTTGGTTTCGCCGATTGACTTTGGATTATGAACGCTATCCTAAGACTGCTGAAACTATGATATACATCGCTTCCATTTACTTGATGCGAAACCGAATCAAATGACTTTTCAAACAGGTTCTTACAGTTGGCTTGCACATCTGAAATTACAAAAGCAAATAACTACAATCAGGTGAATCGAACTAAACAAAAACGGCTTGAACCCACATAGCGCAAGGATTCAAGCCATTCGGAGAATTAATCGAATATCTTTATCTGGGTTTTTCTGATTGAGCCAACCTAACGTGTAGCCTTATGACTGCGACAAATCCAACACACTCCGTGCCACCTCTCCCCTTGCAAGGGCATCAAAAGCGTCGTTAATTCCTTCCAGGGGATAGGTTCGCGTGACCAATTCATCCAATTTTAGCTTTCCCGCACGGTACAAGCTAAGCAGTCGATTGAAGTCTATATGCGTGCGCGCCGTGCCGTAGTAGGAGCCAATCACCGACTTTTCAAGCATCAATATTCGAGCGTCAATCTCGACAGGGGTATTCACGGGAGCATGTCCGACGAAGACTGTCACACCGCGGCGCCGGGTACACTGAATCGTTTGCAAGAACGGCTTGCCCGTTAGACCAATTGCCTCGAACGCGTAGTGTGCCCCGGCCCCGCCCGTAATCTCTTTTATACGCTCAACGGGATCTTCGTCGGACGAATTGATTGTGTGGGTAGCACCGAACTGTTCCGCCATCTCCAGCTTATTGTCGAGAATGTCGACGGCGATGATAGGCTCAGCATTCGCCAAGACAGCGCCTTGAATACAATTCAATCCCACTCCTCCGCAGCCAAAAATGGCGACTGATTTTCCCGGTGGCACCTTAGCCGTATTGATAACGGCGCCCACTCCCGTCATAACGCCGCAACCAATCAACGCGGCCTGTGCTAGAGGATATTCTTTGGGTATGGGGACGACCACATCTTGTGGCACGACGGTGTAAGTGCCAAACGTGCCTAATCCCGCTAACTTGTTCACGGATTCTTCGCGTCCCTTAAATTGTGGACGGCGACTAGCATCCGGATCAACCTTACAAAGATTTGAAAAACCCTCTTGGCACATCTCGCAGTAACCGCAGCTCCGTCTCCAAGCCAGAATAACGTGGTCTCCTACGGCAACACCTGTCACCCCGCCGCCGACTTCTTCAACGATGCCCGCTCCCTCATGACCGAGAACAACGGGAAGTTTGATAAACGGCCAATCGCCCTTCACGACATGCCAATCGGAATGACACACGCCGCTGGCGCACAATCTTACCCCGACCATACCGTAAGTTACCTCAGGTGCGTCAAGTTCTTCAATTCTCAAAGGTGTGTGGACATCATACAACACCGCAGCCTTCATTGACTATACCTCCTCACTGGTTCTTTGGCAAAAAAAAGCGATATGAATGACGACACCCGATCTCGCAGCGGATATGCAACTATGTTTTGGAATGAGAGTGCTAACTCGTTGACAACCACAGTATTCTATTGGAACTGTAGGCGCGATTAAACGGGATCAACTGACCGAAAAGCGAAGGCGATAGAGTTCCCGAAGAGCTCCCTTCCGAATTGCGAATCTGATTCAGAACGGCTTATATGCCAGCCCGTTCGAGCGCCCTGTTTCTCGCGGGAGGAAGTAAATGACGGGATGTCGACATCGCCATATCAAAAAGCGAGCAGCGCTGCGCCGGACGGATTGACGCTGCACTCCGTCGTTAGGGAAGCTCTACGACTACATACTTCTCATCGACCGAGGCGGAATAGGTTTCAGCCGTGTATGGTCCTTTCTCAAGTGCCACCCCTTCAATCTCAGCACTATCGCCGCACGGGGGCGGTCCTGATTCAACGCTGACCTTGTATTTTCGCGCGCGTCTTCTCGCCGGGCTCCACCAGGATTGTCCTGTTTTGACATCAAACTCCCAACCGTGCCACGGACACCGCAAGATTTCCCCTTTTCGAGCATATTCGTATTCCCCCGGCACGCTAGACTTCAGGAATCCTGTGAGGTGCCCCTCACAAAGCGGTCCACCTGTATGTGGACAATTATTGCGAAGTGCGTAAAACTCGCCATTAATGTTAAACACACCGACTACTCTCCCGCCAATCTCCACAATTTTCCGCCCACCGGGCGGGATTTCGTCAACAGTTGCAACTACATGCTTTGCCATAAGCGCATTTATTGGTAAATCCCAAAAAATTCATAGTTTCTTTGTACGTTGCATCCTAATTTGATATGCGGTCACGGTTCAATCCGTAAGGGTTGGGTATCCCAACCCTTTTGGTACTGTGCATCGAATGACATTAAGTACACCCCTTAATCTAACTAGAACTGATACAGGGCGCGGGCATTCTCAGCCATAATCCGCCGTCTCAAATTGGGGTTCAGATTATTTGGAAGTGCATGACCTGGAGAATCAAAGTCCCAATGTGGATAGTCGGTTGCGAACATCAATTTCTCATCCGCGTTGATATGTTTAAGCAACTGCTGGAAGTATTCCTGTTTGGGGGGTTCTTCCATCGGCTGTGTGCTTACCCAGAAATGCTGGCGAATATATTCTGATGGAGAGCGTTTCAAATTCGGAACCTCCTCGCGTAGCATTTTCCAAGAGCGGTCGAGTCTCCACATCAGAGGCGGCAGCCAAGCGAATCCACCTTCGATTAGCACCACCTTTAGCGTAGGAAAGTGTTCAAAAACCCCTTCACACACCAGACTGGTTACTTGGGTCTGAAACACCTGACACATCCCCACATGATCCTCAATGTAGTGCGAAGGTTTGCCTGCAGAAGTGATTGGACCGGCACCGATGCCCCCGAAGTGAATCCCAATCGGTAAGTCGTGCCGCGCCGCTGCCTCGTAAATTTTCCAGTAACGTCGGCGTCCCAAGGGTTCCATCGAACGAGCGACAAGAAGGACTTGCACAAACCCCGAGTGATCGCCGAGCCGATCAATTTCATCGGCGGCGAGTTCACCGTCTTCAAACGGAACCAAAAGTGATGCTCTCAACCTTGAGTCCGGCTTAATCCATTCCTCAATCTGCCAGTCGTTAACCGCGCGTGACAACGCAGCATTGAATTCCACGTTGCGCATATCTTGGAAGACTAAACAGTTTAGAACACCATATTCGATGTTCCAGCAGTCAAGCAACTGATCTTGCATAAATTTCAAATCAGAACCGGGGGCTTTGCCGGAAGGCGGCCAGGCGTCCTTCCTTGCCGCATACGGCATGCCGCGCGGGATATATGACCCGTTGCGGGTGGGAGTCCCCACCATCTCAAGATGCCGTCGCGAACGCTCTGACATATACGGGTGTAGCGCCTTGTGCGAAGGTATGGCATTGTGAATATCACAATCAATTATGGGCAATTTCCGTCGGGTTGCCGATGAATTCGTGTGTGCCTTAATCGCCGCCATCGTTTTATCCTCCTTGATTTAACCTTCAATTAGCCAACTTAAACGCGAAAAGATTCAACCGAGCAACTCATTAATCTGGTCTCTGGGTGCTAATACATCTTGAGCGATGTTCTGAAATTATGGGAGATTATCGTCGTCAAAAGCGATAGAAGTTCCGGGCATTCTCCGCCATGATTTTTCGTCTTAGATCTAGCGATAGGTTCTTGGGTATGGCGTACTCCGGTGAATCGAAGTCCCAATGCGGGTAGTCCGTAGCAAACATCAACTTTTCGTCGGCATCAATGTTTGCGAGCAACTGTTGAAAATACTCCTGCTTGGGCGGTTCCTCCACCGGCTGCGTTGTAATCCAGAAATGGTCACGAATATGCTCCGACGGCAACCGTCTCAAATACGGCACTTCATTCCTCAATTTCTTCCAAGAGCAGTCAAGCCGCCACATCAGCGGCGGCAACCAACCAAAACCACCTTCAATCAAAACAATCTTGAGCGTTGGGAAGTGCTCGAAAACGCCTTCGCACACCAGACTCGTGACCTGCGTCTGAAATGCCTGCGTCATTCCCGTATGGTCTTCGATGTAGTGTGAAGGTTTACCGACAGCGGTGATTGGCCCCGCTCCAACGCCCGTGAAATGGATGCCAATCGGAAGATCGTGGCCTATCGCAGCCTCATACATCTTCCAATACTTACGGCGCCCCAAAGGCTCCATCGTGCGCGCAAGTGCCAATACCTGCACAAAACCCGGGTTGTCGCTCAGTCGGTTAATTTCCTCAGCCGCCAATTCGCCGTCATCGCATACTACCGTGATCGACGCACGTAGCCTCGGTTCAGGCTCCAACCACTTATCAATCTGCCAGTCGTTCACCGCTCGTGCGAACGCCGCCGCATACTCCAAATTTGGCATGTCGGGCACGGCAGTCAGGCAGTTCAGGATTCCGAACTCGAGGTCCCACCGGTCTAGCAACTGTTCCCGCATAAAGTCGAGGTCGGAGCCGGGACGTTCACCTGACGGCGGCCACGCGTCGTGACGGGCGCCGTACGGCATGCCGCGAGCGATATATCCCCCGACCTTGTCAGGTGTCTCCAGCATCTCGTGATGCCTGCGCCATCGTTTTGACAAATAGGGATACAACACCTTGTCTGACGCTAGGGTGTTATGTACATCACAATCAATGATTGGAAGTTTGCTTCTTTTGATTTCCCTCTTCAATGTCGCTAAACTCCAACTCGCGTGGGTGCGATATACTGCAAATCACTGCAAATCACTGCAAAAAAAAGAATTTCGTGCAACAACGCAACGTCTTATAAACTCTATTCCGTTGGAAGTATAAATTTTGCGGGCAAGCTGCTTACAAACCCGACGAGAATCTGTGAATGGAGTAATCCAATAAGGGTGCTTCAATCTGACCATTCTCGAATTACGCCGTATGCGTCAAAATCTGAATCTATCCCAATGATTGGAAGGTCTTCAACGAGTGCTTGAGCAATTATCAAGCGGTCAAATGGATCTGTGTGTTGGTCATGTGGATTCCTGTGTCGTGGATGGAAAGGTAATGTAGTTAGCTTTACGAGGCTATCAATTGTGATATGTAGTATTTCAATCTTATTGAAATGTAGTTGTTCTGGAAACAAGCGATCAAACGTTTCAAGTAAATCTAGTTTCCCTATCCTCTCCTTGATTGCTACTTCCCACAAACTAGTGGTACTTAGCAATCTATCGTTGCTTGAATTTTCGATTAGTAGTCGCGCAAAGCGACTCAATTTTTTGTCGTCAGCGAGAAACCAGAGCAGTGTATGGGTATCAAGTAGGTATCTCACTGCACATACTCTCTGAAGTCTCCTAATTCATCATCAAAATCTTCAGATAGGTGGATGCGTCCCCTTGCGCTTCCGGCGACAGCGGCTAGCCAAGGTTCAAGGAAAACCGTCTTCCAGTTATATTGATAAGTTGGCATTAACGTGCTCATCCCCTCTGCGTAAAACAGCAAGTGGTATTTTACATACGTTTTATCAAGCAATTTAATGCACTCATCAAGTTCCCCGAACGTTGGTACATCTTCAGGCTCGCCTTTGTCCCAATGGGCAATACGTTTATCAGCATACCCTTCACACACCCTCACTGCTGATTTAAGCTTGTCCCGATCATCCTTTACCATCTGTGGACAGACATACGTCCCGCTAGCATCTGCATACTTTTTGAAATCACCTTTGATGATGGTCTCCATCTGGCCCGTAGAAGTCCTAGATAGGATGGAACAGTAGTATTTAAAAGACAATTCCTCAGGAGACTCAACGAGTTCCTCAAGTAATCCCACTAAGGATATACTCTCTTTATTCGGTTTAATTTGCCGACGCAAACCCCCCAGCGCGTGAGAAAGGTATGTTCTGCCCAGATACCGATAGAAAGCGCTAGGCTTCTGTATAGGTGGATTTGCACGTATGATGTCTTGGACTTCCCAGAACATGCTCGTATCTCGAAGCAGTCCAGAAATTTCGTTATGAATAACCTCCATCCAACGCAGCCACTTTTTGAGTTTCGGGATTTTCTCGATTTCCTCATTCATTGTTGATAGTCCTTCGAGGGACGGAACCATAATGCACCTCATCAAACCGCGATGACCCGTGCTGTATCGTATTTCGGTTCACATATATGTATGCTTACCTCGCAGTTCAGGTCCTCAAGAAACCGCAGCAGCCGTTCAACGCTATAGTCGGAAAGCTTGGCGTCGTTTAGGCGCGATATTTCAGTCTGTTTTACTCCGAGTAACGTTACTGCTTCTATCTGCGTTAGTTTTCATTCCTTTAGAATACGGAGGATTTCTACTCCTAGTTGCGCTTTCAATAGTTCGTCCTTTGCAACGTCATCGGGGAACCCTAAATCTTTGAAGATGTTGTCGCTGCCCTCTTCTACCTTGATTTGATTGCTCACATTTTCATCTCCATTTCCTTCGCCCGTTTTAACCTTCGTTTAATCAAATCAATTTCCTTCTTGGGTGTACTAATCCCTTCTTCTTGATTTCTTTTGATAACAGTGTAATACATAGACACAACTGCCAATCTTAACGGTATAGATTACACGATAAGTGTCAGTGTCATAATTATCAACAATCTCATAAACACCAGTGTCTATGTCCATCATCATTTTTGCCGATGATGGAGTTTCGCCAATCTGCACGCGATACAACGCGTGGCCAATATCTTTCCGTACGGGCTCTGGAAAATCTTGTAACCGTTTTCTTGAATCGCCAATCCAACGGACCATTCTCGGCGGCACTATATTTTGATACTGCGTGCCTGAATCATATTCAATGTTCCGACGTAATTCCCTGTTTGCCCTATTCCTGAATAACGCATTCCCTCAAAGCCGATAAAACGCCCTTGCATTCTCGGACAAAATCTTGCGTGCCAATGCCTTGGGCAGCTTTGAAGGAAACGCCTCCTCGGCGGAATCAAAATGCCAATGAGGGTAGTCGGTTGAGAACATCAGTAGGTCGTCCGAATCCAGTTGCCCGATTATTTGAAGCAACTGCTCCGCGGTTGGAGGCGCATCAATTGGCTGGAGTGTCAGACGAATATGTTCACGGATATACTCGGATGGTAATCGTTTGACCCACGGCGTCAATCGTCGCAAACCGCGCCAATCCTTGTCAAACCGCCACATCAGTGACGGCATCCATGTGAAACCGCCTTCAATCAACGCCACGCGCAAATCGGGGAACTGGTCAAAAGCCCCTTCCGACACCAAACTGAGAACTTGCGCTTGAAACACCTGTGACATACCGGCATATTCTTCCAGGTACGTTGAGGGCCAGCCCACTGAAGTGGGTGGCAGACCGGGCGCACCGCCATAATGGATGCCGATCACCAGATCATGCCGACCAGCGGCGGCGTATATGGGATGATAGCGTCTGTTGCCGTAAGGCGCCTGCGACCGTACCGGTAACATTACCTGGATAAAACCGGGGTGATCGCCTAACCGATCGATCTCGCGCGCCGCCAACTCCGGATTTTGGCTCGGTACAATCAGAGAAGCCTTAAGCCGCGGCTCAGGCTCAAGCCAATGTTCAATCTGCCAATCATTGACAGCGGAGGCAAGCGCTGCCGCCAGATCCTCATTGTGCACGCTCTGCACGCGATATGCGCAGGTAAGTATACCGCACTCCACTTCCCAGGCGTCTAAGGCATGCTCGCGCAGGAGAGCCAAATCTGATGCGGGTCGGTCCTCTGAAGGCTCCGAAATCCCTGGTCGTACCGAGGTCGGTGCACCGCGCGGATAATCATTTGCGTCAGGTCCGTAGAAACCGGAATCTCTACAATGATCTACCCAGTAGTCTGCCAAGTAGGGGTAGAGCATTTCGAGCGACGGTAATCGGTTGTGGAGGTCGCAATCAATCACGGGCCAACCTGCCCGAATGAAGCCCGGTTTGCCATCCGTCGTTGCCATATGGTTACCCTTTGGTCGCTGAATCCACTGCTAAATTTCAACTGCGTTTAATGAATTTAGTATATATTCTCCATTCCAGTTTTGTCAATACAAAACAGCCCTCCATCGGCGCCCACCGCGTGTCTAGCTTTACCAATTATTCTTGGAGGATTCTCCTTATTCTTATAGTGGGCGCTAATCACCCACGTGACGGTTCGTTCATACGCTCTCGCGCCTGACGAGAGAGTTCCGCCAGATGTCCGTCGTTCGCCATGTTCTGCTCCAGGTGCCGCATGCGTTCAGGACCGGCTGTACGCACCATTTTCGCTCCATATTTGCGATCAATCCAAAATCGCGAAGCAGTTGCAATCTGCTTACGCAGGTCCTCCAATCTATTCTCCGGATAGCGCTGACTCAGATTTATGGTGAACATGCGTCGCCGAATGTCTCCGCCAAACGCCGCGTGTTTGGTGTTATGATTAAACATAACAAGGTCGCCGGGCTGCGTCTCTAAGACAGCCGCCGGTATATCCCGCCCGTGCAGTCCCCATAGATCTTGACTATCCCTAATCTGATCGCTCAATGAATCTGCATACCCATCACCGAAGTGATGACTGCCCGGAATGACCCGCAACGCTCCGGTGTCACGCGTCAAAGGATCGAGGTAGAAAGCGATTTTGATGTGTATCGGATCCTCCGGTTTACGTGCTCCGTCTGAATGCCATCCGGTCTCCCCTACGTAGAAGTTGCCGTCGCTGCCCGTATAATTGAAGTCGTCGCCCAAGATTGAAGAAGCAATGCCAAGAATGCGCGGGTCATCTAACAGAGTACACAGCACCTCGCTTTGGTCTATAAACGGAACGATACACGACCGAGCCTTCCCTTCGTGCGGCTTGCCGTTGTGGCCGCCCCCGTGCGCTGCCCAAACAGCCTCGAACTCACGCACAATCTCTTCGATTTGGTCAGCCATCAGTCCGGGGAAACTGAGATAGCCAAAAGTACGAAAGAAACTCATCTGTTGTTCGGTTAGCTCGAATTTCTGGTCTTCCATTTCTTCTCCTTATAAGTCTCTCTATCCGATTCACGTAATCAATGCACTTGAATCTTTGAGAGATGGTGTTACCATCCCATCGGACACCACGGCTTGAAGTGGTAGGAGAACATAGTATCGGCACACCCTAGGGCACCATGCTTCCGTTCCTCAATGCGCCCGGCGCGCGCAAGCGTTGAGAACTTTACACCGCCCATATAGGTCGCAGCCAATTCGGAGGCGGTCAACACAAGGTCCGGCGATTTGCGTGAACGTCGACATTCCGCACCAGCCGGACCGCCAACCACCTCATAACAGCCTTCATTCCATGGGCAGAACGCGTCGTGTAATTCAATCACCAAAGAGCCGCTCTGAGTGTAACACCGGCTCGATAAAGCTACCTGCGCATCCACCAACCGCAGCCATTTTGCATCTCTGGTTAATCGTTGCAAACGGCGGGGGTCAGCCATCATCCACATCAAAGGGTCATCCACCGGACGATTCGGAGCGACTATGGAGGATTTGAGATCGACACCGAAGCAAAATTGCCATAAGGACGCATAAGCGTCGCGAGCTGTCGCCATAAGTCCGACCACCCTTAGGGTGTCGCCAATTGTCCGGTAGATTACATAACCATCAACGTTGTCGCCCTCCTCATAAACGACATAATAGTTGGTGCTGCAGCCGTCTCGTCGGAATTCGAAATCACTGGCGATGTAATCCCACACATAGTCGGGACGGCGCACCCAGCCAGGTCTGTTTGCCCCGGTACGCTCGAAGACTGCCGGAAATCTGCTCCTCATCTCGCAAGTCTTTACATATCTGGTTTGTCATTTGGATTCGATAGGTCGATTGAACGCTGTGTGTTCCCTGATAACTGTCCAGTCCTCGCGATGCGACCCGATGCCGTACCCGTAGCGCCCGTAAATGATACTTTCCGACGCACCCAGCCCGGCAATCGGCTCCCCACGATCATGGATGTCTTGAAACTGTCGCTCCATCATTGCCGTCATGATTCCGCGTCGTCGATGAGTCGCCTGCACGCATACATGACTCACTCCTGCCATCGGTAAAACATTCCCCGGTACTCGAATATCCAAGGAAAAAGCGTGAATCGTCGCGACGATTTCTCTCTTGTCGAATACCCCCAACGTACGGTCAATCTCAAAATGGTGCCGGGTCATCGGTAGTTCCAGACTAAGGTCGAATCCGAGCGTACGCCCCATAGGTTTCGTCCACGCCTCATATTGGTCGTCCTCATCATCAATTGGACGCATCTCCCATCCCATGCCTTGCCTTTCCCTGGAAGACTATAGTTAAACACAAGCAAAATTGCGCATACTTGCTGGCGATATCAGCTTTGTGAATCGTCCCGATAGAACTACTGTAAGAGATCGGGCGAGTGTACAACGATCAACTGAGTGGTTAACGAAGGCGACAGTAGATCCTGTGCGATAGCCAATCCTATAGAAGATGCCGTGCAACACAATTTCCTATTCATTTCCCGTCTTACGGTTTTATGGCTGTGAATAATCACTAGCCACGTACAGGCATGTGCTACATTCCCTTAAAGAAGTCAACCAGATCCTTCCCGTGCGTTTTTGCATTGACCTTGTTGTCAATCTTGGAAATCTTTCCCGCTTTGTCAACAACGATGGTAATGCGCTTGCTAAGGTCGCTTGGGCTATCTGCAGCACCGAAAAGCAAGCTTAGGTTACGCCCCGTGTCCACAAGCAGCGGGAAGTTCAGATCATGCTCCCCCACGAATTTCTTATGTGACTCGGCATCTTGGACGCTGATCCCGAAAACTTGGGCATCATGCATGGAAAAAGCGCTCGACTCATCACGGAGCGAGCAAACCTCTGCCGTTCAGCCACCCGTAAAATCCTTGGGATAAAACGCTAATACAACGCTCCGCTTCCCTTTGAACTGACTGAGTTGATATCTCTCGCCATCTTGGTCGACTGCGATGAAGTCCGGTGCAGGTTGACCGACATCCAGTTCAACGGACACGTGTTCCTCAACAAACTTGACTACATCTGCGCCATGATTCGCAACGTCAACGTTCTCGTCAATGACTCTGATATATCCGGCTTTGTCGATAATGAACGTGACGCGATTAGAGGCGTTGAACTGTTCCATTATCCCGCTATAAATTTTGCTCACCGCAAATTCAGTGTCTGCAAGCAGCGAAAAACCAAACCTCTCGGCCTCTTGAAATTTTTTATGAGATTGCACATCATCGACACTAATTCCAAGCACCACGGTGTCAGCATCTTCAATCCGGCTCAACTCATCCCGGAGCGAGCGTAACTCCGTTGTTCAGCCACCAGTAAAATCCTTGGGATAAAACGCCAATACGACGTTCTTGTTACCGAGATAATCGCGCAGGTTGCGTTCAACGCCATCTTCATCCTTTAACGTGAAGTCAGGCGCTGCCATGCCAATCTGCAGTGATTTGAATTCCTTCATTAACTCTTCCTCCGAATCTGCATGAACAGTGAGTAACACAATTGTAGTTAAAGTTAGGACGACCGCGTTTATTGAAGTGCTATACATCATTCCTCCTTGAGGACTCTCGCTGTAGACCTCTACGAATTATACGTGTCCGACACCTCCCGTGTCAAGATTCTAGTATTCAAGTTTCATATCGGATTGACGCCTTTGAGGAAGTCTGCTATTATCATTTCTTGACAGTCACATCCCACGAGTCGCCAGCAACCAAACCTCAATCACCAACTGCACCAAAATGATCATGGAAAACCGGATTGAAACATCCATCTCTGAAGACTTTCTAATCATTGCGAACCCAATCTCCGGTAAAGGCAAGAGCCGGGAAATCGCCGAGAATGCACATAAGCGACTCACAACCAATGGACGAAGGGGCAGACTAGCCCTGACAACCCGTCGAGGCGATGCGCATCGTCTGGCACAAGAAGCCATTCAGAACGGATGTCGGTGGCTGATTGCATGTGGCGGTGATGGCACAATGCACGAAATTGTCAACGCGGTCGCGGCAAAACGACATATCGTATTGGGACTGATACCGTGTGGAAGGGGTAACGACTTTGCTAGGGCGCTTAAGATTCCGATAAACCCGGAACAGGCAATCCAAGTATTGCTGAACGGCAAACCCTCTGAAATTGACGTTGGCAGGATTGGAGACGTGTATTTTGATACGATAGTCACGTGTGGGTACGATGCCGAAGTGAGTCGACGGGCTTCAGAAGCAAATGTTCCCTTCTCTGGCACGGCAACCTACGTGTACACCGCAATTACAACACTCTTTTCATATAACACCCCTGCGGCCCGAATTGAAGGTGACTTCGGCGTGTATGAGGGCGATATTCTCTTGGCGGCCTCCGGGATTACACCCCATTATGGGGGCGGTTTCAGGATTGTGCCTGACGCCGTCATGAACGACGGTTTGCTCGATGTTTGCATCATTAAACCGGTATCCCGACCAACGGTACTGTGCATGCTTGTAAAACTGTTTTGGGGCGGACACACTTCCCATCCAGCAGTCAGTATCCATCGTACAAAATCGCTGACTATCCAGACTGAACCCCCAACCCTTCTCTACGCGGATGGCGAGAAGGTAGGTTTCACCCCGGCTACGGTGGAACTCGTCGAACGCGGGCTTACCGTACTTGTGCCCGCGGTATGATACACAAGACCTCACCGTGGGAATCGTGGTCGCCATCTACGGTACAACCCGGGAATAGATTGTCGAATTCATACCGCCAAATTTCGCGCTTGTTTAAGCTAACCTCTTCGCCGCGCGTGTTGAATCCACGTGTATAATTTGCGAAGCGAAGGTTCTGCTGTGCGCCAAACGCTCCGTCTCAAAGGCGAATGAATCTTTATGTAGCTGCAGAAGTCAAACCTCTTCGCTTTGTACTGCTCTTTGTGAGCAATCAGACCGTGATGTTCGGGCGGAGAGGCCCCAAAATCCACCCACTCATAGCCTCGTGCGCAAGCCCACTGAATGATGTAGTGGAAGATGGCGTTGTTCGGACGATGTTCTAAACAATTCGGGTCGGACGCTTCGCACCATAGCGTTACAGTTCTGTTGAAATGAAGATACAACAATCCGGCAATGACAACCCCATCGCGCTTTGCGATTGCCAATTTCCCAATTCGACTTCGATAGAGAAACTGAATTAGAGATTGTGGCTTGGGCGTGCCGCCCAATCGCTTGACCGTTGTAAGGTACAGTCGATAAAACGATTCCAACTCAGCGTCGGTATTCGCGTCAGCAACGCTCACACCTGCTTTTTCCGCCTTCCGCACTGCCCCTCGAACCCGCTTGTTATACGCTTTCCATAGCACATCGTAGTCGTCCGACGTTTTGAGAAGATGCGTGAATAGCTTCCTGTGTTTTTGGTAACCGATTCCGGTGAACCGGTGTCCATATTCCGCGGTTTGGACGGGCGAAAGCGTAAATAACGCCTCGCAAATTCTCTGATCGAGTACCGATTCCGCGAGCTTTTCATCCGTCGATTCAATTAACGCTTTGATATCCACCTCTGCACCGGCGATGAGTTGGAAACCGCCGAACAGATTCCATGGCATTGAATGTAACATCTTGACGCCGGGAATTGGTTTGAATACGAATGCAGGAAGCCCGCCAATCAAGGTACTATTCTCTTTAATCAAGTAGTACATTGGTGACAGTTGCGCAAACGCTTGGTCGAGGGCGGCTCTCCAGGCCGTTGAGTGAAATGCATTGCTTCTCGGGCACTGATTTAAGACATCATCCCACAATTCCTCACACTGAGAGTTCAACGGTTCAAATGTATACATGCGTGCTTTTTTCAGTTGCTGTACCCTTCAATCGTAACACACGATCCGCCGGATTGCCCTCGGATTCCTAAATTTATGATGCTGCGATTGTCCCGGCAGGTTCGGCTCTCCACATGTCTCCTAAACCCATCCGACTTCAAGCATTATATCTGACACGCAGACGTTCTGCAAGCGCATCTATCTATTTACGGTGGACTTTTCTTACCATCCCCATACGCGCTGCCGACATCACACACTTAACTCAAACCTCCGGTGGAATTCACTAATCCGGTTCTTCAAGTTGTGTCTCGGGTTTTCAAACACGTTTCATTCTTTTCACTTGAGCAGAATGCGAAGGTGTGGTATGATTCCATCACGATTTCGGATTGATTAAATTAATGAGTGTTAGGTCAACACGGGTCGTGCGCTGTTGACCCGTAAGATTTAAGGATTAAATATGCCAGAGCAAAATGGATTCTCCGAACTAGCTAGGTTAATGCATCAGTGTCCGGATCAGAAGCATGCGCTGAAGAGTAGCCTAGCGGAAAAATACCCCCAGGAAACGCTTATAGATTCTTTGGAAAACCAAAAACCTCTCACATGTCGAGCTGCGGCGTATGCCCTCGGTGAAATTGCTAACGAAGACGCCATACCGTCTTTGGTTACTGCACTCACGCATGAAGATCCGGGGACGCGCGCCAATGCTGAACAGGCACTGTGGTCGATCTGGTTTCGGTCTGACGATGAGTCAATTGACGCCATGATGCAAAAGGGCGTAAACCATATCAAGAAACGACGTTACGATGAGGCGGTTCGAGTATTCTCGGAGGTCATTCGGATTGCCGCTAACTATGCTGAGGGATACAATCAGCGCGCAATTGCATACTTCATGAGTGACGAACTCAGCAAATCAGTCGAAGATTGCAAAAGGACAATTGAACTCAATCCTTTTCATTTTGGCGCATTCGCAGGAATGGGGCAATGCTATTTGAAACTGGGAGACCTTTCGGCTGCGTTGGACGCTTTTCAGCGGGCATTAGAAATCAATCCGAATCTCTACGCTATTGAGCGGATTGTCTTGGAGATTCAAAGTATGTTGCAGCAGCATTTCGGAGAAAATTAGAAGCGAGCCGTTTTGCTTAACGTTTGTTCCCGAATTAAATACACTGATGCGCTTGCAAGCACCAGAGCACAACAGTCGCTATACTGGCAGACCAAATCAATTGGTGAATCAATGGACGATGCGGCGTGTCTTCCTTCCTGTTGTAACACTCGCCCTTCTTTTATTGATGATTAATCAACTCTTGTCGCATTTTGAGTTTCGCGACAGTTTAGATACGATGTTTCTGTCGCAAGTTCTCTTGGTCCTGATCGTGTCACCCTACTTTTCAAGCCGCGCACTCGCCAATCAATTTAGTATTTCCTCATCAGATGAGCTCGTGGTACTGAGCCGGATACGCCCTACAGCCACGATTGGCCCTATTGTCGTGGGTAGCCAAGTTACCCTCATCTTCTTCCTGTTCGTCTCAACTGTGGTAATAGTGCTTTACAACGAATCCGGTCGCGATGTGTCGTTTGCGGCGCTGCTATCCTATTACGGAGTGCTTCTTGCAAGCATATTTTCGAGTTCGCTTATCGGAGTATTGGGCTGGCGTTTTTTTTGCAACGAGATTCATGCCGTTCAGTTTGCATACGCCGCTTCACTGCTGATGATAGGCGGCGTTTTCATGTTGTCGCTGCCGAATCGATACCTTGGCGCTTTAACGGTACTTGGTCGTTTTTCAGTTATTCCGGTTTTCTTGTACATCAACCCGCTAGTCGCAGTGTGCCAGATACTTGATATTGATATTTTCAGAATGCCGCATCTGTACGAATTGACCCCGCTCCCGTCCTACCTGTATTTTTATCCCAAATGGTATGCCGTCTGCGGTTTTCAAGTTTTACTCGGACTATGTTGCCTCTTCATGGTATCAAGGCTTGGTTTTGTCAAGGGGTTTCGCCGCGATACAGTTTAGATTTTAATTTATGGACGCTCCAATCGTCAGTGTGTCAGGTATTCGTGGTATCGTTGGCAAGTCTCTGGATGCGGCTATGTTGACACAGTTTGCTAGCGCTTTTGGCACTATGGTTAACACATCAATGTGTCAACAAGAAAACGACAAGGGGAGCGGCACCGTTCGTTCCAAAACTGTAGTAGTTGGTAGGGATTCGCGCGTATCCGGTGAAATGGCTCGCCATTCGATTCTTGCAGGACTCATTGCGACCGGTTGTAGGGTGATTGATGTCGGAATGTGTCCCACGCCAACAATCCTGATGATGGCGAAAGAATTAAAGGCAAGCGCCAGTATCGCCATCACTGCAAGTCACAACCCCGCAGAATGGAACGGCTTGGAATTTGCGCTCGAATCAGGTCAATTGTTGACTCGGGATGAGCGAGAGCAATTCATGGAAATCTACCGTTACAAGGATTTCCATCTTGCCACATGGAGCCAACAAGGCACGGTAGAAACCTATCAAGGCGCTGTCAAGCGGCATATAGAAAAGATTCTGGATTGCGACTGGATAAACCTTGAGTCGGTGCGTGAACGGGCTCTTCGTGTTGCAATCGATTGTGGTAACGGCGCGGGTAGCATCGCAAGCCCAAAATTGCTTAGGCAGCTTGGGTGCCAAGTAGTTGAAGTCAACTGTGTGCCGGACGGCCACTTTCCACGCTCCGCAGAACCGACCCTGGACGCGCTTGATCGACTGTGCGAAACCGTCCATGCGGCCGGCGCAGACATCGGGTTTGCGCATGACGGAGACGCTGATCGCCTCGTTCTTGTGTCTGATGACGGTTCGCCGCTGAGTAGCGAGTACACGTTCGCGCTTGCTGCCGATTTTATTCTTAACAAAAAGAGTGGCGATGTGGTTAGCACGGTCTCCACGAGTCTCATGATTGACGACATTGCAGATCGATATCGTGCTCAAGTTCACCGCACACCCGTTGGTGTAGGCTATGTCGTTGAAAAAATGCGAGAAACCGGCGCTGTCATAGGTGGCGAGGGTACTGGAGGGGTGGTTTTCCCTGAAATCCAATATACGACGGATGGCCTCGCTTCTATCGCCGCCATCGTCCATCAACTCGCTGAATCTAATACGAGAATTTCATCGTTGGTTAAATCAGTGCCAAGTTATTCAATGTGTCAGAAGAAGCTGGAGAGTCCTTCACAATCGGTGTCTGATGCGGCAGTAAAGCGTGCCGCTGAGTTCTACGCGAAAAAAAGACAACTGGCAGCGGAAGACGGAATGTCACTCGACCTAACGGACGGTGTGAAGCGCGTCTGGAAAGACAGCTGGGTCAACATCAGAAAGTCGGGCACCGAGCCGGTAATTCGGATATTTAGCGAAGCTCGAACTTTTGATCGAGCGGTAGCACTCTGCAATGAAACAGTAGAAACGTTGAAGCGATTAATGTCACGTAAGAATTAAAGGAGAATGTAAACTCGGAAATTGTCCTCATTAACGCATATGTTAAACAAATATAGGTGAAGCGTACAAATCGATCGCTCCTCCGGATGGATGGCGATACCTACGGTCGTTTACACTGCCGTTCGAGTTTGCCCTAAATTTATTTGTCATTGGTAATCTACGGAGAGATTTATGACGGACAAGAATGCCTTGAAACTAGCATGCATCGGCGGCGGAACCGGTTTGTCGTCCTTGCTAAGCGGTATTAAGAAGTATACGAGCGCAAAACATGACCGGTGCGAACTCATTGACATGAACAAGCTCGCCGCTGTTGTTTCTGTCTTTGATGACGGCGGTAGTACCGGAAGACTGATAGAAGAATTCGATGTACTTCCCCCGGGAGATACCCGAAAGTTACTATATTCACTTTCCGACGCGGACGAATTGCTGGCACGGTTATTTGAGTACCGTTTTTCCAGCAACGGGGACTTGGGCGGACATACAGTCGGAAATCTACTCTTGATTGCATTGACCGAACTGAGTGAAGGCAGTTTTCCGAAAGCGATTCAGGCGGCCTCGGAACTCCTCGCCGTACGCGGAAGAATCATCCCCGTGAGTTTGGACTATACAATGCTATGCGCGGAGTTGGCGGACGGTGACGTGGTCCGAGGGGAATCGCAGATTCCAAATCGTCGGAACCGTGAACCGATTCGACGAGTATTCCTCGCACCGCGCGACAACGGGAAGACCCATCAGCACTCATCGTTAGATGCCTATCAATGTGTCGCCCATAAGGAGGCAATCGAAACCATAGGAAATGCTGATGTGATAATCATCGGTCCCGGCAGCCTATATACCAGCATTATGCCCAATCTTGTTGTCAATGGTATTGTAGATGCAATTCAGGCTTCGGATGCCATGAAAATCTACATCTGCAACGTTATGACTCAACCTGGAGAGACGGACGGGTATTCCGTGACTGACCATGTCCGGGCAATCTACGATCACGCAGATGTTTCACTGGACTACATTGTCGTGAACAACCAACCGGCACCGGACGAACTGATTAAAAGGTATGTTCAGAAAGAACTATCAGAGCTCCTGACAAGGATTCAATCGCGTGCCGAGGAAGGGCTCTCACTGCTTGAAGACAACAAGGTCCGTCCCACAGATCTGGTTATGAGTCTGACAAACTACATTTCTCAAATATCCGATGAAACTCGGGAACAGATGGCTGACACGACGAAAGTTCAGGTGCTTTACGATTTAGAACGTGACAATTTTAAGGAAGGACATGTTGTCGAAGCCGATCTCATTCGCGACACTGTCGTAGTTGAGAATGGAGTGCAACTGAACGTGATTCGTCATGATCCCGAGAAACTCGCGCGCACTTTAATCAAGGTATTGGGGAATCATGGGAAACTTCAGGAATCCGTTTGAACAATTCGCAGCACGTGTTGTAACCACCGGCCAAAACCTCCCCTTCCAGGACTAAACCTGCCGCATACTTGAGTTGTGTGTCCTTTCTCTGTCCTCCCTTGAATTACAATCTCCACTCCTTATAGCTAATCATGCTGTAGGGATCTCCTTGCTCCCTCATCGAAAAGGCTTAATTGTCGCTGTTAATGCGCATGAATTTTTTTGAAATGGTGTGACATGTTGAACAGAAAGTCCTACAAGTCTGTAAATGCTTGAAGGAGCCCTAAAGTTTGATGTGACTTCCCCGGTAGAAATCCAGAATTTTGTTGAGAAATGTGGGAAAATCGTGATACACTCCTCAAGGAGGGGGGCATCGGCATTAACGGAAAGGAAACTGTAGTATGGGTCAATTTGTGAAGGCGGCAAAAACTGATGAGATTCAGGCGGGCCGCAGCATTGGTGTCAGGGTTGAAGGTGTATTTGTCGGAATCTATAACGTCGCCGGTGACTATCATGCGATGAACAACATTTGCCCGCATCTCGGAGGAGTCTTGAGTTACGGATTCCTGAGTGATAGTGTGATTACCTGCCCACTCCACATGTGGGAATTTGATGTAAAAACCGGGAAATGCGTTTGGCCGGGTCAGACATGCATTGCAACTTATCCCGTAAAAGTAGAGGGAGACGACATTTTAGTTGATGTCAACTCGCCGGTTTACGCGAAAGTAGAGGCATAAATTTGGTTCTCCAGGTAGGTCTGTGTCAAAGATAGATCTGCTTGAACATCAACAACCACTTGTAGCAATCAAACCCGCTAACCGAAAACTCTCGCAGCATCTAAGCAAATTTTAGTAAAGCGTCTATCGCAGAAACATTTTATACCCCTTATTGCACGGGGCGGTGCCTGTGAAACAATAGTCAACCGCAGCACGACAAGGAGGTTCGAGTCATGGCTTCAACTGTCGTACCAACACAAACCGTTCCAGGTTCGATCCATATAGAGGATCCGTCAACTGACCATGTAGATCAAGCCAATCTCGTGTTTCACAAACTGTGCGCCGCAGAAACATTCGAACAAGGTGAAGGCAAACCGTTTCATGTGAATGGTACACACCTTGCCGTTTTCCGGTACGGGGGCAAATTTTATGCTGTTGACAACCGTTGTCCGCACATGGGTTATCCGATGTCGGAAGGTAGCATCAGAGATGGTGTGCTAATCTGTCATTGGCACCACTGGGAATTCGACCTAAAATCTGGCGGGTGTTTTCTGGCGTCGGGTGACGACTTGAAGGCTTTCCCCGTTGAGTTGCGAGACGACGGCAATCTATACGTCGGACTGGCGCGCGGGGAGAAAGAAGCGGCAAAACGTCGCGTGATAGACCGAGGGAAAAGGGCGCTTGAGCGTGGGCTTAAAGACCGAAGTTCGTTCTTTATTGCAAAGGCAGTCACGGCGCTTAACGATGCGGGAGCATCTCCGCAAGAGATTATTCAACAGGGTCTATACTACGGCGCGAACAAGAGCAGCGACGGTTGGTCGTCCGGTGTTACCATACTGACACTAGCAGCCAACCTATGGGATGAAGTAGGCGACCACGATCACAATCTATTTCTGGTACACGGACTTGCCCAGATAAGTAGACGAACAACGGGAAGTTCACGTCCCTACCGCGCACCGTTCCCGAGCACAGACGAAGAACACGATCTCGACACGTTGATGCGATGGTTTCGGTACTTTGTCGATAAGCGTCATGCCGGGGCGGCAGAACGCATTTTGTTAACTCTTCGAGATCGTGGCTATGACAAATCGGTGATTGCCGATTTTGTGTTTACGGCAGCAACCGACTTCTACTTTACAGGGGATGGCCACGCACTTGATTTTGCGAACAAAATGTTCGAGGCGTTGGATTATGTCCAATGGGAGGGCGCTCAGGAAATGCTGCGTCCAATCGTCGTCGATCTCGTAAGTCGGACACGACACGAGGAGACATCGCGTTGGGCGGACGCAGTGCCTGTCTTGGAACCGATATTTGAGCGGTTAGATGATATATGGACCGAGAATCAATCAAACAACACCTCTCTTGACACGTCGGAGTTTGCGCAGACAATGCTTGGCGGCGAGTTCGAACCAATTGTCGAAGAAATCGAGCGAACGTTACGTGCAGGCGTAAATCCCGTCGAGATTTGCCGTGCGATGACCTACGCGTCTGCTATTCGCACAGCGCGTTTCCACCTGAAGAACGAGGGCGATTGGCACGATGTGGCGAATATCTATTCATACGCCCATGCGCTCTACTGCGCCTTCCACTATGCTCCAAGCAAAAAGCTGCTAAGAGGTATCTTCCACGGTGCAGTCTTCCTCGCGTACTTACGCTGGTTAAACATGCCTGCGGCCCGCATCCCGACACTAGGACAGCGACTCGACGAAGAATTCGTCTCTGTGGACAAAATGTTGGAACGCCTTCAGGAGTTCGCAGACTTTCAAAAGGTCTATGAGGCTGAGATCCTCGTCGGCCAGTACCTTGAGGAAGGGCATGATGTAAGCAAACTTCGACGCACACTGGCGCACATCTTGCTTCGTGAGGATGCAGAACTTCACATGTTCCAAGTGCTAGAGGTTGCGTTTCGACACTACGACTTGTCGACTGATCCGATGGAAAAGCGAATGCACCTTTTGGCTGCTACTCGATACATCACGGCGCAAAAACTGATGAAGGGAATACTCTGGTCAACGGAAAATGCGGAGCGTCTAGCACGCGGTGAATTACTCAGCGAACGTGAGGATGACAACTAACGCGAATCGCTAAAATCATATGAATCCAATTTCACGCATATATTGATTGTATGTTACTCAATTTGAAAAATTTAGATTGTTACGTCAAACCGACTACCTGTAGGAGATCAAGCGAACGAATAGTTAGTGCGATAGAGATCCTCCTCCCGGTCGCGACTTACTATCACAAGTAAAACTCGCTCCTACAAAAGATATGCGGCAAACTGCGTTGCTACAGATCGAACGGTCTAGTCCTAAATTTATTATTCTTAGTTGAAATTCTTCACAATCCATAGCTGTCCCGCCAGCGAGATTGACTTGCCCCATACCGCTAAAACGCTTTCCAAGTTGGTTAATCAACTCCTCAATCGGACGGTAATCTTACATCGAGGCGGTCAACATCTGTCATTTCCCCAATCACTACATAATCGAGCAAGACTCGCGAAAAGTGCATCCGATTCTGTGGAATAATGAAAGAATCGGAATTAAGACAGTGTGCTGGAGTATTGTACCCATTTTCAATGGAATATCAGTGCTGTCGTACCTCATATCCCAAGGCTGATGGCAAAGTCAATTTCGACCTGATTTCCAAGTTCATTTCTTGTCACTGGATACGTTAATGTCAACTACAGATGACAGAACACCGACGTTAGACACTCTATCCAAGGTAATTGAGGAAGCCCTTCGGAACGAAGGGATTGACATCCCAACCATTCGTTTCGCCGCAAGAACCGATGTCGAGCCTGACGGATCCTTTGGCGACAACTGGTTTGTGCTGACAGAGATGGACGTGCTGGCGCTCGACGCAACAGGAAATATCCTGCATCGTGTCCCGTACAAAGAGGTAACCGGCATACGGGCAGAAGCGGTTGTTGATGGCGGCATCCTTGTTCTGGAGAAAGAGGCGGACGCCGTTGACTTCCTCCGATATTCCAACGGACTTGCGCCGAAGCTCGGGTACATTGCACAGTTCCTGAGTGAAGAAATCGAACATCGCCAAGGGAAGCGAGACGAAGCACCAGTTTGGGACTATAAAGAAGAAAAGAAATTCTGCCAAATATGTGGTTTACCGCTCCGCGATGAGTTCTCGCCGTGTCCCGCGTGCACTAAGAAACGGCGCGTGCTGTTGAGAATCCTGATATATCTTAAACCGTACAAGCTGGCAGCAGCCATGGTAATCCTCATGGTACTTGGTTCTATGTCGATTTCAATAGTGCCGCCATATTTTTCTCGAATTCTTATCGATGATGTATTGGAATTGAACGATGCCGCTAGAGCGGTGCATATCGAGTCGGAAACGTGGCTGGGTCAGCAGTTTCGCCAGATCCGAATAGCTTCGGTCGCTTTAGCCATTGCGGTGGGATGTCTCCTGATAGTTCAAATCATAACGTCGCTCATTGAGGTCTTTCTCGGACGATTGAGTGCGTGGCTGACGCTAAGATTGACGGCGGATATCCGGGACCAAGTGTACAATCGACTGCACAGTCTCGCCATCCGGTTCTTCGACAAACGCAAAACAGGGACGGTCATTTCCCACATCACCGAAGACAGTCAGCGTGTCCAATGGTTCTTGCTCGAGTTTCTTCAATTTGTTGCTGTCGATGTGTTGATGATCTTTGGAATTGGAATCATGCTTTTCTTGATGAACTGGCGGTTGGCCTGTTTCATCCTAATCCCTATCCCACTAATTGTCATTGGCGCCGGGTGGTTTTGGAAGAAGGTACATCATCTATGGCACCGCGCCTGGCGGCGGCGATCCAAGTTATACGACATCGTAAACGATTCAATATCGGGTATCCGTGTTGTGAGAGCGTTTGGCCAACAAACGGGAGAGATTGGTAGGTTCTCGAGCGCGAACGAGGACGCTAGGTATTTCGACACTCATGCAGAAACGGTCTGGGCAACCTATTATCCTCCGCTGATGTTTACAGTACAGTTCGGGACGCTTATCGCGTGGTATGCCGGTGGACTTCAGGTGATTGCAGGTGACATGACACTGGGCACTCTATTTGCCTTTCACGCATACCTCGCAATGTTCTACGGTCCCCTTCGGCACATAAGCCCGGTAATCAATTGGGCGTCAAGAGCGATGACTGCCGCCGAGCGAATTTTTGAGGTCATTGATTCCCAACCGGAGCAGCATGACGATGGTACACTCGTTTCAATGCCGGAGCTGAAGGGGGAAGTCGAATTTCGCAACATGACCTTCGGCTACGATTCACATAAGCCCGTATTGCAGGATATCAATCTTCATGTGAAGAGCGGTGAAATGATTGGATTGGTTGGACATTCCGGCGCAGGTAAGTCAACTCTGATTAATCTGGTTTGCCGATTCTATGCCCCTGATTCCGGAGGAATTTACATCGATGGAGAAGATATCACAAAGATTCAGCTTGAAGATTTACGGTGCCAGATTGGGGTTGTCCTTCAGGAACCATTTCTCTTTAGCGGCAGCATTGCGGAAAACATCTCCTATGCAAAACCGGATGCAACAATGGAAGAAATCATCGCTGCGGCGAAGGCCGCAAACGCGCACGAATTTATCGTGAAGTTTCCCGACGGTTATGACGCGGAAGTCGGCGAGCGAGGAGGGCAACTTTCGGGAGGCGAACGTCAACGTATTTCAATTGCACGGGCGATCCTGCACAATCCGCGCATCCTGATTCTGGACGAAGCAACCTCATCGGTTGACGTACAGACGGAGAAGAAAATTCAACAGGCAATAGACCGACTCGTCCAAAATCGAACGACCTTCGCTATTGCCCATCGCCTCTCAACCTTACGCAGCGCGGATCGGTTATTCGTCATTGAAAAGGGACGAGGTGTTGAATGTGGTTCACACGAAGAATTAATGGAAAAGAAAGGGATATACTACAAGCTTGTTGAAACGCAACGAGAGGCTTCTGAAATCCGCTCCGCAGCTCAATTGGTCGAGCGTTAAGCTGTTAATTGAATAGATTTTGGAGTAGACCATGGACCGTGAAAAACAGGATGAACAAAAAGCCGTTCCAAGCGAAGGATCAAAATCGGAGATTAGGTTTGATTTTGACGACGATGACTTTACGCCGAAATACTTAAACCCTGATAGGGTATTGTTGTTTCGTTCGCCGATGGGCGCTCCGCGCCTAGAAATCCAGGATGAGGTATGTTATCCGCGCGTATCTTTCCGACGAATCCTACCTCTCAGCGACCCTGAACACTACATTTCGTTCGGCGTTGGAGATGACGTAGAGATTGGCATTGTCGTAGACCCTTCGGAGCTAAACTTCGAAAGCCGCAAAATCGTCCGTGAGGAACTGGACAAGAGATATTTCACGCCCGTCATCACCAAGATCCTCCGTGTTAAAGAGCGATTCGGCGTTCATGAATGGGAAACGGAGACTTTGAGGGGGAGAACCACCTTTTCTGTCCAAGGATTGCATCAAAATATCAAGCAAGTCCCACCGGCACGGATTTTCGTGACAGATGTTCGAGGCAATCGATACGATCTTCCGGACTATCGAAAACTCGATCCTAACAGCTTTGCTTACATTCAGCGGTATTTATAGGTCGTACAAAATTGCACACAAAATAGAGTGTTATCCTAGTGTGCACAACATTAGGTGTTTTCTGGATTGTTATTAACGACACGATAGTGGAGAAAAATTTCGTTGTTGACAACGTGATGATCCAATAATTCAAGATCGATTAAGTCGCCAAAGTTGAATCCTTCTCCCCCAACAGGCGTTGGAACATCACGTCCACCAATTATTCGTGGAGACAAGGTGAGATAGACCTCGTCGATGAGGTGTGCGCGAAACATAGCGAAGTTGACGTGCCCTCCCCCTTCAATCAGCAAACTCTTCACGCCATACGTCCGCGCCAGGATTTCAACGATTTGTGTAAAATCAACTCCGTCGTCGCCCACTATGTGTACGGCATCTGCCACACTCTTCAAGATTCTTAGTCGATTTGCGGGGACGCGCTCCGTAGTAAAGACGAGCGCTGGTGCGCCGTTTGGCTGGAACATGAGAGCCGATTCCGGCACGCTCCCGGTTCCGCTAACAACCACTTTGATTGGCTGGGGTGACAGGCCGCGTTGAACACGCTCGTCTTTGTAGATTCCGTCTTCCGTGAACGTCGGATCGTCCGCAACAATTGTTCCTGCGCCCACAAGGATAGCATCCGCGCGAGTTCGAATCTCTCTCAGTCGGACTTTGTCGGCGCTGCCCGTAAAGCGAGGCCCCGTGCCATCACGAGTTGAAATCTTACCATCAAGACTCATCGCCATGTTTAAGACGACATGCGGTTTGTGACGCTGGTTTGACATCTATTGAAAACTGATAGAGATGATACGCTAACTTGTTCATTCTCTAAGTTTTTAGTGCTTATGAGATTGGAAAAATAGACCCGTTCTACCACGCCGGGAGGTGCGATATAGTGACCGAATTGAGAGCGATCAAACGACTGAACAAGGAGTGCGATAGTAATTCCTGATAGAGATCTCTTTCTAACCGCACCGGCACCCAACACTAACCATATTTTTTTCGAAAATAAACCGCTAACAGTCTTTTCGCCAAGCAATTATGGTAAAACCTTCACTGTTGAACCCCTTTCCCTCTCGACACTAGGCGGTTTGCACCTCACGTCCGATGACGTTTGGACTTCTACTGTCACTAAACGCCGACATTCAATGTATTCCGATGAATCTCAGGTTCAGACGAAGTCAACTATCAATTCTTACCATATCTTCTTAGAAAATGAACCACGTTAGTTCCAGTGTGTACCTCCTGATTTATCAGCGCAAGATTGCAAGTCTACCAATCCTTTCGATTTCCCGATTATCCGACTCCACGCTAACCTTGTAAAAGTAAGTACCGTTAGCTAAACGGTCCCCATCTTCGTCGCGCCCATCCCAAAATGTCTCATTGTAACCCCGTCGGGCTGACGCGTCGGCAATGGTGCGAACTAGCCTGCCGGCGATAGAATATATCTTGATGGTAACCTGCTCCGGGCTCTGTACGAAATTGTAGGTAAAAAAGGTGCCGGTACGCATTGGATTGGGAACGTTCCATACCTCTTTAATCTCCACGGTTTCGTCAATCTGAAATCGAAGTACCTCTCCTTCGTGGGTGTTTCCACTCGTGTCACTGGCGAAGATTTGAATTCGGTAGTCACCGTTAGCCAGACTCGGTGCATATACAATAGTACCTTCTTCGGGTAGCGTTTCATCAAATACCAAGTCGTATGCCTCGCGAGGAAGCGGGTTAAATTCGTCGTCCGCTTTGCCAAACGAGAGTTGTATGGTGGAAGAATCTAGTCCGTAGTCATCGACTATTCCGACCTCAATCTTCGGCTGCTCATGCATAATCAACCCATCCGTTAACATTTCCTCATTTAAGCGAATTTCGACTTCCGGCGGTTCTAAATCAGGTGGATCCTCCACAAAGAGAATGAACTCGCTATATCCGCCATCGTATCCAAACTCATTCCCGTTCAAATCTTTTGCCCAGAGTCGATGGAGATATCGGCCTACGGAAAGAACAGGTGCGTAGACAATCGTGACGGGAGAAACTTGTTCCGGATTAGTAATTGTGAATTCGCTGATTTCCTTAATTGGACCTCCATTCTTGCTTACGACAAACCGGAAGGCGTCCATATCGATTCCGTTCAAGTCTTCAAGAATAACCGAGATTTGTGGACGAGATGAAATGGCACTTCCGGATTGTAACGGTTCGCCATCAACCCACAACTTTAGCTTGGGTGCGCCTGTGTCTGAATTTGCCATCAGTGCGAACGGATTGAGTTCGGACACCTCGGCGGATACCGTGCCGACCGTGGTGGCCCTGAACTTAAATTTGTCGCCATACGCAAACGGATCGGCACCAGATGTAATCAGTACTTCGATGCCGGGATCACTGATGAATAGAGGTTCATCAACCGATCCGATTAGCATTTCCTCGTTCACAATACCATCAGAAAGGTCTGAGTTCTCATGAATCTCAAATGTCCGGTCGTCTCTAAAGAGAATCAACCAGTCTCCAAATCGGAACTTGTCCTCTGATTCAATCGACAAATTAACTTCCGGGATCCCGTTACCGCGGTTACTATTCCTACGCTCGGACACGTGTAAGCGGTCAAACCGATCCAATTTGGTGTGAAAAGTTAGGACGTCCCCGAATTCAAACGATCGGCTAATATCGACCTCCTGCACCCTCTTGATTTCTAGCTGAATTCCAAAGTCGTGATGACCGAAAATCTGACCCGGCTTCCCAAACCTACCCACCTGATCGATGACACTACTGTCCGTTTGACGTAGTAGAACTATATAGTGTTCCGAATCTACAAAGAGGACAATCCACTCGCCTAAGGGAGTGCGCTCTGGATCAATTCGAATCTCTGAATTCCGCAACTCGTATAGATTTCTGTTCCTATTATGTGCCGGCGTTAGAAATCTCTCCTTCAAAAGATTCCCGTTTTCCTGAAAGTGGATTGTTGATGGCATCCGCTTCCAAGTCTTTGTCTGTTTCCGCCAAGTATAGATACCCATGTCACTCATGGCGTCACGAGATTGCAAGCTAAGTTGGTCATTAAGGTAATCGCTTTCAAATCGAAATCTAACTTCAACGGGAAGATCAAGTTGTGTAACTGTTGAAGGCAGGTTAATTTCATAAGCCTGAAAGGTACCGGCGTCTTGACGAATGAGTGTGTTTTGCACACTTGCCGGCCGGGGAATAGGTACGATCATTAGGTCCGGCTGCGAGGAGACTGGAGCCTCAAGGGCATCAACGGATAGCGTTGTTGGTTTCAATGAACCAACTGTGAAAAAAGCTTCGAATACTCGATCTAAACTGGCGCATGTGAGTTCACTTTCCGGTTGTAATGTAAACTCGTTAACATCAAAGGAAAAATGCCCCCTGTTGTCCGCGGATCGCACTTCATCAAGTGCTCCGAAAACCCTATTCTCCGAAGCGCGGTCGGGCGGTGTAGGATCGGCAAAAACATGTATTTCATGGTGCCCTCGCGATAGTGGTTCATCCAAAGTTAAAACAGCGGTTACTTGCTGATGGGTGGTGTCTCCTGGCTCCCAGTCATTTGTGTTCACCACTACCTTCCCGATTACTTTCGCGTCCCGGTCAATCTGGTAATCCACATTTTGGTCAGGATCCCCCTCAGTGAACCAGACTTCAACATCTACAGGGACGTCATTGCCCCCATCGTTAATCAAATCCGCCATCAGGACGGGCACGTTGTCGTCCTCCAAACGTACATAGCGAATAGACGCGCCGTCGAACGGATTCGGAGTAATAGCGAGATTGGCGTTCGCCGGTACCTTTACCGTTTTTCGCTCTGTTTCCGATGGATAATAAACAACATCGTTGCCCTGGTCCGTTGCGAGTATCTGGTAGATTACTGACCGATCAGCCTGTGGAAGTGGAATTGGGGATTGTAGTCGCCACCACTGCCCTCCGTTAATTACGGGAACCGAATATTGCGGATCGGGAACCATGGGCGTGATATGCGTCTTGTATTCAACGGTATCGTTCCAAACCGCTTCGACGGACTTGATGCCGGCTCGTCCCGTATCACCCACAATTTGCACTTGGAGATTAAGAGCATTGGCTTCTTCTGTGTCCAATTCTTCGCGCACGTCATGAAATATCGGCTGGTCCGTCCAAAACTCTGCGCCGCCTATAGCCGTGTGCTCGCCATCGCTTGCGAAAAGTCGGACAATCCCGCGTCCAGCGGTCACACCAAGCGGCACATCAAAGCGAATGGTGCCAAAGTCGCCTTTCCAAACATTGAGATTGTCCTGTCGCATGGACAGATCGTTGTACGGATCTTCGTCAAAACTGTTTGCGTATAACACCGACGCCGACAGCCGGTCTACACTAAAGTCAGTCGCTTTTAGGAATCTATTCTTACCCGTGGCTAAGGCAATCCCGTTGCGTCCAACTGAATTCTGCTTAACAACCAATTGCTTGCTAGAATTCAACACAGAGTCATCTAATTCGACTTTAATCTCCAGATCCGGTAGTGCCAACCGCGTCGCCGGATCCCCGAAGAGTGTGTACTGTTCGGCTCCTGGAATCCAGCTCAGTTTGTTATTGCTTATCGCGCTTCCAATAAACTGGATTTTTGCATCGGCAGTTATAGCGCCGAGGGTTGATGGTTTCACGCTGAATATGGAGTTGAATAGATCCTCATCAAACACGGCATTGGCGGTGGCAAAAGTGAGACGTGTGGCACTCAACGTGCCAATCGCTCCTTCGCTACCCATCATGAATTCTTCACTCAAACTGCGCACGCCGAACGCGAGAGGTCTGTCAAATTGCCCATTGAGACAGGTTGTCGTCACTACAAAAGGAAGGTGTTCGTTCTTTAAGCCAGGAATATTCTCAATGCGAAAAATACCTTCGTCTGCCCATGTTTCTGACCCGCCGTGCCCTGCGTATTCGAGAACAAGCAGACCGTCATTGATAGCCTGAAGAATTAACCCGTTTGTACGTTCGGGACTCTCTATTCTTCTTAGATATATTTCGCGTGTTTCATAACCAATTGGAATGAAATCCTTGATGAGACGATCACGACTCGCTTCGAAAATCCAGTCAATACTGTTACTCTTTTCATCGTCTGAAACTTGGGCAATCGTACGCTGCCATACGCCAGGTTTTGGATTCTCTTCATAATCAATGAGTTTTTTCACCATTGTGTCGAGCTCGTGTGAATACTGTACGGATAGTCGGCCAATAAACATGTCTGGAAGTGTGTCATCGCCACTCACCGTAACAAATCGGTGATCCATGGCAGTTTCACCACTCACCGGTGCCCATCCGTGGATTGTTGGGACATAGATGGGAGGAAGCCTAAAGGATTGGTTGGCCAGTCGCCAAAATTCGACAGTGGCTTTCTTATAATCGTAGTGGGCATCCCCAACGAGCAGGACATAGGAAGGAGCCGGTTGTAGCCAACTTGTATAGGTGTAGCGGAGAAAGTGTCGGATTGCAAACGGGCTAATGATCCCGTGATTGAACTGCTCATACACGTCGTCAATGTCCACAACCATAACAGAATTCCCCTGAGAACGCCGAAATTCGACCAGTGGTTGTATGCTTTCAATAAAGTCTTTGTGGCTGATTACAATGTAATCGGCTTGATTGGCGGGGTCTCTGAGTGTCTCCGGCTTAGCCTGCACAATTCTAGTGACACTCAGATAAGCACGGTTATCAAGAGCAAAATAACTTGATGCCCGAGTCACCGTATCCTCGAATGTGATTTGAAAATCATTGTTGGATGTGCGGCTGATTCTCCCGTTCACGAGTTTAGATTGGATGCTGCCGTCGTGAATCTTATAGATATCAATTTCGTCGGTGCGTAGATTTTCGACACGATATCGCACAATTCCGCTAGATTCAGGTTCGGTGTTGGAGTTAAACTCTAGCGCTCCGGAAAGCGCTTTGAAACCATGCCAATAATCCAATTCAAACCAATCAACGTAAAACTCGACGTTGACCGTAGACAATCGAGGATCATCTTCAGCAATCACCGTTAACGTATTGGTCGTATCATGTACGAGAAACTGACGCTGTTGGAAATCATGAATCGTCAAGAGATCGTCCTGCCTTCTCCAGTCTTGAGTTCTCGCAATCCATTTGTTGTTGAGAAGTATACTTGCTCTATGAGTAAATAGGGATGCGCCTTGAAGTCTAACACGGATCGTTGCGGGACGATTGATTAAAATGCGAGGGATGGCGCCCGGGATATCAATGGAAAACCGCTTGCTGTCTCCTGCCTTTATACTAGTCCAAAAGTAGTGATCTGCGTCTTCTAAACTGGAGTCCCCAGCCTCCAAAGAATTATGGAAGATGTCCTTTTCAAAGCGTTCTGTCTTCAGGAATGCGGTTGGAGTTTGTGCACTGCGTGTTTTTAGTTGGGCGTCTTGATTTCCTATGCGCGAACTCCCAAGACCATCATTCCATGAGAGCCAATATACATTTGTATCGGTAAATTTATTTCCAACAATGTCTTGGCCATAGAAGATAATAGAATCACCGGGTTCAAACCTACCGTCGTTATCCTCATCAGCTATAAATGCACCGACCGCTCGTCCGTTATTCTCGATCTTTACTGTGTCTAAATCGATCTGCATTGTATTTGCGCCGGCTCGCGCTAGCCTCGAATATGAGACGCGATACATACCCGTTTCAGAAATCGAGAGTTTGAATCGTTGTTGCGTATTTCCTTGTGCAAACGCGGAGGCCTGTTTGGCCTGTGACTGTCGTACCAATCGCCATGCCTTGGCTTGGTTATAATTGAGCAGCCTCGTTTGAAACAGGTCCTCAAACGCTCTTGATGGCTGGTAGGCGGTAAACGCTTGAGAATGGGAGGACGCCGATTGATTGAAATCAATTCGAATCTGTAATTCCCGAAAGATTTTGAGTTTCGACAACTGGGGATTATATTGAATGGGATGAATCTGAAGTTGCGCTACTCGCTGATCTCGGATAAATCCCACCGGAACGACCTCTACCAAATGTGTGGGATAGAAACGATTCTGGCGATAGAAATTCGTGTTTGGCACATATCGAACCGTGGAGGGGACAGGTGAATCTTCAGGTTGGTGAACAACATCGGACTGAACGGGCAGGATTTTCTTGGTAGTGCGTGGCTCAAACCGGGAGTTGATAATGGTGGCTTGAGGAATCTCACCAACCGGTATGCCGATTAGCTGTGAATGCGTAGGAAGTTTGGGATATCCAACCTTCAGCGTGTGTTGAGCGCCATTAAAGGATACTTGGGAATAGGTTTGTCCATCAATATTCTCTTCGCTAAACCGCAGCTCGGGCAACTTGAACTCGACGACTAGGCTCGCCGAGTCGGCATAGACCGTGCGGACAATCGGTTCTGCCCAAGCCGGTATGTTAAAGCAAACGAGGAATATTAATGGATAGAGTAAGCGAAATCTAGTGAGTTTGACGCGAAGCGGCGCCAACATAGCCTCCTGCAAGTTGCACACTGGGCGCCCCCTCATAAATCGCATTGCGAGTCAAAGTAAAAGGCACACGCCGTGTGCCGTGAACCGAATCACATCAACTGGTTGGATATCAAGGAAAATCAGACGCACGATCAATGAAGATCAAACGAACGAATAGGTCAACTGAGCGATTAGCGATGGCGATAGAGATCCCAGTGCGATTGAGATGTTGATAGCGACCAACCAACTAAACGGATAGTTAAGGCGAAAGAAGTTTCCTGATAGCTAATGCGTAAGATAGAAATCCCGTATCCAGGTCGGGAACTCCTCACATCCATTAAACACCTATCAAGAATACCACTCAATACCTCGGTCTACTTAATTACTGCCATGCGCTTCACCGAAGTGAAGTCGCCCGCCCGTAGTTGATAAAAATACAAACCACTTGAGACCGGTTCTCCGTTAGCCGACTTTCCATCCCAATGCGCCGCCGTGGATTTTAGTTCATAAGTCCCTGCTTTCTGATGTCCTAATTCTAATCGACGCACCAGAGTGCCCGAAATGTCATAGATCGCTATCTGAACATCGGCATCAACCGCGAGCTGAAAGGGAATCCAAGTTTCTGGATTAAAGGGATTAGGATAGTTGGACAACAGCTTCGTTTCTCGGACAATAACTGGCGTGCTTCCCAGCCAACTCCTGAGAAATTCTCGTGCAATTATTACCTCAGGCGATGGATCCGGGAGGGTCTCTAAACTATTGAGCGCCTCGCGCATGTTGGAAAGTCGCTGTTCAGAAAAATGCGCCGTGATACCCGGAGCAGATGACAGTGAGGTGTCTGAGCCAAGGTGCGAAGCAACGAGTACCAAATCTGAAACGTCCACCACCCCGTCAAAGTTGACATCCTGTGCGGCTTGACTCGGCGACGTCTCACCGAATTCACTAGCCACGATAATAAAATCAAGAATATCAACTGCACCGTCCGAATTCACGTCTTCAAGACTTCGAAATCTTGATTCGCCTTCAAATCGATTTGCGGACACCGCCCCTCGAAACCCGCCCAAGTGAATTCGAAAATCGGGAACAGTCACGTAATTGTCTCGATGAGCGCACCGTGTAACATGTTTTTGATTCAACCAACAAGCTCCCCGTAACACGCGATGTTTTCCTGTCGCTGGTCCCCTTGGATTCGACCACTTACGCGAAGTGTGGTAGTATCTCGGGTGATACCAATCGAACACCCACTCCCAAACATTTCCTGCCATGTCGTATGCGCCGTAAGGACTGACACCCTTGGGATAACCTCCGACTGGCGTCGTTCTGTGTGGTCCGGCCTCCCATGAGTTGAGGCGGGTTGGATCCCATTGATTCCCCCACGGATATAAGCGGCCATCTACGCCCCGGGCAGCCTTTTCCCACTCAGCTTCCGTCGGTAACCGTTTCCCCGCCCATTCGAGGTACGCCAATGCGTCATTGTAACTGACTTGAACCACTGGATGATTGTCCTTGCGCCGAATTGAACTGCCGCGGCCATGCGGTGCGAGCCAGGACGCTCCTCTCGGCCGCGGCCAATTATTCGATCCGTCCCACAAATATCCCCATCCCTGATTCTCGGCATCCGTGACGTATCCGGTGGCATCGACGAATTTCTTGAATTGCTTATTTGTGACCTCGTACTTGTCAATGTAAAACGAGTTGAGATGAACTCTGTGCTGCGGCTGTTCATGTGTAAAGATTTCCCTGAGTGCGTTGGCGTCTTTTCGCCCCTGAACGATTCGCTCAAGTTGTGATTGGCTTGTTCCCATGATGAACTCGCCTGCCGGCACTAGCACCATCTTTCCATCATCCTTGGGGTGCGTGACTTCGGTTCCGGCAATTTCGCCTAAAATCACCGTACTAAGTCCCTTTACTCGCGCTTCCACCCTTTCACCGGTATGCAATTGAATTGTCGTATCTAATGGAGTTCGCCGAAAATTTGCGACAATTATTCGATTTGAACCCCCGTCTCTGAATGTGACCGCCTTGACGAAATCGTCGTCCGTCTTAAGCCAGTGAACTTCAGTCGCCGCAATCTTTCGCGTCGATGGAAAATCGGCATTGAGAAGAAAATAGCCCTGAGATCGGATAACATCATTCTGATTATATCCCCGTCGTCTCGAACCGGTCGCATAGTCAATTCGATCGCTGATCTGCCCGTTCCAGATATTCCTTTTTCCGGCAAAGATTTGAAATTGGCCGTTATCCGGTACACTGATGATTCCAAGTTTATTGTCTATATTCACCCAATTGGAATCCATGGTTACGGGATCTGTACTCACTCCTCTGGTACCTCGCAAGCGTACGTTTCCTGAACGCCAATATACCTGTCTCGCGCCGTTGTTAAAAATATCGTTTGGCAAGTAATACGATAATCCTGACTGCTCTACTACATGAATCGGCCTCTTTGCCACCAAGAGTTCCATCATTACAGCCATCTTGTTTGTCGGCAGCGCGGCAAAACTAATGTAGTGATCTACTCCGTAACCAATCTTAGATCTTCCTTCTTGAATGTGCCCGGTGGTAACGAATCCATCTTTTGTCAGTCGATTGTTATGACGTATGGTCGTTCGAGCCGTATCCGTGTTACCTATCACCAGATTTCCAATCAGATTGGCATCTGCCCATTCTGACATATAGTCGTCTGCCGGAACAAACAAAGCCATCGGATAGCGTCTGGACAAATGTTTCCAACTAAATGACGCAAACACATCCTTATTGCGGGCATACAGAAAGTCGCAGTACCGGCTATAAAAGTTGCCTTTGACCTTTTCTTGAAAGTCATAAGAGCTTTCCGCGCGAATGAGAGGCGCGAAATGGTGAAGCAGGTACGCTAATCCCAAGTTAGCGTAACAATCGGTTTCATAAATTACTGACCAACCGCTGCGCTGATGCCCGAACCTCCTACTGAAAACGCTTCCCCTGCTGCTCCGTTGTTGTTCCCATTGAAACGCCCCGAAGCGAAGTTGCTCAATGAATCGAGCATCGGCATCGCGAAACTCATTTTGAAGCAATGCCAACATGGGTACGATAAAGTAAGGTCCATAGACGTGCCTAGCCCAATCTTTGCCTTGTAAGTAGGCAAATCGACCCGAATAGAGATGGGTTTTCTTGAGACCATTCCAAACATCTAACACATGATGAAACAGTGATTGGGGTACGGGCTGACCGTTGCTAACAAATGCGTAATACGCCCAAGCAAGAGAATGCATAGGAACTGCAATGTAATCAAAATTGTAACCACCGTGTCCCTCAAGCGTGAAATCCGGATGAACATTAACCGTATAGACCCATTCATTTACACGTCTGCCATCAACAACGGTCGGGTCTCTTCTGTCCTGAGCCACCGAAAACGTGTTCATGAACATCTCTTGCGACTTTAACAACCAGTTTCTTGCGTTCGGATGAGTCGGATATAGACTAGCAGCCCAAGCCAAAACTTCGGAATTAATGGCATTGAATTCGGCGTGCGTATCTCCATACGCTCGGGAGGCGGCGCGCTGCTTTAGCTGATAATTTGCTTCGTGAATCACGACGCGACGAATAGCATTCCGTTCGCCCAAAGTCAAATCCTCCCAAATCAAGCGTGCTCCTGCTACCGCTTTGGAAATTACCCATGGCGCTATCCACTGATCCGGTTGTTTTCCCCACTTCCGGCCATCTACACAGACTTTAGTCCCGGTGACATGCGTCTCCGTTAGATAGCGGAGGGCCGCTCGTGTTTGAGTAAGAAGCCAATCTCGGTCAATTCCGGAGATGGACGAATCGTAATTCTCGTCTGCTTTGAGAAGCGCACACACAAAAATAAAGTTCGCGTGAGATCGCATTTGGTTGTGGTCGTGGGCGCCGCTCCCGAAATACCCAATCGTCGGGTCCCCGCGGTAGTTACTTTTCCAATGCAACTTCGCGTAGCTCGGAAAATTCTGGAGGAATGAGATATAATCGGATTTGTTTGGGTAGTCTTTGCCGTAATACGTGTGTGGAAGGGGCGGGGCAGCCAACAAGTTGGAGGCGTAAAAAAGTGAAAGTGTGAATAGCACAAAGAGGACGGCGTGCTGAAGTTTCTGTTGATTCATCAGGTACTTAGTAGAATCCCAACGAGTTTTACTTCGATAATGATATTGCGCAATTTGTCTCTGGATTATTCGTAACCCGTCTGCAAACAAAAGTGGGTCTGCTATCGTTCATGTTGAATGAATCCCAAAACTCAACGCGTTGAAGTCGGTTATTAAGTATATTCGATTTTTTGGCAAAGATCAATTTCTTTATCTTTCTCGGATGTCAATTAAGTGTTCGGCTCTTTGAAATCGGGGCTCCGTTCACTCTACTTCTAGCACGTTTATAACACCGTCGCACCGCAGAATATTGAGGTCCTCAATACGCCATTCAACATGTCTAAAATTGACATTCGCATTCGGCCGAAGGTTGCGTTGAGCGGAAATTCATAAATAATCGCTGATCTCAGAGGAGTTGTCGAGTGTCCACTTTGCCTGAACGTTCCAAATTTTGAGTGAAACCCAACATAAATCGCACGTATTACCGTGATGAATTATCATCTATAGACATCTTTCCTAATTAACCCAAGTTGCTGCCGATTGATAGCCCATCGATTTAAAGCAAAAATTGAAGTGATTGACCTTTCAATCCAGCGGAACGGTGTGTTTAAAGCTTTTTCGAATTAACTCACAAGGCCTCAGCGCGGGATCAACCGACCGTACAGGGAGGGCGATAGAGATCCCGACAGGTAACGGCTTGCGTCAATTAAATCACAATACACAGAGGCTCGGAGCGGGGAAGAGAGTTGACGAGCAGCTAAACGAGCAGATAGGTACATTTCCCCAATTTCTTGAATATACATCTGCTCTTTTGGTCACTCAACGCTGTGAAAAAAGCCCGAAACGACTGACATAATTTGGGGAAGATGTCTTATAATTAGATGCTATTCCCCTGATATTCAACACCTCTGAAATTGACATCCGCACAGTGTTGTAGTAATATCCCAAATTCCGAGAGACAACCAAATGTAACCTAGGACAGAGTCATCCCGATACCGCAGCATGGAATCTTCGCTCCGACTCTGTAGATTCTGCACCGCAGTGTGTTCAGCATTGAACCGACAACGCCTACCCGTTCCAACTTCTGACATCGCATCAATTTCGCAAGGGCGGAGGTAAAACTGATGTATCGCAATCTGTTGCTCTGTTTCTTTTATGCCATCGCCAATCTAACATACGCTGAACTCGGTGAACCGGATTCATCCGTCGATGCCCATTGGGGTTGCGGCACCCCGACCCTCTGGCGCGAGGAGATTTCGCGACATCCCGTTGCTGAAGCGCCGCAGCATCCGCACTTCCCCGCCGCGCGTGCTCCCGAAGTTCACGTAGGCAAAACTGAACAATTCTACACGCATATTCCGCAGCAGCAAGTGGAAGGTACTTGTCTCGCCATCGGCGAAAACATCTATCTCTATATCGAAACCGCGTTTCAACACATGATGACCGCCGCCCAAGCGCGCGAGATTGTCGCCGAATTTGATTCTCGAATCTATCCGCTAGTTCATCGTTGGATCGGATTCGAATGGCGGCCGGGCCTGGATCTCGACACTAGAGTCACTGTGCTAATGCACGACGTTGGCGCAAATAACTCAGGTAAGGAATTCGGCGGATATTTTTCGTCGGCAGACCAAGATCCAACCGCACTCAACAGCAACCACCGAGAAATGGTCTATATGGACATTTTCCAGTTTAGAGAACGATCGCGATTCACGTTTTATAACAGTTTAGCCCATGAATTCGCACATCTTGTCAACTGGTATCAGAACGGAGGAACGTCTGATGAACGTTGGATTGAGGAGGGGATTGCGTCGTTCATCGAATGGGCAATTTACAGAAATGTCCACGGTATCTTCATCGACGGCTACTTTGAAGACCCTAGAATATCGCTGACCTCGGGGAATACGTTTGATACATATTATGGTGCGTCATTTACACTTCTGCTATATCTGTTTGAACAGCATGGCGGCGAAAGGTTTATTCGTGAGTTCGCTCGGCAGGATCTCCTCGGCATACGTGGCATTGACGCAACGTTAACATCATTGGGTAGATCAGAGCGTTTCGCCGAAGTTTTTCAAAATTGGGCGCTCGCGAATTTTGTTAACAACCTCTCGCGCGGAAAATCATTAGGTTACAGAAACATGCGGAACCGACGGATTGTGGCTCCTGTCCAAGAGGTATCAACCTATCCGACTATCCGCTCCGCCGAAGTAGAGAACTGGGGGGCGCGGTACATCGTATTCCGTAACTTACCGATCTGGATTGAAATCAGTTTGGATGGCAGCGCCGATGGCAACTTACATGCGCAACTTGCTCTTTTGCCGAGCCGCGGCGCCGCTTCCGTCCACTCTATAGTTTTTGATGAGGATAACAACGGACGCATAGAGTTAAACGACCTGAATCCGCGGGACCGAGTTGTTCTGATGGTAACCTCCACCGCTGCGCAGTCGTTTCGTTACGCCGCCACTTCAGATGGTAAGTCCGGAATCGTTGTTGGTCCCCCGCGCCAACTGGATTCATCAATTGCGTTCCCCAAAGCAACTACTCACGCACTCGGTAATCGGTCCCAACCTAGCCACAAACGGACATATGTAGATTTCAAACTTGAGCCGGTATCACAAGTGCATTTATCAAGCTATTACCAAGATCTGATTATCAGTGAAGGACTGGTTTACGCAGTGAGCGACTGGGGATTGGAGATTTTCAATCTAGAGACCCCAAGACAGCCGCAATTGGTGGGCAAGATTGCAACCCCGGGAAACGCGCAAGGAATCGCAATAAATGGCGAAACATCTTACATTGCGGACGGTGCGGCGGGTGTAACTCTCATTGACGTACGGCGACCGGATGATCCAAAGCTGGTTAAGACTATCGGAACTTTCGAGAACGCTCGCCGTATCAAGATTGCGAACGAGAAGGCATACGCACTAGACATAAAAAAGGGACTACAAATCTACGAGCTTGATGAGATTCACAATCATCCAAATCCACAGCCAATTGGTTCCTTGCAAACAAGCGGATTCGCTTTGGATATAGAGGTAGATGGCGACACGGTTTATTTTAGCGATGATAATCAGGGATTTCAGATTCTCGACTTCGAATTCATAAATATACCGGCGTTTGCGGGCATTGTTGACACACTCGCCCTTGATTTCGAGGTCGTAGATGGATACGCTTACCTCGCTTCGGGCGATATGCGGATTGTTGACGTGCGTGATCGCCTTAAACCGAAGGAAATCTCAAGCATTCAAACCCCCGGGTTTGGAACAAGTGTTAAGTTTCTCGAAGGATACGTTTATCTCACCGACCTCCAATCGGGTCTTTATGTGATTGATGTCCGAAATCGTCATCAGCCGCGAACTGTGGCGATTCAACCAACATCGGGAGACGCGATGGGCGTGAATCTATTCAAATCCGATGTGAATGAAACGTTCGGATACGTCGCTGACGGAAATCGCGGTCTACAAGTGATTGACCTCAGCATACCCAATCGCCCACAGTGGTTGCATCGTTACGATGCATCCGGCGAGGCACACGGTATGGACGTTCTGCACACCGAGGAGGGCAATCGAATTGCCTACATTGCATGTGGGACGGGCGGGATAAAGATACTCGAATTTGAGAGTGCGTTCGACGCCGTTTTTAGGCATCGCATACCGCTTAAGGGCACGGCAGTGGATGTTCGGGTTGAAAATGGGCATGCTTACGTTGCCGCGGGAGAAAGAGGTTTGATTGTCATGGACATCGGCAACCCTGACGACTCAAGAACGGTTTCACACATTCGGACCACCGCGCCCGCTTGGGGAGTCGAAGTCAACGAAGGGTATGTATACTTGTGCGCGGATGATTTGATCGTAATCGATAGTCGCGAACCGATGAACAGCCGCGTCGTCGCCCGGCGCTCTATGCCGGGAAGTGCTTATCGAATAGCAGTCGTCGACAAAGTCGGATACGTGGCGGCTCTCAACGGAGGGTTACAAATCTTCGACGTGGAGAACCCTGCCAATCCCCGAGCAATCGGAAGTTACGAATCACAGGGGAACGCGACAAATATAACTGTCGTTGGAAATCGGGGCTATCTGTTGGACACGTTAGCAGGCGTACAAATCATAGACTTGAGCAACCCTCGGCGTCCTGACTCCATAGCCGAATATCTAACCGACGCGCTGCCGATCGCCGCACAGATTCGTGGTGACTACCTCTTTCTGCTAGACCAAGAACGGGTGCAGATTGTGGATGTACGAGACCGCAATCTGGTTTCGCGCCCGAACTTTCAAGCCGCGTTACGGTTCCCGTCCGACTTGGCTGTGGTCGGTGACGCCGTGTATGTCACAGACCGCCACGACCTACGCATCTTCAAGGCTAACGAACACCTCTTCGAACTGTCAGTAGAGGATTACACTGTATTCCGCAAACCGCCGAGCGTGGCAAAAAATTCTATTCCACTTTACATCAACCGACTCGGACAGAACTTCCCGAATCCGTTCAATCCTGAAACATGGATACCTTACGAGATTGAATCAGATACGCTGGTGACCATCCAAATCTTTGACACGCGCGGATCGTTGGTTCGCCAACTTGATATGGGGCATCAAAAAGCTGGAGAATACGTTACACTATCAAACGCAGCGTATTGGGACGGTAGGAATGAAGTGGGCGAGCCAATTACAAGCGGAATATATTTCTATCAGATTTTGGCAGGCGACTTTGTTGCCAAACGGAAGATGGCAATCTTGAAATAGCATCCAAAAACGGGCTGGTGTTGAGCTTCTTGTTGTCATGAGTTCACGTCCCGTACGCAGCCCAACTATATGGCGTAGGTCAGTATCCAACACTAAATTCAGGCATTCACTCTCCCAATTCGATTACTTCCGATTCACGCGTCAAGTCCCACAAAATAATCGTGCAATCACGACTGCCACTTGCAAGTGTCAGCCCATCTGGCGAATATGCCACCGACCTGACTCGCCAGGTATGTCCACAGAAAATCCTTAAGTTTTTACCAGTTTGTGCATCCCATAAACGAACTGTTCTATCGTTACCCGCACTGGCAAGTGTTAATCCGTCGGGCGAAAACGCAAGGCAATTGATCACGCGACGTTTATGTCCCTCAAGAGTTCGGAGGTACTCCCCTGTGCGGAGATCCCATAAGCGAATGATACCTACGCTCCCATCGGCAATCGTGAATCCATTGGGCGAGAATGCCATACAGTAAACACCGGACGCACCTGACTGAAGAGTCCGATGATGTTCTCCATTGTGCGCATTCCAGATACGCACTGTCCCATCCGAACTTCCGCTGGCGATCAAGAGACCGTCCGGAGAAAAAGCGACGGAACTAACATAACTGGAGTGTCCCCAAAGCGTTTGCAGATGTTTCCCGGTGCGTGCATCCCAGAGTCGAATTGTTTCTTCCCGTCCGGCACTCGCAAGCGTTAATCCGTCAGGAGAAAACGCGACAGCCCCGATTTTGCCTTGAGCACTTGTGACCATGCACTGTTCACCAGTACGCGCGTCCCAAAAGCGAAGCGTCTCGTCCTCGCCTCCGCTGGCGAGCACCAATCCATCGGGGGAGAATACTACAGCATTGACCCAGGATCTATGTCCCCTGAGAACCTGCGACTCCTTCCCAGAACTTAAATCCCATAAACGGATTGTGTGGTCTGTTCCTCCGCTGGCAAGGGTTAGTCCATCTGGCGAATACGCGACGGAATTGACACGGTTTGTATGGCCCCGATCTGTGGTCTCTCCAATAGTCTGTAAGTGTTCCCCAGTGCGAATATCCCATAACTGAACCACATGGTCCGTCCATTGGCCTGCACTGGCAAGCGTGAAACCGTCGGGCGAGAATGCAACAGAACGGACAGCATGCCCGTGCAATGAAAGAACCTGCAGATGTTCTCCGGTATTCGCGTTCCATAAACGAATCTCTTCATCACTGCCACCACCGGCAACCGTGAACCCATCGGGCGAGAAAGCAACGCATGTCACCCATTCCCCGATCCCCTTTAGGGTTCGCAGGTGTTCTCCATTGTTTGCATTCCACAAACGAACCGTGGCGTCTTTCAGCTCGCCCCCACTGGCAAGCATGGCACCGTTAGGCGAAAATGTCAATGAGGTTACATGGCTAGTGTGCCCCTCAAGAGTTCGGACGTATTTTCCGGTAGAAACATTCCATAAGTGAATTCCCGTGTCACCATATTCAACACTGGCAAGCAGATGTCCATCTGGAGAAAATGCGACTAGGGTTACTTCGCTCGTATGGCCCGCAAATATTTGTAAGTCTTCATCCGCGCGGACGTCCCATAAACGAATCGTCTGATCGTAGCTTCCACTTGCGAGCTTCAGTCCGTCAGGGGAGAACACAATGGATTCAACCGCTCCAGTATGCCCCTTAAGTATGCGCAAGTGTTCTCCGGTATTGGCATTCCACAAGCGAATCGTATAATCGGGCCAAATCCCTGCACTGGCAAGCATATCGCCATCGGGAGAAAATGCGACGCAACCAACTACAGTCGAATGCCCCTTGAGTAAGGTAATCACGGTACCTGTCGCCGCGTCATAGAGCCAGATTCCGAGGCTACTTGCGGCCGCGAGCCGACTCCCGTCCGGAGAGTAAGCGATATTGCCAGAAATAAAACTCTTGCCTAGCCGGGCTTTTGCACCTTCGGGCAACGCCCACTTGGTAACGTGTTGGGCGTAACTACAATCCAAGAATAGAAAACCAATTAACAAGAAACGGAACTTGCAACCAAAGATTCTTCTCATCGGGTTAACGACCCCTTTTATGGATAGGCAGCGAGGACTCTTTGGCAGCAGAAGGGTCGTACTGAACTTCCTCGCTTCAAGTTGCTCCCACTGATTTGTCGCCGGTATTTTCTCATTTTCGTGAAATGTACGTTATCCCTGTCTGCTATTCATAATTCTACATGGAGCGGTAAGATTGCCCGCAATTAGCGTGCAAGAGTTCGAGCCGTCGGTAATAGTCTCGCCTTGCTGATTGCGGCGACGCCATTTCGATGTCCGACTTTGACGCTGATACATGCTCGCAGGATGGTTTCCCAACGATAACTTGGTTTTCCGCCTGCTAGCATTATAAATCATCACCACAACCTCGGCTATTTCTACCATCCGATACGGAATCCATATCCCAAGGTTGAATGAGTTGGGACAATCCGGTAGAAACGCTTTCTCTATCGGAAAGAGTGAATTTATTGTCGGGTACGTCTACAACTGTTTAGGTTTCGGAATTCCCCTTCTTGAAGACACATCAGTAGTGCCAAGAACTGATACAGTCATGGGTTATGTCTGCCCCGCGCGGTTCATCTACGCTCGTGTATGGCGTTAAGTCCCATAGCAGAATCGTGCCATCTTTGCTCCCGCTGGCAAGAGTCAATCCATCGGCGGAAAACGCAACGGAACTGACTAGATTCGTATGCCCGGTAAAGGTTAACCGGTGTGTCCCCGTACGGACATCCCACATCGAAATCTCATTGTCCCTGTCTCCGCTGGCAAGCAGAATCCCATTGGGAGAGAATGCTATGGATGAAGACCTAAACGTAGGCCCACTGAAGGTCTCTTGCTGTTCACTTGTGCGTACATCCCACAAACGCGCGTGTTCTCGCCGTATACCACGTTCGTAGTGAACGCCTCCACTAACGAGCGTTAACCCGTCGGGTGAAAAGGCTAGAGATCTCACACTATCTGTGTTTGCCGTAAGAGTAATGTTGTGTTTTCCGGTAGACACATCCCATAAGCGAACTGTTCCGTCGCCGCTCGCACTAGCCAAAGTGATGCCATCAGGCGAAAACGACACCCCAAAAATACTGCCCCGGTGTCCTTGAAAAGTGTGGCTCTGCTCGCCAGTGCGAACGTCCCACAAACGAACCGTCTCATCCCGACCTCCACTCGCTAGGGTTAACCCATCAGGGGAGAATGCTACGGAGTAGACTTCGGCCGTATCAGGTTCAAGAGTCATTAACTGGTTTCCGTTTCGGGTATTCCACAATCGAATTGTTCTGTCGTCGCTCCCACTGGCAACAGTGAAATTGTCTGGCGAAAACGCGACACAGGTAACTGCCTCCATATGGTCCATTAGGATATGCAAAGCGTTCCCTTTAGAAACATCCCACAAGCGGATAGTATTGTCCCACCGGCTGCCGCTGACAAGTGTCAACCCATCAGGCGAATAGCACACGGACGTGACACCCGGTGTATAGACGCCGAAAGTCCTGGCGTGTTCCCCACTGCGAACATCCCAGAAATGAAGTCTATTGTTCCCCCCGCTGGCAAGGGTTAAACCATCGGGAGAAAACGCCACGAAGCCGTCAGCCCTCTCGTTTGTCTGAAGGGTTTGTATGCATTCACCTGTACGAGAATCCCACAAGCTAACCGACTTATACGTGCCATTACTGGCAAACGTTAATCCATCGGGCGCGTAGGCTATGGAATGGACACTCCCGCCTGCCGCTCGGAAAGTAAGCATTCGACTTCCGGTACGGACATCCCACATCCGAATCATTAGATGGTCGCCGCTAACAAGGTTAGCTCCGTTAGGCGAAAAAGCCAAGGAGTAGACATCATCAATATGACCGGAAAATGTGCGCCGATGCTCCCTCGTGCGCACATTCCACAAACGAATTGTGCGGTCCCTGGCCCCACTGGCAAGCGTAACGCCATCGGGTGCGAAAGCTAGAGAGGTAACCGTCTCGTGATGTCCTTCAAGTGACTGTATAAGTTTCCCTTTGGTAACATCCCACAATCGAACCGCACTGTCTTGGTAACTCCCACTGGCAAGCGTATCTCCATCTCCGGAGAAAGCAACTGTGTGAACCGCACCCTTGTGTCCATTAAGAGTGTGCAAGAGTGCTCTCGTATGTGCGTCCCATAATCGAATCGTTTTGTCCGAACTTCCAGTAGCGATCGTGTGCCCATCATTGGAAAACGCTACCGACCGGACAGGGCCTTGATGTCCCGCAAGAAGGCCGATTTCGACGAAGGTCTCAGTATCGTACAGCCAAGCACCAATGCTAGTTGGGACCGCGAACTGTACTCCGTCCGGAGAATACGCAAGATCTCCGTAAATCGATCCGGTGCCGAGACGTGCCTTGGCGCCTATCGGCAAAGACCACTGTGTAATATCTACAGCAGTGCAACTCTGAAGAAACACGACGATAAACAACAATAAAACGAGTATGGATATTGGCGCTTCTCTCATTTGGTAGTGTTCCTCTCTATTCGCAATTTGAGAGTGTATAGTTCAAAATTGGAGTGGTCCGGCGCCCGCTTTGCCGTCCAACCGCCCTCCGCTACCAATTGGTATTTAGGCAAAACCAGTTATTGACCGAGAAATGGGAGTTAACCAGTGAGAGAATTCTTGCGCCAAGGCAATGGCGGGATATTGAAAATCTCGAATGATAATTAGGGGTGCGATGGAATCTCTAGAGGCGTCCTATAAAAATTCGATTCCTTGTGCGGTGATGAAAAACTGCCAAAATAGCGGAGGATTCCAGCGGCGAGTTTTCATTTTGCCGAACAGAAACCTTGAGGAGGAGATTTGCGGTTTTCGACTAAGCCAGTACGCAGCAGATAAACTGATGCGCTATGAGTGATTTACACGAGCCGTGTCTCGTTGCGGCAAATCTAAACCATTCTTGCCGTAATATGTTGCGACGTTCCAGGTTTCTGAAGATAAACTATATCACAAACGCACGTTAAGAATTTTCATGAATGATGAAACCTTAACTAATAACGCCATAAAGGGTAGGCGCTTTGTCTCTTGAGACATTACCGGAGGGAATTTCGACGATTTCAAGCACCTGCTTGGAATCTGCACTGAAGGTAACGGTCAGCACATCGCCAACGGCAAGCTCCTTGCCGGCTTTGGCTCTCTGCCCGTTAACCAAAATCTTTCCGCTGCTGCAGACAGCATTTGCAACGGTTCGCCGCTTAACGATTCGGCTCACCTGTAGGAACTTGTCCAATCGCATCAGGCGTCCTCAACGCGAGATCTTCAAGTGCTTCGACGACCTCGTCATCCTCGGTCAAATCTCCATCAAGCGTCTGAGAATCCTTCAAAGCCAATGCCAAAACTTCGGTAATGTCGTCGACCTTGTGAAAACAGATATTGTCGCTGATTTCGTCAGGAATATCGGGAAGATCTTTGTCATTGTCACTGGGAATGATGATGGTCTTTATTCCATTTCGGTACGCCGCCAAGACCTTCTCCTTTAAGCCGCCGATGGGGAGCACATGACCGCGCAGCGTGATTTCGCCCGTCATGGCAACATCCTTGCGGACCTTCCGACCTGTCAGCACCGAGACGATGGCAGTGGCAAGAGTGACGCCCGCGGAGGGGCCATCTTTCGGCACAGCACCTTCAGGAACGTGTATGTGTACGTCATGTTTCTCGAAGAAATCTGGAGGGGTATTAAACAACTCCGCATGAGAGCGTATATAAGCCACAGCCGTCTGCACGGATTCGCGCATAACCTCTTGTAGTTGGCCCGTCATTGACAACTTACCGTCTCCCGCCATAGTCGTGGCTTCAACGGGCACAATGTCTCCACCTACCTGCGTCCAGACCATGCCGGTGGCAACACCAACTTCATCCTGCTCCTCGGCTTTGGACCGGGTAAACTTGGGGGGACCAAGGTATTCCGTAATGTTCTCGGTATCGACATGGATTTGCTTGTCCACGCCATCTCCTTCATCACCCGCCGCCTCATCCTTTACAATCTGCTTGGCAACTTTTCGGCAGATACTCGTAATTTCACGTTCGAGATTTCGGACGCCGGCTTCGCGAGTATACCGCTGGATAATCTCGGAGACTGCCTCATCCGATATGTCTATCGACCGGTCTGCAAGCCCATGCTCCTTGAGTTGTTTGGAAATCAGGAACAGATTGGCAATTTTGTGCTTCTCAAATTCAGTGTATCCGGGCAGCTCGATGATTTCCATCCGGTCCTGCAGCGCAGGCGGAATTGTAACGCGCGTGTTTGCAGTTGTAATGAACATCACCTCGGACAAATCGTATTGCACGTCCAAGTAATGATCTCGAAATGTATCATTCTGTTCAGGATCAAGAACTTCAAGTAACGCTGAGGCGGGATCGCCGCGAAAATCGGAGCTCATCTTATCAATTTCATCTAAGAGAAAAAGTGGATTCTTCGATTTAGCGTCTCGGAGCCCCTGGATAATCCGCCCCGGTAATGCCCCGATATACGTACGTCGGTGTCCTCGTATCTCAGCCTCGTCCCGGACGCCGCCAAGCGACATTCTTACAAAGTTTCGCCCTGTGGCTCGAGCGACAGATTTGCCCAACGAAGTTTTTCCTACGCCCGGCGGACCGACTAAACAAAGAATTGGCCCCTTCAACTTTTCGACCAATTTCAAAACCGCCAAATACTCAAGAATTCGTTCCTTCGGCTTTTCCAGTCCATAGTGATCATCGTTTAGGATTTTCTCCGCCTCGTCAATGTCAATCTTATTCTCTGTTCGATCTTGCCACGGAACAGCGAGTAGCCAATCAATATAGGTGCGGATAACACCCGACTCGGCAGACATCGGCGGCATCTGTTGTAGGCGATCGACTTCCTTCAGTGCCTTCTCCTCGGCCTCCTCCGTCATTCCTGCCGCCTTAATCTGTTCATGGAGTTCATCTATCTCAGCAACATCATCGCCCCTGCCCAGCTCGTTTTGGATGACCTTCATCTGCTCTTGGAGATAAAACTCACGATGCGTTTTCTGAACAGATTCGCGAACCTGTGTATTGATTTTGTCCTTTATTGCTACAAGATCCAACTCTTGAGATAGATAGTCAATCACCAATTGAAGGCGTTTGATTGGATTAATCTCATCCAAAACAGCCTGCCTCTTTTCAGAGTCAACATTTGTGAAGTCTATCATCGTGTCTGCAAGTAGACCGGGCTCCTTCTCCTTCTGCGCAACAATCTGTGCATCGGGAGACGTCTGTTTATTGGCTTTCATGTACTTTTCGAACGTTGAGAGCGCATTTTTCATGAGCGAAGAAGCTTGCTCTGATTGATCCGACTCCTCGTCGACTGTCTTGACCTCGGCTTGCAGAAAGCTGTTTTTTTCGAAGCAGCGCATAACAATCGCGCGAGTCTTCGCTTCAATGGCTATACGAATGGTTCCGTCGTTCGGATCGTACGATTCAATGATATTCGCTACCGTCCCAACGCGATGAAGTTCTTCTGGCCCAGCGTTTTCTACCTCTTTATCCTTTTGATTCACCAACAGTACAATTTGATTCGTGTCTATGGCATGTTTCGTCGCCAATACTCCCATAGTACGAGCCGCAATCAGTGGCTGCCGAACTCGAGGGAAAATGACTTTACCGGGCAACGCGATTACGGGTAATGTAGTGTTATGATCGTCCTGACGGGTGTTAACTGAATCAGGATCCATGGTAGTCTCCTTTTGGACTAGTTTGAATTAGGCGCTAATTGCTTCTCGATCTTCGTGAACCAATTCAGGCGGTTTACTGTTCAACACGCAATCCGCGGTAATTATACACTCTCGCACATCATCTAAAGATGGAATCTCATACATCGAATCCAGCATGATATTCTCCAGGATTGCTCTTAATCCTCGTGCTCCGGCCTCTCGTTCAATTACCTTTTCCGCGATTGCGCTCAACGCGTCATCCGTCGCGTGAAATTTAACATCTTCATACGCCAATAGCTGAGTGTACTGCTTGACAAGCGCATTCTTGGGTTCTGTTAAAATACGAATCAGCGCATCTTCGTCAAGTTCGTGCAACGTGGCAACGACCGGCAATCGACCGACAAACTCCGGAATAAATCCGTACCTAATCAAATCCTTGGAAATAACTTGCTCAAGAATCTCGTGCAGTTTCTTTTCGCGCTTGCCTTGGATGGGAGATCCGAATCCCACGGTCTGCTTTCCAAGCCGCTCCTGAATGACATTTTCGAGTCCAATGAACGTTCCGCCGCAAATAAATAATATCCTCGTTGTATCGACTTCGACGAATTCCTGATGGGGATGTTTGCGGCCGCCTTGTGGCGGGACGCTTGCCATCTTACCCTCAAGGATTTTCAGTAGTGCTTGCTGTACCCCTTCGCCGGAGACATCCCGTGTAATGGATGGGTTCTCGGATTTACGGCTGACCTTGTCAATTTCGTCAATATAAATGATACCAGTTTCAGCACGCTTGACATCGCCATCCGCCGCCTGAACTAATTTTAGGATGATATTCTCGACATCTTCCCCTACGTACCCGGCTTCAGTTAATGTCGTAGCATCAGTAATTGCAAATGGAACATTAAGGATTCTTGCCAGCGTCTGCGCGAGGAGAGTTTTGCCGGTACCCGTTGGGCCAATCAGTAGAATGTTGCTCTTGTCTAGTTCAATATCGGAGTTCTTTTGATGTTTTAACCGTTTGTAATGATTATAGACTGCAACCGAAAGATTCTTCTTTGCCTGCTCCTGGCCGATTACGTACTCGTCGAGTTTGGAATTGATTTCGACGGGACTCGCCAACGGTAGTTGATCCGAGAAATTGGAAAAAGATTCCCTCTTCTCCCGATGATACTCTTCATACTCCTCCGCAAGGATCTCATTACAAACATCTACGCATTCATCGCAGATGCTAACCCGAGAGGATCCGGGCGCCGAGAACAGTTTTCTCCGCACCTCTTCCTTGCTCGTATTGCAGAAGGAACATCGAATTTTGTCATCCATGCCGTTTGACATAAAAATCTCTCAACAATTTCGAAATGGTCTACTCGCCAAATGTATATGGAGTGGCTTCAATGGAACCCGCTTAGCCCTAGTGAGATTCACAGAAAACGGTTTAGTCGGCTCATCAATGCTAACTAAATACGGACAATCAAGGAAATCCCATATTCTTATAAATCACAGTTCAGACAATCCCGAAACGCCCGTTACCGCAGTCTATTTAGAAGATAAACCATCAAGGTTTAACTAGATCCGGTTTTTTCCTCTGTGACCGCGCCGCGCTCGGACACAACATGATCAACGATTCCGTACTTGAGTGCTTCCTGAGAGGTCATGTAGTAATCACGGTCCGCGTCAGCTTGAATCTTTTCCATCGGTTGGCCGGTATGTGCTGCTAGAATTGAATACAATTCCTCCCGTATCCGCAGTATTTCCGTGGCGTGGATACTAATGTCGGAAGCCTGACCGCTAATCCCCGTGGTAATCGGCTGGTGAATTAGAGTGGTTGAGTGAGGTAACGCGTACCGTTTTCCAGCCGTGCCTCCTGCAAGCAAGATTGCCCCCATACTGTACGCCTGCCCGAGGCACCATGTTTGCACATCGGATTTGATATATTGCATCGTGTCAAAAATCGCTAATCCAGCTGGAACCGACCCGCCTAACGTGTTTATGTAGATTACGATGTCCGCGTCTGGGTCTTTACCCTCTAAGAACAAAATCTGAGCCATTACATTGTTGGCGACAGCATCATCGATTGCTGAACCAATCATTACAATGCGGTCTTCAAGCAATCGTGAGTAGATATCGTAAGATCGCTCTCCGCGGCTCGTTTGTTCAACAACAATAGGAACTAGATTCATGACGGCAGCCTAAGAAACTATCAATGATTCCTTTTCAGATGATTTATCAATCAAGAACCTATAAATCTTTTCTGATCGTATCTGTCCTCTAAACTCTTCCAGCCGGTTGCTTGCCTTAAGTGCACTTGTGTACTTCTGTACATCCCTGTTCTGTTGCTCTGCAACCCGACGGATTTCCAAATCTAACTCATCATCTGTGACCCGTATATTCTCATTCTTGGCGACTTCGTCGAATATCCACGACAGTTTTGTTTGCTTAATCACATCTTCGCGAAGCTGCGAAGGTAGCGTTTCCATGTCAACCCCCGCTTCTTCCGGTGTTTGATTGTCCTGTTTCAGTTTCTGTTGAAAATTTTCGATATTCTGTCCAACATACTGATCGACGAGCGATTCCGACAGCTTGATTTCGGTTTTTTCAATCAGCTGTTCTGCAACTTCCTCTCTCTGTCGTATGTAGCTGAGCGCCTTTTCCTCTTCGACTAAGTTGTTCCAGATTACCCCGAAGAGCTGTCCATAGTTTTCATATCCCAAATCCTTTGAGAATTCATCGTCAAGCTCGGGGACTTGCTTCTCGGTAATCGCATGTAGCGTTATCTTGAAAAGTGCATGTTTGCCCGCGAGAGTCGAAGATGAATCATGAGCATCAATTTCTGTTTCAATCTCTTTCGTATCACCGGGGCGCATCCCCACGATTTCCGACTCGACCTTTTCATTTAGGTTGCCTTTACCTAGCTCCAAGTCAGCATCCGTTGTTGACAAATCCTCTATAAGTTGATTATCTATGAAGCATTCAACATTAACTCGCACACAATCTCGTTCTTGAACGGGGCGTTCCTCTTCGACTGGATTATATGTAGCGTGTTGATCTTGCAACAGTTGAACATACTCGTCAACCTGTTCGCGTGGAATGTTTGCGGGAGTTTTGTCGACAACCAAATCCTCGTATTTCGGGAGGTCGAAACTCGGCTTCACATCGACTGTTGCTTCAAAGACAAGAGGGTTGTCCGCTTTGACTCGAATCTGATTGAGTAGAGGGGAAAAGTCAGGATTACTTAGCGGGAGGAGTAGTTCAGATGTCAATGCCTCCTCGTAAGCGGGTAGCACAAGATTATGGATAGCTTCCGAGTTGATATGATCACCAAACCGTGCTCGAATCATACCGAGTGGAACTTTACCCCTTCTAAATCCGGGCACGGAAACCTGCGTTCTCAATGCACGATAGTTTCGTTCAAGTTCTTCGTTGACAGCCTCAACAGGGATTTCAATCTTTAAGCGAACGCGACCGTTTTCTAGGCGTTCAAGTTCTACGTTCAAGTAGACCTCCTGTTCACGTACGAATCGGCAATGATGGGCGAGAAGGGACTCGAACCCTCACGAGGAATAACCCCAATAGATCCTAAATCTATCTTGTCTACCAATTCCAACACCCGCCCATAAAGAAATGTAGTGCGCCGTGAAGGAATCGAACCTTCAACCGCCTGATTAAGAGTCAGATGCTCTGCCAATTGAGCTAACGGCGCATCGGAAACATGCGTCCGGAGGGACTCGAACCCCCAACTTATAGATCCGAAGTCTATTGCTCTATCCAATTGAACTACGGACGCATAAGACGGAACACTGTCCACGAAAAAGTATCGAATAGCCCGGATGAATTTCAGTGCCGTCGCGTTAGGCGCGCGCCCCAAAAACACTACCCGCCCGGTTCCTTTGCGCCATTTTCGATATTCTCAAAAGAGATGGGGTGGGTGATGGGATTTGAACCCACGACCACTTGATCCACAGTCAAGCGCTCTACCGCCTGAGCTACACCCACCATGGGGGAAGGACATACGCCCGGCAGGATTTGAACCCGCGGCCTACTGATTAGAAGTCAGTTGCTCTATCCAACTGAGCTACGGGCGCGACAGTATTCAAAATTAGTATCGGGGCGAGAGGATTCGAACCTCCGACCCTCTGCTCCCAAAGCAGATGCGCTGACCGGACTGCGCTACGCCCCGTTGATACCACCCCCAAAAAGCACGCAAAATATACCATATCTGAAGGGCACTTGCAAGCCAAAAATCCAACGGATATACTATCCAAAGCTCAATGGCCTGAGCTGATGTTAGTGAATCAGGCGTAAATCTCGGACAATTGATACGCATCCAATTGAAATCATGTGCACCGGCAGGTTATATTAAAAACGAGGAATTGTGGCGTAAAGTCGTCACCAGGTTGATATTGCATGTTCAGAGATAGTCTGCTAAAATAGACGCTGCGAACTCGAATCGACTTAAACCGGATGACTGAGCCATGACACTCTTGAGCGTTGAATTTCGCAGGCGGATTGATCGGTTACATCTTAACTCTCGGGGTGTATATCGAGGTAAATTCAAAGGAGAACGACGTAGCACAAACAAAGGTACCGGTGTCGAATTCGCGGATTACCGTGTCTATGAACTGGGAAACGACTTGCACCATGTTGACTGGAACGTATACGCGCGATTGGATAGGCTTTTTATCAAACTGTTCCGCGCAGAAGAGGACCTGCCCGTGAGTATCTTGTTGGACAATAGCAAGTCAATGGACTTCGGCGAACCAACCAAATTCTCACAGGCAAAGCAACTTGCTGCCGCCCTGGGTTACATCGGTTTAGCCGGATTGGATCGAGTAGCCATCCATGTTTTCTCGAATCGTGCGCGCCCGATAGTTCCCCCAACTTATGGAAAAGCCCAATTCCTCAAGATGTCGAAGGCGCTTGAAGCCGTTAATGTTGGCGGACAAACGGATATGGCAACATGCCTGATGTACCTTATCACACATTCGCGCCAAGCCGGGGCAGCCGTAATTGTCTCTGACTTTCTTGATATTAACAACTACACATCTGGCCTCAAACAGCTTCTGGCTCGTAAGTTCGATTTGACTCTAATTCAAATTCTGGCTGATGCTGAGATGAATCCGCAACTCTTGGGTGAATGGCGATTGGAAGACTCTGAGTCCGGGAACGCTAAAGAAATCACGATTGATGAGGGGACACACACCGACTACAAAAGGCGACTCGATTCGTACTGCAACGAGTTGCGACAATTTTGTGTGAATCGTGGAGCGAATTATGTGCGTATTACCAATAAGACACCAATCGAGCAAGTGGTGCTTAGGGATTTGCAGGAAATCGGGTTCGTTCAACGATGAACGGCTAAGCCGTGCATGCGGGCCAAAAATGCATTCGTACCCTTTTGAACACCTCTAGTTGAAATCCACATCATGGTTTTGATTCCATTTCATTTGAACAACGTTGCATACGGTGCGTTTCAATCATCCCATATTAAAGGGACCGATACCGAGAATCACCCTATGCGTCAACCTCGGTAGACAGGGCATCTTGCTCCGCATTGGCGAGGCTTGATTGACGTCATAAAGACTTGATTTTGGAGGGGTTTTTGAGCGACCACTTTGCCTGAACGTGTCAGATCAGAAATTGAGAGAAATCCCAAATTAATCCTAAATTCTACCACCGGGAGACATCCCCTATGAATAGATGCGATTCCCCTGTTTGGGTGGTGGCTAAATGTTGCGTCGACACGCCGGCTATTGGCGTAACGGCACTGTTATGGCGGTCTCCCAGTACTGAAGTCTCTCAGAATTAGTAATCTCTATCAATATCAGTCAAGCATCGGTTCGATGATTGAAATCCAAATAATCAAGATTTTGGGGTAGGAATAATGTCCTTCAAGGTATCACCAACAGCACCTTGGGAACATCACGCGTCAAGTAACATAATGAAAATAGAAATTGAAGGATTATTGAGCAAGCGAATCGCTGTCTTACAAGGTGGAAAGTCCGGCGAAAGGGAAGTATCATTGCGGTCTGGGGCTCGCGTAATCTCGGCACTTCGAAACCTCGGCGCAAATCCCATCGAAATCGATCCAATCTCCGACGACTGGATTGACAATATACGATCTCGTGATGTCGAGATTGCGTTCCTTGCGCTGCATGGAAAAGGGTGTGAAGACGGCACGATTCAAGGAGTTTTGGAAGCCTTTGAAATTGCGTATACCGGATCGGGAGTGCTTGCCAGCGCTCTCGCCATGAACAAGATTATGACGAAGCGCGTGTTGTCCACGACCAATGTTCCGACACCAGGTTATCTTTCTGTGGACCCAGAAGCCGATCTGCCGAAGCAATGCGAAGAAGCGGTTGACCGATTGGGCCTGCCGCTCGTGGTTAAACCGACCTCGGAAGGCTCAAGCATCGGTGTATCAATTGTTAAAGAAGTACCGGAATTGAAACGAATCGCCAACAAGACCCAGTTCGAGTTTGGAGACATATTATTCGAGCAATATATTAAAGGCCAAGAAATTACGGTTGGGTTGTTGGGAATGAAAGAGAATCTTCGTGCCCTATCAGTGCTTGAATTGGTGCCCAAGCGTGAATTCTACGATTACGAAGCAAAATACACCGAGGGAATGACAGAATTCATTCTCCCCGCCAGACTGTCGCACCCTCTAACAAAGCATGTACAAGAAATTGCAGTCAACACGCACAGGGCAATCGGCTGTTGGGGGGCGTCGAGAGTGGATATGTTGGTGGATACGGAGGGCTCTCCATACGTAATGGAACTGAACACGCTTCCCGGATTAACAGAGTTGAGTGATCTTCCGGCGCAAGCAGAGGCGGACGGAATCTCTTACGAAGAGCTAATCTTCGAGATTTTGACGAGCGCGGTGAAACGCGGCGCCTAATCATCGGTGTAGCGTTGTTTGGAGGACAGTCGATTCATACATTTAATCGAGGGAAAGTGGCACCCTAATTGTTAATGACGGTCGTTACAATTTAACGGAAGGAGTCATCAGACCACTGATTAGGAATCAATTGACGGGATAGGGATTGAACGAATGGATAATGAGTGCGTTAGAAAATTTCTCTCCACGTCTCGACCTCCTTGTTTGCATAATGCGCCGGCAATCTAGATAATCCCAAAATCTCGTGAATCTCAGTTCACACAATGTCAACAATCGTTATCCAACACATTCCACATAATCTCTAAAATTAACCACTAACGCAATGGAAAAACTGGTAAACCAAACAACAATCAAGCTTATCCAAGGGGACATCACCAGAGAAAACGTCGATGCTATCACAAACGCTGCTAACGAAAATCTTGCTGGTGGCGGAGGGGTCGACGGGGCAATCCACCGTGCCGGCGGTCCAAAGATCATGGAGGAGTGTGACGAGATTCGCGCTCGACAGGGCGGATGCCCAACGGGGCAGGCAGTGATTACGACAGGAGGCAATCTTGCTGCACGGCATGTCATCCACACCGTGGGACCGATTTGGCGTGGCGGAAATTCAAATGAACCCGCATTACTCGCGAGCTGCTACCATGAAAGTTTGGCGTTGGCTCATCGGCACGGTCTCGGTACAATCGCCTTTCCCTCTATTAGCACCGGAGTCTACGGCTACCCAACTCCTAAAGCCGCTGGCGTCGCCTTGAACTCGGTGAAAGAGTTTGTGAGCGCACATCAGGGAATAAACGAAGTTCGATTCGTTCTATTTGATGACGCCACTCATCAATGCTTCAAGGATGCCCTCTCCAACTTGAAAACTTAGTTTCACGAGGTGGTATAGAACATAGATTTGGACAAGGCAAAATTCTCCCGCCGCTCATTAATCTTACCCGTATACCTGCCAGCCCTTCTACTCGCCTTTGGACAAGGCGTCGTCACTCCTACATTTGCAATTTATGTAAAGTCTTTTTCTCTTTCCTACACACTGACTACGTTCGTAATTGCGATAGCGGTCGTTGGCAACCTTCCCGCCGGTATCTTGGTGGAGCGAATTGGTCGAAGACCTTCGATGATTGTCGGCGCGATTCTGGACGCTCTTTCCATGCTCGGTGTAGGACTCGCTGCAAACGTCTTTCAACTCATCCTTTTTCGACTGATTGGAGGAATAGGAGGAACATTGTGGACCCTCTCTCGGCATGCCTATATGACGGATGTTATTCCAAGGCGTGAAAGGGGACGGTCAATCGCTCTCTTCGGTGGCATCAACCGTATTGGGGTCTTCGGAGGGCAAGTGATTGCTATCTTCCTCGGCGCGAGTCTTCGCACGCCGTTCTTTGTGTACTTCGCCGTCGGCGGATTGACGGCAATTCTTTGTACACTCTTTGTTTCGGAAACCGGGAGTGCCCCTTCCAGGTCTGCGTCCGTCGATCTTAAACGATTGCCAAGACTGCTGAAAACACATTACCTAGTTCTGTTAACAGCCGGTCTCGCTCAGATCTGTGTTCAAACACTTCGCCAAGGGAGGTGGGTTGTAATTCCTCTATATGCCAGTGAAATTGTCGAATTGCCCGCACGCACCATCCGACTAATCGTGATGATATCTTCGGCTGTAGATATGTCGCTGTTCCCGTTGGCAGGATTTCTTATGGACAGTTTTGGAAGGAGATACTCGGCTGTTCCATGCTTCCTTATATTTGCTTCAGGCATGGCATTGATGCCATTCACCGGACAGTTTGGCACGCTATTGGGAACAGTCATCCTAATCGGGTTTGGTAACGGTATTGGATCGGGAATAATGATGACACTTGGAGCCGATCTCGCCCCGCGGGAAGGAACCGGCGAATTTCTCGGTATGTGGCGATTGCTGGGAGACTTCGGCGGCGCTGCGGGACATCTGGTTGTGGGAAATGTCGCCGATCTATGGGGGTTGGGCGCCTCTAGTTTCGTTTTAGCGGGAATTGGCTATTTCGCCGTACTGCTTTTTCTTCGTGTAGTGCCGGAAACCTTGAATGCTGAACGGCGAACTACGTAGCAAATACCTAGCCTCGTACGATTTAACTCAACAACTATCCACTAAAGAGTAGACGATCATGGTGTCCCACTGCGAATGCCGGGAAGGGGATTTGAACCCCTACGGGCAAAAATGCCCACTAGATCCTGAATCTAGCTCGTCTACCATTTCCGACATCCCGGCACACAAAAACCCATTGTTTAGACACATAGAGTGTAACCCATCTTTCCTATCTCCGTCAAGCGAAATTCATTGCGTTGCGAGAACAATCGCTCCCATTCCGTGTCTTGTAGGGCGGGCACTGCCCACCATTTCCTAGACGGGCCATGAGCCGACATGATAGCGACGGATTAAGCGAATGGATAATGAGCAATCAACTGAAGGAACGGATCAAGTGAGCGAAAAGCGACTGTGATAGTGATACTTAGGCGATAGAACATCCTGATAGAAATCCCATAGCAAATCCCGTGCGATAGAGTTCCCCTCCAACTTTCGGCTAGGTTGTAGTACATCACGTCATTGCACTACCTCGTTTCACCAATTACATATTACGTTTCGCGCATCACGCTTTCCCGTTTTCTCGCTTCTGCCCCGTGCACATCCGATTCAAATCAAGACGGAGAACACACCCGTAACCCAAATGCAAGCGCCATCCCATGACATGTTATGAAGAATGGATTGAAACTACACTATAACGTCTGGTAAAATACCGCCTGTCAGTATTTGCTGGAGGAACGCAATTATCAAATACTGCGCGTCAATCTCCTGTCAAAACCTACTCCATTCCTCAATCGGTGAAAACACACTACAACGCATCTATCCACCCTCGCACTCATGAAAACCTTTCTGGAACGACTCAAAGAACCAGAGCCAATGATTTATGACGGCGGTTTCGGTTCCCAATTATTCGCCAATGGCATAGAGCTGGCGAACAGCGCGCTAGCCAGCGAACTGTTCCCGGAGACTGTCGTTGACATCCATTTGTCCTACATTAACGCAGGGGCAGACGTGATCGGCACGAACACCTTCGTCGTGTCACCCCTGCATCTGGAAATGGCGGGAAAAAGTGCGGCTGAAGCCGAAGACCTTGTAACGGCTGCCGTTAAACACGCCCAAACCGCCGTTGAAAAAAGCGGCAGACATGTATATGTTGCGGGGTCCGTTGGTCCCTCTCCTGGTGCCATTGAAGCCGACAGCGGTGACACCGATTTCGGAATCCCAAATAAGGATGTCAGGGACGCCCACGAGCGGGTCATCGCTGCATTGGCGGAAGGCGGGGTGGATTTTTTCTGTATTGAGACGATGTTCTCTGCGAAAGAGGCGGCAATCGCGGTGGACGTGGCGAGGAAAGTGGGTATCCCAATAGCAGTAAATCTGACCTACAAATACACCAAGGATCGGCGCTCCGGTGAAATTATCTACAAAACGGACTGGGGGCACTCCGCTACCGACCTGCTCAAGATTCTGTCAAGCGGCGAATTTTCTGACGGAGATAACCTGTTTGACGATGTTCACCTGATAGGACTCAATTGCGGCGCGGAAACGAGGAAGAGCGAACATTCCGGAATGCCGTATGCCATTAACGGCGTTAGGCAAACACGAATCGCTATGGAGGGGAATGCATCGGAGCCAAAACAGATAATGGCGTATCCGAATGCGGGAATGCCGCGGCTGGATGAAAACCACCGCACATACTATTCGCAACCGCCGGAGGAGATGGTAGGCCATGTACCGGAGTTAATAGACGAAGGCGCTTATCTCATTGGCGGGTGCTGCGGAACGACACCGACGCACATCAAAGCATTTCGTCATGCCGTTGATAGCCTTTCGCCATAGAGATCACTTGTACGGTGCACATTGCGCACCAGCCTTTGAAAGCGTTACGGTACATCAGCTGCATAGCGTCGGCAAGTTACCATACCCAACCCCAGCGGGAATCAGCCGAAAGAGCGGCAATGAATCGACTGAATACTGAGTGCAATAAAATTCACGTAGGGATCGCCACGCACCATCGAGATACGCCACAATCACTCCTATCCAGTGGCCTCAATCCGCCCACATACTGGTCGCCAGAAAATCTCCGTATTTCTGATTCGCCCCATCATACGCCTTTTGCGCATTTTTCACATCATCCTCAGTCGCCTCACTCAACTTCTGCGATTGCAATGTCAGCTGCAGTGCCCATTTGTGAACTTGTACGTTCTGCTTCAATTGATACCCCTCAATTATCGTCAGGTGATTCCAATGCCCGATGTAAAACCGCTCTTCCCAGGTCAATTCCTCTGTAGTTGCGGTGGTATCAATCATCTCTGGAAGCCTCTCGCCGAGATATCTCATCGTGCGTTGATAGGCTTGATTCGTAAAGTCTGCGTCGCGTACTCGAAGTTCCGGCGGAAATACGTGTATACCGTGATCCCAGTCGTCGCCCGTAATATCTTGCAAAGCGTCCGCGGCAGCGCGTTGAATCGCCCAGTCCTTCACGTTGTCACCGCGCAGTTTCTCTGTCAGAGGTTCAATCGCTTCCTCCGATTTCAACCATCCCAGTCCTCGTATTGCCGCTTCCACAACGTTTGACGATTCGTCATTTAGGGCGTCAAGAAGAAATCTACCCGCTTCGTTCTGACCAATCTGACCCAAACTTGATGCCGCCGCGGCACGCACCCCTTCATGACTATCGTGCTTGAGCACATCCGAAATCGGTCCAATGGTCGCCGCCTTCCTATAGTTCGTGAGTTGGTTCACCCCGAGAATCCTAACGTCCGCGTTAGAATCACCCAGCGCTTCGAGAAACACTGGAACTAACCCTTCGTCGCCTCCAGCATTCAAGCTATAGTAGGCATCGACATCCCCTTCTCTATAGCGGTTGATGAGATTTCTTGCTTTTTCTTCAGCGTCGGCGTGGGTTAGTTCATTTCCGTGAATTGAGGTCGTTATCGCAAAGACCATCAGGCATATACAAAGTGCGAGGGATTGCTTATTCATCATCGTTTCCTCCTTCTCCTCCAACGGGATTGTAGTTGCTAACATGCCTCGTCTTACGGTACTACACTGATTCGTCCGCCCGATCCCACCGATGACTTCGACGGATCGTACATGGCTTCAGCCGTGACAGGTGGCAGTATGAACTCGCCCTGCGTGACGGCTCTCAGCGAGTAGTAGAACTTCTGCACTTTCCTTCGCGGGAACTTACCGAAGAAAATCAAACGATCATCACGAATATCCGTGTAGTCGGGTTTGAAACGCTTTTTGGATAGCCATGGAATACCTGCGCGCGATTCCAAGCGTGGATTCTCAATCTCGAATCCCGCAGGGAGCATATCTACAACAACAACATTTTCCAAATCGGTTGTCAATGCTTTTACCGAAATTTCTGCTACAATCAGCTCTCCGTGCCTGAAAACACTATCCGCAATTGGCTCGCCATTCTCTGAAAGATATCGGCGCCTAACCTGCAATTCGCTGTCAAACTCCTCCACGGACGAACCAGTCTCCACGCCAAAAGACTTCCATTGGTAGTAGCTATTCCCAGTCCCGTCAAGGCTCAAATGCACACGTTTGCCGCCCCACTCCTTACTCGTATGCCGCTGATCTCCCAGTCCGAACTCTGCAAAACGCTCCCCGTTAATAGTGATGGTGCCAGTATACTGCGCATTGATGTCCTGCTTAAGTATCTTGCCGATTGCGAGGAACGCGAAGGCGTTTTCCTGAGTCGTCTGCCACCGACCTTTGACCGACGCAGCGTCGGACAGGTTCTTGACGAGCCGCGACACCGATGGATGATCGGGATGGACCTCAGCCAGAACATCAAGCATGATAGCTTGAGCCCGCACGGGCGAATTAAAATTCCCACCAGACTCGCGCACCCCGTCACTCGTCGGCGCAACGTTTCTCGGGAGCATTGTCAACGCGGTGTCAAGATCGCCGGATAATGCGAACGCCCCGGCCAGTTGAAACTCGCTGTAATCGCTGAGGTCATTCAATCGATTGTTCTTTAAGTAGAGCATAGTGCTCTTCTCCGGTTCGCCCGCTGCTGCCAAGACGTAGACCGCGTACGCAATCCGCTGAAGTTGATGGTTCTCCCGTGCATCACGCTTGGCTTCCCGTTGCAGCGCTTCCAGCATCATCTTATAAATACGGTCGGAAACCTGATAGCCGGCTTTCCGCGCTTCGACCAAGAAGTGTGCGGCAAATATGCTGCTCCAGTAATTCGTGAAGTTACCGCCTGGCCAATAAGCGAAATTGTTGTCTGGCATCATCATGCTCTCCAACTTGGCGATGCCTTCGCCGATAAAGTAATCCGCACTGCCTGATGGAAAAAGATCCGGATTAACGGTTTGGGCAATGTTCTCAAATGCGAGCAGCGGGAAGACCCCCGCCGTGACTTGCTCAACTCACCCGTAAGGATACCGCAGAAGGTACGAGATTCCACCGGCAAATTTTACGGCTGGCAACGAAGATAGCGTTAGCCCAAAATCGCTAGTTCCAGGAATGTAATTCGACGGAAAAGTGAATTCGGCTTCACGCCCAGCCTTTACTACGCCGTAGCCCGTTTGTGTCATCGGTGGTGCCGCTGGCCGAAGAGGTAGGCTTGTTTCCATCTGCGTGCTCTCGCGGTTTCCCTTTGCCGAGAGGTTGAACGTGAGTTTACCCATGGCATCTTGAGCCGCAAGCTCAAAAAGCACTTGTTGTTCCTCACCGGTGTTGAGACGAATCCGATGCGTGCTGTCCCCCAGAATCTCGACATCCCCTTCCCGATTCAATGTCACCTCAAAGTCGCCGTCCTCCACTGTTCCGTTGAACACGCTCACGGGAACTTTGAATCGGTCGCCGCTCGATACGAATCTCGGAAAAGTAGGTGTTAAGACAATTGGATCGCGAACAATGACAGATTCGTGAACTTTTCCGAATCGATCGCCCGCGAACGCAACCGCCATCAAACGTAGTGTGCCGTTGAACTGTGGTACGTTGAACCGAATCACGCCTGTGCCCATGTCATTGGTCGCCACCAGTCCTGACCAAAGCGAGACGGGCTTCACCCGCGTCACGCTGACGGTGCTCAAACGCTTTTTGCGCCCTGCATCGACGCCGTCACCGCCGCCAGCGCTGGACGAGCCTCTTGCTGATTCGACTTCCGGTAATACTGCCGAATAGAGATCCAAAGTGTCGGTATCCAAACCCCGTTGTCGAAAGAAAAATCCGTGAGGGTCCGGAGTCTGGAAGTTGGTTAACTGAAGAATGCCCTCGTCAACTGCCGCAACCGTAAGCTGATACGTTCCTCTTCCGGATGAAGACGGCGCCTCAACACGAACGAGCACCTCAAGTTCCTGATTTGGACGGGTTGTCTCCACCGCCTCAATTTCGACTGCCAACTGATTTGCGCCGTCGTTCAACTTCAGAGGAACGACACCGAAGGCGCGGGCAGGTGCATGCCTCTCTAGCGAAGTGGTTGAGCGAATAAGACTGGCGGACAGGTAAACATTGGGCTTGTACCCGTCCTCGATCGGCACGTCAATGACCGCGGTGTTCTCCCGCATTGTCACTGTTCGGTAGCTCAATACGTTTTCCCGCTCTACTGTCAGGATGAGTTTGCCGGCAAATGGGGCTTTAATCTGCGCCTTCGCGATTTCACCGGATTTATAACTTTCTTTGTCCAGGTCAATCTCAAGTCGGTCCGGGTTTTCCATGGCCCAAGGTGTGTAGCCCCAACCGGCGGTGTAAAATTCCGTTGAGGCGGACGCACCCGAGTCCAAATCCCGCACCTCTATCCGGTAACGACCATATTCAGCAGGCGCGAACGCATACCTTCCAACTTCCTCTTCCGAAGGGAGCGGAACCGACTGAAGTATTTCTGCTTGCTTCTCCGACACATAGCGGTAGTTTCCGTTGCTATCTTGACGTAGAATGGAATTCCAACGAATTTTGTAAGTCGTCATCTTCAAATTCCGCCCGCTAGTTGGAATGCCATCTTTGTCTACGGAAATGTATTCTAGTGTCGTTTCCTCATTGATCTTCGCATAACCCTCTGGCGATCGACGAATTCCAACATAGTGGGTATAGGGATGAATAGTCACGCCTCTGTAGGCGCTGACTGCCCGTCCACCGGGTTCGCTCACAGTGGCGACAATTACCCCCTTCAACGCCGATTGCGGTTTCAATTCCGAGGGTATCGAAAGGTGATAGACCGCCTTTCCAAGCTCATTCGTGCGTGACTCGCCAAGATTGATATGGCGCTTCTTGAACTTTAGCGCCGCATTGGAAAACGTGAACGAATCCCACTTTTTGAGAGCGAACTCGCTCGCTTCAATGTCACAACTCGCTAGCACCTTTCGATTGATCGCTGGCGGTCCAAAAAGGTTCACCGCATCAACGTCAATTGATATGTCGTCGCCCACCGAATAAACTGGTTTGTCTGCCGTGAGGGTGACCTTAATCCGGTCCGGCATGAACTCCTCGACTTGAAAGCTGCCACGCCCGATTTCCCCGCCTGCAACATCAATCTTGGCGGTATACCGTCCCGTCTTCGCATAGTCGGGGAGCTTCACACTCAACTCGAATGCGCCCTCCTTCCCGGTTTGCGAACGAAATTCTCGAAAGATTCGTTTGTCGGGCGCCAACACCTGTACCAGCACCGGAAGTGACGGTGGGGTCAGATTACTCTTTCCACGCACAATACTTACTAGGTTCGCGGTCTCGCCAGGTCGATAAACGCCGCGATCGGTATACGCAAAAGCTTCATAACCGCTTTCCAAGAATGGCGCCCCGGCGGTGTCAAAGTTCGTAGTGGACAGTTTACGGCGATTTAGCTCAATAAAGGAAAGATCTTCCCCCTTCTCGGCTGAAATCATGAATGGGACGAATCCCTCGAATTTTTCAGATATCGAAGAAAACTTTACAACACCGTCGGAATTCGTTGTGCCGCTCAATAAAGTTTGGTTATTGTTGCTGACGACCTTGACATTCGCGCCGCTAATTCCTTTCAACGTGGACAGCGAATTGACCCACACCAATAACTCGTCAGCAGTCCTCTTTGCCATAATGCCGAGGTCGGTAACCATGACCCACTGAGTTGTGTAACGCCACCGTCTCTGCGAATCGCGGGCGGTCACTTTGAAGATGCCAATTCGGTCGCCCGCGAGATAGTCTGCTAGGGAAACCGGCGTCGTGACCTCCTCATTTAATACCGACTCAATCCTAATCTCTTCGCTGTGCAGGGACTTCCCGAGATTTTTCGTCCATCGCGACCAACGCTGTGAACTCGCCAGAAATACGATATTGTTGGCATACACCTTTTCAATGTCGACCCGCACGCTCCCGATGTTGACCGTGGCTAAACCGAGGTTTAGATGTCCGTCCCTGGGAAGATATAACCCGCCGCCAACAAATCTCAGGTTCGGTTCAAGATTGGGAATGGCGAGCGTCCTTGAAAAGTTCCGTTTTAAGGTTGTCCCGTCCTGTGCGGATAGACCTCGTCCAATTTTTACGGTGCGTCGGTCGCCTGGCTCAAAATCGCCTTCAATCCGCAGATAACGTCGGTGAGAAACCAGTTGATATTCGCCCTCCGGCTCGACGGTCAGGAACAGTTGTGCTTGGTCAGGGGCGACCCGTGAGTTGAAACGAACCTCCAGATAATGCCGTCCGCCGCTGTCGCGCACACTCGCATTTTCGACAATCAGGTGACCGCGTCCTTTCAATGCGCTCTTGCGGACGAAATCGCTCTTGAGACCGACGCCTCCATTGACACACGTGAATTCTTTCGGAAGCCTTAGTACGAAGCGTTGTTTATCCGCGCTGCGCCCAACCTCTACAGTTTCCAAATCGATTATATCCGATGCATTCTCGGTCACAGGTTCATACGAAATCGCCTTTCCGTCTTCATACGAAATCGTGAGCTTCTCCTTCAGTGCAGCGGGATCGACGGGATAGTTGAATTCAATCGTTGCACGAATCTTCGCTCGGCTTTTTCTTCCCGCGCCGCGCTCAAACGACAGATTTGACGCTTTGACCTTGAAACGTTCGGTAGCGAAGGACAGCGTCCGATTGCCGCTCAAAACGCGATTTGGCGAGTGGCTGACGGTTGGAAACACTTTCGCGGTGTATTCGGTGGACGGCGAAAACGTGACTTCCGGAAAAAAACGGAGCCGGTCCGAGTCTACCCATCGAAATTTGCCCGGGATTGCAGGCGTGAACTCAATCGGAGAATAGTCCAGCTCCTTATCCAGTAAGCGCTCGTCGACAACGGGATCGGAGAACGCGAACGTAAGGTTCTCCCGTTGTGAGACCGTGCCTTCGGGCAAGATAGATTCTACAGTGAATCGAGTCGTGTCCCTCACATTCTGAATCGCAATGTGAACTGCGCCCGCCACAATTATCACACAGAGAATGGCGATGATTATCAGCAGATGGCTAGTGTTCAGTTTCATGATAGATTCCTCCTTCGTTCAATTTCCCGGTCCTAAAATTCAGCGAATAATTTATTGGATAGCATTGCGCTAAGTTTTTGGTTCAATCCCAGCAGGTTGCGATAGGCATCACAGAAACCTTTATCATCTAATTGGCGTATGAAAAACTCCACGAGTGGTGAAACCTCGTAGTAGCGTTATACATGTGGTCACGAGTTGACTATGTCCTACACTCCGCGGGAATGCCTTGTCTGTAGTGAAGAGATGATAATCTCTTGCGCCCCAGAGGAGCGGCATGTGCGAATCATGATGGTTAATTCGGTGCGAGTCTTCATGGATTCATGAAATAGAAGGCACCCATCACAATCCATTGTTAGGATTCATGGCTCTCAAATCAGTTTTAGACATGACCACGCAAATTCAGTGCCAATCGAAAACAGAGAGTTGCAGATGCCGGATCAGTGAAGGCATAAATTCTGAATCGCAGCCTAAGTTCGACTTTCAACATTTGTAGGGTGTGCACTGCGATCAAGCGATTGGATAGATCAAATGAGCAAATAGCGAATGCGATAGAGATCTCAGTGCGATTGTAATCCCACCCACCTCAGAAAGCGCCTGAGGGGCGGCAAGTATTTAGCACGCCATTAACCCTATTGGAATAATTCATTCCGTAAGAAACACTTTTTAGTCAGAGTGACTTTCCTCGATCCAGAGGATCGACACGTTAATAGAACGCAACATGTCCAGATTCCCGCGCTCCAGCGGAACGCCATGTGGTGTGTTACTTGGTAGCATGCCATTATTCCTGTCGGAATTATTCTTTCAGCAAGTAACACTTGCTTTTCGCTCCCGTGGAGATCAAGCGAGCGGTTACTGAGAGCGATAGAAATCCCACGAATTTATAACGAGTGACAGCAAAATCATGGTAAAATCCCTCCCAAGGGTCAAAAAGCTGCTTTGTTACCTCTTACTCAATTGATTTATAGAGGAAAGCTTATTTGCATTAGAACCCACACTGCGTGCACAAAACCACAGCGGCTGTCGCGACGTAACCACATGATGCTTTCTAATCGAAGGAAAAATATGTCCGACAGTTGAGGAAGGAATCTCTCTGTGACGAGAAGGTTTTCGTCGGGGCAGGGAATGGAGCAATCAGAAAATTAATACGCGAACCGTTGGATGCCGATCCGGCATCTTCCGAATAAATATATCGTAGGGGCGAGGTTGCCTCGCCGAATTCGTTCGGCGAACACAAAATTCAGTGGTTTCCTCGCCCCTTAAACCAACTCGGTCTCCACCGGCGCATCGTAATCAACACCATCCACATCAAAACCGAACAGGTTACGAAAACCGCGCTTAAATCCAGCGTAATGCGACAAATGGTGGAAGTTCTCCGTGTTCACTTCTTCCCAGCGCCTCGCCACCTCAGCCACGATATCGGGACGAAGTTCCCTATCGTCGAGTCGCAGCCGACGATCGGCATCCAACGTAGGCATCAAACCGGGCCCCAGATGTTCACTGAATAATCGTCCCATCTGACCAATCGGATCTTCGTTTATGCCCTGCGCATCCATGATGTCATGAAGAACGCTGATGTACAGCGGGACAACCGGAATCGCCGATGACGCCTGCGTAATCACGGCTTTGTTCACCGAGAGATACGCATGTGCGCCCAGCGCGGACGAGAGTTTCGCATCCAACGCATTAATTCGTGCCTCAAGGTCCTCCTTTGCTTTCCCTATCGTGCCGTCGCGGTATATCGGCCACGTAAGTTCATGCCCGATGTACGTATAGGCGACAACCGTTGACTCCGTCGCCATCAGATCCTCCACCAGCAGCGCCTCGGTCCACATCTCCAAATCCTCGCCGCCCATTACTGCGACCGTGTCGTCTACCTCCACATCTGTCGCAGGTTCAATGAGAACATCTGTGATGACCTCGCGGTTGAGATCTACTGTCTTGCCTCTGTACGGCTCTCCAATAGGTTTCAGCACCGACTGATGCTCTGCGCCCGTTCGCGGATGGTAGCGGCGTGGTGAGGCGAGGCTGTAAACCAATACATCAATCTTTCCCAGTTCCTGTTTAATCCGATCGATTGTGTCCCGCTTCAGGTCGTCGGAAAACGCATCGCCATTCACGTCGCTTGCAAAGAAACCTTCCGCCTGAGCTAACTCGCGTAAAGCATACGAGTTATAATAACCTGCGGTAGCAGTCCGTTTCCCGTCCGCTGGTCGTTCATAATAGACGCCAATCGACTTTGCTCCGTAGAGCCAGGTCAACGCGATACGCGACGCCAGTCCGTACCCCGTCGACGCGCCGAGGACAAGCACGTTGAGATTAGAGGATTTCAGTGAACCAATCGATTTGATATGGCCAATCTGATTCCGCACATTCTGATTGCAACCAACAGGATGCGCATTGGTGCAGATGAAACCCCGAATGCGCGGTTTTACAACCTGTACCGCCATGATCTTCCTCCCCGGTGACCCTAAGCGTCTATCTCGACGACCATCTCGACCTCAACCGGGATCCCCCCGGGCAATTGCGACATTCCCACGGCTGAGCGTGTGTGTTTGCCCTTGTCGCCAAACACCTCCACAAAAAGGTCGGATGCCCCGTTGACGACAGCCGGTTGATCCGTGAACGTCGGCGCAGAATTGACAAACCCTACCACCTTCACAATCCGCCGAATCCGATCCAAATCCCCGAGAGCTTGCTTAAGCGTACCGATCAGACCGATTGCCACCTGTCGTGCCGACTGATACCCATCCTCAATCTCCGCATCCGTACCGAGCTGACTCTTATAAATCTTTCCCTCGCCAGTGCCCGGTCCGTGCCCCGATGTAAACACCAGATTCCCCGTTTGAACTGTTGTCACGTAATTCGCCACCGGTGTTGCCGCCTTAGGCAGTGTAATTCCAAGCTTCTCAAGTCTCTTCTCAATCTGCATGTCTCGCCCCTTCTCAAGATGAAGTAATGATGTCATACATCCTAAAACTATATTAGCACAGTCCACCTTCCCCGTCAACGCAACTTTTTGGCAGTTGGCGAGTCCCCGTAAGAGCGACCTCCCGGTCGCGACAGCTCGCAGAATCAACAATCCTATCTAACGCGGCCGCCCTGCCATCTGTCCAATTTCCGCTTGATTCCCTCCTCTAGAATATGCTAAAATATACCGTCTTCAGCCGGAGTGGTGAAATCGGTAGACGCACTGGACTCAAAATCCAGCGGGCCCTAGGTCCATGTCGGTTCGAGTCCGACCTCCGGCATCCGCAAGCCATATAGAGCAGACACTATATGGCTTTTTTTATATCCGTTCACTAAAGAACCTTGGTAGCATTTGTAGGGTGCGATAGAAATCCCTGCGCACCAGCCTTTAAATCTGAACGCAACAATCCTCACTGATATTTCAAGGTCTTCTTGAGGATTCCCCTATGACCCGACATGACATCCGCTGGATTCAAAGAGCCAACAACTTTGACAAGGCGTTTGCCCAACTGAAAGAAGCTGTCGAACTGGCACGCCGACGCCAACTCTCGAAGCTGGAAGCGCAGGGATTAATACAAGGTTTTGAATACACGCACGAATTGGGGTGGAACACACTAAAAGATTTCCTCGAAGAACACGGCGCGCAAAATCTATACGGATCCAGGGACACCACGCGCGCTGCATTCAAAGCGGGTTTGATTGAAAACGGCGAAATATGGATGGCGATGATTCAAAGTCGCAACCTGACTACACAAATCTACAACGAATCCACCGCTACCCAGATTGTTGAAGCCATTCTAAATGTATATTTTGCAGAATTTCAGGTGCTCCAACTGAAACTCCAACGCCTCAATGGGGAGGAATCGGCATGAGCGCCCATCCCTTACGCCAATCCGACTGTGGTTTGTCAGAACCTGTCATCCGGAAAATCTGCGATGTCTTCAAACGCTACCCGCAAGTGGAGAAAGCGGTTCTATACGGTTCACGCGCCAAAGCCGCACATAAAACCGGCTCCGATATCGACCTGACCCTCCACGGCCGAACAGATTTGACGCTGAACGTCCTGCTCCGCATCGCGAACGATCTGGATGACCTGTTTCTGCCCTATACATTCGACCTCTCCATCTTCCGCGACACCACCGACCCCGACGTAACTGAGCATATTCGGCGCGTCGGCGTCACAATGTACGAGAAACCAACACCATAAACACCGATCGACATCGAAACCGAGTTTTTTCCCCAAAACTCGGTTTCTTCCCTAAATCCTGTGGCTTTAAGACACGGCTTAGCAGCCTTACCACTGACAACCAAACACTGGCAATCAAGGTAATCCCATAATCATATGAATCACAGTTCAGACAATGTCCACTACCATCCACCCAACACTTAACCATATATTCTACAGTCATTTGTGAAAATCGTATAGGTTTTGCGAGACAGAAATGGAGAAAATAAAATGTCAAACATTACGGACATCCAGCAAGCGATTCTTGCGCTCCCTGAAGCCGATTACCTTCAATTCAAACGGTGGTTCAGCGAGTTGGACTGGGCAAAATGGGATCGCCAGATAGAAGTGCATTCAGAAAGCGGGAAGTTGGATTTTTTGGTCGCCGAAGTGCTTGAAGCGAAAGAGAAAGGCACCCTAAAAAACCTATAGCATGCCATTATTCCTATCGGAATAATTCTTTCTGCAAGGAACACTCATTTTTCGCTCCGTGACTGACTTTGAAAAAGTGTTCCTTGATAGTGCGTACTGCTTTATATGTTATGTAGGAGGGGCATCTTGCCCCGATGTTTTGTCTATCGCTTTGAGAGAGTGTTACTTCGTCGAGATTTCCCACCTCTTGCACTCCAGAGGAGTGCGATGTCAATAGAATCGCTTATGCGATTGGTGAATCAGACTCATTCTTCAACCCTGGTAGGGCGTGACTAAGCGAGTGAATTACAAATGTGATAGATATTATCACAAGTTATACACTGCCAACAACCACTGCCACTTAAATGTTCAAAGTCAAGCTAAATACCTGTTGAAAAACCATCTTTTCTCTTGAAAAATAGCGTCAATGCGAGACTGAAATCGCACTAAACGGCAGCTAAAGTTTCATACCAAGATTTCATGCCAACGTTGAAATCTCATTATTGTTGAAACCCTACAGAAGCCAGTCATAGCAAGGCTTTTTACCCTCTTCTGGTTTCCATTTGAAACCCCCATTTGGTATGAAGAGTATGAAAAGTATGAAATTTGCTAAGAGTGTCAAACTACATGCGTCTAATCGTGTCTAGTGTTTTCAATAGCTACGAAAAGTCGCATATGGCTAACCATTAAACCCTTGACTAGAAACCCCGTTCCTGCTAAACTCCCGCGCTACCGCCAAACTCGGCGTGAAACCGTAAACTGAGAATGTTCAAGAATATGTATCCTCCATCAATCGGCATTCATTCCGGTATGCGGGAAAACCTAAAACTCTCGGAGTCCGCCGGCTTTGACGGACTTGACCTCGACATAAACGAAGCAAGCAGGTTAACCAAAGAACATTCGATTGACTATGTCAGAGACCTATGGCGGGAATCCGAATTGAAAATGGGCGGATGGGGATTCCCCATTGATTGGAAAGGGGGCGATCCGGAATTTCAGGAAGGCTTGACAAGATTCCCTGCGCTGGCGGAACTTGCCGCAGACCTGGGCTGTCACCGCACAACAACAACGGTCTTCAACTGGAGCAATGCACCGTTTAGCGAAAACTGGGATTTTCACATCAGACGCCTGAAACCCGCTGCTGAGATTCTAAAACACTACGGCCATTCACTCGGATTGGAGTTTATAGGTCCCTCGGCAAGCCGCAGGATGCACCGATTCTCGTTTGCCTACGACATGAATGTGGTCCTTGACCTCGCGGCGGCCATTGGGACAGGTAACGTCGGACTTCTTTTCGACACCTGGCACTGGTACACCTGCCGTTTAACGCTGGACGACGTGCGGAAGCTATCAAAGAATGAGGTAATTTACGTTCAGATCAACGACGCGCCGGTAGGAGTCAACCCCGATGACCAACTTGACGATGAACGTTGCTTGCCCGGCGAAACCGGAGTAATTCCAGCGGCAGAAATACTTGAAATTCTGAATAAAATTGGCTACGATGGTCCCGTGACGCCCGAACCGTGTCGCGATGAAATTGAAACGATGGCTCCGGCCGTCGCGGCGAAGGTCAGTTTTGAATCGTTGAATAAAGTGTGGGAACAAGCAGAAATCTAAATTCGCCGCTGCCTATCAATGTAATTTTTGAATGGGAAATATATCTCCGGCACTAATCGGTGATAATGCATAACACCTCTTCAAACCGCCTCAAAGTTGTAGTACCCGGCGACAACCCACCGCAGATTCAGGGATCCCCTCACCTAGAGCGTTTAGCCCCCTATGCCGACGTTGAGCTATACACCGACCACTGTGCATCTTCCACAGAGAAACTCAAACGCGCAAGTGACGCGGACATCATCATCAACTCACGGGGAATGGTCACATGGCACGCAGAGATTCTTCATCGGTTGCCAAGACTGCGTCTGATTTCAACCTGCTCCATCGGAACAGACATGATAGATCTCGAGGCAGCAAAAGAACGTGGCATTACCGTCAGCAATCAACCGGGGCGCACCGCGCCCGTTGTCGCTGAACACGCATTTGGCTTGATGTTCGCGATCGCCAAAAGAGCCGCGTTTTTCACGGAATCGATGCGTGCCGGTCAATGGCCGAGGATGGATCATGTTTATCTGCGCGGCAAAACCATGGGGATTATCGGCACCGGAAATATTGGCGCCGAAATGGCGCGCCTCGGTAGTGCGATTGGCATGAACGTCATCGCGTGGACTTACCACCCTTCCCCGGAGCGGGCAGAGGAACTCGGCGTTGAATTCGTAGGCTTGGATGAACTACTCTGCGAGGCGGACGTGGTAAGCGTACACGCTAAACTCACCGACGACAGTCGAGGTCTAATCGGAAAACCACAGTTTGAGCTGATGAAACCGAATACACTGCTGGTCAATGTAGCGCGCGGTCCCATCATTGATACGAATGCCCTCGTTGATGCCCTGAATAGCGGGCACCTCGGCGGTGCGGCGATCGACGTTTTCGATCAAGAGCCGATGCCTCCCGACCATCCACTCCTCGGCTGTGAACAGGTCGCGCTCACTCCCCACTGTGCGGACATGACGCCCGAAGGAGTAGATTTCCTCAACGAAGGGGCGGTGGACAACGTCATTGCCTTCCTGCAAGGACATCCGCGCAATGTAGTTACATAATGAGTAAAAAAGCAATAGTCAAGAGAGATTAACCGGCAAGATAGATGGAACAGTTACAGAATCAAACGCTCGTCAAGCAACTGAAGGCGTTCTGTGCGCAAGAACGCACGCGCATAGAGAACCGCCACCGCTTCGGAATTAGGGGAACGGAGATAGTCGAAGAATATACCCGCCTAGCAGACAACGTAATCCAGCGAATCTACCAAGCGAGCATACAAGACGGGATCATCTCGAAAGAGATGTCGATCGCCATACTCGCCGTTGGGGGATACGGCCGAGCGGCGCTCAATCCGTATTCAGACATTGACGTGATGCTGGTCTACGACAATTCCAAACTCTCTACATCGCAAATTGAACCGTTTGCAAATCAACTCATTTCCATGCTTTGGGATGTCGGATTTGACGTGGGACACAGTTGTAGATCCATCAAAGAATGCATCAAGGCAACGTATCAAGATCTGTTCTCAAAAACCTCTATGATTGAGGCGCGTTACATCACCGGCGCCAAAACGGTGCACCAACAGTTTCAAAATCAAACATCCAAACATTTCTACAAGCGGCAAATCAACAAATTCATCGCTCAGACGATCCGCGAGTGGAATGAACGCCACCAGTCATACGGTTCAACCATCTATCTGCAAGAACCGGACATCAAGGAAAGCGTTGGGGGACTTAGGGATTTTCACACTGCCATCTGGGTCGCCGCCGTACGGTACGGAATTAAAGAGCTGGCTGACCTAGCGAAACGCAAGATTGTGCCTTCACAAGTCGCGCAAGCATGCGAGGAGTCGCTTGATTTCCTGTGGCGGCTCCGCAACGAACTTCACTACGTAACCGGACGCAGGAGCGACCAACTCGCCTTTGAAGTGCAACAAACCATGGCTAACAACCTCGGGTACACCGACGAGGGATACGTCTTGGCAGAGGAAGCCATGATGCGCGACTACTATCTGCACGCCGAGCATCTATTCGAATTTGCCAAACTCATCATCGACCTTGTGAAATATAAAACATGGCCGGGCAGTCGAGCACTGAACCGGCTACGTTCCGAAAGACTGTCCGATGGCTTCCTCCTCAGTCGGAAAGAGATTTGCTTTCAACCCGGACACTCCGGTTTCTCAACCGATCCGACCCGAATCATGAAACTGTTTGTTCATAGGCAAAGGCTTGGTTTTCGTGTTGGCGCCGATGTAAGATATCAAATTGCCGCGAACCTGTCGCTTATTGATGAGGATTTTCGACGCACCCGTGAGAACGCAAGGATATTTCTCTCAATCTTGGGCAATCCGACGCGCGTCGCCGAAACGCTGCGTCGAATGCACCGTTGGCAGGTATTAGACCGCTACCTACCCGAATTTGGCAAGATTCGATCTCTGGTCCGGTATGACCGCCCACACGAATACACCGTTGATGAGCATACAATGTACGCGATAGAAAACTTGGAAGAGAAAACGCTGGCGGGAATGAAGGATGGCAAGCGGTTCATTGAGATGCTGAACTCGTTGCAAAAGCCGGAGTTGCTGCGGCTGGCAGTTCTATTCCACGATGTAGGTAAAGGATTAGAAGGTCCCGGAGACCATGACGAACGAAGCGTGAAAGCGGCAAAGGCGATGTTGGACCGCTTAGGTCTGCCGGAGGCAGATTGCAAAACTGTTCTATTCCTGATTGAGCGTCACCTTGACATGCATTATATTGCTCGACAACGAGATCTTGACGATCCGACAACCATTGAACAATTTGCCAAGTTAGTTGGAAACGAACAGAACGCCATGATGCTATATCTACTGACATTTGCGGATATCCGGGCAGTTAGTCCTAGCATCTGGACGGATTGGAGCGCAGTTCTACTGCGAGAGCTATACCAACGCACCGTGAAATTCCTCCGCGGCGAGTCGCATCGTCTGAGGTTGGACGAGCTGCGGAAAGAGGTCACCGCACTCATCGGTGAGTCCGTTGGAGAAAACCTGATTCAGCAGCATTTTGAGATGATGCCCGATCAGGAATTAGCGGGTAATTCACCCGGATTCATTAGCAAACAGATTCAGCTCGTTCACCGGCTAGGAGATAAACCTATTACGATTTCCTGTTTTAAAGAAGTCGAAACCCACACACAGGTTGGAATCTGTACTCGAGATAAGCGTGGCACCTTCCGTCAGATTACCGGCGTCCTGGCTTCGGAAAACGCTAATATCATGAGCGCGGAAATCGAAACACGTAACGATGGGCTAGTTATCGATGCAGTGAATCTTACGGACGAAACAAGCCGAAAAAGCCTGAGCCTTGAACAGCGAGATCGAATCATCCAGGCACTTGAAGGCGTTTGGAGTGGAAAGGTCGACTTTGAAGCCGCCATTCAGATGCAAGAGGAGGCACATCCACAACGCACGGGACGGCGCAGTCTGCCGCCAAAGATTTTGGTCGATAACAACGGCTCATCTCTAGCAACAATTATCGACATTCATACTGAAGATCAAGTCGGTTTACTTTACGCAATCTCAGACACATTCTACAATCTGAAGCTTGACATCCGAATTGCTAAGATTTCCACGGAAGGCTTTACGGCCATGGATTCGTTCTATGTCACTGAGGAGAACGGCCGCAAGATTAAAGATGTAAAGCGGCTAGACGAGATTAAAGCGTCGCTGATGGGTCGTCTGTCCTCAGCGAGATAAGCGGCCACAACTCTCTCTGAGGCATGGTTGGAAGTCCCGCCGTTGCATGTTAAAATCGTCAACGTAGTTCCAACATCTGTTGTCCAATCTCTTCGGTCAGCGCAGCAAATCTAGAGTAAACTCGTTTTTGTATTGACAGAATCTTTCTGGTCAACTAGAATCTTGGTATATAGTGTCGGCAGGCTAAGAATTCGACATCACTTGGACCTCTCGCAGACTGAGTATATAACTATGCTGCTGTCCTGTTCGTTTCTGTAAGTCCGGAATTCAATATAGCTTTCGGCAACATACTTGTGCGCTGATTCCTACACTCTGCAACGATGTTAATCCAATTTCGAGAATAGGTTGGGCCGTGCGTACCCACACTGTTTACTCGTGATGTACTAAGGAAAGGAGGCTTAATGCGATGCTAGAAGGGATGCTAGAAAAGATGCTAAAGGATGTGACAGTTCCTTCAAATTTCACTGAATTCCTGGTTTGGTTATTCGATCTCGGTTTCGACGTTATCGGAGTGTTCGTCACCGTCTGGCTGCTCGTCTTTTTCATTCCGAGGCGCGACACTCTATATCTCAATACGATGAAAGAGGATATGGAGGACAGACGTGAGACGATAAAGGTCTTGCATCAGGAAGTAGAGTCGTCGCGAGATATCATGACCGGACACATGTCGGAGCACAACAAGACGCAGACGAAATTGCTAAGTGACGGTGTTACGCTCATGCAAAACCTCGTTGAGAAAACTCAACAGCAAAATAATCAAACAAAAGCGCTTTCAGGGCACATGACCAAACACGACACAACGCAGACAATGCTGCTGAAGGAGTGCGTTGACCTTATGGCTAATCTCGCTGCAAAGATGCAGAAAATGTCTGAGACTGTTTCGCGTTAGACTTTGTACAGTAGTGGCTGTTTCCGTTAATTCGTCTCCGCGTCGAGTGCATCAGATACGGAATGCAGCGTCTGTAGCAGGCTGATTCAGAGTTAGAAACTAACAAAGTTCGTTTTACTCGTTATGAATTGACGAGACCTTTTTTGGTCTACATAAATATCGACATTTAATGTTAGTTCACTAAGAATCAGACAGTAATTTGCCCCCTGCTCAACTAAGTTCACGGTCATGCCACCGTCTTAATCGCCGCTGTCAAGTCTGGTATCCGTTTAGCCTTCGGCGGGAATCTTGGTGGCTACTGCCTACAATCTGTAAACGGTCTTTATCTAATTCTCAGGATGAGTAAACCAACACTAAACTCATCGTATTCACTCATGATTTACTAACAGCAAATAGAGGCTTTGAATGTCCAATGGAGAGTACCGGTTTTCTTAAACTAGTGTTCTGGTTCCTTGATTACGGATTCGACATAATCGGCGTGCTTGTAATCATCTGGCTACTCGTCTATTTCATTCCACGGCGAGATGCCCTCTATCTTGATACGATGAAAGAGGACATGGAGGATAGCCGTGAGACGATGAAGGTTTTGCATCGAGAAGTGGTGTCATCGCGTGTCCTGATGACCGAACGCATGACGGAACACAACAAGATGCAGACGCAACTGCTAAGTGATTGTGTTAAACTTATGGAAAATCTGGTTGCGCAAACCCAACAGCAAGATGACCACGCACACAAGTTTACCGAACACATGACCAACCACGACACAGCGCAAACTGTTCTGGTGAAGGAATGCGTGGACATCATCGCAAACCTCAACACAATGATTGGAGAACAGTCCAACGTTGTTGAGAGCGAAAGACCGAACGCGCCTGCACAATCGAATCAAGGCCAAACATAGATGCCTCTCGCCCCTATCTGACTTGTCAATCGGAAGTCGTTGATCCCAGTTACACAATAGATTGGTTATACCATTTCGCTTGAATAATAGTGCATATGATGTCTCAATTATATCGTCCACTTACTCCGTAGTCGCGGATTAAATGAGATCAAGCGACTGAATAAGGAGTGCGATAGAAATCCCATAGAGATTTCATCTTGCCCGTGGGCTTTGCGCAGAGACGGGGCTTGTTTTTCCGCTCCAAACAAGTCTCTTCACTTAATCCACGTAATCAATGCACTTCCATTTTATAGAAATGGTATTACTAGACATTGGAAGACTGAACAGTTTCACAGATAATCCAAGCAACCCACCGGGCTTCAATAGTGTTAATATAGGGTGTCATGGATTGTTCGCAACCACATCGGTTGTGTACTATTATCAAGTCAAACATGAGTTATTCCGCGAATATTGACGGCAACCGTTAAAATCACCTGCTACCAGAATGGAGTTAGGGTGAGTTTTAATCTAGCAGTTTGTAGCCAAGAATTGGGGGAGAACGCCTTAATAGCGTTTTCACCCAAGTGCAGTGGGAAGTCACTGACCGACGAACAGTGAACCGCGTATAGTGAGAAATGGAGGTTGCCAGATGCAGCAATCGGAAACCCAAGCGCTCGTTGCACAACTCAAAGCGTTGTCGACAGATGGACGGGAGCGGATTGAAAAATGCCATCGGTTTGGGCTAGGCGGAATCGAAATAGTCGAAGAATACACTCGCCTTGCCGATAATGTGGTTCAACGAATCTACGAAGATGGAATACAGCGTGAGATACTGCCGAAAGATGCGCCACTCACCATCCTGGCATTGGGAGGGTATGGTCGTGCGGAACTCAATCCGTATTCAGACATTGATGTGATGCTATTGTACGATGACTCCAAAATCTCAGTCGGCGAGTTGGAATCCTTCGCCAATCACCTTGTTGCGGTACTTTGGGATGTCGGTTACGACGTGGGGCACAGTTGCAGATCTGTTAAAGAATGCATTCGTGCGACGTATGACGATTTTGTATCGAAGACATCAATGATTGAGTCTCGTTATATTGTTGGCGCCAAAATAGTACATAAACAGTTGATGCGGCAAATTGCGAAACACGTCTACAGACGACAAATTAAGAAATTCACTGAGCAGACGATTGAGGAATGGAAAGAGCGTCATGCGTCGCACGGCTCAACCATCTATCTACAGGAACCGGATATAAAAGAGAGCGTTGGAGGTCTAAGAGATTTTCATACTGCGATATGGATTACCGCCGTTAAGTACGGAATCAAAGATCTTCATCTACTTTCCAAGCGCAACATTATCTCGTCAAGTGTCGCTGAAGCAAGCAGAGCATCGCTTGATTTTCTGTGGTGGTTGCGTAATGAACTACACTATGTTGCGAAGCGCAAAACCGACAAACTCACCTTTGAAGTACAGCAGGCTATCGCCAAGAATCTAGGATACTCCGACGAAGGGAGCATCTTGGCAGAGGAAGCGATGATGCGAGACTACTATCTGCGCGCCGAACATCTGTCGGAGTTCACCAGCCTAATCATCGACCTAGCGAAAAACAAAGAGTGGACGGGTAGTCGAGTAATTAAGCTCTTGCGATCTATTAAACTTTCCGATGGCTTCTTGATTAGTGAGAGAGAAATCTCTTTCCAGCCTGGACAATCAGACTTCTCAACTTATCCTACGCGAATAATGAGATTGTTTGTCCACACGCAACAACTCGGCTTTGGAGTTAGCAACCGTGTCAAGCATGAAATCGTCCGGAGTCTACATCTTATCGATAATGAGTTCCAACGCAGCCGCACAAATGCGGAAACGTTTCTCTCAATCCTTGGAAATTCAACCCGAGTTGCCGATACGCTTCGCGAAATGCACCGATTGGAGGTATTAGACTGCTATCTACCTGAAATTAGCAAGATTCGATCTCTCGTCCGGTATGATCGGCCGCATCAATATACCGTTGATGAGCACACGATGTACGCGATTGCGAACTTGGAAGAGCAAACGTTGGCGGAAGTAAAAGATGGACAAGTATTCATTGAGATGTTGAATTCGCTGGAAAAACCTGAATTGTTGCGGCTCGCGGTACTGTACCACGATGTGGGAAAAGGAACTGAGGGGCCCGGCGACCATGACCAACGAAGCGTTGAAGCAGCAAAGACCATGTTGGATCGCCTATCACTCTCGGAGGAAGACCGGGAAATCGTGCTGTTCCTGATTTCCAAGCACCTTGATATGTCCCATACGGCGCAACATCGAGATTTGGACGATCCAAAGACAATTGAACAATTCGCAAGACTGGTTGGAAACGAACAGAACGCCAAGATGCTTTACCTGTTGACTTTCGCAGATATCCGCGCTGTTAGTACAAACATCTGGACGGAATGGAGCGCAACGTTATTGCGCTCCCTGTACGAAAGGACCATAAAATTCTTGCGCGGTGAAACCTACCGGATAGAGTTGGACAACTTACACACCGAGGTCAGCAACCTAATCGGAGGAACCGTTGGCGAGGTTTCAATCCAGCGGCATTTTGACGCAATGTCAGATCAGCAGTTGGTGGGAAATTCCCCTGAGTTCATATGCAAACAAATCGAATTGGTCGAGCAACTTGGAGATAAACCCATCGCGGTCGACTGTTTCCAAGATTCCCAATTTCATACACAGATTGGAATCTGTACGCGAGATAATCGCGGTGCATTCCGTAAAATCACAGGCGTGATTGCCGCAGAAAGAGCCAATGTTTTGAGTGCAGACATAGAGACACGCGACGATGGAATTGTGATTGACACCATAAGTTTATCAGATGAAACCACTCGGCGCGGTTTGAGCGCTGACCATCGCGATCGAGTTATTCAAGCTCTAGACAGCATTTGGGAAGACCGAGCCGACTTTGACTCTGTTCTGAAACAGCAAGAGGAAACGAGTTCATCGGGCAGGGGCAGACGCAGCCTATCTCTTGAGGTGGTAGTCGATAACGACGGATCGGAGTTGGCAACCATCATTGATATCCGATCCCAAGATCGAATGGGTCTGCTTCACTCCATCGCAAATGTGTTCCATGATTTGAAAATTGATGTCCGTATCGCCAAAATCACCACGGAGGGCTTTACGGCAATGGATTCATTCTATGCTGCAGAAGCGGATGAGAGAAGGGCTGCAAAGACAAACCCCATTGAAGAAATCAAGAACACCTTCTATGTTGCAGAGGAGGATGGCACCAAGGTTACAAATCCAGACCGCATAGAGGGAATCAAACGTGAATTGACGAATTGCTTGGGTACTGAGTAGTAGTTTAGTTCACGCGCCGGACATACAATCCAATTGTCATGTTTATCGGTCGATTTTCATTATATTGGCATCTTCGGTCCGCCATGTTAGATAGACACTGTCGCCAATCTGCCAACGGTTTTCCTTTCCGCCGCCGGAAATCTGCTGATGGATCACAACTGACCCGCCACCAAATGCCTCCACGGTATACCGCGTGCGTGTGCCAAGGTACATTTCGTCACGGATAGCGCCCTTTATCCAATTGAGAGAATTTTCTGTGGTTTGAGTCGTCATGCAGATGTGTTCGGGGCGAATTGCCACCGTAACGGCTTCACCTTCTTGCAAATCTTGGCTATGTCTACCGAAGAATTCAACCTCCGCGTAATTGCGCGACTGTACCCTTGCCCGTTCGCCTTCAACGGAAATCACCTTTCCGTCAAAGAAATTTGATGTCCCGGTAAAATCTGCGACAAACCGGCTGTTCGGTTCATCGTAGATTTCAGCGGCGCTACCGACTTGGCACACCTCACCTTCGTTCATAATAGCGATGCGGTCCGATAATGCGAAGGCTTCACCTTGGTCGTGAGTAACGTACACGAAAGTAATCCCCACTTCGCGCTGCAACTCCTTAAGCTCCAATTGCATCTGTTTCCGCAACTTCAAATCCAGTGCGGCTAACGGCTCATCCAACAACAGGATTGACGGACGATTGATGAGCGCACGTGCCAGTGCCACGCGTTGCATCTCACCGCCGGAGAGCGCCCCAGGTTTTCGATTTCCATATCCGGGCAAGCGCACCAGTTCCAGAAATTCGTCAACCTGTGCTACAATGTCTCTCTTGGGGACGCGTCTCATCTGTAACCCAAACCCTATATTTTGCGAAACAGTCTTGTGCGGAAACAGTGCATAATTCTGAAATACCGTGTTGACATCCAATTGAAACGGCGGCGTGTGTCCGATGGCTGTGTCGTTGATGAAAATTGCCCCGGATGTGGGATATTCGAACCCGCCAATCATCCGTAGCGTTGTCGTTTTACCACAGCCGCTAGGCCCAAGTAACGAGAAGAATTCACCATCCCTGATATCAAGCGAAACGTCATTAACGGCAACAGTGTCGCCGAAGCATTTTGTAACATTCCTGAGAGTGACGTTCCCTTTTGACATTGTTCCAAGATGCGGGACAACTAATGTCCCAACTGTATCTAGATAGGATTTGAATGTAGTGAGTCCGGTCGTTTCGTGATATAATGGCAGAGTCTAAGTGGAGACTCCATAGTACACTATTTTATCAGTGATTGAGCATTTGTTCAATCAGATTATCAACCTCCATAGTGAGGACGTATTCACACTAGTCAATCCCGTTGGCTATGGCGGGGCTGTAGCCGCGCTGCATTACTAAACTCCTCTAAAAACCATGGCAGTTTCACTTGCAAATCCTATGTGAATTCTTGAAGGAGAAAGAACTAAATGCCTGAACAAAACCGACAATTCATCTTTGCCTCAAGGCCGGTAGGTTATCCTAAAGAATCCGACTTCAACCTCGTGTCTTCGACCATTCCTGCACCGGAATACGGAGAGGTTCTGATACGCACCTGCTACCTTTCAGTCGATCCCTATATGCGTGGACGGATGAGAAAAGCCAAATCTTATGCCGCCTCATTGGAGATTGGCGATGTCGTGATGGGCGGCACCGTTGGACAGATTGTCGAGTCAAAGCATCCCGACTTTCACGAGGGTGACATTGTCAAGGCATACTCAGGATGGCAAGAGTACGGAGTCGCAGCGGGAAATGCTATTCAGAGGGTCGATCCCTCACTCGCGCCGATATCCACCGCGCTTGGAGTGCTCGGTATGCCAGGATTGACTGCATACTTTGGACTGCTCGAAGTAGGGCAGCTCAAAGAAGGTGAACACGTGCTTGTTTCGGGGGCGGCAGGGGCCGTCGGTTCCGCCGTGGGTCAAATCGCAAAGATTAAAGGATGCCGCGTTGTGGGTGTCGCCGGCACCGAAGAAAAAGTCAACCATGTGGTAAACGACCTCGGTTTTGACGACGCATTCAACTATAACACCGTCACAGACTTTAACGCGAAGTTACAAGAGGTTTGTCCGGATGGGATCGATGTCTATTTTGACAACACGGGCGGTCCCGTAACCGATGCGGTCTTTCTGAACATAAACCTGAGAGGACGAATGGCAATCTGCGGTCAGATTTCGCAGTATAATTCGCAAGAACCAGACCTAGGACCAAGGCTCCTGTGGCAACTAATCACCAAACGTGCAAGGGTCGAGGGTCTGTTGGTGAGTGACTACGCAGACCGGCACGAACATGGCCTGCGCCAAATGGCAGAATGAGTGCAGGCTGGTAAACTAAAATACAGAGAGACGATTATAGATGGCTTTGAAAATGCTGCGGTAGCATTCATAGGCATGTTGAAAGGCGGCAACGTCGGGAAGCAACTGGTTAAGGTATCCGAACCGGTATAAGTTGTGATATCTTAATCTCGTGGAAAACACGATGCGCAGATGGATAATTCTCCGTGCACTCGAAGACCAGCAATCCATTCCCGTTAGGAGAATGCAGGCGAAAACTGAAACATGCACGAAAAACCTCCGAACAGAGACTGAACTAAATCGCTAGAAAATTCGTGATGAAAAGCGACACGACACTTATTCTCCTTGTCTGCCTAACAAATCCTGTCTTCATCAGGTTTGCATCCGAAGCAGATGTGGCAACCCGTGACGAGTCGCAAGTTTCTCTGGAGGAACAACAAGAAGTTAGAAGACGCAGTGTATTAGATGCGACGCTGTACGAGTTGATGTTTTACGGGCCAGGCACAGTTAGTCTCCTGAACATTGAAACGGATCGCCAGAAAGTCCGACTCCAACGGCTCGAAAAATCCAAATCCTACGTGTTGGCAAACGTCCATGGCTCTGCTCTAGGACGTTTGATACACGCTCCGTTTCACGCGGGGCTGGGGCGAGGAACTCACCTCTCCCAAAACAATCTATCGCCGGTCAATGAAGGATTTTCGATGGAATTGATGCGTATCTCCTTCTGATTGTAGGCAGTTACGTTGCGGCATTTATCTTAATCACGTGGCAGCATTTTCAGTTTATAGCCTCAGCCATCAGATTAGGAAACAATCCCATGTTGAAACCCGAGTCTATTCCCGCCGCCCTGTCAACCGGTCCCAAACACCACTTCTTCGGTTACTACGGAATCAACCCGTGGAGCCGTTCCATGCAATACCACCTCGCCCTTGAGACCAATTTTCATGAGCGTCGTCCCGATTCAAACGACATCGCGTCAGTTGGTCTCGTCGATCGAAAAACTAACACCTTTACAAAGTACGCCGAGACCTCCGCTTTCAACCTGCAACAGGGCAGTATGATGCACTGGATTGATGTCGGTATCGGCGAAGAGTTCACGTTCAACGATTGGGAAAACGAAAAACTCGTCTCTCGCGCAGTTCACTTTGAAACAGGAGACACCCGCACAATCGATGGAGCAATTGCCGCAGTCTCCCCGATCGAACCCATAGCCATAGGTCTGAATTTCGCGAGGATGGCACACTGCCGGGCAGTCGTCGGCTACGCAAACGACTTGGTCGCGCTAAATCTCGACGCTACTCCCAATGATGATGGTCTCTTTCTACTAAATCTTCAAAGCGGTGAATCGCGGCTTGTCATCTCCATTGCCGAAGTTTGCGCTAGAAGTAGCGACAAACAATGTGCAAGCAAACGCACATGGTTCAACCACGTTCTGTTCAATACGGACGGCTCACGTCTCCTCTTCTTCTGTCGCTACAAGGACGACGAGCGAATACATACGTCTCTTTGGACGGTCAATCCTGACGGCACCAACCTCGAATGCCAAATCCCGTTTGGCAACCGCATCTCCCATTTCGCTTGGCGTGATCCGCGCCGAATTCTAATCTCTACCGATTGTCTCGGAGAGATGCAATTTTTGGAATTTACCGACCGTCAACGCGATTTCGCCACCTTCGGCGCAGGTCAGTTGCCCCGCGACGGGCACGCGTGTTACTCTCCCGACCGTAACTGGCTGGTGTGCGATACCTATCCTCAAAAACCGGGGCGGCTTGCTGCGTTGATGCTCTACAATGTCAATGACAGGAAAATCGTCAATCTCGGCCGGTATTATTCTGAGAAACAGTTCACTGGTGACATCCGTTGTGACCTTCATCCGCGGTGGTCATCCGACGGTCGGCTGATTACCTTTGATTCAGTCCACGAGGGAACGCGACAGATATACCTCTTTGACGTAACAAAGCTTGTCCATTGAAGAGAACCTGAGTATAATCTGGCTGAACGATTGGACCAAACGTGTTTAGAACCTGTTTGAAGAGTACATTTGTTGGGTGCATACTGCGCACCAGCCTCTAAAAACCCCAGCTGGGCGACAGGTGTGCAAGAGTTGCCGGCAAAAACGCGAGAAGACCCCTCCTAATGTGACCAAAATTGATTTGCCGCCTATTATTCAAACAGGCTCTTACTTTGGTAAACGTCCAAATAAAAACGAATTCCATCTGATCATTTGCTCCTAATGTGCATCATGTATAATGAGAGGCAAAGCGTTGATGTGGACCCCGCATGTCATTCACGCAGCGCTAGGAGGAATGAAAATGGCGCACAGCGACTCCGAATTGATTAAACGCACGTTAAACGGCGACGAAACCGCTTTCGGGGTTCTGGTCGATAAATACAAAGGCGCCGTCCACGCCCTCGCCTACCGCAAAGTTGGGGATTTTCACACCGCTGAAGAGATTACCCAAGACACCTTCCTCCAATCCTACCAGAAGTTATCCACGCTCAAAGATTGGCGGCACTTTCCTGGCTGGCTATACACCATCGCCTCGCGATTCTGCTTAATGTGGCATCGTAAACATCGACTTCCCACGCAGTCGATTGATGCCGTTGAGAAGGGTCACGTTGACGCTTTGGCGCAGGCGAAGTACGCCAACGAGCAAACTCGTCAAACAGTGCATAGTGCACTTGAAGAACTACCGGAAAGCCAACGCACCGTCCTGACGCTCCACTATCTCGGCGGCATGACGTGCAGGGAGATTGCGAGGTTCATGGGCACATCGCGCGGCGCTATTCTCGACCGGCTCTATCGTGCCCGATTACAATTGAAAAAGGAGTTGATACCGATGATGCGGCAAACCTTGGGAGCATTTCAATTACCTCCGGCATTCACAACACAGATGATGAATCGAATCGACCTGTTTCGCCCGACAGCCACGCCAGTGAGCAAGCCGTTGGTACCGTGGGTGGCTGCCGTGGCAACGCTCATCGTTGCGATATTCATCGGATTAGGGCAGCAGTCAATGACACGATCACAGCGGCCGTACAGTCTCGACGCACCCGACTCAACCGTGCGAGTTGAACTCATTGACGCACCGGCATTTTACCGTCCCGTGACTAAACCGGCACTTACCAATCGCCCGGGGCGACTAACCACACAAAACGGGAAGCATGGAGTGCAGCCAGACGGCACCGCCCTTACAGGTACATCAACAGCCGCTAAAGAAATGAAGTTAAATAATACCGAATGGGGCCAGACGAACGGACCATACGGCGGCGATGTCACAACCCTTTTCCGTGCATCGGACGGCACGCTTTACGCAGCGACTGACAGTCCGGGAGTTTTTCGATCTGATACTAACGGGGACAAATGGGTAGCGGTCGCAGATGGCTTGGATGTGTATCCTGATGGTTATCTTCCTTCTGTACGCACCATAACAGAGGACGACGGTGTAATCTATCTCAGAGCTTATAAGTTTTTCTTCTATTCAGACAATCGCGGTGAATCGTGGCATTGGGTGGAATTCCCAGATCAAATTGAGAGCGAGGCGTTCGCTGTGCGTGGGGGGCGAATCTACGTGGGCCAAGAGAAGGAGGGAGTCGTTTATTCGGATGACTACGGCAAGTCATGGACGTCTTTCGGAAACGGTATTCCGATTGATTTGCCGGAACAACTCATGAAGGCTGGGACAACTCCCATAGCCCAAAGCCTTTCCATGGAACCGCCAGACGAACTTTTTTCGGTTGGAACAAGCCTCTTTGCCAGGCGTGGCGATAACCTCTATCGGCTCAAGGCTGGTGAAGAATCTTGGACAAAGATAGCGGGTCTCAAGAATCTCCGCTTTTTCACCGTTGCCCAAGATGCATTGGTAATAGGAAGCACGACTGATTTGCGCCGATCCAAAGATAAAGGGGACAACTGGGATCCGATGACAGGAGGGATCCGCATGTGGTCGTCGGAGAATAAGGCTGTCAGCGTAGACATTCCATGGTCACGGGTACCAATAGAATTGGAATTCCGGTCGCTAAGTATCGTAGGCATTGCGGGGTTCGGAAACACTATTTACGTTCTCCTCAGTGATGGCAGCTTACTACGCTCTACAGAAAACGGAGGGTGGATCACATCGGAAACTGACTTAACTGGCTTGGAGCCGTGGGACATCAACAGGATGGTGGCGCTGTCTGCGCATGCCGTCTGTATCGCAACGAGCGCAGGTGTGTTTCGGTGGACAGATGGCGAAAATTCGTGGAGAAATATCAGCAAAGGAATAATAAACACGTATGTGTATGATCTGGTGTCATACAAGAACTCGCTCTATGCGACGACGGATTACGCCATTCTAAAATCCGTAGATGGCGGAAATCGATGGGGGCCCATTCATCAAGGCTTGCCGGTGACAAAGGCATGGGCATTCGCTGTAACTGATGGCGATCTCTATCTCGCCCTGCATGACACGCATTATGGTAGGAGAGATAAACCATTTACCGCCGGAATCTACCGGTTGACTGATGACGAGAATCTATGGACTCCTGTGCAAACAGAGATGCGCACCGGCGATTTTGACCATCCAAAGAAGCACCTCTACCAAATTTTCGAACGGCTCCAAAGCGTCGATGAACTGGTGATTTCCGGCGATGTATTCTATGCCATCGCACAGAATGGAAGCGGCTATGGATGCTATAAATGGAGGATGGGTGACCGGTTCTGGACGAGCATCAGTCCTGAAATCGAGGCACACTTTAATGATTATTGGACGAATCTCGTAGTCTCCGGCAAAACCATCTATTTGAATGCTAGCCGGAACCTAATGTACTCGAACAACCGGGGCAAGTCATGGTCAGTAATTGACACTTATCCTGGGTATTATGACCCTAATAACGGGCGGATTGAAGGACCAATCATGATGGGAAACACGGTCTACATCGCGGTTTACGAACGAGGGGTGTTTCGATCAGCGGACCGTGGCAAGACATGGGAATCAACCAACGATGGGCTGCCGCAGGAACATTCATGGGAACTCTTTGCGCCAGACAATGCGCTGTTTGCGGTGGAACGGGAGGCAGGGATTTTCAAGTTGAAGAATGGCCAGAATACATGGGCGTTCGTTAACTCGCATCCCCCATGCGAACCATCAATCGTCGTTAATGCGATGGAGGTCGTAGACACTACTCTGTACGTCGCCACAGGGGGGTGGGGAGTGTATCGAATTCAGCTGGAAGAACCTGTCAGCGATTAAGTCGTCGTTGGGGACAGAACCGAGAGAAAGAGGAAGACAGGACGAAAAGACGATTTCATCGCAGCATGTGCGCGCGTTGAAAACCATCCACAATCGTCATCGGAAAATCGAGACATTTTGAACAATATTGAGCTAACCAAAAAAGGAGGAAGTTCATCATGATGCAATTCACTGAGGCATTCAACGAAAACTCCTGGTTGAGATTTCTTCTTAACGATACAATGACGAACCTAATGATTTTCGCAATTGCCGGGGTATTGGCATCTCTAATACTCGTGTGGTTTGCGTCACGTCGGATGCGGGCGGAAACGGAGCAGGCATACGATGACTATGTCCAAAAAGCAGCGTATCAATCGACCGATTACGCGCAGCATCAGGTCAATTATACGCGAACCGTAACGATAACCGACTCGGTTTCGCAAGGGGCGGTCGCAATGGCGCTTTCGTCAAGAATTGTAGGGCGAATCCGAATGATTTTCGCCGGAAACCTGAATCGGCGCCCGTTGACCAAGGTCACTGTGGCAGTCGGACTATTCGTCCTTACTTGCTGTACGGTATCGATGGGTGCAATGCGATTGGCAGAAGCTGACAACCAAGAAAATGCGTTGTATCAAGAAATCCAGTCGGTTTCCAACTCTTGGCCAGAACCTCTTGCAAATGACGCAACAGAGGCAGATAAAGCTGCATGGCAGGAGGACAGGCAGCGGAACATGGAAGGTGTGATTGCACTGTGCGATAAGTTCCTCAACGCCTTCCCCAAAAGTGAGCGGTATGATGAGATATGGTACGATAGGCTGATTCACCTGCGCCTTCTCGGACGCCATACCGAATTTGATTCCGGTGTTGAGAAATTCCTTTCGGAACTGTCATCATCGGAATACGCCGATAAACTCTATAGGCTCAGGGCGTATCGCCTTGAGAGTCAATATAAACTCCGGGAAGCCCTTGCGGAGTGGGATAAAATCGATGATCCGACGTTGCTACACAAAGTGTACGAACGAAAAGGGCAGATTTACGGTTGGATGAATAATCAGGAAAAACAGATGGAATATGACGTGCTTCGCGCCGAACTGATTCTAGGCAAACCCGCTCCGGCATTTTCACACCCGAGCGTGTATGGTGCCCCCGTTTCATTGAGCGCATTGCGCGGCAAAGTGGTGGTGCTTTACCATTGGTCAACGAGAGATGGACGCACGGTGCGGGACGACGAAACAGGTGGTGAAATCACGAAGCTCAAACGCCTGTATGCAGCACACAATGACAATCCAAATTTTGTCTTAATCGGCGTGTGTACGCGCAGCAGTGAATCGAAACTTAGGGAATTTGTTAATGCCCACGCGATGCCGGGCATCCACCTGATTCTAAAACATGAGGAGATACCGCACCAATTCGGCTTTACCGGTTGGCCCTACTACGTCGTATACGATAAAGCAGGGATTCTCCGAGAGAGCGTGCACGGTTTCGAACTGTTTCATTTGGAAATTGAACAGCTAGTTGTAGCACTGTTAGCCGAAGATATAAACCCCATTCGAGACCGTATCATTCCCCGAATCAGTAAGCTACGCGCCAAGGTTTATAGTAGCCAATACCGAGCAGACAAAGCAATCGCCGAATATGAGAAACTCCTCGATTTAATCCCAAACAATCTGGACGCCATGTTGTATATTCTCTACAAACAACGAGAGCCAACTGTTGAAACAGCAGAGTTGATGGATCGAGCATACCACCGGATTGTTGAACTGAGCCGGTTGTCTCCAAATCTAGAACTTGATTTCAGCTGGGACGCCATTGAGTTAGCGAAATTTTTCTCAAGGGTAGGCGCCCAAGAAAAGACTTGGAAGTTATTTCAAATCGCGGTAGAGCATGGTGACGAAGGCTTTGACTCGGCTACCTTATTCGCAGGACGCTATCCGGATAGTTTCGCGATACTTGAGGACATGCCCGAATTTCAGAAACTAATCGCCGATGCAAAACAAACTGTAGGGGAAAAGGGTGCGATTGAGGGGAACCGCAAACGAGCGATGTATGCGGATGAGTTCTCTGCCGCATACAAATCCTTCACGGCAGTGGAAGCAGACAATGAGATTTTCACGGGCGTTATCCTCACGCAAGACGGCAATATTCTCGTGCCGGCGATTGCAGCCGAGGCGGAAGTCATTCGCGTCAAGATTGGCGATTATCACCCTGCCACGGTCGGCGCCGTGGACGCAGCGAGCGGGTTGGCGGTAGTGCACGTAGACGTACAGCAATCTCTTCGACCTGTTGTACTCGGAAATGTGGACGACTTACGTGATTATGCCCTAGTTCCGCTACCCGACCCAACCAAGGGTTACTCATATTCGGGTATATCGGTGATTTCCGCACGCGGCTATTCTATGCCTCCTGATTTACCATTGGAGATTCCTCGGCAGGACGTTGGAGCTCCTATCACACGGGATGCTTCCGTCATGCAACTCGATATTGAAGATGATGGGAAGGTTGCAGCGCTGAAAGTTGTAAAACATGTAGAGCAGGAATATCCAGGCGATATAATCAGAGGCGATGCGACTGTTTACTACGATGGTAGGTTGCTCGCGGTCTCCCTCGAAGAGGAGGTTCAATACGATGCCTGGGGTGCAACTTCCAATCCAATACCAATAGATCGAATCCGCGCCGCGCTAGAAAGGATTAACATGATTGAGTTGATGGATAAAGATGTTAAAAAAGCGGCGGAAAATTTGGAGTAGGTAACTTAGCTCGACTTTGTACATTAGGAAATACCAGTTGCCAAGATGATTCAGCCACAGCATGTGCGCGCGTTGAAAACCATCCACAATCGTCTTCGGAAAATCGAGAGTGTATGGACAATCACGGGCAGCTTCAGTTTCGTACTTCAGGGAATGGAACTCGAAGTCCATGATATCGACCTTCAGACCGATGCCGTTGGCGCTTATGAAATCGAGAGAGTTTTCACAGAAAAGATTATCAGAAGAGTAGAATTCTCCAAATCTGACAAAATCGCTTCGCACTGGGGAGAGTTGAATATCGATGGAGTGAAGGTTGAAATCATGGGAGGGTTACAGAAGAAACTCCCGCACGGTACATGGGAATTTCCTGTTGATGTCGAGAGGCATCGTGAATTCATCTCGTTTGAAGGAATGGATTTACCGGTGTTATCTCTGAGCTACGAGGAGCAGGCTTATCGAACACTTGGCAGAATAGAGACAGCAGATCGAATTAAAGAGTGGCTGAACCTCGGCTGATGGCTCTACGCTTTGGAGGTTAATTCCGGCTGCCCTCTCCTCACAATGTTTACTTGTCTTCTAAAGCCGTCTCTTCCGGTACGTAATTTTCTCCATCCCAAACATACGCCCTATGTCCAACCGACAAATCATCTGGTTTACTCCGGCCAGCCAAGAGTAACCGTACCCTAAATATCGCGTCCATTTCAGTCGATTCTGTAGTATATTGTGATGTCTATAGATAAATGGAAGCGATTGAGCCAAAAAAATCGCTGATGATACTAGTGATATACTGACTCCAAGTGAATTGGATTGGACGCAACCTATTGACAAATACTAAACTCAAGTAACGACTATTCTATTTAAGGAGGTGGGGGTATTGATGACGGAGCATCTGCTCGACATTGTGATGTGTATTTTATTTCTTTCGTTTCTAGTGGCGTTACCTTGGTATCTGTTCCGGAAACGGCGAATCATGGGAAGCGTGCTGTTTCATCTTCCCACGCCGAGGTCCCATAAAGTGTCTCTAGGCTTATTCCTTGTCGTTTGGATTGCTGTCGTGCTTTACCACATCGTGTCCGTAATAAATAACGGATGGGATTCTTCAGCGAAATTGTGGCCCCTGCTAGGAATTACACTCCCTCTGTTCTCCGCGACCTCCGTAAATCGGTTTGAGATTCGAGCGGCCGGAGTTAACTCCCAAGGTAAATTTACGAAGTGGAAAGACCTCAACGCCTTCCAGTGGAAGGAGGAGGGGGACTACAAACTTGGCTTAGGGAAAGAGGCATATATACTCGGTCTAACCAAGTCAGGCGACAGTTTCCCCTGGTGGTTGGAGTGGGACAAGTTTCAGCGATGCCAGCGGGAAAACGCTGATAAGCTTTTGTCCCAATACGTGTCGAAGGTGCCTGAAGAAAATCTATAGTGAATGTAGCGGACGCATCGGCGGGAATGATTTGAATTCGCCGTTATTCCCGAGAAGGGTGTATTTTTGCCCTTGATGCGAAAATTTTAACATTGTTCTTGACGTTCCCTTTTTCTTGTGCTAAAATATTCGCATCATATCGAAAGAGGTGACAAAATGGAAGACTATCGTATCGTGAGACTCAGCCGCCGCGAGCGGCAGATAATGAATATCATCTACGAACGCGGAAGCGCTTCCGTCGCCGACGTACTCGCAGATTTGCCGGACGCGCCCAGTTATTCGACGGTTCGTGCGCTTCTACGGATTTTGGAGGAAAAGGGGCATCTTTCCCACGATAAAGATGGGCCTCGTTACATCTATCGACCCACGCAGCCACGCCATCAGGTAGGACGTTCCGTGCTTAAACAGATTGTCCAAACCTTCTTCGATAAATCGGTTGAAAAAACGGTGGCGGCGTTGGTTTCCGATGAGGGCATCTCGGATGACGACCTTGATCGCTTAAGCCAACTCATTGAGCAAGCCAAAAAAGGAGGGAACTCACCGTGATACAATTCATTGACGCGCTCAACTCCAACCCCTGGTCGGGATTTCTACTCAACGCCACGATGAAGAGTCTCGTAATGTTCGCCGTTGCCGGGGTATTGGCATTTCTTCTGCGTGGTAAGTCAGCGGCATTGCGGGGTTTGGTTTGGTACATGGCAATCCTGGGGTGCCTCATGGTTTCGGTATTTTTCCTCACGCACACGTCGTATGAGATCGGCGTACTTCCAGGAAAGCCAGTAGGATTTGAGGTGGACGCACCTCTAGAGAGCAATCAACCCTCTGCACCATCGGTACCGTCTGCACCGCGTCAGTCGCCGACCACCGCGGCTTCATCACCTCATGCCATACCACCGCCGGTTGGACCGGAGCCCGAGGCCGCCGAGAGGGAAGCCGCTCAATTTAACTGGCCGGGATCTGCCTTCGTCTCGCTTCATTGGACCAATTGGATAGCGTTAATCTGGGCGGCGGTCGTACTGTTTCTGTTCGCACGTTTGGTTGTTGGGGTTGGCACCGTTTGGCGCATCACTGCCCGCAGCGACGATTTCGGCGGTTCAATTCGGGATTTGCCACTCGGCTTCCGAGTTGGTAGTTGGAGGCGACCGGTGAGGATCCGTCGAAGCGATGGAGTTACCGCGCCGATTATGTGGGGGCTATTCCGCCCAACGATTTTAATGCCCGCTGATGCGGATAACTGGGGAGAGGACCGGCTGCGCGCTGTTCTACTCCACGAACTAGCGCACATCCGGCGGAATGATTGGGAGTCACAGCTCATTGCTCAGATGATGTGTGTGGTCTACTGGTTTAATCCACTTGTGTGGTTTGCGGCGCGTCGGATGCGGGTGGAAGCGGAACGGGCATGTGACGACTATGTGCTTAGCTCAGGATATCAATCGACCAATTACGCGCAACATCTGGTCGATATTGTGCGAACTGTGAAGAAAGCCGGCTCTGTTTCGCGGGCGGCAGTGGCGATTGTGCGTTCATCAAAGATTGAAGAGCGGATCAGAATGATTCTCGCCGAAAACCTGAATCGGCGCCCGTTGACGAAGGTCGCCCTTGTCGTCGGATACTGTGTCGTGATCTTATTTGCCGGATTGATAGGGGCAGCGCGTTTGGCGGAAGCTGTCGATCAAGAAAATGCCCTGTATCAGGAATTTCAGTCGGTTTCCAACAGTCATCCGGAGCCACTCGCAAAGGGCGCAACAGAGGCAGATAAAGAAGCTTGGCAGGAGGATAGTCAACGGAACATGGAAAGTGTGATTGCATTGTGCGATAAATTCCTCAATGCCTTCCCTGAAAGTGATCGGTACGATGAAATATGGTACGAAAAGCTGATCTACCTCCGCCTTCTTAGACGCGATGACGAATTTGATGCCGGTGTTGCAACCTTTCTGTCAGAACGTCCATCCTCAAAATATGCAGACAAGCTCCACAGGTTGCGGGCACACCGCCTTGAGAGCCAATCCAAATTCCGAGAAGCCCTTGCGGAGTTAGACAAAATAGATGACCCGGAGTTGCTGCATGAAGTGTACGATCGGAAGAGTCAGCTCTACCACCGGATGGAAAATTTTTGGAAAAGAGAGGAGTTTGACTTGCTTCGCGTCGAACTGATTCTCGGCAAACCTGCCCCCGAGTTTTCGCACACGAGTGTGCATGGTGCCCCCGTTTCATTGAGCGACCTGCATGGCAAAGTTGTAATACTCTATCATTGGTCAACGAGAGATGGGCGAACGGCAGAGAACGACGAAACAGGTGGCGAGCTCACGAGACTCAAACGTCTATATGCGACGCACAGGGACAACCCCAACTTTTTCCTAATCTGCGTGTGTACCGATAGCGGTAAAGCGAGACTTAAGGAGCTCGTCAATACTCACGCCATGCCGGGAGTCCATCTGCTCCTCAAACATGAAGAGGTGCCCTACCAATTCGGTGTTATTGGTTTGCCCTACTATGTGGTGGTTGATAAAGCCGGGATTCTTCGTGAGAGCGCGTTCGGTTCCGAACTAGAAGATTCGGAGATTGAACAGTTAGTCACGGCACTGTTGAAAGAAGACATAAGCCCTGCCGGAGAGCGCATCATCCCGCGAATCATTAAGGTACGCGCCAAAGTTTACGATACTCGATTCGAGCGGGGAAAATCTGTAGCCGAATATGAGAAGCTTCTCGCCTTCGTGCCAGGTACTCCCGATCTTCTATCGGAGTTACGCAATCGAAAATTCAACGTCATCATGGAGAAGAGTCAGCGCAAATTAGAGCGAATGGATGACGCTACAGCGTTGCTAAATCAAGCATACGAGTTAATTCTTGAGGCGCGTGAATCGGTCACCGACTTTCCCGTGAGTCAAGCCCTCCAGCTAGCGCATCGCTTTTCCGATCAAGGCGACCAAGAAAAAACATGGACGCTCTTTCAACTCGCCGTTAATCACGACGACGGAGACTATAACACTGCTATCAACCTTGCTAAACAGAGCCCGAAGAGCCCGAGTCAATTTGCGGCGATTCAGGACATGCCCCAGTTTCAGAAGCTTCTCACCGACACACCGCCAACTGAAGCAGACGAACGTCTCGCCGAAGAGAGCCGCAAACAGAAGATGCATGCAGAAGCGTTTTCTTACGCCTTAAAATCTTTTGTTGCAGTGGAGGGGGATGGCGAAATATTCACAGGGGTTATCCTCACTCGAATCGGCCATATTCTCGTGCCTGCCGCCGTGAAGGAAGCCAAAGTTATTCGAGTCAAGATTGGTGAATTTCAACCCGCCAAGGTTGTCGACATGGATGTGAAAAGTGATATGGCGATTTTAAAGGTGGACGGTCAGAGAAACCTTCGTCCCGTTGTCCTCGGAAGCGTGAACGTGTTGAGAGAGTACGCAGCGATTCCCCTACGAAACCCGCAACACATGCTCCGATATTCGGATATATGGATAATGTCTGCACGCGGCCATTATATCGACCCCAATCTATTACCGGAGCTTCATCAGGAGGCCCTTGGACGCCCTGTCGCAACGTATGCTCGCGTCGTACAACTTGATATTGACGATGAGGGGAAGGTTTCAGCGCTGAATATCGAATCTCTCGGACATCCAGGGGAATTCATCAAAGGCGATGCGGCTGTTTACCACGACGGTAGGTTGCTCGCGATCTCGCCAAGCAATGAGGTGAAATATGATAACCGAGGGCCAAGCACCGATCAAATACCGGTAGACCAGATCCGCGCCGCGCTTGAACGAATGAACATGATTCAGTTGATGGGTAGGGACATCAAGAAACCGGCTGAAAAGTTTGAGTAGGTGCGCGAGGCGAAGAACTTCACGCGACTGGATGGAGCAGAGCCGAAAGCGCAGACGTTCTTGATAGCTAATGACTTCACAACCTCTAGCTTTGATAATGTTTCGAACTCCTGAGATTTAAAAACAGTAAGTCCTAATTGGGTATAAAGACCTTCAGCCCTAAAATGTCCGATAACTATCCTTATCGGACATTCTAGGGCTTTTTTATGTCCGATAAGTGTAACAACCGTCCAATTAAGAACGTTCAAACCCTTACATAGCCTGTATTCACAAAATATATGTCCGATAAGAATAAACCAAAATGAACGAACTTTTGCAGGATTACCAAGATTACCTTCACGACCAGGACAAGTCCGAACACACCATAAAAGCCTATATGGGGGATTTACGCTTGTTTTCAAGTTGGTTCCACCGCACTACTGGCGAGTCGGTTACCGCGGAAAACATTACGCCGATGGATGTAATCGACTACCGAAATGCGATGCTGCGCGAGCATAAGAAGCCCGCTACGATAAACCGTACGCTAATTAGCATCTCAAGTTTCTGCCAATGGGCACAGGACTGCGATTTAATTCCTAATAACCCGGCAGAAGGCGTCCGTAATGTGGTCGAGGAGCCTCTGGGGCCACGTGCACTCGAGCGCAAAGAACAACTCGCATTATTGAGGGCAGTTCGCAGAGCCGGTAAAATAAGGGATTTAGCCATTATCACTATGTTGCTCCACACCGGGATACGGGTAAGCGAACTTTGCAATCTCAAGATGTCCGATATTTCTATTTCCAATAATAGTAATATGCTTACGGTGCGTGAAGGGAAGGGTACTAAACGCCGGAATATACCGTTAAATCCAACTGCATCAAGCGTTTTGAAAGACTACATCAAGACGATTGGAAGCCAGAAAGGCATAGTAGTCAATACGGCTGGAAGCAACAACACAGAGTCTCTGTTTTATGGTCAGAAACGGATGCCGCTAACGGATAGAGGGGTTCGATATCTGATAAAGAAATATAGTTATTTGGCTAAAATACCAAATGTGTCTCCTCACGTCTTTCGTCATACCTGTGCAAAGAATCTTATTGATGCCGGAAATCCGATTGATAGAGTGGCTAAAATCCTCGGACATTCTAGTATTAATACTACTTCGATTTATACAATGCCTACAGAACAGGATTTACATATGACTATGGATAGCATATCATGGGAATAAGACTATGGAGTATAATGATTTGTCTATATGTTATAAATAAAAATACAATCAGGCTTGAATAAACATATTAGTATGTTGTATAATTATCCAAAGGATAAATTCCAAACGTTAGCATTTGGAATTGTGTGTATTTGCGACTCTAGAATATCCGAGGATAATCATGAAAGAATATCGACAACCAAAGCATTCGCTAAAGAAGCAGATAAGCGTACTGTTGCCATTTGAGATTTATGATGGCGCAAAGCGAGATGCCCAGAAGTATGGCAGATCGATGGCATACCATATTGTTGAAACTCTTCGGTTGACCTATGACAAATCTATAAAGGAAGTACAAGCGGAAAGGGAAGAAGCCGCCAAGGTAAGAATTCTTCAGGAGATGACACAGGAGGCGCTGGCGAAAGGCGAATCGAAAGAATTTTGCGATACCCTAGAATCTGTATTTGGAAACTTTGCCGAAGTGAAGAATGCGGAGGACTTTACGCCGGAGTTCCGCAAGGATGTCTTGATGTTTGCGATGTTGATGTTAGAATCGAAAACAGCGGAAGAATAGAACAGAGGGAGGACTTACGGCGTTGCTAGAAATAGCAGAAGGTTCAGTCCCTTGCACCAAGGACTACGTCGAGAGCAAGATGTTCACCATCGCGTAACACCTTGACTTTGGCTGGCGTATTCGGCGCTACGGACGTTACGAGTCTCATCAAGTCGGTATATTTGTTTATCGGGGTACCGTTGAAATCCAAAATGATATCGCGCAGCAGGATTCCTGCACCCTCGGCAGGGCTTTTTTCAGCTACATATGTGACCTCTAACCCCGGGGCATCATGGTGATCGACGCGGACGCCTAACCAACCCCTTGGTACCTCACCGTGGTCTATTATGTGTTTAGCTATTACCTGGACAGTTTTTATAGGTAGTGCGAACGAGATATCCTGCATCGAGAAAATCCTACTATGCTGAAAATCTCCGCGCGAGGATCTAACCATTGAAGGAAGCGGAACTTGATCAAGCGTGGCAGTGATGACTCCCACGATTTCACCAGACGTATTCGCAACAGCTCCGCCGCTATTCCCGGGTTTCATGGGCGCGTTGATTTGGATGGCTTCGTAATGCGGATTATCCGACAAAATCTCGAGGCCATTTACAATTCCAAACGACAGCGTTGGACATGCTCCATAGGAGCATCCGACTGTCACGACCCACGACCCTGGACTAAGCTGGTCGGAATCACCAAGCACAGTTTCGAAAGGATAGCCATTCTCTGCACGCAATACCGCAATATCGGAGTAACCGTCGATACCCACGAGCGTGGCTGCTTGACGCTGTCCACATGCAAACTTTACCTCAAGCTTGTCTGCGTTCCTGACCACGGCTTCTGTTGTCACAATGTGACCGTCGGCGTCAATCAGAACGCCCGAACCAATGTTCTGGTGATGTTGTATTGGCACTGACCTTCCGCGGAAAGCTTCCTTGAGAACTGGTCCCAATCTGACTTCACCAACCACGTGCGTCGCGGTGACCTCCACGACAGCCGGTTTTACTGAATTTACAATCGTTTGGAACTGTTGTTCCATGGACTGTAATATATTTTGGGCCGCAAATAGGTGGGAAGTTGAGTAGAATAGAGCGACTCCAAATCCGATGGCAATTTTGAGTCGCAGGTGTCTGAGTCGCATTTTGCAAGACCTTCCGGGTGAGTTTATAAGCCTCCGCCACGGGGCGCAGAACTATAATTAACTGTCTGTATTATGAAATTTTGTTGAGTACGCTGCGGGCGCCATTCCAAGACTTCTCTTCCAAAAAAACCTCCACTGCCAATATCAATCGGTACATTGACCTGATGTAACGGTAGAGTTTGAGGTACCTGATTATCAATCTTGGGCACACGTCGATAGGTAGGGTTTGGGTCGGAATCGAACACAATTCCGGGGGATGCGGGCCCGTATTCATTAAGATTGCTCTGGTAAAAGTAGGCGCTAAACAGTCCGACGAGTAAAATAGTAGTAATCCCACCGAACGCCCACACAGGCCGAGTGCGTAAGGAATCAAGAATTTGGTACCAAGCGGGAACCCTTTCGACATCAAGATACCTTACTCTAGACTGTACGGAACGATTAAAATTCGAAGAGGGTTCGATACGCGGTAGTTGATGTAGAAGGTTTACCGATTTACGAAACAGCGCAAACTCACTGCTGCACGATTCACAATCTGTGAGATGCGCTTCAAATTCCTTTATTGTCCGATAGTCTAGTTCGTCTTCAAGGTATGCGGAGAAGTGCTCTTCCGCCATTAAGCAATTCATAGTGACTCCACGAAACTCCTTAATTTATCCTTGAGCATTAACCTCGCACGATTAATCCGCGACTTGGTTGTGCCCAGCGGTAAGTTTAAAACTTCACTTATCTCTTCGTAGCTCAAACCTTGCAAATCACGGAGTGAAACCGGTAATCGGTATCTTTCAGGTAATTCTTCGATAGCATCTTGTACAGTGCGTTTTAACTCCTTTCGTTCTAATTCTATATCGGGTTGGAACGCTGAATCAGCGGGAGCGGTGGCAATCAAGTCTTCTCTTGCCGAGTGACCGATATCTTCATCGTTCGGTCCAACATTATCTACGAAGAAGCGACCACGTCGACCACGATTTCGCAATTCATTTTTACAAAGGTTTGACGCAATATGGTACATCCACGTGCTAAATTTGGCTGTACCCGCTTTATAGCGGCTCGACGCTTTGAACATGCGAACGAACGTCTCCTGCGCCAAATCTTCAGCGGAGTCCTGATTACCGCCAATGAAGTGAGCGATGAAATTTACAAGGGCAACGCGGTGACGTCGTACAATAAGATTAAAGGCGTCCGCATCTCCTTTCCGAAAGCGATTCATCAATTCATCGTCGAGTTCAGGCATAATCTATCCTCCGCGACTTCTCCCGACCTACACACTTGCGGATGATTTTGGTTGCATTTATTGTTACCTCAAGTTTCTACATACAACAGAAATTCCGCGTTTTTGGCTCATGTTCGCCAAATTTTCAGCTAATTTGGGCGGATTTTCGTTCACCTCGATTCTCCACATTGGAAAACGCAGGATTTGGGTGCCCCTCACGGGCATTAGCGGCTGCGCAGGTGATTTATCGAGCGGCGGAAATATTCGGGACCAATTGGTGGTGGGCGGTGCCCACCCTACAAATTTACTGCTACAGAAGATGATTGATGGTGCTCGTTTCCGTAGTGGCGGGGCTGGGTGCGGTTCAAAAGCGCGCCCACGTTAAATCGATCCAAATTTTTGTTGGACGGTGGTTGCCCTAATTTACAATTTTAACTCACTCTTCACGACTCGTCATCTGGCGTTTCTCTAATCTCTTTCAAATACTCACGGATTTGCCGTTCTGCACCGATATCCGTCGGCTTGTAGTAAGTTCTTTCTTGTAAGGCATCGGGCAGGTGTTCTTGGTTCGTCACATGGCCGGGGAAATCGTGTGCATACCGGTATCCCTCTCCATAGTTTAAGTCACGCATAAGTTGAGTCGGTGCGTTCCTCAGGTGCAGAGGCACCGGATATGCGGGTTCTTCGCGCACATCTTTTTGAGCCGCGATCAACGCCATGTACGCCGCATTACTTTTGCGGGCACATGCTAAATATACCGCTGCATGAGCCAAGTTCAGTTGGGCTTCCGGGAGACCGACGAATTCAACCGCTCTGGCTGCCGCGTCTGCGACCAACAGCGCTTGCGGATCTGCATTGCCCACATCTTCGGACGCTAGAATCACCATTCGGCGTGCTATGAAACGCGGATCCTCCCCACCTTCTAACAGTCGCGCCAGCCAGTAGACAGCTGCGTCGGGATCGGAGCCTCGCACGCTTTTGATGAATGCTGAAATCAGGTTGTAATGCTCGTCCCCCGCCTTATCATGGCGTAGAAGCCGTTTTTGTACAGCCGAGTGAATGATGTCAGCGCTAAGACGCCGCTTCCGTTCGTCGTCAGGCTTACACATTTGCACCGCGAGCTCCAACGCATTGTGGGCAAGTCGAATGTCGCCATCCGCAATTCGAGTCAGAAGCTCCATGCCATCCTCGGACAATTCAGCTCCATACTCGCCAAGTCCGCGTTCTCTGTCGGCAAGGGCACGATCAACTAGCCGCCGAAGATGGTCAACTTCCAACGGTTGAAAAACGTAAACCTGCATGCGCGAGAGGAGGGGCGCGTTGACCTCAAATGAGGGGTTCTCCGTCGTTGCACCGATTAACACAAGTGTGCCATTTTCAACAAACGAGAGTAAAAAATCCTGTTGCGCCTTGTTGAATCGATGAATTTCATCCAGAAATAGGATAGTTCGCCGGACATTATATCGCAGGCGTTCTTCGGCTTCGGCAATCCGTTTGCGCAGTTCAGGCACTCCGCTGGTACTAGCATTGAGGGGTTCAAAATGCGCCGAGGTGCGTTGTGCGATGAGATGAGCCAAAGTTGTTTTTCCGCAGCCCGGCGGTCCCCAGAAAATACAAGAAGATACCGTATCCTCTTCAATCGCTATACGAAGCGGACGATTCTTTGCCAAGAGATGCTCCTGGCCGACGAATTCGTCGAGTAGTTCGGGACGCATCCGATGCGCTAACGGGGCAATCTGTTTTTTGGTATCTTGATAGTTATGTTCAAAAAGACTCATGATGACTATCTTCGGGTGTTCGGTGAAAGCTGCGACATCATCGCAGGCGCGATCATGTGGAGTTTCGAGCTACTAGAAGACTAGGACCGCCTTCGAGAAGCGTGCGTTCCACTTCGCTAAAGCCTGCTTCTCTTAACCATTTGTAGTATTCACCCACAGTATACGCTTGCCCAATCTCATAAATATTCAAGAAAACGAGATTGAATACCGCTGTTTCCCGCGGAGTCGAACGCGAGTCGTCCAGAATGTGCGCCAGGACGCAGACCGTGCCTCCCGGTTCAATGACATTACCGACATTTTTCAAGGCTTTCCGTATCTCTATAGGCGAGAGGGTTTGCGTAAATGCCTTCAACACCGCAAGATCGTATCTTCCTGTCAACTCTTCATTCACGACATCTGCCGTCATTACGTGAAGTCTATCTTTGACGCTAGACTCGCTAACGAATTGTTTAGTGAAGGGGGTTACCGTAGGAAGGTCGACTATGGTCGCACAGATGTGAGGGCACATCTCCGCCACAGCTATTGCGACACCGCCGGAGCCGCCGCCAACGTCCAGCATCCTGCAACAGGAGGAGAAATTGCATCTTGACACAAGATCGCGTCCGGCTGCCAATGCCCCAGGATGAAGTCTTCGGAAGAACGGTCCCAAGTCCTCCGTCGTCATGTTTTTGTAGTCATGACACGCTTGCGGCGATCCTTTCCGTACAGAATCTGCCGTCTTGAGCACCGTCTCTAGCAGATGCGCCCACAGATCGATGTCGCGTCCACCGTCGATATAGTTCGGCTCGCCTCGCACCAAAAAGTGATTCGTTTCAAGCGTATTAACAAACTGACCGTCGGTTACGGACAATATCCCAGCGGCTACGAGCGCGTATAGAAGCAATTCCAGCTTCGATGCGTCCACACCAAGAACTTCAGCGATGGCATCGGCGCTCAACGGTCCATCTCGCAGCGGCGTGAAGAGATCAAGTTGACGCCCCGCCATTAACGCCAAGGCTGGCAAGAGTGCACTGTCGTATTTTTCAATCGTATCGGGGCGAGTCGAGGAATCAGACATCGAAGTGGATCAGCCTATTTCCTTAAACTGATAGTTCGCGTGCCTCACCGGCGCCTCGCGGAACGCGAATATCTTCAACCAACTCTTGAATCTCAGTCGGAGGCGGCGGAGTTAGTGCCGAAACCGTGATCGACACCGCGAAATTGAGTATCATTCCCAGCATTCCAATTCCTTCCGGTGATATACCTAGCAACCAGTGACCGGAAGTGTTGAGATCGGGTCGAATGAATTTAAAGAAAATGATATATCCTGCGGTGAAAGTGATTCCCACAATCATGCCGCTAATGGCGCCGAACTTGTTCATCCGCTTAGAGAAAATTCCCATGACGATGGCAGGAAAGAAAGAGGCCGCCGCCAGACCAAATGCAAACGCGACGACTTGGCCCACGAATCCTGGCGGGTTGATACCAAAGTAGCCTGCAATACAAACCGCCACGCCCGCAGCAATTCGGGCGGCGACTAATTCCCCTTTTTCGCTAATTCCCGGTCGTATCTCCCGTTTGAGCAGGTCATGCGCAATCGATGTGGAGATGACAAGCAGCAACCCCGCGGCGGTGGAGAGTGCCGCCGCCAAGCCGCCCGCGGCGACCAATCCGACAATCCAGTTGGGCAGTTTGGCGATTTCAGGGTTTGCAAGCACCATAATGTCTCGGTCTACGTAAAGCTCGTTCTTTGCATCCGGATTTGGGTTTGTGACGACGCGCTCACCAGAAGCTCCCCTGCCGCTGCCAAATATTGGATTGTTTCCGTCAATTGCCGAACCTGCCACATATTGCACCTTGCCATCCGAATTCTTGTCCACCCATGCCAACAAGCCAGTCTCTTCCCAGTTCTTAAACCAGTCCGGGACCTCTTGATAGTTCTTCTCTGAAACGGTTGTCAATAAGTTAGTTCTCGCAAATGCCGCCACTGCGGGAGCGGTCGTGTAAAGAAGGGCGATGAAGAACAGCGCCCACCCCGCCGAACTGCGCGCAGCAGCGACGCGGGATACCGTGTAGAATCGTACAATGACGTGCGGCAGGCCTGCCGTGCCGACCATAAGTGCCGCCGAGATGCAAAACACATCTATCGTCGCCTTACTCCCGTTGGTATACAGATGGAAGCCCAGATCACGACTTAAGCCGTTCAATCTATCAAGTAGGAATTCCCCCGATCCGTCCGCCAGTGTCCCGCCAAAACCGAGTTGGGGAATGATGTTTCCGGTCATCAGTAAGGAGATGAAGATTGCCGGTACGAGATAGGCGAAGATTAACACGCAATATTGCGCGACCTGTGTATAGGTGATACCCTTCATGCCTCCCAATACGGCGTAAAAGAACACGATGCCCATACCGATCAAGACGCCCGACGTGATTTCAACGTTAAGGAATCGAGAGAATACGATTCCCACACCTCGCATTTGTCCCGCAACATAGGTGAACGACACAAATATGGCGCAGATAACCGCGACCACTCGAGCGGCTCTTGAATAATATCTATCACCGACAAAGTCCGGAACGGTAAATTTGCCGAACTTTCGCAGATATGGCGCCAGAAGCAGCGCCAGCAGTACGTAGCCGCCGGTCCATCCCATCAGATAGACGGAGCCGTCCCGTCCCATGAAGGAGATAAGCCCCGCCATGGAGATGAACGACGCGGCGCTCATCCAGTCGGCGGCAGTTGCCATGCCGTTTACTAGCGGACGCACATTGCTGCCTGCAACGTAGAACTCGCCTGTCGAAGTAGCACGTGACCAGACCGCCACGCCTATATATAGCGCGAACGACAGCCCAACCATCACGAATGTCCAGGCTTGTACGGTCATAATCAACCCTGCTCCACTTCGTCTACATCGTGTCTCTTATCCAGACGATTCATCAACTTGACATAGATGAAGATTAGGACGACAAAGATGTAAATCGATCCCTGTTGCGCAAACCAAAAACCGAGCCGAAATCCGCCAATTTTGATTTTGTCAAGATAGTCAACGAACAGAATCGCACAGCCATAGGATGCGATAAACCATACAGCCAACAGACTAGCTAGATACTGGAGGTTTTTCCGCCAATACGCCTGATTTTTGTTCTTTTGATTTTCTGCCATGGTATACTTCCCGATTATGAGTGCCTGTGTCGAGATCGTGTACACTTCCAAAGTAATTCTATCATGGGCAGTTGCGCCGATCAATACAAAAAGGGGAACCATTGATTGAATGGGATTGCAATCGCACTTGGATCACTATCGCTCTCACTATAGCATCTTTGATCAATTCGCTATCCGCTCAATTCATCGTTGCTTGATCGTTATCCACTCGCTTTATGTATTCGGTCGATTGATCTATAGCACTTCATTATCCCTATCGGATTGATTCTGTCGGTTAGAAACACTTGTCACTGCTTAGAGTCCGGGGTTTTGATCGAGAGCATTGGTATATTGATAGAACACGATATGTTCAAATTCCTGCGCTTCAGCGGAGATCAAGTGACCGAATAGGGAACGCGATAGAAATCCACCATGTTGAGTGTTACTTGATAGAATTAGGTGCGATTGGCTTGTTCTGCCACGTCGTGGTTGTTGACAGAATGACCGGCAAGAGTTACAATAAAGATAGCGTAATGACGTGGTAACACATGCGCGTAGACGTCGTGTTTCAATGTCACCGACGTATTAAAATTGTCCAGTCGGTGAATCATTAGACATAGTAAACTTCCTTGATGAATCATTAAACCGTAAAGTTTTGAGCATTTACTCTGTAAATCCACACTGAAGCGAAAATTGAAGCGTAGCTTTAGGTGTCGCGTGAATAGTCTCAATGCGTATCGTCGGCCCCAAACCTCAAATTGCAGTTCTTCCGACACTAAAATCGTCACGTCCGCCTGACGCGTATTTGAATCTGCTGGCGCAAGATGAACAGGGATTCCGGGAGTATGTCCAACAGGTTGAGTCGCAGCCTGCGTTTCAACGCCTTGTAGACTCGGGGAATGTGCAAAAAATTAATTTCAAAGGACGTATTCCTAGGCATCTTTACGAGGAATTCCAAGACCAGCAGTTCGTAGAATTCATGAACGAGTTCGAGATTGAAGCGCGCGCCGATTGGCAGACCGACTTTTTCCGAGAAGATGCCCGGCGTAATGTCAAGGAACTCTCCCTAAAATATCGCGTTCCACGGGGCAAACTCATTCACGCACTCGAATACTGCCGTTATCTCAAGCGCGCTTGGGCGGGCAACGAGGGTTCCAATGAGAATTTCGTGCGGCTTGATGACCCGGATTTTCGAGAACCGCCGACATCACAGGACATTCTCAATTCTGAAAAGCCTTACGGAGCACTCGCCGAGTTAATGGAAGCGTATGAAATTACGCAGTCGGAATTTATCGAACATTTCATGCAGGCCAACAGTGAACCGGAGTGGATTGCGGATGAGTTGGGAATACCGCAAAGCGCGGTTCGAGAGATATGCGATCTCGTAGATCAGGTGCAGATTGCCAGTTCCATGCAGGTTACAGTCGATGATTCGCCGGCCCATACTGCACCGATTCATGAGACACAGAGCATTGCGTCAATTCAGCGTTTTGACAATCCGCCTCGCGCCGAAATTCACGTCGCAGCGGAGATTGAGTACAATTCTCGCTACCGGCTTGAACCCGTCGATGTGGGTGCAGATGAGGATGGCGCACGCTTGGCAGATGTCTTACGCATGATTAACCAGCGAAAAAGTTTGTCGTTTCGGGTGTTGATGTTCCTTTACGAATATCAATACCGCTATTTCGTGAGCGGGGATGCGCTGTACCTTAAACCGTTAACACAGGCGGAAGTTTCCAAAGAACTGGGAGAGCATGAATCTACGGTGAGTCGTATCCTTCGACACAAGAATGTCGATACGCCGAACGGCAGTTTTCCACTCAAATTCTTCTGTCAAAGCAAAGGCGATGTGCTCCGGCGTTTGATTGCCGTTCGGGAACATCAGGAACTGACTTCGGGTGATCGAAATAAGCCTTACAATGATGCGGAACTCTCGGAGATTCTTGAGCGCGAATACGATACGAGGATTGCCCGCCGCACCGTCACCTACTATCGGAACAAATTTCAGGAAACTCCCAAATTTTATACGCGCCGACGCGGAGCGAATCAACGTGGCGAAGTTGAGACGGCGAACGGAACAGACTCGGCGCGCCAAGCAAAATAACACATTCCAACTTGCATTTCACGCGCCCATCCAACGTTGATCATACGCGCAAAATACCTCTTGTCAAATAGTTTCCAAGTTATTGAAAACGGTGCGCTTGTTATCCACGGTACGCAGATTGCCGACATCGGCACCTACAAAGCGGTGAAAAGAGGGAATAACTCCGAAGTGCGTGATCTGGGTGAGGCGGTTATCATGCCAGGGCTGGTGAATGCGCACACGCACCTTGAACTAACACATCATCAAAACCTAATCCAACGGACTTCACGATTTACAGATTGGCTTTCGCAACTCATTCGGAATCATAAATCCGACTCGGAATGGGTGGGTTCCGCTGTAAACGCTGGCATTGAAATGAGTGTGGAGGGAGGCGCTACAACCATTGCCGACATTCACGGATTCGGAAAGTCGGCTCACACTCACAAAAATTCGCCAGTTCGTACCGTAGTATTCTTTGAGACGACGGGATTTTCACCTGATCGAACACAGAATGGGGTGGACCGCATCAACGAATTTCTTGCATCGTCACCCCAGAAGGACGCATTATTTCAGCCTGCGGTTTCCCCGCACGCTCTATACTCAACTTCAGCGACGCTCTATCGCTATTGCCTTGAAATAGCCCAATCTCGGGGCTTGCCGTTATGTACCCATCTGTCGGAGACGAACGATGAAATTGAGTTCCTACAATCAGGCATCGGGGCGTTTGCCGAACTGTTGAAGGCGTTTGGAATTTCCATGAAAGAGTGGACGCCGCCCGAATGCTCTCCTATTCAACACTTGAAAGATATTGGCATATTGGAGTATCGTCCGCTGCTCGCGCACTGCAATTACCTCACCGACACCGACATTCAGACCCTTGCCGCAAGTAACGCGTCGGTTGCTTTCTGCCCCCGTGCCCACCGCTACTTCCAGCACACTTCTCACCCTATTTCCCGCCTCATCAAAGCCGGTGTCAACGTCACAATTGGGACAGACAGTTTAGCCAGCAACTGGTCACTCAGTATGCTGGATGAGCTAAAGTACCTCGCAAGCACACAGGACAGCCTTTCGCCGGAGACAATTATCGGCCTTGTGACAATCAACGGCGCAAGGGCGTTATCACTGAACCGTGTCGGGAAATTGGAGAAGGGCTGGTGTGCGGATGTGATTGGGATTGCCGTACCAAATGACGGTCGGCCCGTGATTGAACAGGTTTTAGACGAATCAGCGCGAAACATTTTAACTGTTGTGGCGGGGCAGGTCTGTTTTGACCAAGAGGCGAGGACAGTCAATTGGAGAACCTAGTTATTTCTTACAATCTTTGCAATCACGAATACTGTATAAAAGACTCAAATTGTTACATCTGTTGTAGTGTAATACCACTTCTCTAAAATGCGACTGCATAAATTACGTGGGTCAAGTAAGGATTTTTAGTGGAGGAGAGTAAGAAGCCGCGTCTCTGCGCACGGCCAGCGGGGCAAGGTGATTTCTATGGGAACTCTATCGCGTTCGTTAATCACTCACTTGATCATTCGCTATTCGCTCATTTGATCCCCGCCTACTGCAAACGAGAACGATATAGTTAAGACATATTATGCACTATTATTCAAGCGAAATCGTGTAACTTATTGAATGCCTTCTCTAGGAGCGAGTTTTGATCACTCACTACCTCTCGCTTGATCCCACCCTTCAAATGTAGCACACTACTATCTATCGGTGCGTGATTTGCGCGGTTTGTGAGATTTCTATGGGAGTTTTATCGTACTCGGTATTCGCTCGCGTGATCCCAGCTTAGATTTTTTAGAGGCTGGTGCGCAGTGCGCACTCTACAGACTTTCCGTTCGCTTCATCCCACCCTACAAATGTACAAAGTCGGGCTTAGGTGAGGGCGAGGAGACCTCGCTCCCACGATTGTGGCAAGGTCTGGGATCGATGAAAATAGAACACACATCGGTATCCGTAGTAGTAACTCAGACCACGCCAAAATAAGTTTGACTCTCCAGGTTATATATATTATAATTAATTCTGACCAGATTAGTCATAATTCCAGGGAAGTGGTAATTATGCGTCTATCCGCTCGGCTAAAATATGCAGTCCTGGCAATGCTAGAGTTGGCACTGCAATATCCTCAACAGTTCGTCTCGGTGGCGGAGCTTTCGGAGAAACATGGCATTTCACGACCGTTCCTTGAAAAACTACTCCTTCAACTCAAGCAGTCAGGCTTGACTACAAGTCGGCGCGGGCCCGATGGCGGATATAGCCTTGGGATACCACCAAATGAGATTCGCATAGGCGACATTTTTGAAGTGGTCGAGGGGCCCGTAAATTTTACGGAGAGTTTTGACGCCTCCTCACAATGCGATGCCACCAATCGGTGCATGGAAACCTTGTTGTTTGAAATCGAGAATGGAATTAGTAACGTCTTAAATTCAAAAACCCTACAAGAACTATGTTGTCAAGCCCGAAAATTTAAGCAGGTTGCTCAACCTTCGCATTCGATCCCTTATTCAATTTGAACCGAAATGAAACTTGCTAACAGCATCATTGACTTGATCGGTAATACCCCATTGGTACATCTTAGCCGCCTGCGCGGAAAGGATGACGCCACGGTTGTGGCAAAACTGGAGTCTTACAATCCTGGCGGCAGCATAAAGGACCGAATTGCTCATGCAATGATTTCTGATGCGGAGGAACGTGGGGTACTGAAATCGGGATATACAATCGTCGAGCCGACAGCGGGGAATACGGGGCTTGGAATCTCGGCTGTTGGCATTGCAAGTGGGTATCCGGTGGTTTTGACTATGCCGGAGAATGTGAGCCAAGAAAAATATACGCTCCTGTCTGCATTTGGTGCCAAGATAATCTTGACTCCCGAGAATGCGGGGATGGCTGGTGCAATTTGGGAAGCAGAGGAAATTGTGCGGCAGAACCCACGTCACTTCATGCCCAATCAGTTCAAGAATCCGGCAAACGCAGAAATCCATCGAGTAACCACAGCGCGCGAGATTATAGAGACACTGGATCGTTCGGTGGACTTTTTCGTTACAGGTGTGGGTACGGGCGGCACATTGACCGGCGTTGGCGAAGTCCTCAAGTCGCAATATCCAGAGGTACAAGTCGTTGCGGTCGAACCGGAGGTTTCATCAGTTATCTCGGGCGGAGAACCAGGCCCAACGCGGATCGACGGCATCGGTGCGGGGATTATTCCGGAAATTCTGAACGTAGACATTATCGATCAAGTTCTCACCGTACCCGATGAAGAGGCGTATCGGATGATGAAACACATTTCCAGAACCGAGGGGTTGCTCGTAGGGATGTCATCAGGAGCAAACGTCCATGCCGCACTGAGAATTGCCAAGGATCTCGGCGAAGAAAAAACAGTTGTCACCATATTACCCGATACAGGTGAGCGGTATTTTAGCTTAAGTCAACATTTTGAACCCAAAACTGATATTATGAGTTTATTACCATGAGCTCTAACTCTCATAAATAGGAACCAACTTTCTTGCATGACGAGGCTGTCAGACCTTCAAGGACTTAACCCAATCTGCAAGAAGAAGGGCGAATTTTTTCGGTGACCGAACTCATTCATCCACGACCATCCATCACTGAGGATCTCTGTTATCAGATCAATTCGATTGAAGACCCCAAGGAGATTCTATTTAATTTATTTAAGCGTTTCGAAGAGCGCGCTGCAATTGTGACGAGCGGGCAACTGACCGGTATGGTGTTGATTCATCTAGCGCATGAAAATAACCTCCCGTTTCGTGTCTGTACCCTTGATACCTTGCGCTTGTTTTCCGAGACATACGACTTCTTTGAACAAGTGGAGGCGCGTTATGACATCCAAATCGAACGAATCAAACCAGATTCGGAGGAAGTCGATCAGATGGTGTCAAAACATGGCGAGCACCTGTTTTTTGACAGCAAAGATAAGCAGAACTACTGTTGCGATATAAGAAAGGTCAGACCGATGCAACGACTGCTGGATAGCCTTGATGTCTGGTTCTCCGGGCTACGACGAGATCAGTCTGAACATAGGGGACTCACACCAAAATCGGAGCTTGTTAATCACGGCGGCCGCTCCGTATTAAAGGTTAACCCATTAGCGCACTGGACAGAGGAACAGGTGTGGCAGTTTATAAGTCAACACGACGTACCGGTGAATCCGCTACTCAAACCGGACAAACATGGGGCTAATTTTGAATCGCTCGGTTGTGTTATTTGTACAACGCGGATACTGCCGGGAGAACCTAAGAGATCCGGGCGATGGCGCTGGCAAAATGCGGCGGCGTCCGAAAGCGACAAAGAGTGTGGTTTACACTTTGCGATATAACCAATTAACTAACAAGGAAGGGATTTTACTTCATGGCTGTTACAGTACGCATTCCAACTCCACTTAGGAAACTTACGAACGATAAGGCTGAAGTGGATGCTGACGGCTCAAACATTGAGAGCATAATTGAAAGTCTCGAAGCCAACTACGCGGGGATCAAAGAACGAATTTGCGACGAAGCCGGAAATGTACGCCGTTTCGTCAACATTTATCTTAACGATGAGGACATTCGATTTTTGGACGGAAAGACAACAGTGGTCAACGATGGCGACGAAGTCTCAATAATTCCGGCAATTGCTGGCGGACGCTAGCAAGTATCACGTTATCCGAGGCGGAAGAGATTGGCCATCTAAGATGAAGGCACGCTTGCCAGGTCGCGGTGTGCCTTAACTGGTCGTGTTCATTGTGAGGTCTTGATGTGCTAGAGTTGCGGTGCGACACCACAAGTCAGATCTACGCTCATGCAATAGAGGAGTTTCCTAATGAGTGTTGCGGCGCGATTCTGGCAGATGGTGTTCGAGAGTTCGTCAGACGCTGCAGGAATGTCCAAAATGAACGCCATGCTGAAGACCCCGAGGCTTATCCTAGGGACGCTCGGACCGCTTACTTGATGGCACCGGACGATCTTATCAAGATTCATCGGGAAGTTGGCACTGAAGGCAGGCAAATTAAGGCGTTCTACCATTCACACCCAAATGAAGGCGCATATTTTTCCGCGAAAGATAAAGCCGACGCCACGCAGCCGTGGGGGATACCAAATTTTCCAGACACAGCCTACGTCGTAATCTCGCTTTACGACCGACAAATAAACGCCGCGAGGGCGTACTCTTGGGATGACAGCGCAGAAGATTTTGTCGAAGTTCCGATTAACGAAGCGGACGATATGTAAAAAGTTTGGCAATATCTCTAGATTACTGTTCTAAACGAGCGAATCACGTACCCCATGTTGCTCCCGACGCATTTGTTCCTTCTTGCCGCATCTCTTCTCCAATTTGCTTCTCTCCGCATTAGCCTTTAGATTTCCATTCTCTACGTGAGTTCAACGGACTCATTAACTTCCTTCAAGAGGCACTAAACATGGCTTTCCTAAGAGTACGTTTGAATTTCCCACCAAGTCAGATTACCGAGCCTGTGATCTTCAACATCGGGAAGCAGTATAACATAGTAACAAACATCCGGCGAGCCAACGTGACGGCCGACGCCGGTTGGGTTGTACTTGAAATCACGGGTGAAGCCGATGAGCTTGAACGGGCGGTGGATCATCTCAGGAACATCAAAGTTGACGTTGAGCCCGTTGAGGGAGATGTGGTTCAATAGCCTCGGAGGAGCACCGCAGGCTAGGTAAGTCACCCGGTTAGCCCGAGACAATGATAAAAGATGACAAGCGGAACATCTTCGGTTGGTGCATGTACGACTGGGCAAATTCTGCCTACACCACCACCGTAGTCGCAGGTCTCTTATCACCCTACTTCGCGGATGCAATCGTAGGGGCAGAAGGCGTTCAAATCGGAAATAGCATTGTCAACGCCACCTCTCTTTGGGGGTATATGATTGGCTTTGCCGCGTTTCTCTCATTTCTGTTCGCCCCCGTACTTGGCGCCATTTCCGATTTTTCCTCGGCGAAAAAGAAATTCCTTCTATCTTTTGCCTATACAGGCAGTCTGTTTACCATACTTCTGTACTATTGCCAATCCGGAGATGTATGGAAAACGGTAATCATCTTCATCATCTCCCAAGTTGGTTTTGTGAGCGCAAATGTCTTTTATGACGGATTTCTACCTCAGATTGCCTCAGAGAACAAACTTGACAGGGTATCGGCAAAAGGGTTCTCTTTCGGATATATCGGCGGAGGAATGCAGTTCGCAATCGCTCTCGGATTGGTGGCAGGTTACAAGATAATCGGAATCGAGCAGGCGCTCGCGGCTCGCATCGGAATAGCAATGGCAGGGCTCTGGTGGGGTGGATTTACACTCTTCACCTTGAAATTATTGAAAGAAGGCGACGTTAGAGAGGAAATTCCGGAAATGCACCGATCCAAACCTTTAATCCTAGCGTACATCGCCATCGGGGTAGAACGCACGCTCAAAACGGCTAGAAAGGTTGGGCAGTTCAAGCATCTTCTTCTTTTCTTGATTGCGTTTATGGTTTATAACGATGGCATCCAGACCGTAATCAGCATGGCATCAATCTACGGAAAGGACGAGTTAAAACTATCCGTGACCGTGTTAATGGTAACGTTGCTCGTCATCCAGATTATCGCGGCGGCGGGTGCGCCTTTATTCGGTTGGCTAGGGGACAAAATTGGAACAAAGCGGGCGGTAATGTTATCGCTAATCCTTTGGAGTGGCGTCGTCACTTACGCCTATTTTATGCATTCCGCAACTGAATTCTTTGCGTTGGGCGTCATCGTTGGTGTTGTGCTTGGCGGTTCACAGGCATTGAGCCGCTCGTTGTATGGTTCCATGGTACCGGAGGAAGCTAGCGCGGAATTTTACGGATTCTATTCTGTGTTTGCCAAATTTTCGGCGATATGGGGGCCTCTCGCATTCGCCGTTATTCGACAAGTGACCGGAACCGCAAGGCTTTCTATCATTTCTCTGATGCTCTTTTTTGTAGTCGGCCTCATTCTGTTGAGTTTCGTGAACGAAGAGAAAGCGCGGCAAGCCAAATTCATGGGGGCATTCTAAGCAACGGACGGGTGCCCGACCTTTGGAGCGGGTTCACGGCACAGCCAGCCCGTTAGGTCACGACTGGCGGATAGCAGCAGACGACCTCCATTGGTGTGTCAGCGGTGTTTATAATGTCGTACGCGGACAGACAAGCCGGAATAAAGACCGAATTTCCTCGCTCCATCGGAATATCATCAAACCCGCCGCTAAGTTTTCCCCTACCTTGTAAGGTTACAAGACAGTGAAATCCTCTCCCCGCTGGCATATTCAGTTTTGAATCGATAATTAAACGTGATGCCTGAAAATATGGCGTTGCCTCGTCCGGAAGCAGCCTTTCTTCAAGGTTACCGCCTTCGTCGCGAATTATTAAGGGCGTTCGCTTGATGTATCCGTTTAATTCGTCCATCTCAAGCTTGCTAAAATCAGCCGCTTCAAGAGCCAGATCCCATCCCAGACCCAGTGTCCCGTCCTCGCTCTCATAGGGAAATCCCTCCCATTCCGCCAGAATACTCCAGTCGGTAGGTTCTTGCGGTTCCAGAACACACAAGCCACTGCCCAGCGAATGGATAACGCCGGGCGGAACGTAGATGACCTCGCCAACCGTTGGCTCTATAAGGTGCATCAATCCGCGCAGTGCTTCAATATCCTGCGCATGCATCAACTCTCCAAATTCCGCTATTGAAGTGGATTCCTTGCAACCAATCCAAGCCTTTGCTCCAGGCCTTGTTCCAATGACAATCCACGCTTCGGTTTTGCCGAACGGGGAATTGAGGTGTTTTTGGGCGAATTCGGGAGCGGGGTGCCAGTGGATAGGGATGTGGGAATTGTTACCCACATCAAAGATTTTGAGGAGCACGCCCAAATTTGTACCGAATTTATCCGCATGGCGCGAGCCAAGTGTCTCGGTGGGAAAGGCCTCCAACAGGTGTTTGAGCAACACCGTTTCGCCGCTAGGGAGTTGGATTCGGCTGAACCCTTTGTCCGGCGGATTATCGCGGCCCGGTGTGGTCGCCCGATTTGTTGAAAACATCCATTCCTCGGATCGGTAATCATCTTCAGGGTCGGGCTCGCCCATGAATTCAGCTCGTAGTTTTCCACCGCCATAGAAGTGTAGGAATGTATTTGGTGCGAGAAATATTGGGGCACCCAAAATCAACTTTAGTTCATCTTTCGAAGCCATTGTTAGAATATTCCTTCAGGTAGTAAAGATTGCTGGTGTTTCACAGCCAAGTATTGTTAGCTGCTCTTCAAATCTCTTGGGGAGTTTCATGGCGCGCGAAAAGTGCATCCACGAACTCCGTTGCAGAAAAATCCTGTAAATCGTCCAGTTTCTCACCGATGCCAATCAACTTCACAGGGGCACCGATTTCTCCTTTCACCGCGATAACAATGCCACCTTTTGCGGTGCCGTCCAGTTTCGTGACAGCCACGCCGGTCACAGGGACGGCCTCATTAAAAACCTTCGCTTGCATAATAGCGTTTTGCCCCGCCGTCCCGTCAATTACAAGCAACACCTCATGAGGCGCCTCCGGAAGGTCACGAGTCATCACTCGTCCAATCTTTGATAATTCGTCCATCAGCGGTCTTTTTGTATGAAGCCGTCCGGCAGTGTCGGCAATCAGGACGTCCGCGTGACGGGATTTGGCTGCCTGAACCGCGTCAAAGATGACCGCGGCCGGATCCGATCCTTCACTTCCACGAATCAAATCAACACCGGCGCGGTCGGACCAGATTGAAAGTTGATCCGCGGCAGCGGCTCGGAACGTATCGCCAGCCGCAATCAGAACGCGTTTCCCGTTCGACTTAAAGCGATGGGCGAGTTTGCCAATCGTAGTGGTTTTGCCCGCACCATTTACGCCAAGCACAAGAATTGTGTATGGAGAGGCTGCGTCAATATCCAGCGGCTTGTCGTCTCCGAGAATACCCAGAATTTCCTCTTTAATAATATCTCCCAACCCCGCCGAATCGCTTAGACCTCGAGATTTCACCCTCGCCCGAACATTATCCATCAGTAACAGGGTCGTATCAATACCGACATCGGCTTGAATCAAGACCTCTTCAATTTCCTCAAGCAGTTCTTCATCAATCTTTCTGCCAACCCGAAGCAAATTCTCGATTTGCCCCATGAGGTTGTTTCGCGTTTTCGACAAACCGGCTTTGAGGCGACTCAACCAATCTGCATTCTCCGAAGGGGCATCGTTTAGTTCGGGAGGCGGAGTGTCATCTGAGTAACCAAGGACTTGTCCCACGTCCGATTTAACTGAAAAGTCTACATTCTCTTGTAGCTCTTCCTGAGAGGGCTGTTTCTCCTCCTCATCCCTTTTTCGCTTGAATAATCGTCTAAGCATCCACGTTCCTTTAAGTGTTACATCGAATCATTCGTTGGTGCCATATATCACCATCAAAACAGAATTTTTGTGAGTGGTATATTGATAGGTACTCGTTGTCGAATCAGGAAATTTCTCATTCAATCACCTCAATCTCTAGCTGATTTAGAGTCCGTAGGACTCCTTCACCATACTCCAGCATGGAGTCCGACTCTAGCGTACTGCCCGCTAGCTGGATGTGGTTGGCATCGGCTTGGAGCTGCCCGAGTGTTGGTTCCATTGCTATCCATGCACCCGCGTAAACCTCAGGCCAGAAATGATAATAGAATGCATCTCGTTGGAATACGATTCCTGCACAGATGCGCGCTGGGATACCTACTGAGCGTGCCAGTGCAATGAAGAGTACTGTATGCTCGGTACAATCCCCTTCCAAGGTCTTCAGGGTTTGTACTGAAGAACCGAATCCTGTTTGCAGATTTTTGTCGGAAACGTGTTCGTAAACCCAGCCACACAATTTTGTAGCCCCCCGCCACGCGTTGGTTTCTCCGCCCAAGATTTCGACCGCTTTAGCATGAATCGCGGGATGGTCCGCCTGAATGTATACACTCGATTTTAGAAATTGCGCAAGTTCAATCTGCGATTCATCAAAAGAGAGCGGTAACGACGGCGTTTTCGAGAGGTTAACCGGTGGAACGTTGATTTCCAAAACTCCGACATTCGGACTATCTTGGGCACTGATTATGTTCTGTCGGCGGTCAGTCTTCACGGCCTCCTTCAAAATACCTTGTCCCAATCGCAGTGCGGCTTTCAGGTGCGACGAATTGGCTATCGGCTGTTTGCCTTGGGGATAAATCTTGGTGTTCAGAATCACGTCAACTTTTCCCGCTTCTCCGAGTGCGGTCTGCATATCGGTCTTTGTCAGTACCAAAGGGAAACCCATCAATGGGATTTCTGTCCGGTAGGTCCTACCTTCCGAACTAATCCACGCTACAGTCGTTAAACCTCCCATTATGTCCATTTCATATTCGACCACAAAAACAGGTATGCTATTTCCTTCATAATCAATTTGGTCTTCGCGGACGACTTTGACGCCTGTGTCCACAGATTGGAGGAGGTCGAGATTGAAAATACGGAGTTGATACTCGTTCCCAACCGACATGCCTTCTTTGAGCAGGAGATATGGGATTGTTTGCTCGAAAATGGCGTCGGATGGAATCGATTTTTCGGATAGTGTTGTTTTTCCGGCAAGCGTAGTTTCTATGTAGGCAATTCCATCCTTAACGCGTCCTTCAACTCGCTTTTCAGCACCGGTTTCATTCGAGGTCAAAGTAAAGTGCCGGGGGACGAGATCCATCCCTACATATGAGATTCGGGTGTTCTCAAAGCGCAAATCCCACTCTCCTCGTTTCACTTCAATGACCATGTCAATGCGTGTTCGTAAAACCTCCTGACCTTCGTAAACTGCATTATCCATATAAATATGTGCATAACCGGCTTTTGTGCCCATTAACTGCAAATTCAGCCAATCATCTTGCGGTACGGGAAACATTCTTTCTACCTCTACCGGATCAACGTCTACCGCACCTCCTGACGACAAGCCCGTCAACGTGGCGAGTAGACATATTAGGATGAATTCAGTGTGCTTCATGGTCTAGATTCCTAAGCGTCCTACAACCAATGGAATTTCCCATTCGCCTCTTCACCGATTGTTTCGATTAATAGATGTTTGTCCAAAAGAACTACGAAAACATATCAACTCGCGTTGCCTGTGAGCGTTCTTGTCACTCGCATGTATTCACCAGTCACTCAACTCTACCGTTAAATTGATTCATCGCATTCTGAATCCCATCCTCTATTAACGTTTCGATCGCGTCCGCGGCCCGCTGGACAACGTGCTCAATTTGGACCTTATCCGGTTCATCAAAATTACTCAACACATAGTCCGTTTGGCTATGGGTTGGGGAACCAACACCTATTCGCAAGCGAGGGAATACCTCGGTATCAAGGTGGCGTATAATGGACTTGATACCATTGTGTCCACCAGCGCTGCCTTTCTTGCGTAACCGCAATACCCCAATCTCTAAGTTAAGATCGTCATGTACAACGCAGAGATCAGAGAATGAGAGGTCGAATCTATGAACCAACGCGGCAACTGCTGCACCGCTGTTGTTCATGAAGGTGGTTGGTTTAGCGAATATTGGTTCGTCGCCATCCCATTTCGCCGTACCCGCGAGCGCTCCGCACATCCCTTTCACCTTCCTAATTCCACATCTCTGCAAAAGTTCGTCGATAACCCAAAATCCCACATTGTGCTTTGTCATTTCGTATCGTCGCCCTGGGTTCCCGAGACCAACAATCAATTTACACGGATTACGAGCTATGACTCTGTTTTTCAACCGAAACATGATTTGATGGGTCGCAGAGATTCACTGGTCGAGCAGTGCAACGAAAGTATTTCCTATTCACTGCAATTCGTTATTTGATTGCTCCCGCTCCTGTTGTGGAATTGTCGCTAATGATAGAGGCATCGAGATGTCTATGTGGCCGGCAATCGTATCAACTTCTTGGCCTTCAATGAGTAGTTGCACATTCTGTATGTCACCGCCAAAATTTGATTGGACTGTTCTTAGAATCGCTTGAACAGTCAACAATTCCGCCGTGGTGCCGCCGATATGTGCGGCGCTTAACGCGCCCGAGAAATCCAAGTATGCGGTAGATTGTTCGTCAAGATACACCTCGTATAGAAGCGTTCCCTTTGGGATAGCGTTCAACAAGGTAGGTGGAGATTCTTCAAGGAGCGCGTTGATAATCTGTTTTAGACGCTCAGGTTTGTCGTTAGATAGACGCAACTCGTGTACAAAGTCAACGAGCTCATGCGAATCCGGTTGAAAAAAAAAGAGCCTGATCTGTTGGATAGGTGGGGATGTATTCGGAGAACTCGCGGCAGGTGGCAGTGGTGGTTGAGGCGGTAAAACTTCCCTGCGATCAAAAAAGAATAATGCAAAGACTAGAGCAAGAGCGGCAACAGCAGCGACAACACCGAAAAGTAAAAATTTAAATTGTCCTCGTTTCAATTTATTTGCCATCGTTGGAAATCTGTCCGGTCTTGAGCGAGGCTCGATACTCCACAATTGCTGCCCCAATGCTTTCCGCTATGCCTACTTGGGTATCAAAGTTTGTAAGCTTTTTTAGATCGGCTGCATTTGATAAGTAACCAAGTTCAATCAAAAGAGCAGGCATATAGACCTCGGATAAGGTCGTCAGCGGAATCTCGGTCATTGGGGAAAGGATTTCCGTAGAAGTATTCAATTGTTCTCGAAGAATGGATGCAAAATCTCGACTTTGATTTAGAAAATCCTCTTGGGACAGCGTCGTAATTTCTTTTTGGTGGGTTGGGCTACCGGCAGAAGAGGTCGAATCGTCCGATTGCCGATGCCACGTTGAACTATTGACGTATATGTGAATGCCCTCCTCTTCAGCCGTGTAAGAAGCATTACAATGTAAGCTCAGGAAAAGTTGGCCTCCGCTTTGATTTGCAATTTGCACACGTTCTAGTGGACGTCTTTCATAATCCCCATCTCGTGTGAGCACAACCCGAATCCCATTCTGTTGGCAGTAAGTCTCAACATGCTTTGCTATCGCGAGTGTTATTTCTTTCTCGAGTACCCCATAGCTTCCTTGATATCCTCTGTCTGTTCCTCCATGACCCGGGTTGACGACAACAAGAAACCCTTCTAGTGGCCCTGCACGTGGTCGCGTATCCTTCGTTTCCACTATCCGTACGCGTTGAAGCTCAGGGTTGTATGCCACTTCAAGGTTGTAGATGTTGGGAAGTACTTCCGAAAAAAATGTGATCGGGAGCATTGGCCGCTGGTTGATGACCAACGGTGGGTGGGAGAGTGGGATTGGCTCGGACTGCCCGGCTACAGTTGCGGCCGGCGTTCCTACGTGCAGTTCGATCCGTTTTTGATTTAGAACTAAGGTGAGTTTGCCGGTAAGGTCGAATTTCCTCCTCATGTCGGAATCCACAATCCGACGCAACGCATTAACTGGTAAATATAGCACCCCGTCTCGGGTGACCGTTTCAACCTGGGCGAGCATTTTTCCCCCACGATTCACAAAACGAATCGAGGGGGATTGCTGGAAACTAAGAGCAACTGACGTCCACAGTGCGATGGTGATGTATATACAACGTCTGCGCAGCTTCATTCTTCATCTTCATCGTCACTACGTTTACGAGTAATCAGTTCAGGTTCTTCCTGTTCAGGTTCTAGCACTTCTTCGCCTTCAATTTCTTCGGCTGCGACTTCCTCCTCAACCTTTGGTGGGCTGACTGCGGTGACCATGGTTTGCGAATCATCCAATACCTGAATCTCTTCAGGCACGGTCAAATCGCCAACGTGAATTATTTCGTTCACGTGCAATTCGTTGACGTTCACTTGAATCTCATCGGGCAACAGCGTAGGCAAACAGTAGACTGTTAGTTCTCGGAGAGGAAACTCCAGTACTCCATCACTCTCTCGAACACCTATAGGCGTACCGTTTAGAACAATCGGAATGGCTGCGGTTACCGGTTCATCCAAAGACACGCGCACGAAATCCGCATGTAGCAAGGTTTGCTTGCTTACTGGATGTTGCTGAATCTCTCGAATCATAGCAGTCTCGGTACCGTGCCCCTTTATGTCCAGGTCGATAAGCACATTTTCGCTGTTTTTCCGAAGGAATGTACGAAAAACATGTTCATCAATACGAAGTGGGACCACGTCTTCGTGGCGTCCATACAGTACAGCCGGGATGGAACCTCCACGGCGAAGCGCACGAGCATTTCCCTTTCCAAAGGTACTCCGCTTTTCAACTTCTAGTCTTACCTGTTGCATGTATTTTGCTCCCAGTCGCTTTTTTTGTAAAAATCAAGGGTAGTTAAAGTGCCTCTGTCTCGCACGCATAATCGGTCAATTGTCAGCGAAAGGTGCCTGTAATCTTGATAGTGTTAATGGTGCCAACTCTATAAATGATAAATTCATCAAAGGTGGGAACGAGACCGGATTAGCCAACCGTGTAATGACGGACTTCTCATGAAGTGCTGGGCGGGTAGGACTCGAACCTACGAATGCGGGTTCCAAAGACCCGTGCCTTACCACTTGGCGACCGCCCATTAAGCCGTAGACAAGCTAGCATCGCTCGTGAGTGTTGCCGTACAGAATGTCAATCTTTCGCAGAATCTAGATGCGGCTTGGCGAGCGCTCTCAGCATCCTGCATGATAGAGAATACCGTGGCACCGCTACCCGACATTAACGCTCCATAGCTTCCGTCGTAACCCGCTAATTCACACTTGAGCGATTCGACATCGGGAAATTTCAGAAATACCGGAACTTCCAAACAATTGTACATATTTTCAGCCACACCACGCCGGTCCCCATTCTCCAGGCAACCTCGTAGAATTATATCATCTGGGGATGTGTTAGTCAACGCAAAATGGAGATGTTGGAACACGCAACTTGTTCTAACCTCAATCCCCGGGTTTGCCAAAAGTATGTAAGTCTCCTTTAGTGGCGGTAAAGGGGTGAGAATCTCTCCAACGCCGCGGCCAAGTGCAGCTCCGCCGAGTAGACAAAACGGAACATCCGCGCCAAGTTGCAGACCCAAGCACATCAATTCGGTATGCGTTAATCCGAATTTAAACAGTAGATTCATTCCCCATAAAACGGCTGCCGCATCTGCGCTGCCCCCTGCAAGTCCCGCAGCCATCGGTATCCGCTTCTTGATTGAGATTTCGACGCCGCACTCAATGCCGGTATGATTCATCATCAGCCGCGCAGCTTGATACCCCAAATTTTGCGTGTCACACGGTACCCATGGGTGATCGCATCGAATTAAAATTTCCTGTCTGGCGAGCGGTCGGAGAATGACATCGTCGTGAAGTTGAATTGAGTGAAAGACTGTTTCAAGACTATGAAAACCATCCGGACGCTTACCGGTAACATTGAGATAGAGGTTAATCTTTGCATGGGCATGAATGAGCAATGATTTTGCCATGGTGGTGGGACAATGCTGCGTTGGCTAGGGGGAAGGCCGACAAGAAAATTTCTTCAACTTACGTCGTTACTTCGCAATCGTTCGAATCGTTGTAGATTCTGTGAGAAACGGTTTGAAGTCAAATTTGCTGTCATTAATCTCAACGTTTATTTCTGGCTTGATAATCTTCAGTACGACGCGCGTGCGTTCTAGTGGGCGTTCAATCTCAACACGGTGAGGGCGGGGTACTCCGCCAACATCACGATAATCGGAAAATTCGACTCGCTGAATAATGTTCTCATTCCGATCTTGAATCTTCCATTGGCGAACAACCGGTTCACCATCTCGTACCAAGACGGTAATCTCTTCCAAGTTTTCGGTTTTGACTCCGGGGCGTTTCACCACAAACTTGGTACCAGAGGACGCCAATACCAATTCGTTCGTACGTCCATCAAGGAACGGATTTGCAAAAATGGCACTGCGAACGTCCGAGATTCTTAAATCCATTCCGAAAACCTCCCTCAAAACGCCATCCTCCAGGCGTTCAAATATTGCTTCCTGCTCATTGGCAAAGTAGAGCAGAAGGTGGTCTCCGGCAGCGATAGCAATCACTCGTGGTTCGTTCAATGGGCCCAAGGCTTGAATGTGGAGAAAATCGTCGCCTTCCAATGAACGCTTATACCAGAGTGATTCTCGAATCTCCTCCTTATTGTCGTTGTCTTCAATGGTCACAACCATCTGTAGGATGCGTACAGTTGATGTGAGGTCAAAGTTTAATTGAAGACGGGTGAGGATAGGATTCAACAACTCTCTGTCAGCAGGAGATAATTTTATCGCTTTACTACCACAACCAACCAAGGTTGAAATAAGAAAAACAATTATCACGACACAGTTATTGGAATGCGAAACACGAAAAGCAATCGGTGATGCCGTACGGTTCATCCTGTTACTCCAACTTGGCTCTACACGTTAAAACACCTCAGCCATTGACTTCTTGAGAATCGCTACAGCTTCGTCGACGTGGCTAATCGTGATATTGAGCGGAGGCAGAAACCGGACTACATAGTCGTTGGTACATATTGTGATTAGTCCATTTTCCGCGCATTTCGCTGCAAGTGGTTTGGCATCGACAGACATAACCAATCCGCGCAATAATCCCTTTCCACGCACTTCTTCAATTGGAAATTTGTCTTTGAGTTGTGATAATTCGTACGCCAGATAGTTTCCCATTTCGATCGCATTTGCAGCGAGGTTCTCGTCAAAAATTGTCTGGATGGATGCGCATGCGGCAGCTGTGACCAGCGGGTTACCTCCAAACGTCGCCGCATGGGTGCCCGGGACGAAGCTGTCGGCTATATGCTTTTTGGCAAGCATGGCACCGATCGGGACGCCGCCGCCAAGAGATTTTGCCATTGTTAAAACATCAGGCACCACACCGTAGCTCTGATAACCGTAGAACGTTCCAAGGCGGCCCATTGCTGTCTGGACCTCATCAAGAATGAGAAGCATACCGTGTGCGTCGCATATGCTACGCAGCCCTTGAATGTAGTCCTCGCTCGGAACATTAACACCACCCTCGGACTGAATTGCTTCAACAAGGATGGCGCACGTATTCTCGTTGACTGCAGCTTGCGCCGCTTCCAAATCATCGAACGGAACATAGGTGAATCCCGGGAGCATCGGTTCGAAGCCCTTGTGATATTTTGTCTGTGCAGTCGCAGTGATAGTCGCCATTGTGCGCCCATGAAACGAATTTTCCATTGTAATGATTTCATAAGCGTGTGGTTTGCCCTGATCCGTTGCATACTTTCTCGCCAGTTTTATTGCCGCTTCGTTCGCTTCCGCACCGCTATTACAGAAGAAACACTGATCCAAATCGGAATTATCAATGAGAAGTTTCGCTAATCTTGCCTGCGGCTCAATGTAGTATAAATTTGAAACATGTAGCAACTTTCCTGCCTGCTCCCGAGTCGCGGCAACGACATTCGGATGACAATGCCCCAAACCGTTGACCGCCAGACCGCCAAGAAAATCGAGATATTTCTTGCCATCCGCATCCCATAAATAGGGGCCTTCCCCACGCACAAACGCCAAATCGCGCTCACCGTAAGTGTTCATGATATATTCCGTTGCCATCTCTTTTATTTCGGCTGTAGTCATGTGCTTTAGATCTCCTTAAACTGAATACGTAGGAAATTATTAGAAAAGCTTAGTAGGAGTTTGGTGTGCAGTCGTGGGAATCGAAAAACGCTTGAATTGCCCTAATCCAGTTATCATGAATGCGGGGAAATCACAAAACCCGTTGAATTCATTGTGCACCTACCGTGTTAGTGTCAATTCTCGCAAGTCCGTTCGAAGTACCTATCCAAGCAGTCTCTTTGCCTAGTTCAATACAATTGACAATCACTGTGTCCCCAATTTGTTCGACGGGGTAACCAATAGAGTCCCACCCACTCATCGATTTGATATACACAGCATCGTTGGTTGCAATCCACAATGGCGGCGATGTCGTCTCGGCGTCTGCTTGATCCACTGCAATGTATATATTCTCAACAGGTACAATATTATTTTGTTCGACTGGCGTGCCCCTGCCTTGTAAACCTTTCCAGTCGACTTCGCCATATCCGTTTTCTTCTTCCTCTTGGCTATACCAAGTGAAAAACACACTTTGATCGCGGACGTCGAAACTTGCAATTGAATTACCGCTAATCTCGGGAACCATGTCGCGCAAGTTTGAGCGGCGCCACGATTGATCATATACGAGGTCAAATATCGCGATTCCCGCATCTGACGTGCCTGCCCAGACGGTAACCGGCGTCACAGCCAACGCGATAATGTTGTCTGCAGGAAGTCCATCAGCCGTCTTATCATAATCATCAATCCACTCATCGTCTGACCGGGAATATCGGGCTACGCCAGAAAATGTAGCAACCCACACATCGTGCGTGCCAATCTCAATGTCGAAAATTTGATTGTGCGGCAATCCGTTCAGCGTGTTGTAATTAACTGACGATTTTGCCACCGGGTCATAACGGATTACACCTTGATTGAGTGTCCCAATCCACACTTCGGTTTTCTTTACGATTTCCTCATCCATCGGGGGAGAATTTTCATCTTCTTCAATTAGGCTTGGCATATTGATGGTTGGCGGGTAGACTGCCAACGCACGCACATTGGTTGGAACGTTAGGGTTGAGGCTGTTGATTAGCTCGATTTCACTCTCAAGACGTACTTGCCACGTGCCGAAACTTATGTCGACTCTTGCCAATCCTTTGGGTGTTCCCACCCACAAGTCATTTCCACTAACCGCGATGGCTTGAATATCATTGCTTGGTAGATCATCCGATACCTTATATACCGTCCATGCACTTTCTTCACGCTTTCTCTGTATAATCGCTCGTAGCTGCGGATCAGTTGAAATTGCATTGGCTGTGGAAAAATCATCAAGTGCCATTTTGTTCTTACGAAGTTGCTGATAAGTGGCGCCCCTTGCAACGTACGCATCATCAAGCCACTCGCTGTCCGGATGATCGTGCATAAAGGTAGTTAGCGATTCCAGCGCAAGCTGTGGTCGCCCAACTCGTGATTGCAAAACTCCAATGAGATACTTTGCTTTTTCCAAATCACCCGATTCAGGGAAGCGCCGCGTCGCCTCTTGAAGAATTTTCAGCGCTTCAGTCGTCTCCTGCAGCTGCTCTGTCAGAATAAACCCCGCCGTATAGCCAGCGTGTTCGGCCTCCGAGTGTGTTGGATAGTGATCAAACACAAGTAGGTATGCATCGGCAGCCTTGCGAAATGCTTCCGACGCGAGATAACTGTCTGCTGCAGTCTTGATTTCGGCGGCAAGATTGTAGGTGCGTGGAGCAATCTTGGCAACCCGACCAAAACTTGCCAGTGCTTCATCAATAGCTCCATCCTCTTTTAGCATTAGACCGAGGTTATAGTGCGCTTCAGAATACTTTGGAAATTCTTCGATTGCCGCCTCAAATTGCCTTTTAGCCTGCCCGCGTAGCCCCAACTCCAACAACGCCTTAGCATTGCGAAAGTGTTTCTCGGCTTGAGCGTCAGGGACAAGACTTAAATCCGAAGCGAACCGAATTGTCGAGATTTTGTCTAAATCGATTTCAAGTTTTTTCCCCTGAAAAGCTAAGTGAACCGCCTTGTCGTCAGATGCCATCCAATGTCCTGTAAGACGGTCTCCGTTTTTTAGGTAAATAGTAGCAAGCCGTTGTTGACCATGAGCCAGGCATGCGAATAGCAATAGTATTGCTAATATTACCGCTCGAATTGGTACTCGTTTCGTGAGCATGAAACTTCCCTTTCGCCCCCAATGGCGGATTCGACCGCGTCCAAATTGTATCGGTTCATCCGAGATGCTTTCAGATGATGTTCAGCAAGAATAGGGTGTCGAACCCAAATCTGCAACCTACGAAAGCATAGCAGGTATCAGATAATTATGTCAACGGGATTCTCTGGAAAATGATTGCAATCAGATTCTGCTCTTGATATAATCCAATCGACGTAAATGCCACTTAACACGCTTACAAGAGGAGACACTTCCATGAACAAGATGAAAGCGGGGATTTACTCAGGGGTTGAAAAAATTGGAATTCAGGAAGTTGACTGGATTAGACCGGCACCGGGCTATATCGTACTAGATACAAAGCAAACCGGAATCTGCGGAAGCGATCTTCACAGTTATTTTGGAGAGTGGCCACAGTCTGATACGCTGGCAGCAGGACATGAGACGTGCGGTGTCGTTACGGAACTTGGAGAGGGCGTCACCAAGTTCAAGGTCGGCGACAAAGCCACAGCTGAATGTTTCTCACATTGCGGAAAATGCGTTTTCTGCCGAAAGGGTTATTATAATCACTGTAAAACAAGGAAATGGATATCCCATGAAGCACATGGCGGATTCGCCGAATACACTATTCTTCATGAATCAGGATTGTTCAAATTGCCCGATCACATGAGTTTTGAAGATGGGACACTCGTTGAACCACTCGCGGTTTCACATCGAGCCGTGGTACGGGGGAACGTTAACGCGCGGAGTACGGTCGCAATAATAGGCGGCGGAACAATTGGTCAGTTTTGCTTGGCAGATGCGGTTGCAGTCGGCGCCAAGGAGACGTTAATTACCGTAAAATATGAGCGGCAGGCGCAGCTAGCCAAGGAACTTGGGGCAGATCACATTGTGGACGTCCGCGAGACCGATGTCGCAAATTATGTGAACGATATCACTGACGGTCTGGGCATGGACGCTGTGATAGAGACTGTAGGGGGCGGTCAAAATTTTGACGCCGCGATGGATATGGTGCGGCCATGTGGGTTCGTTGTTCTTGTCGCAGGATATTTTAAGCCGCTCGAAGTGAATCTGGCCCGAGTTGTCTGGTCAGAAGCGACTGTCACCGGTTCTAGCTGCTACGGTTTCAGCGGGATGGAAACAGACTTTGAAGCTGCCATTGAGCTAATCGACTCGGGGAAGATTGACGCTAAGAAACTGGTAACGCACCGCTTTCCATTAATGGAGATTGGTGAAGCGTTCAAGATAGCCGCCGATAAGCGATCGGGGTCAATCAAGGTACATGTCTGCCAACCGTGAGCCGCGGAGTTTCTTAGTTGTGGAATAGTACAACGCCTTCAATTGGGCAATTTCCGCTCGAATTACCTAAAGTCATCAACAGAATATGCAAATAGATGTAAAGATACTTGCCCATCGCGGCGGAATGGGACGCGCTCCTGAAAACACAATCGCCTCGTTTCAACAAACACTTGATGACGGGGCGGATGCTTTCGAGTGCGATGTCTGTCTAACGCGGGATGAGGAACCCGTCCTTATTCACACTAAATTTGATGATGACGACATTGCACCGGCGGCAGGATGCTCGGTGCCGCTTAGTGAATTGGACTGGGCAGATGTTCAGGGCCTCAATGTGCTGGATTCAAAGCAGCCCGTGGCGCACCTTGACCAGATGTTGACCTTTGTTGAAGAGACCGGGCTTCCCTGTTTCGTGGAACCGAAAAGCAGTTCGGAAAAACTTACCTCTATTGTAGTGGATCGGATACGGGAATTCCACCTTGAAGACAAGATAGGCGTGTTGACATTTTATATGCACCGGCAGATTCTAACTCAGGTCAAGCGAATAGCGCCGAATATAAAGACAAGCGCAATTATCATTAATCCGATGGCAAACTTTCTTAGAGCCGCCAAAGCCATCAGTGCAGATCGAATCATCATCGGATGGAGCGGATTGAACCATTTTGCTTTATACAACTCGCTAGTGCGGTCACTCCCCCGGAAAGTTAGGCAACTCAGCGCAGAAGGAATCACTATAGAAGGTGGATTTGTTCAGAACCTGCATGATGTCGAGTGGTCACTGAAGAACGGAATTCGAAGATTGTGGACAGATGACGTGCCGGAAACACGTGCGTTTGTACAAAGTACCGAAGCGTAAGCACATGGGCGATATAAGCATCACCGAGCGGCAATTCAACACTAATTTACCAAAACATCAATGAGAAGTAGAAGCGCTTATATGATGAAATTACGATTACGCTAACTCGTTCCATACCCTCCGAAACTTCGCGATGAAAATTCAACGCGATCTTACCACTTTATGCTACATTCTCGCTTCCGGCATATACCTCATCGTCGGAGCACGGAGTTTCGCCGAAGCACGCGATACCCCTGAGACTAGCTATTTCTACCTAGTGGGGCTCCTCACTTGGGTGGTGGCGACGCTTGCGTGGATGCAACAGCCTGATAATCGTGCGGCGCGAATCTCCTATCTCATGAGCATCGGTTTCATGAGTGCCTGCTCCGTTGACGCGACGTTTTCCGTCGATGAGGGAACGTTAGGTAGTCGAATTGTGCCAATTGCGCAGTTCCTCGCTGCAACTGTATTACCCTGCCTATTCCTCCACTGTTTTGCAATTTTCCCGTCGGAAAAACGCATGGTTCAGCGTCACACGTGGTTGTTGAAGATTCTTTACGTGCCGGGGTTTCTTCTCTTCTTCGCCATGATGCTCCTCTACCTCCGTGGCCAAGCCTATGAGCGAGAGCTCTTTCTCATACAGCTCCCACCTTTGGAAGGCATTGCAGTCGCCTTTCTCTTTACTTATTCTACCATCGGGCAGCTCTTATTGCTACACACATGTTTCGTGGCGCCTTCGGCTTCCCAGCGCCGGCAAGCGCGGTGGTTGCTTATAGGAATTGTTGCCGGTACGCTACCGCAGGCGATTTTCATGGCGATACCCAGAGTGACGGACATCGCAATTCCTTATGTGCATTTCTCCGCCTACACGCTCTGCTTAATTCCCATATGCTACGTCGTCGCAATCGTTCGACACCGGTTGATGAACATTGAGTTAATCATCAATCGGAGCGTAGTTTACACATTGGTGAGCGGTTTCGCCCTAGTCATCTACCTGCTATGCATTCAAGGTTTAACACTGTTTTTTCATAGACCGACTCGTTCGTGGGCGTTGACGGCGGTATCCGTGCTCATAGCCGCACTGCTTTTTGCGCCAGCCAAGTCTCGTATCCAGAAGTTAATTGATCGTGCCTTTGACCGTGAAGCCTACAGCTATCGTCAGACGCTTTTAGCATTGAGCCAAACTCTTCATTCTATCCTTGACTTGGAAATCCTCGTTTACACACTGCTGAGGCAAGTAACAGAAGCGATGCATATTAGTCGAGGTGTTGTCATGCAGCGAACATCTTCGGATGAGTCACAATTTCTGCCCGAGGCATCTGTCGGAATGGGCATGCTACCTACCGGGACACATCTGAAGTTATCGCAGCCATTGGTAGATTTGTTAAAAAGTGCAAATAAACCCTTGGATTTTACGAACATACCATTTGATGAGAACAGTATTGAAATTCTTAATGCAAAAGCATCTTCAGAAGACGCTTCATCAGTCGATTTCTTTGCGCTGTTACAATCGGCAGTATGGATTCCGTTTGTAACGCGAACAAAAGATCAGGAAAATCTTGTTGGACTACTTGTGCTCGGCGAGAAACTTTCCGAAGAACCTTATACTCAATCGGATCTTGACCTACTTGGGATTCTTGCACATCAAGGCGCCACCGCGGTCGAGAATGCAATACTGTACGCTCAATTGAATGCCCGGACAGAGGCAATGGAACAAGCGCGCAAACAGTTGATGGCGACCTACCTACATACTTACGGGGGTATAATGCCAGCTAATGGGAAATCTGAAGCCTGGTTTGGAAAAGAAATGGGGAAAGACCTTGTTTCGGATTTCAACAATATTTCTGATGCCCTCAAAGATAGCCACGATCAGCTCATGCAGTTGGATCGTCTCAAATCACAGTTTCTAGACAACGTCTCTCATGAACTGCGAACCCCATTGACACACATCAAGGGTTTCGTAGATAACATGCTAGATGGTGTTGGCGGCGGGATTTCCGAGAAGCAAAAAGATTACTTGCAACGTGTTGAGGAAAATTGCGATCGATTGATTCGACTCATCAACGACTTGCTGGACCTTTCACGAATAGAGTCGGGCAAGATGACACTGCAACTTGAACCGCTTCCGCTTAGCCCCATTCTTGAGGATTCGGTTGACGGAATGCAATCGGCGGCAAGTCAGAAAGAGATTCGTGTTAGCCTTGACTGCCCTCCCGATGTCGCCGCATTCGTAGATACCGACAGAATGAAACAGATATTGACGAATCTGCTTGATAACGCCGTCAAATACACCGGACACGGCGGGCGCATTCAGATCGGTGTCACAGTTCGGTCAAATCAAGAAATTCAAGTCTGTATTGAAGATACAGGGGTGGGCATTCCCGATACGGATGTGAACCTCATTTTTGATCGTTTTCACAGGGCAACTGATTCCAAAAGCGGTTCGGTCGGTGGAATCGGTTTAGGATTACCGATTGTCAAGAATTTGGTGGAGTTGCACGGTGGTCGAATCTGGGCGGAGAGCGAAGTTGGTAAGGGCAGCCGTTTCTACCTCACTTTGAAACGTGATACATTAGGAAACTCGAATCAGTCCTCATCTGCTTCGGGGAAGACAACGATTTCCGTTGATTAGTAGTTCAGATCTTGATAAGATTATGCTCTCAAACTTGCCCAAAACATTGGAATTGACATGCAATTGTAATAATCCGAAATGCATTACTATAGAATCTGACATGTCCTCCTCAGTTTTTGATTTCCAGATTCGATTTTGGTCCTTTAACTGCTAGGATTTTCTATCACCGTTGGCTCGCGACAATCTCGCGCGTCACGTAAGGAGATACGGACATGAAAATTGTGCGCTATCGTGCAGACGGAAACATCAACTTCGGCACCATGGAGGAAGACGGCACCATTCACGAATTGGCAGATTCGCCGTTCGAGTCGCTGAATCCAAGCGGTAACTTAACTCACCTAAGCGATGTGCAGTTGCTCGCGCCGGTGGAAGCGCCAAGGATTATTGGAGTAGGCCTAAACTATGCCGAACATGCTCGCGAGGCTGGCAAAGAACTCCCGACCGTGCCGATGCTGTTTATGAAGCCTTCCACTACGGTCGTCGGTCCGGATGAGGCCATCATCTATCCACACCAAGGGAAAAACATACATTATGAGGCCGAATTAGCTGTAGTTATCGGATCTCCGGCACGGCGTGTATCGGAAGCGAGTGCACTAGACTATGTGCTTGGATATACGTGCGGGAACGACGTAAGCGAGCGAACAATTCAGTTTGCAGAAATGCAAACGGGTACAATGCTTATTGGAAAGGGGTTTGACACATTTTGTCCCCTTGGACCTTGTATAGCGACAGATTTGGATCCGGGGAATCTTCAGCTGCAAGCTCGATTAAATGGAGAAGTAAAACAAAGTGAAAGCACATCCGATCTCATTTTTTCTGTTGCCCAACTGATTGCGTACATCAGTACCGCCTTCACCATGCTTCCCGGCGATGTAATTATGACCGGCACACCATCCGGAGTTGGTCCCTTCGTCCCCGGCGATGTCGTCGAAATTGAAATAGAAGGTATAGGGACCTTGAGCAATCCGATAGTCGCTGAAGCATGAACTTCTCAAAAGCTATGAAGCGATACACATAGTTACCGTCTAAATAGACCACGGAGGCGCAGCGGAAACCACATTAAGAATTAGAATTAGTCGGGTTAAATGCAATCTATGAGACTTGAAGGTAGAGTAGCAATTGTCACCGGCGCGGGATCTGGAATCGGAGAGGCAACCGCTCTAACATTCGCCAAAGAGGGCGCAAGAGTTGCCGTCGCGGACGTGGTGGACCGTGCGGGCAATGATACGGTTGAACAGATTCGTGCCACGGGCGGTAACGCGATATTTGTCCACACGGATGTGACATCTGCCAGCGATGTTCAAGGTATGGTGAGGGCAACAACCGACAACTTTGGTAGACTAGACGTGCTTTTCAACAATGCGGGAATTGCGATGCGTTTTGCCGTTGCCGATCTTCCGGAGGATGATTGGGATCGCTGCATTGACATTAACTTGAAGGGCGTGTACTTGGGTTCCAAATATGCGATCCCGGCGATGATTGCGAACGGCGGAGGTTCAATAATCAACACCGCATCAATATACGGAATCGTCGGGGGACTCAACCGGGCTGCTTATGTTGCATCGAAGGGAGGAATAGTCAATTTGACGCGCGGAATGGCACTTGATTACGCCAACAGAAATATCCGCGTCAACTGCATTTGCCCGGGCTTTACGGATACACCTATCATTAAGAGCATCGTTGAAGACCCAACCAAATACATAGCGCTTGTTGACCAGCACCCGATGGGACGACTTGCAACGCCGTTGGATATCGCTTACGGGGCCTTATATCTGGCGTCGGATGAGTCTGCATTCGTGACCGGCATCGCATTACCGATTGATGGTGGGTACACAGCCGGTTAAACGCACAAGCCAGAGACAAACGAATCCGGTGCCACGTCTTCTATACTGGTGTGGAATCGGATAACTGATTGATTAGCGATGCACTGTATCCGGCCCCAAATCCATTGTCTATGTTTACGACCGTTACGCCAGAGGCACAGGTATTTAACATACTCAGTAGTGCCGCCAATCCGCCCAAGCTTGCACCATAACCAATACTCGTCGGTACGGCGACGACGGGTTTGTCAACCAACCCACCAACCACACTCGGCAGCGCTCCCTCCATTCCCGCTACGACGATTATGACATTTGCATCGAAGAGTTTTTCGTGATTACCTAGGAGTCGGTGTAGACCTGCCACGCCAACATCGTACAGACGTTCAACCCGGTTTCCCATGATTTGGGCAGTTTCGGCTGCCTCCTCCGCGACCGGGATATCTGACGTGCCCGCGGATACGAGCAACACTCCATCTCGCAGTGGACGTTGCGACTGTTCTACGGTGATTGTCCTACCAAGTTCGTTAAAACGTGCTGCGGCATGCACGGTTTTTACCGCGTCGTACATTTCCGGTGTGGCACGAGTAGCTAACAGCGGTTCCCCGGCATCCAAGATACGCTTGCCAATTTCTTTCACCTGTGAAGTAGTCTTGCCTTGACAAAAAATCACCTCGGGAAACCCCTTTCTCAGTTGGCGGTGGTGGTCAATCTTTGAGAATCCGAGGTCTTCAAAAGGAAGATAGCGCAGAGATTGTAGGGCGTCACCAATCTCAATCTTCCCGTGTTTGATATCTTCAAGAAGTGCCTTGAGGCTTTCGACATTCATGGCGAAATCTAAATCCGGTACGGGGAAACTTTGGGGCAGCTAAATTCCCGAGAGTCTCTATAGCTAAATTGAAAAATGGGTTGCTGAGAGAATTTGTTGTTCGTTTTCTACGCTGTGACTAAAATTGCGAGTCAGAAGGGAATTCTTCCACAAGGATAGTTTCATTCTTCTGGACCACAATCTGTATGAAGATAGAAAAATTATACTCGATAGTTTTGCGGAAAGGTCCGATGTGATGTGGTTCGTAAAGTGAACTCAAGGGGTGATCTATCATCTTCACTCTGGGATCCCTATCGCTCTCGTTGTTTACTTGATTGATAGGTCGTTTTTCGCTCCCATGATCGCACCAATCGCACTTGGGGAGAACATAGAATTACCGAAATTATTTTGGTACACTTCATTAAGATTGCGCTCTCCTCAAACTAACAGTTTGCAGTACAAGTATGAGTTTTCAAACCGATTCTCTATTCCCTAAATCGGATTAGAAAAAACTAAGGGCAAAGCACGGAATGATTGCTTTGCCCTTTACGATTTAAACATGCTGTCATACTATTAACTTGCACTCTGCTCGCTGGCTTCTTCTGCTGCAGCATTGTCATTACCATCTTGACCAGCCGCCTTGCCAGCACGAGAGAGAACGCTGCCAATCTCCGCCTTCTTTTCTACGAAGGCTTTTTTACCAGCGTCAACCGCGGTTTTTACATTTTGCGCCGTGTCATGAATTTGTTCTTTTCCGAGATCGACAAATTCATGGACGCTTTCTTTCGCCGTTTCAGTCGCTATGTGCGCAACGTCCACCGCGCGCTCTTTTGCTTCCGTAGACGCATCACGAATTTTCTTCCGGGTTTCGTGTCCTGCCGCTGGCGCCAAGAGCAAGCCCAAACATGCGCCTGTTATAGCACCCATTAGGAAAGCAAAAAAGGTAAAAACCCCATTGCCTCGTCCTTCGTTGTCCATTTTATCCCTCCTTGCTAATTGTTAAACGACTCTCTTCACGGATTCATTGATCCATTCATGGTTCATATCTATTAACTGATTCATCTAGCCAATGGTTTCAACAAGTGCATTTTCTGGATTGCATATTCGTAAAACCAACAACTGATTGAATCAACCAAAGTTTCAATGTGTAATCCTCGTACAAAGATAGCCACATGAGTTGCTCATTGTACTTCGTGTCACACACACACCTCATGATGGTTTCAGGAATCACTTCCTGAGTCCGATTTACCTGCTCTGTTAAATTGGCTGAACACTTCAAATCCTCGCTTGAATCCTTCCCAAGCACTGATGATGTCATTGATGGGGAGTGTAAGTTGATCGCGATAATATCCAGCCCGCTGAACCGTCTGTTGAGAGAAATCCACAACGGCATGAATCAGTTCGTCAAGCTTCGTAAGATTACGGTCAACAGTTTCAGTTATTTGTTGAACGTGGTGAATAGTCGGTTGAATCTCTGCCTCGCTAATCTCTTGAAGCGACGCCGTAATTCCATTGACGTTCTCCAGTATCTGCGGCAATTGCTGATTGACATCTTTGACGGTTTGGTCGACATCTCTCAGTAAAGTCGTTACTTCCTGATCGATCAAAATCTCGGTAGATTTCATAGTGTTCCGAATGCTATCCAGAGAATTGCGAATGCTCCCCAGCGCCGCGCAGATGTAGCCGACTAACGCACTAAGCGCGAGTAGCAGTACTCCGAGACATATTTTCCATGATACTGAAGCTACCAGAGACCAGTCCATATTTTCTCTCCTACGAGGCTAAAACCCTCTGATTTCTTGGTAAACGTTTACACTTGTTTTGAAACTATATTGACGACTTCGTCAATTGCATTTTTCACTTTACCAGGATCTTTGCTTCCGCCCTGAGCAAGTTCCGGTCGTCCACCTCCGCGCCCACCTGCCACACGGACAACCTCTTGAATGATTTTGCCTGCGTGCAATCCTGAATCGCGTGCAAGATTAGACGTGACTCCTGCTACAAAAGTTGCTTCGTCCCCGTCCGCCGTCGCCAGGACGACCACTCCCGATTCAATTCGTCCCTTCAATTCATCAACAAGACTGCGAAGACCGTTTCTGTCGGCATTTTCAACGATTGATGCAACAACCTTGAACCCATTAACGAGGGCGGCATCCCGAGTCAGGCCTGCAATGCTTGATTTTGCCAGCTGTCCCTTCATTGCTTTAAGTTGTCCTTCAAGCAACCTATTCTCTTGAAGAAGGGCTTCCACTCGCTCTGTTAAGTGGTGTGTCGGCGTCTTAAGTAAATCAGCGAGATGTGAAAGCGCATTATCTTGAGAACAGACATTTTGATACGCTTTTTCTCCAGTTAACGCCTCGATGCGACGTACGCCGGCGGCAATGCTGCTCTCATTGACTAGCTTTACCAAACCAATATCACCTGTCGCATTGACATGAGTTCCGCCGCACAACTCTTTGCTGTAATCGCCAATTTGCACGAGGCGGACGATTTCACCGTATTTATCACCGAAAAATGCAAGTGCGCCTCTGTCCTTAGCGCGTTGCAAAGGCATAAAATCAACCTCAATCAAATCATTTAATCGGATTTTTTCATTGATGTATGCTTCAATATCATGCAGCAGGTCGGGCGGAACCGCTTCAAAGTGCGTGAAGTCGAAACGTAATCTGCCCGGTTCTACAAGCGAGCCTGCTTGTCCAACATGGTCGCCAAGCGTATCGCGCAACGCACTGTGTAGGATATGTGTCGCGGTGTGACTCACGGCAATGTGCCCTCGACGGTCGGCATCGATTCTCGCTTCGACCGACGCTGCAGCGGTAATCTCACCTTCAATTACCCTACATTCGTGCAGAAAAAGGTCGGGTGCAGGTTTACTCGTCGCAACGACTTGAAGTGCCACACCTCGCCCTTCGATGGTTCCCGCATCTCCTATCTGTCCGCCCGATTCGCCATAGAACGGAGTGCGATTCAATACAACCGAGACATTGTCACCTTCGGTTACGCTAGATACGAGTTCATTCGCCTGGATTAAAGCAACGACCTCGGCTTCAGCAATGTTGTGGTCATATCCGAGGAACTCAGTCATTCCCGACTCACTGAGGACTTCGGCATAGATTTCTTGTCCTTTGTCGGCGCCTCCCGCCGCTTTCCAGTGCGCACGGCTTCGTTCACGCTGTCGGGACATACTGTTCTTGAAACCCTCTTCATCGACCGAGATTCCCCGCTCGTTGGTGAGTATGCGCGTCAAATCGAGCGGAAATCCGAACGTGTCATACAGCTCAAACGCCCGATTCCCTGCCAGAATAGATTGGTTTGAAGATTTCAAGGATTCGAGCGACGCATCAAGGAGATCCAGCCCGCGGTCTAACGTGTGGTGGAATCGCCTCTCTTCCCCTTCAATAATTCGCTTGACGAAATCTTGACGCTGTCGTACCTCCGGGAATGTGCTCCCAAGCAAATCCACAACTTTATCAACTACTTGATAGATGAATGGTTGATTCATCCCCAACCGTTTGCCATATATGACTGCACGCCGCAGTAATCGGCGAATCACATAACCGCGTCCCTCGTTGGAAGGCATGACGCCATCGCCTATCGCAAAAGTAAGGCAACGCGCGTGATCAGCAATAACGCGGTGCGGGACTCCTTCTTCACCATCAGTGTATTCTCGATCGGTAAGATTTGCGATTGCCGCGATTAGGGGCGTGAATACATCAGTTTTGTAGTTCGAGTCGACACCCTGCAAGATCGCAACCGCGCGCTCGAATCCCAGGCCCGTATCAACATGTGTTTCAGGGAGGGGCTGCAAAGTGCCACTATCGTCGCGGTTATATTGGATGAAAACCAGATTCCAAAACTCACGGTAGCGATCGCATGTGTTTACCCCGCATTCATGCTCTTTGTCTGGGGTCGGACAGGCTGCCGGACCTAAATCAATATGGAGTTCGGAGTTTGGTCCGCAGGGGCCCGTATCGGCCATCTGCCAAAAATTATCTTTATCGTCAAATCGTTGCACATGCCCGGGGTTAATGTCTGTGACTTCATGCCAGAGACTTTCCGACTCGTCGTCATCAAGATGGACGCTTGCCCACAACTTTTCCTTGGGCATTTTCCAAATCTCCGTTACCAACTCCCAAGCAAAGGCAATGGCCTCCCGTTTGTAGTAGTCTCCGAATGACCAATTCCCCAACATCTCAAAGAAAGTGTGATGGGATTTGGAATAGCCGACTTCCTCAAGATCGTTATGTTTTCCGCTTACCCGCATGCACTTCTGTGTGTCCACCGCTCTGTTGTAGTCGCGGTTACCAATTCCCAGAAAAACATCTTTAAACTGATTCATTCCGGCGTTGGTGAACAAAAGCGTCGGATCATCCGCCGGTATGAGCGGCGCACTAGGAACAACTGTATGGCCGCGCTTGCGGAAATAATCAATAAAACTCGACCGAATCTCGTCTGATGTCATGCCCGATTTACCCTTGACCGCTTTACTCCTTCGTTAAGACTTGCCGCATAACTTTTCCCATCGTTTCATGGTCGAAACCTCGCCTGCTTAAGAAAGCGTACAATCTCCGTTTTGCGACATTTGGAGAAAGATCTCTGTAGCGACTAGCCTGTTTGGCCGCCAATTTCAGAGCCAACGCCGTTTCGTCCGCATCATCAATCTCCGCCAAGACACGATCCGCGGTGGATTTGTCAACTCCATGACCGGTCAACTCGCGTCTCATTGCCGTCCTACTTGTCGGTCGTGTGCGCCGACGATTATTCACCCAATTTTTCGCGTATTTTTCGCCCCTGATTTTGCCTAGTTGTTCAAGATTTTCAATCGTTTCGGCGACCGCATGACTACAAAATCCGCGTTTCTCTAGCGCGTCGATCATCTGCTGTTTGGTGTGAATCCGGTTCAATAACAGCTCCAGCGCATAATCTCTGGCTCGTACGACCTCGTCTGCCGCAATGAGTTTCCGTATGACGACCTCTTCAATCTCCAAACCAGTCCGCAGCCCCAACTTCGCTGTGAACCCCACATCTACCGTGGCGAAGGGGCGGTCATTCAAGTAAATCGTACAACTTGAGGATTCTTCTCCCTCTAACCGGATGTCGGTGATTGTCCTTTTCATCCTGAGAGCATAACAAGGGACTTGCAGATTCACTATCGGTGAGACAAACTGTTGGAATTCGGCCTAATCTCCGTCGATAGGGCTACTCGCCCACAAGGAACCGCGCTGCAGAAGTGTACCAAACATTTCATGGCGGCACGCGGCTGCGTCATGGCCAAGCGCGAGATAGAAGACACGTCCTCCGCCCCAATTCTTTGTCCAAACAACCGGCATGGCACGTCCCTGCCATAGAGCGGACGCCAAGACATTCACGCGTGGATCATAGTCTAAAATATACTGCTCATCCGTTACCATGAATTCCACCATTCCATCGGTGATCGGATGCTCCTCGTCAGCGACGTTCACCTGATAGTCGCGGTAACGGGGATGCGTAACAAAATGCCCGCCGACCATTGCACGATATTCCGGACACCCGCGAAACGAGTCGGCTGCCGAGTGGATACCGACGTAGCCTTTTCCCGAGGCAATATGGTTTAGCAATCCGTTTTTTTGGGCGTCGGTAATTTCACCTATCGTATAGTAAAAGACAATCAGATCGTAGGCGTCAAGATTCGGCGAGATTAATGCGTCAAGATTCTCATCGACTCTTGTGATTTGAAACTCTTCGCGCTCGGACAAAAACCTGACAATTTCGTCGCCGCATCCCTTCCAGTCATGAATTTCGCCGCCACAAAACACGAGTGTGTTTATCTTCTCCATATTGTTAACACCTCATTAGCGTTTAGTATAAGGGCATTATATCACAAGGAGGGCAAAAACACAAGCCAACATCAATTGCTCAGCGGCGGGGAAACAGCGTGTAGCGATGCCGATCCCATGCACATGAAATCGCCCAGTGTGAATCAGCCGAATGAATGACGAGGGTAATAGTGATGAGCTTGATTCGTATGGGAATGAATAGACATCTTTCCAAAATAATGTCGGTTGTTTCGGGCTTTTTCACAGTGTATATTGACCAAAGGATCGAATGCACAGTTAAGAGATTAACGAGATGTGTCTGTATACCTGTTTACCCGCTTGTCTGCTTATCTTCCTGCTCTGATCCTCTGTATCTCCGTGATTTAATTAACGCAAGTTGCTGCCTGTGGGAACTCTATGGGGATTGGCTATCGCCGTCGTTATTCACTCCGTTGATCCCTCGCTTAATGATATGCTCAAAAGCCATCAATGGGATTGACGGAGCGCGCGATGGCGAGCAGACTCCGGGCGCCGGTTACAGTAAAGTTGTCGAGATTAGAGCGAACTTTCTTGACAAGCTCTGAAATTGCGCTTGAAGCCTTACCGGGCGTGGCTTGAAGCGGTGCGCGACACACTTCGCTAAAGTTCGCGCATGTATTTGACCCTCCTTTTTGAGCAACGCTTGGATAGCGGATTAGAAAGTAATGATGCGTCTATAAATTTGCCGCGCTCAATATGTTTCCACATCCGGTCATCTCTTGTCTCAATGAACGCTTGAACCCTCGTTTTTCGGAGTGTCGAGTTAAACAGTGAAGTTGTCGATTTGAGAGCGCACATTTTCGACAAGCTCTGAAATTGCGCTTGAAGCCTTGCGGGGCGTGGCTTGAAGCCGTGTGCGACACAGTGCACGATTGTGCGCTAATGTGCGCTCGTATATTTCACCCCACTTTTTGAGGAACACCTGGATAGCGGGTTAGAAAGTAATAATGCGTCTATACATTTGCTGTGCTCAATACGTTTCCACATTCGGTCAACTCTTGTCTCAATGAACGCTTGAATCCTGGTTCATCGGAGCGTCGATTTAAGCGGCTTGTTAGCATTTTCTGAAATGGAGAATTCCTTTGCTGGAGCGGGTTCTCAGGAATCGTAATGCTAACAGAATGCTAACAGAAAAAAAAGTTCCGCCGCCACGACGGCGGGTATGTTACAACATACCACACACACATTAAGTTGTCAATCTAATATTGGCACGTTGCGGTAGGGAAGAAAAGGTGGCTGACAGCGTTTATCAGGGCATAGCCAAACTATATGCCCCCAGTTTGACGCCCATCAAGGAATATCGGAACAAGCCTTTGATTCAGGGAATGAAGCAATTCAACCGAACGTTGACAACCGAAAGTGTATTTTTGAAACTTGCTTACCCGGGGCATTCCTCGACAAGGTATCAAATAGTATAGCTATTCTAGTCAGCAAGATTACCGTACCTACAACAAGCTATTTTGGAAAGATGTCTAATAACCAATGGTGCTAGTTTGAAATTTGGAGGTTAATGGGCATAACATTCCATTTCGGCTTTGTTTTGGCGCGAAATGTATCATGGTCATGAGACGATTTCCTCAATTCTACCGTTAATTTGAGTATCGGTAGTTATCAAATAACGGGAGGAAATCTAGACTCATGACCATAGAAGATTTTACCACAGAATTGTTTTGTTGTGTTGATGATAAACTCTCACAGCACGGCAAGAATCGTAAGCATAGCCAAGCCAAACTCTATCCGTCCGAAGTGGTTACTATTGCCATGCTCTTTGCACTCAAAGGCGTGAGCAATCGAGCCTTCTATCGCTGGATAGCAAACAATTTCAAACACTTATTCCCAAGATTACCCCATCGCACTCGATTGTCCCGCTTGTTTGATGGGCATCGACATCTTATTGACGTGTTCATGGCGGCACCTTCGCTTATCGGTGTAATTGACACTTACGGCATTGAATTGATTCACCCGCGTCGAGAAGGACGTTCTAAGCGTCAAATCGGACGCAAAGGCATTTCTAATCAACGATGGATTGTAGGTGGAAAGCTTTGCCTGCTGCACAACCATCTCGGACTTATTGTGAACTGGGACTGCGACACGGCCAATGTACATGATGGGAGTGCCTTTCAACACCTCGTTGATGGAGTTAATGACCAGATGGTTGTGTTTGCCGATGAAGGGTTTGCCAAAGCAGATTGGTTTCCTCCCAACTTGCGTCTATGCCGACGTGGAGAGTGGAATTCTCGCATGTTGATAGAGACGATTTTATCAATGTTGACGCTCGTGTGTCATTTTAAGAAAGTCATGCATCGTCGTTGGAGTTACTTCAAAACGCGAGTCGGCTTTACAATGGCTTTGTTTAATCTCTTGGTGCAGTGGAATGGTTTACCAGTTCACGATAATGGCGTTGTGCCTTTGTCAATAGCCCAATTCAGTCTCTAAACTAGCACCAAAGGTTAATAAGATAATGCTGTTAGTGCATCGTAAATCCGAGGGTATGCATTGCCTATGGCTTTAAATTACAGAACATCACCCAATCGCGTTCAGATCTTGTGAAATGTGGCGTGAATCGGCATCACCGAACTTTGGTGCCGGGAGCTACCGGCTTCTCAAGGGTGCCTAGCACAAGATCTTTCTCTCCGGCAGCAGCCAATACCATTCCCTGGGACTCAATCCCACGAATCTTGGCAGGTTGCAAGTTCGCCACCAAAATAACCTGTTTTCCAATCAGTTGATCTAAAGTGTAATGCTCGGCAATCCCAGCGACCACCTGGCGTTTCTCATCGCCAAGGTCAACTTTCAATTTCAGAATTTTGTCCGCCCGCGGGATTTTCTCGGCTTCAACAATTGTGGCAACGCGCAGATCGAAATTCTGAAACTCCTCAATCGAGATTAACCGAGCTTCCTCGACTTCTTTAGGTTGGGCAGGAGATGTCTTTCCCGGCACTTGTCGCTCCTTCATCTCCAGCCGCGGGAAAATCGGCTCAGGCTTACCAATCTCAAGCCCCGCTTGTAAGCCACCCCATACTGCGATAGTATCTAGACTCTGGACTTCCACGGATTCATCTAGCCCAATTTGGCGACGGATTCGGCTCGCCGTGGAGGGCATGAACGGGGAAATCAACACCGCGATTACTCGTAAAGCTTCCATACTATTGTAGAGTATGGTCCCCATGCGTCCTTTTGATTTTTCAGATTTTGCGAGCGTCCAGACCTGTGTTTGATGAATATACCGATTTACGCGCCGAACGAACTCCCAAATCGCCTCCAGCGCCATATCGAACGCTTGTTGGTTCAACAGTGAATCGACCTTGGAAACCGTCTCGGCCGCCATCTGTGTGACTTCATCGTCTAGGCTCTCCGGTGTCGTTGGTTCAGGAATCTCGTCAAAATTCTTGGATACAAGACCGAGCGTGCGATTCAGCAGGTTTCCCAGGTCATTTCCGAGGTCGGCATTGTAACGTGAATGGAGGCGGTTTGGCCGGTAGTCGCCGTCATTTCCGAAACTGAATTCACGCAGTAGATAGTACCGGAATGCGTCCAACCCATACGTCCCTATGTCGGCGTCCATATCAATGAAGATTCCGCGTGTTTTGCTCAAGGCTTCACCATCTTTTGTTAACCACCCGTGAGCAACAACGTGTTTCGGGAGCGGCAGATTGACCGCCATGAGCATGGCGGGCCAAATGATGGCGTGAAAGCGAACGATGTCCTTTGCCATCAAGTGGACATTGGCTGGCCAGAATGTTCGAAAGCTATCTTCGTGTCCGGCGTAACCCAGTGCGGTAACGTAGTTGCTCAATGCCTCAATCCACACATATGAGATATGCTCGGTGTCGAACGGCAAAGGAATGCCCCATGACACTGACGCCCGCGAGATGCTCACGTCCTCCAAACCCGACTCCAACACGCGTAGTATCTCGTTGCAACGGGCCTCGGGTTGGATGAATTCCGGGTTATCGTGAATATGTTGAATCAGCGGATTCTGATATTTTGATAGCGCAAAGAAATAGTTGTCCTCCTCTACCCATTCGAGGCGTAATTTGTGGATTGGACATATTTTGTCCTCTCCCTGCTCCTTCTCGGTGAAAAAACGCTCACACGGGCGACAGTAGTATCCTTCATACTTGCCCTTGTATATATCCCCCGTGTCGTGTAGCGTGTTAAGGAACTTTGTTACACCGTTCTTGTGCAACTCGCTTGTTGTGCGCAGAAAGATGTCGTGAGAGATATTTAATCTCTCCCACAGCGTTGTAAATGTCGGTGCAATCTGATCGCAGTATGCTTGCGGGGAGATTTGATTCTGGTCGGCAACCTTTTGGATATTTTCGCCATGCTCATCCACGCCAGTCAGGAAGAACACCTCGTCCCCTTTGAGACGGTGGTATCGTGCGAGCACATCAGCGGCAATCGTCGTATACGCATGTCCCGCATGCGGTTCCGCGTTGACATAGTAAATCGGTGTCGTAATGTAGAATTTGCTCATGGTTTAGCGTTCTTCTCCTTCGTTTCAATCGCTCATCAGCTTAAGAGCCATAACCTCCAATGCCAAAGTCGCATTGATGTTGCGGCCAATTGCATTTTTAGTCTCGAAAATAGTCTTGATTGCCGACTGAAGACGATGTCTCGAATAACGCGGAACAAGCTGTTTGAGCGCCTCCACGTGGTAGATGTGCACCAGTAAATCGGAAAATACGTCTTGATGTAAAAGCAGCAGATCACGATACCATTCAACCAGAGCGTCCAGCCGATCCGGATCGTCGCCGTAATGTTCGGCGATCCGAAAGGCGGCGAGCCTATCCGTCGCCGTAAGGATTTCAGGAATCCCTTCCTCCGCATGCTGACCAGTCTCAGATTCTTCCTCATCATGGGATTTAAGATTAGCCACAGCCTTACCAACTGCGCCGCCGGCAAGCGTGGCAACGGATAGCGCCTCGCGTTCTCCAAGCTGAAACCGGTCATTCAGATAACGTGCCAGTTCATAGGGCGGCAACGGATTAAATTTGATGATCTGGCATCGCGAGCGGATGGTTGGGAGCAGCGAATCAAGATTGGACGTCAGCAGTATCAGCACCGATTCGGCAGGCGGCTTTTCAAGCGTTTTGAGAAGGCAATTCGCGGCTTCCAAATTCATGCGCTCCGTCTCTAGAAGAATTGCAATTTTACGCACCCCTTCAAGCGGACGGAAGATGATGCGTTTTTGCAGCTCGCGAATCTGATCGATTCTTATCCACGCCCCCGAGGGTCCGACGATTTGTAGATCCGGGTGATTGCCGGCATCGGCCTTACGGCACGCGAGGCAGGAGCCGCAGGGATTCTCACCCAATTCAAGGCAATTGATTGATTTTGCAAAATGTATCGCGACCGTTCGTTTTCCCACGCCAGCGGGACCGGCAAATAGATATGCCCCAGCGATGCGGCTCGATTGGATGGCATGGCGAAGTTGAGCAATTGTCTGTTCGTGACCTACGATTGATTCATTCATGGTTTATACAAGCTTGGAAATCTTCAGGAGGTCATGTGTTTTTTAACGACTTCCCGAATCTCGCTATGCACTCGCTTGGGATGTCGCCGAGAGTCTATCACAACGACACGGTGCGGTTCCTCTTTCGCTATGGAAAGGTAACCTTCTCGAACGCGTTGATGAAACTCGAGGTTCTCTATCTCCAATCGGTCCATTGAGCGCCGCCTGCGACGAGCACGCCCTAAACCGACTTTAACCGGCACATCCATGACAATCGTTAAATCTGGCACAAGTCCACTCGTTGCTACGCCGTTCAGGCGACGAATAAGTTCAAGGTCCAACCCGCGTCCATGCCCCTGATAAGCAGTCGTTGCATCCGCAAATCGATCCGAGATAACGGTTTGTCCTTCCGCGAGTGCAGGAGCTATGCATTCTGCGACATGTTGCGATCGTGCGGCTGCGTACAACAGTAATTCTGTGGTGCTTACCATCTTGTGATGTCTACGTTCCAACAACAATTCACGAATGCGTTCCGAAATCTGGGTTCCGCCGGGCTCACGTGTCACCAACACCGAAATCTCTTCTTGTTCTAGGCTCGCAGCTAGTCGCCGGATTTGCGTGGATTTACCGGCTCCCTCCACGCCTTCGAATGTGATGAACAATCCTCGCTGCTCCACGATTCCCTTTCATCAAACCGATGATTAACGGCATCCTGCCTTCAACTTTGATCGACCACATCCTGAATCCAAGAGAGCGACGCCATGCTTGGAGACCAACCGATTGACGTCACCGCAAGCAACGCGACTTGCCGCAATTCCTCCGGGCTTATTCCCTGTCTCAAGGCACGGCGAGTATGTGAATGCACTGCCCCCTCCGACTTCGCGCCAACGGCAAGTGCAAGTTTGACGAGCCGAACGGTCTTCTCATCCAATGGTCCAGACTTGCTGCAGGCTTCACCAAAATCCTGATACGCCTTCCATACTTCCGGATATTGTTTGATGACTCCTTCGAGAAAATCGGGTAGTTTCTCCTTCATGTTTTTACCCCCGTGAATTGACGGCGCAATTGGTCGTTAAGACGTTTTCTTTCCGGTTTCGGATTCGTCATTGGCTTCCTCTTTTTCCGGTTCCTCACGCATTCCGGCTTTGAATGATGTTATGCTTTTTCCGATCCCGCGCGCAAGTCCGGGGATGCGTTTCGCTCCGAACAGTAGAATCACAATCAACAAAACAATTAGGATTTCAGGTAGCCCGAGTCCCATCTATGTTCCCTCCTTTATTGATGTGTAAGTTCATCGTGTTAACAGTCTGGCTCTTGACATTAGGACTAACGAATGTCAACTCAACCACGATTCATCCCACGGCTGGAATTACATTCCTCTTAGGCTGATTGCTAAACTGAATGATTTCAGCCTTGAAACGCATCGGTTTTGGGATTATTTGCGTGCCTATCAAGACGCGCAGATAGCTTTTTCACCATGGAATCTATATTCTAACATCCTATGAGAGAGTTTCGCATGCGTAATCTCCATCACAATTCTCATGATTGATGATTGCCCGCTATCGTATTCTGGCGGGGAAATTAAGTTGACACCGCCTGTGCCGAGTGATATATTGATACGACCGTTGCGGACGAAGTCAGATTGTGGTTTTTGGGACTCGACGGTTATTTTCAGCTACAATTTGGCGAGTTCTTCAATCCTCACACAATCCCTCTTTCTATGTTAACCCCGTTTACCGGTTTTCTATAGGAGCCCCAGTTTGGATAGCAAAGAAAAATGCCTGTTTATTAACAGCCAAATGCCAGAGGGCGGGCTGTTCACCGGCGAAAAAAGAGACACTCACCCCGATAACCAAACCGCTTGGCGAATTTCTCCGGAGCCGTTCTGGATTTCTCATTCTGAGTTTGAGTGGTTTGAAGCACTCGGGAGCCATCTATTGCGGTTTTATCAAACATGCAATCTGCTTTATTCACAAAGCGCCCGCGGCATTCAGCCCTCATGGATTGCAGCTTACCTCGACCAAGGAAAGCCGGAAACGGTCATACAACAGGGGCGAATGAACCGTTTTAAGAGCCATCTTCCCCAGGTTATCCGCCCCGATATTATACCTGCAAACGACGGAATGGTCATCACCGAGTTGGATTCTGTACCGGGCGGAATAGGATTCACGGCAAATCTAGCGATTCAGTACGGAGAACTCGACTACAATGTCACGGGTGGGAGTAATGGAATGATGCTCGGTTTTGCGGATATGATTCGGTTTACGGCAAAACGGGAATGCCCAACCTTGGCGATTGTTGTTTCGGACGAAGCCGGAGATTACCGGTCCGAAATGGAATGGTTCGCGTCTATCTTGCGCGAGACTTGTATAGACGCATATACTGTCAAACCCCACGAGATCACTTTTTCAGAGGAGGGATTGTACCTTGAATCCGCGCATGGGAGCGTTCACATCGACGTTCTTTATCGCTTCTTTGAGTTGTTTGACCTGCCGAACATTCCGAAGGTTGAGCTGATGATATACGCCGCAAAGAAGCGCACGATTGTGATGACACCTCCTCCGAAATCCTATCTGGAAGAAAAATCGCTATTCGCTCTGTTTTGCCATCCCTCGTTGGAACCCTTCTGGCGCAGGGAACTTGGCAAAAAGACCTATCCCTTTTTGCGCGAGGTCATTCCGCAGACATGGCTGCTGGATCCTCGGCCGCTTCCACCACATGCCGTAATACCGGGCCTTGAGATTGGCAATCTCCCTGTCACGGAGTGGCGTCAGATTATCTCCGGCACCCAACGTGAACGTGAACTGGTTCTCAAGCCGTCCGGGTTTTCGGAACTGGCGTGGGGAAGTAGAGGCGTGGCGATTGGACACGACCTCTCTACCGAGGATTGGACGACCGCCGTGGAAAACGCCTTGGTCAGCTTTGAACGGACCCCTTATGTTTTGCAGAAGTTCCACAAAGCGAAGCGTGTTCGGATGAATTACTACGATTTCAATACCAGCGACGTGCAGGAGATGACCGGTAGGCCTCTCCTTCGCCCCTACTACTTCGTGAGCGGAGATAAGGTTCGATTGGGCGGAATTCAAGCCGCCGTGTGTCCCGCAGACAAAAAGATCTTGCACGGAATGGTTGATTCAATCATTGTGCCGGGAGCTCTTAGGCCGGATGCGTAGGGAAATACGAAGAAACCGAGTTATAAAGACGAACCCAGCTCCTCGGGAGATCCTCGAGGAGTATACATTCGAGGGTGCCACGGTCATAATCCCATAATTTGGGCAGATAACCCTATTGCCTTTTAGGTGCATTGCGCTCCGCTGGAGCGCGGGCATTGGATGTGTCGCCATACTATTGACATATCGCTCCTCTGGAGCGAAGACATCCCTGAAGTCGTTGGGGCATTTGTGTATTTGGTATGGTAAAGGTACGACAACCCGGCGGTTGCATTGTTTGCTAATCCGTGTTCTCTGTATAATCTGCCGGAATCGCAATTCAGGTAATTATGTATTTACTCTCCTCGGAGAATTGGAGGAGAATACTCGCCATCAGAAACGTCGCTTGAAGGCGGAGCCCGCTGTATTAGAGTTCGGTAAATGCAATTATCCAAAGCACAACTTCATCGGTTCCGAGATGATGGATGTATCTGGTTTGAGGGATTCTTTACGCCGAGGGAGACGAGGGCGCTGCAAATCGAACTGGAGCGGATGTACGATGTCGAATTGAAGAGCGGAACGAGCATCAACTGCGCCGTTCAAGAAGATGGAACACAACGTGACAACTATGGTGAACGGCAGAACCTGCAGGTGATTCCGTTGAACAATCGGAGCGATCTGCACAAGGCGCTCGCATTCAATCCGAAAGTGCTTTCGGTGGTGGAGCAACTCATCGGGGACGATTTCAGGTTGGAACTGGATCAAGCATTTTGGAAACCGCCCAAGGTGGGAATCGGGACAAACTGGCATCAGGATAACGCCTACTTCAAGATTGCCGACCCGCTGCGCGGCACCGCCATGTGGATTGCGATTCACGACGCGAACGTTGAAAACGGCTGTCTTCACGTGATTCCCGGTAGCCACCGAGAATCTTATGACCATTATCGAGATTCGCTTAGCGACCACCATATCCGTTGCGATCCGTCTGAACACCGCGCCGTACCCGTCGAATTGAAAGCTGGCGGAGTTGTGTTCTTTTGCTACGGGGTGGCGCACTGCACGAAAACCAACCACTCGAACGCTGATCGGGCTGGTGTTGCCCTTCATTTTCTCCACAACCATTTTGGCGGCTTGGATACTTGGGAAATGGACAAAACGACTCGACCGATGCTGCGAGGCCCTCTTGCGACGGGTGGCGCAGAAGAATTTGGCGAACGGTTTGAAGGCAGATGGGAGGAGCTAGTCGAGCAGGTATTGGCGACGGAGAAAGAGTCTTAGGAGGAAAATTGGTACGTATCGGAATCATTGGCATCGGCTTCATGGGGATGATTCATTATTACGGCATCAAGAGGGTGTCGGGTGCCGAGGTCGTCGCGATTTGTACGCGCGACCCGAAAAAGCTTGACGGCGATTGGACCTCTATTCAAGGAAATTTTGGCCCTCGCGGCGGCACCGAAGATCTCTCCCATCTTCGGAAATACAACCGGATCGAAGATCTCCTCGCCGATGCTGATGTCGACTTGGTAGATATTTGCCTTCCGGTACAGTTGCACAAGTCGGTTAGCATCTCGGCGCTTAACGCTGGTAAACACGTGCTTGTTGAGAAACCGATTTCGATTCGGCTGGACGATGCCGCCGAGATGGTCGAGATTGGGAAAACGAGCGGGAAACACTTTATGGTTGCGCACGTGCTCCCCTTCTTTGCAGAGTTCGCTTATGCAAAAAACGCCCTCGAGAGCGGCGATCACGGACAACTGCTAGCGGCGCACTTCAAACGGGTCACATCTAAATCGAAGAAGACATACGGATTGAAAGAAATGGAGAGAAGCGGCGGACCGGGAATAGACCTACACATCCATGACACGCATTTCATCCAACTCCTTTGCGGGATGCCCGATGCCGTGTTCTCCCGAGGCACCCTAACAACCGGCGATTTCGCCGAGTCTCTGACGACGCAGTACATCTACAACGACAGAAACCTTTCAATTAGCTGCACGTCGGGAGGCATGTCCCAAGGCGGACGCGCATTCTCGCACGGCTTCGAGATTTACCTCGAGAAAGCCACTTTGCTCTATGAGTTTGCCACACTCGGTGGTCAGCCGGTGACTTCGATGCCACTGACGCTGCTCACAGAGGCGGGAGAGGTGCAGCATGTCGATCTCGGTGAAGTCGGACCAATTGATGCCTTCACGGACGAAATCCAGTACGCGGTTGATGCAATTACGGGCGGCTACGAACCGACGGCACTATCGTCGGTCGGCGCAAGAGATGCCCTGGCGCTCTGTTATAAGGAAGCCGAATCGGTCAAGAAAGGACAGATTGTTTCGGTTTCGTAGATAATAACGTAAGAATAAACCGAGTTTTTTCCGACGTGGAAACACGAGATTGACGAAAATCAGACCAATTTACTTATAATTTAGTGAACGCGAACCAAAAACTCGGTTTCTCCGTCGCTTAACCTGGGATCAATCCAGCACCACCCCATCCAGATGCACGCCTTTCACCCACTCAGCGACCTAGGTGAGGTTTTTATTCCAGCGCAATTCAGGGAACTCGCCTCTGACGATGCCTCCCTTAGACATTTCACGGATAGCAATCTTGGGCAACTCGATCGAATTTTCAAGCACCTCCGGCGCGGCGGCGTAGCTGTGCTGTCTGGTCAATGGGATCGGATTGTGGAGGTACTGGATTATGTCGAGCGCAAGAAGAAGGAACTCGCTCCAAGAATAGAGAAGCCGAAACGCCGCCGAGATTTCAACTCGCGCGACAGGCGCCCAAACCCCAAAGAAAGCGCTTCGGCGCTGTCGCGCTTGATGTGTTATGCGGATGAGACGGGCATCCTGCAAATCGACCCGCCTCCGAATCTGCCGTATTTGCTTGAGTTGGTAGGGGAAAATCCGAACGCGAACGAGGGGCGTCCATTTCTGCTGCCGATTGCAACCGTTCAGAGACTCAGGACGGCACTTACTCAAGAGTACCCGATACCGGCACTCGGCACGTCGTTAGTGGCGTTCGAGAATGTGCTTCCGCCGCGTTCACAGGAGACAATCGCATGTTTTCAAGATGGGCTTATGGCAATCAAGAAGCATCTGCCAAAACGAGCAGACGTACTGGAAATAGGCTGTGGGAGCGGGTGTGTGACGCTATTGACGGCGCAAGAATTGGGGGAGTTGGAGGTAGAGATTTGTGCGTCCGATTTATTGCCGGAGGCGGTTGCAACGACCCGATATAACCTGTCTCGCTGTTCGAACCACTCGGTATCAATTCAGCTATTGCAATCGGGAGATCTTTTTGATCCGCTTCCAGCAGGGCAACGTTTCAATCTCATTATTTTCAACGCTCCATGGGTGGTGTCGCGGGCGCGAAATCGGGCGGAACTCGCCATTCACGACGAAGGGCAGCAGATTTTACAAAGGTTCTTCGACGAGGTTCCTCAATACCTAAAGTCGGATGGACGGATACTGCTCGGATATGCGGACGCGTCTGGTCCCAAAGCCATTCAAAATCTGGAGGAAATCATTAGTGACACTGGATTTGCAGTGGAGAGCCGGCACACCAAACGCGTGGCAACGCATCGGGCAAAGCGGAAATGGGAGCATATTATGGTTTATGAACTGAGAGCTCGTTTGCGACCTCAAACATTGGATCAAGATTAACGTTAATCTGCCCCGGGGCGGGCTAGCGCAACAATGGAGGAAAATTATGCAAGAAGAAAATCTACCGGGACTACTTGTGAGTAGAGCGGAAGCAAGTGAGAAACTACAAACACAAATTGAAAAAGGCGAACAACGTTGTGGTCGAAAGATTAGTTCACAAATGGAATTGAGTCAGGCTCGCGATGATTTCAGTAACTGGTCAAAATACAATGAAACTCTTCTCACGAAGTTATTTTCTGGCACTTCAGTTGCAAGTCGCTACTATAGTCTTCACACGAGCGAATTTGTGACAGTATCACCGGAACCTTTTTCAAAAAAAATCGAGACATTCGAAAGACGCATGATGAGGCACATCAATCACTTGAAGGGAATCCGTGAACAACTTGAACTATATGAAGAAATATCTAGTATTCCTCAACACGGTGGCCGAAATACAGATGTTGTGGAAGTTTCTTCTAGTTCATTTGGAAACGAAGTGTTTATCGTACACGGGCGCGACGATGAATCAAAAGAGACTGTTGCTAGGTTTGTAGAGACCCTGGGAATAACGGCAACCATACTTCACGAGAAGCCCAGTAGCGGTCTAACGATTATTGAGAAGATTGAAAAATACGCAGGGAAAGCTGGTTTTGCGATTGCCTTGATTACACCAGACGATTTTGGCAGTTTAAGAGACAATCATGATGACGAAGTTAATCCAAGAGCCCGACAAAACGTTGTCTTTGAACTAGGCTATTTCATGGGAAAACTAGGTCGTGAAAGAGTTTGTCCACTTTTCAAAGGTGAAGTAGAGAAGCCTTCAGACATAGACGGCATAGTCTATGTACTCATGGATAGTTCCGCCGATTGGAAATTAAAGTTAGCCCAAGAAATGAAACAGACTGGGCTGCCGGTTGATATGAATAAACTCGTACCAGACAGATGAACTTTTAGCATCGGAAGAGGAGTTTGAACATGCCAACATTTGATTTCAAAGGGAAACAACATATCTACGCCCACCATCTCACGGTTCCCTACCAGCCACTTGAACCGGACGTAAATCTCTCGTGCAATTCTTCTGGCGCCGATGACAATCTTATCATTCACGGTGACAACTTGCACGCACTCAAAGCCTTGCTCCCCCGCTACGCCAACCGTGTTAATTGCATATACATCGATCCGCCCTACAACACCGGCAACGAAGGATGGGTTTATAATGACAACGTGAACAGTCCGCTGATGAAGCAATGGCTGACGGAGAACGCTCCCGTTGACAATGAGGACCTTGAACGGCATGACAAATGGCTCTGCATGATGTGGCCAAGGCTACACTTGCTTAGGGAGCTACTTGCCGAAGACGGTGTTATTTTTGTTTCGATTGATGACAATGAACAACACCATTTGCGGATGCTGATGGACGAGGTCTTCAAAGCCCAAAATTTTGTAACAAACATTATATGGCAGAAAAAATTCAGTCCGCAAAATGACGCTAAGTATTTTTCGGACAATCACGATTTTGTGCTGTGTTACGCAAAGAACAAAGAAGCATGGCGGCCTGTTTTGCTACCAAGAACTGAGAAACACAACGCACGATATTCTAATTCAGACAATGATCCACGTGGTCCTTGGGCTTCAAGCGGATTGGACGTGAAAACCTATCAGGAAGAATATGACTATCCAATTACCACTCCATCAGGCAGAATTGTAAACCCACCAGGGGGTACTTGCTGGAGATACGGTGAGGATAAATTCCTTGAACTGGTTAATGATAATCGGATATGGTTTGGTGAGGATGGGAATAACGTGCCTCGCATAAAGCGATTTCTGCGCGATGTGAAGCAAGGCATCACACCCCTAACTGTATGGTTGCACACTGATGTTGGACACACCCAAAGCGCAACGCAAGGACTCAACAGAATAGACTTAACCTTTCCAAACCCCAAACCGCACACACTGTTAAAGCGCATCTTTCAAATCGGTACCGAACCTAATAGTATCATCCTTGACTCCTTCGCCGGCAGCGGGACAACCGCGCACGCTGTCCTCGCACTGAATAAAGAAGATGGCGGCAATCGGAAATTCATCCTCGTAGAGTGTGAAGATTACGCAGACTCCACCACTGCCGAGCGCATCCGGCGAGTCATCAACGGCGTTCCCAATGCCCGCGATGCTTCATTGCGCGAAGGGTTGGGCGGATCGTTCACATACTGCACCTTGGGTAAACCGCTTGAAATTGAAGGAATGCTCACCGGGGAAGCGCTCCCATCTTATGAATCACTCGCTACTTATCTGCTGTATACGACCTCTGGAGCTACACATGAAGCCGGTGAATTGGGACAGAAAAACGGCGACGGTCTATTTCGCAGCAATGACGACATCGACTACTATCTGCTTTACGAACCTAGTCTTGAATACTTGCGAAGCAAAGAAGCGATGCTCAACCTAGATCGGGCGGAACGCATCCGGGACGCCAGTTGCCAGAACGGCAAAAAGGCAATTGTTTACGCGGCGGGGAAATACATCAGTCAGCGAGACCTCACGGGGATGAAAATAACCTTCTGCCAACTGCCACACGCCTTGCAGGAAAGATAGACAAGGATATAGAATCGCCTTTGTTCTGTATGTGCAAAATCCACTGATGATGTGGTAAAATACCAATTTGAACGCATCCAATGACAGCGAAGTTACGTGCAATTCACCTCTAATTTGATCGTCTGTCAGTAGTCAGAGTACGAACTGGCGATGGAAAATACGAAAACACAAGACTTAAAACCAGATCCCAAGCGTCAAGCACATAATTCGCTAAGAGGGTATCGATATCAGATTTTGCACAGCGTAGAGGCTTGGCTGGACCTTGCTGGCACAGAGATCCTCTATCTGGAAGGCGTGGAAGATTTTGACAAGGTATCGGATGACACGTTTACAGCGGTACAAGTCAAAGACGCACGACGCAAGATCACGCTTAGATCGCAGGAAGTGAATGACGCAATCAACAACTATTGGCGATTGCAAACGAATGATCGTGATCGCAGTGTAAAATTCCGTTTTCTAACACGCTCCGAGATAGGTGTAGAACAAGGAAATCCATTTGGAACAGGCAAACCGGGGCTACAGGTATGGAGGCGTTGTTCGGGTGACGAGGAGTCTATTGCAAAAATTTCTGGAGCTTTACAGGAAGAAGGAAAAATATCCGAAGATGTAAAAGATTTTCTCAAACAAGCAGAACTGCAAGAAATTTATCAGCAACTCATTGAGCCTATTAGTTGGGAAACAGGCAGCAAACCCGCCAGTTTTGTTGAGCAATCCATAAATGAAAAGCTAGTTCTTCATGGACATCAACTCGGTTTTTTACCTACTGAATCAAAAAAAGTATTTGATTCACTTATCAACGAAGCGTGGCAGGTCGCAACACAAAGAGAAAACCGTGTACTTACCAAGGTGCGATTCCTCGAAATTTTCGAAGAGCAAACTACGCAAAGCGTTTCGACCCAATATTTGCGACACCTACAAATGCAGGGTGCCATTCTGGGTAATATTGGTACCCCAGTCATAGGCGGGCCATCTGATTTTACTATTCAATCTAGGCTTCCAGTACAAAATACAATTCCGCCGCTCTATCCTGATGTTGCTCCAAGAAAAGAGTTGCTCAAAAGCATCCAAGCTAAACTCCAATCGGAGGGTATGGTTGTCATCCATGGAGGGACAGGAAGAGGAAAGACAACACTTGCAAATTTGACCGCGCAGGATACAAGCGACTCATGGCTTTGGCAGAGCTTCACAAACAGAGAGTCATCTCAGGTTATCCAACAGTTACAGCAAATTGCCACCCACGTATGTAATCAATCCTCACAGCCCAACGTCGTCCTTGACGATCTGAACTTGCAACCTCAACAGTTGCGAAGCTATGAAGAAGTCTTGGGTATTGTGGTTTATAGGGTGTTGGAGCGCAGTGGAAAATTGTTGATAACAAGCCAGCAAAAGCTGCCCAATAGCCTCATCCGCCAACTCGGTGTATCATCGCCCATCGTCGTGCAGGTTCCCGACTTTACCAAATCTGAAATTGAGCAATTTGCAGAACAGTTGGGCTGCCCCGCCAGTGACGCGAAAAATTGGGCACAATTGATTCAATTGCATACCAGCGGACATCCAAGGCTTGTACACGCTCGACTCGCACAATTGCGCGAGGAAGGCTGGAGGCAGCCAGATACAATTGAAAATATCTTGCAAACACCCGGAGAGGTAGTAGAAGAACGTGAAGCTGCGCGACAATTACTCATGGAATTGCCAGACAATCAACGGGAAATTCTGTATAGACTGAGTTTGATGGTTACCGGATTTAGGAGAGATTATGCACTCAACATCGGCGAAATACCGGAATCTGTACCTTATGCAGGGGATATTTTTGGTCAATTGGTCGGTCCTTGGATAGACCGTGTTAATGAATCCTACTACACAATCTCACCTTTATTGACCTATGCAGCCAAGGATGTTTGGTCAGAGAGCAAGATAAAGAATCTTCACGCTCAAATTGCATATGCCATTGTCCAAACAAGAAATCTGACCCAAATGGAGGCGCAGGCTGTGCTGCTTCATAGTATGGTCGGACAAAACGAGATAGGTTTTATTGCCGTGATCAATTCATTGATGACTGCTCCAGAGGACAACTGGAAAGAACTTAGTCAAGAATTCTCGTGGGTTGTACATGCTCAACCCGACGTTCCTGAAAAATTCTTCCCAGGGAACGCTTTTGTAAATCATCTATTTCGTTCATTGCAATATCGTATTGCGGTCGAGGTAGAACCAGATAGTGCGCCGAAGATTCTTGACATTTGGGATAAAGAAACCAAGCCATACGAACCGCATCAGTTGTATCTGCTGGACCGCCTTGAGGTGGCGACAGAGGCATTGATGTATTGTCAGGCGTCCCTATCAGCTAAACAGATAGTCGGCTATCTAAGAGAAATTATTGATATCACAGACAATGATAATGAAATACAGGAAATATATTACAGCGACTACATTGCACAATTTGAAGAACAAATGGGCGTTGAGTCCAACTATTTCAGTTTCCTATTTAGCATTATCTACCGTGCGCCTCGTCCTATTGGCCCGCCATTCCTCAATGAGCTTATTGACGCCCTAGATGAACTCCCGCCAAAAATTCGAACCCTCTTGTTGGCTGATTTCAAGGATGACACGATTGACTCCCGGCTATTAATTGATAGTGTCTGGTGGGCAGAAGCCAATCGTGAGAATCCGGATTGGAGGAGATGTCTTCAGGTATTTGATAGAGTAATTGAAAAAACTCTCGCTTGGGGTTATCCCCTCCTCGCTGCGGCATCTGCAAGGGGTAAAGCCATCATTCATGATGAATACCTACATAGCCCCGACGACGCCCATAGCGTTCTTCGCGATATTATAACAATAGTAGGGACATTACCAGTAATTGAGGAAGAACGAGCCAATGTATATTTTGGCCAACAGCACTACAAAGAAGCGCTCAATATTTACGAGCGCATTCTCCCCGAGTGGAACCCTCCGTCAGAACAAGTAGGCATTGGTCCTTTGGACGAGTATCGTCGAGCTGCTACTTGCGCCGCACAGTTGAACGATTGGGAGAAAGCGGCTACATTTTTTGAAGATGGTGCAAAAAGAACTCAAAGGATTGAGAAATCTGAAAGATACATTGGCTTGTATGCTGATGCGGGGTTTGCACAGTTTAAGACGGGCAAAGCACCGGAGAGCATAGACTTGTTGAGTTTGGCATTGGAAGAATTCGAGAAACTCCCTCAGGACAATAGCGATGCTAAGTATATTACTCTAAAAAAGTGTTTAGTGGGGACAATAGAGTGGATTGCAAAGTATCCGAATGAAAAGAAACCTTCAGAATCACCAAAACTTCCACCAGGCCTTTGCAGCAATCCGGAACCAAATGAAAAAATTTTGTCACTACCAGACGTCACCATGGGAGACGCTTGGTCTCATCTAGCACAGGTTGAATACCGATTTGGGCATGGATCGGCCGCTTTGGAACATGCATTGCGGATTTCGGACCCGGTTGCGAATCCGACATTGAGTTTCTCTCTTTCTTTGCTTGAAGCACAGCATGACTTTAGAAACAAGGCATTTGATAATTTGCCTCAACACATACATCAACTAGCTAATGCGTATAGCTTAATGCAGGAGCGTAGCCAAACTGAAGAAGGAGTTAGAACAAAGGGTACTGATTCAGTGCCCTTTGGAGATTTGTCTAGCGTTGCTTCGGTCAAGGATATTGTTGTAGTGTTGGTAGCGGCGCTTCTTGTTCGACTACGAACAAGCATTAATGTGCAACCCCTGCTGGTCAAATGGCGATTCAATTCCTCAGAACTACCCATAAAAGAAAACCTCACCCTTGCTCTCGATTTAATTGAATCCATGTTATCGGGAGATCTGTCTAACGCTTTGACGGTTATGTACACGCAAGATGCCCAACATGAGAAGCGGTTTGCAGCAGCATTAAAGATTGTTCACAATACTCGGACGCGTCTTGGAGACCTTTTTTGTGCACACGCATTCATAGCAACTTCTCTCATTGGTAACACATTGGAAGATTCTGTCCTAGATGACGTAGCAGAACTTTTTTCATCACAGTGGCTTGAAAAAATCAGATTTCGAGCAATTTTGAAAAATCCTACGACGACAGTGCCCGAAATAGAACGAGCCTGTAAGAGTAGTGAGACAGGGAAGAAAAAAATCGGTCAGATTCTCATTGCCGCACGTCAAGCTATTTAACCCAGAGTGTCGTCTACGATTATACAGCAGATTCATAATTAGGCTGAATCCATTCCAGAAAAAAGAGATGAAAACAGGGCAAAATCCGATAGCACAGCGGATTATCCAGGCAATGGAAAATCCACCTCATCTCACCTATGAAGATGGGGAAGCACTTCGTCAGTCCATTGAAAAGGGAAAGATCGCTGTAAAATATGATTCACCATTTGAACCGGGTGAACGCGAAGAACAATAAAGATGATATCATGATGGAACTGAAGGAGTATCAGCGCGGTGCACTTGAGGCTTTCACGCGGTGGCTGGAGGCGCTTAAAACAGCGAGGCATGAATCGGACACCGCGATTGAGGCGCTAAAGCAGACAGGGGTGGACATTCCTGATGCTATCCGGAATTATCTCGGAATGGCTTGGGGGAAACTGTCGGAGAGTGGTGGCGTTGCTCGCACCTCTCGTGGACACGTCGACCGAACCGACGCTGCAAATCGTCCGATTCCGCATATCTGCTTCAAAGTGCCGACAGGCGGCGGCAAAACCCTGCTTGCAGCTTCCGCTCTGGAACGTCTCAATCGGCAAACCGGGCTGACCTTGTGGATTGTGCCGACCAAGGCAATCTACGCGCAAACCAAAGCGGCGCTCTGGAACCGAGAACACCCTTACCGCCAAACTTTGGAACGCGCAAGTGCAGGTAGGGTAAAAATGTTGGAAAAGGACGACCTGTTCAACCGAGACGACATTGCCAACTATCTGTGCGTTGTGCTGCTCATGTTGCCGGCAACCAACCGACAAAAGGGCAAAGAGTTTCTGCGGATGTTCCAGGATTCGGGAAGTTACCCGAGTTTTTTCCCTGACCTTGATGTTGCACTCGGCTATGCTCACCTGTTAAACCAATATCCCGATTTGGAGTCTGATGGCGGGCTTGTCAAACAGAGTCTGTTTAACGTCTTTAAGATAACTCGTCCTGTGGTGGTGCTCGACGAAGCGCATAAAGCGTATGGCTCCAGAAACAAGGCTGTCAACGCGAAATTTGCCCAGTCCATCAACCGCCTTGACCCGCGTCTGGTTATCGAACTTTCCGCGACGCCTAACCAAGGCATTAGCAATCTGCTTGTTGACATTGAAGGTCCCGACCTCAAAAAAGAGGAGATGATTAAATTGCCGGTGCAGGTGACATCATTTCCGAATGCGGAGTGGAGTTTGACCTTGAGTCAGGCGGTTGAAGAACTAGATCGCCTTGATGCGGAAGCCAAATTACTTGAGAGCAATACGGGACGTTATATCCGACCAATCGCCGTGGTGCGGGTTGAGCGAACAGGGCGAAATCAGAGAGATGGAGAGAATATCCACGCCGAGGATGTGCGGGAGTTGCTCATACAAAACTTGAATGTGCCTTCGGATGCCATTCGCGTGAAATCGGCCGAAAATGATGAACTTGGCAGAGAAGACCTGCTCTCAGAATATTCGACGGTGAAATGGATAATCACAAAATCGGCGCTGATGGAGGGGTGGGACTGCCCGTTCGCTTATCTGTTGGTGATGTTGGACAATACCCAAGCGCAACGAGCGATTACGCAACTCGTGGGTCGGGTGATGCGGCAACCGCATGCACAACTCACCGGAAGGGAATCGCTGGATCAGTGCTATGTTTACTGTAATAATGTTGAGGTCGGCACCGTCGTCCAGCAGGTCAAAAACGGGTTGGAAGCGGAAGGACTCACAGGCTTGGGCGACGAAGTGATGAATGCATCGGGCACCCCGGAAGCAGGTGAGGTGAGACCGCGCACCGTGGAACGACGTACTAAATTTCAGGGTGAGAACATCTTCCTGCCGTTGGTGCTCCACAAAAATGGCGAGGATTGGATTGAGCTCGATTACCAGCGTCACATTCTGCCGCATGTTAATTGGTCCACTATCGAGCCGCCTGACCCACGTGCGTCCGCACCTCAGAGCGTCAAATGGCAATCGGCAACGGTTGATTTGGATGAGGGACCGCCCATCTATCACGCTGACCAAGATTTACCGGTTGACAAAACGGTAAAATATCCAACTTTGCACGTCATCTGTCCGACACTGTCCCAAATCCGTGGCACGCAGCTCGTATCGTGCAGCAACTGATTGAGCGCCTCAAACAGGGTAACGAGAGCGAGGAGGACATCTATGACCGCCGTGCTTATTTGGCGCATCTGTTGCGAAATCATGTGAAGGACAATGTGGAATCGCAGGCGGAGGCGGTTTTTCGCCGAAAATTGGATCGAGGCGAAATCCGATTCGACTTGGAGACAGCGCAGCCGAATTACTGCATGGTGCGTGACTACGTAATACAGCTTGGTCCTAATGACAAACCCCTGCTGAGGGATTACAAACCTGTGCAGCTAACCCTGTTTGAACCGGTATTTGATCGGGAGTTCGATAGCGAGTTGGAAAAAGATTTGCCTGCTATCTTGATGAAGAGAAAGCGTTGCGATGGTGGCATCGCGTGGCGGCGCGTCAACAAGGTGAGTACTATTTGCAAGGCTGGAAACAGGGACGCATTTACCCTGACTTCGTTGCGATGACAACCGGGGACATGGATGGTAAGCACGTGTTGATTGTTGACACCAAGGGCGAACATCTTGGCGGCAACGCCGATACCGAGTACAAGCGAAAGGTATTGGAGACGCTCCAAGGTGCATTTAACAACGCCGGCACACTAAAAGTACGGGAAGGGTTTGCGCTAAAAGGCGTATTTCGATTGGTGTTCAATGAGAACCAGTTTCCGGAGATATCGGCGCAACTTACGGACGAAGTGTAAAATCGATTCTTCTGGGTGTTTCAATAGGATTTGCGCAATAATAAGAGGTCGCGATTCGGAGATCGCTCCTACCTCGAAATTTATAGACGATCAAATCGCGAAGGTGCTACTTAACGCAAGTTGCTACCCGACGTCCCTCCGGCGCATTTAAAGGCTGGTGCGCAGTGCGCACCCTACAAACTACTCAAGCCAAATCTGCTTGAAGTACCGCCACACCGTCGGATGCAGCTTCAGATTCTTCACCCGCTTGTTAGTGATGACCGCTTTCTTGGAGTGCGCGATTGGAACCCACGGGACATCGTTGTGGAAGATTTCTTGCGCTCTTTTGTAGAGCTGGACTCTTTTGTCGCGGTCGGTAATTGACCTCGCTTGATCGAGGATGTCCTGCATGGCATCGCTGCGATAGAAAGAGATATTGCCCGCCGGTTTTACGGCTGCCGACTTGCTCAAAAGGTAGTAAAAGAAGTTGTCGGGATCACCCAGGTCCGCAGACCAGCCCAGCATGGCGATGTCATGCTCGCCGTGTTTCGTTTTTTCAAGGTACGTGCCCCAGTCGAAGGTCACAATCTTCGTCTCAATCCCGACGCGCCGCAGATCGGACTGCATCACTTCCGCCAGCGCTCGACCATTGGGGATATAGGGCCTTGGCACCGGCAACGCCCATAAGGTGGTGGAAAAGCCGTCCGGATAACCGGCTTCCGCCAACAGTTGTTTTGCCTTCTCCGGATCGTAGGCGTAATCCTCAATCGCGTCATCATAGCTCCACATCGTCGGTGGAATGGGATTCTTGGCGGGAATACCCATGCCTTGATAAAGATGCTCGACAATCGCCGGTTTGTTTATGGCGTGATTGATTGCCAGACGAACCTTGAGGTTATCCAAAGGTTTCTTGTCCATATTAAGCGCGAGGTAACCTACATTCATACCAGGTGCCTCAACGACGTTGAGGTTCGGATCCTCTCGGATTTGGGGCAAATCATCAGGATTGGGGAACTCCATCACATGGATGCTGCCGTTCTGCAATTCGATGAGCCGCACGGAATTGTCCGGAATGGATCGGAAAATGATGCGGTCGAGGTTGGGGCGCCCGCCCCAGTAATCTCTGTTCACTTCCAAAACAACCTTATCTCCTCGATCCCAACGCACAAAAATGAACGGTCCGGTGCCAACGGGGTGATTTGTGTAATCCTCTCCCCATTTCTGTACCGCGGTCGGGCTGACAATCGAGAACGGGCCCATGGCTAACGTAGCGATGAAAGGGGCATAGGGTTGGTTGAGAACAATCCGGACGGTATGTTCGTCCAAGGCGACAATCTCCTCGACGAGATCTGCCAACCCGGTGTACGACCAGTAGATGGGCGTGCCGCCAACTCTGTGGAACGGGTGACTCGGCTCATGTTGTCGGTTCAACGAGAAGAGGACTGCATCAGCGTTGAAGTCGGTTCCGTCGTGGAATTTCACACCTACCCGCAGGTGAAATGTCCACGTCAGACCATCATCCGACGATTCCCACGATTCGGCTAGGGCAGGTTCAACCTCTGTGCTTTCGTCCCGATATTGTACTAACGTGTCGTAGATATTTTCGCACACTTTGAAGGATTCGCCATCCTCCTCATGCGCCGGGTCCAGCCCCACAGAATCGCCGCCGCGACCGAAAATCAGTGTGCCTCCAATGACAGGTGTGCTAGCGAAACCGTCTGCCGCATGGACCGAAACCAGTAGAATCAATGTTATAAGTGCCTGTAGGCGTTCTTTCATAGGTTACTCCTTTGCTGTTGACAGATTTCATCATGTTATAAGAAAATAGTGTTGGTGTCAGCCGAAAATAGTACCTTGTTAGTGGTGGTCTGTCAAACAAATCTCATGATTAGTCAACGGCGTCGTTTGAATTATAATCCCAGGCACTCATGACGTTAAGCACGTATTTAATCCTAAATGGAAGAGTCTCTTTTGGTCATTTAGATGAATCGTTGGGTTTCACTTAATTGACCTACGTTTTTCGACGGGATAGAACATCGGATGTCTTTTTTCATCGCATGATTTCTTCTGGATTTCCGTTCAACCCAACCTACAGGCTATAACTACAGACCACAAACACACTCTAGGAACATTCTTGCGTCGAGCGTGTGTAGCCATGTGCGAGAACTCAGGAACTGGACGGTAGGCCGAGAATTGTTTCACGTTACAATAGGAAAGGTTGGATGCGTATATGCTGATTAAAATTCCCAAAGGGTGGGAGATTCCCGAGAACCAGGTGACGCCGGAGTCCGATTACGTTAGCCGGCGAAAGTTTATACAGAACATGGGCTTGGCAGGCGCTGGCGCACTAACGCTGATGAACGGTTGCGCTTGGGCAAAGGGAAAGGGTGTGGAGGAGCAACTCAAAGAGGCGCAAGCGCAGAAAATCAATGCACCGCACAATGAAAACTTTGTGGTAAACGCCGAATTGACCGATGAGGTTGTCGCCGGGTCTTACAACAACTTCTATGAATTTACCACCACGAAAGATCGGGTATGGAAACTGGTGGATAAGTTTCAGACACGCCCGTGGGAAATTGAAATCACCGGGCAGGTGGACAATCCAATGACGGTTGACCTCAGCGACCTCGTCAAGAAGATGCCCCTTGAAGAACGAATCTACCGCTTTCGTTGTGTCGAAGCCTGGGCGATGGTGGTGCCGTGGATCGGCTTCCCCATGAAAGAACTGGTCGATCTTGTGCAGCCGAAGTCTTCCGCGAAATACGTGAAAATGCTAACGTTCCTTCGACCGAACGAAGCTCCCCAGCAGAAGCAAGGACGGCTACCGTGGCCCTATTTTGAAGGATTGACCATTGAGGAAGCCATGAACGACCTTACCTTGCTAGTGACAGGCATTTACGGCCACGTTCTTCCGAAACAACACGGCGCTCCCATCCGCCTGATTGTACCGTGGAAATACGGTTTCAAGAGCATCAAATCGATCGTCAGCATTGAATTCACCAATCGTAAACCCCGCACGTTCTGGAACACGCTGGCGCCGCGAGAGTACGACTTCCGGGCGAATGTAAATCCGACCGTTCCTCACCCTCGGTGGTCGCAAGCAATGGAACGAATGATTGGCACCGGCGAACGCCGATCAACAGACATGTACAACGGGTATCAAAGTTACGTAACCCACCTATACAAAACGTAATCGATCGATTATCCCTTGATTACGCCAATAGGCCGCAGCCGAGCAACCCTTCTTGATAGCCCGGCTGCATCAACCACTTTGACAACTTCGTCAACATCTTTATAAGCTTCCGGGACCTCCTCGTGCAGGGTTCGACGCCCTTCGGCACGTACAAAGATACCCTGTTTTTCAAGGTCCTTTTCAATTGACCGCCCCTTTGTCGCTTCAATCGCCTTCCGACGAGAGAGCATTCTCCCCGCCCCGTGGCATGTTGTTCCCCATGTCTGTTCCATGGCTGCTGGGCTGCCTACAAGCACATAGGATGCAGTGCCCATATCGCCGGGAATCAGAACCGGCTGGCCAATTTTCTCGTACTTCTCGGGAATTTCAGGGTGTCCCGCAGGGAACGCGCGGGTTGCTCCCTTTCGATGCACAAACAGCTCCTTCTCAACCCCGCCAATCCGGTGTTTCTCAAACTTGCCGATATTATGCGCCACATCGTACACCAATTCCAATCCTAGCTCATTTTGGCTGGTATTGAAGAAATCCATGAACACCTGCCGTACCCAGTGGGTGATACACTGCCGGTTATTCCACGCATAGTTTGCCCCGCACGCCATCGCGGCGAGATAGTCCTGTCCCTCCGGCGAGTTTATCGGCGCAGCCGCCAGTTGGCGGTCAGGAAGGTCAATGCCGTACTTTTGTGCGACCTTAACCCAGGTCTTCACGTGCTCATCGCACACCTGATAGCCAAAGCCCCGCGACCCGGTGTGGATCATTACACAAACTTGTCCTTCTGTCAAGCCCATGGCATCCGCCGCCTCCCGGTATAGGATGCGGTCTACTACCTGCATTTCCAGAAAGTGATTCCCCGAGCCGAGTGTGCCAAGCTGGTTCTTGCCGCGTTCCAAAGCGCGTTTGCTAGCGGCGGTCGCATCTGCAGACGCGAGGCGTCCGTTCGCTTCCGTAAATCCCAGATCTTCCGGTAAACCGTATTCCCGTTCGATCGCCCAACGGGAACCCTTCTCAAGCATCTCCCTTTCTTCTTGAATCGAGAGGCGAATCTTGCCGCTAGAACCGACGCCGCACGGGATCTTCTCAAAAAGCTTGTCTACGAGGTTTCGAGTCCTGCCTTTCAACCGGGAAGCCTTAATGTTCGTGCGGATCAGGCGCACCCCACAATTGAGGTCGTAGCCGATGCCTCCGGGGGACACAACGCCATCCGCATGCGGATCTGTTGCAGCAACTCCGCCGATTACAAAGCCGTAGCCCCAATGCAAATCCGGCATGGCAAGCGAGTGCCCGACGATTCCGGGAAGGTGCGCTACGTTCGCGACTTGTTGCAACGCTTCATCGCTCTTGGCGTGCCGCAGGAGCTTTTCGTTGGCGTAGACAATTCCGTCGACACGCATTCCTTTTTGATAGCTTTTTGGGATGCGCCAGCGATAGTCGTCAATTTTGTTTAAGGGTATCTGTTTTTCTAGGTTACGCATTTTTTCTCCGCATTAAGAAAACACATGGCTCGGTCAACTCGACTTTGTACATTAGAGTGGTGGAAATTTTTTCTATCTGGCCCCTTGTCTTCCGCATAATAGACTTGTACAATCTCGATTTTTCACATACCAAATCTTGGGGTATATATCCACAAACGGGCAAAAATCACCAAGGTACTACCGTGAATCCAATTGATTGGCTGGTTTTGCCCTTCCATATAGGGATTGGCTGTGGGACTTCTATCGCGCTCCGAAATTCAGCCGCTTGATCCCCGCCTTCGGGTCTGGAGTTATGTGTCTATCTGTCTCGCCGAACCGATGTATATTATTGTACAAAGTGGAGCTTAAACTTTACTGGGTTTCTACTAAAGAAAGTTCCTGTTAATTGGTGATGTAACCATCGTCATCGGGGAGGTTGTTCGCGCTGGCGGCTTCCTTTGACAGTGTGTCACAGATTTCGTTCCATTCGTGGCCGGCGTGCCCCTTAATCCATTGAAATTTGACGGTATGCTGCTCGCATAATTTCAGTAGTTTCGACCATAGATCCGGATTCACGGCTTTTTCTCTCTTGTTTCTCCGCCATCCGTTCATCTTCCAGCGCCGTGCCCACCCGTTTGTCATGGCGTCAGCCAAGTATTTTGAATCGGTGTACAGATTCACTGTACAGGGGGATTTTAACGCTTCTAATCCAACGATGGCTGCCATTAGCTCCATCCGGTTGTTTGTGGTAAGACGGTATCCTCCAGACATTTGCTTCCGGTTGCCGTTGTAGCAAAGCACAACGCCATATCCGCCCCTGCCGGGATTGCCGAGGCAGGCGCCGTCGGTATATATGGCAACCTCTTTTTCACCCATTCTGGCTGTCCTAAAATCCGAGTTCAGTTGCTGCGGGAGGTCACAGTCTGGCACCTCAAAGAGACAAAATCCTTTGATTCCGCTGTGGTGAACTGCGTGTCATAATATCATCGCATTATATAGTCGAAGGTTACGACGGCGGTGATTTTCTTGGGAATAGACGACACATCATCACCGGCCTTCTCTGCAATGCTGCTTGCGTCCGCGGAGCGAACGCTGAATATCCCTTGACGCGCGGCACGGAGCGGTCCCAGGTTCGCGTCGCTGCCTTCAGCCAACGTCTTTGCTCGCATCCGCGCATCTTTAGTTGCCTCCACAAGTAATGCACTCTTCATCTCGTTGACTCGAGTGTAATAATATTGAGGCATTCTTGTCTTTAGGTTAACTCCACGTCCGAGAAGATCGGCAATTGATGTCGAAATTCTTGATATGTTGTGCACATCTTTCGATTTGACCGTAATATCCTGTGAAAGTTGGAATGCCTCGGTCTCGCTTGTTTCGTGGCCCTTTTCCGTCCGCTTCATGCGCTCGCGCACTTGGACCGGAATGATTTTAATCTCCTCGGGTTTCACACCGTTCTCCTCTAGAAATGTTAACACTTCTTCACGATGTGCCGCTAGAACCGGATATGCATACGCCATATTACTGTCTTTCGCTTTGACGGTGATGTGCCATATCGCCAGATTCGACTCAACCTCGATTTCGGCGTATCCCCGTACCTTGATAATCTGGTTAGCCATGAGTATATCTCGCACCACGTTTGTAACGAGGTAGGTCGAGATCACGAGACCGAGTGCAAGTATGAAACCAAGTGGTATAAGTGCTTTGGCATTGTTCACGATTGGATTTTCCTTAACGTAACTTCGTTCATTTGTGATCTAAATTAGCGTTGGCATTTCAGACTAAGCTAAGTCTATTCCTCGGCGGCGCCTATACCAGACAAATACTCGATTGCACCTTTGTTGCTGCTTTTCAATGCGATTCCAAGAGGTGTTTGGTTGAGATAATGCCTTCGATCGTTCATATCGGCTCCCGCTTCAATCAGGATTCTAAGCGACTCGGCGTATTCTTCCTCTTCACCTTCACCGCATGCCGACCCGCCATATGCAGCGGCATGCACGGCATCCAGAGATCCGGGATCTGCACCCTTTTCAAGAAGCATTCGAATTGTTGATATTCTCGCATTGTTCGCTGCCCAAGAAAGCACAGAGCGATACCAGTTTGCACCGCTTGCATTGATATCCGCACCGTGTCCGAGAAGTTTGAGGACAAGCCGATCTTTCCCATCATTGGCGGCGTAATGCAGTGCCGTGCTTCCTTCAATGAATGGTTGTCCCTCGTCATCGGGACCGGGCCACTTCAACGTTGCGATCTCCGTATGTGATTCGACGATGGCGATGCCAAAGTCTTCCTCTTCTTCCTTATATTTCGTAGCAAGCAGTTTGTAGAATGGTGAGTTCTCGTCGTACTGCATGGGCAGGTCCTCCATACCCGTGTGATACTCATTTAGAAACCCAAGTTGCTATCTATTCATCGGATATAAGAGTTTATTTAAGGTTGGTTGACACTATCACCAGTGATACCCGAAGTCAGATAGAATTCAACCGGCCGTCGATGATCGACAACTAAGGATGGAAACCTAAAACCGTAGAAATACCGTAAATGGGTGTTCCAACCAGCACAGCCGCCGTAACTTCGGCCTCGGACCTCCGAGATTGTGGTTCTGGTTTATGGTTGAATGTTTTCAAGAAAGGGTTAAACGAATAGAAAGCAGTTACAATTTGAATATCCATGGGTTCTCCATTAGGGTATTGAGGTAATAGTGAACTCCTCAACTCCAAACAATATCCCAGGGCTTTAGGTGACAGCTTGGGTAATTTAGGTCGCGGTACTCTGCGGTTGTGCCTGAGATAGCTGAAATCCGCGTGCCACTGCCTCAGGTTCAATTTCTACACGAAGAACATCAAAGCCTGCCAGCTTGACGTTCACCAATGCGGATCCGATTGCTTCCTCCAATGATGGCGCTACGCGGTGAAAATAGATTTGCGGAACGTCAACACTCGTAACAAGCGTGCCATCGTCAATGACTTCGTAGAGTCGGTTGGATTCTTCTTCATTCGGATCCGCTGTTAGAATGAGCGTAAATTCATGTATTTTCATTTGGTTCCATCCCCACATCAGTTTTCCTAGTCAATTCCTTGTATTAGGCATGGGTACAGCGGTCAATACATCGACGGATATCCCGTGCGTGCAGTTCCGGATTGCGCGGTGTTGACATGACTCTAACGCGACACCCATCACGGGCGCGTCTCGGACACCATAGTGTGCCCCAAAGGTGTGCTCTAGGACCTGCCTTTGTAACACTCCAATTCCTGCTTTCAGCGTAACGAATCGCTTCCCGGATGTGTTTGTTTGAATGACTAGCTCTCATTAACAACAGGATGTTGGTTGTGAATCTGAACAACATTCTTCAGAAGTTTCCGTAGGATAGCCGTCGCGCTTTTACCAATCCAAGCCGCCAATGAATTCCCTCATGCGTAATCCCTACTGCGGAATCGCTTGGAATCAGCAACCACTCATGCGGTGGGTAAAACAGTTGCTGAGTTCATTTTGTTTCTAGGGCGATTCTGTTCGATAGTATCTACCATAGATTTCACTGTGATTCTTGCTTGCTGCTCGGGAACAACCAGAGGTCTATCAAGGTAATAATTTTCCTATCCATTCTTGCACCTAGGGAATTCTCCAGATTAGTTCATCACATTTGGTCTCTACGTTTAGCTTTTCTTTCGGCGTGTTGATTTTTCCTAACATTTCCGCAATATCATTTATGCGTGCGAAGGTATATTGCGGTTCGAGGTCCACTCCTTTAGGGTGCATACACCGATTTCGTGCTTCAACGAGGATTTGTGACCTGCTTCGAGCATCCCATCGCCCCTTCCGATCAGGATCTAAATGTGATTCAAAGGTCACATACCAGTAATTCCGTATGAGTGATGCAAATTCTTTAATGTCCATTTCGTCTTCGTCCTCAACATAGACACGATCTTTATCCGGGAGATTTTGTGCCTGCTTTAGGCAACGGGCAACGAAGGGGCGCATGGTGTCACGATAAATACTAAGGGCATCGTCGAGTGCGTCTCGGTTGGGCCTGTTCCGTTCGTTTATCTCCATATTACCTTGTTCTCTCTCTCCAATTGTGGTTTTGAGCAATTTTAATACGGAATCCTTCTCTCGGATTTCTGTCTCCATTTTGGTAATTCGTTCATTCAAGTCGCCATTTTCTCGAATCTTGGCTTCGGAATCGGTTTCGTACATCTCAATCGTCGATTTAAGTGAATCGATTTCCTGTTGGTGCTTAGCATTCTCTTCTTGCAAATCAATGTGTCGTCTGTGGTGATTCTCATCGTGTTGTTGCCTTTGGGTCGCTTCGGTTTTAAGGGTTTCAATCTCGGTTCTCAAGGCAGCAGTTTCGGTTATGTTAATTTCATGACGTGCCTCGAAATTAGCCAATTGTTTCTTTAAGTTGTCATTTTCCAGATTTTTCTCATTAACCTCCGCTTCAAGAGTTCTGATATCGGCTCCGAGAGATTCAATCTCTTCTTCTAACTGAATTTTTGCAGTGTCTGTATTCCGTGACTGTTGGGGAGAAGTGAAGGAAGACGATGAGGACAAATCGTTCTGGAATTCTTCAACAAGAGCGTTGTATGTTCGCATTGACCTTGGGTATACCCATCGTTTGAGCGTCGGCTTCCATTCTCTTCCTTGAATCTTTTTAGCGCGCACCCTCTGAGTAGCTGGAATTTTTAGATGAAATTCGTCCTCAGTCTCTGTGATAACAATCTCATCTTCAACATTTACTTCGGTCGGAGTGTTTCGTAAATTTTTGTTCGAATTGTATGCCATTGTGTCTTCTCGTTAATGCATGGATATTGGGTGACTTGCCACTGGGAAAATTACAAGGCAACACGTCAATCATGATTCTGCACACATTATAAATGTCAGAATCAGAACGTATTGAATCCTACGAAGCAGGTGGCAAAACATATTCAACAGATCAGAAATTGGGATGCGCCAATAGTGAAGACAGAACCACCATGCGTCGTCGCCAAACTTAACGATTCGCTATGTCTCAGATAAACCAAATGACACGTTACTATTTCAGACCTAACTTGGTCAAACGCGACAGAATCGCACTTGGTTGGCGTTTAAAAAGCTTAGCCAGTTCCGAAGTATCTAACCCCATGCTGTACTTTTTCTTCAATTCTTCATCGTCTTCGAACGACCATTTTTCGTAAGCTTTCGGATGGTCTCTACGTATCTCATCCAAACTGTACGACTTAGGTTGGTCGAATTTATCAGATGTTTCCGTAGGATAGCCATCGCGCTTCCACCAATCCAAACCGCCAATGAGTTCCTTCACGCGAAATCCCAGTCGTGCCATATTGCGCGCACCTTTCGTCGAGGCATTGCAGCCGATGCCGTCGCAGTATGTCACATAGAGGGATTCTCGATCCAAATGCGATGTAGTTTCTTGGTTCATCGTCCGGTGCGGCAAACTCATAGCCCCCGGAATATGTTCTTCGGTGAACGCTTCTGTTGAACGTGCGTCGATTGCGATGATGTTCTCGCCATTGTGAATGGCTTCATTGAGGTCCCACGAGTCTGTTTCGTGGCTTAATTTTTCTTCGTAGTGTCGGATTTGGTCGTCCATTAAGTGCCTGACCTTTCAAATAAAGTGAGATTTAAGAGATAGGGGGCGCGACTAATTATAATCGAATTGCAGGGAGGAAATCAAGGATTACGTGGGATCAAGCGACCGAATATTCTGGCAGGAATTACGTTAAAACAGGAAATAACGCTGTGCCATTGGAAGGATTTCGGCAGGTTCGCAGGTGAGGAGTTCGCCATCGGCACGGACTTCGTAGGTTTCGGGGTTAACCTCGACGTTTGGCAGGTAGGTATTGTTTATCATTCCCGATTTGTCCAGTTCACGGCAATCTTTCACGGGGATGGTAGATTTTTGGAGCCCGAGACGGTCTCCGACCTTTCCATCAACCCCTGCCTGTGAAACAAAGGTGTAGGAAGCCGAGTACGGCACGCGCCCAAACGCACCGAACATCGGGCGTCCAAGAACCGGCTGCGGAGTCGGAATCGAAGCGTTTGCGTCGCCCATGGCAGCCCAGACAAGGAACCCGCCCTTTACGACCAACTGCGGTTTGACGCCGAAAAACGCCGGATCCCAGACCACCACGTCTGCCAGTTTGCCCACTTCTATTGAACCAACGTGGTCACTGATGCCGTGCGTGATTGCAGGGTTGATTGCGTATTTGGCAATATAACGTTTTGCGCGGACGTTATCGTTATCGCCCGTTTCGTCGGAGAGAGGTCCGCGCTGGACTTTCATTTTATGGGCGGTCTGCCATGTGCGGAGAATAACTTCCCCGACTCGCCCCATCGCCTGAGAATCGGATGCCATCATGCTGAAGGCGCCGAGATCGTGGAGAATATCTTCCGCAGCGATGGTCTCCGGGCGTATTCGTGACTCGGCGAAGGCGAGATCTTCGGGAATGGAGGCGTCGAGGTGATGGCAAACCATCAGCATGTCAAGGTGCTCGTCAATGGTGTTAATCGTGAATGGTCGGGTCGGATTTGTCGAGGAGGGCAGCACGTTGCTTTGCCCGCATACCTTAATGATGTCCGGGGCATGTCCGCCGCCGGCGCCTTCGGTGTGGTAGGTGTGAATCGTACGTCCTTTGAAGGAGGCGATCGAATCTTCGACAAACCCCGCCTCGTTGAGCGTATCGGTGTGGATGGCGACCTGCACGTCGTATTCGTCCGCCACGGATAGGCAGCAGTCTATCGCCGCGGGAGTTGTCCCCCAATCTTCGTGGAGTTTCAGTCCCAACGCCCCGGCTTCAATCTGTTCGTTGAGCGGCTCCGGAAGTGAGGAGTTTCCCTTGCCCAAAAAGCCGAGGTTGATGGGAAATCCTTCGGCGGCTTCCAACATCCGTGCGATGTTCCACGCACCGGGTGTGCAGGTGGTGGCGTTCGTGCCGGTGGCGGGGCCCGTACCACCGCCGATCATGGTCGTGATTCCCGACGAAAGGGCTTCGTCAATCTGCTGAGGGCAAATAAAGTGGATGTGAACATCCAGGCCACCCGGTGTCACGATCATCCCTTCGGCGGCGATGACCTCGGTGCCAGCCCCGACCACCATGTCACCGGACACACCCTCCATGATGTTTGGATTTCCAGACTTGCCAATCCCGATAATTTTGCCGTCATGTACCCCAATGTCCGCCTTGACAATTCCCCAATAGTCCAGAATCAACGCGTTGGTCAGCACAAGATCCAGGACGCCGTCTTGCCTTGCAGCCCCCGGCATCTGACCCATACCATCGCGCAGTGTCTTGCCACCTCCGAACTTCGACTCGTCGCCGTAGACGGTATGGTCTTTTTCAACCTCGATGAATAGATCGGTATCGGCGAGGCGAACCTTGTCTCCAATAGTTGGTCCGTAAATGTCTGTGTACGTGCGTCGTGGAATGTCGAGAGGCATTGCTTTCTTTACGCTCCGTCTATTGGCCCATTGGTTTTATTGTTCAATCCGTGCACAATCCGCCTGCCGGCTATTTCCGTGAGCGTCACCGTCTTCTCGTCGCCCGGTTCAAAACGAACCGCAACCCCGGACGGAATGTTTAATCTCATGCCAAACGACTTTTTTCGATCGAATCGGAGCGCCGCGTTGACCTCAAAAAAGTGAAAGTGCGACCCGACCTGTATCGGCCTGTCACCGGTGTTGGCAACGGTTAATTCAACTGTTTTGCGCTTTTCGTTGGCGGTGATACTTTCTTCGGCGAGTACGTATTCTCCAGGTATCATAGTCAACACTTCGCCTCTTGTTCTATTCTACCGAACCGGATTGTGAACAGTCACAAGCTTCGTGCCATCAGGGAACGTCCCTTCAACTTGCACCTCATGGAGCATCTCCGGGACGCCTTCCATTACGTCGCCTCTGTTCAGAAGCGTCGTGCCGTATTGCATCAATTCGGCTACCGATTTTCCGTCTCGGATTCCCTCCAAAATTTCGGCGGTGATGATTGCGACCGCTTCGGGATAGTTGAGCTTTAATCCGCGAGCCCGTCTATCCTTGGCAAGTTGTGCGGCGACGTAAATCATTAATTTCTCTTGTTCACGGGGGGTGAGGTTCACGTATCCTGTCCTTCGAAATCAATACTTTCGCAAATCAACGGTTTCCAATCCGAAGTGTTCTTTCTTTATCCGATTCCAAATTGTTTGAAAAGCAGACTGAATCACGCCGGAGTTGTGAGCCAGCATCCGGATGGCGATACCGTTTCGATTCAGTTGTGTCAACCCGCCGATCGATCTATCCGCGTGGTTGAGAAACGGTTCGGCAATCTTGCACAACGCATCCCACTGCGGTATTTCGAAATCGCCGAGGAGAAACCAACTCCCCCAACAGGCATAATTTTCTAGCACGCCGTGGGCGGTGAGGTGTGGTTGATGCTTGGGCTGAAGAAGGCACGTGTCAAAGAGCAGCATCCCCTTCGAATCTGACACCTTGAGGTGACTCCGATATTGCGTGAATACCAGCTTTTCGCCCCGCGCCAATCTGCCTGGCATAACAATCTCTTGCATGACTAACATTGCCCCTCTCGCCAAACTGAAGGAGGCATGTTGACTGAAGTTCGCATCGCGAAAGAGAATCGTCGGATCCGGAAGAAATTCAAAGGTCGCATTCTTGCCAATTCGGACCCGCAGTGATTGCGCCGCACCTTGAAGTGGCATAGCATAAACCTTCGTTGCGGCTTGAGTTGTCAGCGTTGCTTGGGAGTGCGGTCCGAGCGCTACGTCAATCTGGTAGTCGTCGCCCTGCACTACACCGCCCGTGGGACTCAGAAGGTAAATACACGCACAGCCCGACTCATCGTAATGAGGCTTCATCACTTGCAACGGCGCTCGAAAGAAACTTTCCGACAGAGCAGTACTCCCGTTACGCTGCGCGAATGCCAGCTTAAGTACGCCATGCCGCCCGGCACTGGAGTTGATAAGCGACATCTTAAACGCTGAGATACTCCTGAATCATGCTCTGGCTAAGCGCATCGGTTTCGCCGTGCGCGACAATTTCACCACGATTCATGATGTAAAATTGCTGACAAAATTCGCGCACGAAATCTAGATACTGTTCAACGATAAGTATCGTCATTCGTTGGGTTTCCACGAGTTTCCGAAGGACTGTGCCAATCTGTTGGATAATGTTCGGCTGTATACCTTCGGTAGGTTCGTCCAGTATGAGAACCTTCGGATCAGTAACCAGGGCTCGTCCGATAGCGAGTTGCTGTTGTTGGCCGCCGGAGAGATCGCCGCCCATGCGCTTTCCCATCTCTTTGAGAATCGGGAAGAGATCGTAAATCTCTTCCGGGATGTGCTTTATTTTGTCCTCCCTAGCAGCAAGCCCTACCCTCAGATTTTCCTCGACGGTGAGTTTGGGGAAAATCATGCGCCCTTGCGGTACGTAAGCCAACCCGGCACGAATTCGACGATGCGTAGAAACGCCTACGAGTTCACGGTCTCCAATCTGAATTGATCCGGACGACGGCTTGAGCAGTCCGATAATATTGTTCATCAATGTCGTTTTGCCTACGCCGTTCCTGCCCATTACGGAGACGATAGTCTCCGCGGGCACGTGCACGTCAAGATCTCGCAGTACTTGGACTTCGCCATACGAGAATGAGAGATTTTGGACATTTAACATATTACTTCACGTCTTCACTTGCTGCGCTTGATACATCGGTCATTGGGTACGCGCGATTGGATATTTCCAAAATTGCGTCTAGTACATCCGAAACCTCTGAATCAATCTCATCCGGTGAAACATATTGAACGAGCGCGTGGTAATTTGTCCTTTGCATGAGATTGTCGAGTTTAAGCTTCTTGAAAAAAGTATCGAATAGCGGATTCAAAAAATCTTCGCTGGTTTTCGTTTCCGGTGACCAAGGAGATCCTTTGCCGAGCGTTTCAAGGTTTTTCTCGGTCTCCGCAATCGCTTCCTCCATCGTATGCATCCATTGATGGGAAAACAGCGGTCCCTCGGTCTCTTCTCCCTTGTCTTTCGCCCACGCGATTAGGACCTCTTTACGGCAAAGGTAGTTCTCTATCTCACGGCGCTTCCACATATACTCTCGTAATTCAGGTCTGTGTTGGAGTTGGTATTCCATCTGATCGTATAGACAGAATCCGACGCAATCTGCCTTCGCTTCTCTTAGTCCAAAAAAATGTTCGCGCGCCGTCGCCGGCTCGTCTCCAACGTAGTATACAAATGGGCGTTCCAATATATCTCTGGCGGCATGCTCTAGTTTCTCGGCGAATGCCTGTAGAATTGCAAGGTTTGTTGGACCTTCAAGGTAAAGAACCCAACCCTTTTGCTCCGCCTGATAATATTGCTCAAAGCCAATTTTTCTAAGTGATTTAAGGAGTTGACTACCTCCTCGGTCGTCAATGCGATGCGGCTTGCCGAGAAAGGCGATGACAACATCACGGTCGGCCGCCTCGTTGAGAATGACTTCGGAATGACTGGCGGCAATGATTTGACTGTCCTGATTCCTTCCCAACTCGGTAAGAATTTGATAAATCTGTCTTTGCCGAAGAATCTCAAGATGCGCATCAGGTTCGTCGAGCAAAAGAACCGACCCCGGTCGCGCAGAGATATAGGCGAGTAAAAGCAGCGTCTGTTGTAACCCGAGGCCAGCCGATGACAGCGCAAGGGCAACTCCCGAACTATCCCGGTAATTCATTTCAATCTCGCCCCGCTCGTGGATATAGACCGGTTCATCAAGCTGGACGCCAAACAATTCTCGGATTTGCCTGCAGATTGATTCCCATGTTTCTTCGTCCTGACGCTCATGCAGTACCTGAAAACAGAGATTGCGAAGCACCTCCGCGGTACGTCCTTCTCCGACACGAACATTGATTGCCCCGGGATCAAGCCGAGTTTCATTCGACACCAGTCCTGACATGGGTCGAAGAAAGGCAACATCAAGATTCGCTGTCTCTTCAGGAATGGACATTCGTTGTAGTCCCTCGCCATCCTCGTCCGCCAATCGCAAGGGACGGCAGTAGAAGGACTCTTCGTTGGCATAGTCGAATTCCAAACCGCAGGTCCGTTTCCTACCGAAAGTAACGCCTTCAACAATAATGTCCATCCGAATATTCTGGGTGCGCTGCTGATTGTTGACCCGCTTAACATCGCGAACTCGCAGATTCTGCCAGAGCAGTCTAGCACTCGGAATGGGAACTGAGATGAGATCTCGCCGAACGTCTTTCCGGCCGAGGTTTTCCCTTTCTGTGTTCATTCCAACGCTTGAGACCCACATCCCAAAGTGCAAGTGCTTGTAATGCCGTTGTTTTGCCGGAATTGTTCGGTCCAATGAAGACAACCGGGTTGCCCAATTCGATTTGGACCTCTCCGAAGCATTTGAAATTACGGCAAATCAGTTTTGTAAGCATTTCTGTCCAAACCGGCGCTATAGAATTGGGGCTAGGGGATAGACTAAATGGCTGGCCAAGATGCCCGTGCGTCTTGGGTGAGGTGTGCCGATAAGAGCGCATCCCATGTATTGTATCAGACTGAGCGGGAGAAAAATGGACACGTCCAAATTCTGTCTAATCTCCCTCACAAAAGCGGCTATCACCTCTCATTCATATTATAGCAGGAATTCAAGAATCGATCAACGGTTAAAATTGGCATCTATATTTCTTAAGAACAATAGACAGATCACCTGCCTAGATACGCTTCGATAACCTCCTCATTTTGCTGAACGTCGCGCATCATTCCTTCAGCCATGATTACGCCTTCGTTCAGCACCGTGACGAATGAATCCAGTTGGCGTACAAAATCCATGTCGTGTTCGATTACAATCAATGTATGGTCATCCTTTAACTCAAGAAGGAGTTCGGCTGTCAATGCCGTTTCCGAGTCAGTCAATCCGGCAGCGGGCTCGTCAACGAGCAAGAGTTTTGGATTTGACAGAATCAGCGTGCTAATTGCCAACCACTGGCGTTGACCATGACTCAGGTACTTGGCTTCGCGGTGTAATTCATCGATTAGCCCTACACGCTCCAAGATTTCCGATATGCGTTCCTCTTGATCCTTCGTCGTAGATCCAAACAGGTTAGACCACAGACGGTAATGACCTGGGAGAGCGAGTTCCATATTTTCGTAGGTTGTGAGGCTATCGAAAACTGTCGGCGTTTGAAATTTCCTGCCGATGCCCCGCAACGCAATCTCTTCCTCCGTCTGGTTGGTGATATCGGCACCATCGTAAAACACGTACCCAGTCGTTGGGCGAGTTTTACCGCTCACAACATCGCAGAGTGTTGTCTTGCCCGCGCCGTTAGGCCCAATAATGACACGGAGTTCATTGTGTTCAATGCCTAACGCCTCCACGTCTAAGGCTTTGAAACCGTCAAAGACAGCGGTAATGTCTTCCAGAAAAAGTAGATATCTTTCTTCGGACAGTCGGCTTTCGCGGGGACTGTATTCTTTGTATTCCGCGGTTCGTTGCGCCTGATTCATACTATAGTCAACCCGCTCCATTCCTAAGGTTTAGGTCATCATATCATTGTTTCGAGTACCCACTAAGCGACGCCATAGGTCAATCAAGCCACCGGGAAAGAGTAGCACAACGCCGATGAACAGTCCGCCCAAGACAAATTGCCAATACTCCGCTTTCCAAGTAAGCAGCCAGAGGTTTTTCTCCGAGGTAAAAAAGTTGTAAAGAAGATTCACGGCCAGTGCGCCGAGAATCGCGCCGGAAAGCGCGCCACGCCCGCCAACCGCCACCCAGACGACGACCAATATTGACGCACTCGCCTCCATATTTGTTGGCGTGAAGATGCCCATCTGCGGCGCGTAAAGCATGCCTCCCAATCCCGCAATCATTCCGGCTAAGCAGAAAGCGAATAGCTTGTAAATGTAGGGTTTATAGCCGGAAAAACGCAGGGTTGGCTCGTCATCTCGTATTGCGATGAGGATACGTCCCACGCGAGATTTTACGACATGTCGGCAAAGGAAGTAAACACCAACGAGCGCCAGCAGCGTGACAACATAAAGGCTTATTTTGACGTTGGGATTAGTCAACTTGAATCCAGCGATTCTGTCGAACCGAGTCAATCCGTTTGTGCCGCACAGTTTCATGTTGTTCATGCAGAACACGAGCCAACCAGCCACAGTAATCGCTTGAGTCAGTATGGCGAAGTACACCCCACGAACACGGCTCCGAAAACCGAAATAGCCAATCGCCAATGCGGCTAAACCCGGAATTAGCATCCCCAAGATTGTCGTGATCGGTAGTGTATAAAACGGCTTCCAAAACCAGGGAACGAGGGCGTCCGCCGGCGCTTCACCAACCTTATAAGGATAAACAACGTACAGGCATGCGGGAATTTTCCAGCCGTTGGCGTCAATGATTCCCTCCGGACCGCCATGGTGCGCCAAATACATCCCCATCGCATAGCCGCCTAGTGAGAAGAAAAAGGCTTGGCACAGGCTCAAAATGCCGGTGTAACCCCAAATCAAATCTAACCCGACAGCGACAATCGCAAACGCCATGTATCGACCTAGCATGTTCACCGTACCTATGGTAATCAACCCGGTATAGTATAGCAGCGGGATAACGACTACTCCGATGAAAAACAGCACCCACGGCACGAAAAATGAAATACCGCGATTGACCGTGGATGACTGCTTTGCCGTTCCCGCCATCTGCAGAAAACCGCTTAACTGTTTGACTGCGCCGTGTCTAAACATCGCTGAGCCTACCTTTCGGCGCGAACAAGCCTGCCGGCTTGAATTGGATAAAGCCGACAATGATAATTAGAAGCAAGATTTTTGCCCAGATCGCTCCAACTACGAAGGGCCCGATTGTCGTCGGTTCAATCACCTTCGTCAACACGCCAATTCCCATTCCCGCGCAGATGACGCCGATGAGTTCACCGACACCGCCAGTGACAACGACGAGGAACGAATCAATGATGAAATTAGTTTGTCCCATGTCCGGTGTGACGCCGCCGATTAGTGTCCACGCGTAGCCCGCCACACCGGCGATTCCCGATCCGAAGGCGAAAGTGTACCGGTCAACGCGTTGGGTGTTCACACCGACGCTGTTTGCCATATTACGATTCTGCATTGTCGCTCGCATTCGCAAGCCAAGCTTGGTGTGGTTCATCAGGTAGTAGATGAGTAGAACGCACAAGCCACACAGAACAATGATAAAACAGCGGCTATAAGGCACGATGAGGTCTTGCATAACTTCAAGCCCACCTCGCGCCCACGTTGGAGCGTTGACACCGATGTTGTCGCCGTATCGAATACGCACGATTTGGATAAGAATCAGTCCGATGCCCCACGTTGCCAATAATGACTCCAGCGGACGCCGATACAGGTGACGGACTACCGAGATTTCGATAAGGTAGCCGACGAATGCCGCCGCCAGAAACGCGACAGGCAATGCCGCGACATAATACATGTCCGATGGATTGTCCGGACTATGACCGAACACCCTCTGCATCTCGAATGTTGCGTAAGCTCCAATCATCATCAATTCGCCGTGCGCCATATTGATGACGCCCATCAAGCCGAACGTTATGGCGAGACCTAGCGCCATGAGTATGAGAACGGATCCAAGAGACAACCCGCGAAATATGTTACCGACCCCACCCACGACACTTTGATATCCGTTTATTTGGTCGATTGCGTATTTGTATGTTTTCGTAGCCTCTTCCTCGGCGGCTTCGGGAAGTTCAAGTCCTTGCGCCAAGTCATCGTACGTTTCCTCTAGGCGCGGCAATCCGCGCATACTTTTCATTTTTCCCAACTCGCGGACAATGGCAAGATGCGCTCCTGAGTCTTTTTCCAAGGAAGTCAGATTCAAGCGAATTAGAAGTAGGCTTTCCTTGGCGAGATACCGAATTTTATTGACCGGATCGTTTTCCGACATTTCCTTAAGCTGCGAGATCGATTCGATTATCCCCGGTGGGTCGCCGCACTTTTTGGCACCCGACATGCGAATCTCTTTGTCCGGTGACGAGAGTCTGACGAGAAATTTCGCACTGTTCGTCAACTTTCGCTCTGCGCGTGACGGCGCTATCTCTTGGAGTTCTTCAATAGGGATTTCATACTGTTTCCCGCTGGCGTCCAGCATCGGTTCGCCGGTCAGTACATCGGCTAGCCGGCAAAATTCGTTGTAATCGTCGTCTTCGAACGTCTCTTTACACAGAACGACTACATCATTCCAGAGATAGAGTTCCCCCAATTTGAACGACTCTAGGATTGCCTCCACGCGCATGTCACCGCTCTTTGCCAGCGCCATGACCGCTGATTTTCGAATTGACCTGCTCTCGTCAGCCAGATTCTGGATTTCGGCACGGATGAATTCGCCGTTAGATTGGGCAGAGCTGGGAGACAACAAGCTGAGGGAGTGTAACGTGAAGAGTAGCGCGATGAGATAGATTATTGTGACTCTTGGCATTTGGACTTGTCCCGGATATTGGTCGAAGGAGAGTCGAGAGAGATGAGCCTTGCTACAAGGTTTGTTTACGTAACACAAAAAAAAGAGTCGCAAAGCGTTAAGACCGAATCGTACTTTACGCTTTGCAAACTCTCTGAAGGAAAATTAACAGCCTACCAACAACGTGAATTACATGCCAGCGGTTGTTGTTCCCTTGGGACCACCGGTCGGCGCCGGGAAATTGCCGTCCGGATGGAGGTAGGCACTGTAGGAATCGGGTGAAACCAGTCCGTCAGATTTGTAGATAATCTTGAACTGACCGTTTTTCATGATTTCGCCAACGTAAACTGGCTTGAGCGTGTGCTGGTTGGTGGCGTGCATCTTTTTCTTGCCGCCGGGAGCATCAAACTCCAAGCCGTAGACCGCCTCACGCACTTTGTCGACCTCAAAAGATTTCGCCTTCTCAACGGCTGCTTTCCAGACGTAGACGCCGAAGTAAGCGGCTTCTATCGGATCATCGGTTACACGCTTGGAACCGCCGGGCAGGTTTTCTTTCTCGCAAAACGCCTTGAAGTTTTTCACGAATTTCTTGTTTTCAGGCGACTTGATACTCTGAAAATAGTTCCAAGTGGCAAGGTGTCCGACGAGGGGCGGAACATCCATCGCTCGCAACTCATCTTCTGCCACCGAGAAAGCCATAATCGGACAGTCATCGGAGGTTAGCCCTTGGTTGGCAAACTCTTTGTAGAACGGCACATTGCTGTCACCGTTAATTGTAGACAACACGCAGGCGTCACCACCGGCTGCGAACTTCTTAATCTTCCCCACGATTGTCTGATAGTCCTGGTGGTGGAAGGGAGTATATTCTTCCACGATGTTCTCATCAGGTACGCCCTTGGACTTGAGAAAAGCCTTCAGCACTTTGTTTGCCGTGCGTGGGAAGACATAATCGGTCCCAAGCAGATAAAATTTCTTGGATCCAATTTCTTCCATCATATATTCGGCGGCGGGAACCAACTGCTGATTGGGAGTTGCAGCGGTGTAGAAAACGTTGAGAGACTGTTCTTCACCTTCGTATTGCACCGGATAGAATAGGAGCGCATTGTGCTCTTCGAAAACCGGGAGCACAGATTTCCGGCTCACGGATGTCCAGCAGCCAAAAACCGTAGCTACCTCTTCTTTAACAATGAGGTCTTTGGCTTTTTCGGCGAATAGATCCCAGTCGCTAGCCGGATCGACGACCACGGGTTTAATCTGCTTACCCATCACCCCGCCAGCAGCGTTGATCTCTTCAACAGCCATAAGGACGACATCCTTGAGAGAGGTTTCGGAGATTGCCATGGTGCCACTCAACGAGTGGAGCACACCAATTTTTACTTCATTGTCTCCGGCGTTTACATGTCCGACGCCGAACATGCCAACTGCCACGAGTAGCATACCGAACGCGATGATACTGCGCAATTTTAGTGTAAAGCGAAACATTTGTAATCCTCCTTAGAAGTTTGAGTTTACTTGCTGTTCGTTAAAATGTAAAAAGTGATTCGACAGCGATGATTGTTTCTTCGGCATCAAGGCGCTGCTTGAATTCCGCGAGAAGTAACCAGTTATCTGTTGCGGAGTAAGATGGACTGAGCGTGAACTCGTTTGAACTGTCCTCATCGTCCAGACTGATGCCACTGAATCGCAGGGTTACGGCGACAGGAGCCGCTATCATATCCGCCAATGAGACATTTGCCATGCCGAGAAAGTGCGTTCCGTTTTTGCCATCAGCACCCCAGTTTGTCAATATGTCAAATTCACCAGCAAGCGTCAGCGGTCCTTGCGCGAACTGTACCCACGCGTTGAGTTCGCTCTGTGAATAGTCCTCCAGCTTGTCCATGGCATAGCCGACCTTGGCGGTGATTTGCTCGATCGGTGTCAAGGCAACTTGCGCCTCAATTCCCGGGTCCTTCACATTCGTATCATTCACATCCCAGACACCAGACAGGAGCGCAACGTAGATTCCAACCTGTTCGGCGGGTTTCACATCAATTCCGATACCGTTTTGATAACCGGGATAGGGAATTCCCTCGGAAAAGGAGTATTGAAACAGGCCTGTCGGCTCTGCCGCTTCAAAACCCATAGCACTGAGAAATCGACCTGCTTTTATGCTCACACCGGACACTGTGGATTCGGGGAGCGTATAGGTCACATACCCCTGTTCCAACTTAATCCCGGCGTCTGGACCGGTGCTATCAATGTCAACATACCCGGTGACCGAACCCTGTTCAATCTTAAAATCTAGTTCAAATTGATCGAAAGTTAAACCAATATCTGTCTCATCGCCACCGCTAGTCGTAATCGATGACATATCCAAAAAACCTGAAACAGATAGGCTATCGGTCAGTTTGATTTCTGCCGACGCCGAACTAAGTGCGCAGACGGCAGCGAGTAGAATGGCAACACAGATCCACGATTGCGCGCCTTTTAACTTTGAGTGTGACAAAATCATTAGTATTCCTCCATTTTTCAAACGATGTTGATGAGATGCTGTTGGAATCCTAGGAGAGTAGCCCGTCCCCGTCGGCTTTCAACCATTCCATTCGCAAACAGATTTCCTCATCTCTTCAGATAGACGGACATATACCATTGCTCCGCCCGCTAGACAGAGTGACTATCAGCAAGAGAGATGCCAAACCGAAAGCGGTACGCAATTTCTGTCAGTTTACAAGCGAAGAATCGGGTAAATGCCTTATTGGAAGGGTTGTTGAGAGTGTTTGTGATGACAGGGAGAGAACGAATAGAAAAGACAGTTCAGGTGAAATTGCCTAAAATTTAGGCAATGCTTATCCGAATTTTAGGCAGTTTGGAAAATTTTGGTGGCGCTTTAGCGTATGGGTGGGAAAACTGGTCGTACTAGCGTTTCGATTATTTCTATGGCGGGTAGAGGGGAGTATGATGAGTTTAGACCGTTCCACATGCCCGCAATTTCGCCGCTATTTCCTCGTGCCACCGGCGTTCCGCCCAAGCGAGCGGCGTTGCCCAATTTGTTCCGGCGGCATTTGGGTCGGCACCGTTGGCGAGCAATAGATTGACAAATTCCGCCTGTCCTTCGCGGGCAGCTATGCCCAATGGCGTCGAGCAGTCTTCCTCGTCAATTGCGTTGATATCTGAGCCATGGTCGATAAAGAGTTGTATCAACTCCCGAGCATCTTCTACGTGGCGGATTCCTGCGCTAAGGTCGTGCAATGGGGTACGCCGTTGCCAGTCGGGCAAGTTTGGGTCGAGTCCATGGTTCAGCAACTGGCGCGTCATGTGTGGTACATGGTAGAGGTAGGATTTGCACTCGGTAAGTACCGTTGGCATCGCGTGACCCCGCCGCAAAAACATGCTGAGCATCGCCTCATGGGCATCGGTGCTTTGTTTTCTGTCCAATCGGCGTCTGTAACCGCTGATGATGGCGGTATACGGTGTGGTTAGGTATTCACTCTCCTCGTTCGAAAACGGATCGTCACAATAGCGCAGGATTGCCGCCAAGGTCTCAAGATTTCCGCTTTGAACAAATCCCCACGCTGTTCCAGCGCGCCCGCCGTATTCGCACATCAGTCCTCGCATTGCATCGGACGAGGCGCGTATTGCCGGTGTTCCAGACGAGTCGATGTCGCCGTTAGGGTCGGCGCCGGTTTCAAGCAGCCATCGCGCTAGTTCAACGTCGTTTTTCACTGAGACGGTCATCAGCGCGGAACCGTGCGGACACATCCGCCCTTCCGGCAGCGATGGATCTGCGCCGTGGTCAAGGAGGTATCGCACAAGCTGGTGGCGACTTCGTTCTACGGCGGCAGAGAGTGGGCGTTTCCCCAATGCCTCGCCATCGTTAACAAACGCCGGATCCGCTGCGATGAAGGTACGCACGGCATCCATATCTCCACGCGCAGCCGCCAGTGTCGGACTGTCGGCTGACCCCGTGTCAAGCAACATTTCTAACAACTCGCCGCTTTTCTCTGCCAGTGTCCAATATTGATTTGTCCAGCAAGCATAGTGAACCGCGCGAAAGCCGAAGTGATCCGTGGTGTCAACATCAATGCCACGTGTCAGTAACGCGCGTACCGCATCTTGATTTTTTGCAATCACTGCAACGTGCAGCGCTGTCCGTCCTTCAGAATCTCGGTGTACGCCGATTCCCGGAACTTCGGTTAATAGACGCTCAATCTCCCCTTGATTTCCGGCTTCCACGGCTCGGTGCAGCCGGAAATCAGCGCCTGAACTTTGCATGCCGATGGAAGTGTCCAGGTAGTCCGAAACGTCGGTATGACCGCGATCTTCTGCCATCCTGATGAGTGCTGTGACTTCGTCGTACGGGTGTGCCTCCCAAAGTAGCCGTGTCGCCTCCAAATTGCCCTCGCGGACTGCGAAGTGGATTGGGGGTGTGTACCAGAACTCTAGCCTCGCGCAGTCTGGATTCGCATTAAGATGATCGCGAATTGTCTTCACGTCGTTGTGGATAGCGGCGCAAATCAGTGCCCAGTAGATTTTTCCCTCCTCAGAAACCTGGCACCACTTCGGACGATGGATTGCGTCTATCTTTTCTTGGGGTGTGCGGTCGTCAATGTTAGAATCCTTGGTAGGCATTGTAGAAATAAAATGTGATGGGAGTTGCTCGTTTTGAGTCTAAAGAATAACGCAATAACAGGATTTAGGCTTTAATGCCCAGAATGCAATTACGCCCTAAGCCTCTGATAGAGTGTCCTTTCGTTATCAACTTTATTCACCAATTGCATTTTTGAGACACCAAATCTAACGGAGAAGTGAAATTCGTCTCCATCGGAGAATATAAGGGTTAAAGTGCTGTCGTCTAACAACGCAAACGTGCCAGCGGATTTTAATTCAATCCAACTGTTAGTATCTTCATCAAAAGACATAACCCCAAAAGTATTATCTGAATAAAAACACAATCCGACATCACCATTGGACTTTGCCCACTCTCCCATCAGCTTATCAAAGTCAGTTAAAACTTCGTCAATACCAGACGAAATATCAAGTTGAATTGTGCCCTTCAGGGGATCTAGTGACTCCATGTCCATAGAAGAAACCCCAATTTTAACATCATTTATTATAGGGATTATCCTGTTGGATTCTTCACAACCAATCAGCAGACATAACGCAGTTAATAACAAAACCACTGTCTTCATTTCCATCTCCTTGTTTTGGCAAGTTAATGTAGCAAAAAATAGTTGAAGTAGCAGTTAAGATGATCCCGCATTTTGCCTATGTTGTCAAGCTAAAAATTCACTAAAAATAATCGACAAATTATATTTAGATGATAACATCCAATTGGAGTGCTATCAGAAATACAACACTTTAGTTTGCGTAGCTCCTTAGAAGGAAGGCGTAAATGAGACGGCAAGAATTAACTGCTTATCAACAAAGCCTTTTGAACTCTACGTATCTTAAAAGTCAAAAGGCTGTTATCCTCTATCTTGAGGATAAGTTGTTAAGCCATACGGCTACCAAAGCTGATGTTAAGTTCGCCATCGAAACATTAAAGGCAGATAGAACATTTATTGAATATCTGCTAACTGAATAGCCATTATTCAGTTCTAACCTTTTCCTGCTAAAGTATCTGATAGCACATCCATCATCACATCATTCTAAAAGTTTACTAAACAAAGCAGCCCCTGAGAAACGTGTCCAGTGTGTTCTCCGTATGCCTATGATTATATTTGTAACATGCCTCTGCGATATACAATGGCATAAAGCCTTTTGAATAATGATGGTGTTGCCCATACCATGCACGTTTAAGCAATGACCAAAAACCTTCAATCGTGTTGGTATGGGTTTCGCCGTCTACATATTGTTCTTTGTGTTTGATAACTTCATGCTTAATGACAGAATCAACGGCATTATAAGCCCTATATTCATCAGTCATCAAGACGGAATCATCAGAATTTATATTGCTCTTGACAAATTCCAAAACACCCTTGCCAGTCAAATCTTTCGCAACTTCTGCCTTAACCTTGCCGCCACGCTCAATGACACCGATAACAGGCGTTTTCTTTGTTCCACGCCCACGTTTGGGCTTATCTTCAGTATCGTCGTCACTGCGTTTGTTTTTCTTGCGAGGTTTCCCACCGATATAAGTTTCATCTGCCTCAATAATTCCTTGTAAAAGTGATTTATCCTCACTTGCCATTTCCGCACGAACTCGCTGCATCAAATAAAGCGCTGAATCTTGAGAAATGCCAATATCTCTAGACAGCTGATAACTCGACAAAGATTTCTTAGCATTCATGATAATCGTGATAGCAACAAACCATTTTTGCAACTGGATTTTCGTACCTTGAAAAATTGTCCCCGATAACACATTGAAACTGGATTTACAATCATGGCAATTCCAGCGACCAGTCAATCGCTTTTCTTTGATGACCAATCCGCTTTCATACTCTTTCGGATTACGTTTTTCAGATTTCTTGGCAACCTTCACACTGCCGCAATGTGGGCAATATGCCCCATCCTTGAAGCGTATACCCTCAATAAAATCTATACAGGATTCATGCGTCGGATATTGTTCCATTGTTTCGTAAATAGTCATTGGCTTAACGCCTCCTTTTCAGTATAATTAAATTGTATCATACTAAAAATTGATTGTCAAGCCTAAATCCTGTTATTGCGAAGAATAAAGTTTATGAATGAAGGAGAGGCGTAATGCGAACATAAATAAAATCGACAGTGCTTGGTGTAGCAACCAAGTCTATTTCATTATAACGGAAAATTTCTGATATTCCAAGAGGATCTGAAATAGGGACGTTTTGTGTTCTCAAATGAACCTTCTTTTGAGCATTGAGTCGCCGTAATCGAAATTCTCTCTACCAATTTCGCCCTTACAAGGTAGTTCAGGGCGGATGAAAACTGAAGAATCTCCTCCATTTGACCCAATATAGAAAAAAACACGAACTTTTGTCTTAGCTATTTGCCTAACATTTGAGAATAACCGCTTCAATTATACTCAAACTGCCTCACCCATATTATCAGGGAGGAATGCACAATGTCAATTACTCTGAGAAGATTAACTCTATTACGGCAAAAATCGCATCGCCTACTCACGATTGTGTTCATCATCGGATTCGTGTTGACCAGCGGATACTACATCTCTGCTCAGGAGGACACACGCCCAGATCGTACCGACCGTCGAGAACAGAGGCGAGGAGATCGGGAGCGTGGAAGGAGAGGACAGTTCAACCTTGAAGAGATGGTCGAGCGACGAACCCGGCGAGCGATCGAGGAGTTGAACCTGTCTGAAGATGAGAAAACCGTCTTGATTCCCCGAATTAAGGCAATTACAGAGCATCAATTTGGACAGCGTCAAGAGTTGCGGCCATTGGTCGAGGCGCTTCGTACCGCGGTTGATAGCAAGGATAATGCACAGATTAAGTCTGCGCTTGATGCACTCAAAGCGAAACAGGCTGAACAGAAAACAAAATCCAATTCCTTAGAGAACGGTCTAGTAGAGCTTCTAACGCTACGCCAAGAGGCCCAATTGACTGTCGCTGGAATCGTAAACAATAGTGGGGGATTCGGGGGATTCGGCGGACGTCGCGGGCGCACTGGTGGCGGTGATGGACGTCGAGGTGACAGATCTCGCCGCAATCAATGAAGTTAAAACGTGAGAGAAGCGCACCAAGGGGAACGACTGCAGTTCCCCTTATTCGCTGTATGATCGGACACAGGAGAAAAACACCGATGATATTCAGAAAATTACATATGGGATTTACTGTTGCGATGGCGATTTTTGTAGTATCTGGTTGCGGCAGCACAAAGTTACTAGACATCGAAAAAACCTCAAAAACCTTGCAATTTTCAGCGGAGCAGCGTGAAGTGGCTCGCACCAAAATTCAGCAGATTGAGAAAATCGTCGAGGATTACGAGCTAGAGAAGAAGACGCTGGAATCGGAATTAACGGAGATTCGAAACCAGATGCGCGGTGGCGGCACTAGGTTTGGCGGCCGTGGTAGATTCGGGGGCAATCAAGGAACCGGAATGGGTGGCGGATTGCAGGCGAAGATGCAATCGTTCTATCAACAACGCACGGAATATCAAAATCAGATTGACGTATTAATTGCAGAAATGCAAGTCATTCTAAACGAAGAACAACGGGAGAGGTTTGCCGAAATCAAGCTGCCCGAACTAGAGTTGCCTGAAGTTGGGCGAGGGCGTAATTTAGGAGGGAGTCGCAGACGGGGAGGCGGAGGTAAAATTGGCGGTTTTGGTGGATAATCAATCACAATCTCTTCAAATCAAGGAGGAGACTAACCATAATAAACAGTCATCAGTACTTTCGAAAATGCACGCTGGTTATCACTTTACTGATGATTGTCGGTTTACTGGTTACAGTAGTCGGGTGCACGCTTTATCCGATCCGTCCGAGGAAGGCTGTGCGAGCCGGCGGGGTAGTTTGCGTACAGAAATCTCCGCCAACCCCGATAGTAGAGAATCCACCACCAAGACCCAGTCCCAAGGCGGTTTGGATTGGCGGACATTGGCGTTGGGAAGGCAGAAAATACGTTTGGGTAAGAGGACACTGGGATCGGAATCCTCGTGGAGCTTGGATTTCGGGTCGTTGGGAAAGGCGTCCGGGCGGCTGGGTTTGGGTCACGGGCAGATGGCGGTAGTCCAATATTCATGACGATATTCATGACGATGAAAACATTGAAAAAGCCAAAAATTCTCGGTGTGGCAATATTAGGGTCGATTGTATGTTTAGTAATTCTGGGAGTCGTTTGGCGAAATGCGTTTTCCGTACCGACTCAGCCAGAGCGGCGCATTGTGCCCACCAGGTCCACAATTCCCAAGGCGGAAATGGTACATCCCATTCATCGGAAACCGATGAATTACGACATTATCGCCGAAAACAGCCTTTTTCGTCCACTTGGCTGGCAACGCGATGATGATTTGCCGATGGAACAAAACCAAACTACCACACCTGAACATGTTGATGAAATACCGTCTCCATCACCTACATACGGGCTTACATTGACAGGAATCGTGAAGAGGGGGCCGAACTTTCTCGCCGTCGTAGAAGACCAAGAGATGAGTTTGGGGATGTTTCTCCGTCGGGGCGAGATGCTCAAAGACACTGCGGTTCAGGAGATTGCCCCTAACCATATTACCTTGGCACGTGGGGAAATGGCTGTAAAACTCGCATTGGGGGAACGCATTGAATACGGAACAGATGGGCGAGTCATGTTTGGAACAATTGCCAAACAGCAGGAACTTGAAGCACCCGTAGAAGGCGACGACGGTGGTCAAGACTTAATTGAACGAATGCGCGAAAGGAGGAGAATCGAATTGAATCAATGACTAATTCCGAAAGATGGACATTTTTCCTCTGTCGTATGCTGCTTATCATCGCAAGCGTAGGTACATGTGAGGTTGCCGACGACGCCATTGCCGAAGACGGGATTGAATCGCGACGTATCTCTATGCGTTTCAAAGACGCTTCGGTCGACCATGTACTTGAATTTCTTTCCGAGGTGACCGGCTACACTGTTGTCAAATCCGCGGATTTGGACATGCGTGTAACCATCATTAGCCCCGACGATATGCCTGTCGATGAAGCCTTCGCAGTGCTGAACGCCGTCCTCGCGATTAATGGATACACAAGCGTTGTCAACGGAAACAGCGCAAAAATCGTCCCTTTGGAGGAGGCAAAACTAGAAGCCACCCCTCTACAAATTGGAAGCGACCCGCGAGCAATAAATGCGGGCGATACTATTGTCACGCAGGTACTGCCACTTAATGCCGCGGATGCCACGCAACTCGTAAAGGACCTTAAGGATTTTGTGCCGCAATACGGCGTGATGACCGCGTACGGTCGAAGTAATACGTTAATTATCACTGCATCGTCGGCACAAATCAAAAGACTGGCAGAGATTGTCGAGCAACTAGATGTATCAATGGCGCACCGAATAAAGATAGAGGTATTCTCACTTCAATTTTCGGACGCTGCGAACTTGGCTGAAGTTATAACTAAATTGTATGAAAAACCGAAGGATGCCGCAGCCGCTGCGGAACAGGAACGCCAACAGCGCAGGCGCCGAGGAGGATTCGGCGGGCGCGGTCCATTTGGCGGCGCCGACGATTCCGGGAGAGGCGGAGTTGATCAGGCTGATCAGAGCAGTCCCACAGAAGGAAGCGCGCTTCAACTTCTCGGGGAGGTGAAGGCGATTGCAGACGAAAATACTAATTCGCTGATTGTGTCCGCGAGTCAACAGAATCTTGAGGTCATACGGAGACTAGTCGGGGAATTGGACACGCAACGTTTTTCGCAACCGGAAACGCGCGTATTTTCCCTTGACCATGGTGATGCCACGGAGATTGCGAATGAATTGAATCAGGCTTTTTCCAGTGCAGCCCAGAACGTGTTTGCCGGCGGAGGGTTGGGTGGTTTTGGCGGATTCGGTGGTCGAGGTAGACGCTTTTTTCTTGAGCAACAGCAGAGGGCTAACGAACAAAGCAGTCAAGGGGTGCTCGGTTTACCGGAGTTGACGGCGGTTTCAGATGCGCGGACCAATTCGGTAATAGTGACTACAACGGCACAGCAAATGGAGTCCGTGGGGCAGCTAATTGAGCAGCTAGATCGAGACATCGCCGACTTTGCAGAGGATACGCGAGTTTTTGTCCTCGAACATGCCGATGCTGCGAATTTGGAATCCATACTTAACGAACTGCTGTCGACTGAACTCTTCGAACGTCAAGCCGCGAACCGTGCAAGTTTCGGAGGCGGATTTGGCGGAGGGTTCGGAGGAAGATTTGGCGGCGGAGCATTCTCAACCGGTGCTCTAGGGTCTAGCGCGCAGACCGCCGATGCCGCACGGGGACTTACCGGCAACGTGAAAATTGTCGCAGATGAAGACACGAATTCTCTTCTCATCACCACGTTTGTACGAAACTTCCCTTCCGTCGAAAAACTCATTAAACAACTTGATGTTCTGCTTCCTCAAGTGCTAATCGAAGCTCAGATAATTGAGGTGACACTAGACGATGAGAGTGCCTTTGGGGTTGAATGGATGTGGGAACAGGGAACCGCCATCAACGGGAGCACGTATCGTCAAGACGGCTCAACCGATTTTGGATTGGCTGATGAAATTTTCGGCCTGAAATACGGAATTCTATCCGACAAGCTAGACACCATGCTTCATGCTCTGACGAAGGATACAAAGGTGAATATCCTTTCAACGCCTCGAATTATGACCAGAAACAACCAGGAGGCGATCATCAATGTCGGCCAAGAGGTGCCGTTCTTGGTCAGTACGCAGGAAACTGCTACGGGAGGTGTTTTGACCAGCACGGACTTTCGGAACGTCGGCGTTATCCTCACTGTCACGCCGAGAATTAACAGATCGGGGACAGTCTCTCTCGACCTTAACCAACAGATTAACAGTCTCATTGAGTTTACGCTGTTTGACGCCCCAATAATTTCGACGCGAGAGGCAACTGCCTCGGTCACAATCAACGACAGACAAACCATGGTCATCGGCGGGATGATAAAAGATGACAAGACCGAAACCGTTCACAAGATTTCATTCTTAGGTGACATACCATTGCTCGGCAGACTGTTCCGAAGGACAGACACGCGGGTCGAGAAGACGGAATTAATGGTATTCATCACGCCGCATGTGGTTTACACCGACGAAGGGGCGGAGCAAGTGACAAAAGAACAGAGAGCCAAACTTCATTTGCAGAACAACAGATTAGACAAATGAAATCCGGGTGGTTCATCGCCGTTAACGTCTCGTTCTTTTCGATTGTTTAATGCCCGCTTACGGAAAAAAGGGGAACGCGGATAATACGATCGAATCATAATATGCAGCGTGATTCAAGCGAAATTGTATTACCAATAAACCACATTGCGCTTTCTGGAGATATTATATCTGTACTGGATTACGCTGCTAAAATATTTCGGGTACATAAGTCTGATCTGACCGTGGAGGGCGGATATAATGTTGGTCAGATTGAAGCGAGGGGAGTTTCATCGGTTCGAGCCGTAAATCCTCGTATGGAATCTGGCTCAACAGATGAGAAATACAGTTCAACCTTGCCCGCCGTTTATCGTGAGATTCAACCACGAACCATGGAGCTTGTTTAATATCTGTATATTTGAACATGTCATCTTTCGCTTTTGAATAGTCAACCCACCTCTTGCGCGCCTCTAAGTCCATCTCACTAATTTTCCACCGCTTGCTCGGATTCTCAATCCGGTCTTTAAAGCGGCGCGCCTGTTCCTCGGAATCCACGGACAACCAATATTTGATCACGATAATACCTGAACGCACCAGCATGCGTTCGAATTCCGGACACGAACGCAAGAATTCTTGGTATTCTTCATCAGTGCAGAAATTCATTACGCGTTCAACGCCAGCTCGGTTGTACCAGCTCCGATCGAAAAGTACCAGCTCTCCGGATCCCGGAAGATGGGTGACATATCGTTGAAAATACCACTGAGATTTTTCTCGTTCCGTTGGTGTTCCCAACGCGACGACTCTACAGATACGTGGATTTAACGCCTCGGTAATCCGCTTGATTGTGCCTCCCTTTCCCGCGGTGTCGCGCCCTTCAAAAATTACGACAACCTTCAGCCCCTTGTTCTTAATGTGTTCTTGTAACTTGATTAGCTCAAGTTGAAGCCTCGCCAACTCCTTTTCATAGAATTTTCGCTTTAGCTTCTTCTCTTTCTGGACGGGATGTCCCGCTACCATTTGGGTTTCCTCGTTTGCTGACGTTTGCTTGTTTTTCGCGCCGGGCTTCTGATCTTTATGCGATCGTGATTTCTTCTCATCTGACATTGTATTTACCTCTTTGAATTAGCTTAAATCATCTGAAATTAGATTCCTAAGTGGCTTATTTTCTAAGAATTTATGGTAGTGTTGGGTGCCGGTGCGGTTTGAAGGGGATCTCTATGGGAGCTCTATCGCCTTCGTTATTCACTCAGTTGATCGCTCACTATCCGTTCGCTTGATCGCACCTACCGTCGTGGCACAACGTTTCTTGTGACGCTCTCGTAGGCATTAAATACTTAGCGAATAAACCACTATGCAACCGGCTTCGAAAGGCTAAGGAATTTGGGACGAGTCGCTACTTGGGACATCGTCATCGTTGACATGAATCGAACTGTTGTGTAACATCGCATCGAACGAACCCATGAGACACCTATGACATCTTTAACAATTATTCTGGTACTTCTCTCCGCCTTTTTTCACGCCCTTTGGAATTTCTACGCAAAATCCAGCAAATCTACCCAAATTTTCTTCTTCTGGATAGGCATTTTCACGCTCTTTCTGACCCTTGTCGTGTTCGCGATTCGATTGCCCATTATCCCTTCACAAGTTTGGGTGTATGTTGTTCTATCCGGTCTAGTCCACTTCGGCTACTGGTTCTCCCTGAGTCACGCCTATATGGTGGGCGATATCTCGTTCGTTTACCCAATCGCTCGCTCGGCTCCCGCATTTGTTCCGCTCTTTGCCCTGCTGTTTTTGGATGAATCAATTTCGACACGAGGCCTGGTCGGAATCTTCTGCGTGGTATCGGCGATCTATCTTTTCCAGCAACGGGGAAAAGAAACTTCGTACAAATCTCTCCTTCGGTATGCGCGCAAGCCGGATTCAATCTGGGCATTGTCGACACTTGGTACGGTCATCACATACTCTTTGATTGATAAGCAAGGAATGACGGAATTCCACGCGCATTCCAATAAAGCGGTTATTTGGAATGCAATGACGTATTATCTTGCCGAGGGATGTATTGCGCTAGTGTTGTACATTGCCTACATTTTACTTCGGTTTCGATGGAGTCAAATCGCTGAAATCGGACGACGGGAGTGGAAGCAAGTATTTACGGCGGCTATATTGGCGATGGTCTCGTACACACTGATTCTTTACCTCCTAATGACCGAAAAGCTCAGTTACATCGTTGCGCTTCGACAATGCTCTGTCATCTTTGCCGTGCTGCTCGGCAGTTACAAGTTACGCGAGTCCGGTTTAAGGCTTCGGTTAGCCGGGGCAGCCCTGATGGTGTTTGGCATGTTTTTAATTGTGATGGCGGAATAGAGAGGGAATCTCAAACAAACGGGACAACCGATTGTTGATTCACCGTGAGTGTTTTCTGACAATTTCTAAACAGAGTCCTCGTCCGATGTTTTGGTTAGCTTCTCCGGTTAATTTGCTTCTTCATCCGTCATGTCGGGAGTTGTGACTTGCAAAAACAGGTCCTCCAAGTTCATCTCAGTCTCCGCTATAGTATCGGAAAACGCAATGCCGCCTTCCGCCAAGATAATGGTATGAGTGCAAATGGGAGTAATCTCCCCGGGCCGGTTCGTGGCGGTTACAATGGTTTTTTCCATTGCCAAAAGTTCTTGTATCAGCGTACTCAGCTCTATCCGTCCACGCACGTCCAATTCGGAAAGCGGCTCATCAAACAGCCAAATTTCCGGGTCATGTAGAAACGTTTTGGCAAGACAGAGCCGCCGTTTCTCGCCTTTGGAAAGAGATGCGATTTTCCGATGGGCTATCGCCGAAATGTCCATCAGATTCAACACGTCTTCAATTGCGGTTGCACGTCCGCTTTTGTCCAAGTTGTACGCAGCGGCAAAAAATTCTAGGTATTCAACCATCGAAAGGTGTGGATAACCGTCGAAGGTTTCTGGGATATAGCCAATGAGGGGCCGCACTTCCCGAAGATGGGAAAATGCATCGTGCCCTGCAATTTTGACCGTGCCGCTAGTCGGTTTCGTCAAGGTAGCCAGAATTCTGAGTAGCAACGATTTGCCAGAGCCGTTGGCACCCAGTAATGCAAGGTGCTCGCCGGAATCCACGCGAAACGTTAGGTCGGCGAATACTACATTTCCTTCGACTGATTTGGACAAGTCTTTTACTTCAATCACACCGGCAGGCTCCGCGCATGTTATGTTAATTGTGACGTAATGGATAATTGTCAATCACAAATTTCATCAAGCATCGTGGCTTACGTCATATATGAGTGGTCTTTGAGATTTAATTCAGAATGATGAAACCTTCTGCCAACCTATTGCTGACAGGGCACCCACCGCGATGCTCCGTTGATATGTTAGCAAAGACGGCGGAGTTTCGCAACTGCCCTCTATGCCATTAATCAACCCAGCGTCCGTATTTATTAAAATAAACCGTGCTGAACAGAAGAAAATCGATGCGGGAATTCACTAATACTATAGCCGAAGCCGATTGTTGAGTCCTATTTTCGTGGTTGACCTTATGATTCCTGATGATGTGTACGTTCACAAGACAGTTGAGGGTGACGGAAGTGCATTCAACGAACTTGTGCAACGTCACTATTCCAAAATTTATGGACTGGCTTGCCGCATGCTTGGTAACCCGGACGATGCATCCGACGCAACCCAAGAAACGTTTTTGGAAGCCTACAGATCTCTTCCATCCTTCCAGTTTCAATCGAAGTTTTCAACGTGGTTGTACCGAGTTGCAATCAATACATGCCAACAGCACATTCGTAAGTCCGATTCCCGAGGACGCACATTGATGTCCTACACGAATTGCCTGCGAGAGCAGAACCGTCAGTCCGACTCAGATTTTCCGGGGCGGATGGTGTTGAAGACCGAGCGTGACGGCTTAATACAAGCGGCAATCGACCAATTGCCGCCAAAGCAGCGAGCCGTAGTGGTCCTATTTTACGCACAAAATCTGAAATATCGTGAGATTGCACTCGTCTTGGATTGTTCGGAAGGCACAGTGGCTTCACGCCTGAACACGGCAATAAGGAACCTTAAATCCATGCTCAAAGATTTGTAAAAGTAATGACATAAAGAAAGGAGGTACTATTTTGAATTGTGAAGATTTCATGACAACTATCAATGTGAATCGATTAGGTTCGGAACTACAAATGCAAGAGAATGTCAAATTGAAACGGCACCTTGAGGCGTGCCCAAAGTGCAAAGCTGAGTATGATGAGATACTTCTTGCAGCCGCGGTTCTTGAAAGCCTGACAGATCCGGATCCGCCTCTAGGTCTTGCTTTGAACATTCAGAAACAGATTGCCAAGGAGCACCGCCGTAGTCGTCTCGCTTTCTTTGCCAATCCATTTGCCCGGCTCCTTGGGGCTTTCAAGTTTAATCCTCACCCAGCGCTAGTCAACTGTAGCGCGATGGCGTTCTACTTGGTGTTAACGGTCTTTCTGGTAAAACTCACATTTTTCCGTGAACCTGACAATTCGGGGCATGTTTTGTCTCCTACTAAGACCGTGTGGCGGAGCGCGCATGTTGTCACAACATCGTGGGCTGCAATCAGAGGAATACCGGCTCCAAGAGAGGAAACAGAGCCAGTGACGTCCGAGGAGGTGTTTATAAAAAAGCGATAATTAATTATGTTCGTCGGCGCCCCATGACCAATGAAATTTAAAGAATTTGTAATTGTCTAGTCCAATGGTCTGGATTTGCCAATCCAGACCGAGCGGGGCAGAGAACACGCCGAGTGGGAAAGTACAATGCTAATTCCGGCTAATCGGGGCTTACATGCCCGGACTGGACGTGCGGCGAACTGTAATACGACGAACCAAACGATGCACTAAACAGTTTCAAAAATTAATTCGGTAATTTCTTAGCGAAGCCCGGTGCGGTTAGAAAGAGATTTCTATGGGACTTCTATCGCCCTCATTATTCATTCGGTTAGTCACTCGCTAATCGCTCGCTTGATCTATCCGCCCAGTTGATCGCACCTACGGGGCCTGGAGGAAATTGGAATTACCGACTTAAATAACCCAAGTTGCCACCATTATCGGACAAGTGTCCAGAAACCAAGTTTTTTCCGGCGTGGAAACACAAGATTGACGAAAAACCAGACCAATTTACATTTAATCTATCGAACATGAACCAAAAACTCGGTTTCTCTGTTATAGGTAGCAACTTGCGTAAAATGATTAAACGTCATCTAGTCATGAATATTGCATCAAATATTAACTTCCGAGGCGCCGTGCTTTCCCGCCCCGTTTAACACCCCGTCGTTTAACGGAACACTCCTGCATTAACGAGGAACGCGTCTATGCCTCTTTGGTGGAGATCGTGTGTCTTACTTCAGCACCTAGCGCTGGCACATTTCTCGTCTGCGCACAGCAATTTGTTTGACGCATAAAATCCCAATATGCTATGATAACGTATTAGCGTTACGGAATAGGATTGGATTGTATTCACCCTACTCAAGAGTGCATTTGAAAGCGGGGCGCCTACCGAAGTCTGAGCATAGCTTAGTCGAAATGTTGAAACTAGCCAGAGAGAAACAAACATCGTAAGAACAAAAGGGAGACAACTGGATGCCGGAAATTGGAATACCTTTCATGCTTGGCGCGATTGCCATCATCATAGTCTTAACGACTTCATTTCGTATTTTGAAAGAATATGAACGTGCGGTTGTTTTTCGCCTTGGGCGCCTCAGTGGAACAAGAGGCCCCGGCTGGGTTTGGTTGATTCCATTCTGGATTGAGCGTATGCAGAAGGTTAGTCTGCGAGTGGTAGTGCAGGATGTAACCCCTCAAGACGTAATCACGAAAGACAACGTCTCGGTGAGTGTGAATGCCGTACTTTCTTTTCGAGTTGTAGATGCGGATAAAGCCGTAATTGAAGTTGAAGATTTCGGGTTCGCCATCGCGCAGGTTGCGCAGACGACACTCCGGAGCGTGCTCGGCAGGGCTGAGTTGGATGATCTGCTGTCTGAGCGGGAGAAGCTAAATCAAGACCTTGAAACAATCATCGGAGAACACTGTAAGCCGTGGGGAGTCAAGGTATTTGCCATGGAGATTAAACATGTTGACCTGCCATCCGAGATGCAGCGGGCAATGGCTAAACAGGCGGAGGCGGAAAGGGAACGACGTGCCAAGGTCACGCATGCGGAAGGTGAATTGGAATCTGCCCAATCGTTGACGGACGCGGCGATGATGCTGAGCGCAACGCCAACCGCCATCCAGTTACGATTTCTTCAGGCGCTGGTTGAGGTATCCGCGGAGAAAAATTCAACTCTCGTGTTTCCAATTCCCATCGATCTCCTCACGCCGTTTATTAACCAGGGAAATGAGAAGAGTTAAGTGTTTCCCACAGGTCGAGCATGTTTTCTGCGAGGGACAAAATCATCCTCAAGGGTATTCGATTCCACGGTCACCATGGTACATCCGAGTCCGAGAGACAGGTGGGTCAGAAATATGAGGTTGATGTCGAATTGAAATTCAGTTTGGTTACCGCCGGCAGGACGGATGACCTCGAACACACGGTTGATTATGCAGAGGTCGTAGACCTAATTGTCGAAACCGGAACGGAAAAATCGTTCCATTTAATAGAAGCCTTGGCTGAAACGTCGGCGTCAATGGTTTTGAACCGTTTCCCGGTAGACGAAGTCCGAATAACAGTCAAAAAACTGTCTCCTCCGATTGAGCAGCCCATTACCCATGTGGCGGTAGAAATATGCCGCAGCAAATAGCCACCAAGATAGAATCGCAAGCCACTAGGAGTACGGATTTCGATCGGAATTAGCAGATCAAAAAAGTCGCCCCATTGCGCAAATATTGGATTCGACTTACTTCAAATAGGGGCGCAAGTAATCTAGCGTCCGCTCTGCAGCCCCGAGATTCTCTTCAATCACACGCGGTCCAATCAATCCCCTTCGCGTGCGCTCTTTCGGGTCGTTGAACAATTGTCCGAGCACGGATGCCATTTCTGTCGCATTATTGACTAGTTGCGCCGCCCCTTCGTCCTGCAGTACGTTCGCTTCGTAAGCGTTGTGGACGGTAGGCCCAAATAGTATGGGTTTCGCCATTGCCGCTGGCTCCATCACGTTATGGACACTTCCGTGAAAACTTCCGCCCACAAACACAACATCTCCCATTAAATACAGTTTTGCGAGTAATCCAACGGTGTCGATTATGATCACGTCGGTGTCTCGCAGATTTATCCCTGTCGTTAAATCCGAAAAGCAGGAATATGAGAGGCCTTGCAGATTTAAGATTTCTCGAATCTGGCGGATGCGATTTTCGGTTGGTTCGTGAGGAACAAGAATAAGATGGGGTCGACGTTCGGAGGCCCCCTGCTGCAGAAGCTTGTAAGCTTCTAACAGTACACGCTCATCCTCCGAGTACGTACTTCCTGCAATCAGAACCTGGCGGTTCAACGTTGACTGTCCGGGAAAGAATTCGGTGCCAGCTTCCACGGAGGCCGCTCGTTGGTAGACCCTGTCGAAACGTGTGTCGCCGGTTACCTCGATTTGCGCGTCGGGCGGGCATATTTGTCGGAATCGGTCCGCGTCCGGTTTCGAGATGGCACAATGAAGTGCAATATGGCGGTGCACACTCCTCGAAAACGGGCGCACGAGGTATGACATCCGCTTGGACCTTGCGTGCAGTGTCCCGGCAATAAGAATGATTGGCACCTTCTGGCGGGCGGCCGACCACACGAGATTGGGCCAAATATCAAACTTTGAAAAGACTAGAAGCGTTGGCTTGATAATCTGGAGTAGTGCGCGCGCATTGCGCCGCGTGTCAAGCGGCAGGTAACCCGAAGCATCACAGAACGAATATCGCGCGACATTGGCATGTACGGACGGCGAGAAGTAAGTCAGTACAATTCGAGAGTCATCTTTAATCGCCTCGATTATAGGTTTAGCTTGTTCAAATTCTCCAACCGAAGTGAAATGAAACCAGATCGTATGATCCGATTGCCGTGCCAAATTTAACTGGCTTTCCAGCGTTCTCAGCACGTCACGTCTACCCGCGATGCCCTCTCGAACTTTACTGTCGAATTTGGCTGTGGTGTGGAAACCGACGAATAGCGCCGGAACACCTATCGCGTTATAGAGTGATTCCCAAATCATATAGAATATATAGATCTACACGTATTCCATTACGCGGGAAAGCAAATAAATGTACCTTGTTATTCCGTGCTGTGTTTTCGATACACTTTATAGTGAGCCCAGAATTTTTTGCTGCAATGCATCCTTCGCCATGACGCCAACAATTTGCTCGGCAACTTCACCATCTTTGAAAACGAGCAGTGTTGGGATGCTCCGAATGCCATATTTCATTGCTGTTTCACGGTTGTTGTCCACATCCAACTTCCCAACAGAGAATTTTCCAGCATTCTCATCGGCTAGTTCTTCCAGTATTGGAGCAATCATCTTGCATGGGCCGCACCATTCCGCCCAAAAATCAACCACGGTCGGCGTATCGGAACTTAAAACGCTTTCTTCAAAAGATTCATCGGTAACTTCAAAAACGTTCCCAGCCATATTTTCTCTCCTTCTAAGTGATAATCCGTATTCATGCCACTCAAAACTGCGTCTCTATTCCACATCACGAATAACGGGCAGTGTAGAATCTGCCTACTTGAATATTGCCAAAAACTGTTCAATATGATACCCTACAAATATACTGGAGTCAACCGCATTCCCCTCGGGAATCTGCCGATTCTCTAGCGTGGAATAGCGCAAGTGTCAGTTAAATCGGACTTCATTGGCTTTTGGCTTCAGCCTGAAGTGAGAAAAAATGGCGCGAAATGCCTATAACAGCCTCCCGATTTTGATTTGAATGCTCGTACTGGAAGAAACTACCAAGTGTACGACTTAAGCGGAAAAATTGCCCTTGTCACTGGTGTTGGAGGGGAACACGGAATAGGGCGCTCTATTGCGATGAGACCTGCGGAACATGGCGCAGCCCTCGCTATCAGGGACCTCACAGAATCGCCGTATGCCGACAGGAGATTGAACTGGGCCGGATTACCGCAGGTAGCCGATGAAATCCGTGCACTGGGGCGCAAGTCGATTGGAATTACGGCGGACGTTACTAAATCAGTTAAAGTCGAGAACATGGTCCGAGAGGGGATTGAAGAATTCGGACGAATTGATATTCTAGTCAAAAATGCCGGCGTACCGGCGGGGCCGGATCGCGTTCCAGTACCGAGCTGGATGAGGCGGTCTGGGATCAGGTGCAACTCGTCAATGTCAAGGGGACCTATCTCTGTTGCAGAGCGACTGCCCGACACATGATTGACCGTGAAGGAGGCGGCAAAATCATCAACATGTCGTCAAGAATAGGGAAATGCGGCGAAGCGAGGCACACTGCCTACTGTGCTTCAAAGTTCGCCATAAGCGGATTCACACTGTTCTTGGCAATGGAGTTGGCAACTCACCGAATCAGCGTCAACGCATTCTGTCCCGCCACGGTAAATACGGAGAGAATTGATGCCATTGTGAACGCCATCGCGTCCGGCACTTCAACAATCTCGGAGAAACGGAGGCAGATGCTTGAGAAGATAGCTTCGGATTTACCTTTGGGTCGGATTACTCAAGGTTGCGATATTGCTCAAACCGCGGCATTCCTCGCCTTGTCCGAGTCGGACTATCTCACGGGGTTGGCAATTAGTGTTAGCGGCGGGTTGGAAATGCGATGAAACCGTGAGTATACTTCTGTTCAATCTCACGTCCGCTTGACACAGAGCAGTCAACGGCAGTATTGATGTTTGACGGCGTTCCCGATACGTTCAAAGGCAACCAAGCCTTTCACTTTTAACAGCAAGGCTTGGGACAGTACCCAGCGCGCTGCAATGAACACTTCCCCACTCGTTTCGGGGTCGGATCTACTGCTAAACTTTCAATTCCTACTTCCGTCAAAAAATACGGTTAAACGGGCTCTGAAATTTGTCAACAAACTCAAGGAGATGCTAATGATTAGACGGAGAACTTGGTGCGCGCTTGTGATCGTACTGGTGTTTTCAATCCGAAGTGCGGACGCGGAGAATCCTGATATTGGAATTGATCTATCCAAACCCCTGACGCTTGAACAGTGCATTAAACTTGCACTTGAAGGGTCGTCCGATATGCGCAATGCTCGTCTGGAATTTGCCATTCAGGATCTCCGCGTCAAAAATGCGCGAGCACAGTTTCTTCCCGAGGTTTCGCTTGGAGGACATTATGGAATTTCCGAAAGAGTTGATTTCGGCTTCGAGCGCGCAAATTATGATCTTGATATTTCGGGTAGATATACTCTCTGGGATCATGGCCAGAGAGGGGCAAACTACTCGCAGGCAAAGGAGAGACGTAACGCGACAGAAAATCGAAACGAACGGATTAAGCAGGCGCTTATTTTTCAAATTACGCAGGCTTATTACGATGTATTGAAGACCCAAGAACTTGTCAAGGTAAGTAAAGAGATTTTGGCGAGATCTCAAGAAAACACTGCGGCAACCAAGGTTCACGTTCAAGTCGGCAACCTGATTCCCGCTGATATCGCTACGTCTCAGGTGAGAGAAGCGAATGATGAATTAAGTCTCTTGAGCAACGAGAACGCTCTAAAAATCGCCACGGCGACCTTGCCACGGTTGATGGGCTTGAAGCCGGACACTGTGATTACTCTTGCCGAAGACGCCGACTATTCAGAATATCTGAATCAGGGTGCAATTGAAGTCACACAGATGGCGGTTGAAGAAGCCATTCAGTTGGCTTATGAAAACCGCGCGGAGTTCAAAGAACTCAACTCTCTACTGGTACAATCTGAAGCAGACATGAAACTTGCAAAATTGGGGCGATTACCGCGACTTGACGCGAACTTCAACTACGCCGTAAACATTGATGACTACCTTCATGAACGTGAGGATTTTAACCAGTTCCGAAGTTGGGATTTCACCACGCGACTGAATTTCCCCATCTTCGACGGCGGTGTAACAAAGCGTCGAATTCAAGAGGTCGAACTGCTGCTCAATCAAACACGTGAGGATGCCAAAGATTTGGAACGCTCTGTCGCACTGGAAGTTCGGCAATCGTATCTTAATTTGAAGCGCGCGGAACGAGCGATAGATATTTCCGGCACTCAAGTCAAGAATGCGGAATCCAGCCTTGAGGTGATTCGCGGACGATTCCAGCAGGAACTTGCATTTCTGCTAGAATTACTCGACGCGCAGACGGAGTATGCGCAAGCCTTGACCAATCAGGTTCGATCGTTTTATGATTACAAGATTGCTCAAAGTGCGTTGCAGCGAGCAATGGGAACGCTAAATTGAGATTAAACAAGAAACACATCATTCTACTCTCATTAGCCGTTCTCTTGGTTGTCACGGTTGTGATTGTCATCATAAAAATCAACGAGAATAAGGATAACGATGAGGAAAAAATGGAAGTTGTCCGGCGCGGCGAGTTCGTTGTCAAGTTGCGCGAAACTGGCAATCTTGAGGCCTTGCTTTCTGTAGAGGTACGTTCAAATGTCGAGGGAGAAATTGAGCAGATTTTTGTAACGGAGGGCGCATTTGTTGAAGAAGGGCGAGAATTGCTCAAGATTGACGATGAGCAGATTTTCGAGCAGCGGAACCAGGCTGAGGCATACCGCAACGCACAAACGGCGCGTCACAAACAGGCGGAACTTCAGATCGAATTGACAACGAAGCGGCAAGCTAGTGAAATTGCCCAGGCTGAGAATTCAGTAAGAATGTCGGAAGGACGTCTAGAATCCATTAAAGCGGAAGCACGCCAACGAATTACTGAAGCCGAAACTCGCATCTCGACAACACACAACTATCTTGAACAAGACGACATCTCCCTGCGTCAGGCTCAGATTGCCTTAGAACAAGCACAACTCGCTTATCAACGCACGCAGGCCGCTTCCCAATCCTCGAAGGTTAAGCTGGATACCGCTCAAGCAGAATATGACCGAAACAAGGAGTTGTTTGAGCAACAGTTGGTATCTAAACGAACGTTGGAGGAATCCAAAACGCGCCATGCGGATGCCCAATACGAATACGACACGGCAGAGAAAAATGTTCAGACACAATTTCAGTCCGTCGAATCGCAGAAGCAAAATATCGAGGCGAGAGAAGAGGCAATCAAGAGCCGAAAATCTACCCTGAAACAACATGAACAGGGCCTCATTACTATCAAGGAATCTGGAGCGGCACGAGAAAAGGAATATGTCGCCGGATTGGAGAATGCCCGCGCACAGCTTCTGAAAATACAGGAGACAGCCCATCCGGAGAAAGAAATGACGAGACACTCGAAAGTTAGCGCACGAGCTGATTTGCGTCAAGCTGAAAGTGCTCTCGCAGCGCAAGAGAAGCGGTTAAGATGGACTACCGTCAAAGCGCCAATCTCTGGTACCGTCACGCGCATTTTCTTTGAGGAGGGGGAGATTGTTTCCTCCGGACGGTCCGCGTTCTCGCGCGGCGAAGCCTTGATGACAATCGCAGATCTCTCCAAAATGATTGTTAAAACTCGAATCAACGAAGTCGAAATCTCAAAGGTGGAGGTTGGGCAGGAAGCGGAAGTCCGAGTTGAAACCTACACGGACCGAGTGTTTAGAGGACGTGTTAGCGAAATATCGCCGGGAGCAATCGTCCCGCAACAGGGTGTAGAAAACACCGTGATTACCTTCGAAGTAGATGTCGAAATACTTGAAGCGGCATCTCAGCTTCTTCCGGGCATGTCGGCGGACGTAGATATCATTGTTTTCAAGGGAGAGGATGTTCTCCAACTGCCCATCGAAGCCGTTATCAATCCGGAGGTGTTGACCGTACAAGCAACGGTGACGGGGAGCAACCTTAAGCGCCTTCGCCCAAATCAGGATCTCAAAATCCTAAACCTCATTGGTAAAGAGTTCGAAGGCAAAGTTGGCAAGATCCGATCGGACACGTCGCGCGGGAATGTGGAGATTCTACTTGATGGTACTCCCCGCGGATTACGAACGGGCCCCGCCGAAGTCAGCATACTCATTTCGGACACGAATCGAATCTCGAGCGTACAAGCGGAGATTGGGAGTACGAAGCAATATTATGTACAACTTGATACCGGAACCAAAGAGTCTAAGCGAAAAAAGGGAAAAGACAAAGAGATGAAGGGGATAAAGACCAGAATAGACGTTGGTCACCGCAGCGACAGCCATTTTGAGATTCTTGCCGGCGTGGACGCGGGAGACCGAATCTTTGTCCCTTCCATGGAGCAGCTTACACGGCAGGATGAGAAGTAGCATGCTGCGTTAACAGACGGGGTGTTATCGTGCTCATAGATGTTCGCAATCTTATTAAAATCTATCAGATGGGTGATGTCAAAGTGAATGCCCTCAGAGGCGTTACATTTACCGCTGAATCCGGGGAATTCATCGCTATTATGGGGCCCTCTGGCTCGGGAAAATCCACGATGATGGACATTCTCGGATGCCTCGCACAGCCGACAGAAGGCGAATACTTCCTTGAGGGGGAGGAGGTAGGGCAATTGACGGATAATCGGCTTGCAGAGATTCGCAATCGGAAGATTGGATTTGTCTTTCAAACTTTCAACTTATTGCCTCGGACAAGTGCCCAACATAATGTAGAGCTACCTCTCATTTACGCCGGGGTTGGACGCAAAGAGCGGAAAAACCGCGCGTTTGAAGCGCTTGAGGCGGTTGGACTGGCGGATCGCGTGCGGCACAAATCGACGGAACTTTCCGGAGGACAAATTCAACGCGTGGCTATTGCACGCGCGCTGGTAACGGAACCGTCAATCATCTTCGCCGATGAGCCTACGGGCAATCTCGATACGAAATCGGGCGCCGAAATCATGTCTATTTTCCATCGACTCAATGAAAAAGGAAATACTATCATTATGGTAACGCACGAACTAGAACTTGCCCAACATGCGAGTCGTGTGCTTCATATTCGAGATGGGTTGATTGAACGAGATGAGCGGCGGAATGAGAAGCTGCAAACTCCGGTTACTCAATAGTGACATTCACGCAGTAATGCGAAGATACAGGATTGTCGTTTCCAGAATCGTTTGCATTCATATTTACACATAAGTAATGAATTGAGAGCCTATACAAAAAATCCATAGTTGCAATGTCTATTAAGATATAAGATTGAAGTCGCACTGACTCAGGAGCAGTATATGCGGGAATTTTCAGTCGCTATCACCCATTGCTCCATTTCCATTAATCCATTCGCAATCCTCATCCTACCCTCAAAATCAGATTGTAATTCCATCCAATACCGTTGACATACTAGATTTGCCATAACTATTGTAAACGTGATTCGGCGAAGCATCCAAATCTGCCGATTTCATCCTTTCCTTCATTTCCCACCTCGCCCGTTTTGCTATAGTAGTTCACTCCTAATATCCACACACATTGTAGAAAGTGTCCTAACCCAAGCTACCGGGTAGTATGCATTCTCCGTATGCCATCTACGACGTAAAGACTACGGCACGACAGGAAGATTTATAGAGAGGCTTTCATAGTGTGTCTCGCATTAGATGTCATTCTTCAAATTTTGTATGCGCAATGCTTCATGGCGAAGGGGTCACACCTGATTTATTTCGTTACGACAGAACCTTTTGAACTCTCCAAGGGTCTAATTAAAGAATTTACTTAATCCTTGTGCGGTGGCGTTTGATTCGTTTTTCGAAGTGGAGCGTGTTATGTATTCAGCCGACGAACTGCTAGTTTCCCAAACACTCGCGGGTGATCGCGATGCCTTCGGGGTTCTCGTGCATAGGTATCAGGAAATGGTCTTCGCTTACGCCTTTCAGAAGGTGAGAAACGAAGTTGACGCGGAGGATATTATGCAAGAGGTGTTCCTGCGCGCATACCGCAATCTCTATTCACTGCGGCATCCACACAGATTCCGAAGTTGGCTGTATACAATCATGTCTAACGAATGCAACCGTTGGTTGGCACGGGCTGCAAAAACACACCGGAGCGAAGTCCAACTGGCGCATGCGTCGGATGATGACTTACGGGTTCAACCCGGACACACTGTTCCCAATGAGGGTTGGAAGGTGGACCTTGAGCAAGCAATCGCGGCGCTGTCCGACGAAAATCGGGTCGCCGTGTCAATGTTCTATATGGGCGATTGTACACTGAAGGAGATTTCAGACTTTCTCGGTGTCTCCGTGAACACCGTCAAGACCAAGTTGCATCGCGCACGTCAACAACTCGGCAGATCACTTTCCGAACGCTACGGAAAAGTGTTGAAGAGTCGCAAACTGAGGGGAGGGTTTCTCATGCAGATGATGGAGCAACTTCGTCATACACCGACGCCGACGATGGGGTTCGCGTGGAGCGGCGCAACCGTTGGCAAGGCCGCATTCTCGCTGATTACGGTGTTGTGCATCTTGATTGGACTCGTTGGAGAGCGAGAAGATTCGCCAACCAACTTGCCTGTGAAACAAGCCCGGGTGGTGCAAGCAAGTTCCGCCCGATGGCCCATAGAAGTCTCCTTTGTGACGCCCACTATTAGTGTATCACGCTCATCAATCACCGGCATTCCGGTTCCGTCGGGAGAACGTCCGATAGATACTTCCGGTAGCCCTACCTCAATGGAGCGAAGTAGTCGGTCAGATAACCGTGGAATGGCCTCCCCCGCCAATGGTGCAGGAACCCCCAATTCGCAATTCTCGGCGACTAAAACGGAAAACGGCACCGATAAATTGACCTTTTCCGGACATGTTGTTGACAGTAACCATGAACCAATTCCGGATGCCGAGATCTTGTGCTCCGTAAAGCAAGAGCAGTCCCAATCCATCACCCGAACAGCGGCAGATGGGACATTCCGATTTGAATTGTCCCGTCTCGAACTTGAGGGATGGGCGGATGCCTGGTGGGAGCATGTATATATTGTTGCTACACACCCCGATTATGGCATAGGTTGGCGAAACTTTACGCCAAGAAGTAGAAAGGATGTCGAGGTTCAACTCGACACAGCGGGGAGCGTCTTCGGCACGATTATCAACGAAACGGGTGCCCCGATTCAGAACGTGAAGGTACAAATCAAATCTGTATTTAGTGGTACCTCAGTGACGGGTTCCCCCGAACATCGTTTGACAGCGGACATTTTTCCCTTTTCCCCTGCCATGACTGACGTACATGGCGAGTTTGTCTTCCGTGGATTGCCGCAAGCTGCTGCCACGAATCTTGAAATGCAGGGTAAAGGATATGCAAAGGAAACGCGCTTCCGTGTGCCGGTCGGCACAGAACAGAATGAGTTTAGACTGAAACGTGAAGCGCGGATTGAGGGACATCTCAGCTACGCGAAGACCGGTGCGCCGGTCAAAAGTGCAACTGTCACTCTCGCCCGAATCCGCCCAACTGGCCCAACTAGCCCAACTGAAGGACGAGAACAGGCAAGTGTTGATACGAATGGGAATTTTTCGCTAAGCAACCTCTCTCCCGGTGTGTACAATCTCTATGTTGAGAAAGCGCCCAAAGGATGGACGGCTTCGACCAACGCGCTCATCGAACTCGCTGAGGGACAGACCATGTCCGACATCGACCTGACATTAGTTCGGGGCGGCTTCATCACCGGACGTTTGACAGACCGCGACACAAACGAACCGATTGCCCCTCATTACATCGAAGTGTTTGACGCCGCGCGTCCGGAGACTCAAATGAATGGTCACATTGTGTATACAAACAAATCAGGAACGTACCGCTTCCGCGCCGCACCTGGACCAGGAGTCGTCATTGCCACCGCTCCGGAGGACTATCAGGGTGTCGGACACATCAGAAAAGATGTTAACGTCGTGGAAGCTAGGAGTACGACAGTTAATTTTCAATTCTCAAAAGGTACAGGACTTGTTGGTCGGGTATTGACAGAGGCTGGCGAACCGGTGGAAGGCGCATGGATTACAGACATTTCCGACAGATTCGGGGGGGGCATCGTGAAGCGCAGTAAATCTGATGAACGCGGAAAGTTTACGGTCCGTGGGCTACGCCTTGGGCAGAAACTCGCTTTGAAAGCCGAACATACCGGTCTGAAATTACGCGGAACTGCCGAGATGGAAGTCCGGTCGGGGGCACTCATTGAGATTCGGATGGAGCAATACGAACAAGTTAAGGTTTCCGGGCGAGTGGTGAGCGCAGGAGGTAGACCGATTTCGTCGGTAAACATTGAACTGATGCATTCTGACCCTCTCTTAGTAGACACGAGGGTCGGTTCAATCGTTGCCGTAACAGACGGCGATGGGCGTTTCCGAGGGATTGAACTTATCGTCGGCGATAAATATACTATCTCTGCGAGTGCGGAAGGGTACCGCAAAACAGAAGCCGAGATGTTCACTGCGGCAGCCGAGATGACCCAAGTCGCTGATCTCGTCCTGCTGCCGGTTCTCGGACGGTTTTTCATTGAAGGGCGCATCACGGACACCTCCGGCGAACCGGTGGTTGGCGCGCGAGTGAACACCATGCAAACTCAGCCCACCAGAAGAACACTTTCTGACGAGAACGGTGAATATCGGTTGAAAGACCTTTCGACGGCCGTTGTTATTCAACTACATATCTTCCATCCGCGGTATGCATCCCATCAATTTAAAATCTTGAAAACAAACCGGCGTCACGACCTTGTGTTGGTCAAGGCGGAGGGATACATCGCAGGGAAGGTCGTGGATACCGATGGCAATCCGATAGAATGGGCGTGGGTAAATGTAAAAGCCGAAGAAAGCCCCTCCGGCTACGTATACTCACCCGTTCGCACCAACGTTCAGGGCGAGTTTGAGTTTAAGCACATCAAAGATTCGATTGTATCAATTTATGTCAGGGATGACCATAATAGCAGAACCTTTGAGGGTATCGCGGTGAACCGACGGGATGTGGTCTTGACATTGACGCCTCCCGAATCGAAGTCTGAGCCGACGCCAGAGCAGTTAACACGCCGGAACACGCAGCGTGCATACATCCAAGATGCCGGGGAACGGTTCAAGACCTTGATTAACCAACCTGCACAGGAATTGGCGGTGGAAGAGTGGCTGGCTGGTCCGCCCGTACCGTTGGCGATTTGAAGGGGAAGACGATTGTACTATATTTTTGGGACGTGACGCATTCTGAAGGCGTTAGTGAGGCACGCCTCCTGAACCTGATGCAGGAGGCCTACGGAGAACAAGAACTTGCCTGCGTCGCCATCTGTCCCTCCGATGCCGAGACCGAGACGATTAAACAGTACCTTGCCGAATATTCGCTTGCCTACTCAATCGGCTTGGACAGTTCAACAGATGTTGTGGGCGCGAAAGGTCGGACTTTCGACTACTACGCCGCTGGCTGGGGGCTTCCGATTGTTCTGATCAACAGCAAGGGAGAGATTTCCGGGCGCACATGGGCTGGTAAACTCGAGGATCAAATTCAGACTCTGCTTGCAGATTAATCAGCCGCGCGATGCCAATTGTCCACCGACAAAGTTGTCGGGGTCAGAGCCGATATTGTGGAGAATAGCGCTACCGACGCAAGTTGTCATTTGAATGAAGATTCTTTGCGATTGTCTTTAATAAAAGATGTAAATGTACGCCAAGACGCAGAAAAATCGATTTCTTTAATTGGGGTTCTTAGTTGCAATGACTGTAGTTCTTAAAGGCTATCACTCCGGAGCAAATTCTTGTGTCGACTTTCTTCATCGAAATAATGGAATGATAATTGCTAGTATTTGGCATAAATGCCAATGCTGGTTTGCGAGGCCTAAAGGATGAAACATAATGTAAGGATCGTATGTTGCTTGGCATGTCTACTAGTTCCGTCGATTGCTTCAGGTATAGAACGTCCGGAATTGATGGGAAATTACCTCAGACTTAACACTGGGGAATACCTTTACGCTGAGGATGATCCTTCACTGGATTTCCGGTTGCGCAATAACTTCGCGGTCCAGTTTTGGTTTAAGCTTGAGTCCGTCCCCGAGATTCCATCAGGACAGAGAGTGCTTCTTCTCAAACCGGGGAGTTATGCTTTCGTCATCCTTGCCGAGGTAGTAATTGAAAACAAAGACGGAGTTCAATTGAAGCGGAATATTCCTGCCTTGTACATCATGTCAAGAACGGAGGAGGGTGGAGGTTTTGACGTTGCCGTTCTCGGTGGTATTAAACCGGGCGAGTGGCACCACTTCGCCTTTGAAACCTGGCTTGAGGGACGTGTCCGTCGTTCTTTGGTCTACAATAACGGCCGTCATCCCCATGACCTAAATCTGCCAAACGGGATGTGGTGCAATGACACCGATAACCGATTCTACATCGGCTATGTGCCAAATGAAGCGTTAGACGGTTTTGAATACACTGTGCAACGATATGGTCCGTTTATCTCAGGTCCAATTTATGTGGATGAAGTTGAGATTTCCCTTCCACCAGTTGGAAAACCTCGGCTGAATGTCCGTTCTACACCGAATCCAAGGACAATGGCGTTATGGCACTTTAGCGAAGGACCGGATGCGTCGAAGTACGTTGGCAGTGCAGGAGACAATACTCTATTCCGACACCCACTCTCCGTGCGAGAAAATCGAGCGCTGGCTACGACCTGGGGACGGTTGAAATCCCCCGGATTTTGAAAGTTCGTAGCCTTTGAGCAGCAAGTCAATTTATCTTCGTACGTCAGCCCTCCCATCAGATGTCTTCGCGAGTGCACTCAATTTACAAAATCCTGCACCAAGGTGTCCATTCCAATTACGAACACTGCACGGATTCGTTCAGCTTTCCAGGAACCTATTTCCGAATCCTGAGTTGCTGTCTTGCCCGCAGGTATGGCATAATAGTTGCGTATAATTTTGGGTGATGATGCAAGCACGCCACCCGAATCCCCAAGCTTGATTTACCTTATCAATCGATTCAGCACTGAAGAAATGACAAAGAGACTTGCAAATGACCGTTGACCGCCATTGGGACGCTCTGTTTCGGATGGCCTAGCTCGACCGTTCAAAAGGGGGGCATCATGAAGAAGATACTTGTGCTACCCGCTCTTTTCGCCGCATTATCATTAAACGCGTTCGCGCAAGTTGATTTGCCGGAAGGGGCTACCGAGCGTATCGGCAAAGGCGCGATATGGGAGATAGCATATTCGCCGGATGGAACACGACTCGCGGTTGCAAGTTCTATCGGCGTGTGGCTGTATGATTCGCGGACCGGCACCGAGCTCAATCTACTTACCGGACATTCCTACGCGGCTACCAGTATAGCGTTCAGCTCTGACGGTCAAACGCTGGCTACCGGGGGTGACTGGCCTGACAGGACTATTCGTCTGTGGGATGCGGCGACAGGTGCGCATACACGCACGCTTATAGTGAGTGAATTTAGCGGCGGTAGTTTAGCGTTCAGTCCTGACGGGAAGACGCTTGCGGGTGAAACCTATAACAAGAAGGTGCGTGTTTGGAACGCCGCTTCAGGCGCTTCCATCCTGACGCTGGAGGGGCATACGTCCAGCATTACAAGCGTGGCGTTTAGTCCGGATGGCCGCACACTGGCCTCAGGCAGCCAGGACGATACCGTCCGGTTGTGGGATATAGGTACGCGGAAAGAAAAATTCAGACTAACCGCACATGGGAATAACGTCACCAGCGTAGCCTTCAGTCCGGACGGGCGCATGCTGGTTAGCAGCAGTTATGATGGTAGCGTCCGTTTGTGGGACGCGGCTACAGGCGATCTCCAGAGACTACTTGAAAGGCAAACCGGAGTGATTGATTGTATCGCCTTCAGTCCGGATAGTCGGACGCTTGCCAGTGGGGGAGAGGACGGCACCGTCCGTCTTTGGGATGTAATGACCGGCGCTATTGAGCGTACAATCGAAGGGCACACGTCTTGGGTCAGGAGCCTGGCTTTCAGTCCGGATGGCGGAACACTTGCCAGTGGGAGTTGGGACTATACTGTTCGCATGTGGGATACAGAAACGGGAAATCCTGAGCGAACCATTGAAGGACACACGGGGATAGTTTGGAGTGTAGCCTTTAGTCCGGATGGTCAAATGCTTGCGACTGGAAACGGCAATCCATTTCCTTGGGCGGCAAACAACCATATCCGCATTCTGGATGCGCTGACAGGCGAAGTCGAACGAACTCTCACAACGCAACGTATGTCTTGGGTGCAGCGCGTGGCATACAGTCCGGACGGGCTGACGATTGCCAGTAGTGGTGGGCGTGACATACAGCTTTGGGATGTGGACACGGGAGTGCAAAAACTGACTCTAAAGGGGCACCGTCGTTCGGTCCATGGCCTGGCGTTCAGTCCTGACGGTCAAACAATCGCCACTGGGGGTGATGATGGAACGGTGCGATTGTGGAATGCCGAGACTGGCAATCCTGAACGAAAACTTGAAGGGCACACGGCAGCAGTCAAGACTGTGGCATTCAGCCCGGATGGTCGGACGCTCGCTAGTGGCGGTGGTGGCATCAGTCTGTGGGATGTGGCGACAGGCGATCGACTACGGACACTGCACGGGCATAAAAAATGGGTTAATAGCGTGGCATTCAGCCCAGATGGCCGCATGCTTGCCAGCGGCGGTGATGATACTACGGTTCGCTTGTGGGATGTGCCGACTGGCAAATACCTCCACACCCTTGAAGAGACGGGTTCCAGAGTTCGGTCTGCGGTTTTGTCCGTGGACTTCAGTCCGGATGGACGTACACTTGCCAGCGGAAACTGGCGGAATGTCCATGTCTGGGATGTCATGACAGGCGGGCGCAAACGAATATTGGAAAGGCATTCGGACAGGGTCAACGGCGTAGCGTTCAGCCCGGATGGGCGTACCATTGCAAGTGGTAGCGAAGACGGCACCGTTCTCCTTTGGGAGATTGACCCTTCGGTCAACATCGACGCCACTGCGATGGTAGCCCCTGCCATCGTGAAGTCCCCTGCTGTCGGAGCAGAATTCACCATAGCACTTACCGTTGCGGAAACCGAGAACACGGCAGGCTTTCAAATCACTCTTAAGTTCGATCCAACGGCCGTCAGCTTTGTCGAGAATGCTAATGGCGACTACTTCCCTGGAGGAGCATTTGCAGCGCAACCGGTCTCTGAAGAAGACCGTGTTACAGTCGCAGTGACATCCCTTGCCGGTGTAAGTGCCGGAGAGGGAACGCTCGTCACCTTCACTTTTGAAGTTATCGCTTTCAAGGAATCTAGCCTGACACTATCTGAAATAGTTTTAGTGTCTCCCGATGGCGAACGTTATTTTCCTCGCATTGAAAACGAGCAGGTGCTAGTGGAACTGCGGGAACCGACAGGAATCGTAGGCGACGTTAATCGCGACGACATCGTGAACCTCCACGATCTGGTACTCGTGGGGTCAAATTTGGGGCAGACGGGACAAAATGACGCCGACGTCAATAACGACGGGATTGTCGATATTGTAGATTTAGTCAAGGTAGCCGGCGCCTTTGGGAATGGAGCAGGCGCGCCTTCCGTGTCTTCAGAAAGTTTGATAAGCGTTTCCGCAGCCGACCTGAAATATTGGCTTGACTTATCTAAGGGTGTAGATCTGGCGGATGAATCGCTGCAACGAGGAGTTCGCCTACTGGAAGATTTGTTAGCTGCCATGATTCCGCAGGAGACGGTACTATTGGCAAATTACCCGAATCCATTCAACCCGGAAACGTGGATTCCGTATCATCTCGCCAGCGATTCCGATGTCATGATTACGATTTACAATGTGCACGGCATGTTAGTGAGTCGGCTAGACCTGGGGCATCAACAAGCGGGATTTTACACGGACAAAGGGCTTGCGGCATATTGGGATGGTCGAAGCATGAGAGACGAACCGGTCGCGAGCGGTACGTATTTCTATCAACTTCATGCTGGGGACTTCTCGGCGGTACGGCGAATGGTAATTGTCAAGTAGCACAAGCGAGTCTAGGCTGCCGCATAGCATGACAAGGAAACTTCTAAGCACTTTTGTCAAGTTGAGCGTTATGGTGTTGCGGCAGCACAACGAAAGCGGTATAGTATAAATATTGACCTTGTTTCATCGTGCGATGCGTTCAAGCGGGGTAAGCACGCTTGAAATCAATGGGAAACCTCGTAAGTTTGTCAATTCTTTACTAGCAGAAGCAATTCAATCTAATTATGAGGCATGTAAGAATAATAACGCCTGCTCGCCTTCACTTCGGGCTAATTGATCTCAACGGTGCGTTGGGCAGGATAGATGGTGGGATTGGAATTGCGATCAACGATCCGACCTTCGAGTTAATCGCTAAACCTTCACACCGAATAAGAGTCAAGTCTTGGCAATATGAAGCACGAGCGAACGCCATACTTGAGCGCCTTCAGTCGAGAGTCAATTTTCCCGGATTGGACGTCGAGTTTTTGTCCGAAATTCCCGCGCATTCAGGCTTTGGATCAGGGACGCAGCTTGCTCTTGCTCTGGGACAAGCTGTCAATACTCTCTACGAACGTAAACTCAGCATCTCGGATCTTGCGTTCGCCGCGGCTCGCGGCGGAACATCCGGAATAGGTGTTGCCGCTTTTGAACACGGCGGATTCGTTCTTGATGGCGGTCATCCCTTCCCTGAACAGAAATCCTCTTTTCTCCCTTCCTCTGCTGTCGGCAATGTTCCGCCTCCGCCCGTTTTACTTCGATACCCATTCCCGGATTGGGATTTATTAATCGTTAGTCCGACCTGCAAACACATCTCGGGTAAAACAGAGATTAATCCGTTTCAGACGTTATGTCCCCAACCGCAATCAACGGCAGAACGGCTTTCACACATTATCTTGATGAAACTGTTGCCGGCAATTTGTGAAGAGGACCTCCTCGCCTTCGGGGATGCAATTAATCGAATCCAAACCTTCGGCTGGAAAAAAGTTGAGATTGATGCCCAGCGAGGCGTGCTTCAACAGACACTCGATTTTCTCCTAGAAAGTGGCGCGATTGGCGCCGGCGTCAGCAGTTGGGGGCCCGCGATTTTCGCCGTAGGCGAGAATCTCTCTGACTTGCATAGGAAGACCGAAGCTTTTTTTGATGCGTTGCCGGACGGCGGGAGTTGCTTTCTCACACAGCCAAATAACCTCGGTGCCCGCGTAGAGTTGCTTTAAATTGCTGTTCAACTGCGTGACACGTGTACAAAATATGTTCTTAGTCTAAATACTTTGTAGCAGCGTATAGCCGAATCTGACTGCCACTTCGGTTTCTTAAACAGAGAATAACTTCATTTCTATCATCGTTATCCGCATCATCAATCTTCAAGTCGACGATTTTCCCATCAATTAGCGGACTCCTCCAAGCGATGTTATAGAGACCTTGCCTGTTCTCAAGAATTACAAACTGATCCTGAGTTTCACTGTTCCCGACTTCCGCGGGGGTATTTACGCTCGTAACAATTTCATATTCGGCATCGCCATCCAAGTCCCCGACCGCAATCCCTTCTCCGAACAACGGCGGCGTTTGCCAGAGAAGTCGCGCTACTTGAGGATCGATATAATATGCCCGAAGATTGCCTTCAGAATCTATCAAGACAATCTCGCCGCTTCGATTTGCCGCGTTAGGGTTTAGTATACGAGGGGCAATTGAATGATAGTTGACGCGCAAGGCGGACGGTTGTGTGCCCTGACCGCCTTTCACGTTTCTGACTAAGAAGACCGTCGAATCTGACGTGTAGTTAGACGAATTCGCGGCAACCGTTGCAGCAAGGAAAAAATCCGCGCCATGTGCGACCAACATTGGCGAATGTAGGGACACTAACCCTCGGGTGTCCTCTATCCACTCGACTTGCCAAGTCACATCCGGAGGAGAACCAATATAAAGTTCATCCCGGTCATTTTGATCTTGATCCGCCGAGAGCATTATGCGGCGCTCCCGGTCCGTGACGGGTGATTCGTCTTTTTGATACTGAATGTCCGCTAGATTGGTTCTTGTGTCGAAACCGGCACCATTCCACCGTAACGTCTTTATTTGCTTAGCCTCCGCTAAAATCAGTTCATTATAACCATCACCATTGACATCTGCTACATCAAGTGCAAGTACCGCCAAATTTCTGTCCGGTAATCCTTTCCATTTCAGGCGATATGGATTATCCACCGTGTGAAGTTTCTCCGCTGCTGAATAGGTGAATGACGCGGATAGTGTGAACTTCAGTTCGGCAGCATGTTTGAGATATCCTGTGGCAGTGTCCCAAAGAAATAGTGTGCCTTGAGCGGGTAGGTGTGATTGATTCCGTACTATCCGACCTGTCAGCAGGTGTTCACACCGAAGAATCTTGCCGTACTTCTTCGTTTGGGGTATCGACAATAACCCATTGTCTGTGGGAAAATCACGCCAATCAATCTCGCCTATGCCGATGAAGTCATCGCCGGCATGAACAACTAACCGTGCAGCGAGCATGCGTGTGAGGATATCACAAGCCACGTTGAGGCGTGCTTGGTTGGAGGTAAGTGGGATAAGTGCGATAGATGCGTCGTCTTGGGGGAGTTGCTCGCTTAGCTCGTCCATAGCTTGGCGAATCGCAAGGTTTGGATTCGCCGCCTTGGCACCGGAAATCTTTACTAGGAAATTCCCGGTTATCAAAATTAGAATGATGAGGGAAAGCTGTTTCATGGGAATTAAAAGTTTCCGTTGCTAACCTGTGAGGTGTGCACAATCAAACCAAATCTATAAACCGTTGCATCAAGATTTCTGGCGGCGAACAATATGTTCTCGCAGTCATAGTCATTGCAACTGACAAGTACACAACCCTGGGGATAATCAGATTCTTCTTTACCACAATCCGCCAGATTGTGGTGTGCGCAAACTAACAGTTTGCGCTACAAGGGCGCGTCTAATTTTGTGCATAATTATACATATTATCATCGCTGATTATACCGTTTCTTTAAAATGCAAGTGCATTGATGGCGCGTGGGCCAGGTAAAGAACCTTGCGTGTAGAACAGAAAGAAAACCTGGCTCTGCGCAAAACCGGCGGGCAAGGGGACGACTATTGCGGTCATTATCCATTCCCTTGATCTCAGCCTACGGTGAAATTGAACGATAAAATTAAGAGACAATATGCACTATTGTTCAAGCGACATGGTACTAACAAACAATCACCATATGTGTAAATATGAATGTACATTACTATGAGTCCGGTTGACACCTCACGGCAATTGTCTGAATGGAATCTCTACCGCACGGCGTTTGCTATAGGACTTCTATCGTGCTCCTTGTTTAGTCGCTTGATCTCAGTTAATCTATTTTCTCGTATGTTCGGGATTAGAAGCCACTGTGAGTTTTCATACCTGCCCAACCGAAGAAGATTTGCTATTTTTTGTATTGAGTCGTTATTGATTTGCCCGCTTGCGGATCGGCTAGAAGCCCAATCTACCAGAAGAGAAGGTAGCTTTAGTTAACTAAATTGCTCAAAAGTTTAGCTTGACAAATTTTTAGCGTCATGTGAATATGAGATGCCCTTGCTTTGTGCACAAGAAGTCAACTTTTTCGAGGCTCGTTACTCAGATGTCAATACCTGATCATTATCAGACATTGGAAATTGATCGACAGGCAACGCCAGGGACGATTAAGCAAGCGTTCCGTCGATTGGCGAAAGAATATCATCCGGACAAAAATCCGACACGTGAGAGATTTGCCGAAAAGATGTTCCGCGAGATTTCGATCGCTTACGATGTCCTACGTGACCCGAAGGAAAAGTTCAAATACGATTTAACACTAAATGCGACGATAGGAAACAAAGGATTCCGGCGCCCTTTTCATGAAGACCTCGGGAATCCGCGCTATGCTCAACACAGGTTCGGATTAATGTTTCAGCAGTTGTTGACACAGAACTATGAAGTTGGCATCCAGATTTACGAACAATTACAGCGCGGAAATAGGAAGTTCCGCATTGACGACTTTTTGGATTATGGGAATAGCCGGGACTGCGAGTTCCTTATCGCCGAAGCCTATCAAACGTTAGGCGACCTACCGAATGCATCACGAATTTACGAATCATTGCTTGCGTCGGAAAAACGTCAACCAGTTTTTCATCATTTTGCGGACGAAATCAGAGATCGGTTGAAACGAATCTACTGTTATGCCTTAGCTGATCCAGTTCACATTGAATCTATTCCAAACAATCTGGAGAAAATCCGTGCGCTGAAGCTATCAAAGCGTGAGACTGCTTGGGTATACAAGAAACTTGCGGAATTTTACTGCGAAATTGACTGGCTTGTTAAAGCTCAAGACATGCTGCAAATGGCTCTTGAACTGCATCCGCGATTAAAGGGCACGAAAAAGCTTTGCCAGAGATTGGGACTGGAATGTCAGTCATGCCAAGATTAAGATTCGTCTCGTCAAGATTGTAACATCTCCCGAATTGGCACACAAGGCAAAAGCCCTGACAGCAGTGGCGCCATCACAACAGCGTTAGTTGGCATACCGTTTTCATTCCTAAAAAATTGATGCGGTACAGTTGGAAACATCTTTCATCAATTCGCCGAAATTCGCCGATTTGCACTGTTTTGACCCGACGCGAATTGACAAATTTCTAGTCAATGTTCTGAATTGACGGTCCCGCCGAATTGGCATCAAGCAACTATCATATTACGATTAATGAGTCATAAAGGCATATCAATATATAGTTGGTTGAGCACCCGATTACGGACGTGCTACCGGTTGTTGAAATGAACCCCATGTAAATTCTATACTCGACGATAGTCTCCGAGAAGGAACTGATATGGTAGGAAGCCTCTCATGAGTAATACAAATCAAGAAAACATCGCGATGACTGAATACGTATGCGAAGGCGAGAGACAAGCGCGTGAACTTGACAATCGCGGCCGCATCAAATTTAACTCGGACGGCTCACTGGATAACAGGATTCTAGATGCCTACTCGCGTTACGGCTTTTATGTGTTTGAAGATGTGGTAACCGGCCAAGAACTCAACGATTTACAGACCGAGTTGGAACTCATGCTCGAGCGCACCCCATGCACCAAGGATGCGCTAATTGACGCAAAGGGACGCCCCGCAGTTGGAAACGAGTTTTCTCATCCGGTATTCAATTTTGCCAAGCCGTTGAGTGACCCTGTGGGCGGGACCTCAAAAAACAACGGGCGCCACCACGTTAAAATGTCGGAACCCAACCCTCCGTCGGACGCCCCGGAATATGTCTTATTCACGATTTCCGCTCCGCTTCAATTGATGGACTCCTGTCTCCGTCTTTACGGTCATCCGCAACTCCTGTCGATAGCGGAGCAAATTAATGGGCCAGATTTTGCCCCATTCGGGGAAGCGATATTTATCAAGCAACCGGGACTAGGACCGTCTGTCGCTTGGCACCAAGATGGTACCACACATTGGGACAAACAGGGTCTTGACGAGGGCACACACGGTTTCAATTTCATGTTTCAATTTTACGGAAGTTCTGCCGGAAGCGGCGTATGGGTACTACCGGGGTCGCACAAGGGCGAAAGATATAATATCAAAGCCATGGTTGAGGCAAACAACGGTTCCGACCGTCTCCCAGGAGCAGTCCCGCTAGTCTGTGAACCGGGCGATGTTGTCCTGGCAAACCGCCAAACGTTGCACTGTTCGTTCGCCAACACGTCGCCGGATAGGCGAGCGACGTTCAACTTTGGATTTCACCGCCACTCCTCCGTGCTCAATGTCAAAACCCACTTTTTCGACGAGCCGATTGTCTACGACGCGGAATACATTCACGACAGGGCGCGATTGATTGCCGTGGCGATTGATGCCCGGCAGCAGCGTTATCCCCACGAATCGCGATATATTTACGAGCCCTTTATCGGACTGGAAGATGCCAACCGCTGGAACGAGGCGGCAAGAGAAAACATCCTTAAGGACTACCACCTGAAAGACCTTCGCCTCTAATCCTGCGCTCATAGAAACATCAAGCTGTCGTAACAAACTCCAGCATAGTCTCAGCAACTATTCCTCCTAATCAGACGTTCGCTGTAATTGGAGATTATCACCGAAGGCGGGAATCAAGCTAACGGACAGTGAGTAAGACTTTCTATCGATCAGCTGATTCAACGCCGTTGCAGGAGGCTCAATCCATGAAAAAAGAACAGATTGTGTCACGCAACCCAAACATTATGAGCGGAGCCTTGGTTTTCGCTGGTACCCGTGTACCGGTTGAAATTCTGATTCAACATCTAGAAGCGGGAGATTCGCTCAACGAATTTCTTGATGATTTTCCGACGGTCTCTCATGACCAAGCCGTTGCCTACCTGAAAATGACCCTCGAGGCGGTTGATGCGCGCCCTGCTTGATGAGAATCTCCCTCATAAGTTGCCGTCATATTTTGAGGACAATGTTGACGTCGTCACAGTGATTCATAGAGGTTGGAAAGGAAAAGAGAATGGCGAACTGTTGAAACTTGCCGCGGCTGAGTTTAATGCCTTTATCACGATGGATCTAGGAATTCCCGATCAGCAAAATCTGCACGATATGACAATGGGTATTATCGTGCTGGAAGCTGAAAGTAACCGTTTGGAGGATCTTCTGCCTCTGATTCCTCAGCTCAATACCGTGTTGAAAGCCCTCCTGAGTGGGCAAGTTATACATGTCACAACCCAAAAAACAGCGCGCGATTGATTTCATTGGCGATCAACGCCCGACAGTTGCGTTATCCCCACGAATCACGTTACCTCTACCAGCCCTTCGTCGGACAGGAGGACGCCAACCGCTGGAATGAAGCGGCAAGAGAAAACAGAGTCAAAGACTATCATCTGAAGGACCTTCGACTTTAACACAATGCGTGTCCCAACTCCCCCGCTTCAGGCGCACACTGGCAAATCTGGCTTGTAAGAGCGGTTACCGGGATGACGATAGAATTTGAATTGCTCCACTACCTAAACTGCGTTGGAATAGCACAAGTTATTACTTACATGGTTTAACACATGCACCATTGTTTTCAATTGAGAATAGTCCATGAATTCGGAGAATTCCTAGCGTAAACTGTCAGTTTGCGCATCACAAACACAATCTAACAGATTGTGCTACAAAGGTGACAACTTTGGTTAGTATAAGGAATCGACACGATGGAAAAGGTTCTGTTGGTTATTGGTGATGCCGCCGAGGTCACTGATACACTTTATCCCTACTACCGCATCGCCGAAGACGGTTATGAGGTGCTGGTTGGAGCACCGGAGAAACGAACGTATCACCTAGTGCAGCACGACTCGCATCCGGATTGGGACATAACCGTTGAATCGAAGGGATACGAGTTCGCTGCCGATATCGCATTCCGGGAGGTCAATCCGGAAACCTATTTGGGACTGGTGATTTCTGGCGGGCGCGCACCGGAGTACATCCGTTACGATGAAGATTTGATGGCGATCGCTCGACATTTTGGCGAGAGCCGCAAACCTATCGCCTCCGTGTGCCACGGCATTGAAATTGTGGCTAAGGCTGGCGTTATCAGAGGCAAAACGGTAACAACGGTTGCCAAGTGCCGTTTTGATGCCGAGATTTGCGGGGCAACCTATGTGGATGAACCGGTGGTGGTTGACGGGAATATTGTAACTGCCCGCACTTTTCATGACAATGCGCCGTGGATGCGCGAGTACATGAAGCTCTTGAACGCGGCACGCGACGGTAGATAACCCTTTAAGTCTTGTAATCTTGGGAGTCTCCAGCAACTATAGTACAGATTAATCGGCACGCTCTGCACTGTGCACGTCTCTTCGTGAAACGCCTCATTTTTCCGAATCGCACGTCAGTGTAGCGGCAAAACGCATTCTTGTATGAACCAGCCCATTCGCGTTACAGTCTGGAACGAATACCGGCACGAGAAGAATGACGAACATGTAAGCGGGATTTATCCCGATGGACTTCACAATGCCATTGGCGCTCACCTGAAGAAACAATCCGGTTTCGAGGTTCGGACAGCCACGTTAGATGAGCCGGAACATGGTCTGACTACACGGGTCATGGCTGATACCGATGTGCTTATTTGGTGGGGTCATGCCGCCCACGCCGACGTTCACGACGACGTTGTTGACCGAATTCACGGGCGCGTTCTTGATGGAATGGGACTCGTTTGCCTACATTCAGCGCACTATTCCAAAATTTTTATGAAGCTTATGGGCACAAGTTGCAGCCTGAAATGGCGTGAATCGGGCGAGAAGGAGCGAATTTGGACCGTGGCGCCCGGGCACCCGATCGCCGAAGGTCTGGACGAGCAATTCGTGATAGAACATGCGGAGATGTACGGCGAACCCTTCGATATACCCGAGCCGGACACGCTGGTATTCATTAGCTGGTTCCCTGGCGGAGAAGTGTTCCGGAGTGGGTGCTGTTTCTATCGCGGCCGAGGGAGAGTGTTTTATTTTCGTCCGGGCCATGAGACTCACCCGATATACTACGACGCCAACGTTCTACGTGTGATCGCCAACGCTGTGCGCTGGACGGCTCCAGTGAATGGGCCACAACCTACCTTCGGAAACGTAAAACCACCAGAAACAGATTAATTTCGTCAGAATCTCTCTCACTCGTGACGCTGTCATCCCCAAACCGATATGAATTGTGCGATTATTCGACATATGTGTTTAAACTGTTGAAATCACACCCCGTGGCTGATATAATGGCACACCCAATTTCGGAAACTTAGGTGCGGGGAACACACCATGGAAAACGTATTCATGCGGTGGTGGGGCTGCGGCGCTTTTGAGGTCATCTTGGGTGATGTGAATATTGCCTTCGATCCGTACCTCTTCAACGATAATCTGGAGTCCGCGGAACCAATCTACGATTACATTTTCATCTCCCACGAGCACTTCGATCATTGCCATCCTCCGACCTTGCTACAACTCTGCAAAGGCGAGCGATTCAAGAAACTCTTCGTTAGCCCCGGCTGCGTTTACCCCGTACTGCCGATTAATGAAAACTATGGAGACGCCGCCTTTGAGCGTGATCTCCCAATTACAAAGTATCTGCCAGCAGACAAAGTTCAGGTGCTTTACCCCAAGCATCTCGACAACAGCCGAGGAAATAGCCGAGAGTTTCCAGGTCCATTCGAGGCAAACCTCGGAGTGCTGAAGGTTGAGACAATCGAAAGCGGGGAAAATTCGGACCCGTGTACTCCAACGTGCGGATATCTGGTGTCGCACGCGGAAAAGAACATCTCCATACTGCACACCGGCGACATGCATGCTCCGTATCCCGCCCTGAAAAACATACAGGGGTGCGTCGATTTTCTCGTCCACATGAAACTGGGGTTGACGGAGTGGGAGGGTCCGAATTACACGCAGAATCTTCTTGACTGTCTCGACCTCATACTGCCTCGCTACCTTATCCCCACACATTACAGGACGGACAGTGCCAGCGATCCCATCCCTCACGGCACTTGGCCTCCTAACGTCACTGATGTCTTGGCTTTTATCGAGTGGATTCGCGAGGCGGCAGGGGATAGAACCACGGTGCTTCCCTTCACGGCAGGAGTTCAATACGAGGTGGAAATGCCATCAAAGAAAGTCATCTGGAAATGGAACTGGTTCAACACGTGGACGGTGCCGCCGTGGCGTGAAGGCTAGGTCGATTTTGTTTCCGTTTTCACGGCGGAATGCTGTTGTTAGCGCGGGCCTTACTTGCACACATCACGTTTGACGGATTACGCAATAGTTACTCCTCATTTACTCCGAAAGTGACCATGCCAAAACTCGACGACATCAATACCACCGATATCCGCGACGCAATTCGTCTCGGCTGCCGCACGATGTCCAGCGTTTTCAATGCGGATGACAATGACATCCCGTTCTTCGGTGCCCATGTGCGTCCCCATCCACCGGCACTTGCCTGGAGCGAATTCCACGCAGAATCACAAGTTCCCGGCAGGCATCTCAACGCGCTACTGGCGGCAGAAAGCGTTGCGGGTGTAGAAATTGATGAACAAGCCGTTGAAAAACACACACGAGCAGCATTTCTTTCCTATTCCGGTTCGGTGCCACTGCCTTTGAATAGGGAAACAATGGGCGGATTGCCAGTTAGGCTGATTTCCCATAACGTCCGCGAAGGCTTCCACGCGCTTCATGCGCTGGTGCGTTACCGCAACTGCGAGCGCGCTAGAGAACTTGCCGAAGGTAGCATCACCACGATTCTGGAACGCTGGGATCCTGATGAAGGCTGGGACGGCGATCATCTTGAGAAAAAGTGCGGACTAAAGATTTGGGGAACAATTGACAATACCTATCGCGATGGAAACATCCTTATCGGCTTGGGGCGATCTGTGGGGCCACTGGTGAAGTATTACCGCGCAACAGGCTATGGGCCTTCTCTAGAGTTGGCGCTGCGGTTGAAGGACAAGATGCTTCAGGATTGCTTTTGGGAAGACGGTCATTACGATGCGGAACGGTTCGGGCACCATGCGCATTCGATTACATCGTCTATGTCTTCACTGGCGCAACTGGCGGATCTACTGCAGGACTCGGCGCTACTAAACCGTGTGAAAACGTTCTACGATAACGGTCTTGGGCACTTTCGCGACCAAGTTGGGTGGGCGAGTGAGCATGCGGAAGGAGGCGATAGGCCCGAAATGGGAGAGATGAACACCACCGGCGATATCGTGGAAACCGCGCTAATTTTGGGGAGTTGGGGTTATACGCAATATTATGAGGACGCGGAGCAGATCGTCCGGTGTCACATTCTTCCATCCCAGCTTCGCGACATCTCTTTTTGCGATGCCGGAGAGAACCCCAATGACGAAGACAGGCTGCGTGATGTTCCCAATCGACTATACGGCGCATTCGGATTCCCCGCACCATACGGTCACACGCTTCTGGGGGTTGACGGAATCTGCTTTAACTTGGATGTCGTAGGCGGTACCGTCGGATCATTGTGCGCCGTGTACGAATCAATCACGCAGTTTGATGAGGTCGGACACCGAGTGAACATGCTATTCGACCGTGAGACCGACGCCATAACGGTCGAATCTCCTTACACACACGGAGACTTGTGTGTTAGATTGAAACAGAATGGACCTTTATTTGTGCGGATTCCGTCGTGGGTGAATACCGAAGAGTTGACAGTCACGGGAACAGACCAAGCGCCGGTTTTCAACAACGGTTATGCTTTCTTCCCTCAGCCGACGGTGAATCGTCCTATCACGATTCGTTTTCCGCTGTCGGAGCGTAAGATTATCTTGAAGCACAAGACTCGAGATATTCGCGTCCGGCTGCGGGGAGACGCAGTAGATGCAATGGAAAATTTTGGGGCAGAACTGACCTTCTTTGATTCACTCTAGTCTCATCTTAAACTTAGGCGAATAGGATTCTGTCGCATGAAAACACCGCTATTCTCCACTCTCTCGACAATCGTCCTCATGTTGTTTATATTGCTGGCAAACACCTTGGCTCAAGATACTACTCAATGGGGGTTGCCCGCAGGTGCCAAAGCGCGACTCGGTAAAGGCTCGATGTATGAGATGCAATTCTCTCCGGACGGTGCCCGTTTGGCTGTTGCCACCAGTATCGGGATTTGGCTCTACGATGCGCGCACCGGCGCCGCCATCAGTTTGCTTACGTGCCCGGGTATACGCAGTGTCGGTTTCAGTCCCGATGGCAGAATGTTGGCGAGCGGCGGGGACGACAAGACAGTTCGTTTGTGGGATGCCGTGACCGGCGAGCAGCTGAATACACTAAGAGGACATACACATTACGTTTCTAGCGTGGGTTTCAGTCCCGATGGCAAAACACTTGCCAGCGTTGCATTTTGGGAGGGTGCAATTCGTCTGTGGGATGCTACGACCGGTGAGCATCTGAAGACGCTGGAAAATAGAGGCACGTTGTCTTCCCGTCTCAACATTTCTATGCCCCCGGAAGACACAATCGTTGTTAGTGACGGCATTATCAGCCCAGATAGCAAGATGATTGCGAGTGCCGGAAGTTTCGACGGTACAATTCGTCTGTGGGATGCAACAACCGGTGACTATCTGAAGAGACTCAAAGGACACACGAACAGGGTCTCTAGCCTTAGTTTTAGTCTATATGGCAATACACTCGCAAGTGGGAGTTGGGACGGAACAATTCGTCTGTGGAATACCAGAACCGGTGCACATCTAGAGACGCTCTCTGGGCATGGGCCGAAAGTCTCTAGAGTCAACTTCAGCCCCGATGGCAAGACGATCGCAAGTGTGGGAACTCGGGACGGAACGATTCGTCTGTGGGACGCAACAACAGGCAAGTCTTTAAAGAAGTTCACGGGACATACGAACAGGGTTTCTAGACTCAGTTTCAGCCCGGATGGCAAAACACTCGCAAGTGGGAGTTGGGATGGCACAATTCGCCTTTGGAACATCGCCACTGGTGCGCATCTGAATTCCCTTATCGGTCATACGAACATCGTTGAGACGGTCATTTTCAACCCCGATGGCAGTTCCCTTGCTAGTACGAGTTTAGACAATACCATCCGTCTGTGGAACGCCGCGACCGGTGCGAATATAAAGACGCTCTACGGACACACTGAACGTCTACTCAGTGTCATTTTCAACCGTAATGGCAGGACTCTCGTAAGTGCAGGAAGATGCGAAGATATCGTTCATCTGTGGAATGCCGTGTCCGGCGCGCATCTAAAAACGATCTCCGGCCATACGGCGCAAATCCAATGCATCGATGTCAGTTCCGATGGCAGTGCTCTCGCGAGTGGGAGTGCAGACACTAGCGTTCGTCTGTGGAATGCCATGACCGGTGAGCATCTAAAGACACTTACCGGGCATGTACGTCCGATCACCAGCATCAGTTTCAGTCCCGATGGCGGCATCCTAGCGAGTGGGAGTGTAGAAAATAGTGTTCGTCTATGGAATACCACGACCGGCACTCAACTGCACTTGCTCCCAGGTCATAGAAGTGTTGTGCGTAGCATCAGGTTCAGCCCGGATGGCAGAACGATTGCGATTGTCGAGGGTTGGCCCGAAAATACCATTCGTCTGTGGAAAGCCGGAACTGGGGAGCATTTAAAGACTTTCACAGGGCATCCGGGGCGGGTCTCTTGTCTTAGATTCAGTCCTGATGGCGACATTCTCGCAGGGGCAAGTCACGATGAGATTTACCTGTGGGGTACCGGCACCGGCGAGCATTTGAAGACACTCGCGGGACATAGCAGTCACGTACATTGCCTACATTTCAGTCCCGATGGCGGTATCTTGGTTAGTGGCAGTTTAGACAATACCATTCGTCTGTGGGATGCAGCGACCGGGGAGCATTTGATTACACTTACGGGACATACATATCCTGTCTTAAGTGTGAGTTTCAGTCCGGATGGCAATACGCTCGCAAGCGGAAGTTCGGATAAAACCATCCGTCTGTGGAATTCCGTGACTGGCGCACATCTAAATACCTTCACAGGGCATACGTCCGCTGTCGACAGCGTAAGTTTTAGTCCAGGTGGAAATACGCTCGCGAGTGGGAGTGAAGACGGCACAGTTCTCTTGTGGGAGCTCGGTGCCGAGTAACCACGTTCACATAAACGCGACTCCCCGTTTTTTTGTGCCTAAGGTGTACCTCGTGCTCGCGAATAACAACTCACGTCAACCTGATACATCGCATCCGGTGAGACCTCGGATTTGTTTAGTCGATTGCCGCGAAACTTGTGCGGTTTATGTTCTAAGGCGCTGAAGCACCAAACCACGAGACTATGGTCGTTGAACTGAGTAAATCCTGAATGCTACATAAACTCTTTTAACGGCGTTGGCTCAAGTTAAGAATTGTACCGCCAGGAATAATGGTGCGATATCCACATTGAGAATCTCTATCAGGATGTACTATCGCCTTCGTTATTCCCTCAGTTGATCACTCGCTATCAACTCGTTTGATCTCCGCTGGTGCGCGAGAATCTGGACATATCGCATTCTATTGACATTTCGATCCTCTGGATCGAGGATAGGGACTCCGACTAGAACGTGTTACTTGCTGAATGAATTATTCCGCCAGGGATAATAGGGTGCTACCAATAAATTCTGTAAACCCGAAAAATAGGTGCGGAGAGTAGGATTTACTTTGTTTACCAATATTATACCAAAGCAGTCACGGAGGCATATGAATGAACGAATCGTCAAATATAACTGAGTCAACATCGACAGCGACAGCCGCGGAACTTGCCAAAGCCCAGAAGTGGACGCAGGCAAAGTTTGAAGGCGTAGCGGAAACGAAACCGGATGAAGGTTACCTGACGGTGAACTTGGACGCGGGCAGGGTGCAAAGGAGTGAAGTCACCACAACCGGATATGGACTCTACGCAATTGCCAGTTGCCCGCTCCGAATCGCCGACCGGGACTTTGCACGCGGGCTGCATTTTCCATCCGAAGGCGAGGTGATGGTTCATCTGCCGAAACCCGCGAAAAGTTTTGAAACCGTTCTTGGCGTAGACAGCAATCGGGTCACCGGTTTCTATTCCAACGCGGGTCGTGGCACTGTGATTGCCTCAGTCGATGTCAATGAAACCGAGGTTTTTCGTTCGGATGTGCTCCACGAAGGATTGGAGGGGATTCCCCTTACTATCCAGCTCAATGGCGCGACCGAGTTCGTTCTGGGCTTAAGCGATGCGGGTGGAGGAACAATCCAAAGGGTGAACTTCAACCAGGTGGATTGGGCGGAAGCACGGGTGATTCTGGAAAACGGAGAGTCGGTATGGTTGGATGAGTTACCCACTGCTCCGTTGCGCGCCCCGCATTCAACCGACGCTCCCTTCTCATTCCGTTATGCGGGACAACCGTCCCGTGATTTCCTTGATGGTTGGAATCTTGAGCGTACCGAGAGAGAGCTGGATGATGAGCGAACCGAACTCGTGACCACCTACACCGACCCGTCTAGTGGTTTGCAGGTGCGATGTGTTGCCGTTAAATATGCAGATTTTCCTGTCGTGGAATGGACGCTGTATTTGAAAAACACCGGCGAGGAACAAACCCCAATCATTGAGGATATTCAAGCGCTCGACACTCGAATGGAACGCGGCGGCGACGGAGAGTTTCTACTGCATCATAACGACGGCAGTCCCCATTCCGGCATAGCGCCGCAAACTCCCACACAATACGCGCCGCGGGAAACCGAACTCCCTCCTGGAACGGAGAAACAGCTGGCAGCAATGGAAGGACTACCGGCTGGCGGAGATCTTCCCTATTTCAACGTCGAATGCAACGGTGAGGGCGCTATAATCGCCGTCGGCTGGATGGGACAGTGGGCGGCGCAGTTCACACGCGACAGTGCAAACGGCTTGAATATTCGAGCGGGACAGGAGCTAACCCATTTCAGGCTGATGCCGGGTGAAGAGGTGCGCACCCCTCTAATCGCAATGCTGTTTTGGGAAGGCGATTGGATTCGTTCACAGAATCTATGGCGCCGCTGGATGATTCGCCACAACCTGCCTCGGCCGGGCGGAAAATTACCTCCGCCGCAACTGGAAGCCGGCGGGTCGGCTCAGTATATCGAGATGTCTTTGGCAACCGAAGAAAATCAGATTGAATTTGTTGACCGCTACTTTGAGGAGGAAATTAAAATTGATTACTGGTGGATGGATGCCGGCTGGTACAGCTTTCGCGACTATTGGCTAAGCTTGGGAACGTGGGAACCTGATCCGGAACGGTTTCCGCGCGGCCTTCGTCCGATCTCGGATCACGTTCATTCCAATGGGGCAAAAATCATCCTATGGTTCGTCCCTGAAAGAGCGGATCCGGGCGAATGGCTCTATGAAAACCATCCCGAATGGCTTTTGGGAATCAACGAGGGCAGAAAGCTTCTGGACTTTGGCAACCCCGACGCTTGGGAGTGGGCGGTAGATCACTTCGACTCGCTGTTTATCGAACAGGGCGCTGATCTCTTTCGAATGGACGGTGACGGTCCTCTCCCATTTTGGCGGGCTAACGATTCCGAAGACCGCCAAGGGATTACTGAAAACCGACACGTTACGGGCATTTTGGCTTTTTGGGATGAGTTACGCCGCCGCCACCCTGACATGTTGATAGACATCTGCGCCGGCGGCGGCGCTCGAAACGCGCTTGAAGCGCTGCGCCGCGCCGTACCGCTTTGGCGAAGCGATTACGCCTACGAAACAACGGGAATGCAGAACCTGACTAGCGCCATGTCACTTTGGATTCCGTATTTTGGCGCTGGCACGAATGCGTTTGAATCGTACACCTTCCGGAGTCAGATGGCACCGGCTGTATCCTGCATTTGGGATCTGCGCCGCAGGGATGTGGATTACTCCTTCCAGCGCCGGGCAGTGGCGGAGTGGCGACAAGTAGCTGATAACTATTACGGCGATTACTATCCGCTTGCGGCTTACCGCACCGAAAACGATGTGTGGGCGGCTTGGCAGTTCGACCGCCCCGAATCCGGACAGGGGATGGTGCAGGCGTTCCGCCGTCAGGATAGCGATGTCACCCAGATGTGTTTTAAACTGCGCGGGTTAGACCCCTCGGCAGACTACGCCTTAAGGAATATGGATATTGATGGTTCAACGAGAATCTCGGGTAAGGACTTGACCGAAAACGGCCTTTCAATTACAATTGAAGAACAGCCGGGAGCAGCCCTAATCATATATGAACGGACTTAGTAGGGTGGGCACTGCCCACCATGTACCTAACTGGTTTGATATAAGAAGACAGACATGCCTGTCGAAATCTACTTCATGAGGAGAAGTAATCATGCAGGTTAATCCGAAACAGTTGTGGGAGGACGGCTACATTATAATACCGGATTGCGTCCCCCCAAATCGCCTTGATGAGTTACGTAACAGTTTCGAAGTTCTTGTCGAACGCCAGAAGGAGATATGGGCGCGCGAGCGGGGTCCTAACGATCCGCCCGGCGGTCAGTGGGAGATAGCCCCTCAGCCGAGGGTGACCTTCGGTCCGCTCATTGACGAGGAAACTGCCAATACCGTTGAATTCTGTCTGCACCAGAACACGCTGGGAGTTAGTTGTCAGGTGATGCGGTCGCCCGAGACAATCCTCAAGTACATTACCATCATGTGCAGCCCGGTACAGGATCACGGTCCGTCAGGCTGGCACCGAGATATCGAACCCAATCGCGACGGTCCGCTGAGCGGTTTGCAAGCGGATATGGCGGCAAACGGTGTTGGTACCGTTCAATGGAACATTGCGCTATACGATGACGATGTTCTTTGGATAGTCCCGGGCAGCCACCGTCGACGAAACACCGATGCCGAGAATCGAACGCTGCTTGAAAGCAACCGCCAGCCATTACCGAATAGCATGCCCGTCAAACTAAAGGCGGGAGAAGGTGTGGTTTATTCCAACGCCATCCTTCATTGGGGCAGCAACTACAGCTCGAAACTGAGGAGAACGATTCATCTCGCGCTACGAGCATTCGGCACCAATCTATTTTCGTATCGACCCTATCTCAACTGGACCATAGACTTTAGCAAACACCTCTCACCATCGGGCAGAGAAACTTTCGAGCGGTTCAGAAAGCGTTTCGATGCGGAGTTTGACGTCATTGCGCAATCGTTTCGTGCGGTCATCGACAAAGATGAAACGGCATTTCTCGAATGTGTCGCCACGCTCCACCCCGGCGAAGAGCACCGGATGGTCTGCGTCATGTTTTTGACGAAACTAGCCTACAAGGTCTATCACTTGAATAAACCGGAGGTATCCGCGCTTCCCGACAACGAACAAGCGGCACGGGTTGGATGGCCCTGGGAAAGCGTCGATGTCCTGCAGAACGTTGCCCGCCGGTTCACGGTAGATGAAACGGAAATCCTGTGGAGCCGCTTTATCGACATGGAAAATAGGCTCAAATCGGAGGAGGATCAATACGTTCCCGGATTCCAGACCGGTCCCACCAAATACTATTTTTACGACATGCCTTCGAATTACGAGGTTGAGGATTTCATCGCTACGTGGGAGTGATGCGTGATGCGTAATTCGTAATGCGTAATTAAAACACGACTGGAGCGGAACGTGGATTGAGTTCAGGTTTGGGGTAGGTATTTTTCTTTCTCATGCCATTGAAATTAAAAATTTCGCGTACAAACTAGGCTTTGATTCTATAGTAAATGCAAGTGGTAGGTCCGGTTTCCTAACCGAACCGGTATTTATACAGTCTCGAAAGTGCGGTTGGAAAAAGATCTCTATCGCCTTCGCTATCCACTCAGTTGATCACCTACCGAAACATGTGTAAATATGAATGGAATTGACCTATTAGTCAGTAACTGCTAGAATATCCAATATTTCGCTCCCTACGTATCGTCGAGATCTAACCGTGACACAAATACCTTAACCTGCAGAAGGAGAGGTTACCATGGCTCTAACACAGGCACAACTTGATAAGTTTCATGAGGACGGCTTTCTCATCGTGGAAGATGTTTTCGACAAGAAGGATGTGGAAGCCGCACGAGTCGAAATGGAAAAGATTTTCTACGGTACGAGTTTCGAGGAGTACTTGGCGAAGTCGGATGCCACCGGCAAAGCGGAATCTACCGACCCCACCAATACCGCGGCGGTTCCCCACTACGGCGAAACAAAACATGGGCGCGCTCAATTCCCGACAGGCATCGACGCTCTCGATCGCCTCATTGAAAACGAAGACTACCTCGACATGTATGAACAGTGCCTCGGTACACCGGACATGAGTTATTGCAACGGGCACCTTTTTTTGCGGTCGGGTCCCACGGACAAGCGGCATGCCGAACACCCTTGGCAGGGGTATCACATCGACCACGCAACAAACTGCTTTTTGCCGCCCAGTCAGGAGGTGGATTTATACAACTATGTGAACTCTTGCGTATATCTCCACGACGTTGAAGACGACGGCGCTCCGATGCAAATCATCCCACGGACCCATCGGCAGATTATCGACATTCTTCCTCGGCTGATAGAAGAGGGCAACTGGACCGGTATGGGCGGCATCAATGACATCCGAGAAATCCCCGAGTTTTGCGCACCCGTCGCCACCACTGCCAACGCGGGCAGCGTCCGATTCAATAGCTCTTACGGCGTTCATGCAGCGATTCCATTCAAGAATAAGCGTCGACAGCGAGGATATTGGACACTTTCGCTCTGCCGTGGAGATAGCAGCCAGTTCACCAAGATGTCGAACCTGTGGAGAGAACGGGACTTCTCCATTCCGTTCTGGCAAAAGACGACACCGCGCGCGCGGGCACTGTTCGGTTGGCCCAAGCCGGGACACTCCTACTACACGCCCGAGACCGTCGAATCGCTCGCACACTGGTATCCCGAGATGGATTTAAAGCCGTACCAAGAAGCGATGGAGGCATGATGCCCCGCATTGATGCTCATCTTCACGTGTTCACCAAGGCGTCCGCAGAGTTTCCGAGGGAAACCAATGAACTTTGGCCCGCAGAACGGGAAGAATCTGTACAAAAATTGCTGGCAGAGATGGAAGCGCATCAGGTTGATCAAGCGGTGCTTGTGCAACACCCCGGCGTACAGATTGCCAATCACGCTTATCTCCGGCATTGCCTCAGAACCTACCCGAACCGCTTCTTGGGCATCGGACTCATTTCTCCCGACCTTCCCGATGTTGAAGACCACATGGACACTTTGACAGATGGCACCGGAATTGTAGGCTTTCGACTTTCGAGAATTGGGGGACCGCGCGATCCCTTTGAAAAAATAGATGTGAAGCAACTTGGCGCCTATCGTATCTGGAAACACGCCGCGGAAAAGGACTATGTCCTCTGGCTGATTCTCCAAGCGCGTGATGCACATCTACTGCCGTATCTTGTTTCCGAATTTCCTCAGGTCAGGATTGTCATTAACCACATGGGGGTGTGTCCGGGAAATGGCAAACTCTCTTGGGGCACAAATTGCCGGCCGAGAATAGAGACACCGATGTACAATCCGGCGTTCCATACGACTTGGCGACTCGCACAATTCGAGAACGTTGCAATGTTGCTATGTCTCCAGTACGCATTTAGCAGCGAGCCATTTCCCTACCGAGACCTTACGGGTTGGCACAATAGTCTCTTGCGCGCTTTCGGTTCCAAGCGACTAATGTGGGCGACCGATTTCCCGTGGATTCTCGAAGATCCGGGTTACGGCAAGCTAACAACCATTATTAAAGAGTTGATGCCCGATTTGACAGAGGATGAATACCGCGACATCATGGGCGAAACGGCAAAGCGGTTTCTGCGATTCCCTGACCGATGATTCGTTTCATGCGAGGTGCATTACCTATTTTCTCGGCATAAGGAACCGGAGCGTTGTAATGCCGAGTTTACAAATCTACGTTGATCGCCACTAATCTCCTATCTCGTTTGACTCTTGAATCGTGTACAGAAAGGTAAAAATGGACATCGAAACACTAAAGACAGAATTGGACGAGTACGGTTTCGTTCTTATTCCCGATTTAATTCCGGCGTCGGATGCCGAGCACATGGCAAGACGGCTGATGGAAATCATGGATCGGATTCCCGACGCACCCGAATTCAGCGGCGCGAATGACACGAGTCAACATCTGCGAGGTGTTTTCAACTTCCTCCATCCTAGCGAATTTGACCTGTTCGAGCAAATCGTTACGAATCCCGTGCTCCTCGAATTGGCAGATTACAAGCTTGGCGATGGTTTTCAACTTAACACGGTGGCAGCGCTCTGGCGGAAACCCCGAGCGCCAATCGGCAAGCTCCATGCCGATCTCCCGATGCTGGCGAGGCGCGAGACACCTTTTCCCACGCCCAAGGTGTGCTTTCTGCTCAACTGCCTATGGATGCTTACCGATTTCACTAAAGAAAACGGAGCCACGCGGGTGATGCCGTTCAGCCATCATGCCGGAATCCCTCCCAGAGCTGAGATCGAATACAGGCATTTGGTTACCGTCGAAGGACGCGCGGGCTCGGTTGTCGTGCTCAATGGTCCCGTGTGGCATGCCGCTTGGTCAAACACGACGAAAGACCAACAGCGCATGGGGGCGCCTGTCCCCTTCCATGCGCGGTGGATGGATCCCACCGATCCCGCCCTCGGATGGTGCCTTCATAAACGCAGCGTCCGGGAAAAATTTTCCCCTGAGATGCGGGAATTAACACAGCACGTGGAAAACGACTGATTAGGAAATGTAGAGTGGGCACTGCCCACCATTAGATTGGCAAATACATAGGTTGAGCTTCCGTGACTCAGATTTGATGACCATATATAACGCTGAATTTCCTCTGTCTCACATCTGACGATTCGCCTGTTAATCAAAGCCCTTCTGTCTCTCTGTTCCCTTCAATTCAAGAAGGAGGAATCCAAAAATGGCACTTACCCCCCAACAATGCGAATTCTTCCATTCATTCGGATATCTCGTCCTGCCGGGTTTACTCGCGGACGATGTCGATTGGCTGGCTGAAGAGCACCAAAAGGTTTTTGAAAAGAACGGCGTCGTTCATGATGGCACGAAACGTACGTATGTCGTGCCGTTCATAGATCAAACCGAAAAACTATGCACCCTGCTCGACCATCCTAAAGTCCTTGAAGTCCTCGGATCTCTTTTGGGCGACGATTTCAATTACGTCGGCAGCGATGGCAGCTACTACAGTGGCAGCACAAATTGGCACGATGACGGCGGACATCGACCCGGCGGTCTGACCTTTGCCAAATTCCATATCTATCTCGACACGCTAACACGCGATACGGGTTGTATTCGCGTCATCCCGGGCAGTCACCTACCGGGCGGATGGAGAGACCAACTCAGGAAGAACATCTGGCTGCAACCGTTCAGCGAAACGATAGGTGTTGCCGGCACCGATATCCCTTGTGTTGCAATTGAAAATCAGCCCGGAGACGTCGCCGTGTTGAACCACACCACTTATCACGCATCCTTCGGCGGCGGAACGGCGCGTCGTCACTTCGACCTCAATCTGTCGAGCCGTGCGAAAACGGAGGAGGAACTCGCCGACCTCGAAAAGTTCATATTACCGAGAGAACGGACAAAGGAGAAACCTAGCAAATACGCGCCGGGAGAACAAGACATTATGCTCGGCACGGCTGCTCCGGAGCGCATGCGCCACCTTGAGCAAGTGATCGAGCGCGAAAATCTCGATCGCGCGGCTTGGGAAGCCACACAATAATCTGTGATTTAAGACTGAATCGGTAAGCAGTTTACGTCGCTAGAGCAAGGTCCGCCCGATTCTCGAAATGAGGTGCGTAGCCTAAAATGACGCTTTCCTCCCAGCAATGCTCCTTCTTCAAATCATTCGGTTATCTCATCTTGTCGGGCTTGTTGGCCGATGAGATGGATTGGATCATCGAAGAACACCGAAATGTCTTTGAGAAGAATGGCGTGGTTCATGACGGATCGAAGCGCTCCTTTCTTGTTCCCTTTTTCGACAAAAGCGCGCGTTTATGTACTCTCTTCGATCATCCAAACGTTGTCGGAGTACTCAGTTCGTTGTTGGGCGACGACTTCAATTACGTAGGGGGCGGCGGCAACTACTACAGCGGTGACACAAATTGGCACGACGATGGAGGACACCGCGTAGGAGGGTTAGTTTTCGTCAAGTTTCATATCTATCTCGATCCACTGACTCGCGAGACAGGTTGTATCCGAATGATCCCCGGCAGCCATCTAAAGGGCGAATGGAGAGACCAACTACAAAAAGTTCGCCTTCAAGCGTTCAGCGAGGATTTGGGGATGAGAGGGAACGATGTTCCCTGCGTCGCCGCCGAAACGAAACCCGGCGATGTCGTCGTCTTGAATCACACAACGTATCACGCCTCCTTTGGAGGAGGACCAGCACGCCGCCACCTCGACCTTAACGCGTGCAGTCGGGCGAGAACCGACTCGGAGTTCAAGGATCTCGATAAATTCGTCAAAATCATCGAGGGCTTCAAGCAGCAAAAGGAAACCTTGGAGGAGGAAGACATGATTCTCAGTACCGCCTCCCCCGAGCGAATGCGCCACCTTGAACAGGTAATTGAACGCGTACGGTATCATCGGGCCGCGGCGTGATGGTCGCATAAGCATCGTCTATCGTCCGTTGGACAGGTAGATCGCCTCATCGCGCATCTCGCTCTGCTTCTTTGCGTTTCCCGTTACACTCTGACATTCCATAAAAAGGATGCAACCCTAAAATGACTCTTACTCCCCAACAATGCGCCTTCTTCGAAGCATTCGGCTATCTAATTCTTCCCGGTTTAATGTCCGACGACATTGACTGGATAATTGAAGAGCATGGGAAGGTATTCGAGCAACAGGGCGTCGTTCATGACGGATCAAAGCGTTCCATGATTGTCCCGTTTAGCGATCAGCGTGAACGGCTCTGCACGCTTCTAGACCATCCGAATGTGCTCGGCGTGCTGAAGTCGCTGCTCGGCGATGATTTCAACTATGTTGGCGGCGACGGAAACTACTACAGCGGCGATACCGGATGGCACTCCGATGGCGGGCATCAAGTCGGTCTCTTCGCCAAATATCATCTGTATCTTGACCCCTTGACGCGGGATACCGGAAGCATCCGCGTAATTCCCGGCAGTCACCTGATAGGTCCGTGGAGAGAGCACCTTCAACGGGCTCGCCAACCGGATGAACTCTTGGGGGTACCCGGACGGGATGTCCCATGCATTGCTGCCGAAACCGAACCGGGGGACGTTGTTGTGTTCAATCATAACATTTACCATGCCTCGTTTGGCGGGGGACCTGCCCGCCGCCATATGTGCCTCAATGTGACAAGTCGAGCAAGAACCGAAGAAGAGATCCAGGAACTCGACAGCTACCTCCGCCCCGGCGGGAGACCGAAGCATTGGCCCGGAAAGTATCCACCCGGCGCGCAAGACATCATGCGCAATACGGCTTCACGCGAGCGTTATGTCCATCTGGAACAGGTAATTCAGCGTGAGCAGTATTACTCGAGTGCGGGACAATGAGTGGGCCACATGACGCACACGTCTAGAGTTTTGCTTATCATCGTCGTTAACTCACGCCAAAAGTAGGCGTAAAGCGACTTTGAGAAACCGAGTTTTGAGGAAAAAACTCGGTTTATTGCATCTATTCTTTACCTGAACGTTGTCGTTTGTGTGTCTGTTGCAAGCTAAAAATTAGGAATCTCCGCTTTTCATCACAGTTCGAGCTCGGGAAGAAACTTCAAAATGTCATTGACTCCTCAACAATGCGCGTTTTTTGAATCGTTTGGTTACATCGTTCTACCGGGCTTGATGACTGAAGAGATTCCTTGGATAATAGAGGAGCACAGGAAAGTCTTTGAGAAGAAAGGCGTTATACATGACGGAAGCAGACGTTCCCAAATCGTGCCTTTCAGCGATCAGAGTGAGCGACTCTGCACGCTGCTCGATCATCCCAAAGTGCTCGGTGTACTCACGTCCCTTCTTGGAGACGATTTCAACTATATCGGCGGCGACGGCAATTACTACAGCGGCGATACGAACTGGCATTCCGACGGCTTTCATACAGTCGGTCTCTACGCGAAGTTTCATCTTTACCTCGACCCGCTGACGCGCGACACCGGTTGTATCCGCGTGATTCCCGGCAGCCACCTCGGTGGAGCATGGCGAACTCAGGTTGAGCGCGCCCGCCAATCAAATGAGGAATTGGGAATCTTGGGCAAAGAGTTTCCCTGTGCCACCGTTGACACCGAACCCGGGGACATTGTGGTATTCAATCACAATATTTTCCATGCCTCTTATGGCGGGAGTACTGCCCGCCGCCATTTCTGTTTGAATGTGTCAAGCCGGGCGAAAACCAACGCCGAGATCGAGGACCTTTACAAATACATCAGACGCCCCGACGGATTGCCGCGTTACCACCCGAGATCCGCCAGCGTACATTCGGAACTTATGCGCCGTACCGCATCCCCCGCGCGAATGCGCCACTTGGAACAGGTCATAGACTGCGAGAACCAGTGGCTGACGACTAAGAAGGATTCGTACAAATGACAATTTCCGACATACTTGATGGCGAACCGGAACTGGTTGCCACCGCTTTCAAATTCACAGAGGGGCCGGTTTGGCACCCTGATGGCTATCTCTTCCTCAGCGACATTCCGGCACATCGCATTTTCAAATTAATGCTTGATGGCACATCGGAAATATATCGCGAACCCAGTGGCGGCGCCAACGGACTAACTTTTGACCGCGAAGGCAGGCTCATTGCATGCGAATACAAGAACCGGCGCGTCTCGCGCACGGAAACCAACGGCACTGTCAGTGTACTAGCCGACAGCTACGCCGGAAGGCGTTTGAATAGCCCAAACGACGTCGTGGTCAAATCGGACGGTAGCATCTACTTTACTGATCCGTTCTACGGTTTCCCCGCCGATCAGGAACGCGAACTTGATTTTCAAGGCGTTTACCGTATCGCCCCAGACGAATCAATTGACCTCCTTGTCGATGATTTCGGTGTTCCAAACGGGTTGGCATTCTCGCCGGACGAAAGGATCCTGTACATCGACGATTCGAGGCACCAGCATGTCCGCGCCTTTGATGTATTGTCGGACGGCTCTATCACGAACGGACGTATTCTAATCGACATGAGAGCCGATGCGCGAGGCGCCGCGGATGGAATGAAGGTAGACACAACTGGAAATCTCTATGTCACCGGGGCAGGTGGAACATGGATTGTCTCTCCGACGGGTGAACACCTGGGAACCATCGTCACGCCTGAACTGCCGGAAAACTGCGCGTTTGGAGAGGCGGACCGCAAGACACTCTTTATCGCGGCTCGGACTTCAATCTACAGCATCAGACTCAAAATCCCCGGTATTTGAAACAGACGTAACGGTCAGGGAAAATAGAACACATGCAATATCGTCAGTTGGGTACGTCCGGGATTGAGGTACCGGTTCTAGGACTGGGCGGTTGGACTCTAGGCGGAACTGCCTACGGAGCCGTTGACCGGGAGACAGCCGTGACCGCCATGCGCACAGCGTTTGACCTCAGCATTACCCTCATTGACGGCGCCCCATACTACGGCGATACCGAGGTTTGGTTTGGCGAGGAATTTCGTTCTCGACGCCACGAAGTGTTCCTCATCACCAAATCTCAGCGACGTCCTTACACCAAAGCAAATCTATTCGCCAACATTGAGGGCAGCTTAAAAAATTTACGCACGGATTACGCCGACCTCTACGTCATCTTTCCCGATGCGAATACTCCCGTAGATGAAATCCTCGACGGATTGATTCAGGTAAAGGAATCCGGCAAAGCACGCGCCGTGGGCGTCACCAATTGGGATAGCGGTATGCTACAGGCCTCCGTCAGCAGGGTTGAACTCGCTACCAACCAACTCGGCTATAGCCTTTTCGATCGATATTGGCAAGAGACCGTATTTCCGACCTGTGAGCAACTCGGTATCGGCATCATGGCATACAGTCCGCTCGCTCAGGGGCTTCTCAGCGGCGCTATTACTCGCGACACCAATCTTCCGTCCGACGACGTGCGAACCCATAACAATCTCTACGCTCCCGAAAACCTCCCTAAGAATTTAGCCGTGGTGGAGAGATTGAAAGAGTTCGCTGGCGAGCGCGGGTTGACACTCTCCCAACTGGCTCTGGCGTGGACACTCGCCAATCCGCTCGTAAGCGTGTCAATTATCGGAACCCGGCGCCCAAGTCGATTGGTGGAAGATGTCGGCGCGCTTGAAGCCCAATTTACTCCTGATGAGTTGGCGGAGTTTGAAACCATTGTCGCGAATATCGCCGGTGTTACTCCACGATTCGGTTGAATCGTGGAGTATTTTCCTTCCGTTTCTAATTTGTATCTGCCAAGGAATACTCGACATTGAAGATCTCTATCGCACTCATTGTCCATTCGCTTGATCTCCTCTGGAGCGCGGGGATTTGGACATATCGTATTCTATTGACATACCGATCCTCTGGATCGAAAACCTGGGCATTATAAAGCGATACTTGCGGAAAGAATTATTCTGACAGGGATAATAGGGTACAATCAAAGTTTCTCGTAGGTATTGTATTTTCTGTGTTATCTAGTTTTTCTCACTAGCGACCAACCACTACTTTTTTCTCGTCAACGATCTTCACATCATATTCGTCGAAAGGCACTTCCGATGTCCAGTCCCTCTCAACACCGTCCCAATATCATAGTTATTCACTGTCACGACATCGGGCGGCATCTCGGCTGTTACGGACGTGGCGTTGAGACGCCAAACATTGACCGATTGACAGAGGAAGGCGTCCGATTCGATCGGTATTTCTCATCCGCCCCGTACTGCGCCCCGAGCAGATGCAGCCGCATGACGGGCCTCTATCCCGTCAACCACGGCGCAATCGGCCAGACGCACTTGGGTTGGAAGATGAACAATGGGCTTCAGACACTGCCGATGCGCATGAACGCGCTCGGTTACGATACCCATCTCTTCGGCTTTCAGCACGAAGCTATCGATCCGAAAGATCTCGGCTATCAACATACCGAGTACGGATTTCCGAACGCCACGATTAGCGCCATGGATGTCGCGCCGCGTGTTCAACAGTTTCTCGACGGTTATCGCGACGAAGACGCGCCTTTCTACATGGATGTCGGATTTACCGAGGCGCACTCCATGACGCCGCGCGGCGGGCTGGAGAATTGGCCCGACAACTTGCCGGTGCCGCGTTTCAAACCAAAGTATATCCATCGTGTAGACGCACCCAAGTATGAAGGTCAGGTAGTCCGCCCGGTTGACAATCCGTGCGATCCCTATTTTCGCGACTACGATCCGGACGAAGTTCAACCGTTGCCATACCTCCCGGACCGGCGCGGAATCCGCGAGGATATCGCGGAACTGAATAGCCTTATCACGTGCGTCATTGATGTCGCGGTGGGGCGAATCCTCGACAAACTCAGCGCTACAGGACTAGACAAAAATACGCTGGTTATCTTTACGACGGATCATGGAATCGAGGTGCCGCGCGCCAAGGGATCGTTATACGACGCTGGTATCGAGTGCGCTCTGATTATGCGCTATCCCGACAATTTTCAGGCGGGGACGACGAGTGATGCCCTGCTTAGCAATGTTGACTTTTTGCCTACGCTTGTAGAGATTGCCGGTGGTGATGCGCCGAGTGATATTGATGGACGCTCCTTCCTTCCAATGCTTCAACATCGCGCCTACCAACGCCGTGACCACATCTTTGCGGAAAACACATGGCACGGTCAATATATCCCGATACGGGGAATTCGAACGGAGCGATTCAAGTACCTTATGAATTTTGACACTCACAAACATCTGCTGTACCCGCAAAACAGATCCGCCCGCGAAGTGCTCACGGAACTACTAACGGGATTCAAGGGAATCGAAGAGTTATACGACCTCCAGTCCGACCCGCACGAGCAGAACAATCTCGCATCTACGCGAAAGATGTTTGGCTTCGGAAACGTGGGGTTCACCGGATTGTCGGACTGGGAGCCATGCCATCCCGACTACAAGAGAATTGCGACATCCTTCAAATCGCAGTTGAGGGCGCATATGGAGGAAACCAACGATTTGCTGCTGAAAGGACCTGTAACGCATCCCGGTTTCGAGCATATTTGGGACGACCTCTAATTGGCAAATTGACTTTCGCAATTCCTTGTCTGATGGCGGTTCGTGTCTTGTTCGATTTAGGAAGATAACGCAAGTTGCTACCTATAACGGAGAAACCGAGTTTTTGGTCCACGTTTGCTAAATTATAGGCAAATTAGTCTATTTTTCGTCAATCTCGCGTCTCCGCGTTGGAAAAAACTCGGTTTCTGTGCCCTTGTTGAACAAAGGTGACAACTTGGGTAAGATAAATCCAGACCGTCAATTAAAATATCCGTAAACACAGCGATTTTAGAGATATCAATATGATAACGAAGTTCGGTACACTGTTCGCGGGTCACGTTGATCTGCCGGAGGTTGGATACGATGCCCCTCCCGTTAATTCGTATTGGCTACCTAACGAACATCTTGCCACCGTGTACGCCAAAACAGAAGCCATAGCGAAGTTCATGGATCGCTTGGGATACGACACACTTTGGTTGGCGGAACACCACTTCCAGCGAGAAGGATATGAGTGCATTTCAAACATCCTGATGCTAGGCGTTCATCTAGCACACTTGACAAAGAAACTCAAAATCGGCAGCGCTTTCAATATTCCGCCTATGTGGCATCCGCTTCGATTAGCGGAGGATTATGCCACCGCCGATATTCTAACGGGCGGACGCATCGTGTTCGGCATTGGCCGCGGTTATCACACACGGGAAGTCGAAGTGTTCGGTGCACCTCTGATTGACAGAGACGCCAACCGCGAACTATTCGAAGAGCAGATAGAGGTTATCTTCAAGGCATTCAACGAACCTTCCTTCTCTCACCACGGTAAGTATTACGATATTCCCTCCAAAGTTCCCTATCGCGGCTACGAATTGGAGGAAATTACACTCGTTCCGCGACCGTTCAATCTACCCGTGGAGTGCTGGCAACCTATCGTCAGCGCCAGCGAGCGCGGCCTCAACTTCATGGCGAAGTACGGTATAAAGGGCATGATAGGCGGAGGAGCCGCACCAGGCGGCGCTGCGGACAGAGTCGCGGATGCGTGGCAGCGAGTACAAGCAAACCACGGAAGGGAGTTGCAACGCGGCGGTGACCTCAATGTGGAATTCACCTGCTATATCGCTGACACCGAAGAGCAAGCAATGAATGAGGCAACCAAGTATTTTGAAGAGAACGTAAAGATGTTCGCTCCGCTCGGGTTTGTACGCGGCTTGACCGATGAACAGATCGCCGCCACAGCGGATCCGCTGCGGGTAAAAAACGCTGGCCTACCTACGCTAAAAGACGCCGTCAAAGCCGGAGCTTGGCTATGCGGTCCTCCAGAGCTAATTATCGAGAAATTGATGGACGTTCAGAAACGACTTCCCGGTCTCGAGCAGATAACTCTCAACAACGCGATTGGGATGCCCCAGAATGTCATTCTGGAGCAACTCGAACGCTTCGGCTCAAAAGTGATGCCAGTATTTAAGAGTCAGTAGAAAAGGCTCTACCCTCCTGATTCCGCGTCGTCTTCCAACGGCTGCTTGTCTTACGCATCACCTATCTGGAATCGCCTGTAATCAGTCACTAAACACTGATACCCGTTTCTTGCACATTTTGCTCGTCTCTCGCACGAATTTTCTTCGTCGTTCCAATCCATTCCACCATGACCTCCGAATAACGTGAAAAAATCGCCTCCAACCTCTGTCGCGAAGAAAGCTATCCTAATCGGCGCACTGCTGATTATTGCCAACAGTTACTGGCTTGCCTACATTGAGATGATTTGGCACACAGCCCATCTGACGACTGTTGCGCTTTCAGTCAACATCCTGTTCGCTATTCTGATGATCACGTGGTTAAATATGGGGGTGCGCGCCATCGCTCCGAGCGCAGCTCTAGGTCAGCGAGATTTGCTTCTCATCTACGGTATGCTTGCCGTGGGCAGCGCGTTCTCAGGGCACGACTCAATGCCCAGGTTGATGGGTGTAATGTCCTACGCCCACCGGTTTTCCACGCCTGAAAACGACTGGGAGGCGTTACTGTTTCGGCATCTTCCACCGTGGCTTGTTATCGCCGACGCCGGACTGGTCAAGGATTTTTACGAAGGAGAGGTCGGATTCTTCAGCGGCGGTTATTGGCGGCACTGGGCAGTTCCCATCCTGTCGTGGTCAGTCGTTATCCTGCTGCTGATAGCAATGTTCTTTTGTCTGACGATAATGATCAGAAAGCAGTGGGTGGAAAACGAGAAGCTGGCATATCCCATCATCCGAATCCCCCTTGAAGTTAGTTCCCGGTCAGGCGCCATTTTTCGGAATCGACTCTTATGGATAGGTTTTGGGATTGCCGCGGGTATCAATGTGCTAAACGGTCTTGAGTATTTCTTTCCTACGCTTCCCTCGATTCCAGTGAAAAAATATGATCTCAATGTCCACTTCACTCAGAAACCGTGGAACGCGATGGGCAGTATGCCGCTTCGTTTTCATCCTTACCTCATCGGTCTCGCATTTATCCTTCCGCTAGACTTGTCGTTTTCCTGTGTATTTTTCTATTTCATGGCAAAGGCGCAGATGCTGGCTGGTAGCATGGTCGGCGTCGCATCCTTGCCAGGATACCCGTTTCTGGGTGAACAGGGCGCAGGCGCACTGTTTGCCCTGCTCAGCGTGGCATGTTGGACCGGTAGGAAGCACCTTCTACGGGTCTTGTCCAGCATAGTTCATCCCAGCCGGGAAGACGACTCCGGCGAACCCATTTCGTATCGAACCGCGGTCGTGACATTCGGTCTATGCGTAATTCTGCTGATGCTCATCTGCGTGAAAGGCGGCATGTCAATTTGGGGGTATGCGCTCTTTATCGCCATCTATCTACTGATTGTCGTCGGCGTCACTCGAATGCGTGCGGAGTTGGGTCCCCCGATTCACGCCATCGGCTACGCTACTCCCCAATATCTGATGATTGCCATGATCGGCACTCAACGGCTGCGGCCAGGCAATTTAACGATGCTCTCCCTGATGAACTGGCTCAGCGGGGCAAGCTACGCCTCATTTCGCACTCATCCGATGCCCGATCAGCTCGAAGCCTTTAAACTGGCGGAACTCACCGGCATGCGCACGCGAACGATGTTCGCCGCCTTGGTGATTGCCAGCGTAGTAGGCGTCGTATCCACGTTAATCCTTTTTCCTTATGCTGTCTACGACGAAGGAATCGTCTCCGGATCCGAGCAGATTCACTCCGGTGGAACGGAAGCGTACAACTTCCTTTCCGCGTGGCTGGTTAATCCGAAATCCACAGATTGGTTTGCAATGTCTATCCTCGGGCTGGCATTTGTCTTCAATCTGGGCATCATGCTTCTCCGATCGAGATTCGTCTGGTGTCCGCTTCACCCGGCAGGATACGTCATCGGCGTTGCCCCCGGCACCCTAATCATCAACGTGCTCTGGCTACCGCTAGTAATTGCCATGACCGCCAAGTGGATAATACTCAAACACGGCGGGGTCAAAGCTTACCGTCACGCGATTCCCTTTTTTGTTGGTTTGGTTCTCGGCGAAGCCCTGCTCGGCTGTTTTTGGCCCATGGTTAGTCTCGTCCTCCGCTCCTCTGTCTACAGTTTTTATTGAGACATTCTTCAAAGATTCGGTTTCTGACTTTCTCCCAGAACGCGATACACGCCGATTCCTCTTGACATCAAGTCATAGGTGTGAAAGAATTTATCATAGCCGTATTCAGCTCCGAAATCACAGTCAAATTCCTTCACCGATCCATTGACTCATAACCGCCACAAGAGGGTCCTCACATGAAATTGACCGACCAACAACTCAACTTTTTTCAAAATTTTGGCTACTTGATGATTCCCCAACTCTTTAGTCCCGAGGAGATGGCTTGGATCATTGAGGAGTACGAGAACGTCCTTCAGAACCACGCCGGCGGGAATGCTCATGATGGCTCAAGGCGTACCATGATCGTCCCCTCCTACGGTTACAGCGAAAAACTCTGTACACTGCTTGATGACCATCGAATCCTCGGGATTGCCTCCGGCATTCTTGGAGAGGACTTTAATTACGGCGCTGGCGATGCAAACTACTACGTAGGCCACACCCGTTGGCATCCCGACGCAAGTTGGCCCGAACTCTTTGCGATTAAGATGACTTTTTACCTTGACCCAATGACTGCCGACACCGGCTGCCTCCGCGTCATTCCAGGGAGTCATCGACTCGACTCATACTGGCATAGGAATCTGGATGCGGACTGGAGAAACGATCGCGATCACATTAATCTTAACGACGCAGAAGACGTCTGGGGGCTTTCGCCTGCTGACATTCCCGGGAGTGTTGCGATAGAAACCAGTCCGGGCGATCTGGTTTTCTTTAATCACACCATCTTCCACGCCTCCTTCGGCGGGGGAACTCGCCGGCGTATGTTCACGCTGAACCTAACTAAAGGCGGCAAGACCGAGGCGGAAATCGCGCGTATAGACGCATATCTCGCCAGGAACTGCCCGACTGCTCATGGATTCAAAATTGGTGGAATGTACACCGATCTCACGATTGACACTGCCACCCCCGAACGCCTGAGACACATGACGCAGTTCCATGAACGCCATGCTGTAGTGCATCCAGACGACACGATTCCGCGTGAATTGCCGACACTCTAGAAAGTTGTGAGTGATAACAATTCTGTTTCGCAGAAAGCGCGGATCGCACGGCCGTTGGAATCAGAGAAATTCATCGCATGGCACTGGAAACAGGAATTCAAAATCTATGGCGCTACCGTACCTTAAGAACGATATACTTGCATCGGAATAGGAGTATTGGTTCAAATGGCTGACACACGCTCTGCAACGCCAGAGGAAACTCAAACAGCCCGGAACTGGATAGCCGGTTCAATTGATGGGCTAGTTCCAAACCTTCCCTTCTCCTTTACGTATGATGGCGCATCTTCGCGCGACTTTCTTCCGTCGGCGGACCAAGCAAAATGGACGTGGGATCTGAAGCGGGAAGAGATGGAGCTGGACGAGGGGCGGACGCAGCATAGTCTGACCTATGACGACCCGCATACGGGCCTTCAGGTTCGGTGTGAAGCCATTATCTACGCCGATTATCCCGCGGTCGAGTGGATTGTGTATTTCCAAAATAACGGTGATCGGGACACTCCGATTATCGAAGACATCTTGGCAATGGACGTGTCATTCAACCGTCCCGGCCCCGGCGAACCAACTTACGTCAAGCGATGGATTGAGTGGAAGGGAGAAGCCGAAACCGTCGCCATGCACAGAGAACCCGGTGAATTCGTCGTTCATCACGCCACTGGGGGTGTACATTCCTTCTGGGCATTCCAGCCACACGACGATGAGTTGGGGCCAGGGCAAGAGTTGACTATCGGCGGCGTTTCGTCTCAGCCCGATCTGCCCTTCTTCAACGTCGAATGGCCCAATGAAGGAGTTATAGCCGGTATAGGGTGGACAGCGCCATGGCGTGCAGATTTTGTTCGTGATCAGGAACGATCGCTGAACGTTAACGTGGCAATGACCGAATGGGTAGCACCTTGGCAGGCGGACGCGATGAGAGGCGCGCATCTATCTCTGCGACCGGGTGAACGTATCCGCATACCCCGTGTGCTCATGTTGTTCTGGAGTCAAGATCGGCTTCGCGCTCAAAATCGCTGGCGTAGGCTATTGCTCGACTACTACTCGCCTCGACCCGATGGCGAGCTGGTCAAAATGCCATTCGGCGCCGCAACCCAGTGGCACAACGAGGAACAGAACATTGCAATCATTAACTGGCATCTCGACAACGGAATGCCAATCGAAGACTTTTGGATGGATATCGGATGGCAGAGGGCGCCAACGGAAGAAGAAGCATTCGAACACCTTGCCGATGATGTCGTCAATGAAGAACTGTTTCCCAACGGTATTCAGGCAGTGTCCGACGCTGCGCATAAGCGTGGTGTCAAGTATTTGCTCTGGTTTGGCGGCGATGAACGTTGTCGATTTCAGGCAATCTATCCCTATCTTGAGCGCGTTCGGAAGTACCGCCCCGAACTGCTGTCGGATGAATATCCCGGTAACGACAATGGCAACCCCATGATTAATAAGTGGATGATTGATCACTACGGAAATCAGATTGAAAACCTAGGTATCGACATCTTTCGATGGGACTCGCGCAGCACTCCTCCCCCGGACATTGATGATAATCGACGAGGCATCAATTGGGCGAGGTCCGCAGAAGGATTTTATACGTTTTGGGATGCGCTGTTAGAACGCTTCCCCAGCCTTGTCATCGATTGTTGTGGCGGCGGCGCCGTGAACATGGACCTTGAGACGGTCCAACGCAGCGTCTTTCTCCACCGTTGCGACTACCAGTGCGGCGGCATCCACGAACCCGAGAATGTGTTCAACCCCACCGGAATGCAAGGGCAGACCCACGGAATAACGTCGTGGGCGCCGCTGACCAGTGGATGTGTTCGCCAATTGAGCACCTACGCCTTCAGAAGCGCTTACAGCGCCGGATTGCGGATCACCTTTGAGGTTGTCGTTGAGAGTTTCTTCGCCACTCCACCGTCCGCACCGTCGGAAGAGGAGTTCGATGTCGGACTCGCGCGCAAGCTATCGGAGGAGTACCTTTCTATCCGTCATTGCTTTTACGGTGATTACTATCCACTCTGCCGGTACAACCTTGACGAGGACGCTTGGATGGCGTGGCAATTCGATCGCCCCGATCTAGGGGAAGGCATTGTGCAAGCCTTTCGCCGGACTCAAAGCAACATCCTTACCTGCCAGTATCAGCTTCATGCTCTAGAACAGGACACTCGTTATGAGTTGACCAATTTTGACATTCCCGGCACTACGTGCTTGACGGGAAGCGAATTGATGAATGACGGGCTAATCATTGATATTGCGGAGCAGCCCGGCGCTGTGGTAATCAGATACCGGGCGCTCAAGTAGGACAGCATATTATAGTTAATTCCATTCATATTTACACATTTTTCGATAGGCGATCAATTGAGCGGATAGCGAAGGCGATACAGATTTTTTTCTAACTGCACCTACGAGACTAGATACATGCCGGTTCGGTTAGGAAACCAAATCTACCGCGATTTATAAACAATTATTGGTTTTACTATGAAGCTTGGGAGCAGCGTATGAACTCCGTATGTTTCGCAGCGACTTTAGTTCAACTCGCACATATCGTGGCTCCATCCGTTGAGGAGAAAGATTCTGCCCGTACGTGGGCCATGACGAGGTTCACCTCCGACACACCATCCCCGCCGATCTCATTTACTTACGATGGCCAACCGTCTTGCGAATTGTTTAAATCATGGACGCTCGAGCAATCTAGTGAAAGACTGGACGAGCGCCGGTTGCAGCACCGGTTGACCTACTCTGATCCCCGGACAAGCCTGCAGGTACAACTTGAAGCCATCGAATACAATGACTATCCTGCCGTGGAATGGATTGCATATTTCCGCAATGTCGGGGATAGTGACACGTCAATCGTGGAGAATGTTAAGACGCTGGACATTACGCTTTTACGTAAAGCGCCTGGAGAACCTATCGTCGAGGAGAGGTGGAATGAGATGGCGGGACGCTTTGAGCCAAAAGAGCTTGAAACGGAGTCACAAGAGTTCGTCGTGCACTACGCCGAAGGTTCACCGCCCGAAATTACGGCGTTTCAGCCGTTAGATGCCGAACTTGGCGCCGGCCAACACCTCAGCATCGGCGGTTACTCCTCCGTCACACATCTGCCGTTCTTCAACATCGAATGGGATCACGGCGGCATGATTGCGGCGGTCGGCTGGACGGGTCCGTGGAAAGCAGATTTTGAGCGAGATGATGATCTGTCCCTTTCCGTCCAGGCCGGCATGAGCGAGACGCACTTTCGTCTGCATCCTGGAGAGATGATACGGATGCCGAGAATGCTCGTCATGCTCTGGAGCAATGACCGGCTTCGCGGGCACAACATATGGCGAAGACTGCTGTTCGACCATTACTGTCGCCGGTCTGAAGGAGAGTTGATGCACGTCCCTATGGGTGCTGCCGCTCAGTGGCACACCGAAGAGCAGAATATCGCCATGATCGACTGGCATTTGGACAACAGTCTCCCTATTGAATACTATTGGATGGATATCGGGTGGCACCGACCGCCAACAGAGGAAGAATCAAAGCAAATTCTAAACGACAGCGCCATTAACGAAGAGATGATTCCTAACGGTATCCGTGCCATCTCGGACCATGCACACGGCAAAGGCATCAAATATCTACTTTGGTTCGGCGGGCCGCAATTTTTCGTCAATCCCGATAGAGTAAGGCAACACCACCCCGAGCTTCTGACCGAGGAGCATCCGGGATGGGATTACGGCAACCCGATGATCAATCGGTGGATGGTCGATTATTTCTCAAAACTTGTGGACGAATGGGGCATTGATATCTTCCGTCAAGATACACGAAACTACCCACTTCCGGATCCCGCACCGGACCGCGTCGGCATCAATTGGGCTCGCTGTGTTGAGGGGAATTACGAATTCTGGGACGCGTTGCTGGATCGATTCCCAAATCTTCTGTTTGACATTTGCGGCGGCGGCGGCATGAACATCGATATTGAGAGTATCGGACGCTGCTTTTGTTTGCACCGCAGCGATTACCAATGCGGCGGCATCCACGAGCCGGAAAACCTGTTCAATCCGACGGGAATGCAGGGACAAACATATGGGCTGTCGTTGTGGGGGCCGTTAACCAGCGGCTGCTGCCGCGATATGTCTCTATACGCTCTTCGAAGCGCCTACAGCCCGGGCTTGCGCGTAACTTTCGAAGCTGTCACAGCCAATTTCTTTGCCGACGCCTCGAATCCTCTCCCGGAAGGAGCCTTCGACACGAAGCTCGCGGCGAAATTAATGAACGAATACAAGTCGCTGCGGCACTGTTTCTACGGCGATTATTATCCCTTAACGCCCTATAGTCTATCCGAGCAGGACTGGATGGCATGGCAGTTTCACCGTCCGGATCTTGGAGAGGGATTCGTCCAAGCATTCCGTCGATCAGAGAGCGACATTCTGAGTTGTCAATATAAGCTGGGTGGGCTAGACCCGGAGGCCCGGTATTCACTGGCAATAGATGGGGACGCCCAATCCACGACAAAGACCGGCGCCGAACTAACGGGCAATGGATTGATAGTCACGATACACGATAAGCCAAGCGCGGCTGTCATCACGTATAAGGCGGAGAGTTAGACCGGATAGGAAATTACATATGCAACTGAAAGAGCAGCAACTCAATCATTTTCACACATTCGGGTTCCTACTTTTTGCTGCGCTTCTCTGTCCGGGCGAAGTGGGGTGGATTACCGATGAGTTCGAGCAGGTCCTTCAGATTCACGGCGCCCAGCATGACGGTTCCAAGCATACCCAAATTGTCCCGATGCTAGATCACAGCGAGCAACTTTGTACACTGCTTGATGACGCGCGCATTTTGGGAATTGCGGGCGCCATTCTAGGCGACGACTTTAATTATGCCGGTGGTGACGGCGACTTTTGGGTTGGCGATACGAATTGGCACCCCGATGGGAATTATGCCGATCTTTTTGCCATCAAGTTTGCCTTTTATCTGGACCCACTCACCCGTGACACCGGCTGTTTGCGCCTTCTCCCCGGTAGTCATCTGCCCGAATCCTATTGGCGACACGCAAATATGCACCCTGGGAATGCACGAGAGAAATGGCGTATCGATCCGTGGGAGATACCGGGCAATGCTGCGATAGAGACGAATCCCGGAGATCTCGTGGTCTTCAACCACAGTATCTTCCACGCCTCTTTCGGCGGCGGCAATCGACGGAGACAGTTTTCCATGAATCTGCACAAGCGCGGCAAGACCGATGCGGATTTGGCGCGCATCGATCAGTATATCGGTCATCACGGCACGATTCCGCGGGGCATTCGAATCGGCGGCAAGTTTACGGGACTCAAACCGGGAAGCATGTATTCGGACTTCAGCATGTACACCGATCTGATGATTGACACTGCGACGCCAGAGCGGCGGCGCAATCTCTCACAATTACACCATCGCGTGGCGCATGTCCACCCGACTGCGGCTCCGCCGCGGCCTCTACCGGACGACAATATATAGCTTAAACTGATGACATCCATGAAGGTCAAGTTTCCAGCGACAAACCCCGGATTCCCGTCTTTTGTAACGCTTGACGACTTCCTTGACCGCACCTTCGCCGCATGTATCTCTGACGAACTCTCGTCCAATGTGGTCAAAGATATAATGGAACCGTTCCTAATCGACAACTCAAGGGCTAATTTCTCGAATAACTTGCCATTCATTCCCGACGGCAAAGGAATACCCGATTCCGATCGTCCCTACGAAGAAGATAGCGCCTCACAGACGTTCAACAACATACTACACATCTGTCCGAATCTCTACGAACTTTGGCTGAAGATGCGAGACGAAGAAATCTTCAATCAGTGCATTCTTGCAAATCTTGACGCCTTTAGGCACAAAGGAATAGTCTCGACCAACCTCACTTTCAAGTCCGACGCGCAGTTATCCATTAAGAAGAAAGATTTCGTTAACGAGCAAACTCAACTCACGATTGCACCGGATTTCCACCTATCAATCGCAAAGCATGGCTATGATGTAAAGGTACATTCGGATAACCGGTATAAAATCCTTTTTGGCGTGCTTTTTTTTAATGATGTCGCGCCGGAAGAAGGGGGACAAACTTGTTTTTGGGCGTCACAGGGAAGTTGTGATGTGCGCGATTATCCGCGCTATCCCGATCCAGCCGACATTCAACTCCTAAGCGCGATTGAGCCAAAAGCGGGCAGACTGGTGCTCGGTATGAATAGCAACGATGCCTACCACAGCGTGCGCGAATACAACGGCAGCGGTCGACGTCAATTTGTCTATTTTTCGTTCTTCGTGCCGGATTGTGAGAATGTTTGGAACGTCAACTACTAACTTTTGCCAAAATTGAACGGAGTTTTGTAGGATGGGCACTGTCCACCAGCCTTTTGATGTTTTCTTTTCGTGCACTTTGAGATTTTTCTGACCCCTGAATTCGATAGACGCCCAAAATGCCCATCCTTTCGCGAGCACATCACGACCACTTCAATGAACACGGCTACATGGTCGTAGAGAATGCTGTACCAATTGACCTTTGCAACGCGGTTGTCGATGCAATTTGGGCTTTCTTGGAGATGGATCCGAGCGAACCGGACGATTGGTATCGCTTACCTCACAAACCGCCGGAACGTCCGGGCGTTGGTATGGTGAGCATGTATTGGCATCAAGCTATGTGGCATGCCTACCAGCATCCACGGATTCATCAGCTATACAGCGAGGTTTATGGCACCGATCGACTTTGGGTGCATATTGACCGGGTAAATATGAAACCACCACGGCATCCTGATCATCCGGACTGGGCGCGCGCGTCGGGGTGTCACTGGGATGCCGACACATCAAAATTACCGATTCCATTTGGAACACAAGGCGTGCTCTATTTAACGGACACGGACGCCAATCAGGGGTCATTCGTCTGTTTGCCAGGGGCACACAAATCGCTTATCGACGAAGAAAACCCCCGCATTCCGGAGTTAACAACCGGTAAATTTGCCCCAATCCCCGGTAAAGCAGGATCGATGCTAGTTTGGCATCAAGCACTTCCCCACGGAAATGGGGCAAACACCTCCGACAAACCGCGATTCGCGCAATATATGAACTTCTATCCCGCCCCCGACCCGATGGACGAGAAGCGGCGTGAAGAACGCATTACGCTTTGGAAAGAACGCCGAGCATTAGGAGAAGGTCCATATACGCTTGACCCACGCGGTTGGGAGGCGGCGAATTACGGACCGCCCAATCTCACTTGGTTAGGACGAAGGCTGCTAGGGCTTGACCTTTGGGACTGACTAGTGCTCGATGATATTTCGAGAAGGCTACAGCACTCCGACTTACGCAAAAAACGGAGGCCTGCTGCGGTAGACAAGCATCTTGTCCTACCGAGAATAGGCGGTCGCGATTGTGAGATCGCTCCTGCAACGAGCATTTAGACGTTCAATTGTCTATGTCCCAACCAAATATGTAACGCGCGCCATAGTTTCAGGTTCATGCGGCTAAATCACGCCAAAACCCTTACACCTTGAAAGGAGGATCCTCATGCAACCGACGGAGCAACAACTCAACCACTTGCACACCTTCGGCTTTGTGGCTTTTCGCAAACTCTTTTCCCCTGACGAAATAGCTTGGATTACCAATGAGTTTGAACAAGTCGTTCAAGCCCACGGCGGCGACCACGATGGGTCGAAGCACACTGGAACTGTCCCGGCGATCGATCACAGCGAACGTCTCTGCACACTGCTTGATGACGCGCGCATTCTCGGTATCGCATCCGCAATTCTGGGTGATGACTTCAATTACGCCGGCGGTGACGCCAACTTCTACGTTGGCAACACCGGTTGGCACCCGGACGGAAATTATCCCGATCTGTTTGCCATCAAGCTGGCATTCTACCTCGACCCTCTGACCCGCGATACCGGTTGCTTGCGCGTACTTCCCGGCAGCCACCGTCCCGACTCCGCATGGCGAACCGAAGGATTGCAACCCCGAGATTCCGAAGCGTCATGGAGTGTGCATCCATCAGAGATTCCCGGCAATGTTGCGCTGGAAACAAACCCGGGCGATCTTGTAGTCTTCAACCACAGCACCTTCCACGCCTCGTTCGGCGGTGCCACTCGCAGACGTATGTTCACCATGAATTTGCACAAGCGCGGCAAAACAGAAGCTGAATTGGCGCGTATAGACGAATACCTTCGCCACCACGGCACTCTGCCACGCGGAATCCGAATTGGCGGAAAATTTACGGGGAACGCTAAGAACAACATGTATTCCAACTTCAGCATGTACACCGACATAATGCTTGACACGGCTACGCCGGAGCGGATTCGGCATCTCTCTCAGCTTCACGAACGCTTGGCGCTGGTTCACTCGAAAGCCGCTACCCCGCGTCTCTTGGATATATAGTCATTTGCAACACATCCATTCGAGTCATGACACTCTTCTGCAGCGCAATCTGTGAAATTGTGGAATGCGCAAACTGAATGAAGTTTAGGCAATTAATTCGGTAATTGTTTGGCGACGTCCGGTGCGGTTAGAATCCGCACCTACCGGACCCGGGCAAAATCGGAATTACTGATTTATAAAATCAAACTTCATATAGTTTGCGTGACAATGTAGCGCCCGATTATATGGGCCGTTAGATTCTTCAGCTGACTACTTAAATGACTATAAAGGCTTTTTAATCGGCGCCTCATTCACGAGCCACGTGTCTTGCCTTCGCACTGGCAGGTGTTTCGTAACCTTCACATTTTTTTCTTGCATCAGATTTGGTTTTTGTGTAAACTAGACGCATGTTTCAAGACGCATGTGTTAACTGCCTATCTGTGCGTTGCACACAGAATTGGCAATCCTCTTTGAAATGCAACGGATCAAATCGAAAAGGAGTAGACACATGAAAGCGGGATTTCTTTTAATATGCGCATGCTTAATCGGCATGTCTGCGTTGATGGCAACGAACAGTACAGCACAGGTTGACCTTTCCAATGCCTTGGGGATTTACCTCTTTGACGAGGGCGAGGGCAAAGTAGCTGGAGATTCTAGCGGGAACGGCAGTGATGGAGAACTGTTGAATGATGTCCAATGGGTCGACGGAAAATTCGGCACTGCGCTCCAGTTTGACGGCCTGACATCTGTCGTTGAGTTGAACAACCCTATGAATGTAGGCGAGTTCGGCACAAGCCACAGTATTTCCATTTGGGCAAATCTTGCCGCACAACAAAATCCTCACGCCGACATGATCGGCAACCACGGAAAGCCCGGCGGGTATGAGATTGAACAACGGGGTGAGGAACACAACAAGTTCTACTTTGGCATGAAAATCAACGACGCATGGCAAGGCGGACCTTGGGCGGAACGCCCCTCAACGCAACTCGTCGATGGCGTATGGGAACATCTCGTCGTCACACGTGACGGCGACACCGTGAAGCACTATCTGAACGGCGATCAAACCATTGAATATGGGATTGATCCTGATGTGGTTGAGGACACCACCGAATCCAATTTCTTCATCGGCAACAGCGCCTGTTGCGGGGACGGTAGAATTATCACCGGCACGTTGGATGAGGCTGCCATATTTACGGTTGCGCTAACCGAAGCAGATGTCGCTGCTCTTGCCGGCGGATTGATAAATGCTACTTCGGTTGATAGCGCCGGTAAAATGACCACCACATGGGGACAGCTCAAGTCCCAGTATAATTAACGAAACGCTTTCTACAAGGGAGCCACATCCCTTGAGGTAAAGTGCATTGGATTCAAATTGGGGATGGCTCTTAATGGCAACATTGGGCCATCCCTTTTTTCATATCTTGATGTTAAGATGATGCGTTGCGCGCTCCCTTCTTTTTCTGTAAAATCCGAAAACGCATAGCGTCGTTCCCTCCGTTTCGGAATGCTTGAGGACTACCGCATGAAATTGAAAATTCAGCTTATTTGGCATAGTTTGATTGGGATTGGCGTGTTGTTCGCCTTCGAGATCCCGGCACAAATAAAAGTTGAAGACACCGTTGGAATCTGGCTCTTTGACGAGGGGCGAGGAAAAAATGCCAAGGAAATGGCTGGAAAGGGACTTGATGGAGAACTAATTAACGGTCCCCAATGGGTTAACGGCAAGTTTGGAAAAGCGATTCAATTTGATGGGCAGTCCCGGTACGTAGAGGTCAATGACCCGTTAAACGTGGGCGAGTTCGGGACGAGCCATAGCATCTCGGTGTGGGTGAATCCGGGCGCCCCTCAGAACGCACATGCCGACATGCTGGGTAATCACGGTAAACCCGGTGGGTATGAGATCGAACAACGGGGGGGCGAGCATAACAACTTTTACTTTGGGATGAAAATCAATGACACGTGGCAGGGAGGACCTTGGGCGAATCGCCCTTCAACCAAGCTCCCCGACGGAGAGTGGAGTCATTTTGTTGTTATACGCGATACCAAGACCATCAAGCACTATTTGAACGGAAAGAAAACAGTTGAATATAAAATCTCCGACGACCGAGTGGATGACAGCCAAGCAAATTTTCTCTTTGGCCACAGTGCCTGCTGCGCAGGCCGCAATTTTAAGGGAATGCTAGACGAGATAGTCATATTTAAGAAAGCTTTAGACACGGACGAAATTCGCGCCCTCTCCAAAGGTGTGGAGGCGGCAATGCAGGTCGAATCAAGAGGAAAACTTACAACAACCTGGGGAAAACTCAGGACTCATTACGCTCCAACACCGTAAGGGTGACTTCTGCTGATATCAGGTGAGTACACTACGTAATCACGACGTCTATACCGACCATCATCTCAATCTCCAGCCTTAATTTCCCCCCACGTCACGGCAATCTTTCCGGACGCTTCCACGGCGTAAAATCGTTTTAGCGATCCCCGCATTGCACGCTTAATTTCGCCCTCGGTCAAAGCGGTGCTGTAGAGGGCGACTTCATCAATAATGCCCTTGAACCACTGTTGAACGCCGCCGCCGACCCAGTTTCTTCCGCCAATCTTCAACCCTGTCTCCTTCGCATCCACTTTGGGTACGAGATCAATTTCCTCCGCAGCCTCACCATTCACGTAGAGCACACGTTTATTGGACCTCCTATCATCCTGCACTCCGGCGACATGGTACCATTTATTCGGCTGAATTTCCGGTCCGTTTCCCGTGGCATTTTCGGCTCTAGATTGGAAAGCCAGTTGGTTTTTGTTGGTTATAGAGAGCCGATATGTCGGCGTGTTGTCCCAGACGAGCCCTCCCTCCTTAAAGTAGGTCTTGTCAATTATGGAGTAGAACTCTTTGTTAATAACCTTCGGGAATATCCATGCCATGATTGTAAAACTTCCTTTATCCCCAATATCCAGAGACAAGTTGTCGTGGTCTGCAACTTCGACGTGCCCCTTGAATCCGGTGAATTCCAGTGCGTTGGCAAACTTCCCGCCGTTCACCCATTTGACGCCCTTACCCACCAAGGTCGTCGTGTGACCGTTCAGACTTAGGTCCCTCGTGTTCGTACCCTCTCCTTCGTCAAAGGGAAGATAAAGAACGAGTGACTCCTCCTGTATTGCATCCGCGTTCCAAGCAAACAGAGTGGTAAAGGAAGCAACCATTATGCCCAGAAATAAAGACTTCATGTGCTCATCCTCCTTTGTCAGCGTGAGTACCTCAAAAAACCCATGGCAATCCATTTTAGCACGTTGTGCGTCCCAAATCAAGAAAAACCCTTTGCAGAATCGTGCCCGTGTAAATCACGCAATTGGTCATCCATAAGACAATTCTCGCATTAGCACTTTTTTACGCGTCCGTTGCGCACCAACCATCGAATATTTCATCAAGAACCACTTAATAATTATTGCAATTAAGAATAATACATTTAGAACTTGCGCAGTTCGAGCGGCACAATAGATTGCGAATCTTCTGTTCGGAGTATTATTTCTCGCGAATGAGGTCGCGATTCGGAGATCGCTCCTACAGCAGTGCGAAATATAGCATATTTACCCGTGTGCAAATATGAATAATAATGACTGTAACCGGTAACTACTGTCTTGTGTTACCAACAATTCTTTGAACAGAATTCCGTGTCTATGTGATATAATCGGCGGGAATGAACCCATCGTTCACTCACCTATGACCGACTGATGGAAGAGGAAAACGTACGGTATGACCGTTGACTCATCAAACCAAAGGATAAGCGTTACATGGCGATCGGTCATCATAGGTCTCATCCTCATCCCGTTGAATGCTGTCTGGATAATGCAGATGGAAGCGGTCTACTACTCCGCCCACTCGACGTTAATCGCTCTCTTCTTCAACGTTGTGTGCAATATCCTAATCCTGATATTGCTGAATATTCCGTTACGAAAACTTTCTCCGAATTTGGCTTTCAACCAAGGAGAACTGCTCACTATCTATGTGATGTTGAGTTTGTCTTCCGCTCTCGTCGGTCATAGCATGTTACAGATTCTGCCACCGACGATGGCGGCTCCCTTGGCACTAGCCACGGCGGAGAACGACTGGCACGACCTGTTCTGGCGGCACATCCCGCAATGGCTAGCTATCAACGACGAGCGAGCGCTTGAAGGATATGTCAGAGGTGTCAAGAAGGGTGAGCCAACGTTGTATTTGCCGCGAAATATTGAAGCCTGGCTTATGCCGGTTCTCGCATGGTCTGCATTCGTCGTCCTACTCATGTTTGTCATGCTTTGTATAAACATCATCATCCGCAAACAGTGGACGGACAGAGAGAAGTTGACATACCCGATTGCCCAACTGCCATTTGAGATGACAAAGTCGGGGACTAGGTTGTTTAGCAGCAAGCTGTTTTGGCTGAGTTTTTCCATTGTCGGACTCATCGGAATCGTCAATGGATTGAGTTTCTTTTTTCCCAACGTCCCCTATCTCCGTAACACACCGCCATTTGATCTAGCCGTTTACTTTACCACCAAACCGTGGAACGCACTGGGAAAGACTGCGCTCCTGATTCGACCCTTCATCTTGGGGCTTGTTTTTCTCATTCCGCTGGACATCGCTTTTTCCTGCTGGTTCTTCTTCTTTTTCTGGAAGGTTCAGTTGATTTCTGCAAGCGCTTTGGGCTGGAGAGAGCGGCCTGAGTTTCCCGAGCAAAGCATGGGGGCGTACATTGCGCTTTTTGTTATCGCATCGTGGATGGGAAGACGTCATTTGATACGCTTCTTCAAGTCAGCGTGGAATGCAGACCTTCGGACCAACTTCAACGAAGACACAACCGAGCCGCTAAGATACCGTACCGCGGTGATCGGGCTTATCTTGGGTTTCGCCTTCCTCACTGTATTCTGTTGGTATGCGGGCATGTCGATGTGGGCAGCGGCTGTCTTCTTCGCGCTGTTCTTGATGACCGAGATTGGGATTACGCGAATTCGCGCCGAGGTCGGGTCACCAATCCACGACCTCCACTTTGCAGGACCCGAATATTTAATGGTAGACGCCGTTGGGACAAGGAAAATTGGGGCGAGCAGCTTGACCGTGATGTCCTTCTTCTGGTTTCTGACACGCGCACATTACAGTGATGTCATGCCTCACCAACTTGAAGGATTCAAGCTGGCAGAGCGTGCACACATGAAGCAGCGTGGTATTCTTATCGCCATGCTAGTTGCGATAATCTTTGGTACAATCGTCGCATTCTGGGCGATTCTTGACGCGTCCTACAGGTTTGGAAGCGCTTGGAGCGGTAGCGAACCCTTCCTACGATTGAGTGGCTGGCTTACCTACTCAAAATCGACAGATTTCGCCGGGATCGGTTTCTTTACTTACGGTCTTCTATTTGGCCTTTTCTTGATGGCGATGCGACTCCGTTTCATTTGGTGGCCCTTCCATCCCGCAGGCTATGCCGTGTCTAGTACCTACGGGATGCGCGGTTTGTGGTCAATGTTTTTTCTCGCCTGGTTGGTCAAACTACTGGTTCTGAAACACGGCGGATTAAGGCTGCACCGCCGAATTTTGCCGCTGTTCTACGGCATGATTCTTGGCGATTTCGTAGTCGGCGGATTTTGGGCGCTGTTCGGTGTGGTATTCCAAACTCCCACCTACAATTTTTTGAAGTGGTGGTAGCAATCTTTCTGCTATAATTATAGGAATGTAGTTAACCATTTGTCCAAATAGGAAGATAGAAATATGGCAAAAATCGAGAAATATAAAGGTTACGATACGGATCCCCCAATTCCAAAACCGAATGAGAAAGTGTTACCAAACATCGTCACCGTTCGCGATGGAATGCCTGTCACATACCCTAACTGCAACGGCATCGGTGTACGGATTCTTCATCCCAGCAATCCAAAAGCGCCCGCGCAGAACATGAGCGTCGTCATGTTTTACGTTCCGCCTCATGTAGAGTTGGGACCCGGCACATCGCACTACCCGGAGGAATGCTACGCCATACTCCGCGGAAAAGGTATAATGACGTTGGCGGGCGAGGAAGTAGAGGTAGAATCCGGCATGTTCATTCACCTGCCGCCTTGGTGCGAGCATGGCATCAAAAACACGGGTGACGAGACACTAGAGATATTAATCGTTACCTCACCGCCAAATCCCTAGAGTTTTTCGGTACGACTGTTTCGTAGCGGCGGCGTTTCGATCCTTGATGGATCCAACACAGATTCTGCCCTTGACTTCTAAATTGACGCACCGTTGTTACACGCCTAGTCTAGATTGAATATAGTTTAAGAAAATACTTCGGTAATTCTATATTTCCCCCAGGCCCGGTAGGCGCGGTTTCCAACCGCGCCGGGCACCGCCAAGAAATTACCGAATTAATTTTATAAGCTTCATAGAATCCAGACTGCCATCGGTTGCTTGGACTTCCGCAAAGACTGAAAGTTTCACAATCTATCTACTGACAGACCTTGAAGGCAATCTATAGTCAATTCGATTCATATTTACACATATTTCGGTAGGTGTGATCAACTGAGCGATTAGCGAAGGCCATAGAGATCCCTTTCTAACCGCACCTACGGGACCGGACAAATACCGGTTCGATTAGGAAACCGAACTTACCGCAGTGCGTAAATAATTATTGGTTTTACTATACACGACACAACAAGGCTCGAATAAGAGCCAAGAAATTACCTAACATGAAAAAAACCGCTGAAGTTCTGCTTGTGTTGCTGGTGATCGGGATTGTCGCTTGCCGATTGACCCAGTTAGCATATGCCACGGCAGATCAGCACGAAAGTAAAACCATCTTGGCACAATATGAATGGGCTGGCGTTCAATACCATATTTCGCTCGCGGAGTTTAAGTCGGCAATTGAAGAACTGCCGAAATCCAGACGTGACGACCTCGTGCCTAGAGAGAACCGGGCGGAATATCTTGCGGAACTTACGGACGAAAAACTGAAAGTGCTAGACGCCATTCGAAGAAATTTGGATACGGACGCATCTCTGCTAAAATCTGTAAAGGATTATCAACAGCAGCGGATGGTACAGCGATTGATAGAGATCGAAGTGGACGAGAAAACCCCTTACACCGAGGCAGAGCTCAAGACGTACTACGAGGCACATAAAGCCGATTACTTGGCGAAAGCGGAATCGCACGCGACTTGTATTAGCCTCGCCAGCAGACACCGCGCGCAAGAGGTGTTAGATAAGATAAAAAATGGCAGGGACATTGCGGAACTGGCGGCGGAACTCTCAAAAAGAGGGGAGTTAACGGGGCCCGGTGACAGCGAGTCTGATCCAGGCAAGACACGTCTTTTTGCCCGGACCGATTATCCGCGCTGGAGGAAGTTTACCGACGCCGTGTTCGCGATGGAGATCGGCGAAATGACTAAGGCAGTTTTTGAAATCAAAGTTAGCAACGTAACCTACTACATGATTTTCCGAAAAGACGCTTATATACCCGAACGGCAAATGCCTTACGATGAAGTAAGGGAGGAAATAGAGCAGAGGGTCGAAAATCAGGGTAAACGTCTACGCTTCGCGCGGTGGATGAGTGCAGTACGCGAAGATGCCCAGTTCGTAATTTATCCAGAACGCCTCCCCGATCCGTCATTCATGGACGATGGTCAGCAGCGGACGGGGAAAATTGAAGGGATCGAAATAGATAAGACGGTGATTGCCAAATTTCAGTGCGATGGCAAACAGCAAATCACGCTTGCGGAGTTTAAGGATGAGCTTCACGCGTTACCTAAATTTGCCAGAAAGAAATATAAGGACAAGGTGGGAATCGCGGATTACGCCAATCTCATGACAGAGAGCCGCTTGATGCTATGCCTTGCCAAGAAACTAAAGATTGATGAAGACATGAAAATCATCAGTGAGGTTAGAGAATACCGGAACAATCTACTAATCGATAAGGTTACCGAGTTGGAAGTCGATCAGAAACTCAAGCTCGCCGAGGAAGATTATCGGCAATATTATGAGAAACATATGGCTAACTATTTTCAACCCGAGAAGGTGCGCCTCACATGTATAACGCTCCGCAGCAAAGAGTTTGCAGAGCAAGTCTTCCAACGAATTCAGGCTGGCGAAGATATGATCGAGATTACTACCGAGCTATCGGACAGAGGCGAACTAACGGTGGGACCGGGGTCGAACCCAAGGAGACCGGGCGATACAGGATTTTTCACGCACGCATCGTACATTGAAAGAGCAAAGTCTTTCGCCGATGCCGCGTTTGCGCTTGAGGTTGGTGAGATGATAGAGGAGGTTTTCCCAATCGAAGTTGAGGGGGAGCAGTATTACCTAATCTTTCGTAAGGAAGAGTACCGTGAGGCACGTCAACCAAAATTTGAAGAAGAGCGCCTGCGTAAACGCGTGGAAAAAGATGCTGAACGCCGAGCACGCCAAGACCTTACCGAGGAGTGGCTAATCCGTCTGCGCGAACGAGCGCAAGCTAAAACGTTCCCAGACCGAATTCCCGAATAATTGTAGGGTGGGCACTGCCCACCGTTCCTCGTGTGTGTCCTGTCTCACGTGCGTCTCATCCCTGCCCGGTGTGGATTGACAAATCCAGACCCACTCGCTGCTCTAATGTAAGAGCCTGTTGGGGAAATACATTTGCAAGGGATCAACTGAGTGGACAACAAAGCCGATCTAGGCGAGGACCTAAACCTCAAAACGGTCTCTCGCTCAAATCACGAAATCATCCAATTAACGACAGGACGGGCTCCGCCAATAGCTGACAAATCCTTTCCAAGAACCGCGCCGCGGGAGCGCCGTCAATTACCCGATGATCGAACGTCAGGCTCAACGACATCACTTCTCCCGCGACGATATCTTCGCCCACAACAATCGGTTCGCGAACAATCCGACCAACACCCAAGATTGCGGATTGCGGAAGATTGATGATGGGAGTGAAGGAGTCAACTCCGTAGCTCCCCATATTCGTTATCGTAAAAACACCGTTCCGCAACTCATCCGCTTTCAACTCACCTTTTCGCGCAGAGTCAACTATCTCTCGCGATTCCTCGGCAATTTTTGATAAACTCTTCTGCGGCACGTCGAAAATCACCGGCGCCAACAAGCCGTTCTCCGTGTCAACAGCGAACGCAATACTGATATTCTCCGGTATGAATATCCCGTCATCCCGCCATTGTCCAGTGATCATCGGATGTTCACCGACCGCAATTGCCACGAGTTTCAGCACCATATCTGTGTAGGTCGGAGTGAATTCGTACTGATCGGAAGCTTTGAATCTATCGCGCAGCGCTACCAAGCCGGAGGCGTCAACTCTTGTCGTAATCGTTACAGGGGCGGCCTCATTCACACCGGCGACCATTCGCTCGGCAATCGTTTGACGTATGCGCGTAATCGGAACAGATTTTCCTGGCACCGCAATAGGCGGAACTTCAACAGGAGCCGGCGGTTTCGATTCGAGAGCTGCTGCTCTGATGTCCTCTTCTCGAATACGGCCGCCAACACCGGTTCCCCGGAGGCTCGACCAATCAACTCCCAGCTCGCGTGCAACACGGCGTGCGCGGGGGGTAATCGCAGTTCTTTTGGCAGGAGGAGAAGTAGCCGGTTCCGGTACTTGAGTTTCCGGTACCGGGGCAGGTGTTGCTGATTGAGTCGCCGGTTCCTCCTTACGAGGCGGTTCGGGGGCTTTTGGCTTGGCGGCTCCCTCCAACTCAAACGGAGGGACTTCACCATCTTCCACCAAGTAGGCAAGCAACTGGCTCACCACAACTTCGTCGCCGGGCTGGGGTGCATCGGGCGGAATTCGCAGAATCCCCGCATCAAAGGACTCAATCTCTTGCGACGCCTTTTCACCTTCCAAGACAAATAGCATCTCACCCGCTTCAACTTTCTCGCCATCCTGCTTCAACCACTCCACAAACGTACCTTCGTCCATAGACCAACCAAGGCGTGGTACAACAATTTCAATTGCCATCAATTCACCTCATTATTCGGCGAGCAAGTCTCGAATCGCGTGTTCAATACTGTCAACGTTTGGGACCACTTCCTTCTCCAACGTTGGACTATACGGTGTCGGGGCAAATGCTCCATTCAAACACTTTATCGGCGCATCAAGGTCGTTGAAACCGATATCTGCCACTCGCGCCGCGATTTCAGATGCCATGCTGCACGGCGCAAAAACCTCGTCTACGACCAAAAGACGCCCGGTTTTGTGCACTGACGCCAGAATCGTCTCCATATCCAGCGGTGAGACGGTTCGCGGATCGATAATCTCCACAGACACATTTTCGCTTGCCAACCGTTCCGCAACCTTTTCCGTGTGATGACGCATCAACGCCAGTGCGACAACCGTGACATTCGTCCCTTCGCGGACAACGGTTGCCTTTCCAAACGGAATCTCATACGATTCCTCGGGCACAGGTCCCTTAATTGCCATTAGCTCCCGATGTTCCAAAAACAGCACCGGATCGGTGCATCGAAGCGCGTGCATAAACATACCTTTGGCATCATACGGAGTGGCTGGCATAACGACGCGCAACCCCGGAATCTGGGAATAGATGGAGTGGTAGTTGCCCGAATGGTGGGTCGCCGCTGAATGCCCAATCCCGACACAACCTCGCACGAGGACCGGCATCTTCAGCCGGCCGCTGCTCATGTATTGCATTTTGGCAATCTGGTTGATGAGTTCCCCGAAACTATCGTTAATGAAATCAAAAAACATGCAATCTATGACCGGTCGGGTACCTGACATCGCAGCGCCGCCGCCAAGCCCGACGAATCCACGCTCGCAGATTGGAGTATCGCATAACCTATCCGCGCCATATTTCTCGAATAAGCCGTAGGTTGTCATGAAATTGCCGCCGCGGACGCCGACCCCCTCTCCCATGACAAAGATTGTATCGTCTTCCGCCATCGCCGCGTCAAGCGCTTCGAGCGTCGCGCCAACATGTGTTGCCTCGCGATCTCCTTTGGAGGGTGGCTCCGAAATCGAATCGCTGGCAGGTTCGGAATACACGTGGTCCGTCGCGGTTTTTCCGTCCGGATAGCTACTTGCTTCGGCAAATTCGTGTGACTCGGCGACCAACTCCCGAATCTCCTCCTCAATGGCGTCCAACTCCGCGGCACCGGCTATACCTTTGTCTATTAGCGTTCGCCGTAGTCGCTGTATGGGGCACCGCGTCTTCCATTCGTCAACATCCTCCCGCGTACGATAGGTGAAATCTCCCATACCTTCGGCATGTGCCCGCGTCCGATAGGTCTTGCATTCGATTAACGTCGCGCCGCCACCGCTGCGAGCTCGTTCAATTGCCTCTCCCGCGATCCGATAGATCTCCAAGACATTATTTCCATCAACCTCATACCCGGGCATTCCATAGTTCGAGGCGCGTCGTCCCACATCCGGAATCCCGCTCGCGTACTCAAATGGCACTTCGGTGGCGAACTGGTTGTTTTCGCAGACGAATATGACGGGCAACTTCCAAATGCTCGCCATGTTTAATCCTTCGTGGAATGCGCCGTTGTTAACGCCGCCGTCCCCAAAACAGGCCACCGCAACATTATCGGTCTTTTTAATTTTGAAGGTGTAGCCGCCGCCGCATGCTTGCAGAATGCACGGTCCAACAATGCCGCTCGTTCCCATTAACCCAATCTCCGGCTTGAACAGATGCATGCTGCCGCCGCGTCCTTGCGAACAGCCGGTTTCCCGTCCGTATAACTCGGCAATCAGTTCTCTCGGGTGAAGGCCCTTGGCTAACGCATGACCATGACCGCGATGTGTACTAAAGACAACGTCATCTTGGCGCAAATGAGCGAAGACGCCTGCCGCTATTGCCTCCTCCCCAACATATGTGTGGCAGGCACCATGCACCAGACCGCGCTGATGGGATCTCGCTAACTGTTCTTCAGACTGGCGAATCAACTGCATCGTGCGATAGCAGTCGAGTGCGGCGGCTTCTTTTAAGTCGAGGTTTTCTCGTTGTACTTCCATTCTCACTCCTTAAATACTTCGGTACCGACCGATCCACCGGCGTTCATTGCAAGATTTCCACCGTCCATCGGGATAATCGCCCCCGTAATCCATGACGACGCATCTGATGCCAATAGAACCGAAAGGCCGCGGATGTCGTCAGGACTGCCGAACCGTCCTCTAGGGATACCACTAAGGAATCGTTCCTTGATTCGCGGATCCTTGTCAATTCGTGCTTGCAACCCCGGGTTCAATACTTGGGCGGGCAAGATCGCGTTTACGCGCACACCGCGTCCCGACCATTCGGTACTCAGTTCCCTAGTCATTTGAACAACCGCTCCCATTGCCATGCTGTAGGCGATGTGTCCCCTGCCCATGCCAGTGATGCTAGCGAGCGAACCAAGACTGACGATACTGCCTCTTCCCGCTGCAAGCATGCGCCGTCCCGCTTCTTGGGAGCAACAGAACCGTCCATATACGAGATTGCGCCACGTCCACTCTACATCGTCAAGGGAGATATCTTCCGGCTTCTTGCGTACGGCTTCACCGGCGACGTTCCCCAGAAAGTCAACACGACTGAACTCGTTGTCGAGTTGCGCGAACATGGCTCGAATTTCGTCCGGACGGGACACATTACAGTTCACCGGAACGGCGCGAGGTCCCATTGATTCTATTTCGTCGGCGGTCTTTTCCGCGCCTTCCAAGTTGATGTCGAGAAGCATCAAGTCGGCGCCTGCCTCCCCCAGCGCAAGCGACATGGCGCGTCCCATGCCGCTGGCGGCGCCCGATACAACGGCAACTCGACCGGAAAGATCGAACATTTGTGTCATAGCTACGTCTCCCTGTTCCTGCGTATCCTAAATGCGTATTTTGAGCGGTGGGTTGTTATCAGTCTGTGATATAGGGATGACAGATAATAAAGGCGTAGATTCCACAATCCTGCCCATCCTACAATGCAGAAATCGCAGTGTAGCATAACCACCGTTCAGTGTCAACCGGTATGTCCATCAGCAGTGTGTGGTTAATTGGCAACGATTGATTTTATCACGACCAGTAACGGAGGCGTAAAAGTTTCATCTACGACCCCCAAATGACTTTTCCTTCCGACTTAATCACTTGGACCAGAAAACGTCAATTCCGTGGAATTGGTATTGCTACCCTCCCATTCCCCTGGCGTTGAGACTCCAGAAATCCAATCATGATTTCGACGACGTTAAGCGCCGCTCTCGCCGGTGATTTGGGTTCGCCGCCCTCGCTGATTAACTGTACGAGTTCTCGGACACCCGCGGGGATTCCCTCTACTTCCCATTTGGGCGCTTCAACCGACTCAATGCTATCCTGTCTGTAAATTGTACAGCCGTGATTTCCAATGAGGATGTAGCCGGTAGTACCCACAATCTCAAGGCGAACGCCGCTCCAGATCGCCGTCTTTGGGCCACCAGCGTAGTATCCACGGACACCGTTGGCGAAGTGGATGTAACCGTGGGCGGACGGCTCGGTTTTGGGATCGTGCCCGCCATCCCCGCGATACTCTGTATAGTCTTCGTACCCGTCTTCCAGTTCCGCGGATACCCATTCCGGATCGGAATCGGCAATGTAGCAGATTGCGTCAATCATGTGCGTCCCGTTTCGAAATAGCATCGCACGGGGACCGTTAAGTGTGCCAATGATATTGTGCACCGTGCCTATCTCACCGGCGTCGATCACCTCCTCCTTCGTGTGACGCCACAAGGGAGTAAACCTGCGCGTATGATCAATGGACAGAATCGTCCCGTTGCGTTCGGCGGTTTGCACCATGCGGTCGGCATCAGCCAGATTGGTCGCCATCGGCTTTTCGCAAAAGATTCCCTTTGCCCCCGCATTTGATGCATCGACGACCAGATCGGCGTGCCGGTGATCCGAGGTGGCAACGGTGACGATATCAAGGTTTTCCTTCGCTAACATCTCTTGATGGTTTGTGTATAATCCAAGATTGGGCCACGTGTCTTTCCAATCCTCTTGGAAGCCGTCCAATGCCGGTTGCAATAAGTCACAAGCGGCAACCAGTTCGGCATTAGGCAATCCAACCAAACCGGTCGCGTGTGCTCTCCCGACTCCTCTACATCCGATAACTGCGGCGCGAAGTGTTTCCATCAATCTCCTCCAAATAGTTGTCTGTGCTAGTTAAATACTCGATAACCGGTATAACAATAACTGTGTATTTTCTGCAAATGCCAAAAGGAAATAATCGTAACTTAAAATCGTTCCTCATCTTGTCTGTAGTTTTAGTTGTGTAGGGAGAAATGGTGGTGCTATACGCCTAGCGAATTCTATCGCGTTCTCTATTCGGTCGCTTATTCGCATTGTGCACGCTGTACGGAATGGTGGGCGGTGCCCACCCTACAAATTCACTACAATCGTTTACCCACCCATAAGACGCCGCGTCGAATTGTCTCTTGAAAATTTGGATTCTCTAGGACTGCCATGTCATGCCCCAACGCAAAATAGAATACACGTCCATCGCCGTAGGTATGGTGGAATGCCATAACGTGCGTTTCGTCGCAGGTTGGGTCGTACGCTTGCATCAGATGGTGCGACCTTGACGGATCATGCTTCAAATAGTAAAGTTCGTCCGTCACCGCAAAATCGCAAAGCCCGCGCGTGATTTCATGGCTCGAATCAATGATATTGACTTCAAAATCCATATACTTGCTATGGCCGAGCAAAAAGGAATTTAACATCCCGTGGTAGCCTTCGGCTGCATGGAATGAAGCCGAAGCCGTGTGAAGCCCGAAAAAACCGCCTCCCCGCTTTATAAAAGTTAGCAAACCGTTTTCTTGCGCATCAGTAAGTTCACCAACGTCAGTATAAAAGAGAACCGAATGGTAGGCGTCAAGTCCGTTCGCCAAGATTTCATAGTCCCGAGAATAGTCGGCTTCAATATCGCCGGCTTTCGACACTGTATCGGCAATGAAACGCCCCTGCCCGGCGTGGTCGTGATAGATACCCTCGGTGCCGATAAACACCAAGAGTTTAAGAGGTTGCATATGTCGCCTCCCCCGATATAATCTTCAAATCCCCAAACCGACAACGTAACACAGTGTGGGTATAGTGTAACGTCCTAATTCGAAACCTTAATCAAGGTATCACGAAATCCTGAATGAGTCAAGCGCCATAAATCAGGGGAAACGCATCTGATTATAGAGGATGTCTCACGGCGGTAGAATGTGTTGGGTTTTAATCAAATTTTAGCAGGTTCGGGCAAAGTGGGCACTCGAAAACCCCTCTAAGATTAGCGATCATTAACGAATTCCGTTCAACCCAACCCATGACCTACTTGATTTCCGTTTCAGCAGGTTTATTCCGGAAAATCGGCCACGATTGCTGCGTAAACCCATAGGCTTATAAACTTGACACATTATCGAAGTTCGTTTATGATAATTGAACCCAATAAATGAAACATTCGGCGATCCGATTGCAATTGATTATTGCGGATGGTTGTCCTATCGTAAAACTGAGTTATACCGGTGTTGATAGATTTACGACGAACTCTCTATTGATACTATCTCATTCCGCGAAGACACACTGTTCCTTACTATCGCGGCTTTTAGCCATTGGCAATTCACATCGGCGTCGGGCACCACAAAAAGCCTGATTTCTCATCTCTATTTTCTGGGAGGTTATCGCATGAACAAATCTCTCGTTTCCAAATTGAACCTATGCGTTGTGCTTTTGTTTTCCCTCGTTTCGGCATTTTCCAAAATCTGCGAAGCGAAACTGGACATGGAAGGCGTCGTAGCCATGTGGCTGCTTGACGAAGGACAAGGGGATCAGATTTCCGACACGTCTGAGAAGGGGCATGACGGAAGATTTGTGGGCGGAAGAGTCAAATGGGCTGATGGTAAGTTTGGTAAAGGACTTGAGTTCACTCAGGAGGGTTGGGCAGAGATGAATGCGCCGGTCGTCGTAGACACGGTGGATTGGTCAATGGGATGTTGGGTGAAACCTCGGGACAGCCAAAAACACTGGGCGAACATTCTCTCTAGCCATAATGCTCTTCGAGGAATCTCCTTTGAACAGTTTGATAACAATGTCAATCGAATGGGAGTGGCTATGGGTGACGGCGAAACTTGGGGAGGCGCAGGTTTCGTGCAACTCAGAGCCAATCAGTGGAATCACATGGTGTTCACTCGAAAAAAGAAAATAGGGACATGGTATCTTAACGGTAGAATAGACAATGCAAAGCAGATGGATTCGGACAAGCCGGTTGTTGCTTCCCCTTCACACTTTCGAATTGGAAATTGGGTGCTCGGTAGCCGCGGTTGGAACGGAATAATCGATGAAGCTTTTATCTTCGAGAGGGCGCTTAGCCGAGATGAAATAACAACCATCATGAATCAGGGGCTAGACCGTGCTCGAGCCGTAAATCCAAATGGCAAAGTTGCCCTGTTGTGGGGAAAGATCAAGACTTCATACGAATAACTTTCCATTCTACCCTTGTGTATTGTGACTGGACGTCAATGATGATATGACATCTCGATGATCGTGGAAGGCGTTAAATCCACCCTCAATTGTCAAATTAAGTCGTATAGACCACAGCAACTGTCAGTTGAATTCATAACACACTCATAGGAAAGGAAATCCAAACTATGGCGAATGGCGCCGGTCGCCAGCCATATCGAGTCGCCATCGTCGGGACAGGGAGCATCGCAACTCGGCACGGTAGAGCGTGCAACGAAGTCAATTCCGCCGAGTTGTGGGCAATTTGCGACATTTCGGAAGATTCACTGTCGTTATTCGGCGATGAATTCGGTGTTGCGCGTCGATACACTAACCTACGCGAGATGATAGAAGTCGAGGAGATCGACATCGCTATTGTTTCCACTTGGGGACCGGCGCACGCCGAAACCACCACGCAACTTGCAGACTCGGGGAAAGTTAAGGCAATCCTCTGCGAAAAACCCTTTGCCCTCACAGCCACCGAGGCTGAGCAGATGGCAGCGGCAGCGCAGCGAAACGGTGTCTTGCTCGCCGAGGGGTTCAAATATCGTCACCATCCCATGCACCTTCGTGCGAAGGAGTTAGTCGATAGCGGTATCATTGGCGATGTCCGATCCATTCGGAGCACACTCGTTACTCCACCAAGGGTGCTTCGATTGAAGGACAACGATGGGGCGCTCCTCCCTGACAGAAACTGGCGATGGAACAGACAAAAAGGCGGCGGAAGCATCTACGACGTTGGTTGTTACTGCTTTCATCACGCCCGGTTTATCTTGGATGCGGAACCGGTTCGAGTCTTCGCTGTCCCGGAACGCGGAGTGGAAGTCGATGACGCAACCTATATTATTCTCGACTTCGCGGACAACCACGCGGCACAAATCTCGGTCGGCTACACCTCTTGGGATTCCCAATACATTGAAATTTGTGGAACGAGCGGAATGATTCGTATGGATCGGGCGTGGAGCAACGAAGACAAACCCGTTACGCTCCAACTACGAACAAGCGAGGGAACCGAGAACATTGACTTTGAGCCGAGGTTTCAGTTCAGTGATCAGCTCCAACACCTGTGCGATTGCTTAAGTCTAGGCATTCCTCACCGTATTTCGCTGGATAACAGCATTCGTCAAGCGAGGGTAATTGACGCTGTCTTTGAATCACTTGAAACAGATAGGGCTATCGAGATGCAAACCGCATGAGCTGTCCTCGCAACCGGTATGTTTGTCCATATCGTGACACCGAGATGTCCTTGCTTACAGACGGAACAACTTCTTTAATTGTCAATACTTGATTTAGAATGGAAGGTCCATTTCAACTTGCCGAGAGCGTAATTGATGCGGTCGCCACCAAGACGGCGCCCGCCGTTTACCTGATTCGCCGCATTGAAGAAACCGAAACATACGCCCACTACAAGGCGCGAATTGGGCGTGCCAATGGCTGCGCTCTCAAGGATGAACTCAAGAAATGGATTGGTAGCGACTACCGCGTTTTCTGTTTCGAATTTGTAGAGGATAACCTTACGGCATTCTATCGGCAATGTATTTTGTGGCATGATATGGGTGGCGCCGCGAATAAGCTTGATAACGAACGACATCCGGAACTACACGACAAATCAACAATCCTGTGTCCTATCTGCTCAAACGTGCTAGACAACTCCACCTCTACTTAGCACGTGTTCAGTTTATGGATTGTCAATCGCTTGCGTCCATTAACCCAAGCTGAAGGGCTTGGTCTTCCAAAGGGTATGTTATGTCTGCCTCAGGGTAGATTTCCAAGGAGATATCCCAAATGAAACTGTCTCAAGAGCAACAGAACTTCTTCGACACTTTCGGGTACCTGCTGATTCGGCAGCTATTTGACCCGGGAGAAACGGAGAAGATTATCGAAAACTTTGAATGGTCAATCCAAAATTGCGGTGGCGGAAAAGACCATGATGGCTCCCGCCGCACTATGTTTGGGGCACCCATTGAGCGTCATGCTGAGATGTGCGCGATTCTCGATCATCCTTCGATACTTGGCCTCCTTGGGGGCGTAATGGGCGACGATTTCTATTACTGCGGTGGTGACGGCAACTACTACAGCGGAGACACGAGCTGGCACCCTGACGGCAGTTGGGGACGGCTCATTGCAACGAAAACTGCTTTCTATCTGGACCATCTCACTCGTGACACCGGAGCAATTCGTCTCATACCGGGTACTCATCATCCCGACCATTTCGTTCGCAAAGAGGGAATAGATGTCAACAATTCTCTCGAACTTTTTGGCGTCCCGCCCTCGGAGTTTCCCGGAAGCATAGCCGTTGAAACCAATCCCGGAGACATAGTTATTTTTAATCACGATGTGTACCATGCCTCCTTTGGGGGCACCACAAGAAGACGTATGTTCACGATGAACTGCACCATCTGTCCCAAGACGCCAGACGAAGAGGAAGGGGTACGCCAATATGTGCAGCGTCATTCCCCCGGTACTGGAAATTATGCCACAGGAGCGGGAATGTATTTTCCTCTCATGATAGATACTGCTAGTGAAGATCGGATGACCCATCTCCGGGGACCAATAAAGATCCATGACCAGCTCTTCCCGCATTTGGCAAGAGATGTCGTGAACAAGGAAGTCGCTGCCTAAACCCCAGTACTTAATCAAAGGGTAGTGTTAGATAATTGTCTAAATAACGAGTTCAGCCGATTACGTCGGAAACACGGATAAGCAAACGAAGCTGTGATTGAATTGTTGCACCTTCAGTGAATCAAACACTTATGACCCAACGCCACGGCGGACGCGTTCACTCCAGCGGAGCGATATTTCTATAGCGACCCATCATCCCTATCGGAATAATTCTTTCAGCAAGTAACACTTTCTAGTCGGAGTCCCTTTCCTCGATCCAGAGGATCGACATGTTGATTGAATGTGACATGTCCAGATTCCCGCGCTCCAGAGGTGCGCAATGTGTGTCGTGCACCATAAATTGACACTCGTTTTTCGCTCTGCGACTGGATTTGAGCGAGTGTTACTTGATAGAGATTTTCCACCTCTTGCACTCCGGCGGAGTGCAATGTGAATAGAATCGTGATGGGTCCAATCTCCGCGCTCCAGCGGAGCGCAATGTATATACACAACACAAAGGTTGATCTGCTCCAATAGTGCGGATGTGACCAAGGTACCGTCGTACGCATCCTCCTCACCGGAACGCACACTGCTAGTCCTTATTATCGCGCGAAGACAGTTCGGTGCGTCGAGTCTAGCTTTACTCCGCAACTAACTGTCCGAAGACGCGCCCAACTACCTATCTTCTCAGATCTTGGATAAACAAGATGTCAATGTGGCTCACGAATCAGCAAATTCAGCATTTGCGGCGCGGGTATCAAAAAAGCGTCGAATCGCCTGTGCCCACTCAGGTGATTTCGAGTGGAGAGTGCTTTCCACCGCCGCAAACCCGTCAGCAGCTTCAGGTTGAGACGCTGATTCAGGAAAATGCACACCTATACGCTCATCGTCAGGGCTTGGAGCGCCGGTCCTACCTACGTTCTCGCAGCGGCATGGCTAGCGCATTTCTCGCCATGAATCAGGTCTTCGGAGAAGTGTACGACATAGACTCCGACGAAGCCGAGGATCAGACTGCCGCATGTGAGCGACATGACAAAACCACGGATCAGTTTATCTTCGATGTCCATACCCACCATGTACACGACGATTACAGTTGGGACGGCATACTCTGGTTACGTGACACCGCCAGTGGAAATAACCAAGCAAAGAAAGCGTGGAACCCGGATCTTGCCGAACTGGATCTCAATCTTAAATATTACAAGTTCGACTACTATCTCAAGGACATGTTTTTCGATAGCGACACCACGGTTGCCCTGCTCAGCACGTCGCCGGCGGTTGATCCGCACAAGCGGCTGCTGTCCGACGATCAGATGGTTGCCACGCGAAACCTCGTCAATCGGCTATCCGGCACGCGGCGAATGTTTGCCCACGGTATCATCTGGCCCAATTTGCCCGAGTATCTGGAGGCGATGGACCGAGCTGCCACCGAACTCAAAGTGGATTCATGGAAAGGCTACACAGTCGGAGACATACTCGGCGAAGTACCAAGTTTTGAAAAGCCCTGGCGCATGGACGACGAAGAACTGACCTATCCAACGTATGAGAAAGCGCGTAGGTTGGGCGTCCCAATCATATGCATTCACAAAGGAGTCCTGCCGATCGAGTACGAGACAATTCCAAATTGGCATTTCGCGGCGGTGGATGATGTCGGAAAGGCGGCTCAGGATTGGCCCGACCTGAATTTTCACATCTATCACGCCGGCTTGAAAATGTGGCGGGACGCTCGTAGCGTTAGTGAAGAGTTTGAAAGAAGCGGTCGACTGGAGTGGATTGACGAAATGGCTGAGATTCCTGAAAAATACGGCGTCTCTAACGTGTATGCGGATATCGGGCTTTCGTTCGGCGCCTTGGCTATAACGCAGCCGAGGGTTGCCGCCGTTATGTTGGCGAAACTGATTAAAGGACTCGGAGCCGATCACGTCCTTTGGGGCACGGATTCAATCTGGGCGGGGTCGCCGCAATGGCAAATCGAGGCGTTCCGACGTATAGAAGTTCCACCGGAGATGCAGGAGCAGTACGATTTCGAACCGCTTGGTCCCCCAGATGGACCGGTAAAAACCGCTATCTTGGGGGGCAATGCCGCTCGGCAGTACGGTATCGAGCTAGACACGAACGGCTGCCCGATTGCAGATTACCGGAATGACGAGTTGTCACGCCTGAAAGCCGAATATTTGGACGCCGGCAATCAGCGCGACAATTTGTACTGGGGTTGGATACAGGAACAGAAAGCCTATTAACCCGCTAGTCCTCCATAGAAGTGCTAATGCCGGTTATCAATCACGGTATCCAGATTGTGCGTCTTCCTCACGAGCAGCCGCGAAATTATATTTCGGTGCCCCTCAAGACACTAGGTTCACCTCAAAAGTTAGCGCAAGAGTGACCAGCAAAGGCAATTCTTGTTACGGATTCTGCGCGCGTTTCTGCGGAGCTGCCGACACCCCTTCCATGCCGCCGCTGACTCTGAGTACCTCGCCGGTTATCCAGGACGCTTGAGGGCTGCAGAGGAATGCCACAGCCTGTGCGATGTCAACCGGTTCGCCCCATCGTCCTAAAGGGATGGCAGCCCGGATGCGTTCAATCATCTCGTCCTCGGTAATGTTCAAACTCTCGCAGCGCTGCGCCATCGTTTTCCTATTGAATTCGGTGTAAACCGGCCCCGGACTCACGGCGTTCACGCGCACGCCGTAAGCCGCCAACTCGACCGCTAATGTTCGAGTCAGGCTGATGACCCCCGCTTTCGCAACATTATACGCCGCAACCAGAGCCGCCGGATTCTGCCCGTTTATCGACGCAATGTTCACAATGCATCCGGCTTCTTGCTTTTCCATTATTGCGGCGGCGGCGCGACAACAGTAGAACGCACCGGTCAATGTCGGGCTTAGCACCCGATCCCACTCCTCATCGCTCAACGCGACAACAGGGGCAACATTCTGTCCGACGCCGGCGTTATTGACTAGGATATCCAACCGCCCATGTTCGCCGATCACCTCATCAAAGAATGTCGTGATAGCAGCGCTGTGCGTGATGTCTACGTGGGCTGCCTGCACATGCAAGCCATCCGCCTGCAGCCGTGCGGCTTCCGTCCTGCCCTTGTCGAGTTGCAGGTCAGCGATGATTGCCGTGGCGCCATTGCGAGCGAGTTGCTCGGCAATCCCCAAACCCAGCCCTTGGGCTGCCCCGGTCACTACTGCGATCAAACCATCAAGGTTACCTGGAGAAGTCGCACGGTCGTTCATAATATTTTCCCGTCTGATTCAATGACAATCTGAAGATCTTCAACTCTTTATCCGCTCAACCCGAGGAGTTTCCGATTGCGTTCAGGATTCACCTCGCCGGCCACAAAATCATCAAACGCTACTTCGGTAGTTTCAATAATGTGATCAGAAATGAAGGGTGCGCCCTCCGCTGCCCCTTGTGCGGGGCTTTTCACGCAACATTCCCATTCAAGCGTAGCCCAACCATCGTAGCCAGCCTCTGACAAAAGCGTAAACACACGCCTGAAATCGACTTGACCGTCGCCCAGCGAACGGAACCGACCGGCGCGTCCCGCCCACGATTGATATCCCCCATAAACGCCCACTCGTCCGGTTGGTCGGAACTCGGCGTCTTTGACGTGAAATCCCTTTACGCGATCACCGTAGAGACTAATGAATTCCAGATAGTCTAGCTGTTGCAATAGAAGATGGCTCGGATCGTAGTTCAGACAAGCCGCCGGATGGTCATCCGTGAAATCTAGGAACATTTCGTAGGTGGCGCCATCATATATGTCCGAGCCGGGGTGCAACTCGTAGGCGAAGACAGTACCGTTGTCGTGAGCCAGATCAAGAAGCGGGCGCCATCGTTTAGCCAATTCTTTGAACGCCTCGTCGATAATCCCATCGGGACGCTGGGGCCACGGATACACCATGTGCCACGCGAACCCGCCGGATAGCGCAGGGATGACATCGGTGCCCATGTTGACGGATGCATGAATGCATTTTTTTAATTCCCCGGAAGCCCATTCGGTTCTGGCATCGCCCTTCAAACCCGGTGGGTGAAACACTTCAAACATGACCTCGAAAGTCGGATGCACCGCGAGCACCTGTCCCGCGTGATAGCCGCCCAATTCGGTTGGTTCAAGTCCAATCTCCTTTAGTTTTCCGTTGTAATCATTACAGTACATTTTCGATTCCGCCGCTCGGTCGAGGTCAATAATTCGCATGTCCCACGTCGGAATTTGTACGCCGACGTATCCCAAACTCGCGACCCATCGTCCAATGTTTTCGATATTGTTATACGGTTCCTCATCTCTCATAAACTGGGCAAGCAGAATGGCTGGGCCTTTCATCTTCGGCATGGCTTGTTCATTTCTCCCATTTAGCTAGAATGTTTTTAAATGGCATTGGTAATCTCATGCAAGTAGTATATCACTCGTGAAAAATGTTGTCAAATTTGACCGCCGTGAACGAAATGCGACTGCAGACGACTCCGGCACAGTACGGTGATTCTATTTATCTACTTAACCCAAGTTTCTACCTGTCGTTCCCGTTCGGCTTGAATAGACATATCGTAATTGTTTAGTCCATCGGTCTGGATTTGTCAATCCAGACCGAGCGAGGGGCAGGGAACGCGCCGAGTAGGGAAGTACAATGCTAACTCCGGCTAATCGGGGGCTTACATGCCCAGACCGGACGTGCGACGAACTGTAACACTACGAACCAAACGACACACTAAACAGTTACGACATATCTAAGCCGAACCCGCATATGCGCAGTGGATTTGTCAATCCACTGCGAGCAGATTGAGTCAATTTAGCTTACATTGTACCGGTTTGCTACGTATTTTATAATAGGGTCGGGCTAGAAGCCCGAGGGATTTCTATCGCCTTCGCTATTCGCTCAGTTGATCCTACGTGAATGGGTAGCAACTTGGGTTACTTAATTCAATCCAGTTCCTCCACGTGATTCTACCACACGACAACCTTTTTCGATGTTACAGTTTCAAAATTTTCTTCCGCGCTTTTGCCGAATATGCTATAATCGTCATTAAGTACTTCGTAGATGTGGCCCACTGCAATATAAGAACGATATTTCATGCAAAAGTCATCACGCGGCGAGATTGAAAACGGACGATGGCAAAGCGATGAAACGTGACTTCTTTTTCTTGGCAGTTAGTTGACTTACGGATTTGATTATTTGCCTAAGTCTCAACAATTTCTGAGGACTGGAAAATGGCAGATCAAGATTTTAAACTCACGGAACATCAGATAAACTTTTACGACGTTTTCGGCTACCTGAGTTTTCCCGGGCTGGTTGCCGACCGAATAGATGAAATTGTACGAGAGTTCGAAAATGTTTGGGTGGAGCGCGGCGGCGGGCATTACGGCAAGCCGCATGAAGGCAAAGCCCGTTCATGTATTGTACCCTTCATCGACCAAAGTGAAGTGCTCTGTACACTGCTTGACGACCACCGCATTCTTGCCATCGCCAAGACGTTGCTCGGCGACGATTTCAACTACATGGGAAGCGATGGAAACTTTTATGTTGGTGATACAGGCTGGCACTCTGACGGGGGACATGGCCCCAACGACCCGATGCACATCAAAATCGCATTCTACCTTGACGAGCTGACTGGAGACACAGGTTCGTTACGAGTAATCCCCGGGAGTCATCGATTGGGAGATCACTATGCTGACGCGCTTAGCGGCCAAATCGGGCGGAGTCCAGACCTATGGGGAATTCATGGGCGTGATGTTCCCGCAACTATCTTTAACACCCAACCGGGAGACGTTGTGCTGTTCAACCACAATTGCAAACACTCGGCATTTGGCGGCAGTGTTCGCCGGCGCATGTTCACAATGAATCTCTGTCAACGCTACCCCGAGGACCGACTAGAAGATTTGCGAAACTACGTTAGCGGCGGCGCCCGTTTCTGGGTGGAGCGTGCCTTTGGAGAAAAAATGGTGAACACCGCTGGGCCCGAGCGTATGCGGCATCTTGAGCAAGTGATGGCAAACGATGGACACCTTGCAGAATTGTCGCGTCAGGCACGAGCCAATATGGACGAACCTTCACGCGGTTGACATCCATGGTACACACGTTCCTCAGCTAGCCCGTTATTCCCGTGATGACCCTACGCGATAACATCAATGACAATATAGAAGCCGACTACACGCGAATAGTCGCAGATACCGAGCCAACCCGGTTTCTTGTCGGAAGCCCAATTGAGATAATCCGCCCGATTGAGTCTACCAATCCCCCCGAATATGCCCTGTTCGACTTCGATGGCACGCTGAGCCTTATTCGCGAGGGTTGGATGGACGTGATGATTCCGATGATGGTCGAGATTCTGCTTGATACGGGAACCGGTGAATCACGCGATCAGTTGCACAGCCTAGTCTATGGCTTCGTAACCGAGCTTACGGGCAAGCAAACAATCTATCAAATGATTCGGTTGAAGGAGGAGGTGGCACTTCGCGGAGGGAATCCGGCGGATCCGCTTGAGTACAAGCATGAGTATCACAACCGTTTAATGGAACGCATAACCTCACGACGTGAAGGGCTCCGTACCGGCCGAAAAAAACCGGCTGATATGCTTGTTCCGGGATGCATTGAGTTACTCAAAGCTCTCAAACAAAGGGACGTGCGGATGTATCTTGCAAGCGGCACCGACGAGCGGTACGTACGCGAGGAGGCGGCGTTGTTGGAAATCGACTTTTATTTCGGAGAACATATCTATGGCGCCATTGACGATTATAAGTCATTTTCAAAAGCGCAAGTTATTCGCAACATACTCAATAGTGGGCAAGTCGTGCCAGCCAAACTTGTAGGATTCGGCGACGGCTACGTCGAAATCTTGAATGTGAAAGAGGCGGGCGGTACGGCAGTGGGTGTCGCAAGCGACGAAGCCGGACGCAGCGGCAAACCCGATATTTGGAAACGTGAGCGACTCATCGGGGTTGGCGCCGATGTAATCGTACCGGACTTTCGCCACCATGGAGAATTGATTGAATACCTCTGTCCATCTGGTTGATTTGAGCGTTCACGAATACACAACTCGGAGAAAGCCATGAAAGCAGCAGTGTTTTACCAAACGAATGTGCCTGTGTCTATCGAGGAGCTCGAAATTGAAGCGCCTCGGGAGGGCGAAGTCCTACTTGACATCGTGGGCGCGGGTGTTTGTCACAGCGATTACCACTTCGTGGATGGCCATATCAAACGTGAAGTGACGCCATGGGTCATGGGACACGAAGGCGCGGGCGTCGTGGTAGAAACGGGCACCGGTGTCACCGACCTCACCCCCGGCGACAAAGTCATTCTTTCCCTTGACGCGATGTGCGGATACTGTCGAACGTGCAGTCAAGGGAGCCCCGCGCTCTGTGAAACGCATCCGGATATTCCTGTCAGTCGTATGAAGAAGAATGGGCAACCGTATTACCACATCCGACCGACGTTTGCGGAACAGTCCATAGCCCTGGCAGATGCCTGTGTCAAAGTTCCACGCGAGACGCCGCTAGAGAAAGCATGTCTGATCAGTTGCGCAGTAATTACCGGTATCGGCGCAGTCGTTAACAGGGCGAAAGTCGAAACGGGAGCCACGATGGCGGTGTTCGGATGCGGCGGAGTTGGGCTCAATGCCATTCAGGGCGGCGTCTTGGCATCGGCGGGCAAAATCATTGCTGTCGACAAAGTTCCGTACAAGCTGGAATTGGCTGAACAATTTGGTGCTACCCATTTAGTAAACGCCGATAAAGAGGATCCCGTGCAAAGAATCAAGGAGATTACGGGCGGCGGGGCGGACTACGCGTTTGAAGTTGTCGGTTTTCCAGTCTTGGTTCGTCAGGCAATCGATTCGGTTCGTCCTACCGGGACCGCCGTAGTCGTCGGTGTGCAACCGACTGGCCAAGATGTTTCTGTGGATGGCTGGCACCTGTTGCAAGACCGAGCCCTTATGGGCGGTTGGCATGGCGCTGCGAGGGCTCGGGTCGATTTTCTTTGGTTGCTTGACCTTTACAACCAGGGGAAAATTAGACTCGACGAGTTAATTTCGCGTTATCGACCACTTGACGAACTCAACGAAGCATTTGATGATATGAACCAAGGAAAGGTCGCGCGCACTGTAATTGTTTTCGACTGACCGGCTTTTAATAGCGCAATTCCCAGCGTGTCCGCATCAGAATCTACGAATCACGCTTGAAAAATTGAGCGCTGATATTCACTGACCACTTACAACTAACCACTATCCACTGTTTCCCCACATGCCTTTTCCTCAATTGGATCGCTTTGCCCTCCGCATGCAGCCGCTCTCAGCAAGGGTAAACAAGAAGGACATCGCTCGCGATCATGTCTCTCCCGATGCCGAACCGAAGCAGTTGAGTACGACGGCTCAAGCGTTGATTGGCGAATGCGGAGAGCGAATGAAAAAAGCCAGACAGCATGATTCTCCGGTGATTATTGCCTTCGGCGCCCATGCTATCAAGAACGGGCTCGCCCCCGTTTTTTTGCGCCTGATTGAGGATGGATGGGTTACGCATCTAGCGACCAACGGCGCGGGGATTATCCACGACTGGGAGTTTGCCTTTCAAGGCAAGAGCTGCGAGGATGTCGCGTTGATGGTAGAGCGGGGACGGTTTGGCAACTGGGAAGAAACTGGATTCTATATCAACCTTGCGCTCAACGTTGGCGCTTATGAGGGCAAAGGATACGGTGAGTCAATTGGTGCCCTGATTCAGAACGAAGGGTTGTGCATTCCGTCGGCTGACGAATTAGAGCGATTTGTCCGGGGTGAGACCGCCATACAGCCCGAGGCGGCAGCCGGTGCCGCCGATCTGCTTGGAGTATTGCAGAAATTTGACATTCCAAGCGGTGCCTTGGACGTTTCTCATCCGTGGAAAGAATTTAGTATTCAGGCTGGCGCCTACCGCCGCGGCATCCCGTTCACCGGACACCCCATGATAGGCCACGACATCATTTATAACCACCCGATGAACTGTTGTGCCAGTCTCGGCAGAGCCGCTCAACGCGATTTTCTCACATTTGCCGAAAGTGTGAGCCGCTTGGATGGCGGCGTCTACATTTCTATCGGATCGGCGATTATGAGTCCGATGATCTTCGAGAAATCGCTCTCCATGGCTCAGAATTTGGCTATCCAGAACGGCGGGCATATCGATGACCATTTCATTTTGGTGAACGATCTCGCCGAGTCAAATTGGGATTGGTCTAAAGGCGAGCCTCCTGAAGAGAATCCCGCTTACTATTTGCGATATAACAAGTCATTTAGCAGAATGGGCGGGACAATGCGATATCTTCAAGCGGATAATCGAGACTTCCTGCTTGCTCTGTTGCGGCAACTCACGCCGGAGGTCAAGGCATGAGCGTCGCATTACTATCCCAAGATCGACTTCATCAACTTATCGAACGCTTTTCAAGCTGCCGCATCGCCGTGCTCGGCGATTTCTTCCTAGACAAATACTTGGATACTGACCCGGCGCTTGTCGAAACTAGCGTTGAAACAGGCAAAGAAGCGCATCAAGTCGTCCGCATCCGTTGCAGTCCGGGCGCCGCCGGAACGGTTGTCAATAACCTGGCAGCGCTGAAGCCGGGAGTACTGCACGCAGTCGGCATCACCGGTGATGACGGCGAGGGTTTTGAATTGCGAAGGGGATTGGCTGCACGTAACTGTACCACCGACCATCTAATCAGCTCGTCTTCACACAACACACCGACATACCTCAAGCCAAGAAACAACTCTATTCCGGGTCTAGCCGGAGAGATTTGCCGCTACGACACGAAGAATCGACACGCCATGTCTACTGAGTTAGAGGCGCAGCTTGTCGCAGCACTTGACGTGCTTCTGCCGCAACTTGACGCCGTTATCATATTGGACCAAGTTGAGGAAGCCGTGGGGGGTGTGCTTTCTCCCGCCATCCGCGACGCCGCCATTGAGCGCGCTCAACGCTTTCCGGGTGTCGTCTTTTGGGTCGATAGCCGAGAACGGGTTCACGACTTTCGACATATGACGCTAAAGTCAAATGAATACGAAGTCCTCGGCATGAAACAGCCTCCGCCCGGAACAACGGTTGATTTGAATCAGGTACATGATGAAGCGCGAAAGCTCAGGCAGAAAAACGGCGCACCGGTCGTTGTCACGTGCGGCGACAAGGGCGCCTTAATCAGCGATCCCGAATGGATGTGGGTGCCAGCGGTAAAAATAGATAGCGAAATTGATGCAACCGGAGCTGGTGACAGTTTTGACGCGGGAGCGGCGCTTGCGCTCGCTGCAGGCGCTTCCCTCTCCGAAGCCACGGTCGTCGCCCACCTCGTCGCATCGATTACCATCCAACAACTCGCTACAACGGGCGTCGCGAGATCAGATGAGTTGCCGGATCGACTAAATCTTTGGATTCAGCAGCAAAAGGAATAACAACATGGATAATCCGTCATTTGCTTCCCAATACCTTGACTCCCTTTCAGATGTACTGCTGACAATCGATGCCTCTCAAGTCCAGCACGCGGTTGAAACTTTGCGAGACGCACGTGATCGAGGAAGCACCATATACTCGTGCGGCAACGGCGGAAGTGCAAGTATCGCTTCGCAGATGGTTGTTGATATCGTGAAAGGCGGCTCGTACGGAAAGAAGACACCTCGCATCAAGATGATTGGACTCACGGACAGTATTGCTACGATGACGGCGTACGCCAACGACGTGAGTTACGATTCGGTATTTGTGGAGCAACTCAAAAACTGGGCAACTTCCGGCGACGTTCTCATCGCTATTAGTGGTAGCGGCAACAGCCAAAATGTTTTGAACGCCGTTGAGTATGCCAACGATTGCGATGTCATTACCATCGCCTGCACCACCGCGAACGGCGGAAAACTCAAGGATCTTGCCGACATCCCGCTGCTCGTACCGTCATCGCACATGGGTCACCTCGAAGATTGTTTCTTCGCTATGACACATGTTCTTTGCTATGCATTCATTGAAGACCGCGTGTAATATGTTTAGGGGGAGGTTGCTCGTAAAAAACAAGCCTACTACGGCGTAAAATATGAAGATGATGACTCTTAGATTCACGCTGTTCTGCATCAGTCTTTACATCGCAAATGTAATGCTTCCTAGTGCCAGTCACGCGCAGTTCATGAAAGATGTGGTTGCCATCTGGCTTTTTGACGAGGGCAATGGTAAAAAAATCAACGATTATGCCCGAAAGGGCCATGATGGTGTATTCCTAACCGGTAAACCCGACTGGGTCGAGGGAAAATTCGGCGCTGCCTTACAGTTTCACGGTGTAGATCGTATGGCGTGGGTGGACATTGAAAAGCCCGTGGCAATGGACTCGGTTGATTTTAGCATTGGATGTTGGATGAAACCCGGAAAACCTCAGCGCACTTGGGCAAATTTGCTCGCCGGTCGAGATGAAGAAGATTCACACACCGGGATCTCCCTCCTACAGTATGAAAATCATGTCAACCGCTATAGAATCGCCATTGGGGGAGTTTTCGCTTGGCAGGGGCTGGGCAATCCGCGGCACGGCGTTCGACTCAAAACAGACGAATGGAATCATCTTGTGTTCGTCCGGAAAGGTAGGAATGGTACTTGGTACTTGAACGGTGAACCCGACCGTCCAATGAGGAACGGATTTCATATAGACCTCGGATCGGAAAAAAGGCTTGGACGAGCGAGGAAGAATTTCCGGATAGGTACAGCCGTATTCGACGATGCACGCCGCTGGCGAGGCATACTTGATGAAACCTTTATTTTCGAGAGAGCGCTGAGTCAGAAGGAAATCGTTCGAATAATGAACGACGGTATCGTGGCGGGACAACATGTTGACGCGAAGGGAAAAATGGCAACGGTCTGGGGAAAGATCAAATCCTCAAATTAACGCACAGTGGGAGCTCGGGATCTGTTTTTCCTATTCTCGCGAACACTCTGCCAACATGGTAGATGTCGCCTAGCTTTAAGTTACGTGTATGAACTGTGTTCCGCTGCCCCCGGACGCAGAACGAATGACAAGGCGGTTGTGGCTGGTTTTAAGGACAGGGCGACTGGTAAGGAACACGCTGCCGTTATGAGCGATACCAAAACAGGCGCCTTGCCAGAATTCGTAGCAAGTGACGATGACCCAGAAACAGAAACCTTCCAAGACGATGCTGCCACGTATCGTGATTTGACTTTCAGTAATGCTGTCGTGAAATACAGTATCAATCCATTCGTTAACGGGAAGGTACACGTACAAGGCGCCGAATCCTCTTGGGTGATGTTGAAACGCGGCCACAACAGGACTTACCACAAGATTATACATGAGCATCTTGGCAGATCCGTGATTGAGTTTGTGGGACGCCACAACAAGCGAGGCAAGGATACCACCAATCAAACGGCTTCTGAGGCGCATGGTTTGGAAAGCAAAGAACGAAGTACACAGACTTGGTAGCGTGAGGTGGCAGTAGTTAATCAGAAAGTACAGTAGATTAGGCTTCGAATAAGGTGAGGAAAGTCAATGATTAAGCGCGGCAAGGGACAGTCAATCAGACTTGGAGAACAGCATGAACGTTATGGAGGTCCAATAGGGATATTTGGTGCAGAAGCGAGAAAACATGATTCTTCAATTAGGGATGTTATGACTTTGGTCAAAAAGGCTTTGCAAACGCAATATTCAGAATTGGAATTTCGTCACAGAAGTACAATTACAAAAAGGGAGATTAACAATAAGCTATCGTCTATTGACAATAAGCTAGGGACAGTTCTGTTTGTACAGAAAGCAAGTATTAAACCTGATGGTGGAATAATTGAGGTAAAGGACAAGTCTGGCAATTATCGAATTTTGATCGTAAGTGAATCCAAGCATCAAGGCAACGATGTGGCAAAGATAACCGCCGGAATTAAGCAAGGTAAAAACAAAGATGCCGATTTGATGGTAGCTGGTAATGCTATTGAAAGAGTTCATAAGAACATATTAGAATTTAGAAATTTCATGATGGACGAGTTGCATTTTCCGTATGTAGTTTTTCTTCAAGGTTCTAATTTTGCAACAAGCACGTTCTATGTAGATTCACCTGATGGAAGGAAAATAAAGATTGCACATGACGCCGGAAATATGAATAGAATTGATAGAGTTACACCGAGCAGTTTCGGAATGGAGATAAACAAGAACTATTGTAGGAATGAGTTTGTCCGTTTAGACGGAAACGTACAAATGTTGCAAGCGGCGTCATTGTATTTTCAGGCAGAGTCATGGAAAATGGAAGACATGACAAACATTATGTGGAGCATTATAGGAACGTCTCTTGAGGTCTTGTCAGATGAGCTTTAAACCTGAAGGAGATTGAATTATGCTAAATAGATCGCATCGAAATTCTGGTCATAAAGCAATGAACGCTATGAACCGGATCGGTATTTCACATGCCTCCTTGAATGGCTTGAATATCAAAATGCCCAACACGACACATCACGTTACAGAGGTTTTGGATTGTTGTGATTTGTTGGCAAAACTCCCAGATAATTCGGTGCAACTTATTGTTTGTGACCCTCCATACAACATATTATTGGCTGATTGGGATAAGCACGAGAAATACATTGATTGGGCTTCTCAATGGCTAAAGGAATCGGAAAGAGTACTAAAACCTTCTGGCAATATGGTCATTTTCGGTGGGCTTCAATATCAGGGCGAAGCAGGAAGTGGCGACTTGTTATCACTTATTCATCATTTGAGATGTACGAGTCGAATGTTGCTTGTAAATCTAATTGTTTGGAATTACCCAAACGGCATGAGCGCCCAAAGGTTTTTTGCTAATAGACATGAGGAAATTGTATGGTTTGCAAAATCCAAAAGATATTACTTCGATTTGGATTCAGTGAGAGAACCGTATGACGAAGAAACAAGGAATCTTTATAAGCGTGATAAGAGACTGAACCCGGAAACCGTTGAAAAAGGCAGAAATCCAACAAATGTATGGCGTGTGTGCAGACTGAATGGGAATGCTAAAGAGCGAGTTGGACATCCTACACAGAAACCAAGGCAATTGATTCAACGGTTAGTTAAATCATTATCTTATCCAGGCTCAATCGTAGTTGATTTCTTTAGTGGGAGCGGAATAACAACTAGAGTAGCAATCGAAGAAGGTCGGCATAGTATTTGTTCTGACAGCGATGAATATTTTTTATGTTATGTTAACAAGCAAGTCGAAAAAATTGATTTGACAGACTTTGTAACGAAAGTTCCAGAGTACATGATTCACGATGATTTAACCTCTTTCCATTTGGCATTGGAAGAAAAGTGATTTTAAGATGGCGGAATAAGAGTATCTTCTAACTCGAAAGGAAGTCAAAACATGACGAAATCCAAAATCACTAAAACCGCGGTTAAATTCTAGCACTCTTCCCACCAACCCTCAAAAACCGAACTTAACAAGTACGTGCGTGTTGATGCTAGTTCCGAAGAGGTGGCTCGAGCCGTTGGGAGGCAGGCGAAGGTGCATAATTCCAAACCAGCTTCGCCGAAACGCGAATATGGCTGATTGAACTGGACGTGGATGGGGGCTTGCCAACTTGGCATATAAATCTTCGATTATACCCGACACGGTCATAGTGGCTCCTTCATAACGGGCAAACGCAACTGGGGTGAGAGGAGATTTGGCACCGCCCTACAGTTTCACGGTGTAGATCGCATGGCGTGGGTGGACATTGAAAAGCCTGTGGCTATGGACTCGGTTGACTTTAGCATTGGATGTTGGATGAAACCCGGAAAACCGCAGCGCACTTGGGCAAATCTACTCGCCGGTCGAGATGAAGAAGATTCACACACCGGAATCTCCCTCCTACAGTATGAAAATCATGTTAACCGCTATAGAATTGCCATCGGGGGAGTTTTCGCTTGGCAGGGTCTGGGCAATCCGCGGCACGGCGTTCGACTCAAAACAGACGAATGGAATCATCTTGTGTTCGTCCGGAAAGGTAGGAATGGTACTTGGTACTTGAACGGTGAGCCCGACCGTCCAATGAGGAACGAATTTCACATAGACCTCGGATCGGAAAAAAGGCTTGGACGTGCGAGGAAGAGCTTCCGGATAGGTACAGCCGTATTCGACGATGCACGCCGCTGGCGAGGCATACTTGATGAAACCTTTATTTTCGTGAGAGCGCTGAGCCAGGAGGAAATCGTTCGAATAATGAACCATGGTATCGTGGCGGGACAGCATGTTGACGCAAAGGGAAAAATGGCGACGGTCTGGGGAAAGATCAAATCCCCAGATTGATGCACAGTTCTCATTCGGTGTCCGTTTTCTCTATTCTCCTGAACACTCAGCCTATACGTCAAATGCCGTCTGTATTTGCACTACGCGTACATTTGTAACTAAGTTCTGTTGACATTTCATCGTCACCAAACTATTGATAGAAGCATAAACAGGTACATTCACAGAATTAAATTGGGTAAAGCAACCGAGTTCGTGTTAAGCGAGGACGGGGTACCCCACCCCTACGATTGATGTATAGTCTGTGCTCAAAGGAATTCCGGTATACGCCCGCAGTCGTAGGGGTTGGGTTACCCAACCCGCTGGGGCGTCCCTTGATTCACGTGCCCGCCTGACACAACCGTCAACAGAACCTCGACACACGCAGTCCACATAATCAAAGTCCGAAAGATTACTCGCTATGAAAATAACCGATCTCAAGACTTACGTAGTTGCCAATCCACCGCCCCACCGCGGAGGACCCTATTTTGTCTTTTTGAAACTGACCACCGACGACAACGTCCACGGGTTCGGAGAGGTGTACGGCGTGCCGTTCGGACCCTCCAAAGTTACCGAACTCATTGAGGACGTTGTAGAGCGACACGTTATAGGGTGGAATCCGTTCAATATCGAAAAACTGTGGCGGATAGTTTACTCCAGAGGTTACACCCAACACCCCGACCTTACGCTAGTAGGCGTGCTGAGTGGAATCGAAATCGCCTGTTGGGATATCATCGGCAAAGCGCTCAACCAACCGATTTATAACCTGCTCGGCGGGCAAGTTCACGAGAAACTCCGGTCCTATACGTATCTGTACGCCGAATCCGACGTGCCTCCTCCAACCGATACCGCCCATGACCGCAGGATACCCGTCAATTTGCACAGCGATCCGCACCTTTCAGCGGAACGAGCCGCCGCATACGTGGAGCACGGTTTCACCGCCGTCAAGTTCGATCCCGTCTGGGGAATGTCCGCTTTTGACCCGAGGCAACTTTCCCTGGAGGTACTGGACAACGCCGAACTCGTCACAAAGAATATTCGAGACGCTGTTGGTAACAAGTGCGACCTTCTCATCGGTACCCACGGGCAAATGGCCACGTCCAGCGCGATTCGTCTCGCCAAGCGCCTTGAGCCGTTCGACCCGCTGTGGTTCGAGGAGCCGGTTCCCCCTGAAAATCGGTCTGAAATGGCACGCGTCGCCCAATCTACCAGCATTCCTGTGGCTTCCGGCGAACGTTTAACTACAAAGTATGAATTCGTTGAGCTCCTCCAAAGGCAGGCTGCGGCAATTCTTCAACCCGCCCTTGCGCGGGTTGGAGGAATTTTGGAAGCTAAAAAGATTGCGGGCATGGCGGAGGCGCACTACGCCCAGATTGCCCCTCATCTCTACTGCGGTCCCATCGAAGCTGCTGCCAACATTCAGCTCGGTACATGCAGCCCCAACTTTCTCATTCAAGAAAGCATTGAGACATTCGGTGGTTTTCACGCCGAACTCCTCAAGCAGCCAATCAGCTGGGAAGACGGCTATATTATTCCCTCAGGCCAACCCGGTTTGGGGGTTGAGTTGGATGAGGAAGTCGCGGCGCAGCATCCGTATTCCGGTCCCATCTTTCCCGAAATGACTAATCAACCAATTTAGCACGGCGCTAAAGCGAACATTGCTAGCAACTGTTTCTGCCGACCGATAAACGAAAGGGTTGGCTAATCTAATTGTGTTATGCGGTTAATGCTCTTAGCTTTGGCGTTCGCTCATTCAAGGAACCGACCTGCCATGACTGGGACGATTATCTTTTTGATGCAATCCTTGCTGCAAGCCAAAACCACTTCCCCTGGACCAAATATGTCTCCAACTGAGGCTGAAATTCCTAGCAAAAGATCGACAAAACCCAAAAAGCTCGAAGGCTGGAAATGGGATGTGACAATCTACGATCGCCCCGATTGGTCAACGCCGTGGATCGCCGGGCCTAAGCTGGTTGGCGATGAGATTCTGATCCAGTGTATCTCACATCCGGAGAACATCTACTACGACGATTGGTATGCGGAAGACAGCGAAACAGTTACACTCTCTTCAACTGATGGCGGCTTGACATGGCAGGAGACCTCCAACGAACGAATCACCGGCGGCTTAACGAGTTCCGCTGACGATCTAACGGTCGATGTGTCCACATGCTCTGCCCTCACGAATGAGGAAGATCGGGAAAAAGAACGGCGACTGGAGGAAGCGGGACTTGGGCATTTATACGGAACAACCCTCGGCAGCGGCCCGTCGGGTTGGCTAATCTATCCCGACTCGATGGCAGCCGAACTCAAGGCAAATGGATATTCCGTTTTCGACGAGCATCCGACTATCCCCGAAGGGCAAGCCGCAGTTTACGCCCGAGCAATTAAGGCACGATATTCTACAGACCGTGGGGAGACTTGGGCAGACGCGAACATTCAAGGATTGCCGGTGTTCGGACATGGGCCCGTCCCTAACGGTAGCCTTGAGTTGTCCGACGGCACCAGACTTGAGTTCTTTTACGGATGCGAACTTCATGAACAGATGCGGTCGGTTTACGTGCTGCGTTCAAGCGACGGCGGGGTGAACTGGCGGACGGCCAAAATACCTGCTAATCCGGAACTATCGCTCACTGAAACATCAATCGTGGCGTTCCCTAACGGTAGAGTGCACATGATGATGAGATGCGACGTCGGCGGCGACGGCTTTATCTATTCGACCAATTCCGATGATGGCGGCTTGACGTGGAGTTCGGCTAAGCGCACGCCTATACGAGGTCAACCGCTCCTATTGCTCAAACTGCGGGATGGGGCGATACTTTGCACTTACTGCCATCGTTCATTTCCCGCCGGAATCCGAGCCTGTCTCAGTTACGATGAGGGGGAAACGTACGATTTTGATAATGAAAAAATCTTGAGAGACGATGTGATTCCCGGTCCCTGGATTTCGCCGTGCGGGCCGCCTTCGGTTGAACTCAGCGATGGCACAATCTTCACTGTTTACACCCTGCCGAAAGTAACCCGGTTGAAGCCGGGAGAAACAGCGGACGGAGGTCTGTTCAGTGTTCGACCGAAGTACCACTGCTATGTTGCGGGCAGCTGTTACACTTTGGACTATGTCCGCCCTCTACCGGGCAAGTGATTTGCGTCGTGGTCGCATAATACGACAATGCACAGTCTTTCCGTAACAAATTATTTATGCAGATTTCTCGGATGTAACCCCTGTTAAATTTTCAATCCAGGAGCTAAAGGAGATTCATGATGAGCAATGGAAAGTGGTTGTATGCAGTACTAGGCGGTTGTGTCGGGGCAATTCTAACGTTGGTGATGTGCTCGTTTACCCCACTGGGGACACAAGCCCAGTCGGATGGCGAGTTCGCCAAAATAACCTGTACGGAGGTAGAAGTGGTGAGCGTAGACGGGACACGGGTAGTGCAGTTGCTGGGCGATCAGGATGGCGGCATTATTGCCGTGCTCGGCAAAGACGGAAAAGTAAAGGCGGGTATGAGTGGCACTAAAGATGTCGGGAGCGTTAACGTGTATGGCAGGGACGGAATAGGCTCGATGATGGATGGGAATAAACATGGTGGGCGTGTAAGTGTATTCGGAAAGGGGAGCGGTGATTCCCTCGCGCTAATGAGTGTCACTAAGTCTGGAATCGGTGAGGTGTCCACTTGGGATAAGAACGGGAATCGGCTTGCCGATTTGAAATGAGACAGTGATGAGATAGTGATGAGTTATGATTGGGTTAACAATCAAGGAGCATACACGCTTGCTATCAGCGATTCCACGAAGGAATTGGTTAGGCACTGAGTCTCGGATAACACATTCAACGATATCGCAGCACACCGCCAAAGCTGTCTGTTCAACCTAATCTGCCAACTATCCACATCAAAGTAATTGAAACACGCGATTCATCAATCAAGCGCAATGTTACTGAGAATGGCTTTACTAGCTTTCGCAAATACTGGACCAACCTGCCCAACGGACATGTCTCATTCCGCCAATGATCTCCGCGCCTTGGATGGCCACATCGTAGAGGTCGATCCGCAGATTTTGGGTGACAGAGGTGAATCCGCGAAGCCGCTTCGGTGGAGATACCGGGAACTCGTCGTTGAGTGGGGGTTTGAGAAGGAAACCGAGAGTTTAGTGTTCGACGGAAACATTCAATCCACTCACCACCTCGGCAAAATAGGCACAGTCAAACCGTTGCTTGGAGATAACACGACTGAAATGACCGCCGAACACGCTTGGAAATCGCCTCCAAGCGGAGGCGCACGGCGAGGGATTACCGTTGCCGTGTTATATGCGGACACAGTGCGTGGCCCCGGCAGAACAATACTAACGGTGCGGACATGCTCGCGAAGTTTCTCCTTTCTTCCCGTCGACCTCGACTGCGGACCCATTTTGGCGCCGGCACATGGGTTTTTCGTAGCGGATATTTCATCGAACCTAACCGCGGCGGCGTTCCAGGTCGATCTGTCATCAAAGAACCTGAAGTCAATTCGCCTGATGATTCGTGAGCACTCGGAACAGACATGGGAAGGTGCTATGAGCGCCCTTCACGGGGAAGTAGAGTTCTCCGGCCTACCCACACCGCCATACTATCCGCGCATGAGTGTAGAGGTGCCTGACGAGAATCTGACCGCGCTCTGGCGCATTGGCGCTTGGCAACTCATCAAAAATTGTCCAAGGATTCACCGCGATGACATTCACCTCGTCGGCAAAACCGGCGATGTCAGTAGTTGCAGGAGAATTGATGACCCGGACGATCCCCAGGGCATACATGTTGTGCGTAACCATCAGTTTCCTCCCCTGAGTTGTGAGACCGAGCGTATCCTGTTGGCGCTCGACCACATCGGAATGCACGACGTGGCTCGGGACGGTATATCCATCTGGTTAGAAAACCAGCAACCCAACGGAGCGCTGTTTGTCAATTCGGGAATCGAGGCGGCGCACAGGCAAGGCGCGCTGCAACTTCCGTGGGTCATCGTGGAGCATGCGCTGTTAACGGGAGCCAAAGAATGGCTAGAGCAACAGGCACCCAAGTTGAGAGCTGTGGCGAAGTGGATAATCGATCGCCGCCGGTGCACGATGAAAGAGTCACATTCGCCTGAAGAAGCTTTAGGAATTGCAGACGGTACGTGGTCGCCTTATGGACTGCAACCCCCTGCCTCAATGGGCGATTCGGATGCTAGAGGTTCAGTATATTTCTTTCCGGCAGACGCGTTTGCTTACCGTTCCTTAAAACTCTTGGCAGATGCCCTTTCGGAAATTGATTCACAGACCGGCGCCGCCTTGTCGGCGGAACCCGAAAACTACGCTCGAGATTTACTTTCCGTCCTAGACGAGACGTTCGTTCTTTCGCCGGTTATCAAAACCCAAAACGGTACGTATCAATCGTTCCTACCTCAAGGGTTTCAAGACCGAGGCCCCCGTGCTCATACACTGCCCGAAGGCGTGGATGTCTTTTCCCACTGCGGTCCGCTGTCAGGCGACATTACCGTGACCTCATCGTCCATTGAAGCGTGGTTGAGAGTCGGGCTGCTCTCTATCGAAGACTCGCGAATCGACGGTCATTTCGACGTGTTGGAGGATGTCTTCCTGCTGGACAACCCTTGGGGACGTGAGTGGCGTAACCGCACGATAGCGAGGGGCGACACGGTAGACGAGGGATGGTTTAGCCACGCAGCATTTGGGTATCAGAGCGGCTGGGAAAGGGTACCGGATTACTACCTCATCAAAGATGACATACCGAATTTCCTCCGCGCTTGGCTGAATCGATGTGCGGTGGATCTGAACATGAAAAACTGGACGTTCAATGAACACACCATACATGTAGAATGTGACAAATCGCATGGCAATGCTGCGTTTCTGTCAAACTTCCGAAATATGCTGGTAATGGAGATGGACGAATCACTCTGGCTCGCACGGGGGACCCCTAGAGTCTGGTTGGAGCAAGGCAAAAGATTCTCCGTGAAGAACGCGCCGACCCATTTCGGCGATGTTGGCTTTGAAATCGCATCCGACGTGGATAGGGGCAAAATTAACGCTACGGTCGAACTGCCATCGCGAAAATTTCCTAAGTGCGTATATTTAAGGATGCGCCACCCGAAATCTCTACGCATCAAACGCGTTACGGTCAACGGTAAATCGTGGCCGCATTTCAATACAGAGTTGGAATCGATTGTGCTCAAAAACCTCACTGGTAAATTGACCGTGCTTGCGACTTACTAGAAAGCGGTTACGAAATGGAGATGGGTACGGATCAATTGCAGAGTGCGATTTAAGACTAAAGAAACTGTTTAGTGCATCGTTCGGTTCGTGATATCACAGTCCGTCGCACGACCGGTCTGGGCATGTAAGACCCGATTAGCCGGAATTGGCATTGCACTTCCCTACTCGGCGCGTTACCTGCCCCCGCTCGGTCTGGATTGGCAAATCCAGACCGATGGACTACACAATTACAGACTAAGGTTCCTGACATGATGATAGAAAGAGTCCTCGAGAACGAAGCGAAACGTCACCGAGAATTTTTTGAGGAAGAGTTTGACTTAACTGAATTTGGAGACACGCTCCAAAAATATGGAGAGGACAAAGTTAAGGTGTGGAACGCACTAGATTTAGAACCCCACTTCTTGCCCAAGATTATACTGAGCCGGGAGTCTGAGTTTCCCGGTTGGAAGGTTAAGCCCGAAGAGTGGTTTTATCTTAAAGTCAAAGAGGGCAAGATTCTTCGCCAACAGTCCGATGGCGAGCTCCATGTCGACCACAACGCCTTTGCATTGGAAGGCATCAGCGTTCTTGTGGACACTCGGTTAAAACCGACCCATAACGAGGACAAGCAGATGTGGGCGGAAGATAGTCTTTTTCTTGGTCCGATTGTGGAGAGGCTACGCCTAGAAAAGAGGATTTCTGAAAACTATTACGGTCTTCAATCTTCACGCTTTGATGTCTCGGTCGATGAATGGGAAGCCGATATCCGCCCTGCCGTGGCTGAGTTGCTGGGATTTGGGCGTTCCCAAATTCGACTGGAGCGCGCGATTGAGATGAATGTCATTCCCCAAATTTATACGCACATGCCCCGAAAGGACGATCTCGCAACGGACAGAGGATTTTCTTGGATCTGGCTAGAAGAACACTTTGCGGTACGTGCTAATCGGCTTGTCGGCGGCCAATTCTATTACGGAGGGTTCGCTTTTGTCTTTTGGCCCGATGCCCTTCGAAGTTACGGCTGTTTCCGTCCGCTTGCCGTGATTTGAACTTTCGCTTAAGCTTCGCGATGCCGAGAATGCTGTTGACAGCCGTCAGGCTCGACTCTATAATTTCAGCACCGTACAACCCGTGCACCGCGTCAATGATACACCTAAAGAAAAAGACGACGCTTCCGGCAACTGCCTCGGACAATACCAATTACGATCAGAGAAACCAATGCGCATTGGAATCGGCAGAATTATCGTAAGAGGTATTTGCCCAGCAGATGTCGATTCTCCTTACATTCGACGACGTGAAGACAGCCTCAATCCGCAATACGGAATTTTACGGAACACGCCTGAGGATCAGAACTGTGGAGCCCCTGCAAAGAAATTTACTCTTCATGTCGCAATCGTAGCCAGCTTGTTCGTGCTATCAAGTCTCATAATGGGAACGGAGGAAAACCGTGCCATGGCTGTAGACTCAATTGACACACCAAATGCACGCTACGCCACCCAAATGGACATGTGTCAGCCCCAACATGCCTTGTCGGATAGAATGGAACAGGGCAAATGGCAACTGATAACCTACGAAACGGAAGAGCTCAACGGTACTATGGTCGGGGCGCTATCCCTCATCAATGCTCCCGACCTGACCATACCGCTGGACGCTACCGGTTGGCACAAGGTCTACATAGGCTACTGGAATCCCTCTCACCTGTACGAGGATGACCCAATCATTAAGGTGAGGTTAAGCGACCAACCGGTTTTCCGCATCTTTCATGAAGATGTGAGTGCCGATAAACAGGATTCTACTTATCTGCGCGAAGCGTTTTTTGACTACGCCGACCTTACCGGTCAAAGCCTCGTCATCGGCAAGTCTAACGGTATCTTGGGCAAGCAGATGTTCTTCGCTTATGTCAAGTTGGTTCCCATGAGCGCCGAGGAGGTTGACCGGGTCGTCAAAGATCGCGCTGACACAAGTACGCGAAAGCTCGCGGTCAGCATTGATGGAGCGAGTTACCTTCACCTGTGCGAGTTCAGCACCCCCAACGACATACTTGCTCTTCTCGAACCTTATCGCAATTCCGATGTAGGGAGAATCTTTTGGGCGGTCTGCTACGGCGCTCTCACCAACTATCCCACTAAGGTCAAGGGAGCGCAATTTCGTACCGAAGGCTCATGGGCCAACCTTCTTGATCAGGCATATCGCGATCGCGACCACGGCATCACGTCTAGGCATCGAGGCGAAAAACAGACACTGAACACGCTTAAAACGTTGACTGCTCGTGGAATCATTCCGCAGCAGTTGGCTGCCGACTACGTTCATAGCATGGAGGTGGGCATAAAGTTTGATTTAATGTTTCGCATGGGCATTTTAGGGAACGTGCCACGGCAGCCCGACAGGGGCGATTTCGTGTCGCAGCATCCCGAATATCGTCAAGTACATCGTGACGGCACCGTGATTGAAAAAGCCAGCTACGCTTTCCCCGAAGTGCAGGGTCTGATGCTAAATCTCATTCGAGAGGCGACAACCCTGATTGACGCCGACGGGATTAATCTCTGCTATACTAGAGGTCCTCGCTTTCTCTCGTATGAACAACCGATACTTGACGCATTTTCTAACAAGTATGGCGAGGATGCCCGTGCCGTAGATCCCGCGGATCCGCGCTTGCTTGAGATTCGCGCCGGAATCATGACGGACTTTATGCACAAGGTGCGTCAGACGCTTGATGAGGTGGGCACCGAGAAGGGCAAACGATTGGAACTGTCAATCTGGGCTTGGCCACATGACCAACCCGTTTGGCTCGGAGAACGCCCCATTGATGAAGGGCTCGATATCCGAGCGTGGATAAAGGCGGGATTGTTAGATAGCGTTGTCTCCCGCGGACGTGATCCTGAAAACGGAATATACGGCATCGACAGCGATTACATATCGCTCGGTAAAGCGCATAACTGCACGTTTATCCTTGCTGATGGCGAATACATGCACGCGCATGGCGAAGAAAGAAGGCGACACTGGTTGTCAGCCGCCTACGAAGCCGGCGTTGAATACTTCGCTTACTGGGATGCGGATTTTGCTCAAATCAATCCGGAACTCTGGGCGTGGCTGCGCCGTATGGGGCACCCGGAAGTGCAGCTTAATTGGAATCGCGAAGAGCATCAGATCAAATCGATACAACTCCACACAATCGACGGGATTGATGTCCTCAATGGATTGTCTCAAGCCGTGTATTCGGGCGGGTAGGCTGGGCACAACGGTCAAAAACTCGCGAAAATAGAACATGGGGTAACGACTAGCGCGAAATATGGGATTCCAACTCACTGACCAACACATTGAAGGCTATCATGTGTTGGGATATACGGTATTTCGTAAGATTCTTCCACCATCCCTGGTTCGAGATCTCCGCCAAGTGAGCCAGTCCGCGAGAAAAATCGCCCGCGAACGACTGGGACCGCAAGCGCAACGATTACAGCCGGTCGGCAACTTCGACATCGATCAACAACCCTTCATCGACTATGCCGAACAGCCGGATCTTATGAAGGCAATAACCAAGCTTCTGTCCCCGCGCCATCAACACGGCAACAGAAACCATCTCGGAATCCTTATCGAGCCTGCGGAAGTACCCTACTGTACACCGTGGCACCGTGATTGGCGGGACAACCTGCCAGGCTTAAAACTAGAGAGATGGAATGAGCGATTCCAAGATATGAACCTCTTCAATCAAATCAACTGTGCGCTGTACAACGATAGTTGTACATGGATTGTACCGGGTAGCCACGTGCGACACGACCTTGCATGCGAAGTGGAACGGTTTCCTGATCGCCCAATCTGCGGTCCAAATGTGGAGAACAAGATTGCAGAGGAACGCGAGAAAATCTGCTTGGAATACTGTCGAAGTATGCCCGGATGCCTCCAGTTGCATCTTGAAGCAGGTGATTTTGCCCTCTACCGAAGTTCGATGTGGCATTTAGGAAACTATGTTCCTTACAGTATTCGATCAACGCTCCATGACAGCGCCATGACGCCGGAATTCGAGGCGTGGAGCCAACAGGTGCAGGAGGAGGCGTCTGAGCGGCGTGAAACCGGTGTAGTGATGGACAACCCGAACACCAACAGATTCTAATCTGGAGGAGGAACCGATGGCTTCAATTCAAACCTATCTTGATTCTTACAATCGCGACGGCTATGTCATTGTGCCCGACGTTTTTGATCCGGAGCGCGCGGCATCCGCCTGTCGGGAGATGGAGAGCCTGTTCTACGGAATGAGTTTCGAGGAATATTTGGCAAAGTCGGACAAGGAGGGTGAGTACGCACCCCTAGAAACGGCTTACGGACATCAGTTTCCGTGCGGCAAAGATCCTCTTGACGGCTTAATTGAAAATGACTACCTGATCGACTTGATGGAAGCGATCCTAGGTACGGACCAAATACGATTCCTCTTTGCGGGTTGTTCCTGCGATCCGGTCCGACCGACACCGTTCCCGGAGGGTTCGGTATTGAACACCCCTGGCAGGGCTTCCATACCGACCATCATACAGCCTGCTATCTGCCGCACACACAGGATTCACATTTCAATGCCTATTTGATTGCGGGTGCGCTTCTTCACGATATTGAGGATGATAACGTTCCCATGCAACTCATCCCCGGTTCGCATAAGCAAATCCCCGCGTTGATACCGCGACTCATAGAGGAGGGCATCTTTAGCCATTGGTGCGCGATTAAAGACATTCGGGAGGTTCCGGAATTCGCTCCACCGTTCCCCGCAAAAGGTAAGGCGGGCAGCGTTCTGCTGCGGTCTTCATACGGTGTGCACGCCGCCATCCCCTTCCGAAACAAACGCAATCGTCGGGCGACGTGGGGTTTCACGGTGTGTTCAGCGGCATCGAGCGACTGGATGACACGCCATATCGGCGAACGCGGGCTGGAAACCAAGTTCACGCACGCCTTCTGGGCAAAGACCACGCCTCGCGTCCGATCGCTGTTCGGTTGGCCCATGCCCGGACATCCGTATTATACGAGTGAAACGCTTTCCCTCCTCGCCTCTTGGTATCCGGGGATAGATCTTACGCCGTACGAAAAGTGTCTAGATGACTAAAGCCTTCTTGAAAAGTACATTTGAAGGGTACGCACTGCGATTGAGCAACTAGTCATGGAGTACTGTAAGGATCCTTATCTGTTAAGAAGTAGAGTCGCGATTCGGACATCGCTCCTACAGTGGCAAATAAGCATGAATTTTGCCACGGATCGCCCCCCAATTTAGCCAATGGGTTTCGCCTTATCTGAGGAGACATTTACATGAGTTCTAGTTCGACGTTGAACCTGGACGGGAATGGCTGGCTTTTGAGCACCGATCCCGAGAATGTTGGCAAAAATGAACGATGGTGCGATGAAGTAACGGGTGAAGCGAAATCCACTCGCGTTCCCGGAATCATTCAAGAAACCTTTCCTACCTACCACGGCGTCGTCTGGTACTGGCGTGAGTTTACCTCGCCGTACAATCCCCATGAAGATGGGCGGTATTTACTGAAGTTCTGGCAGGTGGACTATCTCGCCGATGTTTGGGTCAACGGAACGTACATCGGACGGCACGAAGGCACGGGAGACCCGTTTACACTGGACGTGACGGGATCCATTGCGCCGAATGCCTCGAATCTGGTTGCCGTGCGCGTCCTCAACCCGATGAATGAACCGATTGACGGTATCTCCCTGGCGGAGTCTCCCGTTTGGGCTAGGGGAATCCCCTGTACTCCGGGCCTTGCCCTCAATTACGGCGGGCTCACCGACTCGGTGGAACTACAGATCGTTCCTGCCGTTCGGGTTGCCGACTTGCATGTTAAGCCGGATTGGACGACCGGTAACGTGGGCGTGAGTGCGAGTCTGCACAACGCGAGAAAACGGACGGTTTCGGCACAACTCATCTTCTCCATCGCGCCAGCCACCGCAGGGAGTACATTGAATTCGGTGCAACTAGAATGCAAGGTTTCACCCGGAGAGACATTCATCGAAGCCGAGTTGACGGTGGGAACGCCGCATCTCTGGGAACTCAACGATCCGTATATGTACCGCGTCAGTGTCAGCGCCCGCGAGAACGGGGCGGCGTCGATAGATGAACTATCGACCCGTTGCGGATTCCGAGATTTTCGATTCGAGGATGGTTATTTCCGTCTCAATGGGCGCCGCATCTTCGTGAAATGTGCTCAGACCGACGCCAGAGCCCCGATAGGCCACCTTGTAGCGCACGACCCCGATCTGCCGCGACAGGATTTGATTCACTGCAAAGCCACACGGCACAACATGATCCGTTCCTTCGGAGGCCAAACGCCGCGCTATCAAATAGAACTCTGCGACGAGATCGGGTTGCTCGTGTATCAGGAGCACGCCGCCGCGTGGCGGATGGAACCATCGCCGCAGTTGCCCGAACGATTCCGCAGATCGGTGCAAGCCATGATAAAACGCGATCGAAACCACCCGAGCATCGTCATTTGGGGAATGCTAAACGAAACGCACAAGGGAGCGATTTACGACCAAGCCTTGGCGGGCTTGCCATACGTTCGCGAACTTGACAATACGCGCGTTGTCCTGCTCAACAGCGGCGATTTTGCTGAAACCGGAAAATCCATCGCCGATTCAAAGCTGGAAGAGTGGGAGTCGACGCTCCTCGACGTTCACCCTTACAAGACGGTGCCGCATCGCGCGGATGTAATCCAAGAACTCCGCACGTTGGATAGAGACGGCAAACCCATATTTCACTCGGAGGGAGGAATCGGCAGCGCTATAGACGTGGTGCGTCTCACGCGCCATTACGAACAGTTGGACGGCACCGCCTGCGAGGACGCCGCCGTGGTGCGCCGCGCTTTGGAGGAATTCATCGCCGATTGGGAACGCTGGAATCTCGGCGATACGTTTGCCAATCCCGAAGATTACTTCCACCAGTGCATCGCTTGGATGGCGGAATTGCGAAAGTTGGCTGCTAACGCCTTGCGCGCCAATCCGAACTTGATCGCCCACAATATCACCGGACTGGTCGATCCCAGCACAACAGGCGAAGGCATGCTGTCCAGTACGTTTCGAGAGCTGAAGCCCGGGGTTATAGACGCCATGTTCGACGCTTTTGCCCCGCTGCGGTGGTGCTTGTTTGTAGAACCGGTTCAGGTTTTCTGCGGGAAACCGGTACGGGTAGAAGCCGTATTGGCGAATGAAGATGTTCTCACACCGGGTAACTACCCCGTTCGGTTCCAGATTGTCGGTCCCCAAAATAAATCTGTCTTTGACCAAACGAAGACGGTCACAATCGTCGAAACGACGAACACTCCGGAGCCAAGTTTCGCTCTACCCGTACTTGACGAACAGGTTGTGATTGACGGACCGCCCGGGAAGTATCGATTTTTCGCAACTTTCCAGAAGAATGCGGCGGCGGCTGGCGGCGATGTGGAGTTCTACGCCGCAGACGCAGGGGAAATGCCCAAAGTCGAAACCGAGGTTGTGCTTTGGGGCGATGACCCCACGGCTGCAGACTGGCTGGATGCGAACGGGATCACGACTCGAGAGTTTGACCCGAGCGAAAATAGTTCGCGAAGTGTCATTCTCGTAGGCGTTACTCCTCCCGCTGCCAAGGCGGAAGCGTTTCGAGAACTTGCCAAACAGGTCGCCCACGGCTCCCACGCCGTGTTCCTGTCGCCGGATGTCTTCGCTGAAGGGGAGGACCCAGCTCGTTGGCTGCCGCTTGCGGACAAAGGGGAGGTCGTCGGTTTGACCGTAATGTTATACCACAAGGATGACTGGGCAAAAAACCATCCGATCTTCGAAGGGTTGCCTGCGGGTCGCGTGCTGGAACACACGTTTTATCGTGAAATACTCGGCGGTACGGCGTTCGCGGGCCAGGATGTGCCATCCGAGGCGGTTGCCGGGGCGATAAACACCTGTCTCGGATATAGTTCCGGTCTCACCGTGGCAGTCTATGACCTCGGCGCGGGGAAGTTTACGCTCAACAGTCTCCGTATTCGAGACAACCTAGGGAGCGACCCGGTAGCGGAGCGTTTATTGCGGAACATACTGAATCATGCAGCACGTGATGTCAATCTGCCGCCCATTGCGCTGCCCGCCGACTTTGACGCTCAACTTGGGGCAATGGGTTATTAAAACCATTGCCATAAAATGTTGATGCATTGATTTCGTGGATTAAATAAACCTGCTTGGTGCGGAACAATCAGCAGTGTTTCCGCGTAAAGCCTGCGGGCAAGATGCCCCGCCTACAGAAAACATGGACGATATAATTCAAATATCATACGCACCAATATTCAAGCCAAATGGTATAACTAAAGAAAATCCTGTTTTAGGTTTTCGAGTCCTACGGTAAGGTATAGTATGCACATTCTTGGTTCGGTTCTGGCGTTTTCGGCGCTCAGTTTTTGCGCCGGATCGGAAAATAATTCCCAATCGGTTGAGACTGCGCCCTCCATTGCGGCGTATCGTGTCACGGCACCACCGATAATCGATGGAAAATTGACGGACGATTGTTGGGTAGAAGCCGAAGTTGCAGCCGGTTTCTGGCGCTCCGACGGCACATCGCGTGACGAGCCCTCCGCCACGGTTCAGCTTGCCTACGACAATGAGAGTCTCTTTGTTGGATTCAGATGCCCATTACCCAATGCAGCAGCCGTGACCGATGCCAAGAACCCCAAACCGGACCAGATGTTCGACGTGAACACTGCACAAGTATTCCTGGATCCGCTGCTTGATCACCGGCGCGATGTTGGTCTTGCCGACGACCCCGATGCTCTGTTTTATACGCATCCCGGTCCCAAGATATTTCGATTTGCGGTCAATCCCGTTAATGGTCGATACTCGGACCTTCTGGGGATTCCATGGTGGAAAGTTCCTTGGCAGAGCGCCACGCACATTGGAGACAGTTTCTGGAGCGCGGAGCTGGCGATTCCCTTTGCATCGCTCGCGTTCTTCGAATCGACGGATAGGAGCGGTCTACAACCCGGTTGGGAACCAACTTGGGGAGTGAATTTTGCGATTGGTGATACTGTCTGGGTACCAAACTTTGACTCACAGGGCGAAACTACCTCACCCACCAAAAATAACCCCAAAGCAATAGTGTCCGGCTATCCCCTGGCTTACAGCACTGCCACCGGTATTGACGTGGATCCGAATCCGCACCGGTGGGCGTACCTGATTGGAATCGGTCCCAAGATCGTGGGCGAGGCACCCATTGCCCTCACGATGAGCAACCACACCGGCGTTCATCGTAAGGTCAAAGTCATTGCCTCGGCAGTCTCTCATGAGGATACGGAAGCCGAGGACATATTTGCTCCTCGGGAAGGGATTTGGGATGTAGCACCGGAAGGTATTCATTGGGCGCACGGGAGTCTGTCGATTCCACTGCATTCACCGGGCGACCATCTTTTACTTCTGTCCGTCCAAGATTTAGAAACCGGGAAGGTGGTAGCACATCGTCCCGTACTACTTGACGAGGTCGATGCCGGATTAGCGGTGTGGGACCGCTCATTTTACATGGATGAAAAAACCGCCGAGTTGACAATTCACTGCCTCCCGGCGTCCAAGTCCCTTACGGCGGTTCGTTACGAATTGCGCAGAGCAGGAGAAACCGAGATTCTGCAAAATGAGGCGGTTATACTTGACGGCGAGAACATAGCTCGTGCAACCCTTAATATAGAGAATCTTCCTCCCGGTTCTTATCCTGTGACTATCACTGTGGACGGTTATGACCAAAATCCTTTTGTGACTATTCTGCGCAAATTGCCGCCGCGAGCAGGCAGTGTGCAGTATACCAATAGGGGAATGCTGCTGCGCAATGGCGAGCCGTTTTTTCCGTTCGGAATGTACTATGTCACGAACAGTCTGAATGGAAAATTTCGAGAAGAGTACGCCGACGCCGGGTTTAATACCTTTGTGATGGAATGGATGAGCGCCAGTTCCTATGTTTCGATGGCGCACGATATGAAGTCCTTTGGACTCGTGCCCATAGTTGGCATTCAGAATATGAGTGAGGTTTACGGATACGATTCCGCGCGCGATTACTCCTGGAACGGAATGCGTGAAGGAAGGTTCCCGAAAGCGCGCAAGGCTGTGCAGACGATCTCATCACAGGTCCCGGAAAACATACTCGCTTGGTATACTCGCGATGAACCGAACGAATTGATGTATCCGTTGGTAAAGGGCTTGCACGATATCGTTAACGAGGAAGATCCATACCATCCAACTTTCACCGTTATCTTTACTCCTCACCTTTTTCCGGCGTATCATAGCGCGACTGACATCTTGGGACCGGATATATACCCCGGTTTTCCCGGCGGCCGCGTCGGACGAGTAGGTGAAGCCATGGGAAACGCCGTCAACGATATGCACGGCAAACCCGTTATTGCGGTTCTCCAGACCTTCTATGAGGAAAATGGAGGGCGGATGCCGAACCGGGCGGAACTTCGCTGCATGACCTACCATAGCATTCTCCGCGGGGTAGCCGGTATTCTATACTTTTCATACCATCACGGCGGTCCGATGGCAGAAAGGGACCCGCAGACATGGGAGGATCTCAAGGAACTTGCCGGTGAAATTCGATTCCTCGCGCCAATCCTACGTTCAGCCCCGCCATCAGACGTACTCCTCGAAGTCGATGCCGGGAAGAGCGTTGATGCGAGACTGTATTCGCACGAGGGTGTTCACTATGTAATTGCCGTAAATTATGAGAACCACGAGGTCAATGCCGCGATGTTTAAGATTCAGACTGCAACAGAATCTCACCTCGAAAAGGTAAATGTCCTATTTGAGAATCGAGACATTCAAGTTGAAGAACGCGGGTGGAGGGACGACTTCACGCGCTATGAAGTCCATTTGTATGCTATTCACCCGAAGTAGAATCTTCTTGCGAAGACCCTTTACCTCACTTTTCCGTCGCTAGATATTATCTCGTAGTCATCGCAACTATCAATGACGCCTACTTGTGCGCAATTTTGTTCGTTTGTACCACAATCTGTAAGATTGTGGGAGGCGCAAACTAACAGATCAACTGAGCGAATAGCGAGGGCGCGTTCAACTGCGGGGGTGATTCATATAACGCCAACGTTGATTGAGATACAATCAATATATGTGTAAATTTGAATGTCAATGACTATGAATCTCAACCGATTAAAGAACGGGAAACTCGAGTGAATATCCACTTTGCCAAAAACTGAAAACGTGATAAAATAGCGGTGGTACATTTGTGAACAAGGATGAACGAAATGTCGACGGTTACACAGAGTAATCCCAGCCAACCGATCCGTATTGCCGATGTCATCGGCGGACATGTCCATCCGGCAGTCTGCACTACAAAGTGCGGCGACCTTCTAGTTGTCTATAATAGGGAGGGAGGCGGCGGGAAGGAACTTCTACTGAGTCACTCCAAGGATGGCGGAAGAACGTGGTCAGTTTCAAAACCCATCCCGGTAATCCGAAACTGCTCTATCTATCCGGGGTCGCTAACCACATTCAGCGACGGACAAATCTTGCTTAATTGGTCCTGCTATCGTGAATCGGGCGATGACCCCTGGCGGCAACCGCAGTTTTCGATCAGCGGTGATGATGGCGAAACATGGTCCGAGCCGCACGATTATCCCATTTCGGATTGTAACAACTATACTTGCATGCGCCATGCGGTGCTCGAATGGGGACAGGATGAGTGGCTATGTCCCTTCTACGATCGTACCGTACTTTACAACGCGCGGACGGACAAGATTGCCGCCTTCGGCGATGGACGAAATCATGGAATGGTGCCAATTGTAAGGACATCTCGAGGGACACTTATCAGCGGTGCGCCGCAGACGGTTGCCCCAGTGCCTGTCGGAGTGCCGGGAAATATGGTGAGAGGACTTCGATCAACCGATAACGGCCAAACCTGGACCGCATTGAACTGCTTTCCGCACTTTGGCGTCGCCGGGTACGATCTCACCCTGTTGTCCAACGGCTGGACTATTCTGACTTACATCGTATACGGAGTTGGCGTTGACGGCGAATTTAGTTACGAAATCGCCCGGTCGCTAGATGATGGCAAGACGTGGGAGTTCGACACCGCTCACGAAGTGCACAATCCCGGACGGCGAATCATGGGACGCGGTTGGCCCCGTACCGTGCAGATTGACAGCGAAACGCTTGGAACAGTCTATTACGATTTGGATGCGGAACAACCCGGCGGACCTGGAGTGTTCATCGTCCGGACGCCGTTAGCCGATTTGAATATGTGATTGATTCGTGGTTAGGTTGTAAATCTACCATAAAAATCGGGAGGTTTTAGGGTATGATAGATATTTTGACCTCGTTATTGGGCCAAGTTTTCGCGAGTTCTCCGACATCCGAGGAATTGAGCGAGTCTCACGAATGGGCGGCGGAGAAATCTAATGCGGAGAGTTCGGAACCACTCTTTTCGTTTATTTACGGCGGTCAACCTTCCGGTGAAATCCTTAAGACATGGGATGTAGAACGCGTTGAGGAGGAACTTGACGAACACCGTACGCAGCGAACCCTCACCTACACCGATTCCAAGACAAGCCTTCAGGTGCGATGTGAAATCGTGATATGGAAGAATTATCCGACCGTCGAATGGACGGTGTATTTCAAGAACAACGGCAAGGCGAATACTCCCATTCTCTCCACGATTCAGGCAATAGACACTGGATTTGCACGTAGCACCGACGATGAGTTCCTACTGCATCATCACATCGGGGATAAATGCACTATCGATAGTTTTGCCCCGATTGAAACAGAGCTTGGCCCGGGAGCCTCCAAGACCTTCATCCCCGACGGCGGTCGTCCCAGCAACGGTGAGTGGCCATACTACAACCTAGAGTGTCCGGATGAAGGGAAAGGTGTCATCATAGCGATTGGCTGGCCGGGCCAATGGAAATCCCAATTTGTTCGTGACGATGGTGTGGGGCTTCGTTTTATCGCCGGTCAAGAATTGACGCACTTGACACTTCATCCGGGAGAAGAGATTCGCACACCGTTAATCGCCTTGCAATTTTACAGAGGTGACTGGCTGCGAGCCCAGAACATCTGGCGGCGCTGGATGTTGGATCACAACTTTCCCAAAGACCACGGCAAGCCGTTATCGCCAAAATTGGGTGCGGGGAGTGTTCAATTTTACGGATTCAATTGTACCGAGGACGGCGACATCGAATTCCTTGACCGATTTCGAGATGCTGGAATAAAACTCAGCTATTGGTGGATGGATGCTGGCTGGTACGATAACGGAGACGCTAGTTGGGGTAAAGTTGGCACTTGGCAAGCTGACCGCGAGCGATTTCCGAATGGCTTAAAACCGATTGGCGATCGGTGTCATGCAGATCAGGTTGAACTCATGGTATGGTTCGAGATGGAGCGGGTCTCTGCTGACACATGGCTAACTCAGAATCATCCCGAATGGATTCACGGCGGAGCAGAAGGGGGGTTACTCAAACTCGACGAACCTGAAGTTGTGCAATGGGTCATTGAGCGCGTGGACAGCATAATCTCTGAGTCCGGCATCGATCTATATCGATCGGATTTCAACATAGACCCGTTGCCTTTCTGGAGGGCAAACGATCCCGAGGACCGACAAGGCATTACCGAGATTCGCTACATTGAAGGGTATCTCGGTTATTGGGACGAACTGCGACGTAGACACCCGGGAATGTTGATAGATTCCTGCGCTAGCGGAGGACGCCGGGATGACTTGGAAACCATGAGACGCGCCGTACCCATCCTGCCCACTGATGTCGAAAACGACGCCGAGGCGTACCAATGTTGCACTTACGGATTCGGGTTATGGCTTCCGTTCTTCGATCACACGAACTATGAACGATTTGATGACTATTACTTCCGCAGCAGCATCGCACCGTTTATGCAGTGCAACTGGGATGTTCGCAAAGATGATTTTGATGTCGAGGCTGCGCTCGAAGGCCTCACTCAGTGGCGCAATGCCGCCGAATATTTCTTCGGTGACTTTTGGCCTTTGAGCGCCTACAATATTACAAAAGACGTTTGGATAGCTTGGCAGTTCAGTCGTCCCGACCACTCCACTGGCATGATTCAGGCGTTTCGGCGTCCTGACTGTCCTTACGTGTCCGCACAGTTCAAGCTGAAAGCGCTCGATTCGAATGCGGTATACAACATGTCAGACCTCGACACGGGAAAAACAAGGCAGATGACTGGAAGAGAACTCATGAGCGACGGATTTACGATGACTATCTCCGAGCAGCCGGGTACCGCACTATTCACCTACGAGAAGGTGGAGGTATGAATGAAAAGAGAGTTAATTCTGATCTGTCTAATCTTAATCGGTTTATCGACGAGTGCCTTGAGCAAGCCTATAATAAATAAAGCTGTGGGAATCTGGCTTTTCGACGAAGGCGAAGGGCAAGACGTGAGAGATGGCACTGCGTACGAGAACCATGGCAAATTGAAAACCGAAGCTGCATGGGTGGGCGGAAAGTTTGGTACGGCGCTGGATTTTGATGGGGAAGAAGATTATGTCGATGTGCCCAACAGCCCCAGCCTGAATATCACCGAAGCCATTACAATCGTAATGTGGGCGAAAAGACACACCACGAGCAACGACGACCATGAGAGAGCCGTGATAAAGGGTAGTAAAGGAGAACCGGGAGCGTATGCACTTTCCGTTAGACTTGGGAGATTCCACTTCGGTGTTCACGTCGATGAACGCTGGCATTTCTCCGACAGAGAAACTTGGAGGGACACCGATTGGCACCACGTCGCGGGAACGTACGATTCCGTGACGAGAGAATATAACTTGTATAGGGACGGAGTCAATGTGCAAAAACGAGTCTTGGACGGCTTGAGAAAATACAGGATTGACACCGTGAAAGCGGATCTTGAGATAGGAAGATGGGCTTTTGGCCCTCGATACTTCAACGGCATACTCGACGAAGTTGGAATCTTCAATGAAGCATTGAGTGAAGAAACCATCAATGAAATCATGACGGACGGACTGCAGAATGTGCTGGCGGTTGCTCCTTCGGGAAAACTCGCTACGGCTTGGGGACAGATAAAAATGCAGGAATGAACCGGCGGTTTAAGAACCTGCTTGAAGTACCTCTATTTATCTCAGTTCTAGTGCGATGGAAATCCTTTATAGAGTGCGTTTCGGATCAAAAGCGACATGCAATCTTGAAACCGCATAACTTAAAACCTTTTCAGCAAATATTTCAAGGGCCGGTCTGTAAGCGGCTAACTTACAAAAGGAGGCATTATGTACGCAATATTCGTAACGATTAACGTCAAAGAGGAACATCTGGAAGAATTCACTCAGGCAAGCTTCGGTGACGCGCAAGGCGCGTGCCGCGACGAGCCCGGGTGCTTTCGCTTTGACATAAACCAGGACGCAGAAGTTCCCACGCGCTTTTATCTATACGAGGTGTACCGTGATGAGGAGGAAGCTTTTCAGGCTCACCTAGAAGCCCCACACTTCAAGCAGTGGATTTCCATTGTCAAGCCGATGTTCGATGGCGAACTCCAGAAGGTTACGATGAAAACCGTATTTCCATCTGACGGCGGTTGGGAAGCGCAGAAATCGGGCCTAGTAAACTGGTAACAACCTGCGAAAATCCCAGTGTTGGACGTTCCTCCCGAGGCTGTTGAAATCAGCGATAGCCTTGGGAGTTCTTCATATAAAATTTACGACGACTTCCACTCTATACTATTTCCTCCGGGCGCACTTCGCGTCCCTCTTTGGCGGAAAGTTGAATGGCACGGCAGATTTGCAGAACCATTTTTCCCTCCTCACCTGACTGTCTCACTTGCCTACCTTCAAGTATGCCATCAATAAAGTCGTTGATACCGACAATGAAACTAGATCCCCAATCCGCCGGCATATTTGAAAACTCGGTAGTCACCCCGTCCCGATACATGATTAACGGAGGGCGATCTAGCAGATTGGTGGTGCAACGCGTAATCCACAGGAATCCTTGAGATCCGCTGAGTTCCACCCACTCATCCTCCGCACGTCCCTTTCTGCCTTTCACCAGTGTCTTGGATTGCACCAACATGTCGTCCGAGGAAATCACTTCGTAGGAACCGTATTTCTCGGCGTCTTTGTATTTCCAGATCGCCACTGCAGGGCTGTCTAGAATCCACCCGTGTTGGATCGGACGGTAAGTAATCCATGAAAATACCTTTTCGATTTCCCCCAGATACCACCTTGCGATGGAGAAGAGGTGGTAACCGTAGTCAAAAATTACCCTTCCCCCGCCGCTCTGCGCCGGATCGAACCGCCACGCCCATCGACGGTAGGGAATCTCTCCGCCTTTTCCGGTTTTGCCTTGCACACACTTTATCCGGATGGACAGCGGCTCGCCAATGGCGCCCGAATCGAGAAGTTCTTTGGCTTTCGCCATCGGAGGGTAATACTGAAAGTTTTCGAAGACCCGAAATACCTTGTCCGATCGGCGCGCGGCTTCAATCAATTTGTCGCACTCGGCAACGTTAATTGCTGGCGGCTTCTGCATGGAAACGTGCTTGCCCGCTTCCAGCGCCGAAACTCCCATTTCACAATGCAAATGGTGGGGAGTGATGATTTCAACAGCGTCGATATCAGGGTTGTTAAGGAGTTCTCGGTAGTCGGTATATGTCCTCTCAATTCCCCACTCGGCGGCACGCTCATTCAGTTGCTCTTCGTCAACGTCGCAGATGGCGTATAGCTCTGCTTTGTGGTTGTCCTTGTAAGCGGGATAGTGCAGCTCGGTAATGCCGCCCGAGCCAATAAAACCGACGCGAAGTTTCCTCATCTAATTGCCTCCTGGGGCTCTCTCTTGCTAAGCTGCAATCGTAAACGCGAGTAACTTAAATCACAGACTTTCATCACTTGGATTGATGCGTTGTACAAATTAAAATCACAACGTTGCATTGTAGCACGAGGGTAAAGAAGGTACAACGCCTAAAGAAGCGATACGTAGTCGGCTGGTACTCTATCTGTGCGATTTCTATGGCCAGGAATCTTTCAAGTACCTGCGAAATCCACAGCCCTTGACTTGAAGACAGCGATGAATTATAATCGTAATTCATCAGTTTTAAACTTAAGACTATTTTGACGTGTAGCCGGGGTGTACAACCTCCGCCGCAGGACTAAATTTCAACGATTTTCACGGAGTACGTGATTGAAAAAGAAATTCCGATCCACCGCCCTCAATCTTGTAATGGCATGCGTAATTCTCGCCGGAGCAAGTTGTGCCGCCAATCTAGATGCTGCGTATGAAGCGCGGTTCATGAATAAAAGTCAAGACAGCAAATCCGAGGATGTGTTGAAGGATGGTAGTAACGGCAGGCGGTCATATATACTGGAACAGATGGCTGGAAAATTTGATTCCACATTGGAATCTGGCGGGACACATCAGCAGACGAATGTGAATGCCCCTACGAGCTTATCAGAGATGACATCAGAAAAAAAATTACAATCTACGCATATAAAATCGTTGGATGGTGAATGGCTGCTTGCTATCGATCCGGACAATATCGGACGTGAACACGATTGGCATACCGGTCCCGTGTCGGAGGCGAAGCGGACAAAAGTACCGTGGATTGTTCAAGAAGCGTTTCCCGGTTATTTCGGCGGTGTGGCGTGGTACTGGCGGAACTTCTTGGCGCCCGCTAATCCTCACGAAGGCGGAAGGTACCTGCTGCGATTCTGGACAGTCTCTTACAAGTCGGATGTCTGGGTGAACGGCATAGATGTTGGTGAACATGAGGGTGGAGAGGACATGTTCATCCTGGATATTACAAACGCCATTAAACCGATGGAGATGAATCGGATTGCCGTGCGTGTCCTTAACCCCACCGAAAAACCGATTGATGGAATCGTGCGCGGCGAAATACCTCAAATGGGCCTTGAGAGCGGAATTCTTGATTCTGTAGAACTGTTGATCGCGCCAGCAGTCCGAATCGAGAATCTGTATGTCCAGCCTGATCCGAAAACGGGAGACATTCACATTCGAGTCAACGCGCGCAGCGCAAGAATTGCCGGTCAAGATGCGGGGGTAAAAAGCGATTCTAACGAACTGGAAAAGGTTAATCTTGAAGTAACCGTTTCACCGGCAACTAGCGGAGAAACACTTGACGCGGCACGAAGCAGGCATGACATCCCTCCAGGCGATACACGTATTGACATTACACTGAACGTCAAAAACCATCGACTATGGGAACTCAATTTTCCATTTCTCTACCGAGTGACGGTCCGAGTTCGCTTAGAAGGGTCAAAATCGTTTGATGAACAATCCACCCGCTGCGGGTTCAGGGACTTTCGATTCGAGAACGGTTATTTTCGTCTCAATGACCGCCGTATTCTCGTGCGCGGGGCACTCGCTATGCCCATCACTCCAATTAGCGGACGCGTGCCATACGATCCGCACCTGCTCCGGCTCGATCTGCTTCAACTCAAAGTGATGGGATTCAACACAGTTCGCTTCTTTTCAGGTGTGCCCAGACGTTTTCAACTAGATCTTGCCGACGAGATTGGCATCATGGTTTATGAGGAAAGTTTTGCGAGTTGGGAATGGGGAGACTCACCGAAGATGCCGGAGCGGTTTAATAATTCGATCATTGGCATGATTAAGCGAGATAGAAACCATCCGAGCGTAGTGATGTGGGGACTCCTGAATGAAAATTTTGGAGGGGAGATGCTGCGTTATGCGGTAGAGTCACTCGATTTGGTTCGCACGCTTGACAGTAATCGCGTGGTAATTTTGAATAGTGGACGCTCCGACCATCAAATCGGTCTTGGTGCTATCTCCAATCCCGGTTCGACGGTGTGGGAAGATGTACTTGACGAAGGCCATCCGTACCGGGGCGTGCCCCACGGCGCCGATGTCATCGAATTCCTGCGAACTGTCGGCAATCGGGCATATTTTATGTCTGAATTTGGTAACGGCACGGCACAGAATCTCGCAGTTCTCACGCGTCAGTATGAACTGCATTCGGCGGAATTCGCAATAGGGAGTTATCGTCACCAACTTGGTGAATTCATGGCTGACTGGAATAGATGGAACATGGCGGATACGTTCGCGAGCCCGGAAGATTACTTTAGGAGTTCCATCGCTAAGTTGGCTGGCCAGCGCCTGGTTGGCTTTAATGCCATAAGAGCCAATCCAAATGTCGTTGGTTATCTGTTGTCCGGATTGAATGATTATGGACGCGGCACAGGGCTGAACACTGTGTTTCGTGAACTCAAGCCGGGCACGGTTGATGCGTTGTCCGACATAAACGCCCCGTTAAGATGGTGCTTGTTTGTCGAGCCGGTTAGCGTCTATCGGAATTCAACCGTGCGCTTGGAGGCAGTGCTTGCTAACGAAGATGTCTTGCAACCCGGGGAATATCCCACGCGCTTTCAGGTAATTGGATCCAACCAAACTCGTGTTTTCGAGCGTAAGATGACGGTCACGGTTCCTCCTCAAGGGAACGCGCTGGAAACTCCCTTCGTTATTCCCGTTTTGTCTGAAGATGTGGTTATTGACGCACCCGATGGAGAGTACCGATTTATGGCAGCGTTTGAGAAGGGCGCCGTGGCGTCTGGAGGTGAGACGGCGTTTCATGTGGCAGATGCAGTGACCATGCCTCCCGTGGAAACAGACGTAGTTTTGTGGGGCGAAGATAATGAACTGGCGAGGTGGCTGGCGGACCACGGCATTCGCACACGTGCATTTGATTCTGACGTTGCGCATGGACGCGAATTGATATTGGTTTCCCGAATACCCCACGCCCAAGGCGGAAGGGAAGCTTTTCAAGAGTTGGCACGCCGGATCGGCCGCGGTTCGGCAGTCGTGTTTCTTTCACCGGAAGTGTTTCATAAGCGGGCGGATTGGTATCAGCGTCCCGATCAGCCGCTTGGTTGGCTACCACTCAAGAACAAAGGGGAGTTATCCAACATCGCAAACGCTCCGGCTGTGTTTCCAAAGGACGAGTGGGTAAAGGACCATCCCATCTTTGCTGCGCTCCCTTGCGGAGGGCTCATGGACCACCTGTACTACCGCGACATCATTCCAGACATAGGGTTTACCGGCCAAGACGCGCCTGCCGAGGTGGTCGTGGGAGCTATCAATGCGGGACAGGGAAGCTATGCCTCCGGGCTGCTAGTTTCCGTCAATTTATTGGGAGCCGGCAAGTTTATTCTGAATACACTGCGAATCCGAGAAAACTTGGGTCAAAACCCCGTGGCGGAGCGTCTGCTGCGGAACATGCTCTGCTACTGCGCACACGATATCTCAAAGCCCTCAGCGGAGTTGCCAGCCAATTTCGATGCCCAACTTGCGGATATGGGCTTATAGCGAGGATCGTGACGCGAGGTATGAGGCAAGTTTGCGGTGTTGGATCGGCGATTGAAGATGATTGCAGGATGGGGAAAATCTCCGATTTTGCACAGAAATAACGGTTCCGTGTTGGTTTAAAGTTGCTTTTTGAAGCGAACCGAAGGGTAGACACTCCCTTTAATCGTGTCTAGGATTTTCCGCGTTGTTGTCGGCTTGGACGTACCTGAATCAGCGAACGTCTTTTCCCTATGTTGATTAGTCCCATCAAAATCCCAAGTTGTATTGAATGTCCCGCTGACAAAACTCGCGCCGCGCGAAATTTCCCATGTATTTCGTGATCGGTGAAATTCACCAAACCATCAAGAGCCAAAATCAGGTTATTTACAGGATGCCGCTAGGAAGAGCGAGTCAACCACAGTGCAGAGCAGCATCTAACCTGCCTGTCGTAACGAATCTGTATTCTAGGGCTTTGAGACAGATGAGTATAAAAGAGGACATCCGACAATGACGACATGCTCTCAAGTTCTGTCCCGTTCAACCACGATTCTTGATGGAGATGGATGGCTGTTGGCTACCGACCCTCATAACGTGGGCAGGATTCAAGAATGGTATTATGGACCTCAAGCGGGAGCGGAACCTGTAACGATTCCAAACATCATTCAAGAGGTGTTTCCACGATACCATGGGGTTGTGTGGTATTGGAAAGATGTTGTCGTTTCCGCTAATCCACATAACGAAGGGCGTTATCTCATCCGATTTGAGATGGTAGATTACAAAGCGGACGTTTGGATAAACGGCCTCCACGTGGGAAGTCATGAAACCGCCGATGGTGCTTTTGTACTGGACATAACGGAGGCAACGAAACCTGCTGAGGAAAATCGGCTAGCGGTGCGAGTGTTAAATCCTACCTATGAACCCATTGACGGGATTTCGCTGAACGAAACACCGCATCGAATTAAAGGGCATCCGCTGAAAGTAGGATTGATTCCGAATTACGGCGGGATCGCGGATTCCGTTCATCTCTCGATAGTTCCGGCAGTGTATATTTCTGATCTCTACGCGGTCCCGGATCCTCAGACAGGAGTCGTAAAACTAGAAACGACGATCAGAAATTCCCGGAAAAGAAGCATTGAAACCGACTTACAGACTTCAATATCAACTGCTAGAAGTGGCGAATTGATGGCTCTGAATCAGGAGACTCATCAGCTTGAGCCGGGTGAGACGGTTCGTACCATTCAAGTGAAGGTGGACAATCCCCGTCTTTGGGATATTGACGATCCCTTTCTCTATCTCGCCGCAGCACGGGTCAAGGAGAACGAAGCAGACTCATTTGACGAATCTTCTCGTCGTTTTGGGTTTCGAGAGTTTCGGTTTGAAGACGGCTGGTTTCGTTTGAATGGTCGGCGGATTTTTCTGAAGTGTTCTCACACTGGAAGCGCCCATCCGATTTATATCCACCGACAACACACGCCCGATCTGTTCAACCGTGACGTGTTGAATTGCAAAATGATGGGATTCAACACGATTCGACATATTTCGGGGACGGCTTTCAAAAGTAATTTGGATTACTGCGACGAAATCGGGATGTTGGTTTATGAAGAGCCATGGTCAGCCTGGTGGATGGCAGATTCGGACAAGATGACCTATCGTTACAATCTTTCGCTATCCGAGATGATACGGCGTGATCGAAATCATCCGAGTTTGGTCATTTGGGGATTGTTAAACGAGACCGGTGAAGGCAAACTATTTCGCCATGCGGTAGAGGCCTTGAAATTGGTTCGATCGTTGGATATGACGCGGATGGTACTTCTCAATAGCGGTCGATTCGACAATGATAATGAAGTTGGCAGTCTGAGCAACCCCGAATCGCATGTTTGGGAAGATGTGCTGGATGACCGCCACCAGTATCAAAGGGTGCCGCACACCGCCAAGGAAATCAACACGCTGCGAAATGTCGGTACAGCGGAAAAACACTATTTTGTGTCCGAATACGGCGTGGGTTCAGGTCAAAACTTGTCCCGTATGGTGCGCTTGTATCAACAGCATAACGCCACGGACAGTGAAGCTTACGGATTGATTCGGGGGTACTTGGACCGGTTCTTGGACGACTGGGACTGTTGGAAACTAGACCACGCCTTCATTGACCCTGACGATTTTTTCACGCAATCCCTAGCGCACATGGCAGCTCAACGAAAACTGGGTTGGAACGCCATACGCGCTAATCCGAATATGGCAGGTCATAACATGACCGGCACCGTGGACGGAGATTCCGTTAATGCCGAAGGTCTGACGACCGTTTTTCGCGAACTAAAGCCGGGAACCGTCGACGCGTTGTTCGATAGCCTGGCTCCTTTGCGTCTCTGTGTGTTTGCCGAACTCGTAAACCTATATTCGGGCTCTTCCGTCAACCTTGAAATAGTGTTGGCAAATGAGGATGTATTGCAGCCCGGAACGTATCCACTTAGGCTACAGATCGTGGGCCCCGATAACTTCCGAGCATTTGATCGGACGATTGAAGTTGAAGTACCGACGACGGTAAACGGGAAAGAGCCGCCCTTAGCATACCCCATCTTCAGTGACAATGTAGTCATCGACGGACCAGGCGGACACTACAGTTTTGTAGCACGCTTTGAAAGGGGCGCTGCCGCTTTCGGCGGTGACGTGGAATTTCACGTCACCGACTCTCAACACATGCCGACCGTGAATGCCGAAGTCGTCCTTTGGGGTGAGGACGCCGACTTGGAGAAGCGGATCGAGGCGAATCAAATTGCCTGGCGGCGATTCGATCCTTCTATCACAGACCAACGGGAGTTGATTCTTGTTTCTCGTGCTCCTCACGCTTCGGGCGGGGCCGAAGAATTCCGTGACTTGGCAACCCGCATCGCCCGGGGATCGTCCGTAGTCTTTTTGTCACCCGTGGTGTTCGCAGGCGACAGCGAATCGACACGGTGGACTCCTCTTAAGCAAAAGGGACGTATAGATCAAATTTCTCGCGGCGCGCCCCAAGGGCTCGGACCGTATATGGCAGATGACTGGTGCAAGAAACACCCCATCTTTGATGGCTTGCAGTGCGGTGGGCTTATGGATTATACGATTTACCGAGATTTAATTCCTGATGAAGTTTGGTACGAACAACAATCACCGGCTGAAGCGATTGCGGGGAGTATCTTCACCTCGTTCGGATACAGTTCCGGATTGCTAACTTCCGTGCATGAGTTTGGTGCCGGACGGTTCATTCTGAACACGCTGTGGATTCGAGAGAATCTAGGCGTCGTTCCCGCGGCGGATAGACTGCTCCGGAATATGCTGAATTACGCCGCCGAGAATCTGAATCAACCGCTTGCACCACTGCCAGGTAATTCCGAGAAAATGTTGAAGGACATTGGTCTTGGATAAAGATGCTTACGGCTGTCCACATACCCTTTATCATCGCATAAACCTCCCGACAAATAGGAGCCGCACTCTGTTTATCTCCTCGAATCGTGTACGATGTCGCTCTAGTGCCGGCAAATGAAGTAGCTTATACCGAGACCGAGATTAGCTCCCAGCAGATGAATCAAGCGAATGGATAATGAGTAGGATGGGCTATGGAATCTCTATCGATCAACTGAGCGGATAGCGAAGGCGATAGAAAATCCTGCTCATTATCCATTACCGTGATCGATAGCGTTCCCATAGAGATCCCTCAATCGATTCGTAGGGGCGAGGTTTCCTCGCCCTGAATAATTACCGTCCACATCCTACCCTGTCTCTGCGTTTATTGCAATCGAATCGACGGTGCGTAGCTTGAGTTGAACAGAAATCCTTAATCCAATGCGGACGAGCGGAGCGCTACACAAATCCCGTCTAGAACGGAATAACCGAAATTTGAGTGAAACCCAACATCCGTCGCTCATAATCGACGAACCATTATTCCTCGTCTTCACATCATCAATAGTCAAATCCTCTCTTTCCACTCCTTGGTCTCTTCGCCACGCATATCGAATCTGGAGCGAGGTCTCCATTCCTCTCTGTGCTTGGTCACTTGATTTCTACAATCAGATGCGTTCCTCCTGTAGAGGTGTGTTTATGCTTGACAACACCCACAAAATGTGCTATGGTAAATTGTTAAGCGTCTGAACAGAAGTCAACTGTTTAACTTAATGGCCAACCAATCGCCTGTGTCGGTCTTCCGAAGACACGGGCTCAGTTCACAACAACGTAGACTGTCGCTACCCCGGAAACTGAGGTCATCAACAGCGTACGACTTGCCCTGCTACTCATTGTGCGTCAATTCAAAGAAACAGACTAGAGCATCTTAGCGGCGATAACCACTAGTTCAGTTGGATTTCGGAAACCGATCGTGCTGTAATGGATTGGGTTCATGAAGTGGGAAATTTCCGCTATGCAAACTCCTGCACGCCAGCGTAAAATTTCAATCCCCTCTTTTGGTCTCCTGACAAGGAGGCGCGTACCAATAACGTGTATTACTATGCGCTAGGAGGTTATGAGATGAAAACCGCGACAGCGAAAGTGGCTTGTTTCTGTCTATACGTAATCGCCATTACTCTGATGTTTGCTTTCCACAGTAGTGCCCAATTGATTGGTTCGGACGCCAGGGTAATGTTCCTGTTTGATGAAGACGGTGGTGATACAGCCAAAGATTTCAGCGACAATGCCAATGATGGTGACATTAGGGGTGGCCCTGACTGGGTCGAAGGTAAATTTGGAACAGCTTTGGAACTCAATGGTAAAGATACTGTTGTGGTAGTTGAGGCGCCAAACGACTTGCCAGTGGGCGCTTCCCCACGAACCGTTTGTTTCTGGTTTAAATGGTCGGACGCAGTTTGGCCGGATGCCCTCTATGAAATGATGGGATATGGCCAAAATGCACCAGGGCAAAGATTAGGTCTAGGCCTGCTTGAAACTGCATGGAATTCGCTAGGCATAGAAACGGTTCTCTTTGCCAGAAATTTTGAATGGGATGCAGACACCGAGTGGCACCATTTTGCAACCACTTATCCTGAGGGTGAAACGGAGAGTGGTAAATTCAATATTTATCTTGACGGCGTCTTGCAAGACGCCATTAGTAGACATGACGCCCAGCAGTTGGATACGCAGGGATTCCCATTGGTTGTAGGTGCTTTACCCGATCCGCAACTATTTCACTTTCCTGGTACCATGGACGAGGTAGCAATCTTCGGTGAAGAGTTGAACGTGGATGAAATCAACTCCATCATGAATTCCGGGTTAGATGTAGCTACTGCCCAGCAGAGGGTTGCCGTTGACTCGGCGGGTAAATTAGCCATTAGCTGGGGAAAGCTGAAGACTGCAGAGTAGATTCGTGCCATTAGCCCGTGACAGGTTTTACGCCAATCTGACACGATAATTTCACGGGACCCTGTCTTGAATGTTGAGGCCCTACCTTGCGTCATATGCTTAGGGCCTCAACAATCCCGTTGCTCAACCACGGATATAATGCGCGAGTGTTCTTCAGAATTGGTAATAGGTTCCGATAGAATAGATACGTCTAGCCCCGCATGCTGCACTAGTTGAGCATGCGGCTATAATAGCCGAACCATTCATCCCGTTAGACATGTGTTCATACAGTGGATGAGTTCACTATCTAACGGAATGAACATTTTAGAAGGACACAATTCTTCAATTGCGTGACCCTCTGAAAACAACCCTTCCTGTGTTATGAAAGAACTCTAGACGGATACTACAAATTTCCAATCAAGATTCGGGAAGGTTGACGATGAGAGCCGTAAGTGCAAAATCAACTTTCTTCTCCCTGTTTTCAATTACTGTCGGCTTGATGGTGGTTATCAAGAGTGATGCTAAAGTTGACTTGGATGCTGCTAGAGTAATTTTTCTTTTTGATGAAGGTAACGGCAATACCGCTAATGATCATAGTGGAAATGGTAATGATGGCAAGTTGGTCAATAAACCCAAATGGGTGGCAGGGAAGTACGGCAAAGCTCTGGAATTTAATGGTACCAACAATTACGTAGAAGTCGAAGCACCGAATGATTTGCCTATAGGCGCGGCACCACGCACAATTTGTTTCTGGTTCAAATGGTCAAAAGTAGCCTGGCCCGATGCTCTCTATGAAATGATGGGCTATGGGCAAAATAATCCGGGACAACGGTTAGGTTTGGGGCTTCTTGAAACCGCATGGCATTCGTTAGGCATAGAAACCGTTCTCTTTGCTAGGAATTTTGAATGGGATGCGGATACAAAGTGGCACCATTTTGCAGCCGCTTATCCCGAAGGCGAAAAGACGACCGACAAATTCAAGATTTACCTTGATGGAGTTCTGCACGAGGCTGTAGATAGACATCCCGTCCAAAACTTGAATACCGCGGAAGCACCGTTGGTAATAGGTTGTTTACCCAATCCGAAACTCTTTCATTTCCCCGGCAGAATTGATGAGGTCGCCATCTTTGGCGAAGAATTGAGCGCAGGCGACATTAATGCCATTGCAAAAAGGGGATTACTTGGCGCACAGTCTGTTTCCGCGACCGGGAAACTTGCCATATCATGGGGTGTAATAAAAACACAATAGTCGTTTCCTCGTCCTAGAGCGCATCTTTAACGTATGGCGCTCAACGTTCTGCTTAATTGCTCCTTGGTGTTATTTTTCAGGCGTGCTTTCTTAAGTAAAACTTCGCGCTCCAAGCTGGTGATTACCGAAATCAACCACGCAACAAGTTCCTTCACTCCGTTCTTACAATTGACCGATGGATGGTGTACGGCAACAAACTTCAATGCTGGAGCTGGGTTTTAATCTGGAGGTTCAAAATGAGAATGCTACCTTTAATTTCGCTAAAGCGAATTCGGGGGAACGGGATATTACCGGGGGTTTGTAGTGTAATTTGCGGGATATTCCTTCAGTCAGCGGTTCTGGCAGAAGATTTTTCCGATCCCTTTGATAAGAACAATTTGGAAGACAACTATGAGATCGTAGTACATGCCGGCGATGCCGAATGGGATGTGGTGGACGGGCACCTGCTCCAAGCTTCAGCTACAAACGCGAATGATTCAGGTTGGTTTCGCCCGAAAGAAGTAATCATTGATGCTCCGGGCGCAGGCGTATCGTGGAATATGCGACTTGATGTTGTTCCGAAACAGTGGGACAATGGTTGGGACGGGCAGGATGTCGGCATCCAGTTGCAGAGTGCCAAGAATGACGATAACAACTCAATAAAGCTGAGCGTAAAATGGGGTGTCTTGTTCCTCACGGCCAAAGTACATGGAAAGTTCACGGATCGTATCCGTGTGGGATACGCTAATCTCGCTTCCCCGAAGTTTATTACGACTGTCGCCGGAGATACGCTCACGCTTAAGTACGAACGTTGGAGTTCAGGTAGCGCCACGTACACGATGTTGCACAACGAACGACAGCTTGTTGCTTATAAGCAGTTGGGCAATCCAAAGGTTAGGCTTCAGTTGCCATTTAAAGAGTTCAAATCCAATACGATTTTAAGATATCCTGTCTTGGCATACTGGGCGCCCACCAAATGGCGGGGAACAATTGACCGTTTGTGGACGGAGGGAGTTGCGCAAGCGGTATCCCCATCTGGGAAACTTGCTACTTCGTGGGGCGAGACAAAGGTTCAATAAAAAGCGCTCACAAGATATGCTTGGCACACCGCGATTCCACCCGTGGGGCATCCGCCACGATGTCGATTACCCAAACTCGAAATCACCGACACAAGTCGGCGGGACAACCATACGTGTCGTTCACAAGGCACCTGACTGCACCTGGGCAAGTCTTATCATTTCCAGTTTCTCCATTCCCATACCGTGATATCGCCCTTCTATGACCTCTTGTTCCCACCACCAACATTCCACTGTATCACAGCCCAATCACGTGTGAAATGAAGGAGGGTATCGGAGCGTTTCCCATTCTTTCGCCCTCTAACTCATTTTGATGACTGTGTAATGCAAACCTCCAAACTAGAAGCTATATGTCGGCTCTCTCTAAACTCCTCTGAAGATATGGACAGCCGCGCTGCACCGTTGACCTGACGAAACGGATTGTTTATAATCAGGAACTACCCAACCGGAATCGGCGGCATTTCTATCTGTGGATTCCGCACGCGAACAACTACTGTTTACAGGTTGAAACTTGAAGTTGTGGAAGGAGCACATAATGAGAAAAAGACTTACGCGAACATTCCTCGTTTTCGTGTTAACAGGTGTAATGTTGACAGTGCCAAGTTATGCCCTTAATATTGAATCTGCCATCGCAGTCTGGCTGTTCGACGAAGGTCGAGGCGAGGCAGCTAGAGACTTGTCAGGCAATGGTCATAAGGCGACGCTCCAAGACGGCACCCAGTGGGCTGACGGCAAGTTTGGATCGGGCTTGAACTTTGACGGACTAAACGATTACGCGAGCATAGGTGAGTCACCGGATTGGGATTTAGGTTCTGGAGATTTTACGATTATGCTTTGGTTTTTCCCGCGCTCGCAACGTAAGACAGCACTGATTACCAGCGCAACGGATTATTGGGCGGGTATCATGTTTCATTACCAAGGAACAAGAAATATTGACATCTGGGCGAGTTCCACGGGTAAATTTTGGGACATCATCCATTCGGATCCCGGCGGAAACGGTATAGGCAAAGCATCGGTTGAGCTCAACAAATGGTCACATGCGGCGTATGTCAGATCTGGTAACAATTGGTTGTCATACGTGAATGGTGAGGAAGATGTCAGAGTCAATGGCGCCAAAAAAATTGTTGATAGGACCAAAGAGGAAAAAATAATAGGACGCTGGGGCAACCCCGCAGATCGCGGCTGGCTTAACGGTATGGTTGACGAGGTCGCGATCTTCAGCACAGCCTTGAGTGAAGGCGAGATTCAGCAGGTCATGAAGTCAGGATTAGCCCAGTTGGCTGTTTCCCCATCGGACAAACTCCCAATCACCTGGGGCAAGTTAAAGTCTCAATTATAAGCCGGTAAGTTAATCGTTTGGGTTTCCCGCCGTGTGTGACCATCTTCCTTACCGCGAAGGAAGTGCAACATGATGCTAGTTGAGTATCGCCTTAGATAGTTCGCTTATCACGAAGGGTTACGGTGTAAAGTGCGAGAGGACGTACGTACTACTTATGGCGAGATTGGGAATCGGTTGGATGAATTTGGGGCGTTCCACGAACCTGCGGCATGGTGTTCCGCGAGGGACGAATCGCCGCCCTTATTAGTCGAGCATGAGGTCATAACATAGGTTGCCACCTACTAGGCCTGGGACGTGTATCATCGCGTCCAACTGAGAAGTATCCGCTAATCGCAGAGATTTCGTAGAGCAAACTGGCAGTTTGCGCATTACAAGCACAATCTCACTGATCAGTCGACTGAAGAAGGAGCGCGACAGGGGTACCCTGCGCTTCAAAGATTGCAACTTGATTGATATAAGCTAAGGAGGATTGAGGAGATGACCGATTCTGCCATGAGAAAGGCTACGGAGAATGCCCGCCAATGGATAGAGCAGCGGTTTGAAGCAATGACCCACCAGACGCCGTTCTCGTTCATCTACGGCGGTAGGCCGTCCAACGAACTCCTCGGCGCGTGGGAACTCGATCAAGACGAGAAGAAGCTTGACGAGGGACGGACGCAACTCATACATCGATACACAGACCAAAACACAGGACTCGAAGTGCGATGCGAAGCTATAAAGTATTCCGACTATCCGGCGATTGACTGGGTTGCTTACTTCCAAAATATTGGCGACCAAGATACCGCTATTCTGGAGAATTTACAGGCACTGGACAGCCGGTTCATCTCAGAGCAATCCGGAGAATTCATCATCCATCATTCTCAGGGCGGGTATCACCATATTGACGCTTTTTCGCCTCTGAAAGAAGCTCTGCGACCAAATCAACCGCTGATTTTGGATAGCGACTCCTCCCACCCGTATTTGCCCTTCTTTAACGTGGAATTACACGATGGCGGAATCATTGGCGGAATTGGTTGGACCGGTCCGTGGAGAGCAGAATTTGTCAGAGATGCCGCTCAGTCGATTTGCGTAAGGGCGGGAATGAACAAATCGCACCTACTGCTGCATCCCGGCGAGCGTATCCGAACGCCGCGCATACTGATCATGTTCTGGAATGACGACCGCATTCTGGGGCACAATCAGTGGCGGCGGTTACTGCTTGACCATTACAGCCCTCAACCGGGCGGTGAAAGGTTAAGAGTGCCCACCGGTGCAGGCAATGAGAATCACACCGAGGACCAGAACATCGCCATTATCAACTGGTTCGTGGACAACCGATTTCCGATAGAGTACCACTGGATGGATATCGGCTGGGAACGTCCACCAATGGAAGCGGAAGAACCGGAATATCTAAGCAACGTCGTCGTTGACGAGGAGAAGATTCCTAACGGCATCCGCGTTATCTCTGACGAAGCCCGCAAGCACGGCATCAAATATCTGCTGTGGTTCGGCGGTGGCAGGCTTTACGCCGAGTTGGATCGAGTCAAGAAGTATCGACCCGATCTGCTGTCCGAAGAGTTCACTGGCGTAGACGGCGGGAATCCAATGATTACTGCATGGATGATCGAATATTACTCCAGGCTGGTCGCCGAATGGGGGATTGACATTTTTCGTCAAGATGCGCGGGCCGAGACGCCCCCCGACACAAATGAAAATCGCGTGGGGATAAATTGGGCAAGAGCATGCGAAGGCTTTTACGAATTCTGGGATGGATTGCTCAGTCGATCGCCGAATCTCATCATTGACAATTGCTGGGGCGGCGGCAGGCAAATCGACCTCGAAACGATTCAGCGGAGTGTACCCCTGTGGCGAAGCGATTTTCAGTGCGCTGGTGAGCACAATCTGGAAGAGTCTTTCGATCCGATCGGAATGCAGGGACAGACCTATGGGCTGTCGCTCTGGGTTCCATTAAGCGGCTCGTGTAATCGAATAGTTGAGCCCTACGCGTACCGAAGCGCCTACAGTCCGGGAATGCAACTCGCTTGGACGCCAATGGCGATACCATCTGCGCCGTGGCCTCCCGGAAAAGACGAGTTCGAATACGAGCTAGCCCACAAGTTGCTAAATGAATATCTTTCGGTGCGCCACTGCTTTGACGGCGATTTCTACCCACTCACCCCTTACGACTTGGCGGAAGACACTTGGATGGCCTGGCAATTCGACCGGCCCGATCTCGGCGAGGGTATTGTGCAAGGATTCCGGCGTCCAGCAAGCCCTACCGCCGAATTACGATTTCAATTAAGCGGATTGGAACCTGACGTGCGCTATGAGTTGAAGGATTTCGATGCTCCCGCGACGATTGCAATGGCTGGGCGCGACCTAAGGGACAAGGGTTTAACAATCAAAATTTCGGAGCAACCCGGCGCTGCTGTGGTGCGATATATAAAGGTTTCATAAGAGGATTTCGCGCACTGGCGTGAAATACCTCTTTCGAGACATACAATCGAGCGACGATTAGCATTCTTTTGCTCGATTGTTAGAGCGGCCAGCCAAATTCACAACTCCAAAGTCGAAAATGGAAAAGAAACTCAAGGTTGTTCTCGCGGGCTGCGGCAGCATGAGCCGTACATGGTTTGGGGTTGCATCCGAAATGGATTCCATCGAGATTGTTGGTCTCGTTGACATTCGAAAACAGTCCGCCGTGGACCGCGCTCAAGAGTTCGGACTGGAGAATGCGCTTATTGGGGCTGACATTGGCGAGGTCTTGAAGCAAACTTCCCCGGACATAGTCTTCGATTGCACTGTGCCCGAAGCGCATGTTCACATCACGCTTGAAGCATTGAACCATGGCTGCCATGTGCTCGGTGAAAAGCCGATGGCGGACAGCATAGAAAATGCGCGCAAAATGCTTGTGGCTGCGCAGAGTTCCGGCAAACTCTATGCCGTCATCCAGAATCGCCGCTATGACGTGCAGATTCGGCGCTTGCGTCACTTCTTAACTTCAGGTGCTATTGGACGGATTACGACCATTAACAGTGATTACTACATGGGGCCCCATTTTGGAGGATTTCGAGACCGAATGGAACATTCCCTTTTGCTGGATATGGCGGTTCACACGTTCGATGCTGCTCGATTTATAACCGGCGAAGATCCGGTCTCCGTCTATTGCAAAGAATGGAATCCGCCGGGGTCATGGTATGATCACGGCGCCTCCGCTATTGCCGTGTTCGAATTGACCGGCGGCGGCGTCTATACGTACCGGGGGAGTTGGTGTTCCGAAGGTCTCAAGACGAGTTGGAACAGTGATTGGCATATCGTCGGCACAAACGGAAGCATAAAGTGGGACGGTGAATATGAATACCATGGACGAGACAAGGTGAAAGGTGGTGAATCCCATTCCGAATGGGAAGGCTTGGGGCGGTCGGCTCACGAACCTATAACCGGATTCGGCGGTCATGCAGGGATAATTCATGAATTTGTCGATTGTGTTCGGACGGGTAGGGTTCCTGAAACTGTCTGCTCCGACAACATCAAGAGCTTGGCTATGGTCTTCGGAGCTATTGACAGTGCGGAGTTGGGTAGACCCGTGGAAATATCGACGGAACGATGATAGTATCCAAAGAGATTGGAGTTTAGTCATTGTAATAACAGTTACACATTTTTATGGGTGATTACATTCTTCTGTACCACAATCTGTTAGATTGTGGCATGCGAAAACTAACAGTTTGCGCTACGAGTACGCCTCCGAATTAGTGGCTAATTGTATTTACACGAAAATCCATCCTATCATGCAAGTGTGAAAAGGAATTTACACAGACGTTCCCACCAAGTACCCCCTCAACAGCGCCCCAAAAATGCAGAACCTATGAAGAGTATAACATGGAGAGCGGTACTGGTAGGTCTTATCCTGATTCCTATCAATGCCTACTGGCTTGTCCTAATTGAGACTGTCTACTACTCCGCTCATTCCACCACTATCGGATTCTTTTTCAATCCCATCTTCACACTTCTGCTTCTGATTGCCCTCAACGCTCCTCTAAGGAAGTTATCTCGTAGATTCGCCTTGAAACAGGGCGAACTCCTCACCGTCTACATCATGGTATGCCAGGCGTCTGCTCTCGTGGGACATAGCATGCTGCAGATCCTTGTGCCCACTATAGCGGCTCCGGTGGGACTTGCGACGCCGGAGAACGAATGGCAAGATCTCTTTTGGCGATACATTCCGAGCTGGCTCATCGTGACCGACGAACGAGCCTTGGAAGGATTTGTAGTCGGATTTAGAGAATCTGCCAGCCTATATACACCGGGGTATCTCAGTGCGTGGATTGTACCAGTTATCGTTTGGTCGGGCTTCATCATTGTTCTCATGTTTGTGATGATATGCATCGATGTCATCATTCGAAAACAGTGGACTGAAAGAGAAAGGCTTACCTACCCTGTCGCGCAGTTGCCGTATGAAATGACAAACAGGGCATCGGGACTATTCAGAAACAAGCTGATGTGGACCAGTTTTGCGATTGTGGGAACCATAGATATTATCAACGGTTTGCATTTCTTTTTTCCGGTTATCCCCTTTCTTCGTGTCAAGGTGTATGACTTGGGAAACCTATTCACCACGCAACCGTGGGACGCATTGGGATACACTCCTATCACATTGCGCCCCTATTGTATAGGCATGCTTTTTCTGGTCCCGCTTGACATCAACTTTTCGTGCTGGTTTTTCTTCATACTTTGGAAATCCCTGTTGATAATCGGCAGCATGATGGGTTATCGACGCGGTACGGATTTACCCGAGATCGGAAATCCCGCGTTGGCTGCCGGTGCATACCTGTCGGTATTCTTCATCGCTTCATGGGTGGGCAGACATCATTTTAAGCACGTTATTATGTCTGTCTTCAATCTAGCCAAGGCTGAGGACAGAATCGATGATAAGACCGAGCCGATGCGGTACCGAACCGCCGTTCTCGGGCTTGTATTCGGTTTCGCATTGATATTGCTTTTCTGCTGGAAAGCAGGTATGCTGATGTGGGCGGCGTGCGTTTTTTTCGCTCTGTACCTGATGACGGCAATAAGTGTGACTCGGATGCGAGCGGAAGTCGGATCGCCCATTCACGATTTACACTTTTCGGGTCCCGAAACAATCATGATCGATGTTGTGGGGGTGCGAAAGATTGGTGCTCGAACGCTGTCAATTATCCCCTTCTTTTGGTTTCTGACACGCGCGCATTACAGCGACCCGATGCCGCATCAGCTTGAAGGCATCAATCTCGGCGATAAAGCCACGATTAAAGGCCGTGGGGTGGTTACGGCTATTCTTGTAGCCACTATCGTCGGAACTTTGGTTGGTTTTTGGGTGCTTCTGCACACAGGCTACAGGTATCGCTCGGCGGGATTTGGGCACGAGTCATTCAATCGTCTGCAAAATTGGCTGACTTATTCCATCCCGCCAGACATGACCGGTGTGGGACTCTTTGCGTATGGGCTGCTATTCGGCATTTTCTTGATGTATATGCGGACGCAGTTCCTTTGGTGGCCCCTACACCCGGTTGGCTACGCGGTGTCCAGCACGTATTCCATGCGTGACTGGTGGTCTATGTTTTTTTTAACGTGGCTTATTAAGCGGATTATCTTGTCGGTTGGAGGACTAAAAATGTACCGCAAAGTAATTCCTCTATTCTTCGGTTTGATTCTTGGGGATTTTGCCGTTGGCAGCTTCTGGTCTATTCTCGGGATCATAATCAAGAAACCGACGTTTAATTTTACTCAGTGGTGGTAATCGGAATCCGGACTAGCAGTTCACCGATGCTTCGATTCCTAACCTAAGTGGTCTTCTCGCTAAGTAATCATGACATTATTTCAAAGTAGTAGGCATACGCCGTGTGCCGTAAACAGCCTTGTGTCATGCATCTACAACAGTAGGAGCGATCTCCAGGTCACGACCATGTCACTACTTCATAATTTGAACTCGTCGCGAGAGAACCACTAGGTGGTTAACTGTCTAAGTAAATATGGTTAAGTGTTGGGGGTCGGTGCGGTTAGAAACCGCACCCACCGGCGTCGTAGAACGGGTTTCTTGTGCCAGCCTCGCAAGCATTAAACACTTAGCGAATGAACAACTAAGTCTTCGAAAATGTAGTTACTTTGATTGTTGTGTGCAACAGCCTGAACATCGCAGAATTGATGAACAGTTTTCGTCTTCGCAATGTCAAACCTTCAATACCTGTGTGAAAAGGAGATATTGATGACCGAGGAACAAATATACCTGTTTGACCTTCAGGGTTACGTAGTTCTCAAAGGAGTCGTTCCCGATCACGTAATTGCGGCGTGCAACAACTCACTCGACAGATTTGAGGACGTTCCGCCGGAAACTTTTCCACCGCCGCTGTGTTTGGGAACGCAAAAGACAGATCAGGAGCTGTACATCTCCAATATTCTGGAGGCGGATCCTGCCTTCGTTCCGCTGATCGACCTCCCGGAAGTGCTCCCCATAATCGCACGGGTTACGGGCGGTCCCTACCGTCTAAACCATACCTATACGATATACCGTTGGGGTGGCGGATACACCGGTCTTCACCAGCACGCCACCCCTATCATATCCACATGTCAATACCACTGCCGAAATGGTGAAATGGTCTCGACACTAACCAAAGTGGTATTTCCCATGCTCGATTGTGATGTCGAGGACGGGTGCTTTGCCGTTATCCCCGGCGCGCATAAAAGCAATTACCTGAAACCGTGGGGCAACCATCCCGATGAGAATCCACCATTGACGCCGATTCCCGCCGAAGCCGGCGATGCGATTATTTTCACCGAGGCGCTAACCCACGGTTCTACGGTCAACACATCCAACCGGCCCCGCCGCACGCTCTATTACTGTTACAGTATCGGTTATATGCGCGATTGGGGTGGACAGGGATTGCATTTTAGCGAACGCGTCATGGATCGACTATCGGAAGCACAACGAGATATCATTCGGCTGAAGTAAGACGCATTGGATTGAATCGAACTCCATCCTGTAGGGTGGGCATCGCTCACCATTCCTAGGCGCGTCCTGTCCGCGTCAGTTTGGCATGCTCCCGTTCTACGATGGTAGGTGCGGGACGTGTAGTAGATGAACCCGTCACGTGCCACACCGCGCGTCGCAATCAAGGAATCAATCTGGCAATCCAATTCATGAACCGAGAGATTCTGGTTGACCCCAAGATTAAATACCTGTAATATGAACTCAATATATTAACCACCTAGGCAACGCTTTTACGTAACAAAAAATCTCGTCCTTTCTCCTTAATTTTGAACCGATAAGAACGTATGGAATCCTGGAAAACATCAATCAAAGCGCTGACCGTAGACGTGTTTGGAACAGTCACCGATTGGCACTCTACGATTATAAGAGAGGGCCAGCGAATAGGCTCCCAAAAACAGATTTCTGTGGACTGGGGACAGTTCGCCAGGGTTTGGCGAAGCGGCTATGAACCCGCAATGGGGCGCGTACGAAGAGGTGAATTGCCTTGGACGAAAATGGACGCGCTCCACCGGATGATTCTTGACAACATTGTGGAGGACTTTCCGACTCTGGAGTTGTCAGACGAGGAGAGAGAGCATTTCAATCGCGTCTGGCACCGACTGGATGCGTGGCCCGATGTTGTGGGCGGCATGTTACGGTTGAAGTCCAAGTACATAGTTGCGGCGCTTTCCAACGGAAATGTGTCGCTACTCACCAACATGGCGAAACACGCCGGTATCCCGTGGGATTGCATCTTGTCTGCGGAACTCGCGCGTCATTACAAGACTGACAAAGAGGTTTACGAGACAGCGGCTCATCTTCTCAGCTTGGATCCGCAGTCAATCCTAATGGTCGCAGCCCACAACCACGATCTTGAGGGAGCTAGAGCCGTTGGATTCCGAACCGCGTTTATTTCTCGTCCACTTGAATGGGGACCGGGAGGCGATGCAGACACAGCTAGGGACGACGAATTTGACATAATTGCCCAAGATTTTCACGATCTTGCCACGCAACTTGGAATCCAATTGCCATGAGAAGCGAATTTCCGGAGGAATACCATGGAGTTTCAAGCATTTGATATCACTCGAATCCCTGCCGGAGAAAAGGGAACGGGTTGGCTTGAGGTCGCTCCCCGTGCAGATGGCGGTGCTTGGCGATTGCCTTTACTCCATGTTAGCGGCACCTCAGGCGGTCCCATTCTCGTTGTCACCGGTGCGGTCCACGGCAATGAATATGAGGGTGTGGAAGCCATACCTCGAATCTATGAGCAGGTGGAACCCAAAACATTGCACGGCACCTTAGTGATGGTTCCCGTATGCAACATGCCGGCATACGAGGCTGGAACTCGAAACAGTCCTATCGACGGTCTGAATCTCGCACGTGTTTTCCCCGGCGACCTCCGCGGTACTATCACTCAACGCATCGCCTATTGGTTAACCCACAAGCTGATCAAGCACGCAGACTTCTTTATCGATCTGCACAGCGCGAGTGCCGAGACTAACATTCCGACCATGATTGGCTACCTGCACAGTGATGACGAATTCGGTCAAAGGGCGCGAGCCGCGGCTCATGCGTTTGGTGCCCCGGTAATGTGGGGACATCCGCCACCCGTCACGGTGGGAAGAAGCATCAGTGCCGCCACGGAATACGGGGTTCCTTGGCTGTATACCGAATCCCCTGGCGGTGGTCGGGCGGGACCTGACGACGTGGGGTGTTATATCAACGGCGTGCTTAACGTCATGAAGCATTTGGATATGATTCCCGGTGAACCTCAACCTCATCTGAGCGTCCATCATTTGATTGGGGACGGCAATTTGGATGTGGTGATTTCAGCCGCAGTCGCGGGATCTTTTCGGCCCCAGGTGGCGTTACGTGACGAAGTCTGTGAGGGACAGCGATTGGGATTCATTGAGAACTTCTTTGGTGAGATTGTCCAGGAGGTCACGGCTGATCGGGATGGAGTCATCATATTCCTACGTCGTCTTCCTCAAGTGAACGTTGGAGACGGTTTGGCACAGGTGACAGGAAGGTATTCCGAAGGTCAAAATCCCTAGGTCGTGGTGACATTTGATAGATTAAATCAATCTCGTTTCCGATAGCTTTCGACTTCATGCCCTTGAGACGATTTCGAACAAATGACTCAGGTTTTAACCGTCGTCGGTTAGCAACATTGTGAGAAACGCCAAACGTACCGCTCTTCAGGAGCGGAAGAGGAAATTACACCTTTCTCTATTGACATACCACCCCGATGGGGTGGCAGCGTTCCTTACCTACCGAGGGAATTAGCACAGATGCCACGCCCCAGAGAGGCGCAATGTCCATAGAATAGTGCCTCTGTCAATGTCCGCGCGCTCCAGGGGAGCGCAATGTACATCGTTCATCGGTTGAATGTACCAATGAACGAATGCAGTGGTATTAGCAGCATTAAAATGTCAACAGAACCTAGGCTATTCGGTTTGCTGTTCAGGCCTCAATACCATCATGAATGAAGATAAACTCAGTCGCCAATTTTTGAATCAGGTACGCTCGTGTATTCCCGATGAAGCGCGTTTTTTGCACATTGGATCCATCCAGCACGGCGCAGGACTGCTTGAGTTAACGGATGGAAACTTGCTGAGCATTTCGTCAGGCACTCGTTCAATCTCCAAGGATGGGGGCTCAACGTGGAGTGCGCCTGAACCCGTGATCGATGTCGATGGAAATTCGATGGATCGCGCGATGAGTCATCTTTTGCGGCTGAAATCCGGTGGCATCGGCGGTTTTTACGACAGATCCGAAGCGGACAAACCGTACGGTCTTAGTCCTTGGTTTGTGAAATCTGATGATGAGGGTAAAACATGGTCACAACCGGTTCAGGTCGGCGAGCCATTCAACAACGTTGTCATGCACGGCGCCATCGTCACCAGTACGGGCCGAATCGTCGTGTCGGTGTACAAGCTACTCGGCAAAACCGTGTGGGAGAAGGGACGAGCGCTGTTCGGCGATGACATCGCGCTGGTCGGTCATCACGGTTACGAGCACTTTTTCACCTACTGCTGGGCTCACTACTCGGACGATGAGGGAAAGACGTGGCGAGCCAACGAAGGGACAGGTGTCTGGGGCGCAGGCAGTGAGTTGTTCGTAACGCTCGATTACAGTGCGGGCGGACACTACCGCTGTAACGAGCCGGTGGTAGCCGAGGTAAGTCCGCATCATTTACTGATGATTTTGCGAACCCCGCTCGGACGTTTCTACCAATCGTGGTCCGCTGATGATGGAACTTCATGGTCACGCCCGGAGCCGACTGCTCTCGCATCAGCTCTCGCACCCGCAGCTTTGGGGAGAATTCCCGGCAGCGATGACCTACTGATTATCTGGAATCAAGCGTCGGCTGATGAGATCCAACGCGGAATGCAACGGCACCGCCTGTCGTCGGCGATTAGCAGGGATGGCGGCGCCACATGGAAATATACGGGCAATGTCTTCTCAATCTTCCTCAAAGATGGCGACTCCGAAAAGATTGAGCCGCCCCCGATTCAACCTTATAGAGCTTTGGAACATGCGCCGCGGTTGCCACCAAATGACCTTGAAGGTACATATCCGTTTCTGTCATTCTGGAAGGACACGGCAACCATCAGTTTCATGTGCCGCGAACGAGCATTTTACATTATTGATTCCGATAAGAGCGATGACGATTTTCCCGGCGGCGAGCGTGGAACAACGACAAGTGTCTGCGTCGGCCTGCCAATTTCTTGGTTCTATAAAGCGTTGTAACGCCTGAGCCCATTCCGGAATCGGAGTGACTAACAACCCATAGCTTAAGTTTGTCCCCAGTCGGTGCATAGGAAGGAGGAACGAAATGGAACTTACACAGCAACAACTCAACTTTTTCCATACTTTCGGCTATCTTGGGTGCCCCGCAGTCTTCTCGCCCGGTGAAATCGCGTGGATAACCGAAGAATTTGAGCAATCTATCCAGGAAGTTGGCGGCGGCAAAAATCATAACGGCACGTCGCGGACAATGTTCGGCGGCCCCATCGAACATCGGTCAAGGCTTTGCTCTTTACTCGATGATCCGCGCGTCTTGGGTATCCTCGGAGGAATCCTCGGCGAGGATTTTAACTACGCCAACGGTGATGGAAATTACTATACCGGAGATACCGGCTGGCACCCGGATGGAAGCTGGGGGCAGCTATTCTCGGCGAAACTGGCGTTCTACCTCGATCCATTGACGCGCGATACCGGTTGTCTGCGCGTCATACCCGGGAGTCACCATCCCGATCATTTCGTGCGGAAAGAGAAAATCGATCTGAATCGATCGCAGGAACTATTCGGCGTCGCCCCGAAAGATTTTCCCACCAACGTCCCACTTGAAACCAATCCGGGGGACCTTGTCATTTTTAATCACGACACCTATCACGCCGCATTCGGAGGAGGCACGCGCCGGCGGATGTTTACAATGAACTGTACGCGGCGTGCAAAAACAGAAGCCGATCGTGAAGTGCTGAATCAGTATTTAAGCATTCATTCGCCGGGAGGATACAATAACAAAACCGGGGCGGGAATGTACTGGCCGCTTATACTCGACACTGCCGACGAAGACCGAATGATTCATCTGACGCAGTGCGCTCAAGTTCATGACCAATTATTCCCGGACCACGCGCGTGTTCATGTACAGTAGCAGGGGTAACCACCCGTTGCTCTACGCAGTTTGGGACCGATAAGGCGACAAATCCATATTGGGGAATCGTTGCGCTATGCCCTTCAGCGTTATATCGGTGTAATAAGCGTGACCGGGTCGGGGCCAACCAAAGAGTGTGCGGACACGAGGTGTCGTCTTCTCCCAAAACGGTTGGAAGAATTGCTGTTCGGGACCAAGCCATGGATTTGCCAGTTTCGTCCAGCGGCCGGTGTCCCCGCGAGCTAGTGACAGCGTCCAAAACGCACGTTGTTTCCGTTTGTTCGTGAACGGTACCGCGGCGTGAATCAGGTATGAGGATGACAATAGAACGCCGCCCGCTTTGCCCGTCGTCGGTACCGGCTCGGCAAATTCGGGAACGTCGCGAATGTCGTTTATTCCCCCGCCCAAGCGGACAAGAACGTCGGCGGCTTGTCGATGCGAACCGGGAATCACGTGCATGGGCGCACCGTCTTCATCCACGTCGTGGAGATAAACGCCGCTATTGACGTAATCGAACGAACCTACGGCGTAGCTTGGCGGCAGAAAGGTGTTTGTCCCATGGTCGGCATGGTATCCCTGCCAGAGATGTTCGGAGTGACGCTGATCGCTTGGACCCGCCCGCATGAACAGATGAGCATTACAGTAGCTGATGTCGTCTGTACCAAGGCATTCGGCGTAAATGTCCAGATAGTCTTCGTTTTCTATCAATCGATCTAACGCATCATAACCTGTAGGAAACTGGGTACGTCCATACGGAGTGTCACCATAATGCGTAACCGAATGGGTCGCTGACGGTTCGACCGAGTCCGCCTTGCCTGTCCTGTCGAATTCTGCGAGGAATTCGGCGAAAGAGTTGCCGTAAAATATCTTCTCCATATCTCTTAAGGCGGCTGACATCTCCTCCGGATCGAATACGTCCTCTACCATGATATAGCCGTCACGATGAAACGTGTCAAGCTGATCCTGGGTTAACTTCATGATATTCTCCTTGGCATTGAGCCACAATAGCATGTTGACAATTTCGTAAGTTGCTTCCCAATTCGCCACTGAATACGCAATCGTAGTGGCGGAGATTAACAGACTGGGTAAGAATGGATTATGCGGCTGGTTAGCGAGTGCGATAAAATGTATTGATAGCGAGTCCCGTCCCTTGACCAATGGGTTGGGAAACCCAACCCCTACGGATATGAAACCATCATTCGATGGTTTAACAAGAGCCCATAGAAATTCCCAAGATTATACACAGATACCCTATGAGGTCAAGCATTTCCGGTTTATTCCTAATTCACTCTCCAATAGAACGCATTAAAACACCGTTGATTAAAGAAGAGCACCCATGGCAAACCTAAATTCTTCAGAAATCAATTCGTTTTTTAAGGAAAACGGTTACTACTTCGCCAAGTCGGTTTATTCTGCCAGCGAGGTCCAATGCATGGAGCAGGATTTCGATCAAGCACTGGTCCAACTTCTCGGTACCGAAAAGGAGCTTAATGCCCGCTGGGGCGGTGAATTGATGGAGCAACTTGATGAGGGCGATTCCGTACTTTACCATACTCATAACATTCAGAGTTTTTCCGCGGTTTGGTTGAGCGCATTCATGAAGCCGAAGTTTCTCGACATCGCCGAAGCGGTTCTTGGGCCCGACATCATCCTCCATCACTCAAAGCTGTTTTGTAAACCGCCGGAGAAGGGTTCGCCCTTTCCGATGCATCAAGATTGGCAATACTTTCCATCGGTCAAAGACACAATAATCGCCGCCGTGATTTATGTGTCCGATGCTACGGACGAGATGGGTTGTATCCGTGTTCACCCCGGCTCCCATAAGTTGGGGCGTAGCCGCGGCACCATGGGCAATGGACAAAACACGGAGATTACCAACAGATATCCGCTTGATGAGGGAACCGTGTTGGAAGCCGAACCCGGGGATGTCCTCTTTTTCAGCTATTTTACGCTGCACGGTTCGATGCCCAATCGATCCTCTAAAGTTAGGAAAAGCGTTTTGGTGCAGATGTATGCCGGTGATGACGAAATTGAGGAAGATAACATGCACACAAATGTCCGGCTTGTTCTGCGCGGCTGGAATCATCTGGCAACCCGATCCAATGTCGGGGAAATCAGATGAAGTGTTCATCAAGGATGCACGTGGCGAGAATTTTGACCCCCAACCTCGCCCGATAGGAGAACCATCATGGCAAAGCTGAAAGCCGGTGTAATCGGTTGCGGCGGGCGCGGACAAAGTCAAGCCCGAGGCTATCACACCTCACCTGACGTAGACCTCGTCGCTTGTGCCGATCCGGCTGAGGTCGCACGCGCGGCGTTCGCGGAAAAATACGGCGTCCCAAGGACATATTCGGACTACAGGCAGATGTTGGAGAAAGAGAGACCGGACATCGTAAGTGCCACTACTTGGACTACTTTACATAAAGAGATTACTATAGCGGCGGCGCACAGCGGTGTCAAGGCTATCCACAGCGAGAAGCCGATGGCGCCTTCGTGGGGAGAAGCCAAGCAGATGAACCAAGCCTGTGTGGATAACGACGTGGTTCTCACCTTCTCCCACCAGCGACGATTTTCCGCGCCGTATGTGAAGGCGAAACAACTGGCAAATGATGGCACCATCGGTCAACTTGTCCGTGTTGAGGGCACCTGTCCGAATCTGTTCGACTGGGGAACACACTGGTTCGACATGTTCTTCTTTTACAATAATGACGAGCCGGCTGAGTGGGTAATCGGTCAAATCGATGCATCAGAACCTCAAGAGGTTTTTGGGGTGCCGGTGGAGTCTTCAGGCGTCTCATGGGTTGGGTGGAAAAACGGCGTCGAAGGCTTGTTGGCAACGGGCGGAACCGCGGAAAAAGACATCTCCAATCGTCTAATCGGTACTGACGGAATCATTGAGATTGGAAGGCAAAAGGCTGAGCCGATGAGGGTTCTCAGCACGAAGTCCCAAGGCTGGACAGTCCCGGATCTTAGCGACCCCAAATTGCAGGGAAATGAGACGGTATTATCCGTCCTGGACCTCATCGACGCACTCAAAAATGACCGTGAACCCGAACTGATAGCCTGGAAAGCGCTTCAAGCCACGGAGCTCATCTTTGCAACCTACGAGTCGAGTCGGCGGCGGGCGAAAATCAATTTGCCGCTGGATGTCGATGATTCTGCATTCGTGACGATGTTGGAAAGCGGAATGATAGGAAGCGGTCCCGGCAATTGAGAGACGCGTCTTCGCTCCGCGAAACCTTCAGACAACCATGAACATCTAATACCATATCGCTTGAATAATAGTGCATAAGATGTCTTAACCATATCGGTCTCGTTCCCCGTAGACAGGACATCTTGCCCCGCCGGCTCTACGCGGGGACAAGACTTCTTACTCCGATCTACTCCAATTTCTTTACTTGATTCACGTAATCAATGCATTTACGTTTTAGAGAAATGGTATAACGCACAGGTCGAACACAGGTAGGAGGATAACATACCATTGAAAACAAAGACATACCGTGCCGCCCTCATCGGTTCAGGCTCTCGTGGCATGGGGTTGCGCGATGAGGCAAACCAACCCGACCGGATCTCCGTTATCGCAGTTGCCGACCTTTTTGAGACAAACTTTGACACACTAAAATCCGAGGGTGTTGCCGTATACAAGGACTTCGAGAGGATGATTGAGGTCGAATCCCCAGACATAGCAATTGTGGCGACTCCGGTCCTCACGCACTACGATGTCGCTAAACGGGTATTGAACTTCCCCATAACCGCCCTGTATCTTGAAAAACCGATGGCGACGCAGTTGTGGCAGGCGGATGAACTGCTCCGAAAGGCAGAAGAGGGAGACGTGCGCTTCGTTGTGGGTCATCAACTCCGATACATTTCGGGATGGGCAGACGTCAAGAGCCTTGTAGTGGAAGGGGCTATTGGACAAGTGGAGTATATTCGAGCGCGACGCGGTTGGCCCCTGCTGACGCATCATACGCATCAGACTGACCTAATGAGATACTATGCGGACGACTCTCCCGCTCAGTGGGTGATTGGTCAGATTCACCGGACAGGATCCTTCCTTTCGGAGAACATTGAGTTGGAGATGCAGGCATTGGGCTTCGTCCAATTTGAAAACGGCATTTTCGGCATCATCGAAGCCGGGCAGTATAAATCACCGCCGGTAGAAAACATGGTGATGCTCATCGGAGAGAAGGGAGAGATCAGAGTAGGGCCTGATGCTCACTATCGCAGCGAATGCACTGACGGAAAGTGGACTGCCGTACCCGGATACGAACATCCCGACATCTTTGAAGATCTTCTTTCCTGGATTGAAGGGGGCGCCGAACACCGATGCTCCGCACGGAACGGACGTGACACGTTGGAGGTTCTGCTTGCAATCTATGAATCCAGCCGATCGCGATCGAGAATTGATTTGCCAATGGAGCGGCGAGGCAACGCTTTTGAGGAAATGAGAGCGGACGGAATTTTGCCCTGATGCTTGGCGAATTCTGAGGACGAATCGTTATAAGGAGGTTAGTGTATGTGTTTCCGCGAAGACGCGCTCGCTGAACGTCACATCGTCATTTCCGGCGGCTGCGGCGCCATCGGATTGGGAATCGTCAGGAAGCTGACAGAACACGGAGCAAGCGTCACCATTAATGATATTTTAGACTCGAAGACCGCCGACACACGCCTGCGACATGCTGACATTGACCTCAACAAAACGATTTACGTGCAAGCTGACTTGACCAGAGCGAAAAACGTGGAGAAGCTGATTGCGAAGGCTCGGTGCAGGTTTGGACCAATCCACACGGCGCTTTGTCATATAGGAATGGTGGTTCCAAAGCCGCTGCTCGAATTTTCCGACGAGGAATGGACGCAGACTATGCAGGTGAATGTTAAGACAGCGTTTCTGCTGGGAAAAGCGTCCGCACAAGCCATGCTTGAAGACGAGATTGCCGGGCATCTTATTTTCACGACATCGTGGGTGGCGGATGTACCATGGCCCGAGATTGGCCCCTACAACGCGAGCAAAGCCGCGATGAAACAGCTCATGCGCTCGTTCGCGCGGGAGTTGGCGGACAAGGGGATTCGTGCCAACGCTGCCGCCCCCGGAATTGTTAGTGTCGGACTAGCCAAACATCAATGGGATACCGATCCGAGTTATCGCGCACGCGCGCAAAAGGCAATCCCGCTCGGTGAGATGCAGCCTCTCGACTCCGTGACGAACGCCTTTCTATTCCTATGCAGCCCCGCGGCAGCCTACATGACGGGATCCGTCCTGCTTGTTGACGGAGGGTGCAGCCTCTACCCAATGGATTGACCGTTCAAAAAGAGTTGTCGTGATTGTTGCCGAAACACATCGACAAACCCGTGGCTCCTATTCCCGAAGTGCTAATACGCTCCTCTTTTCGATCTACCGCCGAGCCTTGCCAATCCGATCTTGAACAACACGAAAACGGCTACTGCTATCCCTATCAGTGCCTCAATCGACGCGAAGAATACCACAAATATTCGAAGTTTGTAGATTGCCAAGGTCACACCGGACACGATGGCAATCAACAACATCAATCCCGTCAGTCGCCCAAACCCCGGTAGGTCGTCAAAACTTGCGTTCTTGCCGATAATGCCGAATACCAAGCCCATGGAAACGACCGGCAGGAACGAAAATACGATGTCAACGTTCAGGAGGTTTGTTCCGGTAAAGAACAGTAAATAGAAAATCAGAATACACGCGAAAACCCCCGGAATTGCCGATAAATATATGATTGCCGAAAACACAGATTCGATGAACGCGTTCTTCGCTGCTCGCTTGTACAGCAGTGAAAAGAACAATGCAAGTAGCGGCAACGCTGCAAAGAGACATAGTGCCGATCCCGTGTGATTATCCAAGCGTTCTAATAATTCGTTGACGGACATAACCCCGTTTTCCAGATTTGCTAATATCGTCCTAGAATTGGATGTGGGCTGCAATTATTGTCATAATTTGGTTATCGCCCGTGGAACCTCGGTTTCCGCTTTTCCATGAATGCCCGCCGCCCCTCTTTATAATCCTCGCTGGCGAAACAGTTATCGACAAGGCGTTGGCAAAGCTCAAGGTTGCGGTCGTCCGGATCCATGCCAATCTCGTCAATGATTCGCTTGCAGACTCTAACCGTGAGCGGTGCGTTATCGCTTATGATTTCGGTGTAATCATGCACGAAACCGTCTAGTTCATCTTTTCTCAGCACTCGATTGACCAATCCCATATCGTATGCTTCCGTAGCGTCAAACTGTCTGCCGGTGAACATAATTTCTTTGGTGCGGATTGGCCCAACCAGTTGCACCAACGCTTTCAAGCCGTCGTATCCATATCCGAGTCCTAGTTTGGCGGCGGGAATTCCGAATTTTGAATCGACGCTAGCGAAACGCAGGTCACAGCAAAGCGCAGTCGCGAGACCGCCGCCGATACAATATCCAGTAATCTTGGCGATTGTCGGCTTGGAAACTTTGGTCAAGCTGTCCTGCGCGCGTCTCGCCGCACCATCGTAGACTTTGATGTTTTCGGCAGATTGGCGTTGACGCTCGAATTGCGATATATCCGCCCCGGAGGAGAATGCCGCTCCGCCTTCACCCGAAACCACAATCACGCGAATATCGTCGTCCGCCTCGAAATCGCCAATCACCTGAGCCATACCCAACCACATCCCATACGAAATGGCGTTGTGTTTTTCAGGTTGGTTCAAGCTGAGATAGCCAATTCCTTCGTTCTTTTTGACTATGAGCTTTTCGGTGATTTCCGTTACCCGGCTGCTACCTGCGCTCATACGGCGCCCTCTCTTCGCAAGTCTTCGATTTCATCTTCGGAAAATTCAAACTCGCGCAGGATTTCATCGGTGTGTTCGCCCAATTCCGGAGCCGGACGATACGGCATCTTCGGCGTGTCGCTCAGGCTCGTCGCATGGCGCATCAGGTTTAACCTGCCAAGCACTGGATGCTCTACGGGTCGAGACATTTCGAGATGTTCCACCTGTGGGTCACTCCACATTTCGTCCATGTGATAAATTGGACCGCACGGGACGCCGGCAGCGTTGAGCAGGTCAATCCATTCGCCGCTGCTCTTGGCAGCGAAATAGGCTTGTAGTGCCTCATTCAACGCAACCCGGTTTCGTGAACGTGAGGCATCATTCGTGTATTCAGGATTATTTCGAAGTTCTTCCGCCGAAAGGGCATCACATAGCCGTCCCCACATCTCGTTTCCAGCGGCTGCGATGTTGATGTAACCGTCCGTAGTCTCGAACGTGCCGGTGGGTATGCCTGTCGGATGATCGTTTCCCGCTTGCGGTGGCACTTCGTTTCCAATAAGCCATCGCGCGCCCTGAAAATCGAGCATGGCAATTTGGGCTTCAAGCAACGAAGTATGCACCCACTGCCCGTCGCCGGTTTCCTCCCGCTGAAGCAGCGCGGTAAGTATTCCGAGCGCGGCATACATGCCCGAGGCAAGATCGGCAATGGGCACCCCCACTCGCAAAGGTCCCTGACCTTCAAAACCGGTAATCCACATCAGACCGCCCATTCCCTGGGCAATCTGATCGTAACACGGACGGTTTCCGTAAGGACCATCCTGTCCATAGCCCGAAACGCTTGCGTAGACAATTCGCGGATTTTCCGCTTTGCACGCCTCGTAATCAACCTTGAGCCGTGTCTTCACATTCGGACGGAAATTCTCTACAACTACATCTGCGCGTTTGACCATCCGCATGAATGCCGAGCGTCCCGCTTCCTCTTTCAGGTTCAGCGTCATACTCCGTTTGTTTCGCTGAAGGTTCTGAAAGTCGGAGTCGTGCCGTCCGCAATTGGCATCATCAAGCTTATCCGGCGCCACGGGCAGTTCAATTTTTATGACGTTTGCTCCCCAATCGGCCAGTTGGCGCACAGCCGTCGGACCTGCCCGAACGCGAGTCAAATCCAGTACGGTAAAACGAGAAAGAGGATACGTGTTATTTGTCATGTTAAGATGTCATCAAGAACCAAAACAAAGAAACCGAGTTTTTTCCTCAAAACTCGGTTTCTACAATCTTCATCTTTGTAGGATAGAATCAGCCAATCTAATCAACAATCCCATCAGCTTTCTGTATTTATTTCCCTGCAAAACGTAGAATCTGCGCCATTACGAATTACGCATTAGTTTTCTCTCAATCATAGTTGCTGGAGCGGTGTTCACCCAGCAAACGCCGCTGCCGTGGAGTTAGTCGTGCCAATATCCCCTCGTCAAACTGAAACCTGTTTAGATACGGCGGAAACTTCTGCGTAATCATTCGCTGGGCATAGTGAACCTGAAGCAAGTATCGTTTCTGATTGCTGGTATTCGCTGACCCACGGTGCCACACCTCGCTGCGGAACATCACGACATCACCCGCGTTACACAGAATGCTTTGTTCCTCAACCCCTTTCCATTTCGAATCACCATTCGGTCCACGGCCCGAGCGATGGCTGCCCGGCACAATTTTCGTTGGACCTAGCTCTTCATACATATCATCAAGATTGTAATGAACAGTGGTAATAAAGACGGGGATGTTGACCCGCGGATCTGCCAAGATATCTTCCGGTAGGCTAATCGGCAGGTAATCGACATGCAGTGATTGCTCCGGACGTCCTAGCCCCGTAATCCACGCGGTCATCCCAATGATGTGGCAATCCTCGCCATGAATCTCTTCCGCCAACTCTATGATTCCCTGCTTGTCAAGACACTGAATGAAAACCTGGTCACGATTGAAGGCATTGTTTAGGTGCCTCGACCAAGACTCTTGTGCCCTATCCATGTATTCGGGAATCTCTTCTAGGCGATCCATCGCCGAGCGGAGTTCTGCAACTTCATCAGAGCCAACCACGCTTGGAAAAAACACAAAGCCGTCGTCTTGAATTGCCTTCACGCGACTTGCTAAGTCCGGATGGGGAATAAGCCGGAGCGCCTCCGCCATCTATTCGCCTCTCCATTGAGTTAAAGGGCATCCTTGTGGATGTTACCGCAATCCTAAAAGTGTCCCGATATCCGCCAAAATTGCAGTCTGAGGTTCCGACCTATTCAAGCACCGTGAAAACATAGTCGCGGTTCGATGCGTCCGAGTGACAGCCTTGACAGAATGCACCCGTCAGCGGATTGGGGAAAGGGGAATCCGCGTCGCGGCGTATGTACTCCTCATACTCCCAATCATTCCCACCCGGATTGGAACCCGCCTTCTTCCGCATGATGGCAACAAGCCGGATAAAACCCGCGTCAGCACGAGACTCCTTCACGACAATGGATCCATCCGGGTAAGGGTATCGCTGACGTCCACCCGGAGCAATCACATCACGTTCTTGATTTACGTACACATCCTTGGTGCCGCGGTGCGGATCGCCTCCCGCTACCGGCGGAATCGGTTCGGCATTCAGCTTCAGCCATTGGTTGTATCCGGCGATGTCGGCTGGAAGCCCCGGCATCAGGGCAACCGGTTCCACCGGCATCATTTCCTCACCCGAATCGTCCACGGTGTCTTCCATAGGCTCCGGATCTACAAGGTCTAACGTTACTTTCTCATCACAAGAGACGAAAAGTGTGCACATGCTCAGAACAACAAAAACGAGCATGTGCCTAAAAAATGTGTTGTGTTGAGGTTGATATTTCATGAGTTTTTCGCTCCTTTTCATAGAATCTTCTGCGACGCTCACCACACCCAACTATTAACAGAGATTCCGAGAAATTAAGCAGATCAGCCCCTAAGGGGCGGTAAGATACCTGAGAAATTTTACTACTGTTGCGTTAAGTAATGTTTGACATCGTTCTCGTAGTTGTGTATAATCTATCTTGGGGGAAGATCATATTACTTTTTGCAGAGCATAGCACGAAACTGATACGACGTCAAGCTAGATCGATTGACCTGAATCAACCTCTGCCACACAATGATTCATGGAGGCTTACTCATCGTCTATTGAGCCTAAATTCTGGATTTGCCGATCGTCCAGCCAAGTCTCTGTATCAAGGTGTTGCTGAATGAATCTAGCTGAGTTAACGGAAAAGCTGTCTGAAATTAAACAGGTGGGGTACGTCGTTTCATTAAGAAAAGGCAACACTGGCATCGGATACACACTGGAGTCTCTCCTTGAGTTAAAGGAAAACAAATTGAATTCACCCAATCTCGGCGAAATAGAAATAAAGTCTCAAAGGAATGGAGTCTCGAATCGAGTTACCATGTTTACCCTTAATCGCGGCGTTTGGAAACTAAAGCAGAAGTGCTTGATTGAAGAGTACGGCTATGTCGATACACTCGGCAACCCTACTCTGTATTGCACAGTGAGCAAGACACCAAATTATCACGGCCTTTTCTTGAAAGTATCGGGAAACACAGTCAGGCTAAATCATGTAGATAAGACTTTCGTTGCCCAATGGACAGAGGATGCTGTGATTGAGACGTTTAAGAAGAAAATGCCTGCGTTGGTTCTCGTCCAAGCCGATACCCGTCTCAATTCTGATTTGAAGGATGAGTTTTGGTTTAACGAGGCGTATGTTCTTTCAAATCCAGATGCGTATGTTTTCTTAGACTTGATTCGCAAAGGCATGATTGTTATTGATTTAAAGATGCACGTGCATGAAAATGGTTCGGTCAAGAGTCGTGGAATCCGCGTAAGAATTGAGGATAAATTCTTAAACCTTTGCTTTGGGACTCGAGAAAAAATAGTCTGAGATAGGCTTGTCACATCGCTCGCGATTGCGAGAAATAAGGGCAATGCAATGCAAGAAATTAGATGCAGGAGCTACCGATGGATTGGGGGGAATTCACATAGGGCCTCACTGAATCGCCCCCACTGTTTGGGTCAGGATGGAAGTCATTTTCGAGATGTCGCGTTCGTTGACAGCGTTGGGGTAAATGCCGCCGTTTTGTGTCACGCTCAATAGCACATCATGTGAGTCAAGTTATTCAGCACAATGAAATTTAGGATGGGTAATGCCCGGAGTTTACTTTTTCTGCGAAACCTTACGTAATCAATTAATCGTGAATGTTGACACTTCTGCCAATGTGAGGTAAAATTCTAGTCGCTGCAGCAAGTTATTTGATTCCGGTACGAAAACATGGCAAAGATGCGCCATGAGTCCTAAAGGACGAATCATTCTCAAGAAAAAATCTTGGTAAACGCCAATAAAAAATGGTAGACCAAATGGTTTAGAAAACATAACCAGGGAAGTTGAGAACGCGAAATACCACTTTGGGTTGATTAACAACAACGATTCTTGACTAGATAACCTAATTGAGTAGAGTGGGACCGAAAAATATGTTAAGGACAGAATGTTTCTTTGAAACGAAGCTTGGGAGGCTATACCAAGAAGATTGCACCTCATGGCTCAAAACTTGTCCGAGTGGTGAAGCTGAGATGTTATTCGCTGATCCGCCCTACAACATCAAAAAAGCTGAATGGGACACTTTTGAGTCTCAGCAGTGCTATGTACACTGGTGTATGGAGTGGATTCAGGAAGCTCATAGAGTTTTGTCTGATAGAGGGACGATGTATATAATGGGATTCCCCGAGATACTTGCCCACATTAAAGTAGCAGTATCTCCAATGTTTGCAGGCTGCAAATGGTTGACTTGGTTTTATCGTAATAAAGCCAACCTAGGCAAAGATTGGGGGCGCTCCCACGAAAGTATTCTGCATCTGCGTAAAAACCGGGAATTCACTTTTAACATTGATGCTGTTCGTATCCCTTATAACAATCATACGTTAAAATATCGTGAACATCCACAAGCACTAACATCCCAATATGGAAATGGTAAGAAATATATTTGGACCCCAAATCCTCTGGGTGCGAAACCTAGAGATGTCATTGAGATGCCAACTCTTTGTAACACAACCAATGAAAAAACCACCCACCCTACTCAAAAGCCGCTAGAGCTAATCCGAAAATACATCTTAGCCTCAAGTAATGATGGTGATTTGGTCATAGACCCGTTTGGTGGGTCAGGAACAACATATGTAATTTGTGAGAAATATAACCGCAGATGGCTTGGCAGTGAAATTGATGAGAACTATTGCAGTATCATTAAGGAACGGCTAGAACATCCTGAGCAGTTTACTTCAGATAGAGTGACTATGAATGAGAAAGAACTTACGCAGCGGCGTGAAAAACTGCGAAACGCCACCAGTATAGATGACGAGGAAGGAGTTGAAGAACAGTTAGCATTTATTCATGAAAGAAACGAATGAGTTGATTGATCGTGCGTGTCAGCAGATCCTGTCTCTCAAGGATTTTCTTGAACTGGGGATGGCCTGTCTTCGACCTATTTTGTCAACTACTGAATCTATTCCCGTAAGTAGTGCTCGATATCAGCATTATATTCTCCCCTTTTCGCGGCAAATGTCTCGTTATTTACGACCTATTAACGAAACCCTCTTTGTACAGGACGTTAGTGAGTTGATTTCATATAAGAATCAATTTGAGGATTTAGTCAGCGTACTCCGGGAGTCCCATGGTGATTTGGATTCTTTGTCTCAAAAATTAAGACAGTTTGCCGAAGGAGATTCAATTGTCAAACTTCTCTATACTGTGGTTCAGTCAATAGGTTGTGTTCTAGATTTGTCTCCCGATTCGCAGGCAGCGAGAAAAAACTTCGGTCAGCGATTTGAGGATTTTGTCAAATCCCTTCTCTCTGACTTAGGTATTGCTAATGATGCTTTTATCTTTAGTATGAAAACTCCTTCTATTAACGTCTCTTATAATGTTCCCTTAGATGCTATTATGAGCACGGCGGGATCGCTTCACTCCTCCCGCTCTCAGATAGATTCAAGAGATACGTTGTTATCCATTAAAACCTCAAGCAAGGACAGAATGAAACTTATTTTTGTTGACCGTTTTGTGCTGGCAAAGATTCTTGAGGTTCATCAAGTTAAGTATGTTGCTCTTTACCATAATGACATTCAACGAAAAGGAACGCACGGGATCAGTTCAACGTTTTCACCCGACGTCTATCTGGTCTTTTGTCATGTATTTGGCGATCTGCCACTATATTACCTCGATCCGCCTATTGTAGCCAATGAACCAAGGTTTCATCAGAAAATAAAGACCTTTGATGCGTTCATACTTCACGACGTTTGGAGTTATTGACGTCTGTTGGGGAATAATCCGACATCATATGTCTGAGTCTTTTTGCTACGACGAAGAGTCCATACATGTGTTTTAGTGGATGACCTTTGTCCGTCAAAATACATGTCCTCAAATCACAACGGCACGGTATCATAGGACTTGGATATTTGACACTGAGAAAGGTCTTGAATATCTATTGTGGTGCGCTTCGGTCAACCGATTGCGTAAGTAACAGCGAATCATGACGTGACTTTTTTGGCTTTCTGTTTTTCTCTTCGATACTCATCTAATCGCTCAAACTCGCAAGCTCTATAAAGTCCATCAAGGTGCTTTTCCGTGAGATTGCGTTCCTCTAACCCTGCCCAGACCTTTAATAAATCCATCATCTGTTTGCCGAACTTCTTACGTAATGTTTTATACATGTTCGGATGTTCTTTTTGCAGTGTGAACAAGCGAGAGTCTTTGTAGAACATGTCTTGCATGCATGGCCAACAACCTACGCGTTGATACCCCATATCATAAATTGGGTTTAAAGGAAGATTGTTTTTCTTGACATAGTTAGCGATGTCTTCGTCTCTCCAAGCATACAGTGGCCAACTGATAAGAGTCTTGTAGGTGCTGCTATATCGCAAGGCACCGTAGTCGGCGAAATTCATTTTTCGCATCAAACTTTCGGACACACGTAGCCCTGTCACGGTACCTTCAATGTTGTGTTCGGTGTAGAACTGGCGCGCAGGCGTTTCTTTCATCCGTCGGCAACATGAGTTAGACAACTTCACTCCGGCCTTCTCGGACAACTCTCGCATAAACGTTGTATTGCCGCGTCCCGCAACTGGGATTCCTTGTTCCTCAGTGAGTCTCCAAAAGTTTACTTGTGCATTGGCTTCGTAAAAGTTTAACCCCCACTCCTGGGCCAATTGTCGAACATACGATAATGTTTCCGGAAATTCGATTCCAGTATTGACAAGCATCACAGGTATATCCGGCTTGATTTGTAAAGCCAAGTGCAGAGCGACCAAACTATCTTGACCACCACTAAACGCAACAGCAACTTTGTCCGTGGCCGATAACAGCGTCCTAAATACTCCCTTCGCTATCGCTGTCTTCCCGCTTAACGGCTGTTGATAGCACCATGCCAGCCGTTTAATGACTCTGCCAAGACGCTCAGGTTTCGCTTCTGGATTTTCTTTGATTGTTGGCGGGGGCGGAAGAGATATGACAATTTTATCCTTGCTACTTTCCCAAAGCCGCAAATCGTCTAAATTGTGATTTAGAAATTGTTTCGCGTAGCTTCTTGAATATACAAGCGGAAGAAACTTTTCGTAGTACCGGGCCTCTAAGCGGCATACTAGCATCTTCTGTTTATCAGTTTCAAGGCTATCTTCTTGCATAACTTTCCTCTCATAAATTGTGTCGGATAGGATGCACCTGATAAAACCTAGATAAACTTCCTAATCAGCGTCTTCCTGTTTGCGACAGGCAGGACGGGGAAACTTAATTCGCAATGGCTGTCCGAAGAAGTCGGAGCTGACTAACAACTCACCACGCTCCAGTTCAGAGAGCCTATCTCTTATTTCTTTTGGGAATGCACGGTAAGGCTCGGTTCCTGCTTCCGTCGCATCAGTCAAACCAAAAGCTTTGTTCGCACAACTACCGTAGACCTGCGGGTGGATTCTTGAGGCAAATTGCTCTGCGCCGAACAATATGACGCCCAATCCACCGCCCCTACCCGTAATATCAATCAGGTCCATGGTAAGCGGCGAATGCGCTCCTGAAGGGGCATATTTGTTTAATTCATCCACGAAGATAGCAACTTTCCTAGGCTTATTGTCCCTATCACCTTCCATCAACCGCTCAACAGCAGTAAGGACATCGCCAAAAACCCACTGCTGTTCAGCCTCGTTGACACGCGCAATGTCAACTACCAAGGTTTGCCCTGCTTCCAGCGAATTCTGTATAAAGTCTGAAGGGAGCCTCCACTTAGCACTTGCAAAGGTGTGTGCTTCATAATCAAACACTCCAGTTGTCCTATTGTTCGCAACAGTGTCGATATAACGCTTCACGACTCGGACGGTTGAGGAAAAGGCATTGAGGTATGTTCCGTTCTGTCCTATGTTACCAAGTTGTTGACTGAGAGTGCGAAAGTTGCGAGCCGTCAATGCGTATGAATTATCTTCGTTGTCAAGTGCACTTATGAACTGCTCTTGAGCATCACTTAAATTGAAACTCGACAGTAACAATCGTATCCGTCTTCTTACGTTATCAAGACCGTAGCGATAGACATAGTAGTTATCGGGTAGCGATGTAATGACATCTGAGTCCGTTGGAAGATTTATGCGATCTGCGTTGATTCTCTCTACGCTATGCCTATGGGCCGGAAGAAAGTAGCGCACCTTGTTTTCATCAAATGGCATGGCCTTCAAGTCCATGGACTCCCATGCCTGTATTAGTTCGTCTAGCTTTTGTTTTCGCCCACTATCCAAAGCATCTGGAGAAACATCTGCGGCAAGTAGATTATTGGGTTGATGAATCTGTAGCAAATCACTTCCTTTAACGTTGAAAATGATAACTGCCGTATCATTCTGTGTTTGAAGGATTGACGAAACGAGAAACAGCACATAGGAAGTCTTTGCCGCTAAACGCGTCTTGCCGGATACATTTAGGTGTGCCCCATCAGGGCCTGTCAACCACCTCGCATCCATACAGACAGGCACTTTAACACCGTCCGATTGCTCAATATATCCTATCGGTAACCTGTATGTTACATCTAATTCCTCTACCTTCAACAGTCTCATTATCGCAGCTTCGTCGGCAAGGAAAACAGAACTGTTGAACTGGACGGGCATTCGGACACTACCTGATGTACCGAGTACCTGCGCCTTTGCGACATTGTATGCAATGCGGTCCATATCGCTCTCAACATTGACGTTCCCAAAGTCTGTCGAGGCGAATACCTCTAGGAAGCTCTCGGCATCAGTGTAACTTGTGATATCCAAAATCTGGGCATAAACATCTCGTGGAATAGATTCAGGTTGTCCTACCGTAATCTCCTCTCTAACCACAATCAAATCTAAAGGGTTGATTTGTGTCTCAGGCTCAATCCAAAAGTAGAATTCACGGCTGTTGTTGCCTTGCAATTTCGTAGCGGCGACTCTTCCAATTACTGATTGATTCACCCTATTCCTCCTCAATATTGGCTCGATTCCCAAATACCTCTTATTTTTTCTACGGAATTCAACTTACTTTTCATCAGCGATTCGGCAACGTAAATTGGATAGAGGAATGATTCGCCCCGCCTATTATCATACAGATAAGGGTAACGAAGCCGAAACAATTTGTGACTTATCGCGTCTATGGTGCGCTCCCTTCGGTCAAAGTCTAAATAGCATTCGGAGGGAGGTAATTCTATTTTGACAATTCCACTTATAGGATTTTGCCTAGCGTCGTGAATTCTCACAAACCACATGTAAGTATACTTTTCCGGACGGTTTATTTCCGGCGTAAGTTGATAGACGGGACTACGTGACCCTACTGGTATATCAGTCAAGATTTTAATAAGATGACCTACGCGTTCTGGGATGGCCCGCTTCATTACGATAGGATCGAGCGTAAAAGATTTGCTAATCCCAATGACTCTAAAATTCTTTAAATCTGAATATCCTTCAATTTCAAAAAGAGTTCCATCAATTGCAATCCATTCCTCAGCAAAATCCTCCGCTAATGCGTTGACCAATTGTTTCTCACAGTTTCTCATTCTTCGCCGTGTCCTTCTGACTGCGGCACCACGCATTTCAACGGTATCCGTGACATTAATTGTCCGTCCACCACGTTGGTCGGTGGGATCTTCAAGATTCCATTTTCCGCTGACTTGGATATCAATTCCCATGCCTTTGTAAGCTAACAATATTAGATGTTTCTCTTCAAAACCTGTTTCACGCCATCGCCTATTGTCAAAAGTGACTGACGCCGCTCCGACGTGTGCTAATGCGACAGGATAAGAGATACCATCTGCTCCCAAGAGAAAACCGGTATTGACAGTGCGTGGTGAACCGTCAACAAAATGGGAGATTCGGATTTCAGGAGTTCCCTCGGGCAACTTACATTGGTCGCTAATCTGTCTAGAAGGATGTAATTCCTCAGCACGCGGTTGATCGGAAACGAAATCTTCATCGCTTAGGACAAGTTGCTGAAGGACTTCCTCTGGTAACGATTCAGAGGAATTCCAAACTTCAATCCCGTGTGGTTTCAATTGGTCTCGAAAGTGCTTCAGTGAATATATGTCTTCATTAATAGCCATATTTTTCCTAGGTGCGCAGTTACAATCAAATTTGACGATGGGTTCCGTGGTTCGTTTAAAGGCTTTCGACGATATTTTACAAGTCGGCGAATTTCGTTCACCTCTACCTTCCGGGTTATACCTTTACCACTGCCATTCCCTCGGTCGCCACAACTGCTCCTCCACAACCCCCAACGCCTCAAGCACGGGTTCAAGCAACGTTAACTCCTCCAACTGCTCGGCGTTGTGCGCATCGCTGCCGATCATCAACTTCACTTCCCGTTCCAAACACATCTGGTAGAACTCGACGAGATGCCGCTGATTGTATTTGATGAACCTCGGGCTAATCTCAATACCAATCCCGCGCTGTGATGCCATATCGAGTAAGTTTATCAGTCGCTTCTGCTCGATTTGCTCCATCATTTCGTTCCCGAAGGCTGAGAATTCTTCTTTGGAAAAGCCAAAAACCTCGGGCGACAGGACAAACGGATGCACTACGACATCAGTTATCGGACACGCAATCGCCGCTTCAAACATATATAGCTCGTGCACGGCAACCTTCTTTGGGTCCAGCAGATGAGTCGGACGCGCCACACCGCGAAAATGGTAATGATTTGGCGCCATCAAGATATAATCGAAGTACGCCGCGAAGCGAATATCGATTGACGGCACCCGGTATTCGAGCATGTGCGATTCTGCCCCCAATCGGACGGAGATTGACGACTCACACTCATCAATGGCATTGCGCGCCCGATCAATGTTTTTGGTTCGCGAGCCATAGCTGAAGTCGTGATCGGTAATCCCAATTTCTTCCATCCCGCGGTTTTGTTGAATCTGGATAATCTTGTCAATGCTAAGATGCTTATCAGTGTGCGGGGAAAGTCTGGTGTGAATGTGATAGTCGTAAGTGAACATGATCTACTCTTTCGGAGAGACAACCTTTCAAAAAACCGGGATCAATACGAGTGCAACTGTGTTATTGTACGAAAGTCGCGTAATTATTGCAGAATGCGAGATGCGATTGCAAGCAAAATGAGAACTTATCATTCGCTTGTGCGTCGGTTAAACTGAAACGATTTACCGCACCGTCAGGATTTCGTTTACACTCCGCATCAGATGAAAACTATCATATTGACACAGAACCGGTAACTGATTAGAATGAATTGAAACCTGCAACCGGCGTGTCTAACCGGCATTTGAAAAGCCATGCAGGATGACCTGTCATCATTGAGTCCTCAATTTACGTTGAAGTTTTCGATTTTACGCGCCAATTAAAAAATTCCCCTAGCGAGGGTAAATACTTGGAAGGCTGGAGCATAAGCATATTGAAAGGTGCACACGCTGGACGACCCAAGAGCCAATCGTGCCCGTGTTGGCGAACGCGCACTATTTATTTGCCCTTTTCGTTCTTCCTGTACATACCGCTCTCTTTAGGTCTCATCGCCATCTGCCATGCCGCCCCGCCCAATCCACATCTCTTTTTCGACATGAATCCCGTTACCGGAGAGTTTAGATCGAAGTTGCCGGAAAGTGAGAGGGAGTTTCGACGCGCTCTTGAAGGTTGTTGTTTTGTCCGTGAACGTGCAGCGCCGCAGGCGGACGGTGTCGAGTACGTTCTCGGTATAAAGGTAGATTTCTCTGATCGGCCGGGAAGTCGCACTGGTGCCGAGATAAACGGCTTCCTTTTGGGCGAGGACGAGGTCTCTCTAAAAACCTACTATGACGAAGTCTCCTACGGACAGATGAACATTCAGCCTGGACCCGCGGGCGGAGTCATTCCGACAGGTGACAGCTGGGTTCGCGCGGCAAAGCCGATGACGTATTACGGAGAGGGACGAATAAGCGAGGTGCAGTGCAGAGAGCTTACACGTGAAGCGTGCATTGCGGTCGATGCTATCGTCGATTTCTCTCAATATGACCGGGATAATGACGGCGTTGTCGACCACGTTTTCATCATCCACGCCGGAGACGATGAAGCCTCGACCTTGAAGCCGGGCGACATCTGGTCAATACTCGTGCGAGATGTCAACACCGTTCTTGATGGCGTACGAATTGAAAGCGCCGCGATCGTAGCAGAAGAACCGAGTTTCACCAAACCCCACCTGGGAATATATTTTCACGAATTCTTCCACGATTTCGGCGCGCCCGATGTATACGGTACACCTTTCACCGATGCCAACGATCACAAATGGGGATTAATGGGCTTTGCTGGTCCTTATCAGGGCGATTTGACCGACGGTATCGGAAACGGGTTGAATCCCAGTCACATTATTGGTTATCTCAAATGGGACTTCGACGCTCGTCCGGAAAACGGGCGGCGCGGTTGGATCGAACCGGTGGAGGTCGAGGAAACTGGGGCGCAATTGTCCATTCCGAGTTTTGAATTGCCGCCAGCCCATAATGTGCTTTTCAAAATCGACATTCCTGGTAACGTGGACAGATCGGGTAAAATCACCGAATTCTTCCTTATTGAGAACCGAAATCGGGTATCCGGCGCCATGTATGATACACACCTGCCTGAATCCGGGATTCTGATCTGGCATATTGACGAAACTGTGTTCCGTCCGCAGACAGCCCACTTCGATGCAGCCGGGCAAATCTCGCTGGAAGATCCGAACGACCCGAATCACCGCGGCGTAAATCCAAAGAATCCGGATCAGATCGATATCCGATTTATTACCGATGGAGCCGCATACTCCGTAAATGACAACCAGATATCCTTCACCCCTGCGAGCCGTCCAAACAGCAACGCGAACGATGGAACGCCCACCGGGATTTCAATAACCAACATAGGTGCAGAAGGACCATTAATCCCGCTATTGGTCTCATTCGGAGACACATACGAACCTAACGACTATCCTGAAATCGCATATCCTATCGAACTCAACCAACGGTACGAGTCCTTCCTGTTCAATGTGGACGATAGGCGCGATTTTTACCGTCTTGATGCGGCCATCGGAAACGCTATCATCATTACGCTGACCGACATTCCTCATGATGTCGAATATCGACTGTCTCTGCTCGACTCGTCAGGACGAAAGATCATTGATGGAGTAACCACGGAGCTTACCAACCAGCACATCGTGTTCCGCCCGGTCAAAGCCGAACCGTTGTTCATTCTTGTCGAATCACGAGTTGGATTCAACGCCCTAGACTCCTATCATCTGACCGTTCGTGAAGGGAAGATAGGATCCGGCGAACTACAAGTCTCTCGAGTTCGCGTCTTCCCAAACCCGCTTCCGCTTGGAGAAACGCAAATAACGTTCGATTTCACAATTCCGGACTTTCAACTTGTCGACGAAATAGAACTGGACGTGTTTACACCTGCCGGCGATGTGGTTCACTCAGACCTGCTGCGTGATGTGATAGGCTCCGGTCGCTTCGTTTGGGATCTTGAATCCAATCGAAACCGCTCAGTTGCAACCGGAGTGTATCTCTACGTCCTCTCCGCTTCCCGCAATGAGCAGCATGTCCATGAGTTTGGAAAGATGGCGGTAATACGATAAGCTGCCGACACTATCGCATGAACTATCGGCACCTCCGGTCCAAGATTTACCCCAATTATCCCTGTCAATCAGAGTAAATATCGGCTTGACATTCCTACGACTCTATGCTAGAGTGATGCTGCGTTTCTATCGGCATCTAAATTGCCACCGTTAGAACTGTGAACCGGAAATGGCGAGAGGATTCACGGAATCTAGCAACCACGTCAGTAGCCTACCAGACACTCCACGATTGCGGTGCTGTGTTGCACATCATTAGCGTTGAGTATTCGTCCCTAGGCGAAAGTATAATTGCGACATCAGTTTGCGACCGGGATTTAACTCTACCCTAAAGGAAAAGGAGAATAATTCGATGGAAGGCCTCAAGCGACTCATAGGAATTGTCTTGATTATAATTGCGGCGATAGTCGCAATCCACACAGTGATTGAGCCGGTTTATCATACCTCCACCGATGAAAGTCCCTATAGTTCCGCTTGGGACATCATCAACCTGCTCTCTCTCATTTCCATAATACTTGGGGTGATTTTTAGCTACAGCCGTATGAGCCGCGCTGGCGCGAATTCGAGTGTTCAAGAGTTCTTGGCAGCGAATACGCAGTTCTACGGGTTCATGTTCGCAGCCATAATCTTCTTGTGGAACTGGTTCGGCATCAGTGATGTCGGCGCGGACTTTAAACCGGTAGGCGCCGATCCTCGAACGATGATATGGATTCTCTTTGATGCCGTGCTTCCGTTGCTGAACGGTGCATTGGGTGTCCACCTGCTGCGTTCTAAGTCCAGCGAATAGGCAACGGAACCTGCGACCTTTCCTTAAGATTTTAGCCGTGTTGCTTCTGCGTTCGCGTTAGCAGTTTGCCTGCACATAAGCCCTACAAGCCGGGATACGGACAAAAATCAGCATCATGTCATCGTAGGTTTGACTAAGAACCTGTTTGAAAAGGACATTCGTAGGGGGCGCACTGCTCACCAGCCTCTAAAAGCCCCAGAGGGGATCAAACGAGTGAATAGCGAGTGCGATAGAAATCTTGAAGGTGTATAGAAACACCAGAACCCCGTGCACCTAAGCCCCAGCGGGGCATCAGGTATGTAGCATATAAGAATAAAAACCTGAAAAAATTCCTACAACTGACCAACAGTGGCTTTCCCATTGATTATTCAAACAGGTTTTAAGTATAGGTTGAAGGCAGAAGGATGTTCGTTTGATTCTGTTTAAGGAGTCAATCAAGATAACATCGACGATAGAAATAGGTGGAAGATCAACAAAACTACAACATTGGTATTTTCAACAATAGGAGGAATTTGACATATGAAATATGTTCGGTATGAAGTGAATGGTAGTGTTTCATACGGAATCCTTTCCGGTGACACAATTGCTGAACTTAACGGCGATATCTTCGAAGAGTGCGAAGAAAGCGGTAGGACTGTCGCGCTGGCCGATGTAAAGCTGCTTGCGCCAACAGTCCCGTCAAAAATCTTGGCTGTTGGGCTAAACTACCGCAGCCACTTGGGAGACGAACCAGAACCCGCGAACCCGGAGATGTTCATCAAAACGCCCTCGTGTATTAACGATCCGAATGGCGAAATAGAACTGCCGGTGGGTGATGATGATGTTCACGCCGAGGGTGAGTTGGTCGTCGTCATTAAGGACCGCACACGCAATGTAACACCGAAGGAAGCGGTTGACAATATCTTGGGAGTCACATGCGGCAACGATGTAAGTGCGCGTACGTGGCAGCATAACGATATGCAATGGTGGCGCGGGAAAGCCTGCGACACATTTGGTCCTATGGGACCAGCAATCGCTACCGACGTAGACTACGGCAATCTCCAACTGGAGACACGAATCAACGGCAATACTATTCAATCCCAGACCACCGCCGACCTCATTTTCCCCGTGCCAACCATTGTAAGCTTCGTCTCGCAGGTGATGACACTCGAACCGGGCGATGCCATATTCACGGGTACTCCGGGCACGACGAAAGCGTTGGCGGCAGGGGATACGGTTGAGGTAGAAATCGAAGGCATTGGTATCTTGCAAAACAGCGTCGTTAGCTAACAGTTCGCAATTACCGCTATACAAAATGGTATTGTAGTTGAACCGTAAGTGATGGCCGCGTTACTCTGATCTTCGCGGTCATCACTCGCTGCAACACATCGTTCCCATCGTGGTATGGCCCACCAAATCGAAGTTACTCTGAACGAGTATCCCCGCGGTTTCCATTTAATTACACAGGAAATTCTTAAGCAGTTGGATCCGCTGCCGGAGAGTGGAATCCTCCACGTTTTCATCAAGCACCCGTCGGCTGGATTAACCATCAACGAGAACGCGGATGTTACGGTAAGGGACGATTTTGAAACCAGCTTCAACCTCTTAATTCCCGAAGATGCCAACCATTACGTTCATACGGTAGAAGGCAGCGACGACATGCCTGCGCACATAAAATCGGCGCTGGTCGGATCTTCCGTGAGCGTACCGATTACCGACCATCGGTTGAATCTGGGGATCTGGCAAGGAATCTATCTGTGCGAATTCAGAAATCGCGGCGGCAACAGAAAGTTGGTGCTGACAGTTTATTCGTAGGATTGTGTCAGTGACTGGCGGGTTTCAATCATTGGAATCAGATTTTCGTGGCTCAGAGTGGTTGCGTCCCAAAGAAACCACCGGGCGCCCACGACGCTCGCGTACCAGTCTGTAACAGATCTTCCACCGAAGTGTTCCACCGCCGAAATCTTCAGTAGCACACCCCCTTTACGCGTGGGTGAAGTCCCTATCCCACCGGTATTTGCGCCGAGCAACTGCCTGCGAATCGGGTCGGAACACTCCTTTAAATGCGAAACCTACTGCCATCGCGCGCACGAACCTCGCGATGAGTGGATTCAACACTCGCCATTCATGTTCCCCTCTTAGATTGATTCCAGTGTTTTGGTTAGAGGAACGATTGACATGGGTGATTCCAACAGGAGATGTTGATTTTCGATGCCCAGGCTATGAAGATTCGTCAATTATTTGTAAGGTCGTCCGCAGACCAAGCTGATCGGAGTTCGTAGACGTCCAAAGAGATGATTCGGGCTTCTCCGCCGGAGGAAAAGATTCGCAGACTTCTGTTCGTCGTGTCGGGAAGAAAACAGGAACACATCGACAATCGACCGTCGTTCCCGAATACTTCAATCGAAGACCGATCCACCAAGATCTGTAACTCAATCCGCCCGTCAATGGGTTGGAGTGACGCAGACTTTTCGAGGCAGGTCAACGTCTGTACGTCAATATCATAATGAATGTCCTCTCCTCTTACGGTAAACCCCACCGCGCTCGCATCTCCAAGTTTAATCTCCGCGCGAATATCGAACAGTTCGCCTTCGATATTATCAAGCAAGTTATTTGTAAATGCCAACGATTGATTATTCCATGAATGCCGCTGATCGTGAATAGTTTCTATCTCCCTCACCGGTTTGCGAAACATCCTTATACCATCAGCGGTGGTTTTCAACGTCAATTCGCAAGGAAAAGCCATCTGTTGGTTAAAAGGCATATCGGGGTACTTCCCTCCATTCATCCAAGCAATCTGCAGCCTCCGATTGTCAGACGAAGGAATATCACACCACGTTTGCGCGGCATAACAGTTTGCGCCATGTTCGGTACGCAGAACATCGCTTTCCGTGGTAAAATGTTCCCCGTCAAACGTTCCGATGAAATGCCGCCCGTTTGCTCCCCAGAACACCCACTTCGTGTGGTCGGGGTTCCCATCCACCGGCAGTTCAAAGAGATCCGGGCATTCGCTGGCACCGGGCAGATGAACATCGGACAGTTTCGCCCAAGATTTCAGATCCGACGATCCGAAAAGCGCGAAGTCGCTGTTTTCTAAATAGAGCGCCATCACCCATTTCTTCGTAGGACTATGCCAAACAACCTTTGGATCTCGGTTCCCTTTGGCAAGATTGGAAAGTACCGGGTTGTTTTCGTACTTCGTCCATGTTCTTCCCCTATCGTTGCTGTAGGCGATGCTCTGTGTATAGGTTGTTTTCTTTGGTGCAAACTCTCCCGCGGACGTGTAGATAACAACCAACACACTTTCTTCGCCCGTCTGGAATCCCGATGTATTGTCCCAATCGACAACTCCCGAACCGGAAAAAATTGTCCCTAGCTCATCCGGCTCAATAGCATGAGGCAACTGTTCCCAGTGCACCATGTCCGGGCTAACAGCGTGCCCCCATGTCATATTTCCCCAGTCGATTCCCGAAGGATTGTGCTGGAAGAACAGATGATATTCACCATTGTAATAAATCAGACCGTTGGGATCGTTCAGCCAGTTCTTTTTCGCGGTAAAGTGGAACTGGGGGCGATACGTTTCTTGGTATAGTCTCTTCTCAATCATGTGTGTCTCCTCAATCTATAAGAATACTCTTTTTTAGACGATTATCCTGTACTGTGCATCGCCGCGGCAATGCCATTGATTGCCAAGAACATGGATTGACGCAGTTCCGAGTTGTCTTCGGGCAACTCCCTCCAACGCCTCAGCAGCTCGGTTTGGAGCAAGTTCAATACATCGGTGTAAGGATTACGAAGTCTGATCGATTTTTGGATGACGGGGTTGTTGTCCAATAGCTCTGACTGACCCGTGATATGTAGGATGGCACGTTGTGCGAGTTCAAAATCGTGCCGTATCCGTTCGTGGAATGTACCATCTGACAGAGAAGCATACCGCTTAGCCATATCAAGACGTGCCCTAGCCATTTCCGCTTGGGCATTGTCGACTACTGCGCGGAAAAAGGGCCAGTTGCGATAGTATTCCTGTAAATCATCGGAGCCGCTTTGATGCTCATCCACGTACTTATTCAGCGCACTACCCATTCCATACCATCCCGGTACATTGTAACGTGTTTGAATCCACGAGAAATTCCAAGGGATAGCACGTAAATCCTCAAAATCGACTTCGCTGCCAGCTTTGCGCGATGCCGGACGTGAGGCAATCGGAAGATGGCTAATTTGTTCGATTGGCGTTACTTGCACGTACCACGGCCAGAAGTCGTCGTCATCAATCAGATTGCGATAAGCCTTCATTGATTCGCCAGCAAGGATTTCCATCAGCTGGTTCGAGTCTTGTCCCAAATTTGAAGATTCAGGGTGCATTGTTTTTAGCATGGCGTTGACTATCTGCTCTAAATGCCTATGGGCGATACCCGGCAGAGAGTAACGAAAAGAAATTACTTCGCCTTGCTCAGTGAAACGGATACGCCCGTTGTAAGTCTCCTGTGCCATGGCGAAGATTGCGCGATTTGCTCTGCCGCCTCCGCGTCCTATGGTTCCGCCCCTTCCGTGAAACAGACGCATCTCTACCTGAAATTGCTGGCAAACGCGGGCTAACACAGCTTGCGCCTTGTGCAGCGACCAGTTTGCCATCCAGTAACCGCCGTCTTTATTGCTGTCGGAATAGCCCAGCATGATTTCTTGAAAGTCGTTACGCGCTTTGAGATGAAGGCGGTAAACGGGATTCGTGAAGAGAGACGCCATCAAGGACTCCGCTCGTTCAAGATCGTCAATGGTCTCTAGGAGCGGAACTACATCAATCACGCTATGTACCATTCCTTCATCGTAGTGCCACAACCCAACCTCTTTAAGCAAAAGCATCACTTCGAGGAGATCACTGACGGCGTCTGTCATGCTGATGATGTAGCTGCCGATCGAGTCGCTGTCATGCTCAACAGCCTCCGCAACCAACTCCATTATCTCAAGCATCAATTGTGCTTCGCCTGTGGTTTCCGTTTTGGGAGGCAACAATGGTCGTCTGTTTTTCAGTTCACGTTCGAGGATTTGAAGGCGCTCCTCCTCGGCAAGAGACGAATAGTTCCTACATACCCCTCCGGTAGCCAGCAATTGACCAACCGCTTCCTCGTGAATCTTGCTGTGTTGGCGAATATCAAGCGCCGTTAGATGGAATCCAAACGTCCGTGCACGGACTACCAAGTCCGCAAGATGTCCCGTTTCGGCAAGTTCTGACATATTACCGTCCTTTAGGCAGCGTTGAATCAATTCCAGATCACTAACGAAACTCGCGGGGCCGTATTTCCTTTCGGTCGCTACGTTCGTCCCATCCCGCATCTTTCTTAGTCGCGCCATGACATGGCTGACCTTGATTCGGTACGGTTCATTCGAGAACGGATGAATCTCATCTTCCGTTAATAATCCGCTTTTTGAGTCCTCCTGCAAGGACTCCATAAGCTCGTCCGGTACAGGATTAATGTGACTGGAGATGCTCAAGTCATGCCAAAGGAGGCGTAATTCGTCTATGTAAAGGTCGATGACTGTTTCCCGGTTGAGTCGAAGTGCAGCGCGAGTGATTTCCGCGGTTACATTGGGATTGCCGTCACGGTCCCCGCCGACCCATGAACGGAAGCGCAGAAATGTGGGTAATTCCACATCACGCTCGTAATATACCTTGAGCGCCTCCCGCAAATCCCCGTACAACTGAGGTACGGTCTGCCAAACACAGGTACTCAAGAAATGGAGAGCATGTTCCACTTCATCAATCACAGAGGGACGTTCAATCCGGATCTCGTCAGTTGCGAGCAGCAGTGCAATCTGAGAATAGATATCCCTAATGACGATATCGCGCTCCGAGGGAAGGAGGATTTGTGTCTGAAGCATTTTAAGCTGATCGGCAACCTGTTGCTGTTTGCGTGCTATACTTCTTCGGCGGACTTCGGTGGGGTGCGCCGTGAACGTCGGTTGAATATCCAAACGTTCTATCCACATCATTACATCCTTGAAGGGGACACCTGCCTGTTTGAGGTAGTGGATGGCTTCCGCGATTGATTCCACCCGTGGAGTCTCGGTTGTCGCGTTTCTCTGCCGCTCGCGGTTGATACGCACGATTTCGCGCTGTTCCGCTTTGTTGACGAGATAGAAAAAACCGGTGTACGCTCGAAGCAACCAGACAATCTGTTCACTCGACAGTGATTGGATGATTTCGCCCGCCCGGTCTCGAAGCTGCTCGTTTCCCGTGGTTGCCGCATCTTTGCAGAGGACTCGCAGCTGTTCGGCTAATCCCACGATTTCATCTCCCGCCTGCTGCCGGATGGCATGACCGAGAAGCAATCCCAACAGATGCACCTGCTCGCTCAAAGACGTCGTAATGCCAGTGCCCTCAACCTCAATTTTTAAGCCTCGCCAACTATTCATGATGCCCCTCTTTTTCTTCAATGAACGAACGATAGTTCTGCACGGGGTGTGGTAAATGCCCCTTAACCCTCCAATTTTATTATACACGACTTTGAGCGTAATACAAGATGAAATATCTTGACAATGCTATCATTATCGCGTATTCTGAACGTTGATTGACTGGACAATGTTCAACAAGCAGGCTTGGCAAAGTTGCAAGGCATTTGGCTCAATTACCTAATCGAATTTAAATAAAAATGCAACTACATTTCAATCCCCTTAAGAGGCTGTTTGAATAGTCGGCAGCAAAATCATATTTAATCATTTGTGGGAAGTTTCGTCATGTATTTAGTGTTGTCTGATATATACCTGTGGAATCTCTATGGGAACTCTATCGCAGGGGATTTTCTATGGGAGCTCTATCGGGATTTCTATAGCACGCGCGATCCGCTCGTTTGATCGTTCGTTATTCACTCACTTGATCCCTCCCTAATCATTCGGTCGATTGCTTTTCGCTCCTTTGATCGCACCCGACAAATGTACTTTTCACCAGGATCTAAGAAAATCGGGAACGGAGAAATATTCGAACCGAGCAACTGAAAACTGTATGGTTGATGAATTTTTTTGCCGATTCAGAAGCGTACGAAAACGATGGACAGGACGGACGACGAAACGAAAAAAACTTCAACACCACCGGTGATTTCAAGCTTGTTTCGGAGAAAATATCCGGGCGTTTCCCTATTGAAGATATGGAACTTCTAGATATGTTGCCCGCAGAACATTCCAAAAAGCAGCATTATTTTTTTGACTAATCACCCGTGGCTGTCGCACATGAAAGGTGACAGAATGCAAGCCGTTTACATTGACGATATTGAGACTATACGAGTCGGTACCAGAGAAATCCCGAAACTCCGTGACGATGAAATCTTGCTAAATGTTCGATCGGCTGGAATCTGTGGGAGCGACATTCACATCCTCAAAGGGGAGTTTGGTGTGCTTCCGGTCATTCCCGGTCATGAATTTTGCGGAGATGTCGTTGAAATTGGGAAGAATGTCTCCACTCACAGCCTGGGCGACCGCGTGACGGTCAATCCGTCGGGAGTTGGATATGGGACTCTGACCGCCGGTGGATTTGAAGATTACGTTGCAGTTCTCGCATCACGGGCTCACCCCTTGGGCGATCTCACCTACGATGAAGGTGCGCTGATAGAAACTCTTGGCTGTATCGTCCACGCTATTGACAGCGCAAGGGTTACTTTGGGCGATGAGGTGCTTGTAGCCGGTGCGGGCCCCATCGGTTTGTTAATGTTACAAGTGGCAAAACTATCTGGAGCGCTCTCGGTTACAGTCACGGATGTCGTGGAAGAAAAACTTGCCAAAGCCAAAGAACTTGGTGCGGACGAGACCATTATCGTAGGCAAAGATCTCAAGGAACAGCTTCTTGCCACGCATCCCGACGGATTTCATTTGACAATTGACGCCACAGGGAATCCCAAAGCCCAAGAACGGCTCCTGGGTTTCACCGCTGAGCGAGGTACGGTATTAGTGTTTGGATTCGCTTCGCCTGGTGCCATCATGGGAGTCGAGCCTTATGATATTTTCCGGCGTGAACTAAAGATAATCGGGGCATACTCACTCGGCAACAAATTCGAGAGGTCATTGGCACTTGCAAAAGCGAAGCGCGTAGAGCTCGTGGACCTCATCAGCCATCATTTCCCCCTTGCCGAATTCGCCAAAGCCATAGAAACAACGCGCGGACCAGAGCCGTCGCTCAAAATCCTAATGCATCCTCAGGCTTCATAATCCTTAGAAAGGATGTCGGGTGTCGGACACAGTGCGCTCGAACACACCACGCAGTCGTGAACCAAATGGGGATTCACATGTCTGAGGGCAATTCCACCAGGATTCCCGACTTTTATTCGAGCTTGGACTAATATAAGATTTGAGGATCGTCGGGTTTTTGGCTTGCCTTCCAATTGGGTTTATCATCAACAGGAGCGGAAGAACCGATATGCAAGCAATATTCTTTGATGCAATCGACACGCTGCGCGTGGGAACTACTGAAATACCCGAACACGATGACGACGAAGTTCTACTTAAAGTTTGCTCGGCAGGCATTTGCGGCACCGATCTCCACATTCTGAAGGGAGAGTACGGCGGATATTTTCCTGTTATTCCCGGGCACGAATTTTCGGGTGAGGTTATTGAGGTGGGAAAAAATGTCACGAGATTGGTTCCGGGAGACCGTGTAGCTGTTCATCCGGGCGCGGGATACGGCGTGTGGGCACCCGGCGGTTTCGAGGACTACGCGAAAGTGCGGGAAGAAAACGCCTTCAAGATTGGCAATCTCACTTACGACGAAGGAGCGCTTATTGAGCCTTTAGCCTGCGCTATCAACGGAATCGACACAGTTGAGGTAAATCTTGGCGATGAAGTCTTGGTCGTGGGCGCCGGTCCAATCGGGTTGCTACTCATGCAGGTGGTCAAACTCGCGGGAGCTCGGTCGGTTGCGGTTGCGGATATCGCAGTGGAAAAACTGACCAAGGCGAAAGAATTGGGGGCAGACGAAGTATTTGATGCCAACCATAATCTTAAGGAACAGCTCTTGGACGCGCACCCCAAGAGGTTCGATCTGACCATTGATGCAACGGGCAATCCTATTGCTCAGGAACAGCTGCTTGGCTTTACCCGATCCGGGGGCAGCTTCCTGCTATTCGGCGTTGCGGCACCCGACGCAACAATGACCGTCAAACCATATGACATCTTCTTCCGCGAGTTGAAGATTGTAGGCGTGCACGCCTTTGGCGACAAGTTTGAACGGGCTGTTGAGTTTGCTAAATCAAGGAGAGTAAACCTAACGGAGATTATCAGTCATCATTTCCCACTCGCCCAATTTCCTGAGGCGTTTGACCTGACCCGCAGTCCAGAACCTTCTCTGAAGATTCTAATGCACCCGGATGGAGATGCGTAGACGTTAGACGTGTGTAACAATGCTGTGTTCGACGTTGCCAAAGCAACCAATGGAAACGAATAGTGCCGGTTTCTCGTTTTTTCTATATTCGCAGTGCATTAATAGCGTGAATCAAGTCTTTCCAATGCGGGGAAAGATGCCCCGCCGACCGATATTGGCGCGCAGGGCAATAGCTGTTATCGGTTTTCCATTATAATATATCTGGACACAGAATACGCGGTCTTGTTCAATCGAAATGGTATAAGTAGACGCGACAAGGAATATTAAGAATGGATTCGTCAAAATCGGGAACTATTATCTTTGCCAGAAATTATACAGTGGAAGGTCTAATCCAAAGTTATGACAGATGCTAATGCATTGAAAGAGTTTCTCGGCGAAGTCAAAGCGACGATTGATACGTACATTCTTGATTTTCTTCCGTCCAAACATAATCGAGATGAGGTACAATGCCTCTACGACATGATGCGGGATTATCCTCGGAGATCCGGCAAACGACTGCGCCCGGCGTTATGTTTGCTCATCTGCGAGGCGTTCGGAGGTAATCCCAAAAATGCATTCAATACCGCTGCAGCGCTTGAAGTGCTTCAAAACTGGCTGCTAATCCATGACGACATCGAAGACGGATCAGACCTTCGACGCGGGGAGCCCTGTCTGAACCAGAAATATGGCATTCCGTTAGCGCTCAACGCGGGAGATGCACTTCATTGCCGAATGTGGGAGATGCTCCACCGAAACGCCGAGATACTCGGGCACGAAGTCGCATTTCAGGTACTCGCCGAATTCACCTGTCTAAGTAATCAGGTTGTCGAAGGACAACACATTGAGCTTAGCTGGGTCGATAACAATCAGTGGAATCTCACCGAAGATGACTACTGGGCGATGTGTGTGAAAAAGACTGCCTGGTACACGTCCATCGCACCGTGTCGCTTAGGCGCGATTACGGCGGGAGCCGCAAAGACTGACGTGAATCACTTCCTTGAAATTGGCAAGAACTTGGGCGTCGCTTTTCAAATTCAAGATGATGTTCTGAATCTCATCGGGGAAGAAAGCCAATACGGCAAAGAAATCGCCGGTGACATCAGCGAAGGCAAACGCACGTTGGTGTTGATTCATCTATTCAATTCGTGCACATCTGACGAGGCGGACCGCGTAGTTGATATCATGGCTAAAAGCCGAAACAACAAGAGTCTAGCCGATATCAATGAGGTATTGTCGCTCATGGAAAAGTATCAATCAATTGTGTATGCACAGAAACGAGCCAAAGTGCTGGTAGAGGAGGCATGTGCCCAATTCGCGCAGCGATTTGCCCATATCCCGCATAATCGAGCGAAGAACCTCTTTATACCGCTTGTGAAATTCGCCGTAGAACGTGCTAATTGATTGATTGACATCGGAAGAGTCAATACGAAGACAGGGTGAATTCGCTTGAGTAAACTACAATAGATGCTCAAGCACAAATGCTCATAAAATGGAGAGTTTGAAATGCCGTTAGTATCCATGCGACAAATCCTTGATGAAGCCGCGGTAGGCGGCTATGGAGTTGGCGCATTTAATGTTAATAATATGGAGCAGATTCAAGCCATCATGGAAGCTGCACGCGAAACCGGGTTCCCGTTAATCATTCAGGCGAGTCGAGGCGCGCGAAAGTACACCAACGATCGATTCCTGTACCATCTGATGATGGCAGCCATCGAACTATATCCGGACGTGATGATCGCGCTCCATCAGGATCACGGGAATAGCCCGGAAACGTGCATATCGGCGATCGAGATGGGCTTTACCAGCGTAATGATGGACGGCTCGTTGATGGCGGATGGGAAGACACCCGCGGATTTTGAATACAACGTTCAGATCACGCGGCACGTTGTGGAGATGGCTCACGCGCGCGGCGTTACTGTCGAGGGCGAACTCGGTTGTCTTGGTTCACTTGAGACGGGTGAGGGTGAAAAAGAAGACGGGCACGGCGCAGAAGGCGTTTTGTCGCACGACCAACTTCTCACAGATCCGGAACAGGCAGTGGAATTTGTTGAGCGAACAGGCGTTGATGCGCTCGCAGTGGCGATTGGGACAAGCCACGGGGCGTACAAATTTACCCGAAAACCCGATGGCGACGTGCTTGCTATGGATAGAATCATTGAGATTCATAAATTGCTTCCGAATACTCACCTCGTGATGCACGGGTCGTCAAGCGTTCCCAAGGTTTTGCAGGACATTATCACCAACAATGGCGGTGAGATTCGACCCACATGGGGCGTGCCGGTCGAAGAGATCCAACTTGGAATTAAGAACGGAGTTCGCAAAATCAATGTGGACACCGATAGCCGCCTAGCGATTACAGGTGCAATTCGTAAGTTCCTCGCGGAGAATCCTGAAGAATTCGATCCGCGCAGTTATTTGACGCCAGCTCGCGATGCCATGAAAGAGATAATCAGATCTCGGATGTTGAGTTTTGGGGAAATCGGGAATAGGGTCGATTATGAGCCGATCCCCTTGGAAGCAGTTGCTCAACGATATGCCGAAGAAGCCGCGCTCAACTAAACCGTGGCAGTGGAGTAGATTCGGTTTTGAGTTAGCGGTACACCCCATAGTTTTCAATATTCCACCTTTGAAAAATTCCCCGCCTTTCGACGCAATGCGTATCCACCATAGAGTAGTCGACCTCAAACTGGTTCATCCCTTCAAGATTGCGCGTCGAGCCGTTGACGACTATCGTCAAGTCGTTTCAGTCGAAATCGGCGGTGGAATGGGAGAGGCGCCGCCCGCTCGTTTCTATGGAGAGACTGTCGAAACTGTGGGTGTTGCCCTGGAGATTTTGGATTCAGGTCTTGACGGAGATTTGGACGCGATTCAGAGCGTGATGGCGGAACTTGAGTCCGTGTTGGGCGGCAATTATGCTGCCAAGTCCGCGATTGATATGGCGCTCCACGATAGAATCGGCAAAGCATTGGGAGTACCCCTGTATCGGCTCTGGGGATTAGATCCGAACGCGGTGCCGCCGACGTCATATACCGTTGGGCTGGACGAGCCGGAGGTGATGCAACAGAAAGTTCGTGAGGCGCGGGATTACGCAATTCTGAAGGTGAAGCTTGGGACGCATCAGGACGTTCAGATTATTCGCGCGCTCCGCGAGGTTACGGATAAACCAATCTATGTGGATGCCAACACCGCGTGGTCGCCGAAAGAAGCGGTTCGAAAGATTCGCGAACTTACTTCTCTAGACGTCGAACTTGTTGAACAGCCGACAGCGGCGCCCGATTTAGAAGGACTGAAGTTCATTCGCGAACACGCCGATATCCCGATAATTGCCGACGAGAGTGTCAAACGTGCAGTCGATATTCCTGCGCTCGCCGATTGTGTGGACGGTGTCAATATAAAGTTGGTAAAGTGCGGAGGTCTCGTTGAAGCCATGCGTATGATAAGTGTTGCACGTGCGCACAAGCTGCGGATCATGATGGGTTGTATGATTGAAAGTTCACTCGGTATTACGGCGGCAGCACACTTGACCCCTCTCGTCGATTACGTCGATCTCGACAGCCACCTGTTGATTTCCAACGACCCCTACATCGGCGTCACGCTGAAAAATGGCAAGCTAGTGCTTCCAAACCGGCCGGGCATCGGCGCAATTCAAAGAGTAGGCGATTGATTTAACAACCACGTGAATCTTGAAAGAAAGGACATTAGATGCAATTACGGGATCGTTGCGTTGCCATTACCGGAGGAACAGGTGCATTAGGCACCGCTGTATGCCAGACCTTCCTGAGCCAGGGGTGCCACGTTGCTATTCCCTTTATATTCGATCACGAAATTGAAGCCTTCGAAAAAGCGATTGGAGACTTGAAATCGCGAGTAACGCTTATCCGCGCCAGTGTTACATCCGAGGCAGAGGTCGATTCCTTCTTTCAAACCGTTCTGGACAAGTTAGGCCACGTAGACATCTTGGTAAATGTCGTAGGAGGTTTCAAGGGCGGGATTCCGGTTTCTGAACTGGAAGTGGAGGATTGGGATGCAATGATGAATCTCAATCTGAAGTCGGCGTTTCTTTGCTGCAGAGCTGTTTTGCCACACATGAAGGCACGCAAGTTCGGAAAGATTGTCAACGTCTCGGCGCGCGCCGGTTTAAGTGGAGTAGCCGGTATGAGCGCCTACTGTGTTTCCAAAGGCGGTGTGCGCCTCCTCTCGGAGTCGATTGCCCAAGAGGTACAGGATTTAGGGATTAACGTCAACGCCGTCATGCCAAGCATTATCGATACTGATGCGAATCGCAAGGCGATGCCGGGCGAAGATCACTCCGTTTGGGTCGCTCCTGCCGACATTGCAAAAGTCATCCTCTTTCTGACTTCCGATGATGCTGCCGTTATCAACGGCGCCGCCATTCCCGTGTATGGTCGAGCGTAGAGTATCGAAGTTCCCAGCGCTTGATGGTCCTCATGACAATGTCTAAGTTGCACGTCAATCCAGCCGCCAATCCTTCATGAACCAATTCCCTCATTTTGCGGCTTTTCATCCAAAGACACACTTGAGCGCCAGTTCAGGAACCCAATGGCTAACACGATGATTAATGCAGGTAGGTGTAGCCAAATCGCGGAACGAATGAGTATGAAACCCATCCCGGAAACAAAGAAAACCAAACGCATCCAAAGGCATAAAGGCGCCAAGAGATAACCGGCAACGCTTGAGGCCAACGGCACGATGCCAAGCGCAGTCATTCCCAGACTTCCCGCAATCGACCAAACGCCCGCCGTTCCTCCATCCGAAGATAAGGTCAATAATTCCGGTCGCAGCACGAACGCATAAGGCAGCGCGAAGCCAATCAACGCAAATCGGAAAGCGGCGACCCCCGTCCTCATAATGTGGGCATTCGCAATTGCTGCTGCCGTGTAGGCTGCCAAGGCAACCGGCGGCGTAACCATCGACATCATACCAAAATAAAAAATGAAGAGATGCGCGGCAAGCGGAACCAATCCCAAGTCGGTCAAAATGGATCCTACCAAAGACGCCATCAGGAGATAACATACTGACGATGGCAGCCCCATCCCAAGCACAATGGTCGAGACCATTAAAAGTAACAGTGCCAAGATTAGATTGTTTTGGGCGAGTGGTACAAGTAAACCGGGCAACTTTGTGCCGATGCCCGTCAGCAATACGACACCGAGAATTAACCCGACGCATGATGCTGCCGCAATTAGTGAAACCCCACCGTGAGCAGCTTTCGCCATGGCGTCGCATACCTCGCGAATCCCTATTCGGGTGTGGCGGCTAAATGCACTCACGACAAGTACGACAATCAAGCCCCACGTCACCGCGCGAAATGGCGTGTATCCAAGAACCAAGAACAGAATGAGCACGCAGAATCCCGCGCAGAACACGAGTCCTTGCGCAGCAGAGGGTTTTTCATCGAGTTGTTGGCTCGGCATTTCAGCGGTTGCGCCAACAAGCTTAGCGCGGAAATGAACGATGAGAAGGAGTGCCCCATAGTAGAGGATGGCGGGAATAAGGGCAGCTTTTATCACCTGCAGATAGGTCACAGGGGGAGCAACAATCTCTAGCATCATATAGGCCCCCGCTCCCATAATCGGCGGTACAAGCGCCCCGCCCGAGCTAGCCGCGGCTTCAATGCCTGCGGCGGTAGTCGGCCGAAACCCAGCACTTCGCATCATCGGGATGGTAAACGTCCCGGTAGTAGCCGTGTTGGCAACGGCGCTGCCGGATAGGGAACCCATCATTCCGCTGCTGATAACAGCAACCTTTGCAGGACCGCCTGCACTTGAACGAAACAGGCGTCTTGCAAAATTGATGATATACCGAGTCGCGCCCGTCTTTTCCAGCACTGTACCGAACAGTACAAAGAGAAACACATACGTAAACATCACTTTCAGCGCTATTCCAAACACACCCTGGCTATGCAAAAAGGTTTGGCTGACAATGCGTTCCCAAGAATATCCGCGATGAAAGAGCCATCCCGGGATGGATTGTCCAAAGCCGGCATACAACAGAAAAACAATGGAGAGTAGTGGAAGAGTTAAACCAATCGCACGCCGCGTGGCTTCCAAAACTAGAACTAACCCAAGCAAACCAATCGAGTAATCAACGTATTGTTCCACGCCGGCGCGGTTTCCAAGGGGTTGGCTCTCTATCCAGAACCGTTGGAACACAGGTTCCGTTTGCACCACAATATAACCGAAACAGGCAACGGCACAGACAACTAGGATGAGATCCAGTCCTTGACGGAAGATTCCTGCTTGAAGTTTGGAATGAAGGGGGCATTTTAGAAAGACGAGAACCAGTCCCAACATGGCAAAAAGCGCCACTTGGGACTGGGGCAAGAGTTGCGGATAATTGACCTCCGCGAGAACGAACAAACTCAAAATAACGGCTAACGCCTTAAAGAGCCTTTGGCGGAGGCGTTGGAGGGAGTGCATTCCTAGTCTCGGCTTTCAAGCCTACGTACCCAGATGTTACGGAAGCGCATAGGATTGCCATGGTCTTGAAGCTTGATTGGTCCTTCAGGTGGGTGCGGCTCATCGTAAGAAGGAGCTCCGCCGTGGCCCGTTGGTCCCAGAATCTCCTGATAGTGCTGAACCAAAACGCCGTTGTGCACGACCGTAGCGTAGGAGGGCGTTTGTAGCTTATCTCCATCGAATTGGGCGGGAACAAAGAAGATATCGTATGTTTGCCATTCACCGGGTTTCCGAGAGGCATTGACGAGAGGGGGCCATTGTCCATAGATAGCACCCGCTCCGCCATCCGCATAAGTCGGGTTGTCATAGCTATCCAACACTTGAATTTCATACAGATTTAGCAGGAAAACACCGCTGTTACCGCGTCCTTGACTATCTCCCTCTACCTTTGAGGGAGTCGCCCATTCCACATGCAACTGGCAATGTCCAAAATGCTCAACGGTTTCAATGTCCCCGGTCTTATTAACTTCTACGTAACCATTCTCAACTTTCCACTGCGCTGGACCGTCGCGACCTACCCACTGATTCAAATCCGTACCATCAAAAAGCACCACTGCGTCTGACGGCGGGCTTCCCGCTGTCGACAGCGAACTTTCTGTGCCGGTCGTGATGACTCGTGGCTGTGGTCGCCTTCCATCATGAACTCTCCACTCCGAATTGGGAATAAACGGAGTATCGTCGTAACCGATGTTAGGTTTTTCTGCTTGTGCCAAAGTGAGGTCTCCTTCCAGATTGAGAGTTATTCAATTCTTGCGTATTTGCAGTGCATTAATAGCATCTATTAAGTATTTTCAATACGGGTAAAGATGCCCCCGCCTACTAGAGTTGGTGTGCAGGTTAGTGATCGGTGCGGGTCACATCACAATGGTATAATTCAAAAATACTATACGTACATTATTCAGACAAAATGGTACTTGCAGTCATTTGGGCCAAATGCCAATCTCTTTGTAGTAACGAACTGCGCCAGGATGAAAGGTTGTCCCCGTATCCTTCACGATATTTTTCGGGTTGATTGCTTTTCCTGCAGGGTGCTTCTTTACAACTTCACCTCGATGTTCGTAAAGAATCTTGGTGAATTGATAGACATCTTCTTCTGTTTCCTTGGCTGACGTTATTAGATGCATCGCGCCAACATTCATCCCGTCAAAGGGTTCCTCTTGGTTCCGATAGGTCTCCGCAGGAATAGTCGCAGATTCAAAAAACGGATAATCGTTAATCAAGCGCTCTTTCGCCTTCGAATCGAAAGGAACGAAAAGAATATCTTGGGAAGAGGCGGCTTGTGTAATTGAAGCTGTTGGAACGGCACCACCCAAGAACGCTGCAACCGCCGAGCCATCTGCCAACATGTTCACCGCGCCAGCCTGCGTATTGTTTAGTGGCGTAAAATCTGCATAGGTTACGCCGTGCGCGGCTAAAATCGGCCTTAGGAAGTATTCAAACCCGGCACCGGCAGGCCCGACGACTACCCGTTTTCCTTTCAAATCCACAAGTCGCTTTACTTCCGACGATTTTTGCGTGATAAAGAGGGCAACGTTTGGAGCCAGTGTCATCACCGCGCGAATGGGCTGTTCTCGCTTCCATGCACCTTCACCCCGCACCGCAAAATACGAGATGGCGGCATTCGCGAGAGCAAACTCCAACTCACCCCTTGCGAGACGCCGGATGTTTTCTTGCGTGCCTTTCGTAGCTTCCGCGGCCACCTCCCAGCTTAAATCGCCGACGTTGTCGCTGACGACTTGGGCAATGGCGCCCCCTACAACAAAAAACGCTCCGCCGGGTGGAGCCGTACCTACGCTGAAAAACTGGCGTTTACCCGTCTTTTCTGCCAAGGCACTTTTTTCGGTCAAGAAATTAAAGCATAGAAAAATGGCAAGAATTAAGATTACAATGCGTCTCTCGTGTCGGCAACGTTCAGTGGAATTCATTAAAGCGCTCCTTGGTTGAAAGAATAATCGATAGTCGGATTCCAAGTTAAACAGCCTGAAGATTCTCAGGTTTGAATTCATGCCAATGCTTGATTGATGGTATGCTCTCAGGAACCGGATCTGAAAATGGTCGATCGTCTGAACGGTCTAAATAGATCGCTTTCATACCCAAGTCCATTGGCGCCAGAACATCGTTCGCGAGGTTGTCTCCAATAAAGAGCACACGGCTCGCCTGATTGATGGAAAGCCCTGCTTGTTGAAGCGCTCCGATGTAGATCGGATGTCCGGGTTTTTTGAACCCGAACGAGGCGCTGTCAATGATGAAATCAAAAAAACCATCCAGACCAAACTTCATTAGCATTCGTTGCGGCCAATCCGGCTGGTAGAAATTTGAAATGACACCCATTCTTACTTTATGACGCCACCGCTGAAGCATCTCGTGTACGCCCGGTGTAAGTCTTAGCGTAGCCTGATATCCCAACTCAAACTGTTCGATCATCCGATCTACGAACGTATCGACTTCATCTGTGCGGCTCTTATCCTTCTTGGTCAGAATTTCCTTAAGCCTATGTGTCAGCTCGACCTCCCTCCAGTCGGTACCACCATCTATCCCGCTTCCATTTATCGTAATCTATCTTAAACTCGGCTCCGGTGGCATAGAATCCGGCATTCGCAGGAAGATGCATGACAGACCCCAAACCCGATTCATCTCCGTCGGTAGTGAAGTCGTCAATCAGCGCATTAAAGCAGTCAAAGAATATCCAATCAAACGAGGTCTTCACTCTCTTCACGGTAAGATTCAAGAAGAACCGTTGTCAACGCACCTTTCTTGGATGCTCGGTTTTCCGAGTAACTTCCCTATAACCCAATCTCTTTGGGAAGAGGACACATCTGCGCCATTGGTGTAAAGATTCTGTCGACATCTTTGGTAAACACATTCCCGCTCAAGATATCAACGATTCCTTGTTGACACTCGGGAAAATGTTTTAAGAATTTAGCAAAACTAAACTCTTTCGTGTAGAAGGCGTACACCAACTTTCGAAAAGACTCCATTCCTTTTACGAATTCTAGACCAAACTGACCTAACCGCTCCCTTGACACGTCACCGCTATCAAGCGCGTCATTGATTGCATCAGCCGCCATCTCCCCGGACTTCAGCGCCAAAAATAGTCCTGTAGAATAAACCGGATCCAAGAATCCGAACGCGTCTCCCACAAGCACCCATCCATTTCCGGCAATCTGTTGAGCGCGGTAAGAAAAATCCTTTGTTGTTTTGACCGGAAACAGTTGCTTTGCGTTTTCTATTCTCCATTTCAACGCCAGACATTTCTCTAGCTCCGCCTGAAAGATAGCTTCCGCGTCAAGTTGCGCACTATCTGAACGGCGGTCTTGCAGCAGATAATCGATTGATCCGACGACACCTACGCTTACGCGGTCGTACGGAAGCGGAATATACCAAAACCACGAATCTTTGTTCTCGGTGTGCAAAATTAACGTCGCACCTTCATCGATTCCTTCGTCGCGAATCCCTCCTTCAAAGTGAGTGTATATTGACGCTTTTTTGAGCTGAGGTTCCGTGTCGTTGATTTTCAACCGTCTCGAAATCAACGCGCTTTGACCTGTTGAATCCGCGATTACTTTTGCAGGTAAATCCAAGCTGCCCTCATGTGGAGATTTCATCCGAACCCCAACTGCCCAATCTTTCTCAAACAACACGCTGTGAACGCCGATGCCGCGTCGAACATCCACACGATTTTCCAGAGCGTTTTCGAGCAGCATTTCATCAAATTCGCTACGGAGAACCTGCCAGGTCATTGAACTCTCGTGCGAATCGCTTTCATAGAAATAGAAGGGTGCCGAGGCCTTACCGGACTGCGAATAGAACTGAACGCTGTATTTTTTTGGAAAATGACTCGCTTTCAGTTTTTCCAACATTCCCAGCCGTTCAAACGTCCAATAACTGGCAGGAATCAGAGATTCACCAACCTTGAAACGCGGTTCCGGATCGCGCTCTAGAAGTAGTACGCGATGCCCCTGCTTGGCGACCAAGGTAGCAACCGTACTTCCTGCAGGTCCGCCGCCAATGACAATCACGTCGTAAGACTGTCCCCGTAGAGTAGCGTTCGATTTCATTGACGTCCTTGGAACTGTTGAATCTATAACCTGAGCAAAATTTCCCGATTAGATATTTTCAACTACAACCAATTTCGGCTCAACACGCAGGATTCGATCGTCTTCCGGGGCTGGCGTCCCTCGACCGTCGCGATTACTTGTCGCAAAGTAAATCAGCCCGTTAGGCCCCACCAGTACATCACGTAATCGTCCAAACTCACCCTCAAACAGCGACTCCTCTTCAACAGCCCGACTACCGTCTGCCGAGAGGGTCAACCGTATGATTGATTCCCCTCTGAGGGTCGTGAAGAGAAAACTACCCTTCCATTCGGGAATAAGATCGGCGTTGTAGAAATCCGCACCGCAAGGAGCGACAGTCGGCGTCCAGGCTGCCACCGGCTCGACCACACTATTTCGTTTGCAAAAATCATCTTCCAGCCGTACGTCGTTGTCGCAAAAACCGTGAACCTCAGGCCACCCATAATTCCGCCCAATCTCGACCCGGTTGACTTCATCGTTATCGGCTGGGCCGTGTTCCGTTAAGTAAAGGTCATCCGTCTCGGGATGAAAGACCAATCCCTGCGCATTACGATGTCCGTAAGAGTATATTGTCGTGCCAAACGGGTTTCCCGGGGCGGGTTGGCCGTCCAATGTGAAGCGGAGTACTTTTCCGGCAACGGAGTCCAAATCCTGCGAAAGGTGCGGGCGGTTGGCATCTCCAGTCGTCATATAGAGGAATCGATCTCGCCCAATCGCAAGGCGCGATCCGTTGTGTATACCGTCGCCCGGTATATTGTCCAGCAGTACCTCGGTGGCTTCAAGCGAAACTCCGTTGAAGCGCATTCTGACCAGCCGATTTCGTATTTCGTTGCCGATACTGAAAGAGTGAACGAAGTAAACAAATGGTTGGGCATCAAAATCGGGGTGGAATGCCATGCCCAGCAATCCGCTTTCGCCAATCGCCGTTACCTGAATCTTCTCAACTTCTTCCGCATAGCCACTGAAGGGATCGACGCGAAGAATCCTCCCTCCGCGCTCCGTCACCCAAATCATGTCGTCAGGTCCCCATGCGAGTTCCCAGGGAATGTCTAACCCTGACATAAGTGTTTCAGCCTGAAAGCCAGCCAAGGCAAACTTGCCATCATCAGCGGAATCTTCCAGAAGAGAGCCAATTCCGGAACAACCGGAGAACCAGTGAGCGGAAATTCCAATCGGGATGAGCTTAAGAAAATCGCGCCGTCTCATTCGGCAATATTCCAATTCATCGGTCATACGGGGGCGCCTTGGCGACGATCCGTGAACCGGCGCGCCTTTAACTCAAATCGTGGCAGCGACCCGTAATCGACCAACTTGGCGGCTACGCGAAGGCCGAGGGCTTTTCGTATCGCTTTGCTAACCTCATCCCCAAGAGCAGAGTATTCAGGCGTGCTAGATTCCAATCGAATCTCCATTTCATCAAGCGCCTCTCGACGATACACGTCTACCGCAAATTCCCCCACTTCCGGGAAATTGCGCACGATGTTCTCAATCGCAGTCGGATAGACGTTTACCCCACGAACAATGAGCGCGTCGTCCAACCGTCCAATTACACCGCCATCGAAACGTCTATACGAAAGTCCACATTCGCAGTCCTCATCATGCAACTTTACACGGTCGCCGGTTCGGTACCGAATAACGGGCATACATAGTCGCCCAAGATTTGTGATAACTAACTCGCCTTCATTGGTGTAGTTGCCAGTGGTCGGGTCAACAACCTCAAAAATGAATTCACGCTCGTTCAGATGAACGCCGTCTTGTGCTTGACATTCAAAACCCCAAGCGCCGACCTCCGTCGCTCCAACGTGGTCGTAACACTTAGCGCCCCATGCGCTTTCAATGCGGTGCTTCGTGGACGGTATGCTCGCTCCCGGCTCCCCCGCATGAATCGTGGCACGGACACTTGATTTTGTAATATCTATGCCCTCAGCCTCCGCAACCTCGGCAAGGTGGAGTGCGTACGTCGGCGTACAAACAAGAACAGAAATGTCGTTAAACAGAATTGCCGACATTCGCTGCAGCGATGTCATCCCCCCGCCGGGAATTGACAAAGCCCCAATTTGTGCTGCCCCTTCATATGCACTCCAGAAGCCGATAAAGGGTCCGAACGAAAATGCAAAAAAGATGCGGTCATCAGATGTCACTCCCGCGGCATCATAGACTGTTCTCCAACACTGCGCCCACCACCTCCAACTTTCTGTCGTATCCAGCCAACGCAACGGCGCCCCTGTAGTTCCGGAGGTCTGATGAACGCGGACGTATTGGTCACGGGAGAAGGTGTGATTAGTGCCATACGGAGGATTGGACGTCTGATCGGTAGATAATTCCTCTTTTGTAGTGAACGGCAATTGCCGATAATCGTCAAGAGAGCTAAACCGCGTTTCTTCACAGATTCCTGCTGTCTTTAATTTTCGCCGATAGAATGGATTTCCTTTCAGCACAGTAGAAATCAGGCGTTGCAACTTTCCAAGCTGACTCGTTGTGAGTCCAGTTCGATCGATCGGTTTAACAGTGTGTGATGCCCCGTCTACTTTGTTCATGTACGTGATGGCTTCACCTCTTGGGCACCCTACTGTTTGCATCACTTACAACCTCCTCAAGCGACATATCCGCCAAAGAGGACAACTGCAAATCCGCCAATTCAAAGGACGAGTGTCGAGTAATTGCATTCGGAACTGCCACGCAAAATATACCGGCACGTTTGGCAGCCGTCACACCGTTCAGCGAATCTTCAAATACTATAGCTTCGTTCGCTTTCACCTTTAGTGCTTGTAAAGCGCCTACATACAGAGCGGGATCCGGCTTGACGCGCTCTACGTCCTCGCAGCACTTAATCGTACTAAAGTGGTGTTCTAGATTCAATCTGGACAAGTTGTCAACGACCCAGCTTCTCGGTGAACTGGAAGCGACTCCGAGCTTTAGTCCCAGTGTTTGAGCCTCGGCAATTCGATCTTCTACGCCGGGCATGACCGATTCCACATCTATCAGACTGCTCTTCAGCGCATTTCGTTTCTTATGGAGTTCGGCGCGATCGATAGGTTGACCGAGCTGTGCTTCAAGATAGTCATAAGGGTCAAAGGCATCTGCCGTACCAACGCACTTCAACCACTCCGATATGGGCAATGAACAATTGTAGAACTGATATATTTCCTGCCAAGATTGGTAGACTGGACTTTCCGTGTCAAGGATAAGCCCATCGAAATCGAAAATAACGGCCTTAATCATGTCAATCTGTCTTGATGCTCCCCCAGAGTGAAGCCAGTTTGTACAGTGGTGCAACAGCGGTTGACACAACGCCGGCATCATATTCTTCAACAGTCATGAGGAGATCGGGACCGATGTTTGCCACAACACCACCCAAAGCATAAATCTTTCCACTCACCACACCTGACTGCAAAAAGACGCGACCTGTAGGCATATCCAGTTTTGCCATCCATTGATCTGTCGCCGGGTGAAATTCCTCTACCGTTTGCAGGCCGGGTCCCTGAACAAATGTCGTTCCGCCGATGGCATAAATTCTATCATTCACAACTTCAGCCGTAAAACCGGTTCTTCCCGTCGGCATGTCTGCTTTCGGAGTCCAGGTGTCTGTGGCAGGGTCGTATTCTTCAACCATAGATAAGACCGGTCCCTGAACTGCGGGCGCGCCTCCGATGACGTAAATCTTGTCATCGACCGCCCTAGCCGCCATGCCCGACCTCGGATTCGGCATATCTGATTTCTGTGTCCAGGTATCAAAGACGGGATCGTACTCCTCAACCGCTCCCAAAACGGGGCCGAGATTTGTCGCAATGCCGCCAATAGCGTAAATCTTTCCGTTAACCGCAGCCGTTGAAAACAGCGCTCTTGCCGTCGGCATATCGGCACGCTGCGTCCAAGTATCCGTTGCCGGATCGTACTCTTCAACGGCCGCAATTGCGGGTTCGGCGTCGGTCCAACCCCCAATGACATAAAGTTTTCCTTCAACTACGGCACTGGACATCCCGGCTCGCGCTGTCGGCATGTCTGCGCGTACCCCCCATTCATCCGCTGACGGGTTGTAGGCGTGCAAGTTCGGAATAACTTGTGCAAGCATTCCGCCCATCACATAAACGTGCTCGTCTACCGCGCTAGCGGAGAAAAACAACCGCGGCCCCATCATATCCGCCTTCGGACTCCACTGCTCCACCTGTGTGAAACTTGCACTCGGAGCAATTAAAAGCAGGCCCACCGTCAATACAGCAAGTAAAGATAAACATCGATTCATAGTCATTTTCTCCGTTATGCTATTATTCCTTAATTCTGACCCGTCATGTCTAAACAGACCATTTCCTTCTCATTCCGCGCGTAGAGGTTACCGTTGGCCAGCGTCGGCACGGTCCAGCACAATCCACTCAGTATTTCTTCACTCGCCACCTCGTTATAACCGGAAGGGGTCGCCTCCGCCAAGCCTAACTTTCCGCGGTCACTGAGAATAATTAGATGCGCGTCCGCAAGCATGAGTGTGCCCTTACCGAACCCGCGTGTTTTCCATTTTTCCATGCCGGTGTTTGCGTCAATACATTTCAATATAGCATTGTCGAAACCGTAAACGTAATCGCCATGCAAAACCGAAGTGGCAAAATGGTTTTTCATTTCCTCATTCTTCCAGATCTCTTCAACATTTATTTCGACACGATTTTTCTCTCCTTCATTCTCCTCAGCGCCAGATTCAGGAGAAGCCTTAAGCCTGACTTGCACCACTGCGGCTCCTTTGCCATACCCCGAAGATATGAAGATTTTGTCCGGCGGAATATAAACGGGGGTAGCGGCGTTGACATCATACTCCGTCTGCCAAGGGTACGTCCAATAGAGTTGTCCGTTATCGGGTGACACGGACACCAACCGGGTTCCTGTGAAGACGATGAGTTGTCGAATCCCATCGATTGTAACAGCAATGGGAGAGGAATATCCAAGAACGTCAGTGAGGGAACTCCAGACGACATCACCACTTGTCTTATCAAAAGCGACGATAGATTTTCCATCGGTGCCGCCGACCTCAACCAGTAGCAAGTCGCCTTCCACCAACGGCGACGTGCAGGTCCCCCATCTAGGTATTTTGCTTCCGAACTCGCCTTGCAAATCGTGTGACCACACCTTCTCACCATTTTCGGTATTCAAAGCGTACAATTTACCTTGCGCGGTAACGGTGAACAGGAGTTCTCCATCAATCGTCGGCGTTGCACGGGGGCCATTGCCACCCATAGATTCGATGTAGTTGGCATCTGATCGAAACCGCCAAATCTCTTCCCCGTTTGCCGCATTGAGACAAACGACAAATTCGTCATCCCCTTCCGAGAACATCGTATAGACACGCCCGCCAATGACAGAAATACCGGAAAAACCCTCGCCGAGTGGAACTCGCCAGAGGACTTGGGGGCCGCCATCGGGCCACTCTTTGAGAAGTCCCGTTTCCCGAGAGATCCCATCCTTATCAGGACCTCTCCACTGCGGCCAATCCGAGGCCTCCGACGTTGGAATAATTCTGCAAAATAACACCGCCATCACCAAAAAGCAAAAAATTTTTCTCATTGTTACCTCACTTTATTGAGAAACCCAGTTCAAACTATTAGCGAAAACAAAACTGCAGTTGTTTTGTGATCCTCAGATTAAATAGAAGCTCTTCAGTATCTAATTTGTGCGATTATGCGATTATCAGATTAATCTTAGATTTCTGTGCCCTACATCAATGGTAGTAGCGCCGGGACCAGTGTCTCAGGAAACCCATTCTGTCTTGATTCACTCCCAATTTCCTGGCCCCTCCCAACTGTCGGCCGGATCATCGTCAGAAAATAGTGAATGAACCAGCGATGCCTCCGCCCCGTCGTACTCTTCATATCCCTGATAATCATGGTAGTCAGGTGTCCACCCATCGCTCCACATTCGACCATTTTTAGTACTCTGCGCCGCGTAAGAATTATAATCATGCAGAGCCGTTGTCGCAAACGACTTTGAACGCCGTGCGAGATTTTCTTCCCTGTCAAGAACCCAGCCGTAGAGTTGGGCGTAGCAACGTGATTCTACACCTAGCTTATATTTCGGCCGCCACCAATGAGCTAGTGATACGCACAGAAGAGATTCCGCTGGTATTGATTCAAGCGGTCTCTGGAAGCCTACGAATCGAAGTGTATATCCGCCGTTGGAAGACGGATAACAGAACCGCACACGCGCTCCTTCTTTAGTACATGCAAGCGGCTGATCTGGACGCCAAAACGTTGTGCTGTAGGAAGGAACACCGCTTTTCGCGGCAATGTAAAGTGCCCCGCTTTTCGTGCTCGTGGATTTCAAAAGTCCTTCATAAATCACACGTGGGTGTCCTTTTCTCGGATGCATAAGACGTTCGATAGAACCAATAAAGTCTTTCGCCGGGGCCAGCCAATGCCGCTTGTAAACCATGAAGTCGCTTAAATGTGGCTGAATCATCTGATGCACGCGAGTGACTGCAATTTCCCAAACATCTCCGACCTCAAATCCTCGATGCTCCCCGTACGATGAGGTTTTTTGGGACTGTATGAGTCGGATGCAGTTCCCCTGTTGAGTAATCGCGATGACTCCCACAGCGTTTTTCATTCGGCTTTTGGCAACAATTAAGACTTTCATTACACAAAATTAACCTATTCAAAGAAACTAGCCCAAAAGTTGTATAAACATCTTTCCTCAACTTCCGGTTTATCTTCTAAACGCCATCAGTTCGCAAATGAGACACACAATAATGTCACCAATTCTCATTTTGAATTTGCCGAGTGATAGCATCTATTAGAGTCCCTTTGGACAGTCAGGTGCAAGTTCATTTGCTACTATCCTCTCGTCAGAATCTCATGATTTTGTGCGAATTTAACCTTTCCACTTGTCGCCCCCACCGGGGCTTCGGAGTGTGGGTGTATCCACGGCTCTGTAATCTTCTTCATTAGTATCCCTTCCTGTTTCGTGTTAGCAAAACTGTTTCAGACCAAGATTCGCGGATCTAATGTTCAATACTTCTGTCATGCACCCGTGCACGAGCGCAACTAACCATTATGGATATTACGGCATGTCTCTTATCGATGGAGTGAACGCAATGTATTCTCAAGAGTCAGATTTAATTCGAGCTGGGCAGATTCCTCCGTCGTCCGCTCCCCCGTAAGCTGTTTGACAAATTCCTCATGCGACCGCAGTTCGTCGTCTTCATCAATGTGAAAGACATGTATAGCCTGTTTTGCCAGAGTCTCCCCGATCAGTTTGCTTCGATGGCAGTTCTCCGGCTTCCTCTCGCTGCACATGAGAATGACGCGCTGTTGCTGTGTAAAGGCGCCTTGGAGACGTTTAATCCCGCTTAGATATCGTTCGGTGACCTTCAACTTACCGTAGTCTACTTTGCCGTTCGTATCATAGCATTCGTCGTCGTCGGGGTGTCCCCCCAGTGTGTCGCCCATGAAAACATACCGAATTCCGTGTCGTTCCAATTCCGCATCCAGCGGTTCTCTGGAAAATTCGGGTTTATAGCGCGAATAAGGCGCTGAACGCACGTCAATCAGATACGCAATATCATGCTCTTGCAGCACTTGAATGAATTCATCGACCGAACGGCCGCCGTAGCCGATAGTATAAATAGGAGCAGTTTCTTCGGATTTTTCCATATCGAAGATATTATCACATAGAGCAGAACGAAATTCAGCGGACAAAATGCCGCAATCTCCAATCAAATCTTATGTATATCGAGCGTTTCGATAGTTGAGGGCGTAAAACTCCGGCAACAACCCATCCACCTGAAGTAAGCCTTTTCGTGTCAATTCTATTGCATCTTTGCCGAACGTCAGCATACCTTCGTCCTGCAGTTTTTTGTAGATTGAACCATATTCAGCCACAATATCGGTATTGAACTTATCACGAAAATAGGCTGCCTCTATTCTTCCCAGTTTCAATTGCAGTATCATTTCTCGCGTAAGACGCTCCGATGAGGTGGTGACAAACGCGCGGCTCAACGGCAACCGGCCAGATTCAAGAGCACCGATGTAGTCCTTCCAACCCGTTGCATTCTGATAATGTGTGCCGCTGAGGTGCGAAAAGGAAGCAACCCCTGTACCCATCATGTCACTACCCTGCCAGACTGCATCGCGGTAAACAAATCTGCCCGGTTTGTCTTTCCTGATCATTGTGTATGCGCTTGAGTTGCCGTATCCGGCTAGTTCAAACTGTTCAAATGCGTAGTTGTGCCATTCGCGCTTGGTTTTCCAATTCGCTACGGGCAAGGCTTTACCGCCAAGAATGTCCTGTGAATAGGTAGCGTTAAACGGAAGTTCCATCTGATATACGGTAATACTATCGGGATTCAAATCAATGGTCCGCTTAACCGTTTCGCGCCAACTCTCCCACGTCTCGCCAACCATGCCCGCAATCAGGTCGATATTCACCTGATCGAAATCGAGCGCTTCAATCCACGGCATCACGCGATATACTTCCTTGGAAAGGTGCGCTCTCCCATTTTCCGCCAGGATTTCGTCGTTGAGGTTTTCGACACCAAGGCTCAACCGGGTTACACCAATTTCTCTGATAGCTTCTAACTTGGTTTGCGTCAGGGTACCAGGTTCACACTCAAAGGCGATTTCGTCTGCGCCATCCCAAGGAATCGCTTTCTTCAGCCGATCAACCAGCGTCTTCAAATGCTTGGCGCTAATGTAGGAAGGCGTCCCTCCGCCAAAGTAGACAAATGACAGGAGTCTGTCCTTGATAGCCGGTAAAGTGCTATAAATCTCAACCTCCCGGGCGAGTGCATCAAGATAAGTCTCGATTTCCGAACTGTTCTTGTCGGTATAAACCCGAAAATAGCAAAATTTACACCGTTTCCGGCAAAACGGAATATGCAAATAGAGTCCCAATTGTGCTCCTCGCACAGAAGGTGACTCCAATGCCGTCATCGCATCAGATACAGCTTCTTTGCTCCAGAAGGAATACGGAGGATAATTCGAGACAAAAACGCTTCCTACTTCTGTGTGCTCGGAATCGAGCCGTGTTGTCGCGGGTTCTGACTTTACTATTTTGTTTTGATTACCCATCGTTTGCCTTTTCGCCGAAACAGTATAAAACGCCATCGTCCGTGCCTATCACCAACTTGCCACCTCCAACACTTGGTGATGCCATAATCGAAGCACCGGTAACAAATTCCCAAATTTGCTCACCGGTATGAATGTTCAACCCGTATAGGACGCCACCGATGGTTCCAAAAAACACTCGTTTGCCAACGATCACTGGGGACGAATCCACTCGCGACTTGGAGGGGTAGGTCCATAACAGATCGCCGGTCTCCGGCATGAGGGCATGAATCATCTTGTCTCTGCCGCCGACAATGAGTACATCGTCGGTAATGGCAGCCGAAGCGTAGAACGGAAACTGCTTTTCCGGATTTTCGTAACGCCAGAGTACTTTCGCGTTTGACAAGTCAATACCCAAAACGCGATTGCCAAACGTTCCGGCATAGGCACGATGATTCAGCGTTGCCGGGCTGGCGGCGACGTAGTCGCCCAGCTCTATACTCTTTTCTTCCCGACCGTTTTCCAGATTGATAAGGCGAAGATAACTATCACATCCGGTGACAACCGCGACACCGTCCGAAACCGCCGCTGAGCCATGCACGTAGCCTTCGGTTTGAAACTTCCAAATTAGAGAACCGTCCGCAATGGATAAACAGTAAAGATTCTGATCATAGGAGCCGAAGATAACGCGACCACTAGCAAAATTTGCCGAAGAAATAATACCTGCTTCGGTCCGGAAAATCCACAATTCTGCGCCAGTCTCGGCATCGACCGCGTGAAAATCGCCCGTTTCGTCGCCGAAGTAGACCGTCTCTCCAAATACGGACGGAGAGGATTTAATCTCGTTCGACGCTTTGTATTTCCATCTGAGTTCTCCGGTTAACAGGTTGACTGCATATAGATATCCGTCCCACGAACCCACATAGGCAGTTTTGCCCGCGATGGCTGCGGTTGACTCAATCCCTTCCTCGGCTTGATACGTCCATAGAAGTTCGAGATTGTCGGGCAATTTGCTCGTAGCAACCCCCGTCAATTCCGAATTGCCTCGAAAGCTACGCCAATCTTCCGAGGAAACCGCACTCCACCCAATCGAATGGAGCAAAACACAACCGAGAAAAAGGCATTTCACAATGCGTGATACGTGATGGGATTCAGTAGGCAGACTCATAAAGCTGAAGCAACTCGGTTTCACCAACGGGCCGCGGGTTAAACTGTCCCGTCCATTGGTTTGCGGCCTCCTTTGCCAATTCAGGCAAATCTTCCTCCTCAATTTCAAAATCACGAAGCACATTAGGCAAATCTGCTGCGGTTTTTAATTCACATATACGTTCACAAAGTGATGACGGATGCAACTCCTGATAACACTCGCCCACGGTCTGCGAATTGAATTCGATTACGTGGGGAAGCATCAGTCCAACCGCGATCCCATGAGTAATGCCGTATTTTGCAGTCAACGGATTGGCGCAGGCGTGCGCGGCGCCCAGCATTGAATTTTCGATTGCAATGCCCGCGAAATGCGCACCCAACAGCATCCGACTCTGAGCCTCAAGGTTTGCCGGATCCGTAACCGCAACTTCATAACCGGCTTCAAGCAAACGCCATGCTTCGCTCGAAAAAAGCCGTGAAACCGGATTCCTGCGTGTTGTAACGTGGCTTTCCACGGCATGAGAGATTGCATCGATGCCTGCACTTGCCTTCACTCCTTCGGGGGCGCTAACGGGTAACACGGGATCCAGTATTACCGTTCGAAACCGAGCTTTCTTGTCGCCGCACGCCATCTTAACATGGCTTTTTTCCTGAGCAATTAACGCAAAGGACTGAGCTTCGCTGCCTGTCCCGGCGGTCGTTGGAATCCCGATTGAAGGCAGCATGGGCTTGGTGGCTTTATCCATGCCCCAGTAGTCCTCCATCTCCCCGCCGTTTGTATGGATAAAGTTTATCCCTTTGGCACAATCCATCGCGCTCCCGCCGCCAATCGCAACGATGAAATCTAGTCGTCCAAAATCTTTGGCAAACTGCACGCCGTTAGCAACATGCCTCGTTGTCGGGTTCTCTTCAACATCCTCGAACGCAGCAACGCGGATAGATTCCTGTTTGAGAAAATGAAGCGCTTTTTCAAGGATGCCAACTCTGGCGACGCCGGGATCGGTAACAACTAGGGCACGATGCGCTCCCATTGTCTTTGCCAAATGTCCCAGCTTGCTTAACGCCTGCTCTCCAAAGACAACGTGGGTCGTGGGTTGGAAGTCGAAGGAGTGCATTACTATACCCTGTATCTGCTTGACTCAAGGTGCGGCTGAAATCTGTAACGCCCGCTGTTGGTACAGAAACTCAAATAGATTTCCCTCGTGAGGTTGCTCCCAAGAAATCTGATTTGTGGGAATGGGGCCCAAATTCAAACGATCTACCGTCGGTGAGGTTAGCAAGTCACGCTTAAATGCTCTATCCTCTGTGATGGCAGTCACAACTAACGTGGGGCCAATGTGTTCTAGCATAGCTCTTTGCGGCATCTCGACAACGCTCACGAACGGGAATAGGTATTCAGTGTTCGCCAGCGGGTGCCGAGCGTCTTCGCACCAGATGACCGTCGGAAGGAGAAACGTGCATCCATCCACCTCAGCTACCCTCTCCGACCCTCGAATCCTCGCCGTAATGTCCGTTGCGCCAGGTACTTTGAGGTGATTGTCGATAAGGTTTGAAATCTGACGGGCGACTTCGGGATTTGGAAAAGCGGCGATTCCAGCCTGCGGATCATCGAGTGGTTTAGCCTCAATTCGCGACAAACGTGATGCCAATGCTTCTGCTACATTTCGTCCATCTGATGGAACCCACACTCCCGAAGCGTTAATACATGACCTGCCGCCATTCTCTGCAACGGAGGTAACCATCAAATCTAGGTAATCTTCCCATAGCGCGATTGTATCCTCGGCAAGAATAATCTTGCTCTGACCGGGACCATGAATCTGAACGCCAAGTTCTGTTTTCCATGGGTCAACAGTAGTACCTCCGCCAAATAGCATCGATCGACCACATCGAAGCATAATCTCGCTACTTCCCGAATAATCCGTCGGATAAAACCCAAACCCTTCCGGAGGACAACCCGCCTCAATGAGCGCTTGCGATATTCGAAAGGGCGTCCACGGTTCCAGGCTACCGGGTTTGAGTATGAGCGGAGTTTTTAGCGGAATTGCCGGAATCCAGAGCGCATGCACTCCTGGAGAATTGTTTGGAAGCACAGCGCCTAGTGCATCGGTTTGTGGTACATAGCTCAGGTGTCGCCCGTCTTGAACGCCCCAACCTGCATCAAGAACGGAGAGATCTAAGCCGCGTGTCAACCCCCCGAGAACAGCCTCAAGTTGTTCAAGCATCAATCGAATCTTTGCCATATTTTTCCAGCAAAGCGATTCCGGCATCCCTGTGGTTGCAGAGAGACACTGAATATAATCGTCCGGAGATTGCGGTGTACCATCCACCGGCAGTTCCGATTCTGCGAAAAGTTGTGCCGCCTCTTTACAGATTGCCAACAACTCCGAAACGGAAAAGGCCTCCAGTGCCCGCCTACTCTCGTCTACCTCGTGCAAATCCTTCGCAATCAATCCTTGGTTGGCTTGACTTACAATGGCGACTGGTTCACCCGTCTTAACATGAGGCACGCGAACAGTGTTTAAACTTCTGTAGGAACGCCCAGCTCGAAGAATCGGAATGTGTATCATGGGTCAATATTCTTAACATTGGTGGGGATGGTACGCTGAATTCTACCCTTCATAGTGAAATCTTCGCCACCCAACCAGAAGTCGCATCGCAATAGACGAAACCTCCGTTGAAGGTCGACAGTCCATGCGGCTCGGGATGCGGCTCCGGCACTTCAATTCGCTCCATTTCTTGACCGTCGTTCACGTCTAGTTTGACGATGACGCGATCAGAAGTGTGCACAACCCAGATTCCATCATCTGATCGCACCATTCCATGACCGCGAGTATATGGTAGTGGAATCGTGTGCTGCACAGACCAGTCTGAAATTTCTACCTTGTGCAGAATTTGATCCTTTAGGGTTTGAACCCAAAGATAGCCTTCTTCGACGTGATCGTATTCAACTCCGTGTGTGCCGCCTCCACCCGGAATCGGATATCGATCCTCAGTGTTGCCGGTATCCGGATTAATTCTAAGTATGTCCGATTCACCAGCCTTCGCGTCCGTTGGTCGGGCAGGTCGCCATCGACTCCCTTCACCGTTCGCCGCCAGCCAAAGCGAACCTCCGCCGTGAGTCATCCCGCTAGTGTTGGACGACTCTGACGTAATCTCTGAAACGACTCGTGGCACACCGTATTCAGACGTCTCTTTCATCTCAAGCAGAGCTACCCTATCAGTTATCTGATCAACAACCCAGAGACCATCGTCGGTCATCTGCAATCCATTCGGCATAGAGTAGGGCGCCCGGAACAATTTCTCTATTTTCTTAGTCATCTGTCCCTCCGTGTCCTCTCAACATAACCATTTTCCGCTTTTAGTGACCTCGCGTGACGCCAACTTTCCAATCAAACCCTAAGCCTTCGGCGCTACTGATGCCTAGCGACCGTGGCTTGCTAGTACACACCTACGACAACCGACTCTTGTAGCTCCGACAACAGTCTTAGATTCTCGACACCATCCCAAGGATAATCTTCGATTGGCTTTGCTCGTTCCGCCTCGTCTCTTTCTAGGAAGCGCGGCATAAAGAATTCCTTGGTTAGCGTGGTCAACATGACTCGCCCTGTATCACCGTAGTCAACGGTTTCCTCAGTGTTTTCCGGGTTGACCAATTCAATAACAGCGCGCGGTTGGGGCGGATAATAGATAATCGCGTAGTTGTCCTCGAGATCGAACGGTTTACAGCACGCCAACCCCATAAGTGTATTTCCGTAGGTGGGAATAAAATCTATCCCGGGAACTAATTCCTCTCGCGCGAAGCGGTGAAATTGAGCGTTCATTTCGGTTCCACCGCAAAAAATGCCCCGAATTCCTGCCTTCTTCAAAAAAATTTTTTCACAGAGTGCCTCAAGCAGTTTTGGCGTCGTGAAAAGGCACTGGATTGTCTCGTGCGCTCGTAAGATGTTTAACGCTTGATCGATTACATGGCTTTTGTATGCGTCTAATTCCTGATGTTTCCCGTACTTGATGAGTTTGTTCACCCAGCGCGGATCCAAATCTACGAGAAAACAGATTCCCCCTCGATGCTGTGCCAGATGCTCGACAGCGAGGCGCAACCGCCTTGGCCCCGTAGGTCCAAGCATCAGCCAATCACTTCCACGAGGAAAACTCGAGTCGGAAAGCGTTTCACTGTAGACCTCGTAGTCAATCTGAAAGTCACGGATACTGATACGAGATTTCGGAATTCCGGTAGATCCCCCCGTTTCGAATACATAAACCGGCTCATCCGCATACGCTATGGGCACCCAACGCCGAACTGGTCCGCCGCGTAACCACTCGTCCTGAAAATGGCCAAGGATTTTTAAATCGTCGTAACCCCCAATCTCTTTCCGTGGGTCAAATTCAAGTTTTTCTGCAAACTCTAGCCAAAACGGACACCCCGTCTCCGGACTAAAGTGCCAATCAACTATTTCACGGACGTGAGCATCCAGTTGACAACGTGCAAGCTTGATACTTTGAGATAGAGTTTGATTCAAAAATTCCACGACTTTTTTAACGCTTCACCTTACATTCTAATAACACAACTCTCGATAAGATCTTTATCCATTAAGACTCGACGCCGGGTTGTTCCTTTTCACTCTTCGGCAATCGCAAAAAGTGTGTTTCGACTCACAATGTACAACACCTTGTCCTTCGCCACAGGGGTCGTGTAAACCGCGCTACCCATATTCACCTCGTAGAGCAGTTCCATTTCTTTACCTGTCCTAAACACAGCAACATCTCCGTCTTCGTCGCCGATGTATACCTTTCCGTCCGCCACGAAAGGTGAGCCCCATATCGCCGCATACGTGTCGTATGTCCAATAGTGTTCGCCTGTATCTGCATTAAGACAGTAAACAAAACCTGTTAAGTCCGCCGCGTACAGCAACCCGTCGTGAATCGCCACAGTGGATATGGTACGATGGTAATTTTTGTCCCCAAAATGCCAAACGGCGCCTGTTGTGGTGATATCTCCGCTGCCTGTTGCATCAATCGCCCAAAGGTGTCCGACTCCCTCCCCATGTTCCGGGTCTTGGCCAACACCGATAAAAACCTTGTTGTTGTAGATTACAGGAGTAGCAATTATAGCGTTTCGGGTTCCTCTCCCACCTAACTCCCACACGGAATCTTTGGGATTGCCGTCAAACTTCCAGATGAGATTTCCGGTCTCGGGCTCAAGTGAATACACCCAACCGTCACCACCGGGAAGTATGACTTGAGGCACTCCGTCAATCTCTGCGTACGCTGGATTAGACCATTGACCGTGGAGAATGTCTTCCCCGGGTAAATCACTTTCCCAAACAAGCTCTCCCGTGTCTTTATTGACTGCAATGAAGCTCGGGGCAAACGGCGACGGAATGTGGATATGGCCTTCATCAACGCCATTAGCCGTGATGACGAAAAGTAAATCTCCGGCGCCAACCGGGGAGCACGTGGCAAGATTGTGAGGAAAAACATCAAGCTCTTCCATCATATCGTATTTCCATATAATATCGCCATCAATCTTGGTCGCATCGGTTTCATCTGTAAACGGACCGTCATTCTCACCATCCGTAAACCCCTCCGTATCGATGCAAACTACTTCGCAACGGTTTGAGATGTAGTACAGACGATCGCCTTCAATGAACGGTGTCGAGCAGATACCCTGTTGCGGCCAATCGTTGACTCGACCTGCCGGAAGTTTGGTGTGCGTTGATTGCCATAGAAATGCGCCGTCAACCTCATTGAACGCCATAATGACACCGCGATCTCCAGTGAGTTTGGGATTGCGCAGTGCTTGATTATTAGTTCCTACAAAAACTTTTCCACCTATAATAACCGGTCCCGCATAGGATTGTGATCCCAGCTCTGTTTTCCATTTGATGTTCTCCCCGGTCTTCGTATCCCATTTTTCGGGCAGATTAGTCTCGTCGGAAACTAGATTGCGCGATGGCGTAAATCCCCACATTGCTGTATCTTCCGTACGCTCGGAGGACACGGTGACCGGAAACACAAGTGCACTTACGAAGATAAGCGCGACAGTTCCGGCAATTGAGTTTTGTATCTTAAGCATTTATCATTCCTTTATCGTGAAAAACAACTATCCAAAAAATTTGCGGAACCTTTCCAGATTAGGGCAGTGAGAGTGTCGTCAGTTCTCCCAAACTCTCAGGTTATCATAATAAATCTCGGCGGGTGAATAGCCATAAATGCCCGCACTTCCTTCACGGTTCGGCAGCGGATCCTCGACTGTAATCGTCCATTCGCCGGGTTCGGGTGTGTCTTTTTGCCAAACCTTCCCTTTCACAATCGCTTTATCGTTAACGAGTTCGACCGTCATTTTCATGGTGTACCAAATATTAGCTTCCCATTTGAGGTCAACCGACTCTGCCATACGCAGGTCTGACCGCCAAGAAAGGACTTGAAGCCGCTGATGATTGCCTTGCATCTCTAACGTATAGCGATTCGCGATAAGTCCCATGTCAGGAAGATTCCGCTTGGGCTTGGTCCCCATTAAATCGACCTGAACCGTGTAACCGCTCATGTTTGGACGACCGATATATACATTGGACCGATGTAACCCGCGACGCGCAGGTGGTTTTACGAGAACCTTGTTCCCGTTCATCTCACGGACAGCGAATCGCCCCGTTGCACGCACCCAGTGTGGGGGAGTCTTTCCTTCCGCGATTGATTCAAAATCTTCGTGCCACGGCAAATCGGGAATGACGCGGACACGCGCGGAATCTCGTACCTCGTCAACTTGGACAGAGACCGTACCCGCTTGTCCTACGTCGCCTGCTTCAAGTTTCAACGTTCCGCTGTCGTCGATTGCACCCTTCAACCCGTCAATCGACCACATACCAACTTTCTCTTCTAATGCATTACCTATTTCATCAAAGACACGGGCGTTGAATTGAACCGTTTCCCCCGGTGTGCTCAAGAGTTCAGCAGGAACGATTCGGACCGAAGCAGGTGCGGTTACCCCATTGGCGGTTTCAGGTTTGCCCCGACCATATCTCAAGGCCTCAGGTGCTTTGGTACCTGAAAGCGCTGCCACGCTATATTCATTTTTCCCTAAGCAGTAGAGCCCTGTCTCGGTGGCAAAGTAAATTCGACGGTAGGCTATAGCCGGTGACCCGAAAATCTCCGCGTAGCGCCCGGAATGTCTTTCAATCTGCTCTGTGTCAAGTGACGTACACTCGTTGGTACCCGGTTGCAGGATGTGGAAATGGCCGTTGACTTCAGTGACGTAAATTTTCCCATCCGCCACCACAGGAGACCCCTTGCCAACCGTGCCGAGACTGTGTGTCCAGTGAACTTGACCGGTTTCCCCGTTCAGACAGTGCAGGTTTGCCGCACTATCCACAACATAAAGTCGTCCATCGTGAAATGCCGGTGAGCTATAACCCGCCTCAATGCCATCGACGCGCCAGACTTCATGCGATTTGGAAACATCACCGGTACCCGTTCCGTCAATACAGACGACACGTCCAATGACCGTTGTGTCCGTGTTCTCCCGATTGTGACTTGCGTAGACCCGCGTTCCATCTACCACCACCGAAGCGTTGAGCGGTCCTTGACTAACCTGGAAGCCCCACACTCTTTCACCCGTTGCCGCGTCCATTGCATAAACGTGACCGTCCGAATTACCGTCAATCAACAAACGGCGCCCCTCGATCTCGGCTATCACGCCCACGGGATAAGTTGTGTCTTTGGGGCGTCCACCGGGAGTTGTCGTCCATACAACATCCCCGGTTCGCTTGTCAAAAGCAAAATAGCGGTGGCGCATTGCGGCGTGGCTGCCCCAACTCGTATTGAGGAAACTCAGAATTACAAGGTCTTTGTCCACCACAGGCGTGACAACACGTCCGCCGTAGCCAGTGAAACGCCCAAACTCCTCCGTTAAGGAGCGTGACCAGACAATCGTGCCGTCGCCGTCAAAACAGGCGAATATACCGCTGATAGTGTGAGCGTATATATTGCCTGTCTCCGCGTCACCGGCCAGGCTTGTCCAACCGAGTCGGTTAAACGGAATCGTGCTGTGGAAGACATTGAATCGATGTTCCCAAAGCAATCCCCCCGTCTCAGCGTCGAAACAGGCAACTCTCTCCTGCTCCGTAATTTCTTCCCCAACGCGTCCGATGACGTATACACGCTTGTTAAGAACGATAGGTGTAGACCTACCAATGAAATCCGCTTTCCATATTAGGTTTTCGCCGTCCTGCGACCATGTGGAAACTAAACCTGTCTCCGAGGACGCACCGTTTTGAGCTGCCCCTCGCCATGCGGGCCAATCAGCATCCGATTCATTGAGATTCGCCGTTGAAATAAGGACTAAGCAAAGTATCACAAGTTTGACTCTACAAAACTGTTGCATCCGAATTCTTTTCCCCCGTTTCAAGAATGTTGTGAAGCCGTAATTAAAGACGCTGAAATTCAAATCAAGTTTACTACAGAACCCGCTCATGTGCTAATGTATGTTTTGACTTATTACTCCATCGAAGTGTGTGCCGGAAACTAGCCACCCGAACAAATTACAGCAACCATACATGAGAATCATGAATCGAGAAAGACTCAAAATAGATATTTCAAACATAGTCAACTGGAATTCCGATTTTGCCAATGATGCCTCCGGTCACAGCCAACGGATATGCCGGGTGTGACCAGAATATTCCGGTCTCAGGCGCACAAATTTCGTCTTGTAGATTTCCGAACACATCTCGGACTTCGGCAACAGGCTGATGTAATTCAACATGATCGTAAAGATTTACCTTATAATCAATGAAGCCGCCCTCGTCACTCAGCACCGATATCAATCTATTCACAACAATCTGTCTTTCCGACAACTCGGGATCGCCCTCCGTGAAACCGTAGTGTCTCAGGACATTGCGAACACCACGTATCCCCTTCGCAATACTACCTGCGTCCCATCCCATGCAACCCCCCAGTTCCGGATTAATTGTTGGAATGCCTTTATGCGGAGCAGCTTGCGCGAGTTGCCCTTCAGGTCCCTTCTGATCGAGAATATGTCCGATACCAAAAACACGTGCTAATTCAAGACAATCCTTGTATTGCGAGTGTTTGTTGCCCACGCGAACCCGGACCTCATCAATCATCGGATGAATTCCGCCCTGATGCAGGTCGATGCAATAGTCTGACTGAGAGATGGCAGCGCTAAAGAGACGATGTGCAATTCTTTCGCTCGACGTGCCAAGCTTATTGCCAGGGAAACATCGGTTCATTTTCATGTTGTCAATCGGACTGAAAGCCTGCCGGGCATGGAAGGCGTGAAAATTCACGATGGGCACGGCAATTATTTTGCCGCTCAGACTGTCGGGTTGGATTTCGCGTAACAGCTCCTGAATGACGGCGATACCATTCAGTTCGTCGCCATCACTAATAGATTGAATGTAGAGAGTCTTTCCGGGCTGGTTCTGGCTGCCGTTTATCAACACGATCGGCAGTCGAATTGGTGTCCCGTCCGCCATCGTGCCTACATATAGATGTTCCTCCAATCTCTGTCCGGGTTCAGCTACGAGAGTGTCAACGACAAGGTTGATTTCTTTAGAACGGTCCCTCATGTTTTCCTAAAAGCTCTGAAAGCTATCATAGAGTTGTCCTTCAACCTTCCTAGATATGTCCTACATTCTGCAAGGGTGTTTCGCACTCCATTACGCTCGATAAGTGGTTTATTTCCAAAAAATATGGTTGGTGTTGGGTGCCGGCGCGGTTAGAAAGGGATCTCTATCGCGCGAAATCTACTATCGCACTAGGATCCCCATCGCATTCGCTATTCACTCACTTGAGCTATCCGCTCGTTTGGGGAATCTCTATGGGATTTCTATCGCGTTCGTTGTCCACTCACTTGATTACTCGCTATTCACTCGTTTTAGGATTTCTATCGCACTCGCTATTCACTCGTTTGATCCGATTCGGTCACTTAATCGCACCTACCGGGATGGTAGAACGCGTTTCTTTTGCCAGTCTCGTAGGCATTAAACACTTAGCGAATGAACGACTAAGTTGGGATGTTACTACCGTATGGGAAAAGCAACGGCTCGTGATGGGGAATTACATCACCGACCCTCAGATATTCGACCAATTCGTCAGGGAGTCCGTTCCGATGTCCACATTTTCCGCACCCCTACTTTCTGGCTCAACTAAATGTCGCCGTATTGCCTAATTTCCGTGCTATCTATACGCGATGCACCGAGAGGAAATTATACGTCTTTCAAGATCAATGTCAATAGAAATGTTGCCAGGAGCCATTTGGTTAGGTAGTGTGGAAGACAACGCTGTGTATAGCCCAGATGCAACTCATCAACGTTTCTCCAATTGCCAATCCCACGAAAAATGGAATCGCGCGCCGATACCCCTTAATGCCGCCGTGCTTGAGTATCAACCACCTCGCGACCATGGCAACTAGCAGGGGAAACCAAATGAGTTCAGGCGTATTCGGTGCCAATCCGATGACGTACCCCGCTGGGTGAAGTGGACACCATATATATCGAATACGAATGAACATCACGCCAAGATTGAAAAGGAACGCGGCAGCAAGAACAATCACCGCCAACCAATTCGTGGTCCGGGGATTAATCAGCCAAGAAGAAAGGAAAGTATAGGTCTCCAACCCACCCGCGTGAATTTGTTCCGCATTCGCCGCAACTCCGGTTTTATATATGGTGTAAGGATAAATCAAGAGACTAGATTCAATGCCGACGATGCTGGCGATAAGTAATACAACAAACATCGTTCGATTCCGGATTCCCGCTCGGTTCGCGAGTTTGAATGCCTCTAGTTGGTCTGGCATCGGATGTGTGCGAAAAGAAGCGTAACTTGCGCCGCTAAGCCAATTTAATAGTGAAAGCATCGTCAAATTCGGCGTTCTTAGATGTCGTGTGCCGAACAATGATACTATCAGATATTGCGGCGTCACATAACCGATTCCGTGCACTGGCGGTCCCAACTCGGCACGCATCCGTGCTAGTCCAAGAACAACTGATAGATACACACCCACAAAAACGGCGCACGCCCAAATCGACATCCCACCCCTAACGCAAAATCCCATCAACAATAAAAGACTGACACACAATATAATCACCGACCATCTATAGGGAATCGGTTCGGTGGCGTCTTGCATCCGTTCTGATCGAACGGTTTGACGAAACACGTAAGAAATGTGCTTCCTTCCGATCCAACATGCAACAACCAACAGGGCAAACAGCGCACCCGCGCCCTGTTCTCCAAAAAATGGATATCCGGGGACGTTTTGAAGGCCGGCTGCACTGCCGATTAAGAGTTGTGCTTTATTGACAAAGTAGAAAAACACGCAGGAAAAGAGAAGATCCAAGGGTAGAAGAAACGCTATTCCAATCATCAGCGCATTAAAGCGAACTGGTAGACTTCCCAGTGCGTTCCACGGCTTCTGCGTGAAGTATACATTGAGGTCATAGTCGGTGATAATCTGTGGTAGATTTGGTATGACACCGTGCAATCCATTGATTAGCCCAATTATCACCGGTATCGCAAAACCGGCAACTGACAAACGCTTTCCAAACACCCCGCCAGACCGTGCCGTAATCTCGTACGGAATTTGGATTATCGGATATGGAAGTTTTTCGTTCTCGACCCACTGTCTTCGGATGATTGTGGATAAACATAGGAAAATTACCATTAGGAGAAATACCATAATTGACCAAAAAAATATCGGCGTAATCCAGTGCGTCAAATAGCCATCTGTGAAAAAATTGCGATTCCCCTCATAGAAGTTCTGAACGGTCCGTGAATCGGAGATAATAAGCCAGTCAGGTAGATGATGGAAAAATAGCGCTCTCCAGTCATTTTCGAGGGTTGCAAATCGATGTGCATAAGGCATCAGTCCCATCAAACGCGGTATGTTGTCATGGCCCGAGAAAGCGCTCCCAACGGCGACCATCGAAAAAATTACGAGCATCTCCTGCTGACTGAGTTCGGCTCTAGGTAGAATCCGCCGAATAATCATGTTCAACCATGTAATAATCAACAGCGTAAATAGTACATTAATCGATAATGCAACCGTCGTGAGATGCGCCGTGTGCCAAAGCATCTCTGCATATGCAAGCCAGTAGGTGTTGATGACAATCAACAGGCAGCCAATGAGTACAGTTCGCTTTGAAATGGGGTAAAGAGGGTGTTGTTTTGCCATTCTGAAATACTAGACACACGTGAGAATCGGCATTTCGGGGTACAAGTGAGATATAGGACAGCTATTGAGAAGGAATTTCCAGACGTTAAGGACAATTCCTAATAATTGCACCATCTGGTACAGCGAGGTGTAGAAAGGCTACCCAATTCTGGGCACGGCGTGTTGATGTACTATAATGATGTCGGCTCAAAAATCCCACGGTTAAAGGATTTACAGGGCGTGGCACATAAATTGCTATATATCGCATTTGCTGATTAAATGTCTATCGCGCGAAATGACATGTCTTGGCTTCTGCGTATTACGGGTTTGTACCAATAAAACGGGGCTACTGTTCAAGCGTTATCGTGAATCTGGAAAGTTCCGTTTTCCGGCAAATTCCAACGGGTGTTCGTAAGGTCGACGAGTGCGGTATCTTGCACCCATGAACTCACCGCCTGATATTCGCTCAGGAGGCGTAGGTGGGTGAGCGCGCCACGAATTCCCGCATTCCAACGATTGAGCCAACAAAGTGAGGAGACATGCCATGAGTACCAAGAGAACTTCCAGCGCGTTTGTGACATCGGTGGTTATTCACATAATTATCGCATTGGCCGCGGGTTTGTACTTGCTGAGCCAGACCCAAGAATTCAAGAATCTAATAGAAGTGGACATTCTCCAACCGAGCAAACCACCAACGCCGCCTAGGCCGCCGCATATTGTCAAACCGCCAATTCAATCAACCGTGCGACAACACAGTCCCGTAACCGAGGACCTGGTCCCTGCTGCAAAGAGAGATATAATAACCTCTTCGCTGCGTTCCGGTGTACCACCGCAAGCTGCACAAGAGATTACCCACCAAGTCATTAAAATCGCGGCACCGATCCAACCAAAAGTCCCTACGGTGGCAACAGCCACCGCGCAGGCACCACGTCCGGTCGCACAGGTAGAATCGTTGACTTCCGATTCTCCCGAGGCGCTAGAGTTTTCCGCTCCGGTCGAAAGCAGCCTCCGCACGCCCCATGGGACTACGAGTCGTGGTTTCGCGGGAGTTAGCGTGCAGCACACGGTAGGATCGCCGCGAATTCCCGGACTCTCCATGGTAGAAAGCGTCGGAGCTGCGCGCGAATCAGATCTCTTGGCTGATGTTACCGGAAAAATTCGACTGGGAAATGTTGAAGTCCCGCCGTTACCTAGAGGTGAACCCGGTGGTGAGATTGTCGGTGCAGGAAGGGATATTCGCGGTGTGCTGCGTTTCACTAGAATTCGCCACAATCTTTCTGATTGGTGGGCTGATTCGTCTTCACTTAATGCTTTGACAAAATGGCTGAACGAACGCACGAAAATCAAGGCGGACATGAACGTAGAAGGAGGGGCAATTAGGTTGACTGATGCCAATCTGCACAAGAGTCCGCTTGTCTTCATGACAGGACACGATCCTTCGATTGTGAGATCTCACAATCTACTCGGTAGTCAGTACGGTGGCGGGAGATTAGGCAATCGGTTCACGCCAACTGAGGCGGCGGGGTTACGTCGATATCTGATTGAGAGTGGTGGTCTCATGGTATTTGACGACTGCGGCGTGAACGCCCCGGCGCAGGCAATGGTTCGTCTGTTTCTGGCTCAAATGCGGTACGTTATGCCCGAGCATCAGATTGAACGCATTCCCAACGACCACGAAATTTACAGCAACTACTATGAAATGGGCGGGCCTCCCGTCGGGTTCGATATATTCTGGTGGGGAACGAGGCCGCAGAGACGGAATTTCCTTGAAGGGATATCGATTGGAGATAAACTGTCCGTGATAGTCGTTAGGCGCGATTATATGTGTGCCATGGAGGCCGTCAGTCTGCCGACTCGATCAGTACACTACTCTCCCGGTGTCTATCGATTCATGACAAATGTCGTAGTCTACGCACTAACGCACGGCAGCATAGCCGATCACAAGAACTATATTCCTCCGGACACATTGGCGAAACGGCGTTTGCCAACTACAGCGCCGGAGACCGCCCGAGTTCTCAGTCGTTAATCAATCCGCGGCTGCCGAATAACTGACAATTTCACGACAGATCCGAACTGTGGTGAGAATTGCGCAGTCATTTCGCCACAGCGACGACTCACACGGCGAGAATTGGTGTTACCGAATGAGTACCAAACCGTTTCAGTTCATTCAAACGTGTGCCCGAATCTCGTCGTAACTCAATTCGGTCACTTGGTCTCTATTGTATGATTGTGCAATGCCGCCTTCTTCACGCGCTCCAACACCGGTTTGTAGGGAGTTCCGGCCACTCGTGACGGGGTGAACGTGCAGTCATCGTTAAGAACCAACTCTTGCTCCGTCAAATCTTGGCGGTAGAAAAACTGACTTGGAAACAAGTCGCCGGGATACGTGAAATTGCCGAGCGTCCCCAGTTCAACCAAAATGCCCGCGCCGATGCCGCTCTCCAACATACTCCCAACCCAACAGGGTATGCCGGCGTCCAGTGCCATGTCGTGGAGTTTGACTGTTACCGACAAGCCGCCTACCCGACCGGTTTTTAGATTTAGAATCTGACAGGACTTCAACTTCAATGCCCACTCAAAGGTACGGACGGATGTAATGGATTCGTCCAAACACACAGGGGTCCCAATTTGCCTCTGTAATTCCGCATGGTCTAGCAAATCGGTGTGAAACAGCGGCTGTTCAATCATCGCCAACCCCAGCTTGTCAACCTGTTTGAAAAAGTCAATGTCATCCAGCGAATATCCCGAATTACAATCAATGTGGAAAGTCTGTTGGGGGAAAGTCGAACAGACTACCTGTAGCATTTCCAAATCCCAGTTCGGGCGTACTTTGAGTTTGACCCGTTTGAAGCCGTCATTCACCGCGCCTTGAATCTTATCCAACAACATGTCGATTGAATCCTGTACCCCGAAGTCGGCACCCGCTTCAACTTTTCTGAACTCCCCACCGATTAGTTCGTGCAAGGGTTTGTTTTGGCTATTCGCTTGCAGCATCCACCACGCGATCTCCGGTCCCGCCTTCGCAAACGGGTTCCCCTTCATCCAACTATAAGCACCCAATAGGTCTTCCGCAGTCTCAAACGACTTGCCCACCAAGGCTGGAGCAATATATTCGACAATGTTATGAAATACAGACATTGCCGATTCAGGGGTATATGCAGGGGCTTTCAACGGCGTTGATTCGCCCCAGCCCTCTTGCCCGTCCGATTCCATTCGCACGAGAACGGAATGGATGCTCGGATCCTCGCCATAAGCGGTTCGCCAAGGATATACCAATGGCAAACTGACATAGTAAACATCTATTCGATCTATTTTCATTGACTTTCTCCCTTAGGTATTTTAGTGGATCATGAATGCCCTACAGATGCATGCGCTTTTTCAAACGATCGGGGAAAGCACGAAATGCGCTTGGATCCAACGTGCCTTCAAACCATGGCTAGTCGCGACCTTATCGTCAATGGATTGCTTGGTTGCCGACAATTAATGGGGATGTGCTCCTAAACCGAGCGATTCAAGAACCAATAACAAAACGAGAATAACGGCCGTACCGATAGCTACCTGTAGAAACACCATCTTTCGATTCGCACCATGAATGACGTTGGGCAGCACATCGACAGTTGCAACGTAGAGCAAAGTGCCCGCCGATGCCAATACCGCAAGCCCCAGCCAGTACACTTCCAACTCTCCCAAGACACGCCAAGCGATTAACAAGGCTATCGGCGTCGCTAGACTAAAGACAATCAGCTCTTTCCATGTACGTCGGACATCACCATGGGAATGTTGGCTAAACGCGGAAAGGCTGAATGCGGCAGGCATCTTATGCATGACTATCCCCAGCATTAGCGGTACCGTCAATGGAATAGAGTTTGTCGCCAACGCGGCCCCCACCGCCAGTCCATCCGTGATTGCGTGGATACTCAAACCGATTACAATTGAGGTTGCCAGTCCCTTTCCATGCGAGGAATCGCTGGATGGATGGTGTATATGGTCCTCACCCGAGCCTTCGGGATGATGTTCTTCGTGCAAAGCATGACCGAAGCCTAGCGATTCAATCGCTAGCATCAGCAAGAATCCCATTAACAGTGCAAGTCCCGCGGTTTGGTAAGCACCGAAACTAAATAAACGATGAAAGGAACGTCCCTCGTTGTGTTCATGCGCATCGACGTCGTTCTGGTAATTTCCGTGTGATTCACTTTTATTCGCATGCGATATGTGAGCCTCACTCCCGTCTCTAGATACAAGGTGAAATCCTTCGGGCAAAGCAACCAATAACGCGGACGAGATTAAGAACCCCGCGGCGAGGCTCGTCGCCCAGCGTAAGAGGTTAGTGTGGGTGCCTATACCAAGCAGTGGAATAGCCCCAGCCACCAAGGACGCGAAAAACATGGTCAGCATGATAACGACGGCTAAGCCAGATGTTGATGGTGAAGATTTGCTTTCAACGCTACACCCCGTTAGAGTTATTAACAACAGCATGTAGATGATACTTTTATCAATCTTCACAATGGCGCATGGTAAAAGAATCATAATCAAATTGCGGTGTTCAGTTGTTCAATCTGTGTCGGACCTGTAACAGGCGTAATGAGTTTAGAACGACGAGAATCGTACTGCCTTCGTGAAAAATTATGGCAATTCCTATAGTTGCTAGACCAAAAACCGAAGAAACAATGAGCCCACCAATTACAACCAGCGCAATCATAAGATTCTGCGAAATAATCCTCCGTGTGGCACGACCAAGCCCTATTGCAAACGGGAGTTTAGATAAATCGTTAGCCATTAGTGCAGCGTCAGCCGTCTCAAGAGCCACATCCGTTCCGGCGCCACCAATAGCAATGCCCGTTGTCGCGTTGGCAAGTGCAGGCGCATCATTAACACCATCTCCAACCATTGTTACGTTACGATATGAATCAACGAGTTCCCGGATGTATTTTACTTTATCTTCCGGGAGCAGACTCGCTTTAAATTCCGTGACATTTGCCTGCTGAGCGATATAAGACGCCACACGTTCGTTGTCACCCGTCAACATGACGGTTTGTCTAATCTTCATCTGTTTCAGTTGTACAAGTACGCTCTTCGCCTCTGGACGCAATACGTCTGCAACTGCAATTATACCCATGGGCTGACGATCAACAGCAACCAGCATGACAGTTTTTCCCTGTTCTTCGAGATTCGTGATGTGCGTCTGTACCGATGCTTGTATATCTACATGTGAATCATGATACAATTTTAAGTTGCCTATACAGACAGTTGTTCCCGATACTGTCGCTTTGATTCCGCGTCCGGTCATTGATTCTACTTCCGCTACTTCCAGCATTCTGAGCCCGCTCTCGGTGGCAACATCAACAATAGCCTGCGCAATCGGGTGGGCAGACCGATTTTCCACCGCCGCCGCCATGCATAACCAATGGTTTACCTCCAGTTCGCCAACCGAGATTAGGTCGGTAACTTCGGGTTTTCCTCTGGTCAAGGTGCCGGTTTTGTCAAAAGCAACCGCTTTCACATCTCCTAAATTTTCTAAGTGAATTCCTCCCTTAATGAGTACGCCGTTTCGAGCTGCCTGTGCAATCCCTGCAAGAATTGCAGAAGGCGGACCGAGCGCAAGTGCGCAGGGAGAAGCCGCTACCAATAGTACCAAGCCCCGTAGGAAGGAATCATTAAACGGAAAGCCGAAAAAAAGAAGGAGCAGAATCATGAAAATGTCGCCAATGAGAATCAGGGGGACGAAGATTCGTGAAAACTTCTGCGTAATCCGCTGTGAATTTGATTCTTGGGCTTGCGCTTCTGCAACCATTGCCTCCACGCGAGCCAGCATTGTGTCATCCGAAAGACGTGATACGCGAACTTCCACGCTCCCATCTCCATTAATTCCCCCTGTGAACATTTGCGACCCTGGTTCTTTATCCACCGGGACAGATTCTCCCGTGATAGTGGACTCATCGACGGTAGTGCTGCCAGCGAGCACTTCACCATCAACGGGAATACGCATACCAGGCTTCACGATTACCACTGCCCCGATTTTCAGGTCATCAACATCTTGCTGTGATTCCCCAGCCCCATCTTTCACTATCGCCGTTTTTGGCGCAAGTTCTGCTAAGCTATGAATCGCATTACGAGCCTTATCAAGTGTCCGTTCCTCCAATGCATGCCCTATGCCGAACAGAAACAGCAACAGCGCTCCTTCGCTAAACTCTCCCAAAAGAGCCGCACCAATCGCCGCCACCACCATCAACAGGTCTATATCGAACTGTCGTTCCTTTATCGTGCCCATTGCGTGGCGGACTATATCAAATCCGCCAAACACATAAGCTGCAAAATAGAAGAATAAACTTACGGCGCTTATGTGGTAAACTGCTCCAAAGGGGAATGGAAATCCAAGGATACGTTCTCCGATCCACCCGACAAAGAGGCACAATCCACACAATAGGCTAAACATTAGTTCGCGATTCTCTGTGCACCGCGAACGTACACTCTCAGCCGCCATGCGATAACCCAATTGTTCAACTAGCTGTTCGCTCTGGCCCCGCTTGACGTATTATGAATCATGTTCGATCCACGAGAATTTTTTGCTAAGCGGACATTCACTTGCAAGACGCCATCAATTTGGTTGACATGACGTAGAATGGATGCGAGACAATCAGAGCAATGAATTCCTTTACCCAAGATCAAGTTATGACGTTTTTTCAGTCATGGTTTAGCATGTTGTTTAACGCGGATCGGGCGGTCAATATCATAATGTTGACTTGCGCCCAAGTCAAGAAAATTGGTAAGCGCCCCTTTAAACAACGGCTCTCTCGGTTATCCGGTAAAATCCCGGTATTTGCATTAAGCGGCCATTACACACCTCTGTCGACCGGAATTGGACCACGGTCGAGGAGATGACGGTTCTACAATTGTTTTCTCCAGATCTTGCGGACGCGCTCAATCAAGCATTTGAAGAGCCCAAGTTGCAGTCTATCAGGAAGGTAGCGTTGTCAATTGGAAGGACAAAAGGACGAGCTTATCATGCAGCTCTTCTTCACAACTATCGGATGCTAACCGCTGATTCGAATCACCTTTGCACGCGAGACTTTTTGTGTTCGACGAGAGTTTAGGCTATTAAACCCTCCGAACGAGACCGAAGCGTTAACGAATTGTATTTGAGGAAATGTGAGAACCTAAATGTCTTCCCAGCGGCGTCAAAAGGGAAAAAATGACGATAGGGAATACACGAAAAAGAGGAGAGAAGTTTCCGAATGCCAAAAAGCAACGGAACGGAGTTCGTCCCCGCTTGAAGCGAGATAAAGGAGGGAAGAAAACGCTCAACCTGGGATTTGGGCAACTGGTGAACCGATTAAAATGCGACTATGCGAAGTAAAGGGCCACAATTACAGAGGCGAAGATTGATTTCTCAAGACAATCTAATAACCTCAGAATTGAACTCACGACAACAGACTCAAGAGCTGCATCCCGTAATGACGGAGGTGCCGTAGGCAATTAGCATACCATGAATTCACTCGATCTCCCATGTGTCACCCGCATTCAGCAGTCTTTCCAAGTCGCCCCGCCCTTTCACGTGTCTAGCGGCATCAATCTGTTGAGTCATGAAATCTTCATAACACGGCCTATTGAAAGAACGAAAAATTCCGACAGGCGTCGGCACGTCTGGCAAATCTGTCATACGGGCAAAGAAGTGGGCGAGTGTCGGACCATCTGCGAACTGATTATGCACCATGAGATCATCTACCGTATATTGACCATTTGTAAGTGAGACTACTTCTGGCCGGAGTTCATTGAGTCGAATCCCTTTATCGCGGTCCTTTCCGAAAATCAGCGGTTCACCGTGCTCTAAGAATACCGTGTTCTCGGCCTTTGTATCTTTCTCGGTATATTGAAAGAAAGCGCCGTCATTGAACACATTGCAGTTTTGATAAATCTCAACGAACGAAGTTCCCTTATGTTCAAACGCTGCCTTGATAATACGGCGCAAGTGATCTGGGTCCCTATCAAGAGATCTGGCAACAAAGGATACTCTAGACGCTAACGCAAGGCTAATAGTGTTGAATGGATTTTCAATGGACCCCATCGGGGTAGAGTAAGTCACCTTTCCCTGTTCGGAGGTCGGTGAATACTGTCCCTTCGTCAAGCCATAGATGCGATTGTTGAATAACAGCACGTTGATATCAAGGTTGCGTCGCATTAAATGGATGAAGTGGTTCCCGCCAATTGACAACGCATCACCATCTCCCGTGATTACCCATACCGAAAGTTCAGGGTTGGCGATTTTAACGCCTGCCGCTATGGTCGGTGCTCTTCCATGTATAGTGTGGAATCCGTAGGTATCCATATAATATGGAAATCGGCTGGAACAACCTATTCCGGAGATGAAAACCAAATCTTCTTTTGGGATCCCCAATTCCGGGAGAATTCGCTGTGTTTGTGCAAGAATCGAGTAATCGCCGCACCCCGGACACCATCTAACATCCTGATCCGATTCAAAATCTCGTTTGGTTAATGTGGGTGCGGCTCCGGGAACTTGACTGGGCGTTTCTTGTCTCATACTTCACCCTCTAGTAACTCATTAATTTTGGATTCAACTTCAAACACGTGAAAAGGTTGACCTTGTACTTTATTGAGACCTTCCGCCGGTATCAAATATTCGGCGCGGATTAATTGCTTTAGCTGACCAAGGTTAAGTTCGGGGACGAGAACTCGATTGAACCGCTCAAGAATTCCACCCAAATCCTTGGGTAAGGGGTTGAGGTATCGCAAATGCGTATGTGCAACAGACGCACCGTTCCCCTGTTTGCGCTCGACTGCCGTTCGGACAGCTCCGAATGTTCCTCCCCAGCTCAAAACGAGGAGATGTCCCTTTTGCGGGCCAAAAACCTCCGTAGGCGGTATGTCATCGGCAATGCGTGCGACCTTTTCAGATCGAATATGTGTCATCTGCTCATGGTTCTCCGGATCATAGCTGACATTCCCCGTGATATCTGCCTTCTCCAATCCTCCGATTCGATGCTCTAGCCCGGGAGTCCCCGGTTTTACCCAAGGGCGCGCGAGCGTTGTCTCATCACGAAGGTATGGGTGAAATCCATTCTCCTCTGTCCGAAAGTCCACGTTAATTTCAGCCAAATCCGAAACTTCAGGGATTCTCCACGGTTCTGCGCCAAACGCGACATAGAGGTCCGACATAAAGATAACCGGCGTCATATACTTGACAGCAATACGACAGGCTTCATAGATTGCATCAAAACAATCCGACGGCCGTGACGCGGCTATAATCGGAATGGGCGATTCGCCATTTCGTCCATAGTACATTTGCAATAAATCTGCTTGTTCGGTTTTCGTGGGCATACCCGTCGATGGTCCCGCGCGTTGAATGTTGCACACAACAATCGGCAACTCCACAATCATGGCGAGATTTAACGCCTCGGACTTTAGGGCAAGGCCTGGCCCGCTGCTTCCGGTGACTCCCAATGCCCCGCTGAACGCCGCCCCGATGGCGACTCCGATGGCGGCTATCTCATCTTCCATCTGCATCGTAACCACGCCAAATTCCTTGTGATTCGCTAGAGCGTGAAGAATGCTGCTCGCAGGGGTAATCGGATAACTACCGTAAACCAATTGCAAACCCGACATCTGGGAGGCGGCAACGAGCCCAAACGCCGTTGCCATATTTCCCTCAACATTCCGGTATTTGCCCGGCGTGAATTCTGCGGGTTCAACTACGTAGGACGTAGCAAATTGCTCTGTCGCCTCACAATAGACGTTGCCCGCTTTAAGTGCCAAGGTATTTGCTTCGACATACTGAGGTTTTTCTGCGTATCTCTCTTTTATGAATCTGAGCGTGTTCGCCATCGGGCGATTGTATAACCAAAAAACCATGCCAACCGCAAAGAAATTCTTACACCGATCGACCTCGCGCTGACTCAAGTCCGTGTCTTTGAGAGCTTCCCGCGTTAGACGAGTCAACTCTACCGGGTAAACCTGAAATTTTTCTAGCGACCCATCTTCCAGAGGATTGCTATCATACCCCGCCAACTTAAGATTGCGCGAGGCAAAATTGTTTGAATTTACGATGAGTAAACCATTCGATTTGAGGTTGTCTATGTTGACCTTAAGCGCTGCCGGATTCATTGCAACAAGCACATCGCACGCATCCCCCGGCGTGTGAATGTTCTCACTCGAAAAATGCAACTGAAAGCCGGATATACCAGCCAATGAACCTGCGGGCGCACGAATTTCCGCCGGATAATCAGGGAGCGTCGCGACATCATTCCCCACAATTGCAGAAGCCTCGGTCATCTGTGTACCGATGATCTGCGAACCATCGCCAGAGTCCCCAGCAAACAGAATCGTAGCCTCCTCAATGGTCTGCATTTTCTTATTCATCGCGATTCTCTATCCTTCCCATGTAGCGTCACACCACATTGCCCTGCTGTTCGACGGCGTCGACTCACACTCGTCTCAAACTGCCATGTTCTTATCGTTTTTATGCACCAAAATCTTTGTCCGTGTATCTACGTTTACGCACCCTCACGGGATTTCATCGCGCGGCGAATCGGTTTGGGAGGAAGTGTTAGCACATCTTGCGGAAAATGTTCGACCAAGTGGGAAATAATATCGCGCACGGAAACTGTGCCAACAGGACGATTCTCCTCATCTACTATTGGAACATGCCTATAACCGCCTTTCGCCATATACAAGATTGCTGTGTCGAGAGAATCTTTCACGTTGGCGGTTTGTGGCTCGGCTTTCATAAAATGTTCGACAGGTGTCTTCCTTAGATTCCCTACCGGCTTGTTTAGAATCTTCACTAACACATCACGCTCGCTGAAAATCCCTTTCAGAATTCCGGCGGATACAATCAACACATGCCCGACATGGCGATCAATCATTAAATTGATAGCATCTTGGGCACTCGCGCCCATTTCAATTGTAACTGGAGGAGTCATCAGAGAATTTAGCGGAACCTGGATTTCGTGCGCACTCAACGTTTTCGAAGGTTCATCGGGCGATTCATCCATAATCGCCAGTTCTTCATCAACGATTTCCTCATATAGCATCTTTCGTCTCCTCTCCGTTACTTCCTTCCAAGAAAGCGGCGACGTGATGAGTAATGTCCTTGCTTGAGATCACACCGACCGGATAGCCACCTTCGTCGCTTTGAGTCTCATCATCGGACAATACCAAAGGTACGTGGCGGTAATGTCCCAGATGCATGAGATTTAATGCAAAAGCAATCGGATCACTTGCACGCAGTGATTCCGGTTTAGGTGTCATAATGTCATCGACAACCACGTCCTCTGGTACCGCGCCTGTACCAGTAATCTCTACGAGTAGATCCCTCTCGGTGACGATGCCGACAAGCCTTGCGTCGGCGTCAACAACCAACACGCATCCAAATCTGCCATCCTGCATCAACTGGATAACTTCATTAACCGACGTGCCAACTTCCACTGAACAAGGTTGATTCGGATTTAGGGTGCTGATTGGCAGAGACAACGTGTGCGCATCCATTATTGGCTCCTTTCACAGAAAACGACAATAGACACGTTTCGTTTCCGCAAAAATTGATGTAGGATTAGATGAAGGATTAAATGTGTGTCCAAATTTCCGATCCGGCATTCAAAGTTGAAATTTCATTCCGTACATATCGTGTCAAATCCAAGGACATAGCAGCGTCTACAGCCTGCCCTGCGAATCAAAACGCGGAGTTTATTCGCGACAATTGTAGCCTCCGGTACTATCGCATCAGGCAGCTATTGGCACAGTTACGGATTGGGTTGAACCTCCCCAACCTGAAACAGCCATTGTACTTCGTCCGGCCGGTCCACCTGCTACCATAACAATCACTTCGTCAGGTTTGTGAGGAGAGATTAATCCCGTTTTGGAAGTGCCAACCTTGGTATGCTCGTGCACGAATTCTTGAACTTCACGCTTGGATAAACCATCGTCGCCAATGGTCTTTGTATGCTCCGGACTCAATACTATGACTAATTCTCCGTCGGCGATTCCTGGCACGGCGAGATTAAGGCAAATTGTGTTGAGGATTCCCGCCGCCGTATTGCTGCCGTGATCATCAATGACCCGCGGCGAAGCGCCTGCAAAGACAGTTACGGCGCTTTGAGACGCCTTGAACCCACGATCGACGTGTAGTGGCGACCATGGGCTGACCTCTTCTTTTTCTCCAATGCAATACGTGAACTTCCCCGAATGTCCGAACGTTGCGCGATCCAATTCCCCGGGCAATGCACCGCCGATGTTGGTGCAGATGAGGCGAACCGCCCTGCCGATAGTGGCATTGCTCCGCCAACCTTGGCCAAAGACATTGAAACCATCGTTTATTTCCAATTCTTTTCGTATGGGGCCATTTACAATTAACAGCGGTGATACAAGAGAAGTGGTTACCTGAACGCCATGCAAACTGAACACGTCAGTTGCCATCGCTTCAATCGCTGCAATGATTACAGGCATGTATTCCGGCTTGCAGCCCGCCATAACCGCATTGACGGCGACCTTTTCGACCGTGGCGCGTCCCCACTTGGGCGGAATTGGCGCGATCATCTCATCTGCCGGACGTTTCGTACCCGTAAGCATGTGTTTTACCCGCTCGGGCGTTGGTGGAACAACCGGCAATCCATCCGTCCAACCGTTCTGATAAGTCACTTCTATCGGATCCGTTTCGTCTCTCACTTCAATCAGATTTGATTGCCATTGTGATTCTGTCATTTGCGCTATCTTAACCGCCACAGGTAATAGAATTTCAAACAATTTGAAGACTATTTAATTCGGACCGTACGAGCGATTTTGAATCATTGAATGGACGATGGAATCCTTATTGACAATACGCCTTCAGTAGGAGCGATCTTCGAATCGCGACCATCATTTCATGGTAACCCAATTCATCGTGCATCTGGCTGTTCAGTTACTTTTCCTGCACCAAAGGTATTGGGTTGACATCACTCTCTATCGTTGCTATTATTGTACCAAATATTAGGTCTATTTACAAGGGAGATTCCGTTGAGTTCGGTTACATTTCAAGGCATTCTTGCGGCACGCCACCCCGTCTACCGCTTTATAAAACCCACCCCGCTTATTCCATATCCCGAGTTATCTAGCTTCTTCGGTTTTAACGCCTACATCAAGCATGAGAATCATCTTCCAACCGGGAGTTTCAAAATTCGCGGCGGCTTGAACTTCATGGCACAACTTTCGGATGAACAGAAGGGGCGCGGCGTAGTCACGGTCACGAGGGGAAATCACGGACAGTCGATAGCCCTTGCCGGAAGGGAATTTGGAGTTCATACAACTATCGTTGTACCGTACGGAAACAATCCCGAAAAGAACAGTGCAATGCGTGCTTACGGCGCGGAACTCGTCGAACATGGAGCAGACTTTGATGAGGCACGCGAGTTGTGCGAAATTTTGAAAACCGAGCGAGGATATTACTATTTGAATCCAATTGTTGAACCTGCTTTATATCATGGCGTGGGGACATATTCCCTCGAAATCTTCGATGAACTACCGAATCTTGACGCGATCATCGTACCAATCGGAGGAGGTAGCGGATCGTGCGGCACGATTACCGCAGCGCGCGCAATCAATCCAGGGGCGCAAATTATCGGAGTCCAAGCGGAGAACGCACCGGCGATCTACCTCTCGTGGAAGGCGGGAAAGTCAATCCAAACCGAGTCATGTGAGACCATTGCGGATGGACTAGCCACGCGCGTACCATTCGACCTGCCGCTGTCAATTCTCAAGAAAGGAATTGACCAAATCGTATTGGTGAGCGAAGAAGAAATTCGAGAAGCCGTTCGAATGGCGTTACGATATACGCACAACTTGGCGGAACCAGCCGCCGTTGCTTCTATTGCGGCTGCGTGCAAACTGAAGACTGAGCTAAAGAACCGACATGTCGTGATGGTAATGAGTGGTGCCAATATCGATATGGCAACACTGAAGTCAATTGTTGGATAGATGAGGACAACGCTACGTTAGCAGAGGGGCAGCCACCAAATAATGTCGAATCATTAAGAAAATTCATATGATTGAAATCCCGGCTGGAGATCGAATTTTTCACAGGACACTCAAAAAGGATTGGCGATTCATAACGCGTGGTGATGGCATCTACCTTTATGATACGGGAGGCAAACGCTATCTTGATGCTGCCGCGGGTGTCCATGTTGTGAGCATCGGTCACGGCGTGAAAGAAATAGTGGACGCGATGGAAGAACAGGCAAGCAAAGTCTGTTTCACGTATGGCCGTTTCCTTACCCAATCCCAAGTTGATCTCGCCGAGAAAATCACTGAACTCGCGCCAGAGGGATTATCCAGAGTATTTTATGTTTCAGGTGGTTCAGAAGCCACGGAAGCCGCGATGAAAATCGCACGGAAGTACCACATTGAAACTGGAAATCCCAAAAAATATAAGGTGATAGCCCGATGGCAGGGTTGGCACGGTAACACAATCGGTGCGCTTTCGATGTCCGGACGCACTCCCTGGCGTGAAGATTATGTCCCATATCTTCTCGACTTCCCACATATTCCTCCGCCGTTCTGTTATCGTTGTCCCTACGGACAAACTCATCCCGACTGCCGCCTCAGTTGTGCCGACGAACTTGAACGGGTAATCACTCAAGAGGGAAGCGAGTATATCTCCGCATTCATCGCCGAACCAATCCTCGGTACATCCGCCGCCGGCGTCACACCGCCGCCGGATTACTATCCCGCAATTCGCGAGATATGTGATCGGCACAACGTACTGTTGATTATCGATGAGGTCGTAACCGGATTTGGACGCACAGGTCTTAACTTTGGCATTGAACACTGGAAGGTGACTCCCGACATCATGGCTACGGGAAAGGGGTTAAGCAGCGGATACACTCCTATTGCCGCTACTATCGCACATGAGAGGTTATATGACGCAATTTACTCGGAGTCTACATCGTTTACGCACGGTCATACCTATGGGGGAAATCCGCTCTCTTGTGCGGTTGCACTTGCCGTACAAAACTACATTCAGGAACACAACCTTGTGTCACGGTGTGCAGAGATGGGCGAGTTGATGCTTCATAAACTCCGTGATTTGCAAGAGCTGCCAATTGTCGGAGAGGTGCGTGGAAAGGGGCTGCTGATTGGAATGGAATTCGTCGCCGACAAGAATAAGGGCACACCGTTTGATGCCTCAAAAGATGTAACATCAATGATTGTCAATTCCGCCTTTGAAAACGGAGTATTGATTATGCCCGGCGCACCGGGTTTGGTTAACGGCGTCAGTGGCGACCACATCGCTATCAGCCCACCCTTTACCATAAATGAAGATGAAGTGTCTGTTGTAGTAAATGTGCTGGGAGAGGCCATTGAAGAAACATCAAAGCAATTGGGATATTGAGAGTAGGACTCACGCGGTCGAACATCTATGGATTTCAATGTTTAAGGCATAGAGTGAGTTTTGCCCGTGGCGATCTGGATTCAGCAATCGGATAGTGGAGTGGAGTAGAATCATGGAAAAGGAAAAAAGAGAAGAAACGAGAGCAGACGCGGACAACAAGGAAGCCGGGCAGATTTGGTACAAAGCGCTCGACGTTGATGAGTTACCCGAGGGGCGCGTCAAATCGGTTACCTGCGCGCACAAGACGCTCTGCATGACACGATTCGAAGGAAAATATGCGGCACTTGACAACAAATGCCCGCACCAAGGCGGTCCACTTGGCGAGGGCTCGATAGAGCAAGGATGGCTGCGATGCCCATGGCATGGATGGGATTTCCACCCGGTCACCGGCAAACCTCCCGGCGGTTATGATGATGGAGTCGAAACTTATCCGGTGCAAGAAAAACCGGACGGCATTTATGTCGGACTAGCGGCGGAACAACCACGAATTCGTACAGTATCCGATGTGATAGTAGAAACGATGGTGAATTGGGGAGTGCGCCACGTGTTCGGCATGGTAGGTCACTCCAATCTCGGCTTGGCTGACGCATTGCGAGAGCAGGAAGAAGCTGGAAAACTGACTTATATCGGAATTCGCCACGAAGGCGCTGCATCGTTTGCCGCATCGGCATACGGCAAACTCACGGGACGACCGGCTGCCTGCCTCGGAATCGCTGGGCCTGGAGCGACAAACTTGCTCACCGGGCTTTGGGACGCCAATGTCGATCGGGCGCCAATATTAGCACTGACCGGACAGGTTGACACTCAGGTCCTCGGTCCCGGCGCTTTTCAAGAGATTGACTTGGGGGCGGCATACGGCAAAGTTGCCCAGTGGACGCAATCCGTGCTGCATACCAGCAAACATGCCGAACTCATGACCCTCGCATGCAAAAGTGCCATACTAAATCGCGGAGTCTCACACCTAATCTTTCCAGATGAAGTTCAGACTCTATCCGCGTTGGAAGATGCTGAAGCCGGTTCTCCCGAGGGGCGAGTTACACCACGCGCAATCTCTCCTCCGGATGACTCACTTCAGGAAGCGGTTGACCTACTCCGAAATTCAAAAAGACCTGCCGTCATCGTGGGCCACGGTGCTCGCTTCAATATGCCAGAAATCACTGCCTTCGCAGAACTGCTTAATTGCCCAATTATCACCACCTTCAAAGGCAAGGGACTAATCTCTGACAAACATCCGCTCGGTTGCGGTGTTCTCGGTCGTAGCGGCACGCCAATCGCGAGTTGGTTTATGAACGAATCCGATTGCTTGCTCGTACTTGGCGCCAGCTTCAGTAACCATACCGGCATCACGGACAAAAAGCCGACTATTCAAGTTGACTTTGACGCAATGACGTTAGGGAAGTTTCACGCCGTAGATGTACCTGTTTGGGGAGAAATTGGTATTACCACAGGATTACTATCCAACGCTTTCGCCGGAAAGATTGAAACAATCAACCAACGCCCGGAAATTGCCGAGCGTTGGAATATTTGGAGAACCGAGAAAGAACGAAGGCTATCTGAGACCGGTGGCAAAGGAATCAACTCGGCATCTGTCTTTGCAGCCATGAACAGGCAAATACCTGATGATGCGATCATCGCTGTGGACGTGGGTAACAACACCTACTCATTTGGTCGGTATTTCGAATGCACGCAGCAATCAATCCTGATGTCCGGGTATTTGGGTTCTATCGGTTTCGCGTATCCTGCGGCAATGGGGGCGTTTGCGGCAACACTGGAGGACGACCCGCGCTACAAAAGTCGACCCGTGATCGCGGTTTCCGGCGATGGCGGCTTTGGACAATACATGGCTGAACTCACCACCGCCGTCAAATACGGCATGAACATCACTCACATCCTGCTAAACAACAACCAACTCGGCAAGATTACCAAAGAGCAGCGCGCCGGACATTGGAACGTTTGGCAAACTTCGCTGCACAATCCGAACTTTGCCGAGTACGCCAACATTTGCGGTGCGCTAGGCATTCGCGTTACGAACCAAGATGACCTAGACTGTGCCCTAACGGACGCACTCTCTCATGACGGGCCTAGTATGGTTGAAATTATTGCCGATCCGGACCTGGTTTGAACTTCCGAATTAATGCTCGTGGGGAAACACAGTCGGCACACGCCGTGCGCACCGACCATTGTGCAAGTCTCACTGCTTCGGAGCGTGCCTACTTCAAACCAATCTTCGTAGATTCGATTCTACTTGATTTGCTTCCCTACAGCCAAGGCTCTGGCGCCAACGCCCAGCACCGACAAAAATCCTTCAGAGTCGGTGTGATCAAAATCGCCAACCGCCTCCATTGAAGCCGTCTCCTCGGAGTAGATTGAGTGTGGAACTCCGCCCGCCGCGTGGAATGAAACATTGCCTTTATACAGTCCAACCGTAATGGTTCCTTGAGCCAACCGTGTGAATAGTTCAATTGATCCAAGCAACGATTGCGTAGCGAGGTCAAACCAATAGCCCTGATATATCTGCTCCGCAACTGTATCCGATACCTGATTAAACGCGCGTCGCGCACGTCTATCCAAAATAAGTTGAAGAAGATATTCGTAGCACCTCCCGAGCAATTCCATCCCGGGCGACTCGTAAACCCCTCGGCTCTTTATCCCCACAAATCGATTCTCGACTGTGTGGATGCCAACACCTACCCCATTTCTGCCTCCGATTCGGTTCGCTTCCAGTATAGCCTGAAGCGGCGTGGTTGGACTTCCGTTAATCTCCACAGGAGTCCCTCCAGAAAAGGTTACAGTAAAATACTCAACTTCGTCAGGCGCATCTTCGGGATGGATTCCCATTCCGGGTGTGATAAACTTGGCAGGCGTTTTAAGCGATTCTAACATTCCAGCTTCGTGCGTTAAGCCAAGTAGATTCGCATCGGTAGAATAGGGTTTTTCGTGCGTAGCAGTAACGGGAAGCCCGCGTGCATTGCAGAAATCAATCATTTCCTTCCTACCGCCAAATTCATTCAAGAAAGCAGGATCTCGCCAAGGCGCATATACTGAAACTTCGGGATCAAGCATGTTCGCTGCGAGTTGAAATCGCACCTGATCGTTGCCTCTGCCGGTGCACCCATGTCCGAGGATAGTAATGTTACGGTTGCGCATCTCCTGTAGCAAGGCTTTCACCGTGATATGGCGCGCAATTCCGGTTGTATTCCAATATCCTCCCTCGTACATGGCTTGGCATTGAATGACCTTCACTCCAGCCTTTGCCAACGCATCTTTGGCATCGACTATTACAGATTCTTGTGCGCCGGACGCCAGCATCCGCTCACGAATTTCGTGAACGTTCTTTTCATCTGGTTGGCAAAGATCAGCGGTAAAACATACTACGTTAACACCACGATCGACTAACCATCTCGTAATCGTGCAGCTATCAAGTCCTCCCGAAACAGCTGCGCCAACAGTTTTTCCTTTTAGTTGCTCGACATTCATTTTTTCCCCTTAACATTGTCCATCCATAGCTATGGAGCCGGACGGTTGAAGAATTGGCAATCCGCTTCATCGTCCAGTTTGCAGGATGCGGTACTTCAAAGTTTAACCACACCGATGAATTCAGTATCTCTCATGTTCTATTAGATGACTTCTATTCTCGTATTGTACAATATTGAAAATCTGGAATAAAGCCAAAAAATCAAGGTTCGTTCTGTGAACAATCGCTTGACAGACACATTGACGAATCATACAATTGAGAATCAGAATTCTCCGGATATGTACGAATTACGACATTGCGGGAGTTGAACACGATATGAACGCCAGTTGGCGACTGCTCAAAACAGGGAAGCATGACGCTGCTACAAACATGGCGATTGACGAGGTAATTTTGCTGCAACAAGAAGATTGTCCTCAGCCAACGTTGCGACTCTATGACTGGTCGCGACCCGCATTCAGTTTCGGATATTTTCAAAAGATTTCGACTGAAATTGACGTAAAACGATGCGAAGCCCATGGAGTCGAACTTGTTCGCCGGATGACCGGCGGTGGCATAGTTGTTCACGGTTGGGATGTGACCTATTCAATAGTCGTTCCCCATGGTAATGGGGTGATTCCCGGCGATATCTCCGCATCTTACTGTTGGATTGCTAACTGTCTGCTCGATGGGTTTCATCGGATTGGTGTACCCGCGGCTTTACAGGGCAGCAAGTTTCAGGCATCAGAGGTTGGACCAAACACCTGCCTCGCCAATCCGGCAATGCATGATGTCATGCTTGACGGAAAGAAAATTGCTGGGGTGTCGCAGCGCCGTAACCGAGTTGGTGCTGTTTATCAAGGCTACATCGCACTCAATATGCCCCCTGCCGAGATTCTGTCGCTCGCGTCGAAATTCCCCGACTATCAAAAAACTCTATCGGAAAAATCAACTTCCATTAACCTTAGGCGACTGCGCCCTAAGAATCGTAGAGAAATTGAAGACGCAGTTATCACTGGTTTCAAAGACGTGCCGGATACTCAATTGGACTCTACCGTTCTCTCGACCGCGGAATTGCGAGCGGTTAAATCCTTGACTCAATCCAAGTATTCCACATCTGAATGGATGTATCGACGATGAGCCGGACGCATGACGATTCTTCCACTCGCTCTACCGAGGCAATCTTCATCCCGCCCGGCGCGTTCATAATGGGCACAGACATTGAACCATTTTACGGCTCGACGCTTGAGCGATCGAGACATGCCAAACTGGACGAATCTCCAATCCATGCTGTAAATCTCGCACCGTACCATATAGATCGCTTCCCGGTGACGAACGCGGAATACGCGCGCTTCATCCAATCGACCGATTATCCTCCGCCCGCTCATTGGCATGGCGTGAGATTACGACACGAAGAGGAAAATCTACCGGTGGTCGGCGTCAATTGGCATGATGCCGCAGCTTATGCGCAGTGGGCGGGAAAACGACTGCCTACCGAGGCGGAGTGGGAAAAAGCCGCTAGAGGTGTTGATGGTCGAATTTACCCTTGGGGGGATGATTTTGAACTGTCAAATTCCGCAAACGAGACGGACGGTATAAATGAACACACAAACAACAGTCTCATCGCACAATTTCTCACAGACAACCTAACGCCTGTCGGCAGTCGACCGGGAGCGTCTAGTCCCTACGGAACTGACGACATGGCAGGCAATGTGTGGGAATGGACAGCAGATTGGTACAGACCATATAACGAAAACCGGCACCGCGAACGCGAGTATGGTGCAAAGCAAAAGGTCTTGCGAGGCGGCTCGTGGCTTGAAGTTCGAGATCATACTGCGGAACAATATTTCCGATGTGCCAACCGACTCCACGCACCCCAAGACTATGCAGCGAAAAACATCGGATTTCGTTGTGCGAAGGATCCAACCCCGGAGGAAATACAGCGTCACTCGCCTCAAGTTTCGCTAGAGCTAATCTTGAAGTATATCAGACAACAGAGACTGAAAAACTTACACATCGTGAAAGGGCGTGCACAAAGGCACTCCATACAGGATTTTATCATTGCAGCAGTCCTACTCGGCGGGGCGGGGTACGGAGTAGCGCAGACCGAGTATGTACTTGCCGGTCTAACCGGAGGATTGATTGGGTTCGGTTTTTTGTTTAGTGCTAGCGTGAACCTTTGGCGGCAACTGAAAGCAAGCCACAGATTGAAACAGCTAAAGCGATCGTAAGAGCCAATTTCGGTTTACGCTTATGCGAAGTAAGTTTAGAAATAACAATAGTGGAAACGCATTTGATTGTCGAGGATGTCCCATAGTGGAAGAATGTATGATTGACGTTGGGTTTCACTAAGTTATCGACATGATCAAGCAAAGTGGGTAATCCATAACACCTTTAAGATTGGCAATCATTGGCAGAATCCTGTTCAACCCAACCTACAATCCCTATGAAAATAATCACTAACTTAGCCCGACTCCTTTTGTACCGAGCAGAACATTTTGATGCGTTTTCTCTGGAAATTACAAGGGGCTGTGTTGACTGCATGGCGAGAACTGGCTAAAATGGATTTCGATGGTCTCAAAAGCGGGAGGTGAAAACTACACGCATTCAGTTGATGCCAAAATCGGCGTGCGATTAAATCAATGAATTTCTTAGCCTTCGTTATTAGAATTGACCCAGGGAAGCAAATCCTATATTACTAAAGCTGTGAGGTGAGTTGTGAATCCAAAAATCAGAAACGTACTTGCTGTCATCGTAGGTTTCATAGCAGGCAGCGCTGTAAATATGGGGCTAGTCATGGCAAGTCCCCATATTATCCCACCGCCAGCGGGCGTTGATGTGAACGATATGGAATCCATCAAGGCCTCCATTCATCTCTATGAACTCAAACACTTCATCGTTCCGTTCTTGGCACATGCCCTTGGATCCTTGGTAGGCGCCTACGTCGCCGTAATTATATCCGCCAGTTACAAGCTGATGGTGGGATTGGTGATTGGCATTCTATTCCTATTGGGTGGTATTTCCGTTGCATTCATGTTGCCGTCTCCCGCTTGGTTTGTCGTCGTCGACATAGTGGGGGCCTACATACCTATGGCGTGGATCGGCGCAAAATTGACAGGAAAAGTATAAGAGTCATCTCCTCCCGCAGCAAAGTTGAGCGTATTTAACCGGGGTACTTCCACAGTTTTGATTATCCGTAGTCGTTTAATCCATGGGTCTGGATTTGCCAATCCAGACCGAGCGGGGGCGGGGAACCCGCCGAGTAGAGAAGTACAATGCTAATTCGGCTAATCCGGGCTTACATGCCCAGACAAGACGTGCGACGAACTGTAATACGACGAACCAAACGACGCACTATACCGTTTCGGAAATCCCTTGGACTAATGATCGTAATGCGCTTACTGTTCTTGTGATGTCCCACCTTGATCATCATTCGATCGCCACTTGTCAGCTTCCTTTCGCAACTTCTCCAAATCCGCGGGATTTTTGATATCGACGATATGCGGCGTGATGATAATAACGATTTCGGAGTTTTCCGAAACCTTTTCTGTTCTCTTGAAAATACGCCCGACGAAAGGAATATCTCCAAGAATCGGCACTTTGCTCTCGATTTCCTGTTGTTTGGACTTAATCATCCCGCCCACTACAATCTGCTGTCCATCTTCGACATCAATGTAAGCGCTGATTGAACTGTCTTCGGTAATAGGCGCGTTAAAATCGGTGAACTCGATGAAATTGCTTGCCTGAATCTGTTCGATATCAAGACCGATGGTACGTTTGCCGTCGGATTCCTCTCGCGATTTCGCAATATGTGGCGTGATCGTAATGTTGATGCCAACAGGCGGAGTGATGAAGTCGTAGTTGAATAAAGGTTGATTCACGCCCTCCCCGAGAAGGCTGGTCGTATCCACGCTTTGCAAGTATGGAATCGTACGTCCACGACTCCACGTGGCTTGCCGGTTATCGCGAGTCAGCAGCGAAGGAGTTGACAACGTCTTCACTTTGTTTTCACGCATAAGCGTGTGAAGCAACCCCATGTACTCCTTCGTTGCAATGCTGTACGTGAATCCGCTAATCTCCTGATCCAATCCTAACTGCGTGTCCACGCTCCCAACCAAGGGATTTCCGCTGCGGAGTTGCTCACCAAAAAGCTTATTCTCCTGTGCCGTTAACTCAATGCCGAGTTTTGTGCTTTCATCTAGCGTTACCTCAAGAATCTGAATATCAATCCACACCTGTCCGCGTACAAAGTCGAGTTGCTCAATCATGGCTTGAACCTGCGGCATATACCGCTGTGCAGTTCTCACAAGGAGCGAATTGGTCTGAATGTCCGCCCCGATCTCTACCTGACCGCGTAGGGAATTGATATCTTTCTGCTCGAGACGTCCGCCCGACGCAAAGAAACGTCTAAAGCTGAAGTCCGATCCGCCATCTTCTCCTTCACTCCAGATGCTCTCCAGCAGGTCCGCGGTCTCCTCTGCACTGGCGTACTCCAACCGAATCAATCGCGTAATCTCTCTCTGTCCCTCAGGGGTCGGCACATCAAGTTCCCGGATAAACTCGGTAATCAGTTCAAAGTTGCGTTGCGTAGCAGTCGTTACAACCACCGCGTTCAAAGTGATGTAAGGTTCCGCTGTCACGTTTCCCGCCAGCGAACCTTCGCTCCGATTTCGCTGGGGCAGGAAAAAAAAGATCCCACTATTATTCGCGCCTTGATAGACATTGTTGATTATGTTGGACACATTCTCGGCATCCGCGAATTTCAACGGATAGACCTTTGTACCCCATTCCTGATCCGGCATGTTAACATCCAGCCGATTCACAAGATTTTCAATGGTCGGAAAATTCTGTGAGGCGGTCGAAACCAACAGTGCGTTTAACCTAGAGTCCGGTACCAAGTGCACTTCGCCCTGAACACCGACGTTACTATCCTGTGATTGGCGCTCTTCCCGTCGATCCCACCACGGTCTATCTCGGTCTCTGCCGGCAGTTCCCCCTTCAAACAAATCTACCAGATTATCGGAAAGCGTCTGAGCATCCGCGAACTTCAGGAAAAAAATTCGGACCTCCTCTTGCGGGTCGGCTTGATCGAGTTCCTGTATGAGTTTTTCTATCAACGGAATATTCCGCGGGTCCGTAGAAACAACCACCGCATTTAGGCGGTCATTGGATGAGATGTTTACAGTTCCGATAATGCCTTGATATTCCTGCCCACGTCGTTCTCGCTGCACTTCTCGCTTGCGTCGCTCCCATTCGCGCTGTTGCCACCATTGCGACCCGCCACCAGGCCGCCTGCCCGCGCTCTGTCCGGTAATTACCTCTTCAAGCGTCTGTGCTACATCCTCCGCAATTGCCAGATTCAATCGAAACACCCTAATTTCGGTCTGAATACTTGGCGCTGTGTCAAGCTGACGGATGACGTCTTTCAATGCTACCAAATTGGATTCGGAAGCCTTGATGACCAACGAATTAGAACTTTCGTCCGCAGCAATGTAAATTCGTCCCCGGAGCATGTCGATGCCGACGCCGTCCTCCTTCGCCTTCTCAAGCATCTCGTGCATCTCTTCAGGTTTCTTGGCAGAACCAATAGTTTTGAGTACATTTGCGATCTGCGTCTCATCTTGGAATACTTGATTCAAAGTTGCTGCAAGCGAGGATGCAGTAGCATTCTGTAAATGGACAATTTCCACCTTTAGCGGCATCTCCGGTGCCTCATCGGCAACCTGTAAGATGGTGGTAATTCGGCGAATGTTGGAGGCGACGTCCGTGATCACCAAGGAATTGCTATTTGAATCTGCGAATATATTCGCCGCCTTGTTCAATAGTGGCTTGAGACCGCCCACCAACTCCGACGCGGCAGCATTTTCCAATTGAATGATGTAGGTCTGTATCTCGTCACTCATCTCGACTAGGCTCGCGTCCGCAGTAATTCGTTTGACCGGCACCTTCATCTGCACCGCTTTTTCGAAGGTCGTGATGAGCACGGTGTTTCCGTCGCGAATTGTTGTCAGATTATAGGTCGATAATACGGTTTTGACCTCCTCTAACATCTCTTCCATTGTGACATTTTTTAGGTTTGTCAGCGCAAACTTTTTGTCCTTGATTTCATTCTCGGAGGCGACAAATGTCAGTTCGGTTTCTTGGCTAAGAAATCTAATTAGATCTCTGAGGTCCCTGCTAATAAAGTTGAAATCAAACCGTATTGCTTTCCCTGCCTCGTCGCGCTCCGAGACACGCATAGCCTCTTCATTATCCTGAGCTAAAGTGCTCCTTCCGACAATCGCCAAATACGCAGTCAGCACAACAAGAAGAAAGAAGACAGAATATTTAGGTTGCCGCCTGCCAATTTTATAACAATATGTATGCATTTTTGGTCATCACACCTCTATCCAAAACAATGGGATACCCACAAAATCTATGCAATTTATCCCCTGCAAAGAGAAATCGGTTGTACGCCTCCCACTCGAGAATTGTTATAGGATTCTTGCCGTCATTGACAACTCTACACTGACCCTGGTTCCTTCTTCTTCTTCCTCTTTTTTCTCCGATTTGTCATTGACAATCTTAAGGTTTCTGACATAAAGCCATTTCGTAGAGACATCAATCGATTCCATTAGTTTTACCACCGTGCTTATCCCGCTTATGAATTTCATATCAACACCGTACAATTCTGGCTGGTATGTCAAAGAAACGCCGGCAAGCCAGTTTTCAAGCTTTTTAATTTGCAGTTCGGTATCATCGACATATCGGGTTAAAGCCATTATCTGTTCTTCGTAGTCTAGAATACCTTCAGTAGCTTCACCCGAATCATTCATCCGAGTTGCTTCGTAACGAGTAATCAAGTCTTCAAATTTCGCGAGCAGGACGCTATTCTCTCTAAGCCTAACTTGGACACCAGAATTCTTCCGCCCGAACTCCAGAAACTTGCGCGCCGTGCCTTCATCGACTCGGGAGATTTGGTCTGAGAAGAAACCGCGCTTGGATTCTTTTGCTCCATTTAGCTCCGTAGTAACAAATGAGAGAATGAATTCAATCAGTTGTGCCCTCAATTCTATTGGAATAATCGCCGGGAGCTGCACGAAACTTAGATTTTCCTTTATTAATTGATCTTCAGTCTTTGACAAATCTCGGTCCCTGGGCGGAACACTTTCTGAGGGGGAATTGCTATTAGAATCGACGTTGATAGCAGCTTCGTTCTTCGCCGGGTTGGCTTCTTGTGACATTCCATCCTTATCATCATCGTTGTTAGCCTTGGCAGAGTCATAATCTCCCAACCATCCCTCGAACATCGCACGCTCCAACTCACTTTCTTCATCTAGCTGCTCCTGCGGCGGCTCCGCTTTTTGTTCTGCTTGTTCTTCGAGGCGTCTAAGTTCATCTTCCAGTCCGTTCATGTAACTGAACAAAATGAAATTCCGTTTTGCCTGACGCGAGATTTTTTCAGTCTTTTTGCCAGGCGAGGGTTTGATGTTGAGCTGATAATCCGGTTTGAGACCGGATCTTCTTGCCAGTTGCGAAATTCGTTGTGAAATCACTACCCGCGGCTGCTCGCCCTCAAAAATTGATCCTTGAATCGTTTTCAATTCTTCCAGTGTGGCAAAACTGCCGCGCTGGTTCTTATACGCGAAAAGCGTCGCCGCTTTGCCTTCCAAGGCAGGATGTATCGCTATCAAATCCGCAACCTGCCGTGTTCGGTTGAGAGTCTGTACGTTATGCACTTGCGAGATTTCGTCAAATAAAGAGTCCGAAATCAACCGACCCCGCAAGCCCACCAGTTCACGTAGACTCTCGTCAGTTCGGTTCGCCTGTTCATCCAACAGGACCAATTTCTCCGCCGTTTGAAGTCGCTCACGCTTTTCGGCTATCTTGCTCCCTGTCAACCCTTGCAGAACCGTGGGCAGAACTCTCAGAAGAATGACTATGAGGCCAATCAGTCCAACTATACCTACCAGCGTTTTTTCACGTCTCGTTAATTCTCTCATCGTGCCCACACTTCGTTAATGCCTCAATATACCCGCGTGTGACGTTCAACACCAAGGCATTCGAACTCCGTCATCTCATCTACTGCCACTAACGTCGGATTCATCTTGAGATTCTACCAACAACCCAGCCTCCACGTTTGGTGACTGTGGACGTTCCGCAGTCGTTTTCTTGGCCGATTGTGCTAGCTTGTCTTCTCCATGGTCTTGGATTCCGGCTACTGTGCTGGGGAAACGAGTCTGTGCAAACAACCGCGGAGCATCCGGGGACAGATTACATACGGCTTGAGTTTGAAAAAACACCTCTTTTTCACGCTTAACGCTTGTAACATCCCCTGATTTTATGTTGGTGAACAGTCCCGATTGTCCCATCACTCGAATCATTTCGCTTACATCGCCGTGAGATCTGGCTTCAATATTGAACGTAATCTTCGCCGTGTCGAGTTCATCCAACCGACTGATTTGGAAGTTGGTCCAAGCAACCTTCGTCCGATCTGAAAATCGTAGGCTCAATACGCGCAGAATGTCCAGCACCGACACGCGGGGCGTCAAGAGGTCGGCGGTCGCCAAGTTATTGGCGAGCCTCTGTTTCGCCCGCGATTCCGATTGTGCGACGTACTGTATCTGTTCGTCCAAAACTGCGTTTTCCATCCGCTGCGATCTGCTAAACGTCAGGGCGCCAAGCCCAATGCCCGCAAACAGAACTGCGCCAGCGGCAAAGCTGTATATCAACCGTCTCCTCTGTTCACTCTGCGTCAACTTGGCCTTTTCTTCTCTGGGCAACAAATCTAGAGTAATTGCGTCCGTAGCCGCATTCATGCCCAGTCCCAGCGCAACAGCAAGGGTGCTTGCAACATTGCCAATAGGCGCCGTGCCAATCTTCCCGCCCTGTGTGCTGAAAGCATCTAGCGGATTCCAGTTCTTCGTAGCAATTCCAAGCCGGTTAGTGAAGTAGCCTGGCAATCCCGAAACTTGCGCTCCGCCGCCACAAATCCAGATTTCGTCCACTTTAACCGACGAGGGAGCCTCTAATTCTCGTCGTGCCGCCCCGATAGACTGTTCAACTTGTTTTAGCAACTGTTCCGCCCATTGGTAGGTGGGAATGCGATCTGTCGATTCTTGGTCGAGCCCGCAACGTCCCAGCTTTATCTGCTCGGCAAACTCAAAATCACCGCCCACTTCATCGTGATAGCGAAGCGTTAAATCGTTGCCGCCGATCGAAAAACTTCGAGAAAAGCCAAGCGTCTGCCCTCGAAACAAACATATATCCGTGTTGCCCGCGCCAATATCGACAATCATCGTAGTCTTCTCTGGCGCATTCCCACCAAGGAGAGGCCGTGCTAACGCAGCGGTTGCCATAGCTGACGGAATGATTCCCGTCGGTACAACGTCAATTGCTTGTAGATAATCAATGTATCTCTGTACGCTTTCGCGCTTTGCGGCAACTAGCTCCACGGAAATTCCATTTTCCCTGCGGCGAACATCATGGTAGTCGAAAATGGCGTTATCTGCACTAAAGGGAATCTCGGTTTCACCCTGCATGGATACTAAATTCGACAACTGCTCATCGCTTGCCGCCGCTGGAAAGTCTGACAATCGGCGGGTTGTTACCAAGAGTCTGGGAAGCGACAATATGACCGTGTGTTTCCCTCCTCTGACCTCTTGCCACAGTTCTTCAAAAGTGTGCGATATCGTTTCTGCATCTATGTCTTCGGTCGCACTCTCACGGGGATAGCTGGCAACACTTGTTCTGACAAGCCGTATCTCCGACGAGCTTAGTGCAAACTGGACTAGCTTGACTGTGTTTGTTCCGATATCTACAGCTATGACTAGATTTTTCGCCATCTTGACCTGCTTCGTTCCAGGCGCTAATTCTGTCGCCAATACTTAACCGTGACAGCTTGTCCCGTCCGATCGATTACTCCGGTACATAACGCTATTGCTCGTCCTCGTGCGTCAATCCCGGTTGCTTCGACTAGAAATCCATGTGACCGATACGTAACGAGTCCCGCTATCTGCTGAAATGTGTTCGGGTCAATACCCTCCACATCAAGGAGCTGACCAATATCTGTAAAGGGATTGCCTTTAATTTCATCCTGCGATTGCGCTTGAGTCTGTTGGCTATTTTCGGGTTCGGACTCTCTGCGGGTGATTATCGCCTGTGCCTTGGACTCATCCATCCCGGGTAAGAGTTGCAAAACCTCTAATGAGGCGGTATTGACATTAACTAGACCGTTTAATATCTCGTCGTCGGTTGTGGAGATTTTATCAACGATACTCTTGAATTCATCTGCCGTGACTAGATTCACATCCTTGATTGCATCGACATTCTGGAAGTTACCTTGAGTGTTGCGGTGATCGATAATTCGATTGGCAATACCCTCATCAATGCCATCGAGCGTTTGCAATTCATTCGCATCGGCAGTGTTGATGTTCACCATTCCTTCGTTATCCTCGCCGCCATCAGTGCGAATCTTATCTCGAATGTTGTTGAAGGTTTGTTCCGTGATAGCTTTAAGATTGAGAACATCGCCGATATTCCCAATCGAATCACGTTGTTGGATGAGTGCATCTGCCTCACCTTGACTGAAGACTGGTTGATTGTTATTCCCTCGAAGCTGCGCTAGTTGCTGCGACTCGGCGTTTCTGACATTGACGCGTGTTTGGCCGCTCGCATCTGTGTTCGTATCAACCGAATAGACCGTTGTAAACTCAATCAGTCCAGGTATATTCTGTGTCTCCGATTCTTCAACAGCTAGACCTCCAACACTTGGCTGTTGTCTGCCATAGAGCAGCGTTGTCGTCATCCCCGGAGTCTTGGCGAGGTCGCGCACCGTTCGAAAAGGGCGGCTAGCAACGATTGAATCGGCGAGCGATTGATTGGGAGATTGAACATTCTCATAACCGATTGAATCCAAGAGTCTCTGAATTGTGCCTACCTCGACAGTATTGACATTCACCTTCGAACTTTCGTCGATAACGTCCACCTGATAGCTGAGCAAAGCCCCGTCAGTTATACCATCTTCAATGCTACCCTCCACGGTAGACGCCCAGTCTTCTCCAAGCGAATCAAAAGGTGTTCTATCCCCACGAAGCACCGCAATCGTATGCTCGAATCCCGCTTTCGCGGCAAAGTTGTATTTCGTTCGGTCTGTAAAGTTGGCCTGAACACGACGTTCAAGATAAATGGAGTGGAGCAACTGTGTTGCCAACACGGAAAGAATCGTTAAAATCCAGAGCGTGGCGACGAGAGAAAGACCGCGTTCATTTGATGAACGGTGCATCTTCCTTAACATACTTGGGGTGGGACGGGAAAGGCAAAGCATGGCACGTAACCTGTCTTCCGCGGTATTGCTTCAACCGCTCGCTGTTCCTCCGGGCTGTCCGCCGGCTCCTTGCCATCCGAAATTCGCGCTCATAGGTAGATAAATCATTGTCGACTGAGTCATCGTGTTATGTCCCGGATTCCGACCCATTCTACCATTATTCTCCGCAAGCACCGCGATTAGGATCTGAACAGCCTTTGGAATGGCATTGGTGTCTTCCCACGACTCGTACCAATCTTCGCCATCCGAGTATTTGAGATCGAATGATGAAATGCGATCTATGATTTGGGCAATCTCGACATAAATAGGGTTCCCATCTTCGTCCTCTGTTGGAATTGTTCCAGAATTGAGCAGAGAAGCGACAACCGTCTCCGGATCAATGGAGGTCGTTGTAACGCGCGAGAGAACAAGATTCTCATTGCCCTCTCCGAACATCAAATTGGTCCGTTGACTTGCGGATTCGGCTCCCGATTGCACCAATTCGGGGCCAACATAATAAGCGACTCGCTGTACATCACTTTTCGGCAGCGATTCCTCCCACTGGCCAGTTTCAAATCCTTCGTTAAGTTGCGCTAGGAAAGGATCAGGATCGGTATGCTGAAGCGTGACAAAGCTAATGATGTCTCTATCGCCTGATTCGTCCCGATTGTCCTGCGAAATGAATACGAGTGAATCATCCTGTTGCACCGCATAGATATTACTCAAATCCTTACTTAGAAAATCCAATGCGACACGACATTTTTGCGCCATAACCATCCGAGTATCGGAATTGCGGTAAACATCCACCGAAGCATCGAATACCTTGTAAGCAACCCCGCCCACAATGACAAGAACGGTTACACCTATCAACAGTTCTATAAGCGTGAACCCGCGTTCTGCGGCAGTGAGTCTTTGACTGTTGTGCGCGTTAGGCGGCTGTCCTGTTGGTCTATTCCGAATCCTCATTCTCCTCTCCCTAAGCCTGTTGTCCGCCGCTCTGCTCCTGTGCCTGAATTGTCCGATCCGCCATATAGGTATTCATGGATATAGACTTTTCTTTCCCTTGTTCCTGCCATATGATGGTTACGGTGATCCGCCGTAAATTTTCTATTTCATCTGATGTAACGTCTTGAACGCTCGATTGCCAACGAAATCGCGAATTTTCTCCGAACTCACCGTCGTCCTCTCCAATATCCGGGTAGCCACCCAACTCAATTTCCGCCATACGAAACTTAAGCAGGTATATCGCCGTGGTCTGATTCTCTGACAAAGCCTGCCCGTGGGCGGCATTCCTAAAGGAATACATCAACACCGGCAAGGCAATCGACAAGACAGTCAAGGTCACTAGAATTTCTACGAGCGTGAAACCATTTTCGCGCATCGTGAATTGGCGAGGTGCTGATGAAACTCTAGTCTGCCATTTTAACTGCATGGGCATATCTTTTAATTCGTGCCGTAAGTGATTTCGGGAAATAGACCTAACGTCTTGCTTTCTTCGGCGCCGACATCTTGGATTCGCACCCGGGCGCTGGCTGCCTCGACACTGACGGATACTACACTTCCGTCTTGGTCATGAATGTACAAAATTGATTCCACGGAAGAACCGGTTGGCGAAAAATAGATGTAATCAATTCCGGAATGTATATGCCTTGATTGGGAGTTGCGCCTGATAACCATTTGTGACAATCTGATGTTATGATTCGGTTCCTGAGGAATACCAAGAATCATACTTGTGCGCGAAACGGTCGGTTGGCTCAATTCAGTCGATCGGACTTCGTTCTGATTGATGGTATTAGATGCGTTTGCAATTAAAGACGCGGCAGGATCCGACACGACGAGAGTTTCACTTGAAGCCAACCAATAGCGGTTTTGATCGATATCGAAGACAACTAGGTAGGTGGTTCCTTCCGTGATTGCGATGTCCCGGGCAAAGTGTAGCATGTCTCGGATTGCCGAAGCGGATGATTTTAATCGGGTTGAACCGGCGAATCCTCGAAGAGATGGCATTGTGACCGAAGACAGTATCACAATCAACGTCAGAACGAGTATGACTTCAATGAGAGTGAATCCTTTTTCCAAATTGTAATGCTTCACGCGACTGGTCTGATTCATGAGCGCATATATAGGAAATCGAAAATACCTTTTATTTATTCGGCGAACTCAATCCAATTTGTGATATCAGCGTTGAAAGGCGGGTCGCCCCCCTCTTTGCCATCCTTGCCCAAGGAATACAGGTCGTAATCGTATCCCTGATGATTACCGGGATACCGGTAGATGTATTCGTTTCCCCAAGGATCCTGGAACTTGGGTTTTGATACATACGGTCCCCTCCAATTACCTGATACGAGACTGGAGTCCTGCCATAGCGCACGTAACCCCTGCTCCGAGGTCGGATAATCCCCTACATCAATTGAATACCGTTGTAATGCACCTTCAAACACCTGAATCTCGCTCTGGGCAGTTTTCAGTTTCGCATCATCGACAACACCGCGAAACTGCGGAATAACGAGAGCCGCCAAGAGCCCTATGATCACCATCACAATCGTAAGTTCAATGAGCGTCATCCCCGATTCGCCCACTTTTATTGGCATCGCCATTTATCTCTCCTTATTGAATCTTTTTCGGCCATCTTCATCCGGCTAACGATGTGCTTGCCCTAAACACCGGTAGAATTATTGCCACCGCAATCAGTCCGACAATTACTCCCATAATCAAAATGACAAGCGGTCCGATTGAACTCGTTAACCGCTGTAAAGTTTGGTGTACCTCCAAGTCATAGTAATCGGCAAGCTTAGCTAACATTTGCTCCGGATTACCCGACTCATCTCCGATTCCGACCATATGGACCACCAACGGCGGAAAAACCGCGCTTTCCTGCAGTTCTCTCGCCAAAGTCGATCCCTGCTCAATCTCCGTTTCCGCCTGGGCAATCGCATTGCTATAGACCAAATTTCCAATCGTGCCCTTGACTACTCGGAGCGCGGGTAGTAGCAGTACGCCGTTCTCGAGCAGCGTTGACATCGTCCGTGTGAAGCGTACGAGCGCAAAGTTGCTGAAAACACCCTTCAATAGCGGAAGCTTCAGTTTCAGGATGTCTAAAACCAGTTTTCCGCCTTCGGTGCGAGAAAATTGTAAAACCCCGAATACAATTGCAATTCCACCAATTATTAGCCCCCACCAATAGCTTTTTGCAAAACCAACGGTACCTATCAGAAATCGTGTTGGTAAGGGTAAATCAACCCCCAGATCAGCGAACATATCGGCAAATCTCGGAATAACAACCAACACCATGAAAACTATTACGCCTACACTGAGAGTGAAAAGAATTGCCGGATAAAAAAGGGCCGATATTACCTCAGCCTTAAGTAGCCGCTGACGTTCGGAAAATTTTGCGAGCCGCTCTAGCACGACGCCCAGTACTGCCCCTGACTCACCTGCCCTAACCATGTTGACATATAACTCCGGAAAAACCTTCGGATGTTGGCTTAGAGCGTCGTGAAATGTAGAACCATGTTCAACATCGTATTTGATGTGCTCAACGATTTGTCGAAATCCCCGATGTTCAATCTGTTCGAGTGTGACCGCCAAAGCGCGCGGAAGAGTGATGTGGGCGTTTATCAGTGTTGCCATCTGATAAGTGAAAAATTCGACATCCTTTGATTTCACACGAGAGGCAAACAGGGGAATCTGAAACCGGTCACTATCTGTCTCGCCAACACTGTCTTCGACAATGTTCAAAGGCCAATAGCCCATCGATTTCAGTTGATACACAAGCTCCGCTCTGGAACTCGCATCTTGTACGCTCTTAACTGTCCCACCGGTATTTGTAAGAGCTTCGTAGCGAAATCTGGGCATCGTTAGATTGTGTCCCGAATGTTTTAGGCGTAGTTTGGTTATTGAAGAGATAGACAGCCCTAATATTTTTCGGCGCGTGTTTCTGTTCCTGAATCATCGTTCACACACGATTTTGAATACACGAGGAACCATAAAAGCATAGCTGTGGATACTATTCAATGTGTCCAACACCGGATTCACCAGATTCGTCCTCCTGCGTAAGTCGAATAATTTCATCTATGGTGGTATGCCCGGCAACAACCTTTCTCCACCCGTCATCGCGAAGAGTTTTCATTCCACCTTTAATTGCCGTACGGCGAAGTTGATTCGTTGATGTGTGCTCCAGTGTCATCGTTCGAAGTTCCTCACTCATGACGAGAACTTCAAATATGCCGATACGCCCTCTATATCCCCTTTCTCGGCACTCTCTACAACCTACGGCTCGTGGAATTGAAAGATTTGAATCAATGTTGATGGCGTTATGGCCGAAAAACTCCTTTAGTTGCTGTTCCGCGGGATGATACATCTCACAACAGTTTTGGCAGACTCTTCGAGCAAGACGCTGTGCTATTACTCCCTCTATGGTCGAAGCCACCAAATAGGGTTCAACCTGCATGTCGATAAGTCGGGTTATAGCCCCTGTTGCGTCATTTGTGTGCAGTGTGCTGAAGACCAAATGGCCAGTCAATGACGTATGAATTGCCATCTCGGCAGTTTCATAGTCGCGAATCTCCCCGACCAAGACCTTGTCCGGATCTTGCCGTAGGATATGTCTCAATCCCGCCGCAAACGTCACGTCAATATCCGGGTTGACCTGAATTTGATTGATACCTTCAAGTTCATATTCAACCGGTTCTTCGATGGTGATAATCTTCACTTCCGGCGTGTTTATTTTCTTCAGACAGGCGTACAACGTTGTGGTTTTGCCGCTACCAGTTGGCCCCGTGGCTAGAATGATGCCGTGCGGCCTTCGAACTAACCGTTCAAAATGCGACAGATTATCCGCGGTTAACCCAAGTTCTTCCAGCCCGAATGAAATTGATTGTCGGTCTAAAATCCGTAAGACTAGGCTTTCTCCCTGCGACGTGGCAACCGTTGGCACCGTCGAAACACGCAAATCTATCTGTCGGTTTCCCACACTTCCAACCGTGACTCCAATTTTTCCATCCTGCGGTCGACGCCGCTCCGCAACGTTCATTCCAGCCATAATCTTGACACGCGAAGTAATCGCCGATTGGAGATGTGGAGGGGGCTGTGGCTGGTCTTCCAGAACACCGTCGATTCGAAAACGAATCTTTAACTCACCGGGAAACGGCTCAATGTGGATATCGCTCGCGTTCAATCGCACGGCATCAATTATCATCTGATCGACTGCATGTACAACGGTTGGATCTTGGCTGAGATCCTTCTCATCAATACCGAAATCATCAATCGTTTCACGCTGAAGAGTTGAAACCGCGCCGACAGGCCCCCTGATACCCTCGCTAAGTATTGCTCCCGCCGTTTTCCCATAAATACGGATGATGGCCGCTTCCACATCCTCTTCACCCGCCAGCACCGGCTCAATCTCACACTCGGTCACGAGGCGAATCTCGTCAATCAGCATGACATCTAGCACATCTGCCATCGCCACGGTGAGCGTCTTGGCATCAAATTGAATCGGAACAATCTTGTTTTTGTACGCGAATCCGGCAGGCATCATCCGAGTCGTCTCAAGATCTGGTTCGATGTTCTCCAAACGAACACATGACACGCCGCATTCCATTCCCTTTTTGGCGAACGTAACTGTATCCGGCGCAACGTGGTTTAAGAGCGCTTCGTCTGCTGAAAGGCCGGTCGAATGAATATCCTCTAGAATTCGTTGATGATCAGCTTTAGAAATAAGTTGACCATCAAGCATCATCTCGATTAACGCTATATCGGGAGTGGTTTCCAATTTCCGTATCTCCTCGGAACTGGCGAATCTGAAATGCAGCTATTATTCGTTCACTTGGGATCGCATCATTTAGACGCAACTGGAAAAGTGAGGTTTAGAAGACACGCTCCAGCTTGTTTGGGCTGAAGGTAGACAGTGTGGGACACTCTCAATATTGAATAACACGCGCTCCTACACGGCACGATCCAGACGTCGGGACGGGATTACCAAACGCCGTCTGCAAACTAATGTAATCAACATTTCATCTCTACGCTTGGGCATAAACCTCTGATGCCGCACGCGCGCCGGCGCCAGCTTCGAGGTCATGACCAGCCTCGGCAAGGAGTTTCTCCAAAGCGCTCAAGACCAGTAAAACGTTCCTTTGCGTCGAAGACTCGCCCATTAAGCCGATTCTCCAAGCCTTGCCTTTGAATATTCCTAATCCACCGCCGATTTCGATACCGAAATCTTCAATCAAGCGATTTCGAATTCCCAAATCATCAATGCCGTTCGGGATATTGATGGTCGTTAGCATGGGAGCCCGAAAGCCCTCTTGTACAATGGGTTTGAGGCCTATTGCTGTTGCACCGGCGATGAGCGCTGTGGTGTTACGCTCGTGACGTTTGTATCGTACTTCCAGACCTTCCTCTAGCACTACACGGAGCGACTCATGTAACGCATAAATCATAGACATGGAAACAGTGTGGTGATAATTTCTCACTTCGCCGCTCCAGTAGGCTTCAAGCAATGTCATATCAAGATAGAAACTCTGCACCTTACTGGCTCGATTGTGAATCGTCTCAACCGCTCTATCGCTAAAGCTGATGGGCGACAGTCCCGGCGGCCCCCCAAGGCACTTCTGAGTCCCGCTGTAGGCAATATCAATCCCACGACGCTCCAAATCCACCGGTTGTCCACCCAAGGAGGTTACGCAATCCGCGAGGAACAACGCACCGCTACCACCTACGATTTGACTGATGTCATCAAGCGGTTGAAGAACCCCCGTGGAGGTCTCTGCGTGGATGATGGCAACTAACTTCGGATTGGCGCTTTCTACCGCGGCAGCCACGTCTTCCGCCGGAATAGCCGAACCCCAAGGCGCTTCTACAGCGGTCACTACGCCACCACACCGTTGAACAATGTCTGCTATCCGGCCACCAAAATAACCGTTAATGCCTACTACAACTGGGTCACCCGGTTCAATCACGTTGCAGAGCGCGGCTTCCATCCCGGCAGTACCAGTCCCGGAAACAGGCAGTGTGAGTTTGTTCTCGGTGCCAAACACCTTACGAAGAAGACTAACGGTTTCATCCAATATTTGGATGAATTCCCCATCAAGGTATCCTAACATCGGAGTGGTCATTGCTTTCAGCACCCGCGGATTTGCATCGCTCGGACCGGGTCCAAGAAGCACGCGAGGTGATGCTTTCAACTCATCATATAATTGTGTCATCTTGCCTCCATAATCCCACCGTAATGTGAGGGAATAGTGCAAACCGACCCTATTCCGGTAATCTTCCACTACACAAACATCTTAATTCAAGTCTACACGAACGTTCTTACTCTGTATTCCCGCCATCCGGAATATTGTTAAGCTTCCTCTAGCGTACACCTCCGCGCAATTCACGAATCGTCTCTTTTGGATTCTCGCTATTGAAAATCGCTGTACCCGCAACCAAAACCGTTGCGCCTCTATCTACTACCAGTGGCGCTGTTTCTAAATTTATCCCTCCATCCACCTCAATCAAGACATCACAATCCGATTCCAAAATTTTCTCGTGCAAACTATCAATCTTTTCCAAAGTGCTCATGATGAACTTCTGTCCGCCGAACCCGGGTTCCACACTCATTGGCAATACTAGATCGACATCCGAAAGATAAGGAAATAGAGCCGAAATAGGAGTTTTTGGTCGGATGGCAATTCCGGCATTGATCCGTCGAGCCCTGATCAAGTGTATTGCACTTTCGACCGAGTCCTCAATTTCGATGTGAAAAGTAATGAAATCAGCACCTGCGTCCGCAAAATCGTTAATGTAATTCTGCGGATGCGCAATCATAAGATGCACATCGAAAGGACAATCCGTATACCGCTTGATAGATTTTATTAACTGAGGCCCCATTGTTAGGTTGCGTACAAAATGACCGTCCATCACGTCGAAGTGAATGAGATCTGCCCCGGCTTCCACAACGCGGCAGACTTCATCGGCAAGTCGACCAAAATCGGACGCAAGAACTGATGGCGCAATTTTAACCTCCCGATCCAACACTACAACTCCTTCTTCTGAACCTCAACGCCGTCCTCGTAGATAGTCATCGTTGCATCGCCAAAAACACGGAGTGGTGGTCGCTCGATTAACGCCCCCGGGTCATAATGACTATCAACAACAGTAAGAATATTACGTGCGTCTTCAACAACAATTCGCACATGCCTCGGAAGACCACCACCTTTTGAAGCACGATATCGGAGCGAAATGAGACGACCTCTATCGGTTTGAGTCTTTACGGAACCGCTGATTTCAAGCGACACGACTTGACCAACGTGCACGAGTTCTCCGGCGACTGGAAAATGACTAATTATTGAACCTTGCGGTATTTCGGGCGCGGACTTATAGCTCTCGTCACCAATCTCCAATCCGCCAGACTTGAGCATAGACCGCACTTCATCAATCAGTTCTCCACGCAAATCCGGCATCAATATCACTCTAGATCGCTTTCCAAGGCTTAACAGCAAGTGAACTGCTGCGCCCTGTTGGTGCATGGTCCCGCTTAAGGGGGTTTGAGCAATTACCGCACCCGCAACCGCATATTCATCGGAGTGCACTTCCGCAACACGACCGCGACGAAGCCCGGATTCCCTTAATATCTTTTCTACAGCTTTCAGGGATTTTCCCGTGGTGTCCGGCACCTCTACCATCTGATCGCCGATACTCAACGTGAGTTGTACTGGCTTATTTCGTTTGACTTTGAAGTCTGCGGGAGGTGATTGTTCGAGGACAAAACCCTTCGGAATATCAGAACTAGCTTTTGTCTCAATGTCATCGGCTACCAGTAAACCCGCATTATATAGTAATGTAACCGCTTGATCGTAGCTCTCACCTACCATATCTGGAACTTCAACATCCTCTGAACGCACGGACCAAGGAATAACAAGGAATACCACTACCAGCCCAAATATCGCGATTGTAGCCAAATACAGAACAGCAAATCTGATTATGGCAGCTAGAGTAGAGTTCATGATTGGTTCGTCAGTGCCGAGTTAACTGTCCTCAATTTGATGCACAAAGCGGGCACCAGTTTTCACTCGATAGCCGTTGATGAATTCGTCGGCGTCCATAATTTGCTTGTTGGCGGGCTGCACCCGCGTGACTCGTAAAATCCCCGCGCCTGTCCCGACAATCAAATCGCGTTGCGGTGTAACAACACTGTAACCCGGTGCCACATTTATTTCTGGCACATCGATCATCACATGACACGCCAGAATCTTTAGGCGAAGTTCACCATTCAAGAATGTATGCGCTCCGGGCCAAATTGCAGTACCGCGAACCAGATTGCAAATCTTATTCGCTGAGACTTCCCAGTTGATTTGTCCTCTTTCTTTGGTGAGTTTGGGGGCATGTGTGGCTTGGTCGTGATTCTGCGGAGTGTGCGGTGGCGGGGCGTTTTTAGGGCTTGATTCGAGTACCTCAACCAACAAGGTGGCCGCAGTAGATGCTAATCGATCGGAGAGCGTCGCGGCGTTATCCTCCAGGGCAATGCTGACACGCCGCTGAAGGATGATATCGCCCGTGTCCTCAGTCTCGTCAAGAAGCATGATTGTGACGCCGGTTTCCTCTTCGCCATTGATTAAGGCCCACTGAATTGGAGCTGCACCACGATACATGGGCAACAAAGAGGGGTGGACATTTATACAACCGCAAGGAGGCAAGTCTAACACCGTCTTGGGAATTATCTGGCCAAAGGCGACCACCACGATTGCCTCCGGCTGGAGTTCCCTAAGCGTACGAATGAAATCGGGTTGCCTTACTCTTTCAGGTTGGTAGACCCGCAGGTTGTGCCGTGAAGCTGTGATCTTAACGGGTGACGGTACCAACCTTTTGCCTCTACCAGATGGTCGGTCAGGCTGTGTGACCACACCCATGATATCGAAATTCTGCGCTATCAGCGCTTGAAGACTGGGAACGGAAAACTCGCTCGTGCCCATAAAAACAATTCGCATTACACGATACTGTCAAGCAAATGAAGCCCTTTTCAACTGCATGAATTCATTTGCTCGCTTCCTTTGTCTCCTCTTCCTCAAGCAGTATCTGGTCTTCCGGCTTCAGTAGATCAATAAAAAGTATTCCATTAAGATGGTCGATTTCATGTTGCAGAACTCTAGCCATCAAATGGTTTCCGCGCAATTCTGTCTCTTTCTCATTTGGGAGAAGAGCCTGAACGATCACCGAAGCGGCGCGTCGAACTTCACCTCGAAGACCGGGTAAACTCAAACAACCTTCCTCGGCTAATTCCTCACCACTCGCCTCCGTTATCACAGGGTTTATCAACGCAAAAGGCGGACAGTCCGAAAAGTGCTGAGAAATGTCCACGACAATTATCTGCTTGGGCACCCCAATCTGCGGTGCCGCGAGACCGATTCCGCAGGCGGCTGCCATTGTTTCAAACATATCCTCGATGAGCCGGAGTAAATTGTTATCAACGTGTGTAACCGGCTTGGCTTTTTGTCGAAGTATAGGGATGTCACCGGTTTGAATCTCTAATACCGCCATGTGTCGGTCGCAAACCTGCAACTAGAAGGCTAACATCATTCTAACAAAACTTTCCTAGGGCGAAAATTATCGGACAATTCGTTACAGAACGTTTGGTAAAAGGATTCGCCTTATACCGAATCAAAACCGAATCTGAACAACTGGGAAAAAAAAACTTGATGGTTCTTTAATATCCCATCCCGCATGTCCAACCTTTCGTTTCGGCAGTTCACGGGTGGGACCAGATGGAATTAACTGCTCTGACGAGTCTGAATCACGAGTATGCAGCCAATCCCAAAAGCCAATGAAGAGTGCAAAGGAAACAGCAGAAGCACCTATCACCCCGAAATGCGAGCTTGAGAGTTCGGGCGCGATCACATTCTGTCGGACCATCTCAACACCGCGGACCACAAGAAAACTGTGGATGGCGGTAAACGGTAGAGAGACAAAGGTAACAATTTCAAATCGACGTAGTGCACTCTCATGGTACGGTTCCTCATGCTTTCCCCGTTGGGTCGGTCGCGTGCCTTCCGATGATCCGCGGTACTGGGCGGCAACGCTCATCGGTATTATAAAGCAACACATGAGGAAGCCGCATACCAGATTAGTCGTTACTCTGCTTCGAAGTGTCATCATCCCCTCGAGTTCGGAGTAGGTGGATTATCAACATGCCTGCCCCAATGCAAATGCAAACATCTGCGACGTTAAACGTTGGCCACCAGAGCCCTGCTTTTTGAATTCCTATTTGTATGAAATCGACCACCTCGCCTAGACGAAGCCGATCAACGAAATTCCCTAACGCTCCACCCAGAAGAAACCCGAGCGCAATTCTCATCCAAAGATTTGTCTGAAACTGGCGGTAGTAAAAGAATATGAAACCAATAGCCACAATTGTAATAACGATTAGCAGTGCATTCTGCCCCGGCATTATTCCAAAAGCGGCGCCACTATTTCTATCATGCCTCAGATTAAATATTCCATCAATAATGACGTACCAACTTCCTCGTCTGATGTTTTGTTCAACAATCCACTTTGTCAGCTGATCGAGCGCAAAACTAGGCGCCGCTACCATCATGAGAGGGTAAAGTGACCGGAACTTAGGTGGGAGCATTAATGTCTTCCTGCTTTCACAGCACTAACCATGCCAACCAAGATCACAGATTTATTCCGCCTGCATGGTGCGACTTCGTCACTAAGTTGAACGCCTCCGCCGCCTGATGCGTCACAAGGCATCAATTCCGACAATTGTTGAACTTTACTTCCGGACAATTCCTTTGTGCCTTCCGCTATAGCAATGTCGTTATTATCATCCGCTCGAGGATGTGCAGAAAAACGATTAAAATTATCGGAGAGATATCGATTCCGAAATTCCGTGTCATGGGGGACAATACATTGCGCAACGGCGCCAATAAAGGGTCTACGAGCGCATTGGTTATCCAATAAATCCTTCGAATTGTCATGTTTCGAATTCCACCAATAAACCATGATAGCACCGCGTTCGCGATGACAATCCAAGTGTAAATCCGAATCGCTTCAAGGATTACCGGAATCAGGATATTTCCCATTCTTAATGACTTGTTATGCTCCTCAAGAATTCGCCAGTTCTTCCGCGCGGCGCCGTGCAGCCATTATCGCCTCGGTCATCGCTGCACGTAAACCTCCACGTTCCAGCTCATGCAAACCAGCCGCAGTTGTCCCGGCTGGAGTTGTTACAAGGTTTTTAAGAACAGCGGGATGCGCGTCCGATTCGTCCAACACTTTGCTAGCACCGAGGGCGGTGTGCACGGCGAGTTGATATGCATCCTCGCGCGTCAGCCCTATATGGACTCCGGCATCGGCGAACGCCTCAATGAACAGAAATACAAAAGCGGGACCACTGCCGCTGAGCGCTGTCACGGCATCCAGGATTTTTTCCTCACGTACCATCGAGCTTCCAAGAGAATTAAACAACGTTTCAGCGATTGAAACGTGCTCATCTGAAGCCGCGTTGCCTCTCGCGATTACACTAATTGCCGCCTTGGCGGCGACTGCAAGATTCGGCATTACACGCACAACAGATGTGGGTGAAGAAAAATAAGATTCAAACGTCGTGGTCGGCACCCCAGCTGCGATCGAAAGCAACCATTGTGACGAGGAATGGAGAACAGAAGCAATTTCAGGCAGAATTGCCGACACATTCCCCGGTTTTGCTGCGTAAAGCACGCAGTCGACATTTTCTACGAGATTCGAAATACTCTCCGATTTGTTGACCTGTAACTCGGCACACAGAGAATCAACCCTTTCCTCTATGATGTCGCTCACCCAAATCTGATGGATACCTAGCAAATTATCGACTATTCCGCGGAGAATTGCCTCTCCCATGCCCCCGACGCCAATGATTCCTAATCGAAAGTCTCTGTCCAATGCCTACCCTCCCGCGCATCTAGGTGTGCTCGCCAAAGATGGCAGAACCGATTCTGACCATGTTTGCCCCTTCTTCTATTGCGACCTCAAAGTCGTTCGTCATTCCCATCGAAAGATATTCCATCTCGACATTTGGATATTCGTGACTGTCAATGGTTTCCTTGAGATTTCTAAGCAACGAAAACGACGGACGAACCTCCTCCGGGTCAGGAATAAATGCTCCTACGGTCATAAGTCCCATTATGCGAACATGCGAATACTTCGGAGCGGATTCCATGAAACTTAGCACTTCATTGGGTTGCAGACCGTACTTGCTTTCTTCACCGGAGGTATTGACTTCAACTAACGCGTCTGTTCGCCGATTCAATCGGCAAGATTGGCGTTCTATTTCAGCGAGAAGTCGGATGCTGTCTACTGAGTGAATCAAATCAAATATTTTCAACGCCTGTTTAACCTTGTTGGTTTGCAGATGTCCCACGAGATGCCAGCCTACTGGGCGATCAACATGAGAACGCTTGCCTTTCGCTTCTTGTACACGATTCTCACCTATGTCCGTAATGCCCGCGTCAATAGCTTCCACAATCAGGCTCACAGGCTTGGTTTTGGAAATGGCTATAAGCTTTATCGAATCTGAATCCCGCCCGACACGTTGTGCAGTTGATGAAATTCGATCCTGAACGCTTTGGATATTTTCTCGTACAGAGATAAATTGGTGGCTGTCCATCGGACATATCGTCGAAAGGAGGGCAATTGACGGATTATGGATTTAGTGGATTACAATCCTCTGAAAATACTAACACACTAGTAGAGCTGATTGCAAGTACAAACTGGGCGTTGGCGCCGCCGTCTCGACACGCATTTCTGTTGACCCAAATTTGCGAAATCGTTAAAATGACTTTGTATGTCGCCAGCGATATGAATCTGTGCCGTCAATATTCAGTTATTGGCACTATTCCTTGAAACACGGAACCAGATCCAAATGAAAAATAACGGACTAAGCATTTCATGACCTTGTCTGGGTTGTAGAATTAACCGGGACTACCACTCGCTTCTCAACGGGGAAAACACTGGATCACGGGCAGAACTTTTCCGCCAAACCGTTCAAAACGCACACACTTGACGCCTCTGCTCCGTCGGGCATCAATCAATCAAGGTCTACGAAACTAATGTCGAAGCAAGCACCCTATTCTCGATATTGCGAGTGGTTACTACAAGCAAACAACGGAGCCGTCAGAAATTCTGCCCTTTCCCATGGGCACCCTTTCCATTGGCGGTGTGTGGTACTTTGTGCTTCCACCGGGTGAAACATTCTCAGTTCATCGGCGCACTGGAGTCGAAACTTCTCACTCCAAACACACTGTAATCTTCTGGCACACCAATTGAGGTGTAGGACGTTTCGTCGCCAGGAAAGGCTACAACCCTGTTTCCGTGGCGGGCGCAAGGCACGAATCAACTTTCGTTGGCCACTAAAACAATTTCTAAAAGGACAGATTCAGGACGGGTATTCCCAACTCTTTCTCGAGTTGAGAAACGAATGAAGATTGAATCGGAAGGGGACACTGATTGCCAGCACATCAGATCTACCTATTGGTCCTGCTCGGCGTAATCCACATTGGTACGGCGCTTTGGGTGTACAAGGATGCGAAGCTTCGGGGGCAACCTCTGTATTGGGCTCTCGGTACGATACTCATGCCAGAGGCATTTTTTCCGATATACTTCTGGCGAATTGAACCAAAACTGATTTGGTACTGCCCGGCATGCACCCATGAAAACACGGATTTATCTCGCAGGTGCACACAATGCGAACGACTTTATACCAGAGAAGAAACGGTTCTACGGCTGCACGGGAACCCTCAACCGTCGGACGTTATGGTTATTTCTTTGGCTACACTCCTAGTTCACAGACTGTGTCTCTATCTGACATTGCTAATTAGAGACGGTTCGGACTTACTCACCGAAGTAGTTGATATCACAACACTCTCATCTTCCCAACTTTGGATAGTCGAACTGATTGCTGCAAATGCGCTCATCTGGTTATGTTTCCACTGTGTCACGGCCCGATATCTCCGGTGCCTCAGGTCGATAGGCCTTCGTTTCGCGTTCAGTTTTCGGCACATCGCCCTTCCGCTAATACTCGCGCCACTGCTATTCCTCTTCTCCGAATCTACCGTCCACGTTTTTTCGCAAGTTAGTCATTGGACATCCTTTACTACCTTAGAAAATCTCCTTCAATGGGAACGCAATCAAGAATCCGCATACTTTCCCGATGATTATGACGCTTCCTTAATTCTCATCGCGTTCGTGTCAATAGTTCTTACACCGTTTGCTTACGAGGTGTTCTTCAGAGGAATAGGATACCTCGCTTTCGCCCGTAGATTTGGTCATTTTAAGGGCATCATACTAAGTTCCCTTTTATATGCCGTGTTCCACGCAGGTGCAATTCAATTCATACCATCGTTTGTGTTTGGCGTAACTGTATCATTACTGTTTTTTCATACGCGCTCATTGATCCCCTCAATCATTACCCACTGCTTAGTAAACGCAATGGCACTAGCGGCGTGGTTTTACAATGCGTGAGAATAGGATGATTTAGGATAAGGACAAAATCTAATTGGTTAGAATTTTCTGCGCGGCGGGGAATATCGAGTTGTTACATCACGACCTAGTTGGAGGTCGTGCAGTCTTTCGGCGCTCAAGAATCAGGCAGTCCTGTCGTAGGTGGAAGTAGAGATTTTACTTCGATGAGGCTAGACTGATTTGTCCTGCAGCGATGCGCCGCGTGCATAGGAACCTAGCATCTTGACATGCATACACATCTCCTCAAGCTCTGGCAGTGCTGACTGCACGTTAGCGTCTTCGACATGTCCATCCAAATCAACATAAAAAACATACTCCCACGGCTTTGTCTGGGCTGGCATTGATTCAATCTTGCTCATGTTGATTTGGTGCTTCTGAAGAGCCGTCAGGACTTCGTAGAGAGCCCCAACTTTATCTTGGATGGCAATAAAAATTGATGTCCGATCTCGGCCGCTTCTCTTTGCAATATGGCGCCCAATTACTAGGAAGCGGGTTATATTATCCGAATTGTCCATGATAGACTCATCGACAATTTGTAACCCGTAGATTTCAGCCGCGAGTTTGCTGGCTATAGCCGCGGCGCCTTCCTCCTCCGCGGCTACGTGTGCTGCTTCCGATGTGCTTGCGACTTCAAACTGCCGTACACCCCTCAGATTTTGACGCAACCACTCTCGGCATTGAGCAAACGGCTGCGGGTGCGAATAAACTTTAGTGATATTCTCCCTTGGGGCACTTGAAAGTAGATTCTGGTCAATCGGCAAAAAAACCTCTGCGCAGATTTGCAGCGTGGTAACTTCAAACATCTCTAGAACGTCCCGAACAGTCCCCCTTGATGAGTTCTCTATCGCGACGACGCCGTAATCCGCTCCACCCGATTCAACCTCCGCAAATACATCGGTTTGATCCATTATTGGAGTGAATTCAACCGACGAGCCAAAATGTCGAAGAGCTGCCTCATGACCGAAGCTCCCTGCGGGACCTAGAAAAGCTACACGTAGACGTTTCTCCAAAGATCGACATGCGGAGATTATCTCGGAGAAGATTGTGTCCAATGCATCTGCGGGAAAGTAGTTGCGATTCTTTGCCCGCAACCGAGCAAGAATCTCAGTCTCTCGGTGAGGAACATAGACGTTTTCCACGCCCGCTTTCGCTTTGATTTGCCCAACTTCCCTTACCACCTCGGCCCGACTGTGTAGCAGTGACAATATTCGATTGTCAATCTCGTCCAACTGATCGCGGAAATTTTCTAATTCCAATAATAGAATCTCCTATAGAATAGGAGAGTCGTAATGCATGAAGTAGGAGAGACAGCGCACGAAATTGGATTAGTCGAGTAAATGAAAAACGACCTAATCTTCTTCGTTGGACCCCTATTGCAAACTTTCACGCATCACAACTGTCCCATCAGGATTTTCGGCTCTTTGACTTGCGCTTCTTCGACGGTTTGTTGAGCGACTTCATCGCTGCAATCATCTCATCGTCCGAAGGATTGTTTTTCACCATTTCAACGAATGCTTCAGCACTGACCTTATGTTCCTCCAGGAACTTTTTGTCTTGCGGTCACGGGTAGATGTAATCGCCGATTGTACCGGCCAACTTTGCGTTAGCCTTATCGGTAATTCGTGCCAACCAAGGAATGTCCCCGATAAGCGTATCCCGATGGCGCGGTTTCCAATCCAATCCCATGTTATTCACCTCCTTCCCGTGTATTAGCTTCCAGTTGCTTCAAAGTTTGCTCCAATTGATTAAGATGTCTGCCATAGTCCGACCAATTTCCGCCTCGTTGAGCCTTCTGCGCTGATTCAAAGTGTTGGGTCGCCAAGCTCGCCAAATCGCGAAAGGAGGTTTTACCGGACGTTGGCGCGTCTGTACGCATGATGTTGGAACCGACCTCAACATTGGCGCGACTGCCCGTAGCGGACGCAACACTCTTTCCGAACATGTTAATCAGCGCTTCATCAAGGCTTTTGCCCCACGCTACGTTCTCTTTATATCCGATGACCACCCGCCGCAATTCGGGAATTGCAGTTTCTGCATCCTCCGACTGAATATAGATGGGTTCTACATATAAGATGGATTCGTTCATCGGAATAATCAACAGATTACCTCGTAGCACGCGCGAACCCTGACTATCCCACAACGAAATCTGCTGGGAGATTTCAGGCTCTTGGCTGATAAAGTTTTCCATCTGCATCGGTCCGGGTGCGAGCTTCCCCTTCGGAAACCGATAAACTAACAATTGGCCATACTGTGGAAGGTCGCATCGGGCGGCAAACCAAGCGGTAAGGTTTGGCTTGTTCTTGGGTGTAAACGGCAACATGAGCATGAATTCAGCCCGTTCCTCTCCCGGCAATTTAATGATTACATAATAGGGCGCGACCTCTTGGACGTTTGTGACAGTTTCAGGCAGGCTCGCCTGACGCGGCGCAAACGGAGATGTTGGCACCGGCGTTGCTTGTTGGGAGCGCTGACGTTCCGTATTGTCATAAAGTTCCTTCCCAATTTCCCATTGATCTTCACTTGCATAGAATGTAACCGGATCTGTCATGTGATAATCCTGATACATCCGCGCCTGAATGAGAAACATTGTGGTCGGGTAGCGGATATGCTTTTTGAGTGCTTCCGGCATCATGTCGAATGGCTTGAATAAATCGGGAAAAATACTGCGATAGCACTCGACAATCGGATCTTTTTCCCGCTCAATGACATAGAATTCTATGCTTCCGTCATAAGCATCAACTACAACCTTTACCGCATTACGAATGTAATTCCCCCAAGGTTTCTCGCCGCCCTGAATTCGACCGGCAACCCGTCTGCCGCGTTGTGCGCCAATTTCTGCGCGTAGTGCGTGTTGCATCGGTGCTGCATACGGATATCGATGCGTGGTCGTATATGCGTCAAGCATCCACACCAATCTGCCGTCATGGATGATTGCGTATGGATCTCCATCGTATCGGAGGAAGGGAGCTACCTTGTGGACGCGTTCCTTGATGTTGCGATGATAGAGCACTCGACTGCTAGACTCGATCGGACCCGGAAGAACGAACTTGAACTCATTACCAAACTTCAGCATGTACACAAACCTGCGCCAGAAGGTGGAGAGTTTAACACCTCCCTTTCCTTGATACGAGTATTTGGCAAAATCTTCACCAAATGATGTCGGGTAATCAAATTCCAATTCTTCAGTACGCTCCGGATGCGCTATGACATAATGATTTGTGCGTTCTCCGTAGTAGATTCGAGGTCCCGGGTTTTCGCCGAATCGAAAATCCCACTCGGGTTCATAATCAACCGGATCGATATCCCGAACGTACATTTTCGGTTTTCCATCAAGAATCTCGTTAACGGGACTCATCACAGCCCCGTACCCATGCGTGTAAACATAGGTGCGCTTAAACCAATCGTTCCGCACGGCGTGCGGAAGTTCGTTTATATTCAATTCTCGTACGGATAACATCACTTGACGCGGCGAACCGTCTACTGCGTACCGATCGATGTCTACACCATGAAAATCGTACTGTGATCGTAACTCCTGCAATTGTCGGAAAGTCCGTTGAATGGGGCGTTCATCCCATAGCCGAACGCTGTTCAATACCGCTGCATTTTCCTCGTTTCTAACGCTATCGTACGAGAGTTCACCAGTCAAGGGATACTCCTCTTCAGTAACCGTGTTCTCTTCCAGATTGTAGCTATGCAGTGTTGCCTTGATATTGTAGTTGATGTATTCTGTCTCAAGTTCCTGTTTGTTCGGTTCTACACGCCATTTCTGCACAATAGCCGGATAGACTTGCCCAATCAGACCAACAATCAGAAAGATTCCAAATGCTCCGAGAGCATATCTGAGTCGCTTTAGAAAAATGCTAACAAGAAAAGCCGCGGCGCAAATGAGCGAGAGTACCAAGAGGATTTTCAATAAGGGTAGACGGGCGTGTATTGCGGCGTAGCCACCGCCGCCGCGGACAACATCATTCGTTGTGTACAGTAAATCATACATTGCAAAACGATAGTTCCAGCCGCGGAATATCAGTGTCAACGCACCAAGTGTCAAGAGGTGATTTTTCACGCGGGGCGGCGGGGAAAGACGATTGTTTTCACCCATGAGTAGACCGTGAAAGAAGTAAATGACGACAGAGAAGAAGGTCAACAACATGAACAGTCCAAACAGATTTCCAATGATGAAGCGTTCCATCGGCATTTTGAAAACATAATAGCTGACATCCTTCTGAAAAATCGGATCGCGTGCCGCCGCCATCAGCGCCGCATTAGTCGTCACATCAAATCCTATGGGTCTATCCAATTGGATTCTTGCAACACCGTCCTCTTGAGCCTGAACGGAATGGATGGTTGCACTCGTCCTTTCGCCCGCGTCTTGGATCACTACCGAGTCCCCGACCTTCATGCCTTTAGCCATTAGTTCTTTTTCTGAAATGTAAAACTCGGTTTCATCACGGCTTGCTGGCTCTAAGAGGGGTGTAGCATTCTGAAATGCGAGCCCTTCGGCATTTGAATACCGTAAAAAAGTCTCCCACCGGTCCGTCGCGGCATAGCCCATCAACGCGCTAAATCCTATCGCCAAGAGTGTTAGTACGCCATAGATTAGTCGACGCAGGTCAAAATCCGCCTCTCCTCTTATCGGGATGCTCTCCATAACCGTCGGGCTAAGCCGACTAGGAGTGAATCGATGCAACAGATAGACGTTGAGCAAAGTAACAACAAGAAAGAAGCTACCAATGCCAATCCCTAATAACACTTTTGTAAGCAGAATCTTTTTGTATACCGAGTCAAAGCCTACAACCCCAAACCATAGTAGGTCCGGGTAAATCTTCACCAGGATAGTGATAAACCCGCCAATTACTGCAAGTATGGCGATGAGAACAACCAATCGCTTGAAACGTGAATCCATATTTTTCCTTTCATTAGCTGAAGATTGAAACAAACTTTTCAATCTCTAAGCCTTAAAATGCTCGGCCCAATCCGAAGTGGTACCTAACGTCCGGATCTACACTTGCCAAGTCTGTACGCCGTGCTGCGGCGAGATCCAGTGAAAACAGCCCCAGTTGCAAACGTAGTCCGATGCCAATCGTGCCATTCACATCGTCCAGACGGAGCCAGTTCCCTTCACGACGTAAAACGTTGTATCTATTATCGGAATTGAATTTGGAATCCGACCAAACACTTCCAAAATCCGCAAAAATGATTCCTCGAATGCCGCCAATCGCCCATGCGAAGGGCCATCCGAAACGAAGTTCGTCAATGAACGGAATGCGCAACTCGAAATTAAGTAATCCCATGCGCGTGCCAGCAAGTTCTTCATACCGGTAACCCCGGAGAGTATCAATACCGCCAAGATAAAACAGAGATTGGTCCTCACCAAAACTGCCACCAAAAAATAGGCGTGTTGCCAACGTCGATCGCCTACCTAGTTTGAGATACCGTCGACCATCGAAAATGATATTGACAAGACTTAGATCGCTCCCCAAGTTACGAAATGATTTTTCTACCGAGAACCGGTAACGCACGCCGGTATGCGGACCAAACTCTCTCCACCTTGTGGTGTCGTTCACGAAGGTGACCGTGCCAAGCATTAGCATCCCGCGACCACTGTCGAAAGTACGTTCGGTTTCGAAGTTATAGGTGAACGGCGTCGAATAGAACAAAGTCTGAAAATCAATGCGCCTATAGCGGTTGAACGGATAGCTGAAATAACTCATCGCCCCGGTGGTTCGCTGCAGCAATCCATATCGATTGCGCGTTGAGCCCAAGACATGATATTGATGGTAGTTGAATATTGCCGCTCCGATGTCGGCACGGCGTGAAAGATAACCGTAACGCGCAATAAAATCGGGAGCAATGTAACCCGATTGATTTGCCACGCTTAACCCTAGGCGATGATTTCCCATCATGTCACTGGCAATAAGCTCCGTCGAATTTCGCAGAAGACCGTCTGCACCCAAGTTAAAATCTGTAAAAATCGCATCCAGAGCAACATTCGGACCGTATTTTCTTTTGGCAATCCGATGATCGCGCTCCTCAATGGATTCCAGCACTGTAGGAAGCAAATCCATCGGAGGCATATCTATCTTCTCATTGACTGCCTTCTCTGTCTCCATGAGACAGACATCCTGTTTGCCATTCTGATATGCCGCGAACACGATATTCTTGCGGTCCGGCGAAAAACTGGGATTGAAACATCCCGTCATGATGTTAGTTAGCCGAGTAAACTCAGAACCGTCAGATTTTATCGTATAAATGTCATAAACACCCCGCATGTCGGTGCAGAAGATGACTTCTTCACCGCTTGACGACCAATTTGGACTCACAGAGCTATAGGAATCGTGGGTTAATTGCCGTTGTGTTTGCTGTTTAACATCTATGACGATTAACCTAGACTTTCCTTCCCGCTCAGACGAATAGATAATCTCTTCACGCGCTGGATTCCAAGCCGGATGCGTATCGTTAAAGCGATCATTGGTCAGGCGGGTTATTTTCCCTGAAGCGCACTTAAGGATGTAAAGATCAGTCTGTGTGTCCTTCATGCCTGAAAAAACGACTCGCTCGCCGCTACCATCATAGGACGGTGAAGAAACTCTGTCAAAGTCCAGCTTGATGCGGCGAGTTAACCGTTTGTTTAGGATGTTTATCTCAAGAAAGTAATCGGAACCGCGATGTTTTCCTATGAATGCGATACGATCACCATCCGACGACCACGCAAGCGCCCGTCCATCGCTGCGAATTTCTTCATATTTGCTTCCGAAAAATCGCTTGCTAATCCTATCTATTCTCTCGCCCGTCTTACCGGACATCAGAACAATTTCGCTAAATCCTTCATTCCCCGTAACATAAGCAATAAGCTCGCCGCTCGGAGACCAAACCGGCTTTATGTTGTGTGAGTACCGTGATTTTGTAGTCAAATTCTTGGATACGGCGTCAGGCAAGTCCCGGTGCTCAATCATGGGCCAATACTCCTTTTTCACCGTCCGGCGCCAATCCTCGTCAAATTCCTCAAGACTTATCTCCAGCACATTTTGAAATGCTTCATTCAAATCTTTGGTTCGGCTCTGTCGCAACTCCTGCATAATCTCGCCAACCTTCTCACGACCGTATGTTTCAACCAAGTGTTTTATCGCTAGTTGCCCCAACTTATAGCCGAGATAAACTTGCGCCCCAAGGATTCGAAAGTCATGTAAATGCACCAAGGGTACTATGCGATTGTGAACGCTAGCGTCTCGCAGCACCATCTCGCCGATAGCATCGTTGTCTTCGGCGAAATAGTCCGCACTGCCCTCTATAAACCAGATCGGTGCGGAATAAAGGAATTCTCCGCTATAAATACGAGCCGCCGGTTTCTGGTAGATGATGTCATATTGAAAGATGTGCACCAACTCGTGAAAAATTACCTCGCGAAACGCATCCATGGATCCCGTAAATGGAATCACCACGCGCCGCTTGAAAATCTCCGCGAATCCGCCTATACCTTCATGGAGTTCTTGGAGAATGATGTTCGTTTCCTGAAAATCTTTGTGCGACTGATAGAGAATAAGCGGCGTTCGATCCGCAATATCGTGTTCAAAGTCTTCACTATGTTTCTCATATGCTTCTTCGGCAATTTCTGCCATGATCGGTACAAGCTGCGCTTCCCCAGGGTAATAGTATATGTCAAAGTGTTCCGTCCGATGGATTAACCAATTGAAATCTTGATCAGTGATTTTGTTCTTGCCGAACCCTTGCGCCCATCCTTCACGCAAACCGAGAGGATCAAAATCCAAGCAGACGATGCAGAGAAGGACGAGAGGAAGGGCTGCCAGTTGACTTCCGAATCGGCGACCAGACCGCATTCCCGTTGATAATCTCCTCATCGTACTGTCTCCGTTTAAACGACGTTCCAAGTATTCCTCTTCAGGGAATTCGAGCTGGTTATTTGACAAGAAACCTTACTTCCGTCTCATAATGCGGCGCAATCCGGCGCGTAAATTCTGTGACGGCTTGCTTGGTTAGTGATTTCAAGATGGTGTCCCGCGGTGTAATCTGCGAAACAAGAAAAGATCCTAGCACATGATTTTCGACTGCGGTACGTTCATATTTTTCATCCCAGACAATCTTCTCCGAATTGACATCTACAATTATTACCTTTAACGCCAATATGTATATCCGCTGTATAAAATCTTGATGAGCCATTACGTACTGTCTTCGCGTCGGGGAATAATGTTCTCCATAATAAGTTCTTGGTTGGTTGACTGTATAATATTTGTAGCTACCTGCGATTAGCCCGTCTACCTCGAAATAACCGCCCAACCGTGTAAGTTCATCCATATCGCCGAGGAAGTCGGTATCAATGGTTTCGCCCGTCATGAGTCGATCTGTCTCTTGACTGCCTACGACGTTGTAGTTTTTATGTCTCCCAATCCTTCGCCGCATGGTAGCCGCAATGTCATCTCCTAAATCAACGTTGTCTGATTCATCTTTCGTTTTGTCCTTCACAAACGGCAAGACCGCAAAGTTCGAAAACTGATCGGTGTCAATTTCAGAATCAACTTGGATGGGAATCGTTACCCGTGATATAGATCTTCCACAACCACTAATGATCAGCAAGAGCACCAAGATTAAGGCGGAGCGACAACCCATTTTGTCCTCGTTTCAGTATTATGAAGCCCATACACGTACGCACAGCTCCAAGTTGAAAAGGATACAACCCTACTCCGTTGGTTCCTCGGTTCCGTCGCTTGCGGCAACCGAATCTCTCTTATTGCGTTCCACCTGCAGGCGACACTTCCGATAGTTAAACCGGTAATATTTGCTGTTTGAATCCAATTCTGTCGCACGCTTATATGATTCGAGCGCTTCATCTATCCTTCCCAAGGCCTCAAAGGCTACACCGAGATTATTATGTGCCTTGGCATTCCGCGGATCGATGTTAAGAACCTGATTCCATCGATAGATTGCCTCGTTCCAAAGCTTGGATTCAGCGGATCGAATCCCGAAATCATTATATTGATTTACCGAGACCTTTTCGGAGGATATCCCGCAACCTGAAAGGACACTCAAGAAAGAGATTAAGAGACATAAGCGCGAGCAATAGGTTAGCATCTTCATCTCCACCTCCTTGGTCATATTCTACATAACCCCTTGCGAATCGTCAAGCCAAAACGTCAATCCGCGAGCAGCGGGGATTCTGAGACTATTGCCTGAGTACGGCAAGCAAACCGTGATTTCCCCAATTCCATCGAACACATCCACCTCCCTGTTTCAAGAAAGATTCCGGAGTAGAATTATCATCGTGAAACTCACGTCTCGCGCATAACATTTGGAGATTGAAGGGCAATCGGGACAGCCAAATTTGCCTTCGGTTCAGTTCCGATCCCATAGGAAGCAGAATGTCTTGAATGACCGGGTTGATTCTCTGGAGGTTTGTCGCGCTCGTGCGAGATTCCCCTTGCGCTGCCATGGTATTCGTTCTATCGGTGGCGTTAAGCTCCATATAGTCCCCAATGTTCCATCTCCACTTGACAAGAGAGCCATAACAATGAACAAAAACTGTTGTTTCTACTGAAAGTGCGAAACCTGACCGGACTGCCCTTCCCATTTGACGAGAGAGATTGGGCGTGCTATAATCGTCAATGACTGATTTACTGGAGAACAATATGGCTTCCGCATCGACGCCGTCGCCCAATTCTATTTGCTTTCGCGCAGCCATTCTTGTTCTTCTCACGCTCCTCGCCGTGTACGGCGCCGTTTCTGACGAAGAAACGACAGAACCTGTCCAACTCTCCCCGATTATTGTTACTCCGGGAAAATTTTCGATTTTTGGAGAAACTTCGTCAGTTGTTTCTCTCACTAAGCGAGATGTCGAATCCTTTCCTCTAATTGACAACGACATAGCGCGTGCAGTACATTTTGTTCCGGGTGTCGTGTCCAACGAGTTCAGCGCTCGCTTTAACCTACGGGGAGGCGAAAAGGATGAAATCTTGGTCAGACTGGATGGAATGGAGTTATACGATCCATATCACTTGCAGGATTACGGTGGCGCGGTTTCCATAATTGACATCGGACTGGTACGTCGCGCGGATCTATTAATGGGAGGCTTCCCGGCCGAATACGGTGACAAGCTGTCAGGAGTATTTGATATCAATGTTAAAGAGGGAAATCGAGAAGAATTCACCGCAAATCTTGGCGTTGATTTGATAAATGCGCACGCACTCTTGGAAGGGCCCCTGTCTCGAAACGGATCATGGCTGCTCTCGGCGCGGCGCGGTTACGTCGACGTTGTCCTTGCTTTGATGGGCGCCGACGAGGAATTGAAGCCGCAATACGCAGATTTGTACGGCAAAGTCACTTACGACCTGACATCACAAGACATATTAACGCTAAATGGATTGTACGCTTGGGACAAAAATCGCATCAATGAAGAGGACGATGAAAATGACCTCAACTCTCTATATCACAATGCATTGGTGTGGACAAAGTGGCGGCATCAATTCAACCGAGACGCATGGACCGATCTCTCTCTGTTCAATGGTTTAGCTACCCGAGACCGACAAGAGGGCGTTAACGGTATTGATACCCGAGATTTAGGATTCTTGGGTGCAAAAGCGGAGATTCACGCACAATTCCTCAGCACACACACATTTCGCGCCGGCTTTGAATGGCGTTGGTCCGTAGTGGACTACAACTATTCCATTCCAACCTACGGACAGATTACGTCACAGTTCATCCGAAGTCGCTGTCCGCTATGCGATTTCAAACGAAAATCATGGGCGAAAGTTGACGCACACGGTTCCTCCGTGAAAGGTTTTCTGCAGCAGCAATGGCAACTTCATCCAAAGTTGGGAGTCAACATAGGTACACGTTATCTATTCCAGAATCACCGTCAGTTGAATGTTCAAAATTATGATCTAAGCCCGCGAATTGCATTGGCATATAGGCCAATTGAGAATCTTGTCCTGCGCACCGCTTGGGGCTTTTATCATCAGCCCACAGACTTAATTGCGATTCCCGTTGAGGATGGCGTTGATGACATTGGTCGTGCAGAACAGGCGATACACTATATCATCGGAGGAGATTATGTCTTGCCGAATAAATTCCTCCTACGCGCCGAAGCCTACTATAAAAATCTGTCGAATCTGATTGGGCACATTCCCGACTATGGTAGGCAAACGCGAATCATTGCTCCGGCGCATTCGGGTAGCGCAAAAGGCATTGACCTTTTCGTGAACGGAGTAATATCCGATAGATTGACTGGGAGTCTCGGATACGCGTTTTCAATAGCAAAAGCTAGGGAAGATTCGACTTCAGTATATCCATCGGTATTTGGTACGGAGTATTTTCGCGAGTTCGACCAAACGCATACCGTCGCACTTAACGGCAACTACCGACTTTCGCAGGAATGGCAACTGCATTTCGTGTGGCGCTTTCATACCGGTAACCCAACCACAAATCTTAGACATTCAATTGTGAAACTTCTGGACGGTCAATCCGTCTGCGAGCGAAACTTCGGAGATTACAATTCGGAACGGTTGCCGGCATTTCACAGTCTTGACTTCCGATTGACAAAAACAAGCTCACGCAATAGCTGGGAACTCTCTTGGTATCTACAGGCGCTAAACCTATACAACAGATCTAACGTTCACGAATACGCTTTCATTGAAGAGCGTGATGACCTCACAAATGTTCTGCTTGACTGCGATGTAAGCGAGGAACCGTTCTTTCCAATTCTTCCAACTGTGGGAATAAGCGTGAGATTTTAGATAAAATCAGCACCTTGACATTCTTTAAGATTTTCGATTATAATTGGGGCTTCACGCATGGGAACCTTTGAGGCAATCAAAAATATCGTGTTTATCTGGGAGTAACAAGGGATGTTGAAGGGTATCAAAGAGGCATGTCAGGAATTTTTCTACACACATATCAATTTCCCATCCAAGAAACGCCTACCTCGCGCAGTTCCCAGCACCGAAGAAGCCATTCTCCCCTTCAATCCCGCGGAAAACTCCATCGAACCCCGTACCGTGAAACGCATGATGGATCAGAAGAAAACACTAGTTTTGCTTGATGTTCGAGACGAATGGGAATACCGTACAGTACATCTCGATCGAGCGCTATGGATTCCTTTGGCAGAACTACCGAGACGCATTCGTGAGTTAAATCCTTATGTAGAGATTGTTATTTACTGCCATCGTGGAATGCGGAGTCTGGACGCAACTTATCTTTTGCAACAACTAGGGTTTAAAAGAGTTAGAAGTCTCGTTGGTGGTATTGACCGGTGGGCATCCGAGATTGCTCCCAGCCTTCCGCGATACTGAAATTCCCGCAAGCGTCTGATTCATCCTACAGGTTTGGAGGACCGACAGGATCTCAGCGTGTTACCTTCCAATCAAGATTCGCGCATCCCTTCCACAAACTGCCTAATTCGCCTTGCGCCATCACAGAGTCTTAGATCGGTTTTTTTGCAAAACTAAAGTCTGTAGCGTGTACTAGCCATTGAAAGCGCCAGCGGCGCGACTAGTGGAGAGCCCCATCGAGTCGTCCCCATTAGAGCCCCAGCGGGAATCAAAGGAACAGATAGTGACTGCGATAGAGACTTCACAGGTTGCACAATATGAGGAATCCCGACGAGGAAATCTCGCCCACGGTTATGGTTTATGCCGAGCCTTCTTTCATCTTGTCTTTTTCAAGATTATATAAACTGTACCTTCCATTTGTCTGTCAAAGTGGTGTGCAGTAACCAGATCAAGATGGCGTGTGTAGATTTGACGCCCAAAAGGAAGGAATGTCGCATCAAAAAGTTAGCAACGGGAGCTGAACAGGGGAATCTTCACGCTTGAGTTGTTCGGATTTTTTCTACATGCCGTCACTCGAATGTAATTCACCATCGCCAAGGTCTACAAGCTCCCCATCTTGGACAACCAGTACCTTTGGTGCATAACCAGCATCACCATTTTCATTAAACGAGAACTGCCCCAACACCGTGTCATAACCACTAATGTTAATCAAGGCATCGCGAATTGCTATTGAATTGATCGGTTGAGCATCCATTATCGCCTCAACCAAAATATAGAGCGTGGCATACGTTTGCGCCGCCCACGTCTCCGGCTCAATTCCGTACCTCGACTGATAATTCCGAACAAAATCCGCATTACCGGGCGTGTTTGCTGTGCTGATCCAACTGGTGAACGAAATTGAACCCTCGGCAGCGATCCCTGCCGCCTCCACTTCGTCCTTGGTCATGTAAGGAACGATAAACGGCACGGAATAGGGTATGCCGACGTTGCGCCCCTGAATTATTATCTCGGGAATGTCCGGCGCCAACGCGGAAACAAAAATAGCGTCAGGACTCAATTCCATGATACGATTCAACTGCACGGAAAAGTCGGCATCGCTGGTTTGGAAGGTTTCGCTGGCAAGAATTGGTACGCCATTTGCGTGAAGTGATTCCCGCACTACTCGGTTACTATCGGTTGAATAGAAATCGATTTCATCATGAAGTGTTGCCACTTTCTGATAGCCCAGTTTTGCCCGAGTCGTCTCAACGCTATCGGGAATCAGTACATCATTCGTAAGACCGACACGGAAGCAAAAATCGCCTATCGACCCTAAACCGGTGGCCGAGGATAAGGAACTTATAGCCACAACTTCATTTTGTTGCGCAATGGGAAAAGTCGCTTGCACTTGGTTTGAATACCCGGGACCCAAAATAACGCGAACCCCGTGGATATTAATCAGGTCATTGTAGGCTTTTACCGCGCCCTCGACACTTCCACCGTCGTCTATAGGAATGAGTTTTATCCTTTCGGCGCCAAGTTGTGAACCGTGAATCTCATCAAGAGCCAACTCGAATCCACGTTGCATGGGTAGTCCGTACGCAGCGGCGGGTGGTCCCGTCAGAGATAGAACAACACCGATAGAAATCTCGTCCGTTACACCATCCGCCTCCGATAAAGCGCCTCTAGACAAAACCGAAACTACTTGTTTGCATGCGGAAATACACGTAATCAACACGGTAAACACAATCAAAAACAACAAGCGCGTAAGTTGATGTGAGTTCATCCAAAATCTCCCTATTCTAAGATTATCAACAATTGCGCAGCTTTAGCCGTTCTTGAACTCTTGGCTATCGATATCGTAATTCTGAATCCGATTCTGAAGTCGGCGTCGTGAGATTCCCAATAGTTCCGCCGCTTTTGTCTGGTTGCCATTCGTCTTGGCAAGCGCCACCTGTATATATTCCTTCATGATGTCCTCAAGGGATACGCCCTGTTCGGGAATCTCAACTTGGAAATCTGCCCGATGCGGAGCGCCGTCCGAGACGTCGGGAGGAAGATCATCAAGATCGATTGCCTCGTTCTCGGAAAGCACAAATATTCTATGTAGATAGTTCTCCAGTTGACGAACATTACCGGGCCAATCGTACCGTCGAAGCGCGGATATCGCCCGTGGAGTCACGCATTTCTGTTCTGCATCAAGATACTCTTTACTGAATTTATTCAAAAAATGATTGACCAAGATGGGAATGTCGTCTCTTCGATCCTTTAACAGAGGAACATGAAGCGGAATTACGTTAAGTCGAAAGTAAAGATCGTCTCGAAACTCGCCCGCATCGCAGGCAGCTTTCAAGTCTCTGTTCGTTGCCGCAATCACGCAAACATCGACCTTAAGCGGTTTGGTGCCGCCTACACGTGAGACCTCGCGCTCCTGCAAAACTCGAAGAAGTTTACTCTGAATGTTCAGCGGAACATCACCAATTTCATCAAGGAAAACCGTTCCTCCATTCGCAAGCTCAAACTGTCCTAACTTCTGATGATCGGCACCCGTGAACGATCCCTTTTCATGTCCAAACAATTCACTCTCTATAAGTAGTTCGGGGATGGCGTTGCAGTTTATCGGGACAAACGGATGATCCTTGCGCTTACCATGTTCGTGAATCGCTTTTGCAACCACCTCTTTACCCGTTCCGGTTTCTCCGGTAATCAATACTTGATTTACGCCGCGATGGATAATACGACACATAATCCTGAATAACTGTTTCATCTGTGAACTTTGTCCAACAACCGTCTCAAATTCTATCCCGGGAACTGCCTGATTGCCATCTTCATTCCGGACTGGTGGAACGCCCCTTAAGTCCACCGCACGTTTGAGTTCTTTTTTGAGCACATCAATGTCAATCGGCTTCTCGAGGTAGTAGAAAGCGCCTTCTCGTGCTACAAGGTCCACGGCGTCGCCTATTTCCGCATATGCGGTCATGATTAGCACGGGTATGTCGGAATCTTGCTGTTTAATCTCTTTGAGCAGATCGCGTCCCTCCATTTGTGAGGTCATTCGCATATCACTGAGAACCACATCAAACAATCTTTTTCCCATTTTTTCAAGCGCATCGGAACGGTTCTTTGCTGTTTCAACCTCATAACCCTCTCGCTTCAGAACACTTCGCAATATGGTCCGCTGTGCGTGTTCATCGTCTACAATCAGAATTGATGACATTTTCCGATCCTCCAAGATTTTGGTTGAAGGTATGAACTTACTCACCTAAGTCTGTAATCGTGAATTGATTTCACTAATAAAATGTACTGTTAATCGGTGACTCGCAACCGACATCGCTTCTCAAGTCTCAATATGCACAGGAAAAGCAATTGTAAACGCTGTTCCCATTCCAACCTTGCTTTTCATTTCAACCTCTCCATGGTGTGCGGTTATTATTTGGTGCGCAAGCGCAAGTCCAAGTCCAATTCCACCCTCATTTTCCTTCGTAGTGAAATATGCGTCAAAGATTCGCTCCTGAATCTCCTCCGGGATACCGATGCCCGTATCCCGAATTTCCACGATTACGCGTTGACCCGTGCCTTTCTCGTCCATTCGCGTAGTGATATAGATGCTCCCGCCCTTGGACATGGCTTGAATGCTGTTTTGCACGAAATTGAAAAACGTCTGTCGTATCAATGCCGGATCGAGATTGATGGCGGTGAGTTTAGCGTCATAATTTTTCACAACATGAATCTTCGGCTCTTTTATACTAAGTGCAAATTCTGCCAACACCCGATCTATCAGGTCATTGAGTTGAGCTGGTTCCAAATTGAGATGCTTCGGACGATTTAACGTCAAGAACTGATCGGTAATGTCCTTCAACTGCCCGATTTCATCATTGACTATGCCCAACAGCTCCCTAGCTTCCTCAATATCTTCCTCTCTCACTTTGGATTGTGAGAAGATGGATTTTAGGTACTGTGCAGTCATACCGATTGAATTGAGTGGATTCCGAATCTCGTGGGCAACTCCACCCGCGAACTGTTCTAGAGCCGCTATTCGTTTTGAGTGTGCCCCCTTCAACTGTCTAAGCATCCGTACAAGGCTATAGGTCACCCGTCCAATTTCACCCGATGAATAGGACTGTTGTAGCGAGTCCGGTTCGCCCGCCTCCGCACCCCTTATTATCTGCATCATCTGCTCAAGCGGACGCATAATAAGCCGGGTCGTTGTAATATTGACGATGATAAATAGCAGGCTACTCATGACAACAAGCAATGCTAGATGCATCAAACGAGAGTTATGAATCATCCTTGGGATCTCGGGAATGCCAAATATTACTTGAATATATCCTTCAATGAGACTTTCTTTCTCGATTCCGACTGGATTGTCTACATGAACATCAAGTACGTCCTCGTTTCGCCAAATCAAATACCTTTGCGCATTACTCGTATCAGTTACTAGCCATCTCCGCCCCTTTTCTTTTACCGTCACCTCTATCTCCTGAAAGTCGGAACCAAAAACTTGCTCATTTGCGAACTCTCGCCTAAGAACTTCGGACATGTGACCTCGATCCAATTCGTTCTGGTGCGCGAGTTCCACACTGAAAATAAGCCTGTCACTTGTCTGTGCAATCAGATCCGCTTGATAAGGGACAATTACCGCTGTCTCGTACTTTCCTTCTATCGGATACAGTTTTGCACCAAATCGTTCGATGTCAAAAACATCCTCGCGAGTGAGGTTAATATGGAACGCTTCTTCGTTCTTCCGCGGTGTAAGTGCCGCTTGAATTGCGGTACTGTTCCCATGCGTAACATTAATATCCACGACGCCGCTCAAATCGCCGTGCTCATCTTTTTTCTGCCGAAGAATCTTTTCAATTTCTTCCCTTTTAAATGATTGCCATCTTACAATTTCATCAACGACGGCTGGGCGTATTGTTTTCTCTGTAATCGCCTTAAAGTCCGCACCGCTTTCTAGACCGGTGTTGTAAAGACTGTTTAATTCTCGTTGCGCTCTAAAATCGTCGAGGATGTAGAACGCCACGAGGACTATTAACACTGCCAGATTTACTATGAGTGCGTATTTCCATTGCAGATGCATTCAATTCATCACCCTTCGGACGGCCTCTTTCCAGACTGCTAGCGCTCTGCGGCGCTCTGGATCGCTCATATTTGACGAAAAGACACGATCAACCTTCCGGCTCGATTCAAGTTCTTCAACTTCACCCCACACGCCGCAAGTTAATCCCGCGAGAAAAGCCGCTCCTAGCCCCGTGCTTTCAATCTGCTGCGGTCGTTCGACATCCATGTCTAGAATGTCGGCTTGAAACTGCATTAGAAAATCATTTTCGGTAGCTCCACCATCTACTCGCAGCCGAGAATGCGTCATTCCGAATTCTCTCGTCATCGCTTCAACCAGTTCAGCGGTTTGAAATGCAATAGACTCCAGCGTAGCCCGGACAATATGGGAGCGCGTTGTCCCGCGCGTGAGACCGGTAATTGCCCCTCTTGCTTTGGGGTCCCAATACGGCGCACCCAAGCCGGTAAACGCGGGAACAACGACAACCCCCCCGCTATCGCTGACACTAGTAGCAATCTCTTCGGTTTCGGCTGCTGAACCGACAATTTCAATGCCGTCCCGGAGCCATTGAACGGCTGCTCCAGCGACAAACACACTTCCTTCGAGCGCATAGACGGGCTGATCGTCAAGACTGCACGCCAGTGTCGTCAATAAACCTGCCTCGGAATCAACGCGCTTCTCGCCGGTATTGAGCATGAGAAAACAGCCTGTCCCATAGGTGTTTTTCGCCATACCCGGATCTGTACAAAGTTGTCCAAACAGTGCCGCTTGTTGGTCGCCGGCAATCGCCGCTATCGCAATGCCGTTCAATGCGGGATGAACATCGATTACCGCTCCGAACACCCGTGTTGACCGACTTACTTCTGGCAAAATCTGCCAAGGAATACGGAAAATTTCTAGTAGTTCATCATCCCATGCAAGCCTTTCGATGTTGTACAGTAATGTGCGCGACGCATTAGTGTAATCGGTAGCGTGAACCCCACCGCCGGTTAAGTTCCAGAGTAACCATGTGTCCACCGTTCCGAATGCGAGATTACCGGACTCTGCCTGCTCGCGGGCGCCATCCACGCCGTTTAGAATCCATGCAATCTTAGTCGCTGAGAAATACGGATCGAGTACCAATCCCGTTCTTGCGCGAATATCTTCTTCCAGTCCCCGGTTCTTCAGTTCATTGCATTCGTCTACGGTGCGTCGGCACTGCCACACAATTCCCGGGTAGATCGGTTTTCCCGTATCCCGCTCCCAGAGAACGGTAGTCTCACGTTGATTAGTAATGCCAATTGCGGCGATACCGTGAGTAGCAATCTTAGAACTGTCAATCACTTCATGAATGGCGGCGAGTGTTTGCTCCCAAATCTCCTCAGGATTTTGTTCAATCCATCCCGGACGTGGATAGTGTTGCCTCAACTCTCGATAGCTACGTCCGACAATCTCTCCGTGTGCATCAACCAAGAGCACTGTGGAACCGGTTGTACCTTGATCGATTGAGAGAACATAGGGTGGACACGTCTTTCGTTCCATCTTTCGTTCAAAACCTGATTCCATTGAGACATGCGGTCAAATCGACTGGTTCAAAGCATCGCCACTATATCATCAGATGCGGGCACTCGTCAACGGGAAATGACTCATCTCAAGGGCAACCTAAACTGACCTTGAGAATCAAGCACAATCAACTGAACGGTCAAGCGAGTGATTAGCGAGTGGGGTAGAGATTCTAAGGCGATAACAGTCCTGACAGTAATTTCCGACAGTAAATCGCGCGTGATAGAGATCCCAGTTCGATGGAGTCCTCTAGTCCTATCACCAATCTTCTTTCCCGCGCTCAAGGCGAATAGCAGTCACCAACAGAAAACAGGACAAAGCTGGTTGTCTCAATAAGCCAATGCCTATTTGTTGCCCACTCTTCAAACAGGATTTGAACGCAACTTCCTTAAACTGCGCAAAATCTTCTTGACTTTTCTTGGATTTATCCGTACAATCGCTGAAAATGCATCTCTTCGTGCACGTTGGTTCATTCCAGTAAGGAGAATGACTTCAACCTTTCTTGCCATCGGGCATTTTTGCTATGATGTTACTCCCAACGGGTATGTGCTTGGCGGATCGGCAGCATATTCGGCAATTACAGCCCGCAACTTAGGATTCAAGGCTTGTGTCATTACTGCAGTGGGAGTTGACTTTGATCGACGCAATCCGCTGTTGGATGGTATCGAAATCACTTACCAAGAATCCTACAGCACTACAATTTTCGACAACCGTTATGGCGAGAATGGTCAACGCCAACAATCGATCTTGGCGCTAGGAGCAAAATTGAAGCCGCAACATGTCACGGGCGACTGTTGTGAAGCTCAAGTTGCGTATTTGTGTCCAATTGCGGACGAAGTGGACCCAGATTGTATCCATAGTTTTAGCGGTTCTCTAATTGGCGTCACCCCGCAAGGCTGGATGCGGCATCGTAGAAGCGATTCCCAAGCCATTGCTAAGCGATGGAGTTCCGCCACTCTAATTTTACCGTACGCCGACGTGCTGATTTTGAGTGATGAAGATTTGAGCACTTATCCCGATGAACTTGAAAAATACATTGAATTGACGAAAATTGTGGTATTAACTAAAGGGAAGCGCGGGGCTACGCTTTATGAAAACGGTAGGGTTTTGAACTCAAACGCTTATACGGCGAACGAAATTGACCCTACCGGGGCTGGCGACGTATTTGCTGCGGCATTCCTAATAAAATATTATGAAACACAATTACCACAGGAGGCATTGAATTTTGCGCTCTGTGCCGCATCGTTCGCGGTCGAAGGTCGGTATACAGCAAACATTCCATCGTTAGATTCAATCCAGAATCGCTTGAATTCAACCCGGATAGAGTAGATTGAATCAAATTCGGGAGTCAATCTTAATCTGCCGTTAACATTCTCGGCTAGGGCATAGGCAATGGCAGTCCAATATCACTATAATATCGGGTGCAAACGAATAAGCGACGCTGGATGGATGACCACCATGAATGCAGAGCAGGGGGAAATCCCCATGTCGATTGTACAGCCGCGCACGGAGGTCGACGCTCATTTTCAGCCAGTCGAAACTACCGGAACTTTAACCACCGAGCCGATGGTACAAGAGATTTCCGATACGGGATTGGTTACTGCCTATCTGCGCGGATTAAACCGCCGGCCAGGTTGGGAACTTGCTTGGCATAACGACGCGGTAATCTGGAATTTGAGCCTTCGCCTTGGTAAGATGGAGATTGGTCAACAAGTAAACGTTAGGGTTTCATACTTTTCAACAAAAGGAATTGGCTCTGGCGTCTATGAAATCAAATTGCTCGATGTTTCCCACGAAGACACGCCAACCAAGGGTTCAACCCAAGAATCCAACCCGGGCCCTCAAACTCCGGCCGTCTCGCCAAGTCCGAAAGTCGCGAGTAATACTGACGAACACGTGTTTTCGCGCCCCGCGCCTGAAACCCACCAAGAGGATGTGCCTGACACGGTCTCGCAGCTAACCGCCCGTGTGGAAAACCTCCAGGATCAACTCATGATGGTGCGAAAAACGCTGCACCAAGTTTTGGAGCGTATAGAACGACTTGAAACACGCGCCCAACCACCCGCAGGCACTGGTACCGTAAAAGGCAAGACTCCCCATCGTCCTCCCGAAGACATACCAGAGTCGACCGAGAAACAACCCGTCACGATGTCGGAGGATCCGGCACGTCAAACCGCTGACATCGAAGAAGATACCGATGAACCCAATCTATTTGAATATCTTGCCGAGTCACAGAAAAAGTCGACAGCTGTGAAAAACGTGCCTTCAAACGATGCAAAAGATCCTCAAAAAAAAACAGTGAGTAAAAACTAATTGTAATCGCTTTTTCTTGTAAGATTTCTTGTATCGGTTTCGTCCATTCAATCAATCCTGTCCGCTTTAACGTCCCATCTCCCTCCAGTCCAATTGGATTTTCATGGTTGTCCCTATTCCCATCCTTAGGCGTTGGGTTGTTTCGGAGTAACGCCGCGGAGATCGTTAGATCCTCCGATTAATGGTCGTTTCGGACGTGAATCCATTGAAACCAGCATCGTAATCCCTTCAAAATACTTTTCCAATTTCCAAGTGGTTATGTTATTCTATGAATCACCCTGATAATCCTAACGGTATTCGGACTTCAGCCTCGGTTTATGAACCATCTCAATCCAAAACATGCAATTGCTGCATTCCTTGCCCCATGCATCGATAGGGTGATTACCGAGGTTGTCTCGTCGGCCAACTACGTAAACTTACTTCATTATTTTGGAGGCACTAATGCTCATCGCTACGACTCATTTTCAATCTGGTCGGGCTAAAGGAATTTCCATTTGGTGTATCGCGATTCTCTTATTAGCGCACGGAATTGTACTTAAGAGTCACGCCGCCCATAATTGGACAGATCAGATTGCTGCATTTAAGCCCATGGTGGTAAATGTGGAAACTTCATCCGAAGTTGTCTTCGAGACCGAAGCAAAGGGAACTAGTTTCGCGACCGGTTTCATTGTTGACGCGGAACGCGGATTTATAGCTACTAACCGTCACGTTACAGGTAGTAGTCCGTCTTACGTTAAGATTAATTTTTACGACGGAAGTTTTACTGAGGCAAAGGTCTTCTATTATGACCCGACACACGATTTCGGCTTCTACCAGATAGACCCTAGCGAAGTCGAATTTTCCCTGGAAGCGGTGCAGCTTGGAGCATGGCGAAATCTTGCCTTAGGCGATGAACTGTTGTTAATCGGTAATAACGATAAAGAGGAATACTCAATCAAAGAGGGGAAAGTCGCCAACCTTAATGTGAACAAAGGAAATAGGCATTCGAGCTATATTCATACGACCTTTGATCGAACGGGTGGGTCGAGCGGAAGTCCGGTGTGGAACACGAAAGGAGAGGTGATTGCCATCCACGCTAGAGGAACCGACACATCTAGCTTCGAACTCCCTATCGAATACTTGATTGATGCATTATCTCGAATTCAGAATAAGTCCTCGATCCATCGCGGTGAGATTGGTGTAGACTTAGAGCTTATCTCTATTGGCGAAGCAATTAAGCATTTTAGATTGCCGGAATCATCGCGCGTGGAAATTGGACCGTCTGAATCAGGAACACCAAAAGTCATCCAGATTGAGTCGATTATTCCTCGCACCACGGGCGCGAACCTCCTCCGCGCGTCGGATATCATCTATCGAATTAATGACAATCTCATCCGCGACGATCTTTATACGTTCGACGCAATGCTCAACGACAGTGTCGGAGCAGATGTCGTGTTGGAAATTTACCGCAACGGCGAACAGAAGACTGTGAAAATACCGGTCGAGGACCTTGAACTCAAAAAGGTTCGCCGATTTGTTCGCTTTGCCGGTTCAATCTTTCACGATGTCACTCCGGATTTACGACGCATGCTCTACTTCAAAGCGGAAGGTGTTTATCTCCCGCATGCCGATGCAGGAAGTAGCTTTTCACGGGTTGGCATACGCGAGCGGAGCGGCAATTCAAAGGTAGTTATTCAAGAAATCAATGGCAGGGCGATCCATAAGCTTAATGATTTCATCGCTTCTTGCAAAGAAATTTCTGATGGTCAACACACCTATGTCGTAATTCGCGACTTCAATCGATTTGATAGCTCACCGACGCCAAAGAGTTTAACCGTTAATTTGAAGTTTGGACCCTTGCAGGTATTTGAATGGGATGAGAACGAGCTCGATTGGAAACAGTCGGATGCTGGAGACCATGAGGAGATGCATACACATTGAGGATTACTGTCGATTTGCTTTCCGCCCAGAGACCAAATGTCACCTTTTTTGCGTTGAGATTCCCGAAATAGTATGATAGAATAACTCGACATCTGCCAATGAAAATCTCCTTTTTCTCTACCCCATCAATCGTCAGATTGCCAAAACTCAGTGAAATTCGGACTGTCTTTCTCCCTACCGAATCAACAGAATCTCTCCAAGCGGTGAGAATAGCTTTAATCCTCGGATGAATCCGGAAGTGAAATTACGATTCCAATGCACCTACTACCAGTTTGATAAGGCGAACCGCTTCAATATTCAAATTTGGGGAAATCGGAAATAGCCGGAAATTTTATCGCGACGTTGAAACGAAAGCGCTACGAGCCACTTAAACAAACTAAGTAGATTGCACAAAGAAGAAACAAAGCGGCTATAACTCCATAGAACTTTAGCGTTAATCCTCTAATCAAGCAGGATACGATTTGATTGGAGAGTCGCACTCCCTACAGGACAGAATTCTTTAATCTCGTTTCTCAATCTACATTGTGTCAGGAGAAGTTTGATGCGAGACAACAAAAATCCGACTCAATCTGAAAGGCAATCAAGTGAGAGCCTTGATGCATATGATGACGATTTTGCTGAAGAATCCGATGAAATTGAAGAAGATGTAGGCACACCACGTGCTTTGATGCTTGTCGATCAACTTCTTTACACAACGCACGAGAATGATCGTCGACGCTCACTTCTGTACGAACTACGACGTGCGATTATTGAAGACGAAGTGACGTTTCAGGAAGCGCGGCAAGCCATCGTCGAGATGCAGGAAACAGTTGACAAACTAACTGCTCCGGCGAACCGAATAGGCACACTCCTGGGATTCCCTAAGAAAGGGATTGCGCGAGTAATTGTTGGTGGTTCGGACTACCTCGCAAATTTTGACTCCCGGTTGGATCCATACTCCTTCAAGATCGGCTTCAGCGTTCTCCTTAACGAGGCTTATGTCATAGTGGGCGAACTGGGATATAGCGATGCCGGCCCCATAGGGAAAATTGGTGACATCTTGCCGGATGGTAGATTGCGCGTTGGACAGGAGCCTGCGACACAGGCCGTGATTTTGGAACGGTCTACAGATCTTGCCAACAAGAAATTGAAAGTAGGCGACGAAGTCCGCATCGACCCGAACTTTAAAATTGCACTCGAACGGTTGGAGACCCAAGAGGTAAAAGACTACTACTTGGAGGAAGTTCCCGAGATACCGTGGGAGAAGGTTGGTGGACTGAATGATACATTAAATCTTATTAAAGATACCATTGAACTCCCGATTCTGCATCCGGAGATATTTGACAGTTTTCAGCATAGCGCACCCAAGGGATTTCTGTTGCACGGCCCCCCGGGCTGTGGCAAAACACTAATCGGCAAAGCGACAGCACATAACCTGACGCAAAGGTTAAAAACGGAAACCGCAAGCGATGTTGAAGGCTGTTTCCTCCACATTAAGGGGCCCGAAATCTTGAATATGTGGTTGGGAGAATCCGAACGGAAGGTTCGTGAGATCTTCCAGATTGCTCGAGAAAAACGCAAAGATGGTTACCTGTCATTTGTGTTTATTGACGAAGCCGAGTCAATCTTGGGGACGCGTCGATCCTATAGATCTCACAACATAGCGAACACCGTTGTTCCCATGTTTTGCGCTGAGATGGATGGCATTGAGTCACTTCAAGATATCGTCATCATCCTTGCAACTAACCGACCGGACCTCATTGATCCAGCCATTCTGCGTCCCGGTCGCATTGATCGAAAAATTAAAGTGACGCGCCCCGATAAGGAGGCCGCGAAAGACATTTTCCGCATCTACTTGACGCCGGAACTCCCTATCGATCCCGAAATTGTTAAAACTCATGGCGGCAATCTCGAAGCAGCCGTCAATAATCTGATAGATCAGGTCTCCGACGACATGTTTCAGCCAACTGAAGAGAATAAGTTTTTGGAAGTTGGGTTGCGAAATGGTCGGCGAGACGTCCTCTATCGCGGTAATCTGTGCAGTGGAGCTATCATCGAATCCATTGTACAGCGTGCTAAGGAATCTGCAATTAAACGTGCAATCAATAATTTGGACGAAGAAACGGGTATTGGGGCACTGGATTTGATGGATGCGCTTGGCGCAGAGTATAGCGAAAGCGATATTTTCCCTTCAACGGACAGTGTTGAGGACTGGCTAAAATTGCTTGACTATGACACGGAAAATGTCGTCAAAGTTTCTCCAATCCGGCCGGAAAAATCGCCTTCGAGAAAGGCCGCCGGACAAGTGATTTAGCCCCATGCGCGACGCATCGCACTCCTAAGCATACGTATTTCTACCCACCAGCCTTCACCATATTATACGTATCGTTGGAGGGTTACATTTTTCACAATTGTGCCGTGGGGAGGTTATACCGCAAAACCCGTGAGGTACCCTCGGACCGCAAGAGCGAATCAATTCGACCTTTCACTATTGGGCACGGGCGATTGATCGGGGCGTGAGAGTTTCCCCATCAAGGTAAGTACGCAAGGTAAACCAGCAACATATCATCCCGTCTAGTACGATCAAATATGCAAAGACTGTTAGGAATTGAAACGGAATACGGCATTTCGCTTGAAGGCAAGAAAAATGCTGATCCGGTTCAGTTGTCAATCGAACTCATAAAGAGTTATCGACCAGGCGGCTTTCGTCCGTTGTGGGATTATAACGGAGAGGATCCGTTTCGCGATGATCGTGGATTTCGCGCGAGTGAGTTACAGGAACACCCGGATGAACGCCAGTATCAGGAACGCGATAGTCGGCGCAACATTCCCTTCAACGAAATCAAGAGTGATATGATTCTTGTGAACGGTGCTCGTCTATACAACGATCACGCCCATCCGGAATATTCCACGCCTGAATGCCAAAGTTTGTTTGAGTTGATTGCACACGATAAAGCAGGCGAGCGGATCCTGTTTCAGTGCGCTGCGCGTCGCAGCGAAAAACTGAAACGAGAGGTGTTACTTTATAAAAACAATACCGATTTTCATGGACACAGTTACGGCTGCCACGACAACTATCTGATGAAGCGGGAGATTGAGTTTGATTACCTGAAAGAAAGCATCATCCCGTTCTTTGTGACGCGGCAGATTTTTGCTGGGGCGGGCAAAGTCGGCATCGAAACCGAGTCGGGCATTAGTTCCGCCGGATTCTTCCAACTCGCCCAACGATCAGATTTCTTTCACGTAGAAATTAGCGTAGATACGATGCACAATCGCCCGATTGTGAACACACGCGACGAACCGCACGCGGATGCCGCTAAGTATCGCCGACTTCACGGTATTGTGGGTGATGCCAACATGTCCGAGTATTCGACCGCACTCAAACTCGGTACAACGGCGTTGGTGATTAGCCTGATTGAACAGCGGCGGGTCCCTGCTAGCTTTGCCATTGATAACCCGATTCAGACAATCAAGGAGATTTCGCGGGATCAAACTTACAACTGGACATTAAGGTTGAGCAACGGCGATACAATCTCCGCAGTTGATTTGCAACGAAAATACCTGGATTTAGCACGACGGCATTTTGCAGGTCAAGATTCCGATACCGACTGGGTGTTGACTGAATGGGAGTTGGTGCTTAATCATCTGGAAAGAGATCCGATGAGTTTGACGGACAGCTTGGATTGGGTTGCAAAGAAGTGGTTGCTAGAGACATTCATTGACGAAGAGGGGATTAGTTGGGACGATCCGTGGTTACAAAGTCTGGATCTGGAATATCACAATATCAATCAGGACAAAGGGTTATATTACGGGCTCCAATCGCAAGGCTTGATGCGCCGTGTCGTTACAGACCGGCAGATTGAACACGCCATTCACCATCCCCCGACGGACACTAGGGCGTATTTTCGTGGACAGTCGCTCAATAAATTTAGTGCCGAAGTTAGATCCGTTCAGTGGGATACCATCACATTCAATGTAAAGGGAAGACCCGTTTCCGTTTGCATGAAACAACTTGCGGACCCAAGCCTGGCAGCGGAATACAACCGCGTCCTGAACAATTCATCAACCGTAGAATCCTTGGTAGACAATTTGGGCATTCGGAATTAGCGCGCCTACATCCTCTCGTGATGCAAATGGCGGCGTGATACTCCGGAAGCGAAAAATAGAATCCCCGTATCCCAGCTCTAGTTGCCCGGTGATTTTCTAAATATCATGGGACCAAAAAAACAGATTTTCTTAATTGACAGGAGGCAATTATAATGACAGCAGATGTGCTTATGCACCTGAGAGACCGACAACAGCGGCCCGCGAAGCCTTTTGGACCTGGCGATGGCGGCGATGATGAGGGGCCAAAACGCCCGGACACGAACAGTCCCGACAGGAAGGAATTACTCAACCGCATGCGTCGTGTCAAGAAAAACCAGTCACGCAATTATCGCCAGAGGACAGGGGAATAGGTAATGAACCACAAAGGGGACTTCCTCAGTCTCTTGAAATCACGGAACTGCAACATCCAACTCGGTGCTGACGATTTGACTCCCCAAAACATGCCTGTTGGATCAGCCGGAAGCGTTGCTGGGCATCATTTGGAGGTAGCGGAGGGAACAACTGTTATTGCAGTGCGTTATCTGGAGGGTATTCTGATTGCCGGAGATCGGCGAGCAACGGCTGGCACATCCGTCATGTACGACCGAGCTGAAAAAGTGCTGCCAATAGATGAATATTCCGTCCTGGCTATCTCCGGATCCCCAGCTATTGCCTATGAAATGGCGAGAGTCCTTGAACATTCATTTCAGTATTTCCGTCGAAGTCAACTTCAAGAGTTAAGCATGGAAGGAAAGTTGAGGATGCTCTCACGCTTGATTCGCGAAAACTTGCCAATGGCATTACAGGGGATTGGCGGAGTAATTCCTATCTTCGCACTCTACGACCTGAATCAGCAGGAAGATGAAAACGGCGGGAAAATTTATTTCTATGACGCCCTCGGCGCACACTTTGAAAACGCTGATTTTGCTGTGTCTGGCTCCGGATCGGTCTGGATTCGAGGCATTCTGCGCTACTTGGATCGCTGGGAAGGCGGACCACTCGCCGAAATGGACGAACAGCAGGCAACTCGCACGGTGTTGAGACTACTTGACACGGCGTCTGAATACGATGTCGCAACCAGTGGATATAACCCAAAATCCCGCATCTTCCCGACAGCCAAGACAATCACGCGGGAGGGTATTCACGACCTGTCCGAGGAACAGCTAAGCGAAATCTATACCGAATTTGTTGACGTAGATTATGTTAGATGAACCATATCGCTGGATTGAGGCGATTAATGATCGTAGGGATTACATCGAGGACCAGCTTCGACCGGGAAGTCCCGTCGTTGGGCTAAACTATAACGATGGGTTGTTGCTTCTGACGGTCGGAAGTGGTCAGCGTAAGATTTTTGAAGTACACAACCGAACCGCACTGTGCGCAATCGGGCACCCCGCCTACATGGAGCAGTTGCGTATGTTGGCAACGGATACTGCCTCTGTGCAAGGATTTCAAAACTCGGTGGACGACGTAACCCTACACCGACTAACAAACTTTGTTCTTGGTCCCGCGATAAAGCAGACATTTGAATCCATTTTTGGAGCCGCTCCCATCATCAAGATGCTATTGGCTGAATTGGGGACACTCGGTAGGGAAAATCAGTTTAGTTCCATAAACTACGATGGCGCCGTCGCGACCGATAGCCATGCTCAATTGATTGGAGGCACCGATGCCATTGAAAATGCGATGCGCCGATATTTGGCTGATTCTAATTCGAGAGATGGAACACTCATCTCTACCGCACGCACCGCTTTGGAAATTTGGGCGGCAGGACGAGATCTAAGCTTACAGGAGGATGACGAATCGGATGAATCTGAAGAGCCGCCCGTAGACAGGGCGAAGGTGCACGATGTCTTGAAGGAAGAGTTGAAAGAGGGACAGATTGAAGCCGCAGTTTTGGATAGCACGCGCCGAGGTAACAGCAAATTCCGCATACTCCAGTCGGAGGAAATTGAAAACCTAACTGCCAATTGGTTGTGAGACAATTCTTAATGACCAACACCGAAACATCCGAGGAAGATTTTGAGCAAGCGCATTTTCGGAATTGAAACAGAATTCGGATGTATGATCGAAGCGAATCAACTGAATATCTCATCCGAAGGAATCGCCTCAGTGGTCAGAGACCACGTCTTCCACGAGCTACAACTGGGTATTTCTGACATACACTATCGTGACTACGGCGAACCACCGGGTAATGGCGGCTTCCTCTTCAATGGTGGTCGACTTTATATAGACATGGGGCATCTTGAGTATGCTACTCCCGAGTGCGTTGATCTATTGTCGGTCGTCGCCTACGACAAAGCAATTGAGCGCCTGATAACGCATGTCACGAGTGATTTGGGGCTTAATGAGGCAGTTTCGTTCTTCAAAAACAACATCGACCATTTCACCGGGGCAACTTTCGGATGTCATGAAAACTACCAACTCCGGCGTGACGTTCCATTCTACAAGGTTGTCATTCCGGCACTGATGCCGTTTTTCGTTACTAGACAAATATATGCGGGAGCGGGCAGAGTTGGAGGATATGAGGAAATTCTTGATTTCGAGGATATTCAACCTAGCACTGATGCTTTTCACGGCTTTCAAATATCTCAGCGCGCAGACCATATCGTCACCGAAATCTATGAATGGATCCAGTTTAGTAGGGCGATCATTAACACACGTGATGAGCCGCTATCGGACTACACGAAATATCGACGTCTCCATCTGCTTGTTGGGGACACAAATATGTCCGAATACGCTACCGCACTGAAGGTTGGAACCACATCGCTGGTGCTTGACCTTATTGAAAGAGGACATCAACCGAGTAATATTGCTTTAGCCGATCCGGTGGGTGCCTTGAAAGACATCTCGCGAGACCAAAGTCTGCGGTGGATTGTCGAACTTGAGACCGGCGAAACAATCTCGGCGATTGACCTTCAACGCAAATATCTGGAACTTGCACAGAAACTTTTGAAGGGGCAAGACGACGACACGAATTGGGTGTTGGCAAGCTGGGAATCTGTATTGAACGACCTTGAACAAGATTGGCGAAGTGTGCGTGATCGCGTTGATTGGGCGGCAAAGAAATGGCTGCTCGAGACTTTCATGGAAGACGAAGGACTAAGTTGGAACGATCCCTGGCTCGAAAGCCTCGACTTGGAATACCATCATCTTCATCCGGACCGGAGTCTTTATTACGAATTGGAAAACCAAGGGCAAATGGTACAACTTGTAACGCCGGAGAAAACTGACGCCGCGATTCGCAATGCCCCGGAATCCACACGCGCGAAAGCACGTTCCGCTGTCATGCGCTACCTTTTTCAAAATAATATGCCGTGCATTGTTGATTGGCATCAAATCTATTTTACGCATGAGGAACCGTTTGAAATGGAAGACCCATTTCAAACCTACGAGGAGGAAGTCGAACGTTTGCTGAAACGCTTGAGTCGCCAGCCGAGAATAGTCCCACAGCAGGAAAAACAAGAAAGATCGCAACGCCGGAAACCTCGGAGAGTAAGACCGCACCAAGTGAGAGCGGAATAGAGAATGCCGAGCGATAGGGATTCTCCATGTGGTGTGTTTCTTCGTAGTGTTACTTGAGATGATTCTGCATATCGATCGCTCGGTCAAAGGGAATACCTTGGGTGTGGCGTGGGAGGAAATCTTCCAGCCTGCCATTTGTATTCCTCCTGGTCGCTTCAGTAAACAAGCTTTCGTACCGAAATTTGTTTTATCGGTGATTAATCAGAGCGATGCCTTGATGCATCGCTTTTTTCTTTTTGGATTTTAGGCTCTTCAGCAAAGATATAACATGCTAATTCTCTGCGCTAACGTTGGAAGCACCTCGTTCAAATACCAGATTATCGATGTCGAAACATCACGCTCTCTTGTCAAAGGGATGGTAGAACGGATTGGCAACCCACCATCATTGTTCAACCATTCCGTTCCGGGAAAACCTGAGTTTCGGGGAGAAATCGAAGCGGAATACCATGATGTCGCTATCGCGCACGCGATGAATCTGATTACTGATGATGAGACATCGGTGATAGAAGATTTCAGAGAGTTGGCGGGAGTGGGTTTCAAAACTATCGTTGCCAAGGATATATGGCGTTCCGCGCTGATATCCGACGATGTGATTAGGGCACTGCAAGCGTATATTCCCCTTGCACCGACTCATAACCCTGCGTACATCGCGTCAATCCGGAGTTTTCAAGAACGCCTCCCTCACACTCCGCTAGTTGCCGTATTTGAAACCTGGTTCCATCAGACAATTCCCGATTATGCCTACGAGTTCGGCGTGCCCCGTGCCTGGACTGAAAAACATAAAATTAGACGCTTCGGATTTCACGGTGCGTCACATCGTTACGTCTCTGAACGAGTGCCCCAATTACTTGAGGAGCCGGAAAATCCCAAGTTACGCATAATCTCATGCCACCTCGGTGGAAGTTCATCCTTGTGTGCCATCCGCGGTGGAAAATCGATCGATACGACTTTGGGTGTTTCAACACAGTATGGCGTGCTCCAATCGACGCGGACCGGCGATCTCGATCCATTCGCCGTCCTATATGTGATGGATAAAGAAGGGTGGAGCACCGAAGAAATTCGCCGCCAGTTAATTCAAGCGTCCGGACTGCTCGGTATCTCAGGAGTCAGCGGCGATCTGCGCGATGTGGAAACCGCAGCCAACGTCGGAAACGACGATGCGCGGCTCGCGATGGACACCTATTTTTACGGTGTCAAGAAATATGTTGGTGCCTACATCGCAGCGCTCGGCGGAGTTGATGTTATCGCTTTCGCTGGGGGAATAGGTGAAAAAAGCGTTACCGCTCGGTCGGCTATCTGTGACGGGTTAGAGTGGTGCGGTATCCGACTCGATCCACACAAGAATGAGCATCACCTCGGCGAAGGAGAAATCTCTACCGACGATAGTCGTGTAAAGATTCTCGTCGTACCAACCAATGAAGAAATTATAGTCGCCAGAGAGACCGCAAACGTCATCTCCCAACAACAGTCGAACGCCTCATAATCTCAAATGAAGTTTAAGAGATATTTCGCTAATACTATATTTCCCCGAGGCGCGTATCGTACTTGATATTTTTTGAATTACGCATTACGTATCACGCATCACCTTACACCCGCGCCGATGTATGCCCACTTAAATAATTCGTCCATCAGATTGGGGCACCCAATGCCAAAGATTGGAAGTGATACGAGAGAGGTTTTATCGGAGATTGGCTATTCAGACGAGCAGATTGATGAATGGATATCGGAGGGCGTTGTTAAGGAACAGCTCCACGACAAATACCTTCCAAGTTGAAAACAAATCTCAGATTTGGTAGTGCACTTGGGTGCGCGCCATTATCCCTGTCGGAATAATTCTTTCAGCAAGCAACACTCATTTTTCGCTCTATGACAGGTTTTGAAAAAGCGTTCCTTCGTAGAATGATTTTACTCCAGAGGAGTGAGATGTCAATAGAACACGAACCCTCCTCGCGACTGCACTCCAGAGGAGTGCAATGTCGAGTGTTACTTGAGAGACAAAATCAATTGCGCGTTCGCCTGTCTCGGATAGCATTTGTGAGATTTCGTAAGATAATGGTCTATAGTCTCAAATTATTGAAGCTTTCCAATATTCCACTTCTGCACGAGGTTATAGATGTACAAGGAACATGAAGATTATGCGGTTCCACACGATGATTCAGTTTTATGGCGATACCTAGACTTTACCAAGTTTGTTTCCCTTCTGGAAAGAAGTGCCCTGTTTTTTGCGCGCGCAGATAAATTTGACGACCCTTTTGAGGGTTCTTACTCAAGAATGAACAGGGAGCTGCGTCCTAAATTGTACGCAGGGAAAATATCTGAAGACTCCTTACAAGGATGGGTGCATTTTACCAAAAAATTACCCCGATATACACTGATAAGTTGCTGGCATGAGAGTCTGCATGAATCGGCAGCGATGTGGAGATTATATTCTCGAGAAAAAGATGGGATCGCTATTAACCAATGGTGCTAGTTTGAAATTTGGAGGTTAATGGGCATAACATTCCATTTCGGCTTTGTTTTGGCGCGAAATGTATCATGGTCATGAGACGATTTCCTCAATTCTACCGTTAATTTGAGTATCGGTAGTTATCAAATAACGGGAGGAAATCTAGACTCATGACCATAGAAGATTTTACCACAGAATTGTTTTGTTGTGTTGATGATAAACTCTCACAGCACGGCAAGAATCGTAAGCATAGCCAAGCCAAACTCTATCCGTCCGAAGTGGTTACTATTGCCATGCTCTTTGCACTCAAAGGCGTGAGCAATCGAGCCTTCTATCGCTGGATAGCAAACAATTTCAAACACTTATTCCCAAGATTACCCCATCGCACTCGATTGTCCCGCTTGTTTGATGGGCATCGACATCTTATTGACGTGTTCATGGCGGCACCTTCGCTTATCGGTGTAATTGACACTTACGGCATTGAATTGATTCACCCGCGTCGAGAAGGACGTTCTAAGCGTCAAATCGGACGCAAAGGCATTTCTAATCAACGATGGATTGTAGGTGGAAAGCTTTGCCTGCTGCACAACCATCTCGGACTTATTGTGAACTGGGACTGCGACACGGCCAATGTACATGATGGGAGTGCCTTTCAACACCTCGTTGATGGAGTTAATGACCAGATGGTTGTGTTTGCCGATGAAGGGTTTGCCAAAGCAGATTGGTTTCCTCCCAACTTGCGTCTATGCCGACGTGGAGAGTGGAATTCTCGCATGTTGATAGAGACGATTTTATCAATGTTGACGCTCGTGTGTCATTTTAAGAAAGTCATGCATCGTCGTTGGAGTTACTTCAAAACGCGAGTCGGCTTTACAATGGCTTTGTTTAATCTCTTGGTGCAGTGGAATGGTTTACCAGTTCACGATAATGGCGTTGTGCCTTTGTCAATAGCCCAATTCAGTCTCTAAACTAGCACCAAAGGTTATTAAGAGCAGTTTCGGTTCTTTCAAAAAGAGTTTCACGACTCGCGAAGATGTCTTTATCGGAAAAGTTAGCTATGTCGATTATGAGAGAGACTTTATCCCCGAATCTAATATACTCTTTCCCTTTCTCCACAAGCGAAGGAGTTTTGAGCACGAACGAGAAGTCAGAGCAATAGTTCTAACAATTACTTCAAAGGATGGTACAGTTGATACTTCGCGGGAGATTTTTGATATTGGCGAATATTACGGAGTCGATCTTTCTCTCCTAATACAGGAAGTAATCGTTGCTCCGTATGCTCCCGAATGGTTCTTGGAACTGATTAATTTAGTCGCTGCTCGCTACAACTTAGACGCTCCTGTCGCTAGATCTGCTCTAGCGGACAACCCCACGTGGGAGTAAGTTGAAAGGACATGTGTAATGGCGGAAAGATTTCTGTATGACGAACTAAATACCCTCTCTGAATACAACCAATTAGAAAAGGATATTCCTGCCATCGTGACGGACAACCTAAACCCCGCATTTGAATTGCGTCCGTATCAGAAAGAAGCCTTCGCACGCTTCTTTCATTGCTTCACTAAGGGTTTCCCGGAAAAAGAAAAACCCCTTCATCTCCTTTTCAACATGGCAACCGGCAGCGGCAAGACGCTCATTATGGCGGGCTTGATTCTCTATCTGTACGAACAAGGCTATCGAAACTTTCTTTTTTTCGTTAACGCCACGAATATCATCGAAAAGACAAAGCAGAATTTTCTCAATGCCTCGTCAACCAAATATCTCTTCAATAAAACCATCTTTTTTGGCACCAAGCATGTGTCTGTGACCCCGGTTACCACCTTTGAAGGTGTAAATGAAAACGACATAAGTATCTGTTTCACCACCATTCAGAATTTGCAAAACACTCTGAATGCAGACAAGGAAAATGCCGTAACACTCGAAGACTTCAGAAATCAAAAATTCGTGCTTTTGGCTGATGAAGGGCATCATTTGAACGCTTCAACCAAAAAAGGTGAAGAACTGTTTGCGAGCTGGGAAGATACGGTTAAATCCATCTTGGGGCAAAATGAAGATAATTTGCTGTTGGAATTCACCGCTACCTTGGATTACGCACACAAAAATCTGGTGGACAAATACCGCAGGAAGGTATTGTATCGCTACGATTTACGACAGTTTCGGAATTGTGGCTATTCCAAGGATGTCTATATCGTACGATCGGAGTTTGAGGAAAAAGACCGAATCATTCAGGCACTTATTCTCAACCAGTATAAACAAGCAGTTGCAGTTAAACACGGTATCAATCTGAAACCGGTCATTTTGTTCAAAGCACAAAAGACAATAGAGCAATCTAAACAAAATAAAGTGCGTTTCCACAAAATCATTCAAAACCTTTCGGATGAAGAAGTCAGTCGCATTCAAGAAATGTCCGACTTACCACTCGTAAAACGAGCGTTTAAATTTTTCCAAGAAAGCCGGATAACGCCCAGGCAACTTGCGGAACGGCTGCGCAGGGAATTTGATGAGAGCCGTTGCATCTCGGTGAACGAAAAGGATGACAAGGAAAATCAGCAGATTCTGCTTAACACCCTTGAAGACAGCGACAACCGCGTGCGCGCTATCTTTGCTGTGCAAAAACTGAATGAAGGATGGGATGTGCTCAATTTGTTCGATATCGTCCGCTGCTATACTACTCGTGATGGCAAGGCGGGAAAACCCGGCAAAACCACAATCGCCGAAGCGCAGTTAATCGGACGCGGAGCGCGTTATTTCCCGTTTGTCTCGAAAGACGATAATGATCCATTCCGGCGGAAATTTGACAAAGATTTGACTGCTGAACTACGGGTGCTTGAGGAACTACATTATCACAGTCTGAATGATTCCAAATACATCTCAGAACTTCACACGGCCCTAGTAGAAGAGGGAATGCGCGATGGGCGAACGGTTGAAAAAACTCTAAAACTAAAAGAGTCGTTCAGAACTTCGCCTTTTTATGAGCGCGGACTAGTCTATGCAAATCAACGCGTCAAGAACGGCTGTGAATACGTCTACTCATTCGACGATTTAGGTGTGTCAAAAAAAACTACCATTATTTGCGACCAACCGGTAGAGGGGTTTCTGAAGCAATTCTGGACAGTGATACCGAATTTGAACAGATTGCAGAACCAAAGCAAAAAAGTATTCCTATCAGAGACATACCACCTCACATCGTCAGAAAGGCAATCGCACGAAATCGATTCTTTACTTTCAAGACTTTGAGAAGGTATTTCCCTTATATCCAATCCGTCCGCCAATTCATTGAGGCTGATGAATACTTGGCTGGTTTGTCAATCACATTCCAAGACGATAATCTATATCCTTTATCCGGCAGAACTTGTCTTGATGCCGTGGCAGGGATGCTTGACCAAATTGCATCTGAACTGCGTAAAAACATAACCGAATACCGAGGCACGGAGGTTTTCAAACCAAATCAAATCAATATAGTATTCACGGACAAGACCCTCAAACTGGTAGAAGACAGCGAAAGGGCTGATGGAGACAAGCAGTTTGTCGATGATAAGGAGTGGTATGTGTTTAACGCCAACTACGGCACAGGCGAAGAAAAAGCTTTTGTGCGTATGCTCAACACAAAGATGGATACGTTAAAGGAGAACTACGATGGGATTTATCTGGTGAGAAACGAAAGGCATTTCAAAATCTATAACTTTGACGACGGAGAGGCGTTTGAGCCAGATTTTGTGCTTTTCCTGCGCGAGAAGAATGGTGATATGCTTACCTATCAGGTGTTTATTGAGCCAAAAGGAAAGCATCTACAGGAGCACGAAAAGTGGAAGGAAGATTTCTTGAAACAGATTAAAGAGAAATCGACGGGGAAAATGCTTGAATTTCAAACCAAAAAGTACCAAGTTGTGGGAGTACCGTTTTATGATAACGAAGATGAGAATAAGTTCTGGGCAACGCTTGAGTCGGCACTATGAAGCAACAGAAACTCCGCGTCTTCACTATCAGGGGTTTCCCGCAGATGTGCACACATTGAAGAAAATAGTGAGGAATGCAAATGGAACAACAAAGTTTTGAACACTATATAGCTTATATAACTGCCAGAATTACCATTCAAAACCCCGATGCTACTATATCTATTGGAACAGGATTTTTCTATCACGCACCGCTGCAAGAAGGCACAGACCGTGCATTGATATTGCTGATATCGAACAAACATATATTTGTCAACCCCATGGGAAGGTTGATTATTAGTCTGAATTGTAGAAAGCAAGATGGTACACCGGAATTTGGAAATATAGTGACATTCGACCAAGTTGGATTCGTACACACGTATTTTACTCACCCTAACCCAGACGTAGATTTGGCGTGTGTTAACGTTTCTAACATTACGCGAACGAATGCTTTTTGTATGACCTTAAGCGATGTTTTCTTAAAGCCAATTGATTATGAGAAAGTCACTTTGGCAAGTAATGTCATATTTGTGGGATATCCGGAAAATCGTTACGACATTGTTAATAACTTGCCTCTGATCAGAAGCGGTACAATTGCATCAATGCCCACTGTCAACTTTAATGGGAAGGGCCAAATTGTTATTGATGCACAGATATTTCCTGGTTCAAGCGGTAGTCCAGTATTTGTTGCATGGGAAGACCAATATTCACTCCTCGGGGTTGTTTCTGAAACACTGATACGCCATTCACAGCTTCAGACCTTGCCAGCAAATATGCCGACCGTTGGAGTGCAACAAATCCTCGGGCTCGGTATTGTCGTAAAGCAAGAACATATACGTGAACTGATTGATTTCGCTGTTAGCGAATTTCTGCAAAGAAATACAACCTCCTAAAAGATGACTATTCCGATGAAGCCTTTCATCTATGAGCGATTGCTATTCATCAAAAGAACTGAAAGATAAAAGGATGTTCACATGCCAAGCAACTTCGAGAACAAGCTAATCAATCGTCTGAAAACCGATCGCCGATTTGTCAATGACCAAGATGAATTAGTCAAGGAGGCGGAAATCGATCAAGCGTGGAAAATCGACCACGCCCTTGTAGAACTACTAATTGATGATGAAGATCTAAAGTCCAAATTCTTTGACGAAATCAAAGGGCACTGGATTTTTAACACAAACACCTTCATTGACTACATCGGCGACAAGAACTTCCTCTCCAACTCATATACCCGATTCCGCAACAGGATTGGTCTGAACATTGACGACAAGTCTTTGCAAGAGCGTGCTGAAGTGTCTCTGGTCTGGCCCTATAAAGATTGCGTATTGGAGGGTGGGCAAACCAAGGAAGAAGAGAAACGCTCCGAAATTTTCTTCAATGAAGTATTGGCGCAGGATGAGATTGACTGTCTGTTTGACTCGAAGGTATTGACCAATTGGAAAAGTTATTCAGTGGAAGGAGAACAGAAGCCGACGGAGATTAAACGCGACGAAAAAGATGTAATAAGCGAAAATCTGATTGTCAAAGGTAACAACTTGGTGGCACTACACACACTCAAGCAACAGTTTCGCGGAAGAGTAAAACTAATCTATATTGACCCACCGTACAACACGGGAAGCGACAGTTTCGGTTACAACGATCGCTTCAAACATTCGAGTTGGCTGACATTCATGAAAAATCGGCTGGAGGTAGCGCGAGAGTTATTGAAGGATGACGGGATTATCTTCGTACACATTGACGACCAGGAATTACACTATCTGAAAGTCATGGCAGATGATATATTCGGCAGAGATAACTTCATCGCAACAGTTCCGAGAAAAACACGGAGCGGGAGAAGCAATGTACCTTATAATCTCTCACAGGATTTTGACTGGATGTTGATGTACACAAAAGGAACGTCAAAAAAGGATGCGCTTTTCGAGCGCAGCATTTCACGAAAATATTACAAAACTCCCGATTTCCCTGACGATGAATGGAGATTAAGCGACATTACGGTGCAAGCAACAATCCAAGAACGCCCTAATTGCAATTTCCCATTAGTAAATCCAAAAAATGGGCAAACCTTTCCCGTGAATCCCGCTCGTTGCTGGGGTGTTACTATAGAATCAGTAGAGGAATATCTGAGAAAAGGAAAAATCGTATTTCCTGGCGATTATGATTTCCATAACCTCAAGGGTCCCGCCATGCGGGTCTTTAAGTCCGAGGATGTGGGGAAAATGGCCTATGTCTCATCGAATTTTCTGAATCAAGTAATGGATGAGTTGTTGAAGGACATGGCCAATAGGAAAGGCACAGATGAAATCCAGGAGCTATTTGGAAGCAAAGCGTTCTCATATCCTAAAAATGAGCGACTTATAGAACGCATAATCGAATACACGACAGAGGAAGGGGATACAATTTTAGATTTCCACCTTGGCTCAGGCACCACCGCTGCTGTCGCCCACAAAATGGGCCGACAATACATTGGGGTTGAACAAATGGATCATACCAAACACATTTCTGTTGAACGCTTAAAAAAGGTGATTGCAGGTGAGCAAGGGGGAATCTCCAAATCGGTCAACTGGCAGGGCGGCGGCGATTTCATCTACTGTGAACTGATGCAATACAACGAAGTCTATATGGGAAAAATCCAAGCCGCCCAATCGTCTCAAGAACTTGTGGAACTCTGGACTGATATCGCCGAGAATTCATTCCTAAACTGGTATGTAAACAAGGAAAAGCCGGAAGATACGCTAACTGACTTTATCGCCATTGGTCAAGAAGAAAATGGGATGGACAAACAGAAGAAATGCTTGGCGGAACTGCTGGACAAAAATCAGTTGTATGTGAATCTATCGGAGATAGACGATGAGGATTTCGGTGTTAGCAAGGGAGACAAAGCGCTGAATCGAGCGTTCTATGGCGATTTTTACTAAATCGCTGCATTGATGGGAGAAGAAATGACTGAGGAAAGAAAGCGGTTGTATTTATTGTACTAACGTCAACGCCGGACATTTCATGCTGATCTCATAAACATTAGTTCTTTAATTCGGCAATATAGGCTTCGGATTGCTCTATGTTGTTGTGTAACATAGAAACCACACGATGAGCACCATCTATAAGTTCAACTGTGCCATCTCTGGACGGTTTACGGCGTGCAATACCAATTACTATTGCTTCCGTTCCACACGGCACACGGTCTAACCGGAACTCCTTATACTTACATGCATACCCTTTTTCAACAAAACGCTTGAAATTACCGTTAACTGTGTTAAGATCTGCTTCCATCTCCTCATTGATACGAGATGTGTATAGACATCCGAGATCGATTTCGGCAAGAATCCAATTTTGGACTTGATGAGGGCGATCAGGGTTTTTTTCTGTTCCAGTGGTCCAAACTAGCGTTGGATTGTCATAGTATTTCCCTTTCGCGAACGTGCGATCATCCACAGAGTCGCGAACCTTTGGTCTAAATTCTTCTGGGGCCTGAATGTTAATCATACTCATCATCTTATCCACGATCACCTTGTCCCTACAGTCTGCGGCCTCAAGACGCCAGAAGTGTTTCACGACCTCAATTGTGCTACTTTGGGCGATTCTATTATAGTTCATTGAGTTTACTCCAATTGTACTAGTTAACCCAAGTTGCCACCTATGATAAAGAAACCGAGTTTTTGGTTCGCTCTTGCTAAATTATAGGCAAATTGGGGTGATTTTCGCCAATTTCGTGTTTCCGCGTCGGAAAAAACTCGGTTTCTGCACCTCGTCGGACAAAGGTGGCAACTTGGGTTAGTAATTAAAGCAATTCCGTGCAATCATTTTTTTGGTTCAGGGGTTTAGGGCAAACAAAAGTTAAAAGCCCGAGCAGGTGGACAACAGCCAAGCAAAATTCCCTCATAAGAAGTCCGTCACTTCTCCCTTTTCCTCGTTTCTGCATATAATATAGCGGTGTTTATTAGGTCACTGTACCGGCGCAGTTCCTCTTCTGAATCAAAATTAAACTGAATCCATTCCCGCATTTTCGGTTTTCCGTAAGGTTGAAAATCCGATATTCCTTCCTTTCCCCTAGCCTCGTTTGCCGTTACCTCCGGCAGCTTCAACCCAACCTTTCCCTCGTATAAACAAGCAAACATGGACCGACCTACATAATACGCCGGATAGCCAAACATTTGACCTATGCGTACATTTTTATACTGAGACAGCACGTCGTCAAGTAGGGGCTTTTTCGGTTCGTTTTTCACTTCGCTCCCATCTGAAAAATCACAAGACAATTAACTGCAATCGGAATAGGTTTCTGTCTTGTTACAAGTTCTCGTCAACACCGTATGTCTCACCATAAACTCGAAGGCGATTCATCACCTCTTCTGGCAACTCAATTCCTTCATCCAACTGCTCCTCCGTTTTTCGCCGCTCCATGTCGCCAGCCACAAGCACCTCCGAAAATCCCGGCGCGGGTTTGACATCTCGCATGAAATCAAGAAAACTCGCGGCATTTTGACCATATGCAGCGGAGGGCATAAATGCCCCGACCTTTATGGCAAGAAAGAAACTGCCGAACATCTCCGACCTATCTGCGTCGAAACCGCCGTTTAGTCCAGCCAGTAGGCATGTTAATAGAGAAAAGGCATACCCCTTGTAACCGCCAAAAACCAGGCTCTTGCCGCCGGCATTGAAATCATTCGGATCGGTGCTCGGTTTTCCGTCTTTGTCCACGATACAACCCGGTGGAAGTTCCTGCCCATTTATCCGATAGATGTTTATCTTGGCATTGGCGAGCATGGTGTCGCGAAATCCGAAATGACGTGTCTGCCATCCACGGTAGGCACACCGAAAGCGATGGGATTGCTGCTAAGCACCGCCTCGGCGCCGCCAAACGGCGTCGCAACGCCCGCGATTCCTCCGCCGACGCCGAACGTCACGAAGCTGATAAACCCTGTGGCAGCGGCTTGTTCACAATATTCGCCTAGCCTGCCAATATGGTTCGCTCGCGCCAGACTTATCGCGCCAACTCCCGTTTCCTCTGCCTTGTCTATGGCGAGTTGCATCGCCCGCTGAGCGGAGTAGTGTCCTCATCCGTTACGCGCATCCACGAGTGCGGCAGACGGTGTTTCGTTTACGATCTCGGGTACGGCATCGGGAATGAGAGATTTGTCTTCTACAGCTCTGATGTAGTTTGGAAATTGGTAAACCCCGTGCGATGTATGGCCTCTCAGGTCGGCGTTGACAAGAATTTCCGCTTCAACTTCCGCAATATCACTCGGCGTGCCGACTGCCTCGCAGAGTCGCGTGGTAAATCTTCTGAGCCTGTCCGCTTCAACTCGAGAAACCGTTGCCATTCGCTACTCCTATCGAATCCGAGAAATCACAATTGAAACCCGGATGACTCATGCCGAGCGCTATGATCGATGTTTCATCTCAATCAGACAATTATCAGCCACGTCACACCCAAATGTATCCCCAATCTCCTCTGCATATTTTCTTAGTGATTGCGCCAATTCCACAATCACGTCCGTAAAGGGCGGATAATGTGTAAACTGATTGTGTTGGTCTTCATACGGGGCATCATACAGATCCAGCTCCTCTTCCGGATCATTCACCAAGTCAAACAGGTGGTTCGGAGAAGAATAGCCTCTAACCGTTCGAGGTCTATCGCTGAGTATCAATTTCCACTCCTTAGTGCGGATGCACCGCTGCTCCACATTATCTTGAAACAAGATATTTTGCACATAGTAGGCCTCACGCCAATCAACCGATTCTCCCGCGAGCATAGGGACCAAGCTCTGACCATGCAAGTGGCCGGGTATATCCAACCCTGCCCACTCCAGAATGGAAGGCATCAAATCCTGCAGCCCGACCATGGCGTCAAGCGTCGCTCCTCCCCGCACTCTCCCCGGACAATTCACAATAAACGGCACCTTAATAGCGTCTTCATGGCAGACGAACTTGTACATCCAACCTTCGCGGTATCGGAAAGTGTCGCCGTGGTCGGAGAAATAAACCACTATGGTATCGTCTCGCAGACCCAGCCTGTCTAACGTCTCCATTGTCCGCCCAACGTTATGGTCAATTGCACTTACCGCGGCATAATACCCGGCAAATGGAACTCCCTTGCCCCGGTAATGCTCATAGAACCGCTTCGGTGCCGTATAGGGGTCGTGCGGCGGATAAAACCCGTTCACCGCGATGAACGGTCTGTCGGCGTTTGCCTGCCTCTCCAAGAATTTGATGAGTTGATTTGTCTGCAAGTCGGGTTTATAGACGCCATCCTTTCGTCCGTCAACCCAATGCCCTCCAAGCGAGTTGAAGCCCTCCCATACATCGAACATGGGCGGCACGTCATCTCCGAGGTGCCATTTGCCAAAATATGCAGTTGTGTAGTCATTCTCCTTCAGAGCATCGAATACCGTCCGTCGTTCGTAAGAGACATCCTCAAACAGATTGCTCATCCGATAAGAGTTGAACTTCAACTTATGCTGATGCGGGTAAACACCCGTCCACATCGTCGTCCTCGCGGGTGTACAAACGGGCCACGGGGTAAAGCTATTCTCGCAGCGTACCCCTTCCGCCGCTAACTGATCTATGTGGGGCGATGAAACAAACGTGTTGCCGTTACACCCTAGGCTATCCCAGCGTTGCTGGTCTGACATGAGCAGGAGGACATTGGGCTTCTTCATTTAGGTGGTTCCTTCCTAGACAAGTTGAAACTTAATTATCATGCGGATTCACTTGGCGAAAAGGAAAAACAATCATTGAGCAACAAAGCCTCCATCCACAGCCATGGCGTGTCCCGTGACAAACGAAGCGGCATCCGAGCACAACCACACCACAACCTCCGAAATCTCCTCCGGCAATCCGAGACGCCCCATGGGATGCCACGACTCCACCTCTGCCGTCTTCTCCGGATTGTCGAGCAAACCCTGGATGAGCGGCGTACGAGTATAACCCGGGCACACGGCGTTCACCCGAATTCCCTCTTTCGCATATTCTAGCGCCGCAGATTTGGTCAATCCGACGACGGCATGTTTGCTCGCGGTGTAAGATGAGCCCCCACCTCCATGACCAACTAACCCATAAATCGATGCTACATTAACAATTACGCCGCTGCCCTGCGTGAGCATCTGACGCAACTCATATTTCATGCACAGAAATACGCTTCTGAGATTGATGCTTACGACCCGATCCCAATCTTCAATTGAGCACTCGTCAATTCGAGCGCTCTTCGCAGGACCGACGCCCGCGCTGTTGAAGGCATAATCAAGCCGCCCGTAGGCATCAACGGCTTTTCCCATCATCTCTTCAATCTCGGATGCCTCCAACATATCGGCTTGCAGAAGGATACACTCTCCATCGGCGTCTTTGATCATGTGCACAGTCTCTTCACCGATTTCCATGTTGACATCGGAGACAACCACTCTGGCTCCTTCCCGCGCAAATGCCAACGCGCTCGACCGACCGAGCCCTGAGCCGCCGCCAGTCACGAACGCGACTTTTCCATCGAATTTTCCACCCATTTCACTTACACCTTTCTCCAAAATTGACGCTAAAGACTATCACAAACTATGTATCAATCCGCCTTCGCCAATCCTAATCCTAGCCGGATCCAGATCGATGTTGCCGTCTGCCCTACCAGATGACGCGCGCAATAGATCTCGAATGTTCCCGGCCCCCACGCCGGCGCCGGATATCTTGACGCCACCCGAAAAACATTCCCTGATGAGCTCCATATCCGCGACTGTTGCGCCATACGACCAGGCTCCGGTAGATGTCTTTACAAAATCGGCATTGGCTTCCTCCGCCAAATCGCAGGCTGCCTTTATCTGATCGTGGGTGAGCACGCACGTTTCAATGATGAGTTTCGCGACCGCTCCATTCTCGTGTGCCGCCTCGACGACTGCTTTAGCATCATCTCGTGCCGTATCAATGTCCCCAGCCGTAAACGCCTCGTAATTCAGGACGACATCAATCTCTGCCGCCCCGTAAGCCGTGACAGCTCTCGTTTGACTCACTTTAAGCGCCGTGGCAACGGAACCGTAGGGAAAGTATATCGCCGAACATACTTTGATTTCATTTCGGTCGTGCTCATCAAGGAATTCAATGAGCATTGGAACGCATTCTGGAAGCACGCAGATAGCATACGGTACACGTTCGCTATTAATCGTTGTCTCGAAGAATTTAAGAAGATTTTTTTCCCTTAATTGTCTCGAATCCTCCCCTTTTCCCAGAAACGTTGTGTAAGTTTCCAAAATGGAATGATCGCATATGGACGCAATCTGTATTGCGGTCAAATCATCAACCAAAACCAGCTTGTCTCTCATGTTAGTCAACCCTTATCTCATCTTGATACTACTTGTGGACCATTAGGATGGAATCCATTGAACTTGCATGATTGAACTAATCCCAAACTCAGCACGTGCTTAAACCCACGCCCCAAAAGATTCTAACAAAATCGGCGGATGTTGTCTATTACTTTCGCGTGCGCAGATCCGCCGGTTGTAACACCTCAATTGCATTGTCAAACAGAATGAGCCGTGCTACCATTGCTTTGTAGAGCCGAGCTCAAATTGCCGGCAAAACCTCCGCATTCTGAACAGTTTTGCTGAGAGCCTGTTTGAAAAGTAGCTGGAAAAGCTATTGTTGGGTGATTTGAGGGGAAAAATCATCGGAATTTCAAGACAGTTTCCCTCAAAATAGCCTCTCTCGAAGGCGGATTGGGACTATTCAAACAGGTTTTGAATGCCCTGCTCTATCAAACTCCATCAAGAATTGGAGGAGGCAAAATGCCCGATTCTAACAGTTCCCCTTGGTCGGTTGATCGTCGAGCTGCGGTTTCATTGACGTTTGACGATGGCAGCGCGTCCCATCTGGATATAGCCATACCAATCCTTGCAGAATTCGATTTGTTGGGCACATTTTACATTAACCCGCGGGGCGATGACTGGGCTCAACGCTATTTACCATGGCGAAACGAGGCGCAGGTTGGACACGAGATTGGAAATCACACGATTCAACATATCTGCGCCCGCAATTTCGGCTGGAATACCGACAAATGCCTTGAAACCGTTAGCTTGACGGAGATTGAAGCGGACGTGTTGGAAGCCGAAAGGCGGTTGAATGCGCTTATCCCCGAGCAACAAATTCGCACGTTCTGCTATCCCTGCTATCAGAGCTACGTCGGTGAAGGGATCAGCCGGAAGAGTTACGTTCCGATAATCGCCAAACACTTCCCAGCGGCGCGCGGGTTGGGTGAGACGGCAAATCACCCTCTTCTGACTGAACTTCACTATCTGACATCGTCTGTTGTCGCCGGATGGATGTCGGGCACAGATTTATGCGGCTTGGTAGATAAGGGCACCGACGGCGGACGATGGCTCATCTTGACGTTTCACGGATTGCAAACAGAACCGTTTCGGAGAGGCGCCCTTACACCGCTCTTTCATGGAGAGGCATTGCCCGCGGATTGCTTCCGTGAACTCTGCAAGTATCTGGCGGATCGTCGTACGGAGATCTTGACGGCCCCAGTTGTGACGATTGCGCGAAAGATTATTGCATGGCGCGAAAAAGTCACCGGTTGAGGACACCGAAGAGTGATTGCGCGAAATCGCGTATGACCTACATGATTCAGAGATTTCGCTAGGATCTATCCTCCACTGCTACAGTCACCTGGACTTCCACGTTCATTCCTCCACCTTCGAAGTCAAAACCGACGGACACCGGTCCCAGCGTTTCTATTGGCGAGCTGTTGGCTACAACCTGCCGCATCAGGCGGAGGTCAAGTGTACTTCCTATCATAGGCGCGATTAAACTGAGAATCGGCACGAAACCTTTGAGTTCCGAAATCAAGAGTTCTGGCTGAATGAGAAGATGACAATTTTTCGGTTGATTGACTAAATCGGGAAACTGCATTTGCGCCAAGGTTGCGCTCTCTCCGGTCGAAGTATCAATCACGGATTTTAAACCGGTAACGGTTGTGCTAATGATCCAAAAATCGGTAGTGGTCGCATAAGCGCCTTTGAGCGAAAACAGAAATCCCAATGGGAGTTGGACCGGTTGAAAGGTTACACCACGATAGGTCTGCGATTTGGAAAATCGGAGTTGCTTTCCATTAACGAGAATTCGATGACCTAGAAGACTTGCCAGATCCGCTTTTAACCCCGCACGATTCGTAATCGGAATTGCCACAATGACTGATGGTGTCCTGATTGCTCCCCCGGATGCAGCATCAATGAGTGCAATTGTGACCTCCCCACCGAGATGTTGAGTTAGATCCATCTCACGTTGTTGATGCTGGATTCTCAAATTTGCCTCTAAGGACCTCCAGAGCTTCGAAGGATTTACAGTGCGATCAACATACGCCACGGCGGATCTCCCGGGCAGGACTGAAAGGAGTTTCGGGTTGATTGTCGCAGGTTCGCCTGCACGTCGTTCTCGCTCCGGTTTCCACTGAATCCGGTGATGCGAGCGGATCGTCCCATTCTGGTAACCGTTGCTGAACACCCACGAATCAATCTCCTCAATGAAAGGTACAAGCTCTCGCCGAGTTTCAAAGGCATCTAAGAATCTAGGGAAGTCAACAAAGACTGTGCTACCGTCTGATTTATATCGTCTTTGTAGGGATTTGCGCATCGGGTGAAGATCACTAAAACCTTTTCTCTTCTTGGCATAAATGTCAATTGTGTCCCTTATAAGGGATTCGTCAAGTGTCAATAACCCAATCTTGCCGATGAACGCGTAACTAAAATCGCGAGGATATCCGGTGATGGTGTTAATTGAAAATCCACCGTAATCATCTTGAAGCCGCTTGTAGCTTGGATTCAACGGGTCAGCCACTGTAACCGCCGCGATCTCCAACCTTTCCTTTGCTCCCATCGCAGTTATCAGAAGAAACGAAATCTTGCCCTCACTGCGGTATAGAGCCAAGATTGCTTCCTTACCAAAATATCCCTTGAGTTTATTGAAGTCGAACCTGCCGCCCATCTCATATTCCCAGAGTTGCTTTTGATAAACAACCTGCCGCCACCACCGCTGTCTCTGGATTTCGTTGAAAATCGGCATCTGCACAGTAGCCCGACCAAATTGGCTGTGCTTAAACGTCTCCACTGCGTCTGAAAGGTTTCTTACTCCCACAAAGCAGATCGGATCTTCAGGAAGGAGTGTAAACAAGCTTTCCACAGGTTGCCGGAGCGAAGTTTGGCGGTAGATGAGGAAAACTGTTGTGAGGACGGCTAATACCACAATCACAATTAGGTAGTGGACTAGCCGAAGTTTTTTCGAGGGAGGGGTTAGTAAAGATTCCAAATCGGCAAGGGTCAATCTGGTGATAGCCTCTCAGTGTCTTTGAACCGTGCAGCCCTGTTTCGCCGTTTTCCCGTCTTGCTTCCACGAAGCTGGCAGAACTCTTCCATCACTTAGTTGCCCTCACGAGGTTGAAGCATAATATCGATTCCGCCAAGGACTTGCCGAATTCGCCATAGCGAAAGTGTCCCAATCTTCTCAACAAGATCGGACTTTTTCGTAGTGAATAGTTGAGAAATATTCACTACGCTAGGCTTTGGCTGGTTAACCTCACTAGTAAAGAGTTGTACATTTCCGGGCGCAGAGGTGCGTTTGAGATTCGATGTCAGAGCACAGACCACAACCGTACTGATACGGCTTTGATTAAAGAGGTTATTCTGTATGACAACATGTCGCCGTCGAAAACCAAGTTCAGAACCGGAGGGTACGCCTAAATCAATCCAGAACACGTCACCTTGAGAAAATACCATGGCTCATCTCGCAAGAGTTGACGTTGTTTGACGCGCACTGATTCCAGATTGTTTTTCTCCTGATTGTCTGACGCGTAGTCATAAGCGGCGTTGATTTCAGCGAGAAGTTGCTGATTCTTATGCTTGGAAATGAATTCTACGACTGCGGTGGCAATCAATTTGCTCCTCGAAATCTTCATGTTTTCGGCGAGCGATTCTGCCTCTCTGAACAAGGATTCTTCAAGTGAGAGAGCAGTTTTCATGTAAGCCATTGCTTATACCTCATGTATACAAATAGTATGACCGAGGAATCGGTGAATGGCAAGCAGGAAATCATCTAGTGTTGATCGCACCCGATTCTCGCCTACAAAAAGTCAAAGTCACATCCCAAGTCAGCTTGTTGTACCTGATCGATGTAGAGCTTGCCGTATCCTCTCTGAAAGTGCGGCTCAGGAAGAACCAGATTCGCTCGACGCCTAGCAAGCGTTTCCTCATCCACCAACAACTCAATCCGGTTACGAGGTACGTCAAGTTCAATTGTGTCTCCATCCTGCACCAGTGCCAGTGTTCCTCCAACAGCGGCTTCCGGGGCGATATGGAGCACTATTGTGCCAAACGCTGTCCCACTCATTCGAGCGTCGGAAATCCGCACCAGGTCCTTCACACCCGATTGCAGCAGTTTTTTGGGAATGGGAAGATACCCCGCTTCAGGCATCCCCGGTCCCCCAATTGGACCGGCGTTCTGAAGGACAATTACACTCTTTTCTGTGACAGGAAGATTGGGAGCGTCAATGCGGTTATGCAGATCGTCAAGAGATTTGAAAACGACGGCTTTTCCACGGTGCTCAAGCAAATGAGGTGAAGCGGCAGAGCGTTTGATTACCGCGCCATCCGGAGCAAGGTTTCCGAACAAACAAACAAGCCCGCCATTTTCCACTAGCGGATGCTCGCGGGTCTTAATCACATTCTGCCATTCCGGCGGACGCGGTACATTCGCTAGGTTTTCTGACACGGTAGTACCCAATGCAGTCAGCACGCCACCGTTTAGCAAGTCCTCTAACTCCTTCATGACAACCGGAATACCGCCAGCCTTCCAAAAATCCTCCATATAGTATGCACCGCTCGGCTTGACGTTAACCAGCAGTGGTGTCTCATCGCTGAATTTGTTGAAGTGCTTCAGTTCGAGTGAGATTCCCAGACGCCTTGCGATCGCCGTTAGATGAATAACCGCATTGGTCGAGCCGCCAATCGCCATGAGGACGCAGATTGCATTTTCAAAGGCGGTGCGTGTCAAGATTCGCGAGGGACGGAGATCCTTCTGAATCATTGACACAATCGTGCGCCCCGTCGCTTCGGCTTGCCGGCGCCGATCCGCCATCACCGCTGGAGGCGTTGCGCCGCCGGGCAGCATAATCCCAAGCGCCTCCGCCAACGACGCCATTGTGCTCGCAGTCCCCATCACCATGCAGGTGCCGGTGCTGGCACAAAGTCGATCCTCGATAGCGCTCATTTCTTGGTCATCCAATACCCCGGCGCGATAGTCGCGCCAAAAGCGGCGGCAATCGGTGCAGGCGCCGAGACGCTCGCCCTGATAGTCACCGGTCACCATCGGACCAGCCACCAAGGAAAGGGCGGGGAGGTCGGCGCTCACTGCGCCCATCAACTGCGCGGGAACCGTTTTGTCGCATCCTCCAAGCAGTACGACGCCGTCCATCGGTTGAGCGCGGATCATCTCCTCGGTGTCCATTGCCATCAGGTTTCGGAACATCATGGTTGTCGGCGCGGTGAACATCTCTCCGAGCGATATGGTTGGGAACACCATCGGTAGCCCACCTTTGGATAGAACTCCCCTTTTCACAGCTTCAATCAAATCCGGAAAGTTGTGATGACAACTGTTGAAACCGCTTGATGTATCGATGATACCGATGATGGGTCGTTCAAGCTCATGGTCTGCGTAACCCATCGCTTTAGCGAATGCTCTGCGGATATAGACGCTAAACTCCGGATCGCCGTAATTCGTCAATCCTCTTTTGATGCCCGTCGAATCGCCTGATTTCATTGTTCTGCCTGAAGGTTGAAATTTAGTTGCGCCAGCGACACATGACCTTTATAATTTGGTGCGGACATTATAACGAAAAGCCAATTGTTACTCCAGATAAAATGTCACCCGGTGGCATGGTCGAATGTCAGAAATTGCTGTCCACTTACTGTGGCCAAATCCTTCGACAGAGGCCAGGTTGCGTGGAAACTCCAAGAACTCTCAGATGTTTGAGATTCATAACAACTTAAGGAATCTGTGCCATGATTCAGATAACTGAGGACATTGCCATTAGCGAAAGCGATATTCATGTAAAATTCGTCCGTTCCACCGGACCGGGCGGACAAAACGTCAACAAAGTATCAACTGCCGCTCAGCTTCGATTTGATGTAAAAAATGCCGATTTTCCAGACACTCTGCGTAATCGTCTCAAAAGTCTGGCAGGCAAGAAAATGACGGAGCAAGGCGAACTCCTCATCACCGCAAGTCGATACCGTACGCAAGACCGGAATCGTCAAGACGCATTTGATAGACTCGCGGCGCTGATTCGCCGAGCCGCCGTCCCGCCCAAGGCCCGCAAGCCAACTGTCCCCACTCAGGCATCTAACGAGCGCCGATTGAAATCGAAACACCATCGAAGCCAGATCAAACACATTCGAAAATCAATTCCATTTGATGAAATGTCCTAGATAACGGCTAACTTTACCCCGCCTTTTTTCTGAACACCTCATTTAAAACTGCAATCTTGAAACGAATCACTCTCAGAAATACCGAGTTAGCCATCTCATCAAGTACCTACAAATCTGTTTCGACCGACAATTATGATTTTCATATCATCCCTGTAACGGTTCTAACGTCGGATCCTCTCCAACTCCAGTCATATCGTAGATTGTCCAGCCATTATTGCCGCATTTGAAAACCCTCCGTTGCCATGAAACCATGAATTGTATGAAACTTCTGTAATGCCCCGGTAACCTGAGACACTCATTCTAAATTCTCCTAAGCGGGAAAGTCTACAGTCTGACGGTTTCAGATTGGCTTGGACCGCCAGTTCGGATTGTTCCGCGCGACGTACAAACTGGCAACATCTTGAAACGAGGCTCGCTATATTAACGTTAGTTAGCGTGGGAATTGCAAATTTCTTACGGTAAGGGGGATCTACCTTGCACCTCAATCATATCAAAATCAACGGCTTTAAGAGTTTCGCAGAAGACATCGATCTGATACTGGAACAGGGAATTACCACGGTCGTCGGGCCAAACGGTTGTGGCAAGAGCAATGTGTCGGATGCAATTCGTTGGGTGCTTGGCGAACAGAGTGCACGCGCGCTCCGTTGTGCCAGCATGCAGGACTTGCTCTTCAACGGTGGGGCAGACTTCAAACCTGCCCAAAGGGCAAGAGTGTCCCTTCAGTTCACGAACACCGATGGGCGGTTAGCGCTCGAATCCCCCGAGATTGAAATCAGCCGCCAGTTAACGCGAGAAGGTGAAAGCCGCTACCTGATTAACAATGCCCCCTGTCTGCTACGCGACATCACTGAGCTCTTTATGGACACCGGAATAGGCGTGTCCGCATACTCCATTATGGAGCAGAGCAAAATCGATCTCATCCTGAATACGCGGGCAGAAGAGCGTCGATTTCTTTTTGACGAGGTAGCCGGTATAACCAAATACAAGCATCGAAAGAAAACCGCTCTCAAGAAACTCGAAGACACAGAGCAAAATCTCGTGCGCATCAACGATGTGATTCACGAAGCTCAACGGGAAACCGAGAACCTACAACGTCAGGCAGCTCAAGCCCTTCGTCACCAAGAACTGCACGAAGAACTCAAGAGTCTTGAACTAAATCAGAAACGTCGAGAATACGAGCGAATTGTTGGAGAGTTAATCGAAGAACAGGGCAGTTTGGATAATCTTCTGGCAGAGATTGATGAAGTGAACAGCACCATTCAGTCGGCGGAACAGGAGAGCGAGGAGTTAATCGGGAGAAGAGCGCAGCTTGACACGGAGATTGAGGAAGGCAACAAATTTACAGTACAATTCTCAAGCAAGATTGAACAGATCGAACGCGAAATTGCTCTCCACAAGCAAAGTCAGTTGAACCTCCATGAGCAACGCCAACGGGCGATTCTCGCGATTCAATCGTACGAAAAACAACTTGCCGAACTTGATGCCGAGAAACGCGAATTTGTACAAGAACGAACCCAACTCGACGCGACTCTTAAGCTGGAGGAAAGCCGTCTGACAGCACGACGGCGAGTGCTGAATGATTTTGCAACTCGTATAGCCGAAACCGGTCAGACAATCAGCCAAACCGAAACGGAATTGTCCGAAAAGGCCAATCAGGCATCCCGACTTGAATCTGAGGTGGCAACACTCAACAGCAAACTCGGATTCGCCACGGATAATCTCGATCGAGTTCTTGGAAATGTCGAAGAGCTTCGAGGAAAACTCAAATCCGTGGAAGAAGCTCAGTCTGAAGTTCAGAAACGCGAAAAGCAACTCAAAGCGACGTTAGTGCAGTTGGACACCGAAAAGCGGCGAATTGAGGAAGAACGCCAAGTCCGGCGGGACGTGCTCCGGAAGCTTGAATCGGAGATGCGGGGGCTGCGGGACTCCTTCGGTATGAATGCCTCACGATTGAAATCGCTGAAAGAATTACAGTCGACGTACGAGGGTTTCTACACTGGCGTTCGAGCTATCATGATAGCCAAAGAAGACGAACCGGAACAGTTTGGAGGGGTGTGTGGAGTCGTTGCAGAACTGATTCGCACTGACTCTGATTACGAGTTGGCCGTTGAGGTGGCGTTGGGCGGCGCAATCCAAAACGTCGTCACGGAATCCGCCGAAGACGCAAAGAAAGGAATCAAATTTCTCAAAAACACCCGTAGGGGACGAGTGACATTTTTGCCGTTGGATATGCTGCGTGCTAGGTCATTCCGTGATGAAGCGCTTCTCAACCAGAAAGGCGTAATCGGTTTGGCTTCGGATCTCGTTGAATATGCACCGAAATATGACATTGCAGTTCGACAGTTGCTAGGAAATACCGTTGTCATTAAAGACCTCGACACCGCAATTCAACTCTCACAGAAATTTCGCCCGAATTCCCGCCTTGTCACCGTAGAGGGTGAGATAATAAACACGTTTGGTGCGGTTACCGGTGGATCCAGCGTCAATCAGACGACCGGGTTTCTGAGCCGACCACGTGAACTTGAAGATTTACAATCAAAGATTGAAACTCTGAAGTCCACCATACACGAAAAAGAGACGAATCAAAAAGAGCACGTTACAAAATTGGCTGAACTTGAACGGAAGTACGAATCACTTGCCAGTCAACAACACGGAAATGAGATTGAGTATGCCGGTCTTGTGAAAGACTTGGACCAACATAATCGGAACATAATGCAATTTAGACAGGAATTAGTGGGAGTGCAATCGGAGAGTTCCCGTTTTCAGGAGGAAGCCGACAAAGCGAAAGCGAACTCCGAAAACAGCCAAACCGAACTGAGCGAGATCCAGAAAACGCGTAATAAGCTACAAAATCGTATCAGACGCCTCACTGAGCAGGTTCAAAGCGAACGTAACAAACACGACGAAGTGATGGTTTCCTGCCAAGAACTCGAAGTCACGCTAGCTAGCCGGCGCGAACAATTGTCCGGGATCGAAGCTAGACTTGATGCGTCCGAGATAAGTCAAGCGCGAGTCCGCGAGAACATGAATGAACATCAGAAAATAATCGACTCCGATGATGAAGTAAGGCAGGACCTCTCGAAAAAGATTGATGAAGCCCAGCAGCAGTTTCTCTTCGTAGAACAGGAAAAAGCCGAGGCAGAAGAAAAAGTAAACCTGCTGATCGAAGATCGCGACACACTAAGAGAGCGTGACGCTGAGCTGCAGAAGTTGATGCGTACCACCAGAAGACAGGGCGAGAGGCAAAATAAATTGCGCCACCAAAGAGAAGTTACTGTAACTCAGCTAGAAATGCAGCAAAAGGCTATTTCCGCCGGGATCTCGGAAAAATACCAAGTGGCAATCGAGCAGGTCCTAGTAACCGAAGAAGCGATAAATGAGATCGAACTCCTCGACCAGGTCGAATCACTTAAGGCGCAAATCGCAGACATCGGCGCCGTTAACATGAAAGCGATTGAAGAGTATGAGACGCATAGAAAGCGTGAGGAATTCCTCGTCCGTCAACGCGAGGACTTGGAAACGTCTCTTGACTCCACCTACAAAGGGATTCAGAAAATCGATCAAACGTCGCGCGAGGCATTTCAGCAAGCCTTTGAGCAGATTCGCGCAAATTTCCGAGAAGTCTTCACGGAACTCTTCGAGGGTGGGGAAGCCGAACTCGCCCTGACCGATGAATCAGACATTTTGGAATCGGGGATTGACATCATCGCCTGTCCGCCGGGGAAACGTCCACAGAGCATCACTCAACTTTCAGGAGGTGAACGGTCACTGGTTGCCATTGCGTTACTGTTCGCAATATTCAAACTCAAGCCTAGCCCATTCTGTATTCTGGATGAAGTAGACGCCGCGCTTGATGAAGCCAACGTTCTTCGGTTCACCAAGCTCATTCACAATTATGCGCGGCACACGCAGTTTGTCATCATCACGCACAACAAGCGGACAATGGAAATCGCCGATGTAATGTACGGCGTAACGATGGAACAAGCAGGAGTATCGAAAGTCGTTTCGGCGCGGTTTAGCGAATAAGCGTTTGAAAAACGCCTACCTTAAAAAAGTATCAGCCTACCCGATTACCCTACCGTTGTAAGGTGCGCACCACGCACCCCCTTTTGGTTTTTAGGGCGCAATCGGGGATTCTCACACCCCGAAGGCTCTTCTTCTCTAACCACCCACCATAAGAATTTACGATTGCTTGAATTTCAAAACTCGACGCATCACGTGCGCTGCGCGGCAATGTCCAACCCACGGAGAGCCGAAATCCGCTGAAGAATCGGTGGATGGCTGTAATTCAAGATTACAGTCAAATCGTCCGGGGTTAGATTCCCTAGATTGGAAACGGACAAGGTTTTCAGACCGTTGACTAACGGTTCTGCCGAACCCACTGTGTCTGCTGCGAAGGCGTCTGCTTCATATTCATGCTTCCGTGAAACGACGTTCATAACAATCGAAAGCACCAATTCAATCGGAGAATACAAAATACTAAAGAACACCAAACCTGCATAGACCGATATTTCTTGCATCCGAAATGCATCAAATAGGCCTCGATTCTCGATAAATTGCGAGAGTAAGAAGAACAGGACCCCGGAATGCGCGATCGAAACCAGCACACCCTTCAAAATATGCTTTTTCTTGTAGTGTCCAACTTCATGAGCAAGAATGGAGACAAGTTCTTCAACCGAATGCTTTTCTATTAGCGTATCGAAGAGCACTATTCGCTTTTTCTTGCCGAACCCGCTAAAATAGGCATTGGAATGCCCGGAACGCTTCGACCCATCCATCACGGATACTTCCGTCAACGGGAATTTTACGCTTTCACTGTACTTTTCAATCGCATCCTTGAGTGCTCCATCCGATAGCGGCGTAAATTTGTTGAACAGTGGCGCGATGACTGTTACAAATAGCGACGGTGCCACAATGATAAAAAGAGACACCAGTCCCCATGCGTAAAGCCAACCCCAATCGCCCGTCTCCCCAAAGAAGTACAGTATCCCGCCCAGCAACACGGCACCTAGAATCGCCACTAAGATATAACTTTTGACCTTATCAAGCAGGAAAGTTTTTACGGTAGTCTTGTTGAATCCAAACTTCTCCTCAATCACGAAGGTTTCATACAGCGCGAACGGTGTGGACAAAACATCCCTAATAACATAAAGCAGCCCAAAGAAGGCAAACCCGCTGAGAATCGGCATGGAGGTCCAACTACGAGCCAAATCATCGATGTAGTTGAACCCGCCCATCAAAATGAATCCAACCAGAACGATTAAATCAAACGCTGATGAAATATACGCGAACTTAGCGTTTACTTTCGTATATTCCTGAGATTCGCGGTATTTGTCTTCGTCATAAAATCCAACGAACTCGGCGGGAAGGTCTAGCGAGAGGGCTTTAAGATTGAGATATCGAGCAATGCTGCGGAGCAGAAACTCGCCAATCAAAGCAGTGAGAATTATTATTAGGTAGGGGTTCATACACAACTAACGCAAAACCGGCGACGGACTCCTTTCTCAATCAATGGAAACTTCAGTACCCATCGCCGAAGGAGCGCCAAACGGTCGTATTGATAGATTGACGCAAACAACTTCTATTTTATCCGCAGCTTGCCGATCAGTAGCGGGGGTTATTTCTTCCGGTAGGTAATCCGCCCGCGTGTTAAGTCGTACGGGGACAATTCGACAGTGACCTTGTCTCCCGGCAAAATCTTGATAAAGAACTTCCTCATTCTGCCGGAGATGTGGGCAAGGATTTGGTGCTCGGCGTTTGACTCATCTAGCGCAACGCGAAACATGGCGTTAGGTAGCGTCTCGGTGACCGTCCCTTCAACCACGATTTTGTCATCCTTCGGTTCATCGCGATCACGACTTGTGTCGCCAGACTCTTGACCCTCTTGGGTGTCCACACCTACCCTAGCCAACTTCTCTTTAGCTTTCTTTTTCTTTCTCCTCGCACCCGCTCTCGGCGACTTTCCTGTTGTCCCGTACTGCTGCCCGCGCGAGCGCGAGCGCGAGTTACTCGGTTTTCTTCGATTCACGCCTCTATCTCTCCTTTACGGATTGTTTAGCATCTCAAGACTAAAGGTCAACTTCCTCACTACGAAAAGAGAGTCTTCCTCTTGCTCGGTTGTTGGATAAACTCTATTGCCATTTGTATCATATTTGCAGATTTATGAATCGTAAACTGCTGAATTTGATAATTGAAGATTCATGCCCCAAACCCACTGTAGAATCAAGCGAATGAACAATGTGTGATCAACTGAGTGGATAACGAAGGATCAAGCGAATGAATAATGAGCGCGATAGAATATCCTGATAGAAATTCCCTTGCCCTGCAGTGGGAATATTCGACCGATGATATTTATACACTGATATATTGGAAAACAGTATTGGAACAGTACCTATAGCCTCCCGCCACACCACAAAATACCGCGGCGCAGAATCTCTTGAAATCCGGCGTCTGCCCACGTCTGGTTATCATGGCCAGACTGAAAACAGAATATCCGACTATTCTTGTACTCTCGACTCCATGCGATAGCCTTCATACTTTCCTGGTGCTTGACCGTGAGTAGAACGTTGCTGTCTGATTCGGGTTCAGCCATTGTATACGTCTCGTCAAGCATGTCCCAGTTTGACAGATTGCGGGTAATCGGGTGAGTCGCATCGGCAATCTCGACATGAAGAGATTTGTCGGCATGAGCGCCAAAAGAACGATTATACATCCCCACTATTTCGTCCCACACATGCCATCGCGGATAAGCCAGGAGTGCATGATGGAGAACAAAAACGCCTTGCCGTGTTTCACCGAGATGTTCCAAAACTGTTCTGGGCTTCCCCACATACCCCGGCAAGCCCGTGTCTTGAGGTCCCTCCATTAACATGTGATAGAAGACAACAGCGTCATATGAGTCCCGCACCTCCTCGGACGATGTCGCGAAATCATCCATGTGCTGCACGTGTGCGTCAATGCCGTCCAGACCGCTGAAAAGCCGCCGAAAATTAATGACATCATAGCTATGCCCGCCAGTAACAACGGCGGTAGTTACACGCGCTGTCTCCATCCTATCTACCTCCAATCGTAAACGGTGCCGAGCAACTTGTGCGGCTCATCTCGGAGCGTGGCATAAATTCCATCCGCTTCGGCAACAGGCGGCACATCTTGAACTAAGGGACCAATCTGAACCATACCCTTTGACACGAGGCGGCACATGTGATAAAGGTCGGAGTTATCAAAGTGGCTGTTCTGCTTAATTGTGATTTCTCGCCTCTGACCCCGATTGAACGTGAACTCCACCCTGAATCGCCCCGCTATGAACATGACGGTCCCAAGTCTCTTTGCGGCGGAGATGAGCTTGTCCTCCATATCCAAAACGCCTGCCGCATCGAGCACAACATCGAATCCACAATCAGGGATGTGTTTTTCCCAACCGCCGCCATCGACATTGAACACCTCATCCACAGCCCCAATCCCCTCGGCAATCTTCAGACGACGGGCATTTACATCGCACAGGGTTACGAACGCGCCGAAAGACGCCGCTATCTGGGCAGCCAATTGACCTACGATCCCCGCACCAACCACCAGAATCCGATCGCCGATACGCAAATGGGCGTTACGACAGCATCGCATGGCTACCCCGGCGACCCCGAAGAGTGCAGCCTCTACCGGTTTGATTTCAGTGGGAAACTTGATGTGCAACCGGTCTTCAGGCTCAAGACAGAATTCAAGATGACGTTGGCTCATGTAAAGCAAGTCGCCAACCTCCAAGTCCTGAACACCGGGGCCCACCTCAATTACCTCTCCCACATTTTGGTACCCGCCCACGGCGGGCAACTCGTCATCTTTATGGGCGTAATTCCCACCGATGAGATCGTTTCGTTCGGTTCCGTTTGTGATTCCCGAATATAGTGTGCGAGTCCTAACCTCGTTTTCAGCAGGAGCACCGGGATCTTCCCAATCGTCCACTAACACCTTCTCACGAGTTCCATCAGATTTCAGTCTTGTAATGATGGCACGCATAGAAACTCCCTATACCGAACGCAGAAGGCGTTTCACACTCATAAATCCAGCCAATGGCTCAAGTATAGCCGATGATTGACCGAAAAGCAAGCAATCAAGCGAATGAATAATGAGTGATGAACTGAGTGGATAACAAAGGATCAAGCGAATGAATAATGAGCGCGATAGAATATCCTGATAGCTAATCCTGATAGAAATCCTATAGAGAATCAAAGTCTATAGTTAATCCGAGTCGACACCTTGCTGCTCCCGCTCAAGTCGATCGCCCGTAAGAGCGAGGTTCCCATACCCCATAACGATAGGCGGGAATCAAGCCGCAACGGATAGAAAATGATTGAGCGAGATCAATCGACTGAATAAGGAGTACGATATAAATCCCATAATGCTCAAAAAGCTATTGCTTATCCTCGTGGACATTCTGTCGCTCCAACTCAAGTCGATTGGCCGAAGGGGCGAAGTTTCCTCCCCCGGCAACCGTAGGCGGAGATAAGGCTACCGGATAGAGGTGCCGATACGATAACTAGTCCCGATTGGCATCTTGCTGTTCCCGCTCAAGTCGATCGCGCGTAGGGGCGAGGTTACCTCGCCCGATAACCGTTAGGAGGGGTTCAAGCGACATTGGATAGAGAACGATTAAGGATGCGCTTAGCAATCACCCGAAGCGGCCGGCAATCTTCAATGACCAACCGCAGCAGCAATCATGAAACATATCACATGTCGCGAACACCTACGAAGAACGCAAATGCGATACATGTGTTCCCTGCACCGGTTCAAAATTCTTCGCGTGTTCGCCGATATAATGACAGATGAAACTGCGGCGCCAGCGATCTTTGGTCGTGTTCCGGTAAGAACCGTGAAGCGTTTTTCCATCAAAAAATAAGGCATCTCCAGGATTCATATTGACACCCTCCTTCGACGCCTCTACCGGTATCACCGCTTGCACCGGCGTAAACGATACAGACGTGTCAGCCGCTTGCACCGGCAGATGTCCGAATTTGTGCGAACCGGGCATAACAGTCATCCTCCCTACCGCTTCGTCTGATTCGTCAAGGGCTATCCACACTCCAATGAGCGGTTCTGTCGTGATGTATTGCTGGTCTTGATGCAGTCCCTGTCCTCGCCCGCCCGGCGGTTTGAAGTAAAGCATTGTCTGCTGCAATACAGGAGTGTCGTCAATCAGTTGGCTCACGATTGCTAGTATATCTGCCTGCTGCGCCCAACCATCAGTGGACTCGTCCCATCGGTGCATGTTTATCATACGAGGATATTTATGGGTCGGATCGTCAGGTTCATCCGGTGTTCCTCCGGAATCACCGGGTTTTGGCCCCTCGGCGCGCTTTTTCATATAGTGGCCAATCATCTGTTCTGTGGTCTTGATTTCAAACAGTCCCGTCACGAGGAGATAGCCCGATTCTTTGTATTTGTTCCGTTGTTGACCTGTCAATCGCATCTGTACGGCCTCCGAAGTTGTGTTGAGGTTCACGAGCTTTTACCGGACAAAATCTGCCACCCGTTCGCCAATCACCATCGTCGTCACATTCGTATTGGCGCGAATGCAATCCGGCATGATAGAAGCGTCGGCCACTCTTAAGCCGTCAATACCATGCACCTTCCCAAACTGATCTACAACCGCCATCGAATCCGACTCCGGCCCCATCTTGCAGGTCGACGAACTGTGATGGCTAGTCGTCACTTCCCGCATCAGCCATTCGTCCAATCCTGCGTCGGTTTTCAGAGAATCCTCTGTGGGCGTCACACGCTCGGCGACAATCTCCTCGTAGGCTTCATGCTCCGCTAATACGACCGCCATGCGTACCGCTTCTCGTAGTCGATCACGGTCAAAGGATTCCGCCAGGTAATTGTAATCAAGCACAGGTTGCTCGTGCGGATCGGAAGATGCGAGGGTGATTTCCCCGGCGCCTACCGCCAAATAGATACACGTGGTAATACAAAATCCAAACGGTTTCGATCTTGATATTCGGTAATAGCCCTCATCGGTACCGTAGGACGCTGGCAGAATAAACATATCGTTGCGGAGTTCCGATCCGTGCGCAGTGTAACGAAGCCCCATCTGCAGGCGTGGCTCCGTCCCATTGGTGAGAAACGCCTCTTTCGCTTTCAGTGCGATGGTAACCTGTGGATGGTCTCTCAGATTTTGTCCGACGCCCGGGGTATCGTGCACCACGGGAATGTCCATCTCCCGGAGGTGATCGGCAGGTCCAATCCCCGATAGCATAAGAAGATGCGGAGAACCAATTGCCCCCGCGCACAGAATAATCTCGTCGCCATTGACACGGAACTTCTCACCGCCGCTCTCGACCAATACGCCGACTGCCCGGTTCCCTTCAAAAAACACGCGGTGCACGGAACAGTTTCCTTTTATCGTCAGGTTAGCCCGATGTCGCGCAGGGTTTAGATAACCTATTGCCGTGCTCCAACGGATGCCGTCAACATTATTCAACGCTAAAGCGCCAACTCCCGTTGAGTCGGGAGCATTGTTATCGAGACAATCCGGGTAACCCCGGGCACGGCAGACATCGTAGAACGCCCGCTGTTCGGGCAGGAACTCACCTTCTTGAAATCGGCGGACAGGAATGGGACCGTCGGCGCCATGAAAATCATCATGGAAATCGGGATCCGCCTCGTTTCTGCAAAAGTATGGAATCAATTCCCGGTAACTCCACTTATCGTTGCCCATTTCAGCCCAGCTATCATAGTCTTCGGGGACACCCCGAAGAAATATTTGCGCGTTCACCGCACTCGACCCGCCAACTAACTTACCTCGCGGAACGAGCATATTGGGATGCTGCTCGGTGGCTCTTGCGAAGTAACCCCAACCGAATTTGGTCTCGTGTCCAAACGCATGCGCCCAAAGATTAGGATCATGACCGTAGGCAAACCGAATTTCATCGGGAAGCTGTTCAAGCGTTGGAAAATCGGGACCCGCCTCCAGTAACAATACAGATCTATGCGCATCCTCGGTTAGCCGGGCCGCGAGTATTCCCCCGGCAGAGCCGGAACCAACGATGATTGTGTCGTATTTCACTGTCGGTGTTCATTCCTTTCGACAAACTTGGTCTATTATAGTATAGCACGATTCGGTCAATATCATTACAAAAAAGATTCCCGTTTTCAGATTGAATGCGCTCCCGTATTTTGCTAGAATGATGCATCAGTCTCTACAACAGTTCAGTAGCAAATTCTTGTAGGGAGCGATCAAGCGAACGAATAGTGAGTGCGATAGAGATCCCTATAATGACTGCGATAGAGAACCCAGAGTGAAGGCGATAGAAAATCCTGTTAGAGATTCTACCAGCCTTTGACACCCCGGCAAAAATCTTTAATCGCCAAATCAAACACAAAACTCATCGGCAAACTTCCAGATCTTAGCTACACCGTAGTCTTTCAGGAGTCTCGAACATGAAACACCCGGAAGGAATACTTTCCAATCAAGTAGCCATTGTAACCGGAGCTGGCCAAGGCATGGGCGCCGCAACTGCGGCAATCCTCGCACACGAGGGCGCCGCCGTTATCGTTAGCGATATCGATGAGAGCAAGGCAGCGCGCGTCGCCGAAAACGTCAATAACTCCGGGGGCACAGCAATGTCCACAAGAACCGACGTGACCAAGGAAGATGAAGTCGCCTCAATGGTCGGTTGTGCTATCGACAACTACGGTAGCGTGAGTATCCTTGTTAACAACGCCGGAATCCTGTACCCAACCCGAATCGATGATGTCACCAAGGCGGAATGGGATCAGGTGCTTGACGTTAACCTGAACGGGACGTTCCTCTGTTCGAAGGCGGTTCTCCCAACCATGAAGGAAAAAGGTTATGGGAGGATAGTCAATATGTCCTCATCCGCAGGCAGAAGTGTGAGCACACTCGGGGGTGTGCATTACACCGCTGCGAAAGCCGGAGTGCTTGGCTTCACAAGGGCGATGGCGAAGGAGGTGGCTCCATTCGGAATCACGGTCAATGCCGTCTGCCCGGGACTGATTGACACCGAGATGGTGCGGATAGAGTGTACGCTGGATCGAATCAAGGGCTATGAGGAGAGCTTCCCAATCTCTAGGCTTGGAACGCCAGAGGAAGTTGCGCAACTCATCCTATTTCTCGTTACCGATTCGCAATACATCACCGGCGCATCCATCGACATAAACGGCGGCGATCTGATGATGTGACCTGCCACCTGCATTCCGTACGAAAGGCACCCGCGGTCCTCACCCGACCGTTACAACGATGTCCGGTTTTCGCTCCGGAGGAGCGACATGTCTGTAGCAAACAAATTCACAACCTCTTCCCGCTCCAGAGGGGCGGTATGTGCGGCTTATACATAAAGGAAGCGATTGAAGAGCGATTAGTGAGTGTGATAGCAATCTTACCGGTTCTTAACAGCGCCAACCGCTGCGACAGGTAATAGTACGAAAATGACCGAAACATCATTCACCTGTTATTCAAACGAGCTCTTAAATCACTATCGGAGGTAACCACAAATGATTCAAATCGGAATATGGTGCGTAGGGGCACTGTCACTGTTGAACCTTGTGCTCATCATTCTAACGCTGAAGCGAATGGCGGATAGTAGAAAAGACAAGGATGATCAGACGATTCAGGACGAATTACGCTCCCTTCGCGACGACGTGACTAGGTCGGACCGAGAAATCAGAAATGAGATTAGAACCAGCCAAGTTACCACAGCCAACACCTTGGTAAAGACTATCGGAGAACTCGGAGAAACGCAGGCGCGCCAAATTAAGAGCGGAACAGAGGCAATAACGTCACTGACTCAATCCAATGAAAAGCGTCTTGACGAAGTCAGAACGACGGTCGATAAACGCCTCCAATCTATGCAGACCAGCAACGAGGACAAACTTGACCAGATGCGCAAAACGGTTGACGAAAAACTCCAATCAACACTCGAAAAACGACTTGGTGAATCGTTCAATCAGGTAAGCAAACGTCTTGAAGAGGTGCAACGCGGTCTTGGCGAGATGCAGGAACTTGCTACCGGTGTCGGCGATCTGCAAAGGGTGCTGACAAACGTCAAAACCAGGGGAACCTGGGGCGAAGTTCAACTCGGCGCGCTCCTTGAGGATATTCTCACCCCCGATCAATATAACTCGAATGTTCAACTGAACGCCGATTCTCGAGAACAGGTAGAGTATGCCGTCCGCCTACCCGGCAATGACAATCAACCCAACTCCTGCGTCTGGCTGCCAATCGATTCCAAGTTTCCGCTCGCAGATTATGAGAGCATCGTGGACGCGTCAGACGACGCCGATAAAGAAGCAACAGAAAGAGCGATTACAAATTTTCTCTCGACCGTGCGGAACGAGGCTCAGAACATCAGCGAAAAGTACATTGCACCTCCCATGACAACGGACTTCGCTATTATATTCCTTCCGACTGAAGGGCTCTACGGTGAGGTGCTCCGTGCGCCGGGGGAAGTGACTCATCTCCTGCAACACTACCGCATTGTCGTTGCCGGACCGACCACGCTCGCCGCTATCTTGAGTAGCCTCAGAATGGGCTTTCGAACGCTGGCTATTGAAAAACGATCAAGCGAAGTCTGGGAAATTCTTGCTGCCGTAAAGACCGAGTTCGGCAAGTTTGGAGACGTTATGGCAAAATTGAAAAAGCAACTTAATACGGCCTCTAACACCGTAGATCAAACCCAAACCCGCACTCGGGCAATGGAGCGCCAATTGCAAACTGTCGAGGAACTACCGACTGACGAAGCCTCCGTCCGACTCGGGCTAGCCGAAGGCATCTCCGATATCCATTCATCTGACACCAAGGAACTTTTGGAATGATACATTGACTGTGGGAGCCAGCGATCGTTGGCCGATTTTGGAGGACATTGACGAATAAACCTACACTGGGCGCGAAACTGCTCCGGCTTCATTGACAAATCCAGCCAGTATTTGTAGGGTGGGCACTGCCCACCAGCCTCCAAAAACCCCAGCGGAGATCAAACGAGCGAATAGCGAGTGCGATAGGGATCCCGGTGCGATAGAGATCCCAGAGCGATAGAGATCCCGAGGCGATAATAGATCCTGATAGAGATCTTCAATGTCGAGTGTTACTTGGTAGCGCGCCATTATCCCTGTCGGAATGATTCATTCAGCAAGCAACACTTTTGTACCGCAAACTGTTAGTTTGCGATCACAATCCATCAGCGGTACACGTTCATTTTTCGCTCTATGACTGGCTTGCCGAGAGTGTTACTTGGTAGCGTCCCATCATTCCTGTCGGAATGATTCATTCAGCAAGCAACACTTTTGTACCGCAAACTGTTAGTTTGCGATCACAATCCATCAGCGGTACACGTTCATTTTTCGCTCTATGACTGGCTTGCCGAGAGTGTTACTTGGTAGCGCGCCATTATCCCCGTCGGAATAATTCTTTCAGCAAGTAACACTCATTTTTCCCTCTGTAATTGGTTCTGAAAAAGCCTTCCTCCGAAGAATGATTTCACTCCAGAGGATCAACTGAGTGGATAGATCAAATGAGCGAACAGCGAATGCGATAGAGATCCCAGGGCGATAGTAAATCCTGTGCTATGTCAATAGAACACGATTTCTCCCTGCGTCTGCACTCCGGAGGAGTGCAATGTCGAGTGTTACTTGAGAGATCTGAATAGCACGCGCGATAGAGATCCTACAGCATGTTTGCGAAACGGGCATAGCTTCCATTCCTTCCCAGTCGATGCAAAAAACGTCTCTATTGAAACTTGCACCTCGGATAGATGTCTATTGAAGCACCCCATGCCGACGTGCCGCGAGCGCCGGGAAACCCCGATCATTGAATTCATCAGCGCGGCAACGTGACGATGAAACCCTCCTCCGCCATCGAATGTGCGAGACACACCTACTCTACTCGTGTCGTTCTCTGTAACGATGCCCCATTTTTTTCGTTGTTTCCTATGCCTCGAAATCCCTTTTAACCATCAGTACATAGTGAAGATTTTGACGGATGCACAATATTCAACGGCTAGGTTCTGATCGCACGATTTATCGGCATCGACGATTATCAAATCACAGAATTGCATGGCTTCCAGAGATAAACTGCGTGAGTCCTAAATTGTCCATTCAAACCCTTTTACCAGATCGGAGACAATGAGAAATGTCTGAAATAGTACTATGGTGTGTAGCAGTCCTGTTAACTCTGAATTTTGTGGTAATGCTCCTGGTATTGAAGCAAACGCTGTTTACCCGCGGGAAAATCGGCCTCATGCCAGGTCAAGATGACTTGAATTCGTTCAGAAAGGAACTATCCAAGTCTCAACGCGAGATTCAAGAGGATATTCAGAAGGCGCATCAATCAACCACCAAAACCATGACGTCAAACATCGGAGAATTTGGCAAGCTTCTCACCTCCCAATCCGAAGGAATGAGATCAGCCGTGGGGATGAGATTCCAAGACCTTCAGCAAAGTACCGAAGCCAGGCTCGACAAGATTCGCGATGCAGTCGCTAACCAACTTAGCAGCGGCGCCAAAGCAATTACCGACTTGATGCACTCCAACGAATCCAGCATGGAACATGTCAGGAGTGCCGTCGATCATCGTCTGCAATCCATACAGACAAGCAATGAGGACAAGCTCGACCGGATGCGTGAAACAGTTGATGAAAAACTTCAATCAACCCTCGAACAACGACTGGGCGAGTCCTTTAATAAAGTGACCCAACGACTTGATGAAGTCCATCGCGGCCTCGGAGAAATGCAGCGTCTATCTACCGGCGTAGGCGACCTCAAACGCGTCCTCACCAACGTAAAGTCTAGAGGAACATGGGGCGAAGTTCAACTCGGCGCGCTCCTTGAGGAGATCCTTGCGCCAGACCAATACAGCGCCGGTGTACAGCCTAAGCCGGGATCGCACCACATTGTCGAGTATGCCGTAAGGTTGCCCGGAAATGACAATGATCCCAATTCCTGCGTCTGGCTCCCAATCGATTCCACGTTTCCTCTTGAGGACTACGAAAAGTTGATTGACGCGGCGGAAGAGGCTGACAAAGATGAAGTGGACAAAGTGGTCGCTACTTTTCTCGCTGCCGTAGAGCGGCAAGCGAAAAATATCTCCGATAAATATATAGCGCCGCCCAACACCACAGACTTCGCAATCATGTTCCTCCCCACCGAAGGACTTTACGCCGAGGTGCTGCGAGCACCGGGGAGTTCCGCGCATCTGCTCCATCAGCACCGAATTGTCGTTGCCGGACCTACGACGCTTGCCGCAATTTTGAGCAGCCTCCGACTCGGATTCAGAAGCCTCGCAATTCAGAAGCGCTCAAGCGAGGTCTGGGAAATCCTTGCCGCCGTAAAGACCGAGTTCGGAAAGTTTGGTGACGTTATGGCGAACCTGAAACAGCAACTCTACAAAGCCTCCAGAACAATTGATCAGACGCAATCCCGCACGAAGGAAATGGAGCGTCAACTGCAAACTGTCGAGGCGATACCGCCTGATGAAGCTTCCGTCCGGCTCGGACTGACCAACGGAACGCCCGGAAATCATGCACCTGAAAATGGGCAACCCTTGGGGAATGACTTGGGAAATGATACGTCAACTGTAGAGGTCAACAATCGTTGACCCGTTGGAATGAGTTAAGGGAGCTTGTCTAGTATTGGCGGGTAATTGGTCGCAAAACCCTTAACTCATTCCCTCTTTGGGCAGGAAGGAAATCTCTATTGATCGACTGGGCGGATAGATCAAGCAAGCGATTAGCGAGTGCGATAGAGATCCCAAGGCGATAGAGTTCCCATAGAGATCCCTTTCCAACCGCATCGACCTTACAGAAACCAAAGCCATGAGTCATCTTCTGTGGCACACACATCATTGAATTGGTTGGCATTCCATCGTCCATGTTTACATGGAGATTAACAGTCCAAGAAATTGAATCCGTATAACCTGACCCTAACGCGCTCAACTCAATCTCTATTGATTTACTTGGCGACGCCCAATTTGCCCCGAAACCCATCGTGATTCATGAAATAGAAGACGGAATCTTCACAGATTGAATCCGAGGTTCCAAATACAATCCGGTTCAGCATGTTCTATCTCGAATCCTTTATCCTGCCCCAAGTGATAGCCAGCTTGCCGGCACGTTCGACCGCGTGCGCCAATCCACCCCGCGCTTCAAAGTTCTGATTGATTTCCTCGTCGCCTAGTGCGCGATTGTAGACCCGGATTTCGTCCAGGATGCCCTTCCACCGTTCTCCGGCGCGCCGTCGTCCGATATAAAACGGACTCTTGGTATCAATATTTTCGTTTCCTTGGGCATCGGACGGAACGCTGCGCACCAACTCGCCATCCACAAACAACGCGACATCCCCTTTCCGTTCAAAGACGCCGACAACGTGCACCCACTGGTTAAAGTGCGTCATCCCTTCAAGCACGCGGCTCGGGTTGCCCTGACCGTCATTCGCGTACGGTTGAAACCCATCCAGGATGTTATGCTCAAGCATGTATCCCACATCGGCGTCATCCTTCTTATCGATGATTCGCATGGATGACCCGCTGTCTCGCGGGAATGCCCAGGCCTCAATCGTAAAATCCGTTCTTGCGCCGAAATCCAAACTGCCGTCCGCGGGATCCCCGACATTCACAGATTGATTGCTTCCGTTAAATTCCATACCTTCAGCCACTTTACCCTCTACCACGCTGGGCTCGCCCTCAATTTTCCCATCATTCGTCCCCCAAACGTCCTTCACAGTTTTGCCTACTACCGTGTCGTGATCGAGAGACCAGAAGCTAACCAATCCTTCACTGACAGCTCTCTTTCGTCCCAGCGCTGTACGTGTCTGCCAGACCAGTGTCCCCAGTATCACCAAAACAAGAGTTACTGCGACATGTGTCTTCATCTTAACCCCTCTCCCTGTGCTGCGTTACCGGAAATGTGCCGTTATGCATTCTGCCGCATAGTTTAGAACGACGACGCGAGGTCAGACTGTTCCTCCGCCATTCTATAATCGTAGCAGTTTAGTTCGATTTATGCAAGCGGCAAAAAGGAAGTAGGCATACTCCGTATGCCGTCCACCTCTAAGAGCTCACAGCACAACGGGGGGTTTTCTATGGGCAGTTTGAGTTGAAAACTTGGATTCGTTGTGTTAATATTTTAGTCACGATTCGATTGGTTTCTCATCCAGATAGCCCCGCACATGTCAGCGGGGCTAATTTCTTGGATGTAAAGAGTTGGGTAGCGAGATAGAATCTTAAAAAGATTGATACTTTTCGCTTTCAATATGCCGATTTCAATACACACCCCAATATCAGAGTATGGAGATTAACATTCACAGCAAATTCTCAGGAGGAAAAAATTAGATGGCTATGAAAAATACCAAACCATGGCTGAATGACGTAGAGGGAGATCAGGTGCCTCAAATCATTGAGTGCGACGCTGACATAATTGTCGTCGAAGCAGGACCGGGAACCGGGAAGACGTTTGGTTTGACTCGACGTGTGCAACGGATTCTCCATCCAGACGGACTCAATGTCCCAGGAAAGCGAGTTTTAGTGGTAGCCTTCAATCGTGCAATCGCCAAGCAGTTGAAGGAAGATATAAGTGATTGCCTAGATCACTATCCCCACGAAGGAGATCCTATTATCCGTACAATACATGCGCTCTGTTTGGAGGTCTTGGGCGAGAAATATCGAATTCTTCTACCCCATGAAATCGAGGCTATGCTCTTTGATATTCTTAATGAGCACACCTTCCTCCAAGAGACCTATAAAACACAGGCCCGCGCCCAGCAAGCATTTCATGACCATGTCGCGGAACTTAAAGATCATAGACTGTTATGGAAGGCAGTTCGGCAATGGCTTATTCGACATGATGCACAACTCATTAGCGATTTACCCCACCTCCTTCTTGGTAGGCTCCAAGGCGGGGATTTTATGGGCAAAACTTATCAGCATGTGATAGTAGATGAGTTCCAAGATCTAACGCCTGGCGAACAGCAGTTGTTCTTTGAATTGAAAGGCCCGAAAGGGAAGCTTGTGGCCTTAGGGGATCCACGCCAATCGATTTATGCCTTTCGAGGTAACGACCCTGACGGACTCGACAAAATAGAGGGCCTTCCACATGCATCTGGATCAGTTTTAGAGAGAATCTCAATGACTGAATGTCATCGTTGTCCTAAGGAAATTGTACATGCCGCGAATCAACTGATGGGATTGTATGATACACAGCCGATGGAACCACGAAGCAAGATTGAGGCGAATACTCATGTAATCGTGTGGGAATCAACTGAAGCCGAAGCCACGGGGATGGCGACAGCTATTGCAGCAAATATCCAAGAATATCCGAACCAAAACCATCTCGCCATGGTTACTCGTCGCGAGTTCGGTTACCTGCTTAGAAAAAAGATCTCCAAGCTCAAGCCTGATTTGAATATCGATCTCAGCTTTTCTGAGAGCCTTCTGGAAACTTGGCCGGTGCGCGAAGCATTCATATTTTTTTGTCTCATGTTTGATCCAGATGCACCAACTTGGAGAGCTTGGTTCGCATACCAGAACTCCGACAGTGGGAAGAAATTCAAAGCGCCAAGTCGCAATGCCGCCGCGTATCTTAATTTTCTGTCAGAATGTGACGACAACATCACATTAGAGACAGTTAGACGGCTTGTGCTTGCGCCACGACAGCCCGCAGGTAGAGGCGGGAAGAAACTGCGAGAACGCGTAAAACGGTTACTACATCTTATGGCACGATTCCAGTGGGATGGTGAAGATGGCATTGGACTACTGAACGAGCTATTTGATCCTGAAGAGTGGCACGCGAGTGAATCACCGGATCCGGTGACAGCAACCCTTGATATGAAGGAGATACTCTCGAAGGCCTGCGACATATACGAAGAATTAGATCAGGAGGACTTGACGGAAAATCAGAAGTTAGCTGAAATAGCTGTTCAACTGAGATATCAAATTGCCACTAGGGAACCACTTGTACCGAGCGAACATTCAGACTTACGCGTCGCCACGCTATGGGGCGCTAAAGGCGCAACAGCTCATCACGTGTATGTCATTGGCCTATGTAACGAAGCTATCCCAGGACTACCTCATGATGGGTACCCTGGCACCCCACTTGAGTTCTTTCAAGAGCAGCAACGACTGTTTTACGTATCCCTTACACGATCTAAGAAAACCCTTGTGCTATCTAGATCTGAGAGTATACTGCACGGCGACGCTGCCCGCTTAGGTTTCGCGCAGGGCAAAGGAAACCGGTATGAGAGAGAGTTGGACATGTGTGATTTTCTACACGAGATACGAGATTGCCTACCACGTGCTCAGAAAGGTGAGGATTGGAATGGCTGCGTTTAAATGTCCTACGCAATCAGGCGTGAGCGATCCGTCGCTATGCGCGTGTTTCATAACGCTGCATAAAGTTTAGATAACGCTACACTTCCATGCAAATCTCACATGACGACTCACTAGCCACTAATCACTAGCCACTGCCTCATGCCCCGAATCTTCGACAACATAGACCAACAGCTCCTCCCCGCGCTAAAAGAAACACTAGACCTCGCTGATCACGCCGACTTCTGTGTCGGCTACTTGAACCTTCGCGGCTGGAAGGCGATCGCCTCCCAAATCGAAGCCTGGAGCGGCGGCGAAGGCGAATGCTGCCGCCTTCTCGTGGGAATGCACCGGTTGCCCGAAGAGGAACTGCGCCTCGCCATGCGCCTCGACAAAAGCGACGATGGCATCGACAACCAAACCGCGTTGCGTCTCAATAAGGAATTAGCGGAGAAGTTCCGCGAACAGTTAACCATCGGTTACCCGACACGCGAAGATGAAGACGGATTGCGTCAACTCGCGCACCAGCTTAGAAACGAAAAGGTCAAGGTCAAACTCTTCCTCAGGCATCCGCTCCACGCGAAACTCTACCTGCTGTACCGGTCGGATCCAATCATTCCCATTGTCGGCTACCTTGGCAGCAGCAACCTGACCTTGGCGGGACTGTCCAAACAGGGGGAACTCAACGTTGATGTCCTCGACTCGGACGCCTGCCAAAAATTGGAAGCCTGGTTTGAAGATCGATGGGACGACCGCTGGTGTATAGATATCTCTAAAGAACTGGCGGAGATAATTGAGGAAAGTTGGGCGCGTGAAGAACGCATTCCTCCATACCATATCTACATCAAGATGGCGTATCACCTGTCGCACGAAGCCCGTGCCGGATTGAATGAGTTTCAGATTCCACGCATCTTCGAGGGAAAACTGTTTGAATTCCAAACCGCCGCCGTCAAAATCGCCGCTCACCACGTCAACCGACGCGGCGGCGTCATGATCGGGGATGTCGTAGGTTTGGGCAAAACCCTGATGGGCACCGCACTCGCACGAATCCTTGAAGACGATTACGGAATGGAGACGCTTATCATTTGCCCGCGGAATCTGGTCGACATGTGGGAGGAGTATCGCCAAAACTACGGCTTGCGCGGCACCGTGCTTTCACTGAGCCGGGTAACCGACGCCCTGCCAGACCTTCGCCGCTATCGCCTTGTGCTGATTGACGAAAGCCACAACCTCAGAAACCGCGAAGGGGTGCGCTACCGCGCCATTCACGAATACATCCAACAGAACGACAGCAAAGTCATCCTCCTCTCCGCCACCCCGTACAACAAAACCTACGTCGATCTCTCCAATCAGTTGCGCCTTTTTGTGGAGGAGGATAGAGACTTGGGGATTAGACCCGATCAGTATATCAAATCGTTGGGCGGCGAAACCGAGTTTATTCGCAGACATCAAAGCCGTCCTCGCTCGCTTCCGGCATTTGAGCAAAGTTACTTCATTGACGACTGGCGGGAGTTGATGCGTCTTTTCCTTGTGCGCCGCACCCGCAGTTTCATCGCCGACAACTACGCCGAAACAGACGCGGAAAGTGGGCGGAAGTTCCTCACCTTCCCGGATGGAAGTCGTTCCTATTTCCCGGAACGCATCCCGAAAACCGCTAGATTCGCCATTGACGACAATAACCCCCGTGACCAATACTCTCGGCTATATTCTGAACCGGTAGTGAATACTATCAGCGACCTAAAACTCCCTCGCTACGGATTGGCGAACTATATCAGCGAGTCGCCGCCGAAACCGCCGACCGTTGCCGAGCAAAATCATTTGGAGGATCTTTCTCGTGGGGGAAAACGCCTCATCGGCTTCTGTCGATCCAACCTCTTCAAACGACTGGAAAGCAGTGGCGCAGCGTTTATTCAATCCGTTGAGCGGCATATATTGCGAAATCACGTTTTCCTCCATGCTATTAAAAATGGCGATCCGCTGCCTATTGGAACGCAAGACACCGAGATGCTTGATGCACGCCTCTACGACGAAGATGCCGATGCGCTGAACATCATCTCCAATTCCTTTGATGACGATGACACCGCACCTGAAGCTGGAGCGGCGCAAATCGGTCTCCGAACACCACAGGATTTTAGAGCGCGAGCTGCCGAAGTTTATCATCTCTACACGACCCGATATCACGGCAAGTTCAAATGGATAAGATCGAATCTATTTGCAGATGCCCTCTACGATGATCTCACATCCGACGCCCACCTCTTGATAGATATCTTGCAATCCTACGGCGCCTGGGATGCCGCTGCCGATGAAAAACTGAACGCCCTTGAGAACCTGCTAACCCGAACTCACTCGAGCGAGAAAGTCCTCGTTTTCACCCAATTCGCCGATACTGTGCGTTATCTCAAAGCCGCACTGTCGGAGCGGGGAGTGACCCAAATTGAAGAGGCAACCGGTGACTCGCCAAACCCCACGGCGCTGGCGCACAGATTTAGTCCTGTGAGCAACAATAAGCGAGATAGAATAGCCTCTAGTGACGAGTTGCGCGTTCTCATCAGCACCGATATCCTGAGTGAAGGCCAGAATCTGCAGGACTGTGCTATCGTCGTAAACTACGATCTACCCTGGACGATTATTCGGCTTGTGCAACGCGCCGGACGGGTTGATCGCATCGGTCAAGAAGCCGAGCAGATTCTGTGTTACTCCTTCCTGCCCGTCGAGGGCGTCGAACGCCTTATTTTCCTGCGCGCCCGCGTACGAGCGCGTCTTCTTCAAAACGCCGAAGTTGTCGGCACGGATGAGGCATTCTTTGAAGATGACGACGATGAAACCGCGATTGTTGACCTCTACAACGAACGCTCCGGCTTGCTGGACGACGATGTTGACGACGACGTCGATCTCGCTTCTTACGCCTATCAGATTTGGAAGAACGCCATCACCGCAGATCCGAGTCTTAAAGGCACGATTGAAAAACTACCGGATGTCGTCTATTCCACCAAGCCCCACCTCGCAAGCGTTGCCGAACCTGAAGGCGCGCTCATTTACATGCGAACCGGCGACGGAATTGACGCTTTGGCATGGGTGGATCGCGAAGGAAACAGCGTCACCGAATCCCAGTTTGCGATTCTTCGCACTGCCGCTTGTGCACTGGACACCGAGGCGCTTCCGCCCCTCCCCGAACACCATAAGCTCGTGCAACGCGCCGCCGAGATGATGATAGCCGAGGCGCCGTCGGTTGGCGGCGGGTTGGGCAGACCGTCCGGCGCTCGCTTCCGTACCTATGAACGATTGAAGGTTTATGCCGAACGAGTGGAAGACGAGTTGTTCAACACACCTGAACTGAAAAGAGCGATTGACGACATCTATCGTTTCCCGTTGCGCCAAGCCGCAACCGATGCCCTCAACCGCCAACTGCGCAGCGGAATCGAAGACCGAATGCTTGCTGAACTTGTGATTGCGCTGCGCGATGATAATTGCCTCTGTATCGTCGAAGGCGAAAAAGAAACGCGAGAACCCCAGATCATCTGCTCCCTCGGTCTTTCCGCTCCGACGCCTTGAATCCGATCAAACGAATGAATAATGAGTGCGATAGAGATCTCTATTTTCTTCAAAACTTGGTTTCTTCCAATCAAGAGTAACCCCCTTGCACCACACATCTGTAGGAGCGATCAAGCGACTGAACAGGGAGCGCAATAGAAATCTTCTGTGTACCACGATCTGTTAGATTGTGATCGTCTCTGTACCACCATTTATTAGATTGTCATCGAATCTTCAGGAGCCTTCTCCAAATCGCGACCTCCTCTTTCTAGGGATTGAACGACGCGATATAGACTCCGATAGAAATCTCTCTCCCGGTCACGACAGCCAAACTTAAACTAAAAAGGCACCCTGATGAACATAAATCGCAACCGCGCTCGCCAACTCTTGAATGACTTTGACTTGGAAACCCTCTTCACCCAAGAACTCGGCTGGGATCACCATACACAAACACTCCCGATTCTAATAAACGAAGCCGAGTACACCCTGACCGCATGCGCCAAAAAACGCGGCATGGTCGCTTTTTCCCATGTCGTCCCATCCGCAGAGGAGATTCCCGACCACGCGGCGCGGCGCAATATTGAACGCCAAGCCACCAAGTCCGTACACGAACACCTCATCATCTACACCGACGACGAAAATACCACTCAAATCTGGCAGTGGGTGAGACGCGAGCCGGGCAGACCCGAACAATGCCGAGAACTGTCCTATCATCCGACTCGGCAAGAGGGCGAAGCGTTAATTCAGAGTCTAAACGGCATCGCCTTTAGCTTCGAAGAGGAGGGAGAATTAACGCACGTAGATGTGACAAGCCGCGTCCGCGCCGCCTTTGACGTTGAAAAGGTTACGAAGCGATTTTACGATCAGTTCAAAAAGGAACACGACGCATTTCTCCTATTCTTAAATGGGATTCCCAATGAAGAGATGCAACGTTGGTACGTTTCCGTGGTACTCAACCGTTTGATGTTCATCTACTTCATCCAGAAGAAGGGCTTCCTAGATGGCGACCTTTACTACCTGCGAACAAAACTCTCGCTTAGCCGGCAAACCGGGGTTGACCAATACTACAAAGCTTTCCTCTGTCCGCTCTTTTTTGAGGGGTTTGCCAAACCCAAGAACGAAAGATCGCGCGATATGTCTCGTCTGCTTGGGGATGTGCCCTACCTCAACGGCGGAATCTTCCAGAAACATCAAATAGAGGAACACCACGGGGAAGAGATTCAGATTCCCGACACCGCCTTTGAACAACTCTTCACGTTTTTTGAGCGCTACCAGTGGCACCTTGATGACCGCCCGTTGAGAAGCGAAAACGAAATCAATCCCGATGTGCTCGGTTACATTTTCGAAAAATACATCAACCAAAAACAGATGGGCGCCTACTACACCAAAGAGGACATTACGGAGTACATCAGCAAAAACACCATCATTCCCTTCCTTCTGGATACGGCGCGAAAGAACTGCAAAATCGCATTTGAACCCCCGGGGGACTCGAACTCCGCCACCGTATGGCAACTCCTAGTCAAAGATCCCAACCGCTACATCTACGATGCCGTCAAACACGGTGTAGAACACGAACTGCCCCCCGAGATCCGCGCCGGAGTTAAGGACGTATCGAAACGCACTGAATGGAACAAGCTTGCCCCTACCAAATACGCCTTGCCGACTGAAATCTGGCGTGAAGTTGTTGCGCGGCGCGAACAATACACGGAAGTACACGCGAAACTTTCTCGCGGCGAGATTCATGAAGTTAACGACCTTATCACCTACAACTTAAACATCCGCCAGTTTGCCCAAGACATTATCGAAAACTGCGAAGGTCCCGAACTGCTTCGCGCCTTCTGGAAAGCTATCAAGGCGGTGACAATCCTCGATCCGACCTGCGGCTCCGGCGCCTTCCTGTTCGCCGCCCTCAACATTCTTGAACCCCTATACGAAGCCTGCCTAGACCGCATGGGTGGCTTCGTCGACGAATTACGCTATGCCGCCGACACACCGCATCCCAACAAATACGGTGACTTCCGCGCCGATCTTGATCGCATTAAAGAACACCCAAACCGAAAATACCTTATCCTGAAGTCCATCATCATCTACAACCTCTACGGTGTGGACATCATGGAGGAGGCAATCGAAATCTGCAAACTGCGCCTCTTCCTCAAAATGGTGGCACAGGTCGACGATGTGAACCGCATTGAACCTCTTCCCGATATAGACTTCAACATCCAGGCAGGGAATTCACTCGTTGGTTATGCAACCTATGAAGAAGCAGAAAAGGCAATCACCGGTTCGTTCGACTTCGACAACACAATGCGGCGCATCCGAGAGAGTGCCGAGGATATTGATGCGCTATTTAGCCAGTTTCGTTTGCAACAACTCGTATTTCGCGGCGACGTAACCCCTGCTGCCAAGCGGGAGTTACAGGGAAGGTTGGACGAACTTGAAGGGGAACTCAATCGTCACCTTGCTGGAGAATACCAGGTAGATCCCAACAACGAAGAGGGCTACCAAAGGTGGCTCACTTCACATAAGCCGTTCCACTGGTTCGTTGAGTTTTACGGCATTCTCGAAAAAGACGAATCTGATGTGAGCAAAAAACGCGGATTTGATGTGATAATTGGCAATCCGCCCTATGTGGAATATAACAAAGTCAAAACACAATACACGGTCTCAAAATATACGACCAAAAAGTGCGGAAATCTCTATGCTATGTCAGTAGAGAGATCTATGGCTTTGGCAAATGGACCAGTTGGTATGATTGTCCAACTACCGTTAGTTTGTACCGATCGCATGGCTCCGGCACAATCGCTTTTCAAAAGTCAAGACAGAAAGAGTTGGTTTGCGAATTTTGATGACCGTCCCGGGAAACTTTTCGATGACCTACAACATATACGCGCCACTATCTTCTTGTCCAAACGAGACAAAGGACAAAACATTGCTACGCTGTATGCCACTCAATATAAAAGATGGCTCACGGAAGCCCGCTCAACTCTTTTTCAGGGTTTAGCCTATGGTGAAATAACTACCTATTGCCTCGAAGGTGTGTTTCCCAAAATGGCAGATCTTATGGGGCAACGCATTGCCAACATACTCAAGAATACCAAAAGACCTATTGTAAACTACAAGACTGGTAAGTTCGCTTGTCGTTTTCATAACTCGCCTCAATATTGGATACGTGCCACGGATTTCGTTCCCTATTTCTGGAACGAGAGAGATGGACAAAAGCAATCAGTGCAGGTTAAAGATTTGCGGTTTCCGGACAAAACTCATGCCCTTGCGCTTTGTGCTGTGCTCAACAGTTCACTATTCTATTGGTGGTTTATTATTTCTTCAGATTGTCGTCATCTCAATATTAGAGAAATTACCAATTTTAATTTTGCCCCCAAGAAATTGGATAGAGCAGGAATGACTAAGTTATCCGATTTAGTGCGTGAACTTATGCATCATTACCAATCTCATGCAATCCGCAAGGAAACAAATTACAAAACCACAGGCAAGGTAGTATACGATGAGTTTTATCCGCGACATTCAAAGTTAATAATTGATAAAATTGACCGCGTTCTCGGCGAATACTATGGCTTCTCGGATAAAGAATTAGATTACATAATCAACTACGACATCAAATACCGCATGGGCTTGGGCAGCGGCGATTAAGTGCTTGTAGAAATTCTTGACAAAATCAACAGCGTCTGATACTATTATCAAACATACAGGACAGGGGTTCTATGGCCCCACGCCTAGAGTTTGTCCAAAACCTCCTGTCATGGTAACCCGATGGATGGATACCTGAAGGACAATAAAGGTGCTTGTCTAATCGTGACTTATAAACCCTAGCCATGTAAAGTCAATAAAATTAAGGAGAGCCAAGATGGCCGAGAGTGAAGAAACAGTCGTCTCAAGCAAAATTTGCATAGAAAAAGTGGGAGAACAAATAATTGTATCCTTCTTGGACAGCGAGGGAAACGCCATAGAATCGGCTAAAACAATTAGCAGTGTTGCGGAAGCACTGTCTATTGATCTTGCCGAGTCATCTGTTTGGGTAGGACTCAAATCTTAGCCCGTTTTCTATTCGTGCTATTGGCTTTTTCAATCGGTCGATAGCACATAGTTCAATTCTACATGGAATCAAATGACTCTTTGGGATTTTACAGGTCAACTTTCTGAATATAAGGAAACTATAGCCAAATTTGCAAAGCATGTTGCCCAAAATCGTAGTAACAAAGGCAACAATAAACTCTATTCTGAACGCACTGAGAAATACATGAAAGTGACTGAATATTCCGAAGGGCAAATATCAAGGACAATAGAAAGCAAACAATTAAGCGAGAAGACGAACTCGCCCAACAAATAGTTCTTAACTCATCTCCGTCCTGTAAGACCGAAATGAAGAAAATTTAGAATAAAGATTCCTCCTGCTAACCCCATCAAGTTAAAACCTTGAGATTATTGGAAATGTCTTCGTCCCTGAAGTAACACTTCTGAGCCACATCATCCCCGGTAGTTTCCCAGCCCGAAAGTTTTAATCCGTGAAATCGGAGAAATCTCTATAATCCGCAGTTCAGATAAATCGTCAACCGGATTTCTCCGAACCTACTTCAGTTAGTCTATCTCTATAGCGGTGCACCTGAGCATCATTTCCCCAGTCCTTAGGTTGGGTTGAACGGAAATCCCTGACAAACCACACACTGAAACAAGCGTTTAGAACATCCATCACCCTTCCAAGCACCGAAATTCAAATGAAACCCAACACAGGTAGTCATGACATCCCCCAGCTATAATGACAACGTGTTTCTCAATTGCCCATTTGATTCCGCCTACAAACAATTATTTGATGCGTTGGTGTTCACAATTCACGATTGCGGTTTCATTGCCCGATGCGCTCTTGAAGAAGCAGATGCAAGTCAGGTTAGGATTGAAAAGCTTTACGACATCATTGCGGACTGCCGCTATGGAGTTCATGATCTATCAAGAACTGGGATAGAGCAACCTTCAGGCTTGCCCAGATTTAATATGCCTTTGGAGTTGGGCGTTTTTCTTGGGGCAAAGCAATTTGGCAAAGTTGAGCAAAAAAGAAAAAAATGCCTCATACTCGAAAGCAAACAATACCGATATCGGGCGTTTATTTCAGATATTTCCGGGCAAGATATTACGGCACATAACAATAATCCGCAAGATGTAGTAACTGTTGCAAGAAATTGGCTTCGCAACGTATCGGGGCGTAAGACAATCCCGAGCGGTAGCATCATTTGGCGCCATTATCAAGGTTTTTTGAGCGATTTGCCTCGCGTAGCGCAACAGGTTGAGTTAGAGGTTGACGAATTAGTTTTCAACGATTATACTTTTCTGGTTGCCGAATGGTTAAAGACTAGGGAAAACCGCTGATGAAAACACGTTTCTAGGAGGTGAATCGCGTGGCTAAAGAAAGAACCGTCAAATATCCGCCCAAACGCGGAAAGCTCAAGAGAAGCGCGATGAAGCAGGCCGTCCGGGAAGTCGTGCATGGTAACGATGCCCATAGAACGACTGAGGGGGCGCACCGCGCAACTACCATTGAGGTAGGACGAGACGCCAAAACAGGCAGATTCGTAAGTCGTAAGCATGCTAAAAACCAGACGGATAAAGTAGTCGTCGAGACTATCAGAAGATCAAATAGAGCGAAATAATTCCTCTCAACCATTGATTTTCATAGCACATCATGGACATCATTGACCGTGTGCTTTGTCGACGACAACAGTTCGTAGGTTGGGTTGAACGGAAATTCCTGAGAAATTACTCACAGAAGTAAGCGTTTAGAACATTCATCTCCCTTCCAAGCACCGAAATCCAAGTGAAACCCAACACATCATCTGAGTGAACCTACTTGAAACATTGACGCATTTGTAATATTATGATTGGGTGACGTAAGCGCGCCAGCAAAGACATCTTCGCCAAGAGGAATTCCCTCAGTAATTGTTTCGACTAGCGATGCGTTGCCGCGAATAATTACGGGGATTGCCATCGAGCCAGATAGCATCCCCATGGCGGGATAGCATGTCGTTTCACAACTCAAGAAAGCCTTATGCTTTGAGAAAAACACTTCACAATAGGGATGAGCACCTATGTCTGAAAATTCGGAAGAAATGTTCTGCAAAGGGGAAAAGAAACGGTTCGAAGATTATAAAACTCTAACTTTCTGGAATGGCAAGGATTATGAAGTTACAGCAGGATACGATAAAATCTTTATACCTTTGAGCATTGCAGCCCCAGCGTATATTTTACTAAAAGGCTCCGAACAAATATGGCCCATTCGAATAACGCTTGCTGGTAGCCTTATGCTTCTGGTGTATTGGTTCCTTCTAACCAGGAGATATAGCAAAGCTACAGTCTTTCGTTTCAAGCTAATGCAAGATATCGAGCGTTGCTTAGATCTAAATGCCCACCGTGAATATCAAAAATATTATGATACCACCGTGTTGAGAGATTTCCGAATACGAATCTTTTTCTTTTGCACTATGATATTCACGTATGTCATATTGTTCACGTTATCTGATTGCTGTCCGGAGATGTTTATAATTCTTCCGAATTAGATGCCTCTCCGGTGCCTCAATAGTAAGTGCGATAGAGGTCATGTCGCTTCTCGGATGTTAGGAACCGCGGGAGGCGTTTTTCGCGAGAAACCAAATATATCAGATATCGAATTGGCGCGCCTCGGTTTGTCGTTGCCTGATTCATCGCGTATCGGAAGTCGCATGCTTTGACAATAAATCGCCGAACTCCAGGTTTTTGAGCGTTCGACTCCGTAAGTCTTACCAAAATTACAATTTCGGACGACGTGGTAGAATGCATTCGGTTACTTGCTTGGTAAAAAAAAGAGGGGAGTCAATACGTCTCCCTTTGTGTTGAATTAGATGTAGCTTCGTGCGGCGAAACGAAGAATAAAGCGATTGAAGGGTTAATAAACGCCATAGAGGCATATATTGAGTATATGTCCTCCCAGAAGCGTACCACAGAGATTTATAGACCCGTTCCAATGAATGAGTTGCGGGATTTCCTTTTTCCCGGAACCACGGCAGACGAACAAGCGGTAAAAGCCATTCCGTTAGAATTTGAATATGCCTTAAAATCTGTCGAGTGAGTCGACTCATCAAATATCATCAATTAACCGAGGTTAATCTGTTTAATCCAATCAACTGCCGGAATTGGGAGCGGGATAGAAGTCAAATAGTGATCCCATTTAGAACACTCGTCCGCCCTTCCCGGCAACCCCCGAAAGACAACCCGTCCAAGCCCGTAGGTTGCGTTGAACGGAAACCCTGAGAAATCACACACAGTGCGTTCAATCCTTTTATCTCCCTTCCAAGCACCAAAATCCAAGTGAAACCCAACACTAGAGTGCTTTCGACGCAGCGTGGTGCATTGCTCATACAGTGCTACAGAGAAGTTGTGGAATCCGTTATTGAACGCCTGGCGTCAGCATTGCCGTTTCTGAATTCCGCCGACTTCGTTGGGAAGGAAACCGAGCTCATTCGCGGAGACTCGGTTTCCACCAAAAGAGGTTCTGAGATTACTGTGTTTCGCCCGAGCCGTTCTGATTGGAATCGGAGTCAGACGTATCGGAATTCTTCATCTCGTCGATTTTAGCTCGAATCTCGGCACGAGGATCGAATTTGCCAGTGGCCATCGCCATAACGAAATCTTCCGGTTTGCCTCCCTGCGCAATGAATTGCGATTCCCAATTACTGATTTGCGAATTGGCTTTGAGTTGCTCTTCATCCAGGCGAGATCTGGCGGCAGTGTGCCCAGGCGCTTCGGGACGGGTCCACTCTTTCGCCGCGTTTAGAACGGTCAAGGCCACTTTCAGTTTTAGGTGGTTGTCGGCATCTTCAAGCAGATCGGACATAGCGGAAAGGCTTTTCTTCACGAGTTCCGATATGGCGACGGTGTGCTGTGCAAGCAGTTCTTCGCCTGCTTCGACGATGTCGTGATCGAAATCTTCTTCGCGCTGCCATTTCCATATCGTCTGACGCGACACGCCGATTTCTTCAGCGACTTCGGCATCCGTTTTGCCGAGGAGAAGGAGAGGGATGGCTTGGCGTTGGCGCAACTGTTTTTTGGTAGCCATGAGAAGGTAACCTCCTTGACGAAAGTTGACAGAAATTGACAGATTTCACCGTCAATTTGTCAAAGTTATCGGGCAGCGCTTCGAGATCGAATGCTTACCCACCTTCCCATGTAATTAGCAGCGCCGGCTGCTAGAAGCCACGCCGTGAAACATAAGCCGTAGAGAATTGCCGGCTGTTTCCGGTGCGGTGAGAAATCCAAATAGCGATTAGATATGTGAGTTCAGAAGGTGAACAGGTTTACAGAAGTTAACGAAAGTTTACAAAAATTAACAAAAGTCAACACCAGCCACTAGCGCCATTTCGTTTCGGAGCAAGATGCCGTTATTTGTCAGCAAATGCGTGGTCATGTGCTAATCGCCGTGTACTGTAAAACGACGTGGAATACGAGGAGTTTAGCACATGAATAAAAAAACGGGGCTAATAGCGTGGTTTCAATTGCGGAGGGACGAAAGGTTCTCGTTCGGGTTGTGAGAATGAGTCAAAGAGATGTTTCCTTGTAAATCAAGATGTTGTATGCTATACTTCATCATAATACAACACATGCACCTATTGTGGTCGCCAGACATGAATCAAAAGGGCGCATAACGAGGAGGCAAAAATGCCTAAAAACCAAGAAACCACCAAAACAGTTGAGCGGATGACGGGTGGAGCGTCTGAACACAGCCAAGTAACTGTATCTGGAAAACCCGTCCCACGACAAACGCCAACCGATAAATCGGCGAATGCTGCTACAAAAGCCAAAGCGATGGATAAGGAGAAGCAACTCAGGTTTGGGGGGGGAATCACGTCCCTCGTCAAGCAATCTTTAAGTCTAATGTCATTGGAGAGTAAAGATGCTAGAGTTCCCTTGGTCAAAATGGTTTGAATTGAATAATACGAATTGGAAAGACTGGACTGGTTCAAAAAAGGGCGTTTATAGAATTGATACGGGTTCGCCCAATAGCATAACAGTTTATGTTGGTGAAGGCGATATAGGTAAACGGCTTAATGATCATCCAGATGATGTTCGCATTCAGGATTTCAGGGAACATGGTCTGTATGCTAGATATGCCTTTCTCTCCAATAACTTTAATCGCAAAGGAGCAGAAGCATTTTTACAGAGAAGACTACAGCCAGTAGTCGGGAATCGCTCCGATCATGAAGAAGTAGAAGTTTTGTTATGATCGCACCCAAAAATGGCTGGGCGATTATCCATCCCAGCCTTCCTTTTCGCTTAACCGCCATGCAGGTGAACCTACCCCCATCCATTAGTCGGAAAATAAGGACATTTAAGTAATAAAACCCGACTAATTCTGGTCAAGTTTCAACGCATGAAGTTACTGAAAATACACCTCGCAGGGATCTCTACCGTACTCGCTATCCACTCGCTTGATGGGTTACGACCGTATTCACTGGCAATCTGACTGATGGTGTGCTGACTTTTAATGGCTTCAAGAGCCGCTTGTGCTTTGAGTCGGCCATCTCGCCGTTTTCTTTGGCACATGGTGGTAAACTCCTTTCATTTTCTTGACGTTTTCGAGTCCAATTGTCGCCCAGATGATGACCATTTTTCCAGTCGGATTGATCTCTTATTCAACTGTCTAGTTCGTGGGGGTAATTACAATTCCCTCGCTTTCTATGTACTTCCGCATGTTGCCGTTCTCTGTACTTAACACTATTTGTTCTTCGATTAGTAATTCTTCAATCTTAACGAGAATCTCTGCCAATGAATTAAAGTTTTTTGTTTTTGAAGTAATTCCATGAGATCTGTTGCTGCGGAGAGACACTGTACCATTTGTAAACCCACGCTTGGGTACGATTCTAGGATTTCTCCGAAGATTGGTATGAAAGTTGATTTGCATCTTAATCATCTTATCTTCTGCTACTTCGTGTTTGTCCATATTATCCTCATTTCTTACGATTCCTATTGTATGCCTGCTTGATTACTTCCATAAGAGAATCTATCTGGGTGTGAGAAGAAATTCTCACGTCCGTGAACATTGATTTGTTAACCAATCCCGTTCGGTCTCTTGTTTCCAAGAGAGTATCTACTTCATCAGCCGGAATATCTATTCGTGCTATCAACTCATTTTTGCGGAATCTGATTGACACGAACATTCGCCTCATTCGTTGAGGTACTTTATAACCAACATAAAATTTCGTCGGTACGCATTCCATGCTTGGATCTAATCCCATGATTCGATCTCGCAGGGCAAAATGCAGAGGTCTCATTTCAGCATTTGAGAAATCGTGTGTAATTTCGGCCGATGTAGACGCCATTTCATGCCGTATTGTTTCTTCTATGTGTTGTTGAATCTTTTCATAGAACAGATCAAACTCCTTCCGCATCGCTTCACGTAGTTCCACTATGTTCATTTGCCCTCCTTTTCCTTGTCATCGCAAACACTATCAAGGGTATGCCTGTCAACGCCATGACAGTCCCGTGCGTCAAAGCAAGGGTCTTGTCGCCATCGAAGAAAAAGATCAGAAATGTCAGGTGTGCTAATGCTACAACAATCCATGCCGCTCCCAGCCGCGATCACATTACTTCCTAGTCTCCTTCTTCTTTATTCGTCTCTACTTTGCCTTCTCAGGCTTGAACTTGAACAGCGCTTTAGGCACATTCTCTGGTGTGTCAGGTATGTAGGCACCATCACGTTTTGCGTTGATTTTATCTTTCTTCATTCTGTGTAAATGTTGTGGATATAGGCTGTAAAACCTAGTATAAATGCAGTAAACTATCGAAAACGGTGTGCCCTGTGACTTTTCCCCTATGCGGCGGCACACGGAAAACATCGAGAACTGGAGGTCGCGCTCATTTATTCTTCCTGCACTTTTACGGAGCATATCAATTAGATTATCCAATTAGCTTGAGTATCAAAATTTTCATTTGAAAGACGAGCGCGGACTTGTCATTTCAATGTAATTTGTCAAATACACAGGATTATTTTTGGCGTCATATCGTATCTTGCCAGTTGTAGGGTGGGCACTGCCCACCATCCTGTAATCCGATAAGGGGGGTACCGTTAAATGTCCACTGATGTTTACATTGCGATCGACACCTGCCTAGGTGGCATCGCAGCGCTAATGACACTAGGTTGGCATACCCAAAACATCTTATACGAAAAGAGACTCAAGAGTTTGAATAAAGAATACTTGAGAAAGCTAGGGATCACATTGAGGCACGCTTCGAGTCACTACAAAATTCAATGCAAGAACAGCAAAAGATGGATTCCAATAACGATCGCTTTGAGCAACTATGGTCAGAACTTCGACGCCAACGTACAAAAGTCAATTGACATAAAAGGGGGAACCGAACGTTTATTCAAAACCACAATCACATAATAAGCGTAGAAACTATAGAATACGTTTCATGGAGCCGCAATGAGGAAAGGAAGGAATGGACCGTTACGGTCGAGTTTAATACCGAACGTCCACCGAAAACCTTTTACTTCGAGAACGAAAAACAGCGCAATGAATGTGCCCACATGCTTCAAAACAAGCTAAACGTCCGATAATTAACATTATCGAACATGGAGTTCTACGTGAAGAGTATATCCTTCAGGAGGCCCCCTTGTTCAACCGGATAACGCCGTTTTGTTCCACCACACAAAAATGGCGGGGCAGCTACATCACTCAATTTTTTCTACGTATGTCTGCCAATATTATTGACGTTGTTCATGCCCAGTTTTGCACATCTGAAATCGATGATATTGCTTATTGATCGCAACGAAAGCCTTTAGAATATCCTCACAATTTCCCTCCGCAAGCACCTTTTCAGAATGCTTACCAGTTGAACGATCTAAAACTTGTGCCGTAATTTTAGTGTTATCTTCACTTAGTTGTGACATACACTTTAGATCTCCACGATGAATATCAATACAAATCTTTGCCGATTCGTCTTTGTATTCTATCCTTCCAGTATCTGGCATCTCACTTTTCCTCTCATTTTTTTTGAGTTAGAAAATATCCGATAACGGCCCTTATCGGACGTGCCACTTGGCCTCCGCGACGACTTGACCTATCGTTGCCGGTGCTTTGCCGGACTGGTGCAATTCCGTGATATACGACGCCAGCACGGAATCATTCAGCTCCGCGTCAAGCCATGCGTCCAATTCCAATAACGCCCTCCGATACGCTTTGAGCGTGTTATCCGATATTCCGGCTTCGATCAATACCTTCGTGTCCAGGCTGATTACGACCGCGTTCTTTTGCCCGATCATCAAAGTGGATTGACGCGCTCCTGCATACAACCTCCCCCCTCACTTCAGATTTGCCAAACGATACCCGTTCTTGTCCCAAGTGGATACTCCGCCGTTCCCATACTCGTTCACGGCAATAGTCGCACGGCTTGTCTTACTCCCCTCGCCAAACACATGAACAGACCCGCCATATTCATTGGTTGCCATTTTCGCGAATCCCCCGCGATCTTTGCCACGCACAGTAACAACCCCGCCATTTTCATTGATTGACATATCCGCCACTCCTCCGTCTTTGCCAGACACAGTAACAGCCCCGCCATATTCATTGATTAGCATTCCCGCCATTCCCATTCCCCCGCCATCTTTGCCAGACACAGTAACAGCCCCGCCATTTTCATTGATTGCCATTCCCGCCGCTCCCCCGCCATCTTTGCCACGCACACGAACATACCCGCCATATTCATCAACGGTCACATACGCTCTACCTTTGCCCTTCTCGCCGAATACGAACACGCCGCCAGGGCGGAGCGCCGCAATCCTTCCGTCCCCGCCACTAACCAAGACGCCATCTTTATCTATCTCCGTTGAGTACGGTGAACCGTCATACCTCACAACCAACTTGCTACAGGTGATCGTCCCAAACTCCGCATCCGCCGCTTCGTTCTGTGCCCCCAGCGGCGCGATCGTACCCGCCGCCATCACCAGAACCGCCCCGACAACACCGCCAATCACCGCACAAAATACCTCTTTCCTTTTCACAATAAATCTCCTCAATGATTATTCGATAATTAGACCTACGCCCAACTTACTAGCAAGATGTTCGAGGCTTTCCTTTTGTTTGTCAATTTTCATATCTTTGAAGACATAATATCTGCCATACTGTGCATAGCTGAGTAATCTTCGCTGTGGTGTAGTGCATACTACTGACACTGTCGAGTTTGGCAAGTATGGTTCATCATTCAGTCGCTCCAATCCGAGTATAGCAATCACGGCAGCATAGATTTTTGAACCGGAGCGGTGAGCGATACTGGTTTCCCCGTCTCCTAGCGTCACAACGTAAGGAGCGTGCTCAACGGGCGCTAGATTTTCACCCTGGAACGGCATCTGTCGTCTCCTAACAGACGACACCTCTTCACTTATCTCGTTCAAGGATTCTTGAATCTTGCCGATATGTTCCCTCACTGTTTCTGTGTTCATCATTTTCTCATTCGTTCCATTCAATTTAGTGGCGAGCACTCTATCTCCTGTCAGTAGAACGCCGTGGGAGAAAGCCCGTGCCGCTATGAAAACACAAGTATTCCCTTCTTTCTCGCCTAAAGGCGAAACATATAAACGGACAAATTAGCAGTAGCCTTACTAAGCTCCGCTGACCAAAACTCTTCACAACATTTAGCGGTTAATCGCAAGGCGCGTGCCCTTCCGCTCTCGTCGGAACACCGTTACGATGCGGTCGATAACCAGTATGGCCGCGTACACTGCGATAGGCCTGTTGTCGACCCGATGTGTTCGGTCAACAGCTAGGTAGCAGACCTAGAAAAGAATGAATGTGACCGCCCAGTACCACATGCGGGCTAAGATGTGACGCATGAAATGATTGTTCGGTGGCTCTATTCAAACAGTTCAAGTTCGCCGTCTTCGACAATGAGAACATGCGGGTCATAGATTGCAACTTGGTGATGACGCCGAGTGCGTCGATTTTGGGGATGACGCGCACGGCGTCTCCGGCGGCGCGGACGTTAATGCGGGTTGCGCCTTCAATGGTGGCCTTAATCTCTTTGACGAGTCGCCACGCGAGTCGTCTCTCTGGCGTTTCTCGCGTACATAGATGTCTGTCCCGCGGATAGGGTCGAGCGAGTGAATGACGATCCGCCGAATCATGCGGCGTTCCGGCAATCTGGCGCTGTAGGCACTGGCGATCGACGCCGAATGCGGGTCGTAATAAAACACGGCTTCGACGGGTTCGAGGTCTGGAGGTTCTTCCATGATAAAGGCGCAGGCAGCGAGCTGCGTTAACCCGGCGAGCAGCAGAGCGGTTATGGGTATTCGGTTCGGCATGTCGGTCTCCGTTCTGTGACTCATTCAGGGATTGTCGTCTCGCTCAGAGGCTAGTCTTGCTGTTGCGGCGTTGCGACTTGTGCTCGCAACTCAAAACGGCCAAAACAGCATGACAATGCTTCCAAGAGTTAAGCCCAATAATATCGACATGAAGATTGTCATCTGTTTTTGTATCGATAGAATACGCTTTTGGTTGCTTTGTATTAGGTCTGCGACTCCATGATCCAATTTAATAAGTCCGTCGATATTATCAAGCGTTTTCTCAGCGAATTGAGTATTATTTACCGTGACTTGAAGATTGCTTTTCAACGCCTCCAACGTTTGGGTTTCAATGTCAACCACGCGTTCGATTATCCTTTTCATTTCCCCTATGTTTTCGTTTAACGATGCGTTATCACATTCAAGTTTGTCGAGCCGGGTTATAAGGGGATCGAGAGCCTTTATAAAGGCTTGGTTTATTTCTTCTTTTGTTGCAGAAGGAGGAGATTCTTGCGCGGGCATAGGATTGTCCTTTGGTTTGTGAAAGGCGATCTGCGGTGCGCCAATGTTGTAGTTATCAATTTTCTTGCTTCATGGGTTAGGTTCACGTCTGGGGCTCGGCGACATCAGGCGCTCCAAAGCGGTGGCTTGCTTGTCCGGGTTGCGCGGTAAGCGAGGAGATGAGCGCGAACAGGGCGCCCAGCAGGAATAATGCGAGGTTTTTCAGGAAGGCATTCATCAGGTCGGTCTCCGTTCTGTTTTATGGTTTATGGGGCGGGGTTTCGCAAACCGGCGGCGACGTCGGCGCCGGTTTGCGAATCAGGCGTCCCCGTCTTGGTGAATCTATTCGCCGTCGTCGTACGAATCGTCATCGGCGTCATCGTCCGAATCATGCTTGACGTCGTCTTCGGGTACGACAACGGGTACGAAAACTTTCGGGACGTCCTCGCATAGGACGGCGGGGTCATCCCAGGGATCGACATCGCTTTGCGTACTTCGTTCACGTAGTGAGGTAATAACATAATAATTTCCTTTTGATTCGATGACAAAGTGACTATCCAGCACCAGCTGAATAGTCACACTTTTTTCGGCTTTTGCAACATGGCTAATGTTTACGGATTGTCGTTCGTCGGCGATTCTCGCCTCATCTCAAAGGACGAAACGCGGTCTCCTTCAAACTTGACATCTATGACCGTAATCCCGGACAAATCACCGAGGATTTCGGGGAATCGTATGACAAGAGTGTTTGAGTCTCTCACGATTTCTACCTGCTGTTCACTGATTACGTCGTCGGACACTATTTTCACCGCCTTTTGTAAATAATGTTCATAGCCTTGTATAACCAACTCCATGATGTAATCGATATCGGATTCGGGCAAGACCGTGATAGCGCTGCCCCAACCTGAATGGCCACAGAGTTTACACAGACCGTGAGAATCCTGAATTGTTTCGCGTGGTATACCCATTTCCACTTTGATCTCGTTTGTGTGCGGTATCATGCGCAAGAAATTGCCTGGCATGTCGGCACATTCATAATGTACATAAGCCCCTTTTTCCTTCGACTGAATGGATTCGTCTAAGGCTGTAATTCGCTTGTATAACAGTTCAAACAATTGTCCGATTTTTTCGTTTCTGAATTCCATATTCCTATCCTATTGATTATATGCGAGGTTGACAATATCACCGGATTCTGAATTCACGGGTCTACATCGTTCAGCGAGTCTAACTTCGATAGTAATTCCCGGAGTTCATCAGTCAATGCAGGCAGATCAACTCTAATGCCCTGACGAATCTGGTCAAAGCAAAAATCTGCCACCTCTTTCTCCTGATTCCATGCTCGCTGAGATAAAGCCAATCGAATGTCAAACCCTAGTGGGAGCAATACCGGAATGACAGCATTGCTTTTAACACCTGCGGCGACATTAAGTGCATCTCTTATTGAATCGTTGTACTTCAAAACCCGATTAACAACATTGGCACAAACCTCTGTATCTAGTTGTTCCTCAATAATGGCAAAAGCTAACAACCATTGATCTTCTTCATTTTTTAGACGTGATATTTCATAGCCAATCGTAATCAGAATTTTTCCTTCATCAATCTTCCACCGAATCCCCTTCGGAAGCCGAAAGATGCGATGCCTTGAACTCAAGATGTTCGGGGAAATACTCAATCGCAACTCACTCGCCATTTTCTTATAGGAATTATAGTCGTTATATAAAACCTCAACAGCTTCTCCGACTTCGGAAGGACTCCGGTTGTCCGGCTGTTCTAAATACTCCCGTGCAGTTGTCTTATTCATCATCCTGGCTCTTTCGAAGGGTATCCGCTATCATGTGCGAGATCATCGTAGGTGTATCGATCAACCCGCGTTGGTTGCCCCATTTTAACAGTTCGTTATGCAAGTCTTCAGGGATAATAATCTGAATCTCACGTGCCGACTCTTTTACTTTTTCCCTAACATACTCGCCCAATTCGTCGGTGGTCGCGCTGTATTTCAAATTGTTCAAAGCCTCGACAGCAAATTTCCTACCCTCGTTGTCGTGTCGTTGCAGCCACGCCGCTCGATCAATCATTTTCTGCTCTGACTCCGCTGCATGAGACACGTCATAGGTATTTGTCACAATGGTTTGTGCCTGCTTTGAGGTAATTAACCCCTGATTTACCATTGTCATAACCTCATCAGGGAGCACCGACAATCGGAAATATTCTCTAACGGTATTAGTTGTTACGGCAAGAAACGCGGCCGCCACTTCGAGGGCTTCTTCACCCGAACGGCCTTCATCACGGAAACGTTTGTATATTTTTTCCGTCCAAAAGGCTTTGTCTGCAAATGACAGGTCACCTTTCGCCTCATTTTCAGACCAGGATCGCTGAATAGCGTCGTCATCATTTAGTTGAAGAACAACAGCGGGGATACGCTCCAAGCCTAATGCCAAACATGCCTTTAGTCTACATTGACCGGTTACATGCTGGAATTCGTATGTAGATGTTGAGTCAGGGTGTGGACGAACAACGATGGGATGCTCCGCCCAATAACCATGCTGAGCGATTGAAGCCTTGACTTTCTCAACATTCTCATCAATACCGAGTCTGCGCACATTAACACTACTGTTAGGGTCGATTGAGGTAACTTCAATTTCTTCAGGGTGTTTTATTTCACTCATGAAGTTGTGGTTACTCCTTTCGGCTATTTCTTAGACAATCTATTTCACGATCTAGAACAGAAGGTTGTTATGCAGTTGTAAATATGGGATTCGATTTACCGCTTTTCTCCGTGTGAAGGAGCGACAAGGGCGGTTGCCTGGGATCAAGCGAGTGGATAACGAGCGCGATAGAGATCCTGTGGCAACCGTCACACCCCTTGCCGAAAGCGATAGGGGTGATTATAGCAAGGTTTAAGCGGTTAGGACAAGAGAAAATCGTTCCTTATGTGGAATTGCGGGTGACGAGACGGGAGAGAGATGATTAATGTCTGGCAAAGAGCGGGTTACGCGGCGGCGGGAGTCGCTTAGTCAATTCGCCGTTCTGCCGTGTTGTCATGGTAAGGAGGGTAATACAGACACTATAGCGGCTCGGTTTGTTTCCGTTTTTCCCACAAATACCAGCCCATGCGATCCCGCCATTCATTGCCTGCCATATTTTGTCAATACCGCGATAAGGGCCACTTTTGGTCATTTGCAGTTTCCATATACACCTTCAAGATCTCCATCGCACTGGGATCTCTATCGCACTCACTAATCGCTCGCTTGATCTATCCGTTCGTTTGATGGGTTAACACCGTATTAACTGGCAATCTGACTGATGGTGTGCTGATTCTTAATGGCTTCAAGAGCCGCTTGTGCTTTGAGTCGGCCATCTCGCCGTTTTCTGCGGGACATGGTGGAGAAATTCCTTCCTTTCTATTGGCGTTTCCGAGTCCTATTGTCGCCCAGATGATGACCATTTTTCTAGTCGAATTGATCTCTTATTCAACTGTGTAGTTTTTGGGGGTAAATACATTTTGTGTGATGCCCAAGTCTCTATGCAATTTCATACTTGAAACACCTTTGAGGCCTGTGATAATCTGATACACAGCAATCGCCCACTTTCGACAACCGATATTCGAGGCGTGCATCACTGAGTTGGATTTCACGGAGAAGTGTTTTCGACAGTCCCGGCACCTGTAGGGCATAGTAGGGTGCGTGGCACTTGTAGTGTTTTCGCTCTCGCAATACGCGCAGTGGATTCCATTAGGCCACTTGTTCTCAACAGACCGTCGCTCTGCCACTTTGCCATCGGGAAACATCTGAAACAATTCAACCAATGTGATACCATCCTCCGATACTCATAGCAGTAGTTATCGCAGAATGTGTCTTTGGATGGATATACCTAAAATAATAATCTCAGGTGCGATTCTTTTGGCCGTTTGGGTATATATTATCAACCTTTTCCCTCTTTTGTGAATCTGAGCCCACTAGCGTGGTTCAGTGTGCCTCTGGGAAGGAGATTAAAATTCCAACTTGGGCAATTATATTGACCGTAGTTTTCTCGGGTACGATTACAGTGGGTACTGTTGCAAATTTCTTCATAGCAGCCACTAAGGAAAGTATTGATGGACATTTGCAAAGACACCCATAGATATATGGAGGTAAACTAACCAATGGAATCGAGACACCCCAAAGAGTGCGACTTCTCTGGAAAATTGTGTATAACTGGTCATTATTACTATGACGACAGGAGTAAGAACCCAGATTTTGACACTCTAGTTGATACATCATACAAAGAACGCGGGCGTGATGCTGGTTATTTTATGTCTGAAGACGAGGTAATCAAACATTTTGCTGATAAGATTATCGACAAACAAAAAGGATATTATATAGAGGTATCCTCGTGTACTAAAGGAAAACCATACAGAAAAAGTCAGAGACCTTATCAGCCAGGATATATTGACATGCTTAAGATTTCATTAGTTCTTGAGCGCGAGGAAATTTCTTACGTAATTCTGCATAGATCGTAACTCTACTCAAATCAGGCTCGAATAGACCTCCTCACACTTGACACTTCGCCAAAGTCGTTTAATGAAGATGTAGTCTCCGTAGCTGCCTCTGCCGTTTCAGCTACGGGTAATGTTAAAGGCTTCTGGTCGATTTTTGCGCCCCGGAAGTAAATTGCCTTCATTGGTCGTTGTTGAATATCAATGCACTCGCTTGAGCAAGAGCTCGTTCCAGAGCCGATAGACGAATGGTTACGATCAAACGGACGACTAGTGAGTGCGATTGTCAATCCTGCACGATAGCGATCATAATAGGCGAAAGTTCTCTCAAGTAACACTCTCGTAAAGCCAGTCATAGAGCGAAAAATGAACGTGTACCGCTGATGGATTGTGATCGCAAACTAACAGTTTGCGGTACAAAAGTGTTACTTGCTGAAAGAATTATTCCGATAGGGATAATGGAGCGCTCTCAAGTAACACTCTCGGAAAGCCAGTCATAGAGCGAAAAGTGAACGTGTACCGCTGATGGATTGTGATCGCAAACTAACAGTTTGCGGTACAAAAGTGTTGCTTGCTGAATGAATCATTCCGACAGGAATGATGGGACGCTACCAAGTAACACTCCACATTGAGGATCTCTATCAGGATCTACTATCGCCTTCACTATCCGTTCAGTTGATCCCTCGTTATTCACTCGGTTGATCTCCGCTGGAGCGCGGAAATCTGGACATGTCGCATTCTATTAACATTGAAAATCTCTATCGCGCTCGCTATTCACTCGCTTGATCCTCTGGATCGAGGAAAGGGACTCCGACCAGAAAGTGTTGCTTGCTGAAAGGATTATTCCGACAGGGATAATGGCGCGCTCCCAAGAAACACACTCAAACGCCCGTCGCTGGCTCCGCTACTATTCTTGACACATACGGCACGCCAATCTCTAGATTGAAACTGACGGCGTTTCAGAGTAGTATTCCGAGACCCAACCGTACAAACTCCCGAATAACCAGTCATAGCGTAGTTTCTCGGCATTTCTTTCCTCGTTTCGATCGCCCGTTTACTCTGAAAGCTCTGAAAATCCATCACTGCCGCTGTGTCTGTTAGAAGGTATATATCCCCTCTTCGTGCCACTGGTGTACCCAACATTGAAGATCTTTATCGGATCTCCATCGCACTCCCTGTCCGGTCGATTGATCTCCGTTGGAGCGCGGGGATTTTGACATACCGCATTCTATCAACATGCCGATCCTCCGGATCGAAAACCTGGATTCTATGTAGTAATTGGTGTTACTAGCTGAAAGAATTATTCCGACAGGGGCAATGACGCGCTTTCAGCCCAAATCTAAGACCAGATGAATCATCTTTTTGAAACACCCACGCGAAACGCATCTAATTGCAGAAGAGGTCTCATGGTGGTAGAACGTGTTGTGTTTCACTCGAAGTTTGGCACGTTCAAGCGAAGTAGGCATTCGCTTGAAGGATCTTGTATGGGATCTCTATCAGGATTTACTATCGCCTTCGTTATTCACTCACTTGATTACTCGCTATTCGCTCGCTTGATCCTGCAAGATTGGTGATTACTGCTGGATTTCCGCTCAACCCAACCTACGAATGTTGAAACGCCCGAACCCACTTGAAACATATTCGCTTATATAGTATCATTCTTGAGTCAAAGATTCGGTCAGATGGGAATACGCTTGCCAACAGCAACTCTATCTCATTAACTATCAGATTTTGCGGTAGTAACAAGTGGCAATTGAACGCATCACGCAAACCGATCCGAATTATCCGGCACAACTGAAAACGTACCTGAAGACCGAAGCTCCGGAAACTATTTGGAGTCGAGGAGACGCTAACCTGCTGAAAGAGAGCCGCGCCTGCCAACATGGAGAACTTTGGGCGCTCTTCTGTTCCGGCAAGTGTCCCGGTGAAATTATCTTGAAAGCCCACGACCTAGCCCAACGATTCAGAAGACTGAGTAAATCGACCATAGGAGGTTTTCATACACCGGTTGAGAAGGAATGCCTTCGTGTTTTGCTGCGCGGCGAACAGCCGGTTATTATCTGTCCTGCGCGAAGCATCGAAAACATGCGGCTAAAACCGGAGTGGAAACAGGAGATGTCCGATAATCGTCTCCTAATTTTATCTTGTATTCCTAGTAAATTCCGGCGTTCTACCGTAGAATTGGCGCGGCAACGCAATATGTTTGTGGCGGCGATTGCCGACAGAATCTTTTTTGCCCATGCCGCAGAAGGAAGTAGAACGCTGAAATTCGCAAAGATGATTTCCGAGTGGGGCAAACCCCTTTTCACCTTTGACACAAAAGCGAACAGTCCGCTTCTCCAGCTCGGCGCGCAGCCGATAGAAAGTATCGGAGACACGAATGTATTATCGCGCTTTTGACTTCGCGTTAAACCTTTCAACACCGGCACGACATGAATCAAGAAGACTACAGATTCTTCCGAGAACACGGATACTTGCCACTCGGCAAAATCCTGACGGCTGAGGAGGTAGCGCACTACACCGCTGCCTTTGACCGCGATTGGGCGGAGGAGAGCGATTACTGGTATTCGGCGCCCAATCACCAAACCATTAACTGTGACGCGCTGGTTAGCTCCCCTGAGATTGATGGTCTCATCCGCCATCCGGAGATAATTCAGCCGGTACACGACCTAATGGGTGAAGAGATTTGCTTCTCGGAAATATGCATCAGACACATGGCAGCCTGCGAGTCGCCTGAGCTGCAACGATCCTGGCACCGAGATCGACCGCACTGGTTGGAGCATCCGTTAAGAATAGGCTACGTGCAAGCTGTTGTTTATCTGACGGATGTCGACGAATCGACGCACTGTTTTTCCATCTCACCGGAATCGGCGAGTCAGGAAATCTTGGATAATGAAGCCCACCTTGCAAGGGGCGGCATCCATGATTTATACGGCGAAGCCGGAACGGCAATCCTATTCAACATATCCGTACTGCATACGGCAACCGTACGTCAGACGCAGGAGGAGCGGAAATCGGTGCAAACCTACTACGGACACCCGCATCGCGAGTTCCTGAGCAACGATTCACTGATACCCGCGAACTTTTGGCGCGATCATTCGGATGCCGACATCAGGGCGTTTTACGGCGTACTCAACGACAAGACGCGCGTATATTATAATAAATCAGGTTAGAAGAATACAGTCGAAGCAGCCTGGACAGTGATGCCGCCACGTGCTATAACGATGGTGTTGCGTCCTCGCAACTTGAAAGACACTTTACAAATCCCCGCAACCGATGTATACTTTGGACTCGTTTCAAGGATGCCGCCCACATGACAGCAACCGAAACTCTTACCAAAATCCTTCTCATTCATGGCCCCAACCTTCAACTCTTGGGAAAACGACAGCCGGAAATTTACGGTCGTCAGACACTTGAGGACATCAATTCCCACCTTCGCGACATCGCTTTGGGTAAAGGCGTCGAACTTAAAACCTTCCAGTCCAACTACGAAGGCGCGATTGTCTCTGAAATTGGAGACAATATCAATTGGGCGGACGGCATTTTGATCAATCCCGGCGCCTACACACACACCAGCATTGCGATTCAGGACGCTTTGTCCGCGGTCAATCTCCCCGTGATAGAGATCCATCTTTCCAATATCTACGCGCGCGACGATTTTCGACACCACTCCTACGTTTCCCCCGTTGCTATCGGAGTAATCAGCGGCTTCGGCGCCTTCAGTTACGATCTCGCCCTCGAAGCTATGGTTCGAAGGTTGAAAGAGAACCCGGTGGAGTAATTGAAAGGAATGTAAACGTCGCCTTTGTATTCGACGCAGTTGAAGAATCAAGTTTGAACCACGTGGCAGATAGTTTTCATCATCAAAGGACATTTTTATGACGCAGAATCACTTCATACCGTTTGCGCGCCCGTGGATTGGCGATGACGAAATAAACGCCGTTAGCGAAGTTTTGGCGTCCAAGTGGATTAGTACGGGGCCAAAAACGGCTGAGTTTGAGCGTCGATTCGCCGAATACGTCGGCGCAAAACACGCCCTCGCCGTAAGTTCCTGTACCGCCGCATTGCATCTCTCGCTCGTAGCTGCCGGGATTGGCGAAGGCGACGAAGTGATCACCACCCCTTACACCTTCACCGCGACTTCGGAAGCCATAGGTTACACCGGTGCAAAGCCGGTTTTCGTTGACATCGACCCAACGACTCTAAATTTAGATGTAGATAAGATTTCCGAGAAACTCACACCGCGCACAAGAGCAATACTGCCCGTGCACATTGCGGGGGCACCCTGCGACATGGATGCGCTCATTGACATCTGCGAGGCGCGGAACCTCGTTCTCATCGACGACGCCGCCCATGCGATTCCAACGGACTACAAGGGACGACGCATCGGATCCATCGGGGATTTATCGGTTTTCAGTTTTTACGCGAACAAGAACCTGACAACCGCAGAGGGCGGTATGATTACGACCAATCGCGACGACTACGCCGAGGTGATTAAACCGATGCGTCTGCACGGACTAAACAAAGACTCCTGGGCGCGCCAGTCCAATCGGAGCGTCTGGTACTATCAGGTTGATTCTCAGGGTTACAAGTACAACATGGCTGATACCCAAGCCGCAATGGGCTTGTGTCAACTGATGAAACTGGACAAGCAGATTGAAGTTCGCCGCAAGTATATCCAGATTTATCAGGAAAGGCTCGGGAAGATCCCGGAAATCGTGACGCCTCCCGGAGAAACGCACCACCGTCATTCGTGGCATCTGTATATCATCCAATTGAGGACGGATCGGCTCAAAATCTCTCGTGATGAATTCGTCGAAGCCATGCGCGATGCCAATATCGAATGCAGTGTCCACTATATCCCCCTGCACCTCTTTTCTTACTACCAGAAGCGGTACGGCTACCGTGAAGGAGACTTCCCTTGCGCCGAAGCCGCCTTTGAGCGCGTTGTGAGCTTGCCGCTCCATCTCGACCTAACGATAGAAGATATTCACACCGTCGCCGACAGAATTAGCGAAATCTTGAGTTGAATCGATGCAAACCCGATCCCTTCTATGTTTCGCCCAGCCCTCCATGCTCTTATACCTTACGCTCTCGGTATTCTAGTTAGCGGCTTTATTTCTGTTCCCATCTTTTGGATTTGGCTTACTGCTTTTGCCTTCCTTGCCGCCAGCCTTATTCTAAGAAACGGAAAGAGATACAACTTTTCAATCCGTCCCCTGCCGCCTATTACCTATCGATATGTCCTATTACAGTTTGCAGTTTTTGCCTGTGGAGTACTGTATTCTGAAGTTCGGCTGACCTCACCAATCCCGGACAATTTCTTTAATCAGAATGTCAGTTTCTCGGGGAAGACTCTATACCAGCCGGAACGCGGTGAATCATGGGATTCAGGCTTCATTGAGGGGCAAATTCACGCTCTGGAATCTCCCGACCATGTTGCGCATGCAAAACTACTAGTCTATTTTCGTGAACCCGTGCCGCTGCATTACGGAGACCACTTGGAACTCCGAGGCACGCTTCGCAAACCCAAAGGGCAGCGGAACCCGGGCGGATTCGACTATCGCTCCTACCTTGCACGGCGTCAGGTTTTTGGCATCCTTTATCCGGATCGAAATCTGGAGATTACTCCAATCGGTCAATCCGGTTTCCTACTCTTGCGGTGGACGGAAAGCTTGCGGCGGCGTGTAGAAAGCGTAATTGATTCCGCATATAAAAAACACCCGGATCACGTCGAAATCCTCAAAGGTATGCTGCTTGGCAAACGAGGCGAGATTGAGGAGGCGACCATCGCCGCTTTCCGTAACAGCGGATCGCTGCATATCCTCGCCGTATCCGGTTTGCACGTCGGTTTGATTGCCGGTGTATTCTTCCTTTGCTTCTCGCGCCTCCCCACAAAGATAACCTGCGTCCTGACAATTCTCGCTGTCATTCTCTACGCGGGTATCATCGGATTCCGTCCGTCGGTACTACGGGCTTCAACAATGGTGATTCTTTTCCTGTTCGGTTCAATCATCGACCGTGACGTCGACCAGTTTAATCTCCTTGCGGTCGCTGCACTCGTTTTATTGCTGATAAACCCTGCGCAACTGTGGGATGTCGGTTTTCAACTCTCCTTTGCGGCCGTGGCATCAATCCTGTACTTTATGCCCAAATGGGAGAACTTCATCAGAGACATGCTGCCGGATTGGATTGACCGACCCAGAATACAGGAAGATATCTCCCGCTTTCATTACGCCGCAGGAAAAGGGCTCCAGTGGTTGCTTCTAGGATTCGGGGTTACACTCGCCGCGCAACTTGGCACCGTACTTTTCATCGCGGGTTCCTTCTATCGCCTTTATCCGCTGGGCATCATTGCAGGACCATTTGTCGTAGCTCTTGCATCCCCTATCGTCAGCCTCGCTCTCATCACTGTAATTCTCGGTGCTATCTGGCTTCCACTCGCAATACCGCTCGCTTATGTTAACCACATCATCATTTTCGTACTGCTTCAAATTATAGAGTTTTTCGGAAGCCAAGAATGGAGTGTCGTTAAAACCGCACCGCCTACTTTTGGATGGGTTATCGTTTTCTTCGCCGGTTGCTTGGCGATTGTGTACTGGCGGTGGGTGTGGCAGGAGCGAAAAAAGGCAGTGTTAATCGGAATGACTGTCGTAGTGATATGGGTTTGGGATGCCGCATGGCGGGAAGACGGAAACCTGCTAGAGGTCACATTCCTTGATGTTCGGCAGGGCGACGCGGCATTCGTCAGATTCCCCGATGGGAAAACCATGTTAATCGATGGAGGGCGCAGCCTGCTATTTGCTTACCGAGGAAACTACCAAGTCGAACCCAAAGGCAGCAATGACGTGAAGTTTTTCGGCTTCGACACCGGTGAACGAATCCTTTCGCCATTCTTGAGTTACGAAGGTGTCGGCAAACTAGATCTCGTAGTTTTGAGCCATCCCGACAACGATCATGGCGGAGGATTATACTACATCCTACACGAATATGAAGTGGAAAGGGTGCTCGGGGTGCCGCACTTGGATTTGACTCCAAAAACCCACAGGGTGCTGCACGAACTCATTGACGAGAAAGGAATACCGCATGAACTCGGCTACGCGGGCGAAATCGATCTGACATCAACAGCGAAACTCGAACTGTTACACCCGTTTGATAAGGAGTCGACGAACTTGAGAGATCGCGACGTAAACGACGATTCCCTCGTGCTCAAACTCTCCTACGGAGAGGTGGATATCCTTTTCACTGGTGACATTGAGCGCCGCGCGGAGAGGAGATTGGTTGAGTCGGGCATGGATCTGCGGGCAAAAATTCTCAAGGTGCCGCATCACGGGAGCAAGACCTCTAGCAGCCCTGAATTCTTATCCATGGTCCGTCCAGACTATGGCATTTTCTCACTCAGCGCACGCAATCCCTACAAGTTCCCGCCCAGACAGATTCTCAGGCGCTACCGTAATTTCGGATGTAAGGTGCTGCGCACCGACGAGCTCGGGGCAATCAAGCTGAAAACAGACGGAAGCCGTTGCTGGATTACCCACCATGCTAACCGCAATTGACATCTGGGTACCCACCCACTGCCTCTCACGAATTCTTGCCGTAAAATCGAACAATCTCGTGGGCGAGCGCTTCAACCGACGCCTCGTTCGGCATCGCATCAATCGCCAGACCATATTGTTTGACAGTCTCGGCGGTTGATGGTCCAATGACGGCGATTTCTACATCGGCTAGAAGAACGTCGGGACGATGTTGATCGAACATTCCGACGAAGTTCGCCACGGTTGATGAGCTTGTGAATGTAACCATGTCGATTTCGTCGTCCATGATTCCTTTTTCAAGCGCCTTTCGCCCCTTGCCCTCAGTCTTGACGGTATCGTAAATCGGAACGACGTGGACAACTGCCCCCTTCTCGCACAAACTCTTGGGCAGATCGTCGGGTGCAATTTTAGCGCATGGCAACAAAACACTCTTTTCCGCCATGTTCTTCATCTCATTCGCGATTGCCGTCCCCCGCGACTGTGATGGCACAAAGTCGGCGCAGACCCCAATCTTATTCAAGGATTCGACCGTCTTGGAACCCACTGCGCAAATTTGCGCCTTCCCGAAAGAGCGAACATCCAGCCCATTTTCTCGCAATCGAGAATAAAATATCTCGACAGCGTTGACACTGGTAAAGATGACCCAATCGTGATCTTCCAGGCGTGCGATAGCCTTCTCTAATACAGGATTTTCCACTATAGGTTGGATTTCGATGGTAGGGAATTGAATGGTATCGGCACCATACGATTCGAGAATCTCCGCGAATCCGCTGGCTTGAGCGCGTGAACGCGTGATAACGATGCGCTTCCCAAAGAGCGGCCTCAAATCATACCAGCGTAACTGTTCACGCAGCCGGTTTACGGCACCGATGACGATCACTGCCGGATTCCGAAAGTTGGCAGTCTCCGCCCTTTCGGAGATGTTGGCGAGCGTGCCTTCAAGGGTTTTCTGTTGCGGTGTTGTCCCCCAATGGACGAGTGCCACGGGGGTTTCGGGGGAGCGTCCATGCTTCGTCAACTGCTCGGCAATCTGTCGCAGATGCCCAATGCCCATATATACCACGAGTGTATCCACAGCTGTCGCCAGCCGCTCCCATCCAATCGGCGAATCGGGCGCGAATGATGCCGAATGTCCGGTAACAAATGCGACAGACGAGGCATAATCCCGATGAGTGAGCGGGATGCCCGCATATGCCGGTGCGGCGATTGCCGACGTAATCCCGGGCACAATCTCAAAGTCAATCTCCGCCTCTACGAGGGTGAGGACTTCCTCACCGCCACGACCAAAAATGAAAGGGTCGCCGCCTTTAAGCCGAACAACCGTTTTGCCCGCCCGTGCACCCTCAATCATAAGAGAGTTGATTTCGTCCTGTCGTTTTCGCTGCTCGCCCGGGCGCTTTCCACCGTAAATCTTCTCCGTGTGCGGAGGACAGTGCTCCAACAGTCCGTCGTTGATAAGAAGGTCATAGATGACGATATCGGCGCATTTGAGGCACTCCACTCCCTTGAGCGTTATGAGCTTGGGATCCCCGGGTCCACCGCCGACAAGGTAGACCATTCCTGTCCGTTTTTCATTCATCATCTTCTTCGCCCAGGAGTTCGCGAGCTCCCTGTGCCAAGAGAGTTGTTGCCAAACGGCCTGCGATAAAAACAGCTTGTTTGGAAGCTCCGACATCCTGTGCAACAACCCGCCGTGCTCCAATCCGATCTGCAACCATTCCAACTATCCCTAACTCGCTATCCTTGATTGACGCATGCACACCGATGGGAACTTGGCATCCGCCTCCCAATCTACTCAGTACGGCTCTTTCCGCCGCTACCGCAAGTTCGGCGTCAAGGTCATTGATTGGGGAGAGGAATTGGCGCACTCTGTCGTTATCTTCACGGATTTCAATTCCCAACGCTCCCTGTCCGGGCGCGGGCACCATCCTGTCAATCTCAAAATATTCGGTGATAACCTCCTCACCCAACAGTCTCTTGATCCCCGCGGCAGCGAGGATTAGCCCGTCAACCTCCGTCTCTCGAAGTTTACGAAGCCGTGTGTCGAGATTTCCGCGGACATCTACAACGGTCAAATCCGGACGTAAAAAATTGAGTTGAGCACGACGGCGTGGGCTAGTTGTCCCTATCTTCGCGTTCTCTGGCAATTCTTCAAGAGACAGCTCTGATGCGGTAACAAGCACGTCACGCGGGTCTTCACGACTCGGAATCGCACCGATACATAAGCCGGCCGGGAGTTGAGTTGGTAAATCCTTCATACTGTGGACAGCAAGATCGATTGTCCTATCCAGCAGCGCAAATTCGATTTCCCTCGTAAAAACCCCCTTGCCAAGTCCAACCAGTGAACGGTTTTGGATTCTGTCCCCCGTGGTTTTGATGATTTGGAGTGAAACGTCTATTTCGGGAAAGTGCGAGTTCAAGCACTTTTTGACATACTCCGCTTGCCAAAGTGCAAGTTGGCTACCGCGTGTCCCAATGGTGATGGTTTTCTTCATACGTTCTTACGGAAAACGACACCAAAGCGAAGTCGATTTTCTAATTCTAATTTGGCGATCTCAGTAATCAGGGTAATCATGTCCGATCTTCTGTCTCCGTCCTATTTTCCATCTCTTCCAGTGCAAATAGTTCCTGCAATGCCCGGACATACTGGACGTGCTCGCTATCGACATCGTTGGTCTTCTGGCGCAGATTCTTGGTCGGTTGATGCAGCAGCTTTTTCACAATTGCTTGGGTCATCGATTGAACAAGCGCTTGTTGCTCTGGTGACAACTCCCCCTTCTTGAAACAGGCTTGTAACTCTTTTTCGACAACCCCCTGAAATTGTTGGTTTAGCGCCTTGATGGTCGGTGTAACTTTGAGAAGTTGCAATTGTGAGTAGAATCCATTTGTTTCCTCCTCCACTATACGTCCGGCAATCTCCGCTTCCCGTTGTCGATCCTTGATGTTGGACGCTACAACTGCGTCAAGGTCGTCGATGTTATACAGAAAGGCATTTTCTATCTTGCTGACTTCCGGATCAATGTCCCGCGGCACGGCGATGTCAATCAGAAACATGTGGCGATGTTTGCGCTTTTTCATTACTTCCGCAAGCGGTTTGCGCTGGACGAGATAGTGCGGCGCATCGGTCGAACTAATTACGATGTCGGCGTCAACGAGGAAATTCAAACTCGCATCATACGCAAGCGGAACGCCATCAAAATTCTCCGCGATTTTCTCGGCACGCTCATAAGTTCGATTTGCAACAATCACGCGGGACGCGCCGTTTTCTACGAGGTGTTGAGCGGTCAACTCGCTCATTTCTCCAGCCCCGAGGATGGCAACGGTCTTATTCTCGAGTGATTGGAAGATTTTCTTCGCGAGTACGACCGCCGCGTAACCGATGGAAACCGCTCCGGCGGCAATATTGGTTTCAGTACGCACTCGCTTGCCGACGCTGAGCGCTTTAGCAAAGAGTCGATTCAACGTTTCTCCACTGGCTCCGGCGGCTAACGCTGTGTCATAAGCCTCCTTCACCTGACCGAGGATTTGGGGTTCGCCAACGACCATCGAGTCAAGACTTGCAGAAACATCGAATAAATGTCGAACTGCATCCGCACCTTGATGAGTATAGGTAAATTTTTTGAGCGATTGTAAATCTATATGGCGGTAAGTGGACAGGAAATCGAAAAGAATGGCGCACCCATCCGTGGCATGATTAGCCGCATAGATTTCAACACGATTGCACGTGGAAAGAATCACCGCCTCTTGGAAGTGATATTGGCTCCTCAAGAGTGGAAATGCCTGCAAAATCTGTGGCTCGGAGAACGCAAGCCTTTCTCTGAAGTCAAGCGGTGCCGTATGATGACTAGTGCCAACAATGTGGATATGGTTCATTTGGCGTATTGTTCAAGATGCGCTCAAAAAGCGTGTATACTGGGCAGAAACAGATTGACTCCGGCATACGTGCACAAAATTGCAGCAAAACCGATAATTGCCGAATAGGCGGCTTTACGACCACGCCAACCCAAAGCCTGACGGATTCCTATTTGTATGACATATATCAACCACGTGGCAAGGGTGAATATGATTTTCGAGTCGAGCCATCGCCATGTAAGTTCTTGTGCATATTTCGTCCAAATGGCGCCGATGATGATTCCCATTGTCAGCAAAATAACTCCCACCACCATACATCGGTGCCCGATTTCGTCAGACGAGCCGAGTGACGGGAATCGGTCATGGATTAGGGTTTGCTCTTTCCGTCGAATCTTCTTCTCCTCAATCAGATACATGACGCCAAAACCGAATGCAGCGATGAACGCAGCATAGGAAAGGAAAATCAACGTGGTATGGGAAAGCAGCCAATAATTCTGCAAATACGCAGGCAGTCCCGGCTCATCTTGCGGAAGCGCATAAGCAATCAGGATAGCGGCGAATGCGGCTGGAACAACGAATACGCCCAACGCGCGCATGCGCGTCAGGTAGGCTATCCCCAGATAGATAAGGATTATCGCCCAAGCGAGGAAAGAGACAGAATCGAGCCAATGCGACATTGGGAACTTCCCTTGACCTATCCAACGAAGGGCAATCAATAGCGTATGCAGTGCAAATCCCGTCGTGGTCGCCCAATAAGCACCCTGGGAGATCCTGTTAATTCCCGTGGCGATAAACAGAGCGTGTAGAATACTCGCCGCTAGATATATCAAGAGGGCTAATAGAAATAGAAAGTCCATCGCGAGGTTATTCCTAATTCATGATGCGTATTGGTTTACCCGTCACATCCCACAGGCGCATCCGTTACCGATGAATAATGTGATTTCTCGATTTCAATTTGTTCAAGCGCGTATCGCCGGGCAGATTCAATCTGCCCGTGGCGAACCATGGTGAAGACACATTCTGTCGAACAGCCGGGGTCTGTGAATCCGAGACAACACTTCGACCACTCCTCCGATGTTGTGCCTGATTTTTCTCGGGGAATACAGTCAATCAATGTTTCGAAAAACCGCTGCCGGCCGTGTTGTGTCGGAATTGCATCAAGTACGAGTGGTCGTAAAAATCCTAGAAAATCGACGAAGGCTCCGTATCCGGCGTTTTCGAATTGTGTCGCAAGTTCAGCGTGGATTTTCCGGGCGCTGTTTTGTTCTTGCGGGTTTTCGTCTTGTGTCGAAACACCAATGATTAAGCTTTCATCTATTACCAATTGCGGCGTAACGAACTCTCCGGCCTGTGCGTCGCCGAGGTACTCGCGCGGCTGTGACGCATCTCTTGCGAAAACCGAAGGGTCACACCCCGACTCAATCAAAACGAGAAACGCATCTGACACCCTCTGCAGATTGACTTGCGACGAAGTAAACTGCACGATAGAAGCGCCGGATCGATCCAACAGTGACACGCGGCGCTTCATCTCCGGACTCGTCTGTTCGGAAGCACGCATCAGAGCACACTCCCGCCTCTTCAACAAAAGATACACCGGATACGGCAGTTGCCGATTTTCGATGGGAACCCGTCGTTTCTCATCAGAATCCCCGGTATACAGTGACGATGCGCCGAATCTTGATTCAAGGTACTCCCGAATTCGCCTTGACATGGCCGGGCTTTTTCCACTTGTAGATATACTGATGCTCACACTGCCGCACATGACCACTGACGCGGCAGCGAACGTACATTCGGGGATTACGTCTACAACGTTTACGAGGCGGATGCCATTTCTCTCGTAGGCATCTTCAAACACCGACGAATTAATTTCGGGCACATCTGTCGCGGCGCATACGAGAAACATCCCGTCCGTGTCACCCGTCCGAAATTGACGGCTGTACCAGACAATTTGACCTACCTTCGCCAAGGACTCAAGAAAAGCTGTCGCCTGAAAACTTATTAGTGTTACAACGCCACCGCTCAACAATAGAGAGACCACCTTACGCTCGGCGACCGTCCCGCCCCCAACAACAAGGCATTTTCGATTGTGAAGGTTGAAATGGGCGGGGTAGAACATAGCGTGACACGCGGCAGGTAAGGTGCGATGCGTAAGAACATTCAAAAACAATGAAACGACACAAGAAATATGGAGTTTTCAGCTACTCCTCTCACGAATCCGGCTTGGCACTTCACCACTCCCTAGATGACCCGTAATCCGCGAGTTGACGTAGTGCATCCTTGGCGGAGGACTCAGGCAATGTTACCAGCGCGGACTTCGCGCGATTCGCGTATTCCTGCGCAATGCAACGGCAGTGAGCCTGCATTTCATACCGAAGAAGCAACGACTCAATCCATTCAATTGCCCCATCCTCGTCGAATTCCGAGTTAAAGATTTCTTCTAACCTTCTACTCTCCTCTGTTGTACAAACCCCGCGTAGATGGATCATGGGAAACGTTAATTTTCCTTCACGGAGATCGTTAAAGGGTTCTTTCCCCAATTTTTCGCCGTCCGCTACAAAGTCGAGCAAGTCGTCAACAATCTGAAACGCCGCACCGACAGCTCTTCCGTATTCTGTCACACCTTGGATAATCTTCTCCTCACGCGTTCCTATAATCGCCCCCATAGCGCACGACGCGGTAATTAATTCCCCTGTCTTCAGGTTTATGATTTTTAAGTAGTCATCCGTCGAGATGTCGAAATCTCCGCTTTTATAAGCATGGATGACTTCGCCTTCGCACATGGCTTGCGTTGTCCTAGCAAGAATTGCCATGGCGGGATCTTCGGCGTGCCGGTCAACCAGCATTGAGAGGACACGAGCGTGCAAGTAATCTCCAACAAGGACGGCGACTTTGTTTCCCCATTTTGAGTGCAGCGTCTCTCGTCCACGGCGGCGGGGCGCCTCATCAAGAACGTCATCATGGACAAGGGAGGCAACGTGGATCAACTCAACAACCGCTGCGAGTGTATGAGCGTCCTCACCTTTGTAGCCGCAGGCTTTGGCAGCAAGCAAGAGCAGGATTGGGCGCAACCGTTTACCGCCGCCTTGCACAACGTGTTGCACGGCGCTATCCACAAAATCGTATTCACTCGCAGTCTTTTCGCTCAGTTTTTTCTCGACAGCCGCGAGGTCAGCGGAAATGGGTTCACAAATACTATCAAGGTTGGGGGCCAACATCAGGTTCGTTCCTAATTTGCGGATGAAGGGTAGATTGACTCTAGGGTAAAACTTGAAACTCGTTCTTTTCCAACCATTTATTGGCTCCACAACTACAGTGCAGATAACGCTTCATTCGCGGCACGCACGGTTGCATCTATATCTGCCTCGGAATGCGCCAACGACACAAAACCTGCTTCAAACTGTGACGGGGCAACGTAAACCCCTCTCTCCAGTAATTCGCCAAAATACTCACTGAAACGTTCTGTATCCGATGTCCTCGCGCCTTGAGCATCACCAACTTCCCCGTCAGTAAAGAATAACATCAACATTGAACCGACGCGGCTGTGGAAGGCATTAATACCGTGGCGTTTCGTTGCATCTTGAAGCCCGTCTGCCAGTTGACTCGCCCTGCTTTCGAGTTGCTCGTACACACCCGGTTCAGCCAGGGCATTCAGAGCCGCAATCCCAGCCGACATCGCCAGCGGATTTCCGGATAAAGTGCCAGCCTGGTAGACATCGCCTTCCGGCGCGATGTGCCGCATGATTTCCTCTTTTCCGCCATACGCTCCGACAGGCATTCCGCCTCCGATGATTTTGCCTAAACACGTCATGTCGGGTGTAACACCGTATAGTGACTGAGCGCCGCCATAGGCAACGCGGAAACCGGTAATCACCTCGTCGAAGATAAGCACAACACCGTGTTCGGATGTTATCTCGCGGAGTTCGCTCAAGTATCCATCTCGCGGTGGAATAATCCCCATATTCCCCATTATGGGTTCAAGGATAAGGCACGCAATCTGATCCGGGTGCGCTTCGATTGTTCGGCGCACTGCATCTACATCATTAAACGGAACAACGAGGGTATGTCTTGTGAAGTCCGCTGGAATTCCCTCGCATTCTGGTAGTCCAAACGTTGCGACGCCCGACCCGGCTTCGGCGAGGAGTGAATCAACGTGACCATGATAACATCCCTCGATTTTAATCACCTTGTCGCGTCCCGTACAACCCCGCGCCAGTCGAATGGCGCTCATCGTCGCCTCTGTACCGGAGCTGACCATTCGCACCTTCTCAATCGACGGAATGGCATTAACAATGATCTCCGCCAGTTCCGTCTCTTGCGTCGTCGGGGCGCCAAAACTAGTGCCGTTGACCATCGTTCCTTTAATGGCTTCTATCACACGCGAGTCTGCATGCCCCAAGACGAGAGGTCCCCACGATGCGACATAGTCGATATACTGATTCCCGTCAATATCGTAGACCTTCGAGCCTGCCCCGCGCTGAATAAAGCGGGGGTTTCCGCCAACCTTACTGAAGTTGCGTACCGGACTATTCACTCCGCCGGGAATGAAGTGTTGTGATTTATCCCACGCTTCTAGGGATTTGGCGTTGTTCAAAATATCTTTCCTCAATTATTGTGAAACACACTGTCGAACTATTTCTCTAATACCGGAATATTCATCATTCTGCAAGCCATTCTACGACCGATTTGGCGAAATATGTTAGAATCATATCCGCTCCAGCGCGCTTAATGCTCGTGAGCACCTCCAGCGCGACGCGTTGCTCGTCAATCCACCCTTGTTGGGCAGCCGCTTTAATCATCGCATACTCGCCGCTGACATTGTACGCCGCTACCGGCATCTCAAACTTTTCTTTCACACGTCGAATTATGTCAAGATAAGAGAGCGCCGGTTTGACCATCACGATATCGGCTCCCTCCTCAATATCCAACGCAACTTCACGCAAAGCTTCTTCTGCGTTAGGTGGATCCATCTGGTAAGAGCGGCGGTCACCGAATTGCGGCGTCGATTCCGCCGCTTCCCGAAACGGCCCGTAAAAAGCGGAGGCGTATTTCGCGGAGTATGCCAAGATGGGAATACCTTCGAATCCGTTTTCATCCAGAGCGGCTCGAATTGTACCGACACGTCCGTCCATCATGTCGGAAGGCGCAATGACATCTGCGCCCGCTCGCGCATGAGATAAGCTTTCTTTGGCGAGTAATTTCAAGGTTCGGTCGTTCAGTACCTCACCCTCCTGAATCACCCCGCAATGCCCATGATCCGTATATTCGCACAGACATACGTCGGTAATAACGAGCAACTCGGGGACCGCGTCCTTGAGAGCTCTGACCGCTTGTTGTATTATCCCATCGTCTGCATACGCTTCCGATCCGATGGCGTCTTTGGATTCGGGAATCCCAAATAGAATTGTTCCCGGTATGCCGAGCGTCACTAGCTCTTTGGCGGCTGTGACGAGGCGATCCACCGAATACTGATAACATCCGGGCATGGATGAAATTTCAGTTGAAACATTGTGCCCGTGAACGACGAACATCGGATAAATCAAGTCGTCCGTCGAAATTGCCGTTTCCCGAATAAGCCGGCGCAAATTTTCAGTGGCGCGGAGTCGTCTGGGGCGAGAGATGGGGAAATGACTCATGTCCACTCCTAGGCACGGTTTAGTGTCCGTTTGAAACATGCGTTGTCACGTGCGACGATTCCGGCAGAGTTCGGCAATTTTCAATTCAAGGACACAACCTCTCATATGCGATATGCCTAGCTATCTTGTTCCAGAAAATAGGAAAGCCCTTCAAGCTCAATGGACAAATCAACATTTCGTAGTTGTACATTACGAGGCGTGGTAAGTCGAGCAGGGGCGAAATTAAGTATGGCGCGAATACCGGACGAAACAAGTAGATTCAACGCTTTCTGCGCACCCTCAAGAGGTACCGCTATAATTCCAATTTCTATCTGTTGTGACCGCACAGCTTCCGGAAGTTGGTCAGGTTTCTGAATTCGGACTCCATTAATCTCTTGAAACCATTTCTGTGGGTCGCTATCAACCGCAGCTACGATTTCAAAATTGTGGTCGCGCAACACCCGATAACCGAGCAATGCACTCCCTAAATTTCCGACGCCGACAAGAACAACCCTGCGACGAAGATGGACACCTAGAATCTTGTTGATAGCTAGTTTCAGATCCGAGATTTGATAGCCGATTCCGCGTTTGCCGAATTGGCCGAAACAAGCAAGGTCTCTCCGAATTTGGGTCGCGGTAAGCTGCATCCGGTCAGACAACTCTTTCGAAGATATAACTGTTAAACCCTCCGCCTCCAACAGTGCAAGGAGCCGAGAATACAAGGAGAGGCGATTAACTGTTCCTTCAGAGACAGCTTCAGGATTATTGCTTAACCGGCGTGCTTGCATCTGGTCCTACCGCATAAACCTCAAGAATGGAATACATTATAACGAATCCATAGCTAATCCGCAAGAAAAACAGGTGTGAGGTACAGGGGAAACGCATCTAATTACAGAAGAGGTCTCATGGTGGTAGAACGAACGATTAACGTTGGGTTTCACTCAATTTTTACACGTTCAAGCGAAGTAGGCACTCGAAGACTCTTACAAGATTAGCGATTACTAATCGGGAATCGGAATTCCCTCCTACAACGGATTTTCGTTCAACCCAACCTTCGACACTTCAAGTGATGTAAATCGGAGTTGTAAAGTTTTATGTCGCATAACATCGATAATAGCAGAAATTGCCTTGAAAACCTGTAATGACGCGATTTGGAACAGATTTTCTCGGACTGCGAAAACCTGCGATTTTGTGCGAATATATTTCCACCCACCCCATCCCTAGGCGCGAAATTAGGAGATTTAAGATATGAACTCCGACTAATTTCATTAGCGCGTCATCCTTGGCACTGTTGGAAATACGCCTTGTGGGTATTTCTATAGCACTCACTTTAGTGCAATTCATTGCACGTCTTCTGGGAGAACGAACTGGGCTCGCGATAAGAAGTCGCGACCTGGAGATCGCTCCTACAGGGGTAACGGTTATCGCAGTGGGATCTCTATCAGGATTTACTATGGGAGTTCTATCGCACTCCTTCTTCAGTCGTTTGATCCTTCGTTATCCGCTCAGTTGATCACTCGCTATTCAGTCGCTTGAGAGATCTCTATCGCCCTCCCGAATCAGTCGGTTGATCTCAGTTGATTGTCCGAAAATGTGAACAAAATGTTGATCCGCTACCTTTTTTGGGCGGTTTTGGCTGAACTTGTACCTATTTTTTTGTAAAAATAGCTCGAAAAAGTAGGTACAAAAATGTGAACGAAGGCATGATTTCGAGGGGGTGTTCACATGATTTAATTTAATACTTTCCTTTGATAGTGCGGGTTTATCCTCGGGCAAATGTGAACAAGGTGTTAACAAAAAAAAAAGAATGTCGTCACGAAGGTCAATTCTAGGTACGTGAAAAGTCAACGCGCTAACCCGTTGGAGCACGGAAAATCGGCGATTTGGGGAGTAGCGCATCCCCTTCGCCGATTATCCGTACCCTCCATATCATACTATACATGTGTAAAGTTGTCAATGGAAAATCATAGCAGTTGGGGAACAAGCGGCTAAGGCGGTCGTCGAAAGCGTGGGTCGGTACAGCGTGGCGCTATACCCTGCATCGGGTAATATTGCGATTGTTTTCGCAGCACAAGTGTGTCGCGATTCGGAGATTTCAGGGTTTCCTAACAGGATTTACTATGGGATCTCTATCGCGCTCCCTATCCAGTCGCTTGATCTTTATGCACTCGGTTGATGGCGGTTGAATCCGCCCTACAACCGGGGCGGGGCAAGATGCCCCGGCTGCCAACTCTAGGTGGGATCTCTATCGCGCGGGAGAAACTGTTTGAATCACGGATTTTCACTGATTAAACGGATTACACGGATTATACCCTTTTTGTTGAGTAAAATTGAGCTTGTTTCCTCGACAATTATGGTTTCTAATATGACTTACGCGGCACCAGCAGGTCGCGATTCGGAGATGGAATCTCTATGGTCGTATAGAGGCGATCACAATCTAACAGATTGTGGTACAGAAATCTATGTTCTCACTTGATCGTGGCTGCTACTCTACCAGACGCTCGAAAACACGCAATTCCCGGCAACGTGAAGTATAGCAGGGAAGCCAAACGGAAGAAGCTGGAACGCAGAGAAGGGGCGTTTTTGAGGGAGCACCCCTTTCTTCCACAGTACCTTGACACGAAGAATACGGTCTATCGTGTCGTTGACCGCTAGTTCTGCATTCAAGTGGCGGCGCACCTTACCGAAACGTGCGACCGTGAGCCGCTAATCATTATAATCCGGTGCAGGAAAAAGAAAAGCCCGCAAGCCGTTGAGACCTGCGGGCGTTGATTCTAGCGTTCGGCCATGGAGGGAACCGTCCGCTAGATTGTCGTTACTTGGAGTCCGTGCCTATCTGCGTATTCACTTGAAGCAAGAGCGTTTGAATTCCCCTATTCTAGCATTTGTAGAAAATGCCGCAGGAGTTTCTCAGCAAAATCCTGCTTCTTGATGCGCTGGGTAGTAGCTGAAAAGCCATATCCAAGAATCGCTTTTATTTCGGATGGCGATACAAAGCCATCTGAAAGGACACTAAACCAGTTGATTCGTATCCGAAATTCGTTGGCGGTATCACTTGGTATCATGGGTTCATGATACTCAATGCCGTCCCACTCCTGCATGACCATTCCCACAGCCTTGATACCGTGTTTTTTGACGTACATGAAAACGACGTCGCCGGGCTGGAACTTCCCGAGTTTTTTGCCATATTTCAATTCTCCATTCGTGAAGCCATAACCGAGATTAAGCCACTTCTTATGAGCCCCGGGTTGGCTATATTGTTCATTCGTATTGATGTAGTGATATTGCATCAGCTCTCCTTTCTAAAACACGCCGGCAAGCCATCAAGACCTGCCGGCGTTTTTTCTAGCGTTCGGCCACGGAGGAAACCGCTCGATAGAGACTAAAACCGCAGGGAGTGGAAATTGGTGCTGAGCACGGGCCAAGAGGGCGGCGGAGGACGCCCAGATTGGATGTCCTCCACCAAGGTGTCCCGCCATACTCGGAATAAGCAGCTGTTCCATATTCTACGTTAATTTGAATTTGATACAATAATCACTATGAATCCCATTATAGTTACTACGAGAAACAGGACAGCTACAGCGTCCGCATCCGCCGGGGTATTTTTTGGTGGCGGAGGTGGCATAGGACGGGCGAAGCTAATCGCATTATCAATGTCATCTCCCTCTAACATCACGGAAATGGTTTTATCAGTAGGCGACACCAAGAAAAATTGTGTCCATTGGGTTGAGACGCCGGGTGATAGGGTCACGGGTTCAAAACTACGGTGGTATAAATCGTAGGGCAAGGATTCTTTGTCCAGCAGGTTCGATATGATAGCACGGTTTTCCTCGCTGCGTAAGGCGACAGTGATTGCATAAAGGGCGGAACCAAAGATGGAATCACTATAGTCGCGTGAATCCGGCATAGGGCTCGTTAGTCGGTTATTTTGCGCTTGTCTAAACAAGGTACCCCCATAGAATTTATACATTGCATGTTCAACGGTAAGTGGTTTTAGCAAATTACGCGCGGCATCAATCACCTGGATAGGATTGGATTCTAAGTGGTAAGGATGTGAACTCGTATTGCGGCAGCTAGCCGTGACCGCAACCATAGTGTTATGTGGAACGCCTACTTCTCGAAAAAGCGTACAGATTATTCCGCTTCGCAATTCGCTCGTCTCTAGAACGCCAAATTCCTGCGTTTGATTTTCAATAACATTGGGAACCGTCCACAGTTGTGAACGCCACTGTGGAACATACGGAGTGGTGCAGCCGGCGAGGTAGATCGCGGCAAAAGTAACCAAGAACCTAGCTGAGTATAGCGTTATTCTGGTCACAATCGTGCTCTCCTTTCAGTTTATGCGTGTGGCGGCATTCAATGGAGAGTTTGCACAATACTCGATAATCAACCCCTCTGTTTTTGGACCGTTCTTGAGGTGAACAACATCGGCGAATGCCGGCGAACTGAACATCGGCAGCGTGAGTAGAGCGAGACAAAAGCGTTTCATTGGTCTATTTCCTGTCCGCGATTGGCGCGATGAACAACGAATAATCGTTAGGTACTATTCTCGTAGCAGAATAGTACTATGTTTTTCTCATGTCAACAAGGAAAACCGAGATATACCAAACCCCTTGATTGCTCCGCATCAATCGGCTAGAATAAAAAATCATCTTTTGGAAGGAGGGCATTCCCGTGCCTAGAAAGATTAACAAAATCTCGGAAACCCAAATCCTCGAAATCGTCATCAAACGTCTATCAGGGAAGCTTAGGCGGAGGTAGTGAAAGAGTTTGAGGTCTCCGAACAAACCATGCAGTATTATGAAGCGAAAGAGGAGACCAATGAGCTATAGTGTTGAGGAACGCGGCAGAAGTAACTGGTAAGCTCTCGGAGAATTTGTGCTTAGAAGTGGACTATCGACTTCCGCTATTCCAAGAGAGCAATAGGAGACTTATAGTGGCTTGGTTTTTTCGGGCGTCAAGATCGATAAGACGGATGGGACGAAACCCTTGGATATTGGCGGGAGCAATACGTACCAGCTAAACACTCAATTTTTCACACCCCAGTCCCCGAACAACCACAAACGATGAATAACGGAAAACAGCCTTATATTGTAACCACGTTAGATTTCGCTCCTGCGAATCAGGATAGAATTAACAACGCAGCGAAAACACTGAACGACTATGCGCAACAAGGATACGAAATTGATTCAGTTCTGAAAGAGGATAAGTTCGGAATAACTTGGGTATTGCTCGTACAAAGAGAGTTCAAATATAGCAAACTGTGCGACATGATAAAACCGCTTGTTGCTACGCTAGAACCGACGAACAACGAGGGAGATTCTCAATGAGTATTTCAGATGTGTACAAAGCAATCGAAACTATTGAATCCGTCTGTTCAGCTTTTGAAAACGACTACTATCCTAAAATGGTAAAAACCTTTACAGATGCAAAACTTGGAATGCTCAATGACGATAGAGAACTCATTTGTAAAATAAGGGAGCATTCAAACGATATTCACACACTTGCCAAAAAAATATCGTTTAAGAGGGATTATTCTTCTTAGAAAACCTTCTCCTCCCCATTCTTGATAGAGAGAGCACTAGGGGCTTTGTTCTCGCGATTCTTTTCCCTCTAGTGCCCTTCCGCTTATAAGGATCCAACAAATCATGCTGACTGATGAACAACTTAGTGAACACGATAAGGAACTCAACCACGTCAATGATGTATTGACAACCGTAATGTCCTTGGTGCGATGCGCATATCCGCCCGAAGACCGTGTAACCTCAATTGTCAAAGACGCTTGTGATGCGATCAATAATGTCCAGCAATTGCGGAATAAGCTGAGACATTTAGAATCACACAACCGAGGCCGGAACCAAATAGGCACTGACGCCCTATTTCGCCAATTAGAACCATGTATCTTGGACTTAGATGGAGTTCAACTAGACTCCGACCCGGAGACTAAATGGCGCCGCGCTTACAAAGCTCCGAAAATGATGCGCAGACAGTTTGTATCTATCGAGTTTCGCAAACGCAAACCCCATTTGCCCGTGTACCTATACCTTCCCCCCGATCAAATTAACGACCCTCGTGGCAAATGCGAAGTGTCGGGCGAGTGGTTACGAGCAGAACTAGGTTCTGTCGCAGACCTTGACTACATCATGGGGTTGGTAAAGCAGTCGTACAATTACAACCTCGTTAAATAATACTCGGACTTTAGCAGTTGCTTCGGTAAGGGTGTTTTCTAGTTAGCAGGGAAGCCAAACGGAAGAAGCTGGAACGCAGAAAAGGGGCGTTTTCGAGGGAGTGCCCCTTTTTTCCACAGTTTTTTGACACGAAGAATACGGTCTATCGTGTCGTTGGCCGCCCAGCTCTGCATCCAAGTGGCGGCACACTCTACCGAAACTTGCGACCGTGAGCCGCTAATCGTTTAATCCGATGCAGGAAAAAGAAAAGCCCGCAAGCCGTTGAGACCTGCGGGCGTAGAATAGAGTGAACATCGCTCAATCGATGAGACCTTTCACGTTCCCTGGGCAGTCAACCCCGTAACCGCCTGATGTTCACCATTGAAATGTTCAAATGTACCAATTAACTTACTCCAGACAATAAGGCTTTTGATATTCGAGCCAACATGACACACGCCGACTCGCCCCCCTCTTTTCAGCATATCCAGGTGGACACCCATCAGCATCCCAAGCCCGGAGCTATCCATCAGTGAAACATCGTCAAAATCAATCAACAGCATTGGATTATCACCACTCTTGGGCAACTCTCCATAAATGGTTTGACTCAGTTCATTAACGGCGTTTCCAATCAGCTTGCCGTTAGGTTTCAAAATGACCACGCCGTTTCTCTTTGCAACACGAGTTGACATTTCTACACCTCCTGAATTGGTATGTCCCATCGTCCCGATGGAAGATAAAACGTCAACAGATCACGCTGACATGCCGGCGTTCTATCACTCATGAACCGGTAGGTCAATTAGCGTCGACGTGACAACATTGTTCCTGCCCGACGGTCAATTGCTTCCTACCATGTTCAGGTGCGACTGCTTGGGCAATTATAATGCCAAGACCGGGCGGGCATGCAAGCTTTTGGTATGACAACGGAGCAGTTGGCACTCACGATCGGAAGTGGTGGATAAAGCCAACAGATATGTGGCGAAAAGGTTACGACACATCTTACAGCCGGAACGGCTTCAATCCGGCACGGCACAAACTTCAACGGCTGATTTGCCAGCGATTTATCGCTTATTGGCTTGTCTAAAGGGAGGGTTGATTAGCTCTGTTCTAGGTGTTCGGTGAGTGGGGACAATCGCGCTTTGAAATAGAGTTTTAACTTATCTCCATGGCGTAACTGTTTCATCCGTAATTGTCAAGCTCATCTTTTCTCTTTATATCTGTATTGTAGCTTGGGGCACGTTTTATTACGATCGTACGCTGCGAAACATCTCTTCGACGAATTCGCCGTGCAGTGTGGCAATTCGATTGCCTAGATTCTCTTCAATTTCATCGACAACCACCAACTCGCGGCAGAAGATCGTTTTATTTTCTATGGCATGTAAATTCTCCATGTTAACATTTATGTCCGCTAAACGGTATTATAGGACGCATTCTTTATTGGTGGGGTCTAGCCGAATCCGTGAGAATGCGGGGCAAAGGCCACGCGTGTTTCCGACGGGGATTCGGCAAGGTAGCCCGTACACCCAATCAGTCATCTGATTCGGGATGTGTCTCATACATAATCCTCATTATAATATATAAACGCTTTTCTATCCGACTTAACGCTACACCATTTATTACTGAACAGTATCCCAGCACAAGAATACCAACGGCAACTATCTTTAACGTGATTTCACTATCGCTGTCCACCACCAAACCGATTCCACAAATAACACCAAACATCACTAAAAATGAACTCCATCTCTCCCAATTTGTAAACTTCACATCATCATGGGACAACTCGTCTTTTAGCCAATACTTGTACTTCATATGGGTTTTAAGACCTCCTTGTTTAGGGGTGTCCGATAATGTGCCTTATCGGACGGCATCGTGGGGAGTGCCCACTTTTATGCGTATGGCATTAATTTGTTCCATTAGCGCATGAATCATAGCGGAAGTCAGTAACAATTTCCCAGCTTTAATAGTCCAGATGTGCGGCAACATTCTGAGTTGGTCTACAGTTTTTTGTTTGACTACAGAATGCTTATGCACAATAGCATGCCTTATATGGCGAATCTCTCCCATCAAAGTGCATTCCACCATGTCCTTCGATTTTATTGATAAGGAATTTGCAATTTTGTATCGATATTCCTCGTCCCAAAGCTGATATATAAATACCACAATCGTCTTAGCTACTAAATCCTCATACTCCCCTTCCGGTTCCAATAATTCGAGAAGGCGTTTCACGGTTGTTGCGCTAAGTGTAGATCGTCCATGTGATTGTGGATGGTCTGGAAACATTGATCCGAACGTTATTACATTATCGTGGCTTTGTTGAAAAATCGATTGATATTGCTTTAACCACAGCTTTTTTCCCGCGCTTATGATATCGAAAAGAATACTTAACTCTTGGCATTTATCACGAAATGCTACAAGGTTCTTCATTGCTTTGTCGCCTGCGCTTTGTGGAATTTTCTCATCGTATATGACAATAGTTGTACGCATAGCCCCCTCTTCCCAATACAGTGTATCTGAATGTTGGTCTTTACACACGAAACAACACCTCCTATAATTTAGAACACTTAATTTAGTATTTACCACTGCGGCTAACTCGATCGGGTGATAGAAATGTCAATGAAAAGAGCACGCTCACAAGTTCAACAGACCTATGGGTGCTTCATTTTACTTCCGATAAACCTTAATGTCCGATAATAGCTCTTACTGGACGTTTTTTGATGGTGGGCAGTGCCCACCCTACGGACTACACCCATGAGTAACACGTATCCGAAAAGTTCCATTTCGTGTTCAATCCCTCTCATCACGGGGTTTACAACGCGAGTGATGTCACTGCCTCGTTCTCGCTATCGAAATGCTCAAAAGTCCCAACTAACCGACTTCTCACAATCAGATTGTCGATATTTAAGCTAATGTGAATTACGCCAACTCGCCCTCCCCATTTTAGCAGTGATTTGTAGGCATCCATCAATATCCCCAGTGCCGAGCTATCCATCATTGACACATGGGATAAATCAAATAACAGCCGCGGATTGCCTCCCTTTTCGGGCTGCATCTCCCTAAAAATCGTATCACGAAGTTCAGTAACGGCGGGGCCTATCAGCTTGCCGTTGGGCTTCACAATGGTGACGCCATTCCTTTTAGCAACTTCAATCGACAAAGTTGCTTCACCTTTCATGGTGCTATCATCTTAAACAAGCCGGGAGTGTCACTCTCAGCAACGTTTCATAATTTAGGGGAATGCCGATTGCAGACAGCTAACAGCTATATGTTTGGCATTCCCCAAAGTGAGTGGCATATGCTGTGATGCTCAAGGCAATCAGTCACGTTTGATACCACTCACACCGTTATGCCCTTCACTTCGGTACGGCAAAGACCTCAACCTTCGTGATAACGCCTAGTGCATAGGTCTTGGGAATCACCCGCACCGCGTCGCCGGTGGCTCTTACCTTGATACGGATTGCGCCCTCAATGTATCTCTTAATTTCCTTGACAAGCCTCCACTCATCTTCTCCGTCTCGGACATAGATGTCCGTTCCGCGGATGGGGTCGAGCGAATGAAGGACCACTCGCCTAATCATGCGGCGTTCCGGAAGTTTCACGCTGTAGGCACTGGGCAGCGATTCCGAATGCGGATCGTAATAGAATTCCGCATCGACCGCTTCGAGTTCGACTTGGGGTTCCATAATGAGCGCACATCCGGAAAAGCACGTCAAACCCCCACCGAGCAGCAACACTCCGCCATGTAACGCCAGGTCTCCCGCAATCAGCGCACAACCGGAAAAGCACATCAACCCGCCACTGAGCAGCGTTAACCTGCCGCGTAACGCCTTCACCCTAGATTTAGTTTCTAAGCGCCAGATTCGCGTCATTTTCGTTCTCCTTTCCCGTTTGAAGTTTTAAGTCTACGTTGGGATCCCAACCCTTCCATTCAGCCGATGCTTCGCTAGGGAGCGTGTTCTCAACACCGAGAGAGAGTTGTGGACCTATTGAGTTATGTTTTTCTACTGTGGGGTCTGTTAGGATTCTTAAACAACGCATCCCTTGCATTGTTTCTTCAGTGAGTATTTGATTCTTGTGCAACGACATAAATTTTGCAACGGCACGTGCTTGACAGTTGAAAGAACGTGTCGGATTAAAGACTATATCCGAAAAACCTTCAAATTTCTCAAGTTCTGGAATCACTGCGCGTTTATTTTCCCAAAGTGCCGTGATATATAAGCAGTCGTAGAAAGCATTGAAAGCTGTTCTATTCTGAACCGAGACGCAATCTCCTAGAAAGTCGAAACCGATCAACTCGCCTGAAGTCTGTAAGCGCTTATCGGTTTTCGCCTTTCTACTTGATGTCGTATACAGTTCCCGGTAAGGGCCTCCTTTCTCAAATACTTTGCTTCCTTGGTATGCGCATTCCACACTCATTCTTTGACCATTTGGTGCACTAAATTGAAGATTGAATGCACTCAGCGCAACTCCCAGTTGTAATGTTGATTTTCCGGATATTTCCAAAATTGAGGATATACCTTGCCTTTTAGCAGCATGATGTAACGAATAAATAGATTTCTGTATCTGTGATTTCGCAAAACCGGAATGCCATTGGAAGTGTATCTCAATTGTTTTGAAATAAGGAAATGTCTTAAAATCTGGGACAAAAATGGGACGCTTTGCCATGGTTTAACTCCTAAAATGGTATATCGTCGTCATCAAATGGCATGTCATCTTTGACGTTGGCTTTAGATTCTTCACTATCATAGGCTTGCGAAATATCAAACTGCCAGTGAGAATAGTCATGTCTATATTTAAAATAAAATTTGTCAACGACTGTCGATACTAAAGTGCTAGATTGCCATCTGCTTAGAGTGGTATAATCATAAAAAACAATCTTTTTAATATACTCTGGAGAAATTCGGTCAAAGACCAAAATCTCTGCTTGAGGATTAGTTGTGTAATAATTCGGTATTGCCAATGATTGACGCACGATCTCTCTAGTACCGTAGTATAATTTCTCTTCAAATAAACCTTCTAGTGCACGAAATTCTTTCCTGTTCTCCAATGGAATACAACGCACACTATTTGCAGCAGCATTTTCATGACAAAATGCACAATTCAATTCACTCATGATTATAGCATCAAGGAGCAAAACAATCCAATGTGATTCATCCGCCTCCGAAGTTCTGCCTTTCCTGAATCTGAAGAACAATTTGTAGTTTGGAAAACTTACATTGAGGCAAATCGAGTCTAAGTGCGTATCCGCGCGATCGCAATCATTGAAATGGAAATCTCGACCATTATGTTTCAGTTGTTCACGACTAAGCAAACCTTCTCCCAGAATACCGTTGAGGTTTTCAACCCGGGTGAAATGGGTAAGACTCGTTATTTCTCGTTCAACGCAAAAGTTTTGTATCCTTTTGGCTCTCACCTTTGCTCTAAATGCTTTCTTTTTCATAACCAAATTCCCATAGTGTGTACGGTATTCTTCTTTAGGGTGGTCATTCAGTCTTCTTTTCATCGCGGTCTAAATCCTTTTTTATATCGGGATAAGGAAATCGAGCCAATACGCCACATGAATTAGTGGTTTCAGTGCGTGGACGCGGTTGAGTTGTAGGTTTGGGACACGCTTTATCGCTTATGCACCGTGCTAAGGCGCGACAAGGGCGGCAGGCGGAATTGGCTGCCGTAGCACCCTCTGCCGAAATCGGTGGGCGGGATTATAGGAGAGGTGTTGGGCGGAGTCAAGAGAAAAGTGTTGGAGCGGCAGGGATAAAAAAAGCACAATCAGTCGTTAATTACTTTAACTGACAATCGGAAGGGATTATGGTGTGGTGGAAAACTGTGGCTGGTTTCTGACTAAAATCTTACCTGATCAGTAAATGATTAGTCAACATCTATTCATACGTCCTTCCAACGTTACTCATCTAGTGTCTGCTTCCTTCTTACAACCCTTCCAAATTTCAGTATATCCTCAAAATCGTCTAATTCATCATCTCCAAATGGAATCGCTACTACTTCGTTTGTCGCTTCGCAATGAAATTCAATATAGCCACCTATTCCTGCTCGGATTACAGATCGATTTAACTTACCGTGTTCTTTGTCAATCCTCTTTCCACAAACTATGCAGTTAAGATTTCCGCTCACGGTTTCATGTTCCATATTCATTTTCGTCGCTGTTAAGTTTAAATCATTATACGGCGATTTTCTTGCAAAGTGTCACGAATCGCTTTATGGCTTGTTCGCCGTGATAAGGCGCGACAACGGCAGCAGTCGGGCTTGGCTGCTGTGGTACCCCCTGCCCAAAGCGATGGGTGGGATTATAGCAAGATCATGGGGCAGGGCCAAGAAGAAATCGGTTAACGGCTATTCTACGTCGTCATTGTTATGCGAATCTTTGCCTAGCACAACCTGTAGCTTGCGCACCGATTCCAACAACTCGCCAGCACACTGGTCGGCATCTGTTTTTTCCCATTGCCCTGTGGCTTCATTCCGCCGCGGTGGAAGCTCCCGTTTGATTCGGGTATAGATACCTTCAACTACATCATAAACGTGATTCAAATTCTTCGTAATTCCGGCATGTAGTTCCGAACTCAGCGTGCTTCTGCTTCCATTTGCCTCCTCGAAGGCGGGTTGTTCTTGATTCAAATTGCAATCATGAACTTGCCGCACCAAAGACATGATGTCGTCGATATGATCCATCGACGCAAACTTGACATTTACATAAACCGTGCCTTTCTTCCAGCTATCGTCTTCACGCATTTCTATATGGTTGTACTTTTCACGCTCCCTAATCTGTCCTTCGCGAATCTTCAATCGCACAGTTAGATAGGGCATGGACACTCGGCGTTTAGATTTGCGGCGTACAACGTATACAAATGGGGGGCGTATTCTAGGGGTTTCGAAGCTGATATACGTTTCTGCCTTAGATTCAGACCTTACATCACTTAATTCTTCCCTAATACGCCTATCTAATAATGGGAATAATCTTGCAGCTTCAGGAGATAATAGGTGGGAATAAACGGTCGAAGTCCAATGGCTCACAGCAAGGTTCCTTTCATCATTTACTACGACCAAAGTTATTGAGTTGTGTGTTAGGGAATCGCTCGCGCGGCGGAGCTGAAGGCATTCCCAACCAAGACGAGTGGAATTACTCTTCGCGGTGCTCGCCTCGGTTGTCGAGCTATTGCCCGTCACACTCTGGCACGGTCACGATAAAGCTCAAATGCGACCTTTTTATTTACACGATTTACAAGTCGATTCCAAGTTTCGTTATTGGAATGTCGGTTTTCGCATAGCTTGGTCAGCATCTCACAATCTATCATCGGATTTACTTCGTCAAACGAAATGCGACGGGCTTCCTCTTGTGTAAAACCTGCGCACTCGCGAATCACTTTCTCAACAGATATTCCCGCTTTAAGGTTAAAATCCCCTAGCCCATACTTATTGTCATGCATCCGCTTAAGTGCGCATTTTACGCATTCGGCTAGTCCGGGATACGGAGGAGGCATCTGAGTCACATCTCCAACGCCTTCACGCATACCGACGTAGTGTTCTACTATTCTTAGCTCATGCCCTTTTTGTGTTTCACTAATTGTCAGTGTATGTTTCGTTTCGCACTCATATCTGTCAGGGAAATACTGTGTTATATTCCACGTTTCACAATACAAGACATTTGATGAAGACACACTAATTCTCCTATTCGAATTTCATGTTCATACGTTCATTCAGTTGTACAGTGTTGGAATCGCTTTATCGCTTGTTCGCCGTGCTAAGGGGTAACGAGGGCGGCAACCGGAATTGGCTGCCGTAGCACCCTCTGCCGAAAGCAGTGGGTGATTATACCAAATTTTAGGAAAGGTCAATCGTTTTGTGGGCGACTAGCACCTTCTAGCTTTCAAGCAAAAATAGAGCAATAACGTAAATAAAAGTGGCAGGTTGAAAGGCTTGAAGATTTTAATCTCTTACCTTTCATTTAGGAAGGGACAAATGCTTAGGGCATTTAGTTGTCATTTATCGCAGAAGTGACCGGGCTGCAATTAAGGTGAGGACACATGCGATCGCGGTAAGCGTTCGTTTTTCACTCTTTATTGCACGCAGGAGCAAAAAGTCGTGATTGGAAGGTTCAGCGTACGGACGAAGATGTGGAATGAGGCGCGGCACAGCCTTACAATAGGCTCGGTAACGATCGCCGCATACGTCCATTAAGTAGGTTTCTTCGGAACGTATAATCGGTGTGTATTGAATTACAAAACCGATGATGAGAACAGCAATCATCCAGTAGACATTTGCAACAACACAAATTCCGAGACTGAGAAGGAGGTTGCCAAGGTATAGTGGATTACGGACATGCGCATAGGGGCCGGTCGTTACTAGATCTCGGGCAGCCCCTAATGTGCGGGTTCTCGTTGAACCGCCGGCATATCCCACCGCCCACATGCGAAGCGACTCCCCAAGTACAATCAACAGACCCCCAAGGGCAATTGATAGGGGTGTAGGTTTGGAAAAGAGAATTAGAACGAGAATTAGGGGGATGGGAGTTAGGCTGCGTAGTCGAAAGACGACCTGACCGATTCTTGAGGCGTGACGGTGGGTTGACATTAAACCATGCAAGGTGAAACAAACTATGCAACTGGTACATCAGGCAGAGCGAAACGGGATAATCTCGAAAGCGGTTTATCGCCCTAAAATCGCGAATCTTACTTCGGAGTTTTCCAGAGTAGTATACCGCCGACAATCGCATACAAAAAATTCGCTCCCCAGCAAGCCACCAAGGGTGGGAGTTTTCCGCTTTCACTCAAGCCTTCGAGGGTGGCAAAGGATAGCCCCCAATATAGAAAACTGAGAAAAAACGCAATAACCAGCCCGGCAAAGAAGCCTGCTTTGCCAAAACGGATAGCGATTGGTGCACCGATTAGAACAACCACAAACGCAGCAAAAGGGTATGCCATCTTGTGGTGCATTCTTACTTGTTCGGTTCGGGTGGTTTGCCCGACCATTTGTTTATAAGCAATCTGGTTTCGAAGTTCCTTAATCGTCATTGCGCGCGGATCTCTGTTGTTTTCCGCAAAGAGTTTGGGGTCTTCTAACCGTTTAACCTGTTTATGGACGAACGGCTCGTACTCAGTCTCTCCATCAGGATCAAATTGACGCACAAACCCTTTCACGAGATGCCATTCTTCGGGTTCCCAAGTGGCCGATTCGGCAAAAGTAATTTTGGCAAGATTATCCGCAGCATCTAGCTGATAAATCGTCATTCGACTAATGTTTTCCCGCTCCAAATCTAGATTCTGAACATAAAACAATCGATTCCCCTGACCCTTGAACAGCATATTTCGGTTACCTCGGAATCGCGGCTTCTTTTTCAACTCATTAGCCCTATGATAGGCTGGCGAGGCAATCCGGTCATAAAAGACGGCGAAAATGCAGCAGATTAAGAGGGTTGAGATTAGAATTGGTGCGACGATGCGATAGACACTTATCCCTGCTGCTTTCATCGACGAGAATTCGTTACTACGCACCATTCTGCCCAAGACAAAGAACGCGGCGATGAATCCGGCGAGCGGCACGATCTCCATAATTCTTCTAGGCGCTTGGTACAATACAATCTGCACAGCCGTGAAGTATGCAATATTGTCGTCAAATTTTTTTATGTCTTTGTCCAGCAGCCGGACGATAATCACCAGCGCGATGAAAAACCCCAGTCCGCTCAAGAAGGCCTTTAAGTATTCCGCCAAAATATAGCGATCTAGAGTTCTCAATTCGACTCTCCTTCTCGCTCGGCGTCTTCTCCACGCTGCGTTGAAGTTACGATTTCTTGACGATAAATCTTCGCTTGCAGCCTTTCTCCCAGTAATGCATGCAGGCTGAAACCGACCCCTAACGTCCCAATCACAATGTTGGGAATCCACATGGCAAACCCCGGAGAAATAACGCTGTTTCGTCCCACCCAACCCTGGCCAAACTGAAGCAGCAGATAATATACGAGAATCAGTCCCAACCCGACACCAAAACCGACCATCTTACCGCTCCGTTTGACAATCAATCCAAGCGGGACACCGATTAGACCGAATGCCAAACACGCAAATGGAATAGAGAATCGCTTGTGATACTCCGCTTGTGCGTCCCGCAATTGTTCGATAACGTAAGATCCCTCTTTCGCGTTTGCCGATTCTTCACTTTTTTTCTTGATGTAGTCCTTAAGCCCGGCGATCGACATACCTTTCGGGCGTTCGGCACTATATTTGTTGCGCTCCAACGTCTCGGTAAAATCCAATGCAACTCGCTGCCGGTCGAAAGCCGTGACGCGAAAACCCTCGAGATTATCGGAAGCAGTTTCATAAGTCGTGCCATTATACAGCGCCAACCATGCCTGTCCATCCTCTTCGAACCCGATTGTGGCTTCCTTGGCATGAATGAATCGAGGTTTCCCGCCCCAGATCGAATCCCAGACTCTGACATCCTGTAGTCGTTTCGTGCGCGGATCCATTGACTCATACATCCAGAGCTTTTGCTCGCGTTCCAGTTCTCGCATGACGACCCCTTCCTCAAGGACAAAAGCCGGATTTCTCATACTGATATCTCGTTTTCTCGCGAAGTACGCGGCATTGCCGCGCGGCAGTGAATAGTCCATGAACACAAAGTCGAAGACACTGAGAAAGGTAGCGGTCAGTATGAGTGGGAGTAGAATCTGATGAAATCCGACGCCATGCGCCTTCATGGCGGTAACTTCATTATCGGTTGACAACCGTCCAAGAGCGAGCAAAATGCCTACGAGCGTTGCCATGGGAATGGTCAAGACAATGACTACGGGAAGAAGATAAATTAGGAGCTCGATGAGATAGTAAGGATTGATGCCCTTCTTCACAAAATGTTTGGTCAGCCGGAATACTTCGTCAAAGAGAAGGATTGACGTGAAACAGAGCAGCGCCAAGAAAAAGGGCGGGAAAAACTCTTTGAGCGTATACTTGGTTAAGATTTTCAAACCGGGTAAACTCCGAAGACGGACGAATACGTGTTATTTATAGTGTATTTTACACCATACAATTTCCCGTTAGCAATACAGAACGTGTTTGGTGGTTAGAGGTTAGTGGTTCTCTTTGGGAGCTCTATCGCACCCACTCTAGATTGGCATTACCCGACTCCAGTTGTCAAAAAATCTAAACTGTTACAGATTACATTTGTTGCGCACTGGCTTGTGAATCTTCATGTTCTGTTCGCACAATTGGTGCGCAATTCGCCGAGGCAAAGGCGGAGCTGTTCGACACATTGAGGGTCGTCGAACAGATGTCAAATCTAAAGATTAGTTGCGTAGCATAGCACGTCCGGCTTGCCGAACACGTTGACCTTGACGCCGGTAACGCGAGCAATATCTATGCGAATGTAACAGTGCATCTGCTTTGTCCGCAAGGAAAACGCTCGTATTATGCTGAAAAAATAGGCAGATTTTCACTCCCCATGCACGTTTCGTAGGGTTATTGTTTATAAGAAACCTTATGAAACCTGAAGAAATCAGGATTTCAAACTTTTGGCAGGTTTTTTGCTAATTATTCTGTGATGTTAGTGTTAACATGCCCGTTGATTCAGCATCGGTACGCGGAATTAACTTGGGAAAGGGTAGAGGATGGAAACGGTTACCCCAGCGCCGGAGCCCCAACCTGTTACCGGGAAGGGGCGAATCTTAATCATTGATAACAATCCGGAGAGGGCGAACTCGCTAATTGATATTCTGGAGTCGAGTCGTTACAAAGTTGCCGTGCCTGTTCGTCTACAGGAAGACGTGGCTGAGCAGGTTGCATTGGTAAAGCCCGACATCATAGTGATTGGTGTTGATTTTCCGGGGCACGCGGTACTGGGTTGGGTCGCGTCTCTCCATGAAGGTTATCCATGCCCGATAGTTATGTTTTCGAGAGATGAGCGATCAGAGACGATCCAGGCAGCGACGCGTGCCGGGATGTCCGCGTATGCTGTCGGCGAACTTACTGGTGCCCGAGTTAAGACCATTATCGAATCCGCTGTTGCCCGATTTCATGAATTCCAAGCGCTGCAACAGGAACTTGAAAAGACAAAGACAAACCTTGCCGAACGCAAGATTATTGAACGTGCAAAGGAACTGGTCGCGAAACAACGCGGCTGTAACGAGTCACAAGCGTATCAAATTTTGCGGAAGATGGCAATGAATCGCAGAAAACGGCTCGCTGAAATCTCAAAAGACGTGCTGTCCGTTGCAGATGTACTGACGACCAAATTATAGAGAAGATATTCGTTTCCGTTGTAAAAATGCGTGTGTTCAAGGATGAACAGCGCGTACACATTAGAAACGGTTATTTCGCTGGGTAGGACTGGAGAAATCTACTCCACTCGGCAAACAATGTAGAAAAAACAACACCCCAACCAACGGCGGTTTGGGACCGGACACAGGCGTCTATCTAGCTGAGTTTACACTCGCTGATAGACGCCTTTTTTATTGCCGCCTAACCCTAGGGCTGCCTGTTTCTTAAGGAGATTCAAAAGTGAACCAATCAAAAAAGAATGCTATTTCTACCAGCCGAATTGTACGTTCAGCACCGAGCCTGATAGGCGCAACGGCAGCCAAAGAAAGGAAACCAAAGATAAATGCCGCGGAGCTCCTAAAACGTGAAAAAAATGGACTGGAGGTAATCAATGACATTCCAAACTATATTCGGGACGGTTGGGAATCTATTCCACCGAACGAGCGTGACCGGCTTAAGTGGGTAGGCGTCTTTTATCGAAAGCAAACCCCCGGTGCATTCATGATGCGTCTCCGTATGTCCAGCGGTTTTAGCAACGCCGAGCAGTTTCGCGCCATTGCCGAAATCAGTGAAGCACACGGACTGGGATTCGTGGATCTCACGACGCGTCAGCAGATTCAACTCCGAGGTTTTGCCATCGAGAATGTCCAACACATCTGGAATCAGCTTGAAGAGGTCGGCTTAGGTTCACTCCAAACTGGATTCGACAATATTCGCGGCGTAATCGGATGTCCGGTTGCCGGATTGACACCGAATGAACTTTTCGATGCTTCTCATGTTGGCAGAGAGTTCACAAAACTCATTGTCGGCAACAAGGAATTCACCGACATTCCGCGCAAGTTTAATGTCGGTATCACGGGGTGTTTGGACAACTGTACCCATACCGCCTCACAGGACATTGCACTTACGCCTGCGGTAAAAGAGATGGACGGTCAAGTAACAAACGGCTTTAACGTCGCGGTCGGCGGAAAGATGGGTTCAGGCGGATATAGCGTCGCGCAGCCACTTGATGTGTTTGTTATCCCGGAAGAGGCTGCGGTCTTGTGTGCTGACATTACGCTAATCTTTCGAGATCACGGACCTCGGACGGCTCGGAACAAATCACGCCTTGCTTTTCTAATTGCAGATTGGGGTATCGAAAAATTCCGAAAAGAATTAGAAAGGCGCTGGCACAAAAAACAGCCGCTCCTGACCGCTGGGAAAGATATGCGCAGTAAGAATAGGACCGACCACACCGGCATCTTCTCACAGAAAGAGCCGCAGCTCAACTATGTTGGACTGGTTGTGCCTATCGGACGTATTACGACAGCGCAACTTTTGGAAGTAGCCCGACTCGCGGGTGAATACGGGAGCGGCGACATTCGCCTCACCCAAGGACAGAATCTTATCATCGCTAACGTGCCGGACACAAAGATTGGCGACATAACCGTCGAACCGCTCCTACAGGAGCTCCGATATGATCCTTCGGAGATCATGCGCGGGATGGTGAGCTGCACCGGGATCGACTACTGCCACTTCTCGCTTATTGAAACGAAAGAGCGTGCGATGGAGTCAATACGGCATTTGGAAGCGAAACTCGGAAATACCAAACCGCTGACGGTGCATTGGTCAGGATGTCCGAATGGGTGCGGCAACCACGCTGCTGCAGACATTGGACTCCTCGGCAAGAGGATTAAGATTGATGGTGTCGTCACCGATGCGGTGGACGTATTTTTCAAAGGGAATGCCGGGGCACATCCTAAAATCGCTCCGAAGTTATTGGAAAATGTACCTTGCGATGATTTACCGCAAGTACTTGAGGGACTCGTCCCATATCTATCGCGGAGGTAGGGACATTCCACCCCGTTAGACGAGGTTGGGAATCCTCGCCGACGAACCGTGTCTAAGTCATCATAATGTCTTCAACAAAATTAACATTCATTATCAGAAAGGAAGATTACGACTTGGGAATAGTCTCAAACGGATATTCAAAGGTCGGAGACGTTTATGGATATCAAGAATAAGGCAACACGGATAAATCTGTTTAGCTTAAAAACGATTCAGATGCGAACCTTTCATACCACGTGGTTTGCATTCTTTTTAGCCTTTTTCGGGTGGTTTGGGATTGCCCCGCTCATGGCAATTGTTCGCGAAGAACTGATGTTAACAAAGGCGCAGATTGGCAATACGATTATCGCTTCCGTAGCGATTACGGTGTTGGTTCGTGTCCTAATCGGACCGCTCTGCGACAAGATCGGTTCCCGAAAGGCGTATACATGGCTTCTGATTCTCGGTTCACTGCCGGTCATGGGAATCGGGCTTGCCCATAATTATGAGACATTTCTGCTTTTTCGATTGATGATCGGTGCTATCGGCGCCTCGTTCGTTATCACGCAATACCACACGTCGGTGATGTTCGCACCCAATTGTGTGGGTACAGCGAATGCGACAACAGCAGGATGGGGTAACCTCGGCGGTGGTGTTACGCAGATGGTGATGCCTCTCATCTTTACCGCCGTTATCAGCTTCGGTGCAGACAAGTTCCTCGGATGGCGGCTGGCAATGATTGTTCCCGGAATCGCTCTATTTATCACCGGTTTTGCGTATTACTTTCTTACACAGGATTCGCCGGATGGGAACTATAAAGAACTCCGTGATCGAGGGGACCTTGAACCTGCGAAAGGTAAAGGAATGGAGTCTTTTTTGCTGGCAATCAGAGACTACCGGGTCTGGGCGCTTTTCGTCATTTATGCCGCCTGTTTCGGGGTGGAACTGACCATTAACAATGTCGCCGCACTCTACTATCACGATCAATTCCAGTTGGATGTCAAGACCGCAGGTCTCATCGCCGGATTGTTCGGTATGATGAACCTTTTTGCGCGAACCGTCGGCGGCTTTTTCTCCGATTTCTTTGCGAAAAAGATGGGGCTTCGTGGACGCGTCATGTTTCTCTTCATCGTCCTGTTAGGTGAAGGCGTCATGCTGATGCTGTTCTCACAGATGGCGGTTCTCGTGCTTGCTGTTGGAACGATGATTGTCTTCAGTCTCTTTGTGCAGATGTCCGAGGGCGCGACGTTTGGAATTGTCCCGTTTATCAATAGAAAGGCGTTAGGGGCTGTCGCCGGCATTGTCGGTGCCGGTGGAAACGCCGGCGCTGTTGCAGCCGGTTTCCTGTTCCGGTCCGAGGGCATCACCATGCAGCAAGGCTTGCTGTATCTCGGCGTAATGGTCGCGGTTGCCTCGGTTACTACGATGTTGGTACGATTCTCGCCCGCAGTCCAAGATGCCGAGAAGAAAGCGTTTGATACAGCACTCGCTGAGAGACATCGTTTGAAAGTCGAAGGGGCTTTGTCCTGAATCCGTAACTGTTTAGTCCATCGGTCTGGATTTGCCAATCCAGACCGAGCAGGCAGGAAACGCGCCGAGTAGGGAAGTACAATGCTAATTTCGACGAATCGTGGCTTACATACCCAGACCGGACGTGCGACGAATTGTAATACTACGAACCAAACAATGAACTAAACAGTTACCCTAATCCTATAGTCAACTCGATTTATATTTACACATATTTCGGGCGGTTTCTTAGCCCGGCCCTATAAGCGATTTGCGAGATACACTGTATTTGACAACGGAGTAACCAGTGGAGAATTCATCAGGAAAAGCGGTATGCCCCTACTGTGGGGTCGGTTGCGTGGTTCGCGCGACCGTCCAAGACAACAAAATTACAAGAATTTCAGCAGACAACGATGTCGCGCCAAATTACGGTATGCTCTGCCCAAAAGGTGCGCATCTCAAGCAAGTTTTTCAAAACCATGACGGAAGACTCGCATACCCCATGATTCGCGACCGGCGAGATGAACCGCCGCGCCAAGTGTCGTGGGATGAGGCTATTGCTTTCACAGCAAAACGGCTTCACGAAATCCAATTGGAGCACGGCAAAGATTCTATCGCGCTTTACGGCTCGGGACAGTTGGACACGGAGGCTTCCTATGTTTTCAATAAATTGTTCAAAGGATTTCTCCGCACGAATAATGTGGACACGAATAGCCGGCTCTGTATGTCGTCCGCGGTTGTCGGTTACGTGCAGGCGTTCGGTTCCGACGGGCCGCCGACTTGCTATGACGATATCCAGCACGCCGATGTTTTTCTAATTATCGGTGCGAACATGGCAGTAAACCACCCGGTTCTCTTTCAAATGATTCGGAAACGGCGAACACGTAATCCAAATACACGGATTATCACCGTGGATCCGCGCCGCACGAAAACAGCAGACTTCTCGGACATCCATGTACCGCTCGCGCCCGGAAGCGATGTTGCTTTTCTCCAGCTCATTGCGAAACGCCTCCTTGCGGTAGGACGGATTGACAAACGTTTCGTCCGGAGGAACACTGAAAACTTTAGCGCCTACGAGAACCATTTGAACAGCTTGGACGAAGATGCGCTCTTAGCTGCCTGTGATATTCACCCGGCGCGTATTGACGAGATCGTTGAATACCTTTCCGAGCCGAGCCGCCTACTCAGTTTTTACTGCCAAGGCACCAATCAGAGCACGAGCGGTGTTGACAAGAATGTCGCTCTCATCAACCTACACCTCCAATTGGGTGAGGTCGGCATAAAGGGTGCTGGGCCGTTTTCGCTGACAGGGCAACCGAATGCAATGGGTGGCAGAGAAGTCGGTTATTTGTCGCACCAGTTGCCCGGTTATCGCGTCGTCACCAATGATATGCATCGTACTTATTTGGAGGGTGCATGGCGTATTCCCCCGGGTAGCATCGATCCGAAACCGGGTTTAACGGCGGTTCCGATGTTCGAGGCGGCAGCCGAGGGACAAGTTCGCGCACTCTGGATCGCCTGCACGAACCCTGCGGTTAGTATGCCCGACGCTAAGGTATCGCAAGAAGGTTTGCGTCGTGCCGACTTGGTGATTGTGCAAGATTGCTACTACCCGACAGAAACCGCCGAATATGCGGACGTGCTGCTTCCTGCCGCGCAGTGGGGCGAAAAGGAAGGGACAATGACGAATAGCGAACGTCTCGTCGTCCGAAGCAATGAGTTCCTCGTCCCTCCCGGTGAAGCGAAACCGGATTGGTGGATATTCACACAGGTCGCGAGAGCGATGGGGTTCAAACGGCATTTTGATTTCTACACTGCAGAGGAGGTATGGGATGAGTATCGACTAATGACGGCAGGCACGCCGTGCGATCAGGTGGGGATGACGAATGAACGTCTCGCGAAATCATCGCTGCGTTGGCCCTGTCCTCACCCGCGGCATCCCGGCACGGATCGGCGGTACACACGCAGGAAGTTTTTCACGGAATCAGCGAAGGCACAGTTCAAAACGCCAGTTTATCGGCCGCCGGATGAAGATACAGATGAGGAATTCCCGCTCGGTCTGACCACAGGACGTATTGCAAGTCAATGGCATACGCGTACGCGGACAGGTAAGGTGCCGCAGCTTGTCCGTAAAGATCCGGAACCGTTTGTGGAGATCCATCCGGATGATGCAGTAGAAAACGACGTTCAAGACGGCGAGTGGATCTATCTTGTCGGGCGGCGTGGACGTTGCTATGCGCGGGCGCGTATCACAGAAACGATTCGACGTGGATTGCTTTTTACACCATTCCATTGGGGCGATCTCTTCCACGCCGAGACTAATGCGAATTACGTGACGAATCCAGCGTTTGATTCGGTGTCTAAGCAGCCGGAGCTGAAATTCTGCGCCGTGCGGATTGAGCGCGAGGATGGGTAGCAATTTGGGTTATCATAGAAGAAAAGATAATCACAGGTTACCTATTTTATCCATTTTACGGTAAACCATTATGCCCTTGGATTAGCAAAAACGGTCATATCCAATTCAAGTCGAACAGCAATGTTATCCAATATTCGTTTCTTCTTCTCAGTATTGGTTCCCGAAACTATGTAATATATCGCTGTCTCTGTTTCAATTTTTCTTTGGGCTTTATCAGGATAATCGCAATCCGCTACTAGAGGTATCCCATTGACAGACAAACCAAGATTTTTGACTACCTCGATTCCTAATGTCTTAATTACCTCAATGAAGGTGTCTATGCCCGTGTCCTCAGAAATCCAATGTCCACTATCCGTTTTAACAGCCAATAGATTATCAGATTTTGTTTCAGTGGATCTTGTTTCAGTAGTAGGTTCCAAAAATTCACCAAATAACTCAATTAATTTCTCAAGTATGTGCCGTCCTGGAGGCCATCTATTATTTTCTAAGAAACTGATATACCCGCGAGAACAACTAACTCTCGCTGCCAATTCAGCTTGAGTCATATTAGCGGCGTTCCGTCGCTTTGCAAGTTGCTTACCAATTGAAGTTTCAGACGAAACTTCCGTTTCTGTAGATATCTCTTCAGCAAGTAGTTCGGTATGCTGTACTGCATAATCTTTGATATATTTTATGAGTCGAGGCGTAGCGTAAAACCACTCACCGAGAGCGCGAAATGCCCCAAATCGAGAATGGATTCGTTCTTCTTCTTCACGCGCTTCATCCTCTGTTTCAAAAGGGATAACCCCTATTTCCCGTATGGGAGCTTCATTCCCGGTCTGGAGAGACGCGTGCCGGAGTGAAAGGTTTTTGCCAGTGTAACCTATTTTTATAAAATCGGATTGGTCGTCACCAAAATTGCTTTTCGCGAAAAAATACACCAATGGTTGATTATGATTTGACACGATTACTCCTAGGGGGAGGTGATTACTTACACGTTTGCGGTTGGTACTTCTGCAGACCTTGGGTAGGTTCTTTACGGCAGATTATCAGATGACCGATGTTAACAATGACTTAGGTATGTGCTAAAGTCGCACGCGTTAACATCCCTATTTCACTTGCCTTAATACGTACTACATTTGTTGACCAAAAGTCAAGTTTTTACATTTTTGGCAATAAAAAAGTGGGACATAAGGATACACTACAGCAAAAGAACTTTAATCTGTAGGAAAATCTCTCCGTACCTTGCCCATGTTGTGTATAGAAATTTTGAAGGTTTTGTATCCTTCACGCAACGGAAATCAAGATTCAAATCTGCTAACCGCGATGTGAATTCAGCGCGTGTAGAAACCTCCACGCCGTGATGTTCGGAGACCAAATTTCCCTCCCCGCTGCGTAAGCCATCCTCACATGTCAACTTACCCATGTAACCGACAGGGCCTCTTCATCACCGGGATTGTTATTTCCCTCCCAATCCTCCAGGTAAGTTCCTTCACGGATTTTCGCATCAATATATGATTTCCTGTTAACAACACATCTTAGTGGAGGCGTGTGCACATTTATTTTCAGAATCACGAATTCAGCAGATTACACAGAAAACACGGATAAGCAAACTAAGCTGCTGCTGGGCTGGCGTATCTTCAGCAAACCAATTACAGAGGAACACCAACGACCAGAGGGATATCTTCGCTCCAGAGGAGCGATATGTCAATAGAGGTGTGACACCTACGATTCCCGCGCTCCAGCGGAGCGCAATGTATATACATAGCAATAGGGCTGATCCGACCACATTATGCAATTACGACCACGGAGCTTATGTATGTAAACCCCTCCTCCTAGGTGGAATGCGGAGGTTTCGCCATTTCACGATTTCCCTGTTTGATTGATGCTTGGGTTATGATATAATTCCACTTTGTGTTTTTTATATTTTGTGCACCAATTTCGGCTTTTGGAGCCCCGCATGTACGAGAACCTCGGCATCGTCACAAACATATGGGCGAAACGCATGGAAAGCGGAGATTCCTTCGAAGATCTCGCCTCGAAATTCGGCGAAAACGGGTTTCGCGAGATGGAAGTACGCGACCATAACTATCTCCGCAACTCGAAATTTGGGGATATGATGCAGGAGATCGAGGCGGCGATGGACGCCTACACGGACGAAGGCTGGAAAGCAGTCTGTGAAGGGCTGTGGCGTGGGGAAAGTTGGAGCGAACTCATCAAGGTGGAACACAAATCGCTATTCGACAAGGTGAGTGAGTTCGTGGAAAAGATGTCAAGTCTCACTTTGAGTTACGCTGCGTCGCACGTCTGGCTCGCCGAATCCGATGACCTTGACGCCGATACCGCGCGAATAATCGAGGCGAAAAAGTTCGCCTATCTACTTTGCCCTCACAGTGCCCGATTCCGTATCGTTGACGTTGAGACCGACGGTAATATCGACACAGCGGTCGCTGTAGCCAATGCGAAGCGGTACAAGTCGCTGCTGCCTTCGTATCCCATGGTTTTCGCCCTTGAGCATGGACGTCAGTCAGCCACTTGGACGCTAGAGTTGGCACGCCACAGCGGTTGTCCGCTAATCTACGATCAGGCGAACACGTTCCGCTCTGATGGTACCGCCAGCAATCGACCGGAGGATTTCTGGAGCACCGTAAGAAAAGAAGACCTCGCCTCCGTCCACATCAAACAAAGGACCGCCGACGGATTTTCAACACGGATAACTGACGGATTTGTCGATTTCAGATTAATATTGAATCACCTCACTCGGCTCGGTTATAAAGGCGACCTTCTGATTGAAAACACCGCAACTGATCAGCCGTTGGAGGATGCGCTTGTGAGTCGAGAATATCTTCTGGAGTGCGAGAGCGATGTGTAGAACATCATGTTTGGAAGAAAAATTTGGAGATACAATATATGTATGAACGTCATTCAATCTCCGCTTCGATTTGGATTCGGCATCTCATCGCATTTATAGCTCTCTTGACATTCATCGCAGATCTTCAAAACGTATCCGCCCAATCGCAGTTAGCTCAGGATGCCTATGCCATATTTGAAGCGAGCTGCCTAAACTGCCACGGTTCTGACGGCGCCTATCGAGAAACGCTCCTCATGGAGCACAGCGAACTCATTGATGGTGGCACGGTTGTACCGGGAAACCCCGATGCCTCCGAGTTGTATAAACGGCTGCTTGGTCCGACTGGAAACGGCGTACAGATGCCGTTCGGGCAGCCGGCGTTACCGCCTCAGTCGATTGACACGATTCGACGTTGGATACAAGCTGGTGCGCCAGACTGGACGCCGATTGCTACACCGCTCCGACGTTTCGTTCCACCGAGCGAAGTTCTGAAAGCTATCGATGCCCACGTCAAAACAATCTCGCCGTTTGAACGCCCATTCGCTCGTTATTTCACGATGACACATCTTTACAACGCGGGCGTGCCATCCGATATCCTTGGCGAATACCGCAAAGCACTCGCCAAACTCGTGAACAGTTTGTCATGGGGACTCGACATTGTTAACCCGCAGCCCATCGACCCGCAGCAAACAATCTTCTACATCGACCTGCGACACTATGAGTGGGATCGCAATGCCGGCTGGACGGAAGTCGAAGAAGCGTATCCTTATCACATCGAATTAAATTCGCCGGCGCAAACTGCGCTTCGTAACCAGTTGTCCCGATTGCAAACGACGCTATCAACATCTGTCCCGTCGGTAAACGCCGACTGGTTTATTGCCACTGCCGCGAGCCCGCCACTCTACAATGCCCTTCTTTCATTACCCGAGACAGACCTTGAGTTGGCAGATCGCCTTGAGGTTGACGTGGCGAATAATATCCTAACGGCTCCGGGATTGCGTGTCTCACGGGCCGGGTTTGTTAATTCGGGCGTCTCAAACCATAACCGTGTTGTGGAACGTCACAACTCTCGTTATGGTGCATACTGGAAAAGCTACGATTTTGCCGGAAGCGTCGGCACACAGAATATTTTCACGCACCCACTTGCTTTTCAACACGATGGCGGTGAAATTATCTTCAATCTACCGAACGGATTGCAGGGTTATCATCTTGTAAACGGAACCGGACGTAGGCTGGACAAAGCGCCAATCAGTATTGTGTCGAACCCTGCTGCCAGCGATCCCACTGTTCGAAACGGGCTGTCGTGTATCGGTTGCCACACGGAAGGGATGAAAGAATTTGCTGACGAAGTACGGACAGTGATTGAAAGTGACACTCGACCTAGCTACAGCAAAGCGCATGCACTACAACTGTACGTCGAAAAATCGGAAATGGACGCTTTGGTAAACAGCGACATGGTGCGATACCAGCGAGCGTTGCAATCTACCGGTGGAGACATAAACGATGTTGAACCTGTATCTCGTTTCCATGAAGCGTTCCATTCGCCGTTGAACCTGTCCCATGCAGCCGCTGCAGTCGGTCTAGAACCACATGTGTTCCTCTCAAAGATTCGTGAGAATGCCGGTTTGCAGAGCGCAGGGCTGCTCGTGCTTGATGGCGGGCAAATCAAGCGGGATACCTGGAGGTCAAGTTTTCAAGATGTGATTCATGCGTTGGATTACCCGCAGCAAGTAGGTGAACCTTCGGTTGTAACGCAACCTGATGTGATACCGGGCAGACTCATTGAGATTCCGGATCCGAATCTTCGCGCTCTGCTTGAGGAGACACTTGAAACCAAAACAATCAGAGCTGATGTGATGGCAAAATTGACAATCCTTAGAGCAAAAGGCAGGAACATCAAGGATTTGACAGGACTTGAATATGCGGTAAATCTTGAAGAATTATGGATTTCAGACAACCCAGTGTCTGACCTATCTCCGCTTTCAGGATGCACCAAACTAATCCGTTTATTTGCCTGGGATACACCCAATATATCAGATATATCTCCCTTGGCTAACCTAACGAAACTAGAACAACTGGAGGTTACGGGCAGCAACGTTCGCGACATTTCTTCCCTTGTTCGTTTGACAAATTTAAGAGTATTACAATTTTACTCCTCGGATATATCAGATATTTCTCCGTTATCTGGCATGACAAAATTAGAAAAGGTTCGATTTAGGCATAGTGACGTAGAGGATATTACGCCCCTTGCTAATTTAATCCATCTAGAATGGCTTGACCTTGCCTCTAACGCAGTATTCGACCTGTCACCTCTTAGAAACTTAATCAGATTAGAGTTTTTAGATCTTGGTTGGAATAGAATTTCAAACATTGAACCTCTTAGACATTTAACGAGCTTAACACATTTAAGGCTTGACGGAAACCAACGAATATCGGATGTGTCTGCCTTGGCAGGATTAGTCAATGTATACAGGTTGCGACTATCCCTTAATAAAGTATCGGACGTTTCTCCTTTGGCGGGGTTAACAAGATTAGCAACGTTAACACTCGAACACAACGAAATCACCGATTTTTCGCCACTGGCAGGATTGCCCGTATATCATCATAGAATGCATTGGCATAACAACCCCGGCTTTTTTGCAAAAGCGCCGAAGATTGAGGGACCTTGGTTATGGGTATTTCTGCCGAATGCAAAATTGGACAATAATGTCGATTTACTATCGAAATCGAGTGGTGGCATGATCGCCGAAGTGGGCGTTTCCACTAATGGAGCAATAAAGGGACAGTCGGTTGGCGATGATGTATGGACATCCCATAAGCTTCCGTCGACAGGTCAAAACAATCTTGGTGACATGTTGGAGCGTTCTCTTCCAAACGGTGTAATTTTCGGCAGCATCGCTTTGGATTCGCCCAAAGTACAGCAAATCAATATGTACGCGGGTAGTAGAGATAAGTTGAAAGTTTGGCTTAACGGGGTTTTGATTTATGAGCGTTTGGAACGGCCTTGGTTGGCTAATGATTACATTGCCCCTACCTCGTTATTTTCTGCTACACTTCAACAAGGAAGAAATGTACTGTTAGTTGCGGCAAGCACACGTTCTGACGATAATTCTAACGTTTTTTTTGGTTTTGAACCTGATACCAGCTATTCTCTTGAAACGGTTATTGACTATGTTTTTTCTCAAACGTCGATTCACGTCAGTGATACGTTTACCCTTGACATTCGCGCGGAAAACGTCTTGGACTTGGCGGGGTGGCAGTTTGATATTGCCTTCAACCCCTCTGTCCTTGAAGCCGTTGACGTGAGCGAAGGCGATTTCCTGAAGACCGATGGCGGAGCAACCTTCTTCCAGAGTGGGCGCATTGACAATGCGGCGGGTAAAATCACGGGGCTAATAGCTGGACGGATCAGCGAAGGCGGTTTGAGCGGCAGCGGCTCCCTGCTTCAGGTGGAGTTCAAGGCGAAATCCGAAGGTGAAACGGAATTAGCCCTTCAGAACTTCCTGTTGGGCTCTGTCACCGAAAACAGTATCCCCGCAGGTCCTCTTGAAATCCACATCACTGTGAAGAAGCGGCTGCTAACCGGGGACGTGAATCGTGACGGGGTTGTCAACATTTTGGACCTGATTCGCGTCGCACAGCAGTTGGGGAAAAGCGTAGCCGCCGATTCACCGGAGGATGTCAACGGCGACGGTGTGGTCAACATTTTTGACCTCACGCTTGTGGCACAGGGGATTGGGGGCTCAGCAGCGCCCGCGGTTGCTACGGATAGCGTGGATGCCACAACAATAGAAGCCTGGATTGCTCTGGCGCGGCTCGAAGATGACAGTTCAATCGCCTTTCAACAGGGTGTCGAGAATCTTGAAGCCTTGCTAGCAACGATGATTCCGAAGCAGACGGTGCTACTGCCCAACTATCCGAACCCGTTTAATCCGGAAACCTGGATCCCGTATCAGTTGGCAGCACCGGCAGAGGTTACGCTGACGATTTATGATATGAACGGGGGAACGATTCGGCGTTTGGAGGTAGGTCGTCAGGCGGCGGGTACCTATCACAATCACAGCCGTGCGCTGTATTGGGACGGTCGCAATCAACGAGGTGAATTCGTCGCCAGTGGTCTGTATTTTTACACGCTGAGGGCAGGCGACTTCACGGCGACACGCAGGATGTTGATAAGGAAGTAGTGTCATGATGTAGAGTAGGTTGGGTTTCACTCAGGTTTCGGGGACATCGTGAAGAACGGAAACTCCAATGCAATCCAGATTCTTGGCTTTTCTCAAGGGTTTCCGCTCAACCCAACCTGCGTACTGATCTATCGCTTGGCAACGCTGAAGTAACGGAGGCGTATATGAAACTACGTTTAGATAAATCTGAGATTCTCTACTATGCGTCGGAATACAATGCGGACCATGATAAGCCCATCTGTCGTCTTGTGGAGGGCGTAAAAGGGAGGGGTTATCTGGAACGCTCCGATTTGTTAGAACTTTCCATCTGGAAGGCGAGGAATCGGAACACGCACAACATCGAAAAAAATTGCGATAGTGTTGTCGAAGAAATGACCGGATTTGCTCTCAAGGCGAAAACGGAGCAGGCTAGAATCGACGCTTTGTGCTGTTTGCACGGCGTAAGAGTGCCCGTCGCGTCCGCCATTCTGCATTGGTTTCATGACGATGATTATCCGATTTACGATTGGCGGGCTTTAGAGGCCATCGGGGTTAAGAAGAAGAACACACCCGCGTTTGATGATTGGATGCGTTATGTCTCATTTTGTCGGCGTAAAGCGAAAGAAAACGAGATCGATATGCGGACATTAGACCGCTCGCTTTGGCGATACTCAAAAGAACAAAGCGAATAGCGAGGGCGATAGAAAATCTTCAAATATTGTTAGCTTCGCTGATTCCACACAAGACGACGTTGCACGCCAATTACCCGAATCCGTTTAACCCGGAAACCTAGATACCGTATCAGTTGGCAGTGCCTAGCGAGGTGACGCTGACGATTTATGATATGAACGGGGGAACGATTCGGCGTTTGGAGGTAGGTCATCAGGCGGCGGGTACCTATCACAATCACAGCCGTGCGGCGTATTGGGATGGTCGCAATCAACGAGGTGGAATTCGTCGCCAGTAGTCTGTATTTTTACACGCTGAGGGCAGGCGACTTCACGGCGACACGCAGGATGTTGGTAAGGAAGTAACACCAAAAAGTAGTAGGCATACTCCGTATGCCGTAACACGAATTGTGCTATCATGACAGAAAAAACACTTATCTATATTGAGCGAAACAAGAAGGCGCTTTGTGCATCGCTACAGGAACTGGTGCGAATTCCGACCGTGAATCCTCCGGGCGACAATTACGCGGAGATTGTTGATCTCCTTGACGAAAGATGCCGTGCGTTGGGAATGGAAACCCGTATTGTCCCCGTTCCCGAAGCTGAAGCCGTAAAGGTAGTGCCACACGCCGATGCGTATCCTCGCATGAATCTTATTGTTCGCTGGGATGTCGGTGCGGAAAAAACCGTTCACTTCAACGCACATTTCGATGTCGTTCCCGTCTCCGGAAAGTGGCGCACTCACCCATTCGACCCTCAAATAAAAGGAGATTGGCTTTATGGGCGCGGCTCCGATGACATGAAGGACTCGATTGCGTCTTTGCTTTTTGCCATCTCGGCGCCCCGGGAAACAGGGGTGCGACCGAACTTCAACATTGAGTGTTCATTTACCTGCGATGAGGAGATTGGCGGCGATCTTGGAGCTGGCGAGGTGGTTCGGAAGGGACTAGTGCGGGCAGACTATGCCGTGAATTGCGAAGGTAGTACGGGTTTAACCGTTTGTAATGGTCATCACGGTGTGTTGTGGCTGGAGGTCACGGTTCATGGCAAAGCGGCGCACGCGGCGCATCCAGACAGCGGACTCAACGCCTTTGAGAAAACGGCAGAGTTGGTCGCTGCGCTTCAACCATTGAAGGAGGAATTTGGCAAACCGCATCGAATTTTCAGGATGGCACCTGACATTGAGAGGCAGCCTACAATCAACATTGGTGGGGTTTTCAGCGGCACCTCTGGTGACAAAATCAACACCGTTCCCGCACAAGTGACCTTTTCAATCGATCGACGTATACCGCCTAACGAAAGGTTAGGTCAAACAGAAGCGGAATTGCGTGGGACAATAAAGGAGGCGTGCAAGAACATTCCGGACCTGAAAGTAGACTTGAAATCCGCTCTGCGCATTGAGCCGTGCCTAGTTGATACGGAGGAGCCATTGGTTCAGGAGTTCTCCCGAACGGTGCGTGCAATTCGACGCAATCCGGTGAAATGGGCGCCTGCCGGCGGATTCACTGATTTGCATTTCTTCGTAGAAGACGGAAAACTACCGGGAGTGGGTTACGGTCCGCGAGGCGAAGGTGCGCACGGAGTCAACGAACGGGTTAGTATCTCGGATATGGTGAAGACGGCGAAAATCTATGCCGCGTTCATGACCCAAGCGCAGTTGTGAGAAAATATGACGCCCTATGAATCTATACATTGCGGTAGGTTCGGTTTCCCAACCGAACCGGTATTTATCCAGTCTTGTACGGTGCGGTTGTAAAGGGATTGCAATCGCACTCACTAGAAGATCTCCATCGCCTTCGTTATCAAGATTTCTATCGCACTCGTTATCCGCTCACTCGATCATTGATATTCAATAACGACCAAGGAAGTCAATCTACTTCCGAGGCGTTTACTGGTAGACTTGAAACGTCTAACATTGCCATCAGTTGGAACGGCAGAGGCAGCTACTTCGACAACATCTTCATTGAGCGACTTTGGCGCAGTGTCAAGTATGAAGAGGTGTACGTCAACGACTATGACTCAATGAACATGGCTCAGCGTCAATTGAGAGATTATTCCAACCATTATAACCGAGAGCGGTTTCATCAATCGCTCGATTACCGTAGGCCATATGAGGAGTATTACCACTAACATCAAGCGTTCAAATTTGACCAGGTTTAATCGGATTTCATTACTAAAATCTCGCTATTTGCTGTCTAAAGGATGGGGGTAAGTTATGACTATGATTAGACACATACTAATAATTGCAGTTTCATTGTCACTACTCGGTTGTGGCACACGTCAAGGCGGGTACATGGAAATGGGTGTAGGATTACAACCCACATCTTCAAGTGAGAAATGGGAAATACACGACCAAGATCATAAACTTATTGAACAAAATGAATTATCAAGTTTAACCCTTTACCCTGTAGGTCACGCGAAACTGGGGTTCGGATTTACAGAACAATTCATTTCATCTTTAACTCTAAGAGCGGGCAACCCACATGTAATTATGGGATTTGGTTTTACAATTTTTCAAAATAAGGGCACACCATCACTGTTCTATGATATTTCTATCAATTATCCTAGCCTGATATACAATCCGCCCGAAGAATACCGATTTTTTAATCGAGTTATTGGTAGTGGAATACTATTAGGAATTGGATATGAATTTAATAATAGACTAGCAATAAAACTTGACTGTAACATTGCCAGCTATGAAATTGACAGTAGCAACTTTGATGCTGCAGATGCAATCATTTCCCTCCTATCACTATTCACTGCAGATACCAAATACGAGGACATCACTGGAGAAGCTTCATCATTCTCTATTGCAATCAAAGGTTGTTTCCTTCTCTACTAACACACCAAGCGTAACTAATACCATTTCGCGTGAATAAAAGTGCATATAATGCCTTATATATTCGTTATCTTACTCAGTAGCCGGGGATCAAGGGAATGGATAATGGCCGCAATTGAAATCCCCTTGCCCCACCGATTGCGTAGAGATAAGACTTCTGTTTGAGTCTGCCAACTTCCATTGGTCAATGGGCGAGAATCAACTGACTAGATAATGAAAGACCAAGTGACCGAACAGAGAACACGATAGAACTCCCATAGAGATCTTCTCTCGCCCCGACGATGGCAGACAGTTTCGCACAAGTGTCAACACACCCTAGAACAAAGGTTGGTTAGATGACCAAAAGACAAACATATATAATTGGTGGAGCCGCCGGTTTGGCACTCGTGATTCTCGTCACTTTGATAGCATATTACCGAGTGAAGTTTAAGCAGACAGAAGAAACACTCGCTACAGAAAAAGGAAGCCGCATAAAGTTTCAGGGGGAATCTAAACGTTTGGAGCGTGAATTGAACCAAAGTCAAGAGGAGGTCGCGGCGAAGATCATTAAGATCGAAATCCTGGAAGAAACAATCGGTGAAATTCAGCAACAAGCAGTCGATATCAGCAAAGCCAAAGCGAAAATTGAAGATGAGAAACGGAAACTTGAAACAGAACGCAGGAAGCGAGAGGCGGAGTATCAAGATTTGGTTGGTAGCTTGGAACAGGAGATTAAAAACAAAGAGATTCAAATTACCGAACTTCAAGGAATGTTAACCGTTAATTTAATGGATAAGATTCTTTTCGACTCGGGAAAATCGGTGATTAAACCGGCAGGCAAGCGCGTCCTGGACAAAATTGCCACGACATTCTTGAATCGCTACCCGAACCGCGAGATTCGAGTTGAAGGACATACGGACAACGTGCCGTTCAGAGGTTCGGTGCAGAACAATTGGGATTTGTCGACCGAACGTGCAATCTCCGCCGTGAGGTACCTACAAGTACAGGCGAATGTGGCTCCAAGCCGTCTAGCAGCGGTCGGTTACGCATATCACCGTCCGATTGACACGAACGAGACGCGAGAAGGACGAGCTCGAAATCGACGAATAGAGATTGTCGTCATGCCACCAAAGAAGGCTAATACGGACTAGACACATAACATCGGAACTTACGCAAGTGAAGGGCTAGTGATTCGTAATGCGTAATACGTAAAACAATTAGTTACGCATTACGCATTATTCTACGCCTTATCTTTACTCATAAGAATGGGCACGACTTGCGTAAATACTAAATATCGAACTCTATATGGAGGTGAAACAATGCAGTTTAAACGCGAAGAAATATTAACGGGGTTGCGGTCAAACGTTGAGGCTGGAAAACCGATTATCGGCGCTGGTGCCGGCACCGGCATTTCTGCAAAATGCGAGGAGGCCGGAGGGGTTGACCTCATCGTTATTTATAATTCGGGGCGATTTCGAATGGCTGGACGCGGATCGCTTGCCGGCATGATGCCGTACGGCGATGCCAATCAGATTGTCGTTGAAATGGCAAGCGAGGTGCTTCCCGTTGTAAAAAACATACCGGTGCTTGCCGGCGTCTGCGGCACAGATCCGTTCCGCTTGATGGACGTGTTCTTAAAACAGATTCGGGACATCGGATTCTCTGGTGTACAGAATTTTCCAACCGTCGGACTGATGGACGGCTTATACCGCCAAAACTTGGAGGAAACGGGCATGGGCTACGGACCGGAGGTGGAAATGATTCGCATCGCGCACGAAATGGATTTGCTGACAACACCGTATGCCTTCAAAGAATCGGAAGCCGAACAGATGGCAGACGCCGGGGCGGACATCCTCGTCGCACACATGGGGCTAACAACAAAGGGTTCCATCGGTGCCAAAACGGCGCTGACGCTTGAAGAGTCGGCGAAACGGGTGCAGGCGATACACGATGCCGCGAAAGGCGTTAACTCGGAGATTCTTGTGATTTGTCACGGCGGACCGATTGCCGAACCCGAGGATGCGCAGTTTATTCTGGACAATACGGAAGGAGTTGTCGGATTCTATGGTGCTTCAAGCGCCGAGCGTCTTCCCACTGAACGCGCGATTACGGAACAAATTGAGACATTTAAGTCGATTCGATTGACTTAAACCCTACACTCCGCACCTTATAAGTGCTAATTTGGGTATTTTTTGATATCGTTCCTTATTCAGTCACTTGATCGCTATCCACTCGTTTGATCTCCGCAGGAGTGCACGAGGTGGAAAATCTCTACCAAGTAACACTCCACATTGAAGATCTCTATCGCACTCGCTATTCACTCGTTTGATCCCCGCTGGAGCGCAGAGATTGGACCCATCACGATTCTATTGACATCTAAGATCTCTATCGCGCTCGCTATCCACTCGCTTGATCTCAGCTGGAGTGAAAATCATTTTACGAAGGAACACCTTCTCAAAGACTGTCATAGATCCAAAGACGAGCGTTACTTGCTGAAAGAATTATTCCGACAGGGATGATGGCATGCTATCAAGTAACACTCGACATTGCACAGGATCTACTATCGCATTCACTATTCGTTCGTTTGATCCTCTGGTGGGCTTGGAAGTTTCCTCGCAACCCATTTTTTTTGAGTTTTTTTGGCCACTTCCCTATATTTCAAAAATTTTGCACCCATAATTCTGATCCAGGTAAAACTGCCTGAAACCAAAGAATATTGTTGGTTGGAATAGGTTTTGGTTTAGATGGTGGAGTCATTGTTTCAAATCTAACAGTTTTTATTGTTTTGGGGGATACATTTTTCATTCGGATACTATCAGGCAATTCACGCTCCATATCCTGATATAATGCAAGAGTGGCAACAAAGGCATCTGCTACATTTTCCCAAACCTTCTCAAACGAATCCCCATAGGTGATTAACTCTGGTAATTCTCTGCATGTCACAGTGTAGCCACCTTCGGGTTCAGGTGTTAAGATAACACTTATCCTGTAAATCTCCTCTCGCATGTCACATCCTCCTTCGTGGGGTAAAAATTATACCCTGTTCCAATGTTTGCGGTAAACAAAAACAGCACGTAGTTTGAAACAGAAAACAGTGTGCTGCCTACCTGAACTTAACCCCATCCTTTAGTGGTTTATTTTTCAAAAAAATATGGTTAGTGTTGGGTGCCGGTGCGGTTAGAAAGGGATCTCTATCGCGTTCCCTATTCGGTCACTTGATCGCACCATTCAACTATAGGTAGGAGCGATCTCCAGGTCGCGACCTCCTTATTTGCATTGAAATTTACCGAGAAAACCATTTAGACAGCAAATAGGGAGCTCTAAGTAATAAAATTCGATTAGACCTGGTCAAATTTCAACGCCTAATGTTATGGGGAATACACCTCTCAAGCTAATAGTTGGTGTCAAGGTTGACACGGCAGGGGTAAAACTGTCCATATAAAACAATCTCTAGGGTGATATTGCCTAACGCTATGAATGAACTGAATGCAGGGCAATTATGGGCATCCTCGGGCATGTTGATCATTATTGCCGCCCCGAGCTCTAGAATGTACAATTTCTAGCTATTTTCAGGTTGACAGATAAGAGCTATTCTGTCAGAATAGATGAATAGAGTTTAGTCTTGCGCACTTAGTTGCACATTGCAGAGCTTGTCACAAGATTGTTCGGAATTGACTAGAGAACATCATACAACTGAGAGTTTGATTTTCTTTGGCATTTCAAGCCAACCTGTTGGGATTACAACTTCGTTTGGATTACAGGATAAATAAGGAATATCCACCTCGTCCGAAAGCATTCACAAGATGCTAACCTTTGGGTGGGCAGATTGTACATAAACCCACTGATGCCTTGATGTAGAAAATACGGTAGGTGACTATGTGTGGGATTGTGTGGATTATGCCCGAATAAAATCGGGTATAAAATAACTCAAACGTATAAGTTTAGAAAGGGGGTAGGATGTGAACAAGTCCAGAAAGCAGATTAACACGACGATTAACGGTGAAGATTACACACACGTAGTTGAGCCTCGACTACTTCTAGTTCACTACCTTCGAGAGGTCGCCGGACTCACAGGTACACATGTCGGATGTGAGACCAGCCTGTGCGGCGCTTGCACGGCGATTGTAGATGGACAAGCGGTCAAGACCTGCACGATGTTGGCGGTACAGGCGGATGATGCAGAGATAACAACGATTGAAGGACTCGCGCAAGATGGTGAACTCCATCCGATTCAGGAGGGATTCTGGGAACGTCACGGTCTGCAATGCGGCTTCTGTACACCAGGGATGATTGTAGCGGCACACCAACTCCTAGAACGAAATCCAAACCCGACGGAAGAAGAAATCCGACACGGTTTGGAAGGAAATTTCTGCCGTTGCACCGGCTATCAACATATCGTTGACGCCGTGCAATACGCCGCTGAGAAGATGCAAGGCTAGATTTGAAATGCGTACCTTCGAAAATGGATACTTGGTAATACTACATTTTACGCAGAAGGTGCATCGGCTCATAAAGATTTCGATGCGGTGTGCGCATCCTTTATCTGACGTAGACAGGAGGAGGGACTTATTATGGCAACTATGGCTGGACCATCGCGGCTAATCGGCGCACCGATTAAGCGGCGGGAGGATCCGCGGCTAGTTCAAGGGCTATCCCACTATGTAGACGATATTAAGTTGGTTAATACGCTCCATTGTACTTTCTTGCGCAGCGACTATGCGCACGCGGATATCAAGAGCATCGACACGGAAGCGGCAGAAAATCTATCGGGCGTGGTCAAAGTGATAACCGGTTCAGACATTGCGGGGAAGGTCGGTTCAATCCCGTGCGCCGCAGAAATCGAAGGGCTTAAGGTTCCCGATCACCCCGCTCTTGCCGTAGGTCGTGTGCGGTTCGTCGGAGAACCAATCACCGCTGTGGTGGCAACGGATCCCTACATAGCGAGAGATGCGCTGGATCTGATCGAAGTTGAGTACGATGAGTTGCCTGCCGTTGTTGATCTGGACGCAGCGATTGAATCGGATTCGACAGTCATCTACGATGAATTCGATGACAATATCGCTTTTACGATGCCGCTTGACGCGGGCGATGTGGACGCAGCGTTTGCCGAAGCCGATCACGTAGTCTCTCAGCGCTTCGTGAATCAGCGCCTGATACCCAACTCGATTGAACCACGCGGGGTATTGGCCGAATATCTTCCGGGAGAAGGTACGCTTACCGTCTGGTCTTCGACGCAAGTACCTCATCACCTCAAGACCATTCTTTCCCTGCTCCTTGACTTTCCTGAGCAACTCGTTCGCGTCATTGCACCGGAAGTGGGAGGCGGTTTCGGTAGCAAGTTGAATGTGTATTCCGAAGAAGCCGTGGTCGCCTACTTGGCGACGCAGTTGCGGAAGCCTGTGAAATGGATTGAGAAGCGGAGCGAAGGCTTCACGACAACTATTCATGGACGTGATCAGGTCGACTACGTTGAAATGGCAGTCCAGAATGATGGAACCATTACGGGGCTCCGCGCGAAACTGCTTGCCAATATGGGTGCGTATCATCAGTTGCTCACGCCAATCATCCCCGTGTTGACATATCTCATGATGCCTGGCGCTTATAAAATTCCGAACATCAAACTAGAGTTGATCGGAGTTTTCACGAATAAGATGGCGACGGACGCCTATCGCGGGGCTGGACGTCCCGAGGCAACTCACATCATTGAACGTATGGTTGATTTGGCGGCACAGACGCTGGGAATGGATCCCAGAGAAATTCGCTTCAAGAACTTTCCACAGCCCGATGAATTTCCGCTTGAAATGGCTACCGGCGTCACCTATGACAGCGGCAACTACCAGATGAGTTTCAACAAGGCGCTGGATACGGTGGATTATGCCAGTCTCCGAACACGGCAAGCGGAACTTCGAGGACAAGGAAGATACATGGGAATCGGCATTGCGACATACGCCGAAATCTGCGGTATGGGTCCGTCTGTCGGCGTTGCCGGAGGCGGCTGGGAAAGTGGCACCGTCCGCATTGAACGCACCGGGAAAGTCACTGTTCTGACCGGAGTGTCGCCACACGGACAGGGGCAAGAAACCAGTTTTGCCCAAATTGTAGCCGATGAATACGGGATAAGCATCGACGACATAGCCGTTATTCACGGCGACACCGGACGGCAACCACAAGGTATCGGCACATTCGGTAGTCGTGCTACGGCAGTCGGTGGCGCTGCTCTGATAATTGCCACGCAGCAAGTAAAGGACAAAATGGCACAAATCGCGGCGCACATGTTGGAGGCTAACGTCGATGATCTCGTATTTGAAGATGGAAACATCTTTGTCCAAGGTTCGCCGGACTCCGCCGTTACATTCGCGGATGTCGCAGCCACGGCGCACCGTGCCGTGGAGCTGCCCCCGGAGGTTGAGCCCGGGCTTGAGGCGACGCATTTCTTCGAGCCGTCGAACTTCACATACCCATTCGGCGCCCACATCTCAATCGTTGAGGTTGATCCCGAGACGGGAGAGATTGATTTGCAGCGTTACGTCGCCGTTGATGACTGCGGAAATATCATCAACCCCTTGTTAGTTGATGGACAGGTGCACGGCGGTATCGCACAAGGATTGGGTCAGGCGCTGTACGAAGGCGCGGTTTATGATGAAAACGGACAGCTTTTAACCGGTTCATTTATGGACTATGCCATTCCAAAAGCGACACAGGTGCCGCGCTTTGAAACCGAGCATACTACAACGCCGTCACCCGTTAATCCGTTGGGCGTCAAGGGCGTGGGTGAAGCCGGAACAATCGCCTCCTCGCCGTGTCTTGTTAATGCGGTTGTCGATGCGCTGTCGCCATTCGGGATTACCGACATTGATATGCCTCTGACGCCGAACCGGGTGTGGCAGGCAATCCAGGACGCACAGTAAAGCTGGTTGTAGCCGAAAGGAGGAATTGAAATGATTGCGAGCAGTTTTGAATACTTCGCACCGACCTCAGTTGATGAAGCTTTGGCGCTCTTGAGTGAACACGGAGATGACGCCAAGATTCTCGCCGGTGGACACAGCCTGATTCCGGCGATGAAGTTGCGGCTTGCCGAGCCAGCAGTTCTTATAGACATCCAACGTGTTGAGGGGTTAAAAGGAGTCTCCGAGTCCGATGGCACATTGGTGATTGGCGCGTTGACTACCCACCACGAACTGGAAAGCTCGGATCTTGTAATCCACAAGGTGCCAATTTTGGCTCAGACCGCGGGCGAGATTGGCGATGTCCAAGTTCGCAATAAGGGAACAATCGGGGGAAGTTTGTCACATGCCGACCCTGCCGCGGACTGGCCCGCGACGATCTTGGCTCTTGATGCCGATCTGAAAATTGTCGGCTCGGGTGGAGAACGCATCGTTAAGGCGACAGATTTCTTTGAGGAACTCTATACTACTGCTTTGGAAGCAGATGAGATTCTTACCGAGATTCATGTCGCTGTCCCGGCTGAAAACACGAAGGGAAGCTATCTCAAGTTGCATCAGGTGGCATCCGGCTTTGCGCTCACCGGCGTAGCCGCCGTTCTGTCGAAATCCGGTGAGGTCTGCGAGAATATCGCGGTTGGCATCACGGGCGTTTCCGATGTACCCTATCGCGCCTCCGAGGTCGAGTCGGCATTGGCAGGGAGAGCCCTGACCACTGACAACATCGCGGCGGCGGCGGAAAACGCCGCTGATGCAGTAGACATTTTGGAGGATATTCACGCCAGCGAAGCCTACCGATTGAATCTTGCAAAGGTCTACACACGCCGAGCGATTGAAGGTGCAGCATCATAAGATATGGGAACGGTTAGGCGTTAAGAATTGTGCTTCACTCTAACGCCTAATTTCGTCAGGAACGCTCCGTAATGAAAATCAAAGCCGATTATACCGTATCTTCGCACCGCGAAAAGGTCTGGGAGCATCTGACCGATCCCGATCTTTTGAGCCAATGTATCCCCGGTTGCGAAGAACTCAAGGCTACCGGAAGTGACACCTATGAGGCAACAATCAAAGTGGGAGTTGCCGGGATTAAAGGTACGTATAAAGGCACGGTCACGTTGGAGAACATGCAGTCGCCTTCCGCATATCGACTCATGGTCGAAGGGAAAAGCACAATCGGCTTTCTGAAAGGCGCCTGCGATTTTCAACTGGAAGAAGCCAATTCCCATGAAACGAGAGTTGAACTTGCCGGCGAATTAGCGGTGGGCGGAAAACTCGCCCGAGTCGGACAACGCATCATCGGAAGCGCCGCCAAAATGACGATAGGTCAATTTTTCAAACAGATTAACAAGCTCGTGGCAACCGATACCGATTCCTGAGTGCTTGTGCGGAGTGTTTTTCCACTAAAATTTTGCATTAGTTGTTTACAAGTACTCTGTCATGTCCGCCTGCACGGAAAAGACTAGCCCTGCGAACCGCCAATCCGCAGGGCTTTTTTATTTCTGTTACTTGAATTCTCTCAATTAATCGACGAAGTTTGATTAAGTCAGCATTTCATAAAAGATACCAAATGGACATGTGTTGGTTTATAATTAAAACTCAAATGGATAGGATTTTCCCAAAGGAAAAATGAGCACACTCCTCAAGCCCACATCTCGTCCCGTAAAAGAGTATTACGATTCTCTCCGCCGTTTCGAGGCGATTGATGTATCCCACGAAGGCGCTGTTCGAGATGCCTTCCAAACATTGCTGAAAGCCTGTGGGAGGCGGTTAAATTGGACACTCGTCGCTGAACACAGAATGATGGGCAGTCAAAATAGGCGGATTTCCGTTGATGGCGCTTTACTTGATGATTTCAAGATAGCGCATGGCTATTGGGAAGCGAAGGATATGCACGACGATTTGCCAAACGCCGTGTTGGATAAGTTCAGGAAGGGCTATCCTCAAGACAACATCATCTTTCAAATCCCGAAACGGGCAATCCTTTGGCAAAACAAGCAACAGGTGCTTGATGCCGACCTAACAGACGCGAGGCAACTGATTGAGGCAGTCGAATCCTTCTTTGACTACCGTCCGGACGAACAAGTTGAATGGGAGAAAGCGGTCGCGGAGTTCAAAGAGGTGGTGCCCGTGCTTGGACAGGGTTTGGCAAATCTCATCCGAGGCGAACGGGAAACCAACCGCCGTTTTACAAGTGCTTTTGGGGATTTCCACGAGAAATGCCGCCAATCAATTAACTCAAACCTCTCCGAAGCTGCCGTTGAAGAGATGCTCATCCAGCATCTCTTGACCGAACGCCTCTTTCGCACTGTTTTTAATAATCCCGACTTCACCCGCCGGAACGTTATCGCCAACGAAATCGAAAAAGTGATAGATGCGCTGACATCTCAATCATTTACCCGCGACGGTTTTCTTCAAAGCCTGGACCGTTTCTACGTTGCAATCGAACGCAATGCGGCAAGAATCACCGACTTCTCTCAGAAACAAGGGTTCCTCAACACAGTTTATGAGCAGTTTTTCCAAGGCTTTTCAGTCAAGGTTGCGGACACGCACGGTATCGTCTATACCCCTCAACCTATTGTCGATTTCATGGTGAAAAGCGTTGAGGAGATCCTGAAAACCGAATTTAATCGGTCAATCTCCGATTCCGGTGTTCACATTATTGATCCGTATGTCGGGACGGGCAATTTCATTGTCCGTATTATGGAGCAGATTCAGAGACCCGCCCTAGAGGACAAATACACAAGCGAGCTCCACTGCAACGAGGTGATGCTACTCCCCTACTACATCGCATCCATGAACATTGAGCATCAGTTTTACGAGGCGACAGGGCACTATCAACCGTTTGAGGGGATCTGTCTTGTCGATACTTTCGATCTGGCGGAAGACCGACAGTATCCGCTTTTCGCACCTGAGAATGCGCAACGCGTTGAGAGTCAGAGGGAGACCCCGATGTTTGTGATTATCGGGAATCCGCCCTACAATGTGGGCCAAGTCAACGAGAATGACAACAACAAGAACCGGAAGTATCCGGCGATGGATAAGCGGGTCCGAGAGACGTATGCTGCAGATTCCAAAGCAACTCTCAAGACTAAACTCTCCGACCCGTATGTGAAGGCGATTCGCTGGGCATCGGACCGGATTGGGGAAGATGGGGTTGTTGCGTTCGTGACGAATAACAGCTTTCTCGATGGACTAGCGTTTGACGGAATGCGGAAAAACCTTTATCAGGACTTCAACCGTGTCTTCATTTTGGATTTAAAAGGTGATGTCCGCGAAGACTCAATGCGAGATGGAATTCCGATTGGAGAAAAGCACACCGTATTTGGGTTAGCAGCGATGGTTGGAATTACTGTGACACTTTTCGTAAAAAACAGCGATTATCGGGACCATAAGATTCATTACTCGTCGGTCAATTGGAAGGCTACGAGACAAGAGAAATTCAACTTAGTCGAACAGGCAGGGTCGATTAAAAACGTTGAGTGGAAAGAAATAGAACCGGATGAAAATCACACATGGCTCACTGATGCTCTTCACAACGAATATGCAGCCTTTATCCCAATTGGAAACAAAGCAATGAAATCAGCAAAAGGTAAGGGAATAAACGTTATCTTTAAAACGTATAGCCTCGGCGTCAGCACGAATCGTGACGCTTGGGTACGAAACTTCGACCACAACAAGCTAGCCGAGAACGTGAGCGCGATGATTGACACCTATAATACGGATGTGTTTAAATGGGAACAACGCGAGCGGCGTGAGGCAGATGTTGATGATTTTGTGGATTATGATGACGCGAAAATCAGTTGGAGTGCAAGCTTGAAACAAAAACTCCAGCGCGGTCAAACCACGACATTTACTGAGGCGAAGATTCGACAGTCTCCCTATCGGCCGTTTACCAAATCGTATCTTTACTTTGATCGCCTAATGAACGACAGGGTACTTGTCTTTCCATCAATATTCCCTGTACCGCAAACCGAAGGGGATAACAAAGCAATATGCGTTACTGCCATTGGGAATAAAAAGCCCTTTCACTGCTTGATAACACAGCAGCTAACAGATCTACATCTTACCGGAGATTCTCAATGTTTTCCCTTCTACACCTACAACGAAGACGGTAGTAACCGCCGCGAAAATATCACAGATTGGGCGTTAGCACAGTTCCGCGCAAATTATCGTGACAAGAAAATCACCAAGTGGGACATCTTTCATTATGTTTACGCTATCCTTCACCACACCGGTTATCGGGAGCGGTATCAAGCGAACCTTAGGCGAGAATTGCCCCGCCTCCCTTATGCACCAGACTTCTGGACATTTGCCAGGGCTGGTCAACGGTTAGCGGAGATTCAAGTTGGCTATGAAGAAGTGCCTGAATATGAGGGAGGTAATGGTGAACCTTCTCTACGACTCGTCGCAAACGAGGAAGTGCCATTTAGTTGGCGCGTCGAAAAAATGCGACTGTCTAAAGACAAAACGCAAATCACTTATAACGATTCCCTGATCATTGATGGTATCCCGGCGAAGACATTTGAATATCGTCTGGGCAATCGGTCGGCACTCGAATGGGTGATTGATCAGTATCGGGTCAAGATAGACAAACGGAGCGGTATTGTCAACGACCCGAACCGCGCTGATGATGCACGTTACATCGTAAAGTTAATTCAGAAGGTAATCACAGTGAGTTTGGAGACGGTGGAAATTGTAGAAGGGTTGCCGGAATTAGGGATTTCTGAATGAGAATTTGCCACCCATAAACTATTCAGAAATTTGTCAGGTGTTGATACCATGAAACTACAAAAATCTCAAGATAGAATTAATGAATTGATGTCAAGATTTGTGGCTCAGGTTAAAGGCGCAAAGGCAATGAGACGGACTGACATCAATCGTGTGTCTGAGGATGTATTAATTCCATTGTTTGCTGAGGTCTACGGGCATACAGATTTGAAGAATCTGAATGTCTCAGAAGGTCCAAATTTTCCAGCGATAGATTTGGGCGATGACGAAGCAAGAACCGCCTACCAAATTACATCAACACCTAATATCCAAAAAATCAAGGATACTTTGAAGAAATTTGTCGATTATGAATTGTACACAAAATATAACCGTCTAATCATCTATGTATTGACAGAGAAACAGAAAACATATCAAGCAAAAGGATTAGATGAGATAATACAAGGCTTGTTCTCTTTTGACACAAATAACAATGTAATTGATTATCGAGACTTATTGGATGAAATTTCAGGATTCCCTGAGTCCAAATTACGCAAAGTTCAAGAGATTCTGGAGCAGCAATTCGGCGACGAAACTAAATTTAACCAAGAATCAACAAACCCATTAGATTGGTTGGCACAGGTCAATGATTCATGGGTTGAAGATTCAGCAACCTTCAAAATCACTCGGGAGAAGCTGCTCAACGAACTGCTGAACTTTGCATCGGGAGGAAACGGCGTCATTGTCGGGGGACCAGGCGTGGGGAAATCCTACCTATTAAAGGAGCTTCACCATTCTCTAGATTCTGCCGGCAGGCCTCACCTCCTTCTACCCATTGATAAACTCGGGGGTGACATTCCAGAAATGTTGAGACAGGTATTCTCCGATGAAGGAGCTCTGACAAAAAAGCTGAAATCTGTTCCTACTTCATCCCAGAAATCAATTCTAATGTTTGATGCTTTCGACGCTGCTCGAGACGAACAGACGCATAATTGCTTCTTCAATCTAATCCGTCATGCTATTCGTGACCTTAGTGAGTCTTGGAATGTCGTAGTCACGGTACGAACCTATGACGCGATGAAATCACAGGAACTCTTGGATGTGTTTGGAAACCTTGACAACACCAAATATCAAAACAAGGAAGTCTTATGCCGGAATTTCGAGATTCCGCCCTTGGAACCAGTCGAGATTCAACAAGCCTTCGACCAGATTCAGTCTCTGGAAGACATATACAACCTTGGATCCAAGGAATTTAAGTGTCTTCTTGCAATTCCGTTCAATCTCTGGTTATTGAAGAAAATTCTAAAGAGTTCGCAGATTGAAACCGATTTCCGCCAGATTTATTCCGAAGTTCAATTACTTGATATGTTCTGGAAGCGCCGAATTGAGGGGGCGAGCGATGGTGAACACCGTCAGTTTCTTCTCACGAAAGTTGCACGTCTCATGGTTGAGGATCTTTCATTGAGTGTCAGGCGAGAGGACATATATGAACATCTGGGACTTGATATACCAGTAAGACTGAGCGCATGGCACAATCTCTTGAGCGATGGAACCTTGGAAGTACAGTCAACCGGACAACGGATTGCTTTTTCTCATAACATCCTCTTTGACTACGCCATAAGTGCCTCACTCATTGAAGACAATCCTCAAAAGTTCAACAATCTCGTTTTTCAAGAAAAGTCACGTTCCCTTTTTCTCCTCCCAAGTCTTACCTACTTTTTCACGCGTCTTTGGTACAATACGCCCAAAACCTTTTGGAGTATTTTCTGGCACGTTTTTCAAAGCGAGCAGAGTGAACATTTGCGTCTAGTGGTACGCTTAATTCCCACGCGCACTATCGTAAGCGAATCACGCCAAATTGGACAATTAACGCCGTATTTGGATCAACTGGAGCGGAGAGAAGAGATCGCAAATAGCGCATTGATGTGGCTGATGCAATCACTTCGCGCACTAGAGATCCAGCGCGATCCTCTCTGGAGTGTTTTCTTCGCTCGAATTTCGGCATACTTGCATTCAGACTTCGCTTGGGATTTAGCAATCCTTGCTTCTAAGATTCTAGACCGAGTGCAAAAAACTGAAACGAGTACCATAGCGGCTTGTGGTAAGGTTGGGCGCCGGTTACTGAAATGGACCTGGAAAGAAGGACAAGTAGGTGAAAATGATTGGTATCATCGGCTTGCCAGTTCTTGGGCAGTACCGCTAGTTGCTAAGACTTACGGCACCAATCCTAAAGAATCTCGGGACCTTCTTGAAGAAGTCATCGAGCTAACACAGGAGGACAACCTCAAGCTAGACTTACTGACACGGCTGGCCGAACATGTGGACAAAATTTGGGATGAAGACCCCGAGTTTGTCGTCTCTACCTATATCACTGTCTTTGCCGATCAAGTGCTTTGTGACGAAATCACAAATCTTATAGGCGGGCGCATCCTAGCCCTCACAAGCACTCCTCGACAGGATTACAGCATGTGTTACTATTGGTTAGCCCAGCATGTTCCTAATTTTCTTCGAGCAGAACCAATAGCCGCGACGCGAGCGGTGATACAAAGCCTAAACTTCTACATCATTCGCACCCAAATCCTCAGTTACGGCCAAGAAGCCGTTGATCTCCAAGATAGGATAGAGCCATTTGAATTCCGAGGCAGAACTGCGCACTTTCTTCGAGACAATAGTTATACATGGGATAAACGGGTGATTCGTGATGAACCGATTAAAATGGCGGATGCATTGTTCGAATATATTTCGGAATTAGTTAAGTCGGAAGATTCGCCTGAATTGTTTGATTCGTTGCTTGATGTCTTCCGTGATGAGGTGTGGGTCTCGTTTTTCTGGAAACGGCTTTTGAACACGGGAGTTCTATTTCCAGAAGTTTTCGCTCCGCATCTGTTTGAACTTTGTACTGCAAAACCGATATTGATGAGTCGCGATGCGCAGTACGAACTTGGTGAGTTTCTACAGGTGGCGACGTCAGTCTTTGCGCCTGAGCAGCGTCGTCTGATGGAACAGACCATCTTGGACCTCCTTGGGAAAGTTGGGGAAAACAAAGAATTTCTCGAATACCTAACAAATCAACATTTGGCACAAATCCCTCCAACTTTGCTGGTCACACACGAGGCAAAAAAAATCCGATCGGAGATGGAGCGGGAAAATAGTGTTCCAGAGAATCGGCCCCCGGTGAGTTATGGACCCGTCACGTGGGGCCGCTACACGGACGAAGAATGGCTTCAAGAACAAGGTGTAGATGTCACCACATCGGAAAATAAGGAATTGCAACGTTTGTTTGAACCACTTGACGAATTCCGTTCAAATTGGATGAATGATTCACCAACCGAGGAAGCTACCGAGTCGATTCTTCCGCTACTACAGGAGGCATACGTCATCACAAAAGGCGATACGGAAGCGGATAAAGAAGTAATAGACCGGCTTTGGTATAAACTGACTGCCTGCACGGCAATCCTTGGTCGTGTAGCGGGCAATTATGGCAGTCATCTGTTCGATTTCTGTCGCAAAGTGCTCTTGGATGGCGCAACGCATGAACTGCCGCAACCAAATTCCGAGCAGGATTCTCAATTTGATTCTTCGGCCTACTCACCCTTTCCCCGACATGAAGCCGCTTCTGGACTACTACGGCTAACAGGCCGTCAATCTGATCCGGATTCGGAAATCTTGGACGCAATTGAAGCTCTCGCAAATGACCCTGTTCCATCTGTTAGAATGGTGGCAGTTATGGAATTGCTTGCAGTTTACGTCCGCATGCCAGAAAGATTCTGGAAAATTATTGAGGATAGGACAACTCATGAGACGAATTATGCTGTGTTGGAATGGCTCTGTGTTACGTTGACTCAAGTTGTCGGACGGGGAAAAGACGAGGAAGATAAGACTATTCGCGCTATGGACAAGATGTTCAAGCATTCACTGGCACATAGAGAAAAGGTTACGCTACCAGATCAGTTAATCGAGTTATCAATGCAGTTGACAATCAGTCGCGAAAATTCATGGGTACGAAATACAATTAATGATATCTTGTTGAAACACCCAACTCAGTACACTCATTCCCTGAATCATGCCGTGTTTTGGGTCATGAACGAGTACGTCGCCCCGACGAAGCTTGCAACGCCGAATGGGCTTAAAACAGCGAAACGAGCCATTGCATGGTTAGGAGAAGTAATCACGGCAGCTTCAGGAGAAATTGAGCAACTGGGTGCAGAGTCCAAGGCGGGTGGCGAGCGAAGGTGTATCAATGGATTCCGCGATGTTTACAAACTAATTGACGAGGTGATTATGCGCCTTTATCTGTTAGTTGCAACCAGTGGGAATCTATCTGAAGAACGGGTAGGAGATATCTCCTTTGAGTTGCACTGCGGTTTCTACGATGAAGTCCAACCTCTTATGAAGCAGGTTATCGATCTCGCGCTCGACGAGGAAAACGGTGTCATGTCTGCTCGGACAGCATATTATTTCATGCGACTCTTGACGACTTTTCGAAGATGCCATACCAAAGAGGTTTTACATTTCGCCGTGGGCGTAGCAAGATTAAGCGAACGGTTCGGTTATGGTCTCGATTCCCTTGCTGTTGATGATGCTGTAAAATTCGTCGAGACCGTTCTCGCTGATTACCGACGTGAAGTGCGAGAAGAACAAGCTTTGCAGGATTTACTGGAATTATTGACTATTCTTGCCAAAGCCGGTTCTTCTGATGCACTAAAACTCGTTTTGCGTCTTGATGAGGTTTTTCGGTAAGTTTGGTTGGTTGTCAGGATTTAGGCGAACCAAGCACATAGATGTAATGTATTTACAGACCAACAGTATGAAACTGTTCGTAGTGTGGGGGCCAAATCTAGTTCATAGGGTGTCATTACTCCTAATAGCCATGATAATTGGGTGCAACGATGCGTCACCTGTCATCAATATCGGTGTGAGCGTGCCAACGACAGCAACTCCCGTTTACACGCTGATGAAACAGGCGATGCTGGAACACGAAAAAGAGTATGGCGTCAAAATCACATGGAATGGTGTATTGGATAAGGGTCCAACGCATGATGCCGTCCTAACCGAAAGACAGGGGGTTCGGCGGATGTTGGAATCGAAAATTCAAGCGCTGATTATCAAATCTGTCGACCCAAAAGCTGCCTACCCAATTTTGAGAGAAGCGCGTCGGTGGAATGTGCCTGTGATCTCTTTGGACCAGATGCTCCCCAGTATGCCAACCCACGGGCATATAACGGTCGACGAAACTAGTCTCGGTGAAAAAGCCGCCCGGTTTACGCTAGAGCAAATCGGATATCAGGGAAATGTATTGGTTTTGGAAGCTCCCGTAAAAATCGAATCCATGCGGGAAATTGCCATCGGTGTCCATCGTGTTTTAGACCAATACGAGGATAAAATCCAAGTTATTTCCCGAACTTCGGTCCTTGAGACGAGCGCCGCTTTTGATGTAACGGGTCGAATGCTGAAAGACTACGCCGGGAACATTCAAGCTGTCATTGCGGTGGATAGTATTCTTGCTTTAGGAGGCGTTCAAGGGGTACAATTACACGGGCTTGCGGACCAGATTGTGACCGTTGGCGTGGGCGCAGGAGAGAAAGCATGTCATCAGATTATCCTGAAACAACACGATGCCGAAGTCGATTTGATGCCCTATGAACGCGGGCTGGTAGCGTTAAAAGCTGCCGTGTCCGCATTAAATGACGACTCCTTTTCTTATGAGGCACAGTTGTCCAACGGCGAAATCCTGACGAGAACCAAATTTGGTCCCATGCGTCTGATTACCTCCGCAAACCACCTCCTGCTTGAACGCATGTGGCCCAATTTGTTTGCTTCAAATTAGCTTTATGATTGGGATAGGGACCAGTAGCGCGATGCGGTTCGGCATATATTTACTGGCAATTGTATTTTTCGCGTTTCATGCTTACGCCTCAAAAGAGGATGGTCCTCCGACGGTTGGCGACAAAGCGCCTGATTTCACCTTGAAAGATGCCGACGACCAAGCCCATTCTTTAAAGAAGCTGCGCGGGAAGATTGTATTTCTGATCCTCGGCAACAGAAAAATTCGGAAAGAAGACGACAAGTGGGCGGCGGCATTTCAGAAAGACTATGGCGACCGTGAAGGGATTATAGCTTATATCATCGCAGACATGCGGAGCGTCCCCGGATTTGTGCCCAAGGGGTTTGTCAAGAGACAACTCAGGAAGAATAAGCCACCAGTGACGTTGTTACTCGACTGGAAAGGCGAAATACATAAAACTTTTCGCACTGGCAAAAAGAAACCGAATCTTTATCTTATCGCTCCAGACGGTTCAATCGTTTTCCATGCAAAGTCAGATTTTGATGAGAAAACCCGAGAGATGCTCAAAACAGCAATCAGCGAGATAAAACCTTCGGCTAAAGAGAAATTGCCTGAATGAGTGATTCCCGGTTTCCTGCAGGAACGGTCAATACGTCGCTCAATGTGTCGCCAATGCGTAGTCGAATTTAAGGTACTATTTATATTCAATAGGGTGTAAATGCTTTATTTTCTAAAAACATATGGTAAGTGTTGGGTGTCGGTGCGGTTAGAAACCGCACCTACCGGCGTAGAACGGTTTCTTGTGACAGTCTCGTAATCATTAAATACTTAGCGAGTAAACCAGTAAAGCTGATTTGGTAAATAGTTTATGGTATATTTCGTTACCGGCTGCGTCGGATTTATCGGAAGCAAAGTCGCCGAGCTACTGCTCAAGGATGGTCACACGGTGGTCGGTATTGATAATCTCAACGATGCTTACGACGTGCGATTGAAAAGATGGCGGCTTCAACAGCTTGAGAAGGAATCCGGCTTTCAGTTCCATGAACTGGACATTTGCAATCAATCTACATTACGCGAGGTGTTCAGCGCAAACCTCCCTGATGCGGTCATCAATCTAGCCGCCCGCGCCGGCGTCCGCTACTCCGTCGAAAATCCTTGGGTATATTATGAAACAAATGTCACCGGTACTCTGAATCTACTTGAGTTATGCCGGGAGGCGGAAGTCAAGAAATTTGTACTGGCATCGACATCGAGCCTCTACGGTGCAGATAATCCTCAGCCATTCCAAGAAGACGCAGACACGAATTCGCCCATTTCTCCTTATGCCGCGTCAAAAAAGGGAGCGGAAACCCTCTGTTATACCTATCACCACCTGCACGGCATAGATGTGACAGTGTTTCGCTTTTTCACCGTCTACGGTCCCGCCGGTAGGCCAGATATGAGCCCGTTCCGATTTGTTCAATGGATAAGCGATGGGCACCCGGTGGTGGTATATGGAGACGGGGAACAATCGCGTGACTTCACTTTTGTCGACGACGTTGCCCGCGGGACGATTGCCGGACTTAAGCCGCTAGGCTATGAAGTCATTAATCTGGGATCGGATTCCCCCGTCGTGTTAATGGATATGATTCACTTGGTGGAGGAGTTGACAGGAAAAAAGGCTAAGATTGAACATAAACCGTCCCATCCCGCGGACGTGCGTGCAACTTGGGCAGACATCGGACGGGCAGAGCAATTGTTGGGGTGGCGTCCGCATTCCACATTCCGAGACGGCTTTTCGGCGCTTGTAGATTGGTACCACGCCAATAGAGAATGGGCGAAAGAAATCTCTACGCTGTAGTACGATGAACATGTAATGCCAACATTTCCAGATTTGGTAGTTGTTTAGTTCAGTCCAGAACATACGCGCCAACAGGAAATCGCGACCTGGAGATCGCTCCTACAATACGCTCACGGATCTCTATGGGAACTCTATCGCAGTCATTATCCATTCCGTTGATCACTCACTATGTGTTCGCTTGATGGTGTAGGATAGGGGATTAAACTGCAGCACGACAAACCAACATTCCCAAAGCAGATTGATAGACTAAACAGTTACCAGATTTGAATTCTGGGTTTTATAAGCATCCCATGCTAAATTGAATCGTTCCGATTCTCCGTAAACGGGGATGAGAACACTTACTCTGACATGTAGAGGCAATAAATGAACATACATGAGTACCAAGCAATTGAAATCTTAAAAACTCACGGCGTCAATGTTCCAAATGCGGACATGGCATCAACCCCTAGCGAGGCCGAAGCAATTGCTCGAAGACTTGATTGCTCAACCTATGTTGTGAAAGCACAAATCCATGCCGGAGGACGCGGAAAAGGTGGAGGCGTGAAATTGGCGAAGAGCCCTGAAGAAGTCGGCATACACGCCGATGCTATTCTGGGAATGCAACTCGTGACCCATCAAACGGGCCCGGAGGGAAAGCTGGTAAGCAAAGTCTTGGTAGCCGAAGCGAGCGAAATTGTCGATGAGTTTTATCTCGGCATGGTGCTTGATCGTGAAACTTCGCGAGTCGTGTTGATGGGCAGTGGTGAAGGCGGAGTTAACATTGAAGAGGTGGCTTCAACGCGCCCCGAAAAGATTTTCAAGGAGATGATAGACCCGTCAGTCGGGTTGCGCCCCTTCCAAGCACGGCGGCTTGCTTACAATCTTGCCATCCCCAAAGACCTCGTAACGAATGCCGTTTCATTGATGTCCGCACTCTACACCACGTTCATCCACTGCGACTGCTCGCTTGTGGAAATCAACCCTCTTGCTATTACGGAAACTGATGGCGAACAGGACATTGCGGCGCTTGATGCGAAACTCAATTTCGATGATAACGCACTTTGGCGGCAGCCGGACATCGAGTGCATGCGCGATCCGAGCGAGGAGGATGCTCGCGAGTTGGAGGCAAGTGAATCGGGTTTGAGTTACATCAGCCTCGACGGAAACATCGGGTGCATGGTGAACGGCGCCGGGCTTGCCATGGCGACGATGGATCTGATTAAACTACACGGCGGCGAACCTGCGAATTTCCTCGATGTCGGAGGAGGCGCGACGACCGAGACCGTTGCACATGCTTTTCGTCTTATCCTTGCAGACAAAAACGTGAAAGCGGTGCTGGTGAATATTTTCGGCGGAATTATGAGATGTGATGTAATCGCTAACGGCATTATCGAAGCTGTCAAGCAGGAAGCATTGGAAGTGCCGCTCGTCGTGCGCCTTGAAGGCACAAACGTTGAAATCGGAAAGCAACTTCTCACAAATTCCGGTTTGAACTTGATTACGGCGGATGGACTCGCCGAAGCGGCACAGAAAGCTGTCGCAGCAGTACAAGGAGAATGAAATGAAATGGCTTCCGAGTCAGATAATTTACATCGGATATGTGGGTACATTTCTGTTGTGCTTATCCGCTTGCTCTGACGGAGGTTCGCCCAAAGATGTTATCGACGATGTATTAGACTTCATCGGCGATTCATCTTTTTCAAACGTCGCTTCAGCTAATACTACATTTGGGTTCAAGCTGCTCACGGATCTGCAGAAACGAGAGCCCGATACGAATATCATGATTTCTCCCCTGAGCATATCAATTGCGCTGACGATGACGTACAACGGAGCTGCCGGAGAAACACAACGCGCTATGGCGGACGTGTTAGAAATCGAAAGTTTGGGTATCGACACCGTGAATCGCTCCAACGCGGCGCTACGCGACAGCTTGGAAAACACCGACCCAAAAGTCGAAATCGCGATCGCAAACTCAATCTGGTCACGTCAGGGCGTTGAATTTAATCCGATTTTTCTCGAACGAAACCGTGAGTTCTTTGAGGCAGAAATTGGGTCGCTCAATTTCAACGATCCACAGGCTTCGGAAGTCATAAACAGTTGGGTAAATACAAACACCAATGGCAAGATAAACCAGCTTGTCCAACAGATTGACCCGAGAACACTGATAGTCCTCATAAATGCCATCTACTTCAAGGGGAGTTGGCAGAAGGAGTTTGATAAGTCCGCAACCCGCGACGGCATCTTCTACCTGTCTGATGGAAGCCAGAAGCACGTACCGATGATGTACCGAAAGGGGGCATATCCATATTTTCGAGGTGGTAACTTCGAAGCCGCGCGTCTTCCTTATGGCGATGGCGAAGTAAGCATGTATGTCTTCTTGCCTAATCGCGATTCTGACTTAAATGGTTTCATAGAACAGTTGAACGCGGAGAAGTGGTCAGAATGGATGTCCCAATTTCAGGAAAGGATAGACGACGATAGCGAGATGATACTTCCACGTTTCAAATTGGAGTACGAAGCAAAACTTAACGACACACTTAAGGCACTCGGGATGGGGATTGCTTTTGGTGGAGGCGCAGATTTTAGTGGTATGGGGCCGCAACTGTTTATCAGCGAGGTCCGGCACAAAACAATCATAGAAGTTAACGAGGAGGGAACTGAAGCAGCAGCGGTAACTGCTGTCTATGGAATCGAGTCCGCGCCTCCGGTCCTCCGAGTAGACCGCCCCTTCTTTTTCGCCATTTATGACGATAGAACGCAGACAATCCTATTCATGGGAATAGTCATGGAACCGATGTAACTGGTAGGACTTCACGGTGGCAAGAAAGAACCGGAAAGTCACAGGAAGAATTGTGTTGTGAAGTGTGCACTAGCACGACCTGAGTTGACAGGGAGGGCAAAATCAGCATTCGACTAGCAGGCTTTCGAAGTGCCGCTCATTGACGCTTTGAGGTACAAACGTCGAAATTGGAAAGCAGCTTCTCACGGATTCCAGTCTGAACCTGATTGCCACTGAGGGGCTGGCCTAAGCCGCGCAGAAAGCTGTTCAATCGGCGCGAGGAGGATGAGATGAAAAGACTTCTGCTGCGGTTATTCCCTATCGGATATGTGTGTACAGCCCTGCTGTGCCTATTCGGTTGCTCCCATGGAGATTCACCGAAAGATGCTATTGGCAATGTATTGGACCTCATCGGCGATTCATCTTTGTCAAACGTCGCTTCAGCTAACACTACATTTGGGTTTAAGCTGCTAAAGGATCTGCAGAAACGACAGCCCGACACGAATATCATGATTTCTCCCTTGAGCATATCGATTGCGCTGACCATGACCTACAACGGAGCGGTCGGGGAAACGCAACGCGCAATGGCTGACGTGCTAGAAATCGAAAGTTTGAGCATTGACACCGTGAATCGCTCCAACGCGGCGCTGCGCGACAGCTTGGAAAACACCGACCCGAAAGTCGAAATTGCGATAGCAAACTCAATCTGGTCGCGCCAAGGCGTTGAATTCAATCCGATTTTCCTCGATCGAAACCGTGAGTTTTTCGGTGCGAAAATTGAGTCGCTCAATTTCAATGATCCACACTCAACCGAAGTGATAAACAGTTGGGTAAATTCGAACACGAATGGCAAGATAAAACAGATTGTTCAACGGATTGAACCCGATACACTGATATTCCTGATAAATGCAATCTACTTCAAGGGGAATTGGCAGAAGGAGTTTGATAAGTCTGCAACCCGCGATGGCATCTTCTACCTGTCTGATGGAAGTCAGAAGCAGGTACCGATGATGTATCGAAAGGGGGCATATCCATATTTTCGGGGCGAGAATTTCGAAGCCGCGAGGCTGCCGTATGGCGAAGGCAGAGTGAGTATGTATATCTTCCTACCCGATCGCGATTCAAACCTAGATGATGTCATCATACAGTTGAACGTGGAAAACTGGTCAAATTGGATTTCCCAATTCCACGAAACGAAGGAGGACAGCGAGATGATACTTCCACGTTTCAAATTGGAATACGAAGTGAAACTCAATGACGCACTCACAGCGCTGGGGATGGGGATTGCCTTTGGTAACGACGCGGATTTTCGCGGCATGGGTACGCAACTGTTCATCAGCGAGGTACGGCACAAAACCATCATCGAAGTAAACGAGGAGGGAACCGAAGCGGCAGCGGTAACCGCTGTTGTTGGAGTTAAATCTTTGCCTCCTGCCTTCCGAGTTGATCGTCCCTTCTTTTTCGCCATCCACGACGACACAACGCAGACGCTTCTATTCATGGGAATTGTCGTGGATCCGATGTAGTCGAGGCGCTGCAAAAAAACGACATTGAGTTGGTTCGGATAAACTCGAATCCGTCCACAGGCTACACCAAGACAACATGGGACGCAGTGGCAACACTCAAATGCGTCTGAACACATACAGATTGGAAACGCGATATTGCGAGGACTTGACGAATGGCGGAAAAACTTGGTCTGAATGATATATGCGTACGAAGTAGACGTGTGATGGTGCGCGTTGATTTCAATGTACCGATGGAAGATGGTCGTATCACCGACAACACTCGGATTCGAGCCGCCCTGCCTACAATTCTGCAACTCATTCGCGACGGCGCCAAGATAGTGCTGATGACCCATTTGGGGCGCCCCAAAGGATTCGAATTGGAGTTTTCCACTGAGCCACTTGCTGTAGACTTGAGTAAACTCATGGGACAACGAGTGCAACACACCGGAGACTGCATCGGGTCGGAAGTTGAAAACCTAATCAATGACCTTCAAGAGGGAGACGTACTGTTGCTGGAGAATATTCGCTTCTACAAGGAGGAAACTCAAAATGAGGCGGAGTTTGCCCGTGCGCTAGCCGCACTGACGGACATTTATGTGAATGACGCGTTTGGCACAGCGCACCGCGCTCACGCTTCAACGGAAGGAGTTACCCACTATTTTGAGCAGTGCGCTGCCGGGCTGCTAATGAAACGAGAGATTGAATACCTCGGCAAAGTAGTCGAGAGACCGGAACACCCGTTTGTTGCAATACTTGGCGGTGCAAAGATCTCTGACAAATTGGGAGTGATCGAGAACCTGATTGAAAGCGTCGATGGGCTCCTTATCGGCGGCGGTATGGCGTATACTTTCCTTGAAGCTATGGGGATAAAAATCGGCGACTCCATTGTGGAGCGAGACAAATTGGAACTGGCGAGCGAATTACTCAAGAAAGCCGTAGATCGAAATCTAGATATTTACTTGCCGGAAGATCATGTCATCGGTAGATCAATAGATCCCTCTACAAAATCAAGAATAGTTGGACGTGCGGAAATACCTTATGGATGGAGAGGTCTGGACATCGGTCCCAAGTCAGTTGAGGCCTTCGGTGCGATTCTCGATGGAGCCAACACTATCTTTTGGAATGGTCCATTGGGCATATACGAATTCGAAAAATTTGCGAACGGAACAATCGAAATTGCCAAACGAGTCGCTGAGTCTGACGCGGTCAGCATCATTGGCGGCGGTGATTGTGTTGCCGCAGTGTACAAAGCTGGTGTTGCAGACAGAATAACGCATATCTCCACCGGTGGCGGAGCGTCACTAGAATTTCTTGAAGGAAAAACGTTGCCTGGCATTGCCGCATTGACAGATAAATAAGATTTACATACATTGCATTTTGGAAACCGAAACAGGAAAATCAAGGAGAATTCGCGTACATGTTTCAAAAAATTACCCCTCGTAGTCAAGACTATTCCGAATGGTATACTGAAGTGATTCGGGGAGCTGAACTGGCGGATTACGCGCCTGTGCGCGGTTGCATGGTAATTCGACCTTACGGGTACGAACTTTGGGAAAACGTGAAAGCCGGGCTTGATCGTCGTTTCAAGGAAACCGGGCATGAGAACGCTTACTTTCCGCTTTTTGTTCCCATGAGTTTTATCGAAAAAGAGGCAGAACACGTGGAAGGTTTCGCGCCCGAATTAGCTGTCGTCACACACGGCGGCGGCAAGAAATTGGAGGATCCCTTAGTGGTGCGTCCTACCTCCGAAACGGTCATCGGACACATGTATAGCCAGTGGATTCAGTCATATCGCGACCTACCGGTATTGATTAACCAGTGGGCGAACGTTGTTAGATGGGAGTTGCGTACTCGCCTATTTTTGCGCACGATGGAATTCCTCTGGCAGGAGGGTCACACTGCACACGCCACCGTTGAGGAAGCCCAAGAGGAAACCTTGCGAATGCTAGACGTGTACACTGACTTTGCCGTCAACGATGCCGCTATTCCGGTTATTCCCGGCCGCAAAAGTGAGAGTGAGAAATTTCCCGGAGCGGACGCCTCCTATAGCATCGAAGCCATGATGGGCGATGGACGAGCGTTACAGTCCGGGACCTCGCACAACCTCGGACAAAACTTTTCTAAAGCCTTCGAAATACAATACCAGGACGAAAACAGTGAACTGCAATACTGCTGGACTACAAGCTGGGGTGTAAGTACGCGCATGGTTGGTGCGATAATCATGACACACGGTGATGACCAAGGTCTTGTTTTGCCGCCGCAGTTGGCACCCATTCAGGTAGTTATCATACCAATCTGGAAGAAAAACAGAGACGATGAGAAACGTACTGTCATGGAAGCGGTGGCGAAGATGACCGCTGCGATTGGCGAAAATGTCCGTGTGAAGGTAGACGACCGCGATGGCTATTCACCCGGATGGAAATTTAACGAGTGGGAGTTAAAAGGTGTGCCGCTAAGAATCGAAATTGGTCCGCGCGATGTAGAAAAAGGAGAGGTTATACTTGCACGTCGAGATCAACCCGGGCGAGAAGGCAAGTCATCCATACCCTTGGCAGGCATATCGAGTGCAGTGGACGACACACTCACCGCCCTCCAAGGAGCCCTGCTGGAGCGCGCCACCCAATTCCGCGACGAAAACACTTCTGAAGCTACGGGTTACGATCAACTCAAAGCGACAGTCGCCACCGGTTTTGCTCGTGCTTGGTGGTGTGGTAACCCGTCATGCGAAGACCAAGTAAAAGCCGACACGCAGGCGACAACTCGCTGTATGCCGTTGGATCAACCTAGCGGCGGTGGAAAGTGCATTGTATGCGGTGAAACGGCAGAGGAAACCGCGGTTTTTGCGCGGGCATATTAAGACTTAAACGACGTTGGCGAGACATGCGTCGGGTATGACAATTTGCCACACAATATGGCACATTTTCCGAGGAACTTGAATCAATGAGCATTTTAGTAAATGAAAACACAAAGGTTATAGTCCAAGGGATTACCGGGCGTTCCGGTCGGTTTCACACCCAACAGTGCGTTGAATACGGCACCCGGATTGTCGCGGGTGTCACCCCGGGCAGAGGTGGTTCGAATGTTGATGGTATCCCCGTTTACGATACGGTTGACGAAGCTGTCGAGGCAACCGGAGCGGAGACATCCGTCATCTTCGTACCTGCTCGGTTCGATGCAGCTGATTCTGTCATTGAAGCCGCCGCTTCGGGCATTAGCCTAATTGTCTGCATCACCGAGGGGGCGCCCGTACTTGACATGATAAAAGCCAAGCGTTTTCTGGACGGGATGCCCACGCGCCTCATTGGCCCAAACTGCCCCGGCATTATCACACCCGGGGAATGCAAAATTGGCATCATGCCCGGATACATCCACCGCCCAGGCAAGATAGGCATCGTTTCCCGAAGCGGAACCTTAACCTACGAAGCCGTAGATCAGGTGACAAAACTTGGTCTTGGTCAATCCACGTGCGTTGGCATCGGCGGTGACCCGGTCATCGGCTCTACTTTCGTTGACATTCTTGCACTGTTTGAAGCCGATATAGATACTGATGCGGTGATAATGATTGGCGAAATTGGCGGGACAGCGGAGGAAACGGCGGCGCAGTTTGTAAAGGAGAACATGAGCAAACCCGTGGTCAGTTTTATCGCGGGACAGACTGCTCCCAAGGGCAAACGAATGGGACATGCTGGGGCGATTATATCGGGTGGTCAGGGTACAGCAGCAGAAAAGATTGAGGCGTTGAAAGCCGCCGGGATCGCAGTTTCTCAAAGCCCGGCGACTATTGGGGACACACTGGTAGAGGCACTTGGTCGCTAATGCGGATTAGATCGCGGGAATCCATAACTATTGTGCCGTCCTCCCATATTTGAGGCGCACACGGTAATGCCGCGGACCAAGCTGCTCCAAACGCCCATCTTCCAACCATTGTTCACGGCGTTTGAGCGACAATTTGATCAAATCTCGGCGTGATTCTGCATCTCGCGGACGGCGGCGAGGTGATCGGTGTACCTGTTTTGCGCGTTGTTTGAGTTGATATTCTCGCGATTTCTCTTTTATTTTTTTGACGTGCTGTTCAAAGTTCACAATTTTCATGTCGTCTCATCCTTAATCGCCGATTTCAGCGCATTCAGCGTATCAAGTATCTTTTCTGTCCGGGCAGATGTTACAAGGTAATCCCAGTCAATCTCGTGATTGTACAAAGCCATTAGCTCTTTCGCCCAATCGCCATCATCAATCGACTGCCAGTGAACATAGGCGCTGACTCGATCAATGATAAGATCCTCTACGCCGATGATATAGACGTTCAAATCCCCAATCTCGACTTGTGTAATTTTCTCTTCCGATCCGGCGAGGACATCATCAGGGATTTCAATGGCAACATCCAAATCGGCGTGATACCAGTGCCGCCCCATCCGATTAAACCCCCAATTTTCCAATATGTTGCCAATTTCGGATCGTCTTCCACTAACTAGATCGACATCCGCGGTGGTGTAATCGCCGAGCGTGTAGAATTCTAGTGCGTTGCCGCCGACAACAACATAGGGCAGTCCGTCCGAATGTGTTAGTGCCGCGGTAACAAGCGCACAAACATAGAGTCTACGGCGCAGCGGGTCTTCAATTTTTTTTGCAAATTCGAGTTCTGCATGAAGATCCGTTTCCGACATCTCTTAGCCTTTCAAAAAATTCTTCAGCACATTTTTCCCTTGAAGTGTCAAGATTGACTCGGGATGGAACTGCACGCCCCAGATAGGGTAATCTTTATGCCGAAGTCCCATGATTTCGTTTTCGTTAGTCCACGCAGTAATTTGGAGGCAGGCCGGCATACTTTCCCTAGCAACAATCAGCGAGTGGTATCGCGTTGCCTCAAACGGATTCTGCACTCCAGCGAAATTTTCTCGCCCATTATGTTCAATCATTGACGTTTTTCCGTGCATCAATCGGTCTGCGCGAACCACATCCCCGCCGAAGACGTCTCCAATACACTGGTGCCCCAGGCAGACGCCCAAAATTGGCACTTTGCCCGCGAAATATCGGATTACGTCGCAGGAGATCCCTGCTTCACGAGGTGTGCAGGGTCCGGGTGATATAACAATTTTATCCGGCGCGAGGCGTGCAATTGCCTCCAATGTTATTTTATCGTTGCGATGAACCACAATCTCTGCCCCCAACTCACCGAAGTATTGGACGAGGTTGTAGGTAAACGAATCGTAATTGTCGATCATGAGTACCATTGTATTCTCCTAAGTAGTCCTGCAAATTCTCATCATCTCGTTCCCGCCCTTCTGAAATTCATAGGTCACAACACAGATATCAACCGTGAAGCCCATGTCCTGGAAATACGATTGGATGGGTGAAGCGTACGGCGATTTCTTACAGTTAAGCGCGAGAAGTGGGAAAATCCGTACCTCTCGCGAAACACGACAAAGTTCCCGTATGGATTCTCGGTGAAATCCGAACGACAACTGATCTGAATACAAAAAGAGGAAATGTGAGCAGATCGCCAAATCAAATTGCTTATCGGCAAAACTGAGTTTTGGTAGCGACTGCGGAAGATAGCGCCCCTGCATCCTTCCCAATTCGTAATCCTGCAAAAATCTTTTCATCGTATCAAGTCGATAGCGGCCAAGATGTGTTGGGTTCGCGAAAAAATCCCACACAAAATCTTCAGGCTTCTGTTTCACCTGTGAAATGACTGTATCGTAGGTTTTTCCAATTCTCTGTTCAATCTGTTTCTCTGAAAACGCGTAGATTGTATCGATTGATACTACGGTATATCCCAGTTCCTTCATCTCACTGTTAAAACTGGCTGGACCATCACCAACGCCTAGGATTCGTGATGTCATTTCTTCGTTGGAGAGCATGAACATCTGTCTGTATTCTTCGAGTGATCGCCCCCAAAGGACGACTTGGTCGAGCGCTACACTCACAGTTTTCTCTTGTCCATCTGTCTATTCGAGTCCAGCCTCAGCCAGTTTAATTGCTCTTAGAACAGCTTGCGCTTTGTTGAGTGTTTCTTCGTATTCGGTTTGGGGAACGGAATCCGCAACAACCCCACCGCCGGCTTGCACGTAAGCAATACCATCTTTGACGATAAGGGTGCGAATGATGATAGCCGTATCGGCATTTCCTGAAAAGCTGAAATATCCTGCAGCCCCGCCATAAGGACCGCGCCGCGTTGGTTCAAATTCGTCAATAATCTCCATAGCTCGAATCTTGGGCGCCCCTGAAAGTGTCCCGGCAGGTAAACATGCTCGGATAACATCAAAGGCGGTCACATTCTCGCGTAGCTCACCAACAACATGCGAAACAATGTGCATGACATGTGAATAGCGTTCAATTTCCATCATCTCGCTGACGCGAACTGTGTGGAATTTGCAAACTCTTCCCAGATCGTTGCGGCCAAGATCGACAAGCATGACATGTTCGGCACGTTCCTTCTCATCCGCAATCAACTCCTCAGCCAGTGCCACATCTTCAGCGGGGGCATCTCCACGTGGCCGCGTCCCGGCTATAGGACGTGTCTCCGCTTTTCCATCCTCAACGCGCACCATCATCTCAGGAGAAGTGCCTGCTATCTGCACGTCGCTCAACTTCAGGTAATACATGTATGGTGACGGGTTAACGGTACGCAAAGCTCGGTACACGTCGAAGGCGTCCACTGATAACGGGGTACACAGCCGCTGCGAAGGAACAACTTGGATGATGTCCCCGGCGGCGATATATTCCTTCGCTCGCGAGACAATGGATTCATATTCAGTCTGTGTGAAATTCGATTCAGGCTCAACTTGGGCTATATCCGCACGCCGTGTCTTCGAAGGAGGCATCAACAAAGGCTTCCTCAGCTTGGCAATCAACATATCGACACGATCAACCGCACGCTGGTATGCCTCTTCCGCGTCCTCATCAACCCGCGCGTTCGCCACTGCCGTAATCCGATGGCTAATCCGATCGAATATCAACAAGGTATCGGTAATCATAAAGAAGCAATCTGGCAACTGACGATCGTCTTCCGTGCTGTCGGGCAACTCTTCAAAAAAACGCACAGCGTCATAACTCAGGTAGCCGACAGCACCGCCGTGGAAACGCGGTAATCCCTCAACTTCTACGGGTTTATAGTGGCTCATCAGCTTTTCAAGTTCGCCAAGCGGATAGTTACTTTCGAACTCTGTTATCGTGCCTGCTTCTATATCCTGTATACGTACCTGATTTTCTTTACTCTGAAACAGAATTGAAGGCTCACTGCCGAGAAACGAATACCTTCCAACGTGCTCACCGCCTTCGACGCTTTCGAGCAAGAAACTGTATTCACCGGCATCAATCTTGTTGAAGGCTGACACGGGGGTTTCCATATCTGCTAAAATCGACTTAAAGACAGGTATCAGATTGCCGTGTTGCGCCTTTTTTAGAAAATCATCCAAACTCGGGTAATACATCCGGAGTCTCCTCATACGTGAAACGTGAATCCGCTATACGCTGCGTACCTGTTTCACGAATATACTTCATCGGGATTAAAAACCTTCTCGCCTACGATGCGGCTGGAGTTGCCATCGGAAGAGACTTCCCGAAAGAAACAGGAGCGATAACCGACGTGGCACGCCCCGCCACTCTGCTCGACCTTAATCAAGAGCGCGTCGCCGTCACAGTCAAAGGCAACGGATTTTACAGTTTGCGTATGCCCCGAAGTCTCCCCCTTAACCCAGTATTCCTGACGAGATCGGCTCCAGAAGCAAGCACGCCCGGATTCTATAGTTCTCTGCAAAGCCTGGCGATTCATAAACGCCACCATGAGGACTTCATTGCTTTCGACATCCTGTACGATGGCAGGAATTAAGCCGGCTTGGTCAAATTTGAGTTCATCAAGTATATCCATCACTTTTGCTCCTTGCTATAATGTTTGATCGCTAGAAAATTCGGTACAAAAAAAAGCCGTAGACAACGAATTTCGTATGCCTACGGCTTTGATTTATGAAATATGAATCCAAGAATCTATCTCAGCAAAGGCACACTCCCACTCTGAACGGTACGCCACCACCAATGCCAATGATGAGATTCAGTTTGAAGTTGTGGATTGAAAGTTTGCATAGGTTAACTTCATTCACATGTTATCTTTTGCAAATACACACTACATACTATCATAAGCGATGTTCGGATGTCAAGGAAATATCGCAATAAGTAGTCGTTGACTTTGGCTACAAAATATATTGTGGGCGATATTTCACGCCCATAATATAAACGGCTTAGTCCTTTCGTTGTTCAATCTCCGTTCCGTTTTCTTTCAGCTATATCAGATATAATCCTATCTGTCTCATTCGGAAATATTGCTGTAAACATAAGAGAGGTAACTGTTGAAAGGTTTGATACAGAAGTTTCGAGTTTGTCTTTCCGTGATTCAAGGTTATTCATTCGTGATTCCAGTTTACTAAACCTGCCATCAATACACTCATGGATTCAATCAAGTTTCTCTAGGATCGCCACTTCGGTTTCTTTAGACATGATAATCTCCTTATTTGCAAATCACGACGGATTTTCCGTTCTTAACTGACATAATATATCCGCCAAGGTCTTTATCTGCAAGTAAGTATGGAGAATCTTCTTTGTGGGTGTGGTCTGCAGTTACTGTTAATCCAGATGTTTCATTTGTTATATTAACCCAAGTTGCTACGTAATCGTCAATAGTTGGATTTGCATGTTTCTGGGTGTTATATCGCATTGCCGCTCGGCTTGGATTGGCATATCCAAGCCGCACCCGCATGTGCGCTGTGGATTTGTCAATCCACAGCGAGCAAATCGGGTTATATTAAATGAAAGCTTGGATCTTCAGAGTTAAGTGTGGAAACGAAATTAATTTAGGAGTCGCGTGGTAAAACATCCAAAAGATTGTAGGAGCGATCTCCGAATCGCGACCTTTTATCGCGCGCAAAACCCGCGACTACAGACGACGCGAAATACACTGCGCTAGTACCAACCGATATGTATCCAAATCTCGGCAGAAACCACCCAGTAATTGGAAATATCAAGTAGGTTTGTCAAGGGCACATACATCGAAGCATTCAGTATCCTTTTGGCTATCATTGCAATCAGCTTCGACCTATAGGGCAAACGCGTGTTCGTGTGGCAAGTTTCATTCCCACACTCAACCCTGAAGACCCGAAAGCTTGAGTTCCCCATCGGAATCACGCATGAAGAATACACTGTTCCCATTTTCTTCTACACTTAACATGAGTCTTGGTGTGTCTTGTTTTCCGTCGTATATTGCTAAAGACCCGTCGTCCTCAGAACCTAATAACGTAGCACATAATTCCCCTTTGTCGTTAACCACTCTTTTACTTGAACACACTAAATCATTATCAGTAGGTTTCTGTGCGTTTGTCGGCAGTAATGATAATACTAAAACAAGTGATAGAACGCTGTACCAGTAACATAGTGAAACACACGGGGTTTCATTGTTAAAAATCTCCTTATTGACATAGATTGAAGTGAGTAAAGACCACTGTAGAAACTTGATCAAAATAATCTAAATATCTTCAATCGAATGTCAAGGGAAAAGTTTTTCTGGTACAATAAAAATCGACATGCTATAGTAATGAATTGTTCTCATATCCGACAACGATCTAAGTTACAGCGAGAAAGGAAAACTATAAAAAATCTTGTTGAGAAGGACAATGCCCCTTGTTGTCATCGTTATTTTTGTGTGCGCATTCTTTGGCGTTATGTTGCATCAGAGCGTACCAAACGATCTTACAAATGAACGAAAAGAGAAACTTTCAGTAGTTAACAATGATAATAGACCTTAAATCAAGGTACTTCAGCTAAACGACCTCTACAATAGGGGTCATACCGAAAAGGAGAGAATTTCTGTGCGTAAATTTTCGTTTCGCGTTTCTGCATTGGTTGTAGCGATTGCACTGGTAGTTCCAGGACTCGCTCAAGGTGGGGAGAGTATTCTTGACAGAGTTAAAAAGAGAGGGAAACTAATATGTGGGGTGCACGGAGGGTTACCCGGTTTCAGTTTCTTAAGTGAAGATGGAAAGTGGAGCGGTTTCGATGCAGACTATGGTAGGGCGATCGCTGCCGCTGTCCTCGGTGATCCGGACAAAGTTGAATTCGTCCCCTTGAAAGCACCCGAACGTTTTCCGGCACTACAAACAGGCGAAATAGATGTCTTAATCCGTAACACCACGTGGACGCTCACTCGTGACACCCAAGTCGGGGCAGACTTTGCACCGCCAACCTTCTATGACGGGCAGGGATTCATGCTCCTCAAAGCCCTCGGTATTTCCTCATTAGAGGAATTAGCAGGCGCGAGTATCGGTGTAACAGCCGGTAGCACCACCGAGCTAAATTTGACAGATACGATGCGAGCCTTAGGCATCGACTTTAATCCAGTCGTCTTTGAAGAAATCGATACCCTTTACAACAGTTATGAACAGGGACGCTGTGACGTCGTGACCTCTGATAAGTCGCAATTAGTTGCACGTCGCCAAGTTCTTAAGGACCCGGAGGCGCATATTATCCTTGACGCGACAATCTCAAAAGAACCATTGGGTCCCGTCACCGCTCACGGTGATAACAAGTGGAACGATGTGGTAAGTTGGGTGGTTTATGCGACCTTCTTCGCCGAAGAACACGAGATCACACAAGCCAATGTAAGCAATTTTGAAACCGGCAACCCTGAAATTAAACGTTTTTTAGGTAAAGCCGGCGATACAGGCAAACAACTCGGTCTATCACAGGATTGGGCACATCAAGTGATCAATGCTGTTGGCAACTATGGCGAAATCTTTGAACGCAATCTCACGCCGCTTGGCTTGCCACGCGGGGTCAACAAACCGTGGACACAAGGTGGGCTGCTTTACGCCATGCCGTTCCGTTAGGGGCACACTGCTCGCAGAGAAGAGAAAAATCGGATGAATACCTCAGCCAACTGAGGTATTCATCAATAACTTTGGCACCACTACTAAAGCCCATGAACGTTCCCTTTTGGCGAAATGTCCGCGTCCTGCGTGTGCTGCTCCAAATCCTTTTCCTTATTGGCGTCTTTCTGTTGGCGGGGCTTCTCTACACAAACATGTTAAGAGGGTTGAGCAAGCTTGGGTTAACCCTCAACCTTGACTTTTTGGGGAATGAAGCCGGTTTTGACATCTCTGAAGGGATTGAATATACACCCTCAGAAACGTACCTTAAAGCGTTCTGGGTGGGCGTGGTAAACACCCTAAAGGTGAGTTTCATAGGAATTATATGCGCGACGATTTTGGGGCTTGTTGCCGGCATCGCCCGCCTCTCCAGCAACTGGTTAATCCGAACCATAGCCGCCGTTTATGTTGAATGTTTCCGCAACATTCCACTCCTCCTTCAAATACTGTTTTGGTACAGTGCTGTAATTCTGAAACTCCCGAGAGTCGGAGAGAGCATATCACTATTCGGAGGTGTGTTCATTAATCAACGGGGGCTCTATTTCCCCTCACCTGAACCTACTGCTGGCTTGAAAATATGGAGCGGATTCCTTCTCGCGGGTCTTATCTTGGCAGCAGTTCTTTACATCGTGCGGTGGCGGCAACGTCAACAGTTAGAACGTCCCGGCTTTCGCGCCAAGTGGGCACTGACCGGCTTTTTGATCGTCGCCATTTTGGGATGGTTTCTAACACCGGAAAAGCCATTTACGCTTGATTTTCCGGTTTTGAGAGGTTTCAACTTTGTCGGGGGAGTGAACCTGTCCCCTGAGTTCTCTGCACTTTTAATCGGGCTTTCTGTTTATACAGGCGCATTCATCGCCGAAGTCGTGAGAAGCGGGTTACAAGCCGTTGTAAAGGGACAACGAGAAGCAGCGAGAGCGGTCGGTTTGAACGAGGGGCAAACATTACGCTTAGTCGTTCTGCCCCAAGCGGTCCCGATTATCGTACCGCCACTCACCAGCCAGTATTTGAACCTCGCCAAAAACTCAAGTTTAGCGATTGCGATTGGGTTCCCTGATATGTTTAGCATCGGTCATACTATGATGCTTCAAACGGGGCAATCTATACCTGTGTTCGCGATGATTATGGTGAGTTACCTAATTATGAGTCTGACAACATCGGCGGGCATGAATTGGTACAACCGCTGGATTAACCGTATTGGACGATAACGGGGCAACAGGTAAAAGGAACACCAAAAAGTGTCTGAGTTAGAACATACGCAAGAAATTAAACCACCTCATAGCTCAAAAGCGGTGTTGCCGTGGCTTAAGGAAAACCTTTTTAGTACATGGCACAACACCCTACTGACCCTTTTCGCCTTGGGCATTGTGTACTTTGTCCTGAAGGGGATTTTGGTTTGGGCATTCACAGATGCAAATTGGGATGTTATCCCTGCCAACCTGCGACTTTTTTTAGCCGGTCCCTATCCGAAAACCGAAATATGGCGGGTCTGGATTGTGCTTTATACGGTATGTGCCTTGGCGGGGCTAAGTGGTGGAATTTGGGGTGGACTGACACTCAGATTTGCCGTCGGTATTGGAGGGGTCGGAATCGTATGTACCCTTCTGCCGTTTGACATGGCTACCTTCAGCTGGACAACACGAGGATGGATACTGGGCGGCGTAGCCTTGATCGCAGCCCTATTTTTTGTTGGGATCCGTAGTCGAGACTTTTTTCCCAAAATGCGTTGTTGGGTCCTCGTGGGATGGATACTCTCTTTTCCTTGGACCCTGATAATGCTACGAGGCTTCGGCGAGAACGCTGTTCCCACTACGAATTGGGGAGGACTCCTTCTGACGCTGATTTTGGCGGCTGTTGGTATCTGCTTCTGTTTTCCTCTCGGAGTCCTACTGGCATTAGGACGGCGGAGCACTTTACCGGCAGTCAAATGGGTCTCAATTGCCTATATTGAGATAATTCGCGGCGTGCCGTTAATAACAATTCTGTTCATGGCACAAATTATGATTCCGATTTTTATGCCGGATGTTCGTCTCGACAAAGTCTTGCGTGCCATGTTGGCACTAACATTTTTCGCCGCCGCTTACATGGCAGAGAACGTGCGAGGTGGACTTCAAGCAATTCCGAGAGGGCAACACGAGGCAGCACAAGCAGTAGGACTCAACTACATGCAGTCAACACTGTTTATCGTCTTACCGCAAGCACTTCGTTCAGTCATACCGGCAATTGTTGGACAATTCATAGCACTTTTCAAGGATACATCTCTTGTTACAATTGTCGGTCTGCTGGATCTTTTGGGGATAGCGAAAATCGTTATTGCCAACCCTGACTGGCTCGGACTTCAAGCTGAAGTATACCTATTCGTCGCAGTAATCTATTTTGTGTTCTGTTATTTGATGTCTTATGTCAGCCAGCAAATCGAGACATCACTCGGTGTTGGAAAAACTTAGGAATAGCCATCAACTCTCGGCTTTCAGTAGTCAGTAGATCGTCGTGCCGGTTACAAACACTTCCACAACGCTCTCTGGCTCAACTGATTGCTAACGGCTATTAAAAAGGAATATAAAGAGATGGCTAATCTTGAAAACGCATCGAACGATCCAATCATCACCTGTGAGGATGTACATAAATGGTTTGACGATTTCCACGTTCTCAAGGGGATTACGACTTCGTTCCAAAAAGGCGAAAGAGCCGTAATATGCGGTCCCTCTGGATCAGGGAAATCGACATTCATCCGAACGTTAAACCGCTTGGAGGAACATCAGCGCGGCACAATTATCGTTGATGGCGTAGAACTCAGCGACGACCTCCGCAACATCAATCTTATCCGTCAAGAAGTCGGTATGGTGTTCCAACAGTTCAATCTATTTCCGCACCTGACGAACCTACAAAATATAACCTTAGGTCCGATCCGAGTCAGAAAGATGTCGAAACGTGAGGCAGAAGAAATAGCCTTATCACTTCTGGAACGGGTGGATATTGCAGATCAAGCGTCCAAGCATCCCGCAGAAATATCTGGTGGACAACAGCAGCGTGTCGCAATCGCGAGAGCATTGGCGATGGAGCCAAAGATTATGCTTTTCGATGAACCGACAAGCGCACTCGACCCCGAAATGATCACAGAAGTCCTCGATGTGATGCGTGAACTCGCACACTCCGGTATGACAATGCTTGTTGTTACGCACGAAATGGGATTTGCACGTGAAGTCGCAGATCGTATCCTTTTCTTCGACGAAGGAATGATTGTAGAGGAAGCACCCCCTGCGGAGTTCTTTGATAACCCAAAGCACCAACGTACAAGACTCTTCATTTCACAGACATTGCAACATTAGCGTTTAGCCCAGGAGTCACAGTTGCGATATAGTTTTGAATGGCATATTGAGAAAGAAAAGAAAAACAAGCGACGTCACAGGATCTCTTTTGTACAAGTAACAATTGTTTTTCAAGATCCAAATCAAATTACCACGTTTGATGAAACTGAACACTACATGAATATCCGTATAATTTCTGCTCGTAAAGCGACTCGAGCCGAAACTAAATAAGTATGAGGAATTTAACCAATGAAAGCAGAATATGATTTTTCAAAAGGAGAACGGGGTAAGTTCAATAGGAAAAATGCCGTTTTCCAACTTCCTATCTATCTTGAAAGAGATGTTGATGAGTTTATGCATCAACTCGCGAATGCTAAAGGAAAGGACGTTGGAGAACTCGTTAATGAACTGCTCCGCCGCAATATCCAGTGGATTTAGACTATCCAATAAACAGATGGAGTATCACCTCATGCTATTGGATAACCCAAGTTGCCACCTATAATTGAATTGAAAACCCCAGGGTTTTCGTTAGAGTTGAGGAGTTCACTATTCCCTCAATACCCTAAAGGAGAACCCATGGATATTCAAATTGTAACTGTTTTCTGTTTGTGTGACGCTCTCTTAAAAGTATTCAACCATCAACCAGACCCACAAACTCGGATGTCCGATGCCGAAGTGATGACGACTGCACTCGTTGCTGCTCTCTTTTTCGGTGCCAATTTCGAAACCGCTCGTGATTTGAAATATTTCCAGCGACGATGCATGACTTTCTCAAAATGACACACGAGCGTCAACATGGACAGAGTCGTTTCTATCAGCATGCGAGAATTCCACTCACCACGTCGGCACAGACGCAAGTTGGAAGGAAACCAATCTGCTTTGGCAAACCCGTCATCGGCAAAAACAACCATCTGGTCATTAACCCCATCAACGAGGTGTTGAAAGGCGCTCCCATCATGTACATTGGCTGTGTCGCAATCCCAGTTCACAATGAGTCCAAGATGGTTGTGCAGCAGACAAAGTTTTCCACCGACAATCCATCGTTGATTGGAAATGCCTTTGCGTCCGATTTGTCTCTTAGAGCGTCCTTCTCGACGCGGGTGAATCAATTAATACCGTAGGTGTCAATGACACCGATGAGCGAAGGCGCCGCCATGAAAACGTCAATAAGATGTCGATGCCCATCAAACAAGCGGAGCAATCGAGTGCGATGGGGTAATCCTAGGAATAAGTGTTTGAAATTGTTTGCTATCCAGCGATAGAAAATTCGATTGCTCACGCCTTTGAGTGCGAAGAGCATGGCAATGGTAACGACTTCGGACGCACACAGTTTGGCTTGGCTATGCTTACCGTTCTTGCCGAGTTGCGACAGTTTGTCATCATCACGACAAAACAATTCTGTGGTAAAACCTTCTGTGGTCATGAGTCTAGATTCCCTCCCGTTATTTGATGACTACTGCTACTCAAATTAAGGTAGAATTGAGGAAATCGTCTCATGACCATGATAAATTTCGCGCCAAAGCAAAGCCAAAACGGAATGTTATGCGCATTAACTTCCAAATTTCAAACTAGCACCATTGGTTAATAAACTCATGATTTGACTCCCCCGAATATGGTTTTTACTTCCAAGTTGTGTGCAAAAATACGGTTTTCGGGATAAGGTCCTGGCAGAGCATCAACTACAAGCTTCACGAGTTTTCGCCCGGCAAAAAACCCAGATTGGACATGTGTGTAAGTTACCCTTAATCGCCACTAGCGTTACGCTGGTTAATAGCTTCCCTCGTCATTCCGATCAGCGTAATTACCCAATTCATGCCTTGACCGAGTATTAACAGTTCTTCGCCCTTCCATGCCACAAAACGCCAATCTAGGAACGCTTTAAGCGCTGCATCCGATTCCTCATCCGATAGGTTGCATTCTCTCTTTATTTCTTCGCGAGTAGCATTTTCGTTGCCTTGGCGAAAAAAGAGGTATTTGCAAATCTGGATAGTGTGCGGATTAGTGAACGCATCTGCAAAGGAAGCTACATTTCCATCACCGACCTCGGTTGTACCGAAATACTCATCCTGTTTCATCGTGTGAATGCTATATGCCAAATGTTCAGGCGAATCGGCACTTCCCCAACAGCCCATGAAACCCCATCGAATCATCTGTTCATCGCCTAACGGTAATTTGCGAAATTCATTAATCGCCTGTGCGATGGAGTCTCCCGGATCTAAGCGTTTTAATAGTTGGCGAATTGTCGTCAACTCTTCGCGAACTGAAATGATGTCTTGTGTAACTTGCTCACCAAATTTACGGCTGATTTCGATCCTGCTGTCGGTTTGTCCTCTGCTCATGCGCAATACCTCCTCTTTTAATCGTCTTCTGGCACGATGCAACATGCTTTTAACGGCAGCTTCTGATGTGGTGAGGCAAGCTGCAATCTCTTTGTAGGAGTAATCGTCGTAATAACCAATGGTGCTAGTTTGAAATTTGGAGGTTAATGGGCATAACATTCCATTTCGGCTTTGTTTTGGCGCGAAATGTATCATGGTCATGAGACGATTTCCTCAATTCTACCGTTAATTTGAGTATCGGTAGTTATCAAATAACGGGAGGAAATCTAGACTCATGACCATAGAAGATTTTACCACAGAATTGTTTTGTTGTGTTGATGATAAACTCTCACAGCACGGCAAGAATCGTAAGCATAGCCAAGCCAAACTCTATCCGTCCGAAGTGGTTACTATTGCCATGCTCTTTGCACTCAAAGGCGTGAGCAATCGAGCCTTCTATCGCTGGATAGCAAACAATTTCAAACACTTATTCCCAAGATTACCCCATCGCACTCGATTGTCCCGCTTGTTTGATGGGCATCGACATCTTATTGACGTGTTCATGGCGGCACCTTCGCTTATCGGTGTAATTGACACTTACGGCATTGAATTGATTCACCCGCGTCGAGAAGGACGTTCTAAGCGTCAAATCGGACGCAAAGGCATTTCTAATCAACGATGGATTGTAGGTGGAAAGCTTTGCCTGCTGCACAACCATCTCGGACTTATTGTGAACTGGGACTGCGACACGGCCAATGTACATGATGGGAGTGCCTTTCAACACCTCGTTGATGGAGTTAATGACCAGATGGTTGTGTTTGCCGATGAAGGGTTTGCCAAAGCAGATTGGTTTCCTTCAAACTTGCGTCTGTGCCGACGTGGTGAGTGGAATTCTCGCATGCTGGTCGAAACCGTTCTGTCCATGTTAACGCTCGTGTGTCATTTTAAGAAAGTCATGCATCGTCGTTGGAAATACTTCAAAACGCGAGTCGGCTTTACAATGGCTTTGTTTAATCTCTTGGTGCAGTGGAATGGTTTACCAGTTCACGATAATGGCGTTGTGCCTTTGTCAATAGCCCAATTCAGTCTCTAAACTAGCACCAAAGGTTAATAGAACATCCTGATGACATCGCGATGTGTTGGAGAAATCGCATCAATCGCCATTCGAAGCAATTCTTCCTGCTCTTGTCGTTCCAGCAAATCGTGAGGTGTTGGCGCTTCATGTCGGTTATACCGTTCATACAGTTCACCATCCCCGGAGATGCTGGCAATCTCGTCAAAACGCAAAGTGGACTTGCACCGTCTTAACCAAAAAACTGCGGTATTAGCCACGATTCTGCGCAACCATCCACCGAATTTTCCTGCTTGGCGCAATGTATCGAGCCGAAAATACGCTTCAACGAATGCCTCCTGAGCGATTTCTTCGGCATCCGCGATATTCCTGACCTGACGAAATGCCCACTGCTCTGCTAGAAACTGATAAGCGTCCACCAACTTGGTATAATCATCAAGATTACCAGCCAATACAGATTCTACTAAACGGGCGTCGTCATTCTTCATGGAATCGGTTCCTTTTTCGGAGGTTACACTTTATTGTCGCACAGCACCTCTAAATGTTTCTCACAATTTAACACTTCTGTAATGATTTTCTTCTCATTACTCATGCTTTCGCGGCTGATTTTAATCTAGGTTCCTGTACGATAGTATTCTTTCCGAAATAATAAAGGCGTTTGTTCGGAAACATAACATCCCCAAACAAACGCCTCGATTTGTCATCAAAATTGTCGATTACTTGGCAGTAACCTTCAAATCCCTCTTTTAATTTCGTACGTCGATATTTCGGCTTCAAACTGTAACGTCCAACCAATTTCATCCAATCCGTTCAATAGACACTGCTGCTGAAACGCACCAATCTCGAATGTATGAAAGGCACCATCAGGCTGGGTCACCGTCTGCGATTCCAAATCGATAGTTAGCGTATAACCGTCTTCGACTTCGATTTTCTCGATTATGTCTGCGACAATATCCGGAGGCAGCGTAACGGGCAGAAGCCCATTCTTTAAAGAATTTCCTCGGAAAATATCCGCAAATGAAGGCGCGATGACTGCTTTGAAACCATACTGCTGCAGCGCCCAAGGTGCATGCTCGCGTGAACTCCCGCAACCGAAATTAGCCCCGGCCACGAGGATGCTCGCTGATTGATAACGCTCAGCATTCAGGACAAACTCCGAATTGGGAGTGCCGTCGTCAAGGAAACGCCAATCGTAAAAGAGGTAATTTTCAAAACCGGTTCTCTCAATGCCCTTGAGAAATTGTTTTGGAATAATCTGATCGGTGTCTACGTTAATCCGATTCAACGGTGCCGCAAGCCCCGTATGTTTCTTGAACACTTCCATTCTTGGTCCTCTCCTTAATATCTAAAAAATCTCCTCCGGAGACTTCTGTGGAACCTTTTCCTCCGTGCGAAACTGCCATCACACCTCAAATCTTCAGTTCGATTCCCACTCTCGAATGTCAACAAAATGCCCGGCTATCGCCGCTGCCGCCGCCATCTGAGGGCTAACAAGGTGCGTGCGTCCACCCTTTCCCTGTCTACCCTCAAAATTTCGGTTAGAAGTGCTGGCACAACGTTGTTCCGGCAATAGGATATCCGGATTCATCCCCAAGCACATGCTACAGCCTGCCTCGCGCCACTCAAATCCGGCCGCGCGAAAGATTTCGTCTAACCCTTCCGCTTCGGCTTGTCGTTTAACGCTTGCAGACCCTGGCACAACTAGGGCATTCACCGTTTCCGCAACCGTACGTCCCTTTGCAATCTCCGCGGCTGCGCGAAGATCGCTAATCCGGGAGTTTGTGCAACTCCCAATGAAAACCTTATCTATCTCAACATCAGTAATCTTAGTTCCCGGCGTGAGTCCCATGTATTCCAGCGCACGCTCGGTTGCCCTTTTGGCATCTTCGGTAGTTATATTGTGCGGATTGGGAACAACATCTGTCACGTCAGCCCCCATGGCGGGATTCGTACCCCACGTGACCTGCGGCGCCAGCGATTGTGCATCAATGTGGAGCGCCTTGTCATAATTTGCGCCTTCATCCGTTGGTAATTCTCGCCATTGTTCCACAGCGCTGTCAAAATCCTGTCCCTTTGGGCTGAACTGTCGATTTGCCAAATACTCATAGGTTTCGTCGTCCGGAGCGATCAGTCCTGCCCGCGCACCTGCTTCAATGGACATATTGCAAATAGTCATCCGCTCCTCAATACTCAGACCCGCTATTGTCGAACCGGTGTATTCAATCACTGTGCCGGTACCACCATCCGTGCCGATTCGGCGGATAATTGACAGAATGATATCTTTGGCAGTGACACCGCACGGCAGCTTTCCTTCGACCCGAATCTCGAAAGTCTCCGGTTTGTGGTACAGAAGACACTGCGTAGCTAGAACGTGTTCAACTTCGCTTGTGCCTATTCCGAGAGCGAAGGCGCCCACAGCGCCATGCGTTGAAGTATGACTATCTCCGCAACAAATTGTCTTTCCAGGCTGGGTAATGCCGAGCTCAGGGCCTATGACGTGAACGATACCTTGTTCGGGACTATCAATATCGTACAATGTAATGCCAAATTCTTCGCAGTTTTGAGCCAGCGTTTCCATTTGTTTCAATGCTATTTGATCTTTAATGGGGAGAGATCTATCCGTTGTTGGGACATTGTGATCCATGGTTGCGAAAGTGAATTCCGGATGACGTACCGTTCGTCCCGCGAGCCGCAGTCCTTCAAATGCCTGCGGTGTAGTGACCTCATGGATGAGGTGTGTGTCAATATAGAGCACAGTTGCTTCATTTGGCATCTGCCGAACGACATGATTGTTCCATATTTTTTCAAACATCGTCTTCGGTTCCATATCCTATCTCCTATAATCGTTGTGGCTTGCTGGGAGCCTGATGTGCCCGATTTCCCGTTTACTCTCCATTTATCAGTTTTCTCGCGGGCATTTGGACGAGGCTAACTCTAGCGTGAGAATTCGCATAAATTTCTGATGTGGGATTCGAAATTGGCGTACCCGCTTTGGAGGAAGTTTGCGGTGCCAATACGTGGGTGGGGTGACTCCCAAGGAATTAATGATCGAAGCGAAAAACGGTATTCGCTTAGATGCTTCTTTTCAGTTCATCTTGGAGCATTACGGGTCAATTCAGCTTTTATTGTAGCAATAGACTGGCTGAGCAAAAAATCGTCTTCAAGAAGCGATTCAATTCGCCGGCAACTATGGACAACCGTCGTATGATGACTATACCCAAAACCCTGACTTATCTGTTTTTGAGAGAGGGTTGTCAACTGGCGCGCGAGATAAATAGCTATCTGTCGAGGAAGCACGTACCGCTTACCCCGCCTTCTCGAACATAACTCGGACGAAGTAATATGAAAATAGCGTGAAACTGTCTCTTGAATCCGCTCCAGGCTAATGTGAAGCGGCAGATTTGAATTTGGTTGTCCACCTTCTATGACTCGACTGGCAACTTCCAAGTTGAGGTCGGAACCGAGTCGCGTCTCTGCCATTAGGCGGTTAAGACAGCCTTCAAGTTGTCGGACATGTCCAGTCAGGTGTTTTGCAATGTAGCGTATCACTCGTGGAGGTGCAGGTCCCCAATTTCGCTCCTTCAGTTTCTGTTTAAGAATAGAGACACGCAAATCGAATTCAGGCGGGAGAATTTCGACATGGGGACTCTCGTTACTATCATCGGAAAGCACCAAGTAAGGTCCCAAAAAATCAGGGGGTCGATCACAAGTACAAACCAGTTTATAGTTCTGCGATGTCAAATGGCTCAGCAAATCGATAAATTCCTCCCGAACCCTCTGTTCATGAGACAGGAAATGAAGATCGTCAATTAATAGTAGGTCAAGATTGTAATACCGTCGGCGTAATGCGGAATATTTGTGCGGGTGATGTATTGATTGGATACATTCGCGGACAAATCGCTCGGATGGAACACACAATACGGTCTTATTTGGATGCTTCTCGCGGAATTGATTTCCGATGGCATGTAAAAGATGCGTTTTTCCGAGTCCCACACCACCAAAAACAAGCACCGGTCCTTCCAAATCACTGATTTCGTTAATGGTATCCATCGCCATTTGATAAGCCGTTCGATTACTTTCGCCAACTACAAATCGCTTTAAAGTTAGGGCGGGATTCAATCCTGAACTTGACACCGCGCGCGTTGTCGAGGCCGCGACGCCGGAGGACAGCTGAACTGATTGGGGTTTTCGGGGCTCTACGTTAGGCTCCGGTTGGGGTGAAACTTCATTACTATCCACATCCGAGTGATTCATGCTTGCTTTCCTTGAATATTAGGTTCATTAACGCCACTGAGATTTCCTCACTGACGAGTCTTCCTACTCTTTGGAATGGGGCAATTAGTTTATCAAAATACCGGATTACAATCAAGACTTTTTTCGATTTTTCGGACTAATTATTCGCGGTTTCGGCTGAAACCCGCTGAAGGGTAATGGACTCAATAATTTGGGTCAGGTTACGGACGGCCTTCGAATCACACCTTGCTCTCTGAACAACCTCTTTTCCGACGCCGCGTCCTAAACACACGATTTATTCTGAAAACGCTTCCGGTGTAATCGGCGTCTTCTGCTAATAGACTAGTGTTGTGTATAGAAAAAGAAATAAAATCTGCGTTCCTTTTCACCAACTTGTCAAGAAAAATTTTCCTGCGCGACCTAGCTTTTATATTGACGAAATTTTGCCGGAACTGCTTCCGAGTCTAAGAACCTGTTTGAAAAGTCCGAAACCGTCCTAAAGAAGGGCTATTTTGGTGTAAATGACTTGAGAACCTATTGGAAAAAGAAAAAAGTTGCCTGAACGGTTGATGTTTACGTTTACTCATTAGAGCAGTTCATTCTGAATCAATGAAAGGAGTAAACATGAACCGTAGGAGTTATCCGAGTGATTTGACCGATGCACAATGGCAGAAACTGTACGCGTTTCTGCCAACACCTCAACCATTAGGTAGACCTCTAAAATGGGAGATGTGCTTAATCATCAATGCCATCTTTTATGTTGTCAAATCCGGTTGCCAGTGGCGAATGCTACCCTACGATATGCCACCGTGGCAAACCGTCTATTACCACTTTAGAAAGTGGGAAGCCGACAATACATGGCTCTTGATTCATCAGGCACTTCACGAACAAACACGCTACGATGGTGGTAAAGAACCATCACCTACAGCAGCTATCATTGACAGCCAATCGATTAAGACAACCGAACTAGCGACATCTCGAGGTTTTGATGGTCACAAGAGGGTCAAAGGACGCAAACGACATCTAGTAACGGATACGACAGGTGTTCAATTAATGGTCAAAGTCACTGACGCCAATGTCAGTGACAATCAGATAGCTATTGATTTACTGACAGAAGTGTTCAGCTGGCACATAACAATTCAGTTGGTGTGTGCCGATGCCGCCTATCGCGGAGAATTGGAAGATTGGTTATATCTTGCTCATCAGTGTCAACTGGAGATTGCATCTACGCTAGGGCAAAAGGGGTTTGAAGTTGTCCCGTTACGATGGATTGTTGAGCGCACATTTTCTTGGTTTGGTTGGTTTCGCCGATTGACTTTGGATTATGAACGCTATCCTAAGACTGCTGAAACTATGATATACATCGCTTCCATTTACTTGATGCGAAACCGAATCAAATGACTTTTCAAACAGGTTCTAAGACCACCGGGAGCATGATAATCAGTTATTGACACAATTCAATCTTGCCATTATAATTTCGATCCAAATTTGGGTTAAGCGCAACGACGAACCGCAAATCGCGAAGTATTCGCTAAAATGATGGAAGGCGCCTTCGTGGGAAAGCAGCGAACAATTTCATTATGCCTCTTTTTCTTCATTTCAGCATGCTCTGATCGAAACACGCCAGAGCACGTTGCAGGAGACTTTATTCACAACTACTACCAACGCGCGGATCAGGAGGCTGCCTTACGCCTATGTGACTCGCTCGCCACGGAAAAACTGAAGGACGAAATTGCACTTGTACGGGGTGCACGCCGTCAAGGTGAGCTTCCGGCAGAGATGCCGGAAATTATCTTCGAGAAACTCTCTCAGAAGTCCCATGAAGAAAATCAGGCCTTTTTTAATTATCGATTGACAATAAAGAACACCGCATCATCAAGTCCGGTCCGAAATGTTATCATTTTCACCGAATTAATTGATGGACGATGGAAGGTTGTCAATTTCGACGAATACGCCGAATAGTTTGCTCGTGCATACGAAAACATCAATAGTGACCGATAATTGTACCTTTTAGGAGAATTGTGTAATGAAAACCGGGAATGTCTCAGTATTTACACAGCCCAATGTGCCGCTCGAATTCCGAGAGTATCCAGTGCCGTCCGTCGCGCATGACGACCTCCTCGTGAAGATTCGTATGGCGAACATTTGCGGATCCGATCTGCATATCTGGCGAGGTCACGGTTCCAAAATTCCGCGAGGCATTCCGCAAGTGTTGGGCCATGAAATGGTAGGTAACATTGAACAATTAGGGAAAAACGTGAAAGTCGACAGTACGGGAGAGCGGCTTGAGGAAGGAGATCGTATCGCTTATTCATACTTCAAACCATGCAATCAGTGCTGGATGTGTCTAAGCGGAAAACCCGGTTGCCCTGAGCGGTATCGAGACTGGATCGGTGTATCAAGCGATCAACCTCCACACTTTCACGGCGCTTACGGGGACTACTATTACATGAAGCCTGGACACTGGATTTTCAAAGTTCCACCGGAACTTCCCGATACTTTGGTGTCACCGGTCAACTGTGCTTTGGCGCAAGTTATTTACGGACTCGACCAGGTTGGTATTACCCTCGGTGACACTGTGGTCATCCAAGGAGCGGGAGGCCTTGGACTGTACGCTACTGCGGTGGCAAAGGAAATGGGAGCAGGTCAGGTGGTAGTTTTGGATCGATTTCCGGCGCGCCTGAAGCTTGCCCGCGAGTTCGGCGCCGACCATCTGCTCAATGTTGACGAGCTCGCTGCCGCGGATCGAGTAGCGTATGTACTCGATCATACACGAGGAACCGGTGCCGATGTTATTGCCGAATTTGTTGGTTCCCCCAAGGTGCTTTCTGAAGGCATCGAAATGTTAAGATGGGGTGGACGTTACCTATGGGTCGGAAACATTAATCTGGAGCAACCCACGGAAATCGATCCGGGTAATATAGTACGCTGCAGCAAAGCCATCCAGGGGATTATCGTCTACGAGCCATGGGTTATCCGTCGCGCTCTTGACTTTCTAAGTCGCACCCAAAGCAAGTACCCTTTCCATAAGATTATTTCCCACACCTTCCCCTTCGAGCAAATCAACGAAGCCTTTGCGTTCGCCAGCGAGGGGAGTGCTATTCGAGTTGGATTGGAGTTTGATTCAGCATCTGGTTAGAGAAGAGAAACCGCATTAACTTCTTCAACTACTGGATAATTGCGACCTCGGCCAGGCTATCTCCATGAATTGCTTGACTGCATTATCCGCAATATACCTGAATATATACTTGCTTTTTAAAAATCTGTTTTCGTTTATAGAAATCCCTCCAATAATGTTCCAATCGAGTTTCCCCTAATTTCGCAAACTGATTAAATGTCAGCGTTCTAGTGTGTGAAGCGGTATGCATTGCCTTGATTTTCCCAGCCACAAGGCTAGAGGACATGTAGCATGTGTATTATCTGTGTACAATCATGCTCAAAGGTTTAGCCATCACATAAAAATTTTTCTCCCGAGTTTTGCGTGATATTCCTCATCGCCCCGATTCGTATGTGATCTTTCCCTTGATTGCGCTTAAACCTTCTATGTTCGCCTTTACTATTCGCGCACTGTCTACTGGGACAGACGGAATATCCGCAACGAACAGGTTGCTACGGGCGTCTATTTCTACCAAATCCAAGCTGGTACGTATAATGCCATTCGACGAATGCTAGTCCTTAAGTAGGAAAGTACGTAAAATCAGGGATTGAAATCAAATCTCATGTAGCCTGCAGCGATAGGCAAGAATCAAAATGTCGACCAATAACATTTCGAGGCGGCAGTTTCTACGTACAGGTTTAACGGCTGGATCTTCCGCCTTTACGCTTGGATTCCTCGGATGCAGCCAACTCATGACTAACCCGACGGTTGAATCCCTTATTGAGCCGTACGGCGGTTTCCGACCGGACCCGTCCGGAATTCTTGATCTCCCCTTAGGCTTCAGATACCATGTGTTTTCTAAAACCGGAGAAACGATGGATGATAGGCTCTTGGTGCCCGGCGGTCATGACGGTATGGCTGCTTTTCCGGGACCATATGGCAAAACCATTCTCGTCCGAAACCACGAACTGGAAACCGACGAGCGCACCGGAGCCTTCGGTCATGCTAACGAATTTGTTAGCCGGATTAACAGTGACAAATTCCACGATCTCGGTCATGGAACTAAACCAGTTCTCGGTGGCACCACCACCCTCATTTACAATACCAGAACAAAGGAATTGGAAAAGCAGTTCCTTAGTCTGGCGGGCACCATGCGTAATTGTGCAGGTGGACCAACCCCGTGGAATACTTGGATTAGCTGCGAGGAATGCGTCCAGAACGCTGAAGACACATTTGAAGTAGACCACGGATACAACTTCGAGGTGCCGGCTTTGGCTACCGGGCTTGTCACACCAATACCGCTGAAAGCAATGGGACGATTTTATCATGAGGCGGTCGCCGTGGACGCAAAGACAGGTATTGTTTATCAGACCGAGGATCGCGGCGACGGACTCGTTTACCGCTTCATCCCGCGCCACCGCGGTAAACTGACGGAAGGCGGGCGTCTGCAAGCTTTGAAGGTTCGAGATTCGGAGAGTGCCGACACTCGAAATTGGAGGAACCCTCTGGAAACGTTTTTTCCATGGACGCATGACGCTATACCGGTTGGAGAAATACTCAACGTGGAATGGGTTGATATTCAGAATGCTGAATCTCCCAAAGACGATCTTCGCAAACAGGGATATCATGATAAGGGCGCGGCAAGATTTGCCCGCGGCGAAGGTATGTGGTACAGTAATGGCGTCATTTTCTTCGCCTGCACAAACGGAGGAGAGCGCAAGAAAGGTCAGATTTGGCGATACACTCCAAGTCCTTTCGAGGGCACATCGGACGAAGAAAAAGACCCGGGAATACTCGAACTGTTTGTTGAATCTAAAACCAGTGATTTGCTGGAAAACGCGGATAACCTAACCGTCGCCCCGTGGGGCGACCTCATCGTGTGTGAAGATGGATTAACAGAACAGTTCCTAGTCGGCATTACGCCGGAGGGAAAATTATACCGCTTTGCTCGGAACGCTAAGAACATCTTTGAGTTTGCAGGCTCTACATTCTCGCCGGATGGCAGTACCTTATTTGTTAACATTCAAACACCGGGAATCACACTTGCCATAACCGGCCCTTGGCACACAGTTGATTCCAAAATTTAACAGGAGGAGTAACCTAGTTGCCTGACCTTTCTTCGATTGCTCTTGATAGCTCCGACGATTGAGATTAATCGGACATCATCAATCTCCCTTCATATCTCCCACCATTTCCAACCCGTCACTTGCACAGCAGCCCCAAACCGAACCTCCATTGAGACCTCGCTGCAATCCTACTTATAGCTATAGTCATTGCAACAAACAATTTCACACGGGTTTATTTTCCTATCCGAATTCCTATTTGTTCCCGTAGGTCAGAATTAAGAGACTGAATACAGGGTGATCGCCTGAGTGGATATCAAAGGCGATAGTATATCTAGGTATAAATCCCTTCCACCCTGACCTGATTCAAGGGAAAATTCATAAGCCGGTAGATTGCAAGTTACGCCGAGTCAGTCAATGTGCATATATGTAAACGTAAATGACTACGGAATCGCCGACCGCCAATTCGTTTTGACCTTGTTACAACCCACCTATTCGAGTGAGATGTGCACTCCCACGCATCCATCCACCGACCATTACCTCGAATCGTAAGACATAAAAAAGTAAAAAATATGTCACAATTCTGTAACATCTCTGATTTATAGTTTTGGCAGTTAAGGCTTGAGACAATCCTCGCAACCAGAGTGAATTAATCGTCGACACGAGTGAACAGCAAGCTTGAAAAGTGGATTGCTGTAACTCTTTATCAGTTGGCAATACGTGGAGACTCGCCGCCCCAGATTGCACCATACCAGATTCAAAATCAAATTGCGTTTCCTTGAAATAACAGTCAAGTCAGCAATCACGGTCGGTGGATTGCCACCACGCATGCCGAGCTTGCCTTGAAGCGAAATATGTAGTCTCAATCAACTTGACCACCCAATTCAACTGATTCAAGTTGTGTTGTTCCATCTGTTATGGCATGTGCGGCAATAAATGGATTCGACCAAATCCCTTGAGCAGAATCGAAAATTAGATTAAAACGACATATAAAAGTCAAATCAATGCCACGATTTTGTAACATCGCTGAAATATAATATATATGCGTAGTAATAAAGATGTTATCGCCATGATATTGTGTTAACTAGACGGGAAACTATCAAAAAAGGAACGACAAAGGGATAATACGTAGATGAAGCGGTTAGTATTACGATTGGTTTGGCTCTCGCTGTTATTATCAGTTCAGTATTCATTCGCCCAAGGAGATGCAAATGTTGAAGGTATTGTGGTAGACGCTGACACATACGCACCCATACCCGAAGCAGTGGTGAGAGTTGTCGGAACAGCAGAAAAGACAACTACGGATGAAGATGGCAGATTCTCATTCACGCTACCGGCAGGTATGTACAACATCAAGGTAACCATCCCCTTTTACAATCAACAGCTCTTAGCTGAAATCTTAGTTGCGCAAGAACAACCCACACGAGAACTTCGCATAGCGCTCGCCCCTCAAGTCGTTCAGTTAAACCCCATTAACCTTCCGGTTCGGCTAAGCCAATCAACCGAGCGTGGACTTCTTGAAAAGCGGCTCCAGAGCTCCAGAATTGAGGACAGCATCAGCACAGAAGAGATTAGTAGGCTTCCTGCCTCCGACGCCGGTGAAGCAATCAAGCGTGTTACAGGGATTAGTATCGTGGGAGGACGGTATGTGTTTGTTCGTGGTCTCGGGGAACGCTATAGCAATACCCTCCTGAACAATGTGGAAATTCCAAGCCCGGAGCCAAACCGACGCGTAGTGCCCATGGACATCTTTCCCGCTAGCCTCCTGTCTAGTCTTCAAACAGTTAAAACCTTCTCACCCGACCAACCCGGTGGATTCGCTGGAGGTTCGGTTCAGGTTTTTACCAAAGATTTCCCGGAAGCGTTGACAATGTCCGTATCAATGTCTACGAGTATGAACACTCAAACTACCGGAGAAGAAGCTCTGACTTATGCAGGAGGAAGACTGGATTTTCTTGGCTTTGATGATGGAGGGCGCGACCTACCCGAACTGATAGTGGAAAAAGCGGGAGACATTCCAATCCGAGAGCGTGGTCGATTCACTGTGTCAGGGTTTAGTCCCGAGGAGATTCAGACGTTTGGGCGCTCCTTCAACAACGTATGGACCCCTGAAAGGAATACGGCGCCAGTCAATCAGAGTCACAAATTCAGTGTTGGCAACAGTACGGAACTGTTTGGTAAGGAATTCGGATATCTTGGTGTGCTTTCATATGGTAACAAACACAGCCATCGAACCGAGGAGCGGAACGCATTTCGGATAGGCCTGAACGACGAATTATCCCCTGTGGTAACTTATCAAGCCGAAAAGAGTTCTCATGAAGTGAACTGGGGGAGCGTTCTCAATGCGAGTATGCGCTTTTCTCCGACCCAAAAGGTGAGTCTACAGACACTCTTTTCCCATATAGGCGACGATGAAACGCGGATATGGGAGGGATTCAACGATGATCGAAATACGGACATGCGGAGCGGTCGTCTTCGGTATGTAGAGCGACAACTTTTCTCTAGTCAACTCGGTGGCCAACACGACTTTGACCTCGGAGACGTCGATCTTGAAAGCCACGACAAACCTGACATATCAATGGATTGGCGACTAACGTATGCCCGTGCGGCACGTGGCGAGCCCGATAATCGTGAAATGATTTACGAGGATCGTGGCGATGGAACCTTCGTTTTTCGCGATGTAACACATAGCGGCAGTCGGTTCTTTTTTGACTTGGTAGATGATCAGTACAGTAGTCGCGTCGATTGGAAGGTACCGTTCCGAGCCGAAGGGTTGTTCAAATTTGGAGCGTTGTGGCGACATCGAAACCGTACTTTCGATGCACGACGATTTCGTTTTCTACCGTCCGACAACATCGACCAATTTGTCGACCTTTCTGATCCAGCGGAGCAACTTTTCAAGCTGGAGAACATTGCTCCCCGGAGATTTGAACTTACCGAATCAACACGGGCAAATGACAACTATCTCGCCTCTGACCGCGTAGTGGCTAACTACGTGATGGTCGACTTGCCACTGTCTTCAAAATGGCGTTTGGCGACTGGATTACGTTTGGAAGTTTCCGACCAGAACGTCACGACATTCAATCCGTTCTTCGCCAATGCCCCACCAATCCTTGCCGATTTGGAAACGCTCGACCTCCTACCAAGTGTGAATTTAACGTATCGTTTAACCGAGCGAATGAACGTCCGATTTGCCGGGTCCCGCACCATCACGCGACCCGATCTCCGCGAATTGGCACCTTTCGAATTCACGGATTTTGTGGGCGGAAGGACGGAATTTGGAAATCCTGACCTCGAGCGCACCCAGATACAAAACTACGACTTTCGGTGGGAACTCTTCCCTGAGTTGGGAGGCGTAATCGCCATTAGCGTCTTTTACAAGAGTTTTCATAAGCCGATTGAACAGATTGTCGAGCCGCAGGCAGAGGTGCGTATTACTTATGACAATGCGTTAGGCGCAAACAACTATGGCCTTGAAATGGAATTGCGGCAGAAATTGGGGGTGCTCCATTCAGGACTACGCGATTTCTCGATTAATACCAACGTTGCTTTTATTTCTTCACGAGTTGAATTGCCCGATGTTGGCATCCAGACCTCTTCTGAGCGAGCATTGCAGGGCCAGTCGCCCTACATCGTCAACGCAACATTGGGTTACAACAGTTCAGACTTGGGCATTTCCAGTACGATTGCATACCACATTTTCGGCCGCCGAATTGCCGAGGCAGGAAATCATGGTATTCCCGACGTCTTCGAGCAGCCGCGTTCTCAACTGGATGCCACAATCAGCAGAGTCATTGCCGACTATTACAGGTTGAGCCTCTCAGCCAAAAATCTGCTCGATCCCGATGTCATCTTTAAACAAGGTGACAAAACCTATGTTCGATACCGCCCTGGGCGATCTTTCTCGTTCGGAGTGAGTTATAGTCTTTAAATCAATCACAAATAAAGGAGTTTCAGTAAAATGAATAGAAGCATGTTACGGCATGTTGCACTTGCAGTTGTAATCGGATTTAGTTTGACCATTTTTGGTTGCGGCGATGATGAGGATGGGGGAGACGTTTTCCAAGAATCATTCATCACCACCTCCGATGGTCGGAAAGTTGCCATTCTTGAAGGCAATATCACTGGTGATCGTACATTGTTCGCAGACAACGACTATCTACTCCGCGGTGCTGTTTTTGTCCAAGATGGCGCAATCTTGAGAATTGAAGCCGGTACAACCATCTATGGCGAGGGTGCATCAACCGGGGCGCTCGTCGTCGCGCAAGGTGGAAAATTGATGGCGGAAGGAACTGCCGCTAGCCCTATAGTTTTCACGAGCGATGCCCTGCCGGGTCAGCACCAGCGTGGACAGTGGGGTGGTTTGATTATCAATGGACGCGCTCCTACGAACCAAGGAATAACACAGGGTGAGGGAAACACAGGTGCGTTCGGCGGAAATGATCCTAACGACAACAGCGGAGTTCTCCGTTATGTGCGAGTTGAATGGGCTGGAATTGAGTTTAGCCCGGACAATGAGTTAAACGGAATCGCATTCCAAGGAGTAGGGTCCGGTACAATGGTCGAGCACGTTCAAGTCCACTTCAATCAAGATGACGGCATTGAGATGTTCGGCGGAACCGTGAACATCAAATACGCTCTCGTTACAGGTTCGCGTGACGATTCATTTGACTGGACTGATGGTTGGACCGGGAAAGGACAGTTTTGGGTTGTCCAGCAGCGTGGAGACGATGCTGACAACGGATTTGAGAATGATAACAGCAGCAAAAACAACGAAGCGTTGCCACGCTCTAATGCAACTATTTACAACGCAACGCTTGTTGGAGACCCCAACGGTCCTGAGAGTGACATCGGCATGCTAATCCGCGAAGGAGCGGCAGGAACATACCGCAATTTCATCGTAACCGGATTTAATGAATCGGGCCTCGACATCAACCACGCCGCGACATACGCTCAAGCCAATAGTGGTAAACTCTCGGTGCGTAACAGCATCTTCTTTGGCAACAAACCCGGCAGTTTTGCGGGAGAGAGCGACGGCTTTGATGATACCGCATGGGCGTCGAATGCCGCCTTCAACAATGCCGAGGTTGACCCAATGTTGGCGAATCCGTTCAACCTGAACAGCCCCGATTTCCGACCACGCAGCGGTTCTCCCGCAACGAACGGTTCGGTTCCTGTAGCGAGACCGCCTTCCGATGGATTCTTTACGCCCGTGAATTTCATCGGCGGCGTGGATCCCAACGACAACTGGACTGCGGATTGGACAACCACAGCGCAGAATTAAAAATGTACTGAGACGGCGGCTCGTGAAAGTATACGGGGTCTGAAATCAGCGTACTCCGGCCCCAATACTTTCTTTTCTCGCATGTCCCGACAGAATCACGCGTAAGTTGGTATAGCTATGGTATGGCGGGTTTCTTTTATCTATTTGCTACTGACAAGCATCCTGCTCGGTTGCGAACATAAAGAGTGGAAAAACAGTTTCAACTCACCATCCGAAATTGGTCAGGCGGTTGTAGAAGCGTTAAACCAAGGCGATCTCAGCGGGTTACACCAATTGAGGGTAAGCCGTAAAGAATATCTCTCATGGATATGGCCCGCCTTTTCGGCGAGCCGCCCGCCGCATAACTACCCGGAGGATTTTGCATGGTCAAATCTGGATACAAAATCCTCTCGAGCCGTTCGGCGATTAGTTAAAAGATATGGAGAAAATAGCCTTACATTTGTCAAGCTTGGTTTTGAACAGAAAACCGAAGAGTACAAAGATTTCCAATTGCTACGAGGTACGGTATTAACTATAACGAACAATAGCGGTCAACAAAAAACACTGAAGATTCTCGGCTCGGTTGTCGAGAAAGATGGGCGTTACAAACTACTCAGTTATAAGGAGTGACGACATGGCATCTGGTACATCGAAGTATCAAGCAACCACAAAGAGAAAACAGTATAAGAAACTGCTACGTGCGAGGCGAGGGGCTGCAGGTTTACCGGTCTCAGATGTAACAAGCAAGAAACCATCATCCATGGGAAACTCAACAGAATACAAGGAAGCCGTTACACAGATTCGGAATACGTCGCCACGTACAGGGGCAAAAGGAAAAAATGCATCAAAACGGCGCATTTCCGCACTGGTATCTCTAGCGCTTCACGGTGTAGCAATATTTGTAGCGGGATTCTACATTGTACGAGAAATCGCGGTGCAAGACGACTCCATGGTAGCGGACATGATGGAGGCGATTCCCGACAAACGAGTCATCAAACGCGAACCAAAGCAGCGTCAATCCGAAGCCCCGAAGTTGCGCCCTCTTGCTGCCCCGCGGACTCAACCGATTGCTACAAGTGCACGGCTGTTCATCGGAAACGAGCGATTTACGCTTCCAGCAGGAAATCTCTCTTTGGCGATTACGGATGGACCTAGCAGTGTGGGCTTGGTCAGAGGTTCATTGTTTGAGAAACGCCAAGCGACCGTGGCTACGGTTGCTCCCAGATTTGAACCGCCGAAGTTTGACACAACTCCAATCATCAGCAAATATGACGAATCCCAATCGTTCTCGGAAATCGCATTCAGTCCTGAATCGGTCAATACTTTTTCGACAAATTTAGGCAATACTAGAGGTTCTTTCACGGAGTTTTTGAAACAGGTCAGAGAAAGGATTAAACGAGCGCAGCGCTACCCGCCATCCGTGCGGAATGCGGAGGATGGCGCCACTACGAAAGTACGCTTTACACTTCTCCGCGATGGCACGATTCAACACGCCAAGGTTGTGGCGTCTTCCGGATCCAAATCACTTGACAATGCTGCATTAGCCGCAGTTCGAAACGCCATTCCGTTTCCACCATTTCCAGAAGATCAGAACGGTTCGATGCTCCGATTAGAACTTCCTATCGTATTTCAGTTGCGGACGAATTGAAATACTTATTGGATGTTATCCTCTTTTCAAAAATGGTGTATGCATTGTGAAATTGGTGAGAACACGCTACTTCATCGTTTCCAACTCCGTTTGATTTCCTGAATCGAGCACTCAATTCTGGAGTGCGGATTACGATGTCGGAAAAACAAGCCGAATACTCAATCACAACACAGATTCTAAGCGAATATCTTGGCTCACTGTTTCTCGTGATGGCTGCAATTTCGCCGATTATACTTTTTAATCAGGTTTTGAACGCTGGCAATGCTCTTGCTGTTTTGGCCGACGCCCTTGCCGTCGGTACCATTCTCTTTGCACTAATTGAAATATTTGGACCTGTGAGCGGCGCACATTTCAACCCGGCAGTGACCTTAGCCACGGTTATCTGCGGTACGATGAGTTTGAAACGAGCGGCTCTTTACATTGTCACGCAAATCGCCGGCGGCTTGACAGGCACGATTTTTTCGCATTTGATGTTCTACCACGAAATACCTCACGTGGTTGCTGTCTCTGAGATTTCCCGTGCGGGCGGAAGTTATTTTGCTGAGATTCTTGGCACCTTTATTCTCATTCTCACGATTCTTTTGCTGGTTCAGCGCCGGTCCAAGAAGATTTCCATAGTCGTGGGACTACTGGTCGGAGGTCAATTGATTGCCACATCAAGCACGATGTTTGCTAACCCGCAGGTCACACTTGCACGAATGTTCACGTACTCGGCAGCGGGTGTGAAACCTATCGACGGGATGGTGTTCATTCTGATGCAGATCATTGGCGCGGTTCTAGCTGTTCTCGCATTCAGAACAGTGTACCGCACACGTTTTTTGATTAATCCGTGACGCTCATGTGATATAATAGGGGTTGTCTTGTGGAGAAGCCGACGCGAGCGCTCAATATGATTTCCATCTGAATCTATCGAAGATGAAATGGGTAATCGCGGTGAATGACGTCACGCATTCCATTCAACACTAAATCCATAAGGAGTTTATAATGCTTTACCGATTCACCTTAACGACACTAGTTGTTCTCTTCGTCGGCGCATTTGTTGCTAGTTCAGCATATTCCGCCAAGTTAATCAGAGTAGATGGCTCAAGTACGGTTTATCCAATTACGGAAGCAGTAGCCGAAGAGTTCCAAAAGGAGAACCGCAAGTTAAGAGTCACGGTAGGAATCTCCGGCACTGGTGGCGGATTTAAGAAATTTGGTCGCGCCGAAACCGATATTTCCGATGCCTCGCGCCCAATTAAGCCGAGCGAAGTCGAATTGTGCGCGAAAAACGGTATCGAATATATTGAGTTGCCTGTCGCGTATGATGGGTTGGCGGTCATAGTGCACCCGAAAAACGATTGGGTAGATTATTTCAGCGTAGATGAACTAAGAACGTTGTGGGAACCCGACGCACAGGGCGAGATCACTCATTGGAATCAAATTCGACCTGAATGGCCGGACAAGAAGTTTTCGTTGGCAGGTCCCGGAGTTGATTCTGGCACCTATGACTATTTCACGAAAGCCATCAATGGGGCAGAAGGTGCGAGTCGTGGAGACTTTGTAGCCAGCGAAGATGATAACGTTCTTGTTCAAGCCGTCTCTAACGACTTGCATGGGCTAGGATTCTTTGGATTAGCATACTATGAAGAAAATAAAGAATTACTGAAGCTAGTTCCCATAGACGATGGCAAGGCGGAGAACGGTGACGGCCCGATTTTCCCTTCGCTTGAAACGGTCAAGAATTCCACATACCAACCCCTCTCCCGACCGGTATTCATCTATGTGAGTAAGAAGTCGGCGGAACGCCCCGAGGTTGAAAAATTTATCGAGTTTTATCTCAAACACGCAAATGTCCTAACGAAAGAAGTGGGCTACATCCCACTGCCTGATGAGGCATATCAACTCGCCCTGGAACGCTTCCAAAAACGCGTGACGGGTTCTGTGTTTGGTGGCAAGGGCGCCAAGACAGGTGTTTCGGTTGAGGAGCTGCTTGGTCAAGGTTCGGAATAAATTTGATGTGATGCGACTAAACCGCTAATTCTGGGACGTACATGTCCGACTCCGAAGGATTTCTATAATGAACCGACCAAGAAAATCCAGAAAAGGAGAAAAGTTCATCGAAACCGCCTTGTTAGCCTGCGGAATGCTTTCGATTTTTACTACCGTAGGCATTATTGGCGTGCTTTTGTTTGAGACAATCGGATTCTTTAAGGAGGTTTCCATCATTGAGTTTTTCACGGACACCGAGTGGACTCCTCTGTTCGTGAAGAAACACTTTGGCGTGCTCCCACTTGTAGCGGGGACTGCGCTTACGTCTCTGATCGCTATTTTGGTCGCCGGTCCTTTGGGAATATTGACTGCAATCTTTCTAAGCGAATATGCTCCTGTCCGCCTCCGTCAAACCTTAAAACCGATGCTCGAAATCCTGGCGGGCGTACCGACCATCGTCTACGGCTATTTCGCTCTTCTATTTGTGACACCGCTGCTACAAAAACTGATACCCGGGCTTGGTGGCTTCAACGCACTTTCTCCGGGAATCGTGATGGGAATTATGATTGTGCCATTGGTTTCGTCATTAAGCGAAGATGCGATGTATGCTGTCCCGCGCGGTTTACGTGAAGCGGCGTACGCGCTAGGGTCATCACGCCTTCAGACGGCATGGCAGGTCGTCGTGCCGGCAGCGTTCTCCGGGATTACCGCATCCTTCGTCATCGCGATTTCGCGCGCGATTGGCGAAACGATGCTTGTGGCGATCGCCGCAGGGCAAATGCCAAACCTAACGTTCAACCCTTTGGTGCCAATTGAGACGATGACGACTTACATCGTTCAGATTAGCTTGGGGGATACACCGACCGGAACGTTGGGATTCCGCACGATTTTTGCGGTCGGAATGCTCTTATTTCTATCGACTTTTGCACTCAACCTTGTCGGCGACTTTATGCGCCAACGATTCCGGGAGCAGTACGAATGATTTCGACAGCACACACTCGAAAACTGCTTAGGCGACAAAAATTAGGCGACGGTCTCTTCCAGGTTGTCGCGGTAGTTGGCGTTGTGATCGCGCTTGCTACACTTGGGGCGCTGATTGCTGATGCCCTCGTTGATGGACTACCGCGGATTGACTGGAAATTCTTGACGAGTTTTCCCTCCCGGAAGCCGGCGGAAGCTGGCATTTTCTCCGCTCTCGTAGGTAGTGTATATTTGATTACCTTGACTGCAGTGGTCGCCATACCGATAGGCATTGCGGCTGCAGTATACCTTGAAGAATATACCAATCAGTCGAGCCGATTGAGCCGAATAATTGAGGTGAATGTAGCTAATCTAGCGGGCGTTCCGTCGATCATTTACGGGCTTTTGGGACTGGAACTGTTCGTTCGTGCAATGCGTTTGGAAAGAAGCCTTTTAGCGGGAGCGTTGACATTGGCTCTACTCGTGCTCCCAATCGTTATTATCGCTTCTCGGGAGGCAATTAGAGCCGTACCGGGCACAATTCGGGAGGCAGCCTATGCGCTCGGCGCCACACAGTGGCAGACGACAAAGGACCATGTATTACCATTGGCGTTTCCCGGCATTCTAACCGGCATAATACTGGCAGTTTCTCGTGCCATCGGGGAAACCGCGCCGTTAATCACGATTGGTGCATTGACCTACGTTGCATTCGTACCCGATGGAGTGCTCTCTCCTTTTACTGCATTGCCTATTCAGATTTTTAATTGGGTGTCTCGTCCGCAACATGGGTTTCACATCAACGCGGCTGCCGGCATTGTTGTTCTTTTGTTGGTAACACTCCTCTTGAACGCACTCGCAATTTTCTTGCGTAACCGCTACCAAAAACAGTATCAATGAGTTCAGCATGCAGAAGAAGAAATACAGCAAAACCGATGTGATTCTCAGTGTCCACGATCTCAACTCTTGGTACGGTGAGGCGCAGGTTCTAAGTAACATATCGTTTGATGTTGAACGAAACAGGGTAACCGCTCTGATTGGCCCCTCCGGTTGTGGAAAAAGTACACTCATCCGCTGTTTCAATCGTATGAACGATTTTATCCCCTCTTTCAGATTAGCAGGAAACATTCTCTTGGAAGGTGAGGACCTCTATTCTACTACTATTGATCCGGTCGAGGTACGTTTGAGGCTGGGCATGGTTTTCCAGAAACAGAACCCTTTCCCTAAGTCAATATATGATAACATCGCATATGGTCCGAGAATTTCGGGTATACGAAGTCGAGACCAACTAGATTCGATTGTGGAAGATAGTCTTAAGAAAGCCGCACTGTGGGACGAGGTAAAGGACAAGTTGAAAGATAACGCGTATGCTCTTTCGGGCGGACAGCAGCAGAGGCTGTGTATCGCAAGAACATTGGCAATTGAGCCTGAAGTGCTCCTGCTTGACGAACCATGTTCGGCGCTCGATCCAATCGCTACTGCGAAGATTGAAGAGTTAATCCTGGAGTTAAAAGATAGCTACACTGTTTTGATTGTAACACACAATATGCAGCAAGCCGCACGAGTTTCACACTATACGGCGTTTCTCTACCTTGGGGAATTAATTGAGTTCGGATTAACCGACAAGATTTTTACAAATCCCGGTGACCATCGTACCGAAGCCTATGTGACCGGGAAGTTCGGTTAACAGACAGCAAAACGCTCAATAGATTTTCGATTAGCCGTGTTCGCTTGGTTATGTAGATGAACTACACTGCACAACTCACTCAGATTTTGAGAGGAAGGGAACATCAATGCGACGTCATTTTGAGGTAGAACTGAAAGAAATTCAGCAAGAACTACTTAGAATGGGTGGAATGGCGGAAGGTATGCTGAGAGATGCTGTGGAATCCGTTCTAAATCGCGACGGAGAGTTGGCGTCGGCCGTGATTCAGAGTGATGATCAAGTCAACACTCTTGAGAATGAGATTGAGGAATCTTGTATCCGATTCATAGCGCGCCATCAGCCTGCGGCATCGGATCTCCGACTCTTAAGCATGGTGTTCAAGATTAATCATGATGTCGAGCGGATGGCCGACAAAGCGGTTAATGTCGCCCAACGCAGTCTTGAGTTACTGGAATACCCGCCCGTGAAACCCTTCATCGACTTGCCTCGTGTTGCAACAATCGTGCGCGACATGGCAAAAGATGCACTCGACGCTTTCGTAAATCGAGATGCAGACTTAGCCGAAGCAGTTCGAGAGCGCGATGAACAAGTAGATGAAATCTATAAACGTACTGTCCAGGAACTCTTGCTTCGCCTTTCCGAGGATTCCGCACTAGTGCGTCCGGGTATCAGTATTTTATTGCTCTTTCGTCATCTGGAGCGAATCGGTGACTTGGCAACCAATATCAGCGAAGAAGTTTATTACTTGGTTAAGGGCGATGTTCTCCGCCATACGTAGATGACGGACTGACTCGCTCCCCTCCCAATGGTCAATTCCATTCATATTTACACATGTTTCGGTAGGTGCGATCAAGTGACCGAATAGAATCAATCGAGTGGATTACGAGTGATCGACTGAACGATCAAGCGAATGGGCAATGAGCGCGATAGTAGATTCCATAGTGAAGGCGATAGGAATCTCATAGTAACTCCCGTGCGATAGAGATTTCTCTCCTGATCTCGACCTACTGTCGCAGGCAATACTCGCCCCTTCAATTGTGCCACTATGAACCGACTGCCTAAGTTTGGAAGTCCTCGGCCATCAAGAGAGCCTCCATCTCCTTCCTTATCCTGTAAACTTATAACCCACTCCGTGAACCGTTTCGATATGCTCTCCAAAGTGTCCTAACTTTCGACGCAAGCGACTGACGTGCGTATCCACGGTGCGGTCAACGCCATAATAATCCTGCCCCCAAATCACGTCCATTAGTACACTTCTGGTGAACACCCGACCAGGCGCCTGTGCAAACAGTGTCAGCATTTTGAACTCGGTGGCTGTAAGGTCAATTTCTCCTTCCGCACTGCGCACCAAATGTTTGTCAAAGTTTATCGTTAAACCGCGCACTTCAACCTGATTTGAAGGCTCATTCGTTCGAGATGCAATACGGCGTAACACAGCACGCACCCGTAACACGACCTCTCGTGGGCTAAACGGTTTGGCGATGTAGTCGTCAGCCCCCAACTCAAGCCCGACAATGCGATCAACTTCCTCGCCTTTTGCCGTTAACATGATTACTGGAATCGCAGCCGTCCGGGAATTACGATTGAGTAATCGACAAACCTCAAGCCCATCTATCTCTGGAAGCATTAAATCCAAGATGATGAGGTCGGGCACGTCTGCTACCGCGCTTTGAAGTGCATCGGCACCATCAAGTACTGCGTGTACGTCAAAACCTTCTTGTTCCAAGTTATACGTCAACAACTCTACGATGTTACGATCGTCTTCTACGATAAGAATCTTGGATGACATAGTTTTTTCACGTTATGTTTTCATATCGCGCCGCGCCCAAGAATGTCCAACGAATCGCTTGTGTTCCGGTAATTGTGCCGATAAACCATTGGCAATCGCATGGACTACACATGCTGACCGCGAACTAAGGTTAGACGGAGTGCGAGCCAACAACTCAGCGAGTCATGTCGGCTCAATTATGACGGGAGTTTGGTACCGGGAGTGCTACATAACTTGGTCGGAGATTCGCGATCTCCCTCCCTTTTATTATCACAATTTTTTGTACAACATGTCAATCCCCATTTTGCGTTGACACGTTCCCGTACCCTTGCTAGAATGCTGAAATATTAAAATCTTTATTGGTCAGTTTTTGGCAATAAACTGTGCTCTGTTTTCTAATACGACGATGTTGTTATGCCTATATTCTTAAGGAATCTATGCGTGAATCTCGCTCAGGAACTGCAACTGACAGATGAATACCACGACCTCAGCGCCATAATCGACCGGCTCGATTCCGATGGCAACCCGAAAGTCGCACTCGTGCATCGGGCATCTAGACACATACAAAGCGAAGGCAGACGGCTAGGTATATTCTCAGGATCCTTCAATCCTCTTACCGTCGCGCACGTAAAAATGATAGAGGAATCTCAAAAACAATTCAATCTTGAAGAGATTCTGCTATGCTTAGCCAAATCCAATGTGGATAAAAGTGTGTTCGGTTTCTCTCTTGCGGACCGCCTCCTCATGCTTAAGATGTATGCGACGCAGAGGGACGATTTCTCCGTGGCAGCTTGCAGCCATGGGCGTTTCGTAGACAAGCTTCAAGCCATCAAAACGACCTATCCGCCACAAACCTCATGCGTTTTCATAACCGGTATTGACACTCTGGTTCGCCTTTTTGATTCCAAATATTACACCAACATGCACGCCGAATTAAAACCTCTTTTTGATCAATGTAGTTTCATCACCGCCAACCGCAAAGAATACAACGCAGATGCGATTCGAAAATTCCTTTCGAAACCGGAACTTAGGCGTTACGCGTGCAATATCAAGCTAATCGAACTGTCCAACGCGTATTCCGATGTTTCCTCAACTGCTATCCGCGCGCACCTCCAGTGTGGTGCTTCAATCAATAGTTTGGTGCCAGCTGAAATCTCCGGCTACATTAAATCGGCAAAGGAATTCAGCTCAGACCAACACTGAAACCGAATGACAAATACGTGCGCAATGATCATCAAAGACGTCCATCATGTCAGTCTCACCGTCGGTGACATGGATAGGTCCCTAACTTTCTACACTGAAATCCTTGGCGCACACGTTCTTTCCGATGTTGTCATTCAGGAATCCGATAGCCATAGTGTAACCCGCATCCCAGACGCACAATTGCGATTTGTCTTTCTGAGTGTGCGTGGCTCGCTGATCGAACTCATTCAGTACCTCTCACCAATCGGAGAGCCATTGAAAACACGCACCTGCGACACGGGAAGTGCCCACATCGCATTCGTTGTCGAAAACATAGACTCCGCCTACCATGACCTCCGACTTAAAGGCGTCAAGTTCAAGTCCGAGCCGATTATCACGGGAACCGATTCCGGCACCATTGTGAAATGTGTTTATTTTCTTGATCCCGATGAAATCACCCTTGAATTAGTGCAGCTCGGTTAAAGAGTAACCCTCCTTGCATTACCGCTTAAAGAAGTGTGTAACAGCGGAAACACAGTCGCTCTCGGATTCCCAAGAGTGCGGCTTTGACAACACACTCGCAAGCGATTTCCAACCAAGTATTCTTCTCCCATTTCAATTATATAGTGAATTTTTTAGGTGTATACGATTTGGCATTTATCTTGCGCAAATCAATTATTCAGATGCGCCTGTTTCTGCTGAAACCTAGTCAAAGATTTATCGTATATCTCTTCACGATATAGTTACAGCGCGAAAATTTTTTTATACATCCTTATATTCCTGATATATCGTATAATGCTGGGAGATAGAACCAATGTTTAATGGAATCGAATTTGTGCTCGGAGTTGCTTGTTCACTTATGGGGATTGCAGGCGGATACATTTTCTTAACGTCAATATTCGCTGGACTACAGTTAATGTCGAAAAACCGGTTAAAACAGAAGGTTGCGAAGACGCTTGACACCTAATGTTGGAGATTATTTCCTCCCATTGCGTCGCGCAGATCTTTCGATGGGCGTTCCTTATATCGTGAGAAGGCTGGCTGTCAAATCGTAATTACAACTCCTAAATGCAGTACCGCCAACTTCACTCATGGGATGTTTCGCCAGAAGAAGCACGTAACATTCAGAACAGGCTCCGCCAGTCAGTAATACACACCGACGAATTGGCGGGGGTCCGAACGGTTGCGGGCGTTGACCTCGGATTTAAAAAAGAGGTCGCCTGTGCGTCGGTGGTTGTGTTAGATTTTCCTGGATTAGAGCCTATTGACGGGGCTATTGTAGAAAGTCCTGTCCGGTTTCCATATATTCCAGGTCTGTTGTCATTCCGTGAAACTCCACCACTCCTCAAAGCCTTTGACCAGCTAAGAACAGAACCGGATCTCCTCATTGCCGATGGTCAAGGGCTTGCTCATCCGAGACGATTGGGACTTGCCTGCCATTTGGGCTTGATTTTGGACACACCCACGATTGGCTGTGCAAAATCACGCTTATGCGGTGAACACATAGAACCCGATAGCCAGAAGGGTTCCCACGAATATCTGTGGGACAGTGGTGAGGTGATTGGAGCGGCGGTCCGCACAAGACGTGATACCAGCGTCGTATACGTCTCAATTGGTCATCGGATATCACTGGATTCTGCCATCGGATTGACGCTGAGATGCTGCAAGACCTTTCGGCTTCCCGAAACCACACGATACGCGCACAAAGCGGCGGCTGGTAGCGTAGCAATACCGAAACGCAGCTAATCAGAGAAACGCCTCAAGCTGTACCACTTGGATACAGACCATGAATTTCCTATCCAAACGACTAAATCGATTGCCGCCATACATGTTTGGCAAACTTAAGCAGTTGACACATGAAAGACGGCGACAAGGCATTGATGTCATCGATCTGGGTATGGGAAATCCGAGTGAACCAACCCCAAAACACATCATAGACAAACTATGTGAGGCCGCACGAGAGCCACGACACCATCGTTATTCGATATCGCGGGGAATTTTCAATCTGCGACGTGAAGTTGCTTGGCATTACGAACGACGATTTGGTGTGGAAATCGATCCTGAACATGAGGCAATTTCCGTAATTGGTACAAAAGAGGGGCTCTCCCACTTAGCTCTGGCACTGATAGACCAGGGTGATCTTGCCCTTGTTCCAAATCCGACCTTTCCAATCCACATCTACAGTGTCGCTCTCGCCGGTGGAAGCGTGGTCAGTATCCCATTACGTGAAGAAAACGAGTTTGTTCCCAGTCTTACCGAGATCGCAAGAGACATTTGGCCCCGCCCCAAAGTGCTAATCCTTAGCTTTCCTCACAACCCCACGGGTGCGGTGGTGGACCTGTCATTCTTTGAGGAAATTGTCCACTTTGCTAAAAAACACGACATCGTCCTGATACACGATCTCGCCTATGCCGACATCGTCTTTGATGGTTACAAAGCGCCAAGCTTGCTGCAAGCGAAGGGTGCAAAGGATATCGGCGTCGAATTTTTCTCCTTATCAAAATCATATAATATGGCGGGTTGGCGGTGCGGATTTGCGGTTGGCAACCGTGATATCATTGAGGCCCTAGCGCGCATCAAAGGCTATTACGACTATGGTATTTTCGCCCCGATTCAAGTGGCGTCCATTATGGCTTTGAGGACCCCATCTGACATGGTAGAGGAAAATGCCGAGATTTATCGGCGACGGCGAGACGTATTGGTCAATGGATTAAACCGGATTGGATGGGAAGTACAAAAGCCGAAAGCGACCATGTTTGTTTGGGCGCCAATTCCTGATCGCTATCGTCATCTAAGTTCAATGGACTTCGCAATGAAACTGCTCGACGAAGCGGAAGTTTGCGTGTCACCCGGGGCGGGATTCGGACACAATGGTGAGGGTTATGTTAGAATTGCGCTCGTTGAAAATGAAAATCGCCTTCGTCAATCTGTGAGACAGATACGACAAGCTCTCTTCAAATAGAGTTAGAAGACCTGGTAGTAACCATCTTCGTGTGACACCGACCCAAAAATTTCGTCTAATCCAATAGGGTCGCTCTTACCTCCTGCCACAAATCCCGATAAGACTTTGCTGCTACTGATCTTGGCGCAAAAGCCGGGACCGGTTCCCTTTCAATCCCCATTCTTTCGATGTTTGACAACGAAGGGATTGAACTGTGTAAAACACCTTTGAATTGTCTCGAAGTAGTCGCCATGAGTTCCTTGTGCATCTTCTTGCGTTTGTCAACCAGCGAAAAAAAGGCGTAAATCTTGTCTGCGTCGTATCCCTTCTTTTTGAGAAACGATAGCAATTGCACATGCGTCCGAAGAGACAGTGTTGTCGGAATCACGGGCACAAGAAGGTAATCGGCCACATTGAAAATGTTTTCCGCCAAAAGGCCGATTGATGGTGGGCAATCCAGCATAATTAAGTTGTATTCGGCGCGTAGAGGATCCAAAACTCGACTTAGCCTTCGCTTCGGTCGTTTTAATTTGTTGAACGTTGATGCGAGATTTCGATGTGTAAAATCCGCTGGTAGAATATCTAGGTTCCCATAATCTGTGCCCTTAATGCTTTTTTCAATGTTTTTTCCACCCTTGCGGAATCCTCTCACGTTTCTCTTCAACTTGGGCTTGACCCGAAAGTAATAGCTCGCCGAACTTTGTGGGTCAAGATCGCAGACGAGAGTTTTCAGTCCTGCTTCCGCCGCCAAGAAAGACAGATTGACAGCTGCTGTCGTCTTACCGACTCCTCCCTTATTACTGTATATAGCCAAAATCTTCATGGAGTCGCCCTGCCTTTTGTCGACTTGAACAACTCATGGAATAACCCTCTATGTGCAGGCGAAGCGAATCTGGTGAAAATCTCGGAAAACGACCCTTTGACCGCTTGAGTCTGTTCTTCTAGGTTTCCAATCAAACTTCCAATTGCCAATGTGGTCATTTTAGCTTGATGGTCGGCTATGGGTAACTCGTCGACTGTTTTCCGAAGATACGCTTGTTGAATACACAGATCGTTGAAGTCACCCAAGTTATCTTGTAAAGTCTTTAGTTCTTTAATCAAGAACGAGATTTTTTTGTCGGGAAATAGACTGGAAAAGAACTCGATCAGATACCGGAGTTTCTTACATTCAATTCTTAAGGCATGTAACCGTTCACCGTTGGCTTCCTCAAGGAGTTGAGCACCGGTTCTTAGAATCTTGATGTATCTCTTATGGATTCTTTTGCGGGCAAGCTTAACAACGGGAATTTCTGCATTCGGTGCGGTGGGAGAGCCTTCCGGTGGCTCATCTAAGAAGTTTTCCCACGTCCGAAAAACTTTGGCAGATTCGCGGGAGGACAAACCATTTTTAACATCCCCTAATACTGTCGATCGCTTGTTTTTTAGAAACTCGAACAAGGGATTAATCTCATCGCGCAAGCTATCGGGCAACATTTTTTTGTAGGCACTCTCTTTCAGGAGATAAACGTCCAAATCCCGCAACTCATTCGAGAGTTTCCCCAAACTAGCAAAATCTCTCTGAAATTTCTTGGTGGTGTCTGCTGGGAAAACCCCCTTGATTTGACTCAACGCGACGCGAGTGCGTCGAACGGCGACCCGAAAATCGTGCAAGAACTCTGTGTCAAGATCTTCGCCGATATAATCTTCATTGACTTTCATAATTCCAAATAGAGAACGCAAGATAATCTTCGCGGCTTCATCTGAACGCATCTCAGGCTGGAGTTGTAACTTCAATTTGGAGGAATATTTGCCGGGAGTTTTATTGCGCTCTTTCAGTGCCTCAAAGTATATTGTCTCTGGTTTGATTTGCACAAACCCCATTTTTCCAAGCCGTGCCACCGTAGTTCGATAATACTTCGGATACCCTCTAACCGGTTCAACGTGAAGATGGACGCATGATGTCCGATGCCGTGCTTGAGCACCTCGACGGATTTCCTCATAGTTCAGCCTAACCACCGTTTTCCGCTCTTTATTCAAAATCCGGTAGACAGTGGATTGAGAACGTATTTCGGTAAGTTTCAGCAGTCTGCGCATCTCAACAATGGGCGTAAGCAATGTTTTCAAACTGCCGTCCGGAAAATCCCACACAAAATTGTGAAATGAACTCACTTTAGTGCGCTGAACAATCTTATAATCGGACAACCGGTGCAAAATCAGTTCACCCTCGGAACTATACAACACAAGAGATTTTTCAAACAAGCGCCAATCAAAGGTATCGTATATCCCTACGTTCTTAGCTCTAGGTTGCTCCTGTCTCAGCAAATAATGGTTCGCTAGGTCGCCGATGATTTTCCGTCCATCGCGTCCATCTGGCAAGCTCATGTTCATTATTTTGCGCTTACTTCCTCGGAAATCCTCTATACACCATCCGCCCGTTCCACTCTATAGTAAATCCAATAATAATTTACACACTGCGGTAAGTTCGGTTTCCTAACCGAACCGGTATTTATACAGTCTCGAAGGTGCGGTTGGAAACCGCACCTACCGAAGCATGTGTAAATATGAATGGAATTGACTATAAACCTCGGTACAATGAAAATTTTACATCTAAGACTAACGTTTTCAGTTCGTAAGAGCGATCAACCGAGTGGGTAGCGAGGGCGATAGGTATCTTATCCCGATCGCGACCTACTGTCGCGAGGCAAAGTTTGCTCCTACAGAAGACGCGCACTAATTTTTGCGCTACTGCAAATCGAACCAATCCAATCCCACATGTGCAATTATTGATTGCAACGACTATAGCCACTGACAATCAGGGAGATCCCATAATTTCATAAATCACAGTTCAGACAATCATCAAAACGCCCCATAAGCACCACCTATTTGGGAAATGACCTATCTGGTTATCGGGTTGATTCAATCATGATTCGGCCGCAAAAAGAAAGAAAACATGGTCGTCCGTGGTTGACGGTGATCGCGATGGCATCACGCGGAGAATATTATATCATTTTGGAGGTGACAAAGGAACAAAAAGCCAAACCCTGACAGGTGTCCTTAACAAGGCTACATCCACTTAACCGAGTGAACCGGCAACGCAATGTTTAATCGCGGCATTTTCTCAGATATACCTGGAAGCCGCTGGGCTTTTTTCAGGTATTTTAAGGTAAGTCAATTAGGAGGGTATGTGATAAATTAACGTGGGACGGTTCGTGACGAATTTAAGGATTTCCAGAAGCAAAAAATGAGTTTCGGAGGCACCGCTAGGTAAAGTCGCGACAATCAACCGCATCATGGGTTGTTAAAGCCGCTCAACGATATTGAGCAAACCAAACAGTTTGCGTTATTCTTTGAATCGGTAGCCGATTCCGCGTACGGTTTCTATAGCGCCGTTTAGTTCGCCCAATTTGCGTCTCAGGCGACTGATGTGAGTGTCTACCGTGCGATCCACGGCAAAATAGTTGTCCCCCCAAAGTTCATTCATCAGGAGATCACGTGTAAAAACACGTCCGGGCGCGCCCGCCAACAATGTAAGAAGTTTGAACTCCGTGGCGGTCAAATCCACCTCCTCCTTACCGTTGAACACCTGATGCTTGTCTAAATCTATCACCAAGTCGTGTATCCTAAGTTGTTTCGCTGCCGCGCGAGCCCCGGCACCTTGCATACGGCGTTGGACGGCACGAATCCTCAGTACTACCTCTCTGGGACTAAAAGGTTTGGTTATGTAATCATCCGCCCCCAGTTCCAAACCTACAATTCTGTCAGTTTTTTCTCCTTTTGCGGTCAGCATAATCACGGGAATGTCTGCTGTCTTAAGATTCTGTTTTAACATCCGGCAGATTTCTAGCCCGTCCATACCGGGAAGTAACAGATCCAATAGAATTAGGTCGGGAAGTCGCGTATTCACTTGTCGGAAGGCGTCTTCGCCATTAATTGCCGTTATCGTCTCAAAGCCTGCCTGATGTAGATTATACGCCAACAATTCGGCTATATCGGGTTCGTCTTCAACGATTAGAATCTTCGACATCATAAATGTTAATATAGGCTAGAAATGTTACAGTTATATGACATTTCATTGGCTTTTTAGTGACTTATCGTATTTGAATGGCGATGAAGAAGGCAGGTGTGATAAGATGACAATCTGTTCACACAAATAGCAAAAAGGTTACAAGAATGCGCACCCGACTAATTCTGAGCTACGTTCTAATTTCACTGGCGACACTGCTTGTGACAATGGTCTACCTACATCACTCACTAAAGCAGATGTTTGCTGAACAAACTGTACCGGAATTAGAATTGAAAGCGCGCATGATTTCTAAAGATCTAAGCATTACGCTCCCGACGAATTTCAGCTATGGCACGGTAGATGCGCTCGTTGATGAACTTGACACGGAAAATTTCGCACGCTTGACATTCGTTGATCTGGAAGGCACCGTTTGGGGCGATACCGCGCACGATGAAGATGATTTGAGGGAAATGGATAATCTCCAAAATCGACCTGAAATACAAGCTGTCTTAGCGGAAGGAAGCGGCGATGTAACGCTATACAATGATACCCAGGGAACCAACATGAGTTATCTTGCAATGCCCGTGTTGCGAGAAGATCGGTTAATTGGAGTATGCCGGGTTGTGCTACCTACGCAAGGCGTGCAAGAGTTTGTTGCGCCCTTTAAATCAGCCTATATTCCCGCGATTGTCGTTGGATTGGTTTCGACACTGATGCTCGGTCTAATTGCGGCGAAGATAGTCACAAGTCCAATTCGTAGATTTCTCCGGACGGCAAAATTGATTGCCGATGGACGGATTTCAATTCAGGTTTCAAACAACTCTTCAGACGAGCTTGGACGGTTTACCCAGCATTTTAGCCAAATGGCAGATCGCGTCAAACACCAGATTCATGAAATCTCTCAGGAACGGGATCGATTGGAAACAATCTTGGCGAACATGGTCGAAGGCGTGCTATTGATAGATGAGACGTTTGCTATTGTCTACGCGAACCCGGCAGCAGTTCTGATGTTAAATCTTTCTGCCGACTATCGGGGAAATCCTCTTATTGAAATAATCCGAGATCCAAGATTACAGGAACTCCTGACGAAAAGTCAGGACACAAGAGAATCCGCGTTTGCCGAGCTCAAGATGGTGGGAACTGCAGAACGAGAAACAGAAATTACGGCTGTTCCTGTTGTAGACGAATATCTAGTGGTGATTCACGATGTGAGTCAACTGAGAAAATTGGAGCGCGTGAGAGTGGATTTCGTCACCAATGTGTCTCACGAGATACGGACGCCGCTTACCTCAATTCAAGGATTCGCCGAGACATTGCTAACCGGTGCCTTAAGCGACTCAAGTACAAACCGGCGTTTTGTCGAGAAAATTCTTCAACAATCGTCCGCACTGTCACAACTTGTAACAGACCTTCTCGATCTCTCTCGTCTAGAATCTGGAATGGCTACCCTTACCCTCGAATCTTGTGAGTTTGGAGTATTCCGGGCGCCCCTTCTGAATTTATTCGGTCCAGTGTTCGATGACGCCAAACTCACATTCGATTGGGAAGTTCCCGATGACTTGCCGCCGGTAATGGCAGATAAACGGCTTATGGAACAAACATTCGCTAATCTGATTGACAATGCCATTAAATACACTATTCCGGGCGGTAAAATTACTGTCTCGTCCAGCATGAGTGAATCTGAGGTCGTAATACACATTCGAGACACTGGCATTGGAATACGATCCGACATGTTACCACGGATATTTGAACGCTTCTACAGAGTGGATAAGGCGCGTTCATCTGAGGTACGTGGAACAGGATTGGGACTAGCGATTGCAAAACATATTCTTCTGCAACACGATGGGCGAATTTGGGCGGAGAGTGTTCTTGGGGAAGGATCTGTATTCCACTTCGCTTTACCTTTGCAACAGATAGAAACAAGAGACTGACAGAATGGCACACCACCATGACAAACGGAGCAGTTCATGATTATTCCGATTGACGAATATTTCATCCAACTACGCAATCAAACGGAAAGGATGTTGCTTTCTGCCGTCAAAGCCAACACACCCGAAACCTGGAGAACACCGTTGTTCCCACAGGACGAGACTAGGGAGTTCACCTTTTATCTGGATGCCGGATGCATCGATCGGCTAAATCTCTGGGAATGGTTCCGCAACTATAAAAGAGATTCTCAGGCGTCAACCGGTGGTATTCGGGGTCCACAAAATGTGCTTTATCCGTGGGACATGCGATTCCCAATCAACCAAGTCGGCGTTGTATTGGCAACTCTCGGAAAGAGCTTGGTTGCAAAAGAACATTTCCAATGTAGACAACTTAAGAAGATTGCCGGCTGCGAAGTCCGATACAACTCAAAAAAATATGTCGAATTAATTTCTCGCATTCAAGCCGCTCAGGGGATTCAGACTCTTATACCAAAACATTTTGCGCCAATTCCCATTTGGATGGTATCGTTCCTGATTTTTGTACTGGATCTCGATGGCGGCGAACACGTAACCTCAAGCCATTCTGTGAGCACCAAGACCGCAACCAAAGACTTGAACAACCAAGGAAGTCAATATCTGTCTGAAGAATCCCTTCAGTTTGTCAACAAGATTGAAAAAATCCTAAAGACGGCGGAATCCGAAGGGTACTCGATACAGTTTAGCGCTTCAAATGACGAAAATATTGATTTTGACTACCTTGACGAATTTGATGGCGGTGTAAGCCTTTACGTTGATTACTTACGCAACGGAGTCGCAAACGATGCCAACCTAAATCTTATCCGTGAGATAAAACCCCGAATCGTCATTGACTGCGTAGGCGGGTGCATGTACCAAACAATGCGCGAAATCTTTGAACGGCTGCAAGTTACAGATTCATTGAAGTGGCTCCATGTTGACGCAGATCCGCTTTACCATAATATCGGAAAACTCAATTACAACCCGAAATCGGGAGAGAAGGAGTATTTCGATCTTGGCTGCGACTTCAGTATCCTTGAAGTCGTGAAGACGGCAGACTACGGAACAAAATTGAAGAGGGAGCCTATGGGAACACTCATTGAAGTGACGGACCCGGATGGTGACCGACTGATTGTGTGCGAAATTGAGAGTACTGATCGCAAATGCAAATTGGAGAGAATTGGGATTGAATCTTTGGATCTTGGCAATGGCAGGATTCTGAGCATCTATACACCCAACCAATCTTTCTTGATGAATATGAACTTCTATGCGAACCAGTTGAAAACCATAGGGGTATGGGAGGCCCACCCGCGCTTCATCATTAAAACAACACCCTCCGCAATTGCATGGGACGAATGGGCGCATAGGAACGGTGTCAAAGTCATAAATGTTCCGGTCGGATTCAAAGAAATCGCAGCAATCATGAAAAAGGTTGAAAGGCAACTGTCGAATTCGCCTGATAAACCTGTCGTCGTGAAGGATGTTTACGGTGAACCGATTAATCTTGGCGTTCAACCCCGTCTACTTTTCGGAGGCGAGGAGAGCGGAGGAATGATTACCGGATCGGAGGAATTGATTCAGAGTCAAAATGGGCGTACCGCAATCGCCATGCGTGAAAAGAGCGCGGGAGAGTCGATGGTCCTCGTTGCGGCATTAGCCGCACATTGCAAAGCGAAGAGTTTTCACCTGTCCGATTACCTAGAGATGCTCTATACCGAGAACTCAATTGTCGGGAAATACGACATTCGTGAAGATGTAGTTTACTACAACGAATCTGAACCTAATCCTGCGAAACTCAAACAAGCGAAACTAGATGGAGAAATGAAGCGAGACAAAAACGATCTCTTTTTCCTTGGCCTCGCAATTGCCATGCGTGAGAAGCGGATCGTTTTGAAGCAAGTACGTGTAATCCTTGAGGAAACCTTCCCGTCGCTTGATTTTTCCAATCTTGACGATGTGCGGTTTGTCGGAGATGGGACGTATTTCAAATTCCGTGACAAATTTGTAGAGATTCGCAAGTCTGGCACCGATGCAAAGACAAAGGCGTATGCCTCGGGCAACGACAAGGAAAACTGCCGGCAATTTGCCGCAACGTTTGGTAAATACAGTGGCAACCTCACACCAAGCTATCGAAATGCGATCGATGACGCCTACCTTGGGACAGTAGAAGAAAAGGCGCGCTCAATCTATCGCCAATTCCAGCTTGAAGCGGTTTGAATCTGCATTGAGCCTACGACATTGCTGTGTACAAGCATGAAATCCATGGAGAATTTCCCTCAGTCTACTGATCGTCCAACCTCTTCAACGTAAGGGAGACAGAAGCCGATTCTCCCGTCGGAATACCCAGAACTTCGGCACGCCCAGATTGGTAGCCTTGCTTTGTAGCGGTAACAACTGAAGTAAGGTTCGACCAAACGGCAATTTGAAACCGACCTTCGGAATCGGAAGTGCTTTCGAGCGTGTTGCAAATGGCTTCATTACACTTGACCTTTATAACCACGCCCCCAATCGGCGCACCGGTTACAGCATCGTATACCGTGCCCGTGATACGCGTGGGAATATATTCGCCTGTATCTTGGGGGAAAATTACGGCACGCCCGACTTCAGTAACCTTTTCTTCGACGACCTCTATCCCTCCGATGGCATCATTGGTCACGTAAGCAAACGCCGAAACACGGAGATCGTAGCGCCCGGGAGGTAGATTCTTAATATGGAAGACACCATCCTGAACGCCGACTGTAGCAATAACCTTGCCCTCCTGCAATACCTCTACCTTCGCATCATAGACCGAGATGGGTGAGATATTCCCACGAATTGAACCCGCAATCGCGCTTGAGGGCAGAATTTTCTGCGTCTCCCTTTGTTCGGCACAAGCTAGAACTAGCCAGACGCAAATCAAAACAGCAAAATTGAATGCATGTTGCTTCATGATCAAACGTCACTACGACGACAAAATCAACAACTTCCCTTAACTTACTCAATGAGTAGGTTGCGTTGAACGTAAATCCACGGAAATCACCCACAGAACGAAAACTTTCGAGGTTTCAAGTCGCTCGAAAAAGCCGAGGCTTGAGTAAAACCCAACGCTTCAATAAAATGCTTGTCAATCTACCTGCTGGCGAATCCCGTTGCCCTGTGTGACTACCACCCTCTGATTCGCGCGAACATCGGAAAATCGCTCGATTTCCCCGTTCGGCCACACAACCTCCAGTAAGTCCACGGCTGATTCTTGACCCAGACCGAATTCCGCGGTCAAGCTATTGAAAGACATGTAACTTGCACCGGCATTGATTTCCCGAATTTGCGTCAGACCGCCAGCCACCACTCGAACCTTGCTTCCAATACTGTCACGATTATCTGCCGTCCCTACTAATTTAACTTGAAACCATGCGTTGCGATTGCCACCATCGTTCCTCAACAAAACGGCTCGGTCATGATTATTGACTACAAAGACATCGACATCGCCATCGTTGTCATAGTCGCCAAATGTAACGCCTCTCCCAACCCGAGACGGCGACATATTGATACCAACATCATCCGCAATTTCAATAAAAGTTCCATCGCTTTCGTTGCGAAACAGACGGTCTTTTTGGCGTATGAGAAACTTTGGCATTTCAAGATACTGAAAGGTACTACCGTTGGCGACGAATATGTCAAGATCCGTATCGTTATCGTAGTCGAAGAAACCTGTTCCCCAACCGATGTCTTTCATGCTGATTTCAGCAAGCAAACTGCCGTAGGATTCATCAATGAAGCGGATGGGCTCCGCTTCGTTAGATTTTGTGTCAGTGATTTCACTCCCCTCCGCCCACAAATTCCTGTAAAGCGTATTCTCCTGGTCAATCCAATGACTAATGAAGAGGTCCAAATCACCATCGCTGTCGTAGTCACCGGTGGCAAGCCCCATCGACCCTCTGAAATCCGCTGCCCATGACTCGCGACTCACATCGGCGAATGTGCCATCACCACTATTTTCATACAGGAAGTTGGGAGTTAGGTCGTTTGCCACATACAGATCGAGGTCGCCATCAAGGTCAAAATCCGTGAAAATGGCTTGCATGCTTCTTCCACCGTTGGCTTCCACCCCCAATTTAGCGGTGACATCGCTAAATGTACCATCCCCGCCATTTCGAAACAAAACGTTGTCCTGGGCTTCAAATGCAATGGGATTTAACGCGCTCGGAACCGATTTTCCCCCCTGTTTCGACTCTCTTTTCATCTTTTCTATTTTGGCGAGATTGTAATCAACGTAGTTGCATACGTAGAGATCCAGGTCGCCATCTCTATCATAGTCGCCGAAGATGGCGCCCGTACCCCATCGGTCATCACCTACGCCAGACTCCTCCGTGACATCGCTGAAGGTACCATCTCTATTGTTGCGATATAAGATGTTGCGTCCAAAGTTAGTGACATAGAGATCTACATCTCCGTCATTATCGTAATCTCCAAATACGCAACCCATGCCGTGACCTCGATCACCCACTCCCGCTTTTTCGGTGACATCGGTGAACGTGCCATCTCCGTTGTTGCGATATAAAATGTTTCCCGGCGACATTGACGATATCTCGACTTTCAACGGTCCGGGGTTATTGACGACGTATAAATCCAAGTCTCCATCGTTGTCGTAGTCCACAAAACCCGCACCCGAACCCATGTCCTCCGGTAGCAGCGAGGACCGGGATCCGTGAGAATGAATGAAGTCAATGCCCGCTGCAAGCGTAACATCTCTGAATTGAAGGTTCGGGATTGAATTGGACGCATTCGCCGCCGTATCTCCGCCGATGAAAACGAAATAAATCAAAACTGCGAGAACTAGCAACCAGCACAATACGATCATGGATTTAACAAAAATGACTGAATCTGATTTTTTGTTTAATCGCTGCATTATCCTAGTAACATTGACGTAAATGAACATTAACGCGACTCTACGAAACAATTTGATTATCAATTTTGCGCGGAACAGAATCAATTATATTTGTCTGAGCGCAAAATGCGAGATCTGCGCCCAACCCTATATTGGCGAGATTCTTACCGTGATAGCAATTTTTCAACATTCCAATCAAATCATGGCGATATTCGTGGTAGAGAATTCGGGCAGCTTCGGCAGCATCTGTCAATTGGAAATCGCACCCTATCGCATCGGCATCGCATTTTAACCTATGTGCACAAGCCCCGGCAAAAACTGCATCTTCAAGACAGAAGCTCCCTTCTCGCCCCGAGCACGCAATCATAACTTCTCCTGTCACTTTTTTAAGATAATCGATCACTGATTGAAGGTTTAGAAAGCAACCAATAAGCACGCTGCCGGCAAATTGACATGCATGCAGGGTGCGCGTACCATTTGTTGTAGTCAACACAACGGGTCGTCCGGAGACTACGGACTTTGTGTATTCACGAGGCGAATTCCCGAGATCAAAGCCGTCGACCTTGATTCCTTCTCGCTCGCCTCCGATTATCGTGTTTGGGGCTTGATTGGCGAAGTGAAAAGCATCGGCGGGAGTCAAGACAGGAACGACGCTGGCGGCGCCATTTCCGAGAGCGACCGTAATAGTAGTAGTCGCACGCAAGATATCGGTGACTACAACGGTTTTTGCGGACAGATCACAGTAAGGAAGGAGATGTGGTGAGAAAACAACATCAACCGAAGAGGGCATTGTTGAATGAGAGAAGGTAGAGGACAATCGAAATAACCGTTATCGCGGTCGTGACATCAGTCAAACACTATACCCCTGCATCAAGGAATCCCGTGTCCACGCGTCCGGTTAGAAAACGTTCATCCCTTAGTATTTCTTGGTGCAAGGAAGTTGTCGTTTTAACCCCTCCAATGGTGAGTTCCTCCAAAGCGCGCCTCATCCGAATGATTGCTTCTTCTCTGGTTCGGCCATGGGCGATGAGCTTGGCGATGAGCGAATCGTAATACGGAGGAACCGTGTGCCCTGTATAGAGATGGCTATCGATTCGAATGCCTATGCCGCCAGGAGGAAGATAAGAGGTTATCTCGCCGGGTGAAGGCATGAAGCCGTTCTGGGCATCTTCGGCATTGATCCGACATTCAATCGCATGCCCATCAATCCGGACGTCTGAATGACTGTATCCCAATTGTTCCCCTGCCGCCACGCGAATCTGTTCTTTGACCAAATCAATCCCTGTTGTCATTTCGGTAACGGTGTGCTCAACTTGAAGACGCGTATTCATCTCCAGGAAATAGAAATTATTGTCTGAGTCAACTACGAATTCGATTGTACCCACATTTGAATAGCTGATCGACTTTGCCGCTTTTACTGCGGCTTTGCAAATTTCGGCGCGTAACTTCGCACCGATTGACGGAGACGGAGCTTCTTCAAGCAGTTTTTGCTGCTTCCGCTGAATTGAACATTCGCGCTCACCAAGATGTACGACGTTGTCATGCTTGTCCGCGAGGATTTGTACCTCAATATGTCGCGCATTCTCGATCCACTTTTCAATATAGACATCCGCGTTACCAAATGCATTCTCCGCTTCCGACTTTGCTGTGTGGAATAGGTTTAGCAAACTCATCTGGTTGTTCGCAATTCGAATACCGCGTCCTCCGCCTCCAGCCGATGCTTTAATCCCTACGGGATAACCTATCCGTTCGGCGATCTCGACAGCCTCTTCCTCAGTCTCGACTACTCCCCGTTTACGTCCTCTCTTCAAGCGTCCCTGCCGAGTACTCCGACTGCCCGGTACAAGTTTTAGTCCCAACTTGGACATCGTTTCACGAGCTTCGGCTTTATCTCCCATCCGCACCAAGTTATCGACCGAGGGCCCAATAAACGTGATTCGATGTGCTTCACAGATTTCGGCAAATTGCGAGTCCTCAGACAAAAATCCCACGCCGGGATGGATGGCGTCAGCGTTCGTCAACTGCGCCACAGTGATGATGTTGGCATGTTTGAGATAGCTTTCCGTCGGAGAAGGCGGGCCAATGCAACACTGTTCATCGGCATACTTCACGTGTAAAGCATCACGATCCGCAGTCGAATAGACGGCTACAGTCTTAATGCCCATGTCCCGGCATGTCCGAATGACTCGAACAGCAATCTCGCCTCGATTTGCAATTAGAATTTTTCTAAACATAAAATCTTAGGAAATCATTTCTCAAATCGTTCATCTGGAGATTTTGCGACGTGGATTCACAAATCGGCAGTTTCAATCACCACCCGGGTAACATGCCGGAGACGGCGAATAACCGACAGGCAACAAACCCTTACGTTCTCTTTATGCGAAAAAGCGGTTGATCGTACTCCACAACTGTCTCATTTTCCACAACAATTTCAACAATTTGACAAGAAAATCCGAGCTGAATTGGATTGAAGATTTTCATTGCCTCTATTAAACAAATTGTATCTTCTCCCGAAACAGTATCGCCCTCATTGACAAAGAATGGTTCATCCGGCGCCGCAGACCGATAAAAAACACCCGGCATTGGAGCATTTATAAATTCTCCGTCTTCGTGATCCGTTTGGACCGCCATAGAAGCGGCAGGTTGAGGTGCACCCGATGGAACCGACGCTGCGGAACTTTCTCTACGCACTCTAAGCACGATTTCGCCATCACGGAGGTAGACTTCCGTAAGCCGGCGATCATCCATAACATCACAGACCTCGTTTAGCAGTTGTAAAGATATCGATTTGTCTTCGGACATGAATTACACCCTTTCCACGTAGGTTCCGGAGCGCGTATCTACCTTGATGACCGTCCCGTTTTCAACAAAAAGCGGAACCTGAACCACCCCGCCTGTTTCTAGTTTCGCTGGTTTAGAACCGCCACTGACCGTATCACCACGCAACCCCGGATCCGTCTCGACAATTTTAAGCGCAACGAAAGTAGGAAGTTCGACAGTAATGGGAGTGTCCCCATCAACTTTGACAGTTACAGTCTCTCCCTCCTTGAGGAATTTCATACCATCTCCGATTAAATCCGCAGATAGCGCATGCTGCTCAAATGTATCATTGTCCATAAAATGCAGCAGATTTCCGTCGCTATACATAAACTGCATGTCTCGTCCTTCAACTCGAACCGTTTCGATGTTTTCGCTTGAGCGAAACGTGCGATCAATTACTGCACCGTCTGTCAACCGTTTCAGTTTGGTACGTGCAAATGCGCCCCCTTTACCAGGTTTAACGTGTTGACAATCCACGACGGTATATATTACATCATTGAGCCGAACAACCAGACCGTTACGTAAATCATTTAATGATGCCATAGCATTCTCCAAGACTCAATCAATTCTCTATCTCGAATGTATTTTTAATTAATTTCAGTGCCAACCTCAACGCTTTTGCTCGATGGCTAATGTGATTTTTGACAATCTCGCCCAATTCCGCGAAGGTCTGATCGTAACCGTGCGGTACAAACACCGGATCATATCCAAATCCTTGAGTTCCGCGCGACTCGCGGATGATTTTACCGTCGCACACACCTATGACGACATCCGCGCGACCATTTGGCTCTGCAACGGCTACGGCACATTTGAAGCGTGCGGTACGTTCATCGTCCGGTACGTCCTTTGCCACGGCAAGCAACTTCGCAAGGCGATCAGCGTCTGAGGCATCGGGACCGGCATAGCGTGCAGAATGTACACCGGGCGCCCCGCCAAGCGCATCGACCTCTAACCCTGAATCATCGGCGAGAGCACGAATACCGGAATATCTTGCAATATGGACTGCTTTTTTCTTTGCGTTGTCCTGATACGTCTCGCCATCTTCAAGAACGTCCGGAGCATCCGGAAAATCTTTCATGGACAGGACTTCAATAGCAGACTGATCGGTCAGCATATCGCTGAGTTCCCGTACTTTCGCGAGATTACGAGTTGCCAAGACTAACTTCATTTAATCGTTCCAACACCATACGATTTTGCATACGAATGAGTTTCCCAATCCCGTCGGTGGCAAGATTCAGCAACTGATCGGATTGTTCTCGCGAAAAAGGATTTTCTTCTGCGGTCCCTTGAATTTCTACAAATTCTCGCTTGCCCGTCATGACGACGTTCATGTCTACTTCTGCGGCTGAATCCTCGCTATAACAGAGATCTAAACATGGGGCGCCTTTAACAATTCCAACACTCGTTGCCGCCACGTTGTCTAGTATAGGAAGATTATCAATCAATTTGCGCTCTAAAAGCCACTGGCAGGCATCCCAGAGCGCAATATACGCTCCTGTTATCGAAGCGGTTCGTGTGCCGCCATCTGCTTGGATAACGTCGCAATCGATCCAGATAGTCCGTTCGCCTAGCAAATTCAAATCTACAATAGCTCGGAGTGATCGGCCGATCAAGCGTTGAATCTCTTGTGTTCGCCCACTAGGCGATCCGCGGTTAACCTCGCGCTGAATCCGATCCGAAGTCGATCGCGGCAACATTGAATATTCGCCTGTCACCCAGCCTCTGTTACGAATTTGTTGTTCACGCATGAATCGCGGTTGTCTCTCATCAACCGATGCTGTGCACAACACCTTCGTGTCCCCTATCTCAATCAGCACGGACCCCTCGGCATGTTTGATGAAATTTCGATTAAACGTGGCGGGCCGCATCTGATCCGGTCGGCGCCCATCGACTCGTGCCATGTACGTTCCCCTCTACAAGTTCTGAGCTCGTGTTACCAAAAGAATCCGCTCAATGCTTCCTCAATATTGATAGCCACTATATCACCGCAGTTTGTTGGTGTCAACTCAAATGCCTTGCGTGTCAAATCAATCGTCGGGTGAGGTCGGGCGGTTCATGTCCTCCGAGGTAAGTTCTTGATTGAGGAAGTCAAGCGCTTTCGTATAACTCCGACGCTGAAGGTAATGATTCAGCATCGCCGGAGCAGTTGGAGCAATCTCACGCTGTAACCGTTCAATCTGTTGAAGGTCATCTACCATCCCTTGCCTTCTTGCGATGTGTTCGAACATTGATTCAAGACTATCTTTCAAGGATCTTGCTTGTTCAGTTGTCATAATATTTGCCCTTAGAGTATACGCATCAAAAGCTAGAGGCACTCCAACTCAGTGATTTCTTCCCATAGAGTCCGTCATTCAAACTCAAGCGGCAATCTGACGAATATCATCGACTGTGCTCAGAATCTCTTCATAACTGTCGCACGTCACCAGCTTGGCACGATAAGACTTTATGTGCGGAATTCCTCTGAAATAGTTGCTATAGTGTCGCCGCATCTCTGCAATTCCTACTCGCAACCCCTTCCAGTGCGTCGAGAAATCGAGGTGCTTTTTGAAAACTTGGATCCGCTCGTCTAGCGAGGGACGTGGAAGCAGCTCGCCTGTCGAAAAATAGTGTTTTATCTCCCGAAAGATCCATGGATAACCGATCGCGGCTCTGCCAAGCATAATACCATCAACGCCATATTTTTGACGCATCAACAGCGCTTTTTGCGGGCTATCTACATCTCCGTTTCCAAAAACGGGGATGTGTACACGCGGGTTATTCTTAATCTCGCCTATCAGAGTCCAATCGGCCTCACCTTTGTACATCTGTTGTCGAGTACGTCCATGAATGGTAATTGCCCTGATGCCGACATCCTGCAGCCTTTCGGAGACTTCACCAATGTACTTCGTCTTATCGTCCCAACCGAGTCTAGTTTTCACGGTAACCGGTAAAGAAGTCGAATTAACAATCTCCTCCGTCATCCTGACCATCTTCGGAACATCAAGCAATATCCCTGCACCAGCCCCGCGACACGCCACCTTTTTCACCGGACAGCCGAAATTGATGTCGATAATATCAGGATTAGCTCGTTCCGTTATCTCGACGGCCTCCTTCATTGAGTCGATGTTATTGCCGAAAACTTGAATCCCGATCGGGCGCTCATACTCGAAGATATCGAGTTTGGCAACGCTCTTTGCCGCATGCCGGATAAGCCCTTCGGATGAAATAAACTCGGTGTACATTACATCTGCGCCATTCTCTTTACACACAGCTCGAAACGGTGGATCGCTTACATCCTCCATTGGAGCAAGCAGCAGCGGAAATTCTGTGGTTGTTACGTTACCAATATTTACCATACGCCGGATCACGTATTCAGACCGTGATAGAGAATTTCGTCCACAGCGAAGATGAAACTCTCCTAGAAAACTAAAATCTTAACAATTGTAAAATTAGATTGCGTTCTGTGCCGCGCTCTCATTTGCCGGTGTCTCTTCGGGGATAACGTCATCCGCTTTCCCCGTTTCAATCAAGTGAGCACCGTCTAGCCCTTTGAGAACATCTTGATCGTTACTGGTAACAATTACTTGGTACTCTTCGGCAAGTTTAAGGATGAATTCTATCATCAAGCGTTTTCGCCTATCATCCAGATGTAGCGTCGGATCGTCAAAGACAAAAAAGCCGGGATTGCCCAAGGTTCTCGAAAGCGCTATTTTTAGAGAAAGATAAAGAATTACCTTTTCGCTGCCGCTGAGCAACATCAAACTTCGGTCGTTGCCGTCGATCTGCAGAGCTGGAAGCAGGTGTTGGCTCTTCAAATCAATTTGCGCCAATTCAAAAAGATTCATCCGTTTAAGCCAATGTTGCAGTTCTCTCTCGGCTGGCTGAAGAACTTGGCGCTGAATAGCTTGAATAGTACGCTCAATGGCGTCGCATGTAAGTTCAAGATTCAGTCGTGTCCGAACCGCTTGACTCATCTCAACCTCCGAATGTTCAAGTTCTTCAATTTTGTTCGTGATGACGCCTTCTTCCTTGTAGAGCGCTACAAGTCGTTTTCGTAATCCATCAATTTTGTTTTTCATTTGACGTTTACGTTCAACCACCCGAGCGTAACGAGGCACAGTCTTTTCCGAGGCATGGGTCTCGGCTGCATCGCCTGCCTGAAGGTTCCGAAGTTTGGCGCTTATTGCGTTGAATTCGGTTTGAACTTCCCCATATTGGTTTTCAATACGATCCAGAATTTGAATTTTGCTTTGCAATTCTTGATGTCGTTGAATCAGTTTTTGCAAAGTCGACAAGTCCTCCGAGTTTTTATCAAGTTGTTGCCGTTTTGACGCCAAACGCCCTTCGAATTTGTCCTTTTCGGCTTGTTTTTCCTCAAGAATTCCCTTGAGGACCATCTGGTGTACTGGCTGATGGCAGGTTGGACAATGCCCTTGATTGTTTTCAAGTAACTGATTCAATGTCTGGCAGGTCTCTGCTAACGTTTCAGTTTGATTCTGGAGACTGCCAATCTCCTGAATGAACTTCTCACGCTTCGCTTCAAGTTGCTTCGTATCACTAATCGCTGCTTCTACTGCTTCAATCGTCTGTCGAATGTGCGAGATATCCTTAAAGCCGCCGATGCTTGAAGCTCTCTCCCGTGCGAGAGTATTCACCTGCTTTTCCAGACGCGAGCGCTCCTCAGTCAATTCAACAATGAGTATCTCGTTGCCGCTTGCGGTATTGTAGCTTGACAGCAGTTCATACTCTTTCTCCGACTCAATCATTTGGTTTTGAATACGTTCTATTTCCGCCCGATGAGTCTTGGCCGTTGCTAGTTGTAGTCTACGTTGATGTTCTTGAATCCGCGTCTCTTCACGTTTAGCGATGCGCCTTGCTTCAATGAATTGTTCTCGAACGCCTATGAGCCGATCGATGCCAAGCAGCGCGTACAAGATCTCGCGCCGATGTGATGGCTGTCGAGCGAGGAACTCAAAAATCTCTCCTTCCCGGAGAAAAGTCGCGGCCGCAAGGTGGTCATACGTGAAATCAATCACTTTCCTTAAATCCTCGTCTACCGCTCGTTTTCCACTGAAGATTTTCCGCCAGTTATCTTCCTCTTTACAACGCAGTTCAACCTCACCTTGCGTGGACCGGAACAATTGAAAACTCTTTCCCTGATCTCGAAATCCAACCCCAGCCGTTCCACTGTTCGTACCACCCTGCGCTAACGCCCTCATAGCGACTCTAGGCACGATTGGTTTGCCTGTCAATGCAAAAAAGATTGCGCTAACGAGAGTACTTTTACCGCTGAAATTTGGTCCGAAGATGAGGTTTATCCCTTCGCTAAGTTCAAAATCTCTCCGATTAAAGCATCCAAAGGACTTGAGAAGGATTTTTTCTAACCGCATATTTACTGGCGCTGGTTAATCGCTTCCAAAAGCCTTTGGGCACTTACCCTGTCTACATCCCGGTCAATGGCAAGTCGAAATGCGCGCAGAATCGCTTTGATGTCCGCAGGCTCAAGAGAACCATACTTGTTAGTCGATTGAGAAAGCTCTTCAACTTCGCGTCGAAAGACTTCAACGAGTTCGGTCTCGACAGTGGAAGGCATGTGATTCCTCACCTTTCAACCAGTTACCGGAAATGTCGGTACCAGTCAATTCTAAATTACCTAGAACCAGAAGTGCGACATCAAAATAATCTGGTCGACCCCCAACAGTTGGCGGTCTTTAGTGTCCGGCGCCCGATCCTCGTTTGCAATATTTCCCCAGTAATATAATTCAAGCGTGGCATTGTCTGTTACGGTATACCGCACGCTCCCGGAAACGCGGCGCGACTCGTCACCATTTCGATCTCGGTCGGGATCGAAAGCTTCGTACCGTCCAGATAGAATTAACTTGGGGCCCATCCGATATCTGGTACCGGCATAATATCCCAGTGACGCAACACCAAAATCACCGAGAAGGCTTTCATTCTCGGCCACGCCGTTTCCAAGATTGACTTCGGCTTCGATCGACAACCCCTTGTGTACAGCCGTGAGGAACGCTGCTGCGACCATGTTTCGTTCGTCTCTTGGTTTGTCGACGAGGTAGGATATCCCACCCCGTACCGGTCCAATTGAACTGCCTATGGTTGAGGTCCAAGCCTTATGTTGGTTTATGTCGGATCTGACTGCGCGACCGCCGTTGAAGACAGCGGCATTGTAGAACACTTTTCCTGCAGAACCTCCAATTTCAACGCCGACATCGCGTTTGTTCGACCCAATATCGTATCCTTGGCGCACGAGTATATTGTGGTCCTTCTGCTTAATCCCAAACGGGATGCGGATTTGGCCCACTTTGACGTAAAGATGTCTGGGAACTGCATCAATTGTGGCAAACATATTGAGTGTGGAACCCATGTTATTGGACAGTGTTACTCTGACCTTCTCGGATGCCTGCGCGTTAAGCGTCAGTTCGCCCTGCATCATGTAGAAACTGTCGATGGCTGAATGGCATGAGTTGCAGCTAGCCCTCGACCTGTCGGAGTGATTTACATCATTTGTCTTTATGTACGCCGTACGAATGTCTATTGCGGTCGTGAGCCTCTTGGCGACGGTCTCGACTTCCGCCATTATCGCTTCTGCATCAAAGTCTTCGGGAAATTCAAAGTAGTTATCCTCAAACACTTGCCCGATTTCGTTGCGGGGCCCTCCGCCAGCCGGATCAATGTGGCAGAAGATACATTCTTTGTCCTCCTGTGCGGCAAATTCGGGTCTGGCGCCTACATTTGCGACAACAAGCAAACTCAATAACAAGATACTTATGAAATATCGCCTGCAAATTTGGAAATTAGATTTCAATTGATTACACCGCTTTCAAATATCAAACTTCAGTGAGAAATAAGAGAAGGTTAGCGAAAAATTCAGCTAACGGTCTGAGAACTCCCATGTCTCATTATACCATCAGGCGTTTAAATGATTCAAGTCGTATGATACTCATTAGGGCAATAAGCGGAACTACCTCCTTTCCCGCTAGGCCAAGTTTAAGCGGCTGAATATTGAGCGATAAACGAGTGGGTAACGAGGGATCAAGCGACTGAACAAGGAGCGTGATCGAACTCCCATTGTAATTCCGGATGGGCAGTCCGACCCTCTATTGGGTGATAAACAGGGTTGCGATACAACTACCGAAATTATGCAGACGCAACAAATTCCAGGCCGTAACCATTTAGGATAGCCAACACCGTCTAAATGCAAGAGTCAGATGTCGCCAAGCCGATGCGTTCGCCAATCGCCTCAGTTGCCCAGTGGTTTTCCGCCAATTCTTAATTACGCCCTACTCAAGAAATCGATTGAACGAGCGCCGTGCTCTTGCTATAATGGGGTATGTGACCCTCTCTATGTACTGTATCCTTAAGCGCGTTTGATACTTGGCACCACGGACAATCACCCTGAGGCAGGTCGTTAATGTGTACTGATTATAGTAAGCATCTCGAATTCTACAAAAAGAACGGTTACACCATCTTCCCGAGGCTCTTCGGTGAAGCCCAAATGAACGCGTGGCGCGAAAGACACGAGCAATTGTATGCGGAATTTGACAAAAAAACGTGGTTTGGAAACGTGTTGGAATATGCTCCGAAACTGATGTGGCCTGCCGTGTCAAACCCAACTATCGTTGATTTTGCCGAGCTTGTTATGGGTCCCTTTGTCCAACTTGACAATCTGACGTTTGCCGTCTTTCATCCGGTTCCGAAATCAGAGGTAGAGGGGAAGATTTCCGGCTGGCATCGAGATCGATGGGGGCAAGTCCCTCGAGGGAGTACCTACGAAAGACCCAATGCAATTAACGCCATTTCATACCTTCAAGAACTTACCGATGAGATGGGACCGTTACGTGTTATTCCCGGCTCGCATCGCCGATCTCTCACCATTTCCCCCAATGACAGATCCAAGCCGCACCCCGGCGAGGCGGTTATAAACATGAAGCCCGGTGATGTGGTCGTAACCCACGTCAATCTAGTGCATTCGGGAACACCCAACACGTCAACATCGGGTAAGCGTCGCTACTTTTTTAGCATCTTTTATAATCTCACATGGCTGAAACACACGGATAACCATAGCGGCCCTCTCACCCAGCAAATTCTTGGCGAGGCACGTTCCCAAAATGACCACCGTTCAATGCGGCTCCTCGGTGTTGACGAACAACTTCAGGTACGATGTAATTCCGGTTTTCTGACTCCCGATGAAGAACGCTGGGCGGAATGGGCTGCCGCGGATAAGGAAGCTATTAGGGAGACAGAAAACTAATTCGAACTTAGAAAGCTGACCACAGACAACAAAGTCATGGGTAGAGTTAGAGGGTATATTTCTTCGGTTAAGCATCGTATTTTGATAATATAGCGCTCGGGGTTATGAACGCTCATCAATTTCTTTTGAATGAGGTTACAATTTCTGTATCAAGCGGCCTAAGTTAGAGACCTGCTCTAAGTGGTTAACTCTCTAAGTAAATATGTTTGAGTGATGGGCGCCGGTGCGGTTAGAAACCGCCCCTACCGACGTGCTTGTACGGTTTCTAGCGACAGCCTCGTAAGCACTAAATACTTAGCGAATGAACCACTATGATTAGTTAGCAAGAATATCAAATACAAATAAGGACGAGTGATGGCGCAAGAAACAAACAAAAATGAGATGGTTCCGGTAGCCGAATATGAAGTCCTTGACCAAGTCGACGATCAGTCAATTGTTGAGATGATGACGGGTCAGGCGATTGAGGATTACGTTTATTCATTCAAGCAGGGCGGGCGGACGGTTGAAGGATTGACACTGGCAGGGATCAACGAAGCCGCAAATCGCAGAGGGGGAATTCAAATCGATAGTGTAGATTATGAGGAACGGGAGCATTCGTGGCTCGCAATTGCGAAGGCAACCGACACCGTGACCGGTTCTTCACGCTATGGAGCGTATGAACAAACAAAGGCAATTGGGAATCGTTCCGATCCGCACGCTTTCACGAAAGCAATTCATAAAGCGCAGCGCAACGCAATCAAGCAGTTACTGCCGGTGCATGTGATTAAGGAGGTACTCAACTACTACCTGAACCGCCAATCGGCTCCTGCGAAACCTGAAACCGAACCAATCTCGTCGCCTCAGCCGGATAAGATTTCCGGAGCGCAGAAAACTGCGTTCGCAGTTTCGGCAAAACTGGAGGGACGACTCGAAAAACGGGGAATTGCACGATCCGATTTTTGGAGTTATGTTAGGCGTCGTTACGCGGTTAAGTCTCGAAACGACATGACCGAGCAGCAGTGGACGCAGCTCTCGGCGGAGTTAAAGGCTGCCGAAACTTCAAAAAAGTTATTCAATCAGTTGTTAACCCGCATTCGCCAGCTTGAAGCGGCAGTTGAAGCAAGCGAAGTTCCCGAAACACCGGAAGTGGGTCCTCCGGCAAACGACAACGTGTCGACATCCGACACCGCTGATGGATCAGGCTCATCATCTACGGCTGAAAAAGAATCACGAGATTCTGCTTCTTAGCGCGCGTGAGTTCCAAGACCAAGGCCAGTTTAAACTACCTACGACATCAATCCATCTCGGCGCCGCCATCGATGTTTATGGAGAGCCCCGTAAGGTAATCGGATTGTGCGGAAGCGAGAAACGCCGCCAACTTGGCAATGTCCGAAGGTTGCGCCATCCGACCCAAAGGAATACTCCGTGCCCGCTCTTGGATAAACGCTTGGCGATGTTCGCTTGTGCGCCACGATTCGGCTGATATGTCCTCCGAAGACGTTGCCTCAAGAATGTAGCCCACTCGTTCAGTGTCCACGGAGCCTGGACAAATCGCGTTGACGTTTATATGATGGGGCGCGAGTTCTAGCGCCAGAGACTGCGTAAAGCCTATCACCCCGAACTTTGAAGCGCAATACGCCGCAAAAAGGGCGCGACCATGCCTGCCTGATGTCGAGGACATGTTGATAATCTTTCCACCTTTTCCCCTATCAATCATGTGACGTGAGACCGCGCGGCAGCAGAGAAAAGTCCCCTTTAAGTTCACGTTCTGCACCTCATCCCAAGCCGCCTCCGCAAGTTCAACTACAGGCACACGATCCGGACCCGGTCGTGCACCCGCGTTGTTTACCAGAATGTCAATGCCGCCGAACCGATCAAGCACCTGTCGCACCATGCCTTCCACCTGATTGGCGTTGGAAACATCCGTCAAAACGCACAGGGAACGACGTCCCTTTTCCTCAATTTCCCGCACGACGGCAGACGCACCTTCCCAACGCGCCGGATCGTGGCCATACGGATCGTTGGCAACGTCCGTAATGACGACATCCGCCCCGTCTTGGGCGAGTCGATTGGCAATGGCACGTCCCATTCCATGCTCGCCCCCGGCGCCGGTCACAATGGCAACTTTCCCGCTGAAGTCGTACACCTCTTATCTCTACTTTCCTGTTTTCAATTCGCTGGGCCCCTGTCCAACATCACGAATTTAGTGGTTTATTTTCTAAAAATATATGGTAAGTGTTGGGTGTCTGTGCGGTTAGAAACCGCACCTACCGGCGTGGTAGAATGGGTTTCTTGTACAAGTCTCGTAAGCATTAAATTTTTAGCGAATGAACCATTCAGGATCTAACATTCGTAATCCTAAAACAAGGCGTCGCTTTTATAACGCGGCAAACGCCCTCGATTCGCATGTTACTCTGTTACGTTTTCGAAGTATGTCCCTTAAACTTTTCGTTCTCCTCCGCGAATTTACACGTAAATAAGAAAGCATCGTTTCCGCAAGCTATCAATTGGACACCCGCCTCTAACCATCGTTTTCCACTCTCATAATCGTTGACATAGCTACCAAGGACCACTCCATGCGCCTTCACTTTGGCGATAACCATTTCGATGGTTTCGACCATTCTCGGATGGTCTAGTTGGCCCGCGATCCCCATTGATGTTGATAAGTCATAAGGCCCTATGAATAACCCATCAAGTCCGCCAGCTGCAAGGATTTCGTCAATATTCTCCACGCCGTCAACGGTTTCAATTTGTCCAATAAGGAAGATGTCCCGGTTTGCTTGAGCGATGTACTCAACGCCATCCAATTTTCGAAAATCACCAAAGTCGTCGTGTCCCACGCCGAACGCAACACCTCTAGTCCCTTCGGGGGCATACTTTGCGCTCTTCACAACCCTCTCCACATCTTCGGCGGATTCCACGCAAGGAATCATCACGCCAGAGGCACCCACATCAAGCGATCTTGAGATAAAGTGCCGCTCAATTGCCGGCACTCGGACAATGCTGGGGAGACCCGATCCACGCGCTGCCCTCACAATGCTTCCGACCGTTTCCATCGTAAAGGCCGTGTGTTCCATATCAACAATGATATAATCTGCCCCGGCGCTCGCAAGGATGGTCGCGATTGATGGTACCGCAAACTGCATCACAAACGTACCGACTAAAACTTCTCCGTCTTGTAAAGTCGCTTTGATTTTATTAGCTTTCATGTTGTCAAGGACTGGTGTTAACTCACTCTTTCAGCATCGAGGTTAATGTGTAAGCAGTTGGAATCCCAAGCCATGTGAGCTCTTTCTGCTCCACAACTCGTCTTGGTCGGTGTTCAATTCGGGTATCCGATAGTTTGCAAGGATTCAGAAATGACATGGCGCCCTGTTCGGACTGTGATAGCGCCGAAAATACGCAATGCAACTAATTGCCTACTAAGCCGTGTTCGGCGATTACTTTCTTTAGCGCCACGTGCTGTTTTGCGGTCAAAGGCAAGCCGGGTGGACGTGGTACGCCACAATCCATGCCAAGTCGTGCAGCCAGTGTAGCCTTGAGGACCGCATGGAACTCACCGCACGAAATGAGCGCATCAGCCAACCTACTGCCTCTATCTTGAGCCACTTCAGCGCGATTCAGGTCGCCAGCCTGATAAGCTTGCCAAATTTCCACCCAGATTTCGGGTGCGAGACTTGGAGGACCATCTACGCAACCAGCCGCTCCTATCGTTAGTGCGGGCAGCATCAATCGCGAGTTCCCGATAAAGCAAAAAAGCCCCATCTTTGCGAAGGCACGGACATTATAAAAGTTAACGGACGAATGTTTTAGCCCGGAGAGTTGCGGAACTTCATCCTGAATGCGCTTCATTAAGTCGGGGGTTATCTCGACTCCGGTTGAATTGGGAAGGTTATACACGAATAACGGAAGGTCGGCGGCTGCGCCTACGATTCGGTAGTGCTCTACAATTGCCGCATCCGGGCGCCGGTAGAAGAAAGGAGGCACACAGCAGACAGCCTCTACACCGGCTCGGGCAGCATGTTCAGCCATCTTGGCAGCGCGCAGGGTGGTAGGCGCACCGACGTGCATGATGTTCTTGATTCTGCCCTGATTTTGATCGGATACCATCTCTGCGACGTGATAGTTCTCCACGTCATCAAGCAGAACGCTTTCCCCACTCCCCCCGGCGACCCAGAAGCCATCAACCCCGGCTTCGATGTTAAATTCAATCATTTGACGAAACGCGGATTCGTTCAACTTTCCTTCCGGTGTCATGGGGGTCGCCACCGCCGGAAATACGCCACGAAACTCACTCATAAATTAGTTCTCCATGTTGTCCCGATAATGACATCCAATCCCGATTCGGATCGGAAATGGTTGTCTCGGAGCCACTAAGAATTATGCTTTCGAAACTGTTCGCCTAGGACTCCCGCAATAGTGCCGCTTGATTTAAGGTTGTCAGATAGTACGGCAAATATAACGAAAACGGATTTAAAAGTGTTTAAAAAAACTTAATTGGATTGAGAAACGACTGGAAAATCTATCGCTATCAATACTGTTTGAAGTATACTACGATCCGAGTTAACGAACAAGAAAAAACAAACCCGATGGATACAGCAGCACCCGAGTTTCGATTCATATCGAAACCCACCATACCCCGGCAACACAGAGCCCCACGCCCAGCGCAAGTCGAAGGCTAATCTCCTCCTTCAAAAAAAACAATGCCATAATCAGGCTGAAGACAGGTGAAGTTGATATAATTGCCGATGTCGCGGAAGGCCCAGTCTTTGCTAGGGCTATCAAATACAGTAACGAACCGAGTCCCATGCTGAATAGTCCGGTGCCGGCAATCAAGAGGAGTGACGGTTTACTTAGTGTGCTCGATTTCTTCCCGCTGAGAGCCCACGTCGTGTAGAGAATGATGGTGACGAACGGCAGACGAATGCTGTTGACCTGAATTGGAGTAAGACTGTTAAGCCCCGTTTTGAGAAGAACGGTGCTCAACCCCCAGAGCAGAGCGGTTAATAGCGCAAGCGGTATGCCAACTGTGAATCTCCTCCCGGTTTGGGACATGCGTGAATCTTTGGAGTGATGCTTTGGTCCTCGAGACAAACATATCACTCCGAGGACTACGAAGCAACTGCCAACAAACAGGGTCCAACTTATCGATGTCCCAAGCAGTAACCATTCGAAAAACAGAGTAGTTAACGGCTGGATGCTGCCCACTGCCGATGCGTGCGAGGCGCCAATCTCTTTGATTGCAAGTAGAAAAATCGTGTCCCCAATGCATACTCCAACTAACATTGAGCCAAATACCGCCGCCCATTCGTGCGCGGGCACGTGGCGGAACGCCACGAGCGGACTGTCGAACGGCAGCAGCACCCAAAAGAGGAGCGTTCCCGTTGCGCAACGAGTCACGTTCATGAGAAGCAATGGAATCCGCTGCGACTGTGTTTGCAGAACGAGATTGCTACCCGCCCACACAAAGGCGCAAGACAATGCCGCAAACTCGCCCAAGGAAAAGGAAAAACTCAGGTTTTGAAACACGAATGCCTTGACCTTGGCCGTGTGCAATCTGACAGGATCATTCCATCAGCGTCGATGTGGGGGCTTATTAGCTCTTTGTGATGTTGTGACCTAGAATCGTCAGACGTAGGATGGTAGTATGAGATTACGTTGAACACCGCCGCGACGTTACCATTACACAGATACTGATTCATACCAATGGAGACAAGTTTTCTATCTGTGGAAATAGATTCTGCGGCAGGAGTGAAAAAATTGGATGTTAGACGAGAAAAACCGCATCAAGAGGAATGGTGACAAGAATCAAAACTCCTTTAAATTAATTGCGCTTGGAGGATGCGAGAGGCGAGGACATCCTTCGGAATTGTAGTCTACCGCCCCGTGGGCGAAACGTGAACACTAGTCACTACCGCCGGTTGTATGACGATGAATATTGTTTGACTCCATGAAGGACGTAATCGCTGCAACTTGGCTCTGTGCGTATCGCAATGCTTTGGCGACTTGGGCATCCACAGGCGGCGCATCGGCGTACTTGACCCACAGTCTATCGAAGTAGTCGAGTGCATCGTTCCAATATTCATCCGCTTCGTCCGCCAGCATCATATAGGCCTCACCGATTTGCACCAAAGCGAGGTCCGAATACTTCGTGCCGGCATACGTCTTGATAATATTTTGAAATTCAGCGATGACATCTTCAATTGCGGTTTTCCGCACGTCGGTAGCCGCAAGTTTAGCTGTGTTGAAATGTCTCGTAACTTGGTCGTAGACATCAGCAACGTGTCTCGGATATTTTAACGCGGCGAGTTTTTTTCCGGTCGCTACCTCCCATAGTATGACATTGTCGTGCTCGGCTCTGGAAGCAAGGGATTTCCCGTCGGGAGAAAATGCCAAAGAGACAATTCGGTGCTTGCGGTCTTGCAGCGTTGCGAGATGACCTCGAATTTTGATATCCCACAGTTTAATCTCATCCTTTGTCCCCGATGCAAGGATGTTCCCGTCGGGAGAAAATGTGAGCGTGTCGACAGCACTGGCAGGTTCATTCCGGGTGAGTAAATCGAGTAGTCTTCCGCTCTTGACTTCCCATAGTTGAACCTGTCCACCCCCGGTCCCAGCGGCAAGTATCAGTCCGTCAGGCGAATACGCCAAAGATTTGATTGAGCTTACGTGCCCGCCCTTCGGTTGGGTAAGTCTACTCGCGGTCTTAATGTCGTGAATCCAAATACTGTTACCGCTTACGAATGCGACGTGATTTTCATCCGGTGAAAAGGCGACTGCCTTGTCAAAACCACTCGTGACGCCATTGCCAAGGCGCGAGATGGCAGCATCGGACCATTTCCACATGCGGATATAGGAGTGAGTTGTAGTTGGTGGAGGTCGGGAATCAGCTATGCGCGAGTGCGAGGTTTCCGTCCCAACAGAAAGACAAGCTATTATGAAGAGGAATAGTGAAAGCGGTACTCGCGGAGTGAAACGTGGTGCTTGAGCATACATCGGCTTTTAGCTCCGTTGCGGTGACGCCACACTCTACGGACCGATCTGCAACAAAGGCATGTGATTCTCGGTTGCACCTTCATTTATATGGATCCAAGGCGATCTCACAGATTGAATGGTGAGTTCGATTGAGACGTAGGGAACGCAACTTCGCGTTCCCTACGGCATTGGAACTTAAAGCCATTTATGCGAATGGTCGAATCTACTCGCTACCGCCGGTTGTGCGACGATGGATATTGTTCGACTCCATGAAGGCCGTAATCGTTGCAACTTGGCTCTGTGCGTATCGCAAAGCTTTGGCGACTTGGGCATCCACAGGCGGCGCCTCCGTGTATTTGACCCACAGTTCATCGAAGTAGTCAAGCGCATCGTTCCAATATATATCCTCTTCGTCCGCCAGTATCATATAGGCCTCACCGATTTGCACCAAAGCGAGGTCAGAATACTTCGTACCGGAATAAATCTTGATAATATCTTGAAATTCAGCGATGACATCCTCAATTGCGGCTTTCTGCACATCGTCAGCCGCAAGTTTAGCTCTGTCGAAATTTTCCGTAACTTGAATATAGACATCAGCGGCAAGCGCAGCCTGTGTGTCCTTCAAGTAAGCCTTGGCGGTACTCTTCGACCCAGGGCTAATGCCCGGGGTGTCAATAGCCTGTTGATAATTCTCAATCGCTACCGTGTATAGACGGATGCGCTCGGATTTATCAATTCCTTGCGCCGATCCCTCGTTGAAGAACTTGTTGCCCAAGTTGATGAGGGCGTCAGCCGTGTACTTGCTACTCGGGTAATTTTCCGCCAGTATCTCGTTGATTTCATACAACTTGGAGTACGATTCCTCTTGCGCAACCAGGTCATTCGCTTTCTCCGCCACCTTGGCGATTGCGTCATAGCAAGTTGCCATCGCGTACAGAGACTCGGGAGCGCTCTCATGATTGGGGTTAATCGACCTCACTTTCCCGTATTGTGCGATAGCCGTCTCATGTTTTTCAGCCGCATAGTACGACTCACCGGCTTGATACTGCCACAACGGAGCATCTTTCGCACTGGGGTAACGCTTCACCAGATTTGTGAACGCCTCGCCTGCCTTCAAGAACAAATCAACGGCCGCTTCAGATAGTCCGTTATCAATTCCAAGCTGCAGTCGACCCAATTCGAAGTATGCGGATCCGGTGTAGGTCAATGCGGTTTCAAGATTCGCGGTTAGATCTTGCGATGCCGGAAAGATTCCTTTATCCGCATACTCTACGAATTGCATCAACGGCGCGAGACAGTTATTCAAGTCCTCGGGGAGTTTAATACCTGAACCGAGAGAATACAACAGTTGACCGGCTTGGAATAGCGAATTCTGGACGTATGGAATTACCGTGTTCTTGTCCGCTTTTTCAATTGGCTGCGCAGCCTTACTTACGGCAAAATAAGCATTCGCGGATTGCCGACTGGCGTCAATGTACGGCTGCAAATCGGTCCCCGGAGTATTGTCGAATAAACTCTGCGCCTTGTCGAAGTACAGGAAACCCAAGTTGTATTGCGCCGATACTTTCTGCGGTACAGTCGAATTCGGGTTTTCATTTGTGCGCTTCCACGTCGCCACTGCATCGGCAATCGCATGATCCAAACGCCCAAGTTTCGCGTAGAGATCCGATTTCCGCAATCCCGCATCAGCGACCATGGCGTTAATGTTCGAATTTGTTGACGCGGAATAACCCTTCACGAGCGCTTCGTACTTGTCAGCAGCTTTGTCGAGTTCATTCAGTTTCTCCTGATAAATCAAGCCGGATCGATAATACGATTGGGCCTGAACAACAGGATCATCCGCCAATTGAATTGCATTCTGATATCCCAGCAAGGCATCGTTATACTGCTTCAGCTGTTCGTCAAGAACATACGCCATTGCGAAGTACGACCGTCCCTTCAAATCTTCATCGTCCGTATGCTCGATAATATACTGGTACTCTTGCACCGACGCTGAATAATCACCGATGGTGGTATTCAACTCCGCCAAGCGAGAGTGGGCTTGAGAGATAAGGTTTTGACGCCCCTTGTCATCGGTTTGCCCTTCGTAAGACGTGGTTTGACGGAAGGCTTCAACCGCACCCTCATTATCGTTCACACCCAACCGTGCGAGACCGAGTGTATAAGACGCGCTGATCTGATCGTTCACTTCCGAACTTTGTTCGATCACTTTAGCTGCCGTGTTGGCAGCATTCTGATAGGCTAACTGCTTGGTTGCCTCATCAGCCGCAGCCTCGGCTTGCTGGTAATGGCAGACGGCAGCTTGGTACAGAGCATTGATTACGAGATCGCCGGCATCAGGGAACATCTGCACGAACATCTGGTATTCGGTGAGAGCATTTGCATAATCCTTGGCGCCGTAGTACATATGCCCAATCTTCAACTGCGCACGAGTGCGGGCATCTTGAGGTGCAGCCTTGTTGTTGACGATTCGTCTAAGACTCGCAACCAAGCTATCTCTCTCTTCATCGGAATCAATGCCTTGCTTCTCGATCGCGGTAGCTTTAACCAAGTCAATGTGACCAAGCGTCTTCTGGATCGTTGTGTCTTCACTATCCGCGTATTTCTCGTTAGCGCGATCTACTGTAGACAACACATTTGGCCATTGAGAGGCGTCGTCTCTCTTTAGTGCTATATCGCGGTAGGCAAGCGCGAGTCCGTAATACGCTTCGATCGAGTTCGGGCTATCGCCATAATCGGCAATCATCTTCTCAAACGCAGCAACGGAATCGTCCAGGATAGCGGGATCGTCTGCCGCAGCCTTATAGAAGCAAAGCCCAATCAAGTATTGTGCATCGTCGGCATATTCACCGGACGGATTGTTAGCCACCACATTCCCATACTGTGCCGCGGCTTCGGCAAACCGCTCTTCGGCGCGAAGTAGGTCAGCCAACTTAATTTCGGCGAGAGATCGATTGTCCGGGCTCAGGATGCCCATTATCGAGTTATAGATGTCGATAGCTGCGCTTGGATTCCCCTCTTTTATATGGCTTTGCGCAATAAGCAGTTGGGCCTGTTCATAATTACCGCTCGAGTCGGGAATTGCCGCATAAAGTTCACGGGCTTTACCCCAGTCGTCGAGTTTTTCGTGTGCCAACGCCTGATTCATGGTGCAGGCTTCCACCTGCTCGACGCGTTCGGCGAAATCGTCATAACGCCCATCCTCCACACCTATGAGGAAAACGCTATCCTTGAAGGCGTTTACCGCATCTTCATACGCATTGACCGATTTATCCATCAGGTCCTTGTTGAACGTGACCCCTTCCGTGGAATCCCCTTCACGAAAATCTGCGGGCAATGCCGCTTTGTAATATGCCTGGCCCTCCTGGAACTTCCCGATCAATTTTAGGCGATGGAATTTGGGAAGCGGTGGATAGGTCCACAATTTCGCGTACTCGTCGGCGGCTTCTTCATACCGCTTAAAGTCGTTAAACTTGATATCGGCAAACTTCAGTTGCACTTCCGCAGCAAAGATATCCAGCTCCGGATCCGCTCGGTTCTGCTCGATGAATTTCTGTGCAATAGCCTCGAGTTCCTCTTTCCGATTGAGATCGTTCAACGCCCAGATGGCGCCATAAAGCGCGTGAGGCGCGACCGGATCTGCGGGATACTCATCTATCGTCTTTTGGTACCATTTCAGAGCGATTTCCAGATTCTCTGCAGCTTGGGCTTCGTCGCCGCTCTTCATGAGATTGGTGCCGATTTCATAATAGGCACCACCAATTTGGTACGAACAGTAAGGAATGAAATCGAGTTGATCCGGATGCTCATCGATTACCAACTCGTACCCGGCAGCCGCGGCACTCCAATCCGAAAGTTTGTAGTAACTATCGGCAATACCGAGTCTGGCTTCCGCAATGAATTCGCTCTCGGGATATTCTTCAAGAAGTTCCTTATAAGCGACAACCGCATTTTCATAGTCCTCTTGGTCGTAGTATGTCCGACCAATGGCAGATTTGATTTCCCCCTGTAGGGTACGGTCTTCGGTGTTTTGCAATGCCAATTCATAGTTCACGCGCGCATTTTCATAGTCTTTCTGCTTGGAATAAATCGCGCCTTGATCGAAATATGCTGCGGTAACGTACTGGCTATTCGGAAATTTAGTGATGAAATTGGTATACCGTCCAATCGCATCATCGTCCCGCCCCAATTGGTTCATACAGTAAGCGGCTTTGTACATAGCTTCTGCCTGAAGATCTTGGTAATTCTTATACTCCTCGGTTGCCAGCTTATCGAATTCGGCAGAGGCCTGCTCGTAGTTCTTCTCGTTCAGGAAGCCTTGCGCAATGAGATGCTGCGCGTCATCCCTAAAGGTGGAATTAGGGAAGTCATCAACGACATGCTTGAATGCAGCTCGTGAATCTTCGTAATTCTCCAATTTGTAATTGAGTTGCCCAATCGCATACCAAGCATTCTCAACAAAAAGACTGTTGGGATAGTTATTAATCAACGCGTGAAACTTTGGCTCCGCCAGTTCATACTTTTCCTGCTTGTATAAGACATGACCCCACAAGTAAGTCAATCCCTCTAGATGCTTGGGGACGGTCGCCGTGGGTGCGACCTCCTCAATATTTTCAAGGGCGTTGTCGTAGTAACTAACATCTTCCGTCTGCTCAGCTAATTTTGAGTAGCAAACAGCAATTTTGTATTTGGCAAGTGTCGGAAAATCTTTGTCGATAACCTCTGTTTTAACGCCCCATTCCGTAGATTCTTCAAGGGCCTCGGAGTACTTGGAAATAGCTTCTTCAAATTCGGATTGGCCATAGAGTTGCTCGCCTTCATTGAAAAGACGTTCAACCTTTTTAGAACTTCCTGAGGGCCAGAGCAAAATTGCGACAAGAGCGATTCCGCCTAAGGCACCTAACAGTTTCGGATCCATTATAATCTCCTTTTGGTTTGTAAGTTGGGTAACTCAGATTTTCAATACCCTTAAGATGTAACTAATTTCTTTACAATTTAACAGAATCATAGACCTCCGTAAGAGACAAATCACGGACGGTTACATGCTTCAATACTCGAAGAGATGAATTCGATTGGCGTCCCTCCCTTTCAAACTTGTCCGGGAAGGGAGAATCAATTGCGACCATGCCGGAAAACTCCTGCGTAGTCAGAGCTGAGTCTGGATTAGACAATTGGGCGGAAGCAATTAGATAAGGAAACACGTCACCGTCGTCGATTTGTGTGCGAAGTGCCTCGCCAGTTCCATCAAATGGCGCGTAACCGTTGCTATCCCAGTCTTGGTTGGGCACATCCGTGAGTTCCAGTTGGTGATTCACTTTTTTTGGAGCGCGGCGATCCTGGTTGGACAACCCCTGCGGAAGCCCCGGTACCTTCTCACGCTTTGCAATCAACTCCCGACTTTCTTGGGTACCGACTAAGCGTACCGGGTCTTCTTCCAACGGGCTACGTAAATGACGTGCTCCTAGCCGTCGGAATTCGTCCGGAGTCTGCATTAACCTCTCAGCGACAATGAGTGCCGACATTCCAATCAAGATGAAGCTGTAAACTGGAACTGATTTGCCCCATTTCAACAACCACTGGTTAGACGCACCAATAAGCATTCGATAAGAACATGCAAACCGATCAAGCAAACCTTGCCCGGCACCAGAAACACTCCGCCGCAACCCTGTCCCAGTCCACCACCTCGGCTGAGATGCTGCTTGTTCCACAGCAAACTGAATTTCCCGCCAAAACCGGTTATGATAGCCATTTGGCGCCTCGGGCTCTACATAGAAGCTCAATAGGCCTGTAGTACGTCTCAACGATTCAAATTCGTAGCGACATGCTGAACAACGCCGCAGATGATTCTTCACCTTTGCATTCCGACGACTGGATAGTCCGCAGTCAATATAGTCGGATAGATGCTGTTGTACAGAGCGGCATCGTAATCTCATTTTCTTAGTCCCTCTCTTTTTCGCGCGACCGATTAATGCCATCAACGTACGGCTTTAATACATCACGCAATTTACGGCGTGCATAGTGGAGACGGGAACGAACGGTACCCTCGGAGCAGTTGAGAATCGTTGCAATTTGAGGGTGAGTCAATCCTTCAAATTCGTGCAGAATAACAACCGTGCGGTGCTTGGCCGATAAACTATCCACGGCTTGGGTCACCCATTTTTGAAGTTCCTTCTTTTCGACATCGTCGTGAGGACTATTGGCGTAACCGCTGCTTCTCCGAAGATCAAACCGGAGGTCATTTTCATTCTCATCCGAAAAGGAGGACTCACGGCGCCTCTCTCGTCGCTTGACCAAATTTAGGGCCTGATTCACTATTATGCGATAGAGCCATGTTTCAAAAGCAGATTCCTTTCTGAAGCTCCCGATTGATTCGTACACCTTCAGAAAAGTTTCCTGCATGACATCGTTCGCGTCCTCATGATTCTTGGTAATTTGAATCGCTAGCCTGTACGCTAACTTACCATATTTTTCGACAATGGAGGCTAACGCTGTTGTATCTCCTTCACGCAGGTCCGCGACGAGCAGGGCTTCAGTTCGCTCCACTAGAATTGCTCCCTATGAAAAAATTACTGGCCTCTTCACAAAACTTAGACACCTGAATCAAAAAAACCGTTCAAAAAATGGAAAGATTTTTCCCTATATGACTGCGATGAAAAACGTGCGGGCATTATAGCAGGATACAATTTTCATGTCAATTCTAATTTTTTTGCGCAATGAAGGCACAATCATACGCAGTTCAAGATTGATTCACGTATTGAAAATCCGCAGGAGTGATCTCGGACTGTCGACATCGTCCATACGCCGGTTAATCCTTGCTTAGCCTCGAAACAGGCATAGATTCCTCTAATGCGAACCTCGGAACATTCAACTGCACAACGCATGCTCTTAGACAGCAGAGAGGGTTGGTTGGACGATATGCAATACCATTTCTATACATTCGCAGTGCACAAATGCGTAATCAAGTCTATCTAAAGCGGTGCAAGATACCCCGCCTACGTAGACGGTGAACGATATAATGCAGACATCGTATGAACTGTTATTCAAGCGCAATAGTATATGTGCTTCGTGAGAGAATTCTATCAACACGCTCGTGCTCTGGATGGAAAACCTGGGATCTATGAATTAACAGGAGTTTCCTAGTATGTGCAAAATTTAGTAACGACTAGAAGAATGCTATGCTGCGACTAAATGGATACGACCAATTTCCAGTACCGGACATTTTAATCCGCCACCCCGTGGAATGGCGCCGAGGATGTTAATCGTTTCGCCAAGTTTTTCAAAAGATGTGCAGATTTCTTCGAGCATGTCCGAGGAAATCAAGAGTATCATTCGTCCACCGGGTTTAAGGGCGCGATAGAGTTCCGGTATTGAGTCCATTACCGCTCTTCGGTGAACCGTGCGAAAAGGCGGCTCCGATACAATCAGATCTATACTGTTCGTGATTAGCGGTAAGGAGCGGGCGTCAGCGACAAAATAGGCGCATGGCGCAAGCGCCGAAAGCCCCGGAGACAAGGTATGATCGATATCTGAAGCGATTATTGACAGACGACGACGCTTGCCTTCAAAGACGATGCCACCATATCCGGCAAACGGATCCAAAATTAAATCTACTGGTGACGCCTTTGCGATGTTGTATAGAAATCGTACGTCCAGAACAGACATCGCTCGGTGAGCGTGATGTCCAAATGCCTTCCGCTTCTCGCCAGCCTGATCTATCTCGAATTCGCGTCTATCGGGCGCGTGCATCAACAGAGATTCGGCATCCTGAACGTACACCTCTGTCTGATACACCTTTTGCCCGCGCCGGCGTACCCAACCCACATGCCATCGTCCTCGCTCGATAGGGGATAGCACCTCGCCGCAATAGGGCGCCGTGTGCAGATGGAGAATAGCCTCCGTGTAACCGAGGTGCGCCGCGTATGCCTTGACATCAGCGGGTGCGAGTCTGAGGTCAACCTGCATGTGCCGGCGCGCCCAAGACTCGCGCCTGATTTCCAAGCCGAAATTTCCAAATACAGCCTGAAACTCCGCCTTCGCCAGTTGATATGGGATTCCGATTCCGCCGCGACTGATTCGAAAATATATGTGATACTGCATTTTGGAGGTGCTTACCGGGCTTTGATTTCCTCCCAAACACGATTGTATTGGACAGTAAAATCCTTGAGGTCGATTAGCGATTCCATCCTGTTCAAAACCTCCTCGGACGGGTAAATTCCGGGTTCCTCCCGCAACTTTTCCGACACGTATTCCTTGGCGGCACTAACACACGTTCCGTACTTGGTGAAATTGGTAATTTTAGCGTTGACCTCGGGCCGAAGAAGATAATTTATGAAATTCTCAGCCAATTCTTTATGAGGTGCAGTAGCAGGAATGCACACCGTGTCAATGAACTGAGTCGATCCCTCTTTGGGAATGACATATTTCAAGTCGGGCCGATTGTCCGCCGCGCGAAAAGCATCGCCGCTCCAGCAGTGTGCCATGTCGACATCGCCTGAACTCAGAATTTCATCGGCTTCGCTTCGGTAAAGCTTCACGAGCGGTTTCTGTTCAATCAACACCTGCTTCGCAGCCGCCAATTCCTCCGGGTTGGTCGTGTTGACGGAATACCCCAGCAGCTTTAACGCCGCGCCAATCACTTCGCGCTGATCGTCGAGCATACTGAAACTACCGCCATACCTCTCCTCCCAAAGAATCGACCAGCTATCGGGAGGCGGTTTCACTTTCGACGCATCATAGGCAATCCCCGCCGTACCCCACGTATAAGGAATCGAATAGAGGTTTCCCGGATCATAATATTTTCCCAAGAATTGTGGGCTGATATTCTTGAAATTCGGAATGTTGGCGCGATCTAATTCCGCCAACAGGTTCTGCTTCACCATAATCCCGACCATGAAATCGGACGGCATAACGATGTCGTAGCCTGACGCCCCCGACTGCAACTTCGTCAGCAGGTCCTCGTTGCTCGCAAATGTATCAACAACGACGCGCGCTCCGAACTCTTTTTCGAAATCGGATCGGATCTCGTCGCTGACATAATTAGCCCACGCGAACACATTCAACTGCTTCTGCTCCGCGCCTCCGCAGCCAGCGGCGATCAGTATGATAAACAGAGCGCACAAAACCTGTTGCTTTAACAAGATTCCTCCGTCCTGTTATGTTGAGAATTAAAATCTCTATAGTGCACTTTAAAGCCTTACAGCGTATTTGTAGGATGGGATCAAAGGAGCGAATAGCGACTGCGATAGAAATCCCCTGCCCACCATTCCTTATTGGTGTTCGCTGTCAGGATTCTCTATCGCCATTCCTGCCAAGTCAGTTGATCGCTCATCATCCATTCGCGTGGTTTATTCACGCAGTCAATCCCATGCTGAGGCTTTCAAAGGCTGGTGGGCACTGCCCACCCTACATGTTGTGTTGCCCTTGATTCGAGAAAGTTCCCGCCGGATTTCACGATTCCGCGCCCCAATCTTGAGCAAGCTGCACCAAGAGACGCACACCGTACCCCGACGCTGTTTTGGGAACATAGGATGAACCTTTCATATCCCAAGCGGTACCGGCGATGTCCAAGTGAACCCAAGGGTAATCTTCCGCAAACTTTTTTAAGAACACCGCACCTGCGATTGTGCCCGCGGTTCCATCACCGATGTTTTTCACGTCTGCAGTGTCGCTCTTGATTTGCTCGTCGTAGTCATCCCACAGCGGCAATTGCCATACCCGCTCGTGTGTTTTCTCTCCGGCAGCTTGGAGGCGATTCATCACGTCCTGATTCGTTCCCATCATCCCCGCAGTAAAATTCCCTAACGCTACGATAACCGCTCCCGTTAGCGTAGCAAGGTCAATCACAGCTTGTGGCTTATAACGTGCCGCATAGCCCAAGGCATCGGCGAGGACCAACCGCCCCTCCGCATCGGTATTGATAATTTCGACCGTTTTACCGCTATAAGAGGTGACGACATCTCCGGGCTTAATTGCAGTACCACTCGGCATGTTCTCACTTGCGGCAATCAGGCCAACAACGCGTAGATTTGGTTTGATATTACCGATGACCTGCATCGCACCGAGCACTGCCGCTGCGCCGGACATATCGTGCTTCATCTCCTCCATGCCTTTTCCCGGCTTCAGCGAGATGCCGCCGGTGTCAAACGTGATCCCTTTCCCCACAAACACGACTGTTTCGCGCTGGTCACCTCCGGGAATATACTCTAGCGTGATGAACGTGGGTTCTTCTTGGCTCCCTTGAGCAACCGCGACCAATGTTCCAAACCCTTTTTCTTTTAACTCCGCCAAATCGAAAACCTCGCATTTCAGTCCTGTCGCCTCCGCGACCTCCTGTGCTTTCTTAGCCAAGATGGTCGGCGTCAGTTGATTTCCCGGTTGATTGCTCAAATCGCGGGCAAGTGTCGTCCCACGTGCGATGGCGCTGCCGAGTACCACAGCTTTTTCCAAGGGAGATTTGCCGTCTTCATCTGAAATGAGAAATGTGATGGTGTCAAGTTCTTTAACGTCGTCGAGTCCTTCGGTTTTATGTTGATTAAACTGATACAGCGCAAGAAGACTTCCCTCGGTTGCCGCCTGAATCATTTCTGGCGGCGCGTCCGATGGCGTCGGGATTGCAATCGTCTTGACGCCGAGATCTCGGAGTTGACAGGCAATTTCTCCGGCGGCTTCACGTGCTTTTTCGGTATTAAATTCATCCGACTTGCCCATGCCGACAAGGGCGATCCGAGGTGCCGTGACTGCACTGTTTGTATAGAGGATAGCAGTTTGTTTGTGCTTTCCCTCAAAATCTCCCAAATCCGCCAACCTGCGAACTGCGCCGTCCAATGCTTCGTCTACCATCTGGACAATTCCGCTTCTCGTAGACTCTTCGCCTTCAAAAACGCCGATGACGACGGCGTCAACCGCCGCCGATGTAAAATCGCCTATCGTAACGCTAACGTTCATTTCAACTCCTTGTTCTCCATGTTTGGGTTTGTCTGTAGTTCTTAGATGATTCCTGTGAATAGCGGGCCAACAGATGTCCTGAACTCAAATCCTCGTGGGCGGGGCATCCTGCCCCGCACGCATACCCGGCAGATTGCCACAGGTTGAGTGGTTCACTTCCTCTCACGGCAATTCGGCAAGGATGTCCACACGGGGCGCGCACTAGGGTATGACTTTGTTTAGCGGATACTCAATTATCCCTTCCGCGCCGACCCGCTTCAATTCCGGGATGAGATCCCGTACAACATGCTCATCAATGATGGTTTCAACCGCGCGCCAACCATCCTCGCTGAGTGAAGAGATTGTCGGCTTTTTCATGGCTGGCAAGATTGCCAACACGGATTTCAGGTTATCGTCTGAAATGTTCATTTTTAGCCCAACTTTCTCCTCCGCTGCCAAGGCGCCTGACAGTAACAGGTATAGATTCTCGATTTTCGTGCGCTTCCACTCGTTCGCCCAACTTTCTTTGTTGACGACAAGGGTCGTCACGGACTGCAAGACAACATCAACAATTCTCAGCCGATTTGCTCTCAACGAACTTCCTGTCTCTGTGATTTCCACAATGGCGTCACAAAGGTGAGGAATTTTGACTTCTGTGGCGCCGTGAGAGAATTTAACCGTCGCGTTCACACCGTTGTCGGCAAGGTAGCTCTTCGTTACTTCAACCAACTCCGTGAAAACAACCTTCCCCTCAAGATCCGCGACAGATTTGATTAGAGAGTCTTCCGCCGCCGCTAACACCCAACGCGCCGGACGGTTGGTCTGTTTGCTGTAGGTGAGGGATCCAATCTCAAGCACATCAGCCTTGCACTCACGCACCCAGTCACTCCCGGCTAGCCCCATGTCGATTACGCCTCTTTCAACATAGAGCGCCATATCTTGCGGTCGCAGCAACATCGCCTCAATCTCGTCATCGTCGATACTCGGATAATAGGATCTGCTGCTGATAGTTATGGTGTAGCCCGCTTTTTTGAAAAATTTAAGGGTGGATTCCTGCAGGGTTCCTTTCGGAATGCCAACTTTTAATAGGTTCATGTTAAGGTTCCTCAAGATGATGATTATTCTGTAGCTGTCTCTGATCGGTTGCTATGTTTGGCCTTAGAAGGTAGATCCAAGTCCAATTTGCACGCTGGTATTATTGTACTCACCGATACGCCATTCACCATATCCGGCTCTAAGATTCAGCGTAGGGCTTATGTAAAGACGGATTCCCATCTCATAATGATGAAGATATTCCTTTGTAAAGCTGGAGTTTCTGTCGGCATCGCTGTTTTCAGACCGAAGTTTTATCGAACCCGTCAGGTCAATTGTGGCTCTATCCAGCGGATAGAACTTCAGACTGCCGCCGAGAATAGGCGTAATTTCTGTAGATTGGCGTGTCCGCGAGAAACTGGCGTCCGAACTCCGGTAGCCTGCGACACCGGCGAGGATTGCGAACGCGATATGGCTATCTTTAAGCGCAGGCCCCCATTGTATTGCCGCGTTTGTGTTGGCGGAGTTCTCGTATGGGAAGTCCAAGCGGGCACCGATGGTCTGAAAACCTTTGCCCTCGCTCAAAAAGGAGAGACTAACTACATCTCCTCTCGCCCAATCGGAGTTCAGGAGAAGATCGTTTTGGACGTAACTAGACCACGAATGACTCGCCCATACGCCTTCTTGCCTCCAGGTCGGCAGTTTTTTGACTTCGATTACGCTATCTTCCGTCTGTGACGGCACCCCTTTTTCAGTGGTCGCCATTACGAAAAACCAGATGTGACCCTCTTCCCGGTTGTGCTCCTTCGGGATTTTCCCGATGTACGTGTCCGATGATTTGTTTTCAAGCATTGAGGATGGTGAGGTCTCAGAAAGTTGTTTTCTTTCAGAATTATAGAAGACGCGAACCTCTTTAAGGGGCGCGTTAGATTCCACTTCCGCTTCGATGTTAATGGCTTTATTGATTGGCAACACGGCGGAGCCGCGCGGCGCCAAGACGGTAATTTCGGGAGGAGGAACAGAATCTGTATCGGTGTCATCGTCTGGCCGCCTGATTTCAACTAATCTAACCTCCGACCGTGATATCTTTCCTTCTTGATTCTTCGCCGTGACAAAATACCAGATAGTGCCCGCTTTCCGCTTGTCTCTCGCCGTAACTGTGCCGATGTAGGTATCCGGAGTGTCCATTTTCCGAAGTTTCTTCGATGCATCGCTGTAATGAACGAGAACCTCCGTAAGTTGGATGTCGCTTGTGACCATGGCTTTGAGGTCAAAAGCTTGATTGATATAGACCCAAGCATCGGTCGGCGGTTCCAGAATGACGATTTCGGGGGGCGGAATTGGGAGTATATCCTTCCCATCAACTTTAATTCGATAGACTAATCTACCTGCAGGAGTAGACGGAGGCCACTTCGCGGAATAGACCCACGTACCTAAGTCAGGTTTTTCCCCCTGCAACTGCATCAGTTTTACGCCCCGATCCAATTCAACACCGGTAGGGCCATATATTTCGTAGTGGACCTCAACCTGCTGTGGTTTTACCATACGGTCTAGCTCCAAGGTAAGTTCTCGGCTCGTAGAAGGCATTCTCGTTAACTCACGATCAAGTATATAGTGGACGCCGGGCTCGATGCGTATAGTCTTCACATTAGTATTTGCCTCCCTGAGAGTTGATTCCTCAAGACTACATTTCACGGTGTAATCACCCTTGAATAGACGGAGGACCACAGTTCCGACATACGGATGTTCCTGTTTTGACTCGCCTCCATAAATCCAGATTTGGGTTTCTGGCGGCGAAGCATTTACCGTCAAAGTGCCGGTAGCATCCTCACGAGTCTTCTCAAGCAAGGGTTTGAAAATCGGGTGGTTTTGACCTACGTTAGGCGGCAATTCTACATCGGGATCAAAGCTAAGTGCTTCTCGAAACTCGGCGATAACGCTTTCCTGAAAATCCCCGCGTCCCCTTCTGGAACATCCCAAGTAAAGATGCGCTTTGGCTCGATTTTTCGGATGGGTCAGTCCGTCCAAGGCAGACTCCAAGAGTCGAATTGCGTCCTCATATTTCGCTTGTTCATAGCGATCAATTCCGCTCTTAAGCCATTCCCCGTACGGCGAGGGTTCAGTGAGAGACGCTGACTCTGACGACACTTCGTGCTTAGGAAGCGGCGGGGGAGGTAATGGTGTGTCACCTTTTCCCGCGAGAAGTTCCTTCAGATAGTTTGACGGAATGGCGTTTTTGAGAGTTCCAGAAATCGCTACAACTTTTAGCGCGGTAACAGCTATGACTTCGCCTCTAGCGTTTACGATCGGACCGCCGCTGCTTCCGGGCGACACCGGTGCGTCAAACTCGAAGTAGCGGACGCCCTCTTCATCCAGAATTTGACTGATTTTTCCTTCTGAAAACTCACCGCTTGAGGGATCTCCGACTACGGAAATTATTTCGTCAATGCCAACCGCCTCACTGTTCGCAAGACGAAGCGGCTGAACATCCGCTCCTTTGACCTGCAGAATTGCCAAATGGTGTGCTTTATCCGTCTTGAGGAGCTGCGCGCTGAACCGTGTATCCGCGGGTTTCGTGCCGTGCCCGAAGCGTTTCACCTCCCTCAAGATAGAACCATCAACGACGTGGAAGTCGGTTGCAACTTGATCCTTGTGCACAAAGAACCCGCTTCCTAAAAGTCCTTCATTTCCGTTACGATCTCTACCGAAGATGAGCACTGTCGCGGCTTGGAGTTGATTGGATATGCGCGTTTTAGGTTTGGGTGGTAACCGGATGCCATGTCTTTTGAGCAGGGCCTTAAGACGGTTCGAGGGAATAGCGAAATTAAGATTCTGTCCAATAAACATGTGAGCTCGAGTTGCAATGCCAATAACTTCTCCTTGAATGTTCATCAACGGGCCACCACTGCTCCCTGGAGAAATCGCTGCATCAGTCTGAATGTAGTTGACGCCTTGAATTTCTTCTTCACCACTGATGACGCCCTGTGAGAATTTCCCTTCATATCCCAATGGATTGCCTACGATAAAAACTCTGTCAAGGCTTTCAACCGCTCTACTGTCGCCAATGTGAAGCGGCTTCACGCTAGATGCTGAGACTTGCAATATTGCTAAATCGTGCGTCCGATCAACGGCGTGAACGTGCTTGATGGGACGAAATCTTTTCTTCTTCGAGTGCTTGTAGGCGAGCATCGACTTAATCTTGGACCTGTCCTTATCTTCAATCACGTGAAAGTTGGTGGCAATCACATGGGGTGCCACGAAAAATCCGCTGCCCCTGAAAACATATTTTTCCCAACTGTAATCTTTAGCGTATATACTCACTGTGGCGTCTTTAGCACGATCCCTAGCTTCTCTTGATATTACTGCCGCCTCGAGGCCATCAGCCAGAGAATCCCTACAGAACAACAAAAGGGCCACACACGCAAAATCGAGGAGTAGATTTATCTTGTATTCCATCATAATCAATGGTCATTCTTTTCGCTGCTGGAAAACTTGATTTGAAATCTCTTCATGGACTTAAGAAGTCATGCGAGATAGCCTTGCTGGTCTTCCAATCGCTGTAATTGAAAGTCTTCTTTCTGTCACCGTACTCCAACATGATTGTCGTGTCAGCCGGAACCCGCAGTCCACCACGTATCGGCGTAATGTTTGATCTTTTTTCGCTGGCATTAGGAGGTATAGTGAAGTGTATCTCCAGTGGCTTCATGTAACCCTTCGTTTGAGGCAACTTTATGAAAACTTTCGCCCACGGAACAGCGTTAATGGATACGTTGACAACTGGACTCTCGCGTGGGGGATCACCGTCTGTTTTGTTATCCTCACCTGTGCTGCTGGGGATGGTTGTCTCCTGGTCACCGTCTTTTGACGTCATCTTTACATCGTCCGACGCGGCCCCTCCTGAGGTCGCTGTGAGCGAATTCTGACCGTCGCCGTTAGATGAATTCGTGGCTCCCTGCGTGCCATTGGGGTCGGCGGTTTTCTCTGCTCCATTATCTTTTTCAGAATCTCGCCACGGGCTCCATACGAGAAGAATTACAGCAACCAGACATACAGCACCTGCAGAAATAAACGTACGACGATTGAAATAGTGCTGAAGACGTTGAAATAACGTGATGACGGTGCCGAAAAAATCCCGAATCGTAGGATGTTTTAAGGAGGAAGGATGCGAAGTTGGCCCAGAGCCCGACTGCTGAGAAGAAGGTGGCTTAGGCGGAGGGTTTCGCAGTATTTGTTTGACGGTGTCCAACAATTGGAGAGCAGGCCAATAATTGGCATCAATCTTTAGAGTGTCTTCTGCCTTCATTTTTGCCAAGTCAAGATTGCCAATCTGCATGTAAGTGAGGCTTAATCCGTGGTGTGCCTCCCTGAAGTTTGGTTCAATTCGTATCGCCTTTTCAAACTCTGCAATTGCTTCATTGTATCTCTGACTATGAAGGAAAATGAGACCTTGATCGCAAGCGTTCTTGGCGGCCGGATCTGTACGTGGCAACAGCATTTCAAGTGGCTCAAGTTGGTCAATTGACGTCTTGGCACAGAACTGTTTCAATTTCGACGCCAATAGCTTAACATCCGACGAAAGGCTTTCAAGTTCCTGGAAAATACTAGATTGAGCCGGATTCCTAAACTCATCGACTACAAAAAGTAACGCTCTTTCCGTTCGTTGTCCAAACTGGCGCCAAAGACCGGGTTTCTCTGCAAGGCTCAGAAAGGAAAGGTAAATAACCAACTCTGAGAAGTAATCTGCTTTTTCGTTAGCCACCCTAGCGCCAGACTGTCTCTGTGGGTGTTGATATTCTGGAAGCCCTACAATGGTGTCCGGGTATCCTTGCAGTGCGGGAACAAACACGCTATCGTAGTCTATCAGTTTGATTTCGACATCAGGACCGTTTCGCTTGAGCAGGATGTTTCCGTCTTGAAGGTCGCCGTGTGATATTTGGTGAGCGTGGAGAATTTCAACCATCTTTAGAAACTCCGATGCCGTAATTCTCAGGGCTCTAGATTCGTGAAGATTGTTATCAATGAACTGACAAAGTGTTTCTCCTTCTGCCCATTCCATGCGCGTGATGGGCCACTTGTTTCCATTCACTAGAATCCCTTCTGAAACGTACTCAAAATCGACAAAGTAAGGTAAGGCCGCCCGCGTCAAATAGTCTGATATTGCTTGATATCGAGTTTCGGCATCCCCAACATCTTTTAGCCAACCCCGTAACGCATAGGTTTTGGATGTAACTTCTATAGGGAATACAATTGAAAAACCGCCGGAGTAGGACACAATTTGATTGTTGCGTCCCCGTTTAGCTATTCCGCTTTTTAGTTTCGGATCTAAGATGCTGATATGGGGATAATCGCGCACTGCTTGTGCATACTCGGCATTACCAGGGTAAGACATAATTGGCTCCCCAACCTAGACATTCTACTATTCCCTATTGAAAAGGATTATCAAGCAACAGATTAATCCTCCTAGAATAAACCCGAAACTCGCAGCAAGTATTCCCCAGAAAAGAAACCGCCAGACGTTTGGTAAAGGAGGAGCCTCTAATCCATGCTTCATTCCGACTGATGTTTCTGGCTGAGTTGATCCATTTATCACGTGTTCCTCGGATCCGATGGTGATTATCAATAGCGTTACGTCGTCATCTACTAAGCGAATCCTCTCGTCTGTGCGCGCATGCGCCACAAAATCGTTGAATTGTTCCTCAGATTTTATGCTCGTGAGTTTACTCAGCGATTCTGACCGTTGCTCCGCCTCTTCATGCTCTAGAATCCATTTCGCCAAGGCATCCGTCGCCAAGACAAAAATGTCTCCGGGTTTTGCATCGCCGCTTTCGAATGTTGGATTGGCGAGATTGTCTTTTTCATAGCTAGCAAAGGCTTCGGTACGATTCGAGAAGTCACCTGATTTCTTAATTAGGTAACTCGTGAATTGGCTAGTCCTAAAATGAAAGAGGCAACTGTCACCTATAATCATCGCTTGCCACTTGCGGTTATCTGTATTGAATTCAAGACCAATGAAAGTGGACAAGGCGGGCTCCTTGGCATTGAATGGATTAACGAGATAGAACAAGCGACGTTTTGCCACTCTTGCTTCTACTTCCTCGTACCATTTCTTCTGTATCGGCCTTAGCCACTCTTTCCAATTTTCTTTCCCTAAAGATAAAGCACCGGTTTCACAGAAGTGCTCAACGAGGAGCTCTGCCCACACTCTCGCAAAAAAAGACTGAGTCGCGCCATCCGCAACAGCATAACGCCTTTTCTCATCATCTTGGCTGCTATAGTCTTGGCAGTCGTCAGGACTTTCCGCATGCTTGTGCGTCATGAAGGATTTGGCGATTAACTTCATCATATCATCAAGCCGGTAGTGTGGGCTGGGGTTGTCCACTTCCTAAAACATTCAAAGTGCCCAATGTTCCAAAGTGTAGGAGTTTAATCATCCAAGCTTGATCCACGTTATACGTAAAACACCGCGCATTGGGTTCCGCTGGGATGTCCTGTGCTTTTGCTTCTTCAAGAAGGGAGTTCGGCATCTCACTTGAGATACTGAAAAGGTATTCTGCATAGCTATCCCCCGCAAATTGTGATGTATCATTTGGTAGAACTATCCCTTGCCTGCTATTCGCGATATGAAGATTATAAACTAAGGCGTTTCCATCTGTCGTACCAAGATTCATGATTTTTCTCGCTTCTGTCGCTGCTATGTCAGGGAAACGAGCGGCTCCATCAGTGATGTTAACAATGATCGGTGGAAATGCATCTCGCCACTCTCTGCACCAACGTTGAACAATTTGGCCGGCACGTTCAAATGCCTCATGCATCGGTGTTCCATTTTCTGCCCGTGGTTCCAACCAGATTGGCATTTCTGCCTCGACCTCAATAACTCCACCTGCCCCGTCGGGGATGAGTTTGTTGACCTTCTTGACTTCAATAAGTGCCGAGGCTACCTCTGATATCATGTTGTCAAGGATGCACTCAATACTTTCGCCATAGCCAATGACAGAAACGTGACATCGATCTTTTATTGTATCGCCAGATTGGCACTTTAGAACTAGCTCCTCAATCAACCGATTGACAGCGCGCGTTGCAGCTTCCGCCTTCGTTGTCTGACTTTGCCACTCTTCGCTCATTGACCAGGACTGGTCGACCAATATGACAAAGCAACTAGGGTTTGATGTTCCGATAGGTACGTTACTATATGCCATTCTACACCTCCTAAAATACTTCGACTTCATTTCATTTAAACTAGAGATTCGCACCCATCATAGGCACAATCTTCACCGCTACACAACCTGTTCCACGCAGTAAAACAACAGTTGTCGCCATGTCTTAATTGCATTGTTTCAGCCAATCAGATTACCTACAAGAGTAGAACGTATGCACGGAACCTAAACGTTAACGGAGTGCGTCACTGACATCGGATTGGCTCGAGACTGTGCACGCTGATAGCTTCCGGGCAGTACACGCCAGCCAGAAATTTGGGGCTGTGAGTACGAAATATACACTCATTCACATGTTAGCACAATGACACCCCGCTTTCCACAATATTTTTGGCGAGTATTGACTGGACGGAATGAATGCACGCCGCGCCATATCGAGTGTGAATCTCTCAGTCGCAACAACTTCCATTGTGCCGGCGGCATTTGGATTATTTCGAATGGTTTATCCGAGTCTCTATGTAAAATTCAATGAATTCTTCCGGTAGTTTCTTGGCGATGTCCGGTGCGGTTGAAAACTTCACCTACGCGGCTTGCGTAAAATATAGATTCACGGAAGCATTTTCTTAAGCTTCATTAACGGATTCAAATCTGCGATCGAGCGGACCGATTCCATGAAGAATGATGCTAACGGAGCGTTGATTTGAGAAGTTTGTTAGCATTTTCTGAAATGGAGGTTTCCTTTGCTGGTGCGGGTTTACAGAAATCCGGATGCTAACAAAATGCTAACAGAAAAAAAGTTTGTCACGTTGGTGGATTGTCATTTTGCGGACGTAATAGCATGTTTTGAGTTTGTTTCACGCTGTCAGCTTTTTCGCGTTTCAAATCTTTATCAAATCTTTATCCGACTGGTGGTTATCGCGGGTTTCCGGATACGTGCCATGTTGCTATTTTTGAGCTTGTCCGATCACGTGATTGTCACAAAGTAAGTGGTTAGTGGCTAGTAGATCCCTATGAGCACTCTATCGCGGCCATTGTCCATTCCTTGATTACTCGCTTGATGGTCAGTGGATCCCCAGCGAACTCATTATTCATTCGTTTGCCTGTCAATAAAACCCCTTGAGCCTAGGACGGGCAATGAATAGGATTTCTATCACACAGGATTTACTATCGCACCCCTTGTCCAGTGGTTTGATCGTTCCTTATTAAGCCACTTGATTTATCCGTTCGTTTGATTCCGCTCTGCAGTGCTCCACGTACAGCCGGTTGACCGAAGTCGATCAAGGAAAATTATACCTTATATATGTTAAGGTATCAATGCAATCAGACGACCTTCTTTGGCATGCAGCACGCCGTACATGGAGCAGGTCACAAGTTAGTTTCTGGGACACTGATACACATTGCAGAACAACGGTAACGCTTCTAACAGCGGAGACTGTCCCATGGCGGTAGAATGTGCATTCAATGTTGGGTTTCACTCAGATTTTGGTGCGTTCAGGCAAAGCGGGCACTCGACACCTCATCTAAGATCAGCGATGAATAACCGAGTCTCGTTCAACCCAACCTACGACTCCTCAGAAAACTCGGATGCGTTTCCCCTGACTGCTGCGTGAAAATCCTTGACAACCTTCTCGTGCTTTTGTATGCTTTTCTGAAGACAAGTGGTCTTGATGTTTGATTTTTTACCTCCCTTGTTACGGGACAGCGGTTCGACGAAGGAGCGAATATGGATGCGAGGGAACTTACGGTAGAACTAATCGCCCACAACACCGTGAGTTATAACAGTAATACTGAAGTCATGAAGTTTCTTAGACAACGAATGTTGGAGATAAATTGCCAAGTTGAGTGGGTCGAATATGTTGATCCGGACGGCGTGCAGAAAGTAAATTTGATTGGCAAAAAAGGCGGAAATCACGATCCGGGAGATCGCGGTATCGCACTGCTTGGTCATATTGACACGGTGCCCGCAATCGGCTGGGAATCGAACGCGTTCGAGGCTCGGATAGAGGGGACCAGGATTTACGGGCGTGGAAGTTGCGATATGAAGGGCAGCGTGGCTTGCATGCTCGAGACAGCCTCCAAATTCTCGAACTCCGACCTGGATTATCCGCTCTACGTAATTGTTACCGCCGATGAAGAGGTCGGCTTCCACGGAGCGCAAGCTGTTACGGACACGTCGGAACTGTTTAGGGGATCATTTCCGCGCTACGGCGTGGTGGGCGAACCGACGCAGCTCGGGGTCATCCATGCACACAAGGGCATTGTCCAGATGGCAGTCACCGCGCATGGTCGAGCGGCGCATAGCAGCACTGGCGAAGGCGACAACGCTAATCTGAAATTGATACCGTTCCTGGCGGAGATGCGGGAGATTTACTACACTTTGACGACGGACTCAAAATATTTCAATGACGACTTCGATCCCCCCTTCGCGGACTGGAACATCACCATCGACAACGGCGATTGTGCTCCAAACATCACGCCGCCATTCAGTATATGCAGGATTAACTATCGTCCGATGCCGGGACAGGACCCGAATGAATGGATAGATCGCGCTCGCCAATCTGCTGAAAAACATGGATTGGAATTTGATCTTCGCGCCGCCGCGGAGCCCATGGTTACTCCGCGTGAATCCGAAGTTGTTCGCGCCGCGCTTGAGATCACGGGAGAGGAGAACCCTCGTACGGTCGCGTACGGCACGGATGGAGCCGTGTTTGGACAGCACATGGAGCTGGTTGTTATCGGACCGGGGAGTATACTTCAAGCGCACACGGTGGACGAATGGATGGAGATCGACCAGTTTCCCAAAGCCGTATCCGTTTTCAGCCAATTTGTGGAACGATTCTGCAAGAAATCCGACAGGAAAGTGATTAGTGACTAAGACGTATTGACATTAATAGACATCTTTCCAAAATAGCTCGTTGTAGGTACGGTAATCTTGCTGACTAGAATAGCTATACTATTTGATACCTTGTCAAGGAATGCCCCGGGTAAGAAATTTTCAAAAATACGCTTTGGGTTGTCAACTTTCGGTTGAATTGCTTCATTCACCGCGTCAAGGCCTTGCACAGTTTGGCTATGTCCTGATAAACACTGTCAGCCAACTTTTCTTCCCGCCCGCAACTTGCCAATATTAGATTTACAACTTAATATGTGTGTGGCATATTGTAATCTACCCGCCATCGTGGCGGCGGAACTTTTTTTTCTGTTAGCATTTTGTTAGCATTACGATTCCTGAGAACCCGCTCCGGCAAAGGAATTCTTCATTTCAGAAAATGCTAACAAGCCGCTTAACTCGACGCTCCGAAAATCGAGGATCCAAGCGTTCATTGAGACAAGAGATGACCGAATATGGAAACGTATTGAGCACAGCAAATTTATAGACGCATTATTACTTTCTAACCCGCTATCCGGGTGTCCCTCAAAAATGTGGGGTGAAATATGTGCGCGGACTTTAGCGGACTTTAGCGAAGTGTGTCGCACACGGCTTCAAGCCGCGCCCGGCAAGGTTTCAAGCGCAATTTCAGACCTTGTTGAAAAAATCCGCTCTAATTTCGACGGCATCACTGTAAACGACACCCGGGTTCGGATCGCCGTCGCGCGCTCAGTCAATCCCATTGATGGCTTTTGAGCATATCATTAAGCGAGTGATCACTCATTATCCATTCGCTTGAAGGGATTGCTATCCGATCGGTTGATATGCCGGGGCTTTTAGAGATTACAGATGCACACAGTCGAACTAGTGAGACAACGCAGGCACCAGAGAAAGGAAACAACGCAACAGACATGAGTATTCACGTTAAAGACGATTATCTTTACTGCGACGGATTAAGAATCAAAGACATTCAAGAACAAGTTCCACATAGCCCATTCTATCTTTACAGCCTGGACCAGATTACAGCGAACTACAAGGCGTACGAAGCCGCACTGAAGGGGATTGAATCCATTATTGGGTACGCCATTAAAGCGAATAACAACTTGGCCATTCTCCGCCACTTGCGCAAGCTGGGTAGTGGCGCCGTGTTAGTCAGCGGCAATGAACTGCAGATTGCACTGGCAGCCGGATTCGATCCCGCGCAGATGGTGCTGAACGGAAACGGCAAGACACTGCCCGAGTTAATCCTCGCGGCGGAACACGGCGTGATGATAAACGTCGACAGTGAATTCGACTTCACGCATATTCAAGAAGCGGCAACGGTTGTTGAGAAATCGGTTAACGTACTGATTCGAATCAATCCAGATGTCGATCCTCAAGTGCACCATTACGTTTCGACGGGGATAAAGAACTCAAAATTTGGCATTCGAAACGAAAAACTGAACTGGTTTCTTGATCGAATCAAAGATGATTCCAGACTCAATCTCGCCGGTGTACATTGCCATCTCGGATCAACGATAAAAAAGACAAGCATTTTCCGAGATGCGACCGAATTGATGATGGATTTCATCAACGTAATCCGCGATCAAGGATTCGACGTCAAATACTTGAATATCGGCGGCGGATTGGGTATCGACTACGAGCGAACGGGTGAAGAAATCCCCTCGCCTGGCGATCTAATCACGTCGATTCGCGACCTCTTAACGCCCGATGTCGGTTTAATCATCGAACCGGGTCGCTCAATTATTGGAAACGCGGCGGTATTTGTCAATCGCGTGGTCGGTGTCAAGACGAACGGAAATAAGCATTTCATCGTAACTGATGGGAGCATGGCAGAGCTGATCCGGCCTAGCCTTTACGATACCTACCAGCACATCGATTTCATTGAACCGGTTGACGCCGACATTGAAGCGTATGATGTTGTGGGCCCGGTTTGCGAATCTGCTGATTTTCTCGGCAAAGATCGTTCACTCCACACCCCTCATGAAGGCGCGGGATTGGTCGTGTATGACGCCGGGGCCTACTGTTATGCGATGAGCTCCAACTATAACTTGAAGATGCGGCCTCCCGAGTACCTCGTGGACGGCGAAAACCTAATCGAAATTCGTCGGGCGGAAACCATAGAAGATTACATGCGACTATTTGAAACATCGCAGTATAGTTAGGGGTTATCTAGTTAAAGAGGCTCGGTTATTTTGGAAGAAAGAAATCTCCCTACACATTCGGACCGAATCTGAAATAAATGGCGTAACTACAATCACATGGATGGAGATGACTAACTGAAATGCGAATCTTACTTGTTTCAACTCTGATAATCTGTTATATAACATTACTGAGTTGTTCTGATGGTACGGGGGAACCGATGGACCCCGAAAACGGCATCGATCCGGCACTCCCGTTTGCTCCCAACTTTACACTGTTGAACACCGAGCTTGAGGAAACAATGCTCACCGACTATAGCGGCAAGGTAGTTCTGTTGGATTTCTGGGCAACGTGGTGTAAACCGTGCGAGGAGGAGATCCCGATTTTTATTGAACTGTACGATGAGTACCGGGCGCAGGGGTTTGAAGTGGTCGGTATCTCATTGGATGATGAACGTTTGACAGTTGTGGAGCCATTCATCGAGAGATTGGGTGTGAACTACACAATCCTTCTCGGTGAAGCCGAGTTAATCGGCTTGTACGATGTCACGGTGATGCCCTCTGCATTCCTGATTAACCGAGAGGGACAAATCGCCAAGCCGTTCCACGGCGCTCAGGGCACTAGGGAAGTATACGAAAAGGAACTGAAGAAACTGTTATGACAAATCAACGAATCCACAGCACATTTATGACCCTTCTATCGACCTCGCTTCTCATCGTTGCGCTCGGATGCGGCGAGGAAGAGACTCCGGGAACAGTCGATCCGGTTGCCCCGGTAGATTTGATTGACGAAACACCACCTACTGTTTCAACCGCGGGTATTCGAGGACTGTTAGTGGACCAAGCGACAAAGCAAACCTTGAGGGACACCCGTGTTAAACTTGTCGATAGCCAAGGCGAAGTGCGCGAATCGTCGACTACACGAGCGGGTGTGTTCGAATTTGAGAACCTGGCGGCCGGTGAAAAAGTCACGGTATTGGTTGAACTGGATGGTTATGAGAAGCATGAATCCGTCGTCACTCCGATTGCGGGGGAAGAGACCACAAGAATCACGGTCAATCTCGTGCCCATCATCAAAGAAGATGCACTGCCTCCGGGTGACGGGTTGAGCGTTGGCGCCAAGGCGCCGGATTTTAACCTTTTAGACGGAAACGGAAAGCGCCATTCTCTCGCCAATTACGCCGGTAAGCAACGCGTCGTATTGCTATTTGATCGGGGCGCGTGGTGACCGTTCTGCACTATCCAACTCGTGGAGTTGCAAAAGGTCTATCAAGCGATTAAGGCAGAGAACGCAGAACTTGTAGTCATTACAACGGATGAGCCCGCGGTAGTGAAGAAGACAGCAAATGAAAATAGACTGGGTTTTGTCACACTTTCGGATCGCAACAGACAGGCGATTGATCCGTATAATGCGGCGGATCCGTTCAATCCCCGTATTGCAAGGCCACAGTATTACATAATTGATGAATCCGGGATCATACAATGGAAGTTTCTGGATAATCGCAAGCTGGACCGCCTTCCAGCGCCCAAAGTGGTGGAGGCGCTGAAGAAACTGTAAAAAGGGATTGTGCTTATGGAAAAAACGGCGGAGCCAATCGTTCAGTCGGCACCAGATCCCATAATAGCGCAGATTCTGGCTGATTGCGCCGAGGTTTCGAGCGAGGAATCTCCCGCGTCGGAATCCAACGAATCCATCACGCGCAGGCGCTTCCTGAAAGGCGCGATAGGGGCAGGTGTCGCCATCGGCGCTTGGTCCGGAATCCACAGCGAATCGGCAGCACAGTTGAATCAAGCGCCAGTGGATGGCGACACGCAAGAACAGCTCGTGCCTGTCGTTGAAGTCACAAGCGACAAAGTCTGGAAGGATGACGCGCTTGATGAACAGATTGTCCGCGAGATGATGGATCGGGCAATTATGAAGTTGGCAGGGCGTGATTCTGCCAAGGAGGCGTGGAAGGATTTTGTACTCCCGGACGATATCGTCGGAATTAAAGTCAATCCGCTTGCCGGAAAGCAGTTCAGTACTCGACGGATTGTCGTAGACAAAATCATTGAGGGGTTGTACGGCGCGGGTGTTCTAAATAACCAGATTGTAATTTGGGATCGATTCGAGGCACACCTCATTAACACCGGATATGCCATAAATCGGACGGATCAGGGTGTTCGGGTTTACGCATCGGATAGTCGGGACGTTGGGTACGATGATGAGGTCTTCTACGAAACCAAGAAAGACAGTAGAATCCGGCGTGAGAACGGAAGTATGAAATCGCGGTATTCCAAGATTGTTACCCGCGACCTTGACGTCATCATCAATGTTCCCGTCATGAAGCATCATGCAATGACCGGCGTGAGCGGATGCTTGAAAAACCTCGCATTCGGCAGTGTCGATAACACTCGCCGTTTTCATCCAAGCCCGCTGCACGGCGATCCAGCGATCGCGGAGATATTCGATCATGAGATTCTCCGAGATAAAGTGGTATTGAATATCGTTGACGGACTACTTGCCTCATTTGATGGCGGGCCCGTCTATGATCCGAAAGGCGAATGGAAATACGGCGGAATTCTTATGAGTCGTGACCCGGTTGCGCTGGATCAGGTTCTGCTGCAATCTGTTGGAGAGAAACGCGAGGAAATGGATCTGCCATCAATTACGCGCTTATCCAACCATATCCGTACGGCATGGCGAGCAGGAATCGGTACGAATGACCTTGATGAGATGGAGTTTCAGCAGATAAAGGTGTAGGACGATGATGGGTGAGGACGTAAATGATAGCCATTTAGATTTTCCATCAGGCAAAGCAGGTTCCGCAACATGCCTCAATCCATTGCAATTTTTACGGCACTCGCCTTCGTAGTCATGGGATGTGCGGCGATTGGCAAGGACGATTCAACCGGCAACTATATTCCCATCTCCGGGTTGGTATGCACATCACCCCAAATGGTAGACGGGGATCTAAACACGGGCGATACCGTGTACATTGAAGGAACCATGGGGTCAGGCGAACGCAGTGTCATCATTCCCGATTCGCAGTATGCGGACATGTTTGCACCTACGACAGTGACTCTTCCCGCAAAACGTGAGGTGGTTATGATTGTCCTCCACGCCAAAAACCTGACCAACTTCAAAGTGTTGGCACAACATGGCAGAGAATGGAAGGAGTTACAGCGATTTCGAAGCAACCGCCTCAACCGTGTTGCGGTTACCACGTCGGCATTCACGGATGCGATACGGATTATAGCCATTGACTTTGGACAAATTCGCGGGCGAGATCGACCTGAAATCCAAGAAATAGAGGTGTATGGAATCCCAAAAGAAGATCCATCCGAAGGTACCAAGCTTGGAGGTTGAGTGTTTATATCTTTATTCTTTCAATAGGACGTTTGAAGATGCGGCGTTCTGATTCTCACTAATCACGTTTCATGTACATTGGAGAGGTTATTATGCGAACAAACTGGCGAACCACTTGGGCATTGGTAATCCTCGCGGCACTGGTTACTTTATCAGGTTGTGTGACAACGTTCACGCCAACTGGACAGTTTCAGGTTGGTTTGACACAATCTGCAACCGAAAGTCTACCCGACGTGCTTGCGGATTTTGAAACTAGTGAAGAAAGCAGCGTTGCAGGTGATGTCACCAAGAAGTCGAGCAGCAGTTGCGCCGGCGGTGTGTGCACGATTTATTGAGCACTGGGAGGGCAAATCTGATGAATGGGAGACTGTGGTGTTCTGTTCCTGTTTTCCTCATGGTGGCGTTAACTATCGGGTGCAAGAGTTCCGCAAAGCAGGGGTTGACAGAAAGGGTTGTAAGTGAGGCGGAGCCAATAGTGATGGTCCAAGCACAACCTGAACAACGCTTAGGACTGGAACGTCCATTCATTCTACGGCAGCTTCCACCAAGCGCGATTCCGCCCGATGCCAACATTAATTCTCAAATCCCGTTTACACTCCCTGATTCAAACACGGATTTGAAAATTCTCCGCGTAACTCCCGAAACGGGAATTGATTTTAAGGTTGTTTCCGTTACGCCTGACCCAGGGATTGGTTACAAAATGCTCATTGTCCCCGAGCAGAAACAATCACCCCGCACTATCGGAAATTTAGACGCCCTGCCTACACCGGAATTTCGACCACTACCGAAAAACCCGTCTCTACCGTGGAATCCAAGAAACCAGCAACAGGGCGACCAGAAATGACAGTGCAGGAAGTTCTTCAGGAACTGGAATCACTCGGAACAGCGCAGAATCGTAAGATTTACAGACGTCACGGGGCGTGCGAAAACCTTTACGGCGTCAGTTTCGCCAACCTGCGAAAGATGGCGAAACAACTCAAAGTCGACCATGCCTTAGCCCAGCAGTTGTGGACCACACGTAATCACGAAGCGCAACTACTAGCGAGCATGATAGCCGATCCGGTAACGGTGGAGGCGAGCTTGGTGGATAGGTGGATATCGGAATTGGCTGACCGTATCGTGACAAGCGAGTTCACGGATTTTGTCAGCAAGACACGCTTTTTTCAAGCGAAAACGGAGGAGTGGCTCGATTCCGAAGATGAGTGGATTGGGCGAGCAGGTTGGCAACTTTTGGCTCTGCTTGCGATGAACGACATAGAATTGCCGGATTCTTACTTCGAGAATCACCTTGAGATTATAGAGCAGGACATTCATACGCAGAAGAACATGGTACGCGATGCCATGAACTCGGCGCTGATTGCAATTGGCATCCGCAATCCGGCGCTAGAAACGAAGGCTCTGTCAGCCGCCAAGAAAATAGGCAAAGTCGAAGTTGATCACGGTGAAACAAGCTGTAAAACCCCGGATGCCGCCGACTATATTCGTAGAACAGTTGAACGAAAAAAGCAACGCAAGAAACGCTAGGAAAACCTACCTAACAGAGCCTATGAATTGGCTTCTTGCCTTTGAAATCTTCGGCTACAAACTACCGTTTGAACAACGCTTTTCCCACAGTTCATCCCTCCTTTCAAAACTACCGCCGTAAATGCCGACCCTACGAATTTCATTGCGCGACACGTTCCAGCATCACCTGTCCAAGAGAAAACGTCTGTCTAGGCTCCAGTGCTCCCACATGGCGCGGGAATGTTTTGTAGCCAGGTTTACGGACATTGATGTTCGATTCCAAACCGGACCAAAGGTCAATGGAGAAATCTCCACTTTCATCCGACATGGCACTCAATGACGCACAGACTCCCGTCGAGCACTCGACCTGTACCTCCGCGTTTTCAAGCGGCAGATTGTTGGATTTGTCAAGAATCTGTCCGACCAGGGTGGCTGCCGCCGATCTCTCCCGCAAGATAATCAAGTCAGCCTCGACAGACTGTCCCGGTTCAAGCTTGAGGTTTCGAACCGAGATATCCGTGAAAAAACCCGTTGCAACCACCTGTAGACTGTATTCCCCTCTCGGCAAGTTTCCTATTTCATATCGTCCTGTACCGTCGGCACTCGTCGTGGTGTAATCGTTTCCGTTCCGAAACACGATAACTAACGGTTGAATTTTCGGCGGTAGTACACGGCCCATGATTCTGGCGCCGGCATCGTAGGTGGAGTCATCCAGATCCGTAGGTTCGCCCCCCGCGTCGGGCACCCCGTTATCTCCGCACCCTGCTGCAATCAGCAGACAGAGCGCAGCCAGCTTATAGAACCACATTGTTGACCACTTCTTTAGCATCACGTAAATCAATCTATGACCGTAAATTCATTAGAGTATTGTACAACGATTCGGAATATGATACACTCATTGATTAGAGAATTGAAAGGCAAATATCGGGGAATATTGCTGAATCCTTTTTTAGCCATTAGCGAATCAATCGAACCAGTTTATCGAGCAAGTTGTTGAAGGAATGGAAGATCGACCGTGTTCAAAACGTATGAAGCCGTCGACAACTGTGGTCAATGTAAAAAGTTCAACCTAGAGTTTAAATTATGGAATACTCAGAGCGAGAAAAATATCAGATTTCGGTCAATCAACGACGTTTCTTTGGCCGAAACGGTTATTTGAAAGTTGAAAGCCTTGTAACGCCCGAAGAACTTGACGAACTGGGCGTACACGCGATGAATCTCGCTAAGGGCAGGGTGGATTTCAGCAATCTTGAAGGTGTCACACCGCGATGTGAGGGAAACTCACCCGGGGACATGGAAGATATGTTTTTCCGTTTCATCCAGTTTCACCGCCATCTTCCGCTTCACGAAAAGTACATGTTACACGCACGAATTCTTGATGTACTTGAGGTGCTCATCGGCCCCGACGTGATGGCGATGCAATCAATGTTTTTTCTTAAGCCGCCTCAGCAACGCGGCCAAGCATATCATCAAGACTCCTTCTATATAAAAACAGCCCCGGACACGCTGTGCGGCGCTTGGATTGCGATTGATGATTGCGATGAGGAAAACGGTTGCATGTATTTCATCCCCGGTTCCAACTTCGATCCAATCTATCAGGATGTTGCGAAGCCGGACGACACGGGCGAATTTCATATAGAGTTGACGGAGATTTCCGGGGTAGATGAGCACAGTGAAATTCCCGCCATCGCGAAGGCGGGAGATGTCATTTTTTTTCACGGCCACCTAATCCACCGCTCAAAGCAAAATAACTCACCGGATCGATATCGCCGCGCGTATGTTTGCCATTACGCAAATGCCCGCTCACACACCGAATGGGGCGAAGGTAATCATAACCACATTCTTGCCCGAGGTTCGACGCACTTGCCGTTTGCCAAGAGTCGCTTTGTCGATCACGATCCCTTGGCGTGAAATGTCCGAATCTACACAATCGGAGAGCTGTCACCTGTTTTGCGCTAGAAAATGACCCGCCGAAGCTCAAAGATAATCTCTGTCTACCGAGATAGCCGACTATGTTATTTTATATTGCCATTTTCCTCTTCCCCCTCATTACATGGATTATCCTGAGAACCATTTCAAAGCGGAGAGCGAAAGATGATTCCGAACCACCAATCCTTCTTGAGGTCTGCGCGCTATGTCACGAGGAATTTGAAATGTGCGATTTAATCGAAAAAGAGGTTGGAGATTACGGAAGGGTTTACTGTTTTTGCGGTGGATGCATTGAGAACCTGGAGCGGGAGTACCGTCACCAGAAGGAGGCAGAGAGTTTGACAGAAGATGCGATTATTACTCAAGGGACTCGGGGCACTGAGAATTAACATCGCTCTGCTTAGCGTGTCGGCGATGGTTGTCCTGTTCGTCACGGTCTCCACGGAGAGTCTGAGTTCGGGAGATCGTTCCTCGCCTCAACGACACAAAACAGAGTTTGGGAACGCGTCGGCGATTCCCGTCTATACCTACAAAGTGATCAACATCTTCCCTCATGATAGAAACGCATTTACGCAAGGACTAATTTTTGAAGATGGTGTTTTTATTGAGGGTACGGGGCTTCATGGGCGATCATCGCTACGCCGGGTTTCAATAGAAACCGGAGAAATTTTGGAGTACCATGAACTCCCTTCCCATTTTTTCGGGGAGGGAGTCACGATTTACGACGACAAGGTTATCCAGCTGACGTGGCGATCCAATGTCGGCTTCGTGTACGATAAAGATAGCTTTGAACTGCTTCGAGAATTCAGCTATCCGACCGAGGGATGGGGTGTTACATGCGACGATGAACACCTAATCATGAGTGATGGCACCGCAAATCTATACTTCCTGCACCCGGAATCCTTTGAGGAGCAAAAACGGATAAGGGTTCACGACAACAAAGGCTCCGTTGAAAGGCTCAACGAGCTAGAATATGTAGACGGTGAAATCTATGCGAATGTTTTCCAAACAAACCGCATCGCAAGGATAAATCCGAAGACGGGGAAATTGGTTGGATGGATTGACCTAGCAGGAATTCTTACCGTTGAAGATCGTCGGGAGCCGATTGACGTGCTGAATGGCATTGCTTACGACCCTGAAAATAACCGCCTTTTTGTCACGGGAAAACTCTGGTCCAAACTCTTTGAAATTGAGTTAATCCCATTGGAGTAGGGAACACCAAGGTTCCGAATGGTGCGGCTTTAAAGTTGGTAAATTAGAAAATTTTACTTCCCACGACTCGTACAGGGAATTACAGAACATCAGTTCTTCGCTGAGAACACTGAGAATACAAGGAATAAAGAAGGAGTGCGTTGATGTCAAAAAAGATTCTGCTATCTCGTCTTTTCTATAACCCCGAATTTGATTCCGAACCGCGTCGTAACGGTCTCGCGGATTTGGCGAAATTCGGAACGCTTTCCCAGCATCCCGATGAACTGACGGAGGAACACGCAGAAGATGTGATTGCGGTTCTTGCCGGCGGTCCCCAGGTGCACGAGAGTTTTTACAAGGCGGCAAAAGACCTTAGGATAATCGCGCGATGGGGGGTGGGTTTTGAAACCGTTAACGTGGACCTCGCTACGCAATACGGCGTAATCATTACGCTTGCACCGGAACACTTAGACACAGTCGCCGAGTACGCGATCGCACAATGGTTTGCAACGCATAAACGGCTCTACGCCTTCAACGAGCGAGCACATGGAGGCGACGCTTCCCTCATGCGGAATTTCGATGTAAAAGAATCTACATTCGGAATTTACGGGCTAGGACGAATCGGACAGGAAGTCGCTGTTCGTGCGAAACCACTTCTCGGTGAAAATGGGCGTCTACTTGTCTACGATATTAGATCCGACATAAAGGAATTAGCGGCGAAATTCGGCGCCGAGGCTGTCAATGACCCAATGACGCTCTTTGAGGAATGCGATGCCATCTCACTCCACGTTGCCGGAGCCGACACCATTGTCACGTATGAATGTCTGTGTGCAATGAAGCCACATGCTTCACTGATTAACCCGTCTCGCGGAAATCTAGTTGATGACGAGGCGGTAAACCGCGCCATTCGCGAAGAACGGCTCTACTACTACGTAGTCGATGACCCCATCAACGGTCCGCGCGCGATTCACAAGGGCCACCCTCGAATCATCTCGACGAATCACGGTGCGGGGATTACCGTCGAGTCTTCGATCCGCTTGGACCTTCGCACCATCGGTCAAGCTATCGACGCCATTAACGGACGCGAACCGGTTCATATCCTTAACCCAGATGTGTTGAATCATCCGCGGGTAAAGGGTTTCTTGGGAAGGAGTTGACACGTGAAATTTTTCGGTTTCAAGGACAGGAAGCAACTCGCGGAGGAAAACTTGTCACAAGGAGAGTCGTTCCTTGCCGAGAATGGAAAAAGGGCGGATGTCGTTTCGTTGCCGAGTGGTTTGCAGTACGAGGTGATTAACGACGGTGACGGCGATACGCCAGGTAAAACGGATACGGTGGTCACGCATTATCGCGGCACCTCAATTGATGGCAAGGAGTTCGACAGCTCTCATCGCCGCGGCGAACCTGCTAGCTTCCCCGTGAACGGCGTAATTTCCGGCTGGACGGAAGCCCTCCAGTTGATGGCGGTCGGCTCAAAGTGGAAGCTGTTTATACCGTCAGATCTTGCATACGGCGAACGCGGCGCTGGCAAGGTGATTGGACCACACGCAACGCTAATCTTCGAGATTGAATTATTGGGTATTCGGTAAGCATGTCGTTACAGTAGCTTGAAGGATGGGTGCTGCGCGCCTTACAATAAATGGCGGGGGAGGGCCTCAATTGCCGCCGCTAAAAGATTTCTAACGCGGAGGCATCCGTATGCACAGAATCTAGTATCGCATTCACTATTCCTTCGCTCTATTCTAACCGGTCGTGCGATCTTCGCTGATCTGTTCACTCGATTGATAGTTATCCACGCACTTGATCCAAGCTTTGGCCCCAAAGGCTGGTGCGCAGTGCGTACCTTACAGGAGTCGCGATCGGGAGAAGGGTCTCTATAGAAATTCTGTCGAGATTAGGTCCCAGGTTTGGCTATCACCCTACCTCATCCAGTCAGTTTTTCGCTCGCTATCCGCTCGCTTGATTCACCCAACAGTTGTACAGAGTCGATCTAAATTCTTAGCTGTCATCTGACGGTTCGACACGAAGTGCCTCTTTTGTCTCGGCATGACTCGACACTAGCATATCCAACTTCGTGTGAATCGTGTTAATCAATCCATCCAGTTGCACCATGAAGGCGATATAATCGTCTCCTGCCGGAATTCTTCCATCGACGCGGTCGTCCACCGCGCGCTTCTTGATGCGAGATAAAACATCCAACAAACGATAGAGTTGCTGCGGTCGTGTTTCACCGCGTTGGTCGGTTTCAATGTCGGCTATCCGTGTCATGAACTCGTGCAATCTCGCGCTCATTTGACGCCGATTTTCGATCCGGTTCTGGCGGAGCGTCGCGCCGACGACAATAACCAAAATTGCCAATACCAAGAGGTATGGGAGCGTATCGTTGAATGCTTCCGCGACGCTTGATGAAAATGTAGGTTCGCCGCGATGATAAAAATCCATGGCGCCGCGGTGAATGGGAAAATCTTGTTCCTCTTTCGCGAATTCTTCGGTTAACTCCCTTAACTGATTACGGAAAGCAGTCGAGAGCGCCATTTGTGTCATGGTACGGACGAGGAATGCGGGAACATTCTGATGTGTGATTAGGCTCGCTTTAACAGCTAGACATGATGTGTCTTGCGACGGTACATTATGCTGCCCGGAATACACACTACGCGGCAGTCGGACGGGAATGAATGCGGTATTCTTAAAGACGAGAGCGTTTACCTCCCGGATGGGCAGGAGATCGTATTTTCCTGTCCCGAGTAAATTCTTCAACATCGGTGAAAGACCGCCTGCCACGATAAACGCCGCATCAATCTCTCCATTGTCAAATGCCTTTAAGGTGTCGGCAAAGTTGAGTGTGTGCATATGCCTGTCGTTTATGCTCATATTGAAATGCTGAAGCACCTGTTGCGCCATCTGAATCGTGCCACTCCCCTTAGCTCCCACTGAGAGATCCACCCCGCGCAAATCCTGAATGCCGTCCGCGCGAATCCCTTTTCGCACGACGACGTGCAGCACTTCAACATACAGATTGGCGACCGCTCTAACTTCACGGATAGCTGGGCCGCTTTCTTGCAATTTCGTGCTGTCTGCGTGCCCGATATGTGATTTCCCGTTGTTCTGATAAAACGCAAATTGGACTTTACCTTTCATGATGCGGTCCAGGTTGTCCGCGGAACCATCTGTAGTCTGAATTTCGACCGTGATTCGCGGATATTCAAGCCGAAGCAACTCCTTGAGTTGCAAAGCCAAGTGATGATATGCTCCCGTTTCCGCGCCTGAAGCGATTGTGATGGAATGCGGAAGGCGTGAAGCAAGGCGATTATAACTGACCCCGGCAAAGATTATGCAAAGCAGAATCACGACAACGAGAATCCACCCTCGAATGTTCATCCGTTTTCCTCCTTCTCAGTCTCAAGCTGGTTGAGTAGCCTCTGTCTCAATCCCACTTTGCCGGAAGCGATCCATGGGTGCTTGCGGTCACCGAGCAAAATAAGTCCATCGCCATCCTCCACCAAGAAATCTTTTTCGGGCGCCATGATGATTCTTCGGCCGCGTATGACTCCTTGTGGCAGCACCCGTTCCTCCAGTTCTACCAGACACTTTGAAATCTGAGCGAAAGTGTACCCATCCAGTTGTGCATCCTGGACGCTGTAAAGTGTCGACGCGGTTCGAGTATCAAGCGTTTCAAATACCGACGGTCCAACCCCTCTATCGATAGCCGTTTTCGCCAAAATTAGCGGCACAATCTCTCCTGTAAATACGATACGCTCGCAGCCATTTCGCCGGAATAAACCTTCATTCTGCTTATCTAAACATTCGGCGACTATCTCTAGGCGTGGATGCAGATCATCAATGATTCCGGCCGCCGCCGCCGTAAGTACGTCGGCGCTGGAATCTTCCCCACTGGCAAACACGATTGCCGCGCGGGCCTCTGAAACGTTGGCTTGAATGTACGTATTCGCGTTGGTTGGTGAACCATGGGAGAAATAGATGTCATCGAAATTGTCTGTAATTCGGGTGGGCAACTCTTCGAACGCCTCGGAAACGATTGCGATTGGAGACTCACTAGTGTCCAAATCAGTGCGTAGGTTTTCAATGACCGTTGTAATTTTGTCCGGATTCTTGCTCCAATCTACAATCAAAATGTGCCCCTTCAGACGTAATCGAACCAATCCCTTCACCCGCCTTTCATGAATGTCCGATAGCTTTGTAATTAGTTGGCTAGCAACTGTTGAGAAACACCCCAGTGTTATAATGCTAAATATGATGGTGGAAATTCGTCCGGCGACCGTTACAGCGGAAATGTCCCCGTAACCGATTGTTGTCATGGTAATGAACGCCACCCATACCGAATCAAAGAGCTCTAACTCCGATTTCTCGCGCCCCTCAAAAGTGTGGAATGCAAACACATACAAAAGAAACGCAACCAACATTATTTCGGATACGAGCACGGAGGTACCGCTTCTCCAGGGCAGCAACCGGCGCAACTTTTTTAGGATATTTTGTGGCGAGATCATAATTGAAGGATATCGAGAAGCCGGGAGGCGCTCTTCACTACACAAAACCAACTATTGAAGCGCGGGAGGATTGTAGCGCATTACGCCATACGGCTCATATTCCTAACGACTCGTACAATTGAATGTACGATAACGCAGATTTACACCTATCCTCCCTCTAGGAATCTGCTACAGCCGCCGCTGGTCTTGTGCCGAGTTCGCCTTCGCGTTGATTGTCGTAGAATCGCCGCGTCGGATAGGCAAAGTTAATGTCTTTTTGAGCGGCAAACTGGCGCAGGATGTCCTCCCAAATCGTCTCCGAAGTACCACGCCGGGTACGCGGTTCACACAAGTAACGGATTGTGAGCAGAACTCCACTTTCCGCTAGGCTAGTATAGACTGTAGGCGTTAGCACGGAATAAAATATCATAAACCGACGGCTCGCCTCTTGAATCCGTTTCTGAGCAGCTTCGCTTGAGCACTGAGCGTGTTTCGTAGCGATCTCCTGTAGAATAGTTTTCGCCTTTCTCCAATTACTCTCGAATGTCACCACTACCGGGAGTTCGTTCCAGATATACTCGAAACCTATGTTGTAATTTGACACGACTTCACTCAATACCAGTCCGTTGGGTAGGTGAAGGAGGCGTCCGGTGCTCTGATCCGCGTCCACCCAATTCCCGATCTCCATCAAGGTAAACTTAAAGATTCTTACGTCAATCACATCCCCCGCATGCTGCCCTATCTGAATACGATCGCCCACGTTAAACGGTCGTCGCCAGATGATATAAAACCATCCGGCAACAGCTGTCACTACGTCCTTCAACGCAATTGTCAACCCAGCGCCGACAAGACCTAAAAAGTTTGTTAGCGACTGAATCCCTTCGAACCATACTCGTCCGACGAGGACAACCCCGAGAGCCGCCGCGACGTTCTTGGATGTTTTTCGCCAACGATTGCGCAGACGTACGTCTTCTACCCTCCGCAAAACGATAGAAATTACCAGAACACGCAGCAGCGAGAGAATCAGGATGATTATGATAGACGTGTAAAGATTTCTCTGTACGCCCGGCGAAAGTTTCGTTATTTGTGTAATCCAGTGTGTAATCGTTTCCATTAAGAATTACCCAACCCAATCTCTTAAGGGTTTTGGTTAATCGTTTATGTCTTATTGAATATGATGGTTCGTCTTCTGAATCCTATTCGCGCTTGTACGTGACACCCAGCGCTTGCGGTGGCGTGGATCGACCCACGAAACCCGCGAGGACCAAAAGTGTCAGCACGTACGGTAGCATGAGCAAGAACTGGTACGGAACGTCCCACCCGATGGCTTGAAACCGCACTTCTAACGACTCGCCTAAACCAAAGAGTAGCGCTGCACCGCATGCCTTGACGGGATGCCATTTTCCAAAAATTACGATTGCCAGAGCGATGAAACCCCTACCTACGGTCATCCCTGGCGTAAAGTACGGAACATCGGCGAGAGACAGATAGCCACCGGCGAATCCTGCAATCAGTCCTCCGAATAGCACACACAGCGTACGTAATTTCTGTACGTTCACCCCGACTGCATCAACAGCTTTCGGGTGTTCGCCGCATGCGCGAATTTTCAAGCCGTGAGAAGTTTGAAATAGATAAAAATATACACAGGGAACCAACAGCAAGGTTATGAATACAAGTATGTTGTGTTGGAAAAGGGCTCGACCGACCCAAGGAATGCGGGACAAAAAGGGAATTTCGACTTCACCAAAGGCGGCAACTTTGAGTGCGGATCCGGTATAGCTGAAGAGTTTTTGGTAGATAACTTCAGTCAGACCTAGAGCCAAAAGTGTGATTCCCGTTCCTGTCACTACTTGGTCGGCGGAAAGCCTGATGGTTAGGGCTGCGAACAGATAAGCCGTGATCCCGCCACTCAAGCCGGCGGCAACTATCCCGACCCATGGAGCCAAATCTGGGAAAACGATGCCGGTATAAAAGGAACCTAGCATGCCGAAGAAGGCACCCATGAGCATCATTCCTTCAATACCGATATTGATGAGCCCTGATCGCTGGACAACGATCTCACCCAATGCAGCCAAAAGCAGAGGGGTTGCTTGCCTGATAGTTGCTGCGAGGATCTCTTCAAACATACGTTGCGGAAACTAGCTCATACCGAAATGAAGACATACACGTGTTAACACGAGGATGGTGCACGACCGCGCATCATTCCGTAGATGTACCCATTCCATTTGGTTGCATATCGATTTGGACGGTTTGCGACGGGGTATTCCCTGTGATTTCCACCATTTCTGTTCGATCCGCATAACCCTGCTTCTTTAATAGGATTTCATGCGTCTTCCGTCCAAGATTGAGAAGCTTTGCTTCGCGGCGGCTATCGGATATCACCGTCTTGCGCTGTCCGTTGAGATACACTTCTGCCCCGCCGACATTAGATTTTATGATTAAGTGAACCCGGGGGTGGCGCATTGGCGCAGTGGGTTGAGGGACGGTTTTTGGTCGAAATGATTGGACAATGATTGCTCCAACTATAAAAATGACGACTACCCCAATAACAATCCACGGCAAATGATTCTGGGGTGATTTACGAATCACTACTGACCTCTCATTGTGCTACACAGTATTAATCTCTCAATTCGTTCTCGACTAGGCAAGTTTATTATCCTAGGTCATTCTTCAATCGCATCCGTTGAGTATCTTATCACGTATCGCTAAATGATGCAAACAGATCCGACAGAAATCCTATTGACTTGTAGGTTGAAAGAAACTCCCATAGAAAATCCCGCGAATCAGGAATCACTTAATTTGTGATTCAGGCAACTGCCAAAAATCTCTACCTCGGATTGTTTGCATCCAGTTCATCGATTTACTTCCGTATTTTCCCGTGCCATCGCATGTCTGGTCCAAGTCGAGGAGGGGATGCCATCATCACCTATAATCAGACATGACTGTCCGTGTGCGGCGCCAAACTCTGCTTGACACAATTCGGGAGAATATGTTATATTTCTTGCGAATTTTAGGTATGACACAGAACGACACACACTTCCTGATTTGCACAGAGGGTGCTCTCGGTTTGAGGGTCTGATGTAAATTTGAAGGGAGTGAACGCTAAAACCCGTTACCCAAACAGGAGGATTTTTTGAGAACTTCAATGAAAGCGCTCCTAGAATCAGGAGTGCACTTTGGTCACCAGACGCGACGTTGGAACCCCAAAATGGCGAAATACATCTTCGCCGAACGCAACGGTATTTACATAATAGATCTTCAGAAAACGTTGCGTATGCTTGAAACTGCATGTGATTATGTGCAGGAAATCGCAGCGCAAGGCGGTACGGTGTTATTTGTGGGAACGAAGCGGCAATCCCAGGAAGCTGTTATAGAGGAAGCCACTCGGTGCCAGATGTTCTATGTGAACCATCGTTGGCTCGGTGGTATGTTAACAAACTTCCAAACCATTCGACGCAGTATTCAACGGCTCGAAAAGCTGGAAGCTGATGAAGCCAATGGTGTCTTTGACCAATTACCCAAGAAGGAAGTTATTCGACTACTGCGGGAGAAAACTAAATTAACCAACAATCTTACCGGAATAAAGGCTATGAAGCGGTCCCCGGATGCGGTTATCATCACGGATACACGCAAGGAACACACCGCAATATTGGAGTCGAATAAACTTGGTATTCCGGTTATTGGCATTGTTGATACAAATTGCGATCCGCAGTTAATCGATTTGCCGATTCCCGGCAACGACGATGCAATCCGCGCAATCAGGCTGATTTGCTCAGTATTAGCAACTTCGATCAATGAGGGCAGGGGGACCGCATCAGAAGGCGCTGACATATCGGAAGCCGTGCAATCCGAAGCGGTAGTTGAAAGTGACGAACCAGAAGCCGCTGAAACTAGTGACGAAGTAAAGGTTAGGACGACCGATGGCGAAGAAGAAACACCGGCAGGCACCGCCGAAGCTACAGCGAAGCGTCCGCAAAGAAGGAAGCGCGCAAGCACAAAGTCCCAAAAATCAGACACAGAAATCGAACCTAGAGAGGCAGAAGCCACTGTTGCCCAAGCTATAGCGGAGGATAGCGCGACCAAGGCTAAGACTGGAGACGACGCCGAGTCGAAGCCCAAACCTGCACGCCGCAAGAGGCGAACAAGCACTAAAGCCAAGAAAGCAAATGCGGAAACTGAGACTCCAAAGGCCGAAACTGCTGCGACCGGGTCAATTTCAGAGGACAGTACCACTCGAGAAAAGACAGAGCCAGTTGAGGCCGATTCAACTGCCAAACCTGTACGCCGGAAGAGGCGAACAAGCGCTAAAACCAAAAAGGCAGACGCGGAAACTGAGACTCCAGAGGTAGATACAGCAGCAACTGAGCCAATTTCACAGGACAGCGGCACTGAAGACAAGGCAGAGTCGGTCGAAACCGACTCGACTGCCAAACCTGCACGCCGCAAGAGGCGAACAAGCACTAAAACCAAAAAGGCAGACGCAGAAGCGACCGAGGACAAGGCATCAGACACTCCGGAGTCGCCAACCACTACCGTGGCTGACGATACCACTGAGGCAGAAGCCTGAAACCGGGTTGTTTACAATAATTGGAGGATTTGTTCCTAGATGAAGATAACAGCAAAAATGGTGAGCGATCTTCGGACCCGTACAGGCGCCGGTATCATGGATTGTAAGAAGGCTCTCTCGGAAACGAATGGCGACGTGGAGACGGCGATTCAGTTTCTGCGCGAGAAAGGCCTGCGGGCATCTGAACTGAAGAGTGGCAGAGCGGCTAGCGAAGGTTTAGTGGTTTCATATGTTCACCCTGGCAACCGAATTGGCGTGTTGGTAGAGGTTAATTGTGAAACCGACTTTGTGGCGCGCACCGACCAATTCCAGAATCTCGCGAAAGAGATTGCAATGCAGATTGCTGCAGCCAAGCCAAAGTACGTTAACAAGGAAGATGTACCGGAAAGTATATTGAATTCTGAAAAGGCGATTCTCAGAACACAGACGCTCGACGAAGGAAAACCTGAGAAAATTGTGGAGAAGATTGTTGAGGGAAGGTTGGGCAAGTTTTACTCTGAAATGTGTCTGCTGGAGCAGGGTTATATCCGAGACGCCGACAAGACCGTGAGGCAACTTCTTCAGGATTCAATCGCCCAACTGGGGGAAAACATCATCGTGAAACGATTTTCGCTTTATGTGTTGGGTCAAGATAGCGATTAGTTGAGCTCTGGTAGCCAACTCAATAATACTCTTTCATGGGGACTTTGAATATGGCAGACAACACTTTACAACAGGCAGAAGCACGTATGAAGAAAGCAGTGGACGCGACGGCCAAAAATTTTTCTCATGTACAGACCGGCCGCGCCTCCGCTTCCTTACTTGATAATGTCTCTGTGGATTACTACGGCAGCAAGAGTCCATTAACTCAAGCTGCAACCATTACCACTCCAGAACCGCGAACACTGCTAATCCAACCTTGGGACAAGACAATCCTAAAGGAAGTAGAAAAAGCCATTGCTCGCTCTGATTTAGGATTGAATCCCAATAATGATGGAACTGTCATTCGCATTCAAATTCCGGAGTTGACTACGGAACGACGCGAACAACTCACTAAATATGTCCGCAAATTAGCTGAAGAGGGAAGAGTGAGTGTCAGGCACATCCGTCGTGACGCGAATGAAGCGGTGCGAAAGGCAGACCAAGATTCTGGATCCGGAGAGAGAAAAGGCAAAGGCAGAGGAACGGATCGAAAGAAATCCCGAGGCAGTGACGACCCCGTCCAGGTAATTACTGACAAATATATAGATCAAATCAATCAGCTTTTGAAGTCTAAGGAAGAGGAATTGCTTGAGCTTTAATCTTCCGGATTGAAGGCAGCTATTCCCAAAAGCCAATGTTTTGGAAGCGGCTTGTGAGTGCTAGCGTTTTGATTCCGGTACTCATCCTGATTATCTACTGGGGTTCGCCTTTTTTTCCAATCCTAGTTTTTGCTGTAGTAGTAGTTATGTTGGCCGAGATTGGTGAGCTCGCACGCACCATTGGATCCAGGAGTCGCAAGGTAACGCTCTTTCTGTCAGCATTGCCGTTTTGCCTGTCGGCACAGTTCGGTTTCTCGGTAGAGCTAGCCCTAGCATTTGCCCTTATAGTTGCGTTTTCAGCTGAAATCTTCCGAAGGCGCGCGGAAAATGTTTATCTTTCCGTTTCCAGCACCATCACTGGAAGCATCTATGTTGGGTGGGCCTTCGGTTACCATTTACTGCTGCTACAACAAATCGGTGACCCCGTTGGGAGTAGCTTGGTTTTCTTCCTTCTTGGAACTGTCTGGTGTGGGGACAGTGGTGCATATCTCATAGGGAGTAACTTTGGCAAACGGAAGTTGTGTCCCGCAATTAGCCCTAATAAAACGATTGAGGGAGCAGTCGCGGGATTGATTGCTGGGATAGCTGGCGGTTTCGTCGTATGGTTCTTCCTCCTGCAAGAAACCGTGGACATTTTACATGTGCCAATACTTGGTGTATCTCTCGGGATCATCAGTCAAATTAGCGATCTCAGTGAATCGGTAATTAAGCGGAATGCACACGTGAAGGATTCGAGTAGCGCTGTCCCCGGTCATGGAGGGCTGCTAGATCGATGCGATGGTTTGGTTTTTTCTACTCCCGCGCTTTATTATTACTTTGAGCATTTAGTGGGCAATTCTGCATGATATAAACGTAGTCCTATGCAACACCCCAAGTTCCATATCTTTTTCATCTCCTCTCTTCCCAAAGATCATTGTTCAATTCTAAGATATGAAACACCTTGCCATTCTCGGTTCTACTGGATCCATCGGAAAGAGCGCTCTTTCAGTCGTAACAACTCATCCTGATGAATTCAATGTCGCGGGAATAGCCGCAAATACGTCTGTGGATCTGATGGAGCGTCAGATTCGTCATTTTCGCCCAAGACGAGCGGCTCTTAGCGATAAGGTCGCCGCAGATGAGTTACGAAGGCGAATTCGAGATTTAAAATCAGTTGAAGTAATTGCTGGACCGGAGGGGCTACTGGCAATCTCGACTATGGACGAGGTGGATTTGGTCCTTGAAGGAATTGGCGGAAGTGCGGGACTGTTGCCGACGCTAGAAGCCATCAGGGCGGGCAAGGACCTTGCATTCGTAAATAAAGAGGTGTTGGTGATGTGTGGTTCGCTCGTCATGCAAGCCGTGAAAGAACATGATGTGCGTCTACTACCTGTCGATAGCGAGATGAGTGCTATCTTCCAATGTCTCTCAGATTGTGAAGAGGACAGTCGGACACGGAATGATGTTCATCGTCTCATCCTTACAGCATCGGGCGGCCCCTTTCGCCGCACGGATTTAGATGAGCTGGACACAGTGATTCCACAGGAAGCATTAAATCATCCCAAGTGGGAAATGGGCAGTAAAATTTCAATCGACTCTGCCACCATGCTGAACAAGGGATTGGAAGTCATTGAAGCGCAATGGTTGTTTGACATAGAATTGTCAAGGATTGATGTAATTATTCACCCGCAAAGCATAATCCACTCCCTAGTTGAATTTGTCGATGGATCGATTCTTGCCCAATTAAGCGCTACGGATATGCGTCTCCCAATCCAATATGCTCTAGCCTATCCTAACCGTTTGTCTACACCTGTTCCGCGACTCAATCTGTGTGACATTCATACGCTTCACCTTGAACCCGTTGATAGCGAGAGATTTCCTTGTCTTGCTCTAGCGTATACTGCTGCCGAAGTAGGAGGAACGCTTCCAACAGTGCTCAGCAGCGCTGATGAAATTGTCGTTCAAGCATTCTTGGACGAAAAGATTGGCTTTATGGACATCCCAAATATCCTTAAGGTCGTGATGGATCGACATGACACTGAACCGAAACCTGGCCTTGATAACATTCTAGCCGCAGATCAATGGGCAAAATCAACAGCTCAGGAGTTAATTCGAGTTTGATAGTCGTCCCACAAGCAATTTGGCGTTAACGAGAGGCACGACAAGACGCAATGCGAAATATTGACCGTAGTAACTGCGAGATACGGCAATTATTCGGTCCTGAATGTCAGTATTAATCCGATTCCGAAATAAGGTTACCGATTCTTGCACCAGGCGGTACCACTAAACCTAGAGAGTAATGGAGGGTTATTTATCAGATTGGTTTAGGTAAACCCCTTAGGAGAGGTCATGCGTTTCTTTCTCTACATGTACTAATCTTCAATCTCGGACAATATTAGAAAGTGAGATTTTATGTTTGGTTCGATCAATGGAATTATTCTTGCCATCTTCACACTTGGCTTTCTGATTTTCATCCACGAACTCGGGCATTTCCTAGCAGCCAGACGCTGTGGAATCCGGGTCGATAAATTTTCAATCGGCTTTGGCCCGAAATTGATTGGTTTTAAGCGAGGCGACACAGAATACTGCATTTCGCTAATTCCGTTTGGCGGTTTTGTGAAAATGCCAGGCGAAAACCCCGAAGAGCGCTCGGGAGCGCCCGATGAATTTCCCTCTGCTCCGGTAAGCCATCGCATCTTCGTCGCGATTGCCGGTCCTGCCATGAACGTTGCATTTGGCGTCTTTGTGTTCTCTTTGATTTACCTATTCTCCGGCGAGTACGTTCGCAAATCACTTGAAACAACCCAGATTGGACATATCGTTGATGGAAGTCCGGCTCAAGCCGCCCGTCTTCAACCCGGAGATAAGCTAATTTCAATTAACGGGAAGCGATTAAAGGATTGGCGAGATCTACGGATGGTAGTTGCGATAAACCCCGACGAGGAACTCGATATTGAAATCATTCGGAACGGTCAGAAGCAGACACTGTACAATGTAAAGACTGATACGAAGGAAGTTAAGGCGCGCAAGATTGGTCAACTTGGCGTGTCGCCGAAGCAAGAGGTATTGATTTCACACGTTGAAGAGGGAAGTTGGGCTGAGAAAGGCGGTTTGAAGACCGGAGATCTGATAGATAAAGTCAACAATGAGACGATTTACACATACGCAGACTTAGAGGAAATTGCTAGGCGCAAACACGGAACCACAGCCCAGATTGAGATTCGACGCGGATTCATATTTGAAATTGAATCGATTCGCCAAGAGGATTTGAATAAGGGCTTGATACCACGGCAACTGCGTAGTCAGTTTAAAGAGCACAATGTAGCACTGTCCGAAGATGCTTCAATTTCAACTTTGGAAGACGGAGGAAGATGGAAGATCACTGACTTGGACCTAGTTTATACGCTCCAAGAAGGCGAAGGCAAAATCAATGTCTTCAAAAATAACGGCGGTTCCTTCGCAAAGAATCTGCACATCGATTGGGAACTCGTTGTCGGGGTAATTCAGAAGGACAGTTACATTGAGAGTGAAGGAATCCGGGTTGGCGATCAATTGATTTCAATTGATGGTGAACCTGTCCAGAATTTTGTTTTTGACCAGAAAGTACAAGAACTCGCAAAAATTCACGTCGAACAACCGGTTGAGTTTGAATTTCATCGCGACCCACTAATGCGAGCCGAATTAGAGATTAACCTAACCGATTCGGATAATCTCGAAAATCTGAGTGAATTGATTCGCCAACAAGCTGAGTCCCGGCAGGTGAGGCTACCTCCAACTTTCACGCTTGAGAAAGAAAGTGAAGGAGCATTCCATTTAAAAACTAAGAGCGGAGAGCTATTTGCCGAAGTTAAAATTGCGGGCGGTAAACTGAGCCTCCATCCGCCGAGCAGTGAGACTTTTACGGCAATGCTCAAGTTGATACATCCTCAAGACAGCGAAAACCTTTTGACCAAAGAACTACGTATGGACCCAACGATCAGCGGGCTTGCACTCTCGGAACCGGTGAGGATTACAGAATATAATTTTGTTACGGCATGGGGGAGAGGAGTCAAGGAAAGTTGGTCAATGGTTGCGCAAGCCCTGTCCATGGTTGGTCATCTTGTAACAGGTGAAGTTGCTCCGGAATTGCTTAGTGGCCCGGTTGGCATTGTTACTGCCACCGCAGAAACCGCTCGCTTCGGTTTTCGCGAGTTAATTTACTTTGCTGGATTTATCTCTGTCAACCTCGCCTTTGTTAATCTTTTACCGATTCCAATCGCGGATGGTGGATTAATTTTGTTTTTCATCATTGAAAAATTACGCGGTAAGCCCTTAAGTATTCGTAAGCAACAGATTATTCAGCAAGTCAGCGTTTTATTAATCGTTGGACTGTTCTTATATATCACATATTTTGACTTCGTTGGCATTTTCAAATAGAAGCTGTGGAGGCAGATTGCAGACCGTCATAGCTCATTCCCCGCTCGGATTGGATTGCCATATTCAAGCCTACACCGATACGGTTCACAATCCGCGGTAGCAGAAGAGAGTGCAAATCAGCTCCGTGAAGTAAAATCAACCCAAAATTTTTGTCTCGTCTCAAAACCATGTCGGATCGAGATCCCTTTAGAGAATACTTGCAGGTTGTTGCGTCAGTGAGGGAATTTGTGGAAGAACAAATGCAACTCGGTTTCGCGGAACTAGCAGAACCGGAACCAGCCAAACTAGAAGTACAATCCCCATTCCCAGATTTCGACTTGAGCCGATTGCAAAGCGAAGCAACGGCATGTGAGCGGTGTGAGTTGCACGCAACACGAACCACGGTTGTGTTTGGAACCGGAAACGACGCCGCCGACCTTATGTTTGTTGGTGAAGCACCGGGCGCGGATGAAGACCAACAGGGAGAGCCATTTGTTGGCCGCGCCGGGCAACTTCTTACCAAGATAGTCGAGGCGATGGGGTTTAGTCGCGACGAAGTTTATATCGCAAATGTAATCAAATGTCGCCCGCCGGGTAATCGAAACCCTAAGCCAATCGAGATTGAGACATGCGAGCCGTTTCTCCTTAAACAGGTCGAACTGATTCGCCCCAAAGTGATTTGCGCGCTCGGCAGCTTTGCGGCGCAGGCTCTGTTGCATACCGATGAAAAGATCTCAAGACTCCGAGGACGGTTCCACGACTACCACGGCGCCAAACTCATGCCAACCTACCATCCCGCCTTCCTTCTCCGCAACCCGCATTCGAAACGCGAGGTCTGGGAAGATATGAAGAAGGTCATCGCTGAACTGGGCGCAAGTCCGACCACGAACGCAATGCAATAGGGTGTGGGATTTACGGTGGCCTTCTACGGCTACCCCGAAATCCCCTGCGATTGATGCGCCAATGTCATGAACTATGCAAACGTTGTTTTTCCTCTGCCTCAAGACATCGCCTTCACCTACACCATCCCCGATCGTCTAAAATCCATCGTACACTGTGGCAGCCGCGTAGTTGCGCCGCTCAGAAGGCGTCCTCAGGAAGGGGTCATCGTTGCTCTACTTGATGAACCTACCCTACCCGATAGCTCTATTGAGATTAAGAACCTATCTGATTGTTTAGACGGTCCTCCTACATTCTCTCCCGAACTGATTACGCTTACCAAATGGATGGCCGGATATTACTTATCCTCCCACGGAGAGGCGCTGAATTGTGCCGTTCCTGCAACAATTCGCAGCCATCGTCGTCGGATAGTGCATTTACTGGCAACTAACGAGCAGATTGACGCGTTAGGAAGACGAGCACCGGTTCAGGCGGAGATTCTTCGTATATTACAAAGCTTCGGGAGTCTATCCCCAAACCAGATAACAGCACGGCTTCGCGGTGGAAATTCGAGTTTGAAGCGTGCACTCTCCCTCTTGCAGGGAAAGGGTCTAGTTGAGATCAGATCAGACCTGAGCGTAAAGACCAAGCCGAAAACAGCGAAAATAGTTTCACTCGCAAAGCCCTTCCCAGAGATTGAACTAGCAATCGATTCTCTCAAAAAGCAAGCGCCGAAGCAAAATGAGATTTTACGCTTCCTAATTAGAGTCAAGACATCAATTCCTAGCAGCGAATTGACGAAACGAGCACAAACAGGTTTTTCTACACTTAGGCAACTTGAGAAAAAGAACCTTGTCAAAATTGACTCGGTCGAGGTGCTGCGGAATCCGCTGAGCCTCGAAACCGTCTCCCCAACTCGGGCAGTTACTCTCAACACGAATCAACTGACAGCTTTGGAAGCCATCGGTGAAACCATAGAGAACAGTCAGCACGCAATCTTCCTCCTGCACGGGGTTACCGGTAGCGGCAAGACGGAAGTCTACATACAGGCAATTAATAGAGCGATTGAACGCGGGAATGGAGCGATTGTGTTGGTACCTGAAATTGCCCTTACGCCTCAGATGGTTTCTCGATTTGTCGGTCGGTTTGGATCCCGGGTGGCAATTCTACACAGTAATCTTTCAGATGGAGAACGATTCGATCAGTGGCATCGCATACGAATGGGAAAGGCAGACATTGTGGTTGGGCCCCGTTCAGCCGTTTTTGCACCTGTGAAAAATCTCGGTATCATCGTGGTGGATGAGGAACATGAAACGTCTTACAAGCAGGAAGACTCCGCGCCTCGATACCACGCGCGAGACGTTGCCGCGAAACGATCGGAACTTGCAATTTGTCCGCTTGTGTTGGGAAGTGCAACTCCTTCGTTAGAGAGTTTTTATCGCGCCCAACGCGGAGAGTACCGTCTATTGCGCCTTCCATCGCGAGTCAAGAACATCAAGATGCCACCCGTGCGAATCGTAGATATGTGCAATGAACTGAAGCAGAACAACCGGACGATTTTTTCAACCGCGTTGCGGAATAGCATCAAGGACAGACTCGCCAGGAATGAGCAAATCATTCTGTTTCTGAATCGGCGCGGATTTTCCTCTTATGTATTCTGTCGTGCCTGTGGGTTCGTTGAAAGGTGTGACAATTGTTCGATTTCATTGACATTTCACTTTAATTCAAAATTGATGATGTGCCATCACTGTGGAGACGCGCGACCGACATCCGATCTTTGCCCTCAGTGCGGCAGTACCTACATGCGCTACTTCGGACTAGGAACCGAGCAGGTTGAACAGGACACTATCAAGGCTTTTCCGCACGCATGTGTGAAGCGGATGGACGCTGACTCAACGACGCGTAAAGACGCACACCAAAAGATTCTTGACGCGTTTAAATCGCGTCAAATTGACATCCTTGTAGGAACACAGATGATTGCCAAGGGATTGGATTTTCCGAATGTTACGCTCGTAGGCGTAATCTCTGCGGATACAGCCCTGAATTTACCTGACTTCCGCGCGGGTGAGAGATCATTCAATCTATTGACACAGGTTGCAGGAAGATCGGGACGCGGCAAAGCCGGAGGCGAGGTAATCATCCAAACCTACATGCCCAATCATTACAGCGTTGAGGCGTCGAAAACCCATGACTACCAGAGCTTCTACCGGCAAGAGATTGCGTACCGGGAAGAATTGTCTTATCCACCTCTCACTCATGCCGCGACGTTGCTGCTCCGTGGTGAAGTTGAAACTGAAGTCATCGGCCTCGCCAAATCACTCCTTGAGCGTTTAAAAACAGTTCAGACACAACGCTTCCCAGATGTCGAGATTCGCGGCCCTGTTCCCGCTCCTTTGTCAAAGATCATGGGGAAGTTTCGCTGGCATTTCTTTTTGCGAAATACGAGCGTTGAGAACGTGCGCGAGTTTCTTCGACAAGCAGTTCACAGCAATGCCTCTCCTCGGATACCGAGAAATATAGATGTGGTAGTCGATATCGATCCGGTGACTGTCTTGTAGAATTAGGAATGATGATGGCAATAGCACCCTTGCGATGAACCTTGACATTTTACTTTCATTCAGGAGAAGATGATGGGAGAGCGTGTATTTGAGAAATTAGAGAACAGTGACCAGCTTGGCGCTAGTCCGATTTTCGTATTTGCCGCGGATCCGCTTGCGGCGGTCGGAATCCAGGGGCTTGGGTATGTGCTGCACCCAAAACCACACTATCGTACTCGGCCTGAATTCTTGCAGTTGCAGCGTGACCTCGTAGCTGATGGAAGTATTGATGGATTGCTGATGACGCCTGCCGATGCAGAAGTGCTAGCAGTTGAGGAGGCGCTCTTCGATGGTACACCGGTGACACCGCTGGTACGGATGAATGCAGAGACCGCTATCTGGAGTCCGCGCTATGGCGCCTATCAATCCCAGCATTCGAGACCATTTCAAACCGTATTTCCGGATGATGCACAAGCTTACTGCGAGAGCCTTGTGGCGCCCGCACTGGAGTGCCGCATCTCGCTCGGATTATATTCAATCACACTCAACAACGATGTGATTGCTGATGAACGAATGCTTAACGCCTATATCCAGTTCGCACATACGGTTGGCGAGATGGAGGGGTTCGATCACATTTTGGAGGTTTTTCTGCCAAATATCAAACTGCCTGGTTTAGACAATGAGAAACGAGGGATGTACGTTGCAGATTCCATTGTTCGGACAATGAACTACCTCCGCAAACACCAGCGTCCGCGTTTTATCAAAACTGCGTATACGACTGCTAAGGTTTGGAACGAGCTAACGCAATTTGACCCTTCACTCATTATCGGGGCATTGGGAGGGCCACGCGAAAATGCTCGCAAAACGCTGCAGCTTGCCAATAACGTCATCCAAAACGGCGGTCATGCGATCCTGTTCGGACGTACAATCTTCGGCGAAGAGTCCCCTGTGGGTATCGCAAGAGCTTTGCGAAGCGTGTTGGATGAACAACTGAGCGCGCAAGACGCGCACTCAATGTATCAACAATCGATTCGCCAAGATTCAACTACAGGATGACAATGTCGCGGTTGGGGACAGTACTAAGCTGGATATTCAGCTTGGAAGTGCGGGGCGATGCAGAACCTATAAAAAGACATAGTAGAAGGAGCGTGGTGTGGATGATTTTCCGAACGAGCCTTCCTTTGAACTACGATGGTGCACGCGAAATCTGTGGAACGTCCACATCAGGTTACGGTGGTGTCACTTAGTTTTGACACAGTTGAAGGCGAGGATTGGGGTGTTTCTGGGATGGAGTGGCGAAAAGGTACCACATCATAAAAAAAAGCGGCTAAGATATTATATCTTAGCCGCTAATCGTCTGTTTCAGTCAGAAAATCCCGTAATCGAACAGGTGTTATACCTGAAAGGCAGGTCTATAATCTGAGCGCAATGTTTCCCGCCACGCGCTCTCTTCTGATTGGATCTGGGCTGCGAACTCACCTGAGATACGCGATAGGTTGTCAATGAAACTCTCCCAGTCAGTCTCACCGCTTGCAGAGTCTCTTGATTGGCTACTTGCCAGGAGCAGAGAGAGTTCGTAAAAGTTCGGGTAGTTTACGTCAAGGTGTTTTGATTCCATTTTTCAGTCTCTCATCATATAACGTTCAAAGTGTTTCGGATATTGCAACAGTTGTCTTCTTTGAAATTCGGTCTTAATGCCGTGTCCTGTATTTCATACAGAACTGTATCAAATTGTGACGTCTTTTCTGCCTTATCCGTTTCAAAAATTGAGAAAATCAGCGTTTTTACTGAGTTTCCTCACTGTCTCGAATTCAATAGGTTCTCACTAGCTAGTTATGGAGCAATAATAATGCCAATTCTGGAGTTAAACAACCAGTTGACTCAGTGCGAGCATCCGTGTGAGTCTTCATTAATTCCCAACTCCTGCTTCAGTTCTCTGTCTTCGATTGAATGCCTGTATAATGGGCAACATTATGCCACAGAAAACTTCAAGCTTGGTACGGAAGCATCAGAGCGAGGGCACCACATCTGCATAGACATAAGTCGGTGAATCGCTTCCGGGGTGGATTCTATCACCTTCGTCATTGGAAGCTGAAACGATGTTTCGCTTCACTATTCTGCCGCGCTTCGCTTCGATCGGTGCGCTGAACATCGGACCGTCCACGACACACGTATGAAACTCGCCGTTCTCGCCCAATGGATCCACTCCCTCGGGTAAGTCCTCAAGAAACTCGGAATCGAACCATCGTCCCGCAAACTCCTCCGGCACCATCGTTGGATTTAGCGCTGTGACAATCGCCCGCACTCCAGAATCAATCATTTCCCGGGCGAGTGCGGCTGTGTCCCGGCCCCACACCGGAAAGATTGGCGTAAAGCCTGTCCCGCGCAGCTGATCCTCGCGATACTTGCGTATGTCCTCCAAGAAGAGATCTCCGAATGCAAAATATTGCGCTCCCAAATCGTCCGGGATCGCTTTAATCCGCTCAAGGAATTCTCGCATAGCACCTTCATACTGTGCATTGGAACAGGGGTAAGGTATTGGTATTTCGTACAAAGGGACGCCTAGTTTATCGGCTTGTTCCTTTAGAACCCACGATGGCGTGGAGTGTATCGAAACCCTATCAAATGTCTTAGTTACGGTAGTGAACACACCGCGAACCGTATAGTGTTCCGGTTGTTTATACAGTGTGTAGAATGCCCATGCAGAATCCTTGCCCGAAGACCAAGAAACTAGAACAGGAGTTCGGTTAACGCGGTTTATCTTTTTAGTCATCAATCAGACCTGCCGGATCAAAAAATCTTTCATAAAGGTTGGATGCGATTTCTTCCAATCAACAACATTACGTTTCAATACTATTACGACTAATTTCCGTTTTCGAAATCAATAAAACCACTCACTTAGTGGTTTTCTCGGTAAGCATTCAATTCAGATAAGGTGGTCGCGATTCGGAGCGAGATTTTTATCGGAACTCTATCGGGATTGTGAATCGGGCTCACCATCCATTCACTTGATCCTTCCTTATTCAGTCAGTTGATGGCTAGTTATTCACTCAATTGATCGCTCCTACCTAGAGTTGGGTGGTGCAGCACGGTTTACGGCACACGGAGTGTGCCTACTACCTTGAAACGATGTCATATAATCTTAACGAGGAGACTTTTAATCTAGTTTCTCTTGGGCTCACATTTTTGAATTGCGCACACTTGGATAAATTGACATGTCAATATTGGCATTTTTCACGCGAGGCGACAACTTGACACAGTTCACATAAACAGTTCGCCGCTGAAGAAATCGTTATACTCTTCAATGTTCAGGCACTCATACTAGAAAACTGTGATTACAGATTTGCGTTTACGAAAGATATGTGCGAGTAGATTGGAAGAAATGGTGCAGAATCCCGTCCGTGACTGGCCGATTTGGTGCAAGATGGTGGCGCTATTCTCATGCAGGTCGGGATTCAGAAATGCATGGCGCCAATAAGGCTAAAATCTCGAATGGATGAACACAGGAGGAACTAAATTCATAACCATATCCCCCGTCTTGTGCAAACTTTGCGAATCTTGTTGATCGCACCGCCAACTTGCTTCCCACTCCGTTTCACGCCAAATAGATGCTGACTTACCACACGCCTAGAGATTCCAAGTGTCAGCGCAATTTGCTCTTGGGTTTGCCCTTCAAAAAAATAGTACATAACACACTTTCGCTGGATAGCGGTGAGCTCCACATCAATGATTTCACGAATCTGCACTAAAACCGACTGTTTCTTGGCTTGACGTGCTAATTGTAGCTCGCGATATTCGGGGGATTCGTACTGAATTTGGTCTTCGTTACAGAACTGATGAAAATAGGTCGATGGAACAAGGATTTCCCAGAAATCCGGGTTGAATCGCGGCATAGACGGTTTTCTCCTTCATATAAAGCGAGTCAGAAGGTACCTATGCCACTTCCGGTCAAACGTCTCGTCCCAATCGAATCGGGAGATGTCGTGGTGAGGAGTTTATGTCAGGCGGGGGGCAGAGGTACCGGTGCCGAGTGTCGTATGGCATCCATTAAGCTGAATCTGTGAATGCACACTTTGATATATCACTGTTGCCTCCTTTCTCATCTTCAGAATGCTGTCTGAAGAATTCTGTGCGGTCGGTCACTAGGTCCGACGTTTTTGTGGCACAATGCTCATTTTTGGAATGTCCAGAACTGTAACGCTTACGAACAGGTTGCGGCCAGGCGTATGAGAAACACACGACTCTTCACGCCCATACGTGTTATACCTCGCGAATTCAAGCGGCAAGATGCTCAATGGAAATCACGATTAAGCAGAATTGACGATATCTCCCGTACTTCCATTTTGCACATGTGTGCCAGCGGAGTGGAGGACAATGCCTCTCACTCCGCTAGCCCAAAGTGTGACATCAACGGTCACACCACCTCAGTAATCTCATAGTCAATACCCCCTTCCCCGCTGAAGAGCGGTATGGGATAAGATCGCGCTCCACACAATGCTGATTGCCGACGTGCGAATTCACAATCTTTCATTATAACACAGATTCGGATGCACTTTTTGCGGTTGTCGCGAAAAAAAATTTTCGCATGTAGGCTATTTTTTAAAAAGTGACGGTTTACGTATTCCCCGTTCCGAATCGATCCCGTACCTTGCTATCACTTGAACGCATCAAAGAGGCTGCTCTAGACCATCCCGTACATCCTTTTTTACAAAGGACAGATGCTCGATTGTGTACGCCTCGCGGTGCAATTGTCTTCACTCTTGAGCACTCATTCTTACCGTTAAGTGCCTCATGTTACGTTGTCCCAAATACCACACGCAGCCGGCACCTAACAACAATAAAAGTCCTATCAACAGAAACATGAGACTAAAGTCGAATCGATCAATCAAAATACCACCTAGAACCGGGCCGGCGACTTTGCCGGCATTCTTAAGTGTGCCGATAAAACCCATGCCAGCCCCCGTGTGCGTAGAGTTAATCTGGGATGACACCAGCGCGATCGTAGACGGAAAAACGAGAGCTTGTCCCGCTCCAATTACCATGGCTAAAACGGCAAGGCTCGGCAAACCGTTGACGACGGTGAGAATTGGAAGTGCGATACCTACAAGAATCATACCCGTGAAAATCGCCCCAAAATACCCGGTGCGATCTCCGAGGCGTCCACCCATCGGCTTCAATACCAGGTGCGCCCCTTCTTGGATGGCGAAAAAAACTCCGACCAAGGCAACACTAACACCTAACGAACTCGCATACACCGGTAGAAATGCCTTAGTTGCGTAAAGAGCTATAAACAGTGCGGATTCAAGACTGCCGGATAACCAGATGGATGGTGTACTGACGCCAGCCTTTAGCGCTTGAATTACTTGTTCACTGATTGGAGGGACGTCAATCCACGTATTGGCATGCTGCTTTCTCAACATGACCACCGGGATGAACGCGATGCAACTCACCAGCCCTATGAGCGCGAAAACGGAGACGGGTTCCATTGTCAGCAGCAACCAGCCGCCGAATGCAGGACCAAGGATGTAACCAACCTGGCGCGCCATACCGAACCAACCTAATTTTTCAGCCCGTTTCGTCGCTGCCCGCTCGGCAACAAAAGCCAGCGTTACGGGACCGTAGATTGCTGTGGCTAGACCATGAATGACGCGAATACCGAAGAGTCCCTCCGGGACGTGGACGAAACGATACAGAAACGGCACTCCCGCAAAAAGCGCCGTGCCCACAACAAGCCACCAATGCCGTCCCCAGCGGTCGGAAAGGATTCCAACCACGGGTTTAAGCACCATACCCGTCAATGTGGAGACGGAGACGATAAATCCGATAAACCCCCAAGAGGCGCCCAACCTCGCCGCGAAAATCGGCAGGACTGGTGTCTTGCCAACTTGGTAAGCTGATCGAACAATGAAATCAGCAGCCGTTATGCCAATTAAGTTGCGGCGTTGCGTCATATCGCGAGTATTGGTGTGGTATTTGGACGTGTATCTTGCGCATCGGAATCATAGAATTTCTCTAAAATGCCAGCGATCAACTGCGCAGATTGAGTAAGGATTTGTGAGTGGGGGGAAGTTAGAATCCACGTCTCCGCGGAAAGCCGGCGAACGAAAAAGATGTAGTGAAGACTTTATACTCACTATTGTTCAAGCGAAATGGTATTACTAGTGAACAGCGTGGGATCCGGCGACCAATATTTGACGCTTAATTGATGCCGTCTATCTTGTCACTCAAATGCACAGTGTCGGGTTAAGGCATGGATATTCGCTCGCCCCGCATTTGTAGAATTCGACTAGCGATAGTTGTGCTGCGGAAACACAGAGACTCAGTCTTAGCCTCCCACTGCGGGCAGATCGGCAGTGTGGATCAAGGTATTAATCGCGGTGACATCTGTCTCAATTAGTGAACGAAGCTCCTCGAGTTGCTCGTCAACCAGATTCGAAAGGTGTTTAAAAACATCGTAAGCCTGTTTCGGCGGCGCGGAATCAACGCAGGAAACCACACTTGTTAAATCTTCCAGCTTAGCGTTCAGTCGAGTTGGCATGCGCAGTCGACCGGTTTCTGCTTCTGGTTCAGTCTGGACAAGTTCCCTTTCAATCGCCTTGAGTTTCTCCAACAACGCATCCGACGCTTCAGCGATTTCTATACGGCCGGAGTTGTCTGTCTCTTTCACACGCCGCTTCCACCATTCCACCTGTTGCCTTATGCGACGGAGCAGGTCGATTCCCTCATGTGCTTGGGAAATTTTGTCGCGGATATCGCACCACAAATTGAACTGGGCTTCGAAATCTTCCTGAGTGGCGGATAATCGGGGATCTTTCAGTATTTCAAAAGACTTGGTATAACTCCGGTCGCCGACTTTCAGTTTCGCCTGATATACACCGGGCGGTGCAAGCGGGCCGCCGCTTTCCTTGTCGAGCGGATTCTCCGGTTCTTCGGAAGAACACTCGGTAACCTCTTTTGCGTCGGGAAATCGCATGTCCCACACAAAGCGGTTTAATCCTTGGTCAGCGGACAATTGGCGCTTCGGCCCAGCATACTTTGGATCGTCTTCAGTGTCCTTATATTCCATTGTTTCTTGACACTCCTCGTTTGGGGGGCTAACGAAGGTCAATATTTCCTCACCTAGTTTGTTGAGGATTGTCAGCGTCACTTCATCTGTTGGTGAATCTTTGAGCAGGTAGTGTATGACAACACCGAGGGGCGGTCCTTCTCCTGCGTCGATGTATCTCCGAGCACGTCCTCCCCGAGACAGCTTATCCTCATAAAAGGTTGCTGCACCTCCCAGACCAGCCATATAGTTCTTTCCCGTCTCGCTTCGGAATCCCCGGGCACTCCACTGTAGGTAACGCCGATAGGTGGCTGGTGGTTCAAATAGATGAGCTGGACTCTGTGCAACCTCTTCGGTAAATTGACGCAACACCGCTAAGTCATCAAGAATCCAGAACGATCTGCCATGCGTCGCAAGAACAAGCTCATTGTCTTTGATGACCATGTCGTAGACTGGGACAACCGGCAAGTTTGCCTGTAGACGTACCCACTTTGCGCCATCGTCGATGGAAACGAAGACGCCGGTTTCAGTCCCGACGTAAAGTAGATGCTTCCTAATCGGGTCTTCGCGAACAACGCGTGTTATCTCGCCATCAGGAAAATTGTCACTGATAGTCTTCCAAGACCCACCGTAATCTTCAGTTTTGTACAGATACGGCTGGTAATCATCCAGTTTGTAACGGGTAGCAGCGACATAAGCAGTTGCTTTGTCATGGGGAGATGTCTCAATCTTGTGAATCAACGACCATTCAGGCAGGTCGGTTGGTGTAATGTTATCCCAATTTGCTCCACCGTTCCTTGAAATATGAATTAGGCCGTCATCGCTGCCTGCCCAGAATACGCCGGCTTCATGAGGCGACTCCTCAAAGGCATAAACGGTACAATAATGCTCAGCACCACTGCAATCAAGCGTGATTGGACCGCCGGAGGGGCCTAGCTTGGATTCATCATTACGCGTAAGATCCGTACTGATTGCTTCCCAACTGTTCCCTTCATCAGTTGATCGGAACACTAAGTTCCCGGCGGCGTAAAGAATGTCCGGATTGTGCGGGGAAAGCGAGATGGGAAAAGTCCATGAAAAGCGATATTTCAGATCTCTAGCCCCCCAGCCAAAATATCCTTCCGGCCAAACAGTGATTAGCCGGACATGACGTGTGCGGTGGTCGTAGCGCTGCAGCGCTCCACCGCCACCCGGGGAACTGCCAACTGCCCCGATGTACGCAATATTTGGGTCATCGGGGCGCACGGCGATGTCGCCACTCTCACCCGTGCCTGCGGGGTAACAGTCATTCCACCGTATTGCATCATACTCGGTGGCGCTCGGAACACTAATGCTTGAATTGTCCTGTTGGGTAGCGTAAACCCGATAGGGGAATTGATTGTCCACCGCGACACGATAGAACTGCGAAGTCAGTTGGTTGTAAATGGAAGACCAACTTTCCCCCTCGTTGAATGAGACGCACGCGCCTCCATCGTTGCCTAGAATCATGCGTTGCGGGTGATTCGGATCAATCCAGAGGTCGTGGTTGTCGCCGTGCGGGGTGGTGATGTCGGTAAAAGTCTTGCCCCCATCGGTTGATTTCCACATTGATAGATTCGTGATGTACACTGTTTCAGAATCCTGCGGATCAGCGAAAACATGACAATAGTACCATGGCCGCTCCCAGAGCGCATGGTTGGATGTAAGCAGTTCCCACGTGTCCCCACCATCTTCTGAGCCGTATAAACCCCCTTTTTCCGCTTCAACGATTGCCCAGACGCGATCGGATCTGGCGGGCGAGATGGAAACGCCAATCTTTCCTTTTATCCCCTGTGGCATACCTTGGTTGTCTGAAATGTCGTCCCACGTATCACCGCCATCGGTTGATCTGTAAAGTCCGCTGTCGGGACCGCCGCTCGACAGTTCCCAGAATTTCCGATGGGTCTCCCAGATGGAGGCAAAGAGGACGCGCGGATTGTTGGGATCCATCGTCAAATCTACCGCGCCGGCCTTGTCACTCCGAAACAGCACCTTCTCCCAATTTTCCCCGCCATCTTTGGAACGAAAGACCCCGCGCTCGGGGTTTGGACCGAAGGCATGCCCTAACGCTGCCACATAAACCAAGTCGGGATTCTTGGGATGGACACGAATCTCTCCGATATGTCGCGTTTCCTCTAACCCGACGTGGTTCCACGTTTTTCCGCCATTAACCGATTTATAGATGCCATCGCCGTATGAAACATCCAAGCGAATTGTCGTCTCCCCGGTGCCTGCGTAGATAACGTTTGGGTCGGATTCTGACACGGTAAGGGCTCCGATTGATGCCGAATTGAAGTACCCATCCGAGATGTTTTGCCAATATGTACCCCCGTCAACTGTTTTCCAAACGCCCCCGGCGCACGCGCCAAAATAGAAGGTCATGAGTTCTGAAGGATGCCCCGCGACAGCTACAACGCGCCCGCCACGCGGAGGTCCGATACAGCGCCACCTGAGCGCATCATTCGCTTGACGTCTAGTCTCATCGGAAAAGTGCAACACTTGTGAATCCGGGGGAAAACTGTTCATAACTGATTCTGCTCCGTACCGGGAGAATTATAAATTGCTGACCAAGTGGTGGGGGAAACCAAGGTTAAGTTTAGTGTTTGATTTTATCGTGTCTCAGCTTTTCAGTCAACCGAAAAGGGTGGTGGTTCTAGGGGAAACGCATCCAATTTACAGGATTTCTCATGGCGGTAGAATTTACGATTAATGTTGGGTTTCGATCATATTGTTGGGATGTTCATGCAAAGTGGGGACTCGGAAGCGCCTCTAAGATCAGTGATTATTATCGCAAGCCCGTGCAACCCAACATACGCCCCCTAAAAAAACATCACAAACTTAGCCGGATGCGCTTTTTTGTCGAGTGGAAAATTTAGATGCGTTTCCCCTGTCCCACTCAGAAAATTGGCTTTGCAGAAGCCGAAATGCGGGTTATAATAACTCTATACCGTATAGGCATTCAAGTACTACTTCCAATCAAATACGTGTAATGAATTGCGTCATTTGGCACCGTTCTTGTAATTTACTAGTTTGACTGAACATCACATGAGGAATAATTATGGCATCTTCCACTAACTACTCCGTTCGCGCTGTATATTGCCACCACCGCGCTTCCGATGATGAAATCTACCATCATCTATGTAGAATCGCTGAACCCTTGAAACGCTCGACCGACAGAATACGGAAAGCTCGTAAAATCGTAATAAAAACCAATATGATGCGGGCACCCGTCGAACGATTTGCCGGGCGTCGCCGCGAATTGGTGGATGATTCGGTTATGCGCGCTGTCCTAATCTTCCTCAAAGAGCACAGCAACGCGCAGATTATAGCGACCGACACCCATTTTAGTGGTGGGGTTGAGTCCGTCAATTATGTTCCGCTGCTTAAGGAATTTGGGGTGGAATACATAGACTCGTCGATGCCTCCGCTCAAGACCTATGAAGTGCCCGGCGGGGGTTTGATGTTTTCGAGCTACAAACTTAATGCATGCTTTGCTGATGCGGACGCTGTGGTATCCGTGTCAAAAATGAAAAACCACGCCTTTATGGGCGTCACCTTATGCTTAAAGAATCTGTTTGGCGTACTTCCGCTGCCGCCACACAATAGGCCTAGAAACTACTTTCACCACCTAATTAGGCTACCCTATTTTCTAGTGGATCTGGGCATGATTATGCAACCTTGCTTAAATGTCGTTGACGCACTGACCGGACAATCTCAACGCGAATGGGATGGTGAGGGGCGTATATGTAACGCACTGATTGCCGGCGATCATCCGATTGCCACAGACGCATGCGGTACATGGTTGATGGGACATGATCCGGCTTCGGACTGGCCCATACCGCCATTCAAGCGGGATCGAAATTCGCTCGCAATCGCCGCGGAAAATGGATTCGGAACCGTGAATCTGGAGGAGATTGATTTCCAAACCGATCTGGAGCCGCCGCTCGCTGAGTTCGACTCACGTGAATTCGACTCGGCAGAAGAAATAGCGGGGTGGCGTAAGACCACTTGTGAACAGGCGTTGTTCTACCGCGCCCATCAGGATGATATGATAAATGAATACGGCGGTCAGTACGTCCTACTCCAAGACGGTGAGGTGACTTGGCACGGAGTGGATACCCATACGATAGGTAGTTGGCGGGAATTGCACCGTGACAAGCCCAATCAAGCGCCCTGGGTAAAGCACGTTGGACCAGCGGAGGAAGAGGGAGAGCATTTCCGCGTGTATGAAGAAAATCTGGAAAAACTGAGTTGAATTCGTCGGAATGTAGGCACAAGCGCCTTGGCAATTGATACGCGGAGGATTATTAAGAAGCATGACAGAATCTGACCGAGATTTGTTCATTTTTCGCAGTCTGAGCGATGAACAAGTACAATCATTCCACGATCAGGGATATATCTATTATGGCCGCCTACTGACAGATCGTGGGCTGGCACTAATGCGTGGAGAAGCGATGGAGGAGTGGAACGAGGAAAATCGCGAATTCGATGAAAGCCAAACATGGTTGAAAAATTCATTACTTACAAACATACATCAACGTTCCAACGTAATTCGACGCTACTACTTCCATGGGCCATTCGTGGACGTGGCGGAGCAACTGGTAGGGCCAAACCTCAAAGGAGTCACCTCACAACTTAGTTTTAAGTTGCGCGGCAACATCAAACTTGCACCATGGCATCAGGATAACGGCTACGGAGAGCTTGATCCCTATACGGCAATTACTTGTATTACCGCTCTGGATGACACTGACACAGAAAGCGGTTGTTTATGGATTATTCCCGGTGGGCATCGGCTTGGGCAAATTGATGTAAGTGACCAACTCACCTTAGAATCCAAGGAAGCGATGGTCGAAGTCTCCATTGAAGTGGACGAAAGCCGTGCCATCCCGATACCGATGAAAGCGGGTGATAGTCTAATCTTTCACGGGTGGATGCCCCACAAATCGCTAGGAAACACATCGGAACGTGACCGACGGCTGCTTTTCTTGCGCTACGCCGACGCCGACGCTGTCGAGGTTTACAACAATCGGAAACCCCGTCTAGGCAAGTTAATCCGAGGTAATACCCGTTTCAGTGAAGTTGAGGCATGTGAGGCGGATCTCGATTGATTCCGGAAATGCACGAAAACCGCGGAGCGTCACAAATTTTCAGTGGGGAGTCGGGAGGTTACGAAGCCTATCATTGGGGAATACCAAGTTTCAACCCACTTGAACGTGTACGATTCTCCGGAATGTACGCGGTTGGCAACGCAAGCGAGAGCCGATCGCCATCTACTCGTCCTAACGGATGTGGATTATTCAGATTCTCAACAAGCAGTCGAAGTGCGACTATGTGAGGATGACTACCCCGGATGGCTGAAGGTACAAGACTTTCAAAATCTGGAAATTGCCACTAGACCGTATTGCGCTCTGCGAGTGAACCGCGCGGAAATCCACGCGCGACTACCAGGAGTAATCTCGTTTACACATGACGCAATGGCACAACCCAATCGTTACCTGTGGGGAGGCACGGTTGGTCCAAATTACGACTGTTCCGGTCTAATACAAGCCGCATTTGCTTCAGTTGGAATTTGGATTCCTCGTGACGCTTATCAGCAGGAGAATTTCGCTCTGGGAGCTGATATTTACGAGCTTGAACACGGAGACCTAATTTTTTTTGGATCAGAAGACCGAGCTACGCACGTTGGGCTATATGTCGGCGAGGGGGAATACATTCACAGTTCCGGCAAAGACCATGGACGGGATGGGATAGGTATCGATCGACTGTCCGCGCCTCGCACGCAAATTAGCGATAGGCTATTTCAGAAGTTGCGTGGGGCAGGGAGGGTGATGGAAAGCTATCGGCCACGGAGCATATATTCCACGTAGTAGCAACGGGGCAACAGAGCGCACCGCGAAAATTCACGTACATTCAGGATGGGTCGGGCATTGACGCGCCTCTCCAGCCGCTATTTGTCGATTTCACTCGCGTCCCAAAAAATCTCAACGCCAAGTTCTTCGGCAGACTCGGAAAGGACACTCAAATGATCGCGATGGAGCGGAATTCCGTTTTCAACCGATGATTCGTAGTTGCGCCATTCAATTTCCCCAGGCAAATAAACCTCATCCACCCCTTCTACGGTTTTTGAAGCCTTGACCGTGCGAATTCCTCGATCCACCTCGCCCGTATATTCCTCATAATCTGTGAAACTGGAAACGTCCAGCGCCATGAAAAAGTGTTCGGAGGCACCGCCATCCTTGTGGCATCCCATAAGTCCACCAATTAGGGGACCTGCCATTGTCGTAAACGCCATCGCCACTCCATAGCCTTTTGGACCTGCCGCCGGTTTGAGCACTTCTCCCTTATCGTAATCGTTCGTTGGTTTGCCGTCCTCGGTCAACATCCAATCCATCGGGATGGGAATACCGTACATTGCCATGGTTTCGATCCTCGTCCATGCTGAAATGCCGCACGCCATGTCAAGCACGATAGGTCGTTCCTTTCCGGCCGGAAGCGCGTAGCAAAATGCGACGTTTCCCACTACTGGCGTGAATCCGCCAGGGGCAGCAACGCTTTTCATTGACGTGCTCGTTGTGGCGAAGCCGACCATCCTCTCGCGAACAGCCATCATTCCGTAACATGCAGCAGCGCCAAAGTGCCCGGCATTGCGCACTCCAACGGCGGCAATTCCCATGGACTTCGCTTTTTCCACTGCCATGTCCATCGCCATAGCAGAGGGCAGGTGTCCCAACGCGCTGTCTCCGTCAATGACGGCCATACAAGGACCCTCTTGTACGACCTCAAATTGAGGCGTCGGATTTATGCTACCGTCAAGAATGCCTTGGATATACCGCGGCTGCGCTCGAGTGCCGTGTGAATATACGCCTCGTAAATCGGTTTCGACCTGAAATTTTGCCATTATTTCTGCATGGTCACGCGGAACTCCTACTTTTCGATAAAGTGTCTCACTAAATGCACGAAGTTCATCTGGTTGAACTGTCAACTCTTGAGATTCTTCACTCATCAAGCTAAGTCTCCTATTCAGAGTAGGAAAACCACATCGGAGAATAGACCGTATGCAAAAAATCGAAGATCTACAACGTTTGTCCCAATTATTAGTTTTAGATTATGGATACCAACGGAACCCGTACGACAGATTCGCGTTTCATAAATATTTTATTCGCCAAGGGACTGGTTTGGGCAGTTGTGAGCGCCGATGAATCGACAACTTCATCGGTCAAGGGGCGGATGGATAATCCCAACCGAGAAGGAGCGTGGCCCCAACGTCTAATTCCTATTTGATTATCGCCATCCGACGAAGTTGACGGAACGATGTGGTAGACAATTCATAGAAGTAGGTACCGCTTGCCACTAGTTCCCCGTTTTCATTGCGTCCATCCCAATACGCCGCTCGTCCCCGACTATTATAAAAGCCCGCGGATTGAATGCCCAAGGAAAGTGTCCGAACCAGCACCCCGGTTGTATCATAAATAAAGATCGATACCGGACTGTCTGCCGAGAGTTGATATGGAATCCACGTCTCAGGGTTAAACGGATTCGGGTAGTTCTGCAACAACCGATTCTGCTCAGGATTACCGACTCCGTCGAGGCTGACAGGCAATACCGCGTTCGCAAGGTGTTCAGGCGTAACGCTGAATCTCTCAGTATGCGATTCTACGTTCCCATCCGGACCGACGACGTATAATTCAATCACGTCTCCAGCTTGGACAACGCTACGCCGCGCTAGGTCGGCGGTTGCAGCAGCAAAGTAATCACCTCGCACCGAGGCGGTTATCTCGCTTTTCGTTCTCAGGTTACGGACTACGACCTGGTAGCCGTCGAACGCCGGTTTACCGTTCAAGCGCCCGGCTACGACGAATGCCCATGTCTGAGAGGATGTTGTTGCACGGGGCGCCGCAGCGGTCTGTATCTGATCTGTCCAGCCTGTCCCCGTGAAGACAATGCCGCGTGCCTTTGGTAGATTGACGATGTACCCTTTTGCACCTTCGATGGGAAATCCGTCGTCGGGCGCGTTTGGCGTCCATGCCACAAATTGCTGGCTCGCGGGATCAAGTGTGATGACGGCTGTCGCGCCCGTCTTTAATGCAAGTGTGCGCGCTGTCATGTAGGCAGTCGGTTTTAACGGCACAGACAGCATGTTCAGACCCTTAAAGAGATGCATGGAGAAAATGCTGCCGAAATCTTCTCCGTCTGGTTTTGTCGAAGGTATGCCGACAAACCCCAATCTGCGACCATCTGTTGAGTCATAATAACCGATAATACTTCCATCCTGATTAACATTTCGGACTACGGTGGTAATACTGTCTGGGAACCGCACTTCATAGAGGATGCCATCTGGCAGGAGGATATAGGACCGCAGAATATCATTTACAGCTTTGGCTCTGAAGCCGATTACCCCGAGATCAGTGATGGTGTTCACAAATAGGAAATCAAGATTCGGCGTTGTGGGAAGGTCTATAGTGGTGAAACTGCCATCGGGGTTCCGCGTGAACCCATGAAACATTCCATCGGCATCAATGTAGCTGCCGACGACAGCACCTGCGGCGTTGACAAAGTCCCCATAAGTTTGGACTGCGCCAGGGAATGTAATTGTCAGATCTCCTGAGAAGGCGTGGGAGACTCCCGCTGCGTCGACGATGTTACCGCTCAGCGCCCCTGTTTCATCGCTAATACCGTAGATGTGGGTTTCGACTGCACCGGGAAAATCGTATTGATGGAGTTCTCCGTCTTCCAAAATAACGCCGTGGTAAAGTCCATCCGCACCTTTATAATGTCCCACAGCTTTTCCTGTGTTGTCGAGTCCATAGAAAAAGGTATTGACGGAACCTGGAAAATCGTGCCTTTTGAAAGCACCGTCTATCAATGTGAAGCCGACAATTTTCTCGCCATCAAGGCTCCGAGTGTTTCCTGCGTAATCCCCGAAATCGTTACTTGCAGCTACTTCCAAAAAATCGACGCCAGGGACTTCAATGGGTTCAAAGATATAATCTGCAATTGGAGTTTCGGCAGCAACCGGTGTAACGGCATATCCCATAAAACAGATAATCAGACATATAAACAGGGGGAGTTTCGTATTTGTGTCATGATTCATAGTTATCCTCACTTTGATTTGGGTAGGGCTTACACGTTTTCTTGGTAGTTCTCTCGGTTAGTGAATATTATTCAGCGTTGGGTTTCGGTGCGGTTAGAAAGGGATCTCTATCGCACGGGATTGGCTATCGGGCGGGATTTACTATCGCACTCGCTATCCGCTCGTTTGATCCCTATTAGTCGCTTGATCGTTATCCACTTGCTCGATCTATTCGCTCAGTTGATCCCACCGGCGTGGTAGAATCGGTTTCTTGCGCCAGTCTCGTAAGCATTGAACACTTAGCCAAAAGACCATTTAGACTTAACGGTGTTTTACAGTTACACCGATAGCAAAACCGTGACACTTGTAAGTCTCCGATTGACCCTACTTTATAATGACAAGTTTACGTGTTTGACGGAAAGATGGTGTAGACAATTGATAGAAGTAGGCACCGCTAGCAACTAACTCTCCGTGGTTGTTGCGGCCATCCCAATATGCGGCGCGTCCACGGCTATTATAGAAACCCGCGGATTGAATGCCGAGCGAAAGTGTGCGAACCAGCCTGCCGGTCGTGTCATGAATGGATACCGATACCGGACTGTCACCCGATAGTTGGTAGGGAATCCACGTTTCGGGGTTAAACGGATTCGGGTAGTTCTGCAACAACAGATCCTGTTCAGGTTTTCCGATGCCGTCAAGCCTGATTGACAATACCGCGTTTGCAAGGTGTTCAGGGGTCACGCTAAATCTCACGGTATGCGATTCAACATTTCCATCCGGACCGACGACGTGTAGTTCGATTACGTCTCCAGCTTCGACAACGCTACGCCGCGCCAAGTCGGCAGTTGCGGCAGCGAAGTAATCACCTTGCACCGAAGCCGTTATCGTGCTGTTTGTTCTCAGGTTACGCACTATTACCCGGTAGCCGTCAAACGCAGGTTTGCCGTCCAGGTGGCCACTGACAACGAAAGCCCACACGTTTTGTTCTTGAGAAATCTCGACAGCTAAGGCAGGCGGTGATGCGGCAGCCTTCGTTGGATCTGTCCACGGCGCTCCGACGAAGGCGAAATTTCGAGTCTCTGCGACATTGACGATGTAGCCTTTCCCGCCTTCAATCGAAAAACCGTCGTTGGGTGAGCCTGGCGTCCATCCGACGAATAGCTGGTTTGCCGAATCAAGCGTGATGACGGTTGTCGCCCCTGTCAAGCCTGAAAGCGTCTTGGCGCTCAACGGCGTTGGCGGCGCCAATGGCACGGAAATCATGTTCAAGCCCTTAGCCAGCGTGAGGTGGTAGACGTTGCCAAAATGAACACTCTCTGTTTTGGCAACGAGTCTGGCGATGAACCCGTGTCTGCGCCCATCGGCTGAGTCATAGTGCCCGACAACAGAGCCGTCCTCATTAATATTCCAACCCTCTGTGCTAACAGCACCCGGAACCTGCAATTCTTGTAGATTGAGGGGGCTGCCGACATAGGTGCGTGGGACATCATCTGACGCTTTGGCTCGTCCAACGACAGTCCTTGCCCTGTTGAGACCGTGCAGAAAAAAGTATTCCAGATTTAGTGCGTTTGGAAGGTCAATTGATAGAAATCTGCCCACCGAGCTACGCATGTATGCATGATATATGCCTTCAGCATCTCTGTAGCTGCCCACGATATGGCCTGTCCAGCTTACAAAATCGGCGTATGTTTCCGGTGCCCCCGGGAACTCAACTATTGTGTCCCCTGAGAACCCGCGGCGAACACCGGACGTATCTACAAAACTACCCGTCAGTGCACCCGTCGAATCACTATATCCGTATATCTCCGTTTCGACCGAATTCGGGAAATTGTATTGCCGCAACTCGCCATTTTCTAAGATAACACCGTGGTAAAAACCCTCGCTATCCTTGTAGTGTCCGGCAGCTATTCCATTATTACCGAGCGCATAGAAATAGGTGCCTTGCGAGCCGGAAAAATCGTAGGTCGTAAAAACGCCATCAATGAGCGTAAAGGCTACATCTTTTTCGCCATCGGGACCCCGAATGTTGCCGGCGTAATCTTCAAAGTCGCTACTAGCAGTTACCGCCAAAAAATCTACACCGGGAACATCAATACTCTCAAAAGTATAGTTGAGCTTAGGAGGCACAACGCCGGGTCGTGATGGCGGGGTACCCTCTTTCGGTCTAGCGATAAACCCGTGTCTACGTCCATCCGCAGAGTCATAGTGTCCCACGACAGAGTTGTCCTGATTAACATTCCAGCCTTCCGTGCTAACGCTGCCCGGAAACTTCAATTCTTGTAAGCCAAGGGGGTTGCCAGCATAAGTGCGCGGGACATCACCCACCGCTTTGGCTCGACCGACGGCATTCAGTGCGTCGCTGATTCCATGCAGAAAAAAGTATTCGGGATTTGATACGGATGGAATATCCAGCGTTGCAAAACTACCCCCTGGGCCGCGCAGGTAGGCATGATAACTACCTTCAGCATCCACGTAGCTACCCACGACATTGCCTAGCGTGCTCACAAAATCGGCATAAGTTTCCATTGCCCCGGGAAACTCAATGATTTCATCTCCCGAGAATCCGCGGCGCACGCCGGAAGCATCGGTAAAATTACCCGTCATTGCCCCTGTCGCATCGCTGTAACCGTATATCTCCGTTTGGACGGCATCCGGAAAATCGTATTGCCGCAACTCGCCATTTTCCAAGACGACACCATGGTACAGACCGTCGCTATCCTGGTAGTGGCCGGCGGCTAATCCATTATTACCGAGCGCATAGAAATGAGTTTTCCGCGAGCCGGGGAAATCGTGGGTAGTAAAAACGCCGTCGATGAGCGTAAAAGCGACTTCCTTATCATCGTCATCGCTCAGCATGTAGCCCGCGTAATCCCCAAAGTCGCTACTCGCAGCCAACGCTAAAAACTCTACACCCGGAACATCAATCGTCTCAAAAGTATAATTGGCATTAGCAGGTGCGACAACGGGTTCATCGCCAACTTGTGCAACACTGTCTCCTACGAAAAAAGAATTTAGGCACATGAACAACGTACACATGTAAAACAGAAAACTAATTTTGGTCTGATTGTGCAAAACGAACTCCTCGCTTAATGGTATTTGATTCAAGAATCAAAAACGATGTGTCAGATTAACCGCTCTTTATGATGGCGCTTGCAGTCAAAGTCTTGCAAGTTAGCATTCAGCAATTCACTAAAATCGAAACGTAAGAATCCTAGCACATTCAGGAGCCCTGAACGTAACACTTCAGAAAAACGCCCGAACAACCCCTCATGTTTCATCATTACATTAGAATTGGATTGAATATCTAAACCCCAAGTATAAGCGGACTGTGGCTTATAACACGGAAGCGAATTCGGCGGATTGGAACTTTCAAGTTTTTGTCGACTTGACGGGGTGTCACAGTGACGCCGATAGCGCAACAGTGACACCTGTAAGTCCCGGTTGACTCTACTTTACAATGACGTGCCGCCGTGTTTGATGGAATGATGGTGTCCTCAACTGGTAGAAATAGAGTCCGCTCGCAACTAGTTCACCGGGCCGTTTCGGCCATCCCAATAGGCGGCACGTCCGCGGCTATTGTAGAAACCTGCAGGTTGAATTCCGAGCGAAAGCATCCGAACCAGCACCCCGTTTGCGTCATGGATGGATACCGATTCCTGACAGCTTTGCGACACTTGACACGGAATCCAAGTCTCAAGGTTAAATGGATTCGGATAGTTCTGCAACAACCGATTCTGATCCAGTTTGCCGATGCCGTCAAGCCTAACATATAAAACCGTGTTTGGCAAGTGCTTAGGCGCCGGGTTGCAGGGGAAACGCATCTAATTATAGAGGATGTCTCATGGCGGTAGAATGTACGATAAATTTTGGGTTTCTCGTTCGCAACCCACAAGACATTGTTGTAAACCAGATTCTCGCTAGTTCCAGACATGGGTTTCCCTCATTTCAATGGCAAGCCTCGGATACGATTGCCACGGGCGGCAGCCGAGATTAAGTTGCTAAAACGTAGTGGCAATGTTAACATTCTGTTAGTGATTAACCTTTCAGAGTTTTCAGAGTAGAAGTGCTAAACGAAGCACGACAAGAAACGGCTAAAACCCATGCCAGGACTGATTTCTTGACGGTTTGTACAAGAATGATACTCTGAAACGAGGGCGATTTGAAATGCTGGTTCTGGCGCAATAAGGAGCTATGGAGAGCAGCGCGTTATGGAAAACACAGTTTCGTTACCGGCAGATTTTTCTGACTATTTGACGATTGAAAACGCATCCCTCAAATTTGAAGAAGCTATCAACGTCGCAGAAAAGATAACTGCGAATGGCGTCCAATTGTGCCCTAACATAGATCACGCAGCATTCTTGACCGATCAATCCTACTTGGTGATGGGGCCATTGAAGCAATTAGGCTACGTTTTTGGCTGGGACAGGCGGAGTTACCCTATAACAATTAACGGTTTTGACTATGTCGTTTTGTCCGCGCGACTCCCGCAGGAAAATTCCGCGCGAGACAGGGGCTGGTTCGACTATGTGGGGATAGCGCATCCTGTCGATGAACCCGCGTTGAAAAATTTGCTAACTCAAGATCATGGCAATCCATTTATCCATCATCTCACGTGGGGGCTCGTGCCGCCACCACGGACGAGTACGGACAATTTTGAGTATGCCAGTCGCCTAGTACCGTTCGCGGTTGAGAAGCAGAATCTCATCTGCGAGGTGACCGGTGATGAGCGAGGAAAGTTAATCGTCGCCTTGCCGCATGAGGTGATGAATCACCCAGATTTCGGAGAATCGTTGCCAAATTGGCTGGATGGCTTAGGTTCGGAGGAATGCGACGTAGAATTGATGGATGGCGGTGGTTTCTTCATGCAGTTTTTTGTTTTGACGGGTAGGAGCATAGAAATCGTTCTTCGTGTCGATACCACGCAGGCATTCAATGCGAAGAGTTTGGACAAGATATCTCAACACAAGATTATTACTGTTCAAGGTAATATCGCGCTTTCAAAATAAGTACCATGTGCTCGATAAATGGTTTCACTGGTCATTGAAGCGCCTTCCGTCACCGATCACCCGATGTCTCGAGGATTTGCGGGCGTTTTCGCGTGTTTATATGGCACGTTATTTCCAAGATTTTTGTTGTAAGATTTAAAACCGCTCTGGATCAGAGCGAGGGAAGTTGGCAGGCGAGGAGAGCTTGAAAAAAGTACCACGAAAAACCAGCACTCGCTCTATTGATGCCCACAGCAGGAATGCAACTACGGGATGAGCGGGGGCAACCGAGAAACAGTTGCTAAAACGTGATAGTAATGTTAACATTATATCAGCGATTGACTTTTCAGAGTTTTCAGAGTAGAAGCGCTAAATGGCGCACGCCAAGAAATGGCGATAACCCATGCCAGGACTGATTTACTTACGGTTTGTACAAGAATGGTACTCTGAATGCTGATCTGAAACGAGGGCGATTTTTTGATGCTGGTTCTAGCACAATAGGGAGGATAAAGATGGCGGCAATGAAACCCAACACTTCACTTCAGAATGTGCTTCAACGCAGGTCGGTAGGAAAGGGGCATCCAGAGCTTAAAGCGGATATAAAGAAGCTGCTTGATACATTGGAGGGAGAGGAACGCCTCGAGGCGGTAATAGAGCGCGTGCAACGATATGCGGTCGAGGCAGCGGGGTACACATCGGATGCTGACTTTAGCGGGATGAGCGAGGAATATGTCAACGCGGTGAAGAGGATTATTCGCCAAGTATTGGCGCCGTACGTATCGTCGTTTATCTCGGATGCACACCGGGAGTCGGTCGTCCGCGCACATGCGGGCGGGTTATCGACCTCCGACGCGGTTCGGACTTTGATATTAGAAGACCGTACGATATTCCGGCTGGCACAAGATGACGCAGTTGGTGCAGCAGATGTGAGGACAATTTTGATTCATCGGTTGTCGTATCTGAAGCCGGGGACGGCACGATGGCCCGAAGCAAAATACGGTTCGGTGTGGCGGGAAGCGCGGGAGGAGTATAGGCAGCAGGTCAGTGACATTCCGTTCACTTCCAAGGCGGAGCAGGCTGCACTCTTAGCCAAGAACGCCGCGCGGATAGACCGTGCGCTGAATAATGAAGAAATCGAACCTAGAGAAGTCCAAATGCTGACTAATTCGTTGACCAAAACGTTGGGCAGTCTGAATAAGCTATCGGCGGTTGAAGAGCAGAGGCATGCAAGTCTATCGCCGCCTCAGCTTGTCGGGGTATTGGAGCGGTTGACGATTGCATTGAAAGCACCCGGACAGAAGCAGCATTCCGGGGACACACAAGAGTTGGTTGCGGTTTTGGAGGGTTTGACCCTAGCATTGAAAGCGCCACAGGGCGAAAGCAATGGCAATGGAGTGAAGGCGCTGCCTGCGGCGGAGGACGGGGACAAGAGCAAATCAGGATGATTCAGATACAGTTACGAGGGGCTGTTCTGGAGAGCCGTTGTCTCGTTGACCTGTACCCCCGCCGCCAGTTCCCGTCATCAAACGGAAAATTCCAGTCGAATTGCGATGCTTGTTCATCTCCTATCTTTCCAAAACATAGGAGATGCTAGAAATAGAAAATTACTAAAGTTTTTCGGGTTACAACTATACTCATGTATAGTATAATTGAACACGAGAAAGGTGGATATTTGGGCTAACAACTACTCATATGTATAGTATAATGCAGACGATGGAAGAAAGTCTGAACGGAAACGCGGTTTATCAATCACCCGTTCGGAGGCGCCGCGGCTGGACAGGATAAGCGGCATATCAGTTGGAATAGTGCCTTGTCGCGGGGGCGGCGAGAGAGGCGCGACGATTACGAACAATAGTCCTCCACCGGTTTAATTTTCGAATAGCATCTAACTTGAAAGGAGATGTTTCGCCAATGAAAACACGAGTTCGAGTCAGTCTTGAGGAAATCGACAACGGCTGGCTGAACCCTGCACGGAGGGCGTCATCTTGCGCCGTCGCACAGGCTGTGATCAAATTCAATCTTGTTTGTGACTCGTTTTGATGTCTCCGTATTGATCGACGCCGTCCTTCTCACGTTTCCAGGCGATAATCGACAGTCCGTGTTTACTACATCGCTGGCGTTCTCGGAATGGATTGCTACGTTTGACCAATGGACGGCTCTCCGGCGCAAGTATCAAAATCTGATGAAAGAACGTTCCGAATTACGCAAGCAAGGAGTTACTGACATACCGCCGATGCCCGCCATGAGAGGAAAACCGGCGCCCCCTGTAGTGGCGATCATAGACACCGAAGAACGGCACGTTTCAATCGAAAACGAACCGGCAACCAAGAGCGAAAGAGCTGTGTTCCCTGGAGATTTCCGCGCCATGTATCTCGACGGGATCCGTGAAAATATGCCGTCAATACGTCGATTAAGTCCCAGAAGGCGTAACCCGTTACGCCGGTATCTTGAACGTCTCTACCCCACTCAGGTCTTTAGCGTCATGTTTAACCCGTCACCACGCGGTCTTCCGTCCGGAAAAGTCTCACGACGTTCGTTGCCCGGTATGGCAAATCTCAAGTCTGATGTCTCCAAATCGCGGACGTCCCGTGCAATGGTCAAGCGAAACCGGCGCATGCCAACCGAGTCGGAACGGTACAGTAATGCGGAGATAAGCAAATAACCATCTTCGAATAAAACGCTGGTTGTTGGATGAGATGACTCATAGGGACAGCCACGGAGCAACGGTTTGACCGGCGGCCTCGTGCCGCACGGCGACCGGAGTATGTATTCGATACAAAAACTTATTGAACCGGTAATTCCTGACTAGCGCTTACAATTTCCAAGGCGGGCGCCCACGGTATTGTGTCAAAAAGAGGATTTTTCACCTCTCCACGTGAAGGCAACGAAGCACAATTGACCCCTTGGATTCCAGGCACGAACGGGTACACGGAGGCACTAGAAGTCCAGACCTCCAGCGAATCCCGGCGTTGCCCGGCAACTTTAAAACATCAGCGCGGCGGGCACACTATAGCGTACGTTCTGCTCTTTCCCGGCATGAACCGCGCGGCAGCAGTCCTCGCGCTCTAATTCACGGTAGACTATGGCAACGCACCTAAAACTTCCAATTGAAGTTCGACATGAATTCTTACGGCGGTTGTATAGTACCGGACTGTCCACTGACAGTATTGATGCTGTGATTGATCAAATGTGGTACAGGTTCGGGGCGGAAGAATTCACCGAGAAACGGCATAGCGAAATACGAGAAGCTCTTGAAACTTCAAATCCGTTATCTCGAAGGTGCCACAAGAAAATGAGGGAATATTGGGATGACCTGCCTAGACTACCCAATGGAATATTCCTCCCGGCCGTCGACGAGAGCAGATTACGCTGGGAACAATCCGATGCTCGGTTGGATCGAACTATTCGTTTGATTCAGAGACGACTGCAAAACGTTGAAGACACGACCGGCACCAACCCGGTAATCAACGAATTCGTTCTCATGCTCCTAGACTATGCGTCGCGCTTCGAAAGGCTGGCATTGAAAAGGGCGGTGTCAAATTTAAACAGAGTGGACGTACAAGGCCAGGCGGAATCGGCGTCAGATTCAGACCCGTTACAGCGATTGATCGTGCTGTTGGGCAACGGTGAATATCCGACAGATGGCGGCGATTCGACTTCGGACGCGAACAATAAGGCAATACCCGAAAGACCGGCAATTCGTGTCTGATTTTAGTTCTGATTTACATGACGAGATCTTCGTTTTTATCGGGATCGAAGTAGAAAACACCCAGAGCAACGTACAAGCACCCCGTGGCATTCGGAGAATTCCCGTTGCCCGGAAAAAGCCGGAGGAGGAGCTTGATTGGATGACGGCGTATTCGCTGGCAACCAGACTGTTAGTTAGCTGATTCCTAATGGCTTCAAGAGCCACTCATGCTTTAATCCGGCTATCACGCTGTATTCTACGGGACATGGAGGAGATATTCCATTCGGTTTCTCCAGTCGAAACATTCTCTTCATCAGCGGTCTGGTTCTTGGGATAATTTCAGTTGATCGTTCGTTTTCCACCCACTTGATCTCAGTTGATCCCCTGCCACAATCTGGCCGGGATTCAAAGTTCTTTTGTTTTCTACCTGTGTTTAGGACTTTCTTTTACATGATGGAATCTCATTGTACCAATTAAACTTCGAGTGCCACATTGCGCTCCTCTGGAGCGCGGACATTTGGGTGTATCATGTTCTATTAACATGCCGCTCCGCTGGAGCGAAACCCTATACCCCTAATGCCTGAGCGGTTTCCCGCATTCACGCTAAAATCGGAAGACTGAACACTTATGTTTTTTGTTTTCTACCTGTGTTTAGGACTTTCTTTTTACATGAGGGAACCGAATTTTCGCAGACAGGAGAGTGGACTCATGTCGTATTCCCATCACGGCGGAATGAACCAGTAAACTCTTCTCGATTGTCCCAAAACGGGATTGTGTATCGTTCTGGGATAACCTCGCCCTTAGCCATGTAGTTACAAGCTTTCCGGCAATTTCCTTCCCACTTAATCCATTTCAACTGTCCTAATTTGGGACACTGTCGCCCCATCGGCAGTCTGCCCGCCCGTAACCTTCAAACACAAGCCTATCAAGGGGTTTGCCGGTCTCGTCCTCATTCGATCAAGCAATGGCACAGTTTATGCGCTATAGGAGGTCGTTCTTCACGGTCGGTTGGACCGAATAGATTGACACACCCATTAATCCTCCCCGTGGCGGAACCGTCACCCAAGCCCAGCTTGACAGGATATTTGAAGGCTACCTGCGGGACATTGCCAAGTGTGTATCAAAATCACTTAATGTGAAAGGATAGTTCAGATTTGTTAATGACATTCGAAGAACATAATTTTGGAGTTGGTCCTACATGCGTAATGTGGTTGATTATGAGCCACAGAAGGCACGCTAGATGTCCATACGGGAAGTGGTGAATCAGAGGTTTTCACTGGAATAAATCAACAAAGAAGTGAACGCCTCATGCATCGACACCGAGACTGTTTAGCGTCCGCCGCACCCAGCCAATTCACGTCGAATTTAAACAAAGCCCTAATTTTGTTAACGAAAAACGATGGAAGAACAGTAGGATTGGCATTCCTACGCGTCGGGTGGGCGTTTTGGGTCGGTGGTTGCGGCGCAAGTTTGGATGATTCCGCGGAGGAACTGGGATTGGTATTCGACGGTCCGGGGGACGGCGGTAGGCACATCCCTTCGTTTCAGAATAATATTCTGTCTATACTGACGCAACGGTGCGCGCTCGCGGGTTGTCATGTTGCCGATGGACCGCACGGCATCGATCTTAGGAGCTATGAGACGCTCCAGCAGGGAGGAGGCCGCCACGATGCCATCGTTATAGCGAGGCACGCTCGTGCGAGCCAACTCGTCCGCAAGATTGTGGAAGGCAGGATGCCCCCTGAGGCGCCGCCGCTAGACCCCGCCCAGATCCAACTCATCATCGATTGGATAATTGAGGGTGCCGATAACAACTGAGCCAGGGGTTCGAGGCTAACCGAAGCCGGACGTTTTGAAAGGAACACAATGAAAGACAAATTGCTCTACTCCGCATTCGGCGGCTGAATCGGCGCCGTCCTAACCTTCCCTAAGCGGGGCAGCCTGCGGTTTGCCCCTTCTTCGTTTATGGTGGAGAAAATGAGTAAGGAATGGAGGGATTTGTCCAAGGAGGAAAAAGCAGAATCAGAGCCAGCATTTGTGGAAAAACCATATGAGACGATAGAAGAAGAGCCTGAGCCATTCTTATCTGAAGGTGAACAAAGGGAATTGGAGAGAAGAAAAGAAGACAGCGAGCCAAATTCATCCTTGGGATGGGAGACATATCAACCTGGCCAAGGCGATCATGGGATCTCTACATTCTCCTGATTCTTTCAAACATGTAAAGACTCACTACAGAGTTGCTGGCGATTTTCTCTTTGTGTCTACGTGGTACAAAACCATAAATCTGTATGGAGTGGTCCTTGAAGGATATGTAATGGCAAAAGTAAGTTGGGAGGGTGAGATACTAGAGATTTTAATGGAGAAATAGCTCGGATTCGAAGGAAATTATGAAAGGAATTGAGCGCCGCGACAAATGGAGAATTATGAAACTCACGTTGGGTTTAGTGCTGGTATTAGCAATGTCGGGCTGTTCGACCGCCTATGTCCGTCAATGGCAGTCAAATCTGTGGAAAGTTGAAAATAACGTGGAAGGAGATATTGCCGAGGTGGGTGTTTTGCGGCAAGAAGACCTGTCATTTCAAGTTCTCTGCACACGATTCCGCCAAGTTAATTATCCGTACAATAACCTCATATCTTTAACCGTCTCGTGCCGAAATCAAAGCAAGCATACACAAGAGTTATTTGTCAACCCGATCCAGGTCGTTGGCGAACAAGATATTCTAAGAAAAGCGCTACCCTTGGACCATGTTATGTACACGCTTTATGGCGGCGAATTACGTGATTCGGCGCAGCGCCACCGTGTCGCGTTACCAGTGCCCGACTTCGGAAATTCTGCTGTAGGCAATGTCCTTAACACAATAGCAGCCGTTTATAAGAGTTACGAGAATGAAGCTATCGTCACCGAATTACACGCAAAAGAAGGATTGCCATACCATTTGTACTACAATAGCTTCGAGCCGGTGTCGCTGCCGCCCGGGTTATCCGCTGCGTGGACCGATTATTTTCCGATCGGTAGCAGCGAGAAAACAATTGCCGTGTTGTTGCAAGGTGACACCGCTGAAAATGCCGTCGTGTTTAACCGCCCACCACCACCGCCACAACCACCCCCACCAAAACGAACGTCTGCCGAAGCCGCTGCTATTGTGGTAGTGTTTATCATTACTGGGTTTGTCGGGATGGTAATTATAGCCTCTGAAGACTAAATTGACCCCACTTGAAATCACCCTCACAATCATCATAGTCATAGCCGGCTTAATCTTTGTCGCTCCTTCACACGGGGAAAAAGCGATAAAGCGAATCCCCGCTGTTACAACTTAACCTCTAATAATGTTCCTCTAACAGGAACGTAGTGTCTCTACTTTTTTAAGGAGATTTGTCATGCTACAAACTACAGGTATTTCCAGGCAACAAGCCATTGACGCCGCTCGAACAATTATTGGGTATTACAATACGTATGCTTTAGACACGGTTGCTCGTATTCTCCGCCGAGAAGATAATAAAAAATTCATCAAGGAGTCCATTGAAGAGAAAGAGTCGGAGCTACTGTGCAAAATTTTGGATCTTCACATAGGCTTTAATTCAGAGCAGTTAAATCGTCACATTGATGATTATGGCAACATGAAAAAACTTCGTGATGGTGCAGAAAATATCCTTAAGGTGTTGTGTGAAACAGAATACCTTGGGAGGGATAATGAAGAACAGGAAACAGCGCAAGGAAAATCCTAATTAGAATCAGGTAAGTCACCCCAACAAGGTTACATTCACCGACGGGCTGTGCCGGCATTCCGTTACAACGTCCGATAAGAGTCGTTGTCGGATATTTTGAAGTGCAAAAGTAGAAATGGTAGACAACCCAATTCGAGGGAGATTCGCAGGGCTGCATTTGTTAATCCTCTCGAAATTCGTATTTTCGAGGCGCTCGTGGTTAAAATGCCTTGGAGGCAGCGCAGATGCCGGTATTGTGCAAACTCTCCATTGAATGCAGCCACACGCATAAACTGAAAGGAGAGCACGATTGTGACCAGAATTACGCTATACTCAGCTAGGTTCTTGGTTACTTTTGCCGCGATCTATCTGGCTGGCTGCGCCACGCCGTATGTTCCAGAATGGCGTTCACAACTTTGGACAGTCCCCGATGTTCCCGAAAATCAGACGCAGGAATTTGGCGTTTTAGAAACGAGTGAATTGCAAAGCGGGATAATCTGTACGCTTTTTCGCGAAGTGGGCAATCCAAATAATACTATAGTCGCTGTTACGGCGAGCTGCCGCAATACGAGTTCGTACCCTTACCACTTAGAGTCCAATCCTATCCAGGTGATTGATGCCGCGCGTAATTTGTTAAAGCCACTGACTGTCGAACATGCCATGTATAAATTCTATGGGGGTGCCCTGTTTAGACAGGCGCAAATTGACCGACTAACGAGCCCTATGCCGGATTCACGCGGCTATAGTGATTCCATCTTTGGTTCCGCCCTTTATACAATCGCTGTCGCCTTACGGAGCGAGGAAAACCGCGCGATCATATCGAACCTGCTGGACAAAGAATCTTTGCCCTACGATTTATACCACCGTAGTTTTGAACCCGTGACCCTATCACCCGGCGTCTCTACCCAATGGACACAATTTTTCTTGGTGTCGCCTTCCGACAAAACCATTTCCGTGATGTTAGAGGGAGATGACATTGACAGTGCGATTGGCTTCGTCCGCCCAATACCACCTCCGCCACCAAAAGTTTCGAAGCTAGACGCGGGAGCTACTGTTGCATTCTTCGTTTTTTTTGCATCCATCTTCGCCCTTATAATAACTACATCGAATTCAGATTAATGTAGATGATGGGACATCCTCTTATTCCGAGCATGGCGCGGTCCAAAAAAGACGATGGAGGCTTTCCGGTCTGATTGTCCTCCATCGCGCCTCACTTCGGCGTGCTCGGTGCCAACTCAGCGGATCCTTCGCTGGAGAATCATTCTTTCCCTTATCTACGAAAGGAGCACTCGAACGTATGAAGGTACTGGCCATCACCACCTGCACAGCGCAACAACAAGGTAACCACTCCAACCCACTTCGGCGGCAGGATTTTGCTACCCGCGCACTCTTGAGAATGAGATCGAGAAGGCTGCAAGAGCAAGGGTGTGAAACTCGTGCCGCGGAAATGTACAGAGGTAGCGGGCATCTACATTTTATGGAAGGAGTGAGGAATCTACGACGTTGCTTTGGACGAGGTATAGTTGATTTGCGCATTATTTCACCAGGGTGTGGGCTGCTTAGTGAATGTGATCCTATTGTTCCTTACGATTATACTTTTCGCGATCTCGCACCAGGACAAACAATACCGCAACGCAGTCGAGTGCTTGGAATCCATGAAAAAATAGAGTGCTTAATCTCGAGTTACGATATGGTTTTCTTCTTGTTAGGTGCTGACTACATCACAGCATGCGAGCTTCCTTTTAGCGTTCCCAATTCAACACAGATTTTTCTGGTAGCCCCGGGTGGGGAGGATGCAATAAACGCTAATGGACTGTATACCCATGCTGTTTGCTTTGAGCCGGAGTTAGTCAATCGACTTGCGGAGGCGAACAACCGTAACTTTAAAGGAGTTGTGTTCAAGAGATTGTGTGCAGCAGCATGTGCTCAAGGGATTCGAGTGCTCGAAGAAGTAAAGGAGAACCCGCAAGCAATTAAGGAGTTTATATTGTGAAGATACTGGTTATTAGTTCCTGCACGAGCAAAAAGTTAAGGCGTAAAGCGCCTGCTGGGGAGATCTATACCGGAGGACAACATAGGCATTTAATGGAAGGGTTGGATAAGGTGAGGGGCAGGTTTGGAGAGCAGGCGATGGATTTGACGATTATTTCCGCAAAACACGGTTTGCTCAAAGAGTCCGATGTTATTGAGCCTTACAATTTCACCTTTAAAGGTCTACGAAAAAGAGAAATCTTGGAACATAGCGATCGTCTTCAGATTCATGAGAAAACGGAGGCGTCAATCAGGGAATATGACTTGGTTTTCTTCTTATTGGGCAAAGAATATGTCCAAGCTTTGCAACTACCCTTCGATGTGCCGGACACTGTGACTCAGATTTATCTGCTAGGGCCAACACATAGGGAGCTAATTCCTGATTTGCCAAACGTCCATTTCATTCCAGCCGGCAGGGATTTGGCACGCCATATCGGTGTCATGATTACTGACCTCAAAGGCGATGTGTTCAAAAGATTGTGTTGTATCGCACATCGTGAGGGTATGGGGGTCTTTGAAACGGTTCGGCAGAGGCCGCAACAGATTTTTGACTTTATCGGCTGTTCCGTTTGATACCGGTCAGTGCCTGATCCACGAACCGATGGGATCAAGGACGGGGTGAGTCAAAGTGATTGGCGACCGCAATATGCCGGTATAACAGGCAGAACCACGGCAGGGTGACGGCATAGTGAATGTCTTCGATCTCGTGTTTGTCGGAAACCGATTCTAGGAAGTAAACCAGTGAAACCCATGATGCGTGTGAGCAACCACATCAAATACGTGCAGGACAATCCGCAACAGATAATCAACGACATCCATCAGTCTGACCAAATAGTACCTGAGAGGCGAATAATTCTTGTTTTACTCGCCATGCTATCCATGTCCGTCTTTTCTGTCGCCGCCTATGCGCAAGAGGAATGCAATACCCGGTCTCTCCCGATTCTGAATCGCATCCAGAATAGAAACTATCCGTCTATTGGTTCTATTTGGGGCGACTCCGGATGGTGGAAGCCCCCCAAAAACCGGCCCGATCTGTCCCACACAGAACACCTAGCCCTTCACGATATCCTCATCACGGAAGGCATCGGGTTGTCTTTCAGGCGCGAGTACGGGCAACTGTTTGGATCATTTGACGATGCCCTGGCAATGCGCGACGCTTATCTCGCACTCAATCCCAACATGGTCTTCCTTTTCACCGTGCAGATGAGAGATGCACAGCCCGGTTATTTCCCCGACGCCGACGATTCGCCCTACTGGGTTAGGGACGACAACGGCGAACCCGTTACCGGCTGGATGGGCACGTACTTGATTGATTTCACACGTCCCGACGTGATAGACCTGATTGTGGAACAGGCAATCGAAGTGTCGAAATGCGGGCTGTACGACGGTATCTTCTTCGACTGGTGGACGGAAGATTGGTATGTGCTCAAGGGACACAGAACGACCGAAGAAGAACAACGAGCGCGAGACGAAATACTGCGGCGTATCCGCGAGAACGTCAGATTGGACTTCTTGATAATGGTCAACGCCAACCGCAACAAACTGCGCCGCACGGGGGAATATATCAACGGCGTATTCATGGAGACACACATGCCCGGAACCATGACTAATCATGATGAACTGGTTAAAAGACTTCGCGGAAGCGAAAGCGCCATTTTGTGGTCGGAGGAAAACTTGCGAGAACCAAGGATGGTCGTCCTCGAAGGCTATGCGATCCCGAAATTCAATCTCAACAGTCCGGAGAATCTGGCATGGATGCGTGCTTACACAACAATGGCGCTTACACTTTCCGACGGATACGTCCTCTGGGCACAGTATCTCCATTTCCTGAATTGGTACGACTTCTGGGACGCCGATTTGGGGCGTCCGATCGGTCCTAGGGGTCAACTCTATGACGAAGATCTCCCAGGGCTATACATCCGTGAATATACGGGCGGTTGGGCAGTCTACAACCACAGCGACGAGACACGGGTCGTCACCTTTGCGAGCGAGGTGCAAGGCGTAGCGAGCGGTCTGACCGGTACGGAACATACGCTGCCAAATATCGATGGCGAGATATACTTGCGCGTACCCGCCTTGCACCGGGCTGATGTCAACCGCGACGGCGTCGTGAATATCCTAGACCTCGTGCTGGTGGCGCAAGGATTGGGAACGGACAACCAGGAAGCTGATGTGAATGGCGATGGCGTGGTGAATGTATTCGATTTGGTTCGGGTCGCCGACGCAATTTGAGCATGGATAGACATAAAGGACTGGGGGCGCGGTTAAACCTCCGGTTCTAAGATTCTGGCGATTGGTTCCTCCATGAGCGATTGCAAGAACAATGCCGGCAGGTTGGAGGACTTGCCGGCGTTTTTTTACAGACGGGCAACCAATTGAGTGCGGAAGATTTTTATTGCGACCAGTTATAAAATAGCAATTAGCGCAGACGACCTTACAATTTGACACTACGGGGAAGGTTCAGATGAATTCTAGAAAAAAGTTTTCCATCTACATTGTACAGTGTATGGTAATGCTGGTGTTGGTTTTCGCCGGGTGTTCAAATCGTAAGGTCAGCTATTTACTTGGATCGTCCGAGAATGACTTGCGGTCTTCTCCTGAACATAGTCGTTATTCGTTTGCTCGTGAGGAATTTGTTCATCCTTTAATCGTGCGAGAACTACTTGGATGGATCTCCGACGGCGATGCGCCGGTAGTTAGCATAGATGTCGCATCAGGTAATCAAAGTAATCAGTTTTTTGGTGATTTTACGGTTGAGAGTTACCGTGGACGGTCATTGGTAGAGTGGAAAGGGCCTGATGGAGAGTCTTTTTCGTACGTTCATGTCGCCACTTCTCCTTCAGGTGTTGAAATGGTTGAATGTTATTCTTCGGGCGGAGGAAGCGGTGTGTTCGGTTCAGTTGCTTTGTTTTGCTGGGAATACGATGAAGCTTTGAAGGAAGACATCAGTGGAAAGTTGTCTACAGAACGACGATTACTGCTTAAGCAGTTAGGTGAAATCGCATTAGGCGATCGATATGACGGTAGCATCACCTACAAGGATGGCTTACTTACCATAGGACCGGACGTGGGGTGGTTCGAAAGAGGTGAAGATGCAGTCAAAAAGTTGCGGATTCAATAGCTATTCGGGCGTGCCTGTGCGACTCGACACGTGTGTTAATCAATAGAAGTCTTTGCGGGTCATAACGGCACATTATGGAATCCGTGCGACGGCATGACACACATTATTGGCTCGATTGCACTAGACCTAGATGTCGGTGATCGGTCGCCTCAATGAGAATGCCCAGTTGTCTTAAGCAAACAAGTTGAAGGGGTGGGAACGATGTTGGTTGTTAGAGGGATCGCGAAGATTTGTTGTTGGGCGTTAAATTGTATGTTGTTTGTATGTCATATCGGGATCTTTGTCAAAATCGTGATCGATAGGCACGTTTCTGCTGCGGTAGGGTTGATGATGTTTGGAGGGCTTATATTCTTCTTTCGAGTTAGGTTAGGGCATTTTCTGTACGAAACAGAAGTGATCACCTATCGGCATGAAGGAGTATTCTCGCGATATTACCCAGGGTATTACATTGACCTCATTTCTCTCATTGCGACTTTCTCGATGTTGATTGTATCAGGCGTTTTGTACGCGTACGCTGAGTGGTGGGTAGAGTAGGTCAATCAATTAGTCTTGGAAAAGGAGGAGATTATGCAAAGGAAAGAGGTGTTGTGTGTGGCGGTGATTGGTGGGGTTGTCGGGGCGATTCTGGTGATGGCGGCGGGTTTGATCGCGCCACTCGGAGCGCAAAATGAAGTGAAGGATGCGGAGTTCGGCAAGATAACCTGTAGACGGTTGGAAGTGTCCGATCCTGTCAGCGGTGAAACAAAGATTACTTTGGGATTTGATGGGGACTACAGTTATATCGCGGTCAAAGGGAAGCAGTCGCCCGGGTTGTTCACGCAAACGGCCGGGGTTTTTATCTCCGCCTCCGAAGACATAGGCAAGGTTCGGGTGTATAGCCCGAAGGGTGATGTTGAGCTAGTAATCAGCGACTACCAGTCGGGTGGCGTAGTTCGTATTCACCCGGAAATAAAATTCCCACCAGTGCAAGGAGAAAGCCCGTTTCCCCGAGTGAAAATAGGGTTGGATGATAATGGAGACGGCACGGTATCCACGTGGGACAAGAACGGCAATCGGTCGTCAACTTTGAAATAAAGGAAGGACGAATCATGAATGAACAAACCATGCAGGACGAGATTGAGAAGCTGCGAGAGGATTTAGAAAATCGCGACAGAGAGTTTGCGATGTTGAAAGCTGTTGAAGATTATCTGTCAAAGCGGGATGACGAGAAGGATCCCAGTCCGGAGTTCCGGCAACAGGACGAATATGGTTTTATTTGCGATTTAACAGTTCTTCTCTGTCCATTGCATCCCGCGCTAGTGCGGTGGTTGCCAGATGGCGACAAGATGCGAGGTTTGCTGAGTAAGTATCTGCGCGACAAGCTTGACATGCAGGGCGAATATAAGCAGGACGATTATTCGCAGGAAAAGTGCCTCGAAAACTTGAAGGAGTTTTACTGCGAGAAAAAGTTGCAATATGACAATACGAAACGAAAACTGAAGGAATTGACTGATGCAGAGCAATGACTTGACGATCACGCAAGAGAAACCTCATTCAGTAATTCGGGGTACGAAGGAATTGATGGGGCCAAAAGCGCATCGAAAGATCCTAGATGGGTTCCCGAGATTGTTGAACACAATCAAGCAAGCGGATAGCGAATAAGCGTTGGGCTGCCGAAGCAAGTGTGGAACGATTCATCAGTGGGCATTCGCACCACGTTGGTTTAGCGGCATCGTACGCTCGTGCGGGAGCAATGCAATGGTGGTCAATATAGATTGCGGTGCTGCGGCAGGATCCATTGAAGCCGGCGCATTATGCGAAAGCGGAACTAGCGGAACGGGCGGCGATTGCCGGTTACAGAGATGGGAAGCAAAGGAGAGTGCAAGATGATTCATAAGACACTTCTCAAAGTAGTATCCTGCGGTGTCGGAGGGACTTATCTTGCGGCATTGTTTACTTATGTGGTTCTGTGGAATGAGCATCTTAACTATGTTGAAGAACACAATCAGGCTTTCACAGAGCGTATGGTGGCTTTCGATTTTTTGGAGTATTTGGGTTCTGGGCTAAATTCCTATGAGACAAAGGAAGTGGTGGGGGGCATGATTGTTGGTGCGTTTATTGGATTGATAGGCGGTATCGGTTGGTCAATCAAACATAACTAGGCGAGATGGCGTTTCATCGGTTGGACGGTTGCAGGGGCTGTAGTCGCGTTGGCAATCAGTGGATTCGCTGAAAATAATTGGTTCATGTTGCTGGGTGTGCCAGGTGCGGTTGTAGGGGGGATAACGGCGTTAGAGAGTGCTGGTTATTTTAACAAGAAAGGTGGAAACAGATGAAACGAGAATTGATCTATGCGGCGGCGGTTGGCGGGGTTGTCGGGGCGTTAATGACAGCGGCGTTGGGATTGGTCTTGCCGATGGGAGCTCAAACGCAAGTAACCGATGCGGAGTTTGGGACGATAACCTGTCGGAAGTTGCTTGTGATGTACGAGTACGACGATGCCGTGGGAACGGAGTTGAGCGCCTCGGAAATCTGGATTCGCCCCGAAGCTGGGGCAGAGAGAGGCACAGGATTGCTACCACAAGCAGAACACATGGGGTTGTACGGCGGGGATTGGGAGGATGGCGCACCCCAGATCACAATGGACATCGACAAACATTACGACCACCGCCCCAGAGGAGCACAGATCAAAATGACACAAGGCGGTCTCATCACCACACCGCGGCTATTGGCGTTGAACGTCGGAGAAGATGGCGCCACCGTTCGCTTGGAGGGCATGGGTGACGGCCGCATAGGCCTGGTACGGATCACAAACGAAGGGGGTGTTCGCGTGTGGGACAACGACTATCGTCGGTGGAGGAGAGATTGAATGAGGAAGCGCGTCAATCCACTTTGATGATCGGGCAAAAAAACGCGGGCGTAATAAGCCTGGACACGAAAGAATTGATCGAAGCCGGAATATCGGATAACACGCTCAAAGCGTATCGGAGGGCGTTATTGGAATTGGACGCATGGCTTGACGCGGAGCTAAATGACTCCGTGCTGGCGTCGTATATCACGGAATTGCACCAATCCGGCAAAGCACCGGCATCGATAGCTCAAGTCGTCGCGGCGGTCAAATCGGAAGCGAAACACCTGTATCGATACGAGATCGGAGGTGCAAGTACGGAGCGGAATATACGCCCCTAGGGGGACGCTGAATTAGGGAGCCACGTCAATTTTAGAGCATCAATTCGGGAGTATCTGTGTTACAATGTGGCGAACCTTTCTAGGCGGGGGACGACTGAGCAAACTACCAATTTAATTCGGCTGATGTGCCGAGAGTTAGCGGTGCCTTTTTCATGAAGACTGAGCAGGAATTGATGTGAAAGACAATAGCGTGGTAGATTATTGGCGTGATTACGAAGTTGCTAGACTGTGGTGTGATCGTTGTTTTTTTCAATTTGTCGAATATGTGAGCAATCATCGACCGGGTTCTGACGAGACAATACAAACGACTCGCCTGAAATACAAGGCAGCAGAACGCGCGTGTCGCCGTCAAATAACCGCCTTTTCCGTCTATGCCGATCATATTCTTGATACTCACAGACTCTTACATTGCACCGAAGAAATCAGCTTGAACCTTAGAAACCTTGACCACGCCAAATGCGCTTGTGTGGACCCTACACACGCTAAAATGTATCTGTGTGGAATACGACTGAACAATGACTGGCATACCGCATGAGATAACGGGGAGGACCTCTAGCAATGTGGAATATGAAAGGCCGTGCTTCTTCTGCCGAGCTATCCGATTTCGACAAACCTCGCACTCGATCTATGGTTACACGACTATCGTGTTTGTCTAGTGAATGGTTATTAAGATGAATATCGCGTTGCCAACTGCTCGAAAGAGGGTTAATACGGACCGAAAGGCGTCTTACTATGAATGATGGAAGATCAATATATTATCGGCATGGATTATCTGTGAGAGCTGCTAGATTAGTTCCGGTATTAGATGAACGAATTAGGGAACTAAACGGCGTTCGTCTGGTCTCTAACGCACGAGAGTACCTGGGTTACCAAGTTCATAGAGCAATGAAGCGTCCGTTTGTGTACATTAACCGGAGAGACTCGGAACTCGTCCTAAATCTAAGGATTCCCTCTACGACAATTAAAGACGCCGACGCGTTGTGTCAAGGGCCAAAGGCATTGCCACCACTTTATAGCACGGGCGTTCTTTCGGATCATGCGACGGTTGAGGTTTGCGGTCAAACCCGAATTGATAAGATTATGCCGTTAATAAAGCAAGAATATCGATACAATTTGAGACACTTTTAGAAATGTGGAATAGGGTAGTGGCAGACATAACGTATCGCAACTGCGGTTTTTGCAGCGATATGCTGAACTCGGCAAGGTATTTGTCGTATGTACCCTGGGGTATATGATTATGTTTCTTATGCCACTATATTTCTGAGTTAATCACCCCGATACCATAGCGGCATTCTTCGTGCTGCGGTGGTTAAGCTACGACATCGAGATTTGATACTTGGAAGTTGCGGTTATGGAACAATAGGGCAGTTGGTCCGACACGATTTTGAAAGAGCTGCTAGGTCTTCAAAAAGAATACGAGTTGGTGAATAACAAAAAACATTGAGATGGAGGGAAATATCAAGAGAAATGCTTAAGAAATATGGATATGGTGCGTTCTGCGCGTGGGAAAGAAGCCACGTAGGGGCAGTTAGAGAGGCTTTGTATAGCATAGCAGATGCTGTAGAACAGCACAGTGAGGAGAATTGTCATGAAGTATATTTGTCTACAATCATGTTCAAGGATGAACTGATAAGACGGGCATTAATTCACGATGCTGACAAATTCGCCAACTTAGATATGTTTTCCGGGTATGTAAAAAGCTCGAAAAGATGGGAGGAATTAGGAGGCCCCGATCTTGAATTTCGTGCGAAGGAGTGGAGGCCCCTTAATGAAAGGGCAAACAGAGGTTTGAACACATCAAGAAGGCACGCGCATTCAAACGACCATCACCGCGAATACTTTGTGGAAGAAATTGACATGACACTCTTTCCATTGATAGAAATGGTATGTGATTGGTATGGTGTTTCGGCGCGTTATAATGATGGAATCCCTGATATGGCGAAGTTTGAGGAGAGTTATGATACGAATAAGTGCAACTTTCCTAATAGCTATCAAAGCTTTGTAATTGATAAGGTTTATGGGTTTTTGGCTAACCAAGAATATGAAATCATAAATCAGATTAGCGAAGTCTGCAGGTGCTATGACGAAGATGAATCTGATTTGCCAGTATCTTCACCTGAATTAAGTCATCTTGTTTGCGACATTAAACAGTTCCTAACTGCGAGAAAACAACTGTATGATAGCACGTTGGAAGCCTCGACAATGGTAGCTGCTAGAGCTTAAATGCAGATGAATTTCTAAAGGAGCGAATAGATTCACTAGCGCAAGCCGAGGCTAGGTAATCTAAAGGTTGGAGAACACCATGTGTGAGTCACGATCCCGGTCTGAAAGGGACCAGTTGCTAATTGAGGGATACAAATCACTAACTCAGTACGGCTGTCAGCTGTCTGCAGATCATATAAGTACTGATCGAATAATGATACCTCTATCACTTGCTCCGGCTATTTGGGTATTACGCCCACTAAACGGAGAAATTGACGACAGCTGGGCCAAAACATTGATATTGGTGGGAGGCTTCGGTTTTATAGTCTTTTGGATGCTCCGTAATAGGCGAAGTGAAAAAAGATTATATGCAATATGGGACATATTACGCTTAATCGAGGTACCACTTGGCTTCGAGGCTCACCTTACATTAAAGCTATTTATGGAAGACCCGGATCTATACAACGGACGATTCCGGAGATGGACGTTCCGCGACTTTACATTGAAAACGTGCTTTGGGGTGGCTGCACTTGTGTTCTATGGGGTTGTCTTGGTATATGTCTGGTGGTGGGAGTACATAGGCTCATTTTTGGGTGGGGTAATAAAATGCTGAAAGTCTCCGATGATAGGTACTGTAGACTTATCCCAGTGGCCCAGAGTTGAACACAATAGAAGGATGCAGCCATGACACAAGCAACAAACGATTTTCGCAGAATTATCAATGCATTGCGTTCTAACCTCAATGAGTTAGAACGCGCACTGGAAGATTCATCCTCGCAAGACGTTATTGCTCCATCAATCATGTGTCCGACACCAGATATCGCACAAATCACGAGCAAAAAAGAACGGTATAAATCGTATTTTCAGTACCTCTGCAAGACTGTGGAAACTATGCCTGATTCTGATTGGAAGCCCGATTGTTGTCCGGGGGACAATTGGTGTAGGTTTTTGAGATACAGGGATTTTGATCTACAAGGGGGCGGCAACATACGTGTGCCAGAATTCTCTTACGAGGCGCGTTTTGCCCGCGAAAACCGAATTGTAACAGCCTTAGTAATCAGGAACAACCGGAAGCTATACGAAAATCTTCTATTACAGAAAAGAGAAATTGAGAGTGATTTTGGTGACACGCTCGAGTGGATAGCCGACGCAAGTTATAAAAACCGCAAAATTCAAACATCACGTTCTGGGAACATCTTATCTGTGGAGAAACACGCGAACGAAATCGAACAGTGGCACGTGGATAAACTGTCAAAGTTAGATGAGGTTTTGACGCCAAGAATAAGGACAGTTCTGAGCGATCTTCAGGAAGAGATATTCAACAACTAGGGGAATCGGAACTTGCGGTGGAAGAATGGATTAAAGTCATTGCTCCGCTGATTGGGATCGCTGGATTATGGTGGAATCTCACTACGTCAATGGCGACGAAAGTTGAATTGACGGCATTGACAGATTTGGAGTGAAATGATGGGGTTGTGGATTCGAGCCGCCCGGGGACGAGGCACGCTACCTAGACCTCGATCGCATCAATCCTAAATCCGATGGAGGGTCAAACGATCTGGATAACCGAGCACTGCTGTGCGGTCCGTGTAAACAGAAGAAATCCAACAAACTGACCTTGAGAGGTTTGTGGAACGCGAACATACGAGACGGATACATGCAGAAGCAGCGATACATCGACCGGGAATTCAAAGGCGCCGCATCCGGAGCCGCGGCGGAATGTCGACCGGCCCCGAACGGGAGTGAATGTTAGCCAAGCATCATTGGACATTTTCACATTGAAGAAAATATGGAAGAATTGAAGCCAAACCAGAAAGTGCAAGCACAACTTGAAGGATATAAAGAACTGAACGCTTGGGGACGTATGTACGCCGAATCGTACCTTCTCATTGATAGGGTGTTCGTGCCCCTCATATTGGGAGCTCCCGTCGCGGCATTCCACTATTTTGAAAAGACACCGCACTTGAAGATTACAATATTATTCGGAGGCATCCTACTTCTAGTCATTTGGATATTTCGCTCCGCACATGCTAAATCCAAGCGCGACGCCATTTTCGATTTATTGAACAAGATAGAAGGTGAAGATAAATTAGATTTTCTGGGCCACCAATGGGTGTATGATAAAACTCAAAAAGACGGTTGGATACCCCAGTGGCTTGGAGACCTATGGTTAAAATTCTGGTTTTTTTGCATTATGCTCCTAGTCTATTTAATCCTAATCTATATGATATTAGAATGTTAAAAGGCCCGATAATTGACATTATAGAACATCCTCTTATGCCGAGCATGGCGGTTCACTTTCGAGGACTGGGACGAGGTGGGCACGCTTGAAGCGAGGGGTTCTTGCAATATAGCACTCTCCGCACCCATCACCGTCTTTATGCCATAGAATCGCTTTGCCTAGCCAATTGGTGTTCAACTGGCTACTCACCTACTCATCGAATCCCGTCGCTCCCATCCGTAGCAGTTTTGTCTTGTCCTCTCCCCACAGCCTTGCTAAAATTCCATCGTCGCTTTCGGCAAGGGGTGCTACGGCTGCCACAGGATCTCGATCGTAGGAATGGCGATTCCTTGGGATTTGCTATAGTGCACCTAATCCCGTCGCTTAGCCTATTCGCTCGCCTGGTTGGCGAATGCACCCTACATAAATATGGATGAATGACGCCCTACTTTGACGAAGGCAAACCTACTCTCCTTCACAATCCAACGGATTGGTTTGCTTCAAATTTCCTTTGATATTGCACGATTGTGTTAACTGGAGCCAAGTATGGATTCAAATCAACTCTATTACGGTGACAATCTTGAGATATTACGAAATCACATACCTTCTGAGAGTGTTGATTTGATATACATTGATCCACCCTTCAACTCTAATCAGGCATACAATGTGATTTTCAGCGAATCGGACGGCTCCTCATCGCAGGCGCAGATTCAAGCCTTTGAGGATACGTGGCACTGGAGCGACACTATCGAGGAGGTATATCACGACCTTATCAACTCTGCGCCACACCGATTGGTTGAAACAATCAAGAGTTTTCGCGGATTCCTCACCGAGACGAACTTGATGGCGTACCTTGTGATGATGGCGGTGCGCTTGGTCGAACTTCATCGTGTGCTTAAATCGACAGGAAGTTTTTATCTCCATTGCGATCCAACTGCATCGCACTACTTGAAGATTATCTTGGATCAGATTTTCGGGGTTGAGAACTTTCGGAATGAGATTGTGTGGGCACGAACCAATGCCCATAACATGAACGCAAGATACTATTCCAGAATCCATGACCTTCTACTGTTTTACACCAAGAGTGATAGTTATACTTGGAACAAACAATACACTGAATATTCGGAAGCGCAGTTGTCTCGCTATAAATCCGATGAAGACGATCGGCTTTACACAGGTCGAGACTTAACAATGTCAACTATACAGGAGAATCGAAACTTTGAATGGAGAGGTTCTCAACCACCCCCTCATCGAAGTTGGGGGGCGACATATGAACAGTTGGAGAAATGGTACGCAGAAGGACGCATTCTATTGAAACAGGATGGAGCGCCGCGGCTCGATGGATTGAAGGTGTACCTCGATGAACTCCCTGGAAAACAGGTCGCATCAATTTGGAGTGACATTCCACGAATTGGCAACACGAGCAAAGAACGCCTGGGATTTCCAACTCAGAAGCCACTTGCGTTATTAGAACGCATCATTACCAATTCGTCCAATAATGGTGACGTGATACTCGATGCATTTGCAGGTTGCGGCACAACAATTGAATCGGCTGCGTTATTAAATCGCAAATGGATCGGGATTGATATTACCCACCTCGCGATCGCGTTATTGAAATACCGCCTCACTGATAGTTTCGGCGAGGATGTGAATTACGAGATTATTGGCGAGCCGAAGGATGAATCCAGTGCGAAAGCGTTAGCCAATCAGGATCGGTATCAGTTTCAGTGGTGGGCGTTAAGTCTGATTCGTGCAAGACCGTATCAAGGCAAAAAGAGGGGAGCTGACGAAGGGGTGGACGGCGTCATCTATTATCAGGACGTTGACCCCGACAACCCGAAAAAAGTCCTTACTCGGAAGATTGTTGTTCAGGTCAAGAGTGGTAAGGTGTCTGTGAAAGACATACGAGAATTGGAATCGGTTGTCACGAACAAGGAGGCAGTAATTGGGGTTTTTATCACGTTAAACCCGCCCACCCAGCCGATGCTTAAGAAGGCTGCGACCGCGGGGCGGTTTCAGTGGCTCCACGTTAGGCACAAAACGTACCCACGGATTCAGATTCGCACCATCCGGGAACTGCTCGATGGACATGGAATTGAATATCCGCAGACACCGGTTGACGTTACATTTCGTAAAGCGACGCGGGAGACCTCCCAAACCCCGCAACTAGAACTGGACTAACGCGCCAATTCTAGTTGAAAGAGACGTATGCAATGAGAGCGAAAAAGAGGTTCGGAAACATGGTGTTTAACTTTGCGCCTGAGTGAGAAAATATTTTTGGATTTACTAACATAGGGATGAGCTAATTGTAGATTGTCGAAAGGGTGGGAATTTGGCAGGCTAAAGCCTGCATGTCTTTTCTCGGCATTACAAAGTGCCACAGCCACGCCGAAAGCGCCACTGTGGCACCTGTAGTCATGGATCGACTCTACTTTACAATGACAAGCCGCCGTGTTTGATGGAATGATGGTGTTTTCAACTGGTAAGAATAGAGTCCGCTCGCGACGCGTTCTCCGGCGTCGTTGCGACCATTCCAATAGGCGGCATGTCCGCGGCTATGGTAGGAACCAGCGAATTGAATACCGAGCGAGAGTGTCCGAACCAGCACCCCGGTCCTGTAATAAATGGATAGCGACGCCGGACTGTAACCCGAAAGTTGGTAGGGAATCCACGTTTCGGGATTGAACGGATTCGGGTAGTTTTGCAACAACTGATTTTGTGGAAAAGTGTTGGAGCGATAGACGTTTAAGGTTTAACGTGGTTTAGATGAAATAGACATTGAGTAGAAGGGCTGTGCCGATACCCACGGAAACGGCTGCTACCGTGAGTTGAATCGATTGCCCGCGAGCGCGCTTGCTGCCCATAAACAGCAAGCCCATGGTGCCGCTAAAGGCGAGTATAAGCCCGATAATCTGCCATGTATCGTCCGACAGAAAGTCGCCGCTAGGGACTAGAATTCTGGCGGCGACGAGTAATCCTAGAATAGCGGGAACGGGGTGACCACAAACGCACGGCGGATCATGGCATTCCCTTGTTGACAACGATGAATGTTACCGGTTTGTACCGCTCTGTTCTATTCCGTCGAGCAGCCAGTTTATGTCATTGATTATCAGCTTGTTGGCGTGTGGCAAGCGTTTGGTTCTCAACAGACCTAGCCCGTTCCTTACCTCATCAAGCACATCCGGCTTAAATATTAGCTTTACCGCGTCGTCATCGGAAGTTTCGCTCAGTTCCCCCAATTTCACAGCACCGATGATCTGCTCTATCTCGTCTAGTGTCGCATCACCTGTATCCTCCGAAGCCCGAGAGTTTAACGTCACGAGCTTGCTCCGGATAGAGTGCAATGTATGTTTTGCGATGTATGGTATGGTTCAGCACCTCCTTTCTCTAATACGCATGGCATGGCAACAAATAAGAGGAACACAAACGATTGAGCACGGTGTCCGTATTCCCCAATGAATCATGGCACCTCGACATCGTTAGGTGCGTCCGGCGTGTTTTTCCGCAGCCGGTCGAACGTACCGCGAACCTATTCAACCAACGACGGTCGCGGCGGGACTTGCAGTTGTTTCATCATGTCGCTGTTCTGCGCAGTCGAACCCACAAGCAGGTGCGTCAGTTTATCTTCCTGTTTGCGTAGATGTTCCACTTCAGAAGTTAGGTGGTTTATCAACGCTTGCTGGGCGTCGCGTTCCAGACAATCGGGGTGCGGTTCGTGTCTATGCGACTGGACATCAGGCTTGCCCAATTGTCTAGACCCCTTTCCATTTTGTCTAGACGCTTCCTCTCCGCATGGGACACCGTACTGCCCATAGATGACATATCGACAGCTTTCCATTCGAGCAGATAGCGCTCCAGCCTTTATCCGACGGCGTACCGTGCGTTCCGCGATCTCGTACTGTCTCGCATATTCCTTGATTGTCAAGGACGTGTCCAGTTGTGTGGTTATATTGCACTCAACGATGTCAAGTGCCTGGCGTTTCATTTTCCCTGTTCGAAGTCTGGGTTATCGGTTTACAACCGTTCGGTTGTGTGATATGCTGACAAAGTTAAGGGGAATCAACTGGCTATTGCCAATACAGTGGGGAGAAATGGAACCGATACTCCGAAAAATCCGTGAGCACGGGGCGTTCACATTCCTTTGCATTGTGCTATTCTAGATCATCCATTATCTGCTAGTGTTTCTGCGCGACATGCTTTCCCTTGTCCCCGAACTGGAATGGCTATTTCATGTATCATATTGGTTGGATTTCCCAATCCCGATATAAGGCCGGATTGAGACCGCGTGGACACCAAACAGAAAATCATATGGGTGCTCGTCGGCATCATTGTCGTGCTCGTAGTCGCGGTTCGCGTGGCGGGGCACCTAATCATACCTTAGCACACTTATGGATAGGCTAACATGATACCGATACTAATTTTAGCAACGGTGCTGACTCTTTGCTCGGGAGCATGTTGGTGGTTATTCCGCTACCACGACAGAAACATGAATCCTCACGACAACGACAGCGATTCCTATCACAGAGGCACCAGTGTCTATTGGGACAGCGCAGACCATGACGCGACCGACACGGATTCGAGCCACTATGACATCGGCGACGGAAACGGTAACACCGCTCCATCTGCGTTTGCTCGAGGCCGGCGATAGCCGTAACATTAAAGCCTTCCGTCAGTTTTTAACGCGGGTGCAGGAGAGAGGAATCGAGTTTCCCAATTTGCTCAAGCACGGGCGTACCCAAGTTAAATATGACGGCGCCGGTGGCATGGAGCAGTTAAGTCAAATGTGCGAACGGTTGGAAGGGGCGCATATTCTTTCATTTGAGGTCGAATCTAGTGTGGAGGAGCCTTCGCTGCTGATTTTCACAATCGAATACATTATCTCGGAGCTGCCATACATTGAGGAGCCCGAATGACAAATCAACTGGCGTTCTAAGCCTATGGGGACGCAGTTGCCAAAACAAGAACTCTCGTTTGGCATAGACTGGAGTGCTCCGCAGTGTCGGCGTCCCCACCATTCCGTCCGATAACAGCGATTATCGGACAATTTCACAGCCCATCCATAAGGGTAACCCATGAACATTAGACAGAAGTTTGCCTACACCCTACTTGGCGCTGGCATTATACTGGTCGGCACAATCATCTCACCCCTCACCGCCAACGATGCAGACCCCGATGCAAGGGAGGTGATTCTGTTTCACGGGCTTCCCATTGTAAAATTACAAGCAGACGGCACAGCCGAGAATCCGCACCGCCTCGAATCAATGCTGGAGCACCAGAAAAAGGAATACGAGTGCGTCATCGTGAAAAAGGGCGACAAATACTTTTGGAAATCCCGCAACAATAGAGAACTGAAAAAGAAGGAAGGCGGAATTTACATCACCTTCCGTCGTGTGGACGGAGCGCCGGATTATGTTAGAATCATCAATCCTGCGTGGGCGAACGTGGCAGTCGCGGTTGGTGACTATACGTATATGGAACATTTCGCACACACGATGACGACGCTCACGTATTGGGGTCAGCATATAAAAAATACGGTAAACGATTGACCCTCCCTGCGTCCTTTGCTATAATTCCATCACCGTATGGGCGTCGTATTATTCGTCCCGACCTACCTTGTGTTTCGGGTTCTTGGTGTCGCCTCCTACTCACCGCGGCTGTTGAGCCGTTTTGCCCGTCGCCCGCACAACCCCGCCCTCCTCATTGTCGATAAACATACCCACGCTACTTTGCCCATCGGTCCCACTCGCGACGAGAAAGCCGCCGGATTCGTTGATGCCCAGACCACTCATGCCGTTCTCACTCTTACCATACACTTCTATGTTGCCGCCGCCATCCTCATCGACACCAAGGAACACAACCTCCTGTCCGCCTGACTCAGCGACAATCAACTGACCGCCTCTTTCGTTTGTCCGCAACCCCGCGCCACTTCTCTCTCCGCCGCCGACCGAGACGTGCCCCCCGTGTCGGTTCATCGCCATCACCGCGATATGGTTCGCTTCGTTGCCTTGGACGACAACAATGCCTCCCATCGCATCGGCGCCGGCTGCAAATAACTGTCTGCCGTCTTGACTATAAACGCCAATCTGACCGCCATGTTCGTTTCGCCCGTGCAGTTCTAAAACTGTCCTGCCATGTGAATCAACGATTCTTAAACGACGGCAAATAACCTGGTCTATCACCTGCGGCTGTATCGGGGGATCTTGTGCATTAACGGCATTCTGATGATTTGCAAGCATATAACCCATTGAGGCGAAAAGAAAACCAACTCCCGTATAGACCAACTTCTGTTTGAAATTCATAACCGATCCTCCATTCACGGTGTGAACTCCTTTCTAACTTTACTTCAACGTTGCCAAGCGATAGCCGTTCTTGTCCCGGGAGTTTACCGCCCCGTTTCCATGCTCATCGACATTTAATACAACCTTTGACTTGTGGCTGTTAATTCCGCCAACAGTGATTTTCCCCCATATCGCTCTATACCGAGCGTCACCCGAGCCTTGTTCTTGCGTAGTCCTCCATCAATTACGACTTCCCCTTGACCATGTCCTAGGTCAAATCCCATATTAACCTCCTTCTGATTAAAATCAGTTGTGCCATAACCTGATGTACTTAAACATGTTAAGTAGCCACCATATTCACTTGCCCATAGGAATACGGATCCCTGTGGTTGGGATCCGGTGCGACCCGAGTAGACTGAAATAGTGCCGAAAGAATCATCTTTGGATTAACCTAACTCAATTACTCGTATACCGTAGGGATTAAATACTCTCAGCCCTGTACAGTTTATTTCTCCAAAGCTAGTCTCTCCAGAGCGATTTGATTGACTTAGCGCGCCGAGTGGCAAAACCGAACACACAGCCATTGTTAGAATTGCACCCACACAACCGCCTATAACCGCGTACAAACTTTCTTTTCGATTCATAAATTCTCTCCTGTGTGAAACTCAATTGTGAACGCTAAAACTGGTTTAACTACCGATAACCTGTAGTATTTCATTTTGCGTCGTTTCCTCTCGTGTAGTGAGGTCGGTCCTGCTTCACTTCAATGCGCACAATCCTTTTCCGGATTTTCGCGCGCGCTTTCGTGATGACGAAACAACTCCATGTGCTTGAACAGATATGTAACATACGCATGTCCGTATCCTTCGCGGAGATCTCGAGATTGACGAACAGACCGTCGGGGGCGCGAAACACATACGCCAACAAGCGACCGTATCTATCGCGTGACTCATTCCCAAAGCGCAAGTAGACCGATTCTCCTACCAGCAGGTTTTTGGTAAATGCCGGTGCCACCTTGCCAAATAATTCGACCGGGTTGACCAGGTGTTCCCTTTCCGGTGTAATGACGCCGACTAATCTGACCTTTTCCGACCTGCCATCATAATCGATTGTTATGGTATGACCGTCAATGACGGGTACGAGAATTTTTTGTCGATAGTACCTATCAGCGTTACTGAGATGCGACAGGAACACACTAAGGGGTCGAAAATAAACAACGTTTCAATATTTCGGTGGACTTACGCATCGAATGCCTAAAAGTTCGTGACAGAGCAAATTATTGTCCGTTTCTACGGGTTGCGAATGAGGGTATATTGCGGGGTGCCAGTCGCCTCTACATTATACCAGACTATTATTTGCCATAGAAGAACCTAGCGACCGCACCGCGCTCAGTCATTGAGAGTGCCAGCGGGACCACGGGCCGCAAGGTATAAGAAACCATGGTCAACCAAAAGGACTAGAAGGTAAGAATCTTACTTGTTCTCTCCAACACTAGATGGAAGCCGTCTCTTAGCCGGCATGAACACACAAAGCCGCGCTAAGGATTCTCGGTACGCCGCTCATAACACGGGAGGGAACTCGTCAGATTGGAAGCTCCACGTCTATCTTGGGCGTGACGGAGTGCCACAGTTACGCCGAAAGCGCCACTGTGACACCTGTAAGTCATTGACGGACTCTACTTTACAATGACAAGTCGACGTGTTTGATGGAAGGTTGGTGTCCTCAACTGGTAAAAATAGAGTCCGCTAGCAACATGTTCGCCGGCGTCGTTGCGGCCGTCCCAATAGGCGGCACGTCCGCGGCTATTGTAGAAACCGGCGGATTGAATGCCGAGCGAAAGTGTCCGAACCAGCACGCCAGTCGTGTCATAAATGGATACCGACACCGGACTGTCACCCGAAAGTTGGTAGGGAATCCACGTTTCGGGGTTAAACGGATTCGGGTAGTTTTGCAACAACTGATTTTGCTCCGGTTTGCCGATGCCGTCAAGCCTGACTGACAATACCGCGTTTGCCAAGTGCTCAGGCGTCACACTGAACCTCACGGTATGCGATTCAACATTTCCATCCGGACCGACGACATGTAATTCAATCACGTCGCCAAGTTGGACAACGCTACGCCGCGCCAAGTCTGCAGTTGCAGCAGCAAAGTAATCACCTTGCACGGATGTGGTTATCGTACTGTTTGTTCTCAGGTTACGCACAATTACCCGGTAGCCGTCAAACGCCGGTTTGCCGTCCAAGTGGCCACTCACAACGAACGCCCACACGTTTTGTTCTCGAGAAATGTCGACAGATATGGCAGGCGGTGATGCGGCTGCCTTCATCTGATCTGTCCATGGTGCTCCGACGAAGGCGAAACGGCGAGATTCAGGGACATTGACGATATACCCTTTTCCACCTTCAATCGAAAAACCTTCGTTGGGTGCACTTGGAGTCCACCCGACGAATTGCTGGTTGGCCGAATCAAGCGTAATGACGGTTGTCGCTCCGGTCAGTGCTGCAAGCGTCTGGGCACTCATCGGCGTTGGCGGCACCAACGGTACGGACATCATGTTCAAGCCCTTCGACAGCGCGACGTTGTAGGCGTTGCCAAAATAGTCGCTCTCCGCCTTAGTGCCGAGTGTGGCGACAAACCCGTGCCTTCGCCCATCCGCTGAGTCATAATGCCCCACGACAGAGCCATCCTGATTGATGTTCCAGCCCTCCGTGCTAACGCTACCCGGAAACCACAGTTCATGTAATCCATACAGATATGAGCCGACATAGGAGCGTGGAATATCATCCACAAATTTTGCTCGGGCACTTACAAATACACTCCTACCCTCGCCATCGCTAATGCCGTGCAGAAAAAAGTATTCCAGAGTTGACGGTTCAAGATAGTCAAGAAGTACAAACCTACCAGACAAGGTGAGTGCGTATGCGTGAAATAGACCGTCAGCATCTATGTAGCTGCCGACGATAAGACCTTGTGAGTTCACAAAATCGGCGTATGTTGCTATTGCATCAGGCACTTCAACGATTGTGTCCCCTGAAAATCCACGACGAACGCCGGAATCGTCTATAAAATTACCCGTCAGTATCCCGGTCGCGTCGCTAAACCCGTATATCTCCGTTTGCACGGCTCCTGGAAAATCATATTGCCGCAGTTTGCCATTTTCTAGAATGACACCGTGGTACAGACCATCGCTATCTTGGTAGTGACCGGCAGCTAACCCATTATTTCCGAGCGCATAGAAATAAGTGTTCTGTGAACCGGGGAAATCATAGGGCGTGAAAACACCATCGATGAGCGTAAAGGCAACGTCTTTTTCACCATCGGGGCTCCGCGCGTAGCCAGCGTAATCCTCAAAGTCGCTACTCGCCGTCAACGCTAAAAAATCTACACCGGGAACATCGATACTCTCATAGGTGAAATTGAATTCAGGCGGTGGAGGATAAGCTATGTCTCTGAATTTTTCAGCAGTTTCCGCAGTCGGTCTGGCGATAAATCCGTGTCTACGTCCATTTCCTGAGTCGTAATACCCGACGACAGACCCATCTTGATTGATATTCCAACCCTCCGTGCTTGCACCGCCGGGAAATCGTAATTCAGATAGTCCTTGCTGGGATGTGCCTACATAGGAGCGCGGAATATCACCCGTCGCTCTTGCTCGCGCAACGATAATCCTAGTATCAGTGATACCGTGCACAAAAAAGTATTCCAGCAGTGATGAGTCCAGATAGTCGTGAAATACAAATGTGCCATTTGAGGTGCGCACATAAGGATAATATAGACCGTCAGCGCCTATGTAACTTCCTGTGATTGCGCCACTTGCGTTCACAAAATCAGCATAAGTTGCTGTTGCATCAGGTACTTCAACGATTATGTCGCCTGAAAATCCACGGCGAACGCCAGAAGCATCTATAAAATTACCTGTTAATACGCCCCTTGAATCACTGTAACCGTATATCTCCGTTTCGATGGCACCCGGAAAATCGTATTGTCGCAACTTACCACCTTCTAAGATGATGCCGTGATGAAGACCATCACTATCTTCGTAGTGTCCCGCAGCTAATCCATTATTACCGAATGCATAGAAATAGGTGTTCTGTGAACCGGGGAAGTCATACGTCGCAAAAACGCCATCAATGAGTGTAAACCCGACCATTTTTTCACCATCCGCACTCCGCGCGTAGCCTGCGTAGTCCTCAAAATCGCTGCTCGCCGTCAACGCTAGGAAGTCTACACCGGGAACATCAATACTCTCATAATTGTAGGTGAATTCAGGGGAGACGGGAGTTGAGTCATTACCGGTTTGTGCATCGGTGTGATTTAAGAAAAGGAAATTGAGACACATGAACAAAGTACACGCGTAAAACAGCACACTAATTTTAGTCTGATTGTGCATAATGAAATTCCTTACTTTATGGTTGTTGATTTAAGATTCATTAGACGAGAAGACCGGATATTGTGCCACTTTCAGGAGTCCTGAAAGTAACACTTCAAAAAAACGCCCGGATAATCCCTCATGTTTCATCATTATCTTAGATTTGGATAGAATATCTAACCCCAAGTATAAGCGGACTGTGGCTTATAACACGGAAGCGAATTCGGCGGATTGGAACTTTCAAGTTTTTGTAGACTTGACGGGGTGTCACAGTTACGCCGATAGGGCAACAGTGACACCTGTAAGTCCCGATTGTCTCTATTTTACAATGACGAGCCGCCGTGTTTGATGGAAGGTTGGTGTCCTCAACTGGTAAAAGTAGAGTCAGCTAGCAACATGTTCGCCGGCGTCGTTCCGGCCGTCCCAATAGGCGGCACGTCCGCGGCTATTGTAGAAACCTGCGGATTGAATACCGAGCGAAAGCGTCCGAACCAGCACGCCGGACCTGTCATAAATGGACACCGATACCGGGCTATCACCCGAAAGTTGATAGGGAATCCACGTCTCGGGATTGAACGGATTCGGGTAGTTCTGCAGCAATTGATTTTGCTGCGGTTTACCTATGCCGTCAAGCCTGACGGACAACACCGCGTTTGCTAGGTGTTCCGGCGCCACATTGAATCTCAAGGTTTGCGATTCAACATTTCCATTGGGACCGATGACGTGTAGTTCAATCACGTCTCCAGCCTCAACAACGCTTCGCCGCGCCAAGTCGGCTGTTGCGGCAGCGAAGTAATCACCTTCCACCGAAGAAGATATCGTACTGTTTGTTCGCAGGTTACGCACAATTACCCGGTAGCCGTCGAACGCCGCTTTACCGTCCAAGTGCCCACTGACAACGAACGCCCACACACTTTGTTCCCGGGAAATCTCGGCGGATATGGCAGGCGGTGATGCGGCAGCCTTCATCTGGTCTGTCCATGGCGCTCCGACGAAGGCGAAGCTGCGAGATTCAGGGACATTGACGATATAGCCTTTTCCACCTTCAATCGAAAAACCGTCGTTGGGTGCGCTTGGAGTCCACCCCACGAATTGCTGGTTTGCCGAATCAAGCGTGATGACGGTTGTCGCGCCTGTCATGCCTGAAAGCGTCTTGGCGCTCATCGGCGTTGGCGGCGCCAATGGTACGGAAAGCATGTTCAAGCCCTTAGCCAGCGTGACGTTGTACACGTTGCCGAAATGGTCACTCACCGCCTCGGAAACCGGTCTGGCGATGAAGCCGTGTACACGTCCATCAGCTGATTGATAGTGTCCGACGACAGAGCCGTCCTGATTGATGTTATAGCCTTCCGTGAACATGCTATGGGGAAACGTCAGCTCCTGTAGCCCGTCTTGGAATGTGCCTACATACGTGCGCGGGATATCTCCTTCATGCTTAGATCTGCCAACCATAGTTCCTGCATCGTTGATTCCGTGCAAGAACATGTATTCCAGAGTTGCCGCACCTGGAAGATCGATTGATACAATCCTTCCTCCCGGTGTACGCGCGTACGGATGATAGATACCTTCAGCATCTACGTAGCTGCCTACGAGACGGCCCGCGGCCACAAAATCCGCGAATGTTTCCGTTGCCTCGGGCACCTCTACTATTGTGTCTCCCGAGAACCCGCGGCGAACACCGGATTCGTCTAAAAAATTACCTGTCAGTGCTCCCGTTGCATCACTTATACCATAAAGGAACGTTTGGACGGCACCAGGGAAATCGAATTGGCGCAATTCTCCATTTTCCAAAACGACTCCGTGGTATGAACCTTCGCTATCTTGGTAGTGTCCAGCAGCATTCCCATTATTGCCGAGCGCAAAGAAATAAGTGTTCTGAGAGCCGGGAAAATCATAGGTCGCAAAAACCCCATCTATGAGGGTAAAGGCAACATCTTTTTCGCCATCCGGACTCTTCGTGTAACCCGCGTAATCCTCGAAGTCGCTGCTCGCGGCCAACGCGAGAAACTCTACACCTGGAACATTGATGCTTTCAAACGTATAATTGAGGGAATCCGGTTTAACAGCGGGTTTATCGTCATCAGGTACAATAGGTATGGCTATGAACCCGTGCGTAGATCCATCCGCCGATTCATAGTGCCCAACGATAGAACCGTCCTGATTAATATTCCAGCCCTCTGTGCTAGCGCTGCCTGTAATCTTAAATTCCTGCAGTCCTTGCCGGAATGTGCCGACAAAGGTGCGCGCGACACTATCCACCGGTTTGGCTCGCGCGACGACAACATTTGCATCGTTGATACCGTGCACGAAAAAGTATTCCAAATTGGATGCCCTTGGAAGGTCGAGAGATACATACCTGCCACCCGGGGTCCGCACGTATGGATGATATATGCCGTCAGCATCTACGTAACTGCCTACCATACCTCCGCTCGCGTTCACAAAATGAGCGTTTGTCTCTCGTGCCCCCGGAAACTCAATTATCTCGTCCCCCGAGAAGCCGCGGAGAACGCCGGACGCATCTATCCAATTGCCCGTCAACGCCCCAGTCGCATCACTAATACCGAATATGAAAGTTTCGACGGCCTCTGGAAAATCGAACTGCCGCAACTCGCCATCTTCCAGGATAGCTCCGTGGTACAGACCATCGCTATCCTGGTAGTGTCCGGCTGCTCGTCCATCATTACCGAGTGCATAGAAATGAGTTTTCTGCGAGCCGGGAAAATCGTGGGGCGTAAAGACACCGTCAATGAGCGTAAATGCGACCTCTTTTTCACCATCTGCACTTGACGTGTAGCCTGCGTAATCGTCAAAGTCGCTACTCGCAGTCACCGCTAAAAACTCTACATCGGGAACATTGATGGTCTCAACTGCGTAGTTGGTGCCGCCGGCGGTGGCTTCAAGTTGATTATCGACTTGTGCGGCAGCGTTTCCTAAGAAAAAGGAATTGAGGCACATCAACAACGCAAACGTGTAAAACAAAGTAACATTTTTCAGAGTTGTTCTCTTCATGTGAATTTTCCTCTTTTGTTTCATCTTTGTTAATCGTCGGAAATTGTACCCGTGAATGCTGTGGTTAATGTCAATTACGCGTTTGCATCTGTGCACCACGTAATGAAATCGCCCTGCGAATCAATTATATCACTCCTAATTACAGTTAGAGATATGAAACACCGTCACCACCCCAACTCGACGGTTCCATCTTGCCCATTCCAGCGTCGAGGGTGATTTAAGGTGACCAGTGGATTGCGCCGGCTGCTCGACAGAAAACTCCGGTTACAAGGGTAATCCGACAGCTGTACCAGTTTCCATGCTTATGTTCACGGCTTCGGTAAATTCCATATACTTTACGCCATCTTCAAAATTGGTGTGGGTTATGGGTTCGTTTCCTCGAATCGCATTCACGAACTCCTCTTCCACTCGCCACGCACCAATCTCGTCAGGTGAAAGAGCGATCTCTGTAAGTTCGGAATCATCTCTCTGTCCACCGTAGAGCGTATCGTCGGCGATACGGAGTGTTCCACTGCACCCGAAGAGGAAGACCTCATCTTGACCTGCCAACCCAGTGACGTTAGAAACTTGGAGATGCAGTTGGGCGCCGCATGCCATGTCGGCGGTTACATCAATGTGATCGGGAATGCGGGTGGCGCGCATCACTCCGTCGCCGTCTTTGCGCATTTTCATAAAACTTTTCCCCATCGCCATCACGCTCGTGGCTTCGCCTACCCATCGCATGACCGCTTCGTACCAGATTCCCATGCTCATGATGTTCAACCCGCTGAGGTCGAAGGTCTCGCGCCAGTGCAGCGGAGACATGGGGTCAATGAATTGACCGCCGCTTCGAATTTCGATTGCCAACACCTCGCCAACGTATCCCTCGGCGATGAGCCGCTTGATGCCGTTGTCCTGTCCGAGAGTCAACGGCGATGGAACAATCTGCGCAACGAGATTGGGTTTCTCGCGAGATGCGCCGCGCATGGCATGCGCCTCTTGGGCGTTCATTGCCATTCGCGCCTCGCACATCACGTGTTTGTCCGCCTCCAACGCGGAGAGTGTCGTGCGGCAGTGCATATATGGCCACGTCCCAATGACGATGGCATTTGTGTCCGGGTCGGCGATTGCGTCTTGCCACCCCTCATATGTCCTCGGAATGTTGAATTCCCTCGCGACTCGCTCAGAGGACTCGCGGCTGCGGTTGCAAACCCCGACAATCTCAACGCCATCAATTGCTTGTAGTCCTGGAATATGGCGCCAGGTCGTGTTCGCACCCGCGCCGATAACGCCTACACGAATTGTTTCATCGCTCATATCTAATTACTCCTCTAATTTTCAGGTTAAATGCACATATTTATTGTTTGGTATTAGACAAAAGTCCCCGCCCTAATTATCCGTCCAAATGACGATGAATAGAGTTGGGGGCATGGTATATGAAGGTGGTATTTTTGTCAATATAATTCTTTAGGATTCGGCAAGGAGGTATATCGTTGTTTTATTCGGATGGTGTGCTATAATGGCTTTAGATTTATCGGACGCGTGGAGTTGCATCACGTTGTGCCTCGCAGCGGCGGAATCGCTTTCGCCTAAAATGCGACATAGTGCAAGGCATTACGATTCGATTTCTTGTTTTTTTTAGTGTCCCAGAGAAGAAGGAGGAGGAACGGCAAGATGACAGGAGCGACTGGAAAATCATATGCGGCACATGCAGCAGACGCTAGATGGACAGAAGGTCTGCGATCGTATTTGTCATACCGTGCTCTCGGAATAAAGGAGGCGACCGATGGCAAAGTGCTGGCGCAGGTCATTCGCGCCAGCGAACCGTGCAGCGGACCAATGGGTTACCACTATCACGATTTGGAATTCCAAATGAACTACCTAATCAAGGGAACTGCACGCGTCTATCTTGAGGACATCGGAGAGATTCATGTCGAAGCCGGAGATGTTTGGTATCAGGCGCCAAACGTTAAGCATGAGGTGTTGGATTATTCCGACGACTTCGAAGTGTTAGAAATCACTATGCCGGCGGACTTCCCGACCCATGAGATACAGCGTTAGCATGTACGGTACTGCACATTGACGAGAGAGACGATGACAATTCTTGTTTTGGGAGGAACCGGTTTTATCGGATCGCGTCTGACGGAGCGTCTTGTCAATCACGGACATAAGGTTATCTGTTTTGATTTATATCCCGACAACGCAAAGGTCGCACAACTTGATGGCATGGAAGTCCTCGCGGGAGATGTGACCCATGTCGAAGACCTCATAGACGCAATTCAAGAATTTGGCGTCCAGCGCATTGTCAATCTCGCCTATATTCTCCCACCGGAATCCGAGGAAAAACTTCAGCTCGCGGCCCGCGTGAACTTGATGGGGATGAATAATGTATTTGAAGCCGCGAGACTCACCGGAATAAAACGGGTCGTCTATGCCTCAAGCGTCGGTGTCTACGGTCTTCAGTCCTCGTTCGGCGATCGACGCGTTACTGAAGAGGATGACTGTTACCCCGAAACGGTTTACACGGCACACAAACTGTGGAACGAATTCATGGCGCGTAAGTATATGGAGCGCTACGACATGGAAATTCCGGGCCTGCGTATCGCCAATGTCAGCGGACCCGGGAGAACGAAGGGTGTCTCGGCGTGGCAAGGGCAATGTATAGACAACCTGGCGATTGGTAAGCCCGCCACGGTTCTATCTCGACGGGATCAGAGACTACTGATTATCTATGTAGACGACACCGCAGAACTATTCGCGAAACTCTGTTTGGCCGAATCTTTGAACCATTCTGTCTACAACTCGCTCGCCTATTCGGTAACCGCACAAGAATTTGTTGATGAAATCGAGGCGCTCTTGCCGGATGCGGAGGTAATCTTTGATGAAACTGCCCCCGATCAACCAAATATCTATCTGTGGTCAAGCGATCGGATTGAACGAGACCTCAAGATACAACTTCCGCCGATTGAAGAGATGATTCAGCATCACATTGATGATGCCCGGAGGATTCAATCGTCGTAGCAAAGGAGATCGCTGTTCTGTACGGATAACGACGGCGATAGTAAATCCGCAATTGGTTAGTCCCTCGGTCTGGATTTGCCAATCCAGACCGAGCAGGGGAAGGCAACGCGCCGCATAGGGAAGTACAATGCTAATTCCGGCTAATCGGGGGCTTACATGCCCAAACCGGTCGTGCGACGAATTTGTAATACTACGAACCAAACGATGCACTAAACAGTTACGTAAATCCTATAGTGAGTGTGACAGAGATCCTATAGGTATATACGCATTTTCCGCTCCACAGCAGGCTTGGACGGGTTGTTACTTAGGGAATACCAAATGACCGAAGATGTGTATTCTTCCGATGGATCAACGGGGCTTGACATCATCCTACCGAGATAGAGAGAGAATCTCATCTCTAGTCAGCCTACGACTCGTACAATTCCACGGCTGTTTGACCGCGCGCAAATCGTTGCGCGGTTTTCGCGGCAGATTCACTACCCGCCTGCCTGCGGACATCGGTTGTCCAACGGGCAATGCCAACCAGCAACTGATTACGGGCGGGATGGCGTTCGCACCACTTCCACTCATCATACACGGTGCGCAATGTGTTCAGAATATCCCACCCATTATCATCTCTAAGGATGCACTGGCCGAGTTCGGACAGAAGCCGATCGCCGGATAGCCCGGAATTGAGGTATTGGCGCACTTGTCTACCAATCTGATTGATTTGGATGGCTTCAACGGATTCGATTATTTCACGTAATGCGGTGTCTTCATCCGGGGCTTCCGAGCTTCCACCGCCGCGGGATTCAGTCAGCGGAAGAGGTCTGATGTTCAGCCAGCGATTGTCAAAAAATCCCCACGCGGTGTGATACAACATTTTGGCGGCAACCTTAAATCCCGCATACCGCAGTGCAGTTCGAATCGAAGACGACCACGTCATCTCTTGACCTAATTCCCACCAACCGGGGTTCATGCTTGCGGGGGTGCGCGCCATTCGATCGGCAGCAGTGAGAACCATCGCCGTCGCGATGCGATTGATGGTGGTCCCTCCCTCCAGCGCATTCGTAACGGCATCAAACGTCTCATCCAAATCCCCGCTCACTAAACCTGTCGCGAACCCATCCTCATCGAAATCTGTAGATGCCGCCGGAGGCCGCGCCGCGAGATCGTTGATGAATTCGCTGATGGATTCCAGCTTGCTAATTCCTTCTCGTCGGATTTCATCGGGCGCTCCACGTCCGCCTCCAAGCAGTTTAGCCGTAAGGTTACACACCAACTCTTCGGTCACCTCCCATCCAAATTCTTCGAGTAATTCTGCCAAATACCCAAGGTGCAGTTGATTATTGGAGCGGCCCAAGAAATACGGTTCAACAACACATTCATAAAGTAGCGGGATGATTTTGTCGTCACAGCCGTCGAGCTGCCGCGCGGTGACTAAACACTTTTCGATCCCTTCCCATTCTCTATCAGCGGAGAATACACGAACCCACTTCTGCAACTTCGACCAATCTACCGGCGGTGGCAAGGGTTGGCGATTTGGTCGATCGCCGGCATGTCCCGAAGCGCCTTGCGCCGCCATCATGAGTGGAATCAAACGGTCGTCCTGCCCGTACTGGCGCGCGACTCTAACGCCGTTGACTAGCAGTGCGAGTTTACGACCGCTGTCGCCGACCTCGCGTTCACTTGTAATAGCTCTCCCCATGTGCTTGACAAGCAGCTCTACCGTCTCTCGTTCCGACACGCCCTCGGCCAACATGATTGCGACGGCTTTGGAGAGCGTCCAGTCGTCTGAACTCAATAAGCCCTCCTTGAGCAGGAGGAAGTGCGCATCATTACGCTTTTTTCCGGCATCTGCCACGTTAATAAAGATCTCCCCATCCCGGACTTCGACGGGGAACGTGGCAAGGTCGTCGCACCCGCCGGTGAAACAACCGCCGCCTCCCATGTCGTAACTCCATCCGTGCCAGTCGCAGGTTAACACGCCGTTCCGAACCCGTCCGCGTGTCAACGGATAGCCCATATGTGGGCATTGGTTGTCAGTCGCATACACGTTTCCCATGTGTGAAAATAGGGCAATACTATGTTTCCCAACTTTGACGGCTTTCGGTTTTTCTTCCGATAACTCGTCAAGTCGCGCAACCTTGGTGAAATTGGATTGTTCTTTCAGCATGCGTATTCTCCTGTATTTGCGTGAATCCTAAGGAATTTCTTTTCCAGTACATTTGTGGGGTGCGCATCGCGCACCAGCCTTTGAGAGCGCCAGCGGCGATCAAGCGAGTGAATAGATCAAGCAAGCGAATAGCGCGCGCAATAGAAACCTTAAAGGTAGGGGACTTTTAGATACCGCCAGCGACCTCTCCCGATGCATCAGGTTAGCTAAAACACGAGTTCTAGCATACGCGAAAGACTCTTTCACAGGTCAACCAAAAAGACCAGATGGTTGATATCTCACCCACTTTTCTGGAACGTTTGATTGACACCATTTGTTATACTGTTCAAATGTACAAAGTCGAGAGGAGAAGCCAAGCTTGGCTTGTTGATGTCAAACACGCGAAGCGTAATGCGTATTTCATGAGGCGTCAATGTCCCTTAGTCGATCGACTCGACACACCGAAAACCAGTATTGCTCGCGGCTACATGTGTCGGGCTGCCGCCGCGGCGAGAGCAGCGCACATGAAACATTGGTCCTAGGTAACCTCCGCCGCGAACCGTACGACCCTGTCCATCCGTCGGACCGGTCGGATTATGCATCGGCGATTTGGAATAGTCGGTACGATCATCCGCGCACCATTCGAAGACATTGCCCGCCATGTCGTACAGCCCATAACCATTGGGCGGATAGCTACCTACAGGAGCAGTATATCGATAGCCGTCGTTAACCGCCTCATCGTATAAGACATCCGTGTCAACGTCTCGATCTTTGAAATTGCACTGCGTCCCATCCGGCGGTTCATCACCCCAAGGATATCGTTTGTTTACCAGCCCGCCGCGTGCAGCCTTTTCCCATTCTGCCTCGGTTGGGAGTCGTTTACCCGCCCACTCGGCGTAGGCGATTGCGTCGAACCAACTCACGCCGACAACAGGCTGATTGGGTGCATTGAAATTGGAATCGTCCCATGGATCGGGTGCCGAATGCCCCGCTGTTTCGACGAATTTCTTATACTGGGCGTTTGTGACCTGATAAACATCAATGTGGAAAGCGTCTAGATAGACAACATGTTGCGGCTTCTCTTCCTGAAATGACTTTGTGTAACCCATATCATCGTCATCCACGGCACCCATAAGGAACTCGCCGGCAGGAATTAGGGCCATTGATCCTCCATCAAGCCCGACAGTTTGACGCTGAAGTTTTTGGTTCGACATTTGGTCTCGCCTTTCTCTCCCGGTAAAAACCTGGAAAAGTTTCTCATGCCATTAGACATCCTCTGCGTTTTCCTGCTGTGCAACCAACAATATTCAATCTCCACTGATCTCATCCATTCCCAGCGCCGCGAGGTGACGGGCAACCGAATCGCGGGACGCTTCATCGGCGTAATCACGCGGCGTGCGATGATAGGTGTCGAGAGCATTCATGTCGGCACCGTGCTTGATGAGCAGATCGACCTGATTTTTCCCAACTCCCTTGCGGGCGATAGTGTGGAGCGGTGTGCGTCCCTCTCCGTCGGTAACATTCGGGTTGGCGCCGTTATTGAGCAGGCATGCGATGCCGAAGGTCAACCCACGGTGTGCGAGATAATGAAGCGGTGCCCACAGCCCGAGACGGTGCTGTCGCCGTGCGTCGAGGTCGAGGCCATGTGCCATAAATCGTTTAACGAGCTTGTCCATGATTTTCGGACCCTCGGCAACGATATTGTACCACTCCTCTAGCCGAATCCGGTAACCGGCGTCCAGCAATACATCAATAACCTCCAGATGATCCCAAGTCAGTGCCACCTGCAGGAGAGTCAACCCTCGACCAATCGTGTAGAAATAGACATGACCGCCGGGGGCTTCTCCTGTCACGCGCGCTTCGAGCAAATCGGGATTCGCCCTCAACAACCCACGTGTTCGTTCAGCATCGCCGATAGCGCAACACAGGATAATGTCCGCTTTGGCCCCGTGTTCGACGAGATACCGGCTTACGTCGGATCGACGGCCCACCGTCCATTGTGCCGCCGTGCCGTGATGATCGATATCCTGTATATCTATCTCCGCCCCGCGCTCGAGCAGCAGTGCGGCAACCTGCGGAGTGGCGGAGAAATGGAGCGGGGTCATGCCATCGGGACCGCGTTCGTTGACGACATCTGGGTTTTCATCAATGAGTGCGTGGAGTTTGTCCGGCAGATCCAATCCCGCCGCGGCATGTGCATCGATCATCGCCCCACACTCAATCAGGTATTCCGCCAACTCCCGATTGTAACTCATCATAGAACCGGTCACCCAATTCATCGCGGAAACGCCGCCCGCCCACCAATCGCTTTTGACGTCAAGGTCCGCGCCGTTTTGGAGCAACACATCGACCATCTTGCGGCGTCCTGCTCCCGCGCTATAGACGATTGCCGGAGCGTCGAAATCGAACCACGGGGCGTTAACCTGTGCCCGCAAGTTCGCGTCGCCGGAAAGCAGGGATGCGGCTTGTCCAGCATCGCCGTTCTTCACAGCTTCGATGAAAGCATCCTTGTTGGAGCTGTTGTCGGTCATTGGCGGTCTGCCTCCTTCACATTGAATGGCGCAAGTTTCTACCTAGAACAAAGAAACTGAGTTTTTGGTTCACGTTCGTAAATTATAGGTAAATTGGTCTGACTTTCCTCAATCTCGTGTTTCCACGTCGGAAAAAACTCTGTTTCTACGCCCTTGTCGGACACAGGTGGCAAATTGAGCTGAATATTGAAGAAGAGTGTCCACGAATCCTTGCGAGTCGGTAAAAATTGGAGAGGTGTCGGAGGCGCGATTCGGAGATCGCTCCTACTGGCGCACGAAATATAATAAACCCATCTATGTGCGTATACCCTCGAAATTTGGCGTTGATTCGCGGATAAAAAACTTAGTGATTGAGTTTGGGAATGACTTAATCCTCGAACACTTCCACTGTCGTTTCACCTTCCGCAAAACGTATCGCGGTGATTGTGGCTGATTGGCTATCCTTGTTTGTGCGAATATCGGTAGCGTAGCGTGCCAGCGCAACAAGCAATTGGTTGCGTGCGGGATGTCCAGCGCATCTCTCCCACTCCTCAAACACTGTTCGTAAGGTTGGTAGGATCTCGCTCGCGGTGTCGTTCCATAGAATGGTTCGCCCCATCTCCTGAAGCAGCCTGTTGCCCGAGTAACCCGCATTAAGATAGGCAAGCACTTGTTCGCCAATCCCTTGGACATTGAGGATTTCGATAGAATTGATTATCAGTTGAACGCCCTCATCTTCACTTTGTGCATCCAACTGAACTCCCTCTAGCGGTTCTTTCAGAGATCGTGGCGGGATGTTAAGCCAGCGATTATCGAAAATTAGCCACGCAGCATGGAAGATTCCCTTCGCCGCGACCTTATTCCCACCGACCCGTTGCGCGGTGCGCAGCGAAGCGGCAAGGTTGAGTTCCGTTGTCAAACAGGGCCAACCAGCGTCGACGTTTACTGGGGTTCGTGCCATCCTATCGGCGGCAAGGAGAACCAGTGCGTTGATGAGTCGATCTATTTTGACATCCGCTTTCAGGCTGCTATCAACAGCATCAAATGAACGCTGAATGTTCACGCTGGTCAACGCATTCACAAAAGCATCCTCATCATAACCGGCGTTTGAATCTGATGTTGCCGCATCAATAGATGAAGTCATGTCTGCCATTAGACGGATAGCATCTCTGCGGAATCGTTCCGGTTCACCACGCCCGCGCCCAACCAATTTGGCACCGAGATTGAAAACAAGCTCCGCCCCCTTTTCCCAGTCGAATATATCAATCACCTCGGAAAGGTAGCCGAGCGAGATGAGGTGGTCGGGAAAGCCGAGAAAGTGCGGTTCAACGGCGCTGTCAAAAAGGAGTGGAAAAATCTTCTCTGTAGCGCCAAGCTGGTGTGCGGTGAAGAGACAGCGCTCGATGCGCCCGGACTGACCATCGTGGGAGAACATACGCACCCACTGCTCAATGTTTTCCCACGTTACAGGTTGAGGCAATGGGAGCACCTCAAGTCTTTCGGCAGCGCCCCCCGCGGCAGAGCATGACGCAGTCGTGATGGCAATCAAGCGATCGGCGTCGCCATATCTGCGGCCAACAATCAGACCGTTAACCAGCCGAGACACGTCATGTCCTCCTTCGGCACCATGCGAAGTCGCAATGTGTCGCCCCAGATGCCGAAGAATAATTTCCACAATTTCTTCCTCCGGCACACCGCCCTTCAATAACAGTGCATTCGCTTTTGACATCGTCCATCGATCGCCGCTTAACAAACCCTCCCAGAGCAGGCGGAGATGTTCGTCTTTACGTCTGTACTCGAAATCACCGACTTGCAGCCAGATTTCACCGTTTCGCACTTTGACGGGGAAGGTCTGCAAGTCGTCACACTCGACGTTGAAACAGCCTCCCGCTTCCAAGTCGAAGCTTCGACCATGCCAATCACAAGTGAGGATTCCGTGCCGTATTACTCCTCGCGTTAGCGGATAACCCATGTGAGGACACTGATTGTCGGTGGCGTGAATTTTACCGGCGTCGTTGAATAACGCGATTGTACGTCTTTTGTCAAGTTCTACGCTTTTTGCACCGCCTTCGGGAATGTCGCTAACATCCCCAACTTTTCTCCATTCCGGTTCATTGATTGCCATAAGCCGATTCCTCTCCCTTTGGAAGTCTACCGTATCTGTCGATAAGATGCTGAACAAACTCTACAATTTCCGTGGATTCACTACGTACTGTTGGCATTTCATCGTCCTCCCGTCCTCTAGTTTGGGGTACAATGGCTTAGTAGGGATTGGGTCTCCTATCGCGGTTGGGCGAGGGAACCTCGCCCCTACGATTACGCACAAGCCAAAAATATATGTTAGCGGAGCGCAACCGGATGGGCTTGGAGAAAATCAATCCTCATTTGGTTCCGAACCGATCCGCAGAACGTGACCATCAAGGTCCTCCACCATCATTTCGCACGCCCACGGATAGTTGGTTGGCAGCTTTCGAATCTTGGCCCCTCTCCTCTTGAACTCCTCATAACATACATCGACATCCTCGACACCAATCCAAAGGTATGTTCCCGCCTTGCCCTGTCCCCCTTGACACAACATGACGGCCCAACCGCCGCGCGAGACAGACCCAAAATCCGGCGGGTTGCCCCAATCCCAATCCTTCTTGAAACCGAGCCTATTCACGTAGTAATCAATGCTTGCGGCAAGGTTTTGAACACGTAATATCGGCGTGATACATTCAACCATAATCCCCTCCTTGCGCTTCGACGACTCTGCCATCTGAGAATTCCCAAAAGGATCAATTCATACCTCGCGTTGGGTAATATTGCGCTAGTATTCTCAGTAATAACGGTTTCTAATGGGACTTACGCAGCACCAGCAGGTCGCGATTCGGAGATTGCTCCTACAGATGAATTGTTGGGTTTCGCTCGACTGTCTTACGCTTTCGGGCAGAATGAACCCTCGGACGTCTTCTCTCTGTGCGCGTTTTTTATCGGGTTAGGATCTCAATGGTAGCTCTATCGCGCTAATTGTCCATACGCTTGTTCGTTCAACCCAACCTACGAACTTCTACGATTTGCCGGCTCCGTGCGGATTAGGTTATAGCAGATAGGTGCGATATTCCAAAGAAATGTTAATGAAATTCCCTTAGTAACTCATCCCAACGTCTGCGTTCACTTGCAGGTTCAAAAAGCGGCTTCAGCCTTTCACACCTTGATTTCAGCCTAAGGTAAAAATTCGCATCGCTCTCAGCTCGCTGAAGCAGAGATGCCAACTGCTGTGTATCTCCAACACTGAAGTAACCCGGATAATCTTTGCCTAGAAGTCCGATTGAACCGGAGATTCGGGACGAGACAATCGGAACGGAGCAGGCAATTGCCTCGGAAACTACATTTGCCCCACCCTCCGATTCCGATGTTAGGGAGAGAAGTCTGCTGCTGGCAAGTAGACGCATCGACTTCCAATGCGGGAGATTGCCCAACCATTGATAGCGCGAATTAAGTGATGACTCCCTACGGGCGGTATCCTCCATGTCGCCGCTAAGATCCGCTCCCGCGTGCAAGACGTGAATACGTGATGAAGAAGGCAGAGACCGAGCGGCAATTGCGGTCCGAAATGGGTCCTTTACAGGACGCAAATGCCCTATTACACACACTTCGAATACATTTTTCTTTGGGGAGAATTTCCCGGGCGGCGGCTCCACGGATTGGTAAATGACTCGTGCTTTGTTAACCAAGCGTTTCGGCAATTCTTTGATCCCCATCGGTTGAAGCACGACGAAGCGATCTGCCAACTCCAAGGACTCCTGTGCCGATCCGTCCGTGTGAATATCCCCGTAGAGGTCGGTGCCGACCAACGCAAGAATTAGCGGCAAGTCGGGATGCCGCTCTCGGAATCGCACCATGGACGTGTGACTGCGACGCGCATGGAGTGCAATCATCAGATCGCACCGTTGCGCCTTATACTCCTGAGCGATAACCACCTGATGATCCAATTCTCGCAAAAGTCTAACCCATCGAAGCGCCGCCACTCGATTTCCTGTGCGTGAATACGCCGGAGCTGGGGTTATCAGGCTTATTTTCATAGTGATTTTGGTCGATTTTGCACAGACACACTTCGTTTGTGGGGTTTTCGACCGCACGAGACCTCGCCCCTACGAAATCTCCGCGACCAATGGGTCATTTTCCATCAAGAACGATGGTATATGCCAAAAATCTTAAGAGCCTATTTGAATAATCAGTCGCAAAACCATTTTTTGTTACTTAACGCAAGTTGCTACCTATAACAAAGAAACCGAGTTTTCGGTTCGCGCACGCTAGATTATAGGTAAATTGGGCTGATTTTCGTCAATTTCGTGCTTCCGCATTGGAAAAAACTCGGTTTCTGCGCTTCGCCTGACAGTGGTGGCAACTTGGGTTACTTACATGAGGGTTTTTCATGTTTTTATTGTTGTCTACTACATACCCGTGGGATCTCTATCGCGCTCCCTGTTCGGTCTCTTGATCCCCGCTGGGACTTGGGCACGGGGGTTTTGGCGTTTCTATACACCTTCAAGATCTCTATCGCACTCGCTATTCACTCGTTTAATCCCCGTTGAGGCCTTTAAAGGCTGGTGCGCACTGCGCACCTTACAAATGTACTTTTCAAACAGGTTCTAAAAGGAGCAACTTGCTGCAATAGAAAATCAATGTGACTGAAACTAGAAAATTGGAATTACAAAGCGCAGGTGCGGAATCCTGCGAACACATCCCGCCGATCCGGAGTATAGAAATTCCGCCAAGTGTTCCGTAGCATTCGTGAGCGCGTAGCCCAACATCCACCGCGAAGAACTTTGCGCGTTCCGAACCAAGGCTCCGAATATTCCTTGTATGCATCCTTTACAAAACCTGGATAGGGTTGAAAGTCGCTGATTGTCCATTCCCAGACATTGCCTATCATCTGGCGGCATCCAAACTCGCTATCGCTCTCAGGAAGCGCGCTGACATCAATGCAACCCATGTTCCGCCAGTCCATATTGACATGCTTAACGGATGGATTCGCATCCCCCCAAGGAAAACGCCGCTTTCTTGAGGGGGCAACATTTTCACCTGACTTTGGTTGCATCGCGGCTGCGAATTCCCATTCAGCCTCTGTCGGAAGACGACGTCCCGCCCATTGACAGTAAGCCATAGCCTCATACCAATTGACATGAATGATGGGCAGGCTCGGTTCAAGCGCACACCACTGATCGAAATGCCGTCGGACCCACCCTCCATCAGTGTCTTTTTGCCAATACACCGGATGTTCGGCGTTTACCGATTCTCGCCACTTCCAGCCCTCGGTCGTCCAAAATTCATTGCGACGATAACCGCCATCTTCGACAAACGCCACATAGTCCGTTTGAGTCACGGGAGTTCGACCAATTGCAAATGGCTCAATCTCCACGGCGTGTGCCCATTTTTCGTTGTCAAAAACGAACGGTTCGTCTTGGGCAGCCCCAAGGAGAAATGTACCGCCCGGGACTTCAGCATCACCTTTCGTTGGATGAGTCTGAGAGATTGGCGCCTGCAAGTCAGCGGCATCCGAAAATCTTGGCGGCGGGTACGCCAACGTTTGCCGTGAATAAGTAAATGCCTCGTTGTGCATATCTTCGTGGAACGTCGTATAACGCACAAAATAGGATAACTGTTCTGAGCGCGCGTCATTCTGAAGTGCATCTATGACGTGGTCACGAACATCAAATATGTACGAGATTGTCCCGTCACGGGACGGTAACGGGAGATCCCAGCGGGTCGTGTGCGGAATGGCAATGGAATCCCAAATAGCGTCCGCATCTTCCCGATTCGGTTTCCGTTTACACACATGCCGCAGCACCCACTTCTCTTGGAACCAGGCTACATGTCCAATCTCCCAGAGCATCGGATTGATAATCGGAAGGTAGGGGCCCAACAGTTGTTCGTCGTCAAGATCCTCGACAAGGTCTAAGGTTCGCTGGCGGGCATCGCGTACCCATTCGCTGAGTTCCATAGCCTTCATTCCTATTTTCCTACGGTGACACCGAGTGATGGGTTCAATCTCGCCACGACCATCCCAAGCAGGGACATCCCTGCGAAGATTGAAGTTTAACATAGGTCGCCGAGAGGCACAACAGGAATTCCCTTCCTTCGGATAGTGTGTCCGGTCCTCCCGGATTCACGCATTTGACTTGCAATCCAATTCCGGTTTTGGTAACATGTAATAAGCAGATAGCAATGATAGTTTCAGTACCTTCATAGAACTAGGAGGGGCGTTATGGCATTACCGAAAATGGTGCGTATCGAGCAACACATCGAGGCGCCAATAGTTGAGGACATTCGAGCGGCAGTTCGAGTCGAACTCGACCAGATTGATGCGGCATCTCTCGTGAAGAAGGGCGATAGAATCGCGATTACGGGTGGGAGCCGCGGAGTTGCGAATATTGATATCGTGATTAAAGCGACGGCAGATTATCTCAGAGAACTAGGAGCGAAGCCTTTTGTGGTGCCAGCGATGGGAAGCCATGGTGGCGCGACGGCGGAAGGACAACGCGATGTCTTGGCACATTACGGGATTACCGAAGAAACCGTCGGCGCGCCTATCGAAGCCACAATGGATACGGTGGAAATTGGCAAAACAGCCGATGGATTGCCGGTGCTTCTCGATCGAAACGCCGCCGAAGCGGATGGTATCGTTCCGTTGAACCGTATCAAAGCCCATACAGATTTCAAGGGATCTATCGAGAGCGGCTTGTTGAAGATGATGGCAATCGGGCTAGGTAAGCAAAGGGGCGCCAATATGTATCACCGCGCCTTTTTTCATCACGGGTTTGAACATGTCATCCTAACTGTCGGCAGTTTGATGCTGGACACGGGGAAAGTCGTTTTTGGCTTGGGGCTAGTCGAAAACGCGCATGAACATACTGCTAAAGTTGCCGCGATGCTCCCCAATGAACTCATCAGGCGAGAGCGCGAGTTGTTAGTAGAAGCGAAATCGCTGATGGGGCGGCTGCCGTTCGACACGCTCGACCTCTTGGTGATAGATTGGATGGGGAAAAACATAAGTGGTACCGGAATGGACACAAACATCATCGGCAGGATGATGCAGAACTTTGAGCCTGAACCTGAAAAGCCTGCGATCCTGCGTATCCTCGTCCGAGATTTGACTGAAGAGAGCAACGGCAACGCTACGGGCGTTGGTCTGGCAGACTTTACGACTACACGGCTTGTTGAAAAGGTTGACCGCTACGCGACTTATATGAACGGCATCACAGGCTTGGGACCTCAAAAGTCTAAGATTCCATTCTACTACGACACGGATAAAGAAGCCGTTGAGGTAGCGCTAAACACCATTGGACTGACCCCGCCGGAAGAAGCGAAAGTCGCGCGAGTTGAAAGCACACTCAAATTAGCAACTCTGGATATTTCCGAAGCCTTCATTGAGGATGCGAAACTGCGCAGCGACCTTGAGATTATTGGCGAAGTAAAACCGTTTGAATTTGATGATTCGGGCAACCTTGCTCCATTCTAATGGGAAGATGGCTACCTCAGGGAAAGGTTGACTGACGATTACCCACAGACTCTGCGTACAAAGCCTTACAACCGGGCTTCCAATTGCAATCTCCATCTCCAGAAGCGCATAGCACCTAGAAGTGGTGCCCCTGATCCATCACCCTACACAAGGAGCCTCTGTTGAAACGCCTAGTGATTGGAATTACAGGTGCGAGCGGCGTCATTTATGGTGTGCGTTTGCTTGATGTTCTCAATCAACTGGACACTTATGAGATTCATCTCACAATTTCCGACTCCGGAATTAGAGCGTTGTGGGAAGAGCTTCAGATTCGCGTAGACCTTGATAATTTCAAAATCGAGTCATTACTGGGACGCCCTTTTGATCAGATAGTATACCACCACCCAACGGACATCGCGGCGCCAATTTCCAGTGGCTCATTCCGCACTGACGGCATGATTGTCGCACCTTGTAGCATGGGAACAGTTGGTTCAATCGCGTCAGGCATTTCACGGAACCTAATTCATCGCGCGGCTGATGTCTGTATCAAGGAGCGACGCAAGTTGGTTCTTCTACCGCGCGAAACCCCTCTGAGTTCAATCCACCTGGAGAACATGCTCAAGCTCTCCCAGCTCGGTGTTTGTATTCTGCCTGCCATGCCCGGCTTTTATCACTTCCCGGAAACTGTTGATGATCAGATTAACTTCGTCATCACGAAACTGCTTGACCAATTCGGGCTTGACACCGGTCTTATCCAACGCTGGAAAGAAGGCGGATAGTCGCTTCGCGCGGATTAAGAGCCTGCTTGAAAAATTGGCGGCAGAGCTATTTTTGGTCGTTTGCAGAAAGTATTCTCATGATTTCATTGCTGGCTGCTACATACCTTTGGGAACTCTATGGGAGCTCAACCGCTCTCACTATTCATTCGCTTGATTGCAGTGCGCATCCTACAAACTATACTTTTCAAACAGGTTCTAGGTTCTACTTTTTACATTTGAGCAGTATAGCAGACGGAGTCAATCAACGGTTTTGGAAGAGTGGGTGAAATTTTAACTATCTGGTCTTTTGGTTGACCTGTGAAAAAGTCGGCAGCGCTTTCCAGTGCGATGACAGGGGGGCAGGATGCCCCGCCTACGGGTTCGGTTTTGTTCGGCTTTTCGTATAATCCAACCGTTGTACTATTGTACAGAGTCGAGCTAGGGTACAATGTTTCGAAAACTGAAAATCATCCTCGACATGATAAAGTTTGAACACACCGTGTTCGCTCTTCCCTTCGCAATTATGAGCGCGTTCATCGCCTCGGACGGACTTCCTCCTATAGACAAATGTGCATGGATTTTCCTGGCAATGGTAGGAGCGCGAAGTTGCGCAATGGCGTTTAATCGGCTGGTTGACGCGAAGATTGATGGCGATAATCCACGAACGTCAATGCGAGCTATCCCCGCAGGATTGATAACCACAGGATCGGTATGGATATTCACCGTTGCGTCCGCCGCACTGCTCGTCTTTTCAGCATACAAGCTCAATCCGCTTGCTTTCGCGCTTTCTCCGCTTGCTTTGGGAATCTCCATGGGATATTCTTATACGAAGCGATTTACATCGCTCTCGCATTTCTGGCTGGGATTGTCCCTTTCGATTGCCCCGATTGGCGCTTGGATTGCAGTCAAGGGCGAATTTGATTGGATACCGATGTTGCTCGGTTTATCTGTTCTCCTCTGGACAGCGGGGTTCGACATTATTTACGCCTGTCAAGATTTACAGTTTGATCGCAAAAACCGTCTGCACTCAATTCCGGCGCGTGTCGGAATTCGGAAGGCTCTATGGCTCTCGTCCGCCCTTCATCTTTTAACAGTCTCCATACTCGTTGGGCTTGCCGTGTTGACGAATCTTAGTACGCTTTACCTTATCGGAGTCGGTATTGTAACGTTCATCCTAATCTATGAGCACGCAATCGTTAGACCGAATGACCTTTCACGTGTGAACCTCGCTTTCTTTACCTTGAACGGTATGGTGAGTTTGGTACTTTCCATTCTTTCCGTCGCGGATCTTCTGATTAGAACGCAGTGAGGGGTGAAACCGGTGGCTATCATAGACACGCGCTTACAACCTAGCGCTCAAAGAATTGCAATCCTTGCGGAAGGGTCCTTCGGTATTCTCGAATCCAAAACTGCTACCGTTTTGGTTCGCTACCTACCAGAGAACGTCGTCGCGGTTATTGACGGCGAAAACGCCGGAAAAGACGTGAGCGAAGTGCTTGAGATCGGTGAAGGCATCCCTGTAGTTGCCAGTTTGTCCGAAGCCTTGAAGTTCCGACCAACAATGTTGGCAATCGGTATCTCCCCACCCGGAGGCAAGTTGCCACAAGCGTGGAGAGATGTGTTGTACAGTGCAATTGACCATAACATGCATGTGATGAGCGGGCTCCACCAATTCCTGAGCGAAGATGTCGAACTAGCCGAACGGGCGAACCGTCGAAATGTTGTGCTGTGGGATGCGCGCAAGCCGCCTTCAGGTCTGCCTGTTTCCACGTGCAAAGCGAACGATGTTGATGCAACCGTCGTGTTGACGGTAGGAGCGGATTGCCGTGTTGGAAAGATGTTGGTAGGAATTGAGATGACACATGCCTTACAAAAGTCGGGATTGAATGCCGAATTTGGTCCTACAGGCCAAAATGGAATAATGGTATGGGGTTGGGGTATCGCCGTTGATGCCGTTATTTCAGACTTTACAGCCGGAGCGGCGGAGCGTATTGTCCTTGAGGGCGCCGAGAACCGTGATGTGTTAATTGTCGAGGGCCAAGGTTCGCTCGTTCATCCGGGCTACTCCGGAGTAACGTTGAGTCTTTTACACGGGTCGATGCCAGACGCCATGATCTTTTGCCACCAACCGTCGCGAAAAATTGTCGCCCGATACGCTGTACCCTTACCCCCCATCAACCATCTGATTCAACAATATGAAATGCTCGCGAAGCCAATCAAACCCGCAAGAGTGATTGGGATTGCCCTCAACTGTTTTGACCTGACCGAGATGGAAGCGTCGAGGGTTATTCAAGATGTGGAGGAACAGACGGGGTTACCTGCAACGGATGTGGTCAGATTTGGTTCGGAGAAATTGGTGGATGCAATTCAGAAGATTCACCCGGCTAAACGATGAGTGAGATATTGGAGGAATAGTCAGCGTGAGCACTGCAAAACTCGCTAATCGACGTTTGGAAGCTGAATCATTGCTTAAAATGCCGCTTGCGGAAGCCGAAGCATTGTTCCAGAGCCATCCAACGGAACGGCAACTAGAGATTATTCTTTCAACTCCACACCCAAAGGAACGGGAAAGACTATATTACCTTGTCCCCGACTGCACCGAATTGATCCAGCGAAGTCCGACGGAACAGGTGTTGCAAGTGTTGAACACAATGATAGGCACCGGTTTAGCCTCACCTCTGTTGCCGTGTCTGTCAGCCGAACAGTTTGAGGAGGTGATTGACCTCTCTGTGTGGCGCAACGGCACGGTCAATAAGCGAGATGTAGATCTTTGGCTTTTTGAGTTATCGGACTGCGATCCCGATGAAATTAGCAATCATCTAACCCATATTGATGTCGCAATTTTCGCTGTTCTACTTCAAGGTAGAATCGAACTCAAAAGCGATTTCGCTGCACTGATGATCGAAAGTGGCGTGATCGATCCCTCCTCGGCTGAAATTGAGTATGCCGACGAGCGCGCTCGGGAAATCATGGACACCCTCTGGGAAATGGATGAACATCTCTTTACCCGCGTACTCTATGAATTATTCGCCGTAGATAAACACGTTTCGGCAGATGAAGAACTTTCCGCCTCGCTTAAGCGCGCCAAAGATGAACGCGATGAACGAGTACGAACTCGAGATCAGGCTGCCGGTATTGAAACAACAGAAGAGGACATTCTACAGAAAGTCGATCTCAGCGACCTTGATCTTGACGAGGGAACGGGCAGCTCTGAAAACGGAAATTCAGGGGAAGACGGGTAAGAAGGCCGAGCTGGACAATGTTTGATATTGATGTCCCCGCGCAACACGACCGGCACCTATTTTTATCTCGGACGCTCGTTCGCGGAGATGAAGTGGGCGAAATATCCTATGCCAAGGAGGAGGCAATTCGACAAGAAATCGCCGCGCTATCACACAAACTAATCACAGTAAAAACGGAAGATGTTGCCTCGATGCAGCAGTTGCGACAGCAGGTTCAAGAGGCGTTCGTGCTGGTTAATTTAGGCTTGGAGTATGGGAGTCACGGCGAATTGGATAGGTCGGTTCGATTGCTGAAGAACAACCAGGTCGTCAAATTCTTTCAGATTGGGAATACTCTCATCAGTGAACTCCGTGATCGCTGCCACGATACGCTTGAGAATGCCGTTCTGGCTTCACCCGAATCCTCAGCGTTTACCCACCATGCAGCTGACGACATACCTGTGTACAATGAATGGGAGCGCCAATTTCTAGACGGAATTAACAAACATAAACTGGTCATTGATTCGCCACAGGTAATGCTCCGTGGTGTTACCCCCCCACGCCCAATAACAAACCTCGCAGATTTGGCAATTGTCAGTCGACAGCTCGATAACATTGACAATCGTTTAGCCTATATACACACTCTCCCGCTTCAAAAGGTTCTTGGCGCTGAATATCGCGTTAACACAGATGGTGACACCGCGCGGGAAATCACAATTGCCTTGATAGTGAACCTAGTCTTGTATCATGAGATAGATTTCTATTTTGACAACGATGATTTGAAGAATCTACGCGAGGTTGCGTATGACTTGGAAAGCGGGCAGATAATAGGCGATTCCAGCGATCGACTTATCAAGTGGATTCAACACTACCTTGATCGTGACTCGTTATCGGAACGGGTCAAGAATTATGCTGTTGCTTATTGGCAAGATGCCCTGAAGGTTTTGGAATTGGAACTTCGATTGGAAGACAATCTTGAAACTGCTGATGTTTCATGCCCATGAATTCTGGTTCAGGACGACCCACAGGGTACTCGACTCCGTCGAGGAACTAGATTGTGACGAGAGGGTTAAGGAAGCCGTGGTGGCTTTCGTCCATGCTGAAGCTGAAGATGAGGAACAATCGAGCAAAGTTCTAACCAAGATGGTCAAGAACCTAAAATGGCATGCGGGCAAGTTCGGCACTAAAAACGTGGTACTTCATTCTTTCTCTCACCTTTCTTCAAGCAGCGCCTCTCCCGAATTTGCGCGGCAGATCCTCGTTGATGCACAGAAACGCCTGCAGACTGTCGGATTTTCGACTCGGATGACGCCGTTCGGTTATTTGCACGAATTCTCACTCCATGTGAGCGGCGAGTCTCTTGGGCGCGTATTCAAAGAGATTTAAACGGAGCACCCCCAATCTTCCGTTCTTCAAATCCTTCTAGATTCCCATCCGTAACGCCACCGCTACCAACAGCACGAGAAGAGAAACGACACCCATTGAACTCGATACAATTGCCATACTGCGTCGTATTTTATCAATCTCTTCAGGGAGTTCCTTAACATCCGGACCAAGAGCGTCAATGGCATGCTCTAGCCTTGGACCCATTATGAAACTGTGGAATCCCGTAAGGATAATGAGGATGAAAAATAAAATCAACTTAATGCCAAGTGTTCTCATGAACTGTCCTATCGCCTCAGGATCTCCACCGACTGCACGAAAAACATTAAATAGTCCGGAAAAAATGAGAATTATGACGCACGTCCAGACAATTGGCTCAAATTGTTTCCCAATACGGGTGAGTATCTTGATTCTTTCCACCGGAGCGACCGTTTTTTTGAAATAGGGCACGATTACCACCGCTAGTATTAAATTTCCACCAATCCAGGCAACCGCAGCGGTCACATGCAACCACCGAATTAACAGATCAAGTATTTCCATTGTTTCTCCTTCGCTAAATAAGAATGCATGGGTTCCGTTCCCATCCGGCACCGTTGACAAGTCGTAGATGCCATGATATTATAGTTTGATTTCAAATGCTGTGGCTACACAGCATAGCACGAAGAAAGATTCTTAACAAGCCAGAATACTGAATTGGGAGTTCCACACGCATGGGAGACATTATAAGAGGCGCGGTGATCGGCTACGGCGCGGCATTCAATATGGGGCGCGCGCATGCGTCCATGATGCAGGACACGGAGGAAATCGAGTGCGTCGCTATATGCGATGTCGATAAGGAGCGAACACGCGCGGCAGAAGAAGACTTTCCAGGCATCAGAACTTACAACAGTGTCGAGAATCTCTTGACAGAAGAGGCCGTAGATTTAATCGCAAATGTTTTGCCTCACAACCTGCACTGTTCGGTAACAGTCGAATGTTTAAGAGCGGGGAAGCATGTTGTCGTCGAAAAGCCGATGTGTATCACAATCGCCGAGGCAACCGAGATGATTAGCACTGCCAAGGAGAACGGCTTGATGTTGTCAGTCCACCATAACCGTCGCTGGGATGCGGACTTTTGGACATTGCGTGATTTGGTCCGAAGCGGTGTGATCGGTCAGGTGTTTAGCATTGAAATGTGGAGCGCCGGGTACAGTAGACCTAATCCGGATTGGTGGCGTAGCGTGAAGGCGATTTCCGGCGGGGGCTTCTATGATTGGGGAGCTCATTACGTTGACTGGTTACTTCATATAATCGAAGAAAAAATGGTTAACGTCACAGGATTTTTCCAGCCAAATTTAGTATGGACAGACATTACAAACGAAGATCATGTTCAAGCGATTATTCGCTTTGCCAACGATTCGGTTGCCAATGTTCAGATGTCTTGCATAGCGAAGGTTGAGGAACCTCGATGGAAGTTGCTCGGTTCCCAAGGCTTAGTTGTCTCTGAAGCAGCACACTTCAGGGTGCTCTCGGAAATTGAGGAGGGGACCGAAGAAAAGATTGTGGAGTTCAATGGCCGACCCGGCCCAAGCTACTATGAGAACATCGTTGGGCACCTCAACACTGGTGAACCCCTTCTCACGACTGGCGAATCCGCGCGGCGTGTGGTGGCTGTCTTGGAACTCGCCGAGAAATCCTCCAAAACTCACCAAGCAGAGACAGTGCCCTACGAATTTGAATAGGCTCGTCATCCCGCACCGGCGTCGCAAACTTACTAGTGCAGTGATATTGGGAATAATGGAAATCGCGGCGGCGTTAGGACGGAAAACCAACGAGTTCAATCTACTTGCTTGCTTACCGCCGATACTAAAAGACTGTAGATAAGACTACCCTTTTGCGGGCTGATAGTAAGGATTCGTGCCGGACGCATGGTCGGTTGTGTCGATGATGTTTGTTATCTCCGGGAAAGATTCTTGAACCATGGCTTCGATTCCGTGTTTTAAGGTAACACTCGCCATGCCGCACCCTTGACATCCCCCGCCCATGTGGACGTAAATTGAGTCATCAGTGACATCCAATAGATCTATGTGCCCCCCATGCGCAGCGACAGAGGGATTGATGCGGTCGTCAATAAGCGCTTGTATTGCTTGCGCCTTTGGGTTATCCCAAGTTGGCGTGTTCGGATTATCAATTCGGAATCCGCTTGAATTGAGGTCTTCCACATAGTCAATTGTTGCGCCCTTCAAGTTCTCGGCACTCTTGGCATCCACAAAGACTTTGAATGCCTGTGCGTCCACGACGATGTCGTCTACCTCGGGCTCAGTTTCAAGTCCTAAGCCGTATTCGAATGCGGATGCCGTGCGTCCCTGTATGCTCACGCGCAATCCCTGTACACTCACTTCTTCGTCCTCAATAATCGACTCAATTTTCTCCTTCGCTGTCTCGGTCACCGTGAGCAACGGATCTTGTTCGTCTGACTTGGATATTGCGTGTAGCTTGTTGAGTAGGTTTTTCATTATAGTGTTACCTTCAGCAACGAAAACTGTGTTCCGCTTTTAGTAGTGGGCCTCATCTCATTGAACATTCAAGCCCTAATGTTTTATAGAAATTCCAACAATAATCTTTACACTGCGGTAGGTTCGGTTTCCAAACCGAACCGGAGATTATACTGTCTCGAAGGTGCGATTGGAACGGCATTTCTATGGAATCTCTATCGAACCTACCGCATCATGTATAAATATGAATGGAATTGACTATAGCGCTCCATCGCTGGGACACGGCTAGGTTACCGATTGCCGGGTGTTTTCAATGGGATGATGAAATTCGCCCATCTCATCATAGAATCGTCTCAGCCGATGAATAGCCTCAATTTCCAGTTGACGGATACGTTCACGAGTCACATTCAACTTTTCACCGATTTCGCGCAGCGTTTTTTCGTTGCCGCCTTCAAGGCCGTATCGCATACTAAGGACCTGCTGTTCTCTCATGCTCAGTTTACCGAGAAGTTGATCGACCAAATCTTGCTCAATCATATCCGCGATAGGTCCGACTTCCGGATTTTCGGACGTGTCTTCAACCAAGTCGCCGAGCGTAGCCGCTGTCTTTTCATCGCTGAGCGGCGTTTCCATTGAGATGGTGTCGGAGTTTAACGCCAGAATCTCCTTCACTTGATTTTCGGTTAATTCGAGCGCTTCTGCCAGTTCTGTAATCTTTGGCTCTCGCTGCAACTCCTGACAAAGCCGGGCATAAGTAGAGTCAAATCGATTGACTTTGGCAACTATGTAAGATGGCAGACGAATGGACCGGGAACAGTTATCGAGAGTCCGCCGAATCGCCTGCTTAATCCACCAAATTGCATACGTGCTGAACTTAAAGCCTTTGCGATAGTCGAATTTCTTCGCGGCACGCATAACACCGATGTTTCCCTCCTGAATCAAATCTTCAAGAGGGACATTCCGCCCCTGATATTTTGAAGCTACTGAAACAACTAGACGCATGTTCGCTTGAACCAGCTCATCGCATGCCGACTCGTCTCCATTTTCAATACGCTTTGCAAGCGCAATTTCCTCTTCTCTTGTCAGAAGAGAATGGTGCGCGACCTGGCGCAGCCAGCTACTCAGAGCATCCGTTTGAACAGGTTTGGAGTTGTCTTCTTCCCTTAGTAGATACTCTATGTTGTCTTGGGATTCAGGAATTTCGTCATCTAGAAATTCTCCCCTGAGCGCTTCGTCTTTTCTTGTGCCGAATACTTCCTCCGGTTCCATTTGCCTCCACTTCCTCCTGATAGAATCGTGCTACTCTTCTGATTAATTCAATCCATTAAGGTTCTGCTCGAATAGTAACATCTTTTTTATGTTTTGTCAAGTAATTACCTTAAAAAATTTACTTGCCTTGAAAATTTGCTACTTAATCCGTCATAATTTCACGATTAATCTAGAGGAGGTGTAAATCGATTGAATCTGCCAAAGTTATACAAGGGAAGAAATCATTACGCACCCATAGGGATCAAGTAAAGCATTTTAGGGTGCAAGTCACGCGACTTCAATGTCTTGAACTGTTAATCTCCATGTAGACGCGAGCGCGGGAATACCAGGTCATTCATTGATAAGAGCGCCACAGAAGATGACTCATGGCGCTGGTTTCAGTAGGTGCCGGTGCGGTTGGAAAGGGATCTCTATCGCGCTCCTTCTTCAGTCGCTTGATCGCACCAACCGGCGTCGTAGAACAGTTTCTTGTGATAGTCTCGCAAGCATTAAACACTTAGTCTAGAGAACCTTCTTTATCCGATCGAGGGCTTCATTCAATCGGTCGTCGGGAACCGTTAACGCCACACGAAAATATCCCTCGCCGTAGTCACCGTACGCCGATCCGGCGGTAATTACGACTGCCGCCTCCTCAAAGATTTGGGTTGCAAAATCAATGGAACTCATTCCATTCGGCGTAGGCATCCAGAGGTAAAACGTTCCCTTTGGCGGCGTGTAATCGCCCCAGTTTAGCCGTCCAAATGTGCCGAGCATCTGTTTACGCCGCCGTGAATAGACTTCCAGCATTTCGCCGATATTGCTCTGGCATTGGGTCAAGGCGACGATTCCCGCATATTGAATTGCGTTGAAGATTCCGGAATCGGTGTTTTCTTTGACCTGTGCCATGCCCCCGATGAGGTCGGTGTTTCCGATCGCCATACCGATCCGCCAACCGGTCATGTTGAATGGCTTCGACAGCGAATTGAGTTCGACGCCGACATCTTTCGCACCGGGAGTTGATAGAAAACTCAGCGGTTTAAGACCATCAAAAACGACTTCGCTATAAGGATTGTCGTGACAGATCGCAATGTCGTAAGTTTTAGCGAACTCAACAACTTCCGCGAAAAATTCCGGTGTTGCAGTTGCTCCTGTTGGATTATTGGGATAGTTCAGGAACATCCCGCTTGCCCGCTTAGCGACATCCGATGGGATATTTTCCAATTCGGGCAGAAAGTCGTTCTCGGCAGTAATGGGCACATTGTATGGTTCCCCCTCCGCCATTAAGATGCTTGCGCGGTATGCCGGATAACCCGGATCAGTCATTAGCACCGTTTCACCGGGGTTCACAACCGCTAAAATAAAATGGTGGCACCCCTCCTTAGACCCGATTAGTCCAAGGACTTCGTCCTCAGGATCTACGTGGACGCTGTATCTTGCCGCATACCAATCAGCCACTGCCTGACGAAATGCCAGCATCCCTTTTTCTTCGTCCGTCGGGTATCGATGATTCTCGGGATCAGCCGCGGTCCGGCTCAGTTCGTCAATTACCGGCTGTGGTGTGGGATCCACCGGATCGCCCACAGCGAGGCTAATCACATCAATCCCCTTGGCTCTTGCGTTGTTAATTTTATTCCGTAATTCCATGAATAGGTAAGGCGGGATTTTCCCTAAACGGTTGGCGATTTGCATCTTTTCTCCTAAGGTTAATTCAATATTTCAAATAGCATGACAATAACTTCATGACTGTCTAAGACTGTCGTCATTGTATCAAATGTTAGAATTGGTTTTCAAGCGATTTAGAAACACGGAAAAGGAGAAACGCATCTAATTATGGGGATGTTCATTGTAGTAGAATATACGATTAGTATTGGGTTTCATTCAAATCTCGGCACGTTCGGAAAAAGTAGACATTCGAACGGGCATCAAAGAATAGTGATTGTTAACGGATTCCGTTCAACCCAACCTACAATGCCTACGACAATTATCACGAACTTAGTTAGTCTAATTCTCTTTTTCTCAAGCAACACTCGCTCAAAGCCAGTCACAGAGCGAAATATGAATTTCATTTTATGAGGCCCGATACACATTACGCAGGATATACTATCGCCGTCGTTATTAGGATCTCTATCGCACTCACTATTCGTTCGTCAGATCTCCGTTGATCGTCAGGAGCGCGGGAATCTGGACATGTCGCATTCTATCAACATTTCGATCTTCTGGATCAAGGAATGGGACTCCGACTAGAAAGGGTTACTTGTTGAAAGACTCATTCCGACAGGGATAATGGCGTGCTGCCAAGTAGAAATATTATGTGTGCTTCCCAACACACCGATTACCAACATCGGGTTAATCGGGTTTAGGGAAGAACAGATCGAAGTGGTTGTAAACCGCTATGTCCGGCGTGTTGACGCCGTAAGCCGTCGAGGTAATTCCAAGCTTCAGATTAGGAAATTGCTGACGCACGTAATCGGCAAAACCAAATACCCACTGATAAATCAACCTGATTGACTCCTTACGACTAAAATGCTGGTGTCCAAGCACCCCGCAACCCTTTACAACATCATCGGGCATACCGATTATGGCACCGTCAAAGACGAGGAGATCTGCTTCCGTCTCCTTCAGCAAGGCGTGCACGGCACCCGAGAGAAAATTACCGTAGCCACTCAAAACACAATAAACTGCTCTCTCACCCGTCATCGTCCCTGAAGATTTCACATCAACAACACCAGAGTTTTGGCTATTCTCATTTTCCGCATCCAAGCTTCCGAAACGTGCTATGGGTGACAACTGCCACGCACTCCGATTCAAAAATCGGACATCAACCTCAGCAATTGGCAAGCGAATCCCAAATTTTTTTCCTTCCTTCTGAACCTGCTCTGCCAATCGCTGCAGAGCCGATAGATTGTCTCCGTTCCAGTCATAATCCACGACGATGAAATCACCCGCTGGTATATTTCCATCTGGGGGAATCTTTGTCCAAGTGATTGGCGGCGACTGAGAAATTGCTTCTTTTGCGAATAAAAATCGTTGTCCTACAACGTCCTCAAGTGTTTCGGAAGCCGTAGAATAATCGCCTTCAAATAACATTGTCCAAATTTTCGGAGTCGACACTGCTGCGTTAGGCGACACACGAATCTCAAACCCATTGATGGCAGAGGTCGGAAGTAGACCGATCTCTATTACGGCATCACCGGGCGGGAGATTGCAGTATTTGAGTATCCCGGGGGCCTCATTTCCCACTATGACCCCGCCATTGTCTTCCGCGCCATGCACAACGAAGAATGGCTGTAAATCGACGGACAACGCCTGACGATTTCGAACAACTCCGGACTGAACTTTGCTATAGGCAGGCAAGGATAAGGATTCAAGGATGATATCCTCGACAAAGAATGCCGAATCCGTTAGATTCTCAAAGGTAATCCACTTACGGATTATCGGTAGATTTGGATACACTTCGTAGTGAATATTGACAGAACAAACAGGTTCCTCCGACGCTTCTGAGTATTCGAGTTCAATAACAAGCTGTTTCTGCTCGGCAATGCTCCGTTGAATCTTATAAGCCTTGTACTTCAGGGTATCTGTTCTCGCCGTGAATACGATTTCGCCGATTCGAAACTTGAATTCCTCGTACGAAGCCGAGACATGGTTACGTCTTGATGGTTTGTGGAAATAATGGCTAGTCTGAGGCACGCTACCATCTCCATCCAATTGGAAGCGACGTTCTATCAGGCTATTTCCCAAATACAACAACCCTCTCCCCGAGTCAACCCCTGCGTAGGTCACCATTCCGTTCAAAGGTTGAAGGAGTGAGCGCAGATCTGCCGTAGAATGCGGTGATGGCGGCTTGGCGCACGCCATGCTGCCCGCGCACACCGCAATGAACAACGCGTACTTCAGCAACGAAAATCCCTCCTTGTACATCGGGGAACTGCCATATATGCTTTTCCCAGAGTCGTCCCTGAAATTTAACTGTGTATTTCCAGTTTTCATCACCAACCTGATCAGTACTTTACGGCGGTTAGCGACAAACCGCCCGCAGGTGCGGACGGTCCGGCAGCGCTCCTGTCTCGGGCGCCCAGGATCTTCTGAAACTGATTGCTTGCATCTGGTACCTCCTGCAATTTGAGCACGGTCCCAACGAGCGCCCGAACCATCCCTCGCAAAAACGCATCTGCCTCAATTTGAAAGTAAACCAGATCCACATCGCGCCAACAAGACGCTTCCAAAACCGTACAAACCGGATTGATGCGCTCACTGCCTGTACGTCGAAACGAGGAGAAATCCTTTTCCCCAATCAGCGCACCGCAGACGTCATCAATTCGATCAGTATCGATTGGACGCGGGAAAAAGTGAGTGGTACTTCCTAAAAATGCGGAGGGAAATTCTCGATTGAGGATGGTATATCGGTAGGTTCGGCTCAGTGCACTGAAGCGGGCGTGAAAATCGGATGGGACATCTTGGACATCAGTTATCACGATGTCTTCAGGTAAGAGTGAGTTCAACGCTTTCCGGATAGTGCCCGAGAGCATCTCGGAATCAGTGAAAAAACTGGCAACCTGACCGGCGGCGTGTACTCCAGTGTCTGTTCTGCCCGCGCCTATAATCTGAGTACGCGTTTTGGTCAGCGTCGCGAGCGCGTTTTGAATAACTTCTTGAATGGTGATGCCGTTGCGTTGGATCTGCCAGCCGTGATAATTTGTGCCATTGTATTCGATTGTCAGCTTGATGTTTCGCATCGGCAATTGGCAGTTAGTCGCATGAGTTACCGTAGTGCTCCAAGTATGAATCATTATACACACGAAATGATTGGATGTCATCAAGAACCTTCTTGAAACTTTTCGTAATACGGTGCTATAATTTTATGATTAAACCTACGTAAAACCTTGGCAACCACAGCATCAGCAAGGTAGAACCTGCGTGTTCCCCAGGTGAATAATCGAGGAAGAATGGAGAATTCGATGACAGAACTGAACTGGGATGGCAAATATGACAAAGACGGAAGAAAAATTGCGCCTGTTTGCATTTCTTTGCCGTTTCAAACAATTGAAACCGTGAATGAGTCTGCGCAAGATCGAGAACTCACGCTAGAGTTATTCTCGCAAGGAAAAGCGACGGATTGGCGCAACCGCTTAATTTGGGGCGATAAGAAATACGTTCTGCCCTCTCTCCTACCAGAGTTTGCGGGAAAAGTTAATCTCATTTACATCGATCCGCCCTTCTTTACTGGGACAGACCAACTTCTTACTGTGAAAGTTCCTGATAGTGAACAAGCAGTTATGAAGGCACCATCTATCATGGAAGAAGCAGCGTACAGAAATGTATGGAGGCAAGGTAGCAGTTCATTCTGTGCGTGGATGTACGAAACGCTCTGCCATTTACATGAACTGCTGGCAAATGACGGGGCTATCTTTATTCGCTTTGACCAATATTGGTCTCATTACGTGAAGGTTATTGCTGACGAGGTGTTCGCGAAGGAAAATTTTCAAAACGACATTGCCGTAAAGAGAATTTACAAGAACTTTACAAATCAGGGTCGAAGGTCAATCCAGATAGCAACGGATTCCCTATTGCTATATTTCAAATCCGACACTACCCATTTCTGCGATATTTCGCAAAAACTTACAGAACAGAGACCTGGATATTGGCGAAAAATTGATGACTCTTCTGGCGTACGGAACCCACCAGAACGAGTCATATTTGGAGAAACATACCATCCTCCGGCGGGCAAACATTTTAAATTTGGTCAAGAAAAAATTAATCAGATGGTCAAAGAAGGTAAGATAAGAATTGATGATAAAGGCAGGCCTGAATATTGGGTGGAGGCAACAGATACAAAACCACTCACATCTAACTGGACAGATATTTCTGGGTATTCATTTACTACCGGCTATCCCACCGAGAATTCAGAGAAATTGCTTGAGCGAAGCATTCGCGCATGTTCAAACGTAGGTGATTTGGTTTTAGATTGTTTCGTTGGAAGCGGGACAACAGCAGCAGTCGCAGAGAAATTGAATCGAAGGTGGATTGGGTGTGATTTCGGGCGTTATGCCATCCATACCACGCGCAAGCGGCTCTTGAGTATTGAGGGCGTTAAGCCTTTTGTCGTGCAAAATCTAGGGAAGTATGAGCGCCAGGCGTGGATGTCGGCGGAGTTTCATGGAGAGGCCGGGGCTGTCCGCCAACGAGCCTACCGCAACTTTATTTTGAATTTGTACCGAGCCACTCCTATCAACGGGTATGCCTGGTTACATGGCGTACTCGCCGGACGCATAGTGCATGTTGGGCCCGTTGACGCCCCTGTCACGCTAGGCGACGTAAAGGCGGTCGTTACCGAGTTTTGGAAATTTGCCGGCAAGGGAACAGACGTAACGACAAACGGTGTGGACATTCTAGGCTGGGAATTCGGCTTTGAGCTCAATGAAGTTGCGGTGCAAATTGCCGCAGAAGCCAATGTGAACCTTGCTTTCAAGAAAATCCCGCGAGAGGTGTTGGAAAAACAGGCGGTTAACCAAGGGGACATTCGTTTTTTTGAGTTGGCGGCGCTGTCCATTGATTTGGCAGTGAATCAACAGGCTGCAAGATCGAGGCGAAGAGCCGAAGTGTGTCTTAAGTTGACTGATTTCGTCATACCGCCTGATGACGTACCTAAAGACATACAGCAAATCATCACGCATTGGAGCCAGTGGGTTGATTACTGGGCGGTGGATTGGGATTTCAGGAATGATACATTTCATAACCAGTGGCAAAGTTATCGCACAAAGCAAGAACCCGATTTGCAGAAAGACGTCACACACACTTACGAGAATTCGGGGAATTACACAGTCATGGTAAAAGTCATTGACATTCTAGGGAATGATACGACAAAAGCGATAGAGGTAGATGTCAAATGAGGCAAGAGACCGGAGAATCTCAAGATCAACTGCAACTGGCCAATCTACCGCCTACCATTGCGACTGCGCCGTGCGTATCAGCCTTGCGAGCACGAGTCAAAGCGTGGCGGGAAGGTGGTTATAAGGATGTAACGGAAACAACCCGCGAACTCCTCAACTACTGGTTTCTAACCGATCATGTGACCCCTAACGGGCGGCAATTTCGGTATTACGAGTCGCAGCGGGAGGCGATTGAAACGTTGATTTATGTCTATGAGGTTGATAAAGTTCGTTCTCGCATAGAATTGCTTCAACACTTCGCAGCGGCAAACACCGAACTCCGGTTGCCGCCCGAAGACCATTTTGCGCGTTACTGTATAAAGATGGCAACGGGGAGCGGTAAAACGAAGGTCATGGCATTGGCAATAGTCTGGCACTATTTCAACGCTGTCCGTGAAAACGACAGAGACTACGCAAGAACATTCTTGGTGCTTGCGCCAAACGTGATCGTTTTTGAACGACTTCGCAAGGACTTTGCCGGTGGAAACATCTTTCGTGCAGATCCGTTGTTCCCGAAACACTACGAGTTATTCTGGGATTTTGAATGTTATATGCGTGGCGAGGGAGAGAGAGCACATTCGGAAGGGGCGTTGTTCCTAACGAACATTCAACAATTCTATGAATATCAGGGCAATAAGAAAGATGAGGAGCCTGATGAAATAACAGCAGTGTTGGGTGCCAAACCGCAGGAAGGCAAGATAGAAACCCACGACTTTGAGAATCGTATTGCACGGCGGAGTTGTCCAATCCTCGCGGTAAACGACGAAGCGCATCATACCCACGATGAAAATAGTGAATGGATCAAGGTCATCCGGCGGTTACAGGTCGATAACCCTATAGCCTCTCAACTTGATTTCTCTGCTACCCCACGTTATCAGAAGGGCGCGCTGTTCGCTTGGACCATCTATGATTACCCACTGAAAGCAGCTATAGTAGATGGTATCGTGAAACGCCCCGTCAAAGGGATTGCGCACATTCAAGAAGCGAAATCTGACGTCCCAAGCGTGAAATATGAGGGTTTTTTGACTGCCGGCGTTGCCCGATGGAAAGAGTATTGCGATCAACTGGATCCATTGGGCGTGAAACCGATTCTTTTCGTGATGCTTAACAACACCGCGGAAGCGGATGATGTGGGCAACTATCTGCGAGTCAAATATCCCGAAGCACTTGGTGGTGACAAGACACTAGTCATTCACACGGACAGAAAAGGGGAGGTATCCAAGAGAGACCTAGACAAAGCAAGGGAATTGGCGCGTGAAGTAGATGAACCCGACTGTCCCGTCAATGCAATCGTGAGCGTGTTGATGTTGCGAGAAGGGTGGGACGTGCAGAACGTCACTGTGGTAATCGGATTGCGTCCTTATACCTCGAGAGCCAATATTTTGCCGGAGCAGACCATCGGACGCGGGCTGAGGTTGATGTTTCGAGATCGGGTGGCAGATTATACCGAGCGGGTAGACGTAATTGGAAACAGAGCGTTTATTGAGTTCGTCGAGGAATTAGAGCAACTAGAGAACCTTACTCTAGACACCTTTGAGATTGGCAAAGACAAACTGCGTATTCTGACGATCATACCGATGCCAGAAAAAATAGCCCGTGACATCGGTGTACCTAGACTAAGTCCGCTGCTCGTTCGGAAGAAAGATTTGGGAGAAGAAATTGCTAATCTTGACGTGATGACATTTGATTGTCCGGTTTTACCCCGCAACACGGGAGATGGTGTTGCACAAACATTCCAATACGAGGGATACGACATTATAACTCTGGAAAAAGTCATTGAGCAAGCCTACACCGTTCCCGAACCGCAGACAGCCCAGGAGGTGATTGGATACCATGCTAAGCGTATCGCAGATAAGGTTAAACTTCCATCACAATTCGCGGCATTAGTTCCGAAAATTAGGGATTTTTTTGAACGAAAGGCGTTTGGTGAGACGGTAGATCTGAATAATAAAGCGTCTATTAAAGCGATGAGCAGCAACGTTGCTAGTTATGTGACGACCAAGACATTTGGCAGTGTTTTGCGTGAAAAGAGCATTGAACCAATCGAGCCAACATTCGATGGGACTGATCGGTTGTTGTCTTCAACACGCCCCTTCCCTCACTCGCGTCCTGTGTTTGAAGCCGCAAAATGTGTTTTCAATTTCGTCCCTTGTGATAACGACTTTGAGCGCGATTTCGCGAAATTTCTTCAAGGTGCGGCCGATGTCGAATCCTTCTCCAAACTTCCTGAACCCTTCGGCTTCTCTATCGAATATACAGACGGAGTGATGAATCTACGCCATTATTTTCCCGATTTCCTGGTTCGCTTGACAAATGGCGAACATTGGATTATAGAAACCAAGGGCCAAGAGACTATTGAATCCGTGCGTAAAGCCGATGCTGCACAGCTTTGGTGCGAGATGGCAACAGAACTTACGGGGACTGTCTGGCAATACTTGAAAGTGCAGCAAGATGATTTTGGACAATGGGAAATTTCGTCATTCAGTGAGATTGCCGTATTTCATACTCCATAACAACCTAAAACTTCTAGGTAACTATTGTAACTGCGCTGTCTACAAAGGCTTAACACAAGTGAAAAAAGAAACATACCACGAATTTACTGAATTCTTTCTAACTGAGGATGAGCTCTTCAATCTACAGTTTACAAATTTGCCGTCCAACCCCGAGGATAGTTTTGGTGACGACGAGTTTTACAGAGGCCTTGCGACTCGTCCCCTTTGGTATGTTGTCCATGAATTGAGTAGCGAAATGCTCCGTAAGGACAGCACAAGACCTATCGAAGCCGCTAGGGTTCGCAATTTTTCTCGTTTCCAATCCATCCAACAACGGTATAATCAAGATGATTCAGAGTTGAGCAGGATTTTTCGGGAGTTAGAATCCGCTCCAGGGCCTTGGTTTAAGAGGCTTGTATCCATAGGCGAGACTTTTGCGAGAGAAAAGATAGACAGCAGGGACAACCTCATATTGGTCCGGAACTTAGCAGACACGGAAACTGGCGCGGAATTAAAAGAAGGCACCACGGACAAGGATGAGTTGCGGCCGTGCATTTACCATATTGTGGACGGCAATCACCGGTTACTTGTCTATGCTCTGTATATTTCGTTTGCGCGCCTGGAATACGATCCGGTTAGGGTTATACATGCCACATCGTGGCAACATTCCGAACATAGCATTTTTTTTAACAACAACGGCGATAAATGGATTGAATGGTCATCGTATGCTTTAGATCGCAATGGCATGATTCATGACCCATGCAGAAAGAATCGGCGACTCATTAGGGACGAGGGGCAACGAGAACTCTTTTTTGAGAAAATACTACTGCCAGAAAAACATAGAAAAAGTAGTGCTTATTTTATAGCCGATAGGAGAGACTCAACGCAGAACGGTTTTGCTATGCACAATGATAGCGCAAGTATTGTAGACAAGTGGCCGTTTTAAGCGCACAGAACATATAGTGTTTGACAAGGTTCGCGCCAAAAGGCATTGGTATCCTCCATTTCTCATTGTAAATTGGTACAATCATTTTGGCCATATATCATCAACGCCGAAATATCCGCTTTAATCTGATCGAATGTCCCATTCAAAATCGACCTGCGAACACCGTGCATTAAGCTCAAATAGAAGTGGAGGTTGTGGCGCGTGAGTAGGCAGTGGCCAAGAATCTCATTTTCACGATGTAGGTGACGAAGATAGGCTCTCGTAAAATTCTGGCAGGTATAGCATAGACAGTTCGGGTCGAGGGGGGTGAAGTCGGTCTTGTACTCCGTATTCCGAATACGGACGGGACCAAGCGAGGTAAAAAGCCACCCGTTCCGCGCGTTCCGTGTGGGCATTACACAATCAAACATGTCCACGCCGCAACTGACGGCATGTACCAAATCTTCGGGCGTGCCGACGCCCATCAGATAACGGGGTTTGTGTCTCGGAAGGAGCGGCGCAGTGTAGGCGAGCGTCTCATACATGAGTTCCTTCTCTTCACCGACACTCAACCCGCCGATGGCGTAACCGGGGAAACCGATATCTACCGTGGCTTCAATGCTCCGTTTTCGAAGATCTTTTTCCATTCCTCCTTGCACGATGCCGAACAGGAGTTGATCAGAATTCGCGTGTGCATCCTTGCAACGTGCTGCCCAACGGGCGGTCATCTCCATTGACTTCTCGAGATATTCGTAACTGTTGGGCAGCGACGGACATTCATCAAAAGCCATTATGATGTCCGCTCCGAGCGCGTTCTGGATCTCTATCGAGCGTTCGGGACTGATGAAGTGCTTCGTACCGTCGATTTCCGACCGAAACTCGACCCCCTCTTCATTAATCGTGCGCAATGCTCCCAAGCTAAACACTTGAAATCCGCCGCTGTCCGTCAAGATCGGTTTTCGCCACGCCATGAATTCATGTAGACCGCCAGCCTCTTCGATAATCTGGTGCCCGGGACGAAGATAGAGATGGTATGTGTTACCGAGGATAACCTCGGCGCCAATCTCATCTAGGTCTTTGGGAGTGCAGGCTTTGACGCTGCCGCGCGTACCAACAGGCATGAAAATAGGGGTGTCGACGACGCCGTGCGCCGTGCATAATTGACCGGCTCTCGCACCTGTTTCATTATCTTCACAGATTAACCTAAATTCGCCGTTGGTCATGTTCGATCAATCATTGCCACCCGAATGCATAAATGGATTCGTGTCTACGACTTTTTATATTGATTGTGCCATCACCCGTAACGCATCCTTGATTTCACCTATGACTTGGGCTTCAGTTTCCACGCACAATCTCGTATCTAAGGCTTCTTTCGCCGATTTGCCGCCAATTACCCCTAGCGCCCACGCGGCGTGTCCTCTAACGAGCGCTTCATCATCATTCAACGCTCGCTTGAGAGCCGGGAGTGCCCGCCGATTTCCCCAATTTCCGAGGGCGACAGCGACGTTACGGAGGAATCCGCGTCTTTTGGCACGCTTAATAGGACTATTCTTAAAGCGTTTGCTAAATTCGGCTTGCGTCATATCGATAAGGGAAAGCAGTTTGGGTGCGATGTTTTCCTCCCGAGGGTGAAATCCCGGTTCAGATGACGGTGTCGCCTTGCTATTCCATGGGCATACCTCTTGGCAGATGTCGCAGCCGAAGATTAGGTTGCCCATCTGTGGGCGTAATTCGCTTGGAATACTATCCTTCAACTCGATGGTAAGGTACGATATGCAAAGGCGAGAATCAAGGACATTCGGGGCAACAATTGCATCCGTCGGACAGGCTTCAATGCAAAGGGTGCACGTGCCGCAACTCCCATGCGGCAACTGCCAATCGTAATCCAACTCGATGCCTACGAGAATCTCGGCGAGAAAATGCCATGAACCCGACCGCCAGTTGATGAAGTTCGTATTTTTGCCAATCCATCCGATGCCTGCCTTCTGGGCGTATTCACGCTCGATAATTGGTCCCGTGTCCACGTAAATCTTTTGCTTAAGTTTTTTACCCCCAGCCTCGTCAATGAATTCTGCGAGTTTACGCAATTTAGCGCGAATAACCTCGTGGTAATCATCTCCCCAGGCGTACCGTGAGATTTGACCTCTTGCAGGATTTTCGACTAGTTCTCGGGCAGGATCAAGCGTATAATAATTGATTGCCAAACTGACGACCGACTTTGCTTCAGGCAGGCAATGGCGTGGATCACGCTTCAACCGAAGGTGTTTTTCAAGATACCCCATTTCCCCGGCGTATCCGTTTTCCAACCACCTCTCATAGAGCCGGATGGTTTGACTTTCCTCGGCAGGGGTAACGCCAATCAACTCGAATCCCAATCTCTGTGCATGGGCTTTAATCTGCTCGGTAAAGGTCATCACATCATGGTGGGTGTCAGAAATCGGCTAGGCGTCCAACCTTTGGGGCGAGGCAGTGTCGCTTCGGAGTGTCTACCGTTTCCCATTTGGCGGGATTCCAGGCCATTCCTCCCACATATCTTCACAAGGCGGTTCGTTCATTGTACTTTCAATGTTCTTTTTTACATAATCACCCAATACTGCCTTACGAATTCCTTTTGATCGATTGCTGCCCGCAGAATGCGCCAACCGGTGATGCCAAAAGACAACATCGCCGGCTCGTCCATGACAATCGATTGGAGTTCTGTGCTTGAAGTATTCGAGGCTTTTCGTGTATTGTTCCGTATTGTCTCTCAGATGCCGCCTTTGATTACTGAAATAGAAAACACGGTGGCTTCTGGGCCAAACCGTAAGGCCTCCCCCATTCGGCGCGACATCATCAATATATCCCACAACGCCCAGATGAAATGCGTGGGCGTCGACATGACAACCAAGGGGTTTTCTCGGGGAACTGCCTTCGGGAAGGCGGCAATAGATGCCACGGATTCGGTCGGGTTTAACGACTTCGCCTTCACCTAGCATTTGCTCCACTATCTCCCAAATTGGGGGATGGGCAACCAGCATTCGTGCCATCCACTCTTCGCTGCCGATACTGCGGTACCACCACCCATACCCGCCGCCATCATCGCCCTTTTCGCCTTTCTTTTGTCTGTATTCCTGAATCGGCCCAACCCATGTATCGGGATTGTCACGATCAAGTTCAGGCGGAGCGTTCTCCCACAATCTCCCACGAGCTTGCGCTGTAAGATATGCATCCATGATTCCGCGTTTGATGAGAAAACCTTCGTCTCTAAAAAATCTAATTTCCTCGGGGGTCAGTTTCGTCATGAGTTTGCCTCCTTACTTCCCGGGTTACAAATTCTCAATGTTTTCACTACCTTCGTCGACATCCGCCACATCAAGAATAACCTTACTTTCGAGGGAAAGCCTGGCAAGTGTTTCCTTGCGGATCCACTTGCGCTGATCTAGTTGTTGACGCTGATCTCTGCGGCAGAAATAGGCATGCATTGCTCGCCTCGGAGCGTCTGTTTCGTTCTTCATGCCGCCATGCCAGAGGTGAGAATTAAACACGACAACGGTGCCGGCCTCTCCGATGAGTTGAACCTGATCCGGATGATCGGCTTTTGTATCGGACATCACGTCTGCCGCGGTTTGCCCGCAGCGATGTGATCCCGGTACAACACGAGTAGCTCCGTTTTGCCGAGTAAAATCGGAAAGTAGCCAAATAGAGTTACATACAAAATAGTCACCCGGCGTTACAGCTCCACCCCAATCAGCGTGCAACCCCTGTCGTCCATGCCCGGGTAACGCGGCACGACTGTTCAACGAGGAAAATTTAAACTCATCGCCAAGAACGTGCCGAATTGCCGCCAAAAGCCGGGGTGATGTCACACATTTCTCAAAAATCGGATCCTTGTCAATCAAATTGCTCAGCCGAATTGTGCCTTGCTCCTGGTGTACCTCCTTTCCGGCATCTTCACCCTCAATTTCCGCGCGTGCGTTTAGACGTTGGACGAAGGCGGCAACTTCCTCCGATGTCATCAGGTTCTCAAGGACCAAGTATCCGTCGTCGTCTAGCGTTCTTCTATCGCTCGTGCTCAGTGTGTAATCGTCAACACCGAGCCTTGCGAGTGCGGTTGTCATGTTCATAGTGTACAGTCGGGGGCGACCGGCGTCTCACCCACAGTCATTCATCGGTATATGCGCTATCCTGTTCCGGAACCTCGACTCTTTATTGTCCGAGTCCCTCTCGGCAAGTGGACTAGTGCTGGTGCCGATGGTGGATATCTGACCAGTGGGGATGTGCATGGGTCATCGGTTCATGTGTGTGCCAATGACTGTGATAGCCCGAGTCTTCGTCTCCAGTGTGAACATGGTCGTGGTGGCCATCGTCATGTCTGTGTCTATGCTTGTGGTGTAGAGGTTCATGGGTATGCGAATGGGAGTGTCGATCTCGAAACAATACAGTCAGCGAGATAACGAGAATCGCGGCAGCCGTGACTTGGACGGCTGATATGCTCTCGTTCAAAAGAATAATGGATAAAGCTACTCCAAAGAACGGTGCGCTCGCGAAAATCATTTGACTCCGGGTTGCGCCAAGATTTTGTGCCGCCAAGATGTAAAGACTAATACTGAATCCGTACGAGAACACTCCTACAATTATACTAGATGCCAGAATCCACGCCGTTTTCCCATACGGTTCTAGCATAACGCTTATAATTAGATTCGTCCCGCCCGCAATCGCACCCTTCCAAAATGTGCTTTGAGTTGGAGTAATCCCGTCAATCAAAGCTGTCAAATGATTGTCTATTCCCCAGCAGATGCTGGCTGCGGCAACAAGCAGCAGGGCATACATGCCGATTGTCCCTCCGTGCCACGACAACGTCATCGATGCTGCAATAGTACCGAGAACTCCTACCCATCCATAGCCGCCCAGATATTCTCGGAATAGCAGACACCCTAGAATAGCGGTAGCGGCTAGTTCCATGTTTAGCCACATCGCTACGGAGGCTGCCGGCGCCTTTTGCAATCCAAACAGGAGCAACACGGGCCCCGCGACTCCACCAAAGGAGATTGCTCCGATTAGCCGAAGTATATTGCGTTTCCCAATCCGATGAATTTTCTTCGCGCTTCTCAGTCTTATCGAGAAAGGGAGAACACCAATCGCCGCTCCGATATACAGCAATCCCGCGAGTTGGAAAGGCGGAAGGCTGTTAAGGAGTATCTTCCCTATGGGCGTCGATGCACCAAACAGAACTGCAGAAAGCAGTGCAATCAGTATGTACTGCATTTTACACTTCCAAACTCTTTCTGTATGTTTCCCGTTAGATGGTAAGTCGCAAGACCTTATGTCGAAGGTAAGTGTTTTGTGGATGGCGATCAGTGGATCTCTATGGAATCTCTAATGCGATCGCTATCAAGATCTCTATCGCACTCACTATTCGTTCGTTTGATCTCCCGTGATCTCCTTATTCAGTCGCTTGATCCTTCGCTATTCACTCAGTTGATCGTTCGTTTAATCTCACCCGACAAGTGTACGTTTCAAACAGGTCCTAAACTCGACTTTGTACATTTGAGCGAGACAACGAACGGTGTCATTCAAGCGTTGAAGAAAAGTGGGAGAGATTTTAACCATCTGGTCTTTTTGGTTGACCATTGAAAAAGTCGGCGGCGGATTCCAGTGCCATCACGGCGGGGCAAGGGGATTTCTATCGCGCTCCCTATTCAGTCGCTTGATTCCCGCGTACGAGTTTGGTTTTGTACGCCTTTCCGTACAATCCAATCGTTGTACATTTGTACAAAGTCGAGCTAAACTTCCCGCTTCGTGATCTGCAATAGAACCAGCGTTATCAAGAGGAGCGGCACAATGACTAGCGCGGACTGCCATATCGAGAATTGGACGCCAATTAGACAGGGAAAAAATGTTATGGCGCCAACCATGGAACCCTTCAATGCGCGATAACCGTTCTTTTCGTTTGCCTCCAGATAGAGCGGCAGTCGGGTAATACTCGTGGCAATCAACGCACAGAGAATCCATAGAGTGTAGTGCCAACTGACGCCTTCCAACCAGTGCGGCAAAGCCGCAACGATGAAGGCACAGATTGTTGCAATGGCGGAAACGGCGAGCGCAGGTTTGATGCCCAACTGTAGGGGAGTGGTAGTTATCCCGATTTTCTTGTCACGCTCAATGTCCTTGAAAGTTGTCGTAATGTGCGTGCCGCAATCGTAGAGCATTGTTGCGGCAAACGCATACCAAGCCAAGCGCGGTACCCCGCCGCTCACGGCTAACGCGCCAAATACGTTTAGCAACCCAATGCCGATTGGTAGACTGATGCTTCCCAATACTCCGCGCTCTTTGAAAATGGCGTTGTAACAGTGGGAAATCATCACAAGAGCAACCACGAGTAGCCCTGCCTTGAAATGGAGCACAAATCCTAGAATAACGCAGACGATATAGATAGTGCTCGCCGTAATCATTACCTGCCGGGGAGTTAATCGGTGTGACGGAAGCGGACGGTGCGGATTCGCGACCGCATCTTGTCCCCGGTGGAAGTAATCGTTTTTCATCATCCCCGCGAAGTACCCGAGCAGGGCTGTCAACAACGTTACTCCGACACGCCAGTTTATTCGCCCCTCGGACGCAATTAGAGTCCCCGGCAGAGTGGCGACAATCGGGATGGCAAAGAGGGGATATCGGATGAGTTCAAGGAATGCCTTCAAGGTCTTCATCACGAATAGCGCTCAAGAAGAGTGAGTTGTTTGGATGTGGTGCCTATGTGTTCAAGTTGGGAGATTCGCGATCGTTGTGCAAGTATTGCAAGTATATTGAATGCAGTTTCAGTGCCAGTAATATTACGGTTATATTCTTGCTTCTACGCTCAAAGTGAACCGATATGTCCACACGCTTTGCCCGCACCGTTCAATCTGGTGCAATTCATGCGCCGGTAAGAACGCTTTTCACACCTTGCTGTTTCCGCGCGTTTTCAAATGCTTCAACCGCTTGTTTAACGGGAAATCGATGCGTGAGTAGTGGCGTAAAATCAAGCTCCTGTCCGATAAGTATCCGGCGAGACTCGTTCAGACTCCATCGTGAGAACGCCCACGACGCCATCAATTTGTTGCCCATGTAGTGAAAGTGTTCTAGATTGACCCGAATTTCCTGTCCGGCGGGAGCAAGTCCGAAGAAGTTGATGCAGCCTCCACGCCGGGCAACTTTGAACGCAAGGTCAATAGCACGTTGATTGTTCGTCGTCGCCGATATGACGGTGTCTACACCGCCATTGGTAGTCTCAATAAGCGCGGCAATGCGTTCCTCTGTGATGTCAATAGCCGCTTCTACACCAATTTTCTCTGCCGCTCCGCGACGATGAGCAAGCGGCTCTAACACGAACGTCTGCAAGCCGCTTTTTTTGGTCAATTGGGCGAACAGGAGTCCGATGGGACCAGCGCCCAAGATTGCCACACTCTTGTCAAAAATGGTCTCGCGCATCGCATTGAGACAACACCCCAAAGGCTCAAGAAAAAGGAGGGCTTCCGCGGTGATTGATTGCGGGACAGAAATGAGTTTGCCGGTGTCTATCCCGTGTTTCGGCATGCGCATGTATTCGGCGTATCCGCCGTCAATATCGTGTCCAATCCCTTCAATGTTTTCACAATATTTGTCTAGGTCGGCTTGACAGTATTCGCAGGTTCCACACGAGAGCATTGGGTTGACAGTAACTTTGTCGCCGACCATTACATTAGAATGTCGGCTGTCGACAACAACACCGGCAAGTTCATGCCCCATCACGACAGGAGGTGAATAATCCGTAACGTCCCCGTTGAGGGCGGCGAGGTCGGAAGCACAGACACCGCACAGATCGACCTTGATAAGGACATCGCCAGAGACGAGATTCGGAATAGGCTTGTCCCGTATACTCAGTTTACCTGTTTGCTCAAATACTGCCGCTTTCACAATTAACGTACTCCGCGTATTAATTCGATAGAGATTAGTATTACCTGGCTAAATTAAGTCTTTGAGTCATTTCTTCGGCTTCGGTTAACACTGTTTCGGCGGACTGCAAGGCTTGGCTAGCTTGTTCTCGTGAATATTCTTTCTCCATATAAAACGCAGGTGCCCGATCACGTGCCAACTGATGAGAAATCCGTTGCATCTCCGCCAGTTTCCGACTCGAAATCGCAATTTTCTTATCCGTACAGACTTTGGCGAAGGTGTCACCAACATCGTGTGTTTTCGGAGATTCGACACCCATGAGCTTCAAAAGCCCCTTCAGCGACAATTCAACCACCTCTTGCGACCTTCGTACGACGAGATTCCAAGCTTCGCTGTTGAATGCACGTCTTGCTTCCTCCATGATCATCTGAGACTCTAGGATTAGCCTGCCATTTAGGTCGGTATTGTTCATAACTCGATTATCTCACCCGGCTTCCAGTCCGGTTTCAAATCCCAATACCATGTCCCGTCCGGTAACGCAACTCGTTTCGATCCCAAGGCGTTGAGCCGCTCTCTCAGTGCTTGGAGGCGAGACTCCAATACGCCTATGTCATATAGCAGGATGCCTTCGACGAGAATGTCGAGTAAGATGTGCGGTCTATCCCAAAGTTCACCCTCGGTCATGAAGATGCAAAAAGGCTGCGGATTCAGCTCTTGCTCAATAAGGCGCTTATACTCGTTTTCCTCCCTTAACGCAAGAACAATATCGACAGACCGGTGTACCGGGTTGAAATCCACTTCTTTGTGGACTACCAAGAGGTCAATATCACTGTCCGATCGGGCTTGCCTTCTCGCAACAGATCCGAAAAGTGCAATGGAGAGAATTCTCTCACTACCAAAGGACGATTTCAGACGGCTGCCGAAGGATTGGAGGTAATTTTCATAAACCTCGTACCCAATATTCATGATAATGCCTAGCCTACGCTGTTATAGTCATTCACGTTAATCCATACACAAATAGACTTGTGGGGCAATTCCGTAGGCGCGGCATCTTGGCCTTCCACGCATATGCAGTCGTGACCAGGAGATCGTCCCTACAAACCGATTTTCGTGAGTCTCACTCGTGTAGTTCTTGGTCAAAATGACTTTCAAACTAAACGGAGTATCCACCTGACACGGACTCTGCCACAATCTCGTTTATTGGGCATCCGGTCCAAATCGCTCAGGCCGGTAAGGCTTCAGCATCTTAATACGCGCTCCATCCACAATCTCCCGCGCTGCAAATTCGCCTACTAGCGGAGCCAATGTGACGCCGCTGTGCATAAACGCAACATAGAGATTGGGAACGGCTGATACGAACCCGAGCACCGGGAAACCGTCAATCGGCATTGGACGATAACCGACCGGTACCGGGATAGCCGAGGCATCCGAAATTGATGGTAGGTAGTGTCTTGCCCGGTCGAGCAATTCGTCGGCATGTTCCTGTGAATCGTCGCGATTTAGGCTCTCTTGGGAGCCTTGACCAATCGCCAGTGTTCCGTCCGATGATTGCCGCAGGTGAACATCACGACGATGGACATCACTCTTCGGCGCATGGATAACGGAAACGCAACATAGCAGGGGCGGACAAGGAGTGGTGCGAACAACCACGCCCGGGCTTTCCTGTTGAGGGATAGACACTCCAGCCATAGCGGCAAGTTGCTTCGTGTGAATGCCGCCCGCCAGCACCACGATGTCGCAATTGAACTCATCGCACGGTGTAATTAGTGCCTTGACTTGTCGTGATGTGTTCGTACCATTTCCAAGAGACATGCCGGTTACGGGAGTTCGCATGTGTACTGCGGCTCCACGTTCACGCGTCTTCTCCAAACATGCTTCGATGGCTTTGAGCGGTTCGACGCAACCATCGGCTTGTGACAACGATGCTGCCTTTACGGTGCCGGGCAACAAGCCGGGTTCTAGTTGATGCATCTCCGCTGCGGTAATGGTCCGACAGGCGTATCCCCGTTCCTGTAACTGTTTGACACGTTGGCGCAATGCCCGTGCTCCTTCGTCGGTGTTTTCCCATCGGAGTTGTCCGCCACATTGGAACCCAATGTCTCGGTCAAGTGCGTGGGCAAATCGATGCCACATGTCCATGGATCGACAGTTCAGATTGTGATATCCTACCGGATCCTTTCCGAAGGAATTCAGCCAAGCAAAGGAGTGCCCCGATGCACCCAACCCCGGGTCGGACTTTTCCAGAACTGTTACATTGACATTGTCGCGACGTGACAGGCAGTAAGCGATTACGGCTCCAACAATACCGGCGCCAACGATCACAACGTGAATCTTCCTACTACTGATCATTTGTGTTTTCTCTATTGCACCGTGGTGAACGATACGGCCTGGATTATTCTTAATCCAAAACGACATCGGGCGAGTTTTTGACCGTAATATCACCCTTCGGAGCAAAGTACAAGCGCACCGGTGTAAGCATGGGCAAAATTCCGCCCGCCGATTGGAGCAAATTCCGCATTGCCAAAGAAACCGATAATCGGGAGATCCGGAAATCTCTGCTTGATAATCCGAATATCGTGATTCGCCTTCCCGTATAGTCCCTTCCCTCTTCCCAAGCAGTTGAAATACATTCCGAAAGCTGGCGGACGTTCACGTGTTCGCTCATGCAAATCAAGGACAATTTCTTGAATCTCTTTATTCGCGGAGGATGGATTTCGCAAGTGAAATTGTATAAGCTGACCTGCCGACACGCCTTCAGATACAGCGATTGCGCCACTATCCTTGTCATAACCGACCAGATTACGCACGAGGAAATCACCGCGCCGAGGCACCGGATTTTCCTTATCCATTGCAATGCCTACAAACACAACACGCCCTGATTCACGAAGATCTTCGGCTGTCAAGGATTCAAGGGCCCCTTGCAGACTGTCAAGTGCAGGATTGCTGTCGACTTCGTAAATGACGTTCCCCTCCGCACGGGTGATTTGCAGTAGGTGCCCAATTGGTTGGCAGCCTTGTGCTACTCCTATTTCGGTATGGATTGCACCCGTCAGCAACAGCCCTGCAACCCCCGCTTCCACGACCTCCTTATCACGCCACTCATAAATGTATTGACCGTCTGGGCTGCCCGATGCTGCTGCTCCCACAATTGGGAGCCTGGTTCCATCTTCGCCGAGTTGGTGCACAAGCGCTTCAGGGCTAATACAGCGTGCATCCGGTAACACAACCAGGAGCGAGTTTTCGCGAAACTTGGACGATATGCACTCGCGTATCGCTGGTCCAATCGTTGCGGAATCATCCGATGAAACCAAGAAGGGCATTACGGAAACGTCTTCCGACCGTAGGACAAGCACGGCAACGGCAGGTTCACCTTCAAACTCCCCTGCCGAGGTGAGTACACTCATTCCGCTGCAGCCGACAAGATTGTCACACCCCGATATCTCATGAATCGTGTTAAAGAGTTCCCCGTAGTCAGCTTGATAATCTACCGTAGCGAAAACAACTGCTAAATCTGCCTTCGCCAGCTGTGCGTTACCCATTGCAATCGTGGTGGCACCTTCAAGGGCATCAACCAAAACGGTCTTTTGGCTCTGTCCAACGCCAACGCGCATCATTAATCGTACCCTTCCTTTCGTATCCCTCCGTATTCTGACGACTGTTCCTCACGGTCCGATTATCCCAAAATCAAGTCAATATGTCAAGATGGAATCTTCTCAATGGGGTTATGGCGAAATAACGCCTAACCGTATTCGAATACTACGGATGCGTCATCACTTAGAACGTGTTTGAATAATCGGTCGCAAAACCATTTTTGGTCATTTGCAAAAGTCTTTTCAGGTTTTTTCTTGTCCGCTACATACGTGTGCGATCTCTATCGCGCTCCCTGTTCAGTCGCTTGATGGATTTCTATCGGGATTCACTATCGCACTCATTATCCATTCGCTTGATCCCGCGCTATCCGCTTGGTTGATTTCACCCTACAAGTGTACTTTTCAAACAGGCTCTTAAAGCAAAGAAAGAATCTAATTGTGAACGGGGAAAAAAGACCTCAAAAAGAAGTCGTAGAATGTGATATAATTCGCACGGTTCGAAGGACGTGGAATAGCTTGCAAGACAACGATCCAGCATCGGCAACATAGATGGGGGAATTAATCACGTACGAATTTCATCACGGGAGTAAGGACTAGATGCCAGCTGAAATTATTGATGGCAGTCAGTTAGCCAAATCGATTCGCAGCCAAATCCGACGCCGAGTGAAAAAACTGGATTTCACTCCGGGGCTTGCCGTAGTTCAGGTAGGAGACGACCCCGCGTCCACTATTTATGTTGCTAACAAAGAAAAGGATTGCAAACGGGTCAAGTTTCAGTCGGAAGTTTACAAAATGCCAGCGAACACGACGCAATCGGAAATCATCGGCCAGGTTCAGTACCTGAACGAGCGCGAGGATGTTCATGGCATCATTGTGCAAATGCCTTTGCCGACCGGAGTAGACGGGCAAGCTGTGATTGACACCATTTCTCCGGAAAAAGATGCCGATGGTCTCAGCCCTATTAACTTAGGCAATCTCCTCATCAACCGCGAACGGGTGACGCCGTGCACCCCCACGGGAGTCATTCGTTTAATCGAGTCGACAGGGGTAGAGATTCAGGGAAAACGCGCCGTCTGCTTGGGACGAAGTAGTCTTGTCGGCAAACCGGTTGGACAGATGCTACTTAACCGCAATGCTACCGTCACATACTGCCATACTCGGACTCGAGACCTCGCTGAGGAAACTCGAAATGCGGAAATTTTGGTCGTAGCAGCCGGCAAACCGGGAATGGTTACAGAATCCATGGTGTCGGATGGGGTAGTTGTGATTGATGTGGGAATCTCGCGCGTCGACAATCGTGCTGTCGGAGATGTTGATTATGAATCGGTCAGGAAGGTCGCGGGGTTCATTACGCCTGTGCCGGGAGGAGTGGGCCCGATGACACGCGCCATGCTGCTAGAGAACACGCTAATGTTGGCAATTGGACAGCGGAAATAAAGTCTTGATAGTGTACAGATGTGAGCTTGCCTGGTCAATTACGCACGGTTAAGCGGTTTCAGACAATGTGACTTGACGCTCTCCATCAACAATTTCGCCAATGCAGGACGGCGATTCGCCGGATTCGGTTAACACATAAAGTGCCATGTCGAGCTGATCTTTTGCGACCGCCAATACCATTCCGATTCCCATATTGAAAACTCGGTACATTTCGTCCGATTCGACGCGCCCTTTTTCCTGGAGGAGCCCAAATATCGGCGGAATCTCCCAAGTACCCTTGCGGATTATCGCGCTGCAGTCCGGAGGCAATACGCGAAGCATGTTTCCCGGCAAACCTCCCCCAGTAATGTGTGCCATTCCCTTTATGCCACAGTGCTTTCGCAGATTCAGAATAGCGCCGACATAGCTCTTGTGTTTCTTGAGCAATTCCTCCTCAAGTGTCATTCCGAAATCGGAGATATAGTCTGTGGGATTGTAGTCACAAACATCCAGCAATATTCGGCGAGCGAGGGAAAAACCGTTTGTGTGCAGCCCTAGTGAACTTAGACCAATTAACCGATCGCCCGGCCGTATTTCATTTCCGGTAATTACCTTAGATCGCTCCACAACGCCAACAATTGTCCCCACAAGATCATATTCGCCCTCCCGGTAGAATTCTGGCAACTCCGCCGTTTCACCGCCAATGAACGCGCAATTAATTTCCCGACATCCGGCTGCCAGCCCAGTTACAATCTGTTCCACAACGTCCGGATACAACTTACTCGTGCCAATATAGTCCAAGAAAAACAGCGGTTCGGCTCCTTGAACGAGGATATCATTCGCGCAATGGGCAACAATGTCAAATCCAACTGTGTCATGGCGTCCGGTCATGAAGGCAATCTTAAGCTTTGTACCGACGCCGTCCGTACTCGAAACCAAAACAGGCTCGTCGTAGTTGCCGAGTGCGAAAAGCGCTCCAAAATGCCCAACCTCGCTCAATACTTCGGGGCGGTATGTCGATTTAAGTATGCGCTTCAGGCGGTCAGTGGTTTCTTCTTTTGCGCTAAATGAAACGCCAGCGCCCGCATAGGTCAAACCTTGTTCAGTCATTAGTCCGATTGGATTTTCGTCGTTCGTTAAAAGCCTTTAAACGACGTTTCTCGTTTGCCGACACAACCACATTCATTATTGATTTCATATTTAAGAGCAGGATTATCAACAGAATTGCGCTAAACCCAAAGGCAACCAGATTTGCCACATCAGGTACACTGCTTCTGGCAATCGTCGGGTTGAGCACGGGAATAACAAGATGCAACAGTTTGCTCAATGCCATGCCAATAATCGCGCAGATGATGAGGGCATACATCGTGTACCGCCCTTGGTCCGAATGGACTTGTTTGAAGGTCTTCGAGTTAGGTACAAAATAATTGCTCCGAATGCTGCGCTTCATTCGCCGACGCATGAACCGTCTCCCAAATTTGTCTAAGGCTAAACCGTGAGCCGACGCTCCGCCATGCTCCGCGTGTAGTCCGTATACCGATTATACTGCGTCTTCCGCAATCCCCAAGGAAAGCTGATTACCCTGTTCACCGCTAAATTCGACCGGATATTTTCCATCAAAGCAGGCTGTACAGAAATCCTTGCTGGACTTGACTCCCTTCAGCAATCCCTCCGTGCTGAGATAACCAAGGCTATCCGCTCGAATATATTTGCGTATCTCATCAACAGTATGGGAACTCGCAATCAGCTCTTTCCGGGTTGGCGTGTCAACGCCGTAAAAGCACGGAAACCGATTGGGAGGAGATGCGATACGGACATGAACCTGTCGCGCCCCGCCCTCACGTATGAGTTTTACGAGTTGGCGAGAAGTGGGCCCTCGCATAATGGAATCATCGATTACCGCAACGCGCTTCCCTTCGAGAATATTCCGAATCGGATTCAACTTCACCTTGACCATCAGTTCGCGTATCTGGTGAGATGGATGCATGAACGAGCGTCCAACGAACGAGTTTCGGTAGAGCCCCATATCGAAAGGGATTCCCGATTCTTCCGAGTAACCAAGAGCGGCGAGAGTCGCCGAATCTGGCACAGATATAACCACATCCGCATCAGCGGGACATTCGCGCGCTAGTTGGCGTCCAAGTTCACGCCTTGGACGATTAACCAGTTCACCAAAAACATGGCTATCGGGTCGCGCGAGATAAATATATTCAAAGATGCATTGTGACAGTTCGGGCAAGCGATCATGAAATCTGAATGATGACGGGGGGCGTCCAGCCCCGGTAATGGTAACAAGCTCGCCCGGTTCAATCTCGCGAACGGTTTCGGCTTCAATGACGTCAAACGCGCAGGTTTCGGAGGCAAGCACATGTGCGTCATTCAGTCGTCCGAGCCAGAGTGGTCGAAAAGCGTACGGATCTCGAGCGGCGATTAGAATACCCTTACTCATGATGAGAATGGAAAATGCCCCTCTTACCTCCTTCAAGGCATCAACGACGCGATCTTCCAAGTAATGCTGCGAGGACCTCGCGATCAAATGGGCAAGTACCTCGGTGTCCGTGGAGGAAAGGAAGATTGACCCCGTATCCACCAGATTATTCCGCACCCGAGTCGCATTTACGAGGTTTCCGTTGTGAGCAATTGCCAAGGGGCCGCCCTTGTACGTCCGAATGAGTGGTTGGGCATTTTCGAGATTGCTGCTACCCGCGGTTGAATAACGATTATGCCCAATTGCAACATACCCCTCTAGCTTGGACAGTGTTTCCGAGTCAAACACGTGATCGACGAGCCCCATTCCCAAATGGTGGTGGAAATCTTCTTTACTTGATGCGGCAATTCCAGCGCTTTCTTGTCCCCGATGTTGAAGTGCGCGTAATCCAAGATAGGTTAACTCGGCTGCTCTCGGATGCCCAAAAATGCCGAAAACACCGCACTCATCTCTTGGTTTGTCATCACTCTCATCAAGATAGTTCATTCTGCGATAGCTCCATTCTATCCACGGATTAGACCCAATCGAAAGCCAGAATTCCTACCACTTAGCAAGAAATTTTCAATAATCGCCCGCGAGAGACTCAGTCTCTTTGTTTGTACTCCGGCTCAGCCGGTATCCCAAAATCGCACCAATTGGCGCAGCGAGAATGTACAAAAGTTCGGGAGGACATCTAAGCAACAGTAGAACACGCAGCGGCAAAGAGATAAGAAAGGCGAGCGCCCGAAACACGGGCAAAAGAAGTGAGATAAGTAGATTTTGCGGAATTAACTCCGCCCACGGAATGTTTAGTAGAGACATGAGGGCAACAATCGCCGGGGCTCCCAGAAAGGCACCCTGATACGTTCCTCTGCGACCAATATGGACGCCAAACTTCAATCCCGCAAACCGAACACTCTCGGCGACTCCGGCAACCGTGGCACCATAGGTTATACCAAAAGAGATAAGTAGGAATACTCCTACCCAGAATCCGTGCTGGACGCGATCCGCGATTATTATTCCCCAGAAAAAATTTTCAAAGATGAAAAGGCACAGTCCACCGCCAACCAGACCAACTACAGCCCCAAAAAAAATCTGGCTGAGTGTCAATAGAATCTCATTTTTTCGAGACATATCACCTCTTGAGTTCAGAGTGTAAAGACATAAGATATCACTGCGACACGCAACTCACTCTGTTGGACGTATTCCCGTTGCCATAATACGAATTAAGCGCGCCTAGCAATCGACTTGAAAACTAAGTCATGCAGCTTGAGGGTCGCCCGATTGCCTAAAGGATATTATAACCCATCATTGGGAAAATACCAACTCGTTTTCTCGCCGTTTGCCAACCTGACTCGTGAAATGATAGGGTATGGGTGATTCCATGCAGGCACATTCGAATGTCGTTAACTAGGAACAAGAGTCCCATGTTTCATGAACCCGGCAAATACATGTCAGTCCTGAATTTATGCCAACGTAATTCCGCTTGGATTACTCAACTGGAATGGCAGCTACAGCCAAGAGGGCTAGCGTTCCGGATTTGCGTGCGCTAAAGACTTCGTTCCCAGAGATATCGGAACTGGAACTCAAGATGATTGGAGTTCTGACCGATGCCGCTCTGATGGTGCTTGTTTACAGTGTAGTCGTGTTGATATGACAAATCCAGTTGCCATGCACGAAGCGGTTCGTACACCAACCGAAATCCAAAACTGTGCCGTCGCTCGACGACGCCGGATGGAAACGAGATTGAGCGAAAATCTTCACCAACAAAGCGGTCTTCAATGCCTGCCTCGCCTTGACGTTCCAATTCGAAGAACAGGTTTATTCGGGCGTCAGCGGTTATCAGATAGTTTCCTTCGATATAAGATACATCTGCATCCGTTCCAATTTCATGCCCAATAATCGAACCGAAATGGGTGTACTGATTCTCTTGAATGAGGTGCGTGTACGCCCACCGATTTACACGCGCGTACTCGGCGCGAACCCCTAACCGGCGTGATTCGAGTGTACGGTTCCATTCTAGTCCAGCAAGCCATGCTACGGCGTCGGGATCACCCGACTTAACGTACTGGACATCATCCATCAGTAATTCAGCGTACAGACGAAACCCGTCAACAGGACGAACCGCCCCCTCGAAAAGAAACATTGCATTGTCGTCCGTATCGGAATTGTGTTGGCTCGCATAGTACGGCAAGATAGGATTGAAATACTGCCACTCGACCCATCGTGTTTCTCCGCCATACAAGATTAACTCCGAGACTCCGACCTCAACGCGGTCGTTGATCTGGTAATCCAATCGGTGTCCCGCGAGATAACGACTAGCGAGATAGCGGCGCGTGCCTTCGTCATGCCAAGTCTTGTCAAGCTGTGCGGTGAAAGACGTACCTCTCACTCTACCAAATTTGCCGGTCAGCAAAATGAGATCGAATGGGGGCGAGTTGTCAGAGACTCCAACCGCACCGCGGAATCCTGTGCCCCAGAAAAGTTGATCGCGTCCTATGAGAAGTTCAAGTTTGGAAATTGGAAATCGCATATAGACTCTTTTGAAATCTGCCGTGAAATCCCCGCGCCAAGGCTTTAGTCGTTTGGAAGCCGTGTTGCCGAGAATCGGATATTTCCCCGGCAAGTTCGTAATCTCAAACTCTTGATGCAACGTCAGCCAGTCGCCCGCACCATAATAAAACGCACCTTCAAAAGCGGGACCGAGTTTTGGGTTGGCCCGTCTACTCCGCAACTCGATAGCGCCGCGCGCGCGCAAACCATCTTCATCGTTTTGACCCGAAAGGCGGGCTAACTCCGTAGCGAACTCACGTTCTAATTTTTCCAGAAGTTCTATTGTTGTGGGGGCTTGCATACTCTTTTCACTGGCAACCCGACGCTGCGCTTGTCGAATCACCTCTGCAATCTGATGACGTGTGCGGGGGCGCGTGTGCCGATGAAATCCGCCAGTCACGCCATCGGTTTCCAATCTTTCGAGAGCAAAGTTCACCCATTCGTCGAAATGGAAAACCGCGTCCGGCGCAGCATTCACCGGACTGACCACAAGGATGGAGATGAAAACAAGGCATGCACTAAAGGTGAAAAGTGGAGGGTAGAGCGGGCAAAAATCCGTGCACCGCAAAGCTGTGAATATGCTGTTAGATTTGGGTGAGACTGAATGCTTTAATGATTGAACGCCTACCAGCTTTAGACCCATCTTAATCCCGCGTTCTGTTTCTCTCCTGCATTTTTTCCACAAGCTGATCCATTTTCTGGAATTGCCACGTCCATCTTACATTGTAGAGAAACTGACGAAGATCGAATCGATTGTCGTCCGGCGAATAGGATTCCGCGTGATACGACGGAGTAAGGGTCGTCATCTTGTGACGATTGATGGCATAATATCGGAAGAATCTCTTAACTTTCACAGCAACTTCGCCGGGAGCGAGATGCGTCCACTCGTGAACAAGCTTTTCAAACATGCTCACCGGACCGCATCGGTGAATTTTCCGCAATCTGCCAAAACGGCTGAGTTCCGCGTAAGTCATACCCATATCCGCTTCATCTTCCTGTACATGTGTCTCGGTCAACGGCTCCAATTCGGCGGTTGGCGGGGCTTCGACGATTTCAGTGAGGGCGGTATATCCGAGATTTCCAGATGCCCATCGCAGAAACGAACGAAGATCTGTTTTGCTAATGCCGCCAATCGGGTTGATATCCGCGCTGCTGCAATCGTACTTAGTCATGTAGCCGCGCAAACTCTCATCCACATTGGCAGTTCCCAATACCAGCAACCCTCCTTGCGTGCCTCTCACCCACGGTAAAAGTTGTGCCAAGAAATAGGATAATACCATGCGCAAGCGCGCTTGAATATTCTGTAAGGCGGCGTTTTCGGCATCTATGCCTCCCTCAACTTTAAATCGAGGCGCTTTTCCCGTCAGGCGTACAAAGAGTTCAAACATAGAGGTTACTATAGAATCAATGTTGGCATCCAAGTGGAACGAACCAATCTGATCCGTTAAAGCCTTTGCACGACTTCGTGTCGCCTCGGAACTATTTTTCGTGCCCATATAGCAGGTGTAGAGGAGGCGGTTTGCCAGTTCGCGCGCGTCTGTCGGGATGTAATCCGTGTCGTCTTTTCCAATCAATCGGCGAACTTCGAGAATAACTTGTTGATTTCCGTTTGCCGCCTCATTCGCCACCATCTGACACATTGAGCCAACCATGATTGCTACAGACGAGCTATCGGATCCGCCGGAAATTGGCAGAAAATAACCGCACGCACCAGAACGCCTGAGGTAATCCCATAGCCAGCAACTAGGCCCATACGCAATCTCCTCTTCCGGGAGATGGTATCGGACTTTTGTTGGCTCAGAAGGCGCACGCCGATATTCATCCACTGTCAAATCAAAATCTACATCAATGCGTGTTATTGGCTGAGATTGACTCGCTTGAACGGATCGGCTAACCATGGCACCGCGGTATGACCGAACATCCTCAAGGTTCACCGTAGCAGTAACGACTTCGACATCTTGCAACGAAAATTGCTCCCCTTGTGCAACAACCTCCCCGTTGACCGCAATAAGCGCACATCCGTCGAAGTAAAGGCGTCCACCATCGCACCCCTTCTGATTGGAGTAGAGATAGACACCTCCATTTTTCGATGTGCCGTTTCGTATAAGGTCTACCCGCTGGTTAAGCTTTCTTAGTTCGTGATGCGAACCCGATCCGTTCGCGAAAATTTCGATCCCATCAAGACCAAGATGGACATGCGGGCTATTGGGTGCGAAAAGTTCCTCGCAGGTTTCGGGCGCGAGGGCCGTATCCCGCGTGGCAATAGCGCCATCGCCAAAAGGTACTGTAGCTTGCCCCGTGATTTCCCGAATCATCCTTGGTAGGTAGTGTTCTTCCAATTTACCGGGTAATTGCCAAGGAACGAACCATCGTGGTTCTCGATAATTTCGATCGGCGGCAAGCACTAGTTTGGGACGTATAAAGAGAATCTTCCCGTTTAACACGATGACTCTGCAATTGTACCGCACATTTTTGTGCATAACGGGCATGCCGGTGTCGCAGAGGATATTATCTGTCAGGTCACCTTTAAGAATTTCGCCAAGACATTCCCACGAATGGAGAAAGGTGTCATCTTCCAAAAAAGCGTCCTCGCAACCGTAACCCGGAATTTCGAGTTCCGGTCCCAATCGATATCGAGCACCTCTGTTCTTGGCAACTTGTATGGATTCAATTATCCGCTCAAGATTACCACTGTAGTCAAGTGCCCACTGGTTGAGATTGCAGGTTGCCAATGTAGCAAGTTTCATAGTGCAGTCGCGAAAAACCCAAAGTACACAAGAATAACGGCGGAGCGCGGAGAGAATAGCCTCTTCAAACGGTATGAGGTCACGCGATTACAAATCGCTCTCTATCGAACACGGCCCGGAGTGCAAATCCGCAATTCCTATGATTGCCCAAATCACATTTCACGTTTTTTGCGGCTTCTTTTTTGCAGCCGGAAATAGTATGTTGTTTAAAAGGAGTCGATACCCCGGTGAGTGTTTATGGAGATCGAGGTTGGTGGGGATTCTGCCCTCGCCAACGGTATGCCTGTAATCTTCCGGATCGTGCCCTCCGAGAAAAGTGAAGGTACCCTTCCCCAATTTTCCGTGGATGTACTTCGCATATCGGCTGCCCTCAATTTCACCGAGAATCGTCACGGTATCGCGAATGGTGGCTTTGTTGAAGGACGTAGTTTGTCCTAGGAAACCGCGCACCCTACTCACATGATTCTGTGTGAGCATTGTAGGTATCGGATCGTGCTTGGCGGCGAATTCAAACAGAATGAAGTCTTCAACGCCCGATAGCGGGTTATGGTCAGGCTGAGGATTGTCTATATCGGAAAACTCATATCTATTTGGATTCGTGTAAAGCATGAATTTCTCGAATGCGAAGGTTCGCTCAAAATCCAGCTCTGCTTGATAATTCGGTTGTAGCGGCGTGCCATCCAACTCCGGTTCAACAATGTCGACGCGTCCTGCTCCCGTCGCACACGCGATGTCTAGTGTTTCAGGCGCAGAACACATTGCAAAAATGAATCCTCCACCAACCACATAATCTTGGATTCGTTGGGATATGAATCCCTTGTGAGCCGGCACACGATTAAATCCGGCTTTGGCAGCGGCTTCTTCAAACAAACGCACACGCTGTTGGTACCACACCGCACCCTTGAAAGCTCGGTAAAACTTTCCATGTTGCCCGGTGAAGTCTTCATGGTGCAAATGGAGCCAATCGTACTTGCCCAGCAATAAAACTCCGGCTTCAACTTGTTCATCCCAAATTTTATCGTACGGTATTTGCGCATAGTTCAGCGCGAGCTTCACCGCATCATCCCACGGATCGCGATATGGGGTATTATCGGGTGGTGCATAGACAGCGATTTTCGGCGCTTTCTCCAGAAGGATTTCGTCCATGTTGTTGCCCTCCATCGTTGCTTGAATACCGCCGTATTCTAGATTGGAGATGGGCTCAAAACTGACGCCCATTTGCTGTGCTTTGGCTTGTACATCAGGCGAATCGATTAGAAGAAACGCACCGCCGCGATAGTTTAGCAGCCACTTCGCATTGTATTCTCGCGGCGCTTCGAGTGTCCAGTAGGTCAAGCCGTATGCTTTGAGATGATTGGTTTGAACTTGGTCCATGGGCACAAGCAGCCATTGCGTGAAACCGGCGTTCGCCACTGACATTAGCGAGTATATTAGGACCATTGACACGCGATTGAGTGAAATCATATTTTTACGTGCACGCCAGAGTCGTCGTGTCATCAGGGAACAACGCATGGATCATTGCCATACATTATTTGGCCTTTGTGAACAACGGGTCGGGTATCGACTCCATCGCGCGATATTAACCACAGTTGACCATTGTTTTCGTATAGGATTGTGGAACCATCCGGGAGCCAGACCGGGTTTTCGCCACCGTGCCGGGTAAGTTGGTTCTCTGACGATTCACCTCGTCTATTGAATCTGATAAGCCAAATTTGGCGATGATTTCCTTCGGCACGCGAGAATGCAACAAGGTTCGCATCAGATGGTGACCATGCAGGATCGGCATCATCTTCATTACCAATTACAATCGGCTCTACGCGTTCGTTGACCCGATCATACGCAAAGATATTTCGACCTGCCGTACTATCTACGTTTTCAATACTTCCACGTGTGCTATATGCCAAGATTTCTCCATTGCGGCTCCAGCTTGGCGTTCCCATCTCTTGCGCGGTAGAAGGAAGAAGGAATACGCTATTCGAGGCCAGATGCCGGATAACAATTCGCTGCCGATTAATTTGCTGCTGAGTGAACGCTATGTAGTCGCCTGCCGGAGAAATCACGACTTCCTTTGCCAGTTCCTGTCGGTTCAACAGCACTCCCGATTCCCGAGAACCGGCATTTTGCCCCAACACGTTTCCTTCAGTATCCAAGTAGGCGATCCGTCCATTCTGGGCAACGGTCGGGTTACTGCCCGCCCCTATTGGATTTAACGCGCCCATTGGGTGATATTCCCATATGATCCCATCGTAACTATAGTAAAATGCGACATTCAGTGAGGTCGATTCTAAAGCAATGTGCACATCAGAAGGCTTTTCTGCGCCCTCAAGCTCATGTTGCGCTTGTGCGAGCTGTTGCTGGTTTACCCGTGGTTCGAACTCCTGTTGGTCGTGTAATTTCCAACCGGTTGGAGTGAGCGAAAAAGTGAAACGGTGTCCGAGTGTCCAATAGCACCACTCCTCAAGTTCGCGTCCAAAACGGGTAAATCGAAAAATGTCGTCGGGGTTGCCATGTTGATATTTGATTTCGGAACGGTGACCATCCTCAAATTCGGCGATGTTGCCTTCCGAATCAACGTACATTGCGAATATCTCTATGTCGATATGCGGAGTAATAAAATCATCAAACACGGAAACCAATTGCGGTTTACCGCGCACGGGTTGGCGTGTGCCATAGACTCCAACCCCATCCTTCAGACCCGTCTGTCCATCTGCGTCAACATCGATAGCGGCTGTTACGTAATAATCGCCCGGGGGAACGGACACTTTAAACCGGCCGTCGTCTTTCAAGTCGAGAGCTATCGGAATAACAGTGCTAAAAGTCGGCGTATCGGAGAGTGACAGGATACCCCCCATGAAATCCTTGCCATCCCATATTATGCGTCCCGATAGTCCTGTCTCGGCTTCGCTGGATTGGACAATTTTATGTTTAGACTCGATTGGCTTAAGTTGCCCGTCTACGCCATACTGCGCGCTCACGACAATTTCGATTTTGGGATCTTCGCCATTCTTAAGGGTAAGTGCCGCAGGCGGTCTAGTTGACATATCCAACGTACCGTAACCGCCGACTCCGTCACCGGAACCGTATTGACCATTCCCGTCCGCGTCTACGCTGGCTATCATATAATAATCTCCCGGACGCAGTTGAAGCTTGAAGTTGCCGTCCGCCTCAACTCCCACTTGCTGAACAGGTCGTATCAAGGTGGGGTGCACATAGACCTGTAAGACGCAGCCATCAAGATTACGGCCACGCCATAAGACTTTTCCAGAGACTTCGATAATGTTGTCATTCAAGGGAGACGAATCAGGATCGGCGTCAACAAGTGGGACGACTCGACCGCTTTCAAGCTGCTTTCCTGAAATCTGAATTTGGACGCCTTCCGTGAATTTATTGGCGGCGACCAGAATGGGTTCGGGAAACGCCTTCCGATTTTGTAGGCTCCTTATTCCGTGGATACCCAACCAATCCCCGTGATCAATAAGATTCGAATCGTTCCAATCAATAATGACCATCAAATAATATTTACCGGGCTTCAAATGAAGAGTGAAACTCCCATCACCCCCAACGCCGGATTTCGCTGCCAGGTATTTCCAAGAAAGATCCGTATAGGCGCGTATAGAGGTTTTTTCAACAGAAGCGCGAGTGGCATAACTGATACTTCCATTAACGCCAGAAGAGGATTGTTCAAGTTCTGACCTGAACTGGTCGATTGGATCCGGCCGATAGTGCTGCGCACTAACGATTTTCCCCCTTTGATTTCTCGCTGTCACGTGAATCATCAGCCCGGAAACAGTCTGTTGCGGGCCAACCTTGAGCAACTGCTTCTGTTGACCAGTATTGCGCCAATCCGCAATTCCCAAAATTCCCATTCCGTCTCCATCGTCGAATTTCCCTGACCTGTTCACGTCAACGAAAGCTACAACATAATAGCTACCCGGTTCAACCTTTATGGAAAAGCGTCCACCTTCAATTTTGGTAACACCGGTGTACAAATTGGTCAATGTCTTATCTCTGTAAACCTGCACGGTTGTTTGGGAAAGATCTTTGTTTTTCCAGATCACTTGTCCTTTAAGAGTCGCGGTCGCACGCTGCGCAAAATCTTCAATCAACTGCTCGCGTTGATTCCTGGCGGATTCTGTTTGTGCTCCGCCAGCCTGAACACCGACAATCAGCGTTAGAGTGATTGTGAGGATTAGATTGAACCTTTTTTCTGACTGATTCAGTTGCATCGGACTCTTTTGTTGGACACTTGGGACTAAAAACGAGTGCTATTGAATCGAACGGATGAACTCTCGAAATTCTTGGCTTTCACGAATCGTGTCAAAATTTTGGTCAGTTTGAATTGCCTTGATAAGTTCCTTATCATGAGAGACCGCATCACGAAGGTGTGTTATTGATAGGTCGCGATGATTTCCGCGCGCGTATGCGCGGGCAAGATTGTAATGTGCACTAGCATAACCGGGATCAATGTAGACAGTTCTTTTCCAAGCGAAAATTGCATGATTCCATTTTTCTTGCAGGCTGTATGCTACGCCCAAATTGTAGTAGGGTTTTGCCCACCTAACGTCTCGCTTGATAGCCAGTTTGAACTCGGTTATTGACTGGTCCAGATCGCCTTTATTTGCGTAGTCTATTCCCCAATTAAAATGGGCTACTGCCGCATCAGGGGGATCCACGGAAGCGCGCGGAGCACATGCGCCGTAAGAACAGCTTATTCCAACCAGTAAAAGAACCGTCAGCCATTTCACTGTTAATCTCCCTATCTTGTTTTCATTCCAATAATCAGAATTCCAGATAGAATTTCTACGCGAACCGGTCGGATCGATTTATCTGTTTACTTTGGGAGGGGTGGCTGATTATCGATAGGCTGATTGACAAAGTTTGATGCGAGGACAGGTTGATAATGATGGCTATCCTAGTCATGAATCGCCATCATTACCAGAGAGTTGCACGGGATGTGCCGTGGACGGGTTTTTAAGAGAATTCTCCTTCCTCTCGCGTTATTATCTCAAGCAATGCGGGCTTTTCGGCTTCCATCTCTTTCTGTGCTCGATTGATTGCCGGAATAATCTCGGCTGGGTCTTCGACTCGCTCGCTGTAGCCGCCCAAACCCTCGGCAACTTTCGCGTAATCGCCGGAAAGGTACGGTGTACCGTATCGTTCTGTCGAAACCGGCATGTAGGATTTATAATTGCCTAGCGCGGAGTTGTTGAGGATGATTGTCAGAATGGGGATGCGCTCCCGTGCAGCAGTCTCAAAGTCCATTCCCGCCATACCAAACGCTGCATCGCCCATTATGTTGACAGCCAAGTTTTGCGGCGCGGCAAGTTTTGCCCCCATGATTAAGCCCAAGCCAAATCCCAGCTGGGTCGATTTTCCCCAACCAATGTAGCCGTGTGGAATAATTGATTGGTAAAACGGCAACATCTGATCGCGTGGATTCCCGGAGTCGTGAGTGACCATCGTCTTTGTGCGATCGACTGTGTTCATCAAATCCCAAATCACTCGATAGGGGTTGATTGGCACCTCGTCCGAGGTAAGTTTCGGCATCCACATCTCAAGCCATTTGTCCTTGACGGTCTTGATTTCTTGAACAAGTTTCGGGTTACCATTTTCCCCACCGCCTTGACGTTTGACCTCATCAATTAGTTGACGTAACACCAGTTTCGCGTCCCCAAGGATCGGGTAGTCGATTAAGTATTCCTTGCTGATGTCGGTTTCGCTAATGGAGTTCTGAACAAGGATTTTGCCGGGTGGAATGTTCGTGCACATCACCTGTGTGGAGAATCCGGATCCGAGTCCGAAGACGAGGTCAGCTCTGTCAAGGAACGGCGCGACGCGTTTCACGCCTTTATATCCGCTTGCACCGATTGATAGCGGATGACTCTCCGGAAATGCGCTCTTGCCAGCCATGGTAGTCATTACAGGAATCTGAAGCAGCTCCGCGAATTCAACGAGTTCGTCAGTTGCTTCCGCGTAAAGCGTGCCTTGTCCCACGTGAAGCAGAGGATTCTCGGATGCAAGCAGCGCATTAACTGCGGCTGTGATATCGTCCGGATTTGCCGCGGGTTTAGCAGGTTTCGGCGGCTTATACTCAAAATCGTCGTCTACATCATCGCTCATGACATTACTTGGAATCTCAAGCATCACTGGGCCCGGTTGTCCTGATCGAAGCAGGTGAAATGCTCGATGCATCATATTCGGGGTACGTTCCGCCATGTTGACTTCCGCCACCCACTTGGTAATTCCGCCATAGTGCCTGATTGACTCAAACCCCGGTGGAATACTCCGTTCCGATTGGGGAATTCCGCCAGGCAGCATGAGAACAGGTGCAGAATCCGCGAAAGCGTGGGCAACGCCTGCGAACGCATTCTCGCTTCCGGGGCCCCCTTGCACACATCCAACCCCAATTCGCTTGCCATTGGATACAAGACTATAGCCGTGCGCCATGTTGATTAACGTGCGCTCGGTCCTCGTCATGATTGGACGGATGTCAACTTTTGCACACGCCTCAATCAGGTCGTTTGCAGGAAAACAGAAAAGATATTCGACTCCTTCAAGTTTCAGTATTTTCGCAACCGCCTCGTTTGCTCGCATTACAATCTCCAAAACTGCGATGACATGACACACACAAATAAACTAAGGACAACAAACTCAATGGTTTATTTTCTAAGTAAATGTGGTTAAGTGTTGGGTGTCGGTGCGGTTAGAAAGGGATCCTTATCGCACTCGCTATTCACTCGTTGGATCCTATTCGGTCACTTGATCGCACCTACCGGTGTGGTAGCACGGGTTTCTTTTGCCAGTCTCGTAAGCATTAAACACTTAACGAATAAACCACTTAAGAACCGATTGACAAGCTGATGATTGTTATGTTGATTTCGGCAACCAGCGACAGGTGGATCGGTTACTCATTATTCTTTGCATTGACTACCTCACGACGGAAATCACGATGTAGTTTTTAGCAAAATTCAGACTCCGAGTTAAAACGAAAAAACCGGGGACTACAGACTCCAAAATTCTAACATAGAAGCTAGACTGTGTCAAGAGTGCGTTTCCGCTATTGAGTCAAGCGCCTCTGCCGCCATCAAATAATTCTATATAGGATCGCCTGCAATCTTGTAAATGCAATCTATCTCAATCATTGCGCGCGACGAATTGAGTCGAGTTTGCTTACATTGACTAAGTTTCTGACTTATCCTGACCTATCCTATAAGACGGTAGGGCTAGAACCGATTGCTATCGCGTGCCTATAGGATCAAGTTAAGCGTTTTGGGTCGCAATTCACGCGGTTTCTAATGTCTTAAACTGTTAATCTCCATGTAGACATGGGCGATGGAATACCAACCCATTCGTCGATGGGTGCACCACAGATGGTGACTCATGACACTGGTTTCCGTGGGGACCGGAGCGGTTGGAAAGGGAACTCCATCGCGCCCTTCTTCAGTCGCTTGATCGCATCTACCGTATGGGGTGAAATTGAGATTTACTCCTAGCTCAATGGGGACTAAGTTAAGGGTTTTGCGGCGAAGAACTCCACCAATACTAGACGAACTTCCTTAACTTGATCCCTATGAAGCAGTTGCTGTCGCGTTCCTTATCCAGTCACTTGATCTTGACCTACAGGAATGGGTAGCACCTTAGTTAAGTAGCGACCTAGATAATTTAAGCCTCGACCGACAGATTTGGGAAGCAGAAATTTTGAGATTCCGTTGACACCCGCTTTGCCCTATGATAGAATTTGACCTTAAGCAGGTACGGATTTAAGGCGTCATAAATACCCACAATCCCTGAACCACAATTTTAGGAGGTTGTAATAAATGGCATTGGAAGTCGGAAGTGATGCTCCGGATTTTACACTCGCCGGATCACTTGGTCAAGAAGACACCGAGGTGTCCCTTAAAGATTTTGAGGGCAAGAATTTGGTCGTCGTTTTCTATCCCCTGGATTTCTCCCCGGTGTGCTCAGTTCAAATTCCCGATTTCAACGAGAAGCTTCGCGAAATTCGCGCAAAAAACGCTGAGATTATCGCCATCAATCGCGATTCGGCATTCGCTCACAAAGCTTGGTGTGAACACCTGGGCGGCGTTGATTTTCCGCTATTGGCGGACATGAATCTCGAAGTGTCGAAGGAATTCGGGATGGCGCTTGACGAGGTAGGAATCACAAACCGCGGCGTGATTGTCATTGACAAAAATGGAAAGGTGGCTTTCACGCATGTCGAAGATGCGCCGCCGGATAACACGCTGGCTGTAACGGCTGTACTGGACGAATTAGATCGCCTGAACTAAATCAAGTATTTGAATCCAATCGCAATAAAACGAGCCCCAATTAACAAATTGGGGCTCGTTTTACGTAGGGCAACGATTATTCGATGAAGCACGAAAAAGTTTATTGGCGCACCCCCTCATTCCGTATTGCCCCTGAAGATTGATAGGGGGATTATTGCTCCTCCGAGGACTCTTCTGTTCCTTTTGCCTGTTTTGCTTTGGCTTTTTTGTCGAAGCGATAGCTACGGATTGACACTACCGGATATGGACCATCAAATCCGGCGATAACACCCTCCACTTCAACCTCTTTGTCGGTCTCGGCGGCGTCGTGCCGAAGCCTATCGAACAGGTCATTGTGGCTAAAAACCACTTTCTGTTCCCAAGTTCCCGCCAACATTGCATGATTGATTACCGACGTTTGGGCTCGCCAATGCCTCCAAAATGGAACATTACGGATGTAGCTGCGCGCCCATCCGGGATGTGCGAAGAGTTCTCCCTTGATTTTTGCCTCAGACTTGACTATCCACGGTTGACTACCCGCCTGGCGCCCTCGAAAACGTTGATCTTTCAACTGCTGAAGAATTTGGTAGGTATCGAGTGTATGCGATTCAGAGAATTTGTCATCCGTTCTCGGTTTTACCTTGATAAGGGTGCTAAATAACCGCTCCCGCCCATTTTTATCAATAGGCGTGTGGAAGGTCACGCCATCGGGTTCCGCCCACGGCTCCAACCGCCGTCTAATCTGTCTTTCATCATCACCATTAACAACGCCGAACAGTTCAAATTTCAGGTTCTCGATTTCCGCGTTGCTAAACGCAGTCAACCCGGTGATCAGGCAAATCGTCAGAAGAATACCGAAATGAGATTTTAACCTCTTCATTTTGCCCTCCTTACAGTTTGAGTGATTTTGTGACCAACGATTCTACGGAACAGATTTGCGCAATTTATATGCCAAAACGTTATCACTACGAAACTCTTGACATTTCCTCGATTTCACGTTGAATCCAACACGACGCGAAACTCATCGTGCCTGTAGACAATACGCCGAACGAGAAGAAAAGTTCCGAACTATGACAACGCACTCGAAATCGGAATGATTGTCTCCACACAGTATCAAATCTACAACATATGAATCAAGTTGAAGCTAAAATGAGACAATCGCAATGGGGGTAATTGGTGTGTTAGGAAACCGATGAATTATCGGCGGCATGGCGCTGTTAGAATGCGGATGCGCCCTAATTAATGCAGTTTCGTGCCTTCAACGCTTCATTCAGAAATCCAAGCAAGTTGATAAAAAAAGGGAAATTAGGAAAAACAACACTTCCCAATTTCCCCCATATCGCGGTGAATCAAGTTCTACATTCCAGCAGGCATAGTTCCAGGAGGATAGACAACCACATCCGCACGCCGGTTTACGGCGCGTCCGTCTTTTGTATTCACACTCGCAACCGGCATGGTATGACCGCGGGCGATGGTTTTGATGTCGTTCGTTACGCCACTCTCCTTAAGATAGTTTGCCACGGAACTAGCGCGTGCTTGAGAAAGATCCCAGTTACTACGATATTTTCCGCTCAACACCGGTGTACCATCCGCATGGCCGGAAACGACAACCACAGCATACGGGTGCGCTTTTATCGTAGCCACCGCCTTATCAAGCATAGCCTTGGCTTCCGAACTCAAGCTGGTTTTCCCGCTAGCAAATTGGACCGTTGCTGCGCTCATCGCCTTGACAGCCATCGCGTCTTCCAATTCCTTCTTTGCCGTCATCAGGTCATTTTTCAGATCGCTTACGCTTTGCGCAGTTGAATTTGCCTGCGCTTCCAAACTGCTGATGTTTTTACGCAGTTTGTCGTCCTCGGATTTCGCAAAACTCTGGGCGCTTTCGCCAGCAGCGTTCACAGCTTGCATCAGTTCATCTCGAACCTTGGCATCCCCGCTCGCCGCGAATTCTTCGGATCTCTTGATGGTGTCAGCATCTCCAAGATGAGATGCAGCTATAGCATCATCACGTGCATCCTCAATTGCTTGGCCCAAGTCCGACTTTTGCTGTTCCAGTCCACTCTCCAACTTGGAAGCCCTGCCATCCATGTCGGCGAACGCTTTGTCATTAGACGCAACGTACTCGCTTTTCCAACCCTCGAACTCTTCCGTACTGAGCTTGCCGCATCCGCTCAGAATCGCCCCAAAAATGAAAACACTAACAACCACAACTACTGTCATGTTTCTCATGGTTCCCTCCTAAAAAGATAAGGTTAAAATATATCTTGATAAACGTCCTGACGCTCTATCTGTTTATACCTTTATTTTAGCACAGATCGCTAGTCCATACCACAAAAAGTGTAATAACCTTTGGTGCTAGTTTAGAGACTGAATTGGGCTATTGACAAAGGCACAACGCCATTATCGTGAACTGGTAAACCATTCCACTGCACCAAGAGATTAAACAAAGCCATTGTAAAGCCGACTCGCGTTTTGAAGTAACTCCAACGACGATGCATGACTTTCTTAAAATGACACACGAGCGTTAACATGGACAGAACGGTTTCGACCAGCATGCGAGAATTCCACTCACCACGTCGGCACAGACGCAAGTTTGAAGGAAACCAATCTGCTTTGGCAAACCCTTCATCGGCAAACACAACCATCTGGTCATTAACTCCATCAACGAGGTGTTGAAAGGCACTCCCATCATGTACATTGGCCGTGTCGCAGTCCCAGTTCACAATAAGTCCGAGATGGTTGTGCAGCAGGCAAAGCTTTCCACCTACAATCCATCGTTGATTAGAAATGCCTTTGCGTCCGATTTGACGCTTAGAACGTCCTTCTCGACGCGGGTGAATCAATTCAATGCCGTAAGTGTCAATTACACCGATAAGCGAAGGTGCCGCCATGAACACGTCAATAAGATGTCGATGCCCATCAAACAAGCGGGACAATCGAGTGCGATGGGGTAATCTTGGGAATAAGTGTTTGAAATTGTTTGCTATCCAGCGATAGAAGGCTCGATTGCTCACGCCTTTGAGTGCAAAGAGCATGGCAATAGTAACCACTTCGGACGGATAGAGTTTGGCTTGGCTATGCTTACGATTCTTGCCGTGCTGTGAGAGTTTATCATCAACACAACAAAACAATTCTGTGGTAAAATCTTCTATGGTCATGAGTCTAGATTTCCTCCCGTTATTTGATAACTACCGATACTCAAATTAACGGTAGAATTGAGGAAATCGTCTCATGACCATGATACATTTCGCGCCAAAACAAAGCCGAAATGGAATGTTATGCCCATTAACCTCCAAATTTCAAACTAGCACCATTGGTTAATATAGCCCGGCAAGTGACCAAGATTGCACCTTTGCTGAACAGGACTTCCATAGTCAATTACCACTTTGCCTTTAGCGTAACACACAATCAATGTCTCGTCAATCAAAAAATGCGAGGAGTATCTCACAACGTCAAGATTATTCCGTGAAAGAGTCGCTGAAATCAACAAGGAGTATTACGTTTATCGCAACTTATGCCTTTCTTTATTCCCATCTCCTCCCGTTGTACTTAGGATGCCCCGCAGTGTTTGAATCAACTTGCCTTCCGCAAACCATTTACCGGCGACGCGCCAAACGATGCTTGAGAACGTCGGATAGACATGGATCACGCTGCTTAACTTACGCAGCGGGATGCCTTCCTTCATGGCAAGGACAAACTCGTGGATGACCTCTCCAGCGGCCGGACACACGAGATGGACACCAAGAATGTTGCCGGTCCATTTTGTTGCAATTACTTTGATGAATCCCTTGGTTTCTCCCTCCGCGATAGCACGATCGACATCGCGTAATTCAACGGCGAACACGTCGATCTCCCCATGTTTGTCTCGGGCTTCCGCTTCCGTCATTCCGCACCGAGCAACTTCCGGATCACAGAACGTAGTCCAAGGCACGACAGAATAATCTATTGCGTTAGAGCCGGGGAAGAAAATATTGCGAACAAGTTGCGCTGCTTGAAACGCCGCGACATGGGTGAAGAGATAATGTCCAATCACATCACCGGCAGCAAAAATATTACTTACCGTCGTCTGTAGTCTTTTATTTACGCATATCCCACTAGGCGCAACCTCTACGCCAATCTCATCTAGTCCCAAGTCTTCAGTATTGGGTTGTCGTCCGACCGCAACCAGAATCTGATCTACATCCAAACAGCAAGCCTCGCCGGCGATGTCAAGTTTGACCGAGTAGTGTCCCAAGCGCGCTTCATTATGACGGTCGCCATATAGTGGGCTCCAGTCATGATTGGTGACTTCGATCAGACGCGTTCCCGGAAGAATCGTGATGCCTTCCTCTCTGAGGTAGTTCAACATTCTTTCAGAGACTTCGGGTTCCTCTTTGGGCAAAATTCGATCGCTTTTTTGAACAATGATGACTTCTGTTCCGAGACGATGAAATGCCTGCCCCAACTCGACTCCAATGGGACCCGCGCCTACCACCATAAGTTTTGAGGGGAGTTTTTTCAAACCCCAGATGTTTTCGCTGTGAAGAAAACCGCCAGATTCAAGTCCGGGTATCGCTGGAATTGCGGGACGCGATCCTGTTGAGATTACAAACTTTTTACTTTCGAGCCTTCTTGTTTGCGATTCTTCCCGATCTTCTACAATGAATGATTGCGGCGAATCAAACCGACCATTGCCAAAAATGACATCTATTCCCATCTCGCGGAACCGCTCTGGATTGTCATGCTCTTTTTCGATGGTCTGCTGTGCCGAGGTGATATGTCCAATCACCCGTTCGAAATCTACCTGGGCGCCGTTCACTTTGATTCCGTACTTCTCTGCTTCCTTCACATAGTTGGCAACCTTTGCCGCTTTGAGGATCGCTTTCGACGGTACGCATCCGGTCCACAAGCAATCCCCACCTAGCCGATGTTTCTCAACGAGAGCGGTGGATTTGCCCAATTTGGCGCTTGCAACTGCCAAGACCAACCCGGCACTACCACCACCAATAACTGTTAAATCATACTGGTTCATAAACTGTAACTTTTCACACGTCTTAGGAAACCGCAGGTAGCGTCTATAGTCATTGCAATTGATGATTATACATCTTTCTTGAGTAATCAGATTCTTCTGTACTGCGATGTATCCCTACCGCGCGGGATTTGCTATGGGATTTTCTATCGCGATCCCAATCCGTTCGCTTGATCGCACCCTGCAAACTGTACTCTTCAAACAGGGGCTGAGTGTTGCCTGTAATTCCTAAGATTATCTGCTGCCGTATCTATCCACTCTCGAAAGTCTTCATATGAACACAGTTTCCGCGCATCCTCGTATGGAAGCCACTTCGATTCGACAAATCCCTTTTCAACCTTGATAGTAAGATGGGATTCATAGGGTGTTTCCATCAGATACCAACTGACTACTTTCTTGTGTTGAATTTCGTGCTCGTCACGATACTGCAACTCCTGCTTGCCCAAGCATGCAATAAGCCGAAGTTCCTCAAGACCGACTTCTTCTCTCACCTCGCGAATCGCTGCTTGCTCGCAGGTTTCGCTTTTTTCAATGTGTCCCTTAGGCATGACCCATTGAACCTCGCCGGTCGTCCATATCTGTTTTAACAATAAGAATTCGACGCAATCTTTGTTCAGGCGTACGACAATTCCGGCGGCACATCGGTGCTGAGTTTTGGCATTATCCAAATTCCGGGAACCCTTCTCATGTTGTCATCAAAACCAGTTGGTGAGGAAAATGAACTCGGCTCCCTAGCTGCCATCCTACAATAATCTTGCCGCAGTAAGTTGCTTTTTTCGGTTGACAGGCGATGACAGGTTAGGTATGATTAGTACGATACTACGCTAGAAACTTGAGGAGAAACACAATGAACAAGGCTGCTGTTTGGACGATCGGTCTGGTCCTGCTCTGGGGCGTAATAATTGTCAGTGGGTGCGATGAAGCGGGTTCCGGAGGGAGCGGATCTACCGGGGTTTTCAGAGGTGAGCCTGCAATCTTAGACTCGGCTTTGGCAATTTCGGTGATTGACGATCGTCCCGATGGAATCACTGACGTCTTCTTTTCCGACACGAGTGATAGGATTTTTTTGTGGATCTACTGGACGAATGTCGAGGGCCGTCATGTAGTTGATGTTAGTTGGTTTTCTCCGGACAGGGCTTTGGACGATCCTCCCTTCCGAGAGGAGCGCGAGACGTTCTCCTCCGCGACCGGAGAACAGATTACATGGTTCTATATAGAACGCCCAGCCAACGGATTCCCGAAAGGTGAATGGATTGTTGAAATTGACGTAGACGAACTATTTGAGCGTAGTCACCTGTTTCTTGTGGAGTAAGTCTCGATTCACACATCACACTGCTTAATCGCACGCAGCCCTGTCATCTACCCGTCCTGCTGTCTTAAGTCAATTCCCGCCCAACAATCAATCGGTAAGCCTCTAAGTATTTTTCGCTAGTACGGTTTATTACGTCCTCTGGTAAGTGGGGAGCGGGCGGCTGTTTGTTCCAACCAACTTCAGAGAGGTAATCTCGCACGAACTGTTTGTCAAAACTACTTTGTGACTTGCCCGGTTCGTATTCGTCTTTCGGCCAGAATCGCGAGGAGTCGGGTGTAAACACCTCGTCGATAAGAATCAAGTTGTCATCCAGCAGTCCAAACTCAAACTTCGTGTCGCAAAGGATTATCCCAACCTTCTCTGCATGTTGGCTAGCGGATTCGAAAAGTGCGAAACTTGCCTCCATGACTCGCTTTGACAAATCTTTTCCGATTAACTCCTCCATCCTCGCAATCGAGATGTTCTCGTCATGTTCTCCCTCCTCCGCTTTCGTGGCAGGGGTAAAGATGAGCTGAGGCAATCGATCGGATTCACGCAAACCTTCTGGTAATTTCTCGCCGCAAACCGTGCCGTCTACCTTGTATTCCGACCACGCTGATCCGGTGATGTAACCCCGTACCACACATTCGATGTCAATTCTATCAGCTTTGCGCACCAACATGGATCTACCCTTGATCACGTCAGTATGCGGTTTCAATACGTCAGGATACGCCCCGACATCTGTAGTAATCAGGTGGTTGTCCACGATTGAATTCGTGTTATCGAACCAAAACTCTGACAATGCGGTCAGAACGTTGCCTTTACACGGGATGCCATCCGGGAGGACGTAATCAAACGCCGAAATCCGATCTGTTGAAATCATCAAGAGTTTGTCATCCAGATCGTAGAGATCCCGCACTTTTCCTCTGTTAAAAAGTGGTACGCCGGTCAGGTTAGTTTCTGTCACGACACTTTGCGTCATAAGTCCTCCAGGTATGGTCTATTATGAAAAACTCAGATTCTAAATATTGTTCTGCAAACCTCAATTGAGCAATTCATAAAAGAAATTCCGCCGCTTCGGCATCAATCCCAAATCTGTAATCGTCCTTTCAATCTCCTCAATGGGCATGCAGTAGACAGTTCCCGCCTTGCTCACGACATTCTCTTCGATCATCGTTCCGCCCATGTCGTTTGCGCCAAACTTAAGCGACAACTGACCGATTTTGGGTCCTTGAGTCACCCATGAAGATTGAAAGTTGTCAAAATTGTCAAGCATGAGTCTGGAAATCGCCAGCGTTTTGAGATACTCGAAACTGCCAGCGGGAGGGATATAGTCCATTCGAGTGTTGTTGGGTTGGAGCGACCAGCAGATGAATGCAGTGAATCCTCCGGTCTCGTCCTGTAACTCACGGAGGCGAACAAGATGTTCGACACGTTCGCCGTAACTTTCGACGTGCCCATACATCATGGTCGCACTTGACTTCAAGCCCACGTAATGCCCTTGCCGCATGACCTCCAGCCATTCATCCGCCGTGCACTTCTTGGGACTGATTTCATCTCGAGCGTGATCGGTAAGAATTTCCGCGCCGCCGCCAGGTATCGAATCCAGCCCCGCATCCCGCAGTCGCGTCAATGTTTCCTTAAGGCTGAGTCGGTTGATTTTTGCGAACCAATCAAGTTCCGGGGGCGAGAACCCATGAATGTGAATCTCATAGTTTTCTTTAATCCAGCGGAGGAGATCTTCGTACCAATCGAGTTTCAGCTTGGGATGCAAGCCACCTTGCATGAGGATAAGCACACCACCCAGATCGATGGTCTCTTGAATCTTCTGCCCCAACTCTTCTCGTTCCATAACATAAGCATCAGGGTCATTCTTATGCCGGTAGAAGGCACAGAAATCGCAATCCACATAGCACCAGTTTGTGTAGTTGATGTTGCGATCAACTACATAAGTAATTACGCTGTCCGGGTGTTTGCGTTGGCGAATAACGTCAGCCGCGCTCCCTATGGATATTAGGTCGGTACTCTTGAAGAGGGTTAGACCATCGTCAAAGTCTAAGCGCTCACCGGCTAACGCTTTCTCCAAAATGGATTGAATCGTTGTATCCATAATCGGCAGACTCCCTGAATTATATCAATTCTTGAATGTTTCCAATCCTTATGATGATTTTTGGCTTGCTAGTTGAATGTGGATTCTGAGCGGTTGTGATATGCCTATGGTTCGCTAGCTCCGCATTATTGATCACGATAATCCGGCTCAGTGAGCTCTGCTGTCGTATTCCGATTCGAGCTCCTTGACTAATTCCTGCAAAACGTCGCGGGCATCACCTAGTCGTTGGCGTTTTTCTGTCCATTGCCATTGGTCGAGATACTCGTCGGTTCCGGTCAAGCCTTCCTTCATAGCGGTCCGATCAATGTCGGTCTGAAATCGATGGGGCATGGGCTGAGAAATCGGCTTTTTCCCTTCAAAGGCTCTGACTTGAGCCGGAATATGCTTCCAGTAGAGTATCTGATACGTCGCCATCGAGTTAAACTTCCAATTCCCCTTTGCGGTATGCCCGCAAGAAGTTTTTGCAAAATCGATCGCGCCCAAGCAGCATATCTTCAGCGAGCTGATACGCTCGCGATTCCCTGTCAACGGAGAACACCTTGGATGGTCGGCTGGTGACCGGATCGATAATTCCACTATCCGCTCCGGCGTCAATCGCCAAGCACATAAAAGCATCATTGACGATGCGGCGACACGGTAAGCCGAAGGACACATTACTAAAGCCGCCGGTAATGTGAATGTCGGGGCCATACTTGGCGCGGAGTTGGCGAATTGTGTCAAAGGCATGGACGCCGAACGCACTGTCAACCGAAATTGGAAATATGAGAACATCAATGAATATGTCCTCAATCGAGATGCCTCTATCCAGAGCGGCGTCCACCATGCGAGAAGCGTTGGCGATTCGTTCTGCATCGTCCTGCGGCATGCCGGATTCTCCCGCTGCCGTCACGATGACCTGCGAGTCATACTGTTTCGCGAGATCCAACGCCTCAAGTCGTTCCAAAGACGCAGAGTTCAGCAGCATTCGACCGGCTCTCCCATCGCCAGCTGCCAACCCCGCTTGAATAGTCTCGACGTTCGATGAATCCACGGATAGCGGTACGGGACACATTTCTTGCACTGTTCGCACCAGCCACTGCATCGCCTCTTTCTGTTCCTGAGGACGCAGCGAGATTTCATCAACATTCAAGTCCATGAAATCGGCGCCAGCATCCACTTGGCGTTGGACCAGTCGATGCACGTAATGTAGACCTTCAGACGCTTCGGCACCTTTGCCGTTCATCGCCGCCTGAACGGCGATCTTTACGTGTTTGATCCGCCCCTCTTCATAATCCTGAGTTTTTTTTACATCTTCGGGGATAGTCAAATAGCGTCGCTTTTTCCCGGCGTCAAGATAACGAACGGATTCAACACCGTCAGGGTTATTGGTGACCAGTTTGCCCTTTCGCAGCACCACGCGCGTGGTATGGACGTTTTCGCCAATGATAATAAATTCTCTGCCGTTCATTTTCATGATGTGTTAGATATGCATAGCTACGATGGATACTTAGGTTCGCAATTGGACCATCTCATGTGAACACGCAATGAACCGTCATCTTATTTCTTGCGGGCGTGATGATCTCGTCCCAAAAACGTGTTTGCCCACGCGCTTGTCCCCTTCAACATGCCGTTCTTGAAGATTGCCGGTCCCTCCATCATGCTTTCCTCTTCGCCGTAGGCTTTCAGCCTCTCGTAGGCTCGTCCCCAGATGCAATCCTTTTCGCCAATTTCACATTTTCCTTGACGTGTGCCGCCGCAGGGGCCGTTACGCTGGTTCTTTACGCATTGAGATTCGGGGCAGAGAAAAGCGATTTCCGGCAACGAACAATCGCCGCAATCACGGCAATCAAACATCACTGCTTTAATGGCGTGTTCGGCTGCATGCACGGCGTTCTGTACGGGAACGCCGGCTTTGTCAACCGCCCGAAAAAGTTTCTGTCCGGCTTTGAAGCCAAGCGTTCCTTCTTCAAATGCCGCTCCGTGCAAACCTCTGTTTACCTTGTAGCCCAATGACAGGTCCCGCCTTGCCGCTTGTAGGGCTTCAGGCCGTTTCGAAAAGAGGTAGCTTCGGTTGACTTCGGTTGAACTGAGCCCCGTCTCTGGCGCTGGTTCGAAGAAGTAGAATTCGTCGGCGTAACCGAAACGGATTTCCTTCGCGAACTCCTTCCAGTCATCGGCGCCGATTTCATCGGTTATCTGCAGAATTTTCTCATAATCCTTGTATTGCAGATGCCCACCGAGGTAGACGCCGCGATAGCCCAACCCCTTCGCAACCGCACACTGTTTCGCAGCAAAGTTTAAGAAAAAGGCTTTGCCCTTATCGCGCGACTTGGCTTGCTTTTCAACCAGTCTTAGCAAATCGTCGGTTACGGTAACGCCCGGGATATTCCCAGCGTTAAAGTACCGCGCCGCCGTTCGACTCAACACGTAGACGTTGCCAAGCACCGGCACGTTGATACCGTGCATTGACATATACTTCAATAACTCGTCCTGCTTACGTGAGTCGTAGCCAATCTGATTGATGATAAACGTTGCTCCGTTTTCCACCTTTTTTGCAAGCTTGAAATACTGCGGCATCACCTCACGTTCATAGCGTTTGTGGTTGTTAATTACGGCGCCGAGATAGAAGTTGGTGCGTTTTAGTACTTCCTTTTTTTTTCCAGTCGCAACGCTCATCCCGGCGTTCATATCCGAGAACATCCTGAGCAGACCAACCGAATCGGTGTCAAAAACCGGGCTTGCGTGTCCCTGATAGCCATCGTTGGGATAGTCACCAGACAAAGCGAGCACATTGTTGAATCCCTCGCTCGCGAGCTGCCAGCCGCGACTCTGGAGAGCGTTGCGGTTCCAGTCTTTGCACGACAGGTGGATAACAACTTCCTGGCCTCGCGAGATAAGATCCGTTCCAAGCGTGTCGGCGCTGAGCATGGCGTTGCCGCCAGGATTATCGGTAATGCTTAGCGCATGTATGCGCGGGTGTTCGGTGAGCTTCCTAGCCAAATCGAGTACGCGTCTGCCATTGCGATCCGTGATTACGCCGCGCGAGGTCACCAGTTCGACGCAAGTAACAAATGTATCTGTTTCCTCAAGCAGTTGGCGCAGCGGACGCTTTTGCCAAGCACCTGCCTGCTCGTGGGCCGTATTCATCAGATATGCCCCCACACGTCACTTACACGAACTCCGTTGGCATCGGTTTGAACTGGCAGCCCTCGACGAACACTTCAAAGAAATCCGGCGTAGTCTCCAATTCGACGTGCTCAATCTTTTTGACCAAATCTTCGATTGACTCACGTTTCTCCCGCGACAGCAACACTTCCCTAGCCCCTTGTACCGCCGCGTTGCCAATCTTGACAATACGCTCGTCGGCTACAGGCGCCAAGAATCCGATGTCGATTGCGTTGCGCGCATCAACAAAGTTGGCGAACCCGCCGGCCAAATATAGGTTCTTCACATCCGCCGGGTTAACACCGAATTCTCGCATTACGATGAATTGACCGCAATAATTCGCGGCTTTCGCTTGGGCAAGATTGCTGGCATCATCACGTGACAAAGTGATTCCATGTTCGGGAATAACTGCTATCTTGCGCTGTTTCTTTTCCGTGAAAACGCCCATGGGCGTCATTAGATTGTTGTTGCGGAGCTCTGCCAGAAGATCGATTAAGCCGGATCCGCAGATGCCTTGGGGTACGACACCGCCAATAGTCCGATAGTCAGTTTGACCGTTGTTTAAATGAATAGACTCTATGGCGCCATCGTATCCGGGCATGCCGTATTCAATCCCACCGCCCTCAAAAGCGGGTCCCGCCGGACAGGAAGCTGCCACCAACCTGCCTGCGTGTCCCACAACCACTTCGGTGTTGGTACCAACGTCGACTAGCATCACCACCTCATCCTGTGAGGCGATATCAATTGCCACAAGATCTGCCGCAACATCGGCGCCAACGTGGCTTGCAATCAGAGGCAAACCGTAAACAACGGCTCTCGGGTTGGCGCGAATTCCTATACGCCGCGTTTTCTCAATGAGTGAAGTCGTCTCGCGCTCACCCTTCAGAAATTCGTGTTCTATTGTGGATTTGTAAGGTTTTTGACCGATGCTCTGCACATCGAGCTTGAAGAAGATGTCCCGCATGGTCGAATTGCCCACCAAGACAATCTCATAGATTTCTTGACGAACAAAACCAAGCCGTTCTCCCATCTCCAAGATTTCGTGATTAAGTGCATTAATGACCGCTTTGCGCAACTCTCCTCCGAATTCGGCGTCGTATGAGATGCGATGCATCACATCACTTCCGCCAAACCGCTGCGGGTTCTCAAACGAACTGACGTGAACGCTTTTTCCGGTTTCCAAATCAACCAAATCAACGACGATGGTCGTCGTACCGAGATCGATAGCCAAGCCATAAAGGTGGCCCCGATATCTGTCGATGTTTTCGCCGTCATAATAAACACTATCGCCCCGGCGGGTAACTAACGGATTAAGCTTTATCGGTTTATCATCTGTCAGGGTGAGAATTTTGGGCGTGCGCCTCAATGGAGTGAATACTATATCAACGTCAGGATCCTGAACCACTGCCTGACAAGCCAGACGGTGGTCCCCTCGAAGAAACGATTCTACCTCATTTCGAGGGCGTAAAGCCTCCATGCCCGACTTTACCTCAACGATACACTCATGGCATTGTCCGGTTCGAAAACAGGATGTTGGCACTTGAACAGCAAGCTCATCAGCATAATCAAAGATGGTTTTTCCGGACGATAATTTCCGGGCTTTTCCATCGTGTTCTATTGTACCCATGCCGTACTCAATGTCCTCAAGATGAGCGCCTTCTATGGATTCCGTTTCCCAGGCACTTCGATAATCTATGCGGTCATCTCCGCCACATAGAAGTAAATCACCTTTGGTAGGTGGCTTGCGTTGATTGCGACACCCGAATTTTGCTGTACATTGATCGAAACGATTCTTGTAGGGGCACCGATACGTGGATTGCTCATCCGCATGCAGCACCATGTCCTCAAACATTTCAGTGATTCTGTCAAGTCGTTTCTGGTATTCTTTCTTGTCGATTTTCTGCATTATGCACCGTCACGAATTTCAGAACTCTTCCTCATCCTCTTCTTCAACAAATCTCTTTGCCAATGCCACACATGCGAGGGCATCCTTGCCGTACCCGTCGGCGCCCATATCATCGGCAAACTCCTGTGTCACGGGGGCTCCACCGACCATAATTTTAACGTCCTCACGAAGATCCTCGTCAATAAACGCTTCGATTGTCTTACCCATATTTGGCATAGTGGTCGTCAACAGGGCAGACATCCCCAACACTTTCGCATCATACTCCTCGAATGCCTCAATGAACTCATCATCCGAAGTATCTACGCCCAGGTCGTGAACAACAAAGCCGGCACCGCGTAACATCATAATGCAAAGATTCTTCCCAATATCGTGTAGGTCGCCTTTCACTGTTCCCATGATTACCGTTCCGACGGGTTCGACCCCGGAAGCGGACAATATGGGCTCAACGTACGCCATACCTGCCTTCATTGCACGTGCACAAGCAAGCACCTCTGGCACGAATATGAAGTTTTCCCGAAACTTTATGCCAACAACACCCATGCCGGAAATGAGTCCGTCGTCCATAATTTCCAGCGCTTCAGTCCCGACATCCAAGGCTTCTTTGGTCAATTCGTCCACCGCATCATTGTCTCCGTCAATTAGCGCTGCGGCGATCGCTTGCATCTCGGGGGTAGCATGGGTGAACGCCTGAATCGTCCGTTCTATTTCATCGGGTCGTTCAAGAAACTCCTCAATCTCTTCGCGGATAAATTCGTTTTCAATATCGGCGAGTTCCGCCATTCTTGTTCTTCAGCCTCCGTAACTCATCGCGTCCTGCTCGAACTCTTATCCAAGACAACCCTACATGATTTTACAGCACAATATTCAGGTGTCATCTCCCGCAACCGAAGCAATTACTTGCTCAGGAGAGCAATTCCTTCGCGGTACGTCTTGGCAGATGTTTGTAATGCCTGAAGCTCGTCATCAGTCAGGTCGATTTCGATAACCTGTTCAACGCCGCCGCCGCCAAGCTTAATTGGGACTCCTATATACAGGTCATCAATGCCGTACTGTCCTGTAAGATACGCTGAACAGGGAAGCAAACGTTTCCTATCAAGGATTATGGCTTCCGCCATTTCAGCGAGAGAAGCCCCCGCAGCGTAATACCCACTTGTCTTCAACAAATCGACCACTTCGGCGCCGCCATCACGAGTCCGCTGCGCCATCTCTTCAATCCGGTTGGGGGGAATGAGTTGAGTGATTGGAACACCGTTAACCGTCGTATAGCGGGGAAGAGGTACCATGGTGTCGCCGTGTCCGCCAAGAACGAGCGCGTGGATATCCTCGACAGATACACCCAATTCAAGCGAAATAAAATACCGAAATCGTGCCGAGTCAAGGACGCCAGCTTGTCCAACAACGCGGTGAGCGGGAAATCCCGAAACCTTCCACGCATGATAGGTCATGATGTCGAGTGGGTTGGTCAACATGACGATTACACAATCCGGTGAGCGCCTCACTACATTTTCCGTGACGCTCCCAACAATGTTGGCGTTCGTTTGCAAGAGATCCTCGCGAGTCATACCCGGCTTTCGAGGAGAACCCGAGGTGATAATCACCAAATTCGACCCGGCAGTAGCGTCAAAATCGACTGCTCCCGTGATGTTCGCGTCAAAAGCCTCAATTGGCGCGGTTTGTCCCATGTCAAGGGCTTTGCCTTGCGGAATGCCGTCGATTATATCCACCATCACGACATCGCCAAGTTGCTTTTGAGCAACCAGAAACGCTGCTGTCGCGCCGACATTTCCCGCGCCAATAACACTGATTTTCTTTCTACCCACGCGTTCCTCCATTCAGAAAAAGTACCACAGAATCACATCTAATCAAGCCGTGAAATTTTCAATGATTGCGGCGGCAAATTCAGAAGTACGCACTTTCGTCGCTCCGTCCATTAACCGTTCAAGGTCGTAAGTCACGCGCTTTTGCAGAATTGTTTGCTCAAGCCCATGGATGACCAAATCTGCTGCCTCCTGCCAACCGAGATGCTCAAGCATCATCACTGCGGAGAGAATCAACGAGCTTGGATTGACGACATCCTGATCGGTATATTTGGGAGCGGTGCCGTGAGTTGCTTCAAAAAGCGCAGTCTCGTCGCCAATATTTCCGCCGGGCGCCATCCCGATACCACCTACCTGTGCTGCACAAGCATCGGAGAGGTAGTCGCCATTCAGGTTTGGCGTAGCGATTACATCATATTCGGCAGTTCGCGTCAAGATTTGCTGTAACATACTGTCGGCAATCCGATCCTTCACGACGATTTTTCCATCCGGGGCTTTCCCATCATGATCGTCGTAGACATTGTCTTCGGTGATTGTCGTATCAATGAACTCATCCTCCGCAACCTGATAGCCCCAATCACGAAAGGCGCCTTCGGTGAACTTCATGATATTGCCCTTGTGGACAAAGGTGACGCTGGAACGGTTGTGGTCGATAGCGTACTGAATCGCCATCCGCACAAGGCGGCTTGTACCGAATACGCTAATGGGTTTAATGCCAATCCCGGAATCTTCACGCACCTCCACGCCCATGTCGGCGTGAAGAAAGTCAATCACCTTTTTGGCTTCGGGCGTTCCTTTCGCCCACTCGATGCCAGCATAAACGTCTTCGGTATTCTCACGGAAAATCACGACGTTCATGTTTTCGGGGTGAGTAACAGGAGCTGGCACGCCTTGAAAATAGCGCACCGGACGAACACAGGCATACAGGTCCAATACTTGGCGCAGCGTTACGTTTAAGCTTCGAAATCCGCCACCCACCGGTGTTGTCAATGGGCCCTTCAGGGCAACACGAAAATGTTTGATAGCATTGAAGGTGTCCTGCGGCAGCCATTCACCATATTCGGCATTTGCATTTTCGCCGGCAAAAACATCAAACCACACGATACGTTTTTCGCTTCCATACGCTGATTCAATTGCGGCGTCGATCGCTTGGCGCGTGGCTTTCATAATATCACGTCCGATACCGTCGCCTTCAATGACCGGAATTATCGGCTGACTCGGTACTTCTAGCCGTCCGTTTACTTTACTGATTGTTTCGCCTTCTGCAGGCACCTGAAGTTTTTCAAATTCTATCACTGTTGTTCCTCATTCTAGCTTGATTTTCCGCCGCGCTGCTCCACCGGAAGGTATGGAATGTCGTGTTCCCCTGCGTATATTTGGGTCGGTCTAAAGATTCGATTGTCGATAAGTTGCTCCAACCAGTGCGCAAGCCATCCAGCGACTCGCCCCATGGCAAAGATTGGAGTAAAAGCATCTGGCCGGATCCCCAGAGCATCGTAAACGATACCTGAGTAGAAATCAACATTTGCAAATATTCCCTTCTCACCCAACCTATCAGTGACGATTTCATCGACCCTCAAGGCTATCTCATACAACTCGGTCGATCCGTGCTCCTCCGTCATTTCGTCTGCCAGGCGTCTCAGGATAATCGCGCGCGGGTCTTTAGTCTTATACACACGGTGCCCAAAGCCCATGATTCGGTCTTTGTTCGCCATCTTTTTCTCAATATAGGTTTCCACATTTTGAACCGATCCAATCTCACTGAGCATATCAAGCACCTGTTCGTTTGCACCGCCGTGTAATGGTCCTGACAGCGTGCCAACCGCCGAACTGACTACCGTGTACGGATCCGCCAACGTGGATCCTGTCACGCGCCCGCTAAACGTTGAGGCATTCATCGTATGGTCGGCATGCAATATTAGACACACGTCAAGAGCCTTTACGCTTACATGATTGGGCTCCTCACCCGTAAGTGTGTATAAGAAATTGGCGGCATGTCCAAGGTCCTCTCGAGGGGAACGAATTTCAGCACCGTTTCGGAACCTCTCAAACGCACTAACGACGGAAGGAAGCTTGGCAATCAAGCGAATACAAGAAAGGTGGTTTTCCGCAACATTGGAGACATCTTTAGCAGGATGAAACATGCCCAAGGCTGCAATTGCCGCTTGCACGGCATCCATGGGATGTCCGTATTCGGGCAAACATCTAATTAAATCAATGATTTGCGATTCGAGCTTTCGGTGGTTAGCCAACTCATGGATTAGATTATCAAGCGCTGCTTGATCTGGCAAATCGCCTTTGAGCAACAGATGAGCAGTTTCCTCATACGTACTGTGTTCGGCAAGATTTTGTATGCGGATGCCTCGGTATTCCAAGACTCCCTTTAGCCCATCTACAAAACTGATTGCGGATTCAGCGATCGGTACCCCTTCAAGACCGGGCACAAATTCATGTGACATACAACCCCTCCTACGGCCGACACGATATGGCATGTGAAAACAATTCCGTATTCATAATTGCGCGGTTTCCCACTAAACTTGGCAAATTGCCGGAGATTGCTCCGAAAACGTGGCACGGCAAGTTTGACCGGAAAACTGCCTCAGCGGCTTTCCCACTCACCAATGTCTAATCCAACAGGACAATCCCTTTGCCATGGATATCACATTGGTAGCAAACAGAATGCATGTCCTGGATATGGGCGCCCCGAATACTCGTAACGAATCGACTTCGTGAGGAAAACAGGGAAGGCGTGGGCTACCTTTGGACGGACCGTATTCCGGTAGGTTCTCAAATAAAATTCCAATTATGAAGCAGCAGAGAATTTACGTAATATAAATTCGGCGCTATCCCAATGCTATTTTAGCAAAAGCAGTCCCGAAAGTCAAGTCAAAAGAAAGGCAGCGCCCACTGGAAGATTCGCGTACAACGCCCTCAGAAATTGCATAATTCCGCCACCCCACTCACTTTGATTTCGCCCCGAAAATGGATTAATATTCTTAATATTTCATACTGAATCATGTTCGGTTAAACATTTCCGCGTGTTCTTGTAACTAGCCAACAGATATGTTATTCTATAATGGTGAACTACCTCCGTAATTTTCTTCGGGAAATACCATTTCTCTTGAATAATAGTGCATAGAGTGAAACAATCATTTCGTTAGGACTTTAGCTGTTACACAGTGAAGCGCCCCGTAGGATCGAGTGACTGAACAAGGAACGCGATCGAGATTATTCAATCTCCGAATCGCGACTTCAATTCGCGCCGTTTGCGAGTTTTGCGCTGCCATTCTAGAGAAATTGGTAACTGTTTAGTCCACCGGTCTGGATTTGCCAATCCAGACCGAGCAGGCAAGGAACGCACCGAGTAGGGAAGTACAATGCTAATTCCGACTAATCAGGAGTTTACATGCCCAGAGCGGACGTGCCATGAATTGCACTACTGCAAACCGACATCGTCGATATAGATTGATGGTCTAAACAATTACAGAAATTGTATTAGTCCCGAATTGCTTGAATTAATGCAGTCGATAGCCAAAAGTTGATGAATCGCAAAACTAAATTGAATCGTAAGATTGATAACTGGAATTGTTGATCGAAAACCGATACTAATCTCGGCTGTGTCAAAATCCCGTCCGAAATAGCAAAGGGTTTCGATACGACAAAAAGGAGCGCGAGAGTCCTAGAACGTTAGAATTCGGCAACGACAGGATTCCGGCTCTGTTGAGAAAACCACCTACAACTCACCCTTAAAACACACAGGAGATAGGAAAAGTGGTCATTGTTATGAGTGCAGAGACGGAGCAGAAATACATTGATGCCGTCATTGCCAGAATTGAGGAGCTCGGGTACACGCCCCACCCGATTCAAGGAACAGAGCGCACTGTCATTGCGGCAATCGGGGATGAACGCGGCAAGTACGAGCTCCAGCAGCTAGAGTCTATGCACGCTGTTGATAAAGTTGTGCCGATTCTTGAACCCTATAAATTGTCGGGCAGGGAATATAGGTCGGAGCGAAGTGTTTTTCGTATCGGCAATCTTGAGATTGGCGGCGATCGCATGATCTTGATGGCGGGACCATGCTCCGTTGAAAGCCGCGCGCAAATCTTGGAAGCAGCCGAAACCGTCAAGGAGTCCGGTGCGCAGATTTTGAGGGGCGGCGCTTTCAAACCGCGTACGTCTCCATATAGTTTTCAAGGACTCGGAGAAGAAGGGCTGGAATACCTCGCCGAAGCGCGAGACAAAACCGGGTTGTTGATTATCACCGAATTGCTTGATAGTTACGATTTGCAACTTGTGGAGAAGTATACCGACATCATCCAGATTGGAGCGCGGAACATGCAGAATTACGGGCTTCTCTCACGCCTGAGAAAGGCCAAAAAGCCGGTCATGATTAAGCGCGGCATGATGTCTAAGGTGGATGAGCTCTTGCTTTCAGCCGAATATGTCCTCTCTGGCGGCAACTACAACGTTTTGCTATGTGAGCGAGGTATTCGCACATTTGAAACGGCGACCCGCAACACATTCGATTTGAATGCAATTCCCGTAATCAAGAAAATGAGTCATTTGCCCATCATTGCGGATCCGAGTCACGGCACCGGAGATTCGGAATTTGTTCCGTCCATGGCAAAGGCTGCTGTCGCCGCAGGCGCGGACGGGCTCATGATCGAAATGCACCCTAATCCCGATCAGGCGCTTTCCGATGGTGCGCAATCGCTTAGCCCTGACACATTCCTACGGCTGGTTGAAGAGCTGCAACCGTTTATCGAAGCAAGCGGACGAAGTTTTTAATTACGTTGAGAATGTAAATGCGGAATACGCTTTGTGACGCTTGTCGCGATCAGTAAGGGTGCAACTCCGTGACCCAACATGAAAATCGAATTGAGAAATGTGTCTTTGGCCCACGATGGGAAACCTCCTCTATTTCAGGGTATCAATCTAGTGGTAGATACAGGGGAATTCATCCTCGTTCAGGGAGCATCCGGAGTCGGTAAGTCCAGTTTATTGCGCCTGATGAATCGCCTACAAGAAGCCACAGCAGGGGAGGTTCTGATTGATGGCAAACCGATTGTGACATATGAAGTCACTTCATTGAGACGTAAAATCGGCTATGTCCAGCAGACTCCTATAATGACTCCCGGCTCGGTCGAAGACAATTTTTATTTCCCGTTCCAATTCCGCTCGGCAGGCACCCAAAAGTTGCACGGCCAGGATGAAAAACAGATGTGGATGGCGACGTTTCTACTTGAAGGCGTTAAATTGAGTGATGACGCAATGAATCTTTCCGTGGGGCAAAAACAGCGAATTGCCTTGATTCGCACGCTGCTTGTCAAGCCTGAAATCCTTCTGTGCGATGAACCAACATCGGCGCTTGACCAACAGTCCAAGGAGATTGTTGAAGATTCCCTAGAACGGTTGAATATCGAAAATGGGATTAGCATCATTCTTGTGACTCATCTCGATTTTACGCTCAAGCGGGCAAATTCACGAAGATTTCTCCTCCAACCGGATAGGTTAGAAGAGGTATCCGCATGAATATTATCGAGATCACTCCACTTCAGTTGGTATTCTGCGTGGCGTTTGTTGTGGTTGCCGGTGTCGGATCTCTCCTTTTCAAGTTGAGGTTGGAGAAAGACCTTGCCTGGGGAACTTTGCGGACGTTTGCCCAACTATTTCTGGTTGGATACATTCTCAAGTTCATCTTTGACATCAAGAATCCGTATTTGGTAATTCTCTGTTATACGTGGATGATTTTCTGGGCGGCACAGACAATCAGCGGACGCGTTAAAGAGAAAAAAGTCCATGTTTTTACGCCTACCTTTGTATCCATGGTTGTAAGTTATATGATTGTTGCCTTTGTCGTGACCGGCGCAATCTTGCAAGTCAAGCCGTGGTACACCCCGCAATATTTTATCCCACTCGGTGGCATGATCATCGGCAACTCCATGAACGCCATATCAATTTCTTTGGACCGGCTGTTTTCGGATCTGCGGAAAGAGTCTGATACAATCGAGTTGGCTTTATGTTTGGGCGCTACCTATCAAGAGGCAACCGGCGACATTCTTCGGGCAGTCATCAAAGCGGGGATGATTCCTTCAATCAACGCGCTGATGACGGTTGGGTTAGTTTCGCTACCGGGCATGATGACTGGCCAGATTCTATCGGGCACTCAGCCGCTGACCGCCATCAAGTACCAAATTCTCGTGATGCTAATGTTGGTAGCGTCCACGGCAATTGGTGCTTCAATCGTCGTCCATATTGTCCGCCGCCGCTGCTTCACCAAATCCCACCAGATGATGCTGTCCTAATCTCGGTCTTACCGCATCAGGTCAAGATTGCGAATCTGAGGTGGTTATCTCGAAGCAGCAAGCGTATGCATAATTAGGTTAACTCCCCACCGCATCCACTTCTCGTCGGCGTCATTTTCCATCCACTTCAAGCCTATTCCTGCCGCATCATAGAATACGGCAATCCGCCCATCCAGTCGCAGTACATAGAATTGTCCTCGTTTCTTTTCTACCAGCGGTGGGCCCTTCTTGAATTCAAAGAAACTATTGCAGATTGGCTCTCCCGGTTCGGCAGGATGAAAACCTGCGTTTTCGCCCAATATTTTCCAGAGTTCAAAGCGGATTGAATTTGCGATTGCGCCCTCATTTCCCCAGTCCTGTGAGAGGTCGGAAAAAAGGAGTGTCCCACCGTTTTGAAGGTATGTGTTCAGATTGGCACGCTCCTGTTCGGAAAAGGCGAATGCACTTGTCGCCGTTATGTACACCAGTGGAATACGCTGAATTTCCGGGTCTGCTAATAGCGTGTACCCCGGGAGCAGTTTCGTGCGCACTTTTGTCCAGCGATTCATCGCTCCCACTAGTCGACTCAGTACTTTGGTCCGGACAGAATCGACAGCGTCATCGTGCTGCACGGTAGCAACGTGATAATGACCTTGCATTTCTCTGCCGGAGCCGCTCACTTGAGCCTGCGGCGGGGGTCCGATTTCTCCCCGCAACTTCTCCAGCCAGCCCTCTTTTCGAGCCGGAGTGTCAACAGAAAGGCTCATCTTTCGTCCAGATTCTACTTCGGAACGCACAGTTGCATTTGGAATGGAATCAGTTAAGCGAGCGTTCAGATCAATGCTAATTTGATGGGTCTCTACCGGCATTGGCTCGTCGTGGGATGTTAGCATTGGTTCGTGTGGAACTCGTTCAGCGGGACGCGCGTACGTGACGAGCGGTACGGCAGGTGACGGAGCGGAGCGTTGCTGTGGCGGAGTCATTTTGATGGGTTGGCTAGAGCGAGCCGACCTCGAACGTGGGGTAACGAGAGCTTTCGGTGACCGTTCAGTCGGCACGATGACCATGTCCACCTGTAGCGCATCATCGGAAGTCTCTGGGTAGCGTTGCGGGAGTAATGTGAAAAGATAAAGAATCAAGAGGTTGCACAACAGAGACAGCAGCCATGAGGTGAGTGCGATTCGAAATCTGCGTGGACGCTGGCTCAGGAAGGCGTTTGAAAGGGAAGGATATGTCACTAAATTGTCAGGAGCTTGTTTACGCTTTGCCGATTGAAGATGCGTTGTATCCCCACCTCTCATCGTCCTCCGTCCTAACTCGCTTTTGCACCTTCGACCAGTTTTTCACTCACCTGCTTCATTCCGGCCAACATTTGGATACGCACGGTTGGTTTATCTTTGCGCGAGCTGATCTGCTGTCTGATAGGTCGTCCAGAGTTCAGTCGTCAGGTCGTAACGGCAAACTCCCGCCGAGAACGTACCAATCCAAATGTACTTCCCATCAAGCGCTATGCTGCGGATGTTGTTGTCCGCTACACCGTCTTCAAGCCTAAAACTCACCCATTCCTGTTGTGATTTGTCGTACCGACTAAGCCCCTCACCTGCCGTGCCAACCCAAACATGCTTATCGCCTGCAGTTATGGTACTTATCTCATTACCGGCGATACCGTTTAGAACGGTGTAGGGAGTCCACTCGCCAGTCTTTGGATGGTATTGATACAGTCCATTCCTGGTTCCTATCCAAGTGTCGCGTCCGTCGAAACCAAGCGCGGTAATTTCTGCCTCCCGAAGGTATTCCGGGATGTCAAATTCGGACGCCAACTCGAATTGTGGAAAATTCACATTAAAGATTTTTAACCCACTTTCGCGTCCGATCCAGATTTGATTGTTCACAAACACCATTGCTGTACAATCGACAATACCCCAGTCTTCGGAAGCGGTTTCAATCTTTTCAGTGTAGCCTACGGAAGTCTTAGCACGTGTTTGCTCTACCAATTGCCGTCCTGATATAAGCACCCATGAATCGGCTTTCAAATCTCGAATCGAAATCATGTCATCGCACAGCACCCAAATTCTGCCCTGATGATATTTGATGTCCCGCACCCACGGAAGCAAGGGATGCGTCGCGATCACCTCCTCATTCGCCTTGTCATAAATGATGACTCCCGCCTCTGTGCCAATCCAGAGAGTGCTTAAAACTGGTTCGATGACGCGAACTACAGGGTGCGAAGGCAAGGAAATCTTGAGGTCCAAAAATGGAGACGGGAAAATTGGATCATTCGGCGTGGGAGTCTTCTGAATTATCGCTTCATGGAGAAATTGCATTGCTTTTTCTTGCGCCACATCAGGATTGTATTCAACGTAAACCTTTTGTTCCGTTGTGGGCGATGTTGCTTGTAGCGCCTCCTCAACAGCGTCGACTGTCTTATCGACGGTTCGTTTAAGTTCAACTGTCTCAGTGATCTCCAGGTTTCTGAGCGGATCATAGCTCAAATCGGCGACATACCAAGTATGCAAGATTTTGTCATAACGAGCCAATCCCACTCGGGATCCAACCCACAAATCATCCCCATCAGCAACCACTGATTTCACGTTGTTACTCATTAAATCCAAGGGAGTGGAGGCAACCTCCGTGGATGCCTCAGAATAGACCGTCCAGACGCCACTTCTCCAATGATGCCGTGCTAATCCGGCGTCCGTACCGAACCAGATTTCATCGTCATCGACCGCAACAACCTGTATGTTGTTGGAAGGCAACCCTGCCCCCACCGTAAAGTCGCGGGAAAGATCGGTAATCTGGTTGTAGAGTGTGATACCGTCGATAGTGCCAATCCAGTGATACTTCTCCTTAGATCCTATACTTTTGGCTTCACTAGCAATTAAACCGTCTTTGCGTGAATACGGGGATATGGAACCAATCTCTGTGTCTAAAATCGTCACCCCGGAAGGGCCAGTTAGGAAGATATACTTGCCGTCAATATTGATAGAATTGACGACATTGTTAATCAGACCATCAACCGTCGTGTAAACTTGCCACTTATTTTCTGAACTGTCGTATCTTGCCGCGCCGTTGTTTGTTCCAATCCAGACCTTATCATCATCAATTGCCACTGTCCAGACAACGTTGTGCGGAAGCCCATCGTCGGTAGTAAATGTCTCCCAAGTTCCCGCATGTGCGTCAAAACGCGAAATACCTGCTTTGGTCGCAATCCACAGCACATTATTGTCTGCGACAATCGCATTTATGCGATTGTCGCACAGCCCGTCGGCACGTGTGAAGTTAGTCCACAGGTCAGTGCCCACACTGTATTTGCTCAACCCGCCATGCGTTCCAGCCCACAGAAATTCTCCGTCCCAAGCTAAGCTAGAAACATAGCGATGGATTAAGCCGTCTTTCTCGGTATAGTTCAGCCATGAATCCGCTATTTTGTCGTACCTGCTAATCCCTCTTGGGGTGCCGAAAAAGAGAAATTCGTCCCCGACAGCGATTGCCAATATGTTTCGATCAGCGAGGACTTCCGTGGCGCCGCGTGCTCGACTTGGGGTGTGACTCCACCATGTATTATCTGCCTTGTTATACCTGTATATTCCTCCATCTGTTGCGACCCAAATATAGCGAAGTGAGTTCTTGATGTCGTGTACTCGCACTCGAGAAAGCCCTTGGGCGTCTTCTTCGGTAAACTTGCGGGTCTGACCGGATTGAATATCATGCCGTACCAGGTGCCGCCATCCACCCAACCAGAGAAGATTTCCATTAAGAACAAGGGTATCACTGGGCTGCTCCGGTTGAATTTGAAGCCGACGCCAACGCAATTCGCCATCATGGAGATAAATTCCATGCTCCGTTGAGACTGCAAGTGTTTTGTCATTTTGGACAATTGCAAGTATCGCAACCGTTCCCAATTCGGGAATCGTGTTCCAACTCCCAGCCGATTTGTTGTAACGGGACAGCCCTTGTTCGGTGCCAACCCACACATAGCTTGGATCAGCGGCGAGGTCGGTAATTCGATTGCCCGCCAACCCTAAACGTGTAGAAAAGGCGGTCCACTCTCCCGTAGTGTTATCATATCTGTTGAGTCCGAGGTGCGTGCCGATCCAAATCTGTTTTCCATCGACTAGGGTCGTAGCGATCTCATCGGCCACCAACCCGCTCTTCGCTGCTCGGAAGTACATCCATGTCTGATCGGATTTGTCAAACCGTGAAATACCTTGGTCGGTCCCGATCCAGACAAAATTCCCAACGACATCTAGGCACGCGACCCTTCCACCACCCAAGCCGTTTTCGTTTGTGTAGGTCTTCCAACGTTCCGTGTTCGGATTGAATAGACTAATTGCCTTCGGAGTTGCAAGCCAAACTCCGTCAGTATCTTCTCCAATCGCCAATACGTCGGCCGACGGAAGTGCCCGCTCTGCCACATAGTTTATCCAGTTGCCCGAAAGTGTTCCAAATCTTGATAGCCCATGGTCGGTGGCAATCCAGATTGTGTTTCCCGTAATTCCCAGTGAACTAATCCGGTCGGACACAAGCCCCATCTCTTGGTGATGCCAATTCCAACTCTGCATCTTTGTGTCGAACTTTAAGAGCCCTGCATTGGTAGCCATCCATACCTGACCCGCGGAGATTTGCAGTGCGAGGATCCGATCTGATATCCGCCCTCGTTTTTCCCTGTCTTGAACGACTGTTGAAGGCTGGTAGATTTGCCAACCTAGGGCAGCCCAGGCGTCCGCCGCGGCGCGTGAGAATGATTTCTGCGCTCTGTCAAATTCCGCTCCAGCTGCGCGTAGCTGTGCGGCATTAGCGCCACGTGACAATCGTCGGCTTCTCGTCCGCAGATCGGCGTTGTATTTCCCAGGGAGTTTTAATTTCGAATACGCCTTGTCCTCTCTCGCAATATCGACTCCACTCCGGAACTTCTTGTTTGTTACCCTCAAAAGTCCGTTGCCCGTAGCAATATAAACGACATCCCCGCTGCCTTGGATGTCGTTAATTTGTTCGCTAGGCAATGGAGAACGAGGCACACCGCGATTGCCACCCCGAGCGCCGATCCACGAGCTACTTTGCCGCGTGAAGTGTTCCCACTGTTTGTGCTTATAGTTATACCTAGCCAAGCCACTGTGCGTGCCAATCCAAACATAGGCGGAATCGTGATAAATGGCTGTTACTGAAGGAGACGCGATGCCCGAAAACGTTGAATAAGACTGCCAACGATCTTTTTTGCGCCGATAGGCGCTTGCGCCTTGCTCCGTACCCACCCAGATCCAATCACGACGCGCAGAGATGCACTCGATTTTGTTCGCAATCAAACCATCTTTGACGGTATAGCTCTGCCATTTGTTATTCTTCATATCATATACCGACAGACCGGAGTCGGTGCCGAACCACACACGCTGGGTTGGAGTCTTGCGAAAAACTCCTTCCTTCCACTCAACGGCGATACAGTTTACCTCGTTGCTGATTAGCCCATCTTTGATACTGAAGGAATCCCATGACTGGGTTTCGGTATTATATCGACTAACACCGTTGCTGGTTGCAAACCACAGATAATTACCGCCGATCTCTACGTAGCGGAGGTCTTCCCCGACAAGAATCTCCGAAAGTTCCGCATCGCTTGCTCGGACTTGGTTCCAAGCAGCACAGAGACCTATCATGAGCGCATAAAAGATGCCTCGGACGGTATTTCTCGTCATCTACATAACCTCCTTCCTATCGGACACCAGTCCCCTATTTTATCTTAACAGTGTGAATTATGACTGCTTTCACACAGATTCCAGTCCGAATCGTGACGAAGAACCAAAACGGTCAGTTACGAGCGCGCCCTTGCGTAGACCGAGATACTCTAACCCGCTCGACTTTGGATTGAGGAAGATACCGATCTAGCGCCATCTGGACTTTCGCTTGATCTAACCTGCCCGGTGTGATTAGGGCGCATCTGGTAGCCGAAGCCAATTCCCATTGAGTTGTGAATTCCCCTTCCGACAAGGTTCTCCTCCGATTGTCCACCGGGTTCTCCAGTACAACCTCACCAGCTGGACTGTATCCGACCATAGCCCAAAGTCGTGAGCGTCCGCTAGTGCGTAAAGACACAATCGGTGCCCATCCCTTAACAATGAACGCCTTCAAAACATCTAAATCGCAGTTGGACAAGATCGTGAGGCCGTATGCTCTGCCAACCGTGGTAGCGTTAAGTGCATTGAAATTCTGTGGCTGTTGTGATTTGAAGGTTTCAACCAACGGACGAAGTCGACCTTGGCTAACTTCGGCGCTCGGCGGTAATGACGACGGTTCCGTGACGGATTTTTGGGGAACCGTAGTTTTGCCGGAACCTGTCGGCTTAAGTTCGGGAATACGATATGGATCGTTCCGGGTTGACCCGCCGCAACCGAGGAATAGAAAACACAACACGGTCAAAGCGATTCCCATGCTTAACGTCCAAGCCACATTAAGAGATTGATTGGTAGTGCTTGTGATTCTCATGTGTTTATACCTTCATCAGATAATATGGTCAATTCTCGCCTAATTGGTGCGAGGAATTGCAATGCCCGGAAGGTTGTTCAGGAAAGAATGTGCCGCCATTCTCACCAGATAATCAATGTCATGTTTTACATATTGGAATTCAACTTCCGCCTCGGCAGCAACTTCGCCCGTACCCTCCCAAACAACGTCACCTACCCCACAATCCCAAACCTGTCCGAAGATACTAACGTTTTTGCCCTCTAAGCTAACGACCTCGTCAGATAGAAACGCAGGTGCTAATCTTTCGGTACGAGACTGATCTAAGAGTTTCACGTGCAGGAGGTATCTAATTCCTGTCGCTTTACCAATTGCGTGGAGTGTTCTCCTATTGAGGATCGCGGCTTGCTCGTAGTCACCAATCATCTGTGCATAGTCTTCAGTCAAGCTCGCTTCGTTAATCAGATCGAGCGTCTGAATTGCTCCATAAAATCTTCCCTCCGGCAATTGAGTGGCAAGATGGGCTTCAAGTTTTGCTGCTAACGGTCTGCGCAATCCCTCCTGGCCTTGCCCCGCAACCACGGGGAGTAGGCCCAAACCGTGATCGAAGAGCGAGTTAACCGTAAATTCCGGGTCGAGATATTGGAGTTGTGAATCATCTACGATTCTCGCGGCACACCCGGTCCAGAAACCTCCCGACAACAGTAACAGCACTATACAACTATGAAATCTTTTTGCTCGCACTTTTTCCTCCTGATTCCACCTCGCTTGAACGGTGGGAAATAAATTGTTGCTCATCTGTGCAGCGGCGATAATCAACTCATCCCTATCGCGATGACGATTCTTTGAGTTCGCCACAACACGTCCTTGGTGCAAGCGTAGTCCACCAACATTATGACTCCTAACATGACCGTTTTGCCAGCCCGAAATCCACCTTAATGTACTGTCTAGTTTTTGAGGGTAAATTCATCTTTCAGCGTTTAAGGTTAAGAAAATCATATGGGTCAATGTAGTCTGACTCATAATCTAACACCGTTATACCTTGTGGTACAACGCCTGTATCAACAATAGAATCAAGTGTTTCCTCACTTACACCTGTACCAGACGATAATATGCTAGCATACCTTGATTGATTCCCATCTTCATCTGTGTCGTATCCCCAAGTAACATAAATAGTGTCTGGTAATTTTGGGTACATTCTATAACTGTTACCAGAGATAGATGTAACCTTGTTTCCTCTATTCCACAATTCAATTAAGACTCTATCGAATAACTCAGCGAGTTTACCCATGCCTTCAGGTATATCTTGTTCCCATGCTACTTCCTCGGGGTAATCTGACGGCACTTCAGGATAAGGTCCAAAACCATAGGGGGATACTGATACTTCCTCTGTTTCTGATTCTTCAACTATAGCTAGAAATTCCTCAACTTCTATATCAGTAACATCAGGAATAGCTTCTGATACTTCAGGTTCCAACTCTTTATGGGATGCCATTTCAGGCTTCCTCACCTTTGGGATCGGTGGAGATACCATATAGAGATACATACCAAGGCTTCCTACTGCAACAAGCACTATTGCTGTGATGACTGTTGTTACTATTCGCTTGTACATGATAGCCCCCTATTGGCATTAAATGTAAGTAAGTGGTGAGTGGAAGGTATAGGGGAAAGAAAAAGCACTTCGCCAAAAGTACCTCGCCCCCACACCTATCTTTTCTATCAAAAGATTCGGTATATGGCTATATACGAATCCCACTTCCTTTAGAACCTGTTTGAGAATTAGGTGGCAAGACCATGTTTCGGCATTTTGGAGGTCACAAATGTATTCAACCGAAGCCCTATAAAACTGAAGATGACAGCGGTACTTCCGAGATTGGCTTCAGATTATGCGAACGCTTCGCCTCATCTAGCTTCCTCTATCGCCACATGTACGCTTGTCGCCGCGGTAGCGCCGAAAGCACCCATCACAGGTTTCCCGTCTTGATCCCGAAGATTTGATCTTCGCGCATCATTCAATGGCAGTGATGAAAAGACATAACTTCCATATTCCGGACTGAGCGCTTCAACCGTGATTCTTAGGACCTTGCCAGCATTTGAGGCCCGGCTCACAAAGAAGTTTTCTTTTCCGATAGAAATGCCATGCTTTTCCGTCAGATCGTTATCCCTGGATGATGAAGATGAGTATGAAGTTGAAGTGACGAATCCAGATCCCGGTTTATCTTCATGGATGCGCTCCGATACATCAACTGTAACGAAGTATGAAGTTACATTCAAATCCGATTTCCAAAAGATTGCCTTTTCATCATTGGTCTTTAGTGTTATGTGGTCGTCATCAAAGGTCAAGAGTGTATCAATATCGATGAATTCAACCGGTGGATAAACCGTAGTTACACCGGTAATCGTTTTATCGAACGCTTTGGAATAGACTTCAATTCGATATGGGGCGTAGAGTTCAACCTGAAAACGGTTTGACTTGGGTTTGTAGCCTCCATCAGGGATTTCATTTGTGACACCTTCGCCGAAGGAATCTTCATGAAACCGAATGACAATCCTATCAGCCAACTCAACATACTGAAACTCGTATTCTTCACCCGACTTCAAATTTGTCACTGTGACGATAGCCGTCGTATCTTGGATAAGCGGGAGGGTTTCATCGTATTCATCGATTCTCCCATCTCCGTCATTATCAATTCCGTCGAATACATCGGAATCCGTAATCGCCTCGGTTCTTATTATCCGGATGATGGAATCTGCCGGATTATCCTGCCGAAGCCGCCCCGTAACTTTTAATTCCGGTTGGTAATTTCCGAAATCATCTCTGAAATCGGCAACATCCAGTTCTCGCTCGCATGAGACAAAAATCGTGGACAAAAGCATAATCATCGAAATTCTTATAATTCGCACGGTTTTGCTCCTAGAACTCGAATTCCAATCCAAAAGACGGGATGATTGGGAACATGCTGATGGATCGAACTTCTGAAGGCGAACTATCATGATTCCAAAGATAGACTAGATAGTTGTAGTGATTTGTAAAATTGATGACCTGAAGCTTAAATTTCCCGTTTACTCCAAAGGGGGAGATGTCTCTGATCCATGCGATATCTCCTCGAATATAGGCCGGATAACGGGAAGAATTCCGTCTACCCTGAATACTGATAACTCGCGCGTAGGGATCATCCAGTGCACCGTCCTCATGATAGACTTTGCCGACGACCGGTGTGTACGGTTGACCGCTAGACATGGTCCAGGACAGCGACACCCGATTTCTCTTACTCACCTGATAACTGGCAACCAAGTTGAGCGAATGTGGTCTAGAATATTTCGGCGCATAAATCTCGGACGCTTGGTTTTCCGTTTCTTCGAACTTCCCATCGCCGTTGAAATCGAATCGTCGTTCAACATTAGAGTATGAATAGCCTAGCCAACCTGAAACTTTTCCGGTAGTTTTCTTCAGAAATAACTCTAATCCCCACACGCGTCCTGTACCGGCTATGAATTCATCAAGCTCTATACCAGGATCGTTACCAGGATTGTTGGTGAGGACATTGCTATAGGGTTTATAATAGGTTTCAATCGACCCGGTAAATCCCGGATTGAACCATCTTTCTATTCCAAGGATGAAATGCTGGTTTTTGATCGCATCAAATTCTTCGGGTACCGGCAACCAAAAATCGACTATCTGAAGCACTTGATCTTCATCATTGACGGTGAAAAGGAATTGATTGAACCTGCCCCAACTCCCCTTGAATGCCCAGTCTTCAGACAACAAGTATTTGAATCCGATACGCGGATCGAGATAGATATTATCATGTAACTCATATTTGGCACCCCGCAATCCCAGTTGAAGTGAGAGCAGGTTATTGACCTTCCATCTATCCTGAAAAAAAGCGCTGAGGACGTGAGGGCTTTGCTTGATGTCAAAGAAATTGACGTTATCCACATGAAAGTTGAATTTCATGCTTAGATTCTTTATCGCCGCTCCCATTTTGAGGGTGTGCTTAGGAGAGAGATACCATGTCAACTGCTCCGAGGCTGAAAAATCCCGAATTTGATTGATGGCGCTGGCGATTGTTTCATCTTGGTTTCCATCACTGTCAATCTCTGTGGTTTTCAGATTTAAGTCAAAATCAAAATTCGAGTGTGTCAGCACAAATTCCGAGAAGAACGTTGCGTTAGGAACAAACCGCCACTTTAGACTGGGAGCGTTATTTCCCCAATCCCAGCTAAAATCTGTCTTTTCATCAGAATTCTCCTCATCGAAGAAGAACTTCAAGACATCGCGCCCGTCGAAGGTCGAAAACGTCAATCTGTTTTCGGAATTCAGGTCGCTAAAAATCTTGATTTGGCCGTCCCAAAAATAGTATTTCCAGTCCTGATCCTCTCCTCTTGCTTGATTGAACCGGTCTGCAATGAGATCAAAATAGGTCCTTCTACCGGATATAATCCAGGCGCCCTTATAGAACGGCCCTTCCAACATCATTTTGCTACTGAGGAGTGAGATTTCTCCCTTTCCTTTGACTTGCTTGCCCTCTCTTGATGTAATGTCCAAAACGGAGGACAATCTTCCGGGGTATTCTGCGGGATAACCGCCAGCCAAGAATTTCGCATCAGCAATGGTATCGGCGTTAAACGTCGAGAATAACCCGACAAGATGATACGGATTATAAATCTCCGCGCCATCAACCAATATCAGGTTTTCATCGGGACTACCACCACGCACGACCAGCGCAGAACTAAAGTCGCTTTGTGAAGAGACGCTTGGGAGTTGCTGTATTGTCCGAAATACATCGGCTTCAACAAATGATGGGGTATTGACGATCTCTTGGAAACTGATATTAGTGCGGCTGATTTCCACCTCTTCTTTGAATCGCGTTTTTTCGCCAGTTACCTCCACTTCATCAAGTTGGATAGCTGCCGGTACGACCTCAATGTCCAATCTCATTTCACCGTCGGATTGAACTTCTATTTCCTTTTCGACCCGCTCAAATCGTTTCGCTGATACGATTAGATTGAATTTACCCGGTGGTATGCCGCTCAATACATAATATCCACGCACATCGGTTGTTGCGGCAAACTGGGTGTTTTGCAACATTACATTCGCATAGGGGAGCGGTTCTCCGGTGACCTTGTCATACAAGTACCCGTTGATACGTCCGGTCCCCCGAGCAAATAGGAGCGTTGGAAAAATCGTTATCAACAAAAATATTAGGACGCCGTTGTTCCTACCAAATCTTTGGCACATCAGACCATTTTTCTTTCGACTTGATGCCAAGCGTATCACTAAATGATTTCAGGTGTTTGAACCTAATCGAGTTAAGAGGACTCATCGAGTTTACTACGACAAATCATAGAGTCAAGCATAAACCACTAACACTATGACCCCAACGCATTGCAATTTCCTAACCAAGTAGAATTAGTCCAAAAAGATTGATTTCGAGGTGAGTTGAGAGGGAAAATTGTGGTATGACTTGCACCGTAAGTATCAAAAATGCGACGTTTGCAACTGGAGGCGGACGCGGTTTATAGTAAAACCAAGAATTTATACGATCCCGTAGGTGCGGTTGGAAACCGCACCTACCAAAATATATGTAAATATGAATGGAATTGACTATGTTAGGCAAGTTGACTGTGACACGGGAAGGAGTCTGTGTTGAGCGGAGATGTTCGTCGAATGGAATGGCTGCTAGAATCGCGTGATAAATGCTAGCCGGTGGGCGTTTCCGACATCTGCGTCGGGGACGAGCGCGTAATCAAATTGAAATCGGATGCTTTTGAGGGAATCTTCACCCTTGCGACGAATTCCGATTCCAATTGTGACTCCGTTGTTGGGGTTTTCACCCTTGCTGATGCTATAACCGATTCGAGCCGCAATCAGATCATAAAACCAATTCTCGGCTCCGATGTGAAGTGTAGGATAGGCTGCAATCATCGGCACATCAATATCGGCAACGATTGAGAAAAGATTCTTTGGCGGTACGTCCTCAACTTGAATTGAAGGCGTTTGAACATGGTAGGCAAACCCTCCGCGTATGCTTCTCGGTAGAGCTTCACTTTCGTCGAGCACCCCCAAATTCTGCGCGGTGATTCCGACCCCCAAGCGGTTATCCACTGCGCGCCAAACAGCCCCTATATCAATTGCTCCACCAAATGAATTTTGGAGATCGAGTTGCTGCGAAATTGCTTTCCCCGTCGCACCAACCGAAATCTTTCTGGATATAGGATAAGCAAGGGAGAGACCTGCTGCAAATCCGCCGACGTTCACCGTGCTGTCCGGATTATCGCTTGGGCCAATCCGACGTTCAATTTCAGTAAAAGCCCCTAGAAAACTCGCGCCCCAAACGAGGTTGCCTTCACGTTGTGCATAACCAATCGACTGGTTACTGATATCCGCAAATGCGAAATTTTGCATTGCCGTCAGTTCGTGCGCCTGAACAGTAGTTAACCCTGCAGGATTCGAGAATATCGTATTTATGTCATTCGCAAGCCCAACAAATGCGCCCCCCATGCCCGCTGGTCGGCTACCCCCATCAATCTTGAGAAAGGCTGCACCTGCCGTCCCGGCGTCATCATGAATATTGGCTGCCCAACCGGACAGACTAACAAAACAGAGGCTAACACATATGACGATTCTTTGCACTAGAATCTCCTCTTTCCATGCGTAAAATCATACAGATGTCGGCAAGGCATTTTCGTTTCTATCCCAAGTGCTGCCCGTTGCCAGTAAGGAGCTTTGTCACTCGATGATGAGCATTTTTCCGACTGCATTGCTCCGATTCTTGGTTGCGATATCCTCGGCTTCAAGACGGAAAATATAGACTCCGCGGGCAACCGCCGCACCGGCTTGGTTCCTTAAATTCCATGTCACAAGTTGATCGCTGTCTCTGCCAGGGCTAATATTAGAGAAGGTGTCTTCAAAGACAAGATCGCCGGAAAAATCATAGACGCTTAAGGTCATGTTAATCTTGGAGCCGCTACGTATATTGACATCAAAAGAAAAATGGGCACGATCTCCTGTTGAGCGTTTTAGCGGGCTGGGCCAACTATAGGTGGAACCGCGGTACGTTAAAGAAACGGATAGGTTGACAGTGACACCATCGTATACAGCGACGTTGCCGGCTCGGTCTGTCGCACGAATATTAAGGTCGTATCCGCCGGAACGTGCAGGCAGAAAATCAAGTGACCAACTGCTCCAAGGTTCTGACTCGGCGCCACTTCTATCCACGGCCAGCACCGGATCGATTGGTTCACCGTCTGGCCCCGTGCCAACAATTTCTACAAACGCAATTCCCGACGCCGAAACAGCACCACCTTGCTCGCCACCAGTCCCCTCCTGCACAATCGAAACCGGGTCTGTCGCCGTACCGCGCAGCGGCAATGCTTGATCGGTCAGGCTGGTTTTTCCACCGAAATCGGTTAATTGCGCAACAGGTTCGTTCGTTTCATGCAAGAACTGAGTCGTAATGGAGCCGGTAGGTGCAAATCCAAGCCCATCTATATCCAATCCAACGCTCGTGATTTCAACTCGGTAAAATCCTTCCGCAATCAGCGGGCCCGACCTGAACACGATAGTGTCCGCACCGTTCTGTATCAGGTTCCCGGAAACTGGCGTACCATCGGGTGCAGTCACCACAATCGATGACTGCGAAAGATCTACACCAAGCCCCGCCGCTCCATCAGGCGCCGAGTCGGACATTCTTGCCTGAATTACAACCCCGCTGCCACTCCCGTCCGCGGAGGGATAATCCGGATGTTTGGTGCTAACAAATAGTGGTCGGTCATTAATCAGGAGGGAATCGGTGTGGATAGTTGGCGGCCGGGTGTCGAGGAAAAACTCAAGGGCTGTCGGTATGGCGACATTACCCGCTCGGTCCCGTGGCATGACGATCACGCGATACTTCCCGTCCTGACTGCCATCAGAAGCCAACGGCGATTCCAAGTGAAAACTGATTAGTTGGTCTCTGTCGGTTGTTAGTCTGCCGCGAATATTTTTCTCGACCCCAATCTTCTCGAAGGTCACCCATGAGTCGTCCAATTCATCCCAGTCAATAGACGAACTTGGGCTTGCATCGTTGACAAGCGCCAAAATCTCATTCAACGCGTTGTTAACGCCCGGCGATTCGACAACCGGTAGGATTCCCTCAACTTCCGGCGCCACGGAGTCATACATGAAGTTATACTGCTGCTGTTCACCACTTCGCCCCGCACTATTGACTGGTGTCACCAAGATTGTGTAACTACCGTCATCCGAGCCATCGGAAGCCAATTCCCGTGACAGACGGTAGATAAGGCGATTCCCATCTCGAATCTGTAGTCCGGGCACGGTGGTACCGTTAGGGTGAATTAGCTTGACCGTAGACAGATTCGGTGATGACTGAAATTCGACTTCGACCTGTTCCGGTGGCGTTCGAATAAATGCACTTCCTGCAGGAGCCGTTACAGGAACGGTCGACACGACCGTGGGAAGGTTCGTGGAAAAGAGGAAAGTTCTTTCGAATGGTGCGTCGGTCCCATTGCCAGCCCTGTCGACAGCCACCACTCGAATACGATAACTGCCATCTTCCGCCAATTCATCAAGCTGCAGAATAAGTTGTCCGATGCCATCATTGCCCAATTGTCCGGCTACCTGATTACCGTTTGGATCAATAAGCATCAATTGGGAAACCGCGAAGTCAATGCCGCTACCCCCGCTGTCGCTAAGGTCAGCGACAATTGAAGTGAGATCATCTCGAATCAGATCGCCTGCCGGATCAGTATCCACGAGCGTTGGGGCTTGTGTATCATAAACAAAAGTATGCTCAATCTTAAACGTATTGCCGGCTCGGTCGCTCAAGTCGATGACAACGGAGTATTCTCCATCATCGCCACCGTTCGTAGCTAACGGTTGAGCCAACGTTAACAAAATTTGGCTATCGCCGTCGCTCGTTAAATCCGCCGGAATGGAGACACCGTTAGAATCTTGTAGTGTAATGGTCTGTGCCGAGATGTCTAGACCGGCGGGACCGACATCGGCAACTTGGGTAGAAATTTGGATTATTTGCCCACCAATATAAGATACCGCGTGTGTAAGATCTATTGGGTCAACACCAATTAGCGCGGGCTGCTGCGTATCCAATACAAACTCATATCTTGCAGGCGCGCCAGAAAGGCCAAGGCTGTCCACTGGCGTAATGGTCACTGTATAGCGTCCGTCAGCCGTACCGTCTAATGGCAGGTGCAGAGGTGTCCACTCTAGCTCATCAACCCCATTTCCCTCTTGAAGACCTTCAACCACACCGTTGGGTCCAATCACACTCAGCGTTGAACCTCCGGTAGTCAAGTCCAATCCAACTCCATTCGGATCCAAAAGTTTGGCGGTAATCTTATCAAATTGATTTAAAAAGGCAACGGGAGCCATGCGTTCGCCGATTGCCACAGAGTCTACGCGCGGTTTAGCCAAATCGAGACTGAACTTATACTGAATTGGGTGCCCAGAAGCATTTCCCGCAAAATCGCGTGGTATAATCTCAAGCGTGTAGGCACCGGGTTTCACTAGCGGTGTAAAGTTAACAATTAACTGCGCTTCACCGTCATCACTTACAGTGACGCCTCTCTGTTCATTGTTGGGCCCAACCAGTTGAACCATTGTACCGGCAAAGTCGATCCCCGATGTCCGAATCTCATCTCCGTCGGCATGTTCATCAGAAAGTCCGATTGTCATCTGTGCAAATGACCGGCTGAGCACGACAAGTTCATTGGCGGGAATGGATGTCGATGGTGTTGTGTCTGCAGAAACCGAAACAATCTGCGGTATTTGGGTATCGTAAAGAAATGTCTGGGACGAGCTAAGTTCGCTTCCCGCTCCATCGAAAGCTACAACCCGGAGGGAATACTCTCCATCATCAACGCCGTCGCGCGACAGAGGTCGGTCTAAGTCCCAAGTTATCACTGAACTCTCCGTATCGGCATGTTGGCGACCGTCAACTAGGTTTCCTTCGGCATTGTGCAAACCAACAGAAGAACGATCGAAGTCGATTCCTTCGCCGCTATGGTCCATGAGTACCACACTGACCGAGTCCAAAAAATTAACAGACGTGTATTCGGCTGGCGCAGACGAAACGACCTCGGGTTTCCGCGTTGAATAGAGGAACTGAAATTCTATCGGACTTGTGTAAGTGTTTCCCGAGAAATCTATCGGTGTTACTCGTATAAAGTAGCGTCCGTCGTTCGTCCCATCATCTCGGAGCGGTTTGAATCTTAAAGAAACGGTTTCAATCCCATCATCTTGTTGCGTTGCAGCGACTGCCATCCCATCGGGTTGAAATAGTTGGATTGTTGTCTGTGTGACATCAATTCCGCTGCCTGAACCATCAGAAAAAGCTAAATGAATCTGATGGATGGGCGCTCCAACCACTGTGGAGACACTTCCCGTATCAAGCTCTAGTGTATCTCCGGCAACCATGGAGGCATTAATCGAACTAATTTCGGGAACCTGCGTGTCATAGAGAACTCTGAATACCATCTCTTCCACATTACCGGCATTATCGACCGCACTTACCTCCACCGAATACGCGTCGTCATCCACTCCATTTCGTGCGAGTGCAATTTCCAGTTGCAACCATAGCAACGACCCGTCGTTATCAAGTGTGCCCGGGACGAGGACACGTTCATCTTCCGTATGACGCCACAACTGAACGGATGAATCTTCAAAGTCTATCCCCGATCCGTCGTCAATCAGTTCTGTTTCGATACGCCTTATTGATTCACTGACGTTAGATACATTCGCCGTCATATCTATGTGTGAAACGGATTGCACGTGAGGATTTTGCGTGTCATAAGTTACCGTGAATTGCCATACTTCTCCGCTTATGCCACCCTGGCCAACGGGCTGGGCTGTAATCGTGTAAACACCGTCATCGCTACCATCAGCCAAAAGCGAGTCAATCAACTTCAATGACACGGTATCTACCCCATTATCAGTAATAACTCCCCTAACTATATCGTCATCGGGGCCACGGAGTTCGATGGTTGAACCGGTAGGCGAGAAATCAATACCTGTCCCCAATCGATCTTCAATCACAACGGCAATCTCTGTCAAGCGATTTACTCTTGACTTCGCAGGAGGCGACGTGGAGCTAATAGCAAACGCTCGCGTACCATAGAGAAGCCTGAATACTTTCTCCTCTACATTTCCGGCATTATCAATCGCCTTTGCCTCAACGGAATATACTCCATCGTCAGTCCCATTTCGTGCCAACGGATTGTCCAGTTGCCACCACAACAGCGACCCATCATTGTCAAGTACGCCGGGAACAAGCACACGCTCCCCTTCCGCATGACGCCACAATTGAACGAATGAACTCTCAAAGTCTATCCCCGACCCGTCGTCAATTAGTTCCGTTTCGATACGCCTTATTGACTCATTGACGTTAGATACATTCGCCGTCATATCTATGTGTGAAACGGATTGCACGCGAGGATTTTGCGTATCATAAGTAACTGTGAATTGTCGAACTTCTCCACTGACTCCAAGCCGGTCAACTGGTTGAACGGTAATTGTGTAGACACCATCATCGCCACCGTCGGTCAAAAGCGGGTCAATCAACTTCAATGTCACGGTATCTACCCCATTATCAGTAATAATTCCCCTAACTATATCGTCATCGGGGCTACGGAGTTCGATGGTTGAACCGGTAGGCGAGAAATCAATACCTGTCCCCAATCGATCTTCAATCACAACGGCAATCTCTGTCAAGCGATTTACTCTTGACTTCGCAGGAGGCGACGTGGAGCTAATAGCAAGCGCTCGCGTACCATAGAGAAACCTGAATACTTTCTCCTCTACATTTCCGGCATTATCAATCGCCTTTGCCTCAACGGAATATACTCCATCGTCAGTCCCATTTCGTGCCAACGGATTATCCAGTTGCCACCACAACAGCGACCCATCATTGTCAAGTGTGCCCGGGACCAGGACACGTTCATCTTCCGTATGACGCCACAACTGAACATACGAACGCTCGAAGTCTATCCCCGACCCTGTCTCAATGAGTTCGACTTCAATGCGCCTTACCGAATCTCTGACGTTCGATACATTCGATGTCATATCTATGTGCGTGACTGATTGCACCCGCGGCTTCTGCGTATCATACGTGATTGTAAATTGACGCACCTCTCCGCTGACTCCAAGCCGGTCAACCGGTTGTACGGTTATCGTGTAAACTCCATCATCGCTACCATCGGTCAAAAGCGGAGCAATCAATTTCAGCGTCATGGTATCGACACCATTATTGGCCACGGTACCGCTAACTACCACTTCATCGGGACCCCGCAATTCGACGCTTGAACCCGCGGCAGAGAAATCAATCCCCGTGCCCGACTGATCCTCAAGCACCGTAGAAATCTCTGACAAGTGATTTACCCTTGACTTCGTCGTCGGCGAGATAGATGTTACACGCGGCGGTTTAATCTCGTCTGTGTAGGTAAATCGCTGCGGCACACTGAGGTTACCCGCTCGATCAGCAACCACTACAGTCAGGGTATAGACTTCTACACTTCTTAGCTCCGCAGAGGTAAAGGTTATTAGTTTTACGCCGTCATCTCTCTTTTCCCCGGCGATGGGTTCACCATTCGCATCGCGGAGTTGAATCGTCGTCGTATCAAAATCAACGCCAGATTCAGTTCCAGTTGCAGGAGAAGTATCCGTCACTTCGAACTCTACAATTATCCGATTCTCAATAAGTCTGTTCTCGCGCGGCGGGCGTGATTCGGCTACAATTATGGGAGGTACGCTATCGTACGTAAACTGTCGCATATAGACGGCTTCTACACCGAGGTTATCAACGAGGTTCAGACTCACAGTGTACACCCCATCTGCCGTACCATCCGTCGGCAATCCCAACCTCAGCGTAAGTGTGCGATCTCCATCGTCTCCGAGAATACCGTGGATATTGGCACCACTTGCGTCCGACACGGTAATCATGGATTTCTTGAAGTCTATCCCGTCGCCCGAATGGTCGAGAACAAGGGCACGAATCTCCGGAACGCGATTGACGATTGCGCCGTCGGTCGGTGTCAACATCTCGATTTCAGGAACCTGCGTAGCATAAACAAATTCAACGGATGAAAGTCCACCAACATTCCCTGCCAAGTCTACCGGAGTGATTTCGAGACGATACACACCATCGGCTGAACCGTCCGTCTTAAACGCGTCAAAAGAAAGCGTAATCCGATTTTTTCCATCATTCCTGATATTCGTTGGAATTGAGTTGTTGGAAGGATCCACCAACTGTGTCAAGGTGCGATCAAAATCCACGCCACTTAGGTTGTCCCCCAGTTCAATGGTAGCACGATCCAACTGTGTTATCTGCGCATTCCGAGTTGGGATTGTGCTCACAATTTGCGCGGGTTGAGTGTCAAGAATCATCGTGGCCGTCCGTTCGAAAGTCGCAGGGGAAGTCGTTCCTAGTCCCAGATTCTCGACGAACCGAGATATGACTTCATACGTTCCATCAGCGGAACCGTCACGAGGCAAGGGTGACAGCGCTGCCCACGTTAGTTGCAGTTCAGCAGCGTTGGGTTGTATCGGGTGAGCTGTAACGACTGAACCGAGTGCATTCCTGACGGAAACTGAAGTTTCAGCCGTGTCAAAATCAATTCCGGGACCGACATAATCTTGGAGGGTGGCCGTGATCTGATGTAACTGGTTAATCGGGAGGTTACCTGTTGGTTCAAGAGTTATCGATGGCTCGCGGGGAGCGAAGGTGAAGCTCGACAGAAACGGGCTGTCTGCTACATTTCCCGCGCGGTCGGCAGAGGTGACTTCGATAATGTAGACACCCGCTACCGCCGAGGTTTGCAGGTCCTGAACACGAAGTGTAATTAGGTCTGCCCCATTGTCCGAACGATTTGTGCCCACAAGCTCCCCATTCGGATCGAGTAGCCGCACCAGAGCAGTCGGGAAATCGACGCCACTGAGATCTGCCGCGAATTTTACCGTTATCGTTCCCAACTCGGCAACGCGTTCCCCTGAAGACGGTGCGGTTTGCTCGATGCTTGGATGTTGTGTATCAAACGTCAACGCAAAATCGCGCGAGAAGTATTGTTCCGCGAGGTCTTCATAGGTTACACTGACAGTGTATTCACCATCTGCAGAACCATCGCGTGGAAGCGGCGTCCCGGCCATCCAAATGAGTCGGTTGTTGACCACATCAGTTTCTACAGATGCCGTTGGAACCAAGGTACCGTCGGTACGCCGTACAACTACCGTGGATTTTTCTTCCGAATATTCAATTCCGGGACCAACATAATCATAGAGTTGCACGTCAATCATGGTAAGTGCATTGACCTCTTCATCAGCAGGTACGTTCAACCGGATTTCTGGACGCTTGGAAACAAGGAAAAACCGACGTTCGATCAGGTCACTCGCATTCCCGGCCCGATCTAGGGTTGTAATTTCAATCCTGTATTCTCCATCATCTGAACCATCGCTTGCCAGTGGATTAGACAAGGTCAAGACCGCCGTATTCGTTCCATTGTTGCTCCGACTCGCGTGGATTTCGACGTTATCCCGAAGAAGCGTGAAGGCAGTGCCCCCAAAATCGACACCACTCATACGGTCATCAAGGACAAGGGTCACCTCAGACAGCGCCGTAACTATTGCGTCTCTCGCCGGTGTAGTTGACACGATTGTTGGCGCCTCTGTATCATAAACAAGAGTAACCCGGCTCGTATCCGAATTTCCAGCGACATCTCCTGCGGTAACACGTATAATGTACGCACCGTCTTGGGATCCGTCTTGGTTTCCAAGCGGCTGAGAAAACAGGAAAGCCAACGTTCCATCTGCGGGATTCAGATGGCGGGTCCCAACGAAGGAGGTTTGGGCATCACCTGCTCCGCCCGCACTGAAGACTTCAAGGTGCGTTGAATCAAAGTCAACTCCACTCCCATCACCATCGTCGAGTCCCGCGACGACGCGTGATAGCGGCTGGTTACGGTATACGGCACCTCCACCCAGATGAAAAGAGTTCTCTTCAAGATTTGGTATGAGTGAAACCAATCTGGGAGCTTGCGTGTCGTAGAAAAAAGAAATTTCGCCGAAATCCGCGGTATTTCCGGCGCGGTCGGCTGCATTTACTCTGATGGTGTAAACGCCGTCTTCCGATCCGTCGGTCGCTAAGGGCGCTTTCAGATTCCAGCGCAAGGTACTATCGCCGCCAAATGTCTGACTTCCAAAGATTGCACCACCCGGCCCATCTAACCCGATTGTCGAAGCGGACAGATCCAACCCCCTATCGATGTTATCATTCAAATCGACTTCAACGAAGGCAATCTCCGTGTTAACAGAACCGCTTGGTCGAAAATCAGCGAGGTCCGTACGAATTTGCTCTAGAGTCGGCGGCACCGTGTCAAAGCTGAATCTACGCCTGGTTTCCACCTGGTTCCCGGCAGCATCTGTTCCGCTAATAATGGCAGTATAAGTGCCATTCTCCAATATTGTGTCCAGCGGATTGTCCAGTGTTAACGTTAAGCGATCATTGGTAACATCACTCCGCATTGTGCCGCTGAAAATATCGCCTCGCGCATTCCGCAGACTAACCCAAGTGACCGATGAATCAAAGTCTATCGGACTCTCCTCCCCCGCCGGATTGAATTCCACCACAATTGCGGTAACGGATGTGTTCAAATAGACATTCTGGCTTGGCGTAATCTGCGAAAAGGTTGGAGCCCTAGTGTCAATTTGAACCGCGCCAACATCAAATGTCGTCACATTGCCGCCGTTATCAACCCCACGAAGACTGAGATTGTACGTACCATCAACAAGTGGTGTTCTTAGACCATCCAGCCCACTCCAAATAAACGATTGCCTCCCCCGTGTTATATGTGACAGCTTTATTGCGGGTTGACTTCCGAGATCGGCAAATTCCAGGCTGAGATCGGAAAGATGCTCGGACAGCGTGTAGGTGATTGTTGTGGTATCTTTGATTGTGTCACTGTTTGGAGAGAAGAATCGATGAGAGGTGGTACTTGAGATTTGCGGCGCGTCAACGTCAATGACGGCAGTAAGTTTTGATGACTGGTAAGTAAAATCAGCAATATTTACTACGCCATCTTCAAAAGCATCGGTTTCGACAAGAATTTCATAACTGCCGTTTCCGACAGGGCGTGCGTTAGGTTGACCTTCTTGGCTCGGAGCACGGCTCATTCCGTCCCATTCTTGATGTATTATTTTCGGATTATTCGCGGGATAGAAGTCCGATTGCCCTGGGCCTACCGCCCCTAAGATAATCCAATCATCATCAATGTCGAACTTTCCATCCGGTCGACCGATTGCTCCAGGCCCGTGCACATCGATCATGATCCGATAATCGCCTGTAAACCCATTTGTGACGAAACTAATAATTAGTTTGTCTTGTACGCCATCCCCATTCGGACTGAACACATTGTCTTCATTGGCATCATCTATAACTCGCGGCGGAGATTCGAAGAATTGTCCCCAAGTAGAAGTAGATACAGCCAGTAAAAAAAGGAAGCAGTTCAATAGAACCAGTAATGTAGGAATTCGTGTACGTAACCGGAATCGCGGCTTTTTGACAGGTAGGCTTCGGACTATCCAGGAACGCATGCAATTCTTAATCATAAGAAATGGATGAACCAATATTTTCAGTTTCCTGCGCTGAATTTTTCCAATTAGGGACTTGTTGTTTCACGGCAAAGAGAAGAGAGTTCCGGTTACAACTCTTGATGGCTTTTAGACGCACATACTCCTCTTTGGTTGAGACTGAGCATTCAAGCCATGAGTGGCAATCCCAATAGGCTGCAAACTTGATAGAGCAAATGAACTCTGTGCCGATAACGTCTATTAGTTAATTGAGGTGCTCGGCAAATTTTGGCCTTGTAGTGTAACAGTACATTCACAACCGTTGAGAATGGCTGCGCGCGCCCGCTTACGTCATTGACATCACACCAGCGCAATGCTACACTGTAACTCAAAGCGCCGGAAAAATCAAGTTGAAAATCAACTCCCAAGGGTGGCAATCTGCGAAGGGCTAGATTACAGTCCAATCGCCGATTGTGTATTTACAATCACAATTGATTGATGAGATTAAGATCTCGCGCAAACACACCACTCACTCACCAAGAGATATATTGCCCCTAGTGCCAAGAAGTGATGTCATCATAGAGGACAGACGATGAGAGTCGTAACCGCGGAAGAAATGCGGCAAATCGATAAACAGACGATTGAGGAGATTGGCGTTGCCGGAATCGTATTGATGGAGGCAGCTGCGACGGCTGTCTTCAGATCGATTAAAAGGAACTTTCCCGGATGTCGGCATATTGGCGTCATCGTTGGGAAAGGAAACAACGGCGGAGACGGACTAGCTCTCGCCAGACAGCTTGCCCACAAAGGATATTCAGTTCAAATTGTTCTTGTTTCATCGCCGGAGAAATTTACCGGAGATGCGTTGACAAATCTGCAAGTTGTACGGAGTCTGGGACTTTCCGTCGTTGAAATCCTCTCGGAATCCGAGTTGAAGACACTTGGCGCAAAGATTGACTCCTGTGACCTAATCGTTGACGCTATCTTCGGAACAGGGCTACGCGGTGGAATAGAAGGATATATCAAGGATGTCATTGAATGGCTCAACTCAGCCAACCGCCCGATAGTGGCAATCGATCTTCCGTCCGGGTTGAACGCGGATACAGGCTTGGTAGAGGGTGGGTGCATTTGCGCGGATCGCACGGTAACGCTCGGACTTCCGAAGCGAGGTACACTTCTCTACCCGGGAGCCCAACGAGTAGGCGAACTGGAGGTTGCGGACATCGGCTTTCCGCGGAGCGTAGTCGAATCGCAAGACATAGGGGCAAACTGGACACAGCCGTATCATGCCGCTGACTGGATTCCACCTCGTCCGACTTACTCCCACAAGGGCAGCTATGGGCGTGTGTTTGTTCTCGCAGGTTCGACAGGCATGACCGGCGCCGCAATCCTGGCAAGTCAGGCCGCGTTGCGCACGGGAGCAGGTTTGGTCACGCTTGGCGTACCGAAGAGTCTAAACCCCATCGTGGAGTCGAAACTTAGCGAAGTAATGACCACTCCGTTACCCGAGACTGCAGCCGGTTCATTAGCGTTGTCAGCCAAACCACAGATTCTTGAATTTATCGAACGAACCGCCTCCGTGCTTGCCGTTGGTCCGGGACTTTCGCAACATCCTGAAACCGTAAACCTTATTCAAAGTTTAGTCAGCGAAACAGATTGCCCCACGGTAATCGACGCCGATGGCTTGAATGCGCTAGCATCAGGCCGGATTGACGGCCACCCATCCCGATTCAAGGTCAACAGTCTACTTGCTTCCTTGCCACCGCAGACTGTTCTAACCCCTCACCCGGGAGAGATGGCTCGACTTACCGGCTTGAGCGTTCCCGCTATAGAGCAAGCTCGCATAGGCGTCGCCCAAGAATTCTCTCAAGAACATGGGGTAACGCTTATTCTGAAGGGGGTCCCAACAGTGACCGCGCTTGACACAGGTGAAGTTTGGATTAATTCAACGGGAAATCCGGGGATGGCAACGGGCGGCATGGGCGACGTTCTTAGCGGTCTAATCGCGGGGCTCATGGCGCAAGGTGCGTCGTTATCGGAAGCATCTATTCTCGGCGCATACCTACACGGTCTCGCTGGCGATATCAGCGCCGAAAAGACCGGAGTACACGGACTGATTGCCGGTGATGTGTTGGAAGCGATTCCCGAAGCGATTGAAAGGAGCCGTACCAAACCAAGCTCCGGAGAGATGAGAAAATCGCAATAAGGATTTAACAACCAAACCTTACTTTAGTAGCACTACAGCACAAAGAGTCGCGAAACTTCGCGCTATTTGAAATTAGGCAGTGTTACAATTTCGACCCGACATATTGCGGATTCCGCGCAGAATGGACAAACCATGAAAATTGTCACATCATACGACTTTAGCGCTGAAAATCTTACCCTTGCCCATGCCGTTGCCCCTAAAGCACGGTTTGTGGCGGCAACAACAGTCGAAGGCACGATGCGCGAGATTGAGGATGCCGATGCCTATTTCGGATTTGGACTGAACCCCGAAATGATTGGACGCGCGAGCAAACTTCGTTGGATTCAGCTTAGCAGCGTTGGCGTCGAGAGCGTACTATGCTCCGAGTTGCTAAACAGCGACATTGTGTTGACCAATATGCGCGGTGCAACTGCGATTAACATTTCCGAGCACGTAATGTCGCTCATTCTTGCGTTCACGCGAACACTTCACACCTCTATAAAAAACCAAATGAATAATTTTTGGGAAGATTTCAGAAACCTGCCTGTCCTTGAAATCTCCGGCGACACCTTGGGGATCATTGGTCTGGGAAGTATCGGTTTACAATTGGCGAAACGGGCACACGCCTTCGACATGCGTATTCTGGCTGTCGATCCGACGCAAACGGAAAAACCGGATTACGTCGAGTCTTTGTGGGAAATGGATCGTTTGCACGACATGCTCGCTCAATCCGACTTCGCCGCAATCTGTTGTCCCCTTACACCGCAAACCAAAGGGATGATGGGAGAGCCTGAATTTCGTGCCATGAAATCGACAGCTATCCTGGTTACTATCGGTCGAGGGCAGATTACAGATCAAGCGGCATTGGTTGACGCACTGCAAACGAAAGATATTGCCGGCGCCGGTCTAGATGTCACCGACCCTGAACCTTTGCCGCAGGATAGTCCGCTTTGGGAGATGGACAACGTGATTATTACTCCACACCATGCAGGAGCATCACCCAAATCTTGGGAGAGGATATTCAAAATCTTCTGCGAAAACCTCAAGCGTTTTGTTGCAGAAGACACTCTGACCAACATCGTCGATCAAACTAGGGGATACTGACAGCGCCTTACATGTGCTTTGAAACTCGTGACACCACGAATGGCATATCTCAGGACAAACTACGAATATAAACTTGCTTGAGGAGAATCGATATGGATCTTGGATTGAGAGAGAAAGTTGCGGTTATTACCGGCGGCAGCGAGGGAATCGGCAAGGGGATCGCACAAAGGTTCTTGGAAGAGGGCTCAAGGGTAGCGATTTGTGCACGGCGCGACGATGTCTTGCAGCAGACAGCGGAGGAACTTCGAGGGCTGACTGGCGGGGACCTCCTCGCTGTTTCCGCGGATGTTACCAAACCGGAAACGCTTGAAAGCTTCGTAAGCAACGTGGTTGAGCGCTTCGGACGGATTGACGTCTTGGTCAACAATGCCGGTCGCTCTGCCACGAGCGCCTTCGATGAGTTAACCGACGAGGGCTGGTTTGCCGATTTGGATCTAAAACTGATGGGCGCAGTGCGCTGCGCACGTCTGGTCATTCCTCAGATGAAACTTACCGGCGGAGGACGGATTATCAACATCACGCACCCTGGCGGCAAACAGCCCGGGGCAGCTTCGTATCCAACCTCCGTGAGCCGAGCGGCGGGCATCGCAATGACGAAGGCGCTCTCCAAGGAACTACTGTCTTATAATATCCTCGTAAACACCGTGTGTCTGACTTCTATCAAAAGCGCTCAGGGGGAACGCGCTTGGAAAGCTGAAGACTCTCGCGGCACCTTGGAGGAGTATTGGATTGAACGGGCTAAAGAGCACCCTCTGGGGCGCTTGGGCGAACCCTCTGATGCCGGCGCTCTTGTCGCCTTCCTCGCCTCGGAGTGCGCTTCTTTCATTACGGGCACGGCGATAAACCTCGACGGCGGATTGTCCAATGTAGTCTAGCAACGGTGAATGCAGGCTACAACCCAGCCTGAATCGCGCGTTCCTTTCTCCAAATCCAAAATCCCATGGAGGAATGCTCCACTCGAATTACTCAAACGTGAGTTGCTGATTTAGAATCGCGCTCCGAAGGCTAGCCGGCACCAAGTCGTGGTAAGAATATTCCATTGTGAATGAACCGCGCCCTTGAGTCATAGAGCGGAGATCAGTGGTATATTGGAACGTCTCCGCCAACGGAATATCAACATCAATTACCTCCGAAGCGCCTTGTGCACCGGTCTGGTGAATGCGTGCGCGACGTGCATTGAGGTCGCCGATTACTCTTCCAGTGTGTTCGTTGGGCACGATGACCTGCATTTTCATAATTGGTTCCAAAAGCACTGGATTCGCCCCACGGACGGCATTCTCAAATGCAATAACCGATGCTGCTTCGAAGGCTACCTCGGATGAATCCGTTTCGTGATATGAACCACCAATGAGCGTTGCCTTAACGTCCTGCATCGGAAAACCCGTCAATGCGCCGATGTTCATTGCCCCTCTTAAAGCACCTTCAACACGGGGAATGAACTGACGCGGAATCTGCGTCTCATTGGTCTCGTCGGTAAACTGGAATCCTTCTCCCCTTGGCAGTGGACCAATTCGGATAGTCACATCTCCGTAGATTCCCTCTTCATCAGTCTTGTGGATGTATTTTCCTTCAGCTTCAGCTTCCCTAGAGATTGTTTCCCGGTAAGCCACCTGCAATTTACTCACGCGGGCGTTAACACCAAACTCACGAATCATCCGATCGGTTAAAATTTCCAGATGCAACTCGCCCATCCCAGAGATAACGCGCTGCCCCGTTTCGGAGTCTATCGTTACGGTAAACGTCGGGTCCTCGTCCATCAAGATCTGCAAAGTTTCCTCAAGTTTGTCCTTATCACTTTCGCTCTTTGGCTCGATCGCCACGGAAATGACCGGATCGGGAAAACTTATCGACTCCAGCAAAATGGGGTGTTCAGGGAATGTTAGTGTATCTCCCGTCTTGGTGCTCCTTAACCCTACCAGCGCAACAATGTCTCCGGAGTACGCTGCGTCACAAACCTGCTGCTTATTGGCGTGCATCTGCAGAATCCTTGTGATTCGTTCTGTTTTCGTGTTTGCCACATTATAAACACGACTCCCTCGACCAACTGTCCCCGAGTAAACACGGCAATAGATAATCTTGTCTACATTAGCGTCACTAGCGATTTTGAATGCTAAAGCGGCGAATGGCGCATCATCCCTCGGTTCTCGCGTTTCTTCGTGCCCACTCGTTGGGACAATTCCTTTAATTGACGGAACATCAATGGGCGATGGCAAGTAGTTAACTACAGCATCAATCAAAGGTTGCACTCCTTGGTTTTTCAACGAGGTACCGCACAATACCGGAACAAACGCACCGCTAAGCGTCCCTGCCCGAATACCGCGGGTCAATTCATTCACCGAAATGTCTTCTCCATCAAGGTACTTTTCCAGAAGTTCGTCATCTTCGGCTGCCACGGTGTCGATTAGCAGCTCGCGCATTTTTGTCGCCTCAGCCACCAGTTCCGAGGGAATGTCTTCAAGATCGAATGTCTGGCCAAAATCGTCTTCGTTCCAGCGAATCGCGTTCATTCGCACGAGATCAACGATACCGGCAAATGTGTGTTCGGCGCCAACCGGCACTTGAATAGCGAGAGGATTGGCACCCAAGTTCTCGCGCATCATCTCTATAGTACGAGTAAAGTTCGCACCCGCCCGATCCATCTTATTCACGAATGCAATACGGGGAATGTGATAGCGGTTCGCTTGATGCCAGACTGTTTCCGACTGCGGCTCGACCCCTCCTACCGCGCAGAAGAGCGCAATTGCGCCATCAAGGACGCGCAGTGACCGCTCGACCTCGACGGTGAAATCGACATGTCCGGGAGTGTCAATGATATGGATTGCGTGATCCTGCCAGAAACAGGTTGTCGCTGCGGCGGTGATCGTGACGCCGCGTTCCTGTTCCTGGATCATCCAATCCATTTCAGCGGTACCGTCATCGACTGCGCCAATCTTGTGTTTCTTGCCGGTATAAAATAGAATTCGCTCGGTCGTGGTTGTCTTCCCGGCGTCGATATGCGCCATGATTCCGATGTTTCGTACCTTTTCAATTGGGTGTCTGCGGTTCACAGTTTAATCTCCGGCGGTAGCAACTTTCTCCAATTCCTAATTCAATTGCGTGGGAATGGAGTTGGAATCTGATCTATTCAGCACCGGCGCAGATCGGGCATCCACCCGAATCTGCGCAGGTAAGAATCGCGGCTTTTCGGGGCAGTCGCGTCTTAGGCAGCCCTTGCATGTGCTGGCAGCACAGGTTTCAGTATATCATGCCCCTTGCCTTATGCCAAAGTCAAAAGTCCAGTTGACTCTAAACTTACCATAGTAATTCCCATGACTGATTTTCAGCAGTTCTTGGGATATCGATGGAAAGCCATATTCAGAAGACAATTCGTCGAGGATTTCACAATGGGTGGAGTTACCACACTAAACGGGACAGAAATAGATGGTCAGTTCTGTTGCTAGACAGTCTTTGACGAAACACACGAAACCGGTCGGACGGAAGGATAATTTGAAAACTACTAGGGTGGGAGTTTTCTGAGGCGTGGAACTTGAGATTGCTAGAACAGGAAAATCGGCGGTTAACTATGCTTGTCACTCGCCAGCTGTCGGTGAGGCGAGTGGTTCATCTCACCGACAACTAGGAAGAGTGGCTTTCTGATCTAGGCGGCGTTACGGTCACTCATCATTTGGCGCATCTCCGGTTTGCAACGTCACGTAGCTTCCGCCTCCGTTTGCGTATCTAATGTAAAGGGTAACTTTGTCTCCCGCCTTAATCGATTTAATGTGTTCGGAAAAGTCTTCCAAATCATGAATCTCGTTGAAATCAAATTCCTGAATGAGGCTGCCAACCCGAATCTGTCTTTGCTTCGCCGCTCGGCTGCCTTGTTTGATGCGAGTTATCACGACTCCCGTTTCGCCTTCGTGACCATACTTTTCGGCAAGTTCATCCGACAGATTCTGCACGTGTATACCGGCAAATGCCTTCCCATCTGCACCATCGGGCATCATTGGAGACATCTTGCCAGAATCGAGGTCCTCTTGTGGCGGACGCTTGCCGAGCGTAATCTTCAGCAGCTCTTCTTTGCCTCTACGGTTGATTTTGACTTCGACCTCCTTGCCAACTTCAGCGGCCGCGACAACATGAGCGAGATGGGCTCCATCGCGGATAGGTGTTTGGTTTAATTCAAGAATCACGTCGCCCCGTTTGATTCCAGCTTTTTCTGCAGGAGTTCCTTCGTATACAGTAGAAACCAATGCACCTCGTGGTTCATCCAATCCAAAGTCTTCGGCGAGTTCATAGGACAGTCTTTGTAGGCGCACGCCCAGCCATCCGCGCTCAACTCTTCCGGTATCGATTAGTTGCCTCATTATTCGTTGGGCAAGGTTACTGGGAATGGCGAATCCGACGCCTATATTTCCCGGCTGAAAACTGTTGCCCGTCAGAATTGCAGTGTTAATGCCGACGAGATCGCCGCGAATATTGATGAGTGCACCACCGCTATTTCCCCGATTAATTGGCGTATCCGTCTGGATGAAGTCCTCGTATACCACACTAGAGCCAAGTGCATTGGACCTACCCTTCGCACTCACGATTCCGCGTGTCACGGTTTGCGATAGCCCAAACGGGGTGCCGATGGCAACAACCCATTCGCCAACCTCGAGTGCGTCAGAATCACCGAAGTTCAGCACAGGTAAATCATCGCCTTCAATCTTCAATACGGCAAGATCTGTACCTTCATTGCCGGCGTCTGTTCCGATTAATTCGGCTTCAAACTCACGGCCGCCCGGAAGAATGACTGTAATGTCATCTGCACCTTCAATGACATGGTTGTTTGTGAGTATATAACCGTCGTCGCTAACGATAATTCCGGAACCAAGCCCTGCTCGCTCTTCCTGGGGCTCGGTACCTTCGCGATTACGTTCTCTCGGGTTCCCCGGAGGACCAAAAAAGGGTTCAAACCAGTAGTGCCAATTGTCAGGGAGGCGGGAAGTTCTGGATGGTACTAACGTTTTGGTGCTAATTTGGACAACGGCCGGTTTCGCGCGGTTGACTACCTCAATGAAGGCGCGGTTGGCACGCTCCAAGTATTCAAAATCGCTCTCTTCTGTTTGAGCGGTTGCAGTTTGGGTTGGAAAGCTATTGTTGAACTCGTTGAAAGTTAGGCTGACAGCCACCATTGTGATCGCCGCGATTAGAAGCAGCCAGCGGATTGACTTGAGTCGGGACATTGTAACACCTCCAATTTTTCCCAAAGACACACTCTTATAAAAACGAAAGTTTCATGAAATTTCTGAACTGTTGAATCGCCGCGACAGTTACCGGCAAAATACAGTTTACTGTCGTTCTTCCGGATTGATGGCATAAAAAAGCGCCCTGTTCTTGCAGACAGAGCGCTTCATCGACGGATCGAATATCGTATTTACGATTCGGTCCGAATAGAAATCTCCTTCGCTTCCTCTTTTTTGGTTTTTGGCACCGAGATTGTTAGCACACCTCTCTTGAACGAGGCGTCTATATCTTCAGTTCGGAGATTCTTGGGAAGGCTAAACGAACGCTGGAACTGTCCGTAACTCCGTTCAACCAGGTGATAGCCATCGTTTTTATTTTCCGATTCACTCTTCTTCTCACCTTTGATCGTCAGGATGTTTTCTGTGACGGACACCTGAACATCGTTCTCGGATAATCCGGGGACCTCCGCATGGAATTCAACGTGGTCATCCGAATCCACAACATCAACCAGTGGAGCCCAAGTGCTATCTTTCGTCGAACGCGAAACACCATGGCTTCCAATGATGTTGTCGAAAATCCTATCAATTTCTCTGCGAGTCGAAAAGATGTCCTGTAGTGGTTTCCATGTGGTTAGGCTTGTCATTTTGTTTCCTCCTTGAGAGTTGTTAGGTTGAAAATTTACCGCGGATTCTCGGTTCAATCCGGTTATAAGCAATTCACATGCCAAAATCGATCTCATCGATAATCGAACATCATGACCCCTAGACTTTTCACCTGGAGCAACCATCTCATGCACTGTGAAGGCAGTGTTCCCCACTGTTCATCGTTGATTTCTATCCAGTAATCGGGCGTACTGAAATCCCAATCGCCAATCTTGGAAACTGCTTTGGGACGATGGGATGTCGAAAATTTGGAGTGAAGTTGACGCAAAGTGCCATTTTGGCATCATTTAGCGGCTGTTCTGCCAAGATGGACGATTTGGACCGTCGAAGGACAATTGCGTTTGGCGCTTCGGGAATCTACTTGGGGGAAGGGTTTGGTTTAGCGTGCCCACATTACTGACCACTCGAAATGCGTTCCACGTGTTCGCGCACGATGTGTTCCGGCGACAGTTTAATGAACAACCACGCGCCCGGGATTGATATTGCAAGCAAGCCGATAATGAGGTCATCCGCTTTGCCTATTACCGGAAGGAAGTCAAAATCAAGAGGATTTATAAAGTAGAGGATAGCAAACAACACGGCGAGAATCTCAAACAGGACAAGGACCGCTTTACGATATACGGGAATGCGACTGTCCCAAAACAATCGCCAAGCTAGCTTTATAAAATTCGGCAAGTGATAGAGAAGGCGTAAGAACCGAAGCGATTTGGGCCCTCTGCCGCCCATGAAAGAGAAATTCATAAGTTGCGTGTCACCGAATTCGCATCAATGCGATTTTATGTTACCTCGGTACCGGTCGTGGCGCCTAAGTAAGATCAGGCACTAGCAATACTGATTATAGCCGAAAGTTCGAGGTATCCGCAATGAAAATAGCGGAGCGCCAGTACATGTAATCGGGGCGTAGCGCCATGAAGTGACACTGATCACCGTTGTCCTTCAAATCGCCCGCAGTTTCAGAAAACGCTTGCCTGAATACTCAGATTCTGCTACACTGTGCGCAATATTCGGATACACGGGATTTGACAACCTAGATTCAAAATTGGCCACAGACGGCTAGGCGCATCGCTGGCCGTGAGTTAGGTGATTGTCAGTCGATTTGAGCTGAGGAGGGTTTATGAGATTAGGGTTTCTTACAAGATATTCTGAAGAAATGGTCGAATTCGCTGGTAACGACGAGTCGTTTGAATGTTTGGAGATTAATGGTCCTCCCGGTGAATGGATTGGCAAATCGGCTAAAGTAAAATCCGATCGAGGTAGAGCGAAAGCGCTGCTTGAGGAGAACGAGTTAACGATTGCGTCTTTCCTATATTTAAACTTTCCGCGAATTGACATCTCGGGGCGAGAATTGTCCAAACACCTGAATTATCTAGAAGAATTGATGGATACCTGCAACGAGATGGAGGTAGGCGTCGTGACCGGAGCAGGGCCGATGGGTTATGACCCTAACGTCAGCCTTGAAGAGAATGTCGGGCGTTATGAGAAGGTTTATTCCCGCGTTGCCAAAATCGCCGAAGACAAGGGAGTAAAGATTGCCTTCGAGAATTGGCCCGGCGCTGGCCCCTTCGCCGAAGGAGCAAACCTCACGGTAACGCCGGAAGCATGGGGATTGATGTTTGACGCAGTGCCGTCAAAACAGATCGGACTGGAATTTGACCCGTCCCACCTCCTGTGGCAGTGGATTGATCCCTTCGCCGCATTCGACGAGTTTTTTGATCGCGTTTATGTGTTACACGCCAAAGATACCGAGATTTTTGAAGACCGCGTCAAGCGAAGCGGGGTTTTCAGCAAAGGATGGTGGCGTTACCGGCTGCCCGGATTCGCCAAATTCGATTGGAATCGCTTGTTCGCCATGGCGCACGAACGCGGATTTGAGGACGCGGTCATAATCGAGCATGAAGACGCGGTTTTTGACGGTGAACGGCGTCAGGAGGGATTTCATCGCTGCGGACAATTTCTTAAGGGTTGTATCTTGGACTAGAATCTTCTCATGTAGCAAATTTCGGTCAACGACAGTTTGAAAACCTGTCCAACTCTGTCCTGCTATCACCATTCTCGAATCTGCGGAACGGTTAAACACTTTACTCACGGGGAAACACTCAACCATTGGAGGATGAATTATGGAAATAAGACCAAATCGAGTCAAACGCAAGTTGGCTTCCGGCGATACCGCATATGTGGCTGGCGGTCTCACACACCCCGACGACATTGATGCATTCGGCCCCCTCGGATTTGACGGGTTCTGGCTTGAGGGAGAACATGGCGGAGTGGATCCGTCCGAACTCGGCAATCTGACCCGAGCGTGCGACATTTGGGGAATGACCTCAATTGTTCGCATCAATCAAAACAATCAAGGTATCATCTACCGCACACTGGATCGGGGCGCCCAAGGCATCGTTGTGCCACACGTGAATACGAAGGACGAAGCCCAGAATGTGGCGGATGGCGGGAGGTTCGCACCCGTCGGATATCGGGGGATGTTTGGCAGCCGACAGAGTTTTGCGGTGCCCGATTTCTACGAACTCGCAAATGACGAGACTTTGCTAATCGTGTTAATAGAAGACATCGCTGCCATACGTAATCTCGATGAAATTTTGACTGTGGACCAGATTGACGTGTTCTTCGTGGCGCCTTCCGATCTGGCGACATCAATGGGTTACCTTGGAGGTGTGGGTCACCCTGAGGTGCAACGTACTATTGACGAAGCCCACCACCGAATTCAAGCTGCGGGACGCATCGCGGGCGCCATGGTGAACAACGACAACGTCGCAAAATACGCTGAAGCCGGCGTTCGATTCCTCTTTACCACAATCGGCGGCTGGCTTTCGGTTGGCGCGGCTGAGTTCATGGAGCGTGCCGAAGCTGCCAAGAAGTAACACTTATGGCAGGGGAAACGCATCAAAATTTTCTGCCTGACAAAAAAGCAAATCAGGCTAGGTTTGTGACAATTTTTTTAGGGGTTGTAGGTTTGGTTGAACGGAATTCGTTAGTGATCGCTAATCTTAAAGGAGTTTTCCAGTTCTCAATTTATCTGAACCTGCCAAAATTTGAGTGAAACCCAACATTAATCGTACATTCTACCGCCATGAGACATCCTCTATAATTAGATGCGTTTCCCCTGACACTATTGGGGCGAATCGTTGACAAACAACGTCTATGAAGATTTATACCAAAACGGGCGACACCGGGGAGACCGGTCTATTTGGAGGCACTCGTGTCCCAAAAAATTCGTTACGCATTGATGCGATTGGCACGATTGATGAACTTAATGCTTGCATTGGGACTGCACAATCGCAGATTGGTGACGCGGAGATAGCCAATCTCCTTCACCGGATTCAGAATGAACTTTTCAATATCGGAGCGGATCTCGCGACCTTGGACACTCATTCGAAGTCGGATAATTTACGAATCTCCTCGGATTTCGTGGAAACGCTTGAGAAGGACATCGACAGACTGGAAAACCAGCTTGCCCCGCTGACACATTTTATTCTACCCGGGGGAAGTGCGGCCGGGGCGGCGCTGCATCTCGCCCGAACCGTATGCCGCCGAAGTGAGCGCTCTATTGTAAGTCTCGCGGACTCGGAATCAATCAACGCGTTGATTCTGCCCTACCTGAACCGCCTTTCGGATTTCCTTTTCGTACTCGCACGCCTTGTTAACCATCGCCTGGAACAACCAGAGCCATTATGGGAGTCGCCATTGGTGCCCGACTCTGCAAAATAAGGAATAGTGATGAAAATAATTGTAACGGATAGCAGTTATAGTGAAGATCTCCGTCAAATGATACTTGATGCCGCGGGGAATAACAGTGTGGTATTCCCAGTGTCAGGCGAGGACCTGCTGGAAGCCGTCGACAAAGAGGTGGAGGTCATCTTCGGTGGGGGCAGTGAAGAAATGCTGGAACGAGCGCCGAATCTGAGATGGGTTCAATCCAGCTCGGCGGGAATGGACTCATTCCTGACGCCGGCGCTTCGAGACAGCGATATTGTGATTACAAACGCGGCAGGTTTATACGGTCCCAATGTTGCCGATCAGGGGTTCGCGCTGCTGTTGGGGTTGGTCCGAGGTATTCATCATTTTGCTCGGCGCCAGGACGATCATAGATGGGACAATCGCGTACCCACTCCGATTATAGAGATACCCGGTCTCACGATTGGCATCGTCGGCATGGGCGGGATTGGCGGTTTTATGGCAAATCGGGCAAAAGGGTTTGACACACACGTCATTGCGGTTGACGCTTTTCGCAGCGACAAACCGGAGAACGTTGATGAACTAATGCCAATCGATCAGCTCCCCGATCTCATGCGCCGGTCGGATGCCGTTATGATCGCTTGTCCGCTCACTGATGAGACGCGCGGTCTGATTAACGCGAGCAATTTGGCACTGATGAAGCCCACCGCTTACCTGATTAATGTAGCTCGCGGACCAATCGTCGATCAAGATGCGCTTGTCGAAGCGCTGCAAAACGGCACCATTGCTGGAGCGGGATTGGATGTGACCGAAGTCGAACCACTCGACAAAGACAGTCCGTTATGGGATATGGACAACGTGATAATTACGCCGCATGTCGCCGGGGTGTCACAGCGCCGGTTTCCGCGACTTGTGGGGTTCTTCTGCGCCAATCTGAAGAAGTATTTGGCAGGTGAACCGTTGGACAACGTCGTACGTAAGGAACTCGGCTTCTAGAGAAGGAGGCTATCCCGCTCTTGGAAAAAAGCGGTACAAGGTTGAGGGGAAAGGTCGCCATCGTCACTGGCGCCGGAAGCCGTGAGGGCTACGCCGACGGTACCGGACTGGCGACAGCCGTGCTTTTTGCCATGCAGGGCGCCAAAGTCCTCGTGGTGGATGTCGATGACGACAACGCGGCGCGAACGGTTGCAGCCATTGAGGAAACCGGGGGAGAAACATCAACGTTTGCCGCCGATGTCACACTAAGCGCCGATTGCAAGGTAATGGTTGAAGCGGCGATTAAGCGATTCGGGAGATTGAACATCCTATTCAACAACGTCGGCATCAGCGGGATTGGCAATCCGGGGACCGTTCTCGACGTAGAGGAAGACGGCTGGGAACGAATGATGGATATCAATATCAAGAGTATGATGCTTACGAGCAAGTACGCGGTCCCGGCAATGGCAGAAACGGGCGGCGGTTCCATAATCAACGTTTCTTCAATCGCGGCTTTGCGATCCCCGAATATGGCACCCGAGGTTGCATACGCAACATCCAAAGGGGCGGTCATCTCGCTGACTCGAAACATGGCGGTGCACCACGGCAGGGATGGAATTCGCGTCAACTGCATTGTACCGGGTTACCTTTACGCCTCAATGGTTAGCAAGATAACGGACGAATACCGCGATCTGCGCCGGCGGACCGTGCCACTCGGAACCGAGGGAACAGCTTGGGATGTCGCTTGGACAGCCGTCTTCCTCGCCAGCGATGAATCGCGTTGGATTTCGGGTGTGATGCTGCCTGTTGATGCCGGATTGCTCGCAACCACCCCGCTTACCATGTTGCCCCACCTTCGTTAAGTGGATTTTTTTTCAATTACGGATTCCTCTATTGTAAACAGAGTAATGCACAAGATACAATTCAGTCAGTATTTGAGTAGTGAAAGGGGACAATTAACTATTTGACCGCGCTCATCCGAGACTACCGCGAGGACGACCGTCGGCAAGTTGGCATGATCTGGTCAGCCGCTTTCGATGCCGGACAACCCAAGCCGAATGTTGATAATCTTGACGTGCGACTCGACACCAGAAGCCCTGAGGAAGACGCACAGGTGTTTGTCGCCGATGAAGACGATTTCGTCGCGGGAGCGTTCCAGATTTTCTACACCCCGATGACATGCCGCGGCGTGCTATTCAAGTGTGGCGGGGTGAGCGGAGTAGCGGTTACTCCCGCCGCACGAAATCGGCATATTGGGAGCGCCATGAGGACGCATGCGATAAAACACATGCACGGCACTGGAGAAACGATGTCGAACCTTCATGCCGCCCACGAGATTTTCTATCGACGTTTTGGTTGGGAGTGTTGCGGTCGTAATGTTCGCGTGACGTGCCCCGTCCCCCTGTTTCCCAAAATGAACTGTTCATTGCCAGTCCTGCAATTAGACATTGACGACTGGGCGCCATTGGATGCAGCGCATGAAAAGTTTTCGTATCGTTATTCTGGCATGCGGACCTCCCGTAAAGGTTTCGGTTTATCGCGGCTCACGCAGACTAGCGGGACTCCGCCCTTTGTGTTCGCCGCCGGCGACCCCGTAGAAGCTTACGCACTCCTTCGATTGACACGAAACGATGACCTTGATGTCATCGAGTTTGTGTGGTCTACCCTCGAAGGATATAAATCGATGCTCGCCACGCTGGCAGGCGTCGGGATCAATCGTCAAACCATCACTTGGCCTGAACCCTCAAATGGCCCCTTCCTTTCATCAAAGTGGTTCACTCGCGGCATGACGGCGAGACTCCCCAATCCCTCTATGTTCCGAGTAATCAATGTACCGGATTCGCTCACGGGGCTGTCAAAAACGGAATCCGGCACTTTCACAATGGTCATTGATGACGAAATCCTGCCGTCCAACCACGGTCCCTGGCGAGTGTCATTCTCCTCGAAGGGTGTGCATGTCGAACCGACCGACAGCGGAGACTTACACTTGGATATTCGCCAGTTTACGCAAGCGTGGTTAGGTGAACCCAGTCTTGAAAATCTGTTGGAACACGATTTTGTGTCATGCTCTAGCGCTGAAGCGGTGAAGGCTGCGACCGCGCTCTTGCCACCTAAAACGACCTACACGCTTGAGTACTATTAATAATCTGTTCAAAAATTCAATTCGTGCAGAGTGACTCGACCCGAAATCAATTGTTGATTCAACGTCTCAATTGTCTTGGATGCCAATCATGCTTAATACAAAAATTTCATACCAACGTCTTTTTAGCTAGAATGTCGAAACTGCCATGTGACCAGTCATAGTAAGAGTATTCACCCGGTCGTCGCCCCTACTGAAAACACCCGATTGGTATGAAAAGTATGAAATTTCAGAGGGCTACTAAACGACGTCATTCAGGTCATACCTACGATTTAGCAGACAGGTTCAAAATGGATCACTCGGAAACCCTCGCATACAAACGGTAATGTCATCACATTAAGAATTTGTTACGGATGATTCAAACTTAGAAGGAGAATCCCATGAAAGAAACCGGTGTCCCCGCGATCGATCCGAACGAAATCATCGATTTCATGAATATTGATGAAACCGACTTTCGTTCATTCACATTGGAGCAGCGAATCTGTCATTTTGAGGTTGAAGGGTACGTGGTTTTGCCCGATATATTAACCCCGGAGCATATTGCACGGCTAAAATCGGAGCTTGCGGACGCTCCGATGGGAGTTAAGCCGTACAGCGACTATCAGACGGTTGGAAAGCGGCAGCCGCAGTGGGTTAGCCGCGCCGTGGCGGAACTGATTGGTCATCCTCCGACAATTGAGTTCCTGACGGAACTTATGGGCCCCGATATCGTCTTTACTCGAGGATTCTTTCAGAGAACACTTCCGGGATCCCCCGGAATTTCGATGCACACCGATGGCCAACCCCATGGTTCGTCGATCTTCGACTACGAAGGCAGTTGCCCCCGACTGCTGCGGGTACTGTATTATCTTGATGACCTATTGCCAAAACGCTCGCCGTTCCGATGTATTCCCCGCAGCCATCTTTCTTTCCACGCCCAAGCCAGTCCCTACGTGCGCTACAAATCGCATCCCGAAGAAATTACACTCTGTCTAGAGGCGGGTTCGGCGGTGGTTATTCCTAGCACGATGTTCCACGCAACCCATCCAAACACGGACACTATGCCTAGAGAGCTCATCCAGTTCGGTTATCGACCGGCATGGGCAGGTCCCATCCAACCTATGGCAGAATGGGATCCGGAACTGGTAGCTGCCGCCCCTGAACAAGCCAAACCTTTCCTGCAGAGTCCGAACACGACGGGCGGAGTTTGGGGATTGGAGCACAAACCGGAAGGAATGACAACAGATGCTCCCTCGATTAATCCAAGTCGATGGGGAGAATAGCGCACATTAGCCCTATTATAGTCAGTTCAAACTTGCACACATTTCGTTAGGTGCGGTTTCCAACCGCATCTACAAGCCCGGATTGATGCCGGTCAGTAGGGGAACCCGTCCTACCGCAGCGTAAAAACAATTGTTGGTTTTGATATAGCTTTACTGTAGCCGTGGATTGACGGCTAGGCAGACCAACAACGAAGTGTAGTTTTCAAGTACCCATGAGGGCATAGCGGGCATCTCGACGTTTACTCGATGAATACACGATTAGGAGACCATCCATGAAAGCTGGCGTTTGCACAAGAGATATGACGTTTCCTGAACTCATTGGCCATCCTTCTGTACACGAAAGACTCTTTGCCAAAGTCTTGGTGTTGGATGACGGGGAAGAAACTCTATGCATAATCTACTTGGATACGGTAGGTCCGTTCTTTCCGGAGGTCCGCGAAAGGATCCATGGACAACTCGGCATCAAACACACATAAATAAACTGTTCGCACACACACGCGGACGCGCGCGACTCCCGAGACGAAGGCTGGGAAAGGCGTATGGAAGAGTTAATCTTCTCAGCTGCGGAAGAAGCCTATGCCATCCGAGTTGATGTATCGCTCCGAGTGGGCAGAGGATCGGCACAGGTCGGATATAATCGCCGCCTCGCAGACGAAAACGGCGTCGTAGTTATGGCATTCAACAAAGAAGGTGCGGTGGTGCCATGGGTCAATACACTTTCGGCGTATACGGAAGACGGCAGACCATTTGCCGTGTTGTTCGAACATGCTGCACATCCTGTCATAACCATGACTAGCGGTGACATTAGCGCTGACTTTCCCGGTCATGCGGCAAATCACATCACCGAAGAACTGGGTGGTGGGATTACCGCACTTTTTGCACAAGGGTGCGGCGCAAACAACAACGGATTTCCCGTATCCTTTAGCATTAAGAGCGGCTGGCATGAACGAGCGGAAGAGGCAGGCAGAAAGCTTGGTCGGGGTGTACTTGAAGCCATGCTTAACAGCACTGAAATCAAGACTGACAGATTAAGAGTCAAATCGACCCGAGTGACGCTCCCCACGCAAGAGCTGCCCTCAATGGAACTCTGGCGGGAGTCATGCGAACGTCTCAGGATTCTCTCCCTTCACGAATATAGAAGACAAGAACCGCTGCTTCAGTCGATCAAGGAAATGATCGAGCGCGGGGAGTGGTCGCCGTCAGAGGTGCAATTCGACATTAACGCTGTCATGATAGGCACGGAATGGTGCCTTATTACGCTTCCCAGCGAGATATTCTGTGAGTACGAGCTGTCGGTTGACGAAAACGCACCGTTTGACCACAACATGACTTTCGGATATACCAATGAAGGCCCGGGGTATATTGCCACGGACAAAGAGTTGGCGCTCGGAGAAAAGGGCGGCTATGAAGCGGGCTGCTTCCCTAGCTTATGGGCAAATCCTGTGAATCGCCCGCTTGCGGTTGGCATGGAAACCATAATCAAAGACGGGATTGCGTCCTTATGGACGGATTGAGGACCGGGTTTGAAAAACTTCTGGTTCCTGACTTCAAAGAAGGCTAAATCCAGAAGTAGGCCCAATCCCTTTTGCACTATGCTCTACTAGCTGATGCCGCATTGTGCATAATAAGGCACAAAAAAACCCGACCGAAGTCGGGTTTTTTTCAAACATGCAAGTTCAGCATTAAATTCGCCATGAGCGTCCGTTGGACTAGCGTAGAATCCGCTGATCGCTCAAATCTTTGCCGCCGATTCCCCTCGAGAAACTGGCGCCGCGGTATTCCTTTATCTCCAACTCATGGAAAGCGTTGACGATACTGTACTGCGTCGGCAGGTCTTCCCATCGCGCCTTATGGAACTCTACTGAGCCTTCGCCTCGCCAAAGTTCCGTGGTGCGTCCGTTTCCTCCTTCGGCTGGTGTGAGTACGGCGTACTCCACGTCGGGTGTACCCCACTCACCTGTTCTGGGCATGTACTTGTAATGCAACGTCCCGGTCAATACGTCGTCTTCCGATTTAGTTGACGGTGCGGCTGCCGGTGCCGTTTGTGGCAACGGTATCTCATTCAGGTTGGACAGCTTCATATCCAAAAATTTGAATCCTAGCCAACTGGCAATAGCATGGATTTCGCCGTGGAGAACGACCGGCTCCGGAAGTTCGCAATAAATCTTGGAGAACCCCAACTGTTCACGTCCCGTGAGAATCGGGTCGCACAAGTTCTCCCAAAGTACGGTCAATAGACTGCCTTTGGCGCGGTCCTCTTTTCCGTTAAAAACAACGGGAAAGCTGACACCGAGGACGTTGTATCCTCGCCCAGCCAACCACTCTATTTCCGTCATGTAAGTCGCTGAAACCGTCACAACCGGTTCTCCACTTAGCTCGAAACCGCCGGGCGGCAATAACTCTCCCAGTTGCTCGCTATTGGTAAGAAAGCTGACGGATACGGACGTCGACTTGGGGTTATCCTTGCATTCAAACTTGCGTCCATCCGGTCCCTGCCTTGGCCCCGTGCCCGGACCAAAATGCGTCGGCATCATGTACATGGTTTGCGGATCCAGTTTGTAAGCCATAATATCCTCCTTACAGATTTACGGTTAATAGTATTGCGACCATCGAGCCGCCAATTCATCTTTCAGCGCGGTTCCGGTCTTATTCCAACCACTTGACAGTGCGTTCCGATCCCACATAGCGCAGTAATCCTTGATCCCCAACTCAGTGTAGTAATCCATCTTTTCAGGGGTGGGGAACTCTAATTCGACGCGAGGCCGAATGCCTTTGGCGAGTGCCGTCTTAATCACTTGTTTTTCAAAATACTGAATCTCCTCGGGTGTTGGTGTGCTCGGCCGACTGAATCCAAAATCCGACGGTCCCCACTGTATCATGTCGACGCCCAACTCCGCGGCAACGGAACAGATTTCGTCTAGATTTTGCACAGCCACGTCCTTCTCAATCATTATCATGAACCCAATGTCCTCGATCTTCTGAAGGTAGCTTTTGCTCCCGCTGTAACCGTCAATTGCGATACGGCGAATCTTAACCCCCATGTGCCCGTCTATTCCCGGTTTATCGGGACGAAGTATTTTATGGCATGCGACGATGTCATCAGGTGTCCGAATGTCGGTAAAGAGTACAGCGTGAAATCCCGCACCTATGGCTGCTTGTGCCCAAAAGCCTTGACTGTATTGGTCAAGTTTTATAATAAGTGAAGTGTTGTGCAACTCCGCCGCACGTGCCATATTGTTTAACAAACGCATGTCAAACATGCTGTATTCCGCACTAAACTCTATAGTGTCATAAAGGCCTGTGGCTGCGGCTACTTCAATCAGGTCTTCGTGAGCGGTCATAACGTGGGTTCCGGTGAGTGGAGCGCCGGAGTCCATTCTTTCTCTAAAGCGATTTGATGCCATCAGTAGTTTCTCCTTATGATTGGTGTGAATACTGCAATACAATCACGACACAGTGAAGATTCTATTTTGTATATGCCTGCCTTGGTGAAAAGTATCAGAATTTAGAAAGTATCAGAATTTAGTTCGATCAGAATCATAACCGTGTTCTTAAGCGTGACCGAACAATTTTGCAAATAATCCCCATCCGCTAATGCCCGCAAACACAATGAGAATACCCGCCGACACAATAGCACCGATTAACATCGGCAACCGCGTCCGGTAGACGGAGGGTAGCTTGAAGTTTAGATACAGCGCGGCAAGTATCATCATGGCAATCGCCAAATTGGCTATAAGAAAACCGGCAATCTGTGTGAGGATATGGAACGGGACGTTGCTCCAAATGATGATCGCGGTAGTGATAAAGAGATAAGTGCAAATCAATCGCTGAATCTTGTTATAATCCCACTCCCGATCGGGCCAGACCGCCTGAAGAAACTCCTGTGAAACTCGCGCATAGATTTCCGGCAGCGCCTGGAGCGTTCCCCAGAGCGCGGCAATGATGCAGATGTAGTAAACCCAGACTAGCGATGCGTGGATATTGCTCCACACGTGCGCCTGCTCCGTGAGCAAACTCCACCCTTTGAACTCGGTTTTTAGGGGATAAAGCACCGCCGCACCGGATATCATGAATGCCCCGGTTACGACGAACAGGACAATTGCGCCCATGCCCACATCCCAGCGCAACGGCGCGGTGATTTTTTGGAGGCGCGCCACCTGTTCTCTGCCTGCGGGCAGGTAGTCAATCTTGTCGCGCGTAAAGGCGTATTCGCGGATAGCAGAAATCTTTTTATGACCCGTCATTCCCCATCGGTGCAGTCCAACCCAATTCGCGTAAACAATGTAGCCCAACACGGACCCACCTACATAAGCGAAGGCTGTTGCCATGGTTAACAGCGGATTCTTGACGGCATCTTCAGGCGTCCAAGGTGGAGGCACCGGAAGCTGTCCGACACTTAAACTTCCAACCAATGCCTTGCCAAAATCGGGACGCACCATTAACGTGCCGATAATCGTACCCGAGACCAAGATACCGCATATGATGAGTTGCTGCTTTTCTAGTCTTTCAAAGGTGAGGCGCAAGCTAAGCGCGAGTGCAAGGGCAATAAAAGCACATGTGAATAAGTTTTCCCAAACGGGTTCGGGAATCGACCGTGGCACTCCGTCAAGGAAGTAATGAAAAAGGTCGCCGCACGGTTTTGCAATTGGCACCCATGCCAGCGGAGCGCCAATCATTTCCATGATTAGAATCGTGAGTAACAGCCATCCGCGCGGACCGGGCAAGCGTACCAGGCGGTGACCTACATGCTCGCCGCTAACAGCAGTGTAGCGTCCGAGCAGATAGGTGACAAATACACCTTTGACAACGCAACTCAAGAGCACAAGCCAGAGCAGTCCGTAGCCCGCCCATGCGCCCGCACTGACAACAACAATAGTCTCACCCGCTCCGATGCTTGCTGAAGCAACAATAGCGGCAGGTCCAAATACGGCAAGCAGCCCGAATAACTTCTTCATCGACCACGGTTCAGCAAAGACACCGGTTGGTTGCGGGATTTCAATCTTTTCGACTGTGTCTTCGGTCTGCTCAACCGGGTCACTGTTTTTCATAGAATTCTCCGCTATAGTTCTTTGATAATCTCATATGACAAACTCATATGGGATTGCAAAAAGATTGAGATTTGGATGCGGGCACCCTTCTTGCTAAATTTTATTATATAGGCAGGTTCTAGTTCTGTCAACCTACGAATTCACAGAACCAGGGGATTCGCATCCGATTATGAGCGATGTGGTAGGAGGAATTCGTAGTTTGATGGGAATTTTGTAGGTTGCGATGAACGCGTAGATTCGAATCGCTATATGACTCGTACCGTCGGAAGGAATTCCAACGATTTGCGGCTCGGTTGGATGGATTGAAACCCAACATCTCAACCTACACTATACTCTTCAAGTTGCGTTTCTCTGGAATCAGGGACACTTCATACAGAATCAAACATCTACAGCAAAGTGAGATAATTGATTTTCTGATCGGCACCGTTCAACGCAAGCTGCGCGGGGTCATGTAACCGTGCGTGATTGCCTTGGCACGGAGGAGGTCCAATCTCAAGAATACGGACGAGCGCCGAGGGCTATCGGCAGCCGACTTGCTAGCGAAGGATTTTGAGTTGCGCGAGACGAATCTTGTATGCGCCGAGCAAATTATGCCGAGGCGAATGCTATCTTCAAGAATCTACCGGTATGTGAAGTTTCCTCGGCAGCAACGATTTCTGGCGTCCCCATCGCGACAATCTCTCCCCCGGCATCACCGCCTTCAGGTCCAAGATCTAAGACCCAATCCGAACACTTGATGACATCCAGATTGTGTTCAATCACTACAATGGTGTTACCCTTGTCCACCAAGCGATTGAGCACGTTGAGGAGTTTCTTCACGTCTGCAAAGTGCAAGCCCGTGGTAGGTTCATCCATGATATAGATGGTTTTGCCGGTGCTTCGTTTGGCAAGTTCACGCGCAAGCTTGACGCGCTGTGCTTCGCCGCCGGATAGCGTTGTCGCCGCCTGTCCGAGTTCAATATAGTCCAATCCGACGTCGTATAGCATCTGCAAAGGTTTTCGGATTGTGGCTACATTTTGAAAGTGATCCAACGCCTCTTTTACCGTCATAGCAAGGATATCGGCGATGTTCTTCCCCTTGTAGCGGATTTCAAGGGTTTCGCGATTGTAACCCGTGCCCCCGCAGGTTTCACATTTCACCCAAACATCAGCCAGAAAGTGCATTTCAACGCGGGTATATCCGTGTCCATGGCAATTTTCGCACTGTCCGATTTTTAAGTTAAAACTGAATCGCCTGGAATCGAACCCTCGTGTCTTCGCTTCCGGAAGCTCGGCGAAAAGATACCGTACCTTCGTGAAAATATCGGTGTAGGTAGCCGGGTTGGATCGAGGCGTTTCCCCTATTGGTTGCTGATCAATGTTGATCAGTTTGTCGAGGTGCTGCATTCCGGAGATTGATTTATACTTCCCGGTGCGCATCTTTGTTTGATTCAGGTCGGTTGCCAAAGCGGGGTATAGAGTTTCTTCAATGAGGGAACTCTTACCTGATCCAGAAACCCCTGTCACGCATGTGAGAGTTCCCAAAGGGATTTTCGCATCGATCGATTTGAGATTGTTCGTTTGAGCGTTAGTGATTTCAAGCCATTCTCCATTTCCCGATCGCCGCGTTTCGGGAACCTCGATTTTTAACGTTCCAGCCAAATAACGCCCCGTAACCGAGCTTTCATCTTCTTTAACTTCATCAGGCGCACCAGTGCTAACAATCTCGCCGCCGAGTTTGCCCGCACCGGGGCCAAAATCGACGATATGATCGGACAACAACATGGTCTCCATATCATGCTCAACAACCAATACGCTGTTTCCGAGATCTCGAAGGTGCGCTAGAGCTCTCAATAATCGTTCCTGATCGCGCTGGTGTAACCCAATACTGGGTTCGTCCAGAATATATGTTACTCCCGTTAGTCCGCTGCCAAGCTGGCTCGCTAGTCGAATTCGTTCCATCTCGCCTCCCGAAAGCGTTGGTGCGGGCCGATCCAATGTCAAGTAGTGGAGGCCCACGTCCATAAGGAATTGAAGACGGTTTTGAATCTCATTCAGAAGATTGCGCGCAATCTCTACCTGATGGGGCTGCATCTCCTGCGTCACGTATGCCGTGTTAGTCGTATCCTCGTCCGGGGGATCTGCAAAAAACAGCGTCGCCTCTCCAATGGACATCGCCGTGGCATCCGCAATGGTTTTCTGGCAAATCTGAACGCTACGAGGGAATTGCTGTATGCGTGTGCCGTTGCATTCGCGGCAGACTCGGCGTCCACCGTAGAATGTTCCAATTCCCTCGCATTGCGGGCATTGTCCCAGTGGACTATTGAATGAAAAGTGGCGCGGCGTCAACTCCGGGAAACTAATTTCGCAGGAAAGGCAGGCGGAGTGAATGCTGAAGAAGATTGGGGCAAATGCCGGATCGTCGGTCTTGAGAACAACCACACCGTTACTCTGATTGAGTGAAATCTCAACAGCTTCCGACAATCTCCCCTGTTCTTCGGGGTCGAGTGCCATGCGATCAACCACAATCTTGACATCATGTTTGATGCTCTTGCCGATTTTGGGCGTTTTGTCAAGCGGAACAATCTCGCCGTTTATCTCAAGGCGTGCATATCCCTCCTTTCGTAGGCGCTGAAATGCGGCTGGATAGTCTTCGGTGTTCCTCAGCATCAGTGGTGAGAGAATGTACACCCGTGTACCGACCGGAAGCGCTGCAATCTTATCGACAATTTGCTGGAGAGTTTGGGCGCCGACTTCTGCCCCACATTCCGGACAGTGCGGGGTTCCAGCCCGTGCATACAAAACACGCAGATAGTCATAAATCTCTGTCACCGTCCCTACGGTTGAGCGCGGATTTTGACTTGGAGGTTTTTGTTCGATTGCGATGGCGGGTGATAACCCTTCAATTTTTTCGACCTTCGGCTTCACAAGCTGCCCAAGGAACTGGCGAGCATAAGCTGAAAGGGACTCGACATACCGGCGCTGACCTTCGGCATAAATAGTGTCCAGCGCCAAGGAGGTCTTGCCTGAACCGCTCACGCCTGTAAGTGTTGTCAGTTTCCGATGAGGGATATCCACATCCACATCTTTCAAGTTGTGTTCCCGCGCACCGTGCACAGAAATGTGCCGCCGATTGCTGATTCCTTCACTATCTGCCCCGGTTTGATACGCCGACTCGGTCTCGCGCAGCGCGCTGCCGGAAGCCACTGCCATCTTCTCGTCATTGTCACTTGCTTGAATGGACAACGCGGATTGATAGGTGTGCGTCATGCGTTCATCATTTCCTCTATCGTCCAATACCCTCTGTAATGCTTGTCCTGTATACGATTCATCTATTTCCGCTACATCTTCCGGGCGGCCAAGGGCTACAACGTACCCGCCCTCCTCACCGCCTTCGGGACCAAGGTCAATCACATAGTCTGTCGTTTTGACAACTTCCAGATTATGCTCGACGACAACAACCGTGTTTCCCTTGTCAACGAGACGATGCAGTACTTCCAATAGCTTCTTGACATCATCGAAATGCAGTCCTGTCGTCGGCTCATCAAGAATGTAAAGCGTTTTCCCCGTGCTGCGTTTGGCAAGTTCGCGGGCAAGCTTGATCCGTTGCGCTTCTCCGCCGGAGAGTGTCGGAGCAGGTTGACCGAGTTTGATATAATCCAACCCGACATCGTGCAATGTTTGTAATACATGTGCAATCGGAGGTACATTGGCAAAGTGCTCTAGCGCTTCTTGTACGTCCATGTTGAGAGCATCTATAATGCTCTTGTCACGGTATTTTACTTGCAGCGTTTCTTCGTTGTACCGCCGACCATGGCACACGTTGCATTTCACCCAAACGTCCGCCAAGAAGTGCATTTCGACGCGTTTTGCACCGTTACCTTGGCATGCCTCGCAGCGGCCTCCGGCAACATTAAAACTAAACCTGCCGGGCTTATATCCTCGCAACTTTGAATCGGCAAGTTCGGCATACAGTGCGCGGATATGATCGAATACCTTCGTATAGGTGGCAGGGTTAGATCTCGGAGTTCGTCCGATGGGGGCTTGATCGATGTCAATAACTTTGTCGATTACACTAGTCACCGGAACTTGGACGTTTGACACTCGCGATTGAGTAGACTCGAGAGGAGATGCCTCAAAGTTTTGACTTGGGAACTCTTCTAAATCTGTGTCGAGACTCTCAGGTTCTGGATCCTCCACCTCCTCGTTTTCGGACACGAAGGCTCGTATCGCCTTGTGTTCCCCCGGATCACCGTGTGCTTTCATCAACTCACGCGCGAGCGCTTCATATAGAATATCGTTAATCAGTGAACTCTTGCCCGATCCGCTCACACCGGTTACGCAAGTAAAGCAACCAATAGGGACTTGCACATCAATGTTCTTGAGATTGTTGTGACGGGCGCCTGCAATTTCAATCCAACGATCACCGACAAACCGGCGTTCGACCGGGACATCAATTCGTTGTTCTCCGCGCAGATACTGCGCCGTCAGAGTATTTGATTTGTCAAGCAATTCCCGGGGTGTACCAATGGCGGCAATCTCTCCGCCTTTAATTCCAGGTCCCGGTCCGAAGTCCACGATCAAATCTCCAGCCCACATCGTATCCTCGTCGTGTTCAACAACGATGACCGTGTTCCCTTGATCTCGGAGGAGCTGCAGCGTCGCGAGGAGGTGCGCATTATCTCGCGGATGCAAGCCGATACTCGGTTCATCAAGCACATAGATTACGCCGCGTAAACCCGCGCCCACCTGACTCGCCAATCGAATCCGTTGAGACTCCCCGCCGGAAAGCGTGGGCGCCGTTCGGTCTAGCGTCAGGTAGTGCAGACCAACGCTAATCAAGAACCCGATTCGCCCTTTGATTTCTTTGAGCAGATCGGTTGCGATAAATTCCTCACGCTCGGCAAGCTGTAAACTCTCGAAGAATTCGAGGCTTTTGCTGACTGTCATCGCGATAACATCAAGAATTGACTTTTCTCCGATTGTTATCGCTTTTACTTCAGGCTTAAGCCGCTGCCCATTACACGCGGGACATGCGCCCGAGACCATGTACTTTGACAGATATCGTTTGTGTAAATCTGAGTTGCTCTGGAAATACTTCCGCTCTTCAGGCGGAATAACTCCCTCATACGGTGCGCTGTACTTGTGACGGCGATTTCGGCGGGTTTGATAAACGAACGGGATTTTCTTGTTTCCGGTGCCGTAAAGGACGATACGTTGCTGCTCCTCGGTCAAATCTTTCCAAGGGGTGTCAATGTCAAATCCAAGATAATCCGCAACGCTATAGGCGAGATGGCGGGTTTGAAGGGAATCCAGCGTTCCCCAAAAGACAAGCGCACCCTCAAGGATCGACTTGGCGGGATCGGGTACCACCAGATCCGGAGACATTTCCGTTTTGGTTCCTAAGCCCTTGCACGATGGACACATGCCATCCGGACTGTTGAAGGAAAAGTGACGAGGCGCAGGAGGTTCATAGCTGATGTTACAGTGGACGCAGGTGTAATCCTTGCTGAATAAGAGATCTCCAGAACTCGGTTGTTCCTCACTCTTCGCTCCCTCCTCGGTGGAACTCGGAGTTGAAACAATGTGGACGATGAACCTACCGTTCCCCATTCGCAATGCGGTCTCAACGGCTTCGGCGACACGACTTCGAATGTCGGGTTTAATGATGAGTCTATCGACAACAAGTTCAATGTCGTGCCGTTGGTTCCGATCAAGCTGGATTTCATCCGCCAACTCGTATATCTGCCCATCAATCCTCGCGCGAACAAAACCGGCTTTTCTAGCGTCTGCCAAGTCCTCACGATACTCCCCGCGCCGACCACTCACAATTGGAGACAGTACGAGTATGCGCGTCCGCTCCGGCAAATTCAAAATCTGATCGACAATCGCATCACCTGTTTGAGCGCCCACGGGACGGCCGCACTCGAGGCAGTGCGGTGTACCGACACGCGCGAAGAGAACGCGCATGTAGTCATAAACCTCCGTAACGGTTGCTACCGTTGAACGTGGATTGTGTCCGGCGGATTTTTGGTCGATTGAAATTGAGGGGGAGAGGCCGCCGATGAAATCGACATCAGGTCGTTCCAGTTGGCCAAGGAATTGACGGGCGTATGCGGAGAGAGATTCTATATAGCGGCGTTGCCCTTCGGCGTAAATCGTATCGAACGCCAGTGAGGACTTGCCAGAACCGCTGACACCGGTGAAGACAATTAGTTTATCCTTTGGAAGGCGAAGATTGATGTTCTTGAGATTATGTTCACACGCTCCGCCGATGTCAATGTATTCCTGAGGCATGAACTCCCCTTGTGGGTAATACGCGAAGCATATTTTTCCTGAACGATTCGACAGCGGACATGATGGAGGGATATTTGGCAAGCGTTAAATTTAGTTCCGGGCGCAATTGGGAGCGGCGCTCGTTCTGAATTTGGAACAGGGCCGGTGGCACGACATCGTCAGCGGTTGCTAGTTTGAAGTCGCGAGAAACTCTCCAATTACATCTCTGAGTTTTTGATTCACTTGCTCGATCTTATGTGATGCATCGACCACCGTAAACCCAAACTCATCGGTCATCTTGTCAAACTCTTCAAGGACACGAGTTTGATATTCGGCGAAACTTTCATACAGGCCGCCGCGAAATCCTACATCCATTCCCGATTCCCAATATTTCATACTTCTTCCGGAAGTGAATGTGCGTTGAATCAATTCCTCAAGTCCAATTTTTAAATAGATTACCAAATCGGGTAGCGGGGCGAATCCATAGATTCCACGAAGCCATTGTGGATCGACGCCTCTGACGACATGACGCGCGAGAGCCGTGTACATATAGCGATCAGCAAGAACGATGAACCCTCCCTTTAGGGCTGGGATAATCACGTTTTCTAGGCGATCGGCGAAGTCCGCGGCATATAAAATGCTGTACGTAATCTGATTCAAGGTGTTTCCCTGCTTGATCACATCTATTGCTGGGCCCAATAACGGCGATCGCGTCCAACCCGTGCTGACTACGCCGTAACCTTGTATCTCAAGCCATCTTTTCAACCCTTCAATCGGCGTCGATTTTCCGCTTTCGTTCGTACCCTCAATTTGGGTAGATCTACCGACTCCATCAGTACCTTCGATGACAATCAGTTTTCCACTTAAATCGGTGGTGTCAACGTAAGGCAACCCTTCGCCGTAGAAGATTTCCTCTCTCATCTTTCCTTCTCCCGAAGATTCCGAGCCTTTGACAATTATTATGCACAACCGACTGAGCCATGAGATATTAGGGGATTGACGGACTGGCGAAACCTGTTTTGCCTGCGTTTCATAAATTGATTCACGGAGCGTTTGGTGATGTAACTTCAGCCGCGGCGTCACGATGTAGTTCCGGAATGGTCATCGGCCGGTGATGGCGAGCATAGTCCGTTAACGCATTGCAGGCAAAATCGCGCAGCCTCTCCTGCTGCTCGTAGATTGGGCCGCTCCCGTCAATGACTGTAAGTCCGAACTCCTCCGTCAATCGATCGTATTCATCAATCACTTTACTCTGGAATAATCTGAAACTCGTCACAGGGTCGTCGCTCAACCCAAGATCCATGCCCGCCTCGTAAAACTTTAAACCTGCACGCCCGATGGTGACTCGCTTGATGGATACATCGATAGGTACCTTGAAATAAAATGCAATATCCGGTTTGACGGCGAACGAATAAAGATTTCGGACCCAGTTTGGGTGAACTCCACGCACAACATCGCGCGCAAAAGCGGTGTAAACGTAGCGATCTGCCAAAACAATCATACCTGCTTGCAGAGGCGGGACAATCATGTTGGCCAACCGATCGGCAAAGTCGGTCGCGTGCAAAATGCTAAACGTCGTTGGGGTTAGGAGATTTTTTTTCTTACCCTTTTTGTTGGTCTGCTTGACAAGAGGCGAAGAGTTCCACTCCGTGAAAAACACGTTGTATCCTTCGGCTATCAACCATCTGTGCAACAGGTCCAACTGCGTGCTCTTGCCAGACCCGTCGATTCCTTCAACCACAAAGAGTTTTCCCGGATAGGGGTGGGATTGTGTAAGTCGGCTCATCTTTTTCTCCTGTATCAATGGATGCTAATTTCAACTTAGTAAAACGTAAACTTACCCCGACGTTGTACTAAATTACAGTTCTGAATCATCATCTTGTAGGGTGTGCACTGCGCACCAGCCTTTGAAAGCGCCAGCGGGGCAATAAGTAGCACGATATCGAAAACCTCCGGCGACTTTTTCAATGGTCAACCAAAAAGACCAGATGATCAAATTGTCCCTCATTTCTCATCAACGCTTGGCTGACGCCGTTCTTCATGCCGATTAGCATGTACAAAGTCGAGCCTAATTCTTGCTCATAAACATAGGACAGCACCGTTTTCATGTCAATCCGAGATTTCCGCAAGCGTGCACCGCCGCACCGATGACACCTGCGTCATCTCCGAGCGACGCACTCACAACTTCAACGCCGTTCATGGCGTTGGGAAGGGCGAGTTCCGCAGCGACATTATACACGCCGTTGACAAAATCATCTCTCATGGCTTCTATGAGGCCGCCGCCGAGCACTACGACTTGGGGATTTACCAATCCGACAACAGTCGCGACCCCTATTCCAAGATAATGCTGCGCTCGCTGAATCGCCTTGGCTGTCACCTTGTCACCCCTATCCACCGCTTTCGCCAAGGCTCGGCTACGCACTAGGTCAAGGTTGCCGCCGTTTAACTCCGTAAGGATGCTTTTTTTGCCTTGTTGAGTGACGGCTTTCCGTACGTAGCGCGAGATTGCGGTGCGGCTCGCAAGCGCCTCCAGACAGCCCCGATTTCCGCAGCTGCATTTGGGACCGTCGGGTTTCAGGATAACGTGCCCGATTTCGCCTGCAGTTTGGTTGGCTCCGTAAAAGAGCTTGCCATTTAAGATTATTCCACCGCCGATGCCAGTACCAACGAAAATACCGACGAGATTGTCAACTCCTCTTCCCGCCCCTAATGCCTGTTCACCGAGGGTTCCTAGATTCACGTCGTTGTCTACGCTTACGGGAATCTTAATCTGCTTCTCAAGAGCGACTTTTAAGGCTACATTCGTCCATCGAAGGTTGGGAGCATAAATCACAACTCCCGTTTTTGAATCTATTACGCCGGGAGCGCCAATGCCAATTGCTCGAATCTGCGTTTGGTCCAAATTCGCCTTCTTAATTGACTCGAATATACACTCGGCGATTCGATTAATGACCTCATCGGCGCCTTTATCCGCCTGGGTCTTCGCCTTAAACCGTGATACAATTTGCCCGTTTGAACCGGTGATTGCGGCGAGAATTTTGGTGCCACCCATATCCACGCCGACAACATAATCTTCCCGCCCAAGTTTCTCAAGCCCCGATTTTGTTACCGAGTCCATAAGCTCCGCAGAGTTCATTCTTGACAAACCGACCTGCTAATTACCGTTGTTGTGCGAGACAAAACGCTCGTACATAACGCCGTAGCGCAAGCCGTGCGTACTGACACGAATCCGTGAGGCATCAAAATACTTTAGAACGCTTCGAAGAATAGCCGCACCCGCAGTGATGATGTCCGCGCGCTTGGCTTCCAATCCGGGAATCTTTTTGCGTTCCTCCAGCGGGACGGAGCATAACTGGCGAATCTGATTCTCAATCTCCGCAATGTACAGCATCTCCCCATGGAGCAACCGCGGATTAAAGTGATTCAAGCCAAGTTTCATGCCTACAAGGTTTACGATTGTCCCCCCGATTCCTGTTAGCACCAGTTGCGAATTGAACTTCGTCCTAGCAACCGATTGCGCTGACCACGTGTCTTCAAGGGATGAATTCAGTGCCCCCAATTCCTCGACTGTTGGCGGGTCGCTTGCGAGAAATGCCTCCGTTAGATAAACAGCGCCGAGGTTCACGCTCACGAAATTGTCAATCTTCCGTCTGCCGATTATAATCTCCGTACTCCCGCCACCGATATCCACGACCATGATATGGTCGCCGTTAAGGTGTCTGAAATAGTCGTCCGACCGAATCGACAAAAAAGCACATCGGGCTTCCGTTTCTCCCGAGATGATTTCAATCTTGATGTCACATTCATCCTCGACGCGCTTCACAAACTCGGCGGCATTCCGCGCTTCGCGGAGGGCGCTCGTGCCAACAGCGACTATCTGTTCAACACCTAACCGTTCCGCCTGCACAGCGAACTCCCGAATCGCGGCACAGGTGCGTGCCATCGCCTCCTCTTGGAGCTCATTCGTCAGCGCTAATCCATTGCCAAGCCGCGTGATTTTACGATCATCAAGGACAATTTTAGGTTTCTGTCCATTAGTCCCTACATCACAGACAAGCATATGCACAGAATTTGTGCCAACATCAATGATGAGATTGCGATGAGGTTGTTTCGGATGCATTATTCGTTAATCGTCTCCCCATGACAATCGCCGACGGCGTGTCGCCATTTGACTCAAAATTTAATCTGAATTGCGCACTGGCGTGGAACGCCTTGAAACTCTCTCCCTTCACATCACGACATGTAGATTGGCTAGCGTAATGTTGCGCATATTTGAACAGGTACCGAAACTCTATAAAGTCCGGATTTCGTCCACTTTCTTGGCGTTTTGGCGAAGGAAGTGGTCAACCAACACTAGCGCCGTCATCGCCTCAACAATAGCAGGCGCGCGGGGAAGAACGCACGGGTCATGCCTGCCATGGGCGGATAGGGTTACCGAATTGCCTTGAGCATCAACCGTTTCCTGTTCCTTGCGAATTGTCGCTGTCGGCTTGAATGCCACCTGGAACAGAATGTTTTCACCGTTTGAGATGCCGCCTTGAGTCCCGCCGGAATTGTTCGTCCGCGTGCGGATTCTGCCGTGATCGCTGTAGAACGGGTCGTTGTGGGACGATCCGGTCGACGTGACGCCACTAAACCCGGATCCAATCTGAAAGCCCATCGTTGCGGGGAGTGACATTATCGCCTTGGCAAGATCCGCTTTCAGTTTGTCGAACACCGGTTCGCCAAGTCCTGCGGGAACATCGCGGGAAACTGACTCGATTATGCCGCCCAGCGAGTCCCCATCTCGACGCGCCTGATCGATGCAGGTTGCCATCTTCTTGCTAGCGATACGATCAGGGCAGCGTACAGGGCTCGACTCAATCTCATCCAATGAGACAGTCTCGGAATCGACCTCAGCCGATATGGTGTGAATCTGTTTGATGTAAGCGAGAATCTCTGTTCCGCAGGTCTCTCGTAAAATCTGTTTGGCAATTGCCCCCGCCGCGACCCGTCCAATAGTCTCGCGTGCGCTGGCACGTCCACCGCCTTGCCAGTTGTAAATGCCATATTTCCGCTTATACGTGAAATCGGCGTGTGAGGGTCGATATATGTCCTTCAGATGGTCATACGCGGAGGGTTTGGCATCTTTGTTCTTTACCAGCATGGATATCGGCGTACCGAGCGTTTGTCCCTCGAAAATACCCGAGAGGATTTCGACTTGGTCCTCCTCTTGTCGAGGAGTCGTGAGACTGCTTTGGCCAGGACGGCGCCGATCCAACTCAAACTGAATCGCGTCGCAGTCAATCCTTAGCAAGGGCGGGCAGCCATCTACCACAACACCGATGGCGTTGCCATGTGACTCGCCCCATGTCGTAATACGAAACAGATGGCCGAATGTGTTCATTCTCTAACCTGAAATCCGGGAAGAACCGCCGCGAAATCTCCTTGACAAGCTGCACAAAACGGTATTACCATGCAGATATAACCCAAACGCAACTATAGCACATCGACTGTGGAATATCAACGGAAAATGTGTTTAATGACGGGGTGGTTTGGGCTACCATTTGCCGCGGGGATTGGAGGGAACCGATGTGATTAAAGAATTCTTCAGAAGGCTCAACATTGGCATAATTCTAATATTCGTCGCTGTTACATTATTGTGGAACACACCCGTCGTGTATCCCTTGAAAATTTTCGTCGTGTTTATGCACGAAATCAGCCACGGCATCGCGGCATTGGCTACCGGCGGTAAAATTGAAGAGATAGTTGTCGTATCCCAAGAGGGCGGTCACGCCATCACTAGGGGCGGATCGCCTTTCTGGACACTGACCGCCGGTTATCTCGGCAGCCTAGTCTGGGGCGGGTTGATTCTTCTCCTCGCCGTACGAGCCCGACTCGACAACACCTTGAGTGTCATTCTCGGTCTCGGAATGATTGCAGTCTCAATCTTGTACCTGCGAAATCCGTTTGGTCTTGGATTTGGTATTGCATTCGGTGCAGCACTCCTCATAAGTGGAAAATTTCTCAATAGATCGGTCAACCGTTGGATTCTTCAAGTCATTGGTGTAACAAGCTGTCTCTACGCCATCCTTGATATCAAGAGCGACATTCTGGATCGAGCGCATCTAAGATCGGATGCTCGAATGCTCGCGGAGATGACGAATATTCCAACACTCTTTTGGGGTGTTGTGTGGATACTTCTAGCAATCGCAGGAACAATTTTCTTTCTGTATGTCGCGGGCGGAGGCAAGAAGCAGCGGACATTAGCGGCAGACGAAACACCTCTGGAAGATTGATAAAGATCACGATCTGATTGTCAGGCCGACTATTGCCGGAAGGAATCGAAGACCGTGTGAAGTTCTGTGTAATGGAAGAATTTGACAATTATGCCCAACAACAATAGTGGTACGATGACTAGTGCAATGATGATGAGCGCACCCCAGATCCACGACTTCTTGCCGCGATCTTTCTCAGAGATTCCCGCTAATCGCGAGATGAGCGTGCCTGCGGCAATCATTCCCAACACGACTCCGCCCAGAATCAGCCAAATCATTATGCCTTACCCTAAGCAAGTATAGAAAATTGACTTCACAAACCGAGGCTTTGGTCATTCAACGATGCCGCACTATTAGCAAGTCCGCACGGCATCCAATCTCTCAAATCAGGTTTCTTTTTTCTTTTCAGCTCTCAGAATCTGTGGTATAATAGATCAGCGATACGGAATCCAGGAGACCTCTGGATTTGCATTATCATCAATTTGAACATAAACGGTAAGGAGAAAAGAAAATGGCTAAGTTAATTCCCACAATCAGTTCAGGTGTTGCCGGTCCGCTTGGTGTGCTTCATCTTCCGAGATTCTGGTCAAAAGTGCTTATGGACTCCAAGGGAGTACTGAATGATGATTATCCTGCTTGCGGTGCGGGGTTCGATCAGATGGTTCTTGACGGCTTAGGTCTTGATAAAGATGAAACGCTGGCATACATTAGTGACAATTCGCCCACATATCCCGAGTTTGAACAATGGGTTCTCGACAAAAAGGGCGGAAGCCTCGATCAATCGGCAGTTGATGAGCTGAACGCTGCAATCGCCGGTTACAACCATGATGACGAAACCCGCGGCTCCATCCTTGGAGCTTCCGGAATCGATGATAACGGCTCTATTCTTGATGCCGTTAACCTTAACAACCTGGACGATTGGTGTGAATTCCACGCGAGTTTAGGTTAGGTTTTAGCCCACGCGCTATCTCGGTAGCGGCTTTCGGTAATTCCAGATAGTCGCTACAATCGTTGTAGTGCATCACTTATTGCTCGCCCACGTCAATTCTACAACGATTTGGCATCCAGCATGACCAAATACCGCGTCGCTTGCTGCTACGTCATAACGCATTGATTAACTTGACCGTCACGTCCATGCTTCGGACAGTGCCTACTCGTTAGAACAAGACACTCGCTTTAATCACCACTAGCACGATAAGGCAAAAAGGAATATCTGTATCGTGACAGAAGTATCATCAAACACCACCTTCATCAACACGGACGATAGCCGAAGCATGCCTCCTTCCATTGGAATCGCTATCTTGATTATCATCATACGGTAACACGATGGTGGGCTGATGAACAAGCTATAAACCTGATTCTATTGTCATCAAAAAATACCAATGCCCATCATCGAAATAGATTCGATGATGGGCTTTTTTGTTACCGGTAGTTTTTATAGTCAATTCCATTCATATTTGAACATATTTCGGTAGGTGCGGTTTCCAACCACACCTACGAGGCTGGTAAACACCGGTTCAGTGAGGGAACCGAACCTACCGCGGTGTATAAATAACTTAAGTTGCTACCTGTCATTCCCGCTCGGCTTGGATAGACATATCCAAGCCGTACCCGCATATGCGCGGTGGATTTGTCAATCCACCGCGAGCAGATTGAGTCAATTTAGCTTACATTGCCCCGGTTTGCGACGTATCTTATAAGATGCCGGGCTAGAAGCCCGACCTACGGGAGTGGGTAGCAACTTGGATTAAATAATTATTGGTTTTACTATAATACTATAGCATACCGAGGAGAAAAGGATGTTCAAAGATGTACCCAACTCTGTCGATTTCATTGCACAAGAGCATAATATCTTGGATTTTTGGCGTGATAGAAAGGTCTTTGACCAACTAAAAACAGAACGGCGGAATGCGCCGCGTTGGAGTTTTATCGATGGTCCGATTACTGCCAATAACCCGATGGGCGTCCATCACGCATGGGGACGAACGTACAAAGATCTCTTTCATCGATTTAGGGCGATGCAGGGCTACCAAACGAGAAATCAGAACGGGTTCGATTGTCAAGGACTGTGGATAGAGGTCAATGTTGAGCGCGATTTGGGATTCAAGAGCAAAAAAGACATCGAAGCCTATGGTTTGGCGGAATTTGTGAATGCCTGTAAACGTCAGGTGCTCCGGCACGCCGCTACGCAAACCGAGCAATCGATTCGATTGGGCTACTGGATGGATTGGAACGATCCGGAATTGCTACGCGAACTCGAATCGAAAATGGCTGCGGACCCCTTACAGGTAATTACCGTGGAAGGTCCGCAAGGTTCCGTGACTGACACGGTTGAACAGATCGTCGGGAGGCTCGGATTACCGGAACTGGGTGGTTCCTATTTCACCTTTTCAAACGAAAACAATTATACAATTTGGACGATCCTGAAGAGATGTTTCGAACGCGGTTGGATTTACAAGGGCACCGATGTCATGCCGTGGTGTTCGCGCTGTGATACTGGCATCAGCCAACACGAAATCGCCACCGATGGCTACCGAGACTTGACACACACCAGTATCTTTCTTCGCTTCCCCTTGCGCGACCGTCCCGGTGAAAGCTTGCTGGTTTGGACGACAACCCCATGGACGTTGACCAGCAACGTCGCGGCAGCGGTGCATCCGGATTTGACCTATCTTCTAGTCGAACAGGAGGATCAGCGTTTCTGGTTGAGCAAGGGAGCAGTGGAAAACGCCATCCGCGGATCGTATCAGGTCATCGACGAACAACAGGGCGAAACTTTGGAAGGCTGGGCTTATGACGGACCATTTGACGAATTGCCCGCCCAAGAAACGTCGGGTGCAGCCGCACAGCATCGCGTTATCTTGTGGGATGGAGTCGGTGAAGCCGAAGGAACAGGAATCGTTCATACGGCCCCCGGCTGCGGTGCGGAAGACTTCGAGCTAAGCAAACAACACAATCTCGTCGTTATCGCTCCGTTAGGTCCCGGAGGAATCTATGGTGTTGGGTTTGACTGGTTGACGGGCCGCCAAGTCCACACCGTAGCGAAGGATATTTTTGAGAACTTGGAGCAGAAGGGCATCGTTTATCGGCTTGAAGATTACACCCACCGCTACCCGGTGTGTTGGCGTTGCGAAGACGAACTGGTGTTCCGCCTCGTGGATGAGTGGTACATTTCGATGGGCGAGCAACTGGACAAACCTTACGAACAAGTTACCGACGAGGAGAAGGAACAGAATGTGCGTTACCAGATGATGGAGGTTGTACTCAATGAAACCAAATGGTATCCCGATTTTGGTCTGGCACGCGAACTGGATTGGCTGCGCAACATGCACGATTGGATGATCTCCAAGAAACGATACTGGGGATTGGCGCTTCCAATTTACGAATGCGAGGAATGTGGTCACTTCGATGTCATCGGGAGTGCGGAGGAACTCAAGGATCGCGCGGTTGAAGGTTGGGATGAATTCGAGGGGCACACACCACATCGCCCCTGGGTTGACGCGGTAAAGATTGCATGCACAAATTGCGGCTCTACGGTCTCGCGCATTCCCGATGTTGGAAATCCGTGGTTGGACGCCGGTAGTGTTAGCTTTAGCACGATGCAGTACCGCACCGACCGTGACTACTGGCAGCAGTGGTTCCCCGCCGACCTGATTAGTGAAAGTTTCCCCGGGCAGTTTCGGAACTGGTTTTACTCGCTTATCGCTATGAGTACAGTGATGGAAGGGCGCGCCCCGTTTAAGCACAATTTTAGCTACGCGACCCTGTTCGCAGAGGACGGACGCGAGATGCACAAGTCTTGGGGAAACGCGATCTGGTTTGACGAAGCTGCCGAAAAGATGGGCGTTGATGTCATGCGCTGGCTGTATTGCGCCGCTAAACCGGAGCAGAACCTGGCGTTTGGATTCAACAACGCCGACGAGGTCCGACGCCAGTTTCTCATCCCGCTGTGGAATGTGTATAGTTTTCTTGTTACCTACGCTAATGTCGATGGTTGGCGACCTACAGCAGATTCCGTAGTTAAACTTGAGGCACCGGATAATCTTCTGGATCGCTGGCTGGTATCGCGGCTTCAAGCCACTATCATAGAAGTCACGAATCGACTGGAGCGATATGAACCGGATGGCGCTTGCCGCGCCGCTGAAGTTTTCCTGGATGACCTGTCGAATTGGTACTTACGCCGAAGTCGACGTCGTTTCTGGAAGTCGGAAGCCGATGCGGACAAGGAATCTGCTTACCTGACGCTCTTTCAGGTCATGGTGACTTGCAGCCGTCTGCTCGCACCGTTCATTCCTTTCGTCACGGAGGAGATATACGGCAATCTAGCGGGTTCAGTCGATTCCGATACACCCGGAAGCGTTCACCTCTGCGACTATCCGGTTGCAGAAGAAACGTTGATTGAGGGACAACTGGAAGTCGATATGGCACTGGTGCGTGATCTCATCGTCCTTGGGCGAGCAGCTCGCAACCGATCGGCGATTAAGACCCGACAACCGCTCGGATCAATCACCATTGGCGGTTTGTCGGACGAACAAAAATCCGCTGTCCAGCGATTGTCAGAACTCATCCTTGACGAACTAAACGTCAAGTCAATCGACTTCAGCGATCAAATTGGAGAATACGCGACGTATTCGGTAAACCCCAATTTTAAGGTACTCGGTCCAAAACACGGGAAAGCCGTCCAGGCGATTGCAACAGTCGTAAGGGGCGCGGATGCCTTCGCGCTCATGAATGAGCTTGACACAGCCGGAGCGCTGCAAATCGAGGCTGAAGGCATGACGTATACGTTAGAGAAAGAAGAGGTTGAGGTGCGCTCTCAACCTCGCGAGGGGTACATGGTAGAGGCGGACGCGCAGAAATTCGTGGCACTTTCGACAGAGTTGACGCATGAACTTACGCTTGAAGGCTTTGCGCGAGAGTTGGTCAACAGAATCCAACAGATGCGCAAGGAAGCAGACTTTAACATCTCCGATCGAATCTCGCTGACTCTGAAATCCACGCCAATCGTTCATGAAGCCTTCAATGCTCACCGCGATTATATCACCCGTGAAACGTTGACGACGCATGTTGCAGATTCATCTAGTGAAGGCTCTTTCGCGAAATCGCAGAAGGTCAACGGGGAAGCCGCAACAATTAGTGTGGAACAGATTCGGAGATAATTGACCATTACAACAGACGCGTCTAGACAATCTAACCAAGTCGGCGCCTATGGTTATCTGTTTGTATCGTAGAAAATGTTAATCTGCGTTCCCGACATTTATGGCACTCAATGACGAACGTCGTAATACGAAAGGATGTTTGTACGGCAGAGTAGGCAATGTGAATTTCGGAAGTAAAAAAGCTCTCAAAGATATGAGAGCTTTTTTGGATACGACACGAACCGTTAGTCAATTATATAGAGATATAACCCCCGCGTCTATAAGTGTAGATTCTGCCTCGTGAAACTGGATTGCTAAGGGCAGGGCTTCGCAATTGTAGGATTAAGTCGCTGCGATTATCTAAGTTTCACAACTTCCTCTGCCTGAAATCCTTTAGGGCTTTCGACAATTTTGAATTCAACCTCCTCCCCCTCCTCAAGAGATTTGAAACCTTCACCCTCAATGGCGGAGAAATGGACGAAAACATCCTCTCCTTCATCAGTGGTTATGAAGCCGTAACCCTTACGATCACTAAACCATTTGACGGAACCTGTTGGCATGAGTTTGCCACCTCCTTTCGCCAGCAACTCTCAAAGCTACAGATTCATTTTCGAGCTTAAGCGTAGAGGTACAAAACAACAGTGATTCCGGATAGGGGGATTTTGTTTATTCTCACCGTTAGCATAACTAGGGTTTTGCTCCTCATGCCGCTAGCAATACTTCTCGAGACTTTGTAACAATCACCCATTTTATAATATCGTAGTTCACTACGAATTGCAAGCATTTCTCAAATTCCAGGACAATACTTGATTTATACTGACGCGGACGGCTCCTGCACCGTCTGATGAACCCGACGGGCAATCACATATCCTGATTCTTCAGGTGCTCTGCCAAGGACGAGGTCATTTCTCCGAGAGTTGGATAGGACTCAGGTTCCTCCGGCGATAAATCTGCAAGGTCCGATTCACCAACTAACCGGTACATATCGGCTGCTCCGGCGAGAATATTTGGCGTCAAACCTACATGCTCAAACGTAGCGGAGATTTCCTCCATTTCGCCAATCCAGCGCCGCGACTTCGGCGGCATCGACGGTAAACTTCGCTCCATGCGCTCGTAAAGTGCGGATTGGCTTAACTTGAACTCCTCACCAAGCGCATCTGAAACGCCCAGAATTTCTGCCGCTGTAAGAAGTTCCGCGCAGAGCGCCGTCAAGCCTTTTGTCAACGAGGCGTAGCACATCTTAATCGACGATGCCAAACCAATCTCGGCGCCTAACGGGCGGATATCGAGTCCGAACCGGCTTAACTCCTGAAAGATGCGAAGGTCACCCCCTGAAGCGTAGAATCGTGTTGCCCCCTCGTTTTTGGGCGGCGGACCAATGATCGAAGCATCCACGAAAGTGCCTCCAACCGCGGTGATGATTTCGTCGATTTGACGCACAGTCTGTGGAGCAATCGCGTTGCAGTCAGCGTAAACAAGTTCCGTATCGGTCTTGTCAAGCGCTTTCGCGACACTCTCGGCGGCAGCCTTGGCTTGGGCAGGCACGAGGATTGACAGGATGAGGTCCGACTCGACCGCAAGCTGTCGGTACGTGGGAACGGCTGCGATGTTTGCGCTCTTCGCCAGAGCTTGCGTGCGCCTGCTTCTTCCTTGGGTACAGGCGATCACGCGCAAACCGTGTTCGCCAAGTACTCTTCCTACGGTATGTCCCATATCACCCGGGCTTAAAATTCCGATGGTTCTTAACGGCATAGCGATTGTCTCCTTCTTTGTTCATCCAGCGTCGTCCAGCGTTTTTTCAAACGGAGCCAAGATTTGTCGATGCAATAACCCGTTGCTAGCGAGTATGGAATCTGTGTTCTTGTCAATGGGAGCGCCCCGCAGATTGGTAACTCTCCCGCCCGCCTCCTGCACGATTACGGTCAGTGCCGCGATGTCCCAAATGCTGATTGCCGCCTCAATCACGGCATCCACCCGACCGGAAGCCAACAGGTGATACATGTAGCAATCACCGAAACTCCTTGTTCTAGCTGCATCCATAGCAAGGTTACACAGGTGCCCTAGAACCCCTCTATCGCCAAAAGAATCCATGCCGCCGTGGCAAATCATGGCTTCGGCGACCTGATTGACCGCCGTCACCGTGATGTGCTCATCGTTCAGAAATACGCCACTCCCTTTCTCGGCATAAATCAGTTCATTCATCGCGGGAATATTGGACACGCCCAAGATTAGCTCATCCGTTTTCATCAACGCAATCTGTGTCCCAAACAGCGGGATCCGCCGGATAAAATTTTTCGTCCCATCGATTGGATCAATTATCCATACATAGGGAGACGTCGAGCGCGTATCTCCCGATTCCTCGCCCAAGAACCCATGGTCGGGAAATTCGTTCGTGATAGTTTCTATGATGACTCGTTCGGCTTCGGTGTCCGCCACTGTTACAGGGGTGCCGTCAGATTTTAGCGTCGACGTCATGCGGCCCGAATAGTAATCCATTATCACCGTTTCAGCCCTAGATGCGGCTTTTATAGCAACCGATAGGAATTGGCTGCGATCAGGATCATTCTTGATTGGCACAAATTCCTCCTAACGTCTTTCGATAATAGTCTCGTCCCGATGAGTCTGAGATAGTAATTGAAATGGTGGGCAGTGCCCACCCTACAAGCTGCAATCCTGACGCGCAAAGAAAAGAATCGCTGCTATAAGCGGTCTTACTCCACTCGTTCCACATCGTAGGTTGGGTTGAACGATATGTGAAAAATTACGCGGCTTCGGACTGGACACCGTCGCATAGTGTTCCTGTTTGAAGTCTCCGAAAGCATAGTGAAACCCAACACTTCATAACACACGCACCAGATCGCTAAAGGGTTGGGTTTCGCTATAGATGTCTTGCACGGCGGTCCGCTTGAAAAGCAGCGTCCCTATTTACATTGATAAATGCTGCTTTTCCCGTTCAACCCAACCTACGTGGCTGGCTGGATGAGGATCATTCTTGTTTGGCACAAATTCCTCCTAACGTCTTTCGATAATAGTCTCGTCCCAATGAGTCTGGAGATAGTAACTGAAATGGTGGGCAGTGCCCACCCTACAAGATTCCACTTCGCTTATGAACTGCTCTCCTACAAACCGAATCGCGTGAATCCTATTGGTATTAAGATTTAGTTTGCGCGTAGTGCAATCGGGCGGCAATACAGCCCTTTTCGCTCACGTTTCCACCATAATCCTTCTTCTCGCTTCGTCCTCAGGTCGGTAAACCGGTAGTCGTAGAGGACAGCGCGGACATACCGCGGCGGCGCTTCGGAGAATGGATTCGTCTCCAATAGCTCAATCACATCGGGCGATCCCTGTAGCAAGCGTATCGCGAAGTTGACGAACCATGGAGCATTCTGGCAGTTCCCGCGAAGCGCCGCGAACCACATTTGCCAATCCAGCCGCGGTTGGTGAGGCGCAACCCAGCGCGGTGCTTGGTTCAGTTTATCAGGTTTCCACTTGAATTTGTACGCCTTCCACGTCCTTCCATCGTCGCTGCCTTCAACCCCGATCTCGGGTCGAGAGGTGGTCATCACGGTAAAGAGCCCATAGCTGTTCACTATGCGGAAAGGGGCGGCCCATTTCAAAACGTCTTGTGCGACCGGCGGAAACCCTTCGCGCCACAGGAACGTCCCGGTCATCTTTATGCCGCTCAACACCAAGATGAGCGCTGCTAAAACACCAACAAGCAGGCGCTTCCGCCTTAGGTCAAGGATTCTCGCGGAGGTCAGCGTCAACGTCTTGGCAATCCGGGATGGTAGACAGCGCTGAAGAATGGCGTCGTCAAGTAGTAAGATGCAGAGCGCAATCGTCAGTAGGTTGAAGAAACAGTAATTTCCGGTTGCGGCAATTAGAAGCTGTAACGCGACAAGGGCAATCGCGCCAAAGATTCGCGGGCGGCGCGGCGCAAAGATGAGAAACGGGACCACAATCTCAATCCCGAACATCCCCGCCACGGAGGTTTTCTGAAACCATTCGGGTAGGAGGTGTGCGTACCAACCCAAGACCGTTGGCAGCGGCTGTGTTTCATAATGGAAATTGAGTGCGGTAAGGTTACTCCATGTCGGATCGCCGCTCATCAATTTCACGACGCCGGAAGCGAACATCAGCCGAAACAGCAGCCAACGGAGCAGCCACAACACCACAGAATATGGCGCTGCTTCCCGCGTGATTCTTGGCAGAATCCGCAACGGCGCGAAAAAGATCGCAAGAAAACCGGTTTCTAGGAGCAGCGCATCCCACTGGAAACTCAGGAAGCTTTGGCCCACCGTCACCAGCGAGAGATAGAACACCCACAAGCCGATTAGCGCGACGACCGGCGCAACTCCGATGATTAACATCAACGACAGAAACACGCCGCCGCTGCACAAAAGATGCAAAAAGGCGTCGCTATCGTTAAGCCAACTCAGCGTCGGGAAAGTCACATACCGTTCAAGACCAACCTGTTCGCGGACGGCATTCAAGTATTGATCTGCCGGCAGGATTCCGTCACTCCCTATCAAGCCGTCAATCTGGAGCCAGAGCGACAGGAATGCGATGAGATAGATGACGCCGATCAGTCGAAGAAACAGCCATCGCGTCAGGAAGAACGTCGGTCGTGCCGGTTGCCTCCCCCAACCCCAGCGCGTTAACGCCGAGAAAAACTTACGGTGTCCCGCGATGAAACGGTATACCGCCTCGGTGACCGGAGCAAACCCGGTTAGACGTTGATACAACCCCAGCACCCATCGTCGGCGGCTGTTGTGCGCGAATGCGCGAAAAACGGCTTCGGCGCCGCAAAACACTTCGCCGTCGGGATTAACAAGTTGCACCGCCCTTTGGTAATGCTCGTGCGGGATTTCGGGGAATTGCTCCGCAACTTCACGGGAGGAAATATAGTCGACATGTTCCGTCGTCGCCTGTTGCCACCGCGCAATCCAGAAGCGGCAAAAATCGCAATCGGCGTCGTAAATCACAAGCGGTCGATCCGGCGGATTGTGCACTCGCATTTCTTCATCAACTGCTTCAGAACCATCGGTAAATATACGGGTAAAGACCGAACATCACGACTCCGAGCAGTACCCCTGCAACGGCATCCAGTGCATAATGAAGCCGACCGTAGACCGTGCCGATTACTAACCCGGTGCAAAACGGAAATAGAATGATGAAACTGAGGAGATCGTAGCGCGCCGCGCAGAGAAGAACGAGGATCGCGAGCGCGGAGTGGGAGCTGGGAAATGCCGCGCCTTTCGTGGAAGCGCGCGAAAGGATGGAATGCGTCAGCCTGCACAGGGCAGCGTTCGACAGAGGCCCCTTAATCTTCTCCTCAAAGTAGCGAGGTCCGGCGACGGGCATAAAGATATACCAAATTAGGCAAATGTTAAATGTGAACAGTTCGGCGAATAAGGATTCAAAGAATGCCACATGTTTTCCACGGAAATAGAGCATTGCCGGTAGCGAAACGGGGATAAAGTAATAGCTAAGATAGCAGAGATGCAGATACTCCGAGAGGGCAACCGACGGAAGACGTTCGCTCAAATACGTGCTCGGTTGTCCGTTGAAAAGGCGGTTCTCCCATTGAATTATCCTATCGTCATACGTGTCCTGAAAGACCATCTGCGTCAGCGGTTTAACCCCCCAATAGAAGAGCAAGATGGTCCCAAGCGCGTACCAATCGCGTAGGAACTGGAGCAGGGGCGACAGCGGGCTAGTGACGAAATGAAGCGAAAGTATTCCTACGATTGCTACAATGTGGATGGATAGGTAGATATACCAGCGCGCCAAGTTTCTGCGAAAAATTAGCATTAAGGCACTGGAGACAGCGAGATAGAGGATCGTAATCCAATCAGACGGTAAAAGGGTTAATGAGGCCATATATTTTTGACGAGACGTGGCAATCACGGTATCTCATGCGGCGCGTCACGTTTTCCGCCCGATATTATAGTTGAACTCGTGGATTTATGCAATTGACAGTTTGCCCTTCGTCGGCATTGGGTGGAGTAGCCGCAAGATCCCAGTCTTCGGCGAGGAAAAAACTAGCTTGTGGCGACGATGTCGCGGGCGGGATTGGGAGTTAAGTCATTTGCCAATGGTTGGAAGTGGGCTGGTCTTGGTAGGAGATAACAATAGTATGAATCTGGAAAAGAAACCGAGTTTTTAGTCCGTGTTCGCTAAATTTTAGGCAAGGTGGTCTGATTTTTGTCAATCTCATGTTTCCACGTCGGAAAAAACTCGGTTTCTGTGCCCTGCCAGACATAGGTGGTAACTTAGTGGAATTAAGAATTTCACATATGGGACTCACGTTGTTCGCTTCGTAGTGGTGGATTTATTGCGATTCTTTTGTAGGAGCAATCTCCGAATCGCGACTTAATCATTTGGGATGAATTTTTCAATCACGCGGAACCATGTTTTTCCGCAAGACTCGGTTTCTCCATTCTACTCTCAAATCAAACGCGATTCATCGCGCGTCATCGAATAAACACTGCTGCCTTCACCGTAATAAGATTCGTAGATGTGCTGGTAAACGGCTTCGCATTTTCGCTCGTACAGTTCTTTCGAGTAACATTCCGGCAGCATCTCGTCAAGGATGACTTGGATAGCCAATTTGACATCGGCGCGCGACTGTTGCTTTTTGCGCCAATCCAAAACCAACTTTTCATGTTTAAGCGTTTCAAGCAACGTACGCGACACGTTCTTCACTTCATCTCTTTGTTCGTCGGTGAGGTTCTCCTCGGATCGCGTCAGATAGTCAAAAACTGTCAACTCCTCTTCGGTGAGACGTTCACCGACCGCGCGTTGTTCCTCTTCGTTGAGTTCGCCGGCTAACCTGATTAACTCCTCAAAGTGCAGATCGACGCTGATTCTGCCGTCGTTGTAATCCTCAATCATCTTCTCAAATTTTTCCTGAAAGTCCATTCGCGTGCGATTAACCTGAACGAGTTGTGTTAGCTTCCCCTTTATCGCCACCCTGAGTTTTTCCGCCTCGATGCGTTTGTGTTTGGTTGCGAACCGCTCCCGCAGCGCCTCAAAGTCAATTTCGCTCAAATCGATTCGCTTGTCGGTCTCCCATTCGTGTTCAGCCTCTTCGATAACATAGCCTTCCGGCGCAACCGACCTATCAAGCAGGTCTTCCACCTCTCCCATCACCTCGGATATGTCAGCCGATGCGGTCAACTTTCTTATCTTCTTGGCGATGATATCCACAAGCGAACAGGTCGGGACGAATTCTTGCGCCCCCGGATCGGGCAGGATAGCTTTGTATAGCTTGGTGAGGTGCCCCGCGATTTGAAGATACTCCCGTTTGGTCGCGTCGCTAGTCACTATCTTGTCCACCGCGTCGTCGATTAGCTCGGTTTTCTCAAACGCCTCCGCGTTGTTAATGGCGAAGATATCGACACCGATTCCCAGACAGAAAGCGTTGACTTCCACAATTGTCTCTCTTAACGTCTCGACCAGTTTCGTTTTGTCTACAATCGGGTTTTCGCCCTCCGTGTCATCCCCTCCGGCATACGTTGCAAGAGCTTTCTCAAGGTCGCGGAACACGCCGATATAGTCCACAATCAAGCCGTTTACCTTGTCTCGAAAGACGCGATTCGCTCTGGCGATGGTCTGCATCAGCGTATGGTTGCGCTGCGGCTTATCGAGATAGATGGTGGAGCATGATGGGACATCAAAACCCGTGCTCCACATCGAACACACGAACACGATTCGGAACGGGTCATCCGGATCTTTGAACTTGGTATCCAAATCCTCGTTTACCTTGCGCCTCCGGTGCGGGGCGATGTCCACACCCTTCTGTCTCAGGTCGTCAATTTCGTTCTGCGATTGAGAGACCACCACTCCCATATCCGTTTCTTTCATGTACTGTATCTTTGCCTCAAGCGGATCGCCGGTATCGGGTGACGCCGTGTCATCCAGTTCCGATTGGAGACCTTCGAGGTAACCCTTCCAGTGGATTTGTACCTTGTCATACATCTTGACGGTTGTGGCTTTGTCGATGGAGATGACCATCGCCTTGCCCCGGTGACCGCGCCCCATAAAGTGGGAGACAATGTCTTGTGCGATGGCGTCCAAGCGGTCTTCCCGCGTGATAAGGTGATACTCTTTGGAAAACTCCCTTTCAACCTTGGCTTCCTGTGCATCGTCAAGTTCGGCATCTTCAAGAATACCCTCAAGTTCCTGGTTGAGGTCGTCGTTAGTGAGCTGTAACTTAGGAACTCGGTTTTCGTAGTAGAGCGGAACCGTTGCCCCATCCTCGACCGACTGCTTGAAGTTGTAGACCGAGACATAATCGCCGAAAACCTGTCTCGTTTTCTCCTCGCCGGCAATCAGCGGCGTGCCGGTGAAGGCGATAAACGCCGCGTTGGGCAGCCCGGTTCGCATGTTCAGCGCCAAGGCGTCGTACTGACTGCGGTGGGATTCATCCGTGATGACTATGATGTCCGAGCGGTCGGAAAGCACAGGATGGCTTTCACCGGCTCTTGTCTGAAATTTGTGGATGAGGGTGAAAATATACCGGTGGTCTTCACTCAAGAGTTGTCGGAGATGTACAACGCTTTCCGCATGGACCTCCTGCCCAATCAGCACCCCGCTGCAACTGGAGAAGTTTTTGTAGAGTTGCTTGTCCAACTCCACCCGGTCGGTCACGAGCACAAAACTCCAATTGCCGGGAATCTTTCTCAACACCTTTTGCGCGAAGAAAATCATCGACACGCTTTTCCCGGAGCCCTGTGTATGCCAGAACACGCCCAGCTTTCCACGATTCGATTCACTCTCCCGCAAGGCTTTGATGGCATTATTTGCGCCCAAGTATTGGTGATTCTTGGCGATAAGCTTGATGAGTCCGCCCTGCGCCTCCATGAAAATCGTGAAGTTTTCGATGATGTCCAGCAGCCGTTCATGATCGCACAGCCCTCTAAGCATGGTCTCCAACGAACTCGCCCCTTGCTCTTCTTCGGAGCTGACCCGCTTCCATTCGGCGAAGTGTTCCCAACTGGCGCTCACACCGCCGAATCTGCTCTCGGAGCCGTTGGAGAGGATAATCAGGGCATTGTACCAGAACAGGTGGGGAATGGTGTCTTTGTAGTCGCGGAGATTGTCGTGGTAGGCGGAGTAAACGAGTTCGTCAATCCGTTTGAACTCCATCAATAGCAGGGGTAAGCCGTTGACAAAACCGATGAGGTCCGGTCGTTTCAGATACATTTCGCCGGAAATCCACATTTGGGATGCTGCCAAGAAATCGTTGTTTGCCGGATTGTCCCAATCAATGACGCGGAGAACTTCCACGAGTTCCTCTTCGCCATCCGGATCACTCACCGTTACCCTCACGCCGTCCTTCAAGAGTTGGTATATCTCCCGATTGGCGGCGACCGGACTCATGGCGGAGCGGGGGCGGGTGAGTTCCTCAATCGCCGAGTCAACTGCGGCGTCGGACGCATCGGGGTTGAGGCGTTTCAAGGCGGGATGCAAGCGAGACGTCAGCACGACCTCTGATTTCGTCTCCCTACCCAGCGGACTCCCACCGACCCGCGAAAATTCGTCGAAACAGTCCAGCCTCTCCCAACCGAGATCCGCCATCAACGCGATGGCGGGTTGTTCGATGAGTTGGTCTTCACTGTAGGGATTTTGCATCGGTTATCGGTAGGGGAAAGTGCTTAGTGGTTTTCTCGCTAGGAACATATGATAAGTGTTGGGTGTCGGTAGTTAACATTGTCTGAACTGTGATTTATGGGATTTTGGTGATTACCTTGATTGTTAGAGTTTCGTTGCGAGTGATGAGCTGACATCGGGGCAAGATGGGAACTCTATCGCACTCACTATCCGTTCGCTTGATCCCCTACGATTGAGATGGACTCTGCGCTCAATGAAATCGTGGGATGCGCTAGCAGCTGTAGGGGTTGGGTCCCCCAACCCGTTGGGCGCCTTCCTTGATATGCGTGCCCGCCTAACAAAAATGTCAACAGACCTAGTACGATAGTTCGCGCAACCTCAACCGCGCAGCTTTGGCTTCCGCCGCAATCTCCATGAGCCGCGCCACACCCGAGGACGGATTGTTTATTTGTTCCTGATACGCGGCTTCTTCCGCTTTGCGTTCGGTTTCACTGTAGGCATCCATACAACTTGATGCGGATTGCGTTTGGGCCGACGAATTCAAAAATGTCGGTCAATTCCATGATTCCCCCTTTGGTTTAATGCCGTGCTCCCGTCTGACCTCTGCCCAGTACTTCATCAAAATCGCGTATCACTTCGTCTTCCGGTGTATTGCCAAAGGCTTCATGAAAGTGCGAGCTGATATTTTCCCACTTTTCCCGCCATAGGTCCGCGCCTGTGTTAAGGAGTTTACGCAGTTTTCCCCGCTCAGCCTGCGGCAATTTTTGGATGAGCGGCAATAGTTTTTCGAGAGTTATCGGTTCGGATATTTTAGCCATAATCGTTTACTCCAAGATAAAAGACAGTTGGCAAAAACAACATCTATTAGCCGAATTGGGCGAGCAACTCGCCTAGATAGCGGAGAGAACTGTTCCGGCGTAATGTTTGTTTGTTAATATCCACATGATTTGCCACCGCTGGCGACATTGCCGAGCGATACCGCCGACGGTAAATGTCTATTTGGCGAATATTCGGATTGAGCTTGCGCAGTATCGCTTCAGAATACTTGATTAGGTATTCTTTAGGACCGCTTCCTCCGATTTCCTCTTCCACAATACCCTCACTTACCATCCGCATTATTGAGCACCTAAAAGTTTAATTTCTCAGGTGGCCGTATCCCGCATCATCATTGACAAAATCGACAGAAATGAAGTTGATGATGAAAGGGCAAAACCGGTCAATCAATCGGACTCACGTTAGTACCTTGGTGATTCTTGCTTGTTCGTGGAGATTTACCCCAAGATCTAGTATATCAAATTTCGAGATTACACAAGTCAATTATGCGGAAGATGAGGATAAATTAAGAAGAAGGCGATTGTTTTGCCTTTTCAACTCGTTCCCGCTTAGCTTTAAGGGTTTCTTGTTGAGTTCTTATATGCCTATCTAGAATTTCTAACACACGTTCTGCTTGACTCAATCCTATATAAACCGTGGAGGTTCGTTTACCATGATAATGACTTCTAATTACATCTAGAATATCCGTTATGGCATCGATTGAATCGCTTATATTTCGTTGTTCAATTGACGGTAGCGGTTCCGTCTCTGCGTCTAAAACAATACCTTTATCTCTTAAAACAATACCTTTATCTCTGTGAGCGTGCCATTTGTTTCTCCAAGCTTTACATGGTTCAGCTGCTTTTTCCGTAAGGCAAATAAGTTTTTCTACTGTCTCTTTTAGTTTGCCTTTCTCTTTTAGTTTGCCGTTTTGAATCAATTCGGGAAACAGTTTAATTGAAAGGTTCTTATTTCCCATCGTACACGGAGGATCGATCAGGCGAGCAATTTGAAGAGTTATGTTTTCTTGCAATCCTTTTTGAATTATGCTAAAGAAATTTGGAGCAATTTTATTCATTACTTCGATATGGTCGTTACCTGTGCCGTAGAGCGTTGAATATTCGTCCCATCTTGTATGCAAAAGTAATACTTCCCGATATATAGCAACATATACTTCTGCTAGCTCTCTGTCCATATTCTTTATTTCTTGCCATTCTAGGAGTGGGTTTTTCATGTTACTACCGTGACTTGCTGTCCACCTGTCGCCCCGCAGGGGCTTTGGCGAGTTTGTATTCGGTGTTTCTATACACCTGCCGCCCCGCTGGGGCTATGTGAGTTAATTTGATAAAGTTTCAAACACACCGTTCCGCCGAAGTGAAAAGTTGATCACTTCAATTTTAGCTTTAAACAGATGAATTTTCAATCGGCGGCAACCATGGTTAATTAGGAAAGATGTCGAATGACGAAAATGACGCAGGTTTCCTCTTTAAGGTAATTTTGAGTTGCCCGTTTCAGCCGGTCGCTTAACGGTCCTCCCCTTCCCGCACGTCTAAGGAGTGCTCTCTTGCCAGACGCTTGGATTGATAGATTACCGATTTGCAGATGTTTCGCCAATTTAGCTGCCTAACACTCAACCGCCTTGGCATCGTCGTCCGATTCCAAAGTCAAGATTCTTATGATTCTCATACGGACATCTCCATCGGTTCTTACAAAAGTCCGCTATCGAAAATAGCGCTGCCGATTCCGAAATCCGTAATCCAACCGTCTAGCGCTGGCCTTGCGCCGAGGATGTCCACAAGGTTGATGACCTCCGTACCGCGCCCGTGAGGATTGCTTAACAGCAAAACGCTGAGCGAATCCGATAAACGCTCGGGATCAAAATCGTCAAGAAGCTGAGAATTGTGGGTTGTAATAATGACTTGGCTGCCAATCGCAAGTTGTTCAAGAAAATCTGCAACCGCACTTATGGCATCGGGGTGCACATTTCGCTCCGGCTCCTCCAGGGCGATGAGCGACGGCGGGTTTGGCAGGTTGAGCAGAATATAGTACTCAAGAAAACGCAGCGTGCCATCGGATGCTCTCGTCAAAGGTATTGGCGGCCCGCGTTCTCCCGAAAAGCAGACCCGCTTAGCGCCATTGATTTCGCGTTGTTCGATCTTGAGACCCATGCTTCTTTGAAGGAATCGGTTGACGCTTTCAAAACGCTCCTGATCGGCGCTGTACCAATCCCGTAGGTTGTGCGATAGCGGCGAACGATTCGCCTGCTCTAAAGAATACTCCCCGGCGTTGGTTTCACGCAATCCGGAGTTCCCTGCCGTGGAAAGCCGTTCCAGATCTCCTCGCATGAGATCCTCGCGAAAATCATAGATGTGCCAGTCTTGAATGGACTGAGCGAAAGCGTTTGTCATTGGCTTATTTCGGACATCGCTAACGGACCTCACGGCAAGTTCACTTGCCCCGTATTCAATCGTCATTTGGCAGTCTTCATCCCGAACCCATCCTTCCCCGCCCCGAGTTGATACGAGTTGGACATCGTCAACCGACAGAGATTCGGCAGCAATAAGATTGTCCTCTTTTGCTTCAATGATAAGGTCATATTCGATACGAGATTCCCGCAGTGCAGTTTGTAATCCGAAGGCGATGTGGTTTGCCTCACCTGCCCAAAGGGATTCTTGGATGGTCTTGACCGAGGGCAGTTTTTCACGAATCATCATTTGCTTGAGAAGGCGCAAGGCTTTTATGATATTCGATTTCCCACAAGCATTAGGACCAACGAGAACTGTCAAACGCTTTAAGGGAATGTCAACATCGCGAAGGCTAAGGAAGTTCTTGATATGGAATTTCTGCAATGGTGCCGTCCCTTCAAACATAGCTGGCTACCTCCTCTCTTCAATGTCAGATTCTAAGCCCTGCGAATTTTAGCATAACATCGGTATCTTCGCAAAGAACCGTCGCTATTGCGCAACTGCACTATCAGATGAGGCCAATTAGCTGCGCTTGATCGGTGGGGAGATTCTCATTTGCCAAGAAGCGCATCCGCTAACCTCGCCGGAAGTGGGTAAACCTTTTCGGCATGCAGTGTGGCGCTTGCGTAAGCGAGACATGCTCGGATGTCTTCAACCACTATGCCGGGGTAATTTTCAAGAATCTTTTCCTCGCTCCACCCGTGCGCTAACAGGTCAATAACGAACTCAACCGCTAAACGGGTGCCTTTGATGACAGGTTTTCCGGTCAGAATTTTCTCGTCAATGACGATTCGGTCTGTCCAGCTTTGCGTAGGTTCAGGCGGCATAGGATTTCTCTCCTTCTTGTGAGCGGTATAGGTCGGTGCCAATATCCAACTCGGATACGTCAAGTTCACCGGAGATGAGTTTGGGCAGCAACATATCGCGGGTTTTGCGAAGATTTACATTTTCCTTGGTTAAATTTCCCAACAAAGAAGAGATTGGCGCGGCAATCTCCTCGAATTCTGCAATTAGTGAATCTGGCGGCACTAAGAGTTGAATCTCCAATAAGTCTGATTTTCTGATTGCATTAAAAATAGTCCCCACACCCATTGTGTCTACCTCTTGAAACCTGTCTTTCAATTGTTGCAGCAAAAACGCCTGATTCCCACTCTTGCTTCGGATTGCGGAAAGCCCACGACCGATTACGATTTTCTTGTCTGCGACGTTAATTCGTCCGACAGGCGCACGAACACTAAATAATATGTCACCTGGATCGGCGATACGGTTTTGAATTGTGCAGTAAACTCGATCTGTTGGAAATCGATCTCCAAAGTCCGTGACACCCTGATGAAACGGTAAGCCTTCGCCTGACTCATTGTAGAACTCGGATTTCGGTGATTGGCCCATCACAACATCGCGCATTTCACTAAGTTGCTTAACGTCCCACCCCTGCGGAATCAACCCTAACTCCGACTCCACCATATTCACGTTCTCATGCCCCGGAAATCGGAATTCGACGAACCATTCGCGGTAGATGGTACCTGCCATCTCCTCAAGGATTTTGATGCGGCGGGTGTTGTTTTCGATGAGGTCGTCGTAATTACCAAGAATAGCAGCGATTTTCCCTCGTTTTTCTTGGACCGGAATCCCCCAGTCAATCTTACTCAAAACTGACCATTTAGCGCGTGGCAAATTAGTGCCGCTTGTGGTCGCTGTTGCATAATCTATGAAGTACGGATTTGCAATCAGATAAAAAAGGAAACCGGTGTCAATCGGCTCTTTGGCCCTTATGACCGTTATATCGGTTGAACATACGCCATCAAATCTAGCCCGCACCACCTTCCTCAGATACGGACGAAGTGTGCCAAAGAGTATATCTCCACTACGAAATTTCTTCTTCGTGCTTTGTGTGTCTGACGAGTTTCCTATGCCTGATAGGTGGAGCAAATTTGGATGTATGTGTTCTAAGCCAATATAAGACACAGATTCTACACCTCCGGGTTGATAGAGGTCGCGAACCTCGCAAGCAATATCTGCAAGAGCAATTTCGGTCACAACGCACCTTCCAAAGTTATCACGATAATTATTATGTTTACTTGGCTTCACAGTTCATCGCTGCGGATTCATGCCCTTTGAGGAAAAGTACTCCTGCATGTCGTCAGATATCATTTTGACTTCATTATTTATGAACTCGTTTTCACGCACTTGTCTCTCACTTAACAAACGCAAATATTCGGTGAAGGGGAAGGATTTGCTACGTTTAAAAACCTGCGTTATCCATTTGTACAAGTGGTCGTGAAACGGTGCATCGCAGAGATACGGCTCCAAACTCTCTAGCTCATCTATCGTTAACACTGTCAGCGGCATGATTTCCAAGTTCCTACGCAGGACGTTGGTATTCGTTAACCGTTGGAATTCCGAGTCCAAAAACCAATTCATAATTGGAAAAGAGAATATACGGTCGGAAAGCACCAAAACAGGAAAAATTCTTTTCACTCGGGACATATTTATTCCTTTGACCCGAAATCTTTTCTTCTTGTTTATGTGGGCCAACATTTGAATGGCATTCTGCAGTTGTTTTATCCCTTTAGGCTCGATAATTTTACCTTTGAGATTCTTGTAGAATTTTGAAGAATCACCGCTAAACTTCGATTCGGCAGTTAAGATTGGGGCTTTACATTCCATCAGAATCAAAGTTTCACGACCACACACGGCGACATCAGTACACTCTCGGTTCGTTTGATCGTATTTAGGGTTAATGAGGCATCCTTCTGCATCATCAGCTGTTTGTGAGGCAATGCTAGGTAACGCGCGCTGAATTATGGACGCGACATAACTCTCGAAAACCTTACCCCATAAACCGATAATATCTTCGTCTTTGGCTTTGTTCTTCTTTTGCCGTTGATGGTTAGTAATCCAAAACACCCCAGTTTCAAGTTTATCCAAGAGGAAACCGATGTCAGCGCACATGATTTGGTTTTCGCCCATTTTTACAAGTGGGTATTCCCGCCACAAGCGATATTCACTGGGCAATGAACGTGTTAATTGCGCCCTGTGCGGGAGATCATCAATTGGAACGCAGACTTGCTGGAGTAATTTATCGTACAAGGGTTTAAGGCATGGAGAAGGGTTTGTATTAATGAACCCCGCTTCGCCTTTCAATATCTCCTGTGGTGAGTAATGTGAAGCAACACTCAATATGCTAAAGATTAGATACTGGTATTCCTCTAAAGTTAATCCCGTCGCCGTGCAGAATGTTTTGTTCACGTCGAAATTTTCGGCTTCTTGTATCAGACGTGTCAAGAATGCCTTAGACCGAACCAAAAATTTCCGAATACGTAACCAAGGTTGGGAATTGATGGCGTACTCTAAAGCGGGGATTAATCCCGCGAGCGGTTCCGGCCCGTGGTCTATGGACAAATTTGTTCCAGAATCGACGGATTCCTCTTCAGACAACTCGTTAGCAATCAGATAGCATTTAGCCAAGTCGCTTTTCGCCTCCTCTGTGCCATCTGGAGTCCGTACAGATCGCGGATCAGAAACGTTAACGCTTGTACTCAACAAGCGAAGGGTTGACTCTCTATTGAAGATTATCCTTTCCCTTAGTTGTGAAGAAGAATCAATTGCGTTTCGCAGAATTGGGGTGCAGAAATTCTTCCGAAGGATGCCTTCAGACTTTGAGAAGTCGTCATTACGCTGGAGAAGGAGATTGATTCTTGCTAGGGTTATAACAATAGCCCTGTAATTGAATGAACGTAGGATTTCCGTTAAATGGGACTCTGAAGCGGGATAACCGACCTCAGTGGCTGTAAGCTTACAAAGCGGCACGAAATCTGTGATTTGCATTGGAGTTTCTGGATTCATGTCTGTGATCCTTACAATTGATGATACGCCATTCAATCCGAGGCTTTGTCAACCGTTCGTTCGGGTATTGTTGAGATAAGAATTCTTATCCTACAACGGCTGAAAGAAACCTTTAAGCAACTGCGAAACGTTAGTGACCGTCCGTGTCTCCCGACGGTGTAATGTGAATCTAGACGTTACGGCTCAGCCGATTTAGAAACATAGACAGTCGCTCCACGGTAAAACAGTGAAAATCGCCATTCTTTAGTCGAGACACATCAGATTAGTCGATGCCGAGAACTTTCCCAATTTCTAACTGCGTCAGTTTCCGTTCCTCAAGCATGCTATGGACTTCAAAGGCTAGATTTGATCGCAACAGTTCACGTTCAGCTTCCTCCTCGGAGAAACCGATGTCCAGAAACACGTTTCCAGAACTCTCTTCAGATTTGATAGTTTCATTCATTTTAAGGTTCCATATCCAGCGCCATTCTATGGAGATGATTCACTTGTTGTCCCGATTGTCGTCGCGCGCTTCTTGAATCTAGTTTGCAAGCGTTTCAACATCAGGCGCGGAGAGCCACTGATCTCGATCAACGGAATAATCACCCTCCCCCTTCTCCAATTGACGAAGAAAACGGAGTGTTCCATCGGGGCCTAATTTATCCAGAAGCGCTTTAATACCGAGTTCATGAATTTCGCTGTCTGTCATTGTTTGTGTGTTAATAGGGAGTGGCTCCACAGCCGAAATTATTACAATGCCACAACAGGGGTTGTCTCGACAAATACAGGGTCAGCTATTGTTGACTTCTACGTAGTGGCAACGGTGGGCAGGGGATCTCTATCGCGGTCGCCATTAAGATCTCTATCGCACTCTCTATTCAGTCGCTTGATCTCCTTTGATCCCACCCTACAACATCCCCATTCACCTCAACGACATGCCCATGCGTCCTCCGTCCACGTGAATAGTTTGCCCGGTGATATAGGAGGCGTCGTTGCTCAGTAGGAAGGCAATGACGGACGCGACCTCCTCCGGTGCGGCGCGGCGTTTCATGATACAGCCTCCGTGTGGCGTTTCCTCCAACTCCCTCTTTCGCGCGGCGGGGTCGGGCGCACGCCCAAAGTGCATCTCCGTGATAATCCAACCGGGCGCAATAGCATTGACCCGAATCCCGTAGCCGACAAACTCCTGCGCCATGGTTTTCGTGACGGACACTAGCCCGGCTTTAATGGCGTCATATACCCACATGCCGGGCCTGCCGAGAAATCCGCCCTCTGACGAGATATTGACAATGGCGCCCCCCTCCTTTTTTAGGGTCGGCAGCAACACTTGCGTCAAGAGCACCCAGCCTCTCAAACCGATTGCCGTTTCCGCATCCCAATTCTCCTGCCATGACCCATCTTCAATCCTCCCCTGCCGGAGTATGGCGGCGTTGTTGACGAGCATGTGGAGCGCGGGAAACCCCTCGGCGACGGTATTGCCGCAGGCGGTGACGGCTCCGTCGTCGGCGAGATCAACTTCAATATGACTGGCTTTTCCCCCGTCAGCCTCGATCTCGGAAACCGCCCGATTTGCCAACTCAACACTGTTGTCCGCGATGATGACGTGGGCGCCTTCAGCCGCCAAACGGTCCGCGGTTGCGCGTCCGATGCCGGAGGTGCCGCCGGTTATCAGTGCGACCTTGTCCGTGAATCGAACCGTGCCCCAAGGGTTATTGCGCATGAGCTTTTATGCCTTTCGAGATGCAGTGGTCAGTGGATAGTGGTCAGTGGTCAGTGGATAGTGGTCAGTGGTTAGTAAAAACTGAGGGACAGATTGCTCTACCTTAAAGGGTACTCTTCCTTCATAGGACATCATTCCAAAATATTGGCGGTTGTTTCGGGCTTTTTCACAGTGTTGATTGACCAAAGGATAAAATGCACAATCAAGAGATTAAGGAGATGCGCCTGTATACCTGTTTACCCGCTTGTCTGCTTACCTTCCTGTTCTGATCCTCTGTATCTTCGTGATTTAATTAACGCAAGTTGCCACATGTGGGATTTACTATGGGATCGCTATCAGGATTTGCTATCGCGCAGGATCTACTATCGCGTTCCTTATTCAGTCACTTGATCGTTGTCCACTCACTTGATCACTCGCTTAATGATATGCTCAAAAGCCATCAATGGGATTGACGGAGCACGCGACGGCGAGCAGAACCCGGGGGCCGGTTACAGTGAAGTTGTGGAGATGAGAGCGCACATTTTCGACAAACGCTGAAATTGCGCTTGAAGCCTTGCCGGGCGCGGCTTGAAGCCGTGTGCGACACAGTGCACGATTGTGCGCTAATGTGCGCTTGTATATTTCACCTCACTTTTTTGAGGAAGACCCGGATAGCAGGTTAGGAAGCAATGATGCGTCTATAAATTTGATGTGCTCAATACGTTTCCACATTCGGTCATCTCTTGTCTCAATGAACGCTTAGATCCTCGTTTTTCGGAGCGTCGAGTTAAGCGGCTTGTTAGCATTTTCTGAAATGGAGAATTCCTTTGTTGGAGCGGGTTCTCAGGAATCGTAATGCTAACAAAATGCTAACAGAAAAAAAAGTTCCGCCGCCGCGACGGCGGGTATATTACAACATACCACACACATATTAAGTTGTCAATCTAATATTGGCAAGTTGCGGTAGGGAAGAAAAGTTGGCTGACAGTGATTATCAGGGTATAGCGAAACTGTACGCCCCCAGTTTGACGCCCATCAAGGAATATCGGAGCAAGCCCTTGGCTCGGGGAATGATGCAATTCAACGGAAAGTTGACAACCCAAAGTTCATCTTTGAAAATAGCTTACCCGGGGCATTCCTCGACAAGGTATCAGATAGTATAGCTATTCTAGTCAGCAAGATTACCGTACCTACAACAAGCTATTTTGGAAAGATGTCTATTAACGCATCGCGACGGGATTGGCGTTTCATTGAGCCGCAAATTAGCCGTTGTTTCGCCTCGCCCGGTACCACAGTATACCTTCCCATCCCTCGAAAAACCTCAATTTATCCCTCTAGCGTTACGATTTCCTGGCGCACCAGTTGACAACGGGAATCGCCGTCCAATTCAACCTGTGGTCAAAAAAAAGCGCCTCCCATCGGTAAAGTCTTCACCGGTAAGGAGACGCTTTTTGTTACTATCGCGAAGTAGAAGAATCACACATTAAGCCGCAGTCCTTGCCGTAGACTAGCCGCGACGGGTCAGAATCAATCCACCTATAAAACTTGCTATCACACAGGGAGAATATGGTATGGATTGCGTCCATCCCGCCACTACCCATCTACTTCACGATGACCATGCGCCGCGACGCCGAGAAGTCTCCGGCGGTCAAACGATAAATATACACGCCGCTTGCCACCTGTTCTCCGTTCGTGTTCCTGCCGTCCCAGTAGATGGCACTGCTTCGATTCGCGTAAAGTCCAGCCGACTGAAAACCTAGCTCCATGGTACGCACAAGCCGTCCGCTCACGTTATAAATCGACAAACTGACCTCCGCCGCGGCTTCCAATTGGTAGGGAATCCAGGTCTCCGGGTTAAAAGGATTCGGGAAGTTCGGCAATACCTGGGCGCGCGGTTGCTGTGCCGCAACTTCGCGGTTTTCTGCTGCGACTACCGCATCGTCCGACGCCACACCCGTATCCCACAGGTGAATCAAATTGTCGTAACCCGCGCTTGCGAGAATCCCGCCCCGACTGATAGCGACATCACGCCCCCAGTTCGTATGACGTTCCAAAACACTGAGCGGCGTACCCGATGCGGTATCCCAGAGCCGAACGCTCATGTCCTGCCCCGTACTGGCAAGGAATTCGCCGTTCGGGTGGAACGCCGCGCCGAATACCCAGTCGGTGTGTCCGGAAAGCGTGCGGGAAGTTCTGGTCTCGATATCCCACATGCGGACGGTGCCATCCGCGCTGCTGCTGGCGAGGGTGGTGTCCCCACCGAACGCGACGCGCAACACCTGCTCCTCATGTCCACGGAGCACTTTTTTCGTTCTACCGGTCTCATAATCCCAGAGACGGACAAACGTGTCACCGCCGCTGCTGGCAAGAAATCTTCCGTCCGGGCTGAAGGCAACGCTCCACGCGCGAACCGAATGGGCGCGTAAACGATGCTTACGCTCTACCCTATTCAGGTTGCTGACATCGTAGATATAGACATACCCACCCTCCGTTGCGGCTGCCAGGGTGTTGCCATCGGGACTGAAGGCTAGGCTCCAGACTGCGCCGGCGTGCCTGAGTATATACTGCTTGAGTCTACCCGTGTCGGCGTCCCATAAGAGCACCCGTCCGCCTCTGCCGCCGCTCGCCAGTATGTTTCCGTCCGGACTGAAGGCAACCGAACGCGCCGCGTATTTATGGCCTCTACGCTCAATGCTGGTGGCTTCGAGTGAACCGCCGAGAGTATGCTTGAGTTCGCGGGTTTCGACATCCCACATACGGACGGTTCTATCGCCGTGCGCACTGGCGAGCGTGTTCCCGTCCGGGCTGAAGCTGACGCCGTATACCCTGTTCATTGTGAGATCATCCGGATTGGGTGCGACTTCGAGAGCGCCGATGTATTCGACATCAAGCGCTATCGATGTGGCTGTAGCCGTAAACACGACAGGCTCTTGTATTCCGACGACGGACACCTCGACGGCGAATTCGCCGGGCGTATCGCCAAACCTCAGTGTGGCAGATGCCTTTCCATTGGCGTCCGTGATAGGTGTGGAATCTAGCGCCGTCGTGCTTTCGACAGGATTAAACTGAACCGTGATACCCTCTAATACGTTATACTGTTCATCTCGTACCTCAACCACGAGCGGCTGTGGAAGTGCGGACTGAATCGGAGCAGATTGGTTGTCGCCCGACACTTTGAGCAACATTGCGCGGGTGTTCGGCACGATCTCGAATTTGTGAAGGGCTGTTACTGTTACGCCGATGGTCTGAGTGCCGGTTGCGCCGTGTGGATCAGCCGCTGTCACAGTGAGAGTCGCGCTCCCTTCTGCGATTGCCGTGATTGTCACCGTGTTCCCTGACGCGCCAGCTGACGCCGCGCTGTTGCCACCTGAGACGGAATAGCTCAACGTGTCCCCGTCCGGGTCGCTGAATCTGGCTGAGACTTGCTGAGTGTTCCCCACTAACAGCACGATGGGCTCAATGGTTCCCACAGCTTGGGGAGAACGGTTGTTGACGTTGTTAGGCGGCGTATTAGGATTAGTGATGACCTTGGGTGGATTGTTGTTAGGCGGCGTATCAGGATTAGTGATGACCTCGGGTGGATTGTTGTTAGGCGGCGTATCAGGATTAGTGATAACCTCGGGTGGATTGTTGTTAGGCGGCGTTTTAGGATCAGTGATGATTTCGTCCTGCCCTGCGTTCACCGTAGCCGTGAATGACACGTTCGTGCTTGCTTTCCCATCGTTAGCCGTCACCGTTATGGTGGATGTGCCTACAGCCACCGGAGTAATCTTCAGTGTAGAACTTGAAACGCTAACAGTCACATAACTCGTATTTGAGGAGGAGGCTGTAAAGGTGAGCGTGTCCCCGTCGGCGTCGCTGAAGCTGCTTGATAAACCAACGGTCCGTACGGTCCGTGCGCCGCCCGCTACGGTCAGCGTTACATCGGAAAGCGATCCCGTAGGTGGGTTGTTGACGTTGCTAAGCGGCGCTTTAGGATCAGTGATGATTTCGTCCTGCCCTGCGTTCACCGTAGCCGTGAATGACACGTTCGTGCTTGCTTTCCCATCGTTAGCCGTCACCGTTATGGTGGATGTGCCTACAGCCACCGGAGTAATCTTCAGTGTAGAACTTGAAACGCTAACAGTCACATAACTCGTATTTGAGGAGGAGGCTGTAAAGGTGAGCGTGTCCCCGTCGGCGTCGCTGATGTGACTTGTCAATTTAACAGTGCGTGCGTTGCCTCCCGCGGTAAGCGTTACATCGGAAATCGATCCCATAGGCGCGTTGTTGGCTCGCTCCCTCACCGTAGCCCTGAATGACACGTTCGTGCTCGTTGTTCCATCGTTCGCCGATACCGTTATGGCGGAAGCGCCTTTTGTCACCGGCGTCACCGTCAAAGTAGAACCGGACACGCTGACGGTAACATGACTCGTTTCTGCAGAACTTGCCGTGAAGCTCAGTGTGTCCCCGTCGGCGTCGCTGAAACTGCTTGACAAATCAACAGTCTTTGCGCCACCCCCTACGGTAAGGGTTACATTGGAAATCGATCCCGTAGGGGCGCGATTGGCCTGCTCGATCACCGTTGCCGTGAGTGACCCGGTTGACGTGTATATGGGTATGTTGTCCTCAGTTCCCGGATGAAAGCCCTTAATTGTCACCGAGATGGTGGATGAACCTACCGCCACCGGAGTAATCGATAGCCGTCGACCTGCAACACTTACAGTCACATAACTCGTTTGTGAGGAACTTGCCGAAAAGCCGTACGAAAGCTCACCGGGAGCGCTAGCTGGGCGAGACAAATTAACGGTATGTGTGCTGCCCCCTCGGTCAGCGTTACATCGGATAACGTCAATCCATTAGCTATCGAATCCGTTAGCGGCGCGGCGAAAAGAACCGCCGCGAAACAAAGAAACCAGTAAAACTTTGGAAAAGATCGTGCTTGGGGCGCTTGTGCCCCTACTCTTGGCAAAATAACATTCATATTCAAGTATTCTCCCCTTATTCACTTACGCGATGTTGTGTGATAGATTTGGAACTTCAACTGGGCGAATACTATAGAAAGAACCGTGCCAATAGCCAGATAGGTGATAAATCCTGTGGTAGTGCGGGTTCTGGAAGGATACGCGAGTTCTTGCGAAATTGCGGGATACTGCAACGGTGTAGACGGGTCGAGGAGGGTATGGTGCGCCGGAAGGCAGTGATAGCGCGGGATGCGGTGTGAAGTGTAGGAGTACGCAACGCTGAGGCATTATGCCACAGGTGGAGATTGCGGGAGGTTAGGTCATTCCTCCAGGCTGTATGCCTTCATTTTAATGAAAAAGGCTTATACACATCACGGCAACGTTATTAGACATCTTTCCAAAATAAGTATCCATATGGCTTGATTTTGCGTTATATCCTCCAACATTTTCTGTTGTAGAAAGGATACCCATGAGGCAATTTGAAAAAGCAGTAAAACTGTCAGATGAGCAATTTCTGCGAGCGGTTGGTGTTGACAAAGCAAGGTTCAACTTTATTTTGGAGCGTGTGGCTTCTTATCTCGAAAACCTTCGAGAACAACGACCGATGAAAAAACGAGGAAAGAAATCGGAGGTTGCATTGGCCGATCGTCTTCTATTGACATTCACCTATATGCGCCACTATCCAACCTTTGCCAGGTTAGGCATGGAATTTGGTATCAGTGAGTCTTATGCAAATAAAATCTATCATCAACTACTTGATGTGTTAGTTAAAGTGCTTTCACTGAAGAATCGAAAGCACTTATTGGAGAGCAATCTCCAAACCATCATCATTGATGCCACCGAGCAACCGATTGAACGTCCAACAAAAGGACAGCGTGTCTACTACAGCGGTAAAAAAAACCCATAAAAGTTCAATTGATTGCGTGTTTGGCGCTGTTAGAAATAGTATCCGTTATCTGTCGCAAAGGGAGTGTTCATGATTACAGAATTCTAACGGAAAGTGGTCTGGCAATTTCCGCTGAAACTGAAAAGTTGGCTGACAGTGGTTATCAGGGCATAGCCAAACGGTATGCCAACAGTTCGACGCCCATCAAGGCATATCGGAATAATCCCTTGACTCTGGAGGCGAAGCAATTCAACCGACAGTTGGCAACACAAAGAGTTACCACAGAGCACATCGTTAGACGGTGTAAGATTTTTCGCATTACCAAAGACATCTATCGGGGCAAGCATCGCAACCGTGGGAAAACATCGAATGTGATTGCCGCGATTGTTAACCTGAGACACTCCTCTACAAGTTGCCAAACGATGTAGTTATTCTAATCTCTATGATTACTGTAGCTACATACATCTATTTTGGAAAGATGTCTAATACACTTCCTAATGAGCCACTTCGCCCAATTACGACGCCTGGCGCGTTGGCTTTGAAATCGGCGTGATAACCGATTATGGAAGTTGAACCCACGACAGGATATATCCCGGCTTTTATATTCTTCTTCGGCAAATCAAAGCCTCTTTGTAAAGTAACAAAGTCTCTAAATGTTACTCTTTTGAGTCCACCCACAATTACCCTTTCAAAATCCGCGCTGCAAGCTGTTCGATACGGGATATACGAATTTTCATGATTGTTTATATTCGTTACCACATTTCATCTTGATAACTCTGGTTCAGACCACCGACACCAAAATATCCAGAACCATCCCTCCGCAGATCGCCCCGTGTATGTCGAAAAGTTATATTTTGTTTTGACTGCTTACTTCGACCATTTGAAGTTTCTGTCCTGCAAGGAATTTTTGGAGATCTTCAGTGTATTTCTCCATCGGTACTAAATCAACTATTCGAAACAGTTCACGCCCTGCTTGGGAAAACGCTACTCCCGAAACACGAAACTCTTCGCGACTCTCCCAACCAGAAGTCGGCAATAATACCCACTGTCGTTCTTGATGCCGGAATGGTAAAACACCCTCAGGATTCTTATCTACTACGCAATGAATGTAATCACGCCAAGAGTCGTAGTGCGAGAGGATTAAACCATGCTCGTGTAGTGTGTTGAGTTCGAAAACACTGAAACCATAGGGACGGAGTACATTGGAGCCGGCGTTGCCACCTAGGGAAGCAACCCTTGCATCAAAAATCTCGCCACTGTCTAGAAACTCCGAAATTATAGATGCTGAACAAAACTTTTTGAATAGAGTTGCAGTGTTTTGGTCCAACTCACCAAGAATTTTCACCGCCTTAATTGAATATGTACCTGGTTTCCGAATCTCGCCAGCTAAAATGCGACCGAAGAGAAGTCGCATTTCTTCAGTGCTTTTCTGGCTTGCTTCATTTCCAAAGTTGTTAAGCCAATCATCGTTGACTGTGTGTTCGGAATTATTATCAGCACCTTGATCTTTTGAGTTAGTAGGTTCGCCCTTGTTGAGTTCATTTGCGGCAACCGCTGAGATTTCATCAAGGTTAACCTGTTCGCAAATTATTTTTTGCGCGAATTTATTGGCCGCCCTACGTGCATATTCAGGCGGTACGTTCATTTGTTCGGCTATTTGGTCGGCATTCTCTTTCGTGATTTTGATGCGAGCCTCGGTTCCGGCTCGCATTTCGGCAGCTTTCCCTTCGAAGTAGGCAACAGGCACCTCAATTGCTGCCGTGCACAAATGCCCGAAAACTTTTAATGCGTTACGCCTAATCGGGGCAGGAATTACTGAATCGGACAACAGATCAGTGACAACGCCAAGTGGGTTGCTAGTTTCATCTTTGATCGCCTCCAATTCATGACCGTTCTTATCTTCAGACATGTTGTTCATCTACTCCCTCATTATCTGTATTTGGGATGTGCTAGTGCTTGGCTGTGTTTCCAATGGCAGTGATGCAACCATTGACGTTACGGTCCAGCCAATGTAAAAATGTGAGAAGCCGCTCCGCGCTAAAACGTTGAAACTCGCCCTTCCTGAGTCGCGATACATCAGCCTGATTGATGCCGAGGATGGCAAACGGTGGGCAGGGAATTTCTATCGCAGGGGATATACTATCGCGCTCCCTATCCAGTCGCTTGATCATTATCTATTCCTTTGATCCCACCCTACAGCCCTTTCACCTTAGAGACATCCCCATGCGTCCACCGTCCACGTGAATAGTCTGCCCCGTGATGTAGGAGGCGTCGTTGCTCAACACGAAGGCGATGACGGACGCCACCTCCTCCGGTGCGGCACGGCGTTTCATGATGCACCCTCCGTGCGGCGTTTCCTCCAGCTCCCTTTTTCGCGCGGCGGGGTCGGGCGCACGCCCAAAGTGCATCTCTGTGACAATCCAACCCGGAGCAATAGCATTGACCCGAATCCCGTAACCGACAAACTCCTGCGCCATAGTCTTCGTGACGGACACTAGCCCGGCTTTAATGGCGTCCTACACCCACATGCCGGGCCTACCGAGAAATCCGCCCTCCGACGAGATTTTGACAATGGCGCCGCTCTCCTTTTTTAGGCTCGGCAGCAACACTTGCGTCATGAGCACCCAGCCTCTCAAACCGATTGCCGTTTCCGCATCCCAATTCTCTTGCCACGACCCATCTTCAATCCTCCCCTGCCGGAGTATGGCGGCGTTGTTGACGAGCATGTGGAGCGCGGGAAACCCCTCGGCGACGGTATTGCCGCAGGCGGTGACGGCTCCGTCGTCCGCCAAATCGACTTCGATATGACTGGCTTTTCCCCCGTCAGCCTCGATCTCGGAAACCGCCCGATTTGCCAACTCAACACTGTTGTCCGCGATGATGACGTGGGCGCCTTCAGCCGCCGGTTATCAGGGCGACCTTGTCCGTGAATCGAACCGTGCCCCAGGGGTTGTTGTGCATTCGTCTTTATTCCTTTTGAGATGCAGTGGTCAGAAATGCGGATGGTGGGCAGTGCCCACCCTACAACTACGTTCCGGTGATTAAACCGCCATCGACGAGCAGGGAGGCGCCCGTAATCCATTCGGCATCGTCGGAGGCGAGGAATACGGCGGCTCGCCCGACATCTTTCGGTTTGCCGAAGCGCGGCAAGGCGGTCTTCTCGGCTACGGCATCAATCATCTCTTGGGTAAGGTAGTCCTGAAGCGATGTCTCTATGTAGCCGGGACAGATGGCGTTGACGGTTATTCCGAAACCTCCAACCTCTATCGCCGTGTCGCGCACCATGTTGACGACGCCGGCTTTCGCCGGGGCGTAAGCGGGTCCCGCGCCGCCGCCATAGGCGTGGACGGAGGCGATCTGGATGATGCGTCCGTACTCGGATCGCTTCAGGTGAGGGATGGCGAGTTTCGTCGCAACGAACACGGCGCGTAGATTTGTTCCGACGACCTTGTCCCATTGCGCAATCGAGATGTCTTGCGCACCGCCGGGGATATGGATGCCGGCGTTATTGACGAGGATGTCCAATCCCCCGAAGTGCTGGACGGTTCGCTCAATCAAATATCCGACCTGAGATTCATTCGTGACATCTGTCTGGATGAACATCGGTTGTCCGCCGAGTTTCTCGATCTCTTTGACGGTCGGTGTGGCGACATCCGTCTCGTGATATTTTCCCCGGAGCGGCGCCTCCCGCTTGTCGGCGATCACGACGTGCGCGCCTTCACGCGCGAACTCAAGCGCGATGCCTCGTCCGACACCCGAACTCCCGCCGGTCACAATACTGATTCGATCCTTAAGTAGCATGGAATGCTTCCTTTTGCGGTTTGAAGATGCGTCTATCTAGTCCCATGAACATGATGCTTGACAGTCTGTTTGAATAATCGGTAGCAATGCAGTTTTTGGTCATTTGAGCGGGGACTTTTTCATGGTTTTTTCGGTGCCCTTATACACCTGTCGCCCCGCTGGGGCTTAAGCTCAAGAGGATTTGGCGCTCCTATAAACCTTCCGCCCCTCTGGGGCTTTTAGAGGCCGGTGCGCAGGGGAACTCTATCGCAGTCATTATTCATTCTTTTGATCCCACCTTACGAATGTACTTTTTCAAACAAGCTCTTAAAGACCAGCAATCTTTGAGCCTTCATTGCCATATTTCCTTACATAATGTCACAATTTTTTTGATTCAGCGCGATAGGATTGTGGCGACGTTTTCGGCGATTTGGTTCTCCAACTGCCGCGCCTCGTTGGTCAGCACCTCCAACTCCTCGTTGAGTGTTCCCAACCGTTCCGAGAAGTCGAAATCCTCTGCCTCCCGATCGGCAACCCCGACATAGCGTCCCGGATTGAGTGTCCACCCATTCGCCTCGATTTCGTCAACCGTTACGGCTTTACACAACCCCGGCACATCGACGTACTTCGCGTCGGGGAAATGAGTTGCCAGCGACTCGGCGCTATCGTGTTCGTTCTCCGGGGGTTCGCCGCGGTAGAGCCGCGCGATGTTGGCTAGGAATTCCACCTGCCCCGGAGTGAACTCCCGGTGCGCGCGAGTCAGTTGCTGATAGTGGTTTCGAGCATCAATAAACAGCACCTTGTCTTCTCGATCGCTGCCCCGTTTGGATTTGTCGAAGAACCAGAGCATACACGGCAGTGTAACCGTGTAAAAGAAATTCGACGCAATCCCCACCATGACATCAACAGCGCGGGATTGAATGATCCCTTTGCGGATTTCCAATTCCGAACCGCGTGCATCGGAGGCAGAGTTCGCCATGACGAAACCGGCGCGCCCGAACGCTGAAAGCGAACTGTAGAACAGTTGAATCCACAGATAGTTGGCGTTGTCCACGCGCGGCATCCCGAACGGAAACCGCGGGTCATCCTTGATGCGTTCCCTGTCCACGCGATCCACGTTGAAAGGCGGATTCGCCATCACGAAGTCAAACTTGCCCAGCGACTTGTGCGGGTCTTCGTAGTAGCTGTTGGCTTGACGGATATCGCCTTCGAGTCCGTGAACGGCGAGGTTCATCTTGCACAGTCTGATGGTCTCCGCTACGCGCTCGATCCCGTGGATGCTGATTTGACCGTTCCCATTCTTCTTGTGGTTGTGGATAAACTCTGCGCTTTGGACGAACATGCCCCCGGAACCGCAGGCGGGGTCGAGGATGCGTCCTTGGAAGGGTTCGATGATTTCCACAATCAGCTTAACGAGCGAGGTAGGGGTGAAGAATTCGCCGCCGCGCTGTCCTTCGGTCATGGCGAAGTTGCCGAGGAAATACTCATAGATTTTACCGAAAGCGTCTCCCTCAATCTCCATCGGAATCTGCTCCATGATGCGGAGCAGCTCGATTAGCGTGCTCTTTTCGAGGCGATTGTACGTCTTGGGCAGGACGCCGTTCACCTGAGGATTCTCCGCCTCGATAGCTTTCATGGCATCGGTAATCGCTTGACCGATGTTTTCATCTTCGGATAGATTCAGCAGGTGTCCGAATCTCGCCGCCTCCGGCAGATAAAAAACCCCGCGTGCCTGATATTCTGTTTTGCCTATTCCTCTCCGTCTGCTGCTCGCCGTTTCGCTTTCAAGTTCTCGCTCCGCCTGCGCGAATTTGTGGTCCGCGTAGCGCAAGAATATCAAGCCCAGTACGGGGATGGAGTATTCGGACGATTTGAGTTTGGAGTTGGCTCTTAGTTCATCGGCGGCGCTCCACAAGCGCCTTTCGAGTTCGTTTAGGTTTGTGTTCATGGCCTTAGTTCTTTATGAATTCCGATTTGTAAATTACGGGCGTCAGTGAGATAATACAAATTAACATGATTGTAGGGAATAACGAAGGTTTTCTATCGCACTCGTTATTCGATCGCTTAGAACCTGTTTGAATAATAGGTGCCAATCCCATTTTTTGCCACTTGAGGAGTGATTTTTTATGTTTCTGCCGTGAATCATTGTACACCTTTGGGATCTCTATCGCGCTCCCTATCCAGCCGCTCGATCTCCGCTGGAGCGCGGAGATTGGACACATCACGATTCTATTGACATTGCACAGGATCTACTATCGCACTCACTATTCGTTCGTTTGATCCTCTGGAGTGCAAGAGGTAGGAAATCTCTACCGAGTAACACTCTCGGAAAGCCAGTCATAGAGCGACAAATGAACGTGTACCGCTGATGGATTGTGATCGCAAACTAACAGTTTGCGGTACAAAAGTGTTGCTTGCTGAATGAATCATTCCGACAGGAATGATGGGACGCTACCAAGTTCCTTGCTGAAAGAATCATTCAGATAGGAATAATGGCATGCTACCAAAAGTTACTTGAACCAGATAGAACGAGAATTCCGTCAATTTCTCCTGTGTCAATAAGAACTCGAAAACACACATTAGTATAACACATTCAATCGACGATTTGAAGAACTTGAAAATGAGCCACTATACTCTACGCTGTTGGAAGTTGCGTTTTTTAAGAGTCAAGAATTGGAGCGTGAGTTTTGCAGGTGGTAGGAGGAATCAAGCGAGTGGATAGCGAGTGCGATAGAAATCCCTTCCGATTCCCGACCGTCGCGATTCGGAGATCGCTCCTACAAACCTTCGGTGCACAATTGTGCAAAATTAACCAATGCTGAGTGTAAAAACCTTCAACCGCGAACAGTACGTTAGGTTGGGTTGAACGGAAACATGAAAAATCAAATGCAGAAGGAGGGGTTTCGAGGTGTCATCTCGCCCAGATGGGAGAGGAATTCGAGTGAAACCCAACATTCATCGCACATGTGGTCGCTGTGTGTTGGGTTTTGCTATATTGTGTGAACACGAACGGGTTATCGAAAAACCGAACTTTCCTTTGAAGCTGAACAGGATTTGGGTGTTGACCGGTCAACCCAACCTACAGTGCTGAAAGGGATTTTAATGAAAAGCCATGGTTTCGGATTCCATTGAAAAAAGCGCGCCCAAATTTGTAACATATCTTCTCCTTATGTCCGCGTATGTGCTAAAATATGGGAAATAGGCGCGGAGAGTGTCAGCGAGTGACATTGCCTGTTCAAATCGAAAGCGGAGAAACCGAGTTTTGCGGAAAAAACTCGGTTTCGTCACGCCATTTCTCCGCGGACAGCACCGTGTTATAGAGCGGAAGGAGAAGGCAGAATTGAATGAAGAACTTTTTGTAAGCCGAGAATTTACGCCAGTAAACGGATTTACGTCCGGAGTTGAAGGTCCCGCCTGTGATGCGGAGGGGAATCTCTACGCCGTTAATTTTGCGCGGGATCACACCATCGGAAAAGTCACACCGGCTGGAGAAGCGAGCGTATTCGTAGAACTCCCGAGCGGCAGTGTCGGGAACGGCATCCGCTTCGACAGTAAGGGAGATATGTTTATCGCGGACTACACGAACCACAATGTGCTGAAGGTTGACATGGAGACGCGGCACATTTCGGTTCACGCGCACGAGCCGCGGATGAATCAGCCGAACGATCTCGCCATCGGCGCAAATGATATTCTCTACGCCAGCGACCCAAATTGGCACAAGTCGACAGGGCAGTTGTGGCGAGTTGGGGCGGATGGCGAAGTCACGCTGCTTGAGGAAGGAATGGGAACCACCAACGGGATCGAAGTCAGTCCCGACGAGCGCACGCTCTATGTCAACGAGTCCAACCAGCTAAATATCTGGGCGTATGACCTTTCGCCCAACGGCGAGATTAGCAACAAGCGGCTGTTTATCGAATTCCCCGATTTCAATATGGACGGTATGCGCTGCGACGTGCAGGGCAATCTTTATGTCACCCGACACGGCAAGGGGGCTGTTGCGAAGATCTCGCCGGAGGGCGAGGTGCTATTGGAAGTGCAATTAACAGGCAAACTGTGTACAAACATCGCATTTGGCGGACCCGACGGTCGCACCTGTTATGTGACGCTGGCGGACCGAGGGAATGTGGAAACCTTCCGCGCCGATGGACCCGGACGAAGTTGGGCGTTGTCAATGCGCAGGTAGCGAGGACGAGTGCAAGCGATTAATGTGAAAAGCGTAAAGTAATATGTACTCACGGAAAGGGATAAGCTGATGCGGATTGCGACGGGATGTATCGGGCACGAAACGAATACCTTTTCGCCCGTACCGACCACGCTTGACAGTTTTAGAAGAATGGTCGGCGACGAAATTCTCAAGAACTTCGGAAACACTTCTACCGTTACCGGCGGTATTATTGAAGCCGCGGATAAACTGAAGATGGAGCTTGTTCCGCTCCTTTGGAGCTTCGCCACCCCGTCCAGAAAGGTCGAACAGGACGCTTACGACATGCTCAAATCCGAATTCCTTGATCTGCTTTCGGGTGCTGGCGAGATAGACGGAGTGGTGCTCGATCTACACGGCGCCATGGTGACAGAGGACATTGAGGACGCCGAAGCTGATCTGATTTCCAGTGTGCGCGAGATTGTTGGTTCCCGCCCCGTTGTAGTGACCTTCGACCTGCATGCGAACATCACCCCCGTAACCGTGAAATACCCCGACGCGATTATCGGATTCGACACGTATCCCCATGTTGACACTTACGAACGTGGAGTCGAAGCGGTTGAAGTCATCTACAAAACGGTGCGGGGAGAGATTAAACCCACAATGGCATACCGCCAACTTCCGTTGTTGACATCGCCGCCGGCACAGTGCACCATGAGACCGCCAGCGAGCGAATTGGTGAAGAAACTCCACGAGCTAGAATCTGAAGACGGTGTAATCACGGCGACGTTGTCTATGGGGTTCCCTTTTGCGGACATTCGGAATGCCGGTGTTTCCGTGCTCGTGACTACGGATGCCAATCGTAAACTCGCCGAGCAGAAAGCCGGGGACTTTGCCCGACACATCTGGTCGATACGCGAAACCTTCCGTATGAACTTGGTTTCAATAGAGGAGGCCATCAAACATGCAAATCAATCGGAGGGACAACCTATTGTTTTGGCGGAAGGCTCAGACAATCCTGGCGGCGGAGGTCCATGTGATAGCACTTTTATCCTGCGCGCCTTCGTAGAGGCTGATGTTCGGGATGCCGTAGTCGCAATCATCGCCGACCCCGCTTCAGTTGCTCAAGCCGTTGATGCCGGTGTCGGGAATCGCGTAACTCTCAACGTTGGCGGTAAGACGGACGACATGCACGGCGATCCTGTGACACTTGATGCCTACGTGAAGACGATTTCCGATGGTGTCTACCTGCGAAAGGGACCAATGGCACGGGGAGCCACGGATAGAATGGGACGCACCGCAGTAATTACGAAGGGAGGAATCGAGGTGATTCTAACCGAGGAGCGGTCGCAACCGCTTGATGCCGAAGTGCTTCGCAGTGTCGGCATAGAACCGAGGGATAGGAAACTGATTGCGTTGAAATCCGCCGTCCATTACCGCGCGGACTACACGCCGATTGCCCACGAGATACTGGAAGTAGATACACCAGGCGTTCACAGCGCAAACCTTACGAATTTCAAGTATGAGAATTTGAGGCGGCCTGTCTATCCGCTAGACTCGAACGCAGAATTGTAGGGAATAACGATCATTATTCTCATCTTCCGCATAATAGACTTGTGCAATCTCGAATTTTCACATGCCAGATTTTGGGGTATATATTCACAAACGAGAAAAAATCACCAAGGTACTACCGTGAGTCCGATTGATTGACCGGTTTTGCCCTTCCATCATCAACTTCATTTCTCTCAAGTAACACTACCAATTAACACCCCACATGGCGCTTCGCTGGAGCGCGAAGATTCGACACATCACGATCCTATTGACATTGCACAGGATCTACTATCGCACTAAGATCTCTATCGCGCTCCCTATCCGGTCACTTGATCTCCTCTGGAGTGAATCCATTCTACGAAGGAACGCTTTTTCAAAACCTGTCATAGAGCGAAAAACGAGTGTTACTTGCTGAAAGAATTATTCCGACAGGGATAATGGTACGCTACCAAGTAACACTCTACATTGCACTCCTCTGGAGTGCAGACGCGGGGAGGAATCGTGTTCTATTGACATCTCACTCCTCCGGAGTGAAACCATTCTACGAAGGCGCGCTTTTTCAAACCCTGTCATAGAGCGAAAAATGAGTGTTGCTTGCTGAAAGAATTATTCCGACAGGGATAATGGCACGCTCTCAAGTAACACTCCACATTGCGCTCCGCTGGAGTGAAAATCATTTTACGAAGGAACACCTTCTCAAAGACTATCATAGATCCAAAGACGAGCGTTACTTGCTGAAAGAATTATTCCGACAGGAATAATGGCATGTTGTCAATTATGATGCGGGATACGGCCAACTGAGAAATAAAACTTTTAGGTGCTCGATAATGCGGAAGATAAGTTATTCCCTACAAATACCTGTAACATGAAATTGTCGCCAAAATCATCAGTTTTCGCTTTCTGCGTAAGTCGTGGTGAGGTTTAACGTGCCACAACCCCTGATAGAGAGGAGAGCTCATCCTGCAAGGCAAAGGGCGAAGGAAGCCGGTAGGCGATGCCCACTCTCGGCGACAACTCTCACTTGGCTAACTTTGTTGCGTCACGGTATTTCTGGCGCGCGAAACTGTTCCATTCGGTTAATTTCTGATTTCGATAATCCGGCTTTTTCCACTCCGATGGCGCTATCCGCAGCCCCTCATCCGCAGTAATCGGCATCTCTGTCAGCTTGTCGATTGCCGCTTCCCGCTTCTGTTCGTCTTTACACTTATTGATGGCTTTCCACGCGGAAACCAAGTCTTTGTGTGGATCAATAATAAGGGATCCAATGAGATCATTGACGAGTGCCCAGCGCATTCCGCCTTTGGCGGCATCGTACTGAATCGGTTTCAAATCGCGCTTGAAAGGATTGATAACCACACACCGGTCGCCGAGTTCATCGTATAGTTCGGGTATGACACTCGCGCGGTTCAAGCCACCTCGCCACTCCGGTCCTTCGGGATCGTCGTCACGCAGCACCCAGAGTTTTTGCGCCGCATCGGAAAGCACAAATTCAAGAAACGCCTGCGCGACCTCCAGGTTCGGTGCTCCTTTGAGTATTGCGATGGAATCGGGGCTGACGACCGCTGCATCCGGCGGTACGAGATACTTGATGATATCGTCGCCAATCACCGCGATTTGCCCGTAAGCGTAAAAATCTATCGCCATTCCGTAGATGACCTGCCCGGAAACAACCTCCTTGGGAATCGCGTTTGACCCTGCGTAGAACCCGCGTACATTTGCGCCCAGTTTCGTAATGATTCCAAACCCCTTTTCCCAGCCATATGCCTGCAAAATGATTTCGTACATCATGTGGGCGCTTCCGCTTTCGCGAGGATCAGCGGCACCAACCCGACCAACCAAGTCGGGGTGCGTCAAATCTCTCCATGTTGATACTTCGGGCAATCGGAGGAGTTGACGAAGCTGCTCGTTGGACATGATGCCGAAACTGGACAAAGCAGCCCCGTACCAACGGTATTCGGGGTCATACACGGGTATCCCGAATATTTCTTTGGGCACCCGCCCCAGTTGCGCATCGGGCAGCTGGTAAGGAGAAAGCAATCCCTGGTCGGCGAGTTTGAGGTAATTGTCTGTCCCGCCGCCGAAAAAAAGATCGATTCCAATGCCTTGCGGCACACGTTGGAACTCGGACTCGATGAAGCGAAAGTCCGAAGACGATCCGCCCAAATCTAACCAATCCAGCGCGACCGATCTACCCGATTTCTGAATATACCATTCCTTGAAGGCGCGCCCAAATTCTTTTTCAATTGACTCGGGATGTGGCGATATAATGGTGAGTTTATCTTCGATGGCGAACGATTTTGGTGGGCAGGTAATCGCACAACAGAGAATGATGATTAGTGGATAAATGGTCGCCTTGGAGGGAGATAATATTGGAATTCTTTCCTTCGGGGTCGATTGCTGTAACAAACACGGCTGTAGCATTCGGGGTTCGATCTTACCTCCGCTAGATTTATTCCAACCGTTCACATGAGGCTAACGATTGAAGGCATTTTCCAGATTAGAACAAGAATTGCTACCAACACAATGAGATAGAAGACGATTAACTTCCAGGACCCCAGTTTTATCGCGCGTTGCGATGGTCGTTTGACAGATTTCATGACGAACCTACGCGGACTTCCCAATTCTACCGATTAAAGAGACAATCCTATCAACCGCTTTTCCTCAGGTTTCTTGGATTATTGATGCGCTTCGCTTGAACAGAGATTATTCCGTACCCGAAAACGTCATCCACCATGAATTCGACGTTGTCGTAGGCGACCTTTTCGCCTCGTTCCGGGAGCCGTCCGAGTTGAGCCAATATGAACCCACCAATCGTATCAAAACGACCTTTAGGTATGTCGATCCCCAATTCATCATTGACAACATCGATTGAGGTGCGCGCATCAAGTGACCAGTGATCAGTGCCAAGCAATTCCGCATTCGGGCTGTGGCGTTTGTGATTGTAACGGATCTCACCGACAATCAATTCCAGAATATCCTCCAATGTCACAAACCCGGTGCACCCGGCATGTTCACCGATGACGGCAGCTACAGGCTCGGTTGAGCCGCGCATCTCCTCAAGCAGTTCGCCCGCGGGTTTTGTTTCCGGCACACGCTCCAGTCGGCGAACAAAAGTGCTCACATCATTATATTCGCGGGGGGTATATAGGATTTCCATGACATCTACTACGCCGATGAGCCTGTCGATACGTTCCTCAAACACAGGAACATAGCGATAATTCGCGCTTTCCGCTATGGCTTTGACTCGTTCCGTTGGAGTATTGACGTGTACAGCCACAAGCTCCGAAAGAGGAATCATGACTTCGCGTACTGCTGTGGTAGCTAATGAAAATACGCCTCGCAACATGCGTACTTCGTTGCTTGGAAAGGCATCTAGATTTTCAAACACAACCCGTTTGATATGCTCCTCTGTTGGGCCGCTCTTGCGTTTACGTTTGCCAAAAAAGCCCCTGCCTTCGACGTTTTCGTCTTGCTTGGGAACAAGCTTGCGTCCTCGCTGCGCAGAAACAACCAAAGCCTCCGAAGGGGTTGTTTCGACGACTTTTATGTTTCCGGGTCGAGATGGATTTTCTTTCATATCTTACCTCGATACCATGGTCTTCGAGGTTTGCCTAGTTTCACTAAATCACTGTGGCTGAACCTTGGTGTAACTGAATCTTTGGCACCTCGTAGTGGTTTGTTTCAGCGGTTACCGCTCTTCAATTTAGACTGGACACCACCAATTCAAAAATGTTACCGGAAAACCTACGGGTAACATTTTCTGCGAATTCAGATTTGCGTCTTAAGAAATAGAACGTCTGTCAGGACCCCCGCCGATGACAGACATGCAGGGAGAGCCCGATTTTTTTCGAAGAAGAGTGCACCAATTATTGATGTGGGAAAAGAATTAATTCTCGCTCTGCAAATCAAATAGTAACTTATGCTAAGATTATATCACAACTTCCAATCCGCTTTCAACGGCATTCTATGCTAACCGAAATAGGTCGCGCAGATTGGTGATTGGTCTACCAGTTGCTATCGGCTTGCATTCCAAATTGGCAGGACGACTGGGCGCTCTGCCAATTGACAGCGCAGTCAATCGCTAATTTCGGCGGCGCTTGGTTCTTTCTACTATAGTAGTTCGTGGATGTTTCGTAGCGTACGCAAGCGTGACAAATCGCCAAATTTCAGCACTGGGAGCCACTCTTAATGTCTGGGGTTTCCTGGTCATCGGTCTCACCTCCCTTAGTAAACTTCAATAAAATACGTATATATTGTTCTATTTCACTCCTTATACACAATATATGGTGATTTATGCAAGAAAAACATGCCAGCGAATCCGAAATCCTGAACATGGCTAGGGACGACATCCTTATCCATTAAATCAGTCAGGCGGTTGCGCACCAGACTCTCGAGTTGTTGGTTCTTCACTGGAACGTTGAAAATGCCTATTGTACTGAATGGTAATCACTGTAACCTAATCAGTGGCGCGTCACACTTTCGATGGATTTCTCAGGACTTCAGCAATTTTGCAAAAAAAGTCTTGACATGGTATAATGTTGTGCTATGCTACATATATATAGTATTGGATAACACTTTGCATACAAGATGCCGGTGATTTATGAAATGCCCATATTGTGGAAGTTTTGAGACAAAAGTCTTGGACAAGCGCGAGACCGACGGTAGGAGCGTCACCCGTAGACGTCGAGAATGCCTCACTCCCACGTGTGCAAAGCGGTTCACCACATACGAGCGGGCAGAGGTACTAGATCTGTTCGTCATCAAGAAAGACCAACGGCGCGAAGCGTTTGATCGGGGAAAATTGAGGCGCAACCTGATGAAGGCTTGCGAAAAACGACCGATTAGTCAAGAGACAATCGATCGCCTGATTGGCGAAATCGAACAGCAGTTGATCAGCATGCGCAAGTCGGAGATTGACAGTCGATCGATTGGTGAGTTGGTCATGGATATACTCAAAGGCACGGACAAGGTTGCCTATATTCGATTTGCTTCTGTCTATCGTGATTTTAAGGATGTAGCAGACTTTGAAAATGAGCTGCAACAGCTTACTCAGACCCCACAATAGAGTTTGCTTGCCAAAGTTGAGCGAGATTGAATTTCACAACACGAAAATCGTTCAAGCGCTTGCTTGAAGTGAATTCACGTCAGCACGCATCGGGAATGCGTATTCGACGTCATTACTGTACCAATTCAAGTTGATTATGTACATTATCTACAGATTAGAACATTGCAATAATGTATAGTTATGGCTACTCTCTTGTAACGTTGATCTTGCAAGTCGGTAGCTTCGAAAGGAAGAAGGATGTCTGACCCTAATGTCGATTCAATTGCGGCGGCGCCGTCCGACGAATCTCCCCGCGTCGAACAACCTGATGCTGCGCGGAAGCGCGGCTTGAAGATTAAACGTCATTTCACCAGTTCCGGTAACCATCCGTTCAATGAGATGAAATGGGAACAGAGAGATGCGACCATTTATAACGAAAAAGGGAGGACAATTTTTGAGCAAAAAGGCATTGAAGTTCCAGAATCGTGGTCACAATTGGCGACTGATATTGGCGCATCGAAATACCTCCGTAAAGCCGGTGTACCCGGCACGGGCAACGAAGTAAGTATGCGCCAGCTGGTCACACGAGTTGCCCGCACGATCCGCCGCTCCGGAGACGAATTCGGGGGCTACTTTGCAACGCCTGAAGATTCAGACTCATTTGAGTCGGAATTAACCTATCTCTTGATTTCACAACGAGGGGCATTTAACTCCCCTGTTTGGTTCAATTGCGGCCTTTGGCACGAGTACGGAATTGAAGGCGGCGGCGGTAATTTTTTCTGGGATCGAGCAACTCAAAGCGTTCGGACATCGACGAATGCCTACGAGCACCCACAGAACTCGGCGTGTTTTATCCAAAGCGTAGATGACTCGCTTGACTCTATGCTTGAATTACAGAAAGCGGAAGTTCGACTCTTCAAGTACGGGAGCGGCACGGGCACAAATTTCAGCAAGATTCGGGCGAAGCGGGAGGAACTGTCCGGCGGGGGTGCATCGTCCGGGGTACTCTCCTTCCTTGAAGGTTTTGACCGTTGGGCGGGAAGCATAAAGTCGGGAGGAACGACTCGTAGAGCGGCGAAGATGGTTATTCTTGACATGGATCACCCCGAGATTGAGGACTTCATTGACTGGAAGCTGCACGAAGAGAAAAAGGCGCAAGCACTGATTGCAGGCGGTTACGAATCCGATTTTAACGGTGAAGCGTACCGAACAATCAGCGGGCAAAATAGCAATAACTCCGTCCGAATACCCAACGCCTTCATGGACTCATACCTTAAGAACGGAAAATGGCATACAACGTATCGCATGAACGGAAAGGTCGCCGACGAGCATGATGCGAAACACTTGATGGACAAAGTCTCTTACGCCGCTTGGGCGTGTGCGGACCCGGGCGTTCAGTTTGACGACACCATTCAGAAATGGAATACCTGCAAGACTACCGATAGGATTAACGGCACCAATCCCTGTAGCGAGTTCGTATTCTTGGATGATACATCGTGTAATCTGGCAAGCATCAATTTGGTGAAGTTCCTGAAAGAGGATGGAACATTTGATGTAGACGCCTACCGTCAAGCAATCCGCATCTTCATCATAGCCATGGAAATTATCGTTGAAATCTCCTCCTATCCCACCGATCGGATTGCGAGGCGCTCGCACGATTTCCGGCCGCTAGGCTTGGGGTATGGAAATCTCGGCGCTCTGTTGATGTTGAACGGGATTCCGTATGATTCCGAGGTTGGCTTGGCGTGGGCGGGAGCCGTCTCAGCCATATTGTCCGGGCACGGCTATCTTACGAGTGCGGAGATAGCGAGCAGCGTTGGGGCTTTTGCCGGATTCGATGAAAACCGGGCCTCCATGTTGGATGTCATGCGGATGCACCGCGAGCAGGCTTACGGACTCGACGAGATTGCATGCCCGCAAAATCTGCTTAAAGCGGCGCATGAAGATTGGGATCACTGTGTGCAAGCGGGCGAACGATTCGGATACCGGAATTCGCAGATTAGCGTCATTGCTCCGACAGGAACTATCGCATTCTTGATGGACTGTGATACGACGGGAGTAGAACCCGATTTTGCGCTCGTGAAGTTCAAGAAGCTCGCAGGTGGCGGATATTTCAAGATTGTCAATCAGGCTGTGCCGAATGCGTTGGCGCAACTCGGCTATCCACGCAGCCAAATTGATGAAATCGTAACGTACATTGTAGGAACTGGAACTCTTAAGGGCGTACCTTACATCAACGAGCGGACCCTCAAGGACAAGGGTTTCACCGATGAAGATTTGGGCAAAATGGAGCAAATGCTGCCGAGCGTTTTTGGTCTGGACCTCGCCTTTGCTCCCGGTATCCTCGGCGACGACTGTTTGGAGCGCTTGGGAATTGATAGCGCGAAAGCACAGGAGCCCGGGTTCAGTGTCCTGAGTGAAATAGGATTCCGTCAGGAGGAGATTGATGCCGCCGATGAAATCACCTGTGGACGCGGAACCGTCGAGGAGGCGCCCTATCTCAAGGAAGCGCACTATTCCATCTTCGATTGCGCGAACAAGTGCGGGCGGACCGGAACTCGTTTCATTGAGCCGATGGGACATGTTAGAATGATGGCGGCGGTTCAACCATTCATTAGCGGCGCAATCAGCAAAACGGTCAATCTTCCGAACAATGCTACCGTGGAAGACATCACACAGGTGTATGTTGAGGCGTGGAAACTCGGCGTCAAATGTTTGGCAGTCTACCGGGATGGCTCCAAGAGCAGCCAGCCATTGTCATCGGTGAATCAACAAGAGGAGAAGCAGAGTCATCCCGTCCGTAAACGATTGCCCGATGAACGGCCATCAATCACTCACAAGTTTAGCGTCGCGGGACACGAAGGTTATATCACCGTTGGCATGTATGAGGACGGAAGGCCCGGAGAGGTATTTCTGAATATGTCGAAAGAGGGTTCGGTCATCTCGGGATTGATGGATACCATTGCGTTGATGACATCGGTCTCGTTACAACACGGCGTGCCGTTGGAATTCTTTGTCGACAAGTTCAGCCATATCCGATTTGAACCGTCGGGGTTCACGAACAACAAGGATATTCCAATCGCCAAGTCTATCATTGATTACGTGTTCCGCTGGCTTGGCCTAAAGTTCCTTCCCGACAGCCAGATTTCCGCCGGTGAAGTCGCAAGCCTCGAAGATGAACTGGCAGATCCACCGCAAATGCGTCCCTTACCATCAGGTGTGGATGCCGACAAGATTGAAGCCATTGAAGCGCGTGAAAAGCAAGTGGCAACAATGCAGTCCGATGCGCCTCCGTGCCACGCTTGCGGTACCATCATGACACGGAACGGAACGTGTTACCGGTGCGTCAATTGCGGCGCGACGAGCGGATGTTCGTAAGGATTGAATTATCACACATGCCGAAACGCCGGGAACGAGGTTGTCAAAATGAAAATCATTGCTGATCTGTGCGTGGTGCCGATAGGTGTCGGGGTATCTGTTTCAGAGCACGTAGCGGCGTGCGAGAAGGTACTCAAGGAGGCGGGGCTAAAAACGCAACTCCACGCCTACGGCACCAATGTTGAGGGAGAATGGGACGCCGTTTTTGCGGCGATCAAGCGCTGCCACGAGGTGGTGCACGACATGGGCGCGCCCCGCATCTCGACTACATTGAAGTTCGGTACGCGCACTGACCGAACCCAGACTATGGATGACAAGGTCGCTAGCGTTCAACAGAAATTGGGAGTGGAATGATGGAAGGAGGGAAGATTGGAAGGCAGTTTCTTACAATATGCTTTATTTTTCTCACTCTTGGAATTCTATTCGGCGCACGACGAGAGGCGACCACACTCGAAGGCTCCGACCGACTTCTAATTTACCGTAAAGTTAATAAAAATCTCTCCGGACTGTACCACCTGAGACACATTCTTCGGCAGTGCGCTGAATCGAATCTGTTCCACGTAGCGCCTCGCGCGCTCCTTTAACCTGACCTCGCCGATAGTTGTCCGTCCCGGCTTGATTTGCACGCTGAACACGCTTCCATCGGGCCGAACTTTAAAACTGAGATGCACGCCCCCGCCCTGTTTGCCCTTCGATTGGAGCGGCTTCTCCAAGCCGCTTATCACGGCTCGACCACTGACCTCTCCGCTGATTTCGTAAGGCACGCCTTCCGTGATCAGATTGGTCTTCACCCCCGACAATCTTCCCGGGGCGAACCTGCCCGCGAACGCCTTTCCACTCTCACCTGTAATTGACCGACGCGCATCCCTCTCCGGCAAGCCCCTATGGCTATCGCGTCCGTGATGCCCCGTCTCAATGTCAATCGGTTTGCTACGAACCAAAGCGTTGGATTCATCCAAAAAATCACCTTTACGGCGTCCTTTTGAGGGCGGCGCGCCGAGAGACAAGCGTTCGGGGTTCTCACTGGACGCTTGTGTTCTTCGAAGGTTCGGCAATCCGCCTTCCGTTTGGGTCGCCGTAAGATAGTCGCGCAGATTTGTCGTGGGTTGGATTTGGGGCAGCGTCGCGGAGGGTTGATTCTGGCGGACATCGGGGATCGCGACGGGAATCTCTGCTTTGATCTTATTTCGCCGCGATTCTGTTTTAACGAATTCAACGTTAATGGCAGACTCCTTGGGTCGCGGCGGCGACTTGGGAGCAATCGCCAGAGCCATCAAAAGGGCGAACACGATATGCTCAATGACCACAATCCCTATGAAGAATCGACCTCCGCGTTTTTTCTTCTCCATCAATCTTCAACCCTTTTCAACTCCCGAATGTCCCCATATTCCTCTTGAAACAGTTTGTATTCTCCCGTGGCGAGGAAACGAACGAGCGACATCCCGTGCCTTTCCAAATCCGCGAGGAACCGTTCCGCCTTATTTCGGAAGTAATCGTAAGCGACATAACTGGGCAGCGCGACGATTAACCCGGCCGCAGTGGTGAGCAATGCTTCGGAAATACCGTCCGCGATAGTGGGCAACTGTTTGGTCTGCACCTCAATCAGTGCGCCAAAAGATCCTCTCATGCCAAGCACTGTGCCGAGTAAACCTGTGAACATTGCAACGGGCGCAAGCATTGCCAACGTGCTGAGTCCCTCATTGAGAACCGGTTTTTCGGCACGAATCGCCTGACGAATAACGCGCTTAAGGGTCTCCTCATCGGAATTGCGATGCTGGATACCGGTTCGAAGGACATTACTCAGTGATCCCGGGCTCTTTTCGCACATCTTGATGGCAACGTCCGGATTTCCCTGCACAAGTTCATGATAGATGCTTTGTGTCACAAAACGCGAAGGGATGACGCGCGGACGGTGCAGGTGGTACGCCCGTTCCAGAATAATTTTGTGCGACCAGAGCGAGAAAAAAATTAGCGGGATTAATATAGGGCCCCCGCTTGTCAACCGGTCAACGCCGGACACAATTAGGTTTAGGACGTATTCCATAAGCGATGTTGCCAATCAAGAGCACAAATAAAGTGCGATCAAAATTTCAACTCGAGACCAAAATCAAGATAATCCTGAGCAAGTTCGTACCCATTCAAGAGCGTGTATGTGCCGATAGCAAAATTCCCGCCAACAAACAAGCTTACATGGTTTTCGATGCTTTTTCTTATCTTCGGTTTCAGCAGAAGGTAACGCTCCAACCTTTTATCGGTCGTCTCATCCGGATAACGTGCGCCTCGAAACTCCCCGCCTAGCTCAATGTGGACATCAGCCGGAAAATGAATGATAATATTCAAGTCGATTAAGTTATTTGGTCGATATGCAATCCATTCGCCAACCTTCGGCTTATGAACTTCATGTGTGTACTGAACCTGCGCTTCCAAGCGATTCGTGATGTGGGCAGTCACACCTAGGCTCCCGCCGAAGATTCGGACGGAAGTATTGCGATTCTGCGGCAGCCATGTAAGCTCTGGCGCGGCGCTTCCGCTCCCGGTCGAAATATTTTCTAAAACAACGAGGTCGTCAACCTGCTTGGCAAACCCGGAGAAATTGGCTTCAAACCGCCTCCCTTGGTGGCGAGTAAGGGTCACCTTTCCTTCCCATTCCTTTTCCGGACGTAAGAACGGATTCGGACTGAGATAATCGGCGGCGAAATAGAGTTCCGACAGCTTGGCGCGCTGGATATTCCGTCTCCCCTTCAATTGAAACGCCCAGCGATCGCCTAGGTGTGTTGTAATCGCCACATGTGGATTAACCTTTATGTGTGTAACGTCATCTCCAAGGCTGTCGCGTTCACGGTAGCCAACCCCTTCCACTCCCATCCCCAAAACAAACCATTTTGCCGAGGTGAACTCATCACGAAGATACAAGCGGAAGATTGTTGACCAATTGTCTCGACTAAGCAACGAATCTGCATCGCGGTCATTCGCCGCAGTGAAGTATTCCGCAACCGCACCGAGATGGATTGGGTTTATGTCAACTCCTCTACCCAAGTGAAATGGATTTTGTATGCCGACGGGGACTTCCAGGTCGAGTTTGAATCGCATGTCCGTTGCCCGATTTTCGGGTTTCGTTTCCCCTCGCGTGGGAAGTAGGCGAAATTCCTCGAGATCAACTGATATCGCGGTGCGTGCCCGTTGTGAAATCCCGTGTTCCCAGCGGGCATCGGAACGAAAATGTTGTACCTCTTTGCCAATAGGGTTATTCCCCGGTTCTGTCGCCAACCAGTTAAGATTCTTGAGGTCAAGCGCGGCATCCACCGCGAGTTCGCTCCGCTCGCCGTACTGATAAGTTAACCCGCCCCGAATCCCGTCAGCGCTATAGTCTCCCCGCCCTTTTGTGCGCTCGTCGCCTAACTGTTTTCGGTTCAGATAAAGAAACGCACGCGTGCCCTCAAGGTTTCCCCCGAATACCGCCTGATAGAAGAGGGCGTCGGGCAGGCTTGGGTAGGCGGTAAGTCTCAGCAAGTAGTTTTCGCGCGGTAACGGTTGCGTTCTGCTGACTTTGGCCGGCGTTAGGATAGGCGGCAGGTTCCACCGGCGTTCTTTGGCGTATAACGCCAATGCGGGAATGAGTTGGGGTTTGACTGAGTCCTTGAATCGTGCGCGGGGCAGCAACCATATCTGCGTTGTATCAATAATTCGCGCCCGAATGACTTCTGGCAAATCTTCGGCTTGCAACTCTTCTTCCGATACAGGCGGTTGGGCATACAGATTGAAACTGCTCAACCCATAGAAAATGACGAGAAGATTGATCGCGAATAGATATTTTGCCAATGGACATTGCCTGTTGGAAGACGGTTGCTGGAAGACGACCCTTAGGAGTCGTTCTTTGAAATGTGATTTTTGAATCAGCGACTAGGGTGACACGTGGTGTGACTCTCCAGAATCAACTCACCCTGAAACACTACGCGTGGCCGAAGTTGCCCGATTATGTCAGCTTGTTAAGAGGAGCTCAATGTTTAGGTGCCGCTTTCACGTGATTTACATGGGATCAATTCTGGCTAATGCTACTGGTGACCTGATCAAGTTTTTCCTTGGCGTAGTTGTACAACTTGTCCCATGATTTCTTGTCCGGGGAATCTTGGATCGCCGGTCTCTGCGATTCATAAAATTGTACAGCCCTCTGATATTCGTCACGTGCATTTCTGAACTCGGTAGCGTCGGCGAAGGCATCCCCCGCTCGAACGGCTGCGGTTAAAGCACTTAGCGGATCGTGTTCCTTATACAGGTAGAATACGCGGAGGTAGGAGGTCGCGGCATCGAGATGCTTGCTCATGAGGGATTGCGTCTCCGCCATATGCAGGATTGCCTCAATGACGACGTTGGGAGGATACGTGCCAACACCGCCCTCACGAATAACATCGTACGCTTCGATAGCTTGAGCGTAGCTGCCGGCGGAACGATAAGCGTGCCCCATAACGAGTTGTGCAACTTCAGCCTGTTTGGAGTTCGGATAGTCCGCGATAATGTACTGATACACTTCAATCGCCTCATCCCACTGTACGAGCTCTTCGTAACACTGTCCCGCAAGCAGCAAGGCACGCGGAGCATCAGGAGTGTTCGGGTATTTTATTGACACATTTCGAAGCGCTTCCACGGCGTTACCCAGATTCCGACCCTGGTTATTCGGGTTGTACCAAGCATTTCCAATCTCAAAAGCGGCAGTTGATGCGTATTCGCTTCGCGGATCAACCTGCTCAAAGGCTTGAATCGCTTGCCGATAAGAATCCAAAGCAAGGTAACATTTCCCGATGTTGTACTGCGCGAGCCATGCCGATGCGGTTTCGGGATACTGGGTAATGACCTTCTGAAATTCCGCGATGGCACGTTTGTAGTCCTCATCTTGATAGTAAAAACGTGCAATCTGCAACTGTACAGCGTGAGCCAGTTCTCCATCGGCATACCTGACCATTAACGTCTGATACGCCTGAATTGCTTTCTCTTTCTGTCCCAGATTTTCGTATGCGACGGCAATACCGTATTGTGCGTCGTCCGCCCAATCGCTCTTTGGGTAATGTTGTATTACCTGTTCATAAGCGCGGATGGCTTGCAAATAATCTGCGAGGTTAAGATAGCTTTCGGCGCTATAATATTGCGCTTCGGGTCGGAGGTCTTCGATTGGTTCCGCGCCCGCTTCGTGTACTGGCACCCGTTGATTGGGAAATTTCTCAACAACCTGCTGGTAATATCTGATGGCATCGGTAAACTTGCTCTGCTTGAAATAGGCGTTGGCAGTGCCGAAGATTGCCTTGGGAACAAGAGGCGATCCGGGATGCTCACGCAGCATATCGTTGAACGCGATGATTGCTTCCGGATATCTCTCCTGTTTGTAGTAGGCGCGTCCAATTTGGTACCGTGCGTTGTCGTGCCAATCGCTCCCCGGATAACCCGAAAGTACTTTATTAAATGATTCTACCCCATCGCTATACTGTTTGAGGTTGATATAGACAACTCCACTCTGGTAAAGCGCCGCGTCCGCAAACTCGCCGCGTGAATGATGTTGAACAACTTCTGCCCATGCGTTAATCGCCTCTAGATATTGTGTGGACTGGTTCTGACCGCTTGACGCAGCCGCTTCGGAAAGATGAGTCCAACCGATTCCGTAACGACACTTCTCCGCCCACTCGGCGGCGGGCTGTTTACTCAACAAGGATTTGTACTGGGAACGGGCAGAGCGATAGGCTTCAACCGTTTGTTCGCTCCAATATGTGCTTTCAGCGATAAAGAACTCGGCTCGGAATCGAAGCAAACTATTTGGATATTCCCGAATTAAACGTTCGCAGGTCAGAATCGTGGCTTGATAATCCTCAAGTTCATAGAGTGCGCGTACCTTCCAAATCAGGACTTCGTCTGCCGGCGCCGTTTCCAATGTCATATCGCCGCGCACTTCTTCATGTCGACTCAACGATTCGACGCATTTTTCGTATTCCTCTCGATGAAAATAGGCGAGGGCAAGTTGATACAGAGCGTAGGCTTTAAGCGGACTGGCGGGGTAGGATTGAAGTAAGGCATTCAGCGTGCGAACTGTCTCGGTGTAATCTCGCAAATGAAAGGCACTTGTCGCGAAACCGTAGAGCGCGTCGTCGGCATAGGTTGATTTCGGGCTAACCTTTTTGTAGTTTAAGATGGCAGAATTAAACTCGCGTTGCAACCGAAAGCATTCGCCGATGCGGAACCGTGCAGGATCAACAAGATCGGAACGTGGATTGTCAGCAACAGCTTTGAATTGACTGCGCGCCTGCGGGTAGTCTCCCTGAAGAAAATGAACCGTTGCGATTCCGAATTGCGCGTCATCCGCAACATCACTTCGCGGATATAGCTCCTTCACCTTTTGGTACTCGTGGATTGCTTCCACGTACTTCTGCTGTTCCAAGAGAATCTCGGCGATCCAGTATTGTGCGTCCGGTGCTACGGATGAGGCACCGTTTTCATGAAGCAGCAAATTGAACGTGTTCTTTGCTTTCTCCATCATCTGCTGCTGGAAGTAACACTCGCCAAGACGGTATCGCGCGTTTATAACAAATTCGCGTTGTTCTTCATCATCAAGATTGCTGTCAATCACGTTCTGGAAGGCAACCTGCGCACTTTCCCAATCGCCAAGCTTGAAGAGCGATTCGGCTGTACGATATGAAGCCTCTACAATCGCAGGATGATTCGGCGATGATTTGACGAATTCGGCAAATGCCTTGTGTGCCGCTTCGTAGTCTTCGATCCGAAAAAGCCCCCACGCCTTGCCATACAACGCGTCTTTGGCTTCGGCTGATTTCGGAAATTGTTCCAGAACTCGATTGTAATATTCTACGGCTTTTTGATATAGGGCCAGATTGTCGTACGCCTCTCCAACGAGATAAAGACTCCGTGAAAGCGCATTAACATCGCGCGACCCTTTAATAACCTCCTCATACGCCTTGATGGCCTCCTCGTATTTGCCTTGATGAAACCAAGCGGTTGCTACACCACGCACCGCATCCAAGCGTAAGGGGCTTGCCGGATCCGCAGTCAGCTTCTTATAGTGCAGAATGGCATCGTCATAGTCCTCAAGACGCAACGCACACTCGCCCAATAGGAACCGTGCATCGTCGGCATTTTCGCCATCCGCATAGTTCTCAAGATAGGCTTTAAACTGGTCCTTCGCGAAGATATACTTCCCATCTTGGAACAACTTATATGCAAAGGTGTATTCTTCGCGCTCCCCTGCGATCACCGGAAAACTTAGCACAGCAGTAACAAAGATGAATAAGATTCTCCGGAGGCAGTGCACAACCTGATATGCCATTACTTACTCCCAATGACCATGCGATTTTGAGGCTATTATATCATTGCCTACGGGGGTTTTCAAGGCATTTTGGGAAGGCGAACTGCCAGTCGGCGACCTAGAAACATCAGTGAGATGTACGCAGCGGAACGTCTAATTTTCACATTGAATTCTTGGTATGAGAGTGAAACGGAAAACATCTTTTCACTGTACTTTACATTGGCGTTGTGATACACTTCCCGTGTATTTGGCCAGACTCAACCGACTAAAACTATCTAATGAATTACGGTTGTTCGCTAGCCAACCACACAGCTTCGACACAACAAATCTCATTCACACAGTAAGGTTTAAGGAGACAAATATGGCGAACTCAGACTACAAAATAGGGGTCGTCGGTGTCGGGAGAATGGGCAGCAATATCGCACGTCATCTGAACGATGAAGGATTTCAGGTCGTTGCCGTATATGACACCGTTTCAGACCAAGCGCAAGCACTTGCCGACGAACTCGGCGTGGAGGCCGCAAGCACGCTCGCAGGAGTGACCGAGCTCGCCGATTACATTATCACGGTGGTAACCGACGACGCGGCGATGCGACAAATCTTCTCGGATAGCGTCGGAGACAGCCTTCTCAAAGGAGCCGAAGGAAAACTGTTTATCAATTGTGCTACAATTTCGCCGCAGGTTCATGTCGACGTTGAAAAACTCGCGGAAAAACACGGCGCCCAGAGTCTTGAAGGTTGCATGGCATCAAGCATCACGCAAGCACGCGAGGGAACCCTATATCTCATGTGCGGTGGTAATGAGGCAGCTTTTAACCAAGCAAAACCCATCTTAGATTCAATGAGTATCTCGCTCCGTTACATAGGAGATGCCGGGCAAGCCGCACAAGTCAAGGCGCTAGTGAATATGGTCATGAATATCAATACGGCGGGGCTTGCAGAAGGATTGGGACTCGGTGCCGCACTCGGACTTGATCTCGCGATGTTACAAGAGGTGTTTGCCCAAACAGGAGCGAACTCCAGAGTGCTGGAAACGGATGGCGAGGACATGGAGAATCGGGACCATGAGTGCTACTTTTCCTCCGCGCACGCGTCAAAGGATTCGGGAATTGCACTTGATCTAGCCGAATCTGCGGGATTGAACCTTCCGCTCGCCAAGGCTACAAAGGCGCAGTATGACCGTATGATTGACCTTGGTAAGGGAGAGCTGGACAAATCCGGAGTAGCCGAACTTACTTTTCCCGGGCGGTCTTGAAAAACGGAGAATTGTGTTACCGATTTTCGACGCCCGGCAATCAAGAGAATTTCAGCGGTGCAGTTGCGGCGAAGAGATTCCTGTCGTCCTCGTAATCCACTCGATAGATCGCTGTTCGTTCGGGTTGATTGTTAGAGAATGGCTGCGTATTACGGTCCGATGGATGCACTTCTCACGTTGACCATCTCGCCGGGTCTGTCTAGTGAAACCCAACTCTCAGCCTACCGTATACCCGCGAACAGACAGCGTGTGATACTTGCGCCTACGACAACCATTCCGGTTTAGTAGAGGCAACCAAACGGTTACCTCAACTCATTCCGTGATGACTATGCGCCCTAACTAAATGGATGACAAGCCTGCCATTTCCATTGTCGTTCCCGTGTACAACGAGGAGGACAATGTTCAATTACTCTATCAACAGATTCGAGAAGTGTGCGAATCGCTGCGGAAATCTTATGAGATTGTTTTCGTTGATGACGGAAGTCGCGATCGAACATTCGAGATACTGGAAGAGATTCACAGCCAAGACCCTCGCTTGAAGGCTATCCGCTTCAGAAAAAACTACGGTCAGACAGCGGCGATGGCGGCTGGTTTTGAATTTGCGCGTGGCGAAGTCGTGATTAGCATGGACGGAGATTTGCAGAACGATCCCGCAGATGTTCCGCATCTCTTGGCGAAGATGGAAGATGGCTACGACATCGTCTGTGGTTGGAGAAAGAACCGCCAAGACAAGCTCTGGTCTCGACGTATACCGTCAGTAGCCGCGAATTGGTTAATTGGTAAGGTTACGGGCGTTCAAATACATGATAACGGGTGCTCGCTCAAAGCATATAGGGCATCTGTCATCAAGAATGTCACCCTTTACGGCGAGATGCACCGCTTCATTCCTGCTATGTCAACACTGGCAGGGGCACGCATTGCAGAGATTCCCGTGAATCACCATCCGCGTCGTTTTGGACAGAGCAAATATGGGATTGGACGAGTTTGGCGAGTCGCGCTTGATATTGTCACAGTGAAGACGCTCACAGGCTTTGCATCACGTCCCGGATTTTGGTTTGCCATATTTGGCGTACCCGCTTTCATTTTGGGTTTGTCGACAATTCTCGCGGTGGCTGTTGCGCTCTTTGCGGGCGCGTTGGGGTCATGGAGTGTTCCGCTCACCTTCGGCTTATTGTGGATGTTCTTGGGCGTACATTTACTCTCAATCGGGCTTTTAGCCGAACTGGGGTTGAAAACGGGGGATTACCTCCCCAAACGGGACGTGCGCCCGTCTGCCACGGTGCTGGCGCCACCGGGAGGTGTCAATCACGACCGAAGCGAGGTAGAACCGGGATAATATGCAGTCCACGAACGAAGTAACGCTTTCAGTCATAATACCAATAACTGAGCGGTATGACGACCTTCGGAAACTCTACCTCCACTATGCGGAAGCGCTCGCGGCAAGCAACTATTCGTACGAACTTATCTTTGTCTTGGATGGCGTTAATCTGGCGGCACGCGAAAACTTAAAGGAATTGAAGAGCGAGTTTCCGCAGATTGAAGTTATTACGACGAATCGAAGGGTTGGCGAAGCAACTGCTCTCGCTATCGGATTTGAGCGCGCCCTAGGCACGACCATTCTGACACTCGCGCCCTTTCTGCAGATTGAACCGACTGAAATCAATCGCGTGCTTCAGGAATTTGGCGATGGAGAATACGATCTGGTAATATCGCGGCGAGAGCCTCGAATTGACTCGGTTCTCAATCGGCTTCAGTCGTGGGTTTTCCACCGGCTTACACGAATTCTCACGTCGTTAAGATATCATGACATCAGCTGTCGGTTGCGCGTTATGAGACGGGAGGTCGCGGAGGAGGTTCGACTCTACGGCGATCTTCACCGATTTTTTCCGTTTTTGGCTTATCAGCGAGGCTTTAGAGTTATCGAGATTCCAGTACGGCAAAGCGAAACTGACAAGAAGCGGAGAGCAGGTCATCCCGGAACTTGCTTGAAAAGGTTGCTGGATCTCTTAACCCTGTTCTTCCTTTTCAAGTTTACGAAAAGACCTCTAAGATTTTTTGGGTTGCCTGGTTCAGGGCTCTTTGGCGCTGGAGGGCTGATTGCGGTTGTTACGGTTGCTCTTCAACTCATGGGGAATGAAACTATCGCAGGGCGTCCATTTCTCATCTTGGGAATGTTATTGATGGTAATGGGCGTTCAACTGTTTTCCATCGGACTGCTCGGCGAGATTATCGTCTTTACCCACGCTCGAAAAATCAAAGATTATACGGTGTCCAAAATCGTAGAATAGACTGTCCGGTTCGTCAATCCGCACCGAGCTCGAAACACACGGCACCCGGTCTCCGACAGCTAGTGTCCGTAAGCGCTATATTCTTCATCGCCCTCGAATGACGCAAGCGCTTCGTGGTATCAGGCCTTCTCTTGGTATTCAGACAGCGCGCCTTTCAACTCATGTGTGGATTCCGCGAGAGTACCCGTTAGATAACGCGCAGCATTGTCCGAACTTCGATGCGGCGCCGGCTCGTTGGCGGGTATCATCTCCAGAGTGATAAGCGCGGGGCCATCCTCGTTCAAAATATCCGACAGAGACACATCGAGCGACTCTGCCGTGTGGAAGTCGTGAACTTTCTCCAATCCCACTCCCTTGGCAATCGCTGAAAAACTGAACCCTAAACGTCCTGGAATGTGCTGATTGCCCGTCACCTCATACGTCCCATTATGACAGACAAAGAGGTAGAAGTTCCGAGCAGGTTTCTCCAGACCCGCAATAGTCGCAAGCGTTCCCAGACACATCAACATGCTTCCATCCCCGTTGAGCGCCAGCACTTTTCGATCGGGCTGAGCCAGAGCGATGCCGAGAGCAAAATCAGCCGCATGGCCCATTGCGCTCCCCACGGAGGCGTAATCAAGCGGGTGGTCGGAAAGCTTACTCCACGGCATAGTGGTGCCCATGCTCGTAACCATTACTTCATCGGTACGGTATTTAGCGAGAATCCTTAAACATTCCTCTTTATCAATCATAGTTTCTTGTTCCTTGCAATTTGTCTCAAATTCTAACATTTCTTAAGTTCGACTTTGTACATTTGAGCAGTATAGTAGACGGTGTTAATCAAACGTTCCGGAAAATTGTATGAAGTTTTAACCATCTGGTCATTTGAGTTGACCTTTGAAAAAGTCGGAAGCGGTTTCCAGCGTCATCACGGCGGGACAAGGGGATTCGATAGCTAATCACATACAGGTTCGTTCTAGCCCGACCCCCGCACGGGACAAAAGACCAAGATGCAATACGACTTCCGTAAAACGCAAATCCCACATTTTCCGATAAGCAGTTGATGAGGAAAACTAATCGAAGGCTGATTTAACTCCCACGATTGAGGAGGGAATTTAGCATTGGATAAATCACCCCTGTCAATTCGGGGCGTTTACTCATCCAGGTGCCCGCCAGTCTCCTCTCCTGCGTTCGCTTTCTTCTCAGACGCTTCCGACGCTAATTTCACCACTGGAGGCGTATTAAGTGCGGTCGCAGTGATTTGGGCGTACTCATCAAACTCATCCTTTGCGCCTAGACCATCTACTGCGTCCCCCCAAAGCGAAAATGCGTAATATCTCAGCAAGCCATTTTCATTCGGACGCAACAGTGCCACTATTGAACCCAACTCGGAATCAAGCGAAGGCAATTCCTCATATCTTTGATATCGATCCGTCGGAAAAATTACACCCATTCCACACTTCTTGGAATATGAGGTAGTGTGCGTGTTGCCCCACGTCCATAACCACCCGTTGGCTCCATCCTTCCCTACTCCGCCCTCGAGTGCCGGAATCCCTGTCGCAATCCAATGGTTCGATGCGGTGCCACGGATATTGATATGGTGTTCAATCCAACGATTGCCACCGTAAATCATCACCGTCGAAGTCAGGCTCGCCACGCCGCTACTGAGCCGCCAATTCGGAATGATCCGTTGAACCACCGATCTAATTGGCCCGTCGGCAATGACCCGCACATAGTCCGCCACCCCGGTTGGAACAATGCGTTTCTGAAAATTCTCATCCCATAGCGCGAATCCACCGCAACCGACTGAATCATCCTCCGAGATTAGAGGTATCATAACCGCCTTACCCTCGCCAGGTTGAGCGATTTTTCGATTCACCAACTGATCAATAGACAATTCCTCCCCTTTGTAGATTTTCAGGTCGTTCTCATCTTTGCGGACCAAGTACCTCTGTTGATTGTCTCGACTGCGTATCATCCAACTAGTGTACGGTTTCAGAATCTCGACCACCGTGTTTTGAGAAATCGGTATTCCGTTTCTATCAAATTCTCTTCGCAATTCCGGTGAAACGGATTTCCGATATCCTAAATCACCCTGGAAACGTGACTCAACACTCAAAAGGAGATCAGTTTGCTTACCATACGGTTGAATTGCCCCGTTTTGGAGGAGGCGGTACGCGGTTAACTCGGACTCCAGCGCAGCTATGCCGCCCAACTCCGGGAATATGCCCGCCCGAGTACGCTTGTGAAATCCTAGCATCACCGCCACCGGGTTGTCCGGAGTATAGCGGATGGTAAATACCTTGGTTTCTTGGGGTTCAAGGTTGGCCAGGAATGCCAGCTCATCTTTTTGCCCATCATAGTTTAAATCATCAGCTTGACTTGGGATTTCTTCCGGTGGTTGGCCAGAAACGACGAGGTAGGCGTCAAACGAAAAGTCGGGAGCGATTTCCCGTATCTCATTCAGAGAAACCACAACCGGGACATCTCTTCGTTGGATTGGCAGCGTGTTTTGGACGGTGAGATTTATTTGAGGAATATTTCTATTTCTGCTACCGGGAGGAGCGCAACCAATTAATCCAAATATGAGTGCCGAAATCCAACAGTGCCGCCAGTTGAGTTTAATCAAACTGAATCTCTCCTTAAAACCAAAGATAGGTGAACAGGATATAGTGCATTTTCATTGCTTCGCCGTATCCGTGCCGGCAATGACATTCTACCATAGTCAATGGGGATTGCCAATTCAAATTCGCCTATGGAAGGACCTCTAAAACCTGTTCAATCTCATCCATCGAATTATAATAGTGTGGTGACAGGCGCAAGCCTCCGCGTTCGGCGGAAACCACATTGGCTCGTTTCAGCAGTTCGTAAAGTTCGGTTGTCGAATGGCGATCGCTGCGGAATACAACGATACCAGATCTCGCCGATTCCTTCGTTGGAGTTGACACGCTGTACCCCTTGGATTGGAGCCCGTCAATCAAACGTCCGGTCAGATTCAGTACCCGCCTCTCAATGCGCGGCACACCGATTTCCAAGAGCAAACCAATTGCGGCGTGCAATCCGAACAATCCTATGCTGTTGTACGACCCCTCCTCAAATCGTGTTGCGTCGGGCTTCGGCGTAAGACTGTAATTGAGAAAATCTCGAGGATTGACAACGCCTGCCCAGCCAAGATTTGTGTTGATTAGCTGATCTTGTCGTTCCTTCGCACAGTAAAAGATTGCGGCACCTTCGGGCGCACACAACCACTTATGTCCGTCGGCAGCTAGAATGTCAATGCAGCAAGCCTTCACGTCAACGTCGATCACGCCGACACTTTGAATCGCATCGACGACGAACCAGATGCCCTTTTCTCGACAGATCTCCCCGATTGCCTGAATATCGTGTCGAAAACCGGATGCAAACTCCACATGGCTGATCGTTAGTACCCGAGTACGCGAGTCGATGGCAGCTTCAAGCTCCTCAATGGGAATTCGCCCTTCTCGTTCGGTGACCATTCGTGTTTCTACGCCGTACCGTTCCTTCAAACTCCACCATGGATATACGTTCGCTGGAAACTCCACTGCCGTTGTTACGACGTTTTCACCCTCATGCCAATCAATTCCGTTTGCCGCGAGAAGGATTCCTTGGGTGGTGTTTTTCATAAACGCAATTTCATTGACGGTGGCATGAATCAGTTTCGCCGCCGATTGACGGCAGGCTTCCGCTGTCGCCGCCCAATCCTCCGAATGAATTGCTCCGTCGTCGGTAGCGTCGTTTAGAAACTCTCGCATGGCGTTTCGTGCACGTAGAGATAGCGGAGCAATTCCCGCGTGATTCATGTAAATGTAGTTCTCGGTTACCGGAAACTGCACCCGCCATTCATTCCAATTGACGTCTGGTGTTTGCATTTTCATGTCGAATCCCTACCAGCCAAAACGAACAATTTCAGATCCTTTCAGTCATTGGCTTCGCAACGCCGCCAAAACAAGCAGGAGCCAGCCAATAATGAACGCCAAGCCGCCAATCGGTGTAATCGCGCCGAGCTGGCGGATTCCAGTCAGACTCAGTGCGTAGAGACTACCGGAAAAAATGACAATACCGGCTACAAAAATCCAGCCGGCAGCGAAGACGAATTGACTGTTCCATTGGGAAAAAGCCCACGCAACCGCAATGAGTCCCAAGGCATGATACATCTGATAGCGTGCGCCAATTTCGAAGATTGCCAACATCTCCTCGGAAAGTTTTGTCTTCAGAGCATGGGCGGCAAAGGCGCCAATCGCCACTGCGAGCAAAGCGAAACCGGCGCCGAGACAGAAAAACATTCGCTGCATCCGTGTTGTCCTCCTAAATTGTAAAGAAATACAATCAACTTTCGATTAGACAATTCCCCACCAATAACAAAGTATACCATGCCTTGAACAAATCGGGTTGAAGAAATCTATATCGTGGGCGGAGGCCGTATTGGTAGGTTGACGGCGAATCTTCCGAGTTTCTAGATTCCCAATTCATCCGATACGGCAAGTCCATTCCGTTTTCTTGTTTGGAATCTCCGTCTATATACTGCCGATGTGCTGTACCCATGACGCACCGGTTTGATGCAAAGTTTGAGCAAGAATTTGTACGATTCATTGCACGGATTTTTGGCTTGCTTTTCCTATAGGCATGTGCTAAAATCACGCATCATTTGTGGTAGATTGACACCGTAAGGAGAACTCGCAACAACATGAGAGAATACCGAACAGAACAGATTCGAAACATCGGGGTAATTGCACATTCTGGCGCGGGAAAGACATCGTTGATTGAGGCTATGCTCTATAATGGAGGTGCGGTTGAGCGGATGGGGCAAGTCGACCAGGGAACCACCGTTGCCGATTACTCTCCGGACGAAATAGAACGTAAATCGACACTTAACTGTTCAGTTTGTATTGCAGAATGGAATGAACACAAGCTAAATATCATTGACACCCCGGGAGCTGAAGATTTCTACGGCGATCTTGAGAGCGTACTCCGCGTTTCAGACGCCGTCGTAGTAGTGATTGACGCAACCACCGGCGTAGAGGGGGGCACGGAAAAAGTATGGGAAATCGCGGACAAGTATAATCTACCACGGCTAATCTTTGTTAACAAAATGGACAAGGAGAACGCCAACTTTGAGAATGCGTTAGCGAGTGTTGAAGAAATTTTAGAGGCAGGCGCGACCGTCGTACAACTTCCGATTGGTGCAGAAGAAGATTTCACAGGTGTAGCCGACTTTGTTCAGATGAGCGCGTTCACGAAACCTGATGACAACAAACCGGCGCCGAAGTTGGAGATTCCATCTGAGCTTGAAGCACAAGCTGCAGAATATCGTGAACAACTCGTTGAGGCTGCTGCCGAGGGTGACGATGAGTTGATTGAGAAATTCTTTGAAGGAGAGCTAACGGATGAGGAGATAAGTGTTGGCTTACGGTCGGGAATTTCCAGTGGCAACGTGGTGCCGGTGCTCTGTGGCGCCGCCCTCCAAAATATCGGAGTTCAGCAATTGATGGACGCAATAGTAAACTGCTTCCCGTCTCCCGCCAATGCCAAGCCTATTGAGAGTGTGGATGATGAAACGACTCTTGAGGCATCAACAGATGGAGCTATGTCCACTCTCGTTTTCAAGACGATGGCAGACCCGTTCTCGGGGCGGCTCACGTACTTTCGAGTCTACTCCGGGATTCTGAAAGGGGATTCCCAAGTATTCAATTCGACGCGGGAGGAAAACGAGAAGATTGGAAAACTAGCCTTCAGTCAGGGCAAGACTTCCATCAGCACGACGCGAGTGGTTGCGGGCGACATCGGAGTTGTTCCCAAACTCTCGATTACACAGACAGGGGACACGTGGTGCGAGGATGGGGATGCCGTTCAGCTTCCCGGAATCGATTTTCCCAAACCCGTGATTTCATTTGCGGTCAAACCTTTGCGCGAAGGCGACGATGAGAAACTTATATCAACCTTGAATAGAATGTCAGAAGAAGACCCGACCTTCAGGCTCGAGCGAAATGACGTCACTTCACAACTCTTGGTTTCAGGTCTGGGGGAACTTCATATCAGTCTCACGCGCGAACGAATGAAAGATCGGTTCGGCGTTGAAACTGACGTTGAACCTCCCAAGGTACCGTACCGAGAGACGCTTCGCAGACGTGTCAGCGGGATTCAGGGCAGATACAAACGCCAATCCGGTGGTCGTGGACAATTTGGTGATTGCTGGATAAACGTTGCGCCGCTTGAACGAGGCAGCGGGTTTGAATTTGTAGATAGCATCGTTGGCGGTTCGATTCCACGAAATTACATACCCGCCGTGGAGAAGGGAATCCGCGATAAAATGGAACAGGGAATCATTGCCGGCTATCCGCTCGTTGACACCCAGATTGAACTTTACGATGGCAAGTATCATCCCGTCGATTCGTCCGATTTTGCATTCCAAATGGCGGGTTCATTAGCGTTTTCGGCGGCATCGGACCAAGCGAATCCGGGGTTGCTCGAGCCGATCATGGATGTCTCAATATCGGTCCCCGAACAGTTCATGGGCGACATCATCGGCGATTTGAACAGTAAGCGGGGCCAAGTGATGGGAGTGGAGCAATCGGGCAAGCGTCAAGTGATTCAAGCCAGCGTCCCGCTCGCGGAGATGCTCCGTTACTCGATTGACCTCAAATCGATAACGAGCGCACGCGGGAGCTTTACGATGGAGTTTTCCCGCTACGAAATTGTGCCCGATGAACTCGCCCAAAAGGTTGTTGCCATGGCGAAGGAGGAGCAGAAGGAGTAACGCAGGCGCGAATCGACATCGCGAAATCTATGGTGCGTTGACATTTGACAAACTGAACTCATCTCCGTTCCCAGAGTCTTCGTCCCTATGCACTTCGAGGCAATTTGGAACATTGACAAATAACAAGAGTGCTGCGTGACCCTAAGATCGCGCGGGGCGAGGATCAAATGAGCGAATAGATCAAGCGAATGGTTATTGAACGCGATAGAGATCCCAATTCGATAGGGATCCTACCTCGCCCTTACGATAGCGCATGGCTCGGCGCATTAACGACGCGTTTCACATAAATGCCAATAAAACTTAGTCAAGAAAAGCACCCTTCTGGATTAAATTGGAGTTGAAGGGTGCTTTTTTAATTAGACCGACCCAGTTGCCGCCTTTGTCCGACAGGGACACTGAATCTCAGTTTTTCATTTATGGCATCGCAGAGTGGATGAGAATAGATAAAATGACACCCCTAGATTACGGTAAGACCTACCTTCTCGGAAGAAATCCGGAGAACGAAGTGAGATTCTGGGTTGAATCTCGCACACGCGTGATTGACGAACGCAGTGGAAAAACGGAGGATTTCCTCCAATGCGCTTCATGCAAGAGTGAGGACACGTTCGCGGAGCAGAACTTGTTCCTCAAAAACAACTATGATTTTCTTCCAATCTTCGGGCCGAAATATGGGCTAATATTTCGGCGTAACGCGTGGCTGAATCCCAACTATAGAAGTTGTCTGAAAACAGCGGACATGTTTGGTGGACCCATTCAACATCTCCAAGAACACACGAGTCACAAGAATTTGGTTACACCCGACGAAATCATCCGGTACACGCATGAGTTTTACCCGGTGGTTGCACAAACAGAGATCCGCGACGACGAAACAGAATTACGTGCGATAATCGAGTACCCGGTCAAAACGCTGAATATAAGAAAATCGGACAACGTCTATCAAATCGACACGGGGCCCGTGGCGTTTCCAGATCTTGCGACGCGACCCGACAGGCTTGTGGATTCAATCTCTCTTGCCTTCGTCGCCTTCAACGCAGCGCATTTCGCAGATTTCATCGTGGAGGAATCCACGCCAATTGGTAACAATCAGGATACGGGGGAAACACACGTCTACCACTATTCCCGACGAATCAGTTTGGCGGCGAGCAATCGCCTCTATGCGGGATTATGAGCTACAATAGCGCGTTCAGCCGCATAGTTTCCGCTCTGCGGAGCGATTTTCGCTTTCTGATACTTCAGAAGTCACCCAAAAACCCTCAACTACGAGATACTCATTCCGCTAAAAAGCCCTATTGAAGAAATGTGAAAGTCTGCAAGTAAGAGGAGGGCACATTATGGACGATCTTGAAATGCAGCAGTACCTCTTCGATCTACAAGGCTACTTGGTCATTGAGGATGTCTTAAGCGAAACGGAAGTTTCAATATTCAATGAACTGCTGAATGAACAGGAGTTGCCCGCCCCTGGGCAGACGCAACGTTTCGGTAGCGCCCCGGAAGGACCGGGGTTTCTGCAGTGGGGAAAGCCGTTCTGTGATTTGCTCGATCACCCCAAGATTCTGCCAATCCTCAGATTTCGGCTGGGCGACGCTTTTCGACTTGATCGTATTTACGGGATGTGTATGCATGAGGGAATGCAAAGAGGAAGACTCCACGCAGACTACGGCGCTACGGCGCCGTATTCCGGCGCTCGTCGAGGAGAGTATTTCCCCTTCCGCGATAATCAAATCGTAAATGGGTTCGTCGTCGTAACGTGGAATATGACTGACACGGGACCGGACTCTGGCGGTTTCTGTTGTATCCCCGGCAGCCACAAAAGCAACTTTAAATTGCCGCAACCGATAGATGATGCGCCCGACAAGGCAGCGTGTGTTGTGATTCCGAATGCGCCGGCGGGTTCAGTCATCCTCTTTACGGAGGCATTGACGCACGGCACGGCGGCTTGGACGGCAAATCACGAGAGGCGATCTCTTCTGTATAAATACTGTGTGTCATACATGGCGTGGAAAACGGAGCGCGTTCAACCGCCGACAAGCGTGGACCTCACACCAAGACAGGAAATCCTCTTCCGCGTCCCCTCAGATCCGCTGCGATTCTTTCCATCTCTCTTTGGGGAGCCTGAAGGATAGACTAACGAATCGAATCTGAATTTTGTCAATGGACACTCAATAAGACTAGACTGCAAGAGCACGAGCCGCGAATGATCTTATTCAACTAAGTCCTTGAGGCTGTTAGTGTAAGGCGCACGAGCTATCCCCTTTTCCGTAATGATCGCGGTAATCAAGTGGGCGGGTGTAACATCAAAAGCGGGACTGTAAACCTTGACTCCCTCCGGTGCGGTTCGTGTGCCGAAGCCTTCGGTGATTTCTTCCGCAGCGCGCTCCTCAATGGGAATCTGGTCTCCCGTGGGCAGCGAGAGATCCAGCGTGGAGGTCGGCGCGGCGACATAGAATGGAATTTCGTGCGCTTGGGCGAGTATTGCGACGTTGTAGGTGCCAATCTTGTTTGCTGCGTCACCGTTTGCGGCAATTCGGTCCGCCCCGACGACAGCACACTGTATTTTGCCTTCCTTCATGACTTGGGCAGCCATATTGTCACAGATTAGCGTGACATCGATTCCCGCCTGCATCAACTCCCATGCGGTGAGACGCGAGCCTTGGAGCAACGGGCGAGTCTCATCGGCGTAGACACTTATATTCTTGCCGGCTTCATGCGCCGTAAACATGACCGCCAAAGCCGTGCCGTAATCGGAAGTTGCCAATCCCCCCGCATTGCAGTGAGTTAAAATGGTGTCGCCTTCACCTAGGAGTTGTAAACCGTGTTTGCCAATGGCACGACACATGGCGCGATCTTCTTCAATGATTGCCAATGCCTCATTCAACAATTCCTGCTTTAGCTGGGAGATGGGGACATGCTTATTATTTTCTGCTGTCTTGACCATCCGGTTGAGCGCCCAAAATAGATTCACCGCCGTCGGCCTTGACGTTCCAAGATAATCGGTTGCCTTGGCTAATTCATCCGCGAAATCGGCGTAGTTGTCTGCCCGCGACTTCCAGATTCCCAGCACCGTTCCCAACGCCGCCGCAATTCCAATGGCGGGCGCTCCGCGCACGCGCAACGATTTAATCGCTTCCCACACAGTCTCTAAATCATCGCAGTAAATCTGTTTAAACTCATTGGGCAGCAAGGTTTGGTCTATCAACCGTATCTTGCCATCTACCCATTCAATCGTTGGAATCGGCATCCTTTTGTCCTCCAGTTGACAAAACTCTCTGAGTAGTTGAAGTTATGTGCCCGATTATAGCAGCTACCCCTATTCGGCGCAACGCAAAAGGACGGGGCACGCATGCGCGGTCCATTACAGTCCTTACCGTGGAGTTACCCACGATTGCGAATCTATCAAGTGCCTACCCTGCGCATTCGGCTAAATCCACAGGTCGGAATCCCAACCACAGTGCGGTACACGCTCTACGACATCGCGAAATTTCGACGTGTTCCCCCTCGCATACAAGGTTGATTCTCATTGACCGCCTCCGTGGAAGAATGTAGAATAATTGGAATTATGCTTCGGGGAATACCCCTCAATCAACGACCATCTAGACTGACGTGCCGTGGATACATCGGGACGATTACCGGAAGTTGGCTGACTGACAGAGTGCACGCATGGTTGGATGGGATTCGGGTAGGTGCTCTTATCAAGACATTCGAAGCATATGCGTGTCAGCTATCGAAACGTGACAACAATGCTATACAGGAAACGAAGGAATTCAAAATGAGAATCAGTATCCAGAGTTGGTGTTTTCGCACATGGAACGAACCCGACGAGATTATTCAAGCTACTAAATCCTGCGGAATCGAGTACATCGAGTTAGGAAGCATGTATGTGGATCCGTTTCGGGACACCGACTATATGTCAATCATCAACAGTTTTCGTTCGAGCGGCATCGAAGTTAGCGGTCACGGGGTAAACGGGCTGAATACGGACCAATCAACCAACCGCGCTTGGTTTGAATTCGCAAAAGCAATCGGTCTGAAGAGCTTGGCAAGCAGTTTCCCAAAGGGTAAAGAGATTGAAACTGCTCTTTGCCTTGAGCCGCTGTGCGAGGAATTTGGAATCAAGATTGCCATCCACAATCACGGGCGAAGGGATAACCTCGGCTCGCCGGATGCGTTAGACAGGGTTTTTTCCAACACATCAACTAACATCGGACTATGCCTTGATACTGCTTGGATGCTTGATAGCGGATATGATCCGGTAGAAATGGCGGGAAAATATAGGGATAGGCTTCACGGTGTCCACCTGAAGGACTTTGTTTTCGAACGAGATGGTCACCCTGAAGATACAATCATTGGAGAAGGGAATCTGCGTCTGGATGCGCTGATTAAACTGTTACAAGACACTGGCTACCACGACTTCCTGACGATAGAATACGAAGGCGACGTCGAGAATCCCATTCCGAATTGCAAAAAATGTGTTGAGGCAATCAAAACCGTACTTGGCTGAATCTAATGAGGCGCATTTATTCATTCTGCGTAAAGTCCTTGAGCCATCGCTTATCCCAAAGGGATGGGAAGTTGTTCTTTTTATACGGGTGCTCGGAACATAGCGCGGTATTCAGTTCAATACCAAGCCCCGGCTTATTGGGCAGTGCAAATTCGCCATTCTCAACGGGGTTCCAGCCAAAAACCAAGTCATGACGCCAAGGGACATCGTAGTCGCCGAAGTTTTCCTGAATCATCACATTTGGCGTTGACCAATCCACATGCAGCGCGGCACACAGTGCCACAGGGCCAATTGAGCAGTGCGGCGCAACCCTGATATCCTGCGCCTCCGCCATAGCGGCAATCTTCTTCGTTACGAGCAAACCCCCGCAATGGGCTGGATCCATCTGTACGATGTCCGCCGCTCGCATCGCCGTGAAGCGATAGAAATCTTCCAATGTGTACAACCGCTCTCCCGCCGCAATCGGAAATGGCAGAGCCCTCTTGACTTCCGCAAGTAACTCGAGACTATTCGGCGACACCGGTTCTTCGTACCACGCAGGACAATACTTTTCCAAGCGTCTCCCCATCTCAATGGCGCTTCCTACGGACAACCGACCGTGCACCTCTATCATCAATCCGATTTTGTCGCCTACGGCATCACGCACGGCTGAGACTAACGCTTCCGATTCCGCCATTTCATCGCGATTCATCTCCTTCCACGCCGTGCCAAACGGATCGAACTTCAGCGCGTTGTATCCACGGTTTACCGCATTTCTAGCTGCTTTCGCATACTCCTGCGGAGTTCTCGCCCCGCCGTACCAACCGTTGGCATACGCCCCCAACCGCTCATGGCAACGACCGCCGAGCAGTTTGTAGACCGGCTGACCGCATGCTTTGCCGATGATGTCCCAGAATGCTATTTCCAAGCCGCTGATGGCGGTCATCACCGTCGAGCCACCCTGATATTGGTCGCGAATCATCCCACCGATGACGGTTTCAATGTCAAAGGGATCCGTTCCCAGAACCCGCTCCGTCGCCCATTCGTCGATCAGGGATTGAACCGTCTTCTCCTGCCACTCCAAGGATGCCTCTCCAACACCGTTTATCCCTGTGTCGGTGGTAAGACGTATAAACAGATAGTTACGCAAACCGGCGTTCGTCAAAAACGACTCTACGCGCGTAATTTTCATCGGCTGTCCCTATGCGAGCGCGAGCGCCCCTTTGGTTGCCATTGACGGCCCAAAAATCTGACTGGATTGACGGCGAAAGGTCACCACCACGCGGTGAATCCGTACGTCCGAACATTAAGCACCACGCCCAACAACGCCCAACAGGCGCCGATGGTGAAGTCCGCGAAGACCATGCCGAGGAAAAACGGGATGGCGGCGCGGTGTGCCTTCATACCGCCTGCCTTCAGGAGCATCCATTTGATGAGCCACGCCGCAAAGAACATGAACCACGTGTCGCGCATCCCGTATGTGCTGGATACGGCGTAACCGGCAGGGTGGAGCGGCCACCAGAGGAACCGCACCCGCATAAACATCACAAACAGACCAAACAGTAATCCAAAGGAAAAGAAGCCGATTCCGTACATGTCCGGTTGCATCGGATAGATTAACCAACGGTTCAGTCTACCGAGCGGTTCGCCGCCCCAACTCGCGCCATGTTTATACCCTGCATCAAGCAGCGCCCAGAACGCGATGACCGTGCCAACGACAATCGCAATGACCATCACGGCGAAAACGCGCCGCTGATTCATGCGCGACCGGTCCGCGATACGGAACCCTTCGAGTTGGTGCGGCATCGGGTCGCTGTAATGTGCCCGGGTAAGAAACCAGAACAGCGAGACTATTGATAGTGTCCGCGGTCCAACTCGGCGCGTACCAAAAGTGTCCAGCATTAGAATTTCGGGGCCCGCGAAGTGCAAGTCGTGCACTGGCGAGCCGACCTCCGCTCGGATCCGGGTCACGCCGATATTTGTCATGAGTAGAAGCGCAAAGAACATCGCGGCGCCCCACCATGTCATGCCCGCCTGATAACAAAATATGACGATAAACAAAAAGCCTGCAATCACGCCATACACGGCAACATTGTAAGGCAACGCCTCCCCCTTGCTGTCCATCGCGAGCCGTCGGTCCCAAACCGAGCGAACCACTCTGGAAAAGTGATGTCTCCCCGTCCAGATGGCTATGACACAGAGCGCAATATAAGCGCCGGCGGACTGCTCGGGAAATTCGGGGCGCTTTTGGAATCCCCACGCCTCCCCTAAAACCAACTGCGCCTTCCAGAAAAAGAAGAAAACCCAACATGAGAACGCGATGTCGAGAGGAACGAGGAAGATGAGACCGAGGAGAAACGGGCGCACCAACAGCGCCATGTAGCCGATGGCGTCCCACGGCTTTGTCGTGAAAAAGTTGCCTAAGTTATAGGCGCGAAGCTGGAACGACGGCAAGACAGGGTAGAACGTGTGCAAGCCGTTCACAATGTTGATGATGCAAACTACGGTGAAGCTTGTCCATAGAAGTTTACTCTTGAATAGCCGCGATTTCGGATTTGCCATTTCATACGGCAATAGCGTGAGAGGGTAGGTCAGCCGCTCGCGCTCCGTCCACTGTTTCCTGATGATGGCGTTGATGCAAAGCATGACGAACATGAAGACACAAATAAACACCGTCCAAGCGAGCACCGGCACAAGCCAAGGCTTGATATGGGCTTCGATGTACAGCGTCGCGGGGCGTTTCGTAGCCGTCGCCATATATCCGGTCAACGCCTTGGGGTCAGTGACGATAAGCCAGTCGGGATAGTGGTGACCGAAAAGGTTTTTCCAGTCGTTCTCGGGGGTGGCAAAACCTACGGGGGCTGCGAGGGTCGGCGGGAGAATCTGCATCATGCTGTGTCCGGCTAGTGTGCCGGCGATGCAGAGCATCACATAGATGGTAACCAACTCGCCCTGCCCGAGCACCAACCTGGGCGAAATCCGCCTTAGGACGGCGTTCAGCATCAGCAAAAGGGTAAGATTGAAGATGGCGTGGAAGAGTAGGCTAAAGTTGGTGGAGTGGGCGATATAGTGGACCGTTTCCATGTAAACGATCCAGAATGAATTGAAGGGTATCAACACGAGGGCGATGAGCACCGCACGCCACGTGACCCGTGTTTGCCTCATTGATTCATCAGTTGACCGGAATTGAGGCTGGTTGGTTGAACTGAAAGCCATTGAGAGGTTTTGCTATATCCTAGGTTGAAATTTGCACAAGGGATTCAGCAGAGATTGAGCGCATCTGCAGAACACCTTTAGATTATCTTACTTTCTGTACTCCGTCAATAGGTTAATTCTTGGTAGGCAGATCGGAGGGTAGTAATTGGTGAGGATGTAGCGTATTGTGCTGAGTTTCTCGCGGAGCGTTGGGAGCAACCTGCGCTTGCTAACATCGTTATGAACCATGGAACTTTTGCGCTTTCCAGAGTGTTTTTCGTTACGACAAACTGCTTATTGTCCCGTCTTTACCTGTCCCCAAGTTGTAGCTAACTTACTTGTGGGATTGACGCTGCGCGGAAGTCTAAAGGGTGGAGTATAGATAAACAAAGATCTCGCGAAGACTACACCGCCGGAAAACAGAAATATTTTCCCATCAACCACTTCGGAACGGCCAGCCCTTGGCTCCGGCATATCTGCCAGTTGTTCCCACGTGTCTGTAGTCGGGTCATAGGCTTCTACTGTTTTCAGGATTCCACTTTCATCACCCCCGCTGATCGCGTAAATGATCCCATTGACTGTATTCACAGACAAACAACATCTCGCCGTTGGCATATCGGCTCTCTTTTCCCAGGTGTCTGTGGCGGGATCATAAACTTCAAGGGTCCAAAATATTTATCGGGATTCAACTTCATTCCCCCGATGGCATAAATCTTCCCATCCACAACACTTGTAGAATACCCCCACCTACGTTTTGGCACCGACGCTTTTTTCTCCCAGCTATCAGCGACCGGATCGTATGCTTCGGCAGACCCATCGCGCGCTCCCCCAAACACATACATCTTCCCATCCACGACGTGTGCAGAGCCGGTAGACCGTGGCTCAAGCATATCCGCCTTTTTCTCCCAGGTATCCGTTGCAGGGTTGAATTCTTCCACGTGCTTTCTCGTCCACAACATTTGAACACTTCCTCCGATTGCGTATATCTTCCCGTTCACGGCACTTGCGGCAAGATTGCTCCTCCCGATTCGCATGTCTGCCCGAAACTTCCAACGGTTGGTTGCGGGGTCGTATTCTTCAACTGTGCGAAGCACTTTCCCACGGAGTGCACGTTGATCCCACAAAGTGCCGCCAATGACGAAAATCTTCCCGTCCACGGCGCTAGTGGCAAAACCCACTCGTTGGCTAAGGATAGGCGTTTCCCTCATCTCCCAGGTGTCCCCTTTGAGTCTTGCCATGCCTGTTGAAGCGGCACTTAGAGTCAAAATGGCGAATAGACTACCCGCAATCCAAAAACGGCGTCCCATGATATCCCTCTTTTGAATAGACGATTGTCAGTTGAATTGGCAAATCAACGAGTGTACATTGGTGGACATCGTAATCCCTATAGCGATGCAACCGGGCTACCTGCGATGCCTGTTTCGACACGTGTAAGCCATCAATCTCGACTTCGTACACTTGCAGGGCGAAAGCAAGCGAATGATTGACTGAGATCTAACGAGTGTTCGAGGGAGATCAAACGAACGAATAGTGAGTGCTATAGAGATACCATAGAAATCTCATTGCCCCGCTGATTTAACATGGCGGCAAGGCTTCTTGCTCCGCCCCACCATCCTTTCAGTACTATCGATCCTTCAATCTACCCCACATTGTCGCCAGCTTGCCTATTTCCGACACCGCCGACAACGGCGACAGTCCATTGTCCATGATTCCCGAGATGTCGTCCTCGGAAAGGGGAACACTAAACAGTGCTACTTCGTCAATAAGTCCCTTCCAGAACTCTCTGCCGAAGCCGTCGGATCCGATAGCGACATGTTCGGGAGTAGAGCCGCCGGTGACCTTTCCGACATTATGCTCGGCTTCTTCGACTCCATCCACATACACCCTGAGGCTGTTGCCGTCGAAAGTGCCCGCGACATGGTGCCACTCGCCATCATCAATGTGTGTTGCGCTGTGAACACCTGCCCAATTACCGAAATGAATCCATAATGTCAGCTTATGCGCATTCCATCCCGATCCGAGGGAAAAAGGCCCCTTATCCCCCTTGTTTGGGTCCTGTTTGCTAACCACCCGTGCAGGCGCCGTGAGCCCTCCGTCGCCTCCGTCCCATCTACACCAAGCCAACGCCGTAAGGCTCGTGAATCCATCAACGGCGTCAATATCGCCGCAATCTACACGGTCATCCCCGTCGAATTCCAGGGCGCCGCCGAACTTCCCGGCGACCCATTGCGGGTTCCCCACGAGTTGCCCGACATGGCCGTTTCCGGATGTGTCTTTTGTAACTTCGCCGTTCCCATCGTCCAAAAGCCACATCCCGATAACGTCTTCCGGGCTAAATTCGGCAACACTTGCGCTTGCTAGAATAATTACCACGAAAATGGTACTCGCGCAGGTTCCGGTTGTTCTGTTCATCATTATCGCCTTCATTGTTTCCTCCTTCTCGTATGTTAGTGAATTGAAATTAACCGCCAAACGCCTGCTTCCACTCTATCATCACTGTAGGAGCGATCAAACGAGCGAATGGATCAAACGAGTGGATAACGAGTGTTCAAGGATACGGTTAGTGACCGCGATAGAGATACCCCTCCTGTTCCCATGCTCCTGTCGTGGGCTGGAGGAATCTCTACGGGATTTCTATCGTCCTCCCTAATCAGTCGGTTGATCTTTCCTACAGAAAACGTGCAATGAATAGTGTTGCCGCAAACTGAGCAGCACACGTCTTTACGTACGATTCGGAATTGTAATGATTCCAGTCATCAAACAAACCTACTCAACCTTGGCATAGGTGACAAGCAACGACCCCGGCTGAGAGTCTATTGTAACATCAATGCCCTCTGACATTTCCCGCCCATTCATTACAACCTTGAGATTCTGATCTTCAAAATTCACATTGTAGCTTGCCTCTAACTCAAGTCCCCACAATTTCAGTGTTGCGGATTGCTGCGAACATTCTGGGCGGCGAAACGCAAAAACCATCCCTTGCCCCAAGTCTTCCTTGTGGAACTGGTACGCCAGCCATGTGTCGTGGGATACAGTATACGGCGTGAGAGGATAAAAGTCCCCGTAGAACAGATGGCGGATGCGCTTGTATTCCTCAATTAACTTGCGGGCAGTATCCCACGGAAATGGCTCGGTGACCACGTAACCTACGTTCTCTTTCTCGTCGACCGTTTTGCGCGGCACCGTTTTTAGTTCGTAAGGTTCCTTCTGATTGACGGGAAACGCCAAGGGCCAGCGCTGCTCCAGCTCCGGTTGAAACGGATTCCACGCGGCTGCGATACCGGCGTTCATTGAGCTGCGAAATGAATAGGTGTCGGGATAGCCGCTTGCGGTTGCGGTTGATGGCACCCATTGACTGAGACCATAGGTTTGCGATTGGTAGTCGTTCGGTTCAAAGCCGGGATGGTTGTGGTCCGAGCGCCAAAGATAAAAGCAGCGAGACATCGCCTCCAGGTCTATGCGCGTAGCGCCCCCGCCGCACATATCAATAATCAATCCCGGATTTCGCCTGCGAAGTTCGTCCCAAAACCAATACATGCCTTCAATATAGCGAATTTCGGCAATTCCTTGTCTATCCGGTGCGTCCGCATCTCTCCACCACTGGAGCGGTTGCCCGTGCGGATATGGGCGTCCATCGGGGTAAGTCAAATTCGCGCCGATTGGCCCATCCTGCCGGTAAATGCCAATCCCTTCCTCCTCAATCAGATTCGAAATGTAATCGGTTATCATCGTCAGCGCCCTGGGATTTCCGTAGTCCAGCATTCTGAATGGCGGAAGCCCCGTGACCTCTTTATCTTTGACGGTAAGAAACAGTTCAAGGTGTTCACGCTCCATCCACGTGCTTCCGCCCTGATATTCGGGAGCAAACCAGACAAGTAGACCCATATTCATTTTCTTGAGCGCGTCGGATATCGCTCGGAGTCCGTTGGGAAAACGGTCAGGGTCGGCAGGTCCGATGTGGGAAAGCCCCGGGCTTTTGATTTGCCAGCCCACGTCCATCCAGATATATTCAAATCCAAGCGGCGAAAATGCAGACGCATATTCGATTTGGTTTTGTTCGGTCGCACCAAATGCTTCCTGGTACATACCCATCGAACTTGCCAACAACGGCACCGGCATCGGCTTGCCATCCCGCTGTGGATAGTAATGGGCTAAAAGTATTCGACGAAGCAGGTTCTGTCCGTAGATTCGATGACCTTGCCAGAACAGAAGTAACATCCGTGGGGAGCGAATCTCTTCTCCGGGCAGAAGTTTGAGGTGCGTTCGCTCCATTCCGGCGCACACACGCACTGATTGTGAGTCTCGTGAAAAACTTGCCAACCATTGCCCCGTCCAGCCGATGGCAATCATGACACCATGGTTTGACATTTCAAGATTGAAGAAAGGTAGACTGTCGCCCCACGAAGATCTTCCGTGCATTGAAGACATTTCCAGAGTAGAGTCAGCGGCCAACTCTCTGACGTTCGGACCAAAATCCGCTGTACCGGCGGCGACTCCCTCCTTCGCACCCGACGTATAATGCAGCTTCAAGCTATCTGCCTCGTCACGCAGCACGGTGTCCAGTGCCTGGATATTGGCGATAATCGGGGTGTCACATTCTCCGGTATTTCTGAATTTCAATACCCATTCTGCCGCGGGATGGTCCACGAAAAGCGTTACCTCACAACGAACTTCAAGACCTGTTTGCTTGTCGGTGTACGTTACCGTTTGTAGAGTTCTCGTCTCATCCAACGAGGTATTGTTTATTGAAAAGTCCCAAGCGGTTAGAAATTCTCCCGAACTCACGCCATCGTAATCAAATGAGAAGGGCGGCGGTCCGGAATCAGAAAACTTCCCTTCCATCCACTCTCTCAAGCCGTCCCACCACGCGGATTGAGACATCTCAATGCCTGTAGCTTCCAACGCCGGTAGGGGATTATCTACGTAATTCTCAAGATTGTCGCCTTCGTATGATTGCAAAGGTTTTCCGTCCTCCATAAATTACATCTCCCAAGACCTGAAAAAGGCGAATTTCACAACCGTAAATCGTTGTAATTCAAATTCACCTGCATTATAATAAAAGACACGTGTATTTTGATTGCGTCAACCACGATTCTACGAGAGTGACCAGATGCGTCAATTCCCCTTGGTTTTACGCGCTATAACCCAAACCGTAACAAACGGAAGCCCTAAGTCGTGAATCTAGAGATGAATACCAACGCTAATTTGCTAAGGAGACAACACGAATGAAACTGACTCAAGAACAGTTAGACTTTTTTGATACCTTCGGGTATCTGATGATTCCACAACTGTTTTCACAGGATGAAACGGAGAACATCATCCAAGGCTTCGAATGGTCGATTCAAAATTGCGGCGGCGGCAGAAACCATGATGGTTCGACTCGTACGATGTTTTTGGGGCCTATTGAACGCCACCCGGACATGTGCAGGCTGCTGGATCACCCGGCAATACTTGGACTTATCGGAGACGTTCTGGGTGAAGACTTCAACTACTGCAGCGGCGACGGAAATTATTACAGCGGCGATACCGGTTGGCACCCCGATGGAGGCTGGGGTCAACTATTCGCTGCCAAAACGGCGTTCTATCTTGATCCCCTTACTCGTGAATCCGGGGCGCTTCGCCTAATTCCGGGTTCCCATCGACCGGACCATTTTGTGCGCAAGGAAAAAATCGATGTGAACAACTCCATGGAGCTGTTCGGCATCCCTCGCTCGGAGTTCCCCGGCAGCATTGCCGTTGAGACAAATCCAGGCGACATCGTAATCTTTAATCACGATTTATATCACGCCTCGTTTGGCGGTGGAAACCGGCGGCGGATGTTCACCATAAACTGTACCCGCCATGCCAAGACCTCGGACGATATGGATCGGGCGCATGAATATGTGCGTATACACTCACCCGGAGGTTATAAGTACAAGACCGGCGCCGGCATGTACCACGCTACCATGATAGACACGGCTGGCGAAAACCGGAGGGCTCATCTCCACCAAGCGATGGAGATCCACGACCAAATCTACCCTGACCTCGCCCGACATGTGGTTAGCCAAGAACCAAGAGTATGATCAACGTGACGAGTTAAAATAGAGAAGAATCGCTTTATGCCACGTTGTTCTACGTCTGGTACGGCGTCAAGTCCATATTTGGAAACCGCACCGCGATTCCCTTCAAAGTTGTCTCCGAATAATACGGGTGCCCGGGTGCGGGCCAACCGAATAGCGTACGAACACGGGCCGTTGTCTTCTCCCAAAACGGTTGAAAGAACTGCTGCTCCGGTCCACTCCAAGGATTCGCTAGCTTGGTCCACCGACTCGTGTCGCCGCGTGCCATGGATAGCGTCCAAAACGCGCGTTGTTTCCGTTTGTTTTCAAACGGAATGGCAGCATGTACGAGATAGGAGGAATAGAATAGAGCGCTGCCTGCCTTTGCGGCGGTGGGTACCGGTTTGGCAAACTCCGGAACTTTCCGAATGTCTTCTAGTCCACCCTCTAAACGCAGGTATACATCCGCCGCTTGTCGATGTGATCCGGGAATCACGTGCATAGGAGCGCCGTCGTCATCGACATCGTGAAGATAAACACCGCTGTTGACGTAATCAAATGAACCGATTGCTTTACTTAGCGGCAGGAATGTATTGGTACCGTGATCGGCGTGATAGCCTTGCCACGGGTGTTCAGGGTGGCGCTCGTCCGTGGGACCCGATCGCATGAATAGGTGGGCGTTGCAGTAATTCGCGTCATCCGTGCCAAGGCACTGGGCGAATACGTCAAGATAATCTTCGTTCTCAATCAGCCGATCCAGCGCATCAAATCCTGTCGGAAACTGCGCACGGCCATGGTCCGTGTCGCCGTAATGCGCGACTACATTGGTGACTGTCGGCTCCACGGAATCTGCTTCCCCGGTTTTGTCCACATCCGCGAGATATTCAGCGAAGGACTTGCCGTAGAAGATGTGTTCCATATCGCGTAAAGCGGCTGCCATCGAATCCGGATCGAACAAATTCTCAACCATGATATAACCGTCATGATAAAAAGCGTCAAGTTGATCTTGAGTTAACTTCATGAGCTACTCCTTAACTTTGTGAAGATTTTCGAGCAGAACGGGATAGATGCGAGAATATTCAATGTATATACCGCTCTAAATCCTATTCTATCTTACTCCACACCAGCCTTAATGTCTAGAGAAAAGGTTGTATAACCTCAAAACAGCACGTTTGAAGAAACCATCAAATGGACACAATTATACCAACGTTAGACAAATATTTCAGCGATAAACTGCGGCTCGTGTTTGCCGTAATGTTAATCATTATGATCGGGATGTGGTGCACCAACGTGAAGGACACCCGGCCCGTAATACATACTGAAACCGAAACCTTCATGGCGTTCTACGGCAACCCGACGGGCGGTTTCTGGAGCGAGGTCGCGAAATTCTTTGAACCAACCCCTACCGACTGGGACAACTATCAGGCGCGAGAACTGAGTTATGTCTTTGAGTATATTGACGCTCACATGGTGATACTGCTCAACAAAATTCCTTTCTTTTCGTACGGCTTTCGCAGCATTTCGCAAATCGCCTTCGTTATTCTTACCACAGTCGTATTGTATTTCATCATACGAGAGTTGCTGCCGACGTTTAGACGAACATCGTGCGCGGCGCTGGCAATGCTATTTCCACTTTCACCCCAGCTTCTTGTGATGTACGGCGTGTATTTCCGATGCGGTAAGATTATGGCGGCGTTCTGGGCGGCGCTTTGGATATTATGCCTGATTCGCTGGCTAAAACCGGCCCCCAAGCCACGAGGATTAGTTGTATACATTCTGCTGAGTTTGGGCGCCTTTTTGTCATTTGTCACGGACAAGCAGGGGGTAATGACTGGTTTGTGGCTGATTGGATTGAGCCTATTGATAGCAGTCATTCGCCACCGCCATGGAGGCGCATTCCGCCACCTGATACATTTTTCAGCTTCGTTCATCGTAGCTTTCGGCTTCTATCTCTGCTGGGACTATCTGTTGTGTCCATACATCATTAATGCCGTCCGGGGGCATCCTCCTTTTCGCGGTTGGTCGTCGTTGAGCTTCTTCCTGCTTCACGACCAAGCCTCATACATGCGAGGCCTTTGGAACGGATTTAAGTTGACCGTACTGCAGATTCAGTTAGCGTTTGGCAATATCTGGGATGGCTCTTTCCTGTCTTGGGGGCTTGCGCTGGCTTCATACGTCCTCATTGCAATCTCGGCAATAAAGAAAACGCAGGTCACTTCCGCCAATGCCCATGAAAATTCACGGCAAGGCTTAACGGATCGCGTCGCGCTAGTATTAATGCTAATAACGGCCTTCGTTTTCTGTGCCTTTATGATAATGCTTCTTTATATGCGTCACACCCCGCTTGCCTGGGCTGACATTTGGAGAGGTGGATACTATTACCAAAGCGCCACTCTGATTCTCATCATTGGACTACTGATTGTCTTCTCGCTACTCAGTCACCGTAACCGGTCTAAGGCATTTGAGACGGTTATGGTATGCGCTGTTTTTCTGATGTGCATGGCGAACTACTTCAGTCTTCACACGACTAGGGACCACGGCGATCACGGTCATATGAAGGATCAAGTCGAACTGAATCTCAAATTCGACCAAGAGATTCGATCGAAACAGGTGACCGAGGATTCGCGGTTCCTGATGAAATACATTTTCGCACCGCCAAATGAGCGCCACACGCTATATGAAGCTAGACCAAGACGTGGAGACGGCGTCAATCTAAAGATTTTGAAGAACGATGAACAGATTTGGCCAGAAGACGGCTGGATATATTGTAAAGACAGTGCAGACAGACAACATCACGATTTCGAGGTGGAGGTCAAATCGGATGATAGAATCTTTTTCCACGTGAACATGGTCAATGGCACTTCGCATGATAGTACCTATTGGGATCCGACGGTAACGTATGAGGATGGAACCGTCTACCAAGCTTCAAAAGGATTTAGCGGCATACAAGGGAAAAACGGGTGGTACTACCAATACGAGGAGGGCGGAAATTACGCAAATCTGGTTTACGCAAAACCCTACAAGACTTGGAAACATGAAGACCCTGAGCGGAGGGAGCCGTCGCTAAACTCTACCAAGCAACACCCGGGACAGGGGATTGACTGTGTCCGTGTATTTGCTGTACCCGAAGACGGCACCGTACGCATAACCGGTGCGCCGGTATGTGTTGGCACCCCTTACTAAGTGGTTCTCTCGCTAAGCGATTGTTGTAGAGGTCTGGCGTTTATTGGAGTCGGTGCGGTTAGAAAGGGATCTCTATCAGGAATTACTATCGCACTCCTTGTTCAGTCATTTGATCGTTCTCTATTCAGTCACTTGATCGCACCTACCGGGAGCGCGGGTCGCGATTCGGAGATCGCTCCTACAGTGTGTTTGTAACGTCGAATCAGGCAAAAAACTGCCTGCTGCATACAATTTGGCGTTCCATTGAGCAAGTCCAAATGAGATTATCATCTCACGAGCGGCAACACCTGCCTAATCATCCACTCTGCGTATGCCTCGGTATGAGAGTCTAAGTGGATGGTTGATTCACGCACATGGGCGGAGGCAATCAACCCCATTTCCATTAGCAGCCGTTTCTCCACGTGCAGGAAGAGTTCCAGATGCCCCAACGTAAAGACAATGAACGGTAGGATGCTTTGATAAGCATCGTACGCCTGCTCATCCTCACCCCGCTTACGGTTCCAGTATATCTCATTCATCACACGCAACAGCGGCACACCGGGCATTACGCCGCATATCCCACCGGGAATGAGTTCCATCATGTATAGCCCGCCCCAACCCTCTAGAACACCCACCTCACCGCGAGTAGCTTCGAGGATGCTCCGCACCTTGGCAGCCATCATCGGTTCTTCCAATTTGAGATATTGAAAGTTGGAGCAGTCGGCGTGGAGCCTTTGAGCGAAATCGGCGCCGATGGTCGCGCCGCTCGGATTGAAGTCCTGAATCAACAGCGGCACACCGATGCTTTGGCAGATTGTGCGAAAATAGCGCAGCAAGTCATCTTCGCTCAGCGGGAAAACTCGAGGCGTTGCCATGCTTATCATCGAAACCCCCGACGCCTCCATGCGATGCGCGAGATCCAGCGCGACTCGCGAAGATGGATGGTTTGCCTGCCCAATTACGGGAATGCGCCCGGCTGCTTGGTCAACAGCGATTCGCACCACATCCTGCCGTTCCTGATCCGAGAGATTGTAAAACTCGCCCGCGAAGGCGGGTAGGCAAACGGCACTGGCGTTTTCTGCCACACAAAAGTCAATCAGCCTACGTAGCCCGTCTTCGTCAATATGCCCGTCATTGTCGAAAGGGGTGGGCACCACGGGTACAATCCCCTCAATCTCAATCATCCTATGTTCCTTTCTCAGTTATACGCATGCCAATTTTCGATCCGATATCACACTAACATTTACCGCACGATTTTGTCAAATGCTTGAGTTCGGGAGAGAGGTTTCCGACCGAAGTGTCGACATTCGCGATGGCTTGGTCGATCGAATCTGGAATTTTGTCGGAATTACATTGATGTGGGCGAGGTCGGTGGGAATTAACAGGTCTCAGCAGGGGAATTGTGCTTGTAATGTCCGGTTTAATCAACCACAAGTTGTGATATTTCACCATAAACTTGGGACAATGATGGGTTGCCCGTGTTACCGGTCTAAATAAAACTCTTGTAGTCGAAATCTTCCAAGTATTGCCGCGCGCGACTTCGGATTTCGTCATGCTCTACCTCCGATAGTTCCGCTGGGGTAGCACGATTGGCAGCAAGGGATGCCCTGCGGATAGTGCCACTCGGCAAAAGAATGTTGTGACAAAGCTTGTGTAGCGAATAACGATCACTATTCCCTACTGCAGAACTAGGTGGATTTGCGTGCTCGACTGCGTGAGTCCTGAGTTAATTTCATTTTCCACACTAAACTCTTAGCCAACTTTATCAAGCCTTTCTTCTTCGCATTGGCGCGCAACATTATGGCGTAAAACGATCTGGCTCTTATAGTTTATCAATTGCCTTTGGCCAATCGTCGGAACCCAACAAGGTAAACACAAATTATCGAAGGTTGGGTGCGAGTCTCTTCAACCTGCCCCAAGTCGTAGCTGTTTTGGAAGTGGGGGACACAGCTAGTCCTACCGGGCGAAAGTCGGGCTGATAATCGCGCGCATCATGGACATCGCTAAGTTGCTTTAGATATCTTCCGTCGGCGGTCATCAAGTGAATCGTGCCGTGAAGTTTCCCTTCCAAGATGCCGTCCCAGACATAATATGCGATCATTCGTCCATCCGGAGACCATGCAGGATTCCAATGATTTTCTTGATTGTGCGTAAGCCTCACGCGATTTCCACCATCTGCCCCCACCACAAAGATGTGACGGAATCCTTCGTGATCGGATATGTATGCAATCCGTCCCCCGTCGGGAGAAAACGCTGGTCTGAATTTAGGCGCTAAATCGTGGGTCACCCTTTTAAGCCCCCGCCTGTCAGCGCCTATCACGTAAATATCCCAGTTCCAATCATCTCTCCGGGATGTGAATGCAATACCACCCCCATCAGGAGACCATGATGGCTCCATCGCGTGGTCTTCATGCTTCACACGATTATTTCCATCAGCATCCATCACGGCGATATGATCCAACCACTCATCTTTATTCCAATCTGGGTTGACGGTGAATGCAATCTTTTGCCCGTCGGGAGACCAGTCCGGATCCTCCTTCCGCCGCGGTCCATCTGTCAGTCTAATCGGGTTCTTTCCATCGGCGTCCATTACGTAGATTTGATAAACACCGCCGTTTCGTCTGGAAGCGAATGCAATCTTCGTCCCGTCAGGAGACCAATCTGGATCAAAGTCATTCGCTGGATGGTTTGTCAGGTTTTCTTGGTTCCCTCCATCGGCATCCATCACATAGATTTCATTGTTGCCATCTCTCCTAGAAGTAAAAACAATTCGACTTGTGTTGAAGGCGAGCGCGTTTCTCAACCACAGCTCTCCACTCGTCAGACAGACGCACAGCACCGCAAATAGCAGAAATCTCGGTGTCAGTTTGAATCGCATTTTTGTTCCTCTCGGTTGCGTGCAAAGGTAATCGCCAAGATCATTGGAGATTAGGTGCGAGTCTCTTCAACCTGCCCCAAGTCGTAGTTGTTTTAGAAGTGGGGGACACAGCTAATCCTAGCGGGCTAATGTCGGGATCATAATCGCGTGCATCGTGGGCATTGCTAAGCTGACTAATATATCTTCCATCGGAGGCTATCAAGTGAATCGTGCCGTGAAGATTCCCGTCCCAGACATAATATGCGATCACATGTCCATCTGGGGACCATGCGGGGGTCCAATGATTCTCTTCATTGTGCGTAAGCCTGACGCGATTTCTACCATCTGCCCCCACCACAAAGATGTGACCGAATTCCTCGTGCCTCGCCTCGTATGCTATCCGTCGTCCATCGGGAGAAAACGATGGGCTCCATTTACCTACTAAATCGTCCGTCACCTTTTTACGTCCCTGTCCGCCAACGCCTATCACGTAAATTTCACCGAGCCCACCTTTAAAAGACACGAATGCAATCTGTTTTCCGTCCGGAGACCATGATGGATGGCTCGCCTGGTCTTCAAGCTTCTCACGATTTCTACCATCGGCATCCATCACGTCAATATAATCTTCCCAATCCTCGACGGAGAACGCAATCTCTAGCCCATCTGGCGACCAGTCTGGATGCCCCTTCTCCCCAGGTCCATCTGTGAGTCTAATCACGTTCTTTCCATCGGCGTCCATGACGTGGATTTGAGATGCAGCACCGTCTCTAGTCGAAACGAACGCAATCTTTGTTCCGTCAGGAGACCAATCCGGATGGCCGTCATACGTTGGATGGTTTGTCAGGTTTTCTTGGTTTCCTCCATCGGCATCCATTACATAGATTTCATGGTTGCCATCTCTCAAGGATGTGAAAACGATTCGACCTGTGTTGAAGGCGAGTGTGTTCCTCATCCACAGCCCTCCACTCGTCAGACAGACGCACAGCCCCACAAATAGCATAGATCTCGGTGTCAGTTCGAATCGCATTTTTGTTCCTCTCGGTTGCGTGCAAAAGTAATCGCCAAGATCATCGGAGATTAGGTGCGAGTTTTTTCAACGTGCCCCAAGTTGTAGTTGTTTTGGAAGTGGGAGACACTGCTAGTCCTCCGGGGCCAAAATCGGGGTGATAATCGCTGCCATTATGGTCATCGCTAAGTTGCTTCAGATATTGTCCATCGGCGGTCATCAAGTGAATCGTTCTTCTACCACGACCAACATCATTCAGTTCAAAGATTACATAGGAAATCGTTCGTCCATCGGGTGACCATGTGGGTTGTATGTTATCCACTTTCTTGTGTATTCGATTGTTTGTAAGCCTTTTGTGATTTTTACCATCAGCGTTCATCACATAGATTTGATAGAATCCTCCTTCGGGGGCAACGTATGCAATCTTTCGCCCATCAGGAGACCACGCTGGTTCTGTTTTGCGCGGCAAATCGCGCGTCAAGCTTTCAAACCCCTGTCCGTTGACGTTTATCACGTGAATTTGAGAGTGCTGCTCCTCATTCCGGAGTTCAAATGCTACTCTTTTGCCGTCGGGAGACCATGACGGCTTTTCCCCCTCAGTTAGCTTCAAGAGGTTATGTCCATTGGTATCCATCACGGCGATTTGGCCCACTCCCTGTGCATTCCTAGAAGTGAATGCTATTTTTCGCCCATCAAGAGACCATTCTGGATGCTTCTCCCATAGCCCATCTGTCAGGCTAATCGGGTTCTTTCCATCGGCGTCCATGATGTGGATTTGAATAAACCCACGATTTCGGCTGGAAACAAATGCAATTTTCGTCCGGTCCGGTGACCATGCCGGATCGCTGTCATCCGCTGGATTGTCTGTCAGTCTTTCTTGGTTGCCTCCATTGGCATCCATCACATAGATTTCAGTGTTGCCATCTCTCGTGGATGTAAAGACAATTCGTGACCCCTGCGCGGCAAGTCCTCCTATAAACCACAGCTCCGCACTTAACAGCATCGCGGTTAACCCGATATACGACACAAGTGTGCGCCCAATTCGCATTTTTCCCTCCCTAGTTGTGCGTTAAGAGAATGGTAAAATAACCGGTTTTGAGTGGGCGCGCAGGTACTGTTTGTACGCGCTCTCAACCATGATGTGACGCTCTCGGTGCTGGCGAAATTTCTAATGACCCCACCTGTCTTCTAGCCCCATTGACATCATCACGGGTTGCGGGAGCGTTTGAGAACTCCCCAAGATATCGGCAACTTTCCGTTTGGATTGACTGCCAATGCACCTTGTGACCAATAAGGATCTTTGTTATCAATACCGGGAGGAGTTCTCGTGAGTTTGACAACGTTCTTTCCGTTGGTGTCCATCAAATAAATATTATAATCACCGCCACGGCGTGACACATAGGCGATTTGACTCCCATTCAGAACATACACTGGTGACGCGCCGTGGGTACCCTCTTCCGTAAGCTGCTCCAACTCTTCCCCTTCAGCGGTTATCGCGTATATGTGATAATGCAGCCCTGGAGCGAAGATGTGCTGCGAGTCGAAGACAATCTTCTTGCCATCTGGCGACCAAGTAGGAAAGAAACTTTGCGTTAGGTCGCTGTCGCCAGTGAGATTGCGCCTTCCCGTTCCATCTGCATTCATCACGAAGATGTGAGCGGGATCAAAGTCGTCGACAGGGGCGCCGACAAACGCAATCTTGCTTCCATCTGGCGACCAACTCGGTACAACATCGTCCATCTTGTGTTCTGTCAAATTTACCTCATTTCCTCCATTGGCGTCCATCACGTAGATTTCCGAGTTGCGGACGTCAAAACGGACAGTTGAAAAGGCAATCCTCGTGCCATCCGGCGACCAAGTAGCGCGGCTTTCAAAAAAATTGTCCTGGGTAAGTCTGATCACGTTATTACCATCGCTGTCCATCACATACAGGTCATGTGTAATGCCGCGTTCTGATGTGAACGCAATCCTTCTCCCATCCGGCGAACAAGCGGGATATCGATCAGTTGCCGGGTGGTCGGTGAGTTGGAGGAGATTGTCTCCATTTACGTCCATGGAGTATATGTCCCAGTTGCCATCGCGATTCGATGAAAATACGATTCTCGACTCAAATATCTGCGCTGTGCTGTCCGACGCAGCCAATAACGCCAACAACAATAGAAACAGGCATCTTCTCAAAAATGGGCTGATTCTATTCACCGGTCATATCCGTCTTTTTCGGGTTCTTCACTTCCAGAGATTCTCTATAGCAGAACCAATAGTCATTTCTACACTGCGGTAGGTTCGGTTAGAAACCGCATCTACCTAAATATGAATGGAATTGACTATAGGTGTCGGCGCCGAGTTCATTGACATCACCACGTGTTGCCGGTGCGTTTAATCGTCCCCCAAAATATCGGAAACTTCCCGTTTGGGTTGACTGCCAATGCACCGGACAGCCAGGAAGGAAATCTGTTCTCAATACCGGGTTTAGTTTTCGTGAGTTTCACCGCTCCTCGCCCATCGGTATCCATCAAATAGATATTCCGATTGCCCTCACGGTCTGACGTAAAGGCGATTTTTGTCCCATCCGGCGAATAGGATGGTGACCTGCTGTTTCCCTCGCCTTTCGTAAGCTTCGCTAACCTTTTCCCATCAGCAGTCATCGCGTAAATGTCAGCAATGTTGTTATGCCACACGTAGAAAACAATCTTGCTTCCATCAGGCGACCAATCAGGAAGGTAACACTTGGACAGGTCCGTGTTGCCAGTGAGATTGCGTATTCCTTTCCCATCTGCGTTCATGACGAAAATATGCCTCGACACAGCTCTTCCATCAGGATCGGAGTAAAACGCGATCTTCTTTCCATCTGGTGACCAATTCGGCGCTGCGTCCAGTCTCTCGTTTTTTGTCAATCTTGTTAGGTTATTTCCATCGGTGTCTATGGTGTAAATCTCCCAGTTGCCAACACGGTATGATGCAAAAGCAATCTTCGTGCCATCAGGCGACCATGAAGGGAAGTCTTCTACAAAATTGCTATTGGTGAGCCTAACCACGTTACCGCCGTCACTGTCCATCACGTAGAGATCCGAGGGACCGTGACGCTCTGATGCGAACGCAATCCTTCTCCCGTCCGGCGAGCAAGCGGGATACTGATCGAATGCCGGGTGGTCGGTGAGTTGGCGGAGATTATTTCCGTTTACGTCCATGGAGTAGATATCCCAGTTGCCGTTGCGGTTCGATTCAAACACGATTCTCGGATCGAATCTCTGCGCGGTGCTGTTTGAACCAACCATTAACGCTAATAACAATAGAAACAGGCATCTTCTCAAAAATGGGCTGATTTTATTCATCGGTCATATTCTCCTTACTTGCATTAAACATTTATGGCGCAAACCTCTCAGCGCCTATCGTCTTAATTTACCTGATACGAAACCGAATCAAACGACTTTTCAATGAAACTCTTACGCCTACCCCAGTTGCGGGTAGTGTTGGCGGCGAAGTCACCGGTATTGAACGGGTGCACGAATGACGTAAAGACACTTTCCTGACCGTTACCTGACATCGTCGGCGCTAGCGAGGTTTTCAATGACTCACCCCGTCGCATTGCCCCCATTACCAGGATTCGTAGTTCAAAAGGCTATCCTGCATACTATCGGACGTTCGACGCACTATTCTTAAGCCTGCCCCAAATGGCGGCGGTTTTAGAAGTGGGGGACACCGCTAGTCCTACCGGGCTAAAGTCGGGCTCGAAATCGCGCGCACCACGGTCATCGCTAAGTTGCCTGAGATATTTTCCATCGGCGGTCATCAGGTGAATCGCACTGCGGAAATTCCCGGGCCAGATGCCGTCCGCGACATAATAACCTTTGGTGCTAGTTTAGAGACTGAATTGGGCTATTGACAAAGGCACAACGCCATTATCGTGAACTGGTAAACCATTCCACTGCACCAAGAGATTAAACAAAGCCATTGTAAAGCCGACTCGCGTTTTGAAGTAACTCCAACGACGATGCATGACTTTCTTAAAATGACACACGAGCGTCAACATTGATAAAATCGTCTCTATCAACATGCGAGAATTCCACTCTCCACGTCGGCATAGACGCAAGTTGGGAGGAAACCAATCTGCTTTGGCAAACCCTTCATCGGCAAACACAACCATCTGGTCATTAACTCCATCAACGAGGTGTTGAAAGGCACTCCCATCATGTACATTGGCCGTGTCGCAGTCCCAGTTCACAATAAGTCCGAGATGGTTGTGCAGCAGGCAAAGCTTTCCACCTACAATCCATCGTTGATTAGAAATGCCTTTGCGTCCGATTTGACGCTTAGAACGTCCTTCTCGACGCGGGTGAATCAATTCAATGCCGTAAGTGTCAATTACACCGATAAGCGAAGGTGCCGCCATGAACACGTCAATAAGATGTCGATGCCCATCAAACAAGCGGGACAATCGAGTGCGATGGGGTAATCTTGGGAATAAGTGTTTGAAATTGTTTGCTATCCAGCGATAGAAGGCTCGATTGCTCACGCCTTTGAGTGCAAAGAGCATGGCAATAGTAACCACTTCGGACGGATAGAGTTTGGCTTGGCTATGCTTACGATTCTTGCCGTGCTGTGAGAGTTTATCATCAACACAACAAAACAATTCTGTGGTAAAATCTTCTATGGTCATGAGTCTAGATTTCCTCCCGTTATTTGATAACTACCGATACTCAAATTAACGGTAGAATTGAGGAAATCGTCTCATGACCATGATACATTTCGCGCCAAAACAAAGCCGAAATGGAATGTTATGCCCATTAACCTCCAAATTTCAAACTAGCACCATTGGTTAATATGCAATCACCCGTCCGTCGGGAGTCCATGCGGGTGCTGAATGACCTTCTTCATTGTGGGTAAGCTTCACCCGATTTCTACCATCCGCACCCACCACATAGATGTGATGGAATTCTTTGTGATGCGCCTCGTATGCTATCCGCCGTCCGTCGGGAGAAAACGATGGGTTCAATTTAGGCGCTAAATCGTGCGTCACCCTTCTATGCCGCAGTCCGCCAACATCTATCACGTAAATCTCATGGCCGTCATCTATTGAGGACACGAATGCAATCTGTTTTCCATCCGGAGACCATGATGGAGACCCTGCCTGATCTACAAGCTTCTCACGATTCCTACCATCGGGATCCATCACGGCGATATAATCTTCCCGATGGTCGACGGAGAACGCAATCTTTCGCCCATCGGGAGACCAGTCCGGATGCCCCTTCGTCTCCCGTCCCTCCGTGAGTCTAATCACGTTCTTTCCGTCGGCGTCCATGACGTAGATTTGAGAACTATCGCCGTCTCTACCGGAAACGAATGCAATCTTCGTTCCGTCGGGAGACCAATCCGGTTGGCCGTCATACGCTGGATGGTTCGTCAGGTTTTCTTGGTTTCCTCCATAGGCATCCATTAAATAGATTTCAAGGTTGCCATCTCTAAAGGATGTGAATACAACTCGACCTGTGTTGGACGCGAGTGCGTTTTTCAACCACAACTCCTCACTCGTCAGACAGATGCACAGCCCTGCAAACAGTAGACATTTATGTATCGGTTTGAATCGCATTTTTGTTCCTCTCGGTTGCGTGCAAAGATAATCGCGAAGATCATCGGAGTTTAGGCGCGAGTTTCTTCAACCGGCCCCAAGTCGTAGTTGTTTTGGAAGTGGGGGGCACTGCTAATCCTACCGGGCTAAAGTCGGGCTGGAAATCGATCCCAACATGAACATCGCTAAGTTGCTTAAGATATTTTCCGTCTGCAGTCATCAAGTGAATCGTTGCGTCGCCGAAAAAAAGATCTCTATAGACCACATATGCGATCGCCCCTCCATCGGGAGACCACGTGGGGTGCGAATGATGCCCTTGATTGTGCGTGAGCCTTACCCGATTTTTACCATCAGTATCTACCACATAGATTTGCCTGAATCCTTCGTGCGACTCATAGTATGCAATCCGTCGTCCGTCGGGAGAAAACGACGGACCGTGTCCACCCAAACCGTGCTTCATCCTTTCAAGCCCTTGTCCGTCAGCGCCTATCACGATAATTTCATGGCCCCCGGCTCTTGAAGACGCGAATGCAATCTGTTGTCCATCCGGAGACCATGATGGCTCACTCGCTTGGTCTTCAAGCCTTACACGATTTTTTCCATCAGCATCCATCACGTCAAGATGAGATATCCCATCGTCGACGGTGAACACGATCTTACCCCCATCGGGAGACCAGTCTGGCTCCCGCTTCTGCAGCGGTCCATCTGTCAATTTAATCGGGTTTTTTCCTTCGGCGTCCATTACATAGATTTGAGATCCGCCGCTTCTGTCGGAAGTAAATGCAATCTTCGTCCTATCGGGAGACCAATCCGGATGATAGTCGTAGGCTGGATGGTTTGTCAGATTTTCTTGATTTCCACCATCGGCATCCATCACATAGATTTCGAAGTTGCCATCTCTAACGGATGTGAAGACAACTCGACCTGTGTTGGACGCGAGTGCGTTTTTCAACCACAACTCCTCACTCGTCAGACAGATGCACAGCCCTGCAAACAGTAGACATTTATGTATCGGTTTGAATCGCATTTTTGTTCCTCTCGGTTGCGTGCAAAGAAAATCGCGAAGATCATCGGAGATTAGGTGCGAGTTTCTTCAACGTGCCCCAAGTTGTGGTTGTATTGGAAGTGGGGGACACAGCTAGTCCTACCGGGCGAAAGTCGGGCTGATAATCGCGCGCATTATGGCCATGGCTAAGTTGCTTAATATATTGTCAATCGGCGGTCATCAAGTGTATCGTGCCGAGAAGATTACCGTCCAAGATACCATCCCAGATCCCATATGCGATCATTCGTCCATCCGGAGACCATGCAGGATCCCGATGATTTTCTTGATTGTGCGTAAGCCTAACGCGATTTCCACCATCTGCCCCCACCACAAAGATGTGAAGGAATCCTTCGTGATCGGATATGTATGCAATCCGTCCCCCGTCGGGAGAAAACGCTGGTCTGAATTTAGGCGCTAAATCGTGGGTCACCCTTTTAAGCCCCCGTCTGTCAGCGCCCATCACGTAAATATCCCAGTTCCAATCATCTCTCCGGGATGTGAATGCAATTCCACCCCCATCAGGAGACCATGATGGCTCCATCGCGTGATCTTCATGCTTCACACGATTATTTCCATCAGCATCCATCACGGCGATATGATCCAACCACTCATCTTTATTCCGATCTGGGTTGACGGTGAATGCAATCTTTTGCCCGTCGGGAGACCAGTCCGGATCCTCCTTTCGCCGCGGTCCATCTGTCAGTCTAATCGGGTTCTTTCCATCGGCGTCCATTACGTAGATTTGATAAACGCCACCTTTGCGCCTGGAAGCGAATGCAATCTTCGTCCCGTCAGGAGACCAATCTGGATCAAAGTAATTCGCTGGATTGTCTGTCAGTCTAATCGGGTTCTTTCCATCGGCGTCCATTACATAGATTTCATTGTTGCCATCTCTCCTAGATGTAAAAACAATCCGTGACTTTTGCGCGGCGAGCGCGTTCCTCAACCAAAACTCCTCGCTCGTCAAACAGACGCACAGAACCGCAAACAGCATAAATTTAGGTGTCAGATTGAGTCGCATTTTTCCCCCTCCTAAGGTTATGACTGTTTAGTCCATTGATTTCCAAGGGTGATCGCTATGAATTTAGACAGCCTTTTTCGCCCAGTCTTGGCGTACAGAGCGTAGATACCCGTTTTTCTGACTCGTTTTAGAATCAAGCGAATGAACAATGATCAACCGACTGATTAGGGAGGGCGATAGAAAATCCCCTGCGATAGAGATTCCCTTCATTGCCCGTCTCATGGCTTCAGAGTATCATCGGATCACTGAACACTTACTCGCGTGGGGTCGAACTGAGAGTCTAATCGGAGAGGCTGAGCAGTGGTTAGTACAAACTTTGGATAATTCGAGCTAACTGCCAGCTAGAGAAGCGGGTGAATTAGTGGGAATAGACACAACCCGCAATCCGTCAGGAGTTGCGTTGCAACTCACGCCACTCAATGCCACAAGGGCAGTTTGGTCAATGAGTTTGCTATTGAGGCTGGTGAAACAAGGAATGATACGGGCGTGGGAATGTAGTGTGTCTGCGGATTCTTCTGGCAATGAGCGGACAACAGTCTGGCGCCTAGAAGGCACACCAATACCATCCGCTCCACGCGGCCGTTTTTCACCGAAGTAGCTGTACAGAGGTATACTGTCGGTATCTGTGACGGGTAGGAAGAGCAGATACCCAATTGCAAAGTAGAAACCGTTCCCGGGAAAAAGTACGAAATGCCGCAAACCATCTGATACTGTCCTCTTTGAGATATATCTCTGAGTGACAAGTCTTGGTTGCAGATTTACAAACTATAGACGCAAGAAGCTCAAATTCCGCGGTTGATTCTCCAAATCGGACAAATACTCTTGGGTATTATATCAATTTTCACACTCGTTGTCAGGAGAAAATAGTTAAGGCTTGACTTCACCGACAGTTTATAATCCTGGTTGTGAATACTTTCCACACCCGACATATTCGACAGAAAATTGTTCAAGTGGTCAAGAACTCATTCAATTTCAGGCTTCAAAGCCCTCAACTATTGATTGCGAAAAGGAACACCTCATGAAACATCCCGCGCAGCAATCGGAATAGATGAGGCCACATGCGCAGCCACAGAGTTTTATTGATTTCCCTCACACGCGATTTTCAACCCAGAACTCTCACGGCTCACGCACGAATTTCATTTCCGCAGCTTTTCTGTTATAATAACGCAAGTTGCTACCTATAGCAGAGAAACCGAGTTTTTGGGTCACGTTCGCTAAATCGTAAGTGAATTAGTCTGATTTTCGTCAATCTCGTGTTTCCACGTTGGAAATAACTCGGTTTTTGTATCTAGTCGGACAAAGGTAACAACTTGGGAAATATAACTTATAGACGGCAAGCACAAAGTAAATATCGAATGGGCACAATAATACCAACCCTAAGCAAAAAGTTCAGTGATAAACCTCAACTCGTGTTCTCCCTGATGCTAATCATCATGGTTGGGGCATGGGGAATTAGCTTAAAAGACACACGACCGATAATTCATCGTGAAGCTGAGTCCTTCCTAACATTCTACGGAAACCCAACCGGCGGGTTTTGGAGCGAGGTTGCGAAGTTCTTTGACCCCGTGTCCACGGACTGGGACAATTATCAAGCGCGAGAATTGGGCTATGCCTTTGAGTATATTGATGCTCAAGTGCTGCTACTGCTAAACAAAATCCCTTTCTTCTCCTACGGCTTTCGTAGTATAACGCAAATCACCTTTGCAATTCTTGCCGGGTTGGTTTTGTATTTCATCGCAAGGGAATTGTTACCCACGTTTAGACGGACATCGTGCCTAGTATTAGCCCTGCTTTTTCCGCTGTCTGCGCAGATGCTCGTGATGCACGGCCTATACTTTCGCAGCGGGAAGGCCGTAACCGCATTCTGGACTGCCCTTTGGATACTCTGCATTATGCGATGGCTAAAACCGGTTGTCAAGCCGCGAAACATAGTTACATATACTCTACTGAGTGTGGGCGCCTTTTTGTCATTCATCACGGACAAGCAAGGGGTCATGATTGGTTTGTGGTTAATCGGCTTGAGTCTTATCATGGCAATGATTCGCCGTTATCAAAATCAAACATACCGACACCTTCTGTTTTTTGCCGGTTCGTTCACGGTAGCTTTCTGTTTCTATCTCTATTGGGATTATCAGCTGTGTCCATACATTATGAAGAACGTCAGCGGATATCTCCCCGATCGAAGTTGGTCCTCCCTGAGTTTCTTTCGTCATCAGGATTTCGCCTCATACATAAAAGGTCTCTGGAATGGATTCAAGTTAACCGTACTGCAAATTCAGTTAGCGTTTGGTAATATCTGGGACGGCAATCTCTTGTCTTGGGGGCTTGCGCTGGCTTCATACATCCTCATTGCGTTGTCGGTAATAAGGAAGACCCCGAGTACCTCCGCACACGTCAATGGTGATTCAACGCAGGGGCTAACAGATAGGTTGGCGTTAGCAGTGATGCTGGTTACGGCATTAATGTTCTGCGTATTCATGATTATGCTTCTATACATGCGGCACACTCCGCTCGCGTGGGAAGACCTTTGGAAAGGAGGCTACTACTATCAAAGCGCGGCTCTTATTCTCATTGTTGCGCTGCTGATTGTATTCTCGTTTCTCGGTCGCCGCAATAGGTCGCGGGCATTCGAGACATATATAGTATGTGCCGTTTTCTTGATGTGCATGGCGAGTAACTTAAACCTTGAAAAGACCAGGGGCTATGGATGGGGGTACGGACACATGAGGGAACAGATCGACGTGAATCGTGAATACGATCAAGAAACTCGGTCGAAGCAGGTTAACAAAGACTCCAGTTTCCTGATGAAATTTATCTTCGCGTCGGCGAATGAGCGTCGTGCACTATACAAGGAGAGACCCAGATTTGGCGATGGTGTCAATCTAAAGATTTTGAAGAACAGCGAACAGATTTGGCCAGAATATGGTTGGGAAAATTCCAAACACAGCGCTGATAGACGACGCCATCACTTCAAGGTGGACGTTAACACAGGCGATAAACTTTATTTCCTTGTGAACGTGAATCAAGACATGGCGTCCGATAGCACGTACTGGGACCCGGCGATAACGTATGAAGACGGAACAGTCCACCAAGCTTCAAAGGGATACAGTGGCACGCAAGGAAAAAACGGGTGGTATTATAAATGCCGGGAAGGCGAGAATGATGTGGATTTGGTTTACGATAAACTCTACGATACGTGGCGGCATCATGGCTTTCCTTTGATAAGTTCCCCTAGGCTGCACCCGATAAGCGGATTGGACTGCGCCCGTGTGTTTGCCGTTCCCAGAGCCGGCACCGTTCGCGTAACCGGCGCGCCGGTATGTGTAGCCACCCCTCACTAAATTGTATACTCTCTAAACCCGACCATTTACATTATGTAGCATGGGATCAAACGAGCGGATAGATTAAGCACGCGCGATAGAGACCCCAGTGCGATAGAAATCCCACGCCCGCCACTGCTTGTAGGGGCTGATTCGCAATCGCCACCTTCTTCCCTCATCTTCAAAGGCGTGTGAATCGTCGGATTCACCACACAATTACGCCTCAGAGGGCAATCAAACGAGCAAATGAGTGTGATACAGCTCCCAATACGTATTGCGCTGCGCCCGCATCCTTTTCCATGTGTCAGGGAAACTCACTTGAATCCTGTGTGTAAGATCATAGACTGCAGTTCTAAAGCAAAACCGCACGGACACAATGATACCGACGTTAAGCAAAAAACTTAGTCCTCAACTCGTTTTCACCTTGATGCTAATCATCATGGTGGTGTTATGGTGCGCCGGTCTAAAAAACACCCGGCCGATAATTCATTTTGAAACAGAGACCTTCTTGGCGTTCTACGGCAACCCAACCGGCAGTTTCCGGAGCGAAGTTGCAAAGTTTTTTGACCCGGCTCCAACGGACTGGGACAACTACCAAGCGCGAGAGCTGGGGTATGCCTTTGAATACATTGACGCCCGGATGGTGATATTACTAAACAAAATTCCGTTCTTTTCGTACGGCTTTCGCAGCGTCTCTCAAATCTCCTTTGCCATTCTAAGTTTTGTCGTGCTGTATTTCATCGCAAAAGAATTGCTTCCCACGTTTCGGCGGACATCATGTCTGGTCTTGGCAATGCTTTTCCCGCTATCAACGCAGATGCTCGCCATGCAAGCCGAATACTTTCGCTGCGGAAAGACTATAGCCGCATTCTGGGGCGCACTTTGGATATTCTGCCTGATTCACTGGCTGAAACCAGTTGCCAACCCGCGAAATGTAATTGTTTACGTATTACTGGGTTCGGGCGCCTTTTTGTCGTTTATCACAGACAAGCAAGGCGTGATGATCGGTCTGTGGTTAATCGGCTTGAGCCTTATCTTGGCAGGGATTCGGCGTTATCAGAATCAATCATGCCGGCACCTCATATATTTTGCGGCTTCGTTCACCGCAGCGTTCTGCTTCTATCTCTACTGGGATTACGCGTTGTGTCCATACATCATTAAAGCTGTTCGAGGATACCCTCCCGATCGAAGTTGGTCCTCTCTGAGTTTCTTCCTCAATCACGATCACGCCTCGTATATCAAAGGTCTTTGGTACGGATTGAAATTGACTGCCCTCCAGATTCAACTGGCGTTTGGAAATATCTGGGACGGCAATTTTTTATCTTGGGGGATTGTACTGGCAGCATACATCCTCATTGCTTTATCTGCCATGAAGAAATCCCCGGGCACCTCTGCAACTTCCAATGGCAATTCGAGACTGGGATTGACAGATCGCGTTGCGTTGGGGGCTATACTGGCAACGGCAATTCTTACCTGCGTGTTCATGATTATGCTCCTTTACATGCGGCATAATCCGCTCGCATGGCCTGACATCTGGAGAGGCGGCTACTACTATCAAAGCGCAACGCTTATTCTGGTTGTCGCGCTGCTGATTGTGTTCTCGATTCTCAGTCGCCGCAACAGCTCAAAGCGCGTTGAGACATGCATAGTATGCGCCGTTTTCTTGATTTGCTTGGCGAATTACCTGAACCTCCCCAAAACTATGGGCTTCGGCTGGGAGCGCGCGTCCAAGAGGGAAATATTAGAGGCGAATCTCCTATACGACCAAGAGATAAGGTCAAAGCAAGTAACCGAAGATTCACGCTTCCTAATGCAGTACATCTTCGCGCCCGCGAGCGAGCGCGGTGCGTTGTACAAGGAAAGAACAAGGGTTGGGGATGGCGTCAACCTCAAGATATTGATGAACGACGAACAGATTTGGCCAACAGAGGGTTGGGCGCATTCTAAGCATAGCGCCGACAGACGTCATCACGATTTCAAGGTGAATGTGAGTGGAGGCGATAAACTCTACTTCCTTGTGAACATGAACAAAGGCATGGGATTTGACAGCACCTATTGGAATCCGGCGATAACCTACGACGACGGAACGACCTACCAAGCTTCAAAAGGATTTAGCGGGACACAGGGGGTGAACGGGTGGCATTACCAATACAGGGAGGATGAAAAATTCGTGAATATGGTTTATGACAGTCGCTATAAAACTTGGAGACGCGGCGGATTACCTTCGCTGAATTCCTCGAAGCAACGCCCGGCAAACGGATTGGACTGTGCCCGAGTATTTGTGGCTCCCAAAGCCGGCACCATTCGCGTAACGGGTGCCCCCGTATGCGTGGGCACGCCTTACTGAACATCGTCAGAGCGAGCGCTACCAGCCACAATAGATGTCACAACCGAGAGTCGTTTTATATAGTGCCATCAAGGGCATGAATAGTGAGCTGGATTTACTATCGCCCTCCTTATCCAGACGGTTGATCGATAGAAATCCCATTGTCCTGACGAATTGTCAATAGGCGTCCCATTTTTCTGCCCCTACGCTTCCCGTAGGTTGGGTTGAGCACAGCGAAACCCAACTAATTAAATTTTCCGCTCCAAGCAACTCATGCTTGCGCGGAAGTCTCTTTTCCACCCTCACTCTTCACTGCCCACTTAGTACCACCACGCCGTGAAACCGTACGTCTCCGTTCTGAAGACAATCCCAAAAAGTGCCCAGAATCCGCCCACTGCAAATTCGCCAAGAATCATGCCGAAGAACAGCGGCAGCACTTGTCGATGCAGCCGCAACCCGCCGTGCCTCAATACCAGCCACTTGATGAGCCACCCCAAAAGGAACATGGACCACAGACCTCGCATCTGGTAAGTACTGGAGACGGCATAACCTGCCGGATGGAAGGGCCACCAAAGGAACTGCCACCGCATGACCATCAGAAAGATACCGAACAACAACCCATAAGCGAAGAATCCCACGCCCACGAAGTCGGTTGACGTAGGATACGACAACCATCCGGCTAGCCGTTTGAACGGTTCCAAACCGGCCCATGTCATGATGACACCGCTATGCTGATATGCCGAATCCAAGATTGCCCAGAATGCGGCTACTGTGCCGAGCACAGTGGCAATGAGCATGGCTAGAAGGACGCGCTGGCCGTTCATCCGCGCCTGATCCGCCAACTTGAATCCTTCAAGCTGGTGAGGCATCACATCGCTGTAATGCGCGCGCGTGAGGAACCAGAAGAAAGAGAGCACAGCGAGGTTTGCAGGTCCCATTCTGCGCGTGCCCACGGTATCCACCATAATGTATTCCGGTCCGGCAAAGTGCAGGTCGTGGATAGGCGATCCGACTTCAGCACGTATTCGTGTCACACCAATCTCCGTCATAAGATAGAGCGCGAAGAATATCCCCGCCGCCCACATCGTCATTCCCGCCTTCCAACAAAACAGGACGAGAAAAGTGAACCCGAGTACCAACCCCAACATGGCGCTCCTATAGCTCAACGGTTCGGTAGCGCCGTCATCTCTGTCCTCTTTCTTGACGAGATGAAATATTGATTTTAAGATACGCGCCAAATGACCTCTGCCAATCCATAGGGCAATGACGAAAAGCGCAATGTAGGCGCCCGTGCTTTGCTCCGGAAATTCCGGGCGCTGACGAAATCCCATGACGCTCCCCATAATTATCTGTGCTTTCCAAAAGAAGAAAAAGAACCAGCATGAGAAAGCTATGTCCAGCGGAATGAGAAAGATGAGTCCGAGGATGAACGGACGAAATGTCAGCATCGTGGTTCCCAATGCGTTCCACGGCTTCGTTGTAAATAATGTGCCAAGATCGAAAGGTTTGACACGCAGGTAGGGGACGGTGGGAAAGAAAAAGTGCAGTCCGTTTACCAAACTGATTAGGCTCACCACACCAAAACTTATCAGGAACAGCCGGTTAGAGAACAACTTGGAGGCAGGGTTGGTCATGTGAAAGGGCAGTTGGACAATCGGAAATGTTAATCGCTCCCTATCCGACCACTGTTTTCGAATGATGATATTGATACAGATCATCACGAACATCAGAACGCAGATGAAACCCGTCCATATCAGTATCGGACCTATCCACGCGTTAAGGTGCCGAACTGTGTAAAGGGAGGACTCGGTTTTCACCCCGGTGATGTATCCGTCCAACGTCCACTGATCGGTAACGGCAAGCCACGTGGGAATGTAGCGTCCGAAGAGTTCACTCCACTCGTTCTCCGGCGTTGCCAAACCAAATGGGGCAGCCATCGAAGGAGGAAGGATTTGCAACATGCTGTGTCCGACCAATCCCGCAGACTGGCTCAACATAATGTACAGCGTGATGAGCTCCCCTTGGCGAAACACAAGTTTTGGTGAAATCTTGCGAAGCGGGATGTTGAGCCCCATGAAAACAAGGACATTGAAGACAACATTGAAAAACAGCGCGATGAGTGTCGAGTGTGCGGAATAGTATATCGCCTCCATCTGCATGATCCAGTATGAGTTTAACGGAATCAGCACAACAGCGATTAGTATTACGCGCCACGTGACAGCGGCATCCTGTTTTGAGTTGTCGGAGGACATATAAATAGTGAATATGCCGAGAGGTTAGTAGGGAGCGAACGTGCTGCTACCAGATAACGGAATCTTGTAGTACATAGACAACCGGTTAACTGTCTACAGCGCCTCCGTTTGAAGGGATAGGAAGGGTGTGAGGAAGAATCAATGACAATATCATCACCATTCTTGGATCCTGCCTTGAGTGACTGCATTTCAAGATCGCAAACGTTCGGTTTGGACGATCAGGAACGATGTTCAACCACGCGAGGGTTCCGTCATTGTCTCTTTCGCCTGACGGGCAAGTTCAGCGAGATGATCATCGTTTGCCATGACCTGCTCGAGGTGACGCATTCGCTCTGGTCCCGCGGTAGCGACCATTTTCTCTCCATACACTCGTTCTACCCAATACCGGGCGTGTCCGCTGATGTAACCGCGAAGCGTATCCAAATGGCTTTCGGGGTACCGCTCGCAAAGGTTAATCGTGAACATTCGCCGCCGCGTACTTCCACCGAATGCAGCATGTTTGGTGTTGTGATTAAAGCAAACAACATCCCCCGGCGCAGTTTCCAATGCCACAGCGGGCACATCCCTGCCGTGAGAATTCCATAATTCCTGGCTCTTGCCGACTTTTTCGGCGAGTGAATTCGCATATGTGTCGCCGGGCAGGTGGCTCCCCGGGATGACGCGAATAGCCCCCGTATCGCGTGTCAAGGGGTCGAGGTAAAACGCGATCTTGATGTGCCTGAATCTTGGATGCCAGCCATCCGAGTGCCAACCGGTGTCGCCCACGTAGTAGTTGCCGTCGCTGCCCATGTAATTGAAGTCGTCGCCGAGTAGGCTGGCGGTGATACCATGAATTTGTGCGTCATCAAGCAGCGCGCACAGTCTTGCACTTTGATCGATGAAGGGAACGATGCAGGAGCGCGCTTTGCCTTCATGCGGTTTCCCATGGTGTCCGCCCCCGCGTGCTTCCCAAACCGCTTCAAATGCGCTGTCGATCTCGTCGATTTGGTCTGCCAGAAGTCTGGGGAAACTCAGGAAACCAAACGTCTGAAAAAAATCGAGTTGATGGTCGGTCAATTTGAAAGGTGCCATTGTGAAATCATTCTTTTTCTAATGAGCGCGGTAGTTCATCCCAATAAAAAGTCTTGATAGAGTTCCGATAGAGACCTCTCTGCGCCTCATTGGAACGACCCGTTGGACCTATTAATGCACTGCATATACAGCGAGTGGTATGACTTGATAAAATTTGGTGTTCTCGATGTTCAGTGAAAGTGCCGCAACCGACTGACAGGATCAATCGAGAGCAACGATCCCGTTGAGTACCGTTCTGCCCACGTGCGGCGAACCTGCAGACGGTGGGTAATGGTTGGCCACGGACGCCCACAAAGGCACCCTAGAAAAACTAGGAGCAATCGCTAACCTTACACCCTTTAGACTATGAGGACTCCCTTCAATTCAATGAAGAAATCCGAAAAGTCAACCAGTTGCCTTAATTTATTGCAAATCGTTTTACGGCAGGCCCGCGAACAAAAGATTAAGACTTTATCTTCCCCCAAACCGTTGCTATTTTGTCCTTCGCGTCAACTGCCTGCGCTCCGACGAGGCCCTTCTCCATCACCTTCTGGATCTCAATTTGGCTCAGTGCCCTTCTGAAGATAAAGACTTCGTCAAGGGTTCCCTTCCAGCCTCGGCGCTCGTCGAATACCGTGTTGCCTATACGGAATTTCTCCCGAGAGGGCTCCACCGGCCGGTCCGAGCCTAAGTCAACATAAAAGTTGCCGCGCTTTGGACGATCCGGTTCCCCGTTAAGGTACCAAATTCCGTCTCTGCCGCGACGGACAAACGCGACATGATTCCATACCTCCGGCGTCGGACGGACTGTGTTCCTTGGATTCCCTATTACGTTCCAATTGAATACATTGCCGATGACGAGCCTGTACCAATTGTTCAAACAGTTGCTCTGTTCAAAGGCGAACCCGACATCTGCCTCATGTTGATCTTTCGCCGACAAGACAGTTGACCAGCAAATTTGCGGTTTGCCGGGTATTATCCAACAACCGAAAGAAAAATCAACATTATCTATCTTGGCAGGACCCTTCATTTCGATCCAAGGCCCCGTCTCCCCACCGCTGAAGAACAGAGCTGTACCGAATTTTCCTTCAACGAATTCCGGTTTGCGCCCAAACTCGCCGTGAAGTCCATTGCCGGACACGTCTTTGACATCTTTTCCCTTGCCTTCATCAAAGAGCCACATAGCCACGACGTCTTTCAAAATTGGTTGGGCACGACTATTTCCGGTCAAGATTAAACTAGCGATGAAAAAGCTCATACAAACACGCGCCACTCTATTCACCGTTCCGGTCACGATTTGAACTCCTTTCGCCGTGATGCAATCTGGATGAGGCGGATTCCCTCCGCAGTGCAGTCATTTCTACCTGTCCTGTCTCACGATTTTAACATCTCGTTTGCATAATAGCGGTAAAATAGGCTTGGATCGCAGTGTTCCGACTCAGGATTGGGACTTTATTTGTCCCCATACCGTTGCGATTTTGCCTTGTGCGTCAACAGCCTGTGCTCCGACAATCCCCTTTTCCATCACTGTCGAAACCTCAAGCTGGGATAGCGCCCTTTGGAAGATAAAGACTTCGTCAAGAACACCTCGGAAACACGCGCCGTCATCATATATGGGTGCCCCGATGCGAAAATTCTTTTTGTTAGGCGTCACCGGTCTCACCGAGCCCAGGTCAACAAAAAAATTGCCGCGCTTAGGGCGATCCGGTTTACCGTTGAGATACCAAATCCCTTCTCTGCCTTGGCGAACAAAGACAACATGATTCCACTCCTCCGATTTCGGGCGCACCGTATTTCTTGGATTACCTATTCCATCCCAATTGATAACGCCGCCGATGACTATCCTGTACCAGTTGGTCGCACACTGGCTTTGGTCAAATTCGAATCCGTTCTCCGAATTGTTCGCATCCCTGGCGCTTAGAATATTCGTATGGCAAACTTGTGTACTGTGGGGTTTCATCCAACAACCAAAAGAAAAATCAACACTGTTCATCGGGACCGGACCGTCCATTTCTATCCATTCTCTTTCTTCAGGCCCGCCAAATTCCAGTGCTGTGCCAAATTTTCCTTCGACGTATTTCAACTCACCCCTATGCTCGCCGTCATGACCGTTGCGGGAAGAATCTTCGACGGTATCTCCCTTGCCTTCGTCGAAAAGCCAAATGGCTTCAACTTTTTGCAAAAATGCTTGAGCGTGGCTTTTCCCGGTCAATACCAAACAAACTATGAAACAGGCGCTGCAAAGCCACACAAATCTATTAACCGCCATCGTCATGTCTTGAACTCCACTCGTTTTCAGAATCTTTGGAACCGCTGCAAAATCTTATTGCCTGAAGCCGACTCCGTACATTTGTAGGGTGTGCACCGACCAGTATGGTACAAAGGAGCCATAAGGGACGGCGAAAAATGACTCGCGCTCCGACTCTAAATCAGCTCTTTATCCGTCCCCATACCGTTGCAATCTTGTCTTCCGCATCCACGGCTTGCGCCCCGATCAGTCCCTTCTCCATTACCTTTGTCACTTCAAGCTGGCTCAACGCTCTTTTGAATATAAAGGCTTCGTCAAGAGCTCCCCTATAGGACCTGCCTTCATTGAATATGGCGGTTGCAATGCGGAAATTTTCTCGAGATCGTCCTACAGGGCGCTCGGTACCCAAGTCAATGTATAAACCGCCGCGCTTTGGGCGATCCGGCTCCCCGTTGAGATACCAGATCCCCTCTCTGCCTTGGCGGACGAAGACAACATGGTTCCACTCCAGTGCATGGGGACGCACGGTATTTCTGGGATTACCGACCCCATCCCAATTGATTACGCCGCCGATGATTATCCTATACCAGTTGTCGAGACAGCCGCTTTCCGCGATAGCTATTCCCGCATCACCCCCGTCGTGATCTCGACTGGATATCACATTTCCCCAGCAGTTTTGGGGTTTGGCGGGCTTCATCCATAAGCCGATGGTAAAATCGACGGTGTCTACCACGACGGGCGCGTCCATTTGTATCCAATCTCCCTCTTCCGGTCCGCCGAAGTCCAGCGCCGTGCCAAATTTCCCCTCGATGAATTCCGGCTTGCCCCGGAAATCCCCGTGATGACCATTGCCGGAGGAGTCTTTGACCGATTTTCCCTTGCCTTCATCAAAAAGCCACATAGCCTCAAGTCCCTTCAAAAACGTTTGAGCATGACTGCTACCGGTCCATGTCAAAGTAGCAATCAAAAAGGCGACGCAAAGACGCTTCAACCTTGTTACCGTCACTGTCATGGTTCGAACTCCTTTCATTGTTGTGGGAATAATGTCATATAATCTCGCTTGAACAATTGTACATCTGATGTCACGACCACATTGATTACTTATTTCGTAGACGGGAATCACGCGACCGAAGCGGAATCAACCGAGTGGATAACGAGGGTGATAGAGATTCCCTTGCCGATTTTTCGCCGCAACTAGGCTCCCCGCGCTGCTTCAAGCAAGTCCCTTTACTTGGTTCACTAAATCCAAGCACTTACATTCAAGAGAAGTGATTCAAGCTAGATTTGTGAAAGAAAAAATGAAAACCGTCCCCAATCCAGACTAGGACTTCATCCGTCCCCAGACCATCGCAATCTTGTCTTTCGCATCTACTGCTAGTGCACCGACCAGTCCTTTCTCCATTACTTTTGAGACTTCAAGCTGAGTCAACATTCTTTTGAAAACGAAGACTTCATCAAGGATTCCCTTATACGCCCTACGCTCGTCGAATATGGAATTAGCAATTCGGAAATTCTCTCGAGACCGTCTTACAGGGCGATCCGAGCCCAAGTCAATGTGAAAACCACTGCGCTTTGGGCGATCCGGCTCCCCGTTGAGATACCAAATCCCCTCTCTCCCTTGGCGGACAAAGACGACATGACTCCACTCCAGTGCCTTGGGCCGCACGGTATTTCTGGGATTTCCTACCCTATCCCAATTGATTACACCGCCAATGACTACGCGGTACGAATTGTCGTCACATCCCGTTTCTTCAATCGTTATTCCCGTATCGCCCCCGTCTTGATCTCGGCTAGACATCACATTTCCCCAGCACGTTTGAGGCTTGTCGGGCTTCATCCAAAAACCCATGCTGAAATCAACAGTGTCGACAACAACAGGAGCGTCTATCTGTATCCAATCTCCTTCAACAGGTCCACGAAACTCCAGCGCCGTACCAAATTTGCCTTCGACTTATACCGGCTTGCCTATAAACTCGCCGTGATGGCCATTACCCGATGAATCTTTGACGGTTCTTCCCCCGTCTTCATCAAAAATCCAGAAAGCTTCAAGCCCCTTCGAAAAGGGCTGGGCATGGCCGTTGGCAGTCCATGTCAAAGTAGTAATCAACAAGGTGAAGACAAGACGTGAAAACCAAGTCACGCTCACTGTCATAGTTCGAATTCCTTTAAATTCGATGAAATTGAAATTAGATGCCACATGGCGTCAATTGGCTCAAATGAACATAATTTGTCGCTCAGCAGAAACCGAGCCGGGGCAAATTCGCCAAACGATTTGATAGTATTACGGCAGAAAGAGAATTTCAAAAGAGAGCAGGCGAAGCACTGTAGACCGTTGCCTTTAACTCATTATTCAATAGGCTTATAACGGATGACCGCAGAACCTCGCGCTTGGTTGATTGAGACAGAAATCCCTTTGTCCATAAGTTCTTGCCCCGTCATCCTGGAGGTCCTCGGCGCATCGAAATTCGTCACCAAGTAATACATTTCAGGCGACAATCCGTGAAGTTTGAAGACAGTATCGGAAACATCGCTTCCGGATCTGCGAAACGCCTGTACCATGCCCTCATCAAGGTCGGATCGATGAAATTGCCAAGCAATCCACGCCTCTAGAGATACGCTGTACGGCGTGAGAGGGTAGAAATCACCATGAAACAGGTGGCGGATCGCCTTGTATTCTGTGAAAAGTTTTGCAGCAGGCTCCCAGATAGCCGGATCGGAATAATATCTCAACGACGCCGAAAAATTGGTGCCCATGCCGCTGCGAAATTCGTACGGCTCAACCGAGATAGAACCCACGCCGTGCAGCGGCATCCAGAGCGATAGTCCGTAAGTCATGCCCTGCTCCGCATCTCCCTCCCAGCAGTGGTCGCTCCGCCATAGAGCGGCTGACCGGCGCAGCATTTCAAAGTCGAGTCGGCGACCGCCGCTTGCGCAGTTGTCGATTAAGAGATTCGGGTGATCGCGTTGAAGCGCATCAAAAAAGTCATAAAGCCCCACGATGTATCGAATCTCGTTCATACCCTGCCTGTCCGGCGCTTCGCCATTCCGCCAATAGTGCAATGGATAAATGTTGCAGTCGTGGCGATAGATGTCGATTCCCACGTCTCGAATCATCCCTGAAAAAGTCTCTTTCGCCCACGCGAGCGCTGCCAGGTTTCCCAAGTCCAGCAGATGGAATCCATCATTCCTTTCGTATTGGAGCTCCGGAGGAAGGTCCCCCGGCGGTGCCAGCAGCCATTCCGGGTGGTTTTCGTAAAGCCACGTACCGGGCATGACGCGCTCGGGTTCAAACCACAGCAGAAACTTTAAACCGTTCTCATGTGCGGCATCAGCCACAGGTTTCATGCCGTTAGGGTAACGTTCGGGGTCGGCTTCCCAATTCCCAACACCTTTCGCCCAATTTCGCCCGCCGGTCGCTTCATCCGGGCACAAATACCAGCCTGCATCAATCCACCACGTGTCAATCTGTAGATTGTTCGAAGCGACCCTTGCAATGCCTTCAATCATGTTAGTTTCCGTAGTCGATTCAAAGGCAATCTCACTATGAGGCGAGGCACCAACGGGTACGTCTGCTAAAACTCCATTGGTGGTAGGAGAATAGTGATTGAGCAACAGGCTTCTCAACAGATTCTGACCGTGCGTCCAATTCTCGTTCCAAAAGCACAACAGGATTGACGGTGTTCTTATTTCTTCCCCGGGGTACAATTTCAGGTGGGTGGTCTCCATACCGGCTTGAAAACTCACAGCGACATCGCTCTGTTGTGTGAACGATGCCGCCCATTGTCCGGTCCAACCGATGGCGGCTATCATGCCATTGCTGTCGGGCTTTTCAAGGTTAAAATATGGGAGCACACCATCCGAAGATCTTCCCCCATAGGGTGCAAAGCGCAGCACTTCCCCGCGGGTCAGTTTTGTGTCGCGAGGGTGAAAATCCGTCGGATCAGCGTGGCTTCCGTCCGCATGATGGACAACAAAGTCTCCCGGCCCCGTGCTTGAGAGGGAGAAATCTGCCGCTTGAACATCCGAAATAACTGGCGTCGTGTCGCTGCCCCTGTTCTCGAAGAAGACTACCCATTCGACGGCGGGATAATCACTGTATTCAGTAACCACGCATCGCACCTCAAGCCCTGATTCTGAATCGGCGTAGGTGAGAGTCCTTTCAATCCGTGAGTCATCCAGCTTCCGAATCTCACTTTCTGTTCGCCATTCTATGAGGGTTTCCGACATCGGATGACCGTCATAGCGAAAGGAAAAAGGCGGAGCGATGCCGCTAGATTCAAAGTGGGCTGCAACCCACGCTCTTGAAACATCCAATTCTTCCATTGTCGGTGTCGCCCCCTCTACCCTGTTTTCTATGCCCACCGCTATTGCGATTGCCAATAAAGCAGCAAGCTCCAGCCGCATCGTCAACCCTCTCCAGATTAGTTTCGCGGTTATAATCCCGGTACGTACCCTCTCCCGAACCGCGCGTCGCCTCCGCGCTGTCGGAAACCATCACTGAACGGCATCCAAGAGGTGGTGCCGCCATCCACAATTATTGTCTGGCCGATAATATACCGAGCATCATCGGAGGAAAGGAAAACGGCGACCCGAGCGATGTCCAACGGTACCCCTTCAAACCCGCAGGGAATCATCCGTCCATTTGCCTTCGGATCGTAATCGGGCACCGCTTTGTAGTGGTTCTCCACTTCAACAGCGCCCGGAGCTATCGCATTCACCCGTACGCCTTTGACCGCCAATTCGATGGCGAGTTCGCGGGTGTATGCGACAATCGCGCCCTTGGTGCCGGCATATACCGAGTGCTCGGGAAATCCTTCAAAAGCGTGGATGGACGTAAGGTTGATAACAACGCCTTGACTCTCGACCAACTGCGGCAGTGTGGCTTGAGTGAGAAAGAACTGGGCGCGAATGTTCACGTTGTACAATGTGTCGAACTGCTCAGGCGTGACATCCTCAAACGGCAGATTCATTGTGATACCGGCGTTGTTGACGAGCACGTCAAGCCCGCCAAGAAATTCGGTCGCCTGTTTTCCCAGCTCGTTGACGGCGTTGACATCTGTAAAGTCCGATTTGAAAGTGATTGCTTTCCCGCCTGCATCTTCAATCTCCGTCACGGCGGACTCGGCGCCGTCCGCGCTATGGGCGTAATGAAGGACGACCGCCGCGCCCTCTCGCGCATACTCCAGTGCGACTTCCCGTCCAATTCCGGTACCCGCACCTGTGATAAGAACCCGTTTGCCCTGCATTTTTTCGCTATGCCCCATATAACTCAGTCTCCTTTGACTTTAGATATCACGCCGCTACACGCGTTGATTGGCATGTGCAACCTCTTAACGCTAGTGCCTCTACAGATTCGGTGAATATGAGCGAAAATCCTTGCGTCCCCTCAATCTCTTACCTAGAGCCTGCTGAATCGTCGGTAGCAGAGCCATATTTTGCCATTTGAAGACAGTAATTGCCTACTGTATGCCTGTGGGATTTCTATCGCAGGATTGGCTATCGCGGTCACTAAGGGATCTCTATCGCCGTCGTTAATCACTCCGTTGATCTTTCGCTATCCGCTCAGTTGATCCCACGCTAGGGCTTGATTGCGTAAGTTTTGGCGTTTCCACCAAGTAACACTCGACATTGCACTCCTCTGGAGTGCAGACGCGGGGAGGAATCGTGGTCTATTGACATCTCACTCCTCTGGAGTGAAACCATTCTACGAAGGATCGCTTTTTCAAAACCTGTCATATCATAGAGCGAGAATTGAGTGTTACTTGCTAAAAGAATTCTTCCGACAGGGACAATGGCGCGCTACACACCTTCAGGACTTCCATCGCACTGGCATCTCTATCGCGTTCCTTATTCAGTCACTTGATCTATTCGCTCGTTTGATCCCCTCAATCTCTCGATTATTTGCTTTGCGGGCTTGTCGGTATTAGCCGCCCCTCTCCTTCCCGAATTTCCAGAAACTGATTCGTCTTTACCTCTTCAAACGATTCTTCCAAGCCGCTGGGCCATCGGATTTCAATGTGAGTGACTATTGAGGCATGACCCAGTCCGTAATGCAAACGCATATCACTTTGACAGAGATAACTGGATCCGCTTTTTACCTCCCGAAGTTGAGGCTCAAGTCCCGGAGCAATGACTGTCACGCGCGCTCCGATGGCATCCCTGTTGCTCGTCGTTCCAACGAGTCGCAAGTTCAGCCAGTTGTACTGATTGGTACTTTCGTTCTCAAGAAGGTCGGGAGTCTGATTGGAATTCGTGACAAGGATATCGATATCGCCGTCATTGTCATAGTCGCCGAAGGCGGCGCCGCGGCTGACTTTGATTAAGTCCAACCCGGGACCGCATTGACTGGAAATTTCATTCAGCGTTCCATTGCCCAAATTCCTGTAGATATGGTTGCGTTGGGGATACGTATAGCCCGGATCAAACTTTTCCACGTTGTCGTATATATTCCCGTTCCCGACAAATAGATCCACAAGTCCATCGTTATCCAAATCCACGAAGTCGACTCCCCATCCGACATAGGGCAAACTTACTCCCCCCAACCGGCTCGCGTAGCTTGCATCGGCAAACGTGCCGTCGCCTTCACCATGATAGAGGCTGTTCGGATCATCTTGGAAATTCGTTACGACGATATCTAACTCGCCATCGTTGTCGTAGTCGCCAAAACTGGTGCCCATACCACCCATGGGGATTCCCTTCGCGCCAAGCGCAACGCCGACGAACAGCGCCACGTCCATAAACGTGCCGTCACCGTTGTTCCGGTATAGCATGTCCGCCGTGGTGTCGTTGGCAACGAAAACATCGGGATACGTGTCGTTGTCGTAATCACCCCAAACGACGCCCAGCCCCTTTCCTTCCGAATTGAACACGCCTGACTCTCGCGTTACATCCGTAAAACTGCCGTCACCGTTATTCCGGTAAAGCGTATCGGCTACACCCGTAAAATCCGCCGGCGGACAGTAGACACGGAGATCGCCTCGATGGCAGATGGTGTTGTCTTCCAAGCGATAGTCTAGGTAGTTCGCAACATACAGGTCCAGGTCGCCATCCTTGTCATAATCGGCGAATGCCGCGCTGCTGCTCCAGCGCTTATCCCCAACCCCCGCCGTCTCGGTGACATCGGTAAAACTCCCGTCCCCGTTATTGCGATACAGGATATTCGCGCCAAAATTCGTGACATACAGGTCCTGCCATCCGTCGTTATCGTAATCACCGACGCAACAACCGAAACCGAAGGCCCCATCTCCAACCTTCGCCTCTTCAGTGATGTCCGTAAACGTCTTGTCCCCGTTGTTCCGATACAGTGAATTGGTGGGGGAATGATCCAAGGCAGCCCCCGGTAAGCTGGCTCCGTTCACGAAATAGAGGTCCAAGTCCCCGTCTTTGTCGTAATCGAACCAAGCCGCTCCTGCTCCAAGCGTCTCCAAGAAATACCTCTGTCCACTGCGCCCGTCGCTATGTATGAAACGGATTCCTGCTTGAGCAGTCACCTCGGTGAACCAAAGGGGTGCGCTCCCGCGCACATCTAATGGTACAAATAATGCGCCAGCAATCACAGAACTGGCGATCAAACTCAGTAGAAAATGGAGAACTCTCGGCATTATGTACGAAGACTCAATTTACTAAACTGACATCCTTTTTCAGCATATCAGAATCCCCATTCTCCGTCAAGACCAAAGAGGGCACAGTTCTCGCAAGATGGTTGATGAGACAGCGCAAAGACTATACTGTTTACACGTGTCCAATAGAGGCAGGTTCAGGTCAAGACAATTCGTTTTTGCTCTCGCATCGACTGTTCGGCAGCCAAGCTAATCCGAATTGCATCGAACGCTACGGTTGTGTCGGCGATAGCGGTTTCCGATTCCCCATCAAGGATTTCGTGTGTCCATCGTTCTTGGATTGAAACGCTCGATGCTTCAATCGGTCGAATTTCCTCGACTCCACCTGAGGTGGCACAATGCCAACCGTTACCATCATTCAATACCGTGCCGCCATTCAGGACGTACCGACAATGTTGCTCCGGACTGTTCGTTTCAACACCGCCCGCCCATGTCCATTGTCCGACACCGCCACTAGAAAAACCCACGGTAACGGTGTTAACGAACCGGTTGTATTGACCTTCCCCGTTCATTCCTTCGTAAACTGCGGCGCTATCCACCCATCTAGCAGATCCAAACAAGTCCACAATCGGGTAGACGTGGTAGATGAAGAAATGCGCGGGAGGACCGGAAATCGGCAGATTAAACAGAATCTCGGGACGGGCACCGCGTCCCGGTGTAAGCCGCCAAAATCCTGCCCATAGTAAACCGCCAAGCCCTCGAACTCTCTGCTTAATGGCAGTGTGCATATTTGATACAGGTTCGGAATGAGAAACCCGCAGCACACGTTTTTTGGATTTTGCCAGTCGGATGACGGCTTCACCCTGATCGATAGATCGCGCCAACGGATATTCGACGAATACATGCTTGTCCGCCTCAAGCGCGGCGATAGCGATTTCAGCATGACTGTCGTTGTGAGTGAAGATTGCGACGCCGTCTACATCGCCGTGTCGAACCAGATCTCGCCAGTCAGGTATAAATTTTGCTCCGTGGCGCCGCGCCAATTGCTCACCTGTATGATCGTTTCGCGAGGCGACCGCAACGATGTTTGCCGCATCGATTTTGGAAAATTGCGCAGCGCCGGACGTTGCAGCCCCGCCGGATCCGACGATTCCGATTTGAAACTCGGTCATATCTATTCCTCAACAACTCATCGTTCCAGATTTACCTAAACGTCGCCAGGAGAGGGAACATTGTCCTGACAATAGACCGGTCGAAAGAGGGTTTGGCGCTTGAAAGGCATCTCGGCGAGGTGTTTCGGGTTAGGTTCCCACTTATGCCACTTGTTTCCAACAACGTTATAGCAGTTGAATACGGAAACTCGGTCAACAGCATCGTCCTCCCACCGAGCGCCGGTGTGGGTAATCGCCTCCGTAAAGAAGAGCGCCGATCCCGCCGGACAGCTATAATCCTCCCACAATGGACTATCACGATCGTGGGCCGATTGTGGCGTAGGAAAAGCCGCTTTGTGGCTTCCCGTCAAGAACAGTGTACCACCGCCGCGTTTCTTAACCGGATTCAGCTCCCATACGACTCTTGTTAGTCCGCTGTGCGCCTTGCCGGGATGCAAACGATAGGTATGCGAATTGCCGGGAAACGTAAACATCCCCCGTCCTCCGTGAGGATTAAAATTGTCGTGTCCTTTGGATCGAATTGTCAAAAAAGTGCCTTCAAAACGAAAACCGTAGCACTCCTCGCTTGAGTATCCTGATGATACGAACTCGTTCATGAATCCGAGCACAATCGGATGGTCTGCCAATTTCTCAAGCGGTCCTCCAAGCGGATAGCGGTGATGTTCCGGTATCTGTTCCGGCTCCGTATTTAGCCGGTAGCAAAAATCCCGCATCTCGAAGATTTCATCGTCCGACAGCACATCGGGAATAGCTATCCAACCGCGTGTATCAAAAATATATTTCTGTTCTTCGGTAAACTCGATTGCCGGTTTGCCATCGGCGTTAGTCGTAGGTACGGACATTGAAATGTCTCCTCTTTTCAAAGCGGATCAAGCGCCGGGGCTTTTAGAGGCTGGTGGGATCTCTATCGCCCTCCTTTATCAGTCGGTTGATCGCACCCTACAAATGTACTTTTCAAGCAGGCTCTTAAGAAATGGATCTATCATTTAGAGCTTGTATGAATAGTCGGTAGCAGAGTAATTTTTGGTCATTTGTAGAAAGTTCTTTCATGGATTCATTGTTATCTGCTATAACCTGCGGGATCTGTATCGCACGAGATTTACTATCAGGATTGGCTATGGCCTTGACCATCCGTTTAGTTGATCACTCGCTATTCACTCGTTATGGGATTTGCTATCGCACTCGCTATTCACTCGTTTGATCCCCAACATCTGGTGTGTTTCTTCCGCGGTGGCGATCCGCCGCCCTATCGCAGTGGCGATTTGAACAATACGCTCTACCAACTGAACGTTACTTTGGGCGGGCACATTCTGTTGGAAGAGCAGACTATCCTCCAACCCGGTACGAATATGGCCGCCCAAGAGAAGCGAAAAGACATTCACATGTATCTCTTCCAGACCCAAGGCACAGGTTTGGAAAACGGTATCTTCAGGCAGGTTTCTGATCGTCCATAGCACGTTGTCCGGACTAGTGGCGACGCCGCTCTGCTGTCCGAATACAAGCTGCACAAAATAGGGTTTGTCTAACGCACCGCGCACAATGAGATGATCTAAAATGTCGAGATGACCCGGGTGGTAGAGAAACACCTGTGGTTTGATTCCGTGCTCGCGCGCTAGGATTGCCGCCCTCTCGGTGTGGTCGAAGGTCGTGGCGTATACCGCGCTCGGCGTCTCGGTGCCGCCCGTGTAGGCTGCTCCTCTCCGAAATGTCATGGGCCCCGCGTTAAGCGCCATGACGTCCGGCGCCGCTTCAATCGGCGCCGACCGAAAGTAGTAGGCAGATCCAACCAATGCGTCGGAAGGAGTTGAGAGTTCGGCAACAGTCTGTGAATTGTCTATGAGGATATCGGGCGCTTTTGCCCGCATCATCGCATTGATTTCGCGGTAGCGGGCGGGATCATTAGTGCCCTTTGTTGGGTCATCGGGTTGACGGGCGTGGATATGGATGATCCGCGCACCTGCGGCATAAACTGCTGCCGCCTCTTCAGCCTGCTCCTCTGCGGTCACGGGCACGCTCGGGTTGTCGCTCTTTTGGTGCTCGCCCGTCACGGCGGCACTGATGATAACCGGCGGCATGCCATGATGAATTCGTTTTACGTATTCACGCGCGTTAGCGTAGTCCCACGTTATGTCCATTGTCTGCCGTTTCCCGGTCTGGCTCGTAGATTGGGTTGAGTACAGCGAAACTCAACGATTCAACTCATCCAATCCCATTTTTCCAAATTAACCCAATATTATAGTCGTTACAGCCAAGAATTATACATTTAGGCCTTACAATGTTCCGTTTATGATAGCGTAATTTACTGCACGCCTTCCGTAGTAGCGAACTCTGCTCGCGATAGGAAGTCGCGACCTGGAGATCGCTCCTACAGGGGGGATTGTTGCGTATGTGCAAACATGAATGTAAACGGCTATAGATTTCCCAATGTTACGACACTAAGCGTCTTGAAATGTTCCATCTTCAAAAAGCGAATCATTGTAATCTGCGAGGGGAAACCGTGGGGTTACACTCGGGTTGACGATATTCTCGGCGAGAGGCATATTGCCGCTTAACACCGACACGACATTCTGAATCCCGCCCCTGGAGACATCCTGTGACGCTTGGACGGAATAGGCGCCGACATGAGGTGTAAGTACAACGTTGTCAAGCTCAAGCAGCGGGTGATCCGGCGGCGCTTCGTCCTCGGTGAACGGATCTATCTGCTCAAATGTATCCAATCCTGCACCGCTCAATCTTCCATCGCGAAGTGTTTTAACCAACGCCGTTTCATCTACCAACGCCCCGCGCGAGGTGTTAATCAAACACGCCCCCAGCTTCATCTTGCCCAACTCTACCTCATCCAGCATATGGTACGTCTCGGAGGTCAGCGGCAAGTGCAAGGACACGTAGTCCGATTCGCTGAGCAATCTATCAAGGGACACCATCTCCACTCCCAGATTGTCGGCTTCCTGACGGGGAGCCTTCATATTGCGGCGGGTGGCAATGATACGCATACCAAATCCTCTTGCCCGTTCCGCTGTCGCTTTTGCCGAATTTCCGAATCCGATTAACCCCAATGTCTGCGTAGACAGGCGCTGGTTGCTTCGCGATTGTCGTTTGGAGCGGCTCCAGGCGCCTTCAGACATTGCCCGCGCCATCTGTGGCAGCTTCCTCGCCAGCGCCAACATTAGCGCCATCGTGTGATCTGCCTGTTCTTCAACGCAAAAGTAGGGAACATTCGTCACCAGGATTCCCTTTCGGGTCGCCATCTCGACATCAATTTTGTCCGTGCCGGTACCAAGTCTTGAAATGACTCGGCAACGCGATAGACTCGAAATGACGGATTCCGGCAATGAGACCGAGATGGCAAAAAGCGCATCACAGCTTTCTACGTGTGGGACAATCTCGTCCGGGGAATTGGCTTCTACTTGTACCGGTCTCAGGTTATATTTTTCATAAAGTGAGGCCTCAAACTCGCTCATGGGAAATAGAGTTGCGTTTAAGCGGACAATCCGACATTTTTCAAGGTTACTCCAGTTTCTCATATATCGGGATTCCTTGCATATAGTTGCTGGTCTCCATCATGCTCGATGCTCGCATATGCCACAGACCGGGATTACAGATTGGGAACAATCACGCCCTTTATGAAACCGTCCAATCGAATCTCGCCTCCCGCCGCGCGTACAGCGCTTTCCGCGTCCTCCAATCCAAAGTAATGCGTGACCATCTTTTCAATAGGATAACGGCGAGACTCGACGAGTTTGATGGCTGCCCTTACGGCAGGAGTGTCGTGGGTGTTCACGCCCTGATAGCGTATTTCCTTCGCCGCGATTTTGCTGGTTACGAGGGGCACCGACGCCTCTCCCGTGTTTGAACCCAATACAACGGTACCCATGGGGCGCACCAATTCCAGCGACAATGGCGCGGAACTGGTGGCGCCAGTAAGGTCCATCACAACATCGGCTAGCGCACCCCCAGTGAGTTCGCGCACCCTCTGCACAGGATTTTCAACCTGCAGATTGACGAAATGGGTTGCACCAAAATGTTTCGCAACCTCGAAACGATGACCGTCCTGAGTGAGACCAATCGCGACAATCTTTGAAGCCCCTGCCTCTCGTGCAGCGAGAATGGCAGCTAAGCCTGGACCTCCCGGCCCAATGACAACCACGGTTTCCCCCACGGAAACACCACCCTTGGTACGCGCCCAACGAATACCATTCCCAATGTTGGCGCAGGTCATGACAGCGGCTTTAGCCGGAACATCCTCGGCGATGCGATGCACTCGTGTATTAGGTGCAAGATACATGAATTCGCCGTAGGCGCCCCAGAGATGCGGCGGGACGCTTGACGGAATGGTGCCGCCGTAACCAAGGTGTTCGGAGCAGAAACGGTATTCGCCGATCAAGCACATGCGGCAGTGTCCGCATCCAAAAAGGTGCTCAACGACGACTCGATCCCCTTTATTTACGCCCCATCTTTCGGACGCTTGACTCCCTATCTCCTCAATGTGGCCAAGGACTTCGTGCCCCATGATGAGTGGGAATCTTTCGGGGTCTGTCCATTGTAAGATGCGGGGATCGCTCCCGCATACGCCGCACATCTCCACTTTCAGCAAACCGTCGTCTTCGGCAATTGCCGGGATGTCAAAGGCTTGAATTTTTATCGTCTGCGTGGCAACTGCCACCGCTGAATAGGTCTTGCGCGGCATAGAAACAATGAATGTTGCAAGCGTCCGCCAATGGTGTGCTCAAGGTAGTTCGGACGGGTTGTCTTCCACAAAGATGTCCGCACCGGAGCGCTAAATACTACATATCGTGCTTATGACCGGGGGCAGAGGTTCAACCCTGTTGGTAAAGATACGGTTTTCCGTGTTCGAGTGGTTGATATCGATCGCCAATGTCGAGAATATGGAGGTTGGTGCGGAGCATTTGCGGCGGTTGTTGATTGTCGGGGAACAGGTCATGGTGACAGGGAATAACAACCTTCGCATCAATCTGCTTCGCTAACAGAGACGCTTCGCCGGGAGCAAGGTTCCGGAAGGCGGGATTAATCACCGTCACCATCACGTCCGGTTGATGTTCAGCCACACTGGTGGCAATCAGATCATGATACGAGGTGTCACCTGTAAAATAGACCGTTGGCCCACCTGAAATGAATGCGAGATAGCCAACATGGGTCAGGTCATCTCCACCGAAAGGGATTGCGAACGTCGCACGCACGGTGATATCACCCACCGCGAAGGTTTTGTTGGGCCAAACCATGGTCATCTGGTCGGCGGACACTCCGAACTCTTCCAATTTTTCAATCGTTTCCGCTGGCGCGGCGTAAGGTCCTTGTCCGCCCGCGGCACGATATCTTCCTAGCGTTTCAGGATCCAAGTGATCTTGGTGGCTGTGCGTCATCAGATAGAGATCGATGCCAACCAAGTCTTCGGGCGGGAGAGGCGGGGGGACCAACCGATCCATGTTGAACCCGACCTCCTCGCCAAGCGCCTTGCAAGAATTTGTCAGATACGGGTCGAGCGCGATAATCTTCCCAGCGGGACTCTTGATGATGAATCCCGCTTGCCCCAGCCACCAGAGCGCTACGGCTGCTCTAGGTACGGCATGTTGCTGAACATCATGCATGGAAAAAGTGCTCATAATTCATACCTCAGTGGTTGTGAAAGGAAACCCCAGTTGTTTGTAGACGCTTTGAGTCTGGACCTTGGAAAATACCGATTCTCAAAATCGTTCTACGGCTACCAAGCAAGTTTAGAAAACAAACTCTACATTTTGAAGATGGCGTGGAAGGAAATCTTCCAGCCTTCCAATCCTACTTTTCTAAGTCGCTTCAGAAATAAAGCTAAATTTTAAAATTTTTTCTCAAAAATTTTTTTTGTGTATTTGGTTGATTGCCCTCCAGAATGAATCTTCAGCCATGACATGCTCATCCGCATACACGCCGAAACCGTCCGAACCCGCTTCAATCATCGCCTCTGCCGCCGCGAGAGTTCGCTCTACTACGTCATTAACCGGTACACCACCACCACCATTCTTCCCGAGCACCGTGCCGTAAATCTGGCACCGTTCCCCAACCACCTCTTTCACCGCGGAAATCTCTTTACTGATTCTAGCCGGATCTACGTACCATGAACCGGTGTCGCTGTTTGGGTAACTTAGCGGATAGTGGGGGTCTATGATCCAAAATCTGGGGTGCAATGCATCGACCAACCCCTCGTCAATCCAGGTGGGCCAGTCTAACATCAGCTTGTAGGCACCGTCCGGATCAGCCCAGATCCCCTCGGTGGCGACCGAAATTTCGACCTTTCTGCCTAGCTTCGACAGATCATCTCTCAACTCTCTCATCAGTTGAGTGTAGTAGCTCGCACGCAGGCGCGTGCACGCTTCGTCCTCGTCCTCAATTTGGTGCGGGGTTATTCCATGGGCTTCGGTGTATTCGGCAATAGCGGGGGCGTCATATCCGAGAGGCCACACCTCCTCGCCCTCCGCCAAAACTTGCACAAATTCCAATTGCACGCCATTTGCTCCAAATTCCTGCGCATATGCCACAAGTGCAGTTCCGACATAGTCTCGGACTTCAGGATACGCTAGAGACATGTAGCCAATGTCGTAACCCAAAACCTGTTCGCCGACCTCCCAGTCAAGCCAACTTCTCCCGTCTCTCCCTTTGGACATATACTCCGGATTCTCAGCCGCGAATCGGGGTATCCTGCCATCTGGGACAATACGGCGTGGGATCGCTCGACGTGAACCCGTCCACACGCCCGCTACAGCCACAAGAGTATACGGATGCACCTCGATTCCTGCCCGATGTGCCTCTTGGCGAAGATTCCGGAGCAATTCTCTAGACTCGCCGCACGGATATTGCCCATAATATTCAATATCCTCCGCTCCTGCCGGTATACGGCATCTCATCCACTCATGGCTTTTCAGCACTCCTTCGTAGAAGGTGGAAACAATCTTTTTTACGCCGACCTCTGCACACTTCGCGGGAGACCGACTCGGATTAACGATGGCGATATCAATCATCTGACGAATCGCACCCCACACAATGCAATCGCGCCTGCTGCAGGACTATACTTCATCTTGTCTATAAACTTATGCCATCATTGGCAAAGGTGTGTAGATATTTGATCCGCCGGTACGATCCTCGCCGCGCAAGAGATAGATGTGATGGCTGGGATTCAGCACCGGATCGTTGCAACGCACTGTGGCAGGCATATAACGCATGGTGTAGCCGCATCGTCGCCTTTGAGAAGTGTTGGGGTTGGAGCCGTGAATGGTAAAGCCGTCATGGAAGTGACATTCTCCGATTTGTAACTCCAAATCCACGATTTTTGACGGGTCGATATCATCCGCGACAACTTCGTTATGGAACAAGCTTTCGTCGTGGTTGTCAACCTCCTCATACCGTCGATCCCTAAGTTTATGGCTTCCGGCAATCACTCGCATACACCCATTCGTAATCCCGGACTCGTCAACCGCCAACCACATGGTGATGACGCGCATTGGCTCTAAACGCTTCCCCCAATAAACGCCATCCTGATGCCAAGGCACCGCCAAGCCGTCACCGGAACGTTTACTGATAAAATGACTTGACCACAGAACAATATCCGGACCGATGAACCGTTCTATAACATCCAAAACGTACGGATGCGTCAAGTATTTGAACAGGAACGTATCTTCGAAATGCGGCACATCCATCTGCTCCGGTCGTTTGTCCTCGGGCAGCGAGGCAATCATGCAATCAACATGCTCGCACAATGCGTTCAACTCCGACTTCGTGAAAATTCTTCCGAACTTTAAGTAACCGTGTTCTCGGTAAAAATCCACTTGCTCAGCGGTAACAGTGGTTTCAATTTCCCAATCTTCATCTGTTATTGGGCTACTCATCTGTGCGTTCCACCTCGCATTTATTAGCTGGATTGCCGCCGCTACAGTCGAGGATGTTGCCAGTCATTCGGTTAGGTATAGTTTAGCTTCCCAGGGATTCACCCTCCCCTTGCCGAACCGTTACTACGCGGTCAACGCCGGGTACCCGGAACTGTTCCTGATCGCCATTGGGCCACACGACTTCAATCGCCTCAATGTTCTCAATCTCTCCCAATCCGAAATGCGCTTTGAAATCACAACTGCTTAAGTAGCTGTAGGCTGGCAGCACAAGCCCAATGAACTTGGCACCCTCAGCCACAACCGTCACTTCCGCGCCAATGGCGTCACGGTTTCCGGTCATGGCTCGAACCGACAACCAGTGTGTGCCGGGTTCAGGCGCATCATTTCGGAATACCCGCGGCGCTCCCCAGATGTTACCGACGACAAAATCGAGGTCGCCATCATGGTCAATATCTCCGAAAGCCAGTCCACGGCTAATCTCGACCTGTGAGGTGAAGTTTCCGCCGCGCGCGCCTACGTCGCTGAACTGCCCATGTCCATTATTTTCAAACAGCAAATTAGGCTCCGCGTACGGATTCCAGAAATTTCCGATGTTGGCTCCCGGCAGGACGGGACCGCGCATCACTCGCCCGTTGACAAGCGCGATATCAAGATCCGCGTCGTGATCGAAATCAAATATCCCGCACCCAAATCCGGTAAATGGCAAATCAATTCCCGCGAAACCGGAACTGTCGGTTGCATCGCTGAAGATCCCATACGGCGAGGCCACGTAGAGGGTGTTGGTCTCCCTATGAAAGTGCGTCATAAACAAGTCAAGCTCGCCGTCACGATCCACATCTCCAACAGTGACCCCCATACTGGCTTCCGCCTTGCCGTGCGTATTGAATGCCAAGCCGCGCATAATGGCTTCATCGTAAAAAGTGCCCGAACCCGAGTTGACCCAGAGTCGGTTCGCCTCTCCATCGTTGGCAACATAGAGGTCTACCCAGCCATCTGCGGTAAAATCGGCACATACGACGCCCAGCCCTTTGTCTGACGAAACGATACCGACATCGGTAGTAACGTCGCTAAAAGTGCCGTCGCCGTTATTCCGGTAGAGTGAATCCGGTATGCCGTCAAAACTCTGAGGACCGCAATAGTCGCGCGCATCACTTAGCCGTTGGCAGGAGACTGCGGGATCAAAGCGAAGATAGCGGGCAACGTAAAGATCGAGATAGCCGTCCGCATCGTAGTCCAAAAACGCGGCGGACGTGCTCCAACCGCCGCCCGAAAATCCGGCAGACTCCGTAGCATTCACGAACGTGCCATCGCCGTTGTTTCTATAGAAGGCATCGGGACCATAGTTGGTAATAAACAGGTCCAAATCTCCGTCGTTGTCGGTGTCTCCAACGGCCACCCCCTGTCCATAACCTGCATCGTTTAAGCCGCTGTCATCCGTGACATCGGAGAACGTACCGTTTGCCTGCTGTTGAAAGAGTCGAAAGTGTGTCCAGAAAAGCTCTTTTTGTAGCCCGTTAAAAATTTCCGTTGTAGATTTCTCCATCTCGCCGGTTGGTTCCCGGAAAAGGAGAGATCGGATGTGGATTAGGTCAAGGTCGTCATCGTTGTCGTAGTCAAGAAGTGCAACCCCGCCTCCCATGATCTCAGGCAAGGTATAGGTACCCTCGGAGGGCCAATGCTTGGAAGTATTCTCTAGCCCTACCGCCGAGGTAATCTCGGTAAACAGCGGCTTGCCCATGTCCGCAGTCGTTGCGGTTACACTAGAAGCGGCGGCACCCAAACAGAATAAACAAATTACTGCGATCTTCAGTGTGCTTTCAACTTGCTTGAACATTAATAAAGGTCGATGGGAGATTCATGGACAACGTGCGTAAAATTCGGATTATACACCGTTCTGAGCCCCTTGTAAAGCGATTTTGAAACCCCGTCGATCGCACCCGAATCGGCAGAATTTCACACCATCCGATAACCTATTCGACCTCTCCAACCACACTTGCTTCTTGATCCTTGACTGGTTTGTTAAGGCACGATATTTGCTTTGTATTGAATTTTGGAGGCCGCTATGCTATATTTTCGATGACCGGGACGGCCCAAATCTCCCGTGTCTAATAGGAGCATTGTTCAACGCTGTTACTATACATCAAGACAGTCCCCAGCGTGTGACAGAAATAGAACACTGACACTGAAACATGACAATCTCAGTAACTCAAGCAATGCGGGAACGTACACGGGCAAGCGCCGCATCTCGACTTGACTCCCTTCAACCTAGAAATGAACGAAGAGCCTCGTTACAACGAAACATACTACAAGTTCACACAGTTCGATTCCTGCATTTTTGACCTTGATAGCGGCGCAAAAACTAGCCTGGATGACATTCGTCCCCCAATCTGCTGGAAAGCGATCTTCGGGAATGAGAACCCAGTTGAGATTGAGATTGGATGCGGAAAGGGTCGCTTTCTACTTGAAGCCGCAAGGAAGCACCCGGAAACCAACTACTTAGGTGTAGAGCGCGCGCCGAAGTATGTTCGACGGATACAACAGCGATTTCAGAAGCACATCAAACATACAGGTCTCCGTACAGGTAGATTGGAAGGTCCGCTCTTTCCGAATGTGCGATTGGCCTGGAGTGACGCTGTACGGTTTGTCGAGTGCTATATCCGGAATGAGGGTGTACAAGCTTATCATGTCTATTTTCCCGACCCCTGGCCAAAAAAACGCCAGCACAAGCGCCGACTCTTTAGGAATGAAATATGGCTGCGAGGCATTGAGCGCTCTCTCTATTCAAGCACTGGACGCCTCTACGTTGTGACGGATTGCGGCGAATACTTCGATGAAATTCGATTCAGGATTAATCAATCAACATGTCTTGTTGAATCGACCTTGATGCGCATTCAGAAAGAGCATATTCAAACGAACTTTGAGCTGAAGTATCTAGCAGAAGGAAGAAAGATTTATCGTGCGGTATTTGAAAAACCTGATGCCTTAGGACTGTTACCCTTATGAATCAATTTTGCATTCAACCGCTATACCTCAAGAACACAGTTTCACACGATTTCGCGTGCCATTGGCTTAAGCCCGCGTCATTTGCTGCCTCATCCTATATATTATCTCGTCCAGCTTTCTAATTAGGCGGATAAATCTTCAAATGGCTAGTCCTTTCAAAAATCTCCCTTCAAGCCCCGGTGTCTACTTGATGAAGAATGTACAGGGGGAAGTCCTCTACGTTGGCAAAGCTTCGTCTCTGCGCCACCGCGTGGCCTCTTATTCGCAGTCTTCAGCCAAGCCAGATTTCTTGGCTAAGCCAATGATGCGCTACGTCAATGACGTAGACTATGTAGTTACCGCAAATAGCGTGGAAGCTCTCATTCTTGAGAACAATCTAATCAAGGAACATCAACCGCGCTACAACGTCAAGCTGAAGGACGACAAACGCTACCCCTATCTGAAAATTTCCGTTCAAGAGCCTTTTCCAAGGCTGAGCGTTACGCGTCATACGGACAACTCCGGCGCCAAATTCTACGGCCCATTTGTGCACGTCCGAGCAATTCGTCAGACGATCAAACAACTCACCAAAGTCTTCCCCATCCGCACATGCGGTCTAGACTTGAAAACGTCAGAAAATCCCTACCGAGTTTGTTTGGACTATCATATCAGCCGCTGTCCCGGTCCCTGTGCCGACCTGATTGACACTGCCGAATACGATGAAATTGTTCAGAACGTGTGCAGGTTTCTGAGCGGCAACACGAGGGAGGTCATTCAAGAACTGAAAGAGAAAATGGAGTCGGCCGCCTCAGCGTTAAATTTCGAGGGAGCTGCCAAGTATCGTGACCGGATAGAAATGGTAAACCAAGCAGTCGCCAGACAGAATTTAGACACTGTTTCAGCGGCGGATGAGGACGTAATCGGAATCGCCTACAACGGGACGGAAGCGTGCGCTCAAGTGTTGATGGTGCGTGACGGAAAGTTGATAGATAGGGAACACTACTTTCTGAACGATGTCGATTCAGAATTGCCGGTACAATCGTTGACAGCGTTTGTGCAACAATACTATCAAAATGCCTCGTTCATTCCCAAAACAATTGTGTTGCCCAATGAGACCGAGATGCCGGAGGCGATCCAAAAATGGCTATCCAAGAAGCGAGGCAGCGGCACAAACTTGCACATCCCGAAGAAAGGCCGAATGCGCCGGCTAGTGGAGATGGCATCGAAGAATGCCGAGCTCATTCTGGATCAAAAGGAAACGCATGTCGTTTATAAAGCGGGGGACAACCCTGCGTTGATTGAATTGCAGGAATTGTTGAATCTTCCTCGTCCACCCCAAAGAATCGAAGGTTTTGACATTTCCAATCTCGGAAAACAGTTTGCAGTCGGCTCTATGGTAGTGCTGGAGGATGGCGACCCCGCCAAGTCGGAATATCGACGTTTCAAGATTCGCACCGTACGAGGTCAGGACGACTTTGCGATGATGAATGAGGTGCTGAGTCGGCGGATGCTCCGCGCAATTGAAGAAAACGCGTTGCCCGATCTTGTTTTGATCGACGGCGGTAAGGGACAACTAAGCGCCGCCTGCGAAGCGCTAGAGGCTCTTAACCTTCACCATCTTCCAATAATTGGGCTTGCCAAACGATTTGAGCACATTTTTCTTCCCGAACAGTCTGATCCGATTGTGCTCCGCTATGACAATCCAACCCTTCATCTTATCCAGCGTCTGCGAGATGAGGCGCACCGCTTTGCTCTTGCCTACCATCGCAATCTGCGCAGTCGTGCACTGAGCCACTCCGTGCTGGACGAGATTCCAAACGTAGGCGCCAAACGCAAACAGGCGCTACTGCAGCATTTCGAGTCTATCGAAAACATTCGCGGCGCAAGCCTAGACGAATTACTGTGCGTAAAAGGAATTACTCACGCGATAGCGGCAAATATCCGGAAACATCTGTCTGAACGAGGACATAAGGCTTGAAAACGAGCCGTATAATCAAGCCGGTATCTATCCAGTCTCGTCGGTGCGGTCAGAAAGGGATCTCTACCGGGATTAGCCATCACGTTCGTTATTCACTCACTTGATCGCTCAGTATCCACTCAGCTGATCGCAGCTACGGACATATGTGTAGATATGAATGGAGTTGACTATAGGGTCAACTTTCACAGCCAACTGGGAAAATTGATGTTACGGAGGGAACGTGTAAGAGCAAAATGGATGGGCGGAAAATAGGGTAGTTGATAGGGACGATTGCTTCTTTAACTTTCAGGGGATTCTGCATTCGCCGGAACTCCACGAACGCCAGACACCAGGACGGCAACAGATTGTCTCGATCCAACGACCGATAGCCAGACGCTCTCGGTCGGACCGATGACTGTCTCTAACCGGCATCCTCCAGGTCATACATGGCAATGATGTAAGGATGGTCGGGATTGTACTTGGTTAAAGGCTCCGGATTCTCGACCGCGCCAATCGGACGACAGTTGGCGCCTTCTGCCCCAACCGCTTTGTCCCCGATATCCTCCCGGCAGGCTTGGATCTCGGCTTCTAACGCCGTTACCACGTCCGGGTGCCGGTCATATAAATTGTACGTCTCGCCGATGTCCGATTCAAGGTCATACAACTCACGTATTTCAGCGTCCCTCTTGCGGACGTGAAGTTTCCACTTCCCCGAACGTGCAGCTTCAATATTTTCACCGGAATAGTAGAAGAAGGTGTGATGCGGCGAAACTGTGCCGCTCTCCCCGAACATGAGAGAGCGCATATCTTCACCGTCAATCGCCCGATCAGAAGGCACGTTTGCCCCTGCCAATCCCGCAAACGTCGGTAGAAAGTCCATCGCGGTCACAATCTCGCTGTTTACAATTCCCGCAGGAATGCTCCCGGGAAAGCGCATCAGACAAGGCACGCGCTGTCCCCCTTCCCATGTTGTCCCTTTGCGTCCGCGCAGGGGAGAGTTGCTGCCGCCTTCAGAGCCTCTCGAACCGTTGTCTGAGGTGAAAACAACCAAAGTGTTGTCATCCAATCCCAACCGCTGAAGTTCATTCAGTAATACCGCCATTGACCAGTCAATGTGCTCGACCGCACCGCCGTATCGTCCGTTCTCCGATTGTTTCAGGAACGCCTCGGGAGGATAGATGGGCAGATGGACATACATGTGAGCAAAATATAGAAAAAACGGCTGTTCACGGTTGTTTCGGATGAAACGCACCGCTTGTTCCACATAACGTTCGGTAAGCGCCGCTTGGTCGGGCTGTTCTTGAATTACCTCTCCATCGCATAGTAGCGGCAACGGAGGGAACCGATTCTCGCGACCCGGTTGTCTGCCCATGTCATTACTGTAAGGTATGCCGTAGTAGTGATCGAACCCGTGGCGCGTCGGCATAAATTCCGGCTGATCACCGCAGTGCCACTTTCCGACTAGCATCGTCGCATAGCCCTGCTCCCTGAGTATCTCCGCCACAGTAATCTCGTCCGCATTTAAACCGACACGCTGACCGGGGAACAGTACGACTTTTCCATCGAAGTCCGCGAATCCAATACGCTTAGGGTAGCACCCCGTCATCATGGCGCCGCGAGAAGGAGAACACACCGGCGACGCCATGTAAAAGTCGGTAAACCTTATTCCCTCTTGTGCCATGCGATCGAGTGTCGGGGTACGGTTCAGAGTTGATCCGTAACAACCTAAATCACCATAGCCAAGGTCGTCACAGTTGACCAAGATAATGTTCGGTTTCGATGAATTCATTGATGTCTCCAATGCCTTGAGTAATGCGCCCGTGCAACGAATTGGCAAACGTTACTGCCTCTGCTATTAAAATTCACCAACTAACAATTGAATGACAAGATATCACCTCAGATGTGGGCTTAACGTCACCGTCAGTCCGATCCAAAGACCGCACTCTCTCCGAGCGCGGCGCACGTCTTACTCAGTTTGGCTCCCTCCGAGCGTATTGCTCGGCTCCAATTACACGCGCACGGCGTAATGGTCATCCGGATTCCGCGCAAACGACACCGAGAGTCCGCCAACCAAGCGCGTATACTTATCCGCGACTGCTTCTTTACCCAAGTGTTCCTGCAACCAAGCTCGGAGGGGAACATCTTCCGGTTGGGGTGATGTGAGTCCTAGAGATTTGGTTTTTGCCCCTAGCAACTGTCTACGAATTGGGTCGGAACGTTCCATGTAGTGCGATACGGTTCTCTCATCCCGTGGGTGGAACCAGCGGTAACTGTAGCCGTAATACAGGGTTTTTCGCGTTATATTGGAAAGATTTGGGCTTCCTGTATGCCAGATGCGCTGCTCGAAGAGGACCGCCGATCCCGCCGGCGCTTGAAGGGTATATACTCCTTCAGGATTCGATACACCATCAGCCGGCCATTCCAACTGTCGTTTGAGATGACTTCCGGGGATAAATAACTGATTGCCATGTCCCTTCTTCGTGAGATCCGTCAGGAGATAACCTACCTTCAATGAGATTCGCATTGTTGGTCCCGGCGCAACATCGGCATTAACCCGATCACTGTCCTGATGCCACGGAAGACGCGCTTTCTGGCGTCGTTTCTCCTCCGTATCCGGAGGCCTCGAGAGCGCAACCGTGTGATAAATGTGAATGTTCCAACCGAGAATCCCGAACACCTTCGGAAACACCGTTGGCCAATCAACCAGTTCCAGAAATATATCGTCTTTCCCGATGAAATCCACCTCTCCTTCAATACGATCCACGGCCCTGTTCAAATCTTTCACCATCGAGTCCGGAAGTGCGTTTTCAACAACCATAAATCCGTCTCGGTCAAACGCCGCTCGTTCTTCGTCTGTCAATAAATGTTGCAGGCATGCACTATCCATAATTTAGCTCCCCTTGTACAGTGTCTCTTTGCGCTATCGGTCGTAGTACCTCACATCTTTACCGGCGAATATGATGATGATTGAATTTGTAAGCGAGTTCCTGCACATCTCGGATATAGCCGGTGAAAATTTTACCCCGTTTCGGGCCTCTAGTAAACAGAAATCGTCGGATTTTGCCCGCCAATCTACCTCGGTCTCGAGGCAGATGGTTTAAGTAAGGTGTATAGGGAAGAACCAAGTACGTCCCTTAAAATCTGTTTGACTTTATGGGGGACTTCGTCTAAACTCCAATAGACATTTGTGTTACTATCATTTGCAGTGTTGAAGCATCGAAGGCGCGAATAAATCAAGCGAGCGATTTGGCGATCGTCGGCTCTTAAGAATCAGGTGACTTCAGAATGTTCCTTAGTATTTAGCACAAATCATTACATCCCCTGATTGACGAGTAGGAATCGACGAAATGGGAACGCGGACATGGAAGAGTGGACAAATAGTAGTCACAAATGGAGGAACGCAGTTCGAATCACAAAGCCATGCAAACTTAATGTCATAATATGCCTATTTCTGACAACAGTCCCCTCTGCCTTCGGTGTGATTGCGATTGAATCCATCGAATTTGGGTTTGATGGTTACTATAAGCGTGGTAGATGGGCACCCTTGCAACTCTTGGTGGTGAGTGAGAACGAACATGACTCGTTTGTTGGCGAACTCGAAGTAGAGGTCGCCAACCTGTTATCGGGAGAAACCATACAAAACTACTCGACGCCGGTCACCTTAACGCGAACCGATCGGCGACGTTATACGCTTCACGTTTTTCAACCCGGCACTTCGACCAAGATGATGGTAAGTATTGTCAATCATGAAGGTCAGGTAAAAGTTGCACGTGAGATTATTCCGGACTTCCCGAAAGAAACAAAAGACCTGTTTATTCTTGCACTGACGCCGCCGGGGCATGATGTATTGGATGATTGGCATGGGCTACAGTTTGATAGCAGTGAAGAAACGCGCACGTTTGTCCTTCATCCTGCGTCACAAAAGCATTTGCCGCTCAATTGGATAGGCTACGATTCGATCGATCTTGTCGTGATTCGCGGCGTATCTCTGACAGCGAACCGTATCTCGACGACACAACAGTCCGCTCTACTCGATTGGGTTCGCAATGGGGGCACTCTGCTCATCTCGGGCGGGAATAACCTACAGTTCCTGCGAGACAGTTTTTTCGCCCCCTTGCTCCCCGTATACCTTGGTGAATTACAAACGGCGTCCCATCTGCCTGTATCACTCGCCGGGTTAGGGGGACACTCAGGCTTCCCTATTAACCTTATCGACTTCAAACTGCGAGACAACGCCCAGATTCTCAGCATTGGGAGCGGTACGGTCCTCGGCAACGGAAGCCATCCGATACTCGCATCACGGCGATTATATGGCAGCGGGCAGATTGTTTGTTTGGCTTTCGATTATAACGCTGTTACTGCCGCCCAATCCTTGAAGAGTAGACCGCTGCGGGCGCAGTTTCTCACATCAATCGGTAAATCGCCAAGACATCTTGACGATCGCTATGAACCATATCGCAGAGACACGGAAAAGATTCATGCGGTGTTAAAATCTCTTCCATCGGGGCGTGCACCACTACTCCGTATGTTGTCACTGTTCTTGTTGGTTTGTCTACTTAGTGTCGGCGGCTACACATGGTGGGTGGGGAAAAATGCTGAGCGAACAAAACACTATTGGATTGGCGGCTTTCTAATCATAGTGTTTTTCTCCTGTGCTGCGGTACTGCCGAGACATGTCCTCTCGATTCCTGTCTCCGTTAGCCGCTACTCACTATTGTCGGTCTATTCGGAAGATTCTCGCGCTCATTTGCAAACTTATATCGGAGCGATCGCATCTGCCGACTCAAAGTCATCATTCCTGTTGGAGAGCGGAACATACGTGTCTCCCTTAACGAAAACATCTACGCCGCCGCTGCATCTGGTTGAATCGAAATCCGGACAGATTTGTAAAACAGACCTGAGCGCATGGCAGACACGAACGTATAGTATTGAGTCATTCTTCGACTTTCCGGCGCCGCCAAGCAGGGCAGAATGGGCATTGACGAAAAATCAAGACGAGAAGTTGACTCGGGTGAAACATCATTTACCCGACGTGCTTGAAAATGCAGGAGTGGTCTACAATGGAAAGTATGTGCATCTTGGTGCGATAGCTCCAAACACAACCGTTTCACTAGAGGGTGACTTTGTGCCAGTCAAGCGTCTACCCTCGCTTCAAGATTTGGATGGTGATCGAAAACAGTTTGCTCAAATCCTCGCAGGGGAAGGAACCCTGCAATATCTCGCAGAGGATGAAGTTCCGAAACTGGTCGGTTGGATGAACCAGTCGTTTTTGTCAATGAAGTTCGACCAGCCCGTAGAAGCAATTGATGAGACATTTGTAATCATCTATCTCGGCAGAGATGAAGGTTCATCAGAATAGTAAACCGTTATCACCGCCATTTGCTTCACTTGCCATAACGCGTGCCCGATGCATGCTCGTCGGGTGGTGCATGGTGCATGGGAACTACATAGACCTCCGCAGAGGCAATTCTATGTCGCACAGGGATTAGCATCCTAGGCAACACGTAACCACACACTTTTCTGACATGATGGAAACATTGGAATAGCAACCAACGACTAAACTAAACACGAACGCAATTAGCATCGCGTAGCCCAAAAGTCCCCGCTGTTTCTCGGTACACGTACGATACGAGGTGAATGGATGGACGTTATATGTCTCGGTATTTTCGTGGTTGATATGATTGGCCGCCCAATCGATCGTTTTCCGGAAGCGGGAAGATTGATGGTGTTTGACGAACTCGAAATGCACTCGGGCGGCGGCGCGAATAATACGGCTATCACCCTAGCCAAGCTGGGTGTCAATGTCGGAGCAATGGGTAGAATCGGCACAGATACATTCGGCGACTTTGTGCTGCAGATTCTGGATGACAATCGAGTGGATACGCGCGCAATGATGCGCGATGCCGATACTAACACGCCAGCCACATTTGTCTCGGTCGCGTCCGACGGTGAGCGGAGTTTCCTGCATTATATGGGAACGAACCGTGTCTTGTCGGAGGATGATGTCGATTTGGATTTGATTCGGTCGTGCAAAATCTTGCATGTTGCCGGCTCCCTTGTAATGCCGAGACTGGATGGCGAACCTACGGCGCGCATCCTACGCCAAGCCAAAGAAGCGGGGCTGTTGACGTCACTGGACACGGTATGGGACATGTCGGGAAATTGGCTGGACACATTGGAACCCTGTTTGCCGTACGTCGACATATTTTTGCCCAGCATCGAAGAAGCCGAGCAACTCACCGGTCTCGATTCGCCGCCGGATATTGCGAACTTCCTGATGGATTATGGAATTCAAACTGTCGGGTTGAAAATGGGAAAACACGGAAGCTACGTTCGTACTGGCACGGAGGAGATTCATGTTCCAGCGTATGCGGTTGACGTTGTTGATACCACAGGGGCGGGGGATGCATACGTCGCGGGATTCCTCGCGGGAATCGTGATGGGGTGGGACTTGAAACGCACGTGTCAACTCGCCTCGGCGGCCGGTGCGACATGCGTAACGGCAATCGGAACAACTGCGGGAATCAAGAACCTTGAGAAGACAATGGCAATTATTGGTGCATGATTTGGTAGGAACCACTAACTAAATGGTTTATTTTCCAAAAAAATGGTTAGTGTTGGGTACCGGTGCGGTTAGAAAGGGATCTCCATCGCGTGAAGATCTCTATCGCACTGGGAATTCTATCGCGCACCCTAATCAGTCGCTTGATCTAATCGCTCGATTGTTTTAACCGTTCAGTTGATGGACAGAGATGCCGTCATCGCCTAATGCCTCAGGGGATGGGGATTCACTCCCCAAGAAAACACAATTACTTCTCTGAGATTAATCGAGAATCTATAGTAAGACTCTCGGCCCGTCGTAAGGATTCTTTAACAGAAATAACTAGCTCAGCGTTGTAATCGACAACGGCTACCATCCACCGGTGGAAGGAAGTCCTAACATCTGCTTGGAATTAATAGATGGCAGAACCGCGAGTTCCGATGGGGTTGGTCAAAAGGAGGGAATTAATAGGTCGGCGCGCATCGACTAAGTTGCCGGTAACTCTCCGGGTTCAGAAGTTTGATTCTTCGTTATCATACGAATCAAATTCTGTGTCCGCACCGACTTCGACGTCCGGCACCTCAATCGTCGGCGCTTCAATCCAAAGCCGCTCAAGATTGAAGTGCTTCCGTTTTTCATCAAGAAAAATGTGCACGACAAAGTCAACATAGTCCAACAAAACCCAGTCCGACTGATGTACGCCTTCGCGGTGCCAGGGCCGCACGTTCCATTTCTCTTCCAACTCGTCCAAGACCGCGTCGGAAATCGCTTCCACTTGGATATCGGATGTTCCACTGCAAATTGCGAAGTAATGGGTAAAAGATCCCAACTCCCGCAGATCCAATATAACGGGATCACGCGCGCGTCGGTTTAGCGCGGCACTAATTGCCGCTTGTACGATATCCACTGTAGGATATTCTGCCAAGGTCCTTCCTCCTAAGCTTCATTCGCAACTCGTGAATTTTCAATCTCGCGCAACGCATCATTGTAGACGGCGAGGGTATCCGGATGAATGACTTTCCGTTTGTCAAGGAGATTGGAGATTTTGAACCGTGCCACCTCGAATACCGCTTGAGTAAGATTTTTGTTGGCAATCTTCCGCACCGTCCTCGCCTCCGGATATGTTCGATTCGGCTCGGAGAAATCCGCCACGAACAGAACCTTGTCAACTAACGTCATTGACCTGTTGCCCTTGGAATGGCTCCGAACAGCGCTGAGGATTTCCTCATCGCCGACGGAGAAAATATCAAGCGCGAGTTCGGCTCCGATGAGTGCGTGCAACAGGGATGCGTTAATTCGTTCAAACTCATCAAGTTGAATCTGGTAGTCAGCGACGGCTTCGAATAGCTGACGCGTGTCCATCCATCTCGCGCAATCGTGCAACATTGCAGCAAGGTTCGTTTTTTGCGGATCCGCGCCGTATTTGACCGCCAACTCCACCGCCGTGTCACGCACGGATAGAACATGGCGGTATCGCTTATCTTCCAGCTTAGCTTCAAGGTAAGCACCAATCTGAACGCTCTTTGGATGTGCGAGTAACTCCGCTATGCTGGTGTTGTCATCCTTCATCTTCATCACTCGATTCGTCAACCTCGCCCGTCTCCACCAAAAGCCGTGCAAACACCTCGCGCTCCTGTTCCGTCATGAACTTCGTGTTTGCCAATTCGGTGCTTATCCGGTACTCTTGGTTGAGCCATTTGTTCAGGTCAATTGCTTTACACCGGGGACTACAGAACGGAAAATGCCGCGGCAGATCCTTGCCTTTTCCATATTCAAACTCATAAGATTGCCCGCAGATGCTGCATTTATGTTTCAATACGATCACCCCCGGCTCTTGAAACGCACGCCCATTTCATCGAAAACCTAGCTCTCATGATAACACGTTTTTTCACGATCCTGCAGGGCATTCACTGCGCTTTCATTGGCCTCCAATTTCCCAAAACAGAGAGGACAGCAATCCCTCAATCTTCCGTTCTTTAATCCTTCCAATCTTCTATTCTACTTGTGCTTTCTTATGATTCGTGAACCATGTCTTTCCATTCATCCACTCCTCCCAAATCACCTGTATAGATTGTGCTGGACAATATACAGCCGGACTGCCTCCGGCACCAAGTATCGAATTGACACTCTCTCATTGACGTGCTGGCGAATCTTGGTCGCGGAAATATCAATTCCGGTAATTGGAATAATTTGAACACGGTTGCGTAGTGTCGGGGGCACGTTGTCGAGATTGTAATTTGGGCGCGTGGTTGCTATGAAATGGCAAATGTCCAGCAGTTCGTCAAAATTCTTCCAAATCTTGAACTCAATCAGGGAATCCGCGCCGATTATCCACGCCAATTCACAGCTGCTCCCATAGAGCGTTTGTAGTTCCTTTACCGTCTGAATGGCGTATGAGGGGCCCGTCCTATCCAATTCTATTCGCGACACGTCGAAATGGGCATTATCAGATGTTGCCAAGAGCGCCATTTGAAAGCGATGCTCCGAGTCAATAATCTCGCCGTCATCCTTATGCGGTGGACGTGCGGACGGGATAAAGAGAATCTTGTCGAAGTCCAACCGGTCATATACCTGTTCCGCGCTCAACAAATGTGCGTAGTGAATGGGGTTGAATGTCCCACCCATAATCGCAATTCTCATCACAATCCGTGTCCGTACGAGTTTACGGCGTTGCCGCGATGTTTTATTTCACGGTTCAATAGTCTCGAATTGCCTCGTCCATGCCGACTGCCGATCCGTCATGACGCATCTCCCCACGACATCCTCGAACGCAGATGGTCGAAATGGTTTCATTTAACACTCCGATTCGCGTATTTTACCACGAGAACAGCGGGCTTAACAAAGAAAACATGTAAGTGTTTAGTGACTAGTGGCTAGTGGATCACTATGGGAACTCTATCGCGTTCGCTATTCACTCACTTGATCGCTCACTATCTGTTCACTTGCTGGTCAGTAAAACCCCCGGAACCTAGGACGGGCAATGAATTGAATCTCTATCGCAGTCGCTTTTCGCTCCTTTGATCGCACCCTACAAGTGTATTTTTCAAACAGGCACTTAGGCGTACACGGAAGGACGAACAGGATGCTTCAGAATCAGAATGTCGACAATACTTTTGACGTCGCTAGACTCCACAGGTTGAACGAAGGGACTGCTCTGTGAGTTTAACCTAACGGCGCTTTGGACGCGCAATTTGTCCGGTTCGTCCCGATTCATAGATAGCGTCCATCAACTCACACTGAATTATGCCGTTCAGAGCACTGGTACGCGGCTCGGCGCGCCCTAAGATAGCATCAATTAAATTGTCGTCCGGCGAACCTGCGTTCATCTCCTCGGTAATCGGAGGCGAATCGAGGCGTTCAGCGCCGTCCCACACCTGAATCCATGAACTGCCCCATCCATCCACGTCTATTCGCCCGTTCTCAAAGACATATGCCATGTGAGAACCGCTGCTCGGACAGTTGCCGCTAATCATAATGCCGGCAAGAACGCCATTTTCAAAACGGATATTAAGGGACGAATTGACGTCAACGGGTGTGTCTTGATTATCCAAAAAAGCATGGACCTCTGCAACGTTCGATTCGACCGACCAGCATAGGCTATTGAGTATATGCGCTCCACTGTCGTATGCTTGACCGCCGCCAGCGAGTTTTGCGTCTTGCCGCCACGTACCCTTGGTTACGCCTTTCCAATCCTGGGTAAGGTAGCCGGTCACGAGTTCCAATTTACCAAATACGCAGTTGCGGATGCACTCCCGTATGTAGTAAAAGTTTGCTGCGCAAGGTGTATTGTAACCGACGACAAATACCTTTCCGGTCTCCTCAACCTTCTTAGCAAGCGCGTAAGCGTCATCAGCAGCCGTAACCATCGGCTTTTCCATCAAGACATGGCATCCCGCATCAAGAGCCTGCATGCCCTGCTGGAAGTGAAGTGCGTGCGGAGTGACAATGACCACTGCATCCGGCTTAGTTTCGCCAAGCATTCGTCCCACGTCATCATACTCTTGGGGACGCGGCTCGATTTCTTTGAGGTGATTCTCAATATAACGACCGGTGATTTCTGTGTTAATATCGCAAACGCTGACAATCCGGACATCTGGATTAACTCTTAATCGACCGGCGTGACCACCGGACATGCCGCCGCAACCGATCATACCGACTTGAACTTTTGACATATACAGACTCCTCGCTGATGGAAAATTTGGCTCATGTTATAGTATGAGCGTCTGGTTAATACTTGACAGTAGTGTGTCGCCTTGGTAGTAAAGTTGTAAGACGAGGGAGGGAATCGAAACAGACGACACTTGCAAACCGTGACGTGGAAATGGCATTCATCTTTCACAAGCATCAACCTTGTAGACCAAGTTTTTAGGCCGTTTTAGGCACTGATTCACTCCTCCCAATCAACCAATGACGCACGTGACAATGAGCTTCTCCCAATTATATCGGCACGTCCCACAATGTCAATCTAAAAGTAAGTTTAACATAGTGAGTAAGATGGTGTTCCAAGTTCCGTTTTCCGTTGCCTTTCCCCGTCCAATCGTGCTATGCTATCGCCAAGAGGGACTCGATTTTCAGGAATTCTATTTGAGACTCTACATCAACGATTGGTCCAATTCATTCCATGCGAGGTGCTGCGGTTCGTCAAATCATATTTGTACTCACTGTCTTGTGCATTTCCTCAAGATTCACAACCGCAGCGGACATTCCCATTGTTCGGTCCGGACAGGCGATGGCAACTATTCAGATTGGCTCCGCCGCATCGGAACAGGAACAATTTGCTGCCCAAGAGATTCAGTCTTTTATCCACAGTTTCACTCAGGTCGAGCTGCCAATCGTTACCAACCGTGAATCGACTACCACGCCAACTGTGGTTGTACTGGGAACGCCAACGTCAAATCCTACTATCGACGCTCTATCGATAGAAATAGACGCTGATCTTGGAATCGAAGGGTATGAGATTAAAACGGTCGAAGTTAATGAGGCGAGCATTCTTGTAATCGGTGCACACACCGAACGAGGAGTTATTCACGGGGCATATGGATTCGTTGAAGCGTGCATTGCATCGTTGACGGGGCTTTCGCCCGTTCACCTTGACGTCCTCGTGATTAATTCGCGAAATTTGAGTCTCCCCTATCTTGACGAGAAATCACGTCCTTTTTATCCCGTGAGAGCAGTATTGGAAACCGAGGATCCTGTCCGACTCGCCAGGAATCGAATCAATATGAGTGGCGCTGAAGGCGTTTGGAAGGGTACGGGGATAGACGACGGATTAGGTACTGCGTTCAAGTATATTGATTCCGAGGAGTTTGAGATTTGGCAAGATGAACCGCGACCGCAGCGTCAAGATCGTATCGAGGCGATGAGAGATCGGTTTGATGCGCTCTACCGTCGGGGCATTGACTCCTACCTTTTCATGTACGTCACCGGCGAAGCCACAGAAGCTCTCATAAAGGATCGCCCCAATCTGTTCGGACCACCGGTGGCTTATGGCACATCTCGAAACAGGGAATCTTACCTTCCTTTTTGTTGGTCTAAACCCGAAGTACACAATCTCATGCGCGAGCTAGTAAAGGAGATCGTGTACACCTATCCCACGCTTTCCGGTTTTCATTTTCGGTCTTGGGGCAACGAGACCCGAGCTTGCAATTGCCCGGAGTGCGGCGATCGTTCAGAACGAGGGCAGCACCTTCTCTGGCAGCTTTATTTTACGCTTGTCAACGCGGCTCGCGAAGTTCGCCCCGGCTTCAAGTTCTTCATCACCGGTTATGACAGGAGTTGGCTTAAAGACCCCGAGAGCAACTATATTCGACAATTGCCGGAGGGGACAATCTTTTCTCAGAAATGGGGCGTAGATGGAGAACCTGTCGCGGACGCCGAGGTCTCGATTAAGCAACTGAAAGTATATGGCGAATTAGGGCATCATTTCATTGTGCTTTCACACGATGTTGAAGAAGTCATGCCGCTTTGGATGGTCGAAGGAGATCTGTTTGCCGAGGGCGTGCGCCAACTCGCAAACGACCCGGATGTTTTGGGGTTGGGGGGATTCACGGTTCAGGGAGCTCACCAAGGATTTGGGCGCTTGGATCGCGTTTTGAGCGCACGATTAAACTGGGACATTGATGTAGATTATGTGAAATTGCTCGAAAATGATTTGACGACTCGCATAGGTTCAGATGCTGCCCGGCTGGCTCTCAAAGCACTGCGAATAAACTCATGGACGCTGTCTAGCTATTTTGGGGATTATGCTGGTTCAATGTCTGTTACCGGGAATTATGGCAACGGCTCTAGGGGGTTCGCAACTCGGTTCTGGGATATCATCGGAATGCGCGCCGTCGAGGACATACTCTCAATTCCTGACCTGGACGCAGCTCGCTATGCAGCCGGGCGTTATACCAGTTTACTAGATCAACAGCAAAGCGCCGTTGACGAAGTAGCTAGGGCGCAAGAAATCGCCATTCCCGCTTCTCCGAAGGAAGCCACTGACCTAAGTGATACGGTCAATCTCATGCTGTTATGGTCACTGTTCTTTGAAAGTCGTATACGTCTAGTTGAAGCGGTAGTCATTGGCTATGAAATTGGGGCAGAAGATTACATTCGCAAAAAACTCGATAAAGCTATTGAGTTGTCTAGTTTGATGCTGCCGGTTGTTCAATCCATTGAAGCATTCGTCCCGGTTTTTGGCTATTCCAACAACACGCTTGAAGCAAGTGTGATTGAAAAGATTGAGCAGGAGATTACGTGGCTCTCGAATCTTGACGCGAGTATCCTCATTAGATCTGATGATATCGATTCCGGACAAAAGAGTCCTCCAATCGAAATTCGTTCCCTCTACAGCCACCCCAACCCCTCAAGAGGTCGAACGACCTTTACCTATGAGTTGAGTCGGGATGCCGATGAAGTTTCCATCACAATCTATACAACGTCTGGGCGCCGCATACGCCGGTTTGAAAACGCCCCGACCAAGAGAGGATATAACGAATTGATGTGGGATGGCAGGGATGAAGAAGGGGAACCGCTTGCCAACGGCACTTATATTTCTAAGATTTTTGCTGTCTCCAACGGTCATGAGACACAATCCGTGGGCCGTATCGCCATTTTGAAATAAGAGTTTGTTTCGGTAGCGATTTGCGCTTGGTGCCGGACTTTAGAAGCGAGATTATTCACGATTAAGAGACCAAACACCAGAAAAGTCGGAATACTACCATAGCGAAGCAGAGATGAAGAAAACTGTCGAAATCATCCAATCAATGAAACGAGCCAGTCAGAAAATTGTCATGCTGACGGCATATGATTGCCCAACGGCGCGGGTTCTGAACGATGCAGAACTTGACGTCATTCTCGTTGGAGACTCGCTTGGAATGGTAGTGCTGGGCTTTGAAGACACCCGATCTGTTACAATGGCGGACATGCTTCATCACACACGCGCTGTTGCACGCGGCAACACGGAATGCCTTATTGTCTCCGACCTTCCTTACGGCACGTATGAATTCCCTTCGGAAGCGGTCGGAAATGCCCGATTGCTTCGCGGCGCGGGCGCAGACGCCGTGAAACCGGAGGGTAAGAAGCTGGAAAGCATTAAAGCTATCGTTGCCGATGGTATTCCTGTGATGGGACACGTGGGCTTGTTGCCGCAGACAAGCGAGTCGTTTCGTGTGCATGGTCGAAAACGATCGGAAGCGGCTCAAATTTTAGACGATGCGAAGGCGCTTGAAGCGGCTGGCTGCTTCGCCATCGTTCTTGAGGGGATCCCGGCTCGGCTTGCCGAGGAAATCACCACAGACTCACAGATACCCACAATCGGAATCGGTGCTGGTGCAGCTTGTGATGGTCAAGTGTTGGTCCTTCATGATCTGATGGGTTTCTTCGACCAGTTCAATCCTACCTTCGCCAAGAAGTATGCGGAATTGGGTAGGGATCTCAAGCGCGCCGTAAGGCACTATAGGTCAGAAGTCAAACAGGGACTATTTCCGGACAAAGAACACACATACCATTAGAAAAGAGAATAGCATGCTCAAAATCAGCGTCATAGGCGATGAGGTTTCGCAAGATTTCCAGAGCGTCGTGAACTTTGCTGCAGAATTCAAACTGGGGGCGATCGAAATTCGGTCTGTCTGGAACAAGCCGCCGCAGGCGTTGACGCCGCGGGACATTGACCAGATGAAACGTGACTTGGATGGCACCGGCATCCAAATTGTCGGGATTGCATCGCCTTTCCTTAAATGTGATATTGATGATATGAAGATGCGCGAAGAGCACCTCGGGACACTGCAGGCGTGCATAAAATTAGCCAAGGCATTTGATGCGATCCTGATTCGTACATTCGCATTCTGGAGAACTGACGATGTTGAGCAACGATGGGATGAGATTGTTTCCGCTTATGATGAACCGGTAAAGATTGCCGAAAACGAGGGTATTATCCTCGGACTGGAAAACGAAGCTTCGACTTCACTTGCGACCGCTAAACTGACGGAACGTTTTGTTCGTGAAATTGATTCGTCGAATGTTCGCGTAATCTGGGACCCTGCCAATGAATTTCACGCCGATGAATGGGGTGAAACGCCTTATCCCGACGGCTACGAACGTTTGAAGCGTATGATGGTACATGTCCATGTGAAGGATTCAGCCAAAAACAGAGAGACGGGTAAAATAGAGTGTGTGGCGATCGGCGAAGGGGTGATTGACTGGCAAAGCCAACTTCAGGCGTTGGTCGAAGATGGGTACGATGGCTACATCTCTCTGGAGACCCACTGGCGCCCGGCACGAAAACTTGACGAGGATTTGCTCAATCGGCCTGGAGGTAGTACGTTTTCCGAAGCTGGTGCGGAGGCGTCTCGAATTTGCATGGAGAATCTGTTCGGAATGATTGAGAAACTTCGGTAGAGGCCCCCCGGCACCTCGCCCATTTTAACCCTTGATTGTGCCAATGACCATTCAAGAATTTCAGAAATTGATTGAACAGATTTACTTTGATCAAGACGCCGCCCGCGGCGTGGAGGGTACGTTTGTTTGGTTTGCGGAAGAGGTGGGAGAACTCGCAAAGGAGATTCGTCGCAATCCACGCCAAACTCAGCGACTTAAAGAGGAATTCGCGGATGTCTTTGCTTGGCTCACGACCCTCGCCAACCTGCTTGGTACAGACCTTCAGGAAGCAGCAGCGATTTACGCGGGCGGTTGTCCGAAATGCCAGTCTACGCCTTGCGCTTGCCAGCTTGGCACCGGTGGCAATGAAAGGGATTTACCCGGTCCGTAGGTGGGATGGAGCACGAGATCACGAGGTTGAATCCGCGCGAACTTTTCGTCGGATGTAATCAAGTATCTCATCGCGTTTGCTGCGTCCGAAACGCACATAGACACCGCGAAAATTTTCTAACCGGGATGGTCGCGCGAATGGACTTAGCAACACACCGTTGCGATCCGCATAAAAACTACGGAAATCGGACCACAACTTTATCGATCGACGTGAGAAGGAGATCACTACGACCCGATCGTCGTAAAATTCATAACGGGCAGGGACAAAATAACGGTGTAGTGAACATACTAAACAGACCGCTGAAAGGATAGTGACGGCAATAGACTGAAAACTCAGGTAAACCGCGAAGAAAAGTAGAGCGAGAAATATGAGTAGAAGTGTAGTTCGTTTCCAATTATCTCTCAGCGGATGGACTGTCCACGTATACTGAAGTAGGGCGTCATCAGAAATTGGCAAGATTGTTCACCAAGTGAAATAACAGGAACAATCCAGTTCAAAGAAAATCTTCGTTAGCATGTCAGCAGCGAATTAATCTCCACTCACTCCCTCGATTCGATCTCTTACTCACTGGTGGGCGCTGTTTCCGCTTCATCGGAACTTGCCGGTTCGTCTACGGCCTCACCTGCCTCTTCTGTCTGCGTCGTTACATCTTCGTCGTTGATGCTGCCTAGATCATCGCCGCCCGTTACCGCGGAAACTTCAGTCTGTTCCGACTCCGTATCCAAAGGCGTAAGTACGCCGCTATTCCCACCGCCATAGAAGCGCATGAGAAATAAGGCGATAATCATAAACGCGATTGCCACGTAAGTGGTCACCTTGGAAAGAAACGTAGCAGCGCCTTGTCCGCCAAGAAGGGACTGCATCTCTGATGCGCCGAATGCACTTCCTGAAAGCCCTTCTCCTTTGCTATCCTGCAGCAAGATGCTAATTGTCAATAGAACACAAACAGGAACAAAAAGAACAACCACAATCCCAACAATAATTTCCATTAGACTCTCTCTTTTCTAAATTAAGATTTGGCTCAGCTGATTGATTCTAACTGTTTATTCGCCGATATCACAATTTGCGTAAAGGACTCAACTTCCAGACTAGCGCCGCCAACCAGTGCGCCATCCACATCCGGTTGCGCCATCAATTCTGACGTATTGTCCGGTTTGACGCTACCTCCGTACTGAATTCGAACTCGGCCTGCGGAGTCAGAGGAGTACATCTCTGTCAACAGCGATCTGATAAACTCCTGTGCGTTCTGCGCCTGATCGGGCGTCGCCGTCACACCGGTGCCGATTGCCCAGACGGGTTCATAAGCAATAACCGTTGACTCAATCGCCTCCGGTGGAATGCCCGCAATCCCGTTCCTGACGTGATTGTTGATTACCGATTCTGTCCGGTCCGCCTCTCGATCCTCAAGGTTTTCGCCAACACAGAGAATCGGTTTCAGGGCGTTCGACAGCGCGGATTTGACTTTCCGGTTGACCGATTCATTTGTCTCGCCAAAGAATTGACGCCGCTCTGAATGCCCGATTATCACGTACTCGCAACCAACATCTTTAAGCATCGCGGGCGAGATCTCTCCCGTGAACGCGCCGTCATCCTCCCAAAAAACGTCTTGCGCGGCGAGATGGATGTTACTCTCGCCCAAAGCGGAAGACACGGAAGACAGCGCGGTAAAAGCCGGTGCCACAACAATCTCTACTCCGTCAACACCCGATACCTTGTCCTTCAGTGCGGACACAAACCTGACGGCTTCACCAACGGTCTTGTTAAGCTTCCAGTTGGCAACTACAATAGGAGTTCTCACGTACCAATCGTCTCCTATCTAAAGCACTCGTGCTGCCAATTCGAGGAGACGGTTCGAGTAGCCCCATTCATTGTCATACCATGACAATACCTTGACTACCCCGTTGTCAATGACTTTTGTAAACGGGGCGTCAAAGATTGAGGAGAGGGCATTTCCGTTGAAATCACTCGACACAAGATCAAGATCTGAATACCCCAGTATCCCTTTCAACTCGCGTTCCGAAGCCTGCTTCATGGCCGAATTGACAACATCGACTGTTGGTGTTTTCTCCAGATCCACCGTCAGGTCAACGACAGACACATTCGCCGTTGGAACACGAATGGCAAAACCGTCAAGCTTACCGTCCAACTCCGGAAGCACCTGTCCCACAGCCGACGCCGCGCCAGTCGTTGTCGGAATCATCGAAAGGTTAGCGGCACGAGCTCTCCTTAGGTCCTCATGCGGAAAATCGTGTACACGTTGGTCACCGGTGTATGCATGAACGGTCGTCATCAACCCGCTAAGAATCTCAAAGTTCTCATGCAAGACTTTGGCAAGCGGTGCGAGACAATTTGTCGTACATGAGGCGTTAGAGATAACATGATGCTTCTCTTTATCGTACCTGTCATCGTTGACGCCAATCACGACTGTCATGTCGGCGCCTTTCGCCGGTGCGGAGATGACTACCTTCTGTGCGCCCGCTTCCGTGATGTGGACTTCCGCCTCTTTTCGCTCGGTAAAATACCCAGTTGATTCAATTACAACGTCGACGCCGACCGTTGACCAGGGAAGATCCGCTGGAGAACGTTCGGCAAATACCTGAACCATTTTGCCATTGATGACGAGCCCCGTCTCGTTCGAATCGACTTCAACCGGTAATATTCCGTGTACCGAGTCATATTTGAGTAAATGAGCGAGTGTATCCGCTTGAGTCAGGTCATTTATTGCAACAACGTCCACAGGCAAATCTGGGTTATGAAGTGCAGCTCGGAGGACATTACGTCCAATTCGACCAAATCCGTTTATTCCAACTCTCACCGCCATTCAGAAAATCCTCCAATTCGTTTCCATTCCCCGTGCCGCGTTGCGAGCAGCAACTCGCCATCCGAAGACAACTGACTGATGGTCAACCTGAAATCACACTCCAATTCGCCAATGGCCTCTGTTTCTAGCTCATCACGTGATGAACGGGAATTTTTTCACGAAAATTTTGCTAAGATTATCACACAAAACCACTGCATTCGTCAAACAAATTTTCAATTTAGCCTATGTTCTTCACCCACAAACCTGCCTTCTTCAATGGAAACCTTCTCTGTCTCACTTAGGTTCATAGCCACCTCACCGTGCGATTTTGTTCAATACAAGAAACGATATGTTTACGATTGCCTCAGATATTGTCTGACGTTGGAGGAATGACTACCGTTAGGCGCCCTTGTGCGGCACAACACCAAAACGTCTATAGTGGCAGGCTTTGCAGGTTGTAAAACTCGAACCGCTTCGTCAATAGTAGCACCGGTCGTAAAGATGTCGTCAATCAGTAAAAGACGTTTGCCTTGTATCGATTCCGGAAAGCGCACACTAAAGGCACCTTTAATAGTTTCGACCCGTTCCGGCTGCGAATTTAACCTGCTAAGCGCTACGGTATTTTTGACTCGTAACAAAACGTCCTTCCGGACCGTTACGTTCCACACGCAGGACACACCCATCGCCAACAGTTCTGACTGATTGAAGCGTCGCTTCCGGTATCGTTTCTTGTGCAAGGGTATGGGCAACAGCAAATCATAGTCTTCTCCCGACGAATCGCTGGGTAGATGATGTTGCATCAATTGAATCAAGTGTTTGGCGAGAACGCGTTTCCCCTCATATTTCAGTAGATGGATAGCTGTGCGCAAAGTCGGCTCGTAGAACGCCGCAGCCCGAAGCTTGCCGAATGGTGGCGGGTTGGTTAGACACTCAGAACAAATGACGCGTGAGTTTGCTGTGGGAGCATCATGAGCGTGCACGGGAATGCCGCAACGTTGACACCACGGTGGCTCAATCCACTCAATCTTTACCCAGCACTCATCGCAGATGTATGGAACTTGACCAATCCCTATCAGGATTCTGCATTCACGGCATGCCGCCGGGTAAATGAACGTAATCAGAGGTTCAATCCATTTCGTAATCAAGGCGGCTCCAAGTTTATTCAGAAAAAACGGATGGTATACGCAATCCTTATTATGTTGGTATGAATTGTCAATCTGGCATCGCCATTTTACGGCGATCGTCCCCCTATGTCAATCTCCATGATTCGGCAGTTTAGATGTCTTGGGTTCAGCCGACCCCCGATTGCGGCTCCTCTGCACTGCTCTTTGACTATCCAATCGGAATAGGGTTGTCTGTTAATAGAGTCGAGCACTCCGTTCCACAGCCGCTAGAACGCTGATACAAATTAACTGCTAATCATCGCTCGTACAAAACAATTGCAGAGATGGGTGGGAGATGATAAACTCCTAGCCAAAGACACGATAGACACAACGCAGCGTTAGTAAGTTTGAATGACAGACGTTAGTCATGTTTCTAATTCTAAACGCTAGAAATGAAGTCAATCGTGTGCCGAATCGTGCGTTGAACTAAACAGAAGATTTGGCCCAAGTTCATGAATTACGTCCCTTAATTTGAAACCCCGGCTTCTTCATGCTATTGACCTATGCATACGGTTCTAACCAATGGGAATACCTCCCTCCCAATTGAAGATGTAATCAGCAAACGCCTTGAAAAGGGAAATGGTAATACCCTGCTTTTCATCGTTTCAACTGAACAGGCGCGCCTCCAGCGACAACGTGAATGCTTGAGACATGCTTCTCGTAGCGCCGTATCCGGATTAGAAATATATACATTCGAGAATCTCGTGAAGCGGTTATCAAGGTGCATCGGTATCCGACCTCCCATATCGCGTGCAATCCAGATGCTCTGGCTGCGTGAGATTGTTGATGATGGGCAATTCCCTTCCCTGAAATCAAAGCCTGAAATCCCGCTCCCGCAAAGAGCAGTAACAGATCTCCTAGATGCAATTATCCAACTCAAAACAAACCGTATTGACGCCTCTCAAATTGAGTCAGATTCTGCGGATTCGGAGCACCACAATCCGACATCACTTTCAGATTTAATCAAGATCTACGAAACCTACAATGAGCGACTCGGTAATCAATGGATTGATAGCGCAGGTGTACATCGCGCGGTGGCTAACCGACTAGCTGAGGGCGCGAATCGGGGCAATCAGTTGATGCGTAAGGGTTTTCCCGATGTAGACCTCGTGGTCGTGGAAGGAATTGATAATTTTGCCGACGCAAACGCGTCAATTCTTGAAGGAATTGCTCGGGTGCCGGGGCTAGTCATGTATATCACTTTTGATTGGGACGCCCAGAAAAACACGCTATTTGAACACGTGAAACAGAGCTATACCCGATTCTTGGAGTTAGGATTTCTTGAAGTTGATGAGTCGAGGAATCAACCCTCTAGGAATACGGCTTTGACATGGCATTTTTCCCGAAATCTCTACCAAAAATCTAAGGGTGGCCAACCAACTGTTAGAAAACTCAATCTTGCTGACCGAATTACGCTCTTGAGAACAGGGGACCGCGTTAAAGAAGTGGAAGCCGTTGCTGAAGTGATCAAGGGGCGAACGCTTGATGGAAGCTCCTCTTCTCTGCATCGAATCTGCCTCACGTATTACAACTTGGAGCGGTATACTTCACTAATTCACGAAATCTTCCCGATTTACGGTATACCCTACAACTTGGACGAAGCAACGCCGCTTTCGACTTCTCCGTTTGCTATTGCATTCTTTTCGCTGCTTGATAAAATCGAAAAAAACGTCTCCGCACCATCCGAAGATGGATTCCACAGTCCGTATGTTACCATTGAAAATCTCGTGCAACTCGCTGCTGAATGCGAATTCGATTCCCAAATGTTGACCGGTGAATTCAGGCAATCCGTTGTCCGTCTAATACGAACTGTCAGGACAAGGCAACAGATTCTGGATCAAAAAGGAACTAATCTCTTCGAGGACCACCCTTTCACTGTTGAGCGGGAAATTGGTGCGTACGCCAGTGTCCAATCTCTTATTGCTGAGTTGGTCGAGTTTCTAATCTCTCATCACGGAGAAGCACAATCCCACTCACTTCGCTCGTATATCGACCGGCTCAGACTCATGCTATCCCAAACGACCTATCACCTAGAATCTAAAACCGATTCAGGGGTTTCAGTACTTTCTCTCGCACAAACCAAAGGCTTGGAGTTCGATATCGTCATCCTGGGCGGGCTTATTGATGGCGAATTTCCAGCGCCCTCCCGTCCCAACCCCTTCCTGCCGCCAAATTTGAGACGTAAAGCATCAGACCTGCTCCGCGATCAACGATATCTCTTCTATCAAGCTCTTAATCTGTTTCAAGAGCATCTTTATTTGGTAGCACCCGAGCACGCAGAGGGAATGGATTTGATACAGTCTCCGTTCATTGACGAATTAAGCCGCATTGCCGACATCACAGTCGAACAAGCAAAATCCGATGTGCTGTTCAGTTCGGAACAGTTTTTTAGGCACTTTGGGAAATCTGTTTGGGCGCAGCTAGAAGAGGGAGATTGTAGCTGTTCACTCGTACCGCCGCAATTTTCCAATCTCACATCTGCGGCTCAACGCGTGCTTCCCGTCGTCGAACAAAGCGTGCGTGTTGAGGAGAGTCGTGGCGTCACGCACCATCTGTCTCAGTACGCGGGACGGTTGTCACCTCAACTACTATCCGCGTCAAGTTTGGAGGAGCTGAACGAGTTCCGGAACAGAATTTATCCGGTTAGAGAATTGGAATCGTATGGAGAGTGCCCTTTCCGATTCTTCTCTGAGCATGTTCTTCGCCTGGAACACGAACATGAAGAGGAAGTAAATGAAGACGGGTTAACCAGTCTCGGCAAGGGACGTGTGTTGCACAAAATCCTCTCCGAGTTTTACATTCGGCGCCGTGACAAACCGCCAATCACTCAATGCACGGATTCGGAGTTTGATATAGCCGAACAGGAGCTAACGCAGATTGCGAAGAGTGTCCTTGATGTCTATGCTCAAGACAGCCTCTTCTGGGAAGTAGAAATGGAGTCTATAATCGGTGGAAAAGGCAAGCGAGGAATCTTGCCCCGGTTTCTCGATCAGGAGAGAGAACGGCAACTTAGCGTAGAGCCCCGTTATTTTGAGGTAGGAATCGGACACGGGAACTTTTCAGCGCCAAGAGATACGACCTTGAGTTCGAGGGAACCAGTAAAGTTGGGGGGCGTTAATCTGAGTGGAAAGATTGACCGTGTCGAAATCGGAGACGGAATCTTCGCGATATGCGACTATACGACTAGCGCTCGCGTGCCCAAGATTCGCGCCATTAGAGAAGGACGCAGTCTCCAACTCCCGATTTACCTCGCCGTGGCCGAACAACTTCTGAGTAAACTACCCTTTGAAGAGACGCAAGCCGTGGGGGGTACCTACTACATCTTACACGAGAATGGCAAGGCGGAACTCGGCATCGGCGACAGAGATTTCAATGGAATCGCGTTCAAAGCACATTCGAATAATCACCAATTGTTGCCTAGGAGTTCAAACTCTACACCCGAGCAAGTGCCTCCAAATCTTGAAGAAGAAACCATTCAATCAGTAATCGATCGGTCAGTTTTGTACGTTTCAGAGTACGTTACTTCAATTTCTAACGGTCAATTCCCCTTAACATCCCACGATCCAAGGGAAGTCTGTCGCTACTGCGGGTTCAAGACAATCTGTCGTATTGGTGCAATCTCCGAAAATGACGCCGACAGGTAACAGTTGAGCGGAGGTATTGCCAAGTCTCATTCGATTGGAGTGATACCTCCAAGCGTTCCATTCCATTCTGCCGGTACGGGTACCAATTTGAGTCACGTTTATCCACTATTGGGTATGTACAGAAACATCCTCACACGAGGCGGAATTTGACTGAATTTGTCATTGGACAAGTGGACCACGCGCCAGTAAAGCTGTGGAGATTCGTTCAGTGCTGCGCCCCTTCCCATCGACATGATAGAACCGCACTGCCCCTTGAAACTGATTCGCCATCTCTGCGACATCCACTTCGGCTTCTGCCGCCTGCCCCGGCACAAATGGCTTTCGGAAATAGATAGTGAGTTCACGGAATCGGAGATGCCCGGGGTTGCCCCCCGATTTCTGGTAAAGCAAAGCCAGATGATCTAGGGATTGTTCCATATAAACCACTGTGTTGATGTGGAGAAACTGATCTGATCGGTCAATGTGGAATGCGTGCGGTACGGTGTCCTGGAAGATTTGCCCTTTGTCGGACCGGCAACAACGGTATGACTCAATATTCCGGCTGATAAGGTCACTATCGCTCGGCGTCTGTTCCTTCAAGAATTTGATCTCTTCCGGTACATCTCTTGGCACTCGTTCACCCTTTGGCGCGATCAGGCGACTTAGCGCCATCCAGAATTCGGATTGAGCCACTAAAGGTTGTGTTTTAATCTCCCTGTTAAACATTTTGCAGTTCATGACGACATGACCGCGCTTTAATTTGCCGTTACCATGTCGGGTTGCGACCAAGCGAAATTGGTATTCGTGCCGTAGTTGCGTGCCTTGCGGACAAATCTCACCAAACGTCTCGAATTTCAGAATGTGGTTGAGCAAGACGGTTCCGTCACCTTGCCTCGGATCATAACAGCCGGGCCAATGCTTACCTATGATCTTGTACAGGCCCGATCCAACCGCGCCCGTTAGTTTGGACGCAACCAACTCCGAGTTCATGTTGAGCAACCTCGACTCAACCGATCCTTCAGTGGTACCTTTGAGAACATCAACTGATTGCCGCGTTACGGACATAGCAAAAATTACCTTTTACAACCGGTTATACTGGTGAAATACAATCTATACGCACTCACGGGGACTCGAACCATCGCAAGCCTTACGTGCGTTCAAGTAAAGCCTGAAATGTTCGCAACACCGTCCGCAACCGTTGAGATCAAGACACACCGGTTTAACCGGACAGCCCCTTTCAAGCAACTCGGTTCAACCAACCAGAGAACGAAAAACGTCTACGAACCGTAGCGAGTTACCGCCGCCACTATGAACTATTCTGCGTGTACGGATTCGGCGAGATTACATCATTCGTCGTGATCCTGTCAAGTGGAATCCATAGCTGCGTGGCGATGCGAGACGATTAACGCACTTTCAATCTTCAAGCATTACCACACGAACGGCATAGGAGTTGTTCGATCAACGGCATGTTGGCTGTACCCCGGGTTTTCCGTGAAGATAGTAGCTATCGTAATGCACATAGGTAGGGGTTAACCACCCGCAATCGGCCGCGGCAACAATCAAACCCTGTCATTACTTGAACCCATCTGGTATAATTTAAGCAGAGATGCCAATGAAACAAGAAGAAAACAGCCCTTGGACATTTGTGCAATCAATCGCCAAACAACGGCGTTGGTGGGTAGTCCCGGCTGGCATCGTAATTATCGGAGTAGGATTTCTCACTGTATCCAATTTGCCCGACCTCACGCCGCCTAATCTTGAAATAATCGGGATTGAAAAGGGAAACACCTATCGCGGGAATGTCACGCTGAGAGTCTCCGTCGCGGATGCGAAATCGGGCATTGCTTCGCTCGGCTTCACGCTCAATGACTCTCCACAACCGCTCACACTGGACGAAATCGAAGTGGGAAACATATCGTGGACGCTCGACACGACCTCACTTTCCGATGGCAGCCACGTTGTCTCCGTAATTGCGGCGGACACATCCATATTTCGAAACAAATGTAAACTAAGTATTGAGTTTCGAGTTGATAATACGCCGCCGCAGATATTTGCTTCACCGGAATCCCTTCGTGTTGGACAAGGAAGGACGCTCGCGCTTTTCATCCAGGTGAATGAACCGGCAGCACAAGTGGAAGGCAAACTCTTTGGCTGGGACTTCACCTGCTATCCGGTTGCGTCGAACACACATTTTCGCGGTTTAATCGGCATCGGCGTGACCCACCCCGCGAAGATCTATCCGCTCGTCCTAAGGGTCGTCGATCTCGTCGGCAACACTGCGGAGAAAGTATTCCAACTCGAAGTCACGCGCACGATGTTTGGGCGCGGCGGTTACATTGCGCTCTCGCCGGCAAAACGCAGTACCATGATGAACAAAGCTAAGAGCCGATCAGACAACGTCAAACACGGCAAGGCGTACACCAAATCGACAAGTGTCGGTGCCCAGCTCTGGACCGGAAAATTTATTCAGCCCGCCGAAGGGAGGCATACTTCAGATTTCGGAAAATACCGCGAATACAACACCGGTGTCAGACGCCATCATCTGGGTATAGACATTGCCAATTCGGTGGGTACTCCAATCTATGCGGGTAACAGCGGGATAGTCACTCTTGCCGGCAGGTTGCATCTCTACGGCAAATCAGTGGTTATCAATCACGGACAAGGAGTATCGTCAAGTTACAACCATCTCAGCAAGATTCACGTCGCTGCCGAAGAGCGCGTCGAGAAGGGCCAACTCATTGGATTGATGGGGGCAACTGGTCAAGTCACCGGCTCTCACCTCCATTGGGGAATGGTTGTGCACGGCGTTGCCGTTAATCCGGGAGAGTGGACGGAAAGGGATTTTTCTACTCCCTGAATTATTGATGCAAAAATCCATGGAACTCCAGCAGATTGTACCTAGCAAAACCTGTCTGTCGTGTGATGTTTGCTGTCGATTTCCTGATCGCGACAGTTTTCTTGCGCCAGTTTTCACTGATTCCGAGACTCAACACGCAATCAACAATGGGGCAGACAAATATCTGTTTCAGCCGACAGCCGACGGTCGAAGTTCACGGGTAATTTTGCAGACCTACGGCGAGATATACATCTGCCCATTTTTTGACCCTAATTCAAGCGAGTGCCGAATCTATACGAACCGCCCGTTGGATTGCCGAATTTACCCCTTTGCGCTGATGTATAGTGAGGATGGAACAGAGATTGTCTTAGGTGTGGATACGATTTGCCCGTTCGCAGAGGCAAAATTTGAAACCGAGTCATTCCAACAGTATGTCAATCACATGGTAGCTTTTGTGGAATCGGAATTGACTGACAAAGTCATCATTGAGAACTCGGCTTTGGTTGGTCCATATCAGGATACCGTAACAATTGTGGCGTCTCTCCGAATACTCGGTCGGGCGCCGGAACAATGCAACGTGCAGGTTGAAATGTGATCATCACGTGAGTTAAAGAAGAATGCTACAATCGTTGACATTAGCGGATAAATCGCTCTTTGATTATTATGCGCGAAAGACCTCCCGGGGACTCTCATCTTATGCATTTGCGCCAATTTGTGTCTGGCGAGAGCTATTTCAATTTTATTGGACGATTATCGACAATCAATTGTGCGTGTTCGCTTGTCAGAATGGCAATTATTTCATGCCAATCATGCCGATAGGTGAATCTCCGAGTAGAGAGGCAATCTGCAAATCGTATCTGTTTATGCTCGAGACTAATCGAGCCAAGTCAATTGCACGTATTGAGAACGTGCCAGAAACATCCCTACCTTTTTTCCATGACTTGGGATTTCGAGTTTTCAGAAAGGAAACTGAATACCTCTACACAACAGAATTTCTGATTGAACTAAAAGGCAATCGTTACAAAAGCCAACGTGGAGCCTACAACGCTTTCATACGAAATCAGTCGGGGATCGCCTTGGCACCGTACCAACCCGAAGATTATTCTGATTGCCTGGAATTACATGAACTGTGGCGGCACGAGCGGGGAAAGTCGTGCTACAGTCCTCTCTATCACGGCATGCTGGAAGACTCCGAACACGCCCACCGCACCGGGTTGTCAAATGCTGATGAACTTGGTCTAGATGGAACTGTCGTGCGGCTTGAAGGGAAATTGAAGGGATACAGTTTCGGTTACCCTCTCAACAATAAGATATATTGTATTATCTTCGAGATAACAGACACACGCCTTAGGGGAATTGCACAATTTTTATTCAGGGAATTCTGCCGAAGAAAGGCGAATTATCCATTCATCAACGCGATGGACGATTCGGGTTTGGAGAATCTAAAACGTGTCAAGTTGTCCTATCATCCGGTAGAGCAGCTTCGGTCCTATAATGCGGTCTTTCCAATGGACGACGCATCGACCTTAAAACGCTAGTACGCCATTCAGCTTCGCAGGCACGCTCAATGAAATTAGCGCTTATCTTCCTCAACGGTTATTACGACCTCCGCTACCCGGAATTCTACAAGGCGGAAATCGAATGGGGATTAAATCATGAGTACCCCTTGATTTGCGCGGATGGTGGAATAAGATTGTTTCACGAACTCAATCAATCCATCGGTGAGCAGTACTCGCCGAATGTTCTAGTGGGCGATCTTGACTCCTGCGCGAGTTACGCGGAAAGGTGTGCCGCGTCGACCACAGAGGTCGTCGGCGAGTGGGTAGGCAAGACAGACAAAGATTACACAGATGGCCAGCTAGCGGTCACTCATGCCATTAACAAATGTGGCGTTGAAGGAATTATTATCTACGGCGGGCTTCCTCGCTCGGACGAGTATGAGACGGATCACTTCCTAGGCAATTTGAAACTCATGCGCTTCGGTAGGCGTGTCACGCAAGGGTGCAGCAGCGGAACTGGCGAGAGGGCGATTCGATGGAAAGCAGAAATGCGGGATGTGTTCCAAACTATACACTTTGTCGTTTCTGAATTGAACTTGGCGAGAAGAAACGACGGGTTGCAGCGGGTTTCCCTCCTTTCCGAACACGCCAACGTCCGTGTGAAAGATAGCGAAAATCTGCGATGGAGCTTGGAAGGATTACATGTCGATCCCGACCTCGGAAACGCCTTGCGGAACGAATTTCTACCGAGCGCCGAATCCGCCACGGTCCGCTTGGCACCGAACTCAGACCCGCTGTATGTGATTCACAACTGGTAGGTACAAGAGACTCACGGAAAGAAACGATGTGAAGTTGATGCTATCCGGGCAACTGACATCAGTAACGCGAAGCTAGGTACGTTCTTCACGATATGTCACAACCTGATATCAACATCCTGCTATTTCAGTTCGATTCCAACTCCTGCAGCAGATAATCAAGCTCATCCTTAACCATATCGCTCTGTTCCACCGATTTTCGATACTCCCAAATCCTCCATTCAAGATTCATATCTTCCGGGGACATCTTGATTTGTTTCTGTACAGCCTTTTTCTTCAAGAGCTGTACCAGTCGCAGGCGATCTTCAGAATCTGCTACCTTGCCCGACGTCAGTTCGTCAATCAGAAGCACTTCCAATCCTTTTCCAAAACCGTTGTCCGCATGAGCCGTGAGAGCAACGACAGCAGCATTTTTGACAGTAGCGTTGGAATCGCTATTTAGCAGATTGACTAGGGGGCGAACCGCGATCTCTGAAGGATATGTTTCAAGTGCTCCCACGCAAATCAGCCGTACTCTATTGTCAGAGTCTTTGAGGGCACGCGCAATCTCGGCGGTTGGCGAATCGTTGAGATTCCGCATAGCCCATGCCGCGGAGCGTCGTTGTCGAACATCGTTAGCACGTAATCCCGCAATTATTTCCGCTCGGTACTCTTTCTTTCCAAGTCGATAGAGGGTCGTGGTGATTGCCATCTTTAATCCGGAGCTTTTGGCACTGTTTCGCATAGATTCCAACTCACTGATTGCATCTTGATCGCCAATGTCCCCGATCAATCTGACGAGCCTAAGCTTCACATCAATCGGTGTATCAGTATCATTGATCGCGCCAAGAATTTGGGGTACCGCCTTTGTACCAATTTCCTTCAACATTTGCGCAAAATCGGTCTGGAGATTCGAGTAGCGTCCCTTCTTCAAGTTGTCGAGAACTAGAGGAACAACGTCAACTCCCCTGTCAATTAAAATCTGTTTCGCATCCATCTGAACGCGATGCCGGTCATCCAATACTTGGAAGATGACCTTCATTTCCGCTTCACCCAATGCCGAAACCCTACTTTCTCTTTCCCTCTTATACTCCGCCTCCAATTCCGGAGAATGAATTCGCGCCATTCCGGTTGAAATCCCATGTGCATAGGCAATCGCCAACAATGCCCGCGGCTTGGTCTTATTCCCCTCTTCAATTTCAGCTCGTTTCAGGTTTTCAACCGCTTCCAAAACCAGACCGGCACCTAGGAGTTTCTTCTCGCCGACGTCCAATTGGGTGATTATCTGCTTCGGTTCGCATCCGGAGGCTGCAACCAATATCACAAGCAACGGTATCATCAACAACTTCTTCATGCTCGTTTTGTTCTCCTCTTTGATGACTTCAAAAAGATTCTGCAAATTTTATTTTCCGGTACTAGTCTGTCATGATTTTTGTTCAGAACGGGACGCCTATACAGCAAGATTTCAGAACTTCGTCACCTTGTTGGGCAATGATTTTTTTTGACCGGAGTACCAGTGTACAGAATAATCGGAACTCTGTCAAGGAAATAATCACGAAAATTCGGCGACGAAACTTCGTTTGTTGACTGCGTTAAACTTGCTGTTCGCTCTGTTCGCTGCGCACGCGGTGGATACGGCAGTTAGTGTTTGGTAGCATTCTGCTTCTCACCGAATAACTGCAAACTTTCCGCTTACAGCAGTCTGTCCCCGACCAGTATCTCTTGGTGATTCAACGTGATAGATATAGACCCCGTCCGCAAGTAGGATTCCGTCTGATGTGCGCCCATCCCATTTCACACTCGGCGTTTCATCATGGTGTTCAATCTCCTTGATTAGATCGCCAGCGCTACTAAAGATACGAATTGTTGCATAACGGGTTAAATTGCGAAATTCGATTGGATTGCCGTTAGACGCAATTCGGTATGGATTGGGAACAACGATTACATCTTTAAGGTTGGATCTCGGTTGCTCTGACGGTTTACCTGGAACCACAACGTTCGCTGACGTTGAATAGTCGCTCTGTTTTCCGAACGAATTCAGTGCCGTGATAGAATAGAAATAGGGAATCCCAGGGTACGTGTCCACATCGACATAGTTGACGTTGTCTGAAGAAACTACCTTTATTTGGGCCCACGGTTCCTTTCCCGTGTGATTACGATAAATCATATATCCTACTACAGTCGGTTCTGTGGATCTTTTCCAACTGATTAGCACTTCATTTTCCTCAAGAATCGCCGTCACGTCATCCGGAGCGGTTGGCGCAAGACTCGGGGTTACACTAACCTGCATTGAATCATAGGGGAGCAGACTCCCGTCGGACCCAACGGGTCGAACAAAATAGGAGTACTCTGACTCCAAGGCAAATTGCGCATCCGTGAATTTGGGAATATTGATAGGGTTCTCGATTAACCGTTCAAATTGGTCTCCGCTCCCATGGCGTCTAAACACAATATACCCCCCAACACTCGAGTTGATTGATCGCTCCCATACCAGTTCAATGGACTCGCCTAGAGTTTCTGCCGTAAGTCGCTGCGGAGCAAAACTCATTCGTTTAGCAGCATCGACATTCTCTTTGAGAGCTGGTAATTCCTCTCCTACAAGTAACGCAAACGTCGCAGAAAATGATTTGCGCGATTCGAAATTATAGGGACCAACGACGAGGATAGACACGTAGTCTTGAGGCATCAATTCTTCGCCGGTTTCTTGATTCAAAGATTGATCGCTTATGAAACGCGATCTCGCAACATCAGAAAAATTGTCTGCGTCGAACGGTACAATTCGGTAGGAGCTCAATTTTCCGTCAATTAAACACAAGCCGACATGTACAGGATTTATCCCATCTGATTCATCGGCATCATAAGCGAAAAGCATTCGGTGGTCTTCGCTCCACTCCACTTGATCGAGACTTGGTTCATCTCTTTCAGCATTCGGCGTGTCGACATCCCAATCTGCCACGAGCGCCACATAGATTCCATCATGGTCACTGTCCCCACCATTAACCACCGTTAGTTTAATTACAACCAACTCCTCGGTACCGGGTGCCTCATTCGCTCGCCACGAATAGCTAGTCTGCTCGACCAAAATGTCTAGTGGATAATCCACTGATCCCGACGGAGTATATTCTGCCGTGATAATCTGTCGCCCGTCGCGGTCTACGTGGCCGACAATCCGTCCCTCATCGGTGGGGCTCCATTCACCCAAAGACCACTGCTCTTCCTGAGAATCCCATTCCCATGTGTTCGCAACATTTCCGTTTCGATCACCAACCCAAATCTCTGATCGTTCATTCAGGTAATACCTACCGTCAGCCTTGGGGAATCTGAAGTTGGGTGCGATGGCGCTTTCCCGTACTGCTCCTAACGATCCGAAATCTGTAACTGCAACTGCGACATTTCCTGACGTATGGCTTAACGCAGACTGTGAATTGGCTTGAAACGAGACGGCTAACAAACCAAGAACCCCTACAACTAACGTCCACCGAATCATATCTCTTCCACAAGGCGATATCCGTCGGATTTGATTGGCAACTAGCCAGCACGGTTTGTACGCCCGCTTCTCCAACCCTTAATCTACATTACGCTGCAACGACATGTTCCCGATAATCGCGATTATCAATACTGCCAATCACTAGCGTTTTATCTTAACAGAGACGTAAAGAACCTGTCAAGGAACATTGGCTTGTGATATTGACAGAGCTAGAAACATGCGTTATACTCGGCCTCAGCGACCAGATATTTACTTCGGTTCCATGCGTGATATATCCTGTTGCGTAATTGCCCGACGTCCCCATCGCATGTCGCAACTTGCTCATAAGGAAGGTCTACTTGGTCTACGTAGATTCCCTCTGAACCTTGATTGAATTGTTCTTGCGCTACCTTGAAACTTCAGCATTAAGGGAGATTATGTTGAAACCCCTATCCATTCGATTGCCCGCTTTAATCATGGGTCTTTTCCTGTCAGCCGTCATCGTACGCGCTCAGATTGCCGCTCCAGAGGATTCGATTGGTTTTCCCGTCGGCACAGACTACAAACTCGCGCGATGGGAAACAATCTTGGATTATTTCCACCACTTGGCAGAAAATTCCAATCGGGTAGAATTGGAAATACGCGGGAATACAACGGAAGGACTCGATTTCGCGCTGGCTATAATTTCCTCGCCGGACAATTTGGCGCATCTTGAGAAGTACAAGGGTTTTCAGTACCGGCTCGCCCATCCAGACAAGTCAGATCTGTCCGAACTGCAAAAAATTTCGAGCGATGGAAAATCCGTGGTACTAATCAATTGCAATCTACACTCCACGGAAATCGCCTCATCACAAATGTCACTAGAGTTGGCTCACGAACTCGCCACGAGTGATTCAGTGCAGGTTGCGGAGATTCTGGACAATGTTATTATCCTGCTCATCCCTTCCACCAACCCCGATGGATTGAACATGGTGATTGATTGGTACAATGAATGGGTAGGTACACCCTATGAAGGTTCGCCGATGCCTTGGCTATACCACAAATATACGGGCCACGACAATAATCGAGACTGGTTCATGCTGACGCAAGTTGAATCGCAGATTGTTACCGACATTCTCTACCAAGAGTGGTTCCCGCAGGTGGTTTACGATCTTCATCAGATGAAAAATCGGGGGGCGCGGTTTGTTATTCCGCCCTATTTCGATCCCGTGAATCCCAACATTCCCGCAATTCTGCAGCGTACGCTTTCGCTAATCGGCGCGCATCTCGCCTACGACCTCACCTCTGAAGGATTCACCGGGGTACTTTCCAACGCTGTCTACGACATGTGGTGGCACGGAGGATTCCGAACAGTGCCATACCGTCACAATATGGTGGGCATACTGACCGAGGCGGCGAGCGTAAACGTCGCATCACCCGTATTTCAACCTCGACTCAGTCTGAAGGGTCACCGCCGCGGTTTAGGTGGATATGCGCAACAGACGAACTTTCCAGAACCGTGGCCCGGTGGCTGGTGGCGACTACGCGACATTGTCGAATACGAAAAAGCGTCGGTATACTCAATTCTTGAGTTCGCCTCAATTCATAGAGAACTTTTGCTCTCAAATTTTTTTAAAATGGGGCTCGATTCCGTGAAAAAGGGAGATAGCCAACCTCCTCGTGCCTTCCTTGTACCGCCGAAACAGCGAGATCCTCACGATGCACGGAAAATGCTCGAAATCTTGCATCGCGGCGGGGTACGGATACACCAAGCCACCGCGCGATTTACCGCGGATATGGTTGAATATCCAGCGGGAACGTTTGTTGTCTCTATGGCACAGCCGTTTCGCGCACACGCCAAAGACCTTCTTGAGATTCAACGGTATCCCCGTCGGCGCTCCACTGGCAACGCCCCTCCCGAGCGCCCGTACGACATTGCCGGGTGGACATTACCTCTGCAAATGGGTGTCAATACCATTGTGGTAGTCAATCAATTTGAGGTAGACACCGTACCTCTCGAAGAAATTCCCAAGCTTCCGGGAATATTGCATTCTGTGTCTCAACCCGTGGCATTTCTATTCAAGAATCGGACAAACGTGGAAACAATTGCGGTGAACCGGCTGCTCAACCGGTCGAGTGTCGTAAGCGACAGCGGTGAGACAGAAAGATTATTTTGGAGCACTCGGAAAATGACCGTTCGAGGGGAAGAGTTTCCAAGAGGTTCAATCTTAATCCGAACTTCAAGAATCCCCCTCCACTTCGTTCTTGAGCTAAATGAGCTTGTCAATTCGCTTGGTTTCGAGATTCATGCGCTTGACGAGATCCCTGCCGATGAGGAATTAATTCCGTTACGGCTGCCCCGACTTGCGTTGTACAAGCCGTGGGTCGCAAGTATTGATGAAGGTTGGACACGATGGGTATTGGAACAGCATGAGTTCATCTACCACACATTGACAGATGCCGAGATTCGAGCCGGGGGATTGGCCGAACGATATGACGTAATAATTCTGCCCGATATGCCCGTGACTGAGATAATCCGAGGACATGCCCCGGGAACCCTCCCTTCGGAATACGTCGGGGGCATCGGAAACACAGGCGCGGCAAACCTTCGCACTTTTGCGGAAAGCGGCGGAACACTTGTATGCCTGAACAACGCGTGTGAACTTCCAATCAAGTATTTCGGACTGGAAGTGATAAACGTATTGGGCGAGTCTAGTCAGGCAAATGCGCATGAATCCAAAAAGAATGCTTTTTTTTGTCCGGGATCATTGTTGCGGGTTTTCGTTGAGGGGACACACCCCATCGGTTTCGGGACCGATCGTGAGATGGCGGTATTCTTCAAGTCAGGTCCGGTTTTTGAAGTGAGAGGCGGGAAGACTATTGCCTCCTATCCTAACTTCAATCCGCTAATGAGCGGTTGGATAGAAGGAGAAAAGCGCATTCGCCAAAAGGCGGCGGCTTTGGATGTAAGTCTCGGCAAGGGGCACGTTGTTCTCTTTGGTTTCAAACCTCAGCACCGGGCGCAGTCGCACGGAACGTTCAAGCTTCTGTTTAACGCGATCTACTACAGCGTTGTCAAACGTTAGATTGATATCGGAATTTGTTGAGATTGTCCGCCGGACTCAACAGCTTGCACATAAACGGCAAGTATTCTTCTAAGGTGGTGCCCATACGAATCCTGTTAAAGTTTCCCTGCAACCATGAATTCCGGTTCAATCAAATACGGAGTTTCGTCGTTATTTCGCTGACACTTAGCGGAAGAATAGTGATATTGAATCGCGCGCCGACGTTTGTCGGTTCTATCTGGTGGCGTGTGATGGTAAATCTCACTGTGAAAAACAAGCGCATCTCCCGCCGGCAGAGGTATTGGCACTGCATTCTCAGTAGGCGGCGGATTCAGTAGGACATAATCGTTGTCCACCATACCGTGTTCCTCAATTCCGCCCGTGTGCGACCCGGGTATGACGTGCATACAACCGTTCTCAACCGTTGTGTCATCACAGGCAACCCAAAACCCAAACACATCACTCGGGGTTTGCCTAAAATAGGCGTTGTCCTGATGCCACATCTTTGCGCCGCCAATCCGCGGCGGTTTCAATAGCGACATGCTTTGGAACAGGTAAACATCCGGACCCAACAGCCTTGTTGCAATCTCCAACATTCCCGAATGAAAGGCTAAATTGCGAAAAAAGTCATTCCGCACGGCCATCTTCGCAAGTTTACGGACGCCAAGCTCCGTGGCTGCAGTTGTGTCATTGCTTTTCGTGACGGTGGATTCAAGTTGTACGAGTCCTTCCTTCATAGGCGGGTGATTTTCAACAATCTTGGAAATCTCTCGACAAACCGCCTCCACCTCATCGAATGTGAACAAGCCTTCAACCGTGAAATATCCTTCGGCGTGGTACTCACGTACCATCTGATCGGTTATCAGCGTTCTTTCCGTCACAAAACTCCACTCCTCGTGGCCTGCACCTTCTACAATACTTTGCCGACACGGCCCTGCCGGCGTGCTTAAGATCCTGTTTGAAAAGTACATTCGTAGGGTGCGATCAACCGACTGATTAAGGACGGCGATAGAGATCCTGCCAGTCTCTAACTAAACACATGACGAAGCTTCCCACAAATGACCAAAAAGACTTTGCTACCGATTTTTCAATCGGGCTCTAAGTGCACCGTTGATTGACCGTAATATTATTGGCGATGTCATGCCTCATCTTGCCAATCTTCATTATCGTCCAGTCCATAGGTTTGCACTTTGCGATGCAGCGTGCGTAATCCCATCTTGAGAATCTTTGCTGCCTGAGTCTTATTCCCTCCCGTGTCAGCCAAGGTTTTGCGAATGGCTTCCTTTTCAATCTCGTCCATCGTCATCCCAACTTTGCCAACCACCTCACCAGAATCACCTGACGCCGGAGGAAGAGCGGGGGGGCCAACCTGGATTTCAGGTGGAAGATCCCACACTTGAACCCTCCCAGTTGTGGATAAAATTACCCCTGTTTCAATAACATTCCGCAATTGGCGCACATTGCCGGGCCAATCAGCATATTTAAGACGATTCATCGCGTCGGAGGAGATGTTTGTCACGGGTTGATTGTGTTCTCTGCTAAATTCTCTGAGGAACGCATTGGCAAGCAACGGAATGTCCTCACGCCGCTCTCGGAGAGGCGGCACGCGGAGTGGAAACCGGTTGATTCGATGATACAAATCTTCGCGCAAGGATCCGTTTAATACTGCCGCAATTAAATCTCTATTCGAGGCGGCGATCACTCGGACATCAACGTGAATGTTTTTGTCACCACCCAGCCGCCTGAATTCTTGCGTCTCCAAGACACGGAGAAACCTTACCTGCGTTTCGGGCGTCATTTCGCCAATCTCATCCAGAAACAGGGTTCCGCCGTCTGCCTGCTCGAATACACCCAACCTCCTAGCAGTCGCACTTGTGAAGGCACCTTTTTCATGACCAAAAAGCTCACCTTCAACCAATTCCCGCGGAATCGCTCCACAGTTAAGATCTCTGAACAGTTTGTCTTTGCGCCGACTGTGATTGTGAACGGCTTTCGCAATGAGGTCTTTCCCCACGCCGTTTTCTCCCGTAATCAAGACGGTTACATTGGTCGGGGCAATACGACGAATCATGCCGAAAAGCTCCTGCATCGGTTTTGAAGTGCCAATGATGTTTGCAAAACCGAACTTGCCATCAAGCTGTTCCCGAAGATTGACGTTTTGTAGATACAGTGTACGTCTTTCCAGTGCCTCCTTGACAGTTTGGCGGAGTAACTCTATTCTAATCGGTTTTTCACGGTAAGAAACTGCCCCGGTTTGGATGGCTTCGACAGCGCTATCAACGCTACCGTAGGCGGTAAGGAGAATAACCTGTGTATAGGGATAATTGGCAAGAACATACTTCAACAATTCAATGCCGTTCATATCTGGCATCATTTCATCCGTTATAACAACATCAATGCTTTCCGCGTCCAGAATCTGAAGCGCGGCGCGTCCCCCTTCCGCGGTGAAGAGATCGTGCCCTTCCCGCTTCAGCACTTCGGCGGTGGCTTCAAGACCTGATGAATCATCGTCTACTATAAGTATTCTAGGATTCAATTCAGTTCTCGCTCCGTGTTTTACGTTTTCTGCGGAAGTCTGATTTCATGACGTCCAGCGTCCGAATTTCCGCAGTTCGCCACCAGTCAGGGTTCCCGAAGCACACCTGCAGGTGCTAACAACCATCGTTGGATAAATCACTATTTTAGAGGAGTTAGGTCCTATGCCAACTTGCAAACCGTTTCTGGAATTAAGTGAATTTCATTGGCTATCGACCGGCAATACAATCGAAAATATGGCGCCTTGGCTTGGCGCACTATCTACGTTAACCCAACCACCGTGACCTTCTATGACTCGCTTCACAATCGCCAGACCAACACCAGTGCCGTTTTCCTTCGTATGGAAGAAGAGATCGAACATCCTATCTGCAATATCTGGAGAAACGCCCTCCCCGGTGTCTTGTACGTCGATTTGGATGTTACCATTCAATGCCGACGCCCGGACAGTCAAGGTGCCTCCCGTTTCCATTGCTTGAGTTGCGTTTATGATTAGGTTCCATAACGCTTGCTTGAACTGATCCGGGTCGAGTTTGATTGAAGGAAGATTCTCGAGTTCGCGGGCGATCTTGATGTCCCGGCTTTGCGCTTCCGGTTCCGTGAATTCTAGAACTTCTTCGATTAGTGCAACAAGATTGCTATCCCGAAAAGAAAGAGGTGGTAGTCCGGTAAATCGCCGAAAATCGGTCAGAATCTGGTTCAACCGTTCGATTTCGGTGCGAATACGTCGTGTTCGCTTCAACACGCTGTCCGCTTCTTGCGTTTCGATTAACGCCAAATCTTCCTCTAACAACTGAAGATTTAGGCTGACGCTATTAAGCGGGTTTCGTATCTCGTGAACCAATTCCCGAGCAAATGAATTAAACTGGTCGGAGGATTTTTCGCTGATTGTCGTTGGTCGACGACTTCGACGCTGTCTGATCACCGCGACCGTCGTGCCAAGGATAACTAGAATGACGAGAATTCCTGCCAATGGAAATAGCCACCAAGGGAAGCCCATAGCTATTCAACCAGAATACTGGCTAGATTATCTAATCTCGGTATTGGTACGGTTTGTATTTTCGACGTAGTGAGGGGATGGGATTGGCGTTGCGGTTGATCCAACATCATACGATGTTCGAAGATTTTGCATATACATCAAATAAATACGAATCTACTTCGGGCATCGGAGATACGCGGCGGCGATAGTCTGTTATCTAGACGAATCTCGTAAACAGAACTTCCTCTTGCTGTCCGGAATAATCCGTCATTTCGCTAGACTGGATATCGAAACTGAAAGAATCACTATCCTCCGACTGCTGATACCGAAATCGCACAAGCACGACAGTTTCTACGCGGCGCTTTCTCTGGTTTTCAGATTCCACAGATGCAGAATTGGGCTTGCAACGAAAATCGACGAATAGGTACCGATAATGACGCCAATAATGAGAGCTAACGCAAATGTGTTAATCTCCTCACCCGAGCTTGATAGGAAGAAAATAACAAGAACCACGAAGAAGGTTGTTAGAGAGGTAATCACTGTTCGGCTAAGAGACTGATTGATGCTGCGATTGAGTGTCTCACTGTACTCAATTCCTTTCAATGTCCTAGTGTTTTCGCGTATGCGATCAAACACCACAATCGTGTCGTTTAGGGAGTATCCAATGATTGTAAGAAACGCGGCGACGGTGGGAAGGTTGATTTCTTTGGACAATACGGAAAATATTCCCAATGTAATCAGAACATCATGGACGAGCGCGGCAATCGCACCAACAGCGAAACGAAACTCGAAACGCCACGATATGTAGGCAAGGAGAATCGCGATAGCCGAGACAACTGACCACAGCGCTGCCCATTTCAAGTCTTGGCCAACGCTGGGACCGACAGCGGACACATTCACGCCTTGAGGCAGTGCATTCCAATCGGCACTCCCCTCTATCAAACCATCGGAGATTTTCCGCCCGGCTTCTGCTTCAAAATCGGCACCGTATCCAAGCGAGATTGTAGCTTCCTGTTTTACCGAATTAACCTGCGTTTTGGCGCGCCCGAACCCAAGCGACTCGAGCTTATCCCTAATCTCCTTCTCTGTCACTGCCCGGTTGAATTTTGCTTGGATCTTGACCCCGCCTCGAAAATCAATTCCAAAATTCGGGCCGGCGTTCATGCCAAGAAAAATCAAACCTATAACAATCAAGACACTAGAAAGGATGAATCCAGATCGGTACTTGCTGATAAAATCAAAACTTGCGTTTCTTAGTAATTCCAACTCAACGTCTCCTTTTCTATATGCTGAGTTTCTCAATGCTGCGTTGGCCGATGACCCATCCGTAGATTTCGCGAGTCACAACAATTGCCGTGAACATACTTGCCAATATTCCAATTCCAAGGGTTATCGCGAACCCCTTGATGGGGCCCGTCCCAAACTGATACAGCACCAGAGCCGTGAAGAATGTGGTAAGATTTGCGTCAACGATGGTCAAGAATGCTCTTTGGTAACCGCTTACAATTGCCGACCACACGTTCTTTCCCGTACGCAACTCTTCGCGAATGCGTTCGAAGATTAGTACATTTGCGTCGACGGACATTCCAATCGTCAAAACGAGACCCGCGATGCCCGGCAATGTCAACGCTGCGCCAAATCCTGCGAGCGCCCCCAAAAGGATTACCATGTTGAAAACCAGAGCAATGATCGCTACTATCCCTGAAAGTTTGTAGTAAATCAACATGAAGATGATTACAAATCCCATGCCAATAAGCGCCGCCCTAATACCGTTGTCGATCGACTCCTGTCCAAGCGTAGGACCTACCGTGCGTTCTTCCGCAGTCCTCACACCTACCGGAAAAGCGCCCGACTTGAGAATATTCGATAAATAGTTGGCTTCTTCAAAAGTGAAGTCTCCTGTGATGCGTGCCTGTCCACCGACAATAGGTTCCTCAATCCGAGGCGCCGATTGGACTCTTCCATCTAGCAGAATTGCCAAGGCTTCGTTAACATGATTGCTCGTGACTTCGGCAAATTTTCGTCGTCCCGCCGAGTCGAAACTCATAGACACGGCTATCTCGAAACTCGTTGCCCCTTGAGTTGGCCCCGCACCCGTAATCCGATCGCCGGTGAGCAAGACCGGGCTCTTTAAGACATACCAACTATTGGCTTGGGAAGTTCCATCATCGTGATGGCGGCGGATCTCTGTGCCTTCAGGAATATCTTCGGGCGGCTGGGAATCAGCGCTGCCCGACCAGTAGATGCCGCCATTTGGGTTTTTCTCGACAAGTTTGAATTCCAACCTGCCCATTGTCTTGACAATCTGGAGAGGTTTGGAAGAGTCTTTGGCACCGGGCAATTCAACAATGATCCGTGGTCTGTTGGCCTCACGTCGGATTGAAGGTTCAGCGACGCCAAACGCATCCACACGGTTCCTCAGAACGATTAACACCTGCTCAATGGCACCCTCGCTGTATTTTTCGATTCCATTCTTGCTGAGTCGCAGTTCGTAGACGATTTGGGAATCGGTGGCAGAAATTTCCGTGGCTTCATCAAAATACTCCAACTCATCAAGCAGATTCCGGGCTTTGTTGAGGTATTCCGTTTTCTGCGCTACATCGGCTCTGTATTTCTTCTTGACGAGGACAAATACGTTCAGCGATTCTTGTTCGGCGACAACGTCCACTTTCTTGCACAGTATGTCATCTGCTCTTAGCCGCTCCGGGATCGACGAGGCGCGTTCCTTCAGCAATTCCGCTTTGGATTGTTCCGGATCGACCTCAAGAACAAGGCGAACTCCGCCCTTAAGATCGAGACCCAGTTTCAACCGATTGCTAGGTATTAGCTTTCGCAGAACCGTTGGCAGGCTTCCGTAGAGATGCAAATCTTCGAGAACCGATTGAAGATCGGCAGTGCTCTCTTCTTTGGTGAACTTTACAACAAAATCGGACGACTCCGGATCAACGAATTCGTAATCTGTTTCTTCGACAAACCCAAGTTTACCCAGATGTACGCGAAAAATGTCTTTCAAGTCCGTTTTGGCATCATGAAAGTTGATCCCTTCGGGAAATTGAACGTCATTCAAGCTGACCTTCAGACTGTTTTCCTCAGTCGCTTCAAACTTGGGTAATCTTTCCTGCATCCAGAGGGGGAGATTTCCATAGAGCGGATTAAAAAAGTAGTCGGGGGTGGGAATTAGGTACAGGGCCGCAAATAGGAGTACTACAAGGATTAAAGCAAGTTTCCATATACTGAATTGGTACATCAATTTCTCCTAGAAAATGGATGATGCGCCTGGGAGGATTCGAACCCCCGGCACGAGGCTTAGGAAGCCCCTGCTCTATCCCCTGAGCTACAGGCGCATCGTGTCTTGTCACCGTTAGCGCCAGATAGCGCCAAACCGAATCTGAACGTGAAAATCCCTCATCTAGCACATCAGATGAGGGGTAGGGAGATTCCGCCTTCGTATGACCGAGCCTTCTGAAACTTCATTGGCACACTAGGTTAATAGCCGGAATTTTTCGCTATGAAAACCACGTGTTCCAATTCTCTTGATTAATGCTTGTGCAATTTTTTTAGTATAGCATATCCAATGTCAAAATTCAATTAGAGAAAACACCTCGTGGTCTCCGAATTTTTCGCGACCGTTTAGAAAGGTCAACTCAATGAGAACACCGATTCCGGCAACCTGTCCGCCAAGTTTCTCGACGAGTTCGATAGTGGCGGCAATGGTGCCGCCGGTCGCAATGACATCGTCACAAATCAACACACGGCTACCGGCAGAAAAGGCGTCTTGATGAATGGCTAACGTGTCAGTGCCGTACTCAAGATCGTATTCAGCTTCGTAGGTGTGGTACGGCAGTTTTCCGCTTTTGCGGACAGGAACAAAACCGACCTCCAATTGATGCGCCAAAGCGCCGCCAAGAATAAACCCTCTCGCGTCAATCCCAACGACAACATCAATCTCCTTCGGTTGATAGTTTGTTCTCATTACCTCAATAGCATCACGAAATGCCGAGTTGCTTTGAAGAAGTGGTGTAATATCCTTGAATACAATGCCTGGCTTGGGAAAATCCGGTACATCTCGAATATAATCAAGAAAATTTGTCATATATGCGTTTCCATAGTTATGCCATGCGTGGGGTAATATTGCGCTTGTTTTTCAGCAATACCGGTTTCTAATAGGACTTACCCAGCACCAGAATGCAGGTCGCGATTCGGAGAAGGATTTCTATCGCCCTCACTATCCGTTCGCTTGATCGCTCCTACAAGCGGATTTGGACGCTTTACTGGCACAGATAGCATGACGGAGGAATTTAGCATCGTACAGATGCGATCGCAATCTAACAGATCGTGGTACGGGAACCTATCGCCATCGGGATAGGCTCCCTTGAAAACACGCAACTTCCAGCAACGTGAATTATATCGCGCTGAACTAATGTGAAATTCTGCGGCTTACGCCCTCCCTATTACGTGAGCGCTTGCTTGATTCTGTCCAAACCGCGGTTTATCTCGTCCAGTGATGTTGCAAAAGAGAGCCGCAGATGATTGTCGGCACCTGAGGCGCTTCCCGGAATCACGCCGACCCTGGCATTGTCGAGCAGGTAGGCTGTCATGTCCAATGATCCATTGATGGTTTTCCCGTTGATGTTCCGACCGTAGTACGCGGAAACGTCTGGAAAAATGTAAAACGCGCCCTGTGGTTTGGCGTACGTGATGCCTTCAATTTCGTCGAACCGCCGACAGATGATGTTTCGCCGCTCCTCAAATGCCTGTCGCATCTCCTCAACCGCATCCTGCGGCTCGATCAGTGCGGCAAGAGCGCCGATCTGCGCGATTGAAGTTGGGTTGGAAGTGCTGTGCGATTGAATACGCGACATCGCTTGAATCGCTTTTTCCGGACCTGCCGTGTAACCGATTCGCCAACCTGTCATGGAATAGGCTTTCGATACGCCGTTGACAACAAAGGTAATCTCCTGAACGGCTTCATCAAGCGATGCGATGCTTTGGTGCTTCAAATTGTCATAGAGCAGCGCTTCGTAGATTTCGTCCGAGATGACGTAGAACTGGTGCTTGAGCGCAAGCTCCCCGATTCGCGCAAGTGTTGGGGTGTCATAGACGGTGCCGGTCGGATTACTTGGGCTGCTAATGATAACCGCCTTAGTTCTATCCGATATTACGCTCTCGATTTTTTCCGGCTTCATGCAAAAATTTTCGTCCGCGGTCGTTTCCACGATCACCGGCGAAGCGTCTGCTAATTTCACCATCTCCGGATAGCTGACCCAATACGGAGCGGCGAAGACAATCTCGTCACCCGGATCACAAATCGCCTGCAAGATATTGTAAATGGAGTGTTTGGCGCCGCACGAAACGATAATCTGAGACGGAGAGAAAACCAAATCGTTGTCGCTCTTGAATTTCTCGACAATTGCCTCTCTTAGTTCCGTAATACCGGGTACCGGAGTATACTTGGTAAAACCGTTCCTCAGTGACTCAATCGTGGCATCTTTTATGTATTCGGGAGTGTCGAAATCGGGTTCTCCAGCAGCGAACTTTACGATATCAATCCCTTCTGCCTGCATTGAATTTATCTTCGCGGTAATCGCTAATGTCGACGAAGGAGCAACCTTTTCGCTCCGTTGCGAGAGTGAAAGCATCTCGATTTCTTCCTCCTGGATGGTTGGGCGATAATGAATTTGCAGGGCTAAAATGTCTCGTCCAGTTCGTTGAGCAAATCTTTCTGTTTTTGGGTTAACGACATTGGAATTTCGACCTGAACCATGACCCGTAAATCGCCTTTCCTTCCTGCGGAATCAACAATGCCTTGGCCACGCAATCGTAGTTGCGATCCCGGTTGGCTCCCCTGTGGTATTGTCAAGTTGATTTGTCCCGTTAAGGTTGGAACCCGCACCTTCCCTCCAAGCGCTGCACGGGTAAGGGGAACAGTAACTTGCGTGATAAGATCCAGCCCTTCGCGACTGAAATTCGGATGGGACTCAACCGATATGGTCACCAACAGTGAACTCGATTGTCGACTACCCGCCGCTCTACCTCCTTGTCCCTGGATGCGAAGCGTTTGCCCGTCCTTAATTCCCGCCGGTATTGTGATCGAGATGTTCTTGCCTTGAACAATGACCAGTTTTTCGGTCCCATATACAGCCTCTACGAACGAAATGGTCAGTTTGATGCGTGTATCCATAGCTTGTGATTGAGGCGTGCCTGGACCTTGGCGATTGAACACATCCCCAAAGACATCGCCAAAATTTCCAAAGACGGTCCGACCAAAAACATCGCCAAAATTGGAGAAAATGTCCTCCGTGTTCGTAAATCCATGAAATCCCATATCGTTGACGCCAGCATGGCCTCGTTGGTTGTATATCTGGCGCTTTTTCGGGTCGGATAGTACTTCGTAAGCGTTGGAGGCTTCCTTGAATTTTTCCTCTGCCGCGGCATTTCCCGGGTTTTTGTCCGGATGATTTTTGACAGCAAGTTTGCGATAAGCTTTTTTTATTTCATCGTCAGATGCGTCCCGGCTTACGCCAAGCACCTCATAATAATCCCGTTGTGCCATTTAGCACCTCTCCTCGTGTATTCACCAAACCCACTCCAGATGATACGAAGCCCATAACCAACAATGGCTGTCGAATAATACGACCTACTTGGCTACCGATGAAGAGCCACTCCATGAGTGCAGTTGAAGACAATCAGTAGCCATTCCCTTAGAGTTTGGATCTCAACTTATTGTGCTAATAGTCTTCCGTTGTTGAGATGGGTAGCTGGTGTTGCCTCGGATACTCGGCAACACAATACATGTGGCTGCACACCGATGCTGGAATCCATCTCACTATACCAGTTGTCATCGTTTTCATCAGACACTGATGCCATCCAGCATCTCGGCAATTTGGATGGCATTGAGAGCGGCGCCTTTGCGGAGGTTATCGGCTACTACCCAGAGATTAAGCCCATTTTCAATTGAACGGTCTTCTCGAATGCGGCCAACGAACACCTCGTCCCTTCCGGCAACGTCAACTGCGAGTGGATATTTTCTGCTCGCCGGATCGTCGATGACCGCTACGCCGGGAGATTCCGATAGTAGTTGACGCGCTTCTTCCGCGGAAATCTTGTCCTCGGTTTCCACGTTGATGGATTCAGAGTGGGCAAAGAAAACTGGCACGCGGACGGTGGTTGCGGATATGGCAATTGTGTCATCCTCCAGAATCTTTCGCGTCTCATTGACCATCTTCATCTCTTCCTCGCTGTCTCCACTTTCGGTAAACGGCCAATCAAATGCGACGTTAAAGGCCATCTGGTGTGTAAACTTATCCGGTTCGATTGGGCGTCCTTCGAGCGCCGACGTCGTTTGATCTACCAACTCAAGCACCGCCGAACCGCTTTTGCCCGACACACTCTGATACGTTGACACGACAATTCGCTTTATCCCGACACGATCGTAGATCGGTTTGAGAGCAACCACCATCTGAATCGTTGAACAGTTCGGATTCGCGATTAAACCGTTATGCCTTATCGCGGCGTCCATGTTTACTTCAGGAACCACGAGAGGCGTAGCGGCGTCCATGCGAAACGCGCTCGTGTTGTCGATGACCAGACAACCCTTGTCAATGGCGGTTGGAATGAACTCCTTACTGATGGATGAACCCGCCGACGAAAACACGAGATTTGCATCATCAAATGAATCATGGGTCAACTCCTCAACCATGATGGGTTGATCCTTGAACGTGAGAATCTCGCCAGCGGATCTGTGGGAAGCCAGCAACTTGAGAGAAGCGAATGGAAACGCTCTCTCTTCCAAGATAGACATGAGTGTGTTGCCAACGGCGCCTGTTGCGCCGACAATAGCAACACGATGATGTTCGCTCACGTAGATTTGCACCTCTCGATGAATTGAAGTTTATGGAATCCAATCAAGTTTTTTCAAGATTTTGGACAAATATTCTACCACATTGACGTGTAGATTCGCAAGTTGCTTACACGTCCCAGCAGGGGAAACGCATCTATAATCACTGAATCGTGCTCGTGTAAAAACTAACCATAGCGGCTGCTGTCAGCTTCATATACTCCGCACTGTCAGGAATTGCGTCTTCTGTAGGAGCGATCTCCAGGTCGCGACCCTTGTAGTAGGGAACTCCGATTCCCGATCTGCTGGTGCTACGTAAGTCCTATTAGAAACAATTATCACTGGAAAAGAAAGCGCAATAATACCCAACGTAAAGTATGGGTTCTTCACTCTACAGCATCATCGGAACAAATGATGAATAAAATCGGCAGATGTTCTCGTTCCTTTGATCGCACGATGTTCTGTCGATTGAGTGGCCGAAAATGTGAACAAGATGTTGATTCGCTATCCTTTTTGAGCGGTTTTGGCTGAACTTGTTCCTATTTTTTTGTAAAAATAGCCAAAAAAATAGGAACAAGAATGTGAACAGAAGCTTGATTTCGAGGGAGTGTTCACCTGGTTTGATTCAATACGTTCCTTTGATAGCGCGGGTTCATACGCGGACAAATGTGAACAAGATGTTAACAGGAAAAAAAGATTGTCGTAACTAATGTCAATTTTAGGTACGTGAAAAGCCTAAGCACCGACTCATTGGAACACGGACAATCGGCGATTAGGGAGTAGCTCATCCACTCCGCCGCTTATCTGTTCGTTCCCTATCATACTATACATGCGTAAAGTTGTCAATGCAAAATCAGATACGCCTCCCCTGCCATTCTAAATTTTCTCAGTCAGGGTGGACAACTACGTTATCATGCAAGATTGGCTACAGGTTATGAGGAAGCTGGTCTTTCCTCGGTGTGCAGGTTATAATGGAAAGTCGGACTCAAAAAGGTAGGACATTTTGGTGAGTACGGCGCGCCACGACTGAAGTGATTAGGGAGATTGGAAGGGTGGGTTTTCTGAAAAGATTAATAATGCAGCGACAGGTCAACAAGGTGGTGGGTTGTGTTGAGCGCGGTTTGAAGCGGTAAGTTGTGATAAGTAGAAAAAGACGGGAACTTTTACAGCATGTCTTCTGTTTAATTTCTGAACTATAGATGTTTGTCACTGCCCCATGTTTCAAATCCGTCATTCCACAGATAGGGAAGAAGCATTTCCTTCAGTTTGCGGTGTATTTGAAAGAGATGGGCTTTGACGGTCCCAATGGAACGTCCGATTTTGCGGGCAATCTCTTTCAACGAAAGATCCTCTTTGTAACGGAGAATGAAAACCTCCCTTTGCTTGGGAGTCAACTGCAGCACGGCTTGATGCAAAAACATGCCGAATTCCTCATGTTCTAGTGTTTTAGAGGGCGATGACAGATGGCGATCGACCTCGTGATCGTAGAATACATCATCGGATACGGGCTCGTCACTGAAAAATCGACGTTTTGACTTTCGACGCAAATGATCTACACAACAATTGATGGCGATGCGATAGAGCCAACTGTAGAATTGCGAAACTCTCTTGAAATTTCCAAGCCCTTGATATGCTTTGAGAAAAATGTCTTGTGTTATATCAAGAGCATCTTCCCGATTTGAAATCATTGAGCAAATAACGCCGTAAATGCGGTCACGGTAGCGAAGATATAGCAAATTAAAAACTTCCGAATCCCCCTCCTGAAAGCGTTGAATGAGTTGGACATCCGCGGAAACGGTGTCCGACAAAGTTGGACATCTCGTCTCGCTACACGGAACATAGCTAGATTCAAATTGATACGGCGCCTGTCTTCCCATTGTTTCCTCGTGAGGTAGTATTGCTATGGGCGGTTCGCTTAGATTAAACTACGGTGAATTTCTGGAATCAGAAACTTCACACTCACTCCACATCTCGCGCGCAGCGGAATCCAATTCGTAGTCCTCTATACTCGGGTTTGTCAAAAGCGCGGTGCGCACATTGAATTTCAAAGCGGACGGCTCCCCAAGCGCCGCCGCGTGTGACGCGCAGAGGTTGAGAGGAGTCGGTTTGGTTTTGTGTATCAGCGACCCATTCGGCGACGTTGCTGGCGCAGTCGTGGATACCGTAGGGACTTTTACCTTTCGGATAGCGTCCGACATCCCACGTTCGCTGGTTAGCCAAGTGATAGCCGACACGTTTCCAATCCATCTCATCTCCCCAAGGGTACGTCCTGCCGTCGGTGCCGCGTGCGGCTTTTTCCCATTCGGCTTCAGTGGGCAGGCGTTTGCCCGCCCATTTGGAAAAAGCTTGGGCTTCATACCAACTCACACCCACTACGGGCTGATCGGGAGCGTTGTAAAGCGCCCGTTCCAATCCGAGAGGGCGGTCTATCTTGTTTTCAGTGATGAACTGCCAACTCGCTTCCGACCAGTAGGCGCTGTTTTGGTAGCCGCCGTCTAGGATATACTCTTCGTATTGGCTATTTGTGACTTCGTGTTGGTCAATGAAAAAGGCGGGCAGGTTGATTGTTTGTTGTGGCAGTCGATCGGGGTGCGGGGCTTGTTCGCCCATTATGAATTCACCGGCTGGAATCAACAGCATGTCGGCATCTGCTCGGGCGTAAGGGGCAAAAAAGAAAACGATGAATGCGAGGGCGATAGTGCAGCAGCGGACGTGCAGCATGTTTTCCTCCTATTGGGCTGGTTTGTTACGCACTTTGGCGTAGATGGGCACTTCAATTTTGGGCTGGTTGGCACTGTTGGTTTGAACGACGAGGGTATCACCGAAATCGCCTTCGGGCGCCCCTGCACCGTCAATGGAGACTTTAATCTCATATTTGGTCCCAGCATCAAGAGTTACCAATTCAGTCTTAATGTATTCGGATGCGGTGTTGATGCGTCTGATTTCTAGAGGAGCATCTCGTAGTTGGGACAGGGTTAGGCTTTTCAGGTTCTCTTCACCGGGTCGGACGATGCCGAAAAAGAGGTGTCGCGGGAAGACATTGTAATCACCTAGCGCTTCGCCTACAATCGGGATAGTCATGACACCTTTCTGGCTGTCAAGGACAAAATTGACGTTTAACTGATGGTTAAACGGACCTATGGGTATACCGGGCTTGACATGTATAGCACCGCGTAGGTTTCCGGTTGTGGGATCGGTTTCACTTTCGACGGTGAGATGTTCAGAATCAGTTGTGATGGAGTGGATTTGAACGGGACGATCGAGGATTTGGCGTAGGATGAAAGTTTTGGTTTTGAACGTATCGGGTGAGAAGCGTCCGAGAGTAATTTGTTCAGGTATTGGTACGAGGGGCAAAACAGCGTTGGCTGTAATGATGAATTCGATTGCGGGTTGAGCGGGCGAGTCGGTGTAAAGCAGGACACGTTCCTCAACTTTTTTATTTTTGGAAGGGACTTTGAGGGAGACTTCTATCTGCCCTTCTTGCCCGGGTGCGATGTTCTTGTCGCTGAGGAATGCGGTGGTGCAGTTACAACTGCTTTGCACTTCGGTTATCTGAACCGGGGCGGTGCCGGTGTTTGTAAAGACGAAAATATGTTTAAGTTCTTGGCCGACCGGAACTTCGCCGAAATTGTGTCTTTGTTTCGTCACTTGGAGTGGCAAGCACTGAGTGGAGTTTTGGACTGAGGACGAAGCTACTTCATCTCTATCAAGGGTGAAAATTAAGAGCGCGCCGTTCCATATTCTTTCAAACTCCTCGGGACTGAGTGCACTATACCTTTGGATTGGATCTCTGAGCCGGATTTGGTCGGGATTGGCTTCGGTGACAACGAGGAAATGATCTTCATTGACGTGCGCAATGACAGGCATTTCTAACTGATAGAGGTCGTCTAAGCTCGCCCTGACGCCGGCGGGATTTAACTGCATTGTGGTCGCGGCTTGGTAGAGTCCTGCCATGGTGGCGCCGGTTTCCGCGCTAAAATCCGAGGCTTCTGAAAGTTCAGAAAACTGAGCGTCGATTCCTAGAATTTGACAAGCTATCAATAGGCTCCTGGGGCCGCATTCCAAGAAGGCGCGTTGCGGCGTCTCAGGGCCGAAAGATCGAGTATCTTCGTCATCGTGTTGGTGGGGCGCGGCGGAGACCTTGAAGAAATCCTTTGGAAAACCGATGTTGAATGTGGCGTATTTAACGTTGAAGAGTGTTTTGGATTTCACCTGCCCTTTACGACTACCGGTGGGGAAATATTCGATAACCTCGCGCGATGTCGGATACTGAATGCCTGCGAAGTCTCGAAAATCCCGGTTTTTCACGGCTACGTAGAGTGTGGGTTGGCTATCATCGTTTCGCAGCGCGTATTCTTCGGCTACGTTACGAAAACCGTATTCGGGTGCAATCCAGTATGTAATTTTTATAGGGGTTTTCGCGGATGCAAATGGGATGTCTATCACTTGGAATGTAATGGCATAACAGTTGACGTTTTCAACAACTATCTGACCGAGTAGCTGCGCATTTTTTTTGGGAATAGCGAAAACACCGCGCCCCCAAAGGTAGAGATTGTCGAACGTACTAGGCTCTTGCATCGGTCGCACATCATCAAAATCCAAAGAGCTGTGTCTGTGTTCGTATTTATTTTGCTCTATGTTACCATCATAAACAGAGGTCGTGTAATCGGGAATTTCGTAGGGCTTTGACAGATCGCGGGATTGACGGTCTACATTTACCAGACGGCATCGTATGTTACTTGTCCTTCTCCGCAAATGATGTTTTTCTCGTTGCACCACGAATGCCACCTGCTTCTGCATATCAAATGGTCTGCTATCAACATCGAACTGAACATCTCGGCAAACTTCTCGCTTCTAAACTTGTAGAAACGTTCGCGACCGGCTTCATCGGCGAGATGTGGCGTGCCTGCCTTAGCGCCGTCTTCGATTTCTTTGCGAAGGTCGGCTTTTTGTTCTTCCAACCATTCTTGGGCTTCTGCCAATGTGCGTGAAGGCGCGTTATGACCCGATGCGGTGAACATAACTTCGCCACTCTGGATATCCTGACGCGTCAGGTTCGCGCGTGTTGACACCTGCTCTAAGGTCAACATGCTCTGTACGTTGGTTCGTCCCAAAAGGAAAAACGCAGAAAAACACGAAATGAATAGCAAAGGTATTCTTTTCATCAGGGGATCTCCTTCTCATGAGTTTATTTACGGCCACATCCCTTTCAATTCATTTATGGCAACATCGCTTTCAATTCAGCGATAGAACTATCAACCTCTAGTATCTCCTCGTAGATTTTTCCGTATTCATTTGCTAGCGTTCTAGCCTCGTCCGCTAAGGCTTGGGATTGAGTTGCCCACTGTTTTCCAATTGATTTTTCTTGAAAGGCCGTATCTAAAAGCGATCGCGCCTCAGGTCTATTCGAAAGTTCCTCAACTTCCTCAGGCGTGGCAGTCCGGGAGGTTTCATCAAGGGAGGCTCCGTTTAGTACATTCTGCTCGAAATCTTTGGTAAGCGCTTGGCGTTCTTTCAAGTTCTCATCGAATATAGCCTGAAATTTGTCGTCAACGTCAAACATTCGATCTTGTGCAAGATTCGATAACTTTCGCTTGTATTCCATCGCTTCATGCAATTCAGTCTTTTTGTTCTCCAGTGCCTCTATCAGAACCCATATTTCACCTTCAGTTAAACGTTCCAAGGGTTCATTTGTTTGGTCATCCTTAAGACGACTGCTTTGTTCTGTTATATCGTCTATATCGTTTATATCGTTGTTATCCCGTTTGTCTGTTTCGGGTGCAGATGACGTGGCATATGATGACGAAGAAAAAACGGTGGCATCGGTTGTTGGAACGGTCATGGCGCCAATACCCGATTCCTTTCCGTTCAAGATAGCATCTTCACTCTGCCACGAAAAAAAGGTGCTCAGAAAGAAGACGAAAGCCACAAGGGCAACGGCGATGCTGAAAATCAAGAAGGCCATCGATTTGTCGATTGTCATGTTGTTGTGTTTACCCCCGAATTGAGAACTATAGTTAGTAGGGAGTACCGACCGAGAGTAATATTAAGAAGGCTGGTGCTCCCTACGATGCGCGTTTGCCACAAACAGATAGTACAAGTGTATTTTGTGACTAGCAGTCTTCGCGGCCTCGGAATCGTCGGGGCAACACTGGTCGGCATAAGCCAGCAGTTGCTCGAATTCCTCACTGGTCAATTCATCCACCTCGGAAGTCTCGGGCGCGTTTATCGCGTCCGGAGTCTCAGGTATTACCGAGACTTCAGGGTAGTGTTCAAATTCTATCGTGGGAAGTTTCGACACGGACGATACGTGTCTGTGTTGATGACTTTCTACAGGATCAGAAATCAACAGCGGTACTTCGCGTGCTAACTTCCAACAGCACAAACCACGCTGCATTTAGAATAAGAACACACCCGCCTATGGTGAAAATCCATTTTTTCATGAGAACACCTCCGTTACGACGACGGATATTATGTACACGGTGAATCCACAATTTAATCTCCCTTCCCTGCATACGTCCAAGATCCAGGTTCTATGTTCTTAGTTATCTTTTTCCACCTCTCATAGTTGCGCAAGTTACTCACTGTAGGTTCAAACTTAACCGTTAAATCCCACAACTCATCTTCTTCTTCAAATGACATACCCTGCCACGTCATTTCCTTGTCGGACAAATCAGCGTATCTTTCAATATCTACCCTTGCATGACCTTGTGGTAGATATTTCGCAAGCATAATCTCAAGTGTAGTACGCTTCGGTTTTCCCTCAATTAACTCTTCTTCGGGACAACATTCTTCCTCTGATTCAATTTTATCAAACAATTCCTCTATGTTGTCATCGGATTGTTCCGCAGATTGAATTTCATCAGTTATTCCCAAATCTTCTAAAACTTCATTCTGCTTCTCTAAAGCAGTTTGGCTTACAGTTTCAGTGTGTACGGGCGGTACCGCGCTTACGGGTAGAGAATGTGTGTCAGCATTTAGAATTGAATCGGGCATACGGTTGAGTTTGCGCTGTCCTTTAATCTCAAAAACTACAAAAGTTGCTAATGCTAAGGTGCATATGGCAATGCTTAATGTCAACAGGCGATTCATAATACACCTCCAGATTAAAGTTGCTTGCGCGAGTGCCTTAGTACCCACGCAAGCGTTGTTGTCAAGCAGTGTGGCATTCGTCGCCACTACAAGTCGTGTTCCACTTTTCATCCTTAATTATCTCTAGGTATTCAGCATAGATTGATGAGCCGTGCCCGTCATCATGTCCTTCAGGTTGTAGTTCACCAGTATGGTAATAGATGAAATGAGTGTTAGTGCGGACATAAGTGTAGTAATACCGCTTAGAACCACAATACTCACCGCATCTCCAAATACCTTTGTGAACATTGACTTTTATGTACTCAGTAGCCCAACCTTGAGCATTGTAATTGAGAATCGGTGTTGAGGCAATCACTAAAACTGCCGCCAGTAATAGGATACTGGATTTCCGTGGGGTCAACATGATAATTCCCCTTTTCGGTTGTCAGTTAATGGAGCTAATCGTTGCACCCTATATGCAACGTCCTGTCAGTTCGTTTTAATGATACGGGTCATAGGTTGAATCGCGGAGGAAACCGAATGCTCCATTCGCTTGTTGTGGAGCGGCTATCGACTCACGTTTCTGGATGGATCCTACGCAATTAATATGCCAATGCCGGAAGTAGACATATATTTGACGCCGGTGAAGGCGTTGTATCTAGGCGTGGTGCGGGTTAAGCGATGCAAAAGTTTTTCTTGGGGAGGAGAGGAAGTGCGATGCTGAAAAATAAAAAGGGATGGGACGTTTCGTCGATGAAATTCGGGAAAATCGGCTTAAGAGGCATTTTAACTCATGCCAGCAAAGGGTTTTAAGCAGTTCGGACAAAATGTACCCAAAAGTCACATTGTCACACCCCTTTGGAGGCAAGTGTTCGCGAGGCAAGGACGGAGGAATATAGACCGGAAAGAGAGATTGGAAAACATAAACGCTTTTTTACGCTTCGGTTGTTGATTTTCGGGCGCGGCTTAAACGCTTGTTCAACGCCTGTCTTGAAATGCCCAAGAGTTGAGCCGCGATAACCTGATTTCCTTCAGCACGCTTAAGCGCCTCCTCAATCACAAGCGGTTCTACTTCTTTCAACGAGGGTAGACTTCGTGCGTTGGCTAATGCCTCGGCAAACCCAACCTCCCTCGCTCTGTTCACGGTGGCACTGCCAAAGGCAGAAGTTTGTTCGTCAATCACTTCTCGGAAAGATTCTGTGGAGAGGACGCCGCCTTCGTGCTGACTGACAGCATCGTGCACCATCGACTCAAGCTCCCTGATGTTTCCGGGGAAGTGGTAGGTTCCAAGTATTGTAAACAACTCCGGTGGAGGTGTAGACGTTTTTTTGTCAAGCGCCGCCGCGGATTGTTTGAGGAAATGGGATACGAGCAGAGGAATGTCCCCTTTGCGCTCGCGCAGCGGAGGCAAGTGAATGTGATGCGATCGGAGGCGAAAGTAGAGGTCTTCGCGGAACGTTCCGCCCGATGTCAGAAATTCAATCGTCCGATTCGTAGCGACGACCATTCTAATCTCGCTTGTTCGTGCGTTATCGTCCCCTAGACGATAGTATTCGTTCTCCTGCAAAAGGCGCAGAAGTTTGAGTTGTGACTCGGTGCCGAGGTCCCCGATTTCATCAAGGAAAAGCGTCCCACCCGACGCCTGCTCAACCAAACCCCGTCGAGCAGAATCTGCTCCGGTAAATGCCCCTTTCTTGTGGCCAAAGAGCGTGTCCGAAAACAGTTGGTCGTCAAACCCCGCGACATTGACTTTGACAAACTTCCCTGGTCGCCTGCTCAGTTGGTGAATCGCGGTCGCAATGCTCTCCTTGCCAACCCCGGTTTCACCCGTTATCAATACAGGATGTACGGAGGCTGCGACCAATTCAACTCTCCGAAAAATTATATCCATCGCAGGGTTTTGCGTGACGATGTGGGAAAACGCTTCGGGGTGTTCAAGGCTGTCGGAACTCAGACGCGCCGTCAGTTGGCGATTTTCGGAGCGCAAGTCGGCGATTTCCACCGCCCGCCGGGTGATGTCGCGCCAATCAAATCGCACCAACGTTGGGGTCCCATTTTCATCGCGGACGGTTGTGGCATTCAAACTCACACTGATTGTGCCCCCATCCCTTTTCCACAACGTCTGCTCGGCGTCGTGCGTTTTGCCGATCTCCGCAATAAGGCGAAACAGTTCCTTGGCATCTTCGACACAGTCTTGATGATATAGTTTAAAGATAGGATGTCCAACAATCTCCGCTCTACTGTAGCCTAATCTTTCCATCACAGCCCTGTTGCACCTGAGCACTTTGTCTGTATTCACGTCAACCGAAACTGTCATATCGTGGGCATGGAAGTAAATGTCGAAATACTCCCTCACCGACTCATCGCTTTCAAGCAACAACTGTTCCATTAGCTGCTGGTATTCGACTTTGTCCTGCTCTAATTCCGCCACGCGCAGTTGCAATTCCTTGATGAGTTGCACTTGGGATTTATCTTCGTCTCGCATTTTTCTTCGTCTTAGGGTTGCCGCCGTTTTGCGCGATTTTCAGTAATTCAACTTGTCTGCCGGGAGCCGCTTGGAAAATAGCAGAGTTCTTTGATAATGTCAATCGTTATCTAACCGACAAACCAGGCAATCACCTCTTATTCTGGGATGGATGGTTATACATTGTTGGAGAGTACAATCCACACTGCAATAATTCAATACAGTGCTGACATCAAGGAATGGGAAACAGACGATCTAACTAGGGGTACCTCTATATGGTGGTAAAAGCACGTCGGTTCCCACACTAGACCTACCTATAGGTGTACGTAGCCCCGTGACACAAAGAGGGCGAGACCATCACGGACACGAGAGAAAGTTCAGAACAGAAAGTCGGATTCGAAGAGGTAGGACATTTTGGTGAGGACGGCGCGCTCCCCGTCAGTGCTGTCCGCCAGAACGACGAAAAGACGGCTTTCGGGAGTAAACTGGTAATCGAAGATTGAGTTGAAATTGTAGCTGACGCTTCTGTTTAGGCGTTCATCCACTCGTTCCACAAACACTCGCCAGCCGATTCGCCGCGTGAATTGATAATTGCCTCTAACGCGGAAGATGAGCGTGTTCTGATGGTCGCGCCAGAAGAAATTATTGAGGTCAAAATTGACGGTTAGTTTACCAAAGAGATTGAGGTATGTCGAAAGTTTGGTGTACCGGTTAAACCTTTCTTGGCGGATGCCAAGCTCGTTAGAGAGCCGTATATGCCCCCATCTGGGGCGATAGGTAAGCCGCGTACCGATGTATTTCCTTTCGAAGAGTTGACCGTCGTCACGTTGCTCTCCATACCTCCCATAGGAGTAGAAGTAAAATCTCCCGATTCCAACGTGTCCCCACAAGCCGACTTGCCGGCGATGTAACAGTTTCTGAGCGTTGGTTTGATGAAAATGGCGAGCTCCAATGTAAACTGACCTTATGGAGTAATCTTGGTCAAAACGATATCGGTACCACACTCGGCTATTCAGTTTTCGGAATGCCTCCTCCTCCAATCCGGTTTCGTTGGGTCTAAAACCCTCCTCGATCTCTTCAAGGCGTATTCGACCGCCCCAACCACTTCCATGATTCCAGTTCACGGAAGTATGGTATGCTGAATGCGCTTCCCCGTTTAGGGAATTCACGACATACTGCGATCGAGCTACCCAATCACGATGAAGAGCGAATCGCCCGTCAAGAGAAAGCAGTGCCGCATCACGATCCTCCTGATGCTTCTGAATTCCCATCGCTCCAATCATAGAGCGTTCGCCGACATTCCTGTTGACCCGCGCCGCGAATAGATTCGCCTGTTTTTTCTTGTCGTCATCGTACCGGTCTATCATCGTACCATATGTGTCGATTAACGCCAGGTTATAATTCCCGACTCGCCCGGTGGATTTCACGCCGTAATCTATGTCTTGCACCCGACGCGTATAGAATAGATTCAGCGGAAGGTCAAATAGCTCTGCGCCTTCGCGGAAAAACGGGCGGCGTTCAGGCAGAAACAACTCTCGATTACTTGAAATGTTAATCTGGGTTGGATCGGCTTCGAGTTGAGAAAAGTCGGGATTGAACGTCAAATTAGTGGTGATATTCGTCGACATCGGGACGAAAAAATCCAATCCGGTGCGCTGACCGTTTTTCCCGTTGCTCCCCGCGCGATGGGAAACGTATGGAAGGATGCCAACTTTTCGATCTGTATTAATTCTCGAAAAGTCTAAGTTCGCCAGCTTCCCAAAATCGGAGACACGACTTAAACTGCCTCCTGTGTCCGACCAAGAATAGTTCTCGCCGTCCATCGGATGCGGTCGCCAGAAATTGATGCCCCACATTGTCATCTGCGGATTAAACCGGAGTTCGGTGAACGGAATTGCCATTTCTGCCGTCCAGTGATTTCCGTTTTTTTGTACCTTCGCCTCCCAGTTCGCGTTCCACGCCGGATCAAATTTGCTCTCATTGCTGACTCGTTGATCCATCTGTGTGCCAAGCGTGTTGACCGCAAGCACATAGCAGTTGCGCCGATCATTGAAGGTATCAAGCAACACATTAAAGGTGTCGTCTCCAAGCAACGAAGAATCACGCCGAGTCTGTGTTGCGCGGACGCCCTCCATATTCGGCTCATCGCAACGCACGCCGATGTAAAGCGCGTCAGCATCATACAATATCATTGCTTTGGTATTTAACTTGGCGGGTATCCCGCGTGTCTGTTTCGCAAGGAAGAAATCGGTGGCAATCTTTGCTTGTCCCCAAGCACTCTCAGATAGCGCGCCATCAATAATCGGCGGACTTTCTAACCACTTGGCCTCAATGATACGGCTTGAGTCTTGGCTCTTGACTATGAACGGGGTGGACAGTAGGACAATCAGAATAAAGGTTACCCCGACTGTCCACCGCCCCAGCGGCATCTCGTTTACCATGCTGAACTTTTCTCAAATCCTCGGACTCTCACATTAGGAAAACCAAAACCGTGGCAGGGAGTCAATACAGGATGGGAAATCACAACAATACCTGAAAACTGCAAATCATCTTCAGCAGAGCGCATTGATTATCCTTCCAATCTTCCGTCCTTCCCAACCACACTGGGTCGTAGGTAGCCACGTAGAAAGTTTTCCATTCACTTCAACCACGATTCCTCACCTTCGCTTTTGGTTTTGAACTGTTTGTTATACATGTCAGCGTAGAGTCCACCGATTTCCATCAATTGGTCATGGGTGCCTGTCTCAGCAATTCTTCCCTCATTCATAACGACGATCATATCCGCTTTCAGAACGGTGGAGAGTCTATGCGCAATAACAAACGATGTTCTTGCCTTCATCAAGCGATCTAATGCTTGTTGTATCTCCTCCTCCGATTGCGTGTCCAAACTGGAGGTCGCTTCGTCAAGAATCAAGATACGCGGGTCGCGCAGGATGGTGCGTGCAATAGATAGGCGTTGCTTTTGGCCACCTGAGAGTCGCATGCCTCTCTCGCCCACCTTCGTCTCATATCCCTCCGGAAGCTGCTCTACGATAAACTGGTGCGCATTGGCAGCCAACGCCGCATTCACGACCTCTTCATCCTTAGCATTTGGCCGTCCAAAGCGAATGTTTTCTGCCACGGATCCATCAAACAGAAAGTTTTCCTGCAATACAATTCCCAGTTGGTTACGCAACGACTTGATAGTGACATCTTGCAGGTTAAATCCATCAATGTAAATTGACCCGCTTGTCGGATCATAAAATCTCGCTATGAGGTTCGCTACGGTGGTTTTTCCACATCCTGACGGTCCAACGAGGGCAATCATCATGCCCGGTTGTGCCTCAAGGTTGATGTCGTGCAGCACCGGGTTTTCCGGCTCGTAGCTAAACTGAACACCCTCGAACTTGACATGTCCGCGAATTTCGGGTAAAGCTATAGCATCTTGCGTTTCCTCTACGGTAGGTTCCGAATCCAGCAGCCCGAAGACGCGTTCCGTGGATACCATGGCTTCCTGAATAGTTGCGTTGATGTTAATAAGACTCATGATTGGCTGTTGCATCCGCTGAAGGAATGCGACGAAGGCAATCATTGATCCGACAGTGAAGTCCCCTTGTACCACAAGATATCCGCCATACGAGAGCACAACACCTCTTCCGAGCGTTCGAAGAAACATTGCTATTCGCTGCATCGCTGTGCGATCTTGCGTCGCTTTAATCTCCCACTCAAAGGTAGTACGCATATCGCGGAACAGCTTTAGTTCATGATGGCGCTCCCGACCAAAAGCCTTGACTACCTTTGCGCCTGCGACGGCTTCATACAAACCGGTCGAAATATCCGCCCATTTGTCGCGCCACTGGCGCCATATCGGACGCAGGCGGCGAATAAAGAAGAAATAGTTTCCTATAATTAACGGCATAGCCGCCAAGGATAAAAGAGTCAGTTTCCAATGCCAACTGAACATAATGACCAACATCACGATGACGGTCACTATATCGGTGATGATGTCGATTGAGGTCGTGGTAACCAGCGAGCGTAGAGCCGCAACATCCTCTCTCACGCGAGAAAGAATTTGACCGGTGCCTTTAAGATCGTAAAACCGCATGGATAGCGATTGCAGGTGCGAAAAGACATGGTTTCTCAGGTCAAACAGAATGCGTTGACTCACCCATGTCATTGAGTAGGTCTGAAGGTAGCGGAGAATGGAAAGTACGGCAAAAAAAGTGACAATTGTAATCAGTGCGGCAATTAGCCATCCCACGGGTGTGCGCGTATGCCTTTTACCAAGAAAAGTGAACGTAATTGTTCCTGCATAGATTTTGAGTTCGCCCTCGTGAACGATGAGCTCGTCTCCATCTCGCAGAGCCGTGTGGTACTTGCCATCGTCGTTGATAGTCCACTCAACGTTGTCCTCGTCACTCGCAATAGTAGCCCGTGGAGAGAGTAGAACACCGTGATCCTTCAGTTGTTGGCGCCACTCATCGGGCACGTTGAAAGTGATTGTTCCGGCGGGCGTTTCAAACTCACCTTGGTAGACGACGAGTTTGTCACCATCGGGCAGAATCGTGTAGTCTTTGCCATTGTCGTCGATCGTCCACCCGTTGTAGTCGTCGCTGGCTGCAATAGTAGCTTCTTCAGAGAGAAGGACATCGGAATCTCTTAGCTGACGGCCCCACTCCTCCGGAAGTTTGCCAAGCTTTGGCTTCACCTCAAACACATTTCGTTCAATCGCGTACTCGTCCCCTGTCTCGTTATCAATGAGCTTCCACCTGCGTCCGGCTTTTTCAATTGATACCGTGGTGTCTCGTGACAGCATGATCCACTCGGACTCGAGACGCCGCAATAGTCCATCCGAAAGCCTTTGACTTGTGTCTAAATCGTTCTGAAAAATCAGATCGATGCTCGCCACGGGCTCTCTAGAACGCAGCAGTATGTCGTCAATGATGAACTTCTGCATTAAGGGCATGAACAGTCCTGCCTGACCCAACAGAAGAATAAGCAGAAAGACAAGACTCAGTCTGAAGAGATAGGGGCGTGCATAGCTAAGTAATCTCAGGAAGTAGTTCATGTGCGACTCCGTTTATGTCGAGTAAAGGAATCCGAGGGCATGATGATTCGAAGATTGGGACGCTCTGAGTGGAAATTTCTCGGTTTCGGGAGGTACTAAGAGATTCGCCGCAGCGATTTCAGGTAGGTAACAATACTGTCTAATCGCCCTCAGCGAACATGGAACTATCATCGAAATTCTCCTCCGAAGAAGGGAAAGACTGGCACGTTGATGATTGCCAATCTTTCCGATGGCGAATCTTCGTTCAATGAAATGCTTTCACATCTTCATCTTTTCGCTAATCTGGAGGATTTTCTCAATATCGGAGATGGCTTTCGTTTCTGCTCGGACGATTCTCAAGAGTACTTTAATCGCCAATCGACATTTCGGTTTGAACTCTTTAACCACGGCGGGTCCGCTTGTCGACCGGGGTTGAATGAACATTGGCGCTTGGATCCGAAAAAGATTGGAGATACTTGGGCGGGCTTTCGAACGCTCGTCTGAAGACGCATTCGTATTTAGCGATGTATCTACCGAGGGCAGAACTGTCCGGAGTCTGCTGAGCAGCGCGCCTACTCTGCGGTACGAAGCTATCGCTTTGTCCAAGTGTTCCAGCTCCTCATCCTCGAAGTTTTCACGCACCAAATCAAGATATTCGACTGTCAATTGCCGTGTGCTGATGGCTTGCGAGATCGGGCGAGCATTCCACCGGGCGATTCGACCCACGTCGTGTAGTGTCAGCGGTTTTCTTCGTGAGAGCATGCCACTCAACTGCGCGATGAGTTCGTTGTAAGCCGCAAGCCCCATTGCACACCCCTGAACTTTTTGTCGGGCGCGCATCATCTTCGTGGCGCCTCTCAAGGCACCTAGCGCGGCTTCACGCGGCTTTGGTTCGCGCTCGCGATCTCCAATCACGAACTGATAATAGCCTTTGGGACCGAGTTCTAGAAAACCACTTTCGGGCTGCCATTTGGTGTGCAGGTCATCCGCACTTAACTCATACCGGTAACCATTTTGACAGACAAGCCGTCCGGGAGTCGTGTGTTTGCTGACGAACGGACAAGCGTCTGTGAACGGTATTAGCGCCGGCTTGCCTGTGTGGATGTTGTCTTGAAGCCGTTCCGACGCGGATTGGTAGGTTTCGTCGTGTGCGACTTCATGTTGATATCCAAGTGACCGACATGCCACGCGTAACGGGTTGTGAAAGAAGGTTTTCATTCCCGCTTCGGGGTCGGAACGATTATAAAGGAATCGGAAGGCTTCACCGGACACGCCCATGACATACGCGAACGGGACGTCTTCGCCGCGATGTTTCAGGGCTTCGTGTAGGGTGTGCACATAGTTGACGGGCTCGACTGAAGGGATTAACGGTTCGATTGTTTGATCCATTTTCCTCACTTTAATGCGTCTGCTGTGTAGCATGCTTGCTGTGAGTTACAAAACGAGATGTTTGCGCTTAGTGATTGGTTGCCATTCTGCCATTTCAACTATTTCTATTTAGACCGTGGACAACTTCCAGACCACTCTAGCATAAAGTGTGCCAACTGAATCGAGACGTGTCGACGCGCTTGGTTCCGATCTTCTGTGCTTACAAATTGTACGCACATCGAAAGTTCACTTTGTTTGGGCGCTTTCAGGCAGATATCGAACGTGCGAAAAAACGGCGGGCAAAGGTGAAGTGGTGGACAAATGTCGCGGCAATGCGCGTTGGCTGGCGGGAAATCGCGAAGGGGACACGCTGAATCGATGAATCATGACGTCGACGTTACGTTGATGTCACATACACTGACATCTTCGATTATCAGGGCTTGGAAGATGGGTACGGCAAAGTTTAAGTAAGTCAATTACGATGGCTGATCAGCCAGCATACGGGGAGAGTATACGGACGTGTCACATTTTGTAACACAATCTTCTTTTGAAGTGACACAATATGTAACAGGGGAGGAATATTGTGGCGAGCGTTAATTACAGACCAATCGTCAATCTAAGTGTATCTTTTTCCGAAGTCGATAAAGAAGATGGGACGATTGGAAGGAATGCCAGTAGTGCCTTCCACAGCGCGTATGACTGTCGCTATTCTGCTTTCTTCAATTGACTACAACAAAGAGCCAAACGGCGCACTGACAATTGCCGCTCCATCCCATGATGCATTCTAAACATGGAGCCTATCTCAATCGCAGCTTACGAATTTCATCGCCGTGTCAATCTTCGTCAAGCAGGCGATACTGCTTCAATTTTCTATGAATTGTGGCTCGGCTGATTCCGAGCGCATGGGCGGCTTTTGTTATACTATTGTCAGTGACCTCCAGCGCGTGAATCAGCGAGTGTTTCTCAACTTCCTCCAGCGGCATGATATCCTTTGTAAAGTTGGAACGTTCGCCGCCATATACCTGCCTTGGAGTTACATCGGAAGTGATGTGTGTGGGTAGGCTGGTTTCTTGGAGTACCGCGGTTTTCTCCAATAGAACGGCACGCTCCATAGCGTTTTCCAGTTCACGCACATTTCCGGGCCAATTATGACGCATCAATGTATGCAACGCTTTGCTTGAGATTTCACGTATTGATTTGTTCACGTTTGCGGCGTGCTTATTCAAAAAATGTTCAGCCAACAGAGCGACATCTTCGATCCGCTCTCTCAGTGAAGGGATAACCATGGGAAAAGCTGCAATGCGATAGAAAAGATCTTCGCGAAATTCGCCAGCTTCTACTGCGGTTTCAAGGTCTTTGTTGGTTGCCGCCATCACGCGTATGTCTATATGGACAGTCCTTGTACCGCCCACACGCTGAATTTCCCGTTCCTGTAGCACCCGTAACAACTTGGCTTGCAGCGCGGGTTGCATTTCCCCGATTTCGTCTAACAAGATTGTGCCGCCGTTTGCGCTTTCGAATTTTCCAATGCGTCGCGTTGATGCTCCTGTAAACGCCCCGCGCTCATGCCCAAAAAGTTCACTTTCTATGAGAGTCTCCGGAATGGCAGCGCAATCGACGGCGATGAATGGGCCCGCTTTGCGTGGACTGTTGAAGTGGATTGATTTGGCGACGAGTTCCTTGCCGGTGCCGCTTTCTCCTCGAATGAGCACCGTGATATTGCTTTCGGCAGCCTGCTGCATCAAGGCAAACACGTCCTGCATCTTCCTGCTTTTACCGATAATGCCGTCAAACGAATAAACTGTTTCAAGCTCGTTTCGAAGCCGAAGAACCTCGGCTTTCATCTGCTCAATCTCCAGTTCCTTGGACATATCGCGATAAACAACAATCTTTCCAATGACATCCTTTTGGCTGTCACGTACCGGAGCTTCCATTTGATAAAACAATTTACGTTGTGATTCGCGACTTCCGGTAGCTGCTTCGACTACATCACCTCTGCTTTCCGAAAACGAACCTTTCTCGGTGTCAAGAAGATCCGGTATTTGAAAACGCTCGTTAACGCAGACTTTGAGTTCTTCTGTCGACATCTGCTTTAACTCTTCTTCTGTCAAATCAAATAGACCCTCATACCACTGATTGGCAAATAGTAACCTCCCACTGATATCGAACATTCCGATGGCGTCGCCAGTGGAATCAAGGACAGCTTCCAATCTCTGGTTGCTGTCGGTGAGTTGTCGGCGCTTCTCTTCCAATTCCTGTTCAACATTCCACTTTTCCACGAGGGACAGGGTTATCTGCTGAATCTCCTCACGCGCAAACGGCTTTCTGATATACAGTAACTTATGCAGCAATTCCATATCGCGCACAATCTCGGATAGAGATTTGTCAGTGTAAGCCGTCATGATAACAATCTCGATATCTTTCTCGATCTGCCTAATCATGCGCGTGGTTTCAATTCCGTCAATGCCCGGGGGCATCCTAACGTCAATGTGGGCAACGGCGATAGGACTATTCGATTCCTTTCCTGCTTTGACAATCTCGTACGCTTCTTCCCCGCTTCTCGCGTGAAATAGCTCAAACTCCGGTAGGAAGTTATCATCCACTTCGGAAATAAATGATTTCGCCAGTTCGTCAGTCGAGGAGCCTGATAAGCTAGGCTTAAGAATCTCTTCGAAATCGTCATGAATCTCTTCCTGATCATCCACGATGAGAACGCGATTGTTCCAACTATCTCTGGATTCCATTAAACTTCCTAGCAGATTGGGTTATGCAGCCGGCGGTTTAATCAATGGTTTTCACATTAAGCATCACTAAGCATCACTCATTTGCGTAGTGAGTCGCAAATTCATGCACGTCTTAAACATCTATCAGCGGATGTTTCAAATTGCGGTTCATGGCGTTATTTCGGACATTGGTAGGATGACACGCATGGTTGCCCCTTTTCCGATTCCGTCGCTCAGCGGGTGAATTTTTCCACCTGAACCGATAACGAAATTCGCAATTGAGTGTAGACCGAGACCGCTCCCCGATTCTTTGGTTGTATAGCCGGCACCAAATATAACCTTGAACCTTCCCTTTTCGATACCGATACCATTGTCAACTACTTCAAGGGTAAGAAAACCCGGCTGGACAAAAGATCGGACCTTGATGCTGGGTGTTGCACTCAACCCGCTCAATTCAGCGAGTTCGTCAATCGCCTCGATCGAGTTTTTGATTAAGTTGACCAACATCTGGTGAAATTGACTCTCCTGAATTCGAATCTCTCTCGGCGCATTTTCGCAATCTACATAAACCTCGATGTCTCGCTTCTTAATCGATTCTTGAAGTACCTTGACCGCATCCGCGATAGCGTTGCGAAGATTGATATCTTTTCGATCGACATTTCGTCGCCCAAGTGACTTCTGCATACGTACAATATCAGCGATGTGTTCAACCCTATCACCGACGCGCGCGACCGTTTTTCTCAACTTTTCATTCTGTTTGGTAAAGTCTTCGGCAAGTGCTATGATGAAAGGGGCTACCTGTTTGCCCTGCGGGTCGTTCTTTATGTAATTGGCCAAATCACCCTGGTTTGATTTCACTGCATCCGCAAGCGCATGGAGTCGCCCCATTAATTTATTCCGTACCAAATGTCCATGAATTGTCCCTATCCCTATTGTCACACTGTTAATTGCATTGCCAATATTATGTAGGATAGTGTCTACAACTTCTAGTCTTCCCCGCGAATATGCTTGTGCCAATGCCTCCTCGGCCCGTTTGCGCTCTGTAATGTCGCGAAAGACAACAACCCCACCCTTTGGCACACCCGACTCCTCATGCAACGGTCTCCCGCTAGCACTGACATAGACTCCATCAGGCACTTTAGCATTGCACACATACATCTCAACTTCATCCGATGCTTCCCCTCTGATTGCTCGCACCAAAGGAAGCTCGTCTGTCGCGAGCGGCGTAACGCGATCGGGCGAAAATATCCCATACCTTTCCGACCACTGATCAGGGGACGCATCTGTATCGCTCATTCCGATAATCCGCTCCGCATTCGGATTAAATAGCATGAATTCCCCACTTTCATTGGCAACGACCACACCGTCGCCGATGCTATCGAAAATGGATTGCATGATTTGGGTTTGATTACGTAACGTGTTTGCAGTTTGCTTCAGTTTGTCTTCGGCTCGTTTGCGCTTTGTAATGTCGCGGAAAACCAGTACCACGCCGGTAATGTTGTTCTGATCGTCTCGCAGGGGCGCCGCATTGTAATCAATTGGAGTCTCTCGACCTACTTTAGATACAAGTGTCGTATGGCGATCCGTGCGCCCTACGATGGTTCCTTTGTGAAGTGCATCCATTACGTGCTGCTGGATTGGTACGCTGGTTTTCTCGGTCACCACATTGAAGATATCGGCGAGGTACTTCCCGGAGACCTCCTCTAATCGCCATCCTGTCAAGATTTCGGCAACCGGATTCATGAAAGTCACCATACCGCCTTCGTCCAAGGCAATCACCGCGTCGCCAATGCTTCTTAGAATTGTAGATAGCCACCGTTCTCTTTCTCTGAAACGCCGTTCAGTATCATGACGGTACAAGGCAATTTCGATGTTTAGGTGCAATCGCCTCTCTTCAACCGGTTTTAGCACATATCCGAACGGTTCGGTGATTCCTGCTCGCTTCAACAAATCTTCGTTCGCTCTATCCGCCAGATATACAATGGGAATGTTGAATTTATCGTGGATGTGTTTGGCTGTCTCTATTCCGTCCATGTCGCCCTTCAGCGTGATATCAATTAAAGCAAGATCCGGGCGTTTTTTCGGTGCACTTCTAACTGCCTCTTCACCGCTGTGCACCACGCTAGAGTCCATGTACCCCAAAGTCTCTAGCTGTTCCACGACATAGGCGGCGACACTGCATTCATCTTCAACAACCAGTATCTTTGCTCCTGCCATTGCAACGTCTCCTTGCGGACATTAGATGTCAGCGGATCGGTCAACGTGTTGAATCGGCTAACGAAATCTCTGTGTAGTGTTGGCCCACCGCAATTTTGAAACAACCGTGTCGTTCTAGATCGTGCTTCACATACTATCGGATTCAACTGAAACAAACCGGTGGACTTTAACGTATGAATGGATAGCTGTGCAATACAATATCACATACCTCACCCGCATTGCCATTTGTAATTCTCATTATGGCAAGAATCCCGTCTCTTTCAAAACCTCAAATTACCGAAATACTCCATGCGAGTCGTCCAATCGCATTCTCGTTCGGGATTGTGATTGTGCTGAGTAGTGTCGTGATCGGAATTCTCGGCCAGAATGTGCTGGAAGTCTATCGAATTCTTGTTTTAAGTGCGCTTGGCAGTTTGGACGACTTTGGATTCGTCCTATTCAATGCGACTCCGCTAATCTTTACGGGACTAGCCGTAACCATCGGTTTCAAGTGCGGTTTATTCAATATTGGCTGCGAGGGACAACTCTATGCGGGTGGATTTGCAGCTGCTTGGGTGGGATTCCATTTCAATCTCCCTTCAGTTATTCTCATTCCCCTTTGCATCTTTGCTGCGATGACAGCAGGCGCCGGGTGGGCGGCAATTGCCGGAGTTCTCAAAGCGAGATTTGGCGTCCACGAGGTCATCAACACGATAATGATGAACTTCATCGCGATCGCGTTGACGAGCTACTTGGTTACCGAGGTATATCAGGAAGTCGGACAGATGACTCCTCAGACGCCGCAAATCCATGAAACCGCGCACTTGCCCCGGATTGCGGCGATTCTAGGATTTCTCCCAAAGAGCAACCCGCTGAACGTCACGTTTCTCCTCGCACTTATTGCAGCGCTTTTTTGCCAGTTTTTCTTAAAGCGCACGCAATACGGCTATGAGTTACGATTAGTTGGTGATTCGCCCGACGTAGCAACCTACGGCGGAATTAATGTCGGGGCTGTTACCATTTGGACGATGATGTTGAGCGGCGCCGTTGCGAGCTTGGCTGGTGTGTGGGACGTCATGGGCTATCGGTACCGCTTCCTCGACAATTTCTCGCCCGGCTTCGGGTATACCGGAATCGCTGCTGCGTTGCTCGGACGAAATCATCCCTACGGCGTCTGCCTCGCTGCAATCCTATTTGGCGCTCTAAACAAAGGAGCTTTGGACGTTGAGATTCTGACGAACGTACCAAGACAGCTGTTCCTAATCATCCAAGCCGTGTTGATCGTATGTCTGGCATCAATTCAATTAAAATCGCAAAGCGGCACGTTTGGAAAGACAGTGTGAGCAACTAAGAGAGTTTGGGGACCCGGACCACTTAGCACATGTAGCAGAGCCATGGAGGTTCACACAATAGTCTTTGATCTCATTCCAACTACAATTCGCATGTCTACACCGTTGGCACTGGCAGGACTGGGTGGAATCTATTCCGAACGCTCGGGCGTTGTCAACATCGCTCTTGAAGGAATCATGTTGATAAGTGCGTTCGGATATGTCATCGGAACCAGTGCGTCCGGTTCTGCTTTGGCTGGACTCGTTATCGGGATTGGTTTCGGCGCCGCCATTGCCTTAGTCCATGCTATCGCCTCCATATCCCTTAGAGCGGATCAGATCGTTAGCGGCGTTGCGATCAATTTCCTAGCCATCGGCGTCACAGAGTTTCTCAACCGTGACGCGACATCACAACGAGTAGAAGGCCTAAATGAGTGGAACTTACCGCTCATCGGAAGTTACTCATGGCTAGTGTTCCTTACGCTTCTCCTTATGGTTGGGAGTCATGTCTTCCTTTTTAAAATGCCGTGGGGTTTGCGGCTGCGCGCGGCAGGCGAATCAACCGAAGCATTAAACACACTAGGTCTCAGTCGTGCACGGTGGCAGTTCGCAGGAGTGATGGCGAGCGGGGTGCTGGCCGGATTAGGCGGATGTTTTCTCGCATCTGAAGCGCACTACTTCACGAAGGGGATGACCGCCGGACGGGGATATGTGGCTCTTGCGGCAGTTATTTTCGGTAACTGGAGTCCGCACAAGATGGCGGCGGCATGTTTGCTATTCGGCTTTGCGAACTCGTTGGAATTGGCAAGCCGTTGGCACATCCCTCCCCAGCTATTGCAGTGCCTTCCGTATTTACTGACCATGGTCGTGCTTGTCGGCGTCGTCGGCAAATCAAAACCGCCGGCAAGTTTGGGCAAATGACAGTGGTCAAGCCTTGTATAGATCACAAAAAAGCCCGATTCCGCACAAATCGATAAACCGTAACAAAGTTCGGTGCGGAATCGGGCTAGAGATTAGTTTAATTGATTCTTATTTGGTGGTCCGTTCTTGAGACCTCATGGTTCAACCGATGGCATTCGTTGGGCAGGTGCAAGACACCTCAGATAGGTTAGCTATAATGCCCTCTGAAGTGCCTCACCTTCTTCGCGCATTTCACTAGTTAGAGCCGTCAGCGGCCATGTCGCTATCCTCGAACGTGACAATCTCGCCGTCCTTGACCTCGGCTACGATTGCGTCATAGGACGCCTCGCCGTTCGAGTCAAAAGAAAACTGACCCGAAACTCCCAATACCGTATCAACGTGCATGGTCTGCGCCAGCGCGTCCCGAATCGCGGTTGCATCCGATGATCCCGCATTCGAGATGGCAGCGGCTAGAATATGGAGTGTGGCGTAGGACTGTGCCGCCCACGGATCAGGGTCAATGCCGTATGTTTCTCGATAGTTCTGGACGAATGCTAGATTTCCCGGCGTTTCGGAGGTTATCGTCCAATTGGTAAATGTAATCGCCCCTTCCGCGTCGCCATTTAATGCTGCCACTTCATTCGCGGTCAAGTCGGGGACAATATACGGAATGGAGGTCGGGATCCCCGCAGCTCTGCCCTGAGACATAATCTGCACCATTTCAGTCGATAATGCCGAGATTAAGATAGCCTCGGCGTCTGACGCCATTATCGCACCGAGCTGTTCAGAAAAATCGGTGCCGCCCTTCTGGATGGTTTGAGTGGTTACCACGAAAACTCCGGCCTCCTCGAGCACAGCGCCGAACTGTTCGTAACCGCTCGTTGAATAGGCGTCGGCTGCATCGTAAATAATCGCTACCTTGGTATAACCCAACTTGGCTTGAGAGGCTTTGACGCCGGCAGGGTTCAGTATGTTGGTCGCAAGACCGGTGCGGAAGATGTAGTCTCCACGTCCGCTCAATCCCGCCTCGGAAGACACTGAACTAAAAGCCACGACACCATTCTCTTGCGCAATCTCAAGAGCTACTCTAAAACGGCTTGAGAGTGCGACACCGACGATGGCCGGAACGTTGTGGGCAACCAATTCATTGAAGGCTGAAGTTGTGCCATCTAAGGTGCTCATATTGTCCCGTTCAATGAAGGTGATGCTCGCACCCCCGAGTTGTGCGCTGTTTATTTCCGCGAGCGCCAAATCAAAGCCATTCTTCATTGATAATCCGTATGGGCCCGCGTCTCTTCCCGAAAGAGGTAGAACGACTCCGATTGGTATCTCGCCCTGTACACCTTCCATTTGGGGCAGATCGCTAGTCGTCAAGATCGAAACCAGCTCGTCACAGGCAGAAAGTCCCACAACAAGCGAAACCATTATACAAACAAATGTGAATTTCCTGAATCCATTCATTTTGTGGTGATTCTCCTTTATTGTTGTTTGAAGCGATACTTCTCCGGTTAGTTTAAAGCATTGACCAAAAAAGCCGAGCACTTTGAAACGGTTGAGTACCGTCGTGCGCTTCGGGCTACACCATAATAGCAATTAAAGTTACGTATACAAACAATTAAAGTTACGCACAAATGAGCCTAGATTCTATTGGCTATGGAGCGACTCATGTCCGCCGAAAGCACAAGCATTAACCATGTACTCCTGTAGAACTTCACATTAGACGTTCGACCACCAAATAGAATTTTGCCAAAACATGAAACCGTTGTCAAGCTATTTTAGAAGGAAATTCAGGATAATCGCATCTAAATTCAACGCGGAACGTCGTTTTTTGCATCGCTTGTGCTTCTGAAAGCAGGTATCCAATCTAGGCGCCATAATTTGGCAGCTACGAACTCGGGATAAAACCCTTTGATTCTCAATAGCATAAAAAAGCCCGATTCGAGGATACTGGGGAATGCACACCTATCCACTACACGAATCGGGCAATTGCAGAATTTAAAAGATATTCAGTACGGTCTGGGGCGCTAATTCCTGCGGATCGAGTTCAAGATGACTGCATCTCCGCATATCAGTCGACGGGCTGGGTAACTAGGTCGGAGGTTAGATAGACACCTCGGACGGGAGCTTTGTGATAGAAACTCCCATCTGAGGTGTCTCGTCATTCCGACTACGGTCTTGCACTAGTTGGAACCATCTGCGGTGCCCGCAGACATGCCATCGTTCGTCATACCATCACCCGGCTATGGGAGTTGAACGAAGACACTGTCTTTCCCAGGTACGTCATCCGTATTCACCTTGGAGTGACAGCCGTGGCATCCGTTGCTACCGCGCTTCGTGCCATCGCCAGCGACTGCCATGAAGTCCGCAGCCTCGGACGCTCGCTGATACTGGACGTATTTCCAGGCGTTGTGGTCGGCGTACGTCATATCGTCCAGCTTCCACATGACCGCCACACGCCAAAGGAATGTGTTGGTGTCGTCCATGATATCCTTGACAATCGTGGTTCCGCTAGGGAAAGTTTCCGCAGTGATGTCTTGGAGGGTTGCAACGCCCGGAGGATTCACATAAATAGTTCTTGTCCCCGCACCGTGTGCAACGCCACTATCCTCCGGTCTTGTGAACATTGCAGGTGGTGCTTCAAGCTCGACATTGGTCCATGACCTGTACATTGCAATGTCCATCGGTAGACCTGCAGGCAGCCCCATTACATCTGGCATTTCGCTGCCATCGAATGGTACGAGTTTTCCGTCTTTGACTATGTGAACGAACGGTTCATAAATTGCATCGCCGTTCTCGTCAAACGAGAAACTTCCGAGAATCGTGTCTATGCTAATACTTCTCAACGCCTCAGCGATCGCCATTGGATCGGCTGACCCGGCTCGGGTACCAGCCTCATTGAGGATATGCATAGTTGCATAGGACTGTGCCGCCCACGGATCGGGATCTGTTTTATACTCCGCCCGATAGCTTTCGATGAAGGCTTGATTGTCCGGAGTTGCTGCAAAGGGGGACCAGCCATTGAAAGATATTGTTCCCTCCGCTGCGTCGCCAGCGGCAACGGCTTCGGTGGTCCACAATTCCGGTATGATGAAGGGAACCGATGCGGGAATACCAAGCGCTCTGCCTTCTATAAGAATATCGTCCATTTCTGCCGACAATGCGGAGACAAAGATAGCCTGAGGGCTTAACTCCTTAATTCGGGTCAACTGATCCGTAAAGCCGGTGGTGCTTCCTTCAAAGGTCGCCGTGCCAAGAATATAGACGCCAGCATCCATGAGCGCCCCCACAAGATCATCGTGCCCAATCGTGGAGTAGGTGTCGGATGCATCGTACATTGTAGCCACATTTTGGTAGCCTAGTGCCGCGTGGGTTGCCATGACGCCGGGCGGGTTCAATCGGGCGGTTATCAGACCGGCGCGGAAGTTGGCATCGCCAGCCATATTAATGCCGGACGCTGACGAAGTCGATCTGAACGCCACAACGCCTGCCTCGGTGGCAATGGGAAAGGTTTCTTGCGCCTGACTGGAGAATCCGGGACCCAAGATTACAGGGACTCCGTCTCCAATCAATTTCATGAATGCCGCCTTTGCTCCTTCTACGCTAGCCTCATCATCAGCAGGGATGAAACCGATTCCCGGCACACCAGGGTCGGCATTATTGATCTCATTTCGCGCCAATTCGAAGCCGTTCAGTATAGGCTCTCCGTACAAGGCTGCGTATTGCCCTGACAATGGCACGACAACGCCGATGGTAACCCCGAATTCAGGAACCTCAGGAACCTCGCTGGAGGTTAGAATTGATACCAGTTGATCGCAGGCGGTAAGACTCACGACCATAAGTGTGACGGTCAAAAGAAGTGCAACTTTAATGCACCGATTCGTGCTCATCATTAGTCTCCTCGCTTTTATTGGTGCGTTATTGTGTTGAGATACTAAAACTCAAAAGGTTAATTCCTCGCCGCTGAACTGCGCGCGTGATACAGTAGAGCACCCGTGCATAATAATGAAATCAGAATTCCGTTCGGATGTAACTTTCGCTGATTTCGCCAGACCAGTGCAATTGCGTCAAAATTGTCATCTATGGTAGTTAAGATTGTCAAGGTGTTCTGCACTGAAATAGGCAGAGCGTCAACCGAACCTCAACTCTCGGACAGGTAAACCGAGACGGTTCGGGAAGTCAGAAATTCTTGTCCGGTCTACTGAACTTCGAACTCGACTAGCGTGCCGTTGACAATCGCCTTATACAACCCGGGATCAAAAGTTCCAAGCGGAACGACATGTTCGATTTCGGTCACTACGGTAGCGCAAGCCAAGTCTCCCGGGCGAACAGTTGTAACCTGAACGTGAATTGTGTTTCCTTCGCGCTGTTCGGTCGTCTCATGAAGCGTCGTGCAACTATCGGCAAGGTATCCCTCAATCATCAGATTTACTTGAACGGGGAAACTCTCAAGAATCGCTACTGAGACCTTCTGAATCGGGAGGTCGTCAACAATGTGTGCTGTGGAATCAACAGTATCATCGTCTCCGAAAACCTCGAATTGCCCATCCTTGACGATTAGTACAATCGGATCGTAAACCGCATCCCCCACGTCGTCAAAGGAGAACTTGCCCAACACGGTGTCAAAATCCCTCATGTCAGCCAAGGCGTCCCGTATCGCTGACGGGTCCGTGGATTGCATTATTGCGATGGCTTCAGCTACCATATAGACGGCGGCATACGACTGTGCGGTCCAGGCGTTTGGCTCGCCATCGTACCTCTCAAGGTACTTTTTAACAAAGGCTTGGTTCCCCGTAGTGTCGGCTGTGGCAATCCATCCTGCGAACGTGATTGAACCTTCGGCAGCATCGCCCGCGTTTGGCAAATCGCTAATTAGGCTCGTAATATAGCGTACTTCTGAGGTAATTCCAAGTTGGCGGCCCTGCATCTGAATCGCGGTCAAATCGGGTTGCTGAGCCGCGATGAAAATAGCTTCCACATCAGCCGCTTTAATGCGATTCAATGACCCTGAAAAGTCGACCTCGTCGCTCTGTTCGAATTCATCGCCTCTAAAGGTCTCTGTCAACAGAATCGTCACGCCGAGTTCGGAGAGGGTATTTCTGAATTTTTCGTGGCTATCAATCGAGTAGGTGTCAGATTCATCGTAAATTATTGCCACACGCTGGAAACCCAGTTTTGCATGTGCGGCTCGGACACCCGGAGGAATCAGCTTTTCCGTTGTGAGTCCTGCGCGAAAGAGAAAATCGCCGAGCGCGCTTAAACCAGCTCTGTTTGAGGAGGAGCTAAAGGCTACCACCTTAGCCCGCTGGGCAATCGGAAACGTCGCTTCGGCTTGGTCCGAAGTCGTGGGACCGAAAATTACCGGAACGTCTCCCCGTTCAATCAATTTCTCGTAAGCCGCAACCGCCCCCTCCGGCGTGCTGCGATCATCCTCAACGATGAATTTCATACGCGCATCGCCGAGTTGTGCTCTGTTAATCTCTTCAATAGCCAGTTCAAAGCCGTATTGAATCGGTTTGGCAAACGTGGCAAATCTCCCTGTGACAGGGTAAACGAGGCCTATGGGTATCTCGCCACTCACACCGGTTAGTTGCGGTATCCCAGTTTCCATCACACGGCCATCACCATCTGAGAGAAGTTGAACAAGCTGGTCGCAAGCAGAAAGCCCTACAATGAAAACGCTAATCACCATTACAATCGTGAATTTCGTAACTCGACTCATGCTGGTATCGAATCTCCTTGTTTAAACTTCGTAAGTTTTTGGATGTGCAATTAATCGCTCAAATATTTTGCCCCACAATAAACGCTCACTCAAAGGTTTCAAACTTGATATTTTCTACAAATAGGATTATTGGGTTATAGACTGAATCGCCGCCAGCGTCAAATGAAAACTTTCCCGAAACGGTGTCCAAGTCTCTGATGCCCGGCATCACGTCTCAAATCGCTACTGAATTTCTTGATTGCGTCCTTTAGACGGCTTGAGCAAGAATTTAAACGGCAGTATAACACCGGCGGCAAGGGTATTGGGCGATGGTACTCAGCCATGTAAATCTGAACAGAGGGCTGATTGCGAGGCCTGTCAGCGGTGACCGTCCAATTCGCGAAATTAATTGTCCCCTGAATCACAACGCTTGCAACTGCCTAGACCCTTGATTACTGGATTCGAGTGCTATGGATCTAGACCGCATTTTGCCCATTCTCTAGGCGGAACTCGTGTAGTTGCTCATTTTTCGGGTTTATAGTAGGCCAATTCATTGTCCGTCACATGGCTCAGGAGGTTTTACTGACCAGCAAGCGAATGAACAATGAGTGCGCTAGAGATCCACTAATCACTAGCCACCAAACACTTACGAACGGTTATTGCCTGTACGAACGCGATTGCCGTAAACTAGTTCATGTGATAGTAAATTTCTTTCTCTGTGGCTGAGAATTATCCGAAATTGAAGGAAGTAACAATTGTTCTCCCAACGCAGTCCTCGCCAACATTGAATATCTATTTAAACACCTCGAACTGGCCGTTCTTGACAATGAGAATGCTCGGATCGTACACCGCATCCCCGACCTCATTGAACGAGAATTTGCCGAGAACAGTATCAAGCCCCTCTGTTTGCGCCAAGGCGTCGCGGATAGCCGTTGAATCGGTGGAACCCGCGTTTGCAATCGCATGTGCAAGAATATACACCGCGGCATAAGACTGCGCGGCGAATGTGTTCGGTTCAACTCTGTTTGCGGCGATGAAATTGCTCACAAATCGTTGATTTCCCGGTGTCCGCGCGTTGATTGTCCAATTCGCAAACGTTATCACCCCTTCAGCAGCGGTACCCGCCTCATGCACATCACTGATGCTAATCAGGGGAGTGATGATAGAAACCCCATCGGGAATTCCAACCTTTCGGACTTGGCGCAGGATTTCGGGAATTTCGAGGGGCTGGGCAGAGATAAAGATGGCGCCTGGATTGGCCTCCATCATCCGTGACAATTTTGTGGAAAATTCTGTTTCACCAATTTCAAACGTTTCGCTAACAAGCACCAATACACCGTGTATTGCCAGCGCCTGTTTAAACACTTCGTCGCTATTCCTTGAATACGGATCGCTTTCATTATGAAGCATTGCCACCTGTTGATAACCAAGACTCTCTTGAGTCAACTTTACTCCGTTCGGTATTTTGACATCCGTAGTGAGCGCGGCGCGAAAGACATAATCTCCAATGGCGCTTAAACCGGACGCTTCAGAGGTGGGGCTAAAGGCAACAACCTGATTTCGCTGTGCAATCGGAAATGTCGCCGCCGCCTGTTCGGAGGTGCTTGGACCTATGATAGCTGACACTCTAGCTTCAATCAAATTGTTGAAGGCATCAACTGCACCTACCGCGGTGCTGCGGTCATCCTCGACCACAAATCTAATCCGCGCGTCGCCGCGTTGCCCGTTGTTAATCTCTTCAAGAGCCAAACCCGTGCCGGCTGCTTGGGGACCATAGGCGGCAAATCGCCCCGACTGGGGTGACGCCAAACCGATAACGATCTCTTCACTGATTCCCGTTAGCTGCGGAATTGTTACGTCCATCATCTGCGGCAATTCATCATCGGACAAAATCCGAAGCAACTGATCGCAAGCGGACAGCCCCACGATTAGGGTAGTGATTGCTAGAGCAAGTGAAACTTTCTTCGTTTGATTAAGGCTCATGGCTGTTCTCCCAATAGATCGCTGTAACGGTTCACCGTTTGCCAGACAGAGAGGTGACAGGGGTAACGCAGCTATTCAAAGATTTTGAGCCGACCATTCTCCACGACCAACACTATCGGATCGTAAACCGCGTCACCCACTTCATTGAAGGAAAAATATCCAAAAATCGTGTCGAGATTCGTGACGTTAGCTAGTGCATCTCGAATCGCTGTCGCTTCCGTTGATCCCGCGTTCGCTATCGCCTCGGCCAACACATAGAGGGCACCATACGCCCTGGCTGCGTAGTTGCTTGGTTCTACCCCGTGCTTCGCAATAAAATTCTGCACGAATATTTGGTTCTTAGGCTTGTCTGACGCGCTTGCCCATTCGGTAAAGGTCATTGCACCTTCTGCAGCGCTGCCAGCGGCTTCGACATCCCCGGCAGTTAGCGTTCGCATAACGATTGGTATGGAGGTCGGTATGCCGATTTCGCGTGCTTGAATTAGAATTTCAGACTTTACTCCCGGTAGAGAAGAAACGAATATAATTTGAGGGTCCACCTGCATTATTCGAGTTAACTCCTCTCTAAACTCTGTAGCATTTCCCAAAAAGGTTTCTGTTGCCGGCACCGTCACTCCAATTTCAGTCAGCAATTCTTGCAGCGCATTCTCACTATCCACGGAGAACGGATCCGTTTCATCGTACATCGTCGCCGCTCGTTCATATCCCAGCTTCGCGTGAGTCGCAGTGATCCCGTTTGGTATCAGCACGTCGGTCGTTAGCGAGACGCGGAATACATGATCGCCAAGTGCGCTCAGACCGCGTTGAGCGGAAGTCGGGCTAACAGCCACGACACTGTTCTCCTGGGCGATCGGGAATGCCTCCTTAGCCATGGATGAGGTCGCGGGACCGAGAATCACCGACACACCACCTTGGTGAATAAATTTCTCGAAGGCTGCGACCGCGCCGTCAACTGTGCTCATATCGTCTTCTTTAATGAATTTAATTCTAGCATCCCCGTGTTGACCGCCATTAATCTCGTCAAGTGCTAGTTGAAGCCCATTGTACATCGGCTCCCCGAAGGAAGATGCCCGCTCACCAGTAAGCGGCAATACTACCCCGACCACGATGTCCCCACTTAGATTAGTAAACTGAGGAACATCCATACTCGTCATTTGGTCGTCCGACAGAATCCGGAGCAACTGATCACAAGCGGACACTCCCACTATCAGAATGACAATTGCCAATACGAGACCTAATTTTTTGATATTAATCATATTGATGTTGAATCTCCTTTCTGCATGGTTGATACGTGATGTGTAGTATATCATTATCCTAAGGATCAATACCCTTGTCAAGTGTCCTTATCCAATGCTACTTCCTTTCAAGCTCCCAGTCGTGCAGCTTTCCCACTATTCTTGCGAGATTCTATTCGAAGATTCTAAACTGTCCGTTTTCCACGACGAGCGTCAACGGTTCGTAGACTGCGTCCCCCACGGCATTGAAAGAGAACCTCCCCAAAATCGTATCCAAATCCTTGATGTCCGCCATCGCGTCCCGAATCGCTTTCGCGTCGATTGAACCGGCATTCGCAATCGCTTCGGCCAAGATATACACGGTGGCATATGCATGGGCAGCCCACGTACTAGCGTCAACATCGAATGCCGTCCGGTAGTTCTCAACGAAGGCTAGATTCCCGGGCGTGGCGGCGGTGCTGAACCATCCCGAGAAGGTGACCGTACCTTCGGCGGCAGTCCCCGCGGCTTGCACTTCGTCAATGGCTAAGTCGGGAACAATAAAGGGAACCTCCCCAGAAATACCTGCTTCCCGTCCTTGAGTCAGAATTTTGGGATAGTCAACTGACAGCCCTGACACAAAGACGGCATCCGGACTCAACGCCCTGATTCGCATAACCTGGTCGGTAAAATCGCCGTCGCCGCCCTTGAACGTCTCTCGCGCCAGCACCTCGACACCGTGACTGATAAGGGATTGCCGCAACAGTTCATGGTTATCTGTGGAATAAAGGTCGGTTTCATCATAGAGCAAAGCTACCCGTTGATAGCCGAGTTTCTCCCGAGTTGACCTGATGCCGCTTGGAATTAGCACATCGTTGGTTAGGCTCACGCGGAAGATGTAGTCGCCTATCGCGCTCAGTCCGGAGGCGGAAGCAGTGGCGCTGAATGCCACAACCTCGTTCTCTTGGGCAATTGGAAACGCTTTCTCTGCCTGAATTGAAAGCCCAGGACCTAAGATAACCGGCACGCCATGTTGATGAATCAACGTATTGAAGGCTTCGACCGATCCCTCTACGGTACCGCCATCGTCAAGGGAAATAAAAGTGATTCTGGCATCGCCAAGTTGAGCGTCGTTAATTTCATTGAGCGCTAACTCGGCGCCAAACTGCGTTGGCAGGTAGCCAAACTCCGAGACGAACCGCCCGCTAAGCGGCAGGGCTATACCGATACGTATTTCTCCCGAGAAATCGGTGAGTTGAGGCACCCGCACGGCTAAATCTGCTTCGTCATCATCTGAAAGAATCCCACATCCCGAAATGAAGGGTACTAGAACCGAAACTGCGAATAGAAGTGCAAACCCCGTTTTATTTCTCAACTCTAATATTCAATCCTCTATTTTATTGGCTGCACGGGTTCTATAAAGGGATTAGACTGGAAATTTGAAACCCGAAGAATAGATGTGCACATTAAAACTTCCTCTCTACCTTCGGATCGTATCTTATTCAAAGACCTTGAATTCCCCGTTCTCAACGGTCAGTATAATTGCGTCATGCACGGCGTCCCCGTCTGCGTCAAACGAAAAATCTCCCAATACCGTATCAAGATTCTTGATATTCGCCATCGCATCTCGAATGGCTCCGGTATCCGTAGACTGCGCGTCCGCTATTGCTTGAGCCAAAATGTAGACCGCCGCATAGGAATGCGCCGCCCACGTGTTCGGCTCGACGTCGTATGCGGTCAGGTAATTCTGAATGAAGGATTGGTTAAGTGGATTTGGATCGGTGCTCAACCAACTCGTGGAAGAGACTAGTCCTTCAGCCGCTCGCCCTGCCGCCCGCACATCATCTATGCTCAATTCCGGCACGATAAAGGGTACGGAAAAGGGGATTCCGAGGTCACGCGCTTGAATCATAATCTCTGGCATGTCTTGGGGTAACGCCGCTATAAAGATAGCATCGGGATTTGACTCCATAATTCGTGTGAGATGAGTAGAAAAGTCGGTTTCACCCGTCTGGAAGGATTCCGTCTCGGCGATTTTGACGTTGTTCTCGGTCAACGCCTGACGAAATGCGTTTGCCCCGCTCACCGCGATAGCGTGCAATTCGTCATACATCAATGCGACCTGCATGTAGCCAAGTTTTTTCTGAGTCGCGCTGACACTGTTCGGAATATGGGCATCAGACGTGAGTGTAGCAAGGAAGATGAAATCGCCTATCGCGCTCAAACCGGTGGCGGCTGATGTTGGACTGAACGCCACAGTCCGGTTTCCTTGCGCAATCGGAAAAACGGCTTCACACTGGCTTGACGTCGTGGGACCAATGATAGCTGAAACGCCGGTCTCGTGAATCAGTCGATTGTAACCCTCAACCGCTCCTTCCACGGTGCTTTTATCGTCCGCCGTGACGAACTTGATCGAGGCACCGCCTTGTTGGGCACCGTTAATCTCTGCGACTGCCAAGTCAAACCCCTCTCTCATTTGCGCTCCAGTAACAGAGAGTCTTCCGGTCATGGGGTAAAGAAGTCCGATGGATATCTCGCCGTTGATGCCCGTCAATTGAGGCGCGGCGGGAACCGTTTGGGCAGCTTCCTGCTCAGTCAATATTCCAATGAGTTGATCGCAGGCAGTGATGCCCACAATCAAAGCGAGAATTGCGAAAGCAATTGTAGATTGTGTAATTCTGGTCATGTATTAGTGTTGGTTCTCCTTTTAGAACTGGTGTGTTGTCCCCCTCTACAGTTTACGCGTCAAGGTGCCTCTCGGGATATTCAAGTGTATCAATCCTTAGCATGAATGTAATACGTTTATTATGTGTTGTCATTGTGTTTATGATTCACCCTCTTTAAGGGATCTTCCTTCGTCAACTCCCCATTCGGCAACTCGTAATAAATATGTCCCTTATAGGAATAGACATTCGGGATCCCCTTTTTCCGGTTCTCCTCTTGCGCTCTTTTGACAGCACGATTCCCGATTCGCAGAAATTCACAGGTTTGTTTATAGGCTTTTACGCTTAACTCATCTCGACTCATTAGGTCCCTCCGTTTCTGACATCATCCAAAAACAATTCAAATAGAACTTCATTTGTCACCGAGACTCCATCGCCCTGACCTGAAGCGACTCCTTGAAGACTGTCGCCGGAATTGTAGAACAGATCCCATTTATCGACCCGGTCCTTGTAGAATCCCCAAAAGTTTCGCTTGCTCCGATAGAATCGTCGAATGATGTCCTCCTCCGGTACATCATGTCCTCCCGCCATCACCCGATTACGGACACGGGCGATGCATACATCTGGAGACTTGAGAAAAAGGAAGACAATTGTGACCGTGTATCCGGAGTTTTTCAGTTGATGAATTATCCGCCGAAACCCATGTCCCGCAAGAGTTACTTCAATGATAAGGCTCTTCTCCTCTTGAATGAAGTATTGGACTCTTTCAAGAAACAAGCGTCCGGCGCGAATTCTGATGCGGTCAAATTCGTTAGGGGTGGATACCAAAGATGCCGCGATAGCGTCGGCGCTAATGTACTCGGCACCCGAAACGGGAAGATATTCAGACACGAATGTCGTCTTGCCAGCACCATTCGGTCCCGCGATGATTACGGCGTTTTTCGACAATGGCTCCTCTACGGTGCAGTTCGTAGCACGGATGATGTCGTTAAATCACGGAATGACGGGCAGGGGATTTCTATCGCACTGGGATCTCTATCGAGCTCCCTATCCAGTCGCTTGATCCCACCCTGCAAACTTGTGCGTAATACTTGCTTGCCTTGACTTGTCTCGGGATAATTCCAAAGCAGGCTGAACGTCTTAAGTTGCTTCGATTGACTTACACAATTCGTCAAGAAGACATACGATGTCCCGGTAGCACTTGTCGAATGAATCGGCGCGGCGCGCTTGCTCGATGTTGAAATGTGCTGTGAGTCCTGGTTGGTCAAGTCTTGGACTATACATTCTGTCACCTTTCATCCGGGCACTCAACCACTCTTTCGCGCCATGAATCGCTTCTGGATTGTTCGGGGGTTCAAGATCGCTTTTTAATCCTCTTCGCCCGCGAATTGACTCGGCTGCTGCGAGAAACCACGACTCAAACTCATGCTTTGCCAACACGACCGTGATGGGCAGATTTTCGCGAACCTGTAGCGCCCGAAGTCGCAACTCTGGTCCCAGATGTGCCGGACAATCATCATCACCGTCCAAGAGAATAAAAATGGCACCTTGCCCGCCGATATTCAAAGTCGCCAATTTGACCACTTGCTCAAGTTCGCCCGCCTTAACAACCTTGTGCCTCGAAACGCGAATGGGGCGCGGTGTAACAACATGCACTCCAGGATAAAGGCTTTCAGCGATTCGTCGAATGAGAATTGGAACAGCTTCCACCTCACCATACCCTTCAACAATACAACAGATTTGAACTGTCATGCGCGTGTTGTCCTCTCCTTGCTTCGACGAAGACTCTGCGTCTCTAACTTGAACAAATTGAGTTGCTTCGGGTTTGCGGCTTCAATTGCTACTGGGTCAGGTCGCAGTTGATCCAGGCGTAGGAGCTCACCTGTTGTATACAGTCGATCGCGCACTGCAGACTTTCCGGCTTCAGCCACAGGGACGATTGCCGTATTGCCGTTTCGCGCTTCAACCGCGAGAATCGACTCCACGGCAAGATCTTTGTCATCAAGCAGGTCTGGGCTATGGCTAGTAATGAGAATCTGTGTCTTCTCGGAGGCCTCGCGAAGTCCATCCAGCAACACCCCTGCAGCAGCAGGGTGAAGCGCAATCTCAGGTTCTTCAATGCCTATGAGAGACACGCGTTTTGTCGGGCCGTGATTCACTTGAAACAGCGCAACAAGAATTCCCAACACTCGGAGCGTGCCATCAGACATATTGCTGGCGTCAAATCGCCAAGGATGCCTGGCGCCTGCGACGTCCTGCCTGAATTCCAATGTCTCCTTGGGACCCACCTCCTTAACCTCTACCCCATGTACGCCGGGCACAACCGCCGCTAGGTATTCCTCAATACGCTCCTTCGCGGAAGGCGAAAGCTGTGCTAGGACACTTGCAAGGTTGCTTCCATCCCGAATAAGCAGGTCGCCCGGGTCTGGCGCTTGGAGATCTCGTATTTTGTCGGGATTGAGATTATAAAACCCCATCTGAGAAAATGCCTCATAAACAGGCCGAAACTCCTCCAACCCGGAAGCATGCACCAGATAGAGCCGATCCGTGGAGGCCGATGGCGCGACCTTCAGGCTCGTCTTGGTCACAGAACCATTGTAAACATGGAAGTATTTGTCTGGAGTTTGAAGTTCCGCATTTTGAAGTTCCGCATTCTGAACGGCACACTGCTCCCGTAGGACATCGTAGCCTCTGGTGCGCGGACTAGTGCCGATATGGAAAACATAGTGGCCAGTAGACCCAGCGGGCAAAGCGAATTCGAGGCGAATGCTGAAATGGTTAGGATGACCGCCAGAACGGCGGCGGACCGCGTTAATGCCTCCACGGTCGCGTATGGCGTGGTGTAACGATGAATTCAAGGCATCGGCGACAAACCGCAGCGCGTCAAGAAAATTACTCTTGCCAGCGCCGTTCGGTCCCACCAAGAACATCAATGGACCTAGTCGCACATCACACGCAGCAATACTCTTATAGTTTTTGATAGTGACTCTTGTAATGAAAGTTGAATCTTTCATGTCAAAACTTAATTCGTACTGGAATAGGAAATGGCTACCGGTGGGCAGCGCCCACCCTACAAAGATTAGTTCAGTTAAGGATACCCCTTAGTCTGACAGTGTACAACCAAAAATTTAATCTTCGCTCTTAGGTCTCACAAAAAAACCGAGATTCCCCGTCGTCTCTAAGATGGAGCGGCTACTTCTTCAATGCCGCCGCCTCCGATCCACGATCCATAGTCGGAAAACCTCGGTTTATTGTGTTTACAGAATAAGTTTAATCCAATCCTTCAGCCCAACCCTTGACAATCCGAGCCATCTCGATGAACACATCCTCCGTCGATTTGCGAGAACGTTTGAGTACCTTGAAACCGTGGTCGGCGGTATCCAGCAGATGCAGGGTCGCTTGGTCTCCCAGTTTCTCGCAGACGGGCGACAACAATGCTAAGTCAGCAAGCTTATCTCGTGTGCCGGATAAAAATAGCATCGGAACTGAAACGGCTTTGAGGTGCTCAGCGCGCTCGGTTCCAAGCCGTCCGGCAGGATGCAGCGGAAAAGCGAAGAACACCAACCCACGCACCCCTTCCAGCGGCGCGTCCGCTGCGGCGAGAGATGACATGCGTCCACTATACGAGTGGCCTCCAACTAGTAGTGATAAATCACTGGCGGCAGCGTGTGCAGCCCGAACGGCTGACCGCACGGTTTCGAGCGCGACCGCTTGGGACTCCCTGCCTCCGCCGCCGCGCTCCATGTATGGAAACTGGTAGCGAAAAGTGGCAATGCCGACCTCCCCCAACCGTTCAGCGATAGTCTGAAGGGTGGCGTGCCGCATGTTTGTGCTGGCGCCGTGTCCCAGTACCAACAACCATGATGCGCCCTCTGGGCGGATGAGCAGTGACGAAACCTCGCCTTTGTCTTCCGTCGCAATGAACTTCGATTCAATCTGTTCGCAGCTCATTTTTCCCTTGCTTCACTGTCCAGAGGCATGCTGCGTATTGAACACACGAGATTGCCTCGCAAACCCAGGTTGCACACGCCAAGAGTTTTCTCCTATTCAAATCAGTTCCGAGGATGTTTGACCGCGCCCCATTGGGTTACCATCCTTCCCGACGGTGAAACTGCCTGTGCGCCCGGGCTCCACGCGGGATACTCCTCCTCTACACGGTGGGTTTGCGTCAGGTTTCTAAGGTCGCTTCCATCGACGTTGATCGAAAAGATGTCCTTAAAGCCATCCGGCGTTTGTTTGGCAAACGCAATCCTTCGGCTGTCCGGCGACCACGTAGGATTCCACTCGTAAGCCCATCGTTCCTCCTCTGTAAGCATTACCGGATTCGTACCGTCCGCATTTATCACGTGGATGTTGTGCGGAGGAAGCCATAAGAAGGGCTTGGGCGATGCAACGTAAGCAACTTTTTTGCCGTCCGGAGACCAACTGGCGCTGGTATTAAATGGAGCCGGGTTGACGGTTAAGTTGACGCGATTGCTGCCATTGGCATTCACAGCAAATATATCCGATCCAAATCGATTGAACGGCGGGTCTAACTTATGCATTTCCGAATAGGCGATGCGTCTTCCGTCAGGGGACCAACTCACCCTACCATCACGAGTCCAGCCTGCTGACACGATTTGGTCGTTCCGCCCATTGACATCTATCGCATAGACACCAATTCCTTGATCGGAATTCCCCCAGTATGCAATCTGCCTTCCATCGGGCGACCAGGAGGTAGGAACGCATGAGTTTAGACTGACTCTCCCGTTGGTGAAATTCTCTCGAGTGGAACCGTTGAGGTCCGTCAGCCATAGATCGCCTTCGTAAAGAAAACTAATTGACTGCCCGTCCGGATGCCAATCGGGATAGGCTCCTTCAGCAACTTTAGACTGACTTCCACCGTCGCCATCCATGACGTAAACTGCCTTTTCGCCGTCACGAATTGAGGTGAAGACTATCTTTCCTTCAACCGCATGCACGAAATCTGGCGATGCGGCGAGCAGACACACCAGTACAAGAAACAAACCAAATCTGACGCAGGACAATTGTTCTCTAAGCAACTTGTATCTCATCTGCGGGACTCCTTTCATTTTCAGTAGTGGCTGTCGCCGATTGAGGGCAACACTGTGTTCAATCTAACGAAACATCAATTCTCCCGTGAATCGCTTTCGCCAACTTGCCGATGCGCCAAGAAGTCAGGTTGCGATACGAAACTAAGAACATTCTAGGGAGGTCCACGGTTTTTGCCAATCTCAATTCCAGTATATCAGATGTGCCGAGGTTTATCTACCGCTAATCTTCGCTTTCGATGCGCTGGAGCAACTCAGCATCCTGTTTCAAATCGCCCCATTGTGTCACCAACCTTCCCGATGACGACACGGCCAACGGCGGCGGGTTCCACGCAGGATTCCCCTCGCTTACGCGATGTGTTTGCGTGATGTTTTGTAATCCGCTCCCATCGGCATTAATCGTAAAGATGTCGTGAAAACCGTCGGGTGTTTGTTTGACAAAGGCAATCTTCTTGCTGTCAGGCGACCATGTGGGATGCCATTCGTAAACCCATCGTCCCGCCTCGGTGAGCATGACTTGGTTAGTTCCGTCGGCATTCATCACGTAAATGTGGTGCGGAGGAAACCATAAGCCCGGTTTCGGCGATGCCTTATAGGCAATCTTCTTTCCGTCCGGCGACCAACTGGGGCTCGCGTTCTTGCCACGCGGATTCATCGTTAGGTTCCTGCGGTTGCCGCCATTGGCATCAATAACAAAAAGATTCGTCTCGTCGCCGAATGGGGGATTGAGCCCCTTCCACGTCCTAAAAATGATTCTGTTCCCGTAAGGTGACCAACTTGGTTCCAAACTGTGGTGTTGATCTTGAGTGAGGTTTTCAGAGTTACGTCCGTCAGCATCCATCACGAAGATGTCGGAAGACGCGACGTCCCATGCCGAGTAGGTAATTTTCGTCCCGGTCGGCGACCAAGCGGGAGCCCCTCCTAGGAATTTGATTCTACCGCGGGTGAGATTCCGTCGGTTTGAACCGTTGAGGTCAGTCATCCAATAGTCGTTCTCGTAGAGAAAACCAATCGTCTGCCCGTCCGGGTGCCAGGCGGGATAGTATCCTTCGGTGAGTTCGTAAGGATTTCCACCGTCATCATCCATGATGTAGATTGACGTCTCGCCATCACGGTATGAAGTAAAGGCAATCTTACCCTCGGCCGCAAATGCGAAATCTACCGATAGAGCAAGCACACACACTACGATAAGAAACAGACATAATTTCGCTAAAAACCGTTGTCTCTTCAGCAACGTGCATTTCATATTCGCATCTCCTCTCATTTGACGGTTGTGAGCGATTTAGCGCTCCGTTTGAGGTCTCCCCACCGCGCCACCAACCGCCCCGATGATGAAACTGCCAGCGGGGCGGGACTCCACGCGGGATGTCCCTCGCTCATCCGATGTGTTTGTGTGATGTTTTGTAAGCTGCTGCCATCGGCGTTGATTGTAAAGATGTCCTTAGAGCCATGGGGGGTTTGCTTGGCAAACGCAATCTTCTTGCTGTCCGGGGACCAGCACGGAAGCGATTCGTAAGCCCAGCGCTGCTGTTCGGTGAGAAGCACTGGATTCGTTCCATCGGCATTCATCACGTAGATGTTGATGGGGGCGAGCCACAGGAACGGTTTCGGCGACGCGGAGTAGGCAATCCTTGTTCCGTCAGGCGACCAGCTGACATCGCCGCTCTTTGCGTGCGGATTTTGAGTTAGGTTGACGCGGTTTCCACCATTTGTGTCCATCACGAAGACTTCCGACTCAACCCATTGACCTTGAGGACGAAGATAAGCGGTAAATGCGATTTGCCTGCCGTCGGGGGACCAGCTTGGTCTGTCGTCGTGGTGGAGGTCGTCAGTGAGGTTTTTCGGGTGCCTCCCACTCGCATTCATCAAGTAGATATCGGGGGTGCCGAAAATGCCTCCCACTCTTGACCAGTATACAATCTCGCTCCCATCCGGTGACCAAGCAGGATAATATATGCTCTCTTCATACCTTCCCTTTGTAATATTTTCGCGGTTTCTTCCCTCACGGTCAATGACCCAAATATCGCCGTGGTGTACAAACCCAATCTTGTCACCATTTGGCAACCAAGCAGGCATGCCACCTTCAGTCAGTTTGAAAGGATTCGTGCCATCGCCGTCCATGATGTAGATTGCCCGTTCGCCATCTCGATTTGACGTGAAAGCAATCTTCCCTTCGATACCGTAGACTTGAACTCCTACCGAGCACCACAGAAATAGAACTAGCAGAGAAGCCCTGCTTTTCTGGTATTTTAGGTATCGTCTCATGACTCGGAATTCCTTTTCCCTACATTGGTCCGCCAAGTTCGTCTGCCAAGCATCGTATCCCGCTTGCGTTGATATTGCGCATAATATCACATTGTCCCGGATGAGGCAAGTAGGGCAGCAGTAGGCGATGAATTGCCCAAATGCGAATCCTTCAATTCTACATAATCTATGCTATTCAGATCTTTCGTTCAGATGATTCAGGACAGCGTGAAAGGAAATCTTCCGACCTTCCACCCCTACTGCATAATTCCATTCCTGTCCCAGGTCCAAACGGCGCCGGTGCCGTCCTTGCCGACGCCCAACGCACCCTGAGATCCCTTGCTGCCAACGCCGAACACGCCAACTAATCCGCCATTCTCATTGACCTTGACCTCAGCCGCTCCGCCATTTGGACCTTTAACCCGCAGAAAACCGCCGCCATCGCCATATATCCCCAACAATGCGGTCGGGTTTCCATCCCGCGAATTGAAGAGCTGAATCGCGCCGCCGCTTCGATCAACCTGAATTTGTGACGAACCGCCTCCGGTCCGATCTACGCGCACGAAACCGGTTTCACCGTGAACCCCCAACATAGCCTTAGGCGGCCCGCCGTTTTGACCGATTACGCTCATCGCCCCGCTGCCGTTCTCATCAATATAATTTTGTGCGTGACCTCCGTTCGGTCCAAAGACGCGCATGAATCCGCCGCTCTGTTGCACCCCCAAGATAGCTTTTGCTTCCCCCTCTTCCTTTTGAAAGAGGTGGACTGCGCCGCCATGCTCGTTCGCCGTGACTACGGCGACCCCGCCGGACGTTCCCTTCACATCCAGAAAACCGTTTTCGCTCTCGCGTTCCACTCCGGACATGATGACTCGTTTTCCGCGGCGGTTGTTGATTCTCCATACCCCGTTCCCCTTTTTATCAAATCCTACGCTGTAAACAATTCGCCGGTCATCATTGTAAATCTGAATGACGTCGGCTGTGTCGGACATGCGTTCAAAAGTCTTTTGCAAAACGGCGTGGGTTTTCCCTCGATTATCGACGATACTTAGTCTGCGACACTTAATCTCGTCAAATTCCATGATGGACATATCATCCATGATTGACGCGTCATTCTGCGCGACACCGACACCGGTAAGGAACGACGCCAATATCATGCCTATCACCACCAGTATTCCGCCAATCGCGGTGTATGCCAGTTTTTCCTTAAAATTCACTCGATTTCTCCTCCAGACTGTATTGTTTTACGCAATAACAGGATTTAGGCTTGACAATCAATTTTTAGTATGATACAATTTAATTATACTGAAAAGGAGGCGTTAAGCCAATGACTATTTACGAAACAATGGAACAATATCCGACGCATGAATCCTGTATAGATTTTATTGAGGGTATACGCTTCAAGGATGGGGCATATTGCCCACATTGCGGCAGTGTGAAGGTTGCCAAGAAATCTGAAAAACGTAATCCGAAAGAGTATGAAAGCGGATTGGTCATCAAAGAAAAGCGATTGACTGGTCGCTGGAATTGCCATGATTGTAAATCCAGTTTCAATGTGTTATCGGGGACAATTTTTCAAGGTACGAAAATCCAGTTGCAAAAATGGTTTGTTGCTATCACGATTATCATGAATGCTAAGAAATCTTTGTCGAGTTATCAGCTGTCTAGAGATATTGGCATTTCTCAAGATTCAGCGCTTTATTTGATGCAGCGAGTTCGTGCGGAAATGGCAAGTGAGGATAAATCACTTTTACAAGGAATTATTGAGGCAGATGAAACTTATATCGGTGGGAAACCTCGCAAGAAAAACAAACGCAGTGACGACGATACTGAAGATAAGCCCAAACGTGGGCGTGGAACAAAGAAAACGCCTGTTATCGGTGTCATTGAGCGTGGCGGCAAGGTTAAGGCAGAAGTTGCGAAAGATTTGACTGGCAAGGGTGTTTTGGAATTTGTCAAGAGCAATATAAATTCTGATGATTCCGTCTTGATGACTGATGAATATAGGGCTTATAATGCCGTTGATTCTGTCATTAAGCATGAAGTTATCAAACACAAAGAACAATATGTAGACGGCGAAACCCATACCAACACGATTGAAGGTTTTTGGTCATTGCTTAAACGTGCATGGTATGGGCAACACCATCATTATTCAAAAGGCTTTATGCCATTGTATATCGCAGAGGCATGTTACAAATATAATCATAGGCATACGGAGAACACACTGGACACGTTTCTCAGGGGCTGCTTTGTTTAGTAAACTTTTAGAATGATGTGATGATGGATGTGCTATCAGATACTTTAGCAGGAAAAGGTTAGAACTGAATAATGGCTATTCAGTTAGCAGATATTCAATAAATGTTCTATCTGCCTTTAATGTTTCGATGGCGAACTTAACATCAGCTTTGGTAGCCGTATGGCTTAACAACTTATCCTCAAGATAGAGGATAACAGCCTTTTGACTTTTAAGATACGTAGAGTTCAAAAGGCTTTGTTGATAAGCAGTTAATTCTTGCCGTCTCATTTACGCCTTCCTTCTAAGGAGCTACGCAAACTAAAGTGTTGTATTTCTGATAGCACTCCAATTGGATGTTATCATCTAAATATAATTTGTCGATTATTTTTAGTGAATTTTTAGCTTGACAACATAGGCAAAATGCGGGATCATCTTAACTGCTACTTCAACTATTTTTTGCTACATTAACTTGCCAAAACAAGGAGATGGAAATGAAGACAGTGGTTTTGTTATTAACTGCGTTATGTCTGCTGATTGGTTGTGAAGAATCCAACAGGATAATCCCTATAATAAATGATGTTAAAATTGGGGTTTCTTCTATGGACATGGAGTCACTAGATCCCCTGAAGGGCACAATTCAACTTGATATTTCGTCTGGTATTGACGAAGTTTTAACTGACTTTGATAAGCTGATGGGAGAGTGGGCAAAGTCCAATGGTGATGTCGGATTGTGTTTTTATTCAGATAATACTTTTGGGGTTATGTCTTTTGATGAAGATACTAACAGTTGGATTGAATTAAAATCCGCTGGCACGTTTGCGTTGTTAGACGACAGCACTTTAACCCTTATATTCTCCGATGGAGACGAATTTCACTTCTCCGTTAGATTTGGTGTCTCAAAAATGCAATTGGTGAATAAAGTTGATAACGAAAGGACACTCTATCAGAGGCTTAGGGCGTAATTGCATTCTGGGCATTAAAGCCTAAATCCTGTTATTGCGTTGTTTTAATTGGAATCTCCATTTCACGGTAGTAAAAATAGCTGCGTGTCAGACGATGTACTGGACAAATGCTTCCGCACTGTTGTCCAACGTCCTAATGATACTCTAATCCCTCGGAGGCGTCAATCCCATGCCTGTCGCGAATCCAATATTAGCCGAAATCGAGGGGAGGAAGCGGTGATAAGCAAATCGGAAGAAATTGAGAGTTGCCGGCTTATATAATCGGTTTCGGATTTTCCTTAAGCGGATCTGAGCGTGTGCAAGGGTTTAACCATCAAGTAAGGTGATTCCGTTAAAGTGCTGAAGGTACGGTTTTCGATATAACACAAAAAGAGCAATGAGAAATACAAAATTGTCTTGACATCCGGACGGATTTGGTGTAGAAATTAGTTAGGCAAATCCGATCTTAATCTCCTCTACTTATCGCCAAAGTCCAAAATTCGGTTCGTGAAGTCTACGCTCCTCTTACGTCCCTATTCTTAAAGAGGTGTTGTTAGCGACCTTGAACACGAAACTATCAACAGATGTACAAAGGTCTTCAGTGACCGACAAAATTTACTATGCGGAGGAATTCAATATGTTAAAAAATGTAACTGCCACTTTCGCCATCGCCGGCGTGCTCCTGCTTCTTGCTTTGACATGCTCGACAGTATTTGCCCAAGCGGTTCCAGGCGCAGTGCTCTACTTTGACCCGGCAGAAACCGACCAGGGGAGAAACGACAAAGTATGGAGAAACGCTGGGGAGGCGGGAGGAGAACTTCAGCACACCGGCAAGTTGCCGAAACTCGAAGAAGGAACGATTGAAATCAAGGAAATCGGCTTCAAGGAAACCACAAAATGGTACACAGCGGAGGAATCCGGATCAACATTTAGCAACGCCGCTCCCGGGAACGACACGCCCATCGTAAACCTTCAAGATTTCACCATGGGTTTGTTGGTACGAATCAATGGTGGCTTGCTGGCGCAGGAACATCACCTCGTAGGTCTGCAGGCTTCTCCGAGAGAACAGGTACAAAACGTGCGAATTTGGCTAGATAACGGCGGCTCGGGAAATTTTCAAAATGTTAGTATTGCCCAAGGCGCAATCGGGGCACGTGAAGATCTTGGCCACGGCAAGACGAGATTGTCGGTCGGAAGTCGTGAATGGCACTGGGCGCATTTTGTCTTTGAAAGCGGGGATGAGATTACTACCTACATTGACGGCGACGAAGTTGCACAGTTTGGTACTAGCGTTAAGTGGAACAAAAAGCATGACATGTCGCTGCATGCAATCTTCTCGCACAGTCAGGCCGAGCAGGCCCGTACCTGCAACTGTTCCATCGCCATCTACCGCGTTTACGACAGGGCGCTGAGTGCGGCCGAAATTGATAAGAATGTGCGCGGCTCGTTTGCGGTTGAACCGTCAGACAAACTCACAACGACGTGGGGCAAAGTAAAGCGCGGATTCTAACTCGATTGCATGTTCCGTCCAACCCTTGGCGCTTTAACATACAAGGAGCGTTTACCATGACGATGGCGCGAATCATCCTAATCGGTTCCATTCTCTGTAGTAGCTTGGTGTCCGTTGGCTATCCCGCCGAGAAGGAAATACAGTTGATCGCGGATAACGCCGAGGGTCAGGCACAGATGTGCGCTGATGTTTTCCGCGACACGGTGATTGTCGGCGTGCACTCTCACGTGGGTCTGGCGAAGATTTATGAACGCAATGGCGAGGCGTGGGAGGAAACCTTGGATCTTATCGTCAAGGATGGTGACAAGGACAACTTCGGCTACTCGGTCGCCATCAACGGTCCGATTGGTCGGGGCACCGCTAACATCGCCATCGTGGGGGCGCCGCAACACGATGGAGCGGCGAATGACTCCGGTGCCGCTTACATATTCGCTAAGAGCGGGCGAGATTGGAAACAGCGCGCTAAACTCATTGCCGACGACGGTGGAGCGGCGGACAATCTGGGTCACGCTGTGTCAGTAGACAGGATTACGGCGGTGGTTGGGGCGCCAAAGAGCGATGCTGTCAATAACAACGCTGGCGCAGCCTATGTGTTCGTGCTGGACGGCTCTTGGAAACTACAAGCAAAACTCGTTCCCAAAGATCTCGGTCGATCCGACGCATTTGGATACGTCGTTTTTGTGCGTAAGGATACCATCGTCGTCGGAGCGCCCGGACACACGCATAGCAACATAAGATTCGCCGGTGCCGCCTACGTGTTCGCACGTCAAGGAGAGACGTGGGTGGAGCAAGCTAAACTCACGGCTGCCGATGCGGCACAAAGCGACCGATTCGGCCATTCCGTTGCACTGAGCGGGGATACCATAGTCGTCGGAGCACCGTTGCACGATACTGATCGGGGCGCCGACACCGGTACCGCCTATATATTCTCACCGGAGGGAGGCACTTGGAAGCAGAGCGCAAAGCTGGGAATCAAGGGCGCGCGGAAAGCCGATCAACTTGGGTTTGGCGTTGCTACAAACGGCAAAGTCGTTGTGCTGGGCGCCAAGGCGCGGGACGAGGGTGATCGCGCATCGGGTGCCGCTTACGCATTCGTCCAGACCGGCGGCGTTTGGGAAGAGAAGAATCAGGTTGTTCCTCTCTTTCCTATAAAAGACGGCTTTTTTGGCTTTTGGGTAGCTATCAGCGAGAATACCGTGGTTGTCTCAGCCCACCCTAAAGCTAAGGGTGGCCCCGGATTGGCTGATGGCGCAGCGGCGTTTGTTTATAGCACCATTGATGATTTTGGCACGCCACCGTTCGGTGTCAATCCGCTTGGACTGCAAGTGACGACGCTGGGACAGATTAAGCGGACGGCGCTGCTTCAGAACTTCCCCAATCCATTCAACCCGGAGACATGGTTTCCATATGTGTTGGCAAACGATGTTCCCGTCTCGATTCGGATTTGGGATGTCCGAGGGCAACTGATAAACGAGTTGGCACTCGGCGTACAAAAGGCGGGTTCTTATCTGACCCGCGATACGGCTGCATACTGGGACGGGCTAAACCAGTTAGGCAGTGTAGTTTCTACGGGAGTTTATTTCTACACAATGGACGCTGGGCAATTCCAAGCCACGCAAAGAATGCTCATCTTGAAATAGAAAAAAATCAATCCCGGATTCGTATATTATTACCGTATATTATTATTATAATGACATAAGCTATGGAGGCGTTTTATAGGCATTGTGATACGGGAAATGTAGAGCAAAACCATGGTTCGCCGCTCTGTCGGCTCTTGAGCACGCACAATCGTATTGTTTGGCGAACCGCGCGCATCTCAAGGTTTTGCTTGGTCTGCCAGTATTGAAAGGAGATTCTCATGAAGACGTTGCATATCATGTTCGTTTGTGTGGTTTTAAGTATTGCTCTAGCAGCGGTCGACCACCCAGCCTTTGCACAAAAGGAAGTTAAACTTATCGGAGCCCCTGACGGAATGCGGAATAAGGCGCGTATGCCCGCAGATCTCTTGGGAGATACCATTATCATTGGCGCCCATGCTGTAGGATTTCTAAACACGGACGGTTTCGCCAAGATTTATACCCGGTCTCGCAACAAGTGGGAAGAGACCGCCGAACTTATTCGCAGCGACCGTGACAAAGAGAATCCGGGGCAAGCCTCCTTCGGCTTCTCGGTCGCCATTACAGGTCCCCCGGGACGTGGAGACCCCACCTATGCCATCGTGGGGTCCCCGTCGTCGGGACACCAAGGCGGTGTTGCGGCAGACGGCGGCGCAGCTTATATTTTCGCAAGGGCTGGACAGAATTGGAAACAGCAGGCGAAACTTCTAGCCGAAGATCCGGAATCAGGCGACGCTTTCGGCTGGGCTGTCGACATTGACGACACCACGGCCGTAGTTGGCGTTCCTAAAGATGACGATGCCGGTCCCAATTCGGGTTCCGCGTATGTATTCATAAAAGACGGAAACACGTGGAAACAACAGGCGAAGCTCGTCGCGAAAGATACCGCAAGATCGGACAGTTTCGGAGAGATTGTCGCCGTTGAGAAAGACACAATTGTAATCGGAGCACCCGGCCATACCCACGCTGGCATAAGATTCTCCGGTGCGGTGTACGTCTTCGGTCGCCAAGGTGGGAAGTGGGTTGAGACCGCCAAAATCACCGCCGAAGACGCGGCAAAGAGTGACCGTTTCGGAGTTTCAGTCGGTATCCATGAGGATACCATCATTGTTGGGTCTACACTAAACGATGCCGGACGCGGAAATGACGCGGGTGCCGCCTATGTCTTCGTGCGTGAAGGAAACGCATGGAAACAGCAAGCAAAACTCGTCGGCGACGATTCGCGGGCAGGCGATCACTTCGGAGCCGGCGTCTCCACTACGGGAAAAATCGCTATTATTGGCGCCCCACTCCATGAAGAGGAGGGACTGGGATCGGGCGCTGCCTATGCGTTCTTGAATACCGATGGCGTCTGGAAAGAAACGGAGAAGATTGTGCCCGATAATCCCGTGAAGGGTCTCGTTTTCGGTTCTGCGGTCGCGATAAGCCGCGACACCGTCATAGTCACGTCCGGAGCGGCTGAAGAAGGCGCTGCGGGGTTTGGCAACGGTTCGGCGGCGTACGTCTACAGCGCGGAAACGAACTTCGGTCTACCGGCATACGCTGTTCATCCAGATGGATTGCAGGTAACGACGCTGGGAAGTGTCAAGCGCACGGCGCTGCTTCAGAATTTCCCCAATCCCTTCAATCCGGAGACCTGGCTGCCGTATCATCTGGCGACCGATGCCCCCGTATCTTTATCCATCTACAATGTCCAGGGGCAACTGATGCGGGAGTTGAATCTCGGGAGCCAAAAAGCCGGGAGCTATCTTGGCCGCGAAACTGCTGCTTATTGGGACGGCAGGGATCGATTCGGAGAAGGCGTTGCCAGTGGCGTCTATTTCTACACACTCCGAGCAGGATCGTTTCACGCAACACGCAGAATGCTCGTTTTGAAATAGGTTTGGGTTGCAAAAATTGGAGAAACTGCGTCTGAAGTTACGTCTTGTATTATCTTGTATAATCCAACCGTAAAATCGGAAGGAGATTTATCATGAAATCGGTACTATTGTTTGCAATTAGTTTGCTCCTCGCCATTGGATTGGCAACTGCAAGTTACGCCGCGCCTCGAGTTGGACAGAAGCTTGTCGCCATGGAGGCGGGGCATAGCGTGGCTCACTTGTCCAGCGACATCAGCGGCGAGACCGTAATCGTTGGAGTACCCGAACAAGGCTTTGCTGCCATCTTCGTCCTGAAGGGAAAGAAGTGGGAAAAGCAGGAGGAAATTCTCGCCGATGGCGGACGGGTAGGTTGGGATGTTGCCATTAGCGGAAACGCAGTGATAGTTGGCGCACCAGAAACAAACGATTCCGGTAGTGCTTTTGTCTTTATGCGAAGTGGAAACAACTGGAAACAAGTGCAAAAACTTAAGCATGATAACCCGGCAAAGGGAGACGACTTCGGTGAGGATGTAGCCATCGACAGGAATACCGCCATCGTTGGCGCAGCAGGTGACGATGAGGTTGGAAGAGACTCGGGGACAGCTTATGTCTATTTCAGGGAGGGGAATAACTGGAAACTGCAGGCAAAGCTCATCCCCTCGGATTCCGCCCAAGGAGATGCTTTCGGATCATCGGTCTTTGTCCTTGGCAATACCGCAGTGGTCGGGTCAAACGGCAATTCCCATAACGGGATTAGATTCTGCGGTGCTGCCTATGTATTTACACGGCGCGATGGGGTTTGGACGGAACAGGCCAAATTGACGGCTAGCGACGCCGCAAAAGCAGACCGATTCGGGACGGCCGTCAGTATGAGCGAGAAAACCATTATTGTAGGAGCGCCGTTTCGTGACACTGAAGCCAAAGGGGATGCGGGCGCCGCTTACACTTTTATGTTTGACGGAAATACTTGGAAGGAGCAGGGAAAGCTGTTTCCAAAAGATACGCAAAAGGGGCACAAGTTTGGAACCGGCGTTGCCATGACCCCGAACATCGCGCTTGTAGGGGCGCCTTGGGATGACGATGTCGAGGTAGGTTCAGGTGCGACTTACTCATTTGTGCGAACTGACGGAGAGTGGAAGCAGCAGGAGAAGGTTGTTCCGCACGACGTGGGGGAAGATTACCACTTCGGATTTTCGGTTAACGTGAGCGAGAACGCCGCCATTGTTTCGGCACACAACATACCGCACGGAGCTCCGACATGGCCTCATGGTGACGGCGTGCAGGCATATGTCTTCAGTATGACAGAAGACTTTGGGACGCCTCCCTTCTCCGTCAAGCCCATTGGTTTAAAAGTAACCACCTTGGGCCAGGTCAAAAGGACAGATCTACTCCAGAACTTTCCCAATCCGTTTAATCCGGAGACGTGGATTCCATATCGCCTCGCACGTGACGGTGATGTGAACGTCACAATTTACGACGCGAACGGCGCGTTAGTGCGTACCCTCGATCTAGGGTATCAAGCCTCGGGTCACTATGCCAATTTGAGCAGCGCGGTATATTGGGATGGCCGCAACCAAGGCGGCGAACACGTGGCTAGCGGTCTTTATTTTTATACGCTGTCTACCGACGATTTCAAAGCAACTCGGCGAATGCTAATTCAGAAATAAGGACGTTCCAATCCGCAAAACCGGCCCTCCAGCGATCGATTCTGCGAAGGCGACCCGAGCAGCGCCTAATTCTACTGGCTCCGCGCAGAATTATTCCATGCGACACACAGGGTGCTCGTATTGAGGTAGGTTTAGGTTGCGAGAATCGGAGAACCTGCGTCTGAAATTACGCCTTGTATCGTTCAACCGTAAAATCAGAAAGAGATTTTTCATGAAATCGGTACATCTGTTTGCCGTTAGTTTGCTCCTCTTCATTGGATTGGCAACTGCAAGTCACGCCGCGCCTCGAGTTGGACAGAAGCTTGTCGCCATGGAGGGCGGGCATAGCGTACCGCACTTGTCCAGTGACATCAGCGGCGAAACCGTAGTCGTCGGAGTTCCTGAGCTAGGATACACAACCGTGTTCGAGACTCAAGGCAAGAAATGGGTCAAGCAGGCGCAAATTATCCCGGACGGTGGTAAGGGCAGGTTTGGTTGGTGTGTATCCATCAGTGGGAATGCGATTATTGTTGGCGCGCCGCAGTTGAACGATGCCGGTGCAGCTTTTATCTTCCATCGAAGCGGAAATAACTGGAAACAGTCGGCAAAACTCCTCTATGACGGGCCAGTAAAGGGCGACGGCTTTGGCGAGGATGTAGCCATCGACAGGAATACCGCCATTGTTGGCGTAGCCGGGGACGATGAGGTTGGAAGAGACTCCGGGTCAGCCTATGTCTATTTCCGGGAGGGAAACAACTGGAGACAGCAGACTAAGCTCATACCCTCGGATTCAGCCAAAGGAGACGCTTTCGGATCGTCAGTCTTCGTGCTTGGTAATACGGCTGTAGTTGGGTCTAACGGCAACACACATAATGGCGTTAGATTCTGCGGCGCTGCCTATGTTTTTACGCGGCGGGATGGGGTTTGGACAGAACAGGCTAAATTGACGGCTAGCGACGCCGCAAAAGCCGACCGTTTCGGGACTGCCGTCAGTATGAGCGAGAAGACCATTATTGTGGGGGCTCCGTTTCGCGATACCGAAGCCAAAGTCGACGCCGGCGCCGCTTATACTTATCTGTTTGACGGCAATATGTGGAAGGAACAGGGAAAGCTGTTTCCAAAGGATGCACAAAAGGGCCATAAGTTTGGAACAGGAGTCGCCATGACTCCAAACATCGCGCTTGTAGGGGCGCCTTGGGATGACGATGTCGAAATAGGATCCGGTGCGACTTACTCATTTGTGCGATCCGACGGAGTCTGGCAGCAGAAGGAGAAGGTTGTTCCCCACGACGTTGGCGAAGATTACCACTTTGGGTTTTCGGTTAACGTGAGCGAGAATGCCGCTATTGTCTCGGCACATAATATACCGCACGGAGCTCCGACATGGCCTCACGGTCAGGGCGTGCAGGCGTATGTCTTTAACACGATAGAGGACTTTGGGACGCCTCCCTTCTCCGTCAGGCCCATTGGGTTAAAAGTAACCACCTTGGGCCAGGTCAAAAGGACAGATCTACTCCAGAACTTTCCCAACCCGTTTAATCCGGAGACGTGGATTCCATATCGCCTCGCACGTGACGGTGATGTGAACGTCACAATTTACGACGCGAACGGCGCGTTAGTGCGTACCCTTGAGCTAGGGTATCAAGCCGCGGGTCATTGTGTCAATTTGAGCAGTGCGGTATATTGGGATGGTCGCAACCAAGGCGGCGAACACGTGGCTAGCGGTCTTTACTTCTATACGTTGTCTACCGACGATTTCAAAGCAACCCGGCGAATGCTAGTTCAAAAATAGGGCGCCGCCGCTGCGGCCGGACCGGTTTGTGCCGCAAGCACACAATCCCGGCGCACGGACACATTATACATATTTTATGGACCCGAATTAAGGGCGTGGAGGTTGCCGCCTACTAATATATTTGCGACAGCCTTCACGGTTGCCCATATAACACTGACATTTGATACCATTTCGGTTGAATTAGGGTGCATATGAATATTGAATTATATCATTCACTTTCTTCGTAAGCGGAAATCGGGCGAGCGGATAGTGATCAACCAACTGAAAACGGAGGGATCAACGGATCGAATAGATCGCGCGAATGGTAATTGAGCGCAATAGAGATCGCAATGCGATAGCCAATCCTGATAGTAGATGCCGTGCGATAGAAACCCCCATGCCCCGCCAGTTTTGCGCAGAGACAGGGATCTTTACTCCGCTACACACAGGTATCTTAATTTGATTCACGTAAGCAATGCACTTGAATTTTGGATAAATCGCACAACTTAAAAACATAGGAGAGTTCCTTAATGCAAAAAACCCTGATAGTGGTAATCCTAATAGCTATATCGTCACCATGCGTGTTAGCACAAGATTCCTCGCAATGGGATCTACCCGACGGTGCCAAACAGCGCTTCGGCAAAGGCTGGATACGAGACATTCAATATTCACCTCCTGATGGCGCCCATCTCGCGGTTGCCGGCTCAATCGGGATTTGGATTTATAATACGGCAACCAATCAAGAGGTTGGCTTGCTGACCGGGCATACGAAAACAGTCAATTCTATCGTGTGGTCTTCTGATGGAAGTATGATAGCGAGCGGAGGTGATGACAACGTCATCCGCCTATGGGATGCGGATTCTGGAGAAGAAATTCGAACCATTTCGGGACATCAAGCCGCTGTTCGTAGTTTGGCATTCGGTGAGGACGATAGCACACTTGCGAGCGGAAGCGACGACAGTTCAATTCGCATATGGGATGTTGCCACAGGTGAGGAGCTAAGAAAACTCAGCGGACACACCGACTGGGTGAATAGCGTTACAATCAGTGAAGATGGAAAAACGCTCGCTAGCGGAAGTTGGGATCACACCGTCCGTTTGTGGGATGTCGGCCCAGGAGATGAAATCAGAACCTTCCCGGCACATTCTTCACTTGTTCGAGCCGTGGCTTTCAGCCCCGATGGAAAAACGCTCGCCAGTTCGGATTTCGACGCCATCATCCGCTTGTGGGATGTCGAGACCGGAGCGCTGCTCAGACCACTCACGGGTCATACTTCGGATGTTTACGACATAGCCTTTTCGCTGGATGGCAGTACATTGGCGAGCGCTAGTGAAGACGACACCATTCGGTTTTGGGACACGGAATCGGGCGCCAACACAAAGACAATCACCGGACATACCGCTGATGTCTACCGGATTGCTTATAGCCCCGATCGCAAGACGTTGGCCAGTGCAGGATTCGATGCCACTATCCGATTCTGGGAAGCCGAGACGGGTGACGAAATTAGCAGTATCACGGGGCACGCCGATCTCGTGTTGAGCGTTACTTATTCGCCTGACGGTCAGACACTCGTCGGAAGAAGCTGGGACAAGACCATCCGCCTTTGGAACACCGACACGGGTCAGCTTGATAATGTGCTCGTAGGACATACGGATGACGTAGATGTGGTCGTTTTTAGTCCCGATGGTAACAAGATCGCTAGCGGGAGTCAGGACGACACTGTACGGGTATGGGACGCAAACACCGGAAAACCTCTGAGAACCCTTGTTGGGCACTGGGCTTATCTGATAAGTCTTGCTTTCAGCCCAGACGGGAGCATATTGGCTAGCGGCAGCGAGGACGATGTTGTCCGGTTGTGGGATACAACGACCGGTCAGCGGTTGGACTTTCTTTACGGGCACCGGGCCGGGGTTGAGAGCATCGATTTTCATCCGAATGGAGAGATTCTCGCAAGCGGGAGTCGTGACGACACGATTCGTATATGGAATGTGGTTACCGGCAGATCTCAGATGCACATCGAAGAACATGAAGCGGATGTGCTGAGCGTTGCTTTCAGCCCCAATGGTGCGCTCCTGGCTAGCGGCAGCCAAGATCGTACGATTCGGATATGGGATGCGACGACGGGAGACGCACTAAAAACCCTCCCGGGACATGAGAGTGGTGTACGCAGCGTTACGTTTAGCCCCGACGGGCGCACAATTGCGAGTGGAAGCTGGGACAACACCGTTCGCGTATGGAATGTTGTTTCCGGTGAACTCATAAGCACGTTTATAGGGCACACATCTAGCGTTAGAAGTGTTGCTTTTAGCCCTGACGGCAGCACCATCGCCAGTGGAGGAAGAGATGGCACGGTGTTGGTCTGGGATGCGCCGATATTGCCACCGGCAACTGGCGAAGATCCGTCGGTCATCGCAGGGGATGTGGACGGCAACGGGGAGTTAAATATCTTCGACCTCGTGCTAGTTGCATCAGCCTTTGGTGATGCGGAGGAGAGTGCGGCAGCCGACATCAACGGAGACGGTCAAATCAATACACTGGACTTGGTTGCGGTTGCTAGCGCGTTGGGCACGACGACTGCCGCAGCCCCGGCGCATTCCGATATGGCGATGACGCTGAACGCGACGGACGTAGAGCAGTGGCTCGTGCAAGCATGGGAGTTGGAGCTTACTGATGTTGTTTCGCAAAAGGGTATCCGGTTCTTGGAGCAACTTCTCACGGCTCTTCACCCGGCGAAGACCGAGCTTTTGCCAAACTATCCGAATCCTTTCAACCCGGAAACGTGGATTCCGTATAACCTCGCCGAAGACACATCTCTGCTAATTACAATTTATGACGTCAAAGGCGAGCTAGTAAGGAGTATAGATTTGGGCCACCAAGCCGCAGGGTTTTACACCGATCAGAGTCATGCGGCATATTGGGACGGTCACAACCAGCGCGGCGAGGTGGTGGCGAGCGGTGTTTACTTCTATACATTACATGCCGAGGCATTTGCGGAAACGCGGAAAATGTTGATACAGAAATAAGCACGGCTGCCGATGTAAATGGGTGGATAACTGGAGGCCGGCTGGGCAAAAGACATTTTGATCCATGCTCATCACCAATATTTCACACGATGCACCGATACAATTGACGTATCCTCATGTCATCGTCAGATTGCCGCTCCGATGCGCGCTCTTCCTATCTGGCCGCGAAGCATACGCGATTATTATCCCTCATCGCTTTCATCCTGCCGACTAAGCACTTAGTACGGTCATTGTGGCATAGAATTACGCATCCGGGATTTGCTTGGTCCGTTCTGTAAAAGCAATCAACCGAATTATCAACTGAGTGGATAACGTTTGAGATTTCTATCGCACTCCCTATTCGGTCGTTTGATTTATTCGCTCATTTGATCCGTCCTTTTTCGGTCAGGTGTTCGATAAAAATACGACGTAGATTCGAAATCTGAATCGTGGACTTCTGTTACAGATTAAGCGCTATTTAGAATCATCCGGCTTGCCCGCTGGTAAAAATAGGATAGCGACAGTTCCTCCTCAAACTGATACTAATCAGATTCGATTACACAATCGGAGCAATATGTGCATTCTTACTACCGTCATTGAGACTGAAATCGCAAAAGATTTTGAACTTGGATTCTACTCCGACAGAAGACAATAAACTGAAGTATGGGACCTTAATACGTTAAGGTCTACAACCAACATTGCAAATTGTGGAGATCTCTAATTAATATGAAAATAACATTGATAGCGTTTATTCTTTTAACCCTGTTTTCGCTCCATACGTTAGCCCAAGAAGCGGAAGACTTTTCACAGTGGAGTTTACCGGAGGACGCCAAAGAGCGCGTCGGTAAGGGTTGGATTTCGGAATTAAAGTATTCTCCCGATGGTACGCGTCTTGCCGCAGCTAGCTCGATTGGGATATGGATCTATGACACAACGACGTTCAATGAAGTCGCGCTGCTTTCCGCTCATACCGAAGAGGTCACTGCTTTGGCGTATTCTAGCAGCGGCAGTGTGCTTGCGAGCGGGAGTTGGGATACCACGATACGCCTATGGAATCCTGAGACAGGTGAGTCATTTCTGACAATTGAGGGACACTGGAGCGGCGTCCGCAGCATAGACATCAGCCCGGATGAGACCACACTTGTCAGCGCGAGTTATGACCGTACGGTTCGTCTGTGGGATATGACAACGGGCGATGAGATTCGAACTTTTGATGGACATGTTGATCGCGTCAATACCGTGGCGTTCAGTCCGGACGGTTCAAAGATCGCAACCGGGAGTTGGGACCAGACTGCGCGCATATGGGATGTCGAGACAGGAGAGCAACTCCAGATTATCACGGGACACAGATCGCTTGTTCAAGCGGTCACATTCAGTCCGGATGGAAACACACTTGTCAGCGGTGATTACAACGGCGAGATTCACCTCTGGGATATTGAAACAGAATCGCAGACGATGGTTCTCACCGGTCACACCTCCCTTATCTTCGATCTTGCAATTTCTCCGCACGATGGCCGCACGTTGGCGAGTGTGAGCGAAGACGACACCATTCGACTGTGGAATACTGACACCGGAGATTTGAAAACAACCATTGCCGCTCACACGGCTGATGTAGTCAGAGTCGATTTCAATCCCGTTGACGGTACGTTCGCCACTGGCGGGTGGGATGCGACTGTTCGATTTTGGGATACCGAGACGGGCGCACACCTCAATACCATAACCGGGCATACGGATGTCGTCTTGAGTGTTAGTTTCAGACCGGACGGCCGCGCCTTAGTTGGTCGCAGCTGGGACTCGACCATTCGGCTTTGGAATACCGAAACGGGTAAACTCGATCATATCCTGTTTGGGCACACAGACGACGTAGGTGTCGTTGTCTTCAGTCCGGATGGACGTACATTGGCGAGCGGTAGCGAAGATCATACTGTCCGTTTGTGGGATGTTGACACGGGTACGCACTTGAAAACACTCGTTGGCCACAGAGCTTATCTCATTAGCCTCGCCTTCAGTGAAGATGGAACTACACTGGCGAGCGGCAGTGAAGACGATGATATTCGATTGTGGGATGTGGCGACCGGGGCACGACTGAAGACTCTTGTCGGACATACCACCGGCGTTGAAGGACTGGCATTCAGCCCCGACGGTAGAAAGCTTGCCAGCGGAAGTCGAGACACCACGGTTCGCATATGGGATGTCGAATCCGGCGAGGAATTACACATGCTCGAAGGTCATAGGGGCAATGTGCTTACCGTCGACTTTAGTTCGGACGGGAACACTGTTGCTAGTGGCGGTTGGGACGGAATCATTCGCTTGTGGGACGCTACATCCGGGGAACTGGTGAAATCCGTTGATTCGTTCCAGAGTGGCATACGAAGCATCACCTTCAGTCCCAATGGGAAGATGATTGCTACCGGAGGCTGGGATAGTATTGTGCGCGTTTGGGATACCAATACACTTGCGCGCGTCAAAACCCTACATGGACATAAGTCGATCATCAACAGCATCGCTTTCAACGGCGATGGTGACGTGATTGCGACTGGCGGGTTTGATGGCGCGCTCTTGCTATGGGACACACCGCCGGTCCCGGCAATATTTGTTACTACGCTGGATCAAGGCTTGAACATGATTTCTCTGCCGCTTATGCCCGAAGATCCGATTTCCGCCAGCAGATTCGCTGAGATGGTGAATGCTACCGCCGTCATACGACTTGACACTGCCACTCAAGATTATGTCGCCTTCACTGACGATGAGCGCGGACCGGGATTCCCGATTCAAGGCGGTCTTGCCTATATTGTGAACACACCCGAGGGCGGCTCGGTTGCATTCTCCGGCAAGGCATGGGAAGATGAACCTGCGACAGCTCCCGGGATTGACGCTTTCGCGGAAGCTTGGGCGTTTGTGGTGACGAGTGACCTGCAAAATGCGCTGCCGCGGACCAATTACACTGTAGTTGCCAAGAACCTCCGTACTGGCGCGATTGCAACGGACCGAGTTACTGCGACCGAGGTGCGCGCCGTGGTAGTTTGGGCAGATCTCAACCAGAACAGCGTCGTACAAACGGGCGATCGGATTGACATCACGGTGCAGGATAACGATGGAAATACTGTCTCCGGCCCACATCACCACACGGTCAATGTCTCAGACATAAGACAAGCCTATAAACGCATACCGCTGATAGTAGGCGATGTTCGTCCGGAGCAGACGCAACTGGCGCAAAATTTTCCCAATCCGTTCAATCCAGAGACATGGATGCCCTTTCAACTCAGTCAATCCGGCGCCGCTGCCATACAAATTTATGACGTTTCCGGCGGTCTTGTAAGGACGCTTGACCTGGGAGTGAAGCCGGCTGGATTCTACATGACACGCTCCACCGCCGCATATTGGGATGGGCGCAACAGTGTGGGTGAGAAAGTCGTTTCTGGTACCTACTTCTACACGCTGAAAACAGACGAATTTACCGCAACACGCAAGATGTTGATATCCAAATAGGATTGTATCACGAGTCCTATTTATTGATTCCTGATGAGCAATAGTGGCATATTGAGATGTTCGCCCAAACGTCGAAGGGATAGATAATTGAGAAAGGTCTCGACAGTTTTCACGTATTTGGTTCTCGGCATACAATTGGCCACCGTGAATCAACTAGCATACGCTCAAAAGGAAATCAAGCTAGTCGCCGACGAGGAAGTGACCGGACAGCAAATGTCGTCGGATATCAGTGAAGACTCGGTAATTGTCGGATCTCCCGGTCAAAACTACGCCAAGGTGTTCGCGCGCGACGGAAACAAATGGGAAGAACAGGAAACATTGATTCCCCAATTTGACGGCAACGTCGGTTGGTCGGTGGCCATGAGCGGAGACATCGCCGTGGTTGGAGCGCCAAACGCCAATGCGGGCGCGGATAAATCCGGCACCGCTTATGTCTTTGTCCGAAGTGGTAGAACGTGGCAACAGCGCGCGAAGCTTGTAGGGGACAATCCGGAAGCCGCAGACAATTTTGGCGAGTCCGTATCAGTCGATAGAAACACCGTCATTATCGGGGTACCAAGGGACGACGATGCCGGTAGAGACGCTGGATCCGCTTATGTCTTCTTCCGCGACGGAGCCACGTGGATGAAGCAGGCGAAGCTAATGCCGTCGGATCTGGGTGGATCGGACGCCTTCGGGGAAGCTGTTTTCGTCCACGGGAACACCGCAATCGTTGGAGCAAGCGGCCACACCCACGGCGGAAAAAGATTTACCGGTGCCGCTTATGTTTTCGTGCGAAACGGGAACCGGTGGGTTCAAGAAGCCAAACTCGCGGTAGAGGATGGTGGGAAAGCCGATCGTTTTGGAACATCGATCGGATTCATCGGGAAAACCATTGTTGTGGGGGCACCATTCTATGACAGTGACAACGCAAAGGATGTCGGCGCTGCATATATCTTCGTGCCAGATGGCAACAGTTGGAAACTGCAAGCAAAGTTGAGACCTACGGATAGCGGGAAAGGGCATAACTTCGGGGCTGGTGTTGCCACCACCGGGAACATCGTCATAATTGGTGCGCCTGGGTATGACCGTCCTGAAAGAGGGTCGGGCGCCGCGTATTCGTTCGTACGCGAAGACGGAGTTTGGACGCAGACAGCAAGAGTTACGCCTGAGCACGGCGCCAGAGATTTGAACTTCGGATATGCGGTTTCTATGAGCGAAAACACCGTAGCTATCTCATCCCATAGCAAGCCATTCTTGGTGCACGACGGTTGGCCCAACGGTGACGGTCATGCGGCTTACGTGTATGACACCATTGAATCCTTTGACACTCCCCCCTTTTCCGTCGAACCGTTCGGGTTGTCGCTCACGACGTTCGGCCGGGTCAAGCGTACGGCACTGCTTCAGAACTTCCCCAACCCTTTCAATCCGGAGACATGGATACCGTACCTGTTGGCAACGGATGCTTCCGTTATGCTCCGTATTCACGACGTGCAGGGGCAACTGATTCGAGAGTTAGATCTCGGGGGACAAGAATCAGGGAGTTATCTTTCTCGCGAATCTGCCGCCTACTGGGATGGCAAAGACCAAATCGGAGAAAGAGTTTCCAGCGGACTCTATTTTTGCACTCTAGACGCTGCACCATTTCAAGCCACGCGGAAAATGCTCATTTTGAAATAAGCGTACGATAACTAAATCGCGGATTGATACAGGTGCGCAGCTAATGGCGTTCTTTGATTTTCCAGTTCAAACTTCATAGATTTGGCACATCCAATTTAATAAGGGGCTATATTGAATCGAATTGAATCGAAATTTAGAGAACTACAAAATCGGGGAGAACGAGCGTTCATGCCCTATATTTGTGCCGGAGACCCGACACCCGAACTCAGTCAAAAACTTCTATTAACACTCGAAAAATCCGGCGCCGACCTCATTGAGTTTGGGGTTCCGTTCTCTGATCCAATCGCTGATGGCCCGACAATTCAACGCGCCAGCGAGCGAGCGCTTGCGGGTAAGATTTCATTACGACAGATTATTGATTTGGTTCGGGAAGTGCGGCAAGAGACGGAAATTCCGATTGCGCTCATGACCTACTACAACCCCATCTTTCGAATGGGTGAAGATGAATTTTGCCGAGCCGCAAGCGAGGCAGGGGTTGATGGCGTAATTGTCCCCGACCTGCCGCCGGAAGAGGCGGGGACGCTGTTAGCAAGTGCTGAACAATACGACCTGGCAACGGTTTTCCTCGTATCGCCTACGAGTCCACCGGAGCGACTCAGAGCAATTGCCGCGGTTAGCACCGGGTTTGTATATTGCGTATCGGTTACTGGTGTGACCGGCGCACGGGATTCGGTGTCAGATGAGATTTCCCCGATGATCTCGGAACTTCGTGAACACACTTACAAACCCGTTTGTGTCGGGTTTGGCGTTTCCACGCGGAAACAAGCACAGGAAGTTGCACAAATTGCGGACGGAACTATCGTTGGAAGCGCCATTATCAACGTCATTGAACAGCATCTGGATAATGAGGCGGCGATTCTGGCGAACGTGGAAGAGTTCGCGGGAGAGCTGGCGCGCGGCGTGAAGCAAGGATCGTGAAGCAAAGATAAGATAACACCATTCGCTAACCATCAAACCGATCTAGCCGAAAATGACCGATGTCGTAACGAGTTTCACCCGTTTGCGCAAGGTCCGATAATATCTTTCCAACAAGCCCACCGAACTTGAACCCATGCCCGGAGAACCCACCCGCAATTACTAGATTTTGACAATTTGGATGTAAATCGATCACAAAATCTTTGTCCGGTGTCTCTGTGTAAAGACACACTTCCGCTTGGAGGACCTCACCGGCAGCAGCGGGCATGCGTTCCGCTACGAAGTCATGCACGAAGTCTACATATGGTGATTCAGGCGTGCGACTGCAGGAATCAAGAGTAGTTTCGAAATCCTTTCCGTGTCCATCCACGCCCACTTTCACGCCTTTTTCCTCGAAATCAGGCACGCCATAAAACGATGTCGGTCTAGTTACATCTATTAATACTGGAAATTGGGTCGGTAGGAAGGCTACCTTATCTTTCGGCTTAAAATAAACCACCTGTTGGCGCGTTACCGTAAGCGGCAGGTCAAGATTTGGCAGTAGCTGTTTAGTCCACGGCCCCACCGCTGCCACAACCTTCTTCCCTCGGTATCGTTTATTTTTGCAAACCACTACTGGCGAACTTGCCTCCCAATCCACCGTTATAACCTCGGTGTTTTCCCTAATCTCCGCTCCCTGTTTTTTCGCCAAATCCAGATGCGTTGATATACATTCGGAGGCGTTTAGAAAACCTCCGTCTTTCTGCCAGAGGGCAATCATCGTATGAGGTTCAATCTCAATTTGCGGCAGCCGTGAAGCCAGCTCCTGTTGGTCCAGCCAATCTGAATCGACACCCGCTGCATCAAGGCTTGCGCGTGTGTTGATCACGTATTCGTGTCCTACCGGTGCAACAATTACGCTTCCAGTGGAGAACAGCAATTTTCTGCCCGATTCGCGTTCGAGATCTCGCCAACACGCATAGCTGGACTTCATCAACTCCGTGTAGAACGATTTTTCATAAACTAGGCGGATAATTCGTGAATTGCCATGAGAACTGCCGAACGTATGCCCCCGTGAAAACTGTTCAATCACTAACGTATTCGCACCGGCTTTGGAGAGATGATATGCCGCCGCGCTGCCCATGCATCCGGAACCGATAACAATTGCATCGAACAACTGATTGGTCAAATCTAAATGCTCCTCTTTTTAGGTGGCCAGTTTATGCGAGGACGAATAGCACTGATTCGCACTCGCTCAATTTCGGCATGCACGAATAATGCTAAAATTCGTATACACATACGGATTGGGTGCGTGCTATATTCTGCATTGTCGATTACGACATTGGAAACGGTTTTGGAGTCGTCTGAAAGTTGGCATATCTGGCTTCACCCCGGAGCAGGATTGCCCTCCATCGCCTCACTGAACCCGATTCTACGGGCTTAACCCAAGGTGGAATATAACGGATGGTCAAACCGCAACGTCGGCGTGGGGAGCGGTTTGGCAAGCTACCGTGAACAATCGTCCCGTGATGAATCGAGATTTCACCTGCTTTCAAGACAAAGTCTACGGCGCATTTCTCCTCATCGTCGCTAACGGTAACCGCTTGATTGACACTCAGCAGATTTCCTTCCGTCGCGGATTTCCCGTGTTCCCGAAGTCCTAAGTGCGTACCGGGAATCACCCGCATACACCCGTTCTCGCGATTACTTTCGTCAATAGCATACCAAGCGGTCAACGCCTCCGGCGGTTCAAGCCCCCAATAGGTTACATCTTGATGCCACGCGACGAATTTCTCCTGTGGACCATATTTACAGAAAGCATGTGTTGCCAAGAGCAGGATATCGGGACCTATGAGGCCTTCGATGCAATCAAGGATTTTCTGGTTCGTTGCCAACTGCCAAATGAACCGCACATCCAAATGGCGGTCAAGCATGCCGATTTGGCAGTTTTCCTTGCCCTCTCTGGCCTCTAAGGCATCAAACTGATTTTGATAATGTAGGGCGCCTGTCTCATCCTCTACCCGAATTCCTGAAACGAAACCTTCCGTTTCATAGGCTCTTATCTGTTGTTCGGTAAGCGCCACTGATTCATTCCCTCTCTGGTAAAATTTGTCCTGCCTCTTGGAAGTTGTGTAAAGCCATGGAAATCAAGGTAAAATCAAGATTTATGTAAACACCCCGGTAGGTTTGGGTTCCTAACCGAACCGGTGTTATGCTAGTCTCGCAGGCACAGTTGAGAGCCGCGCTTACCGCGACAAGCATAAATATGAGTGGAGTTGACTATAAGATAACATTCGCTGGCAGATTTTACGACACTTCCGCAAATCCGTCAATCACAATTGCTTCCGCAAAACCAATTGAATCACTTGCTTATCCGGCTTTCGTAATCGCATTGCAATTTATTGCTTCATTCAAACCAATACGATGATTTTAAGTAGGGATTTCACAATATATAGGTTATAATAAAGTGTTAATAAATTTTAGCACTGATTGAACTGCAAGAATGATAACCTAAAATGCTACTTCGACAGTCCGCGAGTTTCGTAAAAACCGATTGGGCATGGTGGTGGACGAGACGAAATTTAGTTAGAAATGGCATTAACAACAATCAATTAAGGAGGACATAAATATGGAAACAAAGGTGTATAGCAACGACGTCGAAAAGGCGCTGAAGGTTTTTAAACGCCAGCTTCAAAAGGAAGGCCTCTTCAGAGAGATAAGGCGGCGAAAGTTTTACGAAAAGCCCTCTGAAAAAAAGAAGCGAAAACAGAGAGAAGCAAAACAGAAACGGGCAAAAGCACGTAAGTTTAGCAGGCGGATGGACAACTAATCCGCCTTTTCTGATCGCGGAGTGTCAACAGTGGACTCAGACGTAATAATTATCGGCGCAGGTGTAATCGGCTGCGCTATAGCCTACAATTTAGGCAAAGCCGGAGTAAAGACGCTAGTAATTGACAAATCCGATGGCGTGGGTAGCGAGGCATCGTGGGCGGGCGCAGGCGTTCTGACCTCCCAGGCGTCAACACGGCAACCGTATCCCGAACTCTGTCGCGCAAGTCTCGCGCTTTATCCATCGTTGGCGGACGAACTGAAGGCACGCACGAACATTGATATTGAATTCATCCAATCGGGTACACTTTCGCTATTTTTTAACGAGGAAGAGAAGAATGGCTTAATTGGGTTGGCGGAGCGGCGAATTGATCGCGGGTTCTCGGCGGAGGTGCTGGCACCGGAACAGGTATGGGAGATAGAACCCGCTGCATCGAAATCGGTAGTAGGTGGTGTCCGATTTCCCGAGGATGCCCAAGTTCGTAATCCGAAACTCGTCAGAGCGCTCGCAAAAGGGGCTGTGCTCTCAGGTGCGCAGTTTTTACTTGGTGATCCTGTTGACGGCTTCGTGCGCGAAAAGGGCAGAATTTCCGGCGTCAAGGTAAACGGCGAAGTCGTCCGTGGGGACACGATAGTCATCGCTGCTGGCTGCTGGTCCGGCGCCCTCGCTCAAGAACTCGGTATTCATCTCCCAATTCAGCCGTCGCGCGGGCAAATCGTGCTCGTTGACACAACGTCGCTAGTGTTAAGACACACAATCGACGGGCTTGGGGTCTACGTTGTTCCCCGATCTGACGGTAGGATTCTGATTGGTGCAACGGTAGAGTTCGTAGGGTACGACAAGCGAACAACGTTGGAAGGCGTGCAGCAGATGATTGAGGCAGGTACGACTTTGATTCCCGATCTTGCAGGAATGTCTTTTACGCGGGCGTGGGCAGGACTGCGTCCTCATATTAAGGACGGTCCGCGTCTTGGAAAAGTGCCCGGTCTGGACAATGTCATCATCGCGTCCGGGCATTTCAAAAACGGCATCTTACTGGCGCCAATTACCGGTGTTCTCATCAGCGAGTTAATCACAACGGGCGTGCCGTCAATATCACTTGACCCATTTATTCCATCAACGAATTAAGTCCCACTAGATTTTTCTCACCATACTCTGGTTCGATCCTCCCCTCTACTCGTCAAGCCGGCTTGGCACATTCGGCGGCGGCATTCCAACCGCACTCTTGCCGTCAATCAGAAGAGGTTCGGCGGCGCCCCACAGTTTTGTCCCATCCTCCGAGAGAAGCGGCGCGCTAGAATATTGCGCTATATAGGCGCGGCGAAGATTCGGCGTTCGATTTGCGCCACTGGAATGGAAATTGACACTAGTAAAAGCAGCGATGCTGCCAGCGGGCGCAACCACTGGAATCCCTTTATTCTCACCGAAGTAGCCGACAAGATCGTTACTCCCCTCCTCGCGGATATGTTTGACCCATGATCGAATGCCGATGTGTGAAAACGGCATGACGTAGACCGTCCCGTTTTCCTCTGACATGTCATCAAGCGCACACCAACATGTCAGATACGGTTTGTGGTCGGGATAAGCAACATACCCCGAATCTTGATGCCAACTGAACTTCATGCCTACAGAGGCTCCCTTGACCACGTACTGCTCCCAAAACAAGTAGGCGTTGTCTCCGAGCGTAGCACGGCAAATGTCAGCTATCATTTGGCTGAAAAGGAATTTTCGCAATTTAGGTTGTTGCACATAGCAGTTGGAAGCAAAATAACGCTTATCTCGATGATTCAGCCCCATTACATCGGTACCATTCTCATCCATTCGGGCGTTCACGAGGTCAATGAAATCTTGACACTCTCCTCGAAGCAGTTCAAGCAAATGCTCGGGGATGGCATTCTCAAGAATAAAGTAACCTTCGTCTCTATATTGTTGTTTGTGTTCCTCGCTAATCTCAATGGCTGTGTTCATGAAATAGCTTTGCCTTTTTTGTTTAGTATCTGCAAACTGTGACCTCGCTTCCTGTCGGTCTGCAGTTTTGATTTCATCCCAATCTGCCACTCTAGCCTATGCTATCACACAATATAATGGCCGTCTATTGCAAAATGTCCTTCGTCTAAAATAGACGTTACTAAATCACGGTCTCCGATTTCCCAACACGCTGAAACAAAATTCGTGTTGACCCACCGTGGAAAAATTGCTACCATTTAGCAGCATCGGTTGGCGTTGCCAACCGAATTGGCTAATACGTAACGCCGAGATTTGCAGTCTAACATTCGCTCAGAGTCTACACAATGGCTACCCCCACTAACCACGAATTAATCGAAAGATGGCGGGAGGAACCGGCACCGCTACTCCCCCTGCTCCATGAATTCCACGATCGAGACGGATTCCTCACCGAGGAGGCGCTTCGGGATGTGGCTGTCGGGCTTAGAATTCCTCTGGCAGACCTGTTCGGTACCGTCACCTTCTACCATCACTTCTCTCGAAGCTCTCCGGGACAGGTTGCGCCAAGAGTATGTACGGGGCCTGTATGCTGCCTAGCCGGGGGACGAGAAATCCTTGACGCGCTCAAGGATAAAGGTGCAACGTCGATGCCGTGCGCGGGTCGGTGCGACGATGTTGTGCCTGTTCTTCGTGGACACTCTGTGTTGACCGGCACTAGTCCTGAGACTTTACGATTGATCCCCTCTCTGCTGCCGCAGCCAAATCCCGGTGGAATTGAGGAGTGTGTTTTCGCATCCATTCGAGAACACGGTAGATCGACCATAGAAGGGTACCGGCGGACTGAAGGTTACGAAGGACTAACTCACGCGATAAACGAGATGACCCCCGACAACGTCATCGAACTCATTGTTGATAGCAAATTGGCAGGACGCGGGGGTGCCGGCTTTCCCACCGGTCTAAAATGGAAGTCCGTTGCGGAAGCGCCCGGAGAACCAAAGACCATTGTCTGTAACGCGGATGAAGGTGAACCCGGATGTTTCAAAGACCGGGCGATTTTGGATTACGACCCGCATGCGGTTGTTGAGGGTATGACGCTAGCCGCATACGCGACTGGCGCAGAACGCGGTTTCATTTATCTTCGATACGAATATCCGGAAACTCTCAATATCCTTGCACGCGCAATCGCCGAGGCGGAGGATGCAGGGCTCGTCGGCGACTGCATCCTTGGAACTGACTTTAATTTTCAATTGCACATTCGGCGCGGTGCGGGGGCATACATCTGCGGAGAAGAAGGATCGCTTCTGAACAGCCTTGAAGGCAAGCACCCGTTCCCTAGGAATCGTCCACCCTATCCGGTGACTCACGGATTTGAAAACCTCCCGACCGCAGTCAATAATGTGGAGACACTCGTTTCCGTACCGCAAATCCTTCGACACGGAGCGGAGTGGTATCGCAAGCTTGGGTTGAATGGTCACGCCGGCACGAAGGTCATCAGTCTCTCGGGGGATATCCAGAAGCCGGGAAACTACGAAGTGCCGTTTGGTCTGCCACTGAAAACACTGCTTTTCGACTGGGCGGGCGGCGCACAAAGTGGTCGTTCCATTCAGGCGGTTACTATGGCAGGATTGTCCGGTGGTTTCCTTTCCGGAAATGACCTTGAGGTAACACTGGATGAGCCTAGTGTAAAGGCAAAAGGATCAATGCTAGGCGCCGCCGGGATTATCGTTTTCGACGATAGTCGAAATATCATGGGCGTGGCGCACAATGCAATGGAATTCTTCGCCGAAGAATCATGCGGAAAATGTTTCCCCTGCCGAATTGGAACACAACGCCTCACTGAACGTTTGGCGAAGGATGCCGGTCCGATGGATATGGAGGAATGGCGCAGGGAAGTAAGTGATATTAGCGAAGCGATGAAAGCGACTAGCGCCTGCGGTCTCGGCATGGCTGCACCACTTATTGCCGACAGCGTGATGCGGTACTTCCCGAAGCAAGTCGAGCGGCACGTTGAAGGCTAAATGTGAGTTGCGTTTTCCGGATTACCAAGAGACGTTTATCAACAAATCGTACCGGATAAAAACCGTGAGAAAGCAAATGGCTAAGCAACAACAAACACCTGTATGTTCGGATGAAGAAAAAGGACTAAACACAATCTCGCTTGACGGAGAGACAGTGAGATTCGTGGATGGCGAAACAATTTACGAGGTTGCGACCCGCAATCGCAAAGACATTCCTACGCTATGCTACGATTCCCGCCTTGATGCCTTCGGAGGATGCCGACTCTGTGTGGTTGAACTTGAAGGGTCGCAAAATCCTGTTGCATCATGTACAACGAAGGCGATATCTGGCATGGTCGTCCAAACGGCGGCGGAGAAAATCGACAAATATCGAAAAACACTGCTCGAAATGGTTACGTCGGAAAACCCCGAGACGGAGGTCGATTCACTTCGAGGCTACGCTTCTCAAGAACTCTCCACCCTTGTTGATCGCTATCAGGCACGGAATGGGCGCTTCAAGGGCAAACAATCTGGCAGGAGCAACGTAGATGACACCAACCCGTTTATCTTGCGTGATTACGACCTCTGTATCTCCTGTTATCGCTGTGTGCGCGTGTGTGCCGAACAGGAGGGAGATTACGCGATTAGCGTCATGAACCGTGGGTTTCACACGCAAATTACCACGGAGTTTAACGGCCTGCTAAAGGAGTCTGCGTGTACCTTCTGTGGACAGTGCATTCAGACCTGCCCAACCGGTGCGCTTGGCGACAAGAAGGCGATGCGTGCGGTTGACCTGCCCGGCGAGATTGAAAAAACTCGCACCATCTGCCCCTACTGCGGCGTGGGGTGCTCGGTTGATGTCCTGACCAAGAACGAGAACATCGTTGGCGTCCAGCCGGCTATGGATGGCCCGGCAAACAAAGGAGCGCTCTGCGTCAAAGGACAGTTTGCTTTCGACTTTGTTCAGCATTCCGATCGGCTGACGACGCCCCTCGTCCGCGGGCAAGACGGAAAGTTGCACGAGGCAGAGTGGGATGAAGCGCTTGACCGTGCCGCCGAAGGGTTTCGAAGAGTCCGAACGAAGTACGGGCGAGAAAGCGTTTACGGAGTTGCTTCCGGCCGCGCGCCGAGCGAAGCGGCTTACATGATGCAGAAGTTTATTCGTGCAGGTTTCGGGACGAACTATATTGATAACTGCAGCCGTGCCTGACACGCGCCGACGGTTGCCGGTCTGGCAGCCACAATCGGACGAGGCGCGATGTCGAATCCGCTCGTTGACATGCAGAAACCGGATGTGATTTTCTGCATTGGAACGAATATGACCGAATGCCACCCGGTTGCCGCGACGGGCATCAAGAAGGCGGTGGCACGCGGGTCAAAACTTATTGTGGCGGATCCGCGGCGAATTAAACTCGCCGAAATGGCAGATCTTTATCTCCCGCTGCGAGTAGGTTCAGACTCTGCGCTGCTGCTTGCCATGGCGCACGTGATAGCACGCGAAGGATTGATAGATCGCGAATTCATCCGCAGTCGAACGGTTCAATTCGATGACTTCTTTGAGCACATTACTCAGTTCACGCCCGAGTGGGCGGAGAATATCACGAATGTGCCGGCGAAGGACATCGAAACCGCTGCAATTTGGTACGGTAAGACGGACAAAGGGGCGATTTACTATACGCTCGGCATCACCGAACACATCTGCGGGGTGGAAAACGTACAATGTCTCTGCAATCTCGCGTTGATGACTGGCAACATTGGACGCGAAGGCACCGGCATAAATCCGATGCGCGGCCAGAACAACATCCAAGGCGCCGGAGACAGTGGCGCTCTTCCCAACAACTATCCCGGATTCCAGCCGGTTACCGATGCAGCCAACCAAGAAAAGTTCGAGGAGCTTTACGGTACGTCAGTCGACCTCGAAAAGGGGATTACGAAAGTAACGGCGCTCGATCTTTGCGGCGATCAGATTCGGGCAATGCTAATTGATGGGGAGAACACTCTTCTCTCCGATCCGAACCGAGAACATTGTGAACATGCGCTGCGCAGCCTTGACCATCTCGTGGTAATCGATATCTTCCTGACAGAGACAGCTCAACTCGCCGATGTTGTCCTCCCGGCAACGGCATGGGCGGAAACCGACGGGGTGCAGACCAACACCGAACGACGAGTGCAGCGGATGCGCGCGGCAGTATCGCCGCAGGGACAGGCAAAACCCGATTGGTGGGCTATTTGCCAGATTGCCAAACGGCTCGGGCTCAACGGATTCGACTTTGATTCGTCCAAGGATATTTTCAACGAACTATGTAGTGTTTCTCCTATTTACGCAGGGCTCGATTGGGAACGAATTGAAGCGGGCGAATATCAATGGCCCGTTCCCCATGACGACCACCCGGGCACCCCCCGATTGCACGAAGGTGAGTTCATCAATGGACGCGGAATCTTTTCGATTGTGAATTATCGCGATCCTGCGGAAACAATCTGCGATGAATTCCCGGTGTGGCTCACGACGGGGCGCAGACTCGCTTCGTACCACACACGTACACAGACGGGTCGTGCCCAAGGTATTGATTATCTACTATCGGAGGAGGTCCTTGAAGTGCATCCCGCCGATGCAACAGACTGGGGACTCATCGATGGCGATTGGTGCAAGATGTCCAGTCGGCGCGGATCAGTGAAGATTAGGGTAAAAAGCACAAATCGATCACCCCGCGGCACCGTTTTCGCCAGTTTCAGCTTTAGTGATGTACCGGTTAATATCCTCACAGGCTCCGGCTACGATCCGATTACGCACACCGCCGAACTCAAGGTTTGCCCGGTTCACATTGAACCGCTTTGACATAGGACTGGGGTAGAATGGTGAAGACCCGACTCAAGGCGGCAAACACTACCGTGCCGATTGCCGCCATTCCAATAATCTTCATCTGTGCGGCAGTGCTATCTTCGGAGCCGCAAGGTCTGCATTGGCCTTCCTTTCGCGGATCGGGTGCTAGCGGCGTGGCTGAGAATTTCCCAACTCCAACCTCCTGGAACGTGGAGAACTCCGTGAATGTCATGTGGAAGTCGCCTATCGATGGTCTGGGACATTCCAGTCCGGTGGTTTGGGATCAACGCATCTTCATAACCACCGCAATCAGCGGTAAAAAGGATACTCCGCTGAAAGTCGGACTGTACGGTGATATTGAGCCCGTAGATGACGAGAGCGCACATGAATGGCACCTTCATTGCCTTGACAAAAACACGGATGAAATTCTATGGGAGCGCACTGTGGTGTGCCAAAGATTAAAAGGCATCCCAAACCGACTCACGCCAACTGTACACCGGTGACAAACGGAAAATACGCGATCGCCTTTTTGGTTCCGAAGGACTATATTGCTATGACATGGATGGGACGGCGCTGTGGAAGCGTGACTTGGGCATACTTGACTCCGGGGCCTTCTATTTACCCGAGGCGCAATAGGGTTTCACCAGTTCTCACGTGATTCATGAAAACGCGGTAATCGTCCAGTGCGACGTTCAGAAGGACTCATTTATCGCTGCATTCGGAATAGAAGATGGAGAATACATTTGGAAAACACCAGGCGATGAAGTGCCGACATGGTGCACTCCGGCGATTCATAGCAGAGAATACACAACCCAAGTTGTCGTAAATGGTTACAAACACATCGGGGCTATGATTTTGAAACCGGTGAGGAGCTGTGGAAACTTAGCGGAGGCGGCGACATTCCCGTGCCAACGCCCGTCTTCAGAGACGATCTGGCTTTCATCACCAATGCACATGGACGCATGTCACCTATCTATGCGATACGTCTTGATGCTACTAGCGATATTTCGCCCGGCGCAAACCCCGATGTCAACAACTATTTCGTTTGGAGTTATGACCGAGGCGGAGCCTATATGCAAACCCCCATAGTCTACGGTGAATATCTTTACAACTGCCGTGATAACGGTGTTTTGTCGTGCTACAAAGCAGACACGGGCAAACGAACTTATGAAAAGCGTCTAGGTCGTGGTGGTACTGGCTTTACGGCATCGCCGGTCGCCGCTAACGGCAAAATCTACTTTACCAGCGGATATGGGGACATCTACGTCATTCAGGCGGGACCAAGATTCAAAGTCCTCGCGACCAATACCATGGGAGACATCTGTATGGCAACCCCGGCCATATCCGAAGGCACGCTGTTCTTCCGCACACGAAATCATCTAATCGCCGTATCCGATAACTAAAGAAACAGTTCAATTCAATTAGAAGGAGATTTGAATGCCCGAGACTCCGGTAGTAACACTGCAAGTGGGCGAGCGTATTGACGATTTTGAGGTAAAAGCAATTACGCCAATCGAAGAGGTGCGCGCCGTAGCGTATCAGATTGAACACGAGCCAAGTGGCGCACGACTGATGCATCTTCACGCCGACGACGCCGAGAATTTATTCTCCATCAGTTTCCCCACGCCTCCGACGGATGACACGGGAGTACCGCACATCCTTGAACACAGTGTGCTCGCCGGATCGCGCAAATATCCGGTCAAAGAACCGTTCTTTGAGATGATCAAGATGAGCATGGCGACGTTTATCAATGCCATGACCGGTTGGGATTGCACCTACTACCCCGTCGCAAGCAATGTGAAACAAGATCTGTTTAATCTCGCCGAAGTATATTTTGATGCGGTTTTTCATCCGTTGCTGACCGAACAGACATTCAAACGTGAAGGGCACCATCTCGCTCCGGCGGATCCGGAAAACCCAACGGGCAATCTGAAAATCAGCGGGATTGTCTACAATGAGATGAAGGGAGCGTTCTCCGATCCGGAATCGCTGATGTACCGCTCTGTCACACGAGGGCTGCTGCCGGACACGATTTATAGCAACGAGTCCGGCGGAGATCCGGTCGCAATACCCGATCTCACTTATTCTGCTTTGAAGCATTTCCACAACGTCTTTTATCACCCTAGCAACGGTTATTTCTTTTTCTACGGAAACATCCCGACGACCGAATATTTGGCGTTTCTGACCGATAGACTCAAGGGATTTAGTCGACAATCCCCGGAGGTGAATATCACTCGACAGCCTCGCTGGCAAGAACCCCGATTGTTGACCGATACCTATCCGGTGGCAGCCGATGAACCGCTTACGGAAAAAACATATTTGATGCTCCAATGGTTGGCAGGTGACGCAACCGATCCCGAAGATGCCGTGTTGATGCACATCTTGAGCCTGATTTTGCTGGGTAACGAGGCGGCGCCGTTGAAAAAGGCGATTATCGAATCAAAACTCGGAGCGGACTTAATCTATTCCGGAGCGGGATCGGTCGGACTGGAAGGTAACTTTCGCATTGGATTGAAAGGCAGCGAACCGGACCGTGTCGATGCCTTCGCGAACTTGGTGACCGATACGCTCTCCGAAGTCGCTAATAACCAGATTGAGCCCGAATTGGCGGGAGCCGCATTCCAGCAGGCGGCTTACCACTTCCTCGAAATCGGATCGATGTTTCCTTTGGAAATGCTGGACAGGGTAATCTCAACATGGATTTACGGCACAGATCCGCTGACATTCCTGCCAATGGCAGAGCATCTGTCATCCTGTAAACGCAAGTACGAGGCTGAACCGTCTCTCTTTAATCGGCTCATCCGAGAAAGACTGATTGAAAATCCACATAAATTAACCGCTGTTGTGAAACCGGATAGGGAGATGCAGGGACGCATTGATACCGAGTTTGCCGAGCGCATGGCAAAAGTTCGCTCGCAATATTCGGATGGCGAGATGGAGCAGATTGCGGCGGACGCTGAGGAACTAGACCGACTCAATAGCGAGCCGAACTCTCCCGAAGCGCTGGCAAAACTCCCCCAACTCAAAGTCACCGATCTTCCCAACCGCCTTACGCACATTCCAACGACAGTTGAAGATGTCAAAGGTGTCGATTTACTTCACAACGATGTATTCGCAAACGGTATCAACTATCTTATTCTGAATTTCAACCTGCAAGGGTTACCGGAACATCTCTGGAAATATCTGCCGCGCTATGCCGAAGCTGTCCGCAAGTTGGGTGCGGCTGGGATGAACTACGAGCAGATGGCGCGGCGTGTCGCAGCTTCCACAGGCGGGATTGGATGCGCTCCCGGATTTGGGACACATGCTTCCAACGAGAATCAGTCTCTGCGGCACATGCGATTTCAACTTAAGGCGCTTGACGACCAGATTAATCCGGCGTTAAACGTGCTGCATGATTTACTGTTCAGCTTAGACCCGAGAGACTCGGAGCGACTTCGCGACGTGCTTGTCCAAAGCCGAGCTAGATACCGCACGGACATGGTGCACAATGGCTCCAGCACCGCAATGTATCACGCCGCGCGTGGGCTAAATTCCGAGAGCTACTTGAACGAGCAGGTTTCAGGCTTGCCGCAACTTTCGTTAAGCGAGGAGTTGAACGCTCACTTTGATGAGCAAAGCGGCGATTTAATGGACAGGATTGAGGAAATTCGAGATTTTCTGCTGGTACGAGGACGGGTAACTGCTAGCTTCACGGGCTCGGATTCCGCTTTCAAAACCGTTTCCGCGACGTTGTCGGACTGGGTGGGAAAAATGCGAGACGAACAAATTGCTGAAATTCCGGTTGGGTTTACCTCTTTTGACACTCCCCCGCGCGAGGGATTGGCAGGGCCAATCCAAGTCGCACACTGTGCCCAAGTAATTCCCGCACCGCACGCTTCACACCCGGATCAGACACTGTTGACACTTGGAGCCCACATTGTCCGTCTCGACTACATTATGAACGAGATTCGCTTTAAGGGCAACGCCTATGGCGCCTGGTTCACGTACAGCCCGCTTGGTCGAACGCTGTATCTCGGTTCATACAGCGACCCTCACATCAGCCGAACGCTCCAGGTGTTTAACGGCGTAACCGACTTTGTCCGCGGAACTCAATGGACACAAACGGACATCGACCGTGCAATCATTGCCACGGCGAAGAACGATGAACAGCCGATTCGGCCGAACGAGGCAACGAGTGATGCGCTTCATCGTCACCTCACGGGGCTGACACCTAAAAAGCGGGAAGAGCGTTACGCGCGTCTCAAGACTGGCACGCCTCAATCGGTCAAACGTGCGCTCTTGGAACTGCTTGAGTACAGCCTGAGTCGGGGGGCGGTATGCGTGGTATCAAGCCGCGAGAAACTGGAGACTGCAAACCAAGAAATGGCAGATAGTCCGTTGGCGATTGAAGATATCTTACAGTAGTCAGTAGTCTTACCACACAAACAACCTGCGAATGTGGGTTAAAGCGACTCAATCACCGCGTTAGATTACCCAAGTTGCGTTACTCTCCTGTAGGTCGGGCTTCTAGCCCGACCCGCGAGCGAGATACAACAGCCTCATCTCTGTTATCTACTACTCGGTGGGAATTTCGATCGGCAAATCCAGCCGATCCCCCCACTCTTTCCACGACCCCAAATAGTTGCTAATCCTTGGATACCCTAGGAGTCGCAACGCCAGATAGGCGTTGGAAGAGCGGTAACCGCCCTGTCAGTAACATACAACGCGTTTTTCGGGGGTTATCCCTGCGGACTGGTACAGTTCGCGGAGTTCGGGTGCTGACTTGAACGCTCCTGTTTCGTCAAGATTGTTACGCCACTCAATGTGGATTGACCCCGGAATCGCGCCGCCGCGAGCGGAGCGGGCAACTCGCCCATAGTGTTCGTCGTCGGTGCGCGTATCAAGGACAGCGAAGTCGTCGTCTCCAAGCATCCCGTGGATTGTGTCCGCGTCCAGATGCGTATGAGACCGCGGAATCTCCGGGAACGCCTCAACTTCCTGGGGCTCATCTGCTTCGACGCTCACGCACCCATCCGCCGCGACATAGGCATTGAATCCGCCATCCAACACGTGAACATCCTCGTGCCCTAGGTATTCACAGAACCAAAATCCCCTTGCGGAGCAGATGCCCGAGATATCCTCATACCAGATGATTTTCTTGGTCGGATCAACTCCGCGTTGACGCAGGAGGTAAGCGATTGTCCACATGAACGCCTTGAAAGCTCTCTCTCTCGTGTCATTCAAGCTAAGCGAATACAGATCCAAGTGGATCGCGCCGGGGATGTGACCGGCGGCGAACTCATGCGTAGGTCGCGTATCCACAATGCAAATCGACTCGTCATCTAGTGTGTCGATTAACGTTTTGGGAGAGACTAGCAGTTGGGGGTTCGCGTAACCTTTGTCCTCGTCCATTCATTCCTCCAGATATCATTAAATCTTGGCAAATCAAGGAAATCTTCACTCTGATGTACCAGCCGCGGCAATTCGATCGACGCCGCCCACGTACGGCTTGAGCACCTCCGGTATCTGTACCGTTCCATCCGCGTGTTGATAATTCTCAAGAATCGCGATAACCAATCGAGGCAGGGCAGTGCCCGACGCATTGAGCGTGTGAACAAACTCGGTTTTTGCATGCGGTTTACGGCGAAAACGGATATTCGCGCGGCGAGCTTGGAAGGATTCAAAGTTGCTGCACGACGAAATCTCCAGATTGTATTTCTGATCTACCGGCGCCCATAGTTCAAGGTCGTAACATTTCGCTGCCGCGAACGACAACTCGACAGAACAGTGTTGAATGACCCGGTAGGGGAGGCCAAGGGCTTGAAGCACATCCTCGGCATCGCGCAGCAGGGCTTCATGCTCATCGTAAGACTTTTCGGGAAGTGTAAACTTCACCATTTCGACTTTGTCGAATTGGTGAAGGCGCTGCAACCCGCGTGTCTCCCGTCCATACGATCCGGCTTCTCGCCGGAAACACGGCGTATAGGCGACGTAATAAATCGGAAGATCGTCGACATCTAAAATCTCACCCGAAAAGATATTTGTGACCGGTACTTCGGCAGTTGGAATAAGAAAGAGATCACTATCTTCATTCTCTTCGTCCCGATCGCAGCGATACATATCCTCCTCGAATTTCGGTAACTGTCCGGTCCCGGTCATTGTTCTGCGATTGGCGAGAAACGGAGGAGAAATCTCCGTGTAACCGTGTTTGGAAACGTGCAAATCAATCATGAAGTTAATAAGACCTCGCTCCAGTCTCGCGCCAAGACCTTTGAACAGTATGAAGTTGCTTCCGGCGATTTTTGTGCCACGTCCAAAATCTACAATATCTAATTCCTCCGCAAGTTCCCAGTGCGGTCTCGGTTCAAAGTCGAAGGTTCTCGGAGTACCCCATTGCTTGATTTCTATGTTATCTTCCTCGCTGACTCCAATCGGAGTGCTTGAATCCGGCAGGTTCGGAATCGCCAGTAGCATCTCATCAATCTGTTGCCTAAGGTCATTTGACTGCTTGCTCAAACTTTTAAGTTTTTGAGAGAGTTCTTTCATCTCCGCAATCTGTTCGGAGGCATCCTGCTTGTTCATCTTGAGTTTTGCAATACCTTTTGAGATGGTATTCTGATGATTCCTGGCATTTTCTACGCCGGTGACTGTCGCGCGCCAGTGACTATCTATCTCAAGCAACTGATCCAGAGGCGCAGTCATCCTCCTTTGATCGAGCATAGTTCGTATGACATCAGGGTTCCGGCGAATGAATTTTAGGTCTAACACGAGGGCAACCTCCGTACTAGGACTATCGTCATGCGAGAAAGAATGGTATGGATAATAAAAAACCACAGACTGTTTGACGACCAAACAACCTGTGGTTTAGGTGAGATACAAACTGGCGGACCCGACGGGATTTGAACCCGCGATCTTCTGCGTGACAGGCAGATGTGTTAAGCCAGGCTACACTACGGGTCCGATAGGATGGCATTTGAACGTTGATTGGTAGGCGGGACAGGGCTTGAACCTGTGACCTACGGCTTGTAAGGCCGTCGCTCTGGCCAACTGAGCTACCCGCCCGGACCCACGACTAATAGGCGTGTAAAGTATATAGCAACATCTCCATTTTGTCAAGAGAATTTTCTACGGATTATCGTAAGATTTGCTTACTAAGAGGCAGTGTATTATAGTCAATTCTATTCATATTTGCATAGGTGTCGGTAGGTACGGTTAGGAATGGGATCTCTTTGGGAACTCTATCAGGATTGGCTATCGCATTCGTTATTCACTCACTTGATCGGTCATTATCCATTCCCTTAATCCTTCGTTATCCACTCGGTTGATCGGACCGACCGCAGTGTACAATCATATTGATTCTATAATAACTAAGCAGCGCAGGAGGTGGCCAAGAAAATGGCCCTCAGACAGCACCGCACCCAAACGGATGGTGTGCCTGTCATTGAGCGTGCTTGACAAGACTAGTACGGTAGTTGAACACGAAAGTATTGGACACCACGCCACGGAATTTGCTGCAGATAGGCGGACGCCCCTTGGAAATTCAGATTGACACTCAACCTAGATAGTGCTATCTTATGTGGTCAAGAGGGGGTTATGGTGGAATTGATGAAGGTGTCCGCATTTCTGACCTGCGTTCTGTTCTACGCAGGTTGCGGACAGATGCGCCAATCCAACGAAAGCGCACACCCGTTGTTGGACGGTCGCCTGAATCCGTACTTTGAGCGAGGTAACGTCCATATTGACAAGAAGGAGTATGACAAGGCGATAGAGCAGTACCAACAAGCGTTGCAATTGGAGCCGGATTCGGCAATTATTCATGCCGCTCTGGGTTGGGCATATTACAACGTGGGAATGTTGGACGCCGCAATCCTTCAAGCGGAAGAGGTGAATCGCCTCAAACCGAATGATCCGGAACTTCAAAAAATTCTGGAACTGTTGCATCAACAGCGGAGATGAAGAATCCATCATCCCCTAATTCAGGAATGCGTTAACGTAGCAAGGAAATGGTCCATGAACCGCTCCGAATCAACATCTACGCATACTGAAGTGTTCGGGCGCCCGTCTATTGGGACTGTTAATCCCTGTACATGATCGGCACGGGTTTCAACGGCAATTCGCAAATCCTTCATTTCACACAGAGTCGAATCAACAACGAATGCGACAGCCAACGGATCGTGAAGCGTTGGACGCGGCTCGGGGTTATCACCACCCCACAAATGGATTAGCTCAAAGCAGATTTCATTGATTGGACGCTGCACCGCGCCAATTGCTTTTACCTGATCGTACGTCATCTTACATTTGGTCGTCACATCAAGCCCCACCATGGTAATCTCCGCACCGGAACCGAATACAATCCGGGCCGCTTCCGGATCGCAGAGTACGTTCCACTCTGGCGAAATCCGGTCTATCGCGCCGCCCATCAAGCAAATCTTTGTCTTCTGAATCAGCCGAGGTTCTACGAGTAGCGCTGCCGCGATATTTGTGAGCGGGCCGACCGGAACCAGGGTAATGTCGCCATTGCCCGACATGATAGTATCAATGATGTAGTCAACTGCCCGTGTCGGACGCGGTTGAATCGATGGCTGCCGCCGGGTCAGAATTTCCATCTGTTTGGGCTGATGTTCTGCGGCGATTCGCTCCCAATCCGGAATGGATTGCGGAACGGTTTTTCCGATGCCGACATAAACGGGAATGCTTGTTTCGTCCAATGTTTCCAGCACACAGCACGCTAACTCGGCACGTTTCTCGGTATTCTTAAAGACGGTTGTCACACCAACCAACTCGATTTCCGGATTCAAGACGGCAAACGCCAAGGCAAGAGCGTCGTCAATATCGTCACCAATATCGGTATCAAGTATAATCTTGTTCATGGTTACACCTCAAGGAATCTGTAACATTAATCTGCGTTGGGTATTCTACCAGAAGTTGACTGCATAATCCAATCTTTCCACATTAAGGGTTTTAAGGAACAAAGATCTAAGGAGTATTGTACGAATGTTATCCTCGACAGAACTTTTGAAAATCCTTGGCGGAACACCTCTCTTCGCGGGTGCACCGCAAGATGTATTGGGCACCGTGGGTAACCGAATGCAAATGCTCCGGCTTTCGGAAGGCGAAATTCTCTTTAATGAAGGCGAATTGGCAGACGGGCTGTACCTTGTTGTGAAAGGAAGAGTCGCAATTTGGTCCGGTGCAGTTGAAATACGAGAGAGAATTGAAGGTGAATATGTAGGCGAGTTGGCTTTGCTTGATGATTCGCCTCACAGTGCCATGGTCCGGGCAAAAACTGACGCTCTACTCTTAAAACTTCACCGCGACGATTTTCAGCAGGTGTTGTCAACCTCGCCGCAAGTCGCCAGTGGCTTACTTCAGATTTTGGGACAGAAGATTAAACAAGATACGGTATACCAAATTGCCGCTGTACGCCGGCAGGAACAACACGAATACGATCTTAAACGTGCCCATGAGATTCAAACAACAATGCTTCCGACGGGCGATTTTTCGCTGGAGTGGATGCATTTGACAGGAAAAAGTCAGCCAGCCGCACAAGTTGGCGGGGACTACTACGACTATTACCACCTGTCCGATGGCAGCGTGAGCGTGGCGATTGGTGATGTTGCAGGACACGGTTTCTACTCCGGATTGTTAGTTGCTGTCGTGAGCAGCGGGTTTGATTTTCAAATGGAGATAGATCCATCGCCATCCTCTGTGCTGGCTTCTCTCAATAAGATTGTGCGAAACTATCGCCACACGCGTATGTTGATGACTTTTTCATATCTCATACTTAACCGTTCCAATCACACGCTCACGTTCGCTAATGCAGGACACCCTCACCCCTATCTATACCGCGCGGAAGAACAAAGGTGGAGTGAATTAGGAATGAATGGTTTACCTCCGCTTGGAACACGCTTGAGATTTCAACCCGAACCCGAACAGATTAACTGGCAACCCGGAGACCGTCTTTTTCTCTATTCCGATGGTCTGACAGAGGCGCGAGGAGCTGGAGAAGAAGAATATGGCACCGATGCACTGGAGCGCTTTCTGAACAATCATGCGCTCCATTCTCCGCGCAAAATGATAACTGCTCTGGACACGGAGTTAGCCGATTTCTGCTCCGGCAATCCGCTTGAGGACGACCTTACCATTGTCATCGTGCAGTTGTCATGATAACTCGTGATTTACAAAATAATCGAATTTTGCAACGTGCCGCGATTAAGAATACCCTTTCCGAAGTTTAACCGTAACAGATTCCTTCTTCAACTGTTTAGTCTATGAATCTGTTTAGGGAATGTTGGTTCGTCGTGCTGCAGTTTAATCCCTGTTCCTATACCATTAAACGAACGAATAGTGAGTGCGATAGAGATTCGTGAGCGTAATGTAGGAGCGATCTCTAGGTCGCGATTTCATGTTGGCGCGCAAGTTCTGGACTGAACTAAACAATTACCCTTCTTCTTACCTCACCGACCAAACCGGAACACACCGTGAACCAAGCCCTGCGTCGTGTATATGGCTTAAACCCGTCATCCGTAACTATGCGAGTCATTGCGGCAATGGCGATGCTAGTATTATTTCCGCCATCTGAATCGGCCGCTGGGAGCAGTTTTCCGACCCCAGAGCCACTGTCGGAAGTTACACGGGGCGAACTCCTAATCCGAGTGACGCCTGAAGGCGAAGCGGAGGCTAATCGCCTGCACGGAAGTTCCGCGATTCGCATGTTCCATTCCGAAATGGGGGTTCAGTCTTTTTCCCGCGTTTTCCCTCATGTCGCTAATTCGACAGCGAATCCGAATCTTGAACGCATCTATCTCTTGCGTTTTTCGACTTCTTCTAATCTCGGTTCCCTAAAGGCCTGCTATTCGTCAAACCCCTTGATTGAGGCCGTTGAGTTCAACTATCTGCGCCAAACGCTCGTCTCAGAAATCATTCCCAACGATCCTCGATACAAAGAACAGTGGAATCTCCCTCTAATTGGCATGCCCCGCGCTTGGGCAATTGAAAAGGGTAGTCCTGACGTGATTATCGCAATCGTAGATAGCGGCATCGATTATGCCCATCAAGATCTTGTCGAGAAGATATGGCGAAACACCGGGGAAATTCCCGACAACGGGGTTGACGATGATCAAAACGGATATATTGATGACATACGAGGTTGGGACTTTACGGACATTCCAAATGTCGCATTCAAAGGCGACTCGGTGGTCGGCGACAACGATCCGATCGATGAGGCGGGACATGGAACACACGTGGCGGGGATTGCTGCCGCAGATGTGAATAACGGACTTGGAGTTGCGGGAGTGGCGTGGAATTGCACCCTAATGCCACTCCGGGCAGGCGCGTCAAGCGGGGCTGGTACCAATTTGCAGGACGACGATTCTTCAGCCGCGATTGTCTATGCCGTGGATAATGGTGCCAGAATTATCAACATGAGTTGGGGAAGCCCTCGGAATTCGTTCGTGATTCGTGACGCCATTGATTACGCTTACGCGCGCGGAGTTCTCTTGATTGCCGCAGCTGGAAATGAACGATCGCGGGACACGATCTATCCGGCGGGTTATCGCAAAGTAATCGCCGTTGCCGCAACTGACCAGAATAAACAGAGATTTTATCAATCCAATTTCGGCGCGTCAATTGATATTGGCGCACCCGGAAACGTCATTTTAAGTACCCAGATTGGCAACCGCTACCGTCGATTGACGGGAACATCCATGGCAACGCCTCACGTCTCCGGTGTTGCAGCCTTAATACTGTCAAAACGCCCTAACCTGACACATGATGAAGCGCGACAGATAATTCTAACTACTGCGGATTCAACCCTTGAAAGTCCCGAACTCGTCGGAGCTGGAAATCTTAACGCGGCGAAAGCCCTGATGGCAAGTGGCTCAATGCAGGCGCGGATCATTGCACCTGAAACCGGTGGCGGCGGCTCAAACAAGATCGAATTTATTGGAACCGCCGGCGGATTCAAGTTCAATTCGTGGCAGTTGATGTATGGTGAGTCAACTACGCCCACAATGTGGACCGCAATCGATCTCCCGTCTTTCCGGCAAAAGAAAAATGAACGACTGCTAGTCTGGGAGATCGCGGAGGTGCCTGAAGGGACGTACACGGTTCGGTTGGAAACCGCGGCGAAGAACGGCGCGATTGCCCGTGATGAAGTCGTTCTGTCTGTAGACCGAACGCCGCCTAGAGTGCGCGGTATCAATGCCCGGGAACAACTGTCGGAAGGTGAGTTTGTCGTGTCTTTTTCGTGGTCGACGGATGACCTCACGGTTGACTCGCTAAATTATCGCGTCCAAAAACAACTGGCGCCATTTTCTACTATTAATGAATCGGCAATCGGAAAAGAACACTCATTTTCACTGTCCTTGAATCCCGGGCGGTATAACTACTTTGTTACAGCACGAAATGCGGCGGGACTTGAAACGATTGACGACAATCGAGGCAGATATTATCAACTGGAAGTCAGCGGCGTCCGGATTTCTCCGCACGGGTATGTTGAAGAATCCACCGAGATTTCACCGACGCACGTCGGGAGTGTTACTGCAGACTTTGATCGAGACGGTTTATTTGAGATCGTAGGGCTGCCCTTGATTGGCGATCTTGCTTCGGGTATCGAAATCCATGAACGTACCCCTTCCGGTAGCTATGAACTCAAGCATACCAGCGCCTTCGTCTTTAAGCCATGGGCAGTCGATGACACGGACGAAGATGGACTGTTGGAAATCTTGGGAAGCACTGAAGATAGAATCTTCATTATTGAGAGCCTGACACACACCGGTTACCCGGAACGGCTGATTTGGGAATCACCATTCCTCTCGGCTGGACAGATAGCCGATCTTGACGGAGACGGGCGCAAAGAAATCGTCGGAGCTGATAATAATAACGGTGCAGTACTCATTTACGAAAACCAAGGGAATGATAGTTACGCGGAAATAATTCGGCTCAAAAGTGAGACGGAGGGTGCTAACGCTTATGGAGAACAGTTTGGTATCGGCGATTTTGACGGAGACGGTAAAACGGAACTGCTGACAGGAGATAGTGAAGGAGAACTACATCTCTATGAAGCCATTGGAGACAATCAGTTAACACAGACGTGGCAATTACAGATTGATGGGCTGGATGCCCATCAATACGCTACCGGAGACCTTAACGGCGATGGGATTTCAGATTTTGTCGTTGGTAGTCGGAAGATTGAGAAGAACCTCCCTTCGCTGTCGGCTCGCTGGGAATTCACGTTATTTACCACCACCGGAGACAATCGTTATAACCCGGTCTGGCGGCAAGAGATTACGCCATATCGACTCAGAGGCAATAGTCTCGCTGTTGGCGACCTTGACGGCGATGAACGGAACGAGCTCGTAATTCTTACGGCGCCAAGCATTCATGTTTTTCAACACAGAGGGACGGCGTTTGCGCCGACCTGGTATCGCGAAGCATGGAACACGCCGACTCTTTTTATTGCCGATTTAGATGAGGATGGATTTCAGGAGATGTTCATTAACGATCGGGACAATCTGTTTGTTTTTGAGAATGCGCATGCGGACAAAACGAAAGTCGTCGCAAATATCCAACCATGGAATCTGCGTGCAGCCCCCTTAACGGAAAACCTCGTTCAGCTAGCATGGCAAGCCCCAAATGGTATAAGTCTTTTTAATGTATACCGGGCAACGAATTCCAACCAAGAAGAAAGACAATCAGGACCGCCCCGGCGAAGTCAATTTGAGAAAGTCGAAGAGAACGTCGACGTACCAAGATACCTGGATCGGGGGTTGGAGAAAAACACAACTTATTGGTACGCTGTTTCAGCCGTGAGTGAGGATGGATTTGAGACGGATTGGACAACTCCGGTGTCAGCGAATCCGCGTACTCCACCAAAGATGAGAGACGCGGAACACCTCGGAGAAAACCGGGTTGCTGTTATGTTTGATAGACCGATGGGAAGGGAAATAGGGAACCAAAAACGGTATCTCCTGCGCAAACCGGAACACATTTCCGGTGTGATTCCAGAGTCAGCGATTCGTGATCGGATGGGAAGACGCGCAATTCTCGGCTTTCGACAGGACGATTTAATTCCCGGCAGCATCTATGAAATCGCCGTTTCAGAAGTTCGGGATAGAGATCGAAATCCGATCGACCCGCGCGCATCAGCCGTGCTAGTAAAGATTTCGCCCGCAGCGGAACCCGTAGAATTACTCGATTTCACCCACCTGAGAGTTTTTCCAAATCCCGTCCGACCAAGCGAATTCCATAAGGGTGTTGTTACATTTGATGGACTCCCCACCGATACTGTCATCAACATCTACGACCCAAATGGTTCACTCGTGGAAAGGCTGGCCGTGACGCCAATCGACCGAGGTCGAAAGGAATGGTTGCTGTTGAGTAACGGCACATCCGACGTGGCGAGTGGTATCTACATCTATGTACTGGAGTTTGAGAACATGAAAGAGATGGGACGAATTGCCGTCGTGAGATGAGGAATGGCGGGCAGGTAGAAGATGTTGAATCGAACGGTCGGCGCCATTGAACCGACAATGAATAGTGGTGCTCGGCACAGATATGACAATCCACCCCGAGCACGTAGCAACAATATTGACGAGCTTAATTTCTCAAAAGCAGCTCCTGCTGGAATGCTTAAGACCAGCAGGAGCACCGTGCGGTTACACAACTCGGTAACAAGCTTAGAAACTGTAGCCAATCTTGCTATACCAGTACGCACCGTTGAATCCAAACGGGCTGAATTGGCTGTATTTATTGCCAATATCGAGAGCGTTCGGGTTCTCGTCAGGATAGGTATTGAGGATGTTTTGCGCACCGATAGTCAAGGTTAAACCGGAGGATGCGGTATAAGATGTTTCAAGATCCAACAGCGTCTTTCCGGTGTACGTTGCGTCATCCTCAGAATCGAACCACCCACCGAAAAAACCGACCCGCCCGAGCGCACTCCACCGATCGGTAATGGATTGTATTACCGTGAGAGCACCGCGCTGCTTAGGAAGGTTTTCTTCCAATTCCTTAATCCGCAGGTCATCCAGCGTTACTGGATTGAAATCCGTAACAGTGGTGCGTGTGCGATTATAGATTCCGGTGAGAGTTCCGTTCGGTACCGGGACCGTGACGACGAAGTCAACACCTTGGGTTGTAGTATCGAAGTCGTTGGTAAAGAATCGAAACTCTTGCAAGTTCGCTGCGCTGGTCACGCCCGCTTTGAGCAACTCGTCCTTCTGCTCTGCGGTCAGTGCGAAATCTTGGGAAAGGGCTAACCGGTCCGACATCCGTATATCATAAAGATCTACGGTGAGATTCACGTTTCTAATCCGAAAGGTAAACCCACTTGTGAAGTTTTTCGATGTTTCGGCGTCAAGAGCTTTACCACCTACAAGCTCAGCCGCTCGGTTCGTCGACGGAATGGTGCCGTTGTTCACCAAGTCATTCTTTTCAAAATTGAACTCGGTGGTAACATTGAACGTATTCTGTTGGCCCGGCGTGGGCGCCCTAAATCCGGTACTGTAACTGCCGCGGAATTTCAGGTCCATCTCATCGTTAGAAATCAAACCCGCATCGGCAAGAAAATCTTTAATGCCGATGTTGGTCGCCACCTTGTAGTTGACGGTACTCCCGAAATCCTCAAAGTCCTCACCTCGCACCGCGAGAGCAACTAACAAGTGTTGATGCGGTCTGAGTTCTGTTTCCAAGTAGGCTGCAATATTAGATCGGGTCCATTCACCCGAGGCAACTTGGCCGAAACCTGAAAACCCGTTGGAGGCAGCACTGAAGCCTTGGCCAGCTAGAGGACCGATTTGATAGGATTCTCGCTGGCCCTCTACCACTTCAAAGCCTTCACTTCGGTATTCCAGCCCGGAAGCGAGGAACACCATGTCGCTGAGCGAATGCGTGACATCAAAGTTTAGGTTGTAATCCGTCTGGATGTAGTCACCCGGATCGAACTCGGTCGGCGTGTTGGGACCGAGCGAAGCGTTGACAGTGTTAAAAATAAAGAAATCGGCGTGATGGCGACCAAAATAAGCACTCAAATCCCAGCTCAATGCTGAGCCGAGCGCGTCTTCCAAAGCGTCGCCTTTGATTCCTACGAGGACAGAGCTATCAACCGTTTCTGCACCAAATCTCGGCGTAAACCCGCCCGGAAACATCTCTTGGAAAGTGAACAAATTTGGGTCCCTAAAGACCTTTGCCAACTCATCCGGGTCAGGGACATGGTTGGTGATAGGTATGTTTGGGTATTCCCCTCCCGACAAATCGCCAACCAGTAACGTTTTACCACTATCAGTACTAAACACGCCGCTACGGGTATTGGGATTTCGGAAATAGAATCCGCCTTCAACCCGCTTGCTAGCATAATTCGCGTGCCCGTAGAAATTGGTGGAATCTGTGAGAATGCTCCCGAAATTGGCGAAGAGTTTGTAGTCCCCTTCAACAATGGGCGAACCCCAGATTTGCGCGGGGTCTCTCACATTCGAATTTCCAGCAGCGATCACGAGAGCGGCATCTTCACGTTGTACCGATCTGATGGTAGGATCCATACCACCGTATTCTAAACTTAGGCTAGTCCAGGTTTCTGCGTTACCTAAACCAATGTTGCCCGCGATAGCGTATCCACGCCCATCCCCATCTTGAAATATACCGGGCTTGAATTCAAAAGCGCCGCCATCATGGTTGTCTTTCAACTGGAAATTCATCACTCCAGCAATTGCATCGGAACCGTATTGTGCGGATGCGCCGTCCCGAAGCACCTCCACCTGTTTCAAAGCGATTGCCGGAATGGCGGAAAGGTCGGGCCCCTGCGCCCCGTCGGCTAAACCATTTCCTAGCCAGTGGATTACCGCGGCACGGTGACGTCGCTTGTTGTTGACAAGCACCAGCGTGTGGTCGGGTGCGAGCCCCCGCAAATTCGCGGGACGGACAACCGTGCCCGCATCGCTGATTGGCTGAGTATTGACATTGTAGGAGGGTACGACATTTCTGAACAGGTCTACTAAATCCGTGCCCCCTTGTTTGATGAACTCATCGCTACTTAGCACGTCAATCGGCACAGCCGAATCGATCACTGAGCGTCGTTTGGCGCGAGTACCAATGGTCACTACGCCTGCAAGCTCCACGATTTCGTCTTCCATGGATTCCATTGACTCCTCGGATTCCATTTCAGCCGTTTCTTCCGAGGCTTCCTGCGCTATAGCTGTTGAGAGAACGAACAACATTGCAACAATGCTAAACACTAGAATTGTCGCAAGCTTCGAAATTGACCTAAAATTCATGCTCAAATCCTTTCGTTTTTGTAAACGTTAACTTGCATTCAAATGTGAAAAATTGGAACTTAACTGAATTTTTGTTTGTAACCAGGCTCTGTTGAAACGCCGAAGAGCCAGATGACAGTAGAACTGGAATGGATAAATTTGACAATACGGAAAACCGTTTCTCGAGTCAAATCTCAAGCCATGCCAAACCGATGGAGTTGTTAAGTCGAATCTTCACTCATTGGCGAGACACGACACGCAAATCGAGAAGACTGCAACCTCTTCTCGACACTGTGTTTCCACGAAGATTTGCTGCGCTACGATTCAAGTCGGAACATAACTGGTCACCGCAGACTATGGTAAATGGTCGGTTAAGACGACGTTTTGTTGAGTCCCTAACAGATTCTAAGAAAAAACTGGATTCTTGTCAAGAAAATAATTGCCTGAAATGTCATTTATTTGGTGTATGAATTTCTATGACCTACTATATCTAGACTGCAAGCGTGTTAGACAGTCGAAACTATAACTAACGGCATGTATCATAGTATCGTATATAGACTTAAATCACTAATTGCGTCTGTAGATATACTGTCGCTTGGCATGATGGAACGATTGGTAGGACGAAGTCAAGGGAGTTCGGCTAGTATTGGTGGGGTTCTCGATCGCAAGACCTTTGACTTATACCATTTCGCTTGCAAAACAGTGCAAACCCTGTCATAAAACGTATCGCTCATTTACCCCGCAGGCGGGGATCGAGTGAGTGAATAGCGAACGATCAAATGAGTGAACAACGAATGCGATAGAGTTCCCATAGGAATCCCTTAGTTAATCTCGCTCATTATTCACTCGCTTGATCCTACTACTTTCGCTATAGGCAAACGGAGATTAGAACACGCCCGAAATTGAAATCCGCTGGGAATTACCGATGTCGTGGGCGTTAAAAGCATAATCTGCAAACATTGTCGCCTCTCCCATTCTGAGACGCAATCCGGCGCCCAGCGCCAATTTTTCAGCCTCCTTGCCTACACGAAAAGCAACGACATTTAGCAGCCAGTATTCTGCCCCCAAGCGGAAGAGTCTCCCGTTTGATTCCCTTCCCTGGTCAAGGTCATTTTGATTCATCTGCACGTCTCCAGCAACTGTAACACTTCCAACTACGGGCAGCACGCGTTGATACGAAGCGCCAAACCTAAATCTGGGGCTGCGCGTAAAGGTCGGCGCAGCGCTTGTATCCCAACGAACCTGAGTTCCTGTTGCATCCTCTAGCATCCCACCGATGTGAAATCCAACGAAGGGGCCCGCTAAAAAACCGACATCAAGGCCGTCTCCGGAGCCCGCGTTTTCAAAGATTGACTGCTTGAGAATTTTATAGTTTGCGCCAATGGAGAATTTTGGGCTAACCTTTCGCGCATAGGAAATAAGCAGGGCATTGTCTGTGTTGCTGAAATAGCCCGTCACGGTTGGAGGCTCAAAGTATTGACCATCGTTCTCGCTCTTGCCGGGTAACCCATCCAACTCCAGAAAATCATCATCGAGGCCATTGCCGTTGGTATCCGTGAATGTCGTAAGTGGAATGTCATCGACGCCTAGACGGATCCAACTAATCCCAATGCTCCCGACCCCGCTAAAATGATGTACGTAGTTGACGAAATTGTATTCTACAATGCCTTTGTTGATAAAACCTCCCTCCGCTGCTCCAAAGGAGTCCGAATACATGATGGAGAATGCGTGCTTCTCAACCTTCGCAAGCCCCGCCGGATTCCAGTAGGCTGCGGTCGCATCATCGGCGATTGACACGAAGGCGCCTCCCATTCCCAAGGCTCGTGCTCCAACACCGTGGCTGAGAAACTCCGCTGTATGGCTACCATCCTCGGTGAAGGCGAATTTTGGGACGATAAGAAGCGTCAAAACTAGCGAACTTATGAGCGTCAATTCGCATTTACGGAATTTCATGGTACGCACCAAATTGGCTTGATTGTTTAATGGCAGGATATATGTCGTCAAAGGTAGAAGAAAACTTCAAAATCTTTGCGCAAAAGGCACTTTCTCCGTTTGGAGGATATACAACTTGCACAGACGGAGGAGGTCCTAACCAAATTAGTATCACGCCTTGGAGAGCTGCAACACTGTATGCTCGGATTGGCATGCGCCGAGAGCCGTACCATAGAAAACCTCTGCTTCAAGTCCCCATGCCAGTTTGTACGCTGCAAGAATTTGGATCAACCCGCTAGAGATGTTTCCATGGCAGAGTACCGCGACTGTCCCGCCTCCGCCGCCGGACGTAATTCTGGCGCCATAGAAGCCGCCGCGGATCCCGATTTTGCGGACTGAATTGACAATCTGCTCTACTGGAGGCGATCCGAGTCCCACGCGATACCGATAACTCCAGTGCGAGGCGTACATTAGTCTGCCCGCGTCTGCTAAGTGAGTCGCCGCATTGTCGGCGTCGGCAGCGGCATCTTTGATACAGCGGAAAAACTTCCCAACTCGAGCGTGTTCGTAAATTGGATGTTCAACGCGGCTTCGAACATAGTAAGTTTTTTGCGGATTGACTTCTGTCGCCGAATCCACCGTCCCGCCATACCGATTGAGAAAATGTTGTCCCTTCATCCGGGCAGGCAAGTAACTTCGGTACTTCCGGCGAAACTCCTGCACCGTGAGATTGCACAAATAATTATCCCGAAGTGTCTCACTATCCAATTCTTTTTGAAGAATTGTCAACCCCATGAACGCGGCAGTGCGCGCATCAATGTAAGCGGTATTTGATGCGCGCTTGACTTTGCTGTGGATACCAATCACCCTCGCCCTAAAGGGGAGGGACACGTTTTCAAGAACAGGATCGGATTGACAATGGATAGAGAGAATTGTACCGGGCTCTCCGGAAGCGGAAGTTATCTGGTCCATTGGACCGCATGGCATACCAACAACGCGGCTTTCGACAATCTGCCCGACCCGAGCGATCTCTTTCGCCTCCATCTCCAATTCATAAACGGCGTTGGTAGCAGCCAGCGCAGCCACTTCAATCGCGGCGGATGAGGCGATTCCCGCTCGTATCGGGATGCTGCTTTTAATTGCGAGCGTGGCGCCGTGCGGAAGCCGCTTGATTTTTCCCTCCTTTAGCAGAACGTAAAGGCCTCCGAGCACATACGCTGCCCATGCTGTTTTGGGATTTCGTGCGAAGAGTTGGCGAATCTGATTATAGGACTTGAGTTTCCCGCGGTCATAGAAATCGTCTACGGAAATCTGCAAGCCCAGCAAGGCGTGGTCGTCAACTCCGAGACTCAGCGCCCTGAGTTGTCCGCCGTCCCGTACTTGGCAACCCACAACTGCGCCGTGTTCAAGTGTCAATGCGGCAACATTTGCTCCGCAGTAGTCGGCAATCCCGCCCATGACATCCAACCGGGCGGGTGCTCTCGTAATGACAACTCGTCCGCTTTTTTCAAAGCCGGACTCACCGAACAGATGCTCATCTTGAAACCGCAGCATTGACTCAAATTCGAGAATCTCATGGGGTTTGATTTCGGGCCCTGAAATGTGCTCTATTTTTATGGGTTGGCCGCCTTTTAGGAGGTCCTCCGTACTCATGACGATTCACACCTCATGCACTCCTCTAAGCAAGCGTCAAGCTCGTCGCGGGAGAGTTGGCGCGGATTTGTGTCTTTTTTACCCTTCACAGCCGCTAAGGGGCGACTATTGTAACGCTTTCACCATCTGTCAAAGCATGCTGGCCGGCAACAACCACTGTATCCCCTTCAACAAGCCCCTGGGTTACCTCAACATCACTGCTTTGTGATAGCCCTATCTCAATTGTCCGCCGTTTGCTTAAGCCCTCGGCAACCACGAAAACGCTCCGCCGATCGCGATTTGCATCCTCAAGCACCGAGGAACGCGGTATCAGTATCGTATTTTCATGCACCTCGACAGGAATCGTCGCCTTGGCGAACATGCCCGGTTTCAAATTCAAGCTTGGGTTATCGACTCGAATCTCAATCTTTGCCGTACGACTCGATGGATCTAGTGTGGGACTAATCAGCGAAATCTCACCCATCACGGGATTCTCTAATGCATCGACTCGAATCGATGCTTGTGCCTGCGGCTTCAATTTACCGAGATCTGATTCGATAACGCTGAAAACAGCCTTAACTGTCTCCATTTCAACAATTTCAAAAAGCGGTGCTGTTGGTGAAGCCATCCCACCCAGATCCAGATGTCGTTTTGCCACGATGCCCGAAATAGGGGCGCGAATTGTTGCGTCAGTTAATTTTTCTTGCGCGAGGCTTGATACGGCTTCTGCCTGCTTCATGGCGGCTTCCGCCGTGAGAATCTCCGCCTCCCAACTTTTGGCAGTCTCCAGATCCTTAGCTGTCGATAGATTGGCTTCTGCCTTCTTGGCTTGCGCTTCAGCCAGCGTGATATCTTTCTCCCAAGTGCGCGTCGCCATCTGAGTCTGTGCAACCTTTAGAGAGGATTCCGCTTGTCGCACTTGTGCTTCTAGAGATCGAATGTCCTCTGCGCGGGCACCATTTTCGATTAGTCGAATCTGCTCGGAAGCAATATTATATTGTGCTTTAGCCACGTCTAACTGTGTCTGCGATGCTTCGAGAGACTGGGCGCTGATTGCTCCGTCTGCGAAGAGTCTTTGCATTCGGTCATAGTTGCTCTGGGCATTTGCAAAGTTGGCGTCAGCCTGATCGCGGGTAGCTTGAGCTTGTTTACGATCTTCTTCTCTAGCTCCACGTTTTATCTTTTCCAGGTTTGCCTGGAGTGATGTCAATCCGGCTTCTGCACCCTCAATCTGCGAAACGGTGCGAGTCTCTGCCAAATCCTTAACCTGTTGAAGAGCAGCCTTCGCGGACGACACATCGGCTTCAGCAACATCAATTTTGACCTTGACGCGCCCTTCCGCGAGTTGTTTTACTTGCTCGTAGTTCGTCTGAGCCGCTTGGAACGCCGCTTCCGCTTGAGCAAGTTGAAGTTCAAGATCATCATGATTGATAACAGCCATTATGTCATCACTCTTCACCCGACTACCTTCGTCAACGCGCATTTCAACAAGTCTGCCGGGGACTTCGGGAATGACCGTTACCCTCGAATTTGGAACAATTGTGCCGGATAATTCCAACACGGACTCGATGGTCGCTCGCCTTGCTTGAACCACCTCTACAGGTTTTGACACCACTGAAGCGGCGACTTCAGTCGTGCCGGACCGTTGTTTGGTCACAACCCTAAAGACAACAATGCCTACAATAACGACTACAATGATTGCGATAATCGACTTCTTCAATGTAATGTCTCCCGATATAAAGTGAGAAAATTGCCAAGTAAAATATGACGCAGATTCACAGCTACAATTAGAATGCGCTAGCAGCAATCGAAAAAGTAGGCCAAGATTATTCCTCGCACCTTAAGTCCCATCCGTTATGTTCTGATTGGAAACTCTTAGAATTCCACGGCTTCATGGGCGAGCGATCCCATTGGATCCCATGGAGGTAGTACGATTGGCTCCTCCTCAAGTGCAGCATGTAACTCAGCGGGCAGATACTCTTTGCGCGCGGCAATTTCAAACATGTACTGGTCAAACCAGTTGTCGTTCATAAGGTAGAATCCCTTTCTACCGTTGTCTTTCCCCCAACTATTCTCGACGCGCCAGCGGCGTGGAATCTGCTGCCCATCTTCTCCCACTACATCCACTCCGGTGAATAGCATAGCGTGTGTCATGCAGGTTTGATGGTACTGGAGTCGGTCTGATTTCTCAAGGGTTAAGCGCGTGTCGTAAATTTCTTCGTAGTCATATAACTGTGTGTCCCAAAGCCCGAGATCGGAGCGCATCATTTTTCCAACGTCGCACCCCATCCAAACCGGCTCACCATCGGTGATGGCTTCCATTGCAAGTTGCTTCATCAACTCGATATCCACGTTGAGGTATTTGACGATAGCTCCGCCTTCGACGTTGCCAAGGCATTCGACGGTAAAAGTCTTTCCGACTGGGCTCGTTGGACGAGGGTCGTGGACGAGGCACACATAGTCGTCAATTGGAACGGTAATATAATTCTCCGCGAACTCTTGCGGTGTCATTGCGCCATCGCTCTGGAACTTCTTGTCTGCATCGTTCCACTGCCAGTCAAACTTAGTGGGCGGAGTACCAAGATGAATCGACAAAATGCGGTACACGGTTCCGACAACTTCGTCCTTTGCATCCAGCAACTCGTCAAAGCTTGAACCTTTTGCAGCCATGTCGCGCAGTGTTTTGGCTCCCTCGCGTAACTTGTGGGTGAGGATGCCATTCATCTTCGCAGAGTTTGAGGAACTTTCCGTTTCGGGCATGAAGGCTAGCGGCACAAGTCCGTACTTCTTGACAAGGTTCACGAACATGTTCCATTATCCCCCATCGTCAAGCGGTCGCTCAAGTAGCCATGCTACGGATCGATCGTCCACGGGGCGCTCTGCCCTCTCAATAATCCGCTGTAGGAAGTAGTTTGCTCGCTCAAGTTTGTCCCAAAAGAACATATAGTTTTGGCTGAATTCAAACTCTTTGAGATTCATCTTTTTCATCGCTCCCACCCGAAGAAGATTCAACCCCGCGAACATCCAACATCTACCACTTCTCTTTTGATTAGTGACACTCCAATCGTCCAGCACATGACTGAAGGTGAAATCGCTGTTGGTAACCACCTGACGGTTCAGCGCAACATCGTCCACGGTGACCTTGCAGACAGCGTTCTGCGCCATTCGATAAACGGAGCTGCTCTCAAAAATCTTTCGCAGGTTCGAAATTCGATGCAAGGTCAACGCGCCGTCGGAAAGTGTATTAAGCGAATATAGAGGATTAGCTGATGAGGCAGGGACAGAGTCCATACGATTGCTCCCAACTGTGGCTTGAAATCAAACTACGGATAAAAGATTAATAACCGTTGGTTGGCTGCTCGGTACGTGCAACTCACCGTGATACGACAACCTGGTGCCAGCAGACTATGGCTGGGGTCGAAGAGTATGTCTGCCGTGCAAATCGAAATGACTTTGACGTTGCTGGGTAAGGTATGGTCAGTATTTTAGAATAACGCTCGATTCTCCAACCGCCCAGACTGTGCCATTCGGCGACTGAGCAACATGAAGTAGATTGTTTTCATTCGAACTCTGCTGGGGCAGCCATGTTACTCCGCCATCCTTAGTGTGAAGAATTGTCCCTTTTTCGCCGACGACCCAGCCCTCTGTGTCGCTAATAAACAGGATGCTGTTGAACGTTTTTGTCGTCGATGTGGTCTGCTCTCTCCAAATGCCGCCTCCATCATGTGTGACCAGTACCGTCCCCTCATCTCCGCAGATCCAGCCGTGCAGCGCATCAACGAAGTACACGTCGGTTAGTTGACTTGAGCCCCCATCTTGAGCAGTCCAAGTAAGACCGCCGTCAGAAGTTTTCAGCACCTTCCCGCCTTGCCCGACGATCCACCCAATTTGATTGTCAACGAAATGGACACTCATGAAAATTCGCATATCGAAATCGTGTTCCATTCCGAGGCTCTGTCCGAGCCAATTCGCTCCGCCGTCACCAGTCTGAACTACTTTACTATTGAGTCCGACTGCCCATCCGTCGTTCATTGTTGGAAAGTGCACATCGTAATGGCCGCCCGCCAATTTCCAATCGAAAAAATTAGCGCCCGCGCGGAGGCGTTCGGTTTCGCCTCCTTCTTGTCTCGCGCTGTAAAGATTTGCCCACGTTTTGCCGCCATCCAAGCTCTCAATGAGCACCCCGTTGTCGCCGACAGCGTAACCCTTCTGTTCATCCAAGAACTGGACGGCCTCTAAATTGAATGGCACCCCCGAATCGTGAACAGCCCAAGTATTACCTCCATCGCTGGTATGAAGGACCACGCCCGAACTACCCACTGTCCAGCCATGAGTATCGGTGATAAAATGTACCGCATTTAGATTACCACTATTGGACACGATCTCCCAAGATACGCCTCCGTCAGTGCTATGCAATATCGTGGCGGCATCTCCGACAATCCACGCCTCGGAGGGACTGATTTGGTGAACACCGTTCAACCTTTGGAAAACAGGTCGCGGTTCGAGCGGCGCCCAGGTGGTGCCGCCATCCGCCGTTCGTAGAATCACTCCAAATTCCGCAGCCGCAAGGCCTTGAGTCGAATTAATAAAGTGGATGTCCCATATAGGCTCGGGCATGCCATTTGAATGGGGAACATTGCTTGCCTGTGTTTTCCATGTTTCACCGCCATTTGCAGTATATACCAAAGCGCCGTTTCCACCGCATGCCCATCCCTCTTCATCATTAAGCATAAAGAGAGAATCAAGCGGCGACGCGGTACCGCTCTTTTGGTGCGACCAAGTTTGTCCTCCATCGGAAGTATGGACGAGGGTACCGGCGCCGCCGGCCACCCAACCTGCTTGCTGATTTAGGAAATGAACTCCCTCAATGACGTTGTTGGTTTCAGTTTTTCGATCTGTGTTTTGCCGCGTCCACATCTTTCCGCCATCGGAAGTATGTATGATAACGCCTCCATCGCCGCCTGCCCATCCAAACTCTGAGTCCACGAATGAGACGCTCGACAACGCTGCGCGTGTGCCGCTATTTAGCTTCATCCATGTTGCCCCGCCGTCCACGGTTTTAAGAATAGTTCCTTCTTCGCCAACGACCCATCCCACATGGGAATTAATGAACCGGACCTTCTTGAAATCTTTCTTGAAAGGCAGGGGGTGACTAGGTTGATTGTTCCAAGTCTTTCCACCATCAGTTGTGTGCAGAATCGTAGACGCGGCGCCGACTATCCAACCGCGTTGGGCATCGACAAAGTATACATCATAGAATGGCTCTTTCCATTTTGACTCGCGGACGGAGGTCCACGTCTTTGCCGACGCAGCCGCACTCAAGATTGCAATCAGCGACGCGATTATTACATACGAAATGATTCTTCCCGTGAACGATTTGTAATTGGTCATGATTTCTTGTATCTCCTGATTTATCTAATTCTAATCCAATCTCCTCGGTCGTTAGCACATCTAATTCATTCGCCGCATATTCAACAAGGATATTATACAACCCCCATTTTTTGCCGTCAAGCGATTTGCGTGAAGCATTCACGCTATTCACTAACACCGAAATCGCTATCTTGATTCGCTGAAATAGGCGCGGATTCAGTTGCCGGAGTCTTGCTAAGGCGATACATTAACGGGAAACTAAACGTCCCTCTGTCCTATGGATAAGGGCTTGGAGGAGGTCTCAGGCTTTTAGTTCGGATCGCAAATCTGAGTTCCCTACTTGTTTGATTCAGTAAACAGTAATGTAGAGGCTGAGACATGCACAGAATTTGACACTCCGTGATCAAAATCCGTTTGCGATTTAAAGAAATTCCCGATTATCCAAGCCGCATTTTCAGCTGCAAGCATGAAACCTAATTTGCTGGATACCGCGGGTTTGATTTCAAAGCATTAAATGTGGGTTCTTGTTCTGCCAATGCTTTGATTCTAGGTTCAAGCTCGACTGCCTTCCTGAGAGCATCAATTGCCTTGGTATTTTCAGTGTTGATGGCATACGCACAGGCGAGATTGTAGTGGGTAAATGCTGTGTTCGGTGAGATCTGGAGTGCTTTCTTACAAGATTCGATGGCTAGGTTTGGTCGGTTATGTTTAAGGTAAGTGGTCGCTAAGTTAATGTATGCCTGAACCGCGTCCGGCTTGAGTTCGATCGCTTTTTCAAAATTTTCGATCGCCCGGGCATACTCTTCCTGCTGCAGATAGACCTGACCAAGGTTATTGTAGACTGAGGGGGCATGTGTAAAAAACAGCGTGTACTTCTTGTGTCGGATAGCCTTCGTGTATGCTTCAACCGCTGATTCTAGTTCGCCTTTTTTCAAGTGAAATCGGGCTGTGCGCGAATTGTCGTTGAACTGGGTTTGATGGTGCCAGACCCAGATGAACACTGCAGTGACGATTAAACAGAATATCATCATCAGGTTTTTCATGAACCGCGAAACTCCGGAAACCCTAATGTTCGGATAGTTGAGCTACTAATGCAGAAATATACGAACCTATTGCGACGACCCGTAAGTTTATTTTGCTCAGGCAATCATTACTTGAGGGCACAGATAATCTCCAGCACTCGATCGTGGAGTGTTCCGTTCGTCGCCACAATCCCACGATTAGTCGTCATCCGTCTGCCTTGCAGGAAATTTAAGGATTGACCATCCGCGTCCGTTACTGTTCCTCCTGCCTCCTCCACCACAATCGTCCCGGCCGCATGATCCCAGATACATTCTCGGTAATTTGGCGTCCGTGGATTGGGCAGGCGGGTGTAAACAGATGCCTCACCGCGCGCAACCAATCCGTACTTCGCTTGGCTATCGATCTGTATCGGTGGTGCCGTAATACCGAGTTCTTGGGTTATTCTGACGTACGCGCCATGATTTCCGTGTGATATCTCGAAGCTCTCGGCAAAGCGGTGCGGGGTCTCGGCAACTCGAATCGGCTTCAGCAACCTACCGTCCAACGCACACATGAATGCCCCCTCGCCTCGAACGGCGACCAAGAGACAACCCTGTCCAACAGCGGGGTTATCCCACACCTGCGGCAGATTAGGGCAAGCAATCAAACCAAATTTCACTTCTCCATCCACAATCAATGCTAGCGCTATGGCATACTGATTGCGTCTTAGGTAGCCCTTCGTTCCATCAATGGGATCTAGCGTCCAAAAGCGGTTATTGACTTGGCCATTTCCCCGATCTATCCACTCACAGATTTGGTCGGGCGAACCTTCGATAAACCGGTTCACGTAATCGGTTACTCTCGACCGCAACTGTGGATTATCTTTTAGAGCTCCAGAGTCCTCTTCGGCGACAATACAATCGTCTGGGAAAGCATCACCAATGGTGCTGCAAATAAGGGCTTGAGAGCCGAAGTCTGCAACTGTTACCGGACTTCGATCAGCTTTCTTGATTGAATCCGCCTGCGCAATGTCAGATTGTACTTGCTGACATAGCCGTGCCGCCTTCAGTGCCGCGTTTATTGCTACCTCTTTTTCAGCTACCATAAATTCCTTGGCATAGGCCAAAAAATACCGGATATTCATTCAGTCGGAAAATTCGACGACATCCTGAAACCGAGATTCAAAAGCAAAAAGCCGCCCCGGTGAAATTAGCGACACACTGTGGCGGCTTTCGGACAATTTATGACTGTTATTGACTGTCGTGCTATTCATTCAGCCAACTCATCATACTTCGCAACCCCTTGCCTACTTTTTCAATCTGCAACTCCTCTTCCCCCCGACGAAGTGCTTGCAGTACAGGTTGATTGGCTTGATTCTCCTGCACCCATTCACGCGCGAATTCACCGCTCTGCACCTCTTTTAGGATTTCACGCATTCGATCGCGAACACTGTCATCGACGATTCGCGGACCTCGAGTGAGATCCCCGAATTCTGCCGTGTTGCTGACAACGCGGCGCATCTTGGTAAGGCCCCCGGTGTAAATAAGATCTACAATTAACTTCAGTTCGTGCATACACTCGAAGTACGCCATCTCCGGTTGATACCCTGCCTCAACGAGTGTGTCGAACGAGGCTTTGATGAGGGCTGACGTTCCACCGCAGAGGACAGCCTGTTCGCCGAACAGGTCTGTTTCCGTTTCTTCACGGAAAGTAGTTTCGATGACGCCGGCACGAGTACCTCCGATTCCCTTTGCATAAGCTAGCGCGAGGTCCCTTGCGTGTCCGGTTGTGTCTTGATGGATTGCAATCAGACAGGGGGTTCCACCGCCTTCCACGAACACATCCCTGACGAGATCGCCCGGTGCCTTGGGGGCAATCATCGAAACATCAACATCACTTGACGCGGCAATCTGCCCAAAATGAATGCTGAAACCGTGCGAAACCATCACCATGTTGCCCGCTTCAAGATTGGGCTCAATTTGATTCCTGTACACCGCGCCGTGTTGTTCGTCCGGGATAAGAATCTGTACAACATCTGCCATAGCAGCCGCTTCTTCGACAGTCATGACGGTCAATCCCGCGGCTTCTGCCTCTTGTCTTGAAGCACTGTGGGAACGTAGTCCAACGACGACGTTAGCCCCGCTATCGTTGAGATTCAATGCTTGTGCTCGTCCCTGCGCGCCGTATCCGATAACCGCCACGGTTCGTGCTTTGAGTAAATCGAAATCTGCATCGCTATCATAGTAAATGGTTGCCATTAAATTCCTCCTTAATCGTCCGTAGGTTACCCTAATTCTTACCTGGCGCCCCCACGCATCGTCGCAATTTTACCGGTGCGCACCAAGTCACGTATGCCGTAGGGGCGCAGCATATCGATTGCGGCTTTCAGCTTTCCTTCATCCCCTGTAACTTCAATCGTTAACGTCGTAGGGTTTACGTCTACGGTACGACCTCGAAAAATCTCTACAATCTGAAGAATTTCCCCGCGCTTATGAGGCTCCGCATGAACCTTGATTAACACCAATTCGCGTTCGACGTGGTTTTCGGTCGTTAGATCCGTAACTTTGATAACGTCGATCAGCTTATTCAAGTGTTTGTAAATCTGCTCAATAATCTGCGCATCCCCGTGCGTGACGATTGTCATGTGCGAAATCTGGGGATCGTCCGTTTCTCCAACATTTAAGCTGTCGATGTTATATCCGCGTCCGCTGAATAAACCCGCAACTCGTGCAAGCACGCCGAACCGGTTTTCGACGAACACGGAAAAGATATGTCTTTCCTCAGCCATTACGCCAACCCTCGTATTACATCGCCGAGCCCTGCGCCCGCAGGCACCATGGGGAACACATTCTCTTCCTCATCCACTATGAAGTCAATGACAACCGGACCATCATCGACACCTTTCGCCTTTTCCAATGCCGGACGCACATCCTCCACGCGTTCGACTCGCAAACCAGTGGCGCCGAACGCTTGAGCCAAGAGCGCAAAGTCGGGGTTGTCATGATAATCGACGGCGGCGTAACGTTTATTGTGGAACAACTCCTGCCACTGTCGCACCATGCCGAGGTACATGTTATTGATTATGAAAATTTTGAGCGGCAGTTTATACGTAATCGCGGGGATAAGCTCCTGAATCGTCATGATGTATGAACCGTCACCGTTGATGTTGACTACCGTCTTGTCCGGGCAGCCAAACTGCGCTCCGATTGCCGCAGGCAAACTGAACCCCATTGTGCCTAGCCCGCCTGAATTTATGAACTGACGCGGCTCGGTGTATTTAAAATGCTGGGCTGCCCACATCTGATGTTGCCCGACATCCGCAACGATTGTAGCATCGGGATATATATCGTAAATTTGTTCAATGACATATTGCGGCATGACTTTGTCGCCCTTCTGCTGATATTCAAATGGATACTTTTCCTTCCATTCGTCAATCTGCCGCATCCAAGGTTCAATTTCTACGCGATGAACCAGCTTGTTCATCTCCCCCAGTACGCGCTTTGCATCGCCGACAATTGGCACATCAACCGGCACGTTCTTGCTGATACATGAGGCGTCAATATCGATATGGATTTTTTTTGCATTCGGAGCGAACTTGTTCAAATTTCCGGTCACCCGATCGTCAAACCGCGCCCCGACCGCGATTACAAGATCGGAATCGGTAAACGCATAATTTGCACAGCAGGAACCGTGCATGCCGGGCATCTGCATTGACAGAGGATGCGTCTCCGGAAAGGCTCCGAGCCCCATGAGTGTTACGGTGACAGGAATGCCTGTTTTTGTCGCCAATTCGCGTAATTCCTCGGAAGCATCTGCAAGAACAACGCCGCCCCCCGCATAGAGCATCGGTCGCTCTGCGTTGTGAATCAATTCCGCGGCTTTGGCGATTTGGCGAGGATGCCCATCGACTTTAGGCTTGTAACTGCGGATATTAACCTGCTCAGGGTAATGGAAGAGTGATTCGTGAATCTGCGCATCCTTGGCAAAGTCGATAACCACGGGCCCCGGACGTCCGGTGCTCGCAATGTGCATCGCGCTCGCCAGCACCTCCGCTACTTCATCGCTGCTTTTGATTAGATAGCTATGTTTGCAAACTGGTCGGGTGACACCGATCACATCTGATTCTTGGAAAGCGTCATTGCCGATAAGATGGGTGTACACTTGGCCGGTGATGGCCACCATCGGTATGGAATCCATGAAAGCCGTTGCAATGCCGGTGACAAGGTTGGTTGCACCAGGCCCTGACGTGGCAAGTGTCACTCCCACTTTACCCGTTGCTCTTGCATAACCGTCAGCGGCATGGGCGGCACCTTGTTCATGACGCATCGGTATGAGCGAAATGCCTTCTGCATCATACAGTGCGTCAAAGATTGGCATTGCTGCACCGCCGTTTACCCCGAATATATACTCAACGCCTGCGTGTTTTAGACTTTCAATAAGAATATTGGCACCTGACGTCGTCGCCATAATCTTTCACACCTCCACAAGAATCAGCGTTCTACCAGATCGCTCGTGCCACGAAGCGCTATGGCAAACTACTAACAAAACAAAAAAGCCCTTCCCGTTCCGATTTTGGAGACGAGTAGGGCTTTTCAACAAAGACCTTACCGCGGTACCACTCCAATTCCCTTTTCACTATGGAAAACCTTGCAAGGGCACTCATTGGGATGCTGTAACGAGCATCAACCGGCTAACCCTACTCTATTAATCTTTCAGGCAAGCAGCTCCGGGGCGACCTTCAGTCAAAGCCGTTCGAGGAGATTTCTCAGCCATCGAATCTCCCTCTCTGTCAAGGCTCGGGTGACTTACTCCTCCCCTTCATCGCGTTTAATAGATTATTAATTTTGAGATTAAAGTCCACCAACAATCCGACTGATTTCCAAGTTCATCACGAAAACACATTCGAATCTGTCGAGCTGGTGTTAAGGCTAGCCTATCGCGACACCATAGCGCCTTGCAACTTCGTCCCAATTGATAACATTAGCCCAAGCTTCAATATAATCCGGGCGCCTGTTCTGGTAGTTCAGATAGTACGCATGCTCCCAAACATCAAGACCGAGAATGGGGGTATGTCCCTGCATGAGCGGACTATCTTGGTTTGCTGTCGAATAAATCTCCAAGCTGCCTGCTTCATTGACAGCGAGCCATGCCCAACCGGATCCGAAACGGGTTGTCGCGGCATCCACAAATTTGTCGCGCGCAGCATCTGCAGATCCGAAAGAAGACTCAATTGCGCTCATGACTTCGCTTGATGGGTCGCCTCCTCCGTTGGGACTCATGACAGTCCAGAATAAGCAATGATTCGCATGGCCTCCACCGTTGTTAATGACAGCTTGTCGTTGCGATTCCGGAACGTCGTCGATGTTGCGGAGCAGATCCTCAACGGATAGCGCCGCTAGGTCGTCAAACCCTTCAAGTGCGGTATTGAGTTTATCAATGTAAGCTTGGTGATGCTTGCCGTGGTGAATTTGCATGGTCTGGGTGTCAATATGAGGTTCTAATGCGTTATGTGCATAAGGCAACTCGGGCAAATGATGTGCCATAGCGATTTCGCCTCCTTAGAAAACTAAATCTGATTTTGGGACTTGTAACAGATTCAATTGAGATACAGAAATCCAAAATGAAAGTGAATTCACTTCCACTATATTATAACACATCAGTTGATGAAAACCAAGTGAATTTCTTCCGCCTTTTTCGTTGATCGCACCCCTCATGCCATGCTAAAATGATTTTATAATTTAGCCAAATTATGCCATTCTGTTTGAAGTATATCACACGTAATTCCCTGCAATTTAAGGAGATGTATTCATTGTGGTTTCGTTTGATTAGGTTTAACGCAAAAGAAACGGAACTGTTTCAGTTAATGGAAGTAGAGCTGAACATGGAAAGGGAGAAAAGAACGTCGACCAATTGAAGGTTGGGTCGAATGGCAACGAGTGAGAGTTTATCCCTATCGAAATGGCGTCTACTTTTCAAGTATACTATCGTAGTAGATGTTTTGAGTGAAACCCAGCTGACGTACCCCCATGCCTTAATCCTTGGCTAATTCTAGAAACCGGGAGCTCTAGCAGAGCACAAGAGAACAAAGTGAATTAGAAGATTCATGATAAAGGGTGCGTCCCGAATCTGTGAACGCTCCGCTTATTATGGATGCGTAGCACCGAAGTCAGATTATAATTTGGGAACGGAAGGCGGTTTCACGGCTTCGAGGCACCCGTCAAGTGTTAAGCCTCGGCTCTCCTCGCACCCGTCTTGCGAGAAAACCATAAAAGAAGGTACCATGCGCCTATTGGACGAGTAAGTGCAGCATAAATCGTAGACACATACCCAGCATTAACATACTGAAATCCCTGTTGATAGCTCCCTAGTGGCTCGCGCTTTCGTAAAGCCCGTGAAAATCTGTCACCGTTGACACTTCTGGGCACGCGCACGCGAATACTCGCTGTTACCGACAGAGCACAGGTCGCTTAGAAGAATGAAAAAAGGAGATGACTGATTTGAGTGAAAGAGCATAGGCATGGGCCAACTTCTGGTTAGTCTTTCTCATTGACCGAAGACTTCGACATCATCGTACCCAATTCCAAGCTCATATCTGAGGCGGTCACGAGCATGACGCATCGCAACAAGCGAACACGAATTAAGGTGTCAGTACGCGTGTCGTACCTATCCGACGAAGATCTGGTGAAGAGAGTGTTGCTAGAAGTTGCCCATTCTCAGGGGAGATTCTCAAGGACATGAATCCCAATGTGCCGAAGATCCAAGCACCATTCGTGCATTTTGTCCGGTTCGGCGATTCATCGCTCGAAGTTAAATTGCTGGCGTGGATATCCGACGTGATGAACAATTTCTAGCTTGAGAGCAATTTGCATTTCGCGATTCGGAATACGTTCCCAGAACGCGGGATCGTCATAGCAAATCCTCAACGTGACGTTCATTTCTTCATGGCAAGATGAGAAGGGGGTGTATTCCCTGACTATCAAGGCAAATGACCGTTATGCAGACTTATCACCACGAAAAGATAGACCTAATCGAAATAGCAATGAAAACACGATTTTCTCAACTTCAGCTGTGTTTGACGATAATTTATTTCTCCTGCTTCGTCCCATCTGTTTATTCTTTCCAATCATCCACGGGCAACGGAATCCATCTGTGCGGATATGGTGACGGACAAGCCGATAACCGCCGGTACGCCAGAAACTTGGCATTTTTCAACGTCGGCACCCCCCGTACGGTACGATTAATCTACTTCCTGCCCGCCGATCGCCAACCGAGGCAAGGTATTGAAGAAAAAATCGATACGCTAATCAAAGATGTTCGGCAGTTTTACGCGGACCAGATGGGTGATCACGGCTTTGGCAGAAGAACCTTTAATATCGAAACTGGTCATGACGGAAGGGCACGCGTGCATCGTGTTAATGGCCAGTTCGCCGATACCTATTATCATGGGAATTACCAGGAAACTCTTGAAAAAATCTGGCGCGAAATCCACAGTCAATTTGATACCTCACAAAACATCTATCTCGCCTTGGTGGATGTTGGCAATGAACAAATTGGCGATGTGGCCGGTGTTGGACTACCCATCCAGGATTGGGGCGGTCTGGCTGCTATCCCTGCGTCAGGCAACTTTTTCAACGCTCCTTTGGCTGCCCACGAACTCGGACATACCTTCGGATTGGAACACGATTTCCGATCCACTGACCATGTCATGTCTTATGGACCATGGAATTGGGGGCGTACCACGAAATTGTCGGAATGCACCGCAAAATGGCTGGAAATCCATCGTTATTTTAATCCTGACATCCAACTCCGACCATGGAACTTTCCGACTATTGAACGTATATCGCCTCGCAGGTATATACCAGGCTCCGCTAGTGTCCCAATCCAACTCAGAGTCAACGATTTTGAAGGACTCCATCAAGTGCTCCTCTTAGGCTCTAGAGACAACGTGAGCGAGTGTCGTGACATCTCGGGCGAACAAAGCTCTTTGGTAAAATTTGACTATGATGGCATTTTTACCGTCAACGGATTTGCCAGTCTTACGAACCAAGCGGTCCATCCAATCCGTGCGCGACTTATTGACACGGACGGGAATGTGAGCGAAACCTCCTTCAACTTATTTCCGGAAACGCTTCAATCCCTGACCAAGATTTCAGGCGATAACCAGCCTCCCGGTTTGCCCAACGCCCCCTTGCCCGTACCCCTTGCCGTTGAACTGCGAAACTTAAACGACGGTTCCCCGTATGAAGGGGTCTGGGTCTCGTTCACGGTTACAGCAGGTGGAGGTAGTCTCAGCGAAACAGGCGCCTTGACAAATGTGCATGGTGGGGCTCGCACCGTGTTCACGCTCGGTCCTTATCTGGGAACAAACACAGTTGAGGTGTCTGCTTTGGGATACACGGCGACCTTCAATGCAATGGCGGGGTCGCCAGTTAACCTCCCCGATCCCCTCCTGCGCGCTGCGGTTGCGAAAACACTTGACAAGGTCTCGGGCGAACCGATATCCCAAGCGGAGATGGCGACTTTAACCTACACCGCGCGCGGGTCATGGAGTTTGGGGATCAGCGACTTGACTGGGCTTCAGTACGCGGTTAACTTTACTTACCTGGATTTGGACGACAATTCACTGACTGACATTTCGGCGCTATCGGAGCTGACCAGGCTGATACAACTCGCCCTTGGGAACAATTCAATCGTGAATATATCCCCACTAGCAGGATTGTCTAACTTGGAATGGCTCGTTCTTGATAGCAACTCGGTTTCAGATATTTCGACACTTGCAGAACTGACCGAGCTGGCCGACCTGTCACTTGACTCCAATTCAATCGCGAATATATCATCATTGGCGGAATTAACTGCTCTGAGACAGCTTGTTCTCGGAAACAATGATATATCTGACATCTCGCCGTTAACGGGCTTGATGAATCTAAAAGCAGTGCAACTTTCCGGTAACAGTATTTCAGACCTCTCACCGTTGGCAGAGAATCAAGGGATAGGGGACGGAACCGAAATTGATGTGCGGGAGAACCCTTTGAGTTATCCGTCTATCCAAGTGTATATTCCAGCCTTGCAAGAGAGAGGAGTTGAAATAGACTTCGATAACCGCACACCTGCGACTCTCGAACCAATCTCGGGTGATGGTCAGGAAGGCCTTCCCGGCAAAGCGTTAGCCGATCCGTTTATTGTTGAAGCGAAAGATGAGAGCGGCTTAGGGTTCGAAGGGGTACCGGTGACTTTCGCCGTAAGCGCTGGCGGCGGAACACTAGCCAATCGCACCACAACGACAGATTCAAATGGCAGAGCTACGAACATACTCACATTGGGGGAGAAACCTGGCACGAATACCGTCCGCGTAAGTGTGAAGGAGATATCGGAACTCGTGACCTTCAATGCCGACGGCATTCGAGTGCCCGGAGCACTTTCGATCATTTCTGGCAACAATCAAGAAGGTTTCCCTGGCGAGACACTTCCCAACCCGCTAAAGGTCGTGGTGAAAGATCAGTTTGAAAAACCCTTGAGGAATGTCCAAGTAACCTTCGACGTAACTGCCGGCGGAGGAAAATTGACTTATCCAACCGTAAAGACCAGTAGAGACGGCAGAGCAGAGAGCGAACTTACATTGGGCCCAAACGCGGGAATAAACACCGTCTCCGTATCGGCTTCCGGCATAGAACGGTTACAATCCTTTAATGCCGAAGGCGTCCGAAGACCAGCGTTAATCTTGAAGATTTCGGGGGAGCACCAAGAGGGCTTGCCGGGAGCCGCACTCACTGACGCGTTCGTAGTTGAGATACAAGACAAGACCGGTTCACCGCTAGAGGGGATACTTGTCAGGTTTGTTGTAACCGCTGGTGATGGATCACTCAATGCCAAAAGCATGGAGACAGCGTCCAACGGCAGGGCGGAGAGTACACTGACATTGGGACTAAGCCCGGGAACGCACTCGGTTGAGGCGTCTGCCGAGGGAATTGACGCTACGATAATCTTTAGTATCGATGTAAAAAGACGAGAATTCATTCTTCCCGTTCCATCGCGCACCAGTCTGATTCACCTTCCCTTAAACGTAACCGCGACTGACAACGTAGAGGTAACAATTGAATCTGTCGGCGACCTCTACGATGCCCTCGGCGGCGCGGAGGCCGTGAATTTCCTTACAACCCGTGATACTCAAACGCATCAGTGGCAAAGCTACTTGGGAGACATAAACCGAGGCACGAATGCCGACCCGCTGTTGACCATTGACAAAGGCATCATGGCGAGCATGAAGGCACCGGTGAATCTCCATCTGATTGGCGAGGCCCTGGGGGCCGACGGTTCCAGTACGATTAGGTTGCAGCCAGGAACAAATCTTGTGGGAGTGCCGCTTAGAGATTCGCGAATCGTACGAGTAAGCGATTTGTTCGCGCTTGAAGGAATTCGAGACAACGTTACTGAAATTACTGTCTCGGTTAACAGAGGCTTCAAAGTCGTTAAGCGTGCGGGCGATGACGGTGATGTTCCCATCGTTGGCGGTCAGTCGTTTATCATGGATGCGCAGTATGGGGCGGCAGTTGCAATTTCGGGTAATGGATGGGGCGATATTCAGGGAGTGGTTGCCGCTCCGCCATTGGTAATCACCGGTACCAACGTCCAAGACTTTACGCCTGTATTGTGCGTGACCGGTTCCATTGGTTACGGGGCAGAAGAGCGAGAAGGCGACGCATTCCTTACGAAGTCCGGTCTGAGTGTAATCGTGGAAAACCTCATGACTGGCAGAGTATACGAAACTTTCGCGCCAAGCGAAGACGCTCTGCGATTTAACGGGCTTAGCTATCAACTGACCGCAGTGGAAACTGCAGCCGGGCTCGCGGCTCAAGTGGGGGATATAATTGAAGTCTCCATACAATCCGGTAATCCGCTGATTCGTGTCAATCCATTGCTCCATACCGTGACACCTATTGACGTGAAGAATAATCGAATTGAGTTGTCTGAATTGATCGTTTACGAAATACCAGCGGAAACAATACTGTTGATGAACTACCCGAATCCGTTCAACCCGGAGACATGGATGCCTTATTTGTTGGCGGAAGAGGGAATTGTCACATTGAGGATTTACGATGCTAGAGGCGAACTGGTGAGGCGATTGGATATGGGTCATCAATCTGCGGGATATTACACTGATCGCGGGAGGGCAGCTTATTGGGATGGTCGCAACGAGAGCGGAGAATCGGTGGCAAGCGGTCTCTATTTCTATCACCTGGGGACACCGTCTTTTCGCCAGTTTCGGCGCATGCTCATTGTCAAGTAGAACCGAAAAAACGCACGACCCATCGGAAGGTTGGCAACTATTCCCCCGTCGGGTCGTACTGCCCGCCATGAGTTACACTGTGCTATTGAGAATGGTTAGTATTCCTGACCTCGTAAGCCGACGCATGGTAGACTTTCATCACTCTTCTTTTGAGGAATGACGTACGTCATTCCCCGCTAAGGCATGACTAATCCCCAGCAATTTCGAAACTAACAGATCGAAAATCAGTAGTTATATGCTAGAAAGCTGATGCCAGAATCTGGCATCCTCAGGTTTTTCGCTTCAGTTTTCGCCCGATTTTTTCCCTTGACATTCTCGGCTCATTCGTTTAAGATAACAATATCAATTGGACACGACCCTCCAAACGGAATAAATCATAATTTTGAAAGGAGATTATACCTTGCGAGCGTTTGAGTATACTTCCCCTAAGACCGCCAGCGCCGCCGCTGACTTGCTCGCGGAAAAAGGAGAACTAGCAAGAGTCTTGGCTGGTGGTACAGACCTTATCGTTCAGGTGCGTGAAGGCAATCGACACGTAGAACGGATTGTAGATATCAAGGATATACCTGAAACCAACGTACTGTCGTATGAACCGCAAACAGGTCTGCATCTTGGATCTGCTGTCCCCTGCTATAAGATATATGGAGACAAGGCAATATCAGCTACCTACCCCGCACTCGCGGACTCAACCCATATTATTGGTGGCACCGCGATCCAGGGCAGAGCCGCAGTCGGCGGCAATCTGTGTAATGCTTCTCCGGCAGCGGACACAATACCGGCGTTAATCGTGTTGGGAGCGAACTGCATCATTGCCGGTACGAACGGAACGCGCGAAGTACCTGTCGAGCAGTTTTGTACTGCCCCGGGCATAACAGTATTGCAGAATGGAGAATTTCTAGAATCCCTGAAAATTCCCGCGCCAAAGAGCAATTCGAGTTCCTTTTACCTTCGTTTTATCCCACGCAATGAAATGGACATTGCGGTTGTCGGCGCCGGTGCTTCAGTCGTACTTGACGATGCCAAAGAGTCGATTGTCTCTGCCCGCATTGCCCTCGCGGCAGTTGCCCCCACCCCACTATTCGCCGAGGAAGCTAGTGCACTACTCGCTGGACGCTCTGCTTCTGATGAATCAGCTATCGAGGAAGCCGCTGAAGCGGCAAAAGCCATCGCTCGTCCAATAAGCGACATGCGTGGCAGCGCCGAGCAGAGAGTGCATCTTGTCGGGGTGTTGACCAAGCGTGCGCTAAACGGCGCGATTCAAAGAGTGAAGGAGTCATAGACTAAATGGCCGACAAAGTTCATGTTAAAACAGTGATTAACGGTGAAGCAGTGGAGTTCCTTTGTGAACCGCGCGATAGTTTGCTCGAAGTCCTGCGAGACAACTTGATGCTAACCGGCGCCAAAGAAGGATGTAACAACGGCAACTGCGGCGCATGCAGTGTAATTCTGAATGGACGCCTTGTTAATTCCTGCTTGGTACTCGGAGCCGAAATCGAAGGCAAAGAGGTGGAAACCGTCGAAGGATTGGCGGAACCTAATAAACTTCATCCCATTCAGGATGCGTTTTTGGAAAACGCTGCACTCCAGTGTGGTGTCTGTACACCCGGCTTCATAATCGCTGCAAAAGCGTTGCTGAATGAAAACCCTAATCCGACCGAACACGATGTCCGCTTTTGGCTGGCGGGCAACCTGTGCCGCTGTACCGGATACGATAAGATTGTCCGTGCCGTGCTTGATTCGGCGGAAACCATGTCTACGGAGGTAAGTGCGTAATGGCAGTGGAAAAAGAATACAAGGTAATCGGAACCCGCCCCATTCGGCATGATGGGGTGGACAAGGTAACAGGTCGAGCACTCTACGGTGCAGATTACCAGGCTGCGGGATTGTTGCATGGTCGCGTACTGCGTAGTCCCCATGCCCATGCTCGAATTAAATCAATCAATACGAACCGTGCGGAAGCCTATCCCGGCGTCAAGGCGGTTGTTACGGCAGCAGATTTGAATGCCTCGCAAGATAAGATTGTTGACCTCGGCGAAGGCGCCGTTAATCTAAAGTTCATGTGCGATAACATCTTGGCGCGCGAGAAAGCGTTGTACAAGGGACATGCGGTTGCCGCTGTTGCCGCACTGAACGGTCACATTGCCGAAGAAGCGCTCGAACTTATTGATGTTGAGTACGAAGTGCTGCCGCCCGCGATAGAAGTCAGGGCAGCCATGCAAGACGATGCTCCCCTTGTCCACGAAGATATGAAGACCGACGAAATGGGGAAACAGTCGGAGAATTCAAGCAACATCGCCAGCCATTTTCAACACAAGAAGGGAGATATTGAGAAAGGTTTCGCCGAGGCTGATGTCGTCATCGAACACGACTACGTGACCGGTACCGTTCATCAGGGATACATTGAACCCCACAACGCAAGTGCCGTGTACAATGCCGATGGCGAAATCACTATCTGGTGCAGTACCCAAGGTGCGTTCAATGCGCGCGGCCAAGTGGCAGAGATTCTACAGCACCCCGTCTCCAAAGTAAAAGTTGTGCCGATGGAGATTGGTGGAGGTTTTGGCGGAAAGATTAGTGTCTACCTTGAACCTCTCGCCGCGCTGCTCTCCAAGAAGTCGGGGCGCCCCGTAAAGGTTCTGATGAGCCGCGAAGACGTATTCGAGAGTACCGGTCCCACGCCAGCTTCCTATGTACGTGTGAAAATCGGCGCCACTAACGACGGTCGCATTACCGCGGCGGAAGCTTACATCGCCTTTGAAGCCGGAGCATATCCCGGTTCTCCCGTTGGCGCTGCCGCTATGTGCGTCTTCTCCGCCTACAAGATTGAAAACGGATTCATTGACGCATACGATGTTCTCGTCAATAAAGCGAAAACCAACGCTTATCGCGCCCCGGGGTCGACGAATGTCGCCTTCGCTACCGAAACAATCATTGACGAGATATGTGAAAAGATTGGGATGGATCCCATCGAATTCCGACTCCTGAATAGCGCAAAAGAGGGAGACTCTCGTGTCGATGGTCCGGTATTCCCGCGCATCGGTTTTATTGAAACGGTTGAAGCGGCAAAAGATCACCCGCACTACTCGGCGCAGCTGGAAGGCAAGTACAGAGGTCGTGGCGTCGCTACCGGTTTTTGGCCCAATTTCGCTTTCAAATCAAGCGTATCCATCAACGTAAACCCGGATGGGACCATAAGCCTCGTCGAAGGCTCGACAGACATCGGCGGTTCACGCGCCTCAATTGCCATGCAAGCTGCGGAAGTCTTGGGAATCTCTGCGGAATCCGTGCACCCCACGGTGGTTGACACCAACTCTGTTGGTTACACGGATGTAACTGGTGGAAGCCATACCACTTACACAACCGGTTTGGCCGCCTACGAAGCCGCCCAAGATGTAAAGAGCCAGATGATTGAGCGTGCCGCGAAATTGTGGGAGGTAGAAGCGAAGGAAATCGAGTTCGCAGATGGCATATTCCGGTACGTCAACGGAAAAGAGGAAGAAATTGACTTCAAGGGATTGGCTGAAAAACTCGGTCAAACCGGAGGGCCATTGATGGGGCGCGCAAGTGTTGCTCCATCGGGTGCTGGTTCATCCATTGGAACGCATATCGTTGACATTGAGGTTGATGTCGATACCGGCAAAGTAGAAATTCTGCGCTACACAGCGACGCAGGATGCCGGTAAAGCCATCCATCCCAGTTACGTTGAAGGCCAAATTCAGGGCGGAGCAGTCCAAGGAATCGGCTGGGCACTGAACGAGGAATACATCTTCAACGAAGACGGTCAGATGACCAATGCCAGTTTCCTTGATTATCGGATGCCGACCAGCTACGATTTGCCGATGATTGACGCGGTTATTGTTGAAGTCCCGCATCCAGACCATCCCTTTGGTGTCAGAGGCGTGGGCGAAACGCCAATCGTGGCTCCGCCCGCGGCTATCGCGAACGCCATCTACGATGCGGTCGGTGTTCGGCTCACTGAGTTGCCGATGTCACCCGAGCGTGTTCTCAAAGCGTTGGGTAAAATCTAAATTCTCCGTCGGGAGAATTGCAACGTCAAGTGGGGTATTGGGGTAGTTCCTTCCCAATGCCCCATTTCTATTTGAACAGAGTCTTGTAGAGCAAGATAATCTAGTCTGGTATATCTGTATCATTCATAGCGCGTTTCTATGTCTGTAGGACTTACGTAACAATAGTGCGAGGTCGATAGTAATCCCAAAGAGACCTTCTTGTCCTGTCGTGCATAGACAGCCGCGATTCGAAAATCGTTCCTAATCTACCACGCCCGAAAGGCAATGTTGTAGTCTTCCGCTTCAGAGGAATGACCTAACGAGGATTGACCTAATGGGAATTGCGTGAAAGAGAATCTTCCACTCTTCCTCTCTTCAATCCTTCTAATCCTATTTCTTAGCCGATTCAGCTAATATCTTTAATGTAGAAACTCGTTTATTGTCCGCGCAAGTCTTAATATTTGTGAAAGGTCGATTCTGTCATGGCAATCGTAGCAATCCCATCTCTTATGCAAGAGCTGACCGATGGCAAGGAGAAAGCCACCGTAAAAGGCAATACGATACGCGAAGTCCTTAACAACTTGGAGTCAATCTACCCGGGCTTTAAAGCGCGCATCTGTGATGACGATCAGATTCGTCCCAATATTGCTGTTTATGTGGATGGTTCGCTAACGCGAGAAGGCATGATTCAGCAAGTTTCGGAAGACAGTGAAATTCATTTCCTGCCAGCCATCAGCGGAGGCACCTCTCCGCAACTGTCTTGAAACTCCTCTCTATGATTTGAGGTTAGACAGTTCTTGTGCACAGATCCGATTCGGATGGAGAATGGGCTAAACAAGCTGGAGAGGAATCCCACAATGATCTAATTTCCGGCACGGGAACTCGGCTGTACGTATGTGTCTTGTAGGGTGGGCACTGCCCACCAGCCTTTTTTGCGACGGTCAGAAAGATGCGAGGCACATATACCTATATTCGGCACGGGAACTCGGTTGTACGCATATGTCTCGTAGGGTGGCCACTCCCCACCATTGTCTTCCAGAATCAACATTATAAAATCCCCAGATTCCTGCGCTTCCCAGTGCACTCCTACGCTAACCGTAGGAGCGCGCTCCTGCTCGCGACCGATTTCGACCCGATTATACTTCGAATCCCCGCTCACAGCAGCCTTGTAGGGTGGGTACTGCCCACCATTATCTTCTAGGTTCATCCACACCAGAACTCCAGATTCTTCTCCCTTCAGTTATACCCCGTCCATTGCACACGTAGTCTAGAGCGAAACAGAGTTGCCTCTTCAACCACAAATCAGATGCGGTTACCGAAATTTCGTTTGGATCTCGCTAAACTTCAGTTAGGTCGAAAAAAGTGAAATAATTGCTTGACACCTGTATGGCTGCGTGGTATAATTATATGCTTCCAAACTTGGAAGCACAAAAGATGCTCTTTGAAAACTGAATAGTGATTTGTGACATGTCTTTTAATCTTGAAGTTTCTCTTTACAAAAGAGCAAGGTTTCGCTAACCAATTTGGTTAGCACCGATTTCTTGGAGAGTATGATACCGGCTCAGGACGAACGCTGGCGGCGTGGATTAGGCATGCAAGCCGAACGAGAATCATAGCTTCGGTTATGAGGAAAGTGGCGAAAGGGTGAGTAACGCGTGGGTAATTTCCCTTTGAGACGGGGACAACAACTCGAAAGGGTTGCTAAAACCGGATACGACTGGCTTTTCATAAGAGAAGCCAGTGAAAGTATGGCACTTCGGTGCTGTAGCTCAATGATAAGCCCGCGTCCTATTAGCTTGTTGGTAGGGTAAAGGCCTACCAAGGCTACGATGGGTAGCTGGCCTGAGAGGGTGGTCAGCCACATTGGGACTGAGACACTGCCCAAACTCCTACGGGAGGCTGCAGTCGAGAATATTTCGCAATGGGGGAAACCCTGACGATGCGACGCCGCGTGGGGGATGAAGGCTTTCGAGTTGTAAACCCCTGTGTTATGGGAAGAATCGCTGGTTGGCGATAAACCAACCGGCTTGACGGTACCATAGTAGAAAGCTCCGGCTAACTACGTGCCAGCAGCTGCGGTAATACGTAGGGAGCTAGCGTTGTCCGGATTTACTGGGCGTAAAGGGCGTGTAGGCGGCCGTATAAGTCAGACGTGAAATCGCTTGGCTCAACCGAGCAACTGCGTTTGATACTATACGGCTTGAGTGTGGAAGAGGAAAGCGGAATGTACGGTGTAGCGGTGGAATGTGTAGATATCGTATAGAACATCTGTGGCGAAGGCGGCTTTCTGGTCCAATACTGACGCTGATACGCGAAAGCTAGGGTAGCAAAGAGGATTAGATACCCTTGTAGTCCTAGCCGTAAACGATGGGTACTAAGTGTAGGGGGTATTGATTCCCTCTGTGCTGCAGCTAACGCATTAAGTACCCCGCCTGGGGATGACGACCGCAAGGTTAAAACTCAAGGTAATTGACGGGGGGCCGCACAAGCGGTGGAGCATGTCGCTTAATTCGAAGCAACGCGAAGAACTTTACCAGGGCTTGACATCGCTTTGACTGCCATAGAAATATGGTTTTCCTTTGGGACAGAGTGACAGGTGCTGCATGGCTGTCGTCAGCTCGTGTCGTGAGATGTTGGGTTAAGTCCCGCAACGAGCGCAACCCCTGTTGTTAGTTGCCATCAGATAATGCTGGGGACTCTAACAAGACCGCTGGTGACGAGCCAGAGGAAGGTGGGGATGACGTCAAGTCCGCATGGCCCTTATGCCCTGGGCTGCACACGTGCTACAATGGTCGGTACAGAGGGTCGCAAAGCCGCGAGGTGGAGCAAACCCCAAAAAGCCGACCCCAGTTCAGATTGCAGTCTGCAACTCGACTGCATGAAGTTGGAATCGCTAGTAATCGCGGATCAGCAGGTCGCGGTGAATGTGTTCCCGGCCCTTGTACACACCGCCCGTCACGCCATGGAAGTCGGTAGCATTCGAAGCCGGTGAGCTAACCCGCAAGGGAGGCAGCCGTCGAAAATGAGACTGATGACTGGGGCGAAGTCGTAACAAGGTAGCCGTAGGGGAACCTGCGGCTGGATCACCTCCTTTCTAAGGAGCTATACAACATACTTGACCTAAACCGGATAGTATGTTCAGCTCGTTATTTTGGATATGTCCAATCACTATTTGGTTTTCATTGAGCAATCTTCTGTTCGGGCTTATAGCTCAGACGGTTAGAGCGCGCGCCTGATAAGCGCGAGGTCTCTGGTTCGATTCCAGATAAGCCCACCATTTTCGTGTGGGGGTGTAGCTCAGTCGGGAGAGCGCCTGCTTTGCAAGCAGGAGGCCAGCGGTTCGATTCCGCTCATCTCCACTCGCCTTTTTAGGCGTTGATCTTTGACAATTGCATAGAGGGTATCGGCTATTTTTTATTTTTATTTTTCTTGTTATCAAGCTACTAAGGGCTTACGGTGAATGCCTTGGTGCTAGGTATCGATGAAGGGCGTGACAAGCTGCGATAAGCTTCGGGTAGTTGCTTATAAGCGTTAATCCGGAGATTCCCGAATCGGGCAACCGGGCAGGTAATTCAATACCTGTCACTTGCATTTGAATGAATGTAAGGGTAAACCAGGAGAAGTGAAACATCTCAGTACCCTGAGGAACAGAAAGAAAACCTCGATTCCCCCAGTAGCGGCGAGCGAAACGGGAACAGCCTAAACCAAGTATATGTAAGTTCATACACGTTGTATACTTGGGGTTGCGGGGTGATGTTAGGCTCAAGTATGATTGAGCCGGGAAGTAAAAAACCAAATGTCTAGCTTAACGTTTCTGGAATTGGACGACCGGAGAGGGTAACAGTCCCGTGAGTAAAAGAAATTTGGCTTCCTGAATATCATTCCCAAGTACTACGGGATAGACTAACCTGTAGGAATCCAGGAGGACCACCTCCTAAGGCTAAATACGACCTAGCGACCGATAGTGAACAAGTACTGTGAAGGAAATGTGAAAAGTTCCCCTGTTAGGGAAGTGAAATAGTCCCTGAAACCGTATAGCCTACAAGCTGTGGTAGTGCTAAGCCAAGTTTTACTTGGAATGCATGACCGCATGCCTTTTGCATAATGAGCCGGTGACTTACTCTGTGTAGCAAGGTTAAGTTTCTCTGAAACGGAGCCGTAGCGAAAGCGAGTCTTAACAGGGCGATTCAGTTGCATGGAGTAGACCCGAAACTAGGTGATCTATCCATGGGCAAGGTGAAGCACATGTAATAGTGTGTGGAGGCCTGAACCCACCAAGGCTGAAAACTTGGGGGATGACCTGTGGATCGGAGTGAAAGGCTAATCAAACCTAGTGATAGCTGGTTCTCCCCGAAATAGCTTTAGGGCTAGCCTTACGTGTTTGGCAGTGGTGGTAGAGCTCTAATTGGATTCGCGGCCCTACCAGGTTAGCACCTCCAGTTAAACTTCAAATGCCATTGTCTAAAGCGTGGGAGTCAGTCAGTAGGGGATAAGCTCTATTGACGAAAGGGAAACAGCCCAGATCGCCAGCTAAGGTCCCTAAATACGAGCTAAGTGGTCAAGGATGTTCTGTTGCTCAGACAACCAGGATGTTGGCTTAGAAGCAGCCATCATTTAAAGAGTGCGTAACACCTCACTGGCCAAGTGACTTTGCACCGAAGATTTCCGGGGCTCAAGCTCGTTACCGAAGCTGCGGATTGTTATTAACTTCGTGTTGATAACAGTGGTAGGGGAGCGTTCTATAGTATGGATGAAGGAAGATCGGGAGATCTTCTGGACGAATTAGAAGTGATTATGCCGGCATGAGTAGCGATAAAACAAGTTAGAAGCTTGTTCGCCGTAAGCCTAAGGTTTCCTGGGCAAGGCAAATCCTCCCAGGGTTAGTCGGATCCTAAGCCGAGGCTGAAAAGCGTAGGCGATGGGTAGCAGGCATAATATTCCTGCACCACCTTGATGAGATTGAAGCTAGGGGAGACGCAAGCATTAGGACCTACCAGCGGATGGAAGAGCTGGGCTAAACTCGACAGAGGGATCTCTGGTAAATCCGAGATCCAATACTCTGAGAAGTGATGGGGAGTCCTTTTAGGACACAAACTGGTCTCGTTGTTTGCCAAGAAAAGAACCTCGAGTGGACGATTCAAGGTGACCGTACCGCAAACCAACACAGGTAGGCGAGGAGAGAATCCTCAGGCGCTCGAGCGAACTCTCGCTAAGGAACTAGGCAAAATTACCTCGTAACTTCGGGATAAGAGGTGCTCTTAGTACGCGACATATTTCGCATATGAAGCCGAAAAGAGCCGCAGTGAAATGGCCCATGCGACTGTTTACTAAAAACATAGGTCTCTGCAAAATCGTAAGATGATGTATAGGGACTGACGCCTGCCCGGTGCCGTAGGGTTAAGGGGAAGGGTCAAAGGTTCATCCTGGCAGCCCTGAACTGAAGCTTCGGTAAACGGCGGCGGTAACTATAACCGTCCTAAGGTAGCGAAATTCATTGTCGGGTAAATTCCGACCTGCACGAATGGCGTAACGACATGGGCACTGTCTCGGCGAGAGGCTCGGTGAAATTGTAATACCGGTGAAGATGCCGGTTACCCGTAGAAAGACGGAAAGACCCCGTGAACCTTTACTACAGCCTGATATTGGGTTTTAATGTAGCATATGTAGGATAGGTGGGAGACTGCGAAGTTGGGGCGCCAGCCTCAATGGAGTCGTCCTTGAAATACCACTTTTGCTGCATTGGAATTCTAACTCACGTTCGTATATCCGAATTGAGGACAGTGTCAGGTGGGTAGTTTGACTGGGGCGGTCGCCTCCCAAAGTGTAACGGAGGCGCCCTAAGGTTCCCTCAGCGCGATTGGAAACCGCGCGTAGAGTGTAAAGGCATAAGGGAGCTTGACTGCGAGACAGACATGTCGAGCAGGTGCGAAAGCAGGGCTTAATGATCTTGTGGTACTGAGTGGAAAGGCCATAACTTAACGGATTAAAGGTACTCCGGGGATAACAGGCTAGTCGCGCCCGAGCGCTCACAGCGACGGCGCGGATCGGCACCTCGATGTCGGCTCGTCACATCCTGGGGCTGCAGCAGGTCCCAAGGGTTCGGCTGCCCGCCGATTAAAGTTCGGCACGCGAGCTGGGTTTAGAACGGCGCAAGCCAGTTCGGTCCCTATCTTCTACGGGCGTAGGATATTTGAGAGGAGCTGCCGCTAGTATGAGAAGACCGTGGTGGACGAACCTCTAGTGTACCAGTTGTCACGCCAGTGGCACCGCTGGGTAGCTATGTTCGGAAAGGATAAACGCTGAAAGCATCTAAGCGTGAAGCCTCCCTCAAGATGAGATATCCCAAAGAGTTAATCTTGTAAGGCTCCTTCGAGATAAGAAGGTTGATAGGCCAGAGGTGTAAGCAGTGCGAGCTGTTTAGCTGACTGGTACTAATAAGCCGAGGGCTTGATACTTTTTGCAATCTATAGCAAATACCCAATTCTATGCAATTGTCAAATTTTTTGCTCGTTCTCATATTCTTCCGGTGATTATAGCGGAGAGGAAACACCCGTAACCATTCCGAACACGGCAGTTAAGCTCTTCAGCGCCGATGATACTTCGAGGGCGACCTCGCGGGAAAGTAGGTCGTTGCCGGGAGATTTTATTTGGGCATCAAGCCAATTCGTTGGCTTGATGCCCTTTTTTTTTGGCGATCATGCAATTGACGATCTGCCGGCCCTGGTTTATCGGGTCATTTAGAGAGTTACTCTGTTAATGCGCCCAACACTTGCTCCTTGATTTCACCTAAGATTGACCCATCACCATCTGATCAGGAGGTTTCATAGCATGAAGTTTCAGTTAGCCATCAACATGGAGCGCCTCACGCCGGATTTGGACATGGCGGATGTCGAGCGCCATACGCTTGAGATGGTGCAGATGGCCGACGAAGGTGGGTTCGCGATCGCGTGGGCGGCTGAGCACCATGCACTGGAGATGACCATCGCGCCTAATCCGTTCCAAATCCTAACCTGGTGGGCGGCCCATACGTCCCGGATTCGGCTCGGCTCGGCGGTGATGGTGGCGGCATACTGGCACCCCATCAAGGCCGCCGGCGAGGCGGCGCTGCTAGATCTCTACAGTGGGGGGCGACTTGAGTTCGGCATCGGCTCCGGCGCTTACCAGCGCGAGTTCGACCGCTTGCACCCCGGGCTGAAGCGAACGGAAGGACACCGGTACGTGCACGAGATGCTTTCGGCGGTGAAGGCTCTGTGGCAAGGAGACTACGAACATAGGGGCGAGTATTGGTCCTTTCCGGCCGCGACCTCCGTTCCTAAGCCGTTACAGAAACCCCATCCTCGCATCTGGATCGCGGCGCGCTCGCCGGACACGTACGATTTCGCAGTCAAGCACGAGTGCAACATCCTCTCCTGGCCCCTGACCCGTCCGATGTCGGAAGTCGCACTCTACAAGAGTCTCATGGAGAAAGCAGTGGCCGCGAATCCCGGCAAGCCGCGGCCAATCTTCGCCACCATGCGCCATACGGTGGTGTACGAACGGAAGGAGGATTGGGAGGTGCCGGTGAAGGCCGCGATGCGCCAATTCGGGCAGTTCGAGAACCTGTTCAAGAACCTCGGTGACGTCGCCGACGGCTTTCCCCGGACGATTGATCTATCGGAGCTTGAAAACCGGGGTGAGTACGATCCGCACATGCTCCATCGCAACCTCATGTTCGGGACCCCGGAAGTGGTCATCGCGAAGCTCCGGGACTACGAAAGGGTCGGCGTCGACCACTTCACCTACTACGCAAGCCTAGGACTCGGCATGAAAGAACAGAAGCGGTCCATGGACCTGTTCGTTAAGGAGGTGATGCCGGCGTTTGCCTGACCACTCGCAACGCAGGACATGCAAGATCGCTGGGACAACACGTGCCATGCATGTAGAGATCCCGCGCTTCGGAGCAACAATCGAGATCAGACTGAACAAGCGCAAGTTCTGCTTTATCATACTCGCGAAGAGCTAGGGGCGCCGCGAGGCGTTCAATGGATTGAACGATTTTCGCCCGAACCAGATGGGATGGCGCTATGTCCAAGATTCATGCTGCTTGACAAGAAAAAGAGTGAAGTGTTACCATTGCCTCACTCTACGTTGTCGTCCCTACCGGAGGTATCAGTGCACCACCTGAAACTGTGTTTTTCCATATTGATGATTATCGGGATTTTGTTTTTCAACTTACCAACCCCGTACGCTTCTCCTCCTGACTCAGAGGTCTTTAGCGCGATCCGGTCCGCCCGCAAACTTATCAACCCGAAGCCAAGTTACACCGCGGAAGAAATTGAAGAATGCTTCACGGATAGTCTGACCATTCTCGCCAAGAATTGGGATCGGTTGCCCGCAATATATCAACGTGAATTTCAAGGAATCTTTCTCCGTCCTGGCCAACCCGGAAGCGCTTATGCATCGGTACATCTACCCCGAAAGTTTGACACGCCGCATTTTCGACTCCACTACACCGAGGTTGGAACACATGCTCCTCCGCTCGAGGACATTGCACCGATGAACGGCGTTCCGGATTACGTCGAAATCTGCGCCGAGGCAATGGAGCGATCTTTTCATGTGCAAGTTGAATTGATGGGGTTCAAGCAGCCCCTTGATGATTTTTGGGTGGAGGACAACGGAGGTAACCACAAATACGACGTTTACCTTTTCATGTTTCCCGCTCTCGGCTTCACGACGGGTGATTGGTATAGCGGACGCGTGCTCTCGACCGTCGCGACACTGGGACCATATTTCGCCATTAACACGCGCTTATACGATTATTTTGGTAAATCCGAAAGCATCCGCTTCATCCAAACGACTTCCGCGCACGAATTTCTTCACGGAATCCAGGGCGCTTATAACTGGTTCATGCCAACGTGGTTCATGGAGGCTTCAGCCACCTGGATAGAATCAATAGTATATGACGGAGGCAGGATAGATGATCGTGATAACATTCCGGATCCCGATGAAATTGGCGAAACGGATGCATATAATTACTATTCCCACCAACTCCGGCGTTGGTTTTTGCAGCCGGATATTTCTCTCGACAGCCGCATCCTCGATCATGAATACGGGTCGGTGATTTGGACGCTATATATGACGGAACGGTTTGACACTGACATCGTCAGGCAGTTCTACGCAAACACAACCGAAGGCAGTTACCGTGAACTGGCAAATTTCTCTCAAGTTTTCATTGATTATGGATCCAACATCGCTGAAGCTTTCAAGACCTTTACGGTATGGAACTACTTTACATATAATCGCGATGATGGAAAACACTACTTCAATGGACACCGCTTTCCGCCGGTAGCCATTCACCCCAACGATATTCATAAATTCTATCCGCTGCGCGTCGACTTTGATTCGGAATCGATGCCCGAACACTTCTCGTCCCGCTACATCGTTTTCGAACCGCCGCCCGGGGGCATGGATGAATTCGCGGTCAAAATCGATGGAGCGGACCTGGCGCCAATTGATATGGCTACGTTGAGCTCCAATGATCAGTTCGCAATCCAAGGCGAACTAAATCGACATCTCTTCACGGGTTTGCGTGGCTGGGGGGCAAAATTCATCGTTCACGGGCGAAATGGAACAACGACAGTCCGCGAAGCATTCACTTATCAACGCTCCCAAGAGGCGCAACTTACATTCAGGGATTTCGGAGGTGAAATCCAAAGGGTTGTTCTTGTACTGATAAACTTGCAGCCCGATGTGGAACACGTCATCATTCCAGGGGGAGGTTACTTCGGCGGATCCGTGAGCTATATGGCTGGTGCGCCTCCTCGCGGAAAACTGTCTACCCCGGTAGTCTTCCAAGGAGATAACGGCGTGCAATTGGAATGGGAAATTGAAGACTTGGCAGGTATTCGCGAAGTCGTCATAGTCCGTAAGCGATACACCTCTATGATTGATACCGACAATGATATGTCCTTCCAAAACGCCGCCGAGGTGTGGAGCGCCGCGGACCGTGACAGAGACGGCATACCCGAGGACGACATCAACATTGTTGGTCGAGTGCATGCGACCGACACACACTTTGAAGATAGGACAATATTCCAAGACGTCAACGTAGAAAGCCGGTATTTTGAAATCGACAACACTCGTTACTACTATGCGGTTGTACCCGTAAGCGACGCTGGAATTATGGGCACACCGAGTATCGACCCACATGGCATTTCACCCTCCTTTAGTGCGGCGAGTCAGGCGCCCGCGTTCTTTATAAATACTCAACAAGGTCCGATAGGCGAGTGGAACATTGACGTTTCCGGCACACAGAGTCTCTCGGCTGCTCCCCGCCTCACGGTAAGTTTGCCGGACGGATCTGCCCATACCGTTAACCTAAGCGGCAAATCCAATGCGAGATGGTCGGGAAAGCTGATGCTGAGCGGTTTTCCACCGACAGGCATCTACACCTACCACATCGCAGGCAAGACCGAATCGGGAACGACAGGAACACGCATCCTGAAGGGACGCACATTCCATTACGCGCCGCAATCCGCCGAACGAAACCTCGCAGTCGCACCGAATCCTCTTTATGCTTCGAGAGACGACTGCATCTACTTTTATCCGAGGGGTATGAGGGTAAGGATTTATAATACCCACGGTGACCTCGTCAAGATAATCGATTCAGCTTCACAGTGGGACTGCACAAATCAGCGCGGTGAAAAGATTCAAAGTGGGATTTACTTTTTTCACGCTGAAGATGGAAAGGGGTTTGCCGATCAAGGGAAAATATGCATCATGAGGTAGCTGGTACAATATTGGATGAACGATGAAATTTGAACTTGAGAGTTGCTCAACGCTCAGGCGTTCGATTATTAGACTTGTGCTATTGATGGCACTTCTCTCCCTCTTAAACTGTGGGGAAGAAGGGCTCATTCAGCCGCACGGTGAGGTGAGCATCCCACCGCCCGAAGGCACCGAGTTTCGCGCTGTGGATTTCCCGACAAACAACGGCTCTGCTTGGACCTACGTAGTCTTGGATACAGGGCAACAGTTTACATTACGCATAGAAGATACCCGGGACATCGGCGGATTTACGCACCGGCAAATGACGGTCAGCGAAATGCGTCCTCCACAGCCTTTTAACCGAGAAGCTATCGATCATCTTTCGGCGAATAACCTCTATTTTCGCTTCCCGGCTGATGACTTCTACACCGATGAACTCTATCAGGTGGCAGTTCCTATCTCTGCCACGTATTTCTTAAAAACCCCAGACGTTTACATTGAGGCCGCGTACGATGCATACATTGGCGGCGAAAACCCTATACTCCATGAATGGCATGCCCCGCATCGAACAGTATGGGATTTCCCATTAAAAATCGGAAAAGAGTGGGTAGTGTTTGAAAAAAAGACGCTTCCGGCTGTCCGGGTCATTCGTCGTGTAGTGGGCGTAAATGAACCCGTAACCGTGCCCATCGGTAGCTATGATGCCTACGTTGTAGAGGAGGGAATCGTGGGGAAACAACTCCACAGTGGCACAGAGCAAACCGCCACAATACCGCCAGCCAAGTATTGGGTGGTTCCCGACGTTGGGGTTGTCAAGTATGAGTACACACTATTTTTTGAGCTAGATCAGCCTGTCCGCAGAAGTTGTGAGCTAATGGAAGCAGATTTGGCAGCGCCGAATACACGTTAGGCTCACCTGCGTTATCCAGTCATGCACAAGAACGCGACCAGAGAAAAAGAAGAGCTGCCTCAAGGATGTACTACACTTCACTTTCACTTCCTGCCCGCTGCCGTTCGCAGATGAGTTCTCCCAGTCCATGTTGAACCTCAGTCACCGCAACATCCCTATCGCTATTATCGGCGGTGGAATACACGGATGCGCCATCGCCAGTCGAATTCTTCGAGATATACCATCGGCGGCAGAACATCTCGTCATAGTTGATCGGAACCCGCAACCGCTGCTGGCATGGCGGAGAAAAACCGAATGCCAAGGAATGGAATTTCTACGCTCGCCGGCCGTACATCACATTAGCAGCGATTCGATAGGGTTGGTCGAATATACGAGAGCGAAGAATCGGACAACTGAACTTGCCCCGCCGTATTCACAACCGTCTGTAAATCTCTTTCTCGATTATTGTCTGCACGAATTTGAATCACAGCAACTCGGACAACTGTACCGCCAATTTGACGTTGCCGAGATGCGATGGGATAAAGGGAGTGGGCGGTTCCCATTTCGAGTCATTTCCGTGGCAAATGAAGGCTTTCGCGCCGCTTGACCTGAACCTCTTTAAGCATCGCTTTCCCGAATCCATCCTGCATTCGTCCGAATTCGATCTGCACAAGATGGTGCAAAAGCTTGCTCCCTCCAAAATCGTCATCGTGGGAGGTGGATTGACAGCTGCTACGTTGTCGAAGAATTTAATGGGCCTTGGCGTGGAAGTCGCTATGATCGCCCGCAGACCATTGAAGATCCAACAATTCGACTTTGAGCCCTCATGGCTTGGTCCCAAGGCTTTGGGTAGATTCAGCGGCGAATCGGACTGGGAGCAGCGCAGGAAGATAGTGCAAGAAGCTAGGGGTGAAGGGAGCGTCACACCCGAAATTGCGGAGGTGCTTACAAGGTCAAGGGCAGATGGGAAGTTCCATATTCAGACGGGCGCGAAAATCCGTCACATTGACGGCGATTCCCGCTTACGGGTGAAAACCACCGAGAGTACGATTAACGACGTGGATATGATTGTCCTTGCCACTGGGTATAAGTTCAATCTCAACCGCTACCGATTCCTGTCTAATTTGACGAAACGCCATAAGATTCCAACGCTGTGTGGGCTGCCGCAATTGGACAACGAGCTGCAGCTCCCGCCCGTCCAAAACCTCTTCGGAAGCGGTGTCATAGCCCAGCTCCAGATTGGACCTGCGGCTGGAAATATTGCCGGTGTGGCACTCGCCTATGAGCGAATGCGCGAGAAAGTGTTAGCCGCGCTCCCGCAACCTTATCAAGGTTATCAGCGCCGCTAATCAATCAGTCGACGGTCTCCAAATCCCACAACAGAATAGCCCCTTCAACTGAAGCTGACGCCAGTTTTGTGCCATCGGGTGAAAATGCCAAATCGCGTACCCAATGGTTGTTTCCGCGGAGCGTCGCGATAGTTGTACGCGTTGAAACCTCCCACAGCGCAACGATATTGTCGCTCCATCCCACGGCGAGTGTTGCACCACCAGGCGAAAACGCCACGGTGGAGACCGCACCCCAACCTGAATTTCTCGTAAGTGTAGCGATATTCTCTCCTGTTGAAACTTCCCATAGCCTTGCAGTTTTATCTCCGAATCCTGCCGATGCAACTGTCGAACCGTCAGGTGAAAATGCCACCGAATGCACCCCATCCGTGTGCCCTTTGAGCATAGCGATATTTCGTCCTGTCGAGACCTCCCACAGTCCAACCATTTTGTCCTCTGATCCCGAGGCAAGTATTGTACCATCACGTGAAAGCGCCACAGAATAAACCTTATCCGAATGTCCCTGGAATGTAGCAGTATTTTTTCGCGTCTTGACATCCCACAACTCTATTGTTTTTCCTGCTCCTCCTGCGGCGAGCTTTGCTCCATCCGCCGAATAAGCGACGGTGTAGGTGGTGTTCTCATGTCCTTTGAAAGCGACGATATTTTTTCGCGTCTTCACGTTCCACAGTTCAACAATCTGCGCCACAGCTGATATAAGTGTGGATCCATCCGTCGAAAAAGCCACTGAGTGTACGAATCCCTTATCTTCTACCATAATATGGCTATTCTCCCCCGTCTCAACATTCCAAAATGCGAACCTTTTCTCAACTCCATTTGCTGCGGCAAGTTGAGCACCATCGGGGGCAAACGTCACAGAGTAGACACTTTGTGTATGTCCGGTAATTGTGTCCTTGGTTTTTCCTGTTGATAATTCCCATAGTTTCACCGTGCCATGAGCTTCCGAAGTCAGAGCTAGCATTTCGCCATCTGGAGAAAACGCTATCGATTTGTCCAATTCCATAGACCCCTGAAGAGTTGTGATATTTTGCCCCGTTTTGACTTCCCACAATTTGACGTCTCCCCCCAAAGACCCTGATGCGAGCAGAGTTCCGTCAGGCAAAACGCCACGCTATCAGCGCTATACGCATGCGGCCCAGAATTGGTCCCCCGCATGATGCTACGAATCGCCTGTTTCGCTGACAATGAGTTATTCGTAGATCCCAGCGTGTCAATATTCGCACCGGTTTTGACATCCCAAAGCTTGACTGATTTATCCGCAGCTCCTGTGGCGAGCCTCGTGCTATCGGGAGAAAAAGCGGCTGATCGCACGGCATCTGTATGCCCAATGAGGGTAGTGAGAGATGTTCCGGTCGAAACCTCCCACAATTTGACAGTCATGTCCGAAGACCCTGATGCGAGTAGAGTGCCATCCGGCGAGAACGCTATGGACCTAACCCAATCGGAGTGCCCATTGAGTGTGTGAAGTTTTTTCCCCGACTTGGCTTCCCACAGTTCCACTGTACCGCCTCCCGCGGCAATCATTGCGCCCTCCGGCGAAAACGCCACCGACCAAACCAATCCTGCACTCCCATCGAGCGTAAGGTCATTGGTCCTTGTAGCAATGTCCCACAGTTTCACCTGATTCCCAGCCCCCGCGGCAAGTCTTGTGCCGTCGGGAGAGAATGCCACCGCGTGATTCCAACGTGATTTCACGGGAAATAGTGCGAGTTCTCGGGTCGCCCTCACATCGTAAAGCCAGACGCCAATAGTTGTAGCTACAGCAAGCAGTCCTCCATCGGGAGAAAAAGCGATTACTCTGTCACCCTGACTGATACCGCCCTTTCCGAATCGGGCAATGGCGCCTTCCGGCAGGTTCCACGTCTGATAATCCTGATAACCTTGAGCAGCGGAAACCCAGTCAAGCGTGATGAAACACATGCAAATCCAAGTGAAAAGAGAAAAATGACGCCTCTGCGTTCCTATCGGTTTATTTCCTTTTCTTCCTATATACCCGATGACGTGTGAAATCATAGCCTCCATAATTTCGTTTCGCATTCTCCTCGATTGTGCTATCATGATGAAATCCTCTCAAATAAATTTCATTTTGAAGTAAGCGGTAGACTGCCGTGAGAAAGAAAACTGCCGCGCCTTTGATTATGCGTCGGGTAGATTCAAGGTTGAAGGAGACGTATTGTGAGAAAAGGGTCTCAAATTTCGGTTAGATATTCGGGTGAGGTTGCCATATTCGATATTTGCGGTTATCTCACAGAAGATTCGGAGGAAGCGCTAATATCCGCTTATCAACAGGAGAAAGCGCAGAGTTCGCCAAAGATTCTGATGAACTTCGATGAGGAGAGTTTTATTACGAGCAGCGGCTTTGGGCTTATCGTCAAGTTACTCTGGAAACTACGCGAAAAAGAGCAAGTGCTACGGGTCGCCCATCCCTCACATCAAGTACGACGTATATTCAATACCATCGGATTGACTCGGAATTTAAAGGGACCGGAAAGTACAAGAACGACGGAAATCTTTGAGTCGGAAGAAGATGCTTTGACCGGCTTTTGAAACCGCTCTAAGCCGCCGCAAATTGAGAGTTGTACAGCCTGCTGTACAAGCCTTCCTGCGCAATAAGCTCAATATGTGTTCCGGATTCAAGGATCCGACTATTCTCCAGAACGATGATTCGGTCCGCGGATTTAATTGTTGCAATCCGGTGCGCGATGATTAGAGTCGTGCGCCCGCGGAGCAAGCCCGTGAGACTCTGTTGGATGAGGTGTTCCGACTCTGTATCAACAGAAGAAGTCGCTTCGTCCAGAATCAGGATGGGAGGGTCCTTGAGAATGGCACGCGCAATTGAAACCCGCTGTTTCTGACCACCGGAAAGACGCAACCCCCGCTCGCCCACGCGCGTATCAAAAGTCTCGGGCAAACTCATAATGAAATCGTAAATATTTGCCGCAATGGCCGCTCTTTCAACTTCTGCTTGTGTGGCCTCTAACTTGCCGTAGGCAATATTTTCGTGAATTGTCCCGTTAAAGAGGAACGTCTCTTGGGGGACTAACCCAATCTGACTGCGCAAAGAATGGAGTTTCCAACTGCATACATCAACGCCATCAATATACACTCGCCCGCTGCCTACATCGTAGAACCGGGGTACAAGTCCCACGAGTGTGGTTTTGCCGACTCCGCTTGGACCAACGAGAGCGATAGTTTCGCCCGCACGAACTTTCAAATTTATCTCTTGCAGCACGTCTTCGTTCGTGTATTTGAAGGTGACATCTTCAAAGACAATCTCGCCTCGAATCTCACGATTCACTGCCTGTGTTTGCTCCTGAATCTCGGGTTCCACGTTCAGCAGGTTTACCATGCGTGCGCCGGCAGCAAGCGCTTTTTGCAGCCGCTCAATCTCGTGACTCACCATTTCGATCGGGATGAACAGCCGCCAAAGAAAACCGAGGAAGATGAATAGACTTCCGATAGTCATGTCCGCTTTTTCGCTGATTATCTGCCAACTACCATACCAGAGAATCGCTGTCCAACTCGCGCCAAGTGCAAACTGTACAGTTGGGCTAACCCGCATCCATAGTCGTATGCCGCGAATAATAGAGGCACGGTAATCGCTGCACTGTCCTGTAAATCGCGCTGCCTCGTACGGTTCGCGGGCAAATGATTTGATTTCAAAGATACCCGATAGGTTATCTTGTAAGCGAGCGTTTACATCACCGAGTTTCGCGCGGACATCATCATAGATTCGGCGGAGTTTCACCCCGAATTTCACCATGACAAATCCGATAAACGGCACCGGCGCTACGGCGACGAGCGCAAGCTGCCAGTTCTCCAAGAATAGAAAGATTCCAATCCCTATAAATGTCAATAGGTTCACGATGAGCATATTCGGGCTGTGCGCGAGCATATCCCGTAGGGCGTCAATGTCATTCACTACCCGTGACATGAGTTCACCCGTGCTATTGTCCTTGTGGAAACGGTAAGACAGTTTCTGCAAGTGAGTGTAAATTTTCGTCCGCATGTCGAAGATAATATGCTCTGCGATTTCATGGGAAAGCCACTCGGCAATCATTATGGCAATACCCTTGATGAGATGGATGCCAATCAAGATTAACGCAACCCAATGCAATCGGCTGATATCCCGATGTGCAATAATCTGGTCAATGAAAACCCGTCCCGCAATAATCGTAGGAATAAGGTTCCCGATCGATACAACTGCCATCGCCCCTAGTGAGACGGCGAAACTTATCCAATACGGTCGAATGTAGCCGAGCAATCGGAGGTAAAGGTTCATCAATTGTTCCTCAATGTCTTACACGGGTCAATTGTAGTACCTCAGACTAACAGAGTCCCTGCATTTTGTTGCAACCCGCGAATGGGAACGGTGTGCCCTATTCAAACGGGCAGCCCCGTTTGGCGTTGAAACTCGACAATGTACATTGTACCAAAAGACAAATTGACAAACAACGCAAAAGACGGCAAAAACCTTTGGAATTCCATTGACAGGCTAAGTGGTATACCGTCGCATCCATTCCCGATTAGATTGTAAACCTCGAACAAATGTGGTCGTCTAAAATTACGAGCAAAAGGCTTCAAATGCACAGCAATGCTTCCAATTGTAAAGATGCTAGGAGAGTTTCAAAACCCCTTCACTAACAGTCGAGCATGAAACCCAAAACAACCGTAGTTCTACTCTTAATATCGACTTTTTCGATCTACTTCCTTTGTCCGGTTCTGTGTCCCTCGATTGGAAACCAGACCTGTGGTGTTTCCAACGCGGATCAGCCCAAAAGCCAGGGGATAGACCCGGTCTGGCAATCCTCGGAGCACCATACTAGTAGCTCGACATGCTGCCGTACCAAGAAAAGCGATACCACTCCAGGCAACCATTCTGACGAAGAGAAAGACAACTGTTGTCTGGATCATCTCGGAATACTTAAAGCCAGAGAATACCAGCGCTCCTCTCAAACCGTAGAAAAGTCTTTTCCATCAATTGCCGTAATCGTTCCCCGTCTTACGATTCCCGTCTTTTCTACGAATTCTACCCTCGTCCTAAATCCCTATCCGGATCCCATTCTAGATTCGTCATTCTACCAAGTCTCGCCCCGCGCACCTCCGTTTTCCCTCGCCTAGCTTTCGCATCGATATCTTCACCGAACCCGATAAGCTGAAAATCAATTGATTCATTGGTGTTAGTGCGCTTTGAATCGGAATATCCTAATTGATTTGCGATTATTTTACTCAAACGGAGGTGTATCTAATGTTATTCAGAATTTCCAATCCACACAAGGCCGGTGTAATCTACCCCCTCGCAATACAAGGCTCCGCATTGGTGTTCACGCTCGGATTCCTCGCCGTGTTTCTGTTTCAGATCGGGTGCGGCGCCAAGACCGATGAATTTGTCATCCCGCACGGTCATCCGGCGAATGCCGAAGCGCCGCAAACTGTCTTCGAACCCCTGACGGATGTGATGACGTCAGACATGGCGTCGCATGATGAAGAAATGGAGCACGGTGTTACATTCTCATTGGCCGAGGCAAGCGAAGACGCGTTGGCGATGATGCTGGATGCCTATTTCGCTATCGGCGACCAATTGGCATCGGACACCATGGAACATGTCAATGCGAAGACGCATGAGATGCTCGCAGCCTACCACACCCTTGAAACTGAAACCCCTGCGGAGTTGTGGGAATCCCATAACGACCACGCTCTGGCGATTCACGACTATGGCCAACAACTCGGCGATAGTTCTGACATCAAAACGGCAAGAGTCATCTACGGATCGCTCAGCGAAGCAGTCAATCACCTCATCACGCCGATTGGTGCGCCGACAAGAGATGATAAGCAGGTTTACAAGTATGTCTGTGGCATGGCTTCCGATGTCCCGCAGGGGGGCGTCTGGCTACAGAAGGGATTTCCAGCGCGCAACCCCTACTTTGGCAGTTCTATGCTCCGGTGTTACAGCGATCAAACACAAGTATCCGCCGCGGTAACCAAAGAATCATCGCACGCAGCACCGGAACATGAGCATCACATGCACAAACAGGCAGATTACAGTCATGACGGAGAACAGACGCAACCTGAAGAACACAATCCGGTTCATGAACATATGAAAGAGAGGGATTAAGATGTTCAACTACGCGAAGAGCGTTAGGGCGGATACATTCCGCCCAGTGCTCCCCTTTATTTCGCTAGGATTAGCGGCGATGATTGTTGTGTCAGGTTGCGCAAGTGTGTCGAATCAGCCAGATTTTTCCGCCATTCAAGAACGGGTGGAACAACGGATCGCTTACACCGTACGCTGGAACAACAGCGGTAATGCGGAAAAGGAAGTAGCTGAATCTGTTGGCGAACTCCTTAAAGAACCACTCACCGCCGATGCCGCGGTACAGATTGCGCTGTTGAACAATCGGCGTTTACAAGCAGTCTACGAAGAGTTGGGTATCAGCCAGGCAGCCGTAGTTGATGCGAGTTTGACTACCAACCCTAAATTTCACGGGGGCGTAACATTTGGGCATGCTGCGGGTCACCAAGCTACTTCAGAGACATCCAGTGGTGGAAGCGAGTACACGTTCGAGGTTGGGATAAATTTACTTTCCGCTCTACATACACGGATGCGAACATCGGTTGCCGAAACCGAATACGAGATGGAAAAACTTCGCGTTACGGCTGCCATCATGGATTTAGCGGCGCAAACGCGCCTCGCATACTACCGCGTGCAGAGCGCGGAACAAATGCTTGAATTGTCTCGGCAGATTGCCGAGTCAACCAGTGCAGCTTACGAGTTTACTCAACGTCTTTTCGATGCGGGTAATATCATCGAACTTGACCTGTTGCTTCAGCAGAGCTTCAGCGGAGATGCGAAATTGGATTTGGCGTCTGCGGAATTGGAAGTGGCAGAAAGTCGTGAAGGTCTCAACGTGCTGATGGGGCTATGGGGCGAGAGCGTTTCATGGACTGTCACTCCACGTCTGCCAGAGGCACCTGCAAATCCCATGGAACTTGAGCATGTCGAGAAAACTGCTATAGAAAACAGCATCGATCTTGCGCTCGCTCGACAGAAGATAATGACCATGGGAAAACGACTTGGAGTTGCCAACGCGACAAAGCTTGTTCCGAGTTTGGATCTTGGCATGGAAATAGAACGCGCCTCAGGGGAATGGGCAAGTGGCCCATCAATCGGATTTGACATTCCAGTCTTTAACTGGAATCAATCGAAAGTTGATTCGGCAACATCCGAACTGCGTCGAGCGCAACAGGAATTCTACGCCCTCGCTGTCGAGGTCCGCGCTGCCGCCCGTGCCGCCCGCCGCCGCTTGGCAACCGCTCGACTAGCTGCAGTGTATTATCAGAATGAGATACTTCCTTTACGACACGATATCGTTGAGCGGGTTCAGTTGCAATATAACGCGATGCAGGTTGGCACGCCTCGGCTTTTGCTGGCAAAACAGCAAGAGATCGGTGCTGGACGAACGTATGTTCAGTCACTCCGCAATTATCATGCGGCACGCGTTGAACTGGACCAAATCCTAGCCGGTAGACTGTTAAAATCAACATCGGTAATTGGATCTATATCATCGTTCGCTAACACTGAATCACTACCCGATGGCTCGTCCGAAGCCACATTGACAAACGGACACGGAGGACATTGAAATGAATCGACGAGATTTACTAAAGACGAGTGCGCTCGCTGGCGGCGCCGTCGCCTTGGGGGCGTCACGGTCAGATGCGATGGAAACCCGTTGGGAAAACTCGTACGCAGGCGACGCTAACCGTCCAATGCTAGAACCGGGGCATCCCAATAAGCACTATAAACCGGTAATTACACCGAGCGGTACGTCGCTCGCGTGGAAGATTGTAGATCGGGTCAAGGTGTATCACCTAATCGCGGAGGAGGTATCCAATGAATTTGCCCCCGGTTTAAATGCCAAATGCTGGGGATACAACGGCCGTGTACACGGCCCCACCATAGAAGCCGTGGAAGGCGATCGCATTCGGATATACGTAACAAACCGGCTCAAGGCGCCAACCACCGTCCACTGGCACGGTGTGTTTCTTCCAGCCGGGATGGATGGCGTTGGAGGATTGACTCAACGAGCCATTCAGCCGGGTGAAACTTTCAAATACGAATGGACGGTACGACAATCGGGCACGTTCATGTACCATTCCCATCATGACGAAATGACGCAGATGGCGATGGGAATGATGGGGATGATGATTTTCCATCCAAGAGAACCTAAGCCTGATTATGCGGTTGACCGCGATTTCGCGATAATGCTAAGTGAATGGCGCATTGATCCTGGAATGTCTACACCCAATCCCAACGAGATGACCGATTTCAACGTACTAACAATGAACGCAAAATGCTATCCCGGTACGGAACCGCTGGTTGCCAAGCTGGGCGATAGGGTACGGATTCGACTCGGGAATCTGAGTGCAATGGACCACCATCCCATCCACCTTCACGGGCATTTCTTCAAGATAACTGGCACCGATGGCGGACAGATTCCCGCCTCCGCGCAGCAGCCCGAAACCACAGCCCTTGTTCCCGTCGGCGCAACACGCGACATTGAGTTTGTTGCGAGCGAACCCGGCGACTGGGCGATGCACTGCCACATGACACATCATGTCATGAACCAAATGGGGCACGACTTTCCGAATGTGGTCGGTATAAAAAAAGACGGCCTTGATACGAAAGTGCGCAAGCTTCTGCCCAATTACATGACCATGGGCGAGCATGGCATGGGCGATCACGGGATTCACGTAGAATCAGGCCACATGGAGGTACCCGAGAATAGCATACCTATGGTCGGTGCATATGGTCCGTTTGACTACATCACAATGGGCGGGATGTTTACTATTCTAAAGGTCCGCGAGCATCTCGCCAACTACGACGATCCGGGATGGTACGATTACCCCCCAGGCACAGTTGCGGATGTGGCACCGGAAGAAGATTTGCGACGGGATTTGGGATAACCGAGAAAACTCCCTCCAATTGACCGCGGTAAATCCCATGTCGATTGAAATATTTCGTTTACATCCACGGGAAGCCGAGATCAAGCGAGTGAATAGCGAGTGCGATAGAGATCTCCCTGCACTGTCAGCGTTGCACAAAGACAAGACTTCTCATGCCACTCCACATAAGTTTCTTCTCGCAATCTGCACTATCAACCCATTTGTGTTCTTGAGAGATGGTACAAGACAACTGGAATTCCGTCGCAGTTGATATTCTAAGCAAAGCATCAAAACCTTATTCTCTTTTTTCTGGATGAACCTCACCCCGTGTGATATGATAAAATCTGCATGATTCAGATTGCAGCAACTTTATCCATCCGAAAAATAATAGAGAAATTCAAGATTTTAACCGCCTCCTGAATGTCCCGTTTCCAATGTCTGATCGATTGCTCCCCAACATTAACAAGATCTTGGTCATTCGCAACGACGGCATCGGTGATTTGATCAACTCCACACCCGCAATCGCACTGCTACGCGAGAATTACCCTGCCGCGGAGATTTGCGTACTCGCCCAACCACTTAATGCACCGGTTTTAACCGGAAATCCTCACGTCAATCGAGTCTTGATTCTTGACCGAGAGGGTACTCACCGGCGACTGCGCGATCGATTGAGATTCTATCGCCATCTGCGTCAAGAGGAATTCGATCTCGCCATTGCCATGCGTACTGCTTCATGGTCGAACTTCGTTGCGCTACTCTCGGGAGCGCGCTACCGATTGGGACGCTACCATAAGCACGCGAAAGGGGCATTAACGCACAAATGGAAGGGAAGCTACGAGAAAGGGCATGTTCACGAGGTAGATCGGAATCTTGAGTTGATGCGTCTTATCTGCACGGATAAAGACAATCGGCAGCTTGTTTTCAACTTGCTGGAAAATGAAGTCTCATTTGCAAAAGGGCAACTTGTGGAGTGGGGCATTCACCCCAACGATTTTTTGGTTTGTCTCCACCCTGGCGGGAGTACGTTTGATAAGCAGTGGCCCAGCGAAAATTATGCTAGGCTAGCTGATTGGTTGGCGAGTGAACACAATGCAAAAATCCTAATCTTGCGAGGTCCCAACGAAGCGCACCTGACGCGGCATATACAGAAAATTATGACCCACCCGCCGATCGCCTATGCACCGGCATCTATTCGCAATCTCGCCGCCCTGATGGAACATTGCAACCTCGTTGTCTGCAACGACTCCGGCCCAATGCACATCGCTGCCGCCCTAAACGTGCCTATGGTGGCAATCTTCGGTCCCACCGATCATGTCGCTTGGGAGCCGCTAAGTGCAAGAGCTACCATCGTGAGGCGCGACATGCCCTGCTGGCCATGCAGTGCACATAAATGCAAAATCGGCTGGGAATGCACCAAAAAGTTGCCGGTCGATGTAGTGTGGAACGAAGTTGCACGGAGGGTAAGCGGACTTTCGTCCAATTAGCACCGAGAAAATGGGGAGAACGGCAGTGTGATTCTCGCATTTCGCAAATTAAAGTTGACATGCGAATCGTATTGAGCACTTGGGGAACAGCCGGTGATGTCTACCCATTTGTTGCCTTGTCGGAACGGTTAGTCGCCGCTGGCCACGATATTCGGGTATGTGCGTCCAACCTTTATCAAAACCGATTCGAGGAGGTCGGGGTTGACTTTTACGCTGTTGGTATCCCCTTCAACTTCGATCAGTTTCACGGTCTCATGGACGATTTGGTCCGGATAAAAAATCCGCTTGAATCGGCAATTCGAATTGTGAAAGACGGAATCTTGGCAGATGCTGACGTGTGGTATCAAGACTGCTTACGAGGAATGGAGGGCTACGACCTCGTGATTTGTCATTCAGCCGATGTACCCGGGCAAGAAGCGGCAATCAAAAATAAACTCCCTTGGTTAACTGTAAGTTACTGTCCGGGGTTTATCAAGACTGCCGACGACTCGCCTTATCCGGTACCCAACCTTGGACCTCATCTGAATCGCCTCGCATGGATCGTTGCGGAATGGCTGATACGAAAGTGGGCGGATCCGGTCTTTAACGAGTTTATAGCCTCCGTGGGCGGGCGAAAGCGGAAACTGGTTGGAATCGAAGGTATGTATTCACGGCAACTGAACCTGCTCGCCGCCTCGCCGCATATTAGTCCGCCTCCATCGGATTTGCCTAAGAACCACAGATATACCGGCACATGGTTTCTCGACGATCCCGAGTACGAAGTTCCATCTGCGCTGCAAGACTTTTTCAACAGCGGGGCGCGCCCCGTTATCATATCGTTCGGTTCAATGGGCGGCACACAGGGAGCCGAAACAACGCGAATTCTCATCGAAGCAGTGGAACTGAGCGGACAACGCGCGCTAATTCAGGCGGGGTGGGGCAAATTGCAGCTACCCGAGCCGCAAGAGTCCATCTGTTTCGCCGAATACGTCCCACACGATTTCCTCTTCCGTCAAGGGACATGTGTGGTGCATCACGGCGGTGCGGGCACTACCGCGTCCGCTTGCCGTGCCGGAGTACCCTCAATTGTAATTCCACACCTTGCAGATCAGCCGTATTGGGGTAAAAGACTGCACAGTATTGGAGTTGCGCCAAGACCGCTTTACCGTTGCGATATGACTGCCGGAAGGTTGGCACGGCGCATCTGTGAGACGGTCTCTTCCAAGTCAATGGCGGAAAAAGCTCGGGTGTTAGGAGAAAAAATCAGTGCGGAAGATGGCTTGGGAATCGCGATCAATCTGATTGAGACGTTTGCCGAAGAGAGGGACGATCTGTTCTAACTCGGAGTTGATGGGTTCATCACTGCAAGACCTATCGCGCGCCACGTTTCTTGGGGCATGATTAAAAATATATTGGTTTTCAGTTTCAGTTTTATTGGCGATGCGACCCTCTCCACAGCGGTAATCGCCCCGCTTCGCCGTCATTTTCCGGACGCCCAGATTTCCTTTCTCGTCGGCACCCGAGCCTTTCAACTCCTTGAGGGAGATCCGGGCATTGACGATGTTCTCGTCTACGACAATCGGGGCAATCATGCCGGCTGGAGAGGAAAATGTCGCCTCGTCGGCTCGTTGCGCAGCAAGCGATTCGATCTGGTCATAAATCTCCGAGACAGTCTCTGGTCACGCTTTGTTGGCGGGGCACGTTGGGGGATGGCACGGAGAAGCAGCGAAATACATGCCGTGGCTCGCTACCTTGAAGTGCTGCGACTGCATGGAGTTGACACCGTCGGTGCGCGACCTCAGCTTCAATTTACCGATCAGGAGATTGTTGACCGCGACAAATTCCTGAGCGAAAATAACATAGAGCGCAATCGACCGATTGTAGCCATTCATCCCGGCGGAAATTGGAGGTACAAACTGTGGCAACCGACGAATTTTGCCCGGATTGCAGATGTATTGTACGACAGATGGAACGCCCAAATCATGCTGTTCGCTGGCCCCGACGAATCCTCGTTGCAAGCCCAAGTTGCCGAATCGCTGAATTTTGAGCCTGCTGTCGTTAAAAACCGGAGCTTACGACAGGTTGCCGCCCTGATTGAGGCTTGCGATGTATATCTTGGGAATGATTCGGGACCCATGCACATTGCCGCCGCGGTTGGCGCGTCGGTCATCGCCGTATTCGGCTCCACGAACCATTATCGGAGCGGCCCCTATGGCGAGGAACATATTGTGGTGCGAAGTGATTTGGATCTCGGTTGTAATCCGTGTCACCCCGGGAAAAACCCCGGCGGTTGCGGAGCGGAAAGTTGCGCCTTGGTCGATGCAGTAACGGTTCAGCAAGTCTTTCAGCAACTAACAAACTCCATGTCAAGCGTGTGGGGCGAAGAATCGTGTTAGACAGGACCGCGTGAGGTCGACATAACTTGGTTAAAATTATGGTGGACGGATAAGAAAGTTAGACTGGACGCACCCGATCATAACAAGGGATGTCGTTGCGTTTTATAAGAGATACGGCTTCAGAATCGGTGTCTTTAGAATGGAAAAATAAGACGTGTGAAGGAATCAAGGATGAAATACGACGAGGTCAACCGCACCTTTGATTGTGTACCGACACTCACCGATACACAAGTATTGCAGTTCTGCCGCGATGGATATTTGCAACTTCATGGGGGCGTGCCTGACGAGATTAATCAACGGGCATACGACTACCTCAACGGCGATGTGCCCATATTTCCGACGACTACCTCAACGGCGATGTGCCCATATTTCCGAGTTTCATGCCCGATGGGATGACACATGCCGATTTAGAGCGAATTAGGGATACACATGAACCGAGTTCTATCCTGCTTGAGGACTGGTACATCGAGCATGTCCTGCTGAATCGAAAACTTGCCGGAGCGTTGCGTTCATTGCTCGGAATGAACGTCGGATTACCGGTGCTGGTAAGTAACCACCGTGTTGAGTGCCCAATGCCTGCACAGGGGTGGCATCACGATGCCGATCACATTTTTGGCCCCGAAATCAATTTTCTCGAAGTTTTCTACTTTCCGCAAGATACACCGCTGGAAATGGGACCGACAGATCTCTTACCCGGTTCACACATTCGCTCAACAAGCCGAGACATTGCCGAGAAAAGTGTTTCAACTGAAGGTCCAGCGGGTTCGTTTGTTATCCATTCTCAGAATATTCTCCACCGCCGCGGTGAGTCCACGGCAAAAGGGTTGCGCCACATGCTGAAATACAGTTATTGGCGAACGGTACCACCTATACGAGATTGGAAAAAGGAACCGGAATTTGACTTTCAGACAGCGGATTACGGTGGACACGGCTTAGCAAGATACGTCGCACACATGTTCTATTGGTTATGCGGCAAAGGTGATGAATTCCGTCTCATCGGTGGACAAGCCTGGCCCTGGTCAAGTGAGAATCAAATAGGTCCCTCTTACGGCTTTGGACACATACAAGGATACCTTCCAAATTGGCGGAAGAACAACCCTGACGATTACACAATGCCGTAAACGGATTCACTGTCCTATCAACCCCACTCGGATAAGAAGCACTCGTTTTTCGCTCTATGACAGGCATTGTAAAAGTGTTCCTTCGCAGTATGGTTTTCACTCCAGCGGAGTGATATGTCTGTAGAAAAACGTTGATAGGTTTTCCCGCTCCAGCGGAGCGGCATGGGTCACGACGTTAACGTCCTTATTGGAATAACTCCCACATCAAATGACACTCGTTTGGCGCTCCGTGACAGGTGTTGAGAAAGTGTTCCTTGGTCGTGGACATTTTTCGCTGATTTTTTCTGCTCGTTGTCTAAGGCGCCGCCCTGCTTGGGCTTCTGGTGTGTGACGGACACACGTTGCTGTCCATGTTGCGGAGCTCATATTCGGTTTGATGAAATCAATTTCCTAGAATCAGATGTGGTTCCTTTGGAGCATAATTTATGAGCGTGTTCCTACCTGACTTTATATTACATACTGTTGAATCATTGAGATATTTTTATTTGACTTCTCAAAATCTACAAATCGAAAGGATTCATTATGCCCACCCTCCATCCGGAAACTCTACGGCAAGTCGGCTACGACCTGTTTGAAGCTGCAGGCTGCTTACCGGAAGACGCTCAAGCGGTGACAGACCATCTCGTGGAATCGAGCCTTTTTGGACACGACTCGCACGGCGCCATTCGGTATGCCGAGTATGCCAAAGCCCTCAGAAATGGCCCCTATCAGCCACGCGCCACGCCTGTGATCGTCCGCGAAAACCCCTGTACCGCCGTCGTGGATGCCCAAGGCGCGCTCGGTCAAATTGGCGGAAATTTCGCCATGAATTTAGCGATGGAGAAAGCGCGCCAATATGGTACCAGCACGGTGGTGTTGCGCAATACCAGCCACGTCGGACGGGCTGGGGCGTACGCTTTGATGGCAGCACGCTCTGAAATGATGGGGCTTGTTTTTGTCAATGCCGGACGTCTAGGCTACCAGATTGCCCCTTACGGCGGAATTGATGGCCGACTTTCGACCAACCCGATCGCCTTTTCTGCGCCGCGCCGTGACGAAAACCCACTCCTTGTTGACATGACCACCTCGGTTGTGGCGGAGGGGAAAATTCGAGTTGCCATAAATGCTGGAAAGGAAGTACCCGAAGGCTGGCTCATTGATAGTCAAGGCAACCCGACGACACATCCGCGGGCGTTTAAGGCGGAGCCGCCGGGCGCGATTCTCCCAATGGGCGGGGTTGTCGCCTACAAGGGATACGGACTGAGTTTTGTTGTGGAACTCTTAGGCGGGGCGTTGAGTGGCCAAGGCTGTGCGGCGGGCGAAACAAAGATGGTCAGCAATGGGGTTCTCTTCACTGTCTATAATATCGACCATTTCACCGATTTGGAGACGTATTATAAGGAAATTGAGGATTTGATTGTGCACGTCAAGTCAAGCCGTGTCGCTCCCGGGTTCTCGGAAATTTTGACGCCGGGTGAGCCGGAGTTCCTGACTGCCGAACGCAAATCCGCCGAGGGAATCACGATTGACGAAACAACGTGGGGAGCCATCTGTGACGAAGCTCGCGCCGTAGGACTAAATCCCGATATTTGGTTGGATTAGATTGCGATTGCTTCTGCATCCCCAAGAGCAGTTTGCAGCTATTTGTTCTCGGACTCTCAAAGGGATTGCTGAGGGTTGGAATGTGTGTCATTAGACTTTTGATGCGTTCTACTGTCAATTCATTAACATTCCGCCATCCACGTTTATGGCTTGGCCGGTGATGTTGCGCGACCGCTCTGAGGCAAGAAAAGCCACGAGCATTCCGACATCCTCCGGTGTCTGTTCCCTGCTAAGCGCACAGCGATCTTTAATCAACCCTTCAAAGATTTTCCGCTGATTTACGTTCTCCTCCGATGCGTCGCGAGAGTACATCCCCTCCAGTTGCCGCCACATTGAAGTCCACAGCACGCCCGGGCAGACTGCGTTGACATTAACGTTGAATGGGCCGAGTTCGTTTGCCAAAGATTGCGTAACGCTGATAGCGCCCGCCTTCGATGCTGAATAGTCGGCATGCATGCCGCTGCCATGCCGACCCGCGACGGAGGCGATGTTCACTATCTTGCCGCCGCCTATCTCTTTGAAGTGGCCTATAATCGCACGACTTACTACCCAGATTCCCTTCAGGTTGACTTCGTAGCACTTGTCCCAATCTTCCAATTGAACTTCGTCCCCAACGACATGGTCACCAATGACGCCTGCGTTGTTAACCAGAATGTTGACATGGGCGTGTTGGGAAAGCGCGCTCGAAACCGCCGACGCTACAGATACTTCCTGCGTGATGTCCATCTCGACAACCGTAACCTTTCGCCCTAATTCTCGGAGTTCGATTGCCGTGTTTTCAGCGTTGTCGAGGTCAATTTCGGCGATGATTATGTCGGCGCCCTCCTTGGCTAACTCTAATGCGATACCCTTGCCAATTCCGCGTCCGCCGCCGGTCACCAGCGCAGTCTTGCCATCTAGTATTCCCATTGTTACCCCCTTTTGTTGATGCGGTTTACATTTAATCTCCATCCATTGCAAGCCGCGCTTGGTCATTCCGGCTTCGTTGAGATTTTGGTGGTGCAACAAAACTCTTGATACTTCTGTAACTGCCTGCCCCCGTTTGAAACCTTCAAATTATAAAACATACCTGCTAAGGTCTTCGTCTTTCACAATGTCGGACAGTTGCCCGTTGACGTACTCTGCATCAACCATGATAGCTTTATCCTCAAGATCCGGGGCTTCAAACGATATTTCTTCGAATAGTTTTTCCATAATGGTATGCAAGCGGCGCGCGCCAATATCCTCGACAGCTTCATTGACTCGATATGCGAGTGCGGAAATCTCATCAATGGCATCCTCGCGAATCGAAATATTCAACTCCTCGGTCTCCATCATGGCAATATACTGTTTCACGAGTGCGTTCTTGGGTTCCGTCAGAATTCGCTTAAAGTCGCCTTCTCCTAGACTCTTAAGTTCAACGCGAATCGGGAAACGCCCCTGCAACTCGGGAATGAGGTCCGCCGGTTTAGACATATGAAATGCCCCTGCCGCGATAAACAAAATGTGGTCGGTGCGTACCATGCCATATTTGGTCGCCACCGTGCACCCCTCAATTATCGGCAAAATGTCGCGTTGGACGCCTTCCCGGGAAACATCAGGTCCCGACTTAGATTCTCTACCGGCAATCTTGTCGATTTCGTCAAGAAAAACAAGCCCTGTGTCTTCTACGCGCGAAACTGCCTCGCCCACGACACTGTCCATGTCAATTAATTTTTCAGCCTCTTCCTGCATTAAGATTTGGCGGGCCTCGGAGACTGTTAATCGACGAGTCTTCGTCTGTTTAGGCATTAGTCCACCGAACACATCCTTGAAATTAATGTCCATCTCCTCAATTCCGCCGGGCGAGAAAATCTCAATTAAAGGAGCTGTGCGATTTTTGACACTGATTTCAACTGGCTTATCTTCAAGTTTTCCATCACGAAGCTGTTTGCGAAACTTTTCTCGAGTTCTTAGATACCGTTCCTCTCTCTGTTTTCGAACGGACTCCGGTTCTTCCGGTTCATCCGCAATTTCTATCATCCCGGCAGATAATTCAGGCATCTCTTGAGATTCCCCTTCGAGATGGCCCCTGTCGGCGAATTCCTCCCCTTCACTCGATTCGTCTTCCCGGTTACTCTTCAATGAACTTGGCGGCGGGTAGATGTAGTCCAGGAGCCGTTCCTCCACTTGCTCAAGTGCTCTTTCCTTCACGGACTCCGTCTGTTCTGCTTTCACCATGTTAACCGCGAGTTCGGTTAAATCGCGAATCATTGATTCCACGTCACGACCAACGTAGCCGACTTCGGTATATTTAGATGCCTCTACCTTGATAAACGGTGCGTCAACCAGTCTCGCCAATCGACGAGCAATCTCCGTCTTTCCTACTCCCGTGGAACCAATCATAATGATGTTCTTGGGAGCCACCTCGTCTCGAATATCCTCGTCAAGCATCTGTCGACGCGCCCGGTTACGAAGTGCAATGGCAACCGAACGTTTGGCTTCGGATTGGCCTATAATATATTTGTCAAGTTCAGCGACAATCTGTTTTGGCGTGAGAGAATCATGCAGTGTCTTGTTCTCTGTTGGGGGCTTGTGTGTATCCAATATATCCCTCCGGTTTAGTCATTAATTGACGTGTAATTTGATAATGAATGCTCTTCCCAAGCGGCAATTAGGCTTCAATAGATTCAATCGCAATCTCGTCATTGGTATAGATACAAATTCGGCTCGTAATCTTCAATGCTTCTTGAATAATATTCTCGGCTGCTAGCGAAGAAAAACTCAACAACGCCTTGGCTGCGGAGAGCGCGACGGATCCTCCGGACCCGATGGCTAATACATTGTCGTCCGGAGAGATTACGTCTCCGGCTCCAGAAATAAGATACCCGCCTTCAGCATCCATTGCAATCATCAATGCATCAACCCTTCTTAGCACGCGATCGCTTCGCCAATCCCTTGCCAACTCAACAGCGGCTCTTTGTAGATTCCCCCGGTATTGCTCCAATTTTGATTCCAATTTCTCATACAAAGTAAGCGCGTCCGAAGCCGAGCCTGCGAAGCCGAGCAGAACGCTATCTTCATGAATTTTCCTAATCTTCTTGGCGCCATGCTTAATTGCCGTATCACCTAAGGTCACTTGTCCGTCACCCCCGATAGCAATTTGATTGTCACGGCGTACAGCTAGGATAGTAGTTGACCTAATCATCGTCGCTCCTAATATTCATCATGAATCACCCTTAAATTTACCTTCATCGCGATTGATTGACGTAACGGTTAAACCGAACGGTAAAGCGCTAAAAATAGGACAAATCCGCAGAACAACATCGTACCCATAAATACTCCGCATCGTATACCGGCGACAATCGTATGTTGACGCTTGTAAAAGTAATAGGGTGATAACACGAAAGTCAAGAGTAAACTGACAGGTACAAAAACAGGAGTCGATCCAATCTGTGGAAAATCAACTGTATATTTTCCAGCCAAAGGCGTAGAGTTCCAGTGCCATAGGAATCGAGCGGATGCAAATTGGTCTAGAACTAAAACGCCGACAAACGCAACGATTCCGGCAATCCCGGCCGAAATAACGGAGCGCGCCGTAATGGAGTTCACGCGAAAATACAAGTAGATAATCGAAGAATTCGCGATCATCCATGTGAACACCACACACAAGGGAGCAGCAGGCATTATGGCTAAATCGGAACGCAAATAAATGATGAATTGAACGCCCCGGGAAAGTCCCCAATCCAATGGGATGTAGGTAAGCGATGCCACAACACCAAAAATTACGCTCTGCTCTAGATGTCGCAAGGCCTCTCGCTCCTTCCAAATCCCGTAACCAAAAATGACCGCCGCAATCACAAAGTTGATGTGGATAAACCACAACGACGCAGAGCGGGAATACAACCAAAACGCCAACAACGTCATACCATAGACGGTAATGACCGCTATATCTGTTTTCGACACCATTGCCATTCGCCGTGCCCGCACCACCTTCTAATGCATTTCAATTTGTTTAAACTGATTGTAGGTGTACGGCAGATGTTTAGCAGCGTATTGCTTGAGGAGCGCAGAGTGCTCACTGCGAAGAAAAATGGGGGGAATGCTGGTCATCTGTTGTATCTTTTTTCCTACGCTGCCTAATGCTGTACATTAGAGATGCGCCTGACAGGTCTTTTCAAAATTGGGGCAGTACCTTAAGATGGAAGATACTTTGGTTGCTTGAGGAGATGTTCGCCGGGGTTATCAGGGCAGTCTACCTTAATCGCGGGATTATAACACTAATTAACGTCAATTTCAAGTCGTGATTTACATGGTAGTAGGCATACGCCGTATGTCGTGACTTCCATAGCTCTTACACAGCTAAACACCTAAGAACCTCGTAATGGCTATTTATTTAGGTTGCGTGTTGGATTCGATTCCGTACCCCAAACTGTCGGTTTGCGGGCCCAAAAATCACAAGTGATAGAAATTCGTCGTGTGCCGTAACTTCCTTTGTGAGCAGGGCACCTATGTCTATACTCTATTGTAAGGAAAACTCCCGTCGCTGTCCAAGCGCTTCTGGCAAATGAGGCATCTCCACACCCACCTTCCCTAAGCCATTTTCGTTGTTGGCCACACGCTATCCCTCAGCTTGAAATCATGAATTCTCCGCATTATCTCTTTCTCAATATGGGGTTTCATCACAAAAGGTTACCGTCTAGTGCAGATGTCATGATAATCCACCTTTTAATCCGATCAAGCCAATGGATGGTGAGTGCGTTAGAACTCACTGATTCTGACAAGTGCCGACGCGCCTCAGATGAAATTCTCGAGACCCGTACCAACTCCTCGCTTCCATTCTTCCGTACCTCCATCATACCTCGCCGTCAACGCCCCATCAAGAATACTTGCCATTCCACTTGGAACCACAGATTTAGCCTTGACAATGCAGCGTCGTTGGTGATATTATTACGCGCTGTTGTGCCTATAGTTTCCATTGCCCCGGCCGCTTTGTTCCACCCGACATAGTGAAAGGCTTCAAAAAGCGCGGGTGCGATCTGTCACATTTATCGTGGACATTACAAAACTCGAATCTCGGTCGGTTGAAAGCTGAATTTCTCCGATCTGCACAAAGTACGGCGCAACGTCCGATACATGTTAAGCGGTAGCGAAAAGAGTCACAAGACAATTAGTAGAGAGTTTCGTGCGACCACCGGTTGATGGCGCTTCCAGTGTTAAACGAATGTAGAAGGTAATGATATGGGACTTCGGATGCAAACATATTTTCCCAAATCTGACGCTGTTTCAGATGAGGACGTCAGATGGTATATAGTTGATGCAGGTGGCAAGGTACTTGGGCGTCTGGCAACTCAGATTGCGACGGTGCTAAGAGGCAAACACCATCCTACTTTCACACCGCATGCCGATTTAGGATTTCGCGTCGCCGTAATCAACGCCGACAGGGTCGTCGTCACAGGCAACAAAGCGGAACAGAAGACGTACTTTCGCCACAGTGGTTACCCGGGCGGCGACAAATTCCGGACTTTCAACGAACAGATGGAGCTGAAACCGGAAGTGATTATCCGCCGTGCAGTTAAGGGAATGCTGCCGAAAAACCGTCTGGGAGAAAAACTCATCAAGAAATTGAAAGTTTATTCCGGACCGAATCATCCGCATCAAGCACAACAGCCTCAGATTTTGGACGTGTAACCAACTCGCATGCGTGTGATTGAAGGCCGACACGAATGAGTTCTAGCAACTCCAATTATGGCGAAAACATAAATCTTTGAATTGAGGTCAAGGTATGGCTATCGAACAGTATTGGGGAACGGGACGACGTAAGACCTCAGTTGCGCGCGTGAGGTTAATTCCAGGTTCCGGCCAATTTATCGTGAATAAGAAACCGCTTGAGGAATATTTTGACCGAGCGGATCATGTCCAAAATGCGAGACAACCGATTGAACTCGTTTCGAAAAGCAGTCACTACGATGTGATTGTAAACATACGTGGAGGCGGAATCTCGGGCCAAGCGGGTGCGATTCTACACGGTTTGGCACGGGCTCTCGTTAAAGCGGACGATTCCTTGAAACCCACCCTCAAAAAGGCTGGGTTTCTAACCCGTGATTCCCGTATGGTCGAACGTCAAAAGTACGGACAGAAAGGCGCACGGGCACGATACCAGTTCTCCAAGCGTTAGTCTCAGCTGAAATGCAGCATTTAATGTTGTTGAGGACATGATTCATGGCGAACACAGTCATATTGGGCGCTCAGTGGGGCGATGAAAGCAAAGGCGGCACCACTGATTTCCTTGCGGAGGGAGCAGACATTGTCGCAAGGTATCAGGGCGGTGACAACGCCGGGCATACTATCGTTATCGGAGAGGACAAGTTTGTTTTCCATCTCCTTCCCTCGGGCGTTCTGCATCCCAACACCGTGAACGTGATCGGTAACGGCGTCGTCATCAACTTGGAGACCCTGTTTGGCGAAATCTCGGATTTAGAAGCGTGCGGCGTCGATGTAGGTGATCGGTTGAAGATTAGTTCCCGTGCACACCTAATCTTGCCCTATCACAGGATTATGGAATCTTGGGATGACCTCGGTAGCGGGCTTAAACTTGGCACGACGGCAAGGGGGATCGGCCCAACCTACTCCGACAAAATGAACCGTCACGCAGGAATACGGGTTGCAGATCTGCTGGATTTTGAACTCTTCCAGAAGAAACTTGATTTCAATCTTGCTGCAAAGGGGTACGCGCTCGACCAAATTGGCGGTGAAATCGATCGGCAAGCTCTGCTGGAGCAGTATTTCGCATATTCTGAACAGCTTGCACCTTACGTGGCCGACACGCCTGAATTGCTAAATGACGCATTAATCTCCGGAAAGCGGATTTTATTCGAGGGTGCACAAGGCACCATGCTTGACATCGACTTTGGGACGTACCCATACGTCACCTCCTCCAATACTACGGTCGGTGCTGTTTGTACCGGACTTGGTGTAGGCCCTCAAGCCATAAATCGAGTTCTGGGCGTATCAAAGGCGTATGTCACCCGTGTTGGGGGCGGCCCGTTTCCGACGGAGATGCCGCCAGATTTAGATGAAGAGATTCGCGGGATGGGTGAGGAATACGGTGCCACGACACAACGTCCACGCCGTTGTGGGTGGCTCGACCTTGTGGCGTTGCGCTATGCCGCCCATGTCAACGGTTTCACCGGGCTCGCTTTGACGAAATTTGATGTCTTGGATCATCTTGATGAACTTCGGGTCTGCGTTGCTTACCAGCGCCGGGGCGAAGAGGTTTCGACATACCCGTCGAGTTTGCGGGTGCTTGAGGAATGTGAGGCGGTTTACAAAACATTGCCCGGTTGGCAACAGTCAACAGTAGATGTCCGACGCTATGAAAATTTGCCGGAAAACGCAAAACGATACACCGCATTCATCGCGGACTTTCTAAATGTTCCCACCGCCCTCATCTCCGTCGGTAAAGAGAGAACACAAACAATTGTTTGTAGCGAAGACCTTCTTTAAACTACGTTGCACGACTGAAGGCAGATGAATTACCCCATGTAGTTGCCATGTTTTGAGGTTGACATTTTTCGAATTGATTCGGTATCATTCTGTTCCATACAAGTTGAGGTTATGGGCCGTTAGCTCAGTTGGTAGAGCATCTGACTTTAACATGGAGCCTTTACATGGAAACATGTAAAGTGGAGGACACCGTATGCTGGAATCCCCTTAGAGCCTTTGGTACGCGGCATAGCGTGAAAATCTAAAGGATTGGGCAACCAGCAGGAAAGCTAATCCGCCGACTAGGCGGCAACGAATAATCGAGCCTTGGATTAGGGATATCAACAGTATGCCTTAAGCTGATATCCGAGGGAGAAGGGTCTTCTTTGAAGACTTTACGCTTCCTTCGCTCCTCAGAGACTATACGTGTCCTACCCTATCAGTTTAGTGATGCTGAGGGTAAAGATATAGTCCAGGCTACAACAGATTTTTACTTGTCTGGCTCACGAGAGTGAGTGTGGTAGGTTAATCAGGTGGTCACAGGTTCGATTCCTGTACGGCTCAACTTACGTCCCCGTCGTCTAGTCTGGCCAAGGACACTGCCCTTTCACGGCAGCGACACGGGTTCAAATCCCGTCGGGGATGTTATGAAAATAGCCCCTTCTGCGATTCGCAGAAGGGGCTTTTTGTTTGTAAACACAATGCGCTTCTGCTACGCTCTTGGTCGCCTTCATAGATTCAAAACGGGGGTCAATGCCTTTCATCTTGGACGCTGCCGCATTTATCCAAGAATCCCTCAAACGACTGCCGCCAACTATCTGACAATGCCAAAACGTCCAATACCCTCTCAATTCCTTGCCTATTGAGATTGTCGAAGTAATACAGGTGGTGTATTTCCTTAATGCTCAGTCGGGCAGAATCAATCTTAATCCGCTCAATTCGGTCATCTGCACCTACATGTCCTTCCGCCACGACACGGAGGTAGAATCCCGATCGTTCGCTTGCCAAGAAGTGTTTCGGAAATGTCGAGCAGCCCATCTTCAATCCAAGCTTAAAACAGGGCACGCGCGGCTGTGTGACTTGAACCTGTGCTCCAGCAATCTGAAACACATCTCCAATGTGAACTTCATCCTCCAACATCCCCTTGATCGTAAAGTTTTCGCCAAACTGACCGAACGGAAGTTCATTTTGTCCCAATTCTCGCTGCCAATGTTCATAGTGTTCGATAGGATATGCGTACACGGCTTTATCAATCCCACCGTGCACGGCAGGATCACCATGTCCATCGCCGTCCAACCCCGATTTCCGCAACAGAATTCTTCCCTCCACCGGTTCTTTGAATATTGCGGTTCGTACCATACTCCCGTGATACGCTACATCCCTTGGTGTCGCCACATTTACTGAAAGTAGTTTCATTCTATCCTCGTTTGCGACGTCACGAGCCGGATGGCTGCCAGACTGAAATCTGTGGTTCCGCGTCGTCCGTGACTCCATTAGGTATCAACGCCGCGCCTCGGCACAATGTTCCAGTATTCGAACCCCGGCTTTGTAACTGTCCCTACGTGCTCATTGCTCATTATATCACAGGAAATTCATGGTGGAACTTAAAACTTTTCGGACGGGCGATGGATTCACCTTGAAAGTGTCCGTCTGAAGACAGAATCTCGTCAAACCAAGCATCGGATTGCTCCACATCTTTGAATTGGAACCGATGAAGCAAAACCTCGGATTGATTCCGGAGAACTGCTCCTAATTAAGAGAATTTCCAGATACTTAATCTGTTGATTTCCACCAAAAACTATGGTATGGTATTGTTTGGCAATAATGCAGTTTTTTACCATGAATCCTAATCTATCAAGGGGGAATCGTGAGACAACAAGGCTATCTCCTTGTCGCTGACATAACAGGCTACGCCGAATTTCGCGACCCGGAAGAGTTAGCACACGCTGAAAACACTTTGAGAGAGCTGTTCGGTACCCTGATCGGACAACTCAAAACTCCTTGGGAAATCCATGAACTCGGAACCGATCCAATCTTTGCTTGCCTCCTTGATGGTGATATCTTGCAGGGACAAACCTTGCTTGAAATGGTTGAGCATCTTTACCGCTTATTCGCGAAAAAACGTGAACAGATACTCCAAAATACCACCTGTTCCTGTAAAGCATGTGAACAGATTTCAGTACTGTCTCTAGGTATAGTCGTGCATCACGGCTCATTTATTGTAAATGAGGTCGCTGGTGCTGAAAGACTCACTGGAGAAGACTTGGTGGTAGTTCACACTTTACTAAGGAATCGAATTACCAAAACCACGGGCGTTGAAACGTACGCATTCTTCACGGAGGCGGCAGCTAACGCCATGTCTCTAGGTGAATTGGTACACGGTATGAAAATCCATACGGAATTTTATGATCAGTTAGGACAACATGGAGGCTTTGTCCATGATTTGCATTCTATTTGGAAGCGTACCGAGGAAAGTCGGCGGATTCACGCAGATACGAATAATCTTTATTTTAGAGTTGACGGAGATTTTCCTGCACCGTTAGCTATAGTCTGGGACTACCTAACCGAACCCGAGCGCTGGAGGCAACGCCTGCGTGCGAACTACCTGACCATTAAAGGAAAAAGCCAAGGGCGTATCGGAGTTGGTTGCGATCAGCATAGTGTTTTTGGAAAACAGGTGAAAACACAGACGATTGTGGATTGGAGACCCTTCGATTATTTTACAACCGATTTTGCGACTCCTTTTAGGGGGACCATGCGTCAAACCACGCAATTATCCGAGACGGAGGATTCTACTCGTGTTTCGTGGTATTTTGGCAAGCCTAGCGGTAGGAATGTCGTCCATACTTTTCTGATAAAGTTGAAAATGGCATTCGCGAAAGGCAGAATGAGAAGGGATGTGAAGAAAGGACGCCAGATTATATATGACCTGATGGAAACCGAGTTGGCAGAAGGTCAGTCATAACAAACTGATTTAGAACTCCGTCGCTTTCTGGAGTGAACCGCAAAGTTGTCTCTAGAGATTCCATTCTGAAAAGTCAGAACCCTTCACGACCAAAGTTATTCATGTCCGCACCATATTCATGTTCCTAACGCCCTGAATCAATATCCAGAAACGGTTTGTTAACGGAACGTATTTAGACATCTCACTGACTTTTGAGAAGAATAAAGTCCTTCGGCGATTAAAACATCCTTGAGAGACCAGAATTCTCGGCACTCGCGTCGGAATTCAACAGAGGCGGATGAACCATCGCTGCCTTCCCTCCATACACACCAAATGGTCGCACTTCAATCCTGTTTCTGTCGCCTGCGTCCGTTTCTTCCATATTCCAGCATGAGCAACTTAATCCAGAAAATACTTCAGCCCCTTGTCGTCCTACTTGTGCTTCTAACTCCATCGCTGTGCGCCGCCTATGAGATTGGGTTCAACACTGGCTCGGAGGTCGCGTACACGACGAAACAAGGAAGACTATACCAACGAGATCAGCCATACACGCCAGCCAACGGCGCGGGGTATGTTGATGGCTACATTGGCAATTCACCCGACCAACTCAAATCAGGCGGCACTCGAGATTACGATTTGTATCTGCAAGACCGCCGCGGGTTGAGGGAGTATCGGTTTGATGTACAGAACGGCCCATATAGTGTCAAGCTACACTTCAGCGAAATTGAGCATTTGTGGCGCAATTTACGAATATTTGACATTTGGATTGAGAACAAAAGGGTTCTTACGGACTTTGACATTTTTAACGAGGTACGTCGAAACTACGTAATTGACTATCAATTTACGACACAAGTTAGTGATGGTCAATTAAATGTCCGATTCTCTGCCACACACGGGGAGCCATCACTCTCTGCAATCTATGTTTTTGCACATGCTCCTGACGCGGCAGCACCTCGCGAGCCGCGCCATTTTTCAGTCATGGGCGGATATGACCAAGCGATTCTCGACTGGACGGACAACCCGGAAGACGATATCGGCGGGTATGATATCTACCGCTCCGAAAACGGGGAGTTCCATCTCTTGGATCGCAGCCCATCTTCCTCCTACATTGACCGTGCGGTTAAACCTCACCACATATATCAATACGCGATAAGTGCGATTGACCTTTTTGGAAATCGCAGCGCTCGTGTCGAGTTTCGAGCCGTGGTAATTCTCGCGCGTTCCGATTCTGGATTGACCGTGTACGATTTATACACGGATGAAAGCCACCTCATCCATTTGAGCCAACACATATGGGACGATATAACCGTTCCTGTGGTCCTTCGCCATGAAGGCGTAGAATACCGTGGCGTGAGGATGCGTCATCGAGGCGGCGCTGCACGGCGCGAAGCGCTAAAGCCCAGTTTCAAGTTAATCTTCGACGATAATCAACTATTTCAAGGGAAAAAAAAGCTCAACCTACAAAGTGATACGTGGGACTCATCACTGATGAGAAGCAAGTTGGCTTTCGATGATTATCAACGGGCGGGGGCATTGGCGCCGACTGCGGAATGGGTACATCTACGTCTCAACGATGAATACATGGGGGTTTATACGGCGGTCGATCAGATTGATGAACGGTTTCTGAGCATAAATGGACGCGATCCCACAGGGAATATCTACAAACCATTCGACTTTCTCGTCGTATTACCGAATGCAGAGGATTATCTACAGTTCGCGGAAAAGGAGACCAACCGAGGTCGAATCGATGGAGATCTCAAAGAATTTGTCGAATTGGTCAACCTTACGCCGCAACACCTCATCCGCGAGAAGCTCTGGGAGGTCCTTGAAATCGATGAATATTTGAACTGGTACTGTGCCAACCAACTTATCAGCAATTGGGATATTGCCGGGCACAACTTTTTTCTCTACCACGATTTAAATCGGAAGAAATGGGAAATCATTGCATGGGATCCGGATGTTTCTTACGTTCAGGAAGATATGCCGCTTGACCAAGGCACTCGCAACAGCCCGATGTATGATGTGCCCTACTGGTGGGATCGCTTGATCGATCGAGTGCTGAGCGTGCCGCAATTTCGACGGATGTATTGTCTGCGCCTATTGGAATTACTTGATACCAATTTTTCCGATACCGAGCGAGTATCACGCGTCAAAACCGCGCACAAGAGCATCCGGTTTGATGGTGAACGCGATGTGAAAAAGCCGGGTTGGCTTGAGAATGAAATATGGTTTTACCCGAGTTTGTCATGGATAAAGACTTTTTCCACGCGACGAAATGAGTTTCTCCGCACCTCTATCCCCGACTTTATTCCACCGCCATCGGTGAACCTTTTCATTAACGAAATCTCCCGCAAGGGTTGGATTGAAATTTACAACTGGAGTCCAAAGGAATCAGTGAACATGCAAGGGTTGTTTCTCTCCGACGACAAGAAGCAACCTACCAAATTTCCCCTCCCTGACCGAAATATCCCGCCATATGGCCACATCATCGTGGAATCACCCCAAATCAACGACGGTGATGGATTCATCGGTCTATTTGAGAGAGAAAATGGTGGTAGTGTCAGACTAGTGGATGAAATAACCTATCCCGCCTTCGGCGATAATCTTACAAGTCAAGTTACTTACGGTAGGATTACCGATGGCAGTGGAGAGTTAGATATTCTACCCAATCCGTCGCCTGGAAAAACCAACCGGTGGCGTGCGCCCGTCGTGTTTGATGCGACTGCGAACGCTGAATCCGGCAACCATCGACTCGTGAAAGGAGATCGGCTTGAGCGGACGATACACCTGCGGAATGAGGTGAACATGCCTCAGACGGTACGATTATGGAGTAAATTATCTTTGGCAGGGGCACCGGCATACCCAGGTGCATTCTCGAATCCCCATGAAATCCAACTCCAACCGTTAGAACATCTCAAGTACCAACTGACCAGAGTATTGCCTGCAAATCTGCCTCCCGGCGTATCCTATGAATACGTCGTCGAGATTGGCAACTCTGAGCAAGGAAACGAAAGGATTTGGGATAGCTTGCGGATGCAAATGTCCGTCTTCTCCAACAGTCTTGTCGGACATCTGCACATCAATGAATTGATGGCGGCGAACCGCCAAACAGTTGCTGACGAACATGGTGAATACGACGATTGGGTCGAAATCTATAACAGCGGTAATTCAACAATTAGTCTGGACGGTTTGTATCTTTCAGATGATATGCGCGAGCCAACGAAATGGCAAATCCGCGGAATTGAAATCTCCCCAAAGGGTTATCAGCTCTTTTGGTTAGATGGCGATTTGGAACAAGGCACCGGACACGCAGGGTTTAATCTGAGTGCCAGCGGTGAGGGAATCGGGATGTTTGACACCGATGAAAACGCAAATGCGATTATCGACTGGATCGCCTTCGGTATTCAGGCCGAAGATGTCTCCTTGGGTCGTTATCCGGATGGCCGTGATATCCTTCAATCCTGTGCGAGCGCCACGCCCGGCAAGTCCAACATTCGCGTTGAACACAGCGTTACTTTTAACGAGCTGATGGTCGATAACCGATCAACGTTGGGAGACGAAGCCGGCGAATACGATCCATGGGTAGAGATTTACAATTCCGGCTGTCATGTCGTTAATCTTGGGGGACTGTACTTGTCCGACACAGCCTCTACCCCGAACCGCTGGGAATTCCCTTCCGTGGACGTTCCGCCGGGAGGATTCGTAATTGTTTGGGCGGATGGTGAAAGTCGGCAGGGGGAATTGCACACGAATTTCAAGTTGTCGCCTAATGGCGGTAGCATTCTGCTTTTCGACAGAGACGCGAATTTCAATACGCCTCTTGATGCGTTTCGGTTTGGCAAGCAGACAGCGGACGTTTCCCTCGGACGTCATCCGAACGGCAACGGTCCGTGGGACACTCTCAGAACACCGACGCCTGGCGCGATAAACATTCGGCCTCAGGTGTATATCAACGAAATCATGACCCGAAATCGCCGTACCATTGCCGATGAATCAGGGGAATTTGACGATTGGATTGAACTATACAACGCAACAGATGAACCGATTCGGCTCGACGGTCTGTTTTTGTCGGACGATCTTACCGACCCTACAAAATGGAGTCTTCCCGCCGTGACGATTGCAGCCGAAGGATTTGTCCTAATCTGGGCGGATAGGGATGAAAACGCCGGCAAACTACACGCGAACTTCAGTCTCAGTGCCAATCCGGAATCAGTAGGATTGTTTGAATCAAGTAACTCGGGAGTTAAAATCATAGACTCGCTCGAGTTCCCTCTGATGGATTCGGATGTTTCCTACGGGCGCATCCCCGATGGAGGGCTTGCTCTTGAGATTTTAAATTCGGCCACGCCGGGATTGCCGAACGTCAGTGACTATGAAACACCTGCAGGGCCAATTCGCCTGATGCAGAACTATCCCAACCCGCATGCAGCCGAAACTTGGATTCCCTTTCGGTTGTCGAAACCGAGCGAACTATTGCTGACGATTTACAATCTTCGGGGACAAAAAGTTCGACACATTGACCTCGGGTTTCGAGAAACCGGCAGCTACGTTGACTTTCAACGTGCTATCCGATGGGACGGACGGAACGAGCTAGGCGAGTTGGCAGCCTCCGGTGTTTATTTCTACACACTGGCATCGGAAAATCAACGCGCAACGCGCAAACTAACGGTTTTACGATAGAAAGGATTGGGATCGGTTGCATGCCCCAGACTTCTCACTGTGTCAATCAAACTCCGGAGAACACGGGATTACAACTCCCCAGCCCATTGGTAAGGCGCACGAGGATTCCCATGAGCGTTATTACTCTTGCGGTGTTTTGCGTTGTGAATCGCCTTAAACGGATAACGCATTACATGCTCGGCTTTCTAATTGTCCTCAACGGGTGTGGCAATGACATGGAGGCACCTCTTGGCCATGCATATAACACTTCGCGTGGTGCCGGGGGCAAACCGGTAATTGAACTATCCGGTATCATCGGACGCACGACACTCAAATCAACCAATGTGTACACACTTACTGGAGGCGCGGTCATTGTCCCCTCCGGCACGGTTCTGACAATTGAACCCGGTACGCTGATTAAAGGCTCCAGCTCGCCCCGCTCATGGTTGGAAGTTGAGATTGGCGCCAAAATCATCGCCGAAGGAACGCGTGACGCGCCGATTGTCTTCACGAGCGACAAACTGGAAGGCAGCCAGTCCGCCGGTGACTGGGGAGGCATTGTTTTGAATGGAGATGGCGTAGGTCACTACAAACAGCGAGGAAACATAAACGACAGTAGCGGCGTACTCAGATATGTGCGCATTGAATACGCGGGTTCGCCATTTGGTGACGGCCATTTGAACGGAATCAGTCTGAAACATGTCGGAGCAGACACAATCGTCGAATATCTTCAAGTATTTGACGTGCTTGACGACGCGATTGAGTTGTACGGTGGGAGTGTGAATCTTAAGCATATTGTCGTCTCGGGATTCCGAGATGATGGAATAGATTGGACACAGGGATACTCGGGAACAATTCAATACCTCATCTGTCATAAGGCAAATGGCTATTCTGATCGAGGTATCGAAGGAGACAATAATCCGGATGCCCCCAATCACCAACCACGAAGCAAACCCCAAATTCACAATGCAACCATCGTCGGCATGGATAACCAAGGGATTCTGTTGAGAAATGGCAGCGCGGGTACAATTACAAACTGCATTACTATGAATTGCGGACGAGCGGGACTAATGGTCGATTCAACTTCCGCGAACAACCCTAGTGCCGTTGATGGCATGAAATTCACGCACAACATCTTTTCAAACAATCGCCCCGATTTGGACGACGACGCCAAGGAGATTGCGCAGTCTCAAACGACTCTTATTACACAACCGCTGCTTCAAGACACTCCCAATTGGGACTGGAGACCGCGGCCTACGTCTCCCGCTCTGGTGCCCGCCAATGCCGATCTTTCGGTTTCTTCTTTCATCGGTGCGATTGGCCCGGACGATTGGACCGTTGGATGGATTCGTCGTCCGGATTAAGTGGTTCGCCGCTCTGCTTGAGGCAAAAATTTAGACTACACGGTCGAGGGTCAAAACCCTGAACGCACCACTCAACGTCGAAATAGGCTGCCTCGGCGCTTGATTAGCCAATTCAAAATGCCATTAAGGATCTAAGCCTTCGGGGTGAATGGAACAACGGTTCGGTGTCCGTAGCTATGTTAGGTGACTTAATACACGATTCGCGCTTTCGGTTTTGCTTCTGCAAGCCACTTTGCATTCTGGTTTGTGTGCTGCTACTCTCATTGTCTGATTCGTGGACACTCATCACACATGCTCAAAAACCCGATGTAAAATCTAAGGTTGGCAAAGTAACTATCAGCGGTTACACGCAGGTTCAATTCCAAGCCACAAATCGAGACACAGCCGAGTCACGTACAACCTTCGAGGTTCGACGCGGCCGTCTCCAACTGGAGGCGGAATTGAAGAAGAACATGTCACTGAGGATCGAATTTGACGCAACGACAACAGGGGTCCGCGGCAGAGATCTCTACTTGAGATACGATATTGGCCGTAGCTTGACACTTAAAGCGGGGCAACTGAAAAAACCGTTTAGCTATGGGCGGCTTCTGCCCGCACGTCGTTTGCGGATAATTGAACGTCCCACTCATATTCGAGAGGATTTTCGAGACTATCTTGGCAGGGATGTCGGTTTACTCGCGGAATGGGATCCAATCAAATCAGTGGAATTATCCATTGGCATTTTCAATGGATCGGGTGTTGGTCCCGGAGCAAGAACTGACAATAATGACGCTAAGGATGTCGTCGGTCGAATTGAATTTGAACCTCTCAAAGATTTAACGTTTGGATTCAATGTATCGTCACACGGTGTCGTCCAGGTAATCCAGAATCCTCTACCTGCATTTGCTGACGAGCGATTCAACGCTTATGGCGCGGATGTCTCGTGCGACATTGGGAACCTCAAACTCATAGCCGAGGGCTTATACGCCGATAAGCCGCAGATAGACAGCGACACTGAGATAATCGGTTTGCATGTCACAGGTGTGTACAAACGCGAAGTCAAAGCTTATGGGCTTGTTGCAATGGAACACGGAGGGAGACTTGAGTACAAGGATGGCAACAGTTCGTTTGACACCGTGGATTCCCTCGTTTCGATAACCCCGTACGTCGGTTTTTACTTTCACTCCAAGGCGCGAATCCAAATCAATCCTATACTGCGCTTTCTACGAGCGGGGGATGGTGCAATCCTTGACTTCATCACCCAAGCACAAATCGAATTCTAGTGTTTTGCAGTTCGCGGCTTAGTATCAGTGAAATACGCCGCACGCTGGTATTCCAAGAATAGCACCACGAGTCCGGCCACTACCAGCCAATGACCTAATCGCACGGAATGCACATTTGCGCTCGCTGTTTCTCATTCACCATCCCACTGGTCAGCGGTCATAATCCAATAAGACGATTGGCTCTCGTTGCAGGGAGTACAGCAATCGATTGATTAGAAAACAAGATGTGCTGAAGCCTATCGACGACACGGTGCCGACGAGCGGGACTCCCCCTAGCACGGGCCCGTGTAGGTTGAAGACTGTGTTGCAGCGAGAAGGAATCGGGATTCGTTAGGAAGGAATAGCCTACTCCGTCATGCACGCTGGGTTTGATGCACAGACCTGTATCTAATTCTTGTGATTTCAAAATCGAGAATGTTTCCATTGTCCAACTTCCTATTGACCTTCATGCCGCACGAGCGCCAAAGCGTTACCGAGCGAAAATTGCCTGCCGACACATCCATGGCACAGAGTCGATCAATGCCTAATTCCTCAAACGCAAATGCCACCATGCACCCCACGACCTCTATTCCATAACCCTCCCCCCACAACGACTATCCCAGATGCTGATCGGAAGGCGCATAGATTTTTCATTGGCAATCATTCCCAGTTGCAAATTCATCCACTGTAAACAGACTTCGCCGATGTTGCAAATTCATCCCCGGCACGTCTGAGATATTCCCCGGTGACAGACTCCTCAGCATGTTGCCCCTCTATAGCCACCAGGAAATCAGTATCTCCGTAAAACGGCAGCGCGATGTCAGAATCAGTGTCTGCGAATGGGCGTAGCCTCAATCGTTCGGTCTCAAAGTTAAGGTTGTGCCCTGCAAAGTTGTCCAATTGTGATATTACCTGCGGTGCACTCTCAGTAACGGCCCTGAAACTCCTCTGTCAACACATCTGGTGCGTTTTAGTTTCCTATTGTCAAGGTTAAAGCGTAGATAACGGTCAGCGTGCGGTTGCTGAACCACCGACACATTGCCTTCTGCTTTTGCTGTTGTAAAGAATCGGCTCTGTACTTATGTCATCCCTGTTTCTGACTAGGTTAGGTATTGCCCGACAGTAAGAATTCGGCAAACCAATATCAAATACCAGTTTTGAAACCGTGACAGGTTTCTCCTGTTTATCAAGATACCATTTTATTCTGTCATCAATGCGATTCGGGATAGCATCAAAACTCTTGCCGCCTACTGCGACTGCATCGCCTACCTTGATAACACCGTTGCTAAGGAAGTTGCCCAGTACTCCCCTCTTGTGTGTTATTTTTTTGATACTGACTTTAGCCGCTACCTTCCTGCACGGTTCACAGTGAAATGTTAACCTAATTCTCACGCTTCCAATCTGAATAAGGGTGCCGGACTCCAATTTGTGCAAATCTATCCCATCTACGACAATGTTTTCTCGGAGGCCCCCAGGCTTCAAACTGAATTCTGTCAAAGATTGAGTTGGTACGATTAACACCTGTCGAAGAGGATGACAATATACGTTTCCCTGTATACCATTTGGACCAACCCCAAACGCCATAACTGAACGCATGGGATTTCCGCGCTTACTTTTCACGAACAAATGTTTTATTGCTATCAATAGATTAGTTTCTCTTTTGCTATCAGTGAATGGATATGTATCGTGATTCGACTTCTTTGGATGTTTTATCGGTAAATGGCACAGCAAATACCTTTCAGATTCCAATGTAGAATGGAGACAAAGGTTAAGTCTGGGTGTTGTTTTGAAATCTTTCTTCGACTTCTCGAATGAAAAATTCTATCTGTTCAGGTTCACTACTATAATGTCCAAAAGAGGAGATAGAATTGAGTGCAATTTTTACAGATTTTTCCTCCTTATCAATCCCAATATATCTCCTGCCTTCGCTAATTGCCGCTATAGCGGTCGTTCCACTACCAATGAAACAATCGAGCACAATGTCATTGGCTTCCGAAAATAGCTTTATGGCCCTTCTCGGAAGTTCAACAGGAAATTTTGAATCATGATCGGCATTGCTACGAACCGACGAGATTTCCCAAACCGCTCTCGAACCCCAGTTTACCCATTCCTTCTTTGTAAGTCGGTGACGATCGACCTTAGTAATTCCAGGTTTCCAGAATACATAGATATACTCAAATTCGTCAACGGAGCGATAAGAAATAGTATGCCATCTAGAATTTTCCCACGACGCATCTTTTACCCACACGCGCCGATCATATAGGTGAAATCCAGCTTTATTAGCAGATTCTTCAATGAGGTTGCCAACCAAGAAAACGCGCGTTTGCGCTTGGTATTTTCCGCCCCGTACGTTATTTCCGTTCAGCCTGCGGTCAATAGTCTGTTCGCTACAGCCGAAATACGCGGCGAGTTCGTACCTATTCCAAGTCGGATGTTTCTTCTTCGTGTCTAGTATCTCATCCCTCGTGATTCCTATTTTTCTTCGAGATACGTTCTCCGCCATTATTTTCGGCATGGACTCATCCTTAAAGCACAGAATATCGGCAATATTGATCGTCAAGAACCCTCCGGGCTTTATGATTGGGAAATGCAGCTCAATCACCTCTCGTAGTAACTCTCTCCATTCTGCAAAAGACAAGTCTTTCTCGTATGCTTTTCCAACAAAATACGGAGGGGACCAAACACTAAGTGCAATGGAGTTGCGTCTGATTTTCCTCAATAATGATCTTGAATCACCGTGGTAAATTTGGTTTTCTTTCAGGTGTTTTTCAGTGGTTAAGCTTGCCATTCTCCCTTGCATACCCCCTCAGTCTCATCATATCTTATGGCTTGGACTCGCCACGATGCCTTCTGTTTCAGTTTAGTAAAACTGACTCGAACCCTAAAATCCTCTCCGCGCGTTGGAGCGTTTCGACCTGCAAGCCAGATTCCGTCGTCAAACGTCGGATTATATCTGTCCTGTAATTTTCCGTTAGGTATTGCCGTAATTTTGACCTCTTTCAAGTGATGTTTGCCCGCTTCATCTTCGTACATGAAATGTACTAGACAGGTTGTTGTGAGGTAGTATTTATCCCCATATTCAGATATTTCTGGTAATAGTCCTTTTTCATTCACGCCACTACCGCTTCTGCGCTGTCTTACCCACATAGAAGTTTGCGACATTTGTATTGTCGCTGACCTGTTCTCCTTTTCCGCTTTGGAATCTATGAAGAGGGCTTGCCTTACTGTTTTTTCTGGCAAGATAATGTATCTCGCCCTCTTGTAATCAACATTCCCATATATTCTCTGCTGCACATTGAATCCAGAAAGTCGATCTAGTAACTCCCTCGTGATATCTTCTGCAATATCCTTCACACTATCCGGAGAATTGAAAAATATTTCATGCGCTTCCATTCCGAAATCAAGAACAGCTTGGAAAATCCACCTAAGCGTGAGCTCTTCGATTTCTTCGATTTCATCAGAAGACAGATTGATTGGTTCCCGCTCGTTCATGGTCTATCCCGTTACAGCCCTCAAGTATAACCCAAAATCGTAGTCATAAAATCCCACGATACAAAGTATGTGGCATGCATATTATACCACAAAAACCTTATTGACGTTAAGGGACTAATAATGACTGCGAAGGGTAAAAAGATGACCGACTACCGTGAATTAAAAAGTAATTGACCAGTGCCTTTTCTATGATTCCATACTATAAGAAACGATTGCATGTACCCCAATTCCATTGACAGTCCACCATCACCATGCTAAACTAGATTTACGTTCAGACTATGATTTACGCGCAAGGAACCTTTGCGAGGAAAGTCGGAGCAAGAGTCAGATATATTACTTATCTTGGGCTCAAGAGAGATAATCCACGTGTGCGTGACCTGCTCTTTGCCAACTTGATCGTGTATGACGATAGCGACAGCTTGGTAGCCATTACATGTCCTGAGTTCCAAAATCTAGTTTCGACACGTCTTCATTCGTAAGATTCGCCCTAGAAAATCATGATTCTGACAGACCAAGTAACTACAGTTGCACGAATTCAAACTGAAATAGTAAGTTTGCAACAGACCACTGCGACACCATGAGAAACCAACGGCCTCCCAGCATTCCAAATATCGCCAAAGACATTCAAGCAGGTACGGTGCACCCCGTATACTTGCTCTGCGGTGAGGAAGATTATCTAATTGAGGAAACCCTCAAAAAGATGCTCGGTATACTTTTGGATGACCTGAGCACCCGTGATTTCAATTTAGACTTCTTTGATGGCATAACCGTGTCCATTCGCGATGTCCTGAGCGCTGTGGAAGTTTATCCAATGATGTCAGACTGGCGTGTGGTCGTCGTCCGGGAGTCCACGGCCTTTCAAAAGACACAGAGAACGAGTCCTCTCGATCTCCTAAGAAGTGCAATTGACGAGGTAGACGAGGCGCCACGAAAAGTTGTTTCAATTATGGCGAAAATGCTTGATATTCCGGACCAGGAAATTTCGGAGCAAAGCAACAACTTTAAGGGAGCGGTGGACGATTTTGTCAAAGACTACGGCGATGACTTGGGGCCATCCGAATCCGCATTTTTGAAAAACCTACCTCATATTGCTTCCCAAGTAGAGGATTTGCAGAACCTCGCTGGAGGTGCTCATGATGCTGAATTACTCGCCGAGTGGCTAGAGGGCGATCTTCCAACCACAAGTGTTTTGGTTTTTACAGTCAAAGGCAATATTGACGGGCGCAGCCGGCTTGTTAAAACGATTGACCGAGTGGGTAAATATGTCACGTTCAATCGACTGGAATCCGGCCAATCATTTCAGCAAGATCCGTTATTTCTCAGTGTATCGAGGAGGCTGAAAGATGAAGGAAAGACGATTACTCCGAGAGCGTTTAACCTGTTACGGGAACGGACTGAAAACGATCTACACATCATTTTTGAGTCCCTAAATAAAATAACGGCGTTCGTTGGGGAAAAGGGACAAATTGATGAAGTCGATGTTCGAAATTTGGTTTCTTCCAGCGGTTTTGAGAACATCTTCGCCTTGACCGACGCAATTGGAAAGCGCGCTGTAAACCGTGCGGTGGAGAGTCTTCATAGTATTCTGAAGAGCGGTGAGCCGCCAATCAAAATCAATGCGCTAATTGCAAGACAAATTCGTTTGTCACTCCAAGCAAAACTCCTTGCGGAAAAAGAGAATTTGAAACCGACGGTAGGTCGCATGAATTACCAAGAATTTGTAAACAGAGTCTTCAACCCGCTCGCTTCAAGGCTATCGGGTTCACTGCCTCAAAACCCCCAACTGAACCTCTTGAAACAAAATCCCTATGCCGCTTATAAGATATTCCAGGGGCTCACCCACTTCAGCACATCGGATCTAATTCAAGGCTTGGAAAAGACGCTTGATGCAGATGCACAACTCAAGAGTAGCCAACTGTCCCCTGACTGCATATTGGAACAGTTGGTCTATGAACTATGCGAAAAACCAAAAGTTAGGAGAGGGGCTGCAACACAAACTCACTATGGCGAACCATCCAATATCGGCACTCATCGTAGACAAACAGACCGACGGAACTCAGGCGCCGGCTTCAATCCGACAACTGGACCACGTGGGCGAGCTGCCCGCACCAGCCGGTAGTACGTTAATCAACGTCACTTACTCAAGCCTTAACTATAAGGACGGCTTGGCTGTCACCGGGAAGGGCAGAATCCTGCGCCGATTGCCAATTGTCCCGGGCATCGATCTTGCCGGGAAAGTAGTGGAACCTGGCGAGGATGAGCGCATTCAAACTGGAGATGAAATCATACTCACTGGTTGGGGTATGGGCGAAGAGTTCTCCGGAGGTTATGCAAGTATGGCACGCGTAAACGGAACTCGGCTACAGCCTCTACCCAATGGGATAACCGCTCGACAGGGGATGGCGATTGGGACTGCCGGCTTTACGGCAATGCTTTCGCTGCTAGCCCTTGAGGATCACGGCCTCACACCTGCCGCGGAAAATCAAAATGAGGTTGTTGTGACAGGCGCTGCTGGAGGGCTTGGATCAATGGCGATCGCTCTACTAGCGACGCTCGGTTATCGGGTCGTTGCTTCTACAGGACGGGCTGAGCAGGAGGGTGAATACCTTCGGTATTTGGGAGCGGCCGAGGTTATCCCCCGTGAAGTGTTGAGCGTGCCAGCCGATAAACCGCTCGAAAGCGAACGCTGGGCGGGCGCTATAGATTCGGTAGGAGGAGAAACACTTGCAAGCGTGTTGCGGCAAACTCGTGCACACGGTAGCGTTGCCGCCTGCGGTCTCGCCGGAGGCAGTGAACTGCCGACGACTGTTCTCCCCTTTATTTTGCGTGGCGTGAACCTTCTCGGTATTACTGCTGTCAAGTGTGAACGCGAACTGCGCGAACGTGTATGGGGGCGTCTCGCGAAGGATCTTGACATGGAAAAACTGGAGACAATGACACAAGTAATCTCGTTACATGACGTTCCGCAGGCGTCAGAGGACATCCTTGCCGGTAAAATACGCGGTCGCATTGTGGTGGACCTCAACATCTGAGATCGCAGTTAGGCATTATCCCCATCACTACAACTTGAATTGCGCGATGACGTACGGAGCCAAACCTAAAAGGAACGAACCGATGAACGACCGAGAGAAATTTCTGTTCGATCTTCAAGGGTTTCTAGTTGTGCCGGAATTCCTCACGCATGCCGAAGTCGACCAACTCAACGCCGCCGTCGACGCAAACATGGACAAGTGTGGCAAAGATGACAATCACGCCCTCGGCAATTCCAAAACACTAGTCGGCACCCACAGACGCGGCATGTTCACGGGCATGTTGACGTGGCCCAAACCGTGGTGCCAGCCCTTTCGAGAAATCATCGTACATAAGAAAGCCATTCCCTATCTAAACGCCATTCACGGTCGTGGCTGGCGCCTAGACCATTCCCCCTTCATTCTAACTGCCGACATGGATACCGAAGGCTTAACCCTTCACGGCTCCACGAACCATCAATTTTTCGGCGCAGCATACTATATCTACACCAACGGGCAGATGCGATGCGGCATGGTCGTGCTACAATATCAACTCGCCGATGTGGAAGAAGGAGATGGCGGGCTCTGTGTGATTCCGGGCAGTCACAAGTCAAATTTTCCTTGCCCGAGCGAAATCAGGGAGTGGGAGGTCAATCGAGAGGTCGTGTATAATATCCCCGCCAAAGCGGGAGATATGATAATATTCAACGAAGCCACGATACACGGCACTCTCCCTTGGACAAGCCGGGAGCGAGAACGCCGCTCATTGTTGGTACGTTATTCGCCAAAGTATCTGCACTATGCTGGCGGTTATTATGAACCTGAGTTCCCTGAGTGGGTCAATGAATTGACGGAAGCTCAGCGTTCGGTGCTGGAACCTCCCTATATTTACAATCGCCCACTTCTCGAAGATGATGGACAGACCGTTGTCCGCCCGCGCGTGGAGTAGTCGTAAGGAAGACGATCAACGGCTTCGCCCGCATCACCCCGCCGCAATCAATCACCTTCCACAAATATCTGCGTGCTGGTGCATGGGAATACCGCTACCTTTGCGTGCCGAGGCAATTTTCCGGCGAGCATATGAATCAGCGTATCCCATTCACGGAAGAGAATATCGTTCGGGTGCCGCTTGTAGAATGCGTCTACGGGAAATAGATCTGACCAAACCAATGCCTGTTCTCGTGACCCAATCTTTGGGGGAGGGAGCGGCATCGGTTTCTGTGCCGCGCTTCGCTTCGCAAAACGGGGATAGTCAATCTGATCGGAAAGCCCGTGATAATACACTCCTTCTGTCGCCGGATTGACAATGACAGTGTAGGCATTGTCAAAATAGTCGCGCGCCCAAAGCGATTTTCCAGTCTGGACGGGATCCCAATCCAGCGGATAGCAGTTTATCAAGAGGACATCTGTTTCTTTGCGAATCTGATCGGAAATAGGTGTTGCATAGGTCTCCAATGCAAACTGAGAACCTACGCGATGCGCTTTCACAAAATCGCCGACAAATACGCCGCCGACTTCTCGTTTGGAATTCGTAACGATGTTTACAATGACATCGAGACCCAAAACTTCTGCGGTAGCTTCAGCTGCATCGCGGAGATCCGGTTCGTCACCGCTTCTCTCAATTATCGCGCGACCGCGCTTCGGATGGAATTCGTGGAAATAGAATATCGATGCGTAACCGGCGATACCGGGTAATATCAGTTTTGCACCGCCTCCGAACCCCACTGATCTGTGAGGAATAATTCCCCCTACGCAAATTTTGAAGTCCGCATCGGCTACCACCGGATTTATGTAAATTGGCAGACCGCTGTCAAGACTTCCTAGTGCGCGAAGGTCCCCCGCCATAAAATCGTGGTTTACTACCTCATACTCCGCCGCGACATTTGCACCAATTTTCTTCGCAATCTCGTCATTCGTGAGCCCGCGATGCGACCCGCCACCAATAACAAAGCGAATCTCGCTCTTGGGAACCCCCGCGCGAATCAGCTCTCGAAGGACGAAAGGGACAACTTCCGATGCCGGTGTCGGTCTACTCAGATCGTCGACAATTATGACAGCACTTCGTTTCCTCTTGGCAAGTTCCGCAATCCGGGGCGTGGCAATCGGTTGGTCGAACGCGGCTTGAATCTCGGATTCCGATAACTTCGGGGTATCTCTGGGAGAAAGCACCTGGATCTCCCAGCTATCGGGAAAATTCAATCGTAGTTCTTCGTCACCGTACCAGGCGCGTGACATAATTGACGCATAGTTGTTAAACCTCATATACACCCCGAATCAGTAGCTGAAGTGTGGTGCGATTCGCAATCGAACGATGTCCAAACTCAAGGCGTGGTCGATCCCTGTGATTTCCGTTCTTGCTGATAGCGCGATGCCGCATCAATGAAGTCGCGAAAGAGCGGGTGGGGAGAGAGTGGTTTGGACTGAAATTCCGGATGGAACTGAGAGCCAACCATCCACGGGTGGTCTTCCACCTCTGCAATCTCCACTAAACTCTCGTCCGGCGATAGACCGCTGAGGCACAGCCCATCCGATTCAAGCTGTTCTCGAAAACGGTTGTTAAATTCGTATCGATGGCGATGTCGTTCAAGAATAATTGGTTGTTGATACGCAGTGCTGCTTTTCGTATTATCCTTGAGTACGCACGGATAAAGTCCTAGCCGCATCGTCCCTCCCATATCGGAAAGATTCCTCTGGTCTAGCATGAGATCTATAACCGGATGATGTGTCTTCTCGTCAAACTCGGAGCTGTTGGCGTCTTTCCAATCAGTCACATGACGCGCGAACTCAATAACCATACACTGCATTCCGAGGCACAAGCCCAGAAACGGAATGTTGTTTTCACGCGCGTATCGGATAGCAATAATCATCCCTTCTATTCCGCGAACGCCGAATCCGCCGGGAACCAGAACGCCATCAATCCCTTCAAACTGTTCTTCCAAATCCTCTTCACCTATCAGCGTTTCCGAATCTATCCATTTGATTTCGGCGACGGATTCGTTCGCTATTCCGCCGTGTTTGACCGCCTCCTTGATGCTGAGATAGGTGTCGCTGCCCTGCACATACTTTCCGACGATCGCAATTCGAGTGTGGGATTTCGGGTTTTTCAGTTTGTGAACCATGTCTGCCCATACGCTGTTCGTCGGAGGACGGTCCTCTAATCCCAGTCTCTTGGCTACCAAATGCGCCATCCCTTGGCGCTCAAAATTCAGCGGAATTTCCTCCACCAGATCAGTGTCTCGACCCTCAACGATATACTCCAACCCGATACCGCATAGCAGCGAGATTTTCTTGCTTATCCCCTCATCCATTGGCTGGCTTGTGCGACAGATTAAGACATCGGGTTGGATGCCAAGTTCCTGCAATTTGCGGATACTGTGCTGCGTCGGCTTGCTTTTGTTTTCTCCGCCGGGCGACGCGTATATCAGTGACACGTGCATGAAAAGGGTATTTTCACGCCCAACTTCAACCGCCATTTGACGGATTGCCTCAACGAAAGGCGGAGTTTCAAAATCTCCAATAGTCCCGCCAATCTCCGTAATGACGATGTCGCTGCCGCTATCGCGGCCAATTTGATAGATGCGCTCCTTAATCTCGTCTGTGATATGCGGAATCAGTTGAATTGTCTGTCCAAGGTATTCACCCCGCCGCTCCTTGGCAAAAACTTCACTGTAAACGGAACCGGTCGTGAAATTCGAATCCCGATTGAGATCGATTCCCAAAAACCGTTCGTAGTTGCCGAGATCAAGGTCTGTTTCTGCTCCGTCACGCGTAACAAATACTTCCCCGTGTTGGAACGGGTTCATCGTACCCGCATCTGAGTTGAGATAGGGATCTATCTTAGTCACCATAACGCTATAACCGCGGTTAATCAGCAAGCGTCCGAGCGACGCTGTCGTAATTCCCTTGCCGATCCCGGAAACAACACCGCCGGTCACGAAGATATATTTCGTCATAGGACAATCCCCCCTACACCGTGCTTAATTGATGATATACCATTTCGCTTGAATGACAGTGCATGCGCTGATTTTCAATTGTACGAATATGATAAGCCCTTACTATCGGTTGCCCTTCAGACCAAACCCGTAGGCGGGCATTCTGCCCCGCAGACTTCCCACAGAGACACGGCTTCTAATTCCGTTCCGCACCAGTTTCTTTACGTGATTCACGTCATCAATGCACTTGAATTTTAGAGAAATGGCATCACTACGTCCAAACCCACAACGATTTTCACTTCTGTTCTTCCGTGGGAAACGATGGACACACGCCGAAATTTTTTGCCCACTTCAGAGTCCCCTGTTACAATCGAGAACCATCTCAATCATCCGTTGCGGGTTCTGCTTTACTTCTTCAAACACCCAATGCGCTTGGCCACATGCCGTTTTACAAAAATTCTTGAACTCAAACCCTTTCATGAATGTTACTTGCTGAAAGAATTATTCGGCCAGGGATAATGGCGTGCTACCAGTCTTCGTCATAGAATGGCATACTTGGATAGCTATACACACCGCCCTCGTAATTCTTCAACTTAATTTCATCATCATCGAACGATACGACCGGATCCGGAAGCAGAGCGATTTTGCCGCCGCCGCCCGGTGCATCAACCACATAGTGCGGCACGCCTAGCCCGGAAATGTGGCCTCGTAACGCGGCAATAATATCCAGCCCCTTCCTGATTGAAGTCCGAAAATGATCCGTGCCAACGACAAGATCTGCTTGGTAGATGTAGTAAGGTTTCACGCGGATTGCAAGGAGTTTTTTCATCAACTCGACCATTACCTCCGGTTCGTCATTGACCCCCTTTAGAAGCACCGCCTGGTTGCCAAGCGGTATTCCTGCATCGGCAAGCATACTGCATGCTTTTGTCGTCTCCGGAGTGATTTCGCGTGGATGATTGAAATGTGTGTTGATATAGAACGGATGATTTTTTTCGAGAATAGCACAGAGTTCGGGAGTGATGCGCTGAGGCAAGGTCACTGGGACACGCGAACCGATGCGGATGATTTCAATATGCTCAATAGAGCGTAGCCCTCCCACGATATAGTCTATTTTTCGATCGGTTAACATGAGAGGATCGCCGCCTGATATAATGACATCGCGCACTTCAGGGTGCTCTCGCAGATACTGCAAGCCTCGCTCCGTATTGTCATCCGGGATTGAATCTGGATCTCCCACCTTACGTTTACGCGTGCAAAATCGGCAATAGATTGGGCACATGTAGTTGACATAGAAGAGCACTCGATCAGGATAACGATGGGTGACGTTTGCTACTTCGCTGTCCTCCTCTTCATGAAGCGGATCCTCTACGCCGGTTATAATCAACTCCCTTGAATCCGGTACAACCTGCTTCCAAATGGGATCGCCAACTTCCTCGATTAGACTCAGATAGTACGGATTAATACGAATTGGAAACTCCTCATGAATTTTTCTCATTTTCTCGAGATCGACATCAAGCGCCGCCGCAAGCTTCTCCGGCGTGTCAACCGTATCTCGAACTAAACGTTTCCACTCTTCCATTTATTTTAAGACCTTTTCAGATGATGCGTAGTTTCGAGGCGTTTTCGCCTTTACTCTATTCATTTTGTCCCCAACCCGGATTTCGTCAACAACATCAAGACCTTTAATAACACGACCAAATGCGGTATACTGTCCCTCAAGATGGCGGTATCGATTGGAATCAGGGTTAAGACAAATATAAAACTGACTTCCCGCCGAATCAGGTATGCGTGTACGCGCCATTGCCACCGTCCCTCTTTCATGCGAGGGCATTTTGGCGCGGAGATTGGGATCTTGAAATTCACCGGGAATCGTCCATCCGGGTCCACCTTTGCCATCCCCTTTTGGATCTCCGCCTTGAATCACAAACCCGGGATCGTACCTGTGAAATATGAGTCCGTCGTAGAATCCTTGATCGATGAGCGTTAGGAAATTGTCCACCGTCACGGGAGCGGCATCGGGGTAAAGTTCAATGACGATTTTGCCTTTATCCGTTTCAATCGTTACCACTGGTTTCCCACTTACACCACACGCGATAAGCATTAAAAAGATAATCGTCAAGAATATCGCGTGTTTCCTCGGGCTTTGAACCATGCAGCCCTCCATGCTTCGCCAAAACTTTACTGTTGGTAATTATAACCGTCATGGTGTAAACAGTCAATTGAAATTAGACATCTCCGCAGGGTAATCGGGCGCAGAATCCTTGACCGTCTGTACGTCCTAATATAGAATTTCTTGGGAACTTACACCGCGTGGAGGCGACTACAAAATCGGCGGCACATCGACTATGCGCACTCCCCGGATATTCCATACCGCGAACAATTTTGAGGAAAATCAGCCCATGTCTAGCGTAAGTATCTCGAATGAGGTTATCCAGAAACTTCTGATTCCCAGCACAGCTACCCTGACGACAACTCTCAAACAGTTCGGACTGAGCCAGAGTTTTATGCACGGTGTTGCCCCACTTCATCCGAATATGAAAATGGCAGGACCCGCGTTCACCCTTCGTTACATACCTGCTCGCGAAGATTTGGACGCAGGGAAGATCGACAACCTGAAGGACGCTCAACGTGTCGGGATTGAAGAAATCGGACTAGGGGAGGTCTTCGTTATTGATGCCCGTGGCGATACACGCGCGGGAACAATGGGTGATATCCTCGCTACTCGTCTCTTCAAGCGGGGTGCAGCCGGTGTCGTAACCGATGGAGCGCTCCGTGACAGCCCCTCCATAGCCGAGATAGGCTTGCCCGCATTTGCTGCGGCAATGAACGCGCACTCCAATAAGACCGTGCATCACCCAGCGGAAATCCAGGTACCCATTGCCTGCGGTGATGTCGCGGTGCTGCCGGGCGACATCATTGTGGGTGACGCGGAAGGCGTGGTCGTTGTGCCGGTCCAATTCGCGGAAGAAGTCGCACAGATTGCCGTCGAATTGGAGACGCGGGAAGATTTCCTCTTAAAGAAAATTCAATCAGGAACGAGCATCCTCGGCACCTATCCACCGGACGAATCAACCCTAGCTGAATATGAAGCGTGGAAGAACAGAAACAAGAGTCTTGATTAAGACAGAATCCACACTCTACACACCATTACGAGGGAGTTTAACATGGAGGGTTAAATTGGATGGAAAAACTGCATGATGTAGAATTGCTCTATGTGTTCCGCGCTAGGCTGTCTCATGCCGCCGACAGTGCGGGTTGTTTCTTTACCGAATAAATCACTTCCGAATGCGGATAGCAGAATTCCACTTTGTCGCTTTTTTTGAATTCGGTATGAATGATTTTCACGATATCATTGACATTTTCTGCATAGTTTTCGGGACGTGTTTTATAGCGTAAACGCATCAACACCCCAGCATCAATCAATTCTGCCCGTACGAACGGCTGCTCGCCTGTTTCCGTGATGCCCTCAGCTGCAATCTGTTTTGCAGCATTCAACAAGATCTGTTCCGCTTCGTCCCATTCAGACTCAAATGTAATTCGTACCGGGACTTCACTCAGAATGTATTCCACCTCAAAAGTATAATTCGTTATTGTTTGACTGAACAGGATGGCATTGGGAATTAGTACACCACGTCCTGATCGTTCCTCGCCTGCTACCGTACCGCCGACCTGATTGAGAATCACATGCGTGAGTGTAATATCGACCACGTCACCCTTTACGCCGGCGATGATGACTCGCTGTCCAATCTTGAAGGGGCGCTTCAGTATCAACATGAGCCAGGCAGCGATTCCAGTTACGGGAGCCTGCAGCGACCACCCCAAGATCATCCCGAGAAAACCAACAGAAATGCCAAGTGTTTTGATTGAGCCGCTTAGACTGATGGCGCCAAAAATTACTATGATGGCGAACCAGAAGAATTTCCATGTCGTCATGAAATTCGCGGCGTTTTCCTGTTTTAGGGCTCGCTTATAGACGTACGTTCTAATTATGCGTGTCAACACAGCCTTGATTACAAAGAGCGCAATGATGGTTATGATACTTAGCAGTATCCCACGCTTATCAGTGGCAAGGAATTCTTCTACAAGTCCATTCAGAATCTTAGATAGCGAATCCATCTGTATTCTTTTCCCTCAGCCTCGAGTTTTAAAAATGTGTTAATCCAAAAACAAATATCACGAACGAGTCTCTTTTATACACTGTCGACATTGTGCCAAATGGCGCGCAGCGCATACGTATACCCCGGTGTCTCCCCACGTGAATTGACGTCTGCCTCACAGTTACCGGTGCCTGTGTAATCTATACCATTGGACAGATTATAACATTATATCTATTGGCTGCGAATTCCCAAATCAGGGTGGTGGGGCGTACTGGATTTGAACCAGTGACTTCTACCGTGTGAAGGTAGCGCTCGTACCCCTGAGCTAACGCCCCATCAGAAGTAGGTATGTAGGAAGACATGTGCAAGGAGAAGTGGAGGGGCCGATGGGCCCACTAGGACTCGAACCTAGGACCGGCCGGTTATGAGCCGGCTGCTCTAACCGACTGAGCTATGGGCCCACTTTCAATCGCGCTATTATTATAGAAATTGCGGACACAAATTGTCAAGGGATTTCCTTATCCGGAACACAACAAACTACTGTGTATTCTTGAGTGAGATTTGCAGATTGCGAAACACACAAATACTATTCAAGGAAGCCCCGTAATTTTTGGCTGCGAAGTGGATGACGTAGTTTCCGCAACGCTTTTGCTTCTATCTGGCGAATTCTTTCCCGCGTGACCTTAAATTCGACTCCAACCTCTTCTAAGGTGCGTGGACAACCGTCCTCAATCCCAAATCTCATACGGAGAACTTTCTCTTCGCGTTCTGTCAAAGTTTCCAACACGTCCGCGACGCGCTCTTTAAGCATTGTCAAGGCAGCTTGATTTAGCGGTGATATCGTATCTCGATCTTCAATGAAGTCTCGAAGTTGCCGATCTTCCTCTTCGCCGATTGGGGTTTCTAACGAAATGGGCTCCTGTGCAATTCGCAACACCTGCCTTACCTTGTCTGTTGGGAGCACCATTTCCTCGCCAATCTCTGCGGGAGTCGGCTCGCGACCCTTTTCCTGAACCAAGTGACGAGAAACGCGAATTAACTTGTGTATTGTTTCTATCATGTGTACCGGAATACGTATCGTGCGTGCTTGATCCGCGATGGCGCGTGTAATACCTTGACGAATCCACCACGTCGCATAGGTGCTAAATTTGTAACCGCGCCTATAATCGAACTTATCTACGGCTTTCATCAAGCCGATATTCCCTTCCTGAATCAGATCAAGAAAAACCAACCCCGGTGTGCGGTTTTTATATTTCTTTGCAATGCTGACGACTAACCGCAAATTAGATTCCACAATCGTCATTTTGGCATCTTGGGCAATTGTCTCTCCCTCATAAATCTGTCGCGAAATCTCCGCGGCCCGCTCCCTTGAACTGCCGACTTTGTGCTCTAGCTGGGTGATGGTATGTTGTACTCCATTGGTAGACTTCTCGCCACTGGCTTTAATCTCAATTATCTTCTGTTCCAGATCCGAAATCTGTCTGACGACACCTTTTATCCTTCCCGATATTTTGCTGATTTCCTCCGGATCTATCTTTAACTCAATGAGGGTGTTAACCACACCTTCGCGCTTCGTCTTTAATTCGTACTGAACCCTATCTGTTTCATCCGGAGTTAGCACCGCATACTTCAACTTACGCTCCTGGCTGCGAATTGCACTACTCAACTTGCGCAGATGGTTAGTCTTGGCCTCGATGACCTCAAGGATCATATTTTCTTTATTGCTTCCTGACGCCCCCGGAATCGCCATATCAATGACATCGGCTGCCTTCTTCTCGCCAGCCAAGATTTTCTCAAGGAGGTCCAGAATTTCTTCTAGCGCTAGTGGTGTTTCAAAGACTACTTTCTGGACAACGCGATGTCCTTCTTCGATTTTCTTGGATAATTCTCTCTCCTGGTCTTTGGACAACAACGGTACTCGCCCCATTTCGCGCAGATAGACCTTGACTGGGTCCTCATACTTCTCAATCTTGCCTATCCGGGTAAGTTCGCTCGACTCAACCAGATACTCATTTTCATCAATTTCGCTCTCATATATTTCAACCGCATCACCATTATTTTTAAAATCCATTGCTGTTAAATCCCCTTCATCGAGGTCTTCTGCCCCGGTAGGCAGGTTAATTGCTTCTACATGAACGTGGAGCAGTTCGTCAAGACCATCCGGCGCTATCTCCGGACGCTCCCCGTATTCAAAATAGCCCTCATCCTTACCTAAACCAATCACGTCGTTGTTCATTTTGGTTGAATTACCCTTCCCCGCCCGATGTAATGACAGTCAAAAAAAACTTGTTAAATGAGATGGGCACTCCCGTACGAACAGAACTTCGGCATCCTTTCCAGACTCATACCAAAGACTTTGAATCTTCATTGGTTACGACCTAAGAAACAAACTGCCTTCTTTGATTTGAAAGTTCAACAAGCTGTTCTAGCGTATCAATACTATTATCCTCTTGGGTCAGAGCCTGAGAACGCTTTGTCCGTTCCATGTCTAACACGAGAAATTGTCGGAACTTCTGTAGACAACCATCCACTCTTGCCTTGGAATTCGGAGGCGGGGGTTTTCGCAAAATTGCATTGGAGATAATGCCCTTTGCCTTTTCATCATCACAGGAATCGATGAGGTTTTGTACATTAATCGAAGTTTCAAGGCTACTTGCTTCCCATAGCATCCGTGCAATCTTTGCTAAATCAGGCTGGGTAAAATCCTCATAGTGCAGCTGATCGCTAACATACGGGACAAAATCTGGAGATTGAATCAAAAGTTCAACCAGTTGCTCTTCAATAGATTCGCGGGGAGACAACCCGCCTGTGTTTTGGGAAGATGGAGAATCTGGAGGGGCGTCTGATGTGAGCCTTCCGCTCCTGCCAACGCCTACACTTCGTAGTTCTCGCCTGAGTGCATTTTCACTGATATCCAGCTCCCGTGCGGTATATTTCACATACTCATTGAGCTGAACTTGGTTCTCGACATTTGACAGAGTTAACCCGATTTCTTTTACTGCTTGAGCTTTGACTTCAACGTTGCGAAGTGCGTCCTGCCGAACTGCTCTCTGTATCTGAAACTCGATAAGGTTGATTGCCTTATGAATTTCGGCATTGAATTTGTCTACCCCTTCGCTACGCACATATGAATCCGGATCTTGGTCGGGCGGAAGAATGGCAATTCGTACTCTAAGCGCCTCTTTTAGAAGCAAATGTAGTCCTCTTAACGTGGCTTGTAGCCCTGCGGCATCGCCGTCATAAACGATGACAACTTCCTCGGAGAACCGCTTCAACAAGCTGGCGTGCGACGCGCTCAACGATGTACCTAATGAAGCGACGACATTCTTGATCCCCGCTTGGTGGAGTATGAGGGCGTCAAGGTATCCTTCGACGAGAAGAGCGCTGCCTGTTCTTTGGATGTCTTGCCGAGCTTGATTTAGATTGTAGAGGGTTTTGCTCTTATCGTAGAGGGGGGTTGTAGGAGAGTTCAGATATTTGGGCAAGAGTTCCTTTGCGAGCGCCCGGCCACCGAAACCGACCGGGATACCGCGTTCATCCAGAATCGGAAAAATAATGCGACCACGAAAACGGTCTACCGGTCCGTGGTCGCCGTTCTTGATTAACCCTACGTCAACCAACTGCTGAATGGCGTACCCGGCTTGAGTTGCCGCTTTCACTAAATTCCGACGCCCGGGTGCCGCATAGCCGAGTTGGGATTGCTGAATTGTCTCGTCATTTACTCCCCGAGACTTTAAGTATGCCAACGCTGGCCCCCCCACGGCTGAGGTCAACAGTTGCTTGTGAAAATATTGCGAGGCGAAGTGATTGAGATCTCGAAACTCGCGACGTTTCCGGTTTGCCTGTACCGCTTTGGCATCTTGAGTGGGGAGGGTCATTCCAAGCCGACCGGCTAGCCATTCAATTGATTCGATGAATGATTTGCCCTCGCGCTTCTGCACAAAACTGATGACGTTTCCTCCCGTCTGACACCCAAAACAGTAGAATATCTGTTTTTGCGGCGAAACACTGAAGGACGGCGTTTTCTCCTCGTGGAAAGGACAATTCGCCTTGTAATCCTTCCCGGCGGGTCTAAGAGGCACTCCACACTCTGAAATCACCTCGACGATATCGCTACGTTCCCGTATCTCGTCTACAATCTCGCGCGGAATGTGATAGGTAGATGCGTTCATCGCGGTTCACCAAAGTTCTTTGGTATAGGTTGCTCCTTGTGTGAAATGTGGCACTGTAACAAAGAGAACACCAGAATTTTCGGCTACTCTTTCAGCGTAACAACGGTGGCGCCGTCCCCTCCTTCGCTGCGCTGTGCTAATTCAAAACTCAAAACCAATGGATGTCCAATCAAACCTTCATGAATCCCTTGACGCAGTGCACCGGTACCCTTACCATGAACGATTCGTACTTTGGGCAAACTCGCAAGAAAAGCATCGTCCAAATACTTACCTACGGCTTCGAGCGCTTCGTCTACCGTGTAACCGAGGAGGTGCAGTTCGGTCTTGACCGAGTCGGCTTTGCTGCGCTGTACATCTACGACCGAAGGCGCAACCTTATTGTTCTTCTCTTGGGGCTGAACCTGTTCAATGTCCTGATACGAAATCTGCATCTGCATATTGCCGACCTGCAGCGTGATAGGCGTATTACTGTCCGGTGAAATCCTCAGAACTTCCCCATGAATCCTTAATCCCTTGAGCCCCACTTTATCTCCAACCTGAACCCGCTGTGGAGTCGTAGATGTATTGGATTGAATCGTGGCGCGTTGCCGTTGTCTTGCCTTTAGATCATCTTTGGTATTTGAAATATGCGACAATGCAGCCCGAACGGATTGTTTGGACGCTGTTTCTCGACGTATTTCGGCAATGCTCTCATCAACTAATCGTCGTGCATCATTCAATACTGTGTACGCCTCGTTTTCGGCCTCCTTTGCAAGTCTGTCGCGATTGGTCTCAAAGTCCCGTACAAGATCCTCATGCTTCCGATATGATGTATCCGCAGCGCGACTCCTCTCTTCAAGCGATTTACGTTCTGCCTCCAATTGTCGCTGGGATTGCTGCATGTTGACAATCAGGTCATCAATTTCGATATCTTGATTGCCGATGTGTGTTTTGGCAGCGCGCAAAATGGAACTGGGAATCCCCAGTCTCGCAGCAACCTTGATAGCGTTGCTGCTTCCGGGAATCCCAATCAAGAGGCGATATGTAGGACTCAGGGTCTGCCAATCGAACTCCATGGAGGCGTTTTCCGTATCCTCCTTTGCGTGAGCATAGCTTTTAAGCGCGCCATAGTGAGTCGTCACAATTGATCGTACCTTACGATCAACGAGCCAGTCGAGAATTGCCATACTAAGCGCGGCGCCTTCAGCCGGGTCGGTTCCTGCTCCGATTTCATCAAGCAATACAAGCGAATTTTCGCCCGTTTTGCCATGGGCACTCTCAATGTGATTTAATGTGGTGGCAATCTTTGTAATATGTGAGGAAAACGTACTCAGATTCTGCTCAATGCTCTGCTCATCACCGATGTCTGCAAATACTTTGTTGAACACCGAAATTTCGCTACCATGTTTCGCGGGGATATGAAGTCCCGATTGCGCCATCATGGTAAGCAAGCCAAGCGTTTTGAGAACAACCGTCTTGCCGCCGGTATTCGGTCCGGTAATCACCAATGCACAAAACTGGTCGCCCAAATGCAAATCTGTTGGAACTACATGAGGTGGAAAATTGGAAGTGTTTGGTTCGTCTCCGTTCTTTTGTTGTCGCCGTAAGTTAACCTCAAGCAACGGATGCCGCGCCGCAATGAGTTTTGTAAATCCACGATCGTTTAGTCGTGGTTCAACCGCGTTCAAATCAATGCTGAGTTTTGCCTTTGCGTTAAGAAAATCCAACTCCGCCAGAACGCTCGTGGCAATCTCAAGGTCGGCAACACATTCGCGAACTGCGTCCGTGAGCGAAAGCAGTATTCTGCGAATCTCGTGCCGCTCTTCGTCAGCCAATCGGTGCAAATCATTGTTCATCTCGACGACGCTGAACGGTTCAACGAAAACCGTGGCTCCGCTTGCGGACTGCCCTTGAACCAACCCGGGAAAATGAGGCTTCGCGTCCTGTTTGACAGGAAGAACGTAACGGTCATTGCGGAGAGTGACGACGTGATCTTGAATTGACTTTTGATGCTCGGAAGAACGCAGGAGAGATTCTAATTTTGATCGAATAGTTTCGCGGCTATTGACCAAATTTCGACGGATTTTTCGTAAGGAGGGACTCGCCGAATCACGGATTTCAGCCTCTGGGCTGACGCATTGGTGAATGGAAGCGGCAAGTTCGGGGAAAGTTGGTAGCGTGTTTGCAATTGCGAGCAATTTCAGGAAGTCGCGTTTTTTCAGCTTCCCCATAAAGCGATTAACGCTTTCTACGACTTGAAGGACATGCCATACATCAAGCAATTGATGCGCTTCTAAGATTGAACCTGGTTTCACCGCTACTTTGAGAATGGATGCCAAATCTCGTAATCCGGCTAATGAGAAACCACCGGCGACTTGCGTCGCGCTTTTCATCTCACCGCACAACGCGAGGCCCTTCCGAATCTCGTCGATTTCATGACGCGGAGTCAAGCGATCAACCTTGGCGCTTCCCGGTTGAGAAACCGTGTAGCGCTTCATCAACGCCTTCAACTTATCGTATTCCAACGCTCTTTCGGTGTGGACGGAGATAATTTCTCTCATAAATCTAGCCAACTGCTAGCAACGTCGCACCAAATGAAAACCACGGAATCATTTATGCGCCAGTCGATTCCTGTCTCGCTCAAGAAGTGCTTTTACAAAGAGACTACCAGACGGTACAAAGTCAAGTCCAACAGCCTGATCGTAGTACGATAGCGCCAGACTGATGTCAGACTCGGACTCTCTTTTGCGAGCGTCTTTCAGACTCTCAATGAATGCACTCACCCTTGAATCAAAGTTCCCAATTTGTTCGCGCAGCGTGTCATTCAACCCGCCTTCAACGTCTCGCCGAAACTTATAATTTCGTACCGAGTCATAATACGATAAGAGCGCGTCATAGCCCCGACCTTGATTTTCCAATTCCTCGGCTTCAGCAATCACCAAAGGCTCTGGAATGTGAGAAAATAATTCCTTCGCATCAAGAATCAATTCGACGCTCTTCTCTTGAATTGCCTTCTCCAGATTCGCTCGAAACTGATTAACCAAATCTTCATAAAGCGACAGAGCTTCGTCCGTTTGACCAAGCTTTTCGTGGCACAGTGCCTGATTATATTTGGCGTTCGTCAGTGCAAACTCTCGAACAGGTATGGGAAGCTGTGGAGTAAGTGGGTAAGACTCTTCCTGATACGCCTGAATCGCCGCATCATAGTTCCCTTCCTGTTCAAAACAATTGCCCACCGCTTCTTGAGCATATAGGGCTATCATTTGATTCTCCGGCGCGTGTTCGTCCGTAACAAATTGGAATTGAGTTCGCGCCCCTTGGTAATCCTCTAGAAAATAGAGCGTCTTTGCATAGTTGTATCGGGCTTTGTCCGCGAAGAGCGTTCCCGAGTACTTTTGGAAAACCTCTTGGAATTCGGAGCCGGCGGTTTTGAACTGTTCGCGCGCATCATCCGCCTTTTCGGTATCGACCCAGTTTTTTTCCGCCTCCTGATATGACTTGAGCGCCTGGGTGAAAGCGGCAGATGCAAGGGCACGTTGTGTTTGTTGATGGTTTTGATACAGTCGCACCCCGGCAACTACAAGAGAAACAATAATTACAGCGATGATGATGGTTTTCAGATTATCTTTTATGAATCCGTACGACTTGAGCGTTGATTCGACAAACTGATCATGCCTGATTTCTTCTTTGGTGAGGCGGTTACTACGAGCCATTGATTTCCTTTCAAACTTCGGGCTGGGGACACGGCTGCTCGGTCTGCACGCCGCACGTGCCACATACGGGCAACTCTCCCGTTGGAGCACTTGTGATACCCGACGCGCCGACGCCAAAAACGGAAGGCAACCGCATGACATCGCGGTTTTCACACGCGGGCAAACCACTACTTCTCCCACCACACAGGATTTTACCAAATCCTCGAACCTATGATTACATTGCTTTCAACAACCCTCGTAAATAGGCAAGTGCTATACCCATTTACTTCTGCAAAAAAATTTCTTATAGGGGAAGGTATGGCGAAGACCACAGCAAGTTGTCCATGGTCCTGTTGTTGTCCCGTCATGTCTAAGCGGGTGACGGGAATTGAACCCGCGACCCTCAGCTTGGGAAGCTGACGCTCTACCGCTGAGCTACACCCGCACCCGAAAATTTCTAAATTATACTGAGTGAGGGCTGGGATGTCAAGGTGATTTTGCTGGAGTTGAAGGCGTGTTACATCTGATTCCGGAGGTGCGTTATTTCCTGATTGTTGTGCAAAGGCGCGCAAATTATCTTGATACTATGTGCGCCGATAGGCTCCGCTGCTTGACAGCTCCACGGGTCTTCGACTTGGAGATCGAAAACGAATGGAAAACGGCCGTGAGAATTACATGATTTGCAGGTAGGAAGGGAAATACATACAGGGCTAAGTGGTGCATTCGCTAAGTATTTAATGCACTCGAGACTGTCACAAGAAACCGATCCACGATGCCGGTAGGTGCGATCAAGTAGCCGAATAGGATCAACCGAGCACATAGATCAAGCGAGTGAATAGCGAGTCCGATAGAATTCCGAATTAGCACGCGATCAACTGAACGAATAGTGAAGGATCAAGCGGCTGAATTAGGAGCGCGATAGAAGTCACATTGTAAATCCTGATAGACATCCCTGTGCGATAGACATCCTACAGGTGGGATCCTGCACTATACATTTACCCAATAAACCACTAATCATGCGTTATCTTCGGGCTCTTTCGGAAACTTGGGGCGACAATCAGATTAACGATTGTCCAATCATTTCGGCGGGTTGATCTAACCCAAGCAATGTTAAAAGTGTCGGAGCAATATCTGACAGTCTGCCGTTAGGTAGCGGCGGGCGCCTCTGGACGTTGTCGTCAACGATTATGAGGTCAACATCATAGGTCGTGTGGGCAGTGTGTGGACCTCCGGTTTCGGGGTCAACCATCTGCTCGCAGTTCCCGTGATCGGCAGTTACAATGAGCGAACCTCCCTTCGCCATTACTGCATCAACCACCATCCCGACGCATGTGTCTACTGATTCTACCGCCTCAATTGCGGCGGGCAAGAATCCCGTATGTCCCACCATGTCCCCGTTGGCGTAATTCAGGACGAACAAATCGTACGTGTCCGATGCGACTCGTCGGAGTATTTCTTGAGTAACCTCCGGTGAGGACATTTCGGGTTTCTGATCGTAGGTCGAGACATTGCGCGGCGAGGGAATGATTTTTCGGTCTTCACGGTCGAATGGTGCGTCGCGATAGTCATTGAAGAAAAACGTAACATGTGGAAACTTTTCCGTCTCGGCGCAGCGGAACTGTGACAAGCCGGCATCGCTCACGTATGCGCCTAGGATATTGAGCATTTTGGCGGGTTTAGGAATCGCTACTTTGACTGGGAGGCCGCGCTCGTATTCCGTCATCGTAACGAACTCGACATCGAGTTTCTTACCTCGATTGAAACCCATCAGCCGCTTGACCCCATCTTTCCCGGTGCTCTCAAACGGAAATTGAGCCGATGAAAACGCCTTGCAGAGTTCGCGCGGTCTGTCACCCCTAAAATTGTAATAGATGACTGCATCGCCATCCGAGATTCTTGGCAGAGGATTACCGGTAGTATCTTTAACGATTGTTGGTTCAATGAATTCGTCGCCAAAACGTCCGCTCTCGGTGGGATGATCGTAATAATGCTGATAAGCCTCTGTCGACGTATCCACACAGTGTTGCGCGCCATCCGACAAGAGTCGGTACGCTTTCTCCACACGATCCCATCGGTCATCACGGTCCATGGCATAATATCGACCAACCACGGACGCCACTCTCCCAACGCCAATCTCTGTCATCTTGGCTTCAATCTGTCGACAGAAATCGATACCGCTGGTCGGAGGGCTGTCACGTCCATCGCTAAAGTTATGCACGAGCACACGGTTTGGAGGAACGCCTAGTTCCTTGGCGAGGAGGAGCAGGGCGTACAAGTGTTCCAGCGAACTGTGAACCCCGGCTTCACTCGCGAGTCCAATCAAATGGAGATTCGTCCCACTCAATTTTGCATGATTCATTGCCCCAATGAGCATTTTATTTGCAAAAAACTCTCCGGAGCGAATCATGTAAGTAATGCGCAACAACTCCTGGTCTACAGTCCTGCCAGCGCCGATATTTTGATGACCTACTTCACTATTACCCATCACTCCCGCTGGCAATCCGACGTCTTCGCCGGACGTGCGAATCAACGTGTTGGGATATGATTCCATCAGTCGGTCGCTCACCGGCGTTCTGGCAAGATGCACGGCATTTGCTCGGTTCCACGCCAAATGTGGATTATGCCCCCAGCCATCCCGAATAATCAGGGCAACCGGTCTTTTTCGAAGTTTCGGCATTCAACATTTCCCAAACGTGTTACATACTGCGCTCAAATACAATTCGAGCTTAAATCGGACGACCATCGACATCGATTGAGGCCTGATTCAGACACTCCTGGCAACTGAGATATCGATTCTCGTCACGATCCTACGCACTCCTGTAGCACAAACTGTTAGTTTGCGCATTCCACAAACTAACTGATTTTGGTACAGAAGGATGTTTTTGCCTACAAAGAGGGATAATCATTAGTTTAACGACTATAGAGACCGTGATCATAAAGGGTTTGTGCTAATTTGAGACATTCCTGAGTGACTCAGACATCGATTCTCGTCGCCAGAATCGTGACTCTTGGAAGGAGAAATCAAATCGCAAGAGATTTGAGTTGGGACGGTGGCAGGATTGAAGTAACGGAGCTGCACTTTCGCAATGAACTCGCAATGTCTCATACACTATCCGATCGTTTGAGAGAAACCCCACGCTTCATAAGGACGGTTTTTTGGCTGATTCTGCACGAGTCATACCATATCTGAGTACCACAGTAACACCGTGCCATCCTCGCCTACACTAGCGATCGATCCACCACTTGGACTGAATGCGACATTTAGCACTGCCCCCGTATGGCCGGTAAGAGTCCGTTTTCGCCCCCCTATGATAGAGCTCCACACGACGTTCGCCAATGCTCGTTTCCGTTCACCCCGAACTGCATGCCACAGATGTATGCAACCATTTGTGTCTCCATGACCGGTAATCATTCCGCCGTCCGGATTAAAACCGACGCTCCGTACCCTATGAGTATTTCCCTTAATTCTTCGCTTGAGCGCCCCGGTAATCGGGTCCCACAAACGGATAGTTCCGTCTGCGTTCCCTTCGCTGGCGAGTATTCCTCCATCAGGACTGAAAACTAGGCTGCGCACACCACCTTCGTGCCCGGTAAGAGTTCGTCTGTGCACACCCGCAATGACATCCCACAGACCAATGGTATCGTCGTCGCTCCCGCTTGCCAACATCGTCCCGTCCGGGCTAAACGTCACGCTATTCACTCCACCCTTATGTCCAATGAGTGTGCGTTTGTGGTGCCCGGAAACGGCGTCCCATAGGCAGATGGTATTGTCATCACTCCCACTAGCCAATGTTGCCCCGTCTGGGCTGAATACGACACTTCGAATCCGCTTGCTATGCCCAAAAAGTGTTTGCGTAAGATCGCCAGTGGCAACATCCCAAAGACGAACGTTATTGTCCCAACTTCCATCACTGGCGAGAGTGCTGCCGCCCGGGCTCACTCCAACGGTTGTAACTCGGTCTGGAAGCCCCGTGAATGTCCGCTTGTGCGTGCCAACCGCGGCATTCCATACCTGAATGGTATTATCCTCGTTGCCATATGCGTTTCCACTCCCACTAGCAACTGTTTCGCCATCCGGACTAAACCCGACACTGGTAACGGCAGCCGTATGCCCGGTGATTGCCCGGTCATTTGCATCGGTGTTGACCTCCCATAAACAGACGGTGTGGTCATCGCTCCCGCTAACGAGCGACGAACCGTCCAGACTGCACGCAACCGCGGAGACCCTCCCGATATGTCCGGTAAGCGTCCGTTCGTGGGTACCCGTGACGGTATTCCAAACATGTACCGCACCAAATTCGCTCCCGTTAACAAGTGTCATCCCGTCTGAACCGAAGGAAATGCTCCAGACGCTCTCTGTGTGCCCGGTCAGAGTTAGCTTTTGATCGCCCGTGATAACGTCCCAAAGATGAATCGTACCTGACTCGCTACCGCTTGCTAGCGTTGTGCCATCCGGAGTGAACGCTACGCTTCTAATCGCAGGGGTCTCGCCCGGGAGTTTGCCTTTGTGTCGACCTGTAGCAGAATCCCATAAACGGACGGTGTTGTCATCGCTCCCGGTTGCGAGCATCAGCCCATCCGGACTGAACGCGACATCGTAAACTGCTCGAGCATGGGCAGTCAGCGTCTGCTTGTGGTCTCCTGTCATGACATCCCATAAACGGACAGTAGTGTCGTTGCTCCCACTGGCAAGCGTCATCCCGTCCGGACTAAATGCAACAGATAAAACCGGATTCCAATGTCCGGTTAATGTATGTTTACAGCCACCTGTTTTCGTATCCCATAGAAGAACGGTATTGTCGTTACCCCCGCTCGCAAGTACGTCCCCACTCGGACTGAATGCGACGCTGGTGACCTCCTCCGTGTGCCCCGTGAGAGTGTGCTCATGCTCACCGGACTCAGCATTCCACACCCGAACCGTGTTGTCATCGCTGGCGCTGGCAATCATCGTCCCATCCGCACTTATCGCGACGCCTTTCACCCCGCCCGTATGTCCCGTGAACGTCCGCTTGTGTTCTCCCATCAGGCTATTCCACAGACGGACTGTATTGTCATCGCTCGTGCTGGCGAGCGTACTCCCATCCCGACTAAATGCCACGCTAGAAACCCACTTCGTATGTCCGGTTAACGTCCTTTCTTTGGTTCCGGAGGCGGTATTCCACAGATAAATGATGCCGAACTCGCCGCCGCTCGCCAGCCTATTCCCATCTGGGCTGAACGTCACGCTTGACACGCGCCCTGTGTGTCCGGTCAATTCTCGCTTGTCGCCTTCCGCCTCGATATTCCAAAGGTAAATATTATTGTCCCAGCCGCCACTCGCTAAAACCGTGCCGTCCGGACTGAACGCCACACTTCTCACCCCGCCTGCGTGTCCTGCCAGTTTTCGTTTATGGGATCCGGAAACCACATCCCAGAGGCAAATTGTTTCGTCCTCACTGCCGCTGGCTAGCGTGCTTCCGTCCGGACTAAACGCGACGCCTCTTATCCCTCCTGTATGCCCGGTGAGTTTTCGGTTGCGGTGTCCCGTGCGGACATTCCACAAGCAGATGGATTCGTCCTCGCTGCCACTGGCTAGTGTTCGCCCATCCGGGCTAAAGGTTAAACTTAGGACCCATCCCGTGTGCGCCGAGAGTGTTTTCTCATGCGTACCCGTAATTGCGTTCCACAGACGAATCGTGCCATCCCACCAACTTCCACCACTGGCGAGCATCCGTCCATCAGGACTAAAGGTTACACTAGAAATGGGGCCCGTATGCCCCGTCAGCAATGCAAGCTCGTCCCCGGAGTGTGCATCGTAGAGCCACACACCGACACTGCTACCGATTGCAAGGCGCTTGGTATCTGGAGACCAAGCGACGTTACTAGAAAGCCAGCCCTTTCCGAGTCGAGCCTTGGCACCTACAGGCAAATGCCATTGCGTATGCTTCCAACCAGAATCATCTTGTGTTTTTTTCATCTAATTAATGTTCAATATTGTGAAGGGAACTTTCTGCTTTCACGTTCATCAGTCACACGGGATCACGGTGGTACAAATCTACATATTCTACATTTACAGAATGTCTAATTCACCAGTCGTTGAATGCGAGCACCGGGAATTGACAATCCCGAATTTTGCATATATTTGCCGGGAGAAGACTCGGAAAGCTAGGTACCTAGAAATCGTGGATTGGGCGGTGTGCCGCCTCGTACCAAGAACAATCCACGCTTCCAAAAAATGGAAAAGGTGCTTAGCTTGCTCTCCGTTTTCTTTCACTTTGGAGCCGAGTCTCTCACCTTGATTAATCAATTTCTTTAGGACGTTCAATTGACCAGTGTCTATCCGAGCTCTCAGCGACAACTGTGCCGGGCAGGCTCGCATGGACTATTATGTCTTCAACCTCGGAAATGGTGAATGCGGCAAGGAAGGAATCGTAGAACAGCTTCTTTTGGTAGGAAGTGGCGCCGCTTGCATGCTTTTCCACAAGCCCCAACGCAGCCTTGGTGGAGTTAGGGCGAATTAAATCGCGAATCAAGATTAACCCATCTGATCGTATAACTCGGTTAACTTCACGGAGCATCGGAAGCGGATCTGGAATATGGTGGATGATACTGTTGGACAAGACGCCATCAAAGAACTGACTTGGAAAAGGTAAGTCTTTTGCGTCCGCCTGCTCCAATGCAATCCGATCGGTCAGTCCAGCCTCGGCTATGTGGACATTCCCCAGTTCCAGCATGTTCGCAGAGAGATCGATTCCAATGACCTCTACGGTTGGTAGCCGTTGCACTAACAAAATAGGAATTGCCGCCGGCCCTGTTCCCACGTCCAAAAAACGCCCTCCGCTCGCACCAAGTTCAAGGACGCGTTCTACGAATGCGATGTTAACCTCGGTATGATCCATCGCGTCGTATGCTTCGGAGTCCTCGCAGGAATCCATCACCTCTGGTTCCAAGATTCGATCCATCTACCCCTCGCTCGTGCCTAAACCCGATTCGCAGCTGCCACACGGGCACTGCACACCACGCCAACCGGCAAATCAGTGCATGAATTCAGGAGCTTTGTTCCTTCTGAGCCCTGCCAATTATCTACCGAATCGCGATCGGATTTCCCGGAGAACCCGTGCCGCCCTTGATTCGCAGTGGCGCGAAGACGAAAGCGAATTCGTAGACCTCATCCATAGCCAACTCCTCTGTGATGATATTTTCAAGAATGTAAATGCCATTCTTGGGTAGAATGAGCTGGTGAACAGGGAACGCCAATGATTCGTCGGGATTCGGCACGACCTCTACACCCCAGCTGTCGCCGCAGACCATGGCGATCTCTTTGTCAACTAAGTACTGCCCCGATCCCAGACCTATTCCGGGTTCGCTGGCATTGTAACGTTCATTGTCCGTGATCCAGAATTTTCCCCAGCCCGTATGGATGAGAACTACATCGCCCGAAGTAATCTTCGTACTTTGGCGTTCAAGTGCGCCCTCTAAATCAGCAACAGTAATCTCGTAACCGCCATCCAAATGTTCAACGCCCTTATAACCGGCAACATCAATGAGTACCCCCCGCGTAACGAAGGCTCCGACGTTTTCAACGCCGATTTTTTCCAGACCCTCGGCCTTGGCAAACTCGTTACGGTTGAAGCCGTTATAATACAGATCGCCAATTCCGACGTGCCCTAGTCCATCGAATTGCGTGCCTATCTGTCCAATCTCGCCGCTGACAATCTCTTCGAACCAGGTAGTCTTATTGTCACCCAATGGTCCGGACATCGCGGGAATTCGTAAACTGTAGTGGCGCGTGCCAAAGACTGGCATGCCGGTCTCGTAGACTCTGCCCAATTGATATATCTTACCCTCCTTAATCAGCGTAGCCGCTTGCAGTATTTTGGCCGGTGTGATACGGTTCGCCGCTCCGCGTTCATCGTCAGCACCCCATCTCGACGGGTACCAATCGTTATCATGTCCGTGCTCATGAGTGAGTGCCCATCCCCCTGCCAATACAACCAGCCCTGTTACCAGCCCCACTAGAAGGAATAATCTTCTCCGATTCCTGCTAAGCATTGTTACCTCCCTTATTGTAGATTGGTTATTTGAGACCTCATGGGGTTCCGCGAATCCCCAAGAATATCTTCCTCAACGTTCAATTATGAATTGTATATTCTTAACTGAGACCACAACGCAGCGTCCCCCCGGCCACGCCTCCCGGAGAGATATTTCCAGTACATTTGTAAGGTGGGATTAACCGAATGGAGAATGAGCGCAAAAGAGTTCCCATAGAGATCCTGTGCGACAGCAATCCCGCAGTCAACCCCGCGAGACAGAAGACATTCTCCTATGCGACAACATTAGCGCAGCATCTGCGCACCTCAACGCCCTCTACAATTGATGGACTCAGTGCCAACAGAGCTGAAAATGGTGTCCTTGCACTCCTCTCAACCCCCTCGAATCTCGCACTTCACTTCAAAAATCGTTAGAGACGGTTACAGCGGCTCCCGATTCGGCGGATTCCACTCCTGCAACCAGTGCTGACACGGTTCTCGCCCCATCGCGGACATCTATAGACGGTTGTCTTCCGGTCGTTACACAATCCACAAAATGATCTACCGCCGCTTGCATCGGATCTACGTTCTCGGAAGTAATCGCTGTTGGTTCCCCTTTGGCGGGATAGAAGCAGTCTCGCCATACGGTCGCTTCTGTCCCGTAGATTGAAAGGAAGCCCTCTCCCATACCGTGTCCTCTGCAACCGGTAGTTACCAGCACTTTTCCGAGACAACCGTTTTCAAACTTGCAACTGAAGATGTAGCAGTCATCCAGAACAAAGTCCCGTGTAGCATATCCATTGGAATAGGCGTGCACTTCCGCGATATCTGTGCCAACCGCCCAACGAAGTAGGTCTAGCGGATGACAACCTCCGCCAAGGAGAATATTTTGAGGGTTTTTTGGGTCCGAGCGCCAAGTGCTCTGCGCATAGATACGAGTCATGTCATGAATGTAACTGCCCTCGACGAAAAATGCCCGCCCAAGCACTCCGTCGTCATATAGCTTCTTTATATCTTGGTAAATGGACCGAAATCTCATGAACTGGCTAGCCATGAAAATGAGCCCTGTCTCGTCCACCGCCCTAACCATGTCCCTGCAATCTTGCAAGGTTGTAGTCATGGGCTTTTCACATAGAACGTGTTTCCCGGCTCTCAGCGCCGCAATGGAATGACTAGCATGGAAATGATCGGGGCTGCACACCATTATAACATCAATTCCCGGGTTTTCAAGCAATTCCTCGTAACACGTCGTCCATAGACCCATGTTCCCATGCGCCGCCACTGCTTGAGCGTTAACTTCTTCGCTGTCGCAAGCTCCAACCAATTTCACTTCGGAATGAGCAAGAAACGACTTAACATATCCTTCGACATGTACATCACTCCCTACAAACCCGATCCCTAGTTTGCTCATTACATTCCTGATGTATTCAGCGACAAAACTTGTATTTCGGTTCTGATCCGAGCCGTTCCTGCTGGATGGAAAAAACCAGCAGCGTCTTTATCTAACCGTTCAGCTTCAATGCTATCGCTCGAAGCGCTTGAGGGTGATGTGGAACGAAATCTTCCAATCTTACTCACTCCCGTCCCTCCAACCTATTCTTCGTAATCCTTCTTCGCCAGATGGATTTCGGCTGCCAATCGTTGAGTAGCAACTCTTGGATTTGGGGCTCCACACACCGCCGATATGACAGCAACGCCATGTGCGCCAGCCCGAATAACGTCATGAATGTCTTCAACTCTGACGCCGCCGATGGCAATGACGGGACATTGGGCGACTTCGCACATCAGTGCAAGCGCATCCAACCCCTTGGGCGCCTCGGCATCCGATTTTGATGAAGTTTTGCGAATCGGCCCAAACCCTATATAATCGGCCCCCTCCGAAATCGCCTCCATAATCTTTTCTTCTGTACGCGCCGATGCGCCGATAATTGAATCCGGCGGAAACAGCTTGCGGCCAACCACGATTGGTAAATCGTCCTGCCCAAAATGCACTCCTGCCGAACCGATCGCGAGCGCAATATCTGCACGGTCATTCACAATCAGAGGAACACGGTGCCGGGCGCAGACGGTTTGAACTTCCTGTGCTGCTTTAAGTAGACCTCGCGTTGCCCCTACTTTTTGGCGAAATTGAACCGTATCCGCCCCTCCTTCTATCGCCATCTCGGCTAGTTGGGCATGCGTAAATCGCGATTGAATCGTCGTATCCGTAATTATATGCAAGACGCCAATTTTGTTCATATTTCCACATACTTGTTAGTGATTTGCTGATTGAAAATTGTTAGACACATCTCCTCCCGGACGCGAATTCCTGTCGCGAGGCAAAGTTCACTGCGTCAGAAGCTTCACAATGAATTGCGCTACTGCAAATCGAACCAACCAGATTCACCTGTGTATTTATCTATTGCAGCGATTTAAATACTCGAAGACCACATTTATCTAGACGCTAAAACAAGCTATCGGAGCCGATCCCGGAACGCCCCCGCTTGACTTCCAATCTTCCCCCCCTTCCAAGCTTCCATCCTTCCACTTTTGTGCCTCTTTATTTCGCTGGCGAAACTTCCTGCTCGCTCCAGCGATGCACGTCCAGAAACACAAAGGCCTCTTGAATATACTCAATCCGCTTCTGCAGCACGGCGGCGCGCTCAAAGAGGAGTTGCGCCGCTGCACGGTCCCGCCAATTCATCAACCTCATGACCACTGCCTCGTGGTCACCCTCCAATATCTGCTCCACATCGCTAATCATCGACCGATAAGATTCGCGGCTGATTCGAGCGGCGCATGGCGCGTCACACCGTTTGAGATAGTGGCTTAAACATGGACGAATATCCCGACGCGGTATAAGCCGTTCTTCGCAAATGCGAACGGGAAAGGCGTAGTGCATCGAGTTAATCACATCCTCTGTCCATTTTCGCCCGGAGAATGGACCGAAATATCGCGCTCCATCCTCCAACTGCTCGGAAGTGAGTTCAAGCCGAGGAAAATCATCAGAATAGTCAATCTTGATGTACCAAGACTTCCAACCCTCCTTCAATGCGGAGTTGTAGGGCGGTTGATTCTCCTTGATAAGTCGTGCTTCCAGTAAAGAGGCGTCCAATTCCGAGTTACAGACTTCGTAATCAACCCCCGATGCATGGCGTACGAGTCGTTTTATCTTATACGGACGGCGTTTTGTATTATATAAGTATGAGTGCACCCGTTTGCGCAAAGACTTCGCTTTGCCGATGTAGAGAATCTCCCTCGACTTGTTGCGAAAGAAATAAACCCCCGGTAGCGAGGGGAGATCTATCATCATGTCTTTGGTGAGCATGGCGTGACGTTAGGTATGTGATTGAGCGTACGGAAACGATTGAAGGTTAGTTCCCTGATTCCATAAATTTGACAGCCGAATACGTCCAATACAAGATACTTCGGAACTGACGCCTTACCTTGGTTTTTGATACTAAATGACGGTAGCTGTGGAATACCGGAGATTAAACCTGTCCATATCTAGTAGATAACGTCTAATAGGCTGCCAAGATTCAGCGATTTGGCGCTGCGAGTTGATCGAGAGAGAGGATTTGCGCCTGTTCTACGTAGTTATGTTCACATTTTGTGTAAATTAGAGGCTCGAAAATAGGTACAGAGATGTGAACGCCGCGCCGATTTTGAACGGGTGTTCACCTTTTCGGATAGCCCACTTTCCGCTGATAGCGCGGATTTGCTGGCGGCAAAGTAGGTACAAAGTAGATACAAAAGAAAAGAGTGCGCGTATTACCATTCCCGCATCCGCCGGTAACCCTCGCCGCCTGTCCAGAGGATTTCGGCAAAATCGCGATCTTCGACGGAGTTAGCTGCTACGGCTTGGTCGACTATCCTATCGAGTCTGTCAAATTCTTGACGCCGCCGCATAGCCAGTGGGTGCCAGCCGAGATGTCTGCCGTTGTTGTCCCATTTCTCCAGCATGTCCTTTATTCCCGCCAATGACAGTGGGCATTGTTCGTTAAGTTGCATGTCTTGCGCGATGTAATCCTCAATTATGGACGATCTGTCGTCGTCGAACTCTAGGTCATGATTGACCTGGGAGAGGCGTTTCTTTTCTTCGCGTTTTAAGTTGAGTTGTTCGGAAGATAGGTCTCCGCGTTCGACGCACAATTTGGCGTCGACCACATATTTTTCGGGGGCCTGCTTTTTTGCCCATTTACTATACAAATGAAACGCCTTGTCAAATTTTGCATGGGGAGGCTCCATCCGCGGGTTTTCTTCAAGCCAATTGCGATATTCGGTGCTCGCCAAATGCGCGGAATAAGCGGCGGAAAAGGTAGACTCAAATATTGCAATTTCCACGAGGAGCATTCGTGTCATTTGGATAGTTTTGTCACAGTCTTCGTGGGAGCGGTTTAGGAAACTGGACCAGCCGCCGAGTAGTCCCAGCGACACGGAATAGTGTTCGGAGATGGCACTCAATCGAAAAAAAAGCAATTGCTTTTTCCTCTCCTCCGTTTGCCGCACGGCATAGTAGGATTTGAATATTGGAGATTCGAGGGCAGTTTTGTTCCCGGCGCACCACCGCAAAAAGGCCTCGTAATCATAGCGATTCCTTCTACGATCGACTTCAGCATAGAGTTTCTCAACATGCGCCCGGGATAATTGCGGTATCTTGGCGAGATGCGCAGGGTACCGCAGCTTATGAAATTCAACTCTTTTGCTTTTCATCGTCGCTATCGCTTTCAACAATGCCGGTTAATTCCATGAGCCACAGACGTGATTCGCGATATGCTAGAGCAAGTTGGCGAAGTTCTCTGCAATTGGTATTGTCGGTGTCCGCGGCTAACTTTCTCAGCCGGATTTTACAGAGTTTTTGTAGTTCTAAGGCGATGGTCATGTCGTTGGCGATGAACTCGGTTATTTCTTCGCGGCGCTGTTGTGTCAACTCTAGAAATGCGGTGTGGGCAATTTCGGCTTGAAACGCCTCGACGCGAGTTCGCCAATGGAACCGGCTTGACCATTTGCCGATTTGTGAGAGCGGGCGCTTTTTCCCGTTAACTTCACATTCGCAGAGCGCGCGCAAAGATCGCTCGTTGCCGGCGTCACGGTAGATTTCAAAGTAGGCGAAGGCTAGGGTAGATTCGCTCGGGAGCCGGGACTCATAGTTGAGTTCGTGCAGTGGATTGTGCTCTTTCTGAATCATATGTGCGTAACCAATCAATGCAAGCAGATTCTCTCGGAATATCGTGATTGCTCCGGGTTTCTCGCGAAAATGTCATCAGCAGAGGGAAACAGCAAAAAAAAAGCCCACTGATGGAATGTATTGACATAGGTCAATAGATAGCCACCAATGGGCTGTAGTACTACTAATCTCGGATTTTAGTTTCGACGGACAGATTCTCTATGGGTACAATCTGGCGGTACGCATTAGATGATGCTTGTAGTCAAGAAACAAGCAAAAATTTGTCTTTCTTCCGCGCTCTCCCATAGGGTCAATTCATGTCCGATGTGGTTGTATACACCGTTACGACCGTATTGTTCCGTTGTCGGAGTGATTTTCCGTAAGTCTACGTTGAAACGGCGTATTTTCCTGAAGAAATGGGTTACCTAGATGTGATGCGCCACTGTGAGCAGCATGCACCCATGGAGAATTTAGAAATCCGTTGGATACGTCGCAATGGCCGAGGATTCAGTCTCACGCTCGACGTTCTTCTCTTTGATCGCGTCACAAGCTGGACTCCGCATGAAATATCAATAGTGTTTCAATCTCATTCTTGAGATTCTTCTCTTTGATCGTTCGCCGCCATCGATTACCTCGAACAACGGAGATCGGTTTCAATCTCATTCTTGAGATTCTTCTCTTTGATCGTATTCTTCGGGGATGGCGAGACTGCGGACGGCACAATAGTTTCAATCTCATTCTTGAGATTCTTCTCTTTGATCGTCACGAACGGTTTTCGGTCCGACGGCGTTGGTGTTTATGTTTCAATCTCATTCTTGAGATTCTTCTCTTTGATCGATAATCCTGGACTATCAGAGCAAGTTGGTGCCGGTATGGTTTCAATCTCATTCTTGAGATTCTTCTCTTTGATCGGGGACTCAAACGTCGTCCGGGATCGCTGCCGGTGGGTGTTTCAATCTCATTCTTGAGATTCTTCTCTTTGATCGTTCCGCCGATCGCACGGTTGCCGAGATGGTCTTGGGCGTTTCAATCTCATTCTTGAGATTCTTCTCTTTGATCGATCACTTAAGTTGTGTCTTGACTAACTACTCCTAAATGTTTCAATCTCATTCTTGAGATTCTTCTCTTTGATCGAGCGTCCATCAGGCATCGGTTAGAGAGTCAATGGACAGTTTCAATCTCATTCTTGAGATTCTTCTCTTTGATCGTCTCGGTGTAAATGTCTACGATTGCCCAACAGTCGTGTTTCAATCTCATTCTTGAGATTCTTCTCTTTATCGGTTCCACAGTATCCATTGGCGGCGCTCAGTCAGTTGAGTTTCAATCTCGGACTCGAGATTCTTCTCTTTATCGGCCAACCGCCCAAAAACATCACACTCAACGCATTCCTTGTTTCAATCTCGGACTCGAGATTCTTCTCTTTATCGGGGACTCTCTGCCATAACGGTGTTGACTCAAAGCGCAGTTTCAATCTCGGACTCGAGATTCTTCTCTTTATCGGCGCTTGATGCCCCGAACTCACGCGGCGGCGCGAAACCGTTTCAATCTCGGACTCGAGATTCTTCTCTTTATCGGGGTTTTTTAATCCCCTAATGTCCCCGCGCAAGGTCTGTTTCAATCTCGGACTCGAGATTCTTCTCTTTATCGGGGTTTTTTAATCCCCTAATGTCCCCGCGCAAGGTCTGTTTCAATCTCGGACTCGAGATTCTTCTCTTTATCGGTAGGGCATTCCGACCGCCGCGGCGATCGCGGTGTAGGTTTCAATCTCGGACTCGAGATTCTTCTCTTTATCGGCAAGCGTGGGCAGGAAGGCGCGGAAGCGCGGAGGCATGTTTCAATCTCGGACTCGAGATTCTTCTCTTTATCGGCCAGAGCGCAACTAGCGCGCATAAAGCAGTAATCGCGTTTCAATCTCGGACTCGAGATTCTTCTCTTTATCGGTCCTCCAGATGCTCGATGCAATGACACGACAACACGGTTTCAATCTCGGACTCGAGATTCTTCTCTTTATCGGATCGGTTTTCCTCCTTTCTCTGATGATTCTCTAGTCTGTTTCAATCTCGGACTCGAGATTCTTCTCTTTATCGGTCAAACGGTGCTGCGGAGTGCGGCAATCAATATAGCCCGTTTCAATCTCGGACTCGAGATTCTTCTCTTTATCGGGAAGTTCGAATCCACCGATGAGGAGGTGTTAATCTGTTTCAATCTCGGACTCGAGATTCTTCTCTTTATCGGTCAAATACCACGCGCCGGTCGCAATCGCATTGCACCTCGTTTCAATCTCGGACTCGAGATTCTTCTCTTTATCGGCAACATTTGCCCAACTGCAAATGACGCTGGAAAGGTGTTTCAATCTCGGACTCGAGATTCTTCTCTTTATCGGTGAGCGAGATTCGTGAGAGACCACAGTTCCTCCAACGTTTCAATCTCGGACTCGAGATTCTTCTCTTTATCGGATGCCGGCGCGTCGGCGCACGGCGATAATGGTGGAAGTTTCAATCTCGGACTCGAGATTCTTCTCTTTATCGGCTAGCGGAATCGTATATCTGAACGACTTCGCTTCTCAGGTGTTTCAATCTCGGACTCGAGATTCTTCTCTTTATCGGGCCACATATGCGTGACTTGAAGCAGGAGACAGTTATGTTTCAATCTCGGACTCGAGATTCTTCTCTTTATCGGCTGTCAAAGCCTTCCGTAAGGATATTATAGTTGCAGTTTCAATCTCGGACTCGAGATTCTTCTCTTTATCGGGCACAACATGCACGGCCGCATGTTATCCAGCAAGTCGGTTTCAATCTCGGACTCGAGATTCTTCTCTTTATCGGCGCATGTTCCGCGTGCTCGACGCCATCGAGATGTCCGTTTCAATCTCGGACTCGAGATTCTTCTCTTTATCGGCGCTTGGTATGCTCTTTTAGGCTGCGACAATTCCAGTTATGTTTCAATCTCGGACTCGAGATTCTTCTCTTTATCGGCGGAGACAGCGCATAACCCAGCGTATTCAGGATTTGCGTTTCAATCTCGGACTCGAGATTCTTCTCTTTATCGGGTTGTTTCTATGGCGCCCGCCGTGACACGGTATCACGTTTCAATCTCGGACTCGAGATTCTTCTCTTTATCGGATGGATAAGGTTCGGCATAAGACGGGTTTGCCGATTGTTTCAATCTCGGACTCGAGATTCTTCTCTTTATCGGGCATATAACACGGCGATTACAAGCATCACGCCATCAGCGTTTCAATCTCGGACTCGAGATTCTTCTCTTTATCGGGAAATGTTCGGCACCCCGATCGCCACACCCGCCGCGGAGTTTCAATCTCGGACTCGAGATTCTTCTCTTTATCGGAGTGTCCGCTTGATCGCCAGCCGCTTGTCCATGTCGGTTTCAATCTCGGACTCGAGATTCTTCTCTTTATCGGAACCCGCGTGATATAATTCCGTTAGTAACAATGAAAGTTTCAATCTCGGACTCGAGATTCTTCTCTTTATCGGGTATGATACTAAGATAGGACACATCTATGATTTAGAAGTTTCAATCTCGGACTCGAGATTCTTCTCTTTATCGGCCTTCATATTATCACCCCTTACTTTTCGGCTTTTGTGTTTCAATCTCGGACTCGAGATTCTTCTCTTTATCGGGCAATATCCTTGATTTTGTAGGTTCGCCCCGTGTATTGTTTCAATCTCGGACTCGAGATTCTTCTCTTTATCGGATAACGGGCAAATCCCCGTTTGTTCGGCGGTAAACATGTTTCAATCTCGGACTCGAGATTCTTCTCTTTATCGGCTCCTAGTGAATTTCGGGTAAACCGTGAATTTAGTATGTTTCAATCTCGGACTCGAGATTCTTCTCTTTATCGGAAATCGCCGTAAACAGTCTGCGCTATTGTGTCCGTCTGTTTCAATCTCGGACTCGAGATTCTTCTCTTTATCGGCCCGCTTAACATGATCCCCGTGTGGTACGTAAACCGATGTTTCAATCTCGGACTCGAGATTCTTCTCTTTATCGGAGCGAGCATTTGTAAGTCAGTAGTGGTAAGGATTGAGAGTACCACATTCTGTCAGTCGGCAAAAAATTCAATTTTCAATTGGGTTGAAATGGCTTATTGTCGAAAGTTTACATCTGTAAACCCTATCATTAGAGTCTTCTCAGCCATCCTGTCGGTCCCGGGACTTTTTGTTGGCACAGCGGCTGACAGTCCAATCTATCTTACCTGCCCTCCGATGAAGCGTTTCATGTATTACACGATGTATGCGGCTGTGTCAATGCCCTTTTTGATGCCGAGACGTTCAATGCCCTTCTCACAGGAACGGCAGAGATGATAGAACGTCACGGTATCCTTCTTTGGGTTAATCGCATCCTGAATCCGATCCTGGAGACGGAGGTACGCACGTCGGTCGGTGTTACATTCAAAAAGACTGTACTGGATACGTTTCCCAAAATCCAACAGAATCTTGGCAACTTGGTTTCGCCGCCGGTCGTTGGTTATGTCGTAGGCTACGGCATAGAGCATTGGCTGCATTTGTCCTCTGGGGTTATTATCGCCTTTACTGTTTGTTCGTTTGAGGGAATCTCTATCGCGTTCCCTATTCGGTCACTTAATCTATCGAACTGTTAGTGGTGTGTAGGTGTCAATCTCTCCCATCAGACACTTGGCAAGCAGCCGCACCTGCAACTCGATGGCACGCCGAAAGTCGATTTTGTACTTGAAGATGGGATGGGTAATCGTTTCATTCTTTCGTCCCTCGTAGGCACCGTAGAATCGCTTTCGTGCAGCGTCTTTCAGAAACCAGCCGCCGTGCGACTGAGTAAAGTCGTCCGGTTTGATTTGTCGTTTGTTGATGAGCGTAATGGCGACGGAATCGGCAATGATCGGACGAAATTCCTCCATAAGGTCGAGCGCAAGGCATGGACGACCGTAATTCTGTTGGTGGAAGAACCCCACATACGGATCGAGACCAACAAGCTGTATCGCAGAAATGAGATCGGCGGTCAACAGCGAATACGCGAAACTGAGCAGTGCGTTTGTCGGATCTGCCGGCGGACGACGGCTCCGGCGCTCAAAGTCGAAGCCCAATTCCGGTTTGAGCATCGCCGAAAACGATTGGAAATACGCGGCGGAGGCGTTGCCTTCAATTCCCAGAAGTTCCGGTAGCCCACCCGCTCTGGGAATTTTCCGCCGCATCGCAGCAAGTCCGTCAATGCTCGACAAAATATCGGGATATCTGTTGTCCGTTTCAATTCGGTCTGTTTCAAGCCCAGTACCACAATCGTCGCCGCCGACAGTTCCGTTTCGCCATTTCCGGCGCTGGAGCATCATTCGCATGTTGGTGAGTTTGCCGTGCACAAACGCTTTGGCGAGCGCGAGGCACTTTTCCGAGTCATCCGCAACCCGGTGTTGGGCAACACGCAACAGTGAGTTTCGAGAGATTTTCGGGGTCAGCGTTCCCTGATACCGTCCGTATGCAGACTGGTAAACAATTGGAATCCCTTCGTTGAGCAACGTCTGCATCACCGGGGTTGTCACACTGATGTTTCCGCAGAGAACCACTTGTCCGAGGTGAATGAGCGGAATATCGCGTATGGTTTCGCCCTCTTTTACAACCAATAATCGCTCGCTAGTCTTTTTCAATGTACAGCCCGGTTCATCAACGTACAACACGTTGTCGATACCGAGTACCGGTTTTATCCGCTTAGGGCGGTCGTCTAACTCATGGAGATAGGCGACCTCATCCGGAAGACAAATCTTCCGCACGCTACAACCGTTGCAGCGGTTGTCATGAACGGGTTCGGGAATCTTTTTAGTCTGCAACAGTGATCCGGCGCTGGCAACGAATTCACGGCTGGTTTGTCGCAATTCATCGTCAAAGACAACCTTTCGACGGCGTTTCGACCCGATATAATAGATGTATCCGTGGGGTACCTCAACCCCGGCGCTCTCTTCAATTAACATTCCTTGTAGACAGAGTTGAACTTGGTCGTTGAGCCAGTCACCCGTCCCCGCCTTTTTGTATTCGACGGGATATGTTACGCCCTTTTTTTCTTCAATGAGATCGAGGTACCCGGAAACCCCAAGTGTGTCGGAGGCGAGGTATTGGCGGCGGGAAACGTGCGCGCCGCGTTCGCTGCGATCTTTCATCTCGGTATCAACACGGGCATGTTTAATCTTGCCTTCCTCAACATGCTCGTTTATTACCTGATGCCCCTCCACCGATTCGTAGTAAAACCGGCGTGGACAAAATACATAGGTATTTATCTGCGATAGCGGTATGTAGTTTTCGGACATTGCTCAAGTTCCTCTCATCCTCCAATTTTCCAGTGTTTTTGTTTCCGGTCTTCCTTCCGACCTTCCAGTCTTCCCTTTTTCCATCCTTCCCGCCTTTCTACGTTTTCCGCGTTTGTCCCATCCCCATCGTGGTTTTGTAGCCGGTGCCGCAGTAGAAAGCGAAATCGGCGAGGAGATTTGACAAACGTAACATTTCAATCTCTTCTTCAGTTTCGGTTTGCCGGTCCGAGAGGAATTGGTAAGAGCAGCTCCCGACAAATCCAATCTCCTTGTGTTTGCCGAAGTCCAGCATTTTGCTCCGAGATTCAACCTCGGTCAGCCCAGCTTGATTGATAATGAAATCGAGCATTCGACTTTTATCAATCTGCACCGGCGCGAAAGCATTCCATTTGTTGGCCCAGCTCTGATAGCAACGTACCAAATCGATATTCGCTTGATTGCGTGTTTTTTTTCCTTCAGGCGTGAGTTCTCGAAAGGCAGTCGGAGAGCGGAATTCCAGACGAATCCTTGTGTCGGACTGTGCAGATTCGATGAGATTTTCGTAAGTCTGCGTGCCGCTCCAATCGGAGTCTTCACCTGCAGACGCAACCATGCGGCTGAGTTGAAATCTCGCGTCGCCGAGCCGAATTGACGGAAAACTCTGCGTCAAAAAGGCGTCCCCGAAATAAGCAAAGAGTTCATCGTCGAGGAAGGTGTAGCGCAGCCAGCATTGTGTCCCGGCGCGGATGCGAAGCAGATTTCCGCGTCGTTCTCCTTTGCCGATAAGCGGCGACACGGTAAACGGTTTCTGTCTTGACGCGGCGTGAAGCTCCGCCGCCTTTCCCGGATCCCCCATTCGCAGCAGCGAGAGAAATGCGGCGTGTGCGTGGTGCCCCATCGTCGGACGGAGTGTTACGTCTTCTGGGGGGATGAGGTGGATGACAGTGCTGATGGGCATGGGTGGATCTACTTAATCAAAACTCAACAAACTTAACTGCTCGCTGTTCTCTGCAACAGGTTCAGCAGGCTCCGTCTGCCGTGATGGTTCTGTATCAATGGCTTCTGATTGGGCCGGAATTGCAATGTTTTCAGGCGTAGGTGTCTCTAAGTCTCGCAAGTAATGCAGCCAAATTTTTCGAGGTTCGCTGCTTTCATCGGTCGTGTTATAAACAAAATTTTGCCGATATCCGCTAATGCCACCGTATTCAAAAACTTTGGGCGGTTTAAAATATCCTAACTCCTCACTATAGTCAGTATCGGGCATCTCAACAAAAAGTTCTTTAAAGTAAACGCTGCCGCCATAGTTAAGTGGGACAAACTTGAATTCTTCATGATAGTCATCATAGAATCGTTGGTATACCTTAAAATTAGGATTGGCAGATTCGTCCTCCCGTGCACTCGCGATACAACTTTGGAGGGACACGCTGACAGCATTTTTCGGGCGGTGTTCAGATGATTCAGGGACGTTAGTTGTCAGAGTGATTGAAGGTTCAAAACTCCGCGTAATAACAAGTCCCCTGTCGTGGAGTGGTTTATTCTCTAGACGGGCTTCATAGACGTACTCATATAGCATGTCAAAAAGTATTTCCGTCCGATAATCGTGATGCGGTTCACGCTGGATTAATCTCAGGATTTCGTCCGTTTTGAAATCTCCGCCGCTTAGTGCGTGCAAAGTCTCAAGATAACTAGCTTCGATATCATCGGGAATCGTGCGAAGAAAGTGGCGGATTTTGTTTCCGACAACGACAATCTTCGCATCCTTGATTTCCCCTTTCCGGTTACATCTTCCCGCCCTTTGGATGAGTTGTTCGGGATTGCACAACTCCGTAACTAGCAGATGCGCATCAAGATCGCACCCCACCTCAATGGCACTTGTTGTAAACAGAAGATAACTGCCATCATCGTTCTCAATCTGCTTTAACTCTTGATAGACTTTCCGACGTTGACAATCACTGAGTCTGCCGTGAAAGAGGAACACTTTTTCGCATGCTATTCGGTCCTTCATAAATTGATAGATTGTGACTATATCTTCAACTGTTTCGACAGTGACAATGGTTCTCTTGTCTAGGTCGCATTTGCTTGATACATAGACGCAGATTTCGTTGCGTACATCTTTCGTATTAGCGTGAATATATTCAATCTGCTTCGAAGGTGAGGAGCGATTTAGCGATTCGTTCAAACTTTTCAGTTTTTCTCCCTGCATGTAATTAACCTCATCTAGGAAATTCATATCTTTTTGATACGCCTCTGGCATTGTTGCTGTCATGACGACTAGATCGAGGTTCACCTTGTACAACGACTTGATCAGCCGCACAAAATTGGTGAATGCCACCTTGTCATACGAATGCGCTTCGTCAAAGCAGAACAGATTTCGGGAGTAGCTGTAGTGGATACGAAATGGGAAGATATAAGATTTATTCGGTTCACCAAATCCAAAGAATCGGTAGAGAAATTTGTCAAACGTGGTGATAATCACATTTCCGTCATAAAGATGGCGATTGCTGTCCGACTGTCGCTCGCCGTTGGCAAAAACTATTCGGGACGATTGTCCGCCCGTGTCAATTACGAGCGAATACGGTTTCGATGACTCTTGTGATATCTTGCAAAGGTATTTTTCACACCGCCCAATTTGGTCCTCGACAAGGCTCCGAGAAGGAAAGATAAGAAATAGACGGCGTTCTTCTAGGAGACTTGGAGCGAGTACTGCCTCTGTTTTTCCGCTCCCTGTGGGGGATTTGAGCAAGAGCGCGGGATTTGCTTTGTCTGGTGAGATAAGACTAAAGAGTTCTTCCTGCATGGGATTTGGTTTAAATTTTGCCCCTAGTTTTCGGTATCTATCTACGATGCTTGACATAATACCATCTCCTTATATTGGCATTCGGCATGTTTTGGAGCATTTTCGAGCATCTCCTTTAATTTCTGCAATTGCGTTGATGGGTTGTCCATCATCAGATGGGTTGTGATTTCCTTACGTTCTTTGGAGCCAATTTCCCATTCGTAATATCTCATAGGCAAAACAATGTCTGATTCCGCAACAAACGGATCGAATGGTTCAATCTCGATTTTACCATCTTTTCTCATTTGGGAGTGAAATTCCATGAACACACGCGGTTGTGCGTCGCCTGTGAATGCGTACGTTTCGATTTCTGCCTCGATCTGGTCGCACATCTCTAACATGTACAAATCTAGCGGAAAGTTATCGGCGAATTCAGCGTACTTCTCATCATGTTCTGTTTTTAGTTCCGCAGCAGCCCTTGCAATGCCTTCCACCGAGAATTCGTGATGGAGCCGAATGAGTAATTCGACATAGCGATTGTCATCAGAGACCCTAAAGCGGTGGCCCGCAAATGAATAACCTAGAGACTTCTTCCCGATTCCCTTCCAACTCCGATAGGTTACGCGAAATGTATCTGGCTTTGCGTCGTCGTGTTTCTTGGCTGCACATATCAACCAGTCGCGAGTTTCGGTGCAATCCACTCTGAAATGCTTAGGGCAAAACTGCTTCACCAATTGGACGACATTTTGGACGTGGCTTTCTAGTTTCAGGACCGTAACTTTTTTTAGCTCAGGGCCGACCGTCGGTTTAAAGAAAACACGCCCGATGTCAACAGTCTCGTTCTTATCAGCCATTTTCTACACCTTCCATTAACTCATCAACAAACGATTTCGGCAGATGATTCTCGCCATCTGTGTAGTAATTGAGTTTAATTTCACCATCGGTATAACCGGCAATGAACGGCACAAAACCACTAATCTGACTCGGCTCTAACACATCCAAAGCAGTATTTGTTGGCGCGTCTTTTTTCCATTTGTACCTATAGATTGGAAATGCTTCACATGGTACTCCAACCAATGCTGCTCCCGGTAAAAGCGTTGATGGTTTTCTATGAACGTGCTCTAGATTGAGTTCGATAATCTCACTCACAGACTCAACGAACGCATATCCTTCTTTACCGATCTTGCAACCGAAATTGTTAATACTGCGCAACGCATCAAGTAGTTCGGGATCTTCTGAAACTACATAGCCGACCAGTTCTTCAGTCATTAGATACTCCCATGTGTGGAGTTGATACACTTCTTTGGAGTTACGATGGCGTACAAGGCGTGAGAAGGCATTGTGAGTGAAAGCCCTGATACCTTGCCGCTTTGTGGTGTGTACTGCAAATTGTCCATTTCGCGGATACGCCCCAAGTGGACAGAGTCGCGACGGCAGAGCATAGTAGTCAGGATTCTTGACAGCAGTTTCGGGCAGATGTCCGGCTTCTAGCAATTTCAGACGGCGTAAGAAACCGGACATTGTTGTCGGCGGCAGAAAGGGATAGGTGCTTATGTGCAAGATTGAAGATGGCAACCGTCGAAATGTCAATCCCGACGTCGGTTTAATTGTTAGGTTGATCATCCACATTCGTTAGCACCTCCGATTCAAATTTCTCCAGAAATTCGGTGAGTTTGACAATTGCCCTATCGCCGATATATCTATGGAAACTGCCACGTGTCAATTCGCTTGCAGGTTGTCGTTCTTCTCCACCGATTGAAAGCGCGGCATTCTTAAACTGTTCCTGCGCTTTGTTCACCTCCGTGATTGAAGGCGAAACTACGGGGCGTTTACCAAGCGGAACGCGATATTGATCTACGACAATCCAAGGTTCGGGTACATCCGACGCCAGTTTGTCCTCAAAAATCTTGGTGCCCTTTGGATTACCTGCGCCCAACCGAGCGAGCGCACCAAGGAATGCATAAGCCACCGAAGCAAACTCACTCTCTGTCACGCTCAAGCAGTGATTATAGACAGGATAAAGCAATCCGGGTTCGTTATATTCGCGTTTGAAGGGCATCGGCGCTTCATCACCTTGCTGGTGTAGTTTTGATGGGTGCATTGCCCGTTGCTTCTCCTCCGGATCCAACGCCTGAATCGCTACACCGCCTCCGTGCGTTAAACGCCCAATCATTGTCGTTGCTTCTCGAGAAACATTTTTACCTTCAACTTCAACCTCGGTTTTGTTAGTGATTAACCCACCAAAAACACAGCAAATCGGGCATTCAGGTTGACTGCAAGTGTGGGGCACCCCGCAGTTGAGACTGTCACCAAGAAACTCGTTACCTTTGGGCGCCCAAATTAACACTCGCCGTTCAACACCGCGCCGTTTCGTAGGTGAGAGATAGCATTTTTCCTGTTCTTCACCTTCGGGTGTTTGAATTGTGACCTTCTCAACGATATTGACATTGACTTGGGTTTCGTGTCCAAAATAGAGTTCCTGTCCACCTTCTAAAAGAGCGTAGATGTCGAAATGGAAACGAGGTTGATCCGATTGAGATTGCAGTCCGGTTTTAACTGTAACCGCCATTGTGATTATTCTCCTTTCTGCGTTTTTTGAAATAGGCCTGCAAACTTCGCATATAAACTTAATTTCAGTTGATAGCAAAGTTTACGTTGGTCATCAGCACTTTGATAATACTTCTCGAATAGCGTTGTGTAAGCATTTACGATGTCGTCGAAGTAGATTGGCAACTGTAATTGCCCTCGTTCATTCGTGCCTTCATCACGACTTGAAAGATCCAACTCAAGTTCTTCTGTCAGTAAAGACCTCGCTTGATCATAACAGAAGTAATTATCATCGTTGCGGAACATCGTCGCGCGAGTACCTCTTAGTGGTTCAGAAGCCGCGTAGTTGAAGAAGTTCGGATTTATCACTTTCTCAATGAGTTTACTCACTTCACGCTCGGTGTCGAGTTTCTCATTTTTGACTACTTCACTCCGAACATAATCACAGTAGGCATACGTCAATCCGGTTAATCCAGCGACGTGTCGGAAGAGTTGTGCTTGGTTCATTTTCGGTTTCTCTCCTTTCTCAGGTAGTCGTTCAAGTAAAGTACAGTGTTTCTCACGGAGCTCTTCAAGAGTGCGTTTTGCGCTATATGACCAGTCGTAGATTGGCGTTACTTCAGTCGGTTCTGCGGTTGCCAGTGTATAGATAGCGGGAATCACTTCATCTTTCTGAATGAGTCGAATTGCTTGGCATAACCGCATATTATCTTTACCGTTCACGATAAGACGAGGCGAAAAACTGTCTTGAAGATAACTGAGCCAAACCAGATGTCGGGTTGGCAACGGAATCTCTGATTCACCTGCATAAAGCGTAAAATCCATCTTTTCAAGCGCGCCAACGGGAAGTGTTCGTGCAACTCGCCAGAGCGTATATTGTACCTGTCCGATCTTTTCTGAAATGGGTGTCGAACCTCCGCGTTCACGCACAAACTCGCGGCAATTAATCAGTAAATACTGTCCGGCAATCAAGTTCAGTTCGCCAAGGGTTAACATCTGAAGATATTTCTCAGGCAGTACCTGTTGATGCCTTTCATCAGACTGCGATGCCAAACGAACGATAATCGCGCCGCCTGCCAATTTAATCGGACAACCGAAAGCAACTGCTAGGCAGTCAAGGCAGATAGGCGGTTCGTCTTGCCTACTCCCAGATTGTAACCTTTGAGAGGAAGCCGAAAAGACAAACCGGTTTGCCTCTAGTTTACCTTCAAAGTAGCGAGTTTCACTTTTTGGAGGCAGATGCCTACCACAACTGTAGCAGCAGTTTTTGGCAGTATCACCAGCAACATGGAGGTGGTTTCGTGCCATTTCGTCAACTGAAGTAAGCGGACAAGTCAGATGGTTAACAGGTTCATTTAGAATCTCAATAATCTTATCTTCAATTTTTCCTTTTTTTGAGCGAGGCTTTACTGTACCGTAAGAAAATTGGCTTGAACCAGTGCGGTTAAATCGACGAGAAAGTCTTATCGCTCTATCAAAGCCGAGATCACTCGTTCGCAATTCAGCACGCAAACCGGCTAAGAGTTGCTTAAATTTTTTACTATTTGATTTGAAGGCAGTCTCGCGCTCTTCGTCGGTTTTGGCTTTCCTATAGTTGTCAGGGAATCGAATAACTCTTTCTTTAAACGTGGTGATATAAAAGGCAGCTTGCCACAGTTTCATCGCTTCTGAGACCGATGGAAAGTGGACGTAACCAAAACCTCTATTAGTCAACTTCATGCTATTCACAAATAGCGTAAAGGACTTATATAACTCTTCTTCTGAGTAAGCGAATTGAATGAACTGTTGCCATTCGTTTTCAAGGTGAAAATTTGTCTTGGGTATAAACAAGGTGACTGCCAGTTGATTTTCTGAAAGACGGATAGCACATTTTTCGCGCTGTAAGAATGTCATGAAGCGTTCAATCAGCGTATCATAAGCAACCCGAATCTGAATCTCTTGCGGAAGTACGGTCCGGTAATAACTGTACCTTTTCCCAATCGGCTCGTCCCTAAAGTGGATTGTATCGCCTTGCTGAGATAGCAGGTCAAGTGGATTCGACGGATTCTTATCAAATTTATATGCCACTGCTTGTTCAGCATACCGGAGAACACGCAAGGCATCCATTTCATCCCACCACCGTTTGAGTTGTTCGTACCTCTTAACCTGCCACATTCCTTGTACGAATGCTTCAAAACCCGCTGTAAGTTGATCTTGTTTTGTCGCTGCAAAATGAGCAGCTAAAATCTTTTCTCTTTGTTGGATATTCATAGTTGGTTCAGGTTCTCCTTGGGCTGTTTGGTCGCTTCAGAGTATGATAACACACAACCAGTCGCACGAACCTGCAACGGGTTGAAAAAATTCCAAGAAAATTTCGAGGAATCATCACAACATATCTAACGGAATTGCGAAACTATTTAGTGCATCGTTCTGGATTTGCCAATCCAGAACGAGCGGGTACAGAACGCGCCGAGTAGAGAAACACTATGCTAACACCGATGAATCGGGGACTTACATGCCCACGCCGGACGTGCAATGTATTGCACTACTACGAACCAAACGATGGACTACACAATTACGGAATTCCTTTGACATGTACACGGTTGAATGTTATAATATCCACTGCAGGACCGAACCCACTCTTGGTGGTGGATGTAGGCCCTGCTTTTTTTTTGTGATTTCTCGCTCAGGATTCTGGGCGGACGATTGCTTCAGATATTGGCTCAAGTAAGTTGAACGCCTGATCAAGGCCATATTTCGTCTTCGATGCGATTGGTCGTACTTGTCGAAGCAGAGCGTACGCGCAAAAATCCGACAACTGGATAAAGTACGACTGATCGGAAGACTTAAAGAATGGATCTTCAATGATACGATTCGTTGCTCCGTTCTTTGAGACTTGCATGCGCCTAGCCAATCTTGTGTAGATTGCCTCATTTCCTCTATCACAAATCAAAACGGCGTAACTATTCCAGCGTTCAAGGGCGCTATTGATGCCTTGGAGCAGCGCTTGAAACGCGGTTTCTTCCGCTTTAGTTGGAAACACCGAATTAAAGAGCCGTGTTCCTGGAAGAACAGTTACCAATTGTAACATTTGTTTGAATATTTGACATCGCCTTCCCTTAGTGACTACGCCATCTGCTATTTTCCCTCGTCCCGAAACAAACTTCCATGCATGGAATTCTGTATGAACAAAAATTCCATCAGTCCTCTTTTTGTCACGTCTGAACTCCTTTATCGTCTCAAGGCAGGAGTGCCAACGGTCAGCCGGAATCGCCAAGCCGGAATTTACACATTTCTTTTCATCTTTAGATTCATCAATGTAAATCAAGTGCATACTTTCTCCAGTGTTTCGGCCGATTCGCGATCTATGAGGTGATGCATATGACATTATACTAACATAACATATATTGGAAACGCAAGAAAAAACATCGGCTTCTCTATGAAGCCGATGAAAGCCTTGCTGAAACTAACTCATGATTGAGATTCTTTTATCGAGGAACGCATAAGACATAATACGAACGTCTTTTAATCTCGCGCATTCGAGATTCTTTTTAGCATCATGTCATGGCGAACCACCGCCTATTAAGTGAGTAACACCTCTAGTTTACACTAAAATGCGCCATTTTCGCAACCCTCTTTTGTTTGTGAGGTCTTGAGAGCAAAACCGAGTTTTTTTGTTCAAAAGCGACGCTCCCTTCCATCCTTCCGCCCTTCCCTCCGGCACAACAACTGAACAGCCTTCTAGGTTCTGTTGACATTTGAAAATTGAGCCAATATTCATTCACTTGACCCAATGTAGGGTCAATTCCCTTAGGGGTTGGGTTTCCCAACCCGTTGGGCGAGGAAACCTCGCCCCAAAGATAGGGACTTATCGGCAAATTATGAACACGCCTTACATAAATGTCTACACGCACTAGTACCATTTTTCTAAAATGACGTGAATTAAAGTCGCGATTCGGAGATCGCTCCTACAGTGTGAACCGTTGGGTTTCACTCGAATTACTTGTGTTTTCGGACAGAATTAAACATTGGAAGTCTTTTTTCTGCACACGATTTCTATCGGATTTCCGTTCAACCCAACCTACAGGCTCTCCGCATGGCAAAGTGGCGGGATTCTAACTCTCTTGGTACACCTCTACCATCTTCCGTGCGGTCTCTGCCACGCGCTCGCGCAATTCATTCGGCTCTAAGACTTCCGCGTCATCTCCCCACGTCAGAATCCACCAGCCAATCTCGCGCAAACCGGCGACTGTGACTTCAAATAGAAGCGCCCCATTGGGCATGGTGTGCAGTTTCTGGGTCGAGTGCCAGCGTACCTCTCGAATCAACGGCGCGATGCGCGGCGCGAATTTGATAACGACGCGCGTTTCCGCACCGAGCATGACATCCCAACTTTTCTCAAGGTATCTTTGGACAGTGAAATCGTCGGGAATGGTGTAGGGGGTATGCGAGATGGATAGATGATGGATGCGGTTGATGCGGAAGGTTAAAACGCGATTTCTTCTCTCGGAGTGTCCAATAACGTACCAGGCGTGTTTACGAAACATTACGGCATAGGGTGAGAAGCGATGATGCGTGCGCTTGCCGCGGCTGAACGATTCATACGCCATCGTGACTTTGCGTTTTTCCCGAATCGCCTCGTAAAGCGTCTCCCGGTGAGACTGAATTTCATCTGGTTCGCTCACCTGAGCGTCGAGCATGTCGATCTGGGGAACGATCTGTTGTAGAACGCGCTGTGTGCTTTTGGGTAAATCCGTCGCGATTTTCGCAATGGCACTGTCCAGCGTGTCTTTTGTTTGCTGTCCCTCATGCGCTTCGTAGACGCTCGCCGCCGTAATTAGAGCCAGGGCTTCCTCCAAATTAAGATTGAGGGCGGGAAGAAAAACGTCGGAATTCATCTCGTAGCCCTGATTCCCGTTCGCTTCGATCTGAATCCCCATTTTACGCAACAAGTCGATGTCACGCTGTATGGTTGCTATGTTTACTTCCAGCTTGTCCGCAAGGCGGGGGCGCGTCCATCGGCGGGGTTGACGGTGGATTAGGTTTGCAACTTCAATAATCCTAGCCATCTGGTAGGTGCGATACATGTGCGTCGGTACCTAAAAGCCTTGGACGGCTTAGAACTGGGATGACTGAATTATGAGCATGTTTGAAAAGTAGGTGGCAAGGGCGTGTCCGGTAAGGAGAAGCGTTGGGTTTCGCTGCCAGTTTCTAGACTGCAACCGAACTCGCTAGCGAAGACGCTCTGTCCACAGAGATAGGAGTTGTCAGGTTGCGCTCAATCCAACCCACGCGCTTTGTACGCTTAATCGCTATAACGGACGGTGCCAATCAAGCATCCAAGCAAGGCGCAGAAGATTTTAACTGTTTGGTCTTTTTGCTAGACCATTGAAAAAGTCGTCATCAGTTTTATACCCTACAGGGTGCCGCCCCGTTGGGGCTTTGGACCGGTGTGACTCGGTGTTACTATACACCTGCCGCGCCTCTGGCGCTGTCAAAGACGGGTAAGATTACTATCGCACTAGGATTTCTATCGTGCGGGATCTACTATCGCACTCGCTATCCACTCGCTTGGTCCTATTCAGTCGCTAGATCTATCCGCTCGGTTGATCGCATCCTATAAGTGTACAAGGTCGAGTTAAGAGCTTGTTTGAATAGTAGGTGGCAAGGATATGTCCAGTGAGGAGAAGCGTTGGGTTTTGCTGCCAATTTCTAGACTACGACCGAACTCGCTCGCGAATACGCTCAGTCCACAGAGATAGGCGTTGTCAGGTTCCGCTCAACCTACGAACCGCTGGTGGCCGGTGCCCACCCTACAACTTCCTATCTTCCAGTCTTTACGTGTCACCCGTAAGGTCATGGAGATTTTGCAACAGCTCATTGTCCGACATAACGATAAGCGTATCGCCTTGTTCCAATTTTAAATCGGCAGTCGGATTATATTTAAACCTGCCACTCGGGCTTCGGATCGCAACTGTAACCAATCCAGTTCGATTCTGGATATTTGCCTCACCGAGCGTTAATCCGATTAACTGGGAATCTTTTCGAATAACCGATTGAGTAAATCGTGTGGTTTCCTGGTGCTTAATCATTATATCCAAGAAATCTACCACATCGGGTCGCATGACGCGAGATGCCAATCGCACGCCGCCAATCTGATCCGCCAATACGACATCCGCAGCCCCCGCCTTCAACAGTTTAGGGGGTGAATTGTCCTCGACCGCCTTGGACACGACCCGCAAATTCGGATTCAACTGCTTTGCCGACAACACCGTGAACAGGTTGTCCTGATCCCTGGATAGACTGGAGATTAATCCACGCGCACGCTCAATGCCAGCGCGGTTGAGCACTTCATCGTCCGTGGCATCACCGGCAACATAGAGGAAATCCCTCGTCTCTAGTAGATGCGCGACACGCGAGTCTTCACGCTCTATACCAACGAAATCGACATCCATCTGAATCAACTCATCGAGCGCATGAACACCAGTGTCTCCCAATCCACAGATAATGTAGTGATTTGATAGTCTATCAATTGAGTTTCTCATCTTTCTTCTCCGAAACATTTCGTGTAGTTGCCCTTCTATGATAAAGGCGGTTGCAGAACTTATGCTGTATGCACAAACACCGAACCCTCCAATGAGCAAAAAGACCGTGAAAACCTTGCCGGCATCGGACATTTCTCCATCGTCGTATCCTACGGTGGTCAAGGTGATGACCGTCAAAAAAATGGCGTCAAATACTGACCAGGGCTTTTTGGCGTTATCATGCTCAGTGAATGTATAACCTATAACTCCTATGAGAAAAACGGAAATGAGTGCGGAAAACGCGATAATGAGGTTTCGTCTGTGATTCAAAGTTGACTCCTTAGAAAATATCCCATGAATTCTAGGGGAGGCACGTGTTCAGGCGCAGGAAGATTGTACTCGAGGATTTTAAAACTCCTCGGTAGCATCCAACCAACGCACAAATAGAAAGGGATTATCGCTGTAGGGAAGGAGAATTGTGACGTGATTGTGCGGCAAACTCAAACTCACTCTTATCGCGACGTGCGGCACTCCATAGAAATTCACGGATATGACGGGCTAACCTCCCTGAACGGCGTGGATAATTTCGATGTCGCTGGTAGGCGGAATTTCCAACTCCTGCCACCGTTTTCGGGGTATCACTTCAAGGTCAAGCGCAACGGCAATCCCGGGCTGCGACGGATCAATCCGCATGTCCAGCAGCAATTGCTGCACCGTCAAGCCTTGCTGAACAGTTTTTGGTTCGCCATTGATTCGTATGTCCATTGGTTACGTCCTTCACACCAATCCGTTTGCGGATTCCTGGAACCGCGAGAGCGGAAACGGCGCTATTACCTTGGTGGGAACTCCCGTCAAGATGAGAGAAGAGATCTCACGCGCGGTGACCGGCGTGAGGAGAATGCCATTTCGGTAGTGCCCGGTAGCCATTATCAGGTTCTCAACACAAGTCCTTCCGAGTATTGGCGCATTGTCCCGACTGCCGGGACGCAAGCCTGCCCATGTCTCTAAAACCGGGAGGTCGTAAATTCCCGGCATCGCTTCCCAAGCGCTGCGTAGCAACTCAAACAGTCCGCCGGCGGTAAGCTGTGTATCGAACCCCATCTCCTCGCTAGTAGCGCCGAGGATAAGCCTACCGTTGGCTTTGGGCACAAGATACGCGCTGGTATTATACTTTGCCCTCGGCGTGCGGATAACCTTTTTCGGCGCAATCCCCGACTCCATCTGCAACGCCAGCATCTGCCCCTTGACAGGACGAACAGGCGGTGCAATTCGATCTGGTAATCCTTCAATTTCGGCAGACCAACATCCAGCTGCGAGAACAACCACATCAGCTTCGTGCAGCGTATCCTTTATCCGGACGCCCCGCGCCTTTCCGTTTTGCACCTCAATATTCTTGATAGGTGTGTTCTCGCACAGCGTCCCGCCCGCTTTCCGAAATGCTGCAATCAACGCGCTCACCATCAGGCGGTTGTCAACCTGATGGTCGTCGGTGCAAGATATAGCGGCACTAATGTGCGGCGAAAGAAGTGGTTCAATATCTCGTGCTTCAGCGCCCGTCAACCACTCCGCCTTGAGTCCCAACAACCGTTGGGATTCGTAGAAGTGTTGCAGCAAGCCGGCGTCATCCCGGTCCACGCCTACGATAAGCGTCCCCTCACGGAGGTATCCCACGCGCATCTGGCTGTCGAATTCCAGTTCCTGCACCCATTTCGGGTAGAGCCGAAGACTAATGCTGCCGAGCTCAAGTAATTCTCGCTCCTCAAAGTGGACCTCCGAGATAGGCGCAAGCATTCCCGCCGCCGCCCACGACGCCCCGCGTCCGGCGCGATCACGCTCAAAGATAGTGACGGCGCATCCTGATTTAGCAAGTTGCCAGCCGATTCCAAGCCCGATTATCCCGCCGCCAATGATGGCGATACGCTCCCTCAAACCCCGCATAAACACTAATTGATAACCTGCAAACTAAACCCAGTAGGCGAGGCATCGTACCCCGCATTGGCTTGACTTGATTGACTTTATAAAACACTGCATATATAGAGGAATGTTACAATTAGACAATCCGAGTTGCTATCTGCTCCCGTTAGTTGAACTTCCAACGCGACCTACCAACGACTCGGTCGAAAAAACCGTCTGGAAAGATGGAACAGTTTGGTCTTTGCAACCCTCCCTTCTTCCACCCATCCAGTCTACCAGTCCTTGAGGTTTAATCGGCGGCCTGCTCTTCGGAAGCCGGTTGATAAACCTCTGCCCCCAGTTGATTGAATTCCTCGCTCTTTTCTGCCATGCCAGCGGTAAGCGCCTGCTCTTCAGTCATCCCCTTTTCTTGAGCATATTTGCGCACATCCTCCGTAATCTTCATTGAGCAGAAGTGAGGACCGCACATTGAGCAGAAATGCACCGTTTTCGCGGAGTCGCTCGGAAGAGTTTCATCGTGGTACTCGCGCGCAGTATCCGGGTCAAGACTCAAGTTGAATTGGTCTTCCCACCGGAACTCGAAACGCGCCTTTGAGAGCACATTGTCTCGCTCTTGCGCCCCCGGATGCCCCTTCGCGAGGTCGGCGGCGTGTGCAGCAATTTTGTACGCGATGACCCCTTCCTTGACATCATCCCGATTCGGCAAACCGAGGTGCTCCTTCGGCGTCACATAACAGAGCATCGCGCACCCGAACCAACCAATCATCGCCGCGCCAATGCCGCTGGTGATGTGGTCATATCCGGGAGCGATATCCGTTGTCAGGGGACCAAGCGTATAAAACGGCGCCTCTTCACAATGTTTCAGTTGCAGATCCATGTTCTCCTTGATGAGGTGCATCGGAATATGGCCCGGACCTTCAATCATGACTTGGCAATCGTGTTCCCAAGCGATCTGCGTGAGTTCACCCAACGTCTCCAGTTCGGCAAATTGCGCTTCGTCGTTGGCGTCGGCGATGGCGCCAGGACGTAGCCCATCCCCGAGCGAGTAGGAGACATCGTAAGTCTTCATAATCTCGCAGATCTCATTGAAATGGGTGTAGAGAAAACTCTCCTGATGATGCGACAGGCACCATTTTGCCATGATGCTTCCGCCGCGTGAGACAATACCGCACGACCGATTCGCAGTCAGCGGAATATAGGGTAACCGAACGCCAGCGTGAATCGTAAAATAATCCACCCCTTGCTCCGCTTGCTCAATCAGGGTGTCCCGATATACATCCCATGTCAGTTCCTCAGCCTTGCCGCCGACCTTTTCAAGCGCCTGATAGATTGGCACCGTGCCGATGGGAACCGGCGAATTGCGCAGAATCCACTCGCGGGTTTCATGGATATTCTTGCCCGTTGACAAATCCATGACCGTGTCCGTTCCCCACTTCGTAGCCCAACGCATCTTCTCGACCTCTTCTTCAATCGAAGATGCGACCGCCGAGTTTCCGATATTCGCGTTGATTTTCACAAGGAAATTCCTGCCGATAATCATCGGCTCGGACTCGGGATGGTTGATGTTCGCAGGAATAATGGCACGTCCGCGGGCGACCTCATCGCGTACGAATTCAGGCGTGATGTGATCAGGCAGCGGAGCGCCGAACGATTCTCCGGTGTGCTGGTGGTTCAATGCGTTTCGCGTACGATAATCGCCATCAACCGCTTCAAAGGCTTTCTGCCGCCCCAAATTTTCGCGGATAGCGATGAATTCCATTTCCGGCGTAACGATGCCGCGTTTCGCATAGTGCATCTGAGTCACGTTCCCGCCAGCCTTGGCGCGAAGCGGTTTTCGCTTCAGCCCCGGAAAATATTCCAATCCGCCATTCGCTTTCTCGCGGGTGCTCGCATACTGTGCGTGCCCCTTCGTCAGATAGCCGTTGTCTTGAGGCCGAACCTCGCGCCCTTCATATTCATCGACATCCCCGCGAGCGAGAATCCACTCTCTGCGCAATGGAGCCAACCCTGACCGAACATCGCACTGCTGCGAATCATCGCCCCATGGCCCGCTAGTGTCATAAACACGGATGGATTCATTCGTTTCCGTTTTCCCGTCGGTCAACTGGGTGGATTGAAGTGTAATCTCACGGAATGGAACACGCATATTCTTGTTAGATTTACCGCGAGCATATACTTTCTCGCTGTTCGGGAAAAATCCGTTTGTGGTTTCCATCGGTTCTTTGGATCTCATGGTGTCGACCTCCTAACGTAAGGCTAAGCATGTAAAAGCTATCTTAAACCATTTTAGTAATCAAAAGGAACTTAACCAATCTAAAACGTCCGCATAATTTAACTCTAAATCACAAAAAAGCCGCCTCCCAGCTAAGGAAAGCGGCTCATTGAAACGAAAGCCCAATAATAAGATTTACAAAACGGCTCTCACTTCGTCAACCTGTGTATTCCTACGCTGGTATAATCCAGGTCAGGTTCAAAGGGTGTGTTCTCAGCTCTTGAATTGGCTCAAAAGCACCCCCAACGGTTGTGCATTGTATTTTCAAAAAACTAGGTACGAGTCCCAAAAATCTAGACTATGATTTCGCCTCCATTTTACCACGGTATGCCTGAGCATCGTGGCGCCGTTTCCTCTTTCTTCTCACTCTTTCTCCAACCTACAATCCGTCATATTGATGGACATCCCGCTCCGTAAGGCCGTGCCATCTCCTCATGAATAAAATTCCCGTTCGCTAATCGTACAGCAATCGTAAGCCAAAAGTCAAGTAAAATCGTTATTTTGACTTGACGGAAATTTCGCTCAGATGATACCATTTTGGGCTGTTAGGATATCGGCCTGCATTGACACTCCAATGAATCACTACTCAACATAAACGACATAACGTTACGTCAAAACTTCCTTAGTTCAGAATCGTGTAGGAGTCAGTCGACATGATTGAAGTCAAGAACCTTACCAAACGCTATGGTCCAACCGTTGCCGTGGACAATGTATCCTTTAGTGCTAAATCGGGGGAGGTATTGGGTTTTCTTGGACCAAACGGCGCGGGCAAGACAACCACCATGCGTGTGCTAACCTGTTATCTTTCTGCCGATGAAGGGAACGCCACTGTTGACGGATATGACGTGTTCGACCAATCGGTTGAAGTCCGAAAACGAATCGGTTACTTGCCTGAAAGCGCGCCGCTATATACGGACATGGGCGTGATAGACTATCTCAAGTTCATCGCGCAGGTGCGTGACATTCCCAAGAGCCAACGGCAGCAACGGACGAAAGAGGTCATCGACATTTGCGGTCTTGAGAGCGTCATCCATAAAGACGTGGGGGAATTGTCAAAGGGATTTCGTCAACGACTGGGCTTGGCTCAAAGCCTAATCCACGACCCGCCAATCCTTATCATGGACGAACCCACCTCCGGCTTGGATCCCAACCAAATTATTGAGATTCGCAATCTCATCAAGGAAATCGGCAAAGAGAAGATGATTATCTTCAGTACGCACATTCTGCCCGAAGTTTCGGCGACGTGTAGCCGCATTCTCATTATCAATAATGGGAAGATTGTGGCAAACGGTACCCCGGAGAGCCTCGCGGACCGAGCAAAAGGAGGCGAGGTTGTGGATATAACCATCCGCGGACCCGCGGAGGAAATTGAACCTAAACTTCAGGAATTGAATTTTGTTAATGAATTCAACCGCGTGAACACGGTTGACGGACTGTTCAGCTACCGGATCGCCTCCGAGAAGGGAAAAAACGCTGCCGAGGAGTTGTTCCAGTTTGTAGTTCAGAACGGTTGGAGTTTAACGGAATTGCGTCAAGAATCGGTCAGCTTGGAAGATGTGTTCCGAGAACTAACGGGTGAACCCGTTAACAAGGAGGTGGCAGCTTAGCGGATTATGAACAACATTGCGGCAATTTTTAAGAAAGAATTCAGGAGTTACTTTAACTCACCAATCGCGTACATCTTCATTACATTCTTCCTCGCCCTTTCCGCGTGGTTCTTTTTCCGCGGTTTTTTCATCATTAGCCAAGCAAACATGCGTGGTTTCTTTACCGTCATGCCCTGGCTGTACCTCTTCTTTGTCCCCGCGGTTACCATGAAATTATGGGCGGAGGAGCGTAAACTCGGCACGGTGGAGATCCTGATGACCCTACCGATAAAGGATTATGAGGTAGTCCTCGGTAAATATCTGGCGAGCTTCGCGTTGCTGGGAGTGACCATCCTATTGTCTCTTTCGCTTCCAATCGCGGTAGCCTCTCTCGGCGATCCCGACGGAGGCCCCATCGTCGGCGGATACATCGGTTTGCTACTGATGGGAGCTGCTTACCTCTCAATTGGACTGTTCGCATCCACACTGACCGAGAATCAAATTATCAGTTTCATCGTTGGGATCGGACTGTGTTTTGTACTCCTCATTATCGGGGAGGATATCGTGTTATTCAACATTGGCAGTGCGTGGTTGTCTTCCCTTTTCAGTTATCTCGGATTGAGCACTCATTTCAGCAGTCTCCTCCGAGGCGTACTTGATTCTCGGGATCTCATCTACTATTTTTCCCTGATTGGTTTTTTCCTCTATCTAAGCACTCTAAGAGTTCAAATGCAGAAAGTGGGGTAGATTATGGCAAAGAAAACATGGATACTCGGCAGTAATGCCCTGGCTTTTGCGCTCGTCATTCTTCTGATTCTCGCGGTTGTCAATTTTCTGTCGTACCGTCGATTTGTTCGAGCTGACCTTACGGAGGACAAACGATACACCATATCGGATTCGACAAGAAATGTCCTGAATCGTTTGGACGACGTTGTAACCATAAACGCCTACTACTCGCGGGAGCCGGCACAAGTCGCCGAGAGGCGACGTAAAGTTCGCGATGTGCTTGACGAATACCGCGCCTTCTCCAATAGGCTGCAAATTAACTTCATAGACCCCGCCGGTTTTGATGATGGCGAGAAACAGGAACTGAGATTCAGAGGCATCAACGAACTGCAGGTAAACGTCATCCATAAGGACAAAGCCGAGGTCGCAAACGTCTACATGAGCGTTGCTGTGGCTTACGGCGGTAAAGAGGAGGTGCTTCCCGAGGTCACCGACACCGCCACCCTTGAATACGATTTGACCTCCGCCATTCTCAAAGTGACGACCAAGGAAGCCAAAACAGTAGGGTTCTTATCGGGGCACGAAGAGTTGGACATTGACGACCAGAACTTTGCGGGGTTGCGCGCGCAACTCGATAAGAACCAAGGCGGCCAGTACGACGTTAGAAAGGTCACAATTGAAAACGAGGAAGAGATTGATCAGGCTGTCTCGACGTTGGTCGTGGCGGGCCCCAAAAGCGTATTGACGGAACGCGAAAAGTATGAAATCGATCAACTTATCATGCGAGGTGGGCGGGCGGTATTCCTGATTGACTCCATTCGCACACAGGAGTTTGGGATGCAGGCGACGCCGATGTCAACCGGAATGAACGACCTCCTTGAACACTATGGCGTGAAACTCGGGAATAACCTCGTCGTTGATCCGCCAGGTGAGATGACGCAGTTCCGCATGGGGCGAGGCATCACGATTCAACCATACCCGTACTTCATAGGGGTTCGCAACCAGTACCGATATATGTCAAGGGAAAGTTCTGAGGGATTATCCAGTGAACACATTATCACGAGTGAACTGGAAAAGTTGGTGCTTCCTTGGGCAAGTTCGCTTGAACTGTTACCGCAAGAGGGTAATGCTATTCAAGTGACCGCGTTAGCCAAAACCAGTAACGTGGCTTGGACAACCCAAAGTCCTTACAATCTGGATCCGAGTGCCCCGACCAACCAGTTTAATCCGTCGGGATCCACGTCCAACGCCTATACGGTTGCGGCGGCATTGTCGGGCGTATTCAAGAGTTTTTACGCCGGCAAGGAGATTCCTCGCCCCGAAATTGATGAGTCCGATGCTGCCGAAACACCGCAATCGGTCTCGGAAAATCGGGAGACGAAAACAGAAAGCGAACCGACGCAGATTGTTGTCGTGGGAAACTCTAAATTCTTGGAACAAGGTCGTCCGGACGGGCAGCTTTTTTTCCTCAATACGGTAGATTGGCTTACGCTTGGGGAAGACCTAATCAGTATCAGATCGCACGCAATTACCGATCGACCGTTGAGGGAGGTCTCGGAGAGTGAAAAGACGTTCATCCGCTTTATCTGCGTGTTCGGTATTCCGTTGATTGTGGTGGCGTTCGGGTTGCTTCGATACTACTTGCGAAGGAGGGCAAAGCGGTTGGTTGAAGCATACTCAACCGTGTAAATCGGAATATGAAAACAAAACAACTTCTAATCTTACTCGGTATACTTGTCGTGTTGGTTGTGATTGTAGGGCTCGTTGAAAACCCGTTCGCCAAAAGCGAATACGCGAAAAAGATGGAAGCGGCGACTCCGCTGTTCCCAAACTTCGATAAGGAAAATGTTACGAAGATTGAGATTACCGCTTCTGGCGAAACAACAACTCTTGTCAAGGAAAACAATCAGTGGCTTGTGGCGTCGATGGATAACTATCTCGCCGACGCAGAAGGCGTTGGCGACGTTTTGGACAAAGTAACCGAACTCAAATCAACCGAATTAGTGTCCAGCAATCCGGAGAAACAGGCACAGTATGAATTAGATAGCTCCGGCGCCGAGGCAAAACTGCTAGACGCTGGCGGTAGTGTGTTAGCCCACCTTTTCCTTGGCAAAACCACGCCGGGCTACTTGAGTAGCTACGTCCGCGCCGCGGATTCCAACAATGTGTATGTCGGAAAGGGAAATCTAAAAGCCACTTTTGACAAGGGAACTCGTACCTGGAAAGATCGTACGATCTTCAGCTTCAATAAAGGCGATGTGACTCATCTCTCTATTAAGTCGGAGGAGGAAGAGATAGAACTTGAGATGGATGCGGAGGGAAAGTGGCAGATGACCAAGCCGGAGGCAATTGCCGCCTTGCAGCCAGAACTTGATGCGTTGCTGGATAGCTTGAGCGACCTAGACACTGACGATTTTGCGGACGCGAACGACCTATCGGAGTATGGGCTTGATGTCCCTATATCATCGGTCCTCGCAAAGTTGAATGATGGTTCATCTAGACTCCTGCTGATCGGAAAAGAGGAAAGCGGCAAGCATTACGTGAAACGCGAGGACAAAGACTCGGTCTTCATGCTCTTCCAATACAAAATCAACCAACTCCTGAAAAAATCGGAAGACCTAAAAGACGACACACCCGTCGCGGAAGATGAGACAGTCGAATCGGAGGAGAGCGAATCTGGTGAAGGAGAATAGAAGTAGGGAAGGTTGGAAGAGAATACGGCGTAGTTTGGGTTGAATGGAAAAGAGTAGATGTTTTTCACGGTCTATGGAATCACCGATACTCCGGTAGACGGTCACGTTAAATGTCTCTAGTGAAACCCAACACCTCTTCCAAATTGCGTACGCCCAAATAAGACGCTGATAAAAAATATCAAGCAAATCAATTGAGATTTATGAATAATTAAAATGGCACTGCATCGGTGGATAGGGTTGTCAGCTCGGCGCGCCACCTTGCGTCGAGTCCTATCCAGTCCTCTGACAAGGGTTTACCGGTGTCGATGTGATCTCAATGATGTGGGTTGCGAATTCGCAACCAAAATTTACGATAAAGGGGCAGTCGTAATGAGCAGAGACACGAAACTCCAACTTTACCTAATCATCGGCTGCCTGATGTTAACCTTTCACCAACACGTTGCGTCCGCACAACAACCAAAATTTAAGAAAGAATCTGCTGAGGACTTTGTTAAGTTAGGAATGCCGCTCGAAGAAGCACTCACCAAAACTGCGTTTGTCGTTGAGTGGTTAAGCGGAGACGGAAGTACTGAAGTAATTTTTCAAGGTGAGAACGTAATCCGCACCCCTGATGACATAGAACTCCGCATACCGTATGAAAATGATAGCAGCAGGTACAGTTCTTATAAGATTCTAACTGAGTATGCTGTTGAAACGAATCGGTACATTTTTGTCCCTTTAGACCGCTGGGGCGGGGGTTCGGGAATCTTTCGGAAGCTCCACGCGGTTGACAAAAAAACGCTCAGAACTGTTGAGGAAATCGCGTTAGGGGATCGATCAGGTATCAGCGAACTTACTGTAGCCGATCCATCCACGAACACAATCTCTATTACTTATATAAGAGAAGTGGATTGGCGCGGTAACCTTACAGATTCCCTCGATAAAGCAATCAAAGGACATCTTAGAATGATAGATGGTAAACTTCGAGATGTGGCAGATCCGCTAAGTCCGATCCCACCTGATAAGGCGTTCTTTAGGGCAGGCAGCTTTTTTACGATGGGAAGTTGGGAAAAAGATGCGGAAACTGATGAGAAGCCACAACACCTCGTCTTCCTTGATGCATTCTATATAGACAAATACGAAACGACAAATGCACAATATAAGGAATTTATTGATGCGAACCCGCAGTGGCAGAAAAATCGTATCCCCAAAAAATACCACGACGGAGATTATCTGAAGCATTGGAGTGGAAATGATTACCCACCCGACAAAGGCAACCACCCCGTTGTTTATGTCAGTTGGTACGCAGCAATGGCTTATGCAGAGTGGCGCGGGAAACGCCTGCCGACAGAAGCAGAATGGGAGCGCGCCGCGCGGGGGGGGGGCTTGGCGTACCATGAATGCCGACAGAGCAAACTATGGTGAAAATGTCGGCGGTACGACGCCCGTCGGAACGTATCCTCCGGACGCAAGCGGCTTATACGATATGGCAGGCAACGTCTGGGAATGGTGCCTTGATGAATACAATCCCGACTTTTACGCTATTTCTCCAAGTCATAATCCACTTGCCGGTGGAACTATGGATAATATCTTATCCGATTGGACTAACGTTAAAACCGTCCGTGTGTTACGCGGCGGCTCTTGGGTAAGTAACGCCAAGTTTGTGCGAGTCTCTGATCGGACGAGATTCACACCGAAAATCACGAACAGGGCTCGTGGATTCCGCTGTGCCATGAGTGTATCACTTTAAGTTTTCGCAATAAGTTGTTTTGGGCTTGTAAAAAGCATAATTTTGATTCTGATTCCCAATCTTTCATGCTTCCCGTCTTTCCGGTTCTTTTGATTAATCCCTCATATCTGACACTAAAGGAATCGTATCCCTTCCTATCTTCTATCCTTCTAGTCTCCTAATCGATTATGCGCTCCACAGTCAGATAGAAAGCCCCTGCTAGCGGATTCCCCTCTCCGTCATACCACCAACTCTTGATTTGCGCAGTGCCACGCGCGAGAGTCATGCGGAATGTAACGTGAGTCGCTCCCTCCGGTACCGGCAGCGTCTGCTCCTTGCTGCCAACGCGCAACCAAGCCGCTGACACCGGTAACACTGCGCCTTCTGGCAATATTCCGTCAACCCCTTGCATGACGGGTGCTGGTGCCGCAATTCCTAGCCCCGATTCCTCGGGCCACCGCCGCAACGCGAGACTGTACAAACCGTCCCGCGCCACCTCCACATGCCATGTGCCGCTGTCCATGACGCACCCGCGAATGCTCTCTTGGTTGTCCGCATAAACTCCCGCCCAATCGCAACTGCACAGGGGGACGGGATTCTCGTGATTTGAGCCGATGATACTCGGTTGGTACAACTCCAAGTTATCACCAACCTCCTCCCACCATTGCTCGTAGTAATCTTTCATGCGGCCAATCACATCCGGGTTTGACTCAGCCACGTTCCGAGTTTGCCCTATATCGCTAGAAATATCATAGAGTTCAGTACCATTCACAAGTCGCCACTTATTCCAAAGTACGGCTGCGGCATTCTCTTCCGTGTGCCCGCGAGTACCCTCGTTGGTGTGCCCGTATTGCACCACCGCTATCCGCTCCGAAGGTGGTTCCGCAGTTACCTGTACAGCATTGGCAAGAGAGATCCCATCAAACACCAGCCCGTCGTCAACAGTCAAGCCGCACAGGTCAATTAAGGTCGGCAGGACATCCGTGCTCCGAGTCAGACCGCGAACGTCCCTCCCTCCACCGACTCCGCCATTTGGCCAACGTACAAAGAATGGCACACGGTGTCCGCCTTCGTAGAGCGACGTTTTTCTCCCGCGCATTCCCGCATTGAACACGTTCTGACCGGTGGCAGTGCCGTTATCCGTCATGAAAATCAGGATGGTATTCTCGCGCAACCCCATCTCTTCCAAGAATGAATCGAGACGCCCCATGTTCTCATCAATGTTCGAAATCATCCCGAAAAAACTAGCCTCGTTCCTTGTGACTTCACCAAGGTACGGCTGTCTGTAATTATTCGGTACCCACAGCGGTGTATGCGGAGCGTTGGTCGCAATATACGTGAAGAAGGGCTCGTCTTGCCGATGACACTGCCGTATCCAAGCTATGGCCTGGTCGAACCAGACGTCCGTGCAATATCCCTGATACTGCTTGATTTCGTCTCGATGACGATAATGGTCATCGAAACAATCATTCCCAAAATAGTCGGGAGCGGAGGTAATTCCCCATGCGGGATGATACACGGTTTCGTGGAAGCCTCGGTCCTGAGGTCTATAGGGATAGTTGTCGCCCAGGTGCCATTTCCCGAAGTGCCCCGTATGATATCCGTTCGCCGCGAACATATCCGCCATCGTGGGAATATCGCGGCGCAATGGCGTGCGTCCCATGCAAACGAATGTCGCTCCATTGTACAACGCATCGCGCCCGGTCAGCAGTTCACCGCGGGTTGGAGTGCACATTGGTGCGACATGGAAATCGGTAAACCGAACACTCTCGGCATGCAATCGGTCCAGGCATGGCGTCTGCAGCACGGGGTTCCCGAGACACGAAAGATCGCCGTATCCCTGGTCATCCGTCAAAACAAGAATGACGTTGGGTTGAGACATAATCAACACCCGAAAACAGTCTTTGGGCTAACCGCTCCAGCTAGATTAACAAATCTAGCCGAGCTTTATCTTGGTACGTAGTATGACTCTGTAGAATCGTAGGGCGGGATCAAGCGACTGAACAAGGAGTGCGATAGGAATCCTACAGTAGATCCTGTAGAGAGCGATTAAGCGAGCAAACAGCAAGTGCCGTAGAGATTCGCTAATCACTAGCCAGCAACGGAGCGGATAGCGACGGCGGTAGAGATCCACTAAACACTACCGTTTACTCGGTGTCCGGTGCCCAGATACGACTTTCTCGTGCCTCGAAAAACCCTTGGTTGGTGGGCTTCAGCTTCCAGATTTCAATTTGCCGAATCGTTGTAGGATCGCCGTAGGTGTAAGCGTTCAAGCCGTTGGCAGAGCGATAATCCATGTGGGCGCCCACGATAGCCTGCCGATCATTGGCAAAGACCTCGACAAGGTACTTGTCAATGAAGATGCGCAATTCAACGTCTTCGCCTTCTGGAAGATTTTCTACGGCAAACGGCGCCTCGGTCGTTCCGATGCGCAAAGTTTCCGTCTCGGGGTGAATTAGAATGGGCAACCCTTCGTGATCTTCATCGGCAAATAGCTGGAAACCGAACCGTTTGCGCACGGCCTGCTCTCTATCGACCGTGATTCTCAGCTCAAGCGCCTCGCCCTCAAGAGTGGCAATCCGTGCCGTGGCAGTACCGCTGTGCGAACGTTCCGGCGGCGTCACCGTGAAATCTTTCAGCATAATCTGATCATAGCGGAGCGTTTCGAGTTCACGCAGTGGGCGAATCCGTAAACTACAGTCCCCTGTCAAACTCAACTCACGCGGCAAAGACTGAATTGTCCTTGGGGCAATCTCATTGTTGAGAGTAACAAGCCACGCCCACATGACCCGGCGACCATCTGACGTAAGTACGCTTTCAGGAGCAAAGAAGTCGCGGTATTCCGTTTTGTAAATGGGCTGGTCAGGGCGCCGCCAGTTCATTCGCTCGTGTGTTTCGGGAACGAACTGCTCGTTCTCTGCATCCCAATCGCCGGTGTAGTAGCGGCAGCCGAAGGGATGGCTGATGCACAGCAGCATCCACTTGTCTCCGAGGCGGAAAAAATTGGGGCAAGAAATGTCTTCGCCGATCGCCGCATCCGGCAGCTCATGTTTAAGAAAATTGCCAACGTAACTCCAATTCCGCAAGTCCTGCGACTTGCTGAGAGGTTGGTGTCTCCCGCCGGAGATGGCGTAATAGGTGTCGCCGATGAGGAAACAGTCAGGATCCCAGTGATGCAAATCCGCATCTTTCCCATCGGCCGTTTTTGGTTCGACTGGAAACGGCTTTTCCCAAGCGGATAGGTTTCTGTCCTTGGCAAGTGCGATATGATTCCGCCGGGAGGCCTGCCCGTGATAGATGGCGGCAGGTTGCCCCTCCTTTGTCACGAAGCCGGTGCCGCTGAACATGCCGTGACTAGTGAAGGACGGTTGGAGCTTCGTTGTCTGCCATGTCCAGTGTAGCATATCCGGACTGGAAACGTGCACGAAGCAGAATGACCGCTCCCCCCGCCACGTTTGGCTCAGGATATAGTGCAGATGATAAGTGCCGTCCAGATAAAATGCGGCGTTGGGATCGCCGGGCGCACTGTCGCCGCCGGGATGCATGAGATGATAGTTGAGCACCATTTCGTCCGATACGGGAGTTTCAATGTCTCTCTGATTCATAGGTTGCTACGGTAAAAAATCCTTATGAAGTAGTTTACGCCCGGAGTTTTTGATAGAGATACACAATCGCGATTCCAATCGCCATAAGGGCGAGCACCGTTAAAGCGACTTCAAACACCCAAATGGCGAGAGGTAAAACCAACTGTACGGCAATAAGTGCAAGCCCTAAAATTAGCACAAGGATGATGAACTTTCTAAACAATCGCATTGTCAAACCCTTTAGCCATATTCAAATATGACTTACGCGGCAACAGGAGGTCACCACGGTAGGCAGGGCATCCTGCCATGCTACGCCTGCACGGTTGCGACGAGGAGTTGGGAATCACGAGACTTGCACCGCCGGAACAGTTGAGGAACTGTTCTATGATGAATCTTTAGGTGCTCACTTATGTAATCCTATCGAATTGAAACAACCACTTAGTCATCTATAAGTAGGTCATTTACTTTTTCAGTTTTTCCTTGAGTTTAGCGAGTTCATCCTCAATGTCGTCGATCGGATTCGGTTCGAATACCGATTCCTCGCCGTCAAGATTCTGCAATTCGCGATACGCCTCGGCGTGTGCTTCGGTTTCTGCCACGCGGTCTTGAATCCGATCAAACGCATTGGCGGCACTTGACTCCGCAATTCCCGCTACCGTTTCCTGGATGTTCTTTTCGGCTTCCGCTCGCTTCGCACGGGCAATCAAGATGGCGCGCTTGTGCTCCGCTTCCTCAATCTTCTCCTGCAACGTCGCCAATCCATCCTTGAGAACAGCAATGCTCTCCCGCTGTGATTCAAGTTGCTCGCGGTAATTATCGGCTAATTCACTAAAGGATTTCTTGCGGCGCAGCGCTTCTTTCGCGCGAACATCATCGCCATTCTTAATGAATACGATAGCTCGCTTTTCCCAGTTCTCGGCGCTTTCCAGGTTCTCCTTGTACTGGGCTTCAAGCCGATTCCCATCGCGGATCGCTGCAACCACCTGCACTTTCGCCTCTTTTAACTCATGGCGCATGTCCTCAAGCAACTGGTCCAAGACCTTCTCCGGGTCCTCGACCCGATCCAGTAGATCGTTGATATTTGACTTGAGAATTCGACTAATTTTTTCAAAGATTGGCATCGGTGGTTACTCTCTCGGATCTGATGGTTAAACTGTAAACTCGCCCAGCGTTTCATCATCCAAGTTTTCTAAAACGCTCTTCGTCTGCTCCTGTTGCGCCTCTTTCAAATCGTCCTCGGACAGGCCGTGTTCTTCAAGCACCTCCTCGGCAACGAAGATTGGGGCTTCAAACCTCAGTGCTAGCGCGACGGCATCGCTTGGACGGGCATCAATATCAATAGTCTGTCCATCCGCATGAAGCGTAACTTGCCCGAAAAAGGTCCCATCTTCCACGGAGTGTACACAGACAGAAGCTACCTCTCCCTGAAGATTTTCAATGAGATTCTTCATCAAATCGTGCGTCATCGGGCGCGTAATCTCCTCGCCCTTGATTTTCGATTGAATGGCGGCGGCTTCCGGTGCACCAATCCAAATGAGCAACATTCGCTTGGCTTCGGCTGCCTTATCCTTCAACACGACAATTGGTGTACCCACATGCTGGTCAAAAGAGATGAATGCCACGTCGACTTCAACCATGGTTACTCTCCTTGTAATTCCCTGATAGAATTATACCCGATTGAGTTCGCAATCGAGCGAGTTGTAGGGCAGGATTTTACCCCTGTCCTGCTGGTAACCCGAAACTGCATTGAATTGTAACGCGACCAGGATGGAATTTCAACAAAAATCTGGTTTGATGTCAACGGTATATGTCTCAAACCCGATACCACCACTATAGCCTTAATCTAATCGTCCGCCGCGAGTTTGGACTTCAGCGCTGCCAAATCCGTATCGACCTCATTCTTGCGTTCCAGCGCCTGGAACTCCTGTTCCAGCTTATCCCCCTGCATCAACTCCTCGAACGCCTCGGCATGCGCTTCTAAGTCGCGCACCTGTTCAACCATACGATCATAGGCATCAAACGCGCTGTCGCCAGTGACATAATGGCTTGCGGAAGTCGCTCCGAGAGTCGATTGACGAGACAATTTTTCTTGGACATCAATTCGCGCCGTGTCAAAACGCATCTCATCCAATTTGGATTCCAACGATTTTAGGCTTGATTTCAACGTGTCAATGGTATCCCGCTGCGCCGTGAGTTGATCGCGATAGCGTTCCGCCCTTCGCGTTAGCTCATGCTTACGGGAAAGCGCACGCCGCGCCAAATCCTCTTCGGACTTCTGCAAGGCGAACGTTGCCCTCTCTTCCCACTTCTCCGCATCGGAATCAGTCTCTTCAATCTGGATCTCAATCAGTTTTAGATTAGCAATGGCGTTGACAACGAGTGACTTTATCCCCCGGATGTCGTCGCGCACCTCCTCAAGCGCCAGTTGCCGAGTTTTCTGTCCGTCCTCCAACTTTGTCAGTAAATCGCTGACTTGGGCTCTCACAATCAGTTTTGCTCTGTCTAGTGTCTGCACTCTCGGTGTCTCCTTACTTTAGGATGTGATCATGTCGTATAGACGAAATCGAAGCTACAAGAATCTTGCCGTTTATCGGCAGGTTGTTTAAAACTAATTTGAAAATTCAATTCGGGCAGGATAATTGCTCCGAAACTTATGTTGGCCCTCGAATCAAGATAAAATCCCTGCACCGTTTTCTAACGCCCCAGCGTGGGATTAAGCGAATGAACAATGAGCGCGATACGGATTTCACACGTGATAGCAGACATCAACAAAAATATGAAAAAGCCGTTTCTCAAGCGAGCAAAGACTCTGCTGTGCCACCTGTTATTTTGGAGTCTAAGAAAATATTTCGGTAATTCTATATTTCCCCCAAGACCGGTAAGTGCGGTTTCTTAACCGCACTGGGATTCACCAAGAAATTACCGAATTAAATTGTTAATCTTCATTCAGATAGAATCTTGATTAGGCAGGGGATACGCGAATACTATATTTAAAGGGCAATTACAAAAAAGGTGCAATCGTCAACCGTGTCAGTCGACAATTGCACCTCGTGATAGGAATCCAACCAAAATCTGATGGAGGTGACGGGAATCGAACCCGTGTCCGAGAGCAGTTCAATAAGAGCTACTACATGCTTAGCATAAGTTTTGGTGCTTCACCTTAACGACTCCCTTATGCCAGATTCGTTTCGGCTATCTCAAGTGTTTTCTCGCAGCTTGACCCTTGAGAACAGACAAGCTGCCTAGCCCGTTGTCTGGCGCCCGACTAACTCGACGGGCCGCAAGTTAGCCGAGCGTAGCTGCTTTAAGCAGCTAGAGCTAACTCTTCGTAGTCAGCAGTTAAGTTTTTTCCGCCTGTTTAACGAGGCCTGCGGAGACCTCGGCATGCAACTCTTATCTCATTGACTCACGTCGAAACCTTTTCACCCCCAGATTGTTCTTAATAATCAACTGATGTTTGTCCATGCGAGCGCACGGACTGAACACTTTATCATTTAGAGATGAGAACGGATAGCGCGACGCGCTTCCTCTCTTTCAATGACATCACGCTTATCGTAAGAGTGTTTGCTAGATGCGATTGCGATTTCAAGTTTTACCTTGCCGTTATTGAAATACGCTCTTGTCGGCACAACCGTCATACCCGCCGACCGAATCTTACTTTCAATCTTCCGGATCTCGCGGCGATGCAGCAGTAACTTACGCTGCCGCTTCGGCTCATGGTTCTCGCGGTTGCCCTGTTCATAGGGGCTAATATGAGCGTCAAATAGGAAAACCTCACCATCGCGGATGCGCGCATAACTATCTGACAGATTCAATCTTCCCGCGCGTATCGACTTGACCTCAGTCCCCTGCAGCGCTATCCCAGCTTCGTAGCGATCGTGCAGGTGGTAGTCATGCCGCGCTTTCCGATTGACAGTTATAACTCTGGCAGAATCGTTAGCAGAGGCTTTCTTCATGAATAGATTATAGCATAATTGAGCAATTTGTGCAATCTCAACCAACAGACGAACGGGTTTTACATATTGTAGGGTGCGCACTGTGGTCAAGTAACCGAACAGAACACGATCAAGCGACTGAATAAGGACCGCGATAGGGATCCGACAAATCTTCCATACAAACCCCTTAATCCGCGATTCAGACACGTGCCAAGAATCCCCAACTTCAATCCTCAGTCCCTAAATCCCCGATACCTCTCTTCGAGATTAAAATCTCCGAGGCGTTTAGCAAAACCTCTCTCTTCCACCATTCCGTTTTTCCATCGATCCGCTCGCCCCACCAGCGACATTTGCGACTACCTCGGCCCAAAACCCTATTCCTCTTGCGCAGGTTCGCGTATTCAGAGTATCATAACACCAAGATCTTCAAACTCACTAGTACATAAATTCCACCTCTGAGAACAGAAAGGAAAAACTTCAATGGATCTGACACGACAGCCGCCGCGCCGCCCATCCAACCTCGGCATTGGGGGTATCGTCGGGGCGGCACGAATGGCTGACAAAGCCAAAGCGCACAACGATGAAACACTTGGCGAATTTCTCTACGGTGAAGACTCCGGATTGGACCGTAAAATACTGGCGCTTCTCGACATATCGGCGGACGAGTTTGCTGAAGCGGCGGACGAACATCATGACCAGTCCTTAAACCAATGGATTGCCGAGAGGAGTGGTATATCGCAGGAAGCCATCGACCAATTCAATCAAACCGAATTGGAACGCCTACCCGAGACAGACGAATACAAGCAACGTCTCAAAGACCGCATCGCCAAATACGCTCCGGGACGAACGGATGTTAAGACGATTCTTCAGTCAGTCGAATTGGACGATTGGGGGAATTTTTGGCAGCGCGATTTGACGAAGAAACCGCCTCGCAGCCCGCGCGCTATCGACGTTGCCGGAATCTTCGGGGTCGCGCGAATGGCGGATAAAGCGCGCGCCGCGCAAGCCGGGAAGAACGGAGATTATCGATACGGGGGTGATTCCGGGCAGGACCGCGCCATATTGGGGTTCTTAAAGGTGTCTGCGGAGGATTTTCAAGAGGCGGCTGTCAAGAATCCCAACGATTGTGAATTGGGGGAATGGGTGTTGGAGCAGAGCCGCCCCCAACCGAAGGACATTGAGGACTTCAATCGCGCTATGGTGAATCGGGGAGCTGAGGATGCGGAAGCCCAGGCTTATCTCGAATCCCGATTCCGCGAGATTGATCCAAGCCGTACCGATATCTCAACATGGGCGGAACTTCAAGACCTAGACGACGAACGCGCATTTGGCATCATCGACCTTGCGCGGCATGCGCCTCGCAGCCCATACAACACCGAGGTTGCGGGCATCGCTGGGTTAGCCCGAACGCTCGACAAAGCCAGGGCACTCAACACCGACTCGATTGGGGGTTACTGGTACGGCGAAGATTCCGGGCACGATCGGCTGGTACTCCGGTTTATTGGCGCCACGCCGCAAGAATTTCTCAATCTGATCAAAGACCTAACCGGTGACAACGATGTCACGAATTGGATAGGGACAAACGTGCCGAAGACTCCGGATGAAATCGCGGCTTTCAATGATGAGATGGTAAATCGCCGTCCGGAAACCGAACGGCATCGCGCAATCTTTGCCAAGCTACTAGCCAAACTCGATCCCGGTCGCACCGATATTCAGACCTTTTTCGATCTCATAGTTTTCGCCGATGAGAAAGAGTTTGAAATGCGCATCATATCTCGCTCTTAGAGATTGTTGCTGTCCGGGAACATGGCGCTAATGCTTTCGCGGCTATGGATGCGCCGAATAGCTTCTCCAAACAGAGGTGCGACGGAGACAAACTGAATCTTCTCCGGCAGCGAATTCGGATGGTTCTCTACCGTGTCCGTGGCGAGGAGTTTTGTGATAGGGCTATCGTCAATCTTCCGCGCCGCCCGCTCGGCAAGCACCCCATGAGAAACCACGGCGTAGACCTCCTTTGCACCCCGCTCCATTAACTCCGTTGAGACATTGACCAACGTCCCTCCGGAAATCGTAAAATCGTCGACAACCACTGCTGTCTTGCCGTTGACCTCGCCGATAATCTCCAAGATTTCCGCCTTCTCATCGTGTTGCGGGCGGCGCTTGTCAGCGATGGCGACGGACGTGCGCAGATAGGAGGCGTAGCGCCTTGCATCCTTTGCGAATCCGGTGTCCGGTGCGACAATGACGATATCCGTCAAGTTCATTTTCTCGATCTCTTCGCAAAGCGCTCGGTGTGCGTAGAGATTGTCCACGGGAATCCGAAAGAACCCCTGAATCTGGGCCGCGTGCAAATCCATCGTTACGACGCGATCGGCGCCCGCCGCCTCAATCGCATCCGCACACACTCGCGCCCGAATTGAAACTCGCGGTTCATCCTTTTTGTCTCCCTTCGCGTAACTAAGATACGGAATCACCGCCGTCACAGACTCGGCGCTCGCACGCTTGAGCGCATCAATCCAGAAGAGAAGCTCCATGAAGTTGTCGTTTGTGGGAAATATCGTTGACTGAACGATATAGACGTGTCTACCTCGGACGTTCTCCAACACGCGGACAAATGTGTTTCCATCCGAGAATTGGATAACCTCATTTTTCCCGGCAGATACGTGGAGATACCGGCAGATTTTTTGGGTGAGTTGCTGGCTGCCGCTGCCAGCAAATATCATCATTGGGTTGGCATCCATAGATGGCGGTACGCTCTCATTTGGAGTTGCGGAAGACTTGGGTTGAGAAAGCTTCAAATACGCTAGAAATGGAAGTCTGTTTTAACTTGGATGGGTCTCGCGCAATTGACATCGCATTTCTCTTTTCGGCGAGCTCTTATACCGCTCTCGGTCTGGATTGCCAAACCAGACCACGCATTCGGTTACTTGCCGCTGTTTGATTGTAAGTTCCTGCCTGCCCATACCATGTGCCCTCTTTTGACCTCACCGAATCCTTCGATAATGTTAACTCTGGACACACGATCGTTTCTCACCTCGGTAACTTCAACTTTCCCCACCGCCACGGGGATATAATCGATCACGGCCCCTGAATCCGGATCCGTCAACGGATCGCCCTTCGCATAAACGATTAACTGTTGCTGAACTTGGACGCCCATCGCGGAACCGACATTGATAAAAGCGTTTTTCTGATCTTCCGCGTCTACATGGATAATTGTCCCGGTAATGGGACCTGACGAGGCCCTCAATGCGCTGCGCCGCCGTTCTTCCTCCTGTTTTTGCGCGGCAATTTCCGATGGCAAAGTAAAATTGGGACCAACATGATCTCGCAGTTTTTTCACCACTTTCAACAACACATCGTCCGTCACCATACCGAGCAGCGTCTGGTCGTACTCCGGTGTACCGAAGGTTATGCTGCTTACCTCTCCCGGTCGAACAATAGGGCGAAACTTACGCTCCGCACGTGGTGATTGTCCAAAGTTGAGTTCCGTCCCTTCCTCCGTCGCGATGGCTTGGAACGCCGCAACTTGTGCCCCGCCGAGTTGATGTCGTTTGCTTGCGGAGACCTCGGGCGCAGCCACCTGTTTTCCCGACGCACCATAAAATTCCATCTCCAGCTTAACAAACGCTGTATAGACGTATCCCAACACCTGTACTCCTGTAAGATAGCTCGTGGTTAGACCAGTGCGTTGACTGCTTCCCTGCTGCAGCGAGCGAGAGGCATTTGCACGTGCTCGATTTTGACCAAATTTACGGACACTGCCCACGACAAGTGCCTCCGCTTTGAGCCGCTCGGCAAGATCTTTTCGTACCTCGACATTCTTTCGTACATCCTTACGAGAGAATTCCAAACTCTTCATTGCATCACGGATTTCATCTTGCGAGATAAGCTCATATACACCCGTCGTATTGAGTTTCCGATTCAGTAAATTCGTAAATCCTGATTCGAGATCCCACAGGCGTTTCTTTCCACTGAAGATTTCACCGACGATGCCCGGGATGCAGCCGCAGCCGGTTGGCGAATCGAATTGGCTGTAGTCATTGAAATACAAAACCGCGATGCGTCTGGGTGCCCCAAAACTATTGGGGATCATAGAGCACATCAAAAATAGAATTATTAGGGTCGCGGCAAAGAAAGTAGGTTTAGGATGTAAGGTCTGTCTTTTCATGAGTACGTCCTCCTTGCTCCTCTGTCCTGAAATGCTAACGAATCCTTGCAGACGTGGAGACACACCGGTATATTGTACTTTGCCGCGAAATCTCTGTCAAGGTGATTCCTGAGACCGCAAACGCATTCGCCACCGATGGAAGAAATGTAGGAAACTCAAGCATAAAATCAAGACGGAATCCTTTTCCGCACGTACCGTTTATCGGAGCGAGCCCCTGCTCGCGACCGGATTGTAGCAGTCGTAGGGTGGGCACCGCCCACCTTTTTTGGAACTTCGGATATCGATCGAATTTCCGATCTTCCTTTTCCGAATGCGCCGAAATTCCGGTGAAACCCAATTTTGTTCTCATCCCGTGCAACCGCAGACCGGCCCGCGGACTCTTCCATTATCGGATGCTCGGTCCATTGCAAGGACGGAGCCCTGGAGGATGGTCCGCGCTCTTTACTCACGGAAAATCGTGGTCGTCGGGCAAGATCTCAAGCCAACCCATCCCCGCAACCGGTTTTTGGATTGTATTCCCAGCGAAATCAAGGTAATATTTAGGTAGCAGCAACCTTGAGCGCAAGCTCGTACAAACACAAGGAGTATCGAAATGCGACGTCAAAGAACCAAAATCATTGCCGCAAGCGTCATACTGGCTTCTGCGATGGCGTTCCTGGTTGTCGCAGGAATCAGAAACACCAGCATTAGACATTACACCCCCAATCAGTTGGTCGCAAATGCCGCTCTGGTCGATAATAAGGGCGTTCAGGTAGACGGACTCATCCACGAAGGAAGTCCAAAATGGGATGCGGCGAAGTTTGAACTCACCTTCGCAATACGCGACCGTGAGGGAGATTCGACAGTCAATGTACTCTACTCGAAACTCAAGCCCGACAACTTCAAAGAGGGTGGTAATGTTTTTGTCGAAGGTAAATACGACGTTGAGCACAACCTCATAACCGCTTCAAAATTGACAACCAAGTGCGCCTCCAAGTATGAAGCTGCTGAAAGCGTGGGAGGCTCCGCCGATTATTGACAAGTAGTGCGTAGTGAGGGAGTAAGGTATGGTCGCGGAAATAGGTCACGCCGCGATATGGCTATCGGTGTTCTCCTGTTTATGGGCAATAGTCCTGCTTTGCGCAGGCTTGCGCTATAGGAGTTACGGTGCCATTATTAGCGGACGGAACGGCGTGGTTGCTACATTTCTTCTGATTAGTTTGGCTACCGGAGCGCTAATCTACGGCTTCGTGACCGATGATTTTTCAATGAAATACGTCGCCGAGGTCTCAAGCCATGACCAACCCTTGATGTACAAGATTACGGCGTTATGGGGACGAATGTCCGGTTCCCTGCTGTTCTGGCTCTGGCTGCTCACACTGTTCGGAGCCCTAGTCGTTTGGCAAAATCTCCGGGCGAAAGACAGGCTCGGTGATTTCGCTCTCGTCCCCATCTCAGCGGTTGAACTATTCTTCATAATCCTCGTTACCGGGTTAATTGAGGGGATATACAATCCGCTTGCACGTTTCCCAAACGGCGCGGCGCTCCCCGACGGCGCGGGCATGAACCCGTTGCTGCAAACCCCCAGCATGGCGTTTCACCCCCCGTCCCTTTATGTCGGATTCGTCAGCTTGACAGTGCCCTTTTCATTTGCGGTTGGAGCCTTGGCAGCCGGAGAAATCGGTAGCAACTGGATCTTCCGATCGCGGCGTTGGATGATGGCCTCATGGTTGGTTCTCACGGTCGGCATCACGCTGGGTGGAAATTGGGCGTATCGCGAACTCGGCTGGGGCGGCTACTGGGCGTGGGATCCTGTCGAGAACGCCTCCTTTATGCCATGGTTGCTAGGCACTGCCTATCTTCATTCCGTAATGATCCAAGAAAAACGGAATATGCTCAAACTTTGGAATATCATCCTGATCACGCTGGCGTTTCAGTTCACTCTGTTGGGGACGTTCATTACGCGTAGCGGAGTAATTTCCTCCGTACACTCGTTCGCTCAATCGGATATTGGTAGCTACTTCTTGGGATTTATAGCATTTTCCTGCATCGGCGTTGCCTGGTTGATTTACTACCGGTGGAACGACCTCAAGAGTCCAAACCGCCTCGAATCAATTCTCTCCCGCGAAAGTGCCTTCCTCCTTAACAACTGGATGTTTGTAGGATTGACGCTAATTATCCTTTGGGGTACGTTGTGGCCGATCATCACGGAAGGAGTTACGGGAGAAAAATCCGCCGTGCCAGAAGCATTCTTTAACAAAATTGTCATCATTCCCGGGCTGCTGCTTCTCTTCTTGACCGGTGCCGGCCCAATCATTTCATGGAAAAAATTGACCCTGAGCAATTTTAAGCGAATGTTCGCTAAACCGATACTCTTTGGATTGATCGCCGGTGCATTAATGTGGGGCTATCTTGCGCTTAGAGGGCACACGATCCCGGTCTATTCCGTATTGTGCGCATTCGGAGGCGTGTTCGTTTTCGTAGCCATCTTTGTCGAGTTTTATCGCGGCGCGAAGTTGAGAGCCAAGCGTGGCGAGACGTCTCTCTTTCACGGGCTTTCTCGCCTGATTCAACGCAACAAACGACGATACGGAGGCTATATCGTCCACATTGGAATCGTAATTCTGTACATTGGAATAATGGGGTCCAAAGGCTACTTCCTGCTGGAATCAAAGAGTCTGAAACTCGGAGAATCGATGGATGTGGGAAATTACACCCTGACGATGGAGGACGCTTTTCGGGAAAGGCACTCCAATCACTCACGCGGCGGGGTTGTTATTGCTGTCGAGAAAGGTGGAAAACAGATTGGCACCATGCGTCCGGCACGCGGATTCTACGATAGAGCCGGTCAAGGCGAACAGGACACAATAGAATCAGCCATCCGACATTTCGGATTGAACGATCTCTATATCGCCTTGGGACCGCTGCCGGAAGACGTGCCCTCCTTTGTTCGGTCGGGTCAACTCGTTCCTCTTCAAGTTTACCACAATCCCCTCATCAACCTCGTTTGGATCGGTGTCGGCGTTATGATGATTGGCGGGTTCGTTGCCCTAGCCGAGACGCATCAGACAAAAGAACGTGAAACATAACCGATTCACGGAAAAAATGACTGCACTCCAACTTCTACGCATATTTCTCGTGATTGGATTAACCCTCGGCGCCAGCGCTTGGACCACATGCGCTAACGAAACAAATGACGGCGTGGGACAACCAGTTAACGCCCAGCTAGAACAATTGAAGACGAGTGTCTACTGTTACTGTGGATGCACAAGGGAGACAATCCAACAATGTGTGTGCGGAACAGCCCGGCAGATTGAAGATGATTTTCGAAATCGTCTACTAGCCGGTATTAGCGTTGAACAGATTCGTAATGAATACCTCGCCAAGTATGGCACGCAGTTCAACGCCCTCATGCCGCCCACCGGATTCAACCTTGTCGCTTATATAATGCCCGTTATCATCATCGTCCTGATAGGTGCAATCATTTTTCTGGTAATCAAATCAAAAATGCGTTCCCCAATAACCACACAATCTAGGCATCCGGAAAAAAGCGCGACTGTATCCGACGACGTGCAAAAACAGATTGAAGCTGAACTTGAGAGCCACAAGCAAGCACGTTAGACGAACTACGGTTTTATTGGACGACTTTTTGCCCCCTCCTCCGTATAGAGTCAGTTATTAGGTTTCCACATATTGCGATATTGCGGCTTACAGGAAAATGAACGACTAGTCGGACGCGAAATGAAAAGATTGGAAATGGGCGACTTGATGATTGAGGGTTGTTACCACGAACTGACTGTAGGAGATCAATTGAGCGAACAGCGAATGCGATAGAAATCTTCTCCGAATCGCGACCTGTACGTCCTTGTAGGAGCAATCTCTCAATCGCGACATCCTATCACGAGCAAGATATTCTTTTACAAACGGGACAGCATAAGTCCTATATGTGAAATTTCTTGGTCGCAATGACTATAGGGAATCAATTTCTATGTTCTTGATTATTTTGTGGATCTTGCTACTTGGAATCCCTCTCATAGTTTATCTTTGCCTACCGTTACGGTTTAGAGGGCGACCGGCGCCGGAACTGGACGCCGTTGAATCTAGCATGGATTTGTTGCTGCGGGAGCGAAGCTTTTCTGCTCTCGCGGACCTTGACGAAGATTACGAAGTTGGCAAACTATCGGATCAAGACTATCAAACATTGAGGGCGCAGCTCCTTGAAGAGACCGCTGCAGTCGTGACGCAGATTGAATCGTCCGGAATGATTTCGGTTGAGGATGAAATCGAAAGGTATAGAAGGACAAAGAGTGAAAGTTGAACCAATAATGCAGATCTTCCGGGTTCCACAATTGCCAAATTGTCAATCGAACACCGAGTTCCACGGATCGCCTATGACCCGCCACATTCCGCAATTTATCCTCGTGGTTTTCTGCTTCACATCTACCCACTTAATCTGTCTCTCGTCTGCTACCGCCCAAAACGCCACCGGGGCTATAAAAGGGAGAGTTTTTGATGGACAAAGCAACAAACCGCTTGTAGATCAGAAAGTGACGTTGACGATTCACAAAGGTGCGGAGACGCAGCAGCGTGAAACAATGACGGCGAGCGACGGTTCTTACAGCTTCGATAACTTGGCATTTGGCATGGAAACGTACTACACCGTTTCGACTACCCACGAAGGCAAGGAGCATATGGAAACCGACTTGGTGTTGTCGACTTGGGTGCCGGAGTCCAATGTGGACATCGAAATAGGGAAATTCACCGACGATCATTCAGTGGTGAAAGTTCGCCAGCACACGATCATCATCGCGCCGCCCCCGCCGGACCACGCGCCCGATGGCGCTGTGTCGATAATGGAACTCATTCAAATTGAAAATACGAGCGAAACGCAGTTCCAAACAACGGTCAACAGCCAATCGGTGGGAATGCACCTGAACCTGCCGAACGGCTATGAAGGTCTCCAGATTGACTCTATGATAAGCAAGGATCTTACCCTAGAATCGAACAAATTGATATCTAAACAGCCGCTAGCCTCGGGGAGATTCGGATCGGGGTTCTCCTACATCATGCACATAGATGATTCCGGCTTGAACCTGTCACGATCATTGACCTTTGATACCGACCAGCTCTATGTCTTCATCACGGAGGGATTGCCGCTCGCACCTCAATCTCCCATTTTGGGCGCTAGTCGCCAAGAACAGATTCACGAGACGATTTACACCATTTACGCCACAGACCCCGCCAACACGCTGCCTATCGGCAAGACCGCCAATCTTAATTTCAAGGTTGCCCCGGTCGCAGCGGCGAAGGGGAATGCGGGGATACGCGCACGTCAACCCACAAGCGCTAAGATGATCGCCCTAATCGCCTTTGCAGCGGCGTGTGCCAGCGGCTTCTTGGTCGCGGCTATCTTCATGGTGAGATCGAGCACAACTCACGCAGCCGAATCAGGGAAGACTCAGACCAATCCCGATGCGAGTTGGCTCAACAAGCTTGGTTCCGAGGACCTCGATTCTGCACGAATAGCGCGGTTTGAGATGGTCACACGCCTTGACGAGATGTACAAGAAAAAAGAGATTTCGGAACGGGTGTACAACCGCTTGCGGAAAGAGCAAGTGGATCGCCTTACCTCCATCCTTGAGAAAACCCAGAGAACAGATCAGCAATAATGGAACAAAACCGCGAAATAGAAGAGTTAATCGAAGAATTGGGCGATGAGGACGATGAAACCCGATGTGCCGCGACTTCTGCTTTGATTGAAATCGGCGCACCCGCCGTGCCCGCGCTGATAGAAGCGCTTGGATACGATATTTGGGATGTATGCGATGGCGCCGCAGACATTCTTGCGCAGATCGGAGAACCCGCCATCCTTGGCCTAATCGAGGCGCTCGGAGATGAGATAAAGCACCGAAGTCTCAACGCCGCTGATACCCTCGGACGACTGGGGGCAGCAGCTGTACCGGCATTGATTGAAGCGCTGGGCGATTCGTATCAACCCGTTCGCGAAAACGCTGCGAGGGCGTTGAGCATTATGCGAAAGTCCGCCATACCTGCTGTTCCCGCATTGACGCAAGCCCTGCGCGACGAGGATGTTGAAGTTCGTACCAATGTGGCAATTGCGCTCGCTAATCTGGGGGAATCCGCGAACTACGCCGTCCCGGTGCTAACGGAAGCTCTGCATGATGAATCCGAGCGAGTTCGCCAACACGCTGCGTATGCGTTAGAACAAATTGGAACACCCGTCGCCGCAAACGCCTTGAATCAGCTGTAAAACCTGCTTTGATACATTGAATCAACCGATGTAGGGGACGGCCCCCGTGCCGCCCCACGGTTGGCAGCATCTAGAAACTGAATAAGATATGCGATACAAATCCCGGCGCGATAGATGTCGTTACTATAGGAACAACCCCCCGGTTGCGATCTCTCGCGTAATCCACAATCGTCAAACCCCCAATCTCCTCTCCATTTTCACGGCATGCCCGATCAAGACCGAAGTAGAGCCGCCTTTACAACCAACACGCAGACCAATCCCTCTTCACAAAATACAGAATTCTGTTGATATCGCAAGTGCAGTTGTGGTATCCTTACAATTGAGTGTTGCCAAGTATCCCACCGATCGGTATCAACCAACCATTAAAACATATCTGACCAGTGACGTAAACGATAACGGCAACCAGAACAAAAGCGTTGTTTTATGCTTAATAATGATATGTTCATTTAATACAAAAGTGGGAACTTTTTGGCAAGAAAGGACAAATGATGGCAAAATTTGACTTCGCGATTGCTATTGGCGGGGCCGCGGGGCAGGGAATCGCTACCCCCGGCAATATTCTCGCTAGAATCTGCGCACGTCGCGGTCTCCAATTTTTTTCTTACAATTCCTATCAATCTATCATCCGTGGCGGTCACATCTTCCTGACCACGCGAATCAGTACGGAACCGGTTACAAGCCATGGAGATAAGATTGATCTGTTGTTCTGTTTGAACCAAGATACTATGGATCGCCACCTTCAGCATGTTGCGCCGGGCGGAACGGCGATTTTTAACAGTGACACTATCAAGCCCGGAGAAGTTTCTGAAGGACTTCAACTGTGTCCAATGCCGGTAAAGGAGCTTAGTAACAACAATCGAAATAAGCTGGTGCAGAACACGGTGGCGCTCGCTGGCGTGCTTCATCTACTTGGCTTAGAGTTTAAGTTGCTGGAGGAGATCCTAACGCTTCAATTTAAACGAAAAGGACAAGCTGTTGTTGACGAAAACGTTGATGTAGCTCGCGCCGCGTATGAGCATTCCGTAGAAAATTTCGTTCCCTACTCTACCCCACTCCCGGAGAAAGACAAACCCCTGGCTCAGGTTGGTGGTAACGAAGCGCTAGCCATGGGTGGCGCTGCTGCGGGTGTCAATTTCTACTGCGCCTATCCGATGAGCCCTTCGACAGGTGTTCTTCACTGGATGGCAGAAAATGCAAACGACTTGGGAATCATGGTGAGGCAGGTCGAGGATGAGATTGGCGTCATTAATATGGTGATTGGTGCCGCGCACGCCGGTTGCCGTGCCATGTGCGCCACTTCAGGCGGCGGCTTTGCGCTCATGACCGAAGCGGTTGGCAGCGCCGGAATGATGGAAATACCGATGGTAGCCATTAATGTCCAACGTGCTGGGCCATCAACTGGTGTTCCGACCAAAACCGAGCAAGGCGATTTATGGCAGATGTTGGGTGCCAGTCAAGGAGATTTCCCAAAGATTATAGTCGCGGTAACCAGTATACTGGATAGTTTCAATACGATTCCGGAGTTGTTCAATTTGGTCGACAAGTTCCAGTGTCCAGGTCTTGTTATCACCGATCTTTCAGTGTCGGAGGGTTTTGCGACAGTCGATCCGGACGACATCAAATGGGAACAGCCAATCGACCGTGGCGAGCTAATCACCGAAGCCAATAATACCGGAGATAAGTATCTGCGATACAAGCTTACAGAGAGCGGAATCTCGCCACGGGCAATTCCCGGGACGCCGGGACATTTGCATGTAGTCGCGACGGATGAACACGATGAGGACGGAGGGTTAATCAGTGACGAGTTCACAAACCCGCACAAACGCCGCGCGATGGTCGAGAAACGTCAGCGAAAAATGGAAGATGTCGTATCACTAATCGACCCGCCTGAGTTGGAAGGACCTGAGAACGCGGAGGTAACCCTTATAGGCTGGGGAACCTCCAAAGGTGTGATTGAGGAGGCGGCAAGCCTCTTGACTCAAGAGGGAATACTTACCAACCAACTCGCGATAAAATGGATTGTGCCGCTGCATGTGGAGGAAATCACACAAGCGCTCTCGAAAGCCAAGCGGACGATTATCGTAGAAAACAACTTAACGGGGCAATTCGCGCGTTATTTGCGCGGTGAAACCGGTTTTGATGCTGATGGCCACATTCGCAAGTACGACGGTGAACCGTTTATGCCGCACCATATTGTGGATGGAGTCAAAGAGCAGGTAGCTGGCAAAACTGACTTGTATGTCCCGTATCAAGAGATTGTAGTCTAATTAAGCAAGGAGGACAGCATGGCATCGGATAAACCTATTAAAGCCGCCCCGACAGCAAAGGATTTCAAGGGAGAAGTAGCCCCCGACTGGTGCCCGGGATGCGGGGATTTTGGTGTTCTGAGAGCACTTGAGTTGGCATGCGCGAAGCTGGGACGCGAACCTCACGAATTTGTTACCGTTAGCGGTATCGGCTGCTCGTCGAACCTTCCGGGTTACATCAACACCTACGGGATGCACACCCTTCATGGACGGGCTTTAGCGGTAGCGACAGGTGTCAAACTCGCAAACCATGAATTGAGTGTAATCGCTACCGGCGGTGATGGAGACGGCTACGGTATTGGCGGTAACCATTTTGTTCATACCATGCGGCGAAACGTCGATCTGCTTTATGTAGTGATGAACAATCAAATCTATGGTCTGACCACTGGGCAAGTTTCTCCTACGAGCAGAATCGGCATGAAGACCAAGAGTACGCCCTTCGGTAGCGTAGAGGGTCCCGTCAACCCCCTGGCGATGGCAATTGTGACCGGCGCATCCTATGTTGCCAGAGGATTCAGTGGAGACACGAAGCATCTCGCCGAATTGATGTATAGGGGCATGGAACACAAAGGATTTGCATTGATCGATGTCTTTAGCCCATGCATCACCTACAACAAGGACAACACCTTCGCCTTCTTCAAACAGACGGTCACCAAACTCGAAGACGCTGGTCACGACCCCACAGATTGGAAAGCCGCCATTGAGCACTCAATGGCATGGGGCGACGAAATTCCTACCGGGTTATTTTACCACGACACAAGCCGTCCCACGTTGGATGAAGCCGAACCCGTTCTTGGCGAAGGCGGTCCACTTGCCCATCGAAATCTCGGCGTAACAAAGGAACAAGGCACGGCAATCATCCGGAAAATGATGTAACCCGAATCCTCCGGACCCAACGTAGCCGAATCTTTAGCTCCAATTTCGATTTTAGTCAGCCTGAAATCCGCACCATGATTTCAGGCTTTTTTTTGTCAATGGAATGGTACGATTCATATAGTCATTTACATGCATATTTGCACATATTATGATTGTACGTTAATCAACGACGACGACATATGAATCACCCACAATATCAACGGTGCCCTCGTAGCGCTAACTGTTAGTTTGCGCATCTCAGAATCTAACAAGTCAAGCGAGTGGACAACGAGCGCGATTTTAAATCCCTAAAGCGAGTGAATAGTGAGTGCGATAGGAATCCCATAGTAAATTCCGTGCGCTAGAGATGCCATCACGAAGGCGATAGAGATCCCAAAGCATGTTTCTAGATTCACGTCAGCCTCATCATCCGGCCGAAAGGAATGACGTGTTAACGGTAATCTTCCACCCTTCCACTCTTCCATGCTTCCAATCCCAGTCTTCCTAGTCGATGCGGACAATATTCTCTCATATTGAAACTTGCTTACACAGTCAATCTGATACGATATCGTTATTATAATTATATCGCTTGTTGATACTCCTTTCCCCGCTGCTACCCCCAAAAGATTGTGTCTCCCCGTAACCCCCACCCAAAAAATTCGTATAAATAAACGACTCACACGGTGATACTCGATCAATGAAGAAGGCCGCTTCGGCACACAATGACACAACTTTTGCCACAACCAATTTGCCCGTCCTCTTCCATCTGCCTACTATGCTGCTTCAAGCGACCAAAATAACAAAACGCTTTGGTCATCGCACGGTTCTTGGCGATGTGAATATCGAGGTTCAGCCTGGCGAAGTTGTCTCGATTCTTGGGCCCAACGGCGCGGGAAAAACGACGCTCATCAGAATTCTTTCAACACTTCTCAAACCCGCATCAGGCAATCTACAGATTGCTGGCGAGAACGCCCTTGACAATCCGTTTGGTGTTCGTCACATGCTCGGAGTCGTCGTGCACGAACCACTTGCCTATCTTGAATTGACTCCCTACGAAAACCTTAGGTTTTTTGGAAAATTATACGCCGTTGATTCGTTAGAGCGGAGAATCACCACGCTCCTTGGCGAGGTTGGGCTCACACAGTTTGCGCATGAGCGGATGGAAATCTTTTCGCGCGGCATGATCCAGCGATTTATGATAGCAAAAGCTCTCATACATGACCCGACCCTTTTGTTTCTTGATGAACCCTTTTCAGGGCTTGATGTCGCCGCAAAGAAATTTGTGTTGGATCGAATTCATCACGAACGCACACGGGGCAAAGGAATTTTACTGACGACACACGAGACTCGGTTGGGTTATCTCGCAGGTACACGATTTCATTGCCTACTAAACGCACAGCTCCATTCGATTGCAAAAAAAGATGAAATCTCGTTTGATGAATTGTCCCTCCAATATAATGAGAGCCTTAAACAACACCACATGAAATGAAAACATTTCACCAAATCGGATGGCTAGTTCGCAAAGATGTTGCACTCTTCTTTCGCACGAAAGACACCTTGATTTTAATCTTCGTATTCAGTGTGCTCGTAGTGCTAATCTTTAGTCTTGCATTTGGACCGATATTTCCTCAAGACGTTGAAGATCGAGGAAAACTCGCTGCTAGTGTATTGTGGGCGGCTTTTGCCTTCGCGGGGATTATCTTGTTGAACAGGTCCTTCGATGTTGAGCGGACTAGTGGAGCATTGCAAGGAGTTAGATTGACCGGAATTGATCCGAGCAATCTCTATCTGTCCAAAGTTGTAAGCAATCTCATCCTCCTCGCTGTCTTGGAAGCGGTAATAACGCCGGTTGCACTCCAATTCTTGGAGGCGCTGGACACATTGACGCTAGGCACGCTAATGAAACTAATCGGCGTCCTCACTATAGGCACGCTCGGATTCTGCGCAGTTGGGGTAACGATTGCGGGCATTTCCACCAGCACGCATGGCAAGGAAAGCCTTTTGTCTGTCATCCTGCTGCCACTGATATTCCCTGTCATCATGGCTGGGGCGAAATGTTCGGTATCATTACTTACGACGGGGAGACTTGAGGGATACTTTTGGATTTCGACGTTGGTCATCTACGGTGTCGTGTTTTTAGCAAGTTCGTATCTCCTTATTGAGTTTGTGATTGAGGAATAAGAAAGATTCGCCCGAACAACTTACACGACTTACGCAGTTGAACGCTTCAGGGCTTCGCAATGGCGGTTCGTCATGCGTAATACGTGCTGCGTAACCGCCTTCCTTACGTATTACTCAAAATTTTAACCTCTAACTCTTCCCATGGAGTGGTGCAGCTTGCGTAAGTTCCAATTTTATAAGGTTTGTATTTTGTATGTGGAGGACTGAGTGACAAAAATAAATAACGTACAAGCTCGCGAAATATTGGATTCTCGAGGAAACCCGACGGTCGAAGTTGACGTTAGATTAGAGTCAGGCATTGTAGGACGAGCAGCCGTACCCTCGGGCGCGTCAACCGGTGAACACGAGGCGGTGGAACTTCGTGATGCCCATCCATCACGCTACCTCGGAAAAGGAGTGAGAAATGCGCTCGAAAATGTCAACACCACTATTGCCGGGCAGGTGGTCGGATCCGATGTGGTAGCTCAGACTGCCATAGATCAGACACTGATTGATCTTGACGGAACAACAAATAAAAGAAAACTCGGCGCAAACGCAATTTTGGGTGTTTCCCTTGCCGTTGCTAGAGCTGCCTCCAATCATCTTGGACTACCGCTTTACAGATATATCGGCGGTGCCAATGCGAAGGAGCTTCCGCTCCCGATGATGAATATCTTGAATGGCGGTTCACATGCGGACAATAATGTGGACATTCAAGAGTTCATGATCATGCCGACGGGCGCCCCATCGTTTTCCGAGGCTTTGCGCATGGGTGTGGAAATCTTCCACAGCCTGAAGACAGTGTTACGCGAAAAGGATTACAGTACCGCTGTCGGTGATGAGGGCGGATTCGCTCCGAATCTCAAATCGAACGAAGAGGCACTACTCGTAATAATGGAGGGAATCGAGCGAGCCAACTATACCCCGGGTATGGACGTGTTGTTAGCACTGGATCCCGCTTCAAGCGAATTCTATAACGATGGCACGTATCGACTTCAAGCGGAGGCCAAACCCAATAAATCTTCGGAAGAGATGGTTGACTTCTATGCTGCTTTGACCGAAAAATATCCGATTATCTCAATTGAAGACGGCTTGGCGGAAGACGATTGGGTTGGGTGGGAAATGTTGACACGGGCTATCGGAGATAAAGTTCAGCTCGTTGGTGACGATCTCTTTGTCACAAATACAACTCGACTGCAGCGGGGTATCGATCAGGGCATTGCCAATTCGATTCTTATCAAGTTAAATCAGATTGGCACCTTGACCGAGACGCTAAATGCAATCGAACTTGCAAAGAGATCCAACTATACAGCCGTGATTTCTCACCGTTCCGGAGAAACAGAGGATACAACAATCTCGGATGTTGCCGTCGCAACGAATGCCGGGCAGATCAAAACCGGATCGCTCTGTCGAACGGATAGGACGTGCAAATACAATCAATTGTTGCGAATTGAGGAGGAACTCGGCGATCAGGCGCTCTTCGGAGGAGAGGACGTATTCTACAATCTTCAGAGCGCCTAAAATGCCGAAACAATTAGCTAGGTTCTGTTGACACTCATCACAACAAGATAATCGGGGGCGTGTACACACGCATTTTTCTTCGTACGGGTTGGGTTTCCCAACCCCTTAACCGATGGGAATCGGAACTTCGGTTTCATCACTTCACGCCGCTTCACACAAATTTCAACACGCTTTAGTAATTTCGGGAATCTGTTGAACCCTAGAAACCGAACACATCAAGCGACTCATGATGGAGCGACCAAGGGGCGTCAAACGAGCACTCAGATCAACCGAGCGATTAGCGACGGATCCACTGAGCGAAAAGCGAAGGCGATAGAAATCCGATAGCGAATCCTGATAGCGATTACGCAGCGACTGTGTTAGAGCTCCCATAGACATCTCTTCTCGGTTGAGCATCCTTCTGGTTATGTACAAGCTTCAATGCATATCGCCCATTAAATTACTCTAAAACTATTAAAAGGAAAGAAAACATGCGTAAATTTCAACTAGTCCTGTGCGTTATTGCAGTTCCGCTTTTAGCTGCAAGCATACTGAACCTCTCACAGGAATTTCAGGATTGGCAGGAAGCTCGGCACCTTCAAGAGCGTTCTCAGCACGAACTGAAAGATCTTGCGATTGAACGCGATCTCCTGAAGGCCCACGTCGAAAAACTGAAAACGGACAAACTCGCTAAAGAGCAACTTGCGCGGCGTCTGGGTTACGTCAAACCTGACGAAGTCATCTACGAAATCGCCAATGCCGCGGCGGAAGAGACTTCGGACAAGCTGCACACGAGATGAACTTTAATCATTCCAAAATCCGGAGCCGTCGATTTGTAGAAAGAAGTCGCGGCAGATGCGCATCAAACCAGTTTGGACTTCTCAATGTAGGCGCGTAAGTGTGCCAAAGCGCAGCCGCTATTGATGGCGTCCATCGCCCGCTGGCGAGCTTCATCCGCGTTGGGGCAGATTCCCAACAGAAAATCGGTCATCGCGGCATTAAGCACGATTCGATCGTAGATATGTCCCTTTTCTCCGGACAACGCCGCTAATCCGGCTTCCGCAAAGGTCTCAGGACTTACCGAATCCATGCGCGGGTTTCGCTCATAGTTGAATCCAAAAGACTGAGGATTGACATCAAGCCTGAAATCCTCACGCTGCCCACCAATTCTCCGAAATCCTTGCGAATAGTTGACCGCCATGAAATCTTCAGTGGATGGTTTGCCCATTCGCAAGGTGTAATGGCTCGTCCCCTCTTCGCCTCTTACGGCGAGTGCGGCTCGAAATCCGCGCTCCCACGCGAGATTCAGCAGCGGCTCTTCGTAGCCGGGATGGTAATAGCCGATGACGAAATAGTTTGCGTTCGGTGACCTGAATAATTGCTGTGCCTTTTCTGTTGCCGCCCAAGGTGGACGCTTTTTGATGTGCACCCGCAACTCGCGAATACTGTAAGCCGCCGGAGAATATTCTCGTTGACTAACGTACGCAAAACAGACACTCCTATCCTCAATCAACACCTTCGATTTGTCAAGACTGAGGTCCGTCCGAGCGCCTAGCACCCGCAATATGCCCTCTTCCGTCACGCCGCTTTTCGGCGGCATTTCGTCAACTCCGTGCAATACCGACGCTTCCCCAAGGGCGGCGCGTACGGCAGCCACAAAAAGCGTTGGACGGAAATAGCGGGTCGCCCCATCGAACGGCTCTCCGAAATGCGTCAGCGAATCCACCGAAACTTTCCGTACCTGTTCCGGACTCAGAAACGCATCCAAATATCCACGCACCTCGTCGTAAGTTTCACGATTCATGCGTTGTCCAATCAGGGCGGCTGCCTTTAATGCAGGTTTTACGTTCTCGCTCAGAATTGCTTCTCCCATCGCGCGCGTTTCGCTGTAACTCAGATGTTTACCTCTCAGAATCTTCTCCGATGCTCGCGTAACAGTTTCCTCTTCGAGGGTCAGCGGCGTATATCCACGATCAGGGTTCATGATGAACAGAATCTCTTCGGGAAGTTCTGTCTCAAGCTGGGTCCTGAATCTCTCAAACGCCTCAATCTCGCAAGCGTTCCACTGTGTCTCCGCCGGGAAGTGTTTTCGAATCGTCATCGCCGCGAAGAACGCCCCCATCTGTGCTTCAGAAACCGCTTGTTCGGATAGAAGTCCGCCCTTCACAGACTGCATGATGGCGTTGAGGATCGCATCCGGTTGTATCGTATCTGTGGGTTTCGCCCCCATAGGGCGCGTTTGATGGGGTCCCGTGCAGACCCTTGCTTGAGCTTCCAACACATCTTCGTTGGGCCCCGCATACTGTTTCGGATACATCGCTATTCTCCTCTAAACATATCAAAATCGTATCAGATTCGTACCCGGCACTGTTGAGAATCAAGTGCAAAGTCATGGGAGGTTCAATCTAATCTGATGTAATGGTAGCACAGCGTAGCGCCGGAAACAAGCAAAGCTCCTTGTTGCCAATACTGTTGCCACCACGTTTGTAGAGCGTGCACTTCAATCAAGCGACCGACTAGTCGTAGGTTGGGTTGAACGGAATTCGTTAATGATCGCTATTCTTTAGAGAAGTTTTCGAGTGTCCACTTTGCCTGAACCTGCCAAAATTTGAGTGAAACCCAACATTAATCGTACATTCTACCGCCATGAGACATCCTATATAATTAGATGCGTTTCCCCTGAACTTTTCCATTGACAAGTGCGAGAATCGGGAGTATTCTGTACCCGTTGACTATGGGCAAGATTCAGTCGGTTGAGAGATGTCTGAATACGTAGTTATCATGCTAATCACATTCATCTGGGAAAGTCAAAACCCGATGATTCAGACGTGAATCGAGTTCAATTCATGTTCACGCCGATTTCCATACCTTGACTTCGCTAGCGTAACATGATAAAATTATATATGTGCATCATCAACTGGGGGGCGGTAGCACCAAACAGATTTCAAGTCTTGAGGAAAATAAACGCATCCCTTCACAAAGCGAAGTGACGACATCATCCATGTTCATGGATCTGGAGGCATAGAAGTTGGAAAGACCGACGCAGATAGAACAACAGATTGAGCTTCCGTTTGGCGAATCATTGCGCATCAGTTTTCAAAGTTTGAAGATTCGATTTGGGCGCTCAATCATTACAACCGCAGGAATTACACTTGGAATTGCGTTCTTGGTTTCCGTCTGGGCCAACAACGAGATCGATTTGGCGATGCAGGAGAGCGGCAGAACCGAGCAAATTACAAGCCTTGAGGAGGAACAGGAACAAGGTATATCTACAAAAGACATCTGGCTGATTATAATGTCGCTCATTGTCTGCGTAGTGGGAATTGCAAACTCCATGCTTATGGCGGTTACCGAACGCTTTCAAGAGATCGGCACAATGAAGTGCCTGGGCGCATTGGACCGCTTTGTCGTAAGATTGTTCCTGTTAGAGTCGGGCTTCCAAGGCTTGTCGGGAGCGCTTATCGGTGCACTAATCGGGGCTGTCGGATCAATTCTACTGGGACTCAAGAACCACGGACTCGATCTCTTCTTTTATTTCCCTTTGCTGCCCGCGAACCCCGAAGAAGCGCCCATGAGACTCGGTATCATAGTACTTATCCTGTTCGGTTGCCTGCTTGGTATGGTTCTGTCAGTCATCGGCGCGGCTTTCCCGGCGTGGCGTGCCGCGCAACTTCCTCCTGCCGAGGCAATGCGCACAGAAGTGTAATTCAGGTTACCGACATGCAGCGTAAGAGCGAATCATGGGTAGAGGCATAGGGTTGATGAACCGAAACAACCCGAGGAGAAACGTGCATGGCAGAAACTGTCGTGAAAACCGAAGATGTCGTCAAAGAGTACCGTATGGGTACTAACATTGTCCGAGCGCTTGACGGAATCAATATTGAGATCGCGCGCGGGGAGTATATTTCGCTGATGGGCCCCTCCGGTTCCGGCAAGTCAACCCTTTTCAACATGATTGGCGCTTTAGATGGTCCCACCGGAGGCAGGGTCTACATTGATGGGCAGGACATGTCTCGACTCTCACGCTCCCAGATTGCATGGTTTCGATGCCATAGAGTCGGCTACATATTCCAAAGTTACAATTTGCTGCCGGTTATGAGTGCGTTGGAGAACGTGACCTTGCCGATGATTTTTGCCGGGTTGTCAAACAAGGACCGGAACAGAAAGGGAGAGGAGTTGCTGAATCTCGTTGGATTGGGCGATCGAAGTCATCACCGGCCCGACGAGCTATCCGGTGGACAACGCCAACGCGTCGCCATCGCCCGCGCATTTGCAAACGACCCAACCATCATATTGGCAGACGAACCTACAGCCAACCTTGATACAATCACCGGTCGTGAAATCATTGACCTAATTAGGGACCTCAACCGCGGAAAAGGCGTCACCGTCATCTCGGCAACGCATGACCTGAAGATGCTTGATGTCTCCGACCGCATCGTCGACATTCGCGATGGATTGGTCGAGCGGATCCGAAATCGGGACGAGATTGACATCGAGGTCGGCGAAGTCGGCGGGCATTAAGGTTTTCGCTCATGTGAAGAATATGTGGGTGAAACCGAGTTTTTTCTTGAAAACTCGGTTTCTCAAAGTCTCTTTGCACTTCCTTTTGACATGAGCCAAGGAATCTACGAACAGCACATTGTAAGGAATCGGTTTCTTAACCCAAAATTCCATCCAGCGCCCCTTCCTGCGGTACCAACCAAATCTACGAATCACGGATATACACTGCCTCACACTTCGGATTCATACCCCGCCCAAAATCTAACTCGCAGCCACGACCAATAAAATTCCGGTTGAAGAATTCGGCGGTTATCTGTTAGTTGCCTTTGTTTCACTCCGTCATACGGCTATTCGTCTGCGTATTCATGCCTAGTAAAGCGACGGAGGCAAGTGCGAAAGTTTCGAGTTCCATTACAGAGGCAGTCGATACACTTTTGATTTCCCGTTCTCTTTGAGAGTTACGCTCTGCGATTCTATCTTCTCCACCGCTACACCAGTGCCCAATTCTGCATCTACCGCGACATAGTAAACTTTGCGTCTTTTTGTATTTCGAATGAACGCTTTATGTTTTCCGTTCTGTTTGATGACCGTGGCAATCAGTTCGAAAGTGGGATTGGATTTCGGCTTCGTCCATCCGAGCGAATGGAACAGGTTGTTGTCGATGATGACCTGATAGAAATCGAGTGGAACGGTTGTTCGCGGGGTTGGGACTGCCGCTACTGCTGGGAAATGCAAGCACAGAAAGACTAGCAGCGCAGATGCTATGATTGGTTTGTTCATCTATAGAGCGAAGTTGAAATAGGGTAGCAGCTGATCATGCAGCGTGCGGCGGGCATAGAACAGATGGGCTTTGACGGTGCCGGTTGAACGCTTGAGACGGCGGGCGATGGCTTTCAACGGCAAATCCTCGTGGTAACGCATAACAAACACGGTGCGCTGGTTGGGTGTCAATGCCGGCAACGCGGCGTGCAACTGCCGGTGAAACTCATCGCGCTCAAGCGATGCCAATGGATTGACGGGTTCGCGGTAGAAGGTGTCTTCGCAAAAAGGCTCATCGATGAGGACGTGATGCTTGGACTTCCGGCGCATATGGTCGATACACCGGTTGACAGCGATGCGGTACAGCCAACTGTAAAACTGCGACCGGCTCTTGAAACCGTCGAGTTTCTGGTACGCTTTGAGGAACACCTTTTGGGTCAGGTCGCGGGCATCCTCGGGGTCAGATACGACGGAGAGAATGACGGCGTGAATCCGGCCGCGGTGGCGGTGGTAAAGCAAATCGAACGCGCCGAGGTCGCCCGATTGAAAACGAGAAATTAGAACGGTATCCAGAGAATCATCCGGGTTGTCAAAAGTTTTGGACATGGGCAACGTCTTAGTGATTGAATTTGAAAGCGTACTGCCAACCGGCAACGACCGACCAATCAAGCGCCATTTGTGGTCCGTCGAGATGTTGATAGATGGGAAAGCGGAGTTCAAGGGCTAAACGGTGGCCTGCTAATAGGCTGCCTAGTCGGTTGGGGATAACGAGGTTGCTTCCAACGAGTAGACTGCCGCGTGCGCCACCTTGAAACCGCGGATGCATTGTCGGCGCCATTTCCGAATTGAGCGCTTCATCTGCGCCGGCTATATTGCCCCAACTCTCGAAAAGCGGACGGATAGAGACGCTGAGCCAATCGTTTAGGCGATGCGCCGCCCACAATGTGGAGGAGGTTATTGGAGCTCGGCGGTAACCGCGGCTATTTTCGTTCATCGGAATCGATGTTCGGGTTTGCGCGCCGAATGACCAGTTGCTCTGCACTGCATAGAACGTTACACCGGGCATTAGTTCAAAGCAGCCGGAACCCAGTTGCATGGGGTACGGCAAGATTCCATTTCCGCCTTCCGCTTCGATAGATCCGGTTGGAATAGAGATCCCGGCGTTCAAGAGGACAACCATGCTCTGCGAGCGGAGCAATGGAATTAAGCCGGAGAGTGTCGTGTCGCCAAATCCTGCGCTTTCCATCCGGTGAACGTCATTACCGCTGTGAATATGGGCGTGTGTTCCGCCGCCGTGCATCTGCATAACATTGTAGCAGTAACTTGTCATTGCCATGAGTGTAACACGGTCATGCGGCGCGAACATCGCGCCCAGCACGTGCATTTGCATGGTCATTTCAACGGGGACAACGATGAAGTGACGGAGCGCATCGGAAGCCGAGACAGTATCGACGCCGTCTCGAAGGTGTTGCATACTCATTACCATATAACGGTATGACAGCATCCATTCGCCGCCTGAATGGGCATGATCTCCCATAACGCCTAACGGAGCATGGCTGTCGGGACGCCCGGATTGCGTCTCCTGTTTGGCGTGAGAATTATTGGCAAAAACGATTGAACTCGCTGTATGGGCAAACACGAATAACAACAGAACTGTTTTGCGGTATCGTGGTAGGAAGGTCATTGCGATGTGATAAAACAACGCCCACAAATCAAGGACCTGTGGGCGTTGTTTGTGGAGACTAGTGTTTATGCCGTCGCTCCAACATCCGAACAGCCATTGCCGTTAACAGCAGGAAGGCAAGGTACAAGAGCAGTCCTGTAGCACCCCATTTCTGGAAAATCAGCGACGCTAACACGCCGATTATACTATAGGCGACGACACAAATAACGTGAATCCATAAGTGGTCGGCACGGCGAAGCTGTTTGCCAGGTTTAAGATAGAGCGGCATTAACAGGCTTTGAACCACGACGATGCATGCTACAAAAACTGCGAGAAGATATTCGGGCATGGCATATCGGCTTTAGTGTGGGTGGGTAGCTTCACAAGGACATGGCCTCTCGTAAACCTGTCCATAAAAATATCCATCACTGCAACTGCAAGCCTGAGTGTGGGTTGTTTTGATGCAATCGTCACGACTATTGTCGTAATCGCAGTCCCTTCTCTTGTTGTTGAGACAGTTCAAATAGGTGGAGTAACGGCTATCTGTTACCTTCTGTGCTGCAATCCAAGCGTCACGCTTTTTCTTTAATTCGACGCCAGCGATAGCAGAGGCCGCGGCTACGGCAGGGGCTACCATACCCCCGACGCACGATGCATACAGACTCATCGTCGCCTTTTTTTTCAGGTGGCGGCATTGTACAGCAGCAACAGCAGCGACAGCGGCGGAGACAGCGGCTACGTGTTCGGCAGCCGTTATTGCATAATCTTTGTACGATTGATGTTTATCGTCGGAAGTGGATTTAGCGCTCTCCCAATTGCTCTTTGCATCGGCACATGGGTCGGGTTGACAAAATGCCCATATACCACCGGCTGAATTATAAAACAACTGAGTGAGAAAATCAACAAAATACAAATGGCAGTGTTTAGAAATTTGGGCTTCATCGTTTTATCCTTTCCTGCGTAATTTTTTCGCGGCAGAATATTCCAACAGTGATAAGCCTTTCACTCTGATAAGAGCTGTTGGGCTTCCTGCTTGAGCGCTAGGTGATTGCCGTCTGATGCAGCGAAGCCCGCACGGAAATCCTCGAGCTTGTGCGGGATCTCATCTGGCGTTAGGTCAGTTGTCTCCGGTACGCCTTCCCAAAATTCCTGTAAATATTCAAACTGGTCCGGTTGTATTTGAGATTTAACGTCCGCGAATAGTTCGGCGCGTTTGTCGGTCGGAACTTGAGCAACTATTCGCTGAAAGAACACGAGAAGTTCATCGACTTGTTTATCGAAATCGGCGTGATAGGCTGCCTCATTCTCATGATGATCAGCTATAGCGGTCATCCAGTTTTCAAAGGTCAATCCCGCTCTGAAAACGCCGTCCGGCGCGATGGAAATTGCGTCATCTGGACAGCACGTTTCGACGTCTTCAGGGGGTTGTTCCATCGGTTCTTGACCGGCGGCGATTGGACCTATCGGTGCCGTTTGCGATGCTTCATAATCAGACGCTAATTGAGCAGCTGGGGGCGTTGAGGCAGAAAGTAAAACGCCTCCTGTGTTGAGGGAAACTGGGTTATCCGTGCTACTCCGCTCTGGCATGACGTAAACGCGCTTGGGTTCGGGCGGTTCACTGGGGCTATACAACACAACCACACCCAGTATCAGCACGCAAAGCACGACCACCGTAGGCGCGGCGAATCGCCAGCGTTTCTTCAGAAAAGACATGATTTGTTTGTCTCCTTTCAACATAAAGGTTTTGAGTAATGGATACTATATGCCACGGTGGGCATTACACCAATCACTTCACCACAGATGAGATTTTCGCCACGAACAACTCGGTTGCGGCTCTAATCCTCATCCATCCTGTCCACGAGTTCCCTAACCTTCCGTCTCGCACGATGCAGCCGGTGTTTCACGGCGGCTTCCGTTACACCCAACTCTTGAGCAATCTCCCGATAACTCATGCCTTTTTGTTGCAGGAGAATTGCCCTCCGATCCAAGTCGGGCAACATATCTATTGCCCTAGATACGATTTCCAGCAACTCATCTTGCTCCGCTTGCTGCTGAGAAACCCGATGCGCAGTCAGTGAGACTTCCTCATGCAATTCAAAAACGCCATCAACTGATGTGTACTCAAGATGTTTCCGGTTCTCTCGGTACCTAGCCACAATGAGTTGAGATGCTATACTGAACATCCAATTCAGCAACTTCTCTGGCGTCTTAGAACCTGTTTGAAAAGTCCGATACCGTCCTAAAGAAGGGCTATTTTGGTGTAAATGACTTGAGAACCTATTGGAAAAAGAAAAAAGTTGCCTGAACGGTTGATGTTTACGTTTACTCATTAGAGCAGTTCATTCTGAATCAATGAAAGGAGTAAACATGAACCGTAGGAGTTATCCGAGTGATTTGACCGATGCACAATGGCAGAAACTGTACGCGTTTCTGCCAACACCTCAACCATTAGGTAGACCTCTAAAATGGGAGATGTGCTTAATCATCAATGCCATCTTTTATGTTGTCAAATCCGGTTGCCAGTGGCGAATGCTACCCTACGATATGCCACCGTGGCAAACCGTCTATTACCACTTTAGAAAGTGGGAAGCCGACAATACATGGCTCTTGATTCATCAGGCACTTCACGAACAAACACGCTACGATGGTGGTAAAGAACCATCACCTACAGCAGCTATCATTGACAGCCAATCGATTAAGACAACCGAACTAGCGACATCTCGAGGTTTTGATGGTCACAAGAGGGTCAAAGGACGCAAACGACATCTAGTAACGGATACGACAGGTGTTCAATTAATGGTCAAAGTCACTGACGCCAATGTCAGTGACAATCAGATAGCTATTGATTTACTGACAGAAGTGTTCAGCTGGCACATAACAATTCAGTTGGTGTGTGCCGATGCCGCCTATCGCGGAGAATTGGAAGATTGGTTATATCTTGCTCATCAGTGTCAACTGGAGATTGCATCTACGCTAGGGCAAAAGGGGTTTGAAGTTGTCCCGTTACGATGGATTGTTGAGCGCACATTTTCTTGGTTTGGTTGGTTTCGCCGATTGACTTTGGATTATGAACGCTATCCTAAGACTGCTGAAACTATGATATACATCGCTTCCATTTACTTGATGCGAAACCGAATCAAATGACTTTTCAAACAGGTTCTTAAGAGTTTCTACACTTTGGGCAACTCTGAAAAAAATATCCTAGACAATTTCTTGTGCGTCGTCGCGGTTGGTCACTTGCTTCAAGACATACGAATGCAGACGCTCCTCATATTTGGCACAGAGCCACGAAAAAGCGGTTTCATCGCCATCTAAGATTTTGCGAATCAACTCGGCATTTTCCGATTTGTCGTCCGCTCTCATCTATCTTCCAACTTGGCATGAGGGATTACGCTCCCTCAGAAAGCATGAATGCAAATCGGTCGAAAAAGTCTCAAAAAAAATTACATCTGTTTTCGGCTCTCACGAAATATCTGCTAAAACAGGCTATGCCTCCATGTAAAGTTATTCGGTCTCAGGTAGGGTATCCCGTACGTGTAAGTGTTTAGTGGCTAGTGATTAGTAGTCAGTAAAACTCCGAAGCCATTAGACGGGCAATGAAAGTCGGATTTCGCTAGGGAGTTCATCACACATCGGGGCAGGGCGGATCTCTATATCCAGTCAGTTAATCGGTCGCTGTCAAGATCTCTATGGGATCTCTATCAGGATTAGCTATCGCACTCCCTGTTCGGTCGTTTGATCCTCCCTTATCCAGTCAGCGGAAGATAAGTAACCCAAGCTGCCACCTATAGTTGAGTTGAAAACCCCATAATGGGCATAGACTGTGCCAACACTTAATCGAACGAGGTTGAGATCGCGTAAACTCTTGATGGGCTTGACTTTGAAGGATACGGACGGACAGATAGGGATGGAGTGAGAGGGTCCCAAAATAGGACAGTTGAAATGGACTTAGTGGGTAGGATATTGCTAGAAAGGCTGAAATTATGTGGATACGGGCGAGTAAATCCCAAAACGATACACAACCCCATTTTTGGGACACTTAAGAAGTGTTTACTGGTTCATTGCGCCGTGATGAGAAAACGAGATGGGTCCACTCTCCGTTCTTCATGTTTCAAAAAATGACGAATCGGTTTCAAGCCAACCCTTTGAGATGTTTCGGCTACTCTGTTTTCCGTTTTGGGGGCGCCTCGTGGTTTGTAGTAGCAATCAACCGATCAGATAGGGAGGGCAATAGAAATTTCTTCATTGCGCGTTCTATCTCTACCCGGTAGGCGGGAATCAAGCGAATGGATAATGAGCGCGATAGAGATCCTCTTGCCCCGCAGTCGGCAGTAGCTATCAACCGAACGGATAGAGCAAGTGAACAAAAAGGGAACGATCAACTGAGTGGACAGCGCGCGCGATAGAAAATCCTGATGGGGATCCCATTGAGAGCCCTTCATTGCGCGTTCTAATGCACGTTGTGGACGAGTTGGTACAACCTCAATTTCCGGTAAAGGGTCGATCGGGCGATCTTCAAGGCTTGGGCAGCCTGCTTGACATCATTGTCCATCACCTTGAATGCGTGGGCCAGTGTTTGACCTTCCAGCGGAATGAGTCGATACCATCTTATTTGGCTTATTTGGGTGGGCTTCAGAAATAAAGAAGGGGGGAGCAAATACCTAACTCCGCCCTCGTTGACTACCCGCCAGAAATCACGGTGATACATACTCAATGCTGAAACTAACAACTTTTTTCAGGGTGGTTTGCAATAGAGCTAAGGTAACTGTTTAGTCCATCGGTCTGGATTTGCCAACCCAGACCGAGCGGGGGGAGGGAACGCGCCGGGTAGGGAAGTACAATGCTAATTCCGGCTATTCGGGGGCTTACATGCCCTGAACGGTCATGCGACGAACCGTAATACTACGAACCAAACGATGCACTAAACAGTTGCGAGTTTTCAAATGTGCTCTTCGCGGGAAGACAATCCTCTAACCCATTGCCACGGCGTTTGTCCTAAATCCGCCAGCCACAATATTGTTGTATACTTCCTCCGGCGGTCGCCCCACGGGTCGCATCTCCGGTTTGTGGTACCCGAATCGAACAGTTCGACGCCACTCATCCGTCCTGTTTACCCCCGACCAATGAATGAGACAGTAGCTAAAGAAGATTACATCGCCTGCTTTCGCCGGGATGGAAACCGATGGTATGAAATCGGGATGGTATTTGTCCGTGGGCAGGTGCGGTGCGGTGTCCGGTCCCCTGATGTGCTCTAGGGGACCATTCTTGTGGCTGCCTTCGACGACACGCAAAGCACCACTTTCAAGCGGAGCATCATCCAAGTGGACCAGACAGTCCACAAAATCGAGTCCGTCGTGAGGGTAAAACGGATAATCCTGATGCATCGGAAAGGGAGTTCCCTTTTCCGGAGGTTTGCCGTGTAGAACGGTGTGATGCCATTGGACATCTTGCCCGATAAAATCTTGCACCGCGCCAACCAATCGCGGGTGGAAGATTACGCGTCCCCAGGTCGCAGAGTAGAAATGAGGGTTGTGCATGAACACTGCCTTGGTTGTTTGCTGCTCCTCATCAACCAGATATCGACTGCGCCACGGTCCCTTCCATCCAATCTGCTCCTCTCCCCATTCATTGATGATGCGGTCCATCTCGGAACCAAGTTCCTCAGTTTCTTCCGGCGTAAAGAGTTGTTCGACTTTCAGGTAACCATCCTCATGGTAAGATTCAATTTCAGACGCTGTGAGCATCATACACCTCCTGCAGTAGTAAGCATAATGCGTATGCCATAACCCTTGAACAAGTTGCAGCATAGTGGGCCGAGTCGAAAACTTCGGAATTTCTCTCCTCAAATCCTTCGATCACTATGATTCCCTTATTAGCGGCGAAGTTGCTCTCATCTGTTCAATTCATCCCCCTCCCAAAACCTTTAAGATACCTTTATTGTAGCATGATTGGCTACCGAGCGAGGACAGTAACCATTAGCGGCTATGCCGCTACATCCTCTGCTCGCGTAGTATACAAGCGAAACTGGAGACGGCAATAGGGTTATTTGAATGGCTGGCATTTCGGACAGTAATATGTCGATCTCTGTTTCTGAGTGATTCGTTCAATCGGCGACTTGCAGGAAGGACATGGCAGATCTTTCTTTCCATAGACGTAGTGTATTTCGCTGGGCTGTTCAATTCCGGAGGAAGATTGAACGCCCTCTACTGTTACCCCACCGTTCTTATAGGCTCGCTTTAGGACGCGACTGACCGCCCGTCCCAAGCGTCTCTTTTCTGTGGCTGAGAGTTGACTCGCAGTTGCGTTTGGATTCAGTTTCGCTACAAACAATATCTCCGATTTATACATGTTCCCGATATCAGAGACCACGCGAGAAGAGGTTAGGGCTTCTCCAAGCGGCTTGTTCCGACTGACCGTCAGATCCAAGAGTTGCTCGAATTGCTTTTGAGGGAAATGTGCTTGCAAACCGTGGATGCCTAGGGTTTTCAGCCGGGGAACGCCTTCAAGCATGTCCTGCTCGGAACTATAAACGTGAAACCGTCCGAAATTTCGCATGTCCTCAAAGATTGCTCGAATGCCGTCCTCAAAATCCAAAAACACCTTCGCATATTTTGAGGATTTCGAAGTTAACGGCTCCTCCGTTGATTTCCCAAGGCTCCACTTCCCAGTCATTCCGAAATGATTCAGCACAGGCACACTTTCAAACCACCATAGTAGGTATTTACCTCGGCGTTCAAGTTTATCAAGTACCTTTCCACGGATAAAAACTCCTCTGTCCTGTTGCTCTTGATAGCGTTGGTATTTCAAAGCCGATGGAGTAAAAGTGACCTCCTGTAGACGCTTGTTTTCAAGAATCAGTAATTCGTCTCGGAGGCGCTCAATCTCGGGGCCTTCAGGCATGATATTTTGTTCCCTTCTAACGCCCGCTCACTCTGATGCAATCTCATCTACCGACCCTAGTTCTACATATGACAGCTTTTCTGTCACCCACTCCTAGGTATCGGGTGGATCGACATCGCGGGGTTGGTACAATGTTACGGTTATAACGTCAACACTGTCGGCATCCGCACAGTCGTAGGCAAGTTGCGTGCCGCACCGCCCGCAAGAACCGCGTGCTGCCAAACTCGCATCTTCTCGACCGAATCGATAACGGGTCGGTCGCCGCTTGATGAACTCAAGTTTTTCGTAAGGAAACGACAGCCATCCGACAGACAATCCCCCGCTAGCTCGGGGGTAATTCTCGCAATTGGAGATATGCGATGCTACGGGCATTCTTCTTGCTTCGTGCCGAATCTAGACTCAATGTCAGCCGCTTCGACCGACTGTTTGTTTCATTTTCCACCTATTCTAATGGCTCACACTTCCGTTGATGTCGAAACCTGCTGCAGTGAAAATGATTGCTCTTTACTGATTCGGGATATGTATCTTTCTTAAGTTTGATAACGCTATTCGTCGGTAGTATATTATTGGAATTTCTAGGTGTCAAGCAAATCCATGGTGAAACTTCCTCTAAAGAACTGTAGATTCTCCCGAACGGGTGATGTGTACTGTCTCATTCTCTTCTAGCGTGAAGCCTAAACCACTAATCCCTTCTGCAATAAATACTTGTACTATGTATTGTTCTCAGGTATTCTTTGGGCTAAAATATGGGCAAGGACATTTCCGAGTTTGACAAATAATCTGCTTATTAGGAGACGATTATGGATTTTGCGGTCAACTGGCAGAACGAGCTGTGCGTAGCCAAAAATGGTGTCGTTGTCACGGAATTTCCACAGGCTTCTCTAGTAGGACTGAGAGTATTACAAGAGGGTGGCAATGCTATTGACGCATCGGTCGCAACTGCAGCTGCGCTAAACGTCGTTGGGCTTGGTCGTTGCGGGCTTGGGGGAGATGCATTTATTCTGGTCTACGATGGCAACTCGAAGAAAGTGACTGGAATTAACGGAAGTGGTAGGGCGCCTTGCGCTGCCTCGGTGGATTACTACAAAAAGCAAGGTATGACGCACATGGCATGGGATGGCATTCACACCGTCTCTGTGCCGGGCGCAGTTGATGCCTACGTGGAAGTGCTTGAACGTTTCGGAACATTGCCGTTGAAAGAACTCCTTCAGCCTGCGATTGAGTTCGCTGAAGAGGGGCTGTTGATGAAAGCCGGAGACCGCAATTCTTTAGCTGCAGACAGCAAACTCGGGAAGTTCCCTAGTACTGCGGAGATCTTTTGTAAGGACGAAGCACTTTCCAAGCGTGCTGGTGTGTTGGTGAACAACGACTTGGGGAGAAGCCTCCGCATCGTTGCCGAGGGAGGACGGGAAGCCTTTTATAAAGGTGAAATTGCACAAGCAATCGTTGCCTGTTCCGATGCAAATGGCGGTTTGTTTACAATGGCTGATTTCGAAAATCACACGTCGGACGTATATGATCCGATTCAAACAGATTATCGAGGGTTTACCGTCTACCAAACGACTTTACCTTCGCAAGGTCACATTGTTCTTGAAGAACTGAACATCCTCGAAGGTTATGATGTGGCTTCAATGGAATTTGGCAGTGCTTCTCACATTCATCACATGGTTGAGGCAAAAAAACTAGCTTTCGCGGATCGATTGGCGTATTCCGGCGACCCGCAATTCGAGGAGGTCCCTCTAGGAGTCCTATTATCAAAATCATTCGCTGAGAAGCGGCGCGAGGCAATTCATCCGAAACGAGCGAGCGCCGTGCCCACCGCTGGGGACATCTATTGTAATGGTGACACGACATCTCTCGCCGTTGCTGACAAAGACGGCAATGCCGTGTCATTTATAATTAGCCTCTCAAGCCATTTTGGATCTGGGCTGGTCGCTGATGGCACCGGAATCATCTTGAATGATAGAATTGGATACGCACAAGGTTTTGCGTTTGATGATGGGCACCCGAATCAACTTAAACCCGGAAAACGCACAATGCACACGCTAAATACCTACATTGTGTGTAGCGGAGACGATGTGTTCTTTATTGGTAACACTCCCGGCGGGTTTATGCAGCCGCAATTGAATTTCCAAGCTATCATTAACGCAATTGACTTTGGAATGCCTCCGGCACATGCGGTAGACGCGCCTGCTTGGATCAGCTTCCCCGGCGCCTCTCCGTCGCACGTCGGGCAACCCTTTGTTCTAAGGTTGGATGAACGTTTCGGCGATGAAACCGTTCAAGAATTGGAACAATGGGGACACGTGGTCGCACGGGGTGGGATTGGCGGCAGTCGAAAGATGATAATGAAAGATCCCGAGTCGGGTATGCTACTGGGGGCATCTCAAGGGTCCGCGCTTTGGTATTAATCATTTGGGCGCAGGTTTGACCGTTGCACGGTTGTCCGCAACGGCAATCTTCGATTAAGGATGGGAGACTATCTTCACAAAGTAAACAGTGCTTGGCTGGTAATCCACTGCCAAAACCTCACGTCCTACCCCTAGACTGCTGCATTCAAAAGGACTCAAGCGCGTGTTCTCCGACGAAAAACTGCCGAAATTAGCGCGCCCAATTGTTTAACCAAGGATAGAAAGAAGAAGGTGTACGGATGGAACGTAGAGAACTGCCTGATATGAGTCTCTTTGATGCAGTTATTTCACGTCGGAGCCACCGAGGTCAATTTCAAGATAGGAAGATTCTGCCTGAAGATCTCGACAGGTTACTGGAAGCAGCCCGATGGGCGCCTTCACCGTTCAACGTTCAACCGTGGGAGTTATTGATAATCCGGGAAATAGAGGGGAAAATTGCACTTGCCAATCTAACGGAGAAATGCGTTGCCCACCAGTTCAAGGATTCCAAATTCCTTGATGACAACCACCGTTGGATGCGTTTAACCGAGGAGGAATGGGAGAACACTCGTGATGGTGTCTTGCTCGCTGATCATGTCAACCTTCCGCAAATCATGTCAGAGGATTCGACAGCGCTTGCCCCCCTGTTGAAGAACGCCAAACACCTCGGCATCTTGGGACACTTGGGAGCGGGAAAGATGCCCGCAAAGGAGATCGCGAACTTGGTGCGGACATCACCGCTATTGATTTTGGTTCTGATGAATACCGAGAGACGCCCACCGGGAGAGGGAGCGGCTCGATGGATGTGGATTGGTATGGGAGCTATGATTCAAAACCTGCTATTGGCGGCGACAGCCCTCCACATTGGCACGCAGTTTGTAAGTGCGCCGCTTGAACGCGAAAAAGATCGACAGTACGTTCGCAATATTTTTGAATTACCCACCTCTGTCGAGATCATCAGCCTCATCAGGCTTGGATACATTAATTCCGTGGGAGGAAAATCCGTTCGTCTAGGTAGGTCCGCCTTTACTCATTTCGAAAAATACAATCCTGAAGATAATACCCGTTCTTGACTCGCAACACGGAATACCTGAATGCGGTTTAATCGCTACGATTTCTGCTTTTGAGCTAACTTTTTCCTTTTCAAACGCCGCATTTGGGAGTGGCGTATCTGGGTTCTTCGTCTGACTTGCCCACTTTTGCTATGTGCCAAAAAATCACCTCCTTAACGTCTGCATGATACGCATGCGAAAATTCTAGACTATTGTCCGGGTAACTTGCAAGCTAAAGCTTCTTAATCCTCAACTAGAGTTTTTGCCAAGTAAATCAACTCCGGTTCACACTGCTTTTCCACCTCTGTCATCGCGACATTTAAATCTGTCATAGAGGTACATTGTAGCAAAAGCCTGTTTGAGGTTAGAGTAATATACCGATTAAGATCTGGCTGCAAGAACTCAACCTGCTCCGTTGTGTCGTTGACTAATCTGTAACCATCCCACGATTCAATAACCTGACGTGTCCTCAATGTGTCGAAATTCTGATAGAGTGCTCTTGCAGGTAATTCGTCAGAGGATATATCGGGCACGAAAACTTCTGTCTCTACCTCATCATCCGAAGGCACGGCAACATCGGAATCATCTAGGTCTGCTGCATCAATCTCGCCATCCTGAAGTTCAGTGTCATCTTGGTTCGCACGAAGATTATGTATGTCGGAAATCACTTCTTGGACAAAAGCGCGCTGTCCATGCTCGGATACTTGCCCTGGCTGATTAAGCAAGTATTCTAGCGTTCTAACGGTAACGCCTAGAACTAGCGGATGGAAAACGAGGACTTGGGGATCGGCAAGCTCAAAAATCGATCTTGCTACGAGAGCGATTCCAGCCCTCCTTTGTTGCCCTGTACGGTTCAATCGAGTCTCACAAGCGGTTAGCGCATGGGTAATCTTGTGAATAAACTCCGGTGTAAGAAAGTGTGGCAGTATTTCTTGTCGAAAGTGGTCGCCTGCAACCTCGTCTTCACCTTCAATCTCGTCTAGTGTATCGCCGCCGGATCTGTCGATAGCGCCTCCTTCCTCCGCGTTCTCGGAACGCGATTCCAGCACCTCCAACACGCGCTCTTTCATGAGGTCCGTGTCGAACGTTATCGCACGGAGCTCGGGTTCGTCTACCAACAAACGACTTTGCAAGATCATCTCATGAAGGCGTTCCTCATCAGATTTCTCGCCATGCAGCCTACGCTGTTTCTGAATTGCCAAGTATTTACGCCGAGACTTTTGTTCCTGTTTCCGCTTCGCCCGTTTCCGCGCAATATTCGCCGACCGATTCTTCTTTTTCGCCATTTTCTCAATTCAGAATTGTGTAGAGCGTGATGATCTTGATTTGAATTTCAATCTTTGCCTAGAAGTATCACCGGCCTTTAGTTAAGTATACAAAATGAGAAAATGAATGTCAACATGTTATCCTAATGACATTGGAGGTAGTCTCACATCCTGTTGTAAGCGATTGACCATGCCATAAGAATTCCACGCGATAGAGTTCTTGCGGCGAGGGAACAGGATCGGACGCGAAGGATCTGTGACACAATCAGTCAAACTGTAACCGAAGAAGGCTGAAATCCGAGGGCGGGGTAAGGCTCAACAAGCTAATGAGAAAAGGCAAGAATTTCTGTTTTGCAAGCTGAATCTCAAACTGAATGCATTCTACGTGCAGTAAAATTGATTCGATCTGAATGACGATTCCACCGATTAAACGTAAACATGTCGTAGGCACAAAGCATTTTGTAACCGGTATCATTGAGGATTTTCTTCACAGTGCTAACCTCAAACATTTTTTGGACATGAACCTCTTCAAATCGGCGAAAAAACTCTCCTTCGCGGATAAAGAAGGTAAGGGCAGTATGGCACATTTTGTCGCGATAGGAATAGATGTTTTTCCAGATATATGAGTAGTTTTCCGTATTCTCGGCGAATGTCTGAGAATGGAAATGCTGGGTGATGTTACGCTCCGTGGTAATGTCGAAGATGAACAAACCAGATGGCTCTAAATGGTCTGAAACACATTTAAATACATTGACAAGTTCTTCCTCATTAACTGCGTAGTTGATACTGTCATACGTACATAAGACAGCATCGAATCTCTGGTTCAAATTAAAGTCGAGCATGTCACCACGTCTAAACTGGATTTCCAATCCTTGCTGCTCTGCTTTTCGGCGGGCGACCGTCAACATGCCCTCGGCGCGATCCATTCCCCACATCTCGTAACTGTGCGTTGCCAGCAGCGTCGTCAGCGCTCCCGTTCCACAAGCGATATCCAAGATCTTTCGAGGGAGAAATTCGCATCGTTGGAAGATAGCATCAATATAGTTCGCCCAGCGGACATAATCCACATTAGTCATCATGCGATCATAGGCGTAAGCGAATTTCTCATACGGGTTTGCCAAGTCTAACATGATTGCCGCTACCTGACCTCCCTCTTGAATCCCACTGCAGCATTCATCATCTTTAGCATAGTGTTGACCTCTTCCGAAGTCCACTCCTTATCCTCGTTAGCTTTCAATGCGTAATATGCCGCGCTTTTAACTTTTTTCAATTTGATATCTCCCCGCAAATAACTCAGAGGCATATGTAGCAATGCTTTTCGAACGCGCGCGAATGTTCTCCGTATCTCTACGTCTTCAACACCTGCCGGAGCTTGCTGTACCAATTGACGCTCAACGACGTCTGTTGTAAAACTGAATAACTCGCGAATGATGTACCATTGCAAGGCAAACGAGATAATCATGATTATGAGAGCAACCACTAGTATTGCAACGAGAATTCTTGAACCGGTTCTTTTGTTCGCGTGAGAATTGGTGTTAAGTTCTGCTGTCATTTTTCGACCTGTCCCACCCGGCACAGTAGGCGGAGCCTACTGTGCCCTTCTTTGACGAATCATGGTGCATTCAAGCAAACCGTCCAACCGCAACCGGATTCACATTCTGTCAATCGTCAACCGTGATTCTCAATTTTACAATACTTAAAGCCCGAAGTCAAGCGGTGGAATCGTGGAGAGATAATCCTCATATCAACTCTTCCTTTCAGGTTCCGTACCCTATACTGCCATCTAAGCAAATGCGATTCTCTTATGATGGAGCCGACCATGCGCCAGCTATATAAACTGCGACTGCTATAAGAATTACAATATTAAAGCCGAGTGTGATAGCGAGGCAAATGGCGAGAATTGCACCTACTACCGAGGCATAACCGTTAATTCCCCATGCCCAAGCGATGAGGTGCTGTTGATTCCTTCTTAACCGTTCTATTCCTAATGGAAACGGCATTCCCATGAAAAAAGCCAACGGCGCAATCAGTGCAACTGAGACAACAATCTTCAGCGGATCCGGACTTGCAATGAACCGGTCGAAAATCGGCGAAAGTAGCAAAAGATAAGCAAAGGCAATCAATGCTAATATGATGATGACCGTTGGGATCGCATCATGAAAACGGAATTTCCGGCTAATTCGCGACACATGTGGACAGCAGAAACTACCAAGTCCCGCGAAGACGAGAAATGCGCACAGCACGACAGCAACTGCATAAGTCGGGTACGAGAGTAATAGGAGAAATTTTTGAATAAATGCCATCTCGATCAACATGAATCCTATACCCAAGCTGAGGAAATAACCGCATATTCGCAGCTTCGCTGCACCGTGTTTTCCAGTGGAAAGATTAGATGCATGGCTTCTTGATGCACTTGGATTATTACAACTCGTTAGAAACACTGGTCGTTTGCGTAGGACGAGAAGTGGTAAAAGGATGAGAATCAATCCTGCGACGACCGCTTGGATAAGCATCGCGATCAGGAGCAGATATCCCCATTCAATGAATGGGATTGCATTTCTTCCGATTGTGTGAATTATCTCAGCCAACATGCCGAGACGCAAAAATTGGGAGAAATATGGGCTATCATCGCTCGCAGGGCGAATTTGGAAAGGGTAATCATTGAAAAATTGCTCCCGATTACCGAACATTAGTGCTTGTGCCGCGGTGAAATAAATCGGTTCGGGCAATTGATTATAGCGGTTTGCTTCTGATGCGACCATTTGTGGATAGTACGCAAGGTCGAAAGAACGTCGCTGGCAGAAAGCCCGAACTGCCTCTTTCTCGAACGGTTTGAATTTCCCTCTCTTGATTAACAGTGTGCCCGTACGCCACTCACGGATTAATGCAAGCTGGTTAGCCGGTACGGCGCCATCAATTTGCTCAAGTGCCTCAACGGCTGTTGCAAACAACTTGATCATGTCGCGTGGTGGTGATTTGAGCCAACGCGTAATTGACAATATACCACCCGGCGTTAGGTGTTGAACAAACTCTTCAATCGCCTCTACAGTATAAAGATAGTTCTCATTTAAGGAATGCGTACCTGAGGCTGCGGCACCGACCGAATCCAACATCGCAATTTGGATAAGGTCGTACTTTTCACTCGTTGATCGGATAAACCCCCGTGCTTCAGCGATATGAACATTTACCGGGTTAGAATCTACCGAGTCGAAAATCTTCCCGGAGAAATCTCGGTAGTGGTGAACCATCAAGTCAACTACCTGCGGATTCAACTCGATCGCATCAACCGAAGTTGCACTGTGATAAAGCGCATTCAACACATCCGTGCCCCCACCAGCCCCCAATACCAACACGCGCGGCTTGTCGAGCAGATGGTAGGCCACTGCCGAGATTGTATCATCCAGAAAAGCCAGCTCGGAAATGTCCCCGTCAAAATTAGTAATTGCTGTCATTGCGTCAGCGTCCGTGAATAATCCTAGCTGTGGAGGTATCGAATGCTCTGAGCGTATGCTTAACCCCGGTACCGCGCGAATGGCGTTGCTTCGCGCCACGTGCAGTGTCCCGAGCGGACTATACCGATCACTTAAAATTTTGGCATCAGGAAAGTTAAGTGTACTGCTCAATCCCTTGTAAGGTGAGATTTTAATCTCAATCGGCTTGACGACCAAATAACCGATGAATCCGATTACGACGATTGCAATTAGTGATAACGATTTCCAGCTACTCTTAACATTTGCAACCATGACGCCGCAGAAACCGATTGTCGAAACAACGGTCAGGATTTGAACAGGACTAACAAGATACATTACCAATATGACGCCTAATGCGCCAATTCCCGAGCCGAGTAGGTCGAAGAAATACAGACGATTAACCTCGCTATTGAACCGCATCAACGCCATACCTATACATGCCGCGCCAAAAAAGAATGGCACTGCAAGAATCAGATACCGCGCCACGAGGAACAATAATTGAACCGGTTGCCAAACCACCATGAATGGATTGAAGGGAACGTACTGGTTCAGCGCGAAACAGCATACAAGGCTTATCGCGTACATGAGCCCGGAAACTGTGTACACAGTGTGGAACCGACGCATTAGCCAATGTTGGGTAATCGCGATCACACTGCCACTTGCACCGAATCCGAGCAGTGCGAGGCTAATAATCATGTGCGCAAAGTGGTGCCATTGGACAATTGACAGTAGCCGCATCAGCGCAATTTCGTACGCAATCAGCGAGCTAGCAATCAGAGAAATTGAGATGAGATAACGAACCATTGGGATGATTTGTACAGATTTGCGTTTTAATGTAGAACGCCCACGTTCAGATTTTGTAATAGGATAGAAAGTTCACAGGGAAATAGTCCATGAAGTCATCGGTACTTGTTATGTTATGCTCATAACCCTGATTCGGCTAAAAAATTATTTGTATGACATGTAATATCGAGTTTGGCGAATAATCCTCGGAACGGCAAAACAATTCACGATGAGCAAACTTCGTTTCAAATTAAATGATTTCCTACCGCCGGATTATCTCTGGTGCTTTGCTTTGGCTGTATCAATCGCACTTATTGTCGATGCCGGTTGCGGAAAAAAGCAGAACAATTGGCATAAACTACCTAAAGTGGAATATGGCATCCCGCCTTACGCGCAGTATCTTCAAGGCATCAAGATTTGCCTTGATTCAGGGCATGGTGGACAGGGACACTTGCCTGAATATAAACGAGGTCCAACGGGACTCCTCGAAGCGGAGGTGAATCTGCGAGTCGCGCTCTATCTACGATATCTTCTGTCTCAAGAGGGAGCGATAGTGGTTATGACGCGAACAGATGATTCCTACGTAAGAATCACGGAACGCAGCGAGATAGCAAATCTTAACGACGTGGATTTCTTCATTTCGATTCATCAAAACTTTGTTGATGCCCCTAGCACTAATTACACATCTACGTGGTATCATCGCGTTGCGGACGATTCACCCGCTAGTCTCGACACCTTGCTCGGTACAATCAGCAAAGTGTTTCTGACGCTCTTTACGGCTACCGCAACTCGCTGCTACCGGGCTCTATACTGACCAACTGATGGTACCGTCAGGATTTGGTGTTCTGCGTTTGACAAGAGCCCCGGCAGTGGTTTGTGAACCATCGTTCTAATCTAACCCGGAAGAGGAGAAGCGTCTGCGAAAAAAAATCGTACAACCGTCGTGAGGCATACTGTTTATTCTTGGGGATTGCACGTTATGTCGCGGCTGGATTTTCACAGGGAATTCTTCAGCTACCTGCACCGGAATCCACGACGGAACACAATACCCCTAGAATCGAGAAAGGTGTTTCGGACGGCATCCACGCACGGGGTGCATGGATGATTAAACGACAACAGGTTTTTTCTGACTCCATTCGTGTCAAACTCGATGGGAAGGCTGTACAACGCCGATACGTTCGAGATAGTGACTTAATCGTGGTTACTCCCACAGAACCACTGTCTAACGGTGTGCATTCGATGAGACTAGCCTCGTCAACTATTACGGTAATCACAACTTACCTGCAACGCGGTGGTTTAAGGTCGCGCCACCCGCAGAAACTTTACATTTAATTACGTGGGCAAAGGCAATACCGCCTGATGGCGAGAGCTATGTGTGGGTATTACCGTTGCCGCATACGACAGTGATGACTAGCCAATTGCGGACGACAAGCCAATTCATGCTCACACAACGGTAGGGAGGCTGACCGAAACGGTACAGTTGTCTAAAAATGGAATCGCGCGATTCTATCTTCACGGAGATTCTGCGATACGACAGTCTAGCACAGCACAGGTCAAGATAGTTTACAAAGATAAGCAGGAAACAACCTCGGCCGGTTTTTGGGGAAATGCAAAGCGGAATTGTCCAAGGTAGTGTCCGAAATGCGAGTGGAAGTGCACTTGGGGACGCCGTAATCCGGCTGATTAATGGCGATGACAGATTCACGTCGACCAATCCCAACGGGCATTTCTTTTTCAATCACGTATCCCCGGGAGAATCCGTGCTCTTGGTGTCAAGAGCCGGTTATTACGATCTTCAACTGAAGGAAGAGATTTCGCCAAACTCATCGCGAGTAGTTCTCCCGGAGTCACAACCAATTTGTGAGGGCGCTCTCTTTGGACAAGTTATCGTGCTTGACGCTCGGTATGGCGGGGAGGAACGAGGAATACCTCCGGGTTCGGCAGACATCAACCCTGCTGTAGTTAATGCGTTGAGCGAAATGCTGAGAATTGCTGGTGCAAAAGTGTACCTTATTCGTAAAAAGGACCAAAATATCCCGGTCTCCAAACGCGTTGCGGCAGTAAATACAATTAAGGACAATAGATACTATTTGCGGATTGACCACGGGAGTTGGGCTGACCACGCTCCATCGGTAGTCGCAGCGCACTATCCCGGTAATCAAGTCGCTGAATGCTTCGTTAAGTCAATCCTCGAATTTCTTGACTTGGGTGGTGACGAGTTGTCGAAGGAAACCTTCCAGGATCCGGATTCGCCCGAGATTCGTTCTACGAACAAGATTGCATTATCGTTAGAGATTCGGTCGATCAATCACCCTACCTTCGAAATCACAGGATCCCGGGCGTAAGTTGTGATGGAGGCCTACTCCATTATTCTCGGTGCGTGTAGGTTCTTTCAGACTAAAAAACCTTCCATCAACACGGCTTGAAGTTCACGTCATGGATCAAGCTTCAGGGCAGCCGCTTACCAACGCGAACGTGGCTCTGGATGGAACACTCCAACTTGTCACGGATCGGAGCGGAAGCGTGATTTTCCAAGGTTTTTCTCCAAGAACCTATCGCCTTGTCGTGAGTGCGGATGGATATACCGGACGAGAGAGCACGATAGACACAACGCGCCGGAAACGCATTGTAATTGAGTTGAAACCAACCGAAACCCACGTACCGAAAGATGCGAGTAGAGACGCGGTGTTTCTTGGAAGTGGTTGCATAATGTCGCTTCGGTCGAAACCCTAATGCGAATCGAAGCGACTGAAATTAATCTTCTTGCCGTGCAGCGCTCTTCCTGAATTATCGCGCGCCTCCCTCATGTCGAAGATTTTAAATCACGAGGGCGCGTCACCTTGAAGACACTTGGTGATAAGCATGTCTTTTTACCGGCAAACTCACACATCAACCAATCGTTCTGCCTTTACCCTCCGCCGCTTGGACTTCGAAGATTTTTTTGAAGTCGGGGCGACGCGTACCCTTTCGTTTTTGCCTTTCTGCCCTCCTGTTTCCCTCCGTCCATGTTTTGGTTTTGACTGCTCCGTTATCGCCATCTGTTTTTCTTCGCGCAGATAGTTTTCGTACTCCGCATACGTTCCGATACACAGATTTGCAGTGCCATCCTCGAAGATTAACAGTTTGGTGGAAAGTTTGTTGAGCAAATACCGGTCATGGGAAATAATGAAGGTTGTGGCAGGATACTCGCTTAGCGCTCTCTCAAGTGCTTCGCGCGAGGGTATGTCCAGATGATTTGTCGGTTCATCAAGCAAGAGCACATTCGCATTTTCCAGCAGTAACTTCGCAAGCATGACACGGCTCTGTTCACCTCCACTCAGGTGGCGAATCTGTTTAAAAACTTCATCTCCAGAAAATAGAAAACGACCGAGAAAGCTGCGAATCTCCTCCTGTGTGTGCTTTGGACGTAGTTCCCAAATCTCGTCGATAACGTCGTTACCAAGATTTAGGCTCTTGAGTTCCTGGTCATAGTATCCAAAACTAAGGTTGGCTCCAATCTCTATCTCACCGTCCGTCGGCTCAAGTCCTCCAAGAATCAAACGGAATAGCGTGGTCTTCCCCGCACCGTTAGGCCCAACAATTCCAACGACATCTCGGCGATAAACTTCAAGATCGAGATCTTGAAACACAGTTTTATCCCCGTATCGAATTCCTAACTCTCGACATTGCAAAATGTCGTTTCCGCCACGTTCATCCGGGGTAAATTGAATGCTCATTGACCGCCGATTATGGTCGGGCTTTTCGAGTCGTTCGATTCGATTGAGCAACGTCCGTCGACCTTGGGCCTCGCGCGTCCGCTGTCCGGCAATGTTTCGTTGTATGAACTCCTCTTCGTGGGCGATAAAACGTTGCTGTTTCGCATAACTTCGCTCCTGTTCTAGGATATTTAAGCGCTTAGTTTCAAGGTGTTTGGTGTAATTACCTCGATATACCTTAATTCGATGGTCGTCCAGTTCCCAAATCTTCCCAACGACTCGGTCTAGGAGAAAGCGATCATGAGAAACAATCAAAAAAGCGCCGTTATATTCCGAATTCAGGAAGTTCTCTAACCATTCGATGGCTTTTAAGTCCAAATGGTTTGTTGGTTCATCAAGTAGAAGGAGGTCGGGATTTTCAAGAAGCAGTTTCGCAAGCGCCGCACGACTCTTCTGACCACCACTCAACACACGAGTTTCTAAATGAAAATCATTGGCGTCAAAACCCAAACCACCGAGCGTCCGGCTAATCTGATGCTCGTAATCGTAACCTCCCATGCGTTCGTGTCGTTCCTGTATTTTTGCGTATTCGTCTATCAGCGCCGGATTCTCCTCGTGTTCCATTCTTTCGCTCAGTTGCAGCATCTCATCCTCAAGGCTTTGTTGTTTGCGGAAAACCTTAAGGATTTCTTGGCGCAGTGTAAAGGTTGGATCGAGATTCGGTTCTTGACTCAGATATCCGATTTGCAATCCCTTTGAAGTAAAAACCGACCCTTCAAATACTTGGATTATGCCAGCGATAATCTCGGTAAGGGTTGTCTTCCCACTTCCATTCTTACCAATTAGTCCAATCCTGTCTCCTCGCTCAATTGCTGCAGATACATCGTCTAGTATTAGATAGGGGGCATACGATTTAGTTATGTGATTTAAACGAACTAACGACATGAGAATGATTTATTGCTGGTAGGCAGGCAATCCGATAAATGATGAGAGTACGAATTACTGGAATTGGTCAACTCTTCAGGCTCAGCTAGTATTTCCTTCAGGCGAATACCTATTGAGGCACAAGATCCGGATGCTTAGAACCAGTTTGAGTAACGGATGACAAACCCAACCGGGTTGTTCGAAAATGCGATTTTCATGACCTTCTTGCCGCCTGCTGCGTACTTCGAAAATAAGATTGGAATCGGTGATTTGGTTATCAGCGGTTTCACGTAGGGCTGTTCGCCCTGTGGCCCTGTTTCAAATAGGTTTTCAAATTAGTGTTTAACCAAGTTGGTTCTTCACATCGCACACCTCATGAATTACCGAGGTCAAGTCCCAACTTTTTGATTCTCTGAGCAAGTGTTGTGCGGCTAATCCCAAGCAATTTGGCCGTTTCCGTCTGGTTCCTGTCAAATGTGTTAATAGCCAAGCGGATGAGCGCAGAATCTACAGCGTTTATGACTTCGTCGTACAACATCTCCCGTTCTTGCGACAATGCTTCTTTGACCGTTGCATGCAGAATCGATTCGAGCGACTGTTCCAATACGGCTTGGTTCGAATCCAATTTGTGCTCATGACTCGCAATATCCGGTGGGAGGTGCTCTGGAAGTATTACATCAGATCGTGAAAGTACAGCTGCACTTCTGAGTGCGTTTTCCAGCTCCCGCACGTTACCGGGCCAATCATATCCTTTCAGTTGCCCTAGGCAATCATCGGAGACACCTGTGATTGTTTTTCCTAGCTCGGCACTTATGAGTTTAAGAAAGTGATCTACAAGTAAGGGGATGTCTTCGGCGCGCTCCCGCAGAGGCGGCAGATGAATTGCTAGTCGCTTGAATCGATAATAGAGATCTTGTCGAAATAAACCGAGCTTGGACATCTCGGCAAGGTCTTGGTTGGTCGCAGCGAGAACTCGCACGTTTGTTTTTAGTGTTCTTGTCCCGCCTAATCTTTCAATCTCCTGTTCCTGCAACGCGCGCTGCAGTTTGATTTGCAGTGCCGGGCTCATATTACTCACTTCGTCGAGAAATAATGTTCCCCCCTCGGCAATCTCAAATCGTCCGGGCTTTCCTTTTGCTTTCGCCCCGGTAAAAGCACCGGCTTCGTAACCAAACAGTTCACTTTCAAGAAGCTCGTCAGGAAGTGCACCGCAGTTAACAGAAATATAGGGACCATCTTTGCGTAAGCTATTGGCATGAATAGCTCGTGCGATAAGTTCTTTTCCAGTGCCTGTATCCCCTTCAATAAGAACGGTGATTGTGTTGCTCGCCATGACGCCAATTAGCTTGTAAATCTCTCGCATCTGCTCACTTTTTCCAACCAAGCGGTGACCCTGCTCCCCTGCTGTGGAAGCCGACCGATCTATAGAAGATGCTACATCGCCTGCGGTTCCATCTGCAATTCTGCGACGTTCAGTTTGCGTCTTGGATGTTCTATCCAGCACCGCTTTTACTGCATCGAGGTCAATTGGTTTGGACAAGAAATCAAATGCGTGTAAGCGCATCGCTTCAATTGTAGTCTCGACATCGTCATAGGCTGTCATGATGACAACGGCAGCATTTGATTGAAGTTCTTTAATCTGTTCAAGCGCATCTAACCCACTCATGCCGGGCAGTCGAACATCAAGAAAAATGACATCCGGCTGTTCAGCTTGAATCTTTCGCAGCCCTTCCTCGGCATTGTTGGCAATGCTTGGAGCAAAACCTTCACTTTCTAAGAATTGCTCAAAAGCCCAGCAGATTTTTTCATCATCATCAACGACAAGTACATTCTTCATAGCTCACCAGATGGGAATGTTTCACAGACAACAGCATTGACAACATTTGCTTTCAATAGTCCAAATCATGCATTCTCCGCAAATACAAAGCTGAACGGGAGAGTGACTCACTTCGCCGCCAATTTAATCATCTATTTTACCACGTCCTGCCCAGACAATCAAATTGGAAACTTTTTCCTTGTTGATGGGGTACCCAATCTCTGCTAAACTGTTGAATAACTATCTGCAGACACCCGTAAAGGAGACGACATGGATAAAGATCGGTTGAAACAATCAGCGGCAGAGATAGCTGTTGAAGAGATACAACCCGGGGCAATAGTGGGGCTGGGTACGGGCTCAACAGTTTATTATGTACTGCTCGCACTGGGGGAAAAAGTTCGAGATGGATTGAACATCACTGGAATAGCCACATCAAAGCAGACAGAAAATTTTTCCGCCAAGCAAGGGATTCCACTTTCAACCCTCGCAGAACACCCTGTAATAGACTTGACGATTGACGGCGCCGACGAAATTGACCCCAGCCTGAATCTGATTAAAGGAGGCGGTGGTGCTTTAGTACGAGAGAAAATTATTGCCCATGCATCCAAGCGGCTCGTCATTGTGGCGGATGCGAGTAAATCAGTGTCCGTGCTGGGAACGACATTTGCGTTGCCAGTGGAAGTTCTGCAATTTGGATGGGAAGCCACACAAGCAGCAATTAACATCATTTGTGAGAAATCGACCATGCGAAATAATGGTGAAAAACCTTATATCAGCGACAACGGAAATTACATTCTGGACTGCCGCTTTGATGCGATTCGGCAACCAGCACAGATTGAGTTACAACTCAACAATCTCCCCGGCGTTGTCGAAAATGGACTATTCGTCAATCGAACCGACAAGGCAATTATTGGCACTACATCAGGGGTTGAAATCCGAGAGAAAACGCGATGATAACATATCTTGAAGACTACCGTCGATTGTTCCAATTTTGTTGTCTGGTTGTGCTATTTTCGCTATGCTCTCCTCCGTTAGCTACATCATACTTCCGTGACAGCGAACTAATGGACATTCCAACCGGTGCGGTCATTGAGCATGGGATCATTGATGTGGGTACTAATTTCGCTTTCATGAACAGGATTGGGATTCCACGCGAGGAAGCGGTAATCCGACTCAATTTCGGTATCTTTGATCGGGTTGAGTTTGGAATGGCCAGCGTACAACTCAATCAAATGAGTTTTCTGATGGCAAATCTCAAGGTACTGCTGTTTCGCGAGGGAGGTAAAGTGCCAAACGTGGCTGTTGGGGTTGAAAACATCGGAGATGAGATTAAGCAAGGGTTGATTGATCCGATGCAGTACAAGCGAAAGTCTACATTTCTTGCTGTCAGCAAGACCTTCAATCTGCCGCGAGTGCATCACATTTTGGGACACGTCGGAATCGGGAACAATCGATTTAGCGAGGACAGCGGTATCGGCAAGGTATTAAACGGTGTTTTTCTCGGAATTAGCAAGAATTACGAACCGCGTTTCGCGAAGGGAGAATTGGCCCTATGCCTTGAGACCGATGGAAGAGGCGTAAATGCGGGAGTGCGCCATAGAGGAGGCACCGGGTTGCAAATTTATTTGGGTGCCGAGGCACTGGATGCACTTGTCTCAGACGACAAAGAAATTCGTTATGTGATTGGCGTGTCCTGGTCAAACCGTGAAATCATGAGACAGATTGCGGAGGCGAAACGACTGGCGAAACAAGCGGGTAGACTTGCAACGGAAGCAAAGAGTGCCGTCAATACAGGAAATGAGTAACAGGCAAGCGAATCGGCGATGCGGTTCCACGAAAAATTCAACTCACTCCATACAGAACCAAATTCTAACACGCATAGAAAAAGCAGCCGGGAATTCGGCTGCTTTTTCTATGCGACGGTCGCTAAGATATACCACAAATTATTCGAGAGCACCGATTCTGGCTGATTCTGGTGCGCTCGTTGGTAACGACTTCTTCGCCAATAGGTCCTCTGGAATGTAACCTGAATAGTCGGCTATATCGCCATGTGTCAACGAGTAAACAACAACGTTGGTCATGAAGCGATAAACACCCGGTGAATAGTGAACTGAACGAGTCGGCAAACTAACTGCTTCCATGGCACACATATAGTCACGTCGGACCGTGATAACTGACAACTTATCGCCGACAGATACGCCTTCAAGGAAGTTTCTTCTTTGCGGTCTCGTTCCCCACCAGAAGATATCGAATCCGACCGGAGGTCCGCCCATTTCGTAGAAGTTATCGTAAACTGTATGGTCGTTGGGAATTCGCTCGACCTGATATTCGGGCATGACATATCGCATCTGAGCCAGGAACAACCGAATCATTGCCTGGGCAGGTGCGTTCACACCGCAGTCGTCAAAGACCAGAAATCCGCCTTTTTCTACAAGGTACCTACGCATAGCGGCTGATTCTGTCTCGGTGAGACGACTATCCATTCGCCCACCACCATACTGACGACCAAGCAAGTTATGCGAACGTACCAAAGCAGGATCGTGTCCCGTCATGAAAAGAATCGGGCTTCTGTGCAAATTAGCATCAGTCAATTTTAGTGCCCCGCCTTCAACGTTCATGTCGGCTTTGATTTTCGTTCGCTCGTTAATCCACTTGGTTAGGGCATTCAGCGACGAAGAATCTGCCCACCAGTCAGAAAGATTGTGGCGGATTCGGGTAAATCGCAGCACACCGCGAATATCGCGACCCTTACCGATAACTGTTCCTCCCGGCTCGCCTCTAGGCAGCGGTGGAACCTCGGTGTTGCCGAGTGTAATATTTTCAACAATATCACCTAAGGCGTCAGGCGCCGCGCCAACAGTTTCAACCATGGAAAGGCCCGGTGCACGGTTGATCGCAACCTTGACCTGTACAATCCCACCGGCGATACCTCGGCCAATGTTGGCGGGACCGGCAGAAGGAGCATTTGCAACCGGTGCGGAGAACGCTAACGCACCGGGAGCATCTGAAACTGGCAGGTCAGCATGTGTCACAGCCTGCGGTACAGGGGCATTGGGCGACACGACCTTCGGGACATTCGGGTTTATCGGCGCATCAACCTTAACCACTTTGTTTGAAAATTCCAGTACAGATGTCGGCTCGAAATTCGAACGCGCAACGAAAGCTGTTGTGACCCTCGGCTGAATTTCAACTTGTTCAACCACCACAGTGTTCGTCGTGGGCACTGTTGGTTTAATCACGGGTTTAACAACAGGTTTACGTACTTTCGGTTTCGGCGGATCCTTGGCTTTGAGCACATCTGCTCCCACCAAATCTTTAAACTGTTGCGTTTGGCTTACAAGGTATAAGCCAGCAACAAATGCAATGACAAGGTGGAGTACCAAGGAGGTCATAAATGCGCCGGAAGTTCTTTTTGCACCCATTTGATTTCCTCCTAATGTTTGGGATTTGTGATTTGTAAAACGCTTAAATAATCTAAACGCAACTTTACCGCAACTTTATGACGAAAACTCCTGAATTACTCCCCTGTCTTTAAGCAAATAATATGCCATAAGCTGGGATCCTTTTAACAGAGCAGTTTTGCTGTTTATCCTTCGCGATGATTCGTTGGCATTGCACGAAACAGGTTAAACTTGCCAGTTGAATTGCACCAAATGGTGCAAAAACATCTCGGCAGACGGTTCTGTAATTCATTGCTGACAGAAGCAGTTTATTTTCGAGAAATGCCCAAAAGATAAGCCGTTGTAAGCACAAACCAAATCAGATCGCATGAATCGCTTGGATTGTTTGAATTACATCCTCAGTTCGAATGTCCTTCATACACCCTTCGCCGCCGAATTTGCAAATCGTGCCCATGCATGGAGGGCAGTGTGGCTGACGTCGAACTGCGCGGCAGTTCGAACCTACGGGGCCAAATCGTGCCGGATTTCCTGGGCCATACAACCCAATGGTGTGCGTCCCAACGGCGGCGGCGATATGCATCGGTCCACTGTCATTTCCAAGAAATAAGTGACAGCGTTTCAACAACTCAGCGAGCTGTGACACCGTGGTTTCGCCGGCGAGATTAATGGATCGCCCGTGCATCTGTTTCTGAACCGCAGAAATGACATCCACTTCATCGCGGGTACCGACAAAGAGTATTTGTGCGTTTTTCTGAGCAATTAGCCAATCCGCTACATCCGCGAAACGCTCCGTCCGCCAGCGTTTAAGAGTAATCGGAGAACCTGGATGTATTACAATTAGCGGACAATTCGGGAGAATTTCCGATTCGCGCAAGAAATTGTCCACCCAATTCTGATCGTCATCGGAAGTATGAAAAGTAGGAAGTTTGCAAAATGTCTGAACATTCGCAATTCGCAAGAGATCGAGATTTCGTTCAAGCTGATGTAATCCGGTGAATCGAGCAATGCCTAGTTTATTTGCTACTTGCAGCCAGGCATAATCCAATCGATAGCAGGTCGGCTTGATAAGGGCAAAAAGCGCCGTAAACCAATCCCCCCGCAGATCAATGACAAGTTCGTACTTTTGTTGACGGAGCAGAGCTAGTATAGTAAGTATTTTAAGTTGAGACTTCGGCTCTCCAAGTCTGCGGTAAAAACGGGAGTTGTATCGGAGGATTTTGTCTACATCAGGATGGTTCCTCAAGCCAACCTCTCCCCATTCTCCAACCAGGACGTGAATTTTAGCGGATGGATAGGCGCGTTTCAAATTTGAAAATACAGGCGTAGCGAGAAGTACGTCGCCGAGGTGATCCAACTTGATAACTAGGATGTTTTGAGGACTGAATCTGGCAGGCAGAAGTTTGTTATAGAGGCAGTGTTGAATCAAGAAGGAAGCAATCAAGGTAATCACTTCAACAAATGTCTTGAACATTGCCATCATCTAACTCTTCAAAAACATTGATGCGTTGGCTCTATGTAGAATCCTCGTCGTTCATTACAACACTCGGCGCACGACCAATACGTTAATTCGGCAACTTCATCAATATCTCGGAACCCAGAGATGTGAACATGGGGCAGTTTGCCCTGGTGGTTGTACCGACTTCAGGTTCCTCATTCGCACTCAAAGCATAAAACTGTTAAATCCTTGAACACCAGGAATTTACCACAATAATTGAGGCATCTCAAACGACGTATCTCCTTAAATCTTAGTGGGTCGGGACTCTTGCAATTTGACAAACCTGTGGACGCGGCTGTCGAGTACTTCACGATTTCGACCAACAGAGCACGATCGCAAGGCTGGGGTCTGTGTCAATGGCACTAATTCCCATAAATTTTCTTTCAAGCTCCTGTGAGTCTAATGAACTTAAAACCTGTTTTGACATGCTCATTGCCTTAATTCGCGCCGCCTTTGACTCAAATTTCTCCAAATTTGGTATTTCCCAGTTCGTGTGACCGAAGTCTTGGAAGATCGCCAAAAATGGGTCTGAAATATCCCGTGCCCGCTGGCGAGATTTGATAATCGTCAAAATTGTAGAAACGCAAGTCCAAGCTTCGTGGAATCACTTTGTTGTTTTCGTCACGCTTAATCACCTGATCCATAGGATAAAGTACAGGATCTATGCCTGTCTCGGTGCGCATAACTGTTGCAACTCCGTTTTGTTGTCCCTCATCCAGCGCTCTAACAGCCAACTCCCCTGCCTTTATCGCGCAGTCCCGATCAAGTGGTATTGGAGATCCACACCTCTGAAGATACCCTAGAACGATGTGGCGAAATGTCGCACTTGGAAATTCCTTTGAGAGCCTAAGTCTCATCGCTTCCGCTATGATTTCCGAGCACCCACCCGGGCGAGTATGACCAAACGCGTCTAGCTCTTTCTTTGAGGTAATCATCAGTTCCCCTTTTTGGTTGCGGATTCCTTCAGATACAACGACGATTACATTTTCGTTCTCTTTATGCTTGCACCGAATTGCTTCGGCGAGGCGATCTGGTTCGTAAGGTATTTCGGGCACTACAATCAGATCCGCATATCCATAAGCAGAGGCAAGTGTGAGCCAACCGGCATCTCGTCCCATCGCTTCGATAAAAAAAATCCTATTGTGTGAGTAGGCTGTCGTACGGAGATCTTGAACATATCGAATCAGTCGGCTCGCCGCAGTGGGAAAACCGGGGCAAAAGTAGTTAAACATCTTTGAATAATTGACAGAGATTCCCTCTGGTGGATTGAGCCCGACATCATTGTCAATGGTCTTTGTTACGGATGCCATAATAAACTGTTTCGACAATTCTACACTGACGGTCATTGTGTCGTCGCCACCGATTGGGATAAGTCCATCAATCCTGAGTTTCTTTAGATTCTCGATGGCTTCGTCAAGCCTATTGGCAGCAATCAAATTCGTACGTGAACTCTTTAATAGTGTACCTCCATTATTCTCGTCGATGAGATCAGGTGTGAGAACAAAGTAGCGTCCGCCTTGCAGAACCCCTCGCCAGCCTTCCATAAATCCGATAAGCTCAAATCCTAATTCTTCAGCTTTCAGAGCGATTCCTTTGAGCGTTGCATTAAGAGCGCTAGTATCCCCTCCACCTGTCAACACACCGATACGTTTTCTCATTCAAATCTCCTTTCCAACCCATTAGTCTTGTCTTTGGACAAAAGCTTGTCCCGAATCCGGCCTATGAGAGTGGTGATTTTGCTTTTCTCCGGGTCGTCACTAACCTGCTTTGCCAGCAATCGAACGAACAGATGAGGTAGGTATTTCCGTCAGCGCACCAAAAGTCTATTTCACTCTTTTCACTGCTCGTTGACTCCCATTCTTCAACTTTTACTGACTCTCCCTGAATTTCAATCAAGCCTTCGATTGAGGATGGAGTAGCATTGATAAAGTAGAATAGGTCAAGATCTTCTGTTCGACGGTGTTGGAACTTGATTGCGTCTGTCAGCATATTATCCGGCTTTGCGTAGACCCGGAGCACCGGTTTGATCCACTTTCGCAATACGTGCTTGAGAGTTTCCGTTTTTTCAGCGGCAGTACCTCGCAGAAGAGCGGTACGTTGATTATAGAGAAGCAACTCAAGCGGACGTGTGTCAAGTTCTAGCTTGCTATTTAGCAGATATGGAACTGGATCGATTGCGATTAACTTGCCACGTCCCGCAACGACTTCTGTTAACAAGTCTACCGTGTATTCTTGAAGCGAGGCACAACTTGGAACCAAAACAACTTGGTAGAAGCCGGTATTTACGCTTATCAGACGGCTCTTCCTGTCGAATTTTGCGTTTTTACAATCACGTTCTGCTACTATATCGAAATCATAACCCAAGCTCCAAACATTTTGACATAGCCACGCCCACGAATCTGTAATTTCGCTCCATGTCCGTTCATCGGTTTTTGACCATAAACTTTGCAGCGGCGAGATTATCAATGCCGACCGCTGTGGCTCTCCCATCAAACACACGGTGTTCGTAATGTGCTTCTTGGCTTGTTTCAAGGGGAAAGATTGAGAATCTAAATCCAGTGAGGCATGATTACGTTCGCACTTGGGTTCTCTTGAATTCACGCTTGCGTTTTTATTTGCTATCCAGGAATTAAAGCCCAGAACCCTGTCAAAAGCAAGCTGAACCGTAGTCGGAGGCCTCGACCTCCAGATGCTAATGATTCGAGAAGCTGCGATGCTCGTCCGGCTTGCGACCCACTTTGCAATCAAGAATTGCTTGGGGGTATTGATGGGGAAAATGTTCGGAACTGAACAGCGCAAAGTTTCTCGATTTACTGTTCTCGATTTCTCCATGGTATCATGGCCGTCGTTCGAATTGCTGCTGTCCTTTGAATCAATTAATACTGTTCCATCAGAGTACTTAAGAATGGTTCCGAGATCGAATCCAAGTGACCTATCACCTGCGGAGATCTCAATCGAACACTTCAAGCCCAATCGGTGGCAAAAGTGTCGAAATCCGCCGATGCATGCCTCCGAAAATTGCTGAGTCACACTCTCCCAGAATGCGCTACGAACCGCCGCTGCCCCATGTGTGCCGTAAAAAATTAGCGGTAAGTATTCAGTAAGTCTTTCTCTCCAAATTGATTGAAAATACGACATTAAATTTGGGCTCCAGGGAACTGTCAACGCGGGAGTTTTAAGAGGTGACAGAAACGACGGAAGTCGACAACAGAAACCGAGTATCGTGTTCCCGATGAAGTCGCCAAATTCATGAATGTAAGGCCTCAAGACGCTTTCAATCGCTCCGCTCGTGCCTTGGCTACTCAGTAAGTCATGTGCACCAGTCTCAATTTGACACAACCCAAAGATTGTGCGCCCCCTTAACCGATTTGCAATGGAATAATCGCCTGTCAAGCAACGCTTGCCATAGTCCGTAATATCGAAACACGTTTCCTTGACGTGCTCCTGAGCAACAAGGTAAATCCTATCCAAGCAACAGTTCTGGATCAAATGCCACTGTCTTAGTTCTCGCTGGATTGTCTCGTTGCTCACCGACGTAGGGAAAGTGTGTTCAACCGAGGTCAACCGAAACCGCGTTTCCGTAAATAAGGCTGCTAGGCGAATCCACACACATCTACCGCCGCGAGTAAGTTCTTCAAGTGTAGCTCTATGACGTTTGATTTCCGCGGGCCGTTTGGAACAAGACCAAGACAAAAGAACTGCATCCGCTGCTTCTGAGGTATACCGTGTAGACAATTTCTCGTCACCTTAAGCGTGGGATTGCTCTCTAAACGTCAAGAACGGCTTGTACGTCTGATAGGAAAGGTGTGGTGGATGTTGTGCAACAAAAAGGACGCCTGCGTTAGATAACGGATATGCTTGTCCAAAGGCGTGGTTGGTATTCTAGCACACCAAGTCTGCACTGACAAGAAAAAAGAACTTGCGATGAAACTCATAGAGAGTATTATAACGGCTTTTTCGGCATTAAGAATTAACAAGATGCGTACCTGTCTGACGATGTTAGGCATCATCATCGGCATTGCAGGCATCATTGGAATGATATCATTTGGTTCTGGAGCAAAGGCCTTATTGTTGTGGGAAGTTGAGAAGGTTGGCGGTCCAAGTGTATTTGGCGTATATCGCAACGATTGGATTCGCAAAGGGAACAAATGGATCCGTAATCCATCGGACGACTACCTGACCATGGATGACGTTCGTGCAATTCAAACTGAATGTCCATCTGTAGATGTGGCAACTCCCGAAATGAGTCGTCATGCAACTTTGATTGCCTCAGGAAAGAACAAGCACGCTCGTATGCAAGCTACGACATTCGAATACCAAATTGCTCGTAAATGGTACAGTGGCTATGGTAGATTCTTGTCAGATGACGATCTTGACACGTGGGGCAAAGTGTGCGTGATCGGTGAGACGATTTGGAGAGATTTGTTCGCCGGACTGAACCCTGTCGGCAGGGAGCTGAAGATAAACAATCATCGATTTACAGTCATTGGAATCATGGAGTCTCGGGGTAAGGGACTAGATCCGGAAAACAGTGAGGACAACCAGGTGTTCCTGCCCATAACTACGGCACAGACACACTTTTGGGGTAACGACCGAGTCGGTCACATTATGATTCGTGCGAAAAACTATGCCCTCGTTGACCGTGCGGTGCGTGAAGTGAAGACTGTTCTCAACCGCAATCACGGCAATGCGGATTTCTTTGAGACGTGGATAATGAAAGAGGAACTGAAGACCGCCAATCGAATTATTTCCTTTATTGAAATTGTTCTTGTTGCGATTGCATCCGTTTCGCTGGTTGTGGGTGGGATTGGTATCTTGAACATTATGCTTGTATCTGTGACTGAAAGGATTCCCGAGATAGGATTACGCAAAGCCGTCGGCGCCAAGAGCATGGACATTCGCCTTCAGTTCCTGATAGAATCGGTTATGCTTTGTTGCATTGGCGGGTTGATTGGCATCGGGGCAGGTGCGTTGATGGGAAAAGGGTTCGCATGGGCGGTCACCAAGTCGATGCACGATTTCATCCAGTGGCCCTCCGTAATCACAGTCGAATCTATACTGATTGCTGTTCTATCCGGTGTCAGCGTGGGTGTCTTTTTTGGATATTATCCCGCGAGTCGAGCGGCTAACCTTCCACCGATTGACGCATTGAGGCATTCATAGCTCGCCAATCCTTTACTCCTCCTGGGTTGCCACGAACCGTTTCAATCCCCCCAAGTGTCGTTCCGGCACTCTTGCCTCGACTAAGATAGCATCGACTTGATAATTAACCTGCAGCACTTCACCGTTCTTGAATATAAAATCCAATTTCTTACCTTCTGAATAAGGGAGGGTGAGCGATACGTCAACATCATCTTCCGCAAATCGATTGCCTAACTCCATTCTCAGGGCGGCAAGACCATCGCCGCGCCGAGCGGAAATAGTGATGCTATCCGGGTATCGGCTTCGCAGCAGGCATAGAGGGGCTTCATCCTCAAGACAATCTATCTTGTTAAACACCATTAACGTCGGTATTTCAGACGCTCCCAGTTCATCAAGCACTTCGTTGACGGCGGCGATATGTTCTTCTACTTGTGGATGACTCACATCGGCCACATGGAGGAGCAGTTTGGCTTCGGCAACCTCGTCTAGGGTTGTTTTGAACGCAGCAACCAGATGAAGTGGAAGTTTCTTGATGAACCCGACAGTGTCACTCAAAAGAATACGGTGATGACTCGGCAAATTAATCGTGCGTGTGGTCGAGTCCAATGTAGCAAATAGTTTATCTTCAACCTCTCGATTTTCTCCTGTAAGTTGGTTGAAAAGCGTTGATTTGCCCGCATTTGTGTAACCGACAAGTGAGACATTTGCCATTTCCCTTCTGCCATGGCGTCGGATGCGGCGTTGGGTTTCGACGTTTTGCAAGGACTTCTTTACCTTGGATATGTCTCGTCGAATCAATCGTCGGTCCGTCTGAAGTTGCGTTTCTCCCTCTCCGCGCATGGCACCTCCGACTCGTCCACCTCCGCCTGTCGCTTGGCGTGACAAGTGAGACCACATCCGTGTCAGGCGCGGTAATGCATATTCCAAACGGGCGAGGTCGACTTGAAGCGTGGCTTCCTTCGTTTGCGCACGTTGTTTGAAGATTTCTAGAATCAAGCCCGTACGATCTACTACGACGATGTCAAGCGCTCCTTCGATGTTTCGGGTCTGAGCAGGCGTGAGGTCTTCGTCAAAAATGACTGTATCGGCACGTAGTTCTTCAATCGATACTTGGAGCTCTTCAATTTTTCCTTGTCCTACAAAATAAGTTGGATTCGGGGATTCGCGCGTTTGGACAACCTCGCCGATGACGTTCAATCCGGCAGTATCCGCAAGTTGTTCCAACTCTGCCAGTGAATCTTCCATCTCATGCATCAAGTCTTTTTTTAGCTTCACACCGACAAGAATTGCTCGGTTCGGAGAGGTTCTCAACGTCGTTTCATTCATTTCGCGCATTTTTTCTTCCAATCATCGCAATTCGCGAAAAACATCTGCAGTGGAATCCGCGGTTTTTGATTATATGTTGCGACAGATGGCGTCGCGATGGAATGTACGGCTGTGCACTCAAATCTCCCGTTTCTTGGATTAAATCTCACCATTTCAATCTCTTCAAACTCCATTCATTGGATTAGGTTCAAGTTTTGATTCATCCGTTTACAGACAGTTTCCCATACTTCATCGACCGTTATTAATTTCATGCAGACATTATTCTTGCAACGATTAGTGAATTGCTTGCAAGGATTACATGGGACTTCGTGGCGGACGGTACTATGAATGGGATCCAATGGTTGGAAACGGATGTGGTTGCCGGGGCCAAACAGAGCCACTGTTGGCGTACGTAGTGCAGCAGCAATATGCATCGGTCCTGTATCATTCGTAAGGAATAGATTACAGCGCTCGATCAGAGCCGCCAACCGGCGAATCGGAAGATTTCCGGCGAATGAGGTCGCTTGCTCGGCCATCAAGTCGATTACATAATTGACCAATTGGCACTCATTCGGTCCGCCGAATATAACCACCTGTGCGCCGAATTCCTTGACCAAACGATCGCCAATCGCCGCGAAGCGGTCGGGCATCCATTCCCTCAACTTCCAGCCTGCACCAGGAAACAATCCCACTATTGGTCTGCCTATACAAATGCTCTGTTTCTCCATTGCTTCTCGAGCACATGTCCGATCAGACTCCGTGATGAATAGCTCCAACATTCGATCATTCGTCTTGATACCCGCCGCGTGAAGCAGGGCAAAGTAGCGATCGATGGCGTGTCCGGACGAATCGGGAACACGTACAGAACATAAAAGCCCGTTTGGTTGATGATAACCCACGCGACACTTTGCGCCGCTTGAGTATGCAAGCAAGCTCGTGCGAAATTTCCGCTGGAAATCAATGGTGAGATCGAACTGTCGTTCTCGAATGGTACGCGCCAATCGAATCATCTCTGACGTGTCCTTGTCTTTTGCACGACGATTAAAGCGCAGGACTTCGTCAAGGTGTGGGTTTTCCGTGAGTAGATCTGCAGATTGACTCGCGACAAGCATGGAAATACGTGCATTTGGAAAATGATTGCGCACTGCACGGATTGCCGGGGAGGTAAGGACAATGTCACCTAGTGAGCTGAGACGAATCAGAAGGATGCTTCTCAAATCAACCTCTCCAATCGTAACTCTTACCGAAGCACTACCCAACGGCAACAGGTTGTCAGGTTAGGGGCGTCGAGGTCCAAGTTCTAATCAAAAACTTGCACGACTCACTACAAACAAATTCATCAAATACGAATCACGCGTTACAAGCAGCATTGTGTCTCATGTCTGCGGCGATCCGGCGGGTACGTTCTTTATACCCTTCCACGCCATCCTGAAAATACGTAAGTTCCTTTGCGAAATCCACGGTACCATCATCAACCACGTGGAGCGATTGCAACCGCCCTTTGACAGCGACACAATCCATCAACACACGCATCAGTTTGCAGAGATTGTGAGCATCTCGTTTCGTAACAGAAAGTGTTGCGGTCGGAACACCCGATTCGTTCAGATCTTCGAAAGTACCGTGGTAAGAAGCGGCTTGTACTTGATTCATTGACAGACCTTCAAACGAGTCCAAGTCATCACCAATGCCCGCCCGTGTCGGAATCGCCAAGTCCTTTCCAAGTTCACGCCAATCAATGAACAAGGCGACTTTATCCCTTGGTCCATTGAGGATTCCGTTCAGAATGGAATGGTTGCTAGTTGGACCGAGAGCAGAGATTACATTGAGCCCTTGGCCTCGTTCTTGTAGAGATTCGTCATATAGCTGAACAAACCAATCGCCCAAGTAGCGATTGTCTGCATAGTTATAAAAAGCGAGAGTGTTTTTCCCTGCTTGCATTTCTGCAAGATTCAACCATCGGGCGAGGCGATACGCTACGTTTCCGACATCTGCGTGCGGGTTTTGGAACAACGCGTCCGCTTCGCCAACTCCGTCGAGGGCTTTTTGCACACGAGAACGCGGGGATTCACCTTTGCCAGCGGTCATAGCTAGGAAAAACAGTCCTACGGGTGAAAACGCGGAAAATCGACCTCCAACACCCTCCGGCACGGGAAGCAATGTGTCTCCATAAAACATGAGCTCCTGATGCATCCGGTATAGGGTGCTTTCAGGATTCAATCCGGTGGTTGCTACGACTTGACGACGCCAGGATTCCGGATCTTTCGCGTTGCAACAACTCTGTAGCTTGTCGCGGATAATCATCAAGGTCACAATAGTTTCGCCTGTTCGCCCCGACTTGCTTATGACGTTGAAAAGTGTCCCGCACAATAGCTCGCGCGCGGCTAACATCTCCAACAAACCGTTGAGGCGAAATGCGTCGAACGTATCGCCTGTAAAGTAGACCTCCGGCGCATTACCTCGTTCGTCCAAGGACAACAAATTGTGATAAGGATGGTTGAGCACATCATGAAATACACGGGCACTCAAATCTGATCCGCCGATGCCAATTGTTACGAGGACGGAGAATTCTTCACGTGCGCGGTTCGCCAACTTTAGCGTCTGCTCGACATGCTCATTATCCAAATGGCTGCGTATCCACGCTCTTTGGTGATGCTCCAATTGGTTAAGCGACCAGTCTGTTTCTTGCTGAAACGACAGTTGTATTTCCGCTATACGGAGGTCAAGCTGCTGGCGTTCCGACTCACTAGTGAGCCGTTCTAATGCCCCTTCGCCAACACCAGTTACTAATTCAAACTGGGATCCAGAGTTGTCCATAGTCTTCATACTGTCTCATTGGCAGAAGCAATTAGCTCGACCATGTTCTCGTTCCTTCAATCGTCGTACCGTCGATAATCTCTACTTGCCGGCCTGATAAGTTCATCAGTTCCACGTCGCCTCTTAACGTCACGTTCGACCCAAATTGTACATCCCCTACTATTCTCAAGCGTTCACAATCAATCAAAGACGGAACGCCGCTAGGAAATCGAGCATCCATATCGTTTATGAGCCGATAGCAGGGGTCCTCAAAACTCACAATGATAGAATCTAAATCTCGACTAGGGTCGGGCACAACTTGAAATCCTTCGTCCAATATGTAAATGTCTGAACGCACGACTAGCAAATCCTCGGTTCTCTTCACTTGAACAAAGCGTGATTGAGGAACGCGGATAGCTGTTGCATTATCAAAGACTCCGACAGCCGAGCCCATCGCCGTCTCCAATTGATAGACTTTGGGGGATGTAGGGTTTCGGGGATCCACGGTCTTACTGTTTCGTATCATGGGCAAACCTAAGATATTTCCTTTGGAATGCATCACCGCCTTCAACGTGGGCAGATGTAGCCATAGGTTGTTTGTATTAAAATACTTGTGCCGATTTATGTCTTGAAAATAGTCTATATCATCGGGCGGACATTGAGCTACTTCTCGAAGAATGAGCTTTCCTGTTGACAATCGAGCAAGGTGCCCGCCCTTTCTGTGTGCCGGAGTCCTATCTGTAACCTCCATAAGAAACGGCAACCGATTTTCGACGAGGAATCCGAGAATGGTTGTGTTCATCACTGCCCCCAAGTTGTCAGAGTTGGAGATAAACGCATATTCATAACCCGCCTTTAACAACGTTTCCAGTATACCGCTTGTTACTAGCGAGATGTATATATCTCCATGCCCGGGCGGGCACCACTCCAATGCTTGATTCTCAGGCCAGTCGACCGGGCGTAAATCAGCCTGATTAATCTTTGGAACTTTATGCTGAACAAAATCCAGAGGAATATCATCCCATAATTCCGGATAATTCTTTAGTGCCGAGAGACAATCACTTCGGGTCGAAAAACTGTTCATAAGTACCAGACGTATATTTGACAATTGAGTTTGCCGAGCGATAATGTCTAGGAATGACAGTTCACCTTTAACGGTGAGCAATGATTTCGCTATAGCCATCCCCATGCTGGTCCCCAAACCACCATTTAGTTTCAAGATGATGGTCTTGGGCAGAATCCGCTCTCCAATTCTCGCCAGCTTTTTCGGGAACTTTTCCGCGTCCGGAAGGTGTTCAACCGGAGTGATGGTGCTCTCCGATATGAGTCCGGTGTGTCCATCTGCTAGTTGGGCATAATAATGTTCGAAGGTTTTTACTATGAGGTCGGAATTTCCTTCAGCCCTCATGCGTTCAGCGAATGGAGTGAAATCCTGGTTAATCAAGGCCATGTTTTTCACAACTTTTCTACCTTGCCGGAGACAAGGATAGACACTGACGGTCGACCTCCAGCATCAGGCTTCATTCAACGACATTTGGATAGGTTACAACCAATCTCCGATGTTTGGTATAATTCAACGGAATTGGGAACTCACAGACTGAAGTTATTCTAACATATCCGCCACAAACAATACAACAAAGGCGGACATGCTTGCTCTAGCACCGACGAGCCTGCAGCGCAATTCTTTGAAACATAGCATTCGTATATCAAGACACTTCAAGCATAGTAAGGATATTTGCCCGATCCTAATCTTAGGTTTGTCTAGACACACTAAAATTAAAAAAGATTGACTGATTGCACAGAAATCTGTTAGTATTCATATAGCAATTCTATTGATTGACAGCCATTACACAGTTCAATCGTCCAACACAGGAGGTTTAACTAAGGTGAAGATACACTACCGATTTAGCTTGCTCTTGATAGTTGTATTTGTGTTTAGCGCTCTGAGCAGCGCTCAAGGTGTTGTTGGAAATGAGGTCGGTAATGAAGCTCCGGATTTTACGCTTCCGGATATAGATAATGAACTCGTCACGTTGAGCAATCATCGCGGCGCCGACAACGTGGTTCTCATCTTCTATCGCGGCAAGTTCTGACCGTTCTGTCAGCAGCAACTCGTTGAGTTGCAGAGACATTATTCCGATTTCCTTGACTTAGGGGCGGAACTGTACGCGATTAGCGTTGACGCACCAGACGTATCAAAGGCATTTTTTGTGGGCAGGAACGCTGTGCAATTTCCGATATTGTCTGATCAGGACATGGAGACAATTGAGGATTACGGAGTTATTGCCGGAATCTCAAACATCGCTATCCCATCTGCTTTTATCTTAGACAAAGATGGGGTCATACGCTGGAAATTTATTGGAGACACCACTACCCGGGCGAATGTCGATATCATGCTTCAGCAACTTGAAACACTCAATCTCGAAACACCCCAGAGTTTTAGCCTTTTGGTATCTGCAGGAACTAGCTTGGTTCATCTGCCGAGATTGGTTGCCGAAGTCAATGGCGCATCTCTTACCGTCACGCAGGTCAGCGACCTGTTTGAGGTGCTTGGAGGGGAGACCAACGTCCACTGGTTGATTACCACGCCGGCGCCGGCACGAGGTGGCGAAACGCAGTTTCAAGCATTTTTTCGACCTTCAGATGTAGACTTTCCAGGCAATGCTTCGATTCAGCCGTACACGGGAATACTCGTCTCCTTACGAAATGCTATTTCAATTGACCTTACCGGCGATCCGGTTGAGGGAGCAGTCCGAATAATTCCAGGGCCCAATCTTGTTGGCATTCCTAACACGAATACTAGTATTAACCGCGTTAGTGACTTCGCTCGTTTTCCCGACTTTTTGGCCAGAATTTCGCTCATTTCGATATACGCCAACGGAACATTTCACCCATTCCTTCCCGAAGATATTACGTCCGGTACACTCCTCGACGACCTAGAAATCTTGCCGGGACAAGCTTTTGTTGTGGTTGCGGAAGAGACCTGGTTCCCAAGGTTCTGATTGAGTCAATTGACAATGCGAGGGATGCGAGAGTGAAAATCTAAGAGTCTTAATCATGAGAAGAAGTTCTTGAACCCCCACAAGCAATCCATCTCCTGCAATGTGAATCCATGAATTCAGAGGAGATTGCCTCCCTGCTCCAGCAAGGTATTTCTGATAAGATTTTTCCCGGCGCAGTTACCGTAATCGCTGAAGACAGCGAGGTTACTTATCACGAAGCGTTCGGACATCGCATGGTTCTACCACGAATCATGCCAATGCGGCGAGGTACCATTTTTGATCTCGCTTCGTTAACCAAACCAGTCGTGGTTGCGACACTGGCAATGTACCTCGCCGAAGAGGGAATATTTGATATTGCCGATCCCGTCAAAAAGTACCTTCCCGAATTCAACCGCGAAAAGATAACGCTACTACACCTACTTACCCATACATCGGGACTTCCGGCGTGGCGCCCAATCTACCTCAAACTAAAATCGAGAGATGAGGTTACACGCCATCTTGGCGAAATAGGGCTTGAATACCCAACCGGTCGGCAGGTTGTTTACAGTTGCCTTGGGTACATTCTGCTTGGCGAACTCATTGAACGTACAAGTGGCCAATCGCTAGACCGCCTAGCGCAGGAATGCATTTTCACACCTACTGAAATGACGACCACTCGTTATTGTCCACCTTCAGCATGGAAGGACAACTGCGCCGCCACGGAGGATTCAAACAGGTTTGAGAGACGTATGGCAAATGGTGAACGATACAATTGGCGCACGGGAGTTCTATGCGGGGAGGTTCATGACGAAAATGCCAATTTCCTCGGTGGTGTTGCCGGCAACTCCGGCCTCTTTTCAACGGCAAGGGATCTCGCAAAATTCTGTCAGATTCTCCTGAAAGGCGGATCCAGTGTACTAAATTCTCATAGTATTCATCAACTGAGCAAATCCCATACTGTAGGACTGAATTCGGAACGTAGTATAGGCTGGATTATTCTAAAGGATGGTTCGCTCTATCACAGCGGTTTCACAGGTACATCTATTCGCGTTCATCTTGACCGTAGGATGTTCGCTATTCTACTCACAAACCGGGTTCATCCGGATGCGTCTCGCGAAGGCATTCTTGGTTTCCGAGACGAGTTTCACAAATTGGTCTTCGGCACGTGTCGCTAATGATTGATTCTGGATTGACGGTTCTATTCCGTGAAAAACCACACCTAATCGAAGAAAAAAACATCGGCTTGATTACCAACCAAACCGGGGTCGATGAAGATCTTCGGAGCAATGTGAGTCTATGCGCGGAGTTTCCGAAGACTCGCCTCAAGGCGCTCTACAGTCCTGAGCATGGACTGTGGGGAAACCATCAGGATATGCTCAAAGTCCCTTCCACAACGGAAGACCAACATCTGATTCCGATTCATAGTCTTTACGGTAAAACATTACAACCTACTCCGGAAATGATGGAGGGAATCGATACACTGGTGTACGACATCCAGAATGTTGGCGTGCGCTACTACACCTTTATCACAACGATGCTCCTGTCTATGCAGGCTGCATGCGAACACGGCGTGGAGTTCATCGTTTTGGATCGCCCGAATCCCATTTGCGGAGATCGACTTGAGGGAACTCTGCTTGAGCATAATTTCAAATCTTTCGTTGGTGCACATCCGATCCCAATTCGGCATGGCATGACCATCGGCGAACTCGCTCTTCTCTTCACTGCTGAATTAGAACTCGATTTGCAACTCGAAGTGGTTCCGATGCGCGGTTGGAAGAGAAGCATGTGGTACGACCAGACCGGACTCCCGTGGGTACCGTCATCCCCCAGTATGCCAACTCTCGACACGGCGATTCTTTATCCGGGGACATGTCTTCTCGAGGGGACAAATCTGTCGGAAGGACGCGGGACAACAAGGCCATTCGAGTGGATTGGTGCTCCGTGGATTGATGCCGACATGTGGAGCGAAACCTTGAACGGTTTGGAACTACCCGGTGTACGTTTCCGCCCCGTTCACTTTGTGCCTTCGCTCTCAAAATATGTCGACGAGTTGTGCCACGGCGTGAGCGCGCATGTAGTGGACAGAGAACTAGCAATGCCGTTAGAAATTGTCCTGTATCTACTTGCGACGGTCATAGAAGCCTATCCCAATCACTTCGAGTTTCTTGAGACCGATGGGAAACACTTTATCGATCAACTGGCGGGGACAGATTCACTGCGTCTGGCACTCACCGAAAGTCGCTCTCCAGCCGAAATCCTGCAAGGCTGGCGCAACGACCTTGATGAATTTGCGCGCCGCCGGGAACCGTTTCTGATTTATGCTTGAATTTCAATCTTCTCTGCGTCCTAGTTGATTGGGATTGCCTGCTTTCGATTCATACTTGCCCTACAAATCAACTAAACCATCGTTGTGTACTTGCTTGCCATTTGAGGAGTCAAGCTGGCGGAATAACTAATGAAGGCATTCCAAACTCTCTTCGATAAACCGAGGAAAAGAGTGATTGGCCTCATGTCCGGCACCTCCGCCGATGGCGTCGATGCTGCGCTTGTTGAAATCTGCGGTCACGGCCTATCGACGAAGGTCAATTTGATAGCGTTTGACAGTTTTCCCTTTGACTCAGAATTACGAGCACGAATCTTCAAACTGTTTGACCCTGAAACTTCTCGTGTTGATGAAATCTGCCAAATGAATTTCCTTCTCGGTGAAAAATTTGCCGAGGCAGCTTTGTTGGTCGCCGAGAAGGCTTGTATTCCTATTGACGCAGTCGATCTTATTGGCTGCCATGGTCAGACGATTTATCATCTTCCTCCGCAGATGGGAACGCCCCACATCCCATCCACACTCCAGATTGGAGAGGCTGCGGTCATTGCGCATCAGACAGGTATCCCTACCATTGAAGACTTCAGAGTTGCCGACGTTGCAGCCGGCGGGCAAGGTGCTCCACTCGTACCATACGTCGATTTCTTATTGTTCCGACAAGCAAATCGGACGATTGCACTGCAAAACATCGGAGGTATCTCTAATGTCACCCTAATCCCTGCAGACGCCAACGCTTGTAAAGTGCTTGGTTCCGACACGGGTCCCGGTAACATGCTCATTGATGCGGTGACAGAAATTGTTACACAAGGAGAGCAGACCTATGACAATTCGGGAGAGATTGCCGCTCAAGGACATGCCAATGAAACACTGCTGGAAGAATGGCTTCAAGACACCTTTTTACATTTGGAACCACCGAAGACCACCGGAAGGGAAGCTTACGGCAAGAAGTTCGCTAAGAAAGCATGTGAACAGGCGAAAGCACACGAAGTGTCGCCACTTGATTTGGTCGCAACAGTTACAGAATTCACTGCGCGGACGATTCATAACCATTACAAGCGGTTTTTGATACCCCATCATTCCATTGATGAGATATGTGTAAGCGGCGGTGGAACTTACAACTTAACCCTGATGGGGCGGTTAAAGAAGTTGTTTAATCCAATTCCCGTCCTATCCTCTGAATCGCACGGTATTTCTAGCGATGGAAAGGAAGCCGTAGCGTTTGCCATACTCGCCAATGAAGCTATTCATGGCCACCACGCAGGACTACCACAAGTCACCGGAGCGGTCCAACCGAAAGTACTTGGTAAGTTCGTACCTGCGTAAGCCCGTTCACCTTTGAGAAGAAAATCATGACAAAATACCATGTAATTCCACTGGATAAAACAGAAATTGCCCCGTATGAAATTACAGCCACATTGAGAAATCAACTTCCATATTTCACCGACGGCAGGATTCATGATACAGGAAATTCCGATGAATTCGTCTTTCCCATTGCTCGCACCACTGAATTGCTTGATGACGGTGTATTCTACGTTGTTTCCCCACTAGACGACCAAAATCAAGCTGAGATTGAAATCACCGAAGAGCAGGAGGATTTGTTGGAGTGGCTTGTCTCGAACCAAATTGAAGAGGTGCAAGTCGTAAGAGACTAGGTAATACGCGTACTTGATGTAAGAACTTATTCATCTCGTGATGTCTGGTCGTCCCTAAAAAGATACCGTAATTGGTAACACCAAGGAGTTTCAATAGTCATAAAGGTGACAAGTTTACCTCTCGCGCGTTATCTCATTGACTCAAGCTATCATCACTTCTATCAGTTGTAATCGCAGAAACAATGCTGGTACCCAAGGGAGGAGGCGTACCATTGAATTCAAAAGTTAAACGTTCAGCACTGAAGCTACCAAGGCCCGTTATCGATCCGAAGAGAAAAGCCCAGTTTGGACAGTTTTTTACCCCGGGCAAGATCGCAGAATTCATGGCAAATTTGTTTGCTCCGATGTCAGGTGCTAAATGTCATTTGCTAGATGCGGGTGCTGGAATTGGTTCCCTTTCTGTGGCTTTCCTAAATCGATGGGCCAGTGACGGTGCCCATTTCATCAGCATTGATATTGATGCTTTTGAGATTGATGAATTTCTACATCCATCCTTGACTCAAATCTTGGAGAAATATAGTAAGCACCCGGGTTTTAACGTGACAGTTCGCAGTGCTGATTTCATTCAAGTTGCTACCGACTGGCTGTCTGGAAATCTCTTCGCTGAAGAACTACCAAGATATACACATGCCATCCTGAATCCTCCTTACAAAAAGATTCGAAGCGACTCCGCACATCGGTCGGCGTTGAGGCAAGCAGGCATTGAAACAGTCAATCTATATACCGCATTTGTAGCATTGTCACTCTCATTGCTTGAGGACCAAGGACAGCTCGTTGCGATAATCCCACGCAGTTTCTGCAATGGAACATATTACCGATCCTTCCGCGACTTCATTTTACAACGAGCGGCAGTCCACCACATACACCTGTTCCAATCGCGAAGTAAGGCGTTCAAGGGTGACGGAGTGCTACAGGAAAACATTATAATTCTCTTGCAACGGGGCGGCACACAGGGACCGGTAGGAATATCCACATCGACCGATGCCACTTTTACCGATCTTGTCTCTCATGAACACCCTTTCGAGCAGATAGTATCGTCCTCTGACCGAGATCGGTTTATCCATGTGCCTACTTCACCCGAACAAGGCATTATCCAAACATCTCCGAGCATACGACATTCACTTTCCAATATTGGTGTCAGCGTATCCACAGGACCAGTCATTGATTTTAGACTCAAGACGTACCTTTGCGACATGCCGGACAAAGATACCGCTCCCCTGCTTTATCCTTGCCATTGTAATAGGCACGGAACGATGTGGCCAATATCCGGCGAGAAGAAGCCCAATGCCATCCAGCGTAACGAAAATACCGAAAAATGGCTTTATCCAAACGGTTTTTACTGCTTGGTGCGTCGCTTCTCGTCAAAGGAAGAAAAGTACCGAGTCATAGCAAGTGTGGTCAACCCTACTACCTTTGCCGATGCCCCCATGCTAGGATTCGAGAACCATCTAAATGTGTTCCATGAAAACAAGCATGGGTTGCCGGAAGCTTTGGCCCGTGGACTCGCTGTATTCCTCAATACCACCGCTGTTGACGAGTATTTTCGGTGCTTTAACGGGCACACACAGGTTAATGCAACAGATCTTAGGCTGATGAAGTACCCACCTCGTGATATTTTAGTTGCACTTGGTGAATGGGCCATGGAGCAAGGTGAACTTAAGCAGACGGCGATCGACAACAAGTTAGAATCCATGATCACATGACAGATGCAAACGATTACTTAAAAAGGGCACAGCAACTTATTGCTGATCTTGGTTTACCAAGGGCACAACAGAACGAGCGCTCTGCTCTTTGCCTTCTGGCGTTGCTTAATCTCTCTCCCGGCAAGTCATGGGAAAAGGCTAGTGCTCCTCTTATAGGCATTACCCCCATCATGGATTGGGCTAGAAAACACTATGGCAAGGACTACGCCCCGAACACTCGCGAGACAGTTCGTAGACAGACGATGCACCAATTCGTAAATGCTGGGATTGTGCTGTATAACCCAGACAAGCCTGATCGACCAACAAACAGTCCTAAGACCGTGTATCAAATTGAGCCAGCCACGCTGACACTGCTCCGCAGTTTTGGAACACCGATGTGGCAAAACAATCTGATGGTCTACCTATCCGAACGCGAAACCTTGACTGACCGCTATGCGAAGGCGAGAGAACAAAACCGTATCCCAGTGCAAATCGCACCAGGGGAGAACATTACTCTTAGCCCCGGCGAGCATAATGAGCTAATCAGGGCAATCATTGAGGATTTTGTTCCGCGATTCGCGCCGGGAAGTGAGTTGGTTTACGCCGGGGACACTGGCGACAAATGGGGATATTTCGATGGGTCATTGCTAGCTAGGCTAGGGGTTGACGTGGATGTCCATGGCAAGATGCCGGACGTAGTACTGAACTACACAGAGAGGGAGTGGTTGCTACTGGTGGAATCAGTAACTAGCCACGGCCCGGTTGATGGTAAGCGGCATGCCGAATTAACCGAATTGTTTTCAGAAGCAAAGGCTGGACTAGTCTACGTAACTGCCTTTCCCAATCGTGCAATTATGGCTCGTTATCTAGGCGAAATCGCTTGGGAGACTGACGTGTGGGTTGCTGATTCCCCATCGCACTTGATTCATTTCGACGGCAGACGATTTCTTGGCCCATATGGGAACTCCTATAAGGACAAGAACAATCTCTGATGCGCTGTGTTGAGAAAGGAAATGTAAAATTACCACGCATTCCGAAAGCCACTTATAGCCTATTCCCGAACCATTCATAGACAAACTCCGCAAATCACGGAGTTTATTGGTCCTAATGGTTATGATTTATCAATCGATATGGTAGAAATTCACCGCTGTAGTATCTCAGAAACGTGTCATGAGCGAGATTCGATTGCTGGCGCCAAGTTCCTCATTGCCCAAGTATGCGTAGTCAACTGAAAAAGCCGCACCAGTCAAGAAAGAAAGCTTAAGCCCCGCTCCGGCAGTCATAAGGCGAGTTGTGGTCACTCCTTTCCTCTCCTGTAAACCGATCCTCAACGCGAGTAACTTTGCGAATACATACTCAGCACCGTAGTGCATTTCAAACGAGTATAGGCTATCAGTGTCGATTGTAAGCAGGAGCTGGCTATTTAGCGCCGCTGCATCTACGCTGTAGGAAACACCAATCTTGAAGTTGGGGTTTATCGTATCCGTGTTTGATGCTTGCCCCGGTTCGTCCGGAGGAGTATTCCAATAAAGTTTCGTTTTGAAGAAATCTTGTACCATAACCCCAACGGAGAGTTGATTGGCTTTGTCTCGGGTGGACTGCCAGAGAATGCCGAAGTCGCCACCAATACCGACTGCATTCAAGTTTCGGAGTGTCGAAATATAGATTACCTTGGCATTCCCCCCTCCAAATAATCCCCATGTTTCAGGTCCAATCCTCCTACCATACGAGAGGATAAACGCATTGTCTGTGTTGCTGAAAGTGCGTTCAATTTTAGGTCGATTTCCAGGCCCAACACCACCTGATGGAATAGGTAAGCTAGTAATCGGAATGTCATCTACCCCCACTCGCAACCAGCTAAGTCCAAATGAGGTGTTCTCGCCGAAGGGTTGTACATAGTTGACGAAGTCATAGCTGTTTAAGTCTCCAAGACTCGAGTGCATGAGTGAAATTTCAGAATGATTTAAGTACCCTAGTCCCGCCGGATTCCAATATGTCGCTGTTGAGTCATCGGAAATTGCCACAAAACTTCCTCCCATGCCCAGTGGGCGTGCCCCGACTCCGAGCGTCAGAAACTCTCCCGCGTATTTGGTAGCACCTTCAGCGAAGGGCTGGCCAAGAAAGATGATGAATGCAACGCAGAAACCACGCAAAACGCGAGATTTGACACTCAGTCTTTCAGTCCAATCCTGTTTTGAGATGGTGGAATTTTTCTTAATCCAAAATTTTCCTGAACTCAACGCTGCAAACTCCCTGCCTTCGTGTTCAAAAAACCTTGTCGATACCTTTTGGGGATTAGACACCTACTTAAGTTTCATGATTTTGATAAATTCGGTCAGGTCTTTCTCCCCAGCTTTCTCAACCCGAATTTTACAATAATAGACGCCGTTCGCGATCTCTTCGCCATCTTGATCGCGTCCATCCCACGGAATCATCATGAATCCGGTAGTTGCGTTCTCTGTAAACTCTTGCACTAGCCTTCCGGACAAACTGTAAATTTTAATGCTGACCTCATCCGCCGCCCCGGTAAGTTCACAAGTGATGGTCGTTTCATCGGTAAAGGGATTGGGATAATTCGTGGCGCCCAACAATTGTAGTAATTTGTGGACTCGAAATTCAATCTCTTGTTCCGATTCATTCCCCTCAAGATCACTTGCTGCGAGTCGAATTTGAAATGTGCCGGGGTCCAGCTTAGGAGGCCGATAGTTTAGAACAACTTGGTTGGAACCAGGTTGATGGCTCAATCGATATTCGTTGGCCGGTACTATGGACGAATCCTGATTGTAAAGCATCTCCACGAGCATGGGGCGCGTGATGTAATCGATTCCGTTGTTATCCGTCACGGTTGCTTGAATAAGGGGATCGGCAGAAACCGGGTCGCCATCCACGAAGTTCTGTTCGCCAATTGTCAGTTGAATATCTGGAGGAATGACATCGTCACTTCGCATCAATGTCAATGGACCAAGGATTGGCACTTCAGCGCGCACTCGCCCGACCTCTCTAGTTTCAAATGTAAAGCTGTCTCCCGCCTCAAACATCCAGCGTCCTTGCGTAAGTTTGAGTGTTAATCCGAACTCTGGATAACTAAATTCTTCCCCAACTATTCCTTGTAGAGGGCTGTCATCTCGCAACAGGGTTCCGGTTTCTTGCCCCTCTATGTGAAAGTGTTCTGAATCAACGAACAGGATAGCCCATCGGTCTCGCGGCATGTTTGAGTTCGGCGCCAGACGCAAATACTGCAATACGCCTGTCCCTCTGTTTTCTTCCAGATAAGAAACAGCGTACAACGAGGAATCTCCGCTCGCGGTGTCTTGAATAACGTCGAAAGTAAGGACGTCTCCAAATTGAAAATCCCTCTCGTCATACTCAATGTCAATGGAAACACCATCTGTGTAGACCGGCGGATCCTGTGGAAAGCCCACGTATCGATCAGGCGTAACCACTCTTAGAGGGGAAGCGTCCTCTCCGACTAATAACCGGTACGTTGACGCGGATGTAAAGAACAGTACCCATCGACCAATCCTCGTTCCCGCAGGATCTAACTGCACATTTAGGAGACTTCCGCCTCCGAAATTTGAAGAGGTTGCGCTTGCAATTGTCGGCTGCACCTCAATCGATCCGTTTGCTGTGGTGACCAACGTGGACTGCAAGCGCGTCCACAGTCCCAGTCTCTCGACCCACAAATACACTCCAATCTCTTTAGCCCGTTGTTCTGCGCCGGCATTGATTGCCGCCATCTGCTCGCGTGAAAATATACTTAAATCAATTACAGAAATATCATCGCTTGTGTCCAATTTCCCAAACAACTCTTCGCTAATCTCCCATTTGAGTGCATCAAGATCAAATCGGAGTTCAGCAGTTACGGGTTGGTTCAATTGAGCATCCGGTTCTGCGTCTACTATCGTCACATTGTAGGCAACAGTCTGGCTCCCGTTTGGCAGAGTTATTCGTCTTGAGGAGTTTTGTTGGACGAGTTGTGGGTGCTCCTGCTCTGGCATCTCCGTAATGGTCAACACCGCAGGTTGGGATACAAGATTTTTTGGCATTCGAAAATCAATAACACCGTCGTGGCTGAAAATTCGTTTAGCAGTTTTTCCAATTAACGTATCGCGAACTTCGACATTGCGCTGCCCGACGTTATCTTCGTCGTCTCCCTCCCGCACCTGTCCTCCTGGTGATGCGTCTACATCAAATACCGGGTCGATCCAGGCAAAAATTTTGTGGTCTCCGATTGGTAATTCATGTCGAAGAGTAGCAGTTACAAGCCAATTGGTATTAAGTGGATCTGCATGAAACGCGCGCGGTTCCACCAAATCTTGCCCTTGAAAGTTTGGAGTTTTGTGAATTTCAATTGGATCTCGCCTCTGCCATGCATCCGCTGGTATTGTGACCCGACCAAGCAGTCGGGCTTCAGAATCAACTACGTTATCGCTGTTCAGATCCGGGTTTCCATCGAAGAAAGCCACTGCCACCGTATCTTTCATCTCAACATCTTCAACTTGCTGGAGATCCGCGTTGAGGGTCCATGCATCAATATCGGGCGAGTAATGATAATAGATGAGCGCCTCGTTGGAGTACGCCCCAACGCCGACTAACTCGAGATTCGGAAAAACCACAGGTCGATAGCTCAGTAAATCGGAGATAATTACGTTACCATCAATGTCGGTGACTTGGATGTCATACCGAATTGCAGAACCGTTGGCAGCTAATAGTAACGGCGACGGCACGGTATACCAACCTCTCCCGCGCGATTGGTCTTGAATCATGATTACAGCTTCCCAATTACGAGTCTCGGGATTTCTCCACGAGAGCGTAATTTCTTTGATGCCTTCGTCACTAAGTTCGTCAGACACTTGGGCGGAGATACGGAAGGATGCCTCATCTACCACCTCAGGTTGAATATCCAGAATCTTTGGCTCTAACACGGTGAGGGAGGCACCACCGACCGCAATATGAGTGGAACTCTCGGCATAGTATTCGACATGGGCCGGCCCCGAATTGATGTTGTCCGGAACAGTGACAACGAGTTCTGGAAAACTTCCATTGGTGACTCGCGCTTCCTTCGTGACTATAACATCTCCAGTGTAGAATTCTATTGCTCCGTTTTCACCTTGACCGGTCGCATACTTGCCGGGAAAAATGGCTTTCACTTGAAGTCTACCGTCAAAATCCGATGTCGGCTTAAACTGTTTGTGCTTGAGTCGAGGATCATAAACTACATCCAATATTTGACCACCTGCGATTTCGACCGTTCCACCGGGGACAACAGTCTTGGACTGAACTTTAGGCTGCATTTCATAATCGGCCATTGCCAACTTCATCGCAGGATCGCCGAAGAGGGTATACCCCATCATCACGTCAATATTTCCGGCTACTCCCCTATTGATTAAAAGCTCAACTTTTGTGTCAAAGCTAAGCGCACCAAGTTGTCGTTCATTGCGCTTAAACAAATGATCGAAAATAATCCGATTCAAGGCGTCGTTACCGCTGCCGTAGGTCAAGCGCGTGGCGCTGAGCATGCCGATGATACCACCATTCTCTTTCCGAAGAAGCTTTTCTGCCATACTCGGCTCACCGGGTTGATCGAAATAGCCGTTGTAGCAACTTAACACAAGCATAAATGGAATATGCGGTGTCTGTTCGACAAGATCGACGGAAACATTGCCGAAGATGTTTTCATGCGCCCAAACAATTCTTCCCCCATGACCTGCATATTGAGCAAGCACGGCACCGTTGCTTAACGCTTGAATGATCCGCTCCTTTGCGACATGCTTCGGGAGCGTATCAGGGAAATCGTCGGGATTCGCTTCCACCAAATCAATGATATCCTCGAGAAAAATCTCAATTGTCTCATAACCCAGTAACGTATGGCTTTGTGCAATCTCATTCAAGCTCTTCTTGAAGATGAAATCACCAGAATTATTCACTTCATCGTCGGCAACGGAGATGATTTGTCGTCGCCAACTCCCATTAGGTCTCTTGCCTTCGTAATTGATAATTTTATCCACAATCTCGGCCGCCTCACCTATGGTTTCTACAGTCAAACGACCGATATAAAAATCTGTGAGTTCATCCAATCCACTTACGGTGGCGTACCAATGATCGGCAGATGTGCGTCCGAAGGAACTCGTCCAAATGTAGTGAGGAGGAATATAACCAAGGTCTTCAGGGGGCTCCGGATAGAGTTCTTTGTCGACGCCTAGAAAATCGTATGTACCATCCCCCATAATGACCACATGGGAGAGTGCCGGAGGTTCCCAGTTCTGGTAAGCATACGTCAGAAAACGCTTGATAGCTTTTGGATCTACCATGCCTTTTCCAAAGTCATCGTAGATTTCGGTGACATCGACCACTTTGGCCCGAAATCCTCCGCCCTTCGAGGTGGAACGCCACTGTGCAAGTCGTTCAGACGGTTCACGGAAAACAGGGTGGGTGATTATGAGGTAATCTGCTTCGTTGGAAGGTGAGAGTAGTTCACTTACCGGAACCGCTTCGACACGAACAGGTGTGCGAACGCCGACAGATGAAACGGCGATATATTGTGCATCATGCGTGTCCGGCACCTGGAAAGTTGCATTGTAGGCGACCCGAGGAACGCTGATGCGTCGATCATCAACATCCTCTCCACTCTCTGCGGCGTTGACGTGCAGGATTGCGCGAAGACGGTCGCGTTCTGCCAAATCCAAATCAATCTGTGAAACGCTTGGGTTCTTTAACTTAGAAATCAGACCGGTGCCATCGTACTCAAACACTTCCACATCGGGCGAAAGAAAGGTTCGGACGGTGTATTCCAAGTTCCGACGCTTGCGAACAGCATACGTCTCGTTGCTGGCGGGAGACGAAAACTCAAGATAGTCGTTGACCGCCTTCAACAAACGGGTGTATTCCACATCAAACGAGTTCACGTAAACATGGTAAGGATACCGCGTTGTATCATCTTCTACCGTAGTATCTATGCGGTTGAGGGTTAAGGTGTTCCAATCGCCTCGAGTGACATCCTTTAGATTATCCCATACACGCAGCGTTTTCCCCATAGAGATTGTGTCTTGACGCTTCCATTTTGCGTTGTCGATTCGAACCCCGTTTATGGATGTCAAGATTTCGTGCTGCTTCGGCGTGCCGCCTTGTAGCAGAACCTGAATCTTCGGCTGGATAAAACTCCGAGCAAGGTCATAGAGCGGGAATTCTAGATTCATCTCATTAAAATCACCCGCATTCCTTATTCCATCCCAATACCAAAAGTCCAGTGCATCAAACCAACCGTGTTTGTCTCCTTGCGAGACACTTTCCGGGAAGCGATGCTCGAGGTTGCTAGTCAGTAGATTTTCTTCAAAGTGAATCCTTGATCGGAACACGGGAATAACGGTTGCTGTAGGATCGTCGGGAGTCGCGTCGAGTTGCGAGACGCGCATTCCCGGTTCGCGTTCCACATGCAGCCAATAAACATTCCAAAGCGTGTACCTATTCTGAGCATCCAAACCGAGAAATTGAATGTAATCCCCGGAATCGAAACTTCCGTCCTCCTCGCCATGAATATAAATGGGCACTTCCATCTCGCCGATTCTAAGATGGAGGTTTCGCACGGGTACTTGCCCTAGATCGATTCCCCATTTGTTAAAAAGATCGTCTCTTGTCAATCGGTAGATGCCTGTTTCATCAACGAGAATCTTGTATTTGACCTCAGCCGGAAGGGACGTGGGAACCTGCTGCATTGCGGGGGCACTCAAGGCTTGTTCTCTAGGCACCCGCCAGGTTTTCGCCGCATCATAGTTTGTCAGTAGGTTGCGGAACGTGCGTTCGAATGTCTTAGAGTCTTCGGCGATCGAAGAAAGAGACATTCTGCTTCGAGAAACTGAACTTTCATTGGTTGAAGTGAGGTCCGGTGCTGCAGCCTGAAAATGCACGCGGACGACCATACGGGGATGGAGTCGCAGCAATCTTGTTTTAGAATTGTACTGTACGGGATGCAGTGCGAGGCAGATTACGCGTTGGGATCGGATGTACCCCTCATAAACGATGTCTGCCAGATTGGTGGGAAATAGTGTGCCCGTTTGATACGCGGCGCCATCTTCACGCCATTCCTCGGTAGGAGCCTGAATCTGTTCTTCGCGCCAATCTCTGCCATTCCATGATGCGGGCCCTTCGTTCTCTCGTGAAAGTGTAGGATACGGAACCGGCGGCAGTCGATGGTTAATCCGCGTCTCATTTGCGGCGTGCTGAACCTCAACAGAAAAACTCGTGTCCGCGGGTACACCCAGTAGAATTCGTGAGACTGGAACTTGGGGATTACCCTCCTCAGAAGTAAAACCGCATCCTTTGTACGACACAGACTGATACTTAACACCGTTTCGTTCTATCAATGCCACATTCAAGTCGGGAAGATCAAACTCGACGGTGATGCCATCAACGTCCGACTTGGCAATGATGTCCGCATACGACGGTGCGCCAATTGAGCCGAAGAAGATAACAGCAAACCAAAGAATGAAAGGCACGGCGTGTGTTACGGGAAAAACGAATAATGTGGACCATCTTTGAGGTGTTTTATCGGAACCTCGTGTCCGTGTATAATTGGGATAATTCATTTAGATGTTACACCGTTTCTGAATCAAAAAGGATTTCTGCATTTGGTTCACCGATCCGAATTCACGGCCCTGATAATGAGCATACCAAACTAGGTATACCTTCCGAGCCACCTCTTTAGTGAATTGTCCGATTTATCTTCTTCATCTCATATCAAGAATTAACAGTCTTGACTTTATCCTCTGAATTTCAGAACGCTGATGCACGTCGGTTTCACTGTTGTCGAGACGACATGTTCTGTGACACGCACAGATGTGCCAACCGCGCAACGCGCTAGACATTCCTCCCAAAACAGGTCGAGAACGCACTTACTTGTCAGATGCAGAGCGATTTAACCAACTTGGTAACTCGACCGTTTTTGAAATCTTCCACGCAGTAAGATAGAGACAAGCCGTGAACCGCACTGATTCGCGAGCACGTTCATGCGCGAACTCGACAACCTCCGGCACGGAAGCCCACTCCTTATCACGAGGATTGGGCAGGCTGTCAGCAAGATCGTACACACTATCGACTAGACTGTGCCCGCGTTCAACCGATTTTGAAATGTCTGTCATGAGATTGTCTAACGTGGCTATTTCTTGTGCTTCTGCCAAATCGGCAGACTTCATCTCTAGAAACTCAACGAGGGCATCAACTTTTTCGTGGATCCCCTTATGCAAAACAGTTCCGTCTGGCTGGCGCCGACCATTGAAATCCACTGTCAGATGCAAAGGCTGACACATGTCTTGGGCATAGTGGGCAAGAAAGCCTGCGTAAACTAAACATTTATATTGGATGAACACGTTATCAGGCCACTTTCGGTGCTCAGCGAATGCAACGGCGAGGCGCTCGGTCCATTCTGCTACCGCGTAGGGAACAAACCCCACCTTTTCCGGTCGAGTACCGAGTTCAGTGCATAGTTGAATGAATTCGTACCGATTCTTTGGCAGAGAACGCCCTTGCAACAGTTCGAGATCGACATAGTGCTCGGAGTGTTCACTGCTGTAAACGGTGGGAGTTCCTCGATTCTTTGAAACGTCCGGATCAAATGCGCAATGGGCAATCATCCCACCGCCAGACCGGAAAAACTCCGGTATCTCGTCGGGTGCCGCCATCACAGCGGCCCGAGTGAGTATACCGTGACCGCCAGACCACCAAGCCCTACTAGTGTTACCAACCAGCAGCAATGTCATGCTCAGAACCCATACGAACTTCTTCATTCTTCTCTCCGTTTCGATTGATGCAGACAACTTCTTAGATTTAATAATGGACGGATAATAACGGTCCGCTAACCATAGTCCCCATCGTCTGAATAGCTATGATTGCTACCGAGGCCGTGGAAGCAAAATATTTAGCCTTTAGAAATACACACAAACACTCATCCAAAATTGTAATGGGCATTGATTCAAGAAACGAATGTGCTTTGATATTGATTACCTCGCCGCTAAATAATTGACCAGAAGAACTTAGCGGAGCTTAACACGACAACCGATGTCCGCACGGTGGAGGTTTAAACGATTGCGCCCTTTACCATTCAATGAATTCCGTTTTTCTTGATTCGGATGAAACCGCGGGCGCGCACTAATCCACCGGAGGGACTTCGGTGACGCAAGATAAGTCAGCCATAATGGAGGGATCAGCTACTTTCAGGTGGGGGAATCTAGACGACAGGTATCAAACCGCTATCCAAATTTGGCGGCTGACTGCTCTCAGGGTCAGGGTCAGACAGTGACGATCAACTACGGTCGGACGTGAATCATTCATCGCCATGTTTCACGACTCATAATGTGGCGAAAGGTAATATGAGTACCTTTGGAAGGCTCATTGATGACCGAGGATGTGTTTGGGCAACGCGACAATGAGCACGGTGGCACGAGTCAATTCGTGCCACCGTGCATTGCACCTCGCTACATCTACGCATCTTTATTCGTCAGCGAACCTTCCGAAGGTAGGTACGGACAATTATCGGGTCTTCAAAATTCCCCAAGTTGTCGTCACTTTGCCGGCAGGATCGACGGCGGTACCACCGGAACCCGCAGCAGCAATGTTAGCTTTAATCTGGTCTTCGGTCAAGTATTCATCCCAGACCCTGTAGTATGCTATAGAGCCGTTGAAGGTCCGATGCTGTTCGCGGAAACTATGGCAGAAAAGCGCATGGATGTTCATCGGACGATCGGGGTCCCATGTTACTCCAGAGGGCAGCGACCCGGTGAGTTCGCCGTCAACGTAAAAGTCTATGGCAATCCCACTCTCAAAGGCGATATGAACAAAACGCCATATGCCTTCACCTAGGCTCAGGCCGTGGTCTTCGAGTCTATAGTCTTCACGGAGACCGATGGCGGGCTGCATAACGTTGACAGTGGTAATGTTCCCTGCCGGGTTCTCGGCATCGCCGTTGCTAACCCAGATTCGCGAGGTTTGGTTTGCCTCGGGAGCATCGGACTGAATACCTAGCATCTGATGTTCCTCTTCAAGCAGACCGCCATTGATTCTCACCAACATATCCATAGTGTAGTTTTCAAGAGAAACTGATGGGATATCATCGGCAGGCTCGCTGTCAGGATTGACGAACGATTGGCGTGGTGCCGTGGCAGTATAATACTTGCTATTGAATGACATTCCAGCGACATCAATCGTGCCCTCTTCGAGGCCGGGCTTGTCGTCGGCGTGGGGAACTGCACCACCAGAGTCAGCGCTGTTTTTCCATGCATCATCGGCTTTCTCCTGCGTGTTGGCGTCAAAGTTGAGCACCATTCCGCCGATCGCGACCGGGCATGCCAATGCAAGAATAAACAGTGCGCTAAGAACGACCCTAGCGCTTGTTTGTGTCATTATATGAGTCATGACTCATTTTTCCTTTCATTACTTTATTTTATCTATCAGTAACCATTTAGCTGATAGTAGATTCATTAATCTATTCACGGAATCATCTCCTCTTTTTCGCTGCGATGGCTTGAGATTCCGTGAATGAAAATTCAACCGAAGGGGTGATTCTCCTTCAGATACGAGGTTAGTTTACCAAAGGTTTTGGACGTTTGTCAACAAAAAATTTGCAGTTTTTGAGTCCTACGAACGGATTTGAACCCAAACCACGCCAAAGAACCGATGAAATCGGCGTGCGGCAATAATTGGCGCATCCGAACTACGCTTTCAGAACGAGGTGAATTATTACCTTCATATGCGCCCCATTAGGAATCTCTCCTACCAGACGCAACCAGCCTCCGAAGTGAGTAACCCTCCCAAAGGTGGTGCCGGGGGCCTCTGGCAGCAGAATTAGCGTGCCTTCTTCGCACCAATGCATACCGTCCGGCGAAATCTGGACGCGTGCCTTAACTCCTCCGGGAACTCCCTCCGATTCAAGAGCACGAATGAAATAGATGGCTTCAGACGCCCAGGCAACTTCAAACGGTTCGGCAATAAATTTGCCGCGCCATTCGGTGTTTAATTCCACAGTGGAGGTAGCACTTTGTCGCATAATCATTCCTCCATTACAGCCGACAATAGTACCGAATCCAAATATAGAAAGGCGCGGCTATCGCAGTCGCTTTCCACCCAGAAGAAACTATTCAACATGCACCACAAGTTGGGCATGGCAGGTATCTGCATCGGCTCTATTCCGGAGACATCAAAGACACAATCGTTACATTGAAAACGCAAGTATGACATTGTCTCCAAATCAAAGTCGAGGCGCAGGTAGTACCAGTTGTGTTTGGTAGCAATCTCGTTATAGCACAGACGCTGATTGCCGCCCGGTAGATCCAGCCATCCTTCCGGCGCAAGGTGAAAGTGTGAGCGGGTCTTGCCGCTACCCCCGATGTCGTGCATAGACATACGGTCTTTTTTATACTGCCAGCGTTCCACCGATTTGCCATCCAGAGCGTTCAAGTAGCGAACATGCGGCATGATCCGCAGTGGATTCTTGACCGTCCGATCGCTTACCTGCAAATCAAACAGGACACCAACCGCGCGGACATCTGTCTCCGCCAGACGCAATTCAGCCGCCTCCGGTTTGAAAGTAAAATATGCCTCAAGTCGAATAGGGCCCGCATGGCGGAACGTCATCCGCTTGATGCCCACACTGATGGAACCGGGACGGGGACGCGTTGCAAGTTTCAAAGCGTAGTTCCCAGTGAGCGTGCCCACGGTACCGCTATCCCACATGGATAGATTACTGAGCATTGGCGGACGTATGTCACGGTACTCGGGTAACATAGAATCAAGCGAATCCTCATAGTTCCCTATCAACCCCGTCCATCCTTGCATCCCTTGGTTGAAGTCATCGTAAAAGAGGATGCAACCGAGCGGATCGAAGCGGCTGAGGCGTGGGTCAGATTGCAGTACCGCGTGCCGCAGGTCAGTAGTCATACAAAAATTCTCCAATAATTGGCGCTCATAAGTCTTATTTTGCGTATTACGGAAGTTCCATGGAATTCCGATTGATTCCTTGCAGCTTGTGCCCAAGTTCAATTACGGCTTAAACCTCGGCTGTCTAGGATCGCGATCCCTCTTCAAACGTAACTTGGATCCCTTCAATGGAAGGTTGACCCGTTCTCCATTTCGCAGGTGTGACTCCATAAAAGCGAAGATGAGTTCGGTGCTGGCGTAGGCGCACCGAACTCCTCCTCTGGTGATCGCTTCGCCACGATCCAATGCATGGACAAGGTCTTTGATGAGATTGGCAGTGGCACTGGTCGGTTCAAATTCCGGAAAGGCTTCGGAAACCAGGCAGGTACGCCAACCTTGAACCTCTGTAGAACGCCGGATTTCCCACTCACGGCCGTCCCAGCGCATCACGCATCCTTTCTCACAAATCGCTTCGGTTCCACCGGTTGGAGCGAGGAGCGCGTGTGCCATCACGCCATTCTGAAAGGATATCGTCCCCTGCGCGATTGGATCTTCTCGCACTAAATCGCCATCAATCTGCTCGTCACCTTTCGGAAGATACGCGGACACCCACTCGGCAGGATGGTCGCTATTCAATCGGAGCAGCAAATCGAAATTGTGGCTCGCTTTGTTAAATAGAGTTTGGTTGGAGTAGATAATCAACGTCCGAAGATCACCCAACTCGCCACCATCGATGACCTCCTTCATCTTGTCAAATCCGGTGTTCCATCGATTGTTCGTTCCCAAGTTGAAAGCTACCCCGTTGCTCTCCACCGTTTCGACCATGGCTGCAGCTTCATCCATTGACGCCGCCATGGCTTTTTCGGCGTAGATTGCTTTTACGCCGTTCTCCGCCGCAAAGATAACCACCTCAGCGCGCTGCTCCGGTTGAGTTGCCACACCCACAATATCGAGGTTTTCGTGTTTAATCATCTCTCGATAATCGGTGTATTGCCGTTGCTTCGGTACGTCGTACTGCCTGCCAAATTCCTCCATCACGGAAGGACGGAGATCGGCGCACGCCACAAGATCCGTGCGTTCTTCCACATAGAAACCGGCGGCGTGGGAATACGGTCTCACGATGCTGCGGTAGTTTACCACTTCGTGGTCAATAAACGCGCCCATTCGACTACAACCGATAACAGCCGCGCGATACGTTTTCATAATTTCCTCTCTCGGGCTTTAGTGGTTTATTATCCAAAAACATTATGGTTAGTATTGGGTGCCGGTGCGGTTAGAAAGGGATCTCTATCGCTATTCACTCGCTTGATCCTATTCAGTTACACCTACCTACCGGAGTGGTAGAACGGATTCTTGTGACAGTCTCGTAAGCATTAACTACTTAGCGAGAGAACCATTTAGCAAGGCAACCCGTGTTTCCTAACCCATACTCTGCGTTGGGTATTATTGCGCCTATTTTCTCAGGAATAATAGTCTCTAATAGGACTCACGCGGCACCAGTATGTAGCGATTCGGAGATCGCTCCTACAGGGTTTGGAGCACCGGTGCGGTTAGAAACCGCACCTACCTACCAGATGCTCAAAAAACACGCAATTTCCGGCAGCGTACAGTATATTGACATTGCCATCAAGATTTTCGATCTGTCCCACGGACGGTTGTCGCGATTCGGAGAGGGATCTTTATGAGAACTCTATCGTGTTCGCTATCCGCTCGCTTGATCGCTCCTACCGACATTTCATGAGATTTCGATAGTGCCTTCAAATACTGTCCCGTAAGCATTGCTTCGCTTTTTGTCGACAGTCTCGTTGCCGACGGTGTAAACGCGATTACCCGATATCGCAACTCTGTGCGAACACACGCCGTATGGAAGCGGATCTAACGCCGACCACTCGCCGGTATGCGTATCATAAGCCCACGTCTCGTGAGAATAGCAGAAAAAGTCAAGTTCCGACTCATAGCTCTTTATGGGAACCGAAACACCTTCGGGGTAGACTACCCAACTATCGCCACCGGTCAACACAATCCATCGATCCGCTACCGTAAAGGCTTCACATCCAAAGGCTCGCGGCGGACGCGCCAATTCCTGCCATACTCCCGTCTGTAGGTCGTATTCCCACACTTCTCGAAAGGCAATATAAACCGCGGTGCCATCCGCTCCTATTCTATGGGCGTTATAGGGATGCACATCCTTAACGCCGCCTATGGGTTGGTCGCGCCCGCTGATGACGTACAGTTTCCCGTTGCAGATTGTGACTCCGGCGAACCATCTGGGTTTTCCGGGAAATCGAGTGAGAACTTCCCAGTCTGATCGTTTAGTGACATCCATTCGGTAGATGTTTGTGTCCTCTACCGAATGTTCATGGGGTTGCCAATCAGTGCCGAAAGCGGTGTAAAGGAAGTCGCCATGTGAGAAAGTTGTCGGCACCATAGCGGGCGTGGGTCGGTCGGGAAGGCGTTCCCAGGTTGTTTCGCCGCCTTTCACATCCAAGAACCACGCATCCGCGATGGCACGCATCCCGACCGCACGGCGGCGCCCGCCAACGACCGCCAAACCGCCGGCGACGGCAGCACCGGAGGTCCAGCCGGGACCTACCGGCAAAGGCGGGAGTGGATGCCATTTGCCAATTGCGCTTTCGATGTGCTCGCCGGGTACAACAAGAGACGGCATCGCCTCCGTTTCTTCATCTATCCCGAGCCAGAATCCGTACTCAACCTCGCGCCAAGGGTAAGACATCCCCCCGGCGACCAAAAACCGTCCATCTACAATACCTGCCGACGGTCCCTTAATCAGCGCCGGATATGCAGGGCCTTGTTTCCAAGTTATCTTTAGTGCCATTGTTTTCTCCTTAGATTGATTTCAGACATGCTCAGCGCACGCAACCCGGGAATGTCTGACCCTTCACGTGAAAGTAGACCGGACCTTCCCCTTCCTTCGTGTATTGAGATTTTGCCGACATATAGGACAAGGCGATTGCGCGCCGCCACTTATCGGAACGATTGGGCGCCGTGTAGTGCGGGAGCAGCGAATGAAAGAAAACGCCTCCACCTGCACGCACCGGCGCCAAGACGCTGGCAGATGGGTCCCAATGTCCTTCTTGAATGACGAAATCATCCGTGACCTTGACGTGAGGGAGCGGTCCCTTTTTGTGCCAACCCCTAAGCACAGCCAAACACCCATTTTCCGGAGTGGCATCGTCTAGGGTGAACCAACACGAACATAGCGCCATGGGTTTGATGGGCCAATACGGCGAATCTTGATGCCAGCCCTTCTGCGATCCGACGCCGGGGGGCTTCATCAACATATCGTTACGGAAGAATTTGATGTCGGGGCCCACAATCTGTTCGATTATTCCGACGATATTCTCGTGCAAACCTAGGGCACGGAATAAATCATCGCCTTGGACAAGGTTGCTGACTTTGCGAATCCCGTCGCCCGGGTGATCAACTTTGAGTTCTCCTCTCGCGACGCGCGGTTCAACCTGTATCGGAATTTCCCCTGACGGCCTCCCCCCGTGCGTATAATCGAGTAGCCGCCGACCAAGTTCCTCAACCTCCTTGGGTGAAACGAGGTCTTCGACGGCAATGTAGCCATCTCGATGATAGGCTTCAAGCTGCTCGGAGGTAAGTTGCTTTGGCATGGCACTAAATCTCCTTGCGAGTCAAATATGACTGACCTATTGTAATCAAGAACGTGAATATAATCTTGTAGTATTGACGTACGTTCTAATCCACAACCGGCTTCCGCCCATGAACATAAGGCGGTTCCAGTAAGAGCCGCTGGTCTTCCGATTTCATTTGCGCGCGCATTTCAACCGGATACTGCTTCTGCGACCAAGAAGCGTGGCCCGGGCTGTATTTGACCAGAATCGAAAGACGGGGATGGTCTGCTTCCCATGGTAATGTACCGTGTGTCAATGCTTCCGTGAAGATTGCGACATCTCCCGCCTTTTGATGTACCCCCGTCATACACTCCGGGACATTTTTCACAACCTTTAAATGTGACGGACAGGTGAAGTTGCTCTTGTGACTTCCCGGAAGACAACAGAATCCGCCTTGTCCAGGGAGCATATCTGTCAACGCCCACGATACAACTGTGAGTCCATTGTACATCTGCCCATTTCGACATACATAATATTGCGCCGGATTATACGGTGTTGCACCGCTGTGCAAGTCTAGCCCTAGATTTCCCTTCTGCATCACGATGCCATAGGTATGATCCAACCTAAAACCATCGCCAATCAGATCCTTAAGGTACGGCACAATTCGCGGATGATTTAGTAGATTCCGGAAGGCATCGCTCTGCAGTTGAAGAAATCCACCAAACCGCTGGCTGTAAATGTCCTCGTTATTCGGTTCGGCACTTGTCTGATTATTGATTAAGCTTGTTAACACGCCAAGTTCCGATTTGCTAAGGACGTCTTCAACGACCAGATAGCCCCACAGATCAAAAAGATACCGTTCTTCTTCGTTCATGTGTATGCCACGTCATGCCCCGCGTCACTTCCGGCAGGACAAGACTGCCTCCGATTATTTTCTGTTCTACCAGCAATTCTCATTTTGAATTCGCCGGGCGATTTGCCTATTGGAACGCAAACTCATTTGATGTCACCTCCGAAGCAGAATCTTATGATGCTGTGCAAATATAACCTTTACACCTATAGCCCCGGGGCTTTGGAGTGTGGTGTCACCACGCTTCTATGAACATGCGGGATGTCTATCGCCTGCGCTAATCGCTGAGTTCTTCTGAGCTAGATAGTCATAAGCGATAGCCGCGTATCCTTCAGAGAAGCTGCATTCCATGTAGAATGCATCCCCATAGCTCAATGGAGTCAGTGAGGATAGATCGCACAGGGATGACGGACCAAAGACAACCCTTCCTCTCCCCTTAGCCATAAAATGCACTGTTCGGTCCTGTGTTGTCTCGCTGCAATCAATTAACTGTTTGAGTGCAGGCCCAGGTCCATCTGCCTTTGGAATCACTTTTAAGCGCCATGCAGGAGTCAAGGGAGGCATGGCATTTCTCTGAGCCGTTCCTGTCATGCTAGAATCTATTTGTAGGACCGGGACGCCGCTGAGAAAAGTCTCCGTGAGTATGGATCGCTCTTCATGGCGAACCTTTAATTCGGCATAGATTTTCGGCGTCCCATATATCTCTCTACCGGCGGCGATTCCGGCTGGCCCATTGTGAAAAACGTGGGAACAGAAGAAGCCAGTCTGATTTCTGAAGCGGCACCGCATCACGACATAGGATTCCTGAAACGACCCATAGTTCGTGCAAAAGGGCACATCTAGGCCCGCTGCCACACAAAGCCCGTCTTCAGTGGACCGCAGCGGCTCGGGGAGCAACTCCTGCACGGCACCGGGATGGGTGTGAAAAAAGACATACTGAAACTTCACATTCCGGTAGATTGCCGGGAGGGACGGGTAGAATGGAGAGTCGGCCGGCATGTTCCAGCCGTCATCGTGTTTTAAGCCCATGGCATGCGCACAACCCTTTTTCGTAGAAGCAAACAGGTATAGTCCTTGAACTCAAATGATGTAGGATTACACGTGGGCAATATTCAAACAGTTACCTCACGATGAAGCCGTCTTTCCAGTACGAGCGGACTCATAAATCTTCTCCAAGAGTGCGACGGTTCGACGACCTTCCCCGCCATCAACCCTCACGTCGCCGCCCTCCTCAACCGCATGCAGGAAATCCTCTATAATGTTCTTAGTCGGATTGCCGATCTGCTGAAGCCGTTTCTCCAGTCCTTCGCCGAAGACTCGCATCTTGCCGCCAAGCACATCCTCGATCAAAATCCCGCCATCCGTACCGTGTACTTCCGCGCTGAAGTAGGCGTTCGTGGGAAACGTCGTGGTTCCAACGATGACACCTTTTGCACCACTCTTGAATCTGACGATTGCCAGTCCGATATCCTCGGTTTCGATGTGGTGATTCATGATCGCCATTTCGCCGTAGACAGATTCGAAATCGCCCATGAACCAGGAGATGACATCGAGAAGATGCGCGCCCTGATTTGCCAGAGATCCACCTCCGTCCATCTTCCAAGTTCCCCGCCAACCGTCGTTGTGTTCAAAGTATTCGTCGGAGCGGAACCATTTGAAGCGAACCTCTCCAAGAATCGGTTTGCCGAGCCAGCCTCTCTTGAGGGCTTCGGCGACACGATAGTTGTTGTCCACATAGCGGCTCTGATAATCAACGGCGAGCTTGACGCCCGCTTCGTCACAGGCGGCGATGAGCCGGTCACAGGCTTTCGTGCTAACTTCCATCGGTTTTGTGGTGATAACGTGTTTTCCAGCCTTTGCAGCACGTATGCCAATTTCTGCATGGGTTCCGCTTGGGGTCATCACCATGACGCAGTCAATGTCGTCTCGACCGAGAACCTCCTCCAAATCGGTCCCCCAGTCCGTATCAAGGTCTTGGGCGTTTTTTTTGGCAAGGTCAGCCTGCAGATCGACCACACATTTCAACTCGGCGCCATCGGTGTCCTTAATCATTCGCGCTCGGTTTCTACCCATACCCAAACCGACAACCGCAAAATTAACCATATTGCAGCACTCCTAACAGCGTTAAACGCTACAGTCTAAACCTTATCAACTGTCCAACAAGGAGCTGAACGCTAATAGCATTTTTTATTCGCCAAGGTCGTAATGATACTCTTTGACGTAGGCATGCATCACAGAATCTGAAACGCGTAAAGTTTAGCGTTTTTGAGGTTAAACTTCAACTGTATAATCTCTCCGACCAACTCGGACAGGTCTTTTCCCGACCACGACGGTTCAAATCTCAATTCATCAATCCCGGTATACGTCTTTGCATGGTTGCCGGAAAATTCTCTGCTGGCATTCCCATCGGCATCCAGAACGTCAACGGTCAATTCGCCATGTTTAGCGTCAACGTTGACCTGAAGCCTGCTTCCACGAAGTTTAAACGGTTTTGTAACAACTGTTCCCGGTTTCTCTTTTGCCTCAAGACAGACAAATCCGTCAAGCCGCAGCGTGGCTAGTCCAATCCCCATAACGCCCTGCGGATCATCGTGACCGAATCGTTCCGACATGCCGCAGTAGAAGAGCCAGTGACGGTCATTGTACGTAATCAGGTTGGGTACGTGGATACCATCCTTGTCGAAACTGCTCGCTGGTCCGCGAGGGATTAGAGCTTCGGAGGCATAGACCCATCTCATATCCCAGTCAACAGCGTCGCGGCTGGTCGCAATATAGAAGTTGACGATGTTTTCTTCGTGCCGGGCTTCCAAGTCTCCCGGCGTGCTGCTAAAGTCGTCATCCGTCAAGAATTCGTAGGCGCCGATAAACCCGAAATATACGCCCTCGTGGGGCCAGACGGTCAAAGCATGGATTTGACGCCGTTTCCGTTTATCGAGTCCGAGGATTTGAAGGTCTTGCCATGCCGTAGGGTGATTGATTAAGTCATTGCCCTTGTAGTGCGCCATTACGCGGGTGCCGCGTGTCTCTCTTCGATCCGCCCCATCACCCGCGAGATCTTGGCGGGTAACGAGAAGGTACCGCTCACTTATCGGGTCCCACAGTATCTGATTTTGCGTATCCGCCGCGCGATAGGTAACACGTTCCCCGTTGTTGTAATACGTCCAGTGAATGCCGTCGGGAGAATACGCCAGACACGCACAGGCAACATCGCCTCCATCCGGTCGTTGATCGACAGGGTTATCGAATGCCGCCTTGAATTTGTCCGGCGCCCCCCAAGGCACCGTTGGGTCAAGAAAGCAACTGAACGACTGGACACGAATCACGATGTTGGTCGGTGTGTCGGGTTGAGCGGGAGTCTCGCGCACAATGTCGCCGTATGTGAAAACATCATGCGGAGGCTTTGTCCAGTTCAAACCGTCAACGCTCTCGGCATAACCGACGCCCGATATATGTACGCCCGCGGGACCTATTACGGTATTGAATCCGTTAAAGTCTTGCCAACCGCCGTGTTGGGCGAGGTACCACATCTTGAATTTATTATGTTTCTCGTCTCGCAGCACGGTCATATAGAAACCGAGACGATTGGCGTGTTCCCAAGGTCTGTCCGCAACCATGACAGGATTGCCATTATTTTCTCTAGTGATTTTGCCTAGCTCGCGCGAGATTTCTCTCTTTTCGGCAACGACGTAGTCATCAACAAACAGTTGTTTCTTGAAGCCAATCTCAAGAGGCTCCGCTGTCTCCAAACGTTCCTTCTTGGTTTGCCTTTCAAAGATAGGTATCGCCTCGGCAAGTCCCTCAATCCCTTCTCCTTCATCCGCCTTGACACTTCTAAATGAATCCCCACCCCAGCAAACAATTACGAGGACACAAATTGACAAAAATCTACCCATTCTTTTCTCTTTCAAGCAAACACCATTCGTAAGGACCGGGGCCCGTATGGCAAATCATCGCGACGATTTGCTCACGCATCGAAGCAATCCGGCTGCGATGTCCGGAATCACTGGCGACATTGCTCATCTCAACCGGGTCTGCATTCAGGTCGTAAAGTTCGTCGATATCGAAACGGTTCCAGACGTATTTCCAGTTCTCGTCACGCACCATCACGTGGGCGGCAAGTTGTTCCGATTCCTCAGCCCCATGATAAATTGCGTCAAGACTGGCAATCTCGGCGAAGATTGGCTGGCGATCAGGTTCTCGTCCATTAAGAATCGCGTCTGCCACGGAGCGCCCGTCAATTGGCGTAGGCGGGATTTCATTTACCAGGTCGAGCAGTGTCGGCATGAGGTCAACACCGGCAAGTGGAGTGTCAACCCGTGTACCGCCCGGCACCTGCCCGAGCCACGAGATTAGGCACGGTACCCGTACTGAGGCCTCATACATCAAGCATTTCTCCACATAGCCGTGGTCCCCCAGTAGCTCGCCGTGATCGCTGATAAAGACTACAACAGTATTTTCAATGAGACTCCGTTCCTCAAGGGTTTTGAGGATTCGTCCGACCTGAGCATCAATGTGCGTGATGAGGGCGTAATAGTAAGCCATAATCCGGCGAAACTGCTCATCGGTCACCGCCGGCCGAATACGAAATTTTCCTCTCGTCTGAAACTCGGGCTTTCCCTCAAGTGAATCCCGCAAGGAGGACGACAACTGCATCTCGTCTTCCGGATAGTATTCCAGAAGTTCGGGCGGCACCAAGATTCTAGGATGCGGGTCCTTGATGCTGGTAAATAAAAAGAATGGGTCACCATTCGCCCCTTGGATGAATTCGCTACTTCGGTCTACGGTCCAGGTCGTTCGCTGCTGCCGAGGATCGTCTATCGTTCCAAACTCTAGCGTATTTTCGTATAGCGTCATCCCGGGGGCGTCGCCGCGATAAAGGTTGGGGATCCCTTCCCGTTCAAAATAATCGAACAGCGAATCCGGGTGACCGCCCTGATAACGATAGGCGCGCCAGAAATCGGTGAACCCGTGTTGCGGATTGTGGTCATCGCCTAAATGCCATGGACCTACCATTCCGCAGCGATATCCGGCAGCTTTGAGAACATCCCCGATGGTCACGCTATCGCGAGGTAGATAGCAACCGAATTTGCCCATCCTTGCGGGGCCATAATTTCGCAGTTGAAGATGGGCATGCGGATATAGACCGGTCAACCAACTCGCGCGTGCAGGCGAACAAACCGGGGATGTGCAATAGGCGTTTTCAAAACAAACACCGTTCGCTGCCAATTGATCGAGGTGCGGCGTCCGAACCGTGGTACTTCCAGCGAATCCGGCAGCATCCCACCGCATCTGGTCGCACATGATTAGTATTAAATTGGGACGCGAATCCGCCATGATAACTGCTTCCTGCTAAAAATCTTCGCCGCTTTCCGGATGCAATAAAAATCTCTTCGGAAGTTGTTCTCTTTACCGCTTGTCCACTCGTCCAGCTCTGGCAAAGCGGCGGTACGTTCCCGGAGTGTTCTCGGAGACGCCGGCTTGTATCAATTTCTTCGTGGAATCACTCATAGCTGCGGTATCTCTTTTAGTTTCTATTTTCGTTCGACGGAGTTGAATGCCCTACTACCGAATCGCAAACTCGTTAATTCTCCCCGTGAAAACTCATCAAATCTTTTAGTGAGATTTGCTGCTGCTGTCCTTCAATGTTCGTCACGATGACACTGCTTCCATCTCTATTAACACTTAAAGCTGCTTCAACATTTCTGCCCAACAATCTGATTTCCGCGCTGTCTCCAACGCTCATTAGGTCCGCCTGCAAATCGTGCGAATTATTTTTCGTGCCCACCAACCCGCCGTCTTCAGTGGCACCGATGACTACGTGCGAACCAGTCGGGCCGTATAGGACCATTTGTCCATAATCGCCATTCGAAAAAATTACTGCTGCGGTTTCTCCGTCCGGACTCAGCACCGTAAGATCAGTGCAGTAAATCCGGTCGAAAGTATCCCTCGTCGCTGTAAGCGGCGTTAGGTTCGCCGCCAACATGCCAACCAGCATCAAGCCCCCGCCCAAAACGATATACCCCAATTTTCCTCGGTATTTCATGATGATTCTCCTTTCACTGGTCACTGATTCCTTGTTAGACTATTGAAGTGACAAATTCCTTGATTGCCAACTCATTCATGATTCACGTACCTCTTTCACTCTACGCGATTTCCGTTCTTATCCCAAGTCAGTAGCTCGCCGCTTCCGTTTTCATTCACTCCAATTACCACTCGAGGAAAAGGACTTTCAACTCCCGGAGGAAACTTTAATTCATCGTGAATGAGAATGACGCCACCTGACCGCGATTCACCAACTGTAAGTTCAACGTCACCTTTCGGGCTATAAACCCTAACCCCGCCTCTGTCTTTAGAGGCAGAAATGAAAACACCGGCTGTCTCCACGAAAAGTCCACTAGAAGGTTCCCCTTTAACCGCGATAAAACCACTGGTCCCATGAATCCCCAAAGTAACCTTTGTATTACCACTGTCAGGATCGACTACTTTCATGCGCCTACAGGTAATCTCTCCAAACTCCGCATCTGGCCCTTCCGTTTGCGCGCCGAGCGGCGAGAACGAACCCGCCGCCATCGTTAGAACTGTCCCGACAATACCGCCCATTACCGCATACAACACCTCTTTCCTTCGCATAACATTCTCCTTTTCTGAGTTAGAGCAAATTCTCCGATACGCTGGCATGGATCAGTCCCTTCGTAGACTCACAGCCAGTGCGCCTTCCTGTTTGATTGCCAATTCGTTCATGATTCATTACTTCACTTCAAGCTATAACCGTTTTTGTCCCACGTTTTGACCACGCCGTTCCCATACTCGTTCACGCCCATGGCAGCCCGCGATTTACTACTACCTTTCCCAAACACGTCAACGCGCCCCCCGTTTTCAGTGGTATGGATACGCGTTTGTTGTGTCCCATCTTTGCCATTCACTGCAACCTCCCCCCCATCTTCGCCGACGCTTATACTCGCACTGGTGTTATTTTTGTCATACACGAAAACCGCCCCCCCAACTTCGCCGCTATACATCGCCGCACTTGGACTGAAATTTTCTAACACGGCTATTACTCCTCCATATTCGTCGGCAACCATACTCGCACGGGGTTTGCCATCTTGGCCAAACACGCGAACCTCTCCCCCATGTTCGCCGACGCTCATCCCTGCACGTTGCCGGAAGGCCTTGTCAGACACCCTAACATACCCAGCCCCACTTTTTTCATCAACGCCTAACTCTACCAAATCTTGTAATACACCTCTGTTGATTCGAATACCTGATACTGTATCAATTGTGATGTGTGGCCATTCCTCGCCAGACTGCAGAAATATAAAGCCTGGACGTATGCTCGTAACCTTATCTTTATTCCGTCCCCGAATTGCAATAACTCCGCCATGAAGCCAACCGTCAAAATGAATACGGCGGTTTCCACTCCTACCACATATTTCAATTTCTCCACCATGTTCGTCCCCAGCTATCCGCACCCTACGCAGTCCATTTGAATACAGCACTTCAAGCTCTGTACACGTTATTTTACCGAAGTTGGCATCCCCGCCGCTTTGCGCGGACAGCGACACGCCAAAACCCAGCGCCATCATCACCAATGCCCCAACAATACCGCCTATCACCGCAAACAAAAGCTCTTTCCTCCGCATAATCTTCTCCCTTTCTAAATTTCAATGCAAATTAAAAATTAACATGCCAGGCTGCCCCCGCATTATTCCAGCATCTGCAACGTATGTCGGAGGATTTTCTCGGCTGCGGCGCGTTTGTTGATGCGTGCGCAAGTCTGCACAAAATCATATCCCATAATCTCCTTCACTTTCGAAGAAGGCACAAAATCATCGGGAGGAACGATGAACCAATTAACCTGAATGCGAAACTCGTTGTTGGCGGATGAGCTTGAAATTATCGGTTGGCGGTACTCAATACCGTCCCATTCTTTGATGACCATCCCCACAGCCTTGATTCCCTTGCCCGAAACGTACATGAATACCAAATCACCCGGCTGGAGCGTTCCAAGTTTTGCCCCGTAACGCTGCTGCCCGTTGGTGAAAGCATATCCGAGATTCAGCCACATCTTATAAGTATCTTTTTCGTGATAGCCGTCATTCGTATTGATGTAGTAAAAATCCATCTGTTGTTGTTCCTTTTGCCTGATTGACAGAGATAGATTGTGAACTGTAAATCCAACTTACTCTCGATAACTACTTGTACCAAGAGTCTTCGCCGTTTACCAGCCAGAACGTTACACAAACCGAGTGTAGTGATTCGGAGATCGCTCACACACGGTTGTTGAACCGGTGTGGTTAGAAACCGCACCTACGAGGGACGCGCAGATCGCGATTTGGAGATTGCAGGAATCCCTATCGATCAACTGACCGAATAGGGAAGGCTATAGAAAATCTTACTCATTATTCATTCGCTTGATTCTACAAGAACCGGCAACGATTAACAAATTTGGAAAGCGTACAACTTCGCATTGCTCAAATGGAATTTGAGCCGTGCCTCTTTGCCTCGCAACGACGATAAATCGGCACCCCCGTTCCAGATTGGTTCAAGGCGCAGATTGTCGAACCCGCGATACACTTTTGCCGAGTCGCCCGAGAAACCGGGGATGGGTTTGCCGGATGCTTCAAGCAATTCTGCCATCACATAGCCGTCCAACGCATCAACATTAACTTGTAGCTTATCACCCTCAAGCAAAAACGGATGAGTCACGACCGTTCCCGGCTTCTCCTTCGCTTCGAGAAAGAAGAACCCGTCGAGACGTAACTTGGCAAGCGCAAGCCGCGCGTCCCATCGATGACAACCCCATCGTTCGTTTGTCGCCAGATAATAGACCCAGTGCTCGTCCTTGTGTGTAACGATGTTCGAAGGTGGACGCACGCAATCCTTGTCGAAACTGCCCGCCGGACCGCGCGGGATGAGCGGTTTCCGCGGATAGGCAGCTGGGCTGAAATCGTAGGTGACCGCATCACGAGATGGCGCCATGTAAAATTCCCATACGCCTCGTTCGTGAGAGGTGTGGTAATCTTGGTCGCCATCGGTAACATGCTTGTTGGTGGCAGCCAGAATATCTGTCATGCCAAACCATACGCCTTCATAGTACCACATCGGAAAGGTATGGATCTGGTAGACGGGAGTTTCGGTGCCCGGAATTATACTCGTGTCCGGATCGTCCAATACAAATGTCGTGAGGGTTTTCCACGCTGTCGGATGGTTCAGAAGGTCGTTCCCTTCGGCATGCTCCATGATGCGGACGCCGCGGTATTCTCCAATTCCCCCGGCACCTTCAAAATCTTGGCGGCAGTGCAGCAGGTAGCGATTTGTCATCGGATTCCAGAGAATCTGGTTGTTTGTGTCCGCCGCCCGCTCCGTTACCGGGTAGCCATCGTGGTAAAGGTTCCAATGGATACCGTCGGACGAATATCCCAAACGCGTCTTGCCGTCGATACCGCCACTGTTCGGATAAAATGCGACTTTGTACTTCTCCGACGATCCGTATTCCAAACTTGGATCGATGGTGACGGTCGTACCGTCTAGCCCGATATCAAGCAGGTCAATATTTTTATCCTGGTTGAGAATGGGGACAGGCGCGTTCCAATTGACGAGATTGCTCTCGCCATCTTTGGAAATTATGGGTTTGGTCCAGTTGAAACCGTCGGTCGATTCCGCATATGACAGCCCGGTGCCCGCCCGTTTTCCCGCCATATACCACAGGCGGAACATAGCTTTATCGGAATCCCAGTGGGGCGAGAAAAACCAACAGAAAGGCGATTCAAAACCGAAACCGCCATCCGGTCCATCGTGAATCGCGCCGGACTGAAAATCCGTCTCTAGGGTCGGCTCCATCACGACACCGTGTTTTTTCGCCTCACCCACTTCTAAACTCACATTATCTTTCTTCGCCACGATGAAATCGTCAACAAATAGCTGCTTGTGCAGCCCTATCGGGGTTGGTGCTTCCGGGTCAAATTTTAAATCGGGCATGTTTGTCTCTCTCAAATTCTTGCATACTTCACTCCACATTGGACATTTAAGCCGAATAATGGTGGGCAATGCCCACCCTACAAATGCTTTCTAGTATTTATTCTGATTGTCATCTGGATTCATGTTTACAGGTATTTGGAATGCGTGATGCTAGATGTCGTATTTGCAAATCATTGCGGCAAACCAACACTCGGAGCAAACGCTGTCCGGTTCAGCAAATCGCGACCGGGAGGTCGCTCCTACAGTTGCATTGCCAAACTGCCCTGATTTTTGCTTTCGAACGCTGATTCCTGTTCCTCTTTGAAAAAGAAATGACCTTCTTCGTAGAGAAATGCGTATTTTCCGTTTCGATCCCACCCGAGTTCTAGCGCCATATTGTTGTACTGCTGGAACTGACGGATTGTGGGCCAAACGATTCCATATTGGCAATAGGATGTGTCAACAAAATAGCGTTTGGATTCCAAGTTGGCGGGTTTGGCGCGGCGCGCATGTTGCAGCGCGGAGTGGACAATGACAACGGACGCGGGGGCAAGATTATTGATGGTGCGCGATTCCGGAAGATCGGCAGTTCCAAACTGCTGAAACGCATCCCTATTCATGGTTTTCGTATGCGATCCCGGAAGCACGAGCAGGTCCCCGACTTCGCCGTTCAGTCCGGAATGATACATAAAGACGTGCACCATGAGGTGCGAGCGATTTGTTTGGGGCAGTTGCTCGTAGTCGTGGTGCCACGCCACGCCCTTTTCACCCGGCATGTGGCAGGTGGCATGAATGTGATGGTGAACAAACTGATCCCCGCCCATGAGAGCTGCTACCCGATCTACAATGGCGGGTTCCGAAGTCAACAGGCCTAGTTCCGGGTAGCGCATCGGAACCGCCTGTTTGCTCGGATTCTTCCGATCCTCCATGAGTTGATCCACGTCACGCTTGATACGCTCGTTGCGGGCATCGTCTAACAGCCCCTCGAACACGAGGTATCCCTCATGGTTGAATTGGTGAATGTCATCGTCGGTGAGGGAGTTCATTTATCTCGATATCGTCGTGCCATAATAAAGACATACCTTCTCTCGCAAAAACGGGGCTAGTATAGCATATTCGCAAGGTATTCTCAACATATCTGTGCGACATGTACACACCTTGACTTTTGCCCGCAGAAAATCTATACTACGTCGTATGAACAGTTAAAAGGTTCCTCTTCATTCTCATAGACTAAAGGAGATTCATTATGAACGGCAAAGAGCGGTGTTATGCGATTATAGGGGGTTGTGTCGGGGCAGTTCTAACGCTGGTGGTGTGCTCGTTGTCTCCACTGGGAGCGCAAAGTCAATCGGATGTCAACTTCGGTAAGATAACCTGTGCGGAACTGGAAGTGGTGGGGCCAGATAGGACGCGGAGGGTGAGCATCGCTGCCCTTAAAGATGGCGGAGTCGTCCGCGTGTATTCCAGAAACGATCTAGGTGTGAGAATCTTCGCCAGTGAAAGTAGAGGGCACATCCGCGTGTATGGCGAGGACGACAGGTATGGCAAGGGCGACAGGAGTGTGAGCATCAGCGTCAATGGATATGGCGGCCGCATTATCGCGCATGGCAGGCACGGCAATGGTGTCAACATCAGCATCAATGAAGATGGCGGTCATGTCGGCGTGTATCACACGAACGGACTAGGGGCGGCGATGAACATTGGTGGACACGGCGGTCAGGTCGGCGTGTATGGGAAGAGGGACGGTCATGCACGTGACCGACACCAACGCGAACTCAGAGCGCTAATGAGCGTCACCGAGACTGGGAACGGCGTGGTATCCACTTGGGATAAGGATGGGAATCATATGAAGTGAAGGCGTGAATATCGTGAACGAATTGGCAGTAAAACAGGAAAACTCGCTTAACATCAGTGACTCCACAAAGGAATTGATTAAGCGCGGCGTCTCGAATAACACGCTCGCTGCCTATAGCCGTGCGTTAACCAAATTGGATACTTGGCTATCCACTGTGGCTAACCCGCGCGAATTGAATGATGCGGTGCTTGCCGAGTTTCTTACCCATCTTCATGAATCCGGCAAATCGCCTGCAACAACCTCGCAAGTCGTGGCTGCCGTCAAATGGCAGCCCACGAATGTTAGTCAGCAGGTCGTTGGGCAATCACCACTCGGACATTGGCAGGTATTCGTCATGACGGTTTGGGACCGCGGTCACGGTCAATATCAAAAATGAAAAGCGCGCTCACAATCCACCTCAGCAAGACAGTTCAAGAGGGCAAGAGCGAATCCGTTTACGTCGACGAACCTACCCGTAAAGCCATCAATACTACTCATGTTCAGTTGTTAGACACGATTCACAAGGAACTGGAGGACCGATAAAATAGACCTATGAAAGAAATGATGAAGTAACAATATGAAACTAGCCAATGTTGACTTTCCCAAACCCCTTTTAGACGCCTTGCGTGACAACAAGCTCGTGGTGTTTGCCGGAGCTGGTGTCTCAATGGGTGAACCCGCCTGCCTGCCTGACTTCTGTTCCTTAACCAAGGCAATAGCGGAACGCAGCAACAAAGTCAGAGACGAAAAAGAAAATCTTGAGCAATTCCTCGGACGCTTGCACGATGATGGCGTGGAGGTTTATGACATTGCAAAAAAAGTACTTTCCCCTGAAGGCTTGAAACCGACGCCACTTCATCAAGAGCTTCTGCGGCTCTATCGCAAAGATCTACCGGTTCATCTAGTTACTACAAACTTCGATCTTCTGTTTGAACAGGCGGCAGAGGGAGCATTTGACAATACTCCATCAGTATTCTGTGCCCCCGCATTGCCGTTGGGACGTAAGTTCAACGGGATTGTTCATGTTCATGGATCCATCGCCAATGCCGACGAGATGATACTTACGGACACAGATTTTGGTCGCGCGTATTTGAACGAGGGGTGGGCAAGACGTTTTCTCGTTGAATTGTATAATAATTTCACGATTCTCTTTGTCGGCTACAGCCATAGCGACACAGTCATGAACTATTTGGTACGCGCCTTGCCACCACAAAGAGAAGGATTGCAGCGTTACGCACTAGTGCCCAAAATCATAGCCGACCATCAACGCTGGATGCATTTGAAAATTGAGACGATTCCGTACACGCAGCATGACGAGAATGATCATAGCGAACTTGACAAGGCAATCAGCAAACTTGCCGATTATGTACGACGTGGAATGGTTGGTTGGCAGCGTGAAATTTCTGCGATTGCCGATAAGCCACCTCATGAACTAAACGAAGAGGATGAGGGAATTATCGCTCATGCCCTTGAAGATGAAACAAAGATCGAATTCTTCACAAAAAGCGCGTCACATCCAGATTGGATTGAGTGGCTTGACAAAGGTGGGTACTTAACTCCACTGTTTGGCACCGGTCAGTTACAACATAGCGACAGAATTTTATCTTGGTGGTTGGTAGATCGGTATTTGGAAAATCATCCGAAGCTGATGTTCCTTCTCATTAGCAGACATCGCACGCGCCTCCATTCGACGTTCTGGGAGCATATTGCCCGGAAGATCGGAAGCAGCAATGAAACATTGCCAGATACGGCAATGCTATCGCAGTGGATCGCATTGCTATTATCCACTGCTCCGGAGGATGGGGAAGCGCAGGATGGGAGTTACGTGTTCACAAGCGATTGTTTGACATCAATCGCTCGACGTTGCATTATACACAAAATGATTGAAGAAGTATTGCTGATATTCGACGCTATGATACTGAGTCGATTATTGATAGAAGAAAATCATTATCTTCCCCGCGGTGATACTGAAGAAAATCTTGAGATCGGAGAGGCTTTTCAAATTAGCTTGGAAGCGGCGCTTGTCGGTAAATACGACGAATTAAACATGGTGTGGGAAGAAGGGTTGAGGCCAAACTTACCTAAAATCGCGCAGCAGTTGCTTGAGCGAGTAATCAGATGTCTGGAGAACCAGTATTTCTTTCATCGCGCATTTGGTCGGGCCACTCGCTTGTTAGAGCGCGCCAGTACATTACGCTCTGCCATTGAATCTCACGACCAGAATGTAAGTGGCCACGACACCGATGTGGTGATTGATGTGGCACGTGATTGCCTAGACTGGTTGGCGACGCATGAACCAGACGTGGCCGCCCCTTGGTGTAATCGGCTCGCGAAATCCGACTCATCCTTGCAACGACGGTTGGCAATACATAGCTTATCCCAACGCACCGACCTAGAAGCAGATGACAAAATCCAGTGGCTGCTAGAGCATGTCGACGTGCACGACTATGCTATTCACCACGAAACATATCAGGCCGTACGGCACTCCTATCCCGGAGTTCGCTCGGATTGCCGAATTGCATTCATCAAAAAGGTGCAATCGTACCGTTTTCCACACGAAGAACACTCAGATAGGGAGGAGATTACGGCAAGAGCACATTTCGACTGGTATGATTGGTTACACAAATCGGATCCTACTTGCACCCTCGTCAAAAAAGCTAGGGACGAGGCATTGACGGAATACCCACACTTCAAACCGAAGAATCATCCGGACTTTACATCTTGGATAGAATCAGGTTGGGTAAGTCTTCCAAGGCTTTGGACAGCCGAAGAACTGCTAAAAAAGCCGCCAACCTATTGGGTGGACAAACTGCTGTCCGTCGAAGACGCAGAAGAGGATGGGCCAACACGCGCAGGGCTTATTCGGATTCTCTCAGAAGCGACAAGACTAAATTGTGATTGGAGCCTTGGCTTGGCGAGAGCATTAGGTAGAACAAGAAAATGGAATGTTTATCTCTGGTCCCCTCTGGTAGACACGTGGAGACAGATGGAGTTAGAAGAAGACCAACATCGCCAAATACTCTCTTGGCTTGGCTGTACTCAGTTGTACCCGAAACATAGCCGTGGAATAGCGGATGCGCTTTACGCACTCGTGAAGAACGGCGGGCCATCCTACGCGCTTCAGTTGCTCCCCCAAGCCAACAGAATAGCTGAGGAGTTATGGAAAAGCCTTGACCGCACCGTTTCTATTGATGTAAAGCGCGGATGGTTTAACGTGAGTATGAATCATCCTGTATGGGGGCTTACCAATTATTGGCTCTCCGCAGCTTCGCTCTGGCGGCAGCACCAGGCCCCGACACCGACAACTCTTAGTGAAAATTATCGCCAACCCTTGGCAGAAATTATAAAAGATGCGTCGCCGATTGGTGGCTTAGGGAAGTCTATTCTGACGAGTCATTTAACCTTTCTATTGGCTGTCGATAAAGAGTGGACCCGAAAACAACTCCTACCCCTTTTTGACCTAGACAGTCCTGACTTCCAAGCAGCGTGGGATGGCTTTGTTGCAACGGGACGCCTTTCACCACCTGTCGCGGAGGCACTAGAAAAACCGTTTCTCAATGCAGTTACTCGGATTGGCTCCGACCTATACAATCAACGCTATGAGTTCGTCGAATACTATATTGTCATGCTTGTATATGTCGTTGATGAGGTTCTCAGCACGTGGATTCCCAAACTTTTCAAGCACGACCAACTCCAGCCTGCAAATAGAGAACCTACGCGTCAACACGGTGACAATCACACGATTCCGGAGATTTTTGCATCAAAGGTCACGAATCGTCTAGAGCACATGGATGACAGCGAAAAGCAAGAATTGTGGCAGCGCTGGCTCAAAGATTATTGGCAGGATCGTTTGGATGGAAAACCGGCTCCGCGTATATCATCTGACGAAGCTGGACACATGCTCGACTGGTTATCGGAGTTGAATACAGAGTTCCCTGAAGTTGTAGCTCTTGCTATCCAAATGCCGTGTCCTTCCTGGAAACATACGAGGATTCTAGCTCGTCTCGTGACAGACAAAACATGGGAGAATCACCCTGAACATCCTCAAGCCGTAGCACAGTTGATGATTTATCTGTGGAATTGCGACATACCGCACTACAAACGTCATGCTACTGTGGAGAAAATTGTTGAACGGCTCTTGAAATCAAATGTCTCGCCAGAACTTAAAAGTAAATTGGAGGAAATAAAAATTCAACTTTAGCGCACAATGTAAACATCCTCAGACAAAAAACGCTAACAAGCTATCAAGGCCTGCTGGTGTTTTTCCTAGCGTTCGGTCACGGGGAAAACCGGTCGTCAGGGGCTAGAACCGAAAAGATAACATTGTGTTTGGTCGACTATGTCAGGTGATGAGATTGATTCCAACAGTGAACTATCGCACGTCACGTTGCTATATGCCACCAGAGCCGAAAATCTCCAAAACCCCGTCCTTAACCATCAGCGTCACCGGCTCATAAAGCGCCTCGCCGTCGGGATTGAAGAAGAACAGCCCCAAATTAGTATCAAGGTTTTCCACCGTCGCGGAAGCGTTGCGAATTGCCATAGTATCCGGTGCTACAGTGTCTGTTGATTGTGCCACGACGATTCCAGTGAATAGGAACAGAAGCGGAGAGTAGGATTGAACAACCATGGGTCGGTTCAATGCCGAATGTTGACTGGTAGCGTTCTACGAAGGCTTGATTCAGTCGAAGCTAACTGGTCGGGTTGGAAGTGGTACAATGTTTCCTACGATGCTGTTTATAACGGTGGCTATGGCAGCGGATATAGCGGTGACTAGAATGATTTCCTTGGCGGTCTTAGATTGTTCTTTTATCGGTCGCGCCTTGTCCTTTCACTTCAGGAATTTATCAATCTCATTAAATTCCTCGCCTTTGCTCCGGGCTGACGGGTATTTCTTGGATATATCTAGTTTTGTTATCTGCTATTGATTCTCCTTCTTATGTGAAGTAGGGCATTCTAATCTACAATCAAGATTATTACGACTGCCACAATAAGTGCGACGATAGCCCAGCCAACTAACGAAGCCAACTCAGACGAAATGTGCGACATCACTTGCTTCTTCGAACGCAATATCTCAGCCTTTATTCGATTTAGCAGCGGTTGTCTCTCGTCCTCTAACGTCCAAATCTCGTCATCTTCATTGTCTCCGAATTCGGATTCTGTTTCTGTGCCGATAATTGCGTTCTCAAGTTTTTTTATCTTATTTTGAAGAAACACAAGACGTTTTTCATTTCGTAATTGAAGATCGCTAACCAAATCAAAGCGAGGATCTTCTCCAAACTCGGAAAACCATTCGGGGTGCTCTTGTTCCAACTTTTCCTGATAGTCATTACGCCGCGCGGAAAACGAATAATACATATCATTATCACCCCTTGTATATTCATCACAACAGGCTGAAAATGCCTTTCTGACATCTTCATTAGCATAAATCAGATCGTTTGCTACAACTACCTCAAGAAAATTTTCCTTGTCTTTTTCGAAAGCATGCTCTACGTCATCCGGCGAGCGTTGATGCCAGACAAGTCCATTATAATAGGCTTGCCTCAGCGCAATATCATCACTGTCTTTTAATTCATCCTTGTCCAATAATCTACCCAAAGCCGCCCGGCATCCGCGGTACCGTCCGTATTCGTCGTCTTCATCGGCTTTACGCCATCGTTTTATTGTCTGATGCACATCTAAATGGTAACGAGCGCCTGGAATCAACCTCCTGCCACGCGGTGCGATTGTTTCGCCCAGAGTTGCCATTACGTTTGCAGAAAGATCGTTTACGGGTACGGATGCAAAAAGTTGCCACGCGGATTCCCATTTATCATAACTTCGGTCGGAGTAGTCAAACACTTTATAGCGTAAACCATCCATGCAAGGATTTTGCGTAGTACACGCTATGGCGTTAAGCCATTGCTCATCCGCTAATTCGTGGAAAGGTGTTTTTCTCTCGTATAAGTCGCACAGTGTTTTCTCGTAGATAAACTCATTTGAAAACAGCAGCCTCAAGGATTCAAAATTGTCATCAAAAGAGGATAACATTTCCGCGAGAACATCATCCAACCAGAAGTTGCCGAAGGTTTCTGCAATACTGTGTCGGACAGAAGGACCAGCGAATAACGCTCGCTTTATCGTCACATCGCCATATCCATAAAAGTTGAGCGCGGTTTCGCCTGAGAGCTTGCAATACAATGCCAAACCAAGGTCAATTAACGGTTCATGGCGTACTACTAAAATCTCTTCAATTATTTCATCTCTGTCGGAATCCCTCCGCTTTCGCTTTTTTAACCATTCAAATACCGCGTCTGGGTTTGCATGGGTAAGCCAATAGGATTCAAATTCAGAGTTTTCTAGGACCTCATCTCTGTCCACAAGCGACTCCTTTATGGTTAAGCGACGGTAGTCGCTCCTGTCGGTATTCCCGCCGTACGTCGGGTATGGACCAACAAGTTGGTCTTGAACCTATGCACGTCGGGTAATTGTCTATCTCGCAGCCTCGCCCGACTATCGACTTCCACGGTCTCCATCACACATGTAATCTTTGCGATTATACACAACGGCTAATCGGCTGCCAATCGAAATCCCTTTGTGATACGCAAACTTCGACGACACTCGTTGATAGAAACCTCCCGCCCCGTTCCACGATATATCCCCGCGGATTCGCGCGTTCCTCTGCGGTAAAAACGTCTGTCAACGGCCCCTCTTTGACCAGTTCTTTTATGGCGGTAACATCCTTGTCGTGTCCCGTCATGATCACGATAGGCTAGGTTTTTCCGGTCACCCCTGCCTACGAATCCGCGCTCCTCTCCAAGATTGGAGGATTCCCTTCTAAATCTTCCCTCCCTTCCAGCCTTCCAGTCCTACTCTTCTACTGCTCCGGGAACGCCCTACGACTATCGTAACGGCCCTCTATGAACACTGCGAGTGTTCCGTAGATAGCAGTTCCGGAAATAGCGGGTACAGGCAGATCGCTTTCATATATGCCTTTAGGTCTGTCATGCCTGATTTTACTTTAGCTATATCCGCTAGAAATCCAGCTTTCATGTCCGCTTTGATGTCGACAATATCATCCTTGAGGTCTGCCTTCATCCCAGCTATATTCGCATCACGATTGGTCTTTACCGCAGTCAATTCGGTTTTTGTTGCTGTTGACGTTGAGAGTCTCCACCAGAGCATCGCAATCATAATACATCCTTGCTCTAAGTGCCAATACAAAGATAACAGTTCAACCACACCAATACAGGGCACTCGTAGTACCTTGGCAGTCTACCGTTTCAGGATTAGTTGTGCTCCAGTTATCCAGTCTGCTTCCGCAGCCTCATGGTGTCCTAAATCATATTTCGCATTTCCTCGTTTGAAATAAGCTTGGGCAAAATCCGGTTTGAGCCGTATTGCCACGTCATAGTCCGAAATCGCGGCGAAATGTTGTCCTAACTCAGCCTTTGCAATCCCCCGACCAACATAAGAGAGAGCATAATCCGGTTTAAGCCGTATCGCAACGTCATAGTCCGAAATCGCTGCGAAATGTTGTTCTAACTCAGCCTTTGCAATTCCTCGATTGACATAGGCGTCGGCATAATTCGGTTTAAGCCGTATCGCAACGTCATAGTCCGATATCGCTGCGGAGTGTTGTCCTAACTCAGCTTTTGCAATTCCCCGATTGGCATATGCGAGGGCATAATCAGGCTTCAGCCGTATCGCAACGTCATAGTCCGATATTGATGCGAAGTGTTGTCCTGACCTTCCCTTTGCAGCTCCCCGACCTATGTATGCGTCGGCATAATTCGGTTTAAGCCGTATTGCAACGTCATAGTCCGAAATCGCTGCGTCATATCGCCCTAAGTCCGCCTTCGCAGCTCCCCGACCGAAATAGGCGTCAGCATAATCAGGCTTAACCCGTATCGCCGCGTCAAAGTCCGCAATCGCTGCGTCATGTTGTCCTAATTGCTGATACCGCGTCATACCACTAACGTAATAAAATTCAGCTTCAGCCGATATTGATTTTTTCCCTTCAGACAACGGTTTCGGGCTGCGCTTACGAGCCGAACCGATGAGCAAGCCAAGATAGTTCGATGGCACGGCGAAATTGATATTTTGCCCACCAATAACGCTAGAAACGGCAACACCTATCACCTCACCCCTAGTATTCAGCACCGGTCCCCCACTGCTACCCGGAGAAATCGGCGCTGTCATTTGAAGACGTTTGCCGTTGTCTGCATTACTACCACGTACACCACTGATAACACCGTCCGAGAATGTGCCTTCAAATCCTTCTGGATTGCCTACCACATAAACGACATCGCCGATCGATACAGAATCACTATCTCCTAATGGGAGAATCGAGATACTAGAACCAGACACGCGCAAGATCGCCAAATCATGTTTCTCATCAGTTGCCATGACACCTTCAATGTCGAACTTGGTATCATTTCTTACGCGCTTCACTACGCCACCGGCAGCGTTAGCAATCACATGCTTATTGGTCGCAATCAGATTCGATCGCACAAAAAATCCACTACCTACGCCTATGGGCTGATCCTTAGCATCTGTCACAACAAGAAGAACTGTTGCATCTAACGCCTTCTCTCCTATCTCTTGAGGAGTGAAGTGATTAGCTAACTCATGATCTCCATCTTCTTTCACGGGTTGCGCAAATGCTGGAGACGCTAACATAAGAGCAACCAACAGAAGTTCAATCAGACGAAACATCGTGAATCTCCTTTCGAGAAACAGGTCTGTCTCATACGTCTCTTAATTCAGCTTTCGTTGCCATTGTGGTAGTGAGTCTCCGCCACAACCTCGCAAATCCAACCAGCGAAGCGATAACCCTTAACCATTCTTCAATCATTCCTTTTCACCTCTTACACTTGCTCTAAGTGCGGAAACAAGAATTCCGGTTCAAGCATACCACAATTGAGCACTGGTAGTATTCTGACCAGCTTACTGTTCTACGTTGAGTCGTTTCGCAGTGTCAAAATCCGCTTCCGCAGCATCATATTGTCCTAACTTACGCTTTGCAACTCCCCGATTGTAATAGGCTTCGGTAAAATCAGGCTTGAGCCGTAGCGCCGCGTCAAAGTCAGCTTTCGCAGCCTCATATTGTCCTAACTTTCCTTTCGCAATTCCCCGATTGAGGTAGGCTTCGGCAAAATCAGGCCTGAGCCGTATTGCAGCGTCAAAGTCCGAAATTGCTGCGAAATGTTGTCCTAACCCACCCTTCGCACTTCCCCGATTGAGGTAGGCGTCGGCATCATCAGGGCTGAGTCGTATTGCAGTGTCAAAGTCCGAAATCGCTGCCTCATATTGTCCTAGGCTCCCCTTCGCCCCTCCCCGATTGACATAGGCTTTGGCAAAATCAGGCTTGAGCTGTATCGCAGCGTCAAAGTCCGAAATCGCAGCGTCATATCGTCCTAACTTACCCTTCGCAACTCCCCGATTGAGGTAGGCGTCGGCATAATCCGGTTTGAGCCGTATTACAGTGTCATAGTCCGAAATCGCAGCGTCATATTGTCCTAACTCACCCTTTGCATATCCCCGATTGAGGTAGGTGTCGGCATCATCAGGACTGAGTCGTATTGCAGTGTCAAAGTCCGAAATCGCTGCCTCATATTGTCCTAACTTATGCCTCGCAATTCCACTACTGAAACATGATTCGGGAGATTTTGGTTGTTTTCCTTCAGACAACGGTTTCAGTGAATGTTTGCCAGCGGAATTGAGTAGCAGATCAAGATAGTTTGAGGGCACGACTGAATTGAGATTCTGTTCTGCCATCACACTAGAAACGGCAACGCCTATCACCTTACCCGAAGAATTTAGCACCGGTCCCCCACTGCTACACGGAGAAATCGTTGCAGCTATCTGAAGCAACTTGTCGTTGTCTGCATCGCTCCCAAGAATACCGCTGGTAATAACGCCCGAGAATGTGCCTTTATATCCTTCGGGGTTGTCTGCTACATGAACGACATCACCGATTTTAACAGAGTCACTATCTCCTAGGGGGAGAGGCATGATACTAGAACCGGACACGCGCAAAATCGCCAAATTATGTTTCGTATCAGTTGCGATAACGCCTTCAATGTCGAACTCGGTATCATCCCCTATTCGCTTCACAAAGCCATCTGCAGCTTTATGAATCACATGGTTGTTGGTCGCAATCAGATTCGATCGCACAAAAAATCCACTCCCTTCGTCAATCGGCTGACCGTTAGCATCTACCATAACAAGAAGAACTGTTGCTTCCAGCGCTTTCTTTGCTATTTTTTGAGGAGTTAAGTAATTAGCCAACTCATAACCTCCATCTTCTTTGACCTGTTGTGCAAATGCTGGCGACGCTAACATTAGACCAGCCACCAGAAGTACAGTCAGACGAAACATCGTGAATCTCCATTCGATAATCGTATCATTTCAACCGTTTCAAATGCTCTAAGTGCCGATACCATGCTGAGATAGGATAACATACCCGCACCAAACTCTGACGATCTCGATTCTAAACTCCAGATTTTTCATATCTTATTTTGGGGGACTCAATCGCTAGTCGCGGGAGATTACATCTCACTCCACCTTCAATAGGTCATTCCTCTGGAAGGAATGCGTTTTTCTAAAAAAATGCCGCGCTCTCTCTGGGGCAGAAAAATGAAACTGTCGGCCATCTATAGACAAGGAAGATAAGAAGGGAACTCGGTGACTGATGAATCGCCGATGGATCCCTATGGGGTTTCTATCGCACTCGTTATTCACTCGATTGATCGCTCACTATTCGTTTGATTGATCATCTTCGGTTTGATAATCGAAGATCCCCGTTGAAGCAGAAGATTGGAGAATTCCCTTCCAATCTTCCCGCCCGTCCAGACTCCCAGTCCTGTTCTACTTCTGCTCCGGGAATGCCCTGCGAATATCGTAACGCCCCTCTTCGAGCACCGGAAGTGTTCCGTCCTGCACCATCAATTCGAGCGGAGATTCTTTGGTCTCCAACGGCATGTTCACTACGTTCTTGATACGCAGCGACTCGTAGATTGCCATCATGATTTCCATGGTGTATCGCGCCTGCCGCCCGCTGCTGCGATGGTCGGGAATTTTTCCCTCCATCCAATCGATTAGTTCTTGAAACTGATTCGTCCCGTCTGGCGATGTTTGTATCTCCGTCCACCCTTTGCTTTCGCCAGTTTGAATCACGAGCCTACCATCAGTGTCGTTTTCAATCTGTCCCGAAGTTCCGTAGATCGCAGTGCCGGAGATAGCCGGATCGGGCAAATCGCTTTCATATATGCCCCTTGCGCCTCCTTCAAAACAGATGAGGCCCATGCACAAATCTTCGCAAAGGGTGCGGCGTTCCCACTTGTCGGTTGTGCGCGATATTTGCCCTATAACCCACAGGGTTTCCGGGTCCGACAACTGGTAGCGCCACCCGTCGATAACATGCGTTCCAATATTGAGCAACCCGGCATTGGGTTTCGACCTGCCGTGCAGCAGTGTCGGTTGTCCGATTGCGCCATCGCGGATAAGCCTACGAATTTCTACATTCTTCGGCGAGAAACGTCCTTGATGTCCGATGACAAGTTTAGCCCTATGCTTTTCGCACGCTTCAATCATGTCGTCTGCTTCGCCTAGACAGGATGCCATCGGTTTTTCGCCCAGAATCCCTTTTACACCCGCTTCTGCGGCGGCAATCGTAATCTCGGCGCGTACACCTTGCCAGGTCACGATACTCACTATGTCCAAGTCCTCTTTTTCCAGCAGTTCGTTGTAGTCGGTATAAACTGCCGGGATGGAGTATTCTTGTGCCAGTTTTGCCGCGGATTCCTTACTGATATCCATGGCTGCAACGAGCGTTGTCCTCGGGTTTTCGGTATAAGCCTTTGCGTGATTTTTGCTCATACCCCCGCATCCGATAATCCCAACTCGATATGGTTTGGTCATGAGACTAGCCTTTCTTATTTACCCTGCAATGAGTGATCTTGCACGAATGTGCGACGTTTTTTCAACAATGCGTCGGTGCGGCAGCGACTTCAGCACTGGGAATGTTGTTTAACCCAAGTTGTCACCTTTGTCCGACGGGGCACCGAAACCGAGTTTTTTCACACGTGGAAACACGAGATTGACGAAAATCGAAACAATTTACCTTTAATTTAGCGAACGTGAACCAAAAACTCGGTTTCTCTGTTAAAGGTAGCAACTAGCGTTGTTTAATACTTTGTCCTAGACGGTTCGGACGGGTTGTGCTACCATAGCACATTATCCGTAGTCTAGGAGGAAGACGATGAAGCTTGGCTTAGTGACATACAATATAGCGAAGGAGTGGGATATTCCAACAATCATCGAACGCTGCGAAGCGACCGGTTTTCAGGGCGTGGAATTACGCACCACTCATGCGCACAACGTTGAGGTTAACCTTTCTGCGGCGGAACGCCGGAATGTACGAAATCAGTTTGAAGACAGCGCAATCGAACTCGCCGGATTGGGCAGCGCCTTTGAATTCCACTCACCCGATAACGACGAACTGAAACAAAATATCGAAGGAACTAAAACTTATTCCCAACTCGCGGCAGATGTCGGGGCGCCCGGTGTCAAGGTGCGTCCGAACGGTTTACCCGACAGCGTCCCGGAGCAGACCACGTTGAATCAGATTGGCAACTCCCTACGGGAGTGCGGGGAATTCGCCAAAAATCTTGGTGTACAGATACGCCTTGAAGTTCACGGGCGACAGACCTCCCATCTCCCGCATGTCCGTACAATAATGGAGATTGCCGACCACGAGAATGTGTCCGTTTGCTGGAACTCAAACCCTGGCGAAGTTAAAGGCGGATCCGTCAAAAGCAACTTTGATCTGGTTAAGGACTGGATTCGGTTAGTCCACATCAATGAGTTGCATCGCAGTGAATATCCATGGCGCGAGCTATTTTCGTTGCTCAAGAAGGTGAAATACGATGGCTACTGTCTAGCTGAAATTCCGGGTAGCCCCGATCCTGAACGTGTCATGAATTACTATCGCGCCCTTTGGACGGCCTTGTGCGACGGGAATTGAGGCCGCGATTCGGAGATCGCTCATACTGGGTGTTCAACTGCATAAGTCCTGTATATAATTGTTAGTTGTAGTCACCATAAGCGTGTCAGATGAGCGCTTGTACCGCAAACTGTTAGTTTGCGTTCACAATCTAACAGATCAAGCGAGCGAATAACGAGTGCGATAGATATCCCTTGTGGTTCAGATGTAATTGTCCTCCCCAAAACTAGCGTTGCGCTGCTGGAAACATAATGTGCACTAAGCGGTTTACTTTCTAAAAATATGTGGCAAGCGTAAGGCGCAGGTGCGGTTAGAAACCGCACCTACCGGCGTGGTAGAACGGTTTCTTGTGCAGTCTCGAAAGCATGAAATACTAAGCGAGAACACCACTAAATCACACTCTAGCCACGGTTTGGTTTACGCCCATCCCTGGCTCTTGCCGCCGACACGAGCATTGCTAATTTTCTCGAAATAGCCGCTTTTTCGATACGCCTCCAATGGATTCGGATCGCGCCCCATCTCTAGGCGCACCTGTTCGAGAAGCGGACGCACATCCGTTTCATAGGCGCGTTGCAAGCCACGTTCAGCGTCAATAATCTCGCCCGCTTCTTGAGCCTGCGTTAGCTCGTCTCGGTCAACAATCAATGCCCTCGCATACGCGGTTTGCAGATTGCAGACAGATTGGATACTCGCCTCGACTTTCGGCTTTAGATTATGGCTCTGATCGATCATGTAAGCAATGTCTGTGTCCGTGTCCGGATCTAGTTCCGCCGCCACCAGTTCGGTATATATAAGAAAGAGTTCCTGCGGATTTACGGATCCGACCGTAAGATCGTCGTCGGCAAACTTTCGACAGTTGAAGTGAAAACCACCGAGTTTGCCTTCGTCAATCAGATAAGCGACGATGAACTCAATGTTCGTACCTTGCGCATGATGCCCGAGATCGACTAATACTTGCGCCTTCGGACCTAGCTTCGTCGCCATAACGTAAGCCGTGCCCCAATCCGCAAGGTCGGTGTGGTAAAACGCGGGTTCGAAGAACTTATACTCGATAAGCATTCGCCCATCTGCTGTCAGAGCATCATATACTTCACGGAAACAATCATGCATCCAGCGTTTGCGTTTTTTAAAGTTAGCTTGACCGGGGAAGTTCGTACCGTCCGCGAACCAGAGACTCAGCAGCTTGGAGTCGAGTTTCTTCATTATCTCGACACAGTATAGCATGTGGTCTGTTGCCAATCGTCGGATAGCTGGATCGTGATGGCAGACGCTCCCCAGTTTATACTCTTGTGCTTGAAAGACATTCGGATTAATTGCCCCAACACCGATACCGAGTTCCCGTGCATACTGTTTCATTCCATCCCAATCATCAGTTTCATCCCACGGAATATGTAGGGCAACCGTCGGTGCGATTCCCGTGAACCGATGAACAGTAGCGGCATCCTCCAGACGTTCATTCACATTACGCGCCGCCCCGGGCTGCTGGAAAACGCCGAATCGCGTTCCCGAATTACCGTATCCCCATGACGGTGTTTCAACATGCTGCCGCTTGAGCAGCGCTTTGATCGACTCAATTCGGACGCCCTGTTTGTCTAAATCTTCTGCCAATAAATTGTATCGCGGATCGTTCATGCTGTTCCTCCCTTGGAGATTTCCGGACAAATTGTGGCTGGCCAAGAATACTGTGGGGCGTTAATCTTGGATTCTCAGACGTACCCAGCGGGTGTGCGTGACTCCGGCAGAGGTGCACCAGAAATAGGTCATCAGGTCGCCATCGGGCAACAACACTCCGCCAGGTTTACCGAACCCGATAAGCAGATGTTCAGCCAGAAAGTTTTCGCTGTCAGGCGTGCCGAGTGACGCCTCCGCCCCGGCGTCAAAGACGACCAGTTCGTTCTCTACGTCATACGTCTCCCGATCATCGGTCAGTGCGATATGGATTCCTTGGGGATCGTGTCGAAAATTATAAATTGTGGCTATCCGCCCGTCCGGCAACGCTATGGGACAGCACACCTGACCACGCAAGTTCGTGGGGCGTGGTCCCGACCATGTGCGCCCGGCATCTTTTGAAGTCATCCAGTGATTGTTCGCATCTCCGGAGGTGCCGTATTTGTGCACCCAGAACATGCCGTAGATGCCCCCGTCCGGAAGAATGGTGCACGTTAGATCCCACCATAATAGCGCTCCTGAAGTATCGTCGGCGACGATGGTGAATTCTCCCCATGTCCGCCCGCCGTCAGTGGAGAACACCGCCGCTGCTTTTTGATCCGGAGGTCCCGTGTATCCTTCCGGTTTCCAAGTCTCCAGCGGGTACATCCAACGATCCGGCGCAAGCTGCTCGACTCCGCTGGTGCCGTTGCAGGTGTACTTCTCGGGCGGGAGGTCGACGGAAACTACCTGGGGTGCGGACCATGTGCGTCCTTGGTCTTCCGACCAATAGAGCAGCATCTCCGGACGCTGCAGGATTTCCGATTCCGGGTCAAACAGTTGCTTTTTGTTTGCTTCAAAGCGAGTAGCAGCCATCACCAGTCGACCGTCAGGCACAACACTTATCTTCGGCGCGCGGTAACTCCAGTCGTCACCGGGATGCCCATCGCCATGGATACTACCCTCGTTGAGCCAGGTTTTGCCGTTATCAACGGAGCGGAGCACCTCAATGTAGTTGTCCTCTGCCCCCAAGGCAGTGCCTACGTGTTGACTGGCGATGAGTGTTCCGTCCGGCAACGGCGTTATAATCGGCATATAGGCGCCGCGTCCCGGCTCACGTGAAATAACTCCTTCATCTACAATTTCGAGCATTAACATCCTCCTAAGAATCAGTTTACAGCACGCCGTTGGTTGGCTCGCTTTCAATGTCCGATAGGCTACGCGTGTATTCATTCAGCAGGGGATCGTCGCTTGCTTTCATCCATCGCATTAAGCGCTCCCTCATCACCTTCAGAATCTCTTGACTTGCTGCATCGCCAGCGAGGTTGTTGGTCTCGTTCGGGTCGAACACTAAATTGAACAGCGCCTCTCCCGGTACGGGTTGATCCTCCCAGCCATGGTTTAGCCACAGCGATTTGCTCTCACCGTTGTCACAATTAAGAAGAACCGGTACGCGATGGTCGTCAATTCGCCGGATATATTTCCACCGCTCAGTCCGTACGGCTCTCACCGCTTCATAAGCGGCGTGGTCATTTATTTCAAAGAATAGTTCGTCGTGCAACTTTGTAGTCTCTTGGTTTGCAAGCGGCAGAAGCGATTTGCCTCGTAGCCACGATGGGGGTTCAATCTGGAGAAGTTCGCAAACCGTGGGGAAGATGTCGAGATGGCTGGTCATGCAATCGATAACCCGTCCCAATTCGAAGTCGCCTGGGCCGCGCATAATGAGCATTGTTCCGATGCCGGAATCATACAGATTGCATTTCATGCGAGGAAAGGCGATCCCGTGGTCGGTCGTGCAAATCACCAAGGTGTTTTCCGCTACGCCGGATCGTTCCAAAGCATCAAGTACAACTCCCATTTTTCGATCCAATTCTCGGGCGCAAGCTTTGTATCTCGCCATGTCCTCCCGTGTTTCAGGTGTATCTGGAAGGGGTGAAGGAGGAAGACAGTAATTTGGATTCTCAGTTGCGTCTTGAAGAGTGGGGAATTCCCTGTGGGTTTCATGAAAACCAACGTCGAGAAAAAAGGGCGTCTCCGGAGACTGCTCCAAGAATGTAGCCGCTCGCTGCTCGTATTGGTCGCCTTCCAGACATGTGTCATAACCGATAACCCGCCATGCTTCCTCTTCCGCTGTTTCACTGGCAATATGCTGGACGCCGGCTAGCACCGATACATAACCTTCCCGGCGCAGTGTATGAATGATGTGTTGTCCGTAGTCATTGAGTGAATATCCCAGATGCGCCAATCCCTTCATGCCATTTTCGTGGGGGTAACATCCGGTCAACAGGGCTGCACGGCTAGGACTGCACGTAGGACTGACACTGAAGTTCTGGCGGAACAATACCCCTTCTTCGGCTAACTTCTGAAGACGGGGAGTAGCAATTGCATGGCCGTACGGTTGGATATATCTCCCCGTATCATGCGAATGGAGATAAAGGATGTTTGGTCTGTCCATAAAGGCGGTTGTTGTTGACGTCCTGCTATATGCCTGCTACGATGGCATCGTCATCATAGGCGTGATTCCATATCGCCTGCTACGATGGTCTCAACATTCCGGTTATGTATAGAATAGGATACTACCTATGGGCAAATGGTTGAATCTTAATCGATGTGGAAGACTTCGTCCAATTCTCGGGAACAGGGACTATTGTCGGGGTTAGACGGCATGATATCGCGCATGTAGGCCCACCATTTCTTGCATATCTCCGTATCGGCGATTCTTTGCCAGCGAGATTCGTCCTCAATCTCGACATACGCAAAGAGTTGATTCGTTTCCGCATGGAGGAAGATTGAATAGCTGTGGACACCGTGCGCTTTCAACACAGCTTGAAGCTCTTCCCAGATTGGATTGTGCCGCTTGCGATATTCATCGTGATTGTCGGGATTCACCTGCATTACCAATGCCTTTCTAATCATAAACTCTCCTCTCTTTCAGAGACCGGTGGGCATGTGTGAACCGCAAACGGGCGAGTCGGGCGAATCATACTCCTCATTCAAAGAGCCGTCAAGCCAAAAAACCAAAGTAAGCGTTTGGCGGTTAGTGGTCGGTAAAACACCTGGAGCCAAACACGAGCGAAAAAGCGTCAAGCAGTTACATCGCGAGCGCATCGAAAACCCGCGTCGTCAAACCCGAAATCGGGGGAAAACCAATTGCGATTGGCACAACGCAAGTAGGCATGGTCAGTCGTACACCACGATCCGCCTCGCAACACGCGTTCACCACTAAAATCAGGCCCTTTAGGATTTTTCCGAGGGCCTCGGCTATAGTTGCTGCCGTACCAATCCGCACACCATTCCCAGACATTGCCTGCCATATCCATGACGCCATAAGGACTTGCTCCTTCTCGAAAATTAGCCACGGGAGCAGGGCATTGGCGGCCATTCGCGCCGATATTCGAATTACATTTCAAGCTATCCCACTCGTTACCCCATGGATACATTCTGCCGTCGGTTCCGCGTGCGGCCTTTTCCCATTCCGCTTCGGTAGGAAGTCGTTTCCCAGCCCATTTGGCATAGGCGGCAGCATCGTGCCAGGTAACGCCAACGACCGGTTGCTCCGGACGGTTATATCTTTCATCGTGCCAATATTTCGGCGCACTGTGTCCGGTTGCTTCCATGAACAGCGTGAATTGTGCGTTGGTCACTTCACACCAGTCGATATAGAAAGCGTCCAGATCCACAGTAACTGGCGGATGCTCATCGCTGTAGCCTTCTCTCTCAATACTACCCACAATGAACTCGCCCGCCGGTATGAGAATCATCCGGACATCCCCTTGCTCAATGAGAGTAGACGTGTCGACCACGACACTGTCCAATTCGTCCAAACCGCTCGTTTCCGCTTTTCCGCGATTCACGTTATTTGCTCCTTAGTTCCACTCACGGTCGTTGGAAAGAGTACGAAACCGCAAAATGAGTCGTGGCAGCCCGATTCGCCGCCAACTACCAAATACTCAGGACTCCATTTTACGATTGCTTTGGTAATTATCTTGCCCGAAAGAATGAGTATATGTTACACGAGATGTTCTTACCGTTCAAATCCAAAAAATCGAGTTTCCCTTTTGTCCACTCAACAAATCAATCAAAATCCAGACACCGTTACATGTAAACTGCCCCAATATCATACCGAGAAACAGCGGGCGAGCTCGACGATAACCTCTTAAGCCGCCGTATTTGAGGATACACGCCTTGATTAACCACGCTAGAAAGACGGTGAACCAGAGTCGATCCATCAACCAGATCGGACCAATGACAAAGCCGATTGGATGAAAGGGCCACCACAAGAATTGTGCGCGCAAGAACATCAATAATCCCGTAATCGCGCCACCGACTCCTTGAATCCACCAACCAACCCAATTCGCGTCTGGCGGGGACATCATTAACGTGGCAATGAAATCGTAAGGAGCCTTGGCGCCGCCACCGAAAAACCAGCCATTCCCATTGACCCCGCCGTGTGTGTAGGAAAGCCATAGCAGCATCCAGATCGATGATACCATGCACACCACTATAGCTAACATCATTGCCCAGAACAATCGGCGTTTGCCTTGGCCAGCGCCGTCAATCACCTTCAAACCGTTTGCGGCAGATGCCATCACGAATACCCGCACATCCGCCGACCAGACGTAAGTGAGGGCCATGCTTGTTAGTCCGGCGACTCCAAGCCGCTTTGCACCGAATCCCGAGATGACAAAGGAGGACCCGATTGTCGAAGCAACCGCGACCGCCATTCCACTTTCGACGACAATCCGCGTCAGTCCAATGAAGACTACAAAGACTGCAAACAGAAAAACGATAGCCATGAGAGCCGGGATGCCACTTGCGCTTAACCAAAGTCCCATATAAATCGATCCAAGTAACAATCCCCATACAGCGGCGCGGTAGGAGAGTATTTCGTCGGAATCATCAACGGCTTGCTTATTTGAGAACGCATTCCGCATAACCGCCTTAAGATGAGTTCTCGCCGACCAGATACTAGCAACAACCAACACAACCATAGCACCCATCCCCAAGTGCTTGAAGAGAGGGGAAGGCGATCCGTAGATGCCCAGATTTTCCGTCATTCGATAGCCGAAATACGCCATACCACCGCGGACGAGCAAGCTGAGCAGATTAAAAAACCACATGCTGAAGGCAACAGCCGGGTTCACAAGATAGCAAAATCCGAGCATGGGGAAACTGAGTCGGAAAGAGAGAGTCTGAGTGTTCTTGAAAATTGGGATGCCTTGTTCCAACTCTCGGTGGGGAACGGCAGGATTGTAGAAGTGGAGCCCCTTCAGGCTAGCTATGAGAAATACAATGCCAAAACCGAGCCACATAAGCCGGTCCTGGAACAGGGGTTTGAGCCCGAATTGTCCGCTTGGCGACGTCATCTCTATCGGCAGTTGTGCAAGTGGATAGACAAGTCTCTCGTGCTCCATCCACTGCCGACGCAGCATGACCATCATGCAAATCATCACGAGGTACAGCGTCATGGCGAGACTTCCCCAAACCAAGAGCGGTTTTATCCAGATTTCCCAAGGGATGCGGGCTTCCCAGCTTGGCAGTCCTTCGTAGAAATACTTAATTCCCAGATCGCTCTGCGGCGCCAACCACGGCTTGATGTGCGGCTGGATCAGTTCCGCCCAACTGTTTTCAGGGGTGGCAAAGTAGAACGGCGCCGTTATGATCGGCAGCAGTTGCGCGCTATACCCCATGGTTGGTATGGCGCAGGCGACCACCAACATCATGTAAACCGATCTCAACTCCGCGCCATCTAGAGCAATTCGGGAATTCACGCACCGAACCCCAGCGTTAACGATGAAGGTCAGGACAAAGAAAACGAAGATTGCCGCCGCAGTGCTGAAATCAATTGCCATGTAAGAACCGTGAATCACCATGATGTTGTAGGTGGTTCCGACGCCGACAACCAATGAACCAACCACACCGACGGTGACTGCTCGGAATGTGCAGGGGCTAGGGTTATGGGATAGTTCAGAAGTGGGGGCAACAGGTTGGAAGGGTTTGTTCATGGCGACACAGAGCCTAGCACGAATCCCGATTCCTGTCAAGATGCCGGGATCCCATATGCACAGGGAATTGTCTGAATCAGGATTCTCTATGGGAGCTCTATGGGATTTCTATCGCACTCGCTAATCACTCGCTTGATCCTTCCTTGTCCAGTCAGTTGATGGGACGAAACGGATCACGCGGATAAAAGCCATCGTAAGCGTTTAAGCCCATGATCACATCTGATTCTAGTACGTAGGTCAGAGCAAAGAGTTTGGTGCACTATAACAGCACGCCCAAAACCAACCAGATTTCCGGGTATTCCCTGCGACCGCCTAAAACCGCGCCAGCTAAAACAGGACAAAAAAAGCCCGGAGCGCAATGCCCCGGGCTATCGCCGAGTAATGAAAATCCATCACCTCTACTTCAAAATGAGCATCGTACGTGTGGCGGAGTAGCTTCCTGCTGACAGGTGGTAGAAATAGACGCCGCTTGCCACGGCTTCTCCAAACTCGTTAAGACCATCCCAATAAACCGCCCTACCCCTTTCGGCATAATGCCCTGCCAACTGATGTCCCAAAGCCAACCGACGAACCATGATGCCACTGCTATTATAAATCGTGAACGTGACATACGCAGAGCCGCTCCAGCGCGGCTATCCCCCGTTTCAACCTCACGTCGTCCACCGCCAATGACGGCGCTTGGTCAATCCAGTTCTGGACGTCGTCAGCCGTCGGCGTATCTAACACCTGAACACCCGCCGACGGCGGCGAGTTCGCGGCGGACGCGGTGAACCGGTCACCGACGGCGTGGAACGCGCCCGCGCTTCTGGGTTGGCTGAGGTCCCCTTCGACGATCGCGATGGGCGGCGCGGGTGTCGCGGTGGGGACGACGATGTATAACGCTGTGCAGCTTATCGGGTCGCAACTACTGATGGCGCCGGATCTGGCGCTGGCGACGGATGTCGCGGCGGCGGGACTGAGCGTGGGCGCGGGGTTGTTGATGCTGCTGGGTTCGGACATGTACAACGCGATGCGCAAAACGCCGGGGGGGGGGAGTACACATCTGTTAAGCGAGGCTAATATCAGGAAGGCGATCCGGAACACGAGGCGGGCTATGGTGTACGGGGGACGGGCAAGGTCGGCATCGGGGTCAGAATAGGGAACACGTTAGTTGTTTGCCCTATCGTATGGTGGAAGTGTCCTTAATAATTGTTCAACTTCGGATACATTGTCGGCGGATTTCCGTTTTTCCATTTCGTCCAAGGTTCGACCCAACATGTTTAGTTTTGGCGTGTCTATCTTAAATCCTCGTCTTCGGCTGTAGACACGGGCAACTTTAATATCTTTGTCTCCGTCTTCGGGCGGGTCTTCATAGCACACAAGTTTGTCTCCGATGATTTCCCAAGAGCCTGCGTCATACCTATAGTAAGATTGACCATAGTGTATTGCGCCGTACGTCATTTGATAACGGTCTTTGGTAACCGAGTACGTGCCGTCATTCTGTTCTTTATCGGGCATTTCAAGATCCCAGCCTGTCCATGTTCCGTCAAGACTAAAGTGGTAAATGGCGTTGGGATTGGCGTCCGAACTCCACGCTCCAGCCCAGTCTTTTCGATAGTCTCGTTCGGTCGAACAACTAAGGAGTGTGATGAGGAGGAGCGGGAGTATTCGCATGACTGTCACCTCTGGAATGGGCGTATGATTGCGTTAAGCACGGGATTCGCGGCGTAGGACAGGAACACAAAAAAAGCGATCCAGAAAAAGGTTAGAACGATAGCGTGTGTTAATTTCATGACTGTCTCAAGTGGTATAGTTAATTCGTGAGTCGAATGATTTGAGAACGGGTTGGTGTTTGGCTGTGAGCGCGCATCTGGCGCTGTCGGAACGGTGCACAGTATAAAAAGGCTGGTGCGCAGTGCGCACCGTACAACTGGTATAGTCTCAGGTTATATCAATCCATATTCTTTTCTATAATCATTCCTCATCTCACGAGCCGCTTGCTCTGAGATCCCCAGACGTTTTTCCATTATTTTTGGTATTACCTTACACGCATCGTATGTCCCCTCAACAACCCCCGCTAACCTATCTATTTCTGGAAACGTATACTTCATCCAAGCATCTTCCGGCGTTGTAGGATTATCTAGCCAAGCTTCCAGCTTTTCTCGATTACCACTTGTCCTTCTCATATTCATGTCGTAAATGGCTCCTTTATTAGTACGTCGTGGCTGTGTTTGCGCCTCCGCGCCCGGCATAAGACACGGTGCGCAGTGCGCACCGTACGACTGTCACATCTGGTATAGTCCATCACTTGGACAGATGTCTAAATGTGAATTGGATCTACGCCTAGACCTACGATTGATGTATCGGTTAAATGCTCAATACACCATCTACTGTTGTTAGTGCCTTCTTTAGTCAGATTACAGTGTAGTTCCTTAATAAACGCGCATTCTGTCACATTTCTTTTCTTCTTATCCATCCCTGCGCACGATGCCACAGGATATGCATTGATTTCCCAGCCTTCCCGTAACGCTGTGTAAAGAACAAAATGGACCGTTCGGTACTCTCTGTCCTTATTGTCCTTTCGCGATCTTTTCGGTAGGCCCTCCTGAATGCGTAGCATATTTCTATCATATTCTTTGATGCGCTTCATATTTCTGGCTTGGCCGACGTAACGATACTCGTGTCCGTGGGAAATATCTCGGATTTGAATGTAGTAAATAAATGCATCGGACGTATTGATACCTCTGGGGTTAGTAAAGATTGTGCTTAACTTTAATTGATTCACGATCTTTCCTTTCAACTCACTTGAGAGTTGCCAAACGATAACCTTACGCGGCATACGTTAGCTCGACTTTGTACATTTAAGCCGTATAACAGATGATGGTAATGAAGCGTTGGGGAAAAGCGGGAGAGATTTTAACCATCTGGTATTTTTGGTTGACCTGCGAAAAAGTCGGTAGCGGTTTCCAGTACCATCACGGCGGGGCAAGATGCCCCGCCTACGGGTTTTGCGTTGTACCGCTTTCCGCACAACCCAACCGGTGTACTTTTGTACAAAGTCGAGGTTAGAACCTGTTTGAAAAGTCATTTCGAGTTGAATCATGCGTGTCGAAACCGAGTTTTTTATAGTTTGTATCAAATGACCTCATGAGCTAAACTAAAAGCGGTTGGTAATCCCATCAATCGCCATCAATTCATGGAGGTCATTATGAAACCACAAAGTAACTCAACTTACGGTATCAATCGCCTGGAATCAAAGAGGGCGATAGAGATCCTTCAAGCGAGTGAATAGCGAGCGCGATAGAAATCCCCTGCGCACCTTATAAATCATACTTTTCAAACAAACTTTAAGTATACCAAAGACTGGAGAAGAAACAAACACAAAAACTTCCCGACAAACCAAGTCGAAATCTGGACGCAATGCTTCTGTATATCCGATAGAATGTGCTTGTGCTACCCTCGCGAATGGGTTATCATCTCGTTCTAGTGTAAAATTAACGATCGGGTATGAACCGTTCCGATTCGCGAGTGTCTGTTTCTCCCTATTCTGGCACATAAAACCTACGTGCTTCATTAAGGAACCAGAGCTATGTCTGAGTCTAAGAAACTTACAGTCTTGGGTATTGGTGCCCATCCGTCAGATGCGTTTCCCGGCATAGGCGGAACTTTAGCAAAACATGTCAAGAGGGGCGATAACGTAATACTCTTGTCCGTGACCTACGGCATCCATGTTCATACGGAAAGGCTTCGTGACAAAAGTGTCGAGGAGATCAAGGATATCGTGAGAGAGGAGAGCACCGAGGCTGCGAAAATCCTTGGAGTTAATGATTACCGGTTTTTAGATTTCGACGATTCGCCTCTTGTTACGACCAAAGAAACACTTTTAGAGGTAGGCAAGGTGATCCAAGACACTCGACCGGATATTGTCATCAGCGTGCATTACCCGTTTAAAGAAGCCGAGCGTGGTCATGATCATGGTGAAACAGCAAGGATGATTGATCGTGCGCCGGTTTGGCGCCACCCTGACGTAGACGCTCCCCATCGAGCAAAGACGATATACTACTCTACAATGGATTTCATTGGCGCCTTGAATTATCCAATGCCCACGCCGCCCGATATCTTTGTGGACATAACCGACACCATGGAACAGAAGATTGAGGCGTGTATCGCTTCGTGGGGAAGTATAGCCGGGGGATTTGATCCCGAAAAATACGCCGAAGATTCACGAATAGAGCACAGATTTTTCGGACGTATTGTCGGCGTCGAGTATGCAGAACCCTATGAGTCTGTGCGCGGCCAGCGGGTGGTTAATTATCTCGCCCCCTGAAAACGGCGGACACATTTTGGTGGTAAGCGCGGATACTCTTTAGTTGGAGACGGACGATTGAGAAATCCCGTCCAACCTCGCACAATGCCGAGTCGGAAAGGGACAAAAAAGCTATGAATGTTAGAATTGGTAGTGCGCCCGATAGTTGGGGCGTCTGGTTTCCGGACGATCCAAAACAGACGCCTTGGCACCGATTTATGGATGAGATTGCCGAAGCCGGCTACCAGTGGACTGAACTGGGGCCCTACGGTTACCTCCCCACCGATCTGTCAACGCTCCAAGCGGAACTGGATAAGCGCGGCTTGCAAGTGTCCGGGACGTTTGCCATGGACCACCTTGAGGATCCGTCTTCGTGGGGGACGTTGGAAAAACAGGTGCTGGGGGCAGGCGAATCCCTAGCATCGCTTGGCGCTGAATACCTTGTGCTTATTGACGATGTCTATACCGACCTTTTCACCGGGGAGCCGCAGAGACCGGATCGACTTGATGAAAGCGAATGGAAGCGATTAATCGATACGACGCACAAGGTAGCCGATATCGTGCGTGATCGATTCGGATTGCAGTTGGTCTTCCATCATCATGCCGATACACACGTCGATTATGATGATCAGATCGAGGCGTTTTTGGATCAAACGGATCCCAGTCGCGTGTCGCTCTGCTATGACACCGGCCATCACGCTTACCGCGGCGCGGACCCGGCTGAGTTTATGCGCCGACATCACGAGCGGATTCCTTACTTGCATATCAAGAGTATCGACGAGAAGATACGGCAAAGCGTCGAAGCCGAGAATATTCCATTTGCCACCGCAGTAAGTATGGATATGTTCGTTGAACCATCGGAGGGTGCGGTGGATTTTCTCGCGTTCAGGGATGTGCTACGCGACATCAACTATAACGGTTTTGCAATTGTTGAACAGGACATGTATCCGGCGTCGTTCGACAAACCATTTCCCATTGCCAAGCGTACGCGCGCCTATCTGCGGGAGATTGGAATCGGTTGATAACCCGCCGACAAGTAAGCAAAATTCAACTTTGGTTTTTTCGTCAACCGCGCTTAACCCAATCGCAGAGACGATCAGCACCCTCGATATCCACTCACCGTTCTACATCAATGACAACACGCTGCAATCCGCCCGCAACAATTCCGGGACTGACTCACTAATGGGCATCGACTAGCTCTCTAGGGAATCAGCGAATGCCCCCTGATTCCTGTAAACGCCTCGACTATTAGTAGGAGGGCTATCATAAGCAGCTCACCGAATATCAACCCCAGAAATACCGGTCGTACACGCCCGTATTGTCTAACCCCGCCGTAACGCAGGATGAGGAATTTGCAGAACCACGCCAGGAATATCGACGACCACAGGTACCTCATAGCCAACGTCGTGCTGGCAGCGTATGCCGTAGGGTGGAATGGCCCCACAAGAAGCGCGTTCGCATGAGGGTCAAAAATATCCCGAACCCGGTCGCGCCCGCGATAAAATTTACGCGGGTAATGCTTAGCCCACCGGGATCCGTTAGAACGGCTGATAGTTCTTGAAACGGTCTCGTTGCCACATGGACGAATCTGTAATCATCAATCGCCAAGCCGCCACCCTCGAACGTATAACTTAGGTACAACATCGACCAATACGACACAATCATGGCAATAGGAATGGCAATGAGGATGGCGTAGGTGAGCCTTCGCATGTTGATCCGACCCTGTGAGCCCATTTTAAATGCCTCCATAGCCTCCGGCACTACCATCCCGCGGAAGTTCCACATCACGAAGGGGAGAGTCATGAGCATTAAGCCGTTCGTGCCTTTGAAAAAACTTCGACCGCCGATGCTATGAAGTACGTAGTTGGGGCAACTTTGCGCGGACCAGAGAAAGTTGATTCCGCCTTCTGCCATCATTCGAGTTGCACCCAGCATGAAGATTGTTGTGAGAAGAAACAGCGATAACGCCAATACCGGCGACATACCGGCGCCCCAGCACCACCACGACATGAAGCATAATCCCGCCAAACACCCCAAGACAGCCCATCTGTAGGACAAGGGTTCAGCCCTATCGCCGCCGCTCTCGCGAGAGAACACGGATGCCACTACGTTCTTTAAGTGACGCCGGCTCAACCATACAGACATAAGAACTAGAGCGACGAAACCACCGGATTGCTGCGCCATGACGAACGGGAATCTCCCGGTACCGTAGAGCCCGGCGGATGTTTTCCATTCGAATACCGCGCCTAATACGTGTTCGACCCTCAACAGCAGGAAGAAAAACCATAAGCTGAAGGATAGGTCTTGGCTTAGGAGATATGCAAATCCAACTACGCTGAAATAGACGTTGAAGACGAACGGCGCGATCGCGATCCATGGCTCGCCGACAAAATGAGCGGCAAGGTTCAGTCCACGCACTTGAATGTGAGGAATGACCGGAAAATGTTGGTGTAGACCGTCCAGCGTGTGAATTGTCACGGGTACAATGAACCCGATCCACATCAGTTTGTTTCTGAAAAACGGACGTATTCCCGCTCGCCCGGCGCTTTCCCCCGAATCCCGTGTCATTTCCAAAGGCACCTGCACCAACGGGAACGCCAGCCGCTCCTTCTCCACCCACTGCCGCCGAAGAATAGCGCATATGCAAATCATAACGAAGTAGAATGCCATGATCAACGGCGCCCAAAAGAGAAAGGGGTTAATCCAAGGTTGCCAAGGAATTCCGGGCTGTCCCGACTGACCTTCATACAAAGATCTTATCGCTTCGGAGTCTCGCGGACTGAACCAGTCGGGTATAAGCGGTTGTACGCTTATCGCCCAGTCATTTTCGGGCGTGGCGAAATAGTAGGCGCCCGTGATCATCGGTATGAGAAACTGGGCAAACTGAACGGATGATATGGTGGCGGTGCAGAGTAGAAGGGAATAGATGACTGTTAACTCGCCTTGCCGGAGACCTCGTCGTGATTGTTTGCTGAAATACCGCAACGCCGGGTTCACGACGGCTACCAGACACACCAGCAAGAAAAAGGCTCCCGCCGGGGGACAGATTGCTGCGATCTGTGTACCGGCAATCACCATTTCCACGTATGGAGTTATGGCTGAAAGGAATACTACCAGTGCCAGGGCGATTAGCAGAGAACGGGCAGAGATAGCTGATGAGCGGCACTCTGAACTGTCAGACATGCCTCACTCCGAACGGAGGGGATTGGAAAGGGTGGATAATCAGAATCTTGGGGTAATCCACGCACTAATGAATTGGGTGTAAACCGAGTTTCCACCCAGGTGATGTTTTTTCAGAGTCAGTTGTAAAGCGAGAATCGATTGTCACTCAATGGGGGAATTATCTCGCCGAGGATAAAACACCCTTGACAACACGTCCGGGTATGGGATTTCTATCGCGCGAGCTATTCGCTTGCTAGATCTATCCGCTCGTTTGATCTCCGATGGAGCACGGTGTTTGAACACATCACGATTCTATTGGCATTGAGGATTTCTATCGCGCTCCTTACCCAGTCGCTTGATCCTCTGGAGTGCGGGAGGCGGAAAATCTCTATCAAGGAACCGAGAAAAAGTGTTCCTTGCTGAAAAATCATCTCTACTGGAGCGATGGGGTGTAATATAGTGGCGCGAATTCATTGCTCTTTCAACTTCCGCTGGAGGGGATCCTTCAGGCAGCCTCAAACTCTTTCTCGCCGTGTTGCCGCCACCTACTTTCTAACTGATTTCCAAGTCTATATTGACTCCCCAAATTGAAAATTTCTTAAGCTGTATCGGGTCCCAAGGGTTCGACACACTTCTGTCGTCCATACATGTAGGAGCGGCAAAAAGAAAAAGAAGTGTACCGGGGGACGACTCTCTAATACAGGAATAGCACTCACTTCTGTCGTCACGTCGTTGGGGAACGTGTCCGAGATTTGGTTCCTCATATGTTACCAGAGTGCGACCGTTCCAAATACAGGTTCTTTCGGTCCAATCGTTTCCTGATCCATCTGGACTGAACATTATCCAACAGCCGGGACGTCCGTAGGTACAAGCAAGTACTCCGTTGCCGAGCCTCACCATGTCCGGAGATACACCGTGCGCACCCGGGTCCGAAGGACCGCTCCACGTGGCACCGCCATCCGTAGAAGCAAACTGCCACAACGGCATGTAACTACCTGTTCGGTGCATGCTGATCATATCTCCATTGGACAATAGCTCGATATTAGGCTCACCAAAATCGTTCTGAAAGTCCGGTTCCATCGTCATTGTCGAATAGAAATGGAAGCTCTTTCCACAATCCGTCGAGCGATAGATTACATTGCGGTATTTTGTGTCTCCACTGAACCTGAGACAGGCGGGCACCAACAGTGTACCGTCGTCAAGTTCCGCGATGTCACGACCGATGAATCCGAACTGATTAAGTCCATGCTCCGCCTCTGATTTATTCTCGAGACCAGGTCCAATTACCGGCACGTACTCGGGCCCCACATAGGTGTCTCCCTTATCAAACGACCGCCAAACCATGATCGATTGGCCTTCCTCCGTCTCCATTCCTTGCCCAGTGCCATACAGACTTCCGTCACTCAACTCGCTCATCTGCGATGTGGGCGCGCCGTAGTCTACCCAAGATTCACCCGCATCGTCCGATTTCAGATACCATCTGCCCCCGAGCCTGTGTATGTCTTCATCTGTCGGTTTCATGAGGTAGTCATCGGAGGACTTGATTTGTCCAGGTTCTTCTTCCCAGTCTCGAAGTATTTCTTCTCTGGTGCGGTGCCTGTCAATACCGATGCTGGCAGAAACAATGAGCCGGTTTCCAACTTTCGAAATCCCGCCGAACGTACCATAATCGTAATAATCTCCGCGGATTAATCTTGGCTCTCCAATATGAACTCGCAATTCGCGCATATGTTGTCACCTCGGGCTTGATGCGGATAATTTTACACGAAAGAAAGGCATGCCCAATGATTTGGACCGGCTCCAGCCACCGCGTTCGTTCGCTAACCGGCTTCTATAGCAAGTTCTTGCTCCAGGTCTACCCATCGCCGCTCGGCGTGAGACAGTTCGCATGCGCCGATGACCTGCTGGGCAGCCAGCCCATCCGATATGTGAGCCAAGTGGGGAACACTCTCGTGCTTAATGTCACTCCGACGAACGGCAGTTACGAAATCCGCAATCAGCCGGTTCCAAGTATGTTGTCCTGATTGCACAGTGGGTGTCTGCTGGTCCGACTGTTCAATCTCCAGCCTCACCGGTGCAGATTCATCGGCACGCTGCCTGAGAACGTGAACCTCATTACTCAGGGTACGCATTTTGTTTCCCCCCTCCTCATGCTGGAGCGCCACCCAATCACTACTTAGAGTCAACGTACCCTCTTCGCCGCCGATTGTTATATTCCGTTCGGGGCCGCCGGCGGTGATCGCCAGTTGAATGGCTCCGAATCCTTGATCAGACATCTCCGTCATTACCACTGCTGAGGTGTCGGAAGGCATCGGATTGTCGACCGATACATTGGCACTAGACTCTGGGGAGAACTTCAAAGAGCAAACTACACTCTTGAAATTCCAACCGGTGAGGAAGCGTAGCCGATCAAATTCGTGACTGCCTGCTTCCCGCAGCGTCCCGCTCATCTCGGACCATGTACGACCGGCGCTAAAGAGTGGGTTGTATCGCATTCGCCACACCGTACGGATATCTAGCAACCTGCCAATTTGGCCTTCTTGAATCGCTCGCCAACAAGTTTGGCAGCCCGGAGAATAACGCCAATTGAAACTAACAGCACTCACAGTGCAGGATTGTCGAGCGAAAGATGCCATCTCCTCGGCCTCAGACAAACCCAGAGCCAGAGGCTTCTCGACAAGGACATGCCGATTCCGCGCCAACGCCTCAGCGAAGGGGCCTTTGCGGACCGTCGGATCCGTTGCGATGCTAATGATGTCGACTTGCCCACGCCGAATAAGATCGCGCCAATCTTCGAAAATCCTTATTTCGGGCCGGTTAAGAACTGCGGCTAACTTTTCAGCCCGCGAATACGTCCGGTTCCAGAGCGCGGTCACAACCACGTTAGGTAGACGTGAAAAAGCCATGGCGTGGCTCCAGCCGGCGCGGCCCGTTCCAACAATTCCAACTCGGAGCGTTTTCTGCATGCGCTTTTCTCTATCTATCCGTTTTCTATTTGAGGTGCCGCGGGCAACAGCCGCCGTATTTCGTCCAAACTAGCCGCACTCCCGTCCATTAGCCCTTGTGGTAGCTCAAGTTTCATCACCTCATCAAGCTGCGAAAACACTTTGTGAAATCCATCCGCCATGTAGTCTATCACCTTCGCGCTGGTCGCTGTTGGCGCTTCCATGACCAGAGAGGTCTCCTCCACGACTTTGATTGCCTCGGAAAAATCTTGTGGGTTGTAGGTGTAATCCGCACGCCATGGACGGTGCCAAGGATATCGGGATTCGAAATCCTCTGGTTGCGTGAAGATGGGTAGTGAGGGAATCGTCCAATTCATCCAAGCGCGGCAAAGCACACCCTCAGCGCCAAGAGCGGCGACCACTCTTGCCCGGAATTCAGAGGGTGAGACATCAATACCGGCTTCTTGCGGATCGAATCGTACCCGATAGAGGTGGTACACGTGGCTCCTATCCTGCGGCACGCGCGGCGGGATCACACCCGGTATATCTCGAAGCTGATCGCTGAGCTTCTCGCAGTTGGATTGCCTGATTGCGTTCAGTTCGTCGAGCTTTTCCAATTGGCATCGAGCCAGCGCGGCCGACATGACGTTGCATCGATAGTTGTAACCAAGTGTGGCTAAGGGATACTTGAGATCTTCGCGCGGCTCGTGAAACTTGACTCGCAACCAAAGCCCGTCCACCCGCTCAAAGAAGCTTTGGTGGCGAGTGCTAAAGAGTCCGGCTTCTCCAGACGGCAAGTTCTTCATGGCGTTGATGCTGAGCCCGGCGGCATCACCCAAGTTGCCGACGAACCGGCTCTTATAGGTTGCACCGGGGGCATGGCACGCGTCCTCGATTACCACCAGGTCGTGTTTTCGTGCGATGGCGTTAATTTCGTCCATGTCCGCAGGCAGACCGCCGAGGTGAACCGGAAATATGGCTTTTGTACGGGGGGTAATATGTTGCTCGATCTTCCCGGGATCCATGTTGTATGAATCGCGCTGCACATCGACAAACACTGGTACTGCGCCTTGATGGAGGACGACGAGGGCGTTCGACAGGAAGGTGTACGCCGGCACCAGGACCTCGTCTCCCAGGCTTACACCTGCAGCCCATAGTGCCATGTGAAGGGCATCGGTACCGGCTCCGACGGCGTAGCAGTAGTCGACGCCAATCTTGCTCGCCCAATCTTCTTGCAAACCCAGAACCTGCGGCGCGTCACAGGCGGTTAACTGTTCCTCCCGTAAAACGCGGCGCAATTCTTCAAAATCTTGCTCGCTGTAGCGAGGCCATCGCGTCCTCTCAAGACCCTTGGGCATTGCGGGCTTGCCACCTAGAATTGCCAACTTTCCCTTCACAGCCATCGCTGCCTGCTCCTCCCCACACGACTTCCCAGCAGTGTAGAGATGGAAATCATGTGTCTTGGCGTTTGAGATTAGGAATGAGTCACTGTACGCATGAAGACGGTAGATTTAACGCTTAGCGATTAGGACATTTGTTAAACTTGCCAGACGTAAACCGAATAGTGGTAGATATACTATGCATTTGGTAATATTGGGCCTGTTTTCTCAGCAATAATGGTTTGGAATGGGGCTTACCCAGCACCAGCAGGTCGCGATTCGGAGATCGCTCCTACAAGCGGATTGGGACGCTTTACTGGCACAGACAGTATGACGGAGGAATCTATCGTCGTGCAGATGCGATCTCAATCTAACAGATCGTGGTACGGGAATCTATCGCCATCGGGATAGGATCCCTTGAAAATACGCAACTTCCAGCAGCGTGAAGTATAGGTAGCATTTTGCAGCGTATCACAGGAGACGAAAGGAATTTCAATCAAGGAGACACAATGTGGTTCAGCAGCCCCACAATTCACGGCGGAGGGAGTGAAAGGGTGGTAGAATTGCAATTTATCGGTGTATAGTCACAGTAGTCTGGACAGCCGGAGGAGCTTGATTCAGGGATTGGACGGAAAGCGGACTGGCTCGCTTAGGGCTTGACATGCTGCTCATTGGGCGCACTCACCCATCCAAGTTGTGCGTGCAGGTCAGTCCGCTCATACGCTACATTGGAACGATCAGACGAATCTCTGGATCGGTGAGATCTTAAGATTTTAACGCATCTAGATCCAGTGAAATACGCTTCTCAGAGACTCCTGATGCTGCAACTCTAAATTCCCTAGACAGCACGCTTAATTGAGGTAACCTCCCTTCAAGCTCGCCCAAGTGGTGGCCAATTTACCGTCCCGTTCTACGTTTTGCGGTTGCTCGCCTGGGAGCAATCCTCTATACAGAGTCAATGTGAAACCGCCTGCGACGGTCCAAGTCGGAGTTCCAAAGGCGAGGCCTTTGAATTCCTCTGGAACGAAGAACGTCTGTCCTAATGTCTGATGATTCTTCTTGTCATGGTTCAATGCGACGGCGAAGGCGCCGCCGCGCTTTTCGATTATCCAACCTTGGGCTCCGACCGACGGCGTATACTGCAGATATAAGTCGCCTTTTCCATTGTCCGGATAAGGATTGCCATCCAGATACGCTCTACCGTCAGGATAAGGGTCGTGCAACGCACCCCAGGCACCGATGGATACTCCGGTGGGTTCACTCATCTCAAGATAGTAGAGAATGGGGGTGCCATGTTGGTCCTTCACGGGCTGGCGATCGAACTCCATTATCGAGAAGTGACCATCGACCACTGTACCAGCCTTGAATATCTTGTCGGCAATTTTGACGTCTTTTGGAGGGGTATCCGCAATAGTGCGTGCCGCAAATGCGAGCAGCAGTATAAACGCCGCCATGGAGAATTCTTTTCGCATCTTCTCCTCCTCGACACGAAATATGTTCTGAATTTCGGACAATAAGAAGATCTCAAATTATCAGATAGAACCACACCGACTTCAGCATGGAAATTACACTCCAGCATAATCTGGGTGACGCCATCTGATCACCTCGTTTGCGTCAAAAACCATTAGGATTCTTACCGGTTCTTGATGCTTGCCCAAGTGGTGGCCAATTTGTCATTCGGTTCGACGCTGGTTACCGGATCGCCGGAGTACAGCGTGACCGTGTAGCCACCACCCGGTATGGTCCAGAGTACAACCCTCACTCCTAGCTGGGTGAACTCCTTTGTAGCCGTGAAGGACTGTCCTAGTGACATATATTCCTCCGCGGGCAGATCGGGATGTCCTTGTCTTAACGGCAGCGGGATGTTTGGGTCCCCATCTTTCTTTTCGATAATCCAATCGTTTAGCTCGCCAGTGTCTGTGGTAAGCGCCATATAGAAGTCAAAGACACCATCGTCAATCGGCTCTCGATCTCGCCATGCCATGCCACCGTCATAAACGTTAGTATTCGCACCGAAGATACCGACGGACGTTCCCGTCGGCTCGGTCCACTCGACATAGTAGAATCCGGGGGGTTGGGTACCGACATCGAACGGTACGGGAGTACCGTCTGGCACGTCTGTGAAAACTTCGGGACCGGCCAACACTTGCAGGGCATAGGTGTATCCCGCAAATACGAGCATAAGCGAGATTGCTAAGGTTAAAGCAACTTTCATTGTAGTATCCTCCAAAGTGTACGTTAAAACTAAGATTCCTCAGGATGAGCCGACAGCCACAAATAACCCATTCTGAACGGAATTTGTTCGGTTTTCAAGGAACTTGCTCTACCCAACATACGAACTTCAGTCGCCCACAATTAATTGCACCCGGTGCACGAATCTATGGCGACTGTGAACCACCACCGCGTGTGCATTATAGCATTCATCTTGAAGTGAGTCAAGGATGTTTCACTTGACAGGACTATCAGCCTGTGCTAAGTTAAACCTTAGTCGAATGTTTTGGCTGGCGCCCAATTTCAATCAACCTTGCGCAGACATTTTCGACATAATTCACGGTGGTTCTCTATCCCCGATTCCGCCGGAAACCCGTTTCACCCAGAGAACCAAGGCAGTAACTTTCTCTTGCATCTCTCCTCCGCCCGTGCGCAATCAGGTTGACGGCCAATCAACTTCGGATAATCAAAACAAGTGATAAACGATGACAACAATGCCGGAAACTGATTTCATTGAAGTTCCCCGACCTCTTGACCAAGACCAGATTGATCGTTATCTTGAGGATGGATATCTGGTGGTGCCGAAAGTGTTGACACCCGGCGAAATCATCGAATTGAAGCGGGAGATTGTAGATATTGCGAAGGGAAAATACCCTTCCGACAACCTGCAACCGCTTGCGCCCGACATCTCGGATGATGACGCCGTGAGCAATATCTTGGCGATTCACCACCCACACCTAATCAGCCCCGTCATTGTCAATTACGCCCGACATCCTAAGATCTGCGGTATGCTGGCGCAGATTGTAGCTGCGCACCTCCCCTTTTGGGATGGCAGCGTCAAATGCATGCAAACGATGCTCTTCGTGAAACCGCCCAACTTCCAGGGACAGGCATGGCATCAGGACGAACTCTATATCCAAACGCGCGACCGCTCTCTGACGGGCGTCTGGATTGCGATTGACGACGCAACCCTTGACAACGGCTGCGTCCAAGTTATTCCCGGCTCACATCGAAGCGGATACCTTTGGCCACAACGCGACCATGATGAACCCGAACACTACGATGTTGGACCAAAATCTTACGGTTTCGAAGAGTCACGCGCCGCACCCGTTGAGGTACCTTCCGGCTCAATAATCTTCTTCAATGGATATCTTCTTCACTCATCGCGGCGGAATCGGAGCAGCGGTTATCGAAGGGCGATGGTCAATCACTACATGAACGCATGGTCCATATTGCCATGGACAAATCCGGACTTACCGGTGCCGTCCACCGGAGACCGGCGTGCAATTATCCCCGTCGCCGGCACCGATCCGTACGCGTGGAAAGGGATTGCGGAACATCATCGCAAGCCCTACCTTCGCCGCTGTGCCGCAAACACGGAGGCTATCGCAGCGCAGGTGAGCATTGACGAGACGAAAAAGCGCGGGTCCAATAGATTGGTAGATGGCAGTTAACCTTGGTAACGCCTCTCCAGCTTCCCGAGTGCATCGCCGCTGACCGCGTTTCCGTGTTAATGCCCTCAAAGGGAAACAGTTATGAAAATCGGCATTCATTCGGGCGTGCTCAGCGATTATCGGCTTTCCGAGATCATACCGCGCCTTGCCGATTTGGGCTATCAGGGTCTCGAATTGAACGCCGAGACCGGGCCTTGGGGAGAACCGCACGTGACCCCGGACCTTGGTATCCGGGAACGAGCCGCAATTCGTCAGCTATCACAAGACCATTATCTTGAAATCTCGTCTATTAGCGCGCATATCTCTTTAATCGACGCCGACGACGCGGCAAGACAGAAGCACGTGGAATTCGTTAAAGGCTGTATTGACCTTGCCACGCATGTCGGCACCAACATCGTGCACGCTATCAGCGGATTGGCTCCGACCGGGGTTCCGAGTGAACGCGCTTGGAGATGGCTGGTGGAAAGTGTTTCCGCATGCATCGACTACGCTGGGGAGCGAGGCGTTGTCTTCGGGATCGAGGCGGACGAGATCATGCTCCTCGCCGGCATGGCTGACCTCGGTCGATTGACGACTGAAGTGGAGACGGCTGAATTGCACGTGAACTTCGATGCCAGCCACTCAATACCGATGGGTGAGAACCCGGCAGAATGGGTGAAAACCCTGGGCTCCCGCATTGTGCATGTCCACCTGAAGGACGTTAAACCGCGCGAACCGAGAAAGGAACGAGCTTCGTTGTTTGGGATTCCGGTTGACTTCGATTATCCCCCCTTGGGCAAAGGAGTCATTGACTGGAGAGAGTTATTTGGTGCGCTGCGGCAGAATAATTATTCGGGGTTCCTTTCGGTAGAGTATGCAGCCCACCACTTCGGTTACCGTGAAGATCCTTGGGAGGTCGCCGCGGAGGCAAAGCGCTTCACAGATAATCTACTTTAGCTCTCGCTAGAAACAGAGGATTAATCTAAGCTATCTTCCCGCGGATTAACACGTGGCAGCCATAGCATTGTTATGAAACGCACAATCCGATCTCGAAACCTGCCGGGTCGGCTAGTCAATCATGCCGTGTCCTGCGTCGACGGCCTCACGCAGTTCTATCGCGGCTGGTAAACTTGGCACGGAATCTGACATGTACGAGGTTGTATACCGGTGAAACTGAACCGAGATCAATTCCTTGAGAACGGCTACCTCATCGTGCGGAACGCCATTCCGGCCGACAAGCTGGAGGACTTGCGCACGAGCCACGAAATCTTGGTTGACCGCCAGAAATGTATCTGGGCGCGCGAGCGTCAGCCGGGCGACCCGCCGGGCGGGATATGGGAAACGGCACCGCAGCCTCGTTTGCACCTTCACAACACTCCGGAGTTAATCGACGAACGAACGATTAACTCCGTGGAGCTCTGGCTCTATGAGAACACGCTAGGTGTTAGCTGCGAGTTGATGGACTCTCCGGGTGCGGCTGTCACGGAGATGATGATAATGTGCAACCCGGTGCGCAACCATGGAGCGGCTAGTTGGCACCGTGACCTTCAACCTTTTAACACGGCACCGTTGCAGGGCTACATCGACGACATTTTGGAGAATGGGCCTTGGTACGTACAATGGAACATCGCTCTCTACGATGATGACGTTCTATGGGTCGTGCCGGGAAGTCATCGCCGCTTCAACACCACTGAAGAAGACCGGCAACTGCTTGCCGATCCCCGCGTTCCCTTATGTGATGGTATGCCAGTACATCTAAAAGCCGGTGACGGCGTGGTCTACATCCTTCCTATCCTACATTGGGGGAGCAATTACAGTACCAAGTTGCGACGTACGATCCATGGGGGTTACGCCAATCACACATACTATGAAGACTTAAGCTACTCGAAATATCTATCGCCTTCGGATCGAGCCAAATTCGAACAATGGGCACAACAGAGTGTGCGGATGCAGAACATTACTGCATCAGTACTTCAAGCGGCCATAGATCGAGATGTCTCAGCATTTCTTGAGGGGCTCGAAACACTCCAGCCCGGCAGCGGGGAAAAGAGGAAACTGTTGCTGATGGTATTTCTGGCTAAGGCGGCATGTTTCCTTCATATTTTAAAGCATCCTGAACAGGATGGCGTCATTTCCGAACTGCGCTATTGGTCGACGAGAGGGCACCCGACCACGCTGAACTGGGGTCCGGCTTTCGCCAATCGTTTCTCCCGGTCGGAATCGGAGGAGTTGTGGAAGCGCTTTGAACCGATCGATGCCAGCCTCCAAGCGGAGGAGGAACATCTTACACCGGGTTTCCAGTCCGGGCCTATGCGTTATTTCTTCAACAAGATGCCGCGGAATCTTGATGTCGGAACTTTCCTTGAGAGTTGGAACACCTAGAATTCAGAGAATACGAGGGAATCTATGTTTCCTTTGAGTTTCAATACCAATTGTCTGCAGAACCTCCCTTTAAACAAGGCGATTGAAGAAACATCCAAAGCAGGATACGAAGGTATAGATCTTTTCTATCGCGACGGACACCTACACCCTTATGATGTCACTCAAGCGCAGCTAGATGAACTGAACGAGTTGTTTGTTACGCTGCCGATTAATCCAGTTTCTTTGGCAACCGGGGCGCCGTTCCTGCTTAGCGATGATGCATTTGAACCTTCGTTGATTTCTCCAGACGAGCAAGCCCGAAGGGAACGGATTGATGTCATTCGCACGGCGCTTGAGATGGCTAACGAGCTTTCTATTCCAGTCGTTCAATGTGTAAGCGGTATTCAACAGGCGGGGGTTTCCGAAGAAGAGGCGACTGAGATGTTGACAGAGGGTATACGCGCTTGCTTGAAAGATGCCGGTGAGGTGATTCTTGTGCTTGAACCCGAAGCGCCTCTGCCAGCATCTATGGGCGGAGGTTGCTGCTTCATAGAAAAAACGAGCCAAGCCATTCCCATCATAAAGGAGATTAATTCACCGCAGTTTAAGTTAAACATGGATATTACCCACGTTCAGTGCTGCGAAGATGACTTACTGCCGTGTATTGCAGACGCGCTGCCCTATACTCGACACATCCATGTTGCAGACGTAAAAGGAAGAGTACACCATCACGAGATTCCCGGGGAAGGTGACATTGATTTCCGTTCCGTGTTGGAGGTTCTCAAAGAGGCTAACTACGAGCATTTCTTAAGTGTTGAGTTACACGCCCACGCCGATGAGTGGCGCAGAGCGCTTTACCAAAGCCGCGAGTATATGATGGAGCACATGCAGGGATTGTAAATGGATACGAATTGTACGATTGGCGAGGATTGGCACAGTTACGCTAATCATGGGCGCTATCCAATTCCATCTCGCCTTTGGGTACTTGCGCACAATGAACGACAAACCGAATTTTAGGAGGCCATTTTGGCAGATCCCCTTACACAACTTCTGAACAAACACGATCGACTGTACGGAGTAATTTGCCGCGACGCGACACCCATTGATATCGAACTTCTCGCGCAGCTCGGTTACCACCTCGTGTGGATTGATCTTGAACACAGCACTAAACCGCTCTCCGAGGTGATTCGATTGGGTCGATCCATCGCCCATCTAGGCATGGTTCCGCTGGTGCGTATTCCCGAACTTTCGCGCGCCTATGTCCAGCTTCTGCTAGATGGAGGAATTCAGGCACTCGCACTCCCAGACATAAGGAGCGATGAACAGGTGCATCGATTTGTGGAACTGGCGAAGTATCCACCTATAGGCAGACGAGGCGCTTCCACCACGACAGCGTACGCTGGCTACACCCTTGGATCGGATCCGCAGAAGACGTTCTCGCAAGCGAACGATGAAACGCACCTGATGGTGCTAATCGAAAGCGATGAAGGTTACTCGGCGCTGGACGCCATTCTTGAAATCGAAGAGGCCGACATGATTATGGTGGGGCCGCAGGACTGGGGTGCCAGTCTGGGTGTCTTTGGCAAGCAGGCTGAGAGACAGCTGCACCCAAAGATTGAACACCTCATCTCCGCGGCATCCACTGCGGGCAAAATCGTAGTGAGTGGCGCGTCCGGTCCCGATGATGCCCGTTATTTCCAGAACTTAGGCGCTCGCATATTCATGCTGGGAGTGGACATCTCCATCAAGCGTACCGCCCTGGAAGAACGGATCCGCCAATTCCATGAGTAGAGTCGGGAAACGGTGGTAGCAGGCAGCCGAGTTTAGCGAACTCTGGAGGGAAGATTAAGGAGGTTATACCATGTCTATGCAACTCGAATTTGTAGGCCACGCATGTTTCCGTCTCTGGGAGGATGGCAGGCCGTCGATCGTGATGGACCCTTACCTCCATGAGGAAACCAAATTGGAAGATGACGGTTCCCGCCTAGACGCCGACACCGTTATTGTGAGTTCACTGACCGACAGAGCCCATAGCAACATTGGCTTTGTTCGAGGCAACCCGCGAGTGATTAACGCACTGGACGTAGCCACAGGGAAAGCATCGGCGACAATACACGGCGAGCCCGTGGTGGGAATAGCGACCGCGGAAGCACCAGACCATATCCATCATGCCCCTATGGACAATGCAATGTACGCATTCAAATCGGGTGGTTTGTGGTTTGCTCATCTGGGCGATTTGGGCTACGGGTTGGGTGAAGAGGAACTTGCGCCATGGGCAAACACATGCGATGTACTGCTGCCGATCGTGGGAGAGATGAACACAGTCAAGTTGGGACCACTGGATAAGATGATCGAGTTCTTGAAACCGACGTGGATTGTACCGATGCACTATGGTCTCCCGCCGCTCGGAGGTGCCGATGCCGGCGGGATGACGCCGGTTGACACGTTCCTCAATCGTCACCCGCATTCCCCCGTTTACCTCGCACGGCACCACACGGTGACATTTCCATTGCCGAAGTCGGACAACGGACATCCGACTATCGTTGTGTTGGAACCGTCCGGCTACAAACCAACAGGCGGGTTTCCGGTATTTAGGTCCTCCTGACATGTAAAGAATCTAATCATAGTTAGGCAACTTCGACGGCATTGTTTAGGTTAGGAGGGACAGAATGAAGGAGACTATGACATTCAAGCTCATGTCCTCCGAGCAGAGAAACCAGTGGGATGAAGATGGCTATCTGATAATCAAAAACGCTCTTTCAGCCGGAGAAGTGGCAGAACTGGTTGTTGAGGTAGATTACCTGGACGAGGTGTCGCAGCGCCTAGGACGGAATCCCGACCTAATGCTTGATGCCGTCAACATCATTGATGCGGCGACCGAGGGGCTGTTCCAGCCTGAACAGGACAACGTTGGTACACTACTGCGCCTTGAGCCGAGCGAGGCGTTCTTAAATTTGATTGATCATCCTAATCATCTGGGTATTGTGTGCGAGTTGATTGGCGCTGCAATCCAGCTATCTTGGACGGAGGCGGTTGTTCGTCCATCAAGCCCAAAGCCGGCAAACCGGTGGCATAAGGATGGTTCTAAGCCATACTATTTTCCTACGGTGGGCAGGAAGACGGCGCTTCAATGGGCAAGAATCGGTTTTTTTCTGACTGACGTGCTTCAACCGGATATGGGTAACTTTACGGTCATTCCCGGCAGCCATCGCGCCGGATTTCCCAAATTGCCGCAGGGCTTGGAGCATGCTCTAACTGTTACCTCGTTCACTGACTTCCAAAAAGTCGATCAGATTGACGCCGGTGTTCCGGGGGCGCGACAGTTGCTGCTTGAAGCAGGTGACGCGGTGCTGTTTCACAACTCGCTATGGCACTGTGTGCCTCGCAACGCCTCAAACATGCGGCGGAAAAACCTGTGGTACGTCTACACGCCGCTGTGGATGCGGCTGGGAGATCGAATGCGGAATTCACCCGAGTTGATCGCCACATGCGATCCGGTGCGCCGACAATTACTTGGCGAGTTGACACACCCCAACACCAACGGAGGTATTCATCCCTTTGACGAGGGGGCACCTCTTATTCGTCAATTCGAAGGGCAGGGCTTCCTAGAAACAATGGGAGCTGTAGATCAGGAATACATCCGGACGACTCAGCGTTAACAACATGGGCATTAGACGTTATGGCAGATTCACTAATGCTCAAGATATAAGCTAGAATCTCCGATTATAGAAAGTGAACTCGCCATGAATTCAGGAATTACATGTGCCGGAATCTTCGCGTTTTTTTTGTACTCTAGCTTGGGAAGCACAACGTATGGCAAAACGGTAAACCTATTTCCAAATCCGAACTTCGACAACTTCGACGGCGATCTGCCGACAGGATGGACATCCAGGATATGGAATCAGCCAATGGTAAAGGAGAAGATTCACAGGTCAAGCCCCGGCCGAAATGGCGAAGGCTACTGCTTAGAGTTAGAACCGACGACACCGATTGCTCATACCTCGCTGTCCAGCCCTGCATTTGGCGTATCAGCGGACCAGGACTACCTCTTTAAGGGTTACTACGCCTCGACGTGTCAAGGTACAACGACGGACAAGAGATGGATGGATGCGGAAGGGGTGTCTTTAACAGGCAATTGGCTGGACGCGAGTAAGGAAACAATCGGTTCATTCACAATCGCGCTTCCGGATTCTCAGGATAGATGGATAGAGTTCTACCAAGAGGTACGCTCTCCGGATGGCGCTCACGAATTGCAGATTCAAATCTTCCGCCGTTGGGTGGGCGGTCGGCTGCGTTTTGATGATTTCTCGCTCCGGCAGGGCAAGATCATGGATTTTGGGGAAGAGTTCTCCATCCAACAGGTGCCCGATGAGGATTTCTTTCCGATTTATGCCATCTTACCCCCTAGCGGCCGTCAAGAGGAGCCGGGGAGCAACATCGATTCCGATCTCCACCACTCCCAGTATGCACTCGCCAATTTCAACATGGGAAGCAGGAGCAAGCTAGGGAAAAAGCCCGGATTTGGCGTGAAATACTTTTTCGAGGGTGGGATTCCAAAAGTCGATGAGGTCCTTGCCGAGTTGGATAAAGATCCGATGCTCTGGTGGTTTTTCGGAGTGGATGAACCCCATGAGGACGCATTTCCGGGTTTGGCAGAACTCAACGAACGGGTCAAGCGGCTAGCGCCGTCCAAAACGTTTTGGGTGAATCTGATTCCTACGTACGGACGCGCCTCTCTTGATGAGTACGACCATCACATCAAGTCATATATCGAGATAGTGAAGCCAAAAATGGTGACCTACGATCACTACTGCATGGTCGGACATGACCGGCAAATCCATGTAGACAGTTGGTACAGCCCAAATAAGGAAGGCGATTACTTTCCCAACTTGGAGATTGTGCGCAAGCATACACTTGAGGCGGACATAGATTTCGGCGTAATCGTCTCGGTGGGAGTTTTTATGGGAGTCCGAGGCGCCAGTGAAGCAGAATTGCGATGGCAGGCGTTCACGACGCTTGCTTACGGCGCAAAATCGCTGGGATGGTTCACCTATCTGACCGAAGCCAGCTACGGGAACATGACAAGTTGGGAAGACATGGTCATCAATCGGGACGGCACCCGGACACGCCACTACTCTATGCTGAAATACCTCAACGGAGAGGTACTCGCGTGGGCACGGACATTACTGCGGCTAAAATCTACGGGTGTTTACCATACGGAGCCGTTACCGGTAATGACTCGATCAATTAGTGAATCCACGCTTGTGGGATCCATTAGTGAGGGCATGTGGTTGATCGGCGAGTTTACAAGTGAATCCGGTCACTCGTACATGATGGTGGTGAATAGGGATTTCATCGAACCCGCGGTCCTACAGTTGAAGTTTCGCCATTCTCACGAAGAACTGCATGAGGTATCGAAGTTGACGGGGAACGAAGGGGCTAGTACAGGATATTCTCGTCTGACAGGCGAACTTACACGAGAGTTTGCTGCCGGAGACGGTGTACTGTTTCGTGTTAAGAACTAATTCGGTACGGATACGGCCTCGAGTCCCAGGTCTCGACAGCATCGTGCAGTTCATGTCACTTTCCCCGTCTATTGCTAATAAGCCTCCAACCCTATCTACACCTCTCCATCCCAATAACTCAGATGGTCCGACTTGCGGAAAATACGCCCCGCTACATAGGGAAATATCTTGTCAGAGTCCGGATATTCGCTGACATCGTGCGGCAACTGGATTCCCACGGCAAGTAGCGTACATGAGGCTTGACCATCGTTCACAAATTTGTGCGCTCCCGCCTGCCCGGGTGGAAATGCAACTAAATCTTCCCGTGTGACCGTCAGGTTGCCGCGCGGAGTCTTTAGGGTGCATTTCCCCTCCATGACGTAGAACATCTCCTCGCCAAAGTTGTGCCAGTGCATCGGATAACTCGCGTTGCCGGGTGCCAATCGTATGAGTCGATAACCCAGACTCCGCGCCCCGATAAGGGGATCAATGTCCTTATCCATGAAATCGTAGGGTGGGGGCACGTCTCGTTTTTCCCATTCAATCTCGCTGATATTTATGCGGTTGATATAGATGTCTTTGTGTCGTTCTAGACACTCCACGAGTTGTCGCCGACCATCTCGAAGAATGGAATGCCCATCACCAACGAGAATTGTGTCGAACGAGAGAGCGAGGATTTTGCGGATTTCCAACGCCGCTCGTGCCGGATCTTCCAGCTTGTCGTCCATTAGCAAAGAGAGATTTCCCATCGGCGCACCGACTATCAAATCTCCAGCCAACACGATGCCCTGTTCGGAGAAATAAAGCGCGATTTCTCCCTCACTTTTTCCGTATTTCAGATGAATCGCGGATAAACCCGGCACAATCTCCTCTTGATCGGCGAGTGAACGATCCACCTGCGAAGAAAGCGCACCCGCGTCGGCTTGGTGAGCTGCAATCTGCGCCCCTGTAATCTCCTGAAATTCTACAGCTTCCCGTTCATGGTCACAATTTGTGATGACAATCAACTCGGCACCGCCGAGGGCAGCCATCTGGTTTAGATCCGAGTCAATCATTGGCACAGGATCAATGAGAATGTTTCCCTCCGGACGAACCCACAAATGTCCGTTAAAATCGAGCTGGCGCATTTCGCTGAAGATTGACCAGCTATAGATGTCGGAATACATAAGTTGCTTCATGGAAAACTCCTTCGTCAATAGATATGCTTTTAAGATGAAAAGTATCGCTGTTTCTGATACAATTTTCATTGCGTTACGCTATTATCGTCTCGGCAAATTTCGGTGGATGGGCAGAGCAATGGATGAGATATTTTATTTGATAGATTCCGATAAAGAGGAAGAAATGGGTATAATCACGTACGATCAGGTTCAATTCTTAATTGATAACTTGGCCGAGGAAGGGATTGAAGCCGAGGAATTCTATATCAATGAAGACACTTTGGAGTTTCTTGCCGAGATTAGCTGTGACGAAGAGTTGCTTGCACTGATTGCCGAGGCATTGGAGGGTAGGCCGGACCTTGCCATTCAGTACGAAGTACGTTGAAGCAGCGCGTCCCCGAGAACACATCACCAGTGATGCGTTTGATGGCAAAACCTGGCGAGATGTAGTTAGCGGGGCAACCGCCGCACCCATAGCGCCAGAGCCACATTCATCCCGCCGACAAACCCAAATACATACGATTGAAGCCCTGCCAAAATGCCGTAAGTTTGCCGAACCAACAATCCAAAGAGCACCGGCATTCCGAGCGCGAGAATCACAAAAATAGTTGTACCCTTCGCTCCCCTTGCATCCCAAAACGCAATCTCTCGCTTCAAGACGCGCATGTAATCGCGCTCCCACATTCGCCCCGTCCATTTTCCTTGAATAAATCCGAGAACGATCCCCGCGGCGAAACCGACGCCACACCAACTCGTGTCAACTAGACTTAGATGGACGGCAGCCGTCCATGCAATCTGACCTACTACCGAAACCACGATAAAGGAGACCACAATCGGAAGTTGCATGTAAAAGGGCAGGTGGCGGCGGCGAAGTTTTTCCGGTTGAGTTGCCGCTTTTTTCTTCAACGAGGGTTCCACTTGCTGTCCTTTCACAAGCCAGAAGGGAATGATTCGTGAATCGCTTGAGGATGTGCTATCTTATCAACCCTTAGCCTTACGAAAAGTTTTGCCGAACGAACGCAACGGCATTATGAAAAATGTCGAATCCGTCCCCTTTCTCGGGGAGATTTTCGCGCGTCCAGCGTGGATGGTTTAGGCGTGCGAGAAAACGTTCAGGGTGAGGCATCATCCCGAGGATTCGACCGGTGGGGTCGCAGATACCGGCGATTTGAAGATCGGACCCATTTGGATTATTTGGATATAAAGGCGAGTCTCCATTGGGAGTCACATAGCGAAACACCACCTGCCGATTGGATTCAATCTGATCCAGGACTCGGCTTGGCGCAGTGAAGCGTCCTTCGGCATGAGCAACCGGGAGATAAACCCGCCGCTTCAGTTCGCGCGCGAAAACACAGGGCGTTTCCTGTGTATCCAAGTGCACCCATCGGCATTCAAACTTGGCGGAGGAATTCAAGGCTAGAGTTGCTTCTTGTGCGATTTTCAGGTTGAGTCGTGGAAGTAGACCAGCCCGCACCAACACTTGAAATCCGTTGCAGATACCGATGATTAACTTACCTGAATCAACAAAATCCCACAGAAGGTTACCGAGTTTGTGTTTAATCTCATTTGCAAGCAGTATCCCCGCCGCGACATCGTCGCCGTAAGAGAACCCTCCAGGGAGCGCAAGCACATGATACTCGTCGAGGTTCGTACGTCCGGCGATTAGTTGATTAATATGAACCATTGCCGTTTCCGCACCGGCGAGTTGAAAGGCGTATGCGGTTTCGTAATCGCAATTAGTGCCTGCCGTGCGAAGGACTAAAACTTTTGCCCCCACTATGCCTCCGTATATAATTTCGCATTATCCGCCTTCGCGGAAGGTGTTCTGCCAAGCCTCTTTCAGGTGACGAATCTGCGTCTCTACAACTGTGTCTCCATCGATGCCATTGATGACGAAATCCTCCTGCTTGATAATCCTTCCTATACAACCACACGGCACACCCTTAATGCGTTCTTCGAATGCGGCACGATTCTCACATGAGACTTCTACGATGAATCGGCTGTTAGATTCGGAAAAAAGGAGGACGTCGTCAGTTGTTACCTCCACATCACGTGGCGCATGCGCCAAACTGAGTTCCATTCCAAATCCCCCGGAGAATGCCATCTCGGCAGCAGCAACGCCGATGCCCCCTTCAGAGCAGTCGTGGCAGGATTTTATCAACCGCTCTTCAATCGCTCGACTCAACGCCGTCATGGTACGCTTTCCTTCATCGGATCGAACGATGGGAACACTATTCCCGATGAACCCGCGAATGTCGTAGTAGTGGGACCCCCCGAGTTCGCGGTAAGTCTTCCCGATGACATAGATCAGGTTTTCCGGTGCCTTGGCGTCCATCGTTATTGCCCTCGTCACGTCGGGTATTACGCAGCATGCCGAGATCAGTAACGTTGATGGAATAGCGAGTTGTTTGCCGGTGGTGGAATCGCGATATTCGTTGTAGAGGCTATCTTTTCCGGAAATGAAAGGTGTCCCGTAGGCGGTCGCGATGTCGTAGCAGGCTTTCGCCGCTCGCACGAGTCCACCGAGGCGGTCAGGTTTATCGGGGTTTCCCCAACTAAAGTTATCAAGCAGTGCCGTGGATTCAAGCGTCCCGCCGACGGCTATAATATTGCGAAGCGCTTCATTAATTGCCGCACCCGCGCTGTGATATGGGTCTATGTCGCTGTATTTGGGATTGATACCGTTTGCAACGACAACTCCCTTATGCGAACCGAGCACAGGTGTAGTGATACATGCATCGCTCGGTCCATCGTTCTCGACACCAACTAGCGGTTTGAGAACAACTCCACCCTGTACCTCATGGTCGTACTGCCGGATCACCCACTCCTTGCTTGCAACATTGGGGCTTCCCAGAATTGCGCAGAGATCTTGTGTGAAGTCTGTGGACTTGCCGGCACCTAACCCTCCTTTTTTCCCTTTGAGGACTATGGCATCCGGCGGCTCCGGAAAACATGGCGTCTCCCAGACTGCCTTCTTTGTCGGGGTCGGTAGCCCTTCATGCAGGAAGTGCATGTCCAACTCTGCGGCAAGTTTCCCGCCATAGGACACACGTAATTTCCGGCTATCCGTAAACTCTCCAAGCACGGTGGCTTCGACCAATTCGGCTTCGCACAGCTTCATCATCTCCGCAAGGTGCTCCGGGGGAAGTGCCAACACCATCCGTTCCTGCGCTTCCGATAGCCAGATTTCCCACGGAGCGAGCCCTTCGTATTTCAACCGCACGTTTTGCAGGTGAACCTCTGCTCCGGTGTCTTTGCCCATCTCTCCCACGGCTGATGAGAATCCTCCCGCGCCGCAGTCGGTAATTGACCGGTAGAGCCCTCTATCGCGCGCTTCCATCAATACGTCAACGATTTTCTTCTCCATAACTGGATTACCAATCTGTACAACGCTGCCAAGGCTCTCGGAGGCGTCATCCAGTTCGAGAGAGGAGAAGGTTGCACCATGGATTCCGTCACGCCCGGTGCGGCCTCCGACCGCGAGTATCAGATCGCCGGGGCGTACGGACTTCTCGCAACGGTTTTTGGGAATCAATCCGACATTGCCGCAGAAAACTAGCGGATTCCCCGTGAACCGAACGTCGAACAGAATGGCGCCGTTCGCGGTAGGAATGCCCATGCGATTGCCGTAATCCCGCACTCCGGCGACAACACCTTTGAAGACACGGCGCGGATGGAGGCTTCCCGTAGGCAGTAGATCGTAAGCTAAATCTAACGGACCGAAGCAAAACACGTCAGTATTCAGAATCGGTTTGGCACCGAGCCCCGTGCCGAGACAGTCCCGAATGACACCTCCGATTCCCGTACCGGCGCCGCCATAAGGCTCGATTGCGGACGGGTGATTGTGGGTTTCGACCTTGAATGCAATGTTATAATTATCATCAAATTCAACGATACCGGCATTGTCCACAAAAACCGAAACACACCATTCTTTGTCGATTTCCTCTGTCGCGCGGCGAATGTATGAATTGAACAGGCCGTCAATGATTTCAACTGCCCCGCCATCTTCGATGTACTGAATTCGACTCTTAAAAGTCTTGTGGACACAGTGCTCCGACCACGTTTGTGCGATTGTCTCTATTTCAACGTCTGTCGGATCTCGGCCTTGTTGGGCAAAATAGTACTGGATTGCCTTCATTTCGAGATGATTGAGCGACAGTAAGCCCTCGCGGCTAATTCGCATCAATTCTGCGTCGTCGACATCTCGAATGGGAATTCGCTTAACGTCCATATAGTTCGTATAGGGGAGACACACATGACATGAGGGCAAGAGATTGGTCGAATCAAAACATGAAGGGGCAAAAACACCACACCGTGTTATAGCTGCACGACATCCCTCAGAAAACGGCGTTCATAGTGACAGCGTGAGGTTACACCTGACGCATTTGTAAGACTTAAACCTGCCACCGACCAATTGTCATTGACATTTCCGTTCAGTATAACAGATTACAACTTCCAGATCAATTCAAAGTCTGTCGCACAAGCTTCCATCATTTAGAGCCTTTTTGAAAAGTACAGTTTGTAGGGTGGGTACTGCCCACCGGGGGTTCAGAGCGCCAGCGGCGCGAGAGGTGTATAGTAACACCAAGCCACCCTAAACCAAAACCCCAACGGGGGATCAAGCGACTGAATAAGGAGCGCGATCGAGATCCCACGGGTAGGTAACAGCCGAGAATGACACATGGGAAAATTTTTATAAATGAACCAAAATAGCTGTGCCACCGATTATTCAATAAGGCTCATAGCCACATTTCCATGCCTTCCTTGTCCACTATCTCTACCAGCAATGACCAAATTCTGGACAATGTTTTCATAAAAAAAGCACCATGCGAAGTTGCGCGAGCGTCTTCAACATGGTGCTTATGCCAATTTTTCGGTTAGATGTTTTCGTTTTCCCGGTTTCAAGCAGTTGCGTTCGGTGCCGCTTCGAGCCGCGCAATTGCGCGATGGATCTCGGTCTTCGGATCTAACGATTGACCCTTGCTCATCTGTACTTTCAGGTTCGACAATGCGGCTTTCGCAGCTTCCAGACGGGAAAGAGCGTTCTCGCGCTGATATCCTCTGAGTCCGTTAGCGACAATTCCCCGGCGCTCCGAGGAAACTCTTGAAACCAATTCTTGATATTTTCGAAGTCTCATGGTTGATTTCCTCCTTTATGTTTTCAAGTTGATCTAAATTCTTGCATGAATTATGCCAACTCTTTTTTGTTGTCAATATTTGAACAGTCGAACACCCAAAATCTGCAGTCGCGCCAGCGGTGAATAAATCATGCAAACTAGTTAGCAAGTGCAGCTGAAATCCCATTCCATATCGACTCTCGCTTGATGGATTCCCGCTGCGAGTGCCTCGCTCACGTTACTGCGCAAGTCTAATTTTAACGGAGATCGTTATTTGCCCAAACGCGGGCACTGAGACATTTCATGGAACTCCGCGTGTGAAGATCGTATTCTGTTCGATTGTTGACCATTTGAGCTAAGCCAAACCTCAGCAATATCCGTGAACAATGCAATAGTCTTTGCCTTCCATAGGTTAGACAGTCGGCGAGAAGAAAAGTTCGCGTTACCGAACAAGAGGATAACCGAGGATTTCAAACGGTCTGTTTTTTTGTATTCGCTTGCCCATACGCATTTGCAGCATCGTTTGCGTTTAAATCAAGCTATTACAAGCACTCTTCACAATAGCGTAGGCGTTTTATCTTGTTTTGAAGATTGTCCATTGCGTGTGCCAAACGATAGGTTTCAATCATATGTCATCAAACATGGCAGAATTAGACTCGCAGGTTGTCAATCCGCGTGAGCTTGCCGGAAATTTGCGTCAATCCAATCTACGCACTCACGCTTTCTCGTTTTCGCTTTGCATGGGCGTTCCCTCTACCGCGTGGGAGGCTATGACTCTATGATCGTGAACTAGACGTGGTGGTTCTGCACCACATCTCCTTTTTCGGTAGTGAAATACGTTGTTTCGTGTTACACTGATTCCCCATCATATTATAGGAGAATACAGACAATGGCTTATGAACTTGAAGACGAATTTGGTGACATTATCGGTAAAGCACGCCGCGGCAATGGCTTAAGTCTGAGCCAAGTCGCCGGCGGAGCAGGCATAACGGATGCGCAACTTTCTCAGATGGAGGCCTATACGCTCAAACCGACGGAGAATCAGGTTCGGGCAATCGCGAATGTATTGGGTCTTAATGGGGATAAACTGGTTGACATCGCCATGGAACGCTGGGCGCCGGTTCCCGTTCCCTCGGAACTTGACGATAAGCTGGGTGTCGAACGAATCTCCGGTGATGTTGGGGGATACCCGGTGAACGCTTATCTACTGATTTGCAAGGCAACCAAGCAAACGGCTGTTATCGACACCGCCGCCCACCCGAACCTTATCCTTGACCGGATTAAGGAGATCGGCGTTGAACCGACTGTCATTCTGCTGACGCATGCGCATGCCGATCACTCTGACGGGTTGCCGGAACTGGAAAAGGCGACAAATTGCCCGACGTATATTCATTCGAACGAGCCCAAGCCTCGAAGTTCTCAGCAGTTCCGAACACTCAACCACGGCGACGAAGTCTCGGTCGGCGAACTTACGGTAACGACGCTTGATACACCGGGGCACACACCCGGCGGTTGCAGCTTCTACACGGGTTCGGTTGCAGCCGTAGGGGATGCGATTTTTGCGGGTTCGGTCGGCGGGCCCAAAATCTCCTACGAAGATGAAATCACGAGCGTTCGGAATCACCTGCTTTCGCTTCCGGACGAGGTGAGGCTCTTCCCCGGTCACGGTCCATCAACCACGGTCGGCGAAGAGAAGGCGCACAATCCCTTCTTTTGAATGCTGGCATCATGGCTTGTCGGAAATCGGATTTCCCGTTATGGCAGGTGCGATCAAGTGACCGAACGGAGAGCAGGGCTTGCTATCGCCTTCGCTATCGGGGTCTCTTCGCGAGATAGAAATCCCGATCTAACCGCGTCTAAACCCAACACTTAACCACATACCCATAAGAAATGGAACCCTAAGTCATCAAATGAAAGGCGGAATCATGAGAGTAAATAGGGCGATCGAACTGCTTCAAGAGGGGCAGCCAATCTATTACACGGGACTGAACGCATTAAGTTACGAAGCCGGCGTCGAAACCGCGCAAACGTGGGCAGATTACCTTATGGTTGAGATGGAACACGGGCTTTACAATGTTCCCGGACTTCATCAATTTATGCACGGTCTCGTAGAGGGCGGTCCCACGCGGAGCGGTCATCGTACACCGACTGTGATTACCACGCTTCCGGCAGAGGGAACGAATGAAAGCGTGATGCGCGCAAATGCGTGGATGGTTAAACAGGTGCTCGCATGCGGCGTGCACGGCATACTGCTCTGCCATGCCGAAGACCCCGGAGCAGTCAGAGCATTTGTCGAAGCCGCTCGCTATCCGTTCCAGTCGGCTGGCGTCGGGAACGGACTGGAACAGGGGCGGCGCGGAAACGGCGGACAGGGAAACGCAGCTTCCATTTGGGGAATGTCGGGGCAGGAATATCAAGCGATAGCGGATGTCTGGCCGCTCAACCCGGAGGGTGAACTCATGCTCGGACTAAAGATCGAAAATAAGCGCGCACTTGAAAATGCTGAAGCCAGTTCTAGCGTCCCCGGCATTGCTTTCGCTGAATGGGGTCCCGGGGATATGGGATTTTCGTTCGGTCTGCCTGACGCTCATGACCCTCCCTACACGGACGAGATGGCGGGGGCGCAGGCGCGAGTGAAAAACGCTTGTGAATCCGCAGGTGTCGCGTTTCTTGACGGCGCAAACCCGGTGAATGTCGCCCAGAGAATTGACGAAGGGGTAAAGATATTGTCCGCAGGCGAGGAAACCGCAGAGATTGGACGAAAGCATACGAATCGAGCGATGCCGTGGTAAGAAAAGTGCAAATGGGAGCCTGGGTGCTTTGAATAACCCGCTGTGGCTGTTCTCGGAGGAAAGGACACCAATCCGTTGATTGGTGTGACGGCGCGAGAGTGCCTAGATACGGAAGTTGATAGACTAAAACAGCGATTGAAGAAGGTGCTAGTTACGTCTTTTCAGACCTAGCTGCAAAAACCAAGACATGAATATGATTTAGAGTGTGTGCGAGAGGTTCTGGTTTCCTTTGTCAGCGGTTGGCTTAGGCTTGTAACGATCTAAAATTGGTGGTATCATTTCTAAAGGCACAAGTTATTGGCAGAAGATCTTTGCATGATAATATCGATAAACGGTTCACTTTTTCTCTTAATCTTTAATCTCCAAGAACGAGAGAGTTATTGATGACAAGTAAAAAGTCTCGTATTTCAGAACATCGAATGCAATCACGAGATGGTCCCGTTCTGTCTAAGTCGGGGACGGAATCTACGAATCAGTTTGAATTAGGTTGTAAACCACGACGTAAACGATTACTTCCAGATTCAAGTAAGGTGGTGGGCCTTAACGACTCAAGACTGCTTCCGGATGACTCTTTTTCCCAAGCGTGGTCGTCAATTTTTTTGCGTCAAGGGGAGAAGGAGCGTATTGCTTCGACAGCGGCAGCCAGCTTTGCTCTTCGGCGCAAGATTGGCTTTGAGCAACTTCCACTTCATGGTGTTGTTCTAATGGTGGGACCGCCGGGAACTGGAAAAACCACACTTGCAAGAGGACTTGCCGACACTGTGTCACGGAGGCTGGCTTGCCTTGGTGAGTTTGTTTACTTGGAAATTAACCCACACGCATTTACAAGCTCCTCGCTCGGCAAGAGTCAACAGGGGGTGGCGAACCTATTCACGACGACAATCGCTGAAACTGCCGCACAGGGCCCTCTTGTTGTTCTTATCGATGAAGTTGAAACAATCATTACGGAACGCAGAAAGCTAAGCTTTGAAGCTAACCCGGTAGATGTTCATCGAGCGGTGGATGCCGCACTAGTAGGGTTTGACCAAGTCGCCCGCGCCCACAAGGATGTGCTTTTCGTCGTTACTTCAAACTTTGAAGAGGCAATTGATGCTGCACTCGTAAGCCGCGCAGATTTAGTTATGCCTATCGATCTGCCGAGCGCAGAAGCAAGAAATCTAATTCTCATGGATGCACTCCAAGCTCTTGCAGATGCATTCCCAGATGCCAAACGCCTTATTGGCGATGAATCGGGGTTGATGGAAGTTGTGAACGCCTCTGAGGGACTAGATGGACGGCAACTCCGAAAACTTATTGTGTTAGCAGCAGGACGTACTCGGAAATCTGCGGCGAACCCTGGGAAAATCACATTGGATGATTTGTTCGCGGTGGCTCAAGAAGCCCACGAAAAAGAGGTGAAGCCGTGACCGTGATCGCTCGTAGAATCCGTGCAAATCCGGTACGTACGACTGGCGAGACTTGGCAATTCATCTCCGACCTCATTTGCGCACATGACGATTCGATGCGCACCCAGCTTAATGAAGCGGCAAATGTTGCGGCGATGCTCATCAGCGAAGAATATACGCGATTTAACCCGATTAACGTGTCCGGTTGCGGTCCTCACGTACGGATCTACACACTGCATGGGGAGGCAGCTATTGATGATGTCGACGCAAAGGAAGACGAACTTCGACTTACTGCTTCTGACGATTGGGAAATCTCTCTGCCTGCCGAAGGCGATGACTTTGAAATTGCTTCTCGTGCATTATCTGACGTCAATCACATTACCGTTTACGATCTCTAGAAGGATTGCCTCTCGGCCAAACATAGCAAGACCAAATTTAGGTTAGAACCCGTAATTACGGATTTCAACGTTTTGGAGCATCAAAATGTCAACTACTGTTCATGTCAACACGCACACCTACGCGACCACCCATGTCGCCACTAATCTGATTCGCAGTGTCAAACAACTCGTCATGGGCTGTGGTCTAGACTCGACCAATTACATTGGCAACTGGATAATCCTTGAACTAGGCGTTGTGACTTGGCTTTGGTCTAGGCATTTAAAACAACTCGTTCTTGAGATTTACTGCCCCATTACCAACACCTTGAAAAAACGCTTCGACTTCAATATCGACTACGGATATTATCCGAACGGGGACGGAGATCTATGGATTGACAGAGAAACTGTGAATTTCGCTCTCCACAAGGCAGGAACTGTTCCATGTTACTGCTCGTACAACATCATCGCACTGAGGACCCCCGGTTTTCCTCTGGTACAGGGATGGCATCCTACCCAGTTCCGATCAACCTCCGATTTCAAGCGGCGCAGCGTTGGCGCCGCTGTCGGCGGTGGAAGCTTAAGCTCATCACTTGATTACTGGATAAAGGAGAAATAATGCTTTCCGTATCAGAGGCATTTGACAAATTCAAGAGTCGCCTAGAGTTATCCAACACTGAGCAGCAGGATGCTAGTAACCGACAGCAACGCATCCGAAAGATAATTGACGACGCGTTTGACGTTGAGGCCGATTTTCTTACGGGCTCTTACAGGCGGCATACCAAAACAAAACCGCTGAAAGATGTGGACATCTTCATCGTGCTTAGCAGCAATGAAAACCATTACCTTGATAAGCTGCCGGACGATGTCTTAGCAGATTTTAAGGAGCCGCTAGTCGAGAAATACGGTGAAGATCGTGTAGAAATTCAGCGGCGTTCGGTTCGCGTTGATTTTGGTGTCCAGTTAGTCGACGAACTTTCCGACAAGATAATGTCCTTTGATGTCACTCCGGCTTTCAAATCGAACGGGCATTACACTATTTGTGATCGAGTTGAGGGTAACTGGATGCCGACCAATCCCAAGGTACATGCCACTTTGGCAACTGAAGCCAACAATAACTTTGAAGACCATTGGAAGCCACTCGTCAAAATGCTCAAAAAGTGGAATGAGCATCACGATAAACCCATCAAACCATCATTTTTGATTGAAGTCATGTCGCTAGATTTGCTCGCCAATTGGGGCGGTTCCTATCCGCGCGAATCGAAGGCTTGGTTTGCCACTGCTATGCACGCCATTGATGAAACTTGGGAAGATCCCGCCGAGCTAGGTCATCCGGTGAGTGATCGTATCTCAAGCGACCCGGACCTACTTGAGAAAGCACAAACCGCCTTAAAGGAAGCAGAGGCCAAGTGTACGGAGGCAATTAACCATGAGCAGGCCGGACGTATTGGGGAGGCCCTTAAGACTTGGCAAAACCTGTTCGGTCTCGCCTTTGCAAAGAGCTGATTTGAACTTATGAACTCTCCTATCTCGATGATTAGTTACTCGTCAAAGGACCGCGCCGCAGCTGACCTTATCCAAGACGAATTAGCCCTGAGAGGATTTGATGTTTTTCGAGATCAGAACAGTTTCACAGACGGCAGTCGTATTCCCGCCAATATGAAAAGAGGTGTTGAAACCTGTGATGTATTTGTTGCCTACCTCACTCCTCACAGCCTCTACCTCAACCAGCCCAAAGGAAAGCCCCGGCCAGCCTTGGATGGCGAAATCCGTCCTGCTCTTGAACGGCGGAGTCAGAACCTAGATGCGCGGGGTAGAAGCACACCTATATTTATACCTGCTGCCCATGGTCTGGGCAACCGAGAAGAAGCCAGCAGAACTTTCCAGAGTAAAACTGGAGTACCAATTGATAGCCTTTGGACCTCCCAATGGCTTGACCAGAACACTCCACACATTACTCAACCTGAGGCCGCTACGCTAGCGGATCAAGCACTGCGGGCTCATCTTGAACAGGAATCACCACAGCCGCCGATTGAAATTTTCATCGCGACACGAGGGGTACCACCTAAACCGCTACGATATACTGTAGATGGTACGCGCCTCCTAGGTGGGGACAGACGCCCCGGCGATCCTGATAGTTGGCTACGATTCCAAGCAGGCCTCCGTTCTCTCGTTGAGCTTATTGAATCACATTGCGCTGGCGTTGTTTCGGTTCATCTTGCCTGTCACTTATCCGCCGCTATTGCAGTGGGACGAATGTTTCATCAAGCCAGCCGTTGGTCCCCTAGCTTCATCACGAAGGGTTGTCGTGTGGCGCCTACCACACAAGAAGTTAACAGCGATCTGCAGGGAAATCCAGAACTATATTCGGAACATGGCGACCTCCTTGTCAATGTCGATCTAGTTGGCCATGATGTTGCGAGGTCAAGTAGTGATCTTGCTTCCTTGCTCAACCTTGGCGGTCGCCTCAGCCTGACGCGGAGGTCCACCCATCAGATGTCACCAATAGAAATTGCAGTCACAGCTCGGTGTACCGCGACCAAGGTTCGCTCCATTCATGCTGATCTAAGACCAAGGAACATTCATTTATCGATGGCTGTGCCTGCAGGTTTTGCGGCCCTTCTTGGCTATCACCTGACAGCTCTAGAAGCAGATATTGTTACTTACGAATTTGCTGATTATGAATATTATCGCGCCTTGGTAATTCCGAGCGTTTCCCCATAGATATGCCCGAATCGAATACCTATTTCGCCCGTTAGCTAGTCGTACAAAGAGTTGGTTCTTCAGGGTTAAGTGTGGGAATGCAACTTGCTACAGGAAGATTTGTTTGCCCTATGAACTCAAATTGATTGCAATAATTCCCAATATGGTTCTGCAGGCTCCAATCTATACGCTTCCGCTGATTTCGGCAAGGCTTTTGTAGGATCAACCGAACGATCAAGCGAGTGAATAGCGAGCGCGATAGAACTCCCATAGAAAATCCCGTAGAGATCCATTAACCACTGAAAGATAACTTCCCTTGCTTCCCGCAACTCGTTACTTTTAGACTGACTACTAAATATATGTGTGGTATATTGTAACAAACCATGACAAATCGTCATGGCGGCGAATATTTATTCTGTTGGCATTTTGTTGGCATCACGATTCCTGAGAACCCCCTCCGGCAAAGGATTTCTCCACTTCAGACAATGCCAACACGCCGCTTAAATCGATGTTCCGTTGGCTTTTTTAGCACGTTTTTTCTACAAAACAAACCGTTTACGCTAACAAACCTCTTTTCTTGTTGGCATTTTTAGCATGATAATTCCCAAAAATCGGCGCTCCGTTGGCATCTCTTTCCACGGCCTCCAGATTATTTTGGAAAGATGTCCAATCTCATTTTCCACACTTAACTCTGAAGAGCCAAAGAGTTTAACATCCAATTAACTGTCAACGGCGTGTCATCGCACTGCGAAATCGAAGATCGTAACTTCGGCGCCGATTACTTGCAAATTTTTTTGTTGACAACTTAACACACATATAGTATAATCTGACGCAGATACATTGTCAGCACCAAAAAAAACGCGAACCACTACCGACTCAACTCGGCGTTCGCAACGTAATGAATTAGCGCCATCGTCAAAAAAAATACGCCAAAGTGTCAAGTTCCGTCAAGTCTCGTCAAGTAAAGGAGGCACGATATGCCACAAACGAAAGAACAAAACGCACTGGCCTCACTGGAACTCAACGAAAAACAACTACAATATCTTCAGAGTGATGGCGCAACCATTGAAGGACTCGGCGTCCCCACCGACGAATACAATCGCTGGTTGAAAGAACCGCTGTTTCGCGTTCTTGATAAGCTGGTCGACGGCTACTTAGTCGAACGCGACGAAATTGAGGACTTGCTCAACGAAATAAAAGCCGCGACGCTTGTTGCGCACGGTGTCACATACAAGTCTATCGAGCACCGTCTGGAGCTTTACCCGGGCACCCTGTTGGAATGGACGAACTCAATGAACGATTCCGGCAGCAAATTCAGTGAGGCAATGAAGATATTCGAAAACGAAAAGCCCGAAACGCAACAGCAAGATCGCCAGATAGCTGAACGTGAAAATGCGATCCGGGCAAACCAATCCCAAGCTATTCAACTCATTCTTGAAGGCAAGAACAACCGCGAAGTCGCGGACGAAATCGGCGTTTCGCGCCAGACCGTGAGTTACTGGCAAAATCATGATGAACATTTCCGCACCCAGCTAAACAACGAAATCAAAGCGCGCGGAGACGCGCTACGCGCAAGATTCGCGAGTGTTCTTGATGCCGCATACGAGTCGCTTACGACGCTGCTCCACTCCGATGACCCGCAAATCAAGCTCAAAGCCGCCGTGGAAGTGCTCAAACGCAGTAGGTCATCACGCGTATGACAAAACTATGACACGACAACGCAAAACAGCCAAGCGCAATATAGAAAACTACGACCACACCGGAGAGACACGAATCAACAACCCACCCGTCGGTTTGGTCACGCCGGAGACGGACCAGGACGCCGGCAACAAAACCTACGAACACGACCCGCACCTCGATCCGACGCTTGTGTGGGCGGGCAAGGCGGAGCGCACCTCGTTTGAGGTGCCGACCGTCTCGCTCCACGTCCACGAACGGATAGAGCCGTCTACCGTCATTGAGGCAGTCAGGAAGCGCAACGGCTCCGAAACGCAGCTATCCTTCTTTGCCTCTCCCGATGAGAACCCGCCAATCCGCGAAGCGGTAGACTTCTACAAACACCGACACAACTGGAGCAACCGCTTAATCGCCGGCGACAGCCTGCTGGTGATGAACAGCCTCATTGAGAAGGAGGGGCTTGGAGGAAGCGTGCAAATGGTTTACATCGACCCGCCCTACGGCATCAGCTATGGCTCGAACTTCCAGCCGTTCGTGCAAAAGCGCGAGGTCACCGATGGAAAAGACGAAGACTTGACCGCCGAACCGGAGCAGATTCGAGCCTTCCGAGACACTTGGGAACTCGGCATTCACTCCTACCTCGCTTATCTCCGTGATCGCTTGTTGCTCGCGCACGAACTTCTGCATGAAAGCGGGAGTTGCTTCGTGCAGATTGGCGACGAGAACGTCCACCGCGTCGGGATGGTGCTCGATGACATCTTCGGCGCCGAGAACCGGATGGCGACCATATCCTTTGCTACCACGAGCGGGAGTTCTACCTCTCATCTGCCACAGGTAGCGGATTATCTCCTCTGGTACGCGGTGGACAAAGCGAAGGTGAAGTACCGCCAACTATATGAGCCGCTCACACGTGCTGAGATCATTGAATTCTTCAGTTCCTACGCATCAGTGGAATTAGCCGATGGCAGTAGTCGAAAGCCCACCGATGAAGAGCGTTTCAATCCAGAAAGATACTTGCCCGATGGCGCGCGGATTTATCGTCGTACCGGCCTAGATTCGCAAGGCGTATCCATCACCGGACGCTCCGAGCCATACGAATGGAACGGAAGACTTTTTCACTGTGGCAGGAACAGGCACTGGTCTATTTCGAGGGAGGGGTTGGATCGGCTTGCCGAGATGGGAAGGCTTTCTGCCGTAGAAGGGCAAGATTCGCTGATGTGGAAGAAATACGAAGATGAGGTGCCGGGCAGGAGGATCAATAATATCTGGCACGCGCAGATGTACCCGAGCCAAAAACGATACGTTGTGGAAACCTCCACCAAGGCGATTCAACGCTGCATACTGATGACGACCGACCCGGGTGATCTGGTATTCGACCCTACCTGCGGCAGCGGTTCCACAGCCTATGTAGCCGAGCAATTCGGCAGGCGGTGGATTACCTGCGATACCTCGCGAGTTGTGCCCTCACCTTGGCTAAGAATCGGCTGATGACCGCCGTATACGATTATTATCAGTTGGCACATTCACAAGAAGGCGTTGGAAGCGGGTTCAGTCACCGCACTGTACCAAAGGTTTCCGCTTCCCTTCTTGCCTATGATGAGCCCCCTCAGGAAACGATGCTATACGACCAACCTTTGATGGACCGTCGAAAAACCCGCGTCGCTGGTCCCTTCACAGTCGAAGCTGTTCCCGCGCCGGCAGTGAAACCCCTCGACGAAATTGAGGACACCGAGCCACTTGCCGCGGACGAATCCGTCTCCCGTTCCGGCGAAACAAGCCGTCAAGCCGATCGGCGGGACGAACTGCTCAAAACCGGAATTCGAGGCAAAGCCGGGCAGCGCATCGCCTTCACCCGTCTGGAACCTTTGCCGGGTACGCGCTGGCTTCACGCCGAAGGCGAAACCCGTCCCGACGATTCCGGCGCCGAGGAGTTTCGCGAGTCCGGTACGGCGTACAATCCGGAACGGCTCGTCGTCTCGTTCGGACCAGACGATGCGCCGATGGAACAAAAGCAGGTAGAACTGGCAATTAATGAGGCGCAGAGTCTTGTTCCCAAACCGAAAATCATCCTGTTTGCCGCCTTTCAATTCGATCCAGAGGCGGCAAAGGACATTGACGAGACCAATTGGCCCAGTGTTACGTTGTTGAAGGCGCAGATGAGCGACGATCTGCTGACCGGCGATCTCAAGAAAAAGCGATCAAGCAACGAGAGTTTCTGGTTGGTAGGCCAACCGGATGTGGAAGTCGAACGAATCGCGGCTGGCGAAGATGAAGCCAAGTTCCGTGTCTCCGTGGGTGGATTCGACTACTACAACACCAAGAGCGGGGAATTGGAATCTGGCGGCGCCGACAAAATCGCCGTCTGGATGCTCGATCCCGATTATGACGGACGCAGCCTGTTTCCCCGGCAAGTGTTCTTTCCCATGGCTGCCCCGGACGACGGTTGGGCGCGGCTCGCTAACAATCTCAAAGCGGAAATCGACCAAGACCTAATCGAATCCTACCGTGGCACCGTCTCCCTGCCGTTCGTTTCCGGCAAGCATGGACGAGCAGCAGTCAAGATTGTGGATGACCGTGGCATAGAAAGCCTGAAAATCGTGGAGTTGACAACGTAGTAGGCATACGCCGTATGCCGTAACCGGCGAAAGCCTGAACATTACTGAATTGGATTAATAAACCAAACAGTCGAATCTTGATAGGAAATAATCCATTTCATCCCCCGATCCTGCGGAGCGGGATTCAGAGCGCCATCCGCTGCAACCTCCGCAGAAGTAACGCCGTACACAGGTTTCACGCCGATCTATCGTGTTCGCGTGATACCATTTACTCTGAAAACTCTGAAATCTCTAAACGCTTTCTTCGCCGCGGAGGCAATCAAGAGAACGATCAAGTGAGATCGAGCGAGGAAATAGCGAGTGCACTAGAGATGCCGTGAAGTGAATCTCTACCAACCTTAGGCGTCACCGGCCACGGTAGCGCCTGAACCTTAATCTCCGTTTAAGACTGACGAGACCATAGGCGTACGTTCAATCCTCGCAAGTACACATAAGGGCGATATTGTTCTCGATCCTTTTTTGGGGAGTTGTACATTGGCCTGCGTTGCGAAACAATATGGTCGAAAATGGATTGGGATTGAAAACGACAAATAGTATGCGAAGATTGCCGAAGAGCGAAGGAAGAAAATATGTTGAAACGAATAATAGACATTCAGAATGTTGGTAGATTCGCTGACTGCCAAGCCGCTGGTTGTCAATTTGCAAAAGAGACGATTGTTTTTGGTTTAAACACGCTGGGAAAGAGCACCCTCACAGCAATCATTCGTTCCATCCAAACCGGAAACAGTGACATACTCATCGGGCGGAAGACTTTTGGTGCTACCGCAGGTCAAAGCATAGAGATTGGTTTTGAAGATGGTGATACTAAAGATAAGTATGTTTTTCAAGACTCTGCATGGAATAAAGCAAATTCCAACATCATCATTTTCGATACAAAGTTTATTGCTGATAATGTGTTTGAAGGAGAAAACATCACTTATAATCAGCAGAAGAATCTCAATACTGTTATCATCGGCAAGAAAGGACAAGATTTGAATGATGAGATAGTTGCTCTGCAAAAGCAAAGTGATGATTTCGCTAATCAGAAAGGAGAAAAAACACGCGAATTTACTCTCCACTTTCCGAGCCTCGAATTCGAAATATTCAAAGGCCTGCCAGAAGATACGGGTATTGACAACAAGATAAAGGAGATAGAAAAAGAAATTAAATTTGAACAGGAGAAGGAGGATATTAAGAAAGCAATTAGAAATCATATCCACAGCCTATCCAGCTATCGTTTTTCAATTCGGGAATCACTGAAAAAAACGCTTGATGTTAAGCAGGAGGAGATTGAAACACACATAATATCGCAGTTTGCCACTGAAGAAAATGCTAGGAACTTTCTGAGTGAAGGGTTAAATTTTCTAAAGGAGAAACCTTCGGATGGTACACCGCGAACTTGCGTTTTTTGTGGCCAAGAACTGGGCGCAAACGCTGAATCTCTCGTTTCTCATTATTCCGCGTATTTTAAGGGTGGGTACGAGGAATTACAGAATGAAATAAACAATGCGATTGACTATTTTAACGGGATAAACATTGAAGCAACACTTGAGAAGATTGCGGCGGATTTGAGGGCTAAGGATTTGGAACTTGGTTTAAGTGACACCAAGATTTCTGAACTTGCTGACTTGAAAAAGCAATTTGAGAAAGAACTAGGCAAGAAACGAGATTTGAATTATGTGGTAAACTTCGACACTTTCGATCGTCTCGAGCTAGGAATTGAGAAAATAAAGTCTGATCTTGAGGAGTTGGAGCAGAAAAAACTAAACATTCCCTCAACGAAAATAGTTTCAGATCTTTTGAGCGAGAAACGTATTCTGGAGATCACAGAAATGCGTTATGAACCTACTTGGGTCACATTTTGTAAGGATTTGGAAGAGATTGAACTTAACGCAGAAAAGATAAGGAAGGCTCGTGAAGAAAAACGGAAAGAACTTGAGGAGTATTCGTCAGGTATTTTTGACACTCACAAGGGAACGATAAATCGCTTATGCAAAGATATGTGCGCAGATTTTGAGATCGAAGATTTCAAACCTCTTAAAAAGATAGTTGGTAAGGATGAGCGAATCTTTGCGCTTAAGATTTTTGGCAGCCATAAAGTGAGTATCAATAATGAGGAGGACAAAACTCCGAACTTTAAGAATACCCTAAGCGAAAGTGATAAACGACTACTTGCTTTTGCATTTTTCGTTTCCCTTCTCTCACACGATCGAGAACTGGATAAAAAAGCCGTGGTTTTTGATGATCCAATGTCCAGTTTCGATAGTGAGCGTCGTCGCATGACTGTGCATTTGATTGCGGATATAACCTGCAAGTATAAAGCGGTGTGTGGGACCGAAAAGACTATTGTACCGAGGCAGAAGATTATTCTAACGCACGAAGATCGATTCGCAAAAGAATTGGCACGCCTGATGCCTAGTGCTAGCACTTTGAAGATTGAGGAAGATGTTCATGGAGGACAGAAGCGCAGTAGAATTTCTCACGCGGATTTTAGCCAGGAATTCCCGGATGATGATATCGCGAACCGTGTCGACAAAATAAAAGGAATACTCGACAATCGCACCTTTACCGAACCCTTCGAGCTGGATTGCCGAGTAGTCTTAGAGCATATTTTCAAGCGCAAATACTATCTTGACTTGAAGTGTAAAATTTCGCAAAGAATGAGTGTTAGAACCTTTACCACAAAACTAATGCAAGACGGCATCGGCGGATTTGATGATCTCACGAAATTTAAAAAATTCGTCCGTTTATGTGATGATTTGAACATCGAACTGCACGACGGCCCAGACGCGAAATCCCCCGGAGATCAAGAATCAATTCTCAAGGATTTTTTCGATTGTCTGAAGTTGATTTAGCACGAAGCCACGCCCGCGTCCTTTGGTCCCGCACGGGCGGGTTAGGGCAAGTTCATAAAGTAGAAACTCTATGGATCAAGGGGATGAGATTCTAAACACTGTCCTTTACACCAATGCCTGCAAATGAAAAGGCGCTCTTGTAGGGTGCGCACCGCGCACCAGCCCTTGATTCCCCAATCTCAGAAAATCTTGGAGTTAGTTGATGAACCAAATCTCCGATCCCGGCGCCACCTATGGCGGATCGTGGACTGTTGAGAAACTGAATATACTTGAAAGTTATCTCGACGCCTACACGACTGCGCTGAAAAAACAGCCGTTCAAACTGGTATACATTGATGCCTTCGCCGGTACAGGTTATGTGGAATTCCAAGATGAGGATGTCAAGTATCTGATAGACGGATCGGCCGCAAGAGCCGCAAAAATCAACGATAAACCGTTTGACAAACTCATTTTTATTGAGAAAGACCGTGAACGATGTAGGGAGTTGGAGAAACTAAGACAGGAGCATCCTGATCGAAACATCCAGATTGAGAATTTAGACGCAAATGACTACCTGAAGAAACTGCGTCTAGATTGGAATAACTGGCGCGGCGTTCTTTTTATCGACCCGTTCGCCACGCAAGTTCAGTGGTCGACTATTGAAACAATCGCAAGTTTCAATGCCTTGGACACATGGATTCTCTTTCCCACTTCAGCCATTGCGCGAATGTTGCCCACGTCAAAGATGCCTGACGATGTCATGACGGCATGGGCAGATCGACTGAAAATAGTCTTTGGAGACGAGAGTTGGCGCGTGCTCTATCACGAACCTCTCCAGATGAGTTTTTTGGGGAAAGATACGCAAGTAAGAATCCCCGGCGTAGAAGATCTCATCTCTACATTTAAAAAGAACCTTAAAGGATTATTCGACAAAAGGTTTCTCGACAAATCTCGCACCTTGACAACTCGTACGAAGTCACCGCTGTTTGAGTTTTTATTTTGTGTTGGGCATCCGAAAGGGATAAAGGTTGCCAAGCGTATCGCTAACCATATTTTGGAGTATATCTAGCGATGTCTACAAACTCCGCAATCGAATGGACCGAAACTACTTGGAATCCCGTGACCGGCTGCACCAAAATCAGCCACGGATGCAAGTTTTGCTATGCCGAGCGAATGTCCATAAGGCTCCGGGCTATGGGCGTTGATAAGTACAGAGACGGCTTTTCAATCACCGTGCACGAATCCGCACTCGAAAACCCTTTGAAATGGCGTAAACCGCGCCTCGTCTTCGTCAATTCCATGTCCGATCTCTTCCACAAGTCGGTGCCGACGACGTTCATTGAGTCGGTTTTTGAGACTATGAACCTAGCATCGCAACACACGTTTCAGGTTCTCACCAAGCGACCGAGGCGAGCCACCCAAATAGGTGGAAGATTGAATTGGACGCCGAACATCTGGCTGGGTACAAGTATTGAATCGGAGAAGTGGCTTGGCCGATTGGCGCCGCTCAAGGACACCGGTGCCCAAATAAAGTTCTTGTCGCTCGAACCGCTGCTCGGTCCCTTGCCGAGTATACAGTTGGAGGGAATCGACTGGGTCATTGTCGGTGGCGAATCCGGTCCTGGCGCACGACCAATGCAACCTAACTGGGTGAGAGAGATTCGAGACAACTGTCTTCAGCATAATGTCCCCTTCTTTTTCAAACAGTGGGGCGGTGTGTTCAAGAAGAAAACCGGTAGGATGTTGGACAATAAAATATGGGATCAGATGCCGGAGCGAATGTGATGGAATGCGGATGTTTAGCCTGTTGATTTCTGAATCGAATACTAATTCGCAAACCATGAGATATAAGACCCGAGGAGGTGTAGTAGTGTTCAACCTACCGAATAGGATCAAACGAGTGAATAAAACTCGGACTCTCTGTTATAGGTAGCAACTTGGGTTAGTTAAAAAACATCCGAAAGGGAGACCATAGAGGAAAACGTGATGACTTCTAAATTCACGGAACCTGTGGCGCAATTATTAGCGTATGGGGATCCCCGCGAAGAAACGGACTGGCAAGATTACCTGTCACTCGGGTTCACGGAGGAACATGCCACTGAACTCATAAAAATGGCAACTGACAAAGACCTGTACTGGACTAGCTCTGAGAGTCTGGAAGTCTGGGCTCCGGTGCACGCTTTGCGTACATTGGGACAACTCAAAGCAGAACAAGCAATCGAACCGTTGATGGCACTGTTCGATTTCTCGGTAGATTTCGATGATGATTGGATTACATCGGAACTTCCGACCGTTTATGCCATGATAGGACCAAGTGCCATTCCGGCGTTGGCAAAGTATCTGTCTGACAATTCCGCCGAGGTCATGCCCGGCATTTCGGTAGTAGAGAGTATTGAAGAGATAGGTAAGGCACATCCAGATGCCAAATTGGAGTGTGCTCAGGTGCTAAATGCACAACTAGAGCGGTTTCATTACAATCCTGCGCCTCTGAATGGATTCTTGATTAGCGGTCTTGTCGGGTTGCAGGCGGCAGATCGTCTGCCTTTGATACGAAAAGCATTTGATAACGGCAGGGTTGATTTGTCGGTAGGGGGAGACATGGAAGATGTAGAGATTGCCTTGGGGTTGAGGAAAAAGCGTTCAACTCCCCGCCCACCGTTATTCGAGGAGGTCCGGCAGGTTTTATCTAGCTTGGCAAGCGACGATTTAGACCAAGAGCCGCGAGAATTGAAGATTGGCAGAAATGATCCGTGCCCTTGCGGTAGCGGGCGAAAATACAAGAAATGTTGTCTCAACAAATGAATAAACACACTGGAGAGAAGCGTAACCGGATTTGAGTAATGAACTCGACTTTGTACATTACGTAGGGTGAGATCAAACGAACGATCAACTGAGATCAACCGAGTGAACAACGAGCGCGATAGAACTACCATAGAAATCCTCTAGTAAGTGCAATACAGAATTTGTAGCGAATGTGATAGAAATTCCGTGGAGCGCCCTCATCAAATGGCATTAGAAATGTCGCGCGTGTAGAACACCACCAATCAAATGTTTTTAATCTGTGTAATCCGTTAAATCCGTGAAAATCCGTGATTCAGACAATTTCAAGCAGTGGGGCGGCGTGTTCAAGAAGAAAACGGGCAGAACACTGGATAAAATAATATGGGATCAGATGCCGGAGCGAATTTGATGGAACAGAAATCGATCGATCGCTTAATCATCAATTCCCCCTATGAGGAACCGGCGAGGCACTGGACCTACAACCGAGAACGCCGTACCTTCTCGCTCTCGGAGGGACGCCGTCCGGCTGGGTATGTCGTCGCATCCGAAGGTTCGCGAGCGTTCGATGATCCGGGTCATTTTGTTGAAATCCCTCTCGTTAACCAAATTCGCTCGCGCGTCAAAGCTTGGCGTGACTCCGGGTATCCGGGCGTCACTGGAATAACGAAACGCTTGCTTGAGCACTGGAATTCCCCGGAGGAGTTTGACGACCGGCGGTTCTTCTTCTGCCAACTGGAAGCCGCCGAGACGTTGATCTGGCTCGCCGAATCACCCGCCTCCGAAAAGGTAGGGGTCGAAATCCCATCCGATGGCGGAAGATTCAAGCGCCTATGTGCGAAGATGGCAACAGGTTCGGGGAAGACCGTCGTCATGGCGATGGTGATTGCTTGGCAGATTCTGAACAAGATTACCAATCCTCAAGATTCTCGGTTCGCCCGACATGTCTTGGTGATCGCACCTGGACTCACGGTCAAAAGCCGGTTGGCAGTGCTGCAGCCTTCAAACCCCGAAAACTATTACCAAGAGTTCGATGTTGTTCCGTCCTCCTTGCGCGATAAGCTGCGTCAAGGAAGGGTATTGGTGCGAAACTGGCACGCCCTCAACTGGGAAACCGAAGATAGAATCGCCAAGAAACGCAGCGTGGACAAACGAGGCGTCAAAAGTGACGAAGCCTATGTCCGCGAGGTTCTCGGTGAAATGGCAAATACACGTAACTTGCTGGTCATTAACGATGAAGCGCATCACGCCTGGCGTGTCCCAGTCGAGTCTCAAGTCAAGGGTGTAAAAAAGGATGAGATTGATGAGGCGACCAAATGGGTCGGCGGTTTGGATCGTATCAATAAGGCAAGAGGCCTTCTTACTTGCTACGATTTCTCTGCTACTCCCTTCATGCCATCGGGCAAACGGAGTTCGGAGGAGGCATTATTCGGCTGGATTGTGAGCGACTTCGGATTAAACGACGCTATTGAGTCCGGATTGGTTAAGACGCCGCGCGTTGTTATTCGTGACGATGCGGTGCCCGATGCCGAAACCTACAAATCCCGTCTCTACCATATCTACAACGACTCTGAGGTCAAAGACGACCTGAACCGCAAAGCAAGACCCGAGGAACCGTTGCCAGATTTGGTCATGAACGGCTACTACCTACTCGGCTATGATTGGCGGGAAACCGCGAGGAATTGGACGGAGCGGCAGAACAGTACCCCGCCGGTGATGATTACCGTTGCCAACCTCACCGAGACCGCGGCTAGGGTCAAATATGCGTTTGACCACAGCAGGGTGCGCATTGAGGAGCTTTGCGATCCGGATCGGACGCTTCACATCGATTCCAAGGTACTAAATTCTGCCGAAACTGCCGAGGAACCGATCGCAGTGATTGGTGGTGAAGGCGCCCTTAACACCGGACAAGCACCTAAGCTTACACAGAAACAGCAAGCCGAGTTACTTCGCCTGAAAGTAGATACTGTAGGGCGGCTAAACAGAGAAGGGGAGCAGATACAGAACGTCATCTCGGTTGGGATGCTTTCGGAGGGCTGGGACGCGAAGACCGTGACGCACATCATGGGCTTACGCGCCTTTACGAGCCAACTCCTGTGTGAGCAGGTGGTCGGTCGAGGCTTGCGTCGCACCTCCTACGAAACCACCAAAAAGACCGACGCTGAAACCGGGAAAATAATTGAACTCTTTGAACCCGAATACGTCAACATCTTTGGCGTTCCCTTCACGTTTTTGCCGCACGAGTCTGCCGACGATGTTATCCCCTGCCCGCCGCAGCCTAAAACCGCTATTGAGCCGGTCGCGGACAAAGCGACATTTGAGATTTCTTGGCCCAACGTTATCCGTATAGACCACGTTTATCGCCCCCGTCTAACACTCGACTGGAATTGCTTGAAGCCGCTCGAACTTGACGCCAGTCAGACTGCCCGGATTGCAGAACTCGCACCAATCGTTGAAGGCAAACCGGATATAAGGAATATTCGGGCGATCGATTTACAGAAGCTGGCGCGCGAGTTTCGCACACAGCGAATCATCTTTGAGACCGCTAGGGATGTATACGCACAGATGCAAAGCGATTGGCGCGGCAGTAAAGAATTTCTTCTCGCCCAGCTTGTTCGACTCGTGGAAGGGTTTATTCGATCAGACTTGATCAGCATTAACCCGATACTATTCAATCAGGACGACCTCAGGCGGCGCTTGATTATTACGCTCAACATGACCAGAGTGGTTCAGCACATCTGGGAGGCGATTCGTTTCGAGAATACAGAGAAGCTTGAACCGGTCTTTGATCGCGATCAGCCAATCCGTGCCACGGGCGATATGGGTACCTGGTATACCGGTAAGCCGTGCGAATACGCGCTGCGAAGTCATATTAACTTCTGTGTATACGATAGCACGTGGGAGGCAACGGAAGCCTTTCAACTCGACAATTGTCCGGCAGTGAAGTCTTGGGTAAAGAACGATCACCTAGGGTTTGAAGTATTCTACGTTCACAAAGGCGTAGTGCGAAAGTATCGTCCCGATTTTCTCATCCGCCTCAAGTCGGGCGATACGTTGGTGTTGGAAACCAAGGGGCAAGAGAGAAATGAGGATCAAACCAAACGCCGATTTCTTAAGGAATGGATTCAGGCTGTCAACGCGCATGGCGGATTCGGACACTGGACTAGCGACGTGTCAAGGGCACCAAGCGATGTATTGGATATTCTCACTCGGCACGCTCAGTAGGAGGGAATTCCCATTCCCGACATCGGTTCTACGTTCGTACATAACGCACAAATCTAACCTTTCCGCGCTCGCGAGCGATGAACATCGGATCAAACGCCGATTTCTTAAAGAATGGATTCACGCTGTCAACGCGCATGTCGGATTCGGACCTCAAAGAGAAACAGATCTCACCGCCGTTTGCAGTCGCTGTGACACAAGCTTCACTCAGGTTTATAGGAGCGCAAATAGATTCCCGCTTAGTATTGCCGTGCGAGTCCTATTTTCAGAGTTCGCCATTCTCTCGATTATCCTTTTCTGTTGCTTATTATTCTTCAATAGGGGAGAAGGCAAGGACGGTCCTCCTGTCATCGTCAGCTCCTTGATGCAGGAACTTAACTCGCAGCGGCATTCCGACCTCTATCGTTTCGGGGTGCCGCGAATCGACGCCTTCAATCCGTGCGACAACGCGCGCTCCTCCCGCTAACTCGACGGCGCCGGAGCAATATGGATTGTTCCTGTCATATCCCTCTTCCATCATCGCGGGCGTGCCGATTGAGATAGAGGTAAATGCGACTAGCCTCCCCTCGCCCGCTGTCTCCGCCCATTCCATCTCGGAATGGCGGCAACCCGGACATAGCGAGCGCGGCGGCACGTACAGCGTCTCGCAGGTATTGCATCGTGAGCCCATCAGTTTTCCTTCGTTGAGAAACTGCTCAAACCCGTAATCGTTAATCGGTTTTTCAGCCACGGGACTATCTCCTTTCGAGAATGGTAAAGGTACAGGTACCGCCGGTGCCGCCGAGGTTGTGCGCTGCACCGATGCGCAAATCCGATTTCGGCACACGCCTTCTGCCGGCTATGTCTCTCAACTGTTCCCACACTTCAATCAGTTGCGCTGCGCCGGTTGCGCCGACCGGGTGACCTTTGCACTTCAATCCACCGGAGGTATTGATTGGCATGGGACCATCCAATCTGGTCAAGCCCTCCTCCACTGCTTTGTGGCCTTCACCCGGCTCAAAGAACCCGAGGTCCTCGATATGAAGAATCTCGGCAATTGAGAAACAATCGTGCACTTCGGCGAACTGAATATCTTCGGGCATCAGACCGGACATATCGTAAGCCTCTTTGGCAGCATGTCGTGTGGCTTCAAAGTACGTCAGGTCATCCGCGGAATGAAGCGCCCTCCCACTCCCCTGTCCGAGACCTACGACGTGCAACGGGGCATCAGTAAAGTGGTTCGCAATTTCTTCGGCGACTAACAGTATGCAAGCCGCTCCGTCACTTATGGGGCAACAATCGAAGAGGTGCATGGGCCAGGCGATGGGTGGATTCGCTCTCGCGTCATGGAGGAAATCCTTTTCATCAATCCAATCGGGCACTGCTTTTCCCTGACTCTTTGCCCGTTTAACCTTGGCATCCATCATGTCTCGAATGGCGAGGTCGAACTGGGCTTTGGGGTTCAGCGGTGCATTGTCGTGGCTCTTTATCGTTACGTTCATCAGGTGCTCTCGAGATGCGCCGTGTTTCGCGAAGTATGCGGTTGCGATTGCGGCAAAAACGCCCGGAAACGTTAATCCCGCTTTGCGTTCGTACGGACTAGCCGCCAAAGCCAGGCCTTCCGCGACCTCTTCCGTAGTTCGCTTCGACATATCTTCGACACCGCCAATTAGGACCACATCGTAGAAGCCGGAAGCGATAGCGAAAACACCTTCACGGAAAGCAAGAGCGCTTGAGGCGCAGGCGCCTTCGGTTCGCGTTGCCGGTTTGGGAACAAGCCCGAGAGAATCGGAGAGAATCGCACCCCAATGAGACTGCCGGACAAAAAAGTCGTTAGTAAAATTTCCTAAGTATAGAGCATCAATATCCGTCGGATCCAGCCCCTTATCCACGGATGTGCTCATTTCGACGAATGCTTCAGCGAACAGATCTTTTGAGTCCCTATCACTGAACATGTCGAATCTCGACATGCCGGCGCCGACCATGGCGACTCCTCTTCCCAACTTGCGTTTTTTGTACATTGAGAACTCCTTTTGAATGTCCGTTTATTAAATCAGAATGGCGGTGTCATAACGCAAAGCGACCGGGCAATTCCTGCCTTTCTCATATTACTCTACTGGTTCTACCTTCCCAATACTTCTCTCTCAATTCTCGCTTGATTATCTTACCGTAGTTATTCTTCGGGAGTTCATCTACAAACTCGACTGATTGCGGTTTTTTGTAACGGGCAATATGTTCCGTGCAGAAATTGATTAGTTCCGTTTCCGTGGCTTTACTGCCGGGTACAAGGGAAACGACAGCCTTAATCGCTTCGCCCCATTGCGAATCCGGAATACCTATCACGGCGACCTCCCGAACCGAGGGGTGCCCCACGATTACCTCCTCTATTTCCCGGGGATAGATGTTTTCACCGCCGCTAATAATCATGTCCTTTGATCGATCCATGAGAAACAGGTAACCTCGCTTATCCATATAGCCCATATCACCGGTATACAGCCATCTGTCTCGCAGTGTTTCAGCGGTTGCTTCAGGCGCCCGCCAGTATCCCTTCATCACCAAATCCGATCGTGTCACAATCTCCCCCGTTTCGCCGGGCGGGAGTTCGTTTCCATCCGGGTCAACGATTTTGACCTCGACATCGGTACGTGGAATACCGGCAGATGCCAAGCGTTTTGTCTGATCGGAATCTCCGTCAAGTACATGATCAGTGTGGGAAAGATAAGTGATGGTCATGGGAGATTCCGCTTGACCGTAAAGTTGGACAAGGCAAGGACCTAGTTTCTTCACGGCATCCATTAAATCCTCCACCAACATCGGTGCGCCGCCGTAGTTCAAGAATCTCATCGAACTGTGGTCGTATCGGTCAATAGCGGGACTATCTACCAACCGCTTAATCATTGTCGGCGCGGCGAACATATTTGTCACGCGGTGTTCTTGGATTGTCTTCAGCACAGTTTCCGGGTCAAAGGACTTCGATTCCAAGATGACGTTAGCAGCGCCTTTGGCGATGTTGGGCAAGGCATAGCACCCACTCCCGTGGGATAGCGGAGCAGCATGGAGGACAACATCACTAGAGCCAAAACCGGGAGCCATGTCCGCATAGAAGTTCATCGTCATGCTCAGCAGATTACGATGCGTCAACATCGCACCCTTGGGGTTGCCCGTTGTTCCTGATGTATAAAAGATCCATGCGACATCATCCGCGTTGACATCGGCATCATTGTATTGGTCAGATTCGGCACACAGAAGGGATTCGTAATCTAACAAATTGTCACGCGCCCCTGACAGGGTGATTATGAACTGGACACACGGGAAACCGGCGCACGCCTTGATGATTTCCTCGTTGAATTCGGGCGATAAAATCAGCGCTTTAGCTTCGGAATGCTTAATAATGGAGGCGTACTCCTTGGGATGCAAGCGAAAATTGATGGGTGCTACGCCGCACCCGATTTTGAACCCTGCAAACATCGATTCGAGCATCTCGGGACAATTATGCATGAGCACCGCCATGTTGTCCCCTTGCCGAATCCCATGCTTGTAGAGCACGTTTGCCAGACGGTTCGCTCGACCATTAAACCCCGCGTACGAATGCCTCCGTTCGCCGAAAGCAATAGCCAAGTTATTGGGATAAATTCGAGCGGATTTTGTCAAGCAACAGCCTATGTTCATGGAGGACCTCGTCACATCAATCAGAAGCCGGATGGGTAAACTACATTAGCTTATTTTATCATTTTCAAGCTCGCAAAGGGAAAAATAGTCCGTGAAACATGATGGGTGAGAAACCAAACGCCCTATGAATGGAATAAGGTGATGATCGCCGACCATCTTTAATCTTATCCTCGTAAATCGCGGCTACGAACAAAGAAGCTTGCCGCGTAATATGTTGTAAGCCGGATTCTCTCTTCGCGTTGACACGGATTTCCCTCATGTCAAGGGCACGATTCGGATACGGTTGCCGAAGTCGGCACTCGAAAAAGTTGTCAGAACAGAGCGGGACTGGTAACATTCTGTTAGTGATTAACTTTTCAGAGTTTTCAGAGTAGAAGCGCTAAATGAAGCACGACACGAAACGGCGAAAACTCATGACAGGAGTGATTTCTTGACGGTTTCTACGAGATGGATACTCGAAAACAGATCGATTTTTAATGGTATTTCTGACGGAACACGGATTGTCGGCGTGCTGGCGTGGTTGACGCTTGCATTAAGATGGCATATAAAGGGCTTGAGGTATATTTCAACAGATTGTACGCGCAGGAGAATGCGGATTCGGATTCAGATGGCTTAAAGCAATTACTCATGCTGTTGGGCGACCATGATAGTCCAACAGATGCGACGATTCGACTGCGGACGCAAACGAGGGGGCAATACCCAAAAAACCGGCAATTCGTGTCTAATTCAAGTAACGATTTGCTTCACAACTAAAAAGCGCTCTAGTTGCCGGAGAGAAAAGAGATTCTTGGCGACTTCATTGCTTTGGCTCGTGAAGCGCACAGCGAAGATCAGAAAGAAGTCGCAGCAGTGTCTGTTTGCGCTGCTTTGGAGGAGAGAATCAATGGCTATGGATCTTGAGCAACTCAAAAAAGAGAATGCGGAGCTAAAAGCTGCTAACGCCGAACTCGAAAGTCAGGCGAAGCTGATGCGAACCATTTATGACAGCCTGAACGAGGGTGTGGTAGCGACCAATGTGAAACGCGAGTATTGGATTGCCAATCCGACGGGTATGGAGATAGTTGGGATGGGTGCAACGAATTCAACGCCCGATGAATGGAGTGAGATATACGGCACGTTCTATCCGGACAAAAAGACCTCTATCCGTCCGACCAACTTCCGCTTTACCTAGCGATGCAGGGTGAGACAACCAACAGCGTGGAGTTGTTTATCCGCAATGCGAACCGACCGAAAGGGGTTTTTATCAGCGTCAGCACCCACATCGACATTCGTGTGCTCGCCGCGACGAATCGAGACATCGAAACTGCCGTGAAAACGGGCGACTTCCGAGCAGACCTGTACTATCGCATCGCCGCGTTTCCGATTGTCGTGTCGCCGCTGCGGGAACGTCGTGCGGACATTCCGCCGCTGGCGAACCATTTCTTGTCGAAATATGCCGAGAGCTCCGAGAAAAATATCGAGTCGATTTCCGTCAATGCTTTGTCCGTGTTGATGCAGTATCGCTTCCCCGGGAACGTGCGCGAGCTGGAGTCGGAACGGGGCTGAACAGACTGCAACAACCACAAAATCTAGAGATTTAACAGGGGTTGGTTGGCGGGGGATTTGAAGGGTCGGCATTTTGCGGAATATGGTGGTCATAATGCCTGTCCGTCATTCCTTTTATGAAGAATATATTAGCCATAATTAAATCATATACATCTTCATCAATGCTATTTAGTGCCTTCAATACTTCGTTAGGATTAGGGGGTTCTGGTGGAAAATTAGGTGTATCCATAAGTAGATTTATGAAGGGATTTAGTTTTTTCAACACTTCTTTGTCATCTTCATCTACTGCAAGAAGATTGGCTCCTATAATGCAAATCATTTCATATAAAGCATCTCCACGTCGTCCAGATATATTCTTTCCTCGTTGTCTTTCGATTTCTTTTTGAATCTTATTCACGATACCCTCCTGCGCTTTATCCATGTGTTCATCATCTAACAATTCCCGTAGCCCTTGATTCACTGTATTATTGAACAAAAAGTAGTATAAGTCTGGGTCAGTGCTAGCACACCCCATATAAATCGTTTCTTTAACTTCTTGGGTTGCAGTACATATCTCTCCTCTTTCATATAATTCCAATGCAATCTCTAGGGCTTTTATAAGTTTCATAACAACACAATGTTTTTCCCGTTTAATGTTATACCACTAGAAAATTCCGACGACGTAGTTAAGAGCGATTGCCGCACAAAGGGGAGGCGTGAAATGTTCCGCCTAGTGCTACGAGAGAAGTATAGCAAAACATCAATGCCGTGTCAACAAGAAAAACCCAGATAGACAAAGCGGGAATGACATAAACCAAACGAGAATCGCCGCGATGCGTTGATGTCTACATGACTACTCAATTGAACAAACCATTGACCATCAACGAATACGCAGCTAGTCAAGGACTCTCGGTGACGACGGTGCGCCGTAGGATCAGGGCTGGCGAGCTTGACGCACGGCTCGAACACGGTCGATATTTCATCTATGGACAGAACGGTGTCCATTCCGAAGACGAAGCGCATACGCAAAATGGAAGGGTGGATACACAAATTGAACAGGCTAATGACAAGGAGGATAGCCACACACCACACGCCGTTTCTGCGGAACGCATCGACCAGCAGCCGTTGATTGACCGCCTCACGTCCGAAGTCGATTATTTGCGCGATCAGCTAGACAAACAGACGCAACTCCTGGCGGCTTCGACCGCGCAGAACGACGACATGGTGGCGAAGTTGAATCCGCCGCCGTGACCCTCATGGTTCAAGAAGATTCGGCAGAAGTTGCCGCGGTCACTCGGAAAAAGGGAATCGGAACAACCTAATTAGCGGGATTCGAACCGATTAGGATAGCTCGGTACTCTTTTGTCTTGCCACACGGCCCGCAACACGCTACAGTATCCGCATCGCTTTGGCAAGGGGTGCTACGGTTGCCACTCTCGGCAGCCGCCCTTGTCGCTCCTTGAAGCGGAGCATAAGCGATAAAGCGAATTCCCGCTTTTACAATTTAACTGAAGTATGTTATTGTTGTCTTCGCCATTGGCTTTTTTACAATAGTCTGGAAATTAGGGCGATTAGTAAGACAAACAATGTGCGCACACTGGTTTCGCAGGAAATACCTTGAGAAGGTGAAAAGCCTGAATAACACAGGTTTTGACCGTGCACTTCATCTACGGTTAGTTCGGAATCTACCTCGGCTAAATGAAGACATGAAAGAGCACGGAGATGGTAACCGTCATTACATAGATAACGCCATAACACATTTGCACAATCAATCCTCCGATATACTCGCTCCCGATTTGCACACTGTTTATGTATATTTAGAGAAATATATTGGCACGCTTCATCTTTCTATCCGAAAAATGTTGTTCCGTGTTGTTTGTGTCCCTTTGTGGCCAATGCAAGTCGTAGAACTGGTTGTGATAATTCTACGAGTTTGTAAAATCGGCGACTTTAATTCAACTGGTAAAGTAGCACGAATAATCAAGTTCCTATTTAACGCATATATGGTGTAATTACCCCCAAAAACTAGACAGTTGAATAAGAGATCATACCGACTGGCAAAATGGTCATCATCTGGGCGAAAATAGGGCTCGGAAACGCCACGAAAAAGAAAGGAGTTTCACCACCATGTCCCACAGAAAACAGCGTGATGGCCGATTCAAAGCACAAGTGGCTCTTGAAGCCATTAAGAATCAGCAAACTATCAGTCAGATTGCCAGTGAATACGGTGTCAATCCAGCGCAAGTCAGCCAGTGGAAAAAACAGGTTCTTGAGGAATTACCTCAACTGTTTACAAACGGACGCTCAAAAACGGCTTCCGATAACGACCAGTTAGTGCCTGAGCTCTATCGCCAGATTGGTCAGTTGAAGGTAGAATTGGACTGGCTTGAAAAAAAACTCAACGCCTCCGTTGAACAGAAGCGGCAGCTTGTTGAACAGGAGTACCGTTCATTGTCGGTTGCGAGACAGTGCGAACTCCTAGGCTTGTCTAGAGCATCGTTCTATTACAGTCCTGTAGGGGAGTCACCACAAAATCTGCTCTACATGCGTCTGTTAGATGAACAGTACACCGAGACGGCGTGGTAAACATCCTCGACCTGACCCTCGTCGCACGCGCGTTCGGGGCGTATATTCCGGAGAGCAACGTCAACAGCGACGGCGTCGTCAACATCTTCGACCTGACCTTCGTCGCCACGGCAATAAGCAATCCTGCGCAGTAAAGGACACCCCATGAAACTTCTCTACATGACACCCTTGCTTCTGCTCTACCTCGCCAGTTGCAGCGAACCCGATTACCGGCAAGAATGGGCAGGCTTTTGGAGAGATCAAAATCAAAGCAAAAAGCCTTATATATGGATTTTCAATATAGACGGGACGTACACGATTCAGAAACGCGGGCAAGCAGAGAATACGAATGAGGGGACATATTCCGTCACCAAGACCACTTTCAAGGTCACGTATGGCTACATGGAAGGTTCACGTCTAATCACCGGAACTTGGGAAACAATGGCAAACAAACTTGTACTATATCTTGATTCCCCGTCTAGTGAAATTCTTCACTGGATAGTGTATCCTCATTTTTATAAAGAGGAAGTGATAGTGTTTACCAAAGACGAGGTCGCGATGATTTTGAACGAGTTGGAACCGAAAGTGGAGAGCCCGTTCGACGACTTTGATTTTAAGCCAGTAAAGGACACCCCATGAAAATCGCACTGTGTTTAGCCCTGCTGATTATGATATCCGGCTGCTCTACTCCGGTTGTACGCCAATGGCAGTCTCAGCTTTGGCAAGTGCCGGACAAACCCGACGACGAGATACCGGAACTTGGCACGTTAGAGACCGGTGACTTAACCTTTGGCGTAATATGCGCACGTTTCCGCCAAGTTGACAACCCGAATAATATTATAATGGCAGTTAGCGTCTCCTGCTTAAATAAAAGCCCGGACACTTACTTTTTAGACGTGAACCCGATTCAGGTCATTGATGCCTCGAATTCACTCGTGAAATCGCTGCCCCTGGATACTGTGATGTATAAGTTCTACGGTGGAAATCTGCGCCAGTTGGCACAGGTTGACCGGCTCAACACACCACCACTTAAAGATTATGGCGACTCTTTAGCTGACAGCATCATTACCGCAGTCGTTAATGCCTACAGATCCCACGAAAACGCCGCAATTATCTCTGAATTACATGACAAGGAATCTTTACCCCACGATTTATACTACCGCAGCTTCGATCCGGTTTCCCTGCCGCCTGGAGTGTCAACGCAATGGACCGAATATTTCCCGTTACCGGCTACTAGCAACACAATTACAGTAATGCTGCGAGGCGATAGAATTGAAAATGCAGTCATGTTATCCCGCCCACCGCCGCCACCACCGCCATCCAAATTAGCAAAAGCCGTGGAGGGTGGATCGGCGGTAGTTGGGGCGTTATTTATAGGTATTATTATTGTGATAATTGCTTTCAACGAAGCAAAGTGACAGTTGAGGCTTTACCTGTACGCCCCCACATCCGGCTGGCTCGGCTTCTTCCGCCGTTGCGCCATCCCCTGCGTATACTTCGACGCACGGAATGCAGACGCCAAGCTATCTTAGGTCGGTTGCAGTCTATGACCCGATGAAAAGGGGACTAAAGGAAAGAAGGACTGTCCCAAAGTGATATAAAGGAGGCTCTATGAACTTCGGACAAAAACTCATCTACACTGCGTTTGGCGCAGCCCTCATGCTTCTCGGCGTACTAGCAGCCAACCACGTAACTGCCATCAGTGCGAATCCGAACGCCACGCAGTTCGACGAAATCATCTGCAAACGTCTCACCGTCATCCTTGACCAGCCCCACGCGGGGCGCATTGTCGCAACCGAAGAAAACACACAACAGGATAGGCAGTGCATAAAAGTAATATATCACTGCTCGCCAAAAACTTTAGCATAAACCGAATTTATACCCAATTAACTTCCTTGGAATCAGTGCCCCTTTTACAATCAAATTCCATTAGATAATCATGGAAAACAATGGCATGATGCAATATACTATATTGATGGAAATTCACGCTACGGTCAAACGAAAACGGATTCCTTTGAATCCCTCAGCATCATCGAAATCTAAAAAACATGCCGGGAATCATCCGAACTGGTGTCGGCATTAGGCTGCCATCGGTGCTGGGAGCCTATGCGATATGTTTAGCACGGAAGGCGAGGAGATGCAGCTTGCGGATAGAGTGCCGATTTATGGTTGTGAAAGTGCCTCTGATGGTGATATTGACGTGCTCATTTTGGAGGCGTCGTCACTAACTAGCAGATTGGAGGATAGGAATGGAAGAATGGATTAAGTTTATCGCGCCGCTAATTGGGATTGCCGGTCTGTGGTGGAAACTCACTACATCAATGGCGACCAAAGCCGAATTGACGGCAGTGAAGACAGATCTCAAAGCAGAAATATCCGAGGTAAAATCAGACATGGCAGACCTGAAGGCAAATCTCAAAGCGGAGAACGCAGAGTTACGGGCTGACATCTGGGAGATTCGGCAACTGCTCTACAAGAATGTTGTCGATACGGGAGGCAAGGGTGACAACAAAAACGTGGACGGAAATTGAACCAGCCATTGAACTCCAAATAGCAACATGGGAGGTTGCGATTAAGCGCTACTCATAGACGGTAGCGTGGAAGTATGCTGCGACACTGAGACCTTGGGGGGCCGCAACTGGTTGGAATCGAAATGTGTGCGCTTGGCATAGCAGTACATTTCCCATCATTAACAGACTTTGTGCTTGACATAAAATTTGTATCAATGCTATTATTCGGTAATTTAGGCCTCTTATTCACTCATATTCCATCTGAAATAAGTGCCCCCACTTGATACCCCGTAGAGGATTTCTCGAGTGTTCTGAAATGGACGCTAGGCCGCATAATTACGCTCCTTTTTGAATTTCATATATTATGCCAATTATTCTAGGATTGGACGTTGGCGACGTACGGATTGGGGTGGCAATTAGTGATGAGCTCGGATTTGCGGCTCACCCGCTCTGCACTATCAAACGGAAAAGTCGTAAAACTGATCTGGCGGCGATATGTGACCTAATCAACGTACATAGGGTTGACGCGGTGGTTATCGGACTCCCGTTGATGCTCAGCGGGGACTTCGGAGTGCAAGCAGAGAAAGTTCAGAAATTTGCGAACCGCCTGAAGCAAGAGGAGCGTATTCCAGTTCATTTGTGGGATGAACGACTAAGTACGGTTGAAGCGGCAAACATTCTGCGCGATGTTGGGAAACCGCGCAAAAAGCGTCGACACGTAATCGACCAAGTTGCTGCGGTGGTTATTCTCGATGAATATTTGAACAATATGCGTGAAATAGACGGCAAAAATCGGGACCTTTAGGAATGAGTTGCAGATAATTCCGACGTTGTCCTTACACTGTCTCGCGATAGTCGGCAGATGAAACTTCACATTTCACGCCTTAAGATTCTTGTAGCCTGTTGTCTCGCAATTGCGTGCACAAGTCTCGCTCTGATAACGGTCACCTATCTGACATCGGAAGAGTCACCTTTAGAACCCAAGGAGATACGTATTGCACCCGGTACGAGTACGAAATCAATTGCGAGGCTCCTTGCAGATGAACGCATTATTCGCAGTGCTCTATTATTTGAAGCGGTAGCTTACTTTGAAGGAGCCAGTCGTTACTTGCAGGCAGGAACCTATGAGTTAAGCGCCGCGATGAGTCTTAGCGAGATCATTCATCAACTCGAAGCTGGCAAGGTTATTCACCGGCATTTTGTCGTGCCGGAAGGACTTACGGTGGCTCAAATCGCGCAACTCTTTGAAGATGAGGGATTTGGGACCTCGGAGACATTTAGCCGTGCGGCGCGTGATTCACAATGGCGAAAACGATATGGGATTGAAGGAAACAGCTTGGAAGGATATCTTTTCCCGAATACCTACAAGTTGGTCGATGGAATCCCCGCCACCAATGTTGTGAAGATGATGCTTGATGAGTTCAACCGACATTGGACTCGCGAAAGAACCGAAGAAGCAAAGACGTTAAATTTCTCTTCCCAAGAAATCATTACACTTGCCTCGATCATTGAAAAGGAAGCAAGGATTGCCGACGAACGACCATTAATCTCGGCTGTTTTTCACAACCGGTTGAAGCGCGGGTGGAAACTTGATGCGGATCCGACGGTTCTGTATGCGCTGGGCAACCCTCCCCGCGCACTGACTAAAAAAGACCTAAAATTTGATTCGCCGTACAACACATATGTTTATCATGGCTTACCGCCAGCACCGATTTGTAATCCGGGGTTGGCTTCAATAATGGCAGCATTAAGACCGACAGAGAGTTCTTATCTCTTTTTTGTAGCAATCGGTGATGGAAAGCATCATTTCTCCAAAACTCTGGCAGAGCATAACAGAGTGATTCGCAGAATTAGACGTAATGCGAACCGAGGATAAGGAAGGAATTTAAAGAAATTTGAAGCGAAATAGAACTAACCCTGACGCGGATATGCAGCACACCGTTCAGAATGAATCTACTATTTCGGGACACGGTTTGATGTTCGGTGAACCTGTTGAATTGGCGCTTCGGCCAGCGCCTCCGGATAGCGGAGTAGTTTTTCGACGGACAGATTTACCTGATACGCCCGAGATTCGCGTGTGTCCAGAGAATTACGGCACTGTCGTCCCGCGTTGTACTAGCGTTCAAGAGGGCCCTGCGGTCGTCAACAGCGTTGAGCATATTTTGTCAGCTCTCGCCGGACTTGGCATTGATAATGTGAAGGTCGATATAAGTGCTTCCGAGCCTCCAGCGCTTGACGGGAGCGCCTTGCTCTATGTAGATCTCATAAATAAAGCGGGTACCGCCAAACAGGAAGTTCCTCGACGCTATATTGAATTCGAAGAGCCGTTCGCCGTCCATGAAGCGGATCGGCAAATTGTGCTGCTTCCCTCCGATTCATTTCAATTCTCATTTGTCTACGATCACCCACAGATTCCGGCGCAAGTAGGCACGTTTACAATCGATCCTGAAACGTATGCTAGAGAGATTGCTCCGGCGCGCAGTTTTTGTTTCGCGGACGAAATTGAACAGTTAAAAAGCCATGGGATTGGGAAGGGCGCAACTTACGATAACGTGGTCGTCGTTGAGGAAGATGGTAGCACTAGCGATTCTCTACGATTTGAGGATGAATTTGTTCGGCACAAAGTCCTAGATCTGATTGGAGACCTGTACCTGGCGGGCCAACGCCTCAAAGCTAATGTAATGGCGCTGCGATCAGGGCACACGCTGCATACTGAACTCGTGCTATCCTTAGCCGAAAAAGGATTCACAAATAAAGAAACGATTGAACCGGTTGAAGCTCTTGACATATACGGCGTCCTACCTCACCGCTATCCCATGTGTATGATTGATCGAGTGACACACTTTGAAAGCGGAAAGCGGGCAGTCGGTCTTAAGAATCTGACGTTTAACGAGCAGTTTTTCCAAGGGCATTTTCCGCAACAGCCTGTCATGCCGGGTGTACTCCAGATGGAAGCACTAGCTCAACTTGCCGCATGGTTGCTTCTTCACGACTACGGCGCAGAAGATCAGCTTGGATACTTCGCGACCATCAAAGAGGCGAGATTTCGCCGTCCGGTGATACCTGGTGACCAGCTTAGACTAGAGGTCGAAGTGCTTCGCGGACGAAAGACATTAGCCCGCGTCGGCGGCAAAGCCTATGTTGGCAACGAGCTTGCTACGGAGGGGGAACTGACAATCGTGCTCGACAAAAGCAGGCTGGGGAGAGATAGACAGAAAATTCTCAACCATTTGTCTACTTCGGACTAAACTTTGTGACGCATCTAGCTTGTATCGAGAGTTGACTGTAGGCAGTGAGGGAATATCGGGGGGAGGATAGATGAATGAGCAAGATTCACCCAACCGCAATCATCTCACCAAAAGCAGAACTTGGAGTGGACGTTGAAGTTGGCCCGTATTCTATCATTAATGACGACGTAACGATTGGGAATGGGACTGTCATAGGGCCGCATGTACAAATTGACAAATGGACAACGCTTGGTGCACAGTGCCAGATTTATTTCGGTTGCACGATCGGAAATCCGTCGAAAGACTTGAAATACGGCGGTTGGCGCAGCTTCACACGAGTCGGCAATCGAAATGTGTTTCGTGAGTATGTCTCAATTTCCAGGGCAACCACCGAAGAGGGTGCCACCGTCATCGGCGATGACAATCTGTTGATGAATTGGACGAACATCGCACATGATTCGGTCGTCGGTAATCGAACGATCATGGCTAATCTCGCTACCCTTGGCGGGCATGTCATCATTGAGGACGATGTTCGGATGGGAGCGCATTCCGCACTGCATCCATTCGTACGTGTGGGCAAAATGGCTATAGCCGGCGGATGTTCGAAGTTTGTAAAAGACATTCCGCCGTTCGCCCTTTCGGACGGCCATCCTGCCCGTGTTCGGGGCTTGAACATTATTGGGCTCGGCACATCAAGTACTAACCCTTTATCCTCACTCCCGCCCGAAACGATTCGACTGCTGAAAAGAGCCTACCGCATACTGTTTCGTTCTAAACTACCACTCCGAGAAGCGGTTGATCGCGCAAGAAACGAAATTGAGTCCAATCCCGAAGTCGAACATCTCCTTGAGTTCATCGAAAATTCTCAACGAGGCATTGGAATTTAGCACGCAGGCTCAGGTAAAATCCTGTAGCTTCGACTTTGGACCAGTCTATGCTCCCGCCTTCATCAGAACTCGTGTCGTCGACCACGTCATTTCCATTAGCCCAGTGATTTGTTGTTTTAGAGCTCCCCCCTCGCACACGGCAAAATGCGTGAACGCACGCCGAAATACGCGAGTGCCAGGGCCCACTTAGTCCCCGCACCTTGAAAATGTCCATTCAATAACGGAGTGAAACATTGGAAAAACTTGGAATTATCGCCGGCGCAGGCGAACTTCCGGTACTATTGGCTCAGGCTGCTATTGAGCGAGGTCGCACGCCGATCGTTATTCAGGTGACAAAAACGCCGTCTGAACACCTCTCCCGTATAACGCCCGAGACTTATTCGTATGGTGTTGGTCAGCTTCAGAAGATGACGCGGACGTTGCTAGACTCAGGCGTAAGGGAAGTTGCACTAATTGGGAAAGTTCATAAGGGAATACTCCTCCGCCCCTTTCAGGTAGATCGGGTCGCAGCTAAAATCCTCGCCACGACACGCCAGAAGGGTGCAGTTACAATCGTTTCCGCAATTATTGATTACCTGGAATCTAATGGGCTTCGCGTCATTGAGCAGCATCAATTTTTGCAGAACCTGCTGCCATCACCCGGCGTTCTTACAGAGAAGCAGCCGACAGAATCGCAATGGACGGATTTGAAGTATGCAATCCATCTTGCTCGCCAGATAGCAGACCTGAACATTGGTCAGACTGTCGTTGTCAAAGATGGCATTCCCGTGGCAATTGAAGCGATCGAGGACACAAACGAGGCAATTCGGCGCGGCGGGAGACTCGGGAACAAAGGTGTTGTCGTTGGAAAGGCGGCGAGCGCATCTCACGACTTCCGAGTTGATGTTCCAACCGTTGGCACAGAGACTTTATCCGTGCTGCACGAAGCGCGCGCGAGTGTACTAGCAATAGAAGCCAACCGTACGTTTATCTTGGATCGGACAGATCTCTGTCGGCAGGCAGACCGCTGGAAGATTTGTATTGTAGCGTTGGAGTAAATCGAACGCGACGAACACAAGACGTTGATGCCGCTCGGCCTACGCTATGAAGCGAGGGTGGCCAAAACCATCGTTGGCGACATGGCTCCTGGCAGGAACCTCCGATTGATCCGGGATAATAAGGTCTATAGCGGAGGTGTTCTCAATTATTGTGCTATCACCGACATGGACGCGTTTTCCCAGACGAATCACGCCCGGTCGATTGGCCTCGCTCTTTATAGTGCCGATGATAACCGATGAACCGATGCGGCACCCCTCACCCATTTCGATAAATCCGTACATTTCCGTATTGGTGCCGATGCTGGAGTAATCCCCAATCTTTACCGGGCCGAATATTCCCGCGTCCGTACCGATCTGTACGAAATTTCCGACGTCTGGGTGACGCTGTTTGACCTTGACACTGAGGCCACCTAGCGTGCACGGATAAATGGCACATCCGGAACCGATGATACCGGTTTGGCCCGTCGTGATGCCACGATGGGGATGTTCTAGGAAATTGGCATCTCCTATCCGGGTTTCAGGGTGTAAATCGGCTTGGTAGTAGCGCCCGCCGAGTTCGGCAATTGCACGCGGCAGAAGCGGTACGGGAATCTGATGGAGATCCGGGCTATCGTCAAGTTGACCGGCGCGAGTCAATGCATGGGCAACGTCATGGTAAAACAGAACTCGCCAACCGGGATAGGCGCTCACAACCAATTGCATCTGGTAGTCAAAAGCGAAACCTAGACCGAGAGCATTAAGAAAATCCTGATATGGCTCAAAGTCCCTTTCCACAATCACTTTATCCACGTGCGCACCGATATTGAGCTCAGCAAGTTTTTCGTGGGAAACCCCGCGATGAAGAAGGTACGCATCCCAAACAGCAGGATCTCGAAGCGATGCAAAGCGATTCCACTTTGCCCGGGTTTTCAAGCGGGGTAGGTCCCATAGGAGTGCAAAAGTCGTCTCCAAGGCTTCTTCCAGTTGCGGCGACTCGGAAACCGCGAGGAAGGATTGGGCAATCATGGCATAAAGTTGGTCGACAACCTCTTCAATGGCTTCAGCCAAGTCTCGTTTCTGATACTGCGGATCGGGGGCATTGTGTGAGCCCGGCGCAACGCATTCCAGCAAGTTGCCGAGAATTGTCTCCAAGATATCCCGATTGACGAACCCACGCCCCGAGCCCAGGGAGAGCATGTCGCGTTTAATGCTGTCGATTCGCAAGGCGTGGAGTTCCTCCTCGGTATAGATAGGTCGGAGTCGCTCAAGCGTCTCGGTTAATAGTACACGCTTCTGTTTTTCATACGATTGTTCAAAGAGTATTTTCTCAACCATATCGTTTGAAGTCGTCAGTAGTTAGTGATCAGTGCATTGCAATCCAATTCAAGGACTTGACAAATCTAATCGCTCGTAACACCACGTCCTCACGGGGTTCGGCGGGAGTTCGCGTGATGGCTCCAGTTCAATCCGTCATGACGCTATAATTGCCAATCGGCGAAGTATTGAGTTTCCAGATGGGACGTCCACAAAAAGTCTACGTATTGCACTTCTCTTCGTTTCAAAAAGTGACGCCTTGTATACCAGGTGTCGACGCGTGAATCTGAGCCGTCAAGATTGTTACGGCAATGCAGAAATTATCGAGGCACTCACGATTTTCGTTTTACCCAATGACTCTGTATCAACTATAACTCACGTGGGGGGCATTAACCGCAAGAGGACAAATTTAATGATTGAAGCACATCGTATCATCTTTCCGGCAGAACTGCAAGCAAGTCTAAGGTGCCGCGACTTTGAATAAAGCGCGGAGCCAAGTACTGTTCCCGTTAAATGCGGCGCCAACTTTCCTGAGTTTGTTGAACAAGAAAGAAACGTGTAGTAGTGTTGTGATTAATTGGACCTATATGAAAAAAAGTCTGTCAGGACAGTTACAACTTAACAACAGGGACTAATGCGCAATTGGTGCTACCTGCAGATGTTGCGGACCAATTCGTTAGGTCTGGCTCAGATCTTGTGAATCTCGATTAGATTGTTGCGCTTCAGTCCGAGAACTCGCGCGGCACTTTCTTGGTTGACCGAAATTTCTAAGTGACCAGAACTTCCAATGATAGCCAGGCACTCACCTTTCTCAGACTCGGCATATGCACAGTTGAGTTGATAGACTTCAGCCTTTCCTGCCTTGATCACAAATCCGTCATTCATTCCAAATGATTCAAGCATATCGGATGTGAGATTCGTAATCAAATTTCCGAAGCGATCTATCCAAATGACACTTCCCACTATCACCGTTTTCGTCACATGAGGTATCTGGATGGGCAATCGAAGCACGTTGTTTGCCGAGTGCCCAAATTGACTGAGCGAAGTCCCGCGTGACAGGTGGGCTGCCACTGGAGCGAAAATATCCCTGCCGTGAAACGTATTGCTAACCTCGGATAGCCAGTATGTCGAGTTGTCTAGTACAACAACGCGATGCGCAGAATCCTCGTCTAGGACGTAACTCAAAACGCCGTTGTCGGGACAGACGAAGTACGCCGTTTCTGTTTGACAAACAATCGCCCGGCGTCGACTACCTACTCCCGGATCGACTACTACGACATGGATAGTCCCGGCAGGAAAATAGCGACATGTAGAATCAACTAGGAATGCCGCGCCGTAGACGTCCTGTGGTGGAATGGAATGTGTGATGTCGACAATCTCGACATTGGGATTTATATTGAGAATCACGCCTTTCATGACACCGACGAAGTGATCGCTCATCCCAAAATCGGACATTAGAGTAATGACGCCACACGGATCCAGATGCATTGTAAATCACTCCCTACGTTCGATTCGCCAGGCTCCGGACAACACCAGAAGTCTACCAAAACAGGCAGTAGTAGGCAAGGTGAAATATTCGCTTGCGCGACTGCATCCACTGGGCTATAATACGTCTGTATAATTGTGTAATCTTTCGCTGAGTATAATAGATATATCGGTTGTATTTCCGAGTTGCGCGAGATTCTCGTCCGCAGAGTACGAAGTCTTCCTATACGGAAATGAAAGATATACCGAAATCCAATGAACGAACACTAGGAGCATTAGCACCAAATAGAGAAGGATCTCATGAGGTAGTAATGAAGGAATTCGTGCCAATCTCAGACTCTAACTTGTACTCTATTCACGACAAAGTAATCGCCGATGAGCGCCTCTCCTTCGACGACGGCATCGCTCTTTGTGAAAGTCCCGACCTAACGGGCGTCGGATTCCTCGCGAACCTAGTGCGGGAACGCCAGAACGGGAACTTTGCGTATTACAACATCAACCAACACATTGACTATTCAAATGTGTGCATCCTACATGCACGGTGTCATTTCTGCGCTTTTGCGCGGAAGAACATAAGCACAGACGGCGCGTGGGAGATGAGCGTTGACGAGTTCCTAGATAAAGCGATGTATTCAATCGAACACGGATGCACGGAGATTCACAGTGTCGGCGGGCTGCACCCTAAACTGCCATTCGAATATTATCTTGACATGCTTCGTGGACTCAAGAAACGTATGCCGCAAGTACATCTCAAATTTTTCACGGCTGTTGAAATCGACCATTTCGCTCGTATCTTCAAAATGTCGATTAAAGAGGTTTTATTAGCACTACGCGAGGCAGGGTTAGACTCTCTGCCCGGGGGTGGAGCGGAAATCTTTGCCGAGGAGACACGGGACAAAATCTGCCCCGGCAAACTCAGTGCGGAAGGCTGGCTCGATGTACATCATCAGGCTCACGATCTTGGTATTTCTACCAATGCGACCATGTTGTATGGCCACCTTGAAACGAACGAAGATCGGGTCGATCACCTGATTCTTTTGCGCGAACAGCAAGACAAGTCAGGTGGTTTTGTCACGTTTATCCCACTCGCATTTCACCCGGAAAACACGCGGATGGATTATCTTCCAAGCCCATCGGGCATTACAGATCTCCGGAACATCGCACTATCCCGTCTTTTGTTAGACAACTTTCCTCATATCAAGGTCTACTGGATAATGACCGGTTTGAACGTGGCGCAGACAGCATTGAGTTTCGGCGCCGATGATATAGATGGAACGGTAACAGAAGAAAAAATTACCCATATGGCTGGCGCGACGACCCCGGAAACTGTGAGTGTTGATGAGATAACTCGTTTGATTCGGGAAGCTGGCAGGACCCCGTTGGAACGCGACACGCTTTACAACGAAATCATCAGAGAGGGAAATCAATGGTACAGAAAAGCCGCGTAAGAATCGGCGCGGTCTCATTTCTGAACACCAAGCCTCTCATCTACAGCCTACTACAGCCATCGTCATCGAACACAGAGTTTGAGCTTAGTGTTCATGTGCCAAGCCGATTAGCCGAACTTCTGAAAGTGGGAAGCATTGATGTCGGGTTGATTCCGACTATCGAATATTTTCGCGCGTCCGAGGAAGGCCCTTCTTCATACCGCATAATTCCCGATATTTCTATCTCGTCGCACGGCGCGGTGCGTAGTATTCAGCTTCTTAGCCGGGTGCCGATTCCACAGATTCGGAGCGTCGGATTAGATACCGGTTCGCGCACCTCACACGCTCTGCTTCGAATCGTGTTAACCGAGAAGTACGGTCTCCAACCGACGTTTTCCGCTTCACCGCCATCCATTGAACTGCGATCCGCCGACACCGATGCAGTGCTCCGTATAGGAGATGCCGCATTGAGGCAACTTGATTCCGCACCTTATTCCGTGGATCTCGGAGCAGAGTGGAACGAATTGACGGGGTTGCCCTTTGTTTATGCATGCTGGGTTGCTAGTGGTGACATTGATTTCGGAAAAGCGGTCCAAATTTTACAGGAGGCAAAGGAAGTCAGTGTGAAGCAAATCCCCGAAATTGCACGGGTTGAAGCTAAAGCGATGGGTTTACCGGAAACATTGTGCAACGACTATTTAACGAACCGTATCTCCTACAATCTTGGCGATACCGAAATCGCAGGACTGAATCGGTTCTATGAGCTCGCCCAGAAATACGGTTTGGCACCGCCGCGAGTCTCGCTGAACTTTATATAGCGTATATTTGGGCCGAGATTTGTCGCTTGCCTTTACGTATCAAGTTCGAAGACTCAGATCCTTCGAACAGTCTTATCGCAATACAGCCAAGTGTTCCATGAAACAGACTTCAAGATTCTTTGGCCGCTACAATCCCAGCTAGAGGAGAGATTCAATGCCGACCAAGAATGACATCTCATTTGAAGAGATTCTAGATTCGCAAGAACCGGGAATCTACGACCTCCAAACGAACGCCTCAGGTCCGGAAGGTAGCTTGCCGCTTGCAGAAGAGATGCTCTTAAATTGGCCTAGCGGTGATATATTTGCGATGACCCAGAACGCTGGTATGGGTTGGGCGCCCACCGAACTCAACAGAAAACAGTTTCTCCTGCTGAGCACCCAAGGCGGAATCCGCGCGCCGGACGGCACACCGATTGCTCTTGGTTATCACACGGGCCATTGGGAAATTGGCTTGCTGATGCAGGAGGCGGCGCATGAGTTCAAAGCACTTGGTTCAATTCCGTTCGCGGGGTACTGCTCAGACCCCTGTGATGGACGCACCCAAGGAACGGTCGGAATGATGGATAGCCTTGCTTACCGTAACGACGCTGCCCAAGTTTTGCGGCGTCTCGTCCGTTCGCTCCCGACGCGCAAAGGGGTGGTAGGTGTTGCGACCTGCGACAAAGGATTACCGGCGATGATGCTGGCATTGGCTGGGACACCAGATTTACCGTGCGTGCTTATTCCCGGTGGCGTTACGCTACCGCCGACCGAAGGCGAGGACGCGGGAAAAATTCAGACTATCGGCGCACGTTTTGCACACGGTGAAATATCTTTACAAGACGCCGCTGACCTCGGGTGCAGAGCGTGCGCAACGCCGGGTGGCGGGTGCCAGTTCTTGGGCACCGCGGCAACATCACAGGTTGTTGCCGAAGCGCTAGGGATGACGCTGCCCCACGCCGCACTCGCACCCTCCGGACAGGAGATCTGGCTGGACATGGCGAAGAGGTCGGCACGCGCCCTTGTGAATTTGGAATCCAAGGGAATTACAATGCGGGAAATTCTGACTCCTGAAGCGGTCCGCAACGGGATGGTGCTCCACGCCGCGATTGGCGGCTCGACCAATCTGCTGCTGCATATCCCTGCAACGGCTCATGCTGCCGGGTTGGATCGACCGATTGTCGAAGATTGGATCGAGATTAATCGCGAGGTGCCTCGTCTCGTCGATGTACTTCCCAATGGTCCGCACGGTCATCCAACCGTGCAGGTGTTTCTAGCAGGAGGTGTGCCCGAGGTGATGCTGCACCTGAGAGAATTGGGGGTGTTGAATGAAGAGGTCATGACCGCAACTGGCGAGACACTTGGTAGGAACCTTGACTGGTGGGAAAAATCGGTACGACGCCAGCAATTGCGTGACCTCCTCCTTGAGAGAGACAGGATACAACCCGATGACGTAATTATGAGCCCCAGCGTGGCGAAGGCGCGCGGATTGACGAGCACTGTTACATTTCCGCGCGGCAACCTTGCACCCGAAGGCTCGGTAATTAAAAGCACCGCAATTGACCCGAGCGTGGTTGATTCCGATGGCGTTTACCGAATGACTGGGCCGGCGCGTGTTTTTGTGCGTGAACAGGACGCGATTCGCGCTATCAAGAGCCATGACGAGGATCGAATTCGACCCGGTGATGTGATGGTGCTTTGTTGCCGGGGCCCGATGGGTACAGGCATGGAGGAGGTCTACCAGATTACGGCCGCCCTGAAACACCTGTCATTCGGAAAGGAAGTCTCTCTAATCACCGACGCCCGGTTTTCCGGCGTATCCACCGGTGCATGCATTGGTCACGTCGGTCCCGAAGCCTTAGCAGGGGGGCCCATCGGGAAGGTTCTCGACGGAGACCTGGTTCGGATTGTGGTCGATTGTAACCGGCTTGAGGGCAGTGTCGACTTGGTTGGCTATGGAGAGAACATATTTGGGCCCGATGCCGGCGCGAAGGTCTTAGCAGAGCGTTCGCCACGTTCCGACCTTGCGGCGGACGAGATGATCCCCGACGATACACGTCTTTGGGCGGCGCTTCAATCTGTTGGTGGCGGAACGTGGGGCGGATGCGTCTATGATGCCAACACAATCATTGAGATGCTGGAAGCCGGCCGAGCAACTTTACAAGAATCGGGCAATGTATCCGGATCCGATTGAAAGGATGAGGATTGTTATTGATACAATCCTCCGGCGTTAGGTGGAAAAAGCGCACCGGTTCAGGAGGTATGAATTCTGCAATTCATTAGATATTGGTTACCACTCCTGATTTACATGGGCCTCATCTTTTATCTCTCTTCGTTGTCCAAACCGCCCGAATCGCTAATGGAGGTTATCGACTGGGGGCCTATCGACAAGGTTTTTCATCTTGTTGAATTCACCGTATTGGGAGTTTTGTTGGCACGCGCATTGTCGTATTCTTTGCGGCGATTACTCCCAACCTCTACTTGGATCATTGCTTTTGCCGTTGCCGTTCTGTTCGGAGTGAGCGACGAATGGCACCAATCATTCGTGTTAGGTCGCCACTCAACCGTTTCCGATTTGATTGTCGATATCATTGGCAGTGCGCTCGGTGTGGGCATCGTATATTTACGGGCCAAAAGGAAGGAAACGCAAGACAGGGACGAAGATCGTGTTTGAAAAACGGAGTCTGGCAAGCTTGGGAGATTTCATACTTTTCATACCAAATGTGATTTCTCAGTAGGGACGGAGAAAGGGTTGAAACCCTTGTTGTGACTGGCTTATCGGCAGTATCGACATTCATACCATTTAGGCGTTGGTATGAAATTTTAGTATGAAACGGGTTCGCCGCCCAACACAATTCCAAGTCCCAGTTTGACACTTCATTCAATAAAAACAATTAACTGTCAAACAGTTTCATATGCATTACATTTCACGCATTAATCCATCCTAATTCCCACCTGCAAATCCCTCCTCAGAATAGCCGGTATAACATTGTATATATTATGGCTTGACGCGCACACGATGGGTATGGTACAATAGTCCGTACTTATTAACTACACCGGTCGTGAAAGGCATGCCAACCGTCTTTGGAAGTTATTATAGCTAGGAAATCAATGGCCGCCACGAGACTATGGCGTTAACACAATCCCACATGGCGGAGCGCATCGGCGTCTCTTTCGGGACCGTAAACCGGACGGAAAATTTGGGGGAATGACCTATGTTGTCAATCTTTCACATCCAAACTTAACCGGGTGGATAACGCCCACGTCCAAACGAGGACCGAAAAGTTCAATTACTCTAAGGAGTCACTCATGCAACCAATTACCGCCGCGATGCTTTACGATTGGACACAGTGTCCGCACCGTCCTTACATGGACGAATTCGCCGATCGTGCTAAGCGAGATGAGACCAGTCCGTTTCTTGAGCTTCTCTGGGAAAGAGGTGCTACGCATAAACTCGAAGTAATGGCTGGCGTACAGCAACCCATATGTGACCTTTCGTCTTATTCCGGCGACGAAAAGGAACGAAAGACTATTGAAGCCATACAGAAGGAAGAGCCGCTAATCTACAGTGGACGCGTCTCTGCAGACGACCTCTTGGGTGAACCAGATCTATTGCGACGTGAGGGAGACGGTTACCTAGCGGGGGATATCAAGTCCGGCGCTGGCGAAGAAGGCGATGACGGCAAGCCCAAGAAGCACTACGGGGTACAACTCGCACTCTATACCGACATTCTTGAACGCTTAAGACAATCAAGTTCACGGCGTCCTTTCGTGTGGGACATTCACGGGAACGAGGTTACTTACGACCTTGACGAACAGCACGGCAAGCGACCCCCTTGGACAATGTGGGTAGTCTATCAGGACGCATTGATGAGCGTGCGACAAATCGTGACGCAGGAATATCAAACTATTCCTGCCTATTGTGGCGCCTGTAAAGACTGCCATTGGTACACGGCTTGCCTCTCCAATCTCGAAAGATTGGATGACTTAACCCTTCTTCCCGAGTTTGGTCGAGCGAGACGCGATGTTATGGTCGACCGCATTCCAACAGTATCAGATTTGGCAGCAGCGGAGATTGAAGAATTCATCTCTGGTAAGAAGACTGCATTTCCAAAAATTGGCGCCGATATGCTTCGCAAGTTCCATAGACGCGCCAGACTCATCAAGACCGAAGGGGCAAGCCCGTACCTGACTGCGCCTGTCAGTTTCCCTAGTTCCGAGATTGAGTTGTTTTTCGACATTGAGGTCGATCCTATGCGAGACTTCTGTTATCTACACGGATTTGTCGAACGCCGTGGTGGTGACATTACCACCGAGCGTTACACCCCGTTCTTCGCAAATGCGGTTAACCCGGAGGAGGAAGAGCGCGCCTTCAGCGAAGCGTGGAGGTATATCAGCGGAAGGAAGCCTTGCGCCGTTTACTATTATTCAAAGTACGAGCGAACCGCTTGGCGTAAGTTGCAAAACAAATATCCGCTCGTGTGCACTGCCGATGACATTGAGAATTTGTTTAATTCTAGCGATTCGGTCGACCTCTACTCTGACATCGTAAGAAAGGCGACCGAATGGCCAACCCGAGATTATTCGCTCAAGACGCTGGCGACGTACTTAGGCTTCAACTGGCGTGACTCTCACCCATCGGGCGCCAACTCGATCGAGTGGTTTCATCGCTGGACTAAGACAAACGATGAGACTATCAAAGAGCGAATCTTGGAATACAACCACGACGACTGCATCGCCACGCGTGTCCTTCTAGACGGCATACGGGAACTGGAATTGGCGTAGATGCTTTGTGACATCGTTACCGGAGATCGTTGGTTATTGTGTCGGGCGGAGTATACGCGAGGTAATCAGCGCCTTATTCGCACTTGGATTCGAGTCGCGTTGGATCCCATATGTGAAACTCTCCCATGTGCTAAATTCATAGCGCGACGTGACATTGCGTTCTTGCATGCACACGAGGACTATAGATTGATGATCGCCCCTATAAATTAAACGAATCATGTGAAAAACATGTCAACAATTGTACCAACCGATTATCCTCAGAAAATTAGAGACGTCCGCGCGACCAAAGGTTTAACGCAAACCCAATTTGCGGAACTCGTCGGCGTTTCTTTCGCCACCGTCAATCGATGGGAAAACGGGCAGTCGCGCCCAAACCAATTGGCGTGGAAGCGTATCGTCGAATTGACGGAATCCCGTGAGGGGCGTCAAGAGGTGCAGCCCGTATCCGAGGAAGCGCCGAGCATGGACTTTGCCGCCGACCCAAACGCCGTTTCAGCAGTGGCGGAGGCGCACCGTCTCGCCTATGGCCATCTCTTCAATCCGGCATTCGCCACGGAAACCTCGCTGATCGACCCGCTCCCGCATCAGCGCATCGCCGTGTACGAGCAGATGCTAGAACAATCACCGCTGCGTTTTCTACTGGCGGACGACGCGGGCGCCGGCAAAACCATCATGACGGGACTGTACGTCCGCGAAATGTTGTCCCGCCGGCTCATCCGCCGCATACTCATCGTGCCGCCCGCCGGTCTCGTCGGAAACTGGTTGCAGGAGATGCGAAAGCTGTTTCGCCTGTCATTCCACATCATTAGGGGCGAGGACGCGCGAACCGGAAATCCCTTCAGCGGTCCCGATAGCGATCGCGTCATCGTCAGCGTGGACACCTTGGTCACGGAGCGAGCGTTCAACCGCCTTAAAGACCCCGAAACCGAGCCCTATGACCTTGTCGTCTTTGACGAAGCGCACAAACTGTCCGCCGTACGCCAACCAGATTACCGAGTCCGCAAGACGAACCGGTACAGGCTGGCGGAAGCCATCGCCGGTGCCGAGGTAGACGCCGAGCGCTGGGAGCTGCCTTGGTCAGCCCGACACCTGCTGCTGCTGACAGCCACCCCGCACATGGGAAAGGATTCCCCGTACTATTTTCTGTGGCGTCTACTGCTGCCGGAAACGCTCTCGACCCACGACGCTTTCGACAGGTTTCCCCGTGAATCTCGCCAGCACCACTTCATCCGCCGCACGAAGGAGGAGATGCTCCATTTTAACGGGAAACCCCTGTACCCGCAGCGAAACTGCGACACGCTCAGCTACAATCTCTCGGACGTCACAGGAGGCGAGCAGGAACTGTACGACAATACTACAGAATACATCCGCGACTACTACAACCGCGCGGGAGTTCTGAATCGTTCCGCCGCTCGTTTGGCGATGAGTGTCTTCCAACGCCGTCTCGCCAGCTCCACCTACGCTCTCATACGATCGTTCGAGCGCCGCATAGAAAAACTCGACGGGCTGATTGAGAACCTCCGAAACGGGGAACTCACCGAGGCGCAATTCGCCAATCAGCAGCAGAAATTTGATGATCTTGACGATCTCTTTGATACGGCGACCGCCGATGAGAAGACCGAGGACGAGCACGAAGAGTACGAGAACGAGGCGCTTGGGGGCACCGTAGCCGTCAGCCTCGCCGAGCTGATTGTAGAGAAGCTTAAGGTGCAGGAGTTGCTGGAAAAGTCGCGGAAACTGCTGGATGCCGGTGAAGAATCCAAGTTTGAAAAACTGCGGGAAGTGCTGCGCCATCCGAACTACAGCGGCGAGAAGTTTATTGTCTTTACCGAGTACCGCGACACGGCGGAATTCCTGGTGCGACGGCTCGAAGGTCTCGGATTCACCGATCAGGTGGCGCTCATCCACGGCGGGCTAGACTATCAAGAACGCGAGCGGCAGGTGGAGTTTTTCCGGCGATCAGCGGCGGAGGGCGGGGCAAACTACCTCGTGGCGACGGACGCCGCGGGGGAGGGAATCAACCTCCAATTCTGTTGGCTGATGGCGAACTACGATATCCCGTGGAATCCGGCGCGGCTGGAGCAACGCATGGGGCGCATTCATCGCTACGGTCAAACGCACGACCCCGTGGTGATTGTTAATCTCGTGGCGGGCGGTACGCGCGAGGGACGTGTGCTGAAGACGTTGCTGGAGAAGCTGGAGGTTATCCGGGAACAACTTCAATCCGACAAGGTGTTCGACGTGGTGGGGCGTCTGTTTGAAGAGGTGTCGATGACGGACTATCTGCGACAAGCGCTCACCGAAGATGCCGAGGCGGTCGCCCGGAAGTTGGAGGGCAATCTTACGGAGAATCAGGTTTTGGCGCTCGAACATAAGGAGCGTATCCTGTACGGCGAAGGCGGCGACGTGCGGCAAAGACTCCCGCAACTCAACGAGGAAACGGATCAGGAAATCTATCGCCAACTGCTCCCCGGCTATGTGCGCCGTTTTGTGGAGCGAGCGGCACCGCTGCTCGATCTGCGTATTGAGGGGGATCCGGACACCGCCTTCAGCTTGATACCCGACCGACCCGGCGCCAGCGATCCCCTGCTCGCCTCGCTTGAGCGGTATTCGGAGAGCGCACGCGACCTGCTCACGGTCAAAAAACCGGCGAATCGAGAGGATGCCGTCTGGATGCACCCCGGCGAACCGGTGTTCGATTGTCTCTCGGACGCCATCCTGGAGCGGTTTGGGCGTGCCGGACGACAGGGCGCCGTGTTCACCGACCCCTACGCGACCGAAGCGTATCTGTTCCACATCGCGTTGGTTTCCGTCGAACAGCGGGGCAACAGAGAAACGGAGACGCCTAATTTGTTTGATGACCTTGATCAGCGTGAAAACGCGCCCAAGCCCCTAGAATCGCGGTTGGTCGGGCTGCGCCAATCAAGCGATGGGGGCGTGACCGAACTTCCGGTGGAACACCTTCTGCTGCTCAGGGGGGCGGACGGTTTCGCGCCGAGCCGCGTACCGCTGGCTACCTTGGCGCGCAGGATGGTTGCCGAGGCGCTAGGGTTTGCGCGTGAGGAGATAGGTGAGCGGATGGCACAACTCCACCGACAGGGACGATTCGACGACCTCCCCTCGCGGGTGGAGTTCGTCAACCGAGGTTTCGATTTTCAGGCTGCCGAACTTGCGGCAGCCCGCGCGCGCCTCAACCAACGTGCGCGCGACGGGAATCGGGACGCAGCGGCGGAACTTGGGGTAATTAAGGAGCGCCAACGCCGTCTCACCGCCTCCCGAAATCGATGCCTCGACGAACTGCGAGCCGATCCGGAGTGCATTCGGGTCGGAGAAGTCGAGATACTGGTGCATGCCCTGGTGGTGCCGGTTCACGGAGCGGACGAGCTTGAGCGTTACGATGCCGATGTTGAAGCTATCGCGGTGGAGGTTGCCACGGCGTATGAGGAGGCACTCGGCGCCGAGGTCACGGATGTGTCCAAGCCGGAACTTGCCCGCCACGCCGGGTTGACGGATTGGCCCGGATTCGATCTCAAGTCCCGCCACCCCGCAAGCGGCGACGGCGCCACGGAGGAGCGCGCCATTGAGGTCAAGGGAAGAGCCGGTTCCGGGAATGTGCATATTTCCGAGAACGAGTGGGCGCGCGCCTGCAACCTGCGGGACGACTACTGGCTATACGTCGTCTACGACTGCGCGGCGCCGCGGCCTCGGCTGGTGCGTGTCCAAGATCCGTTCGGCAAACTGCTCGTCCGAAGCCGCGAAGTATCCGCTTTCACCATCACACCGGGCGCCGTTGCAGAGGCAGCCGAATAAGACTAAAAGGAGATTGACAATGGGAGCTACACACGTCACGGTTACCATCCGCAATCCCGCCGATCCGGAAAGAACTTGGGAGGGGCTTTTTCTTGTCGATACGGGTTCGACGGATTGTCTCGTACCTCGACCGCATCTGGAATCCATCGGCCTCGCGCCGAAAGGACAACGCGTCTACGGCTTGGCAGATGGCAGCGAACTCAGAATGGATATTACGGTCGCGGAGATTGAATTCATGGGAGAGATAGTCGGTGGAACCGTTGTATTTGGGGAGGAAAACGCCGAACCCCTGCTCGGTCTCACCGCCTTGGAGTCAGTCGGCATCGAAGTCGATCCGCTTAACCAGCGGCTTAAACGGTTGCCCGCCGTGCGTCTCAGGTCGCTGTAGCACGGACACGACGTGTCTGAACCGGTTGTTCGCCGCCGCTTCCATACGGGATGGCGCAACTTCGATACCATCTACGGAAATCTGGTGAATGAGTGGGCAGTATACGACAACTCCGGGGATACCCCGGTGTTATTGTTAGAGGAGAAAAACCCATGACTACAAAACTGCGATTGAGTGAAGGTACAGCTGAAGAATTACGCGATCCGGACTTTGCGGGCGCGGAGATTGCACTCCGTAGAGCAGCGATTCGCGCTCGGCAGCGGGCTATTGAGAACATCGGCGCGGTGGCTGTGTTCAGGGATGGACAGGTTGTCTGGGAGAAGTCCGACGGAACAACCTGCGATGCACTTGAAGACAGTCACAAATGACCCAAGAAACTTGCCAGTGATAGGCAGTAACACAGGTAGGTTTTCAAACGGCGATATTTGGGGATACCGTACCGATGGATTCGTTATCGGGTTCTTTCTAGTAATTTGACCAATTAGGAGGCATTCGGTTTCAACATGTACAAAATCTTTGAAGTGTATAACAGACCGTCCGAAATGGGGACTCAAATCAATCAGTTGCAAAGAGACGGTTACCGGCTGCAATCACTTACTACTTCAGTGACTGACGGCCAAATCGGGACAGACACCATGCGGCACAGAAGAACCGTCAACATCATCTATACCGCCGTGATGCATAAGAGTGAGACGCCCGATCAGGTTAGGCGCGATTACTTCGACGCGCTGGTGCGAAATGGATGGGTTCCTCCGCCTGTCGGCGGTCAATTCAACCTCAATGTCAATCGGAAGATATAGGCATCTCAACGCCGTTTTCGGTTGTCTTACGACGGTTCGTTGGTGTATAGTGAAAACTAGATAGTCAACTCAATTTCAGTTGTTGGGTGGGCACTGCCCTGAGTTAAACGCTTTCTTCGTGACGAAGGGGTTGAAGACTCTTGATAGGATTAGATTTTGAAATGGTACAGGAATTATGCCGTAACGCATTTTATCCTCGCCGAGAACGGATGACAAGGTTGAGGCAGAACTAGGCAGCGGTTTAGAAGCCGAACCGGATGACTCAAGCCCTGAGAGTGAATGCCCATTAGATCTCACTGAAATAAGATTTGAAACAACCCATCGTAGCGTGGAAAACTCGTCTCGCAAATCAGGGATGGTGAGATTCATTGGGATTCAGAGGTTCAGCGCGCTTTCGCTTGGCGGCCGAAACAACAATCTCGATTCATAGAATCTCTGCTGCTACGTATCCCCATCCCCGCGTTCTACGCGGCTGCGGATGAGAATTATAATTGGTCGGTGGTTGATGGTACCCAACGCTTAACGGCGATTTACACTTACGTTACAGACGAATTTCCGTTAAGCCGTCTCGAATATTTCGTCCGATTCAATGGAAAGCATTACAGCGATTTGCCACGGTCGATGCAGCGAAAGATCGGTGAAACGCAACTTGTCCTGCATATCGTCGAATCGGGAACGTGCGAGGTTGTCAAGTTGAAGATTTCTCGACGTATTAATCTCCGGCGATTTGACAAGGGAGGTCAGTTTGATTCTAGTAATCATCAGTAGTTGACGAGAAGAGTGCGAGGTAGCCGTTCTTTCCGCGTGTAAAAAAGCGGTGTTTACAAACAGAAAACCCTATTGGCTTATCTAGAATTTGGAGGTTCTAGGGTATTACTACAAACGAATAACCGGGAGGATTAGAGTATCATGAAGCTTTTTTATAGTTATTCCCACAAGGATGAGGATTTGCGCGACCACGTTGAGAAGAGCCTTGCCCTTCTTAAAGACGAAGGTCACATAGATGAATGGCATGACCGAAAAATCCTTCCAGGAGGGGAAATTCACGAAGAAATAGATAAACACCTAGAAACGTCTGACCTTATTCTATTGCTGTTTAGTCATGATTTTGTCCATTCTTCTGAATGCAAAGACGAGATGCGTAAGGCCCTCAACCTTAGAAACACAAATGGTACTATCGTTGTACCCGTAATTTTACGTCCCTGTGCTTGGAAAGATTTAGAGACTATCTCCAATTTGCGAGCAATACCTAAAGATGGCAAGCCTATCACTCAATGGGGCGATAAAGATGAAGCCTTTCTTGACATCTACGAAAATATCAAAACCATTGTGTCTGCGATTCCTTTCCGCCTGAATAAGGAATTCAAGGACAATCTAACCCGTGTTGAGTTCATATCACAGCAGAAAGAAAACATAAAATTAGACGATCTATTTGTTTTTCCAAATATTCAAGCCGAATTCGATGAACGCCGAATAAACGAACTTCAAGACTTCTGGCAAAAGAGAAAACATGTCATTCTGAAAGGCGATGACCAGAGCGGGAAAACGGTTATCTGTAGGAAACTCTTCCTTGATGAAGTCGAGAACGGTACGCCTGCTATTCTACTGTCGGGAAACGAAATCCTGAGCCCAATCAATCATGAGCAACTCATAAAGAGAAAGTTTCAAGAGCAATTTACCGGAAGTTATTCTCATTGGTGGAGCAAACAGGCAAAACTCTTGATTATTGATGATTTTGGCCATAACACACGGTTACAGTTTATTGACTTCGCAAAGACGCATTTTGAACGCATCATTGTCATAATGTCTGAGAATGATTATCTCGCTTATTTCAATGACGAGGAAAACCTAGCTGATTTTGAGTTGTTGACCCTAAGATCATTGGGACATGCTAAACAGGAAAAGCTAATAAAGAAATGGTTGAATCTGAGTGATGCACAAGAAAATGGTCTCGAGATTCCTCATGGAAAAATAGACCAAATTGAAGATCGTCTCAATTCAATAATACTTCACAATAGAATCGTCCCACGTTACCCCTTCTACATCTTGTCTATTCTTCAGACACTTGAAGCATTCATGCCCCAAAGTCTGCAGATAACAGCCTATGGGCATTGTTACCAAGCTCTAATAACAGCACAATTGATCAGTATCGGAATCAATAAAGAGGACATTGATTCATCGTTGAATTTCCTTAGTCGCTTCGCCTTCGAGATATTCCATACACGAAATCAATGCTCGCAGAACCGGTTTGAACAATTCCTTCACGGCTATAAATCTCAATATATAATTAAGGAAAGTGTCGTGAATCGGTTGACGAATAATAATTCATTGATAATACGAATCCACAAAGGCAGGCTTGAATTTAACTATCCCTTCATTTATTATTATTTTCTCGGGAATTTTTTCGCGCGGAACTATGAAGCACAGAAAAATCGAATTGGGGAGATTGCTGAAAAGAGCTATTTGCAGAAGAACGCTTATATACTGATTTTCACCATTCATCATACACAAGACGACGCCCTGATAAATATCATATTACGCCACACCGAATACGCATTTAATTGTGCTTCCTCTGCTACGCTGAGTGTCACCGAAACCAAAATGCTTGAAGGTACAGTCCACGAATTACGGGAAAAGATTCTGTCCAATCGATCTGTTGAAAAAGAGAGGCAATTAGAAAGACAACGGCGAGACAAAACCGAGGCGGATTCGGAAGATATAGTAGCCGATGACAAGTCTGAAGAGGATAGTCAATTTGAAGAAGATTTGCATGAATTTTACAGAGCATTGAAGAATATGGAGATTTTGGGCCAAATATTGAGAAATAAGTATGGAAGCCTTCCACGGGAAAGGATCGAGCAAGTCATTGAGTTTGTGGCAGATGCTGGGTTGCGACTGATTAAGGTAGTCACCAATCGTGAAAATATACAAAGCCTTGAAGGTTATTTCATAGAAGTACTTAAGAATGAGGATATACCAGAGGACAACAAACGGGAGATTGAGAAATTTTTGAGGAAGCAAATCCGAACTTTGGTTTTCTTGATTATCGGCTCCTTGTTAAAGAAGGTGGTAATTTCCATTCGCAAGCCGGAGTTACTAGAGGTTGTGGAAACCATGGTGCGGCGAAAAAACACGCCCGCTTACGATTTGCTTTATAGTTTCTTTCTCTTGGACACCTCAGAAAAATTGAGTTCGCAAGATGTTAAGAAGATTACAGACACTATTCGAAAGTTTGAGAAAAGCCAGAATATCGTTGCAAGGAGACTACTTTCTTTCGGGGTGCAATATTACGCCAACACACATGAAATCCACTATAGATTGCGAGAGAAGCTCTTTCGTGCGCTAAATATTAAGTACCAGCCTAATCCGCCGAAAAAACCACAGTTGAGATAAGGACGGACATAGGACAAGTCGTATACGCGAAGAAATGAACCAATCCTATTGCGTGGAAACGCGAACTTGGTAAAACTGATGACCAACGACAAACGCCTCATAGAAGTCGCCTTCCCACTCAAGCAGGTCTCGCTTGACTCGGTGCACGAGAAGAACGTGCGACACGGACACATCTCCACGCTGCACATTTGGCCCGCACGCCGCCCGTTGGCAGCCGCGCGAGCCGCGCTCATCGCCACGCTGCTGCCGGACCCGGGCAGCGCCGACGAACGCAAAGCCATCCTGGATCGGATGGCTGGCAGAGTCGTCGAGAAGACGGAACGCAAACGGCTGAACGGCAGAATCATTGAGAAAACGAAAGAGGTAACGGAGGGCGGCATCCTTCACTGGGGGAGGGAGAACGGCGAGAATCTCCAGTGGTTCCGGGACGAGATTCGCAAAGCCTACGGCGGGAGGGCGCCTAAGGTGCTGGATCCGTTTGCCGGCGGCGGCGCCATCCCGCTCGAAGCCATGCGGCTCGGCTGCGAGGTCACCGCCATGGACATCAACCCGGTGGCATGGTTCATCCTGAAGTGCACGCTCGAATATCCCCAGAAACTGGCGGGACAAACACGACCGCTGCCGGAGTTCGCGGTGGCGGACCGCGATTTCATGGAGTCCTACCTGAAAGCCAAAGGGTACAAGAGCGACAGGCTGCGGACGGCGCTCCAACGCCTGGGCCACGGCGATGGCGCCGAAATGCAGTTGGAACACTTTTCCCACGACGACAAGCTACTCCAAGCCGACCTGGCGTGGCACGTCCGCGCTTGGGGCAGATGGGTGCTGCGGAAGGCGCGGGCGGAGTTGGCGGCGTACTACCCCACCTACGCCGAATGCGAACCGCTCGACCCCGACCAAGACTACGAGCCGACCCCTCTGGAACTTTTGGAGGTTGACGAGGATGGCGTACCACAGATTGATCCCCTCAACGCCGGGTTTGACGACGACTACCTCAAGAACCCGAGCAAGCCGCGCTGGATCGCCAAGCCGACGGTGGCTTACCTCTGGGCGCGCACCGTGAACTGCAAGGGCTGCCGCGCCACATTGCCGCTGCTCAAAACGCGCTGGCTGTGTAAGAAAGAACGGAAGCGGGTGCTGCTGACAATGGCACCGAACACCGAGAAGAAGGGAGTTGTGTTCGGCGTGGAGACCGATGTGCCCCAAAACGGCGGGAACAGCGCGCAACGGCGGGAGAACGACAAGCGCCTCGGGGCGGGCACCATGTCGCGTACCGGCGCGAGCTGCCCGTGCTGCGGGATGATTATGACGATGGAGGATATCCGGCTTGAGGGGCGCGCCGGGAGACTGGGCGCCGTGATGACGGCTGTGGTGGTGGAGGGACAGAAGGGGAAGGAGTACCGTACCCCAACCGAGCATGAACACGCTGTAGCGGAAGTGACGGAGGAGAAACTTCAAGACCTATATGCGGAGATTCCCTTCGGCTTGCCGGAAGAACCGACCCCCAAAGCCGGGCGCGGTGCATCGCGCGCATTTTCGGTAGACGGCTACGGGTTTGATACGTGGCGGAAGTTGTTTACTAACCGGCAGATATTGGCTATCGGCACGCTAATCAAATCAACCAGGGAAATTCGGGCGCCCGAGTATCAACAAGATGATGATAATACACTGCTTGCAGTAGTCGCAATGCTCGCCATCTCAATAGATCGCGCGATTAACTACATGAGTACCGTATCTATCTGGGAACCAGTTGCGTCCGAAATTAAACAGACTTTTTCACGGTTTGCTCTGCCGATTACTTGGGATTTTGCTGAAGGGAATCCACTTGCCCCGGTAGATCGACTATTCGCTGGCGGGGTTTCGAAGGTTGTGAGGGTTCTCGACTCAATACGACCTGCTACAATCAAAGACAACGATTCGGCAACTGTACTCTGCCAAAGTGCAATCAAACCTGTTCAACAGCACGATATAATCGTCACCGATCCCCCATATTATGACGCAATTCCTTACTCCGATTTAATGGATTTTTTCTATATCTGGTTGCGGCGAACATTGTTGGGGGTTTCGGCTGAATTCGACAAAGCGTTCAAGAACGTGCTAGGGCCGAAGTGGAGCGTAGAAGACCAAGATGGTGAATTGATCGACGATGCTGGCAGATTTGACGGCGACAAAGAGCGGTCCAAGCACAACTATGAAGATGGCATGGCTCGCTCGTTTCGTTCGTGTCACACGGCATTGCGCTCAGGCGGACGGTTAGTCATTGTCTTCGCCAACAAACAACCTGATGCTTGGGAAACGCTAGTAGCCGCGCTGATTCGTGCCGGTTTTGTTGTTGACGGCTCTTGGCCCATCCAAACGGAAATGGGGAACCGCCTCCGAGCGAGATCTTCGGCTGCTTTGTCATCTTCTGTCTGGCTCGTCTGCAAGAAACGCCCACCTGCCCGTCCCGGTTGGGACAACACCGTTCTCGACGACATGCGGACGAACATTACGGGGCAACTCCACGACTTCTGGGACGCCGGCATTCGGGGACCCGACTTCGTGTGGGCAGCCACAGGTCCCGCGCTGGAAGCCTTCAGCAAGCACCCGGTCGTCAAGAAGGCAACCGCTCAGGATGAATTGATGTCCGTCTCCGAGTTCCTGCGGGAGGTGCGGCGGATGGTTGTCGATTTCGTCGTGGGTCGCGTGCTGACACAGGACGGCGAGGAGGAGGTCACGGCAGGGCTGGACGACGTAACGACGTACTACCTGCTGCATCGCCACGATTTCGGGATGGGGGATGCCCCCGTCGGCGCATGCATCCTTTACGCGCTGTCGTGCAACCTCTCCGACGCCGCGCTGGTCAATCAACACGACCTTTTGGCTCAATCGGGGGCGGGGAGCACGGCTGACGCGCTTGAAGCGGAAGACGCGGAGGAAACAGAGAGCGGGGGCGGCGCCAAGGTCAAACTCAAACCGTGGCAGCGACGGGGGCGGCGCAACTTGGGTCTTGAAGCGCCAAGCGGGCAGCCGGTGCCGCTCATCGATCAAGCCCATAAGCTGATGCACCTCTGGCGCGCCGGGGAGCAGGTCAAGGTGGACAACTACCTTAGCGAACGCGGACTCCAGCGCAACACGCTGTTCAACAAGATTCTCCAGGCGCTCATTGAGTTGGCGGACGAGGGGTCGGAGGAGCGGCCGATTCTTGAGGCACTGAGCAACCACCTCGCGGCGCAGGGAGATATTCGGGAGCCGGGACAGAGGTATATACCGTATGCGGCGAGCGAATAGGGAGCAGGGCTTTTGATGTTTAGTAATCGGCGTTGCTATACACCTTCAAGATCTCTATGGGATCTCTATTGCATTCGTTATTCGGCCGTTTGATCGTGATGAAGCGTTCAACGGCTGGTGGGCAGTGCCCACCCTACGGTCGGTCGATCCGGTACATATTCGCTCTGTATGGCAATACAATCTTGTCGTTGCTATATCATAAGGCAATATGGTATTATGAAAATTAAGCAAGCGTTTTAGAATCAAGGCTTAGCGCCCACGCATGGAGAAATCTCATGAATAACAAAAACAAACCGGAAGCATCAGCCACTCCTCGCAATGTTCAAGAAAGCACTGTCGGATATAACCCCTCTATCGACTTGGAAGAACTCGAAATGCTCAACGATCCGGAGTTTATGGAACGTTTCGAGAAAGCGGAAGCTGACATAACTAACGGCGCGTGTCGAAAATGGGACGATGTCAAACGTAAGGTACAGCGTTGAAACGGCAGGAGAGTTTGATGAACAATGTGGTCGTTTGGATGCCAAAATGTATCAAAGTCTCGAAAATGCTGTCGAAAAATATCGGAATCGCCTTTCATAGGAAAGAAACTGCGCGCAAAGAGATTCCGAGGCTGTTATAGCTATCGGGTCGGAAGATATAGGTTGATTTACTCGATTGATGTGAAAAACAGAATCTGTTACCTAATGGATTTTGAACATCGAAAAGACGTATATAGATAGAAGTCATCCCTATCGCGCGCAGGTATCATGCCTGCTGACACGCTTCGCTTCAACTGAACGCCCACCTATGTCTGCAATCTCTAGAAGCGCCGATTGACAATCATTAGAGCAAACACATAATGCACTGATACCGCCGATGAAGCGTCCTTAATCCGTGAAATCCTTTAATCTGTGATAATCCGCGATTCAGACAACTTCCAAAAAATAATCCGTCATTGAACGAGGATAACACGACGATGAGATCAACATGGAAACCGTGGCGCGAGGTCGTTCAGCTGCGCGACGATGTTAAAACCGGCGAACTCTCGCTGGCGGTATTTGCCGCCGACTTGTACGATGTGGTGATGCAAAAAGGTGTGCGATCGGTTTACGAGGATCCTCGCGAGTTTTTTACCCTCACGTATCCCACGTACAACCTACGGGAGCTGGTCAAAGATGTTGCCCTGCGGTTGGCGCGACAGAGCGACAAGGCGTACCGCACACTTTCCGTGAACTACGGCGGTGGCAAGACGCACACGCTCATCACGCTCAAGCATCTGTTAGAGAACCCCGCCGCGCTGCCGAGCCTGCCCGCAATCGAGGAGTTTGAAGCGCACATCGGACGAAAACCTCCAGCCGCTCGGTGCGCCGCGCTGTGCTTCGACAAGATTGACCTGGAAAAGGGCGTGGAAACACTCGGACCCGATGGGTCGGTTGCAACGCTCAAGCGTCCGTGGAGCATTCTCGCCTATCAAATTGCTGGAGACGAGGGGCTACGATTCATTCAAGACGAGGGTAATGATTTTGAGCGCGACTCACCGCCAGCGGAACCCGTCTTATCGGAGTTGCTGTCGAAACCGCAACGAGAGAACCTCGGGACGCTGGTGCTCCTTGACGAGGTGCTGATGTATCTACGCGATATGGTCGGATCCGACGAGAGCTCGCGTGGACACTTAGTCAGTTTTTTCCAACACCTCACAAATTCGGTGGTTAAGGTGGACCGCTGCGCCATGGTGGCATCATTGCGCGCCTCCGATCCCAAAAAGCACGACAGCCTCGGAACCGAACTCCTTGCCGACGTGTCCGATGTCTTTGGCAGGCAGATGGAAGAGGATACCAGTCCGGTAAGCAAGGAGGACGTGGCGGAGGTACTCCGCCGCCGTTTCTTCACACTGGAATCGGTACAAGACCAAGAGGCCTTCCGCCCGCAAGTCACGGCGGTCTTGCGCGGCATCGCGAAGTTGGATGAGGAGACGAAGAAGGGGCAAAAGGCGGAGGAAAAGCGTTATCTAGACAGTTATCCCTTCCACCCGGCGCTCACCGAAACCCTCTACACCCGTTGGACACAGGTTGAACGATTCCAACGCACTCGCGGCATCCTGCGCACCTTTGCGATTGCGCTGCGCGATGCGGCAAAATGGGACACTAGCCCGCTGATTGGGCCTAACGTCTTCCTCTCCGAGCCCGGTAAGAGCGATCTTACGGAAGCCGCGAGCGAACTCGCCTCGTTCGCTCGCGTCGATTCGGCGTCGGGTCAACAGCAGGAATGGAGACCTATTCTTGAAGGCGAACTGGAAAAGGCTTTTCGCATCCAGTCGGAAGCCACCGGTTTGAGCGGTCGCGAAATCGAGCAGGCGGTTTTGTCGGTATTCCTCAGCTCGCAGCCAATCGGTCAAAAGGCGTTGACGCCGGAGCTGATGGTGCTGATCGGCGCCGCAAATCCAGACAAAATTGAGTTGGAGAAAGCGCTTCGCCGCTGGACGGAACTGTCTTGGTTTCTGGATGAGCAGGAGATTGCCACCGGAGAATCCGATGCCGATGGCGTCACAACGTTGCCGAAGGCGTGGCGGCTGGGGAATCGCCCCAACCTGCGCCAAATGCATCACGCCGCCTGCAATTCTCGCGTTCCTCCCGAACTCGTGGACTCAAAGGTGATTGAGATGATTGAGAAGCAGAAAGCTCTCACTTCAGGCGCCTCTGCCGCGGGCGCCAAGGTACACACGCGGCCGGACCGGCCGCATGACATCGCGGACGATGGAGAATTCCACTACGCAGTGCTTGGTCCGAGTGCGGTATCGGAATCCGGTAAACCGAGCGCCGACGCCAAGCGCTTCATCAATGAAACAACGGCAGCCGACCGCCCACGCGCCAATCGCAACGCCGTGGTACTCGCCGTCCCTTCCAGGGATGGGCTTGGGGTGGTGGGCAACCGAATCCGCGAGTATCTCGGTTGGGAGGAGGTCCGACACCAACTCAAAGACCAACAGATTGATCCGAACCGCGAACAGATGCTGCTCAGAGAGACGGATACGGCGCGAATGCGCATCCCGGACGCGGTCAAGCAGGCGTACTCTATCGTGGTAACAGTCAACGAAAGCAATGAGATTCACGCCTTCAAAGTGGTGGTGACCGATGACGACCCTCTGTTCACGACCATAAAAAACGACAAACGATCTCGCATCCAGGAGACTGCCGTCAGCGCCGAGGCGATGCTGCCCGGCGGTCCCTACGACCTGTGGCGTGAAGACGAACAGTCCCGCCGCGTTAAGGATTTGGTGGGCGCCTTCGCCCAATCCCCGAGGCTGCCCAAGATGCTGCGGACGAAAGGGATTATGGATACGGTGGTGGATGGCGTCCAACAGGGGATTTGGGTAGCGCAAGTCGCGCGTCCGGATAAGACGATGAGGAGTTTCTGGCGGACGGCTGTCGATGAATCCGTGCTCAAGGAGCCAAGTCTAGAGCTCGTGCTGCCGGAGTTTGCAACGCTGGGTGAACTGTCGTCCGGTCTCTTGAAGTATGAGGAGTTGCCGGAGCTTTGGTCGTCCGACGCGATTACCGTGCAAAATCTGTACGACTACTTTGCAGGGAGACATGTCGTGAACATTCCAAAGGAGGGTTACGAAGAACCGCTCACAATTCCCAAATGCGAACCGGCGGTGGTTGATGCCGCGGTGTTGGAAGCGGTCAAGCAGGGGATGTTGTGGTTGACGAGCGGTCCGGCATCACTTCTGAATGAAACTGTACCTCCCGGCGTACTTAGCACCTCGGCGTCATTGCAGTCGCCGCCCGCCCCGATCCCCGTTCAGGAGTTGATGGATGAGGCAATCCCCGAGGCGTGGCAGAACAGGCAAACCAATGCACTCGCACTTGCCACCGCCCTCTCGAATAAGAGGGGAGTGACACTGCCTTGGCACACGGTGAAGTCGGCGATTAGCGGCGCGATTCAGGCGAACTGGATCAGACGAAGTGAGGAAAGCGCTGATTGGCCCTGTGAGTTCGCCGGCGCCCAGCATGTCCAGCTTGAAATCCCGCAGGAGATTCATGAGCCCACCCTACCGCCTCCGTCGGGGGTGCTTATAGCCGAGGCGGATCTGGAAGCGCACGGCATCCAGGATTTGGCGGATCAGATTCCAGACATCACTACAGCTGCTGTCGGGACAGGTCTGAAGTTTAATATCCGTATTGAGTTCGGCGGCGAAACCCGGCCCGATCTGGAGGCTGTGGAGAAGATTAACGAGTTGCTTGCCGTGGTGGATGGTGCGTTGAAGCTTAAGTGAAGGGGATCGTAGGGTGGAACGCATTGAGCGAATATCGATTCGAATTCTCTATTGCGCTCGTATGATTTGTTAGATTGTGGTATGCGCAAACTAACAGTTTGCGTTACAAGGGCGCGTCCAATTCCCTGGGTAGTGTATGGCACCGTTTTACGCTACGGTATAAGAAGCACTTTTCCCTTTGTTTGCCTTCCCTCAATATAACGATGCGCGGCAGAGGCGTCCGCCAGCGCGAAAGTTGTATCAAGCCGCACATTCAGTTCCCCGGATGACATCCACCGAAAGAGATCTCCCGACCGTTGTAACAGTTCCGCCCGGTCCTCGGCATAATGCGTGAGGCTAGGGCGTGTCAGAAAAAGCGAACCTTTCTGGTTCAAAATTTGGGGATTGAATTCGGAAATGGGCCCGCTGGACTGACCGTAGAGCACCATATAACCTCGGGGTTTCAGACAGTTGAGCCCTTTCTCGAAGGTGGTCTTGGCAACCGAGTCATAAACGACACTTACTCCCTGATTGTCAGTCAGTCGGCGAGTTTCCCGCTCAAAGTCGGTTTGTGTATAGAGTATGATTTCATCGGCGCCGGCTTGTCTTGCTAAGACCGCTTTCTCCTCCGTAGAAACGGTACCAATGACACGAGCGCCAGCACGTTTCGCCATTTGGACCAGGAGCAAACCGACGCCGCCTGCTGCAGCGTGAACGAGGGCAGTATCTGTCGGACCGAGCGGATAGGTCGTGAAGGCAAGGTAATGGGCTGTCATTCCTTGTAACATCACGGCTGCCGCACCCTGTGCGCTAACTTCGTCCGGCACCGGGACCAACTTTTCCGCGGGCACGGTCGTGTATTCGGCATAAGAACCCTGATGCGTGGCATACGCGACTCGATCTCCTACCTCAAGCCCAACCGTTCCCGAACCAACCGAATGCACAACTCCGGCTGCTTCCATCCCGGGCGTAACCGGAAGTGTCCCAGGATATAATCCCTTACGATGATAACAATCAATGAAGTTTAGACCGATGGCTTCGATTCGGACGCGAACTTCCCCGAAGCCCGGCTCAGGTACGGGCGCGACTTCATATTTTAGCGCTTCCGGGTCTCCAAATTCATGGACACGTACTATTTTCATGTTGTTGCTCTCCATTATTGAGGAGTTGTCGTTTTAGCTAAGGAATAACGGGTAAAATCAGTGCGGTTTGGACGAATCATACCGTTAAATCCAAGTTTGAAACTTATTGAATATCGCACCCCATAGATACTTGCTCAGGTGGATTTCTGAAGTTACTCGCTCAAGGCGATTGCGCTGAAGTTAGATCTCCACCTTCGGACTTTTCTGAACAGCTTTTATGGCTTCGCTCGTGCCAAATTTCTTTAATGTTTGTAGGGTGTTGAACCGTACTTTCGGATCCCTTTCGGTCTTCAATAGTTTTATTAGTGCGGCAACTGTCGACCGCGAAGGCGGGCCCATCTCGCCCAGTGCCCAAGCTGCATTCATCCGAACACGCGCCACGTTATCCGCCAACGCATTTTGGAGCGCTGGAATTGCCCCTTGCGTTATCTTACCAAATTGCCCTAAAACGCCTGCTGCTTTTGATCGCAACTGATCAGTATCGCCTTTTAATATCTCAATCAGTCGGAATGTTATAGTTGCATCAGGATCGCCTATTTGGCCAAGGGCTTCAATGGCGCGTGAGCGTACAGCTTCATCTTCAACCGAAAGCCGGTCGGCCAAGACGCTTGTGATTTTCGGCGCTTCGCTCCGTAGCATAGGACGATTTTCAACTGTACTGCGCCAACGCTGCTTTGTGAGGTAATCCCCGATCTGAACTTGCTTCCAAGTAGGCGGCCAGACCTCGCGCGTTTCAACCATTTGTCCGTAACACAATTCAAAGACGCAGTGTTGAATCTCAGATTTTTCTTGAGTGTAGATATATTTTCCGATCACAACACCGTTCCAGGCTTGAATCCAGTGATTGAACCACCGTCGCAGCCATTGATAGCCCCACCTATAATGTCTGATGAATAGAAAGAGGAGTGCACATATAGTGATGACGGTTAGGACTTCAGTTGCAATTCCAAGAACTTTCATATCCGCGCATTCTCAATTCGCAAAAATCCAAACCGATCGCCTCGACAATAGTCCACATCTCGCTCGCCAGCGGAGAGTTATACGGTGCGCTGTCAGAAATTGCGCCTTACAAGATTTAAGGCTTGCTTCGTCGATTGAAGAGACATTACCAAGCGAACGAATATTGAATGGGGAAACGTCCGCAGTTTCCACCTGCTTAAGCTCTATGGGAACTCTAAGGGCCCTCTATCAGGATTGGCTATCGCGGACGTTAATCACTCCCTTGATCGCTCGTTATTTACTCGCTTCATTCGTTTTGGGCTACCAAGATTTAAATAGGTCGCGACTCGGAGGTCGCTCCTACCAACTAAGCAATTCTCAGCAGCGTAGAGTATACATTTACGTTAAAGAATTGAATCTCTGGTTTGTGATTCATAGGCCTAATTTCAATCGTTGGAAGGCGTTCATCACCCCCGACACCAATCTGTCAACATGACTATCGTCCATTGGCAGCGAGACATTTCCGCCCTCTCTCCAATCAATACCCTGATTGAGAAGCGCGAAAAACAGCCAATTGTGCATTAATCCGTCATCTTGTACAGCTTCGCGATAGTTGGATGGCGCCTGCGACATAAAGTGCACCTTAAAGAGCGACCCCGCTGTCGAAACCTGTGCTTCGACACCAACTTCAGCAAACACCGCTTTCAATTCCTTTGCTAACCGTCGGGTTAGTCCCGCAATCTTGTCATAAGCCTCCGGTGTCATGATTCGGAGCGTTGTCAGTCCTGCAACCATGGCTAGTGGATTCGCATTGAAAGTTCCCCCATGATGGATTTTTGCCCCCTTCGTTGTCGGATCATACTGAGCCAGTATATCCGCGCGACCTCCGAAGGCTGCGCCCGGTACGCCGCCTGCAATGACTTTGGCGAGACATGTCAAATCCGGGCGTATATTGTACGTTTCTTGCGCTCCCCCGCGAGCAGTTCTGAAACTGATAATTTCGTCGATGATGAGCAGGATATTCGCTCGCCTGGTCATCTCTCGTAATCTGGTTAGAAAACCTTCTTTCGGGAGTGTGAATCGCGCGCCCGTCGATAGCGGGTCTACTATGACCGCAGCCAATTCATCAGCATGCGCGTTGATAATCTGCTCGCACGATTCCGCGTCGTTAAATGGCAACACGATCACCCCTTCGCCAGTAGACTCCGTGATTCCCGCGGAGGACAGCACGGAATTCGGCCGCTCCGCCGGGCCAAGCGCATCGTTCAATGGTGGGCAGTAACTGACTAATGCAAATTCACTTGTGCCGTGATACGCACCTTCAAACTTGGCGATTTTGGGCTTGCCGGTAAACCCCTTCGCTGATCTAATAGCGTTCATAACGGCTTCAGTGCCCGAGCTGCAAAATCGAACTTGTTCGAGGGACGGTACCCGTTCCTTCAGCAGTTCCGCCATTTCGACCTCAAGCGCTGTAGGTCGTGAATATGAGGTGCCGTTCGCGACCTGCTCTTTCAGTGCGTCGACGACTTCAGGATGGGCGTGTCCCAAGATGAGCGCTGTAGCCTGATTGACAAAATCCAGCAAGTAATGACCGTCCAAATCGATTAAATGGACGCCCTCGCCGCGACTAATATACGGTGGAAAGGGGTGGAAATACAACCCAGTGCGGGAGTTGCTTCCGGGTAACGAGTGCTTGGCGCGTTCACACATCGCCCCTGACCGTGGGTTGTTTGCCACGTATTCAGTGACTAGGGAATCCAACGATTTTTGCAACTCTTCCTTCATTGTCTTGCCTTCAGCAGTATGGGTATCCAAGTCTTGATTTGGTGCACGAATGTACTAATGAGCGATTGTTGTCCTGCTTCCGTGAATAAGACCTGAATTCGGCAATTGGCGTGCGATGGTTCGCGATCCGTAGCACGCCGTATGACTGCGCACTTCAACTTGCAGTCCGGTCGATACCGTAAACCAACATCTGTGCTGATGTCCACATGTAGGATGTTATCCCAATTAACATTCACGTTCAAGTGCAAAGTTCCGTTCGGGAAGCGTCGGATATGGCGTGTCGGAAAAGGAGGCGCAGCGGCCAAAAAAAAATTCAAAAAAGGCGCACGAATGGCGGCAGTCAATCACGAATAGAAGGGGAACGGGAGGGATACTGAATCGCAAGTTAAAATCTACACGACCAATACCATTTCTTTAAAATGATTGTGCATTAATCGCGTGAATCAATTAAAGAATCATGCGTTGAGCGGAACAGGAAGTCTTGTCTCCGCGCAAAGTCGGCGGGACTAGGGGATTTCTATGGGAGCTCTATCGCGTTCGCTAATCACTCACTTAATCATTCGCAATTCGCTCATCTGATCCCCGTCCACGGAATATGTGAACGATGTAGTAAAGACATCATATGCATTATTATTCAAGCGAAATGGTATAATCACTCTAGTCCATTAGGATAGGTTAACAAAGCAATGCCTCATTTTTGTTTACTGTCTTTCTTTTGGCTGCGTGTCAGTGGTACAAACCGAACCGGCATTACCTGTTTTGTCGTGACCGAGCCGTCCAGTGCTTTTTCGAGAATCAATAGATTCTGCACTTGGAACCGCCCGCCAACCGGAATCCCCATTCGCCCTCCAGGCTTGAGTTGACGTACGAGTGGAGGCGGAATGTGATCGGCGGCTGCCGTGACGATAATAGCATCGAAAGGCGCGTGTTCTTCCCATCCAAAATAGCCGTCGTCAATTCTCACGGTGATATTCTTGTAGTTAAGCCGCTTAAGACGAGCTTTTACCTGTTCACCAAGTTTTTTAATAATCTCTATGCTGTAGACATTGTCAACGATTTCTGCGAGAACTGCGGCTTGGTATCCGGATCCGGTGCCAATCTCAAGTACTTTGTGCTCCTTCTTGACTGTGAGAATTTCGGTCATGAATCCAACGATGTACGGTTGCGAAATTGTCTGATCGTACCCGATTGGCAGAGGCGAATCGGCATAAGCGCTAGATTTGTACTTCTTGGGCACGAATTCATGACGCGGTACTCGCCGCATGGCGTCCAATACAGCTTCGTCTCGCACGCCTATGCGACCAGGCCTTACGCCACGCCAGTCAATTTGCGTAGCAACCATACGCTCTCGGTGTTTCTCGTATGGATCCGCTTTGGCTTGGCTCGCACACGGTTGAGGGCTATTTGCCGAGAGTACGTCCATAATTAAAAATGTTGCAAGAATAGCCACGCTTGTTCTCATTATTGTAGTTCTCCTTAAGTCGGCGACGATGTTTTCGAGTTTCACCTCATAACCTACTCAATGACACCTCGATCACCCCTTACAGTGGTTACCGGATTACTTGACACATAGCGGTCAATCCCATTTGCAATAGCTTCTGCGATACTATGCTGATACGCTTTTTTCGTCAGTCTGTCGGCTTCGATGGTATGCGATAGGAAACCCACCTCAACGAGAATAGCTGGAACCTTTGTGCCAATTAGCACGACGAAGGGGGCGTGTTTGACCCCACGATCTGTTGCCCGGGTCGAGCTGACCAACTGTGTCTGAACACACTGAGCGAGCCGACGACTCTCAACGCTTTTGCTCTCTTTAAGGATCTCTCTCACAAGTCTGTCGAGTTCTTTGATACCATATCCCGCGCCACTATTTTCGCGAGCAGCAGTGCGTTTCGCCGTCTCATCAGACGCCAGTGCCAGGTAGTACGTTTCAACGCCCGATGCTCCGGTATTTAAGGCAGCATTGGCGTGAATGCTAATGAACAGGTCTGCGCCTTGCATTGTAGCTTTTCGGGTGCGTTCTCGGAGGTGAAGATAGATGTCACTCTCACGCGTCAGCCGCACATTATAACCCCGTCTTTCGAGCAAGTCACGCAACATCAGCGATAGATCTAGTACGACACGCTTCTCATGAACCCGCGAGTTGCTTATTGCACCAGGATCCTTGCCGCCGTGTCCCGGATCGATAACAACTGTCTTAACTTCGAGTCCAAGCTGATGCGGCAACGTAAGATTGGTGTCGGCGTTGGCTTGTGGTTTTTCTGGTATTACGTTCGGTACCGGACTATGCCTCTCATTTTTCTGTGGCTGGGTTGTTCGTCTTTCACTCGTCGGTGCGGTTGTCTCGAACTGGACGTCAGTAGATGGAAGACTAGCAATTTCAACTTCATCAGAAAGCACTATTTGCGGAACAGATTGACCTTCCGTTCCATCATACTCATCGTCAGTCTTGGGAGGGGGCGTAACAATGACAGGCATAGCTAGCAATTCGTCTGTCGGCGGTGCCAACGAGCGCCGTTCCGATGGCATGTTACGCCCAAACAAACCAATGTCCTCTAATTCCGATTCGGTTGAATCGGAGGTTTGCCCTAATCGAAGACTTCGGATGCGTTCCTCTGCCCGATTGACAAGGTGTGAATTACTACTTCGTTCGGAAACGGATTCGTAAATTGAAATAGCGACTGCAAAATTACCCTGTTTTTCGTAAATTCGCGCTAGGTCAAACTGCGCTAACTCTGACATAGAATGGTTGAAGAATTCGTTGATTACAGTCTGAAAGCGTTGCGCAGCGAGGTTGTTGTCGCCGAGTAGAAAGTAGCAAGTTCCGAGCCAGTAATGCGCGTCTGCGACCAGAGGTGTATCAGCGTAGTTTTCCAGAAGTTTTTCGAGTGCGTCTATCGCATGTCGGATTCGCACCGGATTCGTACCTTTCGATAGCCAAATCCAGCACGAACCGATAGCGTATTGAGCATCATCAGCCCATTCGCCGGTAGGACTTGCGGCGACGACTGCCTCAAATTCTTTGATGAGCGCCACCCATTCGTCCTCCGATCCGCCAACCTTCCTTTCGGTAAGTTGATGATGACGATTTGAAGCGTTGTTGTACATTGCCGGCGTCAAATCGACAGAGCGAAAACAGGAAGACAGTGTTATTACAAATGAAAAAAGGATTAATACACTTGTTCTCTTCATAGCCATTAACGCATAATCCTAGGTCGAGCCAAGATCTGGCGACCTTGACAAACTAGACGACCTTTGATAAAATCTACATGCGGACGCTGTTGCGCACAGTGGGTCCAATTCATCTGAATCTCTGCCAAAAGAAATGAGTAACTATCCTCGATTCTCAAAACGCAGGACTACAGGCAATCCCATGATTTCAGGTAAGCGTAGCGACCTGGTGACTGTTTAAGTGATCCATCAAATCTCTCTCCTACCTGAATGTGATACATTAACACGCAAATAGAAGAAATGTTTTTTTCTATACCGTATTTAATCCTCTTGGTTGCCCCACTCATCTGCGCTGTATTCATCTAATTCTGTGTTGTAAAGGTGTTTGAGAAGCCAATATTCGCCATTTCTAAGCGTATCATCCAGTATAGAATCAACGTGGAGTTCACGAATTGTGTCAAATACGCGACTTACCTATTTGGTATTTCAGGTGGTCTGATTGGTCATTTGTCCCAAGAATATGTGCCAGACAAATAATTGAGTGAACAAACATTAGATTCACAAACCTCAGCGTTGAATGACGAACTGATGACGGACATCCGGGAAAATCTATGGTTAATTATGAAATGTAGTATGATTATGGCGCGCACCACTGGGACACTTCAGGCAATCGCCCAGATGTACTTGGTGTTATTTGTGGTTGCGATAATTTCATACATAATCGTTAAGACTTTTGAGCAAAGGAAAGCCTGATAGAAGAAATGTAACCTAAGAGACGGTTTGAAGTAATTACATTACCATTTCGAAGAAGTGTGTATAGGTTTTTCTCAGCGGTTCATAAAAGTTCTGCACCATCTCATGGGCATTAAGACTCCAATGGAGGAAATATGTCTTCTGCATTTCTGTTCGTTCCGCTGTTAGTAACTGCCATCGTCTAATTTTGCGTCGTCAAGGTTTTTGAGAGGCCAATAACTGCCATTCTTAGCCGTGTCATGAAGGATGAGATTAGCCTATCTTTCGTTAAGTATGTGAAACTGGCTACTCATCTGGTCGGTATTTCGCGTGGTGTCAGAATATTTCAGCTATACGAAGATGTGCGTAAACTCACCGCAGACAATCAGGATTTCGATTGGGGTCACGTCTTATGGATGTCAGGTATATATGGGATGATCGTTGGATCGCTGCAAGCAATTGTCCACATATACCTTTGGCTAATTTTATTGCTATTACTTCTATTTTTTGTGGTTAAGGCTCTGGAGTTGCTGGAAGCTAAACAGAAGTAATATCGCCCCAAAGCCCTTTTCGAAAACCAGACGAGAATCTAAACCTCGTCTTTTTTGGGGCACAGTCATCCAATTTGGTTTTTCAAACTGTCTCTAATCCTGCCGCGTTTCTAGCTGCTTGTGCGCCATTCAGTCATTTTGATTTCATACCCTAAAATGTGTTACCTCATATCCTATCGCCTATGAACCCATCCGACGAAACAACGAGATACAAAGAGATTATTCAACGTGCCCCAAAGGAGTATTGCCGGTTAGTTGCCAAAAGAATCGGATTGCCTAACCAGACTTCCGTCCAAAGCCTACGAGAAAAAATTTCCGAAAGGGTGCTTAACACCGTTTGGCTGAAAGATGCCGTCGCTCACCTTCATCCTCAAGAACGCTCTGTGCTAACCACACTCACATTCCTATCCGGTTCACATGGAGTGCCTGTCGATCTCTTTAACCGAAAACTCAAACAACTCTGCCGTGGTTGGGCCTCTGCCCCAGAACAAGTGCGACAAGTTTTACACGAATCAGGTTTGGTTTTCCTGGTATCAACAGGCCATTTCCGACATGTTTACCTAATTCCGGAAGACCTTCAATCGTTGTTGCTACAGGTTTTTTCAGACGAAATAAATGATTCGCTCATCTCTCCTGATGCAGCACCGAAAACTATTCGCAGCGATGGCTTTGCACTCATCCAGGACATATTTACATTTCTATCAATTGCGGCGCGGGACGGAATCCGGCTTACACAACGATTCACCGTACACAAACATGCCCAGAAGCGTCTTCTCAACGCCTTTGAAGTTACCGAAGACACGACAAAAATTTATGATCGCATCAACCCGCCTGATGGAACTACAGATCGTCTTCATTTTATACATCATTTCTGTCAGCATCACCAACTCGTCGACTTAGACGAATCCAATAACTTACACTGCTCGCCACTTGGACATGAATGGATCCAGAAATCTAACGCCGAAAAGCTCTCAACTATATATGACTACTGGCTCAAATATGATGTGTTTCCCAGCCGTCCCCTTACAATAGCCCTTTCTCTTTTACGAATTCTTTCCGAAAATCGATGGGTCAAACTCTCATCAATTCTGGATCAGGTACAACGGTTTTCTGCGGCGGAATCTTGGGAACAGACGCTTTATTCAAATCTAGAGCGCGGATTAACCAATTATCTGACTTACATGGGGTGTGTGAACTTTGCCGCATCCGGAGATGATACGACCATCCAGCTAACGGAGATTGGAAAGCGCCTTTTATCGGGAGAATCAATTGACGATTATGAACGGGAGTCCTTCTTTGTCGTTCAGCCCAACTACGAGATTCTGGCGTCAAGTAACCTCACTCCCGATATTCGCTGGAAACTCAATCTCATCGCAGATATTCATCAAGCCAGTCAAGTCATTACCTATAAACTTACCCCCCAATCCATATACAACAGCATGCGCTCAGGTATGTTGGCGAACGAAATTCTCGAATTTTTGGAGACCTACTCCAAGACAAGTATTCCGCAAAACATCAAACTTTCGATTCAGGAGTGGGGAGCGCGGTACGGACAAGTCTATTTCATGGACGCGATGCTTCTTCGTTGTAAGAATGAACGCCTTGCTCAAGAACTGAAATCTAGCAAGCAGATTGCGAAACACATCCTTGGTGAAATCTCTCCCTCCGATCTTATCATCGCAAGGGAAAGAATTGAAGAATTAAAGCGGCTGCTTGAGAAGAGCAACTTTATGCCTCTATCTGAGATTGTGACTTTCGAGAAATAACCTGCCGCCGTTCTCAAAACCTGAGCCTCGTATCTCAAGACGACTGTTTTCTTTGAACTGTTTCAAAATATAGTAGATCATGTTCACGATTCCACGGCTAAGCATTTCTTCCAATGTTTGTGCAAAAAAACGGGCGCGAGTAATCGGTTTAAAGTTGGAGCACAGATAGGCAATTGCATCGGTTGAAGGACGCACACGATATCCGGATATCTGTCAACAAAGATTAAAATAAGATATAGTGTGCTATCCTTCGGTAATCAACGAACCTAGCCCCTCAATCCATCTTTAGACACACTCTATTTATAATACAAACCCCAAGCCTAGCTAATACCGTCGAACGAAATGTAAGGTGGGCTCTGCCCACCATCTCACCTTTTCGCCCGCACAGTTGAGATACCGCAAACCACCATAAGTTCTGATTTTGCATGCATAATTATCCCCATAAATCCCATAAGCTGCACGCCATGTTAAGTTCTGTACTGCGCATCTACTGCTGCATCCTTCTCTCCACTACGCTTAACGCCGCATCACAGGCGCCGACTAACGACACCGGCACATTATCGTCCGATTCTCCCGAGATAACTAGTCGGACAAGCGTAGAATCTCTACACGTAGAATCCATTATTACTTCTGAACAGCGAATCGCTTTTGATGATGTCTACACTATCGATTTCGAATTACCACTCCCCGGAAATGTGCAGATAAACGCTGTTGATGGCGACAATATTGTCGTCAGACTTGAAAAGCACGGACGCGGAATGGACGAAGACGGCGTAAGAAAATACCTCGACGCAGTAGAATTGTCAGTCTCGAAAACTGGTGAAGTTCTCTCGCTTGCGCCGAAACTACCCGAAGCTCTCAACTCAAAAACCGAATTAACGAGATTAAATTGCTCTGTCGTAACACCACCTGATGTCTCCCTCAAAATTCGAACACAGGACGGAAATGTTCGGATCAACCGAATTCGAGGAGATATTGAAGTAACAGCAGAAATAGGTGAGATTCACCTGAACGAAACAATGGGGAGGTATAAAGTTTATTCCGGTGGAGGAGACATCCATTGTAAAATTCTTCTGACCGATCGAACGAACCAGTTTGAAACTGTTTTAGGAAACATCAATCTTGTCTTGTTGGATGAGATTTCCTCTCCTACCGATTTGACCGCGAAGGGAGGCGGGATTACGCTACGACTACCCAATTCGTTCCAAGCCGAGGTAGAGATTCAAACCAAGAGCCAAGACTCGCGTGCAGTGTCCATAAATCTCCCGATTGAAGTCGAAGGATCATTCCAAGGGGACCTACTGCGCGGTCGGATCAATGGAGGTGGTCCCCTTTTCCAATTGACCGCGGATGCCAAAGTCGAGATCCTTCCCCTTGAAGGCACGTCTGCCGACTCTGAAACCTCGGTTGGATCCGCAAACATTCAGAGCGAAGTAGACAGCGCTCAGCAGGTGCCGAGAGCGCTGCAATCACCAGTAATTGATGGCAATCTCTTTGAAAAAGCTTGGTCAAAGGGAGTGGCGTTACACCCGTTTTATAATGCAGACGGGACAGCAGAACCTGACGAGCCCACGCAGGCATACCTTATGTGGGATGAACGTTACCTGTACATCGGAATCAAAGTTTATATTTTTGAAATGGGACGACTCCATATCTCACAAACGGAGACAGGTTCTGAAGTGTGGCAGGACGATTCGATAGAGATCCTGGTCGATCCCAATCCGGAAACTAAGCTGTACTATCACCTAATCGTCAATCCAATCGGTACCATATTCAGCCAGATGGTCAAGGCGGATTATCCGCCGGATAATCGGTTCGCGCCGGCGGTTACCGAACCCGACGACAATCGCAAACGCAAATTGGGCGGAAGTATTGTGCGAAATTCACAGGTCAAGCCGAAGCGAAATCGAAAAGGCAGTATTTCAGATTCCGAAGCCGCGCAGATCGAGGTCGAAACCCAAATCACATCTCGGTACTGGAGTATTGAAATTGCCTTACTGCGCGAATTCTTGGAACCCGAATCACCGGATAATTGGCGGCTAAACCTGCTCCGCAGAGCTTATGAAAACCGCGAATTCAGTTATTGGATGCCTACCTACGACACACAAACACCTTGGTGGCCCCATCACAGAGATCGGATGAGCAGGCTTCAATTTACCACAGTTAGTGAAGAATCGGCGTTGTTTGGAATCGAGGAACAACTAGAGATAGGCGACATAGAGATTAAAGGCAACAGTGAAATTCCGACGCCAGAAATCGTTCAGCTAATCCCGTTTCAGATTGGGGAAGTCATTACTGCTAGCCAATTGTCGTGGCTCGTTGGTGAACTTGAGGAGAATCCATGGCTTCGGAAGGCGAGATTAGACACCGTTCCGTTTGGCGCGGTCAGTGGCGAGACCGACGATAATCCTCTTGAAATGGAGGACGTGCATTCAACAGAAGTGTCGCAACCCACGACCGAAGCAGAAGAAACGACGAACGAGAATAATGCATTGCTTCCACTCAGACTTGCTTTACGTATCCATGTTACGGAATTTCCAACCGCCGTGCATGAAAAATTTGAACTTAAGGGGAGCACGAATTTTCAATCGGAAATGCTGAAGAAGTGGTTCGGATTGAACCGCGGACGCACCTCCCTTGAGGACCTAAATGCGAAATCTCAACTTATCACGAAACTTTACAAGAATCACGGTTACGAACTTGTTAGAACGGAAAAAAAACTTACCCCAAACGGGCTGGATCTAATCCTTGACGAGGGACGCTTGCATGAAGTCCGTTTTATCGGAATTAACCGGATTAAGCAGCACGAATTGACCCAGACATTAAGATTGCAAGCAGGAGATATCTATAATGCGTTGAAAACCGAGACGCAAATAGCCCTCATGCGCGAAACACTCGCAAAACACAATTCATTTTTCAAGGACGTTCGAGATTGGCAGGCGCGGCGAGAAGACGGGAATAATGTGTTAATCATCACTGTGGAAGAATTTTCGCCCATTCGATATTATGCCGTGCCGCGCGTAGGCTTCAATCGTGTACACGGATTAATTTTGGGTGGCAGCGGCGAACTCTCCACGGAGGCATATAAGGGACGAGTTTTCGGCGGCGCGAGCGTCGGGTTGTCTAGTTCAATCGAGAATTTTCAGTTTGGCATAGAAAAATCGTGGTTTGACGCCCGTGAATTGCGCATGGGAGGAACTTGGTACAATTTGACCGGCGTTGTTCATAGCGCTTCAACTTTCGTGGAAGAAGGACTATTGTCATCAGCAATATTCGGAACGTCTCTTGTCGATTTCTATCAACGCCAAGGCTATCAAACATGGCTGACCCAGAAGTTGACGACTTCCACGGAGATTGCTCTCAGTTTTACGGATGAACAGCATGAGAGACTCTTAACAGTCACAGACTGGAGTCTGTTTTCGCGAAAATCTCCGAAGCGGGGCAATGCCCGCATTGACGAGGGGACCGTGCGCAGCTTGGAGTTTTCTTGTTATTTCGACACCAGAGATTACAAGTCCTACATCAATCGTCCGTTTAGGTTAATACCTTGGCCCAGTGAGCACACGACAGAGGGATGGCGCAGTTTCTTATCTGTCGAGTATTCAAGTAACCGATTCAATAGTGATTTCAATTTTGCCCTGTCCCGATTTGAGGTAGTAAGATACAACCGTTTACCTAATGGTCATAACCTCGATTTTCGAGTCATGGGAGGTCTTTCAAACTCCCCGTTGCCTCGACAGAGATTGCTTTATCTAAATCTCAATCACATATTGCGTGGTTTCGGCTTCAATAGATTCATTGGCGATAGCATGCTCGCACTGAATGTTGAATACAGAGTAATCCAGAGACTTAGGCACATCGGCAAGGGTGAAGTGGTAAATGGAGCGGTGTCAATCTTCCTTGATGCCGGCGACGCCTGGTTTGATGGCGAACAATTTAGCATTTCGCGTGCAAATGCCTCAATCGGTATCGGCTTCTCCCTCTTCTCAAATGCAATACCGTATGGAGGGGTCCCTGACACCTTTCGCTTCGAGATTGTCCGCGGACTAGAAAGGCGGCGCGTCACCAACTACATATTGCGGCTCTCGCGGAACTTCTGAGCAATCTCAGGGCTGATTGCATCTCATGAATTTGACGTTAACAAGCCATTATCCGCAAAATTGCGAAGCCTCGCCCATCTTATCTGTGATCTCTCACCTCAAAGGACTGACCAAGGGTTGCTCTACAATCGTAGTGATATCCTTCTCAATCGGACGGTTGTTTTTGGTACATACGCTAACAGTACGTAGTCGTGAGTACTGCACGCGGCTAGGTACAGTGAAGGTCGAATGCATTCTCACGTCACTGCAGAGCTAGCCTTAGATACTTTTGACTTCCTTGTGGCTGTGCGATATAATTAACGTTTGTAGAGTAGTCAAGCGCTATGTAGACTTTGAAACCACGACAGCCCGTTTTATTTCAATCTAACAAATGAAACGAACTCCTCTCTATGACGCGCATACTGCCCTTGGAGCGACATTCGCCACAAGCCACGGCGATTGGGATCTTGTCACACAGTTTGCTAATCCCTGTGAAGAACATCTCGCAGTGAGAAACGAAGTCGGAATCATTGATCTTTCTCATCGCGGCAGGTTTTGGTTGTCGGGCGAAGATCGGGCTACGTTCCTCCATCGAATTAACTCAAATGATGTGGAAGGTCTGAATGTCGGCGAGGGGAATAGCGCAATGATGCTGACCAATCGCGGGAAAATCATTTCAGACATGAAGGTGTGCGCATTCGAGGACGGCATCGGTATTACCACCAACGCCGAGACAACTGAAATCTTATTCAAAGAGTTAGACAAATATATCATCGCGGACGATGTTATCCTCGAAAATTTCACCGACAGGACGGGAGTTATCGCTATTCATGGTCCCCAGTCAGGACAGCTTGTTCACTCTTGCCTAGGAATTGACGTTACCGAACTTAAGGAATTCCACTCTATCTGCCAAGAGGTGAAGGGGTACTTGATTGCTTGTTTCCGGTCGGACGAAACCGGTGAGATCGGTTATGAACTCTACGCCGCGGCTGAGTCGATGGGATGGCTTTGGGATACTCTTCTGGCAAAAGGGCGAGAATTTAATATGAAACCGATTGGATTAACGGCGCTAAATTCTCTTCGCATTGAGGCTGGAATTCCCCGGTATGGCGCTGAATTGTCCGACTCGGTCATTCCGCTAGAAGCTGAGCTAGAACACGCCGTTGATTTTGAGAAAGGCTGCTACATTGGTCAGGAAATTGTCGCGCGTATGAAATACCGTGGACACCCGAATCGACTTCTGCGAGGGCTTGAAATTGAATGCGACACACCACCTGCACAGAATGACTTAATCGTCGATAGCGAAAAGGAAATTGGTTGGATCACCAGTGCGGTCACGTCTCCGTCGCTAGACAAAACCATTGCCCTCGGTTATGTGCGAATGGCTTATACCGATGCTGGCAGCAACGTCAAGATTATAACAAGGGATGAGACTGTCGACGCAACCGTAAAAGTGCTTCCGTTCTACAAGATCGGGAAATGAGCATTCGGACTTCATTGCGCCGATTAATGCTGCCTCCAACACCACCGTAGAATTAAGCCATTGCTTGGAGTCCCCAATAATGATGAACTATACGTGTTTCAAGTCTCCATTCGGCTGGGTGGGTGTTGCCAAATCCCCACGCGGCATTTCGCGGGTGGTTTTTGGCGAATCAAATGAGGCGGACCTTGAAGATAGTCTGCTTTCGGGAACGAAGGCAACGAAGTCTGAAGATGGCTTAGCCGAAGCGGTTAATCTTCTCCGACGTTATTTCAGTGGCGAACCTGTGGAGTTTGATTTGGATCTCGATCTTCTAGAGGGTACGGAATTTCAGCAGATGGTATGGAAAGCCACCTACCGAATCCCGTATGGTGAAGTTCGGAGTTACAGTTGGATAGCTAGAGAAATTGGGAATCCACTTGCCACGCGGGCAGTTGGTAGGGCAGAAGGCGCCAATCCCCTGCCGATTATAATTCCATGTCACCGCGTGCTCCGCAGTGACGGTAAATTCGGCGGTTATTCGGCTGGATTGCACTGGAAACCGAAACTACTTGAGCAAGAGCGAGCAAACAAGCAATGAATGTGATTGCGAACTACCGGATTTAAAGAGGATTGAGGAGTGCTTCGACGCCTAAACCATGTACATCATTAGCCTGAAAAGGACACTACCGCAATGAGAACGAGAGAGAATTCGCAGGCTCATCCCAATTTTGTTGAACAGTTTCGACAATTCCTCAAAAGCGGTGGTTTACGACTTACATCGGAGCGGCTTGTTATTCTTGAACAGGTTTTTTCCTATGAAGGGCACTTCCAAGCGGAGGATTTGTTGGTACACATTCGAGAGAAAGGGCACTCGGCTTCCAGAGCGACAATTTACCGCACCTTGCCGCTTCTCGTCAGGAGTGGTCTCCTCACAGAGATTATTGATGCCCAGAAGAATACTTACTACGAACACGTCCACGCGCTCCAAGAACAGCAACACGCTCACCTTATCTGCCTCCGGTGCAACAACATTATTGAGTTTACAAATTCCGATATTGATAAACTTCAGAAGGACATTTGTGACCGAAACCAATTCAAGCCTATCAAGTTTCGAAATGAAATACTCGGCTACTGCGTCGAATGTCAAGCCGAGGACAGTTGATGACTACAATTGATGGACGCGTGGAGGTGCCTACCTTAGGCATTCGAATGTTATGCCCGTCAACGTACGCTCAGAGGGTGAATCGATTCTTCAGACTGAGGCTAGGGGCGATAAGCTGCTTCAAGCGCGAGAATTGCATACGAAGTGACAAGGACCGGAAAACTCTCCATCCACCGGCTAGACTCATTCAACCAAAATCCCTCGGGATGCTGTTCAGATAGCAGCTTCTCACCAAGTTCCCTATACCAGTCGTGAGACATACCTTTGCCATCCACAATGACAGGCTCGCCGTAAGCACTTAACGCCTTTGCCATGGTATGGTAATTATAGTAAAGCCCTTCCTGCCCCATCCCGTAATTCTCTTCAACGGTAAAGTGCTTTTTTATCCAATCGACTGCAGCTTGTACTCGTGAATCGTCCTTATCAACATTCGCATAGATGAAACTCAAAAGGCCAGCATACGTCATGCTAGCATATGACCTTGGTTTGTCGCTTTCATCCTTGCCGGCCTTACTTTCGCCATCTGGAGCGTAGATGAAACCCCCGTCATTACCAGCCCAACTCTCGCTGTTGGTTTCACTACTATTCTGGCATCTTTGCAGAAACTTGATTGCTTTATCCCACACTTGCTGATCGTCAGACCCACTCTCTTTCAACGCTTGAACTGCAAAATTTAGATTTGAGAGATCGTGAACGGTTTCGCGACTACCGTAGCCAATACCGCCATAGTATACGCTCTCCGTATCTTGGACTTGCAGTCTCTTGATGAAATTTTGTGCTTTTGCGATTGCCAACTTGTATTCAGCATTGTCCGTAGACGACAGTGCCATCAGTGAAACTGATGTATTGTAATTGGGCAGTGCCGGCTGCTGATCCGCGTTATAGATCGCTCCATTCGGCTGTTGAAAATCCAGCAAGGCTTGGAGCGCTTTTTGTACAAATGGATGGTTGGTTTCCGCATACCGGTTTTCAGGGTGCCTTAAAAAAGCGGCAACTGCCAACCCGGTCATTCCAGGGTGTTGCTCGAATAGGCCATCATCCCCCTGTTTGGTTTTCAGCCATTCAAGTCCGCGATCAATCGCCTTTAGCACATTTCGGTTCAAGTCCTCATACGAAGCATCGGCACCTGGTTGCATCTGGTGACTTGATGACGATGCCTCACCGTGCAAGAGGGCGGATAGGTTCAGGACTAGCGTGAGAATAACGATTGCTAGAATCCAATACGTACGGGCAAGATGAATTCTTCTTATCATTCTTTGTAAACCTCCCAGTTTTAGGGCGTAAATTATTGAGTTAGCACTATTCAGTAACGCAAGCACGTTTCCGTGCATGGTTCCTTCTCCGCAAATGCCGTGCCAGCCGTGGAAGTACCGTGTCCCTTCGGCGAAGGCACGGCATTGTCACAACTTTGACCAACTAGTGTGCATCGCTGTTCATAAGTTGAACATAAAAACTCCAATTCCAGCGCTGTACGAGATTTAACGTTTTCACTCTACGAACAAAGGCATTCGTTTGGTCATTAGCAAGTAAGGGCTATTCTCGGTGATTTCTAGCGCATTCTTGATTGCCGTTTGCCCTTCTAAAGTCTTGGATTTGTACACTTCAAAGAAGTCGTTGTAAAAATGATCCGGATGTACATCAAGTCTAACTTCCAGGGAATTTGCATCATCGGTAAAGGGTGCTTTGTATGTGTATACCCATGATCCTCCTGCCGGGATTCGCGTGTCAAATACCTCTTTATCCAATGACAGCGGTACACGTCGTTGAATCACTCGAATTGCTTCGGTATTCGGAATTAGGGTTTCCGCCTCATTGAGTAATCGCACAGTGACAAAAATCGCGGGTGTCAAATATGTAGGTAAATGGTGTCCCGCCCCTTGGTTCGTTAGACGAATTTCTGCTTCTATAGTTTCTTGATAGTTCCTAATCTCAACATCCAACTTTATCGCATTCTTCACACTATCAGGATCATGAATACCACGCCACTGGTGGCGGCGGTTCGGCATATGACACGATTGACAAGTTTTACCTTCCTTCGCATGCGGACTGTCTAACCATTCATTGTAGGTATTTTCTAGCAATTTTCCGTTTAGTGAGAATCCGTTTTCCTCGAACTGATGGCATGGCTTACAAAAAGCAGAGTCACTATAGGCAGAAGAGACTACCGCTCCACCGTGATGTCCTTCTGCAAAAACACTCGCTGCAGCCGCATGCTCCGAGAATGGCGGACCAAAACGCTGGTGTGAACGTACGTGGCATGCGGCACAGACTATCCCGTGAGATTGAAGTTCCGCATCATATCCTTTATTTGCAATATATTCACTGCCCCCACCGGTCAGATTAGTTTGATTGTTGACGTCATTCTCACGAGGCGGAAGAAATTCGACCTGTTCGGACAATGGGGCATGACATTTCTGGCAAGTGAGGATGGTTGCCGGACTCTGCTCAACAAGCTGGCCGTGTACCCCGGGTCCCATAGCGATGGCGTGCCTAGACGTTTTCCAATCCTTAAGCTGTTGCTGATGACAAACCCCACAGGCCTCCGGGCCGAGCCGCGATACTTCATGGTTATAGTAGTCAGGTGCTTTTTGTTGCGCAGGGACAGGTAACTCCCAAAACTGATCTAAAAACTCACTGGTGTTGCCTAACGCTCCACCGATTGGCTTGTGTTTCAAGGCATTGTAAATCTCATGTCGGCGAAGTGCCAAGATTGCAACTTTCATCAATTCAACATCCGATTCAGGCATGACAATCCCCGGTACTTCAGTCTGGATGCCCTGATGGGTTTGAATCTGTCGAATAGAATCTTGGATATCGTTCTCCAGCAGCTGATTTGTAATGTTGACTGCCATGTATTTTCCAATGCCGTGGCATTGCGCACAACCCTTACTAATGAATAATTCGAAACCAGACGCCGCCTTTACGGTATCAATTTCAATGGGATTTTCCGTCTCGGATAGATATACGTCCTTGAGTGCCGGATTGGATGCACGGCTAGTGGATTTGAGTGCGGCATCTCCCATCAGATACTCGGTAAGATTCAAGACCTGTTGATTGGTAAAGTCATAACTAGGCATTTTTGTCTCGGGGTGGAGATTCGCCGGGTTTTTAAGATACGACATCATCCATGTTCGACTCACCTTTGTACTAACTCTGGCAAGTTCTGGTCCAATTGTCTCTCCTACTCCCTGCAAAGCGTGGCAGCTTCGACATTCGTTCTCAACAAAAAGACGTTTTCCGGCTTCAGCATCTCCAATCCCTTCCATTGGTTGAAGTTGCTCATCAAGTCGCAAGCTACTAAGGAACTCAACAATCGCCTCGCGCTCCGAATCAGTCATTTCAACTTGCGGCATCTTCGATTCTGGCAGATACACCGTCGGATCGATTAGCCACTGATTCAGCCATGATCGTGTGACTTTGTTTCCGATATAATCTAAGCGTGGAGCATAACGGCGAACGGGAATTTCGATAGGAAGATCGTGGCAGGTCACGCACCCATATTTGTTCAGCACATACCGACCGCCGGAAAGATTGGGTGCATCTGGAATGGCAGGTTCGACGTGGCATTTGCCGCATGATACCTCAATCTGGTGACCCTTCAAAAACGGAAATCCCTCTGCCGAGGTATGCGCTTCCTTTTTACTTGCAGCACTACCGTTTCCACCGTGGCAAAGCACACAACCGAATGTGGCGGGGGCGTGCCGAGCTAGGTGTTTGCCAGGATGCGAGTTTTCGGCAGTCTGTTCCGTGAAATGACAATCAAGGCATTGTTCGACTGCCGGATTTATCCCGGCAGAGGCAATAACCTGCGCCCACACATTTGGTTGTGTCGGTATGCCCAGAAAAGCCTTCTCATCGGCTGGAAGAACACGTACTGCTTGAACAAGCGGATGCACATCTTCTGGTGCAGGTTGAGGTAACATCTGACCATTCAAATGCGGCACGTGACCAAATGTGAGAAAAAATATGAATATGAAAAAACTAAGTCCGAAAAATTGAAGTTTCACAGAAGACGGCGATGCGCTCAACAACACCAAGAGATTCGTCTATTCAACAATCCTAAGGGTCCTTTGGATCATCGGGAGAAGTGGGGATAGAAAGGTTCGTTTTCGCCGGAATGTCCCAGGAAACGTGGCCGCACACCGGACACCGTAACTCAACCTCAACAAGGTTTCTAATCGTCCCTGTTTTAGATGGCTTCCGCTGCGTCTCACATTGCGAACACCGTACATCACGGAATTCGTCGGCATTGCTTCTTCCAAAGTAAAGCAGAATGCGGAACAGACCGTAAATCATTACCAGAATTATTGCGCAGAACAGAATAAAGAGAAGAAACGGTAGGATTTCCATCTGTCGGACAGTAAAGTTCCTACTGCACCGTAAAAAGCGCCTTGAAGAATTCCTGCATATCGGCCCAAGATTTTTTATCTGCTGCTGCATTATATCTCACCGGTCCGGCGAGTGTACCCGCAGCCGGATTAGTAAAGCCGTGGCTAGCCTTGGGATAGACGATAAACTTAAAATCTACTTCGGCATTTTGCATTTCTTTCTTAAATGTGTCCACTTGTTTTGACGTTATAAACGGATCGACCGCACCATGGCACACCAAAATCTTGGCTGTCACGGTCTCACGTTTTGCAGGCGTTTGTGTTGACAGCGAACCGTGGAAACTGACGACTCCGTCAAGTTCATTAATGCCGAGACGAGCCATGTGTAGCACAATACCGCCGCCGAAGCAATAACCGATTGCGGCAATTTGTTCAGAATCAACGGTTGGGTGATTCCTCAATAAATCCAAGCCTGCCATGAAACGGGCTTTAGCAGCTTCCATATTATCCATCACCGCGCGAGCAAATCTGCCGGCGTCGTCGGGGTGATCAGCGAGTTTTCCATCGCCGTACATGTCTACCGCAAGTGCAGTATATCCCAACTCAGCCAACATTCGTGCCCGGCCGCGCACATATTCGTTGTGCCCCACCATTCGTGAACAACCAACACACCGGGGCGTTTCCCTTTAGTCTGATCGTTATAAGCCAGATAGCCTTTAAACACGACATTATTCACCGTGTATTCGACTGCCTCCCCATGGATATGGGCATAACCGCAGATCGCTATTGAAAACATCAATAGCGAGGAAATGCATTTTCGCATGTTGTGTCCTCCTCAAAATGATCGTTGTCCCCGTGAAAACCCAGCACTATCTCGTTGAGCGGGGCTTGAAACTAAAATGCTTGGGGCGCGATCCATCGTGAAATGGTCCAACTGTCCAGTATCGTTAATTGTAGACACTGAACCTCCGGAGTTTTAAAATAAGTTAGGTTTGAGAATATTGAATACTTCAGCGCAACAAAGTTTGAGTTGCAGTATTATCAGACCATGTTCGCCAGTTGGGCGGGCATGAACTTCGGGTCCGCTTTAATTGCCTTAGCCAGCGCCATCTTCGCTTTCGATTCAGCACCATTTGTTCGATTTGCTAGTCCAATCGAGAAGTACGCTTGAGCAAGCTGAGTGTCAGTAAGGGGGAGATTCAAAGCACGGTGAATGTACGTAAGCCCTGTCGCCGGATCGTCGCCATTTCGGTAGGCAATTGTAATCAGTGTCTGGCCGAGCAGTAACAGTGCCGGTGCATACTCAGGATCCAGTTCCAGCGCAGTTTGAATGGCAGTTCTTGCCTCCGAGAAAAAATCTCCTTTTTCCAGTACGCTCGACACGATGCGCGACTCTTGGTTCAATGTCATCGCCAATGCTGTCCATGAGGCAGGATTCTCCGGATACTGGCGGGTAGCTTCACGAAGCACAGCAATCCTCAAACCAATATCGCCTCCCTCTCCCAGTTCGGCCGCGGCTTGATAATAACCCTCAAAACTATCAAGGTTGGAGGTATTTTCTGCAACCTCGTGCGGGTCGGCGGACGGAACAACCGACGGCTTGAAGTGCTGCCAACCCGCTTCAGGGGAATCTATCAATCCGCGGTACACGCGCAGGGCGGCATATCGGGGCGTACCCCACACTTCGGCGATTCGAGTAATCCAGTCGGGCAGATCATTCTCAAGATCCGCAAGTAATTCGGTTAACTCCATGCCGCTGTCAATCCGCTCACGAACTTCTGATAGAAAGTATTCTTCAATCTTAATCAATAAATTTATTTCTGTGTCATGTGCCAACGGACCGTGGCCGGGAAGCACGTGGTCAGGATTATATGAGCGTAGTTCGTCTATCGTGTTAATCCAGTCTTGATTTCCCATCAATCCCTCATTCATAACGGGCTGACCGAAGATAGGGAAACTTCCGGTCATAATCGTATCACCGGAAACTATGCATCCTTCATTCGGAATGTGGACGGCGGTTGCATCATCCGTTTCTGCTTTTCCAAGATGGACAAGATGCAACGGCTGATTCCCCAGATCAAGTTCCGTTTCAAGTTGGAAAGTCTCATCGGGTAAATAGGGGTCATCGCCCAACTCAAAACCACGTGATCGGAGAAACGCTTTTTGACGAGGGGCTCGATTGACCATAAACCCCTTCGTCATCTCTCTTGAAATGATTTTCGCCCCCTCATCGTGAAAAATGACATTACCGTTCGTATGGTCCCAGTGGTAGTGGGTATTGATGGCATACAGAATCGGTTTATCGGTAATGCTCCGAACAGCGTGAAGCACCCGACACGCCATTCGTTGGTTAACCTGCGTATCAATAACAGCTACCCCTTTTTCGCCAACAACGATGGACGAATTAACGATATTGCGAAAAAGGTAGACCCTATCTGTTATCTTTTCAAGCGCGCCATATTGAAGCGGAGCATAAGGGTTGTTTTGGGCGGACCTCATGGATTTTCTCCCAACGAAATCGCTTCCTTATTGAATCAGCTTTTTCAAATTGCCTTTATTCCCGTAGTCGGGACCATAAAGTGGTTTATTTTCCAAAACAATATGGTTAATGTTGGATGCCGGTGCGGTTAGAAACCGCACCTACCGACGTTCTAGAACAGTCTCTTGTGACAGTCTCGCAAGCATTAAACACTTAGCGAATGAACCATTAAGCCTACGCCGACACTGATTCGCATCTCCGAATTATTGCAACTGAAGACAAACAAAACAATAATGCGGACAAGAGATTTTGTACGAATTACACGGACATCATTTGCCCCACGCGTGGGCTTTAGCCGCCTTCACGAAATGCTTCACATTTTCGAATGGAGTGTCTCTATGAATTCCATGATTCAGATTAAGAATGTGCCCGACTCGTCCAGCCTGTCGCAAACACTTGTCCACGGCCTCCGCGACATCATCGGGTGTTCCGTCACGAAGAATGCGATTGTCCACATTACCTTGGACCGCAACCCTTCCTGCCGAATGCACCTGAGCTTCTTTAAGGTCTATACACCGCCCTACACTTAGCACGTCTGCGCCACTTCTCAGCATCAAATCGAGATAAGGACACTCTTTGGCAAACAGAATAGAAGGGGCATCAGCACTCAGCGCTGCGAAAATCTGTTCATGGTACGGTTGGGCAAACGCTTCATACAATGGTCGTTCTATCCCTTCCGCTATTGATTCGAACAGTTGAACTATCTGAACACCTTGTGAAATCTGAAAATTGAGGTACGTTATCGTCATTTGCGTTAAGCGCTGTAACAGTTCATGAAAGAGATGGGGCGATTCTTGCATCATCTGGAATACGAGGTCCGCTTCCCTCGATAGTTTACTATCCTGATTCAAGGGACTCTTTCCGGTAATCATAAAGAATGCTAACGTCAAGGGAGCTCCAGCAAAACCAATTAATGGGAGTCTGCCATCCAATGCTCGGCAAAGACCTCTGATTACTTCGCCCGTAAAAGTCAACTGTGACGAAGGTTTATCAAGCGAACGCAATCCCGCTATCTGGCTAGCTGTCCGAATAGGAGTACTCAACACGGGTGCAGGATCAAAGCGAAAATGGACACCCATGGGAGATAGTGGGGTAAGTATATCGTGGTACATAATTATGGCGTCAACCCCAATGCGTTTCGGCAAGAGTGAGATTTCGATTACCCTCTCGACTTCCGTCGTGCTGAACGGTCCTGGAACTGTTTGAAACAGGCGCTCCAGAGGAAGGCTGACTCTATTCCTGAGTTCCCGGTAAGCCGGATCGGAACGTCCTGCTTGACGCATCAACCACACAGGCACACGTTCAACCGGAAGACGTCTTACCGCTCGAAGCAGAAGGTTGTTTTCTCCCGCGGGGTTTGTCAATTCCTACCGTTTCCCTTCTCTTCCTTCTTCATGGCGCTCAAGAAACCCTCTAAGTTTAGCGAAGCTCTTCACGTTCTTCATGATACGTCCACTCTCCCGCTCTTCAAGATAAAGAAAAAAGCCCATCAAGTACAAGCTAATGAAAAATAGTATAAAGCCTGATAAACATCTAAAAACGGCAAAGTAGTTTGCCTCTAGATGAAGGCGGGGAATGGAGCCATGATAAACATTCAACACACCATTTTCGCGTCTAAGTGTGTAGGTTCGTTGGTTATCTCTATCAAGAATCACCCACCAATTGTCCCTATTACCGCCGGGTGAACTGCTGAGGTATTCAGATAGAGAAAACCCATTCTTCTTAAAAGTTTTTCGCAGCCCTTCCGAAATTACATCGCCATTCAACTCCGACGCGAACTCAGAATCGATGCTGAATTTCCACGTGATTGATGCGAAATCGCTCCAGCCTGAAACACCTACCGATAGAAATGCAATTGAGAGCGCGAAAACTATGAAGAATTGTATGCCCATATTTCACGTTATGCGACGAACGGTTGGCATGATCTTAGACCACACCCTCTTTTTCTAAGATATCTTCCTCGCTGTAACCAGTACCAAATAGCAAGAAATCCAGTCGCCACCACGCATTCAGGGCGAAACCCGCTAATGGAACGAGTCATCCATTGCGATGCGGGAACTTTCGCACTATCCTCAATGGATTTCCACCATGCAGTCAACAACAGCAAACGTTCCGGAACATCGTGGTATTGATTCTACGACCTCGTTTTCCATGAAGTCCAAATTTCAGGCACATGGAGTTTTGATGAGATGTTTAGCGTGATTCAACATTGACTATTTAGCGGTGCTAGGACATGGCTGGCAGTTTAATGGGGAGCCTAGTTGCAGCAACAGATTCTTCGTAACGATGCGAATAGCCCGATGCTCAAAATGCCCTATCTTTAGCAAAATTGTCACTTTAAACGATGACACGAATCCACATTATTATAGCACATTAAAGAGGGGGCTATAACGAAAATCTGAGGCCACTTTTCCTCCGAATTATGTTGTCTCAGGGCAGGTTGGCGACGTGATTGGTGTCGGGTTGGGTGCTCGCCGTTATGTCCTTCACCGGATTGACAAGGAAAAATGCTTGGCTCGATATTCTAATCACGACTTTATACGCTTATGCGGTATAACGGCCGTGTCAATCAAGCACTGACGAAAAGCGGGAGAGGATTTTACGATCTAGTATTTTTTTTGACCATTGAAAAAGTCGGCGGCGGTTTACCACATCATACAAATGACGTGCTGGTTTACATTCGGTTTTCAGTGTTGCACGGCGGGGCAAGGGGATTTCTGTCGCGGTCGCTCACACCCTTGATTCCCGCCTACGGTGTTGGTGTTGTACATTTTTCAGTACAACTCAACCGTTATACGTTTGTGCAATGTTGAGTTCATGTCCCGGTGCAAATTATCTATTAGATTACATGAAATATTTCGTCTCCAAGAACAGGAATCTTCCACAAAACTCACCTATGAAAACTGTAATCATGGCAACATAAAGGAATCCAGTTGCGGCACGTGTTGCTCCAACGGCATCGTGCTCCACGGCTTTGTCTCGCAGACAGTACCATATAATGATGTACATCAGAAATGAGCCACAAAACCCGATTAGGACACGCATTCCCAACACGACCTGCAAGAAGAAGCCGCGAGGTAGTCCTACAGAAGATTTCACTCCTAAGGCAAAACTCAGCACAAACAGGGAAGTTGAGAGCAGAAGTGCAATTAGAAAAACCTGATTGAATCTTTTCAAATGAATGACAGGAAGGTCTGGCGTCACTAGATACCAGTGGCCAAACCACATACCGCTATTTACAGCGCCAAGCAGCACGGCGGATACCATGAATTGGAAGGGCAATAGGAGTCTGTCCGCCGGAAGACTGCTTTGCGGAAAATAGGATTGGGCACTGTTCACAATCCAAATTATCCCGGCGACTGTTCCAACAAATAAGAGCACTCTGTTTAGAATCTCATACCTCAGCCAAAGGCTAACCGTGTAACTGAGGAGGATGAGAAACAAAACTAAAGTAAAAGGAACATCTTGTCCATTCCACGCTAGGAAAAAACTCCGCCAAGACACGGTTCGACCGCTAATCGGAAGATTTGCACACCGGACGAAAATGATGACTAACAGGTACATGCTCCCCATCAAGCGATAAAAGCCGCGACCTACCAATCCCTTCGGCACAAGAAGAAGCAAGGTAAAACCGCCAATTGCCAGTTGACTGAATACCAGATAAAAAATCGGGGTGAGAATCATATTTGGGTTTTCTTCAGAAATAGAAAAACCCATTGTGGCAGATAACCACAATGGGCTTGGAGAAATTGAGAACAGCTTGGGGTTATAGAATTTCTACAACCGCTCCAACCGCTTCCAACTGCTCTTTGATTTTGTCCGCTTCCTCTTGCGGGAGACCTTCCTTGATCACAGTAGGTGCGCTTTCGACCTTCTCTTTTGCTTCCTTGAGCCCAAGACCCGTCACAGCACGCACCTCTTTGATAACAGGAATCTTTTGGGAGCCGACCTCTTTCAACTGTACATCAAACTCGGTCTTTGCTTCTTCCGGTGCCGCTTCAGCCTCGGCTGCTCCCGCCGCCGGGGCACCTGCCATCATCGGCGCCGCCATCATCGGTGCGGAGGCACTCACGCCGAACTTATCTTCCAGAGCCTTCACCAACTCAGAAAGCTCCAAAACGGTCATGTTACTGATTGTTTCAATCATTTCATCAATGTTAGCCATTTTCCTTTTCCTTTCAAAAATAAAGTAACTACGCCGATTCGGCCTCTTTTTTCTGATCGGCAACAGCTTGCAGTGCCGTCGTCACTTGACGTACTGTACCACTTAAGACACTGACAAAATCCGTCATTGGAGAACCTCTATGCAAAACCGAAACAAGCCCGGACAGCGGGGCATTGATACCGACAACAGCCTGAGCAATCAACTGCTCCTTTGACGGCATGTCGACAAGTGCCTCAACTCCTGCTGCATCAATGACAGTCTTGCCCAGAAGGCCGCCTTTGATATTCAAATGCTCATGCTCTTCGGCAAATTCTGTCAAAATCTTTGAACACGCTGCAGGGTCATCGCTCGTCGCGAGGGCGGTTGGACCAACCAGATGGTCGTCTAAACCGTCGATTCCCAACTCTTGTGCCACGACCTTGACAAGTCGATTTTTGCAAACTTTATACTGAATACCTGCACCGCGCAGTTGCTGTCTAAGATCATTAACCTCGGCAACAGTCAATCCCTTGAAATCAGTCAGCAATACAACGTCGGCGCTCTGAATATGCTCTCGAATCATATCAACTTGCTGGATATTTGCTTGACTAGGCATGTCTCACCTCCTTCCGTGAATTATTCAAAATAATTTGAAAAAAAAAGGCCTCCAGTCAACTGGAGGCCCCTACTCATGGATATGCACACAATTACTTTCCCCATACCTTCGGTAGGGAAAACCCATGCTACACCGGCACTTGCGCCTCGGCAGGCTGAATAAATCATTTGAGCCGTTGGCACCTGCTGTCTCTGACTATACTAAATTTCTTGAATTTTTTTCAAATTTGTTCCATCAACCGCTGAATTGCACTGGGTCTAGCCGAATACCCGCACCCATTGTTGATGAAACAGCGACACTCCTTAAATACCTCCCCTTCGTCGATGCAGGGCGTGCTTGCATTAGCGCCTCCATTACCGTTTGAAGGTTTTCCTTAATCTGATTGGCTTCAAAAGACGTTTTTCCGATGGGAACATGTACAACACCTGATTCCTTTTCCACGCGGTATTCAATCTGGCCAGCCTTTATGCTCTTGATAGTTTCGGCAATATCCATCGTTACAGTCCCGGCCTTGGCATTGGGCATCAGTCCTCGCGGACCAAGGATACGACCTAATTTCGGCATAATTGTCCTCATTAGATCGGGCGTGGCTACCGTGGCATCGAAATCAAGCCATCCATCAACAATTTTGTCAACTAGGTCGTCACTGCCGACTGAATCTGCCCCAGCCTCTTCCGCTTCACGGGCTTTGTCTCCTTGGGCAAATACAACCACGCGTATCTGCTTGCCAGTTCCGTGAGGCAACGCAACAGTGCCGCGGATATTCTGATCCGCGTGCCGCGGATCTACTCCAAGGCGCGCAGCTAAGTCAACTGTTTCGTCAAACTTTGCTTTTGAAGATTTTTTTAGTAACTGTAAACCTTCGTCCAAACTGTAAAGTTGAGACCTATCAATCAGATTAGCAATCTCGCGGTATCGTTTTCCGTTCTGTTTCAATGTAACCTCCACCTGATTCCGGTTAAATCCCGATCGGGATTACTGGATTGTAATTCCCATACTACGAGCAGTTCCGGCAACCATCCGCATCGCAGCTTCAACATCGTTTGTGTTCAGGTCGACCAATTTTTTCTCTGCAATTTCTCGCACCTGATCTTGTGTAATTGATGCAACTTTATCGCGGTTTGGTTCGCCGGATCCCTTAGCAATTCGTGCCGCTTGTTTCAACAGCACGGCTGCTGGCGGTGATTTAACCTCAAAGGAGAACGACCGATCCGCGTAGCAGGTGATATTCGTTGTAACAACCGTTCCAGCTTGATCTTGAGTCTGGGCGTTAAACGATTTGATGAACTCCGGGATGTTAATCATGTACGGAGCAAGACTCGGACCGACTGGCGGATTCGGAGTCGCTTGTCCCGAGACCAATTGAAGTTTAACGATTCCTGCGATTTTCTTTGCCATTTTGATTCCTTCAAAATGCAGGCGGAACAGCCTGCTTTATCTGTTTCATGACCGTCTTAACTACTAATGTTGTTCAACTTCAAGAAACCCGAGTTCGACAGGTGTAGCTCTACCAAAAATTGAAATGACCAAATGCAATCGCTGACGCTCCAAATCAATCGCTTTGATTTCACCACCGAATCCATTAAATGGCCCGTCAATTACTTTCACTTGATCGCCGACAACAAAATCTACCGTAGGTACCGGCTCGTCTTTCTCCTCATCGCTTGACAAATTCAGAACATTCTTGACTTCGTCTTCATTGAGCGGAGTGGGATTTGAACCTGATGCACCTACAAAACCCATGACTCCAGGCGTTTCTCGAATTATGTACCAACTACGACGTCCACTATCCGCTTCAACCTCAGGTCCCAGTTCATGGCACGCCTGGATGAGAATGTAACCCGGATACGAGGGACGTTCCTGCACCCGTTTTTTGCCATCTTTAACAGAAGCAACTTCCTTCATCGGGACAATCACTTGCAAAATCTCATCGTGCAGCGCCAACGCGGACACGCGCTGTTCGAGGTTCATTTTCACCTTCTTCTCATGTCCCGAGTAAATATGAATAATGTACCAGTAGCCGTCCATAAATTTGAAGCTCTTTAGCTTAAATGCAGAGATTATCGAATGAATAGACTTCGTAGCAATGCCATCCCGAACCCTTCAATAGAGTAGTCGATAACATATTCGAAAATTAGCACAACAGCCAACGGGATAATGGCTATTAGGAGCGCTGCCCGCCAGCGCTGTATGATGGCTCTCGAAATGAGGAAGATGGCGATAGTCAGCGGGACTATCACAACCGCCCCGTGCAAAGATCCCCAAATCGGATATGTGGTATTGCCATCAACTAACCACAAAAACAGTCCCAAACACGCACATGCGACAAGCACCACGAGCGTATTGCTTTGTACCTCTTTACGATCCGGCTTTGATACTTTTTGCCACTCAAGCTGTGTTTCTTGGATGTACTTCTTGATTTGCGCTATCATCGTGTAGTTTCAATCAAAGATACAGGCCAGGAGGGATTCGAACCCCCAACATTCGGTTTTGGAGACCGACGCTCTAGCCGTTCGAGCTACTGGCCTTCAAGGTCGGTAAGCTAATTTGTAACGCAATTTGATTCTTGGTCATTTGCGTTACTGCTCAGGCGGATTCACACAACATAGAATCTCACACGCGATAAAATCTAATTTACGTTTAGATTTCGGCGCCGAAGTAAATTATGCGGTTTCCTTGTGAAGCGTATGTTTTCGACAGAACCGGCAGAATTTCTTTAAGGCGTACCGCGCTTGTTGAGTTCTCCGATTACGTGTCGTTACATAATTTCTCCGCTTACATCCATCACAAGCTAACGTCGCTACATCTCTAGGCATAATCGTTTCTCACGGAATTCGGTCTTTGTCAGTATTTGGCACAACACTGGCCGGCAAAGCCGACGACCGGGATTGAACCGGTGACCTCGTCCTTACCAAGGACGCGCTCTACCTACTGAGCTACGTCGGCTTCTGAATATGAACCAACGGGAATTGTACCACAAGAGATACTCTATCTGCAAACCGTTTTTGTGAGTGGATTCGGAGGATTCAAGTTAGAACGCAAGGGCATCTATCTTGCGCAACCAAGGCGCGTTGGTCCGCTAGAAGCATAAATCCGAGTTGCACTGTTTCTGACAACAGCGGTACATCCGGATTTGAAATCTATAGTGAAGCCACCAACTATATACACACTCTGGCAGGTTCGGTTTCCTAATCGAACCAGCATTTATGCAGTCTCGTACGTGCGGTAGGAAAGGGATAGCTTTGGGATCTCTATGGCAGTCGCATGATCGCACCAACCGAAACATGTGCAAGTATGAGCGGAATTGACTATAGCAATGCCTCTCAACAGATGTTTCACGCCACCATTCGAATTGTATCTATGATACGTCCTCCGTCATTCAAATCGCAAGGAAAAGAAAAAGCCCGCACTGAGACGGGCTGTAATAAAAGCGTGTTGAGCGGATCCCTATGCAAGCAACTTTGCAATCACCACTTGATAATTTAGTCCTACTTGCCGATGACCATCTTTCGCATTGCACTAAACTCGTTGGTCTTGATTGAGTAGAAGTACACTCCACTTGTAACAAATTCTCCAGCATCGTTCCGCCCATCCCAGTGGGTGGCTTGAGAGTGCTCGACATACCTGCCCGCGTGAAGGTGACCGACGTTAAGACGCCTCACCGGCTGTCCAAGAACGTCATAAATGAATATCGTTACGTCTGACGATTTGGCAAGATGATACGGAATCCACGTTTCAGGGTTGAAAGGATTCGGATAGTTTGGTAGTAACATAGATTCAGTTGGAATTTCTCCATGGGTTGCGAGCCATTGACGCAATGATTTAGCAGGAAGAAGCAGACTCGGATCTGTGTCGGTAAGACTTTCGAGTTCAGTCAGCGCGACACGCCTGCGCATACCGGCATCCCGATTCGTTAATCTAATGCTCAAGTGCTGTGGGGCTATGAAATCCTCTGCATTCAGTGCAAAAAGCGGTGGCGCTGACGCGACGGTGGCTTCAGCGAAATGACTAGCAACGAGTACCAGGTCAAAAACATTGACGGTTCCGTCCACGTTTATATCCCCGGCGAGTCCTTGTCCTGACTGACCAAATTGAGACGCAACACTTACCAGGTCGAAAATGTTAACTATCCCGTCCTTGTTCACATCCCACGGCGGGAAGTCTATATACTTGAACTGAATCGAAGCAGAGCGGCTATCGGGATTCGTGACAACGAGTTCAGAAACACCCCTGATTCCCGGCGGGACGGTGACAGAGAGTTCCGTATCTGACACAAGGACAACATTGTCAGCCTCGACTCCGTCAAATGTGACGGTTACGCCCTTCTGGAAACTCTCGCCCATGATTTGAACCGTTGCTCCGCCCGACGCCAATGCATTATCCGGAATGACGCTAATCAAACTCAGTTGCGTGACAATCTGCAGGCTAATGATTACGTCTCCGGTCTGTGACACATTATCAATGTCGCCTTGGACCACTGTATATGTCTCTTCCACGACCACCTTACCCTCTTGTTTTACACTAACCTTGATTTCATCATTCACGTCGGCTACGCTTCCACCGAAGAAATTAATAAAGGTAGCGGCATAGGTACCCCGTCCGCTGTCACCGGTGACTTGCGTGAGGATTAGATCTTTTGTTTCATTTAATACGGTAACTTCCAGTCCGTCAAGCGGCACATCATTTGCATCTGTCACTTGGCCCCGAACTATGAAGATGCTAGCTGTGTTGCCAATCATCGGGATACTCAACCCAAGTATAACAAGTCCTACGTAAATCCAGCGAATCCCGTGTTTCATTTTGCTTTCCTTTCTCATTGAGCGTTTAATTGGGTTCGTACTTTTCCGCGAATTTCCTGACCGATGAAATCTAACCCCGATTCAAGTGACGAACCTTCGTCATCTCGATTGGCAACGAGGTGTTTCAATGGTCATGATTATTACATTTAACTGCCCGGTAATACCAGCAACCTATGAGGTGTATCCAGTCGCTCACTCTCTGTGCGTTTCCCAATATCAACGAACGATTGTTGGGATGGTTTCCCTTGAAAGTGCAACGAATTACATCCCCGAAAGTTTAGAGACCTCCGACAAACTGTCTGAACCTTCGCCAAGCTAACTTGCGTTTGAGCGCTGACGTGTTGATTTTATGGACAAACAGTTGCTTATCATCCATTTCCAACACTGGAATGATGTTCTTGTACTTTGTGAATAACCCCAAATTAGTCGTGATATTAATCTCTTCCACCTCAATTGAGGACTCCATTGCTATTTTTTCCAAAGCGGCTTTAGCTTTGTCACACAGCGGGCAGTCGGGTTTTGTGAATAATCGAAGTTTGGTTGGAGGCATCTTCCGGGATAATGCTTTGGCGGGGAATCGTCTGTCGAAATGCCCCAGGTTGCAAAACCGAGAACAGATTGACAATGCGCGAACAGTCTCATAGAAGGTGTGACTACAGAACAATGGTGATTAAGTCAAGCTAAAAGTTTGAAATCAGTGAAAATCTGTGCGTGGGACCGAGTTTACCAAATGAAACGAAGGCGTAGTCAATTTGGAAACTCTCAATCCTAAACCCAACGCCGCCTGTAATTCCACTAGCAGTTCCCAAATCGTTTCCACCAACCCGGTATTTATAGCCGGTACGCAGGTGAAGCAACTCTGAGACAGCGACCGCAACGCCGAACGCAGCGGTTACATTGTTGTCTGAAGGGCGATTCACATCAGCTACAATCGTAAAATTGTCTTCTAGTAATTTGTATGCCCCTCCAACCTTAATGTTGAAAGGAAGGCTAAAGGAGTCTTCGATATACTTGGCTTGGGTTCCTAGATGTTGTAGGTTGAATCCGAAGGAAAGAGGATGATTCGAAAGTGTATATAATCCTCCTACGTCAAACGCAAGCGCTTGGGCGCTCTCCGTGTCAATCTCTTCACGCACCCATTTCGCGTTTGCTCCAAAAGCCAGGCTCGAGCCAAAGCGACGAGCATAGGAGAGAACTAGCGCCAGGTCATAGGGTCGAAATACTTGCGTTTCTTTGCCATTCGCATCACGCCCCTGTATTTCACCGAAGGACATGTAGATTACGCTTCCGCCAATGACTCCTGCTCCGCCTATCGGCTGTACGAATCCAAGGAATTCGTGATTAATACCTTCAAACCATTCGTTGTGCATTAACCCGAACTGCGGATGGTGTATTTTGGCAAGTCCGGCGGGGTTCCAGTAGGAAGCGTAGAGGTCATTTGCTTCGGCTACCTGCGATTCTCCCATACCAATTGCCTTGGCTCCGACGCCGATTTTCAAAAAGGTCATCGCACGTGTTCCGGTGTTTTGGTGAATCTCCGCAGCACTGACCATCGTCGGCGAACAAAGCAGGAGACCAAGTAAAATTAGTAAGCCCAACCACCGTTTTTTCATCAACAAGACAATTCTCTCCTTTGCGCTTGATTCCTTTACATTTGAGCGTTATTATAGTGGTTCAATATGGTGTCGTCAATGCAATGCAATAGCAGGCGTGCAAAATTCTTCATAAAAGTTATGTCTGCAACTGTGCTCCCTGTCGCCTACCCCAGGCTTTGGTTCGCCATATTGGAGCTGGCTTCCATCACTTTAGGGCATCGTAGACTAGGAAACTTGCACTAGCTGCAGAAACGAAACTAAAAATAAGAGACCAGTTAATACGAAACCGCTTTCCAACCTCCAGTGAATCGCCCGGGTATAGCCAAGTCTTGGAGCCTGCTGAATCTTCATTATCCCCCCAGTTCAATGTTATTTCTTCAATCGGTCCATCATTTCGCCAAATCTTCACCTTTTCCCGCTTGGCTAACTCATCAAACCCGCCAGCTCGTGAGATTCCTTCACGTGGAGTAATCGGTTCCCGGATGCGGTAGGGACCCGGATTGCGTACGTAACCAAGCACATGAACCGGCTCAACTTTGAATGCACTAGGAATATACATTGTGTCGCCATCCCTCAGATAATATCTATCATCTTGTGTTTCCGAGGGTTTCCAAAATTCCTCATCAAGGTTTAGCTCAATTGTCTCACCGCTCTTTCGGACAATGACGACAGAACTGAGATCAGCGACATTTTCTAAACCCGCTGACGGTCCACCTGCTTGCGCTAACGCATGGTCCACGCGAATCCTACTGTGAAAGTACACCCTTTTCCCCGGCACCTTCACCTGTCCTTGTACTTCAGCCACTGCCAATGGCGGCACAAAAACTACATCCCGATCTCTCAAATAAAATGGGGCGTCTTCATCATCCTCCACGGAATCTTTCCGGTCAGGAATGGCGAGATTCAATTCTGTGCTATCGCCGTTCGCTTTGTATATTTTCACACTTTCAAGATTTGCCCGACTGTCCGGGGTATCAAGGGGGCCGTCAGCCATTGCCAAAGCGTGGTCAATCCTAATTTTGTCACGAATCAGGAAGCTCCCAGGTTTCTTAACATGCCCGTGTATCTGCACAGAATCAAGCGCGGGAACAAACACGATGTCGCCATCTCCAATGAAGATTTCGCGGTATTCTTGACTAGCCGATAGGTCATAAATTTCAATGCTTTTGTCCGCGCGAATAAGCTTTACGTTTTGGCGATCCGCTCCCCCGGCCATCCCACCTGCCTTTGCTAACGCCTCATACAATCCAATTTTGTCGTGAAGCATTAACGGAAAGCGATTTGGCACGGTTACCGCCCCCCATACTAAATAGCCTTTTCCTTGGACGGGATCGACGATAGCGACGGGCTCTTGAGTTCGCCCGTATGTCCTAATTTGGTCTTGGATCAAGTCCGCCGCTTCTTGGAGGCTTTTGCCTTCGAATTCCAACCTCCCGCCCAAGTATATCACATGCCCATCCCGTGTAACTTGTAAGGTACGACTGTATGACGGGTGATCCAAGACAACAATGGAGAGCGTGTCTCCGGGTTCGATTATATAGGTGTCGCCGGGTGAGACCGACACAGGCATAGCCAGAATGGTCAGAATCCAGATTAAACGCAAAGGTGTCATTAGTATGTACAGTCTCCTTATGAATTCAGGTAGTATCGTCTTCAGCATCGAGATCTTCTGATTGGTCCATCGGTAGAGAAGCAAGATATAGTTCGATAAGTTCTTGGGCACTTCTGAAATCCTCCGTATGGACAAGGAGGTCACCCCAATCGGGCGAAAAATCACCTTGCACGCTGCCAACTGACGGCATCACGTGTGACCGCAAAACGGCTTCAATTCCTCCATTCTCCAGAACCCCTTTCAGAATATTCCCCAAGATTTCACTTGATACAGATTTAACAATCTTCCAGTCGACGTATTCAACCCCTGCGTCTAGCGGTAATTCCGCGACGAGATCTATTCCGCAGTCAGTACAAATCAGAATCCCTTTATTGAATTCGGACCGGCATTCTGGGCAAACCAGCATAAGGTGCCTTTTTTTTCTGTAACGAGCCAATCGGAAATACCGGATACGGGTACACGGCTTCTAATATGCGCGGTAACCGCGTATATGTCTCACCCTGTATGCGAATTATATCCGAGATTTTCGCATTTGAAAAGGGCGAATTCAAAACGAGATTCGGACCTCAGTTATCAAGTAGGCATGATCCATCGTTGCGGAAATTAGTTTGGAATTTTGCTTGACATCTTCATTTCGAGTCGTGATGGCGCGGTATTTTAAATAGTCCATAGATACCCAAAGGAATGCAGTAGAGTAGAATAATGAGATGTAGACTAAAGCCAGCGACGATAGCCAACTCTTTTTGTGTCCCGAATCGCATTAACACCCACGCGAAAGGAAATTCCACTGTTCCAAAATTGCCAACACTCTGCACTGGCAACAGGTTAAAGATACTGGTGAATGCCAAAGCAAAGGTTAAACGAACTACGGAAACATCAATTCCCATTTCACGTGCGAGGTAACACTGGAATCCGAAACGGATTCCCAAACCGAGGAGGGAATATCCCCAAATCTTGGAGAAACGCCGGTCAAAACGGATATGCGTCAATTCATGAATGACATTAAGGCATTTGTCCACTAACCATTTAATGGGCCGTTTTTCGAAATGTAGTAAAGGTTTGGCACAGTAGGAAGCGATAGCAATGCAAGCGTTGGGCGCGGTGCACGCCGTAGAAAGCAGAATTGCCAACGCACAGAACATCATTAGCGGAGCTACAAAGAGAATCGTGTAAGATAGTTCTCCAACGAGGCTAGAGCGGAGCAACCAACCTGTGCCCACCATGAAAGCTAAAAGTGTCATCAGATCAATGATGCTCGCCAACATCAACGATGCAACACTTTTTGTTTCATCTACTCCTTCTCTGCGCTTCATCAAGTAGATATAGGAAAGATCGCCGCTACGCATCGGCAGTAAGTTTCCCCAGAAGGTATGCAATGCGAGGATTGGAGCGAGCTGCCCAACCGGAACGTCCAACTCAAGCAACTCACGAAAACGAAGGGCTTTCGACCAAACAAGCAACGAATACAAGACGAATCCGACAATGAGCGCCAATACCGGCGCACGACCAAGCGTGTCCGGAATTCGTTGAATCTTGATTTCTCCTAAGAGGAAGTAACAAACGATGACCGCAACAGCTGTTGGGAACAGTACTTTAGTGAGGAAAGTTCTTATTGTCATACCAATGAGTGCTTGTCGGTACAGACCGATAGCAAACCCATGCATTTAAATGGTTTGTATATCGACGAAGCTTACTAGCAAGCCGACACAGGTGACACTCCTTAGAAAAACATCCGGAGACAATTGTACCATTTCTATATATTAGCAGTGCATTGACAGCGTCAATCAAGTCCGTCCAAAGCGGGGCAAGATGGGATTTCTATGGGAGGTCTATCGCCTTCGTAATCCACTCAGTTGAACGTTTGCTATGGGATTTACTATCGCACTCGTTATTCACGCCCTTGATCTCAATTGATCCCCGCCTACGGGGTTTGGTGTAAGGGAAACGGTTGTCAACATTGTATATGGAAACGCACTATGTGCACTGTTAATCACGCGGAATGGCATTACAATCCTCTCCCGGTAATTAATGTGAAGTAACCTGCTCTAAAATCGCTTGAATTATCCAGTCCTTGCCAAACCGGGCCCTCGCGAGGGCATTCATGTCCAGTCTTGTGAATTGATTATATCACACCCCTAAACAATTGCAATGGAATTTAAGGATTGACGCACGCTATCAGCGGTGCTATCCTATTTCGCAGTGAACTTGCGAGCAATTTCCTAACCGTTGATTCGTGTTGATGTCTGCGTCGAAAAATGGCAAAACACCATCAAATCTCCCCCTTAATGGAGCAATATAAACGCTTGAAAGATCAACACGCCGACGCAATTCTGCTGTGCCGCGTTGGCGATTTCTATGAAGCGTTTTACGATGACGCGGAACTGATTTCGCGCGTGCTGGAAATCACACTTACCTCCAGGGATAAGGACAGCCAAGGTGGAGCGATTCCCATGGCGGGAGTTCCGCACCACGCTCTCGACTCGTATCTTTACAGGTTGGTCACGGCAGGCTATAAAGTAGCGATATCCGAGCAGATGGAGGATCCGAAAGCGGCAAAGGGGATAGTCAAGCGAGACATCGTCCGAATCGTTACTCCCGGAACCCTCACGGATCCTAAGGCGTTGGAGCAAAAGGCTAACAATTACCTGGTCGCAATCTATCAACTCAGAGACGTTTACGGTCTCGCCGCCGCCGATCTTTCGACAGGGGAATTTACAGTGACCGAGTTGATGGACGCGCCAAAACTCTGGGCGGAACTGCATCGATTCGCCCCCAAGGAGTGTCTATTCTCTGAATCATACGACAATGGAGATATGTTCGAGAGCCTGCGTACAAACTTAAAGGCTGCGGTCAATTTTCTACCAGAATGGCGATTTGCTTTCGACAGTGCGCGAGTAGAGCTCCTTCAACATTTCAAGACACTCTCGCTCGATGGTTTCGGGTGCGAACATCTTCACGCTGCAATCTGTGCGGCAGGCGCCTTAGTCTATTACCTGCATGAAACACAGAAGCAGGAGGTTGAACATATTCTCTCCCTTCACACTTACACAATCTCCAACTTTATGGTATTGGATGCCGACACTCAGCGAAATCTGGAATTGACATCATCCCTTCGAGACGCCACCTCCAGAGGCACGCTCTTGGAGGTTCTGGACGAAACCGTTACGCCAATGGGCGGACGTAAGTTACGTCAGTGTATTTTGCAACCTCTATTGAAACCGGCGGAAGTCAACGCTCGGTTGGATGCAGTGGGCGAGTTGAAAGATTGCATCGGTTTGCAAGAAGAATTGCGCGAAGCGTTAAATGGAATGTACGACATTGAACGGTTAATCTCCCGGGTTAGCTTGGGATCCGCAAATGCACGCGATCTCATGGCATTGAAAAACTCACTACAACTGATTCCGACAGTCAAAGAGCAGTTACAAGCTTGCGAAACCGCGCTGCTTAAATCCATGAATGAGGAACTAGATCCATTGACGGACCTTAGAGACCTAATTGAGGTCGCGATACATCCGGAGCCACCCGCAACTGTGCGTGAAGGCGGCATAATCCGTGATAGATATAGCGAGCAGTTAGATGAATTGAGGTCCATAACCGGCGAAGGTAAAGATTGGATTGCTTCGCTCCAAAAGAAGGAACGTGAGAAGACTGGAATCACCTCTCTCAAGATTGGGTTTAACCAAGTCTTCGGCTACTACATTGAGGTCACCAAAGCGAATCTAAATTTCATTCCCGAAGAGTATATCCGCAAACAAACATTGGTGAACTCAGAACGATTCATTACCCCGGAACTAAAGGAGCGTGAATCACAAATCCTGAACGCCGAAGATCATATTCAAGCGCTTGAATATGATCTCTTTTGTGAGATTCGCGGACGAGTCGCCCATAAGACCGAAAGTATTCAGCGAGTGGCTTCGGTCATTGCAATGATTGATGTCATTGCAGATTTGGCTTATACAGCCTCTAAATACGACTATTCAAAGCCGATAGTTGACGAGAGCGATGAAATCATTATTCGAAACGGCCGCCACCCCGTGGTCGAGCGACTGTTCACCCAAGAGGGATTTGTTCCGAACGACACTGAACTGAATTGCCGCGATCATCAGATGCACATTATCACTGGACCTAATATGAGCGGGAAAAGCACCTATCTACGGCAAACTGCAATTATCACGTTGTTGGCGCAAATGGGGAGTTTCGTGCCAGCATCGGCGGCGAAAATTGGTATCGTGGACCGAATATTTACGCGCGTCGGGGCATCCGATAACCTTGTTATGGGGCAGAGCACTTTTCTTGTGGAAATGAACGAGACCGCCAATATACTAAACAACGCCACTCGCAAGAGCCTCATCGTCCTTGACGAGATTGGCCGTGGAACGAGTACCTTCGACGGGTTAAGTATTGCATGGGCGGTCGCAGAATATATACTTGACGAGACTCGAATTGGCGCAAAAACCCAGTTTGCCACCCATTATCATGAACTGATCGAGTTAGCCGGAAAGTACAAGCCGGTCAAGAATTTTAATGTTGCCGTTCACGAGGATGGGCACGCTGTGACCTTTCTACGAAAAGTTATCAAAGGTGGAACCGATCAGAGTTACGGAATCCAGGTTGCCCGCCTGGCAGGTCTACCGCATGCAGTCATTGAACGTGCTCAGCAGATTTTGGAAATCCTTGAACAGCACAATCTCCGTGTAGAATCTGAAACCTCAAATAACCCACCAAAATCCAGCCCCAAAATGCCTCGTCCACGCAAAAGCCTTTCAAGATCCGAGTTTCAGAGGGATGAACTTCAGCTTGCACTGTTTACGCCGAAAACCCACCCTATCATTGAGGAATTGCGGGAGCTCGACCTCAACCAACTATCGCCGCTTGACGCATTAAACCAGATTTACCAGTTGAAAGCGAAAGCCGAGAATTCCTAAGGGCATTGCCCCAGTAAAGTAGAGGGGATCTAGGCAAAGGTCGCCAAGACTATGGTGGTAGAGCATTTCTATCATAGGATTACCCTCCCGTATTGCAACCGAATGATGTACTAGGTCACACAGTTGATTCACGCGCTTCATGGTTCACCTGTTTTACTTGCACTGTAGCGATGCGTCTGATAACCAGTTGCCATGTCGAGTCATAGACGTAATGAATAAACAGGGTGATCGGATTCAAGATTGACCCAGGTGTAACACGCCGTGTTTGAACCATCTTACATCTACAATCGCCCGTTAGTTGAGGAGGATGTTATAACGGTCGTGTGGCCACGACGCGAAGACGAAAAAAGTAAACGATGCGGTAAACCTGCGAGGGGAGTATCGAAACTTCACAACTCACAATGACGGTGCTTCGAATTATAACCTGCCAAACGACAGGAAATCCAGATGTCGAAGAACACAATTCTCGATCGAATGCCCATGGACTTGGGTGACAAGCTAGTGCTTCGATTTGCGACTCCTGAAGATACCGATGAATTAGTTAATCTTAATGCGCGTCTGCATGAAGACTCAGCCGCTGGTGTAGCCGTAAGTGATCTGATGCCCGGAAAGCACCCGACGACTCATGCAGGCGATTTTACCGTCATTGAAGATATCAATTCGCGGAAGATTGTTTCCTCCATGTGTTTAACTCGCAAAACTGGAGTTATGGTGGAATTCCCTTTGAACTAGGGCGTCCGGAATTTGTCGGCACGGAACCTGATTGCCGAAGGCGGGGCTTGGTGCAAAAACAGTTCGACGTGATTCACGCCGTCAGTGCCCAAAGAGGTGAACTGATGCAAGGAATCACCGGCATCCCATAGTATTACCGTCAGTTTGGATACGAAATGGCGTTAGACTTAGAAGCGAATAGAATTCTAGATGGCGTGCACATTCCGACTCGAAAAAAAGACAACCCGAAACCTGCCGATTGCGTGCGCGAGGCCCAGATGATAACACGTTTATTCGGGCGTCATACCGATATTCAACCGATCGCCACGTCATTGCCTGCCCTCGTTCAACGTCAATATGGGAATATGAACTCGAGGGGCGCTCGGAAGGAAGCGGAGCCCAGTTCGAATGGACAATCATAGAAGATCTCTCGGGAACACGGTTGGGTTCCGTAGGAAGTTGCCCTAAACTCTGGGATATTTCAGACAACGTTTGTTCTTGGGTATCACAACTCGCGCTCAAACCGGGTATTGGTTATCTTCACCTCATGCCGACTTTGCTTCGAGCGTTATGGGCAAAAGCCAAGAAGACATCTGCCGTTGAAGACAGGAAGACCAGGAGAGCCAAAGGAATCATCTTCACCTTCGGCCGAAACCACCAAGCATATACGGCTATGCCGAAAAACATCCCACGCGATGAGGACTCGTATGCTTGGTATATTCGAATACCGGATATAATCGCATTTTTGCGGTATATCCAACCTGCCCATGAAAAACACCTCGTCGGTACAGTGGCCGAAGCTTATACGGGAGAATTGGACCTCAACTTCTATCGTAGCGGACAGTACATGAGATTCGAGGCTGGGCGTATCACTGACATTTCCAGATGGGTTCCCGAGACTGTTGAAGACGGAGATGCTCAGTTTCCATACAAGACATTCTGGCAACTCCTTTGCGGTCGCTGTCGGACCAATGAGCTGGTCTCACGGTTTGCCGACTGCTCGGCTACCGATAGAGCGGCAGTCCTACTTGACTGCCTGCTTCCACCGTTCACCGGGGAAGTTAGGGCGATCGAATAAGTTACCGCGTTTTCATTTCTCAGGACTTCTTCAAATAAAATTTGTCGCAACAATCCTTAAGATTAAAGCAGTAACGGGAGGTCGCGGTGCGAACGGCTGCAGCGTGGTTGGATGTATCTGTTTCTTAATTCAGGAAACGAGTTCTTGACTTTCGGTGCGTAATCTGATAGAATATTTAGTAAATTTGTCCGATTCTGGTGTGAGGAAGCCTATGTTTTTTCGGCGCAACAAGAATAACCCAGCCACTTATATCGCTTCCAACTTTCTTCTCACCTACTTCATTGTTGGGCTCCTCATTTTGATGCTTGCTTTTGTTTATTACACCAAACAAATAGTCCAATTAAACCGCGATCTCAATGCGCAAGTCTCTCCGCTAGCAGATTTGGCGTCCGAACTCCCGGAAATTAATGATATGAGGTTAGCCGGCAAATTGGAGGCAATCGTTAGGGATTTCCTATCAGCAAGTCGCCTCTCTTTCATTCTTACCGATGCCGAAACCCAGGAAGTAGTGATTGCACTTGGGATTGACGAATCAATTGACCGCAAAATTGGGACCCATGGCCCATCTGCGTTGTCCTCTTCGGAGAAACAGAAGGTGAGAACCGCCCTTAATCGCATGAAGAGAAACATTGATGAACCAAAAGAGATAATGTATAGCCTTGAAGACCGGACGCTATACGCATATCTCTACTATGGAGAAGGTGATGGGGCGGCGGTAACCCACATCCCGTTTGTGCTTACAGATGTGAATGATAAACCGCAAAAATGGCAGATATGGGGAGAATGGACGACGGCTGAAAATGCCGAACAGAAGCAATACGCGAATGCGGAAAGGCTCGTGCAATACTCGAAAGCGCGCAACTTCTATGTGCCACTACAAACACGTCCGGATTTGAAAAGGGGGTATTTTTATTACGGAAAAACACCTTATTACGGCCTTATCATTATGCCGGTTGTTCTGGCACTGGTTTTTATCACGTTCTTGGCGGTAGGCCTTCTCAGTTATCAACGAATTCAGTCTTTCGAACAAGCCGCAATTTGGGGCGGACTCGCGAAAGAGACTGCTCATCAACTGGGAACACCAATCTCCTCTTTAATGGGATGGATTGAATTACTTAGGGAACGGGGTCGAGAAAATGCAGACGAGAGTATGAATGAAGTTTACTCGGACATACAAAACGACCTCGTCCGGCTACGGAAAATTGCAGACAGGCTCGGAACTATCGGTACTTATCCATCAAAATCGAAGGTTGATATCAACTCAATCATTGATGTTGTCGTTAAATATTTTAGAAAGCGATTACCCCAGCGAACCAAACAGATTGAAATTCGGTTAATGACGAAAGATCTCCCTTATATTCAAGCGAATGCGGATTTGTTGCAGTGGGTATTTGAAAACCTGATTCGGAATTCGCTTGATGCCATGGAGCAGGATGTCGGGCTGATCGAAATTGCACCGACATTCGATGCGGAGAAGCGGCAGATTGTCATTCATTACAGGGACAATGGGAGCGGGATTGAACGGAAAAACCGCCGGAAGATCTTCCAACCCGGAATGACGACGAAGAAACACGGCTGGGGGCTCGGGTTGACGCTTGCCCAACGAATCATCAAAGAGTACCACCATGGACAGATTCGGTTGATTGAGAGCAATTCCAATGGTTCAGTCTTCGAATTGGTACTGCCTGTGGAATCCAGCGGGGCGGAGCGAGCCAACGATGAACACGAGGCGAACCACTTGGAACAGATTACAAGATGGAAACTGAAAGGCATGAAGATGAATGAGGAGGATGTTTGATGGCACATGCCGCGCGCAAAATCCTCTGGATCGACGACGAGATTGAGGCGCTGAGACCTCACATTCTTTATCTGAATGAAAAATCGTATGATGTTACTCCCGTTTCCAATGGCGATGACGCAATTTCGATGATTAAGACTTCTCGGTATGATGTTATTCTGCTAGATCAGATGATGCCGGGACAAGATGGAATGTCCGTCCTTGCGCGGGTCCGCGAACTCGACTCAACGATACCACTTATTATGGTGACGCAATGCAGGGAGGACGCGCTAATTAATGAAGCGCTAGGAAAAAGGATTAGCGACTTTCTTGTCAAACCCATTGGGGGAGCCCAAATTGCTTCTACACTCAAGCGTGTCTTAGATCAGACCAAGATTATCGAAGAGCAGGTCCCGCACAAATATACACAAGATTTCAATCAGATTCGTCTACTCAAGGATTCAGCCCCCGATTGGCGCAATTGGGCAGAAATCTATTTGAAATTAGTCGAATGGGATCTTGAATTCGATTTACTAGGCGAAACCGGTCTTGAAGAAACACACCTAGAACAGAAAAAAGAGTGTAATGCCCTATTTTCCGATTATGTTGCGGAGAATTACACTCGCTGGATTTGGGGAGAAGATGCCCCTGTTCTTTCGGTTGATGTTCTCGATCGGTTTGTGATTCCCCACCTTCGTAAGAATAAGCAAGTTTACTTTATTGTTGTTGACTGTTTGCGGCTTGACCATTGGCTAGCGATTGAACCTTTGCTACAGCCGCATTACTATATCGATCAGAGTTGTTATTACTCAATTTTACCTAGCGCGACACTTTATTCGCGCAATGCCCTTTTCAGTGGGCTCTTTCCGCTAGAGCTCTCCGAAAAGTTTCCTCAATACTGGCTGGAAAACTCGGAGGACCAAACAAGTACCAATCGGTTTGAGAAACAACTTCTGCAAGTGAAACTGCGGAATGCAGGGTTGCGACTCAGGCCCGGCTTGAGGTATTTTAAGATTTTTGACGCCAAAGGTGGCAACGAATACATCCGACAGGTTTCATCTTTTGAGCGAATTAGTCTATCCGCGCTGATTGTAAATTTCATTGACATTTTGACCCATCAGCGCTCTCAATTAGACGTGCTTCAACAGATCGCTCCAGATGAATCTGCATTTCGTTCTTTGGCGAAATCGTGGTTTGCGCACTCAGCTTTATTCGAGATTTTGAAGATTATTGCCCCTCGAGATGCTGTAGTTGTGCTGACCACGGACCACGGTTCCGTACTCGGCAATCGGCCGACAAGAGCGTTTGGAAATCGACAGACTTCGACAAGCCTTCGCTTCAAAGTCGGCACGGACTTGGCATGTGACGAAGGTCAAGCCGTCTATATCAAGCAGCCGAACGCGTACAAACTGCCAGCAGAACGTTCAAATAAGAACTACATTATTGCTAAAGACGATTTCTATTTTGTTTACCCAAATCAATTCCACGAATATACTCGACAGTTTCGAGGAGGATTTCAGCATGGAGGTATCTCAATGGGAGAGTTGATTGTGCCAGTTGTTACAATGACATCGCGTTGAGCGGAAAATCACTGAACCAATTTTCAGTGAAATCGTACATTCAAACCGTTCATCTCGGGCGACTGTACGGTCAGGAGACTCCATATGATTCACACCAACCGAATCCTCAAGTGGAACGCAATACATGCTACAACTCAGGCATCGTGGTTTTCGTCCTTGAACGGCTCACTGAATCAAGCATTTTGAGTGGCAGTACATGCCGCCACCACTGCAACGGACGTAACATTTGGCTTAGTGTATGAGCCTAAGATAGATGTTGCCTTGATGAATACTAGGCAAGCTCCTAGACGGATCGAAAAAATGCTTGTAAATCATCTGTGCTGATTAGACTAGAGTGGGATATGGAAATCGACGGTTTTTGCAGACACCTGTACCGACACCGAACTTTTCACGTCAAAGAGCCATTTTACGATTGACAAACATTTGTTTGACAAACATTTGTTGAGACGCATTCAATCGGGTGGTTGTATTCGTTGCCTCCATAGACAGGCTTGTTGTGGATTGTGCAGCAACGGGTTCTAGACCGTACTAGCATTTAGGAGGCGACAATGCCAAAGGAAATTCTCATCTCTGATGATGAGTTTGAGACAAGATGTGCCATAATTGAAGATGGCGATTTAAGCGAAATTAATGTTGAACGTAAAGATAATGAACACACTCTAGGCAATATCTATAAGGGGCGTGTCGAGAATGTTCTTCCCGGCATGCAGAGCGCATTCGTCGAAATTGGACTGGAGAAACATGCTTTCCTCCACATTTCGGACATTAACTACGATATTGACGAGATTGAAGAGGAGACGGATAAGGACCTAACAAAACTTGATTTAGGCTCGGAGAAACCCACCACTCGAAAAGGCTCAAAAGGATTTCGGTATTCAATCAGCGAATTGGTTCACAAGAACCAAGAAATACTAGTGCAGGTGGTCAAAGAATCACTGGGCACCAAGGGGCCGCGTGTTACAAGTTGCATCTCGTTGCCCGGACGTTACGTAGTGTATCTCCCCACCTCATCGAATGTCGGTGTGTCGCGCCGGATAGAATCCGCGGAGGAACGGCAACGACTTCGAGACATTTCCCAAAAACTGCGATCAGGGATCGAAGGCGGTTTTATCGTCCGCACCGTGGCTGAGGGAAAAAGCGAAGAGGCGTTCTCTGCCGAAATTAAATACCTCGTAGACTTGTGGAAGGAAATCCGAAAACGCGGCGAGAGAATGCCGGTTCGAAGTCTCGTGCGGGAAGATCTTGGGTTCGTCGGAAGAATTATTCGGGATTACTTCACAAACGACGTAACCAAGCTAGTATTCGACTCCAAGGAACGATACAAGGAAACAACAGCCTATCTGTCATCGGCGCTGCCGGAACTCAGCTCGCGCGTCAAACTGTATGAAAATTCATCCTCCCTCTTTGAATCCTATGGAGTAGAAAAGGAACTCAAGAAAGCATTGAGCGAGAAGATATGGTTAAAATGCGGCGGACATATCGTCATTCAACAGACTGAAGCGATGGTGTCTATCGATGTCAATACGGGACGCTTCGTCGGGAAGGCGGATCCGGATAACACCATTCTGAGCGCCAATCTTGAGGCAGTCGAAGAAATTGTTCGGCAAATGCGCCTTAGAGATCTTGGCGGCATCATAGTTGTCGATTTTATCGACATGGAAAAGCACGAGCACCGAAAAATGCTTTTCAAGGCGTTGCAGGAGGCGCTGAAGAAAGATCGCTCCCGAACCAACATCCTGCACGTGTCGGAACTTGGCCTTGTGGAAATGACGAGACAACGGACACGTCCGAGTCTTTCGTCGCTCCTCACCGAATCCTGCCCGTATTGCGACGGCCACGGAAGAATTCTATCCGTTGATACAATCACAATTTCAGTGCTAAGATCGATTAAAAAAGCCCACCTGAAGTCACGCAAAAAGAGGCTACGAGTCATCGCAAATGAGCACATCATATCCCGCCTTCTTGACGAGGACTCCAACAAACTCCGCCAACTGGAGAAATCGATGAACCTTAAAATCAAGATTGATGAGGACGCCGACCTGCATCTTGAAGATTATCAAATCCTCGCTGAAGACACCAATCGTGAAATCTATCTGGATTAGCAGATCGACAAACACTACTCACCTATACAGTGGCGGTGTGGGTACTGTCCACCGCTGCCACTTTCTTTGCTACGCGATGGGTCTTCAACCATTCCTCCGAAATGAAACGCGGTAACCTTGATTGGCTTTCAAAATATAGTTGATACAATCCGACAACTATGGTATAATTCCGTCTTCGGTGGGCACCCCATGAGCAATTATCTATTGACTACCCACCGTATGCAGGCGAAGACATCAAAACTGAGTGTCATACAGGAGAAAAAATGTACGCTGTATTTGCCGCAGGCGGGAAGCAACATCGCGTTGAAGTCGGCTCGTTGATTGATGTTGAAAAAATCGAAGCGTCTGTGGGAGAAGAAATTACCTTTCCGGAGGTCCTAGCAATCGGGGACGATGACGGCGAAATTCACGTGGGACAACCTCATGTCCCAAACAGTTCCGTTGTTGGCGAAATCGTCGAACAGGGCAAAGATAAAAAGATTATCGTATTCAAATCCAAGAGACGTAAAGGCTATAAGCGCAAACTTGGGCATCGCCAGAGGTTTACGAGGCTAAAAATAACCGGCATCCAAGGCGTAGACAGTCCATCAGATACGGAGGAAGAAGATGGCTCATAAAAAAGGCGGCGGCAGTACCGGCAACGGACGTGATAGTATCGGTAAACGGCTCGGTGTCAAGCGGTTTTCCGGGCACTACGTGACAGCGGGAAGCATTCTCGTTCGGCAGCGCGGCACGCATATCCACGCCGGAAACAACGTAGGCGTCGGGAGCGATTATACGCTCTTCTCGACGATTGACGGCTATGTGTGGTTTGAACGGAAGGATAAAATGCGCAGGAAGGTGAGCGTTTACCATGAGCGCCCGAATTTTTAACCCACATCTCAACCCGAATTTAGATTCATCAAAGCCCCGTCCTTGTACGGGGCTTTTTTTGTATACATTAGTCAGGAATGGTAAGTGTTTAGTGGCTAGTAATTAGTGGTCAGAAAAGGTACCGAAACCATTAGTAGGGCAACGAATTGTCATACTACGAACCAGAAAAATGGGTAATTACCCAAGGCACCTCGTAAAAATGGCAAATTAGGCCGTCTAAATCATAGCATTCGACCCTAGAAACCAATGGATTAAACAGTTACCAGTATTGTAGTGCGTTATAAATTTCTAACACAGGAAATTAAGTCGTCAATTTTACGGAGAAGTGGTATAATGCGCATAGAAGACTCCCTTTCTGAACTTTTGCGTGCTTCATTAGACCAGTGGCTGTATTTTTCGGCCGTTTCCATGCACATAATATATCAGACCAACTACGGTAACAGAGGAAATTTAACATGAAGACTTTTGAATGTTGGTGTTTAGGACTATTCGCAGCACTAATGGCTTTGACTCTCGCCGGCTGTGAAGCGGAAAGCGTGATACCGCTGTTACAATCGACGAAGGACAGAAGTATCCATGTGATTGGGAGCGGTTCCGTTACCGGTGAACCGGATATAGCAACTCTGAATCTGGGTGTATCCGTTGAGAAAGAAACGGTCGCAGAGGCACGCGAGGCAGCGGCAGTCGCAATGACGGCGGTGCTAGACTCGTTAAAAGCTAACGGCACTGCCGAAGGGGACATTCAAACGGAAAATTTCAGCATTCACCCGCAGTATGATTACACGGAAAATGGTCGCGTGCTTCGAGGTTACCGCGTGAACAACACCATCAGTGCAAAGGTGCGAGAACTCCAAAGTCTCAGCGATATTATTGACGATGCCGCCGGTGCCGGGGGAGATATTGTCGTCGTGAGATCCATCCAATTCATGATTGAGGACCCCACGGAATTACAGATGCAGGCACGTGCGTTAGCAGCAAATGATGCTGAAGCGAAGGCGCAAACTTTGGCAGACGCACACGGTGTACAGCTTGGAAAACCCGTGACTATCACAGAAGTTACGTCGGGAGGAATCTCTCCAATCGTCTATGCCGAGAGCGCTGTTGCTGATGACAGCTTCCGTACATCGACCCCTATTGAAGCTGGTCAACTCACTGTCACCGTGAATATAACGGTTGTGTACGAGTTCGAGTGAGGTAAGTTCAATCTAATAGGCACAAAGATTGAAGTGAACGATTGCTGTGAACGAGAGTGATTCATAGGAGACTATACAACTATTGACGGTCGTTTGGCGGGAGGGCAGAATGTGCAGAAAAATGAGCGTTTTCCCCTAATGCCCGAATTTCGATAATCCAAAGCCTCGTCCTTGTGCGGGGCTTTTTTTATAGTGTTCAGTTAGATTTCCAACATGAATATATCAACAATTGCAATCATTGTTAGTTCAATATCGGCAGCTATAGCTTTTTTGACACTGGGATGGAACATCTACCGTGATATTGGTTTGAATCCACGGCTATCTGTGAGTTTCAATGTGGTTTTCTTGCCGGACTATGCTGGAAAACTCAAGTACCTCTCGATCTCAGGATCGAATCTTGGCTTGGTTCCTACCAAAGTAAATGGTATTAATCTCAAAGAACAGTCATTCTTGAGATGGCTATTGAAAAAAACAAGATATGCCGCGGTCAATCCAGACTTTGAAAACCCTCTGAGTGAGAAACTTCCCAAGAAACTAGAGGGTGGCGATGAGGTGCAACTCTATTTACCTTGCGATGAAAACTGCTTTCTTAAAGAGCATTGGAGCCATGTTGGCCTTCAAACCTCTTTCGGTAAGACGTATTGGGCAAAACCGCGTGATGTAAATAGCGCCCGAAAACTCTGGCTCGAAAATTTCGGGAATGGCAAAACTCAGGGTACCCACTCTTATTCGTAATGATGCGATGCAACTCACTGCACATTCTCATGGAATGGTCCTGGCACAAGCCTGAGTAGCGTTGGAAATTGCCCGATTCATTAGAGATGGGAAATGTACTCTGCGGCAATAAATCGCCATACCGAAAAGGTTCTGATTAACACGGCTTAAATCCGAATAGAAAGGAAAGCCTGATGAAACATAAGAAAAATTCATCACTGAATTTAGGAGTTCTGGTACTTTTCCTGTACTGTGGAATGGCTTCGGCAAACGCTCAATCTCCTCAGCAGATTGCCCAAAAGACCTTCGCTTCTACAGTGCTGTTGGTTATGGAAGACGCCAACGGCCAGCCGTTCGGGTTGGGGAGCGGATTCTTTGTGAAACCTAATCAAGTGGCAACCAATCTGCATGTTGTTGAAGGCGCCGCAAGGGGTTATGCAAAATTGGTTGGTCAGAAAGCGAAACTCGATATTGAGGGCATTACTGCGATTGACGCAAAACGAGACCTCGTTATACTTAAGGTACCCGCGCTAGGCGTCCCGGTAGTTCCTCTCGGCGATAGCGATACAGTCCTCGTGGGTGAAACCGCCTACGCTGTGGGTAACCCGCACGGCTTGGAAGGCACGTTTTCACAGGGCATCATCAGTAGCGTCCGAACCGTTGGATCGGACAAACTACTGCAGCTAACGGCGCCAATTTCCCCGGGGAGTAGTGGAGGTCCTGTCCTAAACGGGCATGGTAAAGTTATCGGCGTTTCAGTTGCTACCTTCCGCGGAGGACAGAATCTCAATTTCGCCATCCCTTCAAATTACCTTGCGACGCTTCTCACACAGGTTTCGCCCACGAAACCGCTTAGCCAGGCCAAACCAATTGGAACCCGACGTTCCATCCTCGCTGGACTCGGTGGCAGAAGTGTAGAAGGAGTGAACGGTGATAGGCTGATGTGGGACATCGCCCCTTTGGAAGGCTTTTCAAGCGGCTATTACAGTTTTTCCCTGAGAAACCGGCTGCGCGAAAGTGTGAAGAACGTTCACTGTTTTGTGATTTTTTATGATGTGCAAGGTGACCCGATTGATATGGATGTTGTGCAACTGCAGGGCCCCATACCTGCGGGTTTGGCAAAGCGGGTGGACAGTGAGGTTCACAGCAGCGTCCAAGAACTGACCACACGTGAACGCTCCAAGGCTCCTCATACAAAAGTAGAAATCAGAGTCCTTGATTTTGATATAGTAGAATGATGCCGACGCGACCGAAGTATCGGAACAGGATGGCAGAAATGAGTGTAATTCCAGAAGACCCTCAGGAACACTGGCGTATTGTACAGCCGATTTTTTTTCAATTCGGGCTGAAAGCGAATACGATCGGGCAATTGAGGGGTTGAACGCATTCATTGACGAAATTGGCGACAATAAGCAGCATCCTTTGCATGATCTACTTGATACGCTAGATGCAGTAATATATGCTTTTGAAGACAATCACTATCCCATTTTAGCGTATTAGTTTCCCTGATTGCTCTTGTTTTCTTCGCCCTTGTGAATGGGAATCTAACGCGAAAGTTTCTCGTACAAATTCGGCTGGTTAGGTTTTATTGAGTCCATTAAACTGTACTAACTTGCTCCTATGGTTTTCTATAAATACGTTTCTGCCGAACGGATTGATATTCTTCAAAATCTCCTGATTCGGTTCACGCAGCCAACTGCCCTCAATGATCCCTTTGAAGCTATCCCGGCTTTTGAAGGACTCGCCACAAAAGGGGGATTTGCGATAGCCTTTGCTGACACCATTAGGCAAGAAACTCATATGTGGGAGCACTTGAGGAAAGTCACACAAACCAATCTGGACCAGAACGCCTTTGCCAACAAAATTGAAAAAGAGTCCGATTACGCACAACAGTTATACAAGAGCGCTGGGCTACGCGATCCTTTTTCTTACGCTCGGAAGAGAACGTACGAACTGTGCAACCTTGTCGGTATTCTATCGCTTTCCGAGTTGCCGGATAATCTCCTCATGTGGTCACACTATGCTGAAGAACACACCGGCTTTGTCCTTGTGCTCGACGGAACTCATGATTTCTTCAAGGGAGACAATTTGACACAAGGATTTGCAAAACCTGAGCGAGTTCAGTATTGTCGAGATCGCCCTCGTACGACAATCGAAGAAGTAACCGAGCGGGAAATTTTTCTCATTAAGGGTTCTGACTGGAAATATGAAAAAGAGTGGCGATATCTGAAGTACCTCAATGATGCGGACAAACGAATCGAAAAAGACAATGGTCCCTCCATAGAACTCTTCCGGTTGCTTCCCGAGTGCATAGTGGGCGTAATACTTGGATGTCGCCGATCTAAAGATTTGGAGAACAAAATCCTTGCCTTACGAAGCAATCGCCCGGAGTTGCACCATTTGCGCATCCAACAAGCACGAGCATCTAACACATGTTACCGACTAAAGATAGAAGAAATTGAAACGTAACAGCTTTCTTTATCGGACAGGAGTTCATGCTGCTTCTGCCGGCACAGTTAGATTTAGGCTGCGCATAGTGTGCTGATGCCAGTTATTGATGTACAGAACGGCCTGCATCATGTCAGTTTGGAGACCATTATGGAATATGAAAGAGAATCATTAACCTCCCAGCAAATTGCAAAAAAAGCGTTAGCTGCTACGGTGCTCTTGGTCATGAAAGATGATAGCGATCAGCCACTAGGGTTTGGAAGCGGATTCTTTGCACAACCTAACCGAATAGCGACCAATTTCCACGTGATTGAAGGGGCAACTCAAGGTATCGCAAAGCGTGTTGGTCAGGAAACGGTGTACACCATTGAAGGCATCAACGGCGTGGATCGAGAGCACGATTTGGCAGTTTTACAGGTTTCGGCATCGGGAGTACAGCCACTCTCCATTGCCAATAGTGAAGCTGTCGAGATTGGCGATGGGGTCTATGTTGCGGGCAATCCAAAGGGATTGGCCGGTACATTCTCGGATGGCATAATCAGTGGGATTCGAGGTAGTTCTGCGGACAAACAGCTTCAAATGACAGCGCCGATTTCTCCAGGGAGTAGTGGCGGACCTGTGCTCAATAATAAAGGCAAGGTGGTAGGTGTTTCCGTGGCGACGATCGAAGATGGTCAGAATCTCAATTTTGCAATTCCTGCAAATTATCTCACGACATTGCTTAACCAGTGTGCACAAGCACAACCGTCGTTGCAGGGCAATCAATCAATATCCGCCGAGACCTACTATAGATGGGCGGACACAATGTTTTCGCTGAAACGATATCAAGAGGCTATTCTAATGTATGACCAGGCAATCCATCTCGTACCGGATTATACAATTGCCTACAACAATCGGGGACTTGCGAAGAATAACCTAGAGCAATACAATGACGCCATCGCTGATTATTGCACCGCTATTAACCTCAAACAGGATTTTGAGGAAGCCTACAACAATCGAGGACTGGCGCTGAGCAATCTAGGACAGTACGATGCTGCCATCACCGACTACAACACCGCAATTGACCTCAAATCTGATTATGCAATTGCCTACAACAATCGGGGGTTTGCAGAGGGCAGTAAAGGACGATTTGCCGCCGCCATCGCAGACTATGACCAAGCAATTCACTTCAACCGGGATTTTGCTGAAGCCTACTACAATCGGGGCATTGCGAGAGCGAGGTATGATCTCCAAACTGGCTTGCAACTCGCGAAACGTTTCGGAGACTGGGAGCTCAGAGCTACCATTGAGTCAGTACTTCATAATCTCTACTAGCGGATTCGATTATTTTGTCTATTTGAGACAAACAGGTTATTTCAATCAGCCTTGTTCATATCCAACACCTCCCCATTCGGTGGAATATTTTGGAATTTGCAGGCAAGCTGCTTTTGTTAGGAGACTCTCGTGGAACAAAAGATAAAATTAACCCTGAGTTTTATGGCTTTAGTGTTTCTTCTGCTTTGCGGAACGACTTGGGCAACCGTTTTAACGCCCCAAGAAATTGCCAAAAGAGCGTTAGACGCTACAGTACTCTTGGTCATGAAAGATGCAAACGGTCAAATTCTTAGCAGGGGGAGTGGATTCTTTGTTCAACCGAATCAAATTGCGACGAACTACCATGTTATTGAAGGGGCAACGGCAGGCATAGCGAAACGAGTTGGTAGAGAAACAGTGTACACCATTGAAGGGCGCACAGCGATGGATGAAGAACACGATTTGGCAATTTTAAGAGTATCGGCTTCAGAAGTCCAGCCGCTTCCGATCGGCGATAGCGAGGCAATCAAAATTGGAGATGCGGTCTACGTCGCGGGTAATCCAGAGGGAATTTTTGAGGGCACGTTCTCGGATGGCATTATCAGTGGGATTCGAGGGATTTCAAACAACAACCAACTCCAGATGACGGCTCCAATTTCTCCCGGTAGCAGTGGGGGGCCAGTGTTGAATCGTCGCGGCGAAGTGATAGGTGTTTCGGTCAAATCCTTCAGCGGGGGGCAGAATCTCAATTTTGCGGTTCCTTCAAAGTATCTCAAGGCTCTTGTCACAGGACTGACGCCCGCGAAACCATTGTCGCAAGGAAAACTACCCGTATCTGCGGAAACCTATTTTAAGCGCGGCAATATCAAGATTGAGTTGGGACTGTATCATGACGCCATGGTAGCTTTTGAGATTGCAATCCGACTTAAACCGGATTATTCTGAAGCTTACGCCGGGCGGGCAATAGCGAAGATTAGTTTAGGACAATATACCGAGGGCATCAAAGACTACGATGCCGCTATCCGGCTCAAACCAGATAAGGCTGAAGTGTACGTTAATCGTGGGCTTGCAAAGGTTAAATTAGGACAGTACATTAAAGCCATCACAGACTATGACATGGCGATACAACTTGAACCGAAGAATGCCGAAGTTTATGCGAATCGTGGACTCGCGAAGGTCAAATTAGGACAATACATCAAAGCCATCACAGACTATGACGCGGCGATACAACTTGAACCGAAGAATGCCGAAGTTTACGTGAGTCGTGGACTTGCGAAGGTTAAGTCAGAACAATACGTCGAGGCTATTGCGGACTACGACGCAGCGATAAGACTTAAACCCGAGGACGCTAAGGTTTACGGGAATCGGGGCATGGCAAACATCCTTTCAGGTCAACACTCTGAGGCTATCAAAGATTACGACACCGCCATTCTACTCAAACCAGACTTTGCCGAGGCCTATACCGGCCGGGGCGAAGCGAAGATGAATTTAGAAAAACACTCTGACGCCATCGCAGACTACAACGCAGCGATAAGACTCAAATCGGAGGTTGCCGAAGCCTACGCTGGTCGAGGCGCGGCGAGAGTGAGTCTTGGACAATTCTTTTTTGCCATTAAAGACTACGACCTTGCTATACAGCTCAAACCATGTGATCATAAGGCCTACGCTGGTCGTGGTACGGCAAAGTTTTGTTTAGGCCGGCAGAGCGAAGCCATCAAGGACTTCAACTACGCTGTTCGTCTCAAACCAGATTATGTCAAGGCCTACATTGGTCGTGGTGATGCTAATTCTGTTCAAGGTAGAAACAAGTCTGCTATTTCAGACTACGATGCTGCTATCCGACTGAATCCGAATTTTGCTAAAGCCTATGTGCGTCGAGGCATCGCGAAGGCTAACATAAAGCAATACACTGCTGCCATAAAAGACTACGACACTGCTATTCACCTCAAGTCGAGGTATGTTCAGGCATATATCAATCGAGGTATTGCGAAAGCCAACTTAGGACAACAAAACGAAGCCATGATAGATTACGAAATCGCTATCCGACTGAATCCGAATTCTGCTAAAGCCTATGTGAGTCGGGGCATCACGAAGGCTAACATAAAGCAATATACCGCCGCCATCAAGGACTACAACACCGCTATCCGACTCAAATCAGATTATGCATCTGCCTACTTAAATCGAGGACTTGCCAAGGTTAAGCTAGGACAACGCGCTGCTGCTATCAAAGACTTCGATATTACCTTTCGACATAAACCGGATTTTGCCCTGCCTCTCAAACCGGATTATGCCGAGGCTTATTTCAGACGAGGATGGGCAAAGGCTGATTGGGGAACACACAGGGACGCCATTAAAGACTATGACATTTCGATAAAATTGAAACCGGATTACGCGGAAACCTATGCGCATAGAGCAATAGCGAAGGCTAACTTGGAACAATATACTGCCGCTACCAAAGACTATGACACTGCAATAGAAATCCAACCAGATTATGCGGAGGCGTACTATGGTCGAGGCCAAGTAAAGCATAACTTAGGACAATACGCTGATGCCATCAAGGACTACAACACCGCAATAGAAATCCAAACGAAGTATGCACTTGCGTATTACAATCGAGGCTTAGCGAAATATTGGTTTAACCGCACTAGGGAGGCTGAGAAAGATTTCAAAACTGCATTGGAAATTGCGGAGGATGCGGGCGACTACAATCTCAAAACTGAATTCGAAAAGAAGACGAAGGAACTCTACTAACTAGCGGAGTGACACTGCACATCGGAATCAACTTCAGGATCCAAATTTTTGAAATAGGGAGTAATCACGATCGAAAAAAACCATGTAATTGATTCAAAGAAAGTATTGGTATGCAATACCTCGTTATTATCGAAGAAGGCGCGAACAGTTACGGTGCTTATGTGCCAGATTTACCCGGCTGCGTCGCAGTAGGCGAAACGAAGGCTGATGCCCAAAGATTGATTGCGGAATCGATTCAATTCTATATCGAAAGATTACGACAAGATGGGCTGTTATTCCACCTCCATCGTCAACATTCGCATTCATCAATGTCGCCACGAACTAACAATTGCTCCTCTCTACAGGGAGTCTGCAAGCATGAACATAGACACAGCCAGAATCCAGGCAAAGGGCGGCAAGGGCGGTAACGGCTGCATTAGTTTCCGTCGGGAGAAGTTTGTGCCTCGCGGCGGTCCCAACGGTGGCGATGGTGGGGGCGGCGGGAGCGTCATTCTTGAAGCAGCGGAAGGCATGAGCACGTTAATCGACCTGAGGCACAATCCGCTCCAAGTCGCCGAGGACGGCAAGCACGGCACGGGCAAAGAGATGCACGGAGCGGACGCCGCCGACCGAATCGTCCGCGTTCCCTGCGGCACAATCGTGCGAGATGCCGAAGGCGACGAAATACTCACCGACCTCACTGTTCCCAACCAGCGCGTCATTGTGGCGCGCGGCGGTATTGGCGGAAAAGGAAACGCCCGTTTCAAAAGTAGTATCTTCCAGACACCGCGCGTGGCGGAAAATGGAGAACCCGGCGAAGAGCGCACCATCGAACTTGAAGTCAAGCTAATTGCAGATGTCGGGCTGGTCGGATATCCCAACGCCGGAAAGTCGACTCTGTTAGGACGGGTTTCATCGGCGAAACCGAAAATAGCTCCCTATCCATTCACTACGCTCGCTCCCAATCTCGGCGTGGTGAGAATCGACGCGGAACGCAACTTTGTGATGGCGGACATCCCCGGGCTAATCGAAGGCGCGCACGAAGGAGCGGGGCTGGGCCACGATTTCCTGCGGCACATCGAGCGGACAAAGATGCTGGTTCACGTCATTGACGCCGCCTCGATTGATGGGCGCGACCCGATAGCGGACTATGAAAAACTCAACGCGGAACTTGAAGGGCACGATGAACGTCTGATTCAACTCCCGCAGTTAATTGCATTGAACAAAATGGATGCGCCCGATGCCCAAGCTAATTTACCACGAATCAAACGTTACTTCGAAAAGCGCACACTTTATCCGATTTCTGCCTTAACCGGTGACGGAATTGGAGGACTAATTCGTGCGACATACCGCCGTTTACAAAAGCTGAATGAACAGAAGAGGGAAGACAAACTCCCATTTGAGCAATTGGAGCTTTCATTTGCCAAGCCGCGCGGGCGATTTGAATTGACCAAGGATGGGGACCGATTTGTCGTCGTTGGCGACGAACCTCGTCGTGCTGTTTTAATGACGGATATGGAAAATGACCAAGCACTCATTCTACTCCATCGAAAACTGAAAAAGATGGGACTCATGAATGCGCTGAACAAGGCAGGAATTAAGGAAGGAGACACGGTTCAGATTGATGAATTCGAGTTTGCGTACAGCACCAGCGGAATCGGAGCAGGATAGTCACCGAGATCAATTATCCGGCGTGAAGCGCGTCGTTGTAAAGGTCGGCAGCAGCACCATCTCGCGGGGATTCAAGTTGGATGATGGCGCACTCGGCAGGCTGGTCGCCGATTTGGCACGCGTCAAAAAGTCGGGCAAAGAGGTCATCCTTGTTACATCGGGAGCCATTGCTGCCGGGGTAGGCACTCTTGGGCTTTCTAGTCGTCCGCAGACGATTCCCGGATTGCAGGCGGCGGCAGCCGTGGGTCAGAGCAGATTAATGCATGCTTATGAGGACCGATTTCAGGAGTACGGTGAAATGGCGGCAATGATGCTCCTTACGCAAGAGGATTTCAATAATCGCAAACGCTACATCCACATTACCAATACCCTCAATACACTGTTACATTTTGGCACAATCCCAATCATCAATGAGAATGACACGGTCGCGGTTGACGAGATCAAGGTTGGCGATAATGACACACTGTCAGCCCAAGTCACCAATTTGGCGGATGCCGATCTGTTGGTAGTCCTGTCCGATCAAGTCGGTTTCTTCACTGCCGATCCGCGCAAGCATTCGCGGTCACAGTTCATTGACATTGTACCCGTCATCACCGAAGACATTAGGAAAGCTGCCGGCAGGGCGGGTACCCAAGGCGGCACAGGCGGGATGGTCACGAAGCTACAAGCCGCAGACATCGTCACGGGGTCGGGTGAGATGATGGTACTGGCAGATGGAAAAGAACCCAATGTTGTCAATCGCATCCTTGGCGGCGAAAACATTGGCACGCTCTTTCTACCGCAAACGCAGAAATCGTCGCGAAAACGGTGGATAGCCTATTCACGTCCACCCAAGGGACGGCTTCTCGTAGACAATGGAGCACGAGTAGCTCTCGTAGATCGCGGAAAAAGCCTTCTCGCATCAGGAGTGCGCGGCGTGGAAGGCGAGTTTGAATACGGAGATACCGTCTCATGCCTTGATGAGAATCGAGATGAATTTGGCCGCGGGTTAGTGAATTACAACACCGAGGATATTGCCAAGATTATCGGAAAACACACGAGCGAGATTGAAAAAATCCTTGGAGCACGCTTTTATGAAGAGGTGATTCATCGAGACAATCTGGTGCTGATGGAGCAGACGTGAAACATGGTGAATAGTATATGTCAAAAAGGAACTAAATCATGGAATCATTGACAATCCAGAGCACGGATTCTGAAACCGCGATACGTCTCATTCGATCCGGTCTCCTCAAAGAGGCTGCATTTTTGCGTTTGGGGATCGAAATGACCACAGAGCGGATTGTTCACTTTGAGGGAAAATTTGGCTGTTCGCTTCAGGAGTTAGGCAGTTCTACTACGTGAATCGACGACATTGACTTGGTAGAGTGGGAAGGTGAAATTGAGGTTCTCGTCCGTTTGGGAAAAAAAAGAAGAAGATTGATGAATTGAAATTACTCAAATAACGGACTATATTGCGCAAATTCAATTCAAATTGGCGACGATTGGAGAAATCCGTAGTAGTGACATCACATTCGAGGCGACATTTACTATATTGATGGATTCAGGCTGCATTTCTCGGAGTACGTCGATGTTGAGCAGACAATTGACCGAGCCAAATACTCGTATCATTTTATGTAGAAACATCAATTCCTGTTTCGCAATGATAATGCTTCTGACCCAAGAACTAGGAATCTGAATACGTACCCCACCACATGCATACAGTGGATGGACAGCTTGTTGATTCAACGGCCCCAACTCTTGAATAAGTCATCACAAAAATTCAGATACTATTGGCAAATGCCCGATAAGGAGATTACTAGGTGAGTCAAACAGTTCATGAAATGGTAGAATCCAAAGCACGCACGGCGAAAGCTGCGACGCGAAAACTGCCCAAGACATCCTCAGACATCCGTAATCACGCGCTTCTCGCAATGGCGGAGAGAATTGTTAAATTCAAGGATAAAATCCGAGATGCCAACGAGATAGATTTGAAGGCTGGCCGCGACACAGGGCTTGCGGGGCCGTTAATGAGTCGGCTTGCGCTGGACGAAAAAAAGATTGAAAGAATGGCAGATAATCTCAGGCAGGTTGCCGCCTTACCCGATCCAATCGGCGAGATTGTACACATGGCCGAACGCCCGAATGGGCTGAAGATAGGGACGGTTAGCGTCCCGATTGGCGTTGTCGGGGTCATCTACGAATCGCGCCCGGATGTCACGGTCGAAGTTTCCGCTTTGTGCATCAAGTCGGGAAACGCCGTCATCCTGCGAGGCGGATCTGAAGCCATCCATTCAAACACGGCTCTTGCCAACATATTGATTGAGACGGCAGAAAGGGAGGGGGTGGCAGGCGCGATACAGTTTGTTGAGATTACGGATCGGCAGGCAGTATGGGAGATTATTTCGATGGCGGATCATATCGATCTTATCGTGCCGCGCGGCAGTCAGGAATTTATCCGCCACATCATGAAAAGCTCTGATATCCCCGTCGTTGGTCATGCGGACGGAATCTGCCATGTGTACGTCGATGAAGCTGCCGATGTCATCATGGCTGAAGATATCTGCGTCAACGCCAAGGTGGGGTATAAAGTTGCCGCATGTAACGCAATGGAAACACTGCTGGTACACGAGTCGGTTGCGCCAAAGTTCCTTCCATCGATGTGTGAGAAATTTGCGGCTGAAGGCGTGGAGTTGCGGGGGTGCGAGGGAACACGGAAGTTGTATCCCAACGCAAAACCCGCGACTGAAGAAGATTGGCAAACGGAGTATCTGGATGAGATATTGTCAATTCGGGTTGTTCCCGACTTTGAGCGAGCAGTGGATCACATCGAAACGTACGGGTCGCACCACTCCGACGCAATCGTCACCGAGAGTTACGGAAACTCGCAACGCTTTATAAAAGAGGTCGATTCGGCGGCTGTGTATGTCAACGCGAGCACCTGCTTCACCGACGGCTATGAGTTTGGACTCGGCGCAGAGGTAGGCATTAGCACGCAGAAACTGCATTGCCGCGGGCCCATGGGTCTTCAAGGTTTGACGAGCTACAAATACATCGTCTACGGAAACGGTCAGGTGCGTACCTAAGAAGGCTAATAGAAAACAATTGGTTTCTTGGTTGGAACTTCGTAATAGACTGGCGACAGGGGGGTCAACGATTGTTACTCCCCTACACAGTAGAAATGCCGGCGCTGAGGTACGTCTCACTTTCCACACACCGATAGCATTTGAACAATTCTCTTTTAAACAGCTAATCCGTTCTCCCACCGGACATCTGCTCCAGCGCTAGCGTCAGTGCGTGTGTTCCAAGGCGGCCATGCCCTTGGGCTTGCACGGAAACGTATAGTTGATGAACGAGGGCAAGCCCCGGAAGGCTTAATCCCATATCCTTGGACTCATCCAGAGCAATACCCATGTCCTTGATAAAATGCTCGACGAAGAAGCCCGGATCGAAATTGCGTTTGAGAACCCGCGGTGCCAAGTTGTCAAGTGTCCAACAGGCAGCGGCACCCCCGCCAATCGACGACAACATCGTCTCCAGATCCAAGCCCGCTTTGTGACCGTAGAGAAGGGACTCGCAGACCCCAATCATAGTCCCGGCAACAACAATCTGGTTGCACATCTTTGTGTGCTGACCAGCGCCGGCACCTCCTTGATGCACGATGCTTTTTCCCATCGCTTCAAAAAGGGGCATAACCGATTTGACGGAGTCCTCGTCGCCGCCGACCATAATTGATAGACGGGCTTCTCGCGCACCGACATCGCCTCCCGATACGGGAGCATCAACAGACGCTATCCTTTGTGCTCTAGCTCGGTCGTATATCTCCTTCGCCAACGAAGGTTCGGTAGTCGTCATGTCGACGATAATACTGCCCGACTTCGCCCCTTTGAGAATCCCATTTTCACCCAAATATACATCGCGAACGTCCGGTGGAAAGCCAACAATTGTGAAGATAACATCGGACGTAGCGGCGACTTCGCGTGAGGAATCCGCCCATGCGGCACCGGCGTCTAGCAATGGTTGCGTTCTTTCCTTCGTGCGGTTGTGCACCGTTGCCGAATAACCGGATTCCATAACGTGCTGACACATCCAACGCCCCATGACGCCAGTGCCTATCCATCCAATTTTGGTTTTGCCGGGTGCTACAGTTATACTCATAATTTGTCTCCTATAAGGCTCATGTATTCAAGATGTGAGTTTCGAATTGATGCCAATTCGACTTATGGGCAAGAAAGCGGCACAGCGTGATTTTCACCACTCATATGCTAAAAATATATCCTGTTCCATCCCACCGCGAAATACTAATACCATTTCTCTGACGTGCTTGTGCATTGAGCGCGCGAATTAGGTCAAGAAATCTGCGTGGATTTGCAACCACCGCATATTGCTCGTTTTCCGAACCGTGCACGCTACCTGATGACCACATTCCACTAACAGTTCCACCAAATGGCTGCCTATGAAGCCAGTGCCGCCAGTTACAAAAGCACGCATAGTGAATCCACCACAAAGTGGAATTCTAGGTGACATGTCGCCGCGCAGTCAGGAAGACGTGTCAACAGGTTTCTTCCGTTTCGTTTCTTTTTCAGATTGCCAATCCAGATCCTTCGCAAGTTGGGACACCAGTACAATGCCTCCAACGACAACACCGCAGTAGGTGGTGAAAAACCGAGTCAATAACGAATACAATCCGCCAGTATGTCCGACCAATAGGTTTCCCATAAAGATGACGGTCAAGACTTCAGCAATTCCGCTTGCACCCGGGCTAGGTGCAAACAGCGTGACAAAGTGTAAGATTGATTGTATTGCGATTACATGCCAGAAAGGCGCATCTCCGCCAAGCGCCCGAACAATGACGTATCCACCCGTGAATCGGCTTACATAAATCCCCGCTGTACACAAGAAGCTGACGAGACAGATCCCTTTATGATCCGTGATGAACATTCGAGTGTATGTCGCGTGCTGAGTGATTAGTCTGTCAAGCGTCGTAACCAATCGATTGAGAAGGTCTCTAGCGAGGTGGAATCCGCGCCGATCAGGAAACCGAATGAGCGTCAAAGGAATGAGAAAAACCTTCGGCTTCACCACCATGAGGAGAAAAAACGAGAGGAAGAGCGAAAACATCAACAAAGTGTATCGACTAACACGCGTGATTTCGCTGGGTACGAAATCCGGTGCGTGGACGGCAACATACGCTGCGGCGAGAAACAGGAACATCAAGGTTCCGGTAAAAGAGATAATCCCCGCAGTAATACAGCCAGCTACAGGTACTCCAACACGACTGCAAATATAGATGTGACCCACACCCCCCGCCTGAAACGGAGTGATACCTCCCACACAGATAGTGGACAGATATGCGCGAATACTATCAAAGAAGGTGAGGCCAGTGGTCATCTTCCGGCAAAAAATATGTATCCGCGATCCACCAAGCAGCCAATCCGTGAGCATGCAAAGTGCTGCGAGGAGAATAAATTCCCCTCGCATCGTCAGAATGTGGGTGCCAATATCTTGAGTTCCACTCCACAAAAAACTGGCACACAACCCGACTACCGTACAAAGGCCGAAAAATACGAATCCGCGTGTAATGTTTTTACGATTTAGAGATCGGCTCAAGAACTCTTGCATTTATGATTCTAGGGACTCCTTCCACATAGATCGTCGCCTCTGAATTTGCTTAATCTGCGCTCCTGAATCAGTCTTGAACACGGGAACCGATTCCCCAAGACACTCGATTTTGACAATAATTCCTCCTTCGCTAATCAATCTCCAGGTCCAGACTTATATCTAACGGTATCGCCGAGTGTGTTAGTGCGCCGACGGAAATAAGGTCTACACCCGTAGCGGCGACCGCTTCAACTTTGTCCAACGTGATTCCACCCGATGCTTCCGTGATGGCTCGCCCAGCGACCTTCTCAACAGCTGCCTTCATTAAGTCAACCGCCATGTTGTCAAACAATAAAATATCGGCTTTGGCTTGCAGGGCTTTTTCAACCTGATCCAAGGTTTCTACTTCAATCTCAATCTTTGAGGTATGCGGTGCAGTGGATCTGGCTCGTTCCATAGCTTGCGCAATTCCTCTGGCGGCAACGATATGGTTGTCCTTTATCAAAACACCGTCGTAAAGCCCAAACCTATGGTTATATCCACCACCAACTCGGACTGCATATTTTTGAATTGTCCGCCAACCAGCGGTTGTTTTACGAGTGTCTATGATTTTAACAGGGTACTTTGCGGTGGCGGCGACGAACTTTGCGGTCAATGTCGCCGTGCCCGACAGACGCTGGAGAAAGTTGAGAACTATACGCTCAGCGGTGAGAATAGATGTTGCGGCGCCTTCTACCCTGGCGATTGGAGTTATGTTTTGTACGGACTCGCCGTCTTTGACAAGTGTTCGGAACTTGAGCAGCGGCTCAACCTTTTGGAAAACGCGTTCCGCAATTGGCAATCCGGCTATGATACCACCACTTTGCGCAACAATGGTACCTTTAGCATTCGTAGTGTCTCTGATTGTAGATTGGGTCGTAATATCACCTGAGCCGACATCTTCTACGAACGCCAACTCAATTAGGGGGTCGATTAGCCGAAAATTCAACATGTGTGTGTATTCTATCCTACGATTTCCCGTTTGAGTTGGTTGATGAAAAAAATGACGGGAGAACTTCAGACATGCGATGTCCATAGGATTTCGCCACAATTTTCCGCTGCGACTCGCTATCCCTTACGGCTGTGGATGCCTACAATCTATGACACTTGGAGAATCTTGATACAAAACTCTCTCAATCCCGAAGAACCCCGCGGTCAGCGACCATCTATATCTTCAAACGTAGAAATTACTTCAGCTCGCCACTATCGGAAAACTCAAAAGTTCCATACCAAAGGCGTGATGAATACTGCCGTGGCGCCTACCAACACGTCTAGGGGGAGTCCAATTCGCAGGTAGTCACTGAAACGATAACCTCCAGGACCGTAGACCATCAAGTTGGTCTGATACCCAAGCGGTGTGGCAAAACTTGCGGACGCTGCCACCATTGTCACGATAACAAATGGCATGAAGTCCACGCCAAGGCTTTCAGCTGTCGCGATTGCAATCGGGAAAACGAGCACAGCCGCCGCAACGTTGGTAAGAGTTTCGGTGAACAACAACGTGATGACATATACCACAGCCAACACGAGCAGCGGATTCTGACCCGCCATCGCTATCAGCGATCTGGCTATAGCACCGGCAATTCCAGTGTTCTGCATTGCGTGACCAATTCCGATTGATGCCGCAATGACTAACAAGACTTGCAAATTGATGCTGCGTCTCGCAATTGGCACCGAGCAGCAACCGGTCAGAAGCATGAGTCCAGCCGCAAGAAGAGCGGCGTTGAGCATGAGTTCGGGCTGAATGACCACAATCGCAACCATCCCTAACAGAAATCCCGTTGCAATCAAGGCACGGCTATGGCGCCGCGGATTGGAATCTTCGACCTGGCTTACCAAGAAAAAATCGCGTGAATTTCGCTGCTGTGCTCCAAACGATGGATGTGTTTCCAATAGTAGCGTGTCGCCCGCCCTCAACACAATGTCTCCAATCTTCCGACGAATGCGTTCGCCATTCCGGGCAACCGCGATAACCACGGCGTTGTAGGTTGAGCGAAATTGTCCCTCGCGAATGGTTTGGCTAACGATCGGGCATGTGTTTGAGACAACAGCTTCAATAAGACAGCGCTCGGACCTTGGCGTGTCGAGTTTGAAGATCTGTTCTGTGGCGGGGGATAAACCGGGCACTTTTTGCAATTCGACAACCGATTCGACAATCCCGACAAAGATGAGTCGGTCATTCGCCCGAAGTCGTTCCTGCGGTGAAACAGCAGCCATCACTTGACCGTCACGGTCAATTTCCATTAAGTAAAGACCTTCAAGATGCCGTAATCCCGCTTGTTCAATCGTTTGGCCGTCAAGGGAACTACCATCTTCGACAAGCATTTCAACGGTGTACTCTCGCGAATCATCTGTTCGGCGAAGTACCGGGTGCCTTTCAGGCAATAACCACCGGCTAAACACAACCGTGTATAGTGTCCCTATCAACGCACAAGGCAACCCGACCCTCGTTATGTCGAACATCCCGAGGCCCTGTTTTCCCCATGCTACCAGCAAGCCATTGACCACTAAATTTGTGCTTGTGCCAATGAGGGTACACATTCCTCCCAGAATCGCGGCATAGCTAAGCGGTATCAACAGTTTGGACACCGATAAGCGATTCTGTTTCGCCCATTCGTCAACCGCCGGTAAAAGTGTCGCGACAACGGGAGTGTTGTTCAAGAATGCGCTGGTAGCCGCAACAGGAAGAATAATACGCAAAAGAGCCGCTGAGAGCGATTTGGGGCGTCCTAGCAGGTGTCGGACAATCAGGTTAATAACGCCCGTCTCGCGCAAAGCGGCCGCGACGACGAAAAGCACACCAACCGTAATCATTCCCGGGTTGGCAAACCCCGAAAAGGCTTCGACAGGCGTGAGAATCCTTGTTGTCAGCAAGAGGACCAAGCCGCCAAGCAGGATTGCATCCGGACTGATACGTGTGAAAATCAAGAAATTGAGCACTAATGCAACGACAGCCAGTGTTATCCAAGCGTCCCAGCCCAATGTGTCCCAGCCCATACCAAGTCCTCGGAGGTGATGCGTACGGTAGAGAATAGCATTTGAGCCGTGTCTTGTCAAGGAGATTTGGGGCAATCAACCTTGCGTTTCAACCCCTTATCTGGTACACTTTCGACTCATGTAATTAGGCACGATGAAAGTTTGTCTGATTCATTGGCGGTGCAGTCTCTCTTGGTTTTCCAAGACGACATTTTGCTTTCTTGGTACCCGTGACACATTTTGAAGATAAAAGAGCAATCGGAGACTTGATAGGGCCCAATTACCTCGATCTGAGAATCGAACATGTGTTTCGTTCTAGGTTTCCGAAATTCGTAGTGTAAAATCGGATTCCACGACAGTTGTCTGGCGCGACCATCTACGAGAAAATAGTGGCATAGTTTGATTTCGGGCTTGATAACTCTTGCTATCGGCTGTTCAACCGACCCAAAAGACGAATTGCACATCTATTCCTTGATTTACGAGGGCTGCTAAATACTTGCGTTCATTGCTGAAGTTCCAACCATCTTGCGTTGCTCGCTTGTCTGAGTGTGGAGCCCTGCAACCACGTACAGGCGATATTCCCGGAACCGACTCCCTTCTCTCGCGCTACATCTCCATTTATGGCTCCCAAGAATTCGTTTACGCGTTTCATCTTTATTCTGGTTGACGGCTCGCCGTATCAGATATTTAAGGACTTGGTCAGCGATGGCACCCTTGAAAACATAAAGAGATATGTGATAGATCGCGGCTCGTTCAAGAAGGCTGTTTCGACTTTTCCATCAGCAACGGGCCCCGCTTTTATTCCCTTCTTTATGGGCCTTTTTCCCGGCACCGCGAATGTGCCCGGTCTTCGTTGGTTATCAAAAAGTCTGTTCCAAAAACCTCATCGATTCCGGAGTCCAGGGATATGCAGCTACATGGGAATGGATGGGCTTTCCTTTACGGAAGACTTACCACACAAGCCTACTCTGTTTGATTTCTTTTCACCGGCAAGTAATATCTACAACCTATTGACCCGCGGTTGCCCATCGTCCCGAAACCGAACGCGATGGATTAAACCACTGGTCTACACTTATGCGCATTTTTCCCATCGTTGGAAGTTCGTAAATACCGTCGCGTCAAAGAAACTATTGAAAGCCGTCAAAGAAGGGGACGAGTTCGTGATGTGTCTCTTCCCCGGAGTGGATACGTTCTCCCATCTGTCGCATACGACGTCCGCCAGCGTCCTTGATACGTATAGGGAGATAGACAAAACGGTCGGAGATGTGTGTCGGATTCTGCAAGAATCAAACGACTTCGAGAATACCCTGATAATGATAACCAGCGACCATGGAATGAGTAATACTCACACACATATTGATATTCCACGTCATTTGGAAAATATAGGTTTGCGTTGTCTCCATTATCCGCTGCTTTGGAGACAACAGGCTGAATCCGCCAGCATGGTTTCGGGGAACGGGATGACGCACGTATATTTCAAAGAGGACAATGGGGGGTCAAGTGCGATGGGAAAATCGCAGAAAGGCTGGGGTGAGCGCCTGTCAATTGAGGAAATGAGCGGTATGGGCGTCATTGATCCGCTACTGGAAATTGAAGGACTTGATTTTATTGCGGGACAAAACGAAGACAAAAGCATTATCGTGAAGAAGAAGACAGGTCAAGGGAAAATCACTCGTCAAAATGAAGCCTTCTCGTATGAATTTCGAGGGATTGATCCGCTAGGATACGGAAGATTCTTTGGGAATATGTCGTATCGCGAGGCTCTTACTCAAACTTACGATACCGAGTATCCGGACGGCTTGGTGCAACTGTGGCAGATTTTCCAAGGCGACCGCACGGGAGATTTGGTACTAAGCGCCCAACCCGGTTATGACTTACGCGCACGCTATGAATATCCGGAACATCACGCAACCCATGGCGCACTGCATGCGCAACAGATATTGGTTCCGCTTGCGATCAATGTTCCCATCGAGACAGAAAACATTCGCACCGTTGACCTGTTCCCGACCGTTTTGAGTTACTTCGGACACACAGTCGATTTAAGCCAGATCGACGGACTGATTGCTCGCTAATCTAGTCTTGTTTGGCAATCTATGGGCCCATCGCAGGGACGAAATCTATGCCAATTGAGTTCAGTATTTGTACAGGAGAAAATCTATTGGAAGCGAAATTAAAGGAACTCAAATCCCACCTTATTGAAGTCGACGACCTACATTCAGCCGCAGCTCTGTTGTATTGGGATCAGTCAACCTACATGCCATCCGGGGGCGCTGCCGCACGTGCGCGCCAAACCGCAACCCTAAGCCGGCTCGCCCATGAGAAGTTCACGGCACCGCCAATCGGAAGACTCTTAGATGAACTTCAATCGTACGAAGAACAACTGCAGTATGATTCGGACGACGCCAGCCTAATTCGCGTGACACGACGCGAATATGAAAGAGCGATTAAGGTGCCTCCGGAATTCATGCAAAAACTGTACTGTCACGCCTCCGAATCTTATCAAGTATGGACCGAGGCTAGACCGGCAAATGACTTCAAGATGGTGAAGCCCTATCTTGAAGAAACGCTCACGATGAGCCGTCAGTTAGCCGAATTCTACCCGGGATACGAGCACATCGCCGATCCACTGATTGACTTTAGTGACTACGGTATGAAAGCTTCGGACGTACGGCGCATTTTTTCCGAATTACGCACGCGACTCGTTCCCATCGTCAATGCAATTACCGCGCAGTCTCCGGTCGATGACTCCTGCCTGCATCAAACTTTTTCGGAAGAACAGCAACTAAAGTTTGGGATCGAGACTATCAAACACCTCGGCTACGACTTTGAACGTGGACGACAGGACAAAACTCATCACCCATTCATGACGAAATTTTCTCTCGGTGATGTTCGTATTACGACTCGTTCAAAAGAGGATGATTTAAGCGATGCACTCTTCAGTACAATGCACGAAGCCGGGCACGGGATGTACGAACAGGGAATTCGTATGGAACTTGACGGAACACCGCTTGCCAACGGCACATCTTCAGGCGTTCACGAAAGTCAATCACGCCTTTGGGAAAATATCGTAGGACGAAGCAAGAGATTCTGGAACTGCTTTTACCCTAAACTTCAAGCGGAATTCCCAGATCAACTCGGCTCAGTGTCGTTGGAAACTTTCTATCATGCGATAAACAAAGTAGAAAAATCGCTAATCCGGACAGATGCCGACGAAGTGACTTATAATCTACATGTACTGCTGCGGTTCGATTTAGAGCTGGATCTGATTGAGGGAGAACTAACAGTGGCGGACTTACCCGAATCGTGGCGGGAGCGTTTTCAATCAGATTTTGGGATTGCCCCTCCGGATGACCGGGACGGCGTCCTCCAGGATGTCCATTGGTACAGCGGTCCGATTGGTGGAGCATTTCAAGGATATACCTTGGGCAACATACTTAGCGCACAGTTTTTCGAAAGTGCCTTAGACAGCCACCCCGAGATATTCTCGGAAATTGAGGCTGGAGAATTTGGCACGCTTCACGGTTGGCTGAAAGAGAACATCTACCAACACGGGAGTAAATTCACCGCCTCCGAACTGGTTCAGCGCGTTACCGGTGGTTCGCTACGGATTGAACCTTATATCTCATACCTGCGGCAGAAGTACGGCGAATTGTATGAGCTACCCTCCGATGAATCTCTGATGAAAGAAGCTGATTGAAAGGGGTAAAGAGATGGGGAAGTTTACATGCGCGTTGTTTTTATTGAGCTGCGTGCTAACGCTTTCGGCGTGTGGAGGCGTCAAACTCATCGAGGTGAAAAAGAGCACTGCGGCGCTCAATTTATCCCCAACGCAAAGGGGAATCGTTGAACCCAAAATTGAATTCATTACGGACATTGTCGAAGATTACAACTTTGAAAAGGATGAGCTAGAGTTAGCATATCAGCGTTATCGGAGCGAAGCAAGCCTACCGCGGCTAAGCCGATATGAAGGCGGAGGTAGGCAAACGAGGCGACAAGCCTTCCGTGAACAGAATAAATTGAGAACAACAATTAGGGATTTTGCCCGGCAACGTCAGGAATACATGAAGGAAATAGCGAATCTTGTTCAAGACATTCGAAAAACTCTCACCCCTCGGCAACTCGCGACTCTTGAGGAGATTGAATTGCCCAAGCTGAAACTCCCGAATATTCTTCGACGCAGCCGCTACAACGACTTTCTGTTCATTCCTGGAACACGAATCGGAAGCCCGCGTGAATTTTAGCTAGAGCGTGTTTACAGTTGTGCGTAGCTGTCTGTAATCTTGGGGGCAAGGGAATAACTCTATCGCATTCGCTATTCGCTCATTTTTCGATTAGTATCCGTTCGCTTGATCCTCGCCCGTTTACCAATGCGCGTTGACAGACTCAAGACATATGGGTTGAGTGTAGATTGTAGGTCGAGATTCATGTCTTAACACCACTATGTCAATTATGGGAAATCGGCCTGCGGAAGTCTGAGTTCGACTTTCGTGTGTAAGCAAAGGGGTGGGTGGGCTCTCTATCGCGCTCCATGATCAGTCGCTTGATCCCAACTCCTACGAAGAACCATGTGTGTGCACGTTCCTCTCGATTATCTCGTTGCCGTGAAATGTCAACAGAACCTAGGTACTGTCCAAGACACGCTCGAAGAAGAATTTCAAAAATTTTTCAGCATCCACCCCGACACACACCTGGGCATTTGAAGCATGGCTCGCGCGTTGTGCGCGGAGATTCCCAACAGTCCTGCCTCGAGTCAAATCGCTTAGCGTTTCCACCTGAACATAGGCATCCACAACATCAAAAAGGTCTGGCCGTAGCAGATAACCGATCGCGAGCGGATCGTGCAAATACAATCCATTGAATCCTTCATCCTTCTGATGGTACGCCATACACGCCTGCGTGGAATCTCGTAGAAACTGGATTAACCTTGTGTTACCCGTCCCCACTTCGACACATAATCGGTCGCGGCTCAGAACTACTTGGTGTGTTACATCAAGTGGCGTCACGGTGACTGGCACGCCAAAGTTGAGTACTACGTGCGCCGCTTGTGGATCAGCATATATGTTAAATTCGGCCTGTGTCGTCACATTTCCGTATATCTCGAATACACCCCCCATTAGCACAATCTCTCGAACCTTACGCATGACTGTTGGACTGTTAAGCATAGCCTTTGCAATGTTAGTCAACGGACCAACAGGAACCAAAATCAACTCATCGGGATACCGGTCGACCAAGTCGATAATGGTGTCCACCGCTGAATAAGGCGACAGCGGGCACTCGACTTCCGGGTAAAGTCTAGTTCCGTCGGGTGCCAAACGCTCGGAAATTCCGCCCAGCCCATCGGAACCGTGAACGTGCGCAGATGTGACAAGCGGAATGGTTAACGGCGCCTCTTCCCCTTGAGAGATTAATGGCAATTCTTGGATATTCGTGCACCCAAGTGTGATTCGTAGATTCCGAGTACACTGCTCTGCTTGAACGTTACCGCTCACGGTTGTGATCGCTTCAACTTGGAGCTCCGGAGATTTCAGTGCAAAGAGCACTGCGAGCGCATCGTCCACACCGATATCGGTGTCAATCAGGATTAGTTTCATGAAGTTTTGCCAATCTTGTAACCGGGACTCAAGAAGAATTACTGCCGTTCACATGAGGTTAATACAGTTTCCATATTGAGACGTTTCACATCCTCAAGCACCTCTAAAACACATGACCGATGCCGTAGGTAATAACAGGAACGCGAGAGATACCGCCTTCGACATCCAACGGGTAAGCTAAATCGAACCTAAACACGCGCGATCCGCTTAGACGCGGGATGCTGAATCTCAGCCCTCCTCCTACGCTGCGTTTCGGTTCGCTTAAGACAAGTTCGTCGCGGCTCCAGATGTAACCAAAATCCAAGAATATTGCCGATCCGACTACGATCAGAGATTCCAGTTTCTCGAATATTCCGCCACTGAAGATGGTGCGGCTTTCAAGGTTCAGGATTACCATCTTTTCTCCATTGAAGGCGTATGGGCTGTAACCACGCATCCCGTTTTCCCCATCCAGGATTACTTGGCTCTCACGTGCCAGCCCAAACTCGAAAACGGTTGACAGTTGAGCCGCCAGCGTTTGGCGGAGAAGATTTTTGCGGACCAACTTTATTTTCCCGTTGAAAACAGAGTCGAGAGGCTCATTGCTAAATCGAGTTGTATAATCTGCCTGCGTATTCAGGAAGAGCGAGTCTTCGTGTGACAGTGATAAGGAAAACAGCCAATTCAGAAGTGTTTCCGATCGGTCTGATCCGTATAGCGGTGAACCGAAGCCAAGAGACATGTTATATCTGTATCCAACGGCAATGTCTTCCACACGCCCCATCTGATTAACGTACCGTGTTCGAACAAAATCAATTTTTCGACGACCAACTGAGATTCCAAGAATCTTGATGTCTCGATCTTTAGGTGCAAATCTTGATTTGGTTTCCCCCCACGTTGTGCTAGGAGAAATTTCATGCGGGGTAAACTTTGAACGTTCAGTAAACCCCCAGACTGAGAATTGTAGGTGGCGATGTCGATCCCCGATGTATCGGGTGAGTTGCCCCGTATTTCGCTGCATTATACGGTCATAAAGATCCGTTTTCTTTCCATGCTCGTACCACCGTTTTAGATCCACATGCTCCGATGCCATAAAGGCAGCGCTCCACCGTGTTTTCAGCGTGAATTGCGGACGCTGCAAAATCACTTGCCAAGAATCGCCCACACGCTGTTGCGTATAATGGCCATCGAACTCCCAATGTGAACTAAAAAGGCGCGGATCTGTATACCGGGTGCGAATGAGGCTCCGCGTCGTTTCGTCAGCCTCGCTAATCCGTTGGTATCGAAATTTTGCTTGATTGCCGGTGCCAAACATATTCGAATCAACAACTTGCACCAGAAAGTCAGAACTATCCTTGCTAAAGGCGGGTATATCCAAGGCAGGAATTACCGACCAAAGATCTGTGATTATAACTCTTATCTCAACAGTTGAGGATTCGGCGTCCCACGTGGCGCCAATTTCTGCGTCCCCCAGATAAGGTTTTCGACGTAGGATGCGCTCACTTTCCAACTCATCTTCCACCGTGTAAACATCGCCGGTTTTGAAAAGGAGCTCTTGAAGAATAACGCGATCTCTTGTGCGCGAGTTCCCTTCGACTGTCAACTGCCCAATCCGTCCCTCGTCAATGTAAATATGTAAATAGACTCCGTCGACAAAACCCTTCTTGAATAGGCGTTTCTCATCAATCCGCGCGAAACTAAACCCGTTTTTTCTATAGAATTCGACAATGCGTTTGAAGTCCTTCCTCAACACTTCTTCATCGTATGTCTCACCCACTTCTGTTCGCATCCCCAAGCGTAGTTGCTCATCGGAGAAAGCTTCATTGCCTCGCAGAATGATTTTGCGAACAGCTTGGTGGTTTGCCATCGCCGAGCCGCAAAATATGATGAAAATTACCAAAGTGACGAAAAAGCGTGCGCTTATCACTTGAATATTAAAATTAGAGTAGGGCTAATGCGCTGGAGATGATTCTCCCGGAGCAATACGTTCATGATTTGAGAGTATGCCTTCAATAAGCATGCAAACGAGTGCCAAGACTAGCAGTTCGCCCCAAATTTCCTTTCCCATTCGGTGAGAATCGAGTCTAAGATTCAGCGATTCGGAAGAGGCGTCGACCATCGGCTGGGCGCCGATGCGGTCTATCGCCTCCTCAATCTCAATTGTGCGCAAATCGGACTCCGTCGGTTCAACATTGACGGCGAAAAAATCTCGAACCAGACGGTCCCTGCCGTGTACATTGACCCGATAGATGCCGGGTGAATCTGTTCCATCAAATGTTAGAACACCACTTGCACTAATTGAAACAGTTTTGGTCGTACCGGATGGATCTCCCACTCGCTCCACGGAGGCTTTTGTTGCCTTCGCGTGACGATAATTGGCGGTAAACGTTTCTCCGACAAGCAGATTTCTGTCGTGCGCGGATTGAATAGCCTTAGTATAGAGTATAGTCTGCTGCAACAGTGGAACAAAATGAGGATTGACTATCAGGTTTGACGCATCAAGTTGGCTGGCGGACACATTGAATATGATGGCTATTCCCGAATGAATTCGCCGTTCAACCATAAAAGGCGTTCCGTTAGATAGTTCCGCAATCACACGTGCCTCCTCAGCCAAATTGAGAACTAAACCTTGAAAAATCTGCGGCGCGTATTGGCCCGAGAAGTCGTCCGCGTCAAAAATTCTGAATATCGGGTGAACCGAGTCGAACTTCGATAGTGTTAAAGGCGGATGCCAGTTCATTATGGCACCTAGGTGAGCTGGCATCCAATCGGCAAACTGATTGTAACTTGGCACGTCAATCTCGTCACCTACGAAATATACGACGCCTTTACCCGCACGAATGAAGCTTTGGAGCTGTTGCATAATCCGATCAGTAAGTTGAGGTACATCAGCAAAGATGATTATGTCGTAGTCATCTAGCGCAAAATCTACGAACTCTTTAGCAGAGCAACTCACCGGGAGAATGGTGAATTCTGTCGAAGGTGCTGCCTGTATTTCGGGATTCAATGCTAACGTCAAGTACAACGTCTGTTCTCCAACGCAGAGCACGCGAATCTGACCGTAGGCGTCAAATGCAAAGTAACGTCGATTGTCGACCTGCAATCGATCAGGCGTGAGATCAACATAACCGGTGTGTGTTCCGGGTGATTCAAATTTATGCGTGAAAGTTGCGGCAATTGCCTCTTGCGCTGGTACGTTTAAACTCAACGATCTCCGCTTTTCGCCATCAACAAACAGTGTTAACGTGATTTCCCCCGCTGATGAAGCGGTATGATTATTGACATCCGCGCTCACCTGGACAGGACGATGTACCCCAATTAGTTGATTGGAAACCTGAAGTTCTTCAATGCTGGTATTGTCTCCGTTCTCCTCACCTACAGGAAGCAAGTAAATCTTAGCGCCCGATTGATTCGGCACACGCCCCCAAGCATCCCAACCGTTTATTCCGAAGTCGGAAATCAAGTAGATTTCCTTGTTCGGGGAGATCGAGGTCTCGAGAATATCGTGCGCAAACTTTAGGCTGGGCTGTACGAGCGTGGATCTGCTGGAAATCTCTGCCTGACGAATTTCCGCTTTTGCTGCAGCCAAGTCTCTTGTCAACTTCATGAAGATTGCAACGGGGATGTCAGACATTAAGATGACCGCCACGCTATCTCCGTGCCGAAGTGAGTCGGCAACTTCCAACGCTACCTCTTTCGCCTTCTCGAATCTTTGACCATGAACTCCTTGATATCCCATACTAAAGGAGTTATCCAGTATCACGACCGCGCTGGTTTTCGCGCGAGCTCCGGCAAACGATAATTGGTTTTTTAGCAAGGGGCGGGCGAGGGCAAGCGCAATAAGGGCAATAATCGCCACTCGTAGAAGTAAGATTAAGAGATTCTTGAGCTGAATACGCCGTACGTTCTGACGGTGTGCAACCAAGAGAAACATTAGGCTGCTAAAATCAACCCTCTTCGCTTGACGGCGACTCCAGAGGTGAATGAGAAGGGGTATCGCGGCAGCAAGTACCCCGAAAAGCAAAATCGGGTTGAGAAAGCCCAAGGGAATGAACTCCTTCGCGGGTCAAGTAGCAGAGAAGAATAGACTTGATGTGCGATTAGTGCATCGAAAAGGGTAAGATTGTGTCACCGCACGCCAACCACAAAACGGTATTATAGGAGAAAACGGGACGGAGATTCAAGTTGAAATAAGGAAGTGGCGCTCCCAAAATATGCCCGGAGAGGACGCCGGCATTGTGCTTGACTTTCCCTTTAGTGTGCAGTAAAATTATCATCAACTCAAGCCAAAGGCGAGTGAGAATGAAGGACCAAGATAATATCATCTATATGGATTACCACGCGACGACTCCTGTTGATCCTCAGGTCGTAGAGGCGATGATGCCTTATCTGACGACCTGTTTTGGCAATGCTTCCAGCATAGCGCATGTGTACGGGTGGAAGGCAAACGACGCCGTGGAAAAAGCTCGACGCCAAGTTGCCGAACTCATCAACTGCTCACCGGGAGAGGTAATATTTGCGAGCGGTGCCACGGAATCAGACAACCTGGCGATTAAAGGCATTGCATACGCTAATAAGCACAAAGGCAACCATATCATTACCGGCACCACGGAGCACCACGCCGTGTTGGACACGTGTGCGGTCTTGGAAAACGAGGGATTCAAAGTTACATATCTGCCCGTTGATGAGTACGGCATGACTCAACCACAACAGGTTGAAGATTGCATCACGAGTCAAACTATCCTGGTTAGTCTCATCTATGCCAATAATGAAGTCGGAACAATTAATCCTATCTCGGAGCTTGGAAGGATTGCCCAGAAGTATGGCGTGCTATTCCATTCCGATGCAGTGCAGGCGATTGGCAAGATTGACGCGGACGTTGATCGACTGGGGATCGATCTCATGTCCCTTACCGCGCACAAAATGTACGGCCCAAAAGGGATTGGGGCTCTCTACATTCGTAAGAGGAAGCCGGAGATTCAGTTGGACCCCATGATTCACGGCGGCGGACAGGAAAATCACATCAGACCGGGCACACTCAACGTTCCCGGCATTGTCGGTTTTGGCGAGGCGTGCGAACTGGCTAAGACTTTGATGGTCGAAGAAGGCAAGCGAGTCTCCCATCTGCGAGACAAGCTCCATCACGCGCTTTTCAATCGTATAGACCGTATTTATCTCAACGGACACCCGGCGAATCGCCTAGCAGGCAATTTAAACGTCAGTTTTGAATTTGTAGAAAGCGAAGCCTTATTGGCAGGCTTGAATAACATCGCGCTCTCTGCGGGATCCGCTTGTACATCCGGCGCCGTTCAAGCGTCTCACGTGTTGCTCGCCATGCAGGTAAAAGAGGAGTTGGCACATACCGCGGTTCGTTTCGGATTGGGTCGATTCACCACTGAGGAAGAGGTCGACCAGGTAATTGATGCCGTAGTAAAAGAGGTCCATCGCTTACGACAACTGTCACCGCTGTACGAGGGAGATTTGCCGAATACGGGTTGACGGACGAAAACTCTCAATTGACGAAAACCGAGACATGACGATTTGGTATAACGTGTACCCTCAGAAGGAAGAAACATGAACCTTTTCAAGAAAGGCAACAAGAACACAGATTCAACGAATGATGCCCCGACTCAATCGACGACAAAAGAGCATCCGGATCTTAAAGTAATCAGCGGATCTCAGATTTCTCGCCCCGCAGCTCCTTCACGCACGGGACCCGCGCAGGGCATGCCACAAACGGATACCGGACAACACAATGTGGAACTCCCGGACATCCGCTACAAAATAGCGGTGGCGAGTGGAAAAGGCGGCGTTGGCAAATCGACGGTCGCAACCAACTTGGCGATTGCGCTTTCACGCGACGGAAACAGGGTTGGACTAATGGATGCCGATGCCTACGGACCGAGCATTCCCACAATGATGGGCATCAGCGAGAAACCGCAGACTAGTCCAGAAAGAAAATTGATCCCGCTTGTCAGACACGATATCCAGTTGATGTCCATCGGTTTCATGGTTCCGGAGGAGCAAGCAATGATATGGCGGGGTCCCATGCTGCATAGCGCCATCCGTCAGTTTCTCAGCGATGTGAGTTGGGGAGAATTGGAGTATCTTATCATTGATCTTCCGCCCGGTACGGGAGACGCTGCCCTCTCGTTGACCCAAGCCATTCCATTGACCGGCGCGGTCATCGTGACGACGCCTCAGGATGTTGCTTTAGCCGATGTCAGACGGGGCGCCGCCATGTTTGAACGCTTGGGGGTGCCGATTTTGGGCATCGTCGAGAATATGAGCTACTTTCTCTGTCCACGCTGCGGCGAGAGGACGGACATCTTCAGGTCTGACGGCGGGAAAAAGACTAGCGAGAAACTAGGGGTTCCATTCCTCGGAGGCGTTCCGCTGGACGCCGAGGTTTGCACTGCTGGCGATCTGGGCGTTCCGATTGTCGCCGCCCACCCCGATTCGCCGCAATCCCAAGCATTTTATGACATTGCGAACCAACTCTCGGTGGAGTTGAATGAGCGAGGACCTGAGGATGAGTTGAAGATTATTGAGCAATGAACTAAGCTCGTTAGGTTATTGAGGTATTCAAGCGACGCAAATCACGCCGAGGTTTCCGACATCTCCGATTCGAAGAAATCTCGGCTTTTTTGTTTGATTAATGGAGTTCGTTTAAAGATAATATCCACTGTCGGCTTGTCTTCCCCGTCACGAATGAATCAATACACTTGAGTACGAGTCAGCACACATGCTTGCTGAACTAGCCGCACCATACACATTTTCATCTTCTATTGAGAACCTACACTAGCAAGATTAAACCAACTACAATCATCTCTGCGCAAATCATGATCGTTTGTTGATGAACGATGACGCAATGTGTAATCACCCGCAAAATTGTACGCGCCCTTTTAGCGCAGGCGGTTAGTCTGCGCATACCATAATCTTACATCTTTTCATACAAAAGAACCGTATTCTCGACATGCATTTGTAATTACTGTTGCAATGACTTTAATCATACACGGAGGATTCCCCAATGTCTTATGAAAATCAACTAATAAATGAGTTGGCGGACCTAGTCGGCTCACAGAACGTGATTACGGATTCAACCGCATTGTCGGTTTACGAATGTGATGGAGCGACGCTTTTCAAAGCGTTACCCGATATGGTTGTCTTCCCGGAACATGCCCAACAAATCTCTGCGATTGTAAAGCTGGCCGATAAATATCAAACCCCATTTATCGCCCGGGGCGGCGGCACAGGATTGAGCGGCGGAATGCTTCCGGTACGCGGTGGAATGCTGATTGCCCTCAATCGACTTGACCGTATCCTCGAAATTGACTTGAAGAACCAGCGTGCAGTGGTGGAACCGGGGGTGGTAAATTTGCTGCTAACTCACGCCGTTCAGGACGATGGCTACTACTACGCTCCCGACCCATCCAGCCAGAAAGCCTGTACTATTGGTGGAAATATAGCTGAGAATTCAGGTGGGCCTCACACCCTTAAATACGGCGTTACCACCGATCATATATTGGCGCTGGAAGTGGTTTTACCAAGCGGGGAAATAGTCGAGTTCGGCGGCGCGGTTGAAGAAACGCCCGGTTACGATTTGCGCGGCGTTATGATTGGCTCCGAGGGCACGTTCGGCATCGTGACGAAAGCGACGGTGCGTCTCCTCCGAAGTCCGCAGACCTATCAAACAACCCTCAGCATTTTTGAGACGATGGATGACGCCTCTAACGCGGTGTCGAGCATTATTGCCGCGGGAATTATCCCTGCCGCGCTAGAGATGATGGATCAACTCGTCATCAAGGCTTTAGAAGACGGTTTTCACTACGGTTTCCCTCTTGACGCCGAGGCAATCCTGATTGTCGAGCTAGACGGCATTGAAGCCGGGATGCAAGATCAGGCACAACGCATCATCTCCATTCTTAATGAGCACAATGCCCGCGAAGTGCGTTACGCCAAAGATGACGCGGATCGAGAGAACCTCTGGAAGGCGCGGAAGAGTGCTTTCGGTGCTTTCGGACGGTTAGCGCCAAGTTATATTACCCAGGATGGCGTAGTTCCCCGCACGCAACTACCCAAAGTGCTTCGGCAGGTCGCGGCCATCTCCCGCAAATACGACATACCCATTGCCAATGTATTCCATGCCGGTGACGGAAACATCCACCCTATCGTGCTATTTGACGAACGGGATCCGGATCAGTGCGAGCGTGTTGAAATGGTCAACGAGGAAATTCTTACGGTTTGCGCCGAAGTTGGCGGCACAATAACCGGCGAGCACGGAATCGGAATTGAGAAGATGGATTACATGCCGCTCATTTTCAGTCCCGAGGATCTCAAGGTCATGGCGTCTGTCAGGGATATCTTTAACCCGACGGGACTATGCAACCCCGGCAAGATTTTTCCGACTCCCGAATCGTATATCAAGCTAGGGCTTGCCAGCTGATGAATCTCGATTACGATCCGAAAATTACGGCGGCTATAGGCTGCAAAATCATTCTCTCTAAAATGCTTGTGCATTGATGGCGAGAATCAGGTCAAGAAATTTACGCGGAGCGGAACAAGAAATTTCGTCTCCGCGCAAAGCCGGCGGGGCAAGATGAGATCTCTAAAGCATTCGCTATGGGATTTACCGTCGTACTCGTTATTCACTCGCTTGATCTCATTTAATCCTCGCTCCTACATCTTAGGTGTTTTTCGGCGAATCACAGACACACCCCAGATAAATGTCAATAGAACCTAATTTCTTGATAGCTCAGACTCGGAAATACTTATTCGATGTCAAAGGACCTTGCACCAATCACCATGATCAATTTAGACCTGTTGTACGAAGAGTTAATCCAGATTGTTGGCGAAGATGGGATATTGCCCAACGATCGGCACAAAGACTATCGCGTTGACGGCTTCATGCCCAAAGCGGTCGCTTTACCAGCATCGGTTCAACAGATTCAAAAACTCCTAGCATTCGCCGCTGACCGAAAGTTGTCTGTCATCCCCGCCGGAAGTGGAACAAAACTCGGAATTGGAAACGTACCCGAGACGGTCGATCTTGTGCTCTCAACGCAAAGACTCAACGGTATGGTTGAGTATGAACCCGCCGATCTAACTGTTACTGTACAAGCCGGCATGCGGTTGGCAAATCTTCAGATGCAACTCGGCGAAAACGCGCAGTTTCTTCCATTAGATCCGGCATACGCTTCGCTGGCTACAGTTGGCGGAATTGCAGCTACAAACGCAAGTGGACCATTACGATTGCGACACGGTACACCTAGAAACCAAATACTGGGGATGCGAGTAATTCAGGCGGATGGCACCGTTGTAAAGAGCGGAGGAAAAGTGGTCAAGAATGTTTCGGGTTACGATCTCAAAAAGTTATACATCGGTTCATTCGGCACACTCGGAATCATTTCTGAATTGACATTTAAGTTGTACCCTCTGGCGGAGAGCGGAATCACCATGCTTCTCAGCTTCAAACGATATGAAGATGCGGCCAAGACAGCCTCCGAGATCAACAGCTCTCAACTCTTACCAAGCTATCTTAATCTGTTCATTAACGGCGTGCCGGACACAAGAATTGTAGATCCCTGTCTTGTTGTAGGTCTTGATTCTCACCCCAAAGCCATTGCTTGGCAAAGAAACCAGGTACAATGGATTGGGAAACAAAGCGGGGTGGTTGGTGTGGAAATCATCCAAGAGCATCAAGCTGCAAAACTCGCAGAATCTATGCGGACATTCGCCCAGACTAATCCATCTAAGCCAGTGGTCGTCTTCAAGGTCAACCTGCGAATGAGCGACATTGAAGAATATATAGGTGTTGTGTTGGATGTCACTAGCGTCTTAGGGTGTACCGTCCGAGGCATGGGATTAATGGGTACGGGACAGGTTTATTTCGTTTTCTCTGAATTTGCAGATACGGTCAAACCTGAGATGATGGTTTCCACATTAATAGAATTACGAAAACATGCAAGCCGTGCCGGTGGCAACTTAATCCTTGAAACAGCACCGGTGGAAGTTAAACGCGATATTGACGTTTGGGGTACGGTTGGCAGCGGTTCCGAGATAATGAAAAAGATCAAGGCGCAATTCGATCCGGCTAGGCTTCTGAATCCTGGTCGATTTGCCGACGGGATTTAGTGTGCCTTCAGCAAACGCACCTGAGTCCAGCCCAAATTGCGCTTCATATCATGTACATCACGCAAGAAGCCTTAAACAAGATTGAACGCAGATTTGGCGTGCCCCAGATACTTCACACCCGATGCACAATGAATCGTTCCGAATTCGACTTGTTGAAATGGAGCATGCGCAATGGACGGAGACACGACGTGACGTTGTTCATCTCCAACGAAGAAAAAGACAAGATAGTCGTAATTCGAAAACCGAGTTACCCTAAGGGTGTTTACCGTTCTCCTAGCGGTGGAATTGAACCGGGAGAGGATTTTGAAGTCGGAGCTCGGCGAGAAGCCTATGAAGAAACAGGCTTGGAAGTCGAACTCCAGAAATACACGCTCAGATCGCATGTCAATCTTGCGTTTGAAGACGAAATTGTAGCTTGGACCTCTCACGTGCTTGCCGCTCGCGCAACTGGAGGGCGTTTAGAGCCTGTTGACAAAAAGGAAATCGTCGGTGTTCGTTGGGCAACAATTAACGAATTAAGGACAGATTTGTTGGTAAGATTACGTCAGTCTGCTTCTGCCGGTTTGCAATATCGTGCTGAATTACAAGATGCGACTCTCAAACAATACGGAGGAAAGGTGATATGAAATGGATAGACAACGAAGAATCCTGTGGATTGACGATGAAATCACTGAATTACAGCCACACATCCTGTTCCTCGAACATAACGGATATGATATCACTACAGCGACAAGCGATTCCGAAGGGTTGTCCATACTAGAATCAGAGATCTACGACGCTGTTCTGCTGGATCACAAGATGCCGGAGATGGACGGAATTCGCGTCCTGTCGAAGATTAAGAAGAGCCACCCTCACCTACCCGTGGTAATTGTTACCGGTAGCGATCAAAAGCACATCATGAGCGCGGCAATCATTCACCATGTGGATGATTTTCTAATTAAACCGGTGAGTCCGAAACAGATTGCCTCCGTTCTCACGTTCGTTTTCGATCACGGAGCAATTAAGCAAGACTACACCGCTCAAGAGTACGTTGTTGATTTCAATAAACGTAGGACTCTCAAACAACAACCTGTCGATTGGAAAACGTGGACCGATTTCTATGTTCAGATGGTGGAATGGGACCTGCGATTGGACGAGTTGGCGGCGGCAGACGACCTGCGTGAAACACATCGGCTAGAAAAGCAGGAATCCCAAAGTCTTTTTGCTCGCTATATCGAAGATCGATATTGCGACTGGCTGGTGGGCAAGGATTCTCCCGTCTTGTCAGTTGATGTCATTTACAAATACGTTTTGCCGGAAGTTCAGGTTGGCAAACAGGTGCTCTTCATCGTGCTTGATTGTATGAGGTTGGATCATTGGTTCACAATCAAACCACTCCTCCAACCATACTTCGACATGACCACCCATTACTACTATTCCATTCTGCCCACGGCAACGTCTTACGCGCGAAATGCAATATTTAGCGGTCTCTTTCCCTTCGAACTTGCCCAGCGTTATCCGAATCTATGGACAGAAATTGACGAGGAAAACACAAGCATTAATCGCCATGAGAAAAATCTGATGCGAATGCAGCTTGAGCGCCACGGCATTCTGCTGAAGCCCGCTCCGCAATATTTCAAGATTTTTGATATGCGCGGTGAGGCGGAATATCTGCAATGGATGAACAGTGTTCCACGCATTAGCTTAGCAGCTCTTGTGGTTGATTTCATTGATATTTTGACCCACAAACGGTCAGAAACGAGTTTGCTCAAGCAACTTATTCCGGACGAAGCCGCTTTCCGATCGGTGGTGCACGGATGGTTCCGGCATTCGGGACTATTCAAAATCTTGAGACTCCTCGCCGAACGGGGTATCACTGTAATTCTGACATCAGATCACGGCTCTATTTTGTCAGAGCGTCCTGCACGCGTATCCAGTAGTCAATCTGCGACCAGCGGCCTTCGATTCAAACTCGGTGCAGAACTCCACGTAGATGATGAGGTCGGTTTGCGGATTACCAATCCAGAGCGTTACAGGTTGCCCGACGATTCAGCTCAGAAGAACTATGTCCTAGCCAAAGAAGATTACTATTTTGTCTATGCAACTCAGTTCAATGACTACAAAGACCAATTTGTCGGCGGTTTCCAACATGGGGGCATTTCGCTGGAAGAAATGATATTGCCTTGTGTCGTTCTTGATCCCCGGTGAATGACTAATTCAACGTTGCCATCGATTGCCAATCCTTATTAGAATTGCCATCTGCGGATCGTGGGTTCCTTTATACCGAAAAGGTATCTTCAATCCGCTTTTTTTTCATAAAGCACTGATTGGGAACAATTTACCTACTCAGGTATCGTACAAGGTGCCGCGACTGTGGTTACACTGTTGCGTCTTAATGCCAAGCTATATTCTCACTGGAGAGATACAAGCATGAATAAAAACTACGTCATCTATGTCTACCGATTGTTGATTATTTTTTGTGCATTTTACACTGGAACCTTGGGGGCGTATGGACAGTTAACAGGGCTTGAGGCGCTCAAGGCGCCAAGTCAACCGAAAGATACTGTTCACACGGAAGGCGTGTTATCGGTGGACAAAGTGCAACCCGGCAGCACTTTTCAGATTGCCATCGTGATGACATTTGATGAAGGATGGCACGCAAATGCGAATCCCGCCAAAGAAGGGCTCATCGCCACTCAGGTCGTCTTGCCGGAATACCCAGATTTAAAATTCGGTGACGTTATTTACCCCGAAGGGGATGTCCTTGAGATTGCTTCAATCGGTACAGCACCCGTCTATCATGATCAAACTGTAATCGGTGTACAGGCGACACTGGGACAGGCCGCACAACTCCAAACGGTAGAGCTTCCATTCAAGTTAACATACCAAGCGTGCAGCGACGAGCAGTGTCTTTTACCGAAGACCGTTTCCGTGAATATCCCCATGGAAATTGTCGGCACCGATCAACCGGTACAGCCGATCAATGCGGAAATATTCTCCAGTCTGCAGCTCGATATGCCGCAGGATACTCTATCCGCAACCAGCGAAACCGGGGAGTTCCGCCAAGCATTATCAAGAGGCTATTTATGGGCGTTTCTGCTTGTTTTCACAGGTGGCATATTGACAAGCCTGACACCGTGCGTTTATCCTCTAATTCCAATCACGGTCAGTATTTTTGGCGCCAACCGAGAGGCAAGCCGCCTGAAGTCGTTCCTTCTTTCGGTCACCTATGTTCTCGGTATTGCCGTCATGTACTCAATCTTGGGAGTCGCTGTCGCATCAACGGGCGCCGTATTTGGTCAGATTATGGCTAACCCGATTGTCGTGGGGTTTGTGTGTGTCATCCTTATCGCACTCGGACTATCGCTCATCGGAGTTTTTGAACTTAGGCTGCCCTACGCCGTCCAAAACAGATTGAACACCGTTGGGGGTGCAGGATTTGGCGGAGCCTTCGCCATGGGCACGGTCGCCGGAATTATTGCGGCGCCTTGTACCGGTCCTGCACTTGGAGCCGTTCTTTCTTTTGTTGCAACAACCGGCAATACCTTTCTGGGATTTTGGCTCATGCTGACTTACGCTATCGGCATGGGGCTGCTCTTTATTATAATCGGTACATTTTCAGGTTTAATTTCGTCGCTGCCGCAATCCGGTGGTTGGATGTATGTGTTGGAGAACATCTTTGGGGTCGTTATTATTGCGATGGCGCTCTATTTCTTGAAGGAGGTCGTCGCACCCCTGCGCGAGGTTCTTGATAATTCTGCTCCGGTTTTCATCGTTGGAGGTGTCTTGTTGCTCCTCGGTGTGATTCTGGGGAAATTCGCCCAACGGTTTAGGGACCTACCTCGCGCAGCGCAATTACGCAAATCGGTAGGCGTTCTTGCCGCCGTCATTGGACTGTATGTAATTGCCGGTGCATTCACTACAGTAGAGAGCCATCTGGATTGGGTGACCGACGAGACTCAAGGACTGGAGGAAGCACGTGCTTCTAAACAACCCGTCATGATTGATTTCTTCGCGACGTGGTGCGGGGCTTGCGTTGAACTCGACAAATTTACGTTTTCCGATCCGGAAGTGAAATCCAGATTAGAAGATTATGTCAAAATAAAACTCGATTTCAGCCGAGGTTCGGACCAAGTTGAAGGGCTCAAGAAAAAATATGGTATCGTGGGATTGCCAGTTGTACTTTTCCTAGATTCTGAGGGAAAACCGTTAAAGCGACTTGAGAAATTTGTTGGTCCGACAGAGTTTCTTAAGATCATGGATGAAATTGAACAGGGCTAATCAAGATCATGCCTCCGTTCGTTCCTATCTCAAACTGATGAGAAGTATATGAATTATGTCCAACAAAACCCATGCTCCAACTCGAAATTGGCTGCCCTATGTTGAGGGTGCCATAATCTTGCTGTTTATCGCTCTGATCGTTGTGTTCACCCACACCGGGGAAACACAGTCTAATGCAGTGCCCGTATCGCAGGCGCGGGAGTTTGTCAAACAGGGGGATGAAGACTTCGCAAAGCATGATCTTGGAAGGGCGGCACTCGCTTATTGGGAAGCGATCCGAATAATCGATTCTGCGAAACAGGGTGGTAATGAGTCAACTGATGGATTAGACAGTGAGTTACTTCACTCCAACTTGCGAGTAGCGGAGATTTATCTGCACAGCAGCTGGATTAAGGATGCGCGGAACCGCCTGGAACATGCAGCACGAATTCAGCCGGATCACATTAAAGTGCATCTACTGCGCGGCAAGCTTGAACGGGATGACGGTGAAAGGCTATCGGCCGCGAATGAATTTCTCGCCGTGACCGAGAAGGATCCAACACATGCGGAAGCACACTATCTTCTAGGTGTACTGTATCAAAGCCATAAACAGTTTGAAGTCGCCATCACACATTATAAAATCGCCATTGAAAGCGATACCGAGCTGGTCCAGTTGCCGTTTGAATCTCAACCAATTGGTCTGCAAGCCCGTCTTCAGCTAGCGCGGACCTATCGGCGGATACTCCAGGATTATCAGTTTATCGATCGTGAGTTATCCGAGCAGGAAATTGAAAAGATTGGTCAGATGGAGGAGGACGCCATGGATGTATTGGAGCAAACGGTTGATAAAAGTCCACATTTTGGCGAGGCAAAAACTGAACTAATAAACTTGCTTGCATCGCGCGCCTTGATCATCGCACGAGAAGGAGACACCCGTCCGTATGACGAAGCGCTCAAGGTATATGAACGTATAGTCGAACTAGATCCATCCATGTCGGATATATGGAAAAAAATTGGGGAAATTTATGCCCATTTCTATCAAGAAAAAGACGCAGCGCTTAAAGCTTACAAGGAAGCCTACCAATTGGATGCGGACCCAGCTATCCTCGCCGAAATTAAAAACCTTGAAGCCGATCTAGCAAACGAAATAGATCGTTAAGGGTAACGAAATCCCATCGTAGTTCGCAGAGCCGTCTGAACGTTCATAATTTCAGACGGCTTTTTTGTTTCTTCTTCGGCCAAATATCTGTTGATTTATCGATTTTAATTAAGCGCCATTGACAGATTTATGTACACATTTCGCGTCCTCAAGGAAGGCCGGCTTTGACACGCGAAAAAATCTACCTTGCAGCACGAACAATGCATGTATCAAACACAAGCAATCCGGTTTCGCGCCCCCAGCGCAGACCAAAAAGCGCACATCCATACAACATAGAGCATGCTAATTTGCTTCAGTCCGTTTTTTTGCACGCGAAGCAGGTAGTATTTCAAATTTTGAACACTGCTGTTCAGAAGTTGAACATGGAAAAATTCAATTGATAGAAACAGAACGGAAAAACCCGCCTAAAGATGTACCTTTCAGCATAAACTCCTTTGGCACATAATTTGCGGAACGCAGTGTAGTCTCAAGACTTAAACCAATCTATCACACTATGCTGGGAGAACAGCCGATGAAAATCAGAGGAATACGATTGTTAATGGGTATCATACTTCTTCTCACTGTGACCGCTCTCATTCATGCAGAAACAGACGAAATGAAAGACAATCCAATTCAATTTGAGGAAATCACCGTCATCACCCATCTTGAAAAAGATACTTTTCGAACTCCGAATGCCATTTCGGTCATTGACCGGACACAGATTGAGCGCGTCAGCGCCCCGTCGACTCCCCGAATCTTACGCGAAACAGTAGGTGTCTGGGCACAGCAAACGACAGCGGGGCAAGGTTCACCTTTGCTGCGTGGGCTCACCGGTTATCAAGCCTTTTTTTCGATTGATGGTGTCCGACTCAACAACTCCACCTTCCGCTCCGGTCCCAATCAGTATTTGGCAACAATGAGCCCGGACAATCTCGACCGGATTGAGGTGTTGCGGGGTCCCGGTTCGATGCTGTACGGCAGCGGCGCCATGGGCGGCGTCATAAGCATGTTTACCAAAGATCTCATTCTTGACAGCGCGTCCGAACAGTGGAGCATCCAATCCCGTGCCTTTGGACGGTTTGCGTCAGGCACTTCGGAGCGGCTCGGACGCCTTGAGGTGATGGGAGGCAAAAAGCAGATGGGTTTCTCGGTTGGTTCATCCGCTCGATGGTTCGGTGACATTAAACCGGGAAGCGGATACGATTTGCACTACAAGAATCGCAAGTTTGAATTCGTCTCGGACCAACTAGAGGGTGTGCAGATCTATGATGAACCGCCCAAGGAAGTGCCCGACCGTTGGCTAATTGATTCCGAAGGCCCGCTTGATTGGAATGCCTACGACGCCGATGCGAAATTCGCTTACCAACTAAGTGACGCCAGTACAGTCAATGTCGCCTACCAACTATGGCGGCAACCTCAAACACCACGCTATGATAAGATCGCGCCGCGCGAGTATGACGAGTTTTTCTTTGAACCGCAGAATCGCGACCTGTTCTACGCCACTTATACCTCAAAACCTGCCCACACAGCGATTGATAAACTTCGATTGACCGCCTCAATTCATCGTCAGAAGGAGGGCCGAAATGAACTCATACGCGGCGCAACGGAACGGCGACAGCGATTCGACACCGTCAGCACATTAGGGTTGAGTGCACAGGCGACCAACTCATCCCTCCCGAGTCAGCGCGTTGTGGTAGGCGGCGAATTTTACTTTGATACCATTTCGAGCCAGACCATCAAAACCGATATCACCACTGGTGCCGAGAAGGTGGATGAGGCAAAAGGACGATTCATTGACGGATCGCGGTTTTGGGATGCTAATCTACACGTTCAGGATGAGATTCAGCTACATGAGCGCCTTGAATTGACGCTCGGGGGGCGATATACGGTATACAACACACGTGCCGACCTCTCGGTGCGCTCCGAGCAGTTCGGCAATTTCAATGAGTCCGGGAGTGCGTTGACAGGTAGCGCGGGAATCGTCGCAAGCATCAACGACCAATTGAACGTCGTTGGTAATTTTGCGACATCGTTCCGCGCACCGTCGCTAAACGATACGACCGCCGTGGAAGTCACGAATGAGGGCATTGATTCTCCATCTCCCGACCTCGAATCAGAGACGGGTTGGACGGTTGAAGGCGGCCTGAAAGCGCGTTATCCGCAATTTGCCGGATCGCTTACACTTTTTCATGGCCGCATCAAAGATCTGGTTACCCGTGTTCTGGCGGAAGATGCCTACGCCGGCGCAACGCTTCCAGGCCTGATTCAAGAGCTCCAACGGAATAACCCGGGAATTGATGTTTTCGTTTTTGACAATGTTGATGAAGTGCAAATCCAAGGTGTTGAACTGACTGGAACGGTCCCAATTCAGAACAGTTGGTCGGTTTACGGTAACGCTATGTTCACGCGTGGAAAGGTTTTGGTTATTAACGGCGGAGCGCCGGATCCTCAAAAGCCGTGGGAAGAACGCATCCGTCGTGAGCCGCCGCTCAACGGCATGTTGGGTCTCCGTTGGCATCCTCCCGCCGAGCGATTGTGGGGAGGGTTCTTCGTGCGCGGAGCTACCGAGCAGAGGCGGCTGAACCGCAGCGACATTCGTGATCCACGCATACCGGGCACAACGCGTGAAACAAGTGAGGTCGAATTCGACTCGGCTGGCAATGCCATTGGCGAAGGTTCCCCGAGTTGGTTCACGCTTAACCTGCGCGGTGGAATGCAAGTAACCAAGTATAGCCACCTCACCCTCGCTCTTGAGAACCTGCTTAATAAGCGGTATCGCGAGCACGGAAGCGGCATAAGCGCCCCCGGATTTAATGTGATTGTCAGTCTCAATAATCTATTCTAATGGCTGGACCGACACCTACAGAACACTGTTGATCGCAAAACCCCATCGACACAAAGCCCAACGAAAAGCAAGGTGTAAGAGTTAGGTATCTTTAATTCAATTTGTGGAGATTTGAGCCAATGCGAATACTCATGGCCGAAATATCTCCAGTTGCTTGAACGGAGAGGTCAACTCAATTGCAATGTCCATGCATGTCCTGTTTGGAATTCTGCCGTGCATTTCTTTTGCAACTTTCACTCTCGAAAGCATTCCGAATTATGTAAACTCATAAATGACAGCGTCATTCGCACCTTATCTTCATTTATTTAACTCAGTTCATTTTGGAGGTCCAATTATGAATCTACTATTAGTGAATCTACTAAATGTTGCTAAATATGTTGCTAAATCCTTGCTTTTAGTCTCCTTTCTGGTTTGGGTCGCGTCGATTGGGTGTAGCGATTCCGATGACCCTGGAGAACTAGCAATCGCCCTTCAATTTTTGAAGGAAGAGGGCGACGAGGACGACGAGGACGACGAGGGCGACGAGGACGATGAGGGCGACGAGGACGATGAGGGCGACGAGGACGACGAGGACGATGAAGGCGATGAGGACGACGATGCCCCTGGAGAACTAGCAATCGCCGTTCAATTGTTGAAGGACGAAGGCGATGAGGACGACGAGGGCGATGAGGACGACGAGGGCGATGAGGACGATGAGGGCGATGAGGACGACGAAGGCGATGAGGACGACGAGGACGACGAGGGCGATGAGGACGACGAAGGCGATGAGGACGACGAAGGCGATGAGGACGACGAAGGCGATGAGGACGACGAAGGCGATGAGGACGATGAGGACGACGAGGGCGATGAGGACGACGAAGGCGATGAGGACGACGAAGGCGATGAGGACGACGAGGGCGATGAGGGCGATGAGGGCGATGAGGACGATGAGGACGATGAGGACGATGAGGACGATGAGGACGATGAGGACGATGAGGACGATGAGGACGATGAGGACGACGATGACGACGATGACGATGAGGACGACGATGACGATGACGATGAGGACGACGATGACGAGGAGGACGACGAGTAAATGCCGCACGAAACTTCCGACCGTGCAGCCTCGGACGGCGGCGAGGTGGCTCGTCTGTCCGCGGACGAGCTCAAGGTGACCCACTACTTTCCGACGCTAATTTTTTCTCTGGATGTTCCCGACAGCGAGACTCTGAACGCCCACCTGATCGAGGCCATCTACGCCGAACGAGAACGCGACCCAAAAGGGGTGAGCAAGTCGAACTTCCCGGAATTGGGGGGTTGGCACAGCCACGTCAAGCTGCACAGGGACGTCACGTTTGCGGGATTGGTTCAACACGTCGACGCGGTCTCGGCCATGATGTGCCGCAAGCTCGGATATCACACGTCTTATCGACTGAGAATCGGCACCATGTGGTCAATCATCAATCAGCCAGGCGGCGCGAACCGGACCCATGTCCATCCCGGGTGCATCTGGAGCGGCGTCTACTACGTCCAGGCGCCCAGGAATTCGGGTCGAATCGAGTTCATCGATCCACGCACCCATAATTTGATGAATGCTGTCAAATACATCCCCGGCGCCAAGCGCCCGCGAAGTTGCTGGACCAGAGTCAAGCGCAAGCCCGTGGCCGGCAGAATGCTGGTCTTCCCCAGTTGGCTGTTCCATAGCGTGGCCCCGAATCGATCCAGGGCGAAAGGCAAGGCGGCCGATCGGATCATGGTGAGTTTCAACCTGTCTCAGCAGCGTAGATAACCGAGCACGATGACGACGAACTCCGTACTGTAAACTCAATGCGGTGTTACACTTTTTCCTAATCCAACTTGGGAGGCAAATGACATGAATTGGGCGCATGTACATCTAATGATTAACCATATCCCAGTGTTAGGGTTGCTGTTCGGCATCCTTCTGCTTATTTTTGGCATTTGGCGCAACAGCGAAGAAATCAAGCGTGTCAGTCTCGGTATATTCGCAATAGTTGCCGTGGCGACACTTCCGGTATTTCTCACCGGCGAGCCTGCGGAAGAGATCGTTGAGCACTTACCGGGAGTGGAACACGCTATCGTTGAGGAACACGAAGAAACGGCTCTGATTGCCTTTATTGCCATTGCGATTCTAGGCATTTGTGCCATGGGGACTCTCTGGCGATATCGCCGCGCCGAAGCCATCCCTACAAGGTTGATTGTGGCAGGATTGATAATCTCAATATTCGTCTGTGGATTGATGGTTTGGACGGCGGACTTGGGCGGTAAGATACGGCACTCAGAAATCCGGCCGCAATTAAGTCCATAATACCAATCGGAAAATCGAAGAAAGACGGATATCACGAGTGTCGCGATCTGCGATCGGTGAAGTCGGTTCGGAATGTTGCTTGCAGGGTCCATTATCCGGACCGGAATAATGGTGTGCTACCAATTGGGATCGTATTCCCAGTTTGACCGCTGCTTCCCGTACCGCGTCCCGTTCAACTCGGTTTGATGACAGTCCAAACATCTATCGTAGACACTCACGCCGTGTACTTCATGCGCGAACTGAATTTCCTCGGTGTTGTGAACGTGGCACGTTCGGCAGGTGTAGGTCCTATAAACTGAATCGGGGTATACCTCAAGCCCCTGGTCTCCCTTTTTGATGATATACTTCCGTTCATTGTTGACATCGGTTATCAACCACTCCGATGCCGCTCGTTTTGTTGCTACCGTGGTATTTTGGGAGATTGGAATGCCCCGCATATCAAATTCCCACTGGATTTCGCTTGATAGACTTTCGTCTACTTTGAACTCTCTCTCCAATTCTCCGCCCATATGAAACATCAATGGATTTGAGGCATGACACTGTGCGCAAGGGATGTCATGTTCGGCCGTTAGGGGAAAAAATTCATCGTGCTCAAGTTTCTCACGCCCATGAATGATGACTGCAATCAGCAAAATTGGCGCCAATACCAAATGACTGCGCAGCAGGATTCGTCGAATCCGCGCTTTTGTCAGGCTTACCGCAACCCCGCTTCCCAAATTCAGCCAAGCCAAGCAAAACGTCATCCACGAATGCCATGTCTCTGGCTTAACGCCTGAATGAACCAAGACAAGACACAATCCGAACGACGCAATCCCTTGGTGGTATTTTAACAACCGGCTCCGATTCCCCCATCGAAAGAGTCGGGTCCGCAAAATATAGAGGCTGGCGATCACGATTGCAATGGCACCGATAATGCTCAGCGCATGCCGTGAATCACCAAAGCTGGACTGGAAAATGAAGACAAGCGATACGGCAACAGCGGCGAGGATGCCAATTGCCATCTGCAAGAACGGCTGCATACAAAGAGATGTCCTTTTATATTTCTCTACAACAAGTCTGATCTCATCAGGTTCTTCGGAAACGTAACGAGTAAACACATTGTAACATATTCCGCAGACTTTGAAAACACCTCTGCCCATCAATAGTTTGTGCTTGCGCAGTCGAACCCCCTGTGGCAGCTATCTAGCGGCGGCATAGCTCCAGTGACCGAGCAGAGAGCATGATATGAATTTTCCTTTGAATCGCATCTTAAATTCACGCCATTGATGCACTGCCATTTTAGAGCTATGGTATCTACCTCTACACCATAAACGCAGGAATCTTTTCAGCAACAAGCAAGACGCTTTTCCGCAAATGAACTGTTGCGGATGAAAGAGATAGTTGATACAATGCTTGAGATCTACATCGTACCCGTAATTTGATGGCTTGAATCGTGTTTAGGTAACGAGAATCAGTTTGACCGGCGCGGTCAATGGTAGGTTGTCCATTCAACGACCGTAGAAATTCATTTGGCATTGGTCAATTCGGAGACATGCATGAACAAGTATCGTATAGCGATTATTGGCTTAGGCGGCATGGGTGGGAGTCATGCCGCTGCGGTGGAATCGGAAGAGAACTGCGAACTGGTTGCCGGAGCGGATATTGATCCGGGGCGCGCGGCATCTTGGGCGGAGCGATTTGGCGTTAACGCCATTTTCGATGACTACGAAAAGATGCTTGATGAACAACGACCGGACATTGTAATCATTCCAACTCAGGCACCGATGCATTACGCCCCCACGATTGCTTCGGCGGAGCGCGGCATCCACGTCTTCTGTGAAAAGCCGACTGCCTTGAACCTTATCGAAGCAGACGAGATGGTTAAAACCTGTGACGAGTACGATGTCAAGTTTGCTATAAATCATATCAAACGCGCCAGTCCTTACAATCGGCATGTCCTATCGCGGATTGAAAAAGGAGAAATCGGCGATGTTGTCTTGCTGCAAGCAACGGACAAAGGTGGACGCAAGGCGGGTAATTCACTTATGGAGATGGGCACACATCTTTACGATTGGGTGAGGCTTTTCGGCGGCGATGTGGAATGGACGCACGCGCATCTCGTTCAGACGGATGGTCGCGAGTCAACCGTCGATGACATCAAGCATACCCAAGAGGTTCACCCGCGAGACCGGGACGCCGGAATCGTACTTGGCGAGCGGGGGCATGCGTCATTCCGCTTCAAGAACGGCATCCACGCGGATGTGCAATATCTCGGGCAATCCCAAACCAACGATAACGGCTACGGTATTGACATAATCGGTACCGAGGGACGAATCGCCCTTCGAGAAAGCGTTGGCACAACCATGTTTATCCATAGAGGGCAACACAAGACACCGGCAGAGGCATGGGAGCCAGTGCATCTTCCCGCCGAAGACCTTGACGAGGGCGGAAATACCCGAGATCAGGGCTCAATACGGTTGTTATTGCAACGCCTCATGCTTCGCGATCTGATTGAAGCGATCGAGGAAGACCGAGACCCGTTCGCAAGCGGCAGGGACGGCCGAGACTGCCTTGAGATGATTCATTCAACGTGGGAATCACATCGACAGAAGGCTAGGGTGTATATGCCGCTTACGCTGCGCGAACACCCTTTGGAGCGATGGCGTAGAGAGGAAGGTAACCGGTAGGAAGGTGTAGAAAAATCGATAGTAGGAATGCGACGGGGGTAGGGCAAATGAAGCCGGTGAGAGGATTTGAACCTCCGACCTGCTGATTACGAATCAGCCGCTCTAGCCCCTGAGCTACACCGGCGTATCAATAGTGGGCTCATTCCACGGTAGCAATGTCAGATAAGGATGCCGAGGGGCAGAATCGAACTGCCCACACATGGATTTTCAGTCCACTGCTCTACCGACTGAGCTACCTCGGCACCAGATAACGCGGCAAGAATAATACCCAAATAGACGTGGAGATGTCAAGATTATTTTGGCACTAACCATATTCCTCAATTCCATTGTTATTTGTTTTATGGAGTTAATCATCACCTTAGATTTCTTGGATAGTTCAAGCAGACGAGTCTTCAGGGTTAAGTGTGGGAATGAAACTTGCCACACGAACACGCGTTTGCCCTATAGGTCGAAGCTGATTGCAATGATAGCCAATAGGGTACTGAATGCCTCGATGTATGTGCCATTGACAAACCCACTTGATATTTCCAATTACAGAGTGGTTTCTGCCGAGATTTGGGTACATACCGGTTGGTACCTCTGCGCCGTTTATTTCACGTCGCCTATAGGCGCGAGTTTTGCGCGCGATAGAAGGTCACGATTCGGATATCGCACATACAATCTTTTGGATGTTTTACCACGCAAGTCCTAAATTAATTTCGTTTCCACACTTAACTCTGAAGAGCCAAGCAGACTTGGGAGGACCGAAACGAATACTCTAAAATTACTCTGTTCGACTAAAAGGGACTGTTTGCATTTGACCGAAGAGGAACAATATGGTATAGTAGTCATGGCAATACTCTTTCCGTTCGTTTTCGCTAACCAGCCATGATTAATTCCTAGGTAGAGGAACCTCCACAACTGGCCGGTGTCTCACCCAGACTTTAGGTGGTCCACAGACCGCATCGAAAGAATTCATGAGTAAACAAGCAGAAATCGCGAACGATCGAGCGATTGAATATTGGAAGCGGGATCGGTTTGGCGAAGCAATTGCTCAATGGGAAGAAGCTCTGCGCATGGATTCCCAAGTGGCGGAGATTCACCATAACTTGGGAAACGCCTACGCTCACCAGAAGCTTCCGGACAAAGCTATCGAATCCCTGAAAGAAGCGCTCTCCCTAGATCCAACCTTGGTTGAAGCCTATAACAAACTAGGCTGTATTTTCTACGATCAAGGAAATCGCGAGTTGGCAATCTCGAGCTGGAATCAGGCGCTAAAAGTGAATCCCGACTTTAGAGAAGCGTTGCACAATCTGCATCTGGCAGAAAGCACTCCGCAATTCGATGTCAACAGCGAAATTCCCGAATTTGAGCGCAGGGATCCAGGGGAGGATGGGGAAACTTCGTCCGGGCTCACTCGTGTCGGACAATGGTTTGGAAGGATCTTTCGCGGGGGAACAAGGACGGGTTCCGATTAGCCCTGTCCTCTCATGGAGTTTCTAGCGGTAACACCTGCGATGAAATCTAGTACCCTCAAACTATTACTTTCTTAAGCGTGTGAGTCCCAACGCTTTGGAAATCGAAGGTTAATCGTCACACAAATACGAGCTTTTACCCGAGATTCAAAACAACCTAATCCCGTCCCTCCAAGATCCGTTCGTAAATTGCCAAATAGGAACCGGCGATATTCTTCCAATCGTACTTCTCTACGAAGTCAAAACTTGACCTGCCCATTCGGACGCGACTTTCCCCATCATTAATCAGGTCCACCAGCCTTTTCGCCAGGCCGCCGACATCATTTGGCGCAAAGAGTGCTCCGTTTACGCCTGTCCTGACCAGGTCTTCAATCCCCTGCACCTTGCTTGCAACGATTGGCAATCCTGTTCCCATCGCTTCAAGCACGACAAGCGGCATCCCCTCCGCTAAGGAACAGAGAACGAAAATATCCGCTTCCCTATACTTTTGAGGGAGTTCCGAATAGGAAACTGAACCGGCGAAACGAATTTGACGATCGACTTCCAGTTCTTTTGCCAACGCCACGAGCGTACCGTGGCAAGGTCCATCCCCGACAATCTCAATCTCGAAATCAACCGTCGCTTCGGCAATCACTTGAGGTAATGCCCGAATAAGAAGCTGAAAACCCTTCCTCGGAATTAGCCTGCCGATCGTTAGGATTCGGACACAACGTGGAGCAACAGCCCGAACCACCGGCGAAAAACGATTCAAGTCTAGCCCGTCGGGAATAACCTTGAAGTGAAGGTTTGGCGCGGTTTGCAACGCCAAGTCGCGTAATCCGTCGCTGCACGCGACCACCGCTCCGGCGTTTTCCCAGATTCCCATTATTATGGGACGCAGTAGGGTGTAGATCCAACGGTAATATGGTGGATCCGGATTCTGGCTTGGAACATCGCGTCCGCTGAGAAAGACCACATACGGCAAACCGTGAATCTTCTTCAACAGGTATCCGCCGCTGCCGGCTGGAATTCCCGAGAAAATCTGGACAATATCCGGCTTGAGTCGAGAAACACTAAGTAACCCCTGCAGACCGGAGCTAATCGCGTAGGTGAACATCTCATGCACTGCACAGACATCTTTGTTACTTCGCAATGTGGGCACGCGGTGAACATGAATTCCTTCAACTTCTTCATGCTCGGGGAGACTCTGGAATCGGGAGGTAATCAAGTGGACATCGTGTCCTGCTTCGACAAAGTGCTTCCCAAAAAAGTAACTTACCCAGCCACTTCCACCACCAATCGGTGGAAACTCGTGGTTAAACATCAGAATTCGCATATCTAGGTGTCCAAAGATTTACTGCGTCAATAGCCGGGTGTTCTTAGAGTACTCGACCGCAAATTCGATGATCGCTTCGGCAATCCGGATTCCGGTCACCGTTTCAATCTCTTCGAATCCGGGCGAAGGATTGACCTCAAGTATCATGACTCCATCGGTTGTGTGCAACATATCTACGCCTGCCACTACCAAGCCCAAGACTGCTGCCGCACAAATTGCCGTTTCAATGCATTGTGCCGGTAATTCCACGGTTGTTCCGTATCCGCCACGGTGGATGTTTGATCTGAACTCCCCAGCCTGAGCAACCCGCTTCATAGCAGCAATCACTTTTCCTCCGACCACAATCACCCTAAGATCAAGCACACCCGGTCCATTTATGAAGGGCTGGATTACGTAATCCTGATGCAAGTCGCACATCGCACCAACAGCAGATGTAAGCGAATTCCGCGTATCTAGCAGAAGAAACGCATCGCCGTGGGTACCGTGAAACGGCTTCATCAGGAACGGATAATCTCCCGTGTCACTAACGGCACGGTCCAGAAAGTCGGCGGAACCAACTGTGAAGCTCGGTGGAACTGTCAGTCCTTGTGCGGCTAGAATTCGGAGTGTGCGAAACTTGTTGCGCGCGTTAGTTATGGGTGTCGCACGATTAATCACCGGGATACCTACCCATTCAAAATGATGAACGACCTCGCTGCCGTAGACCGCTGTTGCCGCACTCAAACGGGGAACAATCACATCATAATCCTCAACCGGAACCCCTTCGTAATAAATCCGTTTGCCTTTGCCTCCAATCTGTAGATCGAAACCGAACGGGTTAAGTACATGGGGGACATGCCCTACGGAATGCGCCGCCTCGGTCAATCTTCGCGTGGAATGATTCTGGGCGGCTCGTGATAAGATAGCAATCTTCATACTGGAATTATGCAAGAGGAAAGGAGCTTTTTGGGCGCGTGGGTGGGCGATATGGCGATACTATTTGTTGTGCAATCTGCTCGTCAAGAATGAGTCAAGCTGCTCAACGGTGTCAAAGATTTTCTCGCACAGGTTCTCAAAAAAAGGACTGCGGGCATGAGAGTATACGGCGTAAACCGGCTTGTTGTACCGCGATGCATAGTTCATCTCACTCAATACACCCGGGGATAGTTTATCGGTTGGATAAAGCACAACAACAAAATCGCTCTGATGAATAAATTGAAAATCCCTTGAAATAGTCCGAGTCTTTACCTGCTCGCTAAAATTCGCGTCCAGATTGCTAATGGTGTCGATGCTGTCTGAAGCTGCGGGATCCGGTTTTTCGATAAGTTCGGTTTCTGCGTCACGAATCAATTCCATGTCTTTTATATCTAGCGGATCGAACACGATAAAATCCTTGCGCATCTTCGATCCAAACGTCTGGATTTTATTGAGGTGGTCGGCGTTCTCCCGTAGCAGAGTGATTGGATAACTGAGGTAAAATTTCTGTTTATCGGAGAATAAAAGATCGTAAAAATTCTCAAGATTGTGCCGCCGCGCAACCGTGTAATGGGGTTTGCCACTGAGGTTCGCCATCTGCTTGGTTAGGAATTCCTCTTCATCCAGCCAGACGTTTATCTCTTCGCGGCGCATACCCGTCCACTGAGGATTTGGCGTCATACGATCAGCGATGTCCGCAAGGTCATCGACCACGTTCACAAATACATCGGAAGGAAACCCCCGAATATCCCGAAAAGATATCCCTTCAATCAATCTACCGCGCCAGCGAAAGCACGAATGAAGTCCGATAAATGCATGTTCGTATTCGGAGGCGCGATTGGCGATTTCGTGGAACGCAGACCGACGCGCCAAGGAAAGCACGGCAGGGTCGGAATCAAGTACCTTCTCCGTGAAGCGCACCCCGGATTCAGCGGCTGCACGGTGCATAAAATCACCAACATTGAAGAATCCAATCCGCACGTTGTTCTCGCGACAGAGCGTCTCGAAATCCGCCATCAACTTCTTTCTGCCGGAGCAACTGATTCCCGTACAGATGATGTTCATGCCACTCTCCCGTTCACTCCCCAAGGAATACCCTGTCGGCTACGAGCTACCAAAACCAACCCTCCACTTCTCAAACTCAATTCATGACCGGCTAGGAGTACCCACTCGCCCGGGTGGAGTTTGCTCGTGGGCGGGCATTGCCGTCCATAGCGGCAGACGCGCAATTATGCCACGCTGTAAGGTTAGTGTCAACTTGAAAAACCGCGGAGCCGAGGCGAAAATCGTGAGATGTATTCTACGACGGGATTGGGGTGAATCACGTGCTAATGGCTTCACCGGCTGGAGGTTTGAGCAGGATTAACGCAATGAACGCGGCAACCGTACAGATAGCTCCCGCAATAACAAATGCGCCGGAAAGCCCGAAAACATCCGCAAGGGCGCCGCATGTCATTGGACCCAAAAACATCCCGATGGCATAGGTAGCTTGAAAGACCCCCATCGCCGTTGCACGCTCCTGAACCGGTATCTGCCGAATACTCAAGCCCATTAGCAGAGGATATGTCATGCCGCGCCCGATTCCACTAATACCTTGGGTTATCGCCAAGATAGGTAGATTCCTAATGAGAGGAACGACAAACGTCATCACCGCCATAACAAGAATGCCAACGAAAAGCGAACGATTTTCGCCTAATCGACCGGCAATGCGATGATTGACCAGTGACGCTAGAGTGTAGGGAAGGAGGGCAATCACGCCGATGACTCCGAGTGCCGATTTGCTCGCACCCAGGCCATCCGCATACAGCGGGATAAAGCCGAAGGTCGTTGCCCAGATGACATATTGATTCAGAGCGGAAACCAGCGCCGTCGTGATCACTATCGGATGCGTCATGACCGACCGAATCTGTCGAACGGTGGCAGAATTCAGAGGCACTCGCTTCTCGGCAACCGGAATTGTTGTAACAATACCCAAAACCGCCAAGGCAGCGCCGACGTAAAACGTGGAAGCCATGCCCCAGATTTCGGCAATCTGGCCGCCTAGACCGATAAAAATCGTTAATGATATGCCATTTATTGCACTGACAACACCCATTGCTTTGGGCGCTTCATTCGGCGGAAAGTAACTTGCATACAATACCGTGAACCCGACCCAAGTCGCCGCGCTGATGCCAAACACTCCACGGGCTAAAACAAGCCAAGCAGCATTCGTCGCAAAAGCGAGCCCCAAGCATCCAAGCAAGTTGAAAAAGTGACCGGCGTAAAGTAAAGGTAGGCGCCTTCCCAAGCGATCCGACCAAATGCCGACCGGAATTCGCAGGAGCATCTGCACAAAACCGTATGCACCTACAATCACACCCACGGTCGTGAACGATGCGCCCAGCGATGCAGCGTAAACCGATAATATTGGGGAGTAGACGTACAGCGCACCCCAATACAGAAACATCGCCACATAGAACGCCCAAATTGACAGCTTCCCAGGCTGGTGTGAACGCGATCTGTCTCCGGTTTGGAGAGTATCCTTGATTGAAAATCACCTCGGGTTCTAGGAGGAATTATGAAATGGCACCGGCCATTCTAACCGAAGGTAATAACGCTGTCAAGGCTTCGATTCGGGGCAGATAGTGTAATCCTGATGTTTTCCAAATCTGTGTTTTTTTCTGGCCACAACTCACTAGCAGCATCTCGTGAGTCTTTTAGGTTGGGTATCGCCCACCATGCGATATAAGCCATCTACGGTTTAACAACTCCGTGATTGTCCACATTGTCGCGGTTGTCGATCGCAGGCAGCCCAATGAACATACGGCTGTCGATATCCGTAAGTGAATCGACTGTCCCTGTCGCCGCCGCGCGCGCAAAAACGATCCCGGGGCGATTGGCTTGCATTGCCCGACCGAGCACCGAAGTTTGACCGCCGACGGGGTTATTGCGTTTCAAGCTGCGCCCAAGTTCCGCCATTTCACGTCGAACTCTGACTAGGGCTTCCCAGTGGCGGTGTGCAACGGCACGAAGATCTTCCGGTCTCAGCCCCTCCCGGTAACTGCGCCGGACGTTGGGCGGAGTCGGAAGATCGTGCCTAACGCTGTTCCATCGTACAGCGAACTGGGAAATTGATTCGAGCCTGCCCTGTGCAAGACTTTTAACCGCGAGCAATTGTGGGCCCATGTCGTTATCACTGAAATCCTTTCGAACTGCAAGTTGCTCGTGCATTTCCTCGGTGTATGCCTCCCAACCCGCTTCGTCGTGATCTGGAGGCAAAGGCTCTCTTTCCAAGCTTTCACCAATGAATGGACTAATTGACGCTCCTGATTCCTTTGCAATTTCAAAACCCCGCTTCATCAGTTCCTGAATAGCACAGAGCGTTTTCGCGACACCGTCACGTTCCAAGACAACTTGCAGCGCCCATCCGAGCGTATTTCGCGTAATAAATCCTTCTGGTGCGTCCACGTCAACACCCGTTAGCCTTGAGATTTCCGCGCACCCCTCTGCGGTCAGGCTCAGATTTGCAAGTCCCCACATCGAATCTAGTGCCGGTATGAGCGCTTCAAGCAATCCTGGGTCGCGTTCAAGTCTTGGACGGAGTCCGCGTGTGGTCGAAAATATCGGCAGCAAGGATTCTAGCGCGCCCGGGTCACGTTCAAGATGCGCAGCGAGGGTCAATTTTTCTCGTGCCTCGGTTTGTGCAGCCTCGGTAATTGGCAGAAACACTGCGGCTTGATCGCCGTCGAAATCCGCATTCATTGGTCTACAGACAATGGGAGGGATATGGATGGCATTGTCCTGGCGCCGTACCGGTCGAAATGCGAGAAACTGGGTTGGCGTTATAGCCGGGGCACGGTACAGAATCACCCACGAGCGTCCAATGATGGAATCAAGCGCTTGTGATGCGTCTAGGGTTCGTTCGCGGACCGCCTCGGAGTTCTGAATCTCTCGCGCTACCATAGGTCCGAAAAGCTTCCACGCCATCTCCTCAGGAACCCCAACTTGATCGTGCTTTAGGCTAATATCCGGGACAATCACCCCTCGTCCGCTAAAAACCGACCGTGTGTTGAAGGCGAGATGACGAGGCGTAACAAGCGCGTCAAAGTACTCTCGAACGCAAGTTTCTAGCTGATTAAGCGTCTGACGTATGAGACTTTCAGGGGCATCGTTAGCAAGCATTCGATCCGCTCGACAATTGACTGTCGCCAAGTTTTCGTAAGCAGTAGAAAGGTTGGTGCTCACGTCGCGAATTTTGGGCATCCACGATGCATTGCCGTTGCCGTATCCGCGCTGACTAGAGGCGTTTTCGGAGAAATCCTCATCTGCAGGGACGCCAACCTCGTTGAGCCTATGCTGGCGCAGCCAAGGATGTGGAATCGGGCGAGCTAGTTTGAGCAATTTGCTGTCGGGCGCCTCAAAACGGAATTTTATCGTCGGATTGCTCCTGTCTCCATCCGCCGATCCTGATGGGGGCGAATTCTCAAGTTCGGTACGAATCCCGGCGAGGGCGAGACGTTTCGTTAGACGGACGAATCGAGGCGAAAAGCCAGCATTATGTTGAGTTTCTCCGTGTGTAACCCGATCCGTGAGTGTACTTATGTCTTCCCAGTCAGTAGAACACGTATGGTATCGTTCATAAAGATTGTTGAAAACGGTAAGATTGCGCAAGACGCTATACTCTAAGTTATTTAACCCCTGGAAGTTACTTAACCACTGGCCGTACGTCAATCCCTCTCGAGCGGGCTTAATCTTCTCCCGCGCGATGTGGCGTACACATCCCCAATACACCCAACCAACCGTGCTTGGACGCTCCAGCGTTTTCCCATTCTTACCTAGTGTGAGGTATTCCATGCCATTCTCGGGCAGCCCGGCACGTTTCAGACGGTTGCGTAATTCTTCAATGCTTGGGGCGCCAAACGAGGGCACAATTATTGGTTCTCCCTCCACCTTCGCAATGCGGCTCACAATTGCTTCCCTTAACTGTCCAAGGGTCATCCGTGTCTGCACGCCAAAAGAGTTGTAAATCATTTCAACCGGAGTTCCATCATTGAGATGTGGCATCTCATCGTCCGGCACAATGCGGGAAATGCAGCCTTTCGAGCCGTGACGGTTCGAAAATGCATCGCCGGGTTCAACAGGATGAGGGTAATTAAAGCGCTTCGCGCACGACTCGCTAATGAGGATTGCGTCCTCGAATGTGTCAACTCCCCACGGTACGAAAGCCGTCAACACATTTCGTCCGTACCAAAACCCGTCGACATCAAAGCTATTCGCGGTCTGAACAAGTGCGGGTTCGGGGTCGGGCGGAATGTAGGATTGACGCTGCATGCCAATGCCCATTTGCTGGTGATTCGGGTCGTTGTGTTCGATAAACGGTACAAGCGAGGCACCGAGCCCAAGCATGGCTTCCACTCGGTCATCAACGACGATTAGTTTGCTATCGCGAATCTCGGCTCCAACTGCGATACTCAAAAATTTACCAACACTTGGTCCCTCAGGGGTTTCATACGGACACACACGACCGAAATAGCTCGTATTCATAACCTGATCTCGCCAATCAAGGCGAATACGGCGAAGATTGGTGTGTCGATCAAGCCAATTGAAACTCGGTAGGCGCGGCATGGGTGGCTGACTCGCGAAGAATTCGCGAAGCCACGTGTAGAGCGAAAACCAAGATTTTATGACCGAGGCATCCCATGAAAAATCGGGGGGAGTGCTGCCGAGGCGCTCTGCTATGAAATCGTGCAATTGTTCGCCGACACATTTTATCTCGGCGGCAGTTAGATCTTCATCTTGTGCGACTGGCAGGATAATTCGCTCCTCGCCATCAATGCTGAATACCCCGTCATCGTCCGGTTGTGGAATGTCGGTATACGACTCTTCTAGGTTGCCCGAACTGAATCCAAAGGAAACTTCAATGCGACAGGTATACGTACTCGTTGATTCAACGTGATAGCCAGCCAGCGGCATACGCGCCGCGAGAAGTTCCGGTAGTCGATTGTTGATAAATCGGTTGAACGATTCTTTGTGCCAAAAGGCGGTGATATTGCGCGGCATCATTTCCTCCCTTTTAGAAATTCAGGATTCAACATGTAGAGATTTGCTTTAAGTTCTTGATATCGCAGTCCGTCCCGATTTGTCCCCATCACTCATTCCACTCAATGCCAAGTTCCTTCCATTCGCGAGCAAGACGCCTCAGTGTATAGTGCAGACGCGATTTGACCGTACCTATGGGGACACCAAGTTCGTTAGCGACCCGCCGAATGTCCATCTCTGCGCCGTAGACGAGGTGAACAACTTCCCGTTTCTCATCGGGCAAGTCGTCCACAAGTTCCCAAAGGAATTCAGCCTGTTCAGATCGTTCAAGCATCGTTAGCGGTTCCAGCGATGCACCGTCAATTAACCATTCTGGCATCTGTGCGGGAGCACCATCCTCGTCGTCATAGGCATCATCGGGGATTTCAAGTGGCTGCTGTCGGCGTCGATGCACCGTTCGAAGGTGGTTAAGCGCGAGATTCGTCGCAATGCGGTAAAGCCACGATTTCGATTCGCCGCGTCCATCCCACTGTGCCGCACAGGTCCAAACCCGAAGGAATACCTCCTGCACCAAATCTTCAGCGGCGCTTTCGTCTCGGACAATACCCAAGAGGTGCTTGTGGACGGCGTGCCTGTAGCGCTCAAAAAGGGCTTCAAACGCAGTGGTATTGCGCTCGCGAATCTGCTCCATGAGTTCCCGATCAGATGGCATCGAGGGGATCCTTTCGTCGGGTTTCCACTGTGGATGACACCGCAGGATAGACGAAAGTTCACGAGGAAACGAAAAACCGGTTTTTAGATGGGAACAAAGATAGGACGGAACCAGAGGATCAACTGAGTGGGAGACGAAGGATTAAGGGAATGAATAATGACGCCGGTAGAAAATCCCGATTGAGATTCTCTCAACTGAGGGAATAGATCAAGCGACCGGAAAAGGAGATTAACCGAGGGAACAACGATGGACCACAAGAGCGGATAGCGACTGCGATAGAGTTCCCATAGAGATCCTAATAGCGCGCGATAGCAGTTCCTACCATAAAAATCCCAAGGCGGCAGGGATTTTCTCGCCTAGCCTTGACTCCTCGAATCGGGCTGCTTAGCACGATCTGATTACCGATCGATTCTATTGGCCTCCCGCGGTCATCCGGCGATCATGAAATGTCAACACTACCTCTTAACAAACTTAAATGATATCGTTCTTCTTTCGTGATTTAGTCACAATCACGAGAATGATGACGACTACAATACTGACAATCCACCAATTGTGCACAAAGAAACTCCAGAAGATGTTGAATCCAATCCAGACCAGGATCTCAATAGCCAAGATTATGCACGCTTTTGACCACGGGAATTCTGCGTAGCGCTGGCGATATTTCGCCGAAAGCCACCACGAAATTAGGACTGTTCCGAGAACAACAACAAGAAAGAGTAAATTTACCAATGTTTGGATTCCACCTAAAATGGACGCAATCATTTAATCTGTCTCCTTTTCGATTGTCCAGTTACTAACATTTCTAAGCTACAAGATTGTTGCCATTCCTGGATGCCGATTGTTGGATACGTTCCGGGCAACTGTACACGGTCATGCGATTACCGCGTGTAAAACCGATGAGCGCCATGCGGCTTTCTTGGGCTAGATCGACTGCAAGCGTTGATCCGGCGGAAACCGCCACGACCACCGGAATGCGCGCGAATAGCGCTTTTTGAACAATTTCAAAACTGGCTCGACCGCTTACCATTAGGACACAATTATCAAGCGGGAACATTTCGGCGAGCAAAGCTTGTCCAACTACCTTGTCCACAGCATTATGCCTCCCGATGTCTTCCCTGACGATTAACAATTCCCCGCCTGCAGTGAAGAGTCCTGCAGCGTGTAACCCTCCCGTCGCCTCAAACACAGATTGCGCCGACCGCAGCAGATCGTTCAGCGAGTAGACAATTTCCGGTTCAATTCTAAGTTGAGATTCAATCGGTGGAATCGCCTGCCGCACAGATTCAATCGTCATTTTGCCGCACAATCCACAGCTCGCATTGGCATGAAAATTCCGCTGCCAACCATCTTCCGATTCGGCATCCCATCCGTTCGTGAGATTCACATTAATGATGTTCTGTAGGTCAGCCTGCTCCACATCCTCACAGTATGCAATTGTTCCGATGTCGTGGACCGAGTTGACAATGCCCTCGGTATAAAGGAATCCGGCGGTGAGATCAAAGTCCTGTCCGGGCGTGCGCATCACAACGATCAAACTCTGGTCGCCAACACGGATTTCAATCGGTTCTTCGACAACCAGTTCGTCTTCAACGAACGACGAATGGCAGTCCTTCCATCGTGCTACCTTGCGTTTGAGAGTAGGTTGTTGCGATGCCATAGATCAGTCCCAAACCTTATTCTAACGCGAGACTTTGGAAGGAGATGGGCTAACCCCAACTTCCATCTTTTCGCTTGTGGAGGAAGATCGGATTGCCTCCAGGGTCGGTTATCATCGCTATCTGACAGGCAGACAGTTCATTCGGCCCCCACTCGACATCGACACCGTTCCTACCCAACTCTTTAACTGTGCTGTCAAGATCGTCTACAGCCAAAGCGAGTCCTGTGCCGCCTTTGCCGTTCGCCAGCGGTGCCCCGGGATAGGTGCCGAATAGCACCAATGTAATTGGAGGCAGCGAGAACTCCGCCCAATTCCAATCAGGATTGTGTAGTTCCAACTTCAGACCAAGAGTATCTCGATAGAATGAAACCGCCGCCTTGAGGTCGGGAACATAATGTACGACGAAGTCTACGCCGCGAATCTCCACCCTTTCGAACTCCTTCGATCAAATTATAGAAATTGATTGGCATATCGAATGTGGCACGGCCGAGTTGATCTTATGTCCTGAATTCTTGGTCAAGGCTCATTAGAATTCTCATTTGCACGGTGACAACGAAGCCGAGGCACCATGGCAGCGGCTGAACAAATGAAAGGTGCAAAGATTGCTAGCAGTCCTCGGTTAGAGAGGCTAATGACATTTATCAAGGATCCTAGTGCATAGATTACGTGGATCAAGAAAGGAAATTGTGTGGGGTGGATAAAGAAGTCCAGTATAGGCGCATATAGGCGCAAAGTCCGCGGGGCAAGATGCTCCGCCTACGGAGAACACGAAAGATGCAATTAAAACTTCATGTGCACTGATATTCAAGCGAACTGGAATAAGTCCGGCAAGTTTCACCCGCTGAGGGCAAAGACTGCAACGGCAGTGTACACTCCAAGAGTTGCAGATTTAGATAGGAGGCGTTGGCGTGCGTGTTTATCGGTAAGCCTTATTCCCGGTCGTCCTCGAAACGTACCTCCATAGCTGCCGCATGGCCATCCAATCCCTCAATCTGCGCCAGTTTTACGACAGATGGCGTAACCTTCTTCAAGGCGGTTTTGGTGTACGAGATAACGCTCGTCTTTTTTAGAAAATCGTCAACACTCAATGGTGAGGCATATCGTGCCGATCCTCCGGTCGGCAGAATGTGGTTGGGACCAGCGATATAGTCGCCGACCGACTCCGGCGTGTAAGGTCCAACCAAAATGGCACCAGCATTACGAATGGCACCAATCCACTCGAACGGTTCTTCCACTTCCAGTTCCACGTGCTCCGGAGCAATTTCGTTTGCAAGCGCTACCGCCTCAATCAAATCATCAACGACAAATGCCACGCCGTAGTTGCCGAAGGCGCCGAGGACTTCAGTCTGACGCGCCAAATTCGTCGCTTGCAACTCAATCTCCGACCTAACCTGCTCGGCAAATCCTCTCGACGTGGTGACAAGGATTGCAGAACAATCTTCGCTGTGCTCAGCTTGTGAAATGAGATCCGCGGCAACGAAGGTAGGATCGGCAGAATCATCGGCAATCACCAACACTTCGCTTGGCCCAGCCAATTTGTCTATGTCCACCGTGCCGTAGACCGCCTTCTTGGCTAGCTGCACGTATAGGTTACCCGGTCCCACGATCTTATCGACTTTCCGAATCGACTCCGTCCCGTATGCCATCGCTCCGACCGCTTGCGCGCCGCCACACTTGTATATCTCGTGAATATCACACTCGCCAGCGGTAACAAGCATATGCGGATCAATCTTCCGATTCGGCGCGGGGGCAATGAACGCCGCAACTTCCTCCACCCCTGCAACCTTGGGAGGAACCACATTCATGATTAGCGATGAAACCAATAATTGGCTTGCGGCTGGTACGCACACGCCGACGCGCTGCAACGGACGGATGAGATGGCCGAGGAGTACGCCATCATCTTCCGCTGTTATCCAGGAATTTCGCAACTGCTTCTGGTGGAACTGTTCGATCTTGGTGCGCGCGTGGTTTATCGCATCTAGGAAATCCGAATCAACCTGCGAATAGGCCTTGTTGAGTTCCCGTTCCGTAACGCGCAATTCCTTGATGGCTATTCGCGGCGCATCAAACTTTCGGGTATATTTAACGACCGCATTATCCCCATTTTTCAGCACATCCTCCAGGATACAATTTACAGTTCGTAAGACAGTCCCGTCCTGGAGCAGTCCTCGATTTCTCAATTTTCCAAGGAAATCTTCTGCTTCCAGGGATCCGGACTCAAGAATCCTAATCATCTGAACCTCGAAATATTCACGTAATGTGCACCTATCGAGTTCGCGCCGCGACGGGGTAGGGCTGAGCGCCAAAGTTACTCTAACGCAGGCAATTAGTCACGCATTACGCGAAAACGGCAGGAGATTCTTCCTGCGCGCTTCAGCCTATTCGTCTATCCTCACAATATCTGCACCAATACCGGTTAGTTTCTCTTCAATCCTTTCGTACCCGCGATCAATATGATACACACGAGATACAACGGTCTCACCTTCAGCCGCCATGCCTGCAAGTACCAAGACGGCGCCTGCCCTTAGGTCTGACGCCATAATCGGTGCACCACTGAGTTTGGGCGCCCCGCGCACCGTCGCGCGATTTCCACGCACCCTAATGTCCGCCCCCATACGATTCAGCTCCGCTACATGCATAAACCGATCAGTGTGGATAGCTTCGGTAATAACGCTTGTGCCCGGCACGAGACTGAGAAGACCCGTCATTTGAGCCTGCATATCGGTCGGAAACCCCGGAAACGGTTCTGTGCTCAACTCAATGGCGTTAAGCTGGCGCGGGGTTGTCACACGAACACCATTTTCTTCCCAATCAAGCTGAACACCGGCTTGCGACAATGTTGCCGAGACTGCTTTGAGGTTCTCCTGCAGAGCATCTTTTACAAACACATCTCCGCCGGTGATTGCCCCCGCTACCATAAATGTGCCTGTTTCAATGTCATCCGGGACAATGCTGTATTCCGTCCCGCGTAACTGTTTCACGCCGTTTATTTTCAAAACTGACGTTCCGATTCCCTCTATCTCGGCCCCCATCGCATTCAAAAAATTGGCGAGATCGGAAATGTGTGGTTCGCGTGCTGCGTTCCGAATATGTGTCGTTCCCTCCGCCAAGGTTGCTGCCATCATTACGTTCGCAGTCGCACCAACACTTGGACCATGAACGCCGCTAAGATCCATGTCCGCCCCTATCAATCGGTCGGTCCGGGCGTGAATGTAGCCCCCCTTCATCTCAATCTGCGCTCCCAGTTGCTCCAATCCCTTTATGTGGAGGTCGATTGGTCGAGGACCAATAGCGCACCCTCCCGGAAATGAGACTTTCGCTCGACCCAGTCGAGCGAGGAGAGGTCCTAACACATAGATCGAGGCGCGCATCTTCCGCACCAGATCGTAAGGTGCTTCATATACAATTTCGTTTCTGGGCGCAATATGCAGGGTGGAATCTTTGAACTTCGTTGTTGCCCCTAATACTTCCAGGACAGAACGCAGGGTTTCAACATCTCTGAGATCCGGTACGTTGTTGATTACGCTTGCCCCATCCCCCAAAATTGATGCCGCAACCGCAACTGGTAGCGTTGCGTTTTTGGAGCCGCTGACCAACACCGTTCCTTCAAGCCGTTTGTCGCCGTTGATAACGAATTTATCCATCGGTAATTCTCCCTAGATTCTCAATTGGTTCGACGCCTTCATGATCGTAGTTCTTGCTTTATAATGCATCAACGATGCCAACAGATCTCCGTTTCATTCGTGCGTACTACCGTGGACAACTCGCTCAAAAATGTGTCGAAAACACCCCATGTCACGGATTGCCGACGTCGACGCCAGCCGTCAACCCTTTCCGATTAGCTTAACAGAATTTTGACGTGTGAAGTATATCCCAGGTAGCATGGAAAATCAAGATCATTCCCTTCGGAACGCATATCAATACCATGCGGTTATTACATTGTAAGGCGGAAGCTGACCGCCGTCTTAGCCTCGTTGACAGCCGATCGAGATTTTACATCTCACGAAGATATACTGTTCCTCATAACGAGCCATGAATAGGCTCCTGCAATCCGGATTCGGCTATTCATGCCGTAACGCCTCCGTGGGTGTCAGTTTTGCCGCCTTGTATGCCGGGTAAACTCCAAAGATGAACCCGATAGCGACAGCAACACTGAACGCTACGGTAACCGCTTGCACAGATACCGACGCAGGCCATGCGGTCTGCTTGATAAGGAAAGTAGTGATTGCCCACGCCGAACCGAACCCGATACCTCCTCCAATGAATATGCCTATAAGCCCGCCAGAAACGCTTAAAACAGTCGCTTCAATCAAGAACTGTTGCAAAATATCTATTTGCCGCGCACCGACAGCTTTGCGCAAACCTATTTCGTTTGTACGCTCAGTTACCGAGACCAGCATAATGTTCATGATGCCGATGCCGCCTACAAATAACGCGATACTTGCCACTCCCCCAAGCAAGGCTTGAAGAATCCGACTGACGTTTCCAACTTGCTTCAATATCTCTTTTGCGGTGAAGAATACGAAAAACTCCTCGGAGCCGTGCAGGCGCCGCAAGGCAATCTTGACCTCCGCCAGCGCTCGATTCACCTTGTCAAAACTCACTGCTTGAATAAAGAGTTCAATTCCCGGATTTTTACTGCCGAAGAAGTATGTTTCCATCGTGGTGAAAGGGATGATTACCCGCTCATCCCATCCCTCGGTCGCCATTCGGTTTCCTTTTTCCTCCATCACGCCGACAACGGTAAATCGTCGGGCGCCTAGTTTCAATTCTTGACCAATGGGATTAATGTTGCCAAATAAATCTTTTTGCACCTGCGAACCAATCACACAAACGGTATCCTTCCGATCAAGATCGTCCTGACGAAGAAATCGTCCGGATTCCACGTACCAGTTGTGTACCTGCTGATATAGCGGCGTTACCCCTTCAAATCGGAGTTCCTTGCTTCTGTTCCCGTGTGAAGCACGTTTTCCAATGGTGTTAATGTCCGCCGAGACGGCTCTCACCGAAGGGCAGGTGGCCAGGATGGATTCCACATCTTCGTATTCAATATGCTCGGGGTGCTTATTCTCTTCCCACGTTCCGTCTGCTTGTTCCACCCATCTGGGGCGACTGCAGACAATCGTGGTCGCACCGCCGATTCGTTCAAACTCTGCCAATACCAGCGACTCCGCGCCACCGCCAACCGAGACCATACCAACGACTGAAGCAATACCGATTATAATGCCCAGCATCGTTAGCAACGATCTCAGTTTATTTCGCCTTAAAGCAGATAACCCAATGCCAAAACCTTGTATGATTTGCATCTTCCTTCGGTTGAACCTTCGAACATCTGATCGGATTGGGGAAGAACCGCCTATACGTGCGTTAAATTCGGTCAGCTGAATCAGGGGATTGAGACCGAAAATCTGTGAACTCAGCCACGTGTGGCACACTGCGCGCCACATTTGGAATTAGTGCTAGCTCCCACCCTCCGAACCTGAATCTTAGCATTGGGGAAACAGACATGTCAAAGCATTCCTCCTGTTTCACGCTTGACAAACCTTCGAAATAGCAGGTATCCTATTGACATCTTGAGTGCCAATGAGAATGCCGAAACATGACGAATAGCCTCGATATAGATACCAAGACAGCGTCGACTGACGAAGCCCTTAACGGTTTTCGAGCAATTCAAGTTGATGTCCCCCAAAATCTGAAGGAAATTCGAGTTATTCTCATTGAACCCCGTGAACCAGGAAACATCGGATCCGTTGCACGGGCGATGAAAGGGATGGGCTTGTCGCAGCTTTATTTGGTCAAACCGGTGCCGTTTCGAGACGCCAAGGCGACTTGGTATATGGCACACGGCGCAACAGACGTTATTGAGAACTGCCAAGTCGTGGACGGGTTGGAAGAAGCTTTAGAGGGGATACATTACCTCGTTGGCACAACGCACCGGAAACGAGACGAGAGATTAGCTCCCTGCGTTCCGATGAGAAAAGTAGCACAGAGAGTCGCCGCTATATCGCAAAACCAAAGAGTCGCGGTGCTTTTTGGTCGAGAGGATTTTGGGCTGTCGAGCCATCAGATCAGCATGTGCCAACTGACGGCGAGCGTTCCAATGGCTACAAAAAATCCTTCACTGAACTTGGCACAGGCGGTGCAAATATTTGCTTATGAAATCTTTCTCGCAAGCGTAACAGAGATGCCGACTGAGGAGTATGAGTACGCCGAAGTAAACGAAATCGAAGCGTTTTATGGTCGGATCACAAACCTGTTGAACACCGTCGGTGTCACGCCGTACAATCATGAATGGGAAACGTATCTGAGATCGCTTAGGCGCGTGTTTTCGCGAACACGCCTGGAAACGCGTGATATCGCCACGTTGGACATGATTTTCTCGACGACAAATCGATACATCGACAGACTGGTGAAGAAATTGGATAAACAGAACGAATTGTAACCGACCCCTAGGCGAAAATCGCGAAATAGGACATTTTACGATTCGGGAAGTCTAAATCCGAAAACTGGTCGATCATTATATTGCTGTTTTCAGCAAATAACCCGTGAAGACAACCCCATCGACAGACATGGAATCCGCATAAACCTGCTTCTGGCAAGCATGCTGTTGACAGACATTTTTTCAGTTTCCTTGCCTATGTTCGATTCTATTCTATTGCCAGTTACCTCGTAGAACCTATCCCAACCGAATGGACGATAAAGCCCACCCGACCCTGCAACTGACACCTAATCAGTCGCTGACCAGCAGTGCAATAATCGCGATTATCTCTCTTGTATTTACTGCGGGTTGGATTGCGTTTGCGTATTATAAGGGCACAGATTCGGAGACTGTAGACGGAAAGGGCATCCTGCTGCTACATCCGATAGTAGCGGTTATACTCATTGTCCTTCTTATCCGAATAAGACCGCTCATCAACGTCAAAAGTGTAGTCGATTTGCACATTCTGATGATTGCCATCTGGGTATTCAAAAACCTCTTGAGTGTTTTGATGCCCTTCCTGCTTGGATTCGGGATTGCTTATTACATGCGATTCCTACTTGATGCCATACAAGATATTCCCTTGCCCAAAGGCAAGCGTTTGAAACTCCCGCGGCCTCTCGCGCGCGGGTTGTTGACCGTATTCATACTTGGCATTTTCACGCTGCTGTTTTTTTACACCGTCCCGCAGATCGGGAGGCAAGCCCAAGAAATGACCAAGGGATTGGTTAGATTTTATCACCAATCCATAGTGCCTTTTGCGTTGGGAAATGAGTTCAATTCTGTGGTGGATCAACCGATTGCGGTCGAAAGTTCGCCGTCTGAGACCACCTCTACACTCGAGGATCAGTTAAACCAAGGAAAGTTCCCGCTCGAATTGCGGCAGGCTTTCCAAGAAAACGAGATAAATTTCTCCGCTGATATACAAATATCGTCAGAGGAAAAACACGGAAAATGGCTTATAACGAATTCGGAGGATGGGCGGACCTATGAAGTTCAATTAACGGGAAGTCAATTCTACATTTATCCCGAAACGCTCTACCTCGGGACAGAGCACGGCCTTTATCGCTTTGACGGAAGCCGAGAAAGCTTCGTCGATATTACCGACAGTGCCCTAATTGGCAAATCAATTCTAACTATTATCGTCGGCCCCATCGCCGAATATCAACTCTTGGTGGGAACATCGATAGGTTTATACGGATACATAACGCCGTCCATACGGGACGACGCCTTTCACGGTTGGCAACCCATCGGGGGAGATGTGTTCACGGGAAAATCAGTGCTGGCAGTTGAAATGTCCATGCCGAAGCCGTCTAGTGTCTATGCGGGAACGGAGGACGGAATCTACGCGAGCACAGATAACGGCACAACATGGGAACTTGTCGGTCTCTCCGGACACCCTGTTCGAAGCATTGCGTATGTACCAGACGAGATTCCAAGAATCTACGTCGCGACAGACAAGGGCGTATACTATGCAAGAGACTCAGAACCTTGGCGATGGCTCAGACTAGATTCACGGGCTGGCGATGCCGCAGCCGCAATCTACACTCTCGTATTCTCCGACGATGACAGGAAACTCTACGCTGGAACATCGAATGGAATCTATCGTTGGGAAGCCCGAAAGAAACGATGGAGCAAAGATAACAGGGAATCATTCAAACCAAATCATCCAATTTCCCTTCTGTTTGCGGATTCGCGCGGCGGACTTTACGCCGGCAATAGAGAATCAATCCATTTTCGGAAAACCGACGGCGCGGAGTGGGAGTTGATAGCATCCGCCAAGGAAGGAATCCTCACGAGACTCGAAAATCTTCCGATGGTCAGTGAAACAGGAATCGTTTCCAATGTAGTCGCGGAGTCAAAGCAGGCCCTTAAAACAAAACTCCCGACATTAGCTCAAGCGGGTAGTGAATATCTGGGAAAATTCGTCTTAGGTGTTCCATCATTCGCGCTTGGATTAGGCGGCTTTTTGGCGACGTTATTCCTTACGCTTATGGTCTTTGTCTATGCGGGTCAGTCACTCGTAAACTACATCAGGAGTTTTATCAAGCTCTTTCCGGAACACAATCGCCCAATTGCTAGACGCTATATGTCAGAGATTGATCGAAATTTGCAGTCATTTCTGAAGGGTCAAGTCACCGTAATTTTTGTCATCAGTATAATCTCGATTGTTGTATATTCGATAATCGGAGTGCCGTTCGCTTTGGTTGTTGGAATACTCGCAGGGTTATGCAACGCAATTCCTACATTTGGCCCCTACATTGGTGGCGCGTTTGCCCTGCTATCGATGTTAATGGGACTGGCTGCAGGCAACTTTGAATTGGTCGAGTTCTTGGTTCGCATCGCAGTTGTGTTAGCAGCGATTGCTGGGATTCAGGCCGTGGACAACTCTTTGATTTCGCCGAAGGTGATGGGAAGTGCCGTTGATGTAGATCCACTGCTCATCATGTTTGGCGTGATTGTCGGTGCCGTTGTGCTCGGTTTCTGGGGGGTTCTTCTCGCTATACCGATCATTGTCGTTATAAAGTCGGTGCGCAACGTTTCGAATGAACTCCGATCCCCGACCCCAGAATGAACGTCCTTTGGAAAGTTTTTTTAGCCATGCAACAGTCGGATAGACAGCAAACACAGAACTCCAGAGTAGAGAAAAAGCCGTTGAGAACTCAAATCTGCGTTCCTTAGAAGTAACAGATTGAATACTGGCTACTTTTTTTAACTTTTCTAATCATGCATCACGCATTTCACACTAATTTTCGTAAAGCGCCAGCATTTCTGATGGGGCTTGGCGAACGAATTACATCTTGTAAGTTGAGAACACAGTGATGATCCGACCAGTTGTTGCCATCGTTGGAAGGCCAAACGTGGGCAAATCGTCGCTCTTCAATTGCATCACCAAGAAGCGTATCGCCGTTGTACATGACCAACCGGGCGTCACGCGAGATCGCAATTATGCCGATGTGGATTGGGGCGACTCCCACTTTACTGTCGTGGATACCGGCGGCCTGGATCTCGATCCGGACGACAAATTGATTGATTTGGTACAGTTCCAAGTCGAGTCCGCCATTGGCGAGGCTGCGGTCATTCTCTTTGTTGTCGATGCACAAACGGGAATTCTCGCACAGGACCTCGTTGTTGCCGACAAGTTGAGAGAAACTGACAAACCTATCTTTGTGGTCGTAAACAAATCGGATAACGATCGGTTTCGAGCTGAGGGAAGCGAGTTTTATGAACTTGGACTAGCCGAACCATTCTTTATATCCTGCGCCCACAATCATGGAATTGGCGAACTTCTAGACGAGGTGGCGATTAATCTCCCAGTACCGGGAACAGAAGTGTCGGCACCATCTCGAAGCATCAAAATTGCTATTGTCGGACGACCGAATGTGGGAAAATCATCAATCATCAACACTATCCTTGGCGAAGAACGCATGATTGTTGATGACCGTCCCGGCACTACTCGCGATGCGGTTAATATTCGTTTTGTTTATGACAACATCCCATTTGAGCTAATTGACACGGCAGGTATGCGCCGCAGGTCGGCGATCGACGACGAGCTCGAAGAGATTACCGTGCAGCGTGCGATTCGCAGCATTCGGCAGAGCGACATTTCTTGGCTGATCCTTGATGCCACTCAAGAGGTGGCGCGCCAAGATAAGGTGATTGCCAGTTTTATCGCTCGGCAAGGAATAGCAAGCATATTGGGGGTCAATAAATGGGATCTAATTCAGAAGGATAATCTAACCCACGGCAAGTTTCTTGAGGAGATTTACCACCAACTTCCACAACTCACCTATGTGCCCGCCGTGTTCACGTCCGCAGAGACGGGACAGCGTGTGAAGAAATTGCTGAGTCTGAGTTTGTCGGTTCACCGAGAATACTGTACGCGCGTACCTACCCATGCCCTGAATGACCTTCTGCTACAGTTGAAGAGTGCCCATCAGCCTCCGCGAGCCGGAAAGGTGCGCCCAACTTTGAAATATATGACGCAAATCAAGACCGAACCACCAACCTTTCTAATATTTGCCCGTTATCCGAATAAGATTTCCCAGCCTTACGAATCCTACCTAATCAACGGAATTCGGGATGCCTTTGGTTTCCACGGGACGCCGATACGAATCTACTACCGCTCCTCCGACATAAAGCAGTCGAAGCATTGAATCGTACACAGGCCTCTTCACATGGACAATCTAGGGCGTCCCTGTCTTGGTACCCCGTGAGTACGGATTTGAGCCACCGACGTCTAATCCTTGCGCCATAGAAGAGTACGACTCCCGCTCTGCCGACGCCACCCCGAAATCTGTAAACCACCACCCCTGTTCTCCCGTTTACCCCCTTGTCAGTGCACCTGCCGGGAACTGACCGGTTTGAATTAAGGAGACACGCGTTGTATTTGATTATCACGAGAGGCTACTTATATCATACCCCTGTAGTCATCTATCTCATCTTGGCCCTCCCTTGTTTCGGCGTTCACGCGAAACCCGTTACCAAAGATTCGAAGCTAACCCAACATTACTCGGAACTCCAAGAAAAATCTGCCGAATCGGCAGAACCGGAGGATGAAGCCAAGGAAGATTCGGAAGCTTCCAGTTGGGAAACTGAGGTCGAGGAAAATGACGAATCTGCTGACAAACTAGTCGCAGATGATTGGTGGACGGTCACGCCCGAACCTGAAACACCGTTTTTAACTCCCCCGGACTCTTTTGTGCCTGAAGAGGAAGACAGCCCCATCCGCTCCGAGCTATTGGTTCCGTATTATGAAGCGTTGCAACGGTGGAAAGATGCGCCTCTCCTGATTGAACCTCGGATGCTATACGATCTCAAGGAGGACGGTACCGGAATTGATGAGGAAAAGGGCCTCGCCCTGCCACTTCAATCTAATCTTCAGATTACCGGCCACAAGTCCGTTACGGTTGAAGGGAATGTAACACACTACTTTGGTGAGAGCGATGCTAACCGTTACGCTGGATACAGCACCTATGGGGGTTACAGTTCAGGACTAGATCTCGGATTAACATCCTCCTATGGGTATGACGACTTCGGAAGTTTCGGTGGAGGTTACGGTGGCGGATATGGGGGTGGATATGGTGGCAGCTATGGAAGTGGGTATGGAGGAAGGTTCAGTACGTTCGGTAGAGGTGGCGTGGCGCGTGCTACAGGGTTCAATCTTAGACAGACGCTTCAAGTTGGATTACATGGTCGTGTTGGCGAGCGTACGCATGTTGCCGTCGATTATAGCGATTCAGACGATTCCTTCGGAGGTGGGTATGGCGGGTATGGAGGATACGGCGGCGGGCTGGGCGGTGCAAAACAACAGAAGATTAAGGTATGGTATGAGGGCAAGCCGGAGAGTATCCTCAAGACAATATCCTTTGGCGACATCACACTCAATCTTCCGAATACCCGATTTCTGAACATCAATCGAAATCTCTTTGGACTTGAAGCTGTTGCACAATTGGGTGGACTTAAAATGACTACCTTCGGTTCCCGAAGCAAGGGGATTTCAGACACGCGTCGTTTCAGAGGAGAATCAACCAGAGCCGGGTATGGCCGAGGTGTCCAGATTTCTGACACCAACTATGTCAAAGAGCGATTTTATTCTATTCATCGTGGCGAGGACGATATTGTACATGAGTCCTATCTGCCGATAACAAGTGGAAGCGAAGAAATCTATATCGACGACAATGTCGCGGGTAACAATCAGGGAGGGCAACGCACCGTGCGCGGGTACTTCAACCTCCAATTCCCGGGACAGGATTACAATATCAATTATGAAACCGGAGAGATTGAGTTTCTAACACAGATCTCTCCCAGCTACAGAGTAGTCGTTGCTTACGAATATCTCGGCGATGGCGGAGGCAAAGTTGGGAATCCCGGTAACGTCTTTGAAGATGAAAATGGGGATGGTGCGATTGACGAAGAAGGCGAGGAAATTGGATATGTCATACTCAAGGACAAAGGATATCGCGGGACAGAGGCGCGTCGGGTCTACAACTTGGGTAATCGAAATATCAATCCGCGAGACTATCAAATTACTATTTGGCGACAAGGCGCTGGAGAGGCATTTGAAACTGATGATGGGCCCGTACTTTACACTGAAATCTTCGGGCTGGATCAAGACGGCAATGGCAGCATTGATCCGGAGTTCATCGACTTTGACCGTGGCTTGCTAACCTTTCCCGCGGAGCGTCCACGTCCGTTTGTAATTGACGACCCGGAGAGCCCTTACTATAAATACCGGGATCAACTGAATAACGAGGCGATTTACCTTGAAAACCCGCGTACCACCGATCAGATTTATACCATTGTCGCTGACTACGCCTATCAGTCAGGGACCTACAATGTCGGGCTATTTGTAATTCCAGGTAGTGAAACTGTTCGGTTAAATGGCAGAAGGCTACAGCGGGATGTCGATTACATGATGGTGTACGAGGTGGGAAGCCTTACTTTCTTTACCCAGCTAGATGAGTTCGATGTCATCGAGGTCGAGTTCGAGAGAACGCCATTCGGAGGTTCTTTGCAGCAAACTGTCGCGGGCGTATGGCTTGAATACGCCTATGTGCCCAAGCAGAAACCGCCGCAAGAAAAGGAGCAGGAAGACCGATTTGGCAGACTAGGCGGGGCTCAAGATTCTTTTGGCGGGAGAGACCGGTTCGGAAGTGGAAGTTCCCTCGGTAGAGGCAGCGGAGGCTACGGCGGCGGATTCGGCGGACGCGGATCGTACTCTAGCCTTGGCGGACGCTCTAGATACGGACTCACCTCAGGGAGAAGCAGTTATTTTAACCCGGTATACAAGAAAGGGTTTAGCCTTTCGACTGGATATATTCTAAATACGGGAAGCAAACCGAGCACAATCCCGGATGTGAATAATGCCCCCAGTCGCCTGCAGGCGTTTAACATTAACACTAGCGCCGGACGAAGCTTTAACTTAGCCTGGTTCGTGAATCCATTACCGTTCGTGTCGGTCGAGTATTTCCCGTTGTCAGTTGACTTCAGCGGCGAGACGGCGTTTTCCCATAACAATCCCAATAGCGTTTCAGTTGCGCTAATCGATAGCATGGAGGCCGCGCGCGATTCATCAAACATCCCCACCTTCAAATACAACTGGCGCATGGCAAGTCCGCCAGCTATGGATGAATTAACGCCCGACAACCGCGCTCTTTTCCATGTACTGCTTAAAGACAAAGATGAGTCCAAGGCGGTTGGTAATTATATGCGCAACCGAGAAGTGCCGGCGTCCGCAATCAATCCACTATTGCAGTCGACGGAACAGCGTCTTGTTATGGAGGTCGGCTACGATCTCACCGATGTTGTTGAAGAGTGGGGTGGTTTTTCTTACGGCATTTCCGCGTCCGGCACAGATTTCTCTGAACGTGAATTTCTTGAGATTTGGCTACGTGTCCAAGGTGACGACGACGTGATGCTGTTACTAGATCTTGGAATCGTCAATGAAGACACAGACCAGGATGGTAGGCTTGATAGCGAAGACCTACCTTTGGACCTTGAGGATCTCAATGGAGATGATAAGATTGACACATTGGATCTTGATTTGGAAAACCTGCCGGAATCCCAAAAATACAGTGCTAACGGTTCCCTCGACACGGGCGAAGACGGAGGTTGGATTTATGACGGGGCTCTCCAACCGATGCCATTTGGAAGCGACAACCAAGTTTTGGATTCCGAAGATCTTAACGGAGACGGTGTGCTGGACACGGTGGACGCATACCTTGAAATCCCGATCTCATTGAATGATTTTCCGGAAGAGTGGGTTAAGAAACGTAATGACAATGGATGGGTATTTTTGAGCATTCCCCTGCGTGAGGCGAATGTGTATGGCGGTCGTTTACCGAACCTCGGGTTCGTCCAACACTTCCGTTTTTGGTTGCTGAAGAACAAACCCGGCAAGGTGCGGGGAAAACTGGAGTGGGCATCAATTGAAATTGTCGGCAATCGATGGGAACGCGGAGTGGTTACGCAGAACGGCGCTATCGTCACGCATACGAATGAAAAATTCACTGTTGGCACGAAGGATAACTTCAATTTCAACGACTACCAGAAAGCCTACGAGGAAATTAAAGATAACAGTACCTTCAAAAAGTTGCACCCGTACACCGATGTCACCTTTGGATTCGGCACCCGTCAACAGCGAGAGCAGACACTCGTGTTAGACTACAATCTTCTACCCAACTCGTTCGGTGTGACATCACAACGACTGCGCGGCATTCAGCAAGGCGAGGGGCAAGACTTTTCCAAACACAACAAGCTAAAATTCTGGGTCTACGGCGATAGAAATCGCGAGACGCTTGTATTTCGATTGGCGCCGAGCGTCCGAACCAGCTATCGCTCGTTTTACGGATCGTCAGACCCGTTTTCCGACCCGCGCTCGCAGCAGCAGGATGACGTCGACATCTTCGAGAATCTGACTAACTACTACGAGTTCACGCAGGAGATTGACTTTGATGGCTGGAAACTCATTGAAATTGAACTCGCGGATCTCCAACGGAACGAATATCCGGACATCGTGTCCTCAACGGACATTCTTGAGGAACAATTAGATTCAAGTCAATCTGCCACGCCCCAACCGGATGGTCATCCCGACGGATTTGTTGTCCGGGGAACAAATAGCGCTCAACTATCCATAAAAAATATCGGTGGTATTCTACTCGGCATCCGCAATGACCGCGGCGAAGAAATCAGCGGCGAAGTATGGGTGAATGAAATTCACTTGAGCGATCCGCTAGTACGCTCAGGTTGGGCGCGACGCGGAAACGTGTCCGTTTCACTTGGAAACCTATTGAGCGTGCGAGGGGGTTATGCCAGTCAAGACAAGGATTTTGAGAGTTCTGCTGGTGAAACCGGACGCCACCGCCAACAACAGAGGGGCTTTAGTACCACGAACGACGATTTCAATATTGACACGGATCTTAATCTCTTTCGTTGGCTTCCAATCAGCTACAGCTTCCGAGACAGTGAATCCGAAACTGAAAGCCGCCGTGGTTCATTCAGTTCGTTCCAAAGCGGAAAAAGTAAAACCAAAAACCAAGATGTCTCTGCGCGGTTTAACCTTCCTCCGTTCCCGTCAATCGGGCTTGCCTATAATCATCAAGACTTTTGGAATGAACGTCAAGGCACACAAGTTAGCGATCTTTACACCGGAACATTCCAATACAATCTTGGATCAAAGTTAGGCTTCAATCTCCAATACCGACACGAGGATGTCGATGCCGATACTACAACGGCAGCCGGTGCTTCGTCGAGTAGCGGTTCCTCCGGCTTCGGCTCCAGCTACGGTTCTGGTTACAGTTCCGGTTACGGGTACGGTTATAGCAGAAATCGGGATGAAAAAGTTGATGACGGTTCCATTTCACTCAATATTAGTCCGATTTCCAGTTTTAGCCTGAATCCAACATACGATGTTCGGCGGATACTCGAGAAGCAGCCAAGTGTTCCAGACGCGCCAGCCTCCGAACCGGAGTTCACAATTGCAAGTCGCGAGCATAGTTTCTCAATGACGCCGCGCCTCAACCGTGACCTTCTGGGAATGCGCCCCACCATCAACAACCGCGTGAGATTGCGCGAAAACTGGTTCAGTCAGCAGAAAGATATCTCAATCAACGCAAACATCGGGTTTGGAGTAAATATACGACCTCACGTCTGGTTTGGATGGCTGCTGCACAAACCGGAGGAAGAACCGGAAGCGAAACCGGAAGAACTGGGATCCGTGAGCAAACCGGAGGGCGATCCGCAGACTGACTCACAACAGAATCCACCAGAACCTGATTCATTTGACGAACAAGTAGAAATGGAGGAACGACGGCAACAACGGCTCGATAGGATGGAGCGAATGGGGGTTGACGCCGATAGAATACAAGAACTGGAAGATGGACGAGGCGATTGGATTAGCCGAGATAATGCTGAACTGGAACGAAAGTTGAGAGAACGGCGCGGGAAAAAGAAAGATGTGGGGCTGGGTGTTTGGCGGAAAAGCCTTAAATCCTTCGCCTTAAATACAAACGTCAGCTTCGATGTCCAAGATTCTTTTCGTCGATTGGACGCAGGGCAGTCTGTACTTGGTGTCCTGGATTTTCCGGATGAAGATGAGCGGCGGACCCAGTCGCGTCAAGGGCAACGATACACTTTTCGCGGTTCTGTCGACCCGTGGTCATGGGCATCGTTGGGCACAAACGTGTCTTTTACAAATAACTTCCAGAAGACCTCAAGCACCACGTCGCGGGCTAAGTCGAAAAACTACGAAGGAGATGTGAAGTTTTTTAATGCCAAGAATACTTCAAGCTTTCAAGTACGCTACGGCATCACACGTCGAGATCGACGCAACCTTGCAACTGTGATTAGCGAGAGTTCAGCGCACAATCCTTCGATCAGTTGGAGGCAATCGTGGGGACAGGAAACTAGCAGCTCACTTGGACTTCGTGTGACGCTTCGTGAGCAACAAAGAAGCGGCGGATCCATCACGAGTACTTCGCTGATAGTTACGCCTAACCTTGCTTTTGATTATAATCTAAATGTAGAAAGGGGCGTCTGGATGCCGTTTTTTGGTAGGATTAAACTCAAACACGACCTTAGAATGAGCAACACACTCTCGACCGCAGTGCGACGCGAGCGCTTTGGCGCGAATCAAGAGGAAAAATCTGAGCGGTACGAGACAACTGTACGCGCAAATTACGAATTGAGCAGACGCTTAAGTGCGCAACTTAATCTGGGTTTGAACTACAACAACGACCGTGTTGAGGAGGGCAGGGATTTCTTTTCGGTAGCCAGCTCCCTCTCGATACGCGGCGAGTTCCAATGAAAAAATTCGGAAAAACACATTCGGATGCGGTGACATCTCGGCGGTTGTCGATTATTAGCCTGTACAGGAACGCAGATTCGTGTCCCCTACGACGCAAGGAAGTGATACGTGAATATTCGCCAGAATCTGGATTGCTTCAGGCGTATCCCATGTCCTTCAATTTTCTAGCATCACGCCGCCAGTCCCCTTTTACGTAGACTTGCAATTCCAAGAATACGGAAGCGTTGAGAAATTGCTCAATTTCTTCCCGAGCGAGCCTGCCTATCTGCTTTACCATGTTTCCGCGATCGCCGATTAAGATCCGCTTCTGAGACAATCGTTCAGTGTAGATAATCGCCCGAATGTAGATTTTTCCATTCGAGCGATGTTTAAACTCCTCAACTGTAACTCCGGACGCATAAGGAATCTCTTGTTGAGTCTTCAGAAAAACCTTCTCCCGCACCGTTTCGGCAACAAAAAAGCGTTCGGGCAAATCACTAATTTGATCATCCGGGAAATAGAGCGGTCCAGTCGGCAGATGTGTAACGACTAGATTGCGAAGCCGCAATGCATCGGCGGGATCCTTGGCAGAGATTGGGACAATCTCATCAAAGGGGTACTTGCCCGTATATTGGGCGATAGTTGGTAGTAGACCCGACGCCTCGATTAGGTCTATCTTGTTGATGACCAAGAATACTTTCTTTGACTCGGTTTCGTGTATGCGTTCAAGGATTTGCGCTTCAAGAGTCGGCGGGGGCTGGCTGCCATCGACCATATATATAATCAGGTCTGCATCCTTAATTGCACGGTAAGCAGCCCTTACCATCTCGTCGTGAAGCAGGTATTTCGGTACGACTATGCCGGGAGTGTCCAAAAATATAAGCTGGTAGCAATCCGTCGTGACGATCCCCATTATCCGATTGCGGGTCGTCTGCGGTTTGGGCGTTACAATTGCCAGCTTCTCGCCCATCATCCCGTTCAGTAACGTCGATTTGCCGACATTCGGTTCACCAATGATACTAACATAACCAGATCTGAAGGTTTCCTGATTGATTGTACTCATTTTCCGGTTCCACCAACTATCGACGATAATTCGCTATGTGACGCATGCGGGTTAAGTCGCGAACCGCTCCGTTCACCCAGTGCGGACGGGCCAACGAGTCCAGGACGCCGTAATCCTGAAACGGCTTGCACGTCATAGATTTCCTGACAGACGCTCTCATATCTAAGGTGACCAACCGTCGTTCCGCTTGGCAGATGGATTGCGATAATGCCGCAAAACGGTGATTCCCTTGCAATTGGTATGTCACTAAAAGTCGGACTCTTGCGACGCAGTTGCGATAATCCAACGAACAGATAATCCCGATAGCGCGCCATGCCGCGCACAAATCCGGGAAATCGTGTAACTACCTCGTAACTGCCTTTCCCCGTGTCCACCTGAGCAAGTTCCCCCGTTGCCGATAGTAGCACATAGAGTTCATTATCGTATATCCGCGGGGTGTGCGGCATCGGTAATCCTCCCAGTACAACCTCGTTGCTGGCGACGTGCATGACAATACCGCCAGAAGTTTTATTAGTCCGCCAGCCTTCAGATGTGTTCGTTTCACCTAGTGCCGTGACATACCCGGGATGGCCATTGATCATCGCGACACCATTGAGGTGACACCGATCTTCTGGCGCAAGTTCGCTGACGAACCGTGGTCGCCACCGGGGATTAAAGTTTTCCCCGTCGTCCTTCAGGGAAAGACATGAAAATAGTGTATTGACTTGCCATAGCCCCAACCGTCCCCATACTAGGTCATGTGTTTTTAGTTCACCACAAAAATGCGCCACCTGTGGCACGTATTGCCCGTCGGAGGTGTTCGAACGACGTGGATAACTGCTCCCGAGTGCGCGTACATAGGACAGCATGATCACTTCGTCTTTTGTCGCGACAGCAAGGCGATTGCCCTCGGCAGCCAATCCCATAGGCGAGTCGAAATCCTGTGACAACTGAACGAGATTGTCCGAGTTTCCCGCGCTAATGTAGATAATCTTGTTCGCTTGATAAATACTAATGACAACGGTACATTGCAGCGTCCACAGCAGTTTGGAGAATTCCGTGGAATGAGTGCATGCAAAAGGGGGTAGCTGTTCATTCATAACCTTGTCTCGACTTTAGATCAGTTTGAGAATTTATATGTGGCAGAATGTAGGGATAACGAGGGATTTCCATCGCAGGATTGGCTATCGCGCTCGCTATTCACTCGCTTCATCGTTGTTCCCTACAAGCCCTCTGCAACACGACATTATTGCAGACTATCGTTATTTTCGCTTTTTGCGAAAGTCCTATCAGCATTAATCTGCTCTGATTACTGATTGCCTTTGTCCTGAAACAACGCCGTGTTACTATCTCAGCTCTCTTTGGTCTCCAATCCCAGGCGTCCTTGCAGGTTGTCAACGAACTGACGGGCAACGCGGCCTGAACGTCCGCTGGATGACGCCTCCCACTCCAGCGCCGCACGATGCAACTCCTCTATCGGAATTGACATGCCATGTTTCCGGGCGTAGTGTGAGATCATCTGTAAATACATGGTTTGGGATATCCGGTAAAACGCGAGACGCAGCCCAAACCGATCGCTCAGGGAAACCTTCTCTTCCGTCGCTTCACGAGGGTACAACTCGTCCTCTTCAGTGCTGGGAAACTGATTCTCCTTCACCTGACGCGGCATGAGATGCCGCCGATTCGAGGTGGCGTAAATTAGGACGTTCTCCGGACGCGCCGCAATTCCGCCTTCCAACATGGCTTTCAACTCTCGATACTCGGGTTCCCCTTCACTGAAGGCGAGGTCGTCGCAAAAAAGAAGGTACCGTTCCGGGCGCGACCACAGCAGGTCGGCGATTTCCTGAAGATGAAGCAAACCATCTCGATTTACCTCCACCAACCGCAGTCCATCGCTTTCGTATTCTCGAAGCATGCCTTTGATGAGCGAGGATTTGCCCGTTCCGCGGTCACCCCAAAGTAGAACGTGGTTGGCAGGCAGACCGCGTAGAAACTGAAGAGTATTTCGATTGACCACCTCGATTTGACGTGTAATGCCAATAAGATCGCCAATCGCCACGAGATCGGGATGCTTAACCGGAAGCAAATGCCCCGACCCGTTCTGACTGCGCCATCGAAATGCAATGTATTCGTCAAGCAGATCTTCTGCCGCCGCAATTGGCAGACGTGAAGTCGTCGCGCTCATCAACGTCTCAGCTTTGTCAAGAAGTCGCTCAAGTCGGTAAATTATCGAATTCCAATTGGAAGTTTTCTCGTCGATTTCTAATGCTCCTTTGTGAATTACGCCCTTTTAATGCTTGGCAGATGTTCCCGAATCCAATCGAAAACCTTCGGATAGGGACTAGATCTGCCATGACCATCCGAGATGCTGATGCTAGCCACTGTTGTATAATTGCCGTCTCAAGGAAATAGAATCCGTCCGCCGCTTGCGATTACTGTGGCTCCCGTCATAAAACTGGATTCCTCGCTCAATAGAAACGCGATAATGTCTGCAATTTCTTCCGGTTCGCCCACACGGCCCAGGGGGGTGGTTATACGCATATGTTCCAGCATCTCCGTCGAGAGTTCGCCCAGCATATCAGTGCTCGTCGCGCCGGGGGCAACGCAGTTGATTCGAATATTATGATCGGCAAGAGGCTCACAGAACGATTTCGTTAGAGAGATGACCCCGGCTTTGGAAGCGCCATATGCTAGTTGATGCGGGCGGACCGCTAACCCGGCAATTGAAGACAAATTGACGATACGTCCGAACTGCTGCTCTACCATGTGATCTTTGACTGCCCAAATCACGTTGAAAGAGCCCGTTAAGTTGACGGCAATGATGCGGTCCCAATGCTCGGGAGTCAACTCGTCAAACCCTTGAGTACCTACAATCCCCGCATTATTGACCAACAGATCGATGCGGCCTAGTTCATCTAACACCTTCGCGACCATCGCATTGACTGCTCCCCGATCAGTCACTTCAGCCGCCACCGTGATACACCGTCGTCCGATGGCGTGAATCTGCTCACGAACCTCCGCTGCTTTTCCTGCAGATTGAACGTAATGAACCGCCACATCCGCGCCTTCATTTGCGAGTTTGATTGCTGTCGACTTACCAATTCCTCGACTAGCCCCCGTTACCAATGCCACCTTGCCCTCAAATCTCATTGATTCGTCCCCGTTTTCCGCACGAATAATCTAGTGAGAAAACATCTCTCACACGTGGAATATGCTCCGATCTTCCGGTTGTTTTCGCCAATTCGCGAAACGATATTTTAACACATTCTCGAAAATCATTCAAATCCTGAAATCCCAGTGTACGCGCATTTCTTTTGATTCACCCTTTCAACCTATGATACAATGGCACTCTTTCAAACCGAGAAAGGAGCGAGAAAATCAAACATGCTACTTGGAGCCCATGTGTCTACCGCTGGTGGTTTATATAAATCAATTGAAAACGGAGAAAAGCTGGATTGCGAGGCAATACAGATTTTCGTGAAAAGCCCCAACCGTTGGGTCAGCAAAGAGCTTACTGAAGATGACACGAACCGCTTCAAAGCGTCGTGGCAAGCGTCCGCAATCCAATCCATTCTCATTCACGACATCCATCTCACCAACCTCACTTCCCCCAAGCCTGATGTACTTAAGAATTCTCGCGATCAGGTCCGATCCCAATTGCAACTGGCGGATGTCCTCGGAATTCCTTATTTCGTAACCCACATGGGGGCACACCTTGACGCCGGCGAAGATGAAGGGTTGAGATTGTTGAGCGAGAGTCTCAACCTACTGTTCGAACAGACGGCGGGTGGCGAAGTGATGGTGCTGCTTGAGACTACCGCCGGACAAGGATCGAATCTGGGTTACACCTTTGAACATCTGCACCGGACTATCGACAGTTCGAAATATCCGGAAAGGCTCGGCGTTTGCCTCGATACCTGTCACGTCTTTGTTGCAGGCTACGATATCCGAACCGAGGATGCCTATCAAAAGACCTTCGAGGAATTCGAGTGCATCATCGGTCTGGATCGACTTCGTGCGTTTCACCTCAACGATGCTAAAGCCGGATATCAAAGCCGTAAAGATCGCCATGAACACATCGGCGAGGGGAATCTCGGCGCACTTCCATTCAAACTTCTCCTGAATGACTCACGATTTGCGGGTGTCCCGATGGTCATTGAAACGCCAAAGATGGAAGAGATGCACGGGACGAACCTCGCCATGTTGAGGAGCTTGATTGAATCGTGAAATCGCGCAGGTGAAGGCATTTTCAGCGTCGAGACGGACAAGCCTCTGAACACAGTTCAAAAACTACATCAATGATCGGCGATCCGCTGACGCAGGCTAGTAGGGACATTCGTTCTTCTTTGATGTTCGGACTTGTGCTCTTCTGTTTGTATTAGCGAATCTCAACGATCAAATCGTCGAATCCCTCTCTTTTCCTCATTTTTCGTGCACCTTATGTAGGAGCGAGATTTGCTTGCGATGGGTGAACTTTCGTCATTCTCGCGGTGTCATCAACAGTGAGAACCCTGGGTAAATTTTTATCGCGCCCACTGTTCATTGACTAATCGCTCCTGCACCGGGTGAATTGTACAAACTCCCAGTCAATCCAATGTTTCTGATACTATTCCGTCGAGAACTGCTAGCAAATCTGATGACACTTCGATTTTTTGTCGCTGTCGTCACCTGCCTCGTACTGGTCATTGTCAGTACCATTGTACTACTCCAAGATTACGAACACCGTCTGAGGGTCTACAACACCGCCGTGAATACGCATCGCGAAGATATAACCGATGCCATGACCTATTCGCAACTGCGGCTGTACGTGGATCGCCCCCCGAACCCCCTTAGCATCTTTAACCAGGGGCTCGACAAACGACTTGGAAACACCGTGCATGTTCATCACCAATATGTGCCTACTCTGCTGGACGCAAAACAACATGGCGTAGCTAACCCGTTTCTCAATCTCTTCTCCGGCATGGATTTGGTCTTTATCTTCCAAGTTGTCCTGAGCCTAATGGCATTACTGTTCGCTTATGACGCGATTGCTGGCGAACGCGAAGCGCATACTCTTCGGTTAATGGCGACCAACCCGGTGCCTCGAAGTCTCATTCTTCTGGCGAAGTATGCGAGCGCGATGGTTTGTCTAACTGTTTCGCTGATTATCAGTGTCCTGCTGGCGCTGTTTTTGTTGACGTCCTCAAGATCGATTGCCTTCTCGGGCGAGGATTTTCTACGGATACTTGTAATTCTGCCGGCGTCCGTGATTTACCTTTCCACGTTTTATCTGATTGGATTGCTTATTTCGACAGTTTCACGTCGTACCGCGACGGCGTTGGTGTTTGTCATGTTTGTGTGGGTGATGCTAGTGCTAGTTTATCCAAGTCTAACCGTTGCAACCCTCGATCGATTGATAACCATAGACGAAAAGTTAAATGCTGCCCTGTCCGAGATTGAACAGATCTGGGAACGGTATGATGCCGATGAGCGAGCTTCGGTCAAAGAGAACTCCGTACGTGCTTATAGCTATCCTGCGCGCATTGGTCAGGGTGACCATCTCAAATATTCCGGCGGTTACAACAAACAGACCCTGCTTCACCACAGATTTTGGTGGACGTACGGATTTGATAAAATTGACGAAGACAAAGAGCTGTTCGTCCCGGATGTGCAATCCCATAACCAGCTCTTGGAATCATCCCGGCTTCGAGCTGCGGAAAAGACGTGGCTGGTTCGAAAAATAGCGCTTGATGAGACGTACGGCGCCAAAACACATGTTGTGCGGATGGCGATACGTCTTTCGCCGGCGGCAACTTATGATTTGGCAACTGAGGCTTTGGCGGGCACAGATTTCCAAGGGATAGATCGTTTCGCGGAGTCAAGCCGGAAGCATCGGCGCGCACTGATTGAATATCTACATGAGAAGAAAGCCTTTTCCTCCAGGCAATGGTTTTCCCATGACAAAGGCAGAGTGCGTTGGGACGATTTACCGCAGTTTTCCTATCAGCGCGCAGATTTGGGAAGTGATATTATTGGCGTTATTCCCGATCTGATTCTGTTGCTATCGATCAACTTTGCGATATTTGTGGCAGTCTTTCTGATCTTTCGTAGGCAGGCCATATAGGATCCAGCGAGCGATAAAATGAGATCAAGCGAATGGATAATGAGCGCGATAGTGATCCTGATAGCGAATGCGATAGAGTTCCCATAGTAAGCAAGTTTTAATATGAAAGTTTATCTTCCGTATCGACTGGGAAGAGTAGGATTGGAAGGAGGGAAGAGGGGAAGGTTGGAAGATTTTTTTTTCACGCCATTCTCAATCCTCCGATACGAAAGACTCGGAACTTAATGGATGCATAAGGGCCTGCTGGATTTGCCGATCCAGCAGGAGCGGTTGGGGCCTAGGTTGACATGTAAGTTTTTTCTTGGAAGTTGCTTAAATCCCGTGCGATAGAGTTCCCAATACGTAAGCAGTTGTGCAATCTCCAACCAATCCCACATTGGCGAGTTTCCTATGATTTTTAGCATCGCAAAACGCGAACTTTACGACAACATGATGAGCCTTCGATTCGCGCTGATTGTGCTGTTAATGCTCACTGTAATGGTTGCCAATGCCGTTGTGTCCCTCGGTAGATACAACGAGCAGATGGGCGATTACCATCGAAACGTAGCCGACGAGCTCAAAGAGATGGCGCTCCACGCAGAGAGCTTTCAGGTGTTAGTTTTGTATGGCCCCGGCGAACTTCATAAGCAGCCTTCCGCACTTTCGTTTTGTGCGAATGGCGGAGAAGCCTATCTTGCCAAAAATACCGATGGAAGACCATTGGAAAGGTGGTGGGGAGACTACCCCGCCCGGTTCAACGGTATCTGGCGGATGACTTATCCTCAAAGCAACCCGAGTCTGTGGAACTTCCTGCCGGATTCTACTCAGATGGATTGGGCATTTCTGATTAGAGTTGTGTTGAGTTTTGCTGCAATCCTGTTCACTTTCGACGCCATCTCCGGGGAACGGGCGCGCGGGACGCTAAGGTTGATGCTCGCCAACAGCGTTCCGCGACATGTCGTGTTGGGCGGCAAATTTCTTGGGGCGCTGATAAGCATTGGTCTCCCACTTCTCATGGCAGTGTTGGTCAATCTCTTCCTGCTTTATACCTCGGGCAGCATCCAGTTAGCCGCAAGCGACTGGGCGCGGTTGGGGGCGATCGTCCTGATAGGCTTCGTCTACATAGCCATCTTTATCACATTGGGACTGCTGGTTTCCTCTCGCGCCCGGCAATCGCCATCAAGTCTGATGGTTCTCACGTTAATCTGGGTCGTCTGGGTGATTCTGATACCGAACACGGTAGGATTGGTTGTCAGAAGCCTTAAGCCGGCAATGACCAGCGACGAATTCCGACAGCGGCGTGAGGAAGTGTATCAGCAGGTGACACAGAAATATCTGGATCGCGGATTGCTTGATACGGATTTTGACCCGCGTCAGATTCCTCCTGCGGAGGTTACCTTGTTGTGGGGCGAGTACCATCTCGAAGAATCCCTCGGCGACGAGAGATTCCTGGAGGAACATTTGAGAGCGCAACTAGATCAGGTCGCGTACGCAAGATCGTTGGCACGCCTGTCGCCCGCAGCCGCTGTCCAATACGCCATTGAATCTCTTGCGGGAACGGGCTTTTCTCGCCACTTACAGTTTCTATCCCAAGTCAAGATTTATATGTCCAAGTTTCGAGACTTCCTCGTCGAAGTAGACAAAGCAGACTCGGAAAGCCCCCATGCACTCTTTTTTCGATTGGCGATTTCGTGGGAACCGGTGCCTTTTGACGCCATTCCGAAATTCAAAGATCGCTATAGCTTCGGCGAATCGCTAAACGATGCGACTGTGGATTCGTTGCTGCTGGTACTGGTTTTCGTGACGTTATCCGCCGCTCTGTTTCTTTCTTTTCTTCGAGTTGATATTTAGTGCCGAAATTTCTTACAAATAAACGCCATTGTGATAGCGCCCCAGAATCGGATCGCAAGATTAAGTGGATTTCCCATTAACAGAACGGTCAGCACGTAGGCACGAATTTGGTGAGGATTTCCATCTCGAATCTCCTCCATTGTCTGTTTAAGTGAGGGACGTAAGTTCAGACTAATTTTCTGGTATTCTTCAGTCGGTCAATTTATAATAGATGATATAGGCTTGTATCCAAGTATATTTTTTTACGAGTTGTTCCTTCAGCTTTTCCTTGAGCAGTCGCAACGTCAGCCTATTTCAATTTTCGTTACTTGAGGAGGATAATGCAGAACGATTCACGCTACCGAACGATACTACTATTTGGTCCCCCGGGCGCCGGAAAAGGCACACAGGGAAAAATTCTCGGATCGATTCCCGGATTTCTTCACGTTGCTTCAGGCGATGTTTTTCGATCGCTCGATACCGCCTCCGAACTGGGAAAAATCTTCGCCGATTATTCGTCGCGTGGCGCACTCGTACCCGACGACCTGACAGTCAAGATGTGGGAGGAGCACACGCGGAATCTAATCGCGGAGGGCACATATAAATCGAATAGTGAACTATTGATGCTTGATGGGATTCCGCGGAACCTTAACCAAGCGCGGTTAATGGATGAACACATTCAAGTTCTTAGTCTTATCCATCTGGGCTGTAAAGATGAAGACGCGATGGTTGGCAGGCTGAGCCGACGGGCGATTAAAGAGAACCGCGCCGATGATGCTCGCGAAGATGTCATACGCCACCGTTTGAAAGTCTATGAACAGGAGACGCAGCCTCTAATCGACTACTATTCCGCATCGCTTGTGAACCTGGTTGACGCGCTCGGTACGCCTGCGGAAGTTCTTCAGAAAGTCCTCAAGCTGGTCGTTCCGATACAGCGCTCATGTTTCCCTGATGGCGTTGTGATGTAGGCTCCTACTGGTCGTATAGTGTCGCTAAAGGTGCTTTTTCAAACAAGCTTCTAGACTATCTACGAGGTGAAAAATGGGATTGCAAGATAAGGTCTGTATAGTTACAGGAGGTGGAAGTGGAATCGGTCGTGGCGCCGCGCTGTTGATGGCGCAGAACGGAGCGAAAATCGCGCTTGTAGGACGAACTGCCTCGAAAGTGGAAGCGGTAAAAGACGAGATTGAGGCTGCTGGCAGTTCTGCGCTGGCTTATGCATTCAATGTCGCGGATTATGAAGCTGCTCAACAGATGGCAAAGGATGTAATCGAAGCCTTTGGCAGAATTGACGTGCTCGTGAACAACGCCGGACACAGCTCCGCGAACCGCCGTCTCTTGAATATGACGCCCGAGGAGACTCGCCAGGTCGTCGATTCCAATCTGATTGGCACAATCTTCTGCACCAGAGCGGTAGTACCCTTTATGTTGGAGGCAAAGAGCGGAACTATTATCAACGTGTCGTCAGTTGCCGCGATACAGCCGGGACCTTTTGGTGGACCGGCTTACGGAGCGGCGAAGGCGGCCGTGAACAACTTCACGCAGTTTCTCAATGTCGATTTGTTGAATACCGGAGTAAGAGCGAGCGTGATTATGCCGGGTGAGATTAATACACCCATTCTTGATCTGCGGCCAGTGCCGCCATCGGCAGAAGCTCGTGCAACAATGGTGGATGTCGAGGATACTTCGGAGCTTATCAATTTCATTGCAAGCCTTCCGCAAAGAGCCAACATACCGGAAGTGATAATCAGACCGACGATGCAGCGAGACGTTTCCAAGGAAATTCAGTCTGTAACATGATTCGGTAATCTGTCCTTCTCGGGTTCGGCATTCCGAAGATGTGTCTATACGCAAATGTCGAAGAGATGGGCGGTCGGAATAAATCCCAAATATTTTGATACTTGAATATACCTCATCTTACGAACTAGGGAAATGACATGCATGCAGAAATAGTAATGATCGGCAGCGAACTTTTGCTAGGCGAGCTTGTTGACACGAACGCCAACAAACTTGCAATAGCCCTTCGAAACATCGGGCTAGACTTATACTACAAAACCACAGTTGGCGACAACGACGCACGCATCACCGATGTCTTGAACCTTGCTTTAGACCGCTCGGATGTGGTTATCACGTCTGGCGGTATCGGACCAACCGTTGACGATGTGACGCGCCAAGCCGCGGCAAACGCGACCGGGCGCCGGTTAGTATACAGCGGCCAACTAGAAGCGGAGATTGCGGAGCGCTTCCGAGGGTTTGGGCGGAAAATGGCAGAAAACAACCGACGCCAAGCCTATCTGCCCGAAGGCGCGATGCCGCTCACGAATCCGGTTGGCACTGCCCCCTGTTTCCTGAGTGAAGATGTGGGCGGAAGAGGCTGCATCATCTCCCTGCCCGGCGTGCCGCGTGAACTTCAGCACATGCTCGACAACGCGGTTATCCCTTTGTTGATTGAGCGGATTGGCGGCATCAAGGTGACGAGAATCCGAGTTTTGCGCACTTGCGCAGTGGGTGAAAGCAACATTGATCGCGGAATCGGCGATCTGATGACCGGAGGAAATCCCACTGTCGGATTGGCGGCGCATTCGGGGCAGACCGATGTGAGAATCACAGCCAAAGCAGACACTGAGGCGGAGGCGGATGAACTGGTCGATGGGATGGAAACTGAACTTCGGAAGCGGTTGGGGATTGCTGTTTACGGTGTGGGCAATGAAACGGTACCCGAGGTAGTAGGCGGTCTGCTGGTCAAACGATCTCTAAAACTCGGCATAGCCGATACGCTTACGGACGGTCAAGTTGCCAGAGACTTGACCGTGGCAGGCTTTGCGGATTTGATTGCCACGAACTCCTGGTCAAGAAATCTGAACGAAGTGTTGACAACTGACGGTTTCACTACCAACCCCGCGAATACTGACAAGCAATCACTGGCAGAATCCCTTGCTAGAAGTGTGCGACCACCTGATGCCGATGGAATCGGTCTCGCTTTGCTAGGTCCATTTGAAGACAACTCGACCTGTATTTGTCTCCACGGTCCGGGAGAGAGGTGTTTATTCAAAAATGGCCGCCACTATCAAGCCACAGACCACGTTCATCGATGGTTGGTCGTCCAAGGGTTGGACTGGATTCGCCGCACCCTGCTAGGCACTTTCGAATCACCGGTGGACTGGAATTAAAAGCGTTCGAACGTCGGAACGATTAGATTCATCACTAGCGGGGGAACACTAATTTTACCTCCCTTAGCCGGTCAAGCCAGAGACAGGCCGCAGGCTTGTCCTGACCCAGAGTTTAAGAGACCGAAGTTCAGGATTGCCTCTACGTCAGGTAGACATGCTAGACCCCGTTTTGCTGCCTACTGCGTCTCTAAGGCCGCGCTGCTTATTTTTGCGCAGTGTCTCGCAAGCGAGTTAGGGGCTAACCACATCAACGTCAACGCTATCTCCCCAACCGCCGAAGATTCAGAACGGACAGGCTAATAGCAGCCGCGATGCCATCGGAGCTTGTGTCACCAGAAACCTGGAGGACGAGTAAGAGGCGTGAGGAATTTATCAACAACCGGGTCGCGATGACTCCCTTATGACGAGTTGCGGATGGATCTGATGTTGCCAGGACGGCGGCATTTCTCGCTTCGTCCGAGTCGGATTACCTCACGGGCATCGCCATTAGTGTCACCGGCGGTTCTGAATTGGACTGATGCCGATGAACGGTGCGGAGCTGCTCGAACGGCTGGGTAATACCAATTGAAGTTTGAAATGAGACTTTTATCACCCCCATCCCAACCTTCCCCCATCATGGAGGAAGGCGCACCAATTCCCGTCTCCCCTGGTGGTTTAGAAGCGGATGAATCGGTTGTTGAGGAATGCCTACACGATTAACAGGAAGGGAATCTACGCAATCAAGCTAAATAAAAAAGCAGGATAGCAAATCACCTAGGCGTGAAAGCCCATTGAGTAACTTGCCCCCTGCTTTTCTAAACTGCAGAAGTCCCCACACAGTAGCCAGGAACGAAGATTAAGTTGTGTGATATGTGAAACACAGGCACAAATACCTGGCCTGTGTTTCATGCATTGTAGAATTACTTGGAACTTTTGATAGCTCCCCATTGAGTGGTCAATTTGCCCCTGGCGTCAACAGCAGTAGCCGCAGGCAAGCCATCCGCATCGGTAACGGTAATGTTGTCAAGTAAACCTTCTTTCATACTCTCCAGATAGATTCCAACATTGCCAGACCCATACTTAGAATCCCTGACGTCAAGAATTGGTTCTACGAGACCCGCCGCGACTGTCTCGCGATTGACTGGGGTAGTACCATTAACATTCGGAGCGTTGTCTGGTTGTAGAGGAAAAAGGTGGGCCTGCGACGCAACTATTTCTTCAGCGTCTTCGGCATACTTGGGCCCAAACCAGACCTTAATGCTATCGCCGAACACTTCAACCCGCAAGTACATTACAATGCTGTGATCCATCGGAAGCTGTCCGCGCTGCCCGGGAGGGTCCCCGAAAGCGGGATCGATCGCAGTATAGCCGTGCCACGCTCCGGCAATGCGCTTGCTAACCCCGCCCCCGTCAATATCTGTATAATCCCAGTCACACTCCCACGACGTCTCGGGATCGGGGATACCATCCGGACCGCCGTCTGGACCATTAACATCCGGCCCTCGTCGATAATTTAGGCATCCGCCAGGGACGCCGCAACCGTCTGCCAGATCAACTAACTGGACAGACTGCGATTCATTCCATCCGAACGTCACCATATATCCCGTGGCCCAAGCGTCCGTGTTAACAAAGGGCATAACCTCAGCGATGTCGAAATAAGTTAGCGCGGCAGGGGTACGTCGGAAAGTAACGCCCCAAGTGTCATCGTCGGCCCAAGACGCCTCCAAATCGATAATACCATCGGTGAATTCTGGAGAAAACGGCAACTCGGTATGCCCGGATACAGCACAACCTTCCGTAATCTGTATGAGTGCCTTCTCGCCTGCGGCTCTTCCAGAATCTGGATACTCTGCTCCGACATCCGATATGTCCCAGAATATATCTGGCATTTCGACGAGGTCATTCCAATTGTCGGGGTTATTTACCTCTGGGCCAGGAATAGCTTTCGTCGTGGCGTCAGGTTCAAAATCCGCATGCCAAACGACCTTAGCATTTGCCTGACCAATCACCGTGAACGCTAGCAGCACGGTAATGGTGAGTAGTGTGGTAGTTTTCATGTCTACGATCTCCCTAGTTTATAGATTTAAGTTTATAGATTAATCTAATCTTCCACAATAAACGGTGCACTTTAGTTTGCGGCTCCGCAATTGTAATCTTCCCGCTTAACGGTACCTTGAAACTAAGCGAGCGGCAACGGATTACCAAACCACAAAGTACTCCATAAACACAGAAAATTAGGTCGTTGACGCAGCACGAGACATATCGCGCTTCGGGTTGTAGGGGCATAACACGTTACCCCTTTTGTTGCGGGGAAATCCCCACTATAATCACGCATATACATATAGATGTCAAGTCCAAAATGCAGCCTGATTCACCCCCAGTTTTTAGGATTGGAGATTTTTTAACCTCTACATCTACTGCCTCACCGAACCCTTGTATGTTGGACGCTCTGCATCCGTCATAAAATATGAACACCGCAGCAAGCTGTAAATCTGCATCAATGGAGAGAACGTTGGGCGGGCCGGTGTTTGGTCGGTTGGGCAAGGCGACGCACTTAAATTACGGATAGGCGGATGTTAGAGGAAATGCGTTGCGGAGATTTGGTATTGAGTCGGGAATTTATTAGTCGGTGTATGCCCCGGAGGGATTAGACTATGTGTGGTATAGAAGTATCTGTAAGCCCAAGGTTTAGCATTGCATCAATATATGTGGAATTGGACATATTGAGGTATGTGCTGTTCAATGATGGCTGAACGTAATTTAGCGTAAGTGCTCCAATAGCGCAAGCGGCGTAGCTGCCAACGTGCCAGCATCAACTGGCAACACTACACCGGAAATCCAACGGGCCTCGTCACTTGCCAGAAATACTCCTGCCCACGCCACATCCCACGCAGTGCCCTCGGTGCCTAGGGACGTCCCACGTCTACGGAGATCGCGCGATTCTTCCGCAATCATGCCTACAAACGACCCCCAAACATGTCCGGGGGCAATGGAATTGACCCTAATGTTGTCCCGTCCGTGATGTACCGCCATGTTCCTGGTCATAGCAATGACACCACCCTTGGCTGCGGCATAGGGAATATTTGGTCCCCACCCCGCGCGCATACCGTCAATAGAAGAAATATTGATAATCGACCCGCTGCCACTCGCTATCATCTGCGGGATGGCGTGTTTGCAAGCCAGCATTGTACCCTTGAGATTGACCTCTACGACACGGTCCCAGGCATCTTCTTCTACATCAACAACGGTCTTTGCGCCAGCGAGACCCGCATTGTTGAATAGGATGTGCAATCCGCCGTAACGTGACACAGCAGCTTCAACCATCGCCTGACAATCCGCGTTCTTCGTTACATCGGCGACAAATATGGACGCCTCGCCGCCTACATCCTTAATCGTGTCGAGGGTTTTCGCGGCATTGCTCTCGTCCAAATCCGCTAGCAGAACCTTGGCGCCTTGCCTAGCGAAGAGAATTGCTGTAGCTTGGCCCGTGCCAGTCACCTCGCAACGCGCTCCCGCCCCTGTCACAATCGCGACTTTTCCGGCTAACCGCGTTCCGTTCTGTTGCATTGTTCCCTTTCCCACTTCAGTAGACTTCCTTCCTCCGTAGAGTATGTTTAATATAGCAAGTGCGGTGCGGCGGGTAAAAGATGCTTTCATCTGGCCCGACGCCCTGGGTTCGGACCATTGCCCAGTGGGCGTGGATATCGACCTGTAATACACGACAAAGCCCCAAACTTGCGGTTGGTAGGCCGCCTCCAACAATCAGGGAATGCCGATCATCTCAGTATGGGCGCGCAGCGCCAGGGTCTCGGTGTCACTGACCCAGCGCTCCATGCCATCGGGTTCTATCGTCTCGCGGTAGCGCTGCCAGCCTGACGCATCAGGAAAATACAATTCCGCCATGCCCGCGTAGGGCTCCTGTTCCGGGTTCAGGCTGTGGCTGACGACGTAGCGAAAACCGCCGACTTGGTGCATGACTGAGGTAACGTTCGGAACGTGGACATCAAGCCAGTGCGCAAACAGCGCATCGAAGTCGGTATTCGTCTTGGCCGCCACGAGAAACGCGATCTTGAAAAACCCCGTACGCGTTGTGGGAAAGGGCTCGTTTAATGTCAAAGCCACGACAGGTAGACGCTCGGATCCGTCCATAACGACGTACTCCGTGGTAGCCCAGGGAATATAGGGCTCCGCCTTTTCTTGAAACGTATCCGTCGGTTCGGTGCCGTGGGACGTGGCCGGAACGGGTAAGGGCTTCTCCCACCAAAGCTGCGCAACGCCATCCCAAGGGTGCTCGCCGGCCTTGTCCGGGTCGAACAATGTCGCAATGTAGCGCGTGGCGTGCAATTTTCCGCGTGCGGCCCGCTCAGCCTGGCCGGCAATAACGATGGGCATGTGATTGGCAAACCAGTGAGCAACGAGTTCTTCTCGCGATGTCTCCGGGCGCCGTTTGATCAAATACATCATTTTCGCACCGGGGCTCTTGAGCGGCTGCGTCATCTCTCCCTCCGTTGACTAAAGTCAGGCGTCACGATCAAAACTCACGGACTTCACCAATGCATAAATATCACTATCCGTAGTCAAACCCAAGTCTGCGACAGCGGATCGGGTCACGCGTGCATGCAGCACCTGTTCGCCGCCCCGAATGGTCAATTCGGCGAATGGCGTGAGCAGTCCGTCTGAAAGTCCTTTCGGCTGCGGGGCAGTGGGCTCAGAGCCAGGTCGGAGAAAGCGTCTTCCATATTGTCGGGCATTTCGTTCATCAGGAATTTGGAGACGTAGGCGGCTTTCGATGAAATGGCGGTTATTACTTTGGACCAATCGTTTTTGGGAATGGGTGTAATGCCAACCGTAGTTTGATAGAGGGGTTCTTCATACAGCTCAAAGTATGGATTGAACATTTGGTCGAGTGTTTGCAGCCATTGATTCGGCGCAATTCGAGGGTTGTTTCACTGTCCTCCCTCGGAGCCGTCCTCAAAGTCCGAGGTCCCGCAAGGTGTAGTTTGTTAGGATGCTTTCCCTCATCTCCTCGCTCCACCGATTGGCATTCTCTTGTCCAACCAAGGGCTGGTATGCGTAGCGTGGCTCATTGAGGAAGCGTTGTTGCCGAGCATCGATGGCCAAGGCGATCAAACGGGACCTTTCCAAGATGCGCTCCTCGTCGTAAACGACCACTTGGTCATCGTACTGCTTTCGCCGAACACCCAGTACGGAAGAGCGGCGGTGGAATCCAAAGTTGAAACTCACCCGCTTGTACGGAGAGGAGTTTGGAAAAGAGGCGTGCAAGACTTGGCGATTGGCCATGACCACATCGCCAGGCTTGCACACCATCGGTACTGCCTCGGGCAAACGATCGGAGCCGCCGTTGGCTGCGATCATCCCCTTGATGTCCAGTTTGCCCTGTTTGTGAGATCCGGGAATCACCCAAACCCCGTTGGTCGCAGTGCTACCGTAATACTGGAACATAAAATTAAACCCGTGTGTGTCCTCGTCCCAGTCAGGCTTGTCCCAGTGTGTGGTCCCATCCTGGTGCCAGGCGACAGATGGCCCCAACGCCTGTGGCTTGACAACTATGAACTCTTGGAACGGGGTGAAATCGGGTCCGTTGATTTGTTCTGCGATGGACAACAACTGCGGATGACCGTAGAGCCTTAAGCAGGAATCCATAATCTCTAGCGGGCGAGCGATCCCGCTAATCACAAATTCCGGGGCGTCGGTGGGAGGCTCTAGTTCAGTCATCTTGGCCGGGTGGCGACCATTGTTTGCCGACGTGCCACCGATAGGGTCGCTCAACGGCTTAGCAAAATGGAAAGTCGGCCGCGCAAACTCGGTCCCCAATGCAGGCCGTCCTTTTGAGTCAACCAGTGCGTCCTTGGTGTGCGGTGCTCGCTCAAACACGTACTCTAAATCCGCCTGCAGGTCTTCGAGTTCTTCAATTTTTGCAACCCCTTCGAATACATAGAAGCCACAACTGAAGTAGGCATCCAGGATGTCCTTGTCTAGCGTGCCGTCGGAGTTGAATTTAATCGGCCCGCGATTGCCAAGTGCATAAGCCATCCGCTCGCCCTCGCGGACGTAAGCGGCTATTACATCCTCTCCTTTGTTTGTGGTACTCATTTGGTTATCTCCTTGGATTAACGAATCAACCGAAACCTAGGGCGACCAACGCTTCCCAGTATGCAATCGAAATGAAAATCCATCAAGTGGAATTACGGTTCGTTCTTCGTCAGCATCGGGTTGACATTTTTAAAACTCAAAAAGATTCACAGCCGCGTTTGCCCTGGGGATAGCTCGCTGACGGGAAGGAATCGCGGCCACTATCACTTTGTGACCTCCAATTAGCTTGGTCTCATCAATCAGTATCAACACTTTACCATGACGCATTAGATACACCTTTTTCATACCAATTCTATCTTTCGGTGATACATTAGCCTGTAGTAGCGATTTTAATCGCTCTTTTTAGCGACTGAAGTCGCCACTACGCAGAATGCACCATTAGGTATTAGGTTGTGTTGACATTTATGTAAGGCGTGTCCATAATTCGTCGATAAGTCCCTATCGTAGGGGCGAGGTTTCCTCGCCCAGCGGGTTGGGAAACCCAACCCCTACGGAAATTGACCCAATATTGGTTCAATTTTCAAATGTCAACCGAACTTAGTACAAAGGTGAGTCATTTTTCTTGCATTGCTGCTATCGGCAGTTTGGATTTAACGAATCGGGAAAGCCGCTTCTGTTTCGTCTTTTCCGCTTTGACGGCTATCGGCAGATGCCGCGCTAGCTCGTTGAAACGGAACGCTTGCTCATCGCTATGGCGATGAGCAGCACTGTATTCTTCAGTTGCGGTTGACTCAAGGTCCCCTGGAAAATCGGCGACACAGTGGTCATCATTTCTTCTGGCGAGATTCGCTTTTTCACAGCGTGTTTCACTTTCATAAATCCCTACTTTGTTAAACTTAATGCGTTTCACAAAGGAGGGGAATATACCATATCTCAACAGACTTTCTCACACCTTAGAGCCTGTTTGAATAATCGGTAGCAAAGTCATTTTTGGTCATTTGTGGGAAGTTTCGTTATGTATTTAGTGTTGTCTGCTACATACCTGTGGAATCTCTATCGCACTCGCTATTCACTCGTTTGATCCCCGCTGGGGCTGTTACAGGCTGGTGCGCAGTGCGCACCCTACAAATGTACTCTTCAAACAGGCTCTTAGGCCTTTCAAACTGCTCTCGGTGTACCCTCCCCAAAAACTGGGGGTAAGTCCAAAAAATGCAAATATTATCTTCCGTTTTTCAACTCGCCCCATGTCACAGAAAGTTTCCCAGCCGGTTCAACGGCCTTACCCTGGAGGCCAATTGATTCCAATCCTTCCGCCATGAGGGTTTTAATATCATCCAGGCTCAGCGCTACATTGAAAATAGCCAGTTCGTCAATGGCGCCACTAAAAAAATCTGGGGCTCCCTCCTTAGGGGCAAGAATCCCGCCGCCTCCAATTTTCGTAGAGTATATCGATGATCCATAGGAGGTTATTGGACCAATGTTCAACTTGTTAACACGTTTCTGTACCCCTCTTGCCGCGTTACGCGTGTTCCTCATAATTGCTGCGTCCCCAATGGCCGCCAAATGAACCCAGCTCTCTTCATCTTCCCATTTAAAGTCAGGACCTGGCAATTTGAGGAGTGCGCTGATACAGATTTTGGCATTTAAACATCCTGCCTGGTCATGAGGATGAACGTGAACGTCTTTCTTCTTATGTGTCTCTGTTAGCGGGTACGCCATCAGCATAAGGGTGCTTCTCCTACTCAGATACCATTCAATAACATCATGTTGCCCCACGATGCCTGAAGAACCAGTCCAATCCTCGGCGTCTTTATTGACCCAGACAACAATTGTAAACTCTTCAAGATCATTCAACAAGGGTTTTCCGAGGTCAATGAAATTGTTTCTGCTCGGATTAAAGTGTATTGCCTTGCCGAACTTCCCCTCTACAAAGTCGACTTTACGGTTAATTTCACCATGGTTGTGATTTCCAGACCAATCTATTAGAACATCGTCAGACTCCTCGTTATCAAAAAGGTACGCCGCGACAACAGTGGTCGGATCGATTTCGGCAGAACCTATGTTTGTGAACACCAGGCTGACGCCGATTAAACCAATGCATGTTAAGGTGAACCATGTTGCTGAAGTTTTCATTGTAATTTCTCCCTCGCGCTTTCTGAATTTGGGTGAAAATTGAATTACACTCATTTCCTTATAATGCTAGGTTATGCTAATTCGTGCACACCCAACGCCCACAAGGGGCTAAACTACGATGACGCCTCCGTAGCCTAGAGCTTTAAGCCCGTTTATGATTGAATCGTCGAAAACACCTAGCGTACCACCACAGCATATCTAAAATGACCCCCACTGTCAAGATTATAGTAAAGTGTGAAAAACAGGCGGTGGCACAATTTACACATTGCAGTTGATTACTTGGAAGCCTTGATAGCACCCCACTCAGTAGCTAATTTGCCCTGGCTATCAACGGCAAAGCCCTTCGCGTCTGTGATAGTTAGGTTGTCAATAATACCGTTCGACCAACTCTCATGCCAGATGCCAACCTGACCCGACAGATACTTGCTATCTCTGACGCTAATCATTGGTTCCCCCAGCTTGCCTCTGTCAAACTTTTTATCCATCGGCATATACCAGATATCAATCTGCCTCCCGATGGCTTGGATGCGTCCATAAAGCGGGTGTTTGTGATCTTGCGGGAGTATGCCACGGTTGTCAACTCCTCTACGGTGGCCAGCCTTCTTCCCATCAACCTCGAAGCCGACGTCTGCGAGTAATACCATTTCAATCCATTCGCCACCTGGCCATGCTGGTTCGTCACAGTGCTTGCCGTCTGCCCGAGGCTCGCTTAGACACAGCCCGGTTTCTGCGCAACCACGTCTCAGGTCATGCAACATTAGCGCAATTGTTTCATTGTATCCGAATACAACTAAATAGCCTCTGTCACCACTCGTTCGAAAAGTGACCCCCACGCTGTCATCATCGTTCCACGACATCTCCAACTCGATGGTGCCATTTCTGAATCTTGGCGACTCCGGTATTGGCGTGTTACCCGAAGTAGTACAGCCTTCGGCAAGCTGTATAAGTCCATGCCCCTTTCTTCTAGTCGCTGGCCAGTCTTGTCGAAAGCTGGTTATATCCCAGATTGTATCCGGGTTCTCGACATTGCGGTTCCAATGGGCCGGATCGTTTACCCGTCCGTTAGGAATTGCGTCGCGAGATTCACGTCCTTCAAAATCTGCCCGCCAAACGACCGTCACGCGGATGCGCGCGGAACTTGGGCCGCCAAACCACTCGTTATATTTGGTGGGGCCAGATAAAATCCTTGTTGCGGCATTGGGATCACGGAGTCTGGGCGGGAAAAATCTGATGATGCTGACTTATCTATTTTTCACTGACCGGGCAATGGCAAGTCATCCAATGCCTCATCAATTAGAAGGTTTCAAGATGGCGGAACGGGTGGGCATGAACGCCAGAAGGCTTGCCGCCGCTATGATGATAGCTGTTGCGGTTGGCGTTGTGTCTTCTTTTTGGATATGGCTCCATGCTGCCTATGAAGAGGGCGTCGCTTCGGGTTTTACGGGATATGTGGGCATTCCATGGGAATCCTTTAACCGCCTGGAGCGGTGGCTTCGCTATCCAGGCAACACGAGCTATCCTGAACTGGGCTTTATTGGGATTGGCCTCTCTTTTTCCTTGATAATGATGTTTCTCCGTACCCGGTTTTTGTGGTGGCCGTTACATCCGGTTGGCTATGCCCTATCCACAAGCGGATGGCTCATTAATCTTATCTGGTTCTCGTTTCTGGTGGGTTGGATTATCAAATGGGTAATCCTCAAATACGGAGGTCTCAAAGCGTATCGTAATGCATTCCCTTTTTTCCTTGGCCTCATCTTGGGCGAATACGCAATCGGCTGCATTTGGAATCTGCTGGGGATAATGTCGGGAACACGACTCTACCCGTTTTTCGGCTGATCCTGGCTCGGGTCGAATGATTCACATTCAGCAGCCGACAGTGTACCGAAGTCAAGGGCGCTACATCAAGCGGCTTCCTGAGCCGCGGGAGGTGGCAGCTCTTGTCGCTTACTTATGCTCTGAGGCTGCCAGCGTCGTCACCCGCGCTACCTGGACAATTGACCTGGGCTGGACGGCAAGTAAGGAACAGATAATCTGGTGAAATCCGAGGTGATTATTAGTGACAAAGAAAATTGCGCTTGAGGGTTTACAAGGGGACAGCGAACGCTGTCAGGTTTTGATTTTGCCGCGTGCTCACTAACTTATTATGGAGGGTTCCAAATTCGGGGTTTTTGCATATCCCCGCCGGGTAGCTCGGGAGGATTGCGCCTCCTTCGCACAAGAACGGCTCGTGAGATTTTAACCTCAAGCCGCTCACGCCTCTCGAACGTCCCCGTGAGGACGCAGCACCACTCCGTCGTAACCCAGACTATGCACCTGTTGGTGACAGTTGGGATGCAGCAGCACCCGGTTGTCTAGGTCGTCACTGCCGCCATAGACGCGCCATTGGATATGATGATTGTGCCAGCCCGTTTCCTTTGTGATGAGTTGACCGCAGACAGGACAGAGACCCTGTTGCCTCCGCCATTAATGCCGCCTGGAAGCGTTCCCCAGGTCGGAGAAGGCTCGTATGGATTGCCGTTGTTCGAAGTATACCCCAAAGAAAGGAACGTGTGATATTTCGGACTTTGGCACAAGCCCAGTGATGATGGGCATCTAAGCCACCGTTCTTTTGCCATTTTCGTCCATTTCGCGTTTGAAATTCCTGCCGAAAAATTGCATCTAATACTGGCATCCAATATTTGATAGGATGATATAATCAAACGCCCAAGGAAAACACCCTTTTGTTCCTTCCCACTTTCTGGACAGTTTCCTCTCTCGGATTCAAAGACAGATCTAAAGAAAAAATGGCATCCAATAGATTTTCACCCGCTTTCTTGAAGAAAAAAGATGAAAACGGAAGCCGCTTTGTGGAGCGGATGATGACGACGGTGGCCGCGCTCAAGCAACAGAGTCGCAACGTACTTCAATATCTCATAGCGGCCTGTAACGCGCACATTAAAGGCGGAGATGCCCCGTCCCTACTTCCGAACCCCACAGCTTAAACACCTCACCGAGTCAATCCATACACTACCTGAACGCTTACCAAAAAAAGGGGCGAAAGTAAATTGAGAGCAAAATTGACTTTGACCGCAGTCCTTATCACAACTGTTCTGGTAACAATGCCTTGGCTTATAGATACCGCAGAATGTGCAGTCGTTACAGATGGTCTGAACAGCTATTGGACCTTTGATAAAGTGCATATAGATGGAATTACTGTTAATGACGTTTGGGGAGAGAGTCATGGAACCATTGTTGGACCTGCGGAGATAGTTGATCGAGGCAAATTTGGCGAAGCGCTGGACCCTATTCCTGGTCGTGTTGAATTCGATGACTCAAACCTGCCGGATCGAAACGACCCCAGGACTCTGTCCGCATGGGTTAAGCTTGATTCAGTCCCCGGTGCGTGCGGATCCGTTTTTCAGTGGGGTTCGCTCGGTGATACGAACATTTCTGGTATGATGGTATGTAATGGGGGAACGGGCTTTTTCGTGGGCGGGCACGCAGATATGCAATCAGATGGCATGATGGAAAGAGGTGTGTGGAATAACATCACCATTACTTATGATGGCGAGCTTTTGAGAATATACATAAATGGTGAATTCGATAAGAAAGACCCTCCCGGTCTTAAATGGGGAAATCAGCCAAGGAAACTGAATACCGTGTTGGGGGGTACCGGAGCGATAGGTTCCCTCATGAACGGAGATGAGGGTGATGAGGGTTTTACCTTCGGTCTCATCGATGAAGTCAGCATCTACGATAGAACTCTAAGCGCAGATGAAGTCAAACGGAATTTTAGAGCCGAAGGACTGGCTGTCAACGCTGCTGGCAAGCTGGCTCTCACCTGGGGCGGAATAAAGCTCTCAAGATAGCGAGCTATGCAGAGATAAGTATGATAATTGATTAGTTCAGTCCAGAACTTACGCGCCAACAGGAAATCGCGACCTGGAGATCGCTCCTAAATTACCCCACATCACCCTCATGGGTAGGAACAGGGATTAAACTGTAGTACGACGAACCAACATTCCCAAAACAGATTGATACACTAAACAGTTGCAGAATGAGAAAAGCTTGACACCTCTGGGATAAAGCGTTACCCTTGGATGAGAACGCTCCCGGAGGATGGCTACGATGCTAGAAAGGTTGAACGAATCGCTTCGATTTTATCGGTGGCTTCTTTATAGCAAGTTCCGCGACAATTGGGAGGAAGCAATAGAAGTGCTGTTGATGTTGGTAGTAGGACATGTTTTCGGCTACTATACGCCCAACCAATTGGCCCAGAGATTGGATATACCCAAGAGTCAACTGTACGAAGAATTGAAGTTTTGGAGTATCTATCAATGGAGACGTCAGTTGATGCTGATGGGGAGTGAATTGGCTGTTGAGCTTTTGCAGGAACTTGAAGGCAAGAGTGCCTCGACGCACTCTCGTACGCGTGTGACTATTGGCGTCGACGACACAGTGATAGACCGTTTGGGTCGAGTCTTGTCGATGACATATTCTTGGTATCACCATCAAGATTGGGTGCATGGTCATTCCCTTGGTAGTACCCCCTGTCGGCAAACAAGGACGCGCTAACACTTCCAAGCCAGAAGTTTTTGAGACCATTGTGGCTCAAGTCATCTGCCATTGAGTGAACATAAGCGTCAAATCGAATTGATAGAAGGTCAATGGGGGTGTGGAAACACACCGGTCGCACGTTGCCAAGCCCAGAGTCCAACCTCCGGGAAACTGATATTGTTGCTGTTTCGACAAGGAGGGCAACTCAAGGCCGTAATGATGTTTGGTCGGAAGTTGCGAGCATGTGAGATACTGGCCATCTGGCAGCAACATCATGGCATCGAGCAGTCCTGGCGTGCTCTCAAGACCGTCTTGCAGATTCGTCAAATGAGATTGCGTGGCAGACAGGGCGTCTATGCCACTTTGGCAATCAAGGTCATCGCCTATCTGCTAATGCTGAGAATCGAGTACTACTCTCATTCAATACTCCAGCAAATCCAAATGGAAGTCAGTAAACAACTGGACATTCAACACTTCTTCAATGAGCATTTTCGTCCCAACGATGCGGCTATACCAGCATGAACACTATAAGAAACAAGTCTCATAGAAACGTCAGCTTGTGCTGCCTCGTCCCCGCGTCTACCCTTATTTTGCAATTCTCCCTACTCACGCACCTACCCTGCTCAGGTCCATAACAACCTTTTAGCTGCGCCTAGTCGCCCCTTATGTTGCGGACGCACCGGACGGTTTAGTTGTGGAATTGTCTAACATGAACCTTAGACGCAACCTCCTCTCCGTATGACAAAGGACAGCCAAATCAATCAAAACCCTAATGCCGGGGTCACACTACGAGCCGTGATTTTGGGACTGCTGCTCATCCCGATTAACACGTATTTCATCATGGCTAACCACCTGTTGTTTTGGAGCACCCTACCCACCACGTTGTCGCTAATCTACAATGTTATTATTACGTTGATGATACTGACCGTAATAAATTTCCTGATTCAACGTGTTTTACCTAATTTTGCACTCCAACAGGGGGAACTGCTAGTCGTCTACATCATTCTTTCGCTTTCGTCGGCGATTTCCGGACACGACATGATGCAGACGCTCCTGCCAACCATACCTTACGGATTTCAGTACGCTACCACCGAGAATGAATGGCAGCAGCTCTTCTGGAAATATCTTCCGCGCTGGTTAACCTTGGATAATTTGTCGCGTTTGGATGACTTTTATCGGGGCGGGAATACCTTTTACACCAAAGCGCACTTGGAATATTGGTTGCGACCTATATTCTGGTGGACGCTTTTCTTGACTGCGCTCGTATGGACACTGATCTGCTTGGACATTTTGATAAGAAAACAGTGGGTGGAACGGGAGCGCCTGGCTTATCCAATCATCCAGTTGCCACTCGAAATGACTCGACCGAAGGGCAGATTGTTAAAGTCCAATATGATGTGGCTTGGATTCGCCATCGCCGGTGGTATAAATTTGATAAACGGTATACACGCCTTTGTGCCTGCATTTGTGGAAATTCCGGTACGTAAAGCGGAGATTGGTCAATTCTTCACCGACAGTCCATGGAACGTCATCGGATGGACTCCTCTATACATACTCCCGTTTGCCGTGGGGTTAGGTTTTCTAATGCCATCGGACATGTCTTTCTCTGTTTGGTTCTTTTATTTGTTCTGGAAGGCGCAGCGTGTAGTGATAAAGGCGCTTGGAGTAAACACAGCTACCGGATTTGTGGACTCCTACGGGAGCATCGCTTTCGATGGACAACAGGCGTTCGGCGCATTTTTGGCACTCGCCATATTTGCAATCATAGGCGCGCGTCGTCACGTCGTTGCAATCGTCAAGAGCCTTCGCAAACCACAAGCGTATGAACGGCAAGAACCCATGATTTATCGCTGGGCGGTAATCGGCTTGGCGGCAGGCTTGGTTTTTCTCATCAGTTTTTCGTATAGCGGAGGTATGGCTGTTTGGACGATATTGGTCTATTTCCTGATTTACTACCTCCTCGCCATCAGCGTGAGTCGCATCCGCGCCGAGGTCGGTTCTCCAACGCATGAACTCTTCTTGGTGAATCCACGCCAGTTCTTTATTTCCGTTTTTGGAAGTCGGGTATTATCGCCCGGTAGTTTAACGATGATGGCGTTATATATCACATTTAACAGAGGTTACCGTGCCCACCCGATGCCTCACGCACTCGAAGGGTTTAAACTTGGCGGAGAATCGGGCATGAATTCACACCGGCTTGTTCTAGCCATGGTGCTTGCGACTGTTGTCGGAATACTCGCCGCATTCTGGGCATATCTAGCCGTATCCCACAGTTCGGACGCAGTCGTGGGCGAAGGCGGCCTCGCTTTACGCGCTTATTCGTCGTTGCATCAGTGGCTGTTTAAACCAACGGAAACAAGCGTTGGAGGAGTCATCGCCATGTTCGGCGGTTTCGTCTTTACAGGCGCGCTGTGGTGGTTGCGAAGGCTTATTCCTCTCTGGCCGTTCCATCCTGCAGGTTACGCGGTGGCAAGCGGTTCATTAACCTTCAGTTGGCTGTGGTTCTCTATACTGGTGAGTTGGGCGGCAAAGGTAATTATTCTGAAGGTTGGCGGAATCGGGCTATACCGCAAAGCATTGCCACTCTTTCTGGGTCTCATCTTAGGTGAATACATGGTTGGCGGTGCTTGGGTGATTGTCCGCCTTATAACAGGCTTGCCGGTTTATTCGTTTTATCGCTAGGAATCATGCACGAACAGAGGTAAGGTCAATTCTGAGATCTGCGTCTGGTTTGAAAATATTATAACATAGGCAACTGTGCGGCTAGGAGCGTGTTTGAAGAATTGGTGGTGAAGCCATTTTTGGATATTTGTAGGAAGATTTTTTTGTTTTAATTGATGTCTGCTACATACGTGTCGCCTCTGTGGGGCTTAGAAGCAATAGGTTTTGGTGTTTACAAAAATCTTCACCACCTCTATCGCACTCCTTATTCAGTCGCTTGATAGCCACGAAGTCTCCGCGATTAATGAACCATTCTCAATTAATAACGGCGGTGCATGACTAAAACGTGTTAGTAGCAGTTTGAGTTAAGCATGTTGCAGAACGCGGCGAATTATGATTATCATGTAAATATCTCACCTGCGATTCGTAGACATGTGGTAAAGAGATTTCACTACAGACCGTTATAATGGAAGGAGATTAGAATGAAACTCTCGAATAAAGTAGCTATAGTAACTGCAGCGGGCAGAGGCATTGGTCGTTCGATCACCCTGTGTCTTGCCGAAGAAGGTGCCGACGTGGTTGTCAACTCATATAGCGAAGACACAACAGCACGCACCGCTGGCGAGGTTGAAGCGCTGGGACGCAGGGCGCTCGCGATGCCGTGCGATATAACAAAGCCGGACGCGATTACGCACGTAGTAAAGGAAACGCTGAACGCTTTTGGCAAAATCGATATTCTGGTAAACAATGTCGGCGCCGGACCCAAGACGTGGAACAACGCCGATGCCGGACCTCTTTCGCGATGGATAGACCTGTGGGACAATATGTATGAACAGAATCTAAAGGCTCCTGTGCTCATGTGTGAGGCCGTCGTGCCGCATCTGATGGAGCAGAAAAGCGGCAAGATTGTGAACATCGCATCAATTGCTGGGCGTGTTGCGCTGCCGCTCAAGTTGCAAGAGCGCGTAGTACCCCAATCCTACAGCGCCATGAAGGCGGGGCTAATCAGCTATACGCAGACACTTGCGGAAAGGCTCGGCCCGCACAATATCAATGTGAACAGTGTCTGTCCGGGAATAGTCTACACGGACGACTGGGAGAACAACTCCCGGCGGATGGTAACTAACATACCGGAATTTCAGGGTCAGGACCCGAGAGAGTGGTTCGTCGGTATAGCCCACGGCAAATATCCGGATATGTTTAGTTCGACGCCGTTAAGGAGAGAGCAGATGGTTGAAGACATCGGTCGGGCAGTCGTATATTTCGTGTCCGATGATGGGATGAATATAACCGGACAGACTCTGAATGTGGATGGCGGCATGGTCAAAAATTGACAGTGAGCCTTTACAAATAATGCCTCGGACCATTAGTTACTCATGAAAAACAAGCCGACCAAACCAATCGATCCCGGACGCGGTATAATTCTGGGAGTTACTGGAGGGATTGCCAGCGGGAAAACGACTGTCTCGCGACTATTGGCGGAGAAGGGGGCATTCACCATCAACCTTGATGAGATTGGCCACGAGTTACTCAAGCGCGGAAGTCCTCTGATGGAGGAACTGATTGAAGCATTCGGACCGGATATCCTCGACCCATCGGGTGATGTTAGCCGCAAAAGACTCGGCGCGATCGTGTTTGCTGACAATGCCAAGCGCGAACAGTTGAACGCGATCATGCATCCGCCAATTCTTCAACGCTCCCAATCTGAAGCGCGACGACTCGTTGCTGAAGATTCGAACTGTGTCGTGGTAATCGACGTGCCGCTGCTCGTTGAAGGTGGACGCCACCATCTGGTAGATGTTATCGTAGTCGTGACTACGTCCCCCGAAAACCAACTGCAGCGCCTTTTGGAAAGGAGCATTGAAGAAAGTCGTCCCCTAAGCGTCGAGGAGGCACAGGCGCGAATCAGCGCCCAGATGCCGTTATCCGAAAAGGTAAAATTCGCGCATTTCGTTATTGACAATAATTGCCCACTCGAGGAACTTTCACATCAAGTCGATCGACTGTGGATTGAACTTCGTAGACTAAAGACTCTTTAACAAGCTTGAATGGAATGGCGCAACAGCACACACAGGGAAAGCGCATCTAATTTTTTACGCCGAGTTGTCTTCTACGTTACTCCAGTTCGGATTTACAGATAAAGTGTTGGAGTTCACTCGGTTGAGGGGATGAATTTAAAGCGTGAAACAGTCTCTTCTGCGCATGGTCTCTCACCGATTTCCGTTTTGCCCAACCACTGTATTCCCAAACGCCAACGCTAACTAGAACGGATTGTTGTTTTCTTTAGGCGTTTCAAAGGCTTCTATTGCCAAGACTACTGATGCGAGCCGATCCCCCTTGTTCATTTCAATCGAACGCGAGGTCTTCAACCGCTCAATTAATCTCTGCCATAGTTAGATTCGGATTCTCTCCTGGATTCCGGTTGATGGTGTAGACGCAAATTATCTGGCATCAAAGCCATTTGAGCGTTATCTGTGTTTGGGTTCTGTTTTCTGGTACTATGACGCACAGCTTCTCATCTGAAGCAGCCACCAAAGCGCGGAAAGGCACACAAGAAAAGACTCGCTTATCACGCTTTGTGCTCGCGAATAAACGATCGCGGAATACTCATTGGCAGACTGAGCAGATGCCAAGAATCTCGATCACTCTGGATTGTACCTGAAAGTCAAGTTTCTCGGCGGCGACAGCAATACACTTCTCGATCGTGTGACTGACTAGCTCAGTTGACTCGCCACACAATTTGCAGACGACAAACTGGCCGCGATGAGGTTCCTGTGGGAAGTCACACCCGATATAGGCGTTTAACGAAGCAATCCTATGGATCAAGCCTTGCTCAAGCAGAAATTCGAGGGCTCGGTAGACGGTTGGCGGTGCGGTTTTCCGGCCGCGTTTTTGAAAGGTGTCAAGAATATCGTAGGCGCCGATTGGCTTGTGGCTGGCGCACACGAGTTCAAGAACCTGTTTCCGCAGCTCGGTGAATCGCACGCCTCGCGCCTGACAGATCGCCAAAGCCTTTGCCAATGCGTCTTTGACACACTGAGAATGGTCATGGGTTGGCTTAGGAAAGGCTTCACATGTTGTGTTTTCCGCATCCGTAAAAGACATATCCCTAGCTCCTTAAAAATGAAGGTGTATGTTATGTTATGACATAACGCCGTTTTTGTCAATGAATTCAGAACGCCTTTGCTTTACTGGAAAAGAAGGACTATCCCGTCTTGTTTTCTTCGTTAAAGATTCAGTCAACTCCTCCTACATAGAAGATTCCATAGGGCTATCTAGTTTTCCGTTTTTTGACTGGTTTTGGAACAACCCGAATCCGTAGGAGGGCATCTTGCCCCGCCGTAGCCTCGACCGGGAGATCGAATTACGGGAAAATTATATGGCCCTAGAAGATTCTATTTTTGACTTGACTTCTAATGTGTTATGTTATAACATATTTAGAAGTGAGCGTTATATTATAACATAACTTGCGTAAATATGGTACACAGAGGTAGATTTTTAATCTTAACCCCCTAAGTGGTTTATTTTCTAGGTAAATATGGTTAAGTGTTGGGTGTCGGTGCGGTTAGAAACCGCACCTACCGGGGTGGTAGAGCAGGCTTCTTTTGATAGTCTCGTAAGCATTAAATACTTAGCGAATGAACCACTAATCCCTTTATCAGGGGAGATATGAACGCGCTGCGTAAGTCCAAATAACATATTCAGAAGGAGTTGACAGCATGGATCGGCAATTTCTCAAGACGAGTTTGTGTTTGTTGGTGTTACTGCTGATGGTTGCTGGCGGATGCCAAAAGGAAAACTCAGAAGACTCCGCAAATGCAAATTCTACGGCAGAGAAAAAACTTCGCGTCGTCGCAACTATCAGCATGATTACCGATATTTTGGAAAATATTGGCCGAGATAGGATTGATGTCACCGGGATTGTCGGTGAAGGAGTTGACCCGCATCTCTATAAACCGACAGCGGGAGATGTCGAACGGCTAAAGGACGCTCAGATTATCTTCTACAATGGCTTGAATCTCGAAGCGAAAATTATAGGCGCCGTCTTCGATAAGATGGCGGATAAAACGAAAGTCGTCGCCGTCACGTCTGGGACCCCACGCTCACAACTTCGGACATCATCCGAATTTCAGGGCAGTTACGACCCACATGTCTGGCACGATGTGACGCTCTGGATGAAAGCAGTTGAAAGGGTTCGAGACACGTTGGCTCAAGCCGACCCGCATAATGCCGAATATTATCGTTCTAACGCGAAGAATTACTTGGCAGTGTTGAATACACTGCATGACGACCTACAAAACCTCGCGGCACAGATACCCGCTCAGCGTCGCATTCTCGTCACGACGCACGATGCGTTCGGTTACCTCGGACGCGCTTACGGTTTCGAGGTGCGTGGGCTTCAAGGGTTGAACACAGAAACGGAAGCGGGCGTCGCCGATGTCAGAGAACTGGCGGCGTTTATTATTGAAAATCGAATACCGGCGATGTTCGTCGAAACCTCAAGCCCGTCGCAAGGCATCGAGGCTGTTCAAGCCGCTGTTCGAGCAAAGGGGTTCGAGGTCGAAATCAGCGGCAGTCTTTTCGCCGATGCGATGGGAACGCCCGGAACTCCAGAAGGGACGTATATCGGGTTGATGCGTTACAACATAGATACCATCGTGAACGCCTTGAGAGCTGAGTTAGCTTATCGGAAGCAGTGAAGACCTGAAGCGTGAGACGCTATCGGCAATTGAATCGGACGTTTAAGTACCCAGATTAATCAGGAAACACGCAATGCCGATTTATGAATTTGAATGTCCCGAACGTGATATTTTCTTCGAGGAACGGCTTTCCCTTGCACAGTTGGACGACGTGGTTGTCGAATGCCCCATCTGCTATACGCCTCGTGTCAAAAAGGTCATTAGTGCCTCCACCTTTCTCGTCAGCCGAGGACGCTCCAATCCATCCGGCGCCGAAGTAGACTCCGGCAAGTCGGGTGCCAAAGAGGTCGCTGAACCTCGTGCGTTTGAGACCCCGGTGGCGCCCAGCCTCAGTCACCGGTCGGCTGCACATGCTGCTGGAATATTGGGGCGAATAGGCGTTCACCCGGATGGATTTTAGTGGCTGAGTGATGAAACCAGTTCTCAATTCGGAGACTCAAGATGCTCAGTCAGCGTGACGAATCCACAAATTCAAGCAATCTATAATTCAATGAGTAAGAGGATGACTGACATCCAAGACTGCACAGAACCGATTCCGGTGACCATCATCAGCGGCTTTTTAGGCGCGGGCAAAACCTCCCTGCTCAACCACATTCTCAATGCCGACCACGGATTGCGCGTGGCGGTATTGGTCAACGATTTTGGAGAGATTAACATTGACGCCGAGTTGGTCTCCGGCGTCTCTGGAGAATCCACCATTAACCTTTCCAACGGGTGTATCTGCTGCTCAATTCGCAACGACCTGCTTGAGGCCATGGTACAATTGATTCAGCACCCAAACCCGCCGGAGTATATCGTCGTTGAGACCAGCGGCGTATCTGACCCTATGGCGGTTTCATTGACCTTCCTGGCGCGTGAATTGCGGTCGGGGGCGCGAGTGGACAGTATGCTGACCGTGGTTGATTCCGAGCAGATTGATCAGGTAGACGGTAAGAATCGGGAGCTCGCGTTAGACCAAATCGCTATGGCAGACATCGTGGTGCTGAACAAGGTAGACTTGGTCAATGATGAAAAACGGGAGGAATTGGTAGACTTTGTCAAAGACCTTGTTCCGAGGGCGCGTATCCTCGAAACCACATACGGTAAGGTTCCGCTCGATTTGGTGCTCGGCGTCGGGACATACGACCTCCGCCGCTTTTCAGGGAAATCGGGCTTGGATGTTCACGTCCATGCCGACGGTCATGCGCATGACCACGACCATGCGCATGACCTTGAGGATGAACACCATCACGAACGCGACCATACGTTGGTCTTTAATACGTGGAGTTATACGACCGACAGACCGCTGTCACATCAGGCAGTGCGTCATGCAGTGAAAACCTTACCGGCGACGATCTACCGCGCCAAAGGGTTTGTTTACCTTGACGATATTCCGAGCGGGAAGGGAATCGTCCACGTTGTCGGCCAACGGGCGCGTCTGATCATTGGTGAGCCATGGGGCGACGAGAAACCCGGCACGCGGTTAGTCTTTATCGGTGAGTATGGCGGAATCGACGCTACTGAGTTGCAATCGCGCTTTGAAGCGTGCCAAGCTACAGAGAAAACACGCCAAGATGCAATTCTTGACGACGCTTTTGAATTGCTTCGTGACCTTGTGAAGAAGTGAAAGCGGCTTCTAATGGGGAAATAAGTCATGTTTGGCAGAACTGGCGACGATTCTGCGCGTTGGTTAGATGCATTGAACAAGGTCAGGAAGATCGGGACGACGCTGTTGGACCAACAGTTGTGGTGTTGGGGACAGGACATTCGCCGGGCAGGTTCCTGTCGTACAGAGTTGCTGCATTGATACGAGCTTGATGACAGACGGTGTAGAGAGCTCTGCAACTAGTTGGCGTTGTTCCGTACACGCCTCCCGCAGAATAGAGACCGCGGACTTGAGAAAAATCTGGTCAGAATCGTGTGCGATGACCGATTCGTGGCGATATTTCAGGTAGCGCAACAGCATCATATGCGAAGAAAGGAGGGCATACAACAGTGCAAAATTTTTTCGATTCGCAAAAAGGGAGTGACCCACGGCAACTCGTCCAAGTCAAATCGTGGGTCTCCCAAGCCTTTGGCTTATCAGAAGACGTCTCTGTGATGATTACTCAGTTGCAATGCACCGAAGAAGGCTGCCCGCCTATTGAAACGGTCATTGCAATCATGGAGACGCCCGGAAAGCCCCGGCAATACAAGATTCACAAACCGCTGGTGGAGGTGAAGCAGACGGACATCGTTAGCTTGACCGCTGGCTAAATTCAACAAGGAGAGAAAGATGAACGCCATGCTAAACAATCAAGTCCCCGTCACTGTGTTGACGGGCTTTTTGGGTTCTGGTAAAACCACGCTTCTCAACCGTATTCTCACCGAGAACCACGGCAAACGTATCGCCGTCATCAAGAACGAGTTTGGCGAGGTCGGCGTCGATAATGATTTGGTCATCGGTGCCGAAGAAGAGATTTTCGAGATGAACAATGGTTGCATCTGCTGCACGGTACGCGGTGATCTCATCCGTATTTTGGGGAATCTGATGAAGCGTCGCGATAAGTTCGACTACATCATGGTCGAAACCACAGGGCTTGCGGACCCCGGGCCAGTTGCTCAGACGTTCTTCATGGACACCGAAATGCAGGAGAAACTGCAACTAGATTCCGTCACGACGGTGGTGGATGCCAAACACATCTGGCAGCACATCGATGACAGCGACGAGGCGCGTGAACAGATTGCCTTTGCCGATGTCATTTTGTTGAACAAGATTGACCTTGTGACCGAGACAGAGTTAGATCAACTGGAAGCCAGAATTCGCGGCATGAACGGTGCGGCGAAGATTTATCGAACGAAAAACGCCGTGGTTGAAATGGACACAATTCTCAATGTCGGCGGGTTTGATCTGGACCGGGCAATGGAGGTTGACCCACAGTTTATGGAACCGGAGTATCCCTTTGAATGGGCTGGCCTTTATAACCTTTCGGCAGGCACGCATGAACTGGTTCTCCAAGAAGGTCCCGACCCGACGATGAAAGTCGCGTTGGCGCCCGTAAATGAGTCAACCGATGAAGCTTTGAAGGCCGCTGTCGAGCCAGTTGTTATGGTTTTCTCCGATGCCGAGCATGAACTATTTGCGGGTGGCGCCATTCAACCGAATGGACAACTCATGAGGTTGAATCTCACAGCGGACGAATTACGCTTTGACGTGCAGATCGACCGCCCCGGCGCTTACGCGCTGTTCACCGAGCATCACCCTGACGAATTTCAAGCACAACTCTTTGGCAGCGGCGCCCTTGTCGAGCCAGTTGTTGACCGCGAATTTAAACCAGACCACGAACATGACGACGAAGTCACATCGGTCGGCATCACAACCCCCGGCGACCTCGACTCCGACCGGCTGAACGATTGGATTGGCAATCTGCTTCAGACAAAGGGTCTCGACATCTTCCGCATGAAAGGTATTCTGAGCATCAAGGGGCAGACAAACCGATTCGTCTTCCAAGGTGTTCATATGCTCTTTGACGGTCGCCCCGACCGCCCGTGGGATGGTGAACCGCGCTACAATAGCCTCATCTTCATCGGGCGCAACCTCGACCGGGCCGAATTGACTGAAGGGTTTGAAGCATGTCTCGCTTGAACAACCTGAGCAACCGCATTCTCCAGCCCTCTCAACTGCGCGAAAATTGGACGGCAACCATCAGCGACCACGTCATTGATCTGGCGTGGTCCCCTGATGGGAAATACATCGCTGCCGCGTCGGTTCTCGGTCCGGTGACAATTTTTGAAGGGCATCGTCGAGCGGTTATCCATGCCTTCGAAGGGCATGAATTCGGTACAATGTCGATCGCATGGCGTCCAGACGGCAAGGTGCTTGCAAGTGCAGGACAAGATGGGACAATTCGGTTGTGGGATATGACAAGTGGCGAAGCGACCCATTCGCTTGACGGGGGCGCAGCATGGGTTGAGCACCTATCTTGGAGTGGCGGCGAAAAACCGATACTCGCCTCTGCCGCGGGTCGTAAGTTGAAACTCTGGAACGCTGTCGGTGAGCTAGTTCGCGAATATCCCGACCATCAGAGCACGATTTCTGGTCTCCAGTGGAAACCGCGTGTAAAGCAACTTGCCTCGATTACCTACGGCGGTGCCACGCTGTGGGACCCGCAACAGTCGGAAGCCCTCCACCGATTGGAATGGCAAGGCTCATCACTCGTGATTGCGTGGAGCCCTGACGGCAAACACATCGCCACCGGAGATCAAGATTCGACTGTACACTTCTGGATTATGTCTACCGGTGAGGACTTGCAAATGACTGGCTATCCGACGAAAGTGCGAGAACTCTCATGGGATGCCACGAGTCGATACTTGGCTACCGGAGGCGGTCAGGAAGTTACGGTGTGGGATTGTTCCGGTCGCGGCCCGGCAGGTACTAAACCCATTACGCTTTCCGGGCATCAGGATTTTCTCAGCGTTGTGCGTTTTCAACATCGCGGAAAACTGCTGGCATCAGGCGGCACCGACGGTCTGGCCTACGTCTGGCAATTGCGAGGCAGAATCAGTTCTCTGGCGGTTCATAAAGCCGCTCTGGCAGAGGGGGTCACAAGCCTCGTTTGGTCACCGAATGACCAGCATATTGCTGTTGGTGACGAGGCGGGTGGGGTGAGCGTCTTTTCGATAACTTAAAGTTCAACATTCAAAGGGAGTCAGTTTCGCGAGTTCTTGCTTTGGTAATTTTAACAAGCTAAGAGCTTCGTGGTTCACTCGGCGAGTAAAATACTTAGCGAGTAGAACACTTAGGCAATAGTTCCCGCATTATATCACAGATCGGAATAACCGCCTGACTTTGGGAGTCAACAATTGAAAAGACCGTTGGATCACTCACTCATAGATAGCGTAGGGGCATGCCTCTGTTCTCAATGGAGAAGCCAACGTACAGACGAGGGTGATGGCAAACAGCAGAAAATCACAAAGTTGCTTGCTTGAGGCGTTTCCTAGGCTTTTATTGCCAAGATTACTGATGTGAGTCGATCCAAGATTCCAGTTATGGTGCAGGTGAAGGTCAAAGAACGGAATATTTGCATTAGAGGTGCCATACTGTTGTAGTTGATGCAGTGAAAAGATACTCTTATATCCCAACTGCACCGAATGGAAATACCAATGAATTGCCTTGATATGGACTCTCTTTTATCAACTCTGTCGGCAATGGCACTGCATCCCGATTCTGGGTCGAATCCCGATGCCGGTTGATAGACGATTCGGATGGGAAAGTTCAACGACTATTACCAGTGTGGCTCGTGTAAGAGTGAACACACTTTTGCGAAGAGGGATCTTTTCGTGAATCCAAACAACGACGTTATCCCAGTTTTTCTAGAAGAACACTCAGCGGTATTCAGACGACGTACCTACCGCAACGATATCTACGTTGAGTATAGACCAGCGAAGGAATGTTGGGGAGGACCTCTATTTGATCTGCAAACAGCATCGTCTATCCAAGCCCTTGATGGCAACGCAGCTATTCTTGAAGCCATACGAAAGAACCTGCCAATCGTAACGCACACAGAGATATGGGATACCAATACACATCAGCAAACAATTATCGAGTGTCCAATTAAAACGATGAATTATAGATGAAGAAGCAGACATCTACCGAGTAGATTCTGGAATAATCCTATTTCCAGACCTGTCAAAGCGATACGATCCACAGATTGAGACGTTCAGTCTCGCTTATGTTGACTTCAACGCAACTCACTTTCATGACTTCGTTATCGAAAAACCGATCCCAATCGCTAAAGATTCGGTAGAAGCTATCCAAGTCTGATATTATTCGGAAATTGTTAGCCTAGAAGCAAAAAAGCACAGTGTTCCGTATCGGAGAACTTTAACAGTCACGCCTCATCAGGTAATATCTAGAATTTTTGAAGTATTCGGTTGGAATCGTTACATCAAGTCCCTTTATCTCATCAGCGGCGTACGACCCGATGATATCTGCTACGTCGAATAGCGTCGCCGTATTTCGATTTACGGTCTCTCGCTACAATCGCCATTCGTGGAAATCCGTACCGCGACGACGCGGCTCCTCCAAGGTTTCCACAAATACCGGCTTGTCAGGACGGAACTCAATCCCCGCCTCCTCCGCTATTTCACGCGCAACGGCGGCCTCCGGTGTCTCATCGTCCAAGTCCCAATGCCCCGCAACAATTGTATAGCGGAATGGGTACAATCTTCGGTAGAATAAGAGAATCTTCCCCTCCCATTCGATGACGGCACCAACGGAATAATGCAAAAACTCACTGTCTGGCAAAATGTGACAACACATTTGCGGTAGAACGCGATGAGACGACTGCCATCATACCCACACCCCCGCATCGATAGTATTCCCTGCCCTCCGCCGCATAAGGTTGGATTCATGCAATCCAGCACTCGGGGCAGTAACTAAGGGCACTGTTATCTTGACGGATTTTTCCTTTGACTTTCACGGTTTGTCTTCCATTTAATCTCACAACCCTCCACGTCTTCCCACGATTGTCTTTTCAAATTTCGCTCATCACATCGCACTGAGCCCGGCGAAGCGATACCGTGTCTGATTTCTTAGAAAGTTTATTTTTTTCATTTTAATTAGTCGAGTTATCTCCTAAAATAGGATGGTCATGTCAGAGCCCATAGAAGGGAAGCACAAGGATGACACGAGACATTATTCCCGACCGGATTAAGCAGGTTGACCCAGAGCAGTTAAGACGCAATCTCTTCTATTTGTCGAAAGCGCCTTTGCCCTATCGGAAGTTGAGTTATACTATCCCCGGTCACGCTACAAACACTTTGTACGAAGCCGACGATTTTATCCAACGAAACTTAGAATCGTGGGGATATCCGGTGGAGAAAGAAGGTGTTCAAGTCCAACCATTTGGGTGCGACACCTCTAAGCCGAAAGCACTCCGATACGCTCCGCCGGCTTCTGATGCACTCTGGTATACTGCCTACAACCTCTATGCCAAAAAGCAGGGCGCCGTTTATCCTGAAGAGATTATCCTGTTCCTTTCGCATAAGGATTCCCAAAGTTGGGTGGATTCTCCCGGGGCTTATGACAATGCGGTAGGTACGGTGGGAACGATGGAAATAGCACGTGTTCTGAAAGATTACCCTTCTCAGCGATCCATCTGGTTTCTGTTCTGTAACGAAGAACATGTGCCTTGGACCAGTGTGACAGCGGCGCAAAACTCGAAATCGCGAGGAGATAATCTGGTCGCTATCTTCAATCTGGATTCTCTAGGGGGCAAGTCGCAGGCGGATATTGATGCAGGGCGCCGGACAAATGTAACCCTCTATACCAAACCTGAAGGCGAGCGTTTTGCCGATCTGATGGCTGATGTGAACAAAATTTACGACATCGGATTAATACAAGAGAAAATTCAGCGAAAATCACCCGGTGATGATGACGGCTCCTACATCAACGCGGGTTATCCGATAGCGGTGGCAAATCTGGGATCATTCCCTTACGTTGATCCAAATTACCACAGAGAAACAGACATCCCTGAATACGTCGATATCCCCAATGTGTGCATGGGAACGCAGGCTAGTCTCGCCGCCGGATTGCGAGTAGACCGCGGCGAAATATAACTGGGATGCTGCTGTATCGGAAGTCAAGCGTGCATCATTCTCCAATCTGTATTATTATCAAACATATTCCTCCGCGAAAGTCTGCTCGCCCCTTTCCTCCTGTTTCCGTTTCATCTCTGTGATCCCTTGGTCTGTCAGACGTTCTTCGTCTGTCACAATAGTCTGTTCGATTAATTTCAACTTCAATTCTCGGTTGGTCAGCCACTCCCAGCGAGTGGCATTTACCGGGTGAGGATGTGGATGCACATCATCAGGACCGATCTCATCGACAACGGTATAGAGATAACCGGAAGTCACGCCGTCATGCTTAACCGTACCGCCCTCAGACATAGTGAGCAGCGACGGTCTGTGAGAGAATGCTTTCGCCACAGTTTTGTCCTGTGTTATTGAACTTCCAACCCTGAGCGTGGTCAATTCTTGCTGAGATCCGTGATACCATGTCAGCGTATAGTCGAAATCTTGCATCGGTCGCCTCCTGAACGGATAGACGCGGTGTTCGGTTCTAATTCGCTGAGGGCACGAAATCAAACGATAGTGCATCTCCCAAAGGTATATATCCAATTTTGGTGTAGATACTGTTAGAAGTTGGATTTGATAAATCCGTATATAGGCTGCAAAATGAGTAGCGACCTGAAAGCAGTGTCTTTGTCAACGACCAAACGCATGAAGTCGCATAGCCCTTATTACGATGCTCCGGCGGTGTGTAGACCGTGCTGATTGTTATCCCATTCCTAGTCGGACGAGTTTCTGTAGCGATCAAGACCGGACCACCGTCATCCCAGATATGTAGTTGCCTATCCTTGATGTACTGCTGGGTAGTGCTTTTGGCGCTGTCAACATCCGTAGGTTCACCGATTGCCTCCGAAAAAACGGCAATCCATTGTGTCATAAGTGGATGGTCACTTATACCTGCCAAACGTAACTTCCCCGGAGAAAGCGGCACATCAGCCACTGTTCTGGCTTCAAACACACGCAGCCGTGTAACCACTTCCGATGATACGCTAGGCATACCCTCAGTCCAACAATCAGAAAAAGCTTGAGCTTCGGCTGCCGGTCCGGTAACCCCCGGTATTGGCGTATCAATTCCACGTAGGTAGCGTGTAAGATGAACCATAGGGACTTCGACGCTTGCCTCGAATCTACTCAAGATGAGTCTCCTAGGTGGTGTCATAATTGCCACGCCGATGACTCTGCTCTGCTCCAAAATACTCAACAGCAGCAGCGATTCGGGTCCGTAATAGCGAGGATTCTTGGCGAGCCTGTAAGCCAGACCAATCGGCAAATTGTTTTCACTCTCATTCAATTCTAAGCAAGCACCTGAAAGTGAAATGAGCTCATTTGCATCGTTGTGGGATTGTATTTCGACCATTTTGCGTCCAAAAATTACCGTTTACGGGCGATAATAGAATTGAAGATTACGCCTTCACGAGGGTTTAACTACGGTACTCCGGTAGTGAAAGAATAACTTTGTTGATGGTATTATGTTATACTGTAATCCTCTCTTGATGCAAATGATTCTGTCTTTTTGCAAATTGACCTCTCCGTGTCGAGAGTTTTCAACCTGATAACCTAACGCTAACAAAAATGCCAATTATCACAGTCGAACATCTGAGCAAACATTTCAAGGTCTATAAACGCCGCATAAGACACGTTCTTTTCGCACCACTCCGCCACATGATCCGACCACACCCCCATCTCGTCGTCGCTCATCTCGAGCATCTCCTCTACCGCTTTCACCTGCGCGGCTAACCCTTGTGCCGTTCTCACCGGGATTTCGTTCGAGTATCCGTGCGCCGCTCCCACCACCGGAATCCCCGCCCGGTACATGCTAATCGTCCCCGTCGATGTTGTGTCGTGCGTCGCCACCCAGACGCCGTATCTGGAGTTGTAGAACAACTTTGCCAGCTCGGCAATCGTACATTCCGGGATTACGGAATAATGTCACAGATGCAACACCTTTTGGGAACTTAGTGAATCTGGAGTGGCTCCGACTTAAGGGCAACAACAATATTACCAATCTACACGTGCTTGCAGGACTCCCAAAGTTGAACGATGTTGATATTACGATCCCCAATCCACCGGTCGGTCCGCAACAGCATGCTGCGCCTGCACAGGGAGAGGAAGCCTCTCCGCCATCGCAGACGCTGCTGTTGGCGAATTATCCGAATCCGTTCAACCCGGAGACGTGGATACCGTATCATTTGGCAAACGATTCCGATGGACAGATTTCGACCTATGAAATCAACGGTAGCTTAGTGCGTCAATTGGATCTGGGGCATTAAAGGACGGAGTATTTCATAAATCGACGTCGTGGGGCGAATCGGGGCGGGCGCAACGCATTCGGTGAGCGGATCTCAAGCGGCATCCATTTCTACTCGCTGACCGCTCGTGATTGCTCTGCCACTTGGAGGGTATCACACCCTTTGCCCCGACCTACGTACTGGAATCAGATGCGATCATGGGCCTAAACACTCATGCGATCCGTTTTTTCCATGATTCAGGTAAATTCCCTCTCATGTCAAATCTAAAAATTGAAGGCGTATTCCCTGACAGCACGCACATCAGAACTTGACGACGCTTCAGTTGTTGTGTTAGAATCTGTGTCTTGCTAAGGGAGGTCGATTGATGCGTGGAAAAACGCTGGAACAACTCGTTAACGAAGTTCAGGCGAATATCGGACACGTTACTGCCGATGAACTCTACACGACTGTCGAAAGGAGGGAGCCGATTATCATCTTGGATATCCGTGAAAAAGAATTGTACGACGCCGGTCATCTGCCGGGCGCCCTCTCACTTCCACGCGCCGCTATTGAGTTGGACATTGATGAGGTTGTACCTGATCAAGACACGAGAATCGTCACCTATTGCGGCGGTAACACGCGCGGTTCCCTCTCCGCTCATACACTGAAAATCATGGGTTACGAGAATGTCTCAATGTTGGACTGCGGATTTCGCGGTTGGAAAGCTGATGGCTTACCGGTCGAAGTCGGAGACGGTAAGTAGCGCATGTTCGCCGCGTCGACCGGGCTTTTTCAGGGAATCGCACCAATTCTAGAAAGCACTAACCATGACGTGTTGGGTTTCACTCCAATTTCTGAGACTCTTAGCAATACCCCCATGCGGCAATATCGCCGCCGCAGCCGCGCGAATTTACATTCTTCGTTCAACCCAACCTACAGACTTTCGCATATTCTCGTAAACTTCTAGTTTAGGTTATAAAAGATTGATAAGTGACGTAAGAAATCAGATCAAGGGAATTCTGCAGAACGCCATCGACACAGCGGTTCAGAGCGGCGACCTCCCCCACGTCAATACACCCGACATTCCGTTTTCCCCTACCAAAGCACCTGAGCACGGTGATATTGCCAGTCCAATCGCTCTGTCATTGGCTAAGACTGCCAAAACATCGCCGCGCAAAATTGCGGAATCAATCACGCGCCACATACACCTTGAAGAATCCTCCCTGATTCGGAAGGTAGAAGTTGCCGGACCCGGATTTATCAACATATACCTGTCTAAGATCTGGGTATATAACGTGCTCAAAACCATAAAAGAAGCAGGTGCGAATTTCGGACACTCAAACCACGGGGAGGGAATACGAGTACAGGTAGAATTCGTCAGCGCCAACCCGACAGGGCCCATCAACATCGTGAGCGGTCGTGCGGCTGCGGTAGGCGATGCACTCGTAAATCTAATCAATGCCGTGGGCTACAATGCAATCCGTGAGTATTACGTTAATGATGCCGGGGGACAGGTCGAAAACCTCGGGGCATCAATCGATGTGCGGTATCGTGAGCTATTAGGTCAAGGCGGTTTGAAAATCCCGGATGGCGGATACCACGGCACATATCTCATCAATCTGGCACAGTCAATCGTCGATGAAGACGGTGACAAATACTTACAATTCGATGATGCAGAGAGAGTAGCCATCTTTCGAGACCTCGGGATTAAACGGTTGCTCGCCGCGCAGAAAGCGACATTGGAGCGTTTCGGTGTTTACTTCGACATCTGGAGCAGCGAAAAAGCGCTGCGCGAAAGCGGGAAACCTGACGAAATCATTAAGGTATTCGGCGAACGCGGCTATCTGTATGAGGCGGATGGCGCGACATGGTTCCGCATGACCGATTTTGGCGACACCAAAGATTGCGTCGTTATCAAAAGCGATGGTGAATACACCTACTTTGTACCTGATGCAGCGTACCACCGTGACAAGTTCGAACGCGGATTTGATAAAGCAATAGACCTTCTTGGACCTGATCACCAAGGACACGTTGAACATCTCAAGCATCTCGTTGAGGCGCTTGGTTTGGGTGACGATTGGTTGGAGGTTTGGATTATCCAGCAGGTCAATCTAATCGACTCCGAGGGCAATCGAATCGAGATGTCCAAGCGCAGCGGACAATTTTACACGCTTGATGCGCTCATTGATGAACTCGCCGAAGCTGTTGACGATCGATTTGCTGTCGATGTGGCGCGATACTTCTTCCTGATGCGCTCTAATACGAGTCATCTCGATTTTGACCTCCAATTGGCGGTCACCCAAGCCAATGAGAACCCGGTCTTCTACGTTCAGTACGCACACGCTCGCTGCTGCAGCATTTTTCGCGAGCTGGGGAACCAAGGCATCGCTCAGACCGAGATAGATAAAGTGGTAACCGAGCAAATCGGCGATCCGGAATCACTGCAATTGATACGACATCTTGCCGAGTACCCGGAGGTAGTTCTGAACAGTGCGGAGAAAAGGGAACCGCATCGACTGACGCATTACTTATACGAACTTGCCGGATTGTTCCACGGATTCTACAATGAACACCGCGTGCTCGACCCTTCAGATTCGGATTTGACACAAGCGCGGTTAATGCTAGTTGGCTCTGTACAGACGGTGTTGAGAAACGGCTTAACGCTGCTGGGGATTTCCGCACCCAAGTCAATGTAAAACAGGAAAACTCGTTGCCGAAAACGAGTACGAATCCTATCTGCTTCTGTTTTGTCGTGCGGCAAGTCTGGTTGCTCTCAACCCCGACGGTGAATGGGCGAAATCGCTGCGCTGATTTGCACTACTCTAACTCCTAGCCGTCCCACTGATACCGCGCGTCATGTATTCACCCGCATCGTTTTTGGCGTAGTTTTGCACTCTTAGAGCCTGTTTGAATAATCGCTAGCAGTGCCATTTTGGGTTGATTGTGGGAAGGGTTTTCAAGATTTTATTGTCGTCTGCAGCGTACCTGTCGCCCCTCTAGGGCTCAGATGCACGGGGTTTTGGTGCTTCTATATACCTTGAAGATTTCTATCGCACTCGCTATTCACTCGCCTAATCACACTCTGGGGCTTTTAAAGGCTGGTGCGCGGTGCGCACCTTACAAATGTTTCATGGGTACCAGATAATCGACGGAGCATGTACACTCGCATGGTTCTTCGTAGGGGTTGGGTCTCCCAACCCTTTAGTCACGCATCAGAGAGGGTCTGGGACTTCTGTAGGAAGGTATACCAAGATTTACGTCTTGCAGTCAAGATATGAATCTCGTCCTACAGTCTCCTCTCAACCCGTATAGTTTGAGTTTGCCAACGCGCATTGGTTAATGGGCGAGGCAACCTCGCCCCTACGATTTTGGACATCTTCGCACAAATGTCGACAGAACATAGTTCTGCAATTTTAGCCTGAAGAGGAAAAACCTATGGCGACTTCTAAAAAGGATTTGTCCCTAGAAGAATATCGCAATATTGATCGGGATCACGTCTGGCACCCGATTTTTCAGCATCAAGTTTTGGAAAACACGGATTTAACCGTAATCACAGAGGCGCACGGTACCACTATCACCGACTCGGAAGGCAATCAATACTTGGACGCACTGTCGGGATTATGGAACGTCAATGTCGGCTACGGACGGGAACAGATTGCCGACGCCGTGTATGAACAGATGCGGCAACTGTCATACTATCCGCTGTCACAGATTAATGTCCCTGCAACACTCCTAGCCGACAAACTTGCCGAGCTATTGCCGGGAGATCTGCAGCATGTTTTCTTTAGCAACAGTGGTTCCGAAGCCAATGAAACCTCAATAAAGATTGCCCGCCAGTACGGTCGGCAAAAATTCCCCGGACAAAATCGACACAAGATTATCGCCCGCTATCGCGGATACCACGGATTCACCTACGGTGCTATGTCGGCGACAGGGCAGACGCAACGACGCAAAGCTTTTGAGCCTCTTGTTCCCGGGTTTCTACACGCACAGCCGCCATATTGCTATCGCTGTCCACTAGGAAAAAACTATCCGGAGTGCGGCATTTCGTGCGCGAATGAGATTGAACAGATTATTCAATCGGAAGGTGTTGATACGGTCATCGCGGTCATCGCCGAGCCAATCATTGGCGGGGGCGGAGTTATTGTGCCACCCGACGACTACCTACCGAAACTACGAGAAATCTGTGATGATTACGGTTTGCTCCTAATCCTTGACGAAGTCATCACGGGATTCGGGAGAACTGGCGTACCGTTCGCCTGCGAACACTGGGGCGTCCAGCCGGACATCATTTCCCTCGCAAAGGGTTTAACAAGCGGCTATCTCCCACTCGGTGCGAGCGTAGTGACTCCGGAAGTGTTTGATGTATTTAGGGGAGCACCCGACGATTACCTTGAGTTCGCGCAGGTTGCCACCTATGGCGGACACCCCGTTACCTGCGCCGCCGGGCTCGCCAATCTCAACATCTTGACAGAGGAGCGATTGTGGGAAAATTCCGCGCGGGTCGGCAGTTACTTGTTAGATAAACTGAATGTTCTGCAGGAGCTCTCCGTAGTCGGTGACATCCGCGGAAAAGGGCTGATGATTGGCGTCGAACTCGTTAGTCCCGATCAATCGAGTCTTGATACGGCAACCACGAATAAAGTCGTCAGCATGATGCGCGATAGGGGAATTCTGATTGGAAAGGTGAGTCACACGATGGATGAACCGGAGAACACCATATTCCTCGCACCTCCGCTCATCGTGACTACCGCTGAGGCAGACCGGATTTTTGATTCGTTACGCGACGTGTTGTCCGATATGTAGTCCTATAGTCAATTCCAGTCATACTTACACATATCTCGGTAGATGCGGCTTCCAACCGCATCTATGAGACTCGATATATGCCGGTTCGGTTAGGAAACCGAACCTACCAAAGAGAACATATAGACATCGGTTTTACTATAGATTCTCATCTCCAAACTAGTCAGAGCACCGCACATGAACCGTGACACCATTGTAATCCTAGATTTTGGATCACAATACACCCAATTAATTGCCAGACGAATTCGTGAACGACGGGTATACTGCGAGATTCACCCGTATCACATTTCAGTCGATAAACTGAAAGCATTAAATCCGAAAGGCATCGTCTTTTCTGGCGGTCCCTCCAGCGTCTACGCGGAGAATGCCCTCCTGCCCGATCCCCAAGTTTTAACGCTTGGTTCTCCTATTCTCGGCATCTGTTACGGCATGCAACTCCTCGCCCACCTCTCCAAAGGAGGAAAAGTGCTTCCTACGGCTGAACGCGAGTTCGGCGGCGCAACCCTCAACGTGGATCAGACCGGGGCGCTTTTTGAGAACCTTCCTGACGGTGTCGACGTATGGATGAGCCACGGCGATCGAATCGATAGATTGCCGGAAGGTTTTCAGGTCATCGGTCGTACGCAAAACTCGCCAATTGCAGCCATGGCAAATCTGGACCAGAAGATTTACGGTTTGCAGTTTCATCCCGAGGTCATACACACGAAGGATGACAATCGCATTCTCTCCAACTTTGTACACGAGATTTGTGGCTGTCGCGGCGAATGGACGATGCAATCCTTTATTGCAGAGGCTACGGAGAAAATCCGGCGCACGACGCAAGGTGGTCGTGTTTTGTGCGCCGTGAGCGGCGGCGTCGATTCAACCGTGCTTGCTGCGCTGCTCAAGCACGCCATTGAAGACGTTCTGGTATGCGTTTTCGTCAATAACGGACTCCTGCGAAAGGACGAAGCTGACGAGGTGCTGTCAAACTTCCGCGCACTCGGGATAGGAGTCCATTATGCCGACGCCACTGGTCGGTTCCTTGAATACCTGTCGGGTGTCGAAAATCCCGAGAAAAAACGTCTCGTAATCGGGAAACAGTTCATTGAGGTGTTCAAGGAGAGCGTGACGAAATTGGGAAAAATTGACTTCCTCGCACAAGGCACTCTTTACCCCGATGTGATTGAAAGTGTATCCGTCAAGGGACCGTCAGCGACAATCAAGACACACCATAACGTTGGCGGGTTGCCGAGCGATCTTCCGTTCCAGTTAATTGAGCCGTTTCGCGAACTGTTTAAGGACGAGGTTAGAGCTGTCGGTATGGAGCTAGGACTTCCACAGTCAATTCTGGGACGGCATCCTTTCCCCGGTCCCGGATTGGCGGTGCGGATCGTCGGCGCTATTACGAAGGAACGTCTAGATATTCTGCGTGAGGCGGATCAGATTTTCGTTACAGAACTACGCAAGGCTGGACTGTACAACGACATTTGGCAAGCGTTAGCGGTGCTTTTGCCAGTCAAAAGTGTAGGTGTGATGGGGGACGAGCGTACCTACGAAAACGTGGTGGCGTTACGTGCGGTTACGAGCACCGACGGGATGACAGCCGACTGGGCGAGGATTCCACCCGAGGTGTTAGGAACTATTTCCAATCGTATCATCAATGAAGTACACGGTATCAATCGGGTAGTCTATGATATCAGCTCAAAACCGCCAAGCACGATCGAGTGGGAATGAAGAATTTTACGTCGTGATGGACCGATTGACATGCATTCTTTTCCCGGGAGACAGAGATTCTCCTGTTGCGCACCCGAGGTAAATCGATTATACTGCACGCCTAGCCCAGTACTCTGGCAAAACCGGAATGGAATAATGGCCTCACACGACTATAACGGCGATCCAGTACATTTACTTTCTAGATCGCCGTTTTCCTCATTTGCAATTCCTTCAATTGGAACACGCCAGCGGCGGAAGAAAACTTTATGACCGACCTCCTTGAGTCCCTGAACCCGGTCCAGAGACAAGCGGTCCAACATGGCGACGGGCCGCTGTTACTTCTGTCTGGCGCTGGCAGTGGAAAGACGCGCGTAATTACCCATCGCATTGCTTATCTACTTCGCCACCACCGCGTGTCACCGTTTAACCTCCTTGCGGTAACGTTCACCAACAAAGCGGCAGGGGAGATGAAATCCCGTCTAGAAGGGCTTGTCGGCGAAGAAACAACGAAGCTGATTTGGGTGTCGACTTTTCATGCGTCCTGTGCCCGCATTTTACGCAGAGATATTGAAAGGCTCGGATTCTCTCGTTCCTTCACAATTTACGATACGGTCGATCAGCTCGCGGTTGTCAAAGAGATTCTCAAAGAGCTTCAGATGCGCGAAGAGATGAATAACCCCAAAGCCGTCTTGAGCCAGATTAGTAAAGCCAAGAACGATTTTGTGACTCCAGACGAGTTTTTGCAAGTCGCGGATGGGTACTTTGAAGAGAATGTCGCAAAAATCTACCCTCTGTATCAAGACTATCTCCGTGAAAACAACTCCTTGGATTTCGACGACCTCATCGGTCTAACTGTCAGGTTGTTTAAATCCTGCCCCGATGTTTTGGAGTATTACCGGAATAAGTTCCGGTATATCCTTGTTGATGAATACCAGGACACCAATCGCGGTCAATACCTGCTCGTTCACGCATTGGCGATGGAGCACCAGAACATTTGCGCCGTGGGCGACGACGACCAGTCCATTTACTCTTGGAGAGGTGCGGACCTCAATAATATTCTCGACTTTGAAAAGGACTATTCGGAAACTACGGTGTTGCGCCTTGAGCAAAATTATCGCTCGACGCAAAACATCCTCTCCGCTGCCTATGAGGTCGTAAGAAACAATCGTCTGCGAAAGGAAAAGAAACTCTGGACAGAAAACGGACAAGGCGATCTGATAGACTGTTATGAGGCGATAGACGAAGTTGACGAGGCAAGGCATGTCCTAAAGCGGATTCGAGAGTTACGCTCAAAGGGATTCCAGAATGCCGACTGCGTGATTTTTTACCGGATTAACGCCCAGTCCCGCGCGTTTGAGGAAGCGTTGAGAGGCGCGAACATCCCGTATCAAATCGTGGGAGGCGTACGCTTCTACGACAGGACCGAGGTAAAAGATCTCATCGCCTATCTCCGTATTATTGTAAATCCCGATGATTCAATTAGCCTCAGGCGAATCATTAATGTCCCTCGCAGAGGCATTGGAGGAACCACGCTTGGGAAACTCGAGGATTTTGCGGATGATGAACAGATTGACCTGTTCTCCGCCCTCCGCCGCGTTGATGAAATCTCCACTCTGCGCGTCGCGGCGAAGACAAAGGTCCAAGAATTCTCTCAGCTGATTGAAGGTATCGACCCGGCACGTTCTCCCTCGGAGATCATAAACGAGGTAATTGATGTTACGGGTTATCTCACCTTTCTCAAAAGCGATAACACAATTGAGGAGATGGGCAGAGTTGAAAATGTGAGCGAGCTTATCTCCGCCGCCGCCGGATATGAGGAAAACGAACCCGAGCCGACACTATCGGGTTTTTTGGAGTTAATCACTTTGGTTGCCGATGTTGACAACATGGACGACAAGAGTGACGTCGTCACCCTGATGACGCTACACAGCGCGAAGGGACTGGAGTTCCCTTTCGTCTTCATGGCTGGAGTCGAGGAAGGTTCTCTACCCCACCAACGCGCATTTGCCGATGAAGCTGAACTGGAGGAGGAGCGGCGGCTCTGCTATGTGGGTTTGACGCGGGCAATAGAGAGCGCATCACTGTCCCACGCTCGAACGCGCAGAATCCACGGAGCAGAGGACTATCGGATGCCCTCTCGCTTTATAAAAGAGATTCCACCCAACCTAATCAATCATATTGACAGGTATGAGACCGCCCACCGGCCCACCGTCAGATCCTACGATCCCGATGAACCCGATTATGATGTAGGTTCCTCATTCGACTTTAGCATTGGCGAATCTGTGTTCCACCCTAAGCTTGGCCGCGGCAAGATTACCGGAATCAGTGGCTCCGGTTCTAACATGCGTATTACGATTCGGTTTGTGCGCGGCGGGGAGAAGACCTTGATTGCCGAGCACGCACGATTGCAACCGATGGTAATGTGATAGACAAATTGAAAATCTACCCAAGATTGTGAAGAGGAAACAGAAATGGCAGCGATCACGCCCAAAGATGTCGAACATGTCGCGAATCTTGCCCGCCTCAAATTTAATGAGGAAGAAATAGACCAGTTTACGCATCAACTCGGTAGAATCTTGGAATACATTGGAAAGCTGAACGAATTGGATACGACGGACGTGCCCCCGACCTCACATGTCCTACCAATTCACAATGTGTCCAAGGAGGATGCAGTGAAGCCGTCATACGATCGGGAGCTTGTATTCGCTACCGCACCGGAAACCGAGGAAGGTCACTTTGAGGTGCCGAAGGTGATCGAGTAGACCGCGAAAGGATTTAGAATTCGGGTAAACGTAGAAAATGTAAAGGGATTGAATCCTTGAAATCGCAAATTCGTTAACACCAAAAGAGGATTGCGGAAGAAAAAGCCATGGGGCGCACGTCTGTTAATCAACTTCATCAATTGGAAGCCGTGTAAGAAAAGCATATTCCAACGCTTAAAGTGAAGAAACGTACTCTGATTGTCCTTCATTTGAGCGACATCGCGGGGAAATCCCGCATTTCGAGAAGTGGTATTCTGCACTTGCACAAATCGAGGAAATCTCTGAGGACGACCTTATTGAATGCGTGGAAGCACTTGAAATCTCTGTACTCCACATGCTGCACCACATGAAAGACTTAAAGCCGCTTCTTGGGAAAGCGGTCAATGCTCTGCCAGAATGAGGCTCAAAGGAGCGGACGTTTCATGCCGTTGTACCGACTTACAGCCCACGAAATTCGTGAGAAGCTAAAATCACGGGAGATAACCTCGTCGGAACTCACACAATCGGTGTATGATCGTATTGACGCCGTCGAAGGACAGATCGAAGGATATCTTACGTTAACAAAGGAGACTGCCTATTTACAAGCGGAAGCGGCGGATGCCGGCTTTCAGCGGGGTGATGAGATGCCGCCTCTTGCCGGGATTCCAATCGCGATTAAAGATGTTATCTGCACCAAGGGTGTATTGACCACCTGCGGTTCCAAGATTCTAGGTAATTTTGTGCCGCCATACGACGCAACTGTAATGACGAAACTCCATCAGCAAGGGAGTGTGGTAATCGGCAAGACAAACATGGATGAGTTCGCGATGGGGTCGTCCACGGAAAATTCCGCGTACCGCATTACGCGCAACCCGTGGGATTTGGGGGCAATACCCGGCGGTTCGAGCGGAGGCTCCGCCGCGGTTGTCGCCGCTGATGAAGCCGTCTGTTCCCTCGGATCCGACACCGGAGGCTCAATCAGGCAGCCGGCGGCGCTCTGCGGAGTTGTGGGCATGAAACCCACCTATGGACGTGTTTCGCGGTTCGGGTTGGTTGCTTTCGCCTCCTCTCTGGATCAGATTGGACCGTTTACCAAAGATGTTACCGATTGCGCCCTGATGCTGAACGCTATCTGCGGACACGATCCGATGGATTCAACCTCTGTCAACATCCCGACGCCAGATTATACCGAATATCTGACTAACGATATTGAAGGAATAAATATCGGCATTCCGAAGGAATACTTTATTGAAGGTATGGACACAGAGGTCGAAGAGATTGTGCATGCGGCAGTCGAAGCGCTAAGGGCGTGCGGTGCGTCCATTGAGGAGATTTCTTTACCTCACACCGAATACGCGATTGCGACGTATTATATCATTGCCCCGGCGGAGGCGAGCGCGAATCTCGCGCGATATGATGGCGTTCGATACGGATACCGCGCGGAGGAATCCGACGAACTCGTTGAGATGTATAAGAAAACGCGCAGTCAGGGGTTCGGCGAAGAGGTCAAACGGCGTATAATGCTTGGAACATATGCACTCAGTTCCGGATATTATGACGCCTACTATCTGAAAGGGCAGAAAGCACGGACTTTGATTAAATCCGATTTCGATCACGCCTTTGAAACCGTTGATGTCATCGTGACGCCAACTTCGCCGACACCAGCCTTCAAAGTGGGCGAACGCACCGATGATCCGCTACAAATGTACCTGTCGGATGTCTTGACGACTCCCTCAAGCCTCGCAGGGTTGCCGGGAATCTCCATTCCGTGCGGATTGACAAAGGGCGGTCTTCCAGTCGGGCTCCAGATGCTAGCCGCACCTTTTGAGGAAGGAAAAATCCTTAATACCGCATACACCTTCGAACAACATACGAGTCACAACCTGCAGAAGCCTGAGATTTAAATGGCAGTAAGGAATACTGACTATGCTCTTTGTTCACATTCATCTTTGGGAGTTTAGCTTGGTTTAACGATGAACACTAACGAACGCGCTTCAGCCAATGCCGTACTTGCGCCTACGGGCGCGTTGCTCGGCGCAGTCATTGGCGGTATATTGTGGGCAAAATATTTCAACTGGACGGGCATGACCGCCGGGTGGGTCGCGCTAGTCATCGGGCTCCTAACAGGTCTAGGCGCGGTACTGACGGGTCGCTCTCGTGGAGTTGCCATAGGCTCTATTGCGGCTGTGTTTGCCATCTTGGGAATCCTCTTCGGCAAATACCTTGATGTCCGGTGGAATGCGCCTCCCACAGTTGAAATTATTGAGGCCCAACCGGATATCCCGCCAGAATACGCGGAGAGTATTGCCAAGATGGTTGAAGCAAGCGAAGCTGGAAATTCAACATGGAAACTTATGCGGATGCGAATGGAATGGTTTGATTTGGTATTCTATGCGGCTGCTAGTTTCGTTGCGTTTCGTACAGCATACAGTAAGCGATTGCACCAACTGCTTTTCAGAACAACGTGACTGCAGACAACCTGCACTAGCTTGAAGCCGCGGACGTGTACGTTGCAGCGCGACTTCCAACATGCCAATCTGTTTTTCCGGCCGGAAAGCGTCTATGGAATCCAGAAAGAGTCTAAATAAACAGTGTTTAGCAATCATCAGTCACTGCTTTTGAACGGAGCGAATGAATGAAAGAAGGACGTAACAGTTTTCTTGTGGCCTATCATAATCCCTTGTCCTCTCACGGTAGTTCGGTTTTGCCCAGTCTCCTCATCTGTACTCTGGCAGCAATCTGCCTCTTGTGTCCGAACCCGTTACTAGCGACGGAAACCGAAGATTTTATTTCCAAAGATCCTCTGGATGAAGAACTTCTGGAAAATCTTTCCTTGCTATCAGAGGTTTTGGCAGAGACTCAACAGGGACATCTGGAGTCGCCTGAGCCAAAGGAATTGATGTATGGTGCAATTCGCGGTATGCTGCGGACGCTTGATCCGTATAGCCAATTCTTCGATCCTGAAAGCTACGGGAATTTTCGCACCGAAAGCCGCGGCGCCTATGGCGGTCTCGGTATGGTGATCGGATTTCGTCAAGACCGTTTGACCGTGATCTCGCCATTCAGAGACACGCCTGCATACGAGGCTGGGATTCAAAGCGGCGACGTTATTAGCCTTATTGAGGAGGAACCGACCGCAATCATGGCTGTGGATGAAGCGGTTGATCGCCTGCGCGGCGAACCCGGGACCCAAGTGACGATTACGCTGCTGCGCGAAGGTGAAAACGAACCGATTGAGGTTACGATAACACGTGACGTTATCCGTTTTCGTTCCGTTGAATCCAAAGTTCTAAACGGCGATGTCGGGTACATCCGAATTAACCAGTTCCGTGACACCACGGGATCCGACGTCGACAAAGCCTTCGAATCCTTCGATTCACAGGAACTTCGCGGGATTATTTTAGATTTGCGTTCTAATCCCGGCGGCTTGCTCAGTTCCGCGGTTGAGGTGGCGAGCGATTTCCTTGACCCTGACCTATTGATTGTCTATACAGAAGGAACCAACCCGCGTGAAGACCTGGTTGCCCCTCCCGGTCAGAAGCAGAAACACTATCCTCTCGTCGTTCTCGTAAATGGAGGGAGTGCGAGCGGATCAGAGATTGTCGCTGCAGCCATTAAAGACCATGGCAGAGGCATTGTATTAGGTCGCAAAACCTTCGGAAAAGCCTCGGTGCAGAAGGTCGTGCAACTAAGCGGTGACCATGCAATTAAACTGACTGTCGCTCATTACTACAGTCCCAGCGGAGTCAATATCCACAAGATTGGGATCGCGCCGGATATTGAAGTCCCATGGTTCAGTCAATCCGAGAACAAAATTCTCACCAAGCTACGCAAGCACGAGAGGATCAATACTTTCATTGAGGAAAATGGTGATGACGTATTGGCAAAGTTGGACGCGGCGCGCCATGCGTCGCGCGAGGACCGTGAGGCTATAGCTTTGCTGCGGAAATATCGGCGCCTGGTTGACGCATTGTCCGAAGAGGAGCTTGTCCTCGGAAATGCAGGGATAAATCTTGCCATAGCGCGTGAAACCGAGAATGACGTTGACGAGTACGAATACGATCCGCAAATCTTGGCTGCTGTTCGACAGCTAAAACTGCTCGAACTTTTCCAAACTAAGCTCAAATAGCTGACATAGCAACTCTTCATGTGCGAGCGAAGAGAGGCCTAAAGTGCCGCCATCTGAGGAGTTTATCCACATTCACCGGCGTCTGACTACGGCCGAAAGCGAGCCATTACTTTATGACCACGAAACCGAATGTCCTTCTCATCGGCGTTGATTCCCTTGTTGCGGACCACATGAGTTGCTACGGTTATCCTCGCCACACCACTCCGCATATAGACCGATTTGCTCAAGACGGGGCACTTTTCGAGCGAACTTACAGCGCGCATATTCCGACAACAAGCGCCTATTCATCAATGCTCTCCGGTATGGATTGCTTTAATACCCAAGTCGTCGCGCTGCGACATAAAGGACCTCTCAGGCCTGAAGTCAAGACTTTGGCTGAGATTCTGGGCGAATCCGGTTATAACACCACCAGCGTTGGTTTCAGCGGCAATCCCGGCTCCCGAGGTTTTGACAACTACCTCGAATACTCTGGATGGGGAAGTTGGGCGGAAGGGCGCAGCCCCAAGGCGCAGAACCTCAACAACGTGACTATCCCCGAACTGGACAGGTTAATCGACCAGAGCGACCCCTTCTTTCTCTTTCTCCGGCACATGGATCCGCATGCACCATACCTGCCGCCCGAACCCTATGAACGTATGTTTTACCATGGCGATGAATGCGATCCGAGTAATACATCAATGCAGCCCGTGATGACGTTTAAGCCGTTTTGCGATTTTTTCGCGAGTTGGATGCCCCCCGGCATTACCGACAAGGACTACGTCATCGCGCAGTATGACGGCGCAATTGCATACATGGACGCGTGTATACAGGCTATCTTCAACGCTCTGGAAACCAGAGGCGTCCTTGATAATACTATCGTTATCTTCAATGGCGATCACGGGGAAACCCTTTACGATCATGAATGCTGGTTTGACCATCACGGGCTTTACGATGTCACTCTGCATGTACCCTTGATTATCCGCTACCCGCGCGCAGTCCCAGCGGGCGAACGTGTGTCCGGCTTTAACCAGCACAAAGATCTCGTGCCAACGATTCTCGAACTGGCGGCGATTCAAACGGACATTGATTTTGACGGCAGAAGCTTGATGCCGATGGTCGAGGGGAAGGTTGCCTCACACGAGAGCGAGTTTTACATTACCGAGTGCACCTGGATGCGGAAGCACGGCTGGCGAACGCCGCACTGGAAGTTGATTGCCGCACTTGAACCCGATTTCCATTTCAAACCCGCGACTGAACTCTACAATCTCATCGAAGACCCTGATGAAAACAACAATCTCGCAGGGACTCGCCCGGATATTGTCGCCGGTTTACAAGACAGAATGCACGCTTGGATTGCCAAACGGGAAAAGGAGACCGGGTTGATGAATCCAATGATGACTCAGGGGGCATGGGTAGAAGGTGCGCCGTTCAAGACATCGCAGGACGCTTACGACACGCTGCATATCGGTGATCCGGGGCAGGCGGCGCGATTGCAAGCAAAGAGTCGGAAGTAGAAGCCGTAGTTCCGCTTCGTCAGAAATCATCCCGTAGTAGTAGTTTCGTTGTGTACATAACACCGTGTTTTACTTTCTTGTTGGCTTGTGAATTGCTCTCGACTTGGCTGTTTTTCCTGCAATTAGCCTTGCCCCGTCGCCGCTTTTGATAAAATGTCCCTAATCACAGTCATTGGGCGTGGGCACTCAGGAACACGCGCAATTTCTCATACGTTATATGCCAGCGGCGTGTTCATGGGCGAGATGCTAAACTCCTCTGGAGATAAAGTGCCTCCCGAAGCCATGTATGACGCCTGCCGTGGCATGGCAAAATACGTCAAGTGGAAGGGCGGCTTGTCTTGGGATTTCTCGTCACTTCACACGATGGAGATTGATAAGCAGTTTGAAACGTTGATAAACAGCTATTTGAAGGATGTCCTGTCGAACGAGTCCAAACACCGAGGCTGGAAAATACCGGAGACGACGTTGGCCTATCCGTGGATCCTTCGGATGTTTCCCGATCTCAAGTATATACATTGGATTCGCGATCCGAGGGACTGCATCCTTAGCGGTCACGGCACCGATGACCTGCGGCGTTTCGGCGTTGAAGGTCCGATGACCGATGACGTTCGCAAACGCCGCGCAATCTCATGGCTGTACCAATACCAGATAATGCAGTCGACGCCTAAGCCAAGGAACTTCATCCTCATTCGCTTTGAGGATTTCGTGTTGCGGCAGGAAGAAACGCTTACGCGGCTTGAAGAGTTCTTGGGTATCCCGCTTGCGCGTATAATTGTGCGCCCCGATGCCGTCGGTCGTTGGAGAGAAGACCCCGGACCGTATTCTTATGAGTTCTTGGCGGACGCTATGCGCGAAAACGGCTACGACGGAGGATTGTAGACATCTGAATCGTTATGTGTAGAGTTGTCGGTGTATTGCGCAGAGCTTGATTGAAGCGGCACAGTTTTTCTTGTAGCCAGTCTCAATCTTCAATTCGAATAGAATTCACGCAGCTTGTTCTGTAAGTTGCGCACTGCGCACCCGTCTTTGAAAGCGCCAGCGGCGCGACAAGCGTATTTAGGGGGAATCACATGGCATTGAAAGTCGGTGTCGTCGGTCTTAGTGGAATCGGGACCACACATACACGTTGCTATGCAAACGATGAGTTGGCAAACCTTGTAGCCGTATGCGATCTTGATAAGGAACGTGCAGACACCCTTGCTGAACAGTTCCACGTGAAGGCATACTACAGTCTCAAAGACATGATCGACGGTCAACCGAACCTGGATATCGTCGACGTGAGCACCGGCGGGAATGAGAACGGGAGTTGGCACTACGAGCCCACCATGCAGGCTTTGGAGGCGGGTAAGCATGTGCTCGTTGAAAAACCGCTATCCAATGATATCCGCGAAGCGCGAGAAATGGTCGCTAAAGCCGAAGAGAAAGATGTTTATTTCGGTTGTAATTTAAATCACCATTTCACGCCGCCTGCGGATCGTGCGAGTCAGTATATTGAAGACGGTGAAGTCGGCGAACTCGTTTACTGCCTCCACAAAATGGGGTTTGCGGGCGGAGAGCGGACATACCAGCCCCAAGATTCGCCCAGAATCAAAGGCTTTCCATACTTCCATATGAAAGCCTTCCTCTCGCACCCGTTCAGCGTGATGCGGCACTTCTGCGGCGATGTGACGCATGTACAAGCTTTTGTGACGCGCCCGAGTTTTCGCAAGAGCGTCGGCGATGTCATGTTATCGGTGAACGGCATACACGTTCGGTTTGCCAACGACTGCATCGGTTATCTGCTCAGCCAACGCGGAGATGCGACCTTTGGGTTAGGCGGCTGGTGGAGTCTTGAAGTTGCAGGCACGCGTGGTACATTCTGCGTTGAAAATTGCATTGAGAAGATTACATTCTGGCGGGGACCCGGTGGAGAAGACGCCGCGAAGCCTGAAGATTTGGACGTGGGAACATCGTCGGGGCCCGTCGTTACAGAGTCGGGGATAACCGATTTCGGTGAAACTTTTCCGCGCAGAATCCACGCGTTCTTGGAAGACATCGCGAACAACGTCCCCAAATCGAAACTTAGGGCTTCCGGGAGAGACGCGCTCGCAGCCTTGGAATACACATGGGCAGCAATGGAATCTTACGAGCAGGGCGGAATACTCGTGCGTCCACAGCCGCTTCCCCCACATCACGCCCATCCTAGTTAGAATCAGTGGTTAGTGGAGAGTGACGAGTTAAAGCGGGTTCCCATTCACTACTGCTTGCAATAGCGAACTTTGGCCACCAAATCGAAGGCGAATGTCCCTCATCATGTAGATATGGTGTCCTCAACTAGATAATGGGCTATTTCTAGCCACTGACCATTAATCGCCGATCAATATTTTAAGGAACGAGATAGATGAAATTAGGAGCCAATTCCGTCCTTTTTGGCGGTCATAACATGGAAACCGCCTTCAATTACATCGCCATGGCAGGATACGACGGCATTGAGATGTCAGCCATTGACGGCATGAGTGAACACCTCGTCCTGAATCGCTGGCGTGAACTTGCCCCTGAGATAAAGCGGCTGTCGAAGGAATATAATCTAGAACTGTTGGCGATGGAACAACCATCCCAAGACGCTGACATCATGGAGCAAGCCTTCCAATCGAGCGTCGAGATCGGGATTCCTATCGTCAACTGCGGCCCGGGCGGAAAATCCGATGACGAGGCATCTTGGAACATAGTAATCGACTCATTAGGCAGTTTGTCAGAGATGGCGGAACGCTACGGCGTGACCCTGTGCGTGAAAGCACACGTAGGCGGAAGCATTTACAACACGCCCACCACCCTCCGGGCGATGGAGGAGATTTCCTCACCCGCTTTCGGAATCGATATGGATCCGTCACACATTCATCGGGCCGGTGAAAATCCGGTTGACGCCATTGCTGCCGTCATCTCGCGCGTCAAACACGTACATATTCGAGACTGTAAAGGACGCGAACCGGCGCCAGGGAAGCCGGAAATGCAGGCAAATGGCAGAGGCGACATAGATTTGGTCGGTTATGTCCGGGTGTTGTACGAAAACAACTATACCGGTCCGCTAAATTTGGAAGTGATTGGTGCGAAGGATTACGACGCTGCGCAATGCGGTGTCATCGCCGCCGAGTCCAGAGGTCATATGCAGGGGTGTCTGCAAGCGTGCGGGGCAAGATAAACGCCAATCTCATCGAATGTTCTTGCTTGTCGCCATCGCGCAGCGTTTGTTCGCGGTGAAGTTGCAATTTAAGAATCATACGCCCAGTAACAGCCCCACAAAATTAAAAGGTGCGCAAAATGGGTAAATCTGCCGCGCCAGCCGTTCAATTCGACCATTTCTATAGCTACGAAGAGATTGATGACTTTCTACGAGAGTTGGCGGATACATATCCCGATTTGTGCCGAGTTGAATCCATTGGGAGGTCCTTGGAAGGAAGGGATATCCATCTCCTGACTCTAACTAACTTCACCACGGGAAGTCCGGAGGAGCGCCCGGGATATGTTATACACGCCGGGATTCATGCCCACGAGTTAGCCTCCACTCACGCCGCATTACACATCGCCAAACGACTTTTGACGGACCACATCCGTGACAATCTGCTCGACCGCGTCACTTTTTTTGTCCTTCCCAGGTTATCGGCCGATGGTTCGGAATTCTGTTTGACGACATCGACCCGTGTTCGCAGTCGAACAGACTTCTGCAACCGCGCATCCAACACTATCTATCCTGAAGATCTGAACGGTGACGGGAAGATTCTCACACTACGGCAGGCGCATCCGGATGGTGAGTTCGTTGCTGATCCCGCCGATTCAAGGCTCCTTATTCAGAGGAGATCCGACTCAACAGCCCCATACTACCGAACCTTTCCCGAAGGCTACATTCACGATTGGGATGGCAGTGACCGGATCCGGATTGCGGGGTTTGATGCCTTCCTGACACATCGTCCCGATATCACCGCCGGCAGAAGTTATGACTGGAATAGAAACTGGTCTTACGGCTGGCGTCCGGAGGGTGAGCAGCAGGGCGCGGGTGACTATCCGTTTAGTGAACTGGCGATGCGGCAATTTGTCGAGTTTCTACATCGCTATCCGAAAATCTTCGGCATGGTTGGTTACCACTGCGGGCACCCCTCGATCATCCGTCCCCCCGCGAGCGGTTCGCCGGAAGAACTTGATGCCGATGATGACATAGCCTTGGAGGAGTTGGCGCAAATCGGCGCGCAGCTAACAGGTTTTCCGGCGCTCCCGTTAGTGAAAATGCATTGGGCGGGACGCCGCGATCGCGGCAAGGGCGGGCACTCGCTCGACTTTGCATACCGGCATCTTGGTCTTCTCACGGTAGAGATTGAACTTGGTACCGTTATGAACGCGGCCGGACTAACAACGGAGAACTACCTATCGTGGAAAAGTCGAGCGGACGAAGACCACTGGATGCGGCGACTGATGCAGTGGTGGGATAGTGGCGGACATCGTTATCCGCTGTTCAAACCGTGGCAGCCCTACCAGCATCCACAACTTGGGGATGTTGAAATTGGCGGGTTCCTTTACACCGTGCTCGACAATCCGTTGCTATCGGAACTCCCTCCAACCCTTGAAGCGGTGTACCAATTCACGATAGCGCATGCGCGTAAGCATCCATGGATTGTCGTTGAAGATTTCCACATTAAGCGGTTCGACGACCACGTATACAGAATACGGATGCGTGTCGCCAATCGAGGCGACTTGCCGACACATCTGACGAACAAGGGCAAGTCACTTCGCCGGTTGCGCCCCGTGGCAACGCGGTTCACACCAGCTCACGGCGTAACGCTGCTGTCTGCCACCGGATCTCAAGCATTGGGACACTTGGCTGCGGTGACGGGGAGCCGAATTGTCGAATGGTTCGTATCGGCGCCGGAAAAATCCGGAAAAGATACACAGCTACTAGGTGAACTTTACGTCTCGGGCGGCACAGGAAGTGACATCACACGAACGGTTGAGGCACCCCGCTAGTCATCAAGTTGCAACTCCGAAGCGTAGCACGGCGCACCTTTCACGCAACTATAGCCACGGCGGGCGGGTTAACATAGTCATGGTATCGATCGTTAACCTTGCCTGCGCGGGCGTCGTGACGATGCACGCAAATGCGGTAACGGAAGGTCAAGGAAGTCCCCGCAGAAATCGTGTGCGTGCCGTCTTTGAGAAAACTGCTTCGGTAGGTCGCGTATCCAAATGGATTTGCCGTCATCAAACCGTAATCGCGTACGTGCCAACAGGTCGGATGCCGCAGGTTCATAGGATGATCGAAGATTGCGATGCCCATCTCTTGCCCTTCGACTGGACCTGAATAATCGCACCAGTGAGCGGGCTTTCCCCAACATTCGGACTCGCCGACTCCCCCCACGCTGTTTTCAATCCGACCGCCCTTGTTCGCGTCCATTGACGTGGCGACACGGACGCTGCAGAACGCCCCCTCTTTGGTATCGCCTAGTCGTACATCGCCGTCTTGCGCCTTTAAGGAAATGGTCAAATCCATCAAGCGTGCAGTGTCGGGGGTTGCGTAAAAACTCGCTGTTCGTGTCTCTTTCATCACGCACCGATGGTCATGATCCTCCCACTCAAGATGGTGCTGAAATTCTCCGAGGACAGGCCCATCTACTACGTAAATTAACTGGCGGTGCGTCTGCCATCCGTGCTCGCCCTCCTCAATCCAATTATCCGTTCCGTTCACGTCGCCAAACGCCACCCACACCGAACGATGATGAATGTGGTCAGTCGTTTCGCCTTCCACCTCTGTTATGGGATAGTTCCGAGTAATCTGTTTCTCATCGGGTCCGAGAAAAGGATAGAAGTGTGGGCGCGGAAACTTGGAATTATATTGATAACTCGTGAACTCCTGATCCCCAATTTTGATGTCAATCCTGCTGTCAGCATAACGGCTATCGAAGCATACCCCGGGTCTTGTATCCAGACAATTCACCTCGGGTTCGAAGGTCAGACGCATTTCGCCCCCTTCTGCCAGTTCGTCAATGACGAACCACAGCACTCCCTTGTGAATCTGACACGGAACCTCGGTCCCCGTATCATCTCGCGTGAGTCGACCGCTTAAAGGGTTGTCTGATAGCTTGATACTTACCGGAGTGTGAAGTCGCTCGTGCGCCCCGGCTTTAACGAGAAGGTTGATTGGCTTTGTCATGTAGTGTTTATTCCTATATTGCGCCCGCTTCTCGAAACGATCGTTTCAGGTACGCTAGGCTTTCGCGGGCTATTGTCTGGGGATTTGGTTCGTAGTCAAAGACTTCCACTGAAACGATTCCATCATATCCCACCTTTTTCAGGGTGTGAGCGATGGGAACAAAATCGACATCGCCGAATCCCGGTCCCCGCAGATTGGGATCATTGGCGTGAAAATACGCGAGGTACTCTTGGTTCTCCCCAATGATGTCGTCAATGGACTTCTCTTCACTGCACATGGCATTCACATCCAGATGCAGCCGGCACGCAGGATGGTCTATAGCCTTAATGACGCGCACGGTCTCCTCGGCGCTTACCATGAAGTTCGTATACTCGGCTGACAGGGGCTCCAATGCTAGGGTTACTCCCAAGGGATGCGCTACATCGCACACCTCGCGAAACAATTCCACTGCCCTTCCAAATGCGGCGTCGTAAGTTTCCCCGGGCAACACGTTCCGTTGTTTGGGACTGCCGAAAACCATAATCTCGCCCCCCATAGCGGCGCAGATGCGAGCCAGATGCTGGAGTACTTCCTTGGTGCGCTTGCGGATTTCAATATCTGGGCAGGTCAGATGTAACCCTTCCGGTTTCTGCAGCAACCAATGAAAACCCGCCACTGCAAGCCCGAATGACTTGGCGAGGTCGCCGATTTTTCGAGCGTAACTCTCGGAAATCTTGATCGGGTTATCGTCAAGAGTGAACGGTGCGATTTCGACCGCGTCGTAGCCGCTTTCGGCGATATCCGCGCAAGCAGCGCCAAAATCCCAGCCTTCGTACATTTCGTTACAGATCGCGAATTTCATTGGGAAGAGTGACTCTAACAATCATGAGTGGGCGCTGTTTTGGAAAAAATCTGCGAGAACGTAAAAGCCCGTCTTTTAGATTCAAACAGCGCTTATCGGGGCGAATCGGAATGCTCTTTCTCCCTATCTTTGTAGAGCTTGTATTCCAAGCTATCGGTCAATGCCTCCCAACTTGCCTGGATGATATTTTCGGAGACTCCGACGGTTCCCCAATGGCCATGCCCATCACTCGCTTCGATAAGGACGCGAACTTTCGCGGCAGTGCCGGTTTGTGTGTCCAAAACCCGCACCTTGTAATCGGTCAAATAGACATCTTTTAGCGATGGATAAAAACGCTCCAGAGCTTTGCGGAGTGCGTTATCGAGCGCGTTGACGGGACCGTCGCCATCGGCGGCGGTATGTTCTATCACGCCATTGGGCGCTTCAACTTTGATTGTCGCTTCGGAACGCAAGCTGTGGTCGGTGAACTTATCGATGTTTACGCGGAATCCGAGCAGATTGAAGAAGGGGCGGTACTCATCGAGAACCTTGCGGGTTAGCAGCTCGAAAGACGCCTCCGCCGCTTCGTACTGGTAGCCTTCGTTTTCAGCCTCTTTCAACCGCTGGAAGAGTGCCAAGACTTCCGTCGAACTCCGATCAAGGTCGGGATATCGGTTCTCAATCTTTTTTACTACCGCACTTCGACCCGACTGATCGGAGACGAGAACCCGCTGCGTATTACCGACGGATTCCGGGTTGATATGCTCGAACGTTAGACTATTTTTTCGGATTGCGTCAATGTGCATACCCCCTTTATGGGCAAAAGCGGACCGTCCGACATAGGGCTGACGTTCATCGTGGGAAAGATTTGCCAGCTCGCTGATGAGCCGCGAGACCTCCGTGATGCGTTTCAGTTGCACTTCGCTCACGCAATCGATCCCAAGTTTGAGCTTCAGCGTCGGAATGATCGAGGAGAGGTTCGCATTTCCGCACCGCTCGCCGTAACTGTTGAACGTTCCCTGCACATGGCTCGCCCCCGCTTGCACAGCCAGCACCGTGTTTGCAACAGCCATTCCGGAGTCGTTGTGCGTGTGGATACCGATGGAGCAATCGATAGCTGCTGTTACCGCCTTGATAGCATTCCGGATTTCTAGCGGTAGCCGTCCCCCGTTCGTGTCACAGAGCACGAGACACTTTGCTCCCGCGTCTGCTGCCGTCTTGAGGGTTTGAAGGGCGTAATCGGCATCATCACTGAAACCATCGAAGAAATGCTCGGCGTCGTATATGACCTGCCGTCCATTCTCGGTCAGGAACGCAACGGAACTTTCGATGAGGTCAAGGTTAGCTTTGGGTGTCACCCGTAGAACATCCGTGCTATGCAGCTTCGAACTCTTGCCGAAGATTGTGACGGTTCGCGAATCGGAGTCTAGCAACGCTTGCAGATTTGGGTCATCGCTGGGAGGATGGTCGCGATGGCGTGTGCTGCCAAACGGAACAACCTCGGAGTTCTGTAGATTAATCGACTTTGCCTGCTTGAAGAACGCAATGTCCTTAGGATTAGAGCCGGGATAGCCGCCTTCGATATAGTGAACCCCAAGCTGATCTAGTGCTTCGATAATTAGCAGCTTGTCCTCGACCGAGAAGGAGACCCCTTCCCCCTGATTTCCATCCCGAAGTGTTGTGTCGTAAAGTTGAACCATACCGTCCGGTATTCCTTGATTCAGTAGTATTGCGAAAGATGCGGGCAGACATTTTGGGAGCCTATCCCATTTTAACGGGCGGATCACCGCCAAGGATTATTCAACAGTTGTGGGATATCATCCACGTATAAGGATTCTGGATTCCAGTGGAATTCCTAGAGCTTGCAGACATGCAGCGCGTTCCTCAGTGCTTCCAAGGGATCCCCCACAGGAATGAATTCGTGCCCAACGTACCCATCGTAGCCCGTCTCCCGGACCGCTGCTATCACTGCCGGATAGTAGATTTCCTGAGTTTCGTCAAGGTTATTTCGACCGGGATTGCCCGCGGTGTGATAATGGGCAAAGTGCTCATGGTTGTCTTGAATTGTGCGGATCAAATCGCCTTCCATGATTTGCATGTGATAGATATCGTAAAGTAGCTTCACCCGCGATGATTCGACACGTTCGATGACTTTCACGCCCCAGTCGGTCCGATCGCACTGATATCCTGCGTGGTTGACCTTGCTATTCAACAACTCCAGCACCAAATACACGTCCGCATCTTCAGCCGCTTTCGCCACCCGCCGCAGTCCCTCTGCCGTTACGTCTATACCTTGCTCATCACTTTCGCCGTGGCGATTACCGGAAAAACAGATTAAGTTGCGTATCGAATACTGTTCCGCCAGTTTGAGGTTCTCGATAATTTCTTTTTCAATGCGATCATGGTTGCCAGTTTTGTTCAGGCCGTCGCCAAGACTGTCGTGTCCGGCTACGGCGGCAATTTCCAAGCCGGCGCCCCGGATAACGTCCCAGTGCTGTTGTCCGACAAGTTCGATGCCATCAAACCCCAACTCGACAGCACTTGAAATTAGTTCTTCCGGGGGCATTAGGCTTTCAAAGCACCACCAAGAAATAGAATGTCGTATCGTCATTATTTACATCCATTAAACGAGATTGGAGCGATACGGGTCGTCCTCGCGTGGACATAAGGTCTCGAAAGAGCGGATCTATAAAGAGAATGGAATCTTCATTCGCGTGGTTGAAAGACTCTCCATTGTTTGCTCTAATAGTCAACAATTTGGGAGAATTTGAACAACTCGAGCGCGCGCTCCGAAAAGCCCTCGTATGTTTCAGGAGGCACTTTCACGGGGTGCGCGATGTCGATCCAAGACAGCCCATAGCACACGACAATTTAGGGACGTGGCTCAGTGGAGGTATTTGGCGTGCCACGATGGAGCATGCGAGGGTCCTGTATCCACATCGAGCCCTTCTTCATGTTGAGGCGGTGAGCCGACGGGAAGTTGCCCCGCGTCAGAAGCTCGTCGTATCGGCTCTGCAAGTCGGGATTAGCGATATATTGGGTCGACGGCAGCACTTCGACGCTGGCATTTTCCTCGGAAGTGTCCACCAGCGGAAACTTGATGCCCAATACAGGGGAGGTATCAAGTCCGACGTGGGGAATCTCGCCGGGCAGCGGTGTGTCCCGGTGTCAATGCTGGTAATCGCTGCCCGGATACGGGTTGTTGGAATGGAGGCATTTGATGTAGAAATCGTCTCTGTCCCAATAGAGCTTGAGAAGCTCAAGTATCACGGGATTCTCATATATCTCCGGGTCAGCGAACGGCGGCACCCACGGAATGTGCAGTGTGTAACGATTGGGGTTCTGTTGGCGGCCAAGGCCGGTCCGCAGGTCACCCCATTCTCTGTCGGCGATGATGTTTTCCCGCGTCCTGACATGTTCAAGCATTGGCTGAAACGCCGCCCGGACACGATCCACCGTTTTAACTGAAAGGACATCTTCCAATACGGCGTAGCCGTTGATCCTAAGCTCGGCTATTCTTAAGTCGAAGTCTACGTCTTCACACTTTACAGTCACACATTCCTCCACGCTTACTTATTATTCAGTATATCGCGAATGAATTAAACAGCCACGAGCAGGCTTAACCTAATACCACACCTCCTTATCCACTACATTCTTTAGCGGCTGACCATTGGCAAACCGGCGGGCGTTTTCTGCGAGAATCTCGTATCGACGTTCGGTGACGCTATCAGCATCTTTCACTGCGATATGGGGTGTCAACAAGACATTCGGCAGCCTCCACAGTCTATTTTCTTTTGACAACGGTTCCTCTTCGAACACGTCCAATCCGGCGCCGGCAATCTGATTGCTCTCAATGGCGTCGGCGAGGTCATCGATTTTCGTAGTCTTGCCTCGACCAATATTTATAAAATAGGCCGTCCGCTTCATCAATTGAAATCGTCTTGCATTCCACATTCCGTCCGTTTCCGGGGTATGCGGCGTCGTGGTAACAATAAAGTCCGCGTCCGGTATTAAGTCATCAAGGGCTTCCGGTGCATGCAGTTCGACGAACGGCAGTTCATATTCGCATCGTGGATCGACACCGATCACCGTCATGCCGAATTCGGCGCACAGCCTAGCCGTTTCGTGCCCAATTCCGCCGACCCCGACGATCAGCACTGTCGACCCAGCGAGGTCGATGTACTGGCTCCTGCGCGCTTCAGGATCCCAACTCGCCTGACGTTGGGCGTCAATATAGTAAGGTAGGCCCCGCGCAAGTGCGAGTAAAAACATCATGATATGATGACTGATATGATCGAAGTAGATACCGCGCGGATTACAGATTGTCACGGGGTGTTCGATTAGTTCTTTGTAGTAGTATCCGATAAAGGGTCCGGCATCCGGGTTCTGCAACCATCTGAGTTTCCTAGCGACACTGAGCGCATCGGGCGGTACCCAACCGTACGCGGCATCGGCGTCAACGAGTTCGCGCTTGGCATCCTCATCGGTTTCCGCCAGAACAATACGGTATTCCGGCAGGGCTTCTTGTATGCGAGCCGCCCATTCACGTCTCATCTCGTCCAGCGGCGGCATCATCACAAACTTTATCAATGTTCTTCTCCCAAGGTTACCTGCGTGGTGTTAATCCAAAAATAAAAATTTTACAATGCTGTCAGTGACTTGCTGCTTTCTTAGAACCTGTTTGAATAATAGGTACCAATATCATTTTTTGCCATTTGAGGAGTGGTTTTTCATGTTTCTACCGTGACTTGTTGTACACCTGTGGGATCTCTATCGCCCCCTTAGTCAGTCGGTTGATCGCACTCTACAAATTGTACTTTTCAAACAGGATCTTAAGTGCCTGTCTGAAAAATACGCGAATAGGCCTCTGCCGGTGATTTTGAGGATGAATATTTTCGTATTTTTGTTACCGATTGCCATACACCTGTCACCCCTCTTGGGCCTAAGTAAGAAAGATTCAGCCATTACGATACACCTTCCTACCCTCCGGGGCTTTTAAAGGCTAGTGCGCAGTGCCTACCTTACAAGAGCAGTGATGAAAACTATGCTATTGGGGCGAATTGTGCTACGAAAATGAATCTTCAAACGGGCTCTTAAGACTCCGTTTTTTGCTTATTCCAGGTCCTCACTATTTTCCGCGGTGCGCACAAGCAACTCTTGCAGTCTTGCCGGGAACGTCTCGTAAACGTCCCGCTTAACGAGCGGCCAAATGCGCCGGGGTCGATGGACGAATTTCGGGGTATAGAAGGCGTTCGCGAACACTCGATGCTGGTCAGTGGTAGTGTTGGCACTAATGGCGTGCCATAACCCGTTGTGGTAAACAAAGAGCGAACCGCGTTCGCCGACGACGGAAACCTCGGAAGCATAGGAGCGTCGTGTCGGACCGCGCCGAGTGTGGTGGCTAAACGGGACGATGCGGGTTGCACCGTTTTCAGAGGTACCATCGCTAAGCATCCAGAACGCCTGTAACCCGCCCCATGCCGGCGTTGAGGAACTTACCAGAGTCCAGCTCCAAGCAGCCGCAAGTAGCGCCCAATCGGGATGTAATGCACCTGCTTCGGTGCCGGGTTTTGCCCACCGAACCGCGACGTTATTCGCTAGAATGAATCCTTCCCCAAGCACGGCTTCCGCGATTTCCATGACAATCGGGTGAATACACAACGGTGCGAGTTCCGGTACGACGTTGAGCGCACACTCAAGGCTTATGTACTGGTCGCCTCCTCCTGTCGCATGCCCGCGGCGTACTTCGCGCGCGTCTATGCGCTCGCGGCAGATGTGTTCGAGGTGTTCTGCCTCTCCGGCGTCCAACACTCCCGGAAAGACACAGTAACCCTCCTCCGACAAACTAAGCTTCACATCCTCAATATCCATAAAACCGTCCTGTTCGCCAACAACCAAGTTCAAACCTCAATGGGGGCTATAGTGCCCTTCTACTAAGGCATTTGTCTATTGTTGGCATTATAGCACTCTGTTTCGACCAACTGTCAAGTCAAAAAGACCGAAAAGACAGGGGAAACGCATCTAATTATATAAGAGGTCTCATAGTGGAAGAATGTACGATTAATGTTGGGTTCACTCAAATTTTGGCACGTTCAGGCAAAGTCGGCACCCGTAAACTCCTCTAAGATTAGCAATTATTAACAGAATCCCGTTCAACCCAACCTACGACCCCTAAGAAAATTATGACAAACTTAGCCGGATGCTCTTTTTTGTCGAGTGGGAAATTTAGGTGCGTTTCCCCTGACCGAAAAAATCATACCGTACCGGAGAGGTGACGAATTTCTCTACTAGACATCTTTCCAAAATAATGTCGGTTGTTTCGGGCTTTTTCACTGTGTATATTGACCAAAGGATCAAATGCACAGTCAAGAGATTAAGGAGAAGTGCCTGCATACCTGTTTACCCGCTTGTCTGCTTACCTTCCTGCTCTGATCCGCCGTATCTCCGTGATTTAATTAACGCAAGTTGCTGCCTGTGGGAACTCTATCGGGATTGGCTATCGCCGTCGTTATTCACTCAGTTGATCACTCGCTTAATGAAATGCTCAAAAGCCGTCAATGGAATTGACGGAGCGCGCGACGGCGAGCAGAAATCGGGTGCCGGTTACAGTGAAGTTGTCGATTTGAGAGCGCACATTTTCGACAAACACTGAAATTGCGCTTGAGGCCTTGCCGGGCATGGCTTGAAGCCGTGTGCGACACAGTGCACGATTGTGCGCTAATGTGCGCTCGTATATTTCACCCCACTTTTTTGAGGGACACCTGGATAGCGGGTTAGAACCTGTTTGAAAAGTCCGAAACCGTTCTAAAGAAAGGCTATTTTGGTGTAAATGACTTGAGAACCTATTGGAAAAAGAAAAAAGTTGCCTGAACGGTTGATGTTTACGTTTACTCATTAGAGCAGTTCATTCTGAATCAATGAAAGGAGTAAACATGAACCGTAGGAGTTATCCGAGTGATTTGACCGATGCACAATGGCAGAAACTGTACGCGTTTCTGCCAACACCTCAACCATTAGGTAGACCTCTAAAATGGGAGATGTGCTTAATCATCAATGCCATCTTTTATGTTGTCAAATCCGGTTGCCAGTGGCGAATGCTACCCTACGATATGCCACCGTGGCAAACCGTCTATTACCACTTTAGAAAGTGGGAAGCCGACAATACATGGCTCTTGATTCATCAGGCACTTCACGAACAAACACGCTACGATGGTGGTAAAGAACCATCACCTACAGCAGCTATCATTGACAGCCAATCGATTAAGACAACCGAACTAGCGACATCTCGAGGTTTTGATGGTCACAAGAGGGTCAAAGGACGCAAACGACATCTAGTAACGGATACGACAGGTGTTCAATTAATGGTCAAAGTCACTGACGCCAATGTCAGTGACAATCAGATAGCTATTGATTTACTGACAGAAGTGTTCAGCTGGCACATAACAATTCAGTTGGTGTGTGCCGATGCCGCCTATCGCGGAGAATTGGAAGATTGGTTATATCTTGCTCATCAGTGTCAACTGGAGATTGCATCTACGCTAGGGCAAAAGGGGTTTGAAGTTGTCCCGTTACGATGGATTGTTGAGCGCACATTTTCTTGGTTTGGTTGGTTTCGCCGATTGACTTTGGATTATGAACGCTATCCTAAGACTGCTGAAACTATGATATACATCGCTTCCATTTACTTGATGCGAAACCGAATCAAATGACTTTTCAAACAGGTTCTTAGAAAGTAATAATGCGTCTATAAATTTGATGTGCTCAATATGTTTCCATATTCGGTCATCTCTTGTCTCAATGAACGCTTAGATCCTCGTTTTTCGGAGCGTCGAATTAAGCGGCTTGTTAGCATTTTCTGAAATGGAGAATTCCTTTGCTGGAGCGGGTTCTCAGGAATCGTAATGCTAACAAAATGCTAACAGAAAAAAAAGTTCCGCCGCCACGACGGCGGGTATGTTACAACATACCACACACACATTAAGTTGTCAATCTAATATTGGCAAGTTGCGGTAGGGAAGAAAAGTTGGCTGACAGTGTTTATCAGGGCATAGCCAAACTATATGCCCCCAGTTTGACGCCCATCAAGGAATATCGGAGCAAGCCCTTGGTTCGGGGAATGAAGCAATTCAACGGAAAGTTGACAACCGAAAGTGTATTTTTGAAAATTGCTTGCCCGGGGCATTCCTCGACAAGGTATCAAATAGTATAGCTATTCTAGTCAGCAAGATTACCGTACCTACAACAAGCTATTTTGGAAAGATGTCTACTGTGCGTGTTCAAGCGTTTCCTCTTTGTATTCAAGCCTGAAGCCGAGAAAGAAAACTTAGCTCAATCTGCGTCCAACACTATGCCGTAACTCCGGCGATTCTAGAGATTCCTGTTGACCTGAAAATGAAAAAAAGGTAGAATGCGGGAACACTGCCAGCAGATAATATGTTCAACGGTTAGACGTCCCAAACGAAGCAATTATGTGGAGACTGGCCCATGATAAGAAGACTGCATCCCGATTTTCACATTCCCGAGTATGTAACGAATGTCGCTTCGGAGTTCAACGGCGATGAGTTAGCCGATTCGCTGGTCGAAGCGCATATAGATTCGATCGTCATATTCGCCAAGTGTATGTATGGATTGGCATACTGGAACACGACGGTCGGTAGGCGTCACCCCGGGTTAGGCGAGGCAGATTTTTTCGGGGAAGCCACGGAGGCGTGCCGCCGCCGCGGAATTGAGGTGTTAGCTTATTTCTACCCGCTAATCGAAGCCGCGCTTGATGAAGACGATAGCTGGCAGCAACGGGATCGGGAGGGCAATCCGTGCCGATTCCAGTGCCCAAATTCGGAATACACGGAGACATTTCTACTGCCCCAGATGAGAGAGGTAACTCGCAATTACCCGATTTCGGGTTGGCATGTGGATGGAATCGTTTTGACCTCTGGCGGCTGTTGGTGCGATCGATGTCGCTCAGTCATGAAGGATGAAGGAACTGACATGGATTCACCCGAAGCAGTACTGGAATTTTCCCGGCGTACGATTGCCAAACTCGCCCAACGAATGACCGAAGCGGTTCGCCCGGAACGCGACGGCCTTATCCTCAGCTACAACAATCTTGTTAAGATAGGCTGCTATCCGCAAGTCCAGTGGTCCAATGTTGTAGATATTGAAGTGTACAACGTATTGCAAGGCTTAAACTTTGACTTCAGTAGGGACGTGCTGTACCACGAGGACATCGGTGCGATGAGAGCTTCCGTATTCAGCCGACACATCCGTACGATTGGTCGTGACTTTGCCGTCACGACGTGCTGCCGCACGCGGGGAGTTGCCGTGTACGGCTCGATATCAACGACCGAAGAGTTGTGCTATAGCGCGGGACTGGGGTTAGCGTTGGGAGGATACTGCCAATTCATAAACGAAATGCTTCCCGAAGGAAAAATGGAACCCGCGCTGCTCACGCGCGTAAAGGATGCGTACCAGTTTGTCAAAGAACGAGAACGCTGGTGTATCGGCGCTGAGCCGGTTCGCCATACAGCGGTTTTGGGAGCCACCGAACCGGGAACGGGCGAAGCCGCCTGTGTCCAAGGATCGCTTTCAGGGTTGATGGGCGCCGCACGTCTCATGAAAACGACACACCTGCCGTTTGATGTCATAGATGAGAACGCGGATCTTTCTCCCTACAAGCTGGTGGTACTACCCGAAACAGAGGTGACCGCGCCTGATGTGCTCGCGAAACTACGCGAATACGTGCGAAACGGAGGCGTTCTGTTTGCAACAGGTGACTCCACGCTCGGGGAGGATGGGCAACTTGGACTGTCGGATGTCTTCGGCGTGACATGTCAAGGAAAGGGTGATGACATCTCCTATTTTCGACTCGGTACACGCCTTTCTGCGAATCTGATAGACATGATTCGAGTGGTGCGGGGTGCATGGTTGCGCGTAGAACCTGCCGGCGGCGTTAAACGGTTAGCGGAAATGGTTAGACCTCGACTTGCAGACGAGGGTTTGCAGATTGGTCACGGAAGGCCTCCCGAAAAAGAGGACTCGGGATGGCCCGCGCTCGTTAGCAATCAATTTGGGGATGGATGCGCAGTATATTCTCCGGCGGCAATCTTCAAGGATTTTGACGAAGCGCCCGATGAGGAACAACGACGCTTTCTGAATAGTATCGTTGAATTGATAGCCCCCAGCAGTGAAAGGCCGGTGCTTATTCCGGATTTGCCTCCATCGGCCGATATTTCATTGATGACGTTAAATGGAATGTGGATTCTTCACATTCTAAGGGGAGGGGAAACAGCGCCACCCGAGTTAAGAGATTTGGCAGTAACACTGCGGCCCGATTTTGAGCCGAGTAGCGTTTATCTTGCACCGGAGCAAGAGTCTATCCCCTTCAAATATGAGGATTCAGCACTATGGGTAACACTGCCTCGCGTGGGAAGTCACACAATATTGGTGTTAGAACCCTGAGGTTTTAAATCATTCGCGGATTGAATACGGACCCAATAGGCTTGAGAACAACCAATGCCGAATCTGTGACCGGAAGTCTCATTGGACACGCATAGTGCTCGCTAAACGTTTTGGTAGTCGCTTCATCCGCTCAGTGTGAGGAGGTTTTCGATTTATATGGCTGGGGTTAACATAGATCTTGAATTGTATCATCGTCAGGGGTTTTTGGCGGGTTTTCGAATCTTCGAGGAGGAAGAGTGCCAACCGTTATTGAAGCTATATTGGCGGTTGCGCAAGCTATTGCCACGCGGCATGTCAACGCAAGAGATGGACTGGTGGCACGCCACGGATAAGGAATTGTGGGAGCTGTGCAATCATCCCAAGATATTGGATTATGTTGAATCAATTCTGGGACCGGATTTTTACCTGTGGGGCACTCAATTCTTTAGCAAGGAACCCGGAGACGGTAAAACAACCCCTTGGCATCAGGATGCCTTTTATTGGCCGCTTTCGCCACACAAGGCTGTCACGGTGTGGCTCGCTTTTGCCGATAGCGATGAAGGAAACGGAGCAATGATGGTCGTTCCGGGGTCGCATCGCGCCGGTAAATTGAAGTATCGTAAAACGACACAGGACTCGGATGTTCTCGACATGGTGTTAGAACACGGCGAATTCCGTGAATCGGATGCAGTACCGCTGATTCTGAAAGCGGGACAAATCAGTCTGCACGACGACAATATCATTCATGGCTCCGCACCGAATCATTCAGAGCGGCTGCGCTGCGGTCTCACTATGCGATATTCCGCCGGCGAGGTGCGCGGTGACCTGTCGGTATGGCCATTCTTCAAGGCATTTTGGGTTCGCGGCGTTGATCGATGGAAACACAATCCGGTCGGTGTGCCGCCGAAGGGAGAAATGACGCACTACCTTCAGGTTGCGGGTTAACGGTATAGTACAAGTAGGTTTCAGCGAGAGGAAATACCATTTTCTTCATCCGCCCTAGCTTGTGGCACGGAACTTTTCTCACCAATTTCAAGTGTGGAGGGTTAATCATTATAAGACGCTGTTGTCCGAGTTCACTACCCCATACTTTAGAAAACCGCTTTGTCTCTGTTCTGATTCTGGCTGCGGCATTGATAAGCATTGAGGCGGATGCCCAAGCATAGATTGCCTTTTCGTCGGATCGGGACGGCGAATTCGAAATCTATGTGATGGATGAAGATGGAAGCAACGTGATTCAACTTACCGATCACCCGCATACCGACTTCACCCCTGCTTGGTCACCGGACGGCAAACGAATAGCGTTTAATTCGTTGCGGGATGATCCACAAAATGTTGATCGAAACTGGGAAATCTATGTGATGGACGCGAATGGTGGTAATCCTATTCATCTGACGCAGCATCCCGATTCCGATGCACTGCCCACTTGGTCACCAGATGGCAAACAAATCGCGTTTGCTTCCTCTCGGGATGGGGATATGGATATTTACGCTATGAATTCCGATGGCGGCAATGTGACCAAACTCACCCATGACGATACGAATCGCCCTGCATTTGATTCGGCTCCTGCATGGGCGCCAAACGGGCGGTACATTGCGTTTGAGTCCACTCGCGGCGGTCGCGGATCTGATATCTGGTTGATGAACTCGGATGGAACGAGACCCATTCAACTTAGTAAACACGCTGGCCATGATACTTCGCCCGCATGGTCACCGGACGGAAAACAGATTGCGTTTGCCTCTCGAGATGGGAAGAATCTCACTTGGGAAATTCATCGTATAGATGTAGATGGTAGCGGCATTAAGAATCTGACGAATAATGCAGCAAATGACCAATACCCTGCATGGTCACCTAGTGGAGAGAAGATTGCTTTTAGCTCTGATCGAGACGGAGATTATGACATTTACGTGATGAACCCCGATGGTGAGGATGAATTTAGGCTCACCAACCACCCGGCATACGACTCTACTCCTTCTTGGTTCCCCGGTGCGTTAGCTGTTTCGCCGCGAGGGAAGTTGCCAACCCAATGGTCGGCTATCAAGAGCAAACGGTAGAAACGCATAGCGGCATTGTACTATCGTCCAATCACACGGTGGCGACAGCACCGCGTTGTTATGAATGTAGACGAGACGGATGCATGAGGAGAGGGGCTGCCCATCGATATGCACTGATGTTGATGATACGTTGTAAAACCGACCAATTGGCTCTGTCCCGAATCATTCCCAGCGCCGGCGGTGCGACCTCACCATACGAAAGTTTAAGTTCTTGGTTCATCGATTTGTACACTCAGGCTTTAGCGAAGCGAATCCAATATTTTCTTCGTCCGCCCCAATTTGCAGCACGTTTCCTTTTTCACTCATTTCAAGTCAGGAGAGTTAATCATGATAAAATGCGGATGTCAGAGCACTCCGCCTCGTACTTCAAAAAACCGTTTTGCATTTGTTCTAGTCTTGGTAGTGATGACATTCCAACAGGAAGCCCAAGCGCAAATTGCATTTGCATCGGCTCGCGACGGAGATTTGGACATCTATGTGATGGATGAGGATGGAAGCAACGTGATTCAACTCACCAATCACCCGCATACCGACTCCAGCCCGGTATGGTCGCCGGACGGCACACGAATTGCGTTTAGTTCGTTGCGTGATGATCCAATGAATATCGATCGGGACTGGAACATCTATGTGATGGATGCAAATGGTGGTAACGTTATCAGATTGACTCAGGAACTTTCGGTTGACGGACTGCCCGCTTGGTCACCATACGGAAATCGAGTTGCGTTTGCATCCAACCGGGATGGAACTGGTGACGTATACGTCATGGACGCAGACGGGGGAAACCTAGGGCGACTCACTCATGATGCTTGGAATCGATCCCCTTATGATTGGGCGCCGGCATGGTCGCCAAATGGGCGGTTTATCGCATTTGAGTCTACTCGCGGAGGTCGCGGGTCCGACATTTGGCTGATGAATTCGGACGGAACCAAACCCATTCTACTGGCAAAACCTCCCGCCCATGATACATCGCCCTCATGGTCACCAGATGGAAAGCAAATTGCTTTTGCTTCTCGAGACGGGGAGAACTTCACATGGGAAATCCATCGCATTAATGCGGATGGCGGAGAATTGCAGGGCCTAACGAGTAATGCAGCAAACGACAGACAGCCTACGTGGTCACCGAGTGGACAGCAGATTGCATTCAGCTCGGATCGCGACGGAGATTTCGACATCTACGTGATGAACCCTGATGGAGAGAACGTACTTAGGCTTACGAACCACCCGGCAGGCGACTATGCTCCTTCCTGGTTTCCCGACACCTTAGCGGTTTCACCGCGAGGGAAGTTGCCAACCCAATGGTCGGCTATCAAGAGCGAACGCTAGAAATACACCGTTTGGCACGTCTCCTACTGTCGTCCTATCGCACGGCAGGCGATGGCACTGCGTTGTAATGAATGAGGCCGACACGGCTTCTTGACTATGGCGACGCCCGCCGGTGAACGCCGTAATCAGCAATACGTCGGAGAGCCGGTCACGGTGAGAGCCTTCGTTCGTCTCGCAAAAGGAACCGGCAATCCCATCGAGTTCAAGAGTTTTCGCGAGTATGCCCGATAACAAACACGGTAGAGAAGCAGGCGTCACCGCAAGAGCTGTCTGTATTGCCTTAGTCCTGATTCCACTGAATTGTTATTGGTGTATAAGGCAGGGCGAAATCTCGTCCAATACCCCTACGACGCTCTCCCTCATATTTACCGCCGTTTTCACGCTCTTCTTCTTGACGCTGTTCAACACGCTCGTTCTCCGGCGGTTCTTCGCTCGATTCGCTTTATCGCAGGCTGAGCTTTTGACGATCTACATCATGATTTGCTTGGCTTCAATCATGAGTGGATTTGATACGACGCAAGTATTTTCCGCCGTTATCGGTCATGCTTTTTGGTTCTCCACCCCAGAGAACGAGTGGAAGCAGTTACTGGGTCCCTATCTTCCAAACTGGCTCGCAGTGTCGGACATGAAGGCACTTGAGGGATATTACGTCGGGGGCTCAAGTTTTTATCAATCCTCATTTATCAAAGTATGGCTCAAACCGGCACTGTTTTGGTCGGCATTTTTGGTCCTCATTGCGTGGGTGGCACTATGCTTTAACACGCTCTTGCGGAAACAATGGGTAGAGAGGGAAAAACTCGCATACCCCATAATTCAAATTCCGCTTGCCGTAACCAGTAGCGGCGGTTTACTCGCGTTATTCCAAAGTAAGCTCTTTTGGGTTGCCCTCATAGCCGCAGGAAGCCTTGACACGCTGAACTCATTGCATGCGCTTTTCCCTAGTATCCCCGGCATCCCCAACCGCGGTTTAACAATCCACCAATTTTTCACCGAAAAACCTTGGAGCGCCGTAGGTATTCTCAGAGTTGAACTGATGCCATTCAGCATTGGGATGGCTTTCTTTTTGCCTTTGGATCTCTCCTTTTCCGTCTGGTTTCTGTTCCTGTTTCAAAAGGTTTTGAAGGTAACATTCAGCGTGCTCGGAATCAGGCCAAGTCAATTCTATATAGGGTTCTATGAAGAACTATTGCCGTATCACAGCCAACAGACGTCGGGCGGATATTTTGCACTCGGAGTCTTGGCGATACTAAAAAGCAGGCGGCACCTATTGCGTGCGTCCAAGAAGATCTTTGGAGCAAAAGGCGGCGACGACGATGCTTCGGAGCCGATGGGTTATAGAACGGCGTTCGTGGGGATGCTTCTTGGATTCGCTTTCTTGGCGATTTTCTGCCTCAAAGCCGGTATTACGTTATGGGTCGTCGTCCTATTTTTTCTCTTCTTTTTCGTGATGGCAATCGGAATCGCGAGAATGCGCGCAGAGCTAGGGCCTCCTTCGCACGATGTGTGGTCAGCGTCCGCCGATCAGATGATAATGTCCGCTTTTGGGTCAAGGCGTGCCGGTTCCCCCAACATCGCTATGTTCACCTTATTTTACGGCATTACGCGCTCCCAACGGAATGAACCCATGCCGCATCAGTTGGAAGGATTCAAGATGGCGGAGAGGACGGGGGTTAGCTCCAAGCGATTGGTATATGTGATGATGCTTTCCAGTGTTCTCGGAGCGATATTGGGGTTCTGGATTATAATTGATCGATCATATAAACACGGCAATGACTTCTGGTTTGCGGGCGAGATTTTTGCCAAGACCCAGCGGTGGCTGCACCATCCGACGGACACCAAACTTGACGAGACTGTGGCGATGGGGTTTGGCTTTGTTTTTACCATGTTTCTCGCCGCAATGCGCCGATTTCTCTGGTGGCCCATTCATCCGATTTCTTACCCGCTAATCCTGCTCGACTATACCGTGCGCATGATGTGGATAAATTTTATCATAGCCTGGTTCGTTAAGTGGATAGCGCTAAAATACGGCGGATTGAAGGTTTATCGAAACTTGATTCCGTTCTTTTCAGGTCTACTATTAGGGGAATTTATCATTGGAGGAGGATGGAGTTTGATAGGTATGATTTTCAATGTACCGGTGTACGCCTTCTGGCATTGACGGGTATGGAAAGATTGTCGTCAATTAGCGTGTCTCCGTAGGGAACGCCAATCTACGTTCCCTACTTGTTTCAACTCCAGCTGATCCGACTATTTACTGCTAATACAATCACTAACACTAAATGGTCAATTTTTAAAAACAAATGGTAAGTGTTGGGTGCCGGTGCGGTTAGAAACCGTACCTACCGGCGTATTAGGACGGTTTCTTTGGACAGCCACTTAAGCATTAATTACTTAGCGAATGAACCACTAAATGCCGAATTATTATCAAATCACACGCCTTTGCGGGGGATTCAAGTGAGAAAGATATTTTCAAGACGGTTTCGCAGAAGGGAAACCAATCGGTTGCACGCGGCAATACTCGCGCTAATCCTGACCTCCCTCATCTTGAGAATCCCTATTCTGTTTCTAAGGTGTTTCTGCCCCGATGAGTTTCAGCACTTGCACGCGGCGCGATCCGTTGTTCACGGGATGGTTCCGTACCGCGACTTTTTTGAGCATCACACCCCGTTCCTGTATTACCTGCTTGCCCCCGTTTATGCTATCGTAGGCGATAGCATTAGTATGTTATTCTATAGTCGGGGAATCATGCTCCTATTCACGTGTGGCATCGTCTACCTCGTTTATAAACTCGGCAAAATGGTCTACGGGGCAGATACAGGTTGGATTGGCGCGTTATTTGTCGCGTACAATCTGATGTTCATGGACAAAACCATTGAGACGCGGCCGGATTTGCCGGGTATGGTTTTTTGGCTACTTACCCTAATCTTCCTCATTCAGGGAATGAGGCATAAACAGCGCAGGTACTATCTCCTCACCGGTGGGAGCATTGCGTTAGCCATTCTATGCACGCCGAAGATGTTGTTTGGGGGTATCGGGCTATTTCTTGCCGCAATGTGGCTCCTAATTGATAGGCGTACCGAGAACACACCAAAGGATTCAGTCAGTGCAATTGCATGGATGGCCCTAGGAGTTGCCATTCCTGCGGGGGTGACGTGTATCTATTTTGGTGTAAATCAGGGCTTGGATGATTTCATCTACAGGAATTTCACCACGAACCTACAATGGCGGCATAGCACCTCTCTCGGCACAACGTGGTCGTTTTGGTTGTATAATGTCGCACGAAATCCCTTCTTCTCGGTATTCAGTATCACCGGTCTGGCAATTGCCTCATATCGTTTGAAACGCAGAAATGACATCGCAAAAGGGGCTATTGTCCCTGTCATTGCAACATACGCACTCATCGGTGCGCTTTTCGTGATTCCCGAAGCCTATGGACAGTATTTCGTGTTCTTTCTCATTCTCCTCGCTGTCTTTTCCGGTTTGACCGTCTCGACAATAATGAACAGCCTTTCAATAACAGCGCTTAAGGAAATGTTCAGCAGAAGAAAACTTGATCTCGTCGTCTATTGCTTGATAGGCACGTCTACAATTGTCGGTTTGGGTTATGCACTCGCCTACAGCGATCCCAAACTACCGTTTCTCTCCAGTTCCAGCGGCGGGGATCTGTGCTCCCATGCCTGTTATCCTGCCGAAGATCAGCTCCCGTTTTCCGGTCTCATCTATCTTGCGGCATGGGCGTGCCTGCTGGTTGGTGCATTGTGTGTTTTCCTTCACAAACGACAGGCCGCTGACGATTCTAATTCGATGCTGCGATTGATGACATTCTTAATTTTAATCGGAATCTTCATGTATCCTCTGAGTGAGGTGGCGTCGCAGATAAAGCGCACTAACGCATTGACGCTGCAAGAGATCCAATTTGTCTTGGACAACACCACGGAGGACGATTATGTCATTGACGGCTTTCACGGATCCGGCGTTTTCAGGCAGCATACATACTATTATCACTTCGTGCATGTGGGGGTTCGCATGATGATGACGGAAAAGGAACTCTCCACGGACATTGTGTCGGCGATGCGACAGAAGCAGCCAAAAATCGTGGTTTATGACCGCGACCTACAAAATACGTCGGAAGCGGTCAGACAGTACGTCACGGAACACTATGTACCGACAGGCGTTGGCGTCCTCCATATCTTGAAAGAGACCGAGTTAGAGCCAAGGAAGAGTTCACCAATAGAAGATTAGGACAGATAAAGGGCTTTGGAAAAAGGCAAAATACGCACTCACGTTTTTATTATCGCGATTCCTCTAATAGTCGCCAACTCCTCTTGGCTCAATGCAAACTGGGGCGCCGGCGGATATATTACCGGGCAGAGTTTCCCGACAATTGTGAGCCTCTATTTCAATGCCATATTCGCCCTTACCGTGCTCATTGGTGTTAATTTTTGCCTTCGCCAATTCTCGGCGCGGCTGGCATTCAGCAACGTGGAACTGCTAGCACTGTACATCATGCTCGTGGTGGCATCGGCGGTAGCGGGGCATGATACTCTCCAGATTCTGTGGCCGATGGTGACCTACCCCATCTGGTTCAGCACGCCCGAGAACGAGTGGGCGATATTTCATCCGTACATCCCCGATTGGCTGACGATCAAAGACAGGAGCAGTCTGACCTCTTTCTATCAAGGCGAGTCGAGTCTCCATACCGCCGAACACCTCGCTCTATGGGTCCCGCCGATTCTATGGTGGTCCGTCTTCTTTATCATTCTTACGCTGGCGATGCTGTTCATCGTCGTGCTCGTGAGAGCCCAATGGATAAAACACGAGAAACTGTCCTACCCTATCATCAGGATGCCTGTGGCAATGACGGCGGAAGAAGGAAGGTTTTTCAAGAACAGACTGATGTGGGTTGGATTTTGCATCGCCGGTTTAATCAATCTTGTTAACGGCTTGCATTTTCTATTTCCCAGAGTTCCCGGGCTGGGAGGCTCGTGGTACGACATCGGAACCCTGTTTGATATGAAGCCGTTTTCCGCGATTGGATCGACACCGATTGCTGTGTTCCCATTTACAGTAGGATTGAGTTTTTTCATTCCAATCGATCTCTCGTTCTCAATCTGGTTCTTCTACCTGTTCCGCAAACTGACGCGCGTCGTAGGAGACGCATTAGGGCTAACCCGAATCCCGGAGTTTCCCTACACCGAAGATCAATCCACGGGAGCATGGGTTGGCTTGGCGCTGGTAGTCGGATGGACTAGCAGGAGATATTTCCTCGAGCAACTCAAGACGGCAACTCGGACGGGAAAGCCGGATGACGATGAACCAATTTCCACTCGAACCGCCCTTATCGGACTCCTGTTCGCGTGCATCTTCTTAATGGGCTTCTGCTGGATAACCAACGTGTCGCTACTGCCGATTCTCGCTTATTTTTTCCTGTTCTTCGCGCTCGGATTTGCAATTACGCGCGTGCGGGCTGAAGCCGGTCCCCCATCCCATCACGTTTTTACACAACCCACAACAATACTAACGACATTCTTTGGCCCACGATGGGTTGGCACATCGGGACTAACGCTTTTCAGCTTCTTTCGCGGATTCAACCGCTCCTATCGAAACCACCCGATGCCGAGTCTGCTAGAGGGATTCGCCATTTCCGCCCAGCGGAGCATCAAGAGCAGCACACTGTTGTGGGCAATCGTTTTTGCGGTGATTGTCGGAACACTGTCATCCGCTTGGTCGTATTATACACAAGCCTTTGCCTTCGGCGGGGCGCTCTATGGGGAGCAGAACCAGTGCCGCTGGTATTATGACGAATTGGCTCAGTGGGTATCCAATCCGTCGCCGCCGGACGCGAAAGGCATTGCCGCCGCTCTAACGGGCGGCGGGTTTACCGCGCTTCTCATGGCGCTTCGGCACCGGTTTTTTTGGTGGCCGTTTCACCCGGCAGGCTACGCGCTATCGTTGGGCGAGTGGAACATGAACTGGTACTGGTTTTCAATCTTCGTAGGATGGGGGTTGAAACTGATTGTCCTCAGATTCAGAGGTATTCAAACACATAGGCAGGCTCTCCCGTTCTTTATGGGGTTGATTCTTGGGGAATTCATTATGGGCGCCGCGTGGACGCTATTCGGCATCTCCATACAGCAGCCGATGTACCGGTTTATGCCCTAGACCGTAATCGGAAAAGCCGAGCCGCCGCCGAAGATTATTGAGAAGAATACTTGATAAAACTGGACGAATCCCATATACTGTCCTTAGCGAGTATACTGTCCTTAGCGAGTCGGTAAAATGAACGCAAGGCATCAACCGCAGGTGAGATTTTGATCCAATCGAATCAAATCGGCGGCTTGACGGCCGCACAGCATGAATTCTTCAATACCTTCGGTTATGTCGTCTTAACGGGCGTGTTTTCGACCGAAGAGCTCGAAACCATCCGGGGCGAGTTTGACAATATGCTGGCAGATCAATATTCGCACGCTCCCTACGACGGATCTGCGCGCCATTGGACGCCGATGATGGATGATGATACTCCCTTTTTAGCCGCCTTGATGGAAGACGGTCGTTTCTTTACTGTCGCCAAACAGCTCTACGGAGACGATGTGCTAGGTGTCATAGTTGATGGAAATCGGTACCCCGGCGACACACACTGGCACCGTGACACGGCGACCGTTCACCAATACGGCGTGAAATTCGCATTTTATTTGCAGGACGTAGATGTGGACACAGGCGCCCTTCGCGTTATCCCCGGCACGCATCGTCTGCCTAATGACGACGAGTTTGCACTTGGCGTTCGCTCCATGAATGGGGAGTCCGTCCCGGCGACAGCGCTCGCCTCCGAACCCGGCGACATGGTTGCGTTCGATATTCGAACATGGCACGCGTCTTTTGGCGGCAGCCGAGACCGCCAGATGTGCACTGTTGTCTATTACGCCAATCCCAAGAACCCCGAAGAACTTGAAGCGCTTCGGAACCAAGGCGCGCGAAATGTCGAGGCGGGAATCAAGTCGTTCAAACCCAAACGGCAGTATATTTACTCGAAAAAATGGGTGTCCAATCCTGAGGGCAGTCCACCCCGTCAATGCTGGATTAATCGTCTAACAGAAATAGGCTACTTCGATGCACCAGGCGTTTTGCAGGCATAATAATCCCGAATCACGTTTTGAGGAGGCGCCATAACGATGGCACAACAAGAGTCCACTCTTAGGTCGACAGATGAATCTAATGTTACGGAAATGTCCGGTCCGACCCAAGCGGAACGCTTTTTCTTCGACAACAACGGTTACCTCATTCTGGAGGACTTCCTGAAGGAAGACCACGTTCAGGCGCTGACAGACGCGTTACTTCGAGTCGTTGCACGGCGGCGTGAACTTCAGGAAAAAGGAATTCCGCATACCGGAAGTACAAATATCAGCGGTGAGCGCAGTGCGCGCATCGTCTACATATTGGACGATGATCCACTTTTTTTGGAGATGATGGATTGGCCCCCAATTATGCCTTACGTGACCGGGCTGCTCAATGAACGCCCTCACCACCACTCCTCCGATGCGTTTGCTGAATATGGCAGCGACCAAACCGGACGCGGAATGGGCTGGCACATCGACGGCCATGACAACGGTTACCGGGATCTCGGTACGCCTATCCCACTCCTTCAGCTCAAAATTGGCTACTATCTGAATGACATGACGGCTCCCGGACAAGGTAATATCGCCGTCGTCCCCGGGAGTCACAAGGCATCGTACAACCCCGATGCAGAGGACGTGAAGCGGCCGGATTTGTTCCCCGGTGCAATCCAAATCTGCACCCCTCCGGGAGCGGCTATCCTGTTTCATAACGCACTGTGGCACTCGGCTGGTCCATTTTCCAATCCCGATGGCTGCCGACTACTTCTCTACTACGCCTATGAACAACCGTGGATGGTCGGCTCTCACCAGCATTGGGGATATTCTAAGGATTTCTATAACAACCGCCTAGCGCCCGAACAACGTAAACTGTTCCACGGCTTTCTGTTTGACCCGCCCGAAGAACGTTGGGGTTAACACAGAGTTTGGATTGGGAAGGACGAATAATTTATTGACTGAAGGAACTGGTTATGGCAAAAAACATAATTGATTTAACCCATCCTATGGATGAATCAACACCCCCGTTCCCCGGCAATCCGCCCGTTGAAATTGGCATACTCGCCGAAATCCCCGATCATCATCCTGCCGGCGAGCCGGGATATTGGAACTCCTGCACGTTCAAGACCTCTGTCCACACCGGAACACATATGGATGCCCCCTTCCACTTCTACAGGAATCACCCGACAATCGATCGGATTCCCCTAGACCGGTGCATGGGACGCGCGCTGCTCATCGATTTGTCCGATAAAGCGCCGAATTCGGAAATCACACCCGAAGATCTCAAACCCTACCAAGAACAGATTCGCACGATTCCCAAGGTGGTTCTCAATATCGGCTGGGCAGCCCACTGGGGCAAGGGCATGTTCTTCACCGATTTCCCCGTTATCACGGCGGAAGCCGCTCAATTCCTGGTGGATTGCGGCACGGAGCTCATCGGCGTAGACACTCCCTCCGTTGACAAAGCGCCGAATGAATCGCATTTCATCATACTCGGCAACGATACCCTAATCGTCGAAAATCTGACGAATCTTGATCTCATCGGAGAGGATGAGTTTCACCTCATCGCACTGCCGCTGAAAATCACGGGCAGAGACGGATCTCCGGTTCGAGTTGCGGCGGTCGTGGAGTAGGTGCGCCTTGGAGACCTTTGGGATTAACACGGAATTCCGGTTTTGCAGAGATAGACCTGTTCCGCAGGCACTGACCCGCTAACCACTGTGGTCTATGGAAGGTATTTTTATGTTCAGGGCTTTGCATCCCGGTAACATCGGCATCCGGGCAGGAATGGAAGACTGTCTGCGGTTTGCAAAGAACGCCGGCTTCGAAGGCATGGACCTAGCGATTAGCGAGGCTTACGATCTCGCACAGACACATTCCGTGGATTACGTCAAGAATCTTTGGTCGGCGTCGGGCTTAAAGTTAGGGGGATGGGGACTTCCGGTGAATTGGCGCGAGAGCGACACAGAGTACGATGAAGATATTCGAAAGCTCCCGCAATTGGCAAGACTTGCCGCAGACCTGGGGTGCTTTCGCACAACAACCTGGATACTCCCTTCTGGCGAAATACCGTTTAAGGAAAACTGGGATCTTCACGTCAAGTGTCTGCGACCGGTGGTAGAGATTTTGAGGGAGTATGGACATCGGTTCGGTTTGGAGTTCGTTGCGCCCGCAACGAGGCGGGCAGACGGGAAGTTCCTTTTCCTTCACACCATGGATGCGGTGCTTGGGCTTGCCGCAGCGATTGGCAGCGGCAACGTTGGCATACTGTTCGACGTGTGGCACTGGTACACGAGCCACGCCACGCTCGACGATGTGAGAAAACTCGACAAAGATGACGTAGTCTACGTCCACATCAACGACGCTCCTGCCGGTATTAACCGCGATGATCAGCAGGATCTTGTCCGATGCCTTCCCGGCGAGACTGGCGTTATTCCTGTAGCAGAACTGCTCCAAATCCTCGACAATATCGGCTATGATGGACCTGTAGTGCCGGAACCCTTAAGCAGCAAAGTCGATGCGATGGAGCCTAAGGATGCAGCAGACGCCACAGCGAGATCATTGGATAAAGTGTGGAATCTGGCGGGATTTGAATAATCGTTATTCGACACCCGAGAGGCAATCACATCCGATTCCAGCCAACGTATCCGATGGAAGGTGACCCAGTTCACCGACTCACCTTCCGTGATTCGGCAAAAATTGATCCAAATCCTGAATCCGTGACAGTCGAAAATCAGCGGCTGACGACTTCATACACCGCTTCGGTTGGTCACCGACCAGCCATGCCGTCCACATGCCCACGCTTTTTGCACCTACCATATCGTCCAAGTACGTGTCGCCGACATAAATTGACTCGTGTGCCGAGATATCTAACTCGGTCAGAGCCGCCCGAAAAATACCACTGTCAGGTTTCTTGATACCGATGACCGTAGAATCAACAATTACGTCAAGCAGAGGTGAAAGCGCATAATCGTCGCACCAGCCTTTTGTATTCCCGAAGTTGTTGCTGATCACGCCAAGCCGGTAATCTGATGTAAGCGACGTGAGCCATAGACGATTTTGGTGCAACCATTGTTCCGCATCGCGGCAGAAGTCGTGAAGAAATGCATCTCTTATTCCTGAATCTAGCTCTAATCGCTCGTAAATCCGCGTGAAAATTGCATCTGCGGTTTGCTTGAGGTTGCATCTTATACCATCGCCGCTCGCCACGAATTTCTCCACGGAGGCGCGATCCGCTTCATCAAACTTCCCGCGAGTCACATGCGGACATTCTCCGTGAATATACCGGAAGGCGCGTTCTCGCCAATGCAGCCCATTTCCGTCGAGCGTTCCTCCAAAGTCAAATAGAATGGCTTGGATTCTTGTCATGGAGCTTCCAACCGAATAAAATGAGACGCGATCCGCTCAACCACGTCCCGTGCTCGGATTTCCGTCATGCATAAATGCAGAGCATCTGTCCGCGTGCACTCGCGCTTGTAGCACGGACGGCACGACACGTCTTTCTCGATTACCTGATGCCCTTCCCCATACGGACGGTGTCGCTGAGGGTTGGTCGGCCCGAATAGTGCGATTGTCGGCGTTCCAACAGCCGCGGCAATGTGCATGGGACCACTGTCACACGTCAGATAAAGATTGCACCGTTCAATAAGCGCTCCGAGTTGCAAGATGGTTGTTTTTCCAATTAGGTTTACTACTCTCCCATTGATAAGATCCTGCAGCGCCGTCCCCAGTTCGACCTCCGAACTTGAACCCGTCAGAACGATAGCGCCCTCAATTCGATCTTGTATTCCGGTTATCACGTCGGCGAATCTGTCCAACGCCCAAGATTTCGTCGCCCATGTTGTAGCTAGATTAATGCCGATGATCCTGTCTTCGAGACGGACATCCCAGCCGCTCAGCAGTTGATGGATAACACTGCGATCCGCATCCGTGTGCCAGAACTCCAAGCCGGAGTTCGGCTCCTCAACATTGAGAAGTTGGAGCACCCGTAGATAGCGGTCCACTTCGTGAACAGTGGTATCATTGGTGCAGGATCGCGACAGCAACATTCCTCTTCCGCCAACGTTTGAACCGACTCGCCGTGGTACGCCTCCGAGGAAGGGAATCAACGCATTGCGTAAAGAAGTAGGATGCAAGACAACCGCAAGATTAAATCGCCCTCGCCGGACGCGGCGCACAAGTTTGTAAAATGACTGAAGGCGGTTGATTCCGTCCCCCTTACTGTCGATTATCACCTCATCTACGTATGGGCAGGATTTCATCAGGTTTGCGACAAGCGGTCGAATCAGTAATACAAGGTAGGATTGCGGGTAGGTGCGCTTCAACGCTCTCAAAGCAGGCGTGAGAAGAATCATGTCGCCAATCCAGCCGCCAGTTTGCGCGACAAGGATTCTGTTTGAGGATTTTGCATTCATGCAGTTCTCGAAATGTGACTTGCGAATCAGAGACACTATTCACGCCCCCTTTACGGAGCATTTCGACGTGTATTCATCGAATAGATTAATGAGATTGACCAGCGCTGTCAATGTAAATCCCCATAATGAATAGGTAGCGATCACGACACAATATATGCCCGAAAAGGCAGTCTCTTCGGGATTTCAAACGGATTTTCGCCTCAGTCACGGACGCATTTCGACAGTTTAATTTCTCATTGAGTGATTTTTGTGGTATAATTGACCTGTCCTTGGGAATTCTCGTGAATTTAAGATTCAAGCCTAAGGCGGAGAAACCCCAAATGCAAGAAACCCGCAGCCAAATCCTGAAGTTGATTAAACTTCAATACAGTATGACCGTGAATGAATTGGCGGAAGCCCTCAGTATCAGTTCAATGGGGGTGAGGCAACATCTCGGAATTCTGGAGAAAGACGGTCTGGTTGAATTTCACAGGGAGAAACCGAAGCGGGGTCGTCCCATCCATATCTATCAGCTAACGGAAAAAGGAAACAACCTTTTTCCATTAAGTTATGATAGCTTCGCCCTCAATCTGTTGCAAGAGATGGGAAGACTTGATGGATGCGGACTTATCAATAAAGTATTACGGGGTAGAGTAAAATCGCACATGGAGTCCTATGCGCGGCGCCTTGAGGGAAAGAGTCTGGCTGAGAAAGTGAAAATTCTCGCCGAGATTCGCGACGAAGAAGGCTACATGGCAGAGTTCTCCGAAGATGACGGAGACTATCTGCTCGTCGAACATAACTGCCCAATTGTCAGCATTGCAGAGGAGTACCCCCATGTCTGCGAGACGGAGCTGGCGCTGTTCCGTCGATCTCTGGGCCAGAAGATACACCGCGAAGAACATCTCATGAATGGCAGCCACAAGTGCAGTTACCGAATACCCAAGGAACAAAAAGAAGACAAGGACTAAGTCGAACCAAGGGCATCGGGAATGACGAAATCCGACGATTCAACCTTGTCTGAAAGGCGCGATTTTTTCAAGCAGGCTGCCAGCAAATTTATCCGACATATTGCAGGATACTTGGACGAGGGAATTGGCGAGTATCTTCCCACCACTTCGGATTCGTCGCCCAATCAGCTGCTTGGCCTACCGATATTACGTCCCCCGGGTGCCCTTCCCGAAGCAACATTCCAAGAGACCTGCGAGCGTTGTGGAAATTGCGTCGAGAGTTGTCCCGCCGAAGCCATTCAAGTTTACAAGAGTAACGCTCCTTACCTTTCCGGAACACCCTACATTGACCCGAATTCCCAGCCGTGCGTAGTCTGTACCTCCCTCGCATGTATGCAAGTGTGCCCCAGTGGTGCGCTTCAACCACTCTCGGTAGATCAGATTCAGATTGGTTTGGCGGAAGTAAATCACGACACGTGTCTGCGTGAAGCTGGGATTGAGTGCACCTACTGCGTGGATAGCTGCCCAATCGGGGAAACAGCCATTCGGCTTGATTCACGAAAGCGCATTCAGGTGATACCCGCGGGCTGCGTCGGGTGCGGCGTCTGCCAGCACGAATGCCCGACTGCCCCCAAGTCGATTGTCGTCAAACTGTTGGCAGAGTCAACATCAGCAACCGAGCTGTTGGAAAAAGGCACTCAACTAGCTGAAAACTAAAAATCAACCCGGCGCCGCAAACAGATATTCCAACGCCGTTTGGTACCTAGAATTCACGGTTAATCACAACTGACTCTTTTCGACACACCATGCGCGATTTTCAGGGTCTACGCCGATTTGATGTTGACATCTGATTTGAGCAGTTGTTATTATTGTCTGTCCTTGCGAAGAACCGGGTTATACATTAACTATTGGCAAATCTTAACCACAATGACCGACAATTTAAAGTAAGGTGGACAATTTGAAAAAGGTTTGGCTTATTGGAATAATCACATTTTGCCTGATGGTGCTAGACGCAAACGCGCAGATCAAGTGGGACTCCTCGAAATTTATGCCTCTCTCGGAGGTTAAACCCGGCATGATGGGGGAAGCTTACACCGTATTCTCAGGTACGACGGTAGAAAAATTTGACTTTGAGGTCGTTAGCATTGAGTACAAGTTTGCGCCGCAGTGGGATGTAATATGGGTAAAAGGAATCGGAGAGAATTTTGAGCGAACTGGACCCGCCGGTGGAATGAGCGGCAGTCCCGGCTTCATTGACGGACGCCTCATCGGTGCATTGTCTCTCGGCTACTTCAACCAACGTGAGTCTTCAACTATTGTCGGATTCACGCCCATTGAATCGATGATCGATGTTACACATCGAGGAATGGCGCCAAAGGTCAGTTATCAAGGTGGGACGCTGTTTAGCTTTGGGGCTAATCGGGCGCAACAGGGAATTGACATGCTGCCGATTCCTACCAAAAATTACGCGAATAACGCCGCGTTGACCGAGACTTCATACGCTTTTCCAACGTTAGCCGCAAGCACTGCTCGCCTTGAAGTTCCCGTAGCGTTTTCGGCGATCAGTCACCAAGCGATGACATTGCTAGCGCCTATCCTTGCGAAATACCGACTGCATCCGTTACAAGCAGGGGGCGGTGGTTCACACGTTAAGGATGCACCAATCGAACCGGGGCAGATTATCGGTACTGAATTCGCGCGCGGCGACTTCTCTATGTTCGGTTATGGAACTATGACCTATATCGAAAACGACCAAGTGATTGCCTTTGGACATAGCGCATTCGGGGAGGGTAATGTTAGTCTTCCGGTTTCCGGGGGGTACGTTCATTTTATTTTGCCCAGTATTTCAAGATCCTTCAAAGTGGCAGCCCCGACAAAGCCAATCGGTACAATGGTGCAGGATAGACAAGCGGCAATTGCAGGCACCATCGGATCTTCGCCAAGTTATATTCCGGTACAAGCCAACATAGAAACTACCGATGGACGGACGTACCCGATGCAATTTGAAGCCATGCGTCATCAGGGATTTTCTGCCCTGATCGCCATGATTGGTGCATTAAATCTTCTGGACTCCGTTGAAATGAGTACGGGAGATCATACTATCAATGTCAACTCGGTGATTACGCTTAAAGATCAGCCGAACTTGGTTTCCCGGAAGATCACGCATGAGAATGTCTACTCTTCCAGTTCGTCACCGGGATTTGCGATGTTTCAAGCGCTTTCTCCATTATCGAACCTAATAGGGAACACCTACACAAAGGTTGCCGTTGAGCAGGTAGTATTAAATCTGAAGTTGGAAGACAAGCGCAAAACCGCCGTCATTGAAGCACTTCGAATTAACAAAGATCGCTATCGCCCTGGCGAAGTCATTGAAGTTACGATTACGCTGCGTCCATTTTTGGAAGCTCCAATACTTCAGACTGGGCACATCACGATTCCGGACGACGCTCCCGAAGGATTAACAACACTTCTCGCCACGAGCGCTGCCTCTTATGAAAGTTTTCAGCGGGCACGGGCACCCATGAATTACCGTCCAACGGACATCAATCAACTAATCGCAATTTTACAACGCGGCGAAAGCAACAGCGATCTAATCCTTGAACTCTTCACAGCGGAACGTGGGATGACGGTGCGAGGCCAAGAGTTCTCTAACCTTCCGTTATCGGTAATGTCGGTAATGAGTACCGGCACACAGGTTGGCGAGGGCGGAAATACACTTGGAACCACGCTACATGTTGCAAGCCTTTCAACAACGTATGTTATTTCCGGCAGTAGATTTGTGAGATTCACCATCGACTACAACGCACCGTAATGATGAAAAATGCGGTATCTCATCCGTTTTTCCACCCAATTCTCTCGTACATGAGGTACAGATTCGGTCGGCATAATTTCCCAACATGGATTTAAAGGAGGCTCTTTCCCGATGTCTTTTCGTTTGATCTTGGCTATTCTTGTACTCTGCCTTTTTTGCATCACTCCGTTGTCGGCGGTAACCACATCAATCTGGGATCAAAGCAGCCAGAAGGACTTTGAAGCCGGTACTCTCAAGGACGTATCGGTTACAAGCGAAGGCGAGGTTCTTTTAGCACGGAAAATCGACCAATTTGTGGAGATACAAGAAGAAATTTACGTTTGGTCCCTCGCTGAAGATTCAAAAGGCAATATCTATGCCGGCACCGGAAATCAGGGCAAAATATATCGGATCACCCCGGATGGTCAGTCGTCGCTCTTCTACGATTCTCCCGAAGTCTCAATTCTAAGTCTAACGGTGGACGCAAACGATAATGTTTATGCCGGTACGGGACCGGACGGGTTGATCTACAAGATTACAGGCGAAAATGTCCCGCCGACCACAATTCTGAGTTCTGAAGAGAAGTATGTATGGGCGTTGACATTCGACGATAGCGGCAATCTCTACGCAGCCACCGGCACTGCCGGGAAAATCTATAAGATTCCATCGACCGGTGAAGCCACGGTACTCTTTGATTCGGAAGAGGCCAATATCAGGAGTTTGCTTTACCACGAAAATTCACTGTATGCTGGCAGCGGCGGCAAAGGGATAATTTACCGCATCTCCGTTGATGGCGAAGCGTCAGTTGTACATCAAACCGCTGAAAAAGAGGTTCCCGTGCTCATAGCAGGCGCGGACGATAATATTTATGCCGCCGCGATTACATCCGCGCCGCCGCAACCGGGCAGCCAGAATCGCCCCGCGCCTCCACCGCCTTCGGGTGGTGGCCCTCCTGAGGAAAAGAAATCTTACATATACCAGATACGGAAAGATGGTGTTGTGTCGAAAATCTGGACTGCCCCGGTACCTCTCATACTATCTATGGTTTTTGAAGGCGACAATCAGTTGCTGATTGGGACAGGTGATGAAGGAAAAATCTATAAAGTTGATATTGACGGAGATTCCATTTCCGTGGGGAAATGCGAGGCTAGCCAGATACTAGCCATGCACCGTGCAGCGAGTACAGACAAACTGCTATTAGGCACCGGAAATTCCGCAAAAATTTACGAACTGATGACAGACTATAAGGCGGAAGGTACTATTGAGTCCAAACCGCACAACACCCGAGCCATGTCTCGTTGGGGCAAATTACGGTGGGAAGCGCGTCTGGGAGAGGGAACATCCATTACGTGCGCAACACGGTCCGGCAACACCAAAAAGCCCGACAACACATGGAGCGAATGGTCAGATGAATTGATTGACCCGGAAGGCAGTCAAATTGCAAGTCCTTCCGCGCGGTATATCCAGTGGCGGGCGAAACTTATGGCGAGTGATTCGTCACAAACCCCGGTGCTCGAAAAACTTGTTCTGGCTTCCGCTCAAGCCAACATTGAACCTCGATTCACAGAGGTTGAAATCCAGCCCGGAAACGAACCAAAGGAAACTGGAGCGCCGCCTAGCCCACGTCCCCGTGAGAGCGGACCTCCAAAACTTTCGGGAAACCAGTCAAAGCAGTGGACTGTCCAATGGAAGATAGAAGATTTGAACAAAGATACACTGCAATTTGCCGTTTATTACAAGCGGATTGATGAGACGAACTGGAAACTTCTAAAGAAAAAACTGACAACCACCAGCTATAACTGGGACACAACGTCAATGCCGGACGGACGTTATATCATCAAAGTCGAGGCAACGGACAAACTTAGTAATCCCCCGGCTTGGGCGAAATCCTCCGAGAAAATGAGCAAGCCTTTTGATATTGATAATACCCAGCCGTCAGTCGGAAATGTCATAGCTGCCGCCAATGGGAATGGAACATACAAAATCACCTGCACCACCGAGGACGCATCAAGTCATATTCAAAAGGCGGTGTACAAGATCGATGGTGACGAACACTGGAAGGTAATCTTTCCCGAGGACGGTATATTTGATTCCAAAAAGGAGACGTTGCTGCTCCAAACAAGATCGCTTCCGACCGGAGCACACACAATAACAATTCAAGTAACTGACGCCGCAGAGAATGTTGCTGTTGGCAGTGCGAACTTCGCAAATTGATTCCTCGTCGCCTGAACATAGCTAAATGCGACGTTTTGAAGGATTTCAAGATTTCACTCCTTCTGTCCGTTCCGAAACGCTAATAAACTCCTACCCTTCCGGATTATATGGGACCCAAATCAGAAATTCGTCGCCGATAGTGTCATCATTCCCCTCTAAAACCGACTTCGGTCATGCGGGATGCCGGGGTTGAATTTCTTAAGCAAATCAAATCTGGATGTGGAAATTATGTTCCGGTCAGTTCGCCTGTAATCCGTTTGATGGCGTTGTATACAATTTCAAGTAGCCGATCAAGATCGGCGATGGAGATTTGCAAGGGCGGCATCAGGACAATTACATTCACGAGCGGCCGTAACATCGCGCCATTCCTTAACGCTTCTTGGCACACCCGCATGCCTACCTTTTCTGCTGCCGGATACTCCTCTTTGGTAACTCTGTCTCTCACCAGTTCTATGCCGGCTGCCAATCCACAAACGCGCGCATCCCCAACGTGGTCGAGGGTATAGAATTCCTGAAGCCGATGTTTGAAGTGTTCAATCGTGGGTTGAATCTTGCGAATCAGGTCTGTTTCCTCGAAGAGATTGATGTTTGCCAATGCGGCGGCGCAACCCAACTGATTCCCGGTAAAAGTATGCCCATGGAAAAAGGTCTTGAAATCGCTGTAGTCTCCGAGAAATGCTTCATAGATTTCATCAGTTGTTAGCGTTGCAGCCAAGGGAAGATATCCCGCCGTTAGTCCCTTGGCAGAGCATAGAATATCTGGTACAACCTCCTCGTGTTCACATCCCCACATTTTCCCCGTACGTCCGAAACCTGTCATTACCTCGTCAAGGATTAGAAGCGTGTTATATTTCTGTGCGAGTGCCGCTGCGCCTTTCAGAAATCCCTTTGGCGAGACTATCATGCCGCTCGCCCCCTGGATAAGTGGCTCTAATATAATCGCGGCGATTTCGTCCTCGCACGATTGTAGTACCTTTTCCATCTCACGCAAACAGAAATCTCTCACCGTGTCAGAGTCCTCCCCATCTACCGACCGATACACATAAGGCGCGGGCGTTGCCGCACTTTCAAATAGAAGCCCATCAAACATCTTATGAAATAGGCCTATTCCACCTACGCTCATTGCGCCTACGGTATCGCCGTGATAGGCCCCGTCGAGATGTAAATAAACCTCCCGTCGTGGTTCTCCCTTCTGCCGCCAATATTGATATGCCATTTTCAGAGCGACTTCGACTGACGTGGCACCATCATCGGAATAAAAAACCCTGTTCAGCCCGTCTGGTGTAATCTCTACCAGTTTTTTCGCGAGTTGAATCGCCGGTACGTTAGCGTACCCCAATAATGTGGAATGCGCGATCTTATTTAGTTGTGCCGTGATGGCATTATTGATTTCCTTCCTGTTATGTCCATGGATGTTTGTCCACATTGAGGCAACCCCATCAATGTACTGATTGCCTTCCGTATCAATCAGGTAACTTCCTTCCCCCCGTTCAACGATAACCGGTATTTCCTCCATCCATTCCTTCATCTGAGTGAATGGATGCCAAAGATGTTTTCTGTCCCATTCTACGAGTATTTTCTTGTCCAACATACGGCTTCTCGCAATGAAATGCGCTAAAATGAAAATGCGGAATCTAGAAGGCACTCTAGATTCCGCATTGAAGAAAATGGATATAAATAGTGTGGTAATCTGCTGAATTACTCGGACCACGCCACGAACCGAAGTGTGTTGTGATTACTACCCCTTCAGTTTGGCGTAATGCACCGGTTGTTCAATCACAAGGTCTGCAGCTTTTCCGGCTTTCGGAACGATTACCTCAAGCACCTTATCGCGCAGATCCGCACGATAATCGTTCGGCTGTCCTTGGACTTGGAACGTATTCCTGAACCCGTTCGGAAACGAACTCGCTCGCCCTAGAACCTGAGAGAAACGCGGGTCCTCCAATTTGGCTTCGACGGTTAACGTGTCATCCTGCAAGTCGATATGATATGCGTAATCGGGCATTCGATCGGGAAGATCGAACTGCTTCTTATACACGGAGTCGGGCACCCAGCGCGGAAACTCGATTTCGATCTGAAAGTAATCCGATTCCTCATGTATGCGACTCACCATCCCGTAACGACGATACCGTTCTCTCAGATCGTCTGAGTAGATTGGACCATCTGTTAAAACTGCTCCCGGCACACTCGAACGCTGTGCTCTTGGCTGTGAAACAATAGTAGATTTAAGCGCCGACACAATCATCTGTGCAATAAATGATGGTATCCAGCCGTAAAATGCGGCTCGGTATCGAGATTTTTCTTCGCTTTCTGTCGAAACCAAATCATCCTTGAAGCGATAAAGCCCTTCAACCATCGCAAACACAACGCCAATGAAGATGGCAAAATTGCTTTCAGTCGTAAAGAGACCAATACCTCTCCCTTTGACGGCAAATAGGAAAAGTAAAACAGGATAAAGTGTCAAATTAATCAAACAGTTGATTCCAGTTGAAACGGCGGCGCTGAATATCCGCGAATTGTCAACCAGCTCTTCGAGTTCGCTCTTGAACTTCGCCGAAAATGCGCCAAACACTGGTTGGGCAAGCGTTATGAACAGACGTAAAACCGGGCGAATTGAGGAGTCCGGCAAATCTGGTAGTTGGACAAATTCTTCTGGAATCCCTTGCCTTTTGTCTGCTGTCTGTCCGTCTCCACCGGCGCCCCCAGCGGCGTCCCCTCCAGCATCGGGTTTAACGAACGTCTCAAAAAATTTCTCGTTTATCTCAATATAAGAATTCCATTCTGCTGGAACCTCGTCGTGCATAAAGATTGCGTTGACAGGACAGGCTGGCTCGCATGCGGCGCAATCAATACACTCATCCGGATTGATGTATAGTTGATTGTCACCATCGACGGTATGAATGCAATCAACGGGACAAACATCAACACAAGCTGTGTCTTTGACATCAACGCAGGGTTCACAAATCACATACGCCATCTTCCGCTTCTCCTAGCTAAATGCACCTTGGTTCTCAACTGTTGCCCAATGATATTATACCATAGCCAACACACAGTCGCAAGAATTTGTGGCTCAGTTTGCGATCCCATGAATTGCCGCAATCCAGGCTAATCAGGAGGGCCCACTGCTGTGTTCTAATCAATGACTATCTAATCCGATTGAACCTCAAAAGTAATTATGGTATTTTTCCGATGGAGATGGTATAATTCGGGCAATTGTGGCTACGTGTGTAGTTTTACCATTGCTTGAACAGTGAGATTCATGTTCTTGAAATCCTTTTGCTTTTTTGAAACGCGTGTCCTGCACGAGCGTTGAAAGTTGTAGCAACAGGGTCTGAAGTGCTCGGGGCAAAGGAGGACACGAACTTTGGTGCACCGGATGATTGACGACCCCTCAGCTCAGGAAGATACTGACCTAGCAAAGCTTACAAAGAACCATGATGAGGCCGCATTTCGGGCTCTTTTTGATAAGCATTACAACTGGGTTTACAGTAAAACTTACCGAATGCTAGGTAACCACCAAGACAGTGAAGAGATTAGTCTAGATATATTTGTCAAAGTATGGCAAAAAATCGAAAAGTGGGATACCAATCAGGGGAGTTTTCAATCGTGGCTAAACGTTGTTGCGAAAAATACTATTATTGACGCAATACGGAAGAAAGAAAGGATTCGTGAATCTCTTCTAAGCATGGAGGACGAAGCTGACGTGCCACTTAGCGAATACGAAGACAGCAAACCAACTCCTGACAAGCAACTCGAATCCCAGGAAGTTCAGGAAATTGTGGAACAGGCTCTCCTTCAAGTGACAAAGCCGAATCACAGGCTTGCATGGATTTTACGTCATATAGAAGGATGCAGCATTGCCGAGATTTCACACATTCTCCAGCGTAAAGAGGGCACGGTGAAGATTTGGATCTTTCGCTGTGCAGGTGAACTCCGCCAAATTTTAAATAGAAAAGGGATACAGTTGATTCACTGATGGGAGGAATAGGTTAATGAATTTTTGGAAAAGATTTAAGCCTAACCACGAACGCGCGGATGAGGTTCATCACGCAGAAATGTTAGATGTTTACACGCGTTGGCTTAAAGGCGAGAATTTGTCGCGTAAGCACAGACAGGTGTTGAAAGCGTGCCAAGAATCGGCAGAACTGGGACCTTTAAGAGAACTAGTCGATTTCACGCATTATCAGTTCCAGCAGACCGAGGGAATTCAACCTCGTCCGGGAGCAAAAGAACGAATTGCGAACGCGGTGATGAGAAGCGTTAATCGGCTATTACCGGAATCCGAGTCATGGAGCATGGATGGCATCGGATTGGAACCGGTGTATAGCCCTGATCAAGTTGGGAGCGATAGTGAGTTAGCTTATTCTCAAACTCCGGGCGCTTCACCGATTCCCTCTGGAGCAGACACTTCTCTTGATGAAACAATTGTCGTGGAGCCGGAAAGCAGCAACGCAAATCATCTTCCTTCTCCGACGGTGAAAAACCGCAGCCTAAAGTTAAAAGTCATTCAGGGCGACCAGGTGGGAAGCGAATTTAATCTTGTGTTCGCACAGATGACGATTGGACGGGGAACCGATTCATCCATACAGTTGAAGAATAATGCCAGCGCCTCGCGTAAACATGCCGTACTGAGCATCGAAAACGAGGACTTGTATATTACCGACCTCCACAGTAGCAACGGCACATTTGTCGACGAGCAGCGAATCTCAAGCCCAACACCAATCTATCTTGCTTCCCAAATAATCATTGGGGATCAGGCGCTTCAGGTTACCGAACTGCGTCGAGAAGACGATGCATTTCACGTTACCTTTAAGGCAGTAGGCGGCGCAGATATCGGACAACTTTATATGGTGAGCGTTCGGGAGATGACTATAGGGCGTGGCACAACAACGACCCTTCGTCTTGCCGACTCGACAGGAAGGCTCTCGCGACGCCATGCCGGATTCGAACTGACGAATGGGGATATACATCTCAGGGACTTGACCAGCACAAATGGAACCTATGTTGATGGAATCCGGATAGAAGCGCCTACAAGAATAAATGTGGGGGCTGTCATTAAGTTAGGCGGCATCACCTGCGAAGTAATAGCCATCGAACACTCATAACCGACGTATCTTATACGCAAGTAGGTCGTTTGTTTTTTCATATTCCCGACTGTTTCCACCATCTTGATAACACGGTGAACAGTCGGGTTTTTATTATTCAATTTTAATCGCTTCACGTGTCTGAGGCGTCTAATCAAGAGAGGTGGCACTTTCCGTATTCTTTCACTCAATTTTTCTTGAGAACGCCAATGATTCAGACACAAGTCGCAGCGGCGCACTTCAATCGCGCTACGAACTGTTTTCAACGTGGTCGCTACGTCCAAGCTATCCGGCATTACCAGAATGGACTGGATATTAACGCCACCCGCGCCGAGGTGCACGCCGACTTGTCAAAGTCATTCGAAATGATAGGCCGGTGGGATGATGCGTTGCAATGCTTGGAAAATGCTTTGAAGTTGCAACCGAATTATTCAATCGCCTTGAGACGCAGGGAGCGTGTTCGTGAAGAAAAACAGGTATATGAGGCGCTGATCCACCGGTATAATCTAAATTCGCAACTGCCCGACGAACTACTAGTCGAGGGTGAAGACGCCGGTTCTTGCCCGAGAATCAAGCGCGAACATTTTGTTCTTGAGTGTGACGACACAATCCCGTTGAAAACGCGGTGGTTCTTGTGCCAGCTTATTGAACAGACCTCTCGCGAGCTATGTGAACTCCTTCAATGTTACCCTCCACGCGAAGTTTCGATTGTGCTTGAAGATATCGAACTTCACAACGATGTGGAAATCCAAGAGCATATCTCCGTTAATTCCACTTTCTCCCTCCAAGGTGTTTCCGACTACGGGGGGCACATTCGACTCACTACCAGCGTTTATGAAGAGCCTAATCTTGGACTATTGCTGGCACTGATTCGACACGAGTGGGTTCATGTGCTGGTGGACTTACTGACACACAAGCGGTGTCCGGTGTGGTTCAATGAAGGACTTGCTCAAATTCTGGCTCGACCTCTCATGAAGTTTGAGAGAACGCGTCTCCAACGGGAACATCATGAAGGCCAGTTCTTACGTTTTGATGAACTCCAACAGCAATTTAGCAGTTTGCCGTCGAATCGTCGAAAGTTAGCGTACCTACAATCAACTGGGTTCCTGGAACGTTTGATTCTCCAAAATGGCTTTTCCCGAATTTACGATTTCCTTCGGTGCATTGGTAATGGTGTCACGCCCGATGTTGCATTTCAAGAATTTTTTGATGGAACACCTGAGACTATCATGGACATGTGGAAAGAGGTGATTGACCGTGGCGAAACTCGATATCGCGATCATCGTGCTCGCGACCTTGGGAGGCGTCAAGTGTTTCCGTGCTGGCTTTACGCGTAGTGTGTGGGGAATCGCTGCCATCTCTGCCGGCCTTTTTACTGCAAACCAATTATGGGGAGGGCTCGCGCCAATTCTGGGGAATTGGATCGAAGATCAAGGGGCAGTGAAATGGGTGAGTGTGATTGTAATCACGCTAGTGGTTAGTATAGTAATTGACATAGTGTTTGGGCGTGTTCAGGAGATTCTTGATACCGGCGTTTTAGGTTGGATAAACAGCCTCGTTGGTGGGGCGTTTGGTGTGGCAGCGAGTTGTGTGTTGCTTGCCATTGCATTCATGTTGGCGAACCGTTATGGAGACGAATCCATACAGACGATAATCAACAATTCCCGCTTCGGACCCTCCCTATTGGAAATTGGCAATCAAATCTTCGATTTTGGGAAAGAGGCTATTAAAGAACAAACCGAAAATTTGCAGAATTTGTAACGAATCGACGAAGAAAGTGATGAAATTGGCGAATCGCTTTGAAGATATTGTCTCTCAGAAGTCTTGCTCCACTCGCCGTTTTCTCCGCCTAATCACTGTGAGCGGATTTCTGATACTTCTCACGATACCGGTACAATCCGATTTCTCCGGCACGTTAAAATCAACGCTGTTGGAAAAAGTGCTTGCCCAAAATGTCGCCTACCAGTCAGTGTCATTCTGTAACGTCGCCGAATCGAAGTCGTCAGCCTCGAATTCGCAACAACAGATTGGTTCCGTGAGTGCCAACCTTCGACTACTATTAATTCTACCAATCCGACTGCATCGAGAGGTAATTACGCATCAAGATGGAGCTGTATGTAGTTTTCAGCCGAGTTGTTCGCGTTTCGGTTTGGCAGCCATTCGCCGTTACGGTCTAAAGGGTCTACTGATGGCAAGCGACCGACTATTGCGATGTCATAGCGGAAGTCGCAATTACTATCCCGTGTTTGAAGGATCTGCCTATGACCCCGTGCCCTGAAGACAAACGTACCCACCGATGCAGATACCAAATTCATGCTTCTTCATAAAACGGATGTTGGCGCCGCAATTGAATCTTAAGCAAGAAAATGACAAAAACGCACGGCTGCCTAGTCTCTCTGTTTCCCGTCGTAATACTGTTTTTTGCATGGCTTCCCACCGCACATACTCAAGAATTCAGTAAAAGCAATTTGTTGGATTTTGCCGATTCTCTGTTTAGCGAGGAGGATTATCTCAGCGCGGCACACGAATACAGGCGCTATCTCTTTCTGTTTCCTGGAGAAGAAAATAGCGATTTTGTTCAATTTCGTCTCGCCGCATCCTATCAGAACGCGGGCAGATTGGCATCGGCAATTCAAGCGTACCAGCACTTGATTGATAACTATCCGCACAGTCCCCTAATGCAGCGTGCACAATCCAATATCGCCCAATGCCAACTCTTGGAGGGAAATAAAGAGGTGGCCATTCGATCGTTACAACGGTTCTTGTCAACATATCCCGAGAGCAATCTGGCATCACGAGCGCAGTTCATGATTGCAACCGTGCAAATGGAGGGCAAAGATTGGGAGAAAGCATCAAAGACATGGGAAAAGATTGCCGTCAAATATCCGGATACGCGGTTCGCAGAAGCGAGCCATCAGCTCATACGTATGGTAAGAAGCAGCAAGTTCATGCCTAAGCGATCGCCAACATTCAGTGGTTTGCTCTCGGCGGTTATACCGGGGCTTGGACAAGCGTATAGTGGTCGCTTCTTGGATGGCCTCCAATCGCTAACCGTTATTGGAACAATCGGAGCGGGAACGGCATACTACATCAATCGGGAGCAGTATGAAGTAGCCATACCAGTAGGGTTGCTGGGGGTATTTTTCTATGCGGGCAATGTTTATGGAGGCGTGCAAGCTGCCATGACATTTAATAGTCGCCAAGAAGACAAGTTCCTCGACGGTTTACGAGATGAAATTTACAAGTCAGGGCTTTTCGGCATGTCACGAACTCGATTTACGGACATCTCACTTGTGTTATTGGGTGGCCGATTCTAATATCTAATCACTGCCTCTAAGTCTGGAAACACGCTTTCAACATCCGAATGAAGCGGTTGCAACAGATCAGCGAACTAACGGAGCAACTCGCAAGAATCTAGAGAATTGAATACTAAAACACTCCCCACATCAAGGCAATCTATTCACCGCCTAGAAAAACATCACTAGTTGGCATACGGATCAGCCGCGTCTCGCAACCCGTCGCCCAAGAAGTTGAACGCGAGCACGGTAACGATAACAAACAAGCCAGGAATCATGAACCACGGCGATTGAGAGATGACTCGGAAATGCTGCGCGTCGCTCAGCAACACCCCCCAACTAATCGCCGGCGCCTGTAAACCAAGACCCAGAAAACTCAACGTGGTTTCACCAAGTATCATCCCGGGGACGCTGAGCGTGGTCGCCGCGATGATGTGACTGTAGAACGATGGCAGCATATGGGAGAAAATAAGCCTACGCGTGCTCGCGCCGCCCAGCTCGGCTGCCCGCACGAAGCCTTCCTCTCTCAATGCCATGAACTTTCCTCGCACTTCGCGGGCAAGGTCCGCCCACCCGACGATGGAGAGCACGACCGTAATTGCTAGAAACCGTTGGGGGATAGACCAGTGATCGGGAAGAGCCACGCTCAATGCAAGCCATAGGGGAAGCGTCGGTATGCTCCGCAGTGTCTCGATAAGGCGCTGTATCAGCAGGTCCGGAGTTCCACCAAAATAACCCGAAATCCCGCCGAGAAGAATTCCCAGCAGTAGTGCCATAAAAACGCCCAACAGTCCAATGGTTAGGGAGAGTCTTGCGCCGAAGATTGTCCTAGAGAAGAGATCGCGTCCGGCTGCGTCCCCGCCAAAGGGCATAAATCTACCGTTCTTCACGCCGAACAGATGCACGTCGCTCTCAATCAGTCCCCACAGTTTGTAAGCATCGCCGCGGACAAATAGCCGCAGTCTTAATGGCGTGTCCGTATCCTCAGTATATCGCGTGGCAAGCGTCTGCGGATCGCGTCCCTTCAAAACGGGAAAAGCGAAGGGTAACGAAAGTCTACCGTTGTAGAAGATTCTTATGCGTTGCGGCGGAGCGTGGGTATGCTTTGAGTCGCTGCTACGCGGATTGTAAGGAGCGACGAACTCGGCGAACAAAGCGCAGAGATAGAGAAGAGCCAGCGCGCTGAGTGCGATGACCGCGACCCGATGTTTGAGGAACCGCCATCGAATCAACTGCCACTGAGAAGCTCTGGAAAACGCCGAGGATTCCGGTTGGTCTCCATGAATAAGATTAACTTCATTCCGAGATCGAGAAGCTATGCGATCTTGTTCTCTATCGTTCATAGAAATGTTTTTGCCTTCTTGGAGACGCAAGCAGTTCTTACACGCCATGCCTGATTCTCGGATCGATGACAGCCAACAGCAGGTCGGACACCAACGTCCCGACCAAGGTAAGTACGCTCAAGACAAGCACGATGCTGCCCGCCAAAAACATGTCTTCCGTTTGCAGCGCGCGCAACAACACCGGACCTATCGTAGGAAGTCCAATGACAATTGATGTAATCACCTCTCCGCTAATCAGCGCGGGCAAAACATAGCCGATATTGCTGATAACGGGATTGATTGCCAACCGCACCGGATATTTGAGGACAAGCCTAGTCTCGGACACTCCTTTTGCTCTGGCCGTCGTGACGTACAGTTTTTTCAACTCATCAAGCAGATTGGCGCGGACGATTCGAATTAACCCCGCTGTACCCGCCGTGCCGATAATTACAGCGGGTATCCATAGATGATTGAGCAAGTCAAGAATCTTTCGAAAACTCCACGGCGCCACGGCGTATTCTACGGAAAATATGCCCACCAGCGCCTGACCGGTAGCTTCAAAGTATCCCCATAACAGAATGAGCGCGAGCATAAAGTTTGGTATGGCAAGACCGATGAACCCGACGAACGTAAGGACATAGTCGGCAATCGAGTATTGGCGCACCGCCGAGAGGTACCCTATGGGGAACCCGATTAAATACACGATCAGGAACGCCGAAAATGAAAAAAGGAGGCTCCACGGCAAGCGATCCATAATTATCCTCGACACCGGTTGATTGTACGCCATGGACACGCCCAGGTCCCCTTGCAGGATGTTTCCGATCCATTTAAGGTACTGCTGCCACAACGGTTTTCCCAATCCGTAGCGCGCTGTCAGGGCATTGATTAAATCCTCGTCAACCTGATCACCACGCGCTTCCATCTGCACGACCAACGTGGTCACAAAGTCTCCGGGAGGCGCTTGAATAACCGCAAACGAAATTATCGAGATGAGAATTACGGTTGGAATGAAATAGAGAAGCCTGCGGATAATGTAGCTTTGCATAATTCTTGATTACAAATGAAAACCGTTAATACGCATTAACAGCCCTTGTTGCCGTTTAAGACTTCTGCTTCGGAAAAATAGCAGCTATAGTCACCGCCTCCGAAAATCATGCTGCCGGACCATTCGCACTTAGATTCGTAGCAGCGCAAACCACAATGTAAATGAAGTTTAAAAAATCAATTCGGTAACTGTTTGGCGAAGTCCGGTGCGGTTAGAAACCGCACCTACCGTGCTTGGGCAAAATTAGGATTACCGATTTAATAAATTAGACTTCATACAGATTGTGGTGCAGAAGAATTCCATTACCGACAAGTGTGTGCAATATTGATTGCACTGACTATGAACGACAAGGGAAAATGGGAAATAGGGGATTTGGATTCGAGGTATCAAGTTACAGCTTATCTGCGAAATGGCAGGCGACAAGATGTGAATCTTGCGTATCGGCTGTCTTGGTCTCAAGCGCAGGAGTTTCATCATGGCAGATCTGGGCAGCGTGCGGGCAACGGTGGGCAAACACGCACCCACTTCCCCGTTCCGACGGATGTCCCACCTCTCCACTCAAGCTCGGATTCCACGGTTTGTTGGGATCCGGCACAGGCAGCGCCGCCATCAGGCTAGTCGTATAGGGATGCGAAGGCTGCGCAAATAACTCCGCCGTATCCGCCTCCTCCACAATCGACCCCATATACATCACAGCTACCCGGTCGCATATATGCTGAATGACGCTCAAATCGTGCGCGATGAACAGATAGCTCAACCCAAGCTCATCTCTGAGATCACTCAGCAGGTTCAGGATTTGCGCCTGCACAGACACATCAAGCGCAGACACCGGCTCATCTGCGATAACCAGCGAAGGGCTTAGCGCAAGCGCTCGGGCAATCCCGATCCGTTGCCTTTGCCCGCCGCTAAAAGCGTGGGGATACCTCGGCATGAAACTCGTATCAAGCCCTACCATGGTAAGCAATTCCGCCACGCGCGCCTCGCGTTCGCCGCGCTTCACGCCGTAGTTTAGGAGCGGGTCCGCCACTATATCCAATACCGTCTTGCGGGGATTGAGCGACGCGTATGGATCCTGAAATACGACGCCCATGTATCGACGGATCTCCTTTAACCGGCCCTTCTCAAGTGTCGTCATGTCCACGATTTCGCCGTCCCCGGTGCTGAAGAAGATTTTACCGGCAGTGGCTTCGTGGAGTCGCATGATGGTCCAAGCCGTCGTCGTTTTGCCGCACCCGCTCTCTCCCACGAGCCCCATGGTCCGCCCTTTCCGCACTGAAAAACATACGTCATCGACCGCATGCACATAGCCGGCGACCCGTCGAAGAAACCCTTTCTCGATTGGGAAGTATTTCTTAAGATGGCGAACATTCAATATTGCCTGGTTAGGGGTGTTGGACAATGTCAGTGTCTCCCGTATTCGGTTCTGTCTCTTCATGGCGCGAGTAGAGAAAGCAGCCGGCAAAATGATCTGCTTCAACTTCCTCTAGTGCCGGTTGGTCCCGGCGGCATGTTTCTCCGATAATCTCGCGGCAGCGCGGGTGAAACGCGCAACCGGATGGCAGGCGAGTCGCGTCCGGCACGTTTCCTTGAATAGTGGCTAGCCTGTTCTCCGGCGTGTTCAGCTTGGGAATCGACCGAATGAGATCGCGAGTGTACGGGTGTTTAGGATTGTCGAATATGTTGGCCACAGGGCCCTTCTCGACGACGCGGCCAAGATACATCACGTAAACAAAGTCCGCCATGTGTGCGATGATGCCCAGATCGTGCGTTATCAGGACAAGGGCGAGACCTAGCTCCTGCTGCATCTTCTTGATTAGCATAAGCACCTGCGCTTGAATGGTCACATCGAGAGCGGTAGTGGGTTCGTCGGCAACGAGCACTTTCGGATTGCAGGCTAACGCCATGGCAATCATTGCACGCTGCCTCATACCCCCGCTGAGCTGGAACGGATAAGCATCTATCGTTCGCTCCGGCTCTGAAATGCCCACCATGCCGAGGTATTCGATAATCGTCTCCCTGACCTTTTTATCCTTGGGAGGCTGGTGCAGCAGAATCCCTTCCGCAATCTGGTCCCTAATCGTGTGGACAGGGCTGAAAGATGCCATCGGTTCTTGGAATATCATGGCTATTTCGCCGCCTCTCAGCCTCCTCATCTCTCGACTTCGCGGGCTAAGTCTCGTTATGTCGATAACGTTCCCGTTGTTCTCGCGATACCTCACTTCGCCAGATACGATTTTTCCGTTCGAGGGGAGTATGTTCAACATCGAATACGAGGTGACCGTCTTCCCGCAGCCGCTCTCCCCAACAATCCCGACCGCCTCGCCCTTATGCACACGGATATCCACGCCGTTCACGGCATTGACCGTTTCGTCATCCTGAGCGAATGTGACGTGGAGATCCTTTATGTCTATGAGCCAGTCTCTGTTGGAATTGTTATCCGCATTCATATTGACAACTACCTTATGCCGATCGACCACGTTTCCGGTTTGCCGTAGGTGTAGTCACCGGGTAAAGGAAGCGGCACGTTATCCATCCTGTTGTGAACTACGATGTTTCGCGTCGGCGAGATAGCGGCAATTTTTAGCACCACTAGGAACCACAAGTTTTCGGCGTGAATGGCAAGCATCTCGTTTTCCAGCGCAATTCTCGCTCCTTCATCCGTTTCAAGCAGAAACTTCCGGTATAACTGGTAGAGACGTTTGAAATCCTCAGGCGGCTCTTCACCTTTTGTCCCGTCGGAATGCACCCATTGTGTCCAGCGCGGAGATGCCTGGTTCCATGAAACCGAGTTGCTCGGCACCATTGAGCCCCGCACGCCCGGACGAGTTGGACGCACCCCGCCGCCAAAAGTGCCGTCGCCAGTAAACATGTCAAATTTATTGGCAGCCACTCGTTCAGCAATGAATGCCGTTTCGCGCGGGTTGATGGAGATGTCGATGCCGACCGCCTTCCAATCCTGCTGAAGCATCTCCAACATGGGCACATCAGACACGCGCAAGTCGGTGCGCGCCATAAGAACGAACTGTGCCGGCGAGCCGTCCGGAAGCAATCTGGTTTCCCGATTCGCGTCCCATGTCAACCCCATCTCGTCCAGCAACCGATTTGCCAGACCGGGGTCATGGCACGTGTAGGCGATAAACTTCTCCGACTCGCCGTGGTACGGGGGGCCATCAGCCGGAGCGGCATTGGAAACTACCATCAGCCCATCCCGGAAAACTTCGTTCATTTCGTCCCGATCCATAGCTACCGAAAGCGCAACACGAAACCGCCTGTCCAAAAAGACTTGGCGTACCGCAGAATTTTCATGGGTTAAGTTAAAGTAGATTGTCGTGACGAATCCCGGACTGCCGAACGCGGGTATAGTACGATAGTCCCCGACATCTTCGTGCATTCTAAAATGGGACGGATTATCGCAGCAGGCGAATTCCACGTCCACATCGCCGGCGAATATCTTGAGATATCCGGTCTCCAAATCGTTGACCAAGAAGTTCTGAACGCCATCAAGGTACGGAAGCTGGTTTCCCTCCGGATCGACTTTGAAGTAGTACGGATTTCTTTCAAGCACCCAGACAAGGGAACCCCTCTCATTTGTCGCCACCCACGGAGATATCGTCGGCGCCCCCGGATGGCTAATCCCCAAAACGCCGGTGCTCCATACGTCCATTTTGGCGTTGAACAGTGATTCCCACGACGCAAACCCCTCAGCCTTCAACGTCTTGTTCAGCGCCTCCGGGCTGGTATACTCCGGATGGAACTGTCCCATGTAATGCTCGGGAAGGTACGGATGGAACTGAAAGCGCCCCATCTTATCTAGGAACAGCGGATTGGTCCGGTTGAACGTTATTTGAACGGTATATTCGTCAATTTTATCAATGGCGCCCATCTCGCCATCCGAACTCTTCAAGCTGGAGACGCCGCTCGGATTGAGTGACTCATTGAGCGCGAATGCCTCGTACCAGAACATCACGGCATCGGCGTTGAACGGCATCCCGTCACTCCACTTCATGCCTTCGCGCATGAAGAACGTATATGAGGTGGCGTCGTCGTTCACGTCCCAGCCCTTGAACACATTAGGTTCAAGGCTTTGTACGTCCGATGAATAGTTGACGGGATGCGTGACCATTGCGTCCCACAGCTTGTTTGATGTAGGTCCCGGCAGGTATATCTTGCGCCAGTATCCGCCGTACTTCCCGATGCCATCAACGGGCACACATACCAACGGCTCCAACGGGAGGCGTTCCTCGACAGGCGACAACTCGCCCGCCGCGACTTTTTCGCGCAACGCGGGCGCTTCGTTGAACCGGGTGATAGCATGCCCCGTCGCAGCCTCATAGTCCTCAGGCGTTGCGTAAACCTCCACGATGGGCACTTCGCCGGCAAGGACCAACTCCCTAAGCATCTCGAAGCGATCTTGCGGACCAAGCCCGTCACCGTACGTAACACGTAACGGAAACAGTATCATAACCACAAGGAGGATGGTTTTGCTACGCCGTGACGCCGATTGACAGACATTCCGTCTTAATCGGAGGTTTGAGATTGTTGTAGTCAGCTTGTAATTCTGTCTCATGTTTGTCACCGACCCAAACTACGGCGCAAGTCCGTGTCTGGCAGTCCCTCCAATGCTAGAGCCTGATTGAATAATCGGTAGCGAAGTCATTTGCAGAAAGTTTCCTCGTGAATAAATTGTCGCACGCAACATGCCTGTCGGATCTCTATCGTACTCGTAATCCACTCGCTTGATTTCCTCCTAGCTGGAAATGTGATTCAGTTACTTGCTTAAAGAATTATTCCTATAGAGATGATGGGGGGCTTCCAAGTAACACACCACATTGCGCTCCGCTGGAGCGCGGAGGTTGGACCCATCACGATTCTATTAACATGGCACTCCGCTGGAGTGCAAAACGTGGAAACTCGCTATTAAGGAACACTTTTTCAAAGTCTGTATGGTGCGTGCTCTTAAGTAATTTGTTGATCGTCAGTTTGATGCTCCTCGGGGGAAATCCTAAAGTTGATGGGTGATTTGCCTGTCGCTAACCCGCCCCGGTGCCAAACACAATTCCGTTTTGGTAGGGAAGGTTGTGATCAGCAAGAGGAAATTGTATGCGGACTATCGATACGGACCATCATCCTTGCAGTTGCCACCTATTTTCTTTCCTCAATTGACCTGTAGATAATGGGCCTGAGCGCTTGTCCGAGTTGCTGCATCGGAAGCAGTTGGCTTAGGATTACCACAGCTAGATTGTCGTGCGGCGAGATCCAGAACTCGGTGCCGGCTCCACCGTACCATTCGTACTCACCGACAGGCGAGGGACTGACGCCAATTCTCCGGACGCGAACCGCGAAACCCAAACCAAAGCCCCGACCTTCGGGTTTGCGGTCGATCGGCAACAAGGCTTCCGGCAATTGATTGCGCGTCATCATTTCTACAGTTTCCGCTTTCAGCAGGCGCACTTCATCAAGACTACCATTGCCTGATAGCATCAAACAGAAACGCATGAAATCAGCCGCCGTCGAGACAAGACCTCCTCCACCAGATAGAAACTTCGGCTGAGTGACAAAACTCGTCTCGGAGATGTTGCCGGATCCGCCTTCCGCAGCAACGATAGTCTCCAAACCGCCATTTGGTGCCGGTCCATACAAACGGGAAAACCGGTCGATTTTCTCAGGCGGGACGTAGAAACCGGTATCGTTCATGTGCAACGGCTGGAATATCCTTTTGGCTAGGAACTTGTCGAAAGCCAGACCGGAAACGACCTCAATCAGTCGAGCTAGGACATCTGCCGCAATGCTGTAGTGCCACCGCGTGCCCGGCTGGTATAGCAGGGGAACAGTACCGAGTCTCTCGACCATCTCTTGCAGATTGCACTCACTCAGGCGCTGCAGACCCGCTTCCCGATAAAGCACTTCAATAGGAGTCTTTTCACCTAGGTATCGGCTAGAGCCGGGCAGCCCGGAAGTATGACGAAACAGGTCGAAGACGGACATGTCTCGTATCGAGTCAACCAGTACGAGTTCATCTGCGTCAGGGTCGACCGCCACCTTTAATCCGCCCAACTCCGGAAGGTAATCCGAGACCGGGGCATGGAGACTAAGCGATCCCTCCTCAAAGAGCATCATCGCCGCCACCGCAACAACCGGCTTGGTCATTGAATAGATGCGGAAAATCGTGTCCGTCCGCATCGGCGCCTGCACCTCGCGATGCCTCATGCCGTATGCTTCAAAGTGGACAACCCTTCCATGTCGTGCCACAATGGCGACTGCGCCCGCGATTTTCTCCTCATCAATATATTTTTGTATGGTCGGAGAGATACGTTGGAGTTTTTCCGCCGACAGTCCCACTGACGCCGGGTGTGCCGTGCAACCGGTTCTACATGTTAGTTCTGAAATTTGCGCTTGTGCCACTATTTAGTCCTCGGCTAATAAACCCTTGGGTAGTTTTACGGACGAGAATCATAGCGTAGAGCCTGTTAGAATAATCGGAAGCAAAGCCATTTTTTGTCATTTATAAGGAGTTCTCACGTTCTTATTGTTGTCCGATGCGTACCTGTCGCCCCGCTGGGGCTTAGGACTGGTGCGCAAAGAATCTCCACGCAGTCGCTTTTCGCTCCTTGGATCGCACCCTACAAGTGTACCTTTTAAACAGGCTCTGAGCCGAATGAAACAGTATAGGAAAATCTCGGTCAACTCGCTGGTTTCAGATTGATTTTCGTCGACGATATTGCGACGATTATCTCTGCTCTGCAGGCATAACCGGGACGCTAATGTGGGCGTTTGCGTCCGCTAGACTTTCAGGGTTTTCCTCCATTTTCCGGAGGCCGGATAGTGTGCGCTGATGGGCGATCCATGCCCGATCCAGAACGGGCTGCTGCAATGTGTCCTGTTCATCGGGGCAAAGATGCCGCATTAGAGGTTGCAAATCGGCGGGCAACGCACGATACTCGTCGTGGGACAGCGGGCGGCAAACGGCGTTATCTACTCCGACCGGGGCATAGTCATCAACAGACAACCACCACGGACACCACCGGTTAACTACGGCTACTCGATCGCGCCCGCTGGAATTGTGCAGGGGGGATGCGTGCCAACTCCGCGAGTCCTGTATATATACCGAGCCGGCGGGGGCGGTGACCTGCATATCTCCGGGAATAGGCGCCGAGGTCGTGATACCGTCGGAGTGACCGCGCGGATTCCGCTTTTCCCTGTGGGAACCGGGAACGACCCATGTGCCACCCGAACTCGCATCGACATCCGTGAGATACCAGATCATCACCAAGCACATGGGGATGTCGGGGAACGGTAGGCGGATGCATCCTGCGTTCCTACCGGCATCTCTGTTCCCGTAAGCGGACAGGTCATGGGGCCAATCCGTGTGCCATCCTCTGGCGTCCGAGCGTCCTCTGCGGCTAATGGGGCCAAAACCGCCCGGGGACCCGTCCGGTTTGTCTGTCTCAACCATGCGAATATGAAGTTGCCCGATGCGCAGGTGATCGTCCAAAACGCGGCGAGCCACACCCGTGACCAAGGGATTAGCGAGATGCTGAGCATACCGGGGCATCCAAACGATGTCGTTGGGAGGCTTCGGAGGATGGTTCACTCGGCGCACGCGCCTTAGTTCCACTCCGTCCGCCGTGTTGAGGGCGTCGCTCAGACTCGGTTCCTCCCTTCCGGTCGAACTAATCACATTCTTTATCGCTTTCATGTTTCGTTCTATAGTGACGTGCGCCGTCTTGACCTCTTCGCACACGGCGGCTACTTCATCCGACGGTATGAGGTCATCGATGACGCAGAACCCGTATCGGTCAAGAGAACCGACACACCCGTCGATTACCTCGTCGGCGGTAAGCGTTTCGGCGCTGAAAGCGAACGCGCGGGTACGGCAGAGCTCCCGAGTGAAAGCTTCCGCGTCGTGGGTAGATTGTGCAAGCAGTTCTCGGGCTTCCTGTAACTCCTTTTCTAACGACCTCACTCTTGCCTGAAGCTCGTCGGTATTCATTTCACACTCCTATGATTGTTACTTCAAAAAGGCATCCAACTTGGATCGCAGTTCCGCCAAGTCTTCGGCGTAAGCCGCATCATCAATCAAATTGCGATTTTCGCCCGGATCAACCGCCAGATCAAACAGTTGGTCGGGCCAACCCTTGCCTTCAAAACGGAAGTATTTCAAGAATTCATGCTTGACCATGGCTGACGGTCCATTAAATGGGTGGTACAGTTCGCTGTAGACCTCATTTCGCCATCCATCGCCGCGTCCCTCCATCAATGGCACGAGCGAGCGCCCATCCAACCCGTCGGGTATGGGCACATTCACAATCTCGCAGAGCGTGGGAAACAGATCGACCAGCGACACGTTGTGTTGAACGATGTCACAGCCTCGGGGAAATCGTTGCTGCCACGATATGAAGAACGGCACCCGTACCGACGCCTCAAAATACTGTTGCTTCTCCCAAAGCCCCTTCTGCCCCAGCATTTCTCCGTGATCACTGAGAAATACTACCACAAATTCGTCAAGCACGTTCATCTCCTCAAGTTTGGAGATGACCCGTGTGTACTGCATATCCACCCACTCAATCATGCCGTAATAGGCGGCTGTTGCCCGGTGCGCTTCGCGGTAGGTGACGTCCTCCCCTATCTTCACTTTGAAGAACTCGTGGCAGTCGAAGTTGGAGGGCAAATCCTCGACATACGGTTCCACGCGACGCATATAGTAGTTAAACAGATCATCGGGGCACTGGTAGGGATAGTGCGGACAATTGAGGCTCACAGTGAGTAACAACGGATGATCGCCGGGCCTATCGTGAACTTCGTCAACAAAATACTCGTCGAGAATCATCAAAGCGCCTTCCACGGAGTATCGGTCATGCTGCATCCAGGACCCTTTTCCGACACGGGCGTTGGTAATCTCTTTGGCAGAAGACCATTTGCCGGTCCCCACCTCAGTAGATGTTGCGGCGGTATGAACCGAGTCATCTACGGGTTCGTAGCCGTTTGGTCCCAAGATGTCGCGACCGATGCGTTCGTGCCAACCGTGCATCTGGTCGGTACCTACAAAGTGCATCTTTCCGGCGCTTACCGTTCTGTAGCCGTAGCGTGAGAGGTGTCCGGGAAGGGTAAGCACGTCGCTTGGCAATGGACAATCGAAGCCGGTGCAGCCGCTGTTTCGGGGATAGAGCCCCGTCAGGAAACTCTGCCGTGCCGGCACACAAACCGGCGCCGGTGTGTAGGCGTTCCGAAAGTACGTGCCTTGGTTGATGAGACGGTCAAGGGTGGGGGTGCGAATATGTGGATTCCCTTCGACAGACATCAGATCGGGGCGGTGTTCATCGTCAATCAGCAGCAGGATGTGCGGCTTTTTTTCAGGCATGGATTCTCCAGCATCAGTCAGACATCAGTGACATGGTAGTATTCACCTGTTAATCTCCGCGCAGACATGTGCAACGGAGTACCCACGCATTCATTGATGGGTGCGCTACAAAAGACGACTCGCGGCGCTTGTACCCGTAGAGATGGGCTCGGTGCGGTTGGAAACCGCACCTACCAGAGTGTATAAATGATCCTTGGTCTTACTATTGCCAGCGGATGAGCATGTAATGCCCTTTTAGGCGCTCAATGAACCGGGCGATTAGGGACCTATTGTAGGAGCGATCTCCGAATCGCGACCCTATTGCCGGGAATCGGAAGGCGTCTCTATCGCACGGGATTTACTATCGCCCTCGTTATCCACTCGGTTGATCGCTATCCACTCGCTTGATTCTCCTACAGGTGACATACGTTGCGACCGATTTCCCGATAAAGTCACGCATCGGATTATGCTATTACAAGTCCCAGAATTGTCGGGAATCGGAATTCCCTCCTACAGAGTCCCAGTAGCAATTTGGTATTACGCAACGCCCCAACCGCGATATTTGTCCGGGTTTGCAAACTGCTGCCCCAAATCAAGAAAACCTCGAGGTCCCCGCTTTCCGTACTCAAACGGATCGTGGGTCACCTCCATCCAGCGATGAAGCCGCGCCTCCATCTCCTCCAGAGCAGGCCGCGCCTCCGACGCATCCGCCAGATTGACCATCTCCAGCGGATCCTCCGCACGGTCGAACAACCAGGGTCCCCGTTCAGTCCCATACCACCGGGCGTATGTCCAGCGCTCAGTGCGAAGCCCGCGCCATCGCCCAACCCAACCGTCCCGATCGGGCCAGCCGTTTGCCATGTTCTGCAGGTACACGGAATCAGATGCCTCTCGTACGAGTTCCGCACTACACGAATCGTTCCTCCCGTAAGCCAATTCTTCCACTGTCGAGCCCGACTCCCCTCGCCACACGCTTGACATATCTCGACCCTGCAGCTCGTCCGGCAGGGGCACGCCGCAGGCTCCGAGTAACGTCGGCATGATGTCAATCGCCCCCATAAAAGCATCGCTGCGCGTTCCGGCAGGCACTCCTCCACCCCAACGCACGACAAACGGGACATGGATTGACTCTTCATAGGGCGTGGCTTTGGAGGCGCGCATCGACTCGTGCATCCAGTGGTCGAACGGCTTGCCGTAACCGTGGTTGGAGAGATGATCGCCGTGGTCGGACGTATAGCATACGATGGTATTGTCACCGATGCCTAGGCGCTCCAGCGCTTCCATGAGCCTTGCCATCTGTTCGTCGAGACCGGTGCAGCAGCCGTAATAGTCGGCGATTTCTCTACGCGCAAAATCCACCATCTGTTCCGGCACGTTGGCGGGCACATCCATATCGGCAGGGTCGTATACCGAACACGCCTCAGGATACTGCTCATAGGGCCAATGCGGCGGACGCCAAGACACAAACAGTGCAAATGGGTCATCGGGTCGGGAGTCCAGATGTCGTTCCATAAATCGCATCGCCAAATTAGTCTCGACCTCCGGTACCCAGCCTTCGAAAACCGTCGGTCCCGACTCATTCTCGAAATAGCTGCGGTTGAAGAAACCGGAACCGCCGTGGAGCGCAGCGAGGTAATCCAAACCGTAACGCTCCTCCTCCGGATAGGGACCTTTGCCCAGATGGAACGTTCCCACGTGTCCCGTGCCGTAACCGTATTCGCGCAACGTGCCGGGCAACGTCGGGATGTCGGTTCGCGGGCGATATTCATTATCGATGACAAGGTTCTGCCACGCGTACCGCCCGGTGAGCAAAATCGCGCGATACGGGGAACACAGCGGATGGTTGGAAAACATATTGTCGCACACCATCCCCTCTGAAGCGAGACGGTCTATTGACGGTGTCCGAACAATAGGGTTGCCGTTACACCCGAGTGCACTGTAGCGTTGCTGATCAGAGAAGACAAACAGAATGTTGGGGCGTTGCATAGGAATTCCCGTACGTAGCGATGACTGAAATTATTCGCGCGCGCCTGTAAGAGCGATCTCCGACTCGTGACCTGTCGGGAATCGGAGAGAGATCTCGATCGAGTCCCTTAACCGGTCGCTTGATTTGTAAGTTTGCCCATTCCACAATCGAACAGATCGTGGTACAGGAGGCTGTTTATACCCACAAGGATGTGTACTTATTTAGTTGTAATGACTATAAATCCTCTTGAGCGTACGCTTCCCAGAACCCCTCAATCTCCTTGGCGGGAAGCGGTCCGACGTGAAGAATCATGCGATAGCGGTGACGCATTGCCGAGCCAGCAGGTAAATCGATGGATTGCCGGATACACGGTGAAGGGTTAATCCCTCGCTGGTCATCTACGCGCCATTTCACCGGATGACCTGGGTTATCGGGATGATCGCAGGTAGTGATTCCGGCTCCAATTTCGCGCCTTTCTATGGGCATGTACAGGTCAACCCATGCCGCCGCCTGCTGCTCGGTGTCGTCATCTTCCAGTCCAAAGGAGTTGTTCAGAACGGTCGCACCGTAATCACTCCGATACGGCATGCGTATGAACAATCCGCCGTACCCGTGTTTTTCGATGCACGCATCCGCGATGGAGCGCAGCGTCCAATCCAGGTCCAGGAAGAACAGATTTCCTTCAGCGCGCAACGACCAATCTTGCCGCTCCGCAAGCACGTGACTGCCGTCCGCATGATGCCAAACGGTCTCAATCCTCCAACGCGGCGGTTCCGTTTCCAAGATACGCGGCATGCTAGGTTTAATCAGACCGACCACCTGATTGGGACGCTGCCCCGGATAGTGCCAAAAGTCGCAGCCATTGACGTCGGTGAACGCCGTCTGTATCCCGTGCTGGTGCGGGTGGTGCCACGGGCTATCCGCGGTGAGGCAGATGCTGCCGTCTGCGGTGCGCAACGGATGGATATAAGGTAACATGCCCGGTCGGGCGTTGTGCTGCAACACCACCTTACCGAGAGTGGTGTCATCGACGAACAGACAATCGTTCTCGGCGCGGAGGTTCCAGCGTGAAGCGATAGACATAAAACGTTCTCCTTGGTCAACAGCGGTTTATCGTAAATGTTTAGCGTCTAGAAAAAACTCGCATCCATAAACCGGCGGCCGTATAATGCGGAAGCGCGATGATTGTGCGAATCAGCGGACCGAACTCGTGAAAATAGATGCTAACAGAAGGTCGGTTTTAGCGGCGTGTTAGCATTTTCTAAAATAGGTGTTTCCTTTGCTAGTGCGGGTTCGGAGAAATCTTAATGCTAACAAAATGCTAACAGAAAATAAAAGTTTGGCTGCGATTACGGATTCGATCCGGACACAAATCGCATTTCGAAAGTTCTATCGAGATGGCACAGGATTTACTATCGCACTCCCTATTCAGTCGATTGATGGCAGTTGATCGCCACGCTCTTACTCGCCAGCATGGGCACTTCGGCATTATTGTACTATACGTATGTATAGTTATCAATCGAATTTTGGGGAAATTGCCGGCGGTTTGTAATGGCTCAGGCGGCGGTTGAAATTGCGTTCATGGCGCATTCTATCCTTCGGAAACCGAATGGTTAAAATGCAGATGGCGATGTATCATTCTACATGACGTGTCTTGATATCTCCCCACGTCAAGGATACCTTTTCCATCGGACTGACAGCGAGGCCCATTATTCCCCTTATTTCCTCGTCACTCATCGCCCTGTTCCAGAAACGCACTTCATCAAATCTCGCGGGAAAGAACCCGGAACCCGGATTGCCGCCGTCACCCACCGCATGTATACCCATCCAAATTTGTCTTCTTGCTTTCACGCTGTCCGGCTTATCGTTAAGCGCTCTTGAGAAATCTCCCGCCCGTCCGACGAACTCGCCATCAATATAGGCTCTAAGCTCCTTGGCATCCTCATCGCGTACCCCAGCGATATGGTGCCATTCTCCGTCGTTGAGTTTCGGTTTTTCGGTTATGACGCCGGGTGTGCCGTTACCCGAAGCCACAAATACATTCACTGCGGCAAATCGAAACTTGTCGTCTCCTCCAATATTAGAAAAGAAGAACATCGACCAGTGTCCTTTGTTGTGTCCATCGGGGCCATGTCCCCCGATGATGAGATGCCCGTGGAAGCCGCTAACAACGGCCTCCGGCACTCTGGGCGCTTTAGCCGTGGTCATCAGCCACAGTTCGGCAGTGAACGAGTCTCGTTCCGCCTCGATCACCTCGGGGGTTAGGCCAATCTCCACATATCCGCTCTCGCCGTCCAGTTGCAACGCCCTGCCTCGTTTTCCCTGGACGATTTTTGTCCCGCCGATGATCTTCCCGCCCGCCGTTTTGCCGGTGAGATCTCTCGCTATCCCGCCTGTGCTGTCGTCAAAGGGCAGATAAAGCAAGAGGCTATCATCAAATGCGTTGATCGGCAGAACGATGGTTATAAAGAGCACGCTGGACGCCATAGCGATGAATAGATTCATCCTGTTTCTCGGCATTTTGTTTTCCCGCAACTCAGAGCAACATTGATTACTGCAAGCCAGTTTGACATACCGCCCGTATGGAGGCAGATGCCATAAACTCGAATCGTGTTAATTGTTGAATGGCCGACATTGACTTTACGAACCACGTTCCAGATAGGTCTTAAACAGAGACCTCCTCATTAAAGATAGATAATTGACCGTCATCCATTTCATCAGCCGGACGGTCATTGGCCTGAAGGTGAATGAAACACAAGGCTTTCTCGGCAGTGGATTCCTTCCTATCTCCTTCCTCATCCACAAGACACTCTACGGTTATTTCTTTTCCCCTCACATGTACAAGCAATATCATCTGAACAGTGAGAAGAACAATGCGCGTGCAAGTATCAATGAGTTTCAAATGGCGACGATCAGAAGATTGAGAATTCGTTTCCCTTACCCCCCAATCGTCTGGTCGTGGCAGATGCGCGCTACCATGCGCGAGATCGTTACGAATCTTCCTAACAACGTGCAATCCTATGCCGTTCAAATCGTCAGGTTTTTTTATCTTGAACGCATTACTACAAACCTCGTAGGTACTATCATCTTTTATCAACGCACTTAGGTCAGACAATGCATCTTTATACCCCGCGATAGGGAGGCCGGAAATATAGTTTTGCGTCAAGAAATTGATTGTTTTATTTACTATACTCCCCTTTGTATCGCCAAGTAGAGTTTTGGCAACAGACTCGAAACTACCCCAAACGAAATTAAAAATAGTAAGTCTTGTAGCTAGATTTGACAACAATTTACTGCGCTCGTTTTCATAATCCATAACCGTGCCACAATATGCTACAGTATCATCGTGCTTTGCGGTTGTCACCTTAACGCTCTCCACGCCGGCAGCAATGTCTAGCCAATCTATGGTGTTCAAAAACCGAACCTGATCCAATTGGCTTAGAAACTCTTCTAATTCATAACAATGTTTTTGCAAATCAATAAGCCGATTTCTGCTCATTTTACCTTCTCCAAATCTGTAATTAATTGAGTTGAAATTGCGTTGCTGCGTTTGCGGTGGTTTTACATGCCAGAAACACATCCTTTGAGAGTGCCCACTTTCGGAGGCATACCTTGAAATTCCTGCGATTTTTTGTGCCTTTGCAGTGCCTATAATAGTTGAAGTGTACTCTTGAAACCCCAATTAAAGGCCTTCCCGTTCTGCGAACGCACCGAACACCATCATAACAATAATTGACCAAACAGTCAAGGACATGATTCATACATCCCGGAGGTTTGGATCCCTCAATTTCGTTCTTGCATCATCGTATCACCATTGACAAGGTTAACACTGTATTTCCTAGATGTTTTGCCGATTTAATTTAATTGATTCACTGTGGGGAGTGTGATACACTGAATGCTGTGATGATTGACGAATTTTGACCTTTTATTTGCTGTAGAGTGTGAGTGATGAAATACAAGTATTCTGGACACGGCACGTTCCCTTGCCGGTATACTTGGCTTCCAAAAGCAGTCCTCGCTTTGAAGGCTAAACCTAAGCTATTTAGTGATGTAGACGAAGCGATGGTTGAGCTAGGCGTTGGCAAGCAGATGGTGCACGCGATAAGATTCTGGGTTCAAGCCGCAAAAGTCGCCGAAAAAAACGAGAAGAATGATTTTATAGTTACTACACTGGGCGATAGAGTGATGGGTGAACTTGGTTTCGATCCTTTTCTGGAGGACTTTCAAACGCTTTGGCTGATTCATTGGAATTTTTCGACTCATCGTGAGAATGCTTTATTTGCATGGGATTTCCTTATGAATCGGTGGCAAGAGCCTGAAATTTCTCCATCGCACGTCGTTGATGTCTTTATAAAAGAAGTGCATTCAACAGGTAAAAAACTCTCAAGGGTTACACTCAAAGAACATTTCGATGTGTTTCTTCACACGTACCTGCCTACGCGGGGAATTAAAGGTGATATACTTGAAGATAACCTTGATAGCCCGTTGATTGAACTCGATTTGATTCGGCAGGTGGGAGAGAGGACAACAGACGGCCAAAATGGGAAACGAGAACCAGTATACGCTTTCAATCGCGATCACAAGCCGCAATTAAGCCAGGGGCTTTTTGTCTACTGCTTGAATGATTTTTGGAATACCCATTATGACCGAGAGGGAACTTTGTCATTTCGTGAAGTGGCTTCTGGATATGGCAGCCCGGGTCAGGTCTTTAAACTGCCCGAACAGGAAATTGTGAATCGTCTAGATAACATCGAAGGCGATACAAGCGGGGCAATACGTTTTCATGAATCGGTAAACGTAAGTCAACTGAGAAGAGAGAATCAAATCCACTCGGATGACCTATTGAACTCTATTTATACAGATGGCATCTAGCCCATGAGTGATACCGTTGCTAGTCTCTTTCATATCAACCCCCGTTTTCTGCGCTCAACACATCTTGAGCGAGATTTTTCCAACCCGGACAGTTGCGCGGGATACATAACGACGGATTTTACTAAGACCTGCCTAAAGCGGTTGGCGGAAGGATTAGAGACAAATTCAACTAACCGAGCATGGCGCCTCACCGGAGATTATGGCACGGGAAAGTCAAGTTTCGCCCTGGTTCTGGCTCATCTGTTTTCAGGTCAACAGAATGGGCTTCTGGAAAAACTGCGAAAATCCGTTAACATGGAAAATCTTGGATTTGTAGACCAGGGGTTGCTACCCATCCTAGTCACCGGAAATCGGTTGCCTTTAGGGCTTGCACTTCAATCGGCTTTACGGAAATCCCTCGTCGCCGGAAATGGGGTTTCTCATAAAAAATTACCCTCCAAATTGCAGCGCTTTGCAACGGTATTAGATAAAGAAATGCCGGTGCAGCTCGAGTTTAGACCAGCAGAAGACAATACTCTAGGTATCGGAGACCAAGAGATCGTCGATGCTCTCATTCTCTATAGCGAGTTCATCAAATCTGAATCTATAGGTTCAGGAATATTACTTATCCTTGATGAATTAGGGAAATTCCTCGAATATGCGGCAATGTATCCGGAGCGTCAAGATATCTATCTCTTGCAGCAGTTAGCAGAGGCCGCATCGCGCAGTGGAGAAACGCCTTTTGTCGTCTTAGGGCTTCTACACCAAGGGTTTAGCGCCTATACCGATCATTTGGATACGACTTCCAAACAGGAATGGGAAAAGGTTTCCGGGCGATTTGAGGAAATTCTATTTAATCAACCGCTTGATCAGGTTGTTCTGTTGCTATCGTCTGCTTTGGGTGTTCGGAAGAATGGCATTTCCGTTTCTCACGAAGACGAAGCGGCATCCCAAATGAAATACGCGCTTCAGCAAGGGTGGTTTGGTCCTGCACCGCCACGCAAGAGTTGGCAAAATAAAGCAGCGCGGCTGTTTCCAATTGATCCGATGGCTGTGCCAATAATCGTCCGAACGATGCATCGCTTTGGCCAGAACGAGAGGTCACTGTTCAGTTTTCTACAATCTTCGGAGCCGAACGGTTTACAAGCCTTCTCTTCACAACTGATGCTTCAAGATGCGCGCCTGTTCCGAATCCACGACTTTTACGATTATGTTCGAGCGAATTTGAGTCATTCGATTAATCTGAGCAGTACGCAGACACATTGGATGACAGTCGAGTCGATTGTCTCAAGTTACGTGACCGACGACGCTTTCGAACTGCAAGTCCTGAAAACAGTCGGGATGTTGAATCTGCTGAACGCCAACGACTTAATTCCAACAGAGTCGATCGTCGTGCAGGCAGTGGCTGGAACGCAGGGAGACTTGCGTAGTCGTACCACGTATGCAATAAACACCCTGAAAGATGATAAACGCATATTATACGACCGCGGCATTGCCGGTGGGTTATGTCTTTGGCCTCACTCCAGTGTGGACTTATACTCCTCATACAGAACTGCGGAGCGCGTGGTCGGCAATATTGATGACGTAAGCGAACACATCCAAGCCTATCTTGAGCCGCGACCAATCGTTGCTCGCAGGCACTACATAGAAACTGGAAGTCTGCGCTATTTTCGCGTTCAGTATCTTACTAGATCTCTGTTTGCTCAATTCACACCCCAGGCGGACGGAGACGGCGACGGCACGATTATCGTGGTGCTATGCGATTCGCCTCAAGAACGGCAACAGGTCTTGCAGACGGCGCAAACCCCAAAGTTTAGGAAATTTCCGCAGGTAATCATCGCCGTTCCGGATCCGCTGTACAACGTCGCGGACTATCTTCGAGATCATTTGTGCTGGGAGTGGGTTGGAAGAAACGTATTAGAACTCAACACCGATTCTTACGCACGCGATGAGGTATCGCGTCAGCGGCAGGCAGCTCTTGAGCGCCTAGAAAAACGGATTAGTGACCTCATTAATTTGCGCGACCATTCAGGAAAAATGGCGTTCGATTGGTTTTCCGAGAGCAAATCATTACCAATTTCTAACGGTAAACAACTGTTAAAGCACCTTTCCGATGTCTGCCATCGGGTTTTCCCTCATGCACCTAAAATTCAAAACGAACTTATCAATCGACAGAATCTAAGTGTGGCTGGTGCCGCTGCACGATTGAAGTTAATTGGGAGGATGTTAGAGAGAGAAGCTCAGTTAAACCTCGGCATGTCTGCAAACAAACGGCCGCCTGAAATGTCAATGTATCTTTCGGTTTTGAAGCGGGGGAATATCCACGTCAAAGGGGAAAAAACGTGGTATATTAAAGAGCCCACTCCCGATAACGACCCGTGTCATATCTTACCGACACTGAGACGGATTGAAGCAGTATTGAAGTCAAAACCCGATAAGAAACTAGACGTGCCCAAGTTGATTGTAGAACTTCAAAAACCGCCGCTTGGAATTCGCCACGGATTAATTCCGTTGCTGCTGGCAGTTTATATTGTCGCTCATCGACAGGATATCGCCATTTTTGAAGACGGCACCTTTCTGCGTGAAATGAAGGAACCGGATTTTCTGCGCATGACGAAAGCGCCCGAATATTTTGAAATTCAACATAGCGAGATTGAAGGAATTCGTGCCTCGGTCTTCGATCAACTAATTACGGTTCTTGGCATTCAGCGAACATCAGAAGAACGCACCTCGCGCATTCTTGATGTTGTGCAACCCCTGTGTACATTTGTAGTGGAACTTCCCGAATACATCCACAACACCAAAAAACTTTCTGAAGAAGCCATCACTATCCGAAACACGCTCATGTCTGCGGGCGAACCTGCGCCTCTACTTTTCCGGGACCTGCCAATTGCCTGCGGTGATGCCCCATTTGACGCAACCGAATCCATCGACGATAGTCGAGTGCAGGACTTTGCGGAACGACTCAAAACCTATCTGGCTGAACTGCGAAACGGCTACACCGAGTTACTTGAACGCCTAAAGTCTACTATATTTGAGGCGTTCGAGGTATCAGGTCATTCTTCACAAGCGCGCACTTTTCTGTCAGGCCGCGCTGATGTCTTACGAATTAACCTTAGCGAACCCGATCTCAAAGCCCTTTGTGTTCGCCTGAGTGACGAGTCGTTGTCTGAAACGAAATGGATTGAATCGGTTGCCAGTTTTACCGCTTCAAAGCCGCCATCGTATTGGCACGATTCAGATGAAGGTGCGTTCCGACACAAACTTTCGGACTTAGCCGAGCGTTTTAAGCATGTTGAAAGTATCAATTTCGGCACGGTAGAGAGACCGGAAGGTGGCGAAGGAATTCGTCTAGCTATCACGCGTTCAGATGGCAACGAAAGGGCAGCAGTTATGTATCCCCGACCTGATGAAGAAAAGGCGCATGATGATATCCTAAAGCAAATTCGAGCACTATTGAGAAGTCACCATCGTTCAGGTTTGGCAGCCGTTGTGCGTGCACTGTGGGATGAACTCAACGTAAGTTCTGAAAAAACAAGATACAGAGGAGCACATCAAAAGGATGAATAATAAAATGGCAGAACACGAACGCCACATCCTCAGCCTTTCAGGTGGAAAAGACAGCACAGCGTTAGCAGTCTACATGCGAGACCGTGTACCCGAGATGGAATACATCTTTCACGATACCGATAAAGAATTGCCAGATACGATTGAATATCTAAAGCGCTTGGAAGCGTATCTCGGCGCACCTATCGAGCGGACCACCAAGCACACCGGTTTCGACAAAATGCTGAGGGTGTATGGTGGTATGCTCCCGTCGAATCATCGGCGGTGGTGTACCAGAATGCTGAAGCTCAAGCCATTTGAGGAATACGTCGGCGATGACCCGGTAGTTAACTACGTCGGGCTTAGAGCAGACGAAAACCGAACCGGATATATCAGCCAGAAGCCCAACATCAAAGTGGCCTATCCCTTCATAGAGGATGGAATCGTTTACGAAGATGTGATTCGCATCTTGGAGGAGTCCGGACTAGGAATGCCACCCTACACGAGCTGGGGACGAACACACTCCGGCTGCTTTTTCTGCTTTTATCAACAGAAGATTGAGTGGGTCAGGCTTAAACAAAAGTATCCCGAACTTTACGAACAGGCAAAGGAATACGAAAAACCTAATAAGATTAACGGCAATATATTTTACTGGAATGATGATGAATCGCTTGAAGAACTTGAGCAACCGGAACGAACAGCGGAGATCATCGCCAACTGGGAGAAGAACCAAGAACGGCTCAAAACCAAGCAAAAAAACAGACCGTTAGTCTCTGTGTTAGCTGGATACGAATCAGAAGAGGATGAAGATCGTAACTGTCTAACGTGCTTCTTATAGTGAAATTAACTCTACCCGCCCTATTTACCTGCACCGTCAAATTAGCGTGATGCAAGTTCAGCGGCAAGGTTGCAGGGTGCTTTGCGGGTGTTTGTGGCGCTATATAATCCATGCTATGGGCTGAAATTGGTTGGGATTGGCTTTGCTGAAGATTAAACCATTGCAGAATTGCATATGAATTTTTAGATGAGAGAATGGGTGAATGAATAACGATCAAGGTTTACCGCTACTTAAGCCAGCTACCGCCTACCAGTCGTTTCGAGAGTCGGGATTTGATTTTCCAACTGCTATTGGCGAGTTAATTGACAATTCTGTTCAAGCAAATGCACAACGGATTGACATCATTCCAGGAATTGAGCAGAAAGAAACAGAAGGTGGCGCAGAAGTCATTTCAGTCATCACTCAGATTGCTGTTGTTGACGATGGTGACGGGATGGATGAAAAAACTCTCAATGGTTGTTTGCAGTTAGGTTTTTCTACACGCTATAACGATAGGAAAGGACTTGGACGTTTTGGAGTCGGCGCAACCGCTGCTAGTATCTCTCAGTGTAGGCACACTATTTATTGCTCCCGCCCCAAAGGCACGGGAGATTTCCTAGCAACCTACATTGATTTGGACAAGATCGCAGACAATACTCAGACGGTTATTCCTAAACCAAGTTGGACCTATTTCCCAAAGGATTTAAAAAACATCAATTATGATAATTCAAGTACTATTGTAGTATGGAGTCAATGTGATCGTTTGCAGCATGATGCAAATGGCAGACCAACTCAAGCAGATGGACTCTTGACGGAACTGAAAAACTGGGTATCAAGGGCATACAGGTACATTATATGGAAGGGCGTGGAAATATTCATTAACAATGAGAAAGTATTAGCCCACGACCCGTTGTATTTAAACTCTAGCCAAACTGGATTTCTAGACGACCCGCTTGCGAGAGAAAAATTTTCCGTGTCAGTTGAATGGCCCGTACCTAATTCACCTGGAAAAACTTCATCTATTTCTGTGAAACTGACCCTACTGCCAGAAAAATGGCGAAGAAAACAAGGCGATGGCGGCCGTCCACACGCGCAGGAACGTAGAATTGATGAAAATCAAGACATTTCAATTCTTCGACACAATCGTGAGGTTGCGTTTGGTAATTTTTACCCTATGGTTCCAAAGCAAGAAGACATTGATCGGTGGTGGGGATGCGAGATTAGTTTTGAGTCAGCACTTGACGAGTGCTGGGAAATCAAAAATATAAAAAGGGGGGCAAGACCAACCACAGCACTGAGAAACAAACTCCGCGATCTGCTTTTTCCGAAGATTCGCGACCTACGCAAAGAGGTACAACAATATTGGAAGACGAGGATTCCAAGTGATGTTGTAGAGTATGTAAATCAGACTGCATCATCATTACTGAACGAAATTAATGGTGTGACTGCTCCCGAAGTTGTGAACCGTCTCAAAGGAACGAAAATCTCTACAGATGATGTCTCGCGAATCATGGAGCAGCTAGCTATTGAGAACAAGTGGGATTGGACGACAGATGGCACACATAGAAAATATACACGCTCTAAACCGCCTCTTTCTGACCCAGAAAGAAAAATGTATTTTGAAGACATTCGAGATGCAATCGAAAACAGCAATATCAATCAAGAGTTCAAGGACGTTGCGCTGTACGATCTTGAACAGGCCAGAGTTTCCTATGAATCGAGGGCATTCAAAGCTTGTATTGTTATGTTTGGAGCGGTAATTGAAGGATTAATGTTGGGCATAATCCGGAATGATAATACCTCTCTTACCAATATGATTAAAGACCCACAGGGGGCACCCAACGTTCTCAAGAAGCGTGGCTTGGGTCAATTTTCAAAACCGGAGGAACTCGCTAACGAAATCAGTGAGAGGCTAACTTTCGAGGACTACAAAAATATCATTCTTCACCTCAAACCGGAGATTGAAAAATTGCAAATAGAGAGAATTCAAAATTTTCGTAACACCATTCATCCATGGAAATCTATTAAAGAACCTAATATCTTCAGTGATCCATCTCAAGCCCGAGCAATGCACTATTTGACGGCCCTATCACTTTTGGCTGAAAAGATATTAGATTGAGAATGACACAGAAAAATATATGAAAGCTGCTGAAGACTGGATCCGTTTCCTCCGCAAATACGGCCCCATTGCCCAAAACGGAAACATGTTTGATGAGGAAATTTGGCGGGCGGCCAAGCGGACAGGTATCGAGCCAATCACGTTTGACCATCCTTTAGCCGAACGGCTTCTCCGCTGCTTCGATCTCTCCAGCGATGAATGGGAATCCGTTATCCTCACCGGAACAGCAGGTGATGGCAAAACGCACCTATGCCGTACTGTATGGGAAAAACTTGGCGGAAGTGGTGAGGAATGGGCATCAGACGAACCTTATGTTATGATAACAGTTCAACATCCGAACAGAGGAAAAGTCCAAGTTCATGTGATTCGAGATCTCAGTGCTTGGGTGCCGCAACAAGGAATGGCATGGCCTCAAGAGAAGACACAACTGTTGTTCAAGTTCAGTAAACTACTTTCTGAGGCTGACCCAACCGATTTTTTTCTAATTGCGGCTAATGATGGTCAACTCATTGAAGCATGGCGACGATTGGCAGAGCATACAGAAGACGAAGATGTTGAACTGGCACTTCTGATATTTGACGATTTACTTTTCAAGGGAGAAGAAGAGAGGAGCGGCCTAAAGTTCTTTAACCTCAGCCAGATGAAATCTTCCGACTTGTTTGAACTGGCTTTGGGGAAACTTCTCTCACACGAACGATGGCAGGAGTGTTTTGAGGGAGAAGCCGCACAATCGGTTACTTTCGGTCCGCAATCACCTATCCGGCGAAATTACGAATTACTTCGCGAGCCATTGATACAGGCCCGTCTTAGAACGCTTTTTGAATTTTTCGACTACAATGAACTCCATGTGCCAATTCGGGAAATTTTACTGCTTTTAGCAAACGCGATTCTTGGTCATCCCGACTGTCGGGAAAGGTTGATGATTCCCAAGGATGTCGAACGAGTTCTCAACAACGGGACATTGGCAAGAGCCAGTTTATACAGCAACATCTTCGGCGGAAATCTGTCTGCTACTCGTCAAGAGTCTATTCCTGTCTTCCGTTACTTGAACCTGCTACGCATCGGCTACGAAACGACCAACCGTATTGACAATATCCTAATCTTCGGCGACACAGATGAACGGTTGCGTCTCTATTTCCAGAAGTTGGTTGACGACGATGCGTTTTATGGGGCAGACAAATCATATGGGGAGGCGCGAGATGCCTACATTGAGGGGCCCGAAGAGGATGACGAGAGAAGTGTAGAATTTTTGGAAGCGTTGGTCGCGCAACGCCGTGCGTTGTTCTTCAAAATCCCAACTGAATGGGAAGATGAACTAAAGCTATGGGATTTGACGGTGTTCAAACACGCCGGCACCTATCGGACGAAGGTATTCCTAGCGTTGAAAGAAGGTAAGAAGGTTGAAAGGCGAATCGTCCGGCGTTTGGTCAAGGGCCTCAACCGCATCTGGGTGGGTATGTTGATTGATAGAGATCAAGATGTCTATCTGGCAACCGGACTTGCATTCTCTAACGCACGGGTGAGTCGCATTCTTGAGGAGCAAATATCGGTCGCGCCCCGATTGGGACAGAAGGTTGAGATTATCTTGAGAAAAAGTGATGAGATGCCAATGATTCAGGTCGTGTTGTCCCCAACAATTGACCGCTCTTTTGCGCTGACTTTGACCCGTTTCGAGTTTCTCAACAGGGTTGCCGACGGTGCGCTCCCCAACAGTTTCTCCAAAGAATGTTACGAAGATGTAATGACTTTCAAGAGTCAGGTTTTGGCGGCGCTTGCGGAGCGCCGTGTGCGGGATGAAGAAGAACAAGATGCAGAACTAACCCTTCGTCTCCTAGGTGTTGACGAACACGGAAATCCCACCGAAGAAACCGTGGAATTGCCAAATGTCTGAGTATTTACAGTCGGGAAATATCGTATCGAATATGCATTGTCGAAGTGACCATCCGAGCATCTCCCCTTGGTTGGACGAACAGATTTGGGGACACCGCATTTGGGACAACCAGAGTCCATGGCTACTTTTTCTGGAATTCTTAACCGTCGCCGAAGCCTGCCATCGTGAGAATAGACTATTTGACGAATGCGGCGTGTCCTATCCGTTACAATTTCGGCCTTATCAGCGACTTTACTTGAGAAACATCCTTTTCAAGAATGGGTTTGTTGATGGTATTGACGCGACACACAGCGATGGCGGCGCTTGGGAGGAGTGGATTCAACGAATGAACACCGAAGCGGATGGGGTCACAGCACGGACTTTTGTGTATCTCAAAGACAAGTTTTCATCATTTCATGATTTCGCGACCATCGTCGGAACACTTCGTGACACTGCGGTTGAAGGTGACAGGAATAGGAGATGGTCGTCCCGTTTTGTATTTCCTTTCGGGCCGCACGGTCTGTACGAAGACCTTAATGTAAGAGGTAGCAGTGTTTCTCGCGAATACATCAACTTCGGGCGGACCGGTGAACTCCTCTACCTGATGCTCTGTCGCTCAAAGTCTGCAGAAGATCTGCGAGAGCCTATAAAATTGTTGTTTGATGAGGATAACTACCTCAATAAGTTGCTCAAACGCCTTCAACCTGATGAAGATGACGACCTGCATCGTAGAGGACAGAGCTATCTTCCTTATATTAAACATCACTGCTTTGATTTTCTTGGTGAGGATTGGAAGAACATCTTCGACCTGAAACTGCCGGGATTCGATGCCTACCAGTTTTTGGTAGAACTCAGTGCCTTCCATGTGATGCTGTACCAGCTTAACACCGCCACGTGGTTCATACCGGAGAGCCGGAAGGTTCACTTCATCTGCGAGGTGATTGCCCCTCAAAAAACACTCATCCGAGAATTGTCGATTGCCAATTACCAACAGAACAACGTGTTGACAGCGCAGGCTGTTGACTCATACGTCTCCCGTATTTCGGAGTCCGAGGATTGGTTGGCGGCAATTGAAGGTTCTACGGGAGCAGATGCCTTCATTAAATGCAAGGAGATTCTGCAAAATGAACTCCGGTGGCCCCCAACCCGACCCGACGCTTCCAATAGGTACGACGGCCCATCAAACCCATTCGATCTCCTCAAACAACTCAGAGAGATTGCTCGAAAAGGACATCGGCAACATGTAGGGAATGTTCATCGCGTTTATGGAGGGGCAACCGGGTTGATCTCTCGGCGCGGCACTAATCGACTTCGCTATGCTCCAAACGATACCTTCCTCAAAACCATGGTGGTCGCCAATGTTGGAGAACGTAAGGAATTCAACAAATTCTTAAGCGATCTCTATAGGCGGTATGGGCTAGTTTTTGGAGAGCAAGAAGCCTCGGATGCTCTTCCGACTAAAGCATTTGATCAGAAAGTCTTTCAAGCGAATACCGAGCGTTTGGAACGGCGTCTTTCCAGCATGGGCATGTTACGCCGCCTTTCCGACGCCTGCGCTTACGTCATCAATCCTTTTGCGAAGGAACAAAAATGACGACTGACGAACTGATTGGACAAGTTGGCGCAAGATATTTGCGAATAAAACTTGATGAAGCCGACGACTCCGACGACACTGCTCGATACCTCATTGATCGGCTCTCAGAGGGACAGACCGCAGCCATTGCAAAGGCGATATTGGCTGATGCAGTGCTTAGCGAAAAGATTGAGATTAAGTTGCCAACTCGTTTCATGCAAGGGCAGAAGCTACCCGATTTGATTCTGACCGAAGAGAGGGCAACATACTATCGTAATGCTCAATGCAGGAAGGCAGCTCTCTTGCTCGCGACGACGGGCGATGACGAAGCGCAATCACTGAATCACCTCACCCCGATTGGTATTGCCCAACTGATGGATAACCCCAAATTTTGGGTTGATGTTGCCTCAACCGATGCAGATCTTTCGGAGAGTAATCGGAAATGGTGGGAGAAGGCGCTCAAGGGATTATTCGAGTTAAACATCTGCTCACTAGAGCAGATTGCCCAGTACATTCTGCACACCCGCAACGCTATCTATTGTCGATGATGGACAACCCATTGTACATGCGCTTGACGCGGCACTACCAGCGCTACAGATTCCCAGAGGCACCGGGGATTTCAACGGAATCAAGGACAATTATCGAGGCTATACCGCCCAATGGCGGAGACGTTACGAATCTGCTCACCGCAAATATTCCTGTTACCTTCGCAAATATACCCCAAACCAGACCCTCCTGAATGAGGATGACCTCAAGGCTGCTTTCGACGCGGCAAAGGATGCCATCCCTGAAAATTACCATTCTCTGATTGTCGCGTTCATCGGAGCCCCAACCGGGTGGAATGACCACTCCCAGGAATTGGCTGAATGTGAATGGGACATCGTTGGTCAACCGTTGTTTGAGGGATTGAAGCCGGAAAAGAAGGGCATTGGGGAACTGACCTTTGCATTCTATGATGAGCGTGAACCGGAACTTCTCACTGAATCCGAGCGGGATTATTTGCAGCGACTCAAGCAGCGCGGGAGACTTCCAAGAAACGATGATGAAGAGGATAAACAGTTTTACGAAGACCACCGAAATGAACTCAAGGAAGACCGCAAACTCAAGTCACTGTGGGACCGGTTTATTTTCAAAACCCCGCTGGAGTCCGACGATTTCTTGGTTGGGCTAATACAATGCATCGAAAGACTCCTTGGCGCGAAATCGGCCAGCGGGGAAACGCGAATGACAATTCGTTGTGACCGTCGATCTAGAAAAGATCTCAGAGACCTCAACGTTGAGGCAGGGCTTTATTTTGCCACGCGCTATCGCGGATTGCCAACGTTGTTCGGACCGAAAGTAACTTGGGCACCGGAGTTCGATCAACTCTTTTCTTTTTCAGAATTGGTAGAAACTTGGCGCGGTGAAAGTGGTTCCAGGCTGTGTGAGTCAACGGCGAAAGCATCGCGACAGATCAAATTCACAATTGAACTTAGTGCCTCAGATGATACTGCAAAGCACGCGACCCAACTTATTTGGGAATTTGACCTGAGTAGCATCACCACCCAATTCCACAGCGATTTTAATCGTCTTGTGGAACACCCGCTAGTCTTCTGTCACACGACACGCGAGCCTATCAGCACCAAGGGCGAATTCCAGCCCCTTGACCTGTCCAATGTGAAGTCGTTTGGCCCGGCCTATGGAAATGAGCGTGGTTCTTTTATCGCCATTTACCAAGAGGACAACGATATCGCTGAAATATGGCTTAGAAATTTGGAAAAAGCAAAACAGGAGCACTTGCGGACCGACGCAGACGCGCAACAGATTCGGTCAAGATTTGAAATCTTTCGCGCATCCTACGCGGCGGCAATAGCGGGATTCATGAAGCGCGGAGTGGCTTGCGCTGAACTCCTAGAACAGTTATCCGATTACGCGAAACTTCTGGAGACATTATGCCATCACGCCAAAGGTGACCGCAATCGGGAGTTGTTGTTAAACCCACTTCTGAAAATCGGTGCTGTTGCCGTGGAAGGCGGACAGCTTGCAACAGTTGTTACCCCGTGGCATCCGCTTCGTCTTGCCGCAATGACGGTAAAGGCAAAACAGGTGGCAGAACTCCTTCACCGTCTGCTTGCCTCTGAAGACCTGGCTTTTGGCAATGCAGAGCGATTCTATTTCCGAGAGATTGAAGAAGCGTTGGCGCATGCCTATTACCCTGAAGTTGTCCCAGGTTGGGACCGCGGTGAACCGAAACTGTTGTCGCTGACCGATACTGTGGGAGATTACAGTCTGCACGAACACCCTGTTGTGACCGACGAAGCTAGCGATGGCACAAATGACAACCCTGAAGGAGCTGCCAACCTTGTCACCGATCAAGTTAACCGTTATTTGCAACTTCAACCCCATGCTCAAACTAACCTCTCTGTCGCCCTCTACAACTGCGATTCTGTGCGCCTTCCGCAAGCGGTTGTCGAGAAGATTCGTAAGAAGTACGAAGAAAACGAAGATGTACTTTGCCAGATTGTGCTTCGGCATCGGAACAAGAAACGCCTGCGCGGGCTCTATGAGCAGATTATTCAAAGTAGTGGTGAAGAAGTTGATGCCTTCAGTGCCAGTGAAGCAACCAAGGATTTCATGGCTCGTTTGCGCATCAATATCATCGCTGATCAGGTGTCGCAGCCAGATAAACGGGATGGCTGCCCGATGGACATCGTGTTCTCCCAAGATGTTATCGCTCGCCATGCCGGAATCGAGTGGTACAGTGAAGATGCTCGGCCTGTCGAACTTCTCAAGTTGTTCCCTTCTCGCTGGTCCCGCCGCCGGCCCGCCTCCAAAGACGATATGAAGTCTGTTGTTTACCTCTGCTGTCCTGTTCAAAGCCGTGAAGTTTGGACGTATTTGACAGCAATGGCAACTGTACTAAAAGGTGATTGGGACGAAAGCGAAGCAAGTCGACTATTGCCCGCAAGGCAATTAGACTTCCAAAAACAAGAAATGACCAGCATTTTTGAAGAGACGCACAATCTTGGAAACTGGGTAATTAACTACGATGAACTTCTTGACCGCCGCCAAGTGGAGAATCAAAATGCTCGTGTCATTCGATACAAGCAGTCTGCCACACAGGGACGAAATACAATCATTTCGTCGAAGGCGAATCTCGAATTTCTCGAAAACATGCTTGTCCGTCGCTTAAAGGCACTCGCGCTTGATTTGGACGAAGCCGCTTACCAACGACTTGCAGGGGAGCTTTGTGACGATGCCAATAGGATTTCCGGCGACATTGTGCTCCGTGCCGCCAAACGGGGACGGAACGCGAGTGAGCTTATCGGCGTGGTTTTGAGCCGATTCCTCATCCGGCATGAGTTGAGAGATAATGACTACTTTGGCTGGTACTTTCTTGACGATTATGCGGAATGGTTGGGGTTACGAGAAGGACGAATCGCTGATATTCTGGCAATGAGTCCATCTCAGACACAAGACGGGAAATTGAGACTAGACATCGTTGTTTCTGAAGCGAAATACATCAGTGCTAACAATCTGTCAAGAAAAAAGGAGGAATCTCAAAAGCAACTCCGCGACACTCTTAACCGAATCGCTGACGCACTCTTCGGTCAACCGGAGCGTTTGGACAAGCCGCTTTGGTTGTCACGGTTATCCGACCTAGTTCTTGACGGACTCCGGTTGCCGGCCAGTGCGTATATGAATCTTTCCGACTGGCGAGGATTTATTCGAGAGGGCAAATGTCAGATTTTCCTGCGAGGTTATTCTCATGTGTTCGTTTCAGGCCCCCCGGCTGCGGAGTGTTCGGAACTGATTTCGGTAGCACACTGCGAAGAGGCATACCAGGAAGTGTTCTCACACGCAAAGGTTCGGGATCTTGTTCTGTTTTACAAGGAGGACGCCGACCCGATTTCAATCAGGCGAGATAATGTCGGCGAGGAGATTTGGTCGACAAAAACTTATCGCGGACCAGGGGGTGACACGCGCACGGTTGAAAGACCGCCACGCTCTGCCGAATCTCGTGACATTCAACCCGAAGCAGAATTCGAAGAACTCGAATCTGAAGCACAAACGGTTACTGAAGCAGCTACCCTGAACGATGAATTGAATTCTGCAGACGCGGTCAAAATCCAAAATCAAACCGCTGACACACGGCATGCCGCCATTTCGGAAAGCTGGGCTTATAGGGGAGTTGCTCGTTTTCTAGCTGAATATCAGGGAAACGAAGTTGAAACCCAAGACGCAGAACATTGGTTGGTTGAAACAGCACGGCAGTGCAGAGGTGCGCTTCAACAGTTCCAGCTTCAAGCCAAACTGCTTAACAGCATTCTCACTCCGAACGCCGCACTGCTGAAGTTCCAGGGAAGCGCGGATCTGACCGTGGAACAGGTGTCAAGGCGACGCAGTGAGTTCTTGACAACTTACGGACTCAATCTAATTTCAGTACGACCTGAGCCGGGGAAAGTAGCGATCTCAGTTGCCCGTCCAGAACGCCGGATCTTGTACCTGCCACAAATCTGGCGAAACTGGGCTAAGGACGCACCCAACCACGATGAGGGAGATCGCAATGGAGGCAACCAAAAACTCCTAATCGGTCTGAAGGAAGAAGACAGTAGTCCACTTTTTTTATCACCCAGAGAGAATGCCCCACACACGTTGATTGCAGGTTCGACCGGTAGCGGCAAGTCTGTTCTGATGCAAAACATCATCCTTGGCATCGCCGCCACCAATACGCCGGAGCAAGCCCACATCGTTCTAATAGATCCGAAGATGGGCGTGGATTATTTTGCGTTTGAGGATTTACCTCACTTGCAAGGAGGTGTGATCGACGACCAAGAAACGGCCGTTGAGCATCTGAACCAACTGATATCAGAAATGAATCGTCGATACAAAGTGCTTCGGCAGAACCGGGTGAGCGACATATTCGACCTTAATGCCAAGCCAAGGGCGACGGAACATTTGCCGGTCCTTTGGATCATCCACGATGAATTTGCGGAGTGGATGATGACTGAAGAATACAAAAACACCGTTACCAATGTTGTGTCACGGTTGGGCGTTAAGGCAAGGGCCGCAGGAATCTTCCTTGTCTTTGCTGCCCAGCGCCCGGATAATCACGTTATGCCAATGCAGTTGCGGGCAAACCTAGGCAACCGTCTAATCCTTCAGGTTGATGGTGAAGGCACATCTGAAATTGCCCTGGGTGAAACGGGGGCAGAACGTCTCTTAGGCAAAGGGCATTTGGCGGCAAAATTGGTGGGCGAATCCACCATCATTACTGCCCAAGTGCCGTTCGTTACCGCAGAAAACCTGGAAGAGATTGTTATACGGATCCAAATGGAAGAGATGCACGAAGCCGCCCCATGAAATCAGTTTACGCAGACAACAACGCCACAACCCCTGTTGCACCAGAAGTGATGGAGGCGATAATTCCATACTTCAACAACGAGTTTTACAACCCGAGCGCGATCAGTGGACGCGCATACGGTATTGATTCAGCAATCGCCAAAGCCCGTCGGAGCGTGGCGGAATCTCTAGGTGCGTCAGACGCGAAGGAAATTGTCTTTACTTCCTGTGCAACCGAAAGCAACAACTGGACGATTTTCGGGACAACTCGGGCAAATCCTGAACGCCGGCATATCATCACATCCCAAGTAGAACATCCCTCCGTGTTAGAAGCGTGCAAGTCTCTATGTAAAAATGGATTTGATGTTACGTTTCTCCGTGTAGATTGCGATGGCAATTTGAGTGCGGACGAGCTAATGGATTCGCTTCGTCCAGATACGCTTTTGGTCACGTTAATGGCGGCCAACAATGAAACAGGTGTAATATTTCCGGTTGACCACTTATCGGCTATCGTGAAGGAGCAGGATCCAAACATCATATTCCACACGGATGCCACGCAATACGTTGGAAAGTTACCCGTTAATCTCAATCGTGAGTTTCAACACATTGATCTGATGTCCTTCTCCGGTCATAAATTCCATGGGCCGAAAGGGATAGGCGGGCTTTTCATTCGGAAGGGAACACCTCTGCCACCGCTCCTGTATGGGGGGAATCAAGAAAATGGTCGTCGGAGCGGTACCGAAAATGTACCGGGAATAGTCGGCTTGGCAGTGGCGTGCAAACTCGCTGACCACAACATCGAAAATCTACAACGTGTCAGCGCTTTGCGCGATCAATTAGAAAGAGAACTGATTGGCTTGTTTCCAACTTCCAGAATCAACGGCAAGAAGGCGAACCGTTTGACCAATACACTAAATATCGCATTCGAAAATAACGATAGTGAAACACTTCTACACCAACTTGCCCAAAGCGGGGTGTATGCCGCAAACGGCTCAGCGTGCTCCACGGGTTCGTTGGATTATTCTCACGTCCTATCTGCGATGCAAGTGCCGTATGATTACATTGCCGGCAGTATACGATTCAGTTTTAGTCATCTGAATTGTCCGAAGGACGTGACAATAATCGTAGAGAAGATGAAGCAGATTTGTGGCACAGCCTCTTGATATGTGCGGCGACGAAACTAAACTCACCACTTCATATCTGCCTAATATCCCTCCACACTCCGTGCCTTAATCTCACCCCACGTCAAAGAAAGCTTTTCCAACGGATCCACCGCAAGGGTCATGTATCGCGCCGCGTCGTCTTGAGTCATGGCTATATTCCAGAAGCGAACTTCGTCAACCGTGGCTGGAAAGAACCCGGTGCCGGTCTGTTCGGCGTGATTCGGTATGTGAATCCCGATCCAGATGCGCTTTCGTCCGCCATCAGCTTTGTTGAGACTCCTGTTGCGTTCGCCCTCCGCGCCGACCAAGCGTCCGTTGATAAAGAGTCGAATCTCTTTGGCGTCTTCGTCACGAACCGCGGCGATATGATGCCACTCCCCGTCGTTCAAGTGAAACGTGTTGTCCGCGACAACACCTTGCGGACCGCCGCTTGTATGCGAATTCACGTTCATGGTGTAGAAAGAGAGGTTGTTACCGTTTTGCAGGAACATAGACCAATGACCGTGAAAGTGTTCGTCGGGTCCATACCCCCCGAAAACGAGATAGCCGCGTAGTCGTTTGACCGGCTGTTCGACCGCAACGTCCGGACCTTCGGCTTTAGTTTTGAGCCAGAGCTCCGCGGTGAAGGAGTTCCTCTCGGCCTCAATCATGTCGGGAGTCAGTTCAATCTCGAGGTACCCGCTTTCACCGTCCAGTTCCAGCACTTTGCCGCGAATCCCCTGAACAATCTTCGCGCCGCCGTTGATAACGCCGCCCTTCGTTTTCCCGGTCAAGTCCCTCGCTACCTTCCCGTCGCCGCTGTCGAAAGACAGATACAGTAGCAGGTTCTCATTAAACGCTTTAACGGGCAACACCGGGGCTGCCAGAAATATGCAGACACCTATGGCGATGGTGAGGTTTTTTGTTCTTCTCATGAACTCTTCTCCCAGGCGGGTCAATCTTCACGGTCTGGTTTCTAATCTTGTCGATTCTCGCGGTCGCCTCAACCAGTATCCTAGTCAAATCTACATGAAGTGTCAAGGAAGATGTTCAAACTCAATGAGAATCGCCTCTGATTGTAGCGGACAGCCCCTGTGCGGTCCCATGAATTTAGAAGAACAATCATGAATGATCCGAATGAACGATGTACAACCTTTGAAGGCCAGTTAGGTGATGTTTGCCACAGGAGGGCGAACACAGGGGTTCGCCCCTACATCGTGCCGCCGAAGAAGATGAACCGACCCATAATATCGCCGATTATCGTCCAGACGCTCCCGACGATATATTCCCCCAAGATGAGCCCGAGGAATAGTGGGCGCGCGCGGCGGTATTGGCCAACCCCACCGTACCTTATCAATAACCACTTCATTGCGAACCCGATAAACATTGAAAACCAGAAGTGGTTGATGTCGAGGCTGTTCGCTATGGCATACCCGCCCGGGTGCAGCCGCCACCAGAGGAATCGTTGGCGCATGGCAATCAGAAAAACCGACGCGCCAAAACCGATTCCTATTGTCTGTATGCCGGAAACCTCGATCTTTTTGGAAGGATAGGCAATCCAGTCCGCCACCCGTGTGTAGATGACATCGGCGAACCGTTGCAGAGAGCTACCTCCGGACGAATAAGCCACATGCAGATAAACCCAGAACAGACTGAGCGTCCCCACAACCAGAGCGGCTGTCATTGCCAGAAATATCCGTTTGTTTCCCACTCCCGCACGGTCAAGCAGCGCCAGTCCCTCCATCTGATGCGGTTGAGGATGCCCGCGGTAGGTGAAGTTGAAGAACCCCAGCATCGACATCACTGTCAGATTCCGATAGCCGATGCGGCGCGCTCCGAAAACATCGGGCAGCATCTGATCGGGTCCCGTGAAATGGAAATCGTGCATGGGAACCCCCATCTCGGCGCGAAACCGGGTTAATCCGAGCGACACCAGGTAGTAGAGCAGAAAGAAAGCCAGGCTTAACCAGATTGCCATCCCCGCCTTCCACAGGAAGAGGGTCATAAACCCGATCCCCAGAACGATGGTCACTACCGCTTTACGGTAATTCGCACCCTCATCGGGATCGATTCCGTGCGTACGCTTGAACACAACGCGGAAGTATTTTCTATTCACCCAGATTGCAATGACTGCCATTCCGACCAATGCGCCGAACGATTGCTGATTGAGTGAAACCAGATATCCGGTGTAGGCAACATGCCGCGCACCAATCATCTCGGCGATAACCCGTTGCACCTTCATCAGAAAGAAAAAGAAGGCGCAGGAGAACGACATATCCAGCGGCATAAAGAATCCCAAGCCAATGACGGGAAAGACTAAACCGAGTTGCAAACTGCCGATGGCGCTCCACGGCTTGGTCGTGAAGAGATTGGACAATTCGTTTTCGTATGGGTGGATACGCAGCCGTGGTACAGCGGGGTAGAGCGAAGCCAAGCCGTTTATCAGTGCGATACTGCCAGAGATTCCGAATCCAAGCCATAATAGCCGACTCTTCAAAATGGGCGTTCTGGGGTTCGTCAGTTCAAGCGGGAGTTGGATAATCGGGTAAGAGAGCCTTTCATTTTCCACCCACGGACGCTTGAACAACACGGCAATAGCGCCCATCACCAAGACTAACATCACGACGAATGCCGACCAGCACAGCGCGGGGATGAGCCACGGTTCAATGTGCTGCTCGACATATAGTGTGGACTCTCCCCGGAAGTAGGTTTGCAGCACGCCTTTGTCGCTCACCGATAACCACGATGGAATATATCGGGCGAACAGGTTTTGCCAGTCATTCTCCGGCGAGGCAACTCGGAAGGGATATTCCATGACCGGCACCAGCGTTTGCATCATCTGGAACGACTGGATCGCCGAGGTCAGGCTCAGCATGATGTAGATGGTTATCAGCTCCCCGTGCGTCAGTGATAGCCGCGGCGCAAACTTGGTCATCGGGCGGTTAAACAGGGCTAACAGGAACACGATGAACACGACGTTGAAGAAGGGGGAGATGATGGTGGGAATCGACTGGTACTGATAGGGTTGGCGGGAGAGGACTAGCCAGAAACAGTTAATCGGGATAAGGATCATCCCGATCAGGATGATCCGGAGCGAAATTCCTGGTGGCGGATGGCTTTGTTTCAATTATGTCTTTCACTTTCTCCGTAGTCGGGGATCAAGGGAGTGAACAACGACGGCGATAGAGATTCTCCTGCCCCGCCTTGGAAAGACTTGATTGAAGCTATTAATGCACTACAAATACAGAGCAACAGAATTACCAGTCTTTGAGAACGTCGGTAGAAGGGTGGGATTATAGTCACGGCATCTAATAAATACACATGCGCGTGCGTAGCGACATTCTTTCCTACCACTATCTACTAGATTGTGGTGTGCGCAAACTAAATGAAGTTTCAAAAATTAATTCGGTAACTGTTCGGCGAAGTCCGGTGCGGTTAGAAACCACGCCTACCGGGCCTGGGCAAAATTAGGATTACCGATTTAAAAAATTAAATTTCCTACAGTTTGCGCTAAGGGGGGCGCGTTCATAAGGTAAGGGCGTGGTTCTCTCGCCCAAGTATGTATGGAGACCAACGGTTTAAGGTATTAAGCCAGCGTGAATTGTGCACTATAACGCTTAGCTCGATTCTCCGGCTACGCTTAAGCGCGCTTTTCACCGTGCGTGAGCCTTCCGGCGGTGCTGTAAAACGGGTCGTCTTTATCCAGTGGCAGCGTCACCGGCTGGCGCTCCTCGGCGGATTTGTAAATCGCCCGCACCAGTTCCACATGGTTACGTGGTATATCGACCGGCACGAGCGGCTCCGAGTCGTTGATGATACTCTCCAGGAAGAGTCGGCTCTGATAGGCTTCGGTCGCAGTTTCCGGGATATCCGCCACCTCCGACCTTAGACGTTCCAGCGCCTCGACCGCAGCCGGATTGTCGCTCGATCCGAACGTGGTATCTGCCCGCCAGTAGTTGCTTCTCCCCATTGACGTGTTATGTAAGGGAGAGTAATAGGCTTCTCCAACCAACATGGAGGCATCGTAACCCAGAATCTCGATTCGCCCTTCCGGCGTCAGTGACTGCTTGTGGTTTAGCAGCGAAGCATGGATGCCCCCGGTTGCGCCGTTTTCGAACTTGACGACTGCTTGGCTCAGGCTCTCGTGCTCAATCTCGCGCAGGGTAGGTCCCGAATAGGCAAAGATCTTTTCGATTCGCGAACCGAGAACCCACAAGAACGGATCGATAATGTATCTGCCGTGATGGAAGGAGGCGCCGCCTCCTTCGCCCACCCATGTGCCGTGCCAGCGCTTGTAGTAACTTTGCGGCCGATACCAGTTCAGCTCAACGCGGGCACTGCCGATTTTGCCGAGTGCGCCGCTTTCCACGGCTTTACGCGCCAGCACCATTCCCCGTGGATAACGCGCCCCGCACTGGGAGTGGAATTTTACTCCCGCCTTCCGAACGGCTGATGTCATGGCATCAGCCTCCGCTACGCTGCACGCCATCGGACCCTGAGTGAAGACATGGCGGCCCGTTTCTGCCGCGGCAACCGTCGGTTCCTGTCGTACCGGGGGCGTCGTGAGAAGCACCATGACCTGCACGTCACTGTCTTTCAGCAACTCTTCGTGGGAACGATATTTCCGAATCTTGGTCTTGGATGCGGATTCCGCAGCCTCACCCCGTTGTTGTCGGTGGTCACGATCCTCCGGGGTGCGTGCCTCGGAAAGCATCATTCGTGCGTGGTGGGCTTCCATGGCGTAGGCTTCACTAAGGGTAGTTCGCTTCCTTTCAGCAAGCTCATCTACGAGATCGGCAACGGCTACCACCTGAGCGATGTCTACCAAACTAGCATAGATGTCCGTGTACAGCCGCGAAATTCCGCCGCATCCGACAAATCCGACGCGAATTCGTTCATCTGTCATATCGTTTTCTCCTGTTTTCGAGAGCAGATTGATATCCGTTTCCGCGCTACAACTCCGGTAGTCTCAATCTCCCTATGGCGATGTTTGGTCGGGAGCCGGAGTTCCCTCCTACCATTCGGGAAGCGGAGGTCGGGAATCGGAGTTCCCTCCTACGTGCCATTGTTCGCTAGCTCGTCTACGGAAATAGTGTGTACATGTTCTTATTCAGGATCACGGCAAGGAGGCTCCAGAGGCTGCCCGCCAGGAATTGACCGAAGATTAAGCCGAGGAAAAAGGGCAATGCACGGCGATACGATCTGACACCGCCACCGGCAAACAGCAGCTGTTTGAACAACCAGCCGAGGAAGATGGAAAACCACAGCCAGCCCATCGCCCAACCGTCACTCACGGCGTAGCCCACAGGGTAGAAGGGCCACCACAGGAACCCTTTTTTCAAGATGGTGAGAATAACGGTAAACACAAACCCAAAGGCCATGTGCTGGATCGATTCGATGTCCGTCGTTTGAGGAAATGCAATCCAGTTTTGGAGACGTCCGAACTCGCCGACACCCCAGCGCTGAAACTGATACTTGTGGTAAATGGCGACATGCCCGCCGATGGACATAATCGCCCCGACGATTGACGCCACGATCATTGCTACTACCAAGCGATTCTCGCTCAACTTGAATGTCGATCCGATTTTGAACCCTTCCAACTGATGGGGCATCGGATGAGAACGATAGCCGTATGCCAACCACGACAAGAGCGTTGTATTTGTTAAATTCGCCGCGCCGATAGGCCTGGTTCCCATGAACCATACCATCATCTGATCCGGATGCGCACCGTGCAGCTCGTGCGTTGGAGGACCGAGTTCCGCTCTCATACGTGTGATTGCGGTGCAGAACACGTAATAAATGACAAAGTAGCTAATCACCACCCAAGGGGACAGACCGGCAAATAACCAGAAGACAACGATAAATGTTATCCCCAGAACCAGGCCGACCACTGCGAATGGATATAGGGGATCGCCGCCCGCACTGGAAAACATCCCGCGTAATCCGCGCATGATGTGCCGTCTGCTCGACCAGACAGCCATGACTCCGATGCCGATCCAAGCACCCGCCCGTTGTTGGGTCTGTAGAGCTGAAGCGGTCGTCCAACCCGTCGCGTTGAAGAAGACATCCTGCGCCTGCCAAAACAGAAAGAAGAGCCATAGCGACAGCGACAGATCCAGCGGCATCAGATATCCGAATCCAATGGCGAAGGGATATACGTAGACCGGGAGTGTTCCCGATCCCGCCCAACCCATTGTGTTCCACGGTCTCTCGGTAAACGGAATAATAAACTTGGCTTTCAGAGCGGGAACAACTGGATAGAGAAAGTTCAAGCCGGCGAGAATCTCCAGTGCGAACGCAAGCCCGAAACTAATCCAGATGAATTTGTTGGAGAACAATTTCGAGGTGTTGCCGATGACTTCGATGGGCATCACTGTCAGGGGGTAACTCAGTTTTTCAAACTCAATCCACTGTTTCCTGACGATGATGTTCATGCAAAGCATCACAAAGAGCAGCACAATTACGAGGGCGGTCCACGCCAAGACCGGTGTGAGCCACGCATTGAGATAGTCGGCAGTCCAAAAACTCTCAAACGCGCTCTTGTCACCCTCGAAATAACCTTGCAAGATGCGCCGGTTCTCAACTGCGAGCCATGTGGGAATAAATCGGAAGAAGAGGTCTTCCCACTCGTTCTCCGGAGTCGCGTACCAGAACGGATTTGCCATCAACGGTACTAGCTGCCGAATGATGTCGTGCCCGGCGAGCGCGGTCGCGACGGAGACCATGATGTAGGTCATTGCTAGTTCGGAATCGCTCAGCGCCAAACCCTTGAAGAAGCGCTTCAACAACAGATTGACGCTCGCCACACTGACCAAGGTAAAGAGCACCGTGGGGAAGATGGAGAAATCCGTTAGCTCATAGACGACTCGATTCTCTGCGGATATAATCCAGTAACAGTTGAGAATGATTAGAATCGAGCCGAATATAAGCGTCCGAACGATGAATCGCCCATTCGTGCCCGCATCCCCATTAATTAAAGCGTCTTTTCCTTCTCTCATAATCAGCTACTTGAAACTAGTGCACTTCGGATTTCGCTAAAGGAGTGTATACATTTATTGCAACCACAGTTATTTAACGCAAGTTGCTACCTAATCGTTAATTGTTGGATTTGCATTTTTCCGGGTGTTATATCGCATTCCCGCTCGGCTTGGATAGACATATCCAAGCCGTACCCGCGTATGCGCAGTGGATTTGTCAATCCACTGCGAGCAAATTGAGTAGATTTCACTTACATTGCGCCGAATTGCGACGTATCCAATCAGACGATCGGGCTAGAAGCCCGACCTACCGGTATGGATGGCAACTTGAGCTATATAAATGAAACATGCTTGCATTACATTTGGACTTCGGGAATTGATTCATATCATAATCTTACAAAGCTAGTGAGACCGACCATTTGATTTTGGGTTGGATTGAGTTGGGTTTCACTCCGCCGCTACGTACGAGGAATACTTTTGGAGTGCTCAACCCCTCCAGTCGCAGATAGGAACTTATACTCGTTCGTTCAACCCAACCTACACTGTTGTGGTTTTAGCTATCCATTCTCTCCGACCAATCACGGAATGCATCTATCATCCGCTTCACAACCTCCGGATGCTCAGCCCTCAAGTCCACCGATTCGGTGCGGTCCGTTTCAAGGTCATAGAGTTCCCAGTTGTTCAAGTCGTCCGGAACCCCGCGTCCAACCCCTTTCCATTTTCCGTGCCGCACCGCTCTATCCTCGCGCTGCGCCCAGAACAGCCCGTCGTGCCCCTCTCGCCGATTGCCTCGGAAGACGGGCAGGAGACTCTTTCCCTCACAGGGATCGAGTTCGCGTCCGTCATACTCTTCGGGATACTCAACGCCCGCCGCTTCGCAAAGCGTGGGCAGGATATCCATGACGTGTCCAAATTCGTGCGTGATTGCGCCTGCGTTAGTGGTTACTCCGTGCCAGCGAACGATGAGCGGCGAGGCGACACCTCCCTCATACAGGCTCTCCTTGAAACTGCGCAATGGCGTGTTGTGCAGGGAACCCCACCCGGGACCGGGCGAACAGTAGGTGTCGATACCGCCGGGAATTATGTCCGGACTATCGCGATCCGCCCTCTCGTATCCGTCGCCGCCGTTGTCCGACAGAAAGAGAACAATCGTATTCCGGTCGGCGCCGCAATCCTGCAGAGCCTGCAGAATACGTCCGATTCCCTGATCCATGCAGTCGATCATACCGGCGTAGATCGCCATTCGCAAATCTTGCCATTCCTTGTGTTCCTCGCTTGCCCATGAGGGGAGATCCGGGACATTATCCGGCAGCCGGGTCTCAGGGTTCAATAACCCCATGCCAAGTTGGCGTTCGTAGCGCCTCCTTCGCAACTCTTCCCAGCCCTCCATGAATCTTCCACGATATTTTTCGACATCTTCCCGCTTCGCTTGGAGGGGGCTATGCGGCGTTAAATGAGCGACATAAGCGAAAAACGGATCGCCCCGTGAACTGAACCGTTTGATTGTCTCAACCGCATGATCGTTTATCGCATCGGTGAGATAGTAATCCTCGGGAAATTCCGACACTACCTCTTCATTGCGCATGACCGGAGGGCGGAACCCCCCGAACTTCAAATCTCTCAGCGCCGGATTGAAATAGTTCGACGGGATATCGCCAAAACCGTAATACTCGTCAAAACCCCAGTCCAACGGACCGCCTTCCACCGGCACGTTCCATTTCCCGCTGATGGACGTGCGGTAACCCGCTGAACGCAAGAGTTGCGCAACGGTGACCCGATTCCGGGACAAGCGAGTATTTCGCTCATCTACCCAACAATACAACCCGGTCATCAGCGAGGCGCGAGTAGGAACGCAGACCGGATTGACGCAGAACTGGCTGAGTCGCAAACCCTCGGCAGCCAACCCGTCGAGATGCGGTGTTTCGATTTCGCCGCCGTAACAACCCGCGTCCGACCAGCCCATGTCGTCCGCCATTATCAGCACGATGTTAGGTTTATCTGTTCCCTCTATAGCGTCCTCGTTTCCTCCGTTGGAGGCGGTGACACCGCTAAATGGCGCAAATGCGGACGCCGTAGCCGCACCTCCCGCCATCTTGAGCAGTTCGCGTCGAGTGAGTTTGCTTTCCTCCATTGCTTTTTGGTTGTTTCCTTAAGTTGAAGATGTTTGGTGGCCAGCAGATACCCTAAAATCAAAAAACGCACAATGAATTGTGCCACTACAAACCGAATGTTACAGCCTATCTAGAACGCGGAATGAAGGGATCTCTATCGCGTAGGATTTACTATCGCCCTCACTATTCGTTCGGTTGATCCTATTCAGTCGGTTGATCCCACAGTGTCGACAAAGCTGGTATAGCCGGGGCCGCCGGCGCCCACGTAGCCATGACTCGCACCGGATTCGTCCGGGCTTACCCAGAATGAATAGAGTTCACCCAGCCTCAGGTGAAAACGAAATCTCACGGGTTCACCCGCTACGCTAGATAGGTCGGTTCCGCCATTCCATTCCACCCGATGCGATGTCTTGTCCGCAGAGACCGTTACACAGTTATCAAGCGTGAAAGGCGCAACTGCATTGCCGTCCTCGTCAAGCACTTCCACTTTTAACTCCCCTTGATCGCAATTCGTATTGACAAAGAGGTGTTTCCCGGAGAACTTGATTGGTCTTGTCGTCAGTGTGCCGGCATCTTGTATCGAGTCCATGGAGGCGAACCCGTCGCGACGTAGGAATGCAAGCCCCGTATTCACGAAGCCATCCCAGAGTTTTCCCTTTTGCGGCAGGTTGCGCCCCGTGAAATACAGGTATAACCTGTCTCCGACAACCAGGCACGCGCCGCTCGCCGACTGCACATTTCCCCAGTTCCATGCGCCGTCCGCTTCCGTCGCCTCAAAGAAAGGCCGCCGATCCGGGCGGTCGTAATGGAATCCGTCCCTGCTAAAACCAAGCACCACTTCATTCCGCTTTGGTATGTGTCTTACATGGCACACGTCGTTTTCAGGCCCGTGCCAAATGGAAAAGTAGCCAAGCATTAAACTCTCATAAGCGACCGTGTCGAAATGATACAACTGCGGTAATATTTCGGCGCTTTCCGGGTTCGGATTGCGCGGATCAAGCAGGTCTGCGCCCAACCACGGAACAATCTTTCCATCGGGCCTCACTTCTGCCGATTTCACAGCCTCGACGGGAGTATCTCCCTCAACATACGCGCGCGCGCGGCCGGTTTCTCGTCCGCTGCGGATGTTGATAACCCACTTGCCGCGGAACGGGTTGTAGTGTGCGTTCGTGTGGTCCCCTACCACGCCCGAACTGGCAATCGGCTCAGACCAGTGTACCCCGTCGGGTGAAGTCCTGTAGGCAACAGCCGAATCTTCGCCAAGACGATCGGGGCGACCTATATGCCACGTCGTGTAGAAGATTTTGTATCGGGATAGCGGGTCGTCTCCCCGATAGTCGATCCACACGCTCGTGGTATCAATTGGTCGAATGTGTTTTTTCTCGGGAAATTCCGGAGGTATCGGCGGCAGCTCTAACCCGTGGTCAATTACGATGTTCGTCCCCGGCACCACGTCCTGTTCGCTCTTTTCCCAGTGTATCCCATCCTTAGAGGTTGCATAACAGCTATACTTGATGTAACCTCCGGTATACCACATCTTGAATAGCTCGTCACCCGGATCGTACCAGACGCCGCCGCTGAACGGACCGGCGAAAGGCGCGGGACCATGATGCTCCCACTCCCTGTCCGGCTTGATAATCGGGTTTCCCTCGTAGTAAGTTGGCTGGTGGAAGGTGCGTCGCAGCGTGGTACCCTCAACCAAAAAATCGTCCACGAACAGTTGCCTTCCGACATCAATGTCGATGACCTCCGGCGGACTTTCGAGATACGGGACAGGCATCGGTTCGCGCGTCCATCCGCCATAATCGGGCGGCCATCCCTCGGGCAGGACGATACCGTTGTAAAGTACCTCGCTCCCTTGCGTTTCTTCTGTCTGTTCGAATTGCATGTCTACCTCCGATTGCCGTTCCTGCACGGGATTCTGATCGGTCCCCGTGCCTGCCGCGAGAATCACGTGATTGTGCGTATTTCCGAGGTCGCTTTTTGTCAACGAATCTGATGGGGCGTTCCCGAGGACCATGTTACTCACGAGCCAAACGCCCACGGTAGCTACCCCCAGGATTCCGTAGGTTTTAATCGTTCCCATGTTGAGACCTTATAGTCCTAATTGATAGCGATTTTCTCTTCTGTTTGATTCGCTTTTTTCAATTGCAACTAAACGAATACAATTTCGCGTTCCCCAACTCAAACCGTAATCGTACTTCTGTCCCTATCGCGGCAGTCGGATCCCATCCTGCCCTCCACGTTACTCCCCTATCGGTGACGCTACTGTGGATGGGTTCGCCCTCGACGATTGCCGCTCCGCGCTCATCAACAACCGCGGCACGGACAAACCCATCTTCCTGCACATCCGCCGTAACCCGAAGCGCCGCGAAATAACCTGATATCGGGTTGGTTGTAATGACGGCAGGTTCATCCGCCGATACTGGCTCGTAACCCGCGAAACCGTCGGGCCGTAATGTCGCCAAACAGAAGGAGCCAACCCGCCAGCCGGAATGCGGACCGTCGCTGGCACCGTAATACAGACGAATTTCTCCCTCCAAAAAGACTGGATTCGCGGCGGGGTACACGCACCCCCAATCGTAATCGGCACGCTCGGCGCCTTGCGGAATCAGCGGCGAACCCGGACAAACCCGATGCCATTGAATCGAGTCCGGGCTCCAAGCCAACTCCGTATGCGTTCGATCGGTTTCCGTGTTGTAGATTGCAGGCAATCCGAGATAGATCCCCAGATATCGGAATACCGGCATACAGTAAATCTGCAAATGGGGCTTCTCCCCTTCGAACACCTGCTCGACCATCGTCCATTTGAGGAAGTCCTTGCTGGCAACCCTTCCGACGGCGCGCACCCCCTGCTCCTGTTCGTTCACCGTCACCTTGGTTTCGCTGCTTATGCGAGTAAATCCGACATATTCGCCAAGTTCGGGAGCCCACAAAGCGTTGTTGGCGCTGTCCCAGGCAATGCCCGCTTCTGGGCAGGGAATTTGTCGGCTCCAGCGCACGCCATCGGCGGAGAAGGCTACCGCCAACATCTGGTGTCCGGTGGTATGCCCGATCATGAATGCCTTATAGCGCCGCGCGGGATCCGGATCACGCAAATCTTTGAACACGCTCGCACCATGGGGACCGCGTACAGCGATGTTATTTTTGCTGTTCCCAAGAAATTCCACAAGCCCCAGCTTCGGTTTTTCCCAGCTGAGACCGTCCTCGGAAAAAGCGTAGCAGATTCCCTCGTCCCGATCCTCCGGCGATCTGTACGGGACTGACTCTCGCTCTTCGAGCGTCATGCCCTTGGCGGAGTTATCAATGATAAACGGCATGTACCAGCACTTGTACAACTGCTCCTCTTCGTCATAGATAACCCTTGCGTAGACGTTGTCATAGCGCTTCTCCCACGGCTCGTCTTCACCAAAAAGAGGATTGGCGGGATGTTTTTTAATCTTGCCAAGAGTCAATTTTGCATTGTGAACGTTAGCGATGATGCGGGTATCAAGCAAAAGGTAGTTGTCCCTTTTAATGGCTCTATCCTTCTTTCCATGCGCACTGTCCGCCGGGAGACTACAGATTGTCACGGCAAGTATGACTGTTGCAATGACCGCCGTTTTACCATCAAACTTCTTATGCCATACAACCATGACAACATCCTGCAACAATATCCACTAGACTTGTGCTTTTAACAGGTTACTCCAACAAGATGCCAACGACGGTGCCGCTGGCAAGAGTTGATGCGTCTCGGCAACAAGCAGGCCGCGAGCTACGGTGCTTCTAGGCGGTAGGGCTTGAGAGATAGCGGAAAATCAATCCGGAGCAGGCCGGGCAAGAATCTAATCCTTCACGAACATTCCTAGCTTATAGTTTAACCCTCCTTAAATGATACGTCAACACAAAGAATCGCAGGGAAGAACCCTAATCATCCGAGGAAATCTCCGACTCGCGGGAAGCAATCGCAACGTTTTTTCTCGACACAATTCGCTGAACGTGCTATAGTGAAAATCATTGGGTGACGACTGCATCCACATGTTATGGTCCACGTTTTTTCTCGAAGCCTCGGTTTATGTCGCCTTATTAGCAACGATGAAATCCCATCTATTGCGACCCTCAAATTAAATCTCGGATGTGCCGTTAAAAATGTCCTCACCCAAGAAACTCTATCACGATGGAGCATTGAAAATGAGATTCTTAAGAATACTTTCTATTTGCTTGCTGCTCGGATTTGGGCAACTAACCGCGACTTTCGCGGAGTCCAAGCTAGTATCTAGCGATCCAAACATGGATGATAGGTTTGGTTGGTCGGTAGACATCAGCGGGCATACGATAATCGTTGGCGCCCCTAAGAACAGCGAGAACGACCTTATTGAGCATGGATCAGCGTATATCTTTGCACTCAAAAGAGTGGGAAACAAGGACAACTGGGAACAGCAGGCAGTGCTCGATCCTCAGGAGGACGGACGCTGGAACGATAACTTTGGTTTCTCTGTGGCAATCGATGGCGACTATGCCGCAGCCGGATCCCCTGGAATTGATAGTTCCACCGGTGCAATCTATACGTATAAGCGCACCGGGGGTGTTTGGAAGCAACAGCAGAAACTCACTCCCGCCGACGGAAAAAAGAGGGACAATTTCGGATATTCCGTTGATATGCTAGGAGAGCATCTTATCGTTGGCGCTTACCTTGACGATAGCAAAGCAGGATCTGTCTATATTTTCAATCGCAACGGGGATAGATGGCGACAGCAGGCAAAGCTGACCGGCAACGACACTGCCAAAGGCGACAATTTCGGCGCCGCGGTTGCCCTTGGTGGCAACGAGAACGGCGTCGACTTCGCCATTGTTGGCGCGCCTAACAACACGCACAACGGGAAAATGTCGGGCGCCGCATATATCTTTGTACACGACGGAGGAAAATGGACCGAAGAGGCTAAACTAGTGCCCACAGATGCTCAAACCTCCGACTTCATCGGAGATTCGGTTTCCATTAGTGGGCACCGCGGCATCAAGCGTTACGCCCTCGTCGGAGCGCCGCATTTGGACTTGGCGCAAGACGTGGAGGGAAGGAACAGCGCCGCCTACATCTTCTCAAGCGATGGAGGCGCGTGGACCGAGGAAGCCAAGCTTAAGGCTAAGGATCCGGAGAAGGCAGACGGTTTCGGATCGGGGGTATCAATTAACCGTAATATAGCACTAGTCGGCGTTCCGCGTCACGGGGAAGGAGCTATTCTGGACGGTGAACTCAATGCGGGAATAGTCTATCCCTATCTTCGCGAAGGCGACAGCTGGGTTAGGCAAGCATCGCGGGCAACCACGGTAGCCCCGGACTTTCCGGAACAGAGTTTCGGAAATGTAGTAATAGCCACGCAGGAATTTGTTGTCATCGCCGCATACGGCTTGGGAAAAGGGAACCCCGGTCGCGGCGATCCAATGGGTGGTGCGGTGTATGTCTATCACACCCAAAGGGATTGGAAGCTGCCCTACGCCGTTGAACCGTCTGTACTAAGGGCAGCAACGCTAGGAGGAATAAAGCGAACGGCGCTATTCCAGAATTTTCCGAATCCATTTAATCCGGAGACCTGGCTACCGTATCAATTGGGGCGCAAGTCAAATGTGACTCTCCGCATCTACAACACACAAGGACAACTTGTGCGTCGGCTAGATGCCGGGCTTCAGCCAGCGGGCAGTTATCAGAACAAAGAAACCGCTGTCTATTGGGACGGTCTAGATCGATTGGGACAGCCCGTCTCCAGCGGCCTCTATTTCTACACACTAACCGCAGGCACATCTCAATTCACGCGCCGAATGCTAATTTTGAAATAGGCTTCCAATAAATTAGAAGATGAGTATCGGCAGGGCACTCGCAGGTGTCCTGCCTTTTTTGTGATCGCTAAATGGAAGCACTTTATGATTTGGACCGATGTTTTCAGGAAATTGGATGTATGCCTGTTCTTATGGTAGAAATCGTTCCTTACTTACGTTACTTACGTTGGCTATTTTGGCTTGACATTCTAAATGGTCAACAGTAATATAATTTTTCCCACGAACATGATCTGGGGTACAATACCAAGTAGGAGCGAGGATAGCGGCGACCATGGAATCGGTTTCTTGTAGTAAATGCGACGTAAAACTTGCCATACCGGACTTTATCGGGAAGAATCATAGAGTTTGCCAGGAATGCAATCATCATCACTTCATGAGCGCATTTGAACGCCTTGAACTCTTGGTCGATGACGGGAACTTTGAATCGTACGACGATGGGCTTTATTCGCTCGATCCACTAGAATTTCCGGACTACGTAGAGAAACTGGAAAGAGACGCCGCCAAAACCGGATTAAAGTCGGAACTACTCGCCGGAATTGCGAAAGTAGGCGGTCATTCGGTGGCCATCGCAATCGGAGATGTGGGATTCATCGGTGGAACATGCGGATCTGTTATGGGTGAAAAGGTGACGCGCTGTATCGAACGGGCAACCGAAAAGGAACTGCCCTTGATCATCGTCTCCGTAAGCGGCGGCATGCGAATGCAGGAGGGGACCCTGGCGCTGATGCAGATGGCGAAAACAGCGGCGGCATGCGTGAAGCATTCCGAAGCCGGACTCTTCTTCATTTCCGTTTTAACCGATCCGACATTCGGAGGCGCCACCGCAAGTTTTAGCTCGCTCGGCCATGTTATTGTCGCTGAACCGGGAGCGCGCATCGGATTCGCGGGACCTCTAGCGATTGCGAGCATTCGCGAAAAGCTGCCCGACAATTTTCAAACCGCCGAATTCTTACTAGAACACGGATTGTTGGACCGGATCGTGCATCGCAGTGAAATGCGGTCACTTCTGATAGATCTCATAGAATTCAGTTCGCCGTAGATACATCAGATTCAAAATTCGACTGTTAGTTATCATGCACAAGTATCATCAGCGCTTATTTATCTTATAAACATTGCATTTAAGGTGGAGATTGTATAATGCCTAAATCTTTAATCGTTGTTGAATCGCCTGCGAAGGCAAAGACGATTAACAAATTCCTCGGCAAAGATTTTGTTGTGAAGGCCTCTATGGGGCACGTTCGCGATCTGCCTTCCAAGGAACTCGGAGTAGATGTGGACAACGAATTTGCTCCCAAGTATACGCTTATCCGAGGCAAGGGTAAGATTATTAAAGAGCTTCAGGCAGCAGCCGAAAAAGTCGATTCTATTTACCTTGCGGCCGACCATGATCGGGAGGGTGAAGCCATCTGCTGGCACCTCGAGCAAGAATTGAAGAAGACGAAGAAACCCGTCTTTCGCATCACCTACAACGAAATCACAAAAGGGGCTATCCAGGCTGCCGTCGATAATCCTGCGGGAATCAATCAATCCCTCTTCGACGCGCAACAGACCCGGCGGATTCTGGATCGACTGGTCGGCTACCAGATAAGTCCGATTCTTTGGCAGAACGTAAAGCCGGGGCTAAGCGCAGGCCGTGTTCAATCTGTTGCGGTACGCCTAATTTGCGAGCGGGAAGCGGAGATTGACGCCTTCGAAACGACGGAGTATTGGACCATCACGGCAACGCTTAAAGGCAATGAACCCTCTCCGTTTGATGCAAAATTGCTCCAGATCGGATCGGAGAAAGCTGCGATTAGTACGTACGGATTCACCATTGACGAAACGCGAGCGAAAGAGATTGTCGATGAGGCAAAGACGGAACAATATGTGGTAAAGGACATCCAAAAACGTGAACGCAAACGCCGACCGGTTCCGCCGTTCATCACCAGCACCCTCCAGCAGGAAGGTGCGCGAAAACTAAAATTTACGGCGAGGCGCACGATGTCGGTTGCCCAGCAACTCTATGAAGGTTTGGAGGTTGGCTCCCAAGGATCCATCGGTCTGATCACCTACATGCGCACGGATTCGACGCGTGTTGCCAATGAGGCGCTAAACGAGGCGCGCGAATTCATTCAGAAGACCTACGGCTCGGAGTATCTTCCATCACAGGCGATTCACTATAGGAGCAGAAATTCCGCTCAAGATGCGCACGAAGCAATACGACCGACGTCCGCCGGCCGAACGCCGCAATCGTTGCGGCGGCACCTGAGTTCCGAACAATATCGTCTCTACGATCTGATTTGGAAGCGTTTCATTGCCAGCCAGATGACCCCGGCAGTGCTGGATCAGACTACCATTGATATTACAGCCGGAGGATATCTCTTTCGGGCAACCGGCTCTGTTATAAAGTTCAGAGGGTTCATGGCTGTTTACATGGAGAGCAGCGATGATGTGCCGATTCAAAACAGGGGGGAAAGTGAAGAAGAGGCTATCCTGCCGCAGGTCGAGGTCGGTCAAGTGCTTGATCTGCGTAAGTTGGATCCCAAACAGCATTTTACACAACCTCCGCCCCGCTATACCGAAGCTACGCTGGTCAAAGAACTTGAAGCAAAGGAGATTGGCCGCCCCAGCACTTATGCGGCGATTATTTCCACCATTCAAGACCGCGAGTATGTCGTCAAGGAAAAGGGCAGTTTTGAGTCCACGGATATCGGTAAACTCGTAAACCAATTATTGATTAAGGGGTTCCCCAATATTCTCGAGGTTCAGTTCACCGCAAAATTGGAAGAACAGCTTGATACGATTGCCGACGGAAAAGTGGACTGGGTTCAGGTGCTGAGAGACTTTTATCAACCATTTCATCTGGCTTTGGAAGCGGCTCCCGACAGGATGTACAAGGCTCGCAAAGACATGGAGGAGGAGTCGGAGGAGATCTGCGACAAGTGCGGGAGCAAGATGATTGTTAAATGGGGCAGATACAGCCGCTTTCTCGGTTGCGCCAACTTCCCCGAATGCAGGAATACCAAATCTTTGGAGGCTGAATCGGAGAAACCTGCCGAGCCCGAGGAAACGGATGAGGTTTGCGATAAATGTGGGGAGCCGATGGTTATCAGGACCAGCCGCGCCGGCGGAAAATTCCTCTCGTGTACGGGATACCCGAAATGCAAGAACGCTAAACCGATTAACATGGGAATCGATTGCCCGGAGGCGGGTTGCGACGGATATCTTGGCGAACGCCGCAGCCGCCGCGGGAAGCCATTTTACGGTTGCAGCAATTACCCCGATTGTAATTTTGCCGTCTGGGACAAACCGCTTCCACAGAAATGCCCGGCTTGTGACGCACCGATCATTCTTGAGAAAACGACAAAAGCCAAGGGAAAGCATCTCGCATGCTATGATGAAGCGTGCGGCTACACGGAAGCACTGGACGATCCGGAGTCCGGCGAATAACGATCAACCGAGTGAATTAAGAGGGCGATAGAGTTTCAATAAGGATCTCTTTCTTCTTTGAAACTCGGTTACTTTAACCGTCGGCATAACACAATATTGAAAAGCGTATTCACGTGACAAACGACGAAATCGGTACCGTATTCCTCAATATCGGACATCTGCTGCAGATTCAGGGAGAAGACTCCTTCCGCGCGAGAATATACGAGCGCGCAGCGGATACGATTGAAAACCTTGATGTGGATCTCGGACAATTAGCCGAGGAGGGTAGGCTTCAGTCAATTTCCGGCATCGGAAAAGCCATTGAAGGTAAGATTGTCGAGATGCTGGAGACCGGGATGTGCGGCTTCTATGAAAACCTGATTGCGGAGATGGGAGAGGGCGTGCTCGACCTGCTGAGAATTCGGGGTGTAGGCGTAAAAACGGCAGCGAGGTTTTACAACGAACTCGGTGTGCGAAATCTTCAAGATCTGCGCGCGGCAATCGATGGCGGCAGATTCAAGCTGCTAAAGGGAATCGGCTCAAAAACCGTTGTTCAGATTGACGAGGGTTTGTGTTTCCTTGAGGCTCAAGACCGGTTTCGTCCGCTCTGGCGTATCTTGCCGATCGCCCAAGCGATTCTTCAGATACTGCGGGATATGCCCGGGATTGAGAGAGCGGATTTTTCCGGCGAGATGCGGCGGCACGAAGAGATGCTTCATCAGCTTGAACTGACAGTTGAGTGTACTTCCCCTGCGACAGTTGTTGATGCACTTTCGAAGGTTGGGGGGCTAAAGGATTTCGAGACTATAGAAAGCGCTGTTTCCGGGGGACAATGTGTGGAGGCATCCGTTGACGACGGGTTCCCGCTGCGCGTTTACGCGTTCGACAGCGAAGATTACGAAGCGGGGCTGCTGATAACAACCGCCGCCGCCGAACACTTAACGGCACTCAACGCGGTTGCGAAAACGTACAGTTTGGAGAAGAGCGAAGGCGGTTTGCCGAATTGGATGAGGGACAAAACGGAGTCGTCAATATATGGTGTGGTCGCCTTACCCCTTATCCCGCCCGAACTGCGGCGAGACGGCGCCTCGATTGAGGCGGCTGCCACCGGAGTGCTGCCAACCCTGATCGAATTGAGCGATATTCGCGGGGATTTGCACACGCACACCGAATGGAGTGATGGAAGACACTCGATACGTGAAATGGTGGAAGCGGGGCAAGCGTGCGGCCATGACTATATTGCCATCACCGATCATTCGGTGTCGTCTCGTGTGGCAAACGGATTAACCCCTGAGCGTTTACTGGCGCACATGAACGAGGTTCGAAGCATAAACGAAGAGGTGAGCGGCATTGAGGTTCTCGCAGGTTCCGAAGTAGATATCTTGAACGATGGGAGCCTCGACTTTGCCGACGATTTGCTGGCGCAACTCGATATCGTCGTTGCTAGTGTGCACGCCGGATTTAACATGAGCGAAGCAGACATGACAAATCGCATGGTTCGCGCCATCGAGAATCCGTTTGTCAACATCATCGGGCACCCGACCGGCAGGCTGCTTGGTCGACGCCCCGGATACGCCTTAAACCTTGACGCGGTTATTCAAGCGGCAGCCGAACACCGTGTCGTTTTGGAAATCAATTCTTCCTCGAACCGACTGGACTTGGAACCGGACATGGCAAGAAAGGCTAACGATGCTGGCGTGTTATTGACGATAAACACCGATGCGCACGCGGTTCCGCAGCTTCAGCAGACCCCCTTTGGAATCAACGTTGCACGCCGCGCATGGCTCACGAAGGACGCGGTTATAAACTCGTATTCACTTGGCAAGTTGCGCGAACTTTTGCATGTCCGAAACCCGTGAAACTCCTTTCGACGGAAATACCGATGAAGATCCAAATAGACGACCAAATCCACGATGTCGATGAAGAAACCTTCAGGCTATGGTTGCGGGTTGGATCTATTCCTGTCGGAACTTACGTTCTGTCTGAAACGCTTACGGGGGGCAGGTGGACGCCGATTCACGAACTGGACTGGTCTAACGAGCAAGACCGGACGCAAGCAACCGACGAGTCGCATCCATTTCGGCGCGAGTTTGAAAAGGAAAGACAATTCCTTTCCTATCAAAGACGGTTACCAATTGTCACCCTTGTTCTGATTAGCCTGAATACAATCATCTTTATCCTGCTCGACCAATTTGTCGGACGCTCACAGGACGTAGCGAATCTCATCCGGTTTGGAGCGTATTCCTACCCCTTAATAGTCCAGAATGGGGAGTACTGGCGCCTGATTACGAACACCTTCCTGCACATCGGGAGTTTTCACTTCCTTCTTAACATGGGTATCCTATTCATTTTGGGGAATCTGCTTGAAGGGTTGTACGGAAGGTCACGTTTTATTATTCTCTATCTGATTTCGGCGATCGGGGGCAGTTTGGCGAGCCTGATCTTCGTCCGATCCGCCATTGGCGCGGGTGCATCCGGCGCGATTTTCGGTCTCATGGGCGTTGTCGTTGCACTCGGTTTGAGCCATAAGGACCGGCTGCCGCTGCGACGTGGACGCGTCTTTGGAATGCGCTTACTGCCCTTTATCGTGCTTGATGTCGTACTTGGATTCATCATTCCTCACATTAACATCGCCGCCCATCTTGGAGGACTGCTGGTCGGATTCACGGTCGGATTGGTTTTGCCGCCTGCAATATACACCGACGGCGAGCGCGAGAACTACGGCATAAAGGCCGCTGCCGCGGTATTTGTCGGCTTGACAGTTCTGAGTGGCGCCGTGACGGTAAAGCGGTATTTTGATCGCTCCAAAATCGCAGAAAGGCGCGTCAATGACGGTTTACGCTCTGTCCCACCCTCAGCCGAGTTATCCGAGTACATTGAACGTATCGAAGAGACGGTCCGCAGCCGCGGTTACACGCGAGAGTTGTACGGTCTTCTTGAAAGGCTCTATTGGAATGCACTGCATAACGATCCGGAGAATCCGATATGGGTTCAAAAATCTCAAGACTTTTATGAGCGAGCGCTACTAGAGGAGCCCAACGATTCGAATTGGAATGAGGGCATTGTAAGATTATACCTTTATCAAGTCGAAGTTGTTGGACACAAGAGCGAAACGGAATGCCTCTCGGACTACATCGGACGATGCGTGAAGGTCAAACGCAAGAGAGGTTATCATGAAAACCTGTACCGGAATCTGGAATTTTTCTACGGACGTGGCAAGGAACTGAATCCCGATCAGATCTCCGATTGGAATGACGACCTTGAAAAACTGTACCGAGAAGCCATTGTCCGCGATCCCGAGTACGCAAACTGGTACAATAACCTCTCGTGGCTCTACGTTGAACAGAGTAGCAACTCGGAGCGGGCGGTTGAATTGGCGCGCCAGGCGGTCAAGCGCGATGCCAAGAACCCAACGATGCTGGACACCCTCGCCTGGGCGTACCTGAAAAATGCTCAGTTCCGTAAATCTCTGAGAACTTTTGAGCAGGTGCTTGCGATCCGTTCCGACATCGACGAAAATATGCGTGCGAGAGAGAGTAGCTGGGACGGGGTAAGCGAGTGGGTAAGAGCCGAAGTCTCGCAGTCAAAGTCGGAGGAACACGCTCAAGACTTCGAAAAATTTTACGCCTATATGTCACGCCAATTCACAAATCGTCCGGCGGAACAGGCGAAGCTGGATGTCGCGTTCGAGCAATTCCAAGCGAATCACTAGTAGCTCAAGATTCTCGCACTCCCGCGTATTATTGCAAGGCGAGTTTTCTCTTGAAGAATCGCTGTCCAACGAGCTTTCGATCCTTCACGCCGTAAAGAAAAGACACCTCATGAAAGACCTCACACATTTCGACGAGAAGGGTCACGCGCGGATGGTCGATGTCACGCCCAAACCGGAGACGGAGCGCGTTGCGGTGGCAAGCGGCCATGTGACCGCCAAACCGGAGACGATTCTCCTGATTGCGGACCGAGGATTCAAAAAGGGGGATGTCCTTGAGGTGGCGCGGCTCGCCGGCATCATGGCGGCAAAGCGAACGGGGGATCTTATCCCGTTGTGCCATCCGCTTGCACTGACCTCCGTCAAAGTCGACCTCTCCGTCAACGACGCCGAAAACCGGGTTGATATCCAAGCCGAGGTGCAAACGTTCGGACGCACGGGGGTGGAAATGGAGGCGCTTACGGCGGTCGCCGTTGCCGGTTTGACCGTCTACGATATGTGTAAAGCGGTCGACCGAGAGATGGTCGTGTCTGAAATACGATTGCTCAAAAAGACGGGTGGCAAGAGCGGTACATTTGAGCGTCGGAAATAATCAACTGCGTAGAGAATTCCCGCTTGCGTTGCTTTTTCCCTCCGCAGTAGAATCTCATCGAAGAGCGTTCCAAGGGGATTCGTCGCCCACTTCCACTAACTGGTAACCTTCTTCTCCGCTGCACGGACCCAAGGTGACAAACAGTTTTGCAGGCGCCGATGAAATATTGAACGACGCATGCACGACATTGGCGGGAATGAATACCGAATCGCCCGCGTTCAACTCCTGCCGCCTATTCTCCAACCACTGTTCGATGCTCCCCTCTATAACGTAAATCACCTCTTCTTGATCCGGGTGCTTGTGAAAGTTGTGCCCTCCCCCCGGCATAAGATTGACTTCGATTGCCACGAGATCTTTGGCTCCGGTCGTTTGAGGACGGCTCAACCAGGTCATCGATCCCCAGTCCAGTTCGTCTCGCTCGGCTTCGGCTGCCACGACGAATTTTCCCCGCATAACTCTAGTCTCCTTGCTTGTTCTTGTTGGGATTGATCTATGTACAAAACGCTGTTCATAATTATAATGATAGCAGTTTCGAGGATAGCGAATTATATCACGATCAACGAATCGTGTCAATTGTTTCACTCCCGTGTAACGGATACCACTCTGTCTATTTTCGAAGATTCCACGCTGTTCAGTCGCGATAGCTCATGATCATGGGTCGATACAGAACGCGTCACCTTCAATCAGGTATGCTTCCCCTGCTAGTCCGCCTAATTCGCTTGCATCGGATGCGGCTACACGTTATAATATCACCTGCCGTAGCATGGCTCACGGGGATCGAAGGACACCCGTAGGACCGGCGCAGCGGCCTGTATCATACGATATCTGAAATTCCGTGTTGTAGACTAATTCCGATTGGTGATGGCACTTTTATTGGACGAATCTTCCGGCTCCGAACTATCGATTACGGATGGCGAGTCGCCAATACTTACCTATCACCACGGGCATGACCTTCACAAGCCGTACTTTCATCCCATCCACGCACCCAACGAATCGATCGTCACGGATGACGCTCCCGGCGATCGTCCTTACCATCACGGTTTGTGGTTCGCTTGGGAAAACGTAGAGGGAGTCAACTATTGTCGAGAAACCAACTGCGACGAATCGGAACGCGGGCGGATTGTACATCAAGAATTTCGCGACAAGGGCGTTGACAAATTCACCGCGCACTTCACTGTCGTCAATGATTGGGTTTCCCCCGATAACTTCAAGCCGATTGAGGAACTTTGTCAGATTAGGGTTCATCGACCGCAGGAAGATCGGCAACTGATAGACTTGCAGTTTAACCTCCTCGCTCAATCGCGGGATGTTTCAATCGGCGTGTCTCCCGAATCCCAGGGTCTTTGCTTCCGCGGCGCAGAGATGGAATATCGGAAGGTTACGAATTCCGAATATTCTATCGGTCAATCCGAGGTGAGCGGGAAAGCCGGTAAATGGTGCTCGCTCAATGGAGTCCTTTCAGATGAGGCGATAGGGGTAGCCATGTTCGACCACCCGTCGAATCCGGGACATCCCAATCCTTTTTTCGCACTGGATCACGCAATTGGATGTGTCTCTACATCATTCGCCCATGCCAAACCGCATACAATTGCGGCAGGTGAAACAGTGGCGCTGAGTTACCGGATAGTGGTGTACCTTGGAGATCTTTTTACATTCGATTTGTGGACGTGCTATGACGAGTACGCAAAACAGGGGTGAAAATGGATCGAGTCCGTGCATTTGCGCCCGGCAATATTTCCGGTGTATTCAAGATTATTTATCATGAAGACGCCGCCAAGATGCACTCGCTCGGCACGGGATTCACGGTGAAGGAAGGGGTAGTTGCCACGGTTTCCCGGGATAGTCATACTACTGTCCTGTTTAATCAAGAGCAGATTCGTTTCCCAACGGTTGCAGCGGTTGTCCTAGAATTGACATCACAACCGGTACGGATAGAAATCACCTCCCCTCTGCCGCTGGGGTGCGGATTTGGTCTAAGCGGCGCATCGGCGCTGGCTGCCGCATACGCGGTGAATGCACTGCTGAGTACGAACGTATCCGAATTGGAATTGGCAATGATCGCCCACGTCGCGGAAGTGGAGAATCGCACCGGTTTGGGCGATGTATGCGCGCAATATCACGGCGGATGTCTGGTTAAGCTGAGAGAGGGACACCCGTTGGATGCCCAACAGCTAGCGGTTCGGGAACAGCCTATTTACTACAAATACTTTAGCCCGATTCAGACCAAGGAAGTTCTGGAAAACGTCGAACAACGCGCGCGAATCAACGACGCCGCGGACGAAGCGCTGGGTGGTTTGGAAGAATTTACGAGACTGAACACGGTTGATTTCAGCGCTTACGTTGGCGTATCCAAGACATTTGCCATTAGTAGTGGATTGTTAACAGACGCAAGTGTCCAACGAACTATTGAAGAAATTGAGGGTAACGAAGGGACGGCATCCATGATTATGTTGGGCAATGCGGTGTTTGGTACTCAACCGTTTGAGGGGGCGGAAAAGACAATGCTTGTTAAACAGAGGGTGCAAATAGTGTAAATGACAGATGTCCCCGAGAGCCATCCCAGGTACATATCTCTGAGAATCCGAGATGTGATGGCGGCTGGTGTAGAACGTGGAATCACCTCGGCTCACGGTCTGATTGCTCACGGCCGCGGGGAAGCGTTTGACTACCTGATTGGCGAGAGAACGCAGTCGTTCGCCAAGGAAGCAATACGCGGAGCGGCCGCGATGCTTCTACTCGCGAAACACGCCGTCATCTCCGTTAACGGTAATACGGCGGCGCTTGTGCCTCACAACTTGGTTGATCTGGGAAGAATTCTTGATGCGCCGTTGGAAGTGAACATCTTTCACGCATCGGCGGCTCGCGAACAAGCGATACAAGGCCATCTCCTCAAGAACGGCGCGGCTGAGGTGTTGATGCCTACTAGGGAGGCACAGCTTCCGTACATCGACTCGAACCGAAAATTCGTTCATCCGGACGGCATTTTTAAGGCGGATGTTGTGTTCGTGCCATTGGAAGACGGCGACCGCTGCGAAGTGCTGCGAAAGATGGGGAAAGAGGTTGTCACGGTAGACCTGAACCCGATGTCGCGAACGGCGAAAAAAGCGAGTGTCACCATTGTCGATAACGTCGTGCGTGCTTTGCCGGCGCTTATTCAAGAGATTCAAACTCTAAGAAAATCGGCGCCAGCGGTTTTGCAAGAAATCGTATCGGAATATCGTAACGACAGCGTCTTGGATTCCGCCCTCGAATGGATCCGTAAAGAACCCAAAAATGATTAAGCCGAGAGTTCAGACGAAAAACCCTATTCCGCTGTATCAACCTCTCCCGATTGCAGATCCGATTGCGCAATCGGACATCCTGCAACCCAGGCATGTCTATATCGAGACGTATGGCTGTCAGATGAACGTGAGCGACAGCGAGTTGATGACGGGCGTCTTGGCCCGAAGCGGGCACCACATTGCCGATCGAATCGAGGACGCCGATGTCATCCTGCTAAACACCTGCGCTATCCGGGAAAACGCCGAAACAAAGGTAATCAACCGTCTCACGCAGCTGAGTCACCGAAAGCGGAAACAGGATGACCTGATTCTCGGCGTGTGCGGTTGTATGGCTCAGCACCTGCGCACAAAGCTTATGGAAGCTGCGCCATACGTGGATCTAGTGATGGGACCGGACGCTTACCGCGATCTGCCGCGAGCGATAAACTCCGTGGCAAGCGGCGACCCGTTCATCAACCTGAAACTGGATAAATCCGAGGATTACGCTGACATCGCTCCGATCCGCAAAGATGGACTGCGAGCGTGGTTGACGATTCAGCGAGGCTGCGACAAGATGTGCACCTTCTGTATCGTACCTTTCGTGCGGGGACGAGAACGCAGCATCCCGCTTCCGATTCTGATTGACGACGTTAAACGACTTGTGGACGAAGGATTCAAGGAGATTGTGCTACTCGGTCAAACGGTGAACTCTTACCATGACGGAAAGCATGATTTCGGGGATCTCTTGTATGCCGCGGGGGATGTCGAAGGGGTTGAGCGAGTGCGATTCACATCGCCGCACCCAAGCGACGCAAGCGGCGGGATGATCAATGCGATGGCAAACTGCGCTCAAGTGTGCAAACACATTCATTTGCCGCTGCAGTCGGGATCGACGAAGATTCTTAAAAGGATGCACCGCACCTACACAGCGGAGGAATACCGAGCACTGGTCGCGACGATGCGAGAACGCGTTCCCAATCTGGCAATCTCCACGGACATTATTGTCGGCTTCTGCGGCGAAACAGAGCAAGATTTCACAGAAACGTGCGATTTAATGAGCGAGATTCGTTACGACTCGGCGTTCATGTTCAAGTACTCTCCCCGTGAAGGAACGCTTGCACACAGAAGCCTTGAGGACGATGTCAGCGAGGAGGAAAAAGGGCAACGGCTGAGAACTGTCATAGAGTTGCAGGAAAAAATCTCCTACGAAATCAACCAAGAATCGGTCGGGAAGACCGCAAAAGTCCTGGTTGAAGGCGAATCCCGACGAGAATCAGACAACTATCAGGGAAAAACAGACAACTTCAAAACGACGGTGTTCCCAAAGGAAAACACAGTGGTCGGTGACATAGTAGAGGTGACGATCGAGTCCGCATCTGCACACACGCTAGTCGGGAGAATTACCACGTGAGGTAGTTACCAGTCGCCGGTCATTTACAGTTTCAAACCCATACGTCAAAAAGCGGAACATATGCGTCTTTAAACCTGTTTGGAGAATTGGAAGCAAACCTTTTTAGTCCGTTGAAGATAGGTTTTTTCATGTTTACGTGATTGCCCGTCATATCCTTGTGGGATTTCTATCGCACTCGGTATTCACTCGCTTGATCCCCGCCAGGGCTTAGGTGCACGAGTTTCGGTTTTTCAACCAAGTAACACTCGACATTGCGTAGGATTTACTATCGCCGTCGTTATTCACTCCGTTGATCCTCTGGAGTGCTGACGTGGGGAGGAATGGTGTTCTATTGACATCTCATTCCTCCGGAGTGAAACCATTCTACGGAGGAAGGCTTTTTCAGGACCTCTCACAGAGCGAAAAACTAGTGCTACATGCAGAAAGAATCACTCCGACAGGGATGATGGGTTTCTACACTCCATCAAGATCTCTATTGGGTTTCTATCGCTGTTACTAATCACTCGCTTGATCGGTCATAATCTATTCCATTGATCGCTCGTAGATCAGTCGGTTGAACGCACCCTACAAACTGTAACTTTCAAACAGTCTCTTACCTCTTCAAATTCAGCAAGGTTAGCATGAACAACGGAACTTCCACGAAAGGCGCTCCAATGTCCGCGACTGTTGCAACTGTCAAGTGCTCGACCTATTCACAAAAACTGGTTGACCAAGCCGTCTCGAATCTGCTGGATTTGCTCGGAGGAATCGGTAGTTACGTAAAGCCGGGGAATCGTGTTCTTCTAAAGCCGAACCTTCTCGGCGCCTCTCACGCCGATGATCCGACAGCCACTCATCACACGGTGATGCACTCGCTGATTCGCCAAATACAGTCGGTCGGTGGAAAACCGCTTATTGGTGATTCACCGGCATTCGGAAATGTAACAACGGTGGCGAGAAGATCGGGACTCATGAAGGTCGCCGATGAGTTGGGCGTGCCGATTACCGATTGGACGGGAGGCGTACGAGTACCGGCCCCGCCATCCTACGGCTTGCGCACCTATAAGTTGGCGCGCGAGGTGGTAGAAGCGGATGTCGTGATTAACGCCCCGAAACTGAAGGTGCATCAGCAGATGCAACTGACCGCGGCAATCAAGAATAACTTCGGCTGTGTTCCCGGCAAACGGAAAGCGCGTCTCCATTTCTCGCGCGGGAAAGATCGGGTCACGTTCGGAAAAATGCTAATTGAATACTGCCAACTGATTAAACCTGCGCTCACCGTCGTCGACGCAATCACCGCAATGGACAAAATGGGTCCGCGATACGGCAATCCCTATCCACTCGGGATTTTGACCGGCGGCGTGGATGTAGTTGCGATGGATCGCGTACACGCGGAAATAATCGGTTTGTCAGATAGGCAGTTCGACCTGATGAACGCCGCACGAGAGCTTGGGGTCGGGGAAACCGACTTGGAGAATATTGAGATTCTAGGGGAGAATCTGTCGGATGTGCGTGTGTCCGATTTCCAATTTCCTGGACCGGTGCCGGTAAATTTCTCGCCGCTTCGAATTGCCAAGAGTACACTCAAGCATCTTTGGGCAAAACGTGTTGCCTAACTTCGGACCGCAAAGATCGGTTAGGATCAAGCGATTGTACAAGGAGATTAACTGACCGAATAGGGCAGGCTATCAAGTTTTCATAAACATCTTGTTGCCCCGCATTCGTGAGATTTGATCAACCTAACCGGGTTGTGTTTAGATTTGAAAATTGAGCCAATTTTGATTTATTTGGGGTAGAATGTCCCGTAACCACAAGAGTTGCCCCTCCTTGAGTCAATTTCAGCAAGGGCTTGGTTTCCCAACCCGCTGGGCGAGGATACCTCGCCCCTACGATAGGGACTTGGCGAATTATGGACACGCTTTACATCAATGTCAGCATGCCCTAATGCACTTCAAATTTAGAGAAATGGTATTGAATGTCAAAAATTAGAATCAAATCGCGACCTGAGATCGAAACCATGCGGCGGAGCGGTAAGGCAGCGTCAATTTTGCTGCAAAGGATTGGCGAGGGCGTTGCACCCGGCGTCTCAACCTACGAATTGGACCAAATCTCACGCAAGACGATTAAAGAACTCGGCGGTGTGTCATCATTTCTGGGCTATCAACTTCCCGAACACGCCCCATACCCGGCAACAATTTGCGCTTCGATTAACGAAGAGATTATCCACGGGATCCCGAGCAAAGAGGCCATCTTGAAGGAAGGTGACATCATCGGTATTGATACCGCAATCTTGCTTGGCGGCTTCCATGGGGACAACGCCTTTACGTTTAGCGTAGGAGCAATTTCAGACGAAGCACAACAGTTGCTTGACGTGACGAGAGAGTCGCTTTACGCCTCGATCAATGAGGCAATACCCGGCAATCGACTGGGCGACGTATGCTATGCCGTGCAGAAATGCGTTGAAGCGCACGGATTCTCCGTCGCGCGAGATTTCGTCGGCCACGGAATCGGGCGCAGTATGCACGAGTCTCCGCAGGTGCCAAACTTTGGCGAACCCGGGAAGGGCATTCGGTTGAAGCCCGGGATGGTACTTGCCATCGAGCCGATGGTAAATGCGGGAGGTTATGAGGCTGCCGTTCGTGAGGATGGATGGACAGCTGTCACGGCGGACTCCAGTTTGTCCGCTCATTTTGAACACACGGTAGCCATTCTCTCTGATGGACCGGAAATATTGACGTACAATCCGGAACTGTGGGAAAGAGTTTAGGGGTACAGATGAAGCTATCTCAAGTTATCGGGGTAATTGCAACGGCGTTTCTGTTTTTGGCGATTTATCTCGTCTTCAGCTACGCGCCAATCGAGAAGACCATGCTCGAAGTTCAAAAGATCTTCTATTTTCACGTTTCTTCTGCGTTTACCGTCTTCCTTGCTTTTGGCGTCACATGTCTGTTCAGCATCCTCTATTTGATTAAGCGAAAAGACAAGTATGACATGGTCGCCGCTGCCTCCGCGGAGCTTGGAATAGTTTTCTGCACAATCGTGTTACTCACGGGACCAATATGGGCGAAGCCTGCATGGAATACGTGGTGGAACTGGGAACCCAGACTAACGAGCACGCTCATTCTGTGGCTGATGTATATCGGCTATTTCATCTTGAGGTCCGCTCTGGCGGGAGAAAAGAAAAGAGTTTATTCTGCCGTACTGGGCATTCTCGCCTACTTGGATGTCCCGATAGTGTACTTCTCGGTGGAAATCTGGCACGGCAATCTGCACCCGGGCATTAATACGAAGATGAATCTGCATCCAATGATGATTAAAACATGGGTGTTAACTTGGCTTGCTTTGACGGTGGTCTATGTCTTAGTGCTTATACTGCGGTACGAAATGGAACGGTTGAAAGCACGTTTAGAGACCATTCAGTATCAACAGATGGGCGAATGATTGTGAATTTATGGGGATCACGAAATGAAAGTCCTCTCGAAATGGGGATTGGAGGTATTGAATGGACAAGGCAGCGCCGTTAATGGTTGGAGTCATTTTTCTTATCTTCTTCGGCCTATTTCTTTGGGGTCAAGTTCCGATTACAATTACACAGGATGAAGTCTCCGCCGCAGTTGACGATGCTATTGCCGAGACGCAATCCCAAATCGATGAAACAGAAGTTGGAGCGGTAGTAAGCAGATCAATAGAGAAGCTGGAAGAACGTCAGAAACGCCGCTTGAAATTTTTGGTTTCCGCTTATTTCATGATTTGGCTAGTGTTCATCCTCTACGTACTCAGGATTGGCCGGGCACAATCTCGGTTGCGGCAGCGTTTAGAGCAACTTGAATCTCACGCAACACGCTCGGGCGACATCGATTAATGCCGAAAAACCCGCCATCATCAACTCTTAATAGCGTTCCCTCGCTTGCAGCAGCCATGTAGGATTAATCTCTAGGTCGCGACATCCAGTCGCGAGCAAAACGCCTCTGTCTTTGGCTGGTCGTAACAGGCTTCAATCACTAGATTCCGCCTCCCCTTTCTTTTCATTTCGCATCCAACCGGTCGTCCACTTGCCCGCAGACCACAGTATGCGTGAATATGGATGCAAATGACTATAAAAAAGGTTGGGGCGGTTTTGAGACACAGAATACCCCGCGCCGGTGGATTGATGGGAACCGACTAAATGTCACTTCTAACGCGTCGATGCCTGAGTGGTTTCCCGCAAAGTAGTAGGCACACGCCGTGTGCCGTAAACCGCACTGCGCCACTCAACAATAGGAAGGAGCGATCAAACGACTAGACAGGGCGTGCGATAGAGATTCCTCTCTGAATCGTGACCTCTTTATTTTCAAATTTAATACTTTCCGAGAGAACCACTGAGCCAAGAATTCGGTTTCTTTGGATTGAGCTACGGGAGGGATCGATGGGGGGTATCGTTATAGGAGGGATAAAACGTAGCACATATCTCCCGACAGGAAATGCAGCGTATCCCGGATGTAGGGAAGATACGTGCTACTTTCATTCATCAAGTTAAATGGCTTCAGGCCCTTTTTCGCCTGTGCGGATGCGAATTGTCTCGTCCGCCGGCAAAACGAAGATTTTGCCATCGCCAATTTTCCCAGTCGACGCGGACTGCTGTACTGCCTCAATCACGTTGTCGACATTCTCTTCCGCCACCACGATCTCAATTTTCAACTTGGGCACAAACTCAATCGTGTATTCACTGCCGCGATAAAGCTCTGTATGTCCTCGGCTCCGTCCAAAACCCCGGACCTCACTGACCGTCATCCCGTGAACTCCAACGCTGTTGAGAGCCTCTTTGACTTCATCAAGCTTGAAAGGGCGGATTATGCATTCTAGTTTTTTCATGGGTTCATTTCCCTTTTAACCTAAGCGCAATTTAGGAAGTCTACGATCCACCACAGTATCAAAATTTCGCATGTAGGCCGATTTCCAACATCGGCATCTTTGTGGGTGGTTGAAGTATCGGCCCAACATGCGGCACAGAGGTGAAGTGCTGAACTTTAGTTGTAACCCCGCTCATCGTGCAGCACGAGATCCAAACCTTCCCTTTCCTCATCCGCTTCAACACGCAGACCAATAATCTTGTCCAGAATCTTAAGGATGATAAAAGAGAGTACGCCACTCCAAACGATAGTGATTACAACGCTGAGGAACTGCTTCCAAAGCTGAGGAAGAATTGCAATTTCCGAATTGGGGTCTGCGACTCCACCCAAGACATTGGCTGCAAAGACTCCGGTCAAGAGCGCACCGACTATACCACCGATTCCGTGCACGCCGAAGGCATCCAGCGAGTCGTCATAGCCTAGTTTCTGTTTGAGACTTGTCGCCCCCCAGAAGCAGACGACGCCGGACACAACGCCGATGACCAAAGCTCCCATGGGTCCGACGCTGCCTGACGCCGGAGTAATAGCGACCAGACCGGCGACAGCCCCCGTCACGATACCGAGAACGCTGGGTTTGCCGTGTTTCATCCATTCGGTGAACATCCAGGCAATCGCTGCGGTACCGGTCGAAATCTGGGTGACAAGCATTGCCATTCCCGCTGCGCCATCCGCCGCCACGGCGCTACCGGCGTTAAATCCGAACCATCCGACCCAAAGCATAGACGCTCCGGCTACCGTCAGCGTTAGACTGTGCGGCGGCATTGGTGTCGTCGGATAACCTATCCGCTTCCCAATCATTATGGCGGCAACGAGCGCGGCAACTCCTGCGTTGATGTGTACCACGGTGCCGCCCGCAAAATCAAGTGCGCCAATGTGGTCTCCGAAGAGCGAACCAGGGCCTCCCCATGCCATGTGGCAGATGGGGGCATACACAATCAGGGACCAGATGCCGGAAAACCAGAGCACTGCGGAGAACTTCATACGCTCTGCAAAAGCGCCCGCGATTAGCGCCGGGGTGATAATCGCAAAGGTTAGCTGAAACGTAAGAAATACCGTCTCCGGAATCGTGCCTGACGCGGTGCTTGCGTCTATACCCTTAAGGAACACCTTCCCCAGTCCCCCAATGAACGAATTAAGGTTCAGGGTACCCGCATTCATACCTGTCGTATCAAAGGCGAGACTATAGCCGAGTAACACCCACAGAATGGTGATTAATCCCGTGATGGCGAAGCATTGCATTAATACGGACAGCACATTGTTCCTGCGGACCAGGCCACCATAGAACAGGGACAATCCCGGGATGGTCATGAACAGGACCAATGCCGTCGCGGTGAGTAACCACGCGGTGTCACCGGAGTCAATTGCGTCGCCTTCCTCGGCGAGCGCAAGTCCTGGTGCCAATAAACCAACCAACAGTACCATCGACCACAAAACGTATTTTCGTCGACTACTATCTAAAAAACGAAGCCTCTCTCGAATGCGGCAATCGCATTCCGAAATGTCGTGCTTTTGCATACTAACCCTCCTTTTGACGGTGTATGGTGAGAACCAGACGCTTGCTTCATTTTAGCACAATGCTAAAATCGGATCAAGCATAAAACGTCCTACCAGTGCAAACGTCCGGCACGAGAAACGTAATCTTGAGAAAGACAATACCTTAGGACCTCACGAGGATAACATGTGCACCAGCCGCTATAATTATCTTCTGCGGCTTGATGCCTCGTTGTCTAGTGAATTGAAGTGACTGTGAAGTCTGGATACGCGCTGGCGCCGTGTTCCCCGTAATCCAATCCTTCAAGTTCTTCTTCTTTGGAAACTCGCAATCCAACAACCGCCTTTATAGCGCCGAACAGGATTAAACCTGTTACCATGCACCAGGCGAAAACAGCGATAACCCCGACAAACTGAACGCCAAGGAACTTGAAAGCGGCGCCTTTGTCCGCTGCAAAGAAAATGCCCTGTTCTTGATGGAAAAAGCCGAGTAAGAGCGTGCCAAGCGCACCGCATGTGCCGTGCACGGAGATTGCGCCAACAGGGTCGTCAATTTTGATTCGCTCGAAGAGCAGTACCGAGAACACCACCGCGACCCCTCCGAGCAAGCCGATTATCACCGCTGATCCCGGAGTAACGTATGCACAAGGTGCGGTAATCGCTACCAATCCTGCCAGCGCGCCGTTGAGCGCCATCCCCGCATCCGGTTTGCCTAGCATTATCCATGCCGTGACCATCGCCGCGATAGCGCCTCCCGCTGCGGCGATATTGGTCGTCACCGCAATCAAGGCGATGTCTTTTGCATCGGCGCCCATCTGGCTTCCCGGATTGAACCCGAACCAGCCGAGCCATAGAATAAACACGCCAAGCGCCGCCAATGGGAGATTATGGCCCGGGATCGGGCGAGGATTTCCGTTGGCATCGTACTTCCCGATGCGCGCACCTAAGACAATCGAGCCCGCCAAAGCAAGCCAGCCTCCTGTTGAATGCACGACCGTGGACCCTGCAAAATCCGACATACCGAGACTCGACAGCCATCCAGCGCCCCATATCCAGTGTCCAACAACCGGGTAGATAAATCCGGTGATGAAAACCGTGTAAATGAGATAACTCTTAAACTGGGTGCGTTCAGCCATCGCTCCGGAAACGATTGTCGCTGCGGTCGCCGCAAAGACGAGCTGGAACAACCACGCGGCATACGTAGGAACGGAACTCCATTCCAGTGATGCGAAGGCTTTCGATTCCGCTGGAACAAACCAGCCGCTTAATCCGAGAAAGCCATTGCCGTTTCCAAACATGATGGCAAATCCGACTATCCAAAAGGCGACAGAGCCTATTGAAAAATCCATTAGGTTCTTCATCAAGATGTTAACGGCGTTCTTGGCGCGTGTGAATCCGGATTCGACCATGGCAAAACCCGCCTGCATAAAGAACACTAGAAATGCGGCGAGAAGCACCCAGACGGTGTCAGCCATATATTTTGCGGCTGACACCTCCTTACCCTCTACTGATCCGTTCAGGGCGAAGACCTCCGTGCTCATAAATAGGGTAAGAAACAAGATGGATGCCAGAACACCCGAAACACCGAGGTATGTTCTTTTCATCAAAGATTCTCCTTGTGATAGCGGTACAGTAAACTATAGTGAGTTATCTAGCTGTTCGGAGCACAGGAAATCCGACGCCCCATGAAGATTCCCAAAACCGAGAGCTGCGCGATGCAGATTTTTCAAAATTACGAAAACTGCGAATTCCGAAATTTAGGGAATGTGTAGACAGAAAGGCAATGCGCAACATTGAATTACGCTCACCAATTCTCACTTGTCGCGAACTTCCGGCTTTCGGATGCTCGAATCATATTCGAGTTTTACTCCGCTGTCTGACAAATAGCCATCCCTTCGGCGGCAAATGTGCGGTTAGAATCCTGATTGTGATTCACTCCTTGCCGTGATATAATGGCAATGTGCCAACCCTATTCGCGATTCACCCTTTGGCGCAAATTGTGTGCCATATCAACGATTTCTCTTCCCAACATTCCAGCATCCCGCAATTCACGCCGTGTAAAGGCAGTTTTCACTAGATGAGAACACGGTAGTTAGCGCTGTTTTCTTTTTGCTATTGAACGACAAATGCTGAATTTTTCATCAAAAACTTGCTCAAAAAATGAGCGGGGCTTATACCTCCTTGCGCCAATTGTGGTAATCGGCGCCTCACTTCGCTTTTGGAATCTGGGTACGTGGAGTTTCTGGACGGACGAAGTTCTGACAGTGCTTCATGCAAGACAACTTTCTATTGACAGCTTGGGCATAAATCCACTTCCTTATTTCGCTGTCAAACTGTCGCTGTCGGCTTGGGGAATGGACGAATGGGGCGCACGCTTCATTCCGTGCATCGTTGGTATTGCGTCAATCCCGCTGATATTCTTTATGGGAAGGTCACTGGTCAATACGCGAGTTGGAATTTTCGCGGCTGGCTTTGTTGCACTTTCAAACTGGCATCTGTATTGGTCCCAGAATTCGCGCGGTTACATCTTAACATTTCTATTCGGCATACTGACAGCATGGAGCTTCTACCTCGCCATACAACACGACCGTCCTTTAATAATGATTGGTTCGTTCTTCTCGGTAATCTGCTTAATCCTCTCCCACACCCTTTCTGTGTTCATCCTCCCCGCTCTTGCCGGGTATGTGGTGAGTTTCTGGCTGGTAGACGCGTTTCCGCGCGCGCGGAGAACGTCCTCCCAAGCTCAGGACGAGGGATATTCACCACTCCCATCGGGTGAAAATAACGCTGGACGCCCTGAAGGCATTCGATGGCGCAACCTGCTAATCTTTTTTCTTCCATTCACAATTCCTATCTTTGTGCTTATTCTTGCAGAATTCCGCACGTGGTTAGTATCGGGATGGGGGTTGAATGAATGGCAGCGAAGCCCAATCTATATCATCTTTACCCTCGTGTACGGCTTGAGCGTTCCGATTGCCGTAACCGCCCTTTTCGGGCTGTTATCCAAACCGGCGGATCCCCCGGTGCGGTTTTTGGCTTGCTATGCGGGTATACCGCTTGCTCTACTTCTAATTGCATCGCGCTTTCAGAACGTTGCCGGCTACTATCTGTTTTTTTCAACTCCCGCATATTTCCTGCTCTGCGCAATCGGCTGCGATCGGATTTCCAGAGTAAGATCGCTTCCTATCGTCGTCCGCGCTGTGCTGCCTTGCGTCATCATTGTCACAATGCTCTCGCAGAACTACCTCTATTTCAAACTCGAAAACGGCGGTAGACCCAAGTGGCGCGAGGCATTTTTAACAATCCAATCAGAGATGAAGGATACCGATCGAGTTGTCCTCTCTCTCCCGCAGATGAGCCAATACTACCTACCGGAACTCGATCCTACGGCGATCAAAGAGGTGTTGGATAAAAGACCGGAGTTTGAAAAGCAGTGGGGGGCGGAACGTACACGGGTATGGTTTGTGATTGACGCGGGAACTTTCGACGTTTTTGATTCGGGAAGGGAGTTGCGGCAGTGGGTACGCCGGAGAGCAAGACTTGTCCAGACCTTTCCTGTTTTTGCCAGGGCAAAAGATCGGACAATCAGTCTGTATCTATGGGATACAACGGAGTGAGAGGGCTCTATCGTTCTCGGCTCTGCCTAACCGCGTCCATAAGCAAATTTAGTTTTCGCGCATCGCGTGAACCCTTGACGGATTCAACGCCTGAACAGAGATCGATCCCGTATGGTTGAACGGCTTCGATTGCCTGATTGACGTTTTTAACGCGAATGCCGCCGGAAAGAAACGCTGGAATCGTAGATCTGGCAATTAGATTGGCGGCGATACCCCAGTCGCTCGTTTTGCCCGTCCCTCCAAAACGGACCTTGCCGTGGCTAACCTCGGCGGTGTCGAATAAGAATGCATCCGCACCTGCATGAGTGTACGCATCCATCTCGACACGAATGCCTTCCACGTCCGGTTTCTCACTCGTACCGATGGATAGGAAAAGCGATTTCCAAACGTTGCAGGAAAGCTGCTGTTTGAGGTGATGAACTTCATCGGGTGATTCGTGACCCATTAGCTGGATGGCGTACGGCTGGATTGTCTCTACCGCGCGCCGAACCCAGTCTGTCGGGCGGTTAAACACAGGTATTACCGTTGGGATTGAGGTCTGCTGCGTAATCTCGACAGCCGTGCCAATAGGGACAGATCGCTCGGAGAACGGTACCTCAAGAACAACTCCGCAATAGTCTGCGCCGGCATCTGCCGCCATCTGCGCATCGGCAACGCTAGTCGTGCCGCAGATTTTAACTTTGCAAACCGTTCTTCTCATATCAAGAGAATGGGGTAAGGAACGGAGGGTAATAGACGGGGAAAGTAAAACCGCTTAAAGATGTAGACCTTTTCTACTATGCGGCCCCAACTCATCGTCAAGGTCGTGGGTGCAAAGATTACATCGTTCGCGCTTCCAACTGGTCTAACACTTCGTTGAGAAATGTATTCAGGCTACTTTCTCCCTGGAAGCGTTCCTTCTGGTTCTGAAGCGCTTGAATTGCAGGCATATCGCCGATTTTGGCGAGTGCGTCAACAATAGTCAACCTAATCGTAAGTTCCTCTAACGAGTCGAGCGCATCAATTAAAACATCTCGCGATCTGGCGCCGCCAATGTTGCCAAGTGCGGAAGCTGCTATATCTTTGACGTTCGCGTCGCCACGATTGAACGCGGCAATAAGCGAATCAACCGCGTCTGCCCCAATCTGACTGAGGCCAAGACCCGCTTGGAATCGGATCCCCGGGATCTCACCGCTATCTTCCATCACGGCAGTCAAAACCTCAATCGCGGTGTGAGGTTTAAGCACGCCCAAAATGGCTATGCAATTCCGGCGAATCTCTTGGTCTGCCTCCACATCGCGCTTGACATACTCCTGCGCCAACGCAACTAGACGACCCTCGCCAATCTTCCCGCGCAGCGCTTGAATTCTCTCCGTGGAGTCGGCGCTTGATTGGCTTAACTCAACAAGGCGCGCTAAGCTTCTAATTGCCGGCTTGCGAAGTGACAGGTCACCGCTTTGCTCCACGATGTCCATCAAGGGGTCGACAGCTCTCGCATCTCCTAACTCGCCCAGCGCTTCTACAGCCGCAATCTTGACGCCCGCCAATTCAGTCGTACGGAACGTGAGTTTGGTGCCATGTTTCGTAAATTCATCAATCGCTTCCTTGTAATCATCAATTGTGCGAATCTTGCGCTCATCAATCACTGCATCAATCGTATCGCCTATCTGTATGTTTGCATTTGCCGCTGGACTTCCTTGCTTCACCTCGCTGACAGCATTTCCATTCACCTTCAGTCCGGTCTTATCGCCACTTCGTCGGACAGCTAGCCGGACTATCCTGTCGTCGGTAAAACGCAGGATAAGATTGTTGTCCTCATGCATTGCCTTTTTTGCGGCGCGTTCATAATTTCCTCCGCTGCCAAGCGAGTATTCGCCGACGACGTAAGAGATTAACTCGCCCTCTTCAAGATGCGCTTTCGCCGCTGGACCATTGGGTTCTACAGAAATCACCACTACTCCGTTCGTAGACCATCGATTCTCGAGATCGCTATCCAACTGTTGTACATGAATCTTAAACTGCTCATGGTGGTAGCGATTCTCGCATCCAACGGCACATAGAAAGACGAAGATAAATAGCGATGACTGCACCTTTTTAAGCATGAAATCTCCTTATAAAAAAATTCTAACAGCGTACAAGAGAGTGGTCATTAAAGTTCGCAGCTTCAATTAGGGAAATAATCATGCGTCGTGAATGTATCGAATATCAGAAATCGACTTCGACCTCTCGACTGCCCTGTTCACCCAACGCGTTTAGCAACGGATCGACCGCGCGTTCATCGCCAAGTTTGGCAAGCGCTTGAATGGCGTCGACACGCAATGAAGAACCCTTATTTTCCGCAATTTCAACCAATTCCTTAACGGCAGCGCCACCAATTTTCCCAAGCGCTTCGACCGCCAACTGCCGGACTTCGGGACTCTCCCTGTCTCTTGCGCGTTTTTCCGACCCCGAGTTCACAACCTTGACCAATTCTGGAATCGCCTTTTCGTCTCCAATCTCTCCTAACGCCTTCACTGCATTTAACCGCGTCTCCTTGCGCTTGTGGTCGAGCAACTCAATCAGTAGTGGTACGATTGTGTCGGGAGAATCCTTCCCGATTTCAGCGAGTACCCAGTGAGAGTCGTGACGATCACGGTTGTCTTTGGATTTAATAGCTTTTCTCAGAGATCCCAGCAACTTATTACGATCTCCTTGATTGTAGATGCGCTTTAGTGCGTCGAGCGCCGCGTTCTGCACATCCGGCTCATTACGCCTCAAAGTCTCAAACACCAGAATCTCAAGATACTTGCTTTTTTCCTGCTGATACGCGAGGAACATGTGCTTCCCGCGATTCTCGGTGTTAGCCAATTCCCAGTGCTCCTCCCAATTTTCCATAGAGGACGTGGATTTGTAGAAATCCTGGGAATCGTAAAATCCAAGTAGATAATGTGCCTCGGCGTTGCTTGGCTCCTGCTGAATTGCCAATTTGAACTGAGCGACTGCCCGTTCCTCTTTGCGTCGTCTGTCAGATTTTATTAGCTCCTTGCCCTTGGAGAGATTTTCATTATGGCTTCCGCAACTGACGAGGAAAACGGCTAGACAAATTGATATAACACTCACTCTGAGACATTTGTTCATTCCACACTCCAATCCACATCAGAGATTATTTGATGGTTGTAGCGGCAACTATCGTTCGTTACCGCCCGTTTTTGCATTCAGGATTCGCACAATCCGGCTCATATCTCTGCACTTCGATTTGTTACACTGAAATGCTCTCTCAACGAACTCCAAAATGGGCATATTGTCTTAACGGCCGAATTATCCTACTGTAACACAAGACACTTTCGAAGGCAAGACAAAGATCGCTTTTCTTCCTTGATAAACTCCACCCCAAAAACCTAGACTCTGTTGACATTTATCTGAAGCGCGCCTGTAATTCCCCGATATACACCGAAGCGTCGATTTTTGACATTCGAACAACAGCAGTCCGAATTCGTTTCTGATGTGTGAACAGTGGGTTGGGTGACCCAACCCCTACGAAGGGGCATGAGTCTGTGCACCGCGCTTGTTTACCCGATTGCAACGAAATGTCAACAGAACCTAGAAAAACACTCAACCTTGCTCCGAGCATCCGGTTTTAGAAGGGCAGTTAATTCTCAGGAGGCAACGTCCGCACCGTCAATCACCCCCGAGTTTCCACTTGCCTCACCGGATTCGCCTGATTCAACGGGCACATCGCCGGAAGGTGCGTCGCCTTGCCCTATTCGCAGTTGACGTTCAGCATCAACCACATCGCGGTTGATTTTTGTGACACATCGATCTATTTTATCCAGCAGCGCGGCATGTCCATCCATCGCTCGACGTGTTTGACGCAGAAAATCTATTACGAGTCGAAATGAACGAACAAAATCGCCATCCGCAAGATCCGCATACCTGTGCAACTCTTCAAATTCGCAACCGTCGCTCCAAGCAAGCATTGCCATGCTCAATTTGGTTTCAAACTTCGGCGTAATCTCTGCCACCCCGTGAAACGCTTCCAGACCACGCAGACTTTCGATCTCCTTATCTGCCGACTTTAGCAGCCGTTTTAGCCGATTGTCCTGTAGTTTTCGATAGCGTCCCGAATCTTTCCGTGGTTCAGAAACTACAGCTATCATCAAGACATTGATTTCGTCTTCGTTCAGCTTCTCAAAAAACCCGCCAAATAGCAAAAGAGAGATTTGCATCTCATATCCCGAAATTCTCGAGGCAATCTCCCCTCTAGGCAATAAATCTGTTCCCTCTATATATCCGAGTTCTTCAAGAACTTTAAGACGGGACGCTATTTGTCTCTGCTGAAAGTGCTCAAAGTGGTCGCGTTCTCGGACGAAGGATTCAACTTGACTGGTGAATTGCTCAATTGTCTGACACTGTTGATGGCACAGCTTAAATCGCTGGCAACCGTGGCACAGACTGTCCTGCAATATAGACTCGGTTTGTCGCACTTGCTGATTATTATACGCGAGTTTCTTGAGTCGTATTCGTTTATTCTTTCGGCCGCGGTTTTTCCGTTTTATTTCAAGGCGTTTTGCCTTAAGAGTTTGCTTCTGATCTCCGACGTTGTTGAGGAGATCAAGGTAGTTGGCAATCTGCTCGGAGGCATCCAAATGTTTATGAACACAGATAGGCAATGGCGCATTCTTGAGCCCCTCTTCTGCGCGCTTGAGGTGTTTATCAATTTTGCGAATGCGCGTGTAGTTCTGGAAGTTGCCGAGGCTAAGCGTACAAACATCGTATATGTCATCGCCGTACTTCTGATACAGATTCAATATGCTGGAATAGGAGAGATTGAATTGACTCCCGATCGACTCAATCTGATTGGAGGTGATTTTCCGTACCTTCTCAATGTCCGCAAATCGAGGCTCGACCTTGGCATAAACGTAACCGACGGGATCGATGCCGCGCCGTCCGGCTCGTCCCGCCATCTGATGATATTCGCCTGCCTTAAGATAGCGGAAACCCACCCCGTCGAACTTTTCGAGGCTTTCGAAAACTGCCGTACACGCCGGCATGTTTATGCCCACGGCAAACGTTTCCGTCGTGAAGAGCAACTGCACCAGCCCGGAAGTAAACAGTTGTTCGACTACCTCCTTTAAGGTAGGCAGCATCCCGGCATGGTGATAGGCGACCCCTTTCGAAATCAGACTGCGCAACTCAGTCGCTTTCCGGTTGTCCTGAATGTCGTGCCGCATGCACAGCGAATCAAACAAGCCGATGATTTGCTCCCCCTGTTCCGCTTTGAGAAATCTACGGCCGGAGCCATGAGCATATGCCTCGGCATTTCGCTCACACTGCTTGCGACTGAAACAAAAGTAGAGACAAGGCAGTCGGTTACGTTTCTGAACGTAATCAATCACATCTGCGCGAATCAGGTTGGGGGTTCCATTGGTTACGAATTCGTCAACCTTCTCATCGTCTCGAAGGTGACTGAATTTCGCGATAATCTCTTGACTCCGCCGAAGATCGTCCAATGTCCCAATGCCATATCCATCAAGATAAAGATGATGTTCAAGAGGCACAGGGCGCTCGAGTTCCTGAACCATATCAATCTCTATCTCGCGAACGCTGCGCATCCACTCCCCGAACTGGTTAAGATTCGGTATGGTCGCGCTTAAACACGCAAATTTTATATGCTGTGGGGCGAAAATGATACTCTCTTCCCATACCGTCCCTCGTTCAATATCGTTGATGTAATGAATCTCGTCGAATATTGCGTATTCTACATCCGCCAAGCGCTCGATGTCGTCAAAAATCGTGTTTCGGAAGATTTCAGTTGTCATCAACAGAATTTGGGCATAAGGATTGAGGACAACATCTCCCGTTAAGATACCGACCCGATCGCCATATCGATCAAAGAAATCCCGATATTTTTGGTTGCTCAACGCTTTGATTGGCGCCGTGTAAATCACACGCCGATCGCCCTGTATGCATTTATCAACCGCATACTCCGCTACAACCGTTTTTCCCGCTCCGGTTGGAGCGGCGACAATCACAGAACGCGCACGATCAATTGCCCGGATAGCCTCTTCTTGAAACCGATCTAGCTGTAAACCCCTGTAGAACATTCAATTCTCCCAAACGCAAGAAACACCGGCATGATTATAACTGTTTCCGCCCCTTTTGTCAAATGTGAATCATCGAGGGAGCAATCTCCCGGTCGTGAAGTCTCAGCCTGCAGGGAGCGAAAGATAGTCGGAATGAAAGTGAAATTGCCCCATTGACGGTTGATGAATAAGGACGACAATAGTGACGTGATCTTATGATTAAGAACGCCGTACCGAACGCCTTCACTGAAACAGGAACAAGCACCGAGGTACTCCAAAATCCCAAAATCAGATGCGGAGACCCCCGTAACATGGAAATTTATAGACAAGGCACAGCGAACTGTTATAATATATCCACTGATCGGCTGATCTATCTCAAAATCATGTGAGGAAAGCTATGAAGATCTTTGTTCCCGGCCGAATTTGCCTGTTTGGAGAGCATAGCGATTGGGCGGGAGGCTACCGCCGCATCAATGCTGATTTGGAAAAGGGTTACACGCTGATTACCAGCACCAACCAAGGCGTGTATGCCGAAGTGAACCCCCATCCCACAAAGCTCATTTTTCGCGCAACGCTGAGCGATGGCGAACGGAAGGGGCCATTTGAACTGCCGATGGAACGAGAGACTCTCCTCGCTGAAGCGGAAAAAGGGGGATTCTTCAGCTATGCTGCCGGCGTTGCCCACCAAATCCTGACACACTACCATGTGCGCGGAATCGAGATCGACAACTATCGCACCGATCTTCCCGTAAAGAAAGGGCTGTCGTCCAGCGCCGCAATCAGCGTACTTGTGGCTCGGGCGTTCAACCGCGTCTACGACCTCAAGATGACCACGCGAGGTGAGATGGAATCCGCCTACACCGGCGAGATTACCACCCCCTCCCGATGCGGTCGGATGGACCAGGGTTGCGCGTATGGCCGCCCCGTTATGATGATTTACGATGGCGATCGGCTTGATGTTCAGGAGTTCAATGTACCGAACGACCTCTACTTTGTCATTGTGGATCTCGCCGCCGGTAAAGACACAAAAGAAATACTGAGCGCGCTCAATCGCTGCTATCCGTTTGCTGAAAACCCACTTCAAAAAAATGTGCAGAAATATCTTGGACCCATCAGCGCCGGATTAACTAATGCCGCCTTCGAAGCCTTACGAGATGGAGATGCCCGGCGAATCGGTCAACTGATGACAGAGGCGCAAGCGGAATTTGACGCTCACCTTCAGCCCGCCTGCACCTCGCAATTGACAGCCCCGGTTTTGCACAAACTCCTCGAATATGAACCCCTGCAACCGTACATTCTAGGTGGCAAGGGCGTCGGGTCTCAAGGGGATGGTTCCGCTCAATTCATTGTCGCAGATAAGCAGAGCCAGCGGCAGGTCATCGAGATCATTGAGCGCGACCTGAAAATGCCGTGCCTTGAGCTTGTGATCGAAGCAGGTCGGCGAATTCGAAAAGCAGTGATTCCCGCTGCGGGATTCAGCACCCGCCTCTTTCCGGCTTCAAAGGGCATCATCAAGGAACTGTTCCCTATCATCGACAGCAAGGGAAGGGCAAAGCCAGCCATCATGGCATTGATTGAAGAAGCCGTACATGCTGGCGTGGAAGAGGTTTGCCTCATCGTTCAGCGCAGGGATCGCGAGTTTTTCGAGGATTTCTTCAATACCCCGCCTCCAATCGAAAACTACAATCGACTCTCCCAGGAAGACCAAGCCTACTGCCAATACCTGTTGGATCTTGGACGGCAGGTTACGGTAATTGCACAGGAGGTTCAGGAGGGATTCGGTCATGCCGTCTTCTGCGCGAAAGAATGGGTCGACGGCGAGCCCTTCTTGCTCATGCTGGGCGACCATCTTTACGCCTCCGACAGTGAAACGTCATGTACGCGGCAACTTTTGGACGTATATGATCAGGTCGGGCATAGCGTAGTTGGACTGAAAACAACCTCCGTGGAGGAACTTCACAATTTCGGGTGTGTGAACGGCGTTTGGCAGGATGATTCGCTTCTTTCGATTACGGAATTCTATGAAAAACCGCCTGTAGGATACGCGCGGCAGCATCTGCACGTAGACCGAATGGATGAAGATCTGTTCCTTACCGTCTTCGGACTCTATGTGCTTACGCCAAAGATTTTTGAGTATCTTGGAGAGAACATCAGCCATAACCTCCGCGAACGAGGCGAGTTCCAGTTGACGCCCTGTCTTGACACACTGCGGAAAGAGGATAACTTTTCGGGATATGTTCTGAAGGGCAGACGCTTTGACATCGGGCTTCCGGAGGCGTATCGAGAGACCGTAATTGATTTCCGGGATGCGTGAAACCATTGAATTCATACGATGAAGTGTCCCGCATAATAGCCCGACACCGCCTTGAACAGCGATACCCAACTATTTGCCCTCGGCTTTTCGCCGCGGCGGAAATCGTCCATTCTTCCGAGCCTAAACCTCCCACTCTCTTCGCAAGATATACTTTAACACGTAAACTTGCTTAACGGCTTATGTCAAATAAGAAAAAGGAATTTCTGCTGGCAGGATTGGCATTCCTTGCCATTTGCGCCCTTGCGGCATACGGCGAACAGCGTCTGGAAGGTTCCAACGCACTTGTCTGGTATAGCATCGTCCCACCCCTCCTTGCTGTCACTTCGGCAATCGCAACACATCGGTTGCTGTTGAGCCTCGGATTAGCGGTAGCCGTTGGAATTCTCCTCTCGTCGATTCGGAGCATATCCGCTTCGGTCTGGGATCTGTTCTCCTCCGTATACAGCCAAACTGCATCGGTTGCCACATCCGTCGTAGATTCATTCAACCTTTTGATTATCCTCTTCATTGTCCTGATTCTCTCCACAATCTCCGTCGTGATAGTGTCCGGGGGAATACAGGGCATTATCCATTGGCTCTCGCGATTTGCAAAAGGCGCGCGTTCCACGCAGTTCGTCACCGTTCTCATGGGATTTGCCGTGTTCATCGATGACTATGCCAACACGATGATTGTCGGGTCCGCCATGCGTCCCGCAACCGACCAAAAACGGATTAGCCGCGAGAAACTGGCGTACCTTGTGGATTCCACAACCGCTCCCATCGCAGGCTTGGCTGTGGTCAGCACCTGGATCGGGTATGAAGTTGGGTTGTTCAATGAGGTCGCCAATTCGCTGGGCCTACAGAAAGACGGCTATTCTATGTTTTTCGACACCCTCGGATTCCGCTTCTATTGCCTAATAACGATTGTCTTTGTGCTTGCGAACGCAGTCAGCGGCATTGATTTCGGGGCAATGCGAAAAGCGGAGATACGTGCACGGGAGACCGGAGCTGCAATTGGCGAAGATGCGAAACTGATGTCCTCAAGAGCATTCACGACGCTGAATTTCGTGTCATCGGCAAATGTTCATCCGCTCAGCGCGGTTATCCCGATCGGGACCCTTCTCGGAGTCATGTTGGTAGGATTCTGGATCGATGGAGGCGGTAAAGGATTTGTCCTGTCCGCATCGGCATGGCGTGAAGCGCTATCAAATGCGAACAACCTGAAAATCTTGGCAATCGCGTCAGGGAGCGGTTTTGTAATGGCACTTGTCTGCGCGAAGTTATTGTCGCGGATAAGTTTCTCCGAGATTGGAGTTGCTATACTCTCTGGTCTCAAGGGTAGCTTGCTGCCAACTGCAGTTCTCGTCCTAGCCTGGAGTTTGAAAGCAGTATGCGATCAACTTTCGACAGGGGATTTTCTAGCAGCAACGGTCGAAGGTATGGTTTCGCCGTTATGGTTCCCGGCGCTCCTCTTCATCGTGGCGTCGCTGACTTCGTTCGCCACCGGCACGAGTTGGGGTACGATGGCGATTCTTATTCCGACCGCCATTCCGATTGCGTATTCGCTTGATGGGAGTGCCTATGGATTGACGACAGCAATTTGCCTTGGGGCAGTGCTTGACGGATCAATCTTCGGCGATCACTGCTCGCCAATTTCCGACACGACCATCATGAGTTCCATTGCGAGCGAATGCGACCCGATTCACCATGTGCGCACCCAGCTCCCCTACAGTCTGACTGTTGCCGGGCTTGCGCTGGTCTGCGGCTACATTCCGGCAGCGCTGGGAGTGTCGTCATTCGTCGGGATAGGAGCCGCAGGGGTTCTAATCGTCCTGTTGTTCTACGTTGTCGGCAAGTTTGGGGCGAATCGACGATCAACACCATAACCACTACAGTTTTTCCGTCGCCTGACCTTCATGCACATCAATGAGTTGCACCGGTGTCTCACCGAACGCTATCCGCTGAGGCAGGAAATCATCCAACTGGCGAATCGAGAAATTGCCATAACTGTTGTAATCGATCCCGATCAATTTCTCGATGAATTGAGCAAAGAGGAAAACGACGGCGCGCTACGTCTCCCCTATTGGGCTTACCTATGGCCGTCTTCGATTGCGCTCGCGCGTCATCTGGATCAGATGGACTCACTGAAGTCCCAACGAGTTTTGGAAATCGGCTGTGGATTTGGGCTGGCGGGAATTGTCGCTTCCCTCGGCGGCGGCAAGGTTTTGTTTGCCGACTATGAAGAGGACGCGCTGTTGTTTACGCAATATAATGCCCTTCAAAACAGGTGCATGGACGGCACATCGTTCTTCCAAATGGACTGGAACGCTCCATGCTTCAAGGGTCGATTCGCGCGCATCATTGCGGCAGATGTCGTCTATGAGGAGAAGAACTGGAATCCCATTCTCGCCCTAGTCCAAGAACATCTTGCCGTTGACGGCACGGCGCTCATAGCGGAACCGAATCGTACCAACGCGGATGGATTTTTCGATCTGCTCGCAAGCCACGGATTTACTTCGGAAGAATTCGGGTACACGGCGCTTTTGGAGGAGGATCCCTCCACCATCACTGTTTACTGCGTGAGGAGGGCGGATTAAACGATATGAAAGTTTGTAGGGTGGAATCAAGCGCACGGGTAAATCATGTTACCCAACAGCATCAATTAAGCGAATAGCGACCGCGATGGAGTTTCTGTCGCGCATTAGTTACCGAAGACCGTATCGACGACCAATACAAAAGACGGAAGAATTTAGAACTCCCCTCAGAGTCATGAGAGATATTCATCAAACACACAGCCCAGAAGAAACACAGACAATCGGTCAAAATCTCGGTGAAACTCTAAAAACCGGGGATGTGGTCGCTCTCATCGGCGACCTCGGCGCGGGCAAGACCTGTTTGACGCAGGGAATCGCTCGCGGTGCTGGCATTGCTTCAAACGAGGTCGTCAACAGCCCGTCCTACACCCTCATCAATGAGTACGAGGGGGAAGTACCAATCTACCACATCGATCTCTACCGCCTGCAACACCACGGCGAAATCGTCGGTCTTGGTTTGGAGGAATATCTGGAGGGTGCCGGAATCTGTATCATCGAATGGGCGGACCGCATGACCAATTTGCTTCCGGCGAACCACCTCGAAATCACGATAACGTGGGTAGACGAGTCCACCCGCACCATTGAATTGCAGCGAAACCCCGCCTGAAGATAGGTAGGTGCAGAACTGTGTAGCGGTTGCACGTCCAATGCTGTAGGGGACGCAGATCTGCGTCCCCCACGAAAGGGAGAAACCATGAGGAGGGGCTGGATAATGCCCCCGACACTTCCACGGTTTCATCCTCCCGTTCCTATTCCCAGGTCCGCTTCAACGGATCATGGATATTGACCGTCAACGCAGGGCCCAACCCTTCTATCTCAAGGCGCAGCGTATCGCCATCGTGAATCGGCGATAGCGATTCATGGTGGGTGCCGGTAGAAACCACATCTCCCGGCTCAAGTGTCACGACGTTGGTAACCTCCTCAAGCATTTCGGGAATAAAGCGATCCATGGAGTTAGAGGAGAAGTCATGCCGAAGATCCTCGTTGACCCAAAGCCGAATACCGAGTTCATTCGGATCTTCAATCTCGTCCGCCGTGACTAGCGCCGGTCCCATCGGCGCGAGAGTATGCCAACTCTTCCCAAGGAAAAAGCCCCCGTGCAACCCGCGGGCCGAGCCGTCGATGAATTGCGTGTATCCGAAGACGTGATCCATGGCGTCGGCTTGCGAAACCCGACTTGCTGTTTTCCCGATTACCAATGCCAACTCAGGTTCAAAATGGAAAACGCTAGCATCGACTAAAGGAAATTCGGAGGTGTCGCCGGTTCCGATAATACTCGTCGGCGACTTGAGGAACGCATTAAACTCTCCGCGATCAGGGGATGCGGGTTCAATGTAGTTTCCGGCGAGACACAGCAATTGGCCCGGTCGCGGCAGGGGCGCTCTAAGACGCACATCCGCAAGCGGCACGCCGTCTCCTCCAGCCGCCGCGCTTTCTATGTCAGCTTGAATGCCACCGAAATCCACTATCAACATGTTCATCAGTTCCTGCGGCGAATGATAGCCTATGCCATCCACCGCGGAAGTTACATCAACTATGTCATCACCCTTTATCACACCAAGCTGGTAGTCATTGAAGAAAGCGAGTTTCATCTCTTAATCTCCTTGTATTTTCAGCTAAACGAAGTGTACTGCTACAATATGTCGGATTAATCCGAGAGAAAGCCTAAATGAAAATGAGTTCGACTCTGTACATTTGAACGGCATTGATCAAGCATTGGAGAGAAACCAAAGAGATCTTGATTATCTGGTCTTCTTTGGTTGACCGTTGAAAAAGTCTCCAGTGGCATTTGGTGCAATATAGCTTGTTGTCCGTTGCCCTTTCAAAGGCTGGTGCGCAGTGCGCACCTTACAAGGAATGGTGGGCATTGCCCACCCTACGAACTTCTATTGAGAATTCTATTATAGCATGGATAGTGAAGGATGTGAAATGAAGATTACCCGTATTTCTCTCGGAGTATCTTACTCGCAACAGCTTCATTGCAGAGTTTCCTGTAAGCTTCATCAATCGGAATGTCCGCCGCGCTGCCTGGCGCAAATCCGCAATCGGGGTGAATGAATAGTCGTTCCGGAGGCACGAATCTTAGAGCTTTCTCAACCCGCGTAACGATTTCCTCCGGTGTGTCTATCCGTTCGTTCCGGCAATCCACACAACCAAGCCCGATAACTCTATCCTCGGGTATTTCGCGCAAGACATCATAATCTCCCGCAACCGGGATTGCAAACTCAAACATATACGCTTTCACACGCAACTGTTTGAGGCAATCCATAATCGGTTCGTAGCCACCTTCACCTACCCATCCAGCCCTTCCCTTGTTGCGTCGACAGAGATGTATCGCCGTGTTTAAATCCTCGAATCCGTCAAGAATCTCGTTAAGTAAATCGACACAAAGGCGCATCTCTCGCTCTGGACGCTCGTATTGACTTCGAACTCGCTCATCAACAAAGAGACACAGGTGCGGGTCATCGAATTGCACATGACGGATACCCTCCTCGCGAAGGGCTTGGAGTTCGCCGCGCAGAATAGGTAGCAGATCTCGCATGAATGCCTCGCGCGTTGGATAGCTGGCGCGACTCTTCTCAGCGTCCCACATCCGTTGACCGAGAAGATATGGCGATGGTAGTGCAACCTTCGGCTCACATCGGCTGTGCTGACGGATGAAGAGTGCCTCCTTCGCAATCAGACCGGGATTACGAGGTGAAATTGGCTTTGTCGCGATGGTCCACGGTTGATTGCCGCGATAACTCACCTCGAACCCATCACAGATGTCGGCGATAACCCCTATGTAACTCAGCCGACGCCATTCACCATCGCTGATAATATCGATGCCGGCGGCTTCCTGCATTGCGATGACGTAAGCCACGGCGGCATCCAGTCTACGTGAGAATTCTGCGTCATCCAGGTCACGCCGTGTCTCCGGTTTGAGTAGATCGCGCACAAACTCCGGTCGGGGCATTGATCCCACGACAGTCGAAGTAAAGGGTTTGATCTCCCCTATCATTTTACCTCCACGATTTACGTGCCAACTCAAGATCTTGTTGAGTGTCAATCTCCATGTATCCGCCGGCGCAATCTACATGTTCCATCTCCACACCTGCCTCAATCATCTCCTGAAAAAGATGAATGAGATAGGCTTTCCGGAAGCTCGGCGCCTCACGATACGGTTTGTCGCCGTAGCGCTGGCGAGACCGGTGGTAATGTTCCCGCAACAGATATGCGCCTTCGGTCGAAAATTTCGCCACTCCGATGAATTCTCCATGAGCGTCCGACTCAGGAATATCCCGATGGATTTGGGCAACCACACCGTTGAACACCGTTACCTTTTCGGCGTCATCGGTTGGATGCTCCGTGCGGTGGATATAACGCTCAAGCCACTGTGTGTCAACGGCTAGGGAGATATCGCCTTCGCTGGAAACAAGCTTGCTAACAATGTCTGGCTTAAACAGGATATCGGAGTAGCAACAGACAAATGGCTCATCCATTTCGGGTTCGGCGTACATTAACGACGCGAGAATGTTGTTGTTTTCCCAGTTACCGTTATGATAGAACTCGAGGTGTGGATAGTCCTTACGCACCTTCTCGATTGCGTAACCTCCGATAAAGCAGATACGTTCGATATCGTTATCTGCGAACGCCTGAAGTCCCCACTCAAGAATACGGCGGTTATTGACTTCAGCAAAGCATTTCGGAGTATTGGCTGTCGTGGGCATAAGCCGCACACCCCTTCCAGCCCCGATAATAATTGCCTTCAAACCCCCTACTCCTTATCTCCAACTCACGTCAGTTAGTTAACCTAAGTTGCCACCCTTGTAGCACGATCTGTTAGATTGCGCCTGTAATGCGCAAACTGACAGTTTGCGCTACGAAATCCCCGCAATTGATTAACTATTCTCAATGGAAAACGGAGGTGTATGTCAAAAATCTTGTAATTAGTAATTTGGGTTAGTTTATTAACGTGCCATAATTATGTAAGTCAGCCACTCTCGGTGTGGACTCAGAATATTGTAGGGCGTGTTGTGCGAATCCGGGGAATTGTTGCAAGCGATAGTGATCATCGCTGCTCCACTCCTCAACGCCACGCAGACCACCTAATTCTACTATCGTCCGACATGAAAAAAGGCAGGCTAATGCTAACCTGCCTTCCTCTGTGCGTGTTTCAACCGCCTCCCTGATTTACCGCTCCCGATCGCCGTCAACAAATTCCTGCAGTTGCTGAACGGCGACACCATCTTCATCAATCGAGATTGGCGGATGCTTGGTCAACACCGCCGATGCGGAATGGAGAGGACCCGAGACGCCTCGATCAAGTCCCACCTTCATGAATCTCACCATGTCCGCTATCACGCCACCGAAATTCGCACTGTCCTCTACTTCCAGTTTTGCCTCGAAATGCAGCGGCGCCCCGCCGTAATTTACGCCATCAATGTAGAAAATGGCGGTCTTACGGTCGCCCATTAGCTCGACGTAAGAGAATCCTGTCGAAATCTCGGTCTCAGGCGAAACCAACGACGAAAGCGCTTCCTGTTTTGTTTTGTGTTTCGACTGTCCTCGATGCACCAGATTGTGAAAATCCGTGTTGCCCGCGTAGTTTACCTGATAGGTGCGTTCAACATGGATGCCTCTGGCTTTCAACAATTGAAGGAGCGCTCGATGAATCGCCGTCCCCCCGAGTTGACTCTTCACGTCATCGCCTATGAGCGGGACGTTGTTCTCGACCGCCGCCTGCTGGTAGGCGGAATCGCAGACTATCAACTCCGGCATACCGTTAATGAACCCTATCCGGGCTTCTTTGATGGCGGCGTCTGCGTAAAATCTAGCGGCTTCCGCCGACGCCGTCGGTAGAAAGTTTAGCAACATCTCCGCGCCGCTTTCTTGAAGGACTCTGGCGACATCCACCGGCGGTTGGTCGGCGACTTCCACAAACTCCGCCAAGGCTGGGGTAACCCCATCCATCACGGGCCCCATCTGCACCGTCACGCCGCAGTCAGGTACGTCAATATCCGGATACCGATAAGCGATGTTGGCGCCTGAAAAGATGGCTTCCGACAAATCCAATCCGACCCGGCGCGCATCAACATCAAACGCAGCCACCGGTACAATATCGGTGACTTTGTACCCGCCAATGTCAACATTGATAAGCCCGGGCGCGTCTGCACCGAACTTTCGATAATAGGTCAAACCTTGAATAAAAGCGCTGCTACAATTACCAACACCGACAATCGCAACCTTGATTGGATTGTCTGCTTGCCACGTCATATATTTCCTCCTGAGGTAGGGACCGTAAAATGCACGTCTCGGTTACGATGTGCCGCCCCCGTCTTGTTCGAATATGTACTAAATACCCAGTTGATTACGTCTTACAATCTCCTCTACGTTTTGCACCGTACTGACTTTGTGGCTCGAAAGCGGCAAAATCCGCTCGTGAATCGTATCAAGAATCCACTCCTTTTGCGGGAAAAACGCCTCCTCTAACTCGGCTGGCGGCGTAATCCAATTGCGTGCACCGACGACAGCGACCGGACCATCAAGATGATTGAAAGCTAACTGGCTGATATTCGATGCCATCGTGTGCAGAAAAGACCCGCGCTCACAGGCATCGGAAACAAGCACGACCTTGCCGGTTTTCTCAACCGATTCGACAATCTTTTCGTAATCCAGCGGATTGATAAATCGTGCATCAATCACTTCGGCGGTAATGCCGTGCTTGTCCGCCAATTCATCCGCCGCCTCCAGTGCCCGGTAGAGCACTGCGCCGATCGTGACGATAGTCAAATCTTTGCCTTGGCGCCTGAGCATAGGCTCTCCCATTTCAGCCTCGTAATACTCCGTAGGCACTCCCCCTTCGACAAGCGTCTCCGGCTCCGGGTACAAACGCTGGCTTTCAAAGAAGACAACCGGGTCTGTGCCTCGCAGTGCCAGGTTTAACATCCCCTTCGCGTCGTAGGCGGTTGCGGGAAACATCACCTTCAAGCCCGGGATGTGCGCCACGATGGAGGTCCAATCCTGTGAATGCTGCGCCCCGTATTTCGATCCGACGGATACGCGCAGTACCATCGGCATCTGCAGGACGTTCGCGGACATGGATTGCCATTTCGCCATCTGGTTGAAAATCTCGTCACCCGCTCTTCCCATGAAATCGCAATACATCAACTCTGCCACCACGCGCCCGCCGGAAAGCGCGTACCCGACAGCGGTTCCGACAATCGCCGCCTCGGAAATCGGCGAGTTGAACAAACGGTGATAAGGCAGGCATTCCGTCAATCCGCGGTAAACGCCGAACGCGCCGCCCCAATCGCGGTTCTCCTCACCGTAGGCTATCATCGTCGGGTCTTCATAGAAACGGTGCATCAAGGCTTCAAAAAGCGCCTCGGCATAGGTCAATGTCTGAAGTTTGGGCAGCGGCTTCCCACCGTCTAGCCCAAAGCGGTGTTTCGCCAACGTGGTCTTGAGACGGCTTTCAGACTTTGGAATGAGAACCTCGGGCTTATTTTCGCTCAGCCGCTCTTGATACTGATCGGAGAACATCATCTCCCCGATGCTATCGACTTGGATGCTGACACGCGGGGATATTTCGAGGGAAGTTGCCGCCTCAAAGACTTTCACCAGTCTCTCTGTAATATCATCTCGAAAAGCATCCAAACTACCGCTATCTGCGTGGCAGTGCTCCTTAAGGTATTCCCCGTAATTTATCAGGGCATCCTGTTGATACCAGAGATCCATCTCGGTTTTGTCGCGGTACGAAGAAGCATCCGAGGGTGAATGTCCTGAGAATCGGTAAGTCACCGTATCTAGCAGAACCGGTCCCTGTCCCTCTTCCAGCACCTCGCGTTTGCGCTCAACCGAGTCCGCGACCGCCAGCGGATTATACCCGTCGATGCGTTCCGCGTGCATGCCATCGGGGTTGACACCCGAACCCACTCGTGCCAGGGTCCCGAACCCCATCGTTTCGCCTTTGGACTGCCCGCCCATACCGTAAAAATTGTTCATGAAGTTAAAGAGAATCGGCGGGTTGCCTCCAACCTCCTCATCCCAAAGCTTGCGATACTGATCCATTGCGGCAAAAGTGATGGCTTCCCAAACTGGACCGCACCCCATCGATGCGTCGCCGATGTTGGCGATGACAATTCCCGGTTCACGATTTACGCGTTTGAAAAGAGCGGCGCCGGTTGCGATATCCGCTGATCCGCCGACAATGGCGTTGTTGGGCATTACGCCGAACGGGGGGAAAAATGCATGCATTGACCCGCCCATGCCCTTATTGAACCCGTTCTCCCTGCCGAATATCTCGGCGAGCGTGCCGTACAGCGTATAGTTAATCGCCAAATCTTTCGCATCGCCTCTCGTGAATGGTGCCACCACCCGTAACGGCGCACCGTCCATGTACGACTCCATGATACCTATCAAGTCGCTCTCGCCGAGTTTTTCAATTGCTGAGAAACTCTTCGCCAATATCTCCCCGTGACTCCGGTGAGAGCCGAAAATGAAATCCTCCGCAGAGAGGTGAAAACATTGACCAACCGCCGCAGCTTCCTGACCGATGGATAGATGGGCGGGACCCCGGTGATCGTATTCCAAGCCCCGGTAGGAGCCCTCCTTCTTCACCCCATCCAGCATGCTCTCAAACTCGCGAATGTAGACCATGTCCCGGTAAATCCGCACCAAGTTCTCGCCCCCGTATTTTTCCGCCTCGTGCTCGGGTGTCGCAGCATAGGCGTTCACCGGTATCTCTTGGCTCTTAATCACCGATCTCTGGCGAACTTCCGACGGATCTATCGTTAGTGATTTCGGCATTCTCTTCTTAATTTTCCTGATTCAATTCCCGATTCTGAAACAACCAAACCCTCTACATTGCCAACAACAAATCAATTGCAGCCAATCGTCCCGAGAGTGTACCTAAAAAGCGGGAGGCAGCGGCGCCATCAACCGCCTGATGGTCAATCGTTAATGATAACCCGATGTGCGGGAGGTGCTGCACCTCGCCGTCAATTTGCACCGCTTTGAGATTCACATTCCCGACACCTAGGATTCCCACCTGCGGCGGGTTCAGTATCGGTGTGAAACTCTCTATTCCGAGATTCCCAAGATTCGTCACCGTAAAAGTGCCGCCGCTTAGCTCATCGGGCGAGATTTCCCCTTCCAAACATCCAGACGTCAATCGTTTCGCTTCTTGCGAGATCGCTTTCAGATTCAAACTGTTGGCGTCTCGAATGACGGGCACCATCAGACACCGGGGCGTATCCACCGCAAAGCCGAGATGTACATTTTTGTATTGTGAAATAGTGCCCTTGAGGAGCACGGCGTTCAACTCCGGATGGTCGGGTAACGTGCGTGACACCGCGAAAAGGATGAAATCGTTGATGGTGACGTTTTGAAGATTGAACGCTTCCGCGCTGTTCTTCAGACGCCCCCGATAGGACAATAAAGCACGGGCGTCTGCCGAGACATTGAGCGTAAGCTGCGCGGTCGTTTGAATGGAATACAGCATCCGCTCGGCGATGATCCTGCGCGTACCTTGCAACGGGATTGTCTGCGCCTCGCCCGGAGGGTGATCTGTCTGAACCGGCGGGGTTATCCTCGTCTGGACTGCCGCAGGTTTCGCAGCAGTCGACGGCGCGGCGCGCACGTCTCTTTCAATAATCCGTCCGCCCGGTCCTGTACCTCGGATGCCGGAGATTTCCACGCCTAGTTCCTCTGCCAAACTCGCCGCCCTCGGCGATATGCGCCGTTTAAGCCGGTCGGTCTTAGCGGAGCGCTTTTGGGACGGCTCTAACGCCTCCGGTTGTGTTGGGACTGCCTGGACCGGTTCGTCGGAAGCCGCGGACGATTGGTCCTCGGGTGAAGTGTCCACCGTTACAGCGGGCTTTAGGCTCGAAACATCCTCGCCGGGTTCTCCAATGGCGGCGATGTTGACCTGCACGGCAACTTCCTCGCCCTCGTCGAAGAACACATCCAACAGGGTTCCTGACGCCGTGCTTTCCACTTCCAATGCGGATTTGTCGGTCTCCACTTCGCAGAGCGGTTCCCCTGCGGTAATTGAATCACCCTTCTGTTTCAGCCAACCGATGATAATACAGGTTTCTACCGACTGCCCGAGTTTGGGCATTACGACCGCTGTTGCCATAAGGATATCTTACTTCAGTTAGATTGATGTTGTTTCATGAGGTGTTTCTTGGTGCGCGGTCACTTGATTGGTTTCGATGCTCTTCGTCTTGACTAACACGACCCCAGAGCCAGCGTTTCCCCTAAGAGTTTATCATCTATCCCTGCCATTTGACAATGAAAACTCAGTGTCTGAAGATGCCGCTCTTGGCAAACCATCTGCACCTACCCGGTTCAAATTCATTGGGAGTGAAACGGTACGCGAAAGCTTGATGCGGCCGTCAATTCATTGGCATGGTGTGGGGCACGGATGGTAATCTTTATGACCTTGTGATACGCAATCATTGGCTAGAACATAGTGACATGTACGCCAACGAGCTAATGAATCAACGAGATTGAATCCTTCTCATCTGTCCACCTTTCACCCTGCTACTTTCACCCACAAGGAATCTCATTCATGACAAAGACAATTAATGTTGGTATTATCGGTGCCGGCGGCATCGCGGCTGGCAAACACCTGCCGGGGCACCGGAATGTTGAAGATGTCTCGGTCATTGCCGTGTGCGACATTGACGAACCGAGAGCGCGAGAGTTTGCTGGGCAGCACGGGATAGAGCACGTCTTTGCGGACTACAACGACCTTCTTGGCATGGACGAAATAGACGCGGTAAGCGTCTGTACCCCGAACAACTTCCATGCGCCGCCAACCATAGCCGCGTTAGAGGCGGGCAAACACGTCATCTGCGAGAAACCGATGGCGAGCAACGCGGTCGACGGACAGACGATGGTTGACGCCTATCACGCATCGGGAAAGATTCTCCAGATTGGGTTGCAAAACCGCTTTACGGTCGAAGCGAGAACCTTGAGAAAACTCTGTGATGAGGGATTCTTCGGGGACATCTACTATGCCCGCGCTATGTCGGTGCGCCGACGCGGTATACCCAGCACGCCCTCCTTCATTTCGAAAGCCATCGCCGGTGGCGGGCCCCTTATTGACATCGGCGTGCACATCCTCGACGCGCTGCTGTGGATTCTCGGCTGTCCCAAACCCATCGAGGCATTCGGATACACTGCGCAGAAGTTCGGGAATCAAAGGGACGTCATCAATGAGTGGGGAAACTGGGATCCCGCCCAATTCGAAGTCGAAGATTTCGCAATGGGCGTTGTTCACTTTGAAGGCGGGCTAACGGTGGCGCTTGAAACCGCTTGGGCGACTCACATTGAAAACATCGGCACCACATTCTTCATTGGCGATCGCGCCGGCGCGACGCACTCACCGATGCGCATCTACATGGACAAGGACGGAGAGATGATAGACTACGAGCCCGAACCGCTTACCAATTTAATCGGTGAGTTTGAATCCTTCCACCAAGCGATTCGGGAGGGATTGCCGTCGCCAGTGCCCCCGGAGGAAACGCTGATAGTCACCAAGATTTTCGATGCGATGTATGAATCCGCCCGGATTGGCAGGTCGGTGCCGGTTGAGTGAGAAGGCAGTTGCCAGTGGCTAGTGGCAAGTGGCAAGTGGCAAGTGGCAATTGGCAATTGGCCAGGGAGTTTGACGAATTATCGTGTTGTTTCCTCAATAAGCGGCGTTGATTTGGAAATTGTCTGAATGGCATCTCTACGGGAACTCTATCGCCTTCACTATTCGTTCAGTTGATCGGTCACTATCCGTTTCCTTGATCACTCGCTATCCGCTCGTTTGATCCCTACTTAATCAGTCGTTTGATCGCACGTTACAAGGGTTCATTCTGCGATGCGGATTCATAGTTTTGGTAAACCTCAGTCCACCACTCTGGATACTCAGGCGGCTCGGCATAGTGGAGGTTATCAGGTGATTTTCTAAGAAATTCATCTTCCATTTCTATTTGCCGATTGATAGCCTCCTGATATGCTTCAACGGCGTCTTGGTAGCGACCTAATCTGTGGTGTGCATTTGCTATGCGATAATGCAGATCGGGGTATTCATAAGAATACTTCACACGTCCGTACCACAGAATCGCTGACTCGTAATTCCCGGTTTCATCATAGGCAATCGCAAGATTGTAATACACCTCATAGTACCAAGAGCAGGCTAGAATAGCATCATGGTAACATTCGATTGCTTCTGCGTAGAGTCCTATATCGAAGTTCTGTTTTCCTAGATTGTGGTAGGCGCGCGCGAGGATGTGGGAGGAAAATCCTGCCCCAATTTCATAAGAGGTACTAGTCCCGGTTTCCCGATTGGAAAACTTAACTAATACGAAGGCTTGTTTGACGGCTCGAATTGCTTCTCCAAAGTTGCCATGCCAAAAATAGACTTTTGCCAGATCATTGTAGGCATCCGAATATTCAGGATTAATTTCCACGGCTCTGCAATGTGCCCTTATTGCCTTATCAAGTATATCTCGAATGCCGGGATCTCGTCCCTGCTTCATTGCTTCTATTTCATCACGCGTTTCGTTACCAAATTCTTCGCAGATTGTAATGAATGGATGAATCCAACTGCTGTATGCGTTTCCCAACTCGTAATATGCCCTGGCGTCGTCGGGTTGGATTTCGGTAAGTTTTTGATACGTCTCTATGCGCGCATCTGCAATGCCAACTATTCCGGTGAAACACATCCCATCGCTTATCGCCGAATCGTCTATCTCATATATCGAATCATTTGCAAAATCCTCCATTAAACACGTATATGTCAAACCGAGTTCATAGTAAGCATCAATCAAAGTTGGGCAGACCTCAGTAGCTTGCTTAAACCATTCAATAACTCGGCTGTAATCGTATACGTCACACATGCCGGCCTCAAATCCACGCATGCCAAAATCGTAGAACAGTGTTCCTAGGACCATACGAACTTCCGATTGATCCGGTTGGAGTTCAATCGCCTTTTGGTAAGCGTCTATTGCTCCTTCATAAAGCTCAAACTCGCCGTCAACGTAAAGCGTTTTTTCTGTGCCTTCGATTTTCTGTTTGGCTATCTCTGAGCGGCAGCATCCCATTTGAAACCACGTTTCGGCGTATGCTGTATCAGAAGTTGCGTAATAGTCAAGCGCCTCTTCAAAACGGGATAAGGCATCAGCATAGTGCTTGTGCTTTTTCAGAACGAGCCCTTGCTCATAAAGTTTTTGCTGTTGATCCATGGTTAATTTTCCTAATGGTGGAGTTTACGATGGTGGGCAGTGCCCACCCTACGATGTCAACTACCGCCCTCCTCCCCCGAATAACTCGCTCGCACAACCGTCTTAAGCCCACCCCTGATGTTAAACTCCCCAACCACCTCAACCTTCCGCGGACGGCAAGCCGCAACAAAATCGTCCAACACCTTGTTGACGACATGCTCGTGAAAAATTCCAACGTCGCGGTAAGAGAGAAAATAATCCTTCAACGACTTGAGTTCAACACACCGCTCGTCGGGCACATACGTCACCCGGATCGTGGCAAAATCGGGCAATCCCGTCTTGGGGCAGACGGCGGTAAATTCGAGATTCGTGATGTCTATGGTGTAGTCCCGATCGCCGAACTCGTTCGTCCACGTTTCAATCTCCGGTGTGTCGAGTTGACGGATGCTATCTTGTAAGCCATCGTAGGATCGTGAGGTGGTCATGCAATTGTCCTTTCTGGGGCTGTACTTCGACAAAAATGATAACACCGCATAATGAACTTCGTCAAGTTGCAGACTCGGTCAGATGCGTGACAGACTTGACGGAGGTTTACCTTGACACGTCCAACAGTCGGCATCTATAATCATCGCATTGCCACCACATCGCGGCAGCGGGACCCCACGGATGACGAAAAGTGCATTAACGATTTTGTTTCTGACAATGTTTTTCATTATGCTTGGTTTCGGGATCATCATCCCACACCTCGCATACTATGCTGACGAACTGGGGGCTAACCCGCTACAGATTGGCGGATTGTTGGCAATCTACTCCGCTGCGCAGCTTATCTTCGCACCGATGTGGGGTCGCTTGTCCGACCGCAAGGGCCGCAAGCCGTTAATTCTAATGGGACTCATCGGAAACGCGGCAGCTCTGATTTTGTTCGGCTTCTCGAAAACGTTGCTCTGGGCATTCACTGCACGCGCCCTGTCCGGGGCTTGGTCAGCGGCGGTGCTGCCAACGGTCATGGCTTACGTTGCGGATGTGACGACGGAGGAGGAGCGCGGCAAGGGCATGGCTTCGATGGGAGCGGCAATGGGACTCGGGTTTATCCTGGGCCCCGCTATCGGTGCCATTCTAAGTCAACATCATACGCCGTTCTTCCTCGCCGGTATGCTCTCGGTTGCGACATTCGTCTTCGCCTTAATCCTGTTACCGGAATCATTGAAGGCCGCAAATCGAGAGGACGGTGGCGAGGGGTGGGTTCTCCCTTGGGAGATATTCAGTCCGCGCACCTTGAGCAACCCGTTAATGCCGCTGTTCCTGGTAGCGTTTTGCTCGACCTTTGTTTTCTCGGGCTTGGAGGCAACCTTCCCGCTCTTCATCGCGGACCGATGGGATTACGGGGCGCGAGAGATGGGGCAGATGTTCGTCATTATGGGTTGCATCATTGCCTTGTTGCAGGGGAGTGTTCTGGGAAGGCTGATAAACCGATGCGGGGAATTCAGGCTCATTGTCGTCGGGTTGTTGATTAACGCCCTCGGTATGGCGCTGCTGCCGTGGTCCGTGGCATTTGTGACCGTCACAATTTATCTGACAATCACCGGAATCGGAAACCAGATTATCCGACCGACGACCTCATCGTGGATCTCGAAAGAGACGACAATCGGTCAAGGTACAGCCATCGGGATGATGGATGCCTGCCTGAGCCTTGGCCGCGTCTTAGGTCCTCCATTCGCCGGGAGGTTATACACAGCCGAAACATTCCGGTTACCCTACTGGATTTTGGCGGGGATATTGGTGCTTGCGCTGGCGTGCCTGTTTTTCCCCTTGAGGCGGATTGGGCGGTAGAAGCTGTGGCTAGTGGATCTCCATCAGCACCCCATAGGGATCAATTTAAGAGATTTTGTCGAGTATTGCCGGGATTTTCTCTCGTGAAATTACTAACTCTAGTCCCTATCGGGCGGGGGAACCCCGCCCCTACGAAGACGGGTGCCATGAAACATCTTCTTAGTCGGACCGATTGATGAATTAAGAAGGATTTTTTAGTCCAAGATTATGTGGGAATCAACAGATTGAGACATTGAAACCGCGCAACCTGCGCCGTGAAACGCTTAACTTGATTCCCTATGGTGGATCTCCATCAGCACCCTACAAGAACAGGGCAATAAGCGATTGGTGGGCAATGCCCACCCTACAAGAAGGCAAAGGCGCCGTCTACTCTAGCGCCGGTAGGTCGTGATTCACGCGCCGCGTGTTGTATTCCAATCGATGGCGTAAATGCTCGGGGTCGTTCGGATAGCTCTCGCCATCGGGATACGGATAGGCGGACATGCCGTGGAAGGGCAATGGCTCGACCGTTTGAGAATGGAGTGTGTTGATATCCCCGTCCTTGTCCCAACCGTCGCTATAGAGGATAAAACTCCTCTCCCACCCATCCTGTAACGGCGGCAACTTATCGGCATCAAATTCGACCGTCATCTCGTCTCCCGCGTTCATGATGACGTACATATCGTCAATGTCTTGCAGCAACGGTGTGACATCCCCGAATCGGGTGTAATACCCTTGTAGATCCCGCCACTGTCCCGCTGTTTCTACCTCTTCGTAGTCAAACAAATGCGGTGCATGCGGCGTGGGACGGTACATCTTTGAAAACCCACGATAGTGAAGATCGGCGCGGTCTGCGGATAACTCCGTCACCCGAATCGGCACATCGTCGTTGTCGCCGACGCTAAAGAACGCCGCATCCCAGTAGATCTGCATGTCCGTAGCAATCTTCACCCGACGGTCGTCGGAAAGAAACTTCCCCGTTAGGTCGATTGCGATGGTCTTATTCTTTCCCGCAGGCAACCCGATTATATCGATTACAGTTTCCCACTCTCCCTCTGCATTCCGCGCCAGCAGAGAGGGGAAGACCGGATTGATCTGTGGATTTTGGAAGAGTGATACGTTGATGCTCGTATCGGTGGGGAAAATCCAACCGGTGAGGAAAAGCGTTACTGGTTCGCCATCAGACACGTCCCCAAGGTCGAGGATGATAGCGTGCGGGGAGACGACGCCTTGGTATTTTCCGGGTTCGTGCTCAATCGCGTACCGATAATCAAATTCTTTGAGCGCCTCGGACACATCGTTTCCGAGGTGGTCAAAAGCGCTTCGCGGCTGACGCTTCTCCTCGACCGTATGAATCTTGAACGGAGAATAAGGTGGCAACGCATACCTTTCATCGACGAAAATCTCCGTCCCGGCAGGTCGATCCACAGCCATCAGTTTCACCATATCAAAGTATGCCGTTTCCCAAAGTTCCTCCGTAATTTGCAGCGAATAAACCTCGTCTTTCGGAGCCATGAAATCGGGAATCTTCACATAATCTGCCGTCTGGTCCGGCGCGATGGAGCCGATGGACGTAATCATACCGAGGGGACTTCGCCACAGAAGGTCGGTTACAAACCGGTACCCCTCGCCATCATAGACATATAGAAATGGACAAGAGCCCTTCAAAATCTGCTTCTCTACGATTCGCTGATTGGCTTCCGGTTTAATCACGTTTTGCGGCACGCCGTTCGTCCACACCACACGCAACACATCCGCTCGCTCAGCCGATCCCAAGCCGAAATGCGAAGTCGGTTCAGTCGTATACTTCATTTGATACAGGTCGTCAATCTTGACCTCGACCTTGGAACCGATGCCGTCAATATTGACCTTGTTGTTGCCCGTAGTCACCGCTTCAAGCCGTACCTGCAGCCAGTTGTTCCGGTTGCCGCCGTCATTGCGCAGCGCAACAACCCGACCTTCTCTGTCGACCAAGAAGAGATCGAGATCGCCGTCATTGTCATAGTCCCCGACAGCACCGTCAACACCGCCAATAGGGGAACTTGGTAAAATGTCTGAGACATCCGCAAACCGCCCTGTTCCATCGTTCCGAAATAGAATAACGGGGCGATTATTGCCATGAGACAACTGCATTATTCGTTCGCCGAGTATCCATAGATCGAGAAATCCGTCGTTGTCGTAGTCAAAGAAATGAGCATCCCAACCGTGTAGCCCGTATGTTACTCCTATAGCTTTATTAGAACGGTTATCGCGGGTGAATGTGCCATTGCCGCGATTGCGATAAAGTTGGTGGTACGTTCTCTCCGGTGCCGTGCGTAAGAGGTCGCGGTCAGCACCATTATCGTAACCACTGACATCAACTGAGAGGAAGAGGTCAACGGCGCCGTCATTGTCGTAATCGGCGGCGGCAACTGCACTGAAATGTTGATCTTGCGGGATACCGGTTTCGTCCGTCACTGCTTTCATCCGCCCCTGACGCTGGTTGTCGTAAAGCGTACAACCAGTGTTGCCATTGACAATAAAAAAATCTATATCACCGTCATCATCAAAATCGGCAACAGCAGCATCAATTCCGGTCAAAGTCTCGGATGCATGAAAGGTTTGATGAGTTACATTTGTAAAGGCATTGTCGGCGTTGTTGCGATAGACTTCGATCCTACTATCGGTGATGAAAATCTTATCCAAGTCTCCATCATGATCGTAATCAACAAATAGAAACTCCGCACCGACTCGGTCGAATAATCTCCTTCCAGAATAACTAAAGCCCTTCTTTCCGCGTCGAATGACTTTCTCCCGTTCTTTACTGAAAATAAATTGATCTTGGTAACCGTCTTTAGCAATGTCAGCAAAGGCAGCCGTGTCTCCGTATGCTGCCGAAGCGCGGATACTCCCAGTACGAACTCCGTAGCCATCTACATTCAACTGCATGGGTTTGCCTAGCGTACAGAGCGTGTACAATTCGATATTACCATCGCCGTCGGTATCAGCCACGTAAACTCTCGTTGGCTTCCCCGGTAAAGTGCCGTAAATCTCTCCGCTCACATCAGCGAAACGCACATCAATCGGTGAACTCAGTTTCGCCTTCACGCGGGATTTGAAACCTTGATCGAATTCCTCAATCGGGTGCCCCAAGATGTCCGTCACCAACTCGCCAATCCCCTGCTGGTAACGCGGTGTGGCTTTCTGAATATTCTCGAAGATTCGAATGTATTTCTTCGCGCCCTTTGAATCGCCCTCCTCAAGCAGGTGCAACCCCTGATTGAGATACTTCAGCGCATCCTCCTTGACATCCCGGAACAGGACAGCTAATTCCGCTCCAATCTGTTTCGCTTCTTCAATCCGTTCAACCTGCAAAAGTGCCTGCGCCAATTTGAGCCGAACAACGGCGTTTGTCGGAGCTTGGTCGCGCAGCGTCTGGAGGTGTAAAATTGCTTGCTGCGTGGCATCGGTATCATCCCGTAGTCCGAGATAGTGACGTACCAACTTGTACCGCGCCCCCAAATCTTCGGGATCAAGTTTCACTGCCTCGTTCATCTCCGTAACAGCTTCCTCGGACTTGCCCTGCCACTGGTAGATTTCCGAGAGGATAAAATGCAGTTGACTATCCATCGGTTGAACTTCAAGCCCGCGTTTGACCCATGTCTCAGCTTCTTCGCTGTTCTTGAGACGAAGACACGCGACAGCCAAATTGCCGTAACCAATGGCTTCATCGGGGATAAGGTCGATTAGCGCACGGAATTCCTCAGCCGCCTTGTTTGGCTGGGATTCTTCGAGATAAGCTAAACCAAGGTTCTGATGGTGAATTGCCTCGGCAATGACTTCGGCGGGGCTGCGTTCTTGAGCTAAGGAGATCGGGAGATAAACTAGAAGAAAGGAAAAGATGACGGGAATTGAAACATGAAGAATGGAGTGCCTTGCGTGGTTCATAAAATTCGTAGAGATCCTGATCGTAAAACTAAGATGGAGTCAATCATCTTTGTGCGCGAGGTCAATCGCGATGAACCGGTAGCCGACCTCCGTCAGTCGATTCACAATAGTCTCGCGCATCTGGAGTGCGCGGTCAAAAGCTGGTTCCGGAACTTGTATGCGTAAAACCGGAGAGTGGTCAAAGAGGAGCGCCTCCTTGATGCCAATCTCCTCCAAATAGCCCCGTGCCTCCGCGAGTGATCGGTCTTTTTCAGTGTTCGACTGGGTATCGTGACTCATTCTATTTTTGCGTGTATAAATGATACTTCGAGATAGCGATGTTTACCGCAACGGCGGCGGTCAATCTTATCACACCTGCCATAGGCAGTCAATTGCAAACCGTTGATTTCGACTCTTGCCTAGCCTAAGCCCGAACCCAATCATCGCGTCCGGCTCCATACCTGCTCGGTCCGAATCACCGAATTAGGTCCTCAATGACAGTATTTACTCAACCTTCAGGAGGATTTTGCCGAAATTCCTGTTGGACTCCATATACTCGTGCGCTTCACGCGCCTGAGACAACGGCATAACCGTATCGATTATGGCTTTAATCTTCCCTTCCTTGAGCAGCGGCAGCCACCGGTCGATAAATCGATCGGTAATGCGGATCTTATCCTCAAGAGGCAGCGCACGCATCACGGAACCGAAAATCTGCAGTCGGTTACGCAAAATAACTCCCATATCGATTTCACCTACACTACCGCCCATCAACCCAACCACGACCAAGCGTCCTCGTGGTTTGAGTATGGCGAGACTGCGTTTGAGGTAGGGCGCTCCGATAAAATCTTGCACCACGTCCACTCCTTCTCCGTCCGTCAGTCGCATAATCTCATCGGCGAAGTCAGCTTCCTTATAGTTGATCCCCTCCGTGCATCCAAGCGATTTGCTCCGCTCAATCTTTTCTGCGGAACCTGCGGTGATAAACACCCGTGCGCCTATCTGATGCGCCATCTGCGTCCCTGTCGTGCCTACACCACTTCCGCCCGCATGAATCAGCACCGTTTCACCGGCACTCAGTTTGCCGAAAGTGAACAGTGTTTCGCTCGCCGTAAAGAAAACTTCCGGCACCGCTGCCGCCTGTTCAAAGCTCCATCCCTCGGGAATGGGCATTGCCATGCGGTAGTCGATAACGGCCTGTTCGGCGTATCCTCCGCTCCCTATTAAGCCGAATACGCGGTCACCCTGTTTGAAACCGGTCGCTTCATCCCCAATCTGTTCAATCGTTCCGGCGATTTCCAAGCCGAGAATCTCGGATTCACCCGGCGGCATGGGGTATGAGCCTTTTCGCTGTATGGTGTCCACACGATTGATGCCAGCCGCTTTGACGTTGACCAACAACTGGGTTGGACTAGGGGACGGCAAGGGAAACTCCACCAATTTCAGAACTTCAGGACCGCCGCTTGCGGTTGCTATGATTGCTTTCATTGACATCTTGAGCGAGAATCGCATTCTCCTTTTCTATTCGGTCATTTTCGAGTGTCGAAGAATTTTATCATATGCGTCACCTGCTAGGCAATTTCAAAAAAGCAGGCGGCATTTTGCACGCGGAGGTCCTTACTAAGACAACGCAAACAAATACTTCCGAGGATGGTGGGCGGGGGAGATCTATCGCAGTCGCTAAGGGAGCTCTATGGGACTCTATCGCACCCACTTGATCGTTCGTTTGATTCCACACTACAGAACTGGATTGACAGATCCGGCAGATTCAAAAGATTGAGGATGACGCGAAAGAGAATCTTCCACCCTTCTCCTCTCCCATCCTTCGGGCCTCTCTCCATATGATCTGGAGAAAGTCGTCTCTTTCAGGTAAAATATAGTAGATCGGAACGCCAGACGAAGAATGTTCCTATGTTGTCTGGTTTAGTTATCCCCATTTTCGGCATTTTTAGCGGTATCGGAGGTTTCGGGTCGGTAACATGAATTTGAAATACTTTCTTCTCGGAGGCGTCGCTGTATTGCTCGGCTTTCTACTGTACCCACGTGGGGAAGACGCGGCCGATCAGCAATATGTCAAACCCATCCGTCAGCTAGATAACGAGCCTCTCCATTACACGGACATTTTGCGCACGACTCCGATTTACACTACCTTCGATCTCGGTTATGTCTATAAAATCGACAAAGTTGAACTGCAATTCGATAACCCGAATGAGAGCGGTCCAAAACAATTTGACCTTTTGGTGCATACCGATCGGTTAAAAACACCCTTTCCCCGCGCTTATTCTTTCGTTGGCAGCTCGCGCGAATACAAATATCCAACGCATTCCCTCCCTGTCCCGGTTGAAGCACGCTGGATACAGGTCGTGATTAACGACTGGTTCAGCGACCGGCCAAGATTGAAAAACGAGGAATTCAGAGTTGGCTTGCGACATGAATCGCCGAGCCAATTCCTTGCGGTGGAGGCGAATTACAACAACTCCGCAGACCTGTCGAAATTGACGGATTTGCTGATTTCCGAGGATTCCAAGTGGAAGGGTGCGCGGAGAATAGAGGAGAAGGTTGAAATAGACGGCAAAACAGAACGTCATATCTCCTACGCTTCCCCGACAGATGTCGTTGAGGTTACGGCGGATCTGGGCGCCGTTTCCAAGATTTACGGTTTCCGCCTCACAACCGACGGTCCCGGCAACAACCTCAAGCAATACCGTGTTTTAATCAGCACGGATGGAGGGAAATATTCTGAGATATACGCTTCAAACATTTTGTCTGACGAAACCTTTACGGATTTGCACCTTTTTGATGTGCCCCACGTCAATCACCACAACTCCGGAGTCCAGCCGCCGAACGATGAGATCCGGGGGCGTTATGTCCGCTTGCAGATTGACAATGGAGACTGGTACGGCAGTTATCCGGAGCTTCGTGAATTTGAAGTTTTCACGGACGCCTATCGTTTACCTCCTCCGTCCGACCACAAGTTGAGCGATTATAACGCCGTACAGATGCACTATGAAAATCTTGGGATAGATGGCAATGTCTTGGCGCCGCATCTGGTTCAAGGATTCGCCTTTGATCGTGACACACGAGACGAAAACCACTATTTCATAGCGCCGGATGACGTGGACGCAGGGAACACGCCCAGGCAGTTGAGTTTCGCCTATCATTACGATCAGGTAAAATTGAGTTTCACGGACCTGGATCCATCACACCTCTATTGGGTGCAGACAACATATTTGGGCGAAGGGGGTGGCGGACGGGTACAGAACTTTGTAGTCGATGGATTCATCCTGCATGAGGGGAGGCATGTACCGGAAGGAAAGGCCGAAATCGATGTCTTGCGGATTCCGAGTGGCGCATATGCTGATGGCGTTATTGAATTGAATTTCAATCGCCTAGCGGGACCGAACGCGGTTGTTTCAGAGGTCTCCATTTTGGAGGCACGGATTGCAGCGGACACGGAGGTTGAGTCGCAGTCGAGAAATCAGGATATTGGTTGGGCGATACGTGTTCCACCTGAACCATCCTCCGCCAGCCGTGTCGTAATCGATGGACAACTGAACGAATGGCATCAACTTTATCCGCTTCTCCCTGACGGCTTTGAGACTGCTGAAAACGCTCCTGTGGCAATACATGTCCAATGGGACGAAGACAATCTCTACATCGCATCGGTGACTGATCCACAGGCAGTGCCGAAAGAAAATGAACCATCCGGTCCAAGTGAAGGCGAAGCCCCAACCACTGAAAATAGCTCTGTATTGCACCTGTTTGTTGACTCAACTCTCGGCAGGTCTCCAGGAATGTATACCACGAGTGACCACCACTTCACATTCACCGTCTTCGGTTCTGAAGGGGACGAACCGCGGGTCGTGCCAGCGCAAATCCATCACCACCTTGATGCTATTCCCAACAGCATCAGTCACCATCATGCAATTGAGACAGTCGTAACGAAAACAGATGTCGGACACATCTTGGAAGCGCGAATCCCCAAGGGTCTCGCGCTTTCTGATTTCCATCCGGAACTTGAGGGGCGCATTGGATTGAACTACGTGCTAGAAAACTTGAATAACGGCGACAATCAATCTCGCCGGTTTGCGTATGGGACAAGTGATTTGACGGCTCCGCCAAATCGCTGGAATATACTCCGGCTTGCAAACCAGATCAGCGGACAGGCTGCTATCATTGGTCAACACCGCTCCGCGACTGGATGTGAAACCATTGCCTTAACGGAAATGGACGGTCACACTCCGCGTTCTCACGCGACGTTTAGTGCCGGAGACATTCTCATACTCTGTGTCTGGGATGCCGAGCGCAATACCAATCGTAACGAATCCGAGTCGATTGCTGCAGAATTGCGAAATGAAACGATAGGACAAACGTGGAAGATCCTTTTGCACGAGAGCGATCCGGCTACGCTAATTGACGACAACCCGGAAAACGATCGGGCGGACAACAGTTTTCTCTTCGCCACGAAACTTGAGACTCTCTATCGTGAAGATGGCGACACGCGCCTCGACTCGGAAGCGGACACAGAGCCCAAGTTTGCGCCCACCCCACTCCTCGTTGACGGTAAGGAAGTCATATCTTTGACCTACATCGATCCCTATTACAGTACCACCCAACACAATCAACTTGTTGAAACCTCCACGACGGTGAAAACCGGAACAACGGGGACAATCACAATCACAAACGAATCCGGGGAAATAATCCAAGAATTTGAACTTGACGACACAATATACATCCGAGTTCAAGATGCGGATCTGGATGGGATGGATCCGGCGTCTGTTCATGAAATCAGTGTGCGTCTACTCGCGCCTCAAACATCGGAGACAGAGTTTATAAAACTGAGCTACAAACAGAGTCAAGATGCGTACGTGGGGGCAATTGTGACGAGGTATAGTGAAACCCCGGCGCCGGGCGACGGCATCCTGCAATCTGTCGGCAAACGGTATGTGCAGGCGGTGTATCTGGATGAGATTCAGGACACGGGAAGAACCAACGTTCTCGTCAGCGCAAGAGTAGACGCGGTCATCGGGAAGACCGCCCGTATTCAGTTTCGCCCAAGTACGGACTGGAATACCGCCAACGATTTCAAATCTTTCTATGCCGGAGATCGACTTGCCGTGTGGTTGACAGACACGGATTTAAATCGAGACGACGACCAGAGAGAAACCGTTGATGTTACGTTGAGCGGAAACCTCCTTGGTGATCAGTATAAACTAACACTCACGGAGATTAAACCGGAATTGGGAGAATTCGTTGGGTTTTTCCAAACACGGCACGCAAATTCCACGTCGGCAAACGCTATTCTCGAAGTAACGGGAACAGAGATAATCACAGTCAGCCATCTCGATCTACTTCAAGATTCCGGCCAAACGGATGTGATGGTCACGGATAAAGCGCATGTGAAAGCCGGAGATGACGGGACGATTGAAATTCTCAAATCCAACTACCTGACACAGCGTGAGAGGTTCAATGCGGGAGAAACCCTCTACTTTCGTTTGCGAGACGAAGATATAAGGGATGAAACCGTTGAAATTACACTTGAAGGGAACGAATTGAACGATCGCGAAACCGTTCATCTATTACCATCTCCCGCACCCGGTGATGCTCAAATCCAACCTGTCGGAAGCGTATATTACGGCTCGATTCCAACAACCTATGACCTCGTATCCACGAAAGCCGACAGTCTGCTGCAAGTCCAAGGAACGGAACAGATTCGAGTATCTTACATTGACGAGCTAGGTGCCACGGGTGAAGTGTCCTTCGTTACTTCGGCAAAATGTGTTGTAAATGCCGGTGCAACCGGTTCGCTCAAAGTATATAACGATGCCAATTTTAATCCTGACGCGGCTGAAAATCGCGAAATATCGAAATTTCGTGCCGGCGACACGTTGATTCTGGAGATTCAGGATAGCGACTTAAACAAAGCCGATGGTGTAGCAGATCTGTTTGAAACCGAGTTCAGTGAAAATACCCAACGTGATACCATTCGTGTTTCGATGGTTGAAACGCGGGGCGAATCAGGTGTTTTTCGCGGTGAGATACGCACCGGCTACGGCGAGACATCAATTCCAACCGACAGTATCTTGCAGGTCCAAGGGGGCAGTGTTGTCGATTTCACATACATTGATGCCCTACAAAACACGGGAGCAACCCAAGTGCCCATCACGGCAACACTCGCTGTCGAATCCGGTGATAAGGGTGCGTTGAGGCTTTACGGCGCCGAAAGCGGGAAACTAATCAGCGGATTTGCTGTCGGCACGGGCAGTTTCGAGGCAGGCGAAAGACTCCGGATCGAATTAATTGATAAAGACCTCAACCTCTCGCGAGAAGTAACTGACACAGTAAAGATTATCGCAACCGGGAACGTGCTCAAGGACGAAGTGGCGCTTATGTTGGACGAGACCGAAGACAATAGTGCCATTTTCGTGGGCGAATTGCGGACGAAGAAATTCGATCAGACCGAGCGTCCCGATTCCACTTCGCAAAACGAGGACACGACTGAATCAACAGGAGGAGAGACAGCCGCTTCAGATTCTGAGAATAGCCCTGAAATGGCGATCGAAATACAACACGTCGCCCTCTTCGACGGCGTTCTGCAGGTGACCGATAAAGAGAGGATTACTGTCGAATATGTCGATAGACTTACGACGAAGGGGGAACCACTCGTACCGATCCAAGTCGAAGCGGTCGTGTTGGGGGGAAGCGCCGGCTTATTGCGAATTGTCAATAAGCACGGCGTTGGCGCTCAATTTGCCCCGACTCAGGAATTGGCAAAATTCAATGCTGGAGAATCCATCTATTTCCGATTGGAGGATTTACTCTTGAGCACGGTAATCGGCACGGAAGAAGTGCAGATTACGGTCTCAGGAGACAGAACACGGGATAGCGTCGGTGTTACCTTGCGAAAACATCCGGAGGTACAAGAAGTATTCACCGCATTTATTCCGACGCGGTATGGCACCTCCCCGATAGCTGATGAAACTCTTGATGTGCAAGGTGGTGAAGAGGTTCGCGCAGTCTACAATCCGCCATCCCCTATTGTCCAAGATTTCGGCATTGCGGATTACACCTACGTGAATTACGGGGTGCAGGGCAACCTGAGCATTGTCAATCAGGACGGAACCCGTCTTAGCAATTTCAACATAGGAGGTTCGATTTACTTCCGTCTCGAAGACGCGGACTTGAATGCGGATCCATTCGTAGCGGAATCGGCGAAGGTAGTTGTAGCTAAAACTGATTCGCAGGGTACAATGCAACGCTCCATCTCGACAACTGTTCCTCTGTATGAAGATGGCCCGGATTCACATATTTTTCGTGGGGCGCTTTCTACTCAATACGGGAGAGTTTCAACGCAAAATCGTATGGGGCTGGTCGGGGAAGAAATCTTGACCGCAACGTACGAAGATGCGCTAATTGATACCGGAGAGATAAACGTGGCGATTGAGGTCGCTTGTCGCGCGAATCCCGTCGCATGGGCGCAGTATACGGTCGAACCGGTAGTGATTGATGGCATTGACGATAAATGGCCCCTGGAAAGAGTTATCCGAACATCAAAAGACGAAGGACTGATTTGGCTGCAATGGAGCGACGATTCTCTTTATCTCCTCGCCCAAATCTATGATAATGATGTTCAGGTGCCCAACGCGCTCAGATATTACGAAGGTGCCGATGCGCTGGAAATACACATCAATATGGGAGCAACCGGGGATAGTAAACCGGAGTACCTGGAGACTGGAAAAGATCCGAACCGATACATTCTTTGGATTTGTCCAAAAGGGGCGGGATTCGCCGGGGACGAGCCGTACATCGGTCAGTGGCTACCGGATCGAATCTACAACTACGAGGCAAACAATCTCAAAGCTGCCGTAAGACAGAAGTCCGAGTATTACATTATTGAAGCGCGTATCCCGTTCTACCCCGTTCTAGGGAGTTTTGACCCCATAAAGACGAAGCGTCATAAGCGTATCGGCTTTAATCTGGTCATCCATCGATCCGATGATCAACGGGTGTATTGGGCGAGGCAGACAACCGGCACCGAAACCGCCCCGCCAAGCGATCTGGGAATGCTAATCTTGGAGGCGCCCGACCCACCGTAGCCCCGCGAGTCGCATTGCGGCTCAACAATCGGACAACTCATCCACAATCGCGACGTTCTCCTCTACCTCGCGCCGACTCTCCATCCCGATTGTCATGGCATGCACACAAGGCAATCCCATCACGAATTCGATGCCTTGTCTGGAACCATCCTGCTTGGCGAGCTTGCCCTCTCCAAACACCTTCATGCCGTAAATCCCCTTGCCGAAAGCAGCCATCTGTTCCATCGTTCGGATGACATCCGCCGGAGAGGCGTCCATACTCACACCGGCGTAGTTGATTCGCGCCAGCACCACTTCGACCCATTTCGTCATTGCCGCAGTCTGAAACGCGCCATAGTCGTGGCAAGACACGCCGTGTGCACGAATCAAACCCTGTTCCTTGCATTCCGCCAGTGCCTCCATCGCATCTGGATAACGCGTGGTCCAATCGTGTTGTGTCAGGCAGTGCAGCAGCACGATATCAACGTAATCGGATCCTATCTCCTTCAAGAAACGTTTGACATCCTTCACGACTTCCTTTTTTGTACGAGAGGTCGTCTTTGATGTGATGACAACGCTGGATCGATCCACATGTTTTAGGGTTTCCTTGATGTAGGAATGACTACCGTAAGCATCTGCGGCATCCCAAAACCTAACGCCAAGGTCATGCGCAAAGCAAAGAAGATCGGTAAATCCTTTTACACCAAGCTTGGTCTGGTTGGACCTGCCACCACCGCCGACAGTGCCCGTGCCGATTGAAAGACGTGAGACGCGTAGCCCCGAATTTCCGAGATTAACAGTTTTCATGCGATTCCCTCCTTTTCCTCAACCCGATCGTGCACCGACATTGGACCCTAGCATTCATTATATCACAAATTTGGTGGATTGCGGGAGAATTTCTACAGAATACAGATAACGAGGCAACAACTACACCGTGTCCGATAAATGGACTACCTTCCCCGACTCGATACTCTCACTTATCCCGCGTATGACGCGCATATTCTGATACGCGTCCTCCAGGCTAGGTTCGGGCTGCCTCCCACGTAGCAGCGACTGCGCCCAATGGCTCATCTCCTCGTAATACCCGGGGCGTCCGATTCCGTCAAGCGCGGTGTTAACTTCCCACTCCTCTGTCGGGGTGTTCGCATACCCACCGCCTTCATCTGTCCATGTCGGCACGCGGTAACGGCGCACCTTGCGTGTTTCAAGGACTTGCACTGCATGATTGTTGGTGCTTTTGATAAATACCATCGCCTCCAGAACGGCGCCGATGCCCAGCGTCATTGCGCCGACGCCACCGTTTTCGAACTCAAGATTGACAGAGATGGATACCGTGCCGCTGTCAGCGTCGTTGGCGGCGAGTGCGTAGAGTTGGCTCACCGGTCCCATGAAAAAGCGCATGCAGTCCGTTGGGTGTATAACCTGATCCAGCATGAAGCGCCACGCGTACGGTGTACCCGGCTCATGAATACGTGGCGTTGGAGCAAGGTATCGCGTCTCGTATTGGCAGACACTCCCGAAATCCTCCTGCACAAGCAACCGTTTCGCGAGGCGGTGTGCCGGCGCATGACGCCACATTGTGCCGACCATACCGGTCTTACCCGATCTAACAGACGCATCAAACAGCATCTTTGCCCCTTCGACGGTTGTGGCAGGCGGCTTTTCGGTGTAGATGTGATACCCACGTTCAAGGCACTCGATTCCGATATCACGGTGCATGCTGTCTTCCGGACGCCCCACAACGGCAACCGCGTCAAGCTCCTCCGCTGTAAGCATTTGATCGTAATCGGAATACCAGCGCGATGCGCCGAATTTTCGAGCGTTCGTTTTCGCCTTTTCCTCGACCAGATCGCATGTCGCGACAAATTCAAATTCGGGAATCATCGGGATGCACTGCTGTAGTGCCGAAGACATTGCGCCGCATCCGATAAATGCCAGTCGAATATTTCTCAAATTACCCTCCATGCTCGTACCGTCGAAAAATCACCTTGGCAATAGCATTTATGCCTGCAATTCCAACACAGGTACGAATTTATACTCGGTCAACACTATAGTCATTTGCATTCATATTTACATATAGATTGTAAGTTACCCGATTTGAAATTTTAAGACTGTTGCGACAGACCAACTATATGTAGGAGCGATCAAGCGAATGGATAGTGAACGCGAATAAATGCTAACGGTAGGTTTTAACAATCTCAGAGATGATGCTGGCTCTGTTTTTCCAATTCATACGAGCAGGTGGAATGAGATAGATGCCGTCAATCGCGCATTCGTCTTGATTGCGGATGTCCCGAATCAATTCCAAGCACAATCGCATACCCAGTTCGTGTCCGGCGGTATCGCCAAGGTCTCGGAATTTGGCAACAATAAACTGTGGGATGTAGAGCCCCAAATTGTCACGTAGGTAGGACGCGCTGCGGAAACTTGTAAGTGGCAGGATACCGTAAAGCATTTTGATGCCGAGATGTTCAGTCGCTCGCTGCGCGCGCACTATGTCCTGATAGCTCCATACAGGCTGTGTATAAGCAAACTTCGCCCCCTGCGCCACTTTGTTTGCGAGATGCCTAACATGTGGTCGCAGATTCTCGGCAATCGTGAATCCCCCACCGTAATAGAAACTGCACGGCTCACCAATCGATGAGCCATCAGCAAGTTCGCCTTGATTCAATCGGGCAATCAGTTTCATCAACTGCACCGAGCCGCGGACGTCGGGAACGAGGCTCGCCGTTTCATAGGCCCCCGCCTTCGGATGGTCGCCGGATAAGGCGACGATTCCGCGGATGCCCAATGCTTCCGCCTCCAGCAGATGTGATTGGGTACTGATGAGATTCCGTGATCGGGTCGTCCAATGGATAAGCGTCGGAATCTGGGTCGTCTGTTGAAGGCGATAGGCCGTACCGACAGCCCCGATGTTCACCGCGGCACCGGAATTATCGGTGACATCGAACAGATCTACGGCCGCCGCGACGAGACCTTTAGCTTCACGCAACATCGTCCGAAACTGTGGGAATGTATTGGCGCGCATTTCTACACTTACGATGCGCTCGCGTGTTTCAAACACCTGCTGCACGGGATTATCGGTTGACGCTTTGGATATTGACGTGCTTTTAGTGAGGACGAAAATACGTCGTTCCCGTTTTACAGGTTCGCGCCCTGCAACAGCCTGCCGGATTCTCGCCGTATATGCCGGTGTTGTGCCGCAGCATCCGCCGATCATGTTCGCGCCAAGTTCAACCAACTCTCCGACGTAATCGCCAAAGTCCTCAGCCTCCACTGTATAAGAGAGTGCAATTTCGCCCTGCTCCACTCTGGGATTCCCGGCATTCGGTTGTACCACAATGGGGGCTTTGATGACAGGGGCGAGAAGTTCCATCGCTTCAACTAGATCATGCGGCCCTCTGCAATTGATACCAACCGCATGCGCGCCGAGCTGTTCAAGTTCTTGTGCCAAGACGCGTATATCTAATCCGGTTCCGATAGTTCCGCCTGAAACACCACTAATTTCAACGACAACGGGGACACCGTAAGTAAGTGCCTGTTTTGCAGCGATTTCCGCCTGTTTGGTAGAAACGAAGGTCTCAAGTATGAGAAGGTCAACCCGTTCATCAACGAGCACGTCCATCTGCTCCTCAAAAAGCCTCCGGATTGTCTTGGTGGCGGGAACGGGCGAATCTAAAGCATCGAACGGAATTTGTCCTACGGAACCAGCTACGTAGCAGGTCTCTTTGGCTTCCGCGCGTGCGAGAAACACGCCTGCTTTGTTAATTTCTTTAACCTGTTCAGCCAAGCCGTGGACAGCCAACGCTTCCCTGTTTGCTTGGTAGGTGTTTGTTTGGATAACATCGGCGCCTGCGCCAACATAGGCGCGATGAATCGCCGAAACCTTCTCGGCATGTTCTTCAGAAATATTACAGGCATCGACGCACTGCAAATATGACGGGACGTGATTGCGGAGTTCGGTACCGATAGCACCGTCGCACACCAGAATCTGACGCGCAAGGGCTTGCATGAAGTCATCTTTTCTAGAGTTATTAAACATCTAAGAAAAAAGCGCGCTTAGAATGCGCGCCTTGTTGTGCTTATGGAATAGACTCTGCGTAATTGTAGGGTGCGCACTGCGCACCAGTCTCTGATAGCGAAAGGCGGTGATTAAGCGAACGGTTAGATCAAGGGAGAGAATAGCGACCGCGATAGAGATTCCATTCCAACCGCACCCTGTCCCGCCTCTACTCCGATGAAATGTGAATAGAACTTAGCTCCGTTCCTGACTAACTGCTAGGTTGCGAAACAGTGGACGCGGCAGCGGCGAGTGCATCCTCGACCCGACGATTTTTCTCCGCGTCAATAGCGTTAGGATGAATAGCGGAGATTGGCCCGTCTTGATGAAGATCGCCCGCAATAACGGTAATTTGATCCACGGGAAACAGATCCAGCGTTTGGGCAAACGGCTCTACCAAATCTTCAAACTTTTCGATGATATAGGTTGTCAACCCTGGATCACCGACCGAGCGAAGGATCTCAATGGTACGCTTCAGTTGTGTGAGTTCGGCTTGCGATTGACCACGAATGGTTGCGGCTTCCGCCTCCGCTTCTTGGATCATCTTCTCCTTCGTTGCCGCTGCAGGAACGATGGTGTCCGCCTGACATCTTGCCCGCACCATTTCGATGCGCTGTTTTTCCGCCTCAATCTGAGCTTGGATCCCCGCCACCTCAGACTCTGCGTTCCGAGTTTCCTCTTGCGAATTCACAGCGCCTCGTTGATTTTCTTCCGCAGTCTTGACCTTGGCTTCCGCATCGATTCGCTGATGTTCGTTCTGGAGTTCGCGGACGGAGACTTCAGCCCGACGTTCTTCCGCCTGTTCTTTGGCGGCGGCATGAGCATTCGCCTGTGCCTCCCGCGATTGTGCTTCGGCGTCGGCGGTTTGTATCCGCTTGAGCAGAGCGATATACAGATCGGGCTCATCAACCCCGTCAAGCCGATGATCGTCCACATCCGCGATGTTCATTGTGGTAATCTCCAGACCGATGCCCTCCAAGTCGGACTTGCAGACTTTAATCATGTTCTGAATGAGCTGGTCTTTTTGGCTCATCACCTCTTCCGGGGTCATGGCCGCGATTGAGTCGCGTAGATGCCCTTCGATGATAGAGGTGGCAATGTCTTGGAGTTCATCCCAGTTTTTGGTCATGTTCAGGATTCGTTTTACGGCATTAGTGAGCCCCTTTTCCGTCTTTGCCACAGCATAACTGACTGTCGCTTTAACGGTCAACGGAACAATCCCCTCGGCGATGGCTGACTCCACGACAACGGTCGTCGTTTGAGGCGTTAAGTCCATCGTATTGAAACGGTTGATTAACGGAAACACGAAAACTCGTCCGCCTCTGAACGTGCTGAAACTCCCGCCTTTTCCGTGTACAACGGCAAGTTGACTCGGAGGTATCAGCTTCATCTTCATCACAAGCTGAAGAATCAGCGTTACCAGAATGAGTACGGCTAATGTGATGAGGAAGAATATCATGATACACCTCCTTCTTGGATTGGCGCGGCTGGTCTCGCATCTTCTGTTGCGACGGCCTCCTCCGCCTGCTTCCGGGTAATCAGGTCTTTTACACTGATGCCCAGCCCCTGCTCAAAACGTTTCAAGAAATCAACGAACGCCGCCGGTCCTCGATTGACGGCGCTATTAAACCCATCCTGTTCATTGAGAACCACGAGGTTATCAACCTTCAATGATTTCGCGTGAGTACGGTACGCCTCAAAGAGATGGGGCAACTGTGTAATGAACAACGCGATTTTACCCGTATCGCCGGCATCCTTGAGTAGATCCACTTTCTGCCTCAAAAGTTCATTCTGGGTATGCTGAACGACCTCGACAGCTTTTGCCTCTCCCTCCGCGAGGATTTCCGCGGCGCGGCGCTTTGCTTCGGCTTCCACGATAACCTCGGAGCTGTTTCTCAACTCTTGAAGTTCCGCCGAGATCTCCTCTATGCTACGCTGACCTGTGCTTTTCGCCTTGACAATAGCGCTATCCGCCTCCAGTTTTGCGCGGTGCACTTCGGCGTCACACTGGCGGCGAAACAACTCGACCTCTTGCCGTGCATGCAGAATTTTCTCGGTGGCCTGATTTTCAGCCACCAACATTAGACGTTTTGAATCGGATTCGGCACGCTCTGCCCGCGCTCGCAAACGCGATTCCTCAATCTCCACCTCCTGACGTTTGCGCGAAAGGGTTTTGTTCGCAAGATTCGCGATGTAGTTGGAAGTGTCCCAAATGCGTTGCAGGGAAACAGAGACGACGTTCATCCCGAACGCGCTCAAATCCTCGCGGCAGTCCTCAAGCAGAAGATGTCGAAAGATTGCTCGTTCACCGTCTTTCGACAGCGCCGTTTCGGCGACAGTTGCATCGCTAGTACCTTGGTCACGATCAGCCACGCCCTCCTCCGAGGACAGATGGTCCGGCGCATCGGAATTCTCGACCTGTTCCTGCTGCTCAATATTTTCTACACTCTCGACCATGCCGATAGCCTGCAATGGCGTAGTCTTGTTTAGTGTCGCGCGAAAGTTGCCAATCATTGTCTGCTGAATCTGTTCCTGAATTTGCGCATGCGATTTTCCGAGCAACTGTTGCACCGCGCTGTAGAGTAGCACTTTGTCCACGTCGTCAATGCACACACAGGCAGTTGCGTCGGATCCGACGGTGATGCCATTCGCGGAATTCACATTGTCAACCTGCACGTTGATTGGGATAATGGTAATATCAATGAACTGGACGCTTTGAATAAATGGAATGACGAAGGTCCATCCGCCTTTTTGGAGACGGAATCCGTATTTCTTGCCCTCAACCACCGTTTCTGTGCCGCCGGTAACTACAAGAATATGATTTGACGGACAGACGCGAATCAAAGAGCGTAGAATCGCAATCAGTATGAGGAACACAATGATTGCTAGTACGCCGCCGGCAATGCCGCCTATCTGGGTAATCATCTCCATCTTTATCATCTACTCCTTTGTCATGTTTTCGTGCTCGACGTATACGCACTCGTCGGTAACATTGGCGACCCGAACCGTGTCCCCTTTCTCAAACCGGGCATCCGGTTTGGCAGCCAGTGCGTACTGTTCGGTCACATTCATGCCCACCTGTACACGTACTTTGCCCATCGTGTCATGCGTTAGTGGAACGATAACAGTAGCTTGTTGAAAGAAAAGTTCTTCCGAATGCAGGGATGAATCTGTATCGGAACGCTGGAAACGAAAGAAGGCGTGTGCCAATGCAAAAGCGGCAACGCCTGCGGGCGCCGCCCAAAGTAGGCTCTGCACCGCACTGTTTCCCATGGCTATGGCTACCCATCCCGTGGGACCAAATCCGAGACAGAAATAGACAAGACTGCGTAAGTAGGAAAGCACGGACAGCACAGCTACTTTCCCTGTGTGGGGGACACTCTCATGGGCGGCCTTGCCCGCGAGGGCCTCATCGCCGGGGAGATCTGTATCGAACCTGGTGCCACCTGCATCGGCACCATCGTCCGGGGTATCGTCCCCGACATCGCCGCCGCCGTCACTATCTTCGCTTCCACCTAGAAATCCTAGGAAATCTAGAACCGTGATGGTCATTGAAAACAGTGTACAACCGATGTAAACTCCATTTAGCCATACCATCGGATACCTCTTTGTGAAGGGGAGAATCGGGGTTGGAGAGATGAGAATACGCGGACCGTTCTCTGCTTTCGTGATTCATGGCAATCAAGCGATTCGAATCAATGTTTGACCCGTCCACGTTTCCTCACAGTGTAGCAGGTAAGCAACCAGATACTCGATTCGAGTATTGTGGTTTCATGTAAGTTCAGCTTTGCTAACTTTAGGATGCTAAATCTGCAAATGGACCGCTCCGAACTCGGTCCGATGTGCATTGCATTCCTCCATATTCTACGAATCGGACCAAATCGCGCAGGCTCTAATTTATATACGGCGACAACAGGTCGTGGGCTGTGATTACGTTCACGGCAAGCGAATCCAGCGCGAGCAGCAGTTCATTATCATCCAGATTCTCCGTCGCGAGACTGTCGACCAACACAATCCTCTTGTCGTTCGGATCGTCCGAATCGATCCCGAAACAACATGGCAAAATCTCCGTATTTTGATCGAGAATCCTTTCGTAAATCTCTTCGAGGTTAGTCGCATCAAGATCGTTGACACCGCAAAGGTCAACCATGAACTCGATCTGGGTGTCATCAATAACGGCGAATATATTTAAGCCGTCCTCATCCTGCATAACCAGCAGTGGATCCTTATCTTGAGCCGTGTATCCTTGCTCCCGAATAAAACTGACAATCTCCGCTTGGGTGCTTAACTGTGTCATTTTTTCCTCATTATTAAGTCTTGACTATAACGTGGTAATCCGAGAAAGCCCACGGGGCAGACTCCATAAGTAAGCCCATCTACGCCAGTTGCCCCATCAAAAACGGGGCACCCATGAGGGGTACCCCTTCCCTAAGCCCTTCTACGGACAAATGAATTGGGGGTGAATCTGCAGCAGCCGACACCTCGAACACATCAATTCGTGCCCATCTTTGCCTTTAACGCGGCAAGATCGTCGTCTACGTTTCCCTTCCCAAGATCGGCAAATTCCTTCTCCAAGGGATCCTGACTCATTTCGGTCATCTCTGCCGTCGCATCGGCGCGCGCTTCCGCATCGGTAACCTTTTGCTCCATGCGTTCGAAACTTTCGAAAGCGCTGTTCTCCTTCATGCCTGACATGGTCTCATGGATGAGCTTCTGCGCTTTCGCCCTCTTCTGTCGAGCAATAAGCAAGTCTTTCTTCCGCCTGGCTTCCTCAATCTTACGCTCAAGCGTACGAAGATTCTCTTTGAGAGTTTCCACCGATGCTTTCTGCTTTTCCCACTGAGCCTTGTAATCTTCCGCAAGACCGCCGTGTTCGTTTCGGCGAACGAGAGCCTCTCTTGCAAGCTCTTCCTTTCCCTGTTGCAGAGCTAACGTGGCTTTCTCCTCCCAGTTCTCCGCCTGCTCTTTTGCGCTTTCGTAATCTTTGTGCAGTCGTTTTTCGAGAGCGATTGTCGTGGCAACTTGCTGCTTGACTTGCACCAACTGCTCCTGCATCTCCGTAGTTATCTGGTTCAGCATCTTTTCCGGATCTTCAGCTTTGTCCAGTGCGGCATTTACGTTTGACTTGAAAACCCTTGAAACGCGGTCGAATATACTCATGATACAATCTCCTTACGAGTTAAAATGAATTGTTTGTAATGGGGCTGAAATTTTGTGTCTTCATCCGTGGTCAGGAGCGATGAAGTACCACGTATTGATCAAGTAGGTGATTCAAAATTAAACAGATTATAACCGAAATGCTAGGGGGTGCCAACCCAAATCCTTAGCGGCGAACTCCTCCAGACCCTACAAAAGTACGTGCGAAAATCTGCATATTCCAATGACTGCAATATTTTTGCCGTTTGGTCTTCAAAGCAGACTTCCCAGCTCTGCAATATCCGCTGTGGGAACTTGACAGGCGTAGTTTTCACACACATAGACAGTTGCTTTTCCATCAATTTGCGTTTTGCCGGCCGTTAATGGCGTTGACACATCGGCAGAGGATTGATTGTCCCTTGGATCTAGCAGCGCCAAGATTTTATTCGGCAGAAATCGCTCGTGAATCCCCTGCAAAACAGCATTCGTATCATCGGCATTCTGTGCACCAATAACCGCGATTTCTCTAGGCGTCGAAAGCAGGAACTCGAGTTCGCACAGCAGTTGTCCCGATCCGGATGGGGCATTTTCCATCTGATGGTAATAAAGACTTAACGCTTGAACCGCCTTTTCGTGGAAATCGGGGCGATCGAGATGCTTGGCGAGTCTCAACATGCTATGCACTGCCATTGCCGTCCCGGACGGAGTCGCACTGTCATACGCGGACTTCGATTGGACAATGAGTGATTCGTGCGCTTTGCCCGTGAAGAAAAAACCGCTGCTTGACACATCCCAGAACTGTTTGATCATGACTTGTATAAGGCGTTCTGCCTCCCGCAGCCAGCGCGGATTGAAACTAGCTTCGTAAAGTGCAACCAACCCGGCCGCCAAGTAAGAATAATCCTCAAGGTATGCGTTCAGGTGGCTCTTCCCCGCGCGATACGTACGCAACAATAAGCCGTCGGCTTGCGAAAGTTCACTCAAAATGAAATCAGCTGACTGCTCTGCCGCCTCAAGATAATGCCTGTCATTAAGCAGTTGATAGCCAATAGCCATGCCTCGAATCATGATTCCGTTCCAACTGGTCAAAACCTTGTCGTCCAAACCGGGTTTGATTCTTCCTTCTCGCTCCTCAAATAATTTCTGTTTTCCTTCGAGGAGAATTGCCCCCAATTCCGCTTCATCTCGCCGCAATTTCTTCGCGAATGTATCTAACGGCGTTTGTACGTGAAGGATGCTCTCCCCTTCAAAATTCCCCGATTCAGTAATGTCGTAATATTCGCAGAAAACCTCAGCATGTTCCGGGCCGAGGAGTTCCTCAACTTCATCCAACGACCAAACGAAGAACTTGCCCTCCACGCCTTCGCTGTCCGCATCCTGCGCGGAGTAAAAACCTCCTTTTTCCGCATCGAACATTTCACGTAGGACGTAGTCGAGCGTCTCGGCGGCAATCTCACGGTAAAACGGCTTCTTCGTTGCTTGGTAGGCTTCCAAATAAGCGACGACGAGCTGTGCGTTATCGTACAGCATCTTCTCAAAATGTGGGACGAGCCAAACGGTATCGGTGGAATAACGGTGAAAACCGCCTCCGAGTTGATCGAACATACCGCCTCGCGCCATCTTCTCTAGCGTCAATTCCGCCATCTCAAGCGCGTTTGAGTTGCCCGTCCGCATCCAGTACCGCAGCAGAAATGGCAATCCCATGCTCGGCGGAAACTTGGGCGCGTTGCCAAATCCACCATGTTGGGAATCGAATGTGGAACGATAGTGCCGAAAAGCGCCATCCAACAGATCGGTCGTCAGGTCGTGTCCGTGGTCGCTGACACTCGACATCTGATTCAGATGCTCCACAATCTGCTCGGCTTGCTTCGCGACATCACTTCGCTTGTCGCGGTAAGCGTCCGCGACAGCTTGCAGGACGTTCGCAAAACCGGGTCGTCCGTAGCGGTCATCGGGCGGGAAATAGGTGCCGCCATAGAAGGGCTGGAGGTCGGGAGTGAGAAACATCGTCATAGGCCATCCCCCCTGGCGCGTCATGATCTGCACCGCGTTCATGTAAATCTCATCCAGATCGGGTCGTTCCTCGCGATCGACTTTGATGTTGACGAAATGCCGGTTCATGACGGCGGCAATTTCCTCATTCTCGAAGGACTCACGCTCCATCACATGGCACCAATGACAAGCGGAATAACCAATGCTCAAGAGGATGGGTTTATCTTCTGTTTTGGAACGCGCCAACGCTTCCTCGCCCCAAGGATACCAATCTACGGGATTGTGGGCATGCTGCAGAAGATAGGGGCTGGTTTCGTTGCCGAGTCTGTTGGTATGTTTCGGGGTATCTGACATAAAGTTCCTTCCATCCAGCTTGATTTGGACGTAGGTTCACGTAGGGCGAATCAGATTCTCATACCCATCCGTAATCCATAGATTACAAGAACCGGTATTGGCTATAACGCAACTCATTGTGTGGCTCGGAGTGGCTGTCACATGTAGTTTTGAAATCGTGATAGGTTCAAAAGCCACATTGCGCTCCGCTGGAGCGCAGACATATGTGCGCATCATGTTCTATTGACATGGCTCTCCGCTGGAGAGCGAATACATGGGTCTAATACCAATCAGTTGTCCGTAAATAACAAGAACCGGTATTGGCTGTAACACAACTCATTGTTTGGCTCGGAGTGGCTGTCACATGTAGTTTTGAAATCGTGATAGGTTCAGAAGCCACATTGCGCTCCGCTGGAGCGCAGACATATGTGCACATCATGTTCTATTGACATGGCTCTCCGCTGGAGAGCGAATACATGGGTCTAATACCAATCGGTTGTCCGTAAATAACAAGAACCGGCATTGGCTGTAACGCAACTCGTTATGTAGCTCGGGTTGGCTGTGACATTTAGGTCTTGAATTCGTATTACTCATCGCGCTCCGCTCGTAACGAGGTATAACTGCGATGACGGATGGGGTTTATTGTTCCTGCATTTACGGCTTCGACAACTGCGCACCTTGGTTCACCAAGATGAGAGCAATCGTTGTATTGGCAGTTACCAAGATAGGGTTGCATTTCCGGGAAATAGTGTTCGAGATTTTCCGTGTCAATTCCCCACAGCCCGACTTCTCGAATCCCCGGCGTGTCCGCCGCCTCACCGCCAAAGTCAAGCGGTAACAGTTCGACGAGTGTAGTTGTGTGTTTACCCTTTTCGGACTTTCTCCCAACCTCTCCGACACGCAGGTTTATCCCCGGCTGTACGGCGTTTAGAAGGCTTGACTTGCCAACACCGGATGCGCCGACGATTACGCTGAACTTGCCCTCCATCACCCGTCGAAGGTCGCGAACTCCCGGACATCCCACTGTACTTGTATAGATAACCTCATAACCGAGTGAACGATAGGTGCCAAAGAGCGATGTTACCCGTTCTTGCTCCTCGGTATCAATGAGATCCATTTTGTTCACGCAAACGACAGCATCCATTCCGCCATTTTCCGCCAATATCAGAAATCGATCCAAAAAGCGGAAATTCAGATCGGGGAGGCGTGTCGAAATGATAACAACCATTCGATCCGCGTTGGCGACAATGACCTGCTCGACTACTTCACGCTTACCCGGATATTGGCGCGAGAACTTCGTCCGACGCGGGAGCAACTCTTCGATGACACCCTCTTCATCGTCAAGTTGGACGAAGGTCACCTCATCTCCCACGGCAACCGGATCGGCGTAGATCCGCCTGCCCATTTCGGAGCGTTGTTCACGTTTGATGCGTCCGCGCAGTGTACAGCGGAGCGTGAGATCATTGCGCTGAACGTCGTAGAATCCCGACCGGGCGCGAATAACCCGCCCTTGCATCTTGTCCATATCAGATCGACGTTAATCTACGTTACACTTCTCTCTTTGGAAAAGGATGAAGGGTGTGTTTAGTGAATCTCTATGGGAGTTCTATCGTGGTCACTGTTCGTTCCCTTGATCCCGCGTTGTTCACTCGGTTGATCGCACCCTACAACTGTACTCTTCAAACAGGTTCTAAGCTAGACTTTGTACATTTGAGCGGTATAGCAGGTGGTGTCAATCAAACGTTCCGGAAAAGTGGGTGAAATTTTAACCATTTGGTCTTTTTGGTTGACCTGTGAAAAAGTCGGTAGCGGTTTCCAGTGCCATCACGACGAGGCAAGAGGATCTCTATCGCCCTCGCTATCCGCTCGGTTGATCCCCGTCTACAGGTGTGGTGTTGTACGGCTTTCTGTAAAACCCAACCGTTGTACTTTTGTACAAAGTCGAGCTAAGTTTGTATGTCAATACGCAGAATCTGACATTTTTCTTTCAATTGCGCCGTTATTCCTGCTCGGCTTTGTGTCTCCCAGAGTCAATTTTTACAACCTTATCATCGTCAAAAGTTATCGTCAAAACATGGGGGACGTCAATCGGGCTGTTTCCACAGTCGTATAACCATGATGACTTCCGAACTTTGTCCGGCTCTCCCAATAGCCGACGGACTTCGGCTGGCAAAAGTTGCCTTGGCAAGAGATCTTGCATCAAGTGACAAAATTCAAATCGTTCCTCAATCGTTAAATTCCTGAATTTCCGAGTCGCTTCCTCGCGAGCAATATGCGATTTTAACCGAAACAACACGTAGAGTTTAGATGCGCGACCGTAAGACCTCGCTTGGCGGTATTCTTGGACCAATTGCGTCACCTGTTCATCTGTTAACTTAATGACTTCGTTGATCGACTTTCCCGTGATGTGCTTGATGGCTTCCTCGTAGCAATGACGGTCGGGGAATTGGGAGTAGCATAGTGCATTCCAATTGCCTTCCCAACCATAGAAAGAGTCGGATTCAATAAACCACTTCCGGAGGTCGGGAAGCGCCCTTGGTTCTCTAAAGTAGCCGAGTAGCAAGGCCGCCACTGTTGAACCACTATCGCGCAGTCGGACGAGCATACTATCAACCACCTGGGACCCGTGTTTCTCCAAGAAAAGCCGGTCATCATTATCTGACAATAGTGCCTGTTCATATTCTTTTCGGGGGTTCAGACTAACGTCCAGGGCTTCCGGACCCCCAACGCGCATTCCAAGTTTGTAATTAAGCAAAAAGTTTAACCCTTCCGCGTCGGTCATATGTCTGCGGCCAATCGGATTATCTACAACCATAAACAGGGCGCTCTTGGATTGTCCTTCGTGTTTTCTGGCTACGTTTAAAATTGCTTCAGCAGATTGGTCATTTGCCCCGATTTTCCATAATGCACACGCGACGTTCCACCGTTTGTGAGCATCCTGAACCCGTTGCATCGCTTTCGTCAATGCTGGAGCGGCAGAACTATCACCATGCTCCATCAAGGCTTGAGCCGCTATTGAGCAAATTAGCTCATCTGTATCGTCGAGAAGGGCAATCAGTTCTTTTCTTGCCGCTGCACTCGTAAAGTTTTCAAAGACTAACCTCACTCTGTAGTAATGTCGCGGTTTCCTTCTTACTTCTTCAGCTAGGGTTAGAACCACTTTTTCCTCTAACCGAGCAACAGCCTGAACCGCGGGACGCCATCTCTCTTCTTTGTCAGAAAAAAGTCTGGCCATGAGTTCGGTAACGCTTTCTTGTCCAGTCTCCTGTGCGGCGTATAGGGAGATTGATATGAAATATACGAAACCGATACACAACAATTTTACGGCAAGAGTGATGGCAGTTAAATGATGTCTCATTCGTTGTATCTGCCTAAGGTCAAAGTCTTCGTTTTACAAAAACGGTGAGTTCTCCATTCCGCCGCTTTCCGCCAATATTAAAAACCGATCCAGAAAACGGAAATTGAGGTAGGGCAGGTGCGTCGACATGATAACGATCACCCGATCCGCGTATATCCGCCTGCCTCTTTCGGAACGTTGTTCGCGTTTGATGCGTCCGCGCAGTGTGCAGCGGAGAGTGAGTTGATTGCGCCGAAAGTCGTAGAATCCCGACCGGGCGAGAATGACTCGCCCCTGAACCTTATCCATATTAGATCGACGCCCATTTACGTTACATCACTCTCTTTAGTAATAGGATATGTAGCGATTATACGAATGGAGCAATCCAGCGAAGGAACGTTTCAGTCAGCGAAATCAGAAAGGCGGCGATGAGCGTGTTGAACAGCCCTTTTACCTCAAACCCCGAAATCAATTTATCGGTCAGCCATAGAAGGAAAGCGTTAATTACAAAATAGAACAGACCAAACGTCAAGAACATGAGGGGAAACGAAAGGAAAACGAGAATATTCGTAAGCAATAGCTTCAAGATACCGTAGACGAAAGCAACGATGACAGCCGTTGCGCACCCCTTGATATGCACGGACGGCAAGATGCGCGTCACCACAAAAACAGACACGCTAAGGATAAACCAATTGGCTAGCCACGTTGTAATCATAGGATTTTTCCGTTTTCTAGCTTATTTCCCGAAACGCCGCTGTCGCTGGCTATAATCGCGGATAGCTCGGAGAAAGTCGATTTTTCTGAATGAGGGCCAGAAGGTATCACAAAAGTAGAATTCCGAATACGCGCTCTGCCATAAGAGGAAACCCCCGAGCCGTATTTCGCCGCTGGTACGGATAATCAGATCCGGATCCGGCAAATTCGATGTATAGAGATGCGGTGCAATTTGATCGACGCTCAACTCGTCCGCAACTTGCGCCAGATCCTTACCCTCAGCCAATTCCGTGTTCAGATGCTCGCGGCACGCTTCAATAATCTCCTCCCGCCCGCCATAGGCAACAGCCACATTCAGGATAAATTTATCGTAATCCTTTGTGGCTTCTTCCGCGGCACGGATAGCTTCTTGGAGACTCTTCGGCAGAAGTTCAATCTCACCCATTGCGCGCACCTTAATCTGGTTGGTGTGCAATCCTTTGATAGTCACCAGATCCCGCATCTTCTTCTCAATGAGGTCCAAGATGCCGGTAACTTCGGACTTTTCGCGTTTAAAGTTGTCAAGCGAAAATATCCAGATGGAAAAAATCTTGACTCCCAATTCGTCGCACCAATGGAGCACGTCTTCGAGTTTATCCGCGCCGTCATGATGTCCCTGAATCACATCCGCTAACCCGTTCTCCACGGCGTAGCGGCGGTTGCCGTCAAGGACAACCCCGATATGATACGGGATTTTCCAGTGGCCGGCTTCCTTCTCCAACCGCCGTTGATAAATGTTATAGAATACTCTTTTTATGCGTCCCTTAATGAACCTCCATGGAGTCATAACAAAACCTCGTCAATTCTTCCTATGCCAACGGAATAACACTAAAATTAAACATGAATGCGTTTAGGCGAATTGCGCGACAACATCATTCGCTAATGTGCTCTTTACTTGCTCGTCAACACAGTCATCACGGTATTACTACTATTATAACACTCACAAGTCCCTTGCGAAAAGCAAAACATCGCACATTCCTTGAGCATTACCGATTTCTCTTGACACTGAGATTTTTCTTGAAACCAAATGTTTTTTGGCCTCCGGCATTTCGCTAGGGACGGATTCCCCCTGACTTCTAAATTCACCAGTTCATATTGTTTACACAATTTGATTGGTTGAACGGACACTTTAGAACCTGTTTGAAAAGTCCGAAACCGTCCTAAAGAAGGGCTATTTTGGTGTAAATGACTTGAGAACCTATTGGAAAAAGAAAAAAGTTGCCTGAACGGTTGATGTTTACGTTTACTCATTAGAGCAGTTCATTCTGAATCAATGAAAGGAGTAAACATGAACCGTAGGAGTTATCCGAGTGATTTGACCGATGCACAATGGCAGAAACTGTACGCGTTTCTGCCAACACCTCAACCATTAGGTAGACCTCTAAAATGGGAGATGTGCTTAATCATCAATGCCATCTTTTATGTTGTCAAATCCGGTTGCCAGTGGCGAATGCTACCCTACGATATGCCACCGTGGCAAACCGTCTATTACCACTTTAGAAAGTGGGAAGCCGACAATACATGGCTCTTGATTCATCAGGCACTTCACGAACAAACACGCTACGATGGTGGTAAAGAACCATCACCTACAGCAGCTATCATTGACAGCCAATCGATTAAGACAACCGAACTAGCGACATCTCGAGGTTTTGATGGTCACAAGAGGGTCAAAGGACGCAAACGACATCTAGTAACGGATACGACAGGTGTTCAATTAATGGTCAAAGTCACTGACGCCAATGTCAGTGACAATCAGATAGCTATTGATTTACTGACAGAAGTGTTCAGCTGGCACATAACAATTCAGTTGGTGTGTGCCGATGCCGCCTATCGCGGAGAATTGGAAGATTGGTTATATCTTGCTCATCAGTGTCAACTGGAGATTGCATCTACGCTAGGGCAAAAGGGGTTTGAAGTTGTCCCGTTACGATGGATTGTTGAGCGCACATTTTCTTGGTTTGGTTGGTTTCGCCGATTGACTTTGGATTATGAACGCTATCCTAAGACTGCTGAAACTATGATATACATCGCTTCCATTTACTTGATGCGAAACCGAATCAAATGACTTTTCAAACAGGTTCTTATTCTTATTTTCTTATTGCCCCATATCTGCTTTTGGGTTATAATTATTTTAGGGTTTACGCAAAGCAGATAGACGCGAGCGGTAAAAAGCAGTAAACTAAGGAACAAGGAGGTAAAGATGGCGAAACCGACACGACTTGATTACTGTCAGTATCTGCTGAGCAGTCCAATTAATTATACCTTGACCCATTTTAATGAATTTAGTTTCGGCGTGGGTTGATTTCAAATCGTCGTGTGAGACGCGTTGGCGACGAGCGTTTTCGTAATTGACATAAGTTCCTAACCTTTGTTGCACGAGGGATTTCTATCGCCCTCACTATCCATACGGTCGATCTATTAACCTTTGGTGCTAGTTTATAGACTGAATTGGGCGATTGATAAAGGCACAACGCCATTATCGTGAACTGGTAAACCATTCCACTGCACCAAGAGATTAAACAAAGCCATTGTAAAGCCGACTCGCGTTTTGAAGTAACTCCAACGACGATGCATGACTTTCTTAAAATGACACACGAGCGTCAACATTGATAAAATCGTCTCTATCAACATGCGAGAATTCCACTCTCCACGTCGGCATAGACGCAAGTTGGGAGGAAACCAATCCACTTTGGCAAAACCTTCATCGGCAAACACAACCATCTGGTCACTGACTCCATCAACGAGGTGTTGAAAGGCAGTGCCATCATATACATTGGCAGTGTCGCAGTCCCAGTTCACAATAAGTCCGAGATGGTTGTGCAGCAGGCAAAGCTTTCCACCTACAATCCATCGTTGATTAGAAATGCCTTTGCGTCCGATTTGACGCTTAGAACGTCCTTCTCGACGCGGGTGAATCAATTCAATGCCGTAAGTGTCAATTACACCGATAAGCGAAGGTGCCGCCATGAACACGTCAATAAGATGTCGATGCCCATCAAACAAGCGGGACAATCGAGTGCGATGGGGTAATCTTGGGAATAAGTGTTTGAAATTGTTTGCTATCCAGCGATAGAAGGCTCGATTGCTCACGCCTTTGAGTGCAAAGAGCATGGCAATAGTAACCACTTCGGACGGATAGAGTTTGGCTTGGCTATGCTTACGATTCTTGCCGTGCTGTGAGAGTTTATCATCAACACAACAAAACAATTCTGTGGTAAAATCTTCTATGGTCATGAGTCTAGATTTCCTCCCGTTATTTGATAACTACCGATACTCAAATTAACGGTAGAATTGAGGAAATCGTCTCATGACCATGATACATTTCGCGCCAAAACAAAGCCGAAATGGAATGTTATGCCCATTAACCTCCAAATTTCAAACTAGCACCATTGGTTATTAGATTGTGCTTGGGATGCGCAAACTCATAGTTTGCACTACAAAATTCCATAATTAATGAGCTATTCTCAAGAAAGAGTTGTACTCAATAAAAAACGGAGGTGAGCGACTAAATTCTTGTCTAGGTAGTAACTTTCGGGTTTAATTATGCTCCAGTAGGTTTGTGGAGCGCATGGAAAAAGGCAGACCAGTTTCTTGTCTGACTTTACAAAAATAGGAGAATAAATGCTTATGAAAGTTAGAGGGTACAGATACACCTTGGGTATCGGAATTGCGGTTTTACTGTTTGCTTCGCAACTGGCAGCTCTCGCGGAGGACAAGAAAAGTCCGATTAAAATCGGAGGCGCCATGCGGGTGAACTATGTCTACGGTTCTTATGGCACCGAGGAAAGTCCCCATCGGCGAGGCGAGAAGATTGGTGATGCCGACCTTGAGATTTTCCGCTTGAATGCGGATATTAAACATGGTGACATCAGCAGCAGAATCGAATATCGATGGTACGACGGCTACAGCATGATTCACACCGCGTGGCTAGGGTATAACCTCGGCGATTTAGGCACGGTCAAAGCCGGAATAGTGCGAGCTCCTTTCGGGCCTACCGCTTACGGTGTTTCAAGCAGTTGGTTCTTCGATCAGCATTTTTATGTCGGTCTCGCCGACGACATGGATCTGGGAATCACATGGAATGACACGTTCGGCTCGCTGGCGCTCGACGTGGGTTACTTTCTGACGAGCGAATTCCAGACCGATGGAAATAGCATCGCAAGCTCGCGATACACTTACGACATCGTCAGATGGGAGGAAAAAGCCGATGCGGACGGGAAGGTTGAATGGGGCGCGGGTGAAAACGGATATGACGAGCAACATCAAATCAACCTGCGCGGCATTTATTCGATTGGGAAGACCGCGGATGTGGGCGTGTCGATTCAATACGGGTTGTTGAAACCCACGGAAGACATTGTTGATGACGGCGCGAATCACTATGCACTTTCCGCACACATGAAGAACGTGTTCTCGGATTTCACGCTCTATTCACAGTTTTCCTATTATGCGCATAACATTGCCGATGAAACGCCTTGGGGCACCGGCGACCTGATTCCAATGGGGGGTTACGATTTCGCTTGGCCCATAGCATCCAAGGGATTAGTTCCCGGACTATCGCTGCGTTACGGCGGAATAGATGCTTCCGGTATATCGTGGGTTAACAGCGTTACGCCCTATCTTGAATGGAGTTCGATCATGAAATCGGTGGAAAACTTCAACAACAGCACGCTGATAACGTTGGGCGCAAGTTGGACGGTCTTGGGTTCACTGTATGTGTATAGCGATCTGGCGCTCTCCGACGGCAACTTCTTTGTCGGTAACGACGGTGATTCCTACGATAACATCCTCACGGGCGCTGGCGATTTTGGCGCCAACGGGAATAACTCGTGGAACTGGCGCGCCAATTTGAACTTCGGTTACTATTTCTAAGCAGCCACGCTCGCGACGGCGGGCCACTGCGCCCGCCCAACTAGAAGGAGAATATTGAAAATGCATGAAGAAGGACAACAAACTCAACTGCCGCAAGACAGGGAGTACAGGAAGTTGTTCGGCTTGGAAATCTACTTGACTCCAGTGTTCGTGATGTCCAGTATTGTCATCCTCGTCTTTATTGTCGGGGCGCTCGTATTCCAGGAAGGCGCGACAAAACTCTTCGGAGACATCCGCACGTGGCTCACCACGAACCTTGATTGGCTGTTCATGATCACCGCCAACCTTGTCTTTCTATTTTGTCTGGTTGTGGCGTTCTCTCCGCTCGGCAAGGTGCGCCTCGGCGGCGAGGATGCGAAACCGGAATACTCCAATTTGACGTGGCTTTCCATGCTGTTCGCGTCCGGCGTGGGCATCGGTCTACTGTTCTTCGGCGTGTCGGAGCCGATGTATTATTTGGCGAATCCTCCGCTCGGCATCACAGCCGGATCGGCGGAAGCCGCTACGGTCGGTATATCGGCGACGGTGTTTCACTGGGGGCTACACGGATGGGCGATTTACGGCGTCGTCGGATTGGCACTCGGATACTTCGCCTTCAATCGCGGTTTTCCGCTCACCATCCGCTCGGTGTTTTATCCCCTGCTCGGAGACCGCGTCTGGGGTTGGCCCGGCCACATCATTGATACCTTCGCCATATTTGCAGGCCTGTTCGGGCTGGCGACCTCGCTCGGATTGGGGGTTCAACAGGTAACTTCGGGCATGAACTATCTGTTCGATGTTCCCGCAACCAACACGACCATGGTGGTGCTGATTGTAATAATCACGGCCATCGCGCTGACATCGGTGATGACCGGGATTAATGTCGGTATCAAGCGCCTCAGCCAGTTTAACATTATCCTCGCGTTTCTGCTGCTTGTGGCTGTTATCATTCTAGGGCCAACACTCTACATTTTCCGTACTATGTTCGATGGACTTGTCAGCTACGGTGCCAAAATTGTGCCGCTCAGCAATTGGATCGGGCGGGAGGACACAGGATTCTTTCACGGCTGGACGACGTTCTACTGGGCATGGTGGATTGCTTGGGCGCCCTTCGTCGGCACGTTCATTGCCCGCATCTCGAAAGGGCGCACCGTGCGTCAGTTTGTGATATTTGTGCTGCTTATACCGACGCTGTTATGCCTAATATGGTTCGGCGCATTCGGCGGCACCGCACTCCAGCAACACCTCGTTGAGGACTATACCGGTGTGACAGAGAACGTTTCCGCGTGGAAACTGGAGATTGCACTGTTCAAGATGTTTGACGAACTGCCGTGGACAAGACTGCTTTCCTCCGTGGCAATGCTACTGACCATAATCTTTTTCGTGACATCTTCAGACTCCGGTTCGCTCATTATCGACACCATTGCAGCCGGGGGCAAGCTGGATGCTCCAAAACCTCAACGTGTTTTCTGGTGTACGATCGAAGGGCTGGTTGCCATCGCACTGTTGCTTGGCGGAGGTCTAAAATCCTTGCAGGCGGCGTCGCTCGCAAGCGGTTTCCCGTTCGCCATTGTGCTGTTGGGTATGGCAGTCTGTGTCTGGATAGGGCTCCGGCAAGAAACTCGGAACTCGCATGGCGGGTAGGTACTGTCCTCGAAACAGTTCGTCATGCAACTGCAAACAAGGTGCGATGGCTCTCCGTCCGGGCCGATTTTAGTCTGATAGAAAGGTAAGGAGGGATTCACGTGAACGAAGATAGGTTTCGCACAATCATTCGCGAGGAAATGGACGGCTTCAGAGACAATCTGGCGACAAAAGCGGACATTGATTCGCGCATAGCAAAGCTGGAGAAAACAGTGGGTTCGATGCTCGCCAACGCCATTGAACCTCTTGTGACGAAAATAGATCGATTTGGCGAGATATTGGATCAATCGGACGAATCTAGGGCTAGTTTGCTCGCTTTGACTGAGAAGCTCGTGATCTCCTACGAAAGACTCGTTGATGAAAATCGAGAATTACGTGATTCCATTCGCGCGATAGAACAGTCCGTGTCAGAGGTGACGCAGCGTTTGATCGAATTGGAGAACCGAGCAGCCTGACAATCCGCATCCGCCAAAAAGAAAAATATCCGATAAGGCGGATTATCGGACATGCCAATTTCTAACCTGCTCTATTTCGATCGACAAAAGATTTCGCAAATCGATGTTCTGCGGAAAACAGCGGTCTATTTGCGAAAGAATTGCCTGAAATGGGGGTTGAAACGAGGGAAATGAAGGTATTCTGTTGTCGGGTCAAATCACGGAATCTAGATGGGACGCGATCTTAGGTCGGTTGCAGTCTATGCCCCGATGAAAAGGGGACTGAAAGCCCAATGGGAAAGGGTCGGTATTGCCAATTGTTTGTGTTGCAGTCTATGCCCCGATGAAAAGGGGACTGAAAGCGTACATATCAACACAAGCAACGTGGACGCCGTAGTTGCAGTCTATGCCCCGATGAAAAGGGGACTGAAAGATCACTATCCCGACCGTGAACGGCGAAGTCAAGGAGTTGCAGTCTATGCCCCGATGAAAAGGGGACTGAAAGTTGAAATATTCGCAAATCGGACGCGCCCACTGCTTAAGTTGCAGTCTATGCCCCGATGAAAAGGGGACTGAAAGCTAGCCATTGTTATTTACCTCCGTTCGTTTATAGATGTTGCAGTCTATGCCCCGATGAAAAGGGGACTGAAAGTTTACTGCATCGCGCGTGATTGTTCGCCGTACTCAGCACCAAAGCGAATCCCTGCTTCTACAAAGGAGGTTCAACCATGTTTTTCCGAAAGTATGTGTTAAGATGGCAGGCGGTTGCGATTATAATAGGTATGTTGGCAATCATTTTTTTGTCTGTCAAATTTTACAGGATGGCCAACCAAGAACCAGAAACAAACGTAACGTATGGGATGCCTAAATATAAAGATACCGCCGAATTAGAAGTTAATGTGTTGCCCGGGAAACCTCCGCCAAAACCAGAAGCTGCCTATAATGAGTTTATTCAAGATATTGTCGAACAAGAAATTGAAGGGTTTGATGAAGTGAGTGACGATGAGGTAGAAGAATTTCTTGACTTGGTTCGTGTGGCAATGGAAGAACCAGAAGACAGTGAGCCTGTGGATATGATGAAACTCAATCCTGACCAAATGGTGGACTATCTGAACGAGAATTATACCCACAGAGAACAACATGATTTTCTGATGAGCAGTAGCGGCGAAGATTGGATACGATATGCTTTTGATGCGCCCCCGATCCAAACCCCAAGCACCGATAGTTGTAGAGAGCAATACCCGAACGAAGTGGCAATGTTTAATAGCTGCATGGAAGAACAACACAGATTGGCTATTGCTCCGTACCGCAAACAACTTTCAAATTCGATTGAACGGTTGATGGATTTTTTCTCACAATTAGACCCAACGGTATTTAGCTTCAGCAGGAATGATGTTGGCGCTTCCATCCTTCCTGCTCCCGTACCACTAGAAGCGCCACGTGAATCAGAGTTTTAGTTGAAAGGAGAATCATCATGTACGCCAAAATTGGAGCAACACTCGCGCTTCTGATAGTGTTTGTGGTTGAGGCTGGGTCTCACGGCTCAAACCTAACCTTGATTCCAACTAATGGTAATGTATACCGATTCCCAACTGCCAACTTGCCTCCGAGCAAAACCAAGAACATTAACGCCTATGCTTCTGCCGCTGCTTCGTTGTATTGGACAACAGGCTTGGTCCAGAAGGGACTGCTTATTTTGATGAGCAGTCCTGATGGTACGGGGTACGGCGAATTATACGGTTCTTGTGAAGGGGCTTCATTAAATGATTCTGATTCAGTAAACCTGCCGAGAGCTACAACGGTTCGTATGGACCTGCAAGATAGCACTTGGTCACTCATCGGTGTAGACCCGATAGGCACAACAGGATCGGCATTGACGAAGCGCACGGTATCTGCCGGTGCATCGTTTACAATCAGCTATCCGTTTGTGACTAGTTTAGTACCTCCTACGGTGATATACAAAACAAAGACGGTTAAAACTATTTCGACCCACAGTCATAGTTTCTACGCCGTCGAGGTTTCGGGTTCATAGCAATCTGAAACAGGTGAGTAAAAGAGGGGCTGGTGATGATACTATCCCGGCCCTTTCTTTTGTGTCTGCACCAACAAATAGTAAAACGAATGACTAAACGCGACATCATCATAAGCGTCGCCTTTGTTGCCCTTATCTTCGTTGTGCTGTTTCTGGTAAAGGGTATCCACAGCCACATCGATTACCTTCAGGACAACCTCCCGCTCCTGGAGCAATGGAGTCAAGACCAATAACGTCCGATGAAAAGGGGACTGAAAGGTCAATGATGATTTGTTTGAATGCTTTCATTGTCTTGCGTTGCAGTCTATGACCCGCATGTTCTCATTGTCAAAGACGGCGAACTTGAACTGTTTGAATAGAGCCGTCGAACAATCATTTCATGCGTCACATCTTAGCCCGCATGTGGTACTGGGCGGTCACATTCATTCTTTTCTGGGTCTGCTACCTGGCTGTTGACCGAACACATGTAGTATGCACTACACCACAGCGAAGATTACTCAGCTATGCACAGTATGGCAGATATTATGTCTTCAAAGATATGAAAATTAACAAACAAAAGGAAAGCCTCGAACATCTTGCTAGTAAGTTGGGCGTAGGTCTAATTGTCGAATAATCAGAGAGGGGATTCATTGTGAAAAGGAAAGCGGTGTTGTCGGCGGGTCACTCGTTGTGAATCGGCTCGGCGCTTCACGGAAGTAAGGCGGCTTTTCATCCTTTCGAGCCGGCCTTCCGCGGGGGAGGGTAGCGTTCGGTTGCTTCGTTCATGCCGGGGCGATAGGACGCGCTTTACTCATCGGGTATAGTCAAAGGATAGACAAGAAAGGCGGGTATTTAGGCAGTCGATTCACACTACGAAAAAGAACTGATAATCGTTCGGCAGCCCACGTTGATTTATGCTGCGTCACAAGGGGGTGGTGATTGCAACCATGATCCCGATTGAATACTTATGGTACATCATCGGTGCGGTAAGCGTGCCCGTTTTCATCCTGATTTACCTGAAAACCCTGAAACGCAACCGTGCGGACAAGGAGCGGGTTGCGCTGCGCAGACGACGATTCGAACGGCAGATGCAATCCAGCAAGCGAAGTGAAGGCGATAGAAGTCCCATAGAGACCCCGGTGCGGCGGAAATCCCCGCCGATTCGCAAGTCCAACGCACAAAAGGCGCAGACTACGGATAGCCACTGGTTGAGCGGCGTCAAGTTGTCCGACAAAAAAGGGAAAACCGAAACAACCGACACCGGTCATTGGTTGGAGTACGTCAAGCCGAAACGCCAACGACACTGGTTAGAAAACTTACGGAGAATCAACCGAGCGAATAGCGAGGGCGATAGAAAATCCCGATGCGAAAAACGGATATGAAATCCAAAACGAAAGCCCTGATGTTAAGCCTTGTTGCTCACGGGCTCTTGATACTATGCGCCTCCCTGTTCGTTGTGACAAGAGAGGTGGAAACCGATTTACTTCAGGTTGAATGGGTCAAACTGCCGCGCCAGATGCGCCGTATCAAAACCATGGAAGTCAAACCCGTCCAGCCCCGCGTCATAAAGCCGAAGGCCCTGTCCACACAGCGCGTCACTCCCACCGCCAAGCCGTTGGACGTGAGGGCGGCGGCAAGGCGATCGATGTCGGTGGTCGAGAAAAGCATGGATCTCTCCCTGGACGCTCCCGAGGCGGCATCGATCGGGGACGTTAAGACGGACACGCAGCAGCCGACGAATCCGCATGAAGTTACGCTCACGCGGCGCACGGGGAATCAGGACGGGAAGGGCATGATGACAGGGGATGTGGATACACGGGGGGGGGGGACGAGGAAAGGGGCAGGGCAAAGGACGAATGGGGAAGGCGATGGTCGAAGGTACGGGCACGGCGGATGGATCGAGTTTAGAAGGACAGGAGTTTGAACATCTCGAATCCGTTCCGGACGGCGAACTAGGTGCGATCCTCGAGGGCGACGGCAAAGACATCACCGCGCATATTCGGCTTATCCGATTGAAACATTCGCTTTCGGACTGGTGGCAAGACCCAACCGCTATCCCCAGTTTCATGAAATGGCTACGGGAGCACACCAGGATTCGAGCGGACATGGATTTCAAAGGCGGCTCACTCCGATTGACGGATATGGATATTCTTGATGCGCCGTTGATTTTCATGACCGGACACGATACGGACATCGCGACGTCGCGTAACTTGGCGAAAGACGGGCCGTTGACGGGCGGATTCTCTCCGGAGGAACGTGCGAATCTGCGGAAGTATATCATCGACCGCGGCGGGATGCTGTTCTTTGACGACTGCGGTTTCAACGGGCTGTTCGCGGCGCAGGTGAAAGCGGAGCTCGACAAAGCCTTCCCGGAGTATCCGCTCAAGGACATTCCGCACAACCACGAGATTTATAAGGTCTACCATACTTTGAGCCGGCCGCCGCAAGGGGGCGATGTGTTCTGGTCTGCTCCGGGCGCGGGGCAAGGGCGAGGCACAACCGACGCCGGCGGGTATCGGATCGGCACAACCAAGTTTACCTATCAGAAAGGGATTTCGATAGGCAGGCGATTAGCCGTCGTGTACAACCGGAAGGACTATTTATGTGCAATGGAGACCGCGGAGGTCGATAGCCGAGCGTCTCTACGATCACGGCGTTCTCCGGACGTGCACCGGTTCATGACTAACTTGTTGGTCTACGCCATGAAATACGGCGGCAACACCGACAGAACAAACTACGACAAGTGAAAAGGAGAAAAAACCGTGACCGTACGCATGCTATTTTGGGCGATTCTGGAAATCGCCATCGATCTTGTTCTGCTGTACATCGTGCTTTCCAACAGCGCCGCCTGGTTCCGGAAAGTCGTCAAATATATTTTCGCGGGCATCATAATCCTGGACATTCTCGGCCTAATCGATTGGACGGTCTGGCGATTCCTCACGTCGATTACCGACTAGTCGGCGGCGATCGAACGCACCCCGGGGCGCGAAACCCAATGCTCCTCTCAATCTTTGCCGCCAAACTCACGAGTTTTGGCCTCTCCGAATAGTAAACCACTGGAGACCACCGCAAACTTGAACACAGGGCATTTCTGTGCGTTTTCCACGATTTGCCCGAAAAACGGGCTTCATAATCGCCCTATACGGCGTTTTTAACCGTGTCACTGAACGAATAGTGAAGGCGAAACGCCCTTTCCAAATCAAACTCTTTTTGCTCGTTGCCGCTATATTGAGTCTGTCCTCATGCGCTCCTTCGCCAGAATCAGCGGATTCAAATCGGCGCCGCGTATTGGCACGACGCGGATATAGCCAAGTTTTTCGCTTATCGGAATTCCATCAGGCAACAGTTAACCGGTCTATGCTTGCAGATTGGCAAGAGCGAAAAGAAAACGTGGCGCGCCAAAGATCAATCGCAATACCGAAACACGGTTAAGCGAATCATCTAATCCAGCGCCGAATGCAAAAGAGTCTGTCCAACCTCGAAATTGTCGTTGGCGCAATCTACTCCCGCTCCTATCCGGAGTCATATTCTCAAATCATCGAGGAAATAGCCAAACGGGAGAATAATTGATGAAAACTGCCATCGGAGTTGGTTGACAATTATTGTTTGTCCCATCACGGCTACAATCGGGGAGGCTATATCATGACCGAGGATCAACAACAGAATCTGCAGATTTTGAAGGTGAAATTTTCCCAGCATTACGCCTTGCTCCGGCAAACTTTTGACAATTCCTCGCAGCCGAATACGCTCGAGTGGGCAAAGGATGTGCGGAAACTGACAGAGATACTGGATGGAGTGGCGATAGCTATCCAGGAGGTCATCAAGGGCGAATCGGGAACGTGACGAAAGAGCGTTAGCACTCGCATAATGCACGGCAGTCGGCGATATGGTTCGCATCGTTCCCGGAACGAACGCTTTCGGGGTGATTTCGAAGGTTGGAGTGTTTGTCGTGCCGAAGTTGCCAGGGCCATCCGGTTCGTAACGTTGCTGTGGCTCGGTTGCGGGCGGCGGTTTTCCGCACCGCCGTTTCTGAAAGGAAGGGAATGGGCGTGCCTCTCGTGACAGGCGCGGGCATTTCCCCAAGGTTTTGAATCAATCCTAGCGGAAAGTAGGAGGTGTGCGATGAAATCAACGGAGCGGTGGTGTTGGGTAGTGGCGTGTAGTGTGGCGGCAGGGATGGTTATCGGGTTGTGTGTGTCGCCTCTCACGGCGCAACGGGACACCTTCGGGGAGATATCCTGCACTAAATTGCGCCTCGTCAATCCGGATGGAAAGGACGCGCTTGTCCTGGATGCGAAGGACGGCAACGGTTATATCGAGGCGTTCGGCACGGCTGCGAAACCCGATGTCGTCCTAGGCGGCGATGCGGACGGCGGATTTGTCGTTGTCACCGGCAAAGGCGGCATGTCGGGGGGCATCATATCTGTGAAAGGCGGGGTAAGTATCGTTATTCAGACAGACGACCGTGTCAATAGCGGGATACTCCTGCACGTCCCCGAAGATGGCGCGGAGATAACGGCAGGCGTGGTCAAACACGGCAGGCTCGTCAGCTTGTTGCCCGATGAGGACTAGTCGTCTGGCAACGTAAAGCGAAGTGTGGAAAAATGAATCAACCGACCGGTGACTCTGAAATGAAGGGAGAATCATCATGAAATACCGTGGGACATTGGGATATATCGCGTTGGGTGGGGTCTTGGTGTGGCTTTCGAGTTGTGCACTCATCCTTGAAGAACCCCCCGAACTCGAACAGGTTGAAGCGGAGTTTTACTATGACCCGCATTCGGCGACGATTGCCAGCGCTTACAGCGCGAAGCTGCCGGAACGCCGCATGATTAGGCAGGTGGTCATCCACTCGCTCGACCCTATCCGTGGAACGGACATCTATGTGCGGGAGGCAGAGGACAGGTGGAAACTCGTCAAAGAGATTAAGACGATGATTGAAGGCGAGGTACGGATAAACGTCAGAGCTACGGGCGATGCGGTTCGGGTGATCCCTAAAACCGACGCCCTGGGCGTCATCACGAAGGTTGAAGTGTTTGTCGTGCCAAAAGAACCGGTGCCCGATCAGAAGTAGGAGTGAATCACGGCATGGGAGAAACCAGAGATGCGCGTGTGCGCGATAACCCCCGCCCCCGCCGCGATGAAAAGCGGACTGGCGTAGCGGTCGAGATGATAGATTCTCGCAGTGTCACGTTGAAAGAGAACGGACAATCGAAGGTATACCGGCTAAGATGGTAATGATACAAATGGGCGTTAGCCTACGGAAAAGGGCCGCTTCGAGCAAGGGAAATGAAACGCCGGCCGCATGGATGCGTTGAGTGTATACATGACTACTCAAATGACCAAACCATTGACCATCAAGGAATACGCGGCGAGTCAGGGAGTCTCTGAGACGACGGTGCGCCGTCATATACGCGCTCACAGGCTTGACGCTCGGTTGGAACACGGCCGCTATTTCATCTATGGCCAGAATGGTGTTCAGTCCGGAGAGGAAGCGCATACGCAAAACGGACAGGTGGATACACAAATTGAACAGGCCAACGACAAGGAGGTTAGCCACAATTCACACGCCGTTTCTCCGGATCGCACCGACCAGCAGCCGTTGATTGACCGTCTCACGTCCGAAGTTGACTATCTGCGGGAACAACTCGACAAACAAACTCATCTTCTGGCAGCATCGACCGCACAGAACGGCGAGATTGTGCAGAAACTCAACGCTCCGCCTCAGCCGTCGTGGTTTGAGAAGGTTCGCACGACATTCCTCAAAAACCGGACCGGATTCTTGAAAGCCTTGGACAAGTTACACAACGGCTGCCAAGCACGGCGGTCGCCCTTGTCCCGTCTTTGCACGACGACCCCAGCGACTCCCACACGCATACATTAGGAGTATAACCTACAACACGTTAGCCGCGATGGCGATGAGCTGTATTTCGCTTGGCCCATGTACAGCGTTCAAGCTAGAAAACCTGTTGAATAATCCGCAATGGATACGTTGCTTCAATAGAATCTTTTCCACTGGAGGTTCACTATGAAAACTTCTGTTTCGTTGATGCTGTTTATGATGTTATGTTCGTGTCTGTGTGTCGCTGATGTGCACGCATCAGACTTTGATGCCACAGCTGAGTACCGTACCAAACGGTTCGGTAGCCTCGGACTTGGGATAACGCTTTTCCAGCTGTACGGAACGGCTGAGGGTGTATTGGCGGGTGGTTCCTATCTCTCGATAGAACTCGGCAAAGGCAAACGTGCCCAAAGCGGTGCGTTGGTTTTACATGCAGCGACATTGGAAACCCCCACCACCGTCGGATATAGCTTCCGGTATTTCCCTGCCCGACCGTCGCAGCAGCTCTTTTATCTCGGAAAGGTGGGTGTCGGGATCTATCGCGCCATTACCATTAATGACTTAGGATACTACTACCAAAACCGACCGCGCCTAAACATAGCTGCCGGTGTGGGCTATCAGTGGCATCGACACAGCACCGTTGAGTTTATGCTGTCCCAAAGCGTAAGCGGTCGCGAGGCAGGGAACGGCTTATCGGCTGTTGTTATGGTGCGCGGTATCCTGTGGTGACGTTTGGCGTTTAGACAGAAATGAGTGGATTGATTGCATCTTCGCCCGGAGCGACCAGTCGAGAGCCGTTCTGCAAGGTCTGGACACCGAACACCTTCAGCGCATTCACGACTGGCATCAAACGGAACAGGCAGATCGAATTGCATTCCCGTTCCAACTCGTCGAGGAGAGATCGCCCTTTAACATCTATCTCATCGAGTGGGAGGACGGCAGCGGCTATGTCGGCATGACGGGTCAATCCATCATGGCGCGGATGGCGCGGCACTTCGATCAGATTCATTTAGGGGACGCCAACTACGAGTTTCTGCGTCGGTACGAAGTGGGTATCGGATACCGATTCCACTGCTTGCACACCGACCTCGACCGACGCGCCGCCGAAGCGTTGGAGGTGCAGGAGATTAAGAATCGCACGAATCTGCTCAACCTCGCTCACAATCAGAATTTGCTACGCCGAAAATCGCAGACATTATGGAGGGTACGAAAATGGTGAATCATAAGCCGAAGTTGGGATATATGGCTTTAGGTGCAGGGATTCTGGCACGCAGTGGGGAACACCGGACATCGATGCGCAAAGCAATGGGGTCTTTGATGAGATTACTAGTCGAAGACATTACAAAGTATCATTGACTCTCTCGGCTTAGGCGAGCCACAACACAGCTGCCAAATCGTCCAATAGTTACCCAATACCAATTATAGGAGAAATTAGAGATGGCAAGTCAACCCACAGGCGCGATTAGAAAATGGTGGGGACTGTGCAAACGAGGTTGGGAATTGTGCAAACAGCATCGCGTCCTCGCCTTCCTTCCAAGTATTGTGGGTGCGTTGATTGTTCTGCCGTTGATTGTTCGGCTGTTTGCTGCTTTGATTTATGCGGGTGTATCTTACTTTGTGTTGAAATCGACCCGTCTTGAGGGTCCACGGTTTCGTGATATTTTTAAGGGGGCTGCCCGGTATTGGAGGGCGTTATTGGTATGGTTTTGTCTAATCGCGCTTATCGAACTTTTTATCATACTGATTGGCGTTTGGATAATACCACTGATATGGGCAATTTCGATGTTGGTGTTTCCGCCGTTGATTGATGAGCGGAAAGCCATTGGTTTTGCCCTGAACCCGACGTTTCCGACTGTGTTTGCATGGGAGAATTGGGCGCGTTTTTGGCTATGTGGCTTGATTATCCCGTTGCTTTGTTATCGCGGTGTCTCTGCGTTGTTGTTTGGGCTCGTTATCACGGTGCCGCTTGCTGTCTGTATTCGGGTGATTGCCTATGGCGATACCTTCAATCCTAGAGGAGCATTCCAAACCGATTATACTGGACCTATCTCGCGGATTGGACAACTTTCCGACCAAATTGTTGGACAGATCCGCTTTGCCAACGACAATGTTAAACCGCTACTAGAAAATTCAATAGAATATATTGATAGCGTTTTTGAGAAAGCGGCTGACCTCAGCCAACGTCTCCAACAGATTGACCAATACTTAGAAGCAACGAACAAGCAAACGCTGGAAGCGGAAAAAACACAAATTTCGAGACAACTATCAGCCGCACCCACTCAAACGGTGTCTGCTCAGTATGAGGAGGCATTGCGGACACTCGAACAACGGGATCAAAATCATGGACGGCTTGAGATATTAAGGGAAGAGATCAACGCCCAGTTAACGACAATTCGGGTCGCACTTGACAATACACATCTCAAAATTATCCGAATTAAAACGACAGAGATAAGCAACGTCCGCCTTGAAAGTGACAATGTATCGGAATCCTTGCAAAACTTACAGATTGAGACAGACGTGCTATTGGAAAGCCTCGATGAGATCGCAGAGGCAAGGTAACTTTCATGAATGGACCGGTATTGCTGGAAGCAGTCACAGCCGGTGGTGGTGTTCTCAGTGTTACAAACACAAAGATGTGGATTGAACCTAACATTTAAGGCAGGCACACCTCCCCACGCCCATCGATGGACGCTATCTGATTGCGGCTAGCCAAAACGGATATCCAACCGAGTATCCTAACGGCACTACTGCCGACGGCGCGCTAGTCGCCCAGATGCAAGCGGAGATAACCCACCTGCGCGACCAGGTCTCCACGAAAGACGATCAGCTCTCCTAGAAGGACAAGCAGATTGACCAGCTTAACCGGATTCTTGCCATGAATTTACGTCAATCAATTCAATCTGAAAGGAGACACAATTATGTCTTTCCTGAAGAAACACTGGCGATTTACCGTGCCGGCGATGATTGTGGTTTGTGTGATGTCGCTCGGTGTCGTTGTGCTGTACAGCACGAGCCAGACGCCAGAAGAACCCGCAAGAGTGTACGCCATGCCGAAACCCAGTGATAAAGACCGACATGTTAACGGGCGTGGGGTTTCCCCTCAAACATTGACAACGTCAAATCCACGCACCGAGACTAAAGCTGAAGCCGCGGAACTCACCCCGATGGAAACTTCCTCGGGTGCCAACACTGGCGATGACCTTGAACCTCTTGAGGAATGTTGTGATGACGAAGAACTTTTAGACAATTCCACCAAAAGCAGCCTCTCAAAACAGGAAATAGAGGCGCGGGTCAAAATTGTCAAAGATTTCTTTGATGAACTTGATCGTGAGTTTAAGACTATTGAAGCCGACCGTGAAGCACTTCAAGATCGTATGACCGACCTCTCCGACAATTATTTCGCATACACTGCCGCAATCGCGGATCTTCTATCTCCCGAATATCGGCAAAGGTTTGATGAGATAGAATCCCATGATGAACTCACTCAAGCGGAAAAGTACGCCATAAACGATGAACTCCACGTAATTGGTAAAGAACTTGGCATAGATGACATGGGCGAATATATGCGAGGTGCTGCCGAAGAGTTTGCTGATACATTCCTGGCACTTCAAGCCTCGGTTGACAAGTTAGATGAAAGGGATATGCAACTCATAAAGGAAATGGAGGGGTTTTCACCATGAGAATTAAGTTTGGATTCGCAACTGCATTGCTGACTTTCATGTTCTTCTGCTCAACTGTAAACGCTCATCTTATGTGTCAATCCACGCGCTCCAATCAGAATGGTGGTGAGTTTTTGCACCTCAACTCATCACCGCTAACCTTCATCTGTTGAAAGGAGATACATCATGTCTTTCCTGAAGAAACACTGGCGATTAACCGTGCTTGCAGTCGTTGTACTTTGTGCGCTACTCGTTGTCGTCGTGCTGTATAGCACCAGTGAAACGCCGGAACCGAAACGCGTTTACACCATGCCGGAGCGCACTCCACACAATCCCTCAGCGTCCAATACCGACAGGTTACCGCCCACGAAAAAAGTGCCAATCAACAAGAACGATGAAACTACCGAATCTCACACTGTCTCTGGTGACATAAACTCATCAGATTCCGAAGCCATTGCACAAACCTCACCGGTCGACGATTACACAACGTCGCCGCTATCGTATGAGGAAGCAAAAGCCATAGCCCGCGAAATAACCGAGGCTGAAACACCCGATGTCGATCTTTCCAATTTAGACGGCGCACTTGAACGTTTTGAGGCTGAATTTGCCTTGATGAATGAAGCCGTGGCATCAAGCCTGACGGACTCACCAGACACAACCGCTAAAGCGCTCTCCAACCTTTCTCTTTCACAACGCAACGATATTCTCGACGGTTTGCGCTTGATAGCTGCTGATCGAGTTGATGATTTTGTCGCACAAATGAATAAAAGGGGGATCCACTTTGAATAAACCACTTTTCTACCTCCTAAGCGTCATTACCATATTATCCGCTCTTGCCCTCGGCTATCATTTGTCGCTATCGTACGCCTCGGAAACTGGGCCTTGCGGCGCGAAATATACAGCCTACAAAAACGCTGCAGACGCCGTTCAAGATGCCCTCACAGCTCAACACACGGCGTATAGAACATACCTGTTATCACCACCTCTACCTTCTAATGAACGTCTAGCCGACGATGCTTCACCGAAAGGAACGCCCCGGGTGTTATCCTGGGGCGTTCCTTCCTTTCCCATGCCCTCAATCTATTGCCAGTAAGAGGACGCAGCAGCTAAAGCGCAAGAAGAAAAGAGAAAGGCTGAGCAAAGGCTCCGTGATCAGGACAATGTGAATGATGACGATTAACCAGTACTAAATTTAAGGAGGTTTTGTTATCATGCGCAACGTATTTTACATCTCGATTGGAATCAGTCTGGCTATTGTGGTTGCCGCGCTTGCACACTACCGGTGGCGCACCCATCAACTACGCGAACCGTTAGCCCGCGTGTCTGACGTCGCCGTTGCCGAAGCGTCGTCTCAGGTTAAGGCGTCGGTTACGGTGCCCAGGATGGCTTATTCGTTATACGAACCTGTTCCGATTGATAGCGGAGCCGCCGCGCCCGTTTTAGGCCATGCGTCCAATAAAACGCGCCTAGAGACGGTATTGGATAGCCTTTCAGCCGATGAACAAAAGGAGTTCAAAAGACTCCTTAGGAAAGCTGAAGCGCTGTTGGAAGAAGTAGAGGAGCTCTATGCCCAGAACCTTGAGGAGGACCGTATTTCCGAAGAATGGGGTCGTGAGATTGCTGAACTAAATGCGGAACTCGAGGAAATACAGCGTGAAAATAGGAATTTGCCTCCGATTGACTACAACCCCGATTACTTCGGGGAAGACGTGCCCAATTTTAACGACCCCAAATGACACATCGAGCGCCCCGGCCGTATTATGCCAGGGCGTTCCCTTTCTTTTTTTACATGCCCACTGGTTGTCGCGTCGTCTTTTCCCTGCTGTTAATCCTTCTGTGTTTGCATCCCGCCGTGGACGTGTCGGTTCGAACCGCGAGAGCAAGCCGCGGCGTCCCCTCTTACTCATTATCCTTGTGGTCAACCCCTCCGGATTTCTACCAAGTCATCATAGACAACAACATTTTACGTCCGCTGGGTTGGACGAAGCCGAAACCGCAGATTGGCTTCAAGTTGGTTGCTACCCTGATGAAATCGAACGGCACACACAAGGCGTTGATTCGGGACATTAAAACCCGCACACTTCACTACGCCGGCGTCGGGGATGCACTTGCGACCGATGTTATTCTCTCCGACATATCACACCTGAGCGTTACCCTCAAAGAACACGGCACAGCCACCCTATACCGACTCATCGAACCTTAGCCCTGCAGGAACGCCGGCGCGGCAGTCTACTCGTTGGCGGCAACCTCGTTGCCCCGACACACTCGGAAGCCTGTTGGCGGGTCAACGTTTCGTTCTTGAACTCCGTCTTCCCATCTATCAACACCTCGATGGCCCCCAAATGGCGCTCGACTGGTCGATTGTTGCCGGCTGGCAATACGCTTTCAAATTCAATCACTAAGCCGTTGCTCATGTCCAAAACTTTTAACAACCCGGATGATTCTCCGGATTCCGCCCTCGTCGCCCGCTTTCAATCGGGGGAGCTCGACGCATTCGATTTCCTCTACCGCCGTCACTGCGACCGCATCCACGCCGTAATTCTCTCCGTTGTGTCCAACCCCGAGGACGCCTTAGACCTCACGCAAGAGGTGTTTCTTAAAGCCTACCAACACCTCGACACATTCAAGCGCGCCTCCCAATTCTACTCTTGGCTCTACCGCATCGCCGTCAACCGCTGCATTGATTATATGCGCCGGCAGTCGAAACATCATGTGCTCATCGATGAGCCTTTTTCCGAAGAGATGTTCTACCGCGAACCCGCCAACCCGTTGGCATCGCTTGAACGCGATGAGTTTCACCGGCAACTGCACGCCGCGTTACCCGCGTTGACTCCCAACCAGCGCACTGTGTTTGTTATGCACTACCAAGAAGATATGCCGTTGAAAGCTATCGCCAGACGGCTTGGGCGTTCCACCGGCACCATCAAATCCCACCTGTTCCACGCCCGCCGCACCCTGCATGATCAGCTGCTACCTTATTTCAACTTCGCTCTGTAGATGAACAACCCAATCATCGCATCGGCTCTGCTAAACCTTCTGTGCTTGCATTTCCCGAGACGGTCTGATCCTACATAAACCATCATCATACGGAGGAAAACGCCTTATTGTCGTGTCCTCCGGATTGACATTATGCGTTTTTCGGCGAGAAAAATATGACCTGGACAAGCGGTATAATCTTCTTACTGATTTTGATGATTGTTTCTGCGATTATACCGCGGAAGCCAGGCGTCCGTCTATGGGTCGCTGTGATAAGGACCGGGATATTAGGTTCGCTGTTGCTAGTGCTTTGGCAAATTGTGCAGAATAATCTAACTCAATACTTATTTTCCAGGTAAAGAAGCAGAGCGATTCCCGCTAACCGTCTAACGCCCCGCCCCCGCCGCGATGAAAAGCGGACTGAATAAAAGAAAGAAAGACCTTGCGCGCGCCGGTGCGCTTTGCTATACTATCCGCGTCGCTTTCGACATGGTGTGCTACGGTTGCCATCCCAGGCAACCACCCTGTCGCATCTTAGCACGATGCCGATGAAGCGATAAGCGATTCCCATGTGTACATCAGACGCGAGCTTATGACCGCACGGCGTTCCGTTTTCACATCCGATGTCATCTTGGGTGCGATCAGTCTCCTCTCGGACGAGACGTGGGACATCATAGCCCACACCTCCCTGTTCGGGTGCGGCGTCGCGCTCCTGATTATCGAAACCCGCAGCAACGGAATCTCGCGCCGAGATTCGGCATGCACCGCGTTAGCCTTGATTGTCATGGCAGTGGGCGTCATGCTGCTGCCGGATAGCCATGCGTTCTAAAACAGGAAAGGACTAGTCTATGAAGATTGACGTTAAGCGGCGGAACGGCGTCAGCATTGTGAAACCGATCGGCAGGATGGTAACCGCAGACCGAGTGCATTCATTCAAGAAAGCGGTATATAAGGAGCTTCCCAAAAACGACCCGCCCAAGCTGCTATTCGATTTGGAAGAGGTCGCAATGATGGGCAGCATAGGACTCGGCGCGATTATGGAAGCCGGCTTGCACGTCAGGAAAAAGAAGGGACGCGTCGCCGTCATTCACGTCAGTTCGCACGTCAAAAGCCTGCTCGCCATGTCTCACCTCATGAGCCACTTCGAGCATTTCGAGAACGAGCACGAAGCGGTGGTGGCACTCGCATCCTAAGCTCCACAGAGAAGTGGGTTGGAGTTAATCAACGTCTTCGCAAAGGAGTTTGCCATGATTATCAAGCAAAATCACAAGCGGTATATCGGTTTCGTGCTATACGTCGCATTCGTGCTCCTGTGCGCCGCGATCGTGCTGCTCAATCTGGGGTGCGGTCGCAGCGTTGCCTATTCGGTACAGCCCGCGTACCCGTCCGTCAACGCCGGCGACAAGATCGCCGATGTTCCCGATGGAGAGGTGTCGCCATGAATAGGTGGAACTGTGCCGCGCTCATGACCGGTTTGCTGATATGGGCAAGTATCGGAGTGGTTCTGTGGAGCGCATCTCCATCGATAGCCCGACCGAACCGGGTTGGCGGTACGAGCCTCAACCGATCGGATTCCGTGATACCTTGCAAGGTCATGAAGCGGCGACCGAGCAACAGGCGTTATGCGCGGAGTTTGGCGCAACTCGATGCCGCAACGCCTCGCACTGTGCGCACCATATATTTCGTGCCCGCTGATCGGACGGTTCGCGCCAATGTGGTTCGGCGCATACAGGTGAAGCTGCGTCTCGTGCACGAGTTCTTCGCCGAGCAGATGCAACCGCACCAACGCGGCGACGCCGGATTCCGCTATGAAACCGACGAACAGGGTGAACCGATGGTGCACCGCGTGGATGGCCAACACCCCGAAGATTACTACTTCGGCAATATGGTCGATAGCGTGCTTGATGAAATTGAAGCGGCGTTCGATTTGAATGCCAACATTTACGTCGTGGTCGTCGACAACAGTATTGATGCCGTCGAGGGCGCATTGGGCGTCGGCGGACGCACATCGAAGACCGCGGGCTTTGCGATGATACCCACGCAGTTTGAATGGGTTACGCTGGCGCATGAACTGGGACACGCCTTCGGATTAAACCACGATTTTAGCGACAACTCTTACATCATGTCTTACGGTCCCGGGGAAGATAAACTCTCCTCCTGCAACGCCCACTATTTGGCAGCGCATTCCTACTTCAACCAACAGATCTCGCTCGAAGACGCTCCCGCACCGGAACTGGAACTGCTTTCACCGGCTCACTATCCGCAGGAAGCAATCAACATCTTCGTGGATCTCAAGGCAAGCGATCCCGACGGTCTTCACCAAGTGCTTCTGCTCGTGAATACACTCGCTCCACACGGCGCTGTCGGATCACCCGAAGTCAAGGCGTGCCGCACGTTTGCCGGCGAAAGCGACACCGTCGTTTCGTTCGATTATGACGGCGTTATACCCTCCAATACCAATCTCGCAGCTTTCAATCGGGAGTTTGCGGATGATGGTATCCCAACCGTTGAACGGGCAAGCCTAGCCTATCCGGTTGTTCATCCCGTCTCGGCCGAAGCCGTCGATACGGATGGAAACGTGGACTATCTGGAGATTCAACTGTTGCAAACATCGCCACACCACATCTTCGCGTTACAAGCGCATACGAACGCGGTCGAGTCGGTCATGGTGTCGCCAGACGGCGCGTCATTCGCTTCGCATTCATGGGATGGAACAATTAAGCTGTGGGACGCGCTGAAAAAGGTGTATATCGCCACGTTGTCAAAGACTGCAATTTCCATCGACTACTCCGCGAACGGCCGCGCTCTGGCGACGCTGTCGTGGGATGGGATGGTTCGGTTGTGGGATGCCGAGACGGGAACGCATATCGCCGCGCTGGGACACACCGGCGACGATTCGCTCGTGATAGCGTATTCGCCCGACGGCAACACGCTCGCCGTCGGAGCGTGGGACGGCTCGGTCACGCTGTGGGACACCGAGACGAGAACACAGATCGATGGTTACATGCCGCACGCAGAGCCGGTCTATGCATTGGCATATTCCCCCGAAGGAGGCACGCTGGCATCGGGCTCAGGAGATGCAACGGTCAATCTGTGGTCGGTCGCGACTGGCGAGAATATTGTCAGGCTTGAGCCGGAACTCAACTTCTTCGATTTCCCTGCGCCGATCGAAAGCATCGCGTATTCGCCGGACGGACACATTCTTGCCGCGAGCGCGTGGAACGGCACCACCGTGTGGCGCGGCGTCGCGGCCGAATCCGTTCCCGCCACCCTGGGATACGGGATCAGCGTTGGGTCGCTCGCCTTCGCGCCCGACAGCAACACGCTCGCCGCCGGCTCATGGAACGGTATGGTCAATCTGTGGGACAGCGCGAAGGGGGAGCGAATTGATACTTTCGGGCATACATCACCGGTCTATTCGGTGGCGTTCTCACCCGACGGCGCGATGCTCATTGCCGGAACGGAAGCCGGAACGGTGGAGTTGTGGGATACCTCGTGGCTGCACAACGTCAATCCGGCGGGGATCGCCGGAGACATGAACCGCGACGGTGTCGTGAATATCTTGGATCTGGTGTTCGTGGCGTCTATGCTCGGAGTGGAAGGCGCAGACCCGACAGCCGATGTCAACGGAGACGGTGTGGTGAATGTCATGGATTTGGCGTTCGTGGCGCAGGCTCTCGAATAGGACATCTGAGCACCATCAACTACTTTACAAAAGGAGACTTCATAATGATGAAAACACGTTTTTGCACACTTGCATCGGTCGTTTTGATTACGGGTTTCATTACCGGGCTTTGCGGCTGCGACCTTCTGGTTGATTATCTTGTCACCGCCGACGACGGAAACGCCGCGAGCGATCCCGGTCCTTTCGATTCCATTACAATGGACATCGGGCTGGTCGTCCCTTTAACCGGCAGGTACGCAGAGCTATACGGACACTCGGTGCGGCGCGGGTTTTTCCTCGCACGCGACGAGGTTAACGATTATGAACCCGGCCCCATTCGGATTAACTTCATCATTGAGGATAATATGAGCACGGCGGCAGGTTCGGTCGATGCTTTTGAGCGACTGGTCGCGCAAGGAGTCCCCGCTATCGTGGGGTTGGCTATCTCCACTTTCGCCGTAGAAGCCTTTCCGGTCGCGCAAGAGAATCGGGTCGTGGCTTTCAGTCCACTCTCGTCGGCAGCCGGACTGAGCGGCATCGGAGACTACATTTTTCGCGCCGCACTTGGCGTGGACAGGCTGATTCCCGCCGGCATTGAAGCCATTCATGCGCAACTCGGACATGAACGTATGGCTCTGATATACGACGACGCCGATGTCTGGTCTACCAGCAGCAACGAACACTTCACCGCGGTACTTGAGGAACTGGGCGTCGAGGTGACAACAACGCAGAGCTTCCAGACCGGCGACACCGATTTTACCCCGCAACTGACCGCCATAATGGAGTCAAACCCCGATGCGATTGTCATCTCCGCTTTGGGTGTGGAGATGGTGACGATCATGACCCAGGGGCGCGAACTTGGCATCGAGACTCAGTACATCACGCCTGAGTTGGGAAACAGTGAAGTGAAAATGGCAGCCGGCGCCGCGGAAGGCACTTTCACCTTCACCAACTGGCACAGCATGTTGGAAAACCCGATCAATGAAGCCTTCGTCGAAGGTTATCGAGCGACTTACGGCATCGAACCGGACACGTGGGCGGCTCAATCTTACGCCACGCTCTCTATCCTTTACGTTGCGATAGGAGAGGCACTACTCGCGAGTAACGCGGCGCCGGATTCTACGGCGATTCGTGACGCGCTGGCGTCGATCAAGGTGTTTGATACCAATATGGGGGCGTTCTCTTTCGATCCCGACGGCGAGGCAATCCACGAGCCGGTGGTGCTCATGGTCGAGGATGGCAAGTTGGTGTTGTTCGAAGACGATGACATCGATGACGATTCGGACGACGACACCGGCGAATAGATTCACCGCGACGGGGAACACCTGATTCGCAAATCGGCTTCGCGCAAACGCCGCTCCGAGACAGAGCCGCCGGCAAACCGCACTACGTCGGCATCGGAGCGGCGCTCGCAGCCGACACGCGCCAACGCGTACCACCCGCGTGAGCGAAAGGACACCTATGGACGACAAACAATCGAAGTTCCTCGACACCGCCGAGAAGCGAACCGCCGAGGTCATCAGAAAGATTCGTACCCTCAAACGGTGCGCGAACACAAACACCTACGACTACACGCCGCAACAAGTGAACCAGATGTTCGACGCCATCGACGAAGCCCCCCCCCGCCGCCGATCATGGACGGTACACTTTCGCTTTACGGAGATACTGAGATAGTGAAACCCCACAGTAACTAGCATTAAAGGGTTGGCACATTGATACCACTCATGTCGCACCTATACAAGGAGAATACCATGAAATTATTGCACATCCCCCTCTTGATAACGATAGCTCTGATATTTGCATCGTGTCATAGTCATGAGAATATTGTCATAGTCCAACCGGTCAACCCGCATTGTGCGTGCGAATCGGAGGAACACGCACACAAGGGCGATGATGCCGGCTGTCCGCACCATCTGCCCGACGATAGCCCGCATTGTCAGTGTGGTGTTGGGGCGCCGGAACACGAAGACAGTGCGGTTCAGCCGCCGGATGAAAGTAAATCATGCGGATGCGTATTTCGGAGTTCCGATACTAGCATCAGGCGAGAGGTCAGGGAAACCGCGCTTAAAGATTTGCACGAGCTTCATTTTTCGTGCGGTGTTAAGGCGACAGACGATGACGGCACGGTATTGCTGCCGCATGAGGGTAAATCGTGCAGCTGCGGCGTCGCGGCGGTGCAGACTCCCATATACCCACCCGGCGTGCCCATCGAAGTCATCGAGCATGCCTTCAAGGACATGCCCGATACGGTTCTTGTGCCGCTATGTCAGTGTGGCATTGATCGTACGGATGAAGGCGATGCCGGTCTCAGCATGAAACAGCGGAAGGCGATTTTAGAACAGGGGCTTAAACTCTTGGAGGGGGACGCCAAACCTCAGCCTGAAGCGCGTGAGGACGATGATTTACACATCTCGGATTGAGTCGCGGCACCAAGGGATTGCCACAATGCGAAAACGTGAACGAATAGACTCTCTCCCCTCGCTACTCATCGTTTGCGGCATTTTCTACAAATGCTAGAATAGGGGAATTCAAACGCTCTTGCTTCAAGTGAATACGCAGTTAGGCACGGCCCCCAAGTAACGACAATCTAGCGGACGGTTCCCTCCATGGCCGAACGCTAGAATCACAACGCCGGCAGGTCTCCATGGCTTGCCGGCGTTTATTGGACGAGGAACGTATTCTCGATAGATTTGCTAGATTAACGAAAATAAATGGCTTGCTAATCAAGAAAGGATCGAAATGTATAAAATTAAGACGATTGCTCTATTACTTGTCAACATTGTTCTAATTGCGGGAATTTACGCCTGCGATGAACTGGTTACGGTTCTTTCCGACAATGAGAGTTCGGATGAACTGCCACAGGAGATTGTGGTGGGAATCGTTATTTCCCTGTCGGGTATATACTCTCTGGAACCGGACGACCCGGAATTGGATAGGTTTTTGAACGGATTCTATATGGCGCGCGATGAGATTAACCGTAAACAACTTGGATCTCACCAACTGAGATTCATCCTTGAAGACGATCAAAGCACGATCGAAGGAGCGATTGAGGCATACAATAAGCTGATTAACGAGGATAAGGTCGTGGCAATCATCGGTCCCACGAGTTCAACTCAGGTGCAAATGGCTTTCCCGGTCGCGCAAGAAAAGCAGTTTGTGGCTATTGGGCCTTCATCGGCGGCGGAGGGGTTGAGCGCGATCGGAGATTTCGTTTTTCGTGTGAATCTTACCGCGGACAAGCTTATACCCCGCGGCGTGCAACTTACGCATGACACACTCGGCTATCAACGAGTTGCCAAGCTGGTCACTAACGACGACGTCTATTCCCAGAGTGCGGATGCCATCCTCACAGAATCACTAGACGCGCTCGGCGTGAAGATTGTCGCGACGGAAACCTTCGACTTGCGCGATAGCGATTTATCGGAGCAGTTGAGACGTATTAAGGATTTGAATCCGGATGCGATCTTCGTGGCCGCGCAACCGGTGGATCAGTCGAAGATTCTTGTTCAGGGGCGTGAAGTCGGCATTCCCGGCGAGATACCGTTCATTGTGCCGTTACTGACAAGTAGCGGCGTGGAGGAGGCGGGGAATTCCGCGGAGGGCACCATCACGTTCGCGTCTTGGTCACGCACGGCGAACACACCTAAGAACCGGGCGTTTGTGCACAATTTCCGAGAGCAATACAACGACGATCCCGGCTTTTTCACCGCTTTGGTGTATACCTCTGTACAGATTTTGGCAAATGCCGTATCGAATGCTCAATCGACGGATTCACATGCGATTCGGGATGCGCTGGCTGATACAAAGGATTTTGACACGGTTCTTGGCAGCTTCTCTTTTGATTCCAACGGGGACGCGGTCTACGAACCAGCGGTGCTAGTGGTCAAGAATGGCAAGTTGGAGCTGTTTGGCGATGGGGATATGTCTGAATAACGGGCAGAATTACGGCTGTGGTTGCGTAATTCAAGAGTTTTTGCCTGTCCGAAGGGTGTGGACAGTTGAACGCCTAAAACACACACATACAGCGCAATTCTGCACTCCTGTCATCGATGCGCAAGAGTGCGTCCAGATATTCCCTCATCTCTCTATTGGATACGCAAGACATCAGCAGGCTCCTCCTTCCTAACTAAACAATTCGCTGTAAAACCCTTCCTTACTTCCCATCTTTGAACCGGGCGATCGCGCCCCGTTCCGCCAGTTCCGCTTTCGCATAATGCGCCGGCATGTCGGCAGACTTCCACCTACCCGCCGTCTGCATATCCACGACCGACGCCCCGGCGCGCGCCAACGAAACCGCAGATCCGACTCGGAGTGAATGCCCGCCTTCACCGGAAGATTACAGGGGAATCCCTCTGGCACGTAGGTATTCTCGGCACCTCAATCCCCGGCACGGACATAATTGCTGAACCCGGTTTTGCGTTCGGTTGGTATTACGAAACGCCGTCCTTTGCCGTAGGAACCGAGTATCGGGTTAGCGGGCGCGACGTTGATTATGACGACGAGAGCGACAGCTTCTCTTTTTTAGCATGGTCAATCGGCGGGCGCTACTTTTTCAATAAACAAAATATATCGCCCTATGTAGGTGGTGGGTTAGCCATAGTCAACGCCAGCTACGAAACGAGCGAAGAAAGAAATCAACTGAACGACGACTTTGGACAACGGTACGACGATTACCACTATTACGGTTATGAGTCTGAGAGCGACACCGGATTGGGAGCATATGTCGTCGCCGGAATTGAACTCCTCCGTCTTACGGAGAGTAGACTGAACCTCGAATTGCGCGTAGATAGACCGTTCTTTTCATTACCATCCCAAGACATGATGCCAATAACCTTTGGCATTTCCTTCTCTCGAAACTATGTTCCTGGCGCTTCCTGCTTGTTCTGATTTCAAAGCGTCATTTCAAGTCACCTAATTGAGTTAGTTGAGGATAGGCGTACTACGGAGAATGTCATGTCAGTCCGAATAGACTCGGATGAATTCGGGAACAATCAATCGAAGGAAATCAGATCAATGAATTACAAAGACATTATTACAATCGAACCGGGTAAACGAGGCGGTAAGCCTTGTATCCGTGGGATGCGAATCACGGTTTACGATGTTCTAGGATACCTTGCTTCGGGAATGACACCCAAGGAGATCCTTGATGACTTTCCCTATTTGACCGAAACCGACATTCGGGCATCTCTAGCGTATGCCGCGGACAGGGAAAAAGCGCAGATGGTCGTTTTCGCGAATGAGACTCCTATTCGATCAGAACCTATCACCTAAACTAGCTTCCCTTCTGATAGACATATTTCCTGATTCCACTCACGTTCAAAATGTCAGCTTGGATACGGCAGACGATATTTAGCTATGGGAGTACGCCCGTGACAACAACTATCTTATTGTGTCAAAGGATTCCGATTTCAGCGATCGAAGTATAATCTATGGGTATTCCTCGAAAGTGATTTGGCTCAGGCGAGGGAATTGCTCAACAGATGCTGTCGCCGGAATACTGAAAAATCATTACTGGGATATTCGAGCGTTTGCAGACGATTCAAGCCGAGGATTGCTGATACTGTTGTAGTTCGCGTAAACTCCGAAATAGCCTACCTGCTAGAAAACCCGCGTGAATCGGTCAGTAGATTGTAGCAGCATCTATTTCCTCATAACCTATTCCGTCCACAATTGCATTGCATGTCTCTGCTGTGCACGCACCCTAACCGCTCGGTTTGGATTGCCAAATGCAAGCCTTCCCTGATGCAACTGTCAATCTGCGGAGCAGGATGACGCGGAAGCCATCTTTACGAAGCATCCTTCAAACAACTTCTCGAACACCCACGAAACTTCTCTCCAAATTATTTTCCAAAAAAGTACTTGACAAGCTTCCACATGCACTATATAATAACACAAATTTGTTTTTGGGCGATTACGTATTGATAATGAGTCTCAGTAGCAATTTAGGCTATTTTACATTCATCTTATCTATTCGGACGAGTGTATCCGTTTCTGATTCCCCTCGTTATTGATACTGAATCTCATTATTAATAGCATAATCGGAGGTGTACTTGCGAGTTCTTTCTTGTTTTGCTTTTCTTCTCCTGGCGATTCAAGTCGCACCCACCGATGCCGAGAAGTTTAAAGTGTCGGGCTACGGCATCATCAACTATGCCAACTTCGATTGGGACACCGATCCGGAGCGGCGCGCCCACATTGACGTCGAGCGATTTGTCGTCGCGCCCAAGTACCGGATGAGCGACGATATTCGACTTGAAGCCGAGTTAGAGTTCGAACACGGCGGCACCGGCATCACGATGGAGTTCGACAAGCTTGAGGAGTTCGGCGAGTTCGAAATGGAGGTCGAAAAAGGGGGCGAGGTCATCGTCGAGAAACTCGCCGCCGTATTTGAAATTAAGCCTGAATTCAACGTTCGGATTGGACATATCATCGTCCCCGTAGGCCTCCTCTCCAAGAGGCATCGTCCGCAACACTACTTCACTACGACTCGCCCCGAATCCGAATCGAATCTTATTCCGACCATCTGGCATGAGAACGGGATTGAACTATTCGGCGTGGTTGGAGCGCTGAGTTATCAAGCGCAAGTCGTCAACGGCTTCGACTCAACCGGTTTCAGCTCGCGCCGTTGGATTGTCGGCGGTCACCAATTGCGTTTTGAAACTGCAAATGCCGAGGATTTCGCACTCGTGGGCAGACTGGATTACACCGTCATTCCGGGAGCGGTTGCGGGTGTGTCCGGCTACTTCGGCAATAGTGCGAATAACCGCCCTAAACCGGACTTGTGGGATGACGCAAATGTCGGCATCTTCGATCTCCACGGCTTCTACGAGGTCGGTGCGTTAAAGGCTCGCGGCTTATTCCTTTACGGCAGGCTGCAGAATTCAGACCTCGTCTCCAAAGCCAATCGGAACCTTTCAAACAACTTGAACGTAAAGCGAACTCCAGTCGGCAGCAAAGCCGTCGGTGGATATCTTGAAGTCGGCTACAACCTGTTGTCGTTCTTCAAATCATCGTTGAATACTGGCGCAGTGTTGGATCTTTTTGTCCGTTACGATAACTACGATACGATGGCTGCTGTTGAAGGAGAGATTTTCGACAACCCGCGTTGGGATCGTCAAACTTGGACATTCGGTACAAATTACCATCACCATCCGCAGCTAGTTTTCAAAGCACACTATTCCGCACGGAGATTGGGATCGAAAATTGATAACGCGGAAGATACCTTGGCACTCGGCTTCGGATTTCAATATTAACTTCAAATCAAAAAGGAGGAATCCAATGAGATTCAACTTATCCACTTACACGACAAGGTTCTTTTTTCTTACTCTTTCCACCCTTCTCGCCACATCATTTTTCCTCGTCGCATGCGGCGAAGACGACGATGACGGCGACGGACGGGCAGTCTCGGAAATCACGCCCCGTGAACTGGAATATCTGGGCGCGTCTACTGAGAATCTAAAATCGAAAGCCTCTCAGTTGCGTCGGGCATGGGACCCGTCTGGAGAAAATTTCGCTGCCGAGGTCGCTAACGCCGGTACATCAAGCACGATTTACAAGTCGCAAAAATCCGCGGTTCAAGAGATGGTTAACGGCATGATTGTCATTGCCGACGAGGTGGCTAACGGTAAAATCTCCGACCCGTTCAACGAACGGGACACGACACTGGTCGAATCGCAGTTTAGCTTCAATTCTATCGCCGACTTCCAAGACAATATCCGCGGCATTCAGAATGTCTACATGGGCAAATATACCGCCGACGGCAAGGGACTGAACGAGTTTGTCGCGGGCAAGAACTCCTCGCTCGACTCCAGATTCCGGCGAGTGGTGCAGGCGGCGATCAACGCCATCGGGGCAATCCCCGACCCGTTCCGTGATTCAATCACTGCGAATCGTTCGTCCGTCCAAGCGGCAATTGACGCTGTCAGCACGGTTCAGCAAACTCTGGAGGAGGATATCTTGAAGTTGGTGTTAAGCAGTGATTTCAATGATTTCGACGCCTCCACAATGTTAGACGACTTTGCCACCAAGGTCGTGCTCGCCACGTATACCGATCTGGATAATAAAGCGAATACACTGCTAAACGCGGTGAGAGAACTACAATCCAGTACGACCCAAACGAACCTAGAGAGAGCGCAGGAGGCATGGAAAGCTGCGCGGCGCCCGTGGGAGCAAAGCGAGGCGTTCCTGTTTGGTCCGGTTGATACCCAAGGACTCGACCCGGCGCTTGATAGCTGGCCCGTTAATCGCGTGGACCTCGATGCAGTACTCTCCAGCGGCAACACGTTGAGCGCGTCGTCGATCGATGGCCTTGAAGACACGCTAAAGGGTTTCCATACCATCGAGTACCTGCTATTCAGGAACTAAGGGACGTTAGCCGGCGTTTGCGGTGAGCATTCTTAATTGTGCTCACCGTCTTCCCCGCCGGTACCATGTTCGCCGCTGCCGACTTCAGGATGGGCAGTCCACCTGTCAAAGCCCTCGCTTGTTGCCGCTAGTTCGACGCGTATTTTTGCGCCGGGGGCCAAATCAACCGGAACTGTCGGTCCAAGTTCTGTTCCGTTTGACAAGTGAACTTCAACACGAACTTGCTTTAGGGTCTCGTCGGTGGTATTCTCCACCGTACCTTTGAAAGAATTGTCTTGAGCGTCATATGTCATAATCAGTCGGACGCCGTTTCGGACCTGATCGTAGTTCTCGTCGAGCGTAAGTTCGGCGTTTGATTCTTCGCCGCTCTCGCGGAAAATGTCATTACTCGAACAACCGCTAATGACCGCAACCAACATGACACCAATTACGCAAAGCTTTTTCTGCATGTAATTCATGAATATCTTCCTTTCTAAGTTGTCTAAATCTTGATTGGACGGGATGTAACTTGCGAATGGCAACTGAATTGCGTTCGTTTACACGTTTTGCTTTTTCGCGATACCCATGGACTAGGTTGTTTACTATCTAAAAACATAGGTTAAATGTTGGGAGTCGGTGCGGTTAGAATCCGCACCTACGGGCGTGGTAGAACGGTTTCTTGTGACAGTATTGTAATCATTAAATACTCAGCGAGTAAACCACTAAAAAGCATGGTCATGAAATTAAACCATTCAATATGCTCCGCGTTCCTCGTCGTTTTCCTGTGTATAATGATAACAGCATGTGGTTCGGAGGAGCTCATCGGCTCGCCGACGCCAGATAATCCGACCAAGGCGCTGTCTGGCGGCGAGACAACCGTATTCGACGCGACAAGTCACGCGTTTTCAACCCCTGCGCCCAACCTATCGGTAGAAGGGCTGACCGAGCATCTTGTGGGAGATAGAGAGTTTGAAGCCGTCTTTGTCACCGTCCCGGCGGAAGTCAATCCGGGGCTGGGACCGGTGTACAACAACATCTCGTGCATCAACTGTCATGCGCGTGACGGTCGGGGGCGCGCCCCGACTACGGGCGAAAAGTTCACATCAATGCTTTTCCGCGTGAGCCTACCCAATCCAAACGGCGACGGAACGGGGGCGCCGGTGCCGGTTCCCGGGTTCGGGACACAAATCAATAACCGCGCTATCTTCGGCGTGTCTCCTGAAGGCGAGGTGCGCATCAACTATACCGAAGGTCAAATCACTACAACTGACGGTGTCATCGTACACCTGCGAACCCCGAGTTATACGGTTGTTGATCCGTATCAACCGCTGCCGGATGACGTTAAACTCTCCCCCCGCGTGGCTCCCGTCGTGTTCGGACTGGGGTTGCTCGAAGCCATTCCCGAAGCCACCATCCTTGCCATGGCGGACGAGGCGGACGAGAATAGTGACGGCATCTCGGGGAAACCCAACTTCGTATGGAATGTCCAAAAAAACGGATCCAGCCTCGGGCGATTTGGCTGGAAAGCGAATCAACCGACGTTGCTTCAACAGGTCGCTTCCGCATACAACGACGATATGGGTGTCACGACCTCACTTCTGCCGCACGAAAACTCCAGCGGGCAACCCCAACATGATGGACGCAGCGATGATCCGGAGTTAAGCGATGAAATTTTGGAAGCCGTAACATTTTACGTCCAAACCCTCGCTGTGCCCGCACGGCGGGATCTTGACGATCCCGTTGTTCAACGCGGGGAGCAACTCTTTGAGATGGCAGGCTGTACGGAATGTCATATTCCGACTTTGCAGACGGGAGTGTTACCGGATGTTCCCGCCGTTTCAAACCAGACGATTTACCCGTACACTGACATGCTGTTACACGACATGGGACCCGGGTTGGCGGATAACCGCCCCGATTTTCTCGCAGACGGTTCCGAATGGCGTACCCCGCCGCTCTGGGGTATCGGGTTAATCAAGACCGTTAACGGCCACACGAACCTACTTCACGATGGCAGGGCAAGAGGCATACTGGAAGCAATTCTGTGGCACGGAGGAGAAGCTGACGCCTCGCGTGAGGCGGTTCAACAGATGTCTACGAGCGAAAGAGATGCATTAATTGCATTTGTGGAGTCGTTGTAGATCCGTTCGCTGAAAAAATCGCCAGAAGACCTCCTCTGATTTCTTTCCCTGTTCTCAACCCTCAATAATCAAATCTCTGTCCTCAATGTTCAGCCGTCTGAATCACTGACGAAATCCGTTGACACGCCAGACAATCCTGCCTTCACTGTACTCCCACGTTCAATTGTTTACTGGTATTAGATGTTAAAAAAATTCTGCAATAGTATTTACCAGTGAAGAAAATTCTGCTATAATCCTATGGGATTCAAATCATTGTAGACTTGTCTTACACTGTAATGGTGTAACGAAGCCGTTGTAATTCCGCTACGTCTTCAACAGCCTAACACTCCATCAGCTCCTGGAGGCTTAAGCCTCCGTACGTTTCGGACATCTCAAAACTTTATTCGTTGTTCAATCTCTCGTTTTTCAGGGGATAAACAAATGAAAAAAACAACTCTCTTCTCCTGGATACCTACCCTTTGCCTCACTGTACTTCTGATTGCGGGACCCTCAAGTTACCGCACCGCCTCGGCCGCTCTCACCGGAAAGATTTCAGGTGTCGTTACATCTGAAGCAACCCGCACCCCCTTGGCGAATGCCACAATAACCGTCCTTGGAACAAGTGACACCGCGACCACCAACCAAAACGGATATTATGTTATCGCCAATGTCGTGCCGGGCACCTACAATCTTAGGGTTGAACGAGCGGGCTACAGTTCGCAGACCGTCATGGACGCCAAGGTGTTCGCCGGGCTGACCACGACCTTGGACTTCGCTCTGGGCACTACCGACGTAGTCACGCTCGAAGAAATCATCGTGACCGCTGGCAAACCGCTGATTAAGCGCGATGCCACCCAATCAACGCGAATCATTGAAGCGGAGGAGATTGCCGCCATGCCCCGCGACACCGTGAACGGGATTCTCCAACTCCAAGCGGGGGTCACGCAACTCAATTCTACAGGTACGCTCCACGTACGAGGCGGACGCTCGATGGAAGTCAAGTACCTCATGGACGGCATCCCGGTGAACGATCCCATCGGCAGAGGTCTGGGCGTCAACATTAGCACGAATTCGCTCGAACAAATGGAAGTCATCACTGGAGGGTTCAACGCGGAACACGGCGATGCGCAGTCCGGAGTGATAAACCTCATTACGAAAGCGGGAGCACAAAACTTCTCCGGTAGATTCAGGTACCGCGTCGGACAGTGGGGAACGCACCACGGGGATCCCGTATACGGACCCTGGTTGGACCCCGACAACGGCTTCCGCCCGGTCGCATTGGAACCATTCAGAGGAATCTTTCTCGGTAGACCCTACGATTACCAAACCCCGTACCGCGGGCAGAGCGTCACGGTTGAGGAGTTGGCGGCGCAAGACGGCGATGAACAAGTCGTCTTCACGGAAATTGTCCCAGGCGTCTTTGCCGACAGGACGGACAACCCCCTTCTTCCCGTCATTGATCCGGAGACCGGCGAACCCAAATTGAATCCCGATACGGGCGATGTTATTACGGCACCCCAACCCTACCGCGACACCGACGGCACCCTCATCGACTACGAGAAGAAACAGGTAACCCTATTGGACGGGTACATCGTGGATTTGAACCAGTACAGCGGGCTTTTCAACGATACCAAAAACTACGACCTGCATCCAAGCCATATTGGCGAATTTGCGCTCAGCGGGCCGCTGTGGGGCAATCGGTTAACGTTTTCCACCGCAAGTCAGTTGCGGCGAGATGAAGGTTACCTCCCCAACGGCAATGGAACCGGACACACGGTTCAGGGTAAACTCAAATTCGAGGTGGCGCCTGACATTAAACTCACCGCAAGCGGGCTGTTTGATCAGCGCGAAGCCGATTCATACGGAGGTTCACTGCGCTTTTTGCCCAGCGCCATTCCGGTGGCGAACAGAGATGCGCGGAGCATGTCCCTGCAGTTCTCACACAATCTCAACTCGGGTACGTTCTACACGTTGACGCTCGGACAATTCCACCGCACCTATGAAAGCCATCAACCGGATAAACTATGGGATCCCTTGAATAAGACGTTTGAAGAAAACGCGTGGGATCCGGAAAAAACCTTTGAAGAGAACCGGGAGGAGGGACGAATCAGGAATCCGACCCAGCAGGCATACAACGATACAAACTATTTTATTGCCGGGGATGACAACGCGTGGACGACCCGAGAAACGACTTCAAACATCTTGAAAGCCGATTTCTCCAGCCAAGTAACGGAGAACCACCAAATTCGCACAGGGATTGAGTTCTCGACGAACGATATTCTTAATCTCGGCGCGACAAATTACGGGAGTTCGAACCTCTACATGGAGTTTTACGACGTAAAACCCGGTTCCATGAGTCTGTACGTGCAAGACAAAATGGAGTACGAGGGGATGATAGTCAACGCCGGATTGAGGTACGAACTCTACAGTCCGGACGGCAACTCCCCCGCCGACCCGTTGGATCCGCTTGAACTCAACGTCGACGGGACTATCAAGTTGGATAAAGACACCTACAAAGTCGGGTTACCCATCATCAAAGATCCGGTCGAGCCTTCCGTAAAACAGATGCTTGCTCCGCGTCTCGGCATCTCGTTCCCCATTACCGACCGCGCCAAACTGCACTTTACCTACGGGCATTACTACCAGATTCCGCCCGGGGACGATCTCTATGAGAATCTTAGTTTTGATATGCGGGGCGCTATCCGCAGAAGAGGGAACCCCAATTTGGAACCGGAGAGAACCGTCGCCTACGAAGTCGGGATAGCCCAGCAATTGACTCGCGACCTGACGGTCAATGTCACCGGTTTCACCAAGGACATCGACAATCTGGTGAGCAGCGTCCACGTTGATATCACTAACGATTACAGCTACTTCATTAACGACATCTACGGTCGGGTTCAAGGATTTGAACTCACCGCCCGCAAGTGGCGTATAGGACGCAGCCCGATATCCGGCATGATTAACTACACCTATTCCGTAGCGAAAGGGAAGGGCTCCAGCCGGTCCTTAGGTTATCTTACCTATTACCGGCAACAGCCCGAAGTCACGGAAAGCCACCCTTTGGCTTGGGACCAACGGCATGTCGTTTCCGGGTCGTTGGACATTCAAATGCCATTTGATGTCGGCATCAACTTGATTGGCAGGTACGGCAGCGGCTTGCCCTATACGCCAAATCCGAGATCACCAGTCAAACCCGATATAAACTCAAAACGCTACCCGCCAACCCACAACGTTGACATGCTTCTGAGCAAACGAATCCGAATTGGCGAGTTGACATACACCATCTTTGCCGATGTTCGGAATGTGTTCAACACGAGGAATCTGGACGACATAATCGATGCGGTGACATACGACCGCTACGGCATACCGCTCAACTCCAGAAAGCACTCAAATCCGCTCTCTTGGAACAGCCCACGCTTGATGATGATGGGCGTGAGTTTGGATTTCTAAGGAATCGGCCGATTTGGGAGCGTGATAGGAAATTCTACGGGACAAGTTGAGCGCATACGTTCGGTATTGCCAACCAAGCCCTATTCTAGGTTTTTCATGATTTGGGAACTGAGCTAGTTCGCTGTTCTACTTGACCGTTTTTGAAGTTAATTCATGCCATTTGCTGTTGAACTGTTTTTGCCACTCAAGCAGAGAAACAGATTCTTGGTGCTTGGAACGCTATCGGGGAAGCAGGGATTAGTTGTTCTATTCTGGATGCCGGTTACCATCCGCATTTCTCCTTAGGCGTTTGTAACCGCATTGAGTCACGCCAGTTTGAGGAAGAATTTGCAAGTCTTGCGGCGAGTGTCGCACCGTTTCCAAAGTCACTTTCCAATGTGGGCATCTTCCCCGGGGTGCAAGGTGTCATATTCTTGGGCGTAACAGTTAACGAGTACTTGTTGGATGTACACGTGGCATTTCATCAAATTTTCAAGACACACGCACAGGAACAATCGGAATACTACGCAGTTGGGAAGTGGGTTCCGCACTGCACGCTTGCCTTCGGTTTATCCGAGCGTCAAATTGCAGAAGCAGTGCCAATCTGTCGAGGTATGCCTTTACCCATCTTGACAGAAGTCAAGGAGATTGGACTTATGGAGGTTTCACCCACTAGTTGCCACACACTGTGCTTGTGCCAGCTTGACTAGTAGTTTTGATTTTCCGGAGCCTTAGAACATGGGATTTGATTACTTTACCACGCTGTATCCAATTCTTACTGGGGTAATCGGAATCTTTTTTCTGGTAACCGGACTGAAAGGGCTTTTGACCAAGCGCCCCTTTTTAATCTCAAACCGCTGGCCACTCGCGATGATGTTCGTTTTATTCGTGCCGATGGGGCTTTCTTCCGTGATGATTTTAGACGGCGATCCCATGAGCTGGGTCGTGCCCCTGTTATACTCGTTGGTGCTAGTAGTGATGTGTTACCAACTGAAAGGCTATGTCGCATTCGCTGTCACGGATGCGTCCTTTAGAGAAGCACTGGTCGCGGCACTTCAAGGGCTAGAGTTACCTTATGAAGAAAGTCTTTCCGTAATGCGGCTGACCTCTGTCCAAGCCGACCTGCAGGTGTCTGTTCAATCGTGGATGGGAACGGGTACTATCAAGACAAGACATCGGGCGCACCGCTCCATGCTTAAAGAGGTCGTCAATGCGATGAACGAGTATTTCCGTACATCATCCGTCTCTACGAATATGATCACCTGTGTTTTCTGGGTAGTCATGGGAGCGGCACTTCCTATCGTCGGAATTAGCATTTACTTAATTTGAAGACCTTTTCATTTCAGGAGACATAAAAGGTGGAAACCGCTTACTTCGACACAATATATTCGGTTCTCTTTCCAATAATGTTTGGAATCATGGCGATCTTTTTCTTCGGGCTTGGAATTAGGGCAATTTTGACGAAGCGACCTTTCTTGGTCTCCAATAGATGGTTGCTTTCCTTCATGTTCGTTATTTTGGTGCCGAGCATTGTATTGTCTTTGAAATCCTTTTCCGGCGAAATCATGGGTTGGATGACCATCCTTCTTCCCGGGGTTGTCCTAGTGATGATGTGGTATCAACTCAAAGGCTATGTCGCGTACGCTGTTACGGATACGTCGTTTCGCGAAGCGCTGGTCGCGGCGCTCCAAAAACTGCAGATGCCTTACGAAGAGAGTCTTTCCGTGATACGGCTCACATCTGTTGATGCTGATCTGCAAGTAGCTGTCCAATCCTGGATGGGAACGGGGACCATCAAGGTCAAGCAGCGGGTGCATCGTTCCGTGCTCAAAGAAATTGTCCCAGTCATGAATGACTATTACCGTACGTCGGCGGTGTCAACTAATTATGTCTCCTGCGTCTTCTTGGTAGTTGTAGGTGTAGTTATGGCGATTCTCGCACTCGAAGACATTTTCTTCATAGGCATCTTCTAATCGGTAGATCGCAGAAGTTGTTTGCGCAATGAGTTGGAGGTAGACCTGAGATCGTCCGGAAGAGGATGCCGCATAGTAGTACTTATACCATTTCTATATATTAGCAGTGCATTAATAGCGTCAATCAATTCTGTCCAAAGCGGGGCAAGATGCCCCGCCTACGGGGTTTGGTGTGAAGTGAAACAGTTGTCACAATAATATATGGAAAGCACTATATGCACTGTTATTCAAGCGAATTGGTATTACTACCGTGAGCAGTTGTCTCAATACCAATGATTCGGTTACCGCGTGAAACGCATTCTTTACCTCCTAATCAGTGGCAGTGATATCACGCACACATGAGAATAATTTTGCGGAGGGCGTTGAGTGAATTTTGGGAGAGGTATTCTGATGCCGAACAGCCTCTTCGTGCATGGTATGCTAGTGTAAGATGTGCCGACTGGACAACCCCTTCTGATGGAAATGCTGCTTATCGGAATGCCAGTTTTGTCCAATATAATCGGGTGATATTCAACATTAAGGGAAATTCCTATCGTCTGGTAGCCGCAATCAATTATCAATACCGTATTGATTACATTCCATTTGTAGGTACGCACCAAGTATATGATAGAATAAACCCCGCGACGATTTAAGGCGATAATCATGGATGTTAAACCAATCAGAACCGAAGCAGACCACGAAGCCGCGTTGCGTGAGATTCAACGGGTCTGGGAAGCACCTCACGGTTCGCCAGAGGGGGATAAACTTGATGTACTGGTCATGTGCTGGTCGAGGCATACGAACAGAAACATTACCCCATACCGCCCCCAGATCCGGTTGAGACCATCCTTCACCACATGGAAAGTAAAGGTTTGTCTCGTCAAGATCTTGAACCTTACTTGGGCCCCCAATCCTACGTGTCAGAAGTCTTGAATCGACAACGTGCATTGTCTCTTGACATGATTCGGAAATTGCACGAGGGACTTGGCATTTCCGCAGATGTTCTGGTTCAGCCATACGAGTTACGAGCCGTTTCATGAAAGATATTTTGATTTCATATACTATAGGAGAGGCGTTGTTGCCTCACTATGGAGACATACAATGAAACACACGAAACAGGGCAACGGCGAAAATTTCTCACGGATAGTAACACTTACAGCCGCCTTATTCATAATTTCAACCTTACCTCTATTAGCCGGCATAGATTGGAAGGCGCTTGATGTCGGCAATCTGTCCTCAGCCGTTTACAACACTGCCGTCGTCGGCTACCCCAGCAACCCGACCCTAAATCCTTCGGGATGGTGGCCCGCCGGCACAAACGATTCGTACATCTACGAGGGAGACATCTGGATCGGCGCCAAGAAGGGCGGAGAGGTTGGCGTCTCCTACTCGGATGGGCGGCAGTCCGAAATCTGGCCCACCGACGATTCGCCGGAGGTCATTTCAAACAAACCGGGCGTGACGACAAAAGGAACACCGACAAGTCAATCAATCCGGTTCAATTGCTCCGATACCAACCCGGAGGCAAACCTGGAATTAATCCTCGGATTAGAAATAGAGGTTAACGGATTCCAATGGAGTTACGCGCCGCTCTACGACTTCTTCATCTTGGAATACAAGGTCACCAATGTCGGTGAGGAGACCTTGGAAGATGTATTCATGGCGTTCCGATACGACGTGGATGTCTCCAGCAGTGAAACCGGAACGGCGAATTACTCCGCTGATGATTTCGTTGCGTTGGATGAAACTCCCGATGCCCTTAATCCCGATGCCCACCCGAACCGTTACCTCTCTTACGGGTATTCCAACGCCTCGTCGACCGGCTATGTCGGTCTACGTATCTTGGACGCCTACATTGGCGACAACGCTCAGGACGCTAACGCCAAAATACCGTTTGCGGCGCACAAACGGATTACAATCTCCACCGATCCATCGACCGCTGCCGAGATGTACGCCTTAATCAGTGTCCCCGGTGTCGATCCCCTTCCCGCAAACTACGACGATCAGCGTTTCATTCAGTCCTACGGTCCTATAGATTCACTCGCTCCGGGACAGACATTTAATATCATCGCGGCAGTGGCGATCGGTGAAGGACTTGAAGGGCTGCAAGCATCATCCGACTGGGCGCAGAAGTTATATGACGATGACTACGTCGCGCCCGCCCCGCCGCCTTCCCCGAAAGTTGCGGCGTATCCCGCCGATGGACAGGTGACTCTCGTCTGGGAAAGCGCCGGAGGATGGGTTCACGAAGGAGTAAATAAAAGTATCGAAGAGTACGTCGACATAACCGACCCGGAGAAGGTTTTCGAAGGCTATCGTGTTTACAGGCGGGATACTGCGTACGATGAATCTACCGGCGATCCGGTGCAGGATTGGGAAATACTGGCCGAGTTCGACAAACCCAGCGCCACCGGCAATTTTCTCACGGCGTCACACGTAGGGAAACAATCGGACGCAACCATTGCCGCCGTAGGCGACGAACCCTTCTTTGCCGATTTCTTCAAGAATGCCGTCTACGTCATCAAGTTCGCTTCCAGCAACACCTACGAAGTAATCAATACAACGCTGTGGGAAGTGATGGCGCATAACCCTCAATTCCCGGCAGACGGCGGCGGATACGTGGTCATGAATCCTAACACTGGCGAAGTTTATCCCGATGGGGAGTATCGTTCCGGGGCGCTAATCTATTTTGGCGGGTTGTATGTGCAGATTTCGGATGGCCCCTCGGGACCCCCTGTCGCCGGTGACATCTTCCGCGTCGTTTCCACGCCTTCACAAGCGCTCGGCGAAGACGCAGGCATAAAGACCTTCTATACAGATGAAGGATTGACCAACGGGATTCAATACACCTACGCCGTCACCTCATACGACACCGGCAATCCCAAAACCGGGCTTATCGCGATGGAGAGCAGCCAGATCGAGACGATGGTTCATGTGACTCCCCGCGCGAACCCCGCAGGGCATCGTGACGCTTCTGCCGATCTCGCGGACAACGCCTTTATGCGCACCGGAAGCATCACCGTCGAGCCAATGATTATCGCCCCCAAGAATGTCACCGGACATCAGTATAAGATTGTTTGGTACGGCGCCGAACCGAAGGATGCGGGTGCGTATATTACGGGACCCGGCTACCAGCCGCCCGCGTATGAAATTATCGACATGACCACCGACCAAATTGTAGTACAAAAACAATCCTTCGGGTGGTACGATCCAACGCAAATCGCGGCGGTTGAAGTCCTTTCCCCCATGTTTGATGGAATCATCCTGAGGATAAAAGGGGTCGACGTGACTTACGGTCATCCGAACGAAAACCCAATCGAAAGTGTAAATTTGACCAAGGGCACGGTGACAGGTTGGAATGTAGACATCCAGTCTCCCGGGGTTGAAGAGAACACTTGGACCAATATCTGGTGGTCAACCTACTACCGACCGCATACCTACTCAATATCCTTTGTTGACGATACACATGTCAAAGTTGTGGACGAAGACACTGGGGAAGAAATTCCGTTCAACGCCGAACGTGCCGACGGTTACGCCATTCTGACAGGCGCGGGCTGGCTTGACGAATACCGCCCGAACGACACCCCCGGTTTCTTTCGGATCTTCATACGGGGAGGTTACGTTTTCATCAGAGATCCCAACGGTGAAATCTCCGCCGGAGACGTGTTCACCGTTAAAATGGGCGGAATCGGCGCCCCCCAAGACGGCGACGAGTTGTTGCTCAACACCGGCGGCGAGACGCTCATCGCCGATGATATCACTGCTGAATTGGATAGAATACGAGTCGTTCCCAATCCTTACTTCGTTACGAACAGGGCTGTGATTTCTGAAGGAACGGACAAAATCTTCTTTACCCACCTTCCGCCGAGATGCACGGTGCGAATCTATACTATGGCTGGCGAATTGGTGCGGGAGATTGAACATGAACACACCTCGCCCTTCAATGCGGAGGAACGATTGGCGCAGGGTGACAAGGGGGGCACGGAATCTTTCGACCTACTCAGTTACAACAATCAGGCGCTTGCCAGCGGCGTCTACATTTATCACGTCGAAGCTCGCGATGAAGCGAATGCCGTCATCGGGAACAAGGTCAGTCGATTCGCCATAGTTCGATAAACCTTTGTTCTTTCTCTTGTAGGGTGCGCACTGCGCACCAGCCTCGAGGGATCCTGAGGATGAGAATAAGTGAGGCGATAGAGTGTGCGATGAAGGTTCATTTGCAATCACCTTATCAAAGAAGAAACCCGTAGCCAATGTCCTCCAAACGACTCGAACGCGAGATAACAGATTGGCACATCACTCATGCATACTTGCTCTAAACATCTAAAGACGTTTTTCACGCTTCTTTTCACTGCTCTGTTTTTGTGTTCACTGTATGGCTATGCCGTGACCAACGTGGGAACGAGCGGCGCTCAGTTTCTGAAAATCGGACCGGGCGCCCGTGTGGACAGCTTGGGAGGCGCGTTTGGTGCAGTTGCCGACGACGTTACCGCCATCTATTGGAATCCCGCAGGACTGAGCCAACTCACCGCAACGGGCCTCTCGGGTACGCATACCGTCTGGCTCGCCGATACGCGATACAATTTCCTTGCCTTTGCCACGCCGGTCGAAAAAATCGGCACACTCGGAGCAAGCGTGACCTTCCTCTCGGTCCCCGATATGGAAATCACGACGCTGGCAAAACCGGATGGCACCGGCCTCTGGTTCTCCGCATGGGATGCGGCTGTCTCGTTGGCGTACTCCAGACAACTCTACGAGAAAGAGTCCGGCGTGAAGCTCTCCTTTGGCGTCAATGCCAAATTCATTCAACAGCAGATACATCGGGAAAGCGCCAAGGGAATGGCGGTTGATGTCGGGACCCTATATCATACAGGGTGGAATAGTCTGCGAATCGGGATGTGCTTCTCGAATTTCGGGCCGGAGATGAGCTTCGGCGGGCCTGATCTCCAGGCGGGTGCCGAAGAGGCGGGAGACCCCCGGACCGCCGACTACCGTCCATTCCCGGATACGACGAATCCTACCCGTAAGGTAGAGTTGGATACCGTCGAATTCCCACTGCCATCCAACTTTCGCCTCGGTATCGCGTATGACCTAGTTGATGACGCGAACAACCTCCTCACAGTTGCCATAGACGGCAATCATCCGACCGACAATAGCGAACGCCTGCACTTCGGTCTAGAGTATTGGTACAAAAAAACCGCGTCTGTTCGAGGGGGTTACAAGCTGCGTCTAGGCCCCGAATCCGCTAAGGACGAAGAGGGAATTACGATCGGATTTGGATTCAATACAACTCTTTCATCGACAGCGCTCTCGCTTGATTACGCTTTCGCGGATTTCGGGCATCTGCAGCAAGCGCACCGCGTCAGCTTGGGATTGAGATTCTAAAATGTCGTCGATTCCCTTTCATTTTTAGCCCTTATGGTAAAATGACAGTGCCATCATCCGCTCAGGAGGATAAAGAGTGGCGTGCAAGATAATTTCCATCCTCACAATCCGAATTATCCACGGCGTTTCAGCTCGATTTTGTACAAGCGTACAGCGGTTGGGTTGAACGAAAAACCGTGTAACATCAAACCCGTAGGCGGAGATCGAGCGAACGAATAGTGAGCGATCAACTGAGCGACTAGCGAAGGCGATAGAGATCCCATAGAAATCCCCTTGCCCCGCCGTGCAGCACCAAAATTCGAGTGAGACCCAACCGTCCAAATTACTTACAGGAAACTATCGTTTATTTATCTTGCATAAGTACCGCAAATTGTGATATTATATTTGAGTGGCGTATTTCTGTATCCACCGGTGGGGAAATAGCGTTATTATGTTAGCCCCAACGTTAACTACTATCCTTATTATGATAATGAGACTCATTATCATTAATGAGAGGTTTAGATGATTACAGTTGCAAACCGAATATTTGTCGCTCCCGAGTACGCCGAAGCCTTTGAAGAGCGGTTCCGCAACCGTGCTCGACTCGTTGACGGAATGCCCGGCTTCGTCTCAAACCAAGTGTTGCGCCCGGTGAATGATGAAGATCCCTACATCGTATTCACGCTTTGGGAATCTCGGAAAGATTTCGAGAACTGGGTAGAATCGGACGAATTCCGAAAGGGACACGCGCAATCCGGCACGCTTCCTCCAGAAGCCTTTACCGGATCAAACAAACTCGAACTTCACGAAGTATTCTCGGACTCAACGCGTCCCGATCTGAAGGAGGAGCCGAGTGGCGGACCGTTCAATGTTCACTAACGCAGCGAGGAGGTAACGCTGCGCGTTTATATTGAGACTGAGACTCATAATCATAAATTGAAACCCAGAAAAGGCGACCGATAGAAACGGGACAGCTCCCAACGGCCAATTGTTAGCTATTTCCCAATTCTCTATCTACCAATCTATGGGGGCTTTGTGCGCCCATCGCCTTTTCTGTGCCTATTAAGATAAGTCAATCGCACCGCGATTGTCAAGACAATCACATGGAAAGGAGTGAATCGATGCGGCTACGGGACCGACGTTTCAGTGCGTTCTTCATATTTGTCCTCCTCAGCGGAGTGGGGTTGAGTTTCCCCGAAATCACATCAACAGCTAACGTTTTTGAAATGGACGAAATTGTCATCACCGGTACTAAAACCGAGCGCCTGCTGAAAGACACCCCGGTCATCACCGAGGTCATCACACGAAACGAGATTGAAGCCACGGGTGCGGAGAACATTGGCGAGGCGCTTGAGCATCACGTGGGAATCGTCGTTCACCGAGACGCTCACGGCGATGGCGTTCAACTCCAGGGCCTCGCATCTGATTACGTCTTAATCCTTCTTGATGGAGAGCCGCAGGTCGGTCGAATCGCTGGAAAACTTGACCTCGCGCGTATTCCTGTCGAAAACGTCCAGCGGATTGAGATTGTCAAAGGCGCATCGTCCGCGCTCTTTGGCAGTGACGCCATGGGAGGCATCATCAATGTTATCACTCGCGGTGCCTCATCCCCATTTGCCCTCCAGTTTACGAATAACCTTGAGGAACACAGCACAATCGACAGCCGCGGAACGGTTGAGATTAAACGCGGCAAGCTCAACGCGCTGATAACACTTGCGGCAAATCACCGAGACCCGATTGACTTGGACGAAACAAATCCTTCGACCACAATCGACGGTTATCAGAATTTCACCCAATCGGTGCGGACAGAATATCAACTTACACGGCGCGCGAAACTCCAATATTCCGGCCAGTATTTCGCTCAAGCGCAGGAAGGTGTCAGCGAAAACAGCGGCGTGGTCTTCGACCGTCTCGGCGATATTGACAATTTTAGCACAACTGTCGGAACGGCATATCGGCCCGGTTTGGATTCAAAACTGGCGGGCAAAATCTACGCCACCCGCTACCGTGATGATTCTAAAGTTATTGACCGCGGCACCTCCCTCACCACGTCCTCGAACATCACGATTCAGGACCTAATCAAAGGCGAGCTACAGTTTGATACTGCGCTCGGGGCGAAGAACCAACTAACCGTTGGTGGGGAACTAATCCTCGAAAACCTCGAATCTCAGCGCATTACCAGCGGCGAAAAAGATGTCACAACCAACTCACTCTTCTTCCAAAACGAATTTCGTCCCAAGCCGAATCTCGCGCTCGTCGTCGGTGGTCGACTCGATCATCATTCCGAATTCGGGGCACACTTCAGCCCAAAATTGAGCGGATTATATCGGGTAACCGGCGACTTCACCGTCCGCACCTCGTTCGGTCAAGGCTTCCGCGCCCCCGATTTCAAAGACCTCTATCTCGATTTCAGCAATCCGACTTCCGGCTATCAGGTGCTTGGAAACCCGGCGCTTCAACCCGAGTCATCGAACAGTTGGAATCTTGGACTTGAATACCAGGTCCGGTCTGCGTTACTCGGGCGGCTGCACCTGTATCGGAACAATCTAAAAAATCTCATCGAAGCGGAGCGCGTGGGGAAAAGCGTGCTCGGCGGAAGTAAATTCCAGTATTTCAATGTCAGCGAGGCGTTCACCGAGGGAGCCGAAGTCGAGGTGGTGACGCGTTCCATCAAGGGTTTCGCCACGGCAGTCGGCTACGCCTATCTCAATGGGGAAGACGAGGAAACCGGCTTAACACTGCTGAATCGTTCGAAACACAGCGGCAACCTCAAATTAACTTACGCAAACGAGGGAATTGGCTTCAACCTGAATCTCCACGGGCGTTACGGGAGCAAATGGGGCTTCTATGACGATGGCGACAAGGTGCTTGAAGATGAGGAGTACGCGCCGAGCCACTGGATTTGGAACCTGAGAGGATCCAAGCAAATCCTCACATGGCTCAGAGCCTCAGTCGGCATCAATAACATTTTCGATTTCAAGATACCAAGTTTTTACACTTTCGCCGGGCGTTCGTTTTATGGCGGTCTATCTCTAACCTACTAAACCGACTATAGACGACTACCGAGTTATTGCTCATTCCGTGTAACCTGAACGAATTCACCATGTGAGGAAAAGATGGCACTCAAGAAAACTCAGTTCTTGGCGTATTCCGGCTTCACCTCATTATTCTTCATTGTCGCCCTGATTCTTTTCACGACCTTCTTGCAGCCGATTAGCTGGAGACTGTCTTCAAGGACTCTTCTACTTGCGAATGGCGCTTTCGCATTCGCATGTGTCGCTTCGGTGACCTACCTAGTCCAAGAGATTCAACTCAAACGCAAACGATTTCTGACGATATTCGGTCATTTACCGCCGCTTGAGAAATTGGATAGGATTTGCTACCTCAGTGTGATCGCCGGACTGTTGCTATCAACTCTCGCGCTACTTACCGTTGTGCTATCGCTCGACAATGATCGCGGCGATTGGTCTCGTCAACTGTCATGCGCATGTGTTGTGTGGATACTATATCTGCTCCAACTGTTCATGCGCTTCGTACTATGCCGACGCGGAAGAAAATCGGCTTATCTGTCAATTACCTGTTTCTCGATTCTACTAGCTCTATACGCATCTACTCGGTGGTGAAGCATAACCAATTCTGCATCACCGTTAACATTAAGAAAGGAAATCAAGAACATGAAACACACGAGAGAGTCGTTGTCCAATTGTAATGTATGTGCCGTCTATCAATGTCTTGAAGGGCATATTCACCTCAAATACCGAGGCATTGATCTCGCCATGCCGCCCGAAGAATTTTACCAAGTTGCCGGAACCATCGCGCAAGCCATGTTGGTATTGAACGATGATAGCACCAAAACCCTAGCAGACATGGATATCCCGATATCTGTCTAGTCTGTCAATTGGAACAGCAAATAGGAGGGAACAATGAAACGCTTTAAAACTCTCGCCACTTGGAGATTGATTGTGTGGGCAGTCCTTTATATCAGCGTATTTTTCTATTTCAGTTGTGGAGGCGATGAGGAAGTTGGTGTCGCCTCGACCGTTCAAGAGGCCGCAACGTTCACGGTTGACGCGACAAGCCGAGAGGCGTGGACCTATTTCTCGTTCGCTACGGGTGATGTCGTCGAAGTCGCAGACCCGGCTAATTCGATGAATTGGGATCTCGGTTTTCAACGCACGAAGGTCAAACTCAATGGGGGAATCAGCGGCGCAGGAAAGGGTCGCGCCGTGATGCTTACGGATGTGGAGTTTAGCGAAGTGAACGAAGCACCCTCGGGCGGGTACATCGCCGATTCGGACGCGAACCTCGCTATCGTCGCACAAAGCGAGCAAGGATGGTACATCTACACCGGTCCCCCAAATCACTGGATTCTCCCTCTGGAAAATCGTGTTTTCATCGTTCAAGCGGCGGATGGAACGTACGCCAAGCTTCGCTTCGTTGGCTTCTACAAGGACAACGCGAACAAAACGGACGGCGGATTCATCACGTTCGAGTACGTCCATCAACCCGATGGGAGCCGGCAACTTTGACAATTACATCATTTTCACCTGAGGAGCCATCAATGAAAATACGACACGTTACGGTGATGTTGCTTCTGCTCTCATTAACCGCCGACGCGCAGCCCGTCGAAGTGACCGACGCCAGCGGCGAAACCGTTGTCATCAACTCAACCGAGCGAATCATCGGACTTAACGGCAGCATCACCGAGATTCTCGTCGCGCTCGGACTCGATGCGAACATCGTCGGCTGCGACGCATCTGCCACCTATCCGAGGGAGGTGGTGAAAACACTTCCATCCGTCGGCTACCAGTATCGGCTCAACGCCGAAGGGATTCTCTACCTGAGACCGACGCTAGTAATAGGCCGCCAAGACGTGAAGCCGCCCCAAGTTGTCGAGCAATTGCGCGCTGCTGGAGTGACGGTGCTGCTTCTCAGAGAACCGAGAACCTTCGACGAAGCCGAACAACGTCTCCGTACCATAGGAACGGCAGCCAATCGCCAAGAAAGAGCCGAGGAGTTGATTTCAGCTTTAGCGAAGCACATTGAATCGCTCGAATCGAAACTTGCTACACGCGAAGGCCAGCCAAAACGCAAGGCTTTGTTCCTCTACCTGCGTGGACCACAGACCGCCTTTGTGCTTGGCGAAAACTCCGCAGCAGGGGCGATGATTGAAATCGCAGGTGCGGCTAACGCCGCGGAAAAAATCGAAGGCACGAAGCCGATGACCGCGGAAGCCGTTATCGCCGCGCAACCGGATGTTTATATACTCTTCGAGTCGGGGCTAAAATCAATAGGCGGAGTTGAAGGGCTGCTCAAAGTCCCCGGTTTGGCTCAGACACCCGCCGGTCGGAATAAGCGCGTAGTCGCGATGGACGGGTTGTACTTGTCGGGATTCGGTCCCCGTTGCGGGCGCGCCGCACTTGACCTGTTTACGGGAATTTATGAAGCGGAGGGACATTTCGTTGCAAAGGGGGAGTGACTGTCAGTCATCACTCCAGGGTCAACGGATACATAAAGCACCCGTCCCTCCTGTGTGACCTCTCGGAGAAACCAGTCGTTATGCGAAACGCGGTAAGCGATTTCTTCCGGCGAACGGACAACCAGATCCATGCGAAAGCGGCGCGGGATACGTTGCCGAATCTCTACCGTTAAGCGGCGGGTTTGCGATTCCGGAATGGGCATCACCACCAACAGGTCGACATCCGAATCCTCGGTAGGCGTTCCATTTGCATAGGAACCGAAGAGGATAATCTTCAGGGGGGCAAACTCTCGGACGATGTCATCGCAAGTTGCTTGAATGTCTTTTGGGTCAACCATTATACCGGAACTCCAATTGGCTACTATGGCATCTATAAGACCGAGGGACAATTCATGGCACAGGGAGTTTGTGGGCACTTCTTATAGCCCGCTGTTTGCAGTCGCGACAAACTTTGGCAACTCAACTCACAGCATTCTCATTATAGCACATCGCTGAGCAATTCTCAAGCGGGACACATCTCATGCAAAACCGAACGAACATCCTCCTCATCCTTGCCGGTTTACTGCCAATTTCGCTTTGCATAGCCGCGGGTATAGGGGCATACCAAATCCTCCCATGGCGTATCCCTCGCATTCTGCTTTTCCACGAAGATGGCTTTGAAGTGCTAATCTACGTCCGATTTCCCCGCATTATATTGTCCGCCATCGTCGGCGCAGTCTTGGCCATCTCCGGCGCGACACTGCAGGGAATCTTCCGCAATCCACTCGCAGATCCGGGGTTAATCGGCGTGACGGCGGGCGCGGGTCTTGGAGCGGCGTTCTGGATCGTGCTCGTCGGGAGCGGCTTCTTGGGAATCTGGGGTGTGCCAGTCGCGGCGTTCACCGGTGGCATCCTCGTGACGGTCGGTGTGTGGAAAATCGCCCAAACTCAAGAAAGCGTTCCCACGGTGACGCTGCTGCTGGCGGGAATCGCGCTCAACAGTTTCGCGGGGGCAGGCATCGGTTTGATGACCTTCCTCGCCGACGAAGAGCAACTTCGGAGTCTCACATTTTGGTTGCTTGGCGGATTCGGCGGGGCAACATGGCGTGCGATCGCGGTAACGGTTCCCGTTGCTCTCATTGGGGCGGTCGTGTTGTTTCGACTCGCTCGTGCGCTCAATGCTATGAGTCTGGGCGAATCGGAGGCATATCATCTCGGGGTTTCGACTCAATCCTTGAAGCGGTGGGCAGTTTTTGGGGTTGCATTAACGGTTGGCGCTGCCGTGTCTGCCGCGGGTGGAATCGGTTTCGTCGGACTCATTGTGCCGCACCTGCTTCGTCTCATGGGCGGCGCTGACCACCGCTATGTTTTGCCCGGATCGGCGCTCGGTGGTGCGATTCTGCTCGTGTGGGCTGACCTCTTCGCACGAACGGTTGCCATTCCCGCCCAACTGCCCGTTGGTGTCGTGACCGCACTGCTCGGAGGACCATTTTTCCTCTGGCTGCTATTGAGATTCAAAAAGGAAGTGGCATATGGTTGAATTGGATGGCGTCGGTTATTGCATTGGTCAGAAGTGGATTGTCCACGATATCAATCTAAAAATCGAATCCGGGGAGTTTTGGATGTTTGCCGGGCCAAACGGTGCAGGCAAATCTACGCTCTTGCGCCTCATCTCCGGGGAACTCTCGCCGCAAAAAGGAAAAATCCGATTATTCGGTCACGACATCCACGTCTACTCTCCGCAAGAACTGGCGCGAATCCGCGCCTACCTTCAACAGAAACGGGAGGTCAATTTTCCATTCCTTGCCTCGGAGATTGTATTACTTGGACGTCATCCACACCTGAACGGAGCGAAAGAGACACCGAAAGATTGGGCAATCGCACGAAAATCCATGGAGCAGGTGGAAGCCGATGACTTCGCAGAGCGTCTCTATACGACACTGTCGGGCGGCGAAGCCTCTCGTGTCGACCTCGCCCGCATCCTCGCGCAAGAACCCCGGCTATTCCTGTTAGACGAACCGACAAACCATCTCGACCCGCGCCATCAGGTACGAATACTCCAACACTGTCGATCAATTGCGGAGTCAGGAAAATCGGTCATTGCCGCGATACACGATTTGAATCTGGCATCCATGTACGCCGATAAGGTTCTCATGCTACGCGAAGGAAATGCGGTCGCAATTGGAACACCGGAGACCGTTTTTACACCCCAACAATTGGAATTCGTCTACGACCTACCCTTTGAAACGCTACACACCTCAAACGGACGAACACTAATCACACCGTTCACCCCAATAAGAAAACACCGACAAAATCTGAAGTGACCGCTTGGTCAAGGTTTACTAGCATCTTGGTGAACACACAGAAAGGATTTGCGTGATTTTGAAAGACGATATATAATGGCAGCAAACAATGAGTCACGCACAATATATCGCACTACTATAAACTTACTGTGGGAGCGATTTCCGATTCTCGACCAATTTTCGGGAATCGGAATTCCCTCCTACAAGTGAAATATGTTGGAGCGATCTCTCGCAGAAGACGCACAGTGAATAGTGCTTTTGATGTCTGAATCATATCATCTACTTTTTTCGTAGGCGGGAATCAAGCGACCGAAAAGGGAGCGCGATAGACATCTCCTTGCCCCGCTTTGGAGAGACTTGATTGACATTATTAATGCAGCGCCAATATATAGAAATAGTATAACATGTCAATCACTAGCAGGCTGCTACAAAAACTAAGTGGCTTGAAGATACTCGCTTTATATTACTTCGCGTTTCACAACCGACCCATCCGAAAGGAGAGACTCACAATGACTCGCACACAAGTCCTGCCCTGTCTTGCGTGTTTCACCACGCTGCTCTTACTCACCGCTACTTGCCGCGCTACAGAAGCAACTTACACATTATCGGGCCGCATTGTGGATGTAAAAGGGCATCCGGTTACCGGGCTTACGTTAATCACTCGCCCCACGAAACTCATCAACGGTCATGCCATTACGAATATGGGCGACGTTACTATACCATTCTCGGGCTTTGATAAGAGCGATGAAGCGGGATATTTCACGATCACTAATGTGCAACCTGGTCCAGTTCAGTTGGAAATACTCCCTCCAATGCCCGGGCAATCTCAGCAAAGTTATGAGATAGTCTCACTGAAAATTGACCCGACGACGTTCTATCCGACGGTTCCGGCACACATGAAGGGACTTAAGCTTGCCATTGAACCGGATGCAAACCTTGAAGACGTTGTCGTTACAGTCAGGCCTCGCACGCAGTATCGGGGGAAAGTCGTTTTCAAGGATGGCGCGCCGCTTGCGAACACAGCAGTTAAATTCGATGAAAAAAGCGAGTATAAACAAGGGAAGCACACCGTTGGCAAAGGGTTGGCAGATTATCCAACGCAAACGGATGCTGACGGTTACTTTGTACGATACGTCGATGAGCCTGATTTCGAGATCGCTTCCTATACGGTTTCGGTGAAGTTTCAAGGGCTTACCGCGACCGCCGAGTTTCGTCTCAAAAGTGGGGAACAGCGGGAGAATCTTGTGTTTGCGCTTGGAGGGGCTCCGATGTCTGTTCGGGGTCAAATCGTTTTTGATGACGGTACACCACTGCCGGAAGCGTGGTTCACGTTCGACATGCAGGCAACTGGGGCGGGCGAGAGACACCGTTCACATTTGAGCGGTCAACGTGAGACGGATAATACGGGCTTCTTTGTCGAATATCTGTTTCAACCTGGACTTTACACGGTTGCCGTCGAATACCAAGGGTTGTCGGCAACGAAAGAGTTGACGCTCAAAGTTGGTGAACAGCGGGATGACTTGGTCTTCACGCTCGACGGCGCCCCGGTTTTTTTTGATATAGTCGGGCTGGAGATGATGGCACCTACCGTACCAAACATGATTGGAGTATGGATTGGTGCACCCAACGGATCCCAATACAAGAGTGTACGTTGCAGCAGTTGGAAAGATGCACAAACAAAGGCGCACACGGAAGGTGTACAGCTAGCCTCAATCAACAACAAAGCCGAGCAGGAATGGATTATTGAGCACTTTGGCTTTCTTTCCTATTGGATAGGGCTGAATTATTCTGCTGTGACAGGCGAGTGGGAGTGGAACAGCGGCGAACCTGTTACCTATACAAACTGGGCGAAAGGTCAGCCGGAGCGTATGGACGCTGAAAGTTACGGTTTCATGGACGGGGGATTTCATGGAGAGTGGCGCGTAGTGCTGGTTGGGGATGAAATCTTGGAGTGGCGCACCCCCAAAGCGGCAATCCTCGAAAAGAAATGATTTACCCCCACAGCGATGTTGGGTGAAGGCAATACGAATTCTGACGAGGAGAAACCTATTCTGGTAACGGAAGCTTGGCGAACACTCAAACTTTTGAACGCATGAACGAATGGCGCCGCGAACGGCTGCGCTCCCTCTTGTAGACCCATAGTTCACTGGCCCCCATAATCCAAAGCATACTTGCGGTGCGCATGGATGGGAATATTGAACTTTAGGGAACTTCCATGCGACCGTGTATTTCCACTCGCCGCGCACATGGTGAAAAGATCCCTTCTCTGGAGCATTCTCTTCGGATGAAAATGCGCTTGCGTCAAGAATTCGGGATGAATCCGGTCTGCTGTGGAGCACGGCGGGCGTAGCTCAATCGAAGTATTCATCTTCCCGATATCTCGTCCACGATTCAAACAAGGGAAACGGCGGGGGCAAATTTCTACTAGGATTATTCAGTTTAAAGGAAATCCTGCTGCTGTTAAAAGGACTTCTAACAGAGACGGAGAAGCCCGACACCCCGATACAGTCTTCGCACGCCGTAGGAAACTGCTGTGTGAACGTCGGCTCGTCGAGAAGAATCATGAACTCCGGGTCATGTCCACCCCGTCCGATGCGGCGGCTGTTCCCTAACTTTAAGACGCGGTAATCTTGCGCGGCGATCTCCCATTCGTCGACCGCATGACGCTTCTCCGAATACTGCGCCCACACGTGAATGCCGTCGAAGAAATCAAGGACAACCGCCTTTCTCGGGCTCGCGTCTTTGGAAGGCAGAAGCTGCCGGAACGAGCGATTGTTCAAGGCAATCTTTACGCGTTCCTCCTCCGCTTCACCCGCAGGCCGGAATGGAGCGTCCGAGCCGCACGAAAAGGCGAAAAGAAGAGCGGACATGAGAATAATCGGTGTAAGATGGAATTTGCTAGCAGTGGATGGCATGATTCGCCTCCATGTAGGATGGGTTGAACGGAAAAAGTATGGATTATCGCTACACAGCAGACATTTACCGCGTCTCAGGTAGGCTTTCAGGTGACAGTTCTGAAGTGAAACCCAACGTCAAAATGAACGGCATCTCTATGTGTCAAAACAGTCAATCGGCATCCGAGTTCGTCTTTAGGGCATAAACTTCCTCTAAAAATACATCGTAATCAATCTGGTCGCTGTCCGCCATTCTTTGCGCGATGGGCGTTCCTATCGTTCTAGCGAGTTGCAGTCGACGCAATCTCGGAAGGCTTGCCCGACGTGAAAGATACTCTCGTATTGCAGTCAGTTCGGCATCCGTCACTTGTTCAGGTTTAATCCAATCCGCATAGACAAAAGTTGTTTTTTTAACATCCGGAGTTTTCTCCGGATGAGGAGACGCCTTGGCGCCCTCCTTAACAACGAGCGTGCCGGCAGCCAAGTCGCCCAGCCGCTGCCAGTTTTTGTTCAACAGCATGGTAAGTAACCCGGCGCCGTAGGCAAAAGGAAGCATATCGACAATCCGCACTATATTTCGAATTGCGGAATCTGAAAAACTGATTGGGTACCCTTGCGCTTTGATGACCCGCAAGCCAAGAGCGCGTTTACCCGGTGATTGACCATTCGTTGCGATTTCGAATATCATGTAATAGCCCCATTGGAGCACAAAGGTAGCAATCCCTGCAAGCGCCGCCAGCCAGTTGCCAAATCTTTCATCAAGGTCAAGCATCGCACGTATGATAACGTAATAACCTGCAATCAGGACCGGGAGCAGCAGTGCGAGATCGATAAGCGCAGCATAAAAACGCGAACCGATGCCTGCCACGCTATAGCTAATTTCAATCTGTTCAGGGGTTTCGATAGATAAATGTTCGTTCATGTCTCTGGCGGGAAATTCCTGTTTTTCAATAGTGTTATGAAGAGCCGTGCACTATCTAAGACTTATTCCGGGCTTTCGCCCGATATAATTTTGCCGACGAGGGCGGCGACATGACGCGAGACGAATTTCTCAATAAGAAACAGCCCATCTGGTCAGAATTAGAGAGCGCGTTGAAGCGTACCCGGCGTTACCGCGCCAATAAGATGTCTCCGACGCAACTCGATCGGTTAGGCTATCTGTACCGTCGCGTCACTTCTGATCTGGCGGTTGCCCGCCGCGATTTTCCCGACGACCGCTGCGTCCCGTATCTGAACGCGCTTGCCTCCCACGCTCATGCCGATATCTACCAATCCGACCCTTTGAAACGCAACACCGTTCGTCATTTTTTCCTCGCCGGGTTCCCGATACTATTCAGAAGCAACCTCCGCGTCATCACCGCGTCATTTCTGATGTTTGTCGTAGGGTTTATCGTCGCATATTGGATTGCTTTGGAAAACCAGGGCCTTGCCGAAAAACTCGTGCCTCAACACCTCGTCGAAACAATCCACGATAAGGAGATGTGGACGGATGTCCCGGCGCTTCGAAGAAATCTTTTCGCTTCGTTTGTCATGACGAACAACATCAAAGTGGCTTTTGCGGCATTTGCGCTTGGCGTCACGTTTATGATCGGCACGATGTATATTTTGGCTTTCAACGGTGTACTCATCGGCGCAGTCGCTGGACTATGCCACGTGCATGGGCTTGCTCTTCCACTATGGTCGTTTGTGTCGCCGCACGGTTATATCGAATTGGCGACTATTTTTGTCGCAGGCGGCGCCGGGCTAAAAATGGGCTATGCCCTGATTGCGCCGGGCTTGTTGACCCGAAAACAGGCGTTGACTGACGCCGCGAAAGTCGCTGTTCAACTCATCGGAGGGTGCGTTGCCCTACTCGTCATCGCCGGCGGTATTGAAGGCTTCATATCCCCTTCAAGTTTGCCGCCAATCGTCAAACTCGGATTCGGAGCCGCGACAGGTGTGCTGCTGTTCTGCTACCTTCTCCTGATGGGACGGTCAAAAAGAACGTCTATCCCAACCGGCAAGTCGAATGAAACCCGCGTCCAAGTCGGGCTTCAAGCGGATTGTTTGTGAAAACCGTCCATCGCGTTTTACCCCAGTTCTGCGAACGGGATGGCAAAGGGTTACTCAATGAGTTGACCTACATTGTGTGGGTTTATTTGAAAATTGAGTCCGTTGTTCGTAATCTAAGGTTGTCTTTTGCCTCAATCTCGGCGATGATCGTCCTAACCTCCGCTTGCATCAGAATCCCAAGTTCCCATAGCGTACGCAAAATATCTTCTAGGTTGGCGCAATCTACGCCGTTTTCCCGGCAGTGATGTTTGACCCGTCGCTCGTTGCTAACAAAGATGGAATTCAACCGTCTACAGATTGCGATTGATTCGCGCTCTCCTGAACCGAGTGATGGGGACATAGTCGCCATGAATTTTTAGTCTACGGTCGTCGGATGATACGTCCTAATTCCCCCCTGCGAGTGCAACGCCATGATGTCTCGTGTAAAGTTGAAGCCCTTAGCAACACCTGTTCGAAGCTCAATCTCCACGGCAGCGGAGATGTTGAGTAGGCTTTCACTAAATATGGTAAACAACAAAGGAAGACGCTGAATTTTAGCGAAAATCGAAAGCACATCTGTATCAATGAAAACCACGATTAAGCCTCTTTTTCTCCGTCATCGGGCTTGTGGAGTTGCTTAAGGAGCGAAACACTTGTATGCAAGTCATCCACCGATTCAACATCAACCGTTTTAAGTATGCCTTTCGCATTCAAAGCCGCATCGAATTCAAAACGGTGGACGCCTGCCAATTCTGCGGCTCTGGCAAGCGTCACTTCACCGTGTTGAAAGAGCAAAATTGCGGCGTCAAGGCGAGATTCTCTTTTGGTAGTGATCAGTTTTTCAAGAGCATCGGTCATCAACACCGTCAGGTCGGCATAGAGTCCGGCACGTATCAAGGCGTTAATCTCATTTTCGAGATTGGGCGAGTCAATTTCAATTTTGAGCATGGCTATCTTTCCTTTCTGTTACGATGTGGAAGTCGGCAACTTGAATGTCCGCTCTCACTTCGGCAAGTGCCACATTGAGAACCAGCGCCGCTTCGTCATCGTAATCACAGCCCATTGGAAGTAACAATAGTAGGAGGCCTATCGTCGGAAAAATTATGAGGTAGACCGATTTCACCGGCAGGTACCGCCTCTTACAAAAAAAATAGTTGGGCAGGGTTAACCATTCCACAGGGATACGGTCTGGTTGACAGACATCAACGATTACGCACGCACTTCGTCGGGCCAGTCTCTCCAAATATCACCATCTGTGTCATCCACCACGAGCGGGTCGGGAAGCGATTCGGGTGTCTTCTTAAATCCATAGATTGTCGCTTGGCGGATAATGTCGTTAGACGCGTTCTGTCCCGCGATGTGTAAGATTTTAGTGTGCCACAGGATGACAGTACCGGTAGGTCCATGACAATCGAACGGTTGGGTGTCCTCCTTGATTTGTCCGATGACGGGGTCGGTATATCCTCCCGCCGCCCGTACCGCCAAATGTTTGTCCGTATGTTTCTCACCGGCTTTGAAAGCCTTCCACTGTTCTCGCCAGATTCGCGAGTGACTTCCGGGCCAAACGGTAAATCCGCCGCAGTTCGGCGGCACATCGGAGATGTATGCCGACATCTGCATCCGCCACGTGCCGTAGCACGGACCGTCGGAGTGGGCGCCGCTGTAATGAGGAGCGTGAGAAGGGCTATTCGGGAGGGTGCAATATAATCCGCGAGTCCCCTGCCCATTGAGCCACACCGGTCCGGTTTTGGGCAACCGCAGCGCAGGCTCAGTCGTGAAGCTGCCCTTTGACGGGAAGCCCATTGAGTGCCCCAGATGTGTGTTCAGTCCTCCCACGGCGTCGTCGCACATGAAGCACGGTCCGGTCGTATAACCCGATTTGTCGATTCCGGCGGGCCAAACCACTGTACCCTCCCCAAGAAGTTGCTCTGCGACGCGCCACAAGGCGCGGGGAGCTAGATCAAGCATCAATTCTGACGCCCCATTGCGGATTACGATCTGGTGTCCGCCCCCGCTAATATACGGCTCGCCTCCGCCCTCGGGCCGCATTGCCCGCAGCTTGGCGCTCTCCTCATCGGCGATAGGCTCCCATGTCGAAGGGTCATCCCTTTTCATACGCGGGAGCCGGGTTTGAATCACCTCCCACATGTCGTCGCGCGCCTGGCAACAGAGCACAGGGTCGAGAACCCCTTCAAGCACCAAGAACCCGTCACGTTTGAACTGGGCGATCTGATCTGCTGTCAGAGGGTCTATTGACATAATGCCTTGGCTAGACATCGTTGTTTTCCTTATACGGTCGATGTGCTGAGTGGACATTTCTGACAATGCCCGTCGAGTTCACGAGCCTTGGCATTGCCCGGAGGATTGAGGAGAGATGTGTAAGGCATTTTTTCAAATCAAGAAAACTGCACATCAAGCCTTCACCCTCGTTATTATGGGAGTTCACGCCTCTTGTATCAAGCGAGTATTTTAGCACCTCCGCCAGATTCAATCAACGCCAATCTGGTTAAGCATCGGGAGGCAAGATGACTAGGGCGTGTTGACATTTGTGTAAAGCAGTGCGTTACTGTAAGGGCGAGGTCTCCTCGCCCATTGACCAATGCAGGTTGGCAAACCTAAACCATACGGGTTGAGTGTAGATTGTAGGATGAGTTTCATATCTCGACACCAAAGTGTGGATTTCGGGGAACCGATCTATAGAAGTCGAAATTCGTCTCGGAAGTATGCAAGGGGTTGGGAGGCCCAACCCCTACGAAGGATCATGCGTGTGTGCTCGCCGCCCGATTGTCTGGTTACGATGAAATGTCAACAGAACCTAGCTAACGAGGTTTTTCAATCTTCAACCATGCCTTACCTAGCCAACCCCGTTCGACCTTCCACACGCGCATGGTGCCATCGTCCGACTTGGACAGTAACTTCGTGCCGTCGTGGCTAAAATCTAGTGAACCAATGTGTCCGCGATGCCCTTTGAGTTCTGCAACGCTTTGCCACCTCAGTGTTTCGATGAGCTCAATGACGTAGTCCGTCCGACCAACTGCCATCAACGACGTGTCCGGATTGAGAGCTACACTGATCGGATAGACGAAATTCGGTGCTTTCTCCATGAATCCCGGAACTAGTGTTTTGACGACCATTCCGCTTACGAGATCGAATACCACAAAATGTCCTGAGGAAAGCGCCTCAAACAACCGTTTTCCGCTTATATTGAACTTCAAAAACATCACCGAATAGGTCCCATCTTGTGGAGTCCCCGGTCTTAGGCGTTTTAGGTTTTCGATCGGTTGTCCCGAGGAATCAAGCGGAGGCAAATCGGTGGGCAGAACCAATTTCTGACTTAGCTTACCCGTTTCCACATCCCAAAGCCAGATTGCGTCAAATGTGCCGCCGCAGGCAAGTTGCTTCCCGTCAGAACTGAAAGCCAACGCGCGAACGAATGCCGAATTTAGCCAATCGATAATATTATCCCTATTGACAAACCGGCGCGCTTCCTTCCCCGTTGCAATATTCCACAGTCTTGTGGTATGGCTAGCGTCTCCGATAGCAAGTTGCTTCCCATCCGGACTGAAAGCCAGCACGCGAGGTTTTTTATATGGAAAAGGGATTCGATGAATCACTTCAAACTTCATCGCGTCCCAGATTCGGATTTCTCTTTTTTTCTTCACGGTACTCGGCACTGCTACGTGAGAGTCTACCGGACTGATGGCAACAATTCGCGGATAAAAATCTTCCAAAGAATTGTCTCTCGTGAAAAGTTCTCCTGTTGTACCCATCCGCGAAAGTGACAAACTCTCACCTATGGCGAGAATTGTGTCATCCTCCGGCAAGAAATAGGCGTTCCAAAAAGGAGTGCCGGGCCTAATTACTGCCTTCTGCAGCAATTCATCCTGTTTAATCTCCCACATTTCAATTGACGCCAAATCGCTCGTGAGCAGATGCGTGTTATCGAGAAATTGGCTGAACCTTCCAACATTGTTTGTGTGCACGGTTTTACCTGTTTGGAAATCCCACACATCGCTTCCATATGCTAGGTAACGACCATCGGACGAAAAAGTAACTGGTGCTTGCCATATTGCACCACCGGTAAATTTGAAGGTTTTTTTGCGCTGCCAATCCCTTGTGTTTATCGCATCAATCTGTTGTTCTGCCCATCGTAGGAAGGCGAACCATTGACCGTTCGGGCTGTATGCGAAGGTCAACTCTGGTGCGGTAGCTGGCACCTCGAATTTATTCAGGATTTCTCCGTCCCGTGGATTGAGGAAGAAAAACCGATGCGTCTTCTCAACATATTTGGTTCCCTTGTCCAATATCACGAGTTGCTTGCCGTCAGGGCTGTATTGCATCGCGTCGTTGAAAGAGTTTCGTTTTTTAAGATCGTCTTGGGTATATGACCTCTTGACCGAGCGGAGCAGATTGCCTGAAATTGGGTCAATGAACATTATTTCATCGAAATCCTGTTCATGCCAAGGCAACACAACAGCTATCTCTTTCATCTCCGGGTGGACTGCCATGCGAAGCCAACCTGAGAACCGCTTGATTTGGTTCCGTCTTGGCGCATCAAACGAATGTACCGCAGCCGTCTCCTGTTTCTCAATATCCCATACCGTCAACTGATCATCGCCGCTCCAGATCAAAAACCGACCATCCCGACTGAAAGCTAGGGAGTGAATCCGTCCGATAGTATCAATTGTTGTCGATAATCGGTTACTATCGGGACGACGCAGTTCCAATCCAAACGGCGTGCGGACAGCGATCAGTTGTCCATCTGGCGAAACAACAATATCATCAACACGACCACCACCGATAACTTGCGCTGCCGATGTGCTAGTTTTGTCGCTGACACCCGTTTGTTCGTCTGTTTTAGCCGGTTTGACTGGTACATTGATTCGCTTTTTCCGCCCGTCCCTTTGCGCTGTTTCAATACCTGAGTCGGCATCGATCAGTGACACGCTCATTCCCCCTTTGGGGGCACCGCTGTCTGTGCCCGATGGAAAAAGCCCCGCTAGCCCACCTAAAAATATGACGCTCATAACGGCCGCGACCGGTAACGGTGCCAACCGATGCGCTTTGGAAACAGGCGAATCAGCCCCAAACGGTTGGGGAAGTGAAGAAATCCTGTCCAAGATTGCAACACAAAAATTGGGTTTGGTCGAGGAGTCAAAATACTCCTCAAATGTACCTTTTAGCCGCAGACCAAGCCTTTGACGTGCGCGAAACAGACGCGCTTTTATGGCTGTACGCAACGTCCCCAAGAATTCCCCAATCTCCTTGAGCGAAAATCCACTGAAGTAGTGCATCAGTACGACCAATCGTTGCGATTCCGGTAGCGCATCAATCTCCTTCTTGACCGTGAGTTGCGTTTCCAGATCATCCGGATGAGCCGTTGTGGCTTCAACCTCGGCTTCCAACACCTCGCACGATTGACGCTTGCGATGCCACATGCGGCACTCATTTGAGGCGATGGTATACAACCAACTCCGAAAAGCATGGGGCGTTTTCAGTTGCGCAAGCTTGAGATATGCCTTTAGCAACACCTCCTGTGTTACGTCTTTCGCGTCCTCTTCGCTTCGAACCTGGTTCAGACAGTAGGCGTAGACGGCGCCTTGATAGCGGTCCACTAAAAAGACAAACGCATCCTTATCCCCATCTAACACAGCTTTGACCAAACCGGCATCATCATCGTAACGCATGATTTCCTCCCTGAAAAGTTTGATGATTAAATTTCAGCGAATAAGATGCGAGAAGTGGGGAAGTGGTTACGCAAAAAATAGAAGTGTGGAGGCGGACAGGTACAACGTTAGAAAATTAGAAAGATATCAAGTAGGCGAAAAAACTTTCTTCCGGTTGTCAGGTGAGGAGATGTCCGTGAAGAATGTAAACACCAACGGTAGCGGAAAGAAACCGGAAGTTTGGCATGATGCGGGTTCTTACAATGGCAGCCCGTACCGAGTGTATTCTAAATCTGCGACTTCGCCTTAAGCTCAAGGTACTTGTTAACCACCTCCATTGTTAACTGGTGTGCTGGAACATCAAGCGTGATAACACCGCGACTCCGCAGAATCTCCAACGTCGCCTGTTTCTCCTGCAGCAATCTCTCGGCAATTGCCCGTTGGTAGACTATTTTTGAGCTAGTTGGCTTCTGTGCCGCGAGTGCGATGATACTGGAGTCCGTTAAGGTTACGCAGGCGATGAGGTGGTGTCTAGCAAGCGTCGTCACATAGCGAGCGAGACCTTCTGCCGCGTCCTTATCTAAGATGTCGGTGAAAAGGATAACCAGCGCGCGTTTGCGCTGTTTCGACGCCAAGAATTTGAAGGCAGTCTCGAAATCCGGCTCGACGGGGTAAGCCTGTAACGCATAGGTGGCTTCCAGCATGGTGAGGAACTGCTTTTTGCCCGGCTTGGGGCCTAGGTATCGGTGAACGGTGTCTGAAAAAGCCATCAATCCCACCTTGTCCCCTTTGAGCGTTGACACGTAGCTTGTCATGAGGGTGGTGTTGATGGCATAATCGAGTTTAATCATCGCTTGTCCCGAGATTGACGCCGCGTCCAGTGCACTTTCCTGTTCTTGTGCTTCCGTCAGTATCGGTGATGCCATCAACCTCCCGGCGTCCAGCATAATCACCACGTCCTGGCTGCGTTCCGTTTCAAACTCGCGGACAATCGGTTTTTGGTGTCTTGACGTCGCCTTCCAGTCAACGCGGCGGATGTCATCATCGGGAGCGTAATCACGCAACCGTTCAAATTCCGTCCCCTCGCCAAACTGCCGCGAATTTTTCAGCCCAAGATGTCCTAGCAGTCCACGTCTAACCAGCAGTTCGTACTGTCGAATGGCGTGCAGGTTGGGATAGACTTTGACCTCCGCAGCCGCTTCAATCCGACGTTGGCGAATAATCAGCCCCAAAATCCCCCAACACTGGACGTGGATGTCTCCAAAATGATAAATTCCGCGGCGCGATGGCGTGAGTCGGTAGCTGACACTTTCAGTTGCGCCCGGCGCTGCATAAACCTCGTGAATTACGCGGTTAAACCGAAACGTCGGGGGAAAATCATCCTTCAATCGCAACCGTATACCGTGGCGAGAACGGTTGGCAACGCGCAGCGTCACGGTGTTTTCCGCGCCCAATGAGAACTTGGAGTTCATTAGGCGGGACACCTCAACCCTCGTGAACAACGGCGTTTTCACGTAATCGACGAGGCAGACAACGAACAGCAGCATCAGATAGACAGCGTCGATGACCAACAAATTCGGCGCGACCGAATAAAGCATAATCGGAATTGCCGACGGCAGCAGGAAGCCGAGTAGCCGTTTACTAAATCTCATGCGTGTGTTTACCTGTTGTCCGAATCACGGATGAAACTGATGTCGCGGATTAACGTGGGATCTCCACTTCGGCGAGTAATCTCTCAATTACGTCGTCCGCCGATAGTCCCTCAATCTCCGCCTCCGGTTTCAGAAGCACCCGGTGCCGGTAGACATGCGGTGCCAACCGCTTCACATCGTCCGGTAAGATGTAATCCCGTCCCTGCATCGCGGCGTAAGTTTTGCTCGCCAGCAGCAGCGAGATGGATGCCCGCGGACTGCCACCCAAAATGAGGTCATCCGAACTGCGCGAAGCTTCCGCAATACTCACAATGTAGTTGAAGATAGATTCTTCGACCGTGACCGCCTGAATTGCAGCTTGGCACTGCCGGAGCAAATCTTTGTCAATGACGCCCTCAACCCCGGCATCCGCGAGTTGAGAGGCATCGAAGCCGTTGTGATAGTTAATCAAGATCTGCTGTTCCATTTCGTGACCGGGATAATCGACGCGCAACTTGAACAGAAATCGATCCAGTTGCGCTTCGGGAAGCGGATAGGTGCCCTCGTATTCTACCGGGTTTTGCGTTGCCAATACCATAAACGGTGCGGCAAGTTCATGGCGGACGCCGTCAATACTGACCTGCCGCTCCTCCATACATTCGAGGAGCGCCGATTGAGTCTTCGCCGGAGCACGGTTGATTTCATCCGCCAGCAAAACGTTGGTGAAAACCGGTCCCTTTTTAAGGTTGAATTGATGCGTCGCCAGATCATAAATGCTAGTCCCGACAATATCCGACGGCATGAGGTCCGGCGTGAATTGCACGCGGTTAAATTCACCGGACACGACCATCGCCAGCGTTTTCGCAAGCAGCGTTTTTGCAGTGCCGGGGACACCTTCGAGTAGAACATGCCCGCCGGATAAGAAACCGACAACTACCAGTTCAAACAGTTCCTCCTGCCCGACAATCACTTTTCGGGCTTCCTGTTTCATTCTTTCAAAAACGTTTTGAATTAAATCGGACATAGTCCTCCTATTCTACGGCAAAACAAGCGTTTTTATTCACTGTGCTAGGCGCGGCTTCCTAACCGAACCTGTATTTATCCGGTCAGCAGGTGCGGTTAAAAACCGCACCTACCGAAACATGTAATAACATGAATGGAATTGACTATAACCTTAAAACATCTGCAGAAGTTCCGAAACACTATCAAGAATCCATGTCGGAGTCGCAGCCGGGCATTCCAACTGATTCGGTTGGAACTTCCCGGTGCGAACCAAAACGCTCCTCATTCCCACTTTTCAGCGCCCAAGATGTCGGTTGTGATATCATCGCCAACCATAATCACGTCGCTAGGTGGCAGTTGGAGACTATCAAGCGCAATATTGAAAAAGAGTTCACTCGGTTTGCCAATTATTTTCGCTGTCTTGTTTGAGGCATATTCGAGAAGTGTCACAAATGCGCCGCAATCCAACAGAATCCCTTCCGGCGAGACCCAATAAGGTGACTTTTGAAGCGCAAGGAGTTCTGCACCGTTCATTAACAACCGAAAAGCATGATTCAGTGAGCGAAAGTCGAACCTGTCTCCATGGTCGCCTAGCACGACAAAATCTGGAGACTCGTTATCTATTGGTATCTCCTCGAAAAACGCTTTCACGAAATCGTCCACCATAAAGTGGCAACGCGCACGGGGTTGGGAACGCAGATAAAGGAGACAAGCGTAACTCGCGTTAAATATTTCATTTTCATTGACGTCAAACCCCAAGTTCTGCATCTCTTCATGAAGCATTTTCGGCGTTTTGGCTGTGATATTTGTAAGAAATCGAATTTGATACCCTTTCTCGCGCAAATGCCTTAAAGTTTGAACCGCCCCGGGGTAAGGTTCATTCTTGAAATAGAGCGTGCCATCCAAGTCTATGAGGAAAGCCTTGGGGCTTGCCGTCGTCATACCTCTCTCCCCATTTCGTGCGCGAGTGTGCAAGTCATTCCACCATGGGGTAGTGCGGTCTCATTGGCAGGTAGATTCTCGAAGGAAGCCTTAAGGCGCATCATGGCGTCCAACAGCCTTCTGTGTACGCCTCGCGAGTGAACAGTTTCCTGCGTGTCGCATCGGCGTGCGCCATCCATTCGGGCGGAATCTCTTGAGTGTAACGATGTGGGGGACCCGCTTCTTTGAAAATGTCAATATTGAAGATTCGGTACCTTCGTGGAGAATCTAACGGTTTCGCTTCAACCGCATGAAAAATACGCGCGTTAATATAAACCATGCTACCGTGTGGCAGGGAAAGCCGTTTCTCTTTGAGCGGGCGTCCAGTCTCAGCGTCGAGCTCGCCCGCCAACATCCGCTCCGGTGTCGCGGCTTCGGTCGGCGCAACGCGGTGGCTGCCGGGGATGACTTTCAGATTACGGTCACCGGGTGTGAATCCGTTGGGATAGTACAGAATCTGCACATAGTACTTGTCACGCTCGGAAAGGTTGATTGGATTCTCGTGCTTCCAATGGTGATGGTCTTGGTGGTACGGAACTGCCCCAACGCCGCGCGGCGCGATATTCAGGGCGGAATGACAGAAATGATAGTCGCCGCCGATGGTCGATTGTAACAAGGAAGTTGTGAAGGGATCGTCAATCAAGCGGTCGCCATAAAGCCGGCGTTCGTTCCAAGGACGAATGAAATACGATTTCGGTTCCCCGCCATTTTGCTCCGACGCATCAAGGTACTGACGCACAGGTGCGTATTCTGTAATTTCCGCGATCAGGTTCCCCCTTGCTTGGTCGGTGAGGACATCGGGAAAAACGATGTAGCCGTCGTTATGAAAGGAATCAATATCCGCATCGGACGGTCCCGCTAAGCGAAATAAGGATTCCAATTCGGTTGCCATAAGTGCCGCTCCTTATTGTAATTTTCGTAGGCAGCGTGTAGAACGCGTAGAACCCAGAATATGTGGGAGCGATCTCCCAATTGTTGTAAAAGTCCTATAAAATCAAAAGTAAGTGTTTAGTCTACCGATTTGTAGCGTAAATGCAGGGAATCGCTCATGGCATAAGGGGTATAGGGATAGGGTTTCGCTCCTCTTCTGGAGCGGAAGAGACTGACGCGTCTCGGCTACAAACATGACACTCCGATGGAGTGAAAGACATACCACACTTAGCACAGAAGCACAACACTTCTACAACGGTTTCGCGCCAGTGTAAATCTTCAGTCGTCAATTCAAGATAGGATGCCTAGAGAATTGGGTTTTCATCGCACGTCTTATGCCGCGAGGTTTTACTAACTGCTGCCTCTAAACACTTACAACCAAACTTTGCATTTCTAGCGAGGACGCGAAAGGAGATCTTCCAATTTCTCGTTGCAACGCTATTGAATTCATTTAGCGGCGCATCGGGTTTGTGCGCCCTATTGTCGCCCTTTCACAATATGCCTCAACCTTTTTCGCAAGCGAAAGTAGTCGGGCTTCCGAAATATCACCCCGCGTTTCCAATTCCGTCAACAGCATCTGAAGTTCCTCGGTATCAATCGGTTTCCGTCTGGCAATCTCCTCGACGAAGCTGACGGTCTCCAGATTCGGGTTGATATGCCATCGTGTCGCTAGATTTGACCGAAATGTATCACGTATCTGCTTCAAAATCGCATGACGTGTATCCCCCTTCTGATACAAAGCGGTCATGGCGTGCACATACTCTGAACTAACGCGCCTGTGCGTTTCCTCTAGCGTTAACGGCTTACCGAATCGTCTGCCGCGAAGAATCAGAAACAGGAAGACAATCACTCCGATATAAACAACGCCCAAACCACCCGCCGTATTGAACAATAGATACATCACCGGGTTGGCCTCGGATGCCGAGCCAACGGCATAGTAGTAGTCCTCGGCGAGTCCTATACGCGCACGATGGGGAAATGTCGTCATTAGGTTATAGAGGAATGTTGAGTTGCGATTGTCTCGTAAACCGTTCCGGTAAAAGATGTCGGAGCAAGAAATAAAAAAAGCACGACCTTCTCCCTCACCGAACGTTACGATTGAATAATCTTCACCCTGTCCGTAAAGCGGTGCAATATCCCGTTCCGACGATTGGATGGCATAATCCGTGCTGGAATAAATCTCGTTCACCGGACGATTTGGAAAGATGGGTTTTATTGGGATTCGGTGTGAGGTTTCCAAAGAGTTTGCTGCTTTGCGCATCTCCAATCCATAGTCTAACAACAAGGATTTGAGCAATTCATTGTCCCCCGCCACAATCAGCGTGCCGCCATCTTCAACGAAGCCATGTATTTCCTCAATCTCCTTCTCGTCCAATTCCCGATGTAGCTGCCACAGAAATAGCACATCCAACCGGTCTAGCCGCGCAGGTTGGGCTGCCTCAATCTTCGTCACACGGAATTTTAACTTCTGCATAACACGATAAAGCACGCTTTCATTGACAAGAGAATCACACGAAAATTGGAAAAAAGCAAATGTGACTAGGATTATGCTGAGATTACAATTTTGGGCGTTTCTCACTGGAGAATTCATTTGCTCGTTAAGTACACTTCCTCCAACATTTCTCGGTAATCGGCGACGGTATCCGCGTCACACGGTTTGTAGCCATACCAAACATCGTCAAATACCTGAATCGCCGGTCGCAGCACGTCTTGTAATTCAGCGTGAGCCTGCAATGTGCGAAGATACTCCAGATTGGTCAAACTCTTATCATAGGTAAGCATGCCGCGTTCTTGGAGATGGAAAATTGCCGACAAATAGAGGAAGCGGAGCGCCTCCCTAAAGTTCTTTGATTCCGCAGCCTTTTCGGATTGCGTGAGTGCTGCCCGCTCCGTCGCCACGCTTTCGGTTGAGGATTCGGCTACCTCATCCCGTGCCTCGGCAACCAGATTTCCTCGAATCTGTTGGATGAAAAAAAAGCTTACGCCAACCAAAAGGATACAACCAAGCGTGATAAGAACGTGTCTGAGACTGATATCCATGTGTCTGCGAGGTGCGAGAAGCTTGGTCAAAATATCTTCATACTCGTCAAAGGACACTTCCATCTTATCCCGACTCATTTCTACCTCTTGCTTAAACCGCTGCTCCTCTGTTTCGGCTGCTAACAGAACGGAGATAACCGTTAAAAAGAGTATCGCGCAGATGGGAGTCTTAAGGTTTGAAAAGATTTTCACAATGTCCGGGATTCGTGAAACTGGGAATTCACGTTCATGTCTACACATACAGAAAAATCTAATTTCTCACGGAATCGGACGTCCCTTCGTAGCGCAAACTGTTAGTTTGCGCACACCACAATCTAACAGACCGTGGTACAGAAGATTGCTGTTACCCACAAGGACGCGCCATTTTTAGTTGCAATCACTTTAATCGCAAATCTTGATAAGGCGCCACTGAAAATGGGGTGTATGGCTGGCGATGATTCGACTGGGGGCGATAATGGAATTGAGGATTGGCATGATTGCTAGCCCTACGGATCATTGTGAAATCTTTTCGCTCGTCACGCGCATCTCAATGTCGAAACCCTCTTTCCGAATTCGACGGTCAAAGTAAACTAGCGTAACTCCAATGACACTGACTGGAAGAAAAAGACAATCAATGGCGTAACCGAGACAACTCCAAATGGCGTAATGGGCAAAACTCCGCCAAGACGTCGGTTCCGGCAGTTCCAGCACGAACATGCCCTCCAACATTTCCAGTAGATTCCCATCTTCTTGCGACGACTCCTCACGAACCGGCATACCATCTGTAACCCCGCTAATGAGTCCCCAAGACAATGGAAGAATGCTAAGAATGAAGAACGATAGAAGAAAAATCCCTATAACCATCCCAAAAACACGCCACCAACCGCCTTTGACCAGTTCACCGCTGCGCTTAAACGACTGGACTGCGGATTTTTCTTCAAACACCGCCGCTAGACTACAGAAAATCCAGCGAACTCCCAGATAAAGTGCAGCTAAAATACTAATGGCGCCGACAACAAATTCCGCGGTCTCTGGCACATAGATTTCAGAAAGAAACTGGAGGTCCGATCGGACAACCAGGACGTCCAACAGGAGGCCCAAACCGATAACAAAAAAAACAATCAATGTTATAACCACTATCCCGTAAAGGAGAACACTAACAAAGAACGACCAAAACCGACGTTTGGTCTGCCTGAACGCAGCACCAGCTGTAACGCGTTTGCCCAAATAAACTTGCGTAACGCCGAAGAAAAGTGTACCTGTGACAACGAGCATTGTTAAAATTGCCACTAAGGAGGTAACCAAGGAAACAGCACCACCAACTCCAGGTATTCTGCTCAAATGGTCGGCAGAAGGGAGAAAAAGTGCGGAAATCCCATCCAATAGATCTGCCGCTAATCCTATAAAAAAATAAACGCTACAGATGCTCGCAAACAACCGGAAATGGTTGCGATAGAGGGTAAACATTGAGTCAAGGATGTCCGTGAACCCCATCGGTTGAAGTGATGCCGCAGTCGAAACTTCACCGTCACTTGCTTGTGATGAATCCATGGGTTGAGACGTTTTGCCCTCTACGCGTTAATTGCACGTCCGTTAGACGGTTATTGATTGCATCATCCAGATGCAGACCTAGGCTTACCCGCATCTTTCAATTACCGAGTAAACCGGAGTTGGAATGTACTCCAACTCTCCACGACTATCGCACCGGCTCACTGGTCACACGCATCTCGATATCGAAACCCTCTCTTCGAATTCGTTGGTCGAAATAGACCAGTGTTGCGCCGATAACACCAACTGGCAGCATTAGGCAAGTGATGGCGAGACTAAGGAAGTTCTGAATTGAATAAATAACCAACTCCTTCCAAGTCGTCATTTGAGGAATAAACATACTCCGCAACATTTCCACAAAATCTCCGTCTCCACCCATCGTTTGCGTTAATCCTAGCACGAAGAGCAAACAAAATTGAAGTATGGATTGAACGAAGAAAACCAGCAGGAAAATCCCAATCATCATACCGAAAACACGCCACCACCCGCCTTTAACCAGTTCACTACTGCGCTTGAGCGCCCTGACTGCCGATTTTTCCTCAAACACCGCCGCTAGACTACAAAATATCCAACGAAATCCGAAAAAGATGGCAAACGGAATACCGATGAGGGTAATCGTTAACACCCCGACAATCAAACCGTAGAGAAGATTGCTCCCAAGGTAATGCCAAAACCTCCTTTTCATATGTTTGAATGCCGTGTTACTGGTAATCTGTTTACCCAAAAAGATTTGCGTGCTTCCGAAGACTAGTCCGCCTATCACAAATAGCAGGACCACGGAGCTGATCAGCGAAAGAATTCCGGTTACTAGTGCTACCATCGCTACGTTGAATTCGCCGGAACCGGCGGCGGAAACCGTAGCAACGCCAATCAACAGATTGACAACAAATCCGCAGACAAAATAGACACCGCAGATTCTTACAAACAATTCGAAATGGTTACGATAGAGACTAAACATGGTATCCAGAATGTCGCTGAACCCCATCGGTTGGAGTGATGGCGCAGCCGCCTCCTCACCGTTGCTAATTCCTGATGAATCATTACCTTGTAACATTTGCTCCCTCCTAGTGCTTGTCTAGCCGGTAACCGTTAGTCCGTGAAGCATAAATGTGCTGTAATAGTAACACAGCCCACCATGGTTGTAAAGAAGTGGTGAGAAGGTCGTGGTTGTCCTCTTCGCCGAACGATACGCCAGAAACCGGTCTAAATCATCGGTGCGAGCCCCGTCTGGTGGGAAAATCTAATCAATCCGTGGCTTGTTCCTCGCAAATCATCAATTTAACTCACGCGCTGCCATGACCTCAATATCGAACCCCTCTTTCCGGATACGGCGGTCAAAGTAGATCAGCGTTACACCAATGATGCCCATCGGCAGCGTCAGACAGGTGACAGCCAAGCTAATGCAACTTAGAATAGCGTCCACAAAACCGTCCCAAGTTGCTTGTCCCGGTGCGATCATGTCAATTAACATGGCAACCAACATTGCCTTCAATGATTTCGCTAACATATCCCGCAGACTTCCGGTTTCTTGCATCGTTTGTTCCAACAGGGCTTCGTCATCTTGCATTACCCGATCCGACAGGTTCCCAAGTTCTTGAATACTGAAAATAACTCCCAGAATGAACGGAAACACGGCTTGGATAAATAGGACCAAAAGAAGGATCCCTATCATCATACCGAAAACGCGCCACCATCCGCCTTTTGACAATTCAGTGCTGCGCTTGAGTGCGCTGACTGGCGGTTTTTCCTCAAACAGAGCCGCCAGACTGCAGAAAATCCAACGAAAGCCAAAAAAGAGGGCAAACGGGATGCCGATGAGCGTAACGGTGAATAACCCGACAACGATGCCGTAGAGGAGATTACTTCCGACGAACGGTAAAAACCTTCGTTTGGCTTTCTTTAACGCCGCGCTGGCAGTGACTCGTCTACCTAAGAAAGTTTGAGCGCTTCCCACGACTAGCCCGCCTTTGACGAGCAGCATTACCACCGCGCTAACCAAGATCAGTCCATTTTCCGCGAACTTGAATATGTGGAATTGGTCATAATTAGCGAAAAGAGAAGTGAAGATACTAGTTAACAGATTGAGAACAGTAATCCAGAAAAAATAAACCCCACAAATGCTTACAAACAGTCTGAAATGGTTACGGTAGATACTAAACATCGCGTCGAGAATGTCCGCGAAACCCATCGGTTGAAGTGATGCTTCCGTCGCGTATTCATCTTTGCTTGCTCCAAATGAGTCATTAAGCTGTAACATCTTTTCTCCTCCCGTGTTTGATTGGTCGGTGAACGTTACTTCATGATACGCAAATGTGCTGTAATCGTTGCACAGCCAGCATGATGGTAAGAGCCTGCTTGAATAATCGGCAGCAAAGCCATTTTTGGTTATGTGTAGAGAGTTTTTTCATGCTTTTATTATTGTCTATTACTTACCAGTGAGATCTCTATCGCACTCACTGTTTGTTCGCTTGAGGAATCTCTATCGCACTCGTTATTCACTCGCTTGATCTCTCTGGGGCTTTTAGAGGCCGGTGCGCAGTGCGCACCCTACAACCGTACTTTTCAAACAGGTTCTCAACTCGACTTTGTACAAAAGTACGAGGTATGGATTGTACGGAAAGCCGTACAAAACCAAACTCGTAGGCGGGGCATCTTGCCTCGCTGTCATCGCGCTGGAAACCGCTACTGACTTTTTCACAGGTCAACCCAAAAGACCAGATGGTTAAAATCTCACCCGCTTTTCTTCAACGCTTGATTGACACTAATTGTTATCCCGGTCAAATTTACAAAGTCGAGCTCAAGAGGTGGTAGAAAGGTTCCGGTTGTCCTCTTTGCCACACGGTGCGTGGAATATGGCGGTTATTTCGTCTCGGCAAGTCTCATCCGATGGGGAATCTAATCAATTGTTTGCCTTTGCCTCGCAAGTTGTCAATCTAGCCTGCGGGACATCATCATTTCAATATCGAAACCCTCTTTCCGAACGCGCTGGTCAAAATAGAGCAGCGTGAAACCGATAGCCATTATGGGAACTGTAAGGGCCTCGATTACCGTGTTTATGGCGTGCAATAGAAGTAGTGAGCCATTCATCCCACCATGGGGTTCCCATATAGTCCGCCGAAGTATATCTAAAAAGTCCAGTTCTCCGGCAATCCCCGATAACGCAAAGATAGAAGTTGAGAAGACTAAAAATATCAATTCAATCGTGAGAGCAATCATGACAATTGCCAACATGATACCGAACACGCGCCACCACGCACCCTTGACCAATTCTCCGCTGCGTCTCAACGCTGTCGTCGCAGAATTTTCCTCAACCAAGACGGTCAGCGGGAAGAAACACCAACGCGTACCGAGAAAGATGGCGATCGGGATGCCGATGACGGTAAAACTCAATGCCAAGACAACCAACAACCAGAGCACGCCACTTCCGGCGTAGGACTTAAACCGATTTACGACTTGCCTAAATGCGGTGTGGAATTTGATACGCCTACCCAAATAGGTTCCAGCACTAGCAAACGCCAGTCCCGCATAACTTAAAATCACCAAAGCAGTTTCACACCAGTCCGCCAACCAGTGCCCGAATGTAGAAAGTATAATGTGCGAAGTGAAATAAACAGCTGAAATACCCACAAACAGTCGGAAATGGTTGCGGTAAAGGCTGAACGTCGTATCCAGAATACCCGCAAAACCCATTGGCTGAAGCGGTGCTGTGGAGGCCTCACTATTATCGAGTTGTGATGGATTGCTAGGTTGGGACATACGCTCACCATGCAGTAAAAACAAGATTAATGGTAACTGTAGGGTGCGCGCCGCGCACCAGCCTTTGCAGAAACAAGCGACCAAATAACAACCGATGAAGGGAACGGATAGATTGAATAACTAAATAGGGAGTCATCAAGGGAACAGTCAACTTAGATCGAACGAGCGAACATCAATCAACCGAGGGAATATCGATCGACTAGTGGCTAACGAAGGCGATAGTGAATCCCGTGCGAAGATTCCCATAGGTAACTGTTTAGTCTATTAATTTGCTTTGGGAAGGTTGGTTCGTCGTGCTGCAGTTTAACTACCGTTCTACACCATGAGCGTAATGTAGGAGCGATCTCCAGATCGCGATTTCCTGTTGGCCCGTAAGTTCTAGGCTGAACTGAACAATTACTCCCATAGAGATTTAACTCCCGATTGTGACTTCTTGCGTGTTTGTAGAATCATCCGACCACATAAAGCGACTTCAGCAGTCAAGAAGCAGCCGATTAAAATCGGGCACGAGTCTCCGCTTCCCGTGCTTTCATACTCTCGCGCGTCTGAGGTCAATCCGGCGCAGCGCAATATCTGCCAGCAATAGAAGGAGGGCGGCAATGAGGAAGGGTCGCCATAGGTGAATCCGGAGGACAATCGTCTGCTCGGGCGATCGAAATGTGTCTTCGGGCGGGGGATTGAATTTTCCGCCGGACACCGACGCCAGTTGGGTCAGACCGGCTTCGTCAGCATTGTGCACAAGGTATTCCTCCGGATAAGAAACCACAGTGCCGGTGACTTGCGTATTCACGATCTCTCCGCTTCGTGTCTGCATGATGTTCACGAAATACGGCCCGACATCCTTCGTCGGGAAATCGAGCTCATACCGCCCGGGCGCTGTCTGCGCCACGCCAAGTTGCTTCTTTTTTAGGTCTGGTGCGATAAGGGAAATCTCATTTACTAACTCGTTCAAAAAATCTCCGGTCTCACCAAGGGCGTCAATCGCAAGGTGTGCGTTTCCCTTCTCCTGCTTGATTTCCGCCTGAAAATTGCTTAACGTTGTTTTACGCATCGTGTCACGCACAAGCTGCGTCCAGAACTTGCCGTAACCGGGCCACTCAAGCCAATCGGAAGCCCAACGCGCTTTGGCGTCGGATGTGAATGCGACAGATTTTCCCAAGCCATATTGCCAACTTGCCAACAATGGATCGCCTCGGTCAGAAACGAGGAAAATTTCTGCGGTTGGTCTCGGTTGTGTGGCGATGTATCCGAGCAGAAATGGTGCAGCTTGAAGGTCGATTCCGCTCAAAACCTGCGTGGGCTTGATCATCTGCGGAATAAACGGCTCATCAATAATCGCCGACTTCGATGCGGTTATGGTCTCCTTGGCAAAAATCTGCGGAATGTTGTACGGATCCTGCGTAAAGTAATCGCGGCCGCCGCCCCAATTAGCGAGGTTGCCCAGCAGGTTCATGTCAGCACCGCTGCCGATGCCGACCGTGGAAATCGTGATGCGTTCCGCACGCATGGAACTCGCGATGCCGTACCAATCCCCGGATTGTGACATGCCGTCGCTCAAAACGATGACATGCTTTAGCTTGGCGTTCGTCTCCGTCAGAGCGAGATACGCCTGTTGGAGTGCGGGATAGAGGTTCGTCCCGCCGCCCGCAGTAATCGAACCTATCTGATCGGATATGTACATCTTGTCTGAAGCCGAATGCATTTCGGAAATCCAAAACGGGGATCCGTTAAAAGCGACAACACCGATTTTATCGCGCCTGCCCAGCAGTTCCACCGCCCCGCGCGCCGCCTCCTTCGCCAACTCAATCTTGATGCCGCCCATGCTCCCCGACTTGTCGATTACCAGAACCATTCCCAGAGAAGGCGTTTCCTTTTTCTTCTCCGTGTCGGTACGGACGGGCAGAATGGCTTCGACCGGCGTTTTGTAGTAGCCGCCAAGCCCGAAACTGTTTTCGCTGCCCAACATCATGAACCCGCCTCCGAGATCCTGCACGTAGGTGCGGATAAGCTCCATCTGCTTCTCGGACAATCGATTGGCGGGCACATCGGCAAACACGACAAGATCGTAGTTTTGCAGATCGGCAAGTTCGTCTGGAACTCCCAAGCCATTGCGGACGTTAACGCGAATGTCGGCATCTTCAAGCGCCTGTGTCAGATAGCGTGCTTGCGGTTCGTTCTCGTCAATTAACAACACCTTCGGTTTACCCGATACAACGACAATGCCTAGTGCTCGATTGTTGTCGTAGCGGGTGTCCTGCGTTGTGCGGGCAAGCGCATCAAAGGTTAGCGTGCCGCTCTCCGTTGATGTCTGCGCGAACAGCACCCGATTTTCGCCCGCGACCAAGCGAACCTCTTGGGTTGCCGCCTCGAATTTGTTCTTGTAGAGACGGATCTCCGCAATGTCCTCATGGTTGCTATGGACAAGCACCTCTACAGTGAACGGCTCGCCCAGCTTGACCTGAACGGGAGCATCGATTCGCTCTAGCATGACCTCCGGCTCATCGCTTGGATAGAGCGGCACCGTGTCTATCTGTACGCCGAAGTCCTGTCCGCGAAGTCCCGTGTGAATCGCGTCCCCCTGCGTCTCGACGCCGTCAGTGACGAGAACAATCCGTTTATTCGCATTTGCGGGAAAAACACCCCACGCCATCTCGACCGCCTGTGCAATGTTGGTGGCGTCGCCTGCGTCTTCATCCTCCTCCAACCAAGCCTGCTTGATTTCAGCGAGGTCCAGTTCATCTTCGGATTCATCGCGCAAATCCTTGAGTATCTTTGCCCTGTCGGTGAATCCAATGATACCCGCCTGCTGCCTCGCGCCTCGTGATTCAAGAGCCTTGTTGATATAGTTCGTCGACGTTTCTAAGCCGTCCGCCGAGATACTATCCGATATGTCTGCCAGAAAGATCACTGCCAATTCATCGTCGGTCTTCAGATATTGAAGATCGGCGCCGCTCAGGACAAGCAACACGATTATGATTGCTCTCATAATCAAGCTGACAATGCGCTGCGCTCGCGTCAGGTCGACAAGGCTGCGGCGGTAGCCGTAGTAAAGGGCAGGAAGTAGGAGTAGCAGGAAGAGTAGAAATGGACGTGTGATTTCCATAAGTTTAGACGTGAATCAATTGGAACGTTGACAACTATCTGGTTTACTCGCCAAGAGAATATGGCATTGGAATAACGAGTTCCCCCATTACGTAATTCAACCACTTATCTTGCGGCGGAATGATTGAAGGAGCCGGCGAAATCGGTGTCCAAAAAAGCTTGAAGACATGGCCCTGATCGCCCTTTACCTCCCATTCCTCCGCCGTTTCTTCCAGTGTGGTTAGCAGGAAAAAATGCCTGGATTTCCGCGCGCTTAGGCTTTCGCTCGACACCCATCCCGTAATGTTACAGCGGATCTGCGTCGGATCAGCCATGTTGTCGTATTCGACAGACGAGATCTGAGTGAATTCTGCATGTGTAGAATTGTAATTTACGGTCAACCCTCTGGTTAGTTCTTCTTTGTAGACGTTTAATCTCAATCTTGGGTTGGAATAAATCGGGGTTGTTTTTGCAACGATTCTCTCATTCTCCTCCAACTCGTTTTCAATACGACCAAGCGATTTTTCAATATTCACGGCCCGCAGACCGGTTTCCTCATAGACCTCTCTCTCTACCGCCGCTTCGGGGGTTTCACCGTCCTCTACAGACCAACATGTTCAAACCGCTCAAACCTGTCAGATAATACCGTCCTTTCTTTAGCGAATCATAGTCGATTCCGTACGCTTCCCTGTATTTATCAATGAAATTGAGGCAGTCCGTGTTACCGCACGGCGCGGGCGATTCCCCCGACCACACAAAGAGAAAATTCGCTTCCGGGAAGGTTTCCCTCAACCTTCTGACCTTCATCCGTTCCATCTCTTGAAGCGCCGGATCTGTCACGTCTCGCCAATCGGGGGTTTCCTTATCGCTTAACTTATCAAAATTGTCCAGTATCTCGGGCGGAACGTTTGTTTTGTAAAATCAATGCCGACGGCGACCGTAAATCCTCGTTTTTTTGCATAAGCCATGACTTGCCTGAGAACACTTGTACTTCTTGGCGCATCCCCCTCGCTTGTTCGAAAACCCTTGTATTCGAAATGCCAATACTGCGGGATGAAGTCGTGTGCCGGCAAATAGATATGATTCAACCCGAAATGGATATAGTTAAATCTCAATTTTGCCATCTGATCGAAAAACCGCGCATGGTCATTCCACTGCACGAATCCATAATCCATATACGGTTCTTTGAAGGGATAATCGGCAGGCAGTTTTCTCGTGTAGTCAATCACGTCCATGTTGAGAAAGTTGTTCAATCCCCTAATCTTAAAGTAGGGTTTTTCCCTGAAATCCAGGACGGGAAGTGAAAACGGGTTTGGGTTATCGGGCAAAATGTCGCCGGTTGAGTAAAACCTAATGCCGTACAGTTGTAAGAATTCATACACTCCGTATAGCACCCCAATTTCATTGCTCCCGCCAATGAGGATAACATTTCGGTTTTCGTAGGTTGCGCTTTTTATGACATAGCCATCGTCGCCGTGGTCTTCTTCATCAAACGGCACGCGGTCGCGCCTCAATACCTCCCATCCAACGGATTCATGAACTTAATAATCAAAGCAAACCCAACGAAGGCACGGGGCTAATACAACCGTTCAACAAATCGACGCAATTGCAATTCTAGGTCTTTGCTTATTTCCGGATGCTCATCCGCAAGGTTGTTGAGTTCGTATAAGTCTGTTTTCCGATTATAAAGTTCTGCTTTGGGCGGCGTTTCCAAACTGCCGACAAGCGTGCAGGAGATGGCGCCAAGCGTGCCCGGCATACTTTGCTCAACCTTGGGAAGGGTCGGCAGCCACCAGATATAACTCCAATCCGGAGTGCGAATACTCCACGACTTCAGGTAAAAGCCGGAGTAAGCGTAATCGCGAATCTTTTCCGTCTGTCCGGACATAATCGGGATGAGGCTGTGACCGTGCATGTGCCCCGGTCCTGCGACACCCAGGAAATCAAGAGCGGTGGGCATAATATCCGGCGGCTGCGCGAATGCCGGCCGCCGTTCGCCGCTGCCGATTCCTTCGGGATGCCTAACGATCAATGGAATGTGGACAAGTTCCTCGTAGGGCCAAGGACGTGCTTTTCGCATGATGCCGTGCCCCCACCTACCTTCGCCCAGCGGTTCGCCGTGGTCGGACATGAAGACAATCAACGTGTTATCGAACATGCCTAGTTCGCGCAACCGGTCCAGGAGGATGCCAATCCATTTGTCCACCAATGTGATCTCACCCGCGTAAAGCGCTTGAACACATTTCAGGTCCTCGTCCGTCAGATACCCCTTCACCTCGCTGGGTATCGGGTGAATGAGTTCTTTGCCGTTGTAGTCGGGCTGATACATCCGGTTGAAAGGCTCGGGCGGGTCCCAAGGTTCATGCGGATCAAAACAGTCCATCCACAAGAACAGTCCATCTTTCTTGGGTTGATTTTCGATCCAATGCAGGGACGACTTGACGACCTGCGCGATAAAGTGGTCTTCATCGCTCTTCCAGTGCGCCCGATTTCGCAGGTATTGTTCGAGCTGGTCGCGAACGTTTGCACTTGCTCCCGTGTCGCTGTTGGGTTTGTGATACGCGTCTACATCGACTTGAATTGATGCGTCAAGAATGTGAGGATCGCCCTCCTGTCCACGGATGAATTGGACGTAGTCGAAGCCGCGCTCAAATGCCATTTGCGGCTTGTGCATGTGATAGGTATCGGCAACCAATGCCGACGTATAACCCGAATTCCAGAGCACCTCAGCCAAGAGAACATCGTCGTGCTCAAGACGTTGCCACCCCCGAAAAGGAAAGGTGTAGCGCCCGGTGAACAGCGAGGTGCGTGTCGGGATGGTTGGCAACCCTTCCGAAAAAGCCATATCGAAAACACAACTTTCCTCGGCAAATCGATCGAGATTTGGCGTCTGAATCCACTCGTTGCCATAGCAACCGAAATGGTCTACACGCCAACTGTCCGCCATAATAACAATTACATTCATGTTCTGAACCTAGATTGATTAGTGTTGAGAGATACCAATTCATATTCGATTTGGTGTCGTTTGGGGGGAATCGGTGACCGCCATTCAATCGATAGGATAACACACCGATAAGCTTAAGTTGAACCGGAGTTACAAGCTCCTAGTTGGGTGGTGGGTCGCTGAGGAGGTATATCTTCCCGCCATTCAGGAGGGAGGCTTTCGCATAGGTGAGAATCTTGGCAACTTCGAGCTGCTCATCATAAGATACCGGCACTTGGTTTTATAGCCCTATGTAAGTTGGGTTGAACAGCCCAAATCAAAAAATCAAACATCTCGCTCAGTTGAGATGTTGGGTTTCATTCCATCTAGGTAAGCCACACTATCTTCGAAAATCGTTCCTCCGGTTCGCGATCGATAGCGATTCGCATTTACTCATTCAACCTACATAACTAGAATTGGATTCGTCTCCCCATAGCGCCAGCCAATCGATCGGGATAGTCTTCGAATTTCTGCAGTGTGCGCAGATAATCTGCACTTACCTGCGCCGCCTCGGATGGCGCCATAATCTCGGCGAGTGCTTGGTGAACGGTCACGTATCCGTCGTAGCCAACCGATTCCAAGGCGTCGAAAACCTCACGCCAGTTTACCCCGCGCGGGTCGTGGAGTGGAATGTGATCGAAATGGATTACCCCGCGAACCCATGTTTCGATGTTCGCTCTGCCTTCAGGATTGGGCATGTAATTTTGGAGATAAACATTGAACAAATAAGGCTCAAAAGCATTGAGCGTCTCCACGCCGTATGGTTGACCACACATTCGCAGATTCGCAGGTTCGTAAATAATGCCGAAATTCGGACGATCAACGCGCCGCAATACTTTCACCGAACCCTCAACCGTCTCGAACAAACTTGCAACGTGGCATTGATGCGCAAGGCGTATGCCGCGTTCCGCTGCTTCATCGGATGCACGCTGCGCCCAAGGGATGTCCTTCTCCTTCTTCATGCAGATGCGCATCAAGCCGCAAGTGAAGGCTTCGGCGAGGTCGAGGTATGGCGTGATATTACGTAGTGCGTTTGGTCCTCGCTCGAAGTTCTCCGGGATGGCGAAGTCACCTGTGACCATTGAGACTCTTAAATCCAAACTGTCGAGGGTTTGGCGAACCTCTGCAATGCGTTCCGTCGGAGACTGAATGCCGGCAGCCGATGCCCGCATACAGATTGCATGATAGCCGTTGTCCTTCGCCAACTGTGCAAGCTCTTCAAAGGGTACGACCGCCTCCTCTTTCTTGAAGAACGATTCCGCAATCCGTGCGGAGAGTGAAAGTTTCATGAGCGATGCTCCCATCAGTCTTGTTTCAGCCCAAAAGCGGCGTGAAAAGCGCCCTCCGATTGCTGAAGTTTCATTAACTCAATCGATCGAGACACCCCCGCTCGCACATCAAATTTAGGTTTGAACCCCGGTTCACTCGTCACGGTTTCGGCCTGACAATTCCAATCAATGTCGGTTCGTCCTGGCAGTAAGCGAATTTGGGCTGAAGGGATTAGATTTTTTACTCAATCTGCCATGTACCGCATTGATTGGTAATCGCCGGGACAATTTACAGACCTTCCTTCCAATTTACCGGATTCTGCGGCGAGTACGGTCAATTCTGCGGCGTCCTCCACATACTGCCACGTATATATTTCGTCGCCGCAAGGTGATGCAAACGAGCGCCCGCGAAGCGATGAATCAATAAGGTGACTCCAGAAAACGCCGTTTCCTCGCAGTCTGCCCGCTCAATAGACAAACATGTAGCGTAGACCTACCGAGTCCACTTGGAACTGCTCGTAGTAATGCCGAGCGAGGAATTCTGCGTATGACTTTGACGCGCCGTAGACATTCTGAGGAAGGTGGGTTGATGAATCTGTGACTGCGCCATCATAGCTTCCAACAGGACCAAACACCGCCACAGAACTTGCCCAAACCACTCGCTCGATTTCGCAAAGACGCGCCGCCTCAAGGACGTTCACCATCGCCAGACAGATATCTTTCACGGCGACCGTGGGAAACGGTTCAGTCACCGGATCAAGCGGGGAAGCCACGTGAATTATTTTTTGAATTCGGTTGTCTCTTACAGCTCCGAGTAGACGATGAAAATCGCCTATTGAGCCGGAGATCATCTGCGCGTCCGACAATCGCTTCACATCGAAGAGTAGGGACAGGGTGTTACCATGCAGGTGGGAGTCGTAGACAAAGGATTCGTGTCCACGTTTGAGTAATTCATGAACGGTATAAGCGCCGATGAAACCACTGCCGCCAGTGACGAGATAGCGCATTGTTGCATCTACCCGTGATAGGATTGGGAATCTTTATTACCAGCCACAGTCTGAATTTAGCGCAGGTGACGGCAACTAATGAAGAGGCGTTATCGCCACGCCCTTTCGTGTTTACCACAGACTCAGATTCACGCCTACAGGGTAAGCTTGGAACACACGCGGCATGAATGTAACCCTAACACGATCGGCATTCTTTGTCAATGACAATTACCTAAAGATTCACCATAGGGGACGGCCCCTGTGCCGTCCCGTTTTCGTCTTTTCACTTCACATATCACGCTTCGCGTCCTTTCTCCCCCTATCAATCTTCCTCCCTTCCGCCCACCACGCTTCATATCTTTCTAATAGCAAATTCGCCAGAAAATGAGGTATCATTTTTTGTGCAACCAGAACGTAACCTGCACAAACGTGCTACCGCTATCGGGAACTATGGAGGGTTTTATGCAAGACCAAATGAAAATCGGAATCATCGGGTGCGGCGCTATCAGCGGGGCATACTTCGGCGGCGCCCAAAACACGAACGCCCTGAAAATCAAATCCTGCGCCGACATCCGCATGGAAGCCGCACAAGAGGCTGCGGACGCATGGGGGTGCCAAGCCGTCAGTGTGGACGCGTTGTTGGCTGACAACGAGATTGAACTCGTCATTAACTTGACCATTCCAAGGGCGCATGTGGAAGTGGCGATTGCGGTGTTGGAATCGGGCAAGCACGTCTACACCGAAAAGCCTTTCGGTGTGAGCATCGAAAGCGGGCAGAAACTCCTCGCAAAAGCGTCTGAAACGAAGTTGCGTGTCGGCAACGCACCGGACACATTCTTCGGGTCTGGGATTCAGACATCGCGGAAGGTGGTTGATGAAGGCGGAATTGGAAAACCCATCGCGGGCTCGGCGTTCATGTGCGGCCACGGCCACGAGAGCTGGCACCCGAATGCCGCGTTTTATTATGACTTAGGCGGCGGTCCGATGCTCGACATGGGACCCTATTACGTGACAGCACTTGTCAACATTCTCGGGCCCGTCAAACGTGTCGCCGCTATGACCACAATGGCATTTGAAGAAAGAGTTGCAACCAGCGAAGCCGCCTACGGACTTCGCATTCCCGTAAAAACCACCACCCACTTGACCGGGGTGCTTGAGTTTGTTAGTGGCACCATCGTCACCACGATCATGAGTTTCGATATGTGGAGGCACAACTTGCCGTGCATCGAACTCTACGGTGAAACTGGATCAATTCAAGTTCCCGATCCGAACGGATTCGCAGGACCGGTGTTCCTTTCACAAAATCGTGAGGATTGGTCGGAAGTCCCGCACGCCTTCGCGGCGAATGCACGCACGATTGGCGTAATCGACATGGTTCGTGCCATACGCTCCGGGCGGCCGCACCGCGCCAGTGACGCTCTGGCTTACCATGCTCTCGAAGTGATGCTCGCATTCGACAAGTCTTCGGAATCCGGCGAGCATATCGAAATCCGGAGTACAGTGGAACGCCCCGCCCCGCTGGAGCTAGGACTCAATGAGTGGGAGGTAGAAGACTGAGAAATTTTCGCTAGCCGGCTATCAAAATCGGGGCGGCAACGCCCTTCAACGTATACCATTTCGTTCGAATAATATTTCCCCACACACCAAACCCGGTAGGCGGGGATCAAGCGACCGAATAAGGAGCGCGATAGAAATCCGCTTGCCCCGCCTTGGCGAAACTTGATTGACGCTATTAATGCGCCGCGAATCTCGCGTAATAGTATTGTAGGGCGGGCGCTGCCCGCCATCCTTTTGCAAACCCCGGTCCGTAGATTGGGTTGAACACGGTGAAACCCAACACCACTTTAATACGACAACCTGCTCAGAGGTCATGATGAATCAACAACTCAAAACGCGATGGAAGGAAGAATTTGAAAAGGCGGACGTTCAGACCGTCAGACAGATGCTCGCTCAAGAACCGGAATTGGTCAATGTGCGGGTCAGGCAAAGCAATCAGACCGAACCGCAATGGGGCCCGTTATTCGTCGCCAGCATCGGACTCAATAGTCTGGAGAAAATCAAAGCCCTGGTTGAAGCAGGAGCGAACATAAACAACAGCGAGCTTGGCACGCACTGGCCAAGCACCGATTACGAGATTAACAGGTATTTCATTGAGTGCGGTGTTGACGTGAATCAGCCGAGTTATCTTGGGTTCCATGCCATCGGAGTTACAGAACTAGATTCCTTTCTTCTGATGATGAAACACGGACTCGATCCCAACTTCACGTGGGCTTACATTGGACAGACTATGTTACATATGCAGGCGCTGCATGATCACGACAAAGAGTTGGCGTGTACGTATATGCTCATCCAGGCGGGAGCAAACGTCAACGCGCAAGCGCTAACTGGTTTGGATGACGAACCCATCATGGAGAACGAACACGGTATCCGGTACGGTCGAGAAACCCCGCTTCACTCCGCCGCACGTTCCGGCAGTAAGCTACAGGTGCGACTGCTGCTCGACCACGGGGCGGACGCCTCGCTCAGAACCGTTAGCCGAATAGTCGAACCCAAACAACTCACCGAGTGGACCGAGGAGGTTACATCGTTCCTGTGGCCCATGACCGAGTTCAAGCGAGTGTTGTTCGAGCCGTATCCGGGCGAAACGCCGTTGGAGATGGCGATCCGTTACGGGCATGATGAGGTGGCGGCAATCCTCAAGGAGAGAACAGGCTGAATCCCGTTTAATCTGGCTAGAGTTGTCGTACATCTTCACCATACAGGAATCTCTGGGCAGAGGCATTTGTTTTACAGAGGAGGAGTCGAATCCATGCAGAAACCGTTGTATCTTGATACAGACGAATCACTTGACGGTGATTTGGATGTGGGTGGGCGCGGCAACGACCTATGGAGGCTATGCGAAAGCGCGTACACGGGAGACGCTAAAACCGTAAAAGAATTGATTGACCACGACCCAAATCTGGCGACTTATGAATACATAACCAGCCCGTTGGGTTTTGCCGTCGCCGCCGGCAATACGGAAGTTGCCAAAACCCTGTTGAGTCACGGCGCCAGTCCGTGCGCCTCTCTTCGCGAGCATTCGTTTCTGCAGATCGCCGAAATCCGAGGGTATTCCGAGATCCGTCAACTCCTATTAGACGCACTGAATTCCCGATTCAACTACTCGGAATATCAACACGCCCTCACAGAACTGTTTCATGCATTCGCGGCGTTGGATGCCAACAGAATCGGTGAACTTCTCAAGGCGCAACCGCAATTGGGAACAGGGGCGACCCTATCAGGCGATACGGCTACGCACCATGCAGCGTCCCTCTCAAATGGAAACGTGAAAGATGTCGTCGATCTTCTGCTTAGACATGGCGCAAGGCTCGACGCGCGTAATGGAGACGGACAAACCCCCATTGACGCGGCGATGGAAGGCGGGAAAACCAAGTTGGTTCGTTATTTCCTTGAAAAACATCCGGTCGACCACATCACTGTGCTCGCCTTTGAGGGAAATTTGGACAGAGTGGAGGCCTCGCTGAAAGCGGATCCATCGCAAGCAAACGCGCTGAACCCAGGAGGACAACGTCCGCTGTCTTTGGCTGCGAAAGGCGGACATCTGGCTATTGTGAAAGCTTTGCTTGAGGCCGGCGCCCAGATTGAAGCACCGGAACGAAAAGCGCGGCACGGGATGGCGCTAGCAGAAGCCGTCACCGGTAACCACTACGAGGTAGCGGAGTTGCTTCTTGAGCACGGAGCTAATCCAAACCATCAACCTTTAACACTTCACGCCCACGATGATAAGATGGTTGCACTGCTTCTTCGCTATGGTAGCTACGTATCATTCTGGGACCGATGTGGCGGCGACGATATTGAAATCGTGTCGTCAATGTTGAACATGAGCCCTGCAATGGCGCGGTGTGAAGCGCCAATTCTGCTCGGTCGTTCGCGAGGCGACAATCCGCTTACGACTGGTGGCAAAAACTTGGATGTTATTCGGCTGCTGCTTCGTTACGGTGCCCGTCTGCAACCCACCAGTAATTGGTGCAACAGCTATATGTGGAATGACTACGACAAGGCGCGGTTGCTGCTGGATCGCGGTGCCAGCCCGGATATGGGTACAATGACGGGAGTGCGCCCGCTCCATTTTCTGGCGAGGGAGGTGCAGGGAGACCATAGGCTGGGCATCGCTGAACTGTTGCTTGAGCGGGGTGCGGAGGTCGATCCAATTGAGGATCTCTCGGGGGCAACCCCACTCGGCTGGGCGTCAAGCTACGATGACATACCGCTCATGAAACTTCTGATTGCCCATGGGGCCGACGTAAATCCGCCGACACCACCGTGGGGGACACCTCTGGCATTGGCTGAACAGAACAACAAGACCGATGCGATAATGTTACTAACACGTCATGGCGCAAGAACCTGATGTCGTATTGGTGTGATTAATACGGTCACGGGAAAAAACGATACCCATATCCCCCTACAATCTCGCGAATAATTGTCCACAACCCACCAATGACATGCTGCCCCAAAATCACCCCCAAGAAAAACGGCACCAGCCTGCGATAGAGCTGTATGCCCCCGAACTTTAGAATCACCCACTTCACCATCCACGCTAGAAACACGGAGAACCACATCGCGCTCATAACCCAACCGCACGCCACCGCATACCCGACAGGATGAAACGGAAATCCGACAAACCGATGATGCAGTACCGTAAACAGTACCGTGATGCCAGCCCCCAAGCCCACCTCCCGAAGCATGAGATCGTTACCCTCACCAGGGTTTTGCAACCACACTTCGAGGCGCCGCATCGCTTCCGATCCCAGATTGTATCGGGTTCCCGTACCGTGGCGGTACATAGCGTCCGTGTATGCCCAAAAACCCGCGACTGTGCCGACTACGGAAGCCACAATCATCGCCGCAAGAAACCGGCGGCTCGACGCGCCTATAGTCTGCGCAAGTTTGAAACCTTCAAGCTGATGACCTACCGGATGAGACCGGTACGCCCGGCTCATCCAATAGAGCCTCGTGAAAAGCGCGATGTTGTGCGCGCCCGTACGCCGTGCCCCCAGACCATTCAAGATGAGTTGCTCGGGACCTATCCATTCCGCATCGTGCGCAGGCGGTCCCGTCTCGGCTCGGATGCGGGCAATCGCGATCATGTAGAGAAAATAGATCAGAAGAAATAGAGCGGCGATTGCCACCGACATGCCGGTAAAGTATAACGCCAGCACCAAGATACAAATGCCCGCCACCATCCCGATCAACGCAGTTCGATAGCGCAATGGCTCGTTCGCCTCGGCTCCTTCCGGCGGGTCGCCGCGAATGCCCCAGCCCAGCACCTGTCGTAAGTATTTGCGGCTCGCCCACAAGGCGAGGATGGTAAGCGCTATCCATGCGCCAGATGTCTGATAGCTTCGATACGGTCCCGGCGTATGCCAGACCCCAATTGCCCGCCGCACGATGAGTTCCGCTTTCCAGAATAGATGGAAAAACCACGCCGAAAACGAGAGGTTCACCGGCAGGAAGTAGACCAACCCTATCACAAAAGGATACACCGCCACCGGCGTCCAGCCAATGGCATTCCACGGCTTTGCGGTGAACAGCGGCGCGGGGTTGTAGACAATTTTGAAACTGGGAATAACCGGAAAGAGACCGTGCAAACCGTTAACAACATCAATGCTGCCGGTCAAGATGAACCCAATCCACAGCGCCCGATTCGAGAGCAATCCTGTCCCGCCTCTCGCCAATTCCAGCGGCAACTGATTGACCGGGTAGGACAATTTCTCGTTTTCGGTCCACTGCTTCCTGATGATAGCGTTCATGCACAGCAGAACGAAGAGAAGCACCACGAAGAACCCGCTCCAAAACGCCACCGGAAGCAACCATGCGCTCAGATTCCTGTCACTGTAAAGCGTGGTTTCCCCTTTCTGGAAGGCGATGAGAGCGCTCTCGTCATATACGGTGAGCCATTGAGGGATATGCCGTCCGAACAAAACCGCCCACTCGTTCTCCGGCGTCGCCGCCCATAGAGATGTCAGCGTCGGCACCATGACAATCATCAGGTCATGTCCGAAAATGCCTGTGCCGATCGAGAGCATTACATAAACGATGAGGATTTCGCTAGGTTGGAAAGCAATCTGCGGAACGGCTCTCTTTAGCAGTACGTTCAGAATCACCAGCACAAAGATGGTGAACGTCACGTTATAAAAGAGCGTGAAAAGCGTAGAATAGACGGCGGGATTGAGCGACTCGGCGTGCATTAGCCAGTAGAGGTTGACCGGTATCAGCAGCGCTCCCAGAATCAGGGGGCGATGGAACGACATCTTCCTCTCTGCTTGCAAAGGCGTCGAAGCTCCTCAAGTGGGAAGTGGAAAGGCGGGAATTGCTCTCTCACTTCACGTGGGGTGTGGATTGCCGCGGGGTTGATTCATCTGAACGTTAAGCCGCTTTGTGCTGTACCAAGCGCCGTCTCGCATTCGCACGTGCAAGCCCAATATCCAGTGTGATGTGGCGATACTCCGTAATGCCGAGATTGATCGCATGCGCTGTTTCGAGGTCAAACCCCCACTCAATCCATTCCGTATAATCCGCCTCCGGAATATCACCCGCTACGATGACCTTCATGATGCTGATACCCTTACCGAGGTCATATGCGCGTTGGAGGTATTCTAGATGACGATCAAGGGAACCTCCCTCTAACAGCCTGCCCTCCTTATTTGCCGTCGCGAGGATAACCTCGATTTCGGGATGATCGATGACCGCATCCATAACGGCGCCCGTATAGACATGCGTGGAACACCCGATCACTCGGACTTTGCCGGTTTCCTTGGCTTCCCGATACGCGTCCAAGGCACCCTCGCGCGAGACAAGATCTTCGGGCGTAGAGATGCCGTGCAGCAGCAGAACATCAACGTAATCCGTTTTCAGCTCTTGGAGTGAACGCGTGATGCTGGCGGCGGCGTTCTGGTAGTCTTTCGCACCGTTCTTCGTTTGAATGACGACCTTGTGCCGAGGAATCTGGCGCACCGCCTCTCCGAGGTGGGGTTGCGTCCCGTAACCCTCGGCGGTGTCCCAAAAGGTAATTCCCTCGTCAAGGGCTTTCAACATCAGTTTGCCTCCCGCTTCGTAGGTATCGCAGGTGTCCCTGATCCGGCCCGCGCCGAAGCAGAGCCGTGAAATCTCTATACCTGTTTTTCCATACGACAAGTATTCCATTGTGTCCTCCTCAACCATCCGTTGCCATTCGCATCAAAAGATCTTTATATACTGTGCGCTCTCAGAAATTGCGCTTTTCAAGATTTAAGGCTTGTTTCGCCGATTGTAGAGACAGCGCCAAGCGAACGAAAATTGAATGGGGTAACGTCAGTAGTTTCCACCTGTCGCCCCTCTGGGGCTTTGCTGTAGTTCGAATCAATGTATCTATACACCTTCCGCCCCTCTGGGGCTACCAAGATTAAATTGGGTCGCGGTTCGGAGATCGCTCCTACAAAATTAGCAATTCTCAGCAGCGGGGAGTATAACTCTTGTTATCAGTGTTACCGTCAATTCCATTCATATTTACACATATTTGGCAGGTGCGGTTGGAAAGGGATCTCTATCGTACCTACGGGATTTAATAAATACCGGTTCGGTTAGGAAACCGAACCTAAGGCGGTGTATAAAAAATCGTAATTGTTTAGTCCATCGGCCTGGATTTGCCAATCCAGACCGAGCGGGGGCAGGGAACGCGCCAAGTAGGGAAGTACAATGCTAATTCCGGCTAACCGGGGGCTTACATGCCCAGACCGGACGTGCGACGAACTGTAATACTATGAACCAAACGATGCACTAAACAGTTACAAAAAATCATTGGCGTTAGTCTAGTCCTCTCCAGCATTCCGATTAAGGTTGGCTGTTCCAAGGCACTCTATTCCGACTCGTAACACGACTCCTTCAAAAATTGCAGCATTCGTAACCGCCTCGGAGACGCATCTTTGAACGTTTCCGGCGTGTAATACCCTCCATCTTTGTGATACAGCCACTTGATGTACTCCGCTTCCTCCTCCGTTCGCGGCTTTTGTAGATAGTTAATATAAATCCCGCGCCGTTTCACGCCCGCGCCGAATGCCGCATGGTAGAGCTTCACATTGAACGCCAGAAGATCGCCCGGATCCGTTTCGATCGGAAACACGCCGGGAATGTCCCTCCCAAGCGGTAGAATGTCGTCGCCATATTTCTCCAACCGCTCCCGGTAGGGAAGGAAGTGACTGCCCGGTAGCACAGTGAGGCAACCGGTTGTTGCTCTGACGGAATTTAGGTAGAAAATTACCTTCAGTTGAAGATGCCCTTCCGGAGATATGTCATCATGATGCCACTTTGTGTTGTGCGTCCGAATAGTGCCCTGCGAAACCGTAAATACATAGTCTTCGCCAAGCAAATCCTCGAGGAGCTCATTGAGTCTGTCGCTGTCAAGCAGTGGATGGTAGACCGCAGGATTGGATTCAAAGAACTTGAGCACATTGATCATCCTCCTCTCCTCGGTGGTCTCCAACGTCTTGAGACCCTTGGCTCGTTTCAATGTCTCATCGAAGGCATCAATGTACCTCTGCAGCTCGTCAGGGGGAATGAAATCCCTCAAACACAGAAACCCCAACGTTTCAAAGTGGTGTTTTTGAGCTTCCGTCAGCATCTCACACCTCTGCAACTCCTGTGCGCGTTCTAGGTTCTGTCGACATTAATGTTTGGCGTGTGCGTGTCGTAGTCCGTAGGGTGCGCACTGCATACCAGCCTTTGCTTTTTGCAGGCACGATCTGCCGCGACTATTCAAACGCGCTCTAAATCGTAGCACGCCTCCTTCAAGAATTGGAGCATCCGCATCCGCCTCGGCGGTGCATCTTTGAACGTTTCCGGCGTGTAATATCCCCCGTCCTTATGGTACAGCCACTTGATGTACTCCACTTCCTCCGCGGTCCTGGGCTTCTGTATAAAGTTGATATAAATACCGCGCCGTTTCGCTCCCTCCCCGAATGCCGCATGGTAGAGTTTCACATTGAAAACCAGCAGATCTCCCGGATCCGTCTCAATCGGATAGATGCCGGGCACATCCTTCCCGAGAGGTAAAATGTCTTCGCCATGTTTCTCCATCCGCTCCCGGTAGGGAAGAAAGTGGCTCCCCGGCAGTACGCATAGGCAGCCGGTCGTCGCCCTGACAGGTTCCAGATAGAAAATCACCTTCAGATGAAGATGCCCTTCGGGCGCAACATCGTCATGATGCCAGTTAGTATTATGCGTGCGAAGGGCACCCTCCGACACCGTGAACACATACTCTTCACCGAGTAAATCGCCAATGAGTTCATTGAGTTTGTCGCCGTCAAGCAGTGGGTGGTACACTTCCGGATTCGACTCGAAGAATCGGAGCGTGCCAATCGTCCTTCGCTCCTCGTTTGTCTCCAGTGTCTCAAGACCTCTGGCTCTCTTCAAGGTCTCATCGAACGCGTCGGTGTACCATTGCAGTTCGTCGGCAGGGAAAAAGTCCCTCAAACAGAGAAACCCAAGCGTTTCAAAATGGTGTTTCTGAGCATCTGTTAACATTGGTTATGTCCGTGTGTTCGTTCCGTTAATTTGACCTGGCTGGCCGACAGGATCTGAAATCATCATGGCTGCCGTTTCCGATTCTCAAGCTTGACGCATCAGTAACACGCTCATCGCCAAGATCCAGCCAGTTACCAGATTATCCCCTTTAACTTCGGTATAAACCGTGTTCTTGCCACCTGTTCGCCGGAAGGCGCATTTTCATACAGCGGATAAGCCACGCCTTTTGGATCGATTGAGACGACATCTGAACCGCGAAGTTCCAATTTGTACGGAATTTCCCCGAGCACTCGATGCACCACCCGTTGCGGCACCGGAAACTCTAACGTGACCCGATCCCCGGGTTTCAGCCAACCGACCCGTAGATAACGCCCTTCAACCAACCCCCGGCGCGCCTCCGTCCCGACGGTTACCCGTACCGCGTTGGTCGGACACCACTCCGGAATCCGCACCGCAACTTCGGGCGCGTCCTTAATGCGAAGCACCACCTTCCCGGCAGCCGGCAAATAGCTGTCAATGTCGAGCCATTCTGAGGCGCGATTCAGCAACAGGTGCACCTTCACCACATCGCCTGCTCTGCTCACCATGCTATCCCACACGCAATAAAAAGTCCGTGCGCCGTTAGCCGTGCAGCAGTGCATAATCGATGAATCCATCAGCTTGGGCCCATCGGGAGTTTGATTCACCGTCAGTGCCTCGTTGGCGCGCATCCAGCCAAAGAACGACCCAACTGATTTTTCCCGAATATTCGTGCTGTCCCGGTACAACCGATTGTCCGGCTCCGTATTGTAATAGCTATCGGGGATGTGCTCGAACAGGTGAGGATCGCAAAGTTGCCCTTGAGCGTACACATTGCGAACCCAGCGATCAATGTCGTCCCAGTAATCGCCCAATCCGGCGCGGGTCAAGTAAAGAGCCAGCCAAACCATATCGGCGACCTCGCAGATCTCAACCGAGTTGCCGTACCTTTCCAGGTACTGGTCGGTCCCCTGCTGAACCTCGGGATAGAACCCGATGAGCGGATCGCCCATCTCGCGCGCCCAGCGGTAGCACGCATCCACGCGCTCCAACACCTCCCGATCTCCGATTGCGTAGCCGTATTCGCACACCGCCATTAAGGCGTAAAGCCCGTGATGGTAATGCCAAAACGTGTAACGCCCATCGTCGTACTTGAATACGCGGGCTAACGCCCAACGCGCCAAACCGCGGCATAACTCCAGCGCTGGCTCATAACCCGTGACGCGGTAGAACAGCCCCGCGCCGTGACCGGTGGATCCTATCGAATATATTGTCGTGAACAGATCCTCCTTGCTATATAAGCCGCCGCCCTCGTCTGACATCATGCCCGGTTCATCGGCATTGCCCGGCGGAGTTTGACCCGGCTGGTATTGCGCTCTCCACAGAAATCTGAAACCTTCCTTTTCTCGCGTCAGGGACAGAATGCGATCGACCTTGCGTTTGCAGATATTGATCCATTGCGGGTTGTCGTCAACCTGTGCCAGTATCGACATCGTGACGAGTTGTCTACCCTCGCCCCAGATCTCTGCGAAAGGCGTCATTTCATCGGCCTCACCCTCCGCAAAGTGGGCTAATCCCATAGGAACCCGGTCGAAAATATCGGTCGGGCAATAGGTGAGTCCGTCCTCGCCAATCAGGTCTACCTGCGCCTGAATGACGCCCGCATCTACATCCAAACTTGAAACTTCCCCGGACGCCAAGCGGCACAGTGCCAACGCCTCCACGAATTTCGGCGGTATGTTCAGATACACATCAATCAAATGGTTGACAAACAGTACCGCGGGACTACGCGAGAAGTCCACGATGAATTTTAACCCCCATCGTGACTCGGCGTCCCAAACATTGGTTAGAGCATTTATGGCCAACGCCATCCTATCAGCCAAATCAAGAGTGTCCGGCACATCGGCTTCATAGCGTTCACCCTCAATGCATCGTGCGGTCGGGTTGGGTTCAGGCATACGTATTTTTCCTATTCATCTCAAAATGGTTGGAAGTTTCACGGTCCCGGATTCCTTGCTTGGCGCGATCAAGTTTTCCGGTCCGAATCATTTGTTTCTCTTACTTACCTCTGCCGGATAAACTTCTGCAACCGACCATCCGCCTGCACCTCGCTCACATACATGTCGCCTTGCGAGTCCACCCAGATACCGTGCGGGCATGCATAGAACAACCCTGGCACCTCGTTTCCGCGCTCACTCCCCCACTGAGTAATAACCTCGCCGTCAAGCGTCATAATCGTGAGGCGCTGATCCATCTCGGCGATGTACACGATGTCGTCCTCATCAATGTAAATGGTGTCCGGATGCTTCAAGCCGCCCCACTCTTCGATGTACTCGCCATCAAGCGTGAAAAACTGAATCCGATTGTTGCTGCGGTCTGCGACCATCACGCGGTTACGCGGATCCACCCGAACGCAATGCGGCAAATCAAACTCTCCGGGTCCCGTCCCCGGTGTCCCCCACGAGATGATTAACTCGCCATCAGGCGAATACTTGTGAACACGCGCGTTTCCGTACCCGTCACTGATGAACATCTCGCCATCCGGACCTATTGCGAGATCGGTCGGCAGATTGAACGGCTCACCGTCCGCGCCTGGCTCACCTTGCTCCCCGACGGACATCAGCAGATCACCGTCTGACGAGAATTTGTGCATTATATGTGCGTCCCTCTCGACACAATACACGTTATCATCGGCATCAATGAAAATCCCGTGCGCATCCACAAGGATGTCGTCACCCAACGACTTGAGATAGTTACCCTCGCGATCAAAAACCACCAGAAGATGCTCGCTTCGGCTATAGACATAAACTCTGTCTTTCGAATCCACGCCAACGGCGGCAATCCAGCCGAATTCCCAACCATCGGGCAATCGCCACCAATTCTCCTGAACTTCGTACGTATGACTTTCTGACCCGTATATCATGGACTTCTCCTCCGAGAGTCATTTCATTGTGTGAATAATTTATGCCCTATCTTACCCTCATTATCTCACAGTCCATTCCGATTTGCAACAGTCAAGCGATGGGAACAGATTAACCCAAGTTGCGACGTTTTGATGAAGGAGGGGCATCTTGACCCGAGGCCTCATCTATATCCCCTGTAGGGTGCGATTCAATGGAATAGATAATGACTGATCAATTGAGATCAAACGAGCGGCTAACAAGCGCAATAGAAATCCTTCTGCGATAGCAATCCCCTAGTGGAGTCGATAGAAACTCCTTAAAGAATTTCACTGGCCACTGGATTTCCGCCGCACTCCCTTTACTGACCATTGGCGACAGGCCACTAGCCACTGTTTTCCCCCCTTCCCACCGGCTTTTTGCTTGACTGCGCTCTGTTATACGATTATAATCCAATCCCCGAGAAGCGTAAGGTTACGGCGAGGGGGAAACGCGACAGAATCGAAGAAATTTGACACAATTACCTCATTGCAAACTCCACCCGGAAGGATTCATTAGCCGATGATTATGCCGGCGGCATTTATGCACGGCGCGCGCGACATGCGCGTTGAACGAACAGAAGTACCCCATGCAACCGAGACGACCGCTGTCATCAGAGTGATGAGCAGCGGCGTCTGCGGCTCCGATCTGCACTGGTACGCTGCCCGGCCGTACCCGGAACCCACCGTGCTCGGACACGAAGTCAGCGGCGAAATCGTCGAAGTTGGACCGGGGCTTGAAGGCATTCGTGAAGGCGATCGTGTCTGCGTTGACCTGACCCGCCACTATGCATGCGGCAGTTGCTCATCCTGCGGCAGCGGCGCGTACTTCCACTGCCCGAACAAGGCTCGTGTACCCTGGGGCGGTGGATTCGCGGAATACATGGAGGTCAAGAGTTTGGGAATCCACCCCCTGCCGGATGCTCTTACCCACGAACAGGGGGCAATGGTCGAACCCGTCGCTGTCGGAGTCCACGCCTGCCGCTACGGGGACATCAAGCCCGGCGACGTTGTGTTGGTGTTGGGCGGGGGAACAATCGGTTTGCTCTCCGTTGCCGTTGCGAAGGTATTTGGCGCCAAACGCGCCTACATTGTAGCCAAGTACGATGTCCAGGTGCAGATGGCGGAGGCGATGGGCGCGGACGGCATCATCCGCTTAGGGACTGGCAATCTGGTTGAGCAGGTACGTGAGATTTCAGGCGGAGAACCCATCGACACGGTGATTGAGACCGTCGGTGGATCCGCTCCGACCATCGATCAAGCCGTAAGCGTCGTCAAACCCGAAGGAACGGTCGTTGTTACCGGCGTATTTCCAAACCCCGTCTCGATCAACTTGGAGGGGGCTCTGGAGAAAGAGGCCAAAATCATCTTCTCCGTGTGCTACAGCGCCCAAAACGGAACACACGACTATGAAGTCGCTTGCGATCTCATCGCCTCCGAAAAAGTGAACCCGACGCAACTCATCACGCATCGCTTCCCGCTGAATCAAACGCCCGAGGCATTTGAAACTGCCCTTGATAAAACGACCGGCTCGGTCAAAGCCATGATTAACGTGTCTGCATCATAAACTTTCCCACTGCCTTGCCATCAAACGAGCACTAATCCTCCTCAATAAGAGAGGTTATTTACATGGCCGAACATACTCACGCTCAAAATGACTCGAAACCCCACTTAACCATTCCCGCGCCGGAAACCGCCGAACGGATGGCGAATGCTTGCGCGAATTTCCTGGAGACTCTGACACCCGCTCTGCGCCAAAAAGCGGAATTTCAGTTTGCCGATGCCGAGCGGCTGCGTTGGCACTTCGTCCCGATGGAGTTGTGGGAACGAAAAGGCGTACTGCTTAAAGAGATGAATGACGCGCAGCGGAAGGCTGCCTTCAAGCTGATGGAGTGCGGGTTGAGCGAACAGGGATATCGCAAAGCGACCGCAATCATCGACCTCGAACCGACACTCGGCGAAATTGAACGCGCCGAGGGCGATACCCGATTTCCGCGTGACCCGGATAAATATTTCTTCTCGGTTTTCGGCGACCCGACCAATAACGAACCGTGGGGATGGCGGGCGGAAGGTCACCATGTTTCGCTTCACTACACCGTAATCAATCGGAAATTCATCTCACCGAATCCCTCCTTTTTCGGCTCCAATCCCGCGGAAGTGAGGCACGGCGCCGACAACGGACTGCGCATTCTTTCCGCCGAGGAAGACCTTGCGCGTCAACTTCTCGGCAGCTTGAAGACCGATCAGAGAGGAAAAGCGTTCATCAATCCGACCGCGCCTCCCGACATTCTGACCCGCGAACAACTGAAAGTCGAGGTTGGGGCGGTGCAAGGTTTGGCTGTCGAGTCGATGGAAACCCCGCAGCGCGAGCTTCTTGTGAAGTTGATTCATGAGTATGTAGATCGGCTGCCGCAGGAGATAGCCGACATAGAACATCGGAAACTACGAGACGCCAATCTGAACGATGTCCACTTTGCCTGGGCGGGCGCCGAAGAACGCGGCAAACCGCACTACTATCGCCTTCACGGACAGTTCTTCTTCGCCGAATACGACAACACGCAGAATAACGCCAACCATATTCATACCGTGTGGCGGCACATGGAGGACGATTTCGGTTTCGATTTGCTTCGTCTGCACTATCAACACGCCGAATCCACACAACACCACCAACATTTATAAGTTTGGACAGCAAAAATGCCGGCATGTCTGCGGCAAAGTCGGAAGCGCTCTTGTAGGGTGCGCACGGCGCACTAGCCTTTAAAAGCCCCAGGGCGCAATTGATAATCATACAATCTCCAAAGGTCCAGAACAATCCTAACAAAGACTCTATGAAGTCCGTACACGTTGGCATCGTAGGCCTGGGGCTTGTGGCGGCCTCCCACTTGAAAGGCTATGTAAGCCATCCCCATGCCGAAGTCGTTGCCATCTGCGATCTGGATAAGGCTAGAGTGGACCAGTTCGCGTCGGAACACGGAATCGAGGCTGTCTACACCTACTATGAAGAAATGCTGCGGGAAGCGCCAATCAACACTGTTGACATTGCCACCCCGACCTTCCTGCACCCGTCAATGACCCACCAAGCCGCCGAAGCCGGGATGCATGTCCACTGCGAGAAACCCTTCTGCCGAAACGTGGCTGAAGGTCTCGAAGCCTGCGAGGCGGTAGAAAGGAACCGCGTTACACTGGTTGTCGGTGAAACGTATGTCTTTATCTCATCTCACATGAAGGCGCGCGAACTGATTGATGCCGGGGAGATTGGACGCCCCCTACAGATTCGCCAACGGCACGGTGCATGGTTCGAGCGGGAAAGAGAGGTGGTTGAGGAAATTCCCGAAGTCCGAAACTGGCGCGTGGACGGCGAAAAATCCGGTGGCGGCGACTACCCGTGGATCTTCGACCACGCTGTCCATTTCTTCGCCACTGCCGAATACCTCATGGGAGATGCCCGCATCGCCGAAATCTCCGCCGTCACTGCCACCTGTAAAACGGATTCGAACGGGGGCGGCGCCGCACACGATCCCTACTCGATTCCCGATGTCGATATCCCCATCATCACGTGGAAGTACGAGGACACCGATTGCCAAGGGCTATGGATGCGCGCCGAGCGGCTGAACGGCAAATACGACTACATGCACGGTTTCAGTACAACCGTCATCGGCGAGTATGGAATGATTGAGGTGTTGGGAGAGGGCGGTCACAATCTGCTGTGGAACGGTGAGCAGCAGCATCTCCTGTTGCATAGGGAAGGCAAAGAAACGCGCACCTTCCGCTTTGACGAGGGAGGCGACGACGTTTGGCAATCCGACATCAGCTACTACAGCCGCGGGCATATCAACCAAGTCCACCATTTAATCGACTGCATTCGCCAAGACACTTCGCCGCGTTATTCCGGAGAGGACGGTGTGCATGCCGTACGCTGCACCTTAGCCGCAATTCGCTCCGCCCGCGAAAGCCGACCCATTGCCGTGAAAGACATCGCGCGCGGCTATACCGCCTACTCTTAAGAGTTAGCGACCTTCAGGAAATGGAGTTCGTAGTAGCACAATTCATTGCACGTTTCCTAGTTCTACCAGTTGAGTTTGCCAAATGAAAAACGTAGATTACAAACTCCTTAACAAGACGATAACGATTTTGGAGGTGGCGACATGAGCATCACCCAATTCTCAATAGAAGAGGTGCGTTGCTTTGCAGGACGCCAAGAGTTTAATATTCGACCTCTGACGTTGTTGGTCGGCGAAAACAGCACCGGCAAAACAACAGCATTGGGGTGTTTTCAAGCGTTGGCAGACTATTTGAGCCTGAACATGCGCGGAATAGATTTTAATCGCAACCCGTATTCAATGGGCATCTTTAGGGATATTCTCAGGGACAGCAGTGACAATGAGAAAGCTTTTAAGCTAGGGTTTAAGTTCAGATTTGGGAATGAGGAATTCGACTGCACGGTCGAGTATGTCGAAAAACGCGGTGAATTTGAACCTACAGTAAAATCGCTGACATTGAACTTCACTGATGGAAGAGTCGTTGTCAACGTAGCAGAAAAAGAAGAAGAATTGTGGTTCAAAATGCGTTTGGCTTCTTATGATAAGAAGGAAAATGAGTATCATCTGACCTGCGGATCTTCTGAACTCGGTGATAAATCCCCTTCATTACTTTTTGCCTTTGGACATTTGGAGGAAGCTTCAGAAGAGGAAAAGGCATTCAATGAATATATGAGAGCGAAGGAGAAAAGTATAGAAGAGAACATTTCCCCGGGGTGGATGAGATTGGGAAGTACAGAAGTATTTAGCACAGCACCGATTCGCTCGCGACCAGGGCGAACATACGATGTAACTAGAGTATCTGATGACCCGGAAGGCAGCGACGTACCAATGCACTTAATGTTGATACAAGCCACAAAAAAAAAGAGGTGGGAGGACTTGAAACGTGAGTTGGTTCAATTCGGTAAGCGATCAGGGATGTTTCAGGACATTGAGGTCAAGAACTTGGCATCGCCCGGTGGCCCATTCCAACTAAAAGTCAAGGTGAGAGGCCCAAACTCTAATATCATTGATGTCGGTTACGGTGTTAGTCAAATCTTGCCGATCTTGGTGCAGATTCTCGACCTGCCAAGTCCGCGTGGCCCGGCAACGGAGATGCCCTATTTCTTACTTCAACAGCCTGAAGTTCATCTGCACCCCAAAGCACAAGCGGAACTCTCCTCTCTGTTAGCCAAACTGGCGGGCCAAGGTAAGCGCTCCTTCCTCATTGAAACGCACAGCGACTACATAATTGACCGCGCACGGATTGAAATCAGGAACGGCACTATCCGCCCCGAAGATGTCTCATTGATATATTTAGAGGCAAAGGGACAGACTGTCAAGGTGCACAACATCCGTTTTGATGAAATGGCGAATATGATCGGCGTACCGAAACATTACGGAGAATTTTTCCTAAAGGAAACCGACCGGCTTATGGGGTTTGAGGAATAAGCGATGTGTATTGTTTTGGATGCTAGTAGGTTTGGCAAATTTCAGAAACCTGCTGATGAAAACATGAAGCCCGTGCGGGATTGGGTGTTTCGTGGCTACGGGAAAATAGCATACGCAAATACCGAGGACATAAAAAGAGAATGGGATAAAGAGGCACCCAAGGTAAGGACACAGCTGCAGAGGAGGGCGAAACTCAAACTCGTACCGACGAACGCGGTCCGAATAAAACAGGCTGAACTAGAAGGTAAAACAAAGTCGAACGACGCGCACATCATCGCATTAGCCATTGTAGCAGAAGTAAAGTTGCTAGTCTCCGATGACAACGACTTGTGCTGTGATTTTTCGAATCCCGATTTGGTAGGCGGCGAAGTGTATCAGACCAAAGACGATCAGGACAAGCTGACTGAAGTCTTCTGTCCTTAGCCGACTGACAACCTTTATTCTCATTCACTAAAACCAGACTTTGTCCAAGCGCTATCCAATTCGCACGGATTCTACTTGTGATTCTAATTCGTAATGGATTAGAGAATGCATCTAGGCATCCTCAAAACCAAAAACTTAACATTTGTTACAATCAGAGGCAAATCGACTGTTGCTAAACGACGCAAGTTTGCGTTATATCATATGGAACTGACAGGCGGAAGGTTGTCCACAACTTCCCCAGAACCTATCAGGTTCTTTTTAAGGAAAAATTCATCAGATGCATACGTTTAAGATTATCGTCGAAGAGCACGTAGACGGTTATGTCGCATATCCGCTCGGTTTGAAAGGCGTCGTCGTGGGAGAAGGAGATACCCGCGCGGCGGCCGTCGCTGATGCGACCTCCGCCATACAATTCCACATTGAGACGTTCGGAACAGAAGTGCTTGAGACAGACGAGCGCGTTTTAGATGTTTCCGTCGAAGAAGCGGGAATCGCTGTCTAATGAGGGGATTTCCAGTTGATGCGCCCAAAACAGAAGTCGTCAGGGCGTTGGAAAGTTTGGGGTTTCGTGTGGTCCGTGAGGAAAACCATATTTCAATGGTACGCGAAAATTCGGACGGAAGCCGAACTCCGTTGACAATGCCAAACCACCGCCGTATAAAGAGTTCGACGTTATGCCGCATCTGTACCCAGTCAGGGATTACCCGATCCGATTTTTTGACCGCTTACAAACAAACCTGAATACGCGGACGCATTATCCATCGTATGATTTTTAGATTCAGATAACGAAGAATTTCCACCATCAAAGGAGGATACTATGAATGTAGAATCGTACATCAACGATAGAGTTGACGACCAAATTAAGTATTTCGACCGGAGCGCCGTAAAGAACCAGAGAATATACAGGTTCTTGAGGATTGTCGCAATTTCATGCAATGTTCTCACCGCCTTGGCAATCGCATTGACATTCGCTGTGCCAGCCGAATATAAGAAAGAGGTAGGGATTGTGGCATTGACGCTCACGATGATTGTCCTTGCTACATACCAAATTGAAGAGTTCTACAATTTCGGCGCCAAGTGGCAGAAGTTCCGCATAGTCGGCGAACTGATAAAGTCTGAAAAGTACATGTTTCTGAACGGCGCTGGAGTCTACACCTCTGCTGATTTGGAGCAGCGGAAGCGAATCTTCGTCAAGAGGGTTGAGGACATCTTCCGTAGCACGGATATGTCATATTTCTCATTGACCGTAGAACCGGGCAAGGGGTTGGAAAGGCGTTCATCATAGTATTAACCGGGATAAGACTGTTAGGAAGATTAGATTTGAAACGGGGGTTCTTCTAGAATACTCCGTTTCATTCAATCGACATTGCAGTCGGATGCGATCGGCGATATTCTTCCTCCGAACTGCCGCCTCGGCTACAAATCAACTGGCATATTGCCTTGCCGAAACCGGGGCCTTCCATACTTCCAAACACCCCCTGGGCTTTTCTAAGAGATAAAACTTAAAACTAACACTCGCTCGACATCCATAGGAGGCGCCACAATTACGATTGCATACCAATAGACAAGGGCGATTTCTCCGTCCAGTCATCCTCGGAATCATCCTGATCCCGATAAACCTCTATTGGGTTATGCAAGCGGAAACCATCTACCGCCCCGTTTTTTCGACCCTCTTCACGCTCTTTTACAATGTAACCTTCAGTCTCTTTGTCTTGGTCGTTCTCAATGTCCTGCTAAAGAGATTCGTCCCTAGCATCGCCTTCCAACCAAGCGAACTGCTAATCGTCTACGTGATGCTGGCGATCGCCACCGCGATCTTTGGGCACGATCTGATGCTGGTGATGATACAGAATCTCACCGCATTCTGGTTCGCAACACCCGAGAACCAGTGGGGGGTGCTTTACGGCAAGCATCTGCCCGACTGGTTGAGCGTTGTAAACGAACAAGCGCTCATCGGCTACCAGCACGGAGAATCCACACTTTATAACAAAATACACCTCAAAGCCTGGTTAATACCTGGGGCGTATTGGGGCGGCTTCCTGATTGTCCTGCTCCTCGTACTGCTCTGTATCAACACCATCGTTCGAAAGCAGTGGACGGAAAATGAGAAGTTAGCCTATCCAATCATTCAACTACCGCTCGAATTGGCGCGCGGCGGCACCGGACTTCTGGGCAATCGCGGCTTGTGGATCGGTTTTGCCCTCGCCGGCGGCATGGATGTAATAAACGGTGTACACGGGATCTTTCCGTCATTCCCCGCCCTAAAACCGACCTACGACGTCACGCCGCTGTTCACCACCAAACCTTGGAACGCCATCGGCTGGACACCCGTAGCCGTATATCCCTTCGTGGTCGGGCTGGGTTACTTCCTGCCCTTAAACTTGGTCTTCTCCGCGTGGTTCTTCCACGTATTCTGGAAAGCCGAACTCATTTTTCGGAATGCGGCGGGGATCTGGAGTGTTCCCGGACCCTATAGGAGTTTTGAAACCGCTGGTGCTTGGATAGTCCTTGCTTTCGTTGCTCTGTGGAGCAGCCGCAAATATCTCAAACAGGTTGCGATTTGGACAATTCGCGGTCAACCGCCCGAAATTACCGCCGATGAACCGATGACCTACCGCACAGCGATCGCCGGTCTGCTGATAGGAGGCGCTATCCTGGTGCTTGCCCTGAGTTACGCCGGGATGACCCCTTGGATTGCAATCGTTTTCCTGTTAATCTACATAGTCTATGCCGTAGCCATTGCCCGAATCCGAGCAGAGATCGGACCGCCCGCACACGATGCCGAGTGGATAGGCCCCGAAATGATGCTCCTCAACACGTTTGGCGCCCGGACGTTGGGACAACGAAACATCGCGCTCTTCAGCCGCACCTACTGGATGAGCCGTGCCTACCGTTCTCACCCTGTCGGACATCAATTGGAAGGCTTCAAAATTGCCCAGACCCTTGGAGCATCGAGCCGCGGTTTCTTGGGGGCAATGGTGATTGCGATTATCGTCGGCACCATCGCCGGATTTTGGGTATTTCTGGATAGCATGTATCGGCACGGCGCGCTGAACGTCTATCATCTTATATCCAGTGAATCGTTACGCCGCCTGGAAGTTTGGTTGGAAAACCCGCTCGAAGGCAACGACCAGATGCTTATAGATGTTGGACTAGGTGCTGGCATAACCATGATACTGACACTGCTCCATCAGCGTTTCGTCGGCTTCCCGTTCCACCCGGTCGGCTATGCCGTCGCCTGCGGGTGGGTGCTGAGTGTCGCTTGGGCTTCACTTTTTTGCGCATGGCTGATAAAATGGTGTATACTGCGAATCGGAGGAATTCGACTCTATCGGAAGGCGGTCCCCTTTTTCGTCGGCTTGATACTGGGGCAACATGTCATCGGAGGGTTATGGACCATATTCGGCGAAATTCGAGGCGCACACGTACACCAATTCTTCCCCTACGCCTTCTAAGCTCGACCTTGTACATCTGTAGGGTGGGCACTGCCCACAATGTCAACGGAACGAAACATCTCTAAGCTACCGTGAAACCGAATTTTCTCTTGAAAACAGCATTGCTCCTGATGTGTTGCACATGGCTCTTTCTGTTTAAAGCACCGAATGCGTGCAATGCTCATCTCTTACCAAATGGAAACCGAACCATGAACGACACAACCACAATCGAAGAGACAGAGCAACTCATCGACTCATCGCTAGCGCTGAAGGAGAAATTCCGGAACGATCAGCATCGTCCCGTCTACCACTTTATGCCTCCCTCAGCCTGGATGAACGACATCAACGGAACAATCTACTGGCGTGGACGCTACCACATCTTCTACCAATACAACCCGCAAGCCGCCCACTGGGACCAGATTCACTGGGGTCATGCGTCAAGCGTAGATCTCGTCCACTGGGTACACCATCCCATCGCGCTGGCGCCGGGACCCGGGCCCGCCGACCGCATCGGCTGTTTCAGCGGCGGTGCATTCATCAGCAAAGAGGGAATCCCAACCTTCATCTACTACGGCTTCCCAGACGGAATCTGTTTGGCTACAAGTCACGACGGCCTGCTACTGAATTGGACGAAGCATCCAGACAACCCCGTCATCCCGGCCCCCCAACCCGGCGACCCCGATTATGGAAAATACAGTATCCACGATCCGTGCGCTTGGCTAGATGGTGACACCTATTACGCGCTCCTCAACCGCGGCAACCCCGAGGGAAGGGGAGATACGGGTTACCTGTTCAAATCGGACAATCTCACGGATTGGGAATACCTCGGTGAGTTCTACGAATCCTCTCGAGACTGGACCGAGGGTGAAGAAGACCTCGCCGTGCCCGATTTCTTCCCGCTAGGGGACAAATTCATGCTGCTCTTTTGCAGTCACCTCAGAGCCACACAGTATTACCTCGGCCGTCTCGAAAACGAGCGATTCTACCCCGAATTTCATGCGAGGATGAGTTGGCCCGGCGGACATCTCGGAGGTGCCAGGACGCTACTGGACAATCAAAATCGACGTATCTTCTTCGACTGGATTTCCGAGATGGGCGGGGTAGAACGGGCGCGTGCCGCGGGGTGGTGCGGGGTTACGACTGTACCGCGCGTCCTCTCGCTGAACGAAAACAACACGTTGCGGATTGAGCCGACGCCTGAACTGAGCGTGCTCCGCATGAACGAACGCAGCCATCAGGATTTGCGTGTGCAGCCCGAATCGGATTTGACACTCGAAGATGTAAAGGGCGACTGCCTCGAACTGGAAGTTCACATGTCCTCCGGGGACGCGCAGGAATTTGGGGTGAAAGTTCGCTGCTCTCCCGATGGCGCGGAGCAAACCACCATCTTCTACGACAGGGCTTCCCGGACGCTGAAGGTGGGTGTCAGTCGTTCGACGCGGGATGATTCGATCCGATACGCCTACTACCGCAACGCCGACGCGACCGAGCGGCTTCCCGAGGAGGAACGATTTGTAGCCGCTCAAGCAGCGCCGTTTGAGTTAGCTGCCGGCGAATCGCTCGAACTTCGGATTTTTCTCGATCACTCGGTGTTGGAAGTGTTCGCCAACCATCGAGAGTGCATCACACAGCGAATCTACCCGACACGTCCCGATAGCACGGGCGTGCGTCTATTCTCGAACGGCGGAAGTGCCCACGCCAAATCCATTCGCGCTTGGGACATGGCGCCGACCCACAATTGAGGTGTTGAACTTGTGCTAACCGGATTATGGACAATCGGCATCAAAGTGCCTTCTCTTGAACGCGAGTTGGAATTCCACCGGCAGATGGGAAACGAAATTGTTCTTGATGAAACCTTGGAGCTTGACGGCGAATCTTTTCGCCTACCGCTTATCAAGATGGGAGACAAATACGTCCATGTGGCGGAGAAGATGGCATACGAATCTCTCTTGGGGGAGCCGCTTCCATACGGCATTGCGCACGCGGTCTACATCAGCAATCGCTTTGATGAAGATGTCGCCAAAGCCATTCATAGCGGTGCCGTCGCTGTGCGGGAACCTGCCGAAGTAAAGGCAGAGTTCGGCGAGAGAAGAGTGGCATTTCTACGCGCTCCAAGCGGCTGGATTTTCGAGATTATCGAAATCAAGCGGGACCTCGTCCCCGAAGTCTGAGCTCGGCTCTGTACAGGAATATAACGGTTGGATTGTCCGGAATACGGGATAAAACCAAACTCCGAAGGCGGGCATCTTGCCCCGCATCTGAAATCAGCCGGCTGAATAGAAAATCCTGTAGGGTGGGCATTGCCGACCAGCTTTCACGAATCCTAGCAGTCTGCCGTGTGGGGAGAACTTAAACCACTGAAATGGCTTCTCCGCCATTATTCAATAAGCTCTGATCGACCGAGGAAAGCCCCATGACCGAAACACAGCACCAAATCACCGAATCCCTTGTAAACGATCTTCAGAACGGAACCCTCACCGAGGCCCAACTGCGCCAGAAAATCGCGGACATTGCGGCGGGATCAGACAAAAAACGCCAAGACATTCTCTACCTGCAAGCCGGAAACACCTCCCCCGCATCGCAAGTAATCGGCATGACATACATAGAGGCGGGTGTCCTCAAAGAAGCATCTTCCGATCCGGACGAATGGCATTATCAGACGGTGCTGGATGCCGTCCAGGACGGCTGGCGCATTATCTCTTTTCCCAACATGGCGCTATTGGCGATGTCGGATGAAGAAGCTTACGGCCTCGGGTTTGAATTCATTCTGGAACGCTTGAGGTAAATCATGAGTCCATCCGAGATGAAAACCTACGATTGTAAGCCAACCTTGACCGATTCACAGGTACTGGATTTTTGTACGAACGGCTATCTGATGCTGGAGGGCGTGGTGCCCGACGAAACCAACCGCCGGTCGCTGGACTACTGCGACGAGTTCTCCAATCACGAACCGAGCGGTATTCTGGGACAAGACTGGTTCGTCGAAGATGTCATTGTCAATCCGGTCGCGGCCGGTGCCGTGCGGTCGCTGTTAGGGGCGAACTTTCACCTGCCCGTTCTGATGAGCAACCACCGTGTTCCCTGCCCGCAGGGCCCCACGCACTGGCACGTAGACGGAAATTACAAACATCAGCATGAGTTGAACTTCCTCCAAGTGTTCTACTATCCTCAAGACACGCCAATCGAGATGGGACCGACTCAGATGCTGCCAGGGTCTCACCTTATACACAACAAGGCGAGATTCATGTGTCATCTAAGCGGGATTCGCGGAGCGGTCTCGACCGCTGCCCCGGCGGGTTCCATCTTTCTCACGGTATATCACATTTGGCACCGCCGCGGGCCCTCGACAGGGACGGGTATGCGAAACCTGCTCAAATACTTCTACTGGCGAACAACACCGCCTAAACGCGATTGGGTCATTGAACCGGATTTCGATTTTGCGACTGCCCAATATAGCGGCCCAGGCCAAAACTATAGCGAACAGTTTCGCGATGCGGTAAAGGTCGCCGAGACATTTTTGTGGCTCTGCGGCAAGCACGAATCCTTCCGAAATTTGGGTGGGCAAAGCTGGCCGCTTCCAGCGAATCGGACTGACCTACCGTACGGTTTTCCTGATGGCCTCCCTCTACCCTGATTCCCAACGTGTCGATGCTCATAGCCACGAGAACTTACGTCTTTCGATTCAAATCGCCCCTTAACTGCTCGGTCTGGATTGACGAATCCAGACCATCAAACAAGATAATGCAGCCGTTCAAGGCAACAATTATTGTCATTCGCATTCACACATATGCGATAAACTGTGTGTAGGAGCGATCTCCAGGTCGCGATTTCCTGTTGCGAACAGAACTCATTTGTCCAGTAAGTTCACCGAAACAGTCTTCAATTCATTAAGAAGGAATCTGTTGCCATGGTTGCCTAATGCGCAGAATGCAAGACCCATGTGGAAAATGATTCAAGACCATCGGAATGTGAACCACTTCGCATTACTCTGCGGCGCAATCCTGACGGCGCTCGTACAACCGATAGACTCCTATGCGAACGACGAGGCTGCTCTCCGATTGTATGACGAGGGGTTGCGTGGTGCTTTTCGCGGCGAGGTAGAAGGAGCCATCTCCGCATTCAAGCAAGCGACGCAGCTTGATAGCACGCTGGCGGATGCACACGCCTATCTCGGCATGCTACACGGAATTCGTGGCGAGTGGAAAGATGCGATTCAAGCGTTTCAAAATGCCATTGACGCAGACCCCAGCTATGTCGAGGTCTATACTGAGCTTGGAGAAGCCTACCTGAACGCGCTTGGCAGCGTCGATCAGGCAATTTCACCCCTTGAAAAAGCGGTTGAACTCCATCCAGTTGACGAACGGGCGAGACGTCTGTTGGGGGCGGCGTATCTCCGCGTGAATCGGATCGATGAGGCAAAACACGAACTCCAAAAAGCGCTTGAACTCAACCCCTCTGATACCGACGCTATCTACAATCTTGGTCTGGCTTTATACCGACAAGGGGAGTTTGAAGCGGCGAGTTTACGCTTCAAGCAACTGCTAGAACACAACTCCCTCCACGCTCAAGCGCATTTCAACTTGGGAAATTGCTTGGCGCGAATCGGGAAGCGCGCGGAAGCCAATAAAACCCTTCGAGCCTTTGAGAAACTCCGAGTCCAAGAAGAACAAATCAAACAGCTCGACCGATTGGTAGCTCGGCAGCCGAACAGCGCTGATGTGTGGCGTCAGATAGGTTTGCTTCGCTTGGAACGCCGTGAGTGGCATCATGCGCAATCGGCGCTTGAAAATTGTACCCGGTTGGCGCCGCACGAATCCAGATGTAAGGAGGCACTCGGTTTCCTCTATGCCCAACTCAAGGACTACGATAAGGCTAAACAGATATACAAGCAGCTTGTTCGCAGCCATCCCGATGTGTCGGATCACAGACATAACCTTGGCCTCATTCACTACATGTTGGAGAATTACTCCCAAGCGATAGAGCAGTTTCAAGCCTCTATTCGTCTTGCGCCCTCCAATCCCAGATTCCACGCAAGTTTAGCCAATGCCTACAAACTCGCTGGAGACGAATCCAAGGCGGCAGAGCATTATAAACAATACGAAGAATTGCAGTCCCAAAAGAAATGACTTTATCCAAACCGCGGCCCCTCGCCTTACTCTTTGCCCTCGCATACCTGTTCCCAACATTTCAGAATCTTCTATGGAATCATGAATCTCCTGCGTACGCCCAATCGCCGCGAGCCCCCGAGGGAATGGTGCGAATTCCCGCCGGCGAGTTTACCATGGGCAACGATGAAGGGCCTCAGCATGAAAAGCCCAGGCGCAAAGTGTTCCTCGATTCCTACTTTATTGGCATCCACGAAGTCACCAACGCAGAATATCACGCCTTCTGGACGGCTGATGGAGGTGAGAATAGCGACCACACACCTGTTAGCTACGGCGCTATACTGGGCATGGAAAATTGGCCCGAGATTGCCCGCACCAAGCCTAACCATCCGGTCGTGGGCGTCTCTTGGGACGATGCCGTTACTTACGCCAAATGGGCTAACAAGAGATTGCCGACGGAAGCCGAATGGGAAAAAGCCGCCCGCGGATCGGATAGCCGGCTATGGCCCTGGGGGAATGTCTTTTCGCTCCGAATCCGGGGAACCCAAGTCCACGCTAACATATGGGGCGGTGACGACGGCTATCAAGACGCACTCGCCCCCGTGGGAACTTTTCCAACCGGCGCCAGTCCGTATGGAATCCTCGATATGGCTGGGAACGTCTGGGAATGGGTGAAGGATTGGTACTCCGAATCCTACTATCATTGGGGACCGTCTCAGAATCCGAGTGGCCCCGATCAAGGTGGCAGGCGAGTAGTGCGAGGCGGATCATGGGCGAATGGAGCACGAATGACACAATGCTCAAACCGTATGGGACACTATCCAGCCGTCGGAACAAGCTTCATCGGATTTCGTCTGGCAATGGACGCGGAAGAAGAATCACAAGAATGAAGAAATTGACAAATTGGCTGACTTCGTTTCTCACGGACAACAGATTCTGGCTTGGGCACTTGGTGCTACTATTGGCGTTGCCTATCGCACGCGGTGACGTGCCTCAAGTTCAGTTTACCGATGTCACCGCAGTTGCCGGGATTAAATTCCAGCATGTAAACGGGGCAACAGGAGACTACCATCTTCCAGAGACCATGGGCGCTGGCGGCGCGTTCTTTGACTACGATAACGATGGCGATTTAGATCTTTATCTCATTAACAGCGGATATCTGACTGACGCTGCATCGCAGGCGTCGGTCACAAGCATTCTCCATCGTAACAACGGCGATGGCACGTTTACGAACACCACGGAACAAGCCGGAGTCGGCAACGTTGGAAATTACGGAATGGGCGCCGCTTGCGCCGACTACGACAATGACGGAGATACCGATCTCTACGTCACGAATTTCGGCGCGAACATACTATACCGAAACAACGGCGATGGAACGTTCACCGACATCACCGAGAAGGCGGGCGTCGGTGATGAGCTGCTTGGGAGCAGCGCAACCTTCTTTGATTACGACCGCGATGGGCACTTGGACCTATACGTGGTCAACTATGTTCATTATGACGTTGATGTCCCTCGTCGCCCTTGCGGCGTTAAGGGCATTCGTACGTACTGTCACCCGGAACACTTCATTGGTGCGCCCGATCAACTCTATCGGAACAATGGCGACGGTTCATTTACGAATGTTACCGAGGCGGCAGGGATAACAAACGTCAGTGGTCCCCACAACGGAAAAGGCCTCGGAGTCATCGCGGCGGACTTCAGTAACGACGGAGAACCCGATCTTTACGTCGCAAACGACACCACTCCCAACTTTCTCTTCTACAACAACGGGAACGGCACCTTTACGGAGATCGGTCTTTTCTCAGGCTGTGCCTATAGCTTCGATGGAATTGCGCAGGCGAGCATGGGGGTTGACGCCGGAGACTTCAACCGTGATGGATTCTTGGACATCTTCGTAATAAACTTCTCTCAAGAAACGAACGCGCTCTACCAAAACAACGGCGATGGAACATTCACCGATGTGATCTACGATGTAAACTTGGGAAAGGAAAGCTATATCTTCCTTGGATTCGGAACAGGGTTCTTCGACTATGACAACGATGGTTGGCTCGATCTATTCATCGCAAATGGGCATATTAGCGATAATATTGAGCAGATTACCAACGTCGTGACTTACGCACAGCGCGACCAACTGTTCCAAAACAACAAGGATGGCACATTTACCGAAGTGTCGCTTAGTTCCGGCAGTTATTTTCAGTACGAAGGGGTGGGGCGCGCCGCAATATTCGGAGATTATGACAATGATGGCGATCTCGACATCGCTGTAACCCAGTCCAATGGCCCCGCCCATCTTCTGCGCAACGATGGTGGAAACCGCCGTAACTGGCTGCGCATTAAACTGGTCGGCACCAAGAGCAACCGTGACGGATTTGGGACGCGAGTTCGGATAACGGTGGGGGACGAGTCTTGGGTGCAAGAAGCACACGCAGGCTATAGCTATTTATGCAGCAACGATCCGAGAGTTTTTCTTGGTCTGGGAGATTCTGAGACGGTCGATCGCTTGGAAATCCGCTGGCTCAGTGGAGCGGTGCAGGCGCTAGAAGACATCCCCGCAAATCAAGAAATCGTCATCACTGAACCGGATAGCGATTAAGCGAACAAATAGATCGAACAACTGATGGGTAGGCTTGTAGTAGCGCAATTCATTGCGCGTCTTACGCAGGAAATTAAGCGACTGAATACAGCAATCTTACTAATCACTGACTAACTCTCAGGCGGGATGTTCTGTGTAGCGTTGATGTGGATGGTACGCCTGCCCGATTTCGAACTCAGCGCGGAATGAAATAACTTGTGGTTCATGAAAAGGACATCGCCCGGTTCGTTCACCAAATCGTACCTGCCGGGCACTGCCTCCGCCGGTGTTCCCAACATTTCAATCGATCTTATGCTTCGCTGGTCCGGATCTGTGCCTAACGCCTCTCGAAACTGCGTAAAGTGGCTTCCGGGAATAACGCTGAGACAACCGTCGTCGGGACCGAGCCGATCCAGATACAGTGCCGCGCGCATGGTGAAGTAGCCCTCTCTAGCCACATTGTCATGATGCCATCCGCTCCCATCGGCATGAATCAACCCTTCGGTCACCGTGATTCTGAAATCATCGCCCATCAAGTTTCGAAAGATGGAGACAATCCGTTCATCATCCAGCAACGGATAAAACACGTCCGGCGCGTAATCGAAGAAAGTGATATACGGCGGTATGGTATTGTTGATTTGTTGCCGAACCGCGGAATATCCGCGATCGTCTTGGCGAAGTTCCGGCTCCGTTGCCTCGTCTCGTGCGCTCTTCATCGCGGCATCAAAGGCATCGGAGAGTACGTTCGCCTCTTCGACAGAAAACAACCCCTTGCACATGAGAAAACCGAACGTACGAAAATGAGTCACCCATTCCGCCATCACCTGTTTCTCTATCACTGTAGTCCTCTACCCTACTCCTTCACCATCTTCGCGGCCTCTGGGTCAAATCCGACCGGGAACTGCGTCTGTGAGTTATAATGTAAGCCTTCCAAATTCGCTTCATCAAGCTCTGCTTCGCGCAGATCTGCGCCGCACACGGTCGTTGGACGAGATTCCGCACCCTCAAGATTCGTTCGACTCAAAGAACGCCAGCGATAATCGACCTCATTCAAATCCGCGGTGCGCAAGTCTGCGCCCCCCAGATTCGTTCCGCGCAGAATTGCTTGGCGCAGGTCCGCGCCGCGTAAATCTGACCCTGACAAGTCCGCCCCTCGCAAATTTGATCGCGCCAAGAATATTCGATGCAGATTTGCGTTTTTCAAATCTGCGCCATGTAGGTCCGCGCCAGCAAGATAAACGCCATGCAGATCCGCTCCCGGCTCAATCACATACCCATTTACAGTTCGACTCATCTCGTATCTCCTAATTGGGATCTGCACCCCGTCCCTTTATGGCGCCCCAAGTGGTGGTTACCTTGTCGCGTGCGGAAACGGCGAGGAGCGACCCTATACCATTGTCCATAACCTCTTGGACTTCGTCCTCCGACAATGGTCGATTCCAGAATCCAATCTCGTCCAGAGTGCCGTTGAACCATTCCGATCTTCCCTCCCAAGGTAGGCGGTTACCAAAGTGCATCGGCTTCCCGGTCACGGGAACTTCCCCTAGAATCTTGTTGCCCACCTCCTTGCCGTCGCGGTACACGATGCTTGCTTCATTGGGCTCGTGCGACCACGCCACATGGTACCATTTCCCGAAGCTCCCAATCGGTTTACCATCCGAAAAACCCCAAGCCCCTCCAATTCCCCAATGGTGGCGCTTATCGCCAAGTAGATACCATTGGATTCTTGTGCCATCCCCGCCCGATTTGTCCATAATTGCGCCGCCCTTGGTTGGCTTCATCCAGTGCGCAATCGTGAACCCTTCGGGAAGTTTGTCCAGAGCATTTGCATTCTTCACCGTTATGAGCGATTGACCCTTAAGTTCAAACGCCTTTCCGATTTGGGCATCATCGGTCCACACCCCTCTGTCCAGTTCGATTTCGCCCAAGTTCTCACCTACAGAATCGCCCATTACATCCCCGCGCCCTTCATCAAGCGGCCAATAGGCAACAAGACCGTCAATTAGTTTGGCGTGCGCGCCTGCCTGAGCCGCAAGCACAAATATTACCATGAGTAGCGCAAGATAGATTCCGTTTTTCTCTGTCAATTTCGACCTCATCGACTTGCCGACGACTTCCGACCCGACTGTTTAATCTCGCCCCAAGTTACTGTACGCTTCTCCTTTGGAGAAACCGAAAACGCAATCTTCGGATCGAACCACGATGGGTACGTGTCGGACGCGGGATCATTCGTGACATTTCTAGGGTTGCTCCCATCCGCGCCCATAATAAAGATTTCATTATTTCTAGCACGGTTGGAGGCAAAAGCAATCTCCTTGCCGTTCGGAGACCACGTCGGGTGGCCGTCCCAGACGAAGACATTCTCCGTCAACTGCTTGACATTGCTGCCATCTCTATCCATGACGAAGATCTCGCTATCGCCGTCCCGGTCGGATGCAAAAACTATCTTGAGCCCCAGCGGCGGCTGCCATCCCGGCTTTTTCTCGTTCTTGGGAGTATTTGTAAGATTCTTCTTGTTGTCCCCCGTTCGATCCATTACAAAGATGTCGTAATTGCCTGTTCGATTGCTCGACCATGCAATCCGTTTTCCATCGGGCGACCATGATGGGCTTTCATCTTGCGCCGAGTGAAAAGTGAGTCGAAAACTGGTTTCCTGATCGCCGTCTCCAAGGTCGCCAAACGGAAACGGATCAATATTCTTCTTCCTGTCCTCGACAATGCGGACAACCCAAACATCAAAATTCCAGTTGTCAGCCCCGTGTGCGTGTACGACGGCAAGCCAATTCTCATTCGGCGACCAGGACGGCGTGAGATCCCGGTTGCCGGCTGTGACGACTCTAATGTTCTCTCCATCGTTGTCCATGATGTAGACTCTCTCGAAATGTGATTCCCGATCGGAAGCGAACAGGATTCTGGTCCCATCCCGAGACCACGAAGGCGATATATCCTGTTTGCCATGCTTCGTTATTCGCTCCACATTCTGTCCGTCAGGGTCTATCGCAAAGATATCCTTATTCTTTTTTGCCTTTCTATCCGACACAAAAACAATGCGCGCAGTCTCCGGAGGCTCTACCGCAATTGCATTTACCACCACCAGTAGCATACTCATGAGAAAGACACCGCATAGAACGACACATAACCTCTTATCAATACGTTGCATTTTGACCTCCTTTGCCGATTAATTGACCGTTAACTCGTAAAATCAAAACCTAACAACCAGTGAAAGTGAATAAGAGCCTGTTTGAAAAGTACAGTTTGTAGGGTGCGATCAAAGGAATGAATAATGACTGCAATAGAGAACCGCTGCGCACCAGCCTTTGTAAGTCCCAGAGTGGGATTAAGGGAGCGAATAGCGACTGCGATAGAGATCGATGAAGGTTTTAGAAACACCAAAACCCCGTGGCACCTAAGCCCCAGCGGGGATCAAACGAACGGATAGTGAGTGCATAGAAATCCTCACAGGTATGTAGCAGCCAACAATGAAAACATGAAAAAACTTCCGACAAATAACTAAAAATGGCTTTAGCATCAATTATTCAAGCAGGCTCTAAAACTTCAACACCTCAATATAAAAGAAACCGAGTTTCTTCCGAGAAACTCGGTTTCCTTATTCCTTGCACGGTTAAACTGGGCGGGCTATCGTGACGTGTTCCGCCACTTTCTGGCAAAATCAAGTAGTCAAAAATTCAATTGCTCGTTATTTCTCGTCTCGCTTTCGTCCGGACTGCTTTATCTCGCCCCAAGTGATAGTGCGTTTGGTCTTGGGAGAAACCGAAAATGCAATCTTGGGATCGAACCAAGCAGGGCTCTGATCGGACGCAGCATTATTCGTCAGATTAACCAGATTGTTGCCGTTGGCATCCATCACATAGATTTCATTGTTTCTGTCACGATTTGTAGCGAAGGCAATCTCTTTGCCATTCGGCGACCATGTGGCCTGACCATCCCACACGAAGACATTCTTTGTTAACTGTTTGACGTTCCCTCCATTCGCATCCATGACATAGATTTCACTATCCCCGTCTCGGTCAGACGCGAAAACAATCTTTTCTCCCCACGGCGGCTGCCAATCCGGCCCCTTCTCCTCTTTGGGATTATTCGTAAGATTCTTCTTATTGTCCCCATTTCTATCCATGACGTAAATATCGTAGTTGCCCGTCCGGTTACTTGACCATGCAATCTGTTGCCCGTCCGGCGACCAAGAAGGGCTTTCGTCTTGCGCCGAGTGCTTCGTAAGTCGAAGACTGTTGATCTCGTCGCCGTTGCCGAGTTCGCTGAATTTATACGCATCCATCTTCTTCTTGTCATCTTGCATGCGAACAATCCAGACATCAAAATTCCAATTGTCATTGACGTTCGCGTGAACACAAGCAATCCAATTCCCGTTCGGCGACCAAGACGGCGTCAAATCCCGGGTACCGGCTGTAATCGTTATGACGTCCTCCTCCCTATCAAGCGCGCTCAGAACCCGGATATGCTCCCACGAATCGTCCCGCACCGCCGCCATGGCGAACCGCGTGCCGTCCGGTGACCATGTGGGTGATATATCGGCTTTGGCGTGGTCGGTTATTCTATCCACCTCACTCCCGTCGGCGTTCATGATAAAGATGTCTTTGTTCTTCTTTACTTTTCGGTCCGACTCGAAAAGGATTTTTGCCACTTCCGGAGGTTCCTGTGCAATCCCGCCCCTTACAGCGATGAAGATATTCACCAAGCAGACGCCAAAAACAAGAATCATAACTAAACATATCTTATAGATTTGCATGTTGCCCCCTTTTTTATCGTAAACGTACAAACCCATGCGAAATTCCCCCAACATCCTTTGCGTCATCCAATCAAAGGGAATGATGTCCAATGACACCAAATCTTCATGTTAATCTTGGAAGTGCTGAAAATCAAATTGCGTACCTAAAAACTCGACCGGATTTTGCCCCATGTCGTTGTAGCTTTGCCGCCAGGGGCAACACTCAACTGAATACTGTTGTTCATGAAGTTTCTCAGTTCGGTTCGTGTCAGCGCTACGTCAAACAGCGCTACCTCGTCTATCATACCGCCGAAAGGTTCACCCGGTGCAGATACAGACCGTTCGCCAATAACAAAGAGTGGTTTGCCGTCGAATCCGATTTTGCCCTTGCGGTCCCTGTGATTAGCTACCTCGTCGCCGTTTACGTATGAAATTGCCGCACTCCCAGTGAAGATGAAAGCTATATGATTCCATTCGCCGGCTATAACCTGGCCGGCATCGTATTCCCAATCCGCATCATCCCCATCGGGACCGGCGCCTTCTCGTCCACCTGGGGCCGGCGCTTTCCCGTCCAGGGTAAGCCACGTAGCCATCTTGCCACCTCGGACTCCTATTTGGTGACCGACCCACGGATTGTCCCAATTCCCCCCAGCGTCATACGGCACGCCGCAGCAAAACTGCGTGTGAGCAGAGTCATCCGGGTTGACCCATGCCATCAATGACAGTTCGTCGGTCAGTCGCAAACCATCCGAGTCTCGGATCTCAACTGCATTCCCCGGTTGCCGTGCAAACTCTACAGCCTGGCCGGCATCGGGCACGGGTGCTTTACTTTTAGCAAACTTGACATTGCCTTTTTTCCTGCCGTCATGACCATTGCCTGTGGCATCGTCGTAATTCCCGTTGAACTGCCAGTACGCCACAAGATTCCTGGGGCTCTGGGCAATGCTCAGAATAGGCAACAGCATCGACATGGACAAACTGACCATTACAAGTAATGTTAAATATATGTAAGATTTCGATAAGGGCATTCGTTTTTTCCTTTAATGAATCCAAGAAAACAACGGTTTTTTGAAATGAGCGGAAAGGCGGGAGAGCGGAGGAACGGGAGAATAAGATACCCAATCCTCCGCTGATTTGATGGTGTTAAAGACTAACGGTCCTTGATGCTACCCCAAGTGGTAGTCAATTTTCCAACAGATTCGACAGCCGTTCCCACGTCCGACAGATCCGCGCCGTTACTCATAACGTCCTTAACCTCGTCCTGTGAAAGTGCCGCATGGTAGATAGCGACCTCGTCAATCAAACCGCCAAACGGTTCGCCCGGTGCGTGCGCAGAACGTTCGCCGATAATGAACAGGGGAGTACCGTTAAACCCGACTGCTCCGGTGTGTCCACCCTCCTCCTGAATCACTTCGCCGTTGACATACGCGGTGACTCCATCATTGCCATCGAAAACCATACAGATATGTTGCCATTCTCTACCGAGAACCGTGCCATCTGCCGTATTGAATTCCCAATCGGCATCATTGCCATCAGGACCGCCGCCTTCGCGCCCTCCTGGAGCAGGAGCCCTGCCGTCAAGAGTTATCCAGTTCGCCATTCCGCCACCGCGAACGCCGATCTGAATACCAATCCATGGATTGTCCCATTCCGGCTCGTCATCATACGGGATGCCCGCCGCAAATTGCGTCGGAGCCGCATCATCCGCGTTCACCCATGCCATCAATGTAGCATTGTCGGTTGGGTGCAGCCCCACTGAGTTGTCGATGATAATAGCGTTCCCGGGTTCCTGCACAAACGACATGGCAAATCCCGGATTTGCAACCGGAGCGTCGCTCGGAACCGGAAGAACCGGACCGCTCGGCCTACCGTCACGCCCTGCGCCTGTATCATCTTTGGCGGGGTTGTTCTCATCGTTGAATGTCCAGTATCCCACAGGGCTTACCGACATACCAACGAGAGGAAACACCATCGTCAAACTGGCAATAGCCAGTATCGCTACAAAAGACTTCATAAAATTCCTCCTTAGTTTGTTGAACCGTGGATATCGGACTTCAATCCTTCAATCCACGGATGGGTTAATCAAAATGCACCGCACGAGATAGAGTCCCTACCTGGTTCGACACATGATGAATACGATATGTGAGATTACATATCATTTTATTCACATTCGCCTTTCATGTCAACGGAATAATTATGCCTCCGTTTCGGTATCATCGGAACACACCAAACCCCCCAACCGCCGCCGGGGTGAAAAGTTGTACCATCAGTCAAATCCAGGCGCCGATTGCGATGCTTGGAACATATCGAATCTGTCCAGCGTAATCGGTCTGTATTATGCCAGCGCGTCACGAACGGGTCGTCCGCCCCGCGAGAGTACCACTCGAACGCCTTCAGGCGATACCAGACTCTGGTTATAGTCAATACCGAGGCAGTGGTAGATAGTCGCCGACAGGTCCTCGGGACGTACCGGAGTTTCGGCAGGTTCCGTAGCCAGCGGATCCGATGACCCGATAACTGTTCCGCCTTTGATTCCGCCGCCAGCCATCATCATGGAGAATACCTTGGGATGATGGTCTCTTCCTGCGTCGCGGTTGATAACCGGGGTTCGTCCAAACTCGCCCATGGCGATAACTAGCGTGCTATCTAACAATCCGCGCTCGGAAAGATCGCTTATAAGCGCCGCCACTGTCTGGTCAAAGCCGCCGAGTTTACCCGCTAGTGCCGGGAAGATGTTTGTATGCGTGTCCCATCCACCGTTTGACACGGTGACGAACCCGACGCCTGATTCAACCAGCCGCCTAGCCAGCAAGCAACTCTGTCCAAAGTCGTCGCGCCGATACGCATCTCTGACGTTGTCCGGCTCCTTCCGCAGATCGAATGCCTCGCGCGCCTCTGAGGAACTGATCAGGTTGTAAGCGGCTGTATAGAAGTCATCGACACTGCGCACCTGCTCACTACCATTTTCGTGTTTCTTGAACGCCGCATCAACCGTTTGACGCAGCGAGCGGCGGCGGTCAAGACGCTCCATCTGCATGCCCTTGGGTGGATGGAGATCATGGACCTGGAAGTCATCCTGCGACGGAGCGCCGCCGACCGAGAACGGATCTAGTGCCGCACCAAGAAATCCTGCGCCCGAATACTCGAACGCGGTCGGAATCGCAATATAAGGCGGTAATGCAGTACGCGATTCCTTTAGTTTTGCAACAACCGATCCGTAACTCGGAACAGCGAATCCGGGGAGCGGTTGGAATCCGGTCATCAAGTAGTGCGTCCCGCGCGAGTGATCTGCCTCCATCGAAGTCATCGATCGAATCACGCACATTTTGTCCATCTGTTTGGCGATTCGAGGCAAGTGTTCGGAAATCTGGATGCCTGGGACGTTCGTGTTTATGGGATTGAAAAATCCACGCACCTCCCTAGGCGCATCAGGCTTTAAATCCCATAAATCGAGATGGCTTGGACCGCCGCCCATCCAGATCAAAATCACTGACTTTGCGGTCCCCTCTCGTCCGTCCGCCGGCGATGCGAACGCTTTGAGCCGGAGATAATCAGCGATGCCGAGCCCAAATAGTCCGAGGGCTCCAGCCTTCAGAAAATCGCGACGATGAAACCCTTCGCAATCCGTGCAGAGTGCCACGTTTTTTCCTTTCATGGAAATCACCTTCCTAATTTAGCCAAATTGCTAATCAAAGCGAAAACTAGAGATTCGACACCTTCTACCACATCAATCAGCAGAATCTCACTCAACGACACCTAAGAAGCACACTTTTGTGAAGTTTTATGCCCCTTCCTGCATTAGGGCGAAATCCGAGTTGTCAACGCAACTTGATAATCGGTTTAGTAGGTCGGCTCTTTAGCCCGACCCATCTGACAAGGTACATTGCAACCCTGAACGGTATGAGCTTAATCAAGTCAATTCTCGCGAATTTGTCTGAGTTAGTTGACAAACAGGAACGCTCTGGATGAAACTAGTGCCCAAAGCAAATCTTCGAAACCTTCCTGACGTGTTGAACTTTCAACGACGTATTGGTTCGCCTCTGCGAGTTCTGTTTCGGTGGGCGGACGACTCAACACCTTGAGGTAAAGGTCGTTAATTGCCTGTTCATCTGTCCGATCAGAAGCCACTAATCGAGACACTATGTTGCCGGCGGCGCTAATCTTGTCGTTCACGTATGGCGAGTTGATAACATGCAAAGCCTGTGTGAGTGTCGGTTCAAGCTTCGGCTCGAGGTTCGAGAGAACTTCTCGTTCTGACATGCCGAAAAGCGATAGAAACCTTCGACCGACCGGCAACGGAAGTTGCACGGTCCGCGTACCCATCGGATACCGCCCAAACTTCTCCTTCACTTCGACGGCATCGTTCAGCGCATCAAGGAACACCTGCGCAAGCATTGGCCGCGGGAAAAAGCGAGAGAAAAAGCGATCATCAAGTTCATTCGTCTCATTCGGTACGGATGACAATTGATAGGTTCGCGAATTCAAAATCAGCCTGACAACGTGCTTCGTGTCGAAACCGCTACGCACAAATTCCTCCGATAACGCTTCTAATAACCCGTCCACGGTCGCAGGCGTAGTTTCGCGCATGTCGTCAACCGGATGAATTATCCCTCTGCCAAAGTAGTTGCTCCAGAGTCGATTCACCGTCGCCTTGGCGAAGAACGGATTGGTCGGAGAGGTCATCCAACCTGCGAGTAATTCCACGTAATCGCCTTGATACCGTCGTTCCACCGGATCGCCGCCCAGAACGGTAGGAATCGCTTCCGCACCCCGATTGCCCACCACCGACTGATTGATAACTCGGCCCGCCGGGTTGTAGTAGATAACGCGCTCTTGGTACAGTTTACCATCGCGCGTTGCAACCTTGCCGCTGAACGCCGCGAAATTCCAATAATCGTCTGTCGTCCACCGATCAAACGGATGTTTGTGGCAGCGCGCGCAAGTCAAACGCAATCCGAGAAACGCTTGGGCAGTCGTTTCGGCACGGCCGTCGGGCGCCTCTTCGATGCGATAATAAGCAGCAGGCCCGACCTCATAAGTGCTTCCCCGTGCCATGAGTATCTCTCGAACGAATTGGTCATACGGCATACTCTTTTCGACACTGTCCTGTATCCATTCGTGAAAGAGGGTAGCACTCCGCTGATCCAACCCGGCTCCGCCGAGCGTTCGCGGATGACACCGCAGCATATCCGCAAGTCTTAAGGTGCGAAGGTCATTATATTCAGGTCGTTGGAGGAGTTCATCGATCAATGTCGCCCTTTTGCCGGCATCGCGGTTTTCGATAAACGTTTTCAGTTCATCGGGATTTGGAAGCGTGGCAATCGTATCCAGATAAACGCGCCGCATGAATTCCCCGTCGCTCGATAGTGCCGAAGGAAGAACATTCAGTTTTTTCAGCTTTGTTCCAACCAACGTATCAATAATGTTGTTCGCGGGAAATTCGGGATACTCATCCATTCCGATCTCGCGCGGGATGGTCACGAATGCGGCGCCAACCTGTCCCAAGAATCGCGCGAGAATTGCCGTCCCGCCCCAACGCATGCTAGTCACTAAACCATTTTCGCCGACCTCTGCAATCGGTTCGTCATTCGATTCATAAACCGTTTTATGCGTAACATCCTCTATAGAACCATCGGTGAAATACGCCAATACCTTGAGTTGTTGACTATTTCCAACTGCCGATAGCACGAATTCGTCTGGATACACCTCTAGCCGTTCAATGCGCGGATCCGAAGGCGAAAACGGTGCTCCCGCGTCCAGCCAACGCAATATCGTGAGATAATCTTCTGAATTGACACTAAAACGCAGGCCGCCTTCATGGCTTACCTGCTCCGTCGGTTTAAGCAGAAACAGACTAAGTTCCGGCTCCATTAAATTTACCCGTCTTCCACGGCTAGCGGTAACAATCGGCAAATAATCTGCCTCCGGATCTAATGTCAATAGTGAGAGATCGAATCCCCCCTGTCCCCCAAATTTCCCGTGACACAGCGCCGTCGAACACCCGTTTCTATCTAGTATCGGAGCAATGTCATTCAGAAATCGCGGAACACCATCATCGGTAGCCGCGTAGACATGTGCTGCGGTAAATACTAGCACCAGCATTCCTATGTACAGAACATTCCGCATCATCTCTTTCCTCCCGAAATTATTTATCCGGGTCACTTTACGTTTTGGGCTTTTCAAAACCTCTATTTGAGCGGCTAACAACGACCAACGAAACCTAACGAATGAATCCTCTTATACTGCCCCAGCTAAAGTATATCATAAGGCATCTGGGGTGTCAACACCTGAAAAGCAAGAAATTGAGGAAAAATGCATCTAAACCTTTTACCTAACGAAAAAGAAATCAGGGTAGGATTCTGATGATCTCCTTAAGAGCCTGTTTGCAAAATTCACTTGTAGGGTGCGATCAAAGGAGCGAAAAGCGACTGCGATAGCGATCCCCTTGCCCCGCCGGCTTTGCGCGGAGACGTGGCTTCTTACTCTTATCCACTCGAAATTCCTTACTTGATTCACGCAATTAATGTACTCGCATTTTAGTTCTAAGGGTCGTAGGTTGAGTTTATCGGGAATCCACTAATGATCGTTAATCTTAGAGGAGATTTCAAGTGTCCACTTTGCCTGAACGCGCCAAAATTGAGTGAAACCCAACATTAATCGTACGTACTGCTGCTATGAGAGATTATCTTTAATTGGATGCGTTTCTCTTGAGAAAGGAATTTCATTCCATTGTGTCGACTGTAGGGCTTGCACGTAGTACGAGCATGATAATTGCGACGATACTGTGCGTCGCTGATTATCAGAGAATTTCTCAACTTTTTTCATTTAAAGACTTGACACGTAGATCGAGAACGAATATACTTAATATATGTTAAGCCATATCCGTTGGTATAAATTTTCGCGTAGTCTACTGCGGTCTGCAGACGGGTTCCCTAGCCATGCAACCGGTATTCACAAATATGAATTCCTCAACCCAATTGGCGGAGATGTTAACAGACTGTTCCTCAGGGTGGATAGAAGCTGTTGACACTGCTATCGTCCGAGGAACTGCCGAGCCTGTTCTACTCGAGGCGACACAGTGCTGGCGAACTGGAGTGTACGAACACGCTGATTTGCTTGTAGCAATGGGCGAAACGGTAGATTTCACCGTCGTCACGGATCAAGAGACGTTGGCATCGGTCCTTATGCCTCTTGCGGATGCCGGGGTTGTTGCGGTTGATACGGAAACCTATGCTCCCGCTGAAGCCCGCACGCGGGCGGAATGTGCGGAAATTGAATATTCGCACCTAAGATCAATGCTTTCACTCGCTAGAGAATCTGTTAGGCTCGCGACAACACAGGCGCAAAAGCGAGCGGCGCGAGCCGTGTGTGATGCGACTAAAGATCAACTAAAAGCGGCAAAGGCGAGGCTCAAATATGCGAAGACATCGCTCAAAGAGGCAGGTTTGGATCCGCATCAAGCAAGTATCCGGCTGATTCAATTGGCGGTGAAAAACCACCCTGTCATCGTGGTGGATCTTGACGCTTTTGATAGCATGACTGATTTGCGGCCGCTTCAGTGGGTGTTGATGAACGACTCCGTGAAGGTATTCCACAATGCGAACTTTGACATAAAAATGTTGTGGTCAAACGGATTCAACGTGAACGGCCAGATTTTCGACACCATGCTCGCGGCGCGATTGCTCAGTCCGTCGGGACGTGTCACGTTAGCCGAAGTTGCTCGCACGCATCTTGATATATCGCTGCCCAAAGGAGAGCAGACGAGCGACTGGAGCCGTGATTTGGCTGATTCGCAACTGCTTTACGCCGCTCACGATGTGCGGATACTCCTGCGTCTAAGGGAACGTTTGAAATCGCGGCTCGCCGACGAAGCGCTCACCGAAGTTGCCAAAATTGAATTCGATTGCGTTCGGGCGACCGCGGAGATGGAATACTCCGGAATGAAGCTGGATACCGATAAAATAAATCGTTATCGGCGTCGTATCGAAGCACGACAGAGGGAACTTCAAACAATCTTATACGGTTATCTGGGAGAGATAAACCTCGCCAGTCCAACCCAACTCAAAGCGGCGCTGGCAAACATCGGTGTTGAAGTGGAAAGTACGGCCCGGCGCGCGCTACATTTCCTGGTCGATAGCCATCCCTGCATTTCAACTTTATTGACGTACAAGAAGTTATCCACCCTAATCGCTTCATTCTTCAACCCGGTTCCACGGGCAACCTCCGCTCACACCGGACGTGTCCACGCACATTACTGGCAACTCGGCGCTGCGACCGGCCGATTCTCCTGTTCCGGTCCAAACTTCCAACAGGTGCCGCGCGACATGGAAGTGCGCAAATGCTTCACCGCTGAAACGGGTAGGAAGCTAATCATCGCCGATTATTCACAGATTGAACTGCGTGTGGCTGCGGCAATCGGTGCCGATGCAACAATGATTGACGCATATCGCAACGACGAAGACCTGCATCGATTGACCGCTTCGCTTGTGCAGAACATCTCTCCGGCGCATGTGACTCAAGAACAACGCAACGCTGCCAAGGCGATAAACTTTGGATTGATTTACGGGATGGGACCAAAGGGCTTGATGTACTCGGCGAAAGCGAATTACGGTGTCGAGATGAGCTTGGAGGAAGCAGAGACATTTAAGAGACGTTACTTTGAGGCGTATTCCGGAATCCGTAGATGGCATCGGAAATCGAGTTGGGAATTGAAATTCACCGACAAACAGAGAACTCTTTGTGGTCGGCGATTTGTCTGGAGTGAGCCGTCATTCACGGTGTTTGTTAATAGGCAGGTGCAGGGGACGGCGGCTGACATCGCCAAAATTGCCTTGGGGCGTCTTCCATCTGCCCTGAAGGGAACCGAAGCGAAAATCATCGCAATGATTCACGACGAAATCATAATCGAAGTCCCTGAAGCCAACGCCTACGAAGCCGCCGCAATTCTCCAGCGCACGATGGAAACCGCCGGGAACGAGGTGCTGAAAACGGTACCGATTGTAGCGGAAGCCCGAATTGCCGACAACTGGGCGCAATAGTGACATGTGCGCGAATCGAATCTAGAAACGGGCAACGCAGTTATCACGACACGCGACGCAGTGGTTGACATCCTCCCGGATTCTTGATAGAGTATGTTCAATCAAATGGGCGGTCCGCGCGTGCGAAAGAGTCCCTACAAAGATCCTCACGCGGATCTGCGTTCCTTGCTTACCTAATTCCCCCTCGGTTCCCATGCTGCAAAGGATTGCAAAACCATAGGCGATTAACCACTTGCGGACAACAAATGATAGACAAAACCTTTCTCTTCAACGATAAACAGATGCGCGAGTTCATCGTTAACGGGTACGCGATTGTCAAGACGGACCTGCCCCGAAGTTGTCATGATAAAATTTATGAAAGTACGAACACGGTGTTTGAAAAAGAGGGGAATCCGGGAAACAACCTTTTGCCCCGCATTCCCGAAATTCAGCAGGTGTTCGACGATTTGACCGTCCGTGGCGCGTTGGCGAGTCTCTTGGGAGCAGACTACTATATGCAGCCCCATCGTCACCCGCATATTAACCATCCAATGAGCGAAGGTCAAAGGCTGCATCAGGATGGCGGAAAACGCTGGTCGCATCGGACGCGCCGTTTACTGGTCTTTTACTATCCACAGGATACACCGGAAGAACTTGGTCCCACGAGCATCGTTCCGGGGAGTCACTACTATTGTACCCCTGAAGGCGCTAAAACTCGGGACGAAGTACCACTTACCGGGGATGCCGGTGCCGTGACCATCGTCAACTACGACCTTTGGCATAGGGCTATGCCCAATCGAACCGACAGGCCCCGCTACATGATGAAATTCCTGTCTGCCCGCATGTCGGAACCTGACTCAGCTTCGTGGAATACTAGCCAGTCGGACTGGATGAACGGCACACCAATAGGCAATCCCGAACACCAAGCAATGTTCAAGCATGTTTGGGACTGGCACCACGGCAAAACCACCGAAATCCCGCAAGCCAACGGAGACCCTAGCGACACGGCAATCGGCGAACTGACGGCAAGGCTGCACAATAGCGGCGAGTCAATCTGCCTCGGCACCGCTTATCAATTGGCAGCACTCGGTGTACGGGCTATACCCGATTTGGTAGAATTGTTGGAAGAAGAATCGCAGGACATCCGTCGAAATGTGTGTTACGCCTTGAGTGCAATCGGTGCCCCTGCCGTTTCCCCGTTGATTCACGCCTTGGAAGCCAAGCATTCGTGGACACGCGATAGCGCCGCAGAAGCGTTGGGAGATATGGGACGTGATGCACAGCACGCCGTGCCAGCGTTGATGCGTGCGGTTCGAGACGAATCGGATAACGTCCGATCCCATGCCGCGGAAGCCTTGGGAACAACCGGTCAATTATCCGCCGCCGCTGTCCCGGCGCTGATTTCCGCATCGCAGGATGCGGAAGAATCCGTGCGCCGCAACGCGGTGTTCGCGCTGGCTCAATTGGGACCGCACGCAAAGAATGCCGTACGCGCACTACAGAATGTCCTCTTCGATACAAACCGATACGTTCGCGGGGATGCCGTGCACGCGCTCCACCGTATTGGCACAAAGGAAGCGTCGGACGCATTGCTTCGTTACCTGACCATGACCCGGTGGTGCTCACTGACCAGCCGAGAGAGCACGCATTAACAAATTACAATCTGTTCCCGATCAAATTTCAAAAATCAATCTTGCGCCTATTCATAGACCACGGAACGCTGCGTCCCAAGCGCTCGGTTTGGATTGCTAAATCCAAGCCTTGGCAGATAAGACCGTCAACTCACGAGAACGGTTTGATGCGTAAATCATCCTTTTGACTAATACAGAATTATGAAATTTCCCATCGACATACGAAAACTAAGGCCACGTTAAAATGAACAAGACGGCAATTATATCCGGAGTTGGTCCCGGCTTGGGAGCTTCACTGGCGAGGAAATTCGCACAAGAGGGATGCGCGGTCGGATTGCTTGCCCGCTCTCCAAACTACATTGATAGCCTCGCTCAAGAACTCAACGAGGGTGGCGCAAACGCGCTTGCCATCTCAACGGACATCACGCAACCCAATCAAGTCGCCGACAGCTTCTCCGCGATTCGCAAACAACTTGGATCGGTTGATGTCCTGGTAAATCATGCGGGAAATGCGGCATGGAAAACCTTCACAGACCTAACCCCGGAGGAGTTCGAGCAATCGTGGCGGGTTTGTGCGCTCGGTTCCTTCCTGTGTTCCCAGAACGCTCTGGCGGACATGCTTGCCCGCAGAAGCGGAACGATTCTATTTACCGGCGCCACTTCCGCGATCCGAGGGAGAGGCGGGGCGTCAGCCTTCAGCAGCGCGAAATTTGCCGTCCGGGGGCTCGCCTGGTCGCTCGCACGCGAAGTTGGTCCCGAAGGCATTCACGTCGCACATGTAATCATTGATGGCGTTATCGACACCCCCGGTCTCCAATCAAACTTGTCTGACGATGCGGACGAGCCGCTGCTTGATCCGGACGCCATTGCCCAAACATACTGGAGTTTGGCGCTTCAAGACAAGAGCGCTTGGAGCTTCGAGGTCGATTTACGCCCCCATAACGAAGAATTCTTCACCTAGCTGCACGCACCACACCGTTATACCGGAGAGGGTTTTCAACGATGATAAATAACGACCACGTCAAGTTTTTTTGGGAACACGGTTATCTACGCATCCCACAGGTTTTCACACCTGAAGAAACAGATGAATTGACGAGCGAGCTTGATTGGCTGATTGATCAGTGGGCAAATATCACCCCGGGCTGGTCCGGACCGTGGCGTCGAAAGTACATGGATGCGGAAACAGAGAAAAAATCCAAACTCATTGCCATGCACGATCTATCGTTCTATTCCGAGGCGTGGATGAAAGCCGTCACCAATCCCCGGCTATGCGACGCGATGGCCGCGCTGTTAGGTCCCCGCGTAGAACTTCATCACAGTACCATGCACGTCAAACCGCCGGAAACCGGACACCCGTTCCCGATGCACCAAGATTGGGCGTTCTACAAGCATAAAGATGGCCGTTATGTCGATCTGCTTGTCCACCTTGATGACACTTACCACGAAAACGGCGAAATCCGCTTCCTTGACGGCTCCCATAAGGGCGGCGCCTTGGAGCACATCACCCGAAATTCGGATGGCACCACCTGCACACCGCACCTGCCTACCGACCAATACAAACTGGAAGATTCAGTCGCCGTCCCCGCCAAACGGGGAGATATCGTATGTTTCAGCCTCCATGCGATTCACGGATCGTACATCAACCAAACAGATCAGAGCCGTCGTCTCGTGCGGTTCGGCTACCGCCATCCCGAGAACGTACAGTTTGAAGGTCAGAGTTTGGGGCGGCCCGGACTGATGGTTCGCGGGAGCCGAAGACGCGGAATAAAACAGGAGTTGTTTTCCAATACGGGCCCCAAATGATTTGCATATTTGCCCTGAAACCGATCAAACGGACGAATAGCGACCAAGCGAACGGATAGTGAGTGGGATCGGGACTCACATCTCTTCAATGCTCAGTACCAATACCGCTAGCTTGTCCACCCTATAACACCCCCTATAACACCCTTGAAATTTTCTTGACAGCGCACAAACAATGTGACATAGTATACGATAGTTGCAATGAACCTCGTTGTTTTTGATGCCGTATGCATCTCTTCCGGTCCTGGCGCTTCCCCGTGTTGGGAATCCTACGGGTTCGCAATCTAAATTTTATATTGGGTTGTCCACTAGGATATAGCTTCCGCCAATAAGGAGAATTCTCATGAGCGAAGCCGAAGAGAGCGCATCCTCTCTTATTTCCCCAGATGATTACGAGTCCGATGAAATAAAGTCGTATCTTCGAGACGCCGGTTTTTCTGCTAGCGATCAAGATTGGCTGGTTGACGTTTTTCGGCATCCAGGCTGTTATGGCGACCAGTGTGATTTCGTCATGATCGAAAATCTTGCATCTGTGTTTGCCGGCATATTCCCCGACACTTTGGAAAAGTCGTGCACACCAAAGCAAGCAAGGACAGACCGGCAAACTCGCCTGTCGTTTATCTTGGGTTCGCTCCTCGAACTCGGCACTATTTATTTGCCTAAGGCGAAATCCAAAAATCCTGAATGGATTAACAAATTCCAAAGGCACGCGGCATTCTGCGCAAAAAATCTGGATTGGCGCAAACTCACTGAACTTGAAACTCATTGGTTCAACCCTCGCGAACTGCTCCGATATCTCTTTCCAAACGGTGTGCCCTTAGAAGATTTTGTTGATTTAGACTTTGATTCAACTACGGCTGATGATCTGTCCTCATATCTCATCCCGGATGACGTGGATCTAGCACAAATAACCCGTATTGCCCTAACCACGTCAGCCCCAGGACGTGAATGGTCAATCAAGGACTTTAGGAATCCAGAAGGATTTGAATGTTTAATTAGGAAATTTCACTCATATAAAACCCGCCCCTTTGATTCTGATAACGATAAGAGGAGGAACTTGGCTACCTTATTCAATGAGTTCTCGGGTTTTCCAGAGAAAATCTTACCTGAAAAGGTCCTGTCGATCTTAAATGTAATTGGGTATGTCTACGGGATTAAAGAAGGGCACTCACAAGAATACTCGCCCACCTGGTTTACTTTAAGAGATTCGTTATCCCCGTTGTTAGAACTGCTAGATGACAAACAGCCCGAACTGAATCTGAGCCAAATGTCACTATTAAAGGCTTGGTGGCGCTTATCTATGGCGGTTCACCTTGGGAGTTACAAACCCTCTGATGACCAGAAAATTCGCCTTGTCAAGAGTGCAGTTGAACACTTCGGAATCTTGCGGCAAGTGTTAAAAGACACACCAGAAGATTTTAAGGATAATGACTTGACGGGAGTTTCCATCTCCGATTTTTACGATACAGCCTTTAACATATTGTGTACCTTTGCCTCTCCGTGGGAGCGTTTGCAACCTTTATTGATGGTGTTTACAGAGATGTCTATGCCAGCCGTTCCGTACGATCTTAAACACATTCGCGAGTGGCCCAACATCGAAAGGAAGTGCCCACCAAACACTGAGTTCCTTTCTCTGGGTAGATTAATTGAAGGTGAGGGAGAATCCCCGTTCCATCCCTATTGCAAAATACCTATGTGGTTTGAAGAGGCGATAAAGCGTATTTCGCAAGAGGAGAAAGATTCACAGAAGAAACTTTGGCTTGAGTTGCGTAAAGAATTTGCCAAATTCTGCCTTGAGCGACTTGAACCGGAATGCCGGTCATTGTGGCGTCAAGGCTATGTTAAAGCATTAAAGGCATTACGTCTTGGAGGAGGGACACATGAAACACTGCTTCGGCTTTCTGACAACGACCCCGATGAAATTGTGCGAGAGTTCGCGAGAGAAACACACGAAAACAATCACGAATCAGAATGCACTGAGTTCCCCGGATTTCCCCTGCTCCAAGCCTTCTGGTTCCTGCGCCAATCGCATCGCTTGGAACTGCGACCATCTAGAAAAGATCCGGAAACACTACTCGTAAAGCTGTGTCTTCAAGAGGCAGGGTTCTCGACTGCGGACCGGGCTTGGCTAATTCGGGTATTTGAACGTCCAGACTGCTTTGGCGATCCCAACGGCTTCTCTATCTTTAAACCCGGAATTATGAGCGAGTTACGTTGTGTTTTGCAGGAATTACGAAAGTCAATGGAAATAGAAAATGTGCAGCCCGGAAAACGTAGGCAAACTCGCTTGGCTGTTATCTTCGGCTTCATGCTCGGATTCGGCCCCGAACATAGCAAGATGAGTCTTCCTAATGTTACACCCAAGGAAACGGAATCAAACGACCATCACGACTGTCCGACATGGGTTGGCCAATTCCAAAAACATGTTGGGTTCCGTGTCCAAAGTTTAGATTGGCTAAGATTAACTGAAATCGAGAATTCGCATTCATTTCAACTCAATCGCCTTATTCCTTTTCTCTTTCCGGTTTATCAGGAGAGTCTACTCTTCGGGCAGGTTGTAGATTTAGACTTGCTGGATCCGAAATCGAATCAAAGCAGGTCTTTTGGAAATCCCAAAACACTTGAATTTTGGCTAACTCGAAAGTTTCATTCATCTGAATGCCATAGTATAATCAAATTGGACACGTTACTTCAAGGGTTCTCAGATTTACCAGAAGATAAACTGGGCGACAAGATTCTTGGTCTCTTAAAAGCGGTTAGAGATGCATGGCATAAAGCAAATGGAAAATCGAAAAATGAGGCGGTCGTTAGTGATGAGTTAGTTAATTTCTTCCAACTTCTAAGTGAAAAAGAACCTGAGATGGGACGGGAACGGTCATCCCTGTTGAGGGCTTGGTGGCGTTTATCCGTGGTGACTTCCGTTGGAGATCGGCCTCGGTCGCCCAAAATATCGCTCAGAACGCCGCTTGTAGACGGAGAGGGTATTTGCGGTGCCTTTGAAGATCAGAAACAACGGGTGGAACTGGTCAAAAACAGGCTTGTTGAAAGCGCGACTAGACACATCGGCATGCTACGAGCGCTGCTGCGAGACACGCCCAAAGTCTTTGAGGCTGAGGATCCAGCGGGACCTGTCTGCGACTTTTACGAAGATGCCTTCAAAGTTTTACTAAACTTTGGGACTCCGTGGAGATGTCTCAAGCCTTTGTTACTCGCTTTTACAGAGATGACAGTGCCAGCCGTTACAGCAGATCTTCGATTTTGGCGCGAACCTAAAGGAGACAAACTTCCCCAACCTTACAGCAAAATCCCTCTGTGGATCGGAATGGGAATGTACCCACAAAACCTGAAAGCCGAACTAAATAGGGATCCGCACTTGCAAGTCTTACGTGAGGAGTTTGCCAAGTTCTGCCTTGCACGTCTCAAAACAAGAACAACCGGTATAGCCTGTACAAATGAAGATTTCGTCGAGCCTCGGCCGGAATGGAGGCGGTCTCATGTTCAGGCGCTCGCCGCGCTCCGCGTGAATCCTGGCGGGCGTGCGCATAAAATGCTCCATTGGTCCAGAAATAACGATCCTGACGAGGACGTGCGCCGGCTTGCCAAACTGGCTCATAGACAGATTCGGCACCTTGATCGGAAAAAACCCAATCTGGACGAACGCGCATCGCCGCGCCGACCACTGTTTGAAGCTTTTTGGTTTTTACGTCAGGCTCATATAATCGCGCTTGGAAAAAAGGTCGATCCGGCAGGTGCGATACGAACTCGTCGAAGAGAATTACACCGCACTCGCGAAAAAGGCGAACTCTGGATTATGGACGATGCCGATTACACACAACGCTTCACAACTATGTGACCGCCTAATCCTAATATTTAAAGGTGGGTTACAAGCATGTTTGGCAATAATCTTGCCGGCAACCATTAATTAGAAAACGAAATTGCTTTATTTGGGATTCGATATCTCTCCGAGGCAATTCGTCCGTCTATAAAGGAGAAAACACCGATGGCAAAACCAAGCGGTCGTGCCAACGCCCGGCCAAAACGAAAATAACGGTTAGGCGCGTGCAACCGTGTCCTGATCAGCATTATCGCACTTCCAACATCCAACTTCCCCGTGTAGCGGTTGTGATACACACCTAGTGGTAGTGTTACACATTCTGCCGCATCCGGTGAAGTTGTCCATATCTCCGATGCGTCGCACCTTGTGGCTGTATGTCATAAATTTGATCCTCACGCGGGATTGTGCACACGACGCGTCTTCTCAAGTCTATAGGATAGCCACGCTGTCTCAATAAGTCAAAAGTGAGGAGAATCGAATGTCGACCCCCAATACCGACAGAATTTCCACAGTCAACTTCCATCTATGGCAACCGTGCAATATGGGTTGCAACTTCTGCTTTGCTACTTTTCACGATGTCAAAAGAGACATGGAACTGCCAAAAGGGCACTTGCCAGAGGAAGATGCAATTGAAATCGTGAATCACCTTGCTGAAGCGGAGTTTTTTCGAAAGATAAATTTCGCTGGCGGCGAACCCACACTCTGTCCTTGGTTGCCAAACCTGATTAAACGGGCAACGAAACTTGGGATGCAGACCTCAATCGTAACGAACGGGTCGAGAATCACCGATAAATGGCTGAGCGCTTTGAATAGCAACCTTGATATCATCGCACTGAGCATTGACAGCGTGAATTCAGCAACTCTAAAACGAATGGGGCGTGCTCTGCGAGGAGAGCTACCGATAACCGAAGACGAATATCTAGATATTATCGGAGCCATAAAACGACACGGGATTCGTTTGAAAATCAACACTGTCGTAACGTTCGTGAACTGGCAGGAGGATTTTACCGGCTTTATAAGGTCTGCAGGTCCGGAGCGATGGAAAATTCTTCAAGTTCTATCCATCCAAGGTGAAAACGACGACGAGATCGACAGGTTGCAGATTACAAACGAGCAGTTCGACGCATACGTCCGACGTAACCGCGCGGTCGAAGCGTACGGGATTGCCGTGGTTCCCGAAACTAACGAGTTAATGACGGAGAGTTACGTTATGGTCGATCCCGCAGGACGCTTTTATGATAACGCCAAAGGCGCATACTCCTACAGTGCCCCCATTCTGAAGGTCGGCGTTGAGGAGGCGCTTGGGCAGATATCAACCAATTTCCAAAGGTTTCAAAACAGAGGAGGACAGTATGAATAAATTCATTGTCATCGAAGGCCTTGACGCAACGGGCAAGTCCACCCTAGCACCTCGGCTCGCCAATCGATTGGGGGCAACTCTGGTTCAATGTCCGCCAAAGCTGAAAGCCCCTGATTTAACTCACAATCTGCGAGCGTATTTTGACGATCGCCCTCCAAAGGAGCGTCGCGCCTTCTATCGTGCGGGGAACCTAATCGCTAGCGAAATGGCTGAAGTCGCGCTTAAGGCAGGGCACGTTGTCATGGACCGCTACTGGCCAAGTACTGTGGCTTTTGCCGCGTTGGACAGCGACTCGGAGCTCGTTCAAGAATGGCAGGGGTGTTATCCGCCGGAACTCCGTAAGCCCGACGCCGTGATTTTGCTTACTGTGAATGAGGAAAACCGAAGGAGGCGGATGCAAGGACGCGGGGAACCCGTTACGGGAGAGGAGCAAAACCTTGAGGACATCGCCCGACGAGAAGCCGTGCTTCGGGAGTATCAACGGTTTCACCCCATCGAGATTGATACCAGCGATCGCGCACCGGATACCGTGCTTGAATTCGTAATCGCGGCTCTGCACGACGCCGGCATCACTCTGTAAGAATATTCAATTCGCTGTGTCCGGTACGAACACACTGGCGCTTCAATCCGGAACACAGTGTCCTTGTGAGGTGCCACGAACTTTATTATAAGGAAGGAGGTGAACAATATGCCACGACGAGATGATTATGAGCACACGCAAGCCGAACTTGACCATCGCGCCGGTCAGCTGAACCCCAATAACGACGATTATTGGGAGTCACGCGGCTACGATGAAAGGCCCAATGATTGGGAGGATCGCTCCGAATATGAATCTCCTGAGGAGCACTAGAATCACTACCCAAGTTGCTTCCTTGATTAGAAGTACATCAAGAAATCGAGTTTCTCCTAAAAACTCGGTTTCTTCCTCAAATCTAGGAGGCCGCGCTCTAAATCTTATATTAACTCAAGTTGCCAACCATCCCGATAGGTCGGGCTTTTAGCCCGACCGTCTAATAGGATACGTCGCAAATCGGGGCAATGTACGCAAAAACTACTCAATTTGCTTGCAGTGGATTGACAAATCCACTGCGCAGATGCGGGTACGGCTTGGATATGTCTATCCAAGCCGAGCGGGAATGCGATATAATACCCAGAAAATATCAAATCCAACTATTCACGATTAGGTAGCAACTTGCGTTATATTATCAAACGCGCGGAAAGGAATTGGTCTTGTGAATAACGATTAGGACTTCCTATCGCGCTCCCTGTTCGGTCATTTAATCTATTCACTCATTTGATTACTATAAGTGCGATGACATGTCGAATCACACGTGACATAATCAAAGCGCCGTGAATAGTCACGTGTCATGGAGTTGAGTGCTTCCTATGGGATGTGATTAACTTCACCGCAGAGTTGCAAGACTAAATCACAGTCTAAATCAAGAAAAATATGGGGGAAATTATGTCAACCGCCACTGTACAATCTCATCTGACACCCTACGAGTACCTTGCATTAGAACGCAAATCGACAATCAAAAAGCGGATATATTGACGGTCACATGTTCGCGCTACCAGGCGCGACTCGGGAGCATAATTTCGTCTACAGAAGCGAGACCTCGCAATCATTCAGACTTTCTGTGCTTCTCGTGATCGGAAACATGCACAAATAGCAATTCTCGGAGCTGTCTGATTTCCTTACTCAAACCCTCTTGCAGGGCAGCCGCATCGACTTTCAACTCCTGTCTCAGAGCCGCCATATCGGTTTTGAACTCCTGTCTCAGCGCCTCTATAGAAGCTTTCAGCGTTTCTAAATCAGCTTTTGTCGCCATTTGCGCCATTGAAGTTGTGATTTTCCACCACAACGCACAAAAAGCAATGACTGCGCCAGCAATCTTCAACCATTCTTCCAAGACATTTCACCCCCTAAAGTTTCCTGCTTGGGACTTGCGCAAATCCGCATTCGGTCAAGAATACCCCCCACAGTCTATTTGACAAGGTCCTTGTTGCTACGCTGCATATCCTAAGCTCGACTTTGTACAACTGTTGGATTATACGGAAAACCGTACAAAACCAGACCCGTAGGCGGGCCATCTTGCCCCGCCGTGACGTCACTGGAAACCGCTACTGACTTTTTCACAGGTCAACCAAAAAGACCATATGATTAAAATTTCAACTGCTATTCCGGAACGTTTGATTGACACCGTCTGCTATGTTGTTCAAATGTACAAAGTCGAGCTAAGAGCCTGATTGAATAATCGGTGGCACAGCCATTTCTGTTCATTTGTGGGAAGTTTCGTCATGTATTTAGTGTTGTCTGCTACATACCTGTGGGATCTCTATCGCCTTCGCTATTCGCTCAGTTGATCCTCGCTGGGATTGTTAGAGGCTGGTGGGCAGTGCCCACCCTACAAATGTACTCTTCAAACAGGCTCTAAGGTTCAGCGAAGCAGCGATGACATTCAAGTCTAAGTACTATACGACAAAACTGCGAAGATTGCCATAAAAAACTGGCACTTGATACAAGGTCAATTTGGAATTGTAGGCTTACTCAGTTCGGTTTGTAGCAGCGTAATTCACTGCGTGTGTTGTGTTGGTGCGAGTTCTGCTCGCCAAAAGGAAGTCGCGGCTTGGGGAGGAACTCTATCGCCTAAAAAATCTCTATAGTACTTCCTATCCGGTCGCTTGATCGCAGTTTGAGCGGAGATCGACGATTTCATGATTATCGATTGCACCCTACAAACCTACACGCGGCGTTAGTCATTTCGATGATACACCCACCATTCTATCAACAGCAGCAATACCCCTAAACACGCCGTATACTTCCAAATCTCGCGATCTACCTCCTGTAGATGATCGGCCGTAGGGGTTGCAGCGGACCCCGATTCCCCCCAGTCCTCCACGGGTTGCGGCGAAGAACTGTCCGATTCGTGCGAATCAAGAAGATTGACTGCAAATCGCCCCACCTGGCGATCATGGACAAACACGGTATACACGCCCACGAGCGACGTGTCGGGGAAAATAATGGGCATGGCTCGTGATGAAACCTTCGTCACCGATCCGTCGGGCAACTGAACGGTAACTTCATCTTCCGCCTCCGGCGTATTGAGGGCGATTTTCACGGGAGTCCCAACCGTGGCTACATTAGGCTGAACGGTGGTGTTCGGGACATCAAGCCATTCAAGACAGCGCGACAACAGAATCGGTGCAGAGGGAATCAAGAGCGCGAATCGGGAGGCATCAAGATTGAACGCATCAAATCCAAATACCACGTACTTACGATCGGCGTTTTCCCCAGCCCAGATTAACGTTCCTTCCACGGATTCGACCAACGGACTTCCCCAACTTGGCAATCGAACAACAAGCGATTCTTTGACTGACAAATCGAATAACGGCACATCACGCATTATGGCGTGCGTTCGGTCTTGGTAAATCACCTGCACCGGTTCCGTTTTCCTTTTGGTAACCGGCATAAACGGTAGTCCATCGACCGGGTTCATGAGAATAGCGTTCGCCTCCGGAAGATTCTCCGGCACATACCCATCAAAAATCACAATATCTTGGTTTTCCGCCCCCCGATAATCTAGGGACCCAATCTCTGAAAGTTCAATGTTCGCGCCCGCCTCAAGCATCTTCGACAATAACCGTGGGGAGTGATCGGTCACAAGGAGAACACGTGACTGCGTGAGGCGATGAAGAAACGCCCAAGCTCTGTTATCCAGCGCAAAATCGTCATCTAGCTCAAGATTGAGACTAACAACCGTTCCGTCAAACCCCTTGTCATCAATGAGGAACACAATTGACCGGTTTTCCCCTGCAGGCAAACTTACCCTTTCATCGTCATACCACCTGCCTTCGATATCTAAACGGGCGCGAAACTCCTGCTCGTCCGAGCCGAAATTCCGTAGACCCACAAGCACCTGAAATTGACGCGGTTGATTTGGGGCACGTGAGACATGAAATTGCACGATTCCCACGTTTTCTCTCTGAGCTCCTATTGCGATTCCATGGAACGTTGGCGGCGAATTTGATAGCCTATCAAACTTGTCGCCTATATAGATTATTCCCGTGCTTCCCCCTGTTCCATATGCCGTCGCGGATGAAATAGCCGATTCGATGTCTGGTGACGTGTGTTTTGGCGCCATTCCTTGAACTGCGCGGCGCAGTTCTTCTTTATCCGAAGTATATCCTTGATGAATGTGGTGCAGGGGGCTGGAAGTGTCCATAATCATCATCTGCCCACGGTCATCCAGCTGGTTGATTAACTCCAATGCCCGCTTCTTCGCGATTTCAAATCGGCTCTTACCCAACTCAGTTGATTGCATATTCGCCGAATTTTCGAGGATAAGAACTGATTGTCCGAATAGCATGCTGTGATGGCGAAAGGCTGGGCGTGCAATGGTGACCACTGCCAGGGAAAGAAAAAAGAGTTGCAGGATTAGCGGAAGGAAATTGCGAATACGTTGAAACGGAACATTGGCTTTCATATCCTCAATGGCTTCGAGCCAAAACATCACGCTGGGAACAACGTGACGTTTGCGGCGCAACTTTAGGAAATGCAGTGACGCCACAAGCGGGATAAACGCCAATAGATAGAGAGCCGAAACGTTCAGGAAGTGCATCCTCAAGGAGTTCCCGGCATTCAGCGCGCAGAATGACCGAGAAATTGGCGAATCAAATGTAATGCTTCATAGGGCGCCGCGAGAGGGCGATTCGCATTCACAATCTAGCGTTCAGTTGCGGGGATATCTGATTCGGCGGATTCGGCTGCCTCATCCGTTTTACCGGTTTCGCTGTCTTCGACTCGCTGCAACAGGTCCTCTGCGTCCAGACGCCCTACTTCTCCATAATTTTTCAACTGCTCGCATTTTTCTCGGGCTTTATCATATTCATGTTGCTCAAGATAGATCGTCCCGAGATTCCTGTGCATTTCTCGAAACACCCCGGGCCAATTGCGTTCCGACTCCTTGCCGAGCAATTGCGTCGCTTTGGTGATAGCGTTATTGACTATTTCATCAAGTGCCGACTTCTCTGCTGCCGACAAACTGTTAACGTCCTCACCGTTTTCTTCCATCTGCTTAATTTTCTCGTTATGCTGACGTAGTTGATTAATCGCCTTGTCGCAAACGTTATAGGTCTTCTCGATACTTAACGCCCCTTCAAAGATTTTTGACAGAAATCCCAGTTTCATAGCATCCTCCACAATAGTTTGCTTTGCACTAGACCGTTTTATTATGTGTATTATACCAAACATACAAAAATAAGACAATGATTGATATGGTAATTGTTGTCTGCGCGCCCACAACCCCAAACTCCGGGAAAACGGTTGCGTTCGCCGTTAAAACAGGTTAAAATACTCATAGATTGCATTGACTGATATCGTCCTCATAATCGTACCATCGGTTTGTTTTATGCCAGCTTCTACCGTCTTCCATACGAAAAAATTTGACACGCACACTGAGATTATCTCTAATGACAAGGTTGCTCAAGACCATTATTTGCTATTCTGCACCTGTCCGGAAATTGCAGAAAGTGCTCTGCCCGGACAGTTTGTCCACGTGCTAGTCACCGGTGATTCAGGGCTTCTACTGCGTCGTCCGTTTACAATATACAGTATCCACGGAGCACAAATCTCAATGTTGTATCAGGTCACTGGAGAGGGTACAACCGCGTTGGCACGGATGCGTTCCGGGGCACCGATTCAAGTCCTCGGTCCCCTCGGTAAGGCGTTCCACATTCCCTCACGCCTCAAAGCGGCAATCCTCGTGGGTGGCGGTGCGGGAATCGCGTCGCTGATGCTCCTTGCTGCCGAGCTAAAACAGGCGGGGGTACGAACACTTGGGTTGGTCGGTGCTATCAACCGAGCCCGTCTCTTGAGCATCTCCGATCTGCAGCGGATCGACGTAGAGACGCACATCGCCACCGACGACGGGAGTGTCGGGCGTCAAGGTTTCGTTACGGAAATCCTTAGCGACATTCTGAAACGACCTCAAGCGCATTCACTCCTAAATCCCGCTATCTACGCGTGCGGACCATACGCAATGTTGCATGCAATGACGGAGATGACACTTTCTTATGACGCTCCGACACAGGTCGCCATGGAGAACCGAATGGGGTGTGCGCTGGGTGTCTGCCTTGGTTGTGTTTGCAGTGTCCGTACCGGCGGCGGTGTAGAATATCAGCGGGTGTGCACGGAAGGGCCGGTGTTTAATGCGGAGGACATTGTCTGGTAAGATTTGTTGGGACACAATATGCGCAATTGGACAACGATGAAAATTTCAATACTGACTGGAAAGAGATGCACAGTAGCAGATTGCATGTTGCCACCAACACAGAATCTCATCTGAGACTTGGGAGAGCCTATGGAACGGCCATTTTACGATGAACTCGCGGAAAAGAGTATAAATGGAGAAATTCCACCTGACGCGTTATGTCTTGAAATACTGACCTCGCAGCGTATTGAACTTCTGCGCTTGCTTGACGCCGCTTATCAAGTGCGAAGAAAATACACCGGCAACGAGGTGCAACTCCATATAATAAACAACGCGCAAAATGGGGGTTGCCCGGAAGACTGCCACTACTGCACCCAAGCCAAATCCTCGACCACGGGCATCGAAACCTACCCGGTTAAACCTGACGCGGAAATTTTGGCTGAAGCACAACGGGCTTATGAGTCGGGAGCCTACCGATATTGCATGGTATTTGCCGGACGGGGGCCATCGTCATCACGGATCGAACGTTTGGCGAGAGTAATCAAGACCATTAAATCCCAATTCCCAATGCAGGTTTGCCTCTCCGCAGGACTAATCAATCGCGAGGGTGTCGGTATTCTGAGAGATGCCGGATTGGATCGATTAAATCATAACCTAAATACGTCGGAGAGGCTTTACCCAAGTGTCTGCACAACTCACACGTTCGCGGATCGAATGGACACATTGAAAGCCGCGCGAGATGAAGGAGTCGAATTGTGCTCCGGATTGATCGTGGGCATGGGAGAAAACGCCGATGACATAGTTGAAGTAGCAAAAACGCTGCGAGAACTCCGCGTTTCTTCCATACCTGTTAATTTTCTTCTCCCTTTTGATGGAAATGTTTTCTCAGACGCACCTGATATCGCCCCGGACTACTGCCTTCGGGTTCTGTGTCTGTTTCGTCTACTGAATTCCGACGCTGAGATTCGCGTCGCTGCCGGGCGTGAAGTCCATTTGCGGAGCATGGAAGTGATGGCTCTATACCCGGCAAACTCCCTCTTCATCGACGGTTACCTGAACGCCAAGGGAGCGTCTCGATCGCGAACCCTTAAAATGATCCAAGACGCGGGCTTTACCATCAAGGCGGATCAATCTTTAGAACACTTATTGGAAAGAGAGAAAGAGCGTGGCGAATCGTTGTCCGTTCTCAATCGGGGGAAACCGATGAAAAATCTCAATGAACTGAGACCAAACTTTCGTGAAAGGGATATTCCCAGAGAGAATGATGGGCTCTAAAGTTGTTGTGTTGGTCATCGTCGCGGGCGCATGCTTTTTGCTAATGTTTTTTCACAACCGGGCGCAGCGTCTGGTTGACAGCTATAAACCGGCGACAGATGTTCCGTCATTCGCATTGCCCTACGACTGGGCAGGCAACATCTGCCAAACACCAATTGCCGAGCCGTCAGGAATTACTTACCACGCGGGTCGAAAATCGATATTTGTCGTCAGTGACGAAGGCGCGCTTCATGAGATGCGAAGGGACGGTAGGCCGGTAAGATCGCAGTCCCTGAACCAGACCGACTTGGAAGGAATCACCATGAATCCTTCAACAGGATTGCTGTATGCCGTTGTTGAAGGTGACGACGCCATTCTCGAAATCTCGCCGCAGACCTTCGAAATCACGCGAAGATTCGGGATAAATCGTGGATTTGAGGGGCGCGAACTACTAAGAAAGGGCGGGATGGGGCTGGAAGCTATTGCATTTGTCTCGGACGATGCTCATCCTGAGGGCGGAACATTTTGGGTGGGCAACCAATCGTTCAGTTTAAAACCAAATCGTGAACCTTCAATCGTTTGCCAAGTCGTTTTGCCCCTTTCATCAACTAATCCAACGCCGCCAGAAGGTAAGATTGTCGGCTTTTTTCCACTCAGCATTATTGATATTTCAGGACTTGCCTACGATTCCTCTAGACACTGTCTAATTGTTGTTAGCGATACGACAAACCTTCTTGTCGAAGTCGCACGTGATGGAAACGTCTTACGTCACCATCTGTTGCCTGGCAATGATCAGGAAGGGATCGCTCTGGACGATCAGGGGTTTATGTATATCGCTCAAGAAAATGGCGAGGTAATTAAAATTGAAGACCGACGGGTCCAATAGAGTGTGTCCCGATTGAATTACGCCGGGGTTTTGAAGAGAGAGTACGTGCTACAGGACATCTCTAGCTCGCGACAAATTCTGCAACTATCCTTGAAGGAGAATGACCTAAGCGACCAGAGTTGCTACGGGTAACCATAGTCAACGTGAGAAAACCATCGCAGTATGAAAATCTAAATTTTGCCACCTTTGCCGCAAATCAAATATTGATGCGGATGGGTTGGGTTTTTAAAACCGAATCAGTTATTGTGCCGGCCTTCCTCGACACTCTTTCCAAGTCGGATGTTCTCCGAGGTCTCTTGCCCGTTAGTTTTAGACTGGTGCAAAGTCTCGCCCAATTTTTTCTTGCCCAGCGTGTCTCGCAGTCACCCTTTAAGCAACCGCTATTCACTACCTCCGTGTTTGGGATGACGCTGTCTTGGTTGGTCATAGCGATTGTAGCCGGAAGTGGACGGTTGCCATCAAGCGTCATCGTCGTCCTGTTTCTCGCGCTGTATACATTTCAATGCTTCAATTTTGGCTGCAATCGGCTAGTGGCAGGTACGCTTCAGGGAAAACTAATACCTGCGGAAAAGCGGGGTTTGTTACTTACACACGGCAATGCTATCGGCAGCATTCTCGCGATAGCTGTAGCCTGCCGCTTCATGTATGAATGGCTCGGCGGCGAAACTCCTAGTTATGCCGCGGTATTTGGGGGGAGTGCGGTATGTTATGGCGTAGCGGCAATCGTGAGCTTCTATTTTGTCGAGTCTCCCTCACCGCCGCAAAAGTCGCTACCTCCCTTACAGTCTCTCCGCGAAGGACTGTTGATACTGCGGTCGGATCGTGATTTTCGCAAATTTGCCGTGGTCGCCGTGCTGTTTTTTTTGAGTTGGCCCCTTTTTCCGCACTACACCGTTTTTGGCCAGCGTGTGCTGGGAGTGGATACAAGTCACTTTGTCGCCTGGATTGTCGTTACGAACTTGGTGGCTGCTTTGGGCTTTTGGGTTATTGGTGGTATAGCGGATCGGCGAGGCAATCGGCTTGTCTTGCGAATACTCTTGTTCCTTAGCGCGTGTACCCCCTTGGCAGCGGTTGGCTTGAGCCGAATCTCTTTCGGAGTCAAACTTTACTGGATCATATACGCCCTTTTGGGCATGATTCCAGTGCTCGTACGTATCATTGAGAATTACACCTTGGAGATTTCGACCGAGAAAAAACACCCGCAATATTTGAGTGTGGTTAGCTTGCTTGAGGTGTGTTCACTCTTGGTTTCACCGCTGGTTGGTCTATTAATCTCAAAGGTCTCATTTGAGCCGGTCTTTCTGGGCGGGAGTGTTCTTATTGCTACTGCTGCTCTCCTGACGTTCATATTAGCTGAACCCCGAATTAGCGGAGCGCGATGATCGGCATTCTGGTTTTTCTTCAAAGGATGTAATACTAGGGACACTGGTGAAAAAAGTATCGTGGATAAAAACCGCGATGCTCTCTATTTGTAGTCAATTCCATTCATATCTACACATATTTCGGTAGGTGCAATCAAGCGAATGGATAAGGAGCGATCAACTGAGATTAAGCGACCGAACAGGGAGTGCGATAGAGATCCCGTACGTAATTGTTTAGTCCATCGGTCTGGATTTGCCAATCCAGACCGAGCGGAGGCATGGAACGCGCCGAGTAGGGAAGTACAATGCTAATTCAGGCTAATCGGGGCTTACATGCCCAGACCGGTTTTGCGACGAACCGTAATACTACGAACCAAACGATGCACTAAACAGTTACGAGATCTCATAGCGATCCCTTTCCAACCGTACCTACGGGGCTGCATAAAACCGATTCGGTTAGGAAAGATATCTAAAGCCCCCGTTATCCACTCAGTTGATCGAACCTACTGCAGTGTATAAATAATTAACGGTTTTACTATAGAATGGATATGCATCTCCCCACGCTGTTAGGTAACTTACTACGGTAAGCGATTTACAGCGCTGAGAAAGAGATGGTCCGTTTTCCCCTTTGACATTGTCAATCCATCCTGGAACCACCGTCAATGTTAATGGAGAGTCCGGTAAGGTAATCAGACTGAGAAGAAGCGAGGAACGCCACCACGCTGGCAATGTCCGATGGCTGTGCCACCCAGCCCAAAGGGATATTGCGTGCCCGCTCTTGAATGTAGGCTTGGCGGTTTTCGCTTGTGTGCCACGTTTCGGCTGATGTGTCCTCCGAAGACATTGCCTCGCGCTGATAGCCCACACGTTCCGTGTCCACAATGCCTGGACAGATTGCGTTGACGTTTATATGATGAGGTGCGAGTTCCTGTGCGAGAGACTGCGTAAAGCCTCTCACGCCGAACTTCGATGCGCAATACGCTGCAAAACGGGCGCGGCCATGCCTACCCATTATTGAGGACATGTTGATGATTTTACCACCCTTTCCCCTTTCTATCATGTGACGCGAGACCGCGCGGCAACAGAGAAAAGTCCCCTTTAAGTTTACGTTCTGCACTTCATCCCAAGCCGCCACTTCCAATTCCACTACGGGAACACGATCCAACCCTGGACGTGAAGCGGCATTGTTTACCAGAATGTCGATACAGCCGAACCGATCAAGTACTTTCCGTACCATGCCGTCTACCTGATTGGCATCGCAGACATCTGTCAAAACGCTCATCGATCTGCGTCCTTTTTCCTCAATCTCACGCACAACTGCAGAAGCACCACCCCAACGCTCCGGATCATGCCGATTTGGATCGTTGACAATGTCCGTAATGACCACATTCGCGCCGTCCAGGGCAAGTCGATTGGCAATTGCACGCCCTATACCATGCTCGCCCCCGGCACCCGTCACGATGGCAACTCTTCCGTTGAGGTTGTACACCCTATTTCCCTCCTGTTTTCAATTGGTTGTGGATTTACCCAACGCAATGATTTAGATTTCTAACGTCTTCAATCTAGGAAATCAGTTCAATAATCAAGATTTTTCCGAGATTGCGCCTACGTTAGCACAGTAGGGGTTTGAAGTTATTCCGTTACGATGGATTGTTTACAGCATATTTTCTGCTGGGATTGGTTGGTTTGGCTGATTGACTTCGGTATCGGCGCAGTGGGACCTTTTCAATGGCCAACCAAACACACTAGATGGTCAAAACCTGCCCTGCATTTCGTCAATGCTTGATTCACACAATCTGTTATAGCGAATGACTCTGCAAAGTGGAGCTTGGGTGAACGCCGGTTTAACGGAGCGAGATGATTAGTGTTCCCGTTTCTGTTGAAATGATGTAGATGTAATAGCTAGGCAGATATGACACACCATAGCTGTTTCTCTCGAGAAGGGAAATCCAGGCAATGCTGGATTCAATCCTTAGCCGAATAGTTGCCCTGCCTACTCATCTTCGAATCCCAGCATTTTGACTTCTATCTGTAGAGCCACGCCAGTCGTTCGTTTAACGCGCGCTTGGATATGTTGAACAAGGCTCAACACGTCTTCTGCCGTCGCGTTGTCAATGTTTAGAATGAAGTTCCCGTGGATTTTGGAAACCTCCGCACCGCCGATTCGGTGCCCCTTCAAACCACACACATCAATCAGTCTGCCCGCAGAGTCGTTAGGCGGATTCTTAAAAATACACCCCGCATTTTCCTCTGCAAAAGGTTGGGTTGAAATCTTCTTGTTGTATAATTCATTCATCCGGTCGGTTATAATTTTTGCGTCTCCGGGGGTGAGGCGGAGCACTGCCCCTGTTACACTAAAGTAGTTACCTAACCCACTGCGACGATAGGCAAACTGCGCTTTATCGTGGTCGATTTCAATAACCTCTCCCTTGTCGGTCATCACCCTAACCCGCTCAACCACATCGCCGAAACTGTTCCCCCATGCACCCGCATTCATAATCAACGCCCCACCTACCGATCCCGGGATACCGAGCGCAAACTCAATCCCGCTTAGTCCCTGCCGTGCGGAAACTTTGGACAGTCTCGGCAACGATACTCCCCCACCTACCGAAACACAATCTCTGTCAAATTCCAGCTGGTCAAATTCCTTAACGAGCCTGAGTACGATTCCTTTGTATCCGCCGTCGCTTACAAGTAAGTTTGAACCTCTTCCAATCGTCGCTGCGGGGAAATTCCAGCGCTTTTTCAAATTTGCGACGGCGGCTAGTTCTTGGGAGGTACTCACCTCAAAATATGCTGTCGCCAATCCTCCAATACCGAAAAAAACATGTTTGTCCATCGGTTCATTAAATCGTAGTCGCGACGTAGGTGCGTTCTCGTCGGATCGGACTAGTTCAGCAAGTTCCGTTTTCCATTCCATGTAAATCTATCCAACAACTTTCATAGTACGACCCAAAGACCGCATTAACCTCTAACGATCAATGTTTGGCTCGTTGACCGTCCCTCGTCATCAACACACGTGAGTCTATGTTTGCCAGCTACAGGTGTCAAGAACACTTTCTCGGCTGGGTCGCCGCTAAAAACCAACTGCCCGTCAAGAAACCAGAAAATCTGCTTTGTTCGATTCGACACGGACGCTTGGAGCGAAATCTTCTGATCTTCAAGCGGAATCCCCGGACGAATATGATATTCACTATTCTCTGATGGAGAAATGACAACAGGACAGTGCCCTGCAACGAGACCGGTGCACGAGGTGAAATGTGCCGGCATCTCCGTTATTGCGAATCCGTTGCGTTTTAACCAAGTTCCTATCGCTACAGGCCACTCCTCGAAAACCGCATGACGATAGGTCCGGCCAACTCGACAGTGCGAACACAACGTCGTTCCCGTCCTTTCGTCGACATAAATCCCTTTGTGATTCGTACACGCGGTATTAGGGGAAACACTCGGAATGTAATAGTCAAACTTCAAACTAGGACAATTTGAGGTTGGCAACAAACCGCTCAACGAGCAAACCTCTCGAGTGTTAACACGGCCAGCACGTGTGAACCAACGATTGGTTGCAGGTGTGGTTAGGGCTGTGAATAAGCTGAACAGAATAGGCCCTGCAACTTCAGATCCGACAAGCGAGGAAACGCCTGTACCATCAAAATTACCGACCCAAACACCGATTGTAAATTTGGGGGTGTAGCCGATACTCCATGCATCTCGGTGTCCAAAAGAAGTACCGGTCTTCCATGCGATCTTTGGAAGATTCGTCGAAGCCTCGAACGCCGCAGGCAAATCGGGACGGCGGACTTCCGTTAGCATTTCCGTTAAGATATAACAGGCTTCTCTGCTCAGAAGTCTCTTTCTTATCACGCGACTCCTTGGGACACTCGCGGGGCTATCCGCATTTCGAGATGCAGTGTTAAAGTATTCGAATGAGGAACTTGCTGAGTGCCCAGACCCCATCGCACCTGCCCCATCTGCTTCTCCTACCGGATTCACTGTCAACCGATACTGCGCAAACTCTCCGGAGTTAGCCAGACCGGAATAGAGTGTCGTTAATTCAAGCAGTGTCAACTCGCAGCCGCCGAGTATCAACGATAATCCATAATGCCCTTTTGACTCCGGCAACGTGGAAATCCCGGCATTCTGCAGAAATGAATAGATACCATTATTGTTAAGCCGCGAGTATAGATTCACGGCAGGGACATTGAGAGAGTGTGCCAATGCCTCGCTCGCAGTCACGTAGCCGCGATACTCTCCATCATAATTTACAGGCTTATATCCCGAGTAATCAATTGGTACGTCGTTCAAAAGGCTTTCGGGAGTAATTAATCCGCGATCAATCGCCAATCCATAGATGAAAGGCTTAAGTGTAGAACCTGGCGATCGGCGGGCATTTGTGCCATCAACCTGCCCCTCGCTATCTTGGTCGAAAAAACTATGCGAGCCAACCAGAGCCAACACCTCGCGGCTCTTTGTGTCCATCACGACTACTGCGCCCGTAGAGATGCCTTCTTGACGAAGCGGAGCCAGGTTCTCGTGCAATATCCGCTCCCCGAGTTCCTGAATCCGAGCGTCAATCGTCGAATGGATGCGGCAAACCTCAATATCGGCAGCACCGGTAATCTTCCCATCAGAGAAACCAGAGTGCAAGCGAGTAGAAAATGGAGAAGTCTTTTCAAAATGGGAATTCTTGAGCAGACGTGTCAAATGCGGCGCACTGAACGGCATTGGGTAACGAGTCGTCGGAATCGGTTCGCTGACTGCTTCCCGCAATTTTTCATCAGAAATCTTTCCAAATGTTACCATGCGCTTCAGGACTTTCTCCCGGGCGCGCACGGCGTTTGCATGATGGAGATCCGGGCGCAAAAGTGTTGGTGAATTGGGAATAGCCGCCAATAGTGCTGCTTCGCCCAAACTGAGACGATTTTGTGGTTTGTTAAAGTACATGCGAGACGCTGCAGATGAACCAACGATGTTACCGCCGTAAGGTGCCATGTTGAGGTAAAACCTCAGGATCTCATCCTTGGAATAACGCGCCTCAAGCTGAAGCGCGCGGAACATCTCTATAATTTTGTTGCGAATCGTTCGAGGTTTCGGCTCCATCATGCGCGCCACCTGCATTGTGATGGTGGACCCGCCTCTGACGACCCTACCTGCTTTAATGTTCGTGACCAGTGCCTGAGCAATCGAAAATGGGTTGATTCCAAAGTGATAATAAAACCACCGGTCCTCATACGTTAGGACGGCCGTTCGCAGCTTCGGGGAAATCTCAGCCAAAGAAGGTGCGGGAATTCGCCACGAGTCATCGGATGCTGTAAACACCCTGAGCCATTCGCCATGTCGATCAGAAACTACCGTGGAAGACGGCGGATGTAGTTTTTCTACCGGTATCGGGAATACCCAGTTAGCGATAAGAAAAACCAATCCTGAAAAAGCGATAATGGCGAAAAAAGATGAATATAAAGGACGTTTGAATCTTTTGAAACTAAAGACACTCTTCATTGTCGCTATCCTACCTTTACTCTTCGACTTTGTCGTTCATCATCTCCACGAGAGAGAATCAGCCGCACCTAACCACAATTATCTATACCAGCGATATACGGTAAGATTATCTCCGACTCACGACTTTCTTTACTACCGAAGTCGTGAGTCATCGATTGTACATGTGGTTAATGTTCTACACGCATGAAAACGGACTTTCGGGGGACTTATGAGCGATTTTGAGCCATGAATCCATTTGAAGTCCACTTAGCAAAACGCTTCTCATGCGATGTAGGGCAAATGCCATGCCACATTTTTATCCATTTATGGAGCCCAATACTGGGCGTTATTTTAGATTGGCGCTGCGGTCATCAAAGGATAATCGTGTCATTTCAAGAGAGTCAGGTTCCCAATAGTTGCTTCTTCAAATTATCTCAGATTTGGAATTCAGTATATCAGGAGCGATTTTCAACCTCAAGTCAAAAGCGGCTTGTGATGAAAACGCTGCTCATTCTCAGATGCTGCTCATTCTCAGATTCCGAAAATTTCAGGTAAATGACTTTCATTCATGCCGCGAAAATGATATAATTTCCAGGAGCAGAGTAGTATTTGAGCGACCGTCGGATGTTTAGCGGCAAAAATTGGGAAGGCGAGGAAAGGAATTAATAATGAATGGTAAGTCTACTGGAATGTGTCTAGTCGGAGGAATCACCGGATTACTGAGCGGTATTTTGATGATTGTCTCAGGCTATCTAGTGACGTTTCATTTAAAGGGAACTGTAATCGGATCCGCAGAGCAACAGTTGGGTTTCATCACGCATCATCCACTTTCCGGGATTGTGCACGGACTAAGCGTTGTCAGTCTAATCCTAATTGTGCCGACGATAATCGCACTACTCACGCTATTTGGTACAACGGCGCCCATACGCGGCTGTTTGGGAACCGGTTTCGCCGCCCTTTGGATATCTGTCGAAATCGTTGGACACTTGTCCCAGACGGCACCACTGCGTGTCCTCGGCGAGTTGTACACTAATCCATCTGCCAACGAGATGGCGCTGTCAATCTATCAAGTGTCCCAAGAGTACTGGGAAGCGCTTTCGATGACAGCCGCATTTGTCTGCGTTCTAATGTGTTTATGCTCCGGCTCCGCGTTGGCAGCGATGCGAACCCGCACGACAGGTTATGCATTTCTGGTAGCGGCTATAGCCTTCCCGGTAGGCCTTTTAATTCCTAGCCTTGGACTTCAACTTCATGTTGCCGTGCGTGGATTGGCATTCATTCTTGTCTCAGGTATACTGATTCGCACTTCCAGAGCCAAAGAAGGTTAGACCTCTCAGTCTAATCAATAATTTTTATAGCCGACCTCAGCCAGACGAGCGGCTTTTTTAGCTACTCCGTCACTCAACTCTAATTTAAATGCCTGCAACTTTGACTGAAGCTCAGGGCTATTCAGACTAAGAATTTGGGCGGCAAGAATGCCGGCATTTCGCGCGCCGCCAGATCCAATCGCCATCGTCGCGACAGGAACGCCCGGCGGTAGTTGCACCGTTGAATAAAGCGCATCGACTCCGTTGAGCGGCCCTCCGTCAATTGGAACGCCAATCACCGGAAGCGTCGTATGCGCGGCTATCACTCCGGCAAGGTGGGCTGCCCGCCCGGCCCCGGCAATAATTACCTGAATCCCGCGGTCGGTGGCGGTTCTGGCGTACTCCATCGTCATCTCGGGAGAGCGATGCGCCGATGAAATAGTTATCTCGAATGGGACATGGAAGTCCTCCAATACCTTTGCAGCCTCTGACATCTGATCTAAGTCTGAATCACTCCCCATTACAATGCTAACAATCGGAGTTTCCTTGGAAGTCATGCGGTTATCAAGTCACCTCATAGTAAAAATGTTACGATTGGTAATATTTTATCTGACGGAGCATCAATAATAATCCAATCGATGGTCCGAAGAATCTTGACCTGTGCTTCATTCTATAATACAAACACCGCCTTTTGAACATACATATATAGCACGCGGTAAATTCGATGTCAAGCATAACTCGTCACTAAACAACTTAAGCGGAATAACGTCTGATAACTTTGCATCTGTCCGCTAGTGTTAAGGGCTGTCGGGGCTTTTGGACGTGAAAAGGAAAGTGCGATGAGAGGAATTTCGAAGCTAATTTTAGGGCTATTGCTTTGCAGTTTGGTGCTGTTAGTGGTGGCATACGGCTTTTACAGCAGGGGACTCCAAGCCCAAAATGAGGACCTTAGCCAGCCCATTGCCGAGCAAAATGAAACTACGCCAACAAGAACTACGGCCGAAGTTCGGCGTCAGGACACAACCAACAACAATGAACGGACACCGTCAAGAAGGCAATTGAACCAACCGAGCCAAGACTTCTATCAACCAATTGTCGAGAACAATCTCTTCCGTCCTCTAGGTTGGAAAAAACCGGACGCTGAACCTCAATATACTTTAGTAGGAACACTAATCGAATCAAATAACCAACGTGCGAAAGCGTTCTTGATAGAGAGGCGATCCAATCGTTACTATCCTGTATCGGTTGGTGAAAAAGTTGGTGACGCCATTGTGGAAAGCATCAAGCCGAACGAGATCAGTCTCGGCGAAGATGGCAAGACGGTGACGCTTAGAGCAAATTCCAATCGATTTTTGGATACGTCGGCGGAATCCAACAGAGGCAGGACGCAGTTCAACAGAGACCAAGCAAATGCTTCGTCCGAGAACAAGAAGCCGCAAGAGGGCAAGCCCGAGAATCGTGGCAATCGTGAATGGAGTAAGGACAGAATGCGTAATATCGCCGATCGATTTCGCAACGCCTCACCTGAAGAACGCGAACGTATGAGGAAAGAATTTCGCCGTCGTGGTGAGGAACGACGCGCTCGTGGAGAGCGGGGAGGAAGAGAAGGGAGAGGACGAGGTAGATCCAGAGATGGGGCTAGGGATTCGGAGCGTCAAAGGGACTGATGTGCCCTTTTTATCGCCAATGCCATTAATGTAACGTCAAAGATGCAGTTTCACAATACGATTCTACGCTCAAGCACTTAATCTTTCGTCTCTAGCGCCGGAAAACTCGTCACTATGGCGCCTAATGCATGCTGACCGGAACCTCCGGAAAATTCTGAACTCCTCCCAAGCCGTCTCTCAAAACATTCTGTTTTGCAAGCAGCGATTTTCACCGGAGATCCAAAAACCTGAAGACACCCATAGAATGGACTTCAGGTTTTTGGCTAGGTTTTAAAACCACAGTCAAGCACCGAATCCGGGGCTTGCGTCCTAATTCCAAGTAACTACGCCCCCAGAACCAATCAAATCCAGGTTTTCCGGCTTCATCAAAACTTCACCTTCTTTGACTATTTGCATACCGGTCGGGAATAAGGCATAGGCAATTCGTCGAGGCAGATGGTTTCCGAGATCCGCCATCATCTCTTTCTCTGACTTATAACCTACCATGCCACGGTTCTCAACTTGAAACGCATGCCAATATTTTAGGTAATCCACAATCTTGTCATCAAAGATGAGTTCCCCTGTTTTTGTGTCGACGATTCTTATTTGGGTCGTTACAAGTGCGCTTTGGCGTGCGCGGAGGTAATCCGCGGTTCCTGAAATCCCGCCTTGACTTCCCCGTTTTCGGTATACGACAGTATCGTTCCAACGTTTAAATTTGGGATTATCGATTTTTCCGAAAACGATTAAATCAACTTCCAGCCCTTGACCAACTTTTGCGGCTAATGCGGGATCGGTGAATATATCGGTCAGCGTCAAACCCAATTCCTTAAGTTTTGTCGCTACCGGAGCCACCTTCTCGGATTGATCGTAGACCCATTCGGTTTCCTTAAGCGCCAGTTCAAAGCGCGTGGCGAGATTAATTGGCACCCATTTTCCCATTGTTCCTGCTTTATCTTCTGTTAGGAAGGGTGTAATGGCAACAGCGTTTGACTGCTCTAATGGCGGCGGCGCGTTAAGACTTGTCCCGCAGCCAACAACGAAAACAAGAATGAACGGTACTAGGAAAAGACGGAGCAAATTCATCTGAAACAGTCCTCCTTTTATAATGTTGGAGATTCGCAGCAAATTATTGTTTAAGAACGTCACTGGATTGGTTTGATATCCACCTCAAAATTTCCCTATTGTCAATAGGATACCACATAATCGCATTGGATGAAACACATTTTTTCCCATTCGGGAATTTCAGTATTGAACTCTATTCATCGCCTCCCTGAACCGTGAACACGGTACGCTGACCTGCAAGACACCGAGCATAAAACGGTCACGTCGAAAAGTCACACGCGACGTGGCACGCCCTGCGGAGCACTGTTACTCAAGAACACGGAACAGCATATCAAATACCGCTCGTTCATCAACACGATGCTTGAGTGTTGCATGGCATTTTATCGCGTGATTTTTTTTGTCCGTCAGCGTTAGGCGAACTCTAATTTGGGGACTGGGAATCAACTCATCCAGTGTGAAGACCTCGTAAAAATCTTGCCGCTGCTCCGGTTCAAGCGTTACCGGCAGGCTGTTGCGAAGAAGGCTAGGAAAAATGGCGGCTTGAGGCGCCGCGTACTGATCTGCTGTCTGCCATCTTCGTCCGATTCTCGCCTGGAATCGATATCCTTCAATGGTAACGGGAATCTGGTCGTTGTCATTATATATTCTGCACGAAATCAGGAACAAAATATATCCGCCGCGCGTAATAAAACAGTTGGTTTGCCCTGCGATCAAATCCACTCGGTTCCGCATTCTCCATCGCCGCCGTTGTGGATATGTCGAATGTGGCAGGCCGCGCAAGAAGTCAAAAAGCCACTTGGATACAGAAAGCAGTAGCGCTATGATGCTCAGAACGAGGGCAATTGTGGCTTTGTCCAATTCGATTTAACAACCTCCGTATAGAGTAGTATATTGATCCGGAGTAGTTCAAGTCAATACAATTTAGGACGGGGGATTCTGAATGAACTCATATAGATGGCAGGTGCGCAGATGAAAAGGCAACAGAGATTGGAATTTCTGATACATTTGTCATTTGGTTGTATGCTTTGTTGTTTCAGTTACGGTGAAGGCGATGACTCCGCTAAGCGCGCTCAGCTAGCAGACCTACGCACACGGAAAACCGGCAGCGACTGGCAAGGTTTTCTTGGTCCAACTGGAGACGGCAAGTCTCCCGAAAAAGGGCTGCATCTTCGCTGGCGCAAATCGGAACCACCGATAGTCTGGCATAAACAGATTGGCACGAGCTATGCCGCCCCTTCAGTTGCCAAGGGACGACTGTTCAACTTTGATCGACATTGGAACAACGCCCGTCTAACCTGCATGAGAAGCGAAACCGGCGAGGAGTTGTGGAGATTTGAATATCCAACAGATTACGAAGACATGTACGGTTATAACAACGGCCCTCGTGCATGTCCAGTCGTGGACGAAGATCGGGTGTATGTTTTCGGTGCGGAGGGCATGTTACATTGCGTCGGTGCGGCGAACGGCGAGTTGATTTGGAAGGTAAACACGGCAAAGGAATTTAATGTCGTCAAAAACTTTTTCGGCGTTGCATCTGCACCTATTGTTGAGCACAATTTGCTAATTGTTCAAATTGGCGGGTCGCCGCCAGGTAGTCCCAAAGACGTGTATGCTGCCCAGGGACAAATCTCCGGCAACGGAAGTGGCATTGTTGCATTTGAAAAACTCACCGGAGAAGTGAGGTATAAGGTTACTGACGAGTTAGCGAGTTACGCTAGCCCAACGGTGGCGACGATTAACGGCAGGCGATGGTGTTTCATGTTTGCGCGGGGTGGGTTGTTCGGCTTTGAACCGCGCACTGGCAAAGTAGATTTCCATTATCCATGGCGGTCCAAGAAGCTGGAGTCGATAAACGCTGCCAATCCGGTTGTGGTAAGCGATCTGGTGTTCATCAGTGAGGCCTATGGGCGTGGGAGTTCACTGCTGAAGGTGCGACCTAGCGGGCATCAAGTGCTATGGAAAGACGCGCCCCGTAGGCGAAACAAGTCAATGATGCTGCATTGGAACACTGCCATCCACCACGGCGGTTACCTCTACGGTTGCAGCGGGAGACACGCTCAAGGCTCGCACTTGCGTTGCGTCAAACTGGAAACAGGAGAAGTTATGTGGTCGGAACGGATTGATGAACGTACCTCATTACTTTACGTAGACGGCTATTTCGTGGGGCTGGGCGAATACGGTACGCTGAGTCTGATTCGTGCCAACCCTGAGGAAGCGGAGGTCGTATCGCGTGTTCAGATCACTGATGAACAGGGACAGCAGCTAATCGGTTATCCGGCTTGGGCAGCACCGGTATTGTCTAACGGATTTCTATACATTCGAGGAAAGGATCGGTTGGTGTGTCTAGATCTCGATTTGCAGAAATGATAGAACTGTAGATTCCGCTTTCAGAGGACACTATCTCGATTCCCGAATACCGAGTAGCTAAAACTCATCAAACACCTTTACGGGTCGTCCTGTCTCAATCGATTCCCACGCAGCAACTCCGACAGCAACCGATTTGGCGCCATCAACCACATTCGGTGATGGTTCAAAGTCCTCTTCCAAACACTGTTGGAAGTGCCGCATGTAACGAATCACGGTCTGACCATGCCCGTAGACACTCGTATCGGTTTCAGGAGGACATGTCATCTCCAAGGGTTCTTTCGCCGCTGTTTTATCCAACACGAGTTTGACCTGTCCACCTTCGTTATCCGTAAAATCGCCGATCATCGTTCCTTTTGTGCCGTAGACCGAAACCTGCATCATGGGCATGGGTGGATGGACGATATCATATAGCCCCATCGCGCGTCCTATCTGCCCCTCCTTGAACTTTAGGTTGAGGAAGAAATTGTTCATTATCGGATATTGAGGGGTAATTTTTCCCTTTGTACCGTAGGCGTGTACTTCCTCAACGTCTCCCAGAAATGAGCGTAGGATATCAACAGGATGCACCACACCGCCGAACATGAAATCTTGCGGGTGGTGAAGCCGCCATGGGGTGAAGTCGTACACAGGGCGCATATCGTGAACGTAATAAGCATCCGCCGCCATGATCTCCCCGAGCTCTCCATCGTCAAAGAAACGCCGCATCGTCAGAAACTGCAAATCAAACCGCATCGTTTGACCCACGAGAAATTTCACCCCGCGAGTCCGAACCAACTCAACCAAGCGTTTAGCATCATTCAAGTTAGTCACCATTGGTTTTGTACAGATGACGTGTTTGCCCGCTTCTATCGCTCCGATACAATGCTCGGCATGCATGTGGTCCGGAGAATAAATTGCAACTACGTCAATGTCATCACGTCGTACCAACTCCTCATAATCGTCGGTCCAGAATTTCGCTCCAATCTGTTTGGCATACCCCTCTAAAACATTGCGTCGCCTTGCACACAATCCCCGCAACTCATACTTCAAATCCGGTACATCCTGAAGTAGGGATGTCGTCGACCCCATGTTCGTGGGGTTTATTCCGATTACTCCTAGTCCAATGGTCATTTCACCTTTTCCCCAAATCAATTCTTCGCAACTTTGAATTTCTCATCCGAGCACCGCTTTGTTGCTCGTTGACGATGTGAACAAACCCTAAGGTTTGCCGCCGTGATTTGACATTTCCAAGAAACGACGCGCCGTCACTAACGCCTCCTCTGGCGTGTGTATTTTTCCATTAAACTGGAGTTCTTCCACCTGTTTCAGTATTTCGCCGATTATGGCGCCGGGTTTCAAGTTTAGCGCGTCCATAATTTCATCGCCGGTAATCAACCGTTCCTGCGCCATCATTGGGAGGATTTCCAGAAAGTAGCGATCCGCAATCTCCTTCATCAATTCCTCTGCTGTTGATATATCTGAGGGTTTGGGCCGATTTCCCTGCGCTACGCGTAAATCTGCATAAGAGACTAGCAAGACCCCCAACCAGTCCTGACCGTTAGCTTTCAAAAAACGGCTTAACGACTCGTGTCTTGGATGAGATTCTAACAGTTCCATGAAGTGGAAACGACTTCGTACAAGACAACTCATCAACTTTGCCGCTTTGCCCCCGAGTCGCAGCCGCTTCACAACCTTAACCGCCATCTTAGCTCCGACAGTCTCGTGATTGACAGACCTTGCGGCTATCCGAGGATTAACCGGCTTGGTTACCGGCTTTGCGATGCCGCGGAGAATTAGCGCGAGTTTGATGATTGTTTCGCGCTTCAACCCGTAGACCAGATTTGTGTTGAGGTAGTCTTGAATCTCATGTTGATATGGACGCAATATGTTGGGGGCAGACTGTTCCTCGAACGACTGAAGTGCGTGCAACGATTGCTCCCACAGATCGAGGCTTTGATAATCCTCCTGCTGAACGCCCCTTATGGACTCAATTTCCGGCAAGATTTGGGAGAGAATACGGATGTTGTCCATCTGCCGAATGTAATCAACTGCATTGGTGACATCCAGAATCTTAATCAGCTCATCGCGGATACGCTCGATTGCCACGGCACTGTGTGGGATTTCGTCGGGTTTTACTTGGCTTAACAGGTTCTTGTGCCGGCGAATCAGATGGACTGTATCTTCAGGAACCGCAAAAGCCAGTTGTGCAGCAAAGCGGTAGACACGCAGTAATCGAAGTGGGTCTTCCAGCACGACTCTCTCACTTGGAAAGTGCAACTGGCGCGATCTCAGATCAGACACTCCATTGCAGGGATCAATGAGGCGCACGGATGGTTGCGTTATCAGTGACGAAAGTTCTATGCCAATAGCGTTGATACTAAGATCTCGAAGGCATAGATCTTCTTCGATTGCACGACCACGAAATTGAGCAAAGTCGAGCGTGACCCCTGTCTCGCGAATGACGACGCGCGCAGTGGGCAATTGCTCCTCTAACGTAACAAAAGCCGCCCCCAAAACATCAGCAAAAGCGCGGGCAAATGGCAGCGCATCTTGTTCCAATGCAAAGTCGAAATCAGTAATAGGACGGTTCAACAGAAGATCGCGCACGCAGCCACCCACGAGGTAAAGTTGCACGCCTCGCCCACTCGCAAAGGAGTTTAATTGGTTAATTAAGGCGGGTTCGGGTAGATGCTGGTGTAGCTGCGTGGTTGGGACTTCTTGCATAGGGGCGATGGGGTGGTCATAGGTTCTAGAGAACTACGGGAGTGCAGTGACTCGGACAAGGGAGCATTCGCAGCCGATATGCGAATCGTGAAACCGCGGTCGGTGTGGAGAAGTGTCTCCGCTTTATTACTGTAGAACAGACTTGGGAGTTGCTTGGAGGCGCTTTACTACGATTTGACTTCGATCAATCAACTCACCGACCCGATCGGCAATCTCGTTTTTCCATTGAACGCTCTCGTACACCGCTTCATAAAGTTTTTGGCGTTCCTCTTCGCTCTCAAAACGGCGAATCCAAATGTACAAATCTTCTTCCTCTTCGCCAACGAAATTTCCGACAATCACCATCCCTTTTGAGATTTGGAAGGGGATAACAGTCTCCTCCATATACTTCACCCAATTATCACGTTGGCCCGGTTTGGTCCGATACCGACGAAGTTCAAAAAATGCCATTGTTTTCTCCTTATCTGAATTATTTGAAATTGCTGAATGCGTCACTCGGACATTATACGGATCTGCTCATTTACGTCAACCGTTTTCATCGTTTTCGGGGGCAGCATAGAGCGTCAACCAACAGTTGCCAGTTCCAGATTGTCCTTCCAGTGCAATTGCAGCATGCGTCTTAACAGTTGATGCTCCGGTTGCTTTAGGCTGGGGTCGGCTTGGGCAAGCCGGCTTGCTTCGGCTTTCGCGGCTTCAAGCAACGAAGCATCTTGAATAAGATTGGCAATTCTAAGGTTTGGGAGTCCCGATTGACGAGTGCCGAAAAATTCCCCGGGACCTCGTATTCTCAAATCCGCTTCGGCGATTTCAAATCCATCACTGGTGCGTGTCATGACCTTCATGCGTTCAAAGCTATCGTTGGATTTCGGCGTGGTAACAAGATAGCAGAATGACTTGTGTTCTCCTCGTCCCACTCGCCCTCGTAACTGATGGAGCTGCGCCAATCCAAAGCGTTCGGCATTTTCAATTACCATAATTGTAGCATTTGGAACATCAATACCGACCTCAATCACCGTCGTAGAAACTAGGATGTCGATTTGCTTGGCTTTGAATTGAGCCATCACTTCCTGCTTCTCCAGCGACCGCATCCGACCGTGCAAGAGTCCTAGGCGCAAATGAGGAAAGACTTCGCACTGCAGACGCTCTGCCATCTCTGTTGCGGCTTGAATCTCCTCGAGTTTCTCCGACTCCTCTACCAACGGATACACGATGTAGGCTTGCCTGCCACGTTGAACTGCTTTTTCGATGCCCCGGTAGAGTTCGATCCGCTGCTCCTCCCGCACCCATTTCGTTGCAACTGTCTGTCTACCGGGAGGCATCTCATCAATTACCGAGACATTCAGGTCGCCATAGACCGTCAATGCGAGTGTACGTGGAATCGGTGTCGCTGTCATGACGAGAACATCCGGCGTCACGCCTTTGTCCCGGAGTATTGCGCGCTGCATGACGCCAAATCGGTGCTGCTCGTCGATAATTACAAGACCGAGTTGGCGAAAATCAACTCCCTTCTGTATTAGCGCATGAGTCCCGACAACAATGTGCGCAGACCCATCAGCTATATCCCCAAGAACTGCCTCGTGTTCACTCTTCGTCATATCCCCCTTGAGCAGGACGACATTCAATCCAATGGGTTCGAGCAGTTCCGAGAAGTGGTAAGCGTGCTGTTCGGCAAGGATTTCGGTAGGAACCATCAAGGCGCCCTGATAGCCGGATTGGATAGTGCACAGTAGTGTCATCGCGGCGACAATTGTCTTTCCGGATCCAACATCTCCCTGAAGGAGACGGTTCATTGGGTGAGGGTTTTGCATGTCCGTTATGATTTCCCCAAATACATGCTTCTGCGCCTCCGTGAGTTGAAACGGCAAACCGGCGATAAACCCATCTAGCAACGGGCTCTCAACCTTGAATGAAATACCCTTCTCCTTACCCTCCCAACGCTTTTTCTTAAGTTCAAGTCCTAGCCCCAGCAAGAAAAATTCATCGAACGCGAGGCGCTTTCGCGCCGCATTGCAATAGGAATCGGACGCCGGGTAGTGAATTTCTTTAATCGCCGTTTTCCAGTCAATCAGTTGGAGTCGCTGGCGGATATTCAAGGGCAAGATCTCCGGATACATGCCCCCGTATTCATCCAAAGCGCTGTTTATCCATTGACGCAGCATCCGTTGTGTGAGGTTTGTTGTCAGCGGATATTTTGCGACGATTCGTCCTGTATGAATTAAAGTGGCGTCCTCATCCTCGAGGATTTCGAACTCGTAATCGGTGGTTTGTATCTCATTGTTGCGTCGTCCGAATTTACCGCTTATGACGACAGAAGTGCCCACTTTAAGCAGGCTTCTGAGATAACCGATCCGGCGCCCGAAGTTGACGAGCACCGCGACACCGGTACCGTCATAAACCATGATCTTGCCGACCGACTTTGCTCCTTTGCGCCGCGGCGTGAATTTGTCGTGGTTTACCACTTTGCCTTGGATAGTCTCCTGTTCGCCGCTTCGTCCGACATCGTAGATTTCTTGGAGACTCCTACGGTCAATATAATCGCGGGGGTAATGCTGTAGCAAATCTCCTAGCGTACGAATGTCCAGTTCGGCTATCAGTTTGTTCGCACGGCGTGTGCCGATTCCCTTGGCGTCTTGGAGCGGGATTTTCAAAAAGTTCAGTGTTTTGACATCTGTCTCGACGGGGGTATCGGCGATTACCACCGTCCCATGCGTTGCCTTGTTCTCAACGCGGGCAAACTCGGGCTCGGGACGGGGAGTAGAGAGGTCTTTGGCGCGGGGAGCCGGTGTATGAACGGTAGGTCGGACGGGGGGCGACTTCTCGATCGACTCGGGCGATTGCGGACGTGGTTGGTGGACGGTGCGTGTATTGATGGGCGGATTCATCGACTGATCGGTCACTATTGCATCAATCCGTGCCGCAGCGTCTTCAATTATCTTTAGACGATCGGTCGGCGACATTCGGTCGTAATTCTCAAAGCAGTCGGCGAGTTTGTCAATCGTCTGTCCTTCGGATGGGTTAAGCGACAGTTGGCGAGCCTTTTGAGTCCACAACTTTACGTAGTTGCTCAAGCCGTTGATGACGACGTTGTCTCGGCAACCGAGACGAGTTTCTTGCTGAAACGGGCGACGGATTGTCCTCAAGATTCGCGTAAATTCGTTCATTATCTCGTGTGCCGCCCCTTCAACACGTATTCCAGCGTTTTAAGAGGAGCGAGACCGATATTTACTTGGAAACCTTCGTCTCAACAGTATGGTAACCGACTACGCCAGCCGGTTTCGCATCATATCCTGTTGCTTTTTGAATCAATCCGTCATTGGCAGTGGCTCTAGCGTAAACGTTAACGGTGCCCTCCTCCTTCGGCGCAACCCACGTGTATTTCCAGAGTGTCCATGCCAGGGGTGAATCGCTCGCCCATATTTCCGCGGTGTTCCAGGTCTGTCCCTCATCAAGGCTGACTTCAACGCTTTTGATTCCACCGTGATTGCCGCTATCGAATGCGGCGCCGCTGATCGTATATGTCTCCCCCGCCTTAATTGTAGAGTTTTCTGCCGGTGTGCCAATCATGGTCGCCAATTTGACGCTCGCCACAGGATCCCATCCCCGCTGTTCCCAGTATCCTTCATGCTTCTTTGCCAATTCTATAGTGATGATCCACTTCGGATTTTTTGTGCCATAGTGGCCGGGATTGAGCAACCGGATTGGAAAACCGTGTTCTTTTGGAAGAGACACGCCGTTCATCTTATATGCCAATAGGGTATCTTCACGCATGGCGTCGGCAATCGGGATCGCAGTGTGGTAAGAATCAGCACATCGGAAAACCACGACCTTCGCCTCCGGTTTGATACCGGCTTTCTGAAGGAGAAAGGGCAGCGGAACGCCGGTCCACTCGGCATTGCTCATCTGAGTTGCTCCAATCGGATCTCCAATACACTTCAGCGTCCGCATGGCGGTTTTTGAAGGATAGCCTGTGAGGTCCTTATACGTGAAAAGCTGATTTTTCTCCACCAGTCCTGTAAGGAGCAACCGCCAAGATTTAGGGTCAGATTTAAGTTCCGGTGGGTTTCTGATTTGAAGTTTGTAGAAAGCTGCATTGCTTGTAATCATAGCGCCAGGTTTGAGCACGGGTTGAGTTACGCCCATCGCCTCGAAGTGACGAATCGGTAGTGTAACCCCTGCAGTGCTGACTGCCAGAATCTTCACAAATTTTCTGCGTTTCATCGTCTATCTCCTTAGCGCTTTATTTCTTGGCGTTGGCGCTACGTTCTCGCATTCGCATTGTTATCCGGACAACCCCTCTAATCATGATTAACGTCCCCGATGTCAAGAAGATTACGAGTCCCCATCGCCCAATCTGAGTGGATCGTTGGAACATGAACATCACAAAAGCGACGACCATGATTAGGATAAAGGTGTTTAGAAGAAATCTGTTCTCATACCATGTTCCCACGACTGTTTTCCTCCGTTGTTGTCATTGCCACCAAGCATTTTACATGTAGGACTTCCGCAGTTCGGATTGTGGTAGGATAATAAGGGGAATGATGGGCCGAGGATCTCTATGGGATTTTGATCGGATTTTCTATCTCGGTCACTATTCGTTCTCTTAATCTTTCGTTGTTCACTCAGCTGATCGCTCACTATCCGTTCAATTGATCTCACCCTACAAGTGACTTTCCCTAGGATAGCTGCTTCAATCTGTTTGGCCGAAATGAATCTTGTTGAACGGCTTGAATCCGGGAAGGGCAACAGTGTTCACCAAAACATCAACTGCCCGATGAATGGTGTCGGGTGGAATATAAGCGACGCTACCGGGTTCAAGCGGGATTTGGTTGTAACACGCGAGATTTCGGAAGTCGGGAAACGTATGCAGAAAACTTTTCCTGCCACACGTATTCAGGGCATACACCTCAGGATCTAAGGCAAAATAGATCTCGTGCTGCGGCTTTCCACCACCGATTGGTGTTGCCGGGTGGTAGTGGGGTTTCGAGTGTTCCGCCGACATATCGACAACACGGCTGTTGACACTGTTGACTCCATCAGGGTTATCCTCTATTTCTGTGTTGCAGTGCCAAGCTGCCGATAACCGATGAAAATCACCTGATTCTGCATCGCGCCCATCGACAATATTTCGCAAATGACGTAAACGACGAGTCTTGGTGAGATGCGTCATAAAGCTATTGGTGTCTTCGACCCACCAATACCGGAAATTCCCGCTTACACGAAGCACCTCGTCTGGTTCTACAATGAGTTGATCGCCGGGCCATATCGATTCGAACGAAGTGGTCTGTTTCGTGGACCAACCGATGATCGAATAACTTTCCAAGAGGATATCAAAAGCGCGACGGACTTTCGGGCGGGTCGACCATTCCTCACGCGGCAGTCCTATCTCCACGAGTGATCGGATATCAGATGCGATTTCTCCGACAAGCGTCCTCCCGGAAATCCGACTCAAAATTATTTCAACGGGCGGTCGTATCTGCTCGTGGATAGTATCGAGATTGTCGGCAAATGTTCCCAGTATCGACCACGTCTCATCGTCACACTCGTCGGCTTGGTAGAAAGATGGCAATCTCTCGCCATCACCCTCCTGTGTTCGATAGGCCAATTCCAACAAAAGTTCGCCAACGCCGTGGTTAACCCAGATATATCGGACACCGCCATACTCCGCGGTAAGTTCGCCCTCGTCGCCCTCAAAATGTCCATACCCTATTTTGAATCCAGAGTGGTCTCGCTCAAATGCAGCAAAAACGGGCTTAAGGCTTTCGGAATTTTCAATGTGTCCAACAACGACATCCGGCATGGGCTTTCATGGTTTTTTGTGATGTTCAGTCGGCTAAGACCGCATTATAACGAATCCGTGACAAACTGGTCAAGCGCTAATTCGCGAGCCTTTGGCGGGAAATCCTTTTTGATTTGGATCAGTCCTCGGTTTCTGGTATACTGATGACGGAACTCATGTCACTACGGCAAAGGCGGTCAACATCTTAAACCGACGGTTCTCAATTATGGATTTGGAAGATCGGGTAGGACAATTTCGTGACAATTATTCCCGCATAAAGGCGGAAGTCCACAAACGCATTACGGGACAGGACGAGGTGATTGAGGGAGTATTGTTGTGTCTGCTAGCGAACGGACACGCATTGTTGGAAGGCGTTCCCGGTTTGGGGAAAACGCAGTTAATTCATACCCTGAGCGAAGCGCTCCATCTTTCGTTCAGACGGATTCAATTTACGCCCGATATGATGCCCTCAGATATCACCGGTACAACGCTACTTATAGAGGATGCGCAGGGACGAAAGCAGTTTGAGTTTCAGCGAGGACCAATTTTTGCGCAGATTGTCCTTGCCGATGAAATCAACCGCGCAACACCACGCACCCAATCCGCATTGCTCGAAGCCATGCAGGAACACACCGTAAGCGTTGCTCAATCAAGCCACAAGCTAGAGGAACCCTTCTGTGTCCTTGCCACCCAAAATCCGTTAGAAATGGAAGGCACGTACCCTTTACCCGAGGCACAACTTGATCGATTTCTTTTCAAACTCCACGTGAATTTTCCGGATGAAGATGAGATCCTTGAAATATTGCGGCGTACAACGTCGGACACGGAAACCGCCGTTGAAGCAATTATTGATGCCGAGACAGTTAATTGGATGCGCCAGTTGGTGCGCCGCGTCCCAATTGCCGAACACGTCGAGCGCTACATTATTCGTGTTGTCTGCCTGACACACCCAGATCGTACGGATGCACCGGAGTCAGTTAAACGCTACGTCCAATTGGGCGCGAGCATTCGCGGTGTGCAAGCCATTACGTTGACCGCTAAAATCAAAGCGCTGCTTGATGAGCGGTACAATGTCGCAATTGAGGACATCCGCGCTGTCGCACTGCCGGCATTACGCCATCGCATACTTCTGAATTTTGAGGGTGAAGGAGAAGAGATAAAGACTGACGAGATTATCAATCAAGTGTTGGAGACGCTGTCAGAAGATTAATCACTGTAATGCTTGAGAGAAACCGCGCGAGGAACATCCTCCATTCGGTTTCCAAAATACTAATGTACCCAGGTTCAAATCCCGTTAGAAGTGGTAGGTTTGAGTTGCAAGTGAAGATGCAGTGTAGCAGAAGGGCGAACAGATTGTTGACTGTTATCTCGACGAGCGCGGTAATCCGCCTTCAATCTCGGTCAGACTTTCCAGTAACGCATCCATCTCCAGTCGCAAATTCTGCAGCTCCTTGGAAACACCGTCACTTTCAAAACTGGCATTGCCAATTTCGGTGGTTTTCACTCTTATAATCTTAGCCAGTGCATTATCGAGAGAAATACGAATCGTAGTTAATTGAGCGCGAATTTGAGCCGCCAAGTCTGTCAAGTGCTCATGGTTTGCAAGTCTTTCCTTTAAAACCTTCAATGCCTCCTCATATTGTAAAGCGACCCCTGCATTGTTTGCAGTTGAGAGTTTCCCTTCTATTTCGTCCCTCTCGCGGTAAAGGTTTTGCACGCTGGAAATCTGCAGATAGTCTTCAATCTGCTGCAAGTGATTAATGAGTTCTGCCGCTTTCGAAACCACCCCTCCAATATGCTCAATCGAAGATTCTAGCAGCGGTTTGACCCCATTGTTGGCGGAATCGATCGCATCGAAAATCCTGTCCCGAAGTTCCCGCATCTGTGAAATGAGTCGAATGTACTGCGCTTTGAGCATGGAAGGGTATTGATCTCCGGAATAGGTTGCTTCGTTTAGCAACACTTCTTCTGGTTTGAAGATTTCGCGATAGGCAATCACCTGTGCGCAGATTGCTAGTGGAAGCGTAATGAAAATACCGATCCCAAATACAACGATGCCGATGTAACCGAGGAACGTCAACACCAGTCCAAAGAACCAAAACCGCCACCAATTATTCCATGTTATCACGATGCGGAGAGCCGCGGACATGGCGGCAAAAACCCCCAAGTTTTGGTCAATCAAAAGTGGAAACGCTAGCATGGCTGTTGCCCAAATAAGCGGCACCAAAAGTATGCCAGCACCGGTTGAAACCAAAATAAAAATTCCCGCCGGGACGATTAGCCATAAGAAGCATGTTCCCCAAAATCGATCGAAACCTTTGAAGATGTCACGAATGCGGGGTTTCTCTCCGCGCATCGACTTCAGTCCCATAAAGCACAATCCGGCATACAGTGGTCCGAATAAAACCAACAACAGCGGTGCACTGATGATTGCCACCGGCGCGAAGATCCACGGATACGCGGATTCGTAAGAAGCACTCGACCCCCCGATTGCATCTGAGGTGAACATCCAAAAACGGGATCCCACAATGCCAACAAAGAAGATCGACAGAGGTGTGCAAATAATCGTACCCATAAAACTGGCGAAGAAAAAGGTGAATTGGTGCCGTTTATGTATTTTTCTGCCCTCAGTGAGCCATTTTTCGATTGCCACGGTTGGTTGATTCTTCGATGAGTTTCCCATGTCCGATTTCTCCTGAAAGGTGACTGCGCTTAATCCATTCATACTGCAAGGAATTCGCCATTGAGAAAAAAGCTCGAATATGTATGTTCTCTTTGGGGTTGTATCCGGCAGATTAACAAAAGAATTCAATCTCTTATGGCACCATGTTCAGAATAGCGTCTTCACCCTCAATCATCTAACCGGCGAGCCCTGAACAATGGGACGCGGCCATAAAGTCACATCATGGATTCTATTCATTCTAATTCATCCTGTTTGTCCTGTAAAGTTGATTCCTTAACAGCATGCGTGCGGGAGCCTTTGCCATCAAGGAAAACATCACGGGAGACAGCGGTGCAATACTAGGTGCAATCGAGTAACGACACATCATCCACCAACAGATTCGTTTGATTGCATCCTCCACGATGTGTTAGAATCTTTCGCCCCCAGCACACAAGTTTTTAATTTTATCGTCGGATTGCATGCCTACTTTTTGTCGCAGCTTCCACCTGAATGATTTTCATGGAAATGCGCTCGATTCGTCAGATGTCAATTGCCCTGTTCATTCTGCCGCTATACCTTCTTCCCGGCTTTTCTCAGGAACCAACCCGTAGTGACTCTGGGATTCTAGGGACAATACTTCACCAAGGGACAAGGCGACCAATAACGGGCGCGGAGGTACGTATAGCCGAATATGAGAAACCTGTGACATCAACCGATGCTAGGGGGACATTTCAATTCAACAATCTTCCAGCAGGCAAATATAAGATTCTCATTTCTGCGGCGGGCTACTACGTCTCCGAGGCACCGGTTGTCATTGTAGAATCAGGCAGAATGACCCGTGTGGAGGTGTATCTTGAAAAGGTCGAATTCCTATTTGACGAGGTGATTGTTACCTCAGAACTTTTCCCGACTACGGTCAGTCGGCAGAGCGTGCAGGCGTTGGAGATTAAGCGTATCCCCGGCACAGCCGGCGACGCTCTACGTGCTTTGCCGGCACTGCCGTCAATCGCCGTAGCCAACGATTTCAACGGCGCATTGTACATACGCGGCGGCGCGCCGGAGGATAATGTATTCTACCTTGACCGCTCGCCCATTGGATATCCGTATCACTTCGGCGGTCTCGTTTCAACACTGAGTTCCGAGGTCATTGAACGCATCGACGTATATGCCGGCGGATTCGGCGCAGAGTTTGGGACAGATGCTCAAGCCATAATCGACATCTATTCGCGAGGAGGCAACGAGCAGAACCTCAGTGGCAAATTGAACTTGAACCTTCTCTACTCAGAGGGACTATTAGAGGGACCGATCGGAGAGGAAGGTTCGTGGTATTTGGGCGGAAGGCGGAGCCATGTGGACTTGCTCCCTATCGAAGTCGATCAGATAACCGCATTTCCCCGTTTTTGGGATTATCAGTTTAAAGCCACATACAATCTGAACGCATCGCACCAGGTAACCGCGAACGCATTTGCCGCGGACGATTTCATGGAACTCAAATTGGGGTTGGACGATGTGAGCGGCGATCCAACGCTTGCTGGTAGGTTCCTTTTTGAAAACGGTTTCGATGGACAGGGGGTTCACCTGCGATCGTTGTTTACGGATCGGATCACATCGTATCTGTCACTAACGCGTTCTTTCAACCACTTCAATCTGAATTTCGGCAAAGGGTTGTTCCTGAGGATTGGAGCTTCCAACTACCAATTGCGGCAAGATTTAAGCTTTCGTTTTACGCCCAATCATCAGTGGGAATTCGGACTGTTGCTTGCGACAGCGCCTACGACCGGCGCCGCCTTTTTTCCGCGCAGGCCGGATGAAGGAGACCCGGATTTCGATTTCACATTCGAGGAAAAAATTCGGAGCGAATTCGGACTAAGATACAATCGAATTGAGACGTATTTACAACATCGCTATCGTCCTTTTCCTTTTTTATCAGTCTCCGCCGGTTTTCGGATAGACTATCTAAACTTGACAGACGAAATATCGCTGGGTCCAAGAGCCAGTTTAAAGTTTCGGATTCCGAGCGGTTCTGAGGTGCGCCTAGCCTACGGCAGGTATGAACAAAGCCCACAGCCGCCTCTAAACTTTCCCGACTTCGGCAACCCGAATGTAAAATCCAGCAAAGCGAGCCATTATATCTTGGAGTTGGAGCGACAACTATCGGGTCGGACCGGATTCAAGGTCGCCGGCTACTATAGGAATCTGAGCGACCTGGTTACGAGTGACAGTGAAGCCATCTACCTTAATCAAGGAGATGGGGTGGCACGAGGGTTAGAACTGTTCCTTCGTCATAATTCGGGCACCAGGTTATTTGGCTGGGCAAGTTACGCCTACGTACGCTCGGAACGTCGGGACCGCCCTAGTGACCCTTGGCGTCTGTATTCGTTTGATCAGACGCATGTCACGACTCTCACAGGGAGCTATAAGCTCTCGCGGACTTGGGAGATTGGTGCTAAATGGCAATATTCTACAGGGAATCCCTATACCCCCGTGATTGACGCAACACTTGAACGACATCCGACGACTGGACTACCCACTTACCGTCCGATATACGGTGCCGTCAACTCCGAGAGAGTGCCGCCATTTCATCGCTTGGATGTTCGTGTCAACAAATCGTTCATTTTCGAACGTTGGGAGATGGGGATTTACTTGGAACTCCTAAATGCATACAATCACAAGAACGTGCTCACTGTTGATTATAATTTTGACTACACTGAACAGGATGTGGTCAATCAACTCCCGCTGATTCCCAATGTGGGGATAACTGCCGAATTCTGACGTAGCATTTCGATGGCTCCTCTGCGTTAATTCTTACTAGATCCGGGCATGTGCTCTATTTTCGCAAATTTGACTTTAGGTTGCGGCCTAAGGACGTAACGGTGTGCGGGTGTACGTCTGCGCAAAGATAGGATGCCATAGTTAATACTCTACGACGGAGGCCTTTTCCGCCGCTGACCACAATCATCTTAATCGTAGCCGAATCAGTTTTCCAGTGGTGGTGATAGCTGAATAACCTCAGTGAGGCATAGTTTTTGGAATAATTTACTTTAAATTCAACCCCTGCCCTCGACAGTTAGTCGAATCTGAAAAGTCGGCTTGGTTGGCATGAAAGGTGCTAAACTTCCATATAATGCGTGGTTTACACTCAACTATTCGATGCCGATGGAGAGATGAGAATGAAAAAACTACTCCTTTTAAACCTGTTTATGGTTGTTTCTTCATGGGAATTTTGTACAAACGGCCATGCTAACTTCCCGTCCGAGATCTTGATTCCCCACGAGAGTAACGCTGGTGAAATCGCCTTTAGTATTGACGGCAATTGGCTTGCGGCTGATGGCGACAATCACAACATCTATATTTGGGATGTCTCGACCCAGTCGAAAATCTATACGCTTACCGGGCATGAGGGAAAGATTTCAGGCCTTGCTTTTAGACGAAACGGCGACCTATTCTCGGCATCGGAGGATGGGACCGTGCGATTGTGGAACGTCTTAGAAGAACGAGAACTTCACCAACTTCAGGATGGGTTTGGTCAAGTCACATCGATCGCACTTAGTCCCGACGAACAGCAAGTTGTTTTTGGTGCGACCGATGGCACTTTACGATTATGGGAGGTTGATACAGCTATACCGCCAAGACCATTCATAGGTCACGAAGACGTGGTTTTATCTGTTGATTTCAGCAGCGACGGGCAGCAGATTGTGTCCGGATCAGAAGACAACACAGTACGACTCTGGGATGTGTCAACGGGTATGATTGTTAAAACATTTTACGGACACGACAAGCGCGTGTGGTCAGTCGCGATTCATCCCGATAGGGAACAAATCGCTTCAGGGTCATGGGATGGCACTGTACGCTTGTGGAAAAACGTACAGGGTTCGGAGGCAATCGACGAGGAAGACACTTTGAACCTGCCGCTTGTAACATACGACCGCGCAGTGCTCTCCGTTGCATTTAGCCCGGACGGTGGCTTACTAGCCATTGGATTGGCTAATTCTGAAAATGACAATAGTGTTAAACTATGGGATGTCATAACACATGATAGAAAGGCAACGATACAACAGGAACTGTGGTCATTCGATACCAAGTCGAAGCATGATGTGGCATTTAGCCCGGACGGGAGACTGTTTGCAGCCACAGGCGGCGGCAATGCGGTAATCCGCGTGTGGCGAACAGAACCTTCGACCTCCATCCCGCTATCACCTCAGGAGGGCACACTTATTGAGTCCTCAAATACGAACCTGCAGTGGCAGGCGGTCGAAGATGCTCTCTATTACAACATTGAAGTCGCGATTGATGCCGATTTCATCGCGGTCATACAATCGGCAACCGTGTCAGAGACCGAGTTCTACTTCTCGTCAGAAATCGAACGTCCCCAATATTGGTGGCGTGTGCGTGTAGGGGGATTTGGAAGAACAAGCCGATGGTCGGAACCACTTACGTTTCATACAAGGTTTGGCCCACCGCCAACCTGTTCCGTTCAGATGATTCCAGGCTACGAGCGGATAGGATTGGAGGAGGAGTTCGCGGTACAAATTCGCGCCGATTCCGTAATGGACCTTGCCGGTTTTCAATTCGATCTCCAATGGACGAATCCTGATCTTCTCACGTTCGTAACGGTAACCGAATTCAGAAACATTTTTGGTATATCCGGGTTGGGTAAAGCTGGAGAGATCCGCCAAGAGGAGGGGCTATATGCGGGCGTCGCCGCGACCAAAATTGGCGAACCAAACATAGAAAGTAGCGGAATACTACTAGAAGTTTTGTTTCGATCAAAAAACGTGGGTATAAGTGAAATTCAACTGGAAAACTTTATCCTTGCCAATTCTAATCAGCAACCGATTGACTGTCGTGTCACAGAAGCAATCATTATCGTTGAGGACCCCCTGCGCTTATGGGATGTCAACCGTGATGGCGCTGTCAACGTGTTTGACCTCGTCATAGTTTCGAATTTCTTTGGACAAGGAATCCCCCCAAGAGGCCTCGAAATCAACCCTGATGTCAATCGTGATGGCGTGGTTAACATCCTTGATCTTAGACTTGTCGCCGATCATTTTGAAGAAAATTATGAGAACCATGCACAAGCCCCATCCGCTATTTCAGCGGTGGAAATCAATTTCGAAATCATGCAACCTGCATTACGTCGAATCCACGCAGCACTAGAACTTTCGTCAGATGCATCAGTTCCATTGCTCCGCGCCATTCGGGCTCTGGAACAACTTATATCTTCATCTCCTCCAGGACGCAATTTGCTGCTACAAAACTTTCCTAATCCGTTCAATCCTGAAACGTGGATGCCCTTCCAAATAACCTTTACATCAGATGTCACTATGGACATTCATGACGTTCACGGCTATCTCGTACGCCATATCCCGCTGGGTGTTCTACTACCCGGGCACTACATGTCTAGCGCAGAAGCTGCATATTGGGATGGAAAAAACAGTCTTGGTGAGCCGGTAGCGACAGGAACGTATTTCTATACAATCTCGACCGATACTTTCAGCGCGACGAAGAAGATGATTGTGATTAAGTAGAAAGGAAAGAAATGGATTCAGGGTTGAAAAGGTTCAAGAATCCACTCATACAGCCTGCCTTCCGATACATTACACTCCTGTTTCTCTTCGTTGGTTACTTGGTACCCTTCATTGGTTCCGCTCAACAAAATTTCCAATGGCGCAATTTTTCGCGTATTGGCGATGGGCTGGGTAGCAATAATGTGCGATCAATTGCGGCCGATCGGGCAGGAGGAATCTGGCTGGCGACCAGCGAGGGGCTAAGCCACTTTAATGGGTTTTGGCACAACTTTGACATACCCGGCGGAAATGTCTCACAGGTTTTTGAGGGCCGTGACGGATTCATTTGGGCAACAACAGACATCGGCATTCATCAAGGCATTTTCAACCGCGACGTTAATCAGATTGATTGGCAACATCACTATTCGGTCGAAACAGGTTTAATTGACGATCGCGTTCTTACCGCAATTCAGCGCGGTTCCGATGAATCGACTGGAAACGATGTCCAATTTTGGATTGGAACACCTATCGGGGTAAGTTGGTCTGATGGAGAAACTTGGAATCCCGCGTTAAACGCTGACGATGGGCGACTCAATGCCGGTGTCCAAACCATCTATGAGGATAAAGCAGGCGGGCTTTGGTTTGGTTTGCTTCCTGGCGGTGACACGGTTAATTTAAGTCACTTTGATGGCGTTCAGTGGCGAATTTATGGCAAAGATGATGGGCTACCTAAGGGGGATGTGCGCGCGATAGTTGAAGATGACGCAGGTAATTTGTGGATTGGGACAGCCGAAGGTGTGGCGGTTTACAATGGTTCCAACTGGGAGGTCTTTACAACCATCAACTCTCCCCTGATTGATAATAGAGTACGCACAATGATGAGTGATCGCGATGGTGTAATATGGATTGGGACAGCATCAGGAATCAACCTCTTTGATCGTGGAGAATGGAGTCAACTGACAAAGGCGAACGGGTTAGCTAGCAATAATGTCCAAGAGATTTTTGAATCCCAAAACGGCGACATCTGGGTTGGCACACGGGATAACGGCGTAAGTTTCTCGGACCGGTCTTGGCAACCAATTACGACATACGACGGTTTAAATGATAACCGAATAGCTACGATGTTTACAGATCGGAATCATCAGGTCTGGGTCGGCACGCCAACGGGGTTAAATCGCTACACGCCAAATGGAGTGGACACAATCGAGCATTTTCAAGGACGCGAAATCCGAAAGATAATCGCAGATGTGGACGGACGCATGTGGCTCGGCACCAATCAGGGGCTTGGGATGTTCGATGGCACTGTTTGGGAGATTTTGCGAATTGAGGCAGCAACTAACGAAATTCAAGCGATTGCGGTCGACCCGGCTGGAGATGTTTGGGTCAGCACAGGCATTCTGCTTGAGGGCGAGCCCGGCTTTCTCACTAGCCTTAATCGGTACGATGGCGTCCAATGGCATTCAGAGCAAGAAATCCTTCAGCAGATTGATCAAACCATTGTCGCTATGTTAGTAGATTCACGAGATCGAATCTATTTCGGTACGCTCAGTGAAGGAGCTACTGAAAGTGAATTATGGGTTTTGGATGCGGGAGCGCTGAGGCGTATTGACCTTTCTACAAGCGGCGACATTCGAGCGATGATAGAAACTGCAGATGGAACAACCTGGATTGGGACCGAGATAGGAATCCACGTGCTTGATGGAGTTTCCCTGCATCGTACCGCACTACTGACAACGGATCAGGGCCTAGTGGATAACGACGTTCAAGCACTTTATCGTGATCGGAGCAATCGAATCTGGGTTGGCACGGTGGACGGTGTGAGTCTGTTTCAAGATGGACAGTTTACGCGCGAACTTACGGCATCTGACGGACTAAACAGTAACAACATCTCCGCGATTACCCAGGTGGGTGACACGTTCTGGTTCGGGAGCCCGAATGACGGGATTAGTATTTTTAATCCGGAAATGATTCCACCTGACACCCGAATTACAAGCGGGCCAACGCAAGGCGAAACGATCGGAGACACAAGCGTCATTTTCAAGTTTGAGGGTGGTGATGCAAGTACTCCGGCCGCAGAACTCCGTTACAAGTATCAAATTGATGATAGAACCCCAGTCTACACCGATGATGGCGGACGCGATAAACGTGTGCTCCTGCCAAATCTTGTCGAGGGCATCCATCATTTCACGGTACGTGCGATTGACAGAGAGGGAAATGTCGACCCCGTCGGCGTCACCGCAGAGTTTTCGGTGGACTCCATCCCACCGCGAGTAAGCATATCGCGCCCCAAACCAAGTGAGGTCAAGCGGGGAACTTGCTTGATTGAGGGCACAGCAACGGATGAAACCGATTTTCAAAACTACCAAATTCAAATTTATGTTGGTGATGGTCTTACTGGCAAACCTGTCCTAGCGACGCCCTTCATTTCGGCAGATTCAGTCGTAAATGGCACGCTCTATAGCTGGGACACGCCAACATTATCTGACGGTACATATACCATTTGGTTGTCTGCACGAGATACAGTTAATAGTAATTTTGACCAACAACACTATGCTGAGGAAAGGGTTTCGGTTGAAGTTGACAATTCGCCTCCACGTGTAAGCATTCAACGCCCTCTCCCTGAATCTACTATTTCCGGGAGCACGATGGTGTTGATTGAACTTGACGATGCTCACCTAAAACAGTACGCACTTGAATATGCCCTCCAAGAGGGGACCAATGATGCAGATTGGAATCCAATTCGCGAAGATCGGAATAACGAATCGGCAGTTGATGTAATGTGGGACACTTCGTCCTTGGACGGAAAGATTTATGTTAGGGCAACCGCTGAAGATCTGGCTGGGAATACTGGCAGATCAGAAATAGTTTCTTATCTACTTGATAATGAGGCGGCGAGACCAACCGTTTCCCTAATCCAACCGGAGGGAGGGGAAACACCCGTTACGCAAGAACTCCATATCATAGGGACTGTGAAGGTTGGTACTGCCGCCGACGCGACAATTGAGGAGGTCCTTCTCGAGTATCGCAATCTCTCTGAAAATGATACGGAATGGACCGAAATTCCTAGCCTTGCGGCACGTGGACGTCGTTTCAACGAGGAAGAAATCGCGCGCTGGAATACGGAGGAAATACCGGATGGAGAGTACCAGCTAAGGCTTATCGCCACGGACAATTACGGCTACAAATCTGAAACGATTCGCAACTTGATTCTAGACAATACCCATCCTAAGGCATCCATCACATCACCCCGAGATGGGACGGTCCTGTCAGCCGGAAATGTCGATGTGATGGGCGTTGCCGCGGACAAACATATCCTTCAGTATGAACTGCAAGTCGTGCACGACGAAGACACTGAGGTTGTCCGCGCCGCGACTACGTCCATCGAGAATGGGTTGCTGGGACAATGGAACGCAGCAAACTTGAAAGGAAAGTGCACACTTCGACTTATTGTTCGAGACGAAGCCGGACTTGAATCATCTGTAGAGGTCGGCGTTATTCTTGATGCGAGTGAAGTCATTGCCCAAATCAACTCGCCAAAAGCGGGTGAATTTGTCGAAGAGATTGTGCAAATTACGGGTACTGTACAGGACGAAAACTTCAGTCACTACGAACTCTCATTCCGACCGTCAGATGCGCAGAGCCGGTCTCCACAGGGAGAAATCTCTGTTGTTAATTCCGGTCAGCCGAAAAATGACGAATCGCTGGGAGTTTGGAACACGCCAAGGCTCGACGAAGCCTACGAACTCCAAATTCTTGCATTCGATCTCTCCGGCAAGCAATCCGAGCATTCAGTGCCAGTGTTTGTTGACAATATTGGACCAAGCTCCGAGATTATCAGTCCCAATGATGGGAAACTACTATCGGGTACAGTCGAAATTGTCGGAACGGCGGACGATGTACATTTTCAGGATTACCAACTGGAAGTCAGGCCTGCAAGTCACACTGATGGATGGACGCCTATCTCGGCATTTCCGTCAACACAACCTAAGCGAACCGAGATTCTCACGTCTTGGGTCACTCCGCCAACCGAGGAAGATTACGATATTCGCCTCATCGTTACAGACCGGTCGAGGAAATCCAGCATATCCTCTGTGCGCGTGACCGTTGATAACCAGCCCCCGCAGGTTAAAATCAATTCCCCTGTCAATAACGAGCTTGTATCGGGAACAACCGAGATTCGCGGCGTTGTAGCGGATGCAAACTTGACGACGTATCAGTTCAATGTCCGAGCCATGGTCGATGGCGAAGATTGGCAACAGATTAGTCAGTCCAATGCTTCAGGCGAAGTTACTGCCCTATGGACACCTCCTGAAGTGGAAGGCGAATTCGAAATACACTTGATGGCTGAAGATGCGTCGGGCAATCCAACTGCGGACGCACGCGTCACGGTAGTTGTCGATCGGGTTCCACCTCAAGCGGAAATTCTTTCTCCCGTAGAAAACCAGCAACTGTCCCAACAGATCGAAATTCGTGGGACAGCACACGACCGAAATTTCGGAGAATACATTATTGAGTATAGTAGTGAAGAATCTCCCGACATCTGGCTGCCCATTTCAAAACCATCAGCGTTTTTGAACCCCGTCACACGCAGCACCCTGGCAATATGGACCACCTCCGGATTGGCGGGCCCTTTCAGATTACGACTTCGTGTGGGAGATCGAGCGGGGCACCGTACACAAGACGAAGTCCTAGTGTATCTTAGTTCAAGTTTAGGACAATCAAGCGGCGGGGTAGTACAGAGTCAGGATAGGCTGGCGAAGATTGTCTTCCCGCCGAACAGTTTGCCAGATCGCACGGTGGTGACAATCAATCCAGTTCTCGACACCCGGTCAGAAGGGCTGGACGGGATAGATGAAGGGAGAGGTACACCCATATTGAGTTTAATTTACGAATTTGCGCCGACAGATTTGCGTCTACACGATCTGAAGCCTGCCACAATCGAATTTGCGATAGATATCCTCCCCAACTCCTCTGAACTGACAATTGTCCGGCTGAACAGTGGTAGATGGGAGCGAATCGGTGGAACGATCGATATCCAAAGCGGCAGAATCTCAACAGCCATTTTGAAACTTGGACGCTATGCAGTTGCCATGTCGTCACGAGAAGATTCCGACGGAGTGATTATCAGCAATTTGACATGTCAGCCTCGTCTCTTTTATCCAAATCGCGGCGAGTCGACGGACATCTCTTTTCGACTCTCCCGTGGTACCGATGTCACCATCAAAATCTACAATGCAGCAGGGCGATTACGTCGAGTATTGAAGAATTCGGAACATCTTTATGCAGGGACCAATGTCCTCAGATGGGACGGGCGAGACGATGATGGTCAACTGGTTGTAAGCAATTTCTATATCGTCACAGTTGAAGGTGAAGGTAAACTGGGAACGAAAACGATTGTCGTGAAAAACCATTAGCTTGAGACAGACCTTGTTCGACATATCAATCAAGATTTTCGACACATACAGTCCGCGAGGAAAAAACTCTCACTGGCACGGCCCGCAAATCGAATCAATGAAATTGCCCACATCGCTAGATTGGAACCCCGCAATATAGTATCATCGTGCCCAGCAACAAAGGCAAATTTTCAAGTGCCTTGCCATCCAGAATGGCAGATGCCTACTACTCGCAGGATACGCTTTGGCTTAAAAAGGGATTGACGAATTCTAGCTTTTGAAACCCCTTGACAATACCGCAAGCACTCCAACATAATAGGCGAAATGCGATTCTGTCTTTCACTTAGCTTCCTACTACTAGCCGTTACGACTTATGCCGGCGAAGAGTACACATTGCCGGGAGCCCGTCCAATCGGAATGGGCGGAGCGTTCACAGCAGTCTCTGACGATGGCAACAGTGTCCGTCGCAATCCTGCCGGACTGCCACGCTTGGGGACTTATGCCTTCGAACTTGAACGCACTCGCTTATTTGGTCAATTGGAGGCGAATTATCTTAGTGCGGTGATTCCGATTTCCGATAAATCCGCACTTGGCACCGACTGGATTAACGTTGGAATTAATGACGACGAACTAAAGGCCGGACGGAGTCGCTTTAACATGTCTTACGGTTACCTCCCATCAACGCACCTCTCGGTTGGAGTAAATCTCAAATATGTCACTCAATCAGTATCACTGGATAAAGAATCGCGAGGTGCGGCAGACGGCTGGGGCACCGACATTGGTGTTATCGTTCGCCCTACCCACCGCTGGTCTGTAGGGGTGTTTGCCCAAGACATCATTGGTTTTGGATCAGGTGAAGGGCTGGTACGCGGCATGTGGATTCGTCACTATCCGGACGTCAGCGAGGAGATTTCTGCAACAATGTACAAGTTCGGTGTGGCGTATCGCCCAAACTCACGCTGGCTGCTTGCGGCGGAACTGACCGACAGGTTCCACTTCGGGGCAGAATTTCTCCCGAATGCCAATCTTGCTATACGTACTGGACTCCAGAAAGATTTGCACATTGCCGAAGCACCGACTTACAGTCTGGGAGGTAGTGTGAAATTCAGGTGGTTGAATTTCAACTCCGCTTACCTGATATCACCAACATTACCGGCAACAGCCTATGTCGGGCTATCATTCAATTTCGATTACCGGAAACTGCCCGTTCACATCGAACACATACGCATACCAGATCTTTACCCTGTTCATTATCATTACTACGCTTCATCCAACCGTGAATTTCGAGTGATCACGTACGATCAACCCGATGCACCGCCTCTACTTTCTGAGGCAGATCCGGACCACTACTACTCGTTGACATCTCCAGATTCTATAGGTAGAATATGGCTGAAAAATGAAAGCCATGAGCCCGTGACCGTGCACGTCAAACTCTTTATGGGCGAATTTGTCAGTAGAGATGGCACGGAAGTTGCTTCAGGGGATATTGAGTTGCCGCCGCGCAAACGGACATCGGTCCCCATTCGCCAACTCGTTTTAACCTCGAGCGCCGTGGAATTGTTGCACGCTCAACCTGTTCAAGCAGAGATAAAGGTCATTGAAAGTGGCGGAGCCGCATATAAAGCTGCGACCACGACTGTGAAATTGCACGACATTCACACCACGCTGCTTGACGATGTTGGCAAACTCGGCTCTTTTGTCCTATCTGAGGATCCAACGGTGGAAGCCTTCACCGAAACGGTTTTCGCCGAGTTCGTGCAAGAGATCGACGCTATCAATCAAACAGGTATACCACTCGGGTTGTATAGGGCAATGCTCCTGTTTAATGCCCTGCATGGAATATCGTACAAAACCGATCCGAACATACCGTTTAACAGCGGCACAAATGATGACATCAAGTATCCTCACGAAATGCTGACACGTCTAACGGCGCAAGTTTCGGATGACGGCAAATCGAATGTTTTCGGCGACTGTGATGACAGTACGGCGTTGTATTGTTCATTGTTGGAGTCGGTGGGCATAAAAACCGCTCTAATTCAGCTCCCCAGCCATGTTATGATGGCATTTGAGTTGGGACAAATTTCCATAGATCAAGCACAACAAGCAAATTTGCCGTATTACACCCCAATCAATGGGCAAGTCTGGATTCCCATTGAGACGACTCTCATAAAAGACGGCTTCGTTGCCGCATGGAATGCAGGGTATGAGGAAATCCAAGGAACAGGAGTTGGCGATTCAACTACTACGGTTGAAGAAGCTTGGGAAAGATATGGAATTAGCCCGATTCGCGGTTCGGCACAGTCCTTCTCTATCCCCAAAATTCTGACGTTGGAGAAGATGCAGGCGGATTTAGCCAGCCCTTGGTTACAGGAATTCTTGAAGGCGTATCTTAATACTGATAAGTGATGATAATCATGATCAATTAGGAGATAATCACAATGAAAGCCAAATGTCGTATCTCATTAGTTTGTTTGATGTGCGTGGCGATGTTAAATCTTCCGTGCGCAGGCAATGAAATAGTAACTGCCTTTACTTTCGGCAGAATTGAAGTCCGGACCTTTGGAGAGGAGGAGTGGGCGTTCTTGGAAAAAGGTTTTGTATTGATGGAGAAAGACCTAGTGCGTATGCCGCCGGATTCGCTCATCCGACTTCAATCGAAGGATGGTCTATTACCCACATTGCCGGGTGGACGTGAGCTTTCCGTCGGCGAGCTTATTGTCGAGGCAAAGCGACTAAAGACAATGCCAAGAGCAAAGCGAATCAACCACGGCATTGAACATAGTCCCATGAGCGATGTGCTGCCAGTTGGCCGACCAACCGAGAGCGTTAACCAATTGACTACAGGTGCCAAAACGCCGATCGTGGCAATTTCCAGTGCTGAATTAAGTGCCCTGCGGTTGGAACTTGATGCGTTGCCTGATGAGATTGCCCGGTTAATCCCTGAGTTAGAAACATACTTAAATCTTCCGGCAAACGAAAAAGACAATCGCATGGAAAAGAGCTATCCCTATCCGGCGTTGGATCTGGCTCGTAGGTTGTACAATTCTCTCGGAGGACTCGCAGAAGATGCCTTGGCGGAATACAATCCAGCACTGTTGTACGTTCAATTACTCCGTCATTGCGGAATTGCAGCCGATTTGATTGTGAACAACAACGGAGAATTACTCGGTGTGTTCGATAGTGGTATCCCGCTCACTTCGGCAAAAAGGGTTGCGGCGAATCGGGCTCTAATTCGAGATAAGGGACGGGCGGATACTGTTTGGATTTCAGTAGACGTGCAACTACACAGACAGAATTTTACCACGGCGTGGTATGAAGGCAGCGATCAGAGTGGCAATTGACGGTTGTCGCATGTCTATCCCAATGTGTCTACAATGAGACTAACCCAGGTTCATAGGACACATTTACTTATCTGCTTTGTTGGATTCTTGCCCTTTATTGTGGTAGGACTCTTGTGGATTTTCGGCCTATTAGAGTTCATCGAGTTAAAAACTCTTGATTGGCGTTTGCATCTTCGATCTGCGCAATCGGCACAGGTATCGCCCGACATTTCACTCATTACAATCGATACCAAGAGCGAGGAGGAGTTTGGTATCGTATTTCCTTGGCCGTCCTATCTCTATTCCTCTCTACTGTTATCTCTTCAAAAAGCGAACCCAAAAGCCATCGGTTTAATCTTGCTTTTCCAACGTGAATGGGGAGGTAACAAGGCCTTACCGGGCGAAAAGTTGTTTGTGATTCGACCGTATGACTTGCCTGCCGATGCCGAAAATCGCCGCACTATTCCCAAGATAACACACTGGACGGATATCCCTGAATACCTAGAAGCTGCGCAGAAGAGTTTCAGTTTTTTCCCGTTCGATCGGTCTGACGGGATTAGTCGATCCGCCCAGTTGGTCGTAAAAGACGAGGAAGATGAATACCATCCCTCCCTTGAGATGAGACTTTTCTGTCAAACCCATGGGATTTCGCCAGATTCCATGAAAGTTCAGGAACAGTTTTGGCGCGGCAACTATCTAGAATTCACTTTAGAAGGTGGTAAATCAACACGTATTCCATTAGATTCACGGGGGAGATTCATTGTTCGCTTTGTCGGTGGTCTTTCCCCGGATCGCGGCAAAGTGCCACTGTGGAATACAATTTCATACATTGATGCACTGAAACAATTTGAGAATAGCCGCGCAGAGTTCGAGCAGAATTTCAAAGAGAAATGTGTCCTCATTGGTGTGACGACGGATGCAGCACCCGAAATTCCAACGTCATTTGGGAAACAGTCGGCGCTCGCTTTGCGCGCTAATCTTCTAAATGCTTTGATTAATCAAGATTTTATTTGGCGCTCTACTCCCGGAGTTGCGTTCATCTATTTTCTCATTCTCGCACTCGTTTCGACATCGGCTGCGTTGGCAATTCATCGAACAGGACATGGTTCCCGCGCGATGATATTGACCGCCGGCGGGTTGTTAGTTCTGCATTTGCTTGTCGTTGTCTGCAGTTTTGTCTTTTTCAACTTTTGGTTGGAGACGATAGCATTTAGCCTAGCAATCATTTCCGCGGGCATCGTGAATAGCTTGTTTTTAACCCATCTACGTCTGCGGTACGCGGTGTCACAACTGCGGGAAACGCAAGATCAGCTAGTTCAGTCTGAGAAAGAGGCAGTTTTTGGGGTCATGTCGGCGCAGGTCCGACACGAACTACGAAACTCTCTCAACCTGGTTCGTGCACCGGCAGAAATGATTCGCAATAACTTTCAACGTGGAGACGTACTGAATCTACGAGATCGCCCCAACGAGATCATTGATGAGATGAATACCATTATAGACACGGCGGCAACACTTGATGACATGGTTGAAAATGAGTTAAGTTTTTTTCAAGATGTGCACTTGAATTTTGAAACTCATGACTTAAAAACAATCTTACTGTTTGCACGCGACATGAACCAACAATTGATTGATGAAAACGGAATCCTAGTAAATTTGAGTTTACCGGTGAAAATTCCTTCTGTACGCCTAGACGCAGATAAGATGCGGATTGCCTTCGCAAATTTGATGAAAAACGCCTGTCAAGCCATGCCAGAAGGAGGAGAATTAGCCATTGCCGTCAAAATCGGCTCCGAAATTGATCGGTCCGCAGAGCGGCGAGATAGACTTTTTGTTTCTTTTGAAGATAATGGTATGGGGATTCCAGACGGGGAACTCCAGCGAATTTTTGAGCCGTTCCACACCACCAAACCTCGCGGTTTGGGGCTTGGTTTGGTTAATGTCAAGAACATCGTTGAGCGACACGGCGGGCGTGTGTATGCTTCGAGCATTGTTGGTATTGGAACAACGTTTTGCATTGAACTTCCTCTCCGTTAGACACTGAATACTAGCAGACCTTATTTCATGGTAAAAATGAACCGAGCGCGGATTCTAATTGCAGATGACGAGAAAGCAATCTGCCGCTATATCAGTCAACAACTTGATATTGAGCCAACGGTAGAAGCCGAGTTAGACTTCGCCCACAATCGGGATCAGGCGATTCAACTGTTGGATAAGGGATCCCGGTATGACTTGCTGTTGCTCGATCTCTGGATGCCGGATGCCGAGGGAGTGCTGGATAAGGAAGCAGGGCTAAAAATCCTCAAACACAGCAAACTCGGACCAAGGACATCTCATGCCATTATGATCACGGCAAATAGCTCATCCAAGACCGCGCTTGAGGCGAGTGGATTGGGAATTTACGATTATATCAGCAAACCGATCGACTATACTCACCTCACGAATATGATCAAGACGGCGTTGACTCAGCAGTCGAGCGAAAAGTCACATCAAGACTCGCACACAACTGTTGCATCCAACGACAAGCCACATGACTATGAAATCATCGGGAATAGTGATGTGATGATTGATGTGATGAAGAAGGTTGGGCGAATTGCCGCTTCCAACGTGGACGTGTTAATTTGCGGTGAGAGCGGCACCGGCAAGGAACTCGTCGCACGTGCTATACACGAGCACAGCGATCGACGGAAGGGACCTTTCATAGATGTCAATTGCAGCGCAATCCCATCCGAGTTGATTGAAGCGGAGTTGTTCGGAATCGGAAAACGTGTGGCTACGGCCGTCGATCAGCGACCAGGAAAATTCCTGCAGGCGCGTGGAGGTACGATTTTCCTTGACGAGATTGGCGATTTAAGTCTCGCCATGCAGCCCAAGCTGCTGCGCGTGCTTGATTCGAAGGAGGTGCAAGGGGTTGGCCTTCATCCTCAACATGCCGATGTCCGCATTATCGCTGCCACGAATCGTGACTTGGAATCAGCCGTTGAAGCGGGTGAGTTTCGGCGCGATCTCTATTACCGTTTGAAACTCACGATTTCTCTACCACCGCTGCGCGATCGGGTAGAAGACACTACCATACTTGCCGACCATTTCTTACGGAAACATGCGCGTTCACGCGATCAGAAACGCATCCGTGGTTTCGCGGATGGAATCCTAACCCGGTTTAAACAGTACCACTGGCCCGGAAACATCCGTGAACTAGAGAAAGCAGTTGAATACGCGGTTGTAACGTGCCCGGATACTCTAATCTCCCCGAAAGATTTGCCCGCCGAAATCTTTGATGAAGGCGATAGCACAAAGCTGCTGTCATCTGTTGATGCAATCTCCACGGATGCCAACATTCTTGGTTTGCTAAATGTTCCAACAATTAAGGAAGCATCCCAAGGCTTTGAACGAGCTTTTCTTGAACACAAACTCAAGCAGAATAATTGGAACATTCAAGAAACCGCGAGACAAATCGGGATTAAGCGGCAGTCGCTCCACCGAAAGCTTAAGGAACTCGGGTTGCAGCGAACTTAATCCATTGAGACACCATTTGGACACGCCAACACGTCAACCACAAGTGACAGTGTCACATCTAGGCGACACATTTTCGAGTCATTTTTGTGATACCAGATAGTGAGACTGTCGCTGCGATTTCATCGATAGTTCGACGTTCCGCCAAATAACCCTATGCTTCGTGTGTAGCGTCAGAAACGGTCAATCAGTTCGTGAACACACGCTATTTGTCTCATTTCGTTTGTCTGTTCCCTCAATTTTTTTCTATTCTCTTTCCATATTCCCAGTCCTTTAAGAAAATCCGCCTTCATAGTTCTTGTCTGGCACATATCTTGCCTTCAATAGAATTAAAAATAAAGAATTGAAAAGGATAAGATCTAGCTGTTCGGAGAAGAAGATGGTTCCTACCAAGAAAGGCATCAACTCTCGCCAAGCTCCCCATGAAGCGCCTACAAGCGGTTCATTGGAACCCATGATTCGCGGTGTTCCGACCGAAACGGGGCTGCTTTCCGCGGTTGAGCGGTCACCAAACCCTGCAGGTGCCCTGGAAATTGAACCAACCGAATCATCATTTCCAGATAGGGAAAACGGCGTTCTTGGCGCTTATTTAAACCAGATTGGAAATATACCTCGCTTAACACCGGAAGAGGAAACCAGTGCCTTTATCAGGATTGAGAAGTCTCAGACGCGGATAGAGGAATTTTATTGCGAATTAGCATTTCATCTCCCCGATCTCGATCCAGAAAAGCCGCCTCTTCTGGGCCCATTGAAACGACAGATTAGCGATGCGCACCTTTCAACTCTTAACCGCACGTATCTTTTCAATCTTGTTCAGCACATCCAATTCATAGAGGAGGACATCCAAACCACCAAGAATCGACTGATCGAGGCAAATCTGCGCTTGGTTGTTTGCATCGCAAAAAAATACCGAGAGCGTGGATTGGAATTGCCTGACTTAATTCAGGAAGCTAATCTCGGATTAATCAATGCGGTAAATCGGTTTGATTGGCGAAAGAATGTTAAATTCAGCGCCTACGCCTCTTGGTGGATCCAGCAAGCTATCGGGTGCGGCATAGCCAATCAGGGGCGGACTATCCGCATTCCTGCCCATCTTCTTGAAACGTGTCGGAAGGTAGAACGTTCAAGATGTGATCTTCAACAGCGGCAAGCTAAGGAACCGAGTCTAGCACAACTCAGCGATGCAACAGGTTTGCCAATCGAAAAAATCACACGGTTACCTCAGCTGACCGCCCAAGTGATTTCGCTAGATGCATGCATTGATGGTGAGTCATCCAGCACCATTGAGGACACTCTCTCGTGTGAACATACGCCAAATGCACTTTCCGAAATTGTTCATAAAGAGATTATCGAAGAGGTCCGGAAAGCACTCAAAGAGTTACCTCCACGCGAGAAGCAGATTGCGGAACTTAGATTTGGGTTAGAGGACGGGTGTGAACACAGTTTGCAGGAAATAGGGAGCATTCTGGGGCTTTCAAGAGAGCGGATTCGGCAACTTGAGGCACGTGCACTGAATTGTTTAAGTCGTCGCACCCGGGGTACAAGACTCCATGAATTTCTTTGATGTCTAACAGGAAATGTCCGCATGTCCAAAGTCAAGAAGGAGAAAGTCGAGGGTCTATATTTGTCATGCTAGCAAGCTGCTGGTGCCGTGCCAACTCATCGCCGTCTGAACTCAGCGCCCGGTTAAACTTCCACGTTGACCCGACGCTTTCCAGATGTTCGAGTTTTTTCATTGACAAAGTTTATCTGTTTTGATATACTGTAACTTGTCCGCGGGAGTAGCTCAGTGGTAGAGCTCTACCTTGCCAAGGTAGAGGTCGCGGGTTCAAGTCCCGTCTCCCGCTCCAAAGCGGCGGCGTAGCCAAGTGGTACGGCGAAAGTCTGCAAAACTTTTATACGTCGGTTCGATTCCGACCGCCGCCTTCATTTCTCAAGTAAGGGCGGTTAGCTCAGCTGGTTAGAGTACTTGCTCGACACGCAAGGGGTCATAGGTTCAAATCCTATACCGCCCATTTTCCAGAATACAATCTTCATCCGAGGGCCGAAAGGCTCTTTTTTTATGAGGTAAATTTGAGGGAGGAGCAGATACCTCGAATCGGTACGCCTTCTTTGCTCATCCGCCGGATTCAACTAATGCGGCGGTTTGAGACTCCGACTAATGGAAAAAGTCATGTCAGATTCGGAAAAAGATCGGTTGTACAAGATCAGGCATAGCGTAGCCCATGTGATGGCGCAAGCCGTCTTGGAGCGCTTCCCGGATGCCAAACTGGCTATCGGGCCACCAATTGATGACGGTTTTTATTACGATTTCGATCTGGGGGTGGGGGAAGATGGTAAGCCTCGTTCGTTCTCGCCGGGTGACCTTAAAGAAATCGAGAAGCGGATGCGGCAAATTGTAACGGACAAGCATGAGTTCAATTATAGGGAAATTAGTCCTCATGAAGCCCGAGAGTTGTTTACGAATCAACCGTATAAGCTAGAACTAATTGAGGGACTCATCGAAGGTGGAACGGACGAATATGGGAGTGTAGTGGATGAACCGCCCGCGTTAAGCACTTATCGCCACGATACGTTTGAAGACCTTTGTCGGGGCCCCCATGTCGCTGACACACGCGAGATTCGACCCGATGCATTCAAGTTGCTCAACGTCGCCGGTGCATACTGGCGAGGCGATGAAACCAAAGCAATGCTTCAAAGAATCTATGGTACCGCATGGAACACAAAGGCGGAATTGAAGCAGCATCTTCAGATGCTTGAAGAGGCGAAAAAGCGCGATCACCGTCGGCTTGGACGGGACTTAGAGATATTCATTTTTGATGAAGACGTCGGGCCGGGCTTGCCATTATGGCTGCCCAACGGAGGAATCATCATCGAAGAGCTCGAAAAGCTCGCCAAAGAAATGGAAGACAAACGCGGTTACGACCGCGTTCGGACGCCGCATCTTGCCAAAGACGCACTCTTTCAACGCACCGGACATTTGGAGCACTATACCGACAGCATGTACCCTCCGATGGAGATGGAAGGCGTGCGTTACTACATGAAGCCAATGAACTGCCCTTTCCATCATAAAGTCTTTGATAGTAAACTCCGGAGTTACCGAGAATTACCGTTACGTCTAGCCGAATACGGCACTTGTTATCGTTTTGAAAAGAGCGGTGAACTTTTCGGGTTGATGCGGGTACGGTCCATGCAAATGAACGACGCGCATATCTACTGCTCGGAGGTACAATTTGAAGATGAGTTCATGGGGGTGGTAGCCCTCTACCAAGAATATTTTCGAATCTTCGGCATCGAAAAGTATGTGATGCGCTTCAGCACCCATCACAAGAGCGGGCTGGGCAAGAAATACGTTGACGATGAGCCGTTATGGTTGAAAACCGAAGAGATGGTTCGACGCGCGATGGAGAATGGCGGCATCCCCTTCGTCGAAGTGAATGATGAAGCGGCGTTCTATGGGCCCAAAATAGACGTCCAGATTTGGAGCGCCATAGGTCGCGAGTTTACGCTCGCGACAAACCAGGTTGATTTTGCTCAACCAGCGCGATGCAACCTTAGTTTCATCAATCGAGACGGAGACAGTGAGACTCCGATATGCTTACATCGCGCACCGCTCAGTACTCACGAACGTATGATCGGCTTTCTGATTGAACATTATGCCGGCAGATTTCCCGTCTGGCTGGCGCCTGAACATGCGCGCGTCATACCTATCAATGATAGCCACGCCGAGTATGCCGAGCGAATAGTTCAAGAATTGAGATCGGCTAACCTCCGAGCTTCGGCGGACGTTAGCAGCGAACGCATGAATGCAAAAATTCGTCAAGCCCAGTTGATGCAGGTGCCTTATATGCTGGTGGTTGGAGATAGGGAGATGGAAGGCAGCACCGTCTCCATTCGAAAACGCGATGGCTCTCGCGAGAACGGGGTGCCGATAGACCAATTGAGCGCTCTGGTTCAAGAGCAAATTGCGTCAAGATCTGCCCAACTTTAAGAAACACGGGAATTCGTTTTGAACACGATTGCTAGAATTGGCATTCGCTATCGCGAAACCATAGAGTAACGAACCATGAAACGCATTTATTTGGATTATAACGCAACGACGCCGCTCCATCCGGGAGTGTTGGAAGCGATGACGCCTTATCTGATAGATCGATTTGGCAACGGATCAAGCATCCACGCTTACGGACGGGAAGCGCGCAACGCGATTGACACAGCTCGCGAACAGGTGGCGGATCTGATTGGCGCAAAGAGTCCAAGCGAAATCGTGTTTACTAGCAGCGGGACAGAAGCAGACAATCACGCCATAAAGGGACTCGCGGAACTTCAAAGGATCCGAAATGGCGGACATCACATCATTACCTCCTCGGTCGAACATCATGCGGTTTTGCACACGTGTCAACACCTGGAAAAGCACGACTTCGACGTTACGTATTTGCCCGTCGATCGGTATGGAAGGATCCATACCGACGCGCTGCGCGAGGCGATCCGCGATACGACCATCTTAATCTCCATAATGCACGCTAATAATGAAACCGGAACAGTGCAACCCATCGCGGACATTGCCGAGATCGCGGCGGTGCATAATATTCCGTTCCACACGGACGCCGTGCAATCCGTCGGCAAACTGCCTGTGGACGTTCAGGAATTGGGCATTAGCCTCCTTTCACTTTCTGGACATAAGCTATACGGTCCCAAAGGGATTGGCGTGCTGTACATACGGCGCGGCACACGTCTGGAAAACCTTGTGCACGGGGGCTCGCATGAGCGCAATCGCCGTGCAGGTTCAGAAAACGTACCGGCGATCGTCGGTCTAGGATCGGCGGCGCAGATCGCCAAGACAAGCCGCGAAAGTTATGTTCAACACCTAGATGGCCTAACCCGGAAACTCCGAGACGGTCTCCATGAAAAACTTGATGGCCTTTACGAAAATGGTCACCCCGAACACTGCCTGCCCGGAACGTTAAACATTTCCTTCGAATTTGTCGAGGGGGAAAGTCTTATCCTGAGATTGGATATGGAAGGTATTTGCGTTTCTACAGGGTCTGCTTGCACCTCCGGTTCAATGGAGCCTTCCCATGTATTAGCTGCCTTGGGAATTAAACCACAGCTAGCGCAGGGCACGGTACGGTTTTCACTTGGGCGGGACAACACGGAGGCTGAAATTGACGAAGTGATAGAGAAAGTACCAAAGATTATCGAACAGATGCGCGCCATGTCCCCGGAGTATAAGCGCAAAAAGAAATCGTCTACACCAACGTAGTGTTAACAGAGCGTTACGCGGCATGCTACAATCAAAACAGGAAGTCGACTTGACTGTTTGCTATGCCACAATTCGAGACTATTCATTTCACTTCCAATAAGTCCGGTACTCGACTCGATCGGTTTGTTGAAGCGCAATATCCTACCACGTCTCATTCGACACGACAGCTTTCAAGAACGTACATTCAGCGCCTTGTCCGTGACGGTGCCGCAACCGTTAACGGTAAACTTAGCAAACCGGGCTACAAACTCCGCAAGGGCGACCTGATTGTACTCTCTTTGCCCGACCCCGAACCATTAGCTGCAATTCCACCCGAATCCATCGCGCTCAATATCATCCATGAAGATTCGAGTCTAATAGTAGTCGATAAACCTGCCGGCATGCTCGTCCATCCCGCAGGAGGCGTTTTTACTGGTACTCTAGTCAATGCGCTGCTCGGACACTGCAACGACTTATCCGGAATCGGCGGCACGGAACGCCCTGGTATCGTCCATCGACTCGACAAAGACACTTCCGGTGTGCTCGTTGCCGCAAAATCAGACCGTGCCCATCAAACGCTTTCCGCTCAATTTGAAGCCCACACGACAACTCGGCACTATGTTGCGGCTATCTGCGGAATACCAGATCCTGGAGCCGGGACAATCGACGAACAGATTGCGCGTAGTCACAGGGACCGGCGAAAAATGGCGGTCGTGAAAGCAAACGGACGACATGCTGTCACTCATTATCGTGTGCTAGAAGTCTACGAAGGGTTTAGCCTACTCCGTTTGACCTTGGAAACGGGGCGCCTGCATCAGATTCGCGTTCATTTAAGCTTCATTGGCTACCCTGTAGCCGGGGATGCGGTGTACGGGGGCGGTAGAGAACGCGCCCTGTCGGGTGCGCCTTCGGTAGCCGTGCGACAAGCGCTAATAAAGCTAAACCGCCAAGCGCTCCATGCCAAGACGCTCGGGTTTACCCACCCTGAAACTAACGAGCGATTGGAATTCTCCGCACCAATGCCAAGCGATATGCAGCAAGTCGTTGATGCTTTGAGAAACAGCGGTTAGGGAATCGCGAATGCGTTAGGCTGTTGCTTTGGCTCCATATACATTCGACAGTTTCGGGCATTTAGTGAGTGAATTTGCTACTCCAAGTCTTCAACAACCTCCGCCTTCACCGGGTTAGCGTAACGCTGATAATGACTTTCGACATCCGCCTGTGACGTGATGCCTTCATGGACATAGACGCCGAATTGCAGACGGAACCGGTCATTTTCCAACTCATCGGGCGGGTGGTGAAGAACACTCATCTGCTCCGGCACGGCGATTTCCCCGAAAAAGCCCGGATGCTCGGCGTTTTTCGGGTGATCGAACAACGCCAACCCGTTTATCCCGTCTCCCACTGTGCCACTTAAATCGCACCATCGTGCGCGTTGATGGTGTACTTGCGTTCTACCAATCCGTCCTTCGGAATTTTCAACATATCCAGTTTCAGGGACATCCATTGACGGATTCAGCCGTGCCACAAAAAGAAATTGTCGGGCGCCGATGTCCAGCGGTGGTGTGGTTTCGTGGGTAATCTCCAAGAAGCGGCGTTTGTTGTCCCCATACCAGACGCGGGCGGTGCGCCTTTCTGTCATGATGATATCGCCATCTCCGCTGACGTGGATGAGGTCTTCGGCAAATTCGGCGTATATGTTACCCTCGGTGATGCGGATAAACCGTTGATGCAGCATCTTGCCGCAGGGGCCATAGGGCGGTTCGTCCCAGTCTGACCAGATATTCGCGGATCCACCTTCGCCGTGTCCGCCGTAAGCGAGGTAAAGCCCGGTGTGATGGGGATGGTCGCCTCCACCAGCGCCACGCACGACACTTCCATGATTACCATTGAGAGGCCAAAAGTAAGGTTTCCAGACACCGAGAAAATTGTATCGAGTGAACAACGCACCACCAACAGATATGAGTAGGTGTGCGGGTTTCTGCTCAATCCGATAACGAGCATGTGGTAGAGGCTCATTCGTGTGCCGAATGGCGAAATATGCGGTTGTTCCCGCAGGCAACTCATCCGTATGCCAAGCAAGCTCGCGCCACGTAGGCTCGAACTGGCAGGGGATCTCTCCGTCGTCGATATGGCCGTTTGCATCACATCTGAACACAATGGGCCTCGAAATACCCTCTTGCCAATCGTGGAAGAGAAGTTTCGGTTTGAAGGTCATGCGGACGAGGTCATTGCGGCGATCAACCGGTCCCGCATCAACTTTAACAATTACTTTTTGATCTTTTGTCAATGGTTGGCTCCCTTTTGGTGTCGGTGTACCGGTTTATTTCGGAATCCATGAACACGGGCATGATACCACGCAACGGTTTTGAAACGCAAGTCGTGTGAACCGTTTATACAGGATGCGATTATCACTGACTAGAGGGTTCTAGGGCTTGTCACACTGACGGAAAACGGTTACAATTTGAGTACCGATCGGCATCCTTGCTGCGGGGTTATCGCGCCGAGGCGAAGACTTAACGTGCGAAATGGGATGTCCTCAGGAACAAGATATTCAATTACGGTCTATCACTATGGCGCGCAATCGAAGAGGGATTCTAAAAATCGTGGCGTATTTGTTTTCAATTCTTTTGATCGTTCTGGTAGGTGTAAGCATTTTCCTAATCATGAAGTTACGCGCCTCGCTCCCTGTGCTTGATGGCGAGAGACAGATTAAGGGATTGGACTCAACGGTCACAATAACTTCAGATCGGTTTGGGGTCCCAACGATTGCCGCCCAAACGAGAAGGGATGCCACCGTTGCATTGGGATATGTGACCGCGCGAGACCGGCTTTTTCAGATGGATCTGCTGCGCCGTCGCGCCGCCGGTCGGCTGTCCGAAATCTTCGGAAAAATTGCTATTGAATCCGATAAGCGGCAGAGAGTTATCGGTTTCAACCGGGTGGCATCGAAAATCGTCGCCCATCTGCCCGGTGAACAAAGGGAACTCCTTGCCGCCTACGCCGATGGAGTGAACGCATTTATCGAAAAGATGGGCACTCCGCCTCCTGAATTTCTTCTCTTGCGCTATCGATTTGAGCCTTGGACAGCGGAAGACAGCATCCTTGTCGCGCTCAATATGTTTCAGATGCTATCTTTCAGCGACGATGAAGAGAGAATGTTGTCTATCATGGAGAAGTCTCTTCCGCCTGAAGTTGTCGCTTTCCTTACTCCGGACACTGATAGTTACACGAAAATTCTCGCGGGCGGCGCCGACTCCCACCGCCCTATTCAGCCAATTCCGGTTGAGTCGCTAGCTTCAATTCGTCGAGATCCAAAACGGAACGGTGACCGGGCAAAATTGGTTCAACCAGCAGACTTGGAAATCGGATCGAACAATTGGGCAGTTGATGGCTCCAAGACTCTTGACGGGCGCGCGATTGTGGCTAACGATATACACATAGGCCTTTCCGTACCAAATCTATGGTATCGTGCATCCATTCGTTACGGAAGCGTGGAAACCACCGGTATAATTTTGCCGGGTATTCCCGCCACAATCATCGGATCTAACGGGCATGTGGCGTGGGGGCTCACAAATATCAGCGGAGACTTTCTTGACTTGGTGAAGTTGGAGATTAATCCGGCAAATCCGGACGAATACAAAACCCCGAATGGCTGGAAACGATTTGAAGTTGTAGACGAGCGAATCCAAATTAAAGGCGGGGAGCACGTTATCCAGTCCGTCAAGTTAACAATCTGGGGACCCGTGAGCCAAACACTACTCATGGGCAAACCGGTTGCCATTCATGCCACAGCGCAGCAAGCCGACGCGGTCGATGTCGGTTTGCTTGAAATGGATGAAGCAAAAACAGTGGAAGATGGACTAGATGTAATGAATCGCTTTGGGGCGCCGCCGTTGAACGCTGTCGTGGCTGATGTGAATGGCCGCATCGGATGGACGTATTGCGGTCGTGTTCCGATTCGAAAGGCGTTTGACGGTTCATCCACGAAATCGTGGGCGGATGGTCACATCGGTTGGGACGGCTATATACCACCATCGGAACTACCGCGGCTCATTGCTCCGACAGAAGGGTTTTTAGCGACGGCGAATAACCGGACGCTTGGGAAGGACTATCCTTACACAATCGGTCATAACTTCGCCAATAGCTACCGCGCTTACAGAATTAGCCAGCGATTGAGTGCGATGGAGCGTGTGACCGAACAGGACATGTTTCAACTCCAGTTGGACACGAGGTGCGACTCTTATCAATTTTACCGACAGTTGGCATTGTCTGTTCTGACGGAGGAAGTTATCGCAGACAACCCGCACTTATTTAAAGCCTACAGACATTTATCCGCTTGGGATGGTAGAGCGGAGGTGGACAGCGTAGCCTTTGGGTTGCTCGTTCGTTTTCGAAAAATCCTGGCAGAGGATGTCTTTGAGCCGTTTCTGGCCGCTTGCCAAGAGGCTGATGGCAATTTCCTATATACGTGGCGGACTATGGATGTCCCGCTTCAGATGCTGCTCACGGAAAAGATCTCGGAAACGCTTCCGGATCCGGCGCACTTTCAAGACTGGGACGGGTTCATACTTTCAAAATTGGAACGATCCATCGATCAGCTTTGTAGTGAATACAACTGCAAATCATTGGATAAGGTGACATGGGGCAGGATTCACAGACCACGGATTTCACATCCCCTGGGGTTCATTCCGATTCTCGGCAGGTTTTTGAACATGCCGGAGCATCCGCTGCCGGGAACTGAAGGTTGCCTACGGTCGCCGCGCGCGTCTGATCGGATGGTGGTCTCTCCGGGGCACGATGCGGATGGGATTCTGCATATTCCTTGCGGCCAATCGGGCCACCCTTTATCAAAGAATTACAAGGATCAGCACGGCTATTGGGTGCGAGGCGAGTCATTGCCGTTTTTGTCCGGGCCAATCACCCATGTCCTGACACTAAAACCCAAAACTTGACCAAGGAAGAACACACAACGTCGCTTGAATTCCACTTTCCGAATGTGGGATGAATTTGCGAATAGTTAATCGGAAATCAGCTTGTGTTCCCAAGTCTTGTAGTCAAAATTGGACCGAACCGGTCAGTGTCTATCATCCCCGACGATTGCATTTCTCCTCAATACTCGCGAAAAGTGCATCCGAATCTGTGTAACAGAGAAAGACTCAAGGTTCAAATGCTCTATTTGAGTATTACAGAACGACACAACGTTCACCCAACCGGGCAAACACGCGCAACGTTTTCTATCGTCCTTATTCGCGTAAGGCGCGATTGCCTACCGAAGAAAATAATGCCATGTTAACAATACTCGTCCGTCGAGAACTCCTCGCGCATCTCTTGGCGTACCGCTTTTTCGTGGCGATGATTGTTCTGCTGGCGCTGGTCATTGCCAACACCGTAGTATTGGTCCACGACTACGAGCGTCGGTTAGCGCTCTATAATAAAGTTATACAAAGCCACCATGATGAGGTCGTCTCAACACAAACCTATTCACCTCTCCACTTGCATGCAAATCGACCGCCGAATCCTTTGAGCCTTTTTAATCAGGGGTTGGATAAACGATTGGGCAACTCGGTTCACGTCAATCACGCTTTTGTCCCGACGCTCTGGGACGCTGAGCTGCACGGCATGGACAATCCTTTCCTCAACCTTCTGTCTTCGATTGACTTGGTTGTTGTTTTCCAAGTGGTTCTGAGCCTTCTCGCCCTGTTGTTTGCCTACGACGCCATTGCCGGTGAACATGAAAAGGGAACTTTACGTCTCATCATGACCACCCCCGTTAGCCGGGGAAAAATCCTTTTGGCTAAATACATCGGCGCTATGGCGACTCTGGTTGTGCCGCTGACTATGAGCCTAATCCTGACGCAGATTTTAATCTCTGGTTCGGGGTCAATTGCCCTCTCCGGTGATGATTGGATTCGCATAGGCGGCTTCTACCTGACTTCGATTCTTTACCTGTCAGTGTTCTATCTCATGGGTTTACTGATTTCGACAACGACGCGTCGAACAGCAACCGCGCTGATGTCCTGCATGTTCGCATGGGTGTTTTTTGTCCTGATTTATCCCAATCTAATCCTTTTTGCTAGCAATCCCAAAATCAATTCAGAGGAAAAAGGACGTGCGGTTTTCCAAGAGCTTTCTCAGATTTGGGAGCAGTTTGATAATGAACGGCTTCAGCATCTGAAACATGATTCGTTGGAAGGAGAAGATCCCAATTTGAACGTAGTAGGGCGCGGTTCTTGGTTTAGTCCTAGTTTTCACTTCAATCCCATGACGTTCCTATATTTTCAAGAACAGTACATGAGTTTCAGTGACCTTTCGGAAGAATCGGAAGTTGCGGTGCCGCATGCAAAAGCCTTTTTCCAACACATCGAGCCGCTGCGAATAAAAGCAGCCGAGCGTGCATGGATCGTGCGGCAACAAGCGCTCTCTCGAATCTTTATCCGTCCAGTGCAACGAGATCGGTTGCTGATAAGGGTATCGCCGGCGTCAGCTTATGATTTGGCAACCGAGGCGTGGTTAGGAACAAACCTCAACGGTCTGGAACACTTTTTTGAAGCTGTTCAACAGTATCGACAAACGCTTATCGGGTATTTTTATGACAAAAAGGCTTTCGGTTCAAGACAGTGGTTCGCAAGCGACAAAGGTGCAGTTGATTGGTCGGATCTGCCGCGGTTCTCCTATCAACGACCGAATGCGTGGGTTGCCGCAAGGCAGGCGCTGCCGGACTTGATGCTGCTGGTGTTGATTAACGCCATTCTGTTCATGGGCTCCTTTCTAATTTTTGTCAGACAGGAGATATAACCAAATCTGTTAGATGGCGTTAATTTGACGCGAGACGAAGCGGAACGCGAGCTGCAAAGTCCGAAATGTCGTCATTAGGTTCTGTTGACATTTATGTTATGCGGGCGCGCAACGTGAGGGGGCACCCACCGGGTAGGGTTCTCCAACCTCTTCGGTCCCCTGTGCATGCCACGAATTCATTGAGCGCAGACTCACTCTCAATCGTAGGGGCGGGGTTGCCCCGCCCTCACTCAACACAGACATGGTTGTTTTACCCGATTTGATTATTTGAGCGCTCCTATTCATGCCCCTCTCAATGATTTGGTGACTATGAAATGTCACCAGAACCTAGTAAAGTTGAGGAATCACCATGATCCTTCACATCGCCAAACGCGAACTTTACGACAACATGAACAGTCTGCGCTTCATCCTAACGGTGTTACTGATTCTCACGCTAATGATAGTAAATGCGGTCAAACATCTGGGCGACTATCGTGCAGAGATGAGTATCTACCGAAAAAACGTCGCTCAATCGCTGGACCATCTAAAATCGAGATCGGAAAATCTCTACGACCTCGTTGAAAAAGGTCCGGGCAACTGCTATAAACAGCCTTCACCGTTATCATTTTGCGCGGACGGTGGGGGTGCGTTTCTACCCAATCATGTCTCAGCGGCTGAAGGGAGGTATCTTCTCGGCAGGGACAACGCTGAAGGAATCCATGTCTGGGTGAACGGGATATGGACGCTGGAATACCCCGACGAAAACCCCAATCTCAGGGATATCCGACCCGACTACACGCAGATTGATTGGGTGTTGGTCATCTCCGTTGTTTTGAGTTTCGTGGCAATCCTGTTCACGTTCGACGCCATCTCCGGAGAACGCGAGCGAGGAACTCTTCGGCTGATTCTTTCCAACAGTGTCCCACGTTCTCAGATTTTGATCGGCAAGTTCCTAGGCGCCCTCCTGAGTATTGGCCTGCCTTTTGTAATGGCGACGCTCATCAACCTTTTTCTACTCAATGCCGCTAGCCACATCTCGTTGGAGGCGCGCGATTGGGGGCAATTAGGTGTTATTTTCTTGATTGCGATGGTCTACACCTCAATTTTCATCGCGCTCGGGTTATTAATTTCTGCCCGTGTGAATCAACCGGAAATCAGTTTGACCATTCTTCTACTGATTTGGGCGTTCTTTGTCGTCTTGACTCCGAACACATTGGGATCGATTGTCATCGGTCTAAAACCTGCACAAACCAGGGAGGAATCCTATATCCGTTTTATCGAACAGTACGAAGTGCTCGACACACGCTACGAGAAGCCATCTCGTTTGCCTACGCGAGAAGTTCCCCCGACAAGAGAAACGGAGATATGGGCAAAATACATCACAGCGGAGGCGGAGTTGCGGGAGAGATTGCGCGGGGAGCGTCTGAAGACACAGATCGATCAGATTCGATTTGCCCGCTCGGTGGCGCGAGTTTCACCCGCTTCAATCGTTCAATTTGCCATCGAATCTCTAGCGGGTACTGGTTTGTCTCGTCATTTGCAGTTCTTGGATGGCGTGCGTCGCTACGCCGCGCAATATCGCGAATTCCTCATTTCAGCCGACCAAGCCGACCCGGATAGCCCGCACCTGTATTTTGTTAGGCAGGGAATGTCTGAAAAGCCCGTGCCCTATTCCGCTATTCCGAAATTCGAAGATCGAATCAAGCTCCGAGAATCCATCGACGCTGCGATGACGGACATCCTATTGTTGGTCTTGTTCGCGGTGGTTCTGTTCGCAGGCGCTGTTCTGGCATTCGTGCGTGTCGATGTCACATAACAGCGAAAATCTTGTAGGTTTTTCAACGTAAGATTCTAATACAATTTAGACGGTTAGTTGAGGGACGCCTAGCGACATGAGGCCCTTCCTTTAATAACAAGGAGGTAACATGGGATTAGATTTAAGCAATATGCCTCAGTGTTCAACAAGCATTTCGGTGCAAGCACATTGGGATCCGATTGCGGATTCTTTTTCCGATCTACCCAATGAATCACCACGGCATGCCGAACTGTGCAATCTGTCGCCAAGCCACCCCGTTAAAGAATATGGGACGGAAGCTTTCAAAGTTTTTATACCCACATCTGCCATAGCGGTGGGAGATGTATGGGATCTAGATTCGGAGGGCGTTGTTCCATTTCTTCGCCAGTTTCATCCCGGTGCCACCACAACACTAACCAACGGTGAGGAAGGCTCGTTCGCCTGCTTACGGGCGATCTCGTCGGATTATGCGGAAATAGTTTTTCGGATTCATGCGGAGATAAGGCTGGCGGGTCTTGCCGATTTCGATGGGGAGTGGCAAGGGGAACGAATACAAGATGATTGGATGGACGCCGCGCGCTTTATCCTATCGCAGTTTGCGGGGCGACTGGTACTCAATCTGAAAAAAGGGTCGGTCCGTGCCTTCTCGCTGGCGTTGCCATCCCGCAACAGCAATGTTGATTTCAACTCCTTTGAACGTCCCGATATGGTTTTTGTGCCGCGTATGGAACTCGTTGCCGAGGGCGCGGACGACCAAAGTGAATTCGAATGGGAGGAAGCCATTACAGCGGAAGAGGCGCGCAAAACGTTGGAATTGAAGTTTTATAGATTTGCCGAAATCGACTGGCTACCGATTGATGAAGCCGTCGTACAAGCCGAAATAACGCATCGCCCCATTCATTCGATTCTCGTCTGGGGTGCGCTTGACGATGAATCTTGCTGAGCGAACGGAAAAAACTTTAGGGCGGGTCCGCTCTCCAAATCAGAAGTCATAAAGACGCTCAACGAGAAATTTGTTAATATATGGGTTTTCGAAAGGGAGTTGCCAGAGTTGATAGACGGTTCAAAAGGCGAAGCTGCCAGCCGTATTGCGGAGAAACTCAAACAGCATCACAGGGATTCGGTGAACATTCTCGCGTTAACGTCCGATGCAGAGGTGATTTTGTATCAGCGAGAATCGGAACTCCCCGGAGGTTCGGAACTCCCCGGTGATGGGACACAAGCATACCTATCATTCTTAAGGCGGGCTTCAAGCAGAAGAAAAGAGTGAGTTGTGTCGCTTGGTCAAACCTGAACTCGCACAAACACGAGATAGGCACCGGACATAAGAACAAGGACAATGAGCACCAACAGCAGCAAGTCGAGTGCCACAGCGTTGAAGTCACGACCTAGGCTGAGGGAATCTTCAAATCGCGGAATCGACTCCGGACTGACGGGTTTCCGGGACATACCCTCGCGGACACCTATGATATGGGGGCTGTCAGGATCAGCCTTATCCGTGTCAATGACGAATTCGCGGTATTGACGGGCGTATCGCTGAGCATTTTCCAAGAATTGCACATGGCGGTTAAATCCTGTTCCGGCGAAGGATTCCAGAAGGTGCTGGACGAGTGCTGCGGGGGAGACACGGGTAGCGGCGCGCACAGATTCAATTTGAGCAATTTGCTGAGTCAAGTGTTCTTGATTCAAGCGTTCTCGCGCCTCCGCGTCCTTAGTAACGAACTCGCTCTTTGACAGTGGATTCTCCCCTTGAGCGTAGTATTTATCCGAGAGTTTGTCGTGAAGTTGGCTTCCGCGTTCCCAATATTCATCGGAGGTCATTGGCGCTGGCGAAAATCCACTCGCAATCGAGGCTAAGGTGTTTGGGATGAAAACGACGAAAGTGACCCAGGTCAACAGGAGAATTACGAGACTTACCGCGCTCTGCCGTACACGCGCGGAAACGAGCAAGCCCAAAGCGATGAAAAGTCCGGCGTAGAAAACTGCGACGATGAAGATGATGCTCAAACGTCTCCATGCCTCGGCGTCGAGGTGGACATCGCCTGAAACGGAGATTACAAAAAGGTTAATCAGCACAGCGAGCGTAAAAGGCATAAATATGCTCATTAGTGCCCCTAGAAACTTACCAACCAACACAGTGTGACGCGGCATCGGATTTGCCAATATCAAGCGCAGCGTGCCGCGCTCGCGCTCACTGGAGATTGAATCAAAGGTGAATAGGAGCGCAATCAAACTCAGGACATAGCCGATGATGAATCCCCAATCGATTGTGGTAACATCCGGACGAACATTTGTGAGATTGGGCGTAGAAGATGGATATGCTAGACTCCAAAAACCTTTTAAATCACGCCCTTCCCAATAAACGGCGCCTGCGTCAACCCTGCCTGATAAGAATGCTTCACCGCCTTCCGCACAAAAGCGAAGCGGTGAGGGCTGTTTGTAAAGGAATCCGGGACCCTTTTGGGCAAGCTTGTAAAGATTGGTTCGAGAGGTTAGGACATTCCAATAATCGGTGACTGAGGTGCGGTATTCTTGTATTCGTTCCGGATGCTCTCGGAGATACACAATCGCATTGGTCAGCATCAATGCAAGTAGCAGAAGGGTCGCAAGGGCAAAGCGAAGGCTATTCAGGTTATCGTAGAGTTCGCGTTTCGCGATGTGCCAAATCATAGTGTCTTGGTTCCAAATCGCAAGTCCATAAAATTAGCGGGTTTCCGAGATAAGGAAAATGGAAGGATGGGAGATTGGAAGACGGAATGTGTTTATTCCGCCGTTCTGTCTTGGCAATCTTGTCCGCTCCCAAATTCTATTGACTAGACTTCACTCTTTTGGAAAATCAGAAATATCGCCATGAACAGCGCTAGATTGGTCATCAGTAATAGGCATACTTCGGGAAGTGCTCGTTTTGCATTTGCTGCGACATCGGCTCGTTGAAAGGAAAACTGTGGCAGTGTGCGCCAATCTACTGGTTTTTTGTCTGCACAAAACCATTGTCGAACTTCGAACGCTCTGTTATCAATAAAATAGTCAATCACTGTCTGTCGGTACTGCCGCGCGGCGTCGAAAAAATCTTGAACCCCCGGGAGATCTGTGCCAGCCCATGCTTGGGTTGCGGCGTCGTATAGTCCCGTTGGCGAAAGTTTCAGCAAGAGTCTATCCACGGTTGCCGGCTGAATGAAGAGGTCTTCCAGTGCTGGCTTGCGGACGAGCCATGTCTGCTCTGCTGTGTTGATGGTTCGTGGGCAGAGGAAGCGGAAATAATCCTGTGCGTGCGACACATTTGGTTCGGATTCTTTCTCGAATGATTCCATGTACATTTCAACTTGGTAATAATACAGGAATGTTGACGCGTCTTCTATATTGACTTCAGAGTCATAACAGTCATGTCCATGCGCCCATTCTACCTTAAAATAGATATCCTCCCCTGAAACAGGGTCATTGGCGAGGAAGTGTTTCCGTTCTCTATCAAATTTGTCCCACATCTGTTTCATTTGATCGAGAGTGGATTCTGCACGCGGTTTAAGGTGCTCTGAAGAATGAGTCCTGGCAAGGATCATGTTGGGATACACCAATAGCAAGAATCCCCATACAAACATGGAGATCATGAGCGCGGTACCGGTTCTTTGTGTTACTGCCGAAATCAGTAGCCCAATGAGGTAGAACACGGAAAGATAAGCAAGCGATGCAAGGACGATTCCGCCAATGCGGAGAAAATCAGGTGTACCGAGCGAGAAGGGGGCGGTGGTTGTTAGCAGAATCAACGAGAGCAGTAAACTAAGCATTAGCGGTATAAGCAGGCACAACATGGCGCCGATGTATTTTGCTATGAGTATATTTCCTCGGCTGACAGGATGCGTCAGCACCAAACGTAACGTGCCGCGTTCGCGTTCCCCCGCCAGTGCGTCATAGGCAAATATGAGCGCCATCAAGCTGAGCACTACCTCAAAGATAAAGACGATGTCAATCGAATTGAAGATGTTGAGATACGGATTGTCCGAGCCGCTCATCTCGGCATCCCAAAGTGTTGGCACGAAGGCGTAGGATACCTCAACTTGGTTTCCTAGCCGTTTATCCACTCCAACGTTGAAAATGCTCAGTGGATTGGGCGGTCTGTCAACAACTATTTTGCCGGCGGAATAGGTTTTGGTCTCTCGTAATTGCTGCCGATGCGTTTTGACAGCGGTGTTATAGCTTGCCAATCGCCCCTCATAATCCTTGATGAGGACAGCAGTATTGGCGACTACGAGCAACAGCGTAATGAACATTGCCGCAGCGAAGCGGAATGTCATCAGATTGTCAAGGAGTTCTCGACGTATAAGTGTAAGTAGCATGAGTTATCCTGGCGCGCCAACGCCTGAAACCGTACGAGCCTTACGGGCATAACAGCCGCGTCCTGTGGATTCGGTCTAATTTGGAAACTTCCATTTTCTCATGAGAATCGCGCGAATGCCCGCTACTTTGGAGACATCGGTTCGACATATATGATAATTGTATGATAACATAAACACATGACAGAGTCACCTAAACCCGGGATAACTAACGCCCCCAAACCTTTGATCTTGCAAACCGACTTGGGTTCTGTCAACGACTAAGCAGTTTCCCCCGAAACCGCGAACTTGGCAGACAGGGGTTATCAAGGCTTAGCCAGACTGTTTGCCATCTGTTCGTCGCCCATCAGAGCTGTCGGAGCAAGCCATTGACTTAGGAGGCGGAGCCATTCAACCAGAAGTTGACATCACTAGGCGCTGCCATTAAGCGTGTCGTCAGAAGGTGTAAGATTTTTTGCATATCCAAAGACATCTATTGAAGCAAGCATCGAAACTATGGGAAACATAGAATATGATTGTCGCAATTATTAACCTGAAACACTCCTCGACAAATTGGCAAGCAGTATGATTATTGTGATTTCCCGGATTTCTGCAACTACACAGGTCAATTTTGGAAAGATATCTAATTCCGTTCCACGGAGGATGCTCCATGTTAGAAACAAGAGACCTTACCAAAGTCTATGACAACACAATTCGAGCCGTCAACGAATTGAACCTGAAGATTGAACGGGGTGAAATCTACGTTATCCTCGGCGCAAATGGCGCCGGCAAAAGCACCACTATCTCCATGCTCCTGAATTTCATTGACCCAACAAGCGGTACGGCGTTCGTCAATGATATCGAGATTCCCAAGTTTCCACTCGAAGCGAAAAAGCATCTCGCTTACGTCTCAGAAAACGTGGAGTTGTATCGAAACTTCACCGCTCGACAGAACCTTGAGTTTTTCACCAAGCTGGGAGGAAAAAAGAAAGTGACTCGCGACGAACTGGACGCGACGCTCGCCCGCGTCGGATTGCCGGAGGAATCCTTCAAACGTCGGGTGAAGACTTTTTCGAAGGGTATGCGGCAACGGTTGGGGATTGCGATTGCCATTATGAAGGGTGCAGATGCAGTGTTGCTTGACGAGCCGACTTCCGGATTGGACCCGAAGGGTGGGGCGGATTTCCTGAGCCTCTTGCGCGAATTAAAGAGCGAAGGGAAATCCATCTTCATGTCCACCCACGACATATTCCGCGCCAAGGAGATCGCCGATACAATTGGGATTCTTGTTGAGGGGAATCTGGTGCGCGAACTCTCTCGTCACGAAATTGAAACCGAAGATTTGGAAGCCCTATACCTGCGGTATGTGGCGGGATACGAATCGAAAGAGGAAGTGGCATAAACGGCAATTTCGCATCTCTATTTTTTGCTTCCTTCCTTTCGCTTTGTCGTCATTTATCAGGATTGTCCACAAGGCAAACCTGTAATTTTATGTGTTCTCGCCCCTTGTTTTTGAAGGAGCGAGTGTCAAAAATACAATTATTAATCAACATTGTGTTTCTTACTAGCTGAGACACTGTAGGAGCGATCTCCGAATCGCGACAATTCCCCATTCCAGACCTGTCGGGAATCGGGATTCCCTCCTACTAGGACGACAATCGCCGAATCAATAAACCGACCGGATTGCGAGCGATCGAGGAAATGGTTAATGGCTGCGATAGCAATCCCACGGAAAACCGGGCGATAGGCTTTTCCGCTTTCTCGGGTATCAGAAAGCTGCTTCATCTAACTGTGCGTAAACACTCTCGAAGGAGAAACTCCGCGTGCAAAGAATTTGCCTATTGCTGATGGTCAGTTTGATGATTCTGTCAAATCATGAGCCGCTCCGATTACAAGCGAAGGATTCCCAAGTTGAGTCAGAATCTGAAAAGGCACGCACCAAGGATGAGCAGCTGCGCCAGATTCAGATTGACAAAGCCAAACTCGACATGGAACTTGCGAAAAAACTGATGGAGAAGAAAGAGGACGAACTTAAGAACCTAAAGACTATGCTCCAAGAAGCGAATAACATTGTGACCGTCCAAGAGGTGAATCGGGCAGAGGAGGAATACGAGCGTGCCAAGGCAAAGTATGAGGACGCAAAACTAGACTTGCAAAATGTTGAACTCGATTCGCTGAAGGCAGCTTGGCACATTACTATCTTGGGCACTCGACGGTATGAAGCACGAGATGGCAGGGAGATGTTCTCCATCACGCTAAAGAACAGTTCGTTGCCGGTCAAATTGGAGGAGAGTTCACGGGTTCTTGAAAGGGAGGTTATCATCAGTGCACAGATTGACGATATCTATGTCTCAATTAAAGACCAAGGGGACTTCACGCGGCAAAGTGCGATTGTTGCCACTCCTTACGAGGTACGTATTCCATCCCTTAAGGAGGGTGAGGAGAAAACACTGGAGTTTGAGCTGGTCAAAGATGAGGTGCAGGACGTGGTCGTTAACCTAAAATATCTTGATCTTGAGGAAGACCGCAATATTCATCTCAAACAGGAGGAACCCTACATCTCGGTGCTCTCTGCGCGGCGGTACAAGGAGGGCGATCGGCGACGACTAGAGATTATCCTGAAATATGGAGCATCTCTCGATCAATCTGTACCCCAATCCAATCGAGACATTGTCAGTCAACCTACTGCGCCGAATGGAGGCACGACCGGCGGTATCGCACAAGAGATTAACAATGTCTACGTTTCAATTAAGGATGAAAAGGACGCGATTATCGGCGTTCCGTATGAGATTCGAATCCCGAATCTCAAAGATCAGCAATCGAAAATCCTGGATTTTGAACTCCGCCGCAACGTGGATAGCATTGTCATCAGTCTGCGGTATCTGGAGAAGACATATCTCTACAAGATACATCTTGAGGAGGACACTCGCCACATATCGATTATTAGCGCGAAAAAATACCGCGAGAACAATCAGATAATGGTCACCATCCGCCTGAAAAACACCTCGACAGCGGAGTCCATGCCGATTAACGCCACACCGGAAGAAATCGCCGCCGCCAATGAGATTCGGTCTATCTTCGTCTCCCTCAAGGACATTGAGTCAACCAATGGAGCCCAATCGACGAATATTGCCCAGCCGTATGAACGAAAAATACCGCTGCTGGGCTACAATGATGAAGTCGACCTGACGTTCCAACTTCAGAAGGATGTGGACTCCATCATGATTGCATTGAAATATCCCGACCTCCTGGAGACCGACAATCGCTTGGTCTATCTACAGAAGGAGTCGGAGGAGGATGTGGTGAATGTGAGTTCGCTTCAGTTCTCCCAAGAGGGCAATCTCGGAAACCGTGTTACTTATGATTTGACACTGGACCGGTTGGCGGAGACGGAGAATACTTTCCAATTGCGGATAATCAATCTTCTCGAAAACTTGACTTTTCAATTTCAAGATACCGAGAGCCAATCGCGTGTGTCCCAGGTGAAATTCACGCAAGCGCAGTCCAAACGAGATTTGTCACTTATTATTCACGTGACCGAAGAGCTTGACGCCTCCTATCTTGATAGGACGCTGGAATTTTACGTTGCCGTCATTGATGCAGATGAAGCCCAACAACTTGGCGGTGCGAACAATCGCCTAGAGCTATCCCCGGAACAGATTAGCCAGATTAAGGGCGGTGTCGAACGGTTTGAACTTATTCCCAAAGGCGTGCCGGAGATTGAGCTATTTATCCCAAGTTCGTATCACACCATCAAAATCGGCGAACAGATAGACATGACGCTTAAGTTGCGAAATATTGGAACACGAGACCTAGTCGATATTCGGATGGCTGTCGATGTTTACACCGATTGGCGCTATGTCGTCGAACCGGAAGTCGTCCTAGATTTGCCGCGGACCGAAGAGACCGATGTGCATCTGACACTTATCCCGTCTCCGGATGTAGGGGTGGGAGAGTACGAAGCAAAAGTCAATGCGGAACTCACAGTTGATAATCGTTTTGTTGAAGCACGAGAAAAGACGGTGCGAGTTCACATCCAATCTCAGGCTAGGCTCTCGGTAACAACGATTCTGTTTGGGGTGCTCGTTCTATTGGTCATTGGGATAGCTATTGTCACCGTACGGCTCAGTCGCCGATAGATGATTATGAAAGTGAGCGGTGGAGGATTTTGGATGGCAGGGGCGCGTCACGCATCGGCTATTGTGCGTTACGCGCTGCGTTTCACGTTCTGCGTGCTGTGTGCATGTCTTTCGAGCATGTCAGAGCCGACAATGGCGCAAGATGAGGTGATACTGACGCCGGAGAAAGCATCGCGACTCGCGTTGAAAAACAATGAGAAGGTGCTTAAAGCACAGAAAGTGCTGGAACGCACAAAAGCGAACCTGCAGACCGCTCGCTCCGTTTACCTTCCTCAGATTGGACTCACCGGATTTTATGAACGGCGGAAACATGACGACCTTGACTTGAACGAAAGAGATTACCTTTCCAGCGTCTCCCTCAGCCAGGTGATCGCGCAGTTTGGCGAAGTTCCGCAGGATCTGGATCAGGCTCAAGAAGATGTGCGCAAGTCGGGCATTGAACTGAAACGAGCCGAACAGTTGGTCATCTTCACCTTGAGAAGACTTTGGCACAACATAACATTGACGGAGGAGGAAATCCAACAACGAAGCGATATTGAGACCACCTTACAGGAAAAGCTCAAAGTTGCCAAAAGGAAGCACTCGGAAAAGAGAATTCCCATTCTGAGTGTGTTAAACACGGAATTGGAGCTGGCTGAACAACAGTTAGCGCTCAACGAATTGAGACGGAGATTGGATATCGACAAAGCGGAACTGATTCGATTGACAGGGCTGGACGCAATGGTGACGGTTCGTCTGTCCGGCACCTTACCGGATGATGACCTCACACTCGAACAGGCGGTAGAATTGGCGTTGGCGAACCGAACGGAACTTGAGGATCTCACTGGCGCGATAACTCGTCAGGAAAGGCTAGTCAAGGAGACGTTCTGGGATAGAATCCCGGAACTTGATGCCGCTTTTCGCTACCGCGATGCCGGTCTGTTTCTAAACCAGCAGGATCGGACGTGGGATACGACCGCAGCGTACGATTACCCATTTCTTGAGCGCGAGATAGATAATACCACTCCATTTGAAAGAATGCGAGACAATCGAGATGGCTGGGAGGTGCGTGTAAACTTAAATCTTTCTATTTTCGACGGTGGATCGACAGACGGACGTCAACAGGCAGAACGCGCCGAACTGTCACGTCTGCAACTTGAACTAATCGATTTACAGAAGCAGATTAGGGTTGAGGTTCGCCGCGCCTATCGAGAAGTGGCGAATGCCAAAGAACGGACGGATATTGAAGAAAAGCGTGTGCCAATCTTCGAGCAGCGTCTGCGGACGATCGAACGGGTTTTGGACGAAGGGCTGGACCTACCAAGCTATCGCGGTTTGACGTTTGATGACGCTTTCCAATCCCAAGCGGAGTTTACCGAAGCACAACGGGTGTTCTATCGCACGCGCCGGGACCATGCGGCGGCAAAGGAGCAACTGCGTGAAGTGTTGGGGTGGACAAACTGAACGTCGTCTGCCAAGTTTAAGAGCTAGGGTTTGTGCATTTGCCGTTCCGGAACCGAAGCGACCTACTCCGCACTCACTCAGGATTTTCAAATTCGGCGCTACCAGCCCGAATTCACGGACCCACCACGAGCAATACTCATAGTCCTTGTGCGCCTATCATGATTCATTTATCAAAGTGAACGGTATAACTATAGTCGTTGCAATCAATGATTACACATGTGGGATTGGGTTAGTTCGATAGCAGTAGTGCAATTTGTTGTGTGTCTTCTGTAGGAGCAAACTTGCCTCGCAACAGGAGGTCCCTCCTACAGTCGCGTTAAAAGCCCAACCACCGACTGTCAAAGTCTGGTGGGCAGTGCCCACCCTTCAACTACGTCACCTCCACGTAACAATCACCGACTCCCCAAATTTTCCTTAAAATTTCCTTCTTGTGCTGTCTTACCCATGTTTGTTTACGTCCTTTCACTATTCTACACCACCTAAAATCAGATGCGATTTCTCGTGCCTCGTGACATTTTAAGTTGACTGTAATTTCGATGAATTGTATCATGTGAATGGGAACTACATCTTTTAGGAGGGGTAAGGAGTTGGACAAAGCTGATATTGGACTCATCGGGTTGGCGGTGATGGGCGAAAATCTCGCATTGAACATCGAAAGCAAGGGATACCGAGTCGCGGTCTTCAATCGCACGGTTTCCAAGGTGGATAATTTCATTAACAGTCGAGCACAGGACAAGCAGGTGGTTGGGACGCACTCTATTGAGGAACTGATAGACGTGCTTTCTACACCGCGCAAGATTATCCTGATGGTCAAAGCCGGGGAGCCGGTCGATCAATTCATTGAAATGTTGAGACCTCTGCTCTCCAATGGCGATCTAATCATAGACGGCGGCAACGCGAATTTCGCCGACACCATGCGCCGACACGAAACACTCACGGCAAGCGATTTACTCTTTATCGGAACCGGCATTTCAGGCGGTGAAGAGGGGGCACTCAAGGGACCGGCGATGATGCCGGGAGGGTCAAAAAAGGCATATACGCTGGTAGAACCAATTTTCACCAAAATCGCAGCCCAAGTTGACGGAGCACCCTGTTGTTCATATATTGGCCCCAACGGCGCCGGACACTACGTCAAAATGGTGCATAACGGCATTGAATACGGGGATATGCAACTCATCGGTGAAGCTTACGCGCTCATGAAGCAGGCATTGGGGATGAGCGCCGATGACATGCACCAGCTGTTCAACGAATGGAACCAAGGCGAGTTGAACTCTTATCTCATTGAAATTACGGCAGACATCTTCACACAGTCAGATGCGTCCGGCGTACCACTGGTGGACACAATTCTCGATCAAGCGGGCCAGAAGGGCACGGGAAAATGGACTAGCACGTCGGCGCTAGACCTTGGCGTCGCGGCGGGGACGATTGCCGAAGCCGTATTTGCGCGATATATCTCCGCGATAAAGAACGAACGGGTTGAAGCGGCACAAATCATCGAAGGCCCCGGGGGAAATTACGAGGGTGACAAATCTGCCTTCTTGAAAGCGATTCATGATGCACTTTACGCCGCCAAAATCTGTTCCTACGCTCAAGGCTTCGCGCTGATGCACGAGGCGAGCCAGGAGTACGATTGGAACCTCGACCTCGGGCAGATTAGCTTAGGGTGGCGCGGGGGCTGCATTATTCGTGCGCGCTTTCTCCATCGAATCGCCGATGCCTATGAAAAAAAACCGAATCTACCGAACCTACTGCTGGATCCCTACTTCCGAGAAGTGATTGAATCAACGCAGGAAAACTGGCGCAACGTGGTATCGACCGCAACACAGCTTGGGATTCCGATACCTGCATTCAGTTCTGCGCTCGCCTACTTCGATAGCTATCGCAGCGCCCGGCTCCCGGCGAATCTCATCCAAGCGATGCGCGACTATTTCGGTGCGCACACCTATCACAAAATTGACCCGAATGGAGATCCGATCATTGGGGACGATGGTACGCCAACCGTTTTTCACACCGAATGGATGGTAGACGGAAGACCGGAAGTCGCGGTTGAATAAACGCACTCCCGGCTAATGATTTGGGCTACATCAACCTTGAATCTTTGTATTCATTAACATGCGTAAAACCGGATAGGCAAGTTTTAGTGCGAGAATTCGTTTTCTAACACGACTAAGAAGAATTAGATTGGAAGGATGGAAGATTACCTTTCGCACCTGACTCAATCCGCCAGGACGAAAGGATAGAAGCTGAATAGGTGGATTTTTTAATATCTGATGAAGGGATTTTATTCTAATACGTCAGCGATTTCATCGGTGAATTGCCCAAAATTCGGTTTCATCCAAGACCTTTCGAAACCGTATCCGCTGTGGAGGCGCCATGGCACCTAGTGCGTTAGATGGTGTGAAGGTGTTGGATTTGTCGCGGCATCTGGCGGGGCCTTATTGTGCCATGATGCTTGGAGATTTGGGCGCGGAGGTCATCAAGGTTGAGCGACCCGGTACAGGCGACGAAACACGTCAGTGGCAGCCACCATTCGCCGGCAGCGAGTCGGCATACTACCTCTGCTGTAATCGCAACAAGAAGAGCCTAACACTCAATCTCAAACACGAGCGCGGCGCTGAAATCGCGCGAACGCTCGCCGAGAGAAGTGATGTGTTGATTGAAAACTTTCGTATCGGTGGGGCAAGCGAACTTGGTCTCGGCTATGACGATCTCAAGCAGGAAAATCCACGCTTAATTTACTGCTCAATCAGCGGTTTTGGTCACACGGGGCCTGATCGGGATTTACCCGGTTACGACCTCATGATTCAGGCAAGAGGCGGCATCATGTCTATCACCGGCGAACGTGATGGAACGCCCACAAAGATTGGGGTTGCCGTCGCCGATGTTGCGACGGCGTTATTTGCCTGTAACTCTATTCTCGCGGCGTTGTTCGTACGCGAGCGCACGGGAGCAGGACAGCATCTTGACACCGCACTGCTTGACTCTCAGATTGCGTTACTGGCAAACGTAGGCAGCAATTACCTTTGCTCGGGTGAAGTGCCTCGACGCTGGGGAAACGCGCACTCCGGTATCGTACCCTACCAGGCCTTCAAGGCTGCCGATGATTATCTTGTGTTGGCTATCGGTAACGATGGCCAATGGCAGCGCTTCTGTAAAGCAGCCGGTGCCGACCAGTTGGCAGATGATGAACGATTTTCTACTAACTCACAACGGGTCGCAAACCGCGATGTCTTAATTCCGTCTCTAGAGACCCTGTTTCAGGGGCGAACTGTCGCCGAGTGGCTGCAACTCAGCGGTGATGCCGACGTACCGGTAGGTCCAGTGAATACGCTCGACGCGGTCTTCGCGGATCCCCAGACACTGGCACGAGGCATGTTGATAGAGATGCCGCATCCGACAACCGACACAATGCGGTTGGCGGGATCACCGCTAAACTTATCGGCAACGCCGGTGCAGATGCGTCTCCCACCACCGCTGTTGGGAGAACATACGGACGAAATTCTAGCAAGCGCACTCGGATTTGACGAAACTATCATCGCCAATCTTCGACGGGTTGGTGCCGTCTGAAGCGCGAGGAAACAGAGCATTGTTCAAGGCGAAATCTTACATCGTACGCTCGATGGGCGCCGCAGTTCCTCCAATATCTCTCCTTCCGTTTTTCTGCCTTATTTTCCTCAATAGTTGCGGCAAGCCGGTCGACATTGATGCTCCCAATTCATCGGGGGAGAGTGACGTTTTCCATCAATTGCAGGCGGAGATTGAGACAGTTTTGAACGATCCGCTGCTTGCCCCCTCTAATATCGGCATTAAGGTGGTGTCGGTCAAGACGGGTGAAATTCTCTTTGAGTCTGGCGCTGAAAAGTTATATCATCCCGCCTCCACAATGAAACTACTCACCGCCGCCGCCGCCCTTGTTAAACTGAAGCCAAACTACCGCTTCCACACAACGCTTTATGCCGAAGGAATTGAAGGTAGCCGAGTCCAAGGGAATGTTTATCTCAAAGGGAGAGGCGACCCCCTGTTTGCCGTCGAACACTTGGAAGATATGGTTGAAACGCTTGTCCAATCCGGAGTCAAGGAGATTGATGGTGATATTGTCGTTAATGACGCCTATTTTGACGATGTTCCCAAGGGGAAGGGCTGGATGTGGGACGATGGTCCGATTGGCGGGTATTATGCGCATCAAAGTGCGTTGACCATTAATCACAACGGCGTAACGGTTACGGTGTCGCCCGGCGCTGATATCGGGGCACCGGTGCGCTTTAGGCTTGATCCGCCGACAGAATATTTGAAGGTCCTCAACGATGCGGTAACAGTTGCTGCTTCTGAGACTGGTAACCTGCTAATCGAACGTCAAACAGAACCCGTCCCAGCCAATGTGCTGACGATTCGCGGATTCGTGCCGGTCTGCCAAGATGCGGTGCGTAGACGGGTGGATATCGTCAAACCCGTACTATTCTGCGGTACGCTGTTTAGGGAGGCACTTGCTCGAAACGGCATCTCGGTTCACGGCGTGGTTCGGCAGGGGGTGGTTCCGGTCGGCGCGGTAGAAATTGCAGTTCACACGTCGCTGCCACTCTCTCTCATTGTTCGCAAAATGAATAAACGCAGCGACAATCTCATCGCGGAGTTGCTTTTAAAGACGCTTGGTGCCGAGGTGGTTGGCGCAGCTGGAACGTCGCAAAAGGGGTTGCAAGTGATTAACGAATTCCTGAGCGAAGCCGGGATCGGTACAACTCAGTCTTCGCTGGCGGATGGATCGGGCGTTTCACGCTACAATCTGTTGTCTACCTCAATGCTCACGAATCTGCTGGTGCACATGTTCCAAGATTTTTCAGTGATGCCCGAGTATGTAATGTCGCTCCCGGTTGCCGGTGTTGATGGAACGCTTTCGTGGCGGATGAAAGACATGCGGTCTGATGGAGTTTTGCGTGCTAAAACAGGCACGTTGAGAGGAGTAACAACCCTTGCCGGGTATGCAATGACGGCAGACGGTGAGATTCTGGCGTTCGCTATGCTAATGAGCCACTATGTAGGTTCGTCCAATCCACGCCGCGCGTTGCAGGACAAAATAGGCAACATTCTTACACGATTCAGCCGAATGCCCGAGGAATAACGATTCTGAACGGTCAGCAGTCTGTTGTTGTAGGGGACGCAGATCTGCGTCCCCTACCACGCAAAATGCCCCTAAATTAATCGGTCATAAACTGCTTGCACCTGTTCGACATGGCTGGCAATGCTTAAATGCTCCTCGGCATGCGCGCGCGCGGACCTTCCCATCTGCATGCAAAGTGAGGGATTCCCGGTAAATTGCGCGATTTTGGCGGCGATACCTTTGATCGGACGTGATGGAACGACCCACCCTGTTTTGCCATCTTCAATCATGTCAACCGCACTTCCAATCGGTGTGGCAATGACCGGTTTTCCCGCCGCCATGGCTTCGGGGATGACACTTCCCGCCGAAAGCGTCACTAGAAGGTCCAAGCCCTGCATGACAGCCGGCATGTCCTCGCGATGACCAGTGCAGGTAACATATTCCGTCAGATTCAGTTCGGAGATTAACTGGCGGAGTTCCCGCTCGTACGCAAGGTGCGCGGGGTTTGGCTGCGTTCCGCCAATAATTAGAAAACTGACATCTTGGCGCGCTTTAAGGACGTGCGACGCTATTTTGACAAATTCCTTCTGGCGCTTAAACGGTTCAATCCGACCCACCATGCCTATCACGAATCGCCGCAGGGCAAATTCACCGAGTAGGATGTCTTGTTTTACCCTGGTTGGTTCAAATGCGGATAAGTCAACACAGTTGACAATTACATTAATTTTGTCGGATGGAATACCCGCTTCAAGAAAAGCAAGCGTGTATTGCTCCGAAATTGAAATAATCGCGGAAATGTCCTGAAAACCGTACTTCCTGACCTGATCGGGACGAATGGGAGCCTTGACATGAGAAATGATTGGAATCCTACACTGATGGGCTACGCGAATTGAGTAGGGATTGTGCCATGAGTCGGAGACATGAATCAACTGAACCTGACGCTGTCTGGCGATTTGAGTAAGTCGAGACGCAGCGGGGTAGCGATGGAATAGTTGTTTCCATTTTCGCCATGCTGGAAGGGGCTGGATGACTGTGTCAATTCCTGCGGCGCGTAGTTGATCGGTGAACACACCATTTTCAGAACATACGACCGTGGGTTGATAGCGGCTGCGGTCCAGATTGGTAACGAGATAGAACAGTTGGCGTTCAGCGCCGCCGAGGATTGAACCGCTCAGGTATAAGATGCGTGTCATAATCACGTTTGGCGTTGGAGTGATGAGGCAAATGGAATTTGCGTATCTTGGTACAAATCCTATTAGCTGTCAAGAGTAATCCCTTTACCTCAATGCGTCGCTTTAAAAAATTGAAACTAATTCGCAATCAGTAAGTGACAAGAACAGGGGATTGGATGTAACATCCAAGTTCAGACTCTGAAATCATTGTGAAATTGGCGGCCTGTTTCTGCGCAATCTCGTATGCCGTGTGCCGTTTTCTATAATTATGAAATTCAACCTAGTCGATCGTAAACCGCGCGTTCTTCTGTTGCTGCCCACGCGAACGTACCGCGCAAGCGCTTTCTTGGCTGCCGCGCGGAAACTTGACGTGGAGGTTGTCATCGCGTCAGACCATCCGCAAACGCTCTCCAAACTATCGCCGCTAAAGTCGCTTTCACTAGATTTTCATTGTCCGGAACCGGCCATGGAAAAAATCTCCGCATTTGCAAAAAACTACCCGATTGATGCCGTTGTCGGGGTGGACGATGACACAACTATCCTCGCCACAATGGCGGCAAAAGAATTGTCTCTTCCGCACAACACGATTGAATCCGCCTATGCAACGCGTAACAAGCATCAACTGCGAAAAATTCTTGTCAACGCAGGTCTGCGCGCGCCGTGGTTCAATTTGTGCTCCGTCGATGAAAACCCGGAGAAGATTGCGAATCAGATAGATTACCCGTGTGTCCTAAAGCCTCTTTCCCTTTCGGCGAGCCGCGGCGTTATTCGGGCAAACGACACGGCACAGTTCGTAGACGCCTTCCATCGGGTGGTCGCCATTCTCCGATCGTCAAGCGAGGAGGATGAGCATCGCGGCAGCGCCGAACAGTTGCTCGTCGAAGGCTTCATCCCTGGCACCGAGGTCGCACTTGAAGGCATTGTGGTGCAAGGTGAACTCAAGGTGCTTGCCATTTTCGACAAGCCGGATCCGCTTGATGGTCCTTTTTTCGAGGAAACACTCTACATAACGCCGTCTCGACTTCCACCCGCTGTGCAGCAGGAGATTTCTTCTTGCACAGCAGATGCGGCGAAGGCACTGGGTTTGAGGGAGGGACCGGTACATGCCGAGCTTCGGGTAAAGGACGACTGTGCTTGGATGCTCGAAATCGCGCCTCGATCGATTGGGGGGTTATGCGCCCGCATCCTTCGCTTCGGGACCGGAATGTCATTAGAAGAATTGATCATCCGTCATGCTATTGGTCAGGACGTTGCTTCGCTTGAACGCGAAGGAGCGGCAGCCGGCGTGATGATGATTCCCATTCCGCACGCCGGAATCCTGCGAGAAGTATGCGGTCAGGAACAAGCGGCGGCTGTCGAGGGGATTGAGGAGGTCACAATTACGATTCCCATCGGTCAGGAAGTTGTGCTGCTCCCGGAGGGAAAACGCTACCTCGGATTCATCTTTGCGCGCGGCGACACTCCCGTTGAAGTCGAAACTGCTCTTCGGGAAGCGCATCATCAACTAGAGTTTGCCATCAAACCATAGATGCAGTGACGACCGACTGCTGTACACAAGACAGGAGCATCTGTTGCGCCGACAATAGTGCTCACGCGGTAAATTCTGGATGACAAAACGATTGCAAATCCCTAGGAAATCCGTTATAATTACATAATCTCCTGTACACGATTGTCAACCTCTGGACGTGCAATTGTGCTGATAAATAAGGCTTAAGGAGGAGTTGGAACGATGGGTGCACCAGGCGTATGGGAAGTGATCATTATCCTCGTGGTTGTCCTTGTGATATTTGGGCCTAAACGTCTACCGGAAATGGGACGATCACTTGGGAAGGCAATTCGAGAATTTAAAAGCGCCGGGAAGGAGGTTCAAAGAGAATTCACGGAATCGATAGACCCTGACGCGGATTCGACAAAACCTGCACCCCAAGACACTAAGGCAGGTTCAACCAAGCCGGAGAACAAAGGGAAGTAGTCGACTATAGGCACCATGTCAAATCCCGAAGATGCATCGATGACTTTTTGGGAACATCTCGAAGAATTGAGACGGCGGCTTATTGTGATAGCCATCGCAATCGGCGCCTTTAGCATTCTGAGTTTATCGTTCAGTCGTCCGGTCGAGGCGATCCTGCGATTTCCGATGGAGACCTCCATCAACACCATACTGGCAGGCATTATTGACCGCACGATTGGCGAAGAGGGTTCGATGATGGGGTTTCTATCGGTTTCCTTGAAAGCCGGCGCATCGAATGTTGAAGCCGAACTACTAAAGATTGGGCCTGTTGAAGGAATCAAGGCATATCTCAAAATCAGCATTGCGAGCGGCTTACTGCTCGCTTTACCGATTGTGCTCTATCAAATTTGGGCATTCATATTTCCAGCCTTGACACAGCACGAGAAAAGGTATGCCCTACCACTTTTTCTCGTTATCGTCGTCTTTTTTGTGGTCGGCGTCATATTTGCTTACCTAATTGTCACTCCGGCTGTTCTGCACTTTTCCGCGAATCTCTACCCCAACATGGCGAACCGTTGGGACATTGAGAAGTATGTGAACTTTATTACCCGGCTACTATTGGGATTTGGGATTGCGTTTGAGCTTCCGATTGTGATGGCGTTTCTGTCGCGGATCGGTGTTGTTAACTCAAAGGGATTTCGTGAAAAACAGAGGTACGCTGTGGTCGGAATCTTTGTCATGTCGGCGCTGCTGACTCCGGCGGACCCGCTCTCCATGTTTCTGATGGCAGTTCCGCTAATCGTACTATACCAGTTGGGGATCTTTTTTGCCTATCTCCTTGAACGGGAATCCGAAAGCTATGCCTAAATCCAACCTACAAGTGCAACTTGGCTTGCTTCACCAACTTCAACAACTTGAGTTGACCATCTTGTCACTACATCAGCAACGCCAAACCATACCGCTAAAGATTGCAAAGTTGGAAGAAGGTTTTCAGGTACATCAGGGGGCATTGGACGCAAAGAAAGAAGTGCTCACAGAAGCGGAACGAGAATTGCGTTCAAGAAATGCGGAGCTCGCCGACCATCTGGAACAACGTCAGAAATACGAAACTCAACTGCGCGAAGTGAAAACCAACAAAGAGTATCAGGCGCTGGACACAGAGATCGGTTATTTACAGAAGAAGGAATCGGAAGTTGAAGACTCTATCCTCGGAATCATGTTGGATATTGATCGAATTCAAGCGGAACTTCGGCGGGAGCAGGCGTCCTTTGATGCAGAGAAGGAGAAAGTCGGTTTACAGAAGGCTACATATAAACAGGAAGGTCGAGATTTAGAAGCCGCGGTCACGGCGCAGCAACAGGAACGCAAACGTTTTTCGCCTGACATAGATGAGGATTTGATGACTGGTTATCAGGCGTGGGGTAGGCGCAGCAAAACAGCGTTTGTGTCGATAGTAAAAAATAATGCGTGCGGCGGTTGCCGAATTGCAATCCCGCCGCAGACGTTGAAGGAAGCCCGCAAGTTCGAAAAGGTTGTGCAGTGCTCAAGCTGTAAACGTATTGTTTATCCCCTGCCTCAAGAAGAAAAAGTAGCCGACGGTGAATAGTATTCCCACCGAACATGCCTCTTTCACCTCACCCTGTGTTGTATAATGTCATTTCATAGAGATCCCTTTGCTAGCGGGAGTCTGCGATGTATAGCTGTGCGGATTTTAGGCTGATTGTATGTCCAACCCTGATGCAAACGTCGCCGTATCTGAAGACAGGAATTGTCGGGTAGTATATTCACGGTGCGAGTTGCCCCTGAGAGAAAGGGCGACTGGGTTTTGACAATCCTCTATACGTATGTTACAATGCATAGAGTAAGAGGAGGTGAGAACCATGGCATCCCGCAATACCTACAAGTATCATTTGAAACGAGGAAATAAAATCATTCGAAGTGGAATTACCAATGACCTGGACCGGCGGGAAGATGAGCACCAGCGAGAATACGGAGAAGATCTTCATGTAAAAAAGGTGGGGCGTGCCACAACACGAGAAGGTGCTAAGGATTGGGAAAAAGAGCAGAAGCACGGCACCCCTTAGGTACTAGGCTCAATTTTCGTTTCTGGGTTGCATCGGCATGAATTCGCTATATAATTGAAGTTCAGACGTCTCGGTCATTGCCGAGTGTCTCAAGTGTATGCTGTTTGATATTGGCGGCAGGGGTTGAATTAAATCTCTGCCGCCTTTTTTACATTGGTTAACGAGTAGTTTAATCCCGGTTTGTTACGCTTGCTTATAGCAATCACGTCAATGAGCGCCGTACTAGAAAGCATCATAACAGGGAGGCAGAAAAGAACCGGAACGTGTCGCGGCTCATTGCAATTGTGGATTAGCAAGTTGGTACCTGCGAGCACGGGGAAAAGCCAAATCAAACCTGCCGATTGCTGGAAACAACGGGATTGGCATTTTTAACGTTTCGGAACCACCACGAAAGTCTTGCCGCCTTCAAACGGAGAGCCTTGCCAAATTAATCGAACGACAAGCAAGAACTTTCGGTACCTGCTTTTTCGATAGCTGCAATTAGCAATTGGAGTCCATGGGATGGATATTGGTTTTGTATGGGATGAAAACAAATACAATAGAGTTCAACAGCATCACGATGTCCAGTTTTACGAGGTGGTCTCTGCATTCGATGATTCGGATGGATATTAATTTCCTGATCCTGAAGGACATGAAGGACGGTGGATGTTAATAGTAAGAAGTACCGGTGGTCGCGAACTGGCGATTGTATTTTCCGAAGAAGATCTTCCTGTCTATCGGTTAATCACTGCTTTTGATGCAGACGAGGGATTGCGCGATGAATACTACAAAAGAGTCGGAATTTGATTATCAAACTTATTTGAAAGAAAACAGGCCAGATCCAGCACGGATTAATCGCGGACCAAAGGCACGTCAAAAACGACGTGAGGCCGTGGTATGTAACATTCGCGGACTTTCTTACTATGAAGACGGTCTATACGATTGTGCCATCGAAGATTTTACGAAAGCGATAAAGGCCAAACCGGATTTTGTTGAAGCCTACAACAATCGAGGAATTGCCTACATGAGCAAAGGGAAGTATGACTGTGCCATTGAAGATTTCACCAAAGCCATAATAATTAAACCCGAATTTGTAGAAGGTTACAATAATCGCGGAGTTGCTTACGCCGAATAAGGCGAGGTTGAAAGCGCAATTGTAGATTTCACAACAGTGAAAAACCTGAAATCTGACGACAAATCTAATCGTGTTCAAGCACATTATAATCTCGGTTTGGCTTACGCCACACACGGTGAGATCGACCGCGCCATTGCGAACTTCAACATAGTGGAACAACTAGAACCCAATGAACTTGATACCTATAACAATCGCGGCATTGTTTACTACAATCAAGGCGATTACGATCGCGCCATCAGTGATTACAGCAAAGCGATAGAACTCAAATCAGGTTTTGCTGAGGCATATCATAATCGTGGTGAGGCAAGATTACACCTGCGAGAATGGGCAAAAGCAAGGGCAGACATAACCACAGCGAAGAGCAAAGGCGTTGATATAATCGCTGCATTCCATAGCGATTACAAAAGCGTGGCAGACTTTGAGAAGAAAAATGATGTGAATCTTCCAGAAGATATAGCCGCATTGCTGGAAGGGAGAGGGGAATAAACGGTCTTGAGTTCAGGCTCCCATCCCTAAACGGAAAATTGCAGGGGGTGTTATCCACAAAAAAAGGCGGGAGAGAAGGTGTGAATTTCTATGCGTCGGCAAATCTCAGTTCTGATAACAGGTTAGTAATGCCATCCTGAATCTGTCTTACAAGAGACTGCTCCGGGATATCCGATGTTTTAGCGACGCCTCGTATCCACCGGCAAGTCCAAGGTAACAACCCTTTTTCGTGACGATGCCACCCGATTGCGGAAGTCTACTGGGTTAGCACTTGATTAGCAAAACCGGGCCGCGGCTGTTCGTGCCGCGATGAACCCTTCAAGCGCTTCCTGCAACTCTTCACGTGTGTGGCTTGCTGTCGGCGTAATCCGCAGGCGGCTTGTGCCGCTTGGCACCGTTGGAGGACGGATCCCGGGAGCAAAAACACCCTCGTTCAGCAACGCATCCGAAAATTGGGTCGTCCTTTTCGCGTCCCCGAGGATTAGGGGGAGGATGTGGGTCTCGTTCGGAAGCAGTCGAAATCCCGCGTCCGATAATTCGGATCTGAGGGTGTGAACGTTTGCAAACAGCTTGTGGCGCTGAACGAAATTTGACCGGATTAAATCAATTGCAGCGGACGCAGCCGCTAAGGCACCGGGTGGAAGACCTGTGGTGAAGATGAACCCGCGCGCCCGGTTTATCAGAAGGTCAATCAGTGATTGACTCCCCGCCACAAATGCACCGATGCCCCCCACCGCTTTGCTTAACGCCCCGATCTGGATGATTCCGCGATCGCCCACTCCCAAATAATCTACGATTCCGCCGCCAGAATTTCCGAATATCCCGAACCCATGCACGTCATCCACCAGTAACATGGCATCGTAGGCCTCCGCTATGTCACAGATTTCTGCAAGGGGCGGAAAATCGCCATCCATACTGAAAACGCCGTCGGTCACAATTAGCCGACGCCTATGATTTGAGGCTTCGGAAAGCAACTTTCTCAGGTGGTGCGGATCGCAGTGACTATAGATTAGCTTGGTAGCTCTACTGAGTCGGCATCCTTCAATGAGGCTAATGTGGTTCCGTTCATCGCTCAGAATGAGATCCCCTTCGCCAACGAGGACAGGAATTGTGCTAATGTTGGCGAGGTAGCCGGAACTAAAAACCAACGCGGCTTCCGTGTTCAACATCCCTGCGATTTTCGATTCGAGAATTTCGTATAGGTGGCTATTGCCCGCGATTAGCCGTGACCCGCTTGCGCCGGTTCCATACTCCAGCGTCGCCTCGCTGCAAGCCTGAACTACCTCGGGATGCGTACTCAAGCCGAGATAATTTGTGGAGGCAAGCGAGATTACCTCACGGCCGTCAAGGAGAACACGTCCCGTCGGGGCACTCATCGTGGAGCGCAGCGAACGCCAGTGTCCAGTCTTCTCCAGTTCGCGCCTTTCGTCTTCGAGCAAGCAATCTAAATCCATTCCCGCTTTTAACCCGATGTTTTCTCGAATCGTAAACTGGCATGTACCAACTCGTTTGTCGGGCTGAAGGTCAACTCGTAAATTGGGGCGTTCAATCTGTACTGATAGTTTGCGCCGTAACAGGATGTCCCGGCGGGAACATACCCCTCCGGCACATGGATAAATAGTGTCCCCTTACCGTGACGGGGTGATTTGCAGGCGACGAGGAAACTCTGACTTTTTCGATCCCAGCCGGCAGAAAGAATTTCTACACCTCCCTGAGTAAAGTGAATGTCCGTGGAAACCAGTTGCGGTGTATCTCGTTCAGCACGTAAACAGAGGAGTCTTGCCGAACGTGACGGCATATCCGACACGGCTACTCGTCCCCGGACGACACCTAAATACTGCCGATTCCAAAAATCGTGTACGAGATAGAATTTCGATGCATCCAAACCGAGCGAGCCCAAGTCTAGATTGACATCATCGACCTGGTCCTTCCAATTGAACACTCCCAAGACATTCCAGGAATCAAACGACGCCTGCACCTGCATGTTCCAAATCTGCGGATATCTATTTTGATAAAGGTCAACCGGCGTTGCCGATTTTCCCGTTAGAGGGAACAGTTTCGCCAACATTTCCGCACGTGCCGGGGTCAACGATGAAAACTCATCGGCACATGTTATAATCCCCCCGCTCAAGGCTGCCGCCGTCATTGCCACGATAGCTTCGTTGATAGGGCGTGGTTCATTGATCGCTATTGCGCCGAACTCATTCGTCCATGCGGTTTTGTGCATCGACATATACGCGGCGTGCGTACTAATCATGTGCTTCAACCCGCGCGAATCGTCCCATTGCCCACTGCCAAAATAGCCCCCATTGCTCGAAAGCGGGGAATTCAGTGAGAATCCTCCTATACTTGGCGCCGAGCACGCGTTGCTTCCTTCGAGAAGCGCTTCACTAGGGCTCTCTCTGATTACTTGGTTCAATAGTTGAATTCCGAGACGGTAGAGTTCAACAGAGGTGAGCGATTCATCGTGCCAAACAAAATCGCCAAATTCTGCCAGTGGGCCAACGGTATAAGACAGCAAATCCGCCTTGATAAGATCGCACCCCCACTCATCAATAATCTGACGGAGGCGTCCCCGTATATTCGCTCGTGCTTTAGGCTGCGAAGCGTCAAGTAATGCGACCGTCATACCATCTTCCAGCGCCAAAGTGGCAGGTTTGTTATTACGATCTTTCAGGAAATATTCCGGGTGGTCTTTGACTAAATTGGAGCCAACTGCAACACTGTATGGATCGAATCGGATTCCGGCTCTCAAACCTTTTGCGTGAATTTTGTCGACAACAGATTTCATCCCATCCGGAAAGCGTTGCGGATGCACAGTGTTGCTCCCGATCGACTGCTGCCACTCATCTTCGATCTGGATGTATTCCAAGCTGCCCGGTTGGGAGGGATAGAACAGTCGATTTTGTGAAATGTGGTTGACTTGACCAAGAATATAAGACGCATCTCCCCTCTTTTTCTTGCCGATACGTTGAGCGTTCCATCCGGAAAACACACCGTCTGATTTTTGTGCATTCATGTGCTTCGCTGCCAATTCAGTGTAAAGTTGATAGGAGTCTAAGGGAAGATCGCAAAAATTGAGATAGGCGAGTTCCGACTTCATTTCCATCCCGGGCGCACACGGCTGATATTCACACCGATGACGCAATGCCCAACCGTCTATCCCTTTCTCTTTCTGATCTTTTTGCGTTTGAGAATCGTATCCGACATCAACGGTTGACCACCATTTATGGGCGCTAAGAAAGCCAAAAACTAATGAGCGCTGGCTGCTCGTATCATAAAGGACACCGTCGTAACAAGCCTGCGTCGAGATTTTCTTGTTCATGCTGAACCCGTCAAATACCTTCCTAACCCCTTGGTTAAGAGACGGGTTCACATTAAGAAAAAGATGGTAATCCGAAGGAGTTCCTCCCAAGTAAACACCACCACGCGCATCCGGATTGAGCGTGGACACGCCTATAACTGTAATCCGTTCTAACCTAATGTCAGCATCACCCAAGTTCTCGACGCCTACTGTCAGAATTACGTAACGCGCTTTGCTATAGCACTTCATGTACAGGTTAATTCGTATGCCCTTCGCGTCCGATTGGCATGAAAACTTCACCGGCTGATAAACGCCTAGTTCATCTTCTTGGGTGGCCTCAGCGATGAACTCACGAGTTGCATCAGATTCTGAAGTGGCAAGTGCTGTCCCATCTTGAAGTAGAATCCTCGTGTAAGCATTTTTGATAATCGTATGTCCTGTCTTATCTACATAATCCCATGTTCCTTTTGAAAGATCGAACTTTACTCCAAACTGTTTGTTTTGTGCCACGACGGAATGACCTTGCCTCGTGACAGCCAAATCACTAACTCTTTGCATTATGCGGGTTAAACCTCCATCTGAACAAAAAACTGAAACCAGAGGTGCTTAGCGAATCAAGTTCTTTGAGGAAATCGTGCATTTGCGGGTTTATGTCATAAGGATGTATGAATCGTGTTTCGGGCATTCGACGGCGTGATTGACCGAGGTCAGTCGAAAGAGGAGAAAGTTCCTCTTTTATCACATATATTTCTTTGACTGTGGGAGTTTCGAAGGGAGTAGCGGAGTGAAGTTCCGTCCATTCTGGAAGCTATCTCTTGAACTTCAGACCGTTTGCATAACGCAAGCGTTCGATCCGAAACGCCAACTTGAATCTTAAGAACTGAATGTTACGACGGATTTGATGAGTGCCACACACCTCGAATGGTGAATCACCCTCGACTAATCAATTGTTACAGTATAGCTTAGAGCCCCCAAAAAAGTCAAAAGCAAAAACCGAATTTGGAGAGTCAGAAATCTCGATCAAAACAATCTAGATTGATTCCATTGGCGATCAGACAGTCGCCGACTTGCTTTCATCTATCGTTACGCGCCGCTTTTGACTAGTGACTGACCATCATCCACCGCATTTTGTTTTGTGTTCAATTCTAAATTGATGTATAATTTCTTTTTGCTGGCAACCGCTCAGACCATAGGAAATGTCCACTATACGCCTGCTTAAGGAGAGTTCATGAAAGTTACAGTAAAATACTTTGCTGTGTGTCACGAAGAGTTGGGGAGAGAGGAAGAGGAGATGGAGTTGCCAGAAGAGGCGACCTTGAGAGATATTCTCGATCGTCTTGAGGAGGAATGGCCCGAGATTACAGAATTTTATCAGGTAATGCAGATGTCCGTTAATTGGGAGTATGCGACAGAGGGCACCCAGCTCTCCGAGGGAGATGAAGTCGCACTGATTCCGCCGGTGACGGGAGGTTAAATTGTTCAAAATTACCGGTGAAGTCATTGATTCTCAAAGTGTTATTCGCGCTGTAGAAGCTGATGATGCCGGGGCAATCGTGCATTTCTTGGGCACCGTGCGGAACAGCACAGGCGGACGCAGAACGTTGTACCTTGAATATGAAGCCTACGCGCCGATGGCGGAAAAAAAGATGGCAGAGATTGCTCAAGAGATTCAGGAAAAGTGGAGGCTGGATCGCGTTGCCATGATACATCGCGTCGGACGGGTGGAGATTGGCGAGGTGAGCGTCGCCGTCGCCGTGGCATCTCCGCACCGCAGCGACGGATTCGAAGCGTGCAAATACGCCATGGATCGGCTCAAGCAAGTTGTGCCAATTTGGAAACGCGAAGTCTGGGAGGATGGGGCGGAGGAGTGGGTGAAGCCGGATCCTGTTTATTTCGATGTCGATCGGGGAGTTCGTAGGTCGGGTGGATGATTACCATTTCACGTGCGATGTGCCGGGGAGTTTTTACGGCCACGCCGTTCTCTTCACCGCTGCCACCACCTCTTGCCCCGAGGTTTATCCTCTGCTGTCTCCTGACTGGCAGTGGACTCCAACGTCTTTAGTAAACGCGAAATCTCCTTGTCCTTTCCAGATATCGCTAGCGCGTCTTGACACGCCTTAATCGCGCGTTTACCCATCGTTTCATTTCCCTCCGATTGATAAGCAACCCCGCAGATTTGAGCGACCGCTCGATAATAGTCGGCTGGATCCACATCTCCTGTCGGGGCATCCTCGGTCTGCTCAAGCGTCAAAAAGCCATCTTCCCATAACTGAGCATTGGCATCACAGATGAGCTTGTGACACAGTACGTCTGAGTTTGAATCATCCAACCAATGCGCTTGTTCGTAGCAGGATGCGGCTTCGTCATAGACTTCATTGAGGACGTGCAATTTCGCCAGTTCGGTATAAAAAACGCATAATCCGCTGTCTTGAATGGCGTAGCGATTCGACTGCGCACTCGCGAGCCAGCCTCGTTCCTCCAGGAATTCAATCGCGCTGTTTTTCTCCTCGTCTGTAATTATCACGTCGGCGAGTAGATGTTTCGCGACGGCGGCGTTCGGATAAATTTTGGTGCGGCTCTTCATCAGGGGGTAGGCTTGAACTCTTTTATCCATCTGAAGCAGTTTCAAGCCAGTGGCAATTCGGAACAACGAAACAATCTGATCGCTATTTTTCCGAGCTCTCTCCTCAAAAACCATGTGCTGGTTTTCCGCTATTTCTTGATTCAATGCGCTCAACTCATCCTTGTATTCCGTAAACTCGGGATTGAGTTGGTGCGCCTTGCCAAAAAATCCTTGCGCCGCAAAGATTTCATTCCATTCTCGGTAGATTAAACCGAGTTGGAAATTGGCACCGGCGAGCACATCGGCTTCCGACGCGACAAGTAAAACCGTATCATAGGCTTGGATCGCGCGTCCTAGTTCCCCCTCATCGGTCAGTGATTGGGCGTAAGCGATAAGTTCATCCAGTGAGGATTGCACACTGCCTTTGTCGAGGAGAAAGTTTTCCCGCATCTGTCAGCCGTACCTTATGTCTCCGCAGGATTATCGGATACCCAGTCCTGGGTATTCTCGCTGAATCGATCCGCCAACTCGTCCGAAATCGTCTGTTTAATCAACTCAATGAGATCCTGGCGAAATTTTGCCCAGTCTTCTCCCCGCCGCGTAAATCGATACTCGCTATCAATCTCGACATACATTGTGTCCTTTGGTTCAGAAAGAGATTCAAAGTAGCGCACAACTTTCATACCGCCCCCGCGATTCATTGTAGATTGAATATTGAAGCCCGTAAATTGATGCTATCTTTAAAGATTAGAACCTTGGAGATTCTTCGTAGCGTATAACGAATGTTTTTCCCAACAATCCCAACTTCATTCGCCACCGATTATTGCGTCGAGCAACCGTCCTTCAGTCGCCTAGATTCCAAATGCGTAGATCCGAAAAGCATTAATCAGGTTTTAAATTCCACTCGCAAATCTTCCAACCCGACTCGGTCGCTGTCTGCCGGAGCGCCTTTCCCGGATTCACCACTACGGGTGTGCCAACACAGCGTAACATCGGCAGGTCGGCGCGGCTATCGCCGTAAGCGAAACTCGCGGCGAGTTCAATCCCGTGCTCGTGCGCGAAGGCTTTCACCACGCGCGCCTTTTCCTCCTCCCCAAGCGGCGCGGACATCAACTCCCCCGTAGATTTTCCATTCTGTTCACGGAGAGAAATGGACAACATGTGGTCTGCACCCAAATAATCTGCGAGCGGGGTAATGATGAAATCAAGCGAACCGGTCACTAGTACAATAAGATCGCCCTTGGCTTTGTGTTCACGAATCTGATCCGCTGCCGCCGGGAAAATCTTCGATCCGAGAAGGGCATCGAACGAGCCTAGAGCCAATTTTTTCAGCCGTTCCACCTCCATACCGCGGTAGTTTCGGTAGAAAACTTGGTTGAATTTGGTTCGGCTAATGCGGTCCAACAGGAGGTAATAGGGGATTTTCAGGAGGAAGCAAACTAGCCAAAACGGGCGAGCCAATGGACGGAGCGACAGCAACCTAAACCGCACATAATAGTGGACAATTGTCGAATTCACAAGCGTGCCATCAACGTCGAAGAAGGCAGCCACTTGCGGGTTGACATTTTTGTCACTTGTGCGTGCCACTGCATCGAGAAATTCCATAGTTACGTTTAGGCTATTCATGAGCCGTGTCACGCAAATGTTCAATTCGGGTTCGCACTTCGTCCGTAATCTTCCGGTAGATTTCGCGCTTACTCGTTTGCATGGTAGAGTCTTCCGCGAAACCGGGCGCGACCGGCTCCCCGATAACAACGAGAACCTTACTTTTTCCGGGTAATGACTTGCCCTTGGGCAACGCTTCATAGGTGCCTCTTACGTGCACGGGCACTACCGGTACACCAGCTTCGTATGCAAGCAGACCGAGTCCCGGTTTAAAGGGCTGGAACTCTCCATTTAAGGAACGTGTGCCTTCCGGATAGATGAGCAAGTTTTCGTGTCGTAGGAGCGCTTCTTGTGCAACGCGAAGGCCTTGGAGGGAATTTTCCGTCCGATCAAACGGCAACGCATTGAGGCACTGGCTAACAAACCACGCTTTCATTCGACTGTTGTAGAAGTAGTCTCTTGCACTAAGGGGGCGTAACTTTCTTGATTCCGATCCTAGTGCGGTTATAATTGCCGGTGTATCCAAGTGGCTGCTGTGATTTGACGCGATGATGTAGGGCGCTCCGATTGGAATGTATTCTAACCCAACGCACCGAAGCGAGAACCGGCGTCGGAAGATTGCCTGAATGCCGAAGCGAATAAGTTTAGCCAAATGGCTCGGACGCACGTCTAGTGCCCCATGCTCCGCGGCGATTGAGGATTCAAGGGACGTATCAATGGCATCCGCTGCGGCCTGCGCGTCTAGCGTGTTGACAACATCAATCACATCTCCGACCGTGCGAACCCTAGCAGCGACCTCGTCCGGCACCTGTTTACTCAGTTTGGCTTCAAGCAGCAACAGCAGTTCAAGACGGGTCATCGAATCCAATCCGAGATCTGTGTCCAAGGCGCTGTCCGCACGGATGCGAGTTGGCGGAACGCGTGACAATCGCGCGAGTTCGCCGACAACCTCGGCTGCCCGGCTGCCCGGCTCCCACTCTCCAACAGCCACATTTGCAGAGGTCTCTTCGGCGGAAACGGCGGGTTGTGCGGCGTCCGCCGCGAGCTGTTTGAATAGCATCGCCTTTACGAGGAGACGGTCGACCTCGCCGAGGGATGTCTTGGGTAACTCCTCCTCCCAGAAATGCACTTTTTGAAGATTCTGATGCGTGGGGAGGCTGCGTGCGCATGTTTGCAGATGTTTCTGAATCGATTCTTGAATTTCTTCCCGAGCGTCGCGCTCCGAGCAATTCGGCACAATTACTGTGTGTACTTCCTCGCCGAACGAGGCCGGTGGGTCAATTCCAACTACACAAATCTCGGAGATATCTGGACTATGTCGATATAGTTCCTCAAGTTCGACCGGATAGATGTTTTTCCCTGTGCTGCCAATGATGACATCTTTTTTGCGTCCCGTCAGAAAGAGGTAGCCGTCTTCATCAATGTAGCCGAGATCTCCGGTATAGAGAAACCCATCTCGGAGGACTTGCCGAGTTGCCTCGGGATTTCGATAGTATTCGGCCATCGTACTTGGGCTCTTTGCGACAATCTCGCCAATACTGTTTGCATCCGGATCGACAATCTGAAACTCCACCTCATCTACCGGCAGCCCGACGGAACCGGCTTTGCTCTTCCCGGCAGGATTCACGCTTAGCACGGGCGCCGTTTCAGTCATACCGTAGCCTTCAAGGATTGTGAATCCGAAACGCTTGAATCCGTCGTAAACCTGACGCGGCAAGGCGGCACCGCCGCTAATAAGGACGCGGATCTGCCCTCCCAATGCCTTTTTAACGTGTTCAATCACCGCTGAATCAACCGGCTCGTTCGTTTCAATCGGGGTTTTCAGCACATACCTCTCAATGGCGTCATAGAGCAATTTGTACAAGCGCGGAACCCCGATAATGGCGGTAGTTTCCGTTTCGCGCATGGATTCCAATATCGCAGTTGGTTTGAATGTATTGATGTAGGTGACAGTGGCACCCCCGTAGATAGCCATCAGAAAACTGCAGGAGAACCCTAGGGCATGATACAGCGGAAGAATGGCTAGGACACGATCTGTTTCGGCTGGCGGAAGCACCTGCGCGACAGCGTGGAGATTGGCCAGAAACCCCTTGTGAGACAACATCGCGCCTCTCGGGTCTACGGTCGTACCCATCGTGAAAATGATGGATGCGGTTGCCTCCGGCTGGATTTCTGTATTCGGAAAATCAGCAGGCACCTCATCAATCGGAGACACGACTCCCTCGGCGACCGAAGGTGCGCAGAACTGATTCAGATTCAATACGTCCAGCTTTTCTCGTTCGTCGGAGATAGAGCGTAGTTGCTCAAAAAGGGAATCGGACGCGAGAACCGCTTTTGCCTCCGTAAAGTCGGCAAGTGCTATCACTTCGAATCTAGCGGTCTGGGGATCGATGGGCACAACAATGGCACCGATCTGGATGGCGGCTAGGTAGGTGATTCCCCACTCGGGTTGATTCTCGGAAATGAGAATCACCTTATCGTCTTTGCGATATCCGCGTTTCCAAAACGTAAACGCGATCTGTCGCGATACATCGTAGAGTTGACGGTAGGAATACCGTACCCACTCCCCGCCTCGTTCAATCTGCAAGGCTGTATTATCCGAGTGCGCCTCGGCTTGCCGCTCAACGAGATCCAAAATTGTCTGACAGTTCTGTATTGAGCCCTTTTCCTGCGGACAAGCATCGTGACGTACCGCGTTTGAACGTTCGATTTCTTTGAGCATTTTCACCGACGGATCGGTGTCCATTTTGAGTATGAACCGCTTAATCCCCGGTATATGGATATCCTGAAGATAGTGCTGCCAATCGAATTTTGAGATGTCAATGTCGAAGCGGCGCTGATCGCCTGCGGTCAGCGATGAGGATAGTTCTCCGATCTTGGAAGTTTCAAATTCGAAGTTAATGCGCGTATACGGACCATAGATGCGAATGTAATACTGAAGTCCCTCTAATGCGTTTTGCATCACGGCGATACGACGGTTTCGCTGTCTCGACCATTTTAACGGGATCAGTTCAAGCACTCGACTCGCCGCTCTGAGTGCTCGCAACTTGCGTGACAACTTACCCTGAAATTCCTCAAGACCGGGATACTTCCACACGGGCGGGGGAATCGGCTTTCCACTATCCAGCATCGGATACTTGATAAAGTGGTCGTGAGAGGCGTCCACTATGTTTCGGAAATACAGTGGGTTTTGGGAGCCGGTCGCCACATGGTATACCTCAATTCCGCGCCTTTGATAGGTCTGCTTTGCCGCGACTAATATGGCGTTCACTACAAAGTCCACGGGGATGATATCAAGGATAATATCCGGCTCCGCGGGAAAATCGGGCAGGCGCCCCTTTCCAAAACCAACGATAAGCGGATCCGCCATTCGTAACCCATCAAGCCAACCCGGTCGCGGGTCTTCCAGGCTGCTTTCAATAATCGAAGGGCGAATGATTGCTACCGGCAAATCGCCCCGCGTCTTGGCGACCATCTGTTCGCCCAGCGCTTTCATGTAGGTGTACGTGTCATTCCAGCCTCGGGACTGTGCTCGTTTCAGCCCTTCATCGACCAAGCGCTCTTCAATCCACTTCTTGCGAATGGTATCGTACTGACGACGATAACCGTCGCTGTCTTCTCGTTCTTCGCCGACCTGTTCCAAAACCTCTCGTCGGAATTGGTCGTTTCGAGGGGATTCATCTGCCTCGGCTCTTATCTTTTCCGCAATTTGTTGGACATCTTCAATTTCTTCCTCAAGCGATTGAGGGGTTCTTTCTCCGGTCTCTTCGGCAATCTTTTGGGCATTAACTTCGTACGGTGGGTGTAATTCCTCGCTGATCCTCCCCGGCTTCGTTCCGCACACGTAGGCGGTCGAAACGTGAATAAGTACGGCGTCATTGCATCCGCGGACGAACTCAACCGCCTGTTTTGCACCAAGTACATTGCTGTGCAATGACATATCCATCGGCGGATCGAAGTTAACCAGCCCTCCGCTATTTATGAAGATTTGGACTTCGTCCTGTAGTTCTTCGTAACGGGCATCAGGCATCCCAAGTCGTTCGTAGGTCAAGTCGCCGTCTACGCCGTGCACCTTCTCGCGAATCCAGCTATCGAAACGGTCTCCATGAAAATGTCTAAGTTTTGCAAAAACGCTTGACGTGAAGAACTCGTCCTCGAGCCGATCAGCGGCAGAACTCACTTTGCCATTGGGATTGGTTCGACTGCGAACAAGTAAGTAGATCCGCTTTACATCCGGCAGATCAGTGAGAATTTTGGCGACCACCGGCTTGCCTAAGAAGCCCGTAGCACCCGTAATCAGCACAGTTTTGTTTTGAAAAAACTCGGAGATGGTGTTCAACTTAATTTACGCCTTTATGACACATCATAGAGCCAAGTAATGCGGCAATCGCCCTGGATGGGTTCCATAGTCAACTCAACTTTGTCCGATGTCCCATCTCTTCCCGAAATCTTGGGTCGTCGAGGATTTCTCTTCGATCGGCATTGATTGCGAACAAGCTTGGAGCAGTGAAAATTTGACAGCGTGTTAGTATAAGGGAATCGCTCGTTTGGTGTCAATGCAAAACCAAATTGTCTTCAGGGTGAGTGCGTCTGATTGTAGAATCAAGTGAGTGGCTAGCGGTCAAGCAAGCGAATAGCGATCGTGATATGGGGCCAGCACCATAATACTCTCCATTCAGACGTACGTTCCCTACAACCTCTGAGGCCTACGGAGCAAAGACAGTCTCATTCAGGTAGGTGGGATAGTCCTTGAGATTACCTCAGCAGTACGATATAATTGAATCGCTTGGGCATTTGGCTCAGAGTATTCCGCCGTGCGAATGACACTCAAAGATAGGAATTGAATTTCGAAATCGGGAAAACGAATCCGAAAATGTCAGAATTTCCACTCCGCAACCTAGAATTCAAGGCGGCAGCCGAGTCGCTCGAGTTCCTACGCGCGAACCTTAATGCACTTGAAGCGGAATGTTCTGGCACGCTGTATCAGGTCGATACCTATTTTAATGTCCCGATGGGGAGATTGAAACTGCGTGAAGTCGAAGATTACGCGGCGACACTGGTCTACTATGACCGTCCGGACGCAGCAGAATCGCGGTACAGCCGTTACCAACTATGTGAAATTGCGGACTGCGCGACGTTTAAACAGATGATGTCTGACGCTCTTGGGGTGAAGGTAATCGTCAAGAAGCGCCGTGAGTTATGGATTTACGGAAACACACGGATTCATCTAGATGAGGTTCTCGACCTCGGCGAGTTCGTTGAGCTGGAAACCGTGATGCGAAATCAGAGCGAAACAGAGGCGCAAGCGGAACACAATCATCTCAAGGCAACACTTCACATTGCAGCTGCCGACTTGATTCCGGTTTCCTATAGCGATCTGCTGTTAAGAAGCAAGTCGTAAAACCGGGATTTCGGCTAGACACCTTCACTACTCGCGCTCCGATTTGGGTCTTGTTGTAGGGAATAACGAGAGGACTCCATGGTAGCTTTTCCGCACGGTTACTATCGCACGCCTTGTCCAGTCGCTTGATTGTTCCTTATCCAGTCACACTATCGCTGTTCACTCGTTTAATCGGTAAAAGCGAATCGCGTTTTCACAGAACAGTTTCTTCATTTCGTCCTCGGAACACCCATCCACCGCCCACGCCAAGGTTTCAACCCACTGTGGATAGTCGATTGCCTGCGTTGAAACAGGCCAATCACCGCCGTAGATGACCCGATCAAATCCGAAACATTCAATAACATGATCGATATACGGTTTCAAATCTGTTGGTCTCCATGTTTCAAAATCCGCCGAGGTTGCAACGCCTGATACTTTGCATAACACGTTAGGGAATTTTGATAACAATTCGATTTCGCGCGCCCATGGCTGAAAAACCTCATTCTTGATGTCGGGTTTTCCGAGATGGTTTAGCATGAATTGGTTGTTCGGACACTGCCTGACGAACTCAATCACGTTTGCAAGTTGTGGCTGGACGATGCAAATATCAAAACTCAGCCCATATTCCTCCAGCAGTTGAACGCCTTTGATGAAAGCGGGCTGCAAGCAGAAATCTAGGGATTCCGCCTGAATGAGGCGGCGAATGCCTTTGACCAATGGGTTCACCACCAGCTTTTCAAGTACGGGCCGCACGCCTTCCCCATTTTCCAGTGGCGCCGATGCCACAATCCCCTTAATCCGTGGCTCGTGCTTAACAAGGGATGTCACCCACTCGACCTCATCCACGCGTTCGTCCGGGTGGACATCACACTCGACAAAAACGAACGATTCGATACTGACAGTTCCATAAGCAGCCCTAAAGTCGTCCAACAGATGAGGCCTACTTATAGCTGGAACTTCCCCAAGCCAAGGGTAGCGTAGGCGTCCCGGATGCCACACGTGCACATGCGTATCTACAATTGGAAAGCTGATCATGAATCCTAATGCCTCCTTTCCTGATGCGAGAGCGATTCTATAGCAGGTGAAGGTTGCTGTCAATAGAAATTGCCGATTGTTCAAGGGTGAATGCATCCGATTGCGCGGGATGTGGGAGGAGGGAAGGATGATGGATATACCATTCCGCTTGAATAATAATGCATACGAAATCTTAATTATATCATTCTCGTTCGCCGTAGGCGGGGCATCTTGCCCCCCGGCTTTGCGCGGAGACGAGGCCTCTTACTTTCCTCCGCTCAAAAGTCTTTGCTTGATATGTGTATTTTTTGCACTCGAATTTTAGAGAAATGGTACTAGCAAGACGGAAATTTGAAGAGTTGATGATTGCTAATCTCATCCTACAATTGGCTTCACTCAGCGCAACTTGCCAAGCCCCATCCCTACGTGCTATAATACCTTTTGCGTTTTGTTCACGTGTTACGCGCCAAGCCGGGAGCCTTCGGATATTGTCAACTACATCTTCCACAAAACTATGGGGCGGACGATTTAGCTCAGAGACAAAGACTGAAACCTTAGATTTCACCCAGTCTGTGGATGCTGATTCGCGTATGGTCGCGTATGACATATGGGGTAGCCAAGCACATGCCATCATGTTGGCGCGGGGCAAAATAATCACCGATGAAGACCTCCTGCAAATCTTAATTTGGCTCCGGAGGGCGGAAGAAGATTACGACAATGGCACCTTTGTCCTAAAACCCGAAAAGGAAGATGTCCACATGAATGTGGAATCTTACCTTATTGACGGCGCCGGAATTGAGTACGGCGGAAAACTTCACACCGCGCGTTCACGCAACGATCAAGTCTTGGTTGACGCGCATCTCTATATTCGTGAACAGATTCTCACAACACAAGTCGGACTTTCTCAACTTTGCGGTGCGTTTCTGAAAATTGCGTCGAACCATGCCGAAACGGTAATGCCGGGTTACACGCACATGCAGCATGCCCAGCCAATAAGCCTCGGGTTTTGGGCAACGGCGTATGTCAGTATGTTACTCCGCGACCTGAAGCGGTTGGATTCGGCCTACGTGCTAGCCAATATGAATCCGTTGGGCGCAGGCGCAATTGCCGGCACGTCTTTCGCAATTGACCGCCATCTAACCACGAAACTTCTTGGATTCGACACCGTTCATGAACATGCTTTGGATGTTATCAGCAGTCGGGATTTCATCGCGGAAACGCTATTTTGTCTGTCTCTTCTCATGACGAACCTCTCAAGATTGGGAGAGGAGATTGTTTACTGGACAACCCATGAATTCGGCACTGCTGTTCTTGACGACGCCTACTCAACCGGCAGTTCGATTATGCCCCAGAAGAAAAATCCCGATATCGCCGAGTTGGTTCGCGGACGTTGCGGACGAGTTTATGGTGAACTGCTAGATGTTTTGACAAATCTCAAAGGGCTTCCACTCGGTTATAATCGAGACCTTCAGGAAGACAAACCGCCACTTTGGGACGCTTTTGACATCGTGCAATCCTGTTTGGGTATTCTCCCCGGCTTACTCGAAACGACCCGCTTCAACACAGTTCGAATGGCAGAACTCTGTAACGCGAACTTTTCGGCAGCAACAGAATTGGCGAACTATCTCGTACGGGAGCACGGAATCGCATTTCGTGAAAGCCATGAAATTGTTGGAGGCATCATTGGAGATCTGGTGGAAAAGGGAGGGACCTTCGACGATTTGGAAGAGACCCGGACACTACTACAGTTCAGAGGTGTCAACCTCTCTCCTTCACAACTTCAAGATGTGCTCGATCCCGGACTTGCCCTTCGCCGCAACCAAAGTTCGGGGGGAACATCCCCTGCCGAGGTACGGCGAATGACATCCGAATTTGAGGTGGAATTGAGAGACATCGACGCGAAAATTTTGTTGCGCCAAGAGCAAATTCACGTTGCATATAAACAGACGCATCAGATAATTGAGGAAGCCATTGCGGGAATATCAGTCGCTGAGATCGATTCTCCGTGCTGGGCGTGAACTTCACGGATTCCGCGTGGATATCGGTCTTCCGAAGCCGTCGGTTAGCGATGCTTTTGATAGACTAATAACCGTGAGGCATTGATGTAGTTAACATTGCTTCCGGAACTGATTGCAAATCTTTTAACAAACTGAATTATAGGGACTTACAATGATTGACAGATTTTCAAAACTTCCCGCTCTGATTGTCATTTTTATGCTGACTTGCGGAAGCAGTCTTGCCGTGAGCGGTACATCGAGCGAGAAACCTCAAAATGGTACTGTGAAGTGGCAGAATAAGTCGTATCACGGCAAGCGAACGGCCAGTGGCGAGAGGCACAATCGTCGAGACCTTGTGGCAGCTCATCCCAAGCTGCCTTTTGACACGTATCTCAAAGTGGAGAATCCCGCGAACGGGAAAATGGCAGTCGTTCGAGTCAATGACCGATGCCCGCCAAGGAGTGACAGGTTACTTGTTGTGTCGTGGGGCGCGGCGAGATTACTCGGTATCCTCGAGTGCGGTGCCGCGGAGATGCAGATCAGCGGCGCAAAGACGTTTACCGGCTACGCCTCTTGGTACGGCAAACAATTTCACGGCAGGAGAACTGCGAACGGCGAAGTGTATGACATGGACGCCATGACAGCCGCCCACAAGGAACTTCCGTTCAACACGCGGGTGCGCGTGGTCAACCTGAGAACCGGTAAGTCTGTCGTCGTCAGAATCAATGACCGGGGCCCGTTTATTGAGGGACGGATTATCGATCTCTCCCGCCGTGCGGCGGGCAAACTCGGCATGTTCTTTACCGGCACGATGAAGGTTCGGGTTGAAATTCTGCCGCCGCGCAAGAAGTCCGGCAAGTTAGCTCGAGCGACGAAGAATGTCCAACGATAAGCTGATCGTCGCGCTTGATTTTGACGACCTCAATTCGGCGAATCAAACCATCAACCAACTCGGCGACTTCGTAACATGGTTCAAGATCGGCGGGCAACTGTTCACCGCCACCGGGCCTACCTCGGTTGAAACCACCCGTAATTTGGGGAAAAAGGTTTTCCTGGACCTCAAATTTCATGACATCCCGAACACGGTGGCGGGGGCCGTCGCCGCAGCGGCGCAGACAGGGGCAAGCATGATAAACATGCACGCCTCCGGCGGATTTGAGATGATGCGCGCCGCTCGCGAAGCCGCTGCCGCACAAGCCAGCGCGTGGGAAATCCCAAGACCGGCACTGCTCGGCGTGACGGTACTCACGAGCATTGATGAAACGAGTTTTCAACGCGACTTCCAAACAGAGCGAAAACTGAGGGATCAGGTCGCCTATCTCGCGGAATTATCCCAAAAAGCAGGATTGGACGGCGTGGTTGCGTCACCGCTCGAGATTGAGCTTGTCCGCCGCGTCTGCGGCGATCGGTTCTTGATTGTTACGCCCGGCGTTCGACCTCGGTGGGCGGCGGCTGGCGATCAACGTCGAATTAGGACGCCGGCGGAAGCCATAGAAGCGGGAGCGGATTACATCGTTGTCGGGCGTCCCATCACCGGAACCGACAATCCGCGCGAAGCGGCAAAAAACATTCTTCAAGAAATCCGAGATGGTAGTGTGTAAGGGTAGCGTGGATCGGGTTGAATGAATAAACTCGAGTCCTCACCTCTCAAGTAACACTTGCTCAAAGCCAGTCACAGAACGAAAAACGAGTTTCGTTTCACGATGCACGACACACATTTAAGATCTTTATCGCACTCATTGTCCATTCGCTTCATCTCCTGCGGAGCGCGGGAATCTGGACATGTCGCATTCTATCAGCATTTCGATCCTCCGGATCGAAGAATGGGACTCCGACTGCAAAGAGTTACTTGCTGAAAGAATTATTCCGCAAGGATAATGGGGTGCTACCAAGTAATAGCTCTTCAGAGCCAGCCATAAAGCGCTAGATGAGTGTTACTTGCGGAAAGAATCATTCCGAAAGGAATGATGGGATGCTATAGAAATACTGACAATGAAAAATAGTGGTCAATAGGGAATAACGTCGTATGTTCGACACTAATCACCGTCAATGACCGACCAAGAGAGAATTAGAAACTACTGCATTCTGGGCCACATTGATCACGGCAAAAGCACTCTGAGTGATCGTCTGCTCGAATACACCGGCACGCTGACGAAACGCGAGATGCGTGAGCAGGTGCTTGATCAGATGGACCTTGAGCGGGAACGTGGTATCACCATCAAAGCTACTGTGGTCAAACTCGAACACCACACCAAGGATGGGCACATCTACGAACTCAATCTGATCGATACACCGGGGCACGTCGATTTTACCTATGAGGTCTCACGAAGCCTTGCGGCGTGCGAAGGGGCCGTTCTAATCGTTGACGCGGCACAGGGAGTTGAAGCGCAAACGCTCGCAAACGCTTATCTAGCGGTTAACCATGGCCTCGAAATCGTCCCCGTCATCAACAAAATCGACTTGCCGACTGCTCGTCCGGATGAGGTGAAGGAACAAATAGAAGATATCGTCGGTCTTCCTGCGGCGGATGCCCTTCTGGTGAGTGCGAAAGAGGGACTGGGAATTGCGGAGATATTGGAAGCCATTGTGACCCGCATTCCGCCTCCCGGCGGAAAAAGAGATGAGCCGCTCAAGGCGCTGGTTATCGATTCGATGTACGATAACTATCGAGGCGTCATTATGTACGTCCGCGTCTTCGACAACGCCATAAAACCGGGCGACAAGATACAACTGATGGCAACAGGCAAGGTATTTGACGTGGAGGATGTAGGGGTCTTGTTGCCAACCATGACACCGGTCGACCAACTCGATACGGGCAGCGTTGGATACCTAATCGCCGGCGTCCGAGAGATTGCGACCGCCAAGATTGGGGATACGGTGACGCACGCCAGTCGTCCAACATCCAGCCCGTTGCCGGGATATCGAGAGATGAAGCCGCTTGTCTTCTGCGGACTTTATCCGGCGGATACAAGCGATTTTATTACGCTCCGCGAGGATTTAGAGAAACTCAAACTCAACGACACCTCCTTTAACTTTGAGCCGGAGACCTCCGTTGCGCTTGGATTTGGGTTCCGATGCGGTTTCTTGGGGCTGTTGCACATGGAGGTAATTCAGGAACGGCTTGAGCGAGAGTTCGGTTTGTCTCTTATCCGAACCGTTCCAAGTGTCAAATACCACATATACACTACGGACGGGAACCGCCACGAAGTTGACAATCCCGCCCACGTGCCGCCGCGTGACAAAATCGAATACATCCAGGAACCTCATATCACGGCTGATATTATTGTTCCGAGGGACTACATCGGAAATGTGATGGATATCTGTCAAAAGCGCCGCGGTGCGTTTATTCGGATGAATCAACTTGATGAAACACGGGTGCAGGTTTTCTACGATCTTCCACTAAGCGAAATTCTGGTGGACTTCTACGACAAGTTGAAATCGGTGACGCGCGGATACGGTTCGCTCGAATACGAGCTCGGCGAGTATAAAACGGCGGATCTCGTCAAATTAGACATTTTGCTCAACGGAAAGTCGGTGGACGCGCTCTCAAGCATTCTTCACCGAGATATGGCATATACGCGCGGGAAGACATGTATCGACAAACTGCTTGAGTTGATCCCGCGCCAGATGTTCGAGATTCCGATTCAAGCCGCAATCGGAAACAAAATCATCTCACGGGAGACCGTGCGTCCCTTGCGAAAGAACGTCACCGGCAAGTGTTACGGGGGTGACATCACAAGAAAGCGAAAACTGCTGGAACAACAAAAGGAAGGCAAGAAACGCATGAAACAGATTGGCAATGTTGAGGTGCCTCAAGAGGCTTTCATGGCGGTTTTATCAGTAGACGATTGAACTCTAGATTGGGATATCGACTGTCGGCAAATTTCAAGAATGAACTTTACAAATTATTGATGGTGGAGAACGGATTATTCCAACCGTTCACTCCTCCATCCTTTCTAACCTATTCATCGGCGTCGCGCCAGAAAACAAATATTCGAAAGTATTCTTACACAAGTTATATCTCTGGAATCTCTAGCGGATTCGCGATTCGGAGATCGCTCTTACTCAATTTTGCATTCTGATGTGCTTTTTCTTAGTGTTGGAGGCCATGCATTCATGAACACACCCCAAATTGACACAGCTGAGGAGCTAAGCCGCTGGCAAAGATTCAAAAATACTGTTGTATGGGAATACATACAAGTTGCCGTTGTTGCTTTTGTGCTTGTCTTTGGGTTTATCCGCCCTTTTATAATCGAACCGTTCAAAATCCCATCGGGCTCCATGGAGAATACTTTGCTCATCGGAGATCGCATCCTCGTCTGTAAGTTCATCTACGGTATTAAGATTCCAGGTACAGATATCAAACTCTTCGATTTTCATAAGCCCGCCCGCGGAGATGTGTTCGTGTTTATTCCGCCGCATGAAAAGGCAAAGAACTTCATTAAGCGCGCCGTTGCCATTGAAGGAGATACCGTGGAAACAAAGGAGGACACACTTCGTGTGAATGGTAACGCGATCGATGACAGCAACTATACCAAACATCTTTCCCTCCCTTATCATAGGCGCAATTTCCCGCCCTTCCTCAGGCCGCAGTATGTTCCTGACGGAAAAGCGTTTGCCGATTTCAAGATTTCGCCGAATCGATTTTACCGCAAGTTTCCAGACGGCAAGCCATTCTCGGTTCCCGACGGTTTCGTTTTTGCGATGGGCGACAATCGAGATCAGAGCAGCGACAGCAGAACATGGGGGCCCGCCATGCTCGACAACGTCAAGGGACAGGCGTTCATGGTCTATTGGTCGTACGACAGCATCAGCAAGCGTAGTCGCCCGTGGGCAATCTGGGAGATTCCAAGAAGGATTCGCTTCAATCGTATCGGCAAGTTAATCCGCTCAGAATTCGATGGAAGTCAAGAGTGACGAGCGAAAGGGAGCCCTTAGTTGTCCTTGAATATCCGTTTAGATCATGTTGTCAAGACATTCGATACTACGAAGGCGGTCAATGATGTCTGCCTTGAGATTGCGGAAAGCGAGCTATTTTTCCTTCTAGGCCCCTCGGGGTGCGGCAAGACGACATGTCTACGGATAATCGCGGGATTCTATCAACCCGATGCCGGCCGATTAATGTTTGGCGATCGCGTCATGAATGGTGTGCCGCCGCACAAACGGAACACTGGAATGGTCTTCCAGAATTATGCGCTGTGGCCGCACATGACCGTGTCCGAGAATATCGCATACGGTCTGGTACTCCGCAAGGTTGACAAGGGGACAAGAGAAAAGCGCGTAGCGCAGGCGCTTGAGATGGCACAGATGCCGGAGTACGCTGATCGCCCCGTGAACAAGCTATCCGGCGGACAGCAACAACGAATCGCGCTGGCGCGCGCGTTGGTCATCGAGCCAAGCGTGCTGCTGCTTGACGAACCCTTGAGCAACCTTGACGCGCAGTTACGCCTCGAAATGCGCCACGAGATTAAACAGATTCACTCGCGTTCCCGAACTACAGCCGTCTATGTCACCCACGATCAAGCCGAGGCGCTCTCTCTTGCGGACCGTATGGCAATAATGAAAGACGGCGAAATCGTGCAGGTGGGTACACCACAGGAAATCTACCGTTTCCCCACCAACGCTTTTGTCGCCAGTTTCGTCGGCGAGACCAACTTCATCAGTGGCAAGATTCGCTCTCTGTCCAACGGGTCGGCTGAGATTGATACACCGATCGGCACTCTTCATTCCGCGTCCGTCTACCATAACTTTGCCGTAGGTGAAGAAACAAACTGCTCAGTTCGTCCCGAGGCGATAAACTCAGCCGAGAACATCCCGCCGACCACGCCCAATCAGTGTCATGCCAAGGTGCTTGATGCAACCTATCTTGGGCGCGTTGAGGAATACCAACTCTCAATCACCGACCGTGTCAGAATCAAAGCCGTGCTTCACAACCCCGGCCCCTCTGGTAAACAGACGGGCGATGCGCTCCAGTTTTGGATTCATCCTGAAGATGTTGTTCCGCTGCCCGTTCGTGACTCGCATCAACAGACAGGGTAAAAGTACCTGCTTTCAATTCAAATATAACCTTCTCGGAAAACCTCCATCCTAAGTTCGCGTTAAACCTGTCGTACCGCGCAACAGCATGAGGCGTATACGCCAATCTATCCATTCAAGCACAAATGACCACGGAGGCAAGTTCATCAGTCAGCGTCATTAAGCCGCGCACATTGAGGAGAACCGGTCGTGCAATTCACGCCGAATCAGAAGAAAGCCCACGACATAAATCGACATATCGGAGTAACAGCTGGAGCGGGATCGGGAAAAACTGAGGTGTTGGCAAACCGTTACCTCAATATTCTGCTGGAATCCGACGTCTCAGTGCGGAGCGTCGTCGCCATTACTTTTACGGAGAAAGCCGCCGCCGAACTCAAAGTGCGCGTATTAAAAAAGCTTGACGAGAAGACAGTCTCAAGCGCCGGGAACGATCGGTTGCTGTCGAAATTGGAAGCCATCCGTGAAGAATTCACCGCAGCACCCATCTCGACAATTCACGAATTCTGTGCGCGAATCTTGCGACAATATCCGGTTAAAGGCATCGGTTCAGGATTCGACATTTTGCAGGGTGTCGACCAATGGCTGGTTCTTCGGGACACGGTCGATTCAACGCTGAGATCTATTGCCAATCGTCCACGGGGCGATGAAACACGGGAACAGCTTGCCAATCTGCTACGAATGTTCGGTCGGAGGAAACTTGAGGGGATCCTCAATAAACTGTTGAACAATCGTGATGCGACCAATAACTTGCTTAAATCTTTGTACCGCGAATCGGACGGGCAAATCATAGCAGCGTGGGATGATTTTCTAGGTGCGGAATTAGGACGAAGCTTGAGTGAGCAATTTCCGATTGACCAATGGGTGAAATCTCTAAACGCCGCTCTGGGTATTGCGACAGGGAAATATGCGTCCAAAGTCAGAGATCTGACGAATCAGCTTCAGAACAAGGGAAACACAATAGCCTCACTGCCGATTCTTTCCGAGATTTCCCTCTTAATCTTGACTCGCGCCGGGGATATTGCCAAACAGAATTTCCTTGGCAGAAGGATTGACACCACCGCGGTTGAAACCGACATCAAGTTCCTCACCGAAGCGGCGCAACATTTCCAGTCTTTTCCCTCCCTCACCGATGACGATGCCTTTCTCATCCGCGTCACACGTCCGCTGTTAGCTATCTATGATCTGATACACGAGCAATACACGAATTACAAACTGATACAGGGCACATTAGATTTTGAAGACCTTCAAATCGAGGTCAAGAATCTGTTGCGTGATGACAAGATCCGCGGCCGCCTTGCTCGTCAATACTCCCATATCATGATAGATGAATATCAGGACACCAACAGTTTGCAGTACGATATCATCAAGCCGTTAGTCTCCGGATTTGCATCGGGCAATCTGTTCATCGTCGGAGACCAGAAACAGAGCATTTACGGCTTTCGGGGCGCGGATGTGCGGACATTCCGCCAAACCTTGACCAGCATGAGCGCGTACCAATCCGGAAACACTGATGATTTTGTGTGGGCGACGGAAACCCTTCAAGCGGAGGAATCGGAGATGCAAGGCGATATTCATCTCCCGGAGGCATTTCGTTTTCTACGGAACCTTGTCGGTTTTGTCAATTTGGTCTTTGGGAGGATTATGGGGGAGGGCAGGCTCAATGAGTTTGAAGTGGCGTATGAACCGCTGATTATGGGCAGGAAAAACGAGGCGCCCGGCGACGTAGAATTGATCATCGGACGAGAGCCGGGGGTGCAAGAAAACGAACTAATCGCCTCACGTATCCGCCACTTGATTCATTACAAAGAACCCGTCCGGGATCGCGATAGCGAAGAACCGCGTCCTATGCGGTACTGCGACATCGCTATTCTCATCAGGAGCCGCACTCGACTCCCGGAAATCGAGTCTGCGCTAATCAAGGCGAGAATTCCATATTGCGTCACGAGCGGAATTGGGTTTTATCAGCGGCAGGAAATCTATGATATCTGGAATTACTTGCAATTTCTCGAAGATCCAACCAATGATGTAGCGTTGATTGGAATACTGCGAGGACCGTTTTTCAGTATCTCCGATGTGGAATTATTTGAAATCTCACAACATGCCAATCAGGGTTCGTTTTGGGAAAGGGTCAAGAACTACGCAGCAGAAACCGGCACATCCGCGAGGAATGGCGATAATCACAGCGAAGTACAGGATTCTAGAGGGCAGGCCGAGGCGAAGGCTTCAGACTTTCTCCTATACGCCTGTGAGACTTTGGAAAAACACCTGAAAATTTGCGGCCGTTTGCCCATCGCGGCGTTCATTCGTCGCATAGTCAATGATACGGGTATGGTTGGAACGCTGTCCGTTGGGCTTTCCGGCGGCCTGCGATGGGCAAATTACGAAAAACTATTGGCTATCGCGCGCGAATTTGACAAGTCTGAATTTGCCGATCTTTCCGATTTCATCGAACGGTTGAATCTGTTGATTGAAGAGGAGGGCCGCGAAGGTCAGGCAAGGATTGAGTCTTCAGAGAACGTCGTTCAAGTGATGACCATCCACGCCGCGAAAGGGCTGGAGTTTCCGGTGGTTATACTCCCTTACCTAAGTCGAAAATTCAAATTCGACCACGCTCCGTTCATTGACGAGGATATAGGCATCGGTTTCAGTCCGGCAAAGCCCGATAAGAACTACGAGGACAGTAACCCATCAATTGCCAGAATCATGAAAAAGCGCCAGGAACAAAAAACTGTTGCCGAGGAAAAGAGACTTTTCTATGTGGCAGCAACCCGAGCGCGCGACAGACTCGTTCTATCGGGTTCGACTGACTTAAGCGGTAAAGCACCTAGAAATTGTTGGTTCAATTGGATGCTAAACGCTCTCGAACTGACAGAAGCGCCTAACGAATCTCGGATCGAATTCCCCGTGACGATTGAAACCTTTACTGAAAACTCGCGAACGCCAATTTCGTTCAATCTTCCCATCCGACTATTCTTTTCCACCGAGGAGATGAGTCTCCCAAGCGAAACGCCGAAACTCTCGTTACCTCCCGTCGACGTTCCCGAGATTCACATAGAGCCGGTGGAACGCACACCGGCAGGCGAAAATCTGTCTGTCCCACAGCTATTGAGCTATATCCACTGTCCTACGAAGTTCTACCTTAAGCATCGTCTCGGTCTCCCGGAAACAAATGTGCTCGTCCCAGAGGAGAACGATTCGGATCTGCAAGATCTCGCAATTCGCAGTGTACTTGGTCAAATAAGAACACATGCGGATTGCAATCGCGATCTGGGCATGTTAATCAACACTGCCGTGAAACCCGTGTCAGACGAGTTCGCTGAAGATGGTGTAGCTCTTCAGGTGAAGCACTTCTTGGATTCCGATCTGGGGAAGCTGGCGTTAGCCGCCAACGAAAGCTGCTGCGAACAAGAGATTCACGCACTGCTCGATAATCACGTTATTCACGGGGTAGTGGACCGTCTCTTCAAAGGCGCGGATGGGCTATGGCGGATCATCGACTACGAAACCAATCAATTCGACTCGTCAGAGATTGAAACGTGGATAGACTTCTACCGTCCGAAGGTCGAGCTGTGCGTGCTGCTGGTTCATCGGCTTTACCCGGAACAGCAGGTGATACCGGCAACAATTTTCTTTACCTCGCTCGCCGAAGCCCATTCAATGAACCTGATCGCGGACGAATTAGAACATCTGGAACAGAAGTGGATCGAGAGAATCGAGGTCATTCAGACAGGGACGTTCGAGAAAAACAGAGGACACTGCCCGCATTGCCCCTACTTCGTAGAGGAGCAGTGCCTGCTCCCGGATTCGGAATAGTTGACCAGATTAAGGAATCGGGGCCTCCGTTCGTATTAGCGCAGGGAAGAGCCGACTTCCGATTGACACTGTCCACTCGAAACCGTACTCTTCGGAAGTTAACGGGGAGCAACCAGTTGAACCTTATCTTTGATGCGATGGTTGAAGACCCATTACAACCCGAAGCGCGTACATCCCATTAACCATCAAATGAGTACAACTTCACGAGGAGTATACATGAATCGACCCCCGGAATCATTTGTGCGAGTGCAGGAAAATCGTCTGCTCGATTTTTCAACGGCTTGCTATGAGAAAGCCGGATTGACTCACGACCACGCGGCGCTGATTAGCCGGCTGCTTGTGAACTCGGATCTGCGCGGCGTACGCACGCACGGAACACGAAATACCAATAGCTACTGCAGCGGTTTTGAAAATGGCAGCCACAATCCGCAGCCTGACATCCGGGTTATTCACGAATCGCCAACTGCCGTAGTTCTGGATGGCAACGGCACACTAGGTTATCTCCCGATGGTTCGTGCCTCGGAGCGCGCGATTGAGAAAGCGAAAGAGTTAGGCATCGGTATGGGACTTGTGCGCTATATCGGGCATTACGGATCGGCAGGTCACTATGCCAGAATGTGTAACGAGTCAGGTTGTATCGGATTCTCGGTACAGGGGTATTCCGATCAGGGCAAAGCCGGGGGGCGCGGTGCGCAACTCGGTTACTTCGGCAACCCGCCCATCTGTTTTGCCATACCGTCCGGTGAGGAACCGCCGGTTGTGCTTGATGCCGCAACCTGCATCTTGGCGGATTATCAGCGCGGCCCCGATTTTGACGAACTTCTGTCCCTAATCCCGGCTGCGTTTTTCAAGAGCATCGGATACACGGCGGTCGCCAGTTTGCTCGGCGGTGGGTTAACCGGATTCACCGAACCACCACCGGAGGATACCGCCAGATGGAGTGGAGCTAGATTGGGGGGAATGGTTCTCGCTATTCACATTGATTCCGTGGTGCCCAAGGCGGTTTTCACAGCGGAGGTCGATCGGATGGTGAGAGATGTGCGTGATACGTACGAACCGATGCCGGGGAATGACCGCGCGTTGCTGCCGGGCGGAATCGAAAAGGAGCGAATGGAGATGCACCGTCGCGAGGGTATTCGCTACGGCGAGGAGGAGCAGCAGTCGGCGCGAGCGGTAAGTCAAAGGCTTGGTGTGCCACTGCCGTGGGATCAAGGGAGTGAATAACGACCGCGATAGAAATCTTAGAGCGATAAAACTTCCACAGGCAAGGACACTCGGACGCCCAAAGCACGCGTTTGCATCCCTTTTAAAACAGGCATCTTGGTTGAACTTTCATGACCCGCACTCGAATGCATGACTGAATACATTTGCCACGCTTGTAACACAACATACCCCATCAGCACTATTCGCTACAAATGCAACTGCGGCGGCACCCTGAATCTTAAGAAAGAGGAGCCCAGCTTCCCGCTTAACGAGATTTCGAGCTGGAGCAGCACACTTTGGCGTTATCGTGAAGCCATCCCTGTTGACGATGATTCATCGATTGTGTCGCTCGGCGAAGGCATGACGCCGCTCCTGCCGTTCCATGATACTGAGTCCAAACACTACCTGAAATTAGATTTTATTTCGCCGACCGGATCGTACAAGGATCGTGGCGCCTCCGTGCTAATCTCCAAACTGAAGGAACTCGGTATCCGAAAAGTCGTCGAGGACTCATCGGGGAATGCCGGCGCCGCGGTAGCCGCCTATAGCGCGAGGGCCGGAATCGGCTGCACCATCTACTGTCCCGCGTCCACGTCAAAGGGAAAACTCGCGCAGATCAGCGCCTACGAAGCACGTTTGAAGCTAGTTGAAGGTAACCGGGCCGCGACTACCGAAGCTGTTCTTGAGGCGGCAGAAACTACTTACTATGCCTCTCATAACTGGAATCCGTTCTTTCTTGAGGGCACAAAAACGGTCGCGTTCGAGATTGCGGAGCAACTTGGCTGGAGAGCGCCGGACCATGTAATATGTCCTATCGGGTTCGGGAGTGTCTATCTCGGCTTATACATAGGTTTTGGCGAGTTGTATGCGCAGGGAATTGTGGAGAAGATTCCCCGCCTACTGGGCGTGCAGTCGGCGGCGTGCTCCCCGATTTACACGGCGCACAGCGAAAATGGCAAGATTAAACGCACCGCGCAGACGTATGAGACACTTGCCGAAGGGATTGCGGCGGAATATCCGATTCGGGGGGAAATGATAATGGATGCCCAACGAGCGACAGATGGGACATTCACCACCGTCAGCGAGGAAGAGATTAAATCCGGAATCAAGATTCTTGCTCGAAGGGGCGTATACGTCGAGCCGACTTCCGCGGTTGTCGTGAAGGCGTTTGACAAGTTTGTGGAGGCGGGAGTAATTCGCAAGGGTGATACGGTTGTCTCGATACTTACGGGTTCCGGGTTGAAGGCGACGGAGAAGTTGATGAAAATCATGTAATTGTCACCGCGTAGACTGCGGGCTAAAGGTCTAATTCGACGGTAAGACTTCGCTCAGAGTCATGATAGCGGATCAGCCGTCCAACGGAGGAGACCCAAAATATCTGACCATCCACATTCAGGCGGAAACAACTCAACTTCTTACCGTTGACGACGATGTCCTCGGCATCTTCGACAATGATTTGCGACGAACGAAGCGTCGCATCCAGCGGATTGAGTAGATTGACCTCCCACTGCAACTCGGTCGAAAGCTCCTGTTGACGGAAGATAAGGTCCCAGCCCCAGAACGAAAAGTCCGCGATGAAATGGGGAACCTCCTCGACCCACATTTTGAATCTTTTACCATCCATCCCGAATCGCAGACGAGCCCCTTCGCGGGTATATTCATAGGACATCTTCTCGCCGTTTACCTCCATCTCCGATTGATAATGCAATGCATTCCCATTGAGCGCGAGATATAGGCTCGAATGAGCAGTGATTTGACCATGGACCTCATCATTAAGGGATAACGTTCCCTCGATTTCATAACATTGGATGCCGTTATAGGTGAAAATTCGTTCGACGCGATTCGCGCTTTTACCGATAGGTTTTCCGTCACGCTCAATGGAATATTGGTTTCGTTCGCCGACTTGCAGCGGAATCAAATCCTGCCAGGTAATCATGTCGCTCTGAAAATCGAGTACTTCCATCTCGCCGGGTTTCTCCGCCAAGCGGCCACTTCCGCGCCACAGGGCAACGTGCGCCGCGCCGATCCCGTCTGTCTCGCCCGTGAGAGGATCCATCGCCATCCATCCTTCGCCGGGTCCGGGGCATATCTCTATCCAATGATGTTGAACAAATACACCGTTATTCGTGTAGAGAAGTCCACCGATTATCTCCGCGGGCGCCCGAGTTGAACGGATTAGCTCGACCGCCAGCCGGGACTTGGACAACGCGTCGCCTTTCTTGCTACCGAGACAGTCTAGGGCTGTGGTGGTTTTTGTATCGTAGGCGATTTCTTGCGCTACCCATTCAACTACTGCCTGCCCTATACAGAGGTTCGAGTGAACGCTGGACGTGAGTTCCCGCGCTTTCGTGTCAATCGGCCCAAGAGACTCGACCGGACTGTCATCCGGTACCGGTCTCGGTCCTGGCGCCTCGTCGGGGCGTCGATACGATTTGACGTTAAGAACGCCGCCGAGATGCACGGTTTCGGTGTTTTGACTCACCTTGCCCTCAAACCACTGATTCGCGGCGTCATGCCTCAATTCGCCGGAGACGGCAATGTTGAGGTCGAGACGCATTTGCAGCGCGATAAGGTCTGCCGCGGTGCCAAGTTCGCGATCAACGGTGATGCGAGGCAGATCGGGATGTTGACCCAGCACCGCCAGCCGGTTCTCGATCGCATCTTTCGTAGGCAGTATGAACTCGTCCGCAAGTATAATCTCTGTCCGTTGTGAAGGGATGTCCCATTTCACAATCCGCCGGCTCTGTTTATCAAACCAGAAATCCATCTGCAGACCGCTGAGGTGCGCTTGAAGCCATTCGGTTTGGTAGGTGTCTCCCCCGACCGTAAGTTTCTCGCCGCCAGCCCACGTCAACCGAAATTCGACGGTTTTGGGGCGGCGCGGCACGGCGAGCGGGGTAAGTATATTGAACGACTGCGTGCCGCGTTTTCGGAAGTCAAATTGTCGGAGTAGGACGTTGTAGTGATCGATCCTGAAATTGTCGTCTACGAGATAGGTTGGCTCGGGCAGGGAGATCTCGTTATCGAAATTTTGACCGCCAGCGACGATTTGTTGGGTTGCTGTGTCACCCTCAAACGTGGTCTCAACCGTAGATTGAGTAAACCCGTTGATGTACGTGGATAGCTGGTATTCAATCGGCAATAGCGATTGAGAGTTTAACCGAGTATCAGCGACCAGCTTGATTTTCTGGTTCAATTCGCTTTGACCAATGTTAAACAGCACTGTCGTTTGCATCGTCAAATCGTCGTCGCCGGATCTTATCTCATAGGAGATGTAGCCGACAGGGTTGCCCGATATCTTGATTTGGTAGTACACCCGATCCGCGTGCACAGAAAGGGACAGAGACAACAGAATTACATGGATTATGCAAGTTAGTCTTCTCATATGGGAAATTTTCGACGTGACAGAGATTTTAACAGGGTTATGGTTAATCCAAGGTTTCACCGGGCTGCAGTGTGACAATCTCGACATCCAAGTTTTCGGTTAGATCGCGCAGGGCATCCGGCGTTCCGGTGAGTACTGGAAAGGTGCCGTAGTGAATCGGCAGAATTGCCGGAACATCCAGCAACTCGGCGGCATAAGCGGCTTCGCGCGGTCCCATGGTGAAGTGGTCGCCGATGGGCAATATCGCCAGATCGGGTTGATAGAGGGAACCGATAATCCGCATGTCGCCAAAGACGTTTGTGTCGCCGGCGTGGTAAATCTTATATCCGTTCGGAAATTCGACGACATACCCCGCCGGCTCGCCGAGATAGACGGTTGTGCCGTCGTCTTCAGTGAAACTGCTGCTGTGATTGGCGTGAACCATTGTCGCTTTGACGCCGTTGGATTCAACAGTGCCGCCCTTGTTCATGCCGATTGTGTTTTGGACGCCCTTTTTTTCAAGCCAACCGGTAATTTCAATCATCCCGATTACGGTTGGCGAGTGTTTTTTCGCCAGTTCCTCCGCGTCACTGGTATGATCAAAATGTCCGTGCGTGATCAGCATGGTGTCTATTCTATCGAACGTCTTCAGCTCGTCGGGGCAGGATGGGTTTTCCATAATCCACGGATCGATTAGCGTTGTTTGACCTCCGTACTCGAGCTTAATCGTGGCATGCCCCAGCCATGTCAACCGGAGTCCGTTATCAAGTTTCATCTAAACCTCCTGAACAAAATTGAATAGTCATGGTTGGAAACCGTACTTTCGGCGCCGCATTGAGGCGAGAAGGTAAAGTCTCCACAGTACGTTTAAAAAAAGGCAGTTACTCTTTGAGCACCATGTCGATACACATGACCGCCGCAAGAATGAGTTGGCGAATCGGACTGTTTGCCTTTACACTGCTAGATATTTCGAGCATGTATTTGTCGGCGCTGGTAAAGAATTCCTTTCCGACTCCAGCCCATTTCTTTGTGACATGCGCGAATTCGATGTCGTTATGGATAAACCGAAAGTCCCATCCCGTCCATTTTCCTCTTAGGCTACACAATGAGTTCCCCTGCGCGTCGAGTATATCAAAAGCGCCGCCAATGGAGAAGAACTTCTGCTGGAATCCGCCGATGAGGGCGTCGTTTTCGTCGTGCACTTGCACGTCGGACAGAAATATGGCAATCCCTCTCTCTACTCGTATCAGTGGCTCGCCATCGGAGGTTCTGACTTCAATATTGAAGGGTGTGTTGCGTTTCCAATCCGTAAATCTTAGGAGTTTCGTAACGAAGCCAAGGTCGTCCTCCCGGCACACCATGACCATCTTCCCGGTTTCGGGGTCGTAGATATCGTAGTTGTTTGCTGCCTTGATTATCCCTATGTGTTCTTTTACGAGTAACCGGTTCATGTTTAACAATTGGTGCATACTGTACCTCCGAAGGATCGGGCTGCGTCTCGCGTTATGTAGTGCGGTATGGTACGCGCGATGAATAGGATCTCTATCGCCCTCCCTATCCAGTCGCTTGATGGATCTCTATCGCAGTCGCTATTCGCTCCCTTGATTGCCACTAAAAGCCTAATCGCGTGAGTGCTAGGTTGGGTTAATATCCCTCTCTGGGGATGCCGGCGTCGGGTACGGGGGATGACCTCGGATCGAAGACTTCCTCTACGCCGTAAAACTGCAACCCATCGCGCCCGGTACTGCGCTCAACCACATCCACTCCAACCTCCTTATTGCCGCGTAGAAAATTGTCGCGCAGCCGACCGCCGTTGTACACGGCCCATCCGCCATTCATGATGATGTTGTTTGCGACAATCTCCGGAGAGGCGGTGGCGTAACACAGGATGGCGTCGCGGTAATTGGCAACGATCTCGTTACGTTGAATCTTAGGCCTGGAATCGTCGTCGCAACTGATTCCGTACTCGTTCGCCCTAATCTCGTTGTGCGCCAGATCCGGAGCGGCATTGCCGAGGCACCTGATGGCGGTGCCGTTCGTATCAAGTTGGTTGCGGCTGGCTATTGGCGAGGCGTCGTCGCAAATAATGGCGACTTCATTGTTGCTCAAGAGGCACTCTTCAATCTGTACGGCATCCGACCGGCAAATGATGCCATTTATGGCATCCCGAATGCGGCAGTAACCGAGACGGGCATTCTGACTTGAGGCATCAAGGAAGATGCCCGCCCAATCCCCCGGCTTCGGCTCCTCATCCGCCGTGCCGAGAGAACCGAACGTGATGAAATTGTCGGGTTCCCCTTCGGCATATAACGTGCCTTGAACAATCAACTGGTAGGGCGGATCAGCGGGCTCAAAACCAACGACCGTCCCAGTTTGGATGGTTAACGTCACGCCTTCGGATATAAGAACATCTCCGGAAATCAGAACTTTTCCCGCCCAAACTTCGTCCGTTATCAATTCGCCCGATTTGACAAGCGGATTCGCGCTCGTGCCGATATCCGCGATGTTGAGTGCGGTTGTTTGGCAACCAAGCAAGAGGACAAGGAGGGGCATTAGGAGGAAAACAGCATAATTCGGAGTCTTCACATGATGAATTGAGGCGATCGGTCTGTTGTTCCCGGCGCCGATGATAATCGCGTCACATTGATGCTTCGACATGAGTTCCTTTTGTTTGGCTAATTTCTGCAATGGTCTTTCGGTATGAATTCAGGCGCGTGAAATGAGTCAAGACAGAATTAGATACTGTTTGGCGAGATGATTAAGGGCGTCTTTGTAGACTTCAAACATGATCGAGAGCCGGAAAAAGACTTCGTCAAGTTCGTATTGGCGGGCGATCGTATGCCCGGAAGCATGTTCATAGTATTCGCGTCCGAAATCTATGTAGAATTGCGCCCCCAGCGGACGATTTTTGTAGCGCTGCCGGTATTCGATCGACTCTGGGAAAAGTCCCGTTACATAGAGCGAATAGTTGCCGATATGGGAGTATATCAGGAATTGGCGGCGGGGATCGGCGTTCTGCGCCTCCTCGATCATATCGGTCAGATAGCCGACTGTTTGTTGATCGTGCTGAGAGACTCGGTACAGTCGGTTTGTCTGCACGAAAATACTTAGCAGATTGGAGAGGTAGTTGACCACCCGCCGGTCGCCCAAGATTCGGCAATCGGTGAGGCTCCGGCGCAACAGCACACTAAAAAAGAGGAATGGAGAGATCTGCAGTATGCGCTCGCTCGGGTCGCAAATCCTGTCGAACAGGGATTGGCTGTTCAATCTTGATTCCAACCCCGCCGGGAGTTCTTGAATCAGCGAGGCGATCTCCTCATAGCTGCGCCCCGGCTTGGGAAAATTCTCAATGAGGAACTGTACGTCTCCGTCGGTCAAACCGGTGAATTCGGTGCGGGCAAAATCGGGTGCTGGCATTGTAAGTTTCTCCTCGGATTGGGTAAATCATAGCATATCAAAAAAAACGCTGTCAACGGGATTTCCCCGTTGAACCGGGTTGATCGCGGGTCAGTTCGGCGTGGACAGAACATTGGGAGGGACGGAGTAACATAGTGGCGGGGGAGGACGCTGATCTGCATCACCTTCGGATGCCGAAGGGCGATCATTCGGCGGACTCGGCGTCAACACGGGTAGGTATATTCGGATTTCGCCGCACCGGGTTAGGACCATATTCCGCTTGCAGTCGGATCGGGGTCGTGATAGGATAACTGCCGGGTTCGGACAGCTACCGAGGATTGGTGTGGAGCGGGGCTAGGGGCTAAGGAGGAGAGGTGCAGCAGTATGAAAACCGTAGGAGTGATCCCCGCGCGATTTGCGTCAAGCCGGTTTGAAGGCAAACCGCTTGTGGACATTCGCGGCAAACCGATGATTCAACATGTGTATGAGCGGGCCTCGCGCGCCAAGGCGATGGACGCGACCGTGGTTGCCACCGATGATTCGCGTATCTACGATGCAGTCCGGGACTTTGGCGGGGAGGTGATCATGACGCCGGAGTTTCCTACCGGGACGGATCGGGTTGCGTACGTCGCGGAAAGGGTGGAGTGCGATGTCGTTGCCAATATCCAGGGCGATGAGCCGATGCTCGAACCGGCGATGCTCGATCAGATGATTCAGCCGTTTGACGTGGATCCGAGGGTGCAGGTCAGCACGCTAAAACAGCGCGTCGAAATTGAAGCGGACTTTCGGGATGCCAATGTCGTAAAAGTTGTCACCGATCTGGACGGGTTTGCGCTGTATTTCTCCAGAGCGTCAGTTCCCGGCAATCTCTCGGGCGATTGGGTAGACGTCAATCCGATCTATCGACACGTGGGGTTATACGCGTATCGAAAGGAGTGCCTGCTGGCTTTCACAACGTGGGAACGCGCGCCGTATGAGAGTTCGGAGGGTTTGGAACAGTTGCGGTTCATGGAACACGGCGTGAGGATTCGTGTCGTTGAAACGGAGCACCGGTTGATTGGCGTGGATGTGCCGGCAGATTTGGAGCGCGTCCTCGCGATTATGGGGTGAATCTGTTACGATTTTTCTCTTGCACTCCGCTGGATGATGGTGTACAATAGCCGCACGGTGGGGGATTAGCTCAGTTGGGAGAGCGCTTGCATGGCATGCAAGAGGTCACCAGTTCGAGCCTGGTATCCTCCACCATTTTTTTTGCCCGCTATTTCCGATTGTCTTCTACTTCTTGCTGCTCTCCCGAACGCCGCCTACCTTCGGCTTTAACTCCTCGCTCCCATCCCGACCCCGTCCGATCCGACGCGTTAAACCGTTGTCCAATATGCCCAAGATGGTGAGGTGAAGTTGGGCGCTAATGGGCAAGGTCTTAATGAGCTCGTCTTCAGCGGACTGTATCCCCTGTTTCAGTTTTAGCCGCCGCTGACGGAGTTCTTTGAGCGTTGCTCCAATTTTGTCATCGGAGGCAACTTTGTCCCGGGCTAATCGGTTCAGGATTTTCAGATCGTTGAGCGCCTGAATATGGGCTTGACGTTTGAGCTCCCAAAGCGCTTTTACTTGAGTTTTTTGGGCTTCCGTTACGCCGAGTTTGGCTAGAGTGACGTTACCTTCAGTCGCCGCATCGTCCTTCTGCGCCATCAACCCGAACACGATGGCGAACACCGCCAGGGAACACACTATACCAACATTTAGCTTTCGCATATCTTATCCTTTTGCGACGGTAAGAGAGTTTCATGGCTTCACCGGGAGCCGTTCTCGCACAGTCACCACGGCGAATCAAAGTCGCGATTCGAAGGGATCAAGCGAACGGATAGTGAGCGCGATAGAAATCCCTCAAGCGAACGGATAGTGAGCGCGATAGAAATCCCTCAAGCGAACGGATAATGAGCGCGATAGAAATCCCTCAAGCGAATAGACATTGAGTGCGATTGTAATCCCGGGGCGACAGGAAATCCTGATTGTTGTCCTCTCGTTGGATCGTTTCTAAAGCGCTCCCTCTATTTCACCAACTTCGCCAGCCTTCGCTTTGTAGGACTCCCGGATCCAGCTCTCAAGCACTTCATCGGGATTTTCTACCACCTCTTTTGTGAAAGTGAACTCTTTCCGTCCCGTATTCTGTTTAATCAGATTGAGACCGTGCTGACAACTCTGAAGAATCTCTTCGCAGATCTCTCCGGGGAGGCATTCGCGGCCTTCCGCTTTTTTGCAGACAAGTTCAGTCGCCTCATTGTCAAAGGACACCTGCACCTTGTGTTCGTCCTTGAACCGCGCTTCGTATTGGCGCACGTGCTCGCGCATCACAATTTGGCGGTTGTAAGCGGCATCCCCCATAATTTGTTTCAGTTCTCCCGCCGGATCATCAACCACCCTTTCAGCAACGACAAACTCCTTCACCGGAGTAGAGGGGAGTTCAAATTTATAATCACGGAGCACCTTCTCGCACACGGTCATCAGGGCACGCGCTCCAGTTTTCTGAACATGCGCCTTTTCAGCGATTTGACGAAGCCCTCTGTCTGAGAACATCACATTGATTCCGTAGGCGCGGAATGCCTGTTCATACTGACGGATGATTGAACCTTCGGAGTGATTCAAAATATAGTGCAGGTCGTCGACCGACAGATTCTGACAGATGACGTGCACCGGTAAGCGTCCAATAAATTCGGGTTCAAAACCGTACTCGATAAAATCCTGCGGTGTCACAAACTGATGGTAATCTTCTTCCTCTACATCGCTTTGCACCAATGCGTTAAATCCCAGTTTTCGTTGGTTCAAGCGTTTTTTGATAATATCAGCCAGACCCGTGAACGCGCCGCTGATGATGAAAAGAATGTGGCGGGTGTTGACAATCTGTTTATCGACTTTGCCTTTCTGCTGAAACTCCATCATCGCTTGCATCTGAGAGGCGACATCGTGCCCGCTCCGAAGATCTACCTCGGTTTCTTCCATCAACTTGAGCAGCCCGATTTGAACGCCGCGCCCGCTGACATCACGTCCGATAATATTCGGAGGAGTAGCAATCTTGTCCGCTTCGTCGAGGTAGATGATACCGTATTGTGCGAGTTCCACATCGTCATCCGCTTGAGTGACCAGATCGCGTATCATGTCGTCGACGTTTGCTCCCACATACCCGGTTTCGCTGAAACGGGTTGCATCTGCCTTGACAAACGGCACGCCGATCAGTTTCGCAATATGACGGATGAGATACGTCTTACCTACCCCGGTCGGACCAAGCATAACGATATTTTGTTTCGAATAATCGGTATCCGCAAGTTTCGGATCCTCATGGCATTCACGCACATGGTTATAGTGATCGCATACCGCGATTGCCAGTGCTTTCTTTGCCTCGTCCTGTTGAATTACATAGCGGTCGAGATACTGCTTAATCTCTCTAGGCTTGAGATCGAATTTCGGATCGAAGGTGCGCTTGGGTTCGGGCGGTTCTTCGTCTGTCGTCTCGGCTGCGGTTGGTTGGGCGCCCGCCATGACGAGGCGCACGTTTCCGCCGTACTTTTGTTTGACTAAATCCTCGAACTCCTTCTGAAGTTCCTCCGGAGTCGGAATTTTCTTGTTGCTCGTTTGATTTGACATGTTTTTAATCACCATTAATTATTCTCTTAACTCTCACAGAAAGTCTTGATGTTGTGCGATTGGAACCTAACAGAAACCGAGTATTGAAGAAAAAACTCGGATTCAAGGAGGGAGTGTGCGGCTACTTGAATCGCCAATCGAGCCATTTTCGTCAACGATCGACGACTCGACTTTGTATTGCTCAAGGTCATCCATTTGAATAACCACCGTCCTCAAATCAGTTTTGATTTAGTCGAGATCAGTACGCATGGTTGAGATTGCATCACGAAGCTTGGCAAGCTGTCTTTGCTCACAGTTTTGGCCTTGGTATGGGTTTTGAACAGAGATTTTACAAGTTCCGCGGAAGTCCCAAGAAGCGCAACAATCACAATAGCGTCCCATAATCCCATTCTAACTCTTCCTTCTTCCGATGCCGAGATTGCAGCCGTGAGCCAAGGTTGAATACTAGGGGCCGGCTGGCCTCAAACTATTGGACGTTTACATAGATGAATGGTGGCATTGTCAACGCCACCACATCATCTTCACCCGAGATTTCCCGCGCCATACCGAGGGCGTCATTCAAAGTCCGCGCCGATTCCACGCCCAACCGCTTGGCAACGCGGTCATCTTTGGGACCGACGAGGATAATCTTGGACAGATATTTCAAGGCGTAGGTTGCCCAATACCAAACCGTAAATGGATGAAACCCGTGATACGCGAATTCGTTACGGTAACAGTCGATCAGGAAGGGGTCGCGGGCGTATTTCTCTTGAAAATAGTTCCGCATTTCAAATGGGTCGGCGGTCTCGCTGAGCACCTCCTCGTAGAATCGCCGGTAAGGCACATGATACTCCTCGTGGAAGATCTCGAACGTCGGATTCATGATTATCACGACGCCCCCCTCCTTGATAAGCGGCTTGTTGTAAAACCAGTTAAATATATAGCCGAGGATGTCGCTGACCACCAAGATGGGGTTGATTCGCGCGCCGATGGCGTACGGCGTCAGATCGGGAAGTCCGAAGACCAACGTGCTGTATTGGCGCGGGACATCAATCATCAACTGGTCTTTCATGACTTGCAGTGTTTTCGGGTGAACGCCGTCAATCGAACCGACGTTGATTTCGACGGGGTCATACTCGGTGCGGATACTCTTGAAAATCTTCGACCTCAATCCCTCCGGCAGCATTGACATCGTCGCCGGGGTGCAGGCTTTTATTATCCGCTCGAAGAGGTTGCATTGGTCGGTCGGCTTTCCGAGATAGCGCAGGTGCGCCGGATAGATGGCGTCATTCATGGCGGCTTCGACCACCATAATCTTGGTGCTCCGTTCAATAACGCGGCTCATTCGCTCAATGCTATCGTGCATGTTCGAATGTTCCGGCTGCATGACGTGCGGGTTTTCCGCCGTCATGTGAGGCGAGTGGTGCGGCGCGATGGAGTTGTAGGTGCCCATTCCCACGGCAACCGACTTGTGGCCGCCGTTGAGCGGGATCTGAATGGTATCCACATAGATGACCAAGTCGCTCTCCACGACGGCGCGATCCGTTTCAACGATTTCATCGTGCTCCGTTTTCCCCAAACTGACGATATTGTCGGGGTCTTCGGCGTCGTAGTTCCTCAGTTGAGCGGGAAAAAACTCGCTCATGATGTTCTTGCCCAGCATATACTCCAACTCGGGAGTCTTCATCTTGCGGTGCAGCCCGCCCGCACACACGAGCTGGATGCTCGCCTTCTCGACACCGTAGGAGTAGAGCATTGAAAGCAAGGGTTCAATCATGACTTGGCGCGGGTCCGGCTTTTTCGTCATTGGGAACGGTTGGCAATTGTTGTCAAAAGCGATCAAAATCTTCGTGTTTCCGTCAACGAGCTCGCGAAGCGGCGGCATTCCCAACGGATTTTCAAAGGCTTTTTTCACGTGGGCTGGAATGTCGGCGCGCTTTATGCCGGCGATTGGCGGTTTCGCATAGTAGATCTGCGAATTGTCGGGCAATTCGGCGTTGATTAGGTGATTGCCAAAATAGGTCAAGTATTTCATAGGCTGTTTTCCTTCTTAGTCACCCCAAGAATGCATGAAACGGGGCGTTGTCCTATCCAATATTTACTTCCGGAGGTCGAAGAGTGTCTTCACCGTTCCCGATCGTCCGGTGTGCAGCGCAGAGTCGATGGCGCCGCTGTAATCTGGCAGCGGAAACCGCTCTCCGATTAGAGGCGATAGACGCTCTCCCATCTGCCGCAGAAACTGAATCCCCAGTTCAAAAGTCCGAATCTTTCCGCCGTTATAGTCTTCTACGCCGTAGGTGTAAGCGCCGCTGACTTTCAATTCCTTGTACCAGATAGATGTCCAGTCGATGTTCTTTGGGATAGCCGGCATTCCGACGAGAATGACACGTCCTTGCGCGCGCGTAAAGCGAAGCGCATCGTCGATTGTGGCGGCTGATGCGACGCAGTCAAACGTTACGTCGGCGCCGCCAAGCAGTACCGGTTTTCCAAGTTCCGGTTGATGGGATTCCGCCCCCGTCAAAAGGCAGACATTGGCGTACAGGTGTTTATCGTGCGGAATGATCTCGTCGGCGCCAAGTTCGCGTGCGAGTTTCTGTTGATGCGGGTATTTGGCGACAATCAAGATGCGGTTCTTTTTCTTGAGGGCGCGGATGACTGCCACCGTGAGTAGTCCCATGGTGCCCGCGCCGATAATCAGGATTTCGACACTTTCATCCAAGTCTGCTTTGAGGACACCGTGCAGCGCACAGGCGAACGGCTCGGCAAGCACGGCAATCTCATCGGACAATTCTGCAGGGACATGGTGAAGTTGGTTTTGATGCGCGACCAAGTATTCACTCCAGCCGCCGCCGGTGTCTCGACAGTAACCGGTCTGGATTCCCGAGGAAATATCTCCCTTCGTGATGTTCTCGCAATTGGCAAACCGCCCGTGCAGACACTGGTAGCAATATGGCTGAATCCCTCGTATGGCGCAGGATAACACCGGCTCAATGACGATTCGATCACCGATGTCGCAGCCCTCAACCTCGGCGCCAACCTCCGCGATCTCCCCTACGACCTCGTGTCCTAACACAAATGGGGTGGAGGTGAAGGGTGAGAAGTATGGACTTCCTTTCGCGGTAATCGTCGCAAGATCGGATCCGCAGATCCCGCTCAAGCATGTTCTAATCTTTACCCAGTCCGGTCCGATGACTCGCGGCTCCTCGATTGTAGTCAGACGTATGCACGACATGCCGGAGGTGTACAACCCGCCGAAATGCTCTCCCAACAGCCGCACGGCCAAATACCGCGGTACGCTTTTCACGTATTGAATTGCCTGCATGATATTTGCCAAACTTGGCGCGCGCCGAAGATTGCAACTAGAGCATCGTGGCGGAACCGGTTGCCAGCTCGTGGCTCAACGAATTAACGCGGATACGATCACCCGTTCACAGTCTCCGGTGATGCGCCGTCGCGTCTTATCCCTGCTCTTCCTCTTGGTAATACCGCATCAAAATTTCGGCGACTTCGGGACGGGAAAATTCTTCGGGCAACATCTCGCCCGCCGCCAACATCTCTCTAACCTTTGTGCCTGACAGGAAGAGATAGTCCTCTGGCCCGTGTGGACAGTCGCGCATCATGACAATCTCGCCACACTTGTTGCACCAGACAGTGTGATCTCCGCGAAAGATTCTGATTTCAAGCGCATTTTCGGGTATCTTGTCAAAAATTGTCTGCGCGTCGAAGGGGCCGTAGTAATCGCCTACACCCGCGTGATCTCGTCCTACGATGAGATCCGTACAGCCGCAGTTCTGGCGGAACACGGCGTGTAACAGCGCCTCGCGTGGTCCGGCGTATAGCATGTCGAAACCGTACCCGGTGACGGCAACAGTATTTTCGGGGAAATAAAGCTCGACCATCTTCCGTATGGACGCATCGCGCACGTGAGCGGGAATGTCGCCCGGTTTTAACTTCCCGAGCAGCATGTGAATCAGGATTCCGTCGGCGCCGACCGCTTCTTGGGCGATTCGACACAACTCTTCGTGGGCGCGGTGCATGGGGTTGCGCGTTTGAAATGCTACCACCTTGTTCCAGCCGCGCTCCGCGAAGTCGTCGCGAATCTCGGAGGCGGTCCGAAATGTGTCGGCGAACTCGGATTTGAAATAGGAATGGTTGAGCACCTGGATTGGTCCGGAGATTACCCGATCCCCCATGTCGTTGAAAGCGGCGACTCCCGGGTGCTCCGGATCCGTCGTGCGAAACGTATGTTCGATAAGCGTCCCTTTTTGCACATCGCTAAGGACTTCAATCCCCGAAACGTCCATGATCGCAAGAACCGGATTGTCGTCCACATTCGGATCTCGCAATGCCAAGCGACTGGCGTTCCTGACGGTCGTAGAAAGTTGGTCTTCCTCAACGATGTTCATTATCGGCACGGGCCAAAACAGCCCGTCAGGGGTAGTCATATTTTCGGCAACGCTTACGGCTTCGCTAATGTTCATATACCCGGTAAGCGGATTAAAATAACCTGAACCGAGCATTACAGCGGATGATGCCGCACCCGAGGATATGATGATACTTGGAATCTCTTGCGCCTCTTCCATTAGTTCCGCACGCCGGGCATCATCCGCAACATAGAGCGGATTAAGTTTATCGGATCCATGTGGTACAATCATTCAATTCTCCTTAAGCTTCGTCAACTTGTGGGCGAAATTGCTGTGCCCCAAGAATTTCCATAACGTATCGATTCACATACTACCCTTTATATCTTTCCTTTGAAATACAGGCAGTGCTCCGTTAAGGCGCACACATCGCACTTTGGTTTTCGGGCATTACAAATCTGTCGTCCAAACTGAATCAGGTTCATGTGGAAAGGGAATGCTCTTCCCTTGGGAACGATTTCTCCCATTAACTCATGCGCTTTGTCCGCAGTGCAGGTTGGCGGGATGAACCCAAGTCGCTTGCTGATTCGCAACACATGGGTATCCACGGGGAACACGTCATGTCCACAGACAAATGCGAGGGTCACGGAAGCTGTCTTTATGCCAATCCCCTTGTGTTGACAGAGGTATTGTCGGGCTGCTTCGGTCTCCATCTCGCAAACGAATTCCAAATCCAACTCCGCGCGTTCCGTCTTCAACCACGTCAGAAAATCCTTAATGGTGCGGCTTTTTTGCGTGTGCAGTCCCGCAATCTTAATAGTCTCGCCTATAGCTTGGACATTGGCTTTGCAGACGTCTTCCCATGTGGGGAACCTATCCCTAAGAGCTGCATACCCCTTGTCACGGTTGACATCGTTCGTGTTTTGGGAGAGAACGGTACGCATCAAACAATCCAAGACGTTGTCTTCGGCTTGGCCCTCATAGGCGCCAAGCGCCTCTTCCAGTGTGTCGGCGACGAACTCCGTTTTCTGCTTAAGATTCACCGGTACCTCCGTACAAAATGATAGAGGTGTTCACATGCTAGCCCGTTGCTGTTTCTCTATCATGTCTCGTAGAATTGCCGGTCGATTTCTTCGGTAGCGTCGTCGTCCATTGAGACATTTAGCTTCTCGGCGCACTGACAAATCTCCCTGTATATTGTGTCCGGCAGGTCAATTCCGTGAACGAGATGATGAGTTCGGGCACGGTATTCGAAGTCGCCAGGCACCAAGACCTCGTCAATTCCCGGCGCTGGTGGTGTCCGCTTCATTCCGTCGAGGAAGGCTCGCACTCCCTGTTGGTATTCGTCCAGAGGGGTGTAAGACTCTATATTGATTGCTTGCATAAAGTATCCCTGCATCGATCCCTTCGCAATATTGAAGTTCCCGGATAAACCTCCCAGCATACAGACTAGCAACGATAGCGCGTACCCTTTGTGACTGCCGAACGGTAAGATGGAACCGCCAGCATAGAAATCCGCGGTTTTCACCGATGGATTACCGTGTTTATCCAAGATGGAGCCTTCAGGCAGATTCGTACCTTTACTCTGCGCCACTTGGATCTTACCCTCGGCAATCATGCTCGTCGCGTAATCAATGATGAACGGTGAGTCATCACCAGTCGGAACACCCACGGCGATGGGATTTGTACCGAGACCGCCCTTGGCACCGCCAAACGGCACGACGGGACCTGTCTGTCCGCAGCCGCCGCCAGTCGTTACAATCCCAATGCACCCCTCTCGAGTCGCCGCCTCCGCATATTCGCCCAATCGCCCAATGTGGCCCGTACTTGCGAGCGTTAGGCCGCAAAGATCCGCCTTCTTCGCTTTGGCGATCGTCAACTTCATCGCTTGCCGTGCAGCAAAATGACCGAGGCAGTTTGCTCCATTCACTATTAACGTGGTGTCGGTTTCTTTTATAATCAAAGGCACGGCAGAAGGATTTAAGCCGCCACTCTCAATGCCTTGTAAATAACCGGGAATTCGGAGCACGCCGTGTGAGTCGTGTCCGGCGAGGTTGGCGTTCACCAAGATTTCGGCCACGTCCTGAGCAATATGGAACGGAGTGCCGGCCGAAACAAACAGCCGGCGAACAATCGAATGAAGATGACTGGCTTGGAGGTTATGGCTCTCTACCATAGTTGTTACTCCTTAAAAGTGGAGGTGGATTTGGATAACCGCCCAATTCGTCAAATTCAAGTTCTGGCATTGAAGCCATCGGCAGAAACGACTCGGAAGATTGAAAGAGCGGATGGTTGGGGACCGCCTTCAGCGTCTCGGCTAAAATGTAAAGAATCTCCACTATGGACGGAGACCGGAGAATTGCGATAGCACTGAAAGTATTGAGTATAACATAGGACGGCGCGAAACGAAAAGGATTTATGATTTCACGCGTGCGTAATTGCACCTGATTTATGGTCGTAGAGAATGCGACGCGACTGTTAGGATGCACGATGAATCTTGGTTTGACTGTTTTCCAGAGGAATCGTATACTGCTATTGGATTCCGGACAAAGACTTGGAGCGCGGTACGCGAGGCGGGTATGGGACAGCAGGATTTTTTGTCTGGCGGTAGTGTTGCTCTACGCGAGACGCTAAGCGTACTAATCGGGTATTGAATAATAGATTCAGGATTGCAACTGCCGGATTGGGAGCCAATAGGAATACGCGGTAGGTCTCATACGCGGGTATTCATGGCAGTAGACAGGCTGCGGAAGGCCTTTCTACCGTTTGATGGATTAACTTTCCGGCCACTGAAATTAGACTTGACTTTACGGTAGATTAATGTGTAACATTAACTCGTGCCTCTGATTCCAGAACATGAGTGCTGGGTTCGCGATTCCAATTAGAAACACACTAAGGAAAGCAGGAATATACCGAATGTCGATGGTTTACCTTGAGGACATACTAAAAGTGGTTGACAACAAGTATTTGGCAGTGAACTTGGCTGCTCTCCGTGCACGCCAATTGAATGAAAGGGAGTTTGCGCTTCTCAGTTCAACGACGCGGAAACCGGCGTCAGTCGCCACAGCGGAACTCATTGAAGGCAAGATTGGTTACAAAAATTCGGATTCAACTGCACAGGATTCCGATGAGTTGGTAATCTTCAGTACCGATCCTAATGAGGCCGCGGAAAATGACCAAGATTTGACTGAGATCGCTCAGCCGGAGTATTACGCTGAAGAGACAGACGCAGTGGTGGATCCGGAGGAACGTGAAGAGGGACTTTAAGCATAAGATTCGATTACCCGATTAAAAAGCCCCGCGCATAAATTCGCGGGGCTTTTTTGTTTTTCCAATCTTCAGGAGGCCTCGACACACGTCAACCTCATCACCCACGCGGATTCCACCAATCGGATTAAAGATTGGAAGGATGGGAGAGAGGAAGGATGGAAAATCCTGTTCCACTCCACATTAAGACATGCAGAGCCTACCTTTCCAGTAGTTCGACCTCATAACCATCCGGATCGGTGACAAACGCCATCTTCATTCCGCCCGAAGTAAACTGATCGCGCCAGCCATCGGGCCAAATTTCAAGCCCAGCTTTATCCAGTTTGTCGCAGAACGCCACGAGGTCCGGAACACCGATGGCAAAGTGCATCAAATCCTCCGGAACATTGAGGTCGTAATCGGAGGAATACGTAAACTCAAGCGTGTGCATGTTCCCGGGTAATTCCATGTGCACAATCTGGTTACCAGCCGGCGACTTGTCGCTCCGGCTTTTCACCACGAAGCCGAGGTGGTCGGCGTACCATTTAATGGACCGATCCAAATCACTCACTCGGACACGTGTGTGTAAAAATTCTGCCATTTTCATCTCCTTGTATTGCTTGGTGTGTACCAAAATCGGTTTAGCAAGTTGCACATTGAAGTCAATCTTTCGCACTAGGAAGAACAGGGTGGGAAAGTTCCAAGATTCCAATTTGGGACGACTGGAAGCTGTTGGATTGCACTTTTTCAACCCAACCGTCGGACTGAAGATAAGTATTACTCAGAAACGCCGCACCAATTCAAGGTTCCAATATCGCGGTTCATTGACATAGCCTGTCAGATTGTTGAAATCAATGCCCCCGGTGGGAGACGTATCGTTGAGGATGTTGCGCATTGAAAGCACCACCTCTACGTCGTCATTCGGCAATAAATAGGTCAGTCGGACACCGCCCTCCAGAAGCCAATCATCGGCGTATTCCACGGAGTCGTAGAGGAAGAACCGCACTCGGCTGCGGTACGCCCAGTCCGTAGACGCGATGAGATGCGCTCTAGCCGGAAGCGCGATTATATAGCGGGCAGTTACATCTGCGATCCATCCCGGCGCCTGTGGCAGACTGTTACCGTCAATAGAAAAAGTTCCCGCTGCGGCGGAAGTGGGCGGGTCCAGAACCGTGCACGGTGCACCGCAGCCCTGCACCGCCAAGTGCGGATCGTCAATACGTGTTCGATTGTAGCTGACTCCCGCTGAAACCTCGAATGACGTAATTGGTAGGAAGGTTAACTCTGCTTCAACCCCGCGTCCAATCGTACTTTCCGCGTTCACTAACCGATTGAAATTTGTTTCGCCGCCCACCGCGGTGAGTTGTTGATCTTGCATAAAGTATTGGAACGCCGCCATATTCAGGTGCAAACGTTGTTCCCACAGTCGTAATTTTGTGCCTCCCTCAACCGAAAGGATGGTCTCCGAATCCGCCAACGTGACTACGTCCCCAAAAAGCAAGCGTCCCTGAATGCTGGGTGCGCGAAATCCCCGCGCCGCGCGCAGATAGGTCTGCACGCCGGGCGCCGCACGATAGCGCAGACTCAAATCGCCGCTCCACACCGTGTCTTGAGGGTTCTGGCGAATGGGTCCCAGCGGGCCTGCGCCCGTAACTGCGGGCGCTGTGTCTCGCCATGCCGTATAGTCCTTTGCGTCATCGGAGAATCGTAGCCCGGCGCTCAACTCCAAATCTTCAAGCCACTGAAACGTCATCGCTCCAAATGCCGCCCGTGCGGTAACTCTCTGTTCTTGGCGTACCATCCCATCCAAGGTTCCTCCAGCCAAGGTATTGTAATTGAAGTCCTCCATCTCCACAAACTCGCGGAAGTAATACAACCCGAGTTGATAGGCAAGACGGGATGCTCCCGTACTCATCAGGCGGACTTCTTGACTAAACTGGTGCAGTGAGGGAATTCCGGACGCGGTTTCAGACGGAAAGGGAATCTCACCGGGGCCACTGGGCTGACTGAACACAGCACCGTAGCCGCCATCAATGTCCCCGCGCGAAAAAGTGCTGAGCCGCTCCAGCCCCGTTAACGAAACCAGTTGGAAGTTCCCGATATCGTAGCGTACTTCAGCAGCCAAGCCGTGCGTTCTCAGGGTTTGCTCATTGCGTCCGTCGTGCGCGATGCTGTTACGGGCAAAGTTCTGGATCAGTCCGCCCTCATCCTGCATCAAGGTATTGGCGCGAAACAGACGAGCGGTGCCATCAAGATCGCGAGCATGGAGCTTGAACCATGCTTCCAGTTCCGGCTTAGGTGTCCACTGCAACTGAAGGCGACCAGCCAAGTCCCGATGCCCTCCGAGAGAATTTTCTTCGTCCGTATGCTCGTTATCCACCCAGTCTCCCCGCCGCTGGGTGAGCAGCGAAAGCCGCGCGGCAAGCACAGATGGGATGACCGGGCCCGATACCGCTCCCTCGAAATTAACGCTGTTGAACTGCCCGTAACTCAACCGCCCGTATCCCTCAAGATTGTGGGTGGGACGCGCCGATTCAAACTTCACGGTGCCTGCAGGCGTGTTGCGTCCAAAAAGCGTGCCTTGCGGCCCCCGTAGTACCTCAATGCGATCTAGGTCGAAGGCGGGAAATCCTTTCAACAAGGCATTTTCTTGCACAACCCCGTCGTGGAGAACCGAAACCGGCTGCGAAGCATTGAGGTCAAAATCCGTATTACCAAGGCCGCGGATATAAAAGCGTGGAAAGACACGTCCGAACGACGATTCCATTTGCAAACTAGGCGTGCGGTTTGACAAAAAACGGACATCCATGCCCGATGAGCGCAGGGCGTCGGATTTTTCGCCTCGGATAGTGGAAACGGAGAGCGGCACCTCAAAAGAGCGCTGCTCTCGCTTTCGAGCAGTAACCACGACCTCTTCCATCACAATACTCTCTTCTGCTTGCTCGTCAGCAACGACTGTTAAAGATATCGACAGTGTTATTGAGAAAACGATAACACACAACTGTTTAGCAAGGTTCATATTTTCTGTCCAAAAGATTCGAAAAGTCTTTGCGTAAAATAATTTAATTGTAGAAGAAAAACGCAGATTCAAGATTCAGTATGCGATTGATATTATACCATATTCCGGCAACTCAATTCCGAAAAATCAGATCGGTTTCCGATACAGTCTTTTGTGGGCTTGCCATCTAGGGATTTTTTGTCGTGACACGTAGATTTCCCGCTTTAGCATCGGGTCTCATCATCACCTCTAGCCACTGTTTTCACCTTGACATCCACCCTAGTTCATGATACTTTTTTGTGGCATTGACAACCGAAGAATGGCAACATCGATTAGGTACACTATGAACCCCAAACCCGGCATTGAAACTATACACCCCTACCAAGGCGGCAAGCCGATTGAAGAGGTTCAACGCGAGTTTGGCATTGACGACATCATAAAACTAGCCTCCAATGAAAACCCGCTCGGCCCCTCACCGTTGGCGAAGGAGGCAATCAAGCGAGCCGCTGCGGAGGTCAATCTATACCCGGATGGGAACGCATACTACTTCAAAAACGAACTAGCCGAACATCTGGGTGTTTCTCCGGTCTATCTCATTATCGGGAACGGTTCCAACGATGTACTCCAGATTGTCGGGGAAACGTACATCTCGCCGCGCGACGAGGTCATCTATTCCGAAAGCGCTTTCGTCGTCTATATGCTGGTTTCTAAAATCTGCGGCGCTAAATCGGTTGTGATACCGAGGCGCGATTACGCCCATGATTTGGATGCCATGGCTGATGCAATCACAGATGCCACGAAGGTGATTTTTATTGCCAATCCAAACAACCCTACCGGCACGATGGTCGCGAAGGACGAGACAGAGCGCTTGATGGAACGCGTTCCGGAGGATGTGCTTGTTGTTTTCGATGAAGCCTACTACGAATATGTCGAGCGTCCCGATTACCCGCAAACACTCCCGTATGTGGAAGACGGGCGCAACGTGATTATCACTCGTACGTTCTCGAAAATATACGGGCTTGCGGGACTGAGAATAGGCTATGGAATAGCGAAGCCGGCGACCATTGAAATGATGAACCGGGTACGCCAGCCGTTCAACTGCAATCTTATTGCCCAAGCTGCGGGACGCGCCGCGCTGAATGATGCGGATCATATTCGCCGCAGTTTGCAGTTGAATGCCGCAGGGAAAGTCTACCTGTATGAGGCGTTACACCAACTCGGTCTAGAATACGTCAAAACAGAAGGGAATTTTATCTTGGTTCAGCTAGGCAGATCGGGACAAGAAGTGGCTGACGCACTTATGCGAAAAGGCGTAATCGTGCGGACTATGGCGGCTTACGGTTTCCCCGACGCAGTTCGTGTAACGATTGGCAAATCCGACGAAAACAAGAGGTTTATAGCTGCGTTACAGGAAGTTTTGAACTGAAGATACTTGAAATCGAGCTTTTGAAAAAAAGAGCCTTAGGGGAATTCTAGTTCTGTTACTACCTGATTCCCTGATCGCTCTCTTTCCAGATGCTTTACACCGACAGGTAGTCATCTATGAATGAGTTACTTCAACTCGACAATCGAAAACTAACAAAGCAGATCAATGTTGGTGGCGTGCCCATTGGCGGGCTGCGTCCGATTTCGATTCAGACGATGACGACTACCCTCACGCACGACACGGACGCGACCATGCACCAGATTGACCGCTGCGTGGAGGCAGGCGCTCAAATCGTCCGCGTCGCCGTGCCCGAAGAACGTGACGCGAAGGCGCTCTCAACACTCGTCAAGCGCGCATCCGTTCCGATTGTCTCCGACATCCATTTCAATTACCGCTACGCACTCGACGCCATCGACGCGGATGTCGCCAAGGTACGCATCAACCCGGGCAACATCGGGAATGAGGAGCGAATCGCGCAAGTTCTGGACACGGCAAAATCGGCGAATATCCCCATCCGCATCGGCGTTAATGAAGGCTCATTGGAAAAAGATTTACTTGACAAATATCCCTCCCCAACGGCGGAAGCTCTAGTGGAAAGCGCGATGCGCCACGTCAAGATCTGCGAAGACCACGATTTCACCGACATCGCCATCTCAGTCAAGTCAAGCGATCCGCTGCGCATGATCGAAGCCAATCGGATGCTTTCGGCGAAGGTGCGCTATCCGCTTCACCTTGGCGTCACGGAGGCGGGCACGCCGCGCCGGTCGCATGTGAAATCGACGCTCGGCATCGGCACGCTGCTGATGGAGGGCATCGGAGACACCATCCGCATCTCTATCACAGGCGATCCCGTCGAGGAGGTGCTCACGGCGAAAGAACTGCTGCGCACACTGGGTCTGACGGAGAATATCCTTGACGTGGTTTCCTGTCCGTTTTGCGGACGGGGCGATCCCGCAGCCGACTACGAAGGCATTGTCGCCGCTGCCGAAGAACTGTTGGAGAAACATGGAATAAAGATTCCGGTCGCCGTCATGGGTTGCGAAGTCAACGGGCCCGGGGAAACGCGCAATGCGGAAGTCGGCATCCATCTCGGCGGCAGGGAGCTTGCCGTCCTGAAGATCCGAGGCGAGAAAGTCAAAACCTTTCGCGGCAGGGATGAGGTCAATCCGCAGTTCCTTGCAAACGCGCTCTTGGAAGCAGCCGTGCAAGTTCAGAGCGAGTCGGGCGATACGGAAGCGACTTGAGGGGACATCCAACTCGGTCGCCGTCAACAAAAACGAACAACAAGCCTTCACTAAACCACCGTTTCGGCGCGTAAGGAGTCAATCTCTTACGGCCAGTTCTTCCCTTGGGAAAACTATTCGAATCCGACTTCCCAATGATGTCCGTTGAGGGCATTCGTGAATGTATTCAAACCTACTTATCCACTTCTCTAAAGTCATGTCCGTTCAAATCTGTACCTGTTGCGGTAGATGATCAAGCGACGGGATAAGGAGCGATCAACTGAGCGATTAGCGAAGTATCAAGCGAGTGAGCAACGAGCACGATAGAAATCCATCAGGCGACTGAATGAGGAGCCCGATAGAGTTCCATTGCGAGCCCTATCCAACCGCACCTGCGAGACCCGATAAATACCGGTTCGATTAGGATACCGAACCTACCGCAGTGAATGAAGAATTATCGGTATTACTACAAAAGGCAACATAACGCATGAAAATAACCAACATCGAAACATTTATTGTGGATGCAGGGTGGCGTCCGTGGACATTCGTAAAAATCGAGACTGATGAAGGGGTCACCGGCTACGGCGAGTGCAGCGACGGTTCGGCACCCCACGGGGTCGTCGGTACCATTGAGGATTTGAAACCGAGGTTAATCGGTGAGGATCCGAGGGCTTTCGAGATGCGTTTCTGGGACATGATCCGCCGCACACGACAGAGTCCCGGCGGTATCGCCGCCAAGGCTATCGCCGGCATCGACTGCGCGCTCATCGACATCAAGGCGAAGGCGCTCGGTATTTCCGTCGTCGAACTTTTCGGCGGAGCTACCCGGGATAGCGTGCGCGTATACTGGTCGCACTGCGGCACATCGCGCGCGCGGAATTACGACCTCATCGGCGTGCCGCCGCTCAGATCAATGGAGGACATCGCCGATCTCGGGCGTGAGGTGGTAAACCGAGGATTTACGGCGCTCAAGACCAACATCGTGTTTCCGGGGGACCCCGCATCGCTGTATTGGAGCGGGTTCGAAAGCGGTGCCGGAACAACCGACCAAGTTGCCAGCCCCGAACTCCTGCGCCACATCGAAACGCTTCTCGGCACATATCGGGAAGCCATCGGACCGGATATCGGTTTGTGTCTGGACCTCAACTTCAACTTCAAGACGGAGAGCTGCCTGAGAATCGCCAAGGTGGTGGAGCAGTTTGACCTCCAATGGCTCGAGATCGACATGTACGATCCCGAAGCTATTCTGCAGATCAAGGAGTCAACGGCGACACGAATTTGTACGGGGGAAAACCTGTTCTACATGCGCGAGTTCATCCCGTATCTGGAGTTGCACGCCGCGGACGTATTGATGATTGATGTTCCGTGGAACGGCTTCTCGCAGTCCAAGAAGATAGGCGATCTCGCCGAAGTTTACCAAACGAACATTGCCCCTCACAACTACTATAGTCATCTCGCATCATACATCAGCGCGAGCCTATGCGCGGTCCTGCCGAATGTCCGTATCATGGAAATTGACATCGACGATGTCCCATGGAAGGATGACCTCGTAACCGACCCTCCCGAGATCAAAGACGGTTACATGACTGTGCCAACGAAACCGGGCTGGGGAACGGATTTAAATGAGGCGGAGGTCGCCAAGCATCTATGGGAAAACCGGTGAATGAAACCATAGAAATCAAGGTTTGGGCTAGTTATAGAAACAACTCAGGCATGATCCTAATCGCGTTACACTCAAGACTGTGTAAGTCTCAATCATAATCTAATCCAGAACCAAAACCCATTGTGGAGTGACAAGAATGAAAGCCCCGGGAGAATGCGCGAGTATGGAGGACATACGCGCGGAGATTGACCGAATTGATCGAGAGGTCATAGCGTTAATTGGCAAACGACTTCACTATGTGCAAGCGGCTGCGCGATTCAAAACCAGCCCGGAGGGTGCGAAAGATACGAGCGTACGAGACATGCACCGGGTAGAATCCATGCTGAAACAGCGCAGGTTTTGGGCAGAAGAGGAAGGGTTGTCTCCGGATGCAATTGAGAAGATTTACAGCGACCTCGTGGAATACTTCATCAATGAAGAGATGACGAAGTGGAAAGCGGAAAAAGGTTGAGCGACCGGATTCTATCGAAACGCACTTTTTTCAAGGGCATCACTGCAGTCAGGTGATGTTCCGTTGGTCTCTTTTTCCAATTATCCTTGCCGTTTTGCGAAAGGAACAAGATGAATGTCTTAGTTGTCGGTGGGAATGGGCGAGAACATGCGTTGGTATGGAAGCTTGTTCAGAGCCACCTTGTCGATAGAGTATATTGCGTTCCGGGAAACGCGGGAATCGCGGACCTTGCCGAGTGCCGATCGATGCCGTGGGAAGATGACTTTGGTGAACTCGCGGATTTTGCAGAATCCGTCAAGATTGGCTTGACCGTTGTTGGTCCCGAAGCGCCGCTGGCGAATGGAATTGTCGATGCCTTCGAGGAGCGCGGACTTCGCGTTTTCGGACCAAACCGGAACGCGGCGATACTTGAAGCTAGCAAAGATTTCGCCAAGAATCTGATGGTCGAAAACGGTGTTCCAACAGCCGCCCATCGCACGTTCGAGAATCCGGAGGAAGCAATCGCTTACATCCAACAGGTTCATTCCCCTGTTTTTGTCAAAGCGGATGGACTCGCCGCGGGCAAGGGCGCAATCCCCGGCAGAACAGTGGACGAGGCTATTCAAGCGGTCAAGACGATTATGGTCGACCGCGAGTTCGATGATGCCGGAGATCAAGTCGTTATCGAAGAGGAGTTAATCGGAGAGGAAGCCTCATTCTTTGTCTTCACTGACGGGAGATACTGCTTCCCCTTGGCGAGTTCGCAAGACCACAAGATGTCATTAGACGGCGATAAGGGAAAAAACACGGGAGGAATGGGCGCGTATTCCCCTGCACCGGTGCTAACCCCTGAAATCCAAGATTATGTAATGGATCGGATTGTTTACCCGACAATTGACGGCATGCGTTCGCTAGGACGAGTTTTTAAAGGTGTGCTGTATGTCGGCTTGATGATAACCTACGACGGACCGAAGGTCGTCGAGTTCAATTGTCGCTTTGGAGATCCGGAAGCACAAGTCCTTTTTCCGCGGATGGAAACCGATCTTGTCCCAGTGTTAGAAGCGTGTATTGACGGGAATTTAATCGATGTTGAAGTGGCATGGAAACCGGGATCGGCGGTCTGTGTTGTGATGGCGTCGGGCGGATATCCGGACGCTTACGAAAAAGGAAAAGTCATTACGGGGCTGAATGACGCCAATGCGCTGATAGATGTTGCGGTCTTTCACGCGGCTACCAAAGCGCAAAACAATCAGATTGTAACTGATGGCGGGCGCATCCTCGGCGTTACGGCGCTCGCGAGTGACCTGAAATCGGCGGTGGATTGTGCATATCAAGGGATAGACGCGATTCACTTCGATCAAGCATATTTTCGAACTGATATCGGTCATCGGGCACTCAATCGAAGGAGTTAGGGTAGCAGTGTATTGTACACTCACGAATACGGCTTGGAGATGTGTATGCCTCAGTTGATGGGTTCTTCTTGCGCAATTCAAAGGGAACACACCAATCTTGATTAACAAATCAAAATGATATTCTTCCTTGGGTGAAAACTGGAGGGAGCATGCGAACATGACAGTCAAGGAACTACGCGAACTCATCAATAAAGGAGAAGATTCCAAGATTCAATTGAAGCGCCAATTCAATGGTGTCGATGCCGTGGCGTCGGAAATCGCCGCCATGGCGAATTCCGAGGGCGGAAAAATCATCGTTGGCGTATCGGATCAAGGGGAAATTGTTGGCGTAGAACGTCTCCACGAACTCAACCAGTGGATTTCAAACGCTTGTTCTCAGAAGATAGAACCACCCGCAAGCGTTATGACGGAACTTCTGAAGGTTGATGAAAAACGTGTACTGGTGATCCGGGTGGCGCTTGGCACGGACAAACCGTATGCTGTAGATAAAACTACATTTTGGGTAAAAGTCGGCGCAGACAAACGGCGTGCAACTCGGGAGGAACTACGCCGGTTGATGCAGGCATCCGGAGTTTCCTATGCCGATGAGATGCCCCTCGCCAGCACGCAACTTGATGACTTGGATCGGCTTCGATTTCGAATATTTTACAAAGAACAGTACGGAAGGGAAGTTGAATCGTTACACATCAACATTGAGCGGATTCTATCAAATCTGAAACTGATGAAAGATTCGAATCTCACGCTTGCCGGGCTTCTCCTTTTTTGTAACGAACCGCAGAGTGTCCGACCCCAATTTGTTATCAAAGCAGTTGCGTTTGATGGCAATAGCACTACCGGCACAACATATCTGGATAGCGAGGATATCGGATTCACACTATCTGAACAGTTTAAGAATACGATGGGATTCCTAGGTCGAAACTTGCACAAACTACAGAAAGGGCAGAATTTCAATTCTACCGGTAAATGGGAGGTTCCCAAAGTCGCGTTGGAAGAAGCGGTTGCTAATGCTCTTATTCACCGCGATTACCTCATTAGCAGTAGCATCCGCGTCTTTGTTTTCGGAGATCGTGTGGAAATCATCAGTCCGGGACGCCTCCCCAATACCGCAACGATTGAATCCATCAAAGCCGGCATACAGATTGTCAGGAATCCAATTCTAGCATCGTTCGCACCGAAGCTTGGGTTTCCCTACCGAGGTCTAGGTACGGGCGTCCCACGCATGATTGAAGAATGCCGAAATGCCAACCTATCCGAACCTGAACTAATCGAAAATAAAACTGGTGAAGTTTTCAAAGTTACTTTCTATAGGCCAATATCTCAGTATCCGACTTAAATGACGCGAATAGCTCGCAGTACAGTGATGGCGCAACTGAATAGTTTTACTCTCGAGTTCTATCTCACTCCCTATGGAACTATATCGTCTTCGCTATCAAGATCGCTATCGCGCGGGATTTACTATCGCCTTCCTTATCCAGTCAATTGATCGGTCGGTTGATGGCTACTTGTTCAATCTCCTTTGGTCGCTGCAAATGTATTCGTCCGGATTTCAAATCTAATTAAATATGCGGAGGCAAAATGCATGTTTTGATGATTGGTGGTACACGGTTCATGGGTCGCATCGCCGTACAAAAGCTGTTGGACGCCGGCGACCAAGTCACCATCTTCTCGCGCGGGAACACCAAACCTGACTGGTGGAACGAGGTCGAGCATATTCGGGGCGATCGAGACGAAATTGAGGACTTCAATGCCAAGTTGAAGGGACGAACTTTCGACGCCGTCATTGACACGCAAGCTTTTGTGAAGGAACACGTCGAATCGGCTGTCACGGCGCTTGAGGGCAACCTTGATCGTTATCTCTTCGTAAGTACCGGCTCGGTATATTTTGACATAGGCTTCGATTTCTTTAAGCACTGTCCCTTCAAAGAGTCGGATGTAGACTGGAGCACTATTGATTATTCCTATCCCGATGGGATAAATCCCTACGGCGTGGGAAAGCGTCACTGCGAGAAGTGGCTGCAGGAAAGCAGTCCGGTTCCCTACACTATTGTCAGAATTCCCTCGATGCTGGGCGAAGATGACAATGAAGAACGATCGTGGTGGTGGTCACAACGTGCGTTGGATGGGGGACCGATTGTCATACCTGCGGAAAATCGAGGAGCATTCCGTTGTCTGTATGCGGCTGACGCTGCAGAAGCATGGGTTAGGGCGATCAAGTCACCTAAAGCTGCGAACCAGACATATCACATCGCCTCCCAAGAAATTATCACGATTGAATACTGGGCGAAACTGGTAATTGACGCAGCCGGCACTCAATCCGTCCTCACTCTCATTCCTCTGGAATTCATCCATAGGCAGGAAGCTCTCGAAAACTATGCCGAACGTTTGAGCCGCGACTTTCCGTGTATCCACGATTTAACAAAAGCCGAGCATGACTTCGGATTCACAACCACTCCCGTCGAACAATGGGTTCGGAGCACGGTGCATTGGTATCGTGACTCTTATGAGGGTGAAGATGCAGCCGGATATGAACACCGTGATGCTGAGATAGCCGCGGCGACTGAGTGGACTAAAGCGCAAAATCAATTGCTATCAAGTTCTTTATTTACGTATTCAATCGACGCAAAAGAGCGAAACACTCTAGGTAAGTTTTGAGAGCACAAATTACGCAGTTGAACGCTTCGTAATTCCGAGTTCGACGATTTATTACATGTAATGAGTAGCAAATTACTCGTATTACGTATTATTTTACTCGTTTGTCTGTCTTCTATGATTCAGGCAAATTTGCAAGAGTCCTAACCTTGAAAATTGCTCAATAATCGTCTTCATATCGAATTGTATACCGATACCCTTGCTCAGTAAGGAAGAGTTGCCGATTGAGAGCAAATTCCTGATCCCGCGAATCTCGGGTGACAATCGAATAAAAGTGCGCGATCGAGCCATCTGATTTGGGACGCAAAATTCGTCCTAGCCGCTGCGCTTCCTCTTGGCGCGATCCGAAGGTCCCAGATATCTGAATCGCGACATTGGCGTCCGGAAGGTCTATGGCGAAATTCGCGACTTTGGACACAACAAGTAGCCCGATTTCGCCACGTCGAAACTGTTCGTACAGTTTAGCACGATCGGTGTTGGCTGTTTGTCCCGTAATCAACGGAGCATTCAAACGCGTAGAGATTTCATTGAGTTGATTTATGTATTGACCAATGATGAGTACCTGATCATCTCTATGCTGCTCGATTAGCTTGAGCACAATTTGAAATTTGCGCGGATTTTCAGAAGCGACTCGGAATTTCTGTCGGGAACCCGAGATCGCGTACTCCATGCGCAGATCGTCCGGTAAATCCACGCGAATCTCCGTACACTCTGCGGTGGCAATCCATCCCTGCGCTTCCAACTCCTTCCATGGCACATCATACTTCTTGGGTCCAATCAGGCTGAACACATCATCTTCCTGCCCGTCTTCACGTACAAGCGTTGCTGTCAATCCAAGCCGCCGCCGCGCCTGAATCTCGGCGGTCATGCGAAACACAGGTGCTGGCAAGAGATGTACCTCATCGTAAACAATCAGCCCCCAATCCATCTCCGAAAACAGACCAAGATGCACAAAGTTGTCAGATTTTTTTTTGCGATACGTGAGTATCTGATACGTGGTCACGGTTATCGGTCGAATTTCTTTGCGTTCACCGGTATATTCGCCAACATCGTCCCTGGAAATTGTCGTCTTGTCGAGAAGTTCATCAATCCATTGGCGCACCGCGATTGTAGTTGTTGAAAGAATCAGCGTGTAGCACTTCGTGTTGAACATACTACCAAGCCCAACAATGGTCTTGCCGGCGCCGCACGGCAGGACGATGACACCGCTTCCCCCTCGACTGTCACCGCCCGCGTAGAAAACCTCCGCCGCTTCACGTTGGTAGTCTCGGAGCCCAAATTCAAGTCCGGATCGAGTAACTTCTCGTGGCGTAATCTCCAGAAACTTGCCTTGAACATAACCAGCAAGGTCTTCGACTGGAAATCCAATCTTTATTAACGCCTGTTTGAGATGCCCGCGAAGATGACCTGGAACTCTCACGGTATGCGGATCCAATTGCTCGCCCAAGAGACTCTTTACCGGCTTACTGTGTGTTATTTCGGTAATAAGCGCCGGTTCATCTGCAGTCAAGACCAGACCGCTATTTTGTTCCGCCAATTTAACGCGACCATACCGAGAAACATAATCATTAATCTCAGCAATGATGTTCTGCGGAACATCATATTTTGTGTGTCGTTCGAGCGCATCCAAGATGTGCTCCGCCTGAACTCCCGAAGCGGCGGCATTCCACAGCGATAGTGCCGTAATTCGGTAGGTGTGGATATGTTCGGGGCTCTTTTCCAGCTCCGCGAAACGTGCCAATTCATCACGCGCGGACTCGTACGCCGGATTATCGACCTCCAAGAGAACAGTCCGATCGCTCTGGACAATCATGGGATTTTGGGGATTGTAACGCATCTGTTTTTTGAAAGTGCTGACGAAATAGTGATTGGTAGCAACCCTGTAGACGCTTTGACAGGCAATGAATGCGAGCCTAGCTGAGCGAGAATATCGGCGATTTGACGATTACCAAACCGAGTTGTCGATAGGAGTAACAGAAGTAATCGGCAAGTTTCAGGGATGCGCCACTAGCCGGAGAAATTAACATTCAGCGCCGATTGTCGGCGGAGGAGAGAACACGCGCACAATTGCCCAAGTCGTCGCTCTACGGAGTAAGTTATCTATTCGTTCCTGAAATATTGGGTGGATTACTTCCGGTGCAATCTCCGCAAAGGGCTCAAGCACGAATCGGCGCTGATGCATCTCCGGGTGGGGAATAACTAGTCTCGGTAAGTTAACACAGAATTGATCATAAATGAGGATGTCAAGATCTATTTCCCGTGGTCCCCAGTGCATGCGCTGCTGCCGCCCAACCTTTTTCTCGATCTCTTGCAGTATCGCCAGAAATCTTCGTGGCAGCAAATCCGTTTCCACCCTAACAACGCCGTTTAGGAACCACTCTTGTTCATCATTGCCCACAGGCTCAGTTTCGTAGACGGACGAAATTTGCACAACTGAAGTACATTCTTCACCAGATAGGCAGTCCAAGGCTTGGCGGATATAAGATTGACGATCCCCAACATTAGATCCGAATCCGATGTATGCGTGTGGCATGATGTTAGATTGAGGCGCTAGAAATCCTCCCGTCAAAAACGTGGAAAACCAAGAAATTGGATTGTGAGGCAGGAGAATACACTATGAACCTGCAGCACCGTGTTCGGTTGAAACCTTCAAATCAGTTATCAAATTCATCTGGATGTATGATTTATCACTAGCATCAATAACAGAACCGCTTGACGCTTCGGGAGGCATTTCTTTCAGGTAACGAAGGATATCGGTCGCACCATCGCGTGGATTCAGTTTTTGACCACCCAAACGAATCAAATCAGAATTTCCCTGCGGTGGTACTACAAAGTATGCCGGGTCGATGACAAATAGAGGGAGTTTCATCTCAAGTGCCGTCTTCCCGGTATTGAACGTACCGCTCATTTTCCCTAACGCGTTTCGCTCGGGCCCCGATTCAATCACGACAACCCCTTTTGATAGCGCACAAATCAATTTGTTCCGCATCATCGCGTGGCGTGCCAGCCACTTGGAATCGGGCGCAAATTGCGACACTGCGAGCACATTGCGCTCCCAGTTGTAATTCCTGAATCCTCTTTTCTGCCGTAATCCGGTAATTCCGTGCGGAAGCACAAGTGTCGTTGTCCCGCCAGACGCCAACGCGGCAGAATGCGCTTCTGAATCCACCCCCTTGGCGTAACCGGATACGACATTTATCCCTTCTCTAGCAAGCCCGGCAGCAATCGTTCGTGCAACACGGACTCCCTCGTCTGAAACATCCCTTAATCCAACGATTGCAACACTGTCAGATGTCAGGAGTTTGTGCTGTCCTTTGATAAACAGAATCGGCGAAACCTTGAGCAGGTGTCGCGGAAAATCCGGATGCGACGGATGCAGCATGGTGATTCCCGCATCCTTAAGTCGTAGATATTCGGTATAGATTGCTTGGCTATCCTCCACGCGAATTTTGCCATTGAGGATATTGGCTAACTTTGGAAATTGAGACAATAACTCGATCGGATTCAGTGGGAGCGTCTCAGGTTGGCGCTGACCCTCATGCAGAATTTTCGCGATGGAAGCCAGTTTTTTGGGACCAATTCCATGCGTTTTGCATAACCACATCCAGAAATAAGGGGCTTTTACTTTCATTTTCACGTCCCCGTTTGCGTGAGTGCTAAGAGGAGCAGCCGAGAAAAACTACCTATGACACTGAAACCATGGTGGCTTGGAACACGGTCTTTCCGAAGTCGGATAGACCGTAGTGATAAGCACTCTACTTCGGTTCCGTACGAAATTGGAATTCAATTTCTCGCCAGGGCGTTCCCGTTACTCCTGTGACTCACAAAATCACTACTATCTGGTGAATTTGACCTCGCTCCAGTGAATCGGTTGCGGAGGACATTCACGACTAAACAAAACGATGGTTTTGATTCAGCGTTTCATTTGTGCTATGCAGAAATAACCGTAAGCAAGAAGAATCTTGATGTCTAGAGGAATAGCTGGGGAGTTTGGAAGTAAAGAGTTTGTAAGAGAAACACGGATATCGGGCAGGAAATAAGATATGAAACAAGAACGCTGGGTTATGTAGGTATTTGAGCGTCAGTTAAATAGATTCAATTGGTTGGACGATTCTGTGGCAATATTAATGGGCATATTCCCCGACTTCGTTGGCTGTGTCACTTTTAAATGGTTTACAATATCCCGGGCACCATCGGACGGATTTAGTTTGTGGCCTCCCAAAGCAATCAAATCTTCATTACCTTTTGGTGGCTCTTCAAAGTATTCTTGATCAACGACAAATAGGGGGAGTTTCATCTTGAGCGCCGTTTTCCCAGTATCAAAGGTGCCGCTCATTTTGCCCTTTGCATCTCGTTCAGGTCCCGATTCAATCACAACAACTGCCTTGGACAGCGCACAAATTAATTTGTTCCGAACCATTGCATTACGAGCTAACCACTTGGCGTCGGGAGGAAACTGCGAAACCGCAAGTACATTCTGTTTCCAGTTGTATTTCTTAAATTCTCGTTTCTGTCGTAGTTCGTTAATGCCGTATGGGAGAACAAGTGTTGTTGTACCTTCTGCCTCTAACGCAGCTAAGTGGGCAGTTGAATCCACTCCTTTTGAGTAACCGGACACGACATTTATACCTTCGTCTGCGAGCCCGCCGGCAATATTATTCGCAATCTGAACTCCTCTGTCTGACGCATTCCGAGAGCCGACAATAGCAACCCCGTCTGAAGTGAGACGTTTGTGTTGACCCTTGAGGAACATAACCGGCGATATTTCAAGAAGGTGCCGTGGAAAATCAGGTTGTGACGGATGAAGAATTGTGATTTCCGATCGCTTCAGTGTTTGATACTCATCGTAAATTCTCTTACTATCCTCTGCGCGAATTTTTCCGTTGATAATATTGGCTACCTCTGGACATTGAGAGGACAACTTCCTTGAATTCATCGACAGCTTTTCGGGTTGAAGTTGATGTTCTTCTAGTTCCTTGGCAATCAAGGCTAAACTCTTGGGACCAACTCCGTGAGTCTTAAATAACCGGAACCAAAAGTAAGGAGTTTCAACTTTCACTGTTTCGTCCTTGTATGCGTTAGTGTCAGAACAAGCACACGGGATACACCGCCCTTGCTGCGGAGAGCATGGGTAGCCTCCGTTAAAGTTTCACCAGAGCGGTAAATGTCATCAAATAGCAAAACGCATCGAAAGTTCCCGTTCTGAGATTGAAGGTCAAATGCGCCTTTCAATTGTTCATGTCTACTCTCATCATGTGCAAGATTCTTAAGTTGCGGAGTTCTTTTTACTTTAATTAAATAATTGAGAGCAGCAGGCATATCAAGCATTTCGCCGATTCTCGCGGCTATTGCGATAACGGGTTGGAATCTTCGAATTGTTGAAGGTGGAACAGGAATAATCGCCTCAGGAGAAGGATGGTCACGATGTTCATCAACCGCAATTTGTTCTTTGACGAATTCAGACACAACCTCTGCTATTGGTGGAATCTTGGTCGTGTCATCACGATACTTCACTTGGTAAAGGAGTTCACCTAGTTGGCTTCGCTCTGTACGAAATTCCCCGCCTGGCAAGGGTACACTGGATTGTGTATGCACATCCAAAGCCCAACCTGCATCCCAATTCCCGGCAATTTCCTTTGGATGAATATTCATCTGCTTTCGGACGTTCGAAATTGAAAACTCAAAGCCCTAAACACTCAGCGAATCAGGATATATCTAAAGTGCGGTAACGTCCGCGAATGACAAATCACGCATTAACATATTTGCGTATGGCGATTGACGTGTTGTGGCCGCCAAAACCGAATGCGTTAGAAAGTGCAACTCGAATATCGGCAGGACGCCCCTCATTGGGGATGTAATCCAAATCGCAATCAGGATCGGGAGTCTCGTAGTTTACGGTAGGAGGGACGTACCCCTTCTCAAGTGCACACACCGCGGCGATAAGTTCTACCGCCCCAGCGGCTCCTAGTAGGTGCCCCATCATTGATTTGGTTGAACTCACGGCAATCCGTTTCGCGTGAGAACCGAAAAGGTTCTTAATTGCAAGGGTTTCAGCAACATCTCCCGCCGGTGTTGAGGTGCCATGCGCATTGATGTAGTCAACCTCCTCCAACTCGGCAGCGCCATCCTTCAAGGCGAATTCCATCGCCTTCGAAGCGCCCTCGCCGTCTTCGCCCGGATGCACCATGTCATAGGCATCAGAACTCATGCCGTAGCCCACAACTTCCGCGTAGATACGCGCGTTACGATTGAGCGCATGGGTCAGAGATTCCAGCACCAATACCCCCGCGCCTTCCCCCATCACGAAACCGTCCCGATCTTTATCGAAGGGACGGCTTGCGCGCTCGGGATCATCGTTTCGCACCGACATCGCACGCATGCTGCAAAACCCCGCAAAACTTAACGGCGTAATCGCGGCTTCCGTGCCACCTGTGAACATCACATCGGCATCTCCCCGCTGAACGATTCGAAACGCCTCGCCAATCGAATTGTTGGCTGTGGCACATGCAGTGACCGACGCGAAGTTCGGTCCCTTGAGTTTCAGGTGGATGGAGATTTGTCCCGCCGCCATATTAATGATTTCATACGGCACAAAAAAAGGGCTGACACGGCTAGGGCCCTTTTCTAACAGAGCGCGGGCATTGTCTTCAAGGACGCTAATGCCCCCGATGCCGGAGCCCACACCAACACCCGCACGGTACGGATCGGAATCGGACAAATCCAAATCTGCATCCTTTTGCGCCATCATTGCCGCAACAAGAGCATACTGGATAACCAAGGGGAAACGCTTCGCAGCTTTCGGCGACAGGTACGCTTCCGGCTCAAACCCTTTAACCTCGCCGCCTATTTGCGTCCGAAAGTCCTCAGGATCGAAATGGGTGACGCGGTTTATGCCGCTCTTTCCCGCTGCGAGTGACGCCCAGAATTCCTCCTTCGAGTTTCCAACAGGGCTAATAACGCCAAGTCCGGTAATAACTACGCGCTCCACAAGCTACACCCCTTCTTCAATCGACAGATGCCAATTCAACGTTACGCGTTTTCGAAGGTGCCCACAAGGGGCAATTTAACGCACTTCGCTATTCAGTGTGTGATTCCATGTAATCAAGTGCATCCTTAACGGTCCGAATCTTCTCGGCTTCGCTGTCGGGGATTTCCATGTCAAATTCCTCCTCAAGCGCCATAATCAATTCGACCGTGTCCAAAGAATCAGCCCCCAAATCATCCATGAACGATGCATCGGGAGTGACCTGATCCTCGTCAATCTGCAATTGTTCAGCAATAATCGTGACAATTTTATCCGTATCTAATGCCATGAGTTCGATTTAACCTCCTAGGGTATTGAGAATTACGGCTTTAAAACCGATTTCAAATTCCCGATTGTTAAACAACCGGTTTACATAACCATTCCGCCATCAACTTGGATGGCTTGGCCTGTGATATATCGAGACGCATCGGACGCCAAGAACAGGGTTAATTCCGCCACATCTTCCGGTGTGCCGAATGCGGCTAACGGAATTATGGCTCGGATGCGTTCGAGATCCGCCTCGGAAAGATCGGCAGTCATGTCCGTGGTAATAAAACCGGGTGCGATTGCATTCACAGTAATACCGCGGCTGCCTATCTCTTTCGCCAATGATTTTGTTAGACCGATGATGCCGGCTTTGGATGCCGCATAGTTGGCTTGACCCGCGTTGCCCATCAGTCCGATGACGGATGACACGTTGATGATCCTGCCGCTTTTCTGACGCATCATCGTCCGAAGTACAGCACGCGCACAGTACATTGTGCCCGTCAGGTTGGCATGGAGGACGGTTTCCCAGTCCTCATCCTTCATGCGCATCAGCAGAGTATCCCGGGTAATGCCCGCATTATTTACCAAAATGTCTATGCGCGAATACTCTGAAAGTGTCAGATTCACCAGCGCTTCGACATCGCTTTTCTGCGACACGTCTGCTTGCACAAATTTCGCACTAAGACCTTTCTCCACCAACGGCTCGGCGACCGCGGCGACCGACGCTTCCGAACGCGAGCAGAGCATCACACTCGCCCCTTCCTCACAAAACTTTTGGGCGATTGCGGCGCCTATGCCGCGTGAAGCGCCTGTAACTACTGCGACCTTTTTATGAAGTTGCATTTGGATTAGTTGGATTTGATTGATTCTACAGTTTTCTTGAGGCCCTTCACATCCTCTACATTTAAACAAATTGCATCGTCAAGGATGCGGCGAACCATTCCACAAAGGATTTTGCCAGGACCAAGTTCTACAAAATGCGAAACGCCGGAACCGCCAATCAATCGAACCGATTTTTCCCACTGAACCGGGCTGGTGACTTGGGTAACCAACAGTCGTCGAATTTCATCGGGCGCAGACACATAACCGCCGGTGACGTTCGCCACGAACTCCATCCGCGGCGCCTGAAAATCGAAATCGCCAATCACGGACCGGAGTTGTATAGACGCCGGATCCATCAACGCCGAGTGAAACGCTCCGCCGACGGGAAGCAGGCGGCATCGTTTGGCGCCAACCGTTTCCGCCCCTCTCGCGACAACTTTCTCCACAGCCGCCGCGTCGCCCGAGATGATTAACTGTCCCGGGCAATTGTAATTCGCAACTTGCACCACTCCGACAGACCGCGCTTCCGCGCAGTAGTCATCGAGGGTATCCTCATCCAGTCCAAGAATCGCTGCCATGGCGCACGCTTGCCGGCCGGAGGCATCCGCCATGAAACGTGAGCGGTATTGCACAAGCTCCAATGCGTCGCGAAAGCCGAGCGTGTTCGCCGCGACCAGCGCGGAATATTCCCCCAAACTGTGCCCTGCCACAACACGGGGCGCCATCCCCAATTCTTGCACGACACGCAACGCCGCGATACTGCAGGTTAGGACAGCGAGCTGCGTATTTTCCGTCTGTTTGAGAGCCTGCGCAGGACCCTGAAAGCAAAGTTCACTTAATTTCCAATTTAGTACCGCATCTGCTTCATCAAAGGCAGCGCGCGCCGCGGGATAGGCACGTGCGAGTTTCAATCCCATACCTACCTGCTGCGAACCTTGACCTGGAAAAATGAAGGCAAGTTCAGGCATATTACCAATAGACGCGGGCGAAAAGTCAATTAGGCCAGAGAAAAACTCGTAAAATCAAGGGCTGCGACATCGCGTTCTAGAGTTTTAACAGCGTACTTCCCCATGTAAGTCCTGCCCCAAATGTCACTAGAAGGATGTAGTCTCCCGGTTTCGCCCGACCCTCGCGTATAGCTTCATCAAGCGCGATTATCACCGTTGCCGCGGAGGTATTCCCATACCTGTCAACATTGACGTACACCTTTTCGCGAGGAACACCGAGTCGCTCCCCAACAGCTTCAATTATCCGTAGGTTCGCCTGATGGGGAATCAACAGATCAATATCGTCAATCGTGAGTCCCGACTGCTCCAAGACGCGCTGGGCAGATTCGGGCATGATGCGCACGCCTAATTTGAAGACTTCGCGCCCACTCATCTTTATTGAGTGCAGATTTTGATCTATTGTCTCATGTGACGGAGGCAAACGGGAACCGCCGGCCGGTACGCCCAGCAATTCAATATCCGCATTGTCGCCGTCCGATCCGATATACGATGCGATTATTCCCTTAGGCTCGTCCGTCCCGCGCAACACCGCGGCACCGGCGCCATCGCCAAAAAGTACACACGTGCTTCGATCTGTCCAGTCAAGTATGTTGCTGAACACCTCTCCACCGATGACTAAGATGGTTTCATAACGCCCCGATTTAATCATACCATCAGCGATGTCAAGCCCATAGATGAAACCTGCGCATGCGGCTGATAGGTCGAAAGCACTCGCGTTCTTCGCGCCAATTCCTTGTTGGACGTAGCAACCGGTTGCCGGAAAAAGAGTATCGGGCGTAACCGTACCAACGATAATCATATCAACGTCAAGAGGGTCTACTTCAGCCGTTTTAATGGCTTGCCGAGCCGCGCGAACCGCCAGATCGGACGTAGCCATGTCGTCGTCGGCAATACGTCGTTCTACTATCCCCGTTCGTTTGCGAATCCATTCATCGCTCGTATCGACCATCTTTTCAAGGTCGAAGTTCGATAATACTGTCTCCGGGACATACGAACCGGTCCCGGCAATTGCCGCATATCGAGCCATTCTGATTCCTTATTCTGATCCTAGATTGCTACTCTGTTATCTGTAGATGGTTGCAATGCGGGGTTAGTGTTTTGCGTCGCTACTCGACCTTTATTCCGACTGCAAGCAATCAGCAACCCTTCAGCCACCTATGCTGACTCCTCAACGGTTTCCTCAACGATGGGTCTACCTTTGTAATAACCGCAGCTCGGACACATACGATGGGACATGATTGTTTCCGCACAGTTTGGGCATGTAGGAAAACTGAAGAAAGGGAACCCGCGCAAGGCGTAATGGCTCCTTCGCATTTTTTTCTTTGACTTTGAAGTTCGGCGTTTTGGATGTGCCATTTCTTTATTGATTCAAGAATGAACCAATTTACCTCCTTTACATAAAGCTCATGGTTGCTACATTCTGTATCTAATTACTAATCAACGTCAATAGGGCAAACTATTAACTACCGCGAGTTTTCACATATAGAATAACTTGCTATGTCTCGCTCTCACATTGGATAGGAAACCGGCCGCGATTCGGAGCTCCTACATCGATTAGAGAGGTTGTTTATCCTCCATTTTGCCGGACCACAAATCTGACAATGCTGAAAACGGCGACGACGACTCCGTGGTGTCATGGCAGTCGCATTCATTGGTATTGAGATTTGTGCCGCAACTCGCGCACAACCCTTTACACGACTCCGAGCAGAGCGGCCATTCCGGAATTTCAAGCACAAGTCCATGGCAAGCATCTTCCGACAAGTCAATCACTGCGCCCGAATAGTGCCGTTCCCCCGCATCAACCAACCTCGGATCCATTTTTTCGGGGTCATCGACCTGGCAGAACTGCAATTCTACATCTGCTACAATTTCGGTTTCAAGCGATTCTATGCACCGACGGCATTCCATCACAAGCGATGTCGAAAATTGTGCTTTTGTATAAATGTCTTGGTTATGGCGCAAAAACTGGATATGGCTATGCACAGGGGAAACAGTTTTGACGTCTTCGCCCATTAAACCAATTTCCGAGGGCGAAATTTGGAGTTCGCGGATGACAAGATTATCTTCGGGAATCTCCGCGACCGTGAACTCTAACCCTTTCATGATGCAACGTTTCCCAGTTCAAATTCGTCGTGCACAGCGCGCACCGCCTGTTCTGTGTGCCGTTCATCAATCGCGCAGGATATCTTAATCTCCGAAGTGCTTATCATCTGAATATTCACACCTTTCTCCCCAAGTGCGCTGAACATCCGCGCGGCAATGCCAACATGACTCTGCATTCCGATTCCGATTGCCGATATTTTCGCGATAGTCTTGTCAGTGCTGATACTTCGAAAACCCATGTTCAATCTCAGGCTTTCCACTATTCCGAGGGTTGGCCCCAAATCTTTTTCGGCGACCGTGAATGAAATATCAGCAGTCTCGTCTTGACCCGCATTTTGAATAATCATGTCGATGTTGATGTTGGCATCTGCAACCTTCTGGAAGATTTGAGCGGCGATTCCCGGAGTGTCCGGCAAACCAAGTAGAGAGATTTTTGCCTGGTCTTTGTCTGATGTCACACCACTAATAATAACTTCCTCTATCATGTCACTGTCTTTTACAACCATCGTGCCTTCATCTTCACCGAAACTGGATCGAACATGGAGCGGAACATCGAATTTCTTCGCAATTTCCACCGACCGAGAATGTAGAACTTTCGCCCCGAGCTGTGCCATTTCGAACATCTCATCATACGTAATTCGGCTCAACTTCCGTGCGTTCGGGACGACACGCGGGTCCGCGGTGTAGACACCGTCGACGTCCGTATAGATTTCGCATCGATCGGCGCCCAGTGTCGCTGAAACTGCGGTAGCCGTAGTGTCGGAGGCGCCGCGCCCGAGCGTAGTGATTTCATTGTCAATACTGACACCCTGAAACCCAGCCAGAATAACGACTTTTCCCTGATTGAGTTCCGAAAGGATTCGCGTGTCGTTAATGTGCTGAATTCGCGCCTCGCTGTAGAAGCCGCCGGTAACTATGCCCACCTGTGTTCCTGTGAGAGATATAGCCTGATACCCAAGTTCCGATACCGCCATGGCAAGTAGCGCAATCGAGACCTGTTCGCCCGTGGACAGGAGCATCGCGAGCTCACGGCCAGGGGGATTGGCGGACATCTCATGCGCCAGAAAAGTCAGTCGATCGGTTGTGTCCCCCATTGCTGAAACTACGACGGCGACTTGATGCCCCTCCTCATGTGTCCGCACAATACGTTTGGCGACGTTTTTGACTTTTGTTGCATCGGCAACAGACGTGCCGCCGAATTTTTGAACGATAATCCCCACGCCTAGTACTCTCTTCCGTGGTCGGATTCCGACGTGAACCCGTTGTTCAATGCTACAACAGCGAGCATCTCAGAACGCGACCTCTTCCTCAATCCTGATGAGTTGACTCGCCCCTTTAACGACACCGAGTGCGTCAATCTCTTTCATCGCGAACTGCATATTCTTCTCGGAGGCCATGTGAGTAACAATAACAAGGGACGCCGTCTCATCAGTTTCATAGCGTTCTTTTTGGATAACCGATGCGATGCTGATACGATGCTCACCCAGAATACTACTAATTTGTGCCAAAACTCCCGGTTTATCTTGCACAACCAAGCGAATGTAGTAACGTGTCTCAATGTCGTCAATAGGACAAAGCGAGACTTCCGGTTTTGCATCAGTTCGCCAAGCACGTGAAACCCGTGAATCCCTGTCGCCCAAAATCGACTTCCCGGCATCAATGATGTCGGCTACGACCGCGCTTGCCGTCGGCATTTCTCCCGCGCCCTGGCCGTAGAACAGCGTAGGTCCAACGGCATCTCCGATAACGCACACGGCGTTGAAAGCGCCACCGACGTTTGCCAGCAAACTTTGCATCGGCAACAGCGTCGGATGAACGCGAATTTCAACGCCTTTTGCCGAATTTAACTTGCCAATCGCGAGGAGTTTAATGACATAACCGAGTTCCTGTGCGTATTGAATGTCCTGCTGGTTGATTTTCGTAATTCCTTCGACATGAATTTGTTCCAATGGAGCATTCATACCGTAGGCAAGGGCGGTAAGGAGGAGGAGTTTCTGAGCGGCGTCATGTCCTTCTATATCTAGTGTTGGGTCGGCTTCCGCGTATCCTTTGGCTTGGGCCTCTTTCAGGACGACTTCGAAATCCACGCCGCCTTCATGCATTTGACTCAGTATGTAATTGCACGTACCGTTAATAATGCCGTAAAGCGATTGAATCCGATTCGCCGCGAAACTCTCCCTCAACGTCTTTATAATCGGGATTCCGCCCGCTGTGCTTGCCTCAAAATTGAGACTGACTCGATTTTCGTCGGCAAGTCGAAACAATTCTCTCCCATGTTCAGCCAACAAAGCTTTGTTTGCGGTGACGACGTGTTTGCCATTCTGAATGGCTCTGCCAATGAAATCACGCGAATCGGTTACACCTCCGATGAGCTCAACGACAACATCGATTTCCGGGCTGTCAACCACTTCACTAGGGTCCGTGGTCAAACAGTCGTCCGGCAACTCAACACCGGGACGCTGGATAGGGAGTGTGCGCTTCGCGATTTTTTTCAATCGCAAATCAACGCCCGCATTTTGTGAAATAAGACCGCTTTGGCCCAATAATATCTTGGAGACTCCCGTGCCTACAGTTCCCCATCCAAGCAGCCCAACATTGATAATGAATCTGTCCACTAATGTATGATTCCTATTTTAATTTAGTGTCGCCGGTCTTTCCCGAAAAACGGGTTTTCCAATCGGCATCGTTACCACAGCATCAGCGTCAAACACCAATTAGTCCTTTAACAGCGCATCTAATTGCATGCATTCCGATGGAAATATAGAGGTGGGGTTGGCATCGGTGATTTCGCTGCCTTTGATGGAATTCAATTCACCTTTCAGGCAAACGAGCGGTCAACGTATAGAGTTGAACTTATTGGGATAGAGACTTTCAATTGCCATCAGGTGTTTGAGCAACACAAGAATTCTGGTGGTTTCAGGTTGGCGCCCCATTCGTTTCGAAAGTCGGGGCGACTGGATTCGAACCAGCGACCTCTTGAACCCCATTCAAGCGCGCTTCCGGACTGCGCCACGCCCCGTCCAATCTTCAACTCAAAATACCGCGTGAATATTAACATTCACACACACGCATGTCAAGAGAAAATGACTGAACGACAGAGTAATCGTATCTTGAGGGTAGTTGTTTAGGCGCCTCTACCTCACTTGTGGCCACGTATGCATTGAATGGAGAAAAGAAATCGGTGAGAGCGCCAGCCTATAACGAGCAAAGGCAGTTGTACGCAGAGAGTCGGGAATGTACTGATATTCCTTTCGTAGATACAACCTGTACAATCCGAAGCGCCTCCAGTCTGTCCTGAGGAATCAGTAGATAATCAATCATCCGGTGTTAGCCGTATTGGAAGTTTTCCCTGCGCATCGCTTTCGCCCACTATCACTTTAACCGCTGCCAAAACGGATTCGTAGTGTATATCATAGGCGGCGAGAGATGCCGAAACGTTCGGGCAACGTTGAAGAGAATACGGAGATCCGAACGCCGCTACAATGATGGGTGCTTTAATTTTCGTGCTAAGTTCGTGAATTAACTCTGCCTGTCGATGATTTGAAATCCCCGCTATGACAACATTCGCATTTTCGGCTTGAAGTTCCAATGTCGGCAAAACCGCTTCTATTTTCGGTTGCACCGGAATCCTCGCGCTACTGCTATTCGCAAATCGTACCTTGAGCAGGTTAAACAACAAAGGCGATGAACCAATAACCAGCGGGCAGGCGCCAGTGCTTAGCGACAAGATGCCAGATTGGTCCTTGACAATCGTAATTGCCTGATTCGCAATCGCCGCGGCCACCCGCCGATGAGATTCACTTCCCACCAACTTAATCGCTTTGGAGGAGGCGGTAGTCTCCCAATCAAACACTCCATACGCCTTCTTGTATTTTAAGATGCGCTTAATCGATCCATCGATTCTTGCTTCGGAGATTCGTCCACTCTTTACGGCTGAGACGAGTGCATTGAAAACCTTAACCTGGTTTTGGTACTTCCAAAGCGAGAGCACCATGTCCGCACCTGCCTCAATCGCCATTACCGCCGCTTCACCCGTTCTGTAGCGCTTATCAATGGCTTTCATCTCCATGTCGTCCGTAATGATTATGCCTCCAAATCCAAGTTCCCCACGCAACAGATCCGTCAATATCGGATGCGAAAGCGTAGCCGGATAATCCGAATCCAACGCCGAATAGATAATGTGAGCGGTCATAATGGCGCCAACTTTCGCCTCAATTGCCGCACGGAAGGGCTTCAGTTCAATGGCTCGAATTCGTTCCACATCACCTCCAAACGTGGGTAAATCCATGTGGGAGTCTACGGTCGTATCACCGTGTCCGGGGAAGTGTTTCGCTGTCGCAAGGACGCCATTCTGCTGCGAGCCTTTGATATGTGCGCTGCCCAAGCGTGAGACCAAGTCCGGACATTCACCAAAGGAGCGGCGATCTATCACGGGGTTGTGCGGATTGTTGTTGACATCCATAACCGGCGCAAAATTGAGGTTGACCCCGACAGCGGCAAGTTCGGTTGCGGTAATTTTTCCCGCTTGTTCCGCTAACTCCACCAACCCAGCCGCGCCCAGCGCCATATTTCCCGGAAAAACCGTTGCTCCGGTTTTCAACCGGGCGACCCAACCCCCCTCCTGGTCGATTGCGATAAAAAGCGGAATCTGGTGTTCAGTCTCCTGCGTCAGTTTCTGTAAGTCGTTGGTCAACGTTGCAATCTGTCGAGGGGATTGGATATTCCGCGCGAAAACCGTCACGCCACCGACACACTGCTGCGTGATAATCGATTTAATGTCGGCGTTGATGCGAGTGCCTTCAAAACCAACGACAATCAACTGTCCGACCTTTTGTTCAATGGACATCTGTGGGATAAGTTGGTGCATTTCTTCCTCGGTTGGGGCACGATTCCGGGGAGCTTCCAACAGGTCAACAATGGGGCGAGAACAAACAAAGCAGGATGGGCGAAGCGCAAAACGTGAGGGTTGACACCCGTTGCGCTAAACATGGGAACGTAGTCGCGTAATCCAGCCGATGATGGATACTAACCTGCGAACAGCCATCTGTCCAGCCTTACAGATCGAAGATAACGTTAGCAGTCCACTCCCCGTCGGATGACTGGCAGACGCTCAGTTGGTGATATGTTACACTCTTAATCTCCGTGTATACAACATGCTTGGCAAAATCCATGGATTCTCCGTAGGCACATGCAGATAGGCGCGTCTGGGAAAGTTCCACTATTTCAACGTGCTTGAAAAAAACCTCATCGACCTCATGTCTGAATATCAATTCATCCAACCAAGCGACCATCAACTCTGCAACGGATTCCGCTTCGACATGGATTTGGAATTGTTCAATGGGATCGATGGTATCCAGTACCGCCACCGTTTCAAGCAAGGCGCGAGCCGCATTCGCAAAGAGTTCTTGCAGCGTTTTTCCTCGGGCTCGAATGCCAAGATCGGCGGTGTGATCTATGTATTCAAAGGTTTTCATAAATGGTAAGAACTCTCGCTTAGATTAATGCAAACGCCATGTTCAGTTTAACAAACTAAGTCATGCATGACAATAGAATAGAGATTCGATAGCGACTTTGATATAGATTCCGCGTTATTTCCATTCTCAGCGTAAAAAAGCCCCAGTCCGCAGATTGGGTTAAGCGGGAATCCATGAAATATTTTACACGGAAGGCGTGCTTTCGAGGTTTAATTTTCCCAAAAAGTACCGAAATTCGAGTGAAAGCCAACACTTCATCGGAAATGATCGACAATCACCAAATCGACAATTGCGCTGCATGTAGACACTTCATGTCGAATAATCCCACGTTGTGAATATAATGAGCATTAAAATTCGAATTGGCGTACCACCGCATCTATTAGCCCACAGCCGTCCTATCCCCTTTAAGTGACGACAGATATATTACATTTGCGCAGCGAACTCAAATTCATTTAAAGGGCAAGAGATGCGAAACCGTAAACTCAAGCGCGGTACCCCTTCATCCCCGTAGGTTCGCCAGCCACTTCAAAATAGTCTATACTTTCGGAACGGCGAGCGAGCGTTTGGAATTGCATTTACATTCGTCGAGATTCTAGTCTATAATATCGCTACGAAAACTGTGGCATCTGAGTTCCACCGTACGTCCATGCCTATTTCAATCTGTGGCTCATAGTTGCGGGTAAGAGTCAAATTAACGAACTTATTCGAATCGGAATCTACGGTAAACCATAACGAATCGATTATATGTTTTATAGGAGAATTTGCCAGTGGAATACGAATTTCACCATGTTCACCTTCGTTGCGAAGATCTGGATTCAGCTGTCGAATTTTATGAAAATGTACTCAATGGAAAGATAACCGAGCGGGTGGCACTGGGCGGTATGCCTATAGTTCGCATGGACGTCGGCGGACAGAGGCTTTTTCTTTCGCCCAAGTTCGGCGATATCGATGTCGAAGCCACTAGCGGAAAGGCGCGTTGGGGCGTTTACCAACTTGCGTTTCTCGTGGATGACATTGATGTCGCGGTCGAGGAACTCAAAGCAAGAGGAGCACAAGCTCAAAATATCAAACCGTCCGGAAATCCAATAGCTTTCTTTACGGGTCCGGACAATGTACAAATAGAGCTGATGCAGCGCTCCTAGCTTGCAATGGGGAAATGCTCATTGTAGATGCCTCGCTCCAGAGGAGATCAAGTGACTGGATAAGGAACGCGATAGAGATCCCCATTGTCAATAGATATGTGATACGTCCAATTTTCGCTCTCCAGAGGAGCGCAATGCAACTTGCTTACTACCGAAATGCACCCGTCAACCTGTGAAGAAACGACGAATGTCAACACACCCTACGGTTCCGCATGAAATTCAGTGAACTCTTCCACACCATTCAGGGCGAAGGAAAATTTGTCGGCGTGCCGTCTGTGTTTTTCAGAACAAGCTACTGCAACCTGAGGTGTATTTGGTGTGATACTGCTTATACAAGTTGGACACCGGAAAATAAAGACATAACTGTCGCCGCAGCAGTCGAGGCTATCACGCAGTATGGGTGTAGGCATGTCGTTATTACAGGAGGGGAGCCGTTTATTCAGGTCAAAGAGCTCACGCGACTGTGTCAAGAACTGGATCAATTGGGGCACTACATCACCGTGGAAACGAACGCAACCGTCTTCGCTCCTATCGAATCCAACCTGATTTCAATGAGCCCGAAACTCAAGAACTCCAACCCTAGTCACGACAATCGGTTCTTCGGGCGTCATGAGCGGGGGCGCATCTGCCCGGATGTGATATGCAATTTCCTCCATCAGTATGAGTGCCAAGTCAAGTTTGTAGTCAATTCTCCCGGAGATCTTGAGGAAATCAAGACCTTGCAAGCCGAAATCCCCATCCCGGCGGAAACTATCGTACTCATGCCCCAAGGAATGACCCCGGAAGAATTACAGCCCAAGCAGGAATGGCTTGTGGAGATTTGTAAAAAGGAAGGATACCGCTATTCCCCGCGGATGCACGTGGACATTTGGGGGAGCAAGCGCGGTGTATAACGCCAGGAACAGATAATCGCACGTCGGCTCAAATTGACAATCCGGGGAAGTTTCAATATATGGCAGAATTCAAAAAGCTGAAGGGCTGTTATCGGCGGGTGTTACTTTTTCTATTTGTACTAGCTGTAATTCTTCTAGCGGCGTGCTTTATCTTCTATCAGCAGGTTGGCGGGATTGAAGGTGCGCGATACTGGATGGCGGGACGTGCACTAGGCAATGTGGAGGAGCATCTGTTGAAGAATCGCCCCGACGGCATTTCAAAATCGGATGTCGAAAGCCTGTTTGAAACGGTGCGGAACGCAACCTCCGAATGGCGTGTGAATTTAGTGGATCTCCACCGCGTGCTCAAGGATTACCAAAACCGATTTCAGAACACAAAGCCGTCAACTCCCGAGACCATCGAATTCCTAACTAATCTTGAGGCTGCGGTGCTGTCAGAGAATGGCAACTAATGCCCCGTACACCAAACCCCGTAGGCGGGGATCAAGCGAATGAATAATGAGCGCGATAGAGAATACTGTGCGATAGAGATCCCCCTGCCCCGCAGCAGAAAGAGTTTATCGACACTGTTAATTCACTGCAAATTTAGGAAATTGGCATAAGTTTCGTTTTCTTATACGCGCCAAATTCGAGGCTCGGTAAAAGTTACTTGATTGATAAGATCCTACACTCCGTATCATGCTGTTTTGGCGAGGGACCGTTAACACGACAGGATTTTCGGCTGATAACACAACTCTATTCCTCTTTGCCCCTAACCGCACGCATGCACGTGTGGGCACGTCTGATTTGCTTGCAGCCGGTTTTTAAAGCGATTGAGCAGCATGTCCCTCTCAATGCCGAACGGCTGGTCGATCTGGGGAGCGGATACGGACTGGTAAGCGCTCTCACCGCACTTCGGCGAAAGACCACAATCTTGGGGATTGAAGCCTCGCTCTCAAGAGTTGCGATTGCGCGGCAGGCCTCTGCTGGACGCATCGAACATGCCTCCTTTCAGCACGGGGATATCACCCAACACTCCTTTCCGCCATGCGACGCTCTCCTGTTAATCGATGTCTTATGCCTCTTTGCCGATGACACCCAAGCGCATGTGCTGGAAAATTGCGCGAACGCGCTCCGTGCGGATGGTGTTCTGATTATCAAGGACAATACGACGACGCCACGCTGGAAACACCAATACACAAATCTGGAGGAGAGAGTCAAGCTGTGGATGGGGACGTACGGAGTCAGAGCGCAGATGCGACCGAACTATCGTACTCCCGAGGCGTGGCGGCATCTTATTGTGAATGCAAACCTAAATATCGAAGAGGAACGTTTCATCGAATCGCCTGCCCCCTATCCCGGCGTAATCTATTTCTGTCGGAAATAGTACCTACCCTGTTGCAGCTCCCTCGTTAAATTTCCTTACGTACTCCCGAATTCGCCGAGCATGCGAATCATCACTCAGGTCGGAATTCGCGAGAATCTCCAATGCACGAGCCACTCTAGCCCCCGCATCTCCCCACGCTTTAAGCAGTGCACTGTTTTTCTCCCTAGTTGGCTGAGCAACAGCTTCCAACAACCGATGAACAACTGAAAGGTAGAAGAGGATATTGTGGTAATCAAGTTGTGCTACAATGTTTGATTCAGTGGTGCCTTGCCGGTACGCAACGGCTCGATTCACATAGGCGCCAATGATTTCTCGATTCAGTAAGTTGACGAAGTTTCCACCCTCGCGATTCGCGCCTAGGCTATTGAAGAACTGCACGATGCGCCGTTCACTCCAGTCCCAACCGATGCTCCCGAAATCGACGAAGGTGCTTTCACCCGCGTCAATCACGATGTTCCGCGCATTATAATCGAGCACCCCCATTGTCGCCGAATTTTCTTGAAGTGGTTCAGAAAACTTCGACCAGAGTTCGTCGAAATCCGATGATAACGATTCGCCGCACGACCGGGCGAGATAATTCATCGTTTTTCGCCCTTGGACGAGCATGTCTTTCATCGACTGACGCAGACAGGTAGGATAGTCCAAGGCGTATATATAAGGCGAGAATTCCGCGAGGTGAACGACGAAGCTCTTCTCTATATGGCAGAATTCACCGAGAGCGCCGGTTGCCGTTTCCTTCAGTGACTCAAGCGGCGTTGTTTGAGCCACATCGTCAAGCGTCGATTCGCCGCACCACTCCAACAGCAGGTAGAAATCGGGAGCGGAATGCCACACAATATTCGGAACACTGCAACCGGCATCGTAAAGCATCGAGAGAACCGATGACTCAATTTCAAACGGCGAAAAAACCGAATCCCCAATGGGTCGTGTAATAAAGTACTGTTTGAGCAGGTAGCTCTGTCCGTCAACTATCACCCGCCAGAGATTGTTTCTTTCGACACCGCCGTGCTTAATCGGAAGAACCCGCAGACATTCCGGCGACGTACCAAAACGATTCGCAATCTTTGGAATAATTTGGAACAGTTCAGGAAACATTGAGATTGGCACGAGGTCGGTCAACTGTGTGTGGAGCAGTATTACGCAAATCAGGCGATCATTCCAATCATAACATGTTATAGCTGCCCAAAGTATCCTTATTGTAGGGGACGGCCCTGTTCCGTCCCTTTAGTTCTAAGGTGGACACCGCCCACTATGCTTCCATTATTCCATCCTTCCACATCCATAGCGATCGAATGCGATTGCCCGCGTTCGCATGTATTGTCTATCGCATCTGGACGTTGAATGTGATATAATATTACGCTATTTTTCGTTGAAATTGGGGGCGTCCCGTGTCAAAGATCAAACCAATCGTCTGGCTAATTTTCCTCTTGTCGGGGGCAAGCGGTTTAGTTTATGAAGTCATCTGGACGCGCCAACTCACGCTCGTTTTCGGCAGCACCGTGTTTGCCACAAGCACGGTGTTGACGGCGTTTATGGCGGGTTTGGCGCTCGGAAGCTATTATTTCGGGCGCATGGCAGACCGCGAAAAGCGTCCGTTGCGACTGTATGCCATCCTCGAAGCGGGAATCGGCGCTTTCGCACTGATTTGGCCCCTACTCTTAAGCGTGTTGAACGCCATCTACATTCTCGCCTATCGCGGGCTTGGCGCCGAGTTTTACTCGCTGTCGCTGATCCGATTCGCGCTTGCGTTCCTCGTTCTGCTCCTCCCATCAACCCTGATGGGAGGAACGCTCCCCATCCTGAGCCGCTTCTTTGTCAACCGATTGGAGAAACTCGGTCTAAATGTGGGTGCGCTTTACGCGTTAAACACCTTCGGCGCCGTCGTCGGCTGTGTCACGGCGGGTTTTTTCCTCATCCAGTATTTGGGAGTCCAAGCGTCGATTTATCTTGCCGCAGGGATAAATTTCGCAGTTGCCGTCATTGCTTTTCTACTGGATCGAATGAGCGTCCGAAGCGTGGAATCTAGCGAAGTTGAAACCCAAGAAACACAACCCGCATCCGATCCGGCGCCGGTCGATTCGGGTTCCGACCCGATCTTCCGTCTCGTGCTGTGGGCGTTCGCTGTCTCCGGGTTCTGCGCGCTCTCCTACGAAGTTTTCTGGACTCGCATCCTCGTCTTTTTCCTCGGCAGCACGACGTATGCATTTTCGACGATGCTGTCGGCGTTTCTTTTCGGAATCGCGCTGGGTAGTTTCGCGTTCGCGTGGATCGCCGACCGCCTGAAATCGCTCGTAAACCTCCTCGGTCTGGTGCAGATCGGTATTGGACTCTCCGCAGTGGCGCTGATCCCCGCCTTCGGAGGGCTTTACGATCTCAGCAGCACGCTCCAATCCGTGTTCGGTGGTGGGCGGTTCTGGGCATTTGTCGCCTGCGTCATCGTGATGAGTGTCCCGACACTGTTGATGGGGATTAGTTTTCCGCTCGTCGCGCGCATCTACACGGTCAACGCGGTCAAACTCGGCCGAAGTATCGGGAATGTCTACGCGCTCAACACCGTCGGCGCCATCCTCGGTGCATTCTGCGCCGGGTTTATTCTGATCCCTCTAATCGGCATACGTCCGGGCATCGTCCTGATGGCGTTGTTGAACGTTATCATCGGATGTGTTCTAATCTTTCGGAACAAGAAGCGCTCGCAGTTCTTCAACGGTGCGGCGGTCGGAGGGACAATTCTGACCATCGGGATTGCCGCAATTGTCCTCTTCGTAGCGAATAAACCGCTTTTTCTCAAGAGCGCCATCTTTCGCACGCAGCGACCGGGCGACACCATCATCGATTACCAAGAGGAGGTGGACGCCACCGTCACGACGCTCAAAGACGATGAAGATGTGTATCGGCTATACGTGGATACGAATCAAGCAGCCGACGCATCCCGTTGGGACTCGCCATCCCATCGCGTAATCGCTCACCTCCCGCTGTTGCTGCATCCGAATCCGAAACGAGCGCTTGTGGTCGGTTTTGGTATGGGCGTGACATCCTACTCGATTACGCAGCACGGCGTCCGCGTCGACGCCGTCGAGATCTCGAAAGGCGTGATCGACTCCGCGCGGTCGCATTTCAGCCACGTTAACCACGACGTTCTGGATAATCCGCTGTTCAGCCATTACATCAATGACGGCCGAAACCATATTTTGATGACCAAGCAGAAATACGACATGATTTCAACCGGAATTATCCACCCGCTGGTAAGCGCGGGAAGCTCAAACATCTACACCGCGGATTTCTATCGACTTTGCCAGCGGATTCTGGCCGACGACGGAATCATGTGCCAATGGGTGCCTCTGCACCGCGTCCCCGAGGATCACTACAAGACAATCGTGAGGACATTCGTCAAGGTGTTTCCGCACACCACGCTCTGGTACAAATATACCCCGGACTTTGTCATCTTAATCGGTACGCCTCGCCCGCTCAGGATTAACTACAACGACTTTCTGGCGCGCGCGCAAATCCAAGACATTCGCGAAGGGCTCGCACACGATGATTTGGACGGCATGTCACTGCTCGACTCGTTCATGATGGGCGAGAAACGGGTGCTTGAATACGTCGGGGACGGTCCTATCCATACCGACAACCACCCGCATCTGGAATTTTTCAATGCGAAAGATTTAACAAACACAACGCCCGTCAACGTTGCCGGGATGACGAAACACCGAGAACGGGTGACAGCCTATCTGGATAACTACGGTCAGACTATTGACGCGAAAAAAGAGGTAAGAGGACAGATTCGTCAGTATTTCGATGCCACCCAGAAGCTGATTCTCGGGCAGATTGAGTACGCCAAAGGGGAATATGACCGAGCGGTGGGCTTGCTTAATCAGGCAGCAGCCATCAATCCGCGGGACGACACGATTCACTACAACCTCCGGGTTGTTGCAGATCTCTTCAATAAGGAATACCAAGGGGAACTCAAGCAACTTGAGCACCTCGTGAAACAGGCACAGCAGAAGGATCCCAAAGATGTGGAGGGTTATCTCCAACTGGCGGTCATCTATGAAGGGCAGGGAAAGCTGGAGGAGGCAGCCGAAGCTTTGGAACAAGCTATCGATCTCGCACCGGATCGTGTCGATTTCTTCCTGTTGCTTGGACCCATCTATGAGCGCCAAGGACGTCTTGACGAGGCATTACGGACGTACACACGGCTTGAAAAAGTGGATCCAAATCTGCCTGTACCGATTCTTCAGGCGATGGCGTTCATCAACCATCGCAAGAATAGGCACGATGAAGCGCTAAAATACGCCCAAAGGGCGTTGGATGAGGACGCAACTTCATGGCGCGCACATTATCTCTTGGGAAGCATCTATGCCGAAAAAAATCAGGTCGAAAGGGCAATTCAATCCTATCGGCGGTCAATCGAACTCGCACCCAACGACCCCATAGCGCACACCAACTTGGCGGAGCTATACTTCGTGCAAATGCGGTATGACGACGCACTGAAAGCCAACGCGTCCGCAATCCGCCTCGCACCCGATGTTCCGGAGCTTGAGGAGCAGCGCCGGCGGATCGAGGACGCAATGCCAAAGTAGTAGGCATACTCCGGTAACCTGAAGAACTACGGCAGGCAGACAAAGAAAAATTAACGAAAATCCAAGAAGTGAGAAGGAGTTACCAATAAAAAATGCAGATTCAATCACCAAAGGGGACGAGAGACATCCTTCCTTCAGACATCCAAACCTGGCAATGGGTAGAGAAAGTCGCGCGGTCGGTTTTCGAGACGTACGGCTATCAAGAGATCCGAACGCCGATTTTCGAAAGCACGGAACTCTTTGTGCGCGGCGTCGGAGATACCACCGACATCGTCGAAAAGGAGATGTACACTTTTTACGACAAAGCCAACCGCAGTATCACGCTCCGCCCGGAAGGCACGGCGCCGGTGGTGCGCGCAATACTCCAGAACCGGCTGCTGGAGGGAACAAATGTACTGAAGCTGTACTACAATGGGCGAATGTACCGCTACGAAAGACCGCAGGCTGGACGTTTTCGCGAACACTGGCAGGTGGGTGTGGAGGTCTTCGGGGCGGCGGGCGCCGCCGTTGATGCCGAGGTCATTACGTTAGCCCACCACTTCTATTCGACGCTCGGTTTCAAAGATTTGATGCTGCACCTCAACACTATTGGTGATCGCGTGTGCCGTCCAAACTATGTGGCGGAGCTCAAGGCGTTCACGAAGAGCCGCTTCGATCAGTTTTGTAAGGAGTGCCAAGGGCGCTACGAGCGTAATCCGTTGCGCCTTTTTGATTGCAAGAAGGGCTGCCGCGAAATTCTTACCGAGGGCCCTCGACTGGTGGAATACCTGTGTGAACCGTGCCGCGAACATTTCGACTCGGTCAAGCGTTATTTGGAGTTGTCACAGATAGACTATACCGAAAATCCGGATCTCGTGAGAGGGATGGACTACTACTCTCGCACAACGTTTGAATTCACCGCTGGCGGTCTCGGCGCACAGAACGCCATCGGCGGCGGCGGACGCTATGATTATCTCGTCGAAGAACTCGGCAACAAGCCGACGCCGGGAATCGGGTTCGGGCTTGGCGTCGACCGCATCATACTCGCCTTGGAAGCGCAAGAAGCTGTGATTCCGACGCAACCGCACGTCGAAGTTTATATCGCCGTTCTCGGCGACGAGGCAATGCCGGTCGCATTTGAGTTGGCGCAACGCCTTCGGAAGGCTGAGATTAGAACCGAGCTTGAGTACACTGGACGCAGTTTGAAAGCCCAGATGAAATCGGCAAACAAGCTTGATGCGCGGTATGTCGTCATCCTCGGAGAAAATGAGATTGGCACTGAAGCGGCGACGGTTCGAGACATGGAAACCGGCGAGCAACGATCTGTTGCGTTTGATGTATTAGCAAATGAACTGAGGAAACCGCAAATCTAAGAGGCATTCGTAGGGTGGGATCAAGGGAGTGAATAACGACCGCGATAGAGATCCCCTGCCCACCAGCCTTTGACAACGCCAACGTGTGATGCCTCTCATGAACAACACATTAACCTACTCATACGACAAAGCAGCCGATGTGCTGTACATCTCATTTTTCCCGGGTGAGAAAGCAACAACGGCTGTCGAGCTGAATGATAATATCCTGTTGCGTTTCAATCGTGCTGAAAAACGTGCAGTTGGATTAACGCTCATGGATTTCTCGGTGTTGGTACAGTTCACTGATCTGGGTCCACGGAGTTTCCCATTGGTCGGATTGGGCGAACTTGAACCGGACTGGCGCGAAACGGTTATTGAAATTATCACCAAACCGCCCGTGAGCGAAATCCTCAAAGTGTCCGTCTATACACCTTCGTTGGCTGAGGCAGTTCCAATCACGTCCATAGAAAATCCGCCGATTTCGCTCGCAAGTTAAACCAATTGTTCATTATGACTAAAGTTGTTGTAGGGTGGGATCAAGGGAGTGAATAACGACCGCGATAGAGATCCCCTGCCCACCAGCCTTTTTCTTCGCAATATTCCCTGTAGGAGCATATTTCACGCGCGGCCTGGAGGTCACGCCTACAGTATTTTCGTGTTTGAGATCGACGACTACAAAATCGCCGATTGCCCTCTTTTTCATCGCACATTTCTGAACAGAACGCTGACCCACTCATACAACGAAGGAGAAACGAAATACACACAATGCCTGAAATGAAACGGACGCACTATTGCGGAGAATTGCGGCTCGTGGATGCCGGAAAACCTGCCCGATTAACCGGCTGGGTCGCCCGCCGTCGCGACCACGGCGGCGTCATTTTCGTCGACCTACGGGATCGGACCGGGATCGCGCAGGTTGTGTTTGATCCGGAGATTGACCCAGAGTCACACCAACTAGCACACCAAATTCGGAACGAATTTGTATTGAGCGCCGCCGGAAGCGTGCGCGAGCGTGTCGAAGGCGATTTATTGGCGCTGACTGATCGGACGCACCAAGCCGACCTCGACGCCGGTCACCTCTCCGAAGATCTCAAATCCACGTTCGAGGACGATAGACATTCTCTCTCGGAGGACGTGACGGTTACCGTTCGAGAACCTGGAAGCCGATGGCTCATCACCGACAACGAGAATAGCCGAACCTACGCGGCGAAAGTCGTTGACGACGCCCTCCATATCTATCAGGGCACCATCAATCCGGAACTCGACACCGGCGAAATCGAACTGGCAACGAATCAGCTAGAGATTTTGAATCGCGCCGACACCCCTCCGTTCCCCGTGGAGGATGATATCGACACCGACGAAGAGATTCGCATGACGTACCGCTACATCGATCTCCGCCGTCCCAAGATGCAAAAGATGTTATCGGTTCGACACAAAGCCGTTCTCGCTGCCCGGAAGTACATGGATGAACAGGGGTTTCTTGAAATCGAAACACCAATCCTGATGAACAGCACGCCCGAAGGTGCGCGGGATGTGCTCAGCCCGAGCCGACTCAATGCAGGCAACTTTTACGCGCTGCCGCAATCGCCGCAGCAGTTCAAGCAGATTCTAATGATGAGCGGCGTCGATCGCTACTTCCAGATTCCCCGCTGTTTCCGCGATGAGGATACCCGCGCCGACCGACAGCTCGAGTTCACGCAACTCGATCTTGAGATGTCCTTCGCGACCGTGGATGAGGTCCTTGAGATCAGCGAAGGATTGATGAAACGCATGTTCGAGGAAGCTGCAGGGATTCCGGTACCGACGCCGTTCCCACGCCTCTCCTACGCCGATTCTATGGCGCGGTTCGGCAACGACAAACCGGATACCCGTTTCGGGATGGAGCTCTCCGACCTCTCCGACCTCGTCGCCGACTGTGATTTCAAGGTGTTCACCGGTGCCTTGGAACGAAAGGGACAGGTGAAGGGAATCGCCGTTCCCGGCGGAGCGGCTTTTTCCAGAAAAGAGATTGAGGATTTGACCGAATTTGTCGCCATCTACAAGGCGAGGGGACTGGCGTGGATTAAAGTGACCGAGAAGGGATTCGAGTCCAGCATCGTCAAGTTCTTTAGCGAGGAAACCCTCAAAGCTGTGGCGGATCGGATGGGAGCGAAGGCTGGTGACATCATGATGTTCGTCGCCGACCAACCGAAGGTAGTTGCAGATGCCCTGTCGAACCTGCGGCTTCAACTCGGACGGCAACTCGGCCTCATTGACGAGAGCCGTTTCGATTTCCTGTGGATTGTCGATTATCCGCTATTCGACTGGAACGAAGACGAAAAACGTTACGAACCCTTCCACCATCTCTTTACCGCGCCCACCGACGACAGTATTCCGCTGTTGGAGTCCGATCCCGGGGACGCCCAATCGCAGCATTACGACCTCGTCATCAACGGCATAGAGATATGCAGCGGCAGCGTCCGAATCCATCGCTGGGATACTCAACAGAAGGTGTTGGAAATCCTGAACATCGGACCCGAGGAGGTAGAGCGACGTTACGGCTACTTCATCAAAGCCTTGCAACACGGCACGCCGCCGCACGCCGGAATTGCGCCCGGGTTGGATCGCATTGTCATGCTGATGACCGGCGAGGAAAATATCCGAGAAGTCATCGCCTTCCCCAAAACCCAAAAAGGCTTATGCCTCCTCACCAGCGCCCCCTCCGCAGTCACCGACGAGCAGTTGGAGGAATTGTCAATCAAGGTTGATGTAGAGCAGGAATAACCCGTGCGGTGGAAGATTTGTAGGGACAATCCCCCTGTGGTTGTCCTTGCGGATTCCTTCACAACGGGATGGATTGGACGTGTTCAGCAGCGTTGTAGGGTGGGCACTGCCCACCATTTTCCGGCCATGAATTAGGGTACGATCACCAACTGTCAGATTGTCGATTCTCGCCCTTCTAACGGCACCTCTTCTGACGGAGCGAGTTTTACTCCCGATAGAATGTCACAATTCGGAGATCGCTCCTACAAAAATGGGGATTGGCTTAGCGCAAATTCCCCTGCATCGTACTTTTTTATTTCAAAGAGCGATAGAAATGGTATAATTTAACATCTAGCATTAACCCCAACTCATCAAGTCACTGAACCCGAGTACAGCGTACTCAATTGCGGAGTTCTAATTTGTACACCCCCTCAGGATTCACTATAGGAGACTAGCATATGAATCAAACGCCTCACGACGCGCCGTCCGAAAGTAGCGGAGGGCATAACATCCTCATTGGCATCATAGTCGCCATTATCGCCGGAATCATTATTGGTGGTTGGCTGCCCGGTGTCGCCGCGAAGACTCATATCCTCGGCGAAATCTTCCTGAATTCGCTGAAGATGATTGTCGTCCCGCTCGTCATGCTCTCAATGGTTGTCGGAATCACCGGTTTGGGCGATATACGCAATCTTGGCCCCATCGGAGGGCGCACCGTTCTCTACTACATGGCGACAACCGGAATTTCGGTGCTGATTGGCCTCATCTTGGTCAATGTGGTTCAGCCCGGAAAAGGCATTGCGCACGGCGAAGCACGCCCCGAATTGGCGTATACCCTTAGCGGTGATGGGGACCGCACCGTCAATCTGACAAACGGCACATGGAATAGGACACGATACAGCGAAAAATACATGTTAATGTTGTCGGATCAGCAGGTAGAGGGTGAAATCGAATCCGTTACCAAGAACTCGGCGACCGTACATGCTTGGAAAAATAGGGCGGAGGGCGTATTCCACATCGCTACCGATACCGGCGAGCATCTGCCGTTCCGGCGCGAAAATGGAGAGGTCGTTTCCGCCGAACCCGAACTTTCTAATAATGGACAGGGGCTTGAGATAAAGCTGCCCGTCGCCCAGGCAGTGCGAGGTAAAGAGGAACGGGATATGGGCGGCACGCTGAAAGAGGTGCTGCTAGGAGACGAATCCACGGGAAAAGAAGGAATGATTCCACGCAACGTCTTCAATGCGATGGCGCGGATGGATATTTTACCCCTGATATTTTTCTCGTTACTGATTGGCGCCACGCTTTCGGTTCTCGGCGAGCGGGGGCGCCCCGCCATAACGGTTATTTCCGGCTTAAATGATGCCGTAATGCAACTGGTGCACTGGATTATGGTTCTCGCCCCGGTCGGTATTTTTGGACTCATCGCAGGACGTATCGGCCACGCCGGGGGGTTCAAGGAATTCCTACCCGAGTTGATGGCGGTCGGCAAGTACAGTTTTACCGTTGTGTTTGGTTTGGGGGTGCATGGTCTTGTTATATTACCGCTTATCCTCCTACTGATTGCCCGCCGGAATCCGATACGGTACTTAAAGGGAATGAGTACGGCGCTGCTCAACGCTTTCTCGACTGCGTCCTCCTCCGCCACACTGCCGTTGACAATGAGGGAGGTTCAACAGGAAAATAAGGTTTCCAACCGCACCGCGAGTTTCGTGCTGCCGCTCGGCGCTACCATCAACATGGACGGCACTGCGCTCTACGAAGCCATTGCGGCGATGTTTATCGCGCAGGTCTACGGGATTGACCTCAGTGCAACCCAACAGACGGTTATCGTACTGACAGCCACCCTTGCGGCGATTGGAGCGGCGGGAATACCGGAGGCTGGGCTTGTTACCATGGTCATCGTACTTAGAGCGGTTGACCTGCCGATCGAGGGTATCGGGCTTATTTTGACGATTGACTGGTTGCTCGACCGATTCCGCACGACGGTTAATGTCTGGGGCGACAGCGTTGGCGCCGGCGTTATCGAATCGCTCGAAAACGGCAATAATTCAGAAGGTGCGAAGTCCAACGCCTAAAGGAGCTGTAGGGAATAACTATCAAGCGAGCGAATAGCGACAGGTTTTCCTATCGCTTCCCTATCCGGTCGGTTGATAGCATGTCATTATTCCGATCGGAATAACTCTTTCAGCAAGTAACACTTTCTAGTCGGAGTCCCTTTCCTCGATCCAGAGGATCGACATGTTGATAGAATGTGACATGTCCAGATTCCCGCGCTCCAGAGGTGCGCAATGTGTGTCGTGCATCATAAATTGACACTCGTTTTTCGCTCCGCGACTGGCTTTGAGCGAGTGTTACTTGGTAGATAGAAATCCCATAGTGACCACCGCTTTTGCTCTATTCCCTAGCAATTCAATGCTTACGGGACGCGTGCCTTTATCGGCTGCATCGTGCGGTGGTCTAGTCACTGACCTCTAGCCACTGCTTCTAGCGATTCGGTTGGATGAGGATTTTGGTTGACGATTTCGCCGTCTCAATCGCCAGCGCCGCGTCTTCAAGCGGAAAGACCTCTGAAACCAACGATTTCACAGGCAACTTCTCACGTGTCAAGAGTCCGATTGCCTTTGCGAATGGCCCGCAACGAGACGTTTGAATCTGCACTTCATCAACGACCAACTTGGTGACATCAATGCCCGTTGCGGGCAAACCGCAGGTGGTCTTCAGTGCAATGGTTCCGCGCGGGCGCACGATTTCTGCGGCGAGGCGCAGACCTTCGGGGCTGCCGGTGGTGTCCACAACAACATCGGCACCGATACCTCCTGCCCACTCGCGCACGGTTTCAATCCATTTGGGGTGATTGGCGTTGATAGCCTCTGCCGCTCCCCACTTGGACGCACGTTCAATCTTGTCTGATGAACGAGAAACGGCGCATACCCGTGCTTTCCTGAGGGAGGCGACCGCACAGATCAGCAATCCCAATCTGCCGACGCCGAGAACGACAACCTGGTTCGACGGAGAAATCGGAGTCAACTCGAATGTCTGAATGGCTGCGGCAAGCGGTTCAACAAAACTCCCTCTTCCCAAGAGATTGTATCGGGGAGTGAGTGGAGGTTCAGAACCGGAACACGGACAAATTGAGCGTATGCGCCGTCATAGTTGATGATACCGACGACGGTGCGCTCGATACAGTGATTGGACAATCCGCGTCGACACGCCACGCAGAATACTTCGCGATTATACGCACGGCAGGTATTGTTGATTTCCGCGGTAACCCGTTTTCCAATCCAAGTACGGCTGTCCTCGGATCCAACTTCCACAACTTCGCCAACCAGTTCGTGACCCAGAACCAGTGGCAGAGGTACCGCATAATCCCCGGAGAATAGCGCGATGTCCGTGCCGCACACGCCAGCGAATTCCACCCGAACGATTGCCTCGCCGGGTTGCAAAGATGGGAACCGGCGCGTGACAGCTTCAAATTTACGTAATGACGAGAGTGCGGCGGCGCGATGATGTGATTTCATGTCGATTTGTGAACTACCGCGTGCAGGGATGCCTTCATTGTAGCTTGGAAGGGGCGAGGTGTCAACCGCGATAAGCTAGACTTATCCGGTGTCAACCGATTCTTACACGCATTTCAGAAATAATGAACCCGGACATGTCGATAGGGTTGTAAATTACTAAAATTGACTCTTATTCCATGCTACCGATGAAACTATTTCACATGGTAGGCGTTATTTATGTTCAAATAGTCTTGACGAATCATCAACGGCTAATGTATAATTGACGTACTGATATTCCCACCTGCAATTTTCCACAGCGAGGATTACTTCGTCAAACAGATCGAAAACCCCCAAGTGATTGATACGAGGATTGATCATCGTGGCTCAAAGGCGGATCGTGAATATTTGCCCTCCGCTGCCTCAACCCAACAAAGGCTGATGTTGCTTAATGGGTTAGACGGAGTCATTAGAAGAAGGCTGTGTGGGTAGTGTGTATTTGTCACAATCACACGCTAACATTTCCTAAAAGAGCCGAGACCCCCCGCCTTGAAGTGAAGGAGTCGTTGACCCCCTTCAGTTTCTGATGTGAGTTCTCGTCTATGTGTTAATTCGTCTGGTAATGCCTGAAACCAGAATCCGACCAAACCCTAATCCCAAAATACGTCAGGGAACGCGACTTTTATTCTGTAAAACTCGATTGGGTACGGTCATCCACCGAAGGCACATAAAAAATATACTATTCATTAAATCCATTTGAGCAATACCAAGAGATGTCTTTACGCAGTTAGGAGAATCTGTTGGTTTCGCTGAGTGACGACTAAATTGCCCGCAGCGTCAATACCACCTACACAATGAGGTCTAACTTTCCAAGGAAACCCCTCCATTTCTCAACCGAAGGCACCCCAAAGTGAATAGTTGATTCTACGTGCAATTCGGTGAGCTTCCCCTGAGTCTGTGTCTTATCGGTATAAAACAATCCATAGATTGATTTCAGAACGGTGCTTAGCTTCATGGCTGGACCCAATACTCACTGAGTAATCTATGAAAGTCTAGTGATAAACGAGGAGTAACAAAGATTATGGAGAATTTGGACATCGGTAAACTCCAAGAAATGAGAATCTCCGAACTGAACGCTATGGCCCGAAAACTCGGGATCACCGGCTACAGCGGACTTCGCAAACAGGAGTTGATTACCCGAATTCTTGAAGCCAAAGCAGAGAACACTAATGCGTTGTCGGGTTCGGGTGTGCTCGAAATTTTACATGACCGGGATCAGGGATACGGTTTTCTCAGATCGTCCCGTTACAACTACCTGCAAAGTAATGATGACATCTATGTATCTCCGTCACAAATTCGGCGGTTCGATTTACGCACCGGCCATGAGGTCGCAGGGAAGATCCGTCCGCCCAAGAAGAGCGAGAACAAAGAGGAACGCTACTTTGCTCTGCTGCAGATTGAAACAGTCAACCAAGAAAATCCCGAGATAGCCAAGGAGAGGATACTATTTGACAATCTAACTCCGGTCTATCCCGATGAAAGGTTTCAGCTAGAACACGATCCCTTTGAGTTTTCTACCCGCATTGTTGACCTGATGTCACCCATAGGCAAAGGGCAACGTGGATTGATTGTCGCGCCGCCCTACAGCGGTAAAACGACAATCCTGAAAAATATCGCAAGGGGAATCGAGGCGAACCATCCGGAAGTAAAGCTAATTTTTCTCCTGATTGATGAACGTCCGGAAGAGGTGACGGATGTCGCCAGATCAGTCAAAGGCGAGGTAATCAGCTCGACCTTTGACGAACATCCGGAGCGGCATATCCAGGTCGCGGATATGGTCATCGAGAAGGCGCGGCGCTGGGTGGAATACGGCAAAGACGTTGTCATACTCTTAGATAGTATGACGCGATTGGCGCGGGCGCACAATGTTATGGCACCGCACAGCGGCAAGACATTATCGGGTGGTCTGGATGCGCTCGCTTTCGTCAAACCACGGCGATTTTGCGGCGCCGCTCGGAAGATTGAAGAAGGCGGCAGTTTGACAATTCTGGCAACGGTGTTGATTGATACCGAAAGTCGTGCTGATGAACATATCTATGAGGAGTTCAAAGGAACCGCCAACATGGAAATTCATCTTGAACGCTCACTTCTCGACCGGCGCATCTTCCCCTCCATCAATATCGAGAAATCGAAAACGAGGCGCGAAGAACTGCTGCTCAAACCGGAAGCGCTCAGCAAAGTGTGGGTGTTGCGAAAATTTATGGGTCAGATGAACACCGCCGAGTCAATGGAACTTTTGGTTGAACAACTGGGAAAATCCGAAACGAACGAAGAATTCATTGAAATGATGGTAAACAACACCAGGAGCAAAAATGGATCGTCGCGTGCTGCGCGATACTAATACCATTCCAGAATTGCCGATTTTTACACTTTAACGTTTCAGACGTGGAGGACATATCATGAAACCAGAAATCCATCCAGAGAATATGGATTGTGTGATTACGTGTGCATGCGGTGCAACGTATAAGACAATTTCAACAAAACCTAAAATGGGAATAGACGTTTGCGCGAAGTGCCACCCGTTTTACACCGGACAGCAGAGTCGCGTTATTGATACCGCCGGCCGTGTGGAGAGCTTTCGTCGGCGCTACGGTCTCACGGCGAAAGAGTAAGCTGCACACATACTGCCGAGTAGATTCGCCATGCCGCTGCGGAGGTAAGGATGCAGTCGTGCCCATGGAGTGCATGGGTATTTCGATTTAATCAATTGACAGTAGGGCGGCGTATCGGGCGTCGAAAAGACGAGGTACGAGTTAAAGATGTTTGACAAGCTAAAAGACATTGAAGCCAAATACGTTGAGGTCGAGACAGCATTGTCTGATCCGACTCAGATATCCAAACCGCAAAGGCTTCAAAACCTCGCGAAGACGCATGCGGAACTCGCCCCAATCGTTTCGACATTTAAAGAATACCAAAAAGTGCAGGCGGAGGCGGATGACGTCCTATCTCTGATGGAAGAGGAGACAGAAGAAGACCTTGTCGAATTGGCTAAGGGGGAGTTTGAATCACTGACGAAGCAGAAGGAGCAACTGGAACAGAATCTTCAGTTGCTTATGCTTCCGAAAGACTCGAACGATGAAAAGAATGTCATCACCGAGATTCGCGCCGGCACCGGGGGCGAGGAGGCGAGTTTGTTCGCGGCGGAACTCTTCCGAATGTATTCGAGATATGCCGAGCGTCAGGGATGGAAGATTGAAATACTCAACGCAAACGAGACCGGGCTCAAGGGATTCAAGGAAGTCATCTTCTCTCTACAAGGAGATCGCGCCTACAGCAAATTGAAATTCGAAGGCGGCATTCACAGGGTGCAGAGGGTTCCCGCAACGGAAGGTAGCGGCAGGATTCACACGTCAGCGGTCAGCGTTGCGGTACTGCCCGAGGCGGAAGAAGTTGATCTTGTCATCGAGCCGTCGGACATTCGTATCGACCTGTACCGCTCTTCGGGTCCTGGCGGTCAGAGTGTCAATACGACCGACTCGGCGGTGCGGATTACCCACTTACCGACAGATCTTGTCGTCACCTGCCAAGATGAAAAATCACAGCACAAGAACCGAGCGAAAGCAATGAAAATACTACGCTCTCGTCTTTTGGAGCAGATGCAACTTGAGCAAGACGCCGAAAGATCTCAAACCCGCAGAACGATGGTCGGTAGCGGTGACCGAAGCGAGAAAATTCGCACCTACAATTTCCCTCAAACCCGTATCACGGATCATCGAATCGGATTAACTATTCATCAACTCGACGCCGTTTTGGATGGAGAACTCGACCCGCTCATCGGCGCATTGACGACTGCCGATCAGACGGAAAAGTTAAAGACACTGCAGCCGTGAAAACCTGGCGCGTCCTCGACCTCATCCAGTGGACAACCGAATACTTCAAGCGTTTCGACTTCCCCGGCCCTCGCCTGGATGCCGAGTTGCTTCTCAGCCACGTCCTAGAAACAAGCCGAATGCAACTTTATTTGCGGTTCGAAATGCCGGTTTATCCCGAACACCTCGCGGCATTCCGAGAACTCATCAAGAAACGTGCCGCTCATGCACCGGTTAGCTATCTTACAAACCGTAAAGAGTTCTTCTCTCTCGACTTTTACGTAGACTCCCGAGTATTGATTCCCCGCCCGGAGACGGAGGTGTTGGTCGAAAGCGTACTTCAAGCCCAAGAAGCACCGTGCCAGTTAATGGACATCGGTACCGGGAGCGGCGCAATCGCGATTAGCCTTGCGGTCAACCGACCGGAGTGGGAGATAATAGCCACGGATATATCGGCGGATGCTCTCGAAGTCGCGCAGAAAAACTCAGTCGCGCACCATTGTGCGGATCGGTTAACCTTCCTACAAGGTAATATCTTCGAACCTTTAGAGCGGTTGCCAAATCCGCGATTTGATTGGATAGTCTCCAACCCGCCCTACGTAAGCACGGCGGAATACCCCTCCCTGCTGCCTGATGTACGCGACCACGAACCGGAGACCGCACTTCTAGCGGGGGCAAATGGGCTAGATGTCATTACCGGCATTCTAGAAGATGCTCACAGATTCCTCAAGCCGGGAGGGCGAGTCGGGCTTGAAATCGGCCATAACCATAGCCCAGACGTCCAAGACATAGTTGAATCCACGTCGGCGTATGTCGGCTGCCAAGTCATCAAAGACTATTCCGGTGTGGAGCGTGTCGTTATTGCCACCGTCGAGTGAATCCGTCCCAAACCCGCCAAAGTGACCGAGTGCAGACCGTGAAAAAAGTGTTGATAAGCGCGTGCTTGTCAGGCGTGAAGTGCCGTCACAACGGACGCGACAGCAAGAGCGAAGAGGCGATGGAACGGTTTAAAGAGGAGGAACTTGTTCCGGTCTGCCCCGAACAACTCGGCGGATTGTCAACCCCACGTCCTCCCGCAGAGATTGTCGGTGGCGACGGAGCAGATGTGCTTGATGGATCCGCCTCCGTAATTACCGTTGATGGCGAGGACAAGACGAGCGAATTTTTAGGCGGCGCACATCAAACGCTTGAGATTGCCACATCGCATAACGCCACACACGCCGTACTGAAGTCGAACAGCCCGTCCTGCGGTTGCGGACAAATCTACGATGGGAGTTTTACGAGCAAACTCAGCAAAGGCGATGGTGTAACAACGGCGCTTCTGCGCAGGCACGGCATCCACGTCATGACCGAAACGGAAACCGAAATTGACGAATGTTCACAGGATTCCTAAGTGCGTCGATTGAATAATGAAGAACTCTCTACAACCATCAAATCCCGATTTTCCTTCTAGGCTCGTCTTCAATTTGTTAATTCACCGCGCACCACTGGCTGTTCAACCAGCAGCGCACCTTCCCGGCTGCGCGTTCCGGTAGGCATGTAGTGAATCACCATCGCTCGACGCTCTCGCGCGGATGTGTTCGGATTCGTTTGGTGAAGTGTCAGGCAGTGATGCACCATCGCGTACCCCGCTTTGACCGGCACCGCTACGGCGCGTTCGGTATCCACCTTGGCTGTCAAGAGTGCCGGCAACTTTCCCTTCTCCGTCATAGCCCGCTCATGTGCCGCACCCCCCTCGCAGTGGCTGCCCGGAATTACGTTCATGCAGCCGTTCTCCTCGTCGGCGTCGTCGAGCGCCATCCAAATGCTAACCAGATTCGGAGGGACGCAACCCCAGTAGCCGTTGTCCTGATGCCAGTGCACGGTACCGCCGTGATTCGCGGGCTTGTAGAGGGCTTGATCGAAGAAAACCTGGATATTGGGTCCAATCAGGCTCTCGGCAATGTCAAGCAAAGTTGAATGATACAGCAAATCCCGAAAGACCTCGTCGCGTTGCCACATCTGCTGGATCTGAAGCATCTCCTCGGAATGGTCGGCGTCCGGATCATCGGCAGACTCGCCAATCGCGGCGATGTTGCGTAACCCTTCACCAAATGTTCCGCGTTTCTGTGCAAACACTGCATCGTAATGTTCTCGCAGAGATGCCAGGTGCGCATCGTCCAAAACGCGATGAGTAATCTTGAGATATCCTTCTAGTTGAAACTGTTCGACAGCCTGTTTAGTTAATTTCACGAGGCCTCCTCGGATCCGAGCAACTCGCGAACCTTCCAGCCGATATCGGCGCTCCCCATCAACGACTCACCCACGAGGATTGCGTCCATTTCCGCCTCGCCGAGTCTAATCACGTCCTCACGAGTGTAAATCCCGCTTTCGCTCACAACGATTCTGTCGTCGGGAATTGATTTTCGGAGGTGGAAGGACGTGGCAATATCGGTGTGGAAGGTTTTCAGGTCTCGGTTGTTGATGCCTATGATTTCTGCCCCCACGTCAAGGGAAATGTTCAATTCCGTTTGAGTGTGCACTTCGACTAGGACTGCGAGATTGAGATGCCTTGCAATTTCGATGAACTCCCGCAATTGCTCCGGCGTCAGGATTGCCACGATGAGCAGAACGGCATCCGCTCCCGCTACGCGCGCTTGATAGATGTGGTATTCGTCGATCGTGAAATCTTTTCGCAATAGCGGTAAATCGACAGCGTTACGAATCGTGCTCAGGTAAGAGAGATCACCGCCGAAAAACTCATGGTCGGTGAGGACAGAAATGGCAGAGGCGCCGTTCCTAGCGTAGGTTTTGGCAATCTCAAGTGGATCAAAGTCTTCGCGGATAATCCCTTTGCTTGGTGATTTCCTCTTTACTTCAGCGATGAGGTTGACGATTCCCGGCTCCGCCAACGCGGCTTTGAAATCCCGTGTTGGCGGCAAATCGGGGATTTTACTTTTCAGCGTTTGGAGCAGCGTTTTTTCTCCGTTTCGCTTGAGCTCATTCCGTTTGTGCGCGACGATTGTGTCCAGAATCAATGGTTTCTCCGACTGAGTTAAGTCTCATGCATTTGACTTTGCCTTGAGCCCGTCCAGCTTCTCCAACGCTTTGCCGGAATCAATGGACTCGTTAGCCAAGGTCAATCCCTCATTCAATTCTCCCGCTTTACCTCCGGCAACAATCGCCGCCGCCGCGTTGAGTACGACGATATCTCGCTTCGGTCCCGGCTCGCCATTGAGAAGCCGCACAATCGTGTCGGCATTCTCCTCGGGTGTCCCACTGATGACGTCTGCAGACTGAGCCTTCGGAATCCCCAGTTCGGTCGGGTCAAGTGTATACGTCTTCACACCCTCATCAACCAACTCCGAAACCCGTGTCGTCGTCGTTGTTGTAATCTCGTCCAATCCATCGTTGCCATGCACAACGAACGCGTGCCTACTGCCGAAACTCTTGAGCGCGTTCGCATGTGTTTCCGTTAGTTCCGGCGCGTAGACTCCAAGCACCTGCGCGCCAGCGCCCGCCGGGTTGGTCAGGGGGGCAATCGTATTGAAAATGGTGCGGAGTCCGATTTCCCGGCGCGGTCCGATGGCATATTTCATCGCACCGTGCAGCATCGGCGCGAAAAGGAATCCGATGCCGACTTCATCAATGCACCGACCGACGTGTTCGGGCGTAATCTCAATATTCACGCCGAGCGCCATCAATACATTCGCACTCCCACTTGCACGGGTCACGCCTCGATTGCCGTGTTTTGCCACTGGTATCCCGGTCCCCGCTACCACGAAGGCGGAAGTGGTTGAGATATTGAACGAGTCCAGACGCGTACCGCCCGTACTGCACGTGTCAACGACCAAGGCATGTTTTGTCTTGACCGGCGTCGCTTTTGACCGCATGACGCGAGTCGCACCGGTAATCTCCTCCAGCGTTTCACCTTTCATCCGGAGCGCGGTGATGAAACTGGCGATTTGGGCGTCCGTCGTCTCGCCCGTCATGATTTCGTTCATGATATCGGTCATTTCAGTTTCCGTCAAATTTTGTCCGTCAACCACTTTCTGGATCGCTTCTCGAATCATCTTGGAATTCCTCCTCGCGTTTCGGGACGCTCAATCCTTCAGCGGATTGGCGTCGGTAGTTTCACGCAAGCGCGTAATGCCTTGAATTTGGGTTGGACATCCTTTTGTTGTTGTTTCAAATATCGGGAACTAATTTCTATTTATGGCCGCTATTCTATAGCCGTAATTATAACCCACGCACATAGGGCGATCAAGAGCATTTTGAGAATCAGCGAACTGGACGGTCACTCACTTAGCTAGGCTGAAGTCACCTCAGACGGTTGCCATTTTTTCTCTAATTGTTGCCCATAATTGCGCTTGGGTGGAAGGGTGTGCTATCATTTCACTGAAATTATGCTTAAACCCGTGACATTCATCGCAAAAATACGTATGAAAATCTTTAATATAATCCCCTATTTCTCCGTTGCCGCATTCGGCTGGTTTGTGCGCCGCTTACCTAAGAGACTGGCAATGCGCCTGGGCGGCATGATCGGCAGACTACTGTATCGTGCGCTTAAAAGACGCCGTCAGATTGCTTTGGAAAACCTGAGAATTGCATTTGGAGATACGTTGTCGGAAAGGGAATATCAGGAGATATGCCTACAAAGTTTCATCAACGTCGGCAAGACAGGTATCGAATTTTTGCGCATTCCAAAATTGACTCGTGGGAACATTTGGCAAGAAGTAAGGGTTGAGGGTACGGAGCACCTCGTACAATCGCTAGATGCAGGACGAGGCGCAATTGTTTTTCTTCCGCACTTCGGTAATTGGGAACTTCTTGCGTTGGTTTACGGTGTTATCATCCCGGATCAGGCAAAGGCACTTGCTTTTCCGCTTAAAAACAGGTGGCTTAACGAGTTAGTTTGGAAGTATAGGGAACATCTGAGTTTAAAGTTAATCCCTCGTCAGCAAGCTGTTAAAGAGACGTTTCGAGCCTTGAAAACCAACCACGCCATCGGTTTCTTCGCTGACCAAGACGCCGGTCGGGAAGGAGTCTTCGTGGATTTCTTTGGACGTCCGGCTTCAGCTGTCCGAGGTCCCGTTACGTTTGCACTCAAGACGGGGGCACCACTACATTTCTCACTGAATATCCGCCAACCCGATGATCGACATCATGTGCATATCTCGCCGCAAATCGCGCTTGAGCGGTACGATAATCTTGAACAGGGTGTTCAGACGAATACCGCACGGTTGATGAATTGTCTTGAGCAGTACATCCGTCAATATCCGGATCAATGGCTTTGGATGCATGATCGCTGGAAAACGTTTCCCGATTCGGATTGGCAGACTAAGCGCCAACAGCGCGACTCTGTACAAAGGCGTTAACGGTTATTTCAGTTGCGGTGCATAGCAGGTCATGTTATAATAATCGGCCCCCCGGAAGAACTCAGTAGATGTATTCAAAATCGGATTTGGCAAGGCGTGGGTTTCATCTGCCTGTATAGAAGAATGCCGATTCAGGAATCATTCAACATCCGATCTTCGTTTACTGATTTTTCTTCATCAAAAGGGAGAACATGTCTTGGCAAATTGTTCAAGATAAATCCCGCTATCACAATATGAAGGAGTTATCATGACTAATCCAAGTAGAAAACAGGTTTTACCTATCATTTTCTTTACATCTATTGTGGTAGTATCACTGCTGTTTGCGTCCGGGACTGGCAAAGATGCGTTTAGCAATCGAGACAGACGCATTACGAGTCCGATGTTTTACAAAGCCATTGTGGAGGCGGTCAAGAAAACTGATGAATATTACTATAAGGAGATAGATCGAAAAAAGATGTACGAGGGCGCCATCAAAGGGGCATTAGCCGCCCTCAAAGATCCTTACACGTTCTATTTGCCCGAGAGGGCACAAAAGCGGGAGAAGGAAGATCTTTATCATAGCAAATTTGGAGGGCTGGGGATTCAAATATATGTTGACAAAGGTTTCATAAAAATTGCGCGACCTTTGCCCGACACGCCTGCTATGAAAGCGGGATTGCAAGCTGGGGATTATATTGTGGAAGTTGACGACATTAAGATTGATATTGGCGGACCCTTGGGACAGACACGCGAAGATGTAATCGATATCTTGCGGGGACGTGTAGGAACAAAGGTTAAAATCAAGGTACAACGCCGTGGAATACGAGAACAGTTCGATGTAACCCTCACGCGAGAGGAGATTCTGCCCGAAAGCGTCAAGAAGGAGATGCTGGAAGGACGGATTGGTTATATTAAAATTATTAGTTTCACCGGGAGAACCAACGCCGAGTTTAAAACTGCAATTACAGAGTTGCAAGAAAAAGGAATGTCGGCACTTATTTTGGATTTGAGGGACAATGCAGGTGGTCTGCTTGAGCAAGCCAATTATGTCGTAGATGCTTTCATATCCGAGGGCTCCATTGTCTCGACACGGGGGCGCGGACATCGATTCAGTCAAGAATACCCTGCGCATAGCGGCCTACTCTGTCCCCCCGACATTCCACTCGTGGTAATGGTTAACGACTATAGCGCGAGCGGTTCCGAGATAGTTGCAGGGGCAATCAAAGATACGAGACGCGGAGTGTTGGTCGGCACGGATACTTTCGGGAAAGGGCTTGTTCAACAACGCTTCCCGTTGAAAAACGGCGGTGGTTCTATTTCTCTAACAATCTCGGAATATTTCACCCCGAGCGGTGCTGCAATTCATGAGAGAAGTATCACGCCGCATGTAGTTGTTGAAAATCGGACATCCGAGGTCGTACATGTTGATAGATCTATCAAGGATTTCGTAGAGAACTGGATTGAGGAAAAGGAGAAAAGAGCGGGCGAGACTCCCACAGAGGCAGATTTCGCTGCGCTTGAGGAAGAGCTTCCCGAACTGGTTGCCTCTCTAGGACAGGACTTTTTGGCAAATTTAAAGAAATCCGTCCAACCAAAAGCTCGTAAGATTTTCAATGTCAACCTTGGCATTTACAAACTTGTGGATTTGACAAATGACAAACAGTTAGTAGAGGCAATTCGGATACTAAATGAGGGGGAGGTCGAAGGGATTTTAGCTGCAACCTCGACGGGAAGCAAATCCGTAAATTAACCCAAGTTTGTTTGGGCTGACAACCTGTGAAGGGGGATGTTACTGAGTGCGGGATGAACTTAAACCCGATGTGATGGGGGCGTAGTCAGCGCTGTATTAGGTAGAATGAAACGGGAAGAATCTTTCAACAAGAAGCATTAGCCCCAAGGCGGACGGCGCCCGCTCAAATCCTCGATATAGTCAGCTGTTTCCCGAAGATTCCTCGTGTGATGCGCTTTCGCTTTTTTCGCGCCAGCATCTTCAGTTTGGTAGTCAAGTCGCCATGTCCCTTTCTTGAGCCGCGTGAGCACGAACTCACCCTTCGTATGCCCGTTCACATACCTTAGGAAATCGTGTAGGATCCAATAGACATCTGACGCGGAATATCTCAGCGGATTGGATTTAGACTGGCGTCCAACATACTCCAGTGCAATTTTAACAAATTCGGCAACTTCGGGTACAGTATAAGAGCCGTTGGTGTCTAACTGAATTCTATCCATTTCTGTGACCTTGCGGCGACGGGCCTATTGAGTGCTCAATTTAATCGTGGGCATACGCGCCGGTTGCGCATCGAACCGAACCTCCGGCTTTGCGCTATTGCGCACTTGAATCAATTGGGCGGCGATACTCACAGCGATTTCGGGGACAGTTTTTGAATTGATGTCCAAACCGATAGGGGTATAAACACGAGCGAGATCTTCTTCCGAAATTCCAAGTTCCATTAAATCATCAAGAATCAATTTTATTTTTCGGCGACTTCCGATTAAGCCAACGTAACGGGCGTTGGATGCAACGACGCTGTGAAGTGCCTCCTCATCATGCTGGTGTCCCCTAGTGACAATGACGACGTAAGTAAGATGATTAATCGGGTACTTTCGCAACTCTTCGGCTATGTCACCGATGATTATCTCTTTTGCTTCCGGCAAGCGCTCCTCTGAAGCGAAATCGGGGCGATCATCAACAATGGCGATGTCAAAGTCTAACCAATCGCCAAGGTGGCATAGCGCTTGACCGACATGACCCGCGCCGGCGATTAGAAGCGTTGGACGCGGTTGTACCGGGTCCAGAAAAACCCACACGTCGTCGCCATTCCAGCGAAACACGCCAGGTGAATTCTCTTCCAACACCTCACCGAGTTCGTCTTCAATTTCCGACTCCAATTGTCCGTTACCCAGCGAACCGATTCGTTCATTATTCACCGCACGAATCATCTTCATGCCTGTTCGGACATCTTCCACTTCACTCTTCACAACCGTCGCGACAACGAGCGGTACTTTTTCGTCGTTCAATTCCTGTAAACGAGCATACGTGATAGCATCATCTTCGGTCTTCGGGAGATCTATGAATATTTTCATATTGCCGCCGCAAATGAGACCGTCATCCCAACCGTAGTCGCTATCTAATTGAAAATTAAGTAGGCGCGGAATGCCTCCCTGCATTAAACCGATCGCTTGCCGACGTGCTTCCGCTTCCACACATCCGCCTCCGAGCGTCCCAACGTTGCGCAGATCCGGTAGAATGAGGAGCTTGGCTCCGGGCTTTTGCGGTGTTGACCCCTTAGTCTCGACTACCGTGCAGTACGCCCCCACCTGTTGCGCTTCAATGAGGTTTAGGATTTCCTTGTATATCTTTCTCATCTCCTAAATCACCGTGTATAGTTTCGCATCTTCGCTTGTTGATTGGCAACGCTGCTTGTCACCAATTGAGTAAATTGCCGCTGTTGTTTGTCGGTCAATTCCAATTTGATAATCTCCTCCACACCACGGCTTCCAATTTTCACCGGGACGCCTAAATGAACCGATGAAGCGCTTGTCCGAATCAGCGTGCTTGCACAGATTATTTTCTTTTTGTCTAACCCAATTGAATCAATAATCTGCCGGAGACATACTGAAAGACTGTAGAGGTTGTCTTCATGTCTCGGAGCTCTATGCCGGTCACATATTCCTGCAGTTAGATCGCGAATCTGCTCATCGGTAAAAAGTTGGTCAATGGGAATACCACTAATGCGGCAATACTGGGGCAGAACCAGAACTCTCTCGTCATTTGCCACTACCAGCGCTGCAATGTCCGTAGCCGAAACACTAAAACGATTCGCGATTTGATAATTCAAGTAGGCGCTTGCCCGAACACTTGAGAGTCCAATCACCTGCCCCGGTTCCGATCCCAGTTCTTGGTGCATCAAGTGCGCGAGAAGATTTGCACGCGGCATCGCCACGAGAATTCGCGTCTGTGGGGCATGTTGTTTGAGACATTTGGCGGAATCGCGCGCAAATGCCAGGTCGGTGTGTCGGTGCGTCTGTCCCGAATAGGAGGTGGCGCGGGAAAGAGGGGAAAGCAGAATCGCCACTTCAGAATCTGCAAGTGCGGCAAAAGTGCGAGAAACCGTAACAGTTGCGTCATGCCCACCAATACCCAATGACGCTTCCAATTCTTGTGCAGCCCCGCGAGGTAACCTCCGAGTCTCATCAACGAGCACCACCTCCGAAATGACTTCAGATCTGCAAATCTCAGAGGCAACAGCAAGCGTTGATTCACCTCGACCAAGTATACTTACTTTCATGTCGATTAGGAGGCAGCATTACCAAATCTACACCTACAAGATAGTATCTATGACGCCTTGGAACTGTTGCTCAAGTACCTTCCTCTGGCGATCCATCTCCGATTGGGACGTAATTTTTGTTTCGAGGAGTTGATCATACCTCTCAACGTACTCCAACAAGGATTCCACTTCCTTGTCATAACAAACTACGGTCGAAAGCACCTTTTCCTTAATCAATGTGGGAAGTTCATCTGCTGTGATTTGGGTAAGTTCCCAGCGCCACAGCTTTTCAGAGATATAATGTTCGAAGCGCTTCAGAACAGCGCCCTTATAGCCCGCGTCCTGAAGATTCTTCAATTCTTGAACCAGGTCCAACACGACATCAAACGTAGCCGCTGAATCGCCGTTCTCCGAGGCAGTGCCCGAAGTCTTTCTCAGATTCATCAAGAAACGGCCCGTGGTAGAGATTGGAAACTGGTATTCAAGCAAGAATGCTCTCAGATTCGGATAATCATCGACCGATTTGACGTTTTCGAGCCATGTTTTTTCAATGGGCGGCAGTTCCTGTAAATCGAAGTTCATCACTTGGTGCCGCCGAATCTGGTCTAATTCGGAAGATTGGGAATCAATGCCTGCTTCAACCAAGATCGGAGCCGCATCTGTATACGGTGTGAGAAATTCGATAAGCTCGGTGACCTTTGGCTTCTCTTCCTCAATCCAACCGAGTGTTTCAGCCACGGACTCTGAGGATGACGCTTTGGCTTTGGCTTGTCCCTTCTTCTTACCACTCTGTTTCTTTTGGGTTTTAGGGTTTGCAATGCGCAAAGCGCGTTTGTCCAAAGTTCGCTGATATTCTAGAAGCTCCTCCCGCAACAAGCAGAATAGAGTATCTCCATGAATCTCCAGAATAGAGGGGGTTGTCGTCTCGCGTAACCCTCGTCCACTTTTTGATAGAAGGGCCCGATCAAGATTTCGTTTGAGACCGTTGAGATCCTTCTCGTCGCGAATGATGATTTGGCCGCTCAAAACCAAATCGATCAACCGCTTTGCTTCTAGCGGAATACTAAGATTAATGTCGCATAGCGGGCGGAAATTCTGGATAATCTGCTCTCTAATTTTACCATCTGTCAGAATCATCCACAATGTAGCATAATGTTGGTCAAGTGAACCCCGCTCCTTTGGTGAATTCAGAATCCAGCGTTTAATGATTGGAAAGTTATCTTTGAGGCGACTAACGACGTTCCGGAATTCTTCATCCGAAATTTCAAATCCGCTGAATTGGTTACTTTTTTTTCTTGATTCTCGGCGCAACCTACCGCCCGATTCCAACTGTTTCGGCATCAATAAGGAATCCACCAAGGGCTGGATAACGGTTTCAAACTGCTGACGGTGCCGACTCGTGATGTGAGCGATTTGTAATAGTTCTAGCCAGAGGGTTCGCAGCCGTTCAACTTGCTTAGGATGCACCGAAGCATTCAGAGCGAAACGATGAAGCCGCTCACGTACCGTTTTTTTTGTCCATGAAGGCAAATTGATTTCGTCAATCAACTCCCCGTTTTCAAGTATGAAGGCTTCTATCGTATGAACATAACCGGACTCTATAAAGTACCTCTCGAACAAAAGGTTATAGAGTATTCCTGTTGCACGGTCTAACACCTGATTCGCTAGTTTGTATCCAGACAATATGATGCTTTTGAGTGTAGTCTGACGCAAGTCGTAGATTTGCCACGACTCTATCATCGGGTCAATGATATTCAGGAGTTCTTCCCGTCTTGCATCTGCTATTTCCGAATCGAAATGTTCGCCGACATATTCACCGAAGAATGTAGTAAACTCAAGCATCCGATTTCGCAGATCATGATTGACAAGCTCATCCCAGACTTTGTCATGAACACGCTGCCCCGGTTGAAGAACAAGGGCTTGGAGTCGAGTTTCAATGCGTTGTTGAAACGCGGACATCAGTTGGAATGCTTGTTGATTCGCTTTTGACACATAGCCGTCAATCATTGACGAACATTCGGTGATAGCATCGTCAATTTGCTCGGAGGTTCCGTCAAGGGCGATTGGAGCAAGCTGAATAATATCCTGCTCCAACGGGTCGTAGATTGCCGCTGTCGGCAAAATCCGAACCCTAGATGCGTCATCTCCTGAACTAAACGGAGAAATGCCTGATACAATGTCGTCTTGCTCAGATTCCCCGCGCAAATGGGCATCCAGCGTCAAACAGTAGCGTATATCGACAAGATCGGGATAACGCCTAACGTGTGTGCGGAACACAACTAGGAGCGCATCGCAGTCGGTCTCGGCAATTGACTCGAACAGTTCATCTTCGTTTAGATGTACCTGATGAATGTTCGTTTGTTCAGGGACAATGACGTTTACCGTAGTTGATGCGCCGTCGGCGGAGTTGGTAAGGATGTAACTCCCGATTTTGGCAGAAGTCGGTACTGCCAACTCAACTTTCAAAACCTCTTGAGATAACTCGGACAACGTCAGCGACTTCCCCAAGTGCTGAACCGTAATGTCCGACAGCACTCCATCGGCGAAATCCACGACTTGGCGGGCATTGCGTTCCAACTCCTGCACACTTCTCCGAACGCGCTCGTAGTCGTCGCTTGTCTCCGCGGCGATTCTTGCCTCGTCAACCCAAGATGCCCATGCTCCAGGGCGGCCCTTCATTTTTAGTCTAAGTTGGCCATCTTCGGAGTCGAAACCGGGAAGAATTTGCGCTTCTGATGAATTCTTGGGGGTCCATACAAGTAAGTATTTGTCCGCTTTGGCGCCGAGTCCCACGCCGAACGTATCTCCCCAATCCATCCGACCTTCGACGCTTGATTTAATTTTGTCAGTCAATGCGAAAAGTGAGTCAGAACGGAAATTAAGCGATAGGTCTTGCATCTGGTCGAAGTAATGTCAGTCCTCCAGCCTGACTGTGAACACTATGCTAGGTGTGAAGTCATAAAAAAAAGGCAATTCTTAACCCATATTTCCGTGAAAACATGGGAAATCCTTGCCTGAGAAAAACCTATGAAGTAGACGTTTAATTGGGAACCTACTAAGAATTAACGTTCAACCCCTGTTGGGGAATCTCATTATTTGCCACCAACTCGTCACGATCAAAGATGAAATCGCTGCGCGAGCGTCCCAATATTTCACCTTCATTCTGTTTTTCTCTAAAGTATTGAGGCAAAGTAAGGCCTGTCATCTGAATGGCATCCTCCGGACAGGCTTCCACACAGTACCCGCAAAAGATGCAACGCAACATATTGATTTCGAAAACATCCGGATACTTCTCGCGTTGAAAGCCCTCATTGGTTTTCCATCCTTCCGGAGCAGGAGCCGCCTGAATTGTGATGCAGTCCGCAGGACAAGCTGTCGCGCAGAGAAAACAGGCTACACACTTGATATGTTCCTCGGAATCGGTGGTGAGTTTATGGACGCCACGATAGCGTTCGTTCCGATCACTGACGCTTCGCGGATCTTCCGGGTACTGATAGGTGAACTTTTTCTTGGGAATGTGTTTCAGAGTTGTGAGCATCCCTTTGACAAGCCCTGGAATATAGAGCCTGTCCCAAAACGACATTTCTTCATTAACTTTCTTCATCAAAATGAAAATTACACCTTCCTTAAGAATAATTCCGCACGTCCCTACGAAAACTCACAATCAACAAGGAAATTTTACCTGATTTTTGTTTCGCTCAGTCACCGCACAATCGTTGAATACGGTTCCCGTGTATATTGATAGTAACACGATTGTGTGCCTATGTCAAGTATTACCTAACCAGACTGACTCGAAAGACTCGGTTTCCGCAGTCGCTACAATCCTGTACTGTAATTGGGTGCCTCTTCGGTAACCGCAATATCGTGAGGATGACTTTCACGATAGCCGCTACCGGTCATCCGGATGAACCTGCTTTCCGTTCTCAACGCATCAATCGTCGGGGTACCGCAATATCCCATTGATGCACGAAGGCCGCCAATCAATTGATAAACAAATCCGCTCAACGCGCCCTTGTGGGGGACACGTCCTTCTATTCCTTCAGGCACTAACTTTGAGGGGAGTTGATCGTCTTGGAAGTACCTTTCACGTCCGCCGCGTTCTTTCATAGCGGATAAAGACCCCATTGCTCTATAGGCTTTGAAAGTGCGGCCTTGAAATATAATCGTTTCCCCTGGACTTTCCTCCGTGCCAGCGAATAGACTTCCTATCATCACCGAACTTGCTCCTGCGCCAATGGCTTTGGCAATGTCCCCCGAATACCGAATGCCCCCATCCGCGATAATCGGGACATCAAATTTGTCAGCTTCGCGGGCGCAATCATAAATGGCTGTGATCTGGGGAATCCCGATCCCGGCGATTACACGGGTCGTACAGATTGATCCCGGTCCCATACCAACCTTGATGGCATCAGCGCCGGCGCCAATCAATTCGCGAGTGCCCTCAACAGTGACAACATTACCTACAATCAATTCAACTGTTGGGAATCGTTCTTTAACCTTCCGGGTCATCTCAACAACACTTTCGGCTTGTCCATGTGCTGTGTCTATGACTAATACGTCGACTTCTGCCGTTACAAGTTGTTCGACGGTTGCCATAGGCGATGATGGCGCAATGGCTGCGCCGACCCTAAGTCTGCCAAAGTCGTCTTTGCATGCCGATGGGTACTGTTGGATATTGTCAATATCCTTTATCGTAATCAATCCGCACAACCGGAACTTTTCATCAACAATCGGCAGTTTTTCCTTACGAATCTGATGAAGAATCTGCTTAGCCTTCTGTAGAGTGATACCCGGCGAGGCTGTGGTAAGCTCCTCACATGGTGTCATCAACTCCGTCACGGGAAGTCCGCGATCCTCCTCATACTTGAGATCGCGGTTCGTGATCATGCCTACTAGATAACCTTCCACCGTTACGATCGGAACCCCCCCGATACGATATCGGGCCGTCAACTCAAGCGCGTCTCGAACAGTTTTGTCCGGGGTCAACGTAATTGGGTCGGCAATCATTCCACTTTCGGATCGCTTGACTTTGTCAACTTCATGCACCTGTTCTTCAATTGAGCAGTTGCGGTGGATTATCCCGATGCCCCCTTCTCGCGCAACCGCAATCGCAAGTTTCGCCTCCGTCACGGTATCCATCGCGGCACTGCAGATTGGTATATTCAAACGGATTCCGCGCGTCAACCGTGTAGTCGTATCAACTTCTTCAGGCAGCACCTCAGACCTGGCAGGAATCAATAAAACGTCGTCAAACGTCAATCCTTCCTTCACAAATTTGGAGTTTGTTTCGCCAGCCAATTCCGTGTCCATCGGGATCTCCTCCTTACAAGGTCAACATGAGCAATTTGAGTAAAGCGGGGGCGGGTAAAACCGGTTGATTTGTAAATACAAGTCGGTTTACTGTTGCTTGAATATTAGATGAGTTTGTCGTTTGATAAACGCTGTGTGGATTTACGAAATGAACCGATCAATTGAGCGGATAGCGATGGATCAATCGAACGATTAGTGAGTGCGATAGGACTCCTATTGAATCTCCTATCTGTAAATCCATAAAACGGTTTGAGAGGCAAGAACATCCAGTTGCTTCGTTTGGGATAAAATAGTAGCACATCCACGTACCAATTGTCAAAGAAAAGCTGAGAATTTTGCGACTGTTTGCTAACCAAAATCGAGCCATCTAGTGGCATTAGAAACACCATTCCGGAGCCTTTCACCAATCGCAATCCTTCCAAATTGAGGCGGGATATGGTATAATTGATTGCATCGCGGAGTTTTGCATGTCTTCCAACAACGAAAGCCCCACCAAGGCTTAGTTCTACACAAAAATAGCAGGCATACGCCGTGTGCCTTAACCATTGATCCTATCACGGCGCCAGTGGAACGAGTTTACTACAGTTGCTTTGATTCGGCATACGGCGTATGCCTACTACTCTTTATGATTAGGACATCTGAACTCACAAAGAGATTCGGCAAACTCGCCGCCGTCGATCGCTTGACGATGGAAATTGAATCGGGCGAACTCTTCGGATTCCTCGGCCCGAACGGAGCGGGAAAAACTACCACGATTAACATGCTCACCGGTTTGATTAGGCCTACGTCCGGAGCCGCGTCAATCTGCGGTTATGACGTACAATCTCAGTCACTGCAGGCAAAATCAATTACAGGGTTAATGCCGGACACCCCGCAGCTATACGACACCTTGACCGGCAGACAGTTTGTCCGTCTCATCGCAGATCTCTACGAGGTCCCCCCAAAGCAATCTGAAAAGCGCATGGAGGGCATGCTCGACATGCTAGACTTGAGAGACGCAGGCCGCGATCTGATCAAGAGTTACTCGTACGGGATGCAAAAAAAGATTCTCTTGGTAGCGGTACTGATTCATGCCCCCCGCGTTCTCTTTTTGGACGAGCCTACAAGCGGTCTAGACCCCAAGAGCGCCCGCACAGTTAAGGAGATGCTGCGTGAACAATGCGACCTCGGTTGTACGGTGTTCATGACAACGCATATCCTCGAAATTGCCGAGCGCGTTTGCGATAGAGTCGGCATTATCAATAAAGGCAGACTCGTTGCTGTCGGAAGCATGGATGAATTGCGCAAAAACAGTGCCACCTCTAATCTGAGCCTCGAAGATATATTTCTCAAACTCACGGAGGATGTTGAACATACCAGGACTGGTAAAAAATGATGGTTGACATAGCTCTCTGAGCGTCATTGTGTTCGAACGTGCACATTTAAATCAAAATTCATTTGAGTCGATCAAGATTGTTGCTCCTACCTGATTACACTAAAGAATGTCTGAATCCCTGCAACTCCAAAACCCAGATATACTGAAGTTCAAAATCCTGTTGTGCGCTAGCTGGCAACGCTGGTTGAACGGTATTCGATGCCGTGCTGAAATCAAGCGAAAACGCCTGATTGAAGTCGCTGGTTTTTCGATATTTATTGCTGCATTGTACCTGATGGGGCACGCCATGCTGAGCGAACTGAACCGTCCCAATCCCGCAATATTATTGAGAATAATCAATGCGTTCATGGCTCTTGGCGTTTTTGTTCTGGCAAAGGATGCAATGGAAGAAACATTGAGACTTCTGTACGAGGCACCGGAGACCTCGCTGCTCTTGTCACTTCCCGTGTCGCCTTTAACCGTATTCGGATCCAAGCTGACCGAGCTAATTGCCGCCAATCTTCTCGGCATGATAGTCTGGCTGACTCCGCCGTGGGCTGCATTCGGACAGTATTTCCATCTACCTTGGCATTTCTATCTTGCTATCATTCCAGTGTGCTTTTGCCTATACGTCATCATAACGAGTCAGGTCGCCATGGGTTTGATGATTATCACTCGTTTTCTCTCGTCCCGCGGTATAATCAAGGCCCTTAAGATTGTTGCAATATTGGTAGGAGTGTCAGCCGGGTTTCTTCTATCCGCAAGTTTCCTAGCGCTGGATCGAGCCGACCAAATCACACAATTTCTTCTCAATCGATTCAATTTTCCCGCTTCAAGCTGGTATCCGCACGTATGGGCTGCAAACCTGCTGACGGGCTGGCATCCAGACGCCGACCTTGAATTGTGGCGGTGGGGTGGGCCGCTTCTTGGCGGAACTATCGGTTTTCCGATTCTCGCGGCACTATTGGCTTCAAAGATTTTCGTGCGAAGCTGGGAATGTGCCAAACATGTAGACGTAACCCCCAAGCGAAGAATCAACAAATCAGGGCGATTTTTCCCCTTGGGCAGAGGAAGGCTTCGATCAATGATGGCGAAGGATTTCTTGGTCTTTATCAAGCATCGCGGATGGCTAGTGATGGGAATCATGTTGACGTTAGTTTTACTGACGACATTGATTACTTTTACTTATCAAGTGCGAAACAGTAGTATGCATCAAAATCTTAGCGTTGGCTTGTATATGCTTCAAACCCAAGCGATGCTTTATAGCGCCATGATGACGCTTGGACTCACATGGGCTGGGTTCAAAAACGAAGGGAAAACATGGTGGTTCTTAAAATCGATTCCCACCTCTCCTAGTTTACTGTTTCATAGTAGGTTCCTCGTTGCCGCCCTCTGTGCTACAATCTATGCGAATTTTTGGGTGCTTCTAGGGTTAATCTTTTTTGAGGCGCCGCTAGGCCTCTGGTGGACGACTCTGGCAGTAACAACCATGGTTACAGCCGCCGCCGCCGCATTCAATACCAGTATCGGATCGTTGCCGTGGGTCGCAGAGACGGGAGTACCAAATGGTAATGTAACCAGAAAGCCAATTCTACGTATAGCCACATTGACAGGAGGCATCATCGCCAATGTAACGTTCATTGTCATTTCGACAACGGCTACAAAGTTCGTACTCTTGGCACTCATCGGGACAATCTCATATATAGCTGGAAGGGGTAGTTTGAAAAGGCTGTTGGCAAGATAGCGGTGCGCCGACGCCATTGAAAGCTAGTCTGCCAAAATATAAATGTCGCCTTGGCACAGTTACACATCTCGTCAACCCCTAGCTTTATAATCTGTTAGGCGAATGTGTGGGTTTCCTAACTTGAACGACGTTAATACAGCCCCGATTTGGAGGTAATATGCTTATAGATTTTGAAGGATTATCACCGAAGATTCATCCCCGAGCCTTCATCGCTCCCGGCACAGTGATAATTGGCGATGTATCTATCGGAGAAGATACGGGAGTTTGGTTTAATTGTGTTTTACGGGGAGATATCGATCGGATTGAAATCGGGGCCCGATCAAACGTTCAAGACGGTACCGTCATCCATCTCGATACGGGCATACCCACTTTCATCGGTAACGATGTGACAATTGGCCACGCCGCCATTATCCATGCGTGCACTATCGGCGACGGAGCCTTGATTGGAATGGGCGCGATTGTCCTCTCCGGAGCTAAAATCGGTGAGGAGGCCATTGTAGCCGCCGGAACTCTTGTCCGCGAAGGACAAGAAATCCCGCCGCGCTCGGTCGCTATGGGTGTGCCCGCACAAGTCAGACGGGAGACGACAGAGGAAGATCTCGAGCGCATGCGAGATAATGCCGAAGGGTATGCGAAGCGCGGTGCAATCCTGCGAAAATCGATCAGAGGCGCCCAATCTTGACAACCGTGAATATAGCTGTAAGAAATACCGATGCCCCGATTCAAGGGGAAAGATAAGAGGGTGAAGTACTACGTAATGAATTGCCGTTAAGTAAGCTGACGCCTTCAACTGCATACGTCCGATTCGTCTGCAATATTGAATATGCTTATCACGTTAACTCAAACAACAGATTACATACGATGTTAGACATAAATCCCAATCTCCCAATAACGCTTGACGAAATACCCGAGTCCGAACAGCAAGCGTTACTTGAAAGAGTTGCAACACAGATTGTGAAGCGGCGATTGACCGTGCCTGCCATCATTGCTCTCGAAGTTTGTAAGCCCCTAAACTTTCTCGGTAGTCAAGCCCTCATAGCTTTTAACCCGTTTGTTCAGTCAATCTTTAACGCCGCCGACTACCAGAAGTTTGCATTAATCATTGAGAATGACGCGAACCTCGAATTTCTAATCAAACGAATTGAAGATCTAGATAAAGAGGAGTAATAGTGTGTCAGAAAAGGTAAATATCTCCGAGGAAACTGAGGCATCGCCGAATGAAACGAAGGAGGTTCGTTTAATCATTGCGACAGATTGCGGCAGTACGACGACGAAGGCAATCCTGATCGAAAAACGGGATGATGAATATCGGCTAATCAATCGCGGTGAAGCGCCGACGACAGTTGAAGCACCCGTTGAAGACGTAACCGCCGGTGTAATTAATGCCATTACGGAGGTTGAAGAACTCGCTGGACGCCGACTTCTGGAGAACGGACAAATTATCAAGCCGCAGCAAGATGGGGACGGGGTCGATCTGTACATCTCAACTAGCAGCGCCGGAGGAGGGTTACAGATGATGGTGGCGGGCGTAGTCCGAAACCTCACCGCGGAAAGTGCGGAGCGCGCGGCACTAGGCGCTGGCGCAATTGTAATGGATGTAATCGCGTCGAACGATAAGCGTCTGCCTCACGAAAAGATTGAGCGGATTCGAGCACTCCGTCCGGACATGATACTCCTTTCCGGTGGTGTTGATGGGGGCACGACCTCCCACGTTACCGAACTCGCGGAGATCATTGCGGCTGCCAACCCGGTCCCGCGCTTGGGCACCGGTTATGAACTGCCGGTCATCTACGCAGGGAACAAAGACGCTAGCAGTCTCATTACCAAGGAACTTGAGGAGAAGATGTCACTGGAAATTGTGGACAATCTGCGGCCTGTGTTGGAACACGAGAACCTCATGCCAACCCGTCTGGAGATTCAAGATCAGTTTCTGGAACATGTTATGGCGCATGCACCCGGGTACAGAAAATTGATTGCCTGGACAGATGCGCCAATCATGCCGACGCCAGGCGCCGTAGGTGCGATTATGCAAGCGGTTGCGGATCAACAGAAGATTCAGGTTGTTGGCGTGGACATCGGCGGCGCAACGACGGATGTGTTCTCCGTCTTCAAGAATCGTGAAGGTCAGGGGAAGTTTAATCGAACCGTGAGCGCCAACCTGGGAATGAGTTACAGCATTTCCAATGTTCTTGCCGAGGCGGGATTGGAAAATATCCTGCGCTGGGTACCTTTCGAAATCGATCAAACCGATCTCCGCAATCGAATCCGGAACAAGACCATCCGTCCAACTACCATCCCACAAACCCTTCAGGAACTGATTGTTGAACAGGCAATTGCGCGCGAAGCGCTGCGACTTGCCTTTGAACAGCACAAGCAACTTGCCGTCGAGCTGCGCGGCACGCAGCAACAACGCACAATTTCGGAAGCCTTCGCGCAAACCGAAGGCGGGGAGTCGCTAGTAGACATGCTTGGATTAGACATGATTGTCGGCAGCGGCGGGGTGCTTTCGCACGCCCCCCGACGGCAGCAAGCCATGCTAATGATGATCGATGCATTCCAGCCGGAAGGAATCACGCGCCTTGCCGTCGACAGCATCTTTATGATGCCGCAGCTCGGCGTTCTGGCACAAGTCAATCAGGAGGCAGCGACGCAGGTGTTTGAACGTGATTGCCTTGTCCATCTCGGCACCTGTGTCGCTCCCGTAGGAGTCGCAAAACCCGGCGATGCCTGCCTCTCGGTCCGCGTGGAACAGTCGGAAAAGGAGACTATTATTGACGATGTGCCATTCGGTCAATTACGATTATATCCGCTCGGTGTTGGACAGAAAGCGCAGGTTCGGCTACAGCCAGATCGTCGTTTCGACGTTGGCGGTGAACGCGGACATCCTCTGGAAACCGAGGTGACAGGGGGTGTGGTCGGATTGCTCGTGGATACACGGGGGCGCCCATTGGAGATTTCGTCCGATCCCAAACTGCGCGTCCCCGACCTCAAGAAATGGACAGAGGCATTCAACGTGTATGGCGCCTCTTGAATTAGAGGCTGGAAATTCAACCATGTATTACGGTTGCGACGCCAATTCAATCGCCCCGCAACCGATTCGCGCTCCGGCGGCACCGGACGGTTGTGAGGTAAAATCATCCGCACCCGCATGGACGATGATGCCTCGTCCAACGATATCTACGTCGGAACCGGTACCTATTTCCCACAAGTCGGTCGTCAACTCAATGCCTCCAGCCCCATCTTCACCGACGTTGATGTTGCCGATGTCACCAAGATGAAATTCGCCTTCGCCCCATTTTCCGTGAGCGACGCCGATGGGATTCCAATGCCCGCCAGCCGACTTTCCATCAGGGGAGCTGCAGTCGCCGTATTGGTGAATATGGACGGCATGAAGCCCCGGGGAAGCGCCGATGATTTCGACGAGGAGCGTAATCTGGTCGCCAATCTGTGTGAAAGTCGCTGTTCCGGTCACGTTACTTCCGCTCGCCGATCCTATCTTCGCAACTGCTTGTTGCGAAGTCGGGGCATCAGCTCCATTAAATAGATTTTGAAGCACGCCGCAACTTGTCAGACCTATGACGAGTCCAATCAGAATTAGTGGAAACCAGTAAGTTGTATTGAAAGCATTCAAAGTCTTTTTCATTGCCAAATCCTCCGAGTCTAAGTAAAATTGAGAAGTTTGAATACCGTTTTTCCAATCAAGTTTATTGTTAAAGAATTGCCTTATCAAGGCAATGAACTGAGTCTAACACAGGGGGTTGGGAATATCAACTCCAAAGCAAGGAGTATCATCGTCCTAAAGTTTGTCTGAAGCTAAGGCTCCTATCAGACGAACGGATCTTCTGCTCCACAGCCTCACATTTGCTTAGGCAGCCACATTTTGCTTTCCTTGAAGGAGTGACGAACAATGGCGGTAGAAAACCCAATGGACAACATTGAACCCGGTATCAAAGTAGCTGCCCAGATGTCTCCCGAGCCCAGTGAAGAAGATTTACAATTTGCCCGGCAGATGGGTGTCGAATACGTTGTGCTGTGGACCGACGGTGCGCACGCAAACTACGATTATTTTATGAGCCGTCGCGAGATTTTCGAGAATGCAGGCCTCAAAATATACGGTTTCGGCAACGGCGATGTGCACTGCCAGGCAGCGCTCGTGTTAAACCTGCCCAACCGCGATGAAAAGGTCGAACAGTACAAACGTTACATCCGTGATTTGGGAAGAGCGGGAATTCCTTACACCACATACGCCCACATGGCGAATGGCGTCTGGAGCACCGATCCCGGTCAGACCCGCGGCGGCGCTCAGGCACGGGCTTTTGATCTGGCCCAAGCCGAGAGCAGGAGCCAAGGGACAGATCAGACGCGGCTAACCCACGGACGCGAGTACTCCGAGGATGAGATTTGGGACAATTTCACCCATTTTATCAAGGAGGCGGCTCCAGTCGCTGAGGAAGCGGGTGTCATGATCGGTATCCACCCGGACGATCCGCCAGGGCCAAGTCTGGGCGGCGTTCCTCGCTGTATATTCAGCAGCTTTGAAGGGTATGAACGCGCTCTAGACATCGCAGATAGCCCCAACGTGGGAATGTGTTTCTGCGTGGGCTGCTGGTTAGAAGGCGGCGAATCGATGGGGAAGGATGTGTTGGAGTCCATCCGCCACTTCGGCGAGCAGGGAAAAATCTTTAAGGTACACTTCCGCAATGTAGACAAACCGCTGCCGCATTTTGTGGAGACATTCGTGGACAACGGTTACATGGACATGTACCAAGTGATGAAGGTCATGCGAGAAGTCAATTTCAAGGGGGTGACGATTCCGGACCATATTCCTCAGATGACAGACGACGGTCGAGTCGGCACCGCCTACACTATTGCCTATATGAATGCACTTGTAAAACGCGCCAATGAGGAGGTCGAACCTCTATGATAACCGTTCCGGCGGATAGAAACCGGATTAAGACAGTGATAAAGATTCATGGTAACCGTTTAGTCTATCAATCTGTTTTGGGAATGTTGATTCGTCGTGCTGCAGTTTAATCCCCTTTCCTACACCATCAAGCGAACGATCAACTGAACGGATAGATGTAGCGAGTGATTAGCGAGTGCGATAGAGATCCCTGAGCGCAATGTAGGAGCGATCTCCAAGGTCGCGATTTCCTGTTGGCGCGTAAGTTCTGGACTGAACTAAACAATTACGAATCATGTAACGGATGGGAATCAACCGCTCAGATAGTGAGAAGAATTTTCCATCGTATTGAATTCTTTGCTATGCGCCTTGTTTTGTCACGAGTGACATCTGTTTTCATACGCTGAAGGCGGATGAGTTCACGCCGGCGTGCGAGATGCTTGGCTAGAAAGTAAGGCAAAGACGATTACCGTAGAAGGGAATTCCGATTTCCGACAAGACGGAACCTTTACGAGAGTTTTATGGAATTCGGAATCCTATCGAACCGGAATACGCGTCGCCTTGGGATCTCTATCGCTTTCGCTGCTCGCTCCCTCGATCCTATTCGGTCACTTTATCGCTATCAACTCGCTTGTCCTCAGTTGATTGTTCGTTAAGGAGTGTAACCAGATGTTTGAAACTAACATAAGTCAACACAATACCCCAATCCTTCGAGTAAACGGCAAGATTATCGGTAATGCCGTTGATGCACTCCGCCATGAGATGAGAACACAGATTGACCAAGGCGGCGGGCATCTGATTCTCGATTTGACAGATGTTCCGTTGTTGGATAGCTCTGCTTTGGGCGCAATTATCGCGACATTACAAGCGCTAAAAAAGAGTGATGGAAGGCTGGTACTACTGAATCCGCAAGAAGCAGTTCAAAATGTGCTAGCGGTTACCCGGTTGGACACGGTTTTGGAGATTTTTCAGGACGAGGCGGCTGCCGTCAACGCTTTTAGTCGAGGCTAAACCACAATCATGTCGAAACGTTTATCTTTCAAAATGGGCTTGCGGGGGCAGCTCGTTCTGCTTTTTTTGCTAGTCTCGTTTATCCCTCTGCTTATCGTCGCCTTTCTAGCGCGAGAGTTTGGGGTAAGAGCACTTGAGAAGACTATTGGCGAGAACTTGGAGCGACTTGCGCAGGAAAAGTTGGATCAGGCGGATTACAACATTCTCACCCCATTGTATGCTCTTAGGCGAGAGGTTAATGGCGTGCGCGATACCGTTGTGGCGGCATCAACACGCCCAAATGACACGGCAAGACAACAGCGATCGACAAACAAACTGAAACGACTTGAGAATCTCGCCGGTCCACGAAGCGAAATAATCATCACCAATTCACAGGGGCAGGTCATCCAAGCCAGCAACCCGCGCTTGCATCATAGGAAAATCGATGCGGACTGGTGGGTGCGCGCATACAATGAAGGGATCGGACACGAGTATGTCGACGACCTTCATTATGACGCCGATATGAAAGTCCATGTTCTGCCTGTCGCTTTCCCTATTCTCAGTGTCGCAGGCACCAAAGTCGTGGGTATCATGAAAGCCATCATCACACTTCCAAATTTTTCAGATGCGGTTAGAGCAACCCAAGGGCAGAACGGTACGGGGCAAGGACTTGAAGCTGTCCTTATGACTGCACACGGTCGAGTGATCACATCTTCCGCTGAGAATAAATATGCGTTCAGGGAGCATATTGAGATGACCGATGCAGCGATGGAGGCAATTAACAGCGCAATAACTGATGACCAGTTCGCTGAGTTTTCCGGCTACGAAAGGGAAAGCGGAATTGACATACAGGGTGACAAAAGGGTTTACGGCTGGGCGCGAACTCAACGATGGCGTCAAGATCCGTGGAAGGCAGATCAAAACTTTACCGATTGGACGGTTCTGGTTTCACAGCCGGAGTCCGTGGCTTTCTACGAGATAAACTTACTGACGGAAAAAATCCTCACATTTACGCTAATCTCCTGTGTCATTGTCATTCCAATCGCATGGCTGGTTTCACGACGTATCGTTAAGCCGATTATGCGTATAGCGCGTGCCTCACGCGCCATCGGTCAAGGTGATTTTAATCACCACGTACCGGTTACGAGCAACAACGAAGTTGGCGTGCTGGCGCAGGAATTCAATTCAATGCGCGATGACCTCAAACATGCGATTGAGCTAATAACCAAAGAGGAAAAAAAGATGACCGCGATCGTGAATAGTCTGGCTGAAGGACTGGTTCTGGTCGACGGAGATCATCGCGTACTTCATATCAACCCAGCCGCCGAACACCTGCTCAACGTTGGCGCGGACCAAGTCGGCGAGGAGCTAACGCTAATCGTGCAAGACCTCACATTAGCCAGAGCGCTCAAGGAAAGCGAAGGACAAATCTCCTTGAACGAGACCGTCAACTTGGAAGTTACTTTGGATCAGCTTGGCGAAACGTCCACACTCCGTATCGTCGCCAGTCCTTTTCTTGATGAGGCTGGAGCTGTTCTTGGGACCGTGTATGTTTTTGATGACATTACGCGCGAGAAGGAAATCGATCAGATGAAGTCCGACTTTGTCTCGCTGGTCTCTCACGAATTGCGTACTCCAATGACTTCCATCATCGGTTTTGTGTCGCTGATTTTGGATGGCAAGACCGGACCGATTAACGACAAACAGCGTCGCAGTCTGGTTCGTGTCCAACATCAGGCGGAGCGTTTGGCCGACCTGATTAACGACCTGCTCGATATTTCCCGCATTGAAGCAGGACGCATCCAGATGAAGCAAGAAGAAATCTCGGTTTCGGAGATAGCTAAACAGAGAATCGAAGAAATCAGTCCGCAAGCCGACGCAAAGTCTATCGAATTGCGCTTGTTTGCTCCCGAATCGTTGCCGCATACCATCGGCGATCAGGAACGGATTGGACAGGTTTTTAACAACCTCATTGGCAACGCAATCAAATTTACGCCCGAGAGCGGCAAAATTGCGGTAAGAATTAGTGCTGACGGGACGCTTACCGGCAAATCGGATAGGGCGTTACATATCGAAGTCATTGACACCGGAGAAGGGATACCGATTGAGGAACGCGAGCGAGTTTTCAATCGATTCCATCAGCTTGGAAACATCAATACCCGTCAGAAAGGCGGCTCCGGCTTGGGGTTGTCGATTGTGAAAAGTATTGTAGAGTCGCACGGTGGCACAGTGTGGGTCGATGACGGCTACGAAGGGCGCGGAAGCAATTTTCAGTTCACTCTACCGATAGAATTGAAAAAGGACGTGGGCGCTTGATGGCTCAAACAATCTTGGCAGTCGATGATGATGTCGATATTCTCGATTTGCTCGAAATCAGCTTGGAATCGGATGGGTACAATGTGATTACGGCAGGCGATGGGTTGGATGCCATTGCGAAAGCCAAATCACACATGCCCGATCTTATCGTATTGGACCTGATGATGCCCAAGATGGACGGGTTTGAAGTCATCGACAATCTTCGATCGGATTCGCAGACTCGCGTAATTCCAGTCATCATGCTTACGGCGCGAGCGCAAATAACCGAGAAACTCCAAGGGTTGGATGCCGGCGCGGATGACTACATCACCAAACCGTTCGATTTGAACGAGTTGTCGGCACGGATTAAAGCCGTCCTCGGAAGGACACAACCGACAAAGTATATCAATCCATTGATCGGCGCAATGGGCGATTGGTTCAGCGAAACCGGGGTTGAGCAATTGGCTAGCCACCTGAAAACAGCGGCTACCATCCAACAGCGTCTACTGCCTCAAGTTCCCCCCGACATCCCCGGATTTGACATCAACGGTGTATTGCGGAGTTCAACGTCAGTCTCGGGAGACTTCTACGATTTCATCCCTCTGGATGACGGTTGTATCGGGATAGTTATAGGGGATGTACGAGGTAAGGGAATCCCCGCGGCGTTATTGATGGTAATGATACGTACCGCATTACGGCTCGTATGTCGCCAAGAATCATCTCCCGCAGCGGTCATCAAGAGTATCAACGATCTTCTCGTGATTGACACGGAACCGGACCTTTTCGCTACCATGGTCTACGGGATTCTGGATCCCAATGCCATGACATTTACGTACTCAAATGCCGGGCATTGTCCTCCTCTGCATTTGAAGGATACGGAGAATCGAAAAAAGCGCAGAACCGGATTTCGAGGTAAGAAGTTGGCAATCCATCAACTCCGCACCGGCGGAATGGTTGCGGGTAGCTTTGACTTTGCAGAGTTTGAAAACGAAACAGTCGAGCTTCAGAGTGGAGACACAATCTTTTTCTATACGGATGGTATCACTGAAGCAGAGCGCGAAAAAGACGGCGCTTTTTACGGTGAGGAACGGCTCTTGGATGTTATCAGGTCTAGCAAGAATCAATCTGCCGAGATGATTTGTAAAAAAATCGAGGAAAATCTCGTGGATTTCATCGGCAGAAAGCAGCAGACCGATGATATCACGCTGGTCGTCCTAAAAGCGACCGCAGACGGAGTAGAAGGACATTAATATCGATGGGAGCGACAGTTTCCGGCAGTCAAGCTTGCCTTGCTTCCCGGATATCTGTCAAGAGCCTTAAAGTGACGAAGACAACCGAACACGTTATCCACCTTGATCTGCCGAGTTCAACACATTTTGTATATGTGATTGACTCCATAATATCGGAAGTCGTGAGCGACATGGGCTTTGACAAGGAGGCAAGCGAGCAGATTAATCTGGCGGTGATTGAAGCAGCCGTGAACGCCTTCAAACACGGAAACAACGAAGATTCGAGCAAGAGAACGCGCTTTGAGTTTATCTTGGGCCGAGAAGAACTGACGGTTGTTGTCGAAGATCAGGGCACAGGATTCAATCGTGAATCCGTGGCTGATCCTCTTGATCCTTCCAATCTCCTCAAAAGCAGTGGGAGAGGGATATTTCTGATGGAGACCTGCATGGATTCAGTGACTTATGAGGGATCGGGAAGGATTGTCAGAATGGTAAAATCCAAGCCTTCCGCCATTTAACTTGCGTCAGTCATCGCCGGATTCAGCTCGAAAGTATCACTATCTCGGAGAGTTTCTCATGAACATTGATATCCGCCAAACGGGCGGAGTAACCGTTCTCGACATTGACGGGAGAATCATCGGATCCGAAAGCCTCGCGCTCAAGAACATCATTGATGGAGAGATTGACAGCGCAGAAGATGGCGAGGTGAAAATGCTGCTCAACATGAAACATGTGCGGGCAATGGATAGTTCCGGTCTTGGAATTGTCATTGCCGCGTACACGTCCGTGCAACGCAAGGGTGGACGCATCGCCTTGCTGAATGTTAGCGGACGCATCAACAGCCTAATTGTTATGTCGAAACTTCTGACTATCTTTGACCGATATGATGATGAAGCGGAGGCAATACATTCGTTTCAGAAAGCGTGAAAATACCATTTCGCTTGAATAATAGTGCATATGATGTCTTAACTAACCCAAGTTGCCACCCTTGTCTGACGAAGCGCAGAAACCGAGTTTTTTTCCAACGTGGAAACACGAAATTGACGAAAATCAGCCCAATTTGCTTATAATTTAGCAAACGTGAACCAAAAACTCGGTTTCTTGGTTATAAGTTGCAACTTGCGTTAACTATATTACTACATAGAAGGGATCAAGCGACTGAATAAGGAGCGCGATAGAAATCCCTTTCTAACCGGATCGGCACCCAACACTCACCATATTTTTGGAAAATAAACTAATTAGCTGATGAAGAACCGATTTCGTGGAGACGCCAGTGAATCCAGCAGCCGAACATATAGAAAGCCCCGATGGGCTATGGCATAAATGCGAGGGTTGTGATGAGCTTGTGTTCAGGCAAGCGCTAGAACGCAATCTGTACATCTGTCCCTCGTGTGAGAACTATCTTCCCTTCCCGGCAGAGCAACGTATGAGTCAGATATTTTCAACCGACTCATGGACAGATCTGTTTCCCACCTCGGCACCGCCATCACTGCTGGAATCCCTCAATCTTGCGGCTTTGGTTTCTCAAACTGATTGCCCGGATTTGCCGGATCGCATTATAGCCGCTGGCGAAGGTGAGATTTCAGGTTGCCCGACTATTCTCACTGTCATTCATCCGCTTGCGCCCCTACAGCGACTTCATTTCGTCACACTGCTGATTGCGATTCGCACCGCGCTGCTGAGGGCGTTTCCGCTGATATGCATTTATTCAAACGACGCCGTGTCGAAGTTGAATGCGACTGATCGAACATCCGTCTCCGAGTTATCCTTCGCTGAAATAACCTATCTATCAACCGAAATGGGGAAACTGTCGGAAGAAAGGCTACCACAGATAACCGTGCTGACAGACGCGAACGCCGGGGCACTGTCAACCAGATTCCCGACAGGCGATATCATATTGGCTGAGGGCGCAAGTGCCTCTGCCCTTAGCCCTTTGGAAAAACCACTTTTTGACGCCGCACAGGCTGCGATAGAAAGCATCCTGGACGCACCGAACACCGACGCGTTCATTGATCGCTACATTCCGCGCGAAGCCTTGCCTGAAACATTGGGCAAGTTGCTCGAATTCTTTGCCAAGGCACGTGGAACCTCTACCGAAAGTTCGTAAACGAATCGCTATACCAATTCTCTAAAATGCAAGCGCATTAACAGCGTGGATTAATCAAAGAAACTTGCGTGAAGCGGAGTAAGAGGTCTTGTTTCCGCGCGATGTCGGAGGGACACGGGGGAACTCAATGGGAGTTCTATCAGTATTAGCTATCGCCCTCCCTGTTCGGTCGGTTGATCCTTCGCTATCCACTCAGTTGATCGCTCGTTATCCACTCGCTTGATGGATTTGCATCGCAACCGCTAATTTCTCGCTTGATGCCCGCTTACGGCGAAAGAGAATGATTAGATCAGAAAATCACATGCACGGTTATTGAGGCGAAATGGTGTCATGACAATAAAACTAAAGAAAGGAAGCGTTTCCCGCATTCAGAATCTTATGAAAAAACATACACATCTCGGCACAAAAGTTTTTATGTTCTTACTATTGGCGGCAATCCTAGGATGTTCCGCCCTGCAACCCGTGCAGATTGTCCCGCAATTTGACGCAGAGGCGGCGATTCTTCCGCAGACCGGTACTGTCATCTACGAAAAAAACGGCATTACGGCGATGGCTGTGCCGCTGAACGATGTGAAGGCGGTTGACGCATTCGGTATTTTGATGTTTAATCGCACCGGTAATTGGGTTTCGTTCAAACGAAAAGATTGCCAGTTGCTGGATCAGGCTGGCAACGTAACAAAGCCGATCGACAGGTCCCAAGAATCGTTTTTCTTAGGCAAGAATTTTAGGCCAAAACTTCCTCCCGAATTTACAATGGAACTCTTTCGGCATGACCGAACACTTCGCGCGGAAGGCAGCTCGGTCGCGCTTCCTCGGGAAGATATTGAGAGAACAACCATCATGCCAAATCATCGAACGCAATTCTTCCTCTACTTTCGCAAGCGTAGTATTAAATCTTCAAGCCTACGCGTCATCGTGCCAAAAGTTAGAAACGATCTTGAGGATACGGAAACTACTTTTGTTTTCAAGTTCGAAGTTCGCAAGGGTTAAGCAATGCATGGGCGAAGGCTCTTGTTACTAAGTTTCATTATTTTTCCCATATTCCTGAGTTGTGCCTCACCGCGAGAAGCCGGCAATCAACCCGTTGTCTATGAGCACCCCACTCCTGACAATCTATCAAGCCCGCCTCAAATAGTCCCGTCCAACCGCCTTCCGCCTTCACCGCAAATACTCGGTGCAAATTATGTCGGAACGATTGGCCGTTCCGGTCAAGGTGCCGGGCAGTTCATTCAGCCGTCCGGATTGGCATTGGATCGGCTCGATCACCTGTACGTCGCAGATTCGGGAAATAATCGCATCCAAGTTGTTGATTTTGACGGGAATTTTGTTACAGAATTCGGTAGTCGCGGATGGCGAACCGGAGAGTTTGATCAGCCGACTACCATCGCAATCAATTTTCAACGTACAGAGATTCTATACGTCATTGACACAGGCAACAACCGGGTGCAGTATTGCAATCTCGTGGACCGCATCTTCCAACTTATGTTGGGGGATTACTCCGATGGCAACTCCGGAAACTTAAGTACGGGTGCGCAAATTGAGTTGGATCTGCCCAGCGGGATTGGAATCGGGCGGAATGGGGAAATTTACGTAGTCGATACTGGAAACAACCGATTTATTCAGGTCGATAGCGAGGGTCGCCCAGCGCTAATTCGCGGAAGTTTCGGGGGTGAGAACGAACAGTTTCGTGATCCGACTGACCTCGTTGTTGACCCCTACGGGAACATCTATGTCGTCGACTCGGGTAACCACCGAGTCAAAAAGTACGACTTCAGCGCCAATCTCGTCCAAATATGGGGGAGCGAAGGCTCGGCGCTGGGGCAGTTCAGAGAACCGAACCAAATTGCCTTGGACCGCTGGAACTCCCTCTATGTCACCGACCGCGGCAATCGGCGAGTGCAAATCTTTACACCGAATGGCGAAACCCTGACAGAATTTGGGACAGACACATTAGTCGATCCCTACGGCATCGTCGTATCCAGAGATGATTTAGTTTTTGTCAGCGATTTCGGCACAAACGACATAAAGGTATTTCACGTCATTTTTCGTCCCTGATCGACCCGCACTGCCTGCGGAAATCTCGGTTTCTTCCTTGGCACGCCTGCGCACACACCTACCAAATTCCCCGCCCGCACATTTGGTCTTTTCGAACTCACCCCAAAAAAATGAACGCTTGATGTGTTCTACAAGTTGTGCTAGAATTATTGTGCGTCCGATGCTATCGTCATTTCAAGTGAGAATTCTGTATTCGTGGCGTGCGCGGTTCGTTTGCAATTGTACCATTCATTGTGCGTCTTCTGTAGGAGTGAGTTTTGTGGCGATAGGACGTAACGATCTCGAGATCGCTCCTACAGGTTGAAACCTGCTTAATGCGAGAGTATAGTGAGTCTTCAAACGGTTCTGGATCAGCTCGAAGGGAGGCATGTCCTCATCATCGGTGACGTCATCTTGGATGAATACATCTGGGGAGAAGTCAATCGGATTTCGCCGGAAGCGCCTGTACCCGTACTTGAAATCGCCTCCGAAACAAACCGTACAGGCGGCGCCGCGAATGTCGCGCAGAATATCGTTAATCTGGGTGGGAGAGTAGATTTGGTTGGTGTTGTCGGGGATGACAACAACGGAAAGAAACTGATTCAGATGCTTGAGCACCTAGGTATAGATGCGAGTGGAATTTGCATTGACGCAGATAGACCTACAAGCACGAAAACCCGCGTGATTGCGCGAACGTCAAGCACAAGTACATCAACCCATCAACAGCTTGTTCGTCTCGATCGAGAATCAAACGCGGTCGTAAATATCGGGATTCACCAGCGGCTAATGAAAAACGCTCTCCGCCGTGTACCGTACGTAGACGCTATTGTCTTTGAGGATTATGACAAAGGCGGTGTCAGCAACAGATTGATTGACGATGTACTACGCACCGCTCGACAGTACGGAAAACCGATTGTGGTCGATCCGAAGGTTGAAAACTTTTGGAATTACAAGGGCGTGACATCCATCACTCCGAACCATAAAGAGGCGGGGCTTGCCGTCAACCGGAAGATTTCTGATGAGGAAGGCTTGGTTTCAGTCGGCACGGAAATACTGGACAGGCTTGAGCTTGAAGGGTTATTGATTACGCGCGGCGAGCAGGGAATGTCGCTCTTTCGACGGAACCGCGAGGGGGATTTGCGCGTCGATCACATTCCCACACAGGCGCAGGAGGTGTTCGACGACACGGGGGCTGGCGATACGGTCGTCGCCGTATACGCATTGGCTATTGCTGCCCAAGCTGACATGCTTGAGGCGGCCCGGCTTTCCAATCTTGCAGGCGGAATCGTCTGCGGAGAGGTAGGCTGCGTCCCCGTAAGTCGAGATCAACTTTTGCGACGCATTCACCCTGATAACACCGAATGAAAACGGTTTTTCTCGATAGAGACGGCGTAATCAATCGCAATCGCGAAAATGACTATGTTAAGCGTTGGAGTGAGTTCGAGTTTCTCCCGCACACTGTGGAAGCAATCAGATTTCTCACTCATGCCGGCTATCAACTCATCGTCGTCACGAATCAAGCTTGCATCAATAAAGGAATTCTGTCATCCAAGACGCTGAATGAAATCCATCGCAATATGTTGGCTGAAATCGAGGGCACTGGTGGCCGTATCCACGCCGTCTACTATTGTCCACATCGGGATGACGAGAATTGCACATGCCGCAAACCGAAACCCGGCATGCTGTTGCAGGCGGCATTGGAACACAAAATTGATATAGACAACACCTACTTGATCGGAGATTCCAATAGAGACATTCAAGCGGGAAATGAGTTTGGTGTTTGTTCGCTGCTTGTATTAACGGGGAACGGTCACAAATCAAATTTGACGACTGATACGGGCGCTGTCTCCCTGATGCAGCCCCATGCGGTATTCAAGGATCTTCATGCGGCAGCGGAATGGATCGTTTCTTCCAGCACTGCTGCGTGAAAAAAATTTACGCATTTCGGAGACTGATTGTACATTTCAATAAACAACCGCAATTACTGGAGACGTAAAATGATTCAGCAAAATTTGATGACTCAAATCGGCAAACATCAACTTGCATGGATTCTAACCGAACTGCTTGACGAGAAAGAGATAACCAACCTAAAGAATCGGTGCGGTATCCACGACGCACACGCACCGATGGACTCTCGGTCTACAAACCGGGTTATCGAAAATCTAGCCGAGGCCTTTTTTCGTCAAGAGACGGCACAACAAGTCGTGCATGAGTGTCTCGTGCAGAAGACTGAGGATGCAATTCGCCGGGTCGGTTATATGAATGTGCAGGAGATTCAAACTTTTTTAAGGACCTGCACGCATCTGGTCGAAGGCGGAGATTTTACCGAGATTGTGTGGGCGCTTTTGACCGACTCCCGCCAAGATGTTCAACAGCACGGACAAAAACTCCTCAAAGAATATGGGCAGTCTGTCCCCGAAATAGCCAATGTTGGCAGCTTGACGAGCTTCGAACATGACTCAAAAAATTACGACACAAATCAGGGTGTTCACCCGCCGAAAACCGTCGTACATGAGAACATCAATGCGATTCAATCATTGGACGTGAGTGTAGATGTGCCGCCCGAGAAACCCACACAAACGTCGATTCAAAAGGAAAGTCCCACACCCGAAACTGAGCTGAAGCATGTCCAACTACAGCAAAAGATAAATCAACTGAATGACAAGTGTTCCGCGCTAAGAAAAGAAAATGAAAACTTCAAACAGCAGCTCCAACAGTCGCTCCACGTAAACGAGGATTTCCGGGAGAAGGAACACCGATTTATGGAGCAAGACATACATGTTCAACAGTTACAACTAGAGATTCATAACCTCAAACGGCAGGTTGAAAAAATGTCGAGTCAGTCTGCAGAAATTCAATCTTTCCAAAAGGTAGCGCAAGCGGAGCTTGCTGTTGAATTGAAATCCTTCGAGGAACTCGTTTATAAAGGTAATCAAACGATAGAACAGATGCAATCGGAATTCCAGTCCCAGGTTTCCGATCTTAGCAAATTCTCCGAAATGTCAAAATCGGCGCTTCTACGCGCACGCGACAAAGTTGAACAGTTTCTTGGCTCACACGATTCTAAGCAGAGCTCGCAAAATCGGGTACTGAATGAACAGCCGAGTGTAGGAGTCTTTGTAGATGTTCAGAACATGTTCTATGCCGCCAAAGATAGGTATGCCGGGCGAGTGGATTATATCAAATTACTCGATCTCATTGTGGGTCCGCGGCAGCTTGTCGTGGCGTATGCCTATGTTGTCCAGATTCCCGAGATAAACCAGTCGGGATTCTTGTCCCTTCTTGAACATAATGGATATACCATAAAAAGTAAGGACTTGCGTCTACGAGGAGACGGTACAGCGAAAGGGGACTGGGATGTGGGCATCGCAATAGACATCGTGTCAATGCTCGGAGCACTGGATGTCGTAATTCTAGCCAGCGGCGATGGTGACTTTTGTGCACTTGCAGAGTTGATAAAGCAACATGGCAAGCGGGTCGAGGTTGTCGCTTTTGAACACAATACATCAATGGATCTGCAACGAATGGCAGATCAATTTTTTCCAATCGGCGACGAGTTACTCATTTGAGTTCGGTTGGAAAGAATCCGTTTGAAGATTCACATGGTGCAATGTCGTTTCCCCAAAACCGAGTTTTCTGAAAATCGACTTCGTTTGTAACGTCATTACAAAGATGGATCTGCCGCGGTCGGGAGAGTCCTCATACGATGAATCGTGGGTAGGAGGAATTCCAATTCCAGGCGCTTGGTCGCCATCCGGGAGTGGACTATTGCACGAGATATGTTATGGGAACGATGTCGATCCACCTGGTGGATAACGAGCGCGTGAGAAATTCCTATTCCACCTCTAGTGGCTCAATCTATCCGATTCCATGGTCAATTGATTCAGTTGATTTCTCCTTGTTCAGTCGCTTTATCTCGGTTGATTGAATCGGAGATCGTTCCTACCTGTCAACGATGCAAAAATCTAACCCGCCCGCACACAACCACCCTCTTAAATCCACTAATCTCCACGAAGTCAGAGATTCTCGTCTTTCGCGTGCCGACCCCCTTCCTTCAACTACCACCGTGGCGCGAGATCAATGTCTCCTTGGAGATTGGTACTTCAATGAACGGCACTACACCCTTGCAATTCTAACTTACAAACGTGCGTTGGAATTGGACCCTGAATGCGCCTCTATTCATCACAGATTAGGGTTGGCATACTATAAAGAAGGTGAATTCGACGACGCCAAAGACGCTTTCCAAAACGCAATTTCCCTAAATCCTTTGAGCGCACATTATCACTATTCGCTAGGTCAGCTATTACAGGACTACCACGATCTTGATGGCGCATGGAGGGAGGCAGTCCACGAATTTACAAAGGCAATCGAACTTGACCCGTCTTATGTAGAGGCGTGGTACGATCGGGGATCGCTCTATGACAAGCGGGGCGAACTTGAAAAAGCGTGTCACGATTTTCAACAAGTCGTGGCGCAAATGCCGAATTATGCCGCTCGTTACAACCTTGCGGTACTATACATCAAACGGCAGTTGTGGGCCGAGGCGCAAGAGGTGTTGGAGGAGATTCTTAGCATCGAACCCAACGACTCCGATGCCTATTATCACCTTGCCGATGTCCATCTCCAACGTTCAGGAGATTTGAGTCTGGCGATTGACTGCCTGAAGAGTGCACTGGAACGAGATTCCGACCATCTGGATGCCCGTTTTGCGCTAGGGCTGCTCTATGCGAAGAATCGGTACAATCTTCCCGAGTATCGTCAGAAAGCAATCGATCAATTTGTTCAATTAGTTTCGATCAATGAGATGTTGAAGACCTTCGATCAACTGGACCAAGTCTATTTTATCTTGGGAAGTCTTTACGACGATATTCCTGCCGACGCGGAATTGGCGATTTCGGCTTATCAGACGGGCTTGGAACATGCCCCGTCCGCTCGGGTCAGAAATAATCTCGGGCTTCTATTTTTGCAGAAAAAGCAAATTCAGAAAGCCGCCGAGGAATTTCGCCAAGCGATTCAACTTGAACCGGATTATGAAGCCCCATACCACAATCTAGCGAAACTCTATTTTTACGAACACGACGAGGAACTTCTGAAGGATCTCCGCGGATGGCTAACATTCCGTCCTCAGGATGCCGCGGCGATAATCTTTCGACTTTCTCTATCACTCATTGATGTGGCACGGTCCGAGGGACATCAAAACCTGTTTTCCCGATTGCATCGTGTCAAAAATCTCGTTAGCGTGAGCGGCGTACAACTCCGATCGGCATTGCGACAGTCCGACCCTGCTTCCAAACTGCATAGCACGCTTGATCGAACCTTGACCCAACATGAGGAGTCTTACAATCAGTTGACCGAAATCCTGAACACTTTACGAACAGAATCTCCCGTCTCGGAGCTAGTTGACATCAATAAGCTCATCGAAAATTTGTTAATCAAACTGAGTTCCGTTTGGCGGGATAATAAAATTGAGTGTCAATCGGTTTTAGCACCAAATCTCCCGCTTATCAAGGGCGACTCGAGCCAACTGAAAGAAGCGTTTCATAATGTCCTGATTAACGCAATCGAAGCCATGAAGGACGGAGGAATTTTGCGGATTCAATCCGAATACCAGCCGCAATCCTCGCAAGTTCAAATCTCCTTCACCGACTCAGGCGACGGTATTTCGGATACGCATCAGCACAAGATCTTTCAGCCGGGATATACGCTCAAAAAGGGGGGTAGCGGGTTTGGTTTGACTATCGTACAACGAACCGTTCGCGATCACATGGGGAGTGTCGACCTTCACAGTCGGGAGGGAGATGGTACGACATTGACCATCTATCTTCCGGTAAATCCGGACGCTGTTCCAATAATAACAAACTTGCAGATGCGCCCAATCTTCTACGAGGCGCGAGGCGACATTGCATTTGAGGAACTAGTGTGATGGTCATCTAATTCTGTAGATGACACAAGTAGGGAACAATCGCCGATGGGTGTTGAGTGGTATAAGGACTATTCATTATTGCCCTCGCACATTGCAGGACAAGATTCGAGGATATCCCGGAGGAAAAAATGCCGGAACGTATCTTAGTTGCCGACGATCAGGAAGAAATACAAGATTTATTGAAAGACATGCTGGTACAACGAGGTGCTGAGGTTACTCCCGTCGGTACCGCCCATGATGCGCTAGACCTCATTGTCAAGGACACCGACGCATTTGACCTCGCCATTCTAGATCTGGATTTCGGCGAGCGTCAGATGAGTGGGTTGGCTTGTCTAGAAGAAATAAGAAAAACGACCACCGCTCTCCCCGTAATTATCCTGACCGGTAAGGGCACCGTCTCAACCGCCGCGGAATCTATAAAATTGGGCGCGGAAGAGTTTGTAGAGAAGAATTTTTACCTCGAAGAGAACGTAGAACTTGCCCTCATGCGCCTTGACAACCTTATCCGCACAACCATTGACAACAAGCGCTTGCGCCGGGAACGTGAATTCTACCGCGAAGAGTTGAAAGGCAAGTACAATATCGTCGGCAAAAGCCCCCAATTCCAACGATTAATTCAACAGATTCAGGAGGTGGCGCCAATACCGCGTCCTGTTTTGATACGGGGTGAGCGTGGGACAGGAAAAGAGTTAGTTGCGGCAGCCATCCACCACGATAGCCCTCGAAAGAAAAACGCTTTCATAACGATCAACTGTGCAGCTTTAGCGGAAGGACTCTTGGAGTGTGAACTATTTGGACAAGAAGATAACGCTTTCACCAATTCTTCGTTCCGGGAAGGACGTTTTGTGTTAGCGGATAAAGGGACGCTTTTTTTGGACGAGATTGGAAACATGTCCTATGAGTTCCAACAAAAGATTCTCCGCGTGTTGGAATATCAGCAGTTTGAGCGGGTTGGCGGGTCAAAGTCGCTAAAAGTAGACGTTCGCATCCTCGCCGCGACGAATAGCGATCTCGAGTCGGAAATGCAACAGGGCAAGTTTCGTGAAGATTTGTACGATCGACTCGCCTTCGAGACGATTTGGCTACCTCCGCTGCGTGAGCGCCGCGAAGACATTGAACTCTTGTGTTACCACTTTATGGAACGCTTGGCTGCCGAAGTGGCGGGGGTCAAGCCCAAGAAACTCTTACCTGAGACGCTTGAATGTATACACGCCTATCACTGGCCCGGTAATGTCCGTCAGCTCAAGTATGTAATTGAGCAGATTACCTACAAAGTCGAAGGCGATGCAATCTCCGCGCATCATTTGCCGCAAGAAATTATTTCGGCGAATACAGATGGGTCTGATAAACTATCGTTAACGAATAGGGTGCGTGAGTTTGAGAAGCAACTCTTGACTGAAGCATACGCGGAGTCCCAAGGAAATCTGGAAGTTATCGTGCAGCGACTCGGCATTCCTCTGGAATCCGCGAAGCAACTTGTAGAGAAACACCAGATTGGGTGATGGTCAAGGGGTTAGCGGAGGCACGCAGTCTTTTACTCCTGCCCTCCTGTAGAGTGTCGTGTTTATAGATACGCTTAGGGCTTTCAGACATGCGTTCAAGGCACTCGCCGCAGATAAATGTCCAAGGATTCATCGCGAGAATCCGTCCACACAATAACGGCACCACCATTGCCGTCCGGCGCAGCTTTCGGTGTCGTCTGATTGCCATCGGCGGTGCAGACGGGAACGCCATTTTGCGCCCACACGGAGGTTCCATTTCCATCAATCCTTTGCGCGTAAATTGCGTCGTGGGTAACGTTGCCGTAGTCTTCACGATAATCAAGCCAATGCACGATGGCGCCGTGTGAACCGGCGGGGACTAAGAACGGCTTGCGCTGTTCGCCTTCCGCCGCGCAGACAGGAACGCCGTCGTTTTCCCACATGCGTTTCCCGTTCGGATTCACTCTTTGAGCGTAAATGTCCGAGAAGATATCTCGATCGTCTCGCCACACGACAATCAAACCTCCTGCCCTGTCACTTATACCTTCGGGCACTTGCTGGTTTGACGGCGTGTCGCAGAGCACGACACCGTTCTCCTGCCAAAGAATTTTGCCCGCCGCGTTAATCCTCTGTACGTAAATGTCGGCGCTGCTCAACAAGTTTTGGTCGTTTCTATAGTCTAGCCACACAGTGTACGCTCCATCTGCTCCATCCGGGATCACGAACGGAGTGCTTTGATGTCCGGCAGCGGTACAGACGGGAACAGCGGTCTCCGACCACACCGCTTGCCCCTCCTTATTCAGTCGCTGCGCAAAAACATCCCAATCGTCGGTACTGATATCCCACCACACGACGATAGCTCCGCCTTTACCGTCTCCCGTTAGTAACGGATCGTACTGATCTCCCTCGCCGCGATACACCGGCACACCATTGTGATACCACATCGGACGACCGCCGATACTAATTTTCTGAGCGTAAATGTCTTGATTTCCGTGTCGCCAATCCTCCCAGACAATAATAGTGTTTCCCTTTTCATCAGAGATGGCTCGCATGTCCGTTTTAATCGCGGGATGAACGCATACGGGAATGCCTTCTCTTTTCCAAAGCTGATTTCCGCTTCCATCAATTCGCTGGGCATAGATGTCTTGATTTCCATTCCTTCCATCGCCAAATACGATAATCGCACCGCCATTGAAATCGGACACTACAGTGGGCCAAATCTGTTCACTTGGCAAGCTACAGACTTGAACGCCATCTGCAGTCCATTGCATCTCGCCGTTTGCACCAACACGCTGGGCAAAGACATCCCTATTCTCGTACCGTGCGTCCTGCCATGCGATAATTACGCCTCCCGCGCCATCAGATGCCAAGTCGGGAAAGTGCTGTTCATTCGCCGCAGTACAAACCGGGCTACCCTGAGTTAAATCGTGAACCTGTCGGGCAGAAAGCGGGAGCGAAAAGATAATCGAGAGAATGAATAATGCGCATATGGTCCCGGCTATAAAACGGGGGTTTGGCTGGGGAGGCAACACGAGTGAAATTGAATCTTCAACTGATGAAATAGCATTCATTGGGGCAATCCGATCGTGGCGAATTCGAAACGACAAATTGACTTTGCCGCGAATAATCAGGGAAAGACCAGAATATAGTTCTTGCTTGCAACGGATGCTTGGATAGAGCAATCAGGAAAAAATCGGACAGATTAATTCTTGAAGGAGACAAGCGTAAGTTGTTTAAAGGAAGGAATGTAATTCCGGCGTGGGTCAGTGAAACTTGGGTTTAGAGACTGTGCATCTAGGAGCCCTCGACATCTTGCTGGGTTAGTTTCGAAAATATGATGGAGTTGTAGATTGTAAGAAAAGCGAAAAAATTTGCTGGCGCGCTGTAGACTACTGACTGGGCCAATGACCAAAGATTGAGTTCGCCGGATTAGTCCAGCGCCCTTCCTTGGAATCCCAAATTTGATAGTCTTTCTCGGTTTCCCAGACGCCATAATGCAAGTGATATCCGGTACTACGACCACTCGTTCCAACATAGCCGATGACTTCTCCGCGTGCCACTCTTTTCCCAACACTCATACCGTCAGCGAACTTGCTCATATGGCCATATACCGTTTCCATCTTCGCCGAGGGGTGTTTAACTCTCATCATATTTCCCAAGAGCCTGTGGTAGCCGCGATATGAGACAACACCGTGAGCCGCGGCAATAATTGGCGTATCCTTTTTGGTGGCAATATCTAATCCGGTATGAAATTCGCGTCGTCTCGTGATGGGATTTGGACGCGGACCATATCCAGAAGTGTACCAGTATATTTTTTCTTCGCCATCTTCCGGCGCTATTATCGGGAGAACAGACGGTGTCTCATTCAGTCGCTTTTCTTCCTTCTCGACGTACTCGTAAACGGGTTCAATTGCTGCTTTCGCCTTCGCGACACGCGTGCTTAACGAGTCTTGATATTCGGCAGGATAGACTTCTATGTGTGAAGTAGAATTCGTGTCAACGATTGCGGCCGAACCAGAATCCTCTTGTGAGTCGGCACCAAAACCGGATCCGCCCTGTCCGATCATCCCTTCTGCTTCCGCATCAATGCCCAACCCGCTACGCACCTTGTCCGCCATTCTCTTGATTTCGTCCATTGTTCTTTTTTCAGAATCAAGTTTAGCTTGTAGGATTTGCACTTCCTCTTTAAGATTGGCATTCTTTTGTTCAATCGCCTGGTGGCTGGCTTTAGAGAAAAGGCCGTAACTGATTCCTCCTAGTGCGCTTACTACAACTGTAAATAGAAAAATATATAATAACTTCAAGCACCACCTTCCGACCGAAATCTGCCTTACAGATCTGCCATCCGGGGACATGATAGCAAGTATGTATGTACTTTTCAACATCTACCTCCTTAAATTCCGTTTTCTTAAGGATTTGTGGAATGGAAATACCTTTCCCGACACGTACTAACTTTAGTATATCACGATTTAGAAATCGAATCAAGCGTTATGAGAAACAATTTTAACCTTTAAAGCGATTTATTTGGCGCATAATCTGTAAGTACATACTACATCTAGATTGTTAGTGCATTAGGCGGACGAAACTTTTGCTCATTACCTACATCACATCAGTGTAGAATGTGCGCTTTTAGCTTTTTAACACATGCCACACCAATACCGCACCATTCATCATTGGTTTCGAACCGCGTATAAAAGGCAGTTAAATAAGGAGATCGAGCGACTGCATAAGGAGTGCGATTGTGAATCTCAACAACGGCCGTTTAACCGAAGGAATAGTGGGGACGATAGCGCTCCCATGGCACGTGCGATACAGTCTCCTTAGATAATCCTACCGCTATCTTATCACTCAGTGCCCAAAACGTATTAAGACAAGCCAAAACGGGTGTAAATCTTGGCAAATCCGCTTAGGACGCACTGAGCACACATTTCTGGAGTCTACGTAATTCTTTTATACGACGGATCGTTAGCGTCGGTTTCACAAATTTTGTTTAAATCAGCGATTCACGGTGCTTTTTTCAGATTTTGTCAGAAAATTCGATTTCGAGATGCGCTTTGCTTTGATACCGAGCTTATTCATCGTATCACCGGTTTCCCCGGCACGAGTCTCCTTTGCTGTTGTATGGAACTCAATGCGTGTGCTATGCTAAATCTTCGGTGTCACGAGAACGAAAACATCGATAAGTAAGATGCGGTGCATGACAGTCCGCAAGGGTTTTCCACTTTTATTCTCGAATTTAGTTTGTCCAGTTGATTCTCACTAATCCAAAATCCTCTCCCGCGTTTTCTGATACGGAAAACTCCACTATGAAAATTGTTGTAGCACCAGATTCGTTCAAAGGAAGCCTTTCCGCTTTGCAAGCTGCCGAAGCTATAGAACAGGGTATAGGAAGGGTGTTTCCTGACGCAAATGTAGTAAAAATTCCGATGGCGGATGGTGGCGAAGGCACCGTCCAATCGCTAGTCGATGCAACCGGCGGGCAACTACTGACTGAGCGGGTTGTGGATCCGCTCGGATACGAAATTGAGGCGGAGTATGGCATCCTTGGGGACCGGACCACGGCAGTCATCGAAATGGCGGCGGCTTCCGGCTTAACGCTTGTGCCTTTTGATCGACGCGACCCATTTGTAACAACGACGTACGGGACAGGGCAACTCATTAGAGCCGCCTTGAATCGAGGGTGTGAAAAGCTAATCATCGGCATCGGAGGCAGTGCGACGAACGACGGTGGCGCAGGGATGGCGGAAGCTCTCGGTGTGAAGTTGCTGACGGCCGATGGGGAATCGATTTCACCGGGTGGCGGGGGATTAGGCGCGCTCGACACAATAAATCGCGCCGGTTTAGATTCGCGGCTTGGGGCAACCGCCACCGTTGTCGCTTGCGATGTAGACAATCCGTTGACGGGGACGAACGGCGCAGCCCATGTTTATGGACCGCAAAAAGGCGCTACACCGGATATGGTCGAAACACTGGACGAAAACTTGGAACGATTTGCCTCAATTGTACAGCGCGACACGGGGAGGAGCGTTGGCAATGTACCGGGATCCGGAGCTGCTGGCGGGCTGGGTGCGGGTTTGATCGCTTTTTTGAATGCCGAATTGAAATCAGGAGTGGAGATCGTAATTGAGGCAGTGCAGCTCGAACAGCAACTTGAGGGCGCAAGCTTCGTCGTGACGGGTGAAGGAGAAATTAACTTTCAAACCGTTTTTGGCAAAACGCCTGTCGGTGTAGCGAAGCTCGCGAAGAAGTACGGAATTCCCGTGATCGCAATTGCCGGAAGTATTGCCGATGGAGCCGACGAGGTTCATGAAGCGGGAATCGACGCCGTAATTGATATCGTGCCAACTCCGATGCCGTTGGAGAGCGCGGTTAGAAACGCCTTTGACCTTACAGTTCAGGCTTCAACACGCGCGGCGCGCTTCATTTATACGGGCATGAACATGTCGCAATAGTACGAATTAAACTGTGTACATCAAACGTGATCGAACAGGTTAAACGAGCGAATAGCCAATGCGATAGAGATTTACTTGACCAAACGTAGGAGCGGCATGGTGCCGCGATTCTGTAACGAGTGCTTGAGGGAAGGAATCAATTAAACTCGCAAATGAGATATGAATGGTCAAACTAGACAATACCTCCCAAGCAGGCATTCAGGGAGACGAGATTTTCTACTTTTTCACTGACATCTTCCGCATGGCGGTCAAACCGCCCGACGTTAGCGCGAAAAAAATCGCCATTCGGCGATGCCTCCACCTGTTGATTCCCACCATCCCAGTATGCCGCACGACTTCGACTATGATACACCCTGGCAGGTTGGTGACCCGCCAGCGTCCGAATCGTCTGACCCTTCAAATCATTTATCGTCACCGCCACCTCCGCCGACTTCCCCAATTGTCACGGTATCCACGCCTCCGAATCAAGCAGATTCGGGTAGTTCGGGAGGAGCGCCGCGATCGCAGGAGTCAAAGAGGCGGCTGAAAGTGAGAACTCCGGCAGGCGCATCGCGCTACCAGCCATCATGGGCTAAACGTTGCTCCAAGTCGTAGCATGTCTGAACTCCCATTGGTGACAGCCCAAATTAGTCATCCCATGTGTAACCACGAAATCAAATCCACGGCAGATGTTTTAGTTGTTCCCTTACCACTGCCGACGAGATTGTCATTGTCCCCAAAGTCCTGGCTTCATTTAACCTTGCGGTGCATTTGCTATGCCAAGCACATACATGACGTGAATACGCGTCGCTGTAAGGTTTTGAGCGCCATGCCGCCCACGTGAGCAACTCGACTGTTCACCTTCTGCACGTGATTGTTCAGAAATGTGCACTTGCTGAGTTTCTAATTGGTGCATCTATGGAATCAGCAGATTGTTTTCTCTTCTTCGGAGTTTTTCTCTGTTTCGCCACTCCATCCCTCGCAGCGTCAATTCCCTGTCAGCCTTGCAATCCCCAACTCTCACATTCCTTCAGCCATTCTCTCATCCAATCTTCCTCCGTCAACACTAACCACTGGTCACAGGCCACTGTTTTCCCATCAATTGCACTTGATCTTTTATGGATTTTGGTGTATACTCCGTATTTGCGCTATTTCACAAGATATGTTCTCGTAGGTCGGCCGGTACATCCGACAATCTCCACACACGCGGGCGGCATCTTATCCTATAGGCTAGACTCTCGGCAAGTTCTGCATTCGGTGATTAGAACACACTGTGAATTGGCATACATATGAACGGATTTCTACGAATATCCGATTGCTCTTGAATCGCTGGTTTTGCCGTCAAGCGAGTTGACGCCATTCAAACACGATTCATTCGCTTGACAGCGATTCATACATTCAATTTGGAGGGTCGAGACGATGTCAAAAATTCGCGTTGCAATTGTAGGTCTAGGGAACTGTGCTTGTTCGTTAATTCAAGGAATTCATTACTATCGGGGTGCCAAAGACGATGACTTCGTACCCGGTCTTATGCACGTAAACGTGGGCGATTACCATGTTAGCGATATTGAGATTGTGGCGGCATTCGATGTGGATAGCAACAAAGTTGGCAGGGATGCGGGCGAGGCGATTTGGGTCGAACCAAATAACACTATCAAATTCTCGGATGTGCCAGAGACGGGCGTCACCGTCCACCGCGGCCCGACGATGGATGGGTTCGCCAAATATTACCATGAGACGGTCAAGGAATCGTCTGCAGAAGTTGCAGACGTGGCAGCCGTGTTACGGGAAAGTCAGGCGGACATCCTCATAAACTATCTTCCCGTCGGCAGCGAAGAGGCGACCAAGTGGTACATGACGCAGGCATTGGATGCCGGTTGCGGTGTCGTGAATTGTATGCCTGTTTTTATCGCCAGGAATGATCAGTGGCGCGCCAAGTTTGAGTCTTCAGGCTTACCCATCGTAGGTGACGACATCAAGGCTCAATTCGGCGCGACGATAGTCCATCGCGTCCTGACAAAACTGATGAGTGATCGCGGTTTGAAAGTTGACCGGACCTCACAGCTAAATGTAGGCGGGAATATGGACTTCAAGAATATGCTTGAGAAAGAACGGTTGGAGTCTAAGCGAATCTCCAAGACGGACGCTGTCGTTTCTCAACTTAACCACGACATTTCGCCAAAGAATGTGTACATAGGTCCAAGCGACTATGTCCCATGGCTTGATGATCGGAAGTGGTGCTATCTCCATATGGAAGGAACGGAATTTGGCGACATTCCGGTAAGGCTGGAGTTGAAACTAGAGGTCTGGGATTCGCCTAACTCGGCCGGCGTGTCGATCGACGCTATCCGATGCTGTAAGATTGCACGTGACCGAGGAATTGCCGGGGCTCTCTACGGTCCAAGCGCCTACTTCATGAAATCACCGCCGAAGCAGTATCCCGACACCGAAGCCAGAGAGATGTTGGAAGCGTTCATAGGGGGACGTTAAACTGGAACGGACTTGCGAGAGTTGGAATGCGTCTGAACGAGCATAATCTTCTTTTTGGAAGATTACATCCATTGCTGATTGTGAGGAGCGAACATTTATGCCACGTTTTCGTGCTATTCACACGATTGAACTAAAACCTGACGTTGAAGGTGAGATGTTTGAGGATTTCATGTTGCGGGAGTTTTTGCCTGCTATTCGCACGTTGCCCGGTTGCCTAGGCGTGGAGTTGCTGAAAGGGTACCAGGGCGATTGTGACGGCGTGGCACACGCCGAGTCCGATTACGGTTGGTTGACGCTCTGGGAAAGTGTGGAAGCCAATAACGCCGCTTGGTCTAAAGAGGGAATTCATCGCACGCCCGACCAGATTCAGAAGGTGAATTCCAAATTGTATCACTACGCCGCCAACTATTCGCTGGTCGGTGGATTCACGATTTCATCAACGGTCTAACGCTTCCCGGTAGTCCCGAATCAAGCGACTGAATACGGATATTGAAGAATCGGATGGTGACAAAGATTTCCATTGCCTTCGTTATCCACTCGGTTAATCGATTGAGATTCTTTCGAGTCCGACCTGTGCACTCCTCCAATTTCCCCTAAACCCGTGAATCGAGTTTTACACCGAAAACCTGTTTGTAAACCCATTCTGAGCAGAACTATTTGCATCGAACCCAAACCCGCGACTAAGGTTGTTGCTTGAAACTGTCCCGCCTCAACTCTCCCCAAATTGCCAATCCCGCCACATAGAACAACATCGCCAATGGAATGAGAACCCATATCGGTAGAAATTTTCTGAGAACAATCAGTCCGCACCCCATCAACGCAGACAGCACGACGGCTCGGAACCCGTACCGTATAGTGGTCAGCGTTGCGACGCGTCGAGAAATGTAAACAAAGCCAACAACGAACAGGAACGCTTCACTCACCATCAGCGACGCCGCCGCGCCGACATGGCTGTGCCGAGGAATAAGCAGATAGTTCAATGCGATATTAATGAGCGTCGTTACCCCCATAATCAGCGTGAACTGGGTACGTTTATCCGCCGCCCTCAGGACAGTGATGTGGGTTGTCGTCAAGAAGGCTAACCCGCACGACCAACTCAATAACTGTAACGCGGGTGCAACCCTTGTTGGCGAATAATTGTCCGGGGGCAGGATCGAAACTATCTCCCACGCTAATGCGGCGATGCCGACAGCGGTAGGGACCCCGAGTAGAACCATCCATCGAGTGGCGTAGGTATACGCCTCGCGAAAGTCGCTCCCCTTGTCCTCAAAGGCACGAGCCATTACCGGAAACATTGCGCCCAGGAATGCACCCGGCAAGATAGTCACCGCGTTTACGAGAGTATGCGCTAAACCAAACCAAGCGTTTGCAGCCAGACCGTGCGGGCTCAACCATTGAATCATTAACGCGCCAATCCGAAAATAAATGAGATGAAGCATGTTTCCGGGCGCAAAGGGTAGCGCTTGACGCATCAGTACACCCCAGATCTTAAAATCGAATCCAAAACGCAATCCGACAAATTTCCATCTAACGATTGCAACGCTGAGCACAAGATTGAGACAACTTGCGATCAAGACCACGACGCAGAAATTGTACAGGCTCCCTCCGAGCACTATTAACACGCCACCGACAACACACGCGACAGTTCTTTCAGCGATGACAGTAAATGCTTCATATTTCATCTGCTCGAACGCCCGGAAGACGCAGCGGTACGACTGTGCAATCAGGTTGAACAACTCCGCCAAACCCAGTAAATTTACTATCTGCATCGTGATTGGCTGATATCCCAACAGCCGCCCCAGGCCTACCATCAATCCGAAGGCGATCACCGACAGTAAGATTCTAATCATTAGGGCGTTTCCAACAAGATGCCGCGCTTGACTCAGACGCAGCGTCATTTCACGAATCAGCGGCGCATGCATACCCAGTTCGCTCATGCTGGCAATCAAGTTGGTGAAATACATAGCGAGAAAATAGGTGCCCATCTCTTTTTCGCCATAGTAGCGAGTCATGAGCAGAAAGGTTACGCCGAGAGAAAACAGTCGGGTGACGAGATGGGCGACTAAAAGCGCAGACGTATTTTCAAAGACTCGGTTCATAGGGTGTGCGGTGAAACGTGCGAGAGTTAGGGATGGAGGGGAATTTCTCGGGTTTGTGGCAACCTGCAGACTGTTTCTTCGACGATGTTACCGTAGCTGTACGAGTTGGAAGTTGGATTGTCAGGCGGGGTGGGACATTAATTTCCCGGTTTAGCATACAGCCCTTTCCGGATATAGTTCGGGATTAATCCAAAGTAGTCGTCCGAATCGCCGCGCAGCACGCGTTCGAGGCCGATTCGAGCGATGTTGGTTCCACGCGGGACATTGAACGTTGAGTCGGCTAGAATCACGTCCGCGCCGAATCTTTCTCGCACCGCCTCGGCATACCTGCCCATCCCGTCTCCGACGAAAACGGCGGAACTTTCAACGCAATGTAGCAACTCATCGATGGAAACACAAAGGTCTTCACTCTTGCGTTTCAGTGTCGAACCGCCATGGAAAACCGCGCCGTAAACTTCGTCCCGACGCGCGTCTAGGATTGGACAAATCAGGCCTTTGGCATAGCGTAGATTATAGGCAATCGCTTCTAGCGTTGAAACACCAATAATCGGTTTCTTGATGGCGTAGCAGAGAGACTTTGCCGTACCAACACCGATTCGGACCCCGGTGAACGAACCGGGACCTATCCCCACAGCGCAAGCATCAAGGTCATGAACAGCGAGATTGCCCCACTTCAAAACCTGATCTATCGCCGGCATTAGCCGAGACGAGTGGGCCTGCGTGACGTTCAATGTATGTTCAGCGACAAAATCGTTCCCCTCTATTAAACCAATGCTGCCAATCGGGGTCGAGGTGTCGATGCCAAGAACTTTCATCCGCTGCGTCTACCAGGGCCTCCCTCTTGGGTTCAACGCGGGCGGAACGTCGTTCCTCACAGCTTTGACTGTCTTTAGGTACGCCCAAATGGCTTTAAGATCTTCATCACTCATCTCCGAATAGTTTTTCACGGGCATCGGCGGAAAGATTTTACGATTACTCTCGACCCCCTGATGGCGGCCCGTCCGCATAGTCGCAATGAACATCTTCTCTGTCCACTCCCCAAGCCCAGTTTCCTTATCGGGCGTTAGGTTTGTCGCGAAGGTAGTACCGAATGGCGCCGAAAACGCCGTCATAGTCGGTGCAGTAACCATGAAAATCCCCTGACCCATCATGGTTCTGAAATCGTACTTCGGCGCAGGGGAGTTACCCGGGTGTCCAGCCAAGTACATGCTCATATCCGAATCCGCACCCTTACGCGGCGTGTGACATTGACCGCAGGCGCCAATCGTATCCACGAGGTACTTTCCCCGCCTTACAACATCGCTCCGTCCCTGAACTCTGTTTAGACCGAATACTGTAAGAATCAACGTCAAAAGGCTTATGAATCCAATGAACCAATGTTTCTTGCGCATAGCATGCTCCTTGTCCGTGATAGTTGGGGAGCTATTATATCACCGCCGCTAGGTCTTTGCAACGAATCATCGATTGCCATCCCTCACTGCCGCACACCCACATTCTCTGTAGGGAACGGCCCCCGTGCAGTCCACGATTCTAGTAGGTAGGTTTGGTTGGACATAGCGTCTCCAAACTTCCGCACCCTGAATCGTTCCTGAAAAAACTTGAACCGACACGGAGTTTCTGCTAAACTGAGCGGGCATTGGCAACCCCGAATTTAACAACCGTACCGCTCCGTATAACCAGAATTGAAAAATCGGGAGGGTTGCGAGGAGATAATTATGGACTGCGTCTTCTGCTCGATTATAGCGGGCGACATTCCTGCGATAAAGGTTTATGAAGATAATGAAACTCTAAGTTTTATGGATATCAACCCCGGCAACCCCGGACACCTGTTGGTAATCACGAAGCAGCACTACCGCAATATCTTCGATATTCCTCCCGTTACAGCAGGAAGAATCATGGAAATCGGGGCGAAACTCGCGGGGGTGATTCGAGGAGTATTGAATCCGGATGGACTAAACCTATTTCAATCCAGCGAAACCGCCGCATTCCAGTCCGTCTTCCACTTCCATCTGCACCTCCTCCCGCGTTGGGAGGGTGATTCTTTGCTTCTGCCGTGGACTCCCAAACCGGGCGACATGGATGAAATTCGCAAGGTAGCCAGTCAACTTCAGGAACATCTCAAATAATCCGTATGCGGTAAGAGCGATTACGAATCGCGGCAACTTTTGAAATTGACGGGAATCCACTACCAACTTTATCCATCGTGTCTTTCCCGCTTCCGCAGAATCGATTAACTCAGTGAATAGTGGGTAGGCTATATTATCGCCATGCTATTTCACGCAGTTGATCGATAAGTTTCCCATAGAGATTTTTTAATCCGCGATTCAGGGACTATTCGCTGCCTCCTCACTCAAGGCGATCGCGCCTGCATCCAGTCCCATACATTTGTCACATTTTCCCGAAAGGAACCATCTGGCACGAACCTCTCCTCAAAAAATGCGGTGCCGACCGTGAATCCCCATGCCTTGGAATCGACCACTTCGCCAATACGTTCAAAAGTCCCAATGCCTCCGGCGCAGACTACGGGAACGCTTGTAGCTTCGACAACTGCAGCCAGTAAGTCTGCCGCCTCCCCAAGGTACCTAAAGGTGAGAAGATCCACTCCGTCCACCCCTCTTGATTCTAACTGTTGTGCATGATCAACGATCTCCGCCACACTTCCCTCCAAAACAGTGGGATGGCTATGTACATTGCCCAAAAAAGGATAGTATTCAATCGCCTTATCTCTGAGATAGTCGTTAATCGAGTCAAAGAAAACGGTGCCCATCAGGATATCGACCCCGGATGCAACCGCGAGTTTCGCGGCTTCCAATCCCTCCTCCTCCGAAAGGCTTACTACTTCAAGGCAAGTTGTCTTGCCCGCGTTAGTCATTGAGTGGACCAATTCCTTAATCTTGTCTTTCGGAAGCCCGACATCCTTGAATCCCCAATGCCTTATGGGAGAATCCTTCATTTCGCCGAACAGTTCCAGTGCGTTCTCAACTGTTCGATCATTATGCGTGAGCATGACAATAAGTTCAGGATTCATCAATGTTCTGCCATTTAATTTGGCACGCAACTCCCGCAACTGTGGAAACTGTTGAATCTAAAAGCAACGATTGCGACTCTTTAGTCCATTGAAATTCAGAGAAAATTTGGGGAAATCCTTAAGAGTGCAGACAATTTTTCGCACTTTTTTTGTAGCGTGGGATTAAGAGCCGTTTTGAACAGCACATATGTAGGGTGGGCACCGTCCACCGGTTTCTAAAAGCCCCGGAGGGGATCAAATGAGCGATTCGCGAAGGATCAAGCGAATGGATAATGAGCGCGATAGCCAATCCCGATGGAGATCCAATAGAGATTTTGAAGGTGTGTACAAACGCCACAACCTCGTGCACCTAAGCCCCAACGGGGATTAAGTGACTGATTAAGGAGCCATCAACTGAGCGAACAACGAAGGATCAAGCGACTGGACAAGGAGTGCGATAGACATCCCACAGGTACGTAGAAGACAGTATTAAAAACCTGAAAAAATTTTCTACAAACGACCAGAGAAGGATTTATTGCCGATTATCCAAACTGATTCTAAGGGAGATTAAACGAACTAATAATGAGCAGGCATCCGAGAATTTCATTCATACAACACTGCTACCAGGCGTTTCGGTCCATGCACGCCCAGTGTCAACGTAAATTCGATATCCGCCGATTTGCTCGGACCGCTGATGAGGTTGAGGTTCGACGGCATGGGCGCTTCCCTATTCAGCGAAGCTGTCCAAATAAAAATGTCCGGCACCAGGCACGAAACGGGAACAAGCGCGATATGAACAGGCGGCAGTAACGTTGCCAATCGGCTCTTCCCGACGCCGCTGTGCACGACGAGGCTGCCCGTTTCCGCCAATGCGGCTTCAACTCCCGATAGCCCCACATCTGCTCCCGCGCAGAACTCGCGCAAATCGCCCGACGATTGTCCAGCGATATGCCATGCACACTCGGGCCAACGTTCAGCCAACGCCACGTCAGAAAGCGGTGTTTCATTGTTGGCGACGACCGTTTCCGCGGAGACCTCTTCCAGGATTGTACCGACCTCTTCCAACGCCGCATCCAAGTTCTCCGCGCGGCGCACCTCTCCCCGCACCGCCGTTAATGACGCCGTAAAACGCTTTGCCAGATCCGGAAAATTACGTTGCGATTGCCATGCGCCGGGCATCTCCACTTTAGACGCCTTCTCACTCAGGCGCACCAGAATTTCCTCTCGCGCGCTCACAGTTTCCCCTCCAAATCTCCAGATTTCCACATCTCCCGAAAAGAGCGCTTCGCCAACGCCGGTAATTGACGCTCAAGCGCCGGATTCAGACGTTGAGGCAAACGAAGGTTTCCATTTCGCGCGAACGGACGTTGTGCCAATCGAGCGGCGTTAGTCATGAACCGCATCAACTTCTCATGTTTCAACACAAACGCCCCCGCCTCCTCCGCCTTCCTTTCGCTCCAAGGTATGGTCTTTTCCGCTACCTGATCCGCGCGCAACTCAAGTAGCATCCGAGGCAGATCAATCCGTACCGGACATACCTCCTTACACGCTCCGCACAGTGAACTCGCATGGGGCAACGCTTCATAGTTTTCGCGTCCCAGCAGTAACGGAGTGACGACGGCGCCGATTGGCCCCGGGTAGGGGCTGTCGTACGAATGTCCGCCCGCTTCACGATATACCGGGCACACGTTGAGGCAAGCGCCGCAGCGAATGCATTGCAGCACCTCTTCATACTTCGTGCCGACCAGTTCGCTCCTGCCGTTGTCCAGCAGCACGATGTGCACCTGCCCCGTTCCATCCGGGTCGTCCGCGCGAGCCGGACCGCTAATGACGCTGGTGTAAATCGAAAGCGGCTGTCCCGATGCGCTCCGTGCCAACAACGATAGCCAGATGGCGGCGGCGTCCCATGTCGGCACTATTTTTTCAATTCCGACCACGGCGATGTGCACCGGTGGGACGGATGTCACCATTCGCGCGTTCCCTTCATTCGTCACTAAAACGACGCTGCCCGTATCGGCAACAATCATATTCCCACCTGAAATCCCCATACCAGCCGTCAGGAACCGCTTACGCAACAACTTCCGCGCTTCGCCGGTGAGGGTAGTCAGATCGTCCGGTGACAGCGTTCTCCCGGACTCTCGGCTTAATAGCTCCGCTGCTTGATAGCGTGTTTTGTGAATGGCAGGCGCGATAATGTGGGATGGAGTCTCTTCAGCCAGTTGAACGATGTACTCGCCCAAATCCGTTTCTATCGCCTCCACGCCCACGTCAGCCAAGGCTTCGTTGAGTTGGATTTCCTCTGTAGCCATCGACTTGCTCTTCGTTACCAGCTTGACTCCATGCTCTTGGGCGATTCCAATGACGATTTCGCGCGCATCTGCCCCGTCCCGTGCCCAATGCACGTTGGCGCCCGCTGCCGTGGCATTCCTCTCGAAGGTCTCCAGATGCTCAGCCAAATTCCTTAGCGTCGCCGATCGAATCGCTTTGAAATGGTCGCGCAAAGCGTCAGAGTTGGGAAGTTCCTCGAACGTAAGCCGGCGCATCTCCCACAGCTTGCCCGTGCCGCCATCCAATGCCCCCTGCAACCTAACGTCTTCTATCGCGGTCTTTGCACGTTGGCGAAACTCGGATAAGGTTGCTGTCATCGCGTCATCTCCTCCAGCACAGTGGCGATGTGCTCAACCTTTATCGAACTTCCCTCCGCCAATCCCCTCATCTGAGCTAAACAACCGGGATCGGATGTAACTAACGCCTCTACGCCTACATCACACGCCTGATGGAGTTTTTCGCCGGTCATGGCGTTGGATATCTCCGGCATGCGCACCGAAAACAACCCGCCAAACCCGCAACACCGGTCCGATTCCGACATTTCGGATATCCGCGCGCCGACGCATTCAAGCAACTGACGCGGCTCATCTCTCAAGCCTAACAGACGGCACATGTGACACGAGTCGTGATAAGTAAGCCTGATTTCCTCGAAATCACCTGGCGGATTCCATTCGGCGCAGTTCACCAAAAATTCACTCAATTCATACGTCTTTTCCGCGAACTCTTCCGCGCGATGATGCCACTCCGGCCACTCTTCCAGTAGATGCGCGTATTCGACTCGAATCATGGTTGCACAGGAGCCGCTGGGCAAGACCACCGTTTCAAAAGGTTCAAAGATTTCTATTGTTCGCTTTGCCAAATCGGTTGCTTGATCTCGGAAACCGCTATTAAAAAAGGGCTGTCCGCAACACGTCTGCGCTTCTGGAAACTCAACCTCGTAGCCTGCACGCCTCAATAACTGCACCGTTGCGACGCCTACCTCCGGTACGACTTGGTCAACTAGGCACGTGACGCAAAGAGCAACCCGTTTAGGTTGTGTCATTTTTAACTCTATTTCCTCCACTTCATCATCCCCTTTTCTTGACATGCCGTTATTCTATACCAAACCTAACCAGTTCACAACCAATATTAAAACACCCATACACAATCCTCGGTTTGCAAATCGCCTCTCTCTCGTCTTATCCTTTCGATACTTTTCCGGTTGACACGCATTTCAGAGAGGTGCTATCATCAATTCTACTTCACGGTGCAATAGTAAGTTTTTCCCGGACCGCACATCCGCAGACACGATATACCGTACAAAAAAAACGTAGAACATCCCACCCGATCCTCACTATTAGCCCGAAGCCCGAATCCACGGAATAGCCAAAGGCAGTGCGGAATCTGCAACAATCTCCAAACGATTCGTGCCCTATGGCAATCAGGTCATGCCGAGTGACGAGAGGCTAATGCGGTGCCGGCGTGGTTAAATCAGGAAGGCGTTATTGTCTGTAATTAATCTAATCACAGCTTGGGTTCTAGAATACTGGCTTTGGATTGTAATTCTCTCCGTGCTGACTTCAATCTGTACTCTAGTGGGTTTTACAGCATTCATAATCTCCCTCCCCTCCGACTATTTCAAGCACAAAACCCACATACATCACACAAAAAACCCGATTGTCAGAATTCCACTGCGAATCTTGAAAAACGTCGTCGGTGTGATTGCCGTGATTGCGGGGTTGGTTATGCTGATTACACCCGGCCAAGGCATTGTCGCCATTCTTGTGGGTGTCATTCTTTGCGACTTCCCCGGCAAGCAAAAATTGGAACGCAAGCTAATTGCACGCCCGCTCGTTTTGAACACACTGAACAAGATTCGCGCACGCTTCCACCGTCCGCCAATCGAACCGTAGAATACCTGGCCAGAAAACCCAATCTGTCGCCCGTCCAAAGTCCGGAGGATTGACGTCGGCGGGGAAGACAATCTCTCATTCTTCCACCCTCCATTCTTTCAGTCTGAACAATTTGAGACGTGTCCAAACGGATACTGTGAAGATTTGCCACACTTATAATAGCAGGGTAGGCGCCGCTCACCAGTCTGTCGATTTTGGTTACGTCGCGCTCATTGCCTAACAAGGGTTGAACCCGCACGTCTTCAATCCGTTCCCCGTCCTGTAATACAGCTGGCATAGCATTTGCTCACAACCTCCAAGAGTGCATTCGCGTGCCATCACGCACTGAGCCACCACATTGAAAAATACAATTGATTCACCAAATGTGTTTTATCGTTGTTCTTGTTGTGCGTGGTTGGCTATAATTAACCAAGAAAAACTCAGCGATGCTGGGTACAAAGGAGCAACACAAATGTGTGGCATCATTGGGTACATCGGGAATCGTCAAGCTAAGGACATTTTGATTGGCGGCTTACGCCGATTGGAGTACCGTGGATACGACTCTGCAGGGCTTGTGATTCTCAATCAATCCGAGCTATCTGTTCAGAAATCCCAAGGAAGACTGGAGAATTTAGTCAATCAACTTCAATCGGATCAATGCATCGGGAACGTGGGCATTGGGCACACTCGATGGGCTACGCACGGCATCCCAAGCAAAGCTAACGCCCACCCGCATCTTGATTCCAATAAAGATATTGCCGTCGTACATAACGGTATCATTGAGAATTTTCGCCATATCAAGACATCTCTCGAAGCCGTCGGCCGCCGTTTTAGATCCGAAACCGACTCGGAAGTGCTCCCACATCTGATACGAAGTTTTTACAAAGGCGATCTCCATCAGGCGGTTAAAGGTGCGCTGATGCGGGTTGAAGGAAATTACGCAATCGCCGTTATCTCGGCCCATGAACCGAATCGAATGATCGCCGCACGAAAAGGCAGCCCACTGGTGATTGGACTGGGCGAGAACGAGTGCTTGGTCGCGAGTGATGTCACTGCGATGCTTGAGCACACCAACAAAGTTGTGTATGTGGAAGATGATGAGATTGTAGACATCAAATCGGATGCCGTGCGGATCTCGACGCTTGTTGGCGAGTCGATTCAACGCACCGCCGCGACAGTGACGTGGGACATATCGCAAGTGCAAAAAGAGGGATATCCACATTTCATGATTAAAGAAATCATGGAACAGCCGAGTTCCCTGAGGCACACCATCAGTGAACGTATCCAAGCTGGAAGCGTCGTCTTCCCCGAGATGGAACCACTCCGCGAATGCATCGGCAATCCCGATAAAATTAACCAGGTTGTTTTCCTCGGCTGCGGCACGGCATATCACGCGGGCTTCGTCGGAAAATACATGATTGAAAAATTCGCCCGCATCCCTGCTGCAGTAGACATGTCGAGCGAATTTCGATACAGTTCGCCTGTCATTACGCCAAGTACTCTCATTGTCGCGATTTCTCAGTCAGGCGAGACCAGGGATACACTGGCGGCGGTCCGCTATGCCAAAGAGCAAGGCGCTACCGCAATTGCCATAACCAACGTCGTTGGCAGCTCTATTACGCGCGAGGTAGATGTTACAATTAATATGTACGCCGGTCCCGAAATCGCCGTAGCTGCTTCAAAAACGTACACCTCACAGTTATCCGTTCTTTCGCTTTTCGCGCTCTACGTGGCAAATCTGCGGCAGCCGCTGGACACCAAGAGTACCGAAACGCTCCTACACGACATACTCCACCTCCCGTCACATGTTGAAAAGGTGCTAACCCAGTCCGCCTCTATCGAACACATTGCGAAACGATACTCGGCATTTAGTCACTTCCTTTATCTTGGACGTCATATCAATTACCCGAGTGCGTTAGAGGGTGCACTCAAACTCAAGGAAATTTCCTACATTCACGCCGAAGGGTATCCCGCCGGAGAGATGAAACACGGTGCCATTGCGCTGATTGACGACCACATGCCGGTGGTGTGCATTGTCTCGGAGTCAGAGGTTCACGAAAAAATGCTTTCCAACATCCAAGAAGTTCACGCACGTAAGGGAAGGATTATCGCGATTGCGACGAAAGGCGATTTGGATATTGAGGCACTATGTCAAGACACCATCTACCTGCCGCAAATTCACGAATTTGCCAGCCCGATTCTCATCGCCGTGGCTCTCCAACTCTTCGCCTATTACGTCGCGGCGCACCGAGGTCTTGACGTTGACCAGCCGCGCAATCTAGCCAAGAGCGTTACCGTGGAATAAAGGGAGAAAGAATGGCAGCCCGTTCCCAAGGAATAGTTTTTCCCGAGACCCTGTTTGAGCTAACACGGTTTGAGCATCGCGAACTATTTGATGGCGGCATTTATGTTTGGGAAGCGCTTCCCCGGTTGGAAGAATATGTTGCCGGCAGCGTAGCCTCGTCATCATCGTCAACCTCTGCGCACGTCATGCAGGGCGCGACCGTCGGAGCGGATGTAACTCTCGGAGAAAACGTGGTCGTCGAACCTTATGCATTTGTCAAAGGGCCCGCGATCATCGGCGATGGAACAGAGATCCGAAATGGAGCGTATGTGCGTGACCATGCCGTAATCGGCAGGAACTGTATAATTGGGCATGCCACCGAGGTGAAACACTCCATACTGATGGACGGCGTTAGCGTGAGCCATTGGAATTACGTCGGCGATTCGATACTCGGCTTTGACGTGAATTTAGGGGCAGGCACAATACTTTCGAACAAGAAGATTGTAAAGACCGACATCATAATTCGCGATCTTAATGGAAATCCATACGCGACAGGGCAGCAGAAACTCGGTGCAATCATTGGCGATGGTACCCAAGTCGGATGCAATGCGGTCCTGAATCCCGGCGCACTTCTCGGCAAACGCTGCTTGGTTTATCCTCTCGTTTCCGTTCGGGGAACCCACCCCAACAATCGGCTCATCAAATCGTAGGCTTGTGCCTCGTTTTGTAGGGTGGGCACTGCCCACAATTCCTCCGCCGATACTTGCCCACCGGTTCGATTAGTCCCCTACCGATTTTCCGGTCCATACCAATCTTCCCCCGTTCCCTTATTTCAATCTTCCATTCAACGCTACTTCATAATTAGCATCTGCCGCGTGGCTTGAAACGCCCCAGCCTGGAGCGTGTAGAAATAAACGCCACTAGAAACCATCTCTCCATATTCATCCCTGCCATCCCAATAGGCTGCCGCTTCTCGGGTCAGATAATTCCCCGCTGCCTGGGCGCCTAGATTCAACTCCCGCATCAATTGACCCTGGACGTTGTAGATACCAAACGTCACCGGTGTTTCCGCCGCCAGACGATACGGAAACCACGTCTCCGGGTTGAACGGGTTGGGGAAGTTCTGATACAGCGCGGTGCGCTTGACTTGACCCAGCGTTTCGATCTTCAAACCAAACGGCTCGACCGCGAAGGGCGGCGTGCCAAAGTGTTCCGCGCCGCTATAAACGTATGCCGCCGTACCGTTACCGAATCCGGCAGCGACTTCCGGGGCGGCGCCCGACGCGACAACAATCGTGTCGCCGCTTATAGCAATTGTGGAGCCGAAAACGAGGTTTGCGGCAGCATCATCGGGCACAACCCTTTTCGCATTTTTCCACACACCGTCTACGTTGACAAAGGAATACGCGGCACCCGTGCCGAGTCCGTTCTCTTCGCGGAGCGGCGCCCCAACCACGGCAATCTTTCCGGTAGTGGCAACCCCCGCTCCGAAGTGGTCGCCCTTTTTCTTCCCCGGCGCGATCAGTTTTGCTTGCTGCGTCCACGTGATTCCGTTACGGACAAAGATATAAGCGGCGCCGGCATCTTTCGTACCGCCAGCATCGTTCAGCAGCGATCCGACAATGACAGTGTCTCCTTCAATGCCAACCGAAACGCCGAATCGGTCGCTAGCTGCCGCATCCTCTGCTGTGAGTTTGGCTTGTTCCCTCCAGGTGTCCCCATCACGCTCAAAGACAAAAACGGCGCCTGCGAATCTCACGCCGCCATGAGTGTGCCCGGGGGCCCCGATAATAACGGTGTCTTTTTGGATGTCGACAGCCTCGCCCAGAGCGTCCGATCTCGCCAAATCTTTGGGGATGAGTTTCGCGTGCTGTTTCCATCTGTTTGCATCGCGCACAAAGACAAACGCCGCCCCTGTGTTTTTCGCGGCACCAACATCACTCTTGGGCGCGCCAACCACCGCCGTCGTGCCGTCAACCGAAACCACGAATCCGAAAGCATCGCCAGCTGCTGCGTCCGCGGCGGTAAGTTTTCCCTCCTGTTTCCAGTTTTTCCCGCTGAACGCGTAGATGTAGGCTGCCCCGGCGTCTTTCGCAGCGCCATCGTCGCCCGGCGCTCCGATGATGGCATAGTCCGCAGTAGTCCTTCCTATGCGGCCACTGATGGAGACAGCGAACCCGAAACCCGACTGCCCCGGTTTCGCTTGGTCGATATTCCGGTCGTTGGCGACGAGATCCGCCCCCTGTTCCCATTTTTTTCGATTCCGTGTGAAGATTCTACCCGCGCCGGGAAGGTTATTGACATCCACATCATGCACACCAACGATTATCACATCTCCGGTAACGTCGACGGGCATACGCGTTCTATTTCGTGCTCCCTCCGGGGCTCCGATGAGTTTGATTTCGCCTTCGGCGGCGTGGCCGACGGTGCCGGTTGCGATGCCAAGTATAAGACTGATGAGGATGAACCAGGACGTTTTCATAAGCATTTTCTTTCCGTTCTATTTTAGTCGTTGCGGCTAATGTTTGCATATCTTTGTGGATAATGACACTCTTCTGTTCCACAAGGGATCTCTATCGCCTTCCCGTTCCAGTCGGTTGATTGCTACAAGGAGGTCGCGATCAGGTGAAGATTCTTATGGGAATGCTAGCGCAGGATTGGCTATCGCGCGCGCTATTCGCTTGCTTGATCTATTCCCTAAGTTGATTGTATTTCCCTATGTACGCATCTTCTTCTGCGTATCGGATTCTTTCTACCTTGTAATACTTATTCAAAGCCAGTATAGAGCGAAACAAAAATGACACTTGATGATGCACTATACACATTGAGGATCTCTATCGCACTAAGATCTCTATCGCACTCCCTATCCGGTCGCTTGATCTATTCGTTCGTTTGATCCCCTGGAGTGCAAGAGGTGGAAAATCTCTCTCAAGTAACACTCTCGGAAAGCCAGTCATAGAGCGAGAGTTGAGTGTCACTTGATGAGGGAATTATTCCGCCAAGGTTAATGTGCGCTATAGACAAACCGTCGGGGCAAGAAGATTTCTATCGCGCTAAGATCTCTATCGCACTCACTATCCGGTCGCTTGATCTACTTCAAAATGAGCATCCGGCGCGTCGCTTGAAACGTCCCGGCCTCAAGCGTGTAGAAATAGATTCCGCTCGAAACCAGTTCGCCGTATTCAGCCCTGCCATCCCAATAGGCTGCCGCTTCTCGGGTCAGATAATTCCCCGCTGCCTGAGTGCCCAGATTCAACTCCCGCACCAATTGACCCCGCTTGCTGTAAATGCGGATCGTCGCCGGTGACTCTGCCGCTAGACGATACGGAAACCACGTCTCCGGGTTGAACGGATTGGGGAAGTTTTGATAAAGCGCTGTACGTTTCACTTTGCCAAGCGTCGTCATCGACAATCCAAACGGTCGAACGGCGTAAGGAGGTGTTCCAAAATCCTCTATACTGCTATATACGTAAGCTGCCGTGCCGGTACTCCTTGCGGCGACATTATGTGGTGCCGCCCCAGCGGAAACAACCACGGTGTTACCGCTCATGGCGACCCAAGTGCCGAATCGGGTGTTCAAACCGGCATCCTCGGGCACAACCTTTTCTCGCTCTTCCCAGACCCCGTCGACATTAACGAAGGAATACGCCGCGCCTGAGGCAAGCGCGTTTTCTTCGTGTACATTCGCTCCAATGACGGCAATCTTTCCAGTGGTTGCGACGCTAGTGCCAAAATGGTCGTTTTTCCGTGTGCTCTTGGCTGTGAGTTTCGCCTGCTGATTCCAGAGGTCGCCGTCGCGAGAGAAAACATAGACGGCTCCTGCATCTTTTCCTGCCTGCGTATCGCGTAACGGCGCCCCAACGACAAGAGTTTTTCCGCTCATGGCGAGGGCATTTCCGAACCGATCGCTGGCTGCAGCGTCATCCGCCGTGAGTTTGGCTTGTTGCACCCAGTTTTCGCCAGCCCGCACATACACGTAGACGGCACCGGCGAATCTTGTTTCACCGTGCGTATGTCCGGGCGCCCCCACGATAACGGTGTCCTCCACAATTAGGACGGCCTCTCCGAAGCCGGAAGATTTTCCAACATTTTGGGGGACGAGTTTCGACTGCTGCATCCAACTGATTCCATCGCGCACGAATACATAGGCTGATCCGGAGTTGCTGCCGTCATCATCGTCCTTTGGTGCTCCAACGACCGCGGTGGTTCCGTAAATGGAGACGGCGTTACCGAAGCCATCGCCCGCTGCTCCGTCACCGGCGATTAGTTTCGCCTGCTGTTTCCAGTTCTTTCCGCTGCGGGCGTAAATATAAGCGGAGCCGGATTTCGAGCCGGCAGCATTGTCCTGCGGCGCCCCGACGAGGACATAATCCGCGCTGCCCCGCTGACCGACTCGGCTAATGGAGACCGACCAAGCGAAGTCTCCGGCACCGGGATTTTCCGGATCGCGGTCTCCGGGGTGAAGTTCCGTCGTGCGGTTCCAGTTCTTTCCATCCCAGTTGAAGATTATGGCGATGCTGTCCTTTTTGTTGTGCGCCAATATGAACCCGCCTAGGATGAGGGAGTCCCCGATGATATCGACGGACACGTGGCTGTTTGTTGCCCCTTGATCAACGCCGATTAGCTTGACCTCTTCTCCTGCAAGCGGTGTTACCAACGCGTGTCCGAAAAAAAGACCGATAAGGATGAACTTTAACGTCTTCATCATAATAATCTCCGTTCAATGTTGCCTGCCAGCCTTGTTTTAACGGGTGTAATCGACGATGAAACGAGTACGATAGATATCCTCTTCCTGTCACGACTTTCTGTCGCGAGTGAAACTCGCTCCTACAGAAGACACCGATTGAAAAAAGCCCGTCTTCGATTTGACAGCCGAAGATTGCTGCTGCAAACCAATTTATTTGAGTTCTAACAAGCAACGCTCGACATTGAGGATCTCTATCGCGCTCGTTATTCACTCGGTTGATCGCTGCCGGCGCTTTCAAAGGCTGGTGCGCAGAAGATTTCTATCGCGCTCAGATATCTATCGCGCTCCCTATCCAGTCGCTTGATCTATCCGGTCGCTTGATCCTCTGGAGTGCGGGGAGTGGACAGCACTCGGCTATCGACATAAGGATCTCAAATCCCTGATTCCCTTTTTCGTTGCCGATCGGCCTAGTTTTAACGAGGGTTATCGACGATGAAACAAGTGTGATTAGAAATCCTCTTCCTGCCACGACTTTCTGTCGCGAGTGAAACTCGCTCCTACAGAAGACACCGATTGAAAAAAGCCCGTCTTCGATTTGACAATCGAAGATTGCTGCTGCAAACCAATTTATTTAAGTTCCAACAAGTAACACTCGACATTGCACAGGATCTACTATCGCACTAAGATCTCTATCGCGCTCGTTATTCACTCGCTTGATTCCCGCCTACGGGCTTGGTGTGCGGAATATGGTCGGTATCGGTCTTTTCATAATAGCATAGTTTGGAAACATAATACGCATTGTATTCATGCGAAATGGTATAAGGTTCACAAATCGTAACACGAACCCTACATAATCGCGGCGAAGGCTTGGCGTACCGACTCTTGTGAATCGAATTTGGCGCGTGCCGTGACGATAAGTCGTTCCGCTAGCTCGTCCTGATCAACACTAGTGAGTTGACGCGCTTTAGCCACCCAGTCTGAACGAATTCCCTTGACCCCTTGATAAGCTCCGGCGATTGCTCCGCCCATGGTAGAGATCGTGTCCGCATCGCGCCCAAAGTTGGCGCCGTAGGTCACCATTTTTTCCACATCCCCTTTGGCGAGGCGGAAAAGCGCCAGCGTCATCGGAACCGTCTCCCGCGAGTCACAGGCAATCCGACGAAAGAAATGTTCCTCATCCGCGTATACTGTTTGCCGGAATGTCCTGTAATCCTTCGTCTCATTGGCTGTCTCCGATGCCTTGACAATGAGGTCCAACATCTCCGCGCCGCTTACCGGCACAATGGCGTCAAGCGCGGCGTTAAGAATCGAGTCAACGTTCGCTTCCGGGTGAAACGCCGCCGCGACCGATGCGGCAATTGCCGCGGCGCCGTCTTGGCAGAATGAGACATCGTGGATATGGATGAGACTTGCCAAGTTGTAGGCTTGCTCTGCGGCTTGCCTGGGGTTGCTGGCATTGACTATCCCGACCGGCGCGATACACATCGCAGAACTTGAACTGGGCATGTTACCCAGCGCCGCCATTCTAGGGATACTGTGGCGGCGCAATTTAACCGCCGTGTGGAGCACCGACTGAAAGAATTTGTCCACCTTGTCGCCAAAGATGTCGTCCCAACGGTCGAGCCAGACTTGAGCCCAATCGTCGTAGGTCGCGTATCCCTCCGTGCGGATAAGCGCCTCCGACAACAGGCATTTCATTACCGTGTCGTCGGTTCCATCGCAATCAAAATCCGCTACCCAGCCGAACCGCTCTTCAATTTCGGGATAGCGCATGTTCTCGGTCGGCGTCCCAATGGCGTCCCCGATTAAGCCGCCTACCAACGATCCGAGTGTCTTCTGAAAAAATACGGTTGAACGCGGTGTTTGTTTCATTTTGCTCCACACAGCCGATTAATTCGATTCGCGGGCTTGCAACCTGCCGAGCGGCGGCGCTGCCCCTTTTTCAGCTTGAATCTGCGTCGCTTCCGGTGCCCGGAACCCTTGCAACGCGGCTTCAAAATTAGCCATCCTGGCGCTGAGTTCAGCCAACGCGGCGTCCTGCTTCCGAATCACCCGCTGTTGCTCTTTGATGGATTCCACCAACAGCGGAACCAGACGCGCATAGTCCACCGATTTGGCATCGCTGCCGTTTTCCTCGTAGGCCACGACCTCGGGCACCACTTTGCCCACCTCCTCGGCAATCAGCCCGATGTCGTGCTTTCCATTTTCCCGCCATTCGAACGACACCCCGCGCAGTTGCTCCACCTTGTCCAACGCGCCCTCAAGGGGCTTGATGCCGGTCTTCCAACGTTTCGAACTGTACGTCGTCCACCCGTCCGCGATGGGATCGGTCTCGGAAGAGCGTTTGACGGTTAGGATGTTCTCCGGCGGGCGGACGCCGATACCAACATTGCCATTGGGGAATATGACGTGCGGTTGCGCGTTGTTGGGTACGATGCGCATGGCGTAGACAAGCTCGTTGATGTCGCCGTTGAGTGACATCAGCGACAGTGTGCGGGGTTTCTGGGGCCGGCTCGGCTGCGCCCAGTTGGCGCCGATGTTCAGATCCCGCACCCCTTGACCGTAAAAATCGTAATTCCACTGAATGATATGGTTCGCCAGTGGCACGGTGGTCTGGGTTCGCTGGAACGACATGAACTCATCCTGAATATCAAACTCGTGCCCCGGTTTGCCGTTCCCGTTCTCCCATACCTCAAAGAATAGGGCGTTATGGTCGGCGATAATTCGCCAGTAGCCGTAGTCGGCTCGGTAGCTCTGCTGGTCGCTTTCCTTTAACCACAGCGCCGGCCCGCCGCTCTCCACCTGAAGCACGTTGCCGTAAATGTGCACCTTGTTCTCCGGATCCGTAGTCCCGATGCCGATATTGTCATTCACTTCGACAATCCCAGTGGCGCTGATGGTGCCGGGTGTCGTGAATTTCGGAACGTGATTGACCGAGGCTTTACCCACGGCTTCGATGTTCTGCTGATGAGCTTTCACGGCACTATTCAGATATGAGAATCCCGACAATACGGTAAACGCCAACAGCGCCCGATATTTGATTTTGCTGGGCTTCTTTCTCGTGTGCATTACACTCTATTTCCCTTTCAAGATTTTGCTAACCGTAGGTTGGGTTGGCGGCTTAGCTTGCTATACACCTTCGCGGCGCTGGAGCTCTCAAAGGCTGGTGCGCGGTGCGCACCCTACGGACTATAAACCTTTCGCCCCGCCGGGGCTTGCGGCAAGCTGGGGGAAACTTCATAATTGTCATTATCAGGGTTTTCTATCGCCGTCGTTAGCCACTGGCTTGATTTATTCGCACCCTTTATTTTCTTAATTGGTCCGTTGTTTGCAGCTTACAAGGAATGGTGGGCGGTGCCCACCCTACTTACAGGTTTACCTCTCCGCTCAAGGTTTTGTTAGTCCGCGGGCCTCATTGAATCTCCAACAGTTTCCATCAGGCTGTACGGCGGATGCACATCCCAGCGCTTTCTTGCCCAGGCAACATTGACCTCCGGGTGCGACTCAAATAGGGCGACCGTATTAACTTCGGGCAAGTACAATTCAACCAGATCGAGCGTTTCATAAATAAACGCTTTGAGACGACGCCATCCCTCAAGCGGTTCAACTCTAAAAACCTGTTTCAACCGACTAGCCAAATCGGGCGGCGCCAATTTCATTCCTGCAATCAACTCATCAGTCCACTTATGTTCGGGAGACGGGTAGTAGGTGCGATTCAGCGCCGCCAACACTTGGAGCATATTCTGTTCAATCCATAGGAAATGCTGGTTGAGCACAAGGACATCGTCGCGTCCCGCGTACGATTCGGCACAAAACCAGGGTCCGAACCATAGATTTTCCTGAATAATCTTTATCGCGAATTTCACCGGATACGCTACGACTCTCCCCTGCCACGTACGCAGCAGGTCTTCGCCATGCAACGGTATGCCGTCCCGGACTGCTGCCATCAATGCTTGATTGTCGAGCGAAGCGTCGTATGATTCGAGCACATCCACCAAACTCTTCTCCATCTCGGCAACAGTGAGATGCTGTGTCGAGACCATCGCGGTGCCGCGATAGGTTTTGCCCCGGATTGCCGCTTCGTCAAGTGCGTAAAGTTCGTTTCTCGGCGATTCATCGAACGTCAGCAGTTTCCCGCCGACGTTTTCGACTGCGCTTTTGCGGTCCGCCTCCGTGGGAGCGTCGGACCAAAAGATCCCGATCTCCAGATCCGAATAACGGTCAGCATAACCGCGAGAGACGGAGCCGCCGACCATGACCGCCTTGATGCTCGGATTATCGAAATAAGTCGAGACTATCTGCTCCGCCAGAGCGAGCCCACCCCCGCTAACCTTGCTTACCATTTTTCGTCCACCTGATGCATCCGCTGATTTGTGCCGTATTGAGAAAACCATCGGGGCAAGAAGATTTCTATCGCACTAAGATCTCTATCGCACTCACTATCCGTTCGCTTGATTCCCTCCTACATGGAAATGTGAGGCAGTTACTTGCTGAATGAATTATCCCGACAGGATAATGGCGTGCTCTCAAGTAACACACCACATAGAGGATCTCTATCGCACTCACTATCCATTCGCTTGATCTATCCACTCGTTTGATCTCCGCTGGAGCGCGGAGATTAGATGCATCACGATTCTATTGACAATGCACAGGATTTACTATCGCACTAAGATCTCTATCGCGCTCCCTATCCGGTCGCTTGATTTATTCGTTCGTTTGATCTTCTGGAGTGCCAGAGGGGATAATCTCTATCAAGTAACACTCGCTCAAAGCCAGTCGCAGAGCGAAAAACGAGTGTCAATTTATGATGCACGATACAGATTGAAGATCTCTATCGCGCTCCTTATCCAGTCGCTTGATCTCCTCTGGAGCACGGGAATCTGGACATGTCACATTCTATCAACATGTCGATCCTCTGGATCGAGGAAAGGGACTCCGACTAGAAAGTGTTACTTGCTGAAAGAATTATTCCGACAGGGATAATGGCATGCTACAAAGGAAATGCGATAGATTCGCACATTTGGTCAGGAATCCATTTTGCGCTCCGCTGGAGCGCAGTGTGCACCCTACGGACTAAACACCTTTCGCCCCGCCGGGGCTGGCGGAAAGATGGGCGGTGCCCACCTTGCTGAGTTATATATGCCAACAAAATTCGGAAGTTAGTCAAACGGATATTTTTCGGCAGGCGCGTTGAGTTCCCGCGTAAAAGATTCCAATTGGAAACACCTGCTGCCGGTCAGCACCGGATGATATTCCTCGGGGATGGTCTTTACGAACTCCTGGTTCGGTTCATAGCCCGGCGGCGTTTGAAACATCGATGGCCAGTACCCTCCGAGAATAAAGACGCGTTCCTTGCCCGATGTGCATAGTCCGCCCGAATGCAGGAGGGATTCAAAAAATAGGAGTGTCGATCCAGCCGGAGCTACGACGTGATGAATCAGTTTGTCAGGATCTTGCAGCGCCACCTCGATGACGTCCTTTCGTTGGATTCCACACAGGTTGTGACTCCCCGCGATAACAGCCGTGCCCCCGTCCTCTTCGCCCAAGTCCGTCAAATTGGAGAGCGTTTTGATGAACGGACAATGGTACAGACCGTGCGTCGTGCGGGCAAATTCGGCGTGCCACCCGGCGTGAAATCCGTAGCGCTGCCGCTTCATTTTTTCCGTCGGATATCGAATGATATGGGCATCGGATTGCAGCAGCCGCACGTGCGTGCCAACGATTTCTTGGGCAAGCCCGACCAAGTAGGGATCAGTCAAGTATTCGAAGAAACATTCGGCAACGTGCGGGAGATTGTCGATACGAAAATAATCCGGGTCGATTTTGCTGTGCGCGTTGGCGACGATCCCGTATGGATATTCGCCGGTTTCGCGATAGAAGCCTTCAATCTCATAGATTTTGTCGAGCAGCGCAGCGACCCGTTGTTCCGACAGCGTTTTTTCGATGACAACGTAACCGTAAACCTCAAGATGCAAACGTTGGGAAGGCGTCAGTGCCGGGAACGGTTTTCTAAAGTCTTGCATAATCGGTATTCTTGGCTCAGGTTGTAAATTGGCGCTTGGATGGTGCGGTCTAGCAAGATTATAGCAGACGTCCTTTTGAGGATGAAGCGGTCGGTAGTCTATGGACAGTAGTCATTCTATCCTGATTGCGCGTGTGATGAACTTACTCCCATTCTTTGGACATAAATGAAAGTTTTTCAAGAAATACAATCCGACTAATAATGCAAGCTAATCAAACGGATAGTGTTCGGCAGGCGCGTTAAGTTCGCGGGTGAACGTCTCCAACTGGAAACACCTGCTGCCGGTCAACACCGGATGATATTCCTCGGGGATTGTCTTCAAAAATTCCTCGTTCGGTTCGTACCCTTGATGCGCTTGGAACATGGACGGCCAGTACCCTCCGAGAATAAAGACGCGCTCGTTGCCCGATGTGCTTATTCCGCCGGAATGCAGGAGGGATTCGAAAAATAGGAGTGTCGATCCCGCCGGGGCAACCACATGATGAACTAGCTTTTCGGGATCTTGCAGCGCCACGTCGATGATCTCATGACGTTCGATGCCGCCCAGCTTGTGGCTGCCCACAATGACAGCCGTGCCCCCGTCCTCCTCCTCCAAGTCAGTTAAATTGGAGAGCGTTTTGATGAACGGGCAGTGGTAAAGACCGTGCGTCGTGCGGCCAAATTCGGCGTGCCACCCGCCGTGGAATCCGTAGCCTTGCCGCTTCATCTTTTCCGGTGGATACCGAATAATATGGGCGTCGGATTGCAGCAGGCGCACATGCGTACCAACGATTTCTTGGGCAAGCCCGACCAAGTAGGGATCGGTCAAGTATTCGAAGAAACATTCGGCGATGTGCGGCAGATTATCTATACGAAAATAGTTCGGATCGATTTTGCTGTGTGCGTTTGCGACAAGTCCGTACGGGTATTCGCCGGTTTTGCGGAAGTGCGTTTCAATCTCATAGATTTTTTCGAGCAGTGCGGCGACGCGTTCTTCCGACAGCGTATTTTCGATGATAACGTAACCGTACACCTCAAGATGCAGACGTTGGGCAGGGGTTAAAGCCGGGAACGGTTTCCGAAAGTCTTGCATGATCGGTCCTCTGAGTGCGATGTGTGGATTGGTTCTTGGAATCTGCTGTCCTGCAAGATTATAGCAGAAAACCGCTTCCAGATGAAATGGACAATCTTCAGTAGATGACAACCATTTTACTCCGATTGCGCGCCTGAATCAACAGGGATTGTTGAATCAGAGATTCAAATTATGCTAGTTTGATGGAAAAAAACTGATTACATCCAATCATGACTGGATTCAAGCCGTTTGTCCGGAATTGGCGCACCGTCTTCAGGAACAGGTCGATGGCAGGGATGTTTCGTATCCGGCAAAAGAAAACGTACACGATGAAAGACTCAGGCGTTTGAGCGACTCGCCGAATCAATTGAGTGGACTTGCGCCGCTATCAGAGTTAAAATGACACGAAAGGTGTACGGGTGCCACGTACCCTAATTGTCCCCTGGAGGCCCATATGATGAAACAGTTTTTTGCAGCCGCGATCCTTTGTCTCGCTATTGCTTTGCCGCTTTCCGCGCAGGAAATTATAATGCCCGATCTCAATCTGCGTGACGCTATTCGTGATGCCTTGGGCATCCCGCACGGGGCGCCTATCACCCAAGAAGATATGAATCGCCTGACGGACCTTGACGTTCGCGACCAAGGCATTGCGAATCTAACGGGTTTGGAGTCGGCAACCAATCTTTACTTCCTTCTGATTGCCGGTAACCCGATAACCGACCTTAGTCCTATAGCTGGCTTGACACAATTGGAACGTCTGTATATGTGGTCAATTCCGCGAATTGACATCACCCCGTTAGCCAATCTCACAAGTCTACGAACCCTTGCTATTGCCTCGTGTGATTTCGTTGACATTAGCCCGTTGACAACGTTAACCCAACTGACCGATTTGAATGTGAGGGGTAACCGGATTATCGATGTCAGCCCGCTCGCGAACCTGACAAACCTTTTGACGCTACGACTCAATGGCAACCAGATTACCGATGTTACGGCTTTGGCGCGATTGACCAACCTCGAATTCCTCGAAATCCAGGACAACCAAATAGCCGATCACAGTCCGCTGGACGCGCTCGCACTCGCTCATTTTATCTACGATCAAACCTGTGAACTCACGCCGCTTTCAATACTCGATAGAATAAAAGATAGAGACTTTCCTTCTATTATAACGGCATGGGCTGGCCCTGATTGGGTGTCTATCCCCAATCGTCCGGATTTATCAGGTGTCGAAAACGTGGCGAGCCATGATTTGTGGTTTAGTGTCCCTCAATTTGGGTTAAGATTCAAGGAAACTCCTAACGGATTTGCAATGGCGGGCAGCCTTGACGAGGCAATACAAAGGCGTGACGAATTTCTTGCTGTAAATCCCAATATGATTTTTCTCGTTGACATTAGGATGCGAGAAGATTGGGCAAGTAGTTTTCCCGAAGACTGGCCCTATTGGATAAGAGATACGAACGGTAATGTTGTTAGCCTTTGGTCAGGAGCCAACTTGCTTGACTTCACGCTTCCATACATTCAGGACAGGATTGTACACCAGGCTATTGCCGTATCGAAGTGTGGTTTGTACGATGGTATTTTTTTCGATTGGTGGAACGAACATGATGCCGTTCTCGCTTTTCGGGGGAATGAAGCCGAACAACGCGCTCGAGACAGCATTCTACGACGCATCCGCGCTGAAACCAGGCCCGACTTTTTGATAATGGGCAACACCAATTATAGTATAATCCCAAGAACTGCACCTTTCATCAATGGCGGTTTTATGGAGACCGGTGTGCCTGGACTTCATACGGCTGAAGAGCTTGAAATAGCACTTGCCGAGATCGAGAGTTCATTGCTTTGGTTAGACCAGAACTTAAGAGAACCGCGGATAAACGCTCTGCACGGTGGAGGCAATTTCCCGGAGTTCAGCCCGGTTAATCGACGCCAGATGCGTGCTATCACAACGCTAACTCTCACACATTCCGATGGGTATGTCCTGTATGCGATTACTGGCGGCCTGTCCCACTACTGGTACGATTTCTGGGATGCGGATTTGGGGCGACCGGTGGGTGAGAAGGGGCAACTGTATCAAGGTATAGAGGGGCTTTATATCCGCGAGTTTACGAACGGTTGGGCGGTGTATAACCACAGCGGCGCCAAACAGATGATTACGCTCCCCGAACTTGCCTCCGGGGTGGCGAGCGGTTTGGAGGAAATGGAACATACACTGCCTAACCTCGACGGGGAGATGTATCTAAAGGCAGTGGTCAGTGACCAGTTGCCAGTGACCAGTAAAGACAAAAACGCTGCGGATGTGAACGGGGATGGGGTGGTGAATCTTTTTGATCTCACGCTGGTGGCTCAGGCGATTGGCACCGGAGGCGCTCAGGGTGATGTCAATGGGGACAGAGTTGTGAATGTGTTTGATTTGGTGTTTGTGGCGAATCAATTCTGAATCACGGATTAAGCTGATTACACGGATTACACAGATTTAAGGCGGACATTCTTTTAATCCACGATGATTTTGAGATTCAGAAGGTAACGCATCCGCGCGGAGAATGCAAAAATGAAAGGTCAGCTGAAGCACGGAAAGATAACCGAGAAAATTATTGGGGCTGCGTTAGAGGTGCATCGGTTTTTGGGCAACGGGTTCCAAGAGGTGATTTATCAGCGAGCACTAGCGCTTGAATTGGCACGGGTGGGCTTAACATTTGCGCGTGAAATTGAGCAAGAAATCTTTTATAAAGAGTGTCCGGATCCTATCGGGACTCGTAGAGCAGATTTCGTGGTTGAAGGAAAGGTCTTGGTGGAATTGAAGGCTATTTCTGTATTGGAGGATGTGCACACCGCTCAGATGCTGAACTACCTGAAAGCCTATCAGATGGAATTGGGGTTATTAGTCAATTTCGGAGGCAAAAGTTTGGAATTCAAGAGATTGGTTCTTTAGCAACCGCGCTGTTGGTCAGATGACTCAGGTCGAATCGAGAATGTCGCTGATTGGTCGAATCTTATCCGTGAAATCCTTTAATCCGTGTAATCGGTGATTCAGACAATTGCGCAGGCGTTCGGGAAAGATGGCTTGCAGGGGGATGTGAATGGGGATGGGGTCGTCAATGTGTTTGATTTGGTGTTTGTGGCAAATCAATTCTGAATCACGGATTAAGCTGATTACACGGGTTACACAGATTTAAGGCGGACCTTCTTTTAATCCACGTCGGTTTGGGAATCCTGAAGCCAACTCATAAATAGGCAACTGACACCAATTGCATCGAAGATGATTGGTCGAATTTAATCCGATCAAGCGACTGAATAAGGAACGGGATTTGCTATCGCAGTCATTGTTCATGTCCTTTGATCGATAGTAAATCCCAATATCTTTTAATCTGTGAAAATCCGCGATTCAGACAATGGCGCAGGCGCAGTGGAACCGTGACAATGCCGCGGAGCCGATAGAGGCGATCGACTCTTACACGAAGGATTGCGCGCCGCCGCGCGAGCTGTTTTCGAATGCGTATCATGCGTTCCGGGAAAACCTGTGGGAATTTCGGTTGCACGAGCACATTACGCCAGTGTTAGCGGATACGGTTTTGTACCTGCAACATTTTTGGAGGTACCCCTTACGGCTGGCGTTTATCGATTCCAGCCATCACTACGAGCCGACACTTAAAGAACTAACCATTATTTTGCCATACCTGGTGGATGGGGGTTGGCTTATTCTGCACGACATGTTTTCGGAAGAGACGCCGGGGGTGCAGCGCGCGGCCAACGAAGTGTTCGAGCCAATAGATTTGCATGAGTTCGAGTTTTACCGAATGGATCAGCTTGCTATTATTCGAAATAGCGCTGGTGCAACGGTTGACGCTGCAGCCGATGGGCTGGGCGACTCCGGTACTCCCCGGTGGGTTCCTAAAAAACGATAGGAGGATACAACCTATGACTGAACGAAGATTTTATCATTGTCCGCTCATGTTAGTGATGATTGCCCTAATTTTGCCTGGAGTTCTATGGGCACAGCCGTTAGCTGTCGATATACCGGATTCCAATTTGGAGCGCGTGCTTCGAAAAGTAATGGAGCTTCCGCCGGGCGATGACATTACAAAACAGCGCATGGCCGATCTAGACGCACTGAATGCACCGAACGAGGGCATAACACTACTCACGGGAATGGAGTTCGCTACATCCCTTCGAGACCTCCGGCTTGGCCACAACAAGATTTCGGATTTAACTCCGCTTGCATCGTTAACACAGTTGGAACGTCTGTATCTAGAGGACGGCCTTGTGTCGGATTTGCAACCATTGTCAGGGATGGTGCAACTTGCAGATCTTGATTTGAGTTTTTGTAATATTTTCGATGTTTCGCCACTATCAAATCTAACACATCTCCTTGGCTTAAACTTAACGGCGAATCGTATCACCGATGTTCGCCCGCTCGCGAATTTAATCAATTTAGAGAGGCTCTATCTCGGACACAACCGAATCGCCGATGTTCGCCCGCTCGCGAATTTAATCAATTTGGACATCCTCTATCTCGAACGCAACCGTATCATCGATGTTCGCCCGCTCTCCAATTTAGTAAATTTGGAAAGACTACATATCGACCACAATCTTATTGTCGATCTCAGTCCGCTCGCAGGCTTGACAGGGTTGGCATCGTTAGGTATTAGTTACAATAGAATCGAAAACCTCAGCCCGCTTGCAAACCTGACACAACTCACCCAATTGTGGCTGGAAAACAATAAGATTAAAGATGTGCGTCCGCTTGCATCTCTAACGCGCTTGGAGATTCTTCACATCCGGGCGAACAACATCACGGACCATAGCCCGCTTGACGGATTGTCGCTGACTGATTTTCGTTACGACCAAGTGTGTGACATGTCGCCACTGCCGCTTCAACCACGATTAGCAAATCGAGATTACCCGAACGTTGCCGGCGCCATCTGGATTTTCGGTCAAGATCCACGTATCGATTTAATATATGGTAACAGCCTCTTCCAGATGCATTTGCGCGCCGACGGGCGATTGACAGGCGACTTTGAACGCGCGTTAAAGGAGCGGGACGACTATATCGCGGCTAATCCGAACGCTGTGTTTTTGATGGCGCTTAATGAGATGAACGCCCCCGCAATCGACTACTGGGGGGCGGAATGGCCGTATTGGATCAGGGATTCCGACGGAAATATCGTCTTCGACATTCCGTTCACAGAGGGGGGACCAACGCCCGGGGGCTGGTAGATTTCACACAGCCGGAGGTGCAGGATATCATCGTGCAACAGGCTATCAGCATTTCAAAATGCGGGCTATACGACGGCATCATATTCGACGCGTGGAGGGAGGATCACGATGTGCTGCACGGTTATGTCCGCCTCGAAGCACAACTTCAAGCGCGATTAAACATCGTACGACGGATACGCGCGGCGACACGCCCCAACTTTCTGATCCAGGTCAACTCGAACTATGCGACATTGCCGCACACCGGCCCGTACATCAACGGACTGTCGATGGAGACAGGCATTCCGAACTGGGGCAAGACGCCGGAGGAGCGCGAACAAATAGTGACGGAAGTTGAAAAAACGATCGTTTGGGCAGAGGAGAATATGCGTGAGCCTCGGATAAACGCGATTTTCGGGGAAGCGTTTCCCGCCGATGAGGAACCGAGGTCGGCTAATTTTCAATGGGTTCGTTTGATTACTACGTTAAGTCTAACTCATGCCGACGGGTATGCGATGATACAGCACCTTGGCATTCCCAAGGGCGACGACAGACATTGGCACGACTTTTGGGACGCGGATTTGGGCAAGCCGGTAGGGCCGACATTGCAGCCCCACAACGAAAACATTCCAGGTCTTTACATCCGCGAGTTTACGAACGGTTGGGCGGTGTACAACCATAGCGGCGCGAAACAAACGATCACGCTCCCCGAACTTGCCTCCGGGGTAGCGAGTGGTTTGGAGGGATTGATGCATACACTACCAAACTTTGATGGGGAGATATATTTGCGGGTGAAACCGGCGAACCCCGCCGATGTCAACGGTGATGGGGTCGTGAACATTTTGGATCTGGTGGCGGTGGCGCAGGGGTTGGGAACAGATAAGCCCGAGGCGGACGTCAACGGGGATGGGGTGGTTAACGTGTTTGACCTTGTTCAGGTTGCCGGGGCAATCGGAGGTGGCGGAGCTGCGCCTTCGGCAGATTCCCTAGACCCGTCGATAATCAGTGCGGCGGATGTCGAGAGATGGCTTGCGGGTACGCAGGGTTTAGGTGTTGGCGATGCGAATTTTCAACGGGGAATCCGCTTCCTTGAGCAGTTGCTTGCGGCGTTGACGCCGAAAGAGACGACGCTGTTGCCGAATTACCCCAACCCCTTCAATCCGGAGACGTGGATACCGTATCGTCTCGCGCGAGGGGCGGAAGTGGCAATTACGATTTATGACACGAAGGGGACGCTGGTGCGGCGGTTGGCGCTTGGGAATCAGGCGGCGGGACATTACGCGGCGCGTGGAAAGGCGGCGTATTGGGACGGACGGAACGAACGCGGGGAAGCGGTTGCGAGTGGGATTTATATTTATCAATTCCGGGCGGGGGATTATGCGGCATCGCGGCGGATGGTGATTGTGAAATAAAGATCGAACGAGTGGGCAGCGATCGAGTGACTGAATAAGGAAGGATCAAAGGAATGAACTATGACTGCGATAGAGATCCTAAGGCGATAGTAAATCACTCAAGCGACTGAATTAAGGAGGCAGGAATTCTATCGCCCTCCTTGTCCACTCGATTAATTCTCACCCCATGAAATGTGCTGGGACGCATGTGTGATTGGGTTTGGCAAGGAATTGAAGCGCAGATCTATCGCGCTATTCAATGGTTTCGCGCTCGATGCTCTTTAATTGCTCAATCAAGTCCATTTCAAGATCTCGGTTGTGCTCCATCGCCCACTTCTTCGCATTGTGGCGATTGCCCCAATAGAACCGGGAACCCACCAGAAAGATTCCAACCGCATCAACATAACGCTTATCGGCAACCGAATCCCCCAACAAGTAGAAGAACGCGGCATTGATTCCCAAAGAGATTAGACCGTTTCGGGTTTTGCCGGCGTAGATTTGGCCGCTCCCTGGAACAACCGTAGACAACAGTTGGGCAAGTTTCGGCGACTTTAGCGGCAACGGCGTACCGGCGAGGGTTGTGTCGGCAAGTTTGATCGCTGTGCGTTCAAGTTGGGCATCGAAGGATCCGATGTCACGGTTCTCCCCGCGCAGTTGGCGGATGCCCCGGAACTCCGATATCGCCTTAAACCAGTTTCGATCATGTACATAGCACCATCCGCGCAGATATTGGGCTTGTACGTGCAAACGCAGGTCCCCCTTCGTTTGCAGAATCAGGAAGAAGACCGATCTCGCGGTGGCGTATTCTCCGTCGTCCAAGTGCGTTTTTCCGAGCATTAGCTGAGCGTTGTGATACAGCGGGGAATAGGGATAGGTTTCCATGAATTCCCCGAACAGTTGCCGGGAGTATTCACGGTTGCCTTGGTAGTAGTGCGCTTGAGCAATACGATAGCGCGCAAAATCCGCCATGTCGGTGTGCGGCTGGTAAAAAAGGAAACGCTTGTATTCAAGAATGGAGGGATTGTAAGTACGCGCATCGAAGAGTTGCTCGGCGTAGAGCAACTGTTTTTCGGTGGGTTCAAACTCAACTTTGGATGAGTTTATGGAAGGCTCTATTGAGCAGATGGAAGCTAAGCAGATGGCGAGGAGTGTGTACATGAAAATGCGGTATGTATGCTATGGATGGTAGGCGATATCGTCGACGCGAATCGGTTTTATTGCTTTGACCATACCAATTGGGAGTTTTTGCAGGGTGGGCACTGCCCACCATTCCCAACATCACTTCGTCCGAAGGTGAGTGGCTGCTGCTTGGAACTACGCTCATCGGAAAATCGGATTCACTGTTTCGACCGAGCCGATTGAAAGTTTATGCAGCGTGGGCACCCCTTTCCTACAATCGTGGGTGGTTGTATCCCATGCGAAACTTTTGACCCCGCAACGTGGTAAGCGCTGCTGATCAAAATCCCATCAGACCGCAACAGCGGCGGCATACCGGCATAATTCCGTCCTTACTGATTGATGTTCTGAACTTCCGCGCTTTTTCGTTGTTCCACATGTCCAAGACGGTGTCGGTCTGGATGTTTCCGATGATGTAGTCGTGGTAGTCGCGGCAGAGACTGACATCGCCATTGCTGTCGATTTCCATCGTCATGTAGATGCTGACGCATTGATTGTAGTTGAAGGTTTCTTCGTGATTTGTGTAGTACGTCTGAATCTCTTCGCGCGTGTTGAGGCGCGGCATCATCATGGGGGGACAACGCTGTTGGGTCTCGGACAACTGTTCCATCTCCTCAAATCGATCAAGAACCGCGCCGTGATCGAAATCTTTCCAGGTGCCGATCCAACCGTAATGGGTTTGCGGTTTGAAGCCGAAGCGTTGCTCAAAATCTTCGGTATGCGCCTGCGCGGAATGCGAGTCCATCCACCACGTCAAATAGAAGATTTGGGCATCGGCAAATTGACTTGTGAACTTGTACAGATCTACGACAACGTCGATATTGTACATGGTAATGCAACTCAACGGGACAATATAGGGGAACGCTACGTTCCGGCGTTCCTTCTCGGCGCTCAACGTCTCCAGCGCCGATTTTACGTCAGTGAAGTTGTCGTAATTCTCCGTGACACCGGGACGCTGCGTGTTGTGGACTTCTTCGTTCGGTCCATCAACGCTCAAATAGATGATTTTGCAAGTCTCCAAAATATCATCGGCTCGCCTTGCGATGTTGGTGGCATTGCTCACCAGCGAGATCGGCATGCCCCGTTCCGAGATGTAGTGCATCAGTTCAATCAAACCGGGATAGAGCATCGGCTCGCCGCCCCAGATGTACCACACGGGTGACCATCCGGCGTCGACGATCTGATCGACCAGCCGCTTGTACACCTCGACGGGAACTTCGCGCTGTTTCAGATCTTTAAGAGACTCGCCGAGCAGGTAACCGTTATCGCCCCACTGTCCGCAGGAATGGCACCTGAGGTTGCACATGTCCGTGATTCGCAGACTCACGAGTTGCACACTGTCTCCCTTTCCGTGTGTGGCGCCGAATGGATGTCTCAAGTTGAAGCTTTCCTTCGCAACCTGATACTTGGAGAGAGAGTAGGCGGTCTGCCAGTCATCGGTTAGTGCGGTAGCAAGTTGGTTGACGAAGAATCGTGGTGAAATTCGACTCCGTGTTGACATTATTTTCCTTTCTGAGTTCCAGATGTTGATTATTGATCGCAAATAATCTATTGGTCGGAGGCTGGTAATTCTATCGCGCTCATTGTTCTTGAGCTTGATCGTAATGCTTATTAAGACTAAGTGGTTTTCTTGATTGGTGTTTAATGTAAGTCAGGAGGTCACGATTCGGAGATCGCTCCTACAGGTTTTCTTACTAGAATGGCAATACATGGATTCTTTGTAGAACGTACGTTCCTTAACGATCTGAAGAAACGCAGATCTGCGATCCCAGCGACGCATACAAATGATTGATTGCTAGTGTATACATGACAATTACTGATTATCTTCCGTCTGTTCCGTGTCGTCGGAGACGCGGCCCAGCACCTGACATGTGGTTGCCGAGAGTATTCTATAGCGTATGCCGCCCCAGATGATCTTGTCCTGAAAGACGGTGTATACCGCGTTCAACCCCGCAACAAGCATGGAAATTGGCGTGACGAAGGAGGTCATTCTGATGTTGTCGCGAACACCGTCCGTATCTCTAAGTACTTTGGGTAGATTCAATGAGAAAATGCGATAGGTCTGGATTTCAATGAATGGTATAAGAAGTACGAGTAGAAGGAAGAGTCGATTAAAATTGAACGGCCAATTGAAGTAAAACGGCAGGAGCGGGATGGACGCAAACACGATAATCGCCTTGGGTAGCAAGCCCACCAAACCCAAACCCCACTGTGCCCGTAACCCCATTCTGTATGTCATGATCATCTGGCGGTTTGTAAATTCCAGAACTTGCCTCCATGTGCGATTTATCGTATGTGTTATTACCACGCAGTCCGGAACAAAATGCACCTTGAGTTTTGAATCTCTCACGGCATGGGTTAGGTTGTGATCTTCGATGGCGGCGTTTTCCCAGCGCTGCAGGACGTTTGCGTCCCTAATTAAATTACGGCGAATCGCATTGGAGCCACCCCATATCATGGTAAAATGGTGGTCGCCTTGCGCAGCAATTTGAAAATTGACCCAGATAGCTTCCACGAGTGACGGGAGATTGAGCGTGTGCGGATGGTAAAACCTTGCTCCAACCGTCGCACCGATTCGCGGGTCCTGAAGGGGTTCGACCAACAACCTTAGCCAATCTTCCCGTACGGTCACGTCTGCATCAATAAAAGCGATAATCTCAACATCATCGGGCAGATCCGTGATTGCCGTTATGAGGTTTTGCACCTTTTGGGAACGGGGGAGAGAATTGTCGATAACATTGGGCGCCAGAAGTACGCGTGCATGGTGGTGTTCTTCAGCGATTTTGCCGAGATGCGAATATGACGGATCGCAATCCGAGCCGCCTATGGCGTGCGTTACAAAGAACACCGCATATTCGCCCGCATAATCCTGCCGTAGCAACGTTTTGACGCTCTTCTCGGTTTGGGCATCCCAACCGTAGTGGGGGGCAATGATCGCGGCTTTCGGCGCATAGTGCGGACGTCTTGTTTTTCGCACTCGGCGTGCATATAAGAAGGAGTGGATGACCAAGGAGATTTCTACGATTAGAAAAAAATATGCCAAGGCAATGAGATACGGGATTATAGCATTGTGATTAAAGACCGGGAACTGCACGATGTCGTCGCAATCTCCTCAAACCTGCTCGGTTGATGTGTTCTAAGGACAATCTCAATTCTAACACAATGCCGGACAGGGGTCAACCGATTTTGCAATTGGGGCCGATACGATTCTCTGTGCTGAAGGCTTGACAAAAGTTCTTTAATCCTTTAGAATCAGTGATGGAACAAATACCATAGGTTCAGTGTTTGGAGACAAGAGCCCACGATAGATTAGAAAGGCGCGGCTTGCGAAAGACTTGGACTGACGAAGTATCGGGCGTTTTAGGGCAATGCAATCGCATCAGTCGGCGCGTCTATTTCTGTCACACCTGCCCTTAGACTTACATAACATCTTTACTTTGAAACTTATTCGGGGGGGGGAAAATGGCAATTGACGTTATTCAAAAGGATGGTGTTATCGTTGTGAAACCCAGCGGCAAATTGATTGGAAGTGCGGTTTCCGAACTCAGACGGGCAATTGATAACGAACTGCCCAACGGCGGGGAGAATTCGAGGCTGTTGATCGATTTCGGCGATGTGTCGATGATGGACAGTTCGGGACTCGGGACGTTGATGGGAACGCACGTATCAATCGTAAAAAAGGGTGGACGGATCGGTATCATCAACGTCGGCACAAATATCAAAAACCTGATTGTCAGAAGCCGCTTAATTAGCACCTTTGAACATTTCGATAGCGAGAACGAGGCGGTTACGGCGCTGGCATCCTGATTCGACACGTTGTTTCGTTTGATGATGTGCATCGATAATGCATCGCCGCGAACAGACTAACCGGGGTTGCTAACGCCGAAGAAACGCAATGAGTGCGGCGTGATTTGCGACTAAAACCAATTCTCCAAAATTCTTGCGCATTGATTGTGTGAATCAGATAAAGAAGTTTGCCTAGAGCGGAACAAGACATTTTGCCGCCCGCAGTGTCGGCGGGGCACGGGGGCGCTATCCCAGGGGATTGGCTATCCCCCTCGTTATTCACTGGGTTGATCGCCGGTTACTCGCTTGAACCCAGCTTACGCACTACAGGAAAGGCTGGTGCAGGACTTCTATCGCGGTCGCTATCCGCTTCCTTGATCAGTACCCACCCTACAGAAGCACTCTGTCGCTCTCGTTATTCACTCGTTAGGTCTCAGTTGATCGCTTCCTATCCGGTCGCTTGATTTCATTGTTCATTCGGTTGATTGTATAAAATGTCTCGATAATCCGTTGCAAGGTGTGCAGATGGAGTGTGCTTCCCGCGAGGACAGCATGAGTCGACTGCTTTCATTCCTGTCCAAACTTGAACAGATCGGTAAAACAGGCATTTCTCGACAGGATGGATTTGACGCCTTGAGCGAAGCATATCTACGGTTAACCCTAGATGCGCTGGAAGCTAGCGACGGAGCAATCCTGCGCCTTGACCCCACCAATAGCCGCTTTTCTGTGGAATCATCTATTACCCCCTACTCGAAATCGGTCGTCATTCCTGTCACATCCGAGGAGATTAACGCAATCCTGCAATCGCCGCCAATTCATCTCGCTCATCTACCGGAATCTCTGAAAGCACTTCGAGACCGGATGACGCGGCAACTGCATGGGCTTGGATCAGGGATATGGATACCCTTGCAGGCCGATGGGAATTTGATTGGCATTATTGCCCTCAGAACCCCCTCACGGGAGCTTAAGAATCAGGCATGGGTTGATGTCCTGCTGAACGCAGCCGCCAATCGCGTTGCTACCGCAATGGCGCATTCGCGCGCGTTACAAGAGATGCGCACCGCCAAGCTGCGTCTTCTGCTGCTGTCCGATGTCACGGCTCAGATTAGTAAACTTCTGGATGTGGAAAGCATCGAGAAGGCGGCAATGAATCACGTTGTCTCTCTCTTAGACAGCGGAATGGGATATCTCATGCTTACTGTTCCGAACACGAGAAGACTCGAGGTGAAAAGCCATGTCCTTCTTGATACGGAGTTCCCAACCAATCTGCAAGGCGTTGTCATCGATTTGGAGGATCAACAGGACGAAGCTCCCACACTTAACATACTTCAGGAAGTTGCTGTCTCCGGTATCTCGCAGGTTTGCAACGATTCTAATCGGGTTTCGCCGTTCGGCAGACGGAATCTTATCGCAGTCCCAATTTTCAGGCGCGAGATTCTAGGCGTATTGGTGGTATGCGACAAGGCAGGACAGGAGGACGCCTCTCTTGATTTTGTCGATGAGGACCGGATTCTGCTTGAAGCGTTCGCCTATCAGATCGGCGTCTCGATTGAGAATGCCCGTCTTTATCAGGAAGCTCTCGAAAAACGCCGAATGCAAGCCGAGATGGAGGAAGCGGCAAAAATTCAGGCAAACCTGTTGCCCGAATCGCAGCCCGACATTTCAGGTTACGAGGCCGCCGGATTAAGTATCCCGCATCACGACGGCGTAGGGGGCGACTACTTTGATTACATTCTGGAACCGGATGGGAGTTGGGGATTTGTGATTGCCGACGTTTCGGGCAAGGGGATGCAAGCCGCGCTGCTGATGGTAATGCTTCGCACCTCCTTACGCTCGGAGGTGGCGAGGCAGAGCAATTTACTCGCCATGGCGATGCGGCTAAATACGCTGTTGTACGAGGGCAGCATTGGCGATGCCTACGCAACTCTCGTATACACCCGATTGCATACGGAAACAGGCGAGTTGACGTCAGTGAACGCAGGACATAACTATCCAATCGTCATACGGCGGGATGGAAGTGTTTCGCGGCTGGAGAAGGGCGGATCGGTCGTCGGAATGTTCCCCGCCGATGTCCTGACCGAGATTGCAGAGTATCAGCAGGAGACGGTTCAGTTGCACAGCGGAGATACACTTCTGCTTTACACCGATGGCGTGACCGACGCAGTGAATGGGAATGGCGAGCCGTTTGAAGAGCAACGTTTGCACGAGCTTGCGAGAGGAATGCGACATGCAAGCGCGACCGAAATGTGCACCAAGATTCGCGACGCGGTGGCGGAATTCCAAGGGGACACTCAGCAGTTTGACGATTTGACGCTATTGGTTTTGAAAAGAAAATGAAGAGAGGACACAATTATGAACCGTCCCAGCGACTTTTCGGAGCGGGATCGCTTTTTCACTCTTTCGTTAGACATGCTGTGTATCGCCAATTTTGACGGCTATTTCCTCGATCTGAATCCGGCATGGGAGCGAACACTCGGTTTCACACTTGAGGAACTCAAAGCCAAGCCGTTTATCGACTTCGTGCATCCCGACGATCGAGAATCGACAATTGCCGAAGCCGAGAAGATTATGACGACGGGGCAGAATGTCGCATCCTTTGAGAATCGCTACCTTTGCAAAGATGGGGAGTACCGGTGGATTCTGTGGAGTTCTTCGTTATCTCTCGAAAAGCGGCTGTACTATGCCGTCGGCAGAGACATCACGCGGCGAAAACAGGTGGAGGACGCCTTGGAACGGGAACAAAACCTTCTGAAGGCGTTCATGGACAATACGCCCGACCACATCTACTTCAAGGATAGGGAGAGCCGGTTTATCCGAATCAACAAGGCGCAGACTAATCTCTTCCATCTCTCCGACGCACAAGAGGCGATTGGAAAAACAGATGCCGAATTTTTTACGGGGGAACATGCACAACAGGCGTACGCAGACGAGCAGAAAGTGATTCGGACCGGCGAACCGATGGCGGCGAAGGAGGAAAAAGAGACTTGGCCCAGCGGAGAGGAAACCTGGGTATCAACGACGAAGGCGCCGTTGTTTGACAGGTCCGGTCAAATCATTGGCACCTTCGGAATTTCCAGAGACATTACCGAGCGTGTGCGTGCGCAGGAGGAGTTGCAAGCGGCGAAAGAGGCAGCTGAATATGCGGACCGCGCAAAGAGCGACTTCCTCGCCAACATGAGCCATGAGTTGCGCACGCCGATGAACGCCATTATCGGTTTTGCGGAAATTTTGAGGGATGAAATAATCGGGCCGATAAGACCGGAGCAGAGGGACCTGGTCGTCGATATCCATACCAGCGGGCGGCATCTTCTCAACATGATTAACGACATCCTCGACTTGTCGAAGATCGAGGCGGGGACGATGGATTTGGACTTTGAGACTTTCTCCGTCGTAGACACCATGGAGGAGGTGAACACGATAGTCAACGCTTTAGCCAGCAAGAAACGGATTCATCTCACTCAAGAATTCCATCAAGATATAACGGTGACAGCGGACAAGACCAAATTCAAACAGATTCTTTACAACTTACTTGCCAATGGTGTCAAGTTCACGAACGAGGGCGGGCGGGTGACTACCAAGCTTGAGAGTGCGGACAACTCGTTGATAGTTCGGGTGATAGACACCGGCGTTGGTATTTCACCGGAAGATCAGGAGATGTTATTCCAAGCATTTACGCAAGTTGACACATCAAAAGCGCGCGCGCATGAAGGCACGGGCTTAGGACTCGCTCTCACAAAGCGACTGGTCGAATTGCACGGCGGCGAGATATGGGTCGAGAGCACCATCGGCGAAGGAAGCACATTTTCCTTCACCCTACCGACGCAACGGCATGTAACTTCAAGCCCCGCACGGATGCCCTCGAATCTTCCTTCCACTGCCAATAACCGAACAATCTTGGTGGCTGAAGACAACGAGCAGGCAGCACATTTGCTGGGAATCTATTTGACAGAGGCGGGTTATCACGTTGAATGCGCAACAGATGGTGAAGCGGCAATCGCCAAAGCGGCGGAAATCAAACCGTTTGCAATAACCCTCGACATCATGCTTCCGAAGAAGGACGGCTGGCAAGTTTTAAAGGCGCTAAAGGCGAATCCCGATCTTCAGTCAATCCCCGTCATAATCGTCTCTATCACTGAAGAACGTCAATTGGGATTCGGGTTGGGGGCCGTTGACCACCTTGTAAAACCGATTGAAAAGACCGCCCTTCTCGCCTCGCTGCGGTCTTTGCGCCTTCCGGACCAGGATGGCAGTGTCCGTATCCTCATCATTGATGACGATCCGCAGGCAATTCGATTGTTGTCTACAATTTTGGAATCCGAGGGATATGACGTGCTAAAAGCCTATGGGGGGCAGGAAGGGATTGATTTGGCGCTTGCCGAGGCACCGACTCTCATCATCCTCGATTTGGCGATGCCCGAAGTAGACGGATTCCAAGTTGTAAAACGTCTGGCGGAAGATCCGGAGGGGTGTGACATTCCAATAGTAATCTGCACTGCGATGGACCTCACAGACGAGGAAAAGGATTGCCTTAACGGTCAAATCCAATCCGTGATTGAAAAAACGGGGAATGTGAGACAGAAGTTACTGGAGGCAATCAAGCGGATTGAGCGTTTTCGGACGCCCAACACACCAGCCAGTGATGAGTAGCTAGCGTCGTTGTGAAGTATACAGAGTCGGCTTTGGATTTTCCAATCCAAAGCGAGGAATCAGAGGCCTCGATTGGAAGATTCAACAAAGATAGCGACAAGGATCTTTACACATGAGCGCTAAAAGTGTTTTAGTCGTTGAGGACAAAGAGCTAAATCGAAAGGTCGTGCGGATTGTATTGGAATCGAAGGGATATGAGATGCTTGAGGCAACTACCGCGGAAGAAACCCTTCAGATTCTGAGCGCAAAAACACCGGACTTGATACTGATGGATATTGCGCTTCCCGGCGGAGTGGACGGAGAGAATCTGACCAAACAGATTAAAACGGACGCCCGGTGGCAGCATGTTCCAATCCTTGCCTTGACCGCGGCGGCAATGAAGGGCGACCGGGAACGGTTACTTGAAGCCGGTTGCGACGATTATATCAGCAAACCCATTGATACCCGCGTTCTAATTGATCTTGTGGGTAAGTATGCAGGAGAATCCGGGGAATGAGCGTGCGCGCAACACCCAAAATCCTCGTTGTTGATGATGACGAATTAAACATAAAAATACTTCGGATTCAGCTTGAAGCACAGGGTTATGGCGTACTTTCCGCTACCAGCGGAAGCAAAGCCCTGGAACTGATGACATCGGACCCGCCGGATTTGGTTCTGCTAGATATTCAGATGCCGAGAATGGACGGTTTTGAGGTGTGTCGGCGAATTCGCGCTGATGATTCAACACAGTTTGTGCCCGTAGTGATGGTCACGGCACTAAAAGATACCGCCGATCGAATCCAATCAATTCAAGCAGGCGCAGACGATTTTATCTCCAAGCCATTCGACGGCCACGAAATCGTGGCGCGCGTCGGCTCGCTGTTGCGCATTAAAGAATACCGTGATGAACTGGAAGCCCATAATGCCCGTTTGCAAGCCGAGTTAGAGATGGCACGGCAAGTTCAAGAGATTTTAATGCCACAGAACGGTATTGTCGATTTGGCGGGATTCGAGATTGCGTCGCACTCCTCCCCGGAGATAGAGGTGGGCGGAGACTTCTTCGATTTCTGGGAGATTCAACCGGGCCGCTTGGGGTTATTTATTTCCGACGTAATGGGGCACGGCGTTTCCGCCGCGCTCGTTGCCGTGTTCATGAAGACCGTTGTCGGGGAGATTCGAGATCGGATGGAAAACGACCCCGGACGCATGCTTACCACCCTAAATACGCGGTTTAACAATACAATCAGCTCGCAGATGTTCATGTTCGCGACCGCGTTCTATGCGGTTATAGACTTACCGAGTGGAAAGATTTCCTGCGCAAATGCCGGGCACCCGTATCCGCTCCTCATTCACCGACAGCGCGGCACGTGCGAGTTACTTAGCCAAGGGTTTGTCGGCAAAGGGTTAGGACTGTTAGCAGATTCATCCTACGAAACCGCAAATTACGACTTTGACCGTTGCGGCAGGATGTTGCTCTATACGGATGGAGCTTACGAGGCGAGAAACCCGGAGAGAGAAGAATTTGGCGTGTGCCGTCTTGAGGAAACTGCCGTTCAAGAAACTGATGAGTCAGGAGATGCCCTTGTGAACCGACTTTTGGGCGCCATCGAAAAGTTCAGAAACGGGATTCCAACGGATGACGATTTGACATTCGTCGCCGTTGATGTTGTCGAGTCGGATGTCAAGCCGTTCCGACTGAGGAATCATTGATTGGTAGGGAAAGGCTTTTAATCCTACGAATGATTGTCGGGAATCGGAATTCCCTTCTACAGGGGACACGCGCGGGAGTCGGTAATTTGAATTTATCGTGTTCTATCAACATACCGATCTACCGGATCGAAAACCTCGACTCTATGTAGTAATTCAGTGTTAATTGCTGGATGAATTATTGCGACGCGGATTATGGAGTGCTATCAAGAACATTTTTGGATTCAGTCATTGTCCGTTTTACTAAACTTTCAGGCAAATCAACCTTGTTTTTCTCTATACGAGCCATAGCTCTGATTTCGTCCTCAAAAGGTTTTATTGCTTTTTTATCTTTGACTACAGCCTTGGAATAAACGATCGCCAATTCTAATGGAAACCAGACTGCAATTCGCCCATCTTCCGCTCTAGGATATAGGAAGTACACTTTACCATCTTCAATCTTTCTCTTACCCATATAATACTCAACCAGACTAATCCTTCCGTGTGGATAATTCCTGTAATAACGACCCGGTTCAGGATTATCTTTCAGAAATATCATGACCTCCTCACCAATTTCAAACTCTGGCTGGCCCTCGACGCGTAGATTCATCCCGCCTTCAACCATGAATATCACCTGATTCTCACCGGCGTTGGGTTCTCCCTTGATGAGTTCATCAATTTCAATTGTTACATCGGTAGTCCAACCCGCACGTTTTCTCGGTTCATCATGCAGCGCTCGCTTCTTATAATCGAGTTTTGATACTTTTCCGACAACGACAATCTTACTTCTCTCCATGTCATAAGTTACGGAGTATTTCTTCTTTAATTGCGCTGGAACATCGTAACTGAAACTGAAGGCATCCGACAGGGATAGAATAAACAAGGTTGTGATTGTGAGTATAACTTTCATTGTATCCCTCCATAAGTCATTAGACATGAATTTTAGTGTTGCTTACATGACGAGAAAGCATCGGTCCAATCTTCTGTATGACATTCTTTAATTCCGGTCTGTCATCTTTCGATGCCGCCAGTTGAACGGTAGGTGCAACTATTTTGACAATGGCTCAATTGAACGGCTTTGGCGAAGTGTAAAGTAGGAGGAGGTTTATCTCAACGACTAAGACTCGATGAACACGGCATTTCGTCGATTGGGAGTCGCTTTCAACTTTTTCATCCGAAAGCGGCTTTATCAGTCGCTCGACTATCGTACACCGGCAAGCGGGCGGATAGATCAACGACGCGATCAAGCGACTGGATAAGAACCAGTTTGAAAAGTACATTTGTAGGGGGCGTACTGATCAAGGAAGCGGATTGCGACCGCGATAGAAATCCTGCACCAGCCTTTAAAAGCCCCAGAGGGGCGGAAGGTATATAGAAACGCCAAAGCCCCATGCACCTAAGCCCCGGCGGGGCGACAGATACGCGACAGACAAATATGAAAACGCGAAAAAACTTCCTATAAATGACCAAAATTGCTTGGCTATCGAGTATTCAAACAGGCTCTAAACTCGACTTTGTACATTTGAGCAATATATCAGACGGCGTCAACCAAACGTTCCGGAAAAGTGGGTGAAGTTTTATCCATCTGGTCTTTTTGGTTGACCTGTGAAAAAGTCGGTAGCGGTTTCCAGTGTCGGCACGGGGGGCAAGATGCCCCGCCTACGGGACCGGTATTGTACGGTTTTCCGTATAATCCAACCGTTGTACTTTTGTACAAAGTCGAGCTAAAGAGTGCGATAACAAATCCCGTAGGGCAGTGATCCCTACGAGGTCTATTTCCAGTGACTTCAGGGGTGGAATTTTGACAAGAATCAGTCGTATATAATTACTTGGATCTCCCCATTTCCTGTTCAAAGGATGGGGTTAAGTTATAGAGTCCCGGAGGTACGCAGCCTAAAACAGCAGAAACATGAAAAATCTTCGTGCAAATACCCGAAAACGGCATTGCCGCCGATTTTTCTAACAGGTTCGTAGTGGGGAGCACTCAGGGAGGAGATGGTGAACTGTATTCTGCGTGAGTTGCCAGCCAACCAATGACTCGTCCAAGAGCCATCGCTTGGACGGGACAGTTTGCATTATTAGCTGTAGTCCGTCAAATCTTTCGTGCCGAAGTATGCCCCTCCATAATCGCATGCTGGAGCGTACGTGGTGCAAACGCATCGCCGACGACAGTGCACGTTACCTCGTCTTGGAGTAACTGAGAGATTTCGTCGACCGCTTGCCCGCCAAACGCAAAGACCACTGCGTCGTAACCTGTCAATTCACCCTTAGTCTCAGCCCAAGCGTTTTCGGTGATGAGGGTGCCGCCCTCACTTGCACGGACATGCAGGTGAGGGTGGATAACAATCCCTTTGCGGAACAGACGTTGATACACCGGTGGGCGTGTTGTTGCGCCGAGCAACGTACAGATTGCCTCCATGCTTGTGACGATCTCCACGGATTTGCCTAAATCAAGCAGTAGTTCCGCGACACTGGGGCCTTGGAAGCCGTATTCCTCATCAATCACCGCCACGCGCTCACCTTCCGGGACATCGCCGTTCAAGACAGACCATGCATCCACCGTATTTTCAACCCCGGGGAGAGCCGGGATTAGTGGGCGCGCACCGGTCGCTACGACCACGACATCGGGGTTTTCACTCAAGATTAACTCAACTGTTGCTTCACAGTTCAGTCGAACATCTACCCCAGATTTTCGGCATTGCTTACTCATCCATTCTGTTGCACCCGAGAACTCGCCGCGCAATGGAGCTTTGGCCCCAATCAACGTTTGACCGCCCAATTTACCGCCTTTTTCCATCAACACAACTTCGTGCCCACGCCTCCTTGCGATCCGTGCAGCTTCAAGCCCGGCGGGACCACCGCCGACCACCACCACTTTACGAGGTTGCTCCGCCGGCGAAAGCGCACCCAACTCGGTCTCCCTTCCTATCGTCGCGTTCTGTACGCACGTCACGCCGCGTCCGGTGTAGATGCGATCGATGCAACCCTCGTTGTAACCTTGACATAACCGGATGTCATCCAACTGTCCCTCCATCGCCTTGTTAGGTGCCTGCGGATCGGCGATCAGCGCACGAGTCATGATGACCAGATCCGCCTGCTCGTTTGAGACGATCTGCTCCGCTTCCATCGGATGTGTCACCCGACCTGCCGTGATGACCGGCACAGACACCACACCCTTGATTGACGCTGCCAACGGCGCGTATGTCGCATGTGCGAAGGTCATGTCTGGCACTGCTGCTGATTCTCCAATGAAGGTCTCGGCAGTTGCACCAATGACACTAAAGTAATCGAGGATTCTCAACACATCCAGTTTTCCCGCGATCTCTTGCATCATCGTGTTTGTAAGACCGCCTTTCGTGAAATCGTCGCCCGTGATGCGGATACCGATAATGAAATCATCGCCGCACCGTTCACGAATAGCCTCAAGAACCCGCGTTCCGAAACGTAGACGATTGGAGAGCGCACCTCCGTATTCATCAGTACGCTGATTCGCGTTTTGTGTCCAGAACTGATCGATTAGATGACAGTGGCTCGCGTTTACTTCGCAGCCGTCAAAGTTGCTTTGCTTCAATCGCCACGCTGCATCCGAAAACGCTTGGACGAACTCTGTTATGGTTCCTTCGTCGAGTGTGTGCGGCGTTTCGCGGTGATTCGGTTCGCGGATAGGAGACGGTCCGTACATTCGATGCATCCGGTCTACGCTTCGTCCCCGTCGTCCGCGATGCGTCATTTGCGAAATTACCGGAACGTTGTAAGCGTGCATTGTGTCGGCAAATTCAGCGAGGTATGGAATCACACGGTCCTCGAACAATTCCACGCCGTGCCAATCCTGCGCCGGCGAAGTTGGGTGCACCCCTGCCGATCCAAAACACATCAGAAGTCCCACCCCGCCCTTTGCCTTTTCTTCGTAGTAACATCGTGCTTTTTCCTTTGGCATCCCATCTTCTGCCAAGGCATCCGCATGTGCCGAAGAAACGATACGGTTCTTGACCGTGACATGGCGGAGTTGTAGGGGGGTGAATAGATGCTTAAATACAGGTGCAGCCACGATGTCTTTCTCCTTATTACCAGGAACTTATGGCTCTTCAGAGTTAAGTGTGGAAACGAAATTAATTTAGGACTCGCGTGGTAAAACATCCAAAAGACTGTAGGAGCGATCTCCGAATCGCGACCTTCTATCGCGCGCAAAACTCGCGCCTACAGACGACGCGAAATATACTGCGCTAGTACCAACCGATATGTATCCAAATCTCGGCAGAAACCACTCAGTAATTGGAAATATTAAGTAGGTTTGTCAAGGGCACATACATCGAAGCATTCAGTACCCTATTGGCTATCATTGCAATCAGCTTCGACCTATAGGGCAAACGCGTGTTCGTGTGGCAAGTTTCATTCCCACACTCAACCCTAAAGACCCGAACTTATAAAGTTCGTTTCGACTGTTCCGAACACGTAGAAAGCGAATCTGTGTCCTTTAATTCATGTTTTCAGAGGTTTTCCGGCTGCCGCCGTTTCCAGTTAAACTCGGTCTCACTCATCGGGTCGTCGGGATTCGGCTGCCAAACCTCCGGCTCGTCATACTTGCCTAACGCGCGCGCCATCTCTCGGACATGACTGGCAATGCTGCCGCAGCAACTCCCGATATAGTTTACACCCATATTCTTAGCTTTGTTCGCGAACGCCTCCATCTCGTAGCGTGTGAGTTGGATCGGTTCAAGGCGGTCCGGGAAGGCTGGCGTCCCCGTGAACCATTGAACTTCATCGGAGCAGTGAAATGCTACGGGCTGCGCAGCAAGGTAGGCACTAGTCGCGTCACGCATCTCTTCAATGAGGGGATACATCCGTTCGGGGTCCCTCATGCAGTTGATACCTACAATGTCCGCCCCTGCGTCGACCAGACGCTTCGCACATTCAGCCGCCGCTACGTCGTCGTCGGTTTGGTTGCTGCCGCGGAATGCCAAGGTAATCATCGCAGGCATGTTCGTATTTGCCTTAATCCGTTCAAGGCATAGCAACGCCTCACCGAGATACCAGAATGTTTCTCCGATGAAGAAATCCACGCCCTCTTGGGCGTCAATCTGTTCATCAAACATGCTGGAGACCAGTGCCTGCGACGATGGATTGTCCGCTTCCCATTTCCACGTCGCACTCAGATCCCCTGCGACAAGTGCCTTATCACCGGCCACCTCCTTGACAATACGGGTCGCCGCACGATTAATCTCAAACGTTCTGTCCGCATAGCCGACCGTTTCCAATTTTTCGCGGCTGCCGTAAAACGCCATCACTTGCAGGACCTCTGCACCTGCCATGAGAAATTCGCAGTGCATTTCCCGAATTGCATCGGGATGGGTAACGGCTAATTCAGGGGTGAAAGCGCCCGCGACAACGTAGCCACGTCTCTCCAATTCAACGATGTAGCCGCCATCGCCAAGCACAATGCCGTCAGCCAATCGTTCCAAAATTCCTTTCGCCATGTAATTCTCCTCTTCATAAGTAATACGTAATGAGTAAAAAGCTTGTCTACGAAATGACGATAGTAGAGAGGATAATCCCTCACATGTTACTCGTTACCAATTGTTTTTTCAAGAACACGGAGAATTGAGTAGCAATTTATTGCTCTAAATCAATTCCATTATACCACAACCAAGAGATTTTTCTAAACAACTGCGGTAGTAATACGGTTTGTTACTCAATCTAAGTTGCAACTTACACAATTTTGGTCATGCGACACCGAATTTAAGTGAGAACAGTGTAGTAGCCGCGGAGATTCCGTACCGAAAAGTGGCAGATTGCGGTTCTCACGCACCATCTACAGTATAAGCGACACTCATCTAGAGCCTGTTTGAAAAAGAAAAAAGTTGTGTAACGGTTTACGTTTACTCATTGGAGCGGTTAATTCTGAACCAATGAGAGGATTAAACACCAACCGCGAGGGTTATCCCAGTGATTTGACCGGTGCACGGTGGAAGAATCTGTCATCGTTTCTGCCAACACCTCAACCCTTAAGCAGGCCCCTCAAGTGGGAGATGTGCATAATCATCAACGCCATCTTTTATGTCGTCTAGTCATGGTACCAATGGCGAACGATTCACATGAATTGCCACTGCGGCAAACAGTCTACTACGATTTCAGAAAGTGGAGTGCCGATGAAATATGGCTTTTGATTCATCGGCCACTTCACGAGCAAATATGTCATAATGGTGGCAAGCAACCATCACCCACAGCGGCTATCATTGCCAGCCAAAGGGGTCTCTATCGCATTGGGATTTCTATCGCACCCATTAACCATTCGCTTGATCTAATCGGTCATCTGATCCTGTTCGGTCGTTTGGCCGGTTAAGACGACTGAACTGATGATCACTATAGGTTTTAATGGTCCCGAGAAGGTCTGAGGAAGCAAACGACACCTCGTAACGGACACAATGGGTATTCCGTTGACGGTCAAGTTCACCGATGCTGCCTATCGCGGTGAATTAGGCGACTGGCTATATCTTGCTCATCAGCGTGACTTTGAGATTGCACCTACTTTAAAGGCAGCAGGAGTTTGAGGTGGTCCCGTTACAATGGATTGTTGGGAGCACATATTCTAGGGTCGGCGGGTTCCGTCGATTGACTAGAGACTCCGAACGCTATCCAAACACCGCTAGACTGTGGTGTACATCGCTTCTAATTGCTTGATGCGAATCCGAACCAAATCACTTTTCAAACAGGTTCTAAAGGAAGGGAGTACGTTCACTTCCGGAGCAGTTGATTGATACCGCTTGTCATACTGCTTAAATGTGCGAAACCGAACTTTAAGGGCTGGTCAGGTGGAGGGTGTTGTGTTTCGTGGGCGTACTTCATTGGTTGGGAAGGTTAAAGCTGACTCGAACATCCGTTCCGCCAAATGAGTTCGGTTCCATTTTCACCTCGTCCGATAGTTGTTCTACCATATAGATTCCATGTCCCCGTTCACGATCCGGCGCTCGCCGTTGGTATATTTCCTTGAGTTTTTCCGTCGTTAACCATTCCCCTCTGTCTTGCGTTCCTTTGTCGCTGACTAGAATATCAAGCTGGTGGTCGTTCACATCAATACTGATAGCGATTCCCGTGTCGTCGCCTTCCGATCCGTGCTCAACTGCATTCCCGCAGATCTCATCGATCGCAAGTTGAATGTCCGCAATGCGCTGTTGGCAGAATCCAAGTTGCTGAGCCAATTGTTTGAGAAGGGCGAGAACCGGCTCGATGTACCACAAACCGCTGGGCATCTGGATTTCAATATGCTTTTGTCCCATGTTTTGACCGCAAGTTGTAGCGCAGAGGATGAGTTGCCACTTTGATTGTAACGCATATGTTGCCGCCACGGAAACAGGTTCGAACCAACCGATTAGAACATTCGTGCCTCGAAAATCGTGTATCCAGACTTTGATTCAACGTTGAATCACGCGTGTCATTGAACAGGTATCACGATTAATATGCCGCGGTGCGTAAACGCTTTTAGGTTATACAGGGAATTGTGACTCGGCGTCAAAAGGCTGTAATCGCGCTGTTTTCCGAATCATAGATTTCGACGACGCTAGAAGCGCCGGTGAGATCAAAGGTCCGTTTAATGTTGTCCGAAAGCCCGCACACTTTTACATCGCCGCCTCTTTGGCGTATTCGCTTTGCCGCACCAACTATCGCCCCGACACCCGTACTGTTGATATGTACAACATTGCCCATGTTTACAATGATTTTTTGAGTTTTTCTCACGAGAAGATCTTCAAGGGTTTCTCGCAAGTCCGAAGCCACGTAGCTTCCAAGGTCTTCTTGAACTTCAATAACGGTTACATCGGAATTTTCTCGAACGGTCATGGGTCTGTTCCCCATTTTATTTTTCCTCTCGTCACACTAAATTTCGTAATAAATCTTAATCAGATATTACCGGCCTATTTTAGCAGAAATGGAACTGTAAAGTCAAAGCAAATCAGACTCGCGGTTCTCACATATTCAGCGGCTTCGAAAGCAATAATTTTATTTGGCAATCAAGAATCAAATGATCGGATCGCGAAGGGGGAATGTCTATAGGGGTTCTATCGCGTAGAGATTTCTATCGTCGTAGAATCCAATCGGGATTCGCTGTCGCGCGGGATTTGCTATCGCGCTAAGATCTCACACGGTATTAGCTATCGGGACTTTCTATCGCAGTCATTATCCAGTCGCTTGATCGTTCCCTATCCGATCACTTAATTCATTCGCTCGCTTGAGGGATGTCTATCACAATCATCATTAATTTGTTTAACCCTGTCTAATTCAGTCGGTTGATGGCACCCGTAGACAATTAAAATCAGACACAATTGCTCTGATTGAACAAAATATTGCTGTTGCAAGTCATTATTTACGTATGCTATACTATACAAGTTTTAACCGATTGTGGGCGGTAATGAGCTGTCCTGCGGATAGAACCATGACAAAGGAGGAGTCTGGTTGAGTTAGATTTAACATTATTTTTCGTTTTCAGATGAAGCCAGATAAGTTGATGAACGAGGATTCACACAAAGAAAGAGAAACTCCAGATCAAGATACTAACGTGATGGAAGCAGCAACCGATGCTTCGGAAAGCCTTCAGGAAGAGTCTCAAGGCGACCAACCGGAGGGCAGCGTACAGAGCGCCGTTGAGGACGACACCTCGACAGGTGACGCGCACGACACCGACGCATCCAAAAATGGGGAGGAAGATTCTGCTGTATCTCCAGAAGCCGCTGCGCTTAGCGAGGTCACGGAGGATTCTCAGCAACCGGTCTCCGACACGCCAACTCCAGACAATGAACCAGATACCGGCGCATCTCTATTGAGCGACGAGTCTCTCGAAAAGGCGTATGACAACTCCATCAAAGCTTTTACCGAGGGGCAGATTGTAAAAGGCGCGGTAGTGGAGCTAAGTCGTGACGAAGTCATGATTGACATAGGGTTCAAATCCGAAGGATACATTCCGTCATCCGAGTTTGAAGCGACCGAAGATGGTCTTCCCCAAGTGCACGTAGGCGAGGAGATTGATGTATACATTGTCCGGAGGGAAGATGCCGACGGTCAGCTTATTCTGTCAAAGAAACTCGCCGATCAGACTCGTGTTTGGGATGAGGTCGCCGAGGCATGTGAACAGGGACAGACTGTTGAGGGAAAGGTCGTTGAGAGAATTAAAGGCGGACTGCGTGTCGATGTCGGGTCCTTGCGAGCATTTCTTCCTGCCTCACAGATAGAATTGCGTCCGATTCCAAACTTGGATAAATACGTTGGGACGACGCTTGAACTCAAGATAGTTAAACTCAACAAACGGCGTCACAACATTGTGTTGTCCCGACGGGCGTTGCTGGAAGAGGAACTCGTCGTGCGCAAGACGGAACTCCTTGGTGGTCTTGAGGTCGGACAGACCCGAGCCGGGGTTGTCAAGAATATCACGTCTTTCGGCGCATTTGTTGATTTGGGCGGCATTGATGGTCTCCTCCACAAAACCGATATGTCGTGGAAGAAGGTCAATCAACCTTCTGAAATCGTTTCCATCGGCGACGAGATTGACGTTCTCGTCATTGGTGTCGACCTCGAAAAGGAAAAAGTGTCATTAGGTTTAAAACAGAATACGCCAAATCCTTGGGATGGTATCGAGGAAAAATACCCCATTGGCTCCACCGTCAAAGGAAAAGTGGTCAACATCGTCAATTACGGGGCATTTTTGGAGCTGGAAGAAGGCGTTGAGGGGCTTATTCACGTCTCGGAAATGTCGTGGACAAGGCGCAATGTCGCGCCTTCCAAGTTTGTCACAAAAGACGACGAGATCGAGGCAATTGTCCTTGATATTACCAAGTCTTCGAGAAGAGTTTCTCTCGGGCTTAAGCAGTTAGAGCCCAATCCGTGGGAACTGCTTGAAGAGAGATATCCGATTGGGACGAAGATTACCGGGCGTGTACGCAACCTCACAGATTTCGGCGCATTCGTGGAAATTGAAGAGGGAATTGACGGACTGATTCACGTCTCGGATCTCTCTTGGGTCAAGCGCGATGTACACCCGCGCGAGATTTTGAAGGAGAGCGACGAGGTTGAGGTCCTGGTCTTACAGATTGATCCCGCCGAACAACGCGTGTCGCTAGGGTTGAAACAGGTCGAACCAGACCCTTGGTTGCAAGTACCGGAGAAATACAAGATTGGCTCCGTGGTGACCGGCGAGATTATGAACTTGACGAGTTTCGGTGCATTTGCCAAGCTGGAAGATGCCGTTGAAGGTCTTGTCCATATTTCGGAACTAGCTGATCGAAGAATTGAAAAGCCGGAAGAGATTGTCTCGATTGGCGACCGGTTGGACTTAAAAGTAATTCATCTTGATGTCAACGAGCGTCGGATCGGTTTGAGTTTGAAAGCCGCGCTAGCTGAGCAGGAACGGGCAACAACGGTTCAGTATCAAGAAGAACAGGTTGAGAGTAAGGAAGAAGAACCGGCAACATTAGGCGCATTGCTTAAAGAAAAATTGAATAAGCCAAATTCGGATAGCTGACTCCCAAATCGCAACAGCGCGATAAGGGATTTTCACAACCTGTCATTGCGAATTCTTCAAAATTGATCTCACCTTCTTTATGGCGCGTTCGAGTGGGACAGCTTGGATTTCATTAACCACCGGTTATGGCATCTGACGAATTTGTCAGGTTCAGGTTTTAACGGAAAATTAACGGCTTAATATTTCAGTGAACCGTTCGGCTCCTGTCTATGCCCATGCGTTTATCGTTGCATTAACCTGCCACCGCAAGGCTGCCATTTGGATGTCGTGTCCCGCCTGATTCTGTTTTCAATCCTCGCCTACACACAAACGGTTGATGAAAACCCTTCCAGCGGATCACGACAAGTCCGCCTATCTCATATTTTGTCCCAAATTCTCAACAAATCATGTGAACTTTCGGCTATTCTCGTTTGACCGTTTCTGTGTGTAACCGTGGTAGATTGCAGATGCGTAAGATTGATAATTCGAAAGTTTTGAGGCAATCACATGACCGATTAACTGAAGTCGGCATCAGGACGAACTGTCTGCAGAGAAAAGCGGCCCATAGTCAATATCGGGACAATTTCGGAGAATAGACATTACACTCCGAGGGTGGTGTGGAAGAGAATCTTCCATCCCTCCTGCCCTCCGATCCAGTTCATTCTAGTATCCTCAGGAGATAAACTCAAATACTAAAACTTGCTTACTATATCCTCTAATAAAATATACGGGGAGATACAAATTGAGCCGAAACTATTTATTTACATCCGAATCCATAACCGAAGGACATCCCGACAAGGTTGCGGATCAGATTTCCGATGCCGTGCTTGACGCACATCTGTCGGAAGACCCGATGAGCCGCGTTGCCTGTGAGACGCTCGTGACAACCGGACTTGCGCTTGTGGCCGGCGAGATCACGACGCGTGCAACTCACGTCAATATCCCGTCAATTGCCCGAACTGTTATACGAGACATTGGCTATATCGACGCGAGTTATGGATTTGACAGCGATCATTGCGCCTTATTAACGGCGATTGACGAACAATCGCCCGATATTGCGATGGGGGTCGATCGCCGGGGCGCCGGAGATCAGGGAATGATGTTCGGCTATGCATGCAACGAAACGCCGGAATTGATGCCGATGCCCATCATGCTGGCGCATAAACTCACTCGGCGTCTCGCCGAAGTGCGGAAAGCAGGTATACTTGAATTTCTCCGCCCTGACGGAAAATCTCAGGTGACGGTCAAATACCAAGACGGGGTACCCGTTAACGTAGTCACGGTCGTCGTTTCGACCCAACACCATCCGGACGTGCCCGACGGGGTGTTGAAGGAGGGCGTGGTCGAAGAGATTATCAAACGCGTCATTCCAGAGGATCTGCGAAGTGCAGACATCAAATATCACATCAATCCTACGGGCAGATTTGTCGTGGGAGGACCGCAGGGCGATGCGGGATTAACCGGAAGAAAGATTATTGCTGATACGTACGGCGGGATGGGCAGGCACGGCGGAGGCGCGTTTTCCGGCAAAGATCCGACGAAGGTTGATCGGAGCGCATGCTACGCGGCTCGGCATACGGCAAAGAACATAGTTGCCGCCGATTTTGCCGACCGATGCGAAGTGGAGGTGTCTTACGCTATCGGAGTTGAAGAACCTATTTCAATCATGGTTGAGACTTTCGGGACCGGCAAAATTGCGGACGAACGGCTTACAAGGCTTATTCAGAAAGAGTTCGATTTAACGCCGCATGGAATCATCAAGCGCCTTGATTTGCGAAAGCCTATTTACAGAAATACGGCAAGTTATGGACATTTCGGTCGTGATGAACCGGGCTTTACGTGGGAGTTAACAGATTACACCGATTTGCTTAAATCGGAAGTCGGAATTTGAAGGAGTGGAAATGGACTGCGATATCAAGAGTCGCGATTTGGCAGCAGAAGGAAAACAACGAATTGACTGGGCAGATCGCTTTATGCCCGTGCTCCGATTAATTCGCGAGCGTTTCGAGAAAGATCGTCCGCTCGAGGGAGTGAAGGCGGCTGCGTGTCTGCACGTTACAACGGAAACCGCCAATCTCATGCGAGCACTGAAAGCGGGCGGAGCAGAGGTGGTTTTGTGCGCCTCGAATCCATTGAGCACGCAGGATGACGTGGCGGCATCACTCGTCGTACACGATGAAATACCGGTGTTTGCCATCAATGGCGAAGACACCGAAACCTACTACCAACACATCGACGCCGCCATCAATTCGGGACCCATGATTACCATGGACGATGGCGCTGATCTCGTGTCTCGACTTCACGGTGAAGACATGAACCCCGCGTTTGTCGAGAACGTGTTTGCGGGCACGGAGGAAACGACCACGGGCGTGATTCGGCTGAAAAGCATGGCGAACGAAGGTGTGTTGAAGTACCCCATTATCGCTGTCAATGACGCCAAAACGAAGCACTTTTTCGATAATCGGTACGGTACGGGCCAGAGCACCTTGGACGGTATCATTCGGGCGACGAATGTGTTAATCGCCGGTTCAACGGTTGTCGTAGCCGGCTATGGTTGGTGCGGTCGAGGATTTGCGGACAGAGCGCGTGGATTGGGCGCAAATGTCATCGTCACGGAAGTCGACGCGCTCAGCGCGCTGGAAGCGGTGATGGACGGGTTCCGCGTCTTGCCCATGATCAAAGCCGTGTCCGAGGCGGATATTGTCGTAACCATCACGGGCGACATACACGTTCTTCGACGCGAGCATTTTGAGGCCATGAAGGACGGTACGCTCATCTGCAATTCGGGGCACTTCAACGTCGAAATCAACATCGAGGAACTTGAGAAGTTGAGCATCGGAAAGAAAGTCGTGCGCAATTATGTCGAGGAGTACACTCTGGAGGATGGGCGCAAACTCCATCTTCTTGGCGAAGGGCGACTCATTAACCTTGCCTCAGCAGAAGGTCACCCGGCAAGTGTCATGGACATGAGTTTCGCGAATCAAGCGCTGTCGGCGGAGTACATTGTAAAGAACCGCGATAGCTTGGAAAAACAGGTGTATGTTGTTCCTGAAGGGATTGACACATCGATTGCCGAGCTGAAACTTCAAGCGCTTGGAGTCGAAATCGATGAGCTTACGGAGGAACAACAGACTTATCTGAGTTCCTGGACCATGGGGACCTGATCAAATTGCGAGTTTAAGCGTTAGCTGCTAGAAATTGATTTGGAGGTTAGCTCTCATGAAAATCTCGGATCGGTGGGAAAATGTGACTTTGCTTGTGTCCGCTGTTGTACTTCTTCCAATCTGGATGGCGCAATCAAAGCAGGTATCCATGCCCGGCGGGATATCTAGCCTGCTTCAGGTATTACAGTTTGTCTTGATCGTTGTGCTTGTTACCATTCTGATACGGCGGGTTCGGAGGATGGTGGAGGCATTCCGCGAAAACAAGAATCGGTGATGTCAAGCGAGTAAATCCCTGTCGCACGTAATACACTATCACACTCCTTGGTCGCTCGTTTGCTCGCCGATGGCCCGGCCAAAGGCTGGTGCGCTACACTCAATACACCACACCATTTTTCTTCTTTTCTTGAGGTTTGATCTAGATGAGTATCTTGGTTGTCGGATCCGCAGCGCTTGATTCAGTTGAAACGCCTGCCGGTCGTGTCGATGATGCCCTCGGCGGATCTGCAATTTACTTTTCCACCGCGGCGAGTTTCTTTACAGAATCCATACGAATGGTGGCTGTCGTCGGAGACGATTTTCCACAGGAACATGTCGCATTCCTCGAATCGCGGCGCATCAATATCGAAGGATTGGAACGCGTGGAAGGCGGGCAGACTTTCCGTTGGGGAGGGCGTTACACCGATGATTTGAACTCGGCGTCTACACTGTTTACCGATCTCAATGTGTACGGAGATTTCCAGCCAAAGTTGCCGGAATCTTATCGGGACACGCCGTACGTTTTCTTAGCCAATATCAATCCGGAGCTGCAACTCAACGTACTCGAACAGGTCAGTCAGCCGAAGTTGGTTGTTTGCGACACCATGAACCTTTGGATTGACATCAGTCGCGGGGCGCTAATGCAAACGCTTGAGAAGGTAGACATACTCATCCTCAACGATTCCGAGGCGCGACTATTGACTGAGGAAAGCAATCTTATTTCCGCAGCCAAGAAAATCCTTACCTATGGCCCGAGTCGAGTGATTGTCAAAAAGGGGGAACACGGCGCGATTTCCCTCACCGAAACGACCTTTTTCTCCGCTCCGGCGCATCCGCTTGAATCGGTGTGCGATCCGACAGGGGCGGGCGACAGCTTTGCCGGCGGGTTTCTTGGGTATGTCGCCTCGGTCGGCAACACCGCCGAAGAAACCATTCGACAAGCCATCATCTACGGCACAATTGTCGCTTCGTTCAATGTAGAGGACTTTAGTCTCGAGCGTCAACGTATCTTGAAACGCGCGGACATTGATCGCCGCTACGAAGAATTGCGGGAATCGACGCGGTATTGAAGTCCCGCGAGGATAATGGTGGGCAGAGATCCTCTATCGCGGTCGCTATCCGCTCGCTTGATTTACATGATGTGAATGGCGCGGTCGTACGCCGCTTCCGCCGATTCCATGATTGCCTCGCCCAGGGTCGGGTGTGCGTGAATGGTGTGAGCCAACTCTTCCACGGTTGCCCCCAAACCGATTGCCACAACGGCTTCGTGAATAAGATCCGATGCATGCGCCCCGACAATATGCACACCGAGAATATCCCCGGCATCGGAATCGGAGACAATTTTAACAAATCCGTCCGTCTCGCGCATGCCGATCGCTTTACCGCTTGCGGCATAGGGAAATCTGCCCACCTTAACCTCGTACCCTTCCGAAGTCGCCTCCTCTTCCGTCATGCCCACTCTCGCGATTTCGGGAATTGTGAAGACGCACCAAGGAACGGTGCCGTAATCCATTTCCGCATCTTCTCCCATACAGTTGCGCGCTGCCACAATCCCTTCCGCCGATGCCACGTGCGCTAACGCATATCGACTCGCCACATCGCCGACAGCGTAGATTCCGGGCACATTGGTCTCCATCCGCTCGTTGACAAGAATTTTTCCTGTTTCCGTCTCGACTCCCGACCGCTCCAATCCAATGTTCTCGGAGTTCAATCGTCGTCCTATGGAAATCAACATTTTTTCAGCCGCAAATTCTTCGCCGGTTTCAAGTGTAGCCTTGACCTCGGTCTCCGATTTCGCTACGTGCGTGACATTGGCTCCGGTCTTGATTGCGATGCCCTTTCGTTTCATCGACTGTTGAACATGCCTGACGACATGAACATCCTCGGTTGCAAGTATGCTCGGAAGAAGCTCAAGGACGGTAATTTGGCAGCCTAAGCCGTTGTAGATTGAGGCAAACTCGCACCCCGAAACGCCGCCGCCCACTATGATTAGGCTTTGCGGCAGTTCGGGCAATTCCAAGATGCCGGTCGTAGTCAACACCTGCCGCTCATCAATTTCAAAAATTGGAATATTCGCCGGTTCGGAACCGGTGGCAAGTATAATTTTCGACGCACTTATCTGTTCCGCCGAACCATCGGCTTTGTTTACTTCGATGGTGCCGCCATCAGTCAGCCTACCATATCCGTTGATAGTGTGAACCCCGTTTCCTTTCAGCAGTTGTCCGATGCCCTTGGTCAGTTTTGTGACCGTCTCATTCTTGTGAGCCAGAACCCGGGGATAGTCAATTTCGGCGCCCTGAATCTTGATACCAAACCCTCCGGCATCATGGACTTGGGTCATCAGATTCGCGACGGCATAGAGCGTTTTGGTCGGAATGCACCCGCGATTCAGGCACGTGCCTCCCCAATTCCCCTGTTCGATCAAGCACACCGTTCCACCCATCTGGGCAGCTTTAATCGCCGCAACGTATCCTCCGGGCCCGCCGCCGATAATAGCAACATCAAATGTGGACATCTCCGCCTCCGTGAGATTAAAATCCTAGTAATTCACGCGCGGTATTATATAGACGTGCAGGGATGGTGTCAAGGTCATTTGGCTGGACAATCGGGCAACTGAACAGACAGTGCGAAAGATGTACCTTAGAGCGTGTTATTTGGTAGCAGGGAATTTCGATTCCCGACCGCGATAGTAAATCCCTCAAGCGAGCGATTAGCGAGTAGGATTTGCTATCGCCTTCCCACCTTCTTCCTCCTCACGGCTGCTCTTACTGGTCACTGACCACAGATCACTGGCCACTGCTTTTCCTGTGAATGCATTTGACAATACTATGTTGATGTGATATGATAAAGATGCTTGGATGGAGAACACAAACCACGTCATTTTCGGACTCATCTTGGCGCAAAAAGGCTCTTTCGCCTTGGCAATAAATTGACTACGGAGTATTTTTGAAATGACCTACGTGATTGCGGAACCGTGTATTGATGTTAAAGATACTGCTTGTGTTGATGTATGTCCCGTGGACTGCATTCACCCGACAGCATCGTCCGACGATTTTGAGAACGTCAATCAACTCTTCATAGAGCCGGAAGAGTGCATTGACTGCGGAGTGTGCGAACCTGAATGTCCGGTAGAAGCGATTTTCATGGAAGAGGATGTTCCGGAGGAATGGACCCACTTTACGCAACTGAACGCGGATTATTTCCAGAAATAATCTGACGAATCTCAGGCGGGCACCGATTTTGACTGTCGACCGAGAAACGGGGATGGGTACTCATCCGTGAGTTGGCTCGTCGAAAGAATCGGTATGAACCAACACGACAGTCGGCTTGATTTAGCGACAGTGAGAATTTGGTCGGCCTCTGGCGGGAATTTCCGATTGTCTGTTGCCATCAGATTCAAAATAGATCGTTGCACAACTGTTGATTTGCCGACCCCATTGCGGATGTGAATCGATCAAATTACGTAGACCTGGCGGCATGACGAAGTAATTCGTGACCTCAAATTGGCGTAGAAGGCTTCATTTGCCTAAGCAACAAATTGAACGTGAAGTGTTGAAATGACCTACGTGATTACGGAACCGTGTATTGATGTAAAGGATACCGCCTGCGTTGATGTGTGCCCAGTGGACTGCATTCACCCGACATCATCGGCTGAGGAGTTTGAGAACGTCAACCAGCTCTACATAGATCCTGAAGAATGCATTGACTGCAATGTTTGCGAACCGGAATGTCCGGTAGAGGCGATTTTCATGGACGAGGATGTTCCGGAGGAATGGGCTCACTTCACTCAACTGAACGCGGATTATTTCCAGCAATGATCCGTCGAATCTCAGGCGAGAGTGGAGTTTGACGGACGACGGTGAAATGGGGGCAGGTACCTATCGGGGAGTGGGTTCGTCGAAAGAATTGGCGTGAACCTACACGAGAGTGGGCTTAATTCACCGCGGTGAGATTTTCGTCAGCTTCAGGTGGGACTTGCCGACTACGCCTTAGTTTTTTGGGCGCAACCCATTCGTGGCAACGGCGTTGATGTGCCTTTTTACCGTGTTCTTGAATTTGTGTGAGTAAATCTTATTTTGCGGCGGCAAGAATTAAGAGAGTGCCCTTCCCCGTCCTCCCCAAAGCGACAATCACAGGCTCTCGGTAGCGTTGACAGTTCAACCTCGTGCGCTATTCTCGTCAAATCTCTTCCTTTGAACACACCCTAAATTTCTCTACCGCAGAGCGAAACAGGACAATTTTCGAACCGTTTCGCAGCACGAGTTTGATTTCATTCGGACTTTCCCAGTCCACGCTACCGCGGAAAACCTCGCCTTCACGCAGTGTCGCTTCGATGGGAACTCGATCAACACGGGCTGCTACGAGTTGCCCGGTGTCGATTTGGAATCCCTCCTCTGACGAACCTGCCGGCCCCAGTTTAAGATCTTGAATCTTTTCGTCGTAGTCGAAAATTGCTTGTAATTTTCCGGCGTCTTGAGCCTTATAGCAGAATTTGAGGTTATTCCTTGAAACTACGAGATTCTCGTCATCAATTCTGAGAGTGAATTCGTATTTATTGAATCCTTGAATAGTCCCCGAAATGATTTGATGGTCGTACAAGCCAAAGATCATATCGGTTTGAAATTCAATCTGCTTCTGAATGTATAGGTTGCCGAATGTTGGTCGATTAACGCGCTTTGATCTCGGTTTCGGAGCGGCGGCATCGGCGTCATGTTGCTTTGCTCCCTCATTGATTCGGGATTCATCGTCTTCATGCGGGACCGACTGAAGCGACATACCGTCTACCTGGGGCTCATCTTCACGATTATCGGTAGCTTGGAAAGATTGATTTAGATTCAAACTCTTTTCCGGGTGCTGCGATAAGGGGCCCAGATAATCACGCGGGATGACGGCTTTGCCTTGACGAAGCCACTTCCTTTCGATCGGAGAAAGCAATACTTCGACATCTTGAGCGACCAGCCCCCTTTTCCCTTCGACGACGCTATATTCCACGCGTTGTCCAATCCGAAGTTCATCGTCTTCCCAGTATTTCACTGAAGAATTGTGTAAAAAAACATCCGCCTCACCACTGTCCTGTGCAATGAATCCGAACCCCTTTTCAGCGTTATAGTATTTGATTCGACCCGTCGGCATATTTCCCCTACCTCTGCAATACGTTCATGCAGGAATCGTGTGTAAATGTATCGTTATTTTCTTTACGCCTTCCACTGCAATTACTCGCTGTGGAACAAGATTTAGAATCCCTTATCAATTATTCCGTGAATAACAACGACGTATCGGTGCCGAAAGATTCAAAGATAACGAATTTGGAATTCGACGCCGTAGTTAACACAGGATGGCGGCTATGCGGAAAACGGTTTCAGCGGTTAATCAAAAAAACACGGCGGCAACGAATTCGGACAATCTTGGCACCTTACGGGATGCGGTTGCTTCAATTGTACCATGTTCGTCGTCGATTAGGCAAGTCGTGCTAGTTACAGCGACTTCGTGGACGAGTGATGACGGTAGCCTGCACCTGTTCTCGAAAGCAGCGGAACGATGGCGCTTGGAGGAAAGGCACCTCCCCGTGATGTTAGGCAAAAACGGGCTGGCGTGGGGGAGTGGTATTCACCGCACAATTAGTGATCCGCCTCAAAAAGCGGAAGGAGATTCGAAGGCACCAGCTGGTGTATTTCGACTTGGCACCGCGTTTGGCTATGATACGGAACCGCCGACAGGTACATTAATGCCGTATCGATGTATTACGGAGAAGGATTATTTCGTTGATGACGTCCAATCGGAAGATTACAATCGGTGGGTGAGACTCGACGGGAACACGGAGACACCTCGGCAGATGTGGAATTCATGGGAAGCGATGAAACGCCCCGACCATCTTTACGAGTTGGGAGCCGTTGTCGAACACAACGCCGCGCCGGTCGCGAAGGGCAGAGGAAGCGCAATCTTTCTTCACGTGTGGAAGGCAAAAGACGTACCAACAGCCGGGTGCACCGCAATGGCAAAGGACGATCTCGTGTCGCTGATTCGATGGTTGGAGCCTGTTAACAATCCATGTCTCATACAAGCCCCTGTTGATGAACTCGATCGGTTGCGTGTTGGGGCGAAAGCTTTTCTGTAGGATCAAGCGACTGAATAAGGAGTGCGATAGAGATCCCTTCAAGCGACTGGATAAGGAGCGCGATAGCAAATCCTGCGATAGCAATCCCTCTCCGAATCGCGATGTTCTTGGCGCCGTGACAGGTACGGTGCCGTCTTGACGATCCACTAAAATGATGCTACCATCTACCCGTTTAGTGACCTCCGAATTGCGATTGTATATTTGGTAGGAAGGAGTAAATCATGAGCATAGAATACCCGCCCCGGATTGATGAAATCGTCCGGAAACTTGATGCACGTCAACCATTACCCCCGCTCGCGCCGGAGAAGGAGTGGGATGCCGAGTTGACGAAACAGATCCAAGCAACGCCGACAACCGATCTCTTTGACGGACGGGCGCTCAAAAACTCATCCCTGGCAAATGCGGTAAAGTCCGCATTGTTGCTCTGGAATGATGCGTTGGACGACTCTCACGACATCTCTCAGGGAATTGGCTCCACGACGGGCAGTTATTGGCACGGTATCATGCACCGGCGCGAACCTGATTACAGCAATTCCAAATACTGGTTTGCACGAGTGGGAACCCATCCAATCTTTCCGACGCTGCGGGCGCGTGTACTTGATATCCTCAAGGCTGATCCAAGTCAATCGACTCAACTTACCCGCTATGCGGAAGCAATCGAGCAAAACGACAACTGGGATGCCCCGCAATTTATCGATTGGTGCCAAGATGCCGCCGGGCATACCGAGGGCGAGGTGGTCGAGTTTTTGCAAACGGTGCAGGTTGAGGAGATTAAACTGCTGCTTGAGTACTCCTATCGAAATGCTATTGTATGAGAACGGGTAGATTGAATGCCCGCGTGAAGAACTCTCGAATACGAGATTTTTCCGTCCAATTTTTGGAAGAGTTGGCTGGTTCTGCTGGATTGGGAGACTATTCATGATTTAACGGAGAAATCAATGAACTTGCGACAGAAAATCACGCTCAGTCTTTTGCTCACTTTCGTTTTGGGAGGCGCTGCGTTTCCGCAGGTTGTCGACATACAAGACCCCAACCTCCGCGCCGCTATCCAAGACGCCCTCAACCTGCCCGATGATGCGTCCATCACCCAAGCGGATATGTTGCAACTGACTGAATTTGAGTCTTGGCACAGCCAGATAGCCGACCTCACGGGCTTAGAATACGCAACGAACTTAACCGTACTGAAGTTATACGCCAATCCGTTTGAAGATATTCGTCCGCTTGAAACTCTCACGCAACTCACCGAACTGCACCTGACCGGCAGCAAGATTGTAGATCTCAGCCCGCTCGCAAATCTCACACAACTCACCTACCTTCGCCTGAACGACATCTTTCGGATTGAGGATATAAGCCCCTTAACAAATCTCACACAACTGAGAGTGGCGCATCTAGACCACAACCTGATAGATGACATCGGCCCGCTTGCAGGTTTAACACGATTGGAAGAGTTGGATCTTCGATACAATCGGATAATTGATGTGAGTCCACTGGCAAATCTCACACAACTCACCAGATTGTACCTAAACAATAATCGGATTCTTGATATCAGCCCGCTTGCAAATATTCCAAATTTAGAACATCTTGATACTCACGACAACCCCATATTCGACCAGGACAGCCCGCTTGTGGAGATACCCGATCCAAACCTGAGAGCCGCTGTCCGAGAAGCCCTCAACCTTCCCGATGGCATACCTCTCACCCAAGCGTACATGCGGCAACTCACCCGGTTGGACGCGGGCAACAAGCATGTAACAACGCTCACCGGGCTGGAACACGCGGTCAATTTAACCGAGTTAAATCTTGCTAGAAATAACATCAGCGACCTAATCCCCATTGTCAGTCCCCTCACAAATCTCACACAACTCACCGAATTACACCTGGGCGGCAATCAGATTGAAAATATCGGCCCGCTTGCCAATCTCATACAGCTGAAAGTGGTACATCTCGACTATACAGCGATTGTCGATGTCGGTCCGCTTGCACATTTGACAAACTTGGAATTTATCGATCTTCGACGCAACCTAATTATTAATGTCCGTCCACTTGCAAATCTGACGCAACTCACCGAATTGAATCTGTACAACAATCGAATTGTCGATGTGAGTCCGCTTGCGAATCTAACAAATTTAGAAGTGTTAGATATTCGGGTCAACCCCGTCACGAACCTCACTCCGCTTGATGGGCTCAGTTTAACTTATTTTCTGTACGATGAAATCTGCGAACTCCCGCCGTTTCCGGTTAACGAGCGGATAGACAATAGAAGTCACCCATCAATATTTACCCCATGGTCAGACCTCGGTTGGATTAGTGTTCGAAATCGTACAGAATTATCGGATTTCGAAAATATGGCAAGTCATGATTTGTGGTTCAGTAGACCTCAATTCGGTTTGAATTGGGTGCACGCGCCCGAAAAGAACATTCTTGTTCGTAAGCTTGTCGGCAACCTTGACGAGGCTATGCGGCAAAGAGACGAATTTCTCGCCCGCAATCCCAATATGATTTTCTTGCTTAGCATTCCTTTTAGAGCTTTTCATCACGACGTGTTACCCGAGGATTGGCCGCATTGGACAAGAGACGTGCAAGGGAATCGTTTTATATGGCCAGATGGCCACGTCCACATTGATTTCGGACATCCCGAAGTTCAGGAAAGCATTGTTCGTGCGGCTCTTGCTGTCGAGCGATGCGGCTTATACGATGGTATAATGATCGATCATTGGCGAGAGGACGCCCATTTACTTCACGGATATCGAACCCATGAAGAGGAACTCGCCGCCAGGGAGAACATTCTACGGCGCATCCGGGCTGAAACGAGGCCCGACTTCCTGATTTTGGCTAATGTCAATATTAGTCAGCCCCGGCGCGATGGTCACTACATAAACGGTCTCTTCATGGAAACAGGCGTGCCGGGCAACGAAGACAGCAGAGAACTTGAAATCTATCTAAATGAAATTGAAAGCACGCTCCTATGGGCGAACGAGAATCTTAGAGAGCCACACATACACGGGCTTGAAGGATCGGGGGATCGCACAAAACCACCCTTTGGACCGACTAATCTCCGCGCGATGCGTGCCATGACAACCCTAAGCCTAACACATTCGGATGGCTATGTTCTGCTCGACGAGGGTGGCGATCACCTGCACTACTGGTACGACTTCTGGGACGCCGACCTCGGGCAACCGCTCCGCGAGGAGAAGGCGCAGCTCTACGAAGGACGAGTAGGTCTTTACATCCGGGAGTTTACTAATGGGTGGGCGGTCTACAACCGCAGCGGAGAAACGCAGGAGATTACATTGCCCGAACTCGTTACCAGCGTTGCGACTGGGGTAGAAAGTACGACGCACACACTTCCCAACTACGATGGGGAGATGTACCTGCGAATGAAACCACAAAATCCAGCGGATGTAAACGGGGATGGAGTGGTAAATATCCTAGACTTGACGTTGGTGGCGCGAGCATTCGGGAAAGATGGCTTGCAGGGGGATGTGAACGGGGATGGGGTGGTTAATGTGTTTGACCTTGTTCAGGTTGCCGGGGCGATCGGGGGCGGCGGAGCGGCGCCTTCAGCATATTCCCTAGACCCGTCGATTGTTAGCGCCGCGGATGTCGAGAAATGGCTTGCACTCGCACAGGGTTTAGGTGTCGGTGATGCGAATTTTCAACGGGGAATCCGCTTCCTTGAACAGTTGCTTGCGGCGTTGACGCCGAAAGAGACGACGCTGTTGCCGAATTACCCGAACCCCTTCAATCCGGAGACATGGATACCGTATCGTCTCGCGCAGGAGGCGGAGGTGGCGATTACGATTTATGACACAAAGGGGACGCAGGTGCGGCGGTTAGCGCTCGGGAATCAGGCGGCGGGGCATTACGCGGAACGTGGAAAGGCGGCGTATTGGGACGGACGCAACGAAGACGGGGAAGCGGTTGCTAGCGGGATTTATATGTATCAATTCCGGGCGGGTGATTATGCGGCGTCGCGGCGGATGGTGATTGTAAAATAGTGGCCAGTGGCCTGTGATCGGTGACCAGTTAAAACCCGGTGGACGTGAACAAGGACGGGGTAGTGAATGTGTTTGATTTGGTGTTCGTGGCTAATCAATTCTGAATCACGGATTAAACAGATTACGCAGATTTCACAGATTAAAAGCGGGAAAGCGATGAAATTCCAACAGAAAATCACTTTCAGTTTTTTGCTCACTATTGTTTGGGGCAGCGCTGTGTTTGCGCAGGTTGTTGAGATACCCGACCCCAACCTCCGCGCAGCCATCGCCGATGCGTTGGACATCCCGCGTGGCGCCCCTATCACGCAAGACGACATGAATCTCCTGACATACCTTGATGCAAACCGTAGAGGCATCATGGAATTGTCGGGGCTTGATACCGCAACCCAATTGGTTAGTCTATCCCTTGGTCAGAACGCCATTGCCGACCTGTCTCCTTTGGCGCACCTGACTAACATGCGAAGTCTTGATCTTCGATTCAACCAGATTAATGACATTAGCCCCCTGTCGAGACTGATAAAACTTGAAATTCTGATCGTACCTGACAATCGGATTAACGACCTCGGGCCGCTCGCGCACCTGCCACGGCTCGTTGAGTTAAATGCTCGCGTCAATCCTATTTCGGATGTGGCCCCGCTTTTTCACTTGACCACGTTGAAGTATCTTGATTTGGGTGGGTGTCGTATTGTTAACATTTCCCCGCTTTCGAATCTCACCAACTTGCAAGTCCTCCAGTTAAACAACAATCAGATTGTGGATGTGAGCCCACTTTCCAATTTGACATCGCTTTACAAACTCGAAATCCAGTACAATCATATAGTAGATCATTCGCCGCTTGATTCGCTTTCGCTAGATATATTTTACTACGATCAAACGTGTGACATGCCGTCCCTGCCGCTTGAACCACGATTGGAAAACAGAAACTATCCATCAATCTTTTCTCGGTGGACCGGGTTTGGCGCATATCCTGTTAGTAATCGTCCCGATTTGTCAGAAGCGGAAAATCTTGCGCTGCACGATCTCTGGTTCGGCGGCGACGTATTTGGATTATTTCTTTTCGAAACCGGCAACACATTTGCCACACGCGGCAATATTGAACATGCTACCCGTCAGCGAGATGAATTGCTTGCCAATAATCCCAATATCATTCAATTGAGGACTCTTAGTGCTCGTGCCGCCTCCCTGAACTCGTTTCCAAAAGACTGGCCCCATTGGCTACGAGATGAACAGGGTAATATCTTTTTAGGAAGGGACTCCGACGGAACCATATGGACCAATGGCATAATGGACATCACACAACCGGAAGTTCAGGATCGCATTGTTGAGCAGGCTATAGCCGTCGACAAGTGCGGTTTATATGACGGAATCATATTTGATTATTGGAGCGACAGTTGGCGCGTTCTCGGCAGTTGGGATGGAACGCGCGACTATTTCCCTTACTCCTTGGAAGAGGAGCGACGCGCTCGGCTTAACATTGTCCGCCGAATTCAAGCGGCCACGCGCCCCAATTTTTTGATTATGGGTAATACCAATAGAGCCATACTCCCTATAACCGGGCCTTACGTCAATGGCGGCTTTATGGAAACTGTTTTTCCCGCGTTTCACGCCGAAGACGCTTTGCACGACAGCCTCACCGAGATTGAAGACTCTCTCTATTGGCTAGATACTAATCTCCGCCAACCCCGTATCAATGGACTGGAAGGCTGGAGCATACCCACCGAACCACCCGACAGTCCCATGAATCTCCGCTGGATGCGCGCCATAACGACCTTGAGCCTTACGCACTCCAATGGGTATGTCGTTTTCACCGAGCCCGTAAAGTGGACACATTACTGGTACGATTTCTGGGATGCGGATTTGGGGCGACCGGTGGGCGAGAAGGGGCAACTGTATCAAGGTATAGATGGGCTTTATGTCCGCGAGTTTACGAACGGGTGGGCACTATACAACCACAGCGGCGCTCCGCACGTCATCACACTTCCCGAGGAGGCGCAAGGCGTCGCCAGCGGATTGGTGAACACGGAGCACGCGCTGGCTAACCTTGACGGGGAGATGTATCTGCGAGTGAAACCAAAGAATCCCGCCGACGTAAACGACGACGGTGTGGTGAACATCCTAGACCTAACGCTGGTGGCGCAGGCTCTTGGGACGGACAAGCCTGAGGCTGATGTGAACGGAGATGGGTTTGTGAACATTCTTGATTTGGTGTTCGTAGCCAACGAATTTTGATGAATTCTGTAGGGAATAACGCTCAAGCAAAACGAAAATCAAGCTGACGCAGATAGAAGCGGGAAATCGTCTCATTCCGCAATTGTATAGCATACTAACGACCGGAAGACGGCATGCCTCAGTGGGACGACATGCGGCAACTTATGTGATAATATAACGGGGACTGATTCGTATGAAGACTTCACCTCAAGAGAACGCTCAACGGTGGATTGAAAGCTGGAAACGTGCAACGGTCGCTTTGAAAGCGGTGAAACGACACGAACTCCGCACCTACGATTATGCGAAAAACCAAGCCATTGTGGACGGGATGTTGCAATGGGCATTTGAACATCGAGAGGTGCGATTAAGCAGCGGACTGGTTGAACAACAACGCCTTTTCATGAAGATAAAATCAGCATTGAGTGATCCGGCAGGGCATGAATCCCGCACGAACAAGCACTTGTCGAAACGGATAGGGAAAAACAATGGCGATGATTGAAATTGGATCCACCAAGCAGCTCTTTTTCGATGATTTCCTGGTCGAAAGTTTGATCAACGCAAAGCAGGGACTGAACCCTGCGGTAAAGGTGGATGACAACCCCATCCTCCGACCTGAGCGTCCGTGGGAAGGGAACTTCATGCGGCCCATCACGGTGTTTTTTGACCCAACCGAGCAAATCTTCAAGATGTGGTACTCCTCCTCAACCACCACAGTACGCCTCGAAAACGGCAAGCCGGTTCCCGGCGGCGCATCGGGCATTCAGTGGGATACCCGAGGCGAAGTGATGTGCCTGGCGACGTCCGAGGATGGGATTCGCTGGGAGCGACCCTCGTTGGGACTCGTTGAGTTCGACGGCTCGACAGACAATAACATCCTCCCCGTAAAAGAGAATCTACCGACATCGCCGGGTTTCCTGGATTTGCACGAGAAGCATCCCGCCAAACGGTACAAGGCGATGCTCATGATCGGCGACACGCATACACGAGGGATGCAATACAATCTCTTCTATTCACCGGACGCGCTCCACTGGACTCCCTACGAAGGCAACCCCGTCATTGATACGGGGCAGGAGTTGGGGCGTTGGGCTGGTCGGTTCCAAGGCTGGGATCCGATACGCGAGACGTATTACGTTACCATGGAAGCCAGCCACCACTGGCGGGGACCGTACGGCAAACGGCTTGTCGGCAGGGCGGAGAGCCCGGACATGATACACTGGAGCGAACCGGAGATTATCCTGGTACCGGACGAGCACGATTTTCCCGATACCGAGTTTTATAGCATGCCGCTCATCCCGTACGAGGGGATCTACGTCGGCTTGCTGTGGATCTTCCGCACCACCAATGTAACCCACCATCCGGAGGTCGTCTTCAGCCGGGACGGATTCCACTTTCAGCGGAACTACCGGGAACCATTCATCCCCCGCGGCGGTTCACGGTCGGACTTTGACTCGAGCAGCGTGTACGCCGAAACCGTCATCGTTCACGGGGACCGGATCCTCATCTACTATATCGGCACCAACAGCCGATCGCCTGAAATTGCCTTTGAGTTAGGCGACAAGTCTGTGGAAGGGATTGCGTTGGCGGTCTCGCGTCTGGACGGATTCGTCTCTCTCGACAGTGGGAAGGGTTGGGTTACCAAGGACAGATCCGAGGATGAACTACAACACATCTATACCGAGCGGCAAATTCTCCATGAGCCAGAGTCCTTCGGTCAGATGACGACCCGCCCGTTCGGGTTCTCCGGCTCTAGCCTGTACCTGAACACAAGCATGGCACCAATCGCCGCCGGACCGGGGCTCGGCGAGGTTCGGGTTGAGGTCTTGAGGGCAAACCACAAGAAATTGCCGGGATTTAGCTTCGACGATGCCGACCCAATCACGGGATCCGGTACGTCCCAAGTTGTCTCGTGGAACGGCAGCTCTGACGTGAGCGCGCTGGCTAACCAGCCGATAAAGCTGCGCTTCTACTTCAAAAACGCCAAGCTCTACTCTTTTCAGTTCAAGTAATATGATTGAAGTTGACGGGTTGTGTTCACATTTCATCGTCACGAGGCAACAACGAGAACTGCACGGACGCAGGATTCTTCGTAGGGGTTGGGTCTCCCAACCCATTGGGCGAGAAAACCTCGACCCTACGATTACAGGTATTTCGTGGGTTGGGTTTCACTCACCCTATCGGCAAGACGGTGTTTTTTTAGTCGAATTTTCTTTTGGTGTTGACATGTATTCGAGTTTGACCGTTCAACCCAACCTACATGACTTAGTCCACACAGCCAATGGACTTCCATCTGTAAAAATGGTATAATTAAAAATCGTACTGCGTAAGTCTGTTACTAACTCAAGATTGCCCGAGGAGGCTATACCATGAATCTTCGAAACATACATTACTGCCGACAGTTCGTCCCGATTGTTTGTATTCTCGCAGTCGTGACCTGCACTGCCGTCGTCTACGGAGACTCGATCAAACCGGCTTATGAATACCAAGCGATAAAGAGACTTCACAAGAAGACGCTCGAAGGCAGCGGCTCGGGCGACTTAAACACGCTTATCGATAAAGCGGCGGAATTTGTTAATGAGCATCCCGGGTACAAAAGGGTAGCACGAGTCCATTATATCCTAGGCAATGCGCTGAGCCGCGCAGATCGCCCCGAGGAGGCGCTCCAGACGTATCGACGCCTCACAAAGGACTACCCGGATGGTTCGTTCCCGGGGGTCGCATGGCTAGAGATGGGACTGGTCTATGACAAGTTGGGACGGCATAACGAAGCGGACGTCGCTTATCAGCAGCTTGTCGATCACCCCAAGCACGGCTCTCGTCCCTTTGCCGAGACTGCCAAAAGGATGTTAGCCTCGGACAGAGAGTCGCGCAACGGCGAAATCCCGTCCAATAGATTCCAAATGGTCTCTCCGGACGCGCTTGTCGGAAAACCGGCAATGGATTTCCATGTCAAGGATGTGAACGGGAATGACCTTTCCTTGGAACAATACTACGGCAGAGTCGTATTACTCGATTTTTGGGCGGTGTGGTGCGCGCCTTGCCGCGCGGAGACACCTCATCTGAAGAGGGCATACGAGGAGTTTAAAGATCGGGAATTTGAGATAGTCGGCATCAGCCTGGATCACGAAAAATCCAAGTTAGTGGCATACATTGAGGAGCACGATATCGCTTGGCCTCAGTTTCTTAATGACACAGGGGAAAACGACATTGCTCAAAAGTATAATGTCATGGCGATTCCGCAGACTTTCCTCATTGATCACGAAGGCATGATTCGCAAAGTGGATCTGCGAGGACATGCCCTTGAACCGGCGATTTCCGAATTAATCCAAGAACGTGATGCAAATTTGGGGGCGGCAACCAGCCCCGAGAAGTGATAATTCTGATATTGATTCATGAACGGCGTCACAGATGAACATCCTTGGAATTGACACCTCGTGCGACGAAACTGCCGCCGCTGTCGTCGTCGATGGCAGAGAGGTCTTATCCAACATCATCTCTTCACAGGTTGACCTGCACCGGGAGTACGGCGGGATTGTACCCGAACTGGCGTCAAGGAAGCATGTCGAGTCGATTAACTTTATCGTAGATCAAGCGATGATCGAGGCCGGAACTACGTTTGACGATCTCGGTGCAATTGCAGTGACGAATCGCCCCGGATTAATAGGGGCGTTGCTCGTCGGAGTTGCCGCGGCGAAATCTCTGGCATACGCGCATGACCTTCCATTGCTCGGCATTAATCACATCGAAGGGCACATCTACGCGAACTTTATGGTGCACGAGGAACTCCCGTTTCCGCACGTTTGCTTGACGGTTTCCGGGGGGCACACGCTTCTGGTAAAGGTGCAATCGGGATGGCGTTATGAAGTGCTCGGGGGTACGCTGGACGATGCCGCCGGCGAGGCGTATGACAAGGTGGCGCAGTATCTCGGTCTCGGTTTTCCCGGCGGGAAGGTCATCGACGACTTGGCAAAGCAGGGCAATCCGTCGGCGATTGAGTTTCCCCGCCCAATGATTGACAGCGGCGGTTATCAGTTTAGTTTCAGCGGGATAAAAACCGCCGTTCGATATTATGTGGAAAACGCAATATCCTCTGGGAAAATGCCTCCTATCGAAGATATCGCGGCAAGCTTTCAGGCTGCTGTCGTGGACGTGCTGGTGCAAAAGACCATCCGCGCCGCAGAAGAGAAAGGCGCAAATGCCATTACGCTGACCGGCGGCGTCGCCGCGAACAGTCAACTCCGCGCCTCAATGTCCAAAGCCGCGGATCGCCTCCGCGCAAACGTCTACTATCCGCCCATCAACCTATGTACCGACAACGGCGCTATGATTGCCGGCATCGCGTATCACCAGTATCAAGCCGGACAACGGGATGCGCTTGACCTTAACGCTTCCGCTGCCGGACCGATTGCAGAACTACAACATCAGATGGCGTCGTAGGGCGGTTTGCCATTCTCTCAATGTTTTTATCAGTTTATTCATCCCGTTCGCGGGTCGGGCCAGAAGCCCGACCTACCGGATTGAGTAGTAACTTGGATTGCCTATATTCGTGAATTCGTTTTCTCCGCAACTACTCAATCATGCCGTTGAACTTTTAAATAATGGCGGCGTTGTTGCCTTTCCGACCGATACCGTATACGGTGTCGGAGTCGACCCGTTGCAGCCGGAAGCGGTGCGAAAGCTGTATCGGATAAAGGGACGACCTGAGGACAAGCCGATTGCGATTCTCCTAGGCTCGATTGAAGATGTGACACGGGTCGCCCGGTCTCCTTCAAAATCCTTTTCTCGACTTGCTGATCGATTTTGGCCCGGAGGGTTGACACTCATCCTTGAAGCGCGAGATTTACCGCCGGAAATTACCGCGGGTGGGACTACCGTGGGCGTCCGAATGCCAGATCATCCGTTGGCGTTACAACTCCTACGCGGCTTTGGCGGTCCAATCGCAACCACTAGTGCGAACAGATCGGGGGAGAACCCGGCAACTTCTGCCGAGGACGTGGACACACAACTAGGAGATCGCGTCAACCTGATTGTAAACGGCGGAACCACCTTCACGAAAGTCGCCTCGACGGTACTGGATCTCTCGATTTCGCCCCCAAAAATCCTTCGTCACGGTGGCATTCCCGAAGAGTTGTTGATGGCGTGTATGAAAGCCTAAAAACCTGTTCGCATAAACCGCGCAAACTTACTCCCGCACTCTTGACGAAGTAGCCACTCAAACAAGAAATCGGCATTGGCATCTATTTTCCAAACAGGTCAAGGATGGTGAGGAGTGAAATCTTCCAACCTTCCATTCTTCCAGCCCCAAACCGATGGAGGATATTCCCATGGCACGACAAGTATTCGTAGACATCGACACCCAATATGATTTTATCAGCCGAGATGGAGCGCTATCCGTGCCCGGCGCCGAAGAGATTAGGGGCAACTTAAAAGCATTGACGGATTACGCCGTAAAGAACGGCATCAAGATTGTCGCCTCCGCAGATGCCCATGGCTCGGATGACAAAGAGTTTGAAGTTTTCCCCCCTCATTGCGTCCAGAACACTCCGGGACAGAAGAAAATTGAGGAAACAACCACGACGGCTACGCTTGTGCTTGAGAATGACGCAACAGAAACGGCGCCAGCCAATCAGATCCAAGACGCCGATCAGATTCTGTTGGAGAAACAAACTTACGACGTGTTCACCAATCCCAGCGCGCCCGGGATATTTGAGGCGGCCGGTGGAGATGAATACATTGTCTACGGTGTAGCCACCGATTACTGTGTCAAGGCTGCTGCCGTCGGCTTGCTTGAACGAGGTTACAACGTGACGGTCGTCAAAGATGCTATCGCCGCTGTTACGCAGCAAACGGGAAATGAATCCATCGCGCTGATGGAGGAGATGGGTGCGGCATTCAAGACGACGCATGAGGTTGTCGGCGGATAGTCGGAGAGACGCATGGACACGTGCGAAAAAACTGGTTTGGCGTATCACCCCGATTATGTCAACCATGACACGGGACCGGGGCACCCCGAACGTCCGGATCGCATAAGAGCCGGGATCAAGGCGATTCAGGAATCAGACTATTGGAAAGAACTGCATCAAATCGAACCAATCCATGCCGCCGTGGAGCAACTCCGGTACGCGCACACCAGCGACTACATTGAGCATGTACGGCGATGCTGCGAGCAGGAAATCAACCTTGACTACGACACTCCCGTTGCGCGTGAATCGTTCGACATTGCCCGCCGCTCAACAGGCGGGTTATTGAGAGCGGTTGACGTGGTAATGGCGGGAACGGTTCGTAACGCTTTCGCGCTCGTTCGTCCACCGGGACACCATGCCACGCCAAGCAGAAGTATGGGATTCTGCCTGTTCAATAATATCGCGATTGCGGCTCGCTACCTGCAGCGCGAGCACGGTATTCCCAAAGTAGCGATTATTGATTGGGATGTACACCACGGCAACGGCACGCAGGATATATTCTATGCCGACCCGTCGGTCTTCTTCTTCTCCATTCACCAGTCACCGTTATATCCCGGCACCGGTGCAGCCAACCAGACAGGTTCCGGAGATGCGGTCGGTACAACGCTCAACGCTCCGGTCGCGGCAAGGAGCGATATTTTTACTTATGTGGAAACCTTCGAGAAGGTGCTCACTCCGGCGTTGTTGAACTTTTCGCCGGACTTCATACTCATCTCGGCAGGATTTGATGCCCACCGGTTGGATCCGCTTGCCGCCATCCATCTGACCGGCGAAGGGTTCGCAATTCTCACTTCAATCGTGCTCGACGTTGCGGCGAAAACAGCCGAGGGTAAAGTGGTTTCGGCATTGGAGGGCGGGTACAGCCTGAAGGGGTTGTCGGAGTCGGTGGTCGCGCACGTGGAAAAACTCGTAAGAGACGATTAAGCGAACGAATAGTCCGTAGGGTGCAATCAAGCGAATGGATAATGAGTGATCAACTGAGTGAATAACGAAGGCGATAGAGCTTCCATAGAAATCCCCTGCGCACCAGCTTTTGGCTTTGAAGGTTAGGCGCTGTCCGCTATTATTCTTCCGCTTCTCATCCTTTCCGTCCGACATGAATGGCGACGATGCCAAACGTCTTCCGATAGAACTTAATATCCTCCAGTCCGCATGACCGCATCATCCGTCCCAATTCCTCACAGTCGGGAAAATCCATCACAGATTTCGGGAGGTAGCCGTAAGCATCGTCTCTGTTTTTCGAGACCAGATTCCCGATGAAGGGCAGAACCTTCGTAAAGTAAAAGTAGTAGAACCACCGAAACAGCCGATCATTCGGTTGTGTAAACTCCAAAATCACGATACGTCCGCCGCTGACGGCTACCCGTGCCATTTCTCGGATACCACCTTCCAGGTCGGAAACATTTCGGATTCCGAACCCGACCGACACCACATCAAATGCGTTCTCCGCAAACGGGAGCACGAGCGTGTCCGCCTCTATAGGGAAAAAAACCTTCGGTCGTTTCTGTTTCTCAACCTTCCGCTTGCCGACCGCCAACATTTCAAAACAGAAATCTGTACCGATTACGCTCGCATTCACACCCATTTCATCAGCATAGGCGAGAGCGAGTTCACCCGTGCCCGTGCAGACATCGAGCACCTTACTTCCCTGTGTGACGCCACTGACACGAGCGGTAAACCTTCGCCATGAACGATCGAACCGGAGACTCAGGAGCGAATTGAGGAAGTCGTACTGCCGCGCTATGGAGGAGAAAATCTTGTGAACGTAGATTGCCTTGTTCATTGACGGATTGTGGTTAGGATTTCCGCAGTTCGGTTCGTAGCGAGTCTTCTATCGCGCTGGGGCTATCAGCACACGTGGTAAGGAGGTCGTGACTTGGAGAATGATTCAACCTACAGTTGGGTGGTGTATACCGCTTTACGGCACACGGCGTGTGACTACTACTTTACTAACTACGCAACTCACCACCCAATTCCGAACTTAGCCTTTTGACAATTCTTTCGTGAACCTGATCTACCTGTTCATCAGTAAGGGTTTCCGTCGGGGAGGAGTATTCGATGGCATACGCGAGGCTTTTCTTGCCATCCGCCACTTGGTCTCCGATGTAGAGATCGAACAGACGCACAGATCTGACCAAAGCGCCGCCGGCAGAACGGATGAGTTCATCGGGACCACTTGCGGGAAGATCGGCGTCTACCACGATGGCAAGGTCCCGATTAACGCTCGGATAGATTGAAATCGGCTCAACCCGGCGAGTTAAATCTGCCGCATCTGCCAAGACCTCGAAGTCAAACTCAAACAGGTATGCCTTGTACCCAAGATCGTAGCTCTCAAGCACCTCCGGGTGAACTTCACCAAAAATACCGAGAGATTCTCCATTCACAGCGACAGATGCGTTTCGACCGGGATGCAACACGGGATGCCGTGTGGTTGCGATGGCGTAATCGGATATACCGCAGGTGTTGAGCAAACCTTCAATGACTCCTTTGATGTCGAAGAAATCCGCCGCTCGGTACGGATCGCCATGAACACCAGCCCCAACATTTCCCGCAATGACACCTGACACACGTTCAGGCTCGTTAGGCAACTCTGAGTTTCCGCTAGGCACGAACACTTTGGACATCTCGAAAAGTTGAATGTTTTCTACGCGATAGTTTCGATTCCGCTGTGCATTCTCAAGCAGACTGGGGATGAGTGTTGTTCGCATGATTGACATGTCTTCGCTCAGAGGATTGCGGATTTTCAGCGCATCCCTCGCGCGATCGGATGTCTCAAGCCGTATACGATCAAGACACTGTGCGTCGTAAAAGGAGTAGTTTATGGCTTCCACCATCCCCGACGCGACAAGGTAGTCTCTCACTCGTTCTCGCAACTCCGATTTTGCGGTCGATGGAGCGGTCGGAATATCGCCCGTGGGCATCGTTACCGGGATTCTGTCGTAGCCGTGCACGCGCGCGATTTCCTCGATTAGATCAATCTCGCGGCTGACATCCGGTCGAAACGTCGGAACCGTGACTTCAAATGTGGGCGACACGTTGAATCCGAGATGGGTTAGAATCTCAATCATGTCGTAGGAGGAGATTTCAGTTCCGAGCACGAAGTTGACGCGCTCCGGTCTCAGTTTTACTTGCACCGGGGGCCGTCTCCCCGGATAAACATCGACGATTCCCTTCGCGATTTCTCCTCCGGCAAGTTCCGCGATTAACTGAGCCGCACGATTAATCGCCGGTATAACCCCCTCCAGATCCGCGCCGCGCTCGAATCGGTGCGAAGCCTCGGTGTGCATACCCAGCGCTTTTGAGGTTTTTCTAATGCTCGGTGGATGGAAGTACGCGCTCTCAAGCAGCACATCGACCGATTGGTCGGAAATCTCCGAATCAAATCCTCCCATGACTCCCGCCAGCGCGACCGGTTTCTCGGCATCCGCTATGACCAGCATGTCCGACGAGAGTTTCCGTTCCGTTCCATCAATCGTTGTGAGGGTTTCGTCGGACGCTGCCCGTCTCACAACAATCCGGTTTTCAGCCAGTTTATGATAATCGAAGGCGTGGAGCGGGTGACCGCATTCCATCAGGACAAAGTTCGTAATATCAACGACGTTATTGATTGTCCCAACGCCGACCGATTCGAGCTTCTGCTGCAGCCAGTTTGGTGATGGCGCAATCCTGACGCCTCGAATAACCCGAGCCGCGTACCGTGGGCATAACTCCTGCGCGTCAATCGCAACACTAGTCAGTTCCCGGATATCCGCCGTACCTTCTTTCACGTGGACTGCCGGCAGCTTAACAGGGTTGCCCGTTTCCGCCCCGATTTCCCGTGCTACGCCAATCATGCTGAGACAATCCGGGCGGTTCGGCGTAATCTCAAGTTCCAATACAACGTCGTCCAGCCCCATCGCCGTCGCTAACGGCGCGCCGACAGGAGAATCATCAGGGAGCTCCATCAAACCGGACGTGTCTTCGCCGATTCCAAGTTCCCTTTCCGAGCAGAGCATTCCGCGCGATTCTTCACCGCGGATTTTCGCCGCTTTTATCCTCAAGCCGGTAGCCAACTGAGTCCCAACCAGCGCGGCGGGGGCAACGAGCCCTTCGCGCGCATTCGGAGCGCCGCAAACAATCTGCAAATCGACATCCTGTCCCACATCAACATCGCAAAGGACGAGTTTGTTTGCATTTGGGTGGTTTTTAACAGCGTTTATTCTCCCTACCACCACGCCGTCCAACCCCTCCCCGAGTTGTTTGATAGATTCGGCCTCAACCCCGAGCATCAACAATCGATCCGCCAAGGTCTCGGGAGAAAGGTCAAAGTCAATGTATTCTTTTAACCAGTTTATCGACACATTCATAGGTGATGTTTCTCCGCTTTCGAATCATACGTTACAATGAAAACCTCAATCCTCAAATCTCCAATTTCGCCTTGAAACCGAGTTGTTCTCGAAAACACGGATTCACATTTTTCGGTATGTGCGATTAAGCGACTGGATAAGGAGCGCGATAGCAATCCCTTTCTAACTGTACCTACAGGGCTGGATGAATACCGGTTCGGTTAGAAAACCGAACCTATCACAATGTATAAATGACTTTTGGTTTTACTGTAAACACTGACAATCAGGGCAATCTCTGAATCCTGTAAATCACAGTCCAGACAGTCACCTAGCATCCCATGAGTACTATATCTATATTAACCACTACGTCGTCCCATACCGAATTACCCTTCTTTCCACTCCCATACACGTGAGACTGCTTCCTTCCAACCTACCGCCCTTCCAATCCATTTCTCTCAAAACTGCCTCAAAAACCGCAAATCGTTCTCATAGAGCGCGCGTATATCCGGAATGCCGTAGCGTAAGCTCGCGATGCGCTCGACACCCATACCGTATGCAAAGCCGGTGACCTCGTCCGGATCGTAGTTGACATATTCGAAGACATTCGGATCGACGGCTCCCGCGCCTAAAATCTCGAGCCACCCGCTTCCGGAACAGGTGCGGCAGCCGCTGCCGCTGCACACCGTGCAGGAGATATCGACCTCGGCGCTCGGCTCCGTAAAAGGAAAGAAGTGCGGTCGAAACCGCATATCGGTTTGATCGCCGAACATCTGGCGCGCGAAAGACTGGAGAACCCCTTTCAGCTCACTGAACGTGACATGGTAATCGACCAGCAACCCTTCGACCTGATGGAAGGTCGGTGTATGTGACACATCGTAGTCGAGTCGATAGGCTTTTCCCGGTACGATAATCCGCACCGGCGGTGCATGTTTTTCCATGAAACGCACTTGAACCGGAGACGTGTGCGTTCGCAAGAGCACCTCATCAGCGATGTACAGCGTGTCCTGAAGATCGCGGGCAGGGTGATCCGCGGGCGTGTTCAGCGCGTCGAAGTTGTAGTATTCGTGTTCGATTTCCGGTCCGTCGGCGACGTGGAATCCCATCCCTCGGAAAATCTGCTGGATCCGCTCAAGAGTTTGCGTGATGGGGTGCTTTATCCCGGACTTTGGGCGCCTGCCCGGCAAGGTGATATCAATCGCCTCCATTTCAAGCTGGTTCTCGCGTTCCTGTCGAGCTAATTGTTCGCCGACCTCCTCAAAAGCCCTCGTCAGATTCTGCCTAACCTCATTTGCCAGTTTCCCGATGACCGGACGCTCAGCCGCGGAGAGTTTTCCCATTCCCCGCATTACGGTGGATAACAGTCCCTTCCGTCCAAAGTACTTAATCCGAAGTTCCTCAAGCTCGGTTGAATTCACCACTGCTGTAAGTTCGGAAAGAGCTTCAGCCTCGATTTTCTTCAACTCTTCTTGCATGTTTTTCTCCCGTGGCATCGCAACAAAAAACGCCTATTACTTCAGTCCCTAGGGACGAAAGCAATAGGCGTCAACTTCCGCGGTACCACCCTAATTAACAGATTTCAAAACCTGTTCACTTAATTGATTGGTCGATAACGGTGACCTTCCGGCGCGAGCCTACTTTGCCAACTTGGCGTTCAACTCGGCAGCTCCGGGATGAAATTCGGCGATAGGTTTCGAAAATGCGCTTTCAGCCGATGACGCATTCTCTCTTATCAAGACTCTTCAATCGCTTACTGTGTCCCTTCAAAGCCTTTGGCTAGATATATTCCACAGTTCCGAATACTAACCTTTCGCTAGGTCTACAATCCGTCCAAATCCCTTCTCATCGCGAACGGCGATGTCCGCCAACACTTTTCGGTTCAGATTGATTCCAGCCTTTTTCAAGCCGTTTATCAGGCGACTGTACGTGGTTCCATGCGCTCTGGCGGCGGCGTTAATTCGCGCGATCCAGAGCTGTCTGAACTCTCGCTTGCGAGCGCGCCGATGGGCATAAGCGTAATTCCAACCCTTTTCAACCGCCTCGACCGCAGATCGCCTCAGATTGTTGCGTCCACCGCGATACCCCTTCGAAAGTTTCACGATCCTCTTACGGCTTTTTCGGCGGACACTTCCGGTTTTGACTCTTGACATCCTTAACTCCTCAACAATAGAATAAATTGTACATCAGTTCTGAATTAATCGATTAAGCTTTTTAACATTTGTGGGATCGGCAAGGGTACTTCGTCTTAACCTTCGTTTACGTTTTGCCGTCTTTGTCAAAAACAGGTGACCGGAATTGGTGCGATACCGACGAATTTTCCCCGTGCCGGTTACTTTCAAGCGTTTCGCTGCCCCTTTATGCGTCTTTATTTTTGGCATTCCGTTTTTCCTCAATTAGCCTACAACTGCTAGGATGATTTTTGTGATGACTTCGGCGTAAGAATCATGAGCATGACTCGTGTTTCCATTCGAGGCGGTTGTTCAACATCGGCAATTTCGGCGACATCTTTAGAAAGCCTTTCCAACATCAACTTTCCGAGATTTGTGTGCAACATCTCACGCCCCCTGAATCTGACCTCCGCCTTGACCTTCCAACCGTGAGCCAAAAACTCCTCGGCGTGCCGCTTCTTGAACTGATAATCATGCTCCGCCGTATCTGATCGGAACTGGATTGTCTTCAAGACAACCTTGGCTTGTTTCTTCTTGGCTTCTTTCGCCCGCTTGCTCTTTTCATACTGGAACTTGCCATAGTCCATGATTCGGCAAACAGGCGGATCCGCGTTGGGCGACACTTCTACCAAATCTAGCCCTACGGCTTCGGCACGTTCTACGCCTTCTCTGGCCGAAATAACGCCGAGTTGTTGGTTGTCTTCATCGATTACGAAGACTTCCTTTGCCCGAATCTGGCGGTTTACTCTGTTTTGCGGTTGCCCCTTTTTCGGGAGCCGTCTGCCTCTATGTTGTATTTTTCACACCTCCACGTGCGTGACGGGTTTTATACGGCGAAGAAGATAGTTTATGGCATTGAGAGACCATCCAGCCAGCAGCATGCTGCGACGCGGAGATTACTCCTGCATCCTACGGTGAATGTGTAGATCCAACCATCTCAGTCAAGTGCTGCGACCATAGATTGCGGTATTCTAGCATATTCGTATAGTGAATGCAAGCCAAAATCCCCCGTGAATACCCAGTAGACCTGTTACCGAGCATGATTTCAAGCCTTCGAATGCCAAAAGGCGGCAACCATTGCCGTCATCGGAATCGCCAAGACGAGACCAAGCGTCCCGGCCAACAGCCGCACAATTTCGGCGGCGACCACTCCTACACTCAATAGCTCGACCGGCGGGGATTGAAACAGATCCACGTTGGGCGCGGACACCGCCAGGACTAACAGTAACCGTGCTCCGAGGTAGGCAAACACCAGTGTATTCACCATTGTTCCGAGGATGTCGGTGCCCACGTTCATACCGGAGGCGATTAACCGCCACGTGGGCATGTTCGGGTTCGCCCGGCGAATCTCTTCCATTGAGGAGGACACTTCGATGGCACCGTCCACGGCGACGCCCAGCACACCCATCAACATGCCCGCCACCAACAACTGGCTGAAGTCGAAGGGCGGCGTTCGCATGGCTTCGACGATGTCCGCCGACATGGCGTTCTCCAACCCGGAAAAGTGAAGGTACTTCTGCGCGAACATGACAATCATGCCCGAGACGAGGATTCCACCCATTGTTCCCAAAACGGCGGAAAACGTCTTGCGGCTTGGCCCGATTACAAATACAAGCGACACAAATGCAACCATCCCCGACGTCAACGTGACGACAAGGACAGCATGTGTTCCGCCTGTGATCAGAGGAAGCATAAAGAAATAGATAATGATCCCTGAAATTATCATGGCGAAGGCGGTACGCACCCCTTCGATCCGCCCGATCACAATAATCAGAAGAAACATCAGTCCCAGCATCAACACCAAGAAGCCGTCGCGCCCATACTCTTGAAGAATATTCACCAAGCTAACCTGATCGGGTGTGCCTCCGACGCGGCAGAGCACGACATCACCCGGCGTGGCAGGAATGCTCAGCAGGGGCATGTTGTGATTCACAATGTTTCGCAGCACCAGCCTCTGTCCCTTATAAAGTCCCGACAACATCTCAATCTCAAGGATATGGTGTTCCGTATTCGCCCCGTAGATGGTCAAGCTGTCTCCAACCCTCCTTGCGGCATACGTTTGTTCCCGGTCCTTGTCGGTTATCAACCACCGGCTATCCTTCCACGATTGGATTTCGACATCCACATTCTGCGAGAGTGGGACTCCGTTGAATTCAAACTCGACTCGCAAACCATCGGGAATCGCTCGTTTATCCAAATCTTCCGTGTAATCCGATTCCGACTCGAACAGAAACTTTGCGTTGGATTCAAGCAGACTCAAGACCCTCCCCTTTGCATACTCGGACTTGGAAACGACATTCCCCTTCTCATCGCGTTGTTCGGTGATGGTTGCGGCTGTGTTATTCAATCTGTGATAAATCAAGACTGTGCCGAGGAGCACGACAATCATTGCCGTCGAGACAGCGAATCGCCCCCTGCCGATCGGCTTCTCGATTTGCAAGAGTTCCTGAAGTTCTTCGGCAGTCGGCGCGTCTTCATGAATCTCGGTCAACTCCACCTTCCTGTATTTCGTCAGGATTCCGGCAACGGTAGCGGCGATTGGAACCGTCAATACCAAACCTATTGTTCCCACGATAGCCTGTATTATGGCAACCGACGTTGCTTCGTCATTGGCTAACCTGAGGAACGGGTAAAGCACGCCGACCTCGGGAAATTCGATGGTGGGTAGCAACATGGTGATTAGGTGAGCGCCAAGGTAGGCGAAAATCAGTGTGTCCGCCATCGTGCCCATGATATCTCTACCCACATTCAGTCCGGCGCGGATAGCCTGGCGCACCGTGATGTTCGGGTTGACCTGCTTTACTTCATGCACAGACGAGGAGATGGACATTCCGACATCCATCATAGCGCCAACGGCGCCGAGGATGATGCCCGCGGAGAGTATCCCTGCGAAATTCCAACCGTGCGAACTTTCCGTCCGCCAGAGCGCAATACCGAGTTCCAAAAAGCCGAATTCCTCCGCAAGGCCGGTCAGCACCATGGCTTTTTGGCTGATTAGGGAAAGAATCCCGACGGCAGCCAAACCCCCGAGCGTTCCCAAGACTCCGGAGATTACCTTGAAACTGAATCCGGTAATGGTCACAAAGGTTACTACGGTCAGGAACGCGGATATGCCCAATGCGACAGTTATCGGATTAAATCCGCGCACCATCAGAGGTACAAGGATGTAAAGTACGCTCAAGCCCGTGAAAAAAAGCGTCAAGATGGCTCGTACCCCTTTCATCCCCGCAACGAGGATCATCAAAGTCCCTAGCAGCCAGGCTAGATACAGGAGAAAGGGAGTGCGAAAGTACGCGCCCATTCGAACTTCATTGATTGCGGTTTGGTTCTGATGCCTGAGAGGGATTTCGAGAAACAGCACGTCGTTTATTTTCATTGTGCGGTCACTGAACTTGCGACCAATCCAGATGTTGTCGACGCTTGCAGTTTCTCCACGGAATTGTCCCGAGAGAATGCGAAATGTAAGGATCTGGTCGACGTTCTCACTCGTGTCCACATCGACCACACGCCCAAGGCAGATCAATTTCCTTAAAGCGCCGTGATGCACGACCTCGGCGAAGCGGTACAATTTTATATGCAATAATACAACAGCCACTGCCAGTGCGAGAACGCCAATGATTTTCAAGTTCTTCTCATTCATTCAGATGTTTCCTTTTGCGCCATCTTCCCAAGAAATCAACTATATCGCAATCCATTCGCACCATTTGGAGCACCGCGATTGCACCGCTCGGTGCGGCGTCCAAGTTCGTCGACAAAGCGTGATGCGTGCTTGTGCGGGGTCTTGCCTTCTGCCATACGACAATCTGACCCTTGCTCGCAAGTTTAATGCCTTTGGAGCCGGTTTGTGATTCAATCTTAGCAAACTTTCCCGACTACCGTCAATATAATGCGCTTTCGGTCTTTAGTCAACTACAGTCATATTTACACACACGGAAGAATCCAATTGCCCACAAAATCGGACGCATACTTGAAGCGTAGACTTTATGAAGATGGAAAATTCAATTTGGTGATTTCTTGGTAAAGCTCGGTGTGGTTAAGAAAGGGACCTCTATCGATCAACTGAGCGAATAACGAACGCGATAGAAATCCTACTCACTAACCGTTCCCTTAATCATACGCTATTCGCTCATTTGACCTCTCTTTATTCTAGCCCGATCGCATTCGTTGTCGGAAGTACGATTAACAATCGTCAATACCTCGATTTCTCATCTCGTTTCGCTCATCTACGGTACGAATTCCGAGCCAGAACGAAAAATATCGAAAAATCATCCACAAATAGTTGACAAAATTCGCAAAACTCTGTATAGTACTAGTTATTTGGTGGATGATTTTTGATGACATACAATATCTAGATTATTGGCGCCTTAGGTGTGCACAATCGTGGTAAACCGCGTATTTTAGTGGGTCGGTATACAGTATGCGATCTGTAATTGAATACAATATATACTAGCATCATCCCTCGGTATTTCGTGGTTTTCACCGCCCTCCCTTATGAATCACTTTTAAGAGATTTCAGATGACAAAATTCCCGTTCCTATCTTTCGTTTTGTGGTTTAGCTTACAACTGGCTCTCCCTCAACCAGTTCCAGCACAATCGACTCCGGCACAACCCACGGAAAATTCCGCGGAGACGACTCAGACTCGCGACGACCCCGAAGAGACATCGACGGACGACTCGGATCCGGATACTCAGCCGTCAGAGATCGCCCGCAGTGTGGACGTTAATCAACAGGTAGTGCAGATTGGCGGAAATTATCACCTTAATCCCAAGGAGGCAGTCGAGAGTTTGGTTGTAATTGGCGGCAACTTGACGCTTCGGGGCAAGGTTAGCAACGACGTGCTGGTTCTAAAAGGTGACGTTGAGGTGCAAGAGGGGGCGGTGGTTCTCGGCAGCGTCACCACGGTATTGGGGAAGATTCGGGGAAAGCAGTATCTTGAGGGCATACATAGGGAGGTTAATGGCTGGAAGTTTATCCCCGCCTCCGCATGGCTAATCATGCGGCCGCAGGAGGCATGGGGCATGGGGAAATCCGCAAAATTTGGGTGGGGCGTGTTGGTTTTCATCGCACTAACGTTGGTTCACATTTCGGTTTATGCCGTATTCCCGCAACGGATGAATACCATGGCGCACGTTATCTCTCACCGTCCCATTGGCAGCACACTGCTTGGACTGGTTGTGCTGATCGCCGCCCCTAGTCTCATTACCGTGTTGGTGCTATCAATAATCGGTATCCCGTTTGTGCTGTTATTTGTCTCGATCTTGCTCCCGATAGCAATCTACGGCAAGACGGCAATCTTCCTATCAATGGGGCAAACAATCTTTTCCCACCAACCAAAGGTCGTAGCGGTGATCGCGGGCTATTGGATCTATTTCATGGCAACGTCCATCCCGCACGTGGGGTTGCCCATGTTCCTCGCTGCGAACACCATCGGAGTCGGAATCTGTCTCAGGACGGTATTTGGTCGGAGATCGGGACACAGCGCACCGCCGTTCGCTCACCGAAATCCCATTCTCGACAAGTACCGACAGGCGGAATAACCAAAAGCCTGCAGGTTGAATCGAGCGCAGCAACCCCAAACTCCCAAATATCTGTCTATATTTTCCGCACTGCGAACCCGATCTAGGAGGGACGCACTCATGGCACAACAATCGGATGAACTTTTTAGTACGGATGATTGGGTCGAGATCTATCGGACAGGAGACGAGTGGGAGGTGAAGTTGATCGAGGCGACATTGCAGAATCAACAGATTCGGTGTCGTCCGGACTACGATCGAAAGTTGCGTCAAACCACTATATTCGTCGCACCGGAGCATCAGGTCGATGCACTTGAGCTAGTGAGTAGGATTGGCTTGGTCATTACGGACAATCAAAGTCCGACACTTCGTTCGGACGAAGACGGAGAGGATAGAAATCAGCCGTCTCGCGAAGCCATTGATGACGACGATGATCTTCCGCAAGCAACGGATGCCCCTATTGAAAAAGTTTCGATTGCGGAACGGGAAGGCATTGGAGAGATCATCCATTCTACCGGGCGCGGGTATGAGCTGCATGTCGGTCCCGAACCCTACAGAGTTGTTGAAGAGGACCGCTGGGAGGAATTCACCGACCTGAGCGCGCAGCGCCACGAATTCTCGATTCTTCTCAGGCATGAGTACCCGGAACTTCTCACGTGGCTCAAGCATGAGAAATTGATGGCTGAATTTATTCGCTTGGTCGAATCCACCTACCGCGAGGTCCCACCGCCGCGAGGACAACGCGACCGTCCGCCAACTCAGCCGCATCCCGCTGCCCTGCACCCCGAAACCGATTCGTCTGAAGCGAAAGTCCCTCAAATCGCAAAATTCAGCGTCTGGCTTTCGTTCGTTTCATTGCTAGCCGCCCTCCTCCAGTTGCCATTGTACGCGTGCGCCGTGTTTTCCGTGGCGGCAATCGGACTGGCGCTGCTTGGTGCCTACAGAATTAGCACTGAGGACAGCGGGCATAAAGGAACCCCCCTTGTTCTGATTGCCATAGTTCTCGCCCTTCTTTCGCTTGTAATCGGGTGGAAACAGTCTCAGCCCAGCCCGGAACAGCCGGAGACGCGCATTGAGAACTCCGAGTCAGAGAGCGCACCATGAATCTCTGAATCCAAGCACACACTATGTCCTGCTGCACCATTGTTTTTGCCAAGAATCCGGTCCCCGGTCAGGTAAAAACCCGCCTGCTCTCTCTCCTCTCGCCCGAAGGTGCGGCGTCGCTTTACCAAGCCTTCCTAGTTGACTGGTGTAATGCGCTTTCCACACTCCCGGCGAGCGATCTGGTTGTCGCATACACTCCGCCCGACAGCTTACACGACCTGAAAACTTTGATTGGGGAGGGTGCAACTTATATCCCCCAAGGGGAATCAGGATTGGGTGAACGGTTAACCGCGGTGTCACGATGGGCTTGCAATCAGAACTATGAAAAATTCCTTATAGTCGGCTCAGACAGCCCGACGCTTCCGATAGCATACATTGAGAGAGGGATGGAGTTCTTGGACTCCCGTGACCTTGTCATTGGTCCAAGCACTGATGGGGGATATTATCTCATCGGGTTTTCGAAAAGCGGAGCGGAGCGTGCCATCCCCACTATATTTCAGCACATACCGTGGAGCACGGAGCATGTCCTCCGGGAGACACTTGAAAAAGTTGACGGGACCGACGCAACACTAGGATTGTTGCCGCCGTGGTACGATGTGGATACTCCGTCGGATTTATGGTTTATGAGGGAGCACCTGTTTGCTATGCGCCTTGCCGGATGCCGCGGCCATGCCCCGACGACAGAACGTGAACTGGAGAAGTGGTTGAATCAAGCGAGTGAATAGAAGGATCACGTAGGGTGCATATTGCGCACCGGCATTTGGGTTTTATTGCCGGCAACAATCAACCGGATGAATAACAATCTAACGAACGAGTGGATCAAGCCGCCTAATTCGTAGGGGCGCGGTACCCGCGCCTAAACTCAATAAGATACAGTAATGTCACGTGCCCAATTACTACCAATTTCAGCGCTCTCTGACCTGGGCGTCGTAGATAAGGAACTCCGTAATCTGGCTGGTGGTTTTCGGTGTCAAACCGGAACCGGGCTTACGCATCATTTGCTTGACATATTTTTTCCACTCCTCCGCCGTGAAGGCAGAGTTAATGGGGCGGGCAAGCGTGTGACAACGGCTGCATCGGTTTGCGAACAGTTCGTAGTATTCCCGCATCTTGGGCGGATATCCTGACACATCAAGGTAGTTTTGCCCCTTATCGGCGGGATAGGTCTTGGGCGTCGCTTGGGGAATCCTGAGCATGCCGACAACAATGGCAACCATCAATCCAAGCACAATCAGCACGGTTATCCAGACCACGAGTCGACTCATCCGTCGGTTTCCTGCCCGTTACGCCTCCGCCTTAAGCACGTCCACGCGTCGTTGGGCTGCCGTCCCCAGGTAGTGATTATCAAATTCTTTCGCGACCGACTGAAAGATCCTTATGGCTTTCTTGTGCTGTTCAATTTTAATGTGAGATTCAGCTAACCAATAACGGCACTTGGCAAGTGTAGCATTCGGGATTTCTTCGCCGGTTTCATCTGTTTTTGGCGTCTTATTGTGCCTCTTCTCGTATTTGATGGCGACCTCAAAGTTCTCAATCGCCTCCTCAAAATTGCGATCATCATGGTATGCTTTGAAGGCTAGGTACAGGTTGAGATTGTCGCTAGTGTCACGGAGAAATTCGAGGTTATCGCCAATTTCCTCCAAAGCGTACTCCACATCATCCTCTTCATCCAATACCTCTTCATCCAATTCTTGTTCCTCTTGTAGTTCGGTCATGTCAATCTCCTTTACGAAGGTTCTAAGATTGATGCTAGTATACCAAACATAGCGCCAAATCGCAAATGAGAAACCCTTCTTCAAGCGCCCAATCCATCGCAATAGCAAACTCCATGCGCTCAACGAATTGCCGTAGGAGCGACCTCCAGGTCGCGACTCCCCGCCCCGGCGGGGCGGCATGTCAATAGAAAACAGACATCTCAATTCTTGCACTCCAGAGGAGTGCCATGTCTGAAGCCAGCCCATACCCACGTCTTGGGCTCCAGCGCGCGATCAAGCAAGCGAGTGAATAGCGAGTGCGATAGAGATCCACTAGCCGACCTCTGCATCTCCCCCGCCACCGTCTATGCCGAATACCGTGCTACTTTGTCCCGTCCGACGCATCCGCCATAGCCGTGAAATCCCAAATAAGCGCAACCCCATCCGCACATCCACTCCCTATTTCGCTGCCATCCGGGCTGAACGCGACGCTAACGACATTGCCACGATGCCCCGTGAAAGTCCGAATGTGTTTACCCGTCGCAACATCCCACAAACGTATGGATTTGTCCACACCTCCGCTTGCCAACGTCCGGCCATCGGGGCTGAATGCCACGCTATTGACTCCGCCTGAATGACCCGTGAAAGTCTGAGCATGCGTACCCGTCGCAGTGTCCCACAGACGGATAGTCGCGTCTCCGCTCGCGCTTGCCAGCCGCGCCCCATCCGGACTGAACGCGACGCCTTCAACCCAGTCCGTATGTCCCGAGAGTGCGTATTTCTGCACCCCCGTAGCCGCGTCCCATAGGCGCACAACATGCTCCGGCCAACCTTCACCGCCCGCGAGTGTGCCCTCGTCAGGACTGAACGCAACGCAGGTAACCGAGCCCTGCGCCGTGAGCGTGCGCTTGCATGCGCCCGTCGCAGTGTCCCAAAGCCGGATCTCGGCGCCAAAAATCGAACCGCCGTCGCGTTCGCCGTCACTGCCGCTTGCGAGTGTTAGACCGTCGGGGCTGAACGAAACGCTCAGAACCCAATACGCATGACCCGTAAGTGTTTGTTTGTGTTGACCTGTCAACGGGTTCCAGAGACGAACAATATTGTCCGTGCTTCCACTTGCAAGTGTTCCGCCAGTCGGGCTGAACGCAACGCTGGTAACATCCGCCGTATTCCCCGTAAGAAACGCAACTTCCCGATAGCCTGATGTATTGTAGATTCGTATGCCACCGGCGTGCGCGATAGCCAGGAGCTCCCCATCGGGAGAATACGCAATCTCATAAATTGTGCCATTACTGAGGCGCGCTTTGGCGCCCTCCGGTAGATTCGGATGGGGCGGAGTCTGACCGAGAATGACGAGCGGACACACGGCTGGAACTAGCAGCAACATGAATACAATTGCAATCGTTGTGTTACCCATGATCAATACACCTTTTCTCCAATGTCGGTGCGTGGTGTCAGTGGGACGAATTTACGCCAGTTCGTGTTGACATGCGCCACCAAAAATTAAGAGCTTGTCTGAAAAGTACAGTTCGCGAGGCGCGATTAAGCGACTGGACAAGGAGTAATCAGCCGATGGATTAATTAGGGCGATAGAGTTCCCATAGAGATCTTCCACGTCAATAGAATGGCTCGCTACCGACCGAACCATAACCCTCGTAGGGGCACGGTTCCCGCGCCCATTATGTTGCGAACCCCAATCCCGCACGATTAAGCGACAGACGCAGATTTCCCCCTCACTTCTCATTACATGTCTTGTTCTCGAGTCTCTTCCCGTGCAAATTTCATCAATCGCTTGATTGCCGTACGCCGTATGAGGTGTATTTCCAATAACTTCAGGCGTTTACATTTGACCACGTTTAGTCGGATTTCATTACTTAAATCTTGTTATTGGCTGTCTAAAGTATGGGGGTAAATTATACTATTGTACCACAAGGGATCTCTATCAGGACTTTTCATCGCCCTCCTTAACTCGACTTTGTACAAAAGTATGGTATATCGGGAATGTGGGAAGCCAATCGTATCCGATTCGGGAGATGTAAGGATCCGCAATCACCGAATCAAGATGAAACCCCGAATTCCGTTTTTGTAAGCCCCAGAGGGGCGGAAGGTGTATAGTAAAATCGATCAACACACACTCAAGCCCCGGAGGGGCGACAGGTTGCATGGTATCAAAGACCGCTAGCGACTTTTTCAATGGTCAACCAAAATGACCAGATGGCTAAAATCTCCCCTGCTTTTTTCCAACGCTAGAATGACACAGTCTGTTAAACCACTTAAATGTACAAAGTCGAGCTTAATCAGTCAGTTGATCACTCGCTATCCGCTCGCTTGATTTGTTAGATTGCGATTCGTGCCCGCAAACTGACAGTTTGCGGTACATTAGGTGAATTGCTGATGGTTACAGTGTTTGCCGAATTAGCAGCATCAAAATATCAAGGCGCCCTAGTTAATCTCCTTAGTTTGGTAAATGTAATGAACCAAGGAACTAAATCAAAACGGTGTTGATGAATCAACGAAACCGTGATAACATATTAAGCAGTCGTCCAGGCAAAGGAGACAAATCAATCATGGATTTTGCATCATGGAGTCCCTCACATACCGTCCTTGTGCTTGTTGTTATCATTGGTTTCATTGGGCAGGTTGCCGTCCTGTTCTATCGCACGTCAAGACTGGAGAAACGTGCAGACAAGACAGACAAGCGCATTGATGAATTCAGAGATGACCTCAGAACCGAAATGAATCAGAGTTTTTCGGATATGCGCTCGGAAATGAATCATCGACTATCGGATGTACAAAGCGAAATCCGGGATGTCCGAAAAGAAATGGCTGATGTCCGAAAAGAAATGGCTGACGTCCGAACCGAAATCAGCAAACTCAACCAGAATCATATCGATCACCTGACCCACCACAACTAAAATCCCATCCCGGTCTCCGGCCTTCTATACATATGTCGCCCATGTAGTGCTAATGCCCTTTCTTCCTTTCTCGTTTTCCCGCTCCCTCACCTCCTCGTTCTGCTAGCCCCGCTTACGCATCACGTCTTTTATCCTGTAAATCCTTGCATCCTGAACATCCGGATTCAGACAAATTTCACCTCCCACCCCGTAGTTGCCGAATGAACCAATGCCCCAAATAGTATTCTTCATAGAAATCCCCCTCACCCGATAATTTGTGAGGGGGGGCGGCATCTTGCCCCGAACAACTTTCTTTAGGGCGCGATAAACTGAAGGAACCTGGTCCGACGTAGGTGCAATCAATGGAGATCAAACGAACGAATAGTGAGTGCGATAGGGATCTTCTTCCCGCGCCCATTATGTTGCGAACCCCAATCCCACTCGATCAACGAAATACTGTAGGAGCGATCTCCAGGTCGCGATTATCCACTGACTGATTAAGGAAGGCGATAGCTAATCCCCATAGAACTCTCACCGACCTCTAAGCCCTGGAAAGGGCGACAGGTGTATAGCAACGCGGCATCACCCAATACCAAAGCCCCAGCGGGGCGACACCCATACGTGCCTTCCCCTCTCCCGCAAACCTCTACCCCAAGCCAACCCCATTTCCGATTCGTAATTTCCCAGAACATAGTTTAGAGTCCGTAGGTTGGGTTGAGCAAAGCGAAACCCAACTAAACCTTATCCGTCAACCGGACGAACAAGGCGATAGAGACCCACCAGGCTTTGAAGGTATTCAAGCGAATCAAGACTCTCACCGTTCGACTTCCTCAGTTGTAGGGTGGGCATCACCCACCTGCCTTATGGTCTGTAGGAGCAATCAACCTAACAAACTGGGGAGCCGCTGTAGGAGCGATCTCCAGGTCGCGACCATCAAGTGACTGAATAAGAAGTGATCAACTGACTGATTAAGGAAGGCGATAGCTAATCCCCGTAGAACTCTTACCAACCTTTAAGCCCTGGAAGGGCGGCAGGTGTATAGCAACCCGGCATCACCCAATACCAAAGCCCCAGCGGGGCGACACCCATACGTGCCTTCCCCTCTCCCACAAACCTCTACCCCAAGCCAACCCCATTTCCCATTGGCAATTCCCCGGCACATAGTATGGAGACCGAATGTTGGGTCGAGCGAAGCAAATCCCAATTAAACCCTATCCACCAACCGGACGAAAAAGCCGATAGAGATCCCATAGCAATGTTGTAGTTGTAGGGTGAGATCAAAGGAATGCACATTGAGCAGGATAATCCATTGCCTTCCTCGTTCGGCCAGTTGATTGATACAAATCCCGCGCGATAGCGCTCTGATAGGTATCTTGATAGCCAATGCGATGGGGATAAGTTATGAGCCACAACACTAAGACGGGCAGAAAAAACGCTCTTGGCGTAACTCCATGTGTCTTGTCTTACCCGATTCCTCGATTCCCGCAAATTTTCCGATATTAGCTCTTCGAAATAAGCCGCAAAAAAACCCGAAGCGCGCGATGCCCCGGGCTTTCGACAAGTAATGAAAACCATCACTCCTACTTCCCGATTGACATCTTCCGTGTTGACCTGAAAGAATCCGTGGTAAACTTATAGAAATACACCCCGCTTGCAACCCGCTCACCAAACCCGTTACACCCATCCCAGTACGCCGCTCGACTCCGATTCGTGTAATCACCAGGCCGCTGATGACCCAAGTCCAATTGACGCACCAACGCGCCGCTGATGTCGTAGATCGAAATCCAGACATCGCTATCGCTTGCCAGATGATACGGTATCCACGTCTCCGGATTGAACGGGTTCGGGTAATTGGGGTGCAGAGCGGTTTGCTTCGGCGCGAACAGTGAGAGTAACTGTTCAAGCGCCAGAATTGCTTCTTGGTTCGCGCCTGCCAACTTGGCTTGCGTGAGCCACTGCCGGACGCGTTCTGGCGTGATTACATCAAGCGCGTCACCACGGGCGAGCGGTGCAGCCGCCCCGTCATCGAGCGTAAGCGCCACTTGTGCGATGTCGGCAAGGTTGACGACGCCATCGCCATTGACATCTGCCATGTGCTCGTCGGTTTTGCCGAAGTGTTGCACAACGACGAGAATATCTTTCCCATCGACAACCCCATCGCGGTTCACATCTTCCGGCTTCGCCGGCGCATCAGGCGTTGACGGTGGCTGCGGCTTGGACATAGCCGTTGGCATCGCGTCGGGCGGCAGCGGTATTTTGAGCGCGATACTTCTGGGATCGTCACGGTCGGCAAAGAGAGTCTGTACGTTCGAACCGTCAAGGTTGGCGCTCTTTATTTTGCCCGTTCCCTTGCTTGACTCCGTCCAGTACATGGTTCCGCTTGCCACATCTAAGGCGATACCATTTGGATTATCAATGCCTTGGGCTTTGGTGAGGAGGTCTTGCACACCCGTTCCGTCCAAGTTTGCACGCTGGATTTTGTGAGTACCTTTGTCCGCCCAGTACATCTTTCCGCCAGCCACATCCAACGCGATAGCGAACGGGATGGACAGCCCAGCGGTCACAAGTGCCTCAACCTCTGTGCCGTCCAAGTTGGCGCGCCAGATTGTGTCTCTGCCGAAGTCCACCCAGTACATGGTTTCGCCAGCCACATCCAACGCGATTCCGCCGAGGAGACTGAGCCTGTTCGTGACGAGGTCTTGCACGCCTGTTCCGTCCAGATTTGCGCGTTGAATTTTCTTCGCGCCCCAGTCCGTCCAGTACACCTTTCCGCCCGTCACATCCAAAGCGACGCCATTTGGCGTGTTCAGCCCGACGGTGACAATGTCCTGCACCCCTGTGCCGTCCAAGTTGGCGCGCCGGATTGCCTTCGCCTTGATATCCGTCCAGTACACCTTTCGGTTCACCGCATCCAAGGCCAGTTCGGCCGGTTGTTGCAGTCCACGGGTGACGACGCTATTGATGCCTGTGTCGTCGGGTGTAGCACGCCGAATTCCGCTCGCCTCGCCACGTTCTAACCAATACATGGATACTGGTACTTCACCCGTCGGACCGGTCTGGTTGTCGCCTGAGACTATATTAAAGACCGCTATGTGGGGAATACCTTCGACACTTGCCTCAACGGTGTTGGTGCCGGGCTCGCTGCCAAGCGTCAGCGTACTCTCCGCTTGTCCATTTTCATTGGTCATCACCATCTCAGAACTGAGCGAGCCCCCTCCTGCAGTTACAGCGAACCTAACAACGACCCCCTCCAACAGATTATCATCTACATCGCGGACCTCCACAACAAACGGGTTCGGTAGCGTTTCACCGGTTAAACTACTCTGGTTTTCGCCCGAAACGTACTCCAGTGTTGTTGGAAGCGGGGGAGTCGTTTCTGCACTAAAGACCGCCGTATGAGAAATACCTGCGACGCTGACTTCAACCGTGTTCGTTCTCAGATTCGGTCCCAGCGTGAGGAGAGTCTGTGCCCTACCATTGCCATCGGTTGTGGTGTTTGTCACACTGAGCGTGCCACCGCCTGCAACAACAGTAAATGTGACTGAGACCCCTACGAGCGGAAAACCGTTTGCGTCCCGCGCTTGAACGACAAACGGATCCGCTAAAGTCTCATTAGGCATACCTTGCTGATTATCGCCCGAGACTTTTGAAAAGGCGGAGTGCGCTTGATTGTCAAACTCTACTGTAACCATTCGGGTTCGGAGCGCCGGAATGTGGGTGTGGATGGAAAGGTAGCTCAAGGGATTTCTCTGCATGAGAATCTCATCTCCTCTCCCCAATCCAGTGTTTGCTACCAAAGGCGAGATGTCCGAGATAGAGTTACCCCAAATAGACAGCTTGGTCAGGTCGGTTAATCCTGACACTGCTGCTATGTCTGTGATGGAGTTGTTTTCAAGATGTAGTTCGGTCAGGTTGGTTAATCCCGACAGCGCTGAGATGTCTGTGATAGAATTGTGCCACAGATGCAACACCGTCAGTCTTGTTAACCCCGACAGCGCAGAGATGTCTGTGATGGCGTTGTTTCCAAGATATAGCTCGGTGAGATTGGTTAGCCCCGACGCTGCTGCTATGTCTGTGATAGAGTTGCTCCCAAGACCTAGTCCTGACAGTCTTGTTAACCCCGACACTGCCGAGATATTCGAGATGTTGTTGGCCCCGATAAACAGTTCCGTCAGTTTGGTTAAGTCCGCTACTACTGAGATATCTGAGATAGAGTTGCGGTAGAGATGCAGTATTCTCAGGTTGGTTGCGGCCTCAAGTCCCGTCAGATTCATGATGCCCGCCTCCGAGGCTTCAAGGCGGGTTAAACTCTCCATATCTAATGTGCTGATGGTGTCACCTGGCGCTTTGTTCAAAGTTTGTTCAATCGAGGCGCGGAGGTTGCGGTCGGGAATGTGCACCTCAACCATCGCCTCAAGACGGAGTTGCCTCCACTCAGAGGTATCCCACAGTTCGATCGTGCCCTCCCCTGTTCCGGAGGCAAGGATTGTGCTTGAAGACGACACAGAATAGACTGGGGACGAATGCCAGAGGGTCGCAAAATTTATTCTGGTTGTTGCTTCCCACAGTTTGACCGTACCATCGTAAGCCCCGGAGGCAAGGGTTCCATCCGTCGAAAACGACACAGAAAGGACCTGAGCCCCTTGCGGTAGGATGCCGATATTTGTTTGTGTCTCCACATCCCATAGTTCGACCGTTCCATTCCACAATCCGGCGGCAAGAATCGCTCCATTGGGGGAAAACGACACAGAAAAGATCCTCGACCTAAGTAGTAGAGTACCGATGCTTGTCTGTGTCTCCACGTCCCATAGCTCGACCGTTCCATTCCACAATCCGACGGCAAGGGTTCCATCCTTCGAGAAAGACACAGAAAGGACCTGAGCCCCATGCGGTAGGGTGCCAATATTTGTTTGTGTCTCCACGTCCCATAGCTCGACCGTTCCGTTCCACAATCCGGCGGCAAGGGTTCCATCCTTCGAGAAAGACACAGAAAGGACCTGAGCCCCATGCGGTAGGGTCCCGATGTTTGTTTGTGTCCCCACATCCCACAGCTTGACCGTTCCATCCCACGATCCGGAAGCAAGTGTGCCATCCATCGAAAACGATACGGACCTGACCACATCCGTATGCTCGTCAAGGGTGGTGACACTTTGTCCGGTTGCCACATCCCACAGCTTGACCGTACCGTCCGTCGATCCGGAAGCGAGCGTCCACCCGTCGGGTGAAAGCTGGACGGATTGGACCGGGGCTGTATGCTCGTGAAGACTGGTGATGTGGTGCGGCGATATTTCCGCAAGTGTAAAAGATGTGCCACCAACATTGCCATCTGTATCAACTGCTTCGATAGTGATTGGATGTCCAGCAGGATCGGAAAGATTCGTAAAGCCATCAGATGGAATAGCGCCGTCATAATCAAATTCAACGATGGTATCTTTTTCGCCTCTCAATTGACGACACGCTTTTAGTTCCAAGAAACCAGCAGCGAAGTGTGGTTCGATTGTTGTAGCGAATAGGAGCACCTGTAGCGAATAGGAGCACCTGGTGAAGCCCCTCCGGATCGCTGACTTTGAGTCGAACAGAAACGCGATTTGACCCTGCCGGATATAGACTCGGCGAGATGAGTTCAATGGTTGGCACCCGTTCCTCTTCAATTGGAGTATCGGAATTGAAGTAGGGATGCTCAGACAAATATCCCGCATGACACGCGGATAATCGATCTCGTCCTCGTCCATACGACATGATGTACCTAGGATCGTTGAAATCATGCCACAGTCCGAACGCGTGTCCTAGTTCATGTGCTATCGCGTCCCTCGTAAATTCGCTAGGAAACAACGCAAAACCACTACTTTTTCCCAGCCATGCTCCACGACCGCCAGCAGCCCTACCACCGCTATAACTGATGGTATCTATACCGTTGTCAATGACCGTGAGGTATACGTTCGCATTAAGATCGAACCTCTCTTCAATCTCGGGATACACAGTATCAAATGTACGGTCAAGATAGTAACTATTGGGGTGTTTTCCAATTACGTCATGCACCATCGGTTCATCTTGAAAATCGGTTTCAACGCGGAAGGTTGCGTCCCCGTATCCGTGCGCCCCCATCCACTCGGCATAGAGGGTTTTAACGGTCACGGTATCATCTTTCAGCCGCTGAACAACGTCAGCGCGATAGGCCCGGTCATTGGGTAGAAAGTAGATTAGTCGCACGGTACGAGGATTACCGACGTTCAGATTCGCCGCAAGGCTTCGGGCATAGCGCCGGTTGGGATATTGGTCCGAATACCGTTTGTTCCATTGATCGTCAACTGCACCGCAAACATGCGTCCCGTTTCCCCACAATGGATGGGAAGTAGCGATGGCGGGGTTAGGGGTGCCGCCGGTGAAATAGATTATTACCGCAGACAAGGTGAAACACAAATGGAGCTTTTTTATCATATCGCTTCTTTAGGGCTTACGCACTTCAGCGTATAGTCGCGCAATTCAACCCGTTTTCAGACAAGTGCTAAATCGCCTGACTACGAATATCTACCGGTCCACCGATAGGAGAGATTAACCCCTCTCCTACTTCAAGATCAACATCTTCCGCGTGGCGGAATAATCGCCTGCGGATAGATGATAGAAGTATATACCGCTCGCCACCTGTTCAGCAAGATGGTAATTCCCATCCCAATACGCCGCGCGGCTCCGATTCGTGTAATCGCCAGGCCGCTGATGACCCAAATCCAATTGACGCACTCGCGCACCATTGATGTCGTAGATCGAAATCCAGACATCGGTGTCGTTTGCCAAATGATAAGGAGCCACGTCTCTGGATTGAAGGGATTCGGGTAGTTCGCCAGCAGTTGTGTTTCGTCTGGACGCATCTCATCCAAGCCACTTTCCAGTAAGGTGATCGCTCGGTGGTATTTCAGAGTAGGGTGGGCACTGCCCACTATTCCTTATTCACAATTCCCAGTAAAGTGCGCAATGCTCACCACCCTTTTGTAGAATCAACCCTACGAGTAGGGAGGGCGATAGAAATCCCCAGCCCAATAATTGGTAGGAAGGGCATCTTGCCCCGATCTTCTTCTCGTACGAGCGCGGTTCCCGCCCCCATTTTGTTGCAGACTCCAATCCCACTCGATCAACGAAATACTGTAGGAGCGATCTCCAGGTCGCGATTATCAACTGACTGTTTAGAATCACGTGAGTGAATAACGAACGCGATAGCGGATCCCGGGCGATAGAAATCCCCAGCCCAATAATTGGTAGGAGGGGCATCTTGCCCCAACCTTCTTCCCGTACGAGCGCGGTTCCCGGGCCCATTTTGTTGCAGACTCCAATCCCACGCGATCAACGAAATACTGTAGGAGCGATCTCCAGGTCGCGATTATCCACTGACTGATTAAGGAAGGCGATAGCTAATCCCCATAGAACTCTCACCGACCTCTAAGCCCTGGAAAGGGCGACAGGTTTATAGCAACGCGGCATCACCCAATACCAAAGCCTCAGCGGGGTGTCAGGTGAAAGTGGTTGTAGGAGCGATCTCCAGATTGCGACTCCCCACACCGGCGGAAATCAACCGACTGACCAAGGAGCACGATCCAAATCATCAACGCCGACGCAATTCCGATAAGCCAATCTAAGCACTGCAGCGCAGTGCAATGTTAATAGAAAGGCACGATGTTCGTTTTCGCACTCCAGCGGATCAAGCGAGCGGATAGATCAAGCGAACGGATAGTGAGTGCGATAGAGATCTTAGTGCGATAGTAAATCCTGTGCCATGGTTTTGGTTAAACAATGTGTTGCAACATCATATGCTCAATTTCCTCACTTACCGCCCACTATCCCTCCCCTTCCGTGAAATCCTTTAATCCGTGTAATCTAATCAACTGACCGAACAGGGAAGGCGACAGTAAATCCTGATAGAGATCCGATTCAGGCAACTCCTCACCATTTCCTCCTTTGCCGACTCTATTTCCAGTGTTCTCCCTCCCTGTATCGTGTCTTACTGACGCTAATCTTTTTTGTTGCAAACACTCCCAATCTGATATATAATTTACGCTGCTACAATTTTTGAGGGTTGTCTTTATCTCCAATCTTGTGAAGTTTTTCACAATCCTATTGAAATATAGCTGAGACCATGTTTTTTAACTTCGCAAATGTACTGATTTTCCTCTTCGTCGGTTCCGTTTTCGTAGCGCTGAACCTCGCTGTGTCTCGCCTGCTCCACACCAAAATTTTCATGGAGGAGAAGTTCATCCCGTACGAGTGCGGCGAAGATCCGATCGGCGATACACGCATAAAGTTCAACACGCGCTTCTATGTCATTGCCCTCATTTTTCTGATATTCGACGTCGAAGTGGTATTCCTGTTTCCGTGGGCGGTTGTATTCCGCGGCATCGGTGTGCTTGCGTTTGTCGAGATGTTAATCTTCATCGCCGTGCTGCTGGTCGGACTTGCCTATGTGTGGGCGAAAGGCGATCTCGAATGGATTCGTTCGATCCAGCAGGAGGTACAGGAGCGGCGTGAAGAGATTGAAGTCCAACCGGGGACAGGGGGTTAATCCGTCATGATTATCGATGAGAAACTTGACGACAACGTTATCGTCACGTCTGTGGATGCCGTCGCAAATTGGGCGCGGGCCTCGTCGCTGTGGCCCATGACCTTCGGACTGGCGTGCTGCGCGATTGAGTTTATGGCGACCGCGGCTTCCAACTACGACCTGGATCGGTTTGGAGCCGGTGTGCCTCGTGCGACCCCGCGTCAATCCGATCTGATGGTGATTTCCGGCACCGTTACCCTGAAGATGGCGACGCGAATCAAGCGGCTCTACGAGCAGATGCCGGAACCCAAGTACGTCATCTCCATGGGGAGTTGCGCCACGAGCGGCGGTCCCTACTGGCAACACGGTTATCACGTGCTCAAAGGCGTGGATCGAATTATCCCGGTTGACGTTTATGTGCCCGGTTGCCCGCCCCGTCCCGAAGCGCTGATTGAAGGCTTGCTGAAGCTACAGGAAAAGATTAAGACACAAACGGTCGCCAAGCGCTCGTACATCCCGTTTTTGCGCAGGCTGTATACCAAGACGGATCTCGAAGAACAGGAGATTGAAGTAGCGGCAGAGGAAGCCGCCGAGGAGAAGGAAGAAGCGACTGCCTAACGAACACCCCCGATAAAGGGCGAAAGGAGAGCTGCAACGCAATAGGTTGATTCCCAGCTCTGGCTGCGTTGTTTTATCCGTGACATCGGAAGACATTTACACAAAACTAAATGAGGAGTTCGGAGACTCCATATTCTCCTTAGAGGAAGTCGTCCTAGATTCGTTTATTCTCATCGCACCCGATGCCATTGCCGACATTGCCCGTTACCTCGTCGAAGATAGTGAATTGGCGTTCGATTCGTTGATGTGTTTGAGCGGGGTTGACCTGGGTGTCAAGGAAGAAAACCTTGAGATCGTCTACCACCTCTTCTCAATGACCCACCGTCACACTGTAGTCCTCAAAGTTCACCTGCCCAAGGAAGATCCGCACATACCCTCCGTCGAAGATGTCTGGAAGACAGCGAATTGGCACGAGCGGGAGGCGTATGATCTCTACGGAATAACCTTTGAAGGGCACAGCGATCTGCGTCGAATCCTGATGCCGGATGACTGGGAAGGGCACCCGCTGCGCAAGGATTACAAGGATCCCGAGTTCTATCGTGGGATGCGCGTGCCGTATTGACGCTTGAAGATTGATAGTATTACTATTGTAGGAGCGACCTCCTGGTCGCGACCAACATACATTTGTAGGGTGGGCACCGCCCACCATTCCTTGTGAGGATTGACTGAACCGACTGATTATGAAAGGGTAAAGGGAACCGAGAAGGTTGTCCGTTACGCCAGGATTACAAGCATCTAGAACATTATTGGGTGATGCGGGTGTCGTATTGCTGTAGACAAGCATCACGACCCTGTCTGAATAAGAGATTAACCCCCGCTATGCGGGAATAAATTGCGATATTGATACAGGTTCGTCCATGCGTAGGAAGTAACTATAGGCTTGTTGGCGGATTAACCGATTTGAAATGATCAAGTCGGGATTCTTTACGGCGTACCCACTGAATTCTCAATTGGATCGCCGAGCCAAGGATTGTCGAGTTTTCATCTGCCGAAGCCGCCATGTCATTATTCCTTGTCTACGAGAGGAGAATATCATGGTACGCAGAACCTCAATAATCGCCGCTTTACAATTCCTGACGCTTCTTCTGTTGGGAAAAACCGCCGTGCACGCGATCCCTACCTCTGAAGAGATCGCCCAGAATGCGCTAAGCTCAACAGTTCTGTTGACAATGACGGATGCCGATGATCGAACAATCGCATATGGCAGCGGATTCTTTGTTTTATCGAATGTTATTGCAACCAATTTTCACGTGATTGACGGCGCGCACGGAGGCACTGCCCGCCGCGTCGCTCAGAACAAATCGTATTCCATTAAACAGATTCTCAAGAGCAATGAGACACAGGATTTGGCGCTGATCGAGGTATCAGCCCCGGATGTCGAACCGCTTCCCATCGGCGACAGCGGTAGCCGGTCGTTACGAATCGGCGCGAAAGTTTATGTTGCCGGCAATCCACTGGGTTACTGGTGGGGCACCTTCTCCGAAGGTATTGTTAGCGCCCGTCGAAGGTGGGGTGATGGAACGGATAGGCTACAGATGACGGCTCCGATTTCGCCCGGAAGCAGCGGCGGTCCCGTGCTCAATGAAAGCGGTGAAGTCATAGGCGTTTCCGTCGCATCGAGTTCAGATGATAGAGCTCAGAATATCAACTTCGCCGTTCCGTCTAACGAACTCAAGAAACTCGTAGCAGAATTGAATCCCCCGGCGATGAGCCTTGCTCTCCCTCGGCGAGCGAATTGGAATGTTGGCGACTCGATTGATGTTTTGCTCAAAATCGAGAACGGATCGGACATTGCGGGATTTCAGGTTACTCTGGGATTTGATAGTTCCGTTCTCAAATATCTTGAGGTGTTGAAGGGCGATTACATCCTCAAGGGGGATGAATTTGCGCGTGAGATTGACGGCGAGAATCGGGTGACATTGGCGGCAACCGGCTTCCCCCAAGTCATGGATGACGACGGGGTGCTTGCCGTGATAAAGTTTGAAATTACCGCTTTCAAGCCGTACGGATGGGTATTGTCCGACCTTATAATGTCGGAGGCAATCCTTGTCAACCCTGATGGAGGGCGTTCGTATCCTCTTGTTTCCCACGCGAAGGTATGGGCGCGTCCACTCGGATTCCTAGAGGATGTAAACGGTGACGGCGACGTAGACATTTTGGATTTACGATCCGTTTTCACCAATTTTGGCGTCCGCGGGAGGAATCATGCGGATGTCAATGAAGACGGTGTCGTTGATGTGGTTGACTTGGTGAGGGTCGCCTCGGCTATAAACACGCCGAGGGGAGCTGCTCCTCCATTTGCTCAAGAAGCTCTTGAGGGACTCGGTGCGGCGGACGTGAAGCAATGGTTGGCACAAGCCTCGAAGCGCGGGCTGACGGATCCCGCTTCGCTGAAGGGCATTTTCGTTTTGGAGCAACTCCTCGAAACGCTGCTGCCGAAAGAGACAGCGCTGTTGCCCAATTTCCCAAACCCGTTCAATCCGGAGACATGGATTCCGTACCGCCTCGCCAGTTCCTCCGATGTGAAGATTGCGGTTTACAACACAAACGGCGTGCTGGTACGTCGATGGAATTTGGGACATCAACAGGCGGGATTCTACACCGATAAGAACGACGCGCTATACTGGGACGGACGTAATGGACAAGGTCAGCTTGTCGCAAGCGGTGTCTATTTTTACTCGTTAACCGCTGGTGAGTTCACGACGACTCGGAAAATGTTAGTCGGCAAGTAACTTGGACTGTAAAACACGGTAGGACCAGGGTAATAGCACCCGATTCCAAGCAGGAGTTTGGATAAGCAGTACTTTCAAACCATTGCACAGGTGGCGAAACGTTAGTTGAGAAACACTACGGAGCAGATTCATCATGGCGGCACCACAACTTGAAAGCAAAATCATAGAGCTGCAGCCGTTCTCGGATGAGATGGTCGTGAACATGGGACCGCAGCATCCGAGCACGCACGGCGTGCTGCGCCTGGAGCTGAGACTTGACGGCGAGGTAGTACGGGAAGCCATCCCGCATGTCGGCTATCTGCACCGCTGCTTCGAGAAACATTCCGAGAATCTGTCCTATCCGCAGATCATCCCGTTCACCGATCGGATGGACTATATCGCCGCCATGAACCAGAATTGGGGGTTCTGCTTGGCTGTGGAAAAGCTGATGGCGGCGGACGAGAAGAAGTCCTTCGAGGTCCCGGAACGCGCCGAATACCTCCGCGTACTTATCTGCGAACTGAATCGCATCGCCAGCCACCTTCTGGCGTTCGGAACCTACGGCATGGATCTCGGCGCATTTACACCGTTTCTGTATGCCTTCAGGGACCGCGAAAAGATTCTGCTGCTGTTCGAGAAAATCTGCGGCGCGCGATTGACGTACAACTACGTGCGAATCGGCGGCGTTTCCAGAGATTTGCCACCCGAATTTCTCGACGAAGTGAAGGAATTCATCGACTACTTCGAGCCGAAGATTGACGAATACAACAATCTGCTAACGGCCAACAGCATTTTCATTGAGCGCACCGCCGGTGTCGCGGTGATGGACCGAGAGATGGCGATCAACTACGGCGCGACGGGACCGAACCTGCGCGGCGCCGGGACACAGTGGGATCTGCGTAAGGACGAGCCGTATTCAATTTATGATCGGTTCGACTTCGACATCCCGGTCGGTAAGGATATGCCCGAACTCGGCGTGGTCAAAGGTGACTGCTGGAACCGCTACAAGGTGCGGATGGATGAGTTGAAGGAGTCCGTCAAGATTGTCCGACAGATACTTGAGCTTGAAGGCGGCATTCCCGACGGACCAATCGTGGCGGAGTTCAAAGCGGTACGTCCACCCAAAGGTGAAATCTTCTTCCGGAGCGAGGCTCCGCGCGGTGAGTTGGGATTCTACATCGTGAGCGACGGCACCCCGAAACCGCTTCGTCTTAAGGCGCGGTCGCCGTGCTTTAGCGCGTTGAGCGCATTGGAGGAGTTGAGCAGAGGATTGATGGTCGCCGATATCATTGCCATTATCGGAAGCATTGATATTGTAATGGGCGAGGTTGATCGTTAAACGGATTTGGGAATCCGCGGTTATTCGCGATGGACAGCGGGCGATTCCCACTTGATATCCCAATCTTCTGGGACTTACGCTGCGATAGGAGGTCGCACCGTAGGCAGGGCATCTTGCCCTGCAACACATTGGCGGTCGCGACCAGGAGGTCGCTCCTACAGGTATTTTAGTAAATATGTAGGGTGGGCACTGCCCACCATTTCTAGTAGGGTGCGCACTGCGCACCAGCCTTTGTAAGCCCCGGCAGAGATTAAACGACCAAATAGGATCAACCGAATGGATAATGAGCACGATAGTAGATTCCTCAAGCGTATTCCCATTGCTTTTCCCACAGCGATGGAGTTCCTCAAATGAAGTTGAAAGTCGTGCGTTGCACTCCGGAGGAGTGCGATGTCAATAGAACTGCAATGCGCACAATTTTCGCGCTCCAGAGGAGCGCAATGTCGGTAGGCTGGCAACTGGATAAGGGGCAAATGAGTGAAAAGATCAAGTGAGATCAAACGAACGATTAAGGAAGCGATTAGCGAGTGCGGTAGTAAATCCCACGCGATAGGATTCCAATAACTACTGACCAGCAACTGAGCGGCTAGCGATGGCGGTAGAAATCCACTAGCCACTGGTCACTGACCACTAACCACTGTCTTCAATATGATGGACCTGATACAACAATTTAGTGCCATTTTTTCACGAGTGTCCTCCGAAGCTACGGGAAACTGGGCGGAGGATTTTGCTCGCAACCGATTGATTCCGATACTGGAACATCTCCCGTTCGTTCCGGACGGGGTCGCCGAACACTTTCCGGTTTCGCTCGGCACGATTCTCGTGATGTTTGGGGCATGCGGTATTTTTGTGGCCATTGTGCCGCTCATCCCCCTCGTGCTGGTGTTGGCGGAGCGCAAGGTATCCGCCCAGATTCAGAACCGCACCGGTCCCATGCGCGTGGGCCCCTGGGGCACACTTCAGACACTGGCGGACGGGGTCAAGTTAATCTTTAAGGAGGATTTCATCCCGCCGCAAGGCGACAAACTCCTCTTTATCTTAGCGCCGTATATCATCTTCGCGTGTTCATTCGCCGCCTTCGCCGCCATCCCGTTTGGTCAGGGCATCTTAATCAGCGACTTCAACATCGGCATCTTCTATATCATGGCGATCTCCTCTGTCGTCGTCATGGGCGTCATTATGGCGGGCTGGTCGTCCAACAGCAAATGGTCGCTCTTGGGTGCGCTCCGATCCGCCGCGCAAATCGTCAGCTACGAAATCCCGCTGGGGCTTTCCATTCTGGTTGTCGTGATGCTGGTTCAGAGCTTGAGGATGCAGGACATCGTCGGAAGCCAATCCGACGGGCTGTTTAGCTGGCTGATATTCCGCACTCCCTTTACATTTGTCGCCTTTTTCGTCTTTTTTATCTCATCGATCGCCGAAGTGAATCGGACGCCGTTCGATCTGCCGGAAGCGGAATCGGAGATTGTCGCGGGGTTCCACACCGAATACAGCGGTATGCGGTTCGCACTCTTCTTCATTGCGGAATACGCGAACATGTTTGCCGTATGCGCCATCGCGGCAACGTTGTTTCTCGGCGGTTGGGAGGGCATCCTGCCGGGATACGACTTCCTCGGGGGAGCACCGGGCTTCGTCCTCAAGACGCTGTTCCTGGTGTTCGTTATGATGTGGCTGCGGTGGACGCTGCCGAGACTGCGCGTCGACCAATTGATGAACCTCTGCTGGAAATATCTCCTGCCCATCGCATTCTTCAATATTCTGGGAGTGGGGATATGGGGATTGATTTTCCCGGAAGATTCCCGGCTAAGCATAATCATCAGCATGGCTCTCATCGTTGTCGGGATCATCGTCACATACGCCGTGGCGGGCAAGAGCCTATCCAAACGCCCCGAGCCTCAGCCGAGTTCGGCATAACATAGGGAGGGATGATACGATGAATAAGTATTTCTTCAATATCTATAAAGCGCTCTATACGGTGCTCATCGGCATGAGGATTACGTTCAAGCAAATGTTCAATCACGCCGTAACGCATCAGTATCCCTATCAGCATAAGTTCGAGAAGAAGCGGAATGTGCGCGAGATTCCCAAGGGCTATCGTGGGCAACTGTTCAATCGGATTGAAGACTGCATCGGTTGTAAGAAGTGCGAAATGATTTGTCCGGTTGACTGCATCGCCATCACCACCCAAAAGCTCCCGAAAGGTGAACGGCTTTGGGATAGTATGAACGTGGTTCATCTCAAGGATCGGACGGAGGTTGTGGGTTTCGTCGAAGGCGACGAGAAGGTAGCTCCGGACACGACGGCTACAATTAAAACCCGTGATGAACAAACGCTGACCATCCCGAGCGGTGACATCGATCGCATCGTCGAACGCAAGCCCGTCATATTCTACCTCGACAAGTTTGACATCGACATGTCGCTCTGCATGTATTGCGGGCTTTGCACCGAAGTTTGCCCGACGGAATGCTTGATTATGTTTGATGATATGAAGGGCATCGAATATTCGACATTTGACCGAATGGAGTTGGTGTTTCCGTTCGCCAAACCCGAAATGTACGATCAACCGAACGATCAAGCGACTGAATAGCGAGTGCGATAGAGATGTCTTATTCTTCAATACTTCGGTTTCTCTAATTCACTTTGCATTTTCTTTTAACATGAACCAACTAGCCTCGGGTCACTGACCAGCAACTGAGTGAATAGATCAAGCGAGTGATTAACGAGCGCGATAGAGATCCCAAGGCGGTAGAAATCCGCTAGCCACTAATCACTAAACACTGTCTTATGGAATTTGTCGGCATTAAGTCCCTGATATTTTACGCTTTCGCGTTGCTCACCGTGGCATCCGCTGTACTCGTCGTGACCGTGCGGAACATCGTCCACGCCGCCTTTTCGTTAATGATTACGCTCTTTGGCGTTGCCGGGCTTTACGTGTTCCTGCAAGCTGACTTCCTCGCTGCCACGCAGGTCATCGTCTATGTCGGCGGAATATTGGTGCTTATCCTGTTCGGTGTCATGATGACGAGCGGTCGCCTTCAGATGCGGATTCAGATTGAACGGGGGCAGTTAATACTGGGCGGACTGGTCGCGCTCCTGATTCTCGTGCTCCTGTTCGGCGTCATTGCGAACACGCCTCAGTGGGACGGGATTAAAGACGACGGGTCAACCTTGGAACCGACAACGCGCACTATCGGCGAGATGATTATGCAGGGAGAGTTCCTGCTGCCGTTTGAAGTTGTCTCAATCCTGCTGTTGGTGGCGCTTATCGGCGCCGCGTTGATTTCCCGCAAGGAGGTGCGAGACGAAGAATGACACTGCAACACTATCTCGTTATCAGCGCGATTCTGTTCACACTCGGCGTATTTGCCGTATTGACCCGCCGGAACGCCATTAGTATCCTGATGGGGATCGAGTTGATTCTGAACTCTTGTAACCTAAACTTCGCAGCCTTCTCGCGCTTTATGACGCCTGCCCAGGACATCAACGGGCAAATTATCGCCATCTTCGGGATTGTGCTCGCCGCCGCGGAAGCGGCAGTGTTCTTGGCTATTATTTTGGCGATTTACAGGGAGTTTGGCACCATTCAGCCCGATCAGACGGATACATTGAAGGGATAATGAGATGGGTCGGATTCCGGTCAATCTCAAGCTGACAAATAGCGCGGATGTTATCCTCGCAAAAGAACGTTTGTTGTCTCCTGAGAAGATTCGTCGCACCACGGTTCCTGGCGTAGTGAATACAAGGGTGCTGCGACTGGTGATTCCCGAGACGGTGGCAGAGCAGTTGGGGCTCCCCGAAATGGAAGACGTGGGGGTTCGTTATCCCGACGGACGGAGGGCAACACGCACGATTGTTGGGAATATGTCGTTGGAACTTCTAGGTCGTGAATTCTCGTTTGGCGCCATCGCTGAGCCAGACCGAGACACGGCAGTTATCGGCAGGATGGTGCTTGACACGCTTGATTTAGTCGTGGATTGTGATGACCAGAGGTTATATTCACGAGATCCGAACGGTATCACTGTAGAACTTTAGTAAGGCTGGTGGGCGATGCCCACCCTACAACATTGATTTAGTCGTGGATTGCGTTTCCCAGACGTTGTATCCACGGGATCCAAATCGTATCATCGCGGAGATTGAGTAAGGAAAGGGTGGTATGGTCGTACCTTTAATCAGCATTATTCTGCTTTGTCCGCTCGCGGCGTTCGCGTTTTTCGGACTGCTATCACTGACCGGTCGAAACTATTCGCGCCAAGACCTCATCTCGACCGCGGCGATGCTTATCGCTGCAATCTGCTCTTTCCTCCTACTTCCGCAGATTACGTCTCACCCGGAGCCCATCTCAATTCCATGGATCGAGATTGACCAGATCAAACTGTCGATGGGGTTCTATTTCGACAGCGTGACCGCGATGATGCTGCTCGTCGTCACGATTGTCAGTAGCCTCGTTCACATCTTTTCCATCGGCTACATGCACGGCGATCCCCGCTACCCCCGATTCTTTGCCTTCCTCTCGTTGTTCTCCTTTTCGATGTTGTTCCTCGTCGTTTCAGACAACCTGTTGGGGATCTATATCGGCTGGGAGCTTGTCGGGTTGTGCTCGTATCTGCTCATCGGGTTCTGGTTCGAGAAGGACTCCGCCGCGGACGCCTGCAAGAAGGCGTTCCTGACCACTCGTGTGGGTGATGTGGGGATGTTCGTGGGCATGATGATGTTGTTCACGAAGTTCCATACGTTCGCGCTTTACGGTGATGGCGGCATCTTCGCAGCGGTCGCGAATCTGGGCTCTGGCGACATCGTGTGGTTGTCCATTGCGGGCGTTCTCATTTTCTGCGGGGCTATCGGCAAATCCGCGCAAGTTCCGCTGCACACCTGGTTGCCCGACGCCATGGAAGGTCCCACGCCCGTCAGCGCACTTATCCATGCGGCGACGATGGTGGCAGCCGGCGTCTACTTGACCGCGCGGATGTTTCCCATTCTGACGCCCGATTCCTCCTTGGCGATTGCCTACGTCGGAGGTATAACGGCTATAGTCGCGGCTACAATTGCCATTGTCAGGTTTGACATCAAGCGGGTGCTCGCCTACTCGACCATCAGTCAACTGGGTTTCATGATGCTGGGTATCGGAGCCGGGAGTTATGTTGCAGGTCTCTTCCATCTCACCACGCACGCCTTCTTCAAAGCATTGCTGTTCCTCGGATCGGGCAGCGTAATCCATGCGTTGGCGGTTCATAACGGCTCGCACGGCGATGACCATGAGTCGGAGCATCATGACGCCGAGCACGGCGATACTGAACACCAAGACGATGCGGGGTTTGACAGCCACGGCATCCCGGCCGAGCAGGATATGCGCCACATGGGCGGACTCCGCCATAAGATGCCCATCACCTTCCTCACCATGCTGATTGCCACCCTGTCGATTTCGGGCGTGCCTTTCGTGTTTTCCGGGTTCTGGAGCAAAGACGCAATCCTGGCGGGCGTTCTGGATCGCGCCATGGCATGGGATTCGGTGCATTACTACATTCTTTTCATAATCGCGCTCGGCGCCGCGGGCATTACCGCTTTTTATATGTTCCGTCTCATCTTCATGACCTTCTTCGGCAAACCGCGCAACCAAGAAATGTACGACCACGCGCACGAGTCGCCGGGCTCCATGGCGGTTCCCCTGATTATTCTGGCAGTTCTCAGTTTTCCGATCGTCAACACTTGGTCTTCCAACCCGTGGTCTTTCGATAAATATGTGAAGGCGCCTAAACAACCTCACGTGCACTCTCCCGCGCATGCGAGCGAAGAGCGTCCGGTACTGTACGCGCTGGTAGGCGCTTCCGACGCGCACGCTGCCGAGGACGCTGGACACGGGGAGCACGCCGCGGACGACCACCATGCTCACAGCCCCGCCCACACGATCGCAATGGTTCTGTCCATCATTGTCGCCAGTTTCGGTATCTTGCTATCCTATCTATTCTATCATCGCAAGGTATTCTCCGCCGAAGGCGTGGCAGCGCGTCTGCGTCCGCTGTACACGCTCTGCTGGAACAAATACTTCTTTGACGAATTTTACAACGGCGTGATTGTCGCATTGTCGGTCGCATGGGCAGGTTTTCTCAGAGCTTTTGACTTGCGCGTAATTGACGGCATTGTCAATTTGGTGGGGTTTGTCACACGAGCGGTGGTAGCCGCGTTCACGGGTTGGTTTGATAACAAATTTGTCGATGGACTCGTGAATTGGGTGGCGCAGATTACGTGGTCGGTCGGCGGGAGGGTGCGACGGATACAAACCGGCGCCATCCAGAATTATCTGCTAATCGTTTTGGGCGGTGTCGTGTTGTTGATTCTGATTTTCCGCCGTTATTTGTAGGGTGCGATCAACCGAATGAATAATGAGGGCGATAGAAATCTTCTGCGCACCAGCCTTTAGAAGCCCCAGAGGGATCAACTGAGCGATTAGCGAAGGCGATAGAGATCCCCTCAAGCGGCTGAATAAGGAGCGCGATAGCGAATCCCGTGCGATAGAGATCCTACAGGTATGTATCGGACAACTAAAAAACGTGAAAAATCGTCGTACAAATGTTTCAAAATGGCTTTACTGGCGATCATTCAAACAGGCCTTACAGGAGATGGACTAGACCTGAATAGACGACGTTCTTTTAATTCTTTGGTATCGGTTTAATTGGGAGGAATTTATTAGATGCTATTAACGTTGATGATTTTTGTTCCGCTCATAGGGATGGTCGTCGTTCTATGCCTGCCGCGGAATTCAGAGGAAACTATTAAACGCACGGCGCTTGTCTTCACGCTCATTCCGCTCATACTGGGAGTGATACTGCTTGCCGGGTATGATCGAGGGAGCGAAGGTCATCAGTACGCCGTTGATGTCGTATGGATTCAGTCGTTCAATATCCACTACCACATCGGAATCGATGGGCTGAGCGTGACGCTGCTGCTCTTGACAGTGCTGCTGGGACCAATTTGCGTGATTGCGTCGTGGCGGAATATCGAGAAGGGCATCAAAGCCTACATGGCACTGTTCCTGTTGCTGGAGACGGGAATGATCGGCTTCTTTGCGGCGCTCGACCTTTTCCTCTTCTACGTCTTCTTCGAGCTAACGTTGTTGCCGATGTACTTCCTTATCGGCATCTGGGGCGGTCCGCGACGCGAATACGCAGCCATTAAATTCTTCCTGTACACCCTCTTTGGCAGTGTGTTGATGCTGATTGCGATGATTGCCGTGTACCTCAAGGGGAACACATTCGACATCCCGACGCTGATTACATTGGCTCAGCAGGACGGTCACGCGCTCGCCAATCCGGTATTCCAGATTTGGGTGTTCCTCGGTTTCTTTATCGGGTTCGCCGTAAAAGTCCCGATATTCCCCTTCCACACGTGGCTGCCGGATGCGCACGTCGAAGCGCCGACAGCCATCAGTGTTATCCTTGCGGCTATCCTACTGAAGATGGGAACTTACGGGCTTATTCGGATCAATTTCGCCATGCTGCCGGCAGGCATGGCTTTCTTCACCGACCCGGAAGCTGCCAAAGCGCTGGGTCGATCTGCCACATGGGGGTACGGGCTTGCAATCCTCGGATTTATCAATATCGTTTACGGATCGTTCTGTGCGTTGGCGCAAACCGATTTCAAGAAACTCGTCGCCTACTCCAGTATCGGGCACATGGGGTTCGTCATTTTGGGGCTTGCCGCGCGTAACGAAAGCGGCGTGACGGGCGCGATTCTGCAGATGTTCAACCACGGCGTGATTAGCGCGATGTTGTTCCTGCTAGTTGGAGTGGTCTACGACCGGGCGCATCACCGCGAAATCAACGGCTTCGGAGGGCTTGGAACCAAGATGCCAATCTACACCGGCATCACCACCTTGGCGTTCATGGCATCGCTCGGGTTGCCGGGGCTGAGCGGATTCGTCGGGGAGGCGCTTGCGCTACTGGGCGCATACAGCAAGTACCAGGTGCTGACAATCCTTTCGACAATCGGCATCGTCGTTGGCGCCGCCTATTTCCTGTGGACGCTTCAGCGCGTGTTTCTTGGAAAGTTGAATCCGAAGTACGAGGGCATTTCCGAAATCAACGGGCGCGAAATCCTTACGCTCGTACCGCTGGGTATCCTCACCATCCTTTTTGGCGTTTGCCCGTCTCTTCTCATTAACATGTTCAATCAGGCGGTAAGTATGTTGCCGCTCGTGCCGTAGCGGGGAGGCTGACGTGTCGTCGTTGACAAATATCCAAAGCATTCCCTATTTTATTCCCGAACTGGTTCTCGTCGTATTTGCGGTCGGCGCCATACTGCTGGATCTCGTGAACAAGGGCAAGAACACCGAGCGGGTTGCCTATGTTGCGCTCGTCGGCGTGGCGGCGACGCTGATCGCTGTCATCGCCGTCGGTTCCTCGGAACACTCGCTCTTCCTCGGCATGGTTCGGCTCGACAGTTTCGCGGTGTTTTTCAAAATCCTCATCTTGGTCGCCACGGCGGTCACGATTGTGTTTTCTATCAAATCGGAGGAACTTGACCCGCGCATGAAGGGGGAATACTATGCGCTCCTGATTGCCGTGACATTCGGGATGTTCCTCATGGTATCGTCAACCAATCTGTTGATGATTTTCATCTCGCTTGAAACCGTGAGTTTGACCTCCTACATCTTGGCGGGATTCTTGACGCACAACCCGCGCTCCAGTGAAGCCGCGTTCAAGTACATCACCTACGGGGCGGTGGCATCCGGAACCATGTTGTTCGGTCTGTCGCTCCTGTTCGGGTTGACCGGCACCGGAGATGTGGTGCAGATCAGCAGCCGGCTAACCGAGATGTTCAGCGCGGGCGAAGCCTATCCGCTCGTCGTACTGGTAATTATCACCTTCATCCTTGCGGGCATCGGCTACAAGATGGCGTCGGTGCCGTTCCACATGTGGTCGCCCGATGTCTACGAAGGCGCACCGATCCCCGTCACCGCGTTCCTGTCGGTGGCATCGAAAGCCGCCGGGTTCGCGCTGTTCATTCGGCTTTTCTATTCGACCTTCCAAGCTTCCGATATCGTTGGTTCGGTCGATTGGTCGCTCATGCTGGCGATTGTCTCCGCGCTGACGATGACCGTGGGGAATCTAGCCGCGTTGCCGCAACAGAACGTCAAGAGGCTGCTCGCATACTCGAGCATAGCGCACGGCGGCTACCTGCTCATGGGAGCGACTTTGCTGACCCCCGATGGCATCCACGCCATTCTCTTTTACTTCATCGCATACCTGTTCATGAACTTGGGGGCGTTCTTTGTGGTTGTACTGATTGCGAACGAGCTGGGGAGCGAAACCATTGACGGCTATCGAAATCTCTGGTCTCGCGCGCCGTTCGTGGCGGTCTCAATGGCGATCTTTCTCTTCTCGCTCACGGGCATCCCTCCCTTTGCCGGATTTTTCGGCAAATGGCTGCTTTTTACGGCAGTGATTAAACAGGAACTCTACTGGCTGGCGGTTATCGGCTTGCTGAACTCTGTTGTTTCGCTTTACTACTACGCGCGAATCATAAAGGCGATGTTTCTGGAGACCTCCGATGAGACGGATGCAATCTCCTTTTCGTGGGGTAATATTGCGCTGTTGGTTGTGTTCGTTGTGCCGACGTTTGTCATCGGTTTCTGGAACACCGTTTATGAAGTGTCAAGGGCTTCGCTTGGGCGGATTGTTGGTTAAGGCGGGATATGGAGTTGTGATTTTGTAGTTGGGTTTCTCTATCGTTTGGGGGATTTCTAGTGGGATGGAGCCGTAAAATCTAAGTCCAATGTGTGGCATTTTTCGTTGGATTCCGTTCAACCCAACCTACGTGCCGTGATTGGTAAGGAGGTGTTTCGCGTGAAAGTGAAGGAGACCTCTGGTACTTTTGAGAAATCATCTAAATCAACAATATCCGAAGTTGATAAGGTTGATTTGGACGAAGAGGCAGAACTTCTGTTAAATCATCCTCAAATTACTGAAAGCTTTGAAAAATATCCCGTGGGTGATGAAGATGATTTGATACCTTGGGAAAACGTAAAGCGTGATGTTTGATATTGTGCTTGATAGGTAAGCTACGTACAATTACAATAGATTTTTGGTCCCACCATTGCGAAACTGCTCTGTTTCCGTGCAACGCACGTGCTGCGTGAGTCACTTCCCGCCTCTTAGACCAATCCGCATCACCGACAGTGAACCCACATACCACCTACGTTACTGCCGCATTGTGAATAATAGAACAATTCCATGTATGATTTTTCCCTCGACTTGATACCGGCCGAACCTGGCATATACGCAATGTATGACCGAAATAACAAAGCCGCGTATGTAGGTGAAAGCGACAATCTTCGTGACCGAATAAGAGATCACATTGTCAATCGTGATTCTACCGCTGTTACGCGATTATCTCCTACCATGTTGAACCCAGATTATGTTTACCGTATCTGTTGGTGGCAATGCGATTCTATATTCGATGAACGAGTCAATCGGCAAGCTGCGGAACTGGTGGCGTTTGACGTACTAGACTCATCACATAGAAGCCGTGCAGCAATTCCCAATAAAGCTAAAGACAAGGCGTGCGAACAACCCTTCCGCACTATCATGGTAAATCTGTTTAACGGCAAACCAGTGGGGTGCTACTACCCCCCGACCTTGCGGAATTTAACGGATTGTGTGTCACAGCTTTGCAAACGTGTGTCTGAACTGGAGTCAGCGATTGAAACGTTGAAGTCACCCCCATGCGACGAAAAATCCTAGACCGCTTAATCTACCTACTCTCCTCTGTCCAATTTTGGAGAGCTACCCTACAACGAGATAATCCGTAAATCCTACTTCAAGCAAATATCTGGCATCCGCTACCCTCACCAATCAGACGGTCAAGCTCCAAATAGGATGTACTCTTGCACCGATACCCAAACTCCCCGGACACAAACATCGTCTACTTCGATCTTGAGACCCAGAAAAGCGCATCCGAGGTCGGCGGCTGGACGAATATCCGCCGAATGAGGCTCGCCATTGGTGTCACCTATAGCACAGCCACGGGGCGGTATGAGACATTTTCTGAGGATGCGGCGGATGCGTTGGTCGAAGAACTATCCGGAGCCGATCTGGTCGTCGGATTCAACGTCAAACGATTCGATTATACCGTGCTTGCGCCCTATACTTCGGTTCCACTCCAGAGTTTGCCAACGTTCGACATGCTGGAACACGTCACGCGCACGCTCGGGTTTCGGTTGAGTTTGGATGCTTTGGCGCGTGCGACGCTGAGCGAGGCAAAATCCGCCGATGGGATGCAATCGCTGCAATGGTGGAAAGCCGGAAAGGTCGATCTGATAGCGGAATATTGTCGGAAGGATGTCGAAATTACGCGGCGACTGCACGAATATGCGCGTAAGCGTGGTCATCTGTTATATTTTAGTCGGGATGGTCGCAAAAGGCGGGTTGATACGCAGCATTGGTAAACGGCAGCCGACTCCTACAGTTTTATGATTCCGAGATTCTCCTCCGCAATAATCCCGGTCCCCCATTTCTGTGAAAGCGTTCGAATTTCATCAATCGCCGCCCGTGCCGCTTCACCCGACAACGTTCGCGGCTGAAATTGCACCTCACGATTATAAACGTTTATCGGGATAATCTCCCCCCGTTTTGTCTCGCCATTCTCAAAAGTAACCCGCAGGATTGCCCCCGTGTGCTTGCTCTCGCTACCGGATCCGAACACGAAATTCCCCAAGCTATAGGCGATGATCTTGCCCTTGTAGACCTCAATCCCCTGCAAGACATGGGGGTGATGGCCAAAAACGAGGTGCGCGCCGGCATCAATGGCTTGCTTGCCAATCCGCTCCTGATATTCGCGCGGTTCGGTTACGAGTTCGCCGCTCCAGTGGAAGGAGACGACGACAAGGTCTGCCCGTTGCCTCGCCGCTCTAATATCGGGAACAAAAATCTCCGATATGCCGTTCACCGTCCCCGGATCGCCTTCGCCCGCAAAGAATTCAAACGGATATGTCTTGGAATACGCTAGAACCGCAATGTGCGCGTTCCTTGATTTCACGATTGCGGGCTGTCTTGCCGTTTGGAGATCGGGTCCCGCCCCACAGTACCGCAGATTGTTGGCGCTTAAAACGTCCAGCGTTTCCAAGAGCGCGCCATCCCCATAATCGCCCATGTGATTGTTCGCGAGCGTGAGCACATCAAAACCTGCGTTCGCAATGCCCCCCGCAAGTTTGGGTTCGCCGATAAACGTGAAATCCTTCTCTGGTATAGGTGTGCCGGTCAAGCCAAGCGGCATCTCAAGATTCCCGATTGCAAGATCCGCCGCCACGATAATGGAGCGAATGCCGTCGAACGGATAATCAACGCCGCGTTGCTCGATTACCGGCTTGGCGCTGCCTACCAGCATAATGTCCCCTGTACAGACGATACCTAGCTCTGTGGGTTCATAGTCGGAATCATGATCTACGGTCCTTGCGTGCGGAGCAGTTTGGGTGGAAGGCACGCTTTCATGGACCTCAGAACTCTTCAAGTCAAGCCTACCATCTGACGGCAATGCGTTTTCTGAATGATATGCGGAAGCCGATGCTTTCTTGATAAACACGGTCGCGGTGTCGATAGTGCCGTCAGTCCTAGCTAATGACGCGACGGAGATCTCGGCACAGACAATCATGAGGAGTGCGGCGGACTGCAAAATGTATCTAATTGTCAGCATAGGACGCTCTTATGTACCATTGATTGATCGCGATCAACATCGAGATCATGAATTCTGCAGTTAATTATGTAGCAGATTCCGTGCCTTTTTCCTCTAATTGAAGCTGAAAATTGCTCTGGCTTTACGCGTGCACCGCGAATTCTTTGCTTTTTGTTGCTTTGCCCCCCTTTGTCTGCTATACTTACAATTGACGTAGAATTCTACCCTCCGCGAGTTCCATTCACCCATCTCACGTGGAACCGCAGAAAGGCATAAGTTTGTGACCCTAGCAGAGGTATTTAACGCATGTCAGGATATTGAGCTGAGGCAGGCAAAGTTGTACGCCGCACTATCATTACGCTTGGGTGATGTTGATGAACGGATTGCCCGGTTTTGGGAGCAGATGAGTACAGAAGAGTGGCAGCACTACATTCTTGTCGATTTTGGTCGGTCGCTATGTAATCAGACAATCGGCTTGGACGCATCTGCGTCGGGAATGCCGGGGGTGTCCATCAAACAGATTACAGACGCGTTAAGCGAGCATGAAGAGCGGATAGAAAGTGGGGACATTACGCTGAATGCGGCTTTTGAGATTGCCATTGCCATCGAGGGCAGCGAGGCGGACACTGTCTATATGTATCTGCTCTCCACTATCAAAAAAGCAATTTACCAGAGTGACCAGCCGTACCTGATTAGCCGTATCTCACATGTGGAAAGGGACATGACAGCGCACATCGACCTTCTAATCGACGCCACCCGCCGGTTTTCCAAAATCCCGGAGCTCGTCCGACGGGCACAAGAACTGAAAGAACATCACACCCATTAATCTAGATAGTAAGATGGGGGTGGACAGAATGCGAGAATTGCCGGGAGTCAAATGAGGCTAGCGGAACTGCAAAGTTAATTTCGCAGCATCTGTTTTGCGAGAGCAACTAGGCATTGACCGCCCATTCAAGCGGCTCGTTTTGTAGGTACGGACGTAAGAGGGTTTGGAGACGGCGGTGCGCATGATGAAGATGTGCCTTGATGGTTCCCTCGGACCTATCCAACCGAGAGGCAATCTCTTTTAGCTGAAGACCTTCATGATATCGAAGATTAAAGACCCGTTGCTGCCCCGGGGGAAGCTGGCTGACGGCTTGGCCTATGATCTGACCGAGTTCGCTTGATTCCGCTTGGTCCGGCGGGCGTGGTCTTAAATCGTTGAAAATGCGTTCGTTTTCGGGGATTGCGGGGTTCAATTCATCAAACGATATGGTGCGCTTCCGGTTTTGTTGACGAATGAAGTCAATACAACGATTGATTGCGATTCGGTAAATCCAACTATAGAATGCCGATTCCTGCTTAAAACTGGGTAGAGCTTGGTACGCTTTGATGAATATGTCTTGGCAAAGGTCTTTCGCGGTTTCGGGATTGGACACGTGTTTATACACCAAACTGTAAATTCTGCCTTGGTATCGGACGATTAGCTCATTGAAGACATCTCTCTCGCCGCACTGGAATCGGTCAATGAGCGCGTACTCGTCGATAGGATTTGGATCGAACGGTAAATCGACCACGGATATGCGATTGGATTTTGCCATTGTACTTGCTCCCTATTACCGGTCAAATCCCTGATTGTCGCGTTTGCGAACACAATCGTTAGCCAACGGGTACCCCCTACTTGAACACCTAGACCGAACAATCGTTCCACATTTCGTAACAATTATAGACACTCAGGGTGGGGTTTGAGTTCACGAGTTCCCGGTGTGAAGTAACTTTGCGTTTTTCCTGTATGTTGCCCTTCAGTTCAATTTCCTTCCTGCACGAATCTTGCCATTTAAGTTGTTTTGATGTGTCCGATGCCTCGATATAGCATTCAAAACAAAATTGTTTTGCCATTTCTGTTGCTTTTTATCGCCGTCCTTGTAGCGGTTCCGCTCATTACCATCGCACTCTTTGATAGAACGTACAACAGGCAGTTCAGCCGCGAAACTGAGGGATGGTTGAAGGTCATAAAAGACACAGGTTATATCGAACAGCCGGAGCAGGTTCAACATGCTTACGGGGTGGAAGTCATGGTCTTCGGCGCAAGCAACGCTCTGAACTTCACCACGCTCGACGATTTGTCGGATGACGGAATGGTCAATTTAACGGCTGATATGAAGGTGCGAGAAGCGCGACAGAACATAACAGATTCGGGCGGTGCACTGGCGTCGCAGAGCGTCATGCTTGACGGAAAACCTTATAAGGCAATCTATGACTCCTTGCCGCAGGGACGGCTGTACTGCTTACTCCGACCGATGGATGACGTTGCGGAAGGGAAGCGTACACTGACGTGGTGGATTTCGGGAATTGCCGTTGTCGTTATTTCGTTAGTTGCGCTCACCAGCCATTTAATTGGACGAAATCTCTCAAATCCGATAAAAAATTTGGTGAAATTCACTCGGCAGGTCTCGGAGGGAAGGCTGAATGGGCAGTGCGACGTAAAGAGCGATGATGAGATTGGAGATTTAACCACCGCCTTCAATCAGATGACCAGCGACCTTCGAGATTCGCGGAACGAGCTTATCCGTGCGGAACGGCTTGCCACTGCGGGACGGATGGCGGCGTCGTTTGCTCACGAAATACGGAATCCGCTGTCCTCTATGCGGATGTTAGCCCAAATGTTGATGCAAAGGAAAGATTTGCCGGTCTCAAAGCGCGAACAGTCGGTAGGCTATATTCTTGAAGAGATAGAACGAATTGATGACATAGTCAAGGGATTTATGGATTTTGCCCGCCCGGCGGCGCTTGAACTCGAAACGCACGATCTCAACCAGGCGCTTGAAGAGGTGCTCAATGTGATGGATGCAAACTTAAACCATCATCAGCTTACACTTGTCAAGAAAATTGATCGGGAACTGCCTCCCATTCAGTTTGATCGGGGCAAGGTGAAACAGGGGTTCATGAACATCGTGCTGAATGCGATGGAGGCAATGTCAGAGGGAGGAACATTGGAGGTAGAGACCTCACGCCATGAGGACCGCGTCCAGGTTGATGTTCTCGACACCGGAGTCGGCATCCCAGAGGCGGACCTGGATCAACTGTTTGAACCGTTTTTCACGACCAAGGTGCAGGGTACGGGACTTGGGCTGGTGAATACGAAGCGGATTATGGAGCAACACGGCGGAGAGGTAACCATCCGGAGTGACAAGGGAAAGGGGACAAGGGTGTCTTTTTGGCTGCCTTTAACGTAGCGGAAATCTAGTGCCGGTTACAGAAAATGCTACTAAGAATCTTCTATGCGGGACTTATATTGTTCGGATTGTAGTAGCGATAAAAAGAGCGGACCTCCATGGGAATTCTATCGGGATTAGCTATGGGATCTCTATCGCACTCCTTATTCAGTCGCTTGTTGCCTTGCCGTGGGCAATCGTAATAGTTTTCAATCTTCCAACCAATAGAAACTACGCGTAAACATGGTCTTCTTACTTCCGGCAAAGGCGAACACCTTACCCACAAGAAGTTGTCATGCGAAAATATTTTTGTTGCTAAACTTCACTCACGGCACGAGTTGTCGTCTGAGTCAGGTATCATTTCTAGCAGGGCGCCGATGGCACGAAGCGCGTCAAGTTTTCTTGCGTAGGCAGGATAATCGCGGCAGCCGAATGGTCGTATTTCCATTCTATTAGCATTACCTAACCTGACAGTCTTTTCATCTTCGGAGATCTGGACGCCGACATACACAGTTTTATTCCTACCATCGACATTCGTTATACTCGCGGTCCAAATCGGGACCGTTAGAAGATAAGAATACTAACACCGCGAAACCGAGAGAATTCCCCCTCAATGTGTTGAGTGTTGCTTGACTCTCACCAGACTTAGCGGCAGCACCGCGAGGACGCAAGACGCGCCGATCCACTGCCACTCCCTCAACATGAGTGGGGTTGTCCCAAATATCTTGGCAGCCGGTTCCCAGTAAACAACGGTCGCATGCAGCCCCATACAGAGGAAAAGGGTCATAAGCAGTGGGAAGTTAGACTTTATTCTTTGGGGGAGCGATTCCCAAGCATATCGGCGACACTGAAAGTTGGAGGACAATTGCGTGTAAATGAGAATAGTGCACGCCGTGGTTTGGGCAAGCGTCTCGGTTTTTGACCAGTTTTCGGAAGTAACCCCGATCGTTACAAGAAAACCGACAATTGCGAGACCGCTGATGAGAAGACTGCGGAATAGATCTGCGCCGCGAGGCGAATACAGGAACGGCGGAACTTTCCGAGATCTACTATATCTGATTCGCTCCTGGATGCGGTCACCCCCCAAGAAGATAAGCGGCACGAGGTTTACAAGGAAATGAATCCAGACAATTTGGAGTAGAGTCAGCGGCATGGGCAAACCGTATAACTGATGCAGGACAAATCCGGCGACAAGCGTAATCAGTTGGGCGAGCGTACATGAGAGCAGCCACCGCATCGAGTTTCTGAGGTTATCATACGTCTCTCGGGTATGATGCAACAGAGCCTCGATTACGTCAAACCCCTCTTTAAGTATTAAACAATCCGCATGTTTTTGTACCAAGTGACAGGCATGCGATGCCGAAGCGAAACCCACATCGGCGGCTTTCATAGCGTGCGCGTCCGTAGGTCTACGCCCCAAAAACCCCAACGTATGACCATGACGTCCGAGATATTGTACAACTCTGAGCCGCTGCGCGGAGGAAAGTTTGCAATAGACCAAACAACGATTGACAACAAAATCGTAATCTTCTCCATGAGCGTCAAATTCGGCTCTCTCCGCGACTGCGTTTCTGTCATGAGTTATCCCAATTTCCTTGGCGAGTTCGGCAGCCATCTGCGGATTCTTATCCGTAAGCATCACTATCTTCGTTCCCGCGTCCATGCAGAATTCAACGGACTCCCTCGCTTTCTCGTGAGCGGATGTTGAAAGTGCCACTAACCCTAGAAACGTAGCGCTACGCTCCATCTCGTGCTGTGAATCGGCGGCGGCTGAAATTCTATGTGCAACGGCCAGGACGTCGGCTCCTCTGTTGTATAAATGTTCGGTGACCTGCCGAATCAATTCGGCCTGGTCCGGAACAATTCTATTAGCGATTCCTTGGTTTTGCATGGATCGGCAATCTTGCAACACGACTGACGGTTTGCCAAGTATTATCTCCAGATTATTCCCGCCTCCGGTTTCGAACACGAATCCTTTATACGGATGACTCGGTGTTTCGGGTACTTCATCAACCAAGGGCAACTCCGTGTCATAACGATCAAGATCATATCCGATACGGAAGGCAATTGCCTTTAGCGCGGTGTAGACATCTTCACCGACCGAATTGCCGCATGGATACTGTCTGCCGCTCGCGCAGCGGCTCGCCGCCAAAATCAGCAGCGGAAATCCGTTAGGTACTTGAGATTCCGGCGGCGGTTCAGGTAGCGTATCTCCATCCGTCTCGCCGGATGATATTTCTAGCATTGCGAGCCATTCTTCCCAAGAGGCTTGCTCGACCAATTGATCGTCAACGAACACATGCGAAAGTGACAGTTCTGCTCTCGTGACTGTGCCAATTTCGTCTATGCAAACGGCAGTAAGGTTATTCAGCGACTCTAGCGTATTCAGACGTTTAATCGCAACTCCCTCTTTCAACATTTTGTTTGCATGTTCGGCAAGAATCGATCGGGCGGTCAAAGCGACACCGTTCGGAATTGAAGCGATAGCAAACCCCAATCCTAGAACAAGCAGTTCTGGCCATTGCGGTGGGACACCGGCGGTTCGGTCTAGCCACCAAGTAATTGCGATAGCAAGGGCGGCAATGATGAGACCGGCAAAACTGATACAGTTGTAAAAGAGGTGCATCTGTCTCTCAGCTTCGGTCGGAGGATCCAATGGCGGAAGTGTCCGATTGCCAACGTTATTGAGTTCAAGGTCTTTGCCCGTCTTTACTACGATTGCCCGTCCGCTGCCTGCGGTCACGAACGTCCCTCCGAAGATCATATTCATCTGTTCCCGAGACGGTGCTGTAACAGCCTCCAGCGTGCCTTCGGCACGCTTCTGCACCGGTGCGGATCCATCGAACAACGCTGTTTCATCAACAATCAGCGACTCCGCTTCGACGATGCGAGCATCGGCGGGGATATAGTCTCCTTCATCAAGAACGAGCAAATCTCCCGGTACGACATCTTTGGAGCCAATTTTGGTAATTAAGCCGCTACGAATGACGGAAATGCGAAAATCGGACTGTTTTCGGATGGATTGAAGCTGAATCTGGATCTTGGCGGCTTGGGCAAATCTGCAGAGAACATGGAATACCAGAAAAGCAGCGATCACCATCACCTTTCGGCTTTCCGGTTGAGAATACCATAGCACGGCAACGGAGACTGCCAGAAGAAACACGGTGATATTCGCAAATTGCTTTAGGAAGAGCAGAAACAGGCGAGATTCAGATGTCGCGTTTATTTCGTTTGCGCCGCAGTTCTGGCGATTTAATCTTGCCGCATCGTTGGACAGTCCACGTTCAAGATCTGTCCCAAACTCGTGTAGAATGTATGGAATGGTTTGAGTGTGCCAGTCTGGCATAATTGACTCAACGAGAAAGATGGGTGGGAATTATTTGTGATTGCGTTGGATTCGGGACTTAGTGGCGGATATTGCCGAGCTAAATTGCGACTCTATTTTACGGGGCAAAGCAATTCTCGATCATCAGAGTCGCCGCACACGTCTATAGACAAGGAAAGAAGGAAATTCAAGGGTTCGATGGTCCAGATTTGTTTCAGAGCAAACGGGATCCACTTCCAACTGGATTTCCAAACAGGCCCTTAATTCGTTGAATGGATGAGTTGTACCGTTGCCCCGATTGCGTCAATAGGCAAAATTTTGACGTCACAGGCAACTTGATGGCGGGCGAAAGCCTGAGACATCTTCTCGGCGACATCGTGCATAGCGGTTATGCAATAGGCGGCGATGGTTGGTCCTGCGCCGCTCAATGACACGCTTAATGCACCTGCCTGTGTTGCCGCTTCTGCAATTTCATCGTAACCGGGAATTAATGAAATGCGGTAGGGCTGGTGTAAGCGATCTGCCATCGCATGCGATAACATCTCGTAATTACCGGAGGCAACGGCAGCAACGAGCAGCGAACTGCGACTCACATTGTAAACGGCATCCTTGAATTCGACGAATCCGGGCAAAACCTTACGCGCCTCTTTGGTCGACAGTGGGAAGTCCGGAATTGCAACCACAACGTGCAGATCGGTTCCGCAATTCAACTTAAGCGTGTGAACAACATCGGAATCCGTCACGGAAACGACGAAACTCCCAAGCAACGATGCCGCGACATTGTCGGGGTGTCCATCGATTTGACACGAAAAGTTGAGGAGTTCAGATTGCGAGAACGGCTCCCCACAGAGCAAGTTTGCGGTAAGCATGCCGCCTAGGATGGCGGTGCCGCTGCCTCCTAGTCCACGGAGCGCGGGAATTCCGTTTGTCAGGACTAATCTGAGGCCTTTCGGTTGATTGCCGCTTCGCTCAAATATTAGCTCCGCTGCTTGAAGGCTGATGTTTTCGGTAGTGGCGGGAATCTTGTCGGCATCAATACCAGACACAACGACTTCTTTTCCGATCTCTGTCTCCTCCAACTCAACGGTGCTATACAATTGGAGTGCGAGCCCGAGGACATCAAAGCCGGGACCAAGGTTGGTCGTACTTGCAGGGATACGCGCTATCGCTTTACGAGACATTTACCTACGCTAATTTTGCAATCCCTGCTTGCATGCGGCTTAGAGCTTCTTTGATGTTTTCCAATGAATTCGCGTACGAAAGCCTCAAATACCCGTCGCCATATTTTCCGAACGCTGTTCCCGGTAAAAGCGCAACGTTGGTTTCATTCAACAGGTAATCGGCGAGGTCCCGGCAGGAAATGGGAAGCTGCGTCACATTGGGGAACACATAAAACGCCCCTAGCGGCTTGAGACAACTGATTCCTTCAATCGCATTTAGACCTTCGACTATGGCGTCACGACGCGTTTTGAATTCGGCCGTCATATTTGCCACGAAGTCCTGCGGCCCCTTGAGAGCTTCGATGCCGGCTATCTGAATGAACGTCGTTGTACAGGAATTGGAGTTAATGGTCAACTGTGTAATTTTGTCCGCCATCGGCTTGGGCGCAATGCCGTATCCCAGTCTCCATCCTGTCATTGCGTAGGTCTTTGAGTGACCTTCAATCATGATTGTCCGTTCTTTCATCCCGGGCCGATTGATAACACTGTCGTGAGTTCCTTCATAGAGTAGGCGAGAGTAGACTTCATCGGTGAGGACGTAGAAATCGTGCTTGACTGCCAATTCCGAGATGGCGTCGAGATCTTCCTCTAAGAGGATCCCTCCGGTCGGATTTTGGGGCGAATTGATAATCAACAGTTTTGTCTTGTCCGAAATTGAACTGACAAGGTCATCAATACGAAAACGGAAATCAACTTCCTCCCGGAGCGGAAGCGGTACGGCGGTGGCGCCAATGAAATTGATAACGGACTCATAGATCGGAAATCCCGGCTCCGGATAGATGACTTCGTCTCCTTCATCAGCCAGAGCCAAGATGGTGAAAAACATAATCGGTTTTGCACCGGATGTTACCGTGACCTCGTCAGGGTGAATCTCGACACCTCGGGTTTCCGAGATGTGTTCAGCCACGACTTCGCGAAACTCCAGCAATCCAGCAGACGGACCGTAGCCCGTATGCCCATCCTTCATTGCCTTAAAGGCTGCCTCACAGATGTTCATTGGTGTTATGAAGTCGGGCTGCCCAATTTCAAGATGGATAATGTCTCGTCCTTGGGCTTCGAGGGATTTCGCCTTCGCGAGTACCTCGAACGCCGATTCCGTACCCAGACGATCCATACGAGCCGCAAATTTCATTCGGTTGTTTTCCCCCTAACGCAATTCATGAACCAGTATTTAATTCGCAATGACTCAATAAACATTGAAAAACTCGATCTCTCGAGGAACGAAAAACACGCAACCGTTTCCGGTGAGAGGGCTATCGCGGCGATCAACTCACAACAAGTTTACCTGTATTGCATGACCAGACCGTTGTTTCCGGTGACCCAAGCACTTTCGCCTCTTATGAATACATCTTTAACGGGAACCTTGGCAGTATCTGGATCGCTCAATTCCTGTTGTTGCCACGTTTTGCCGCCGTCGGTCGTGTGGATAATCGCAGTCACGCCAAAGTCTCCACCGACTGCCCACCCCATGGTGTCGCTGGCAAACTGGACGCTCAAGAGATGCTCCTGCGTGCCGCTGTTTTGGCTCTCCCATGAATCTCCGCCATTGGTAGTGTGAAGAATGACGCCATTTTCCCCAACGGCCCATCCTGTTGACGCGTTAACAAAGAAAACGTCTTTCAAGATGTCCTCAATGTGCGTCGGCTGGTCGATCCAATTTGCGCCGCCGTCAACGGTTTTCTGGATCAGACCGTCTTGACCTCCGGTGCGTGGACTGAGACGTACACCAACCACCCAGCCCGTAGACTCACCGACAAATTGAACCCCATTGAAGACGCTCGTGTCGTCTTCGCCGACTCCACTGCCGGCTTGTCCGCCTCGCAGAATCTTCCACGTGTTGCCACCATTCGCCGTTTGAAGAATAGTTTCGCCCATCCCGACTGCGAAACCGGTCGTCGGGCTTACAAAAAAGACGCTGTAAAGGTCGTTACCGACCTTGCTAGTTTGAATGTCCCAACGCTTACCGCCGTCTTTGGTGGCGACGATGGTGCCCTCGGCGCCGATTGCCCAGCCGTGCTTCTTGTCGTAAAAGTAAACATCCGACAGATTCTTAGTGACATCGACCTCGGCTTTCGACCATGTTCTTCCGCCGTCTTTCGTGTGACCGATAAACCCCGGGTGGTCCATGTCAAAGACAGAACTTCCAACCACCCAACCCTCTTTCGATCCAATGAACGCGATCGAGAAGTAATCCCTTATTTCAGGATCCTGCTTCTGCATCACGCCCCACTCTCCGTGCGCATAGACAATGCCGAAACTGATTACGAGCAATATAATGACTCCGATTTGAAGCCATTCTCGTTGGTATATCATTACAGTTTACCCCTTCCCTGATTTTGCCTTAGTATAGCACCCAGTCAAAAATAGTGTCAACGCAAAAAACCTTAGTAGTAAGGCAATCGCACCCCATTTTGGTGGCGGGATGAAAGCTAAGAAACAGCAACGGCATGTAGGAAAAAATGGACGCGAATTAGACATTGGTACGCGGTGTACCGGCTTTTTTCTCTTCTCATCGGGTGATTTTCAACAATTAAATGGCAGAAGAGAGTTTCGACAGTCAGGTGAGAAGACGAAGGCGGATTTGACGATTGTCAGTCTCTGTCCCTTAACGCTATTTTGCGACAATAATCGTTCCCGTTTTGTAGCTGTCACCAATCTGCATCTGGTAGACATACACGCCGCTCTCGACAACCTCGCCGCCTTCATCTTTGCCATCCCACTCCAATTCGTTGTCATCGGGACCTCCCCGCAATTCGTTGACCATTGCTCCGTCAATATCGAAGATAAGTACGAAGAACTGACCCTCTGCCCCTTCAATCGCACGGGCGGGGAACACGATACGGTTAAAAGCGGGGTTATCCGATAACGGCAGAAACGGATTCGGTGCGGGGGAATCAAGGATGCGATGCTGGGCAGTCGATGGCGGAGATTCGTTTCCCGCCTCGTCAATGGCTATGACTGCATAGATAAAGATGCCGACTCCGAGTATACGATTGTCGAAAAATTCGTAATCTGCCTTGTTTGGGTCGGCAAGAATTTCGCCGTTGATTAGGGGGCTAAACTGATTAATCGAGGAACCGAAGGATACCCGATATCTTGTAACGTCAAGGCTTGGACTGCGTGTCCATTTCACTTTGATTGCATTTCCGGTGCTAACGAGTGCCAATCCTTCAGGCGGTTGAGGTGCCGCAGTGTCGGGGGGAACTGTGACGCGCCAGTTCCTTGAGCGTTCAGATCGCAAAAGTGGTGTCTTATATGCCTCAATCGCATACGCGTGGACTCCGGGTGAAACATCAATATCGCGGAATACTATGGACGCCCGATCATTAATATCGAATAACAGTTCGTTGTCACGATAAATGTAGTATCCAATCACGTCGGGGTCTTCCGATTCTCCCCAATTGACAATAATGTCGTTTTCTCCGGTCGCATCTCTTTTGACGGTAAGTCCCTGGACGGCCGCGGGCGGTACATTGGGGATGACTTCGAGGGTGAAGTCATCGTTATTCACCTTTCCGTCAGCTTGCCCCGGCTTGATGAACTCGCCAATAGGGTTATCCTCCGGGTTTCTTAGCCTCGCCTTGAATGTTACGATTTGAGCGATCGGACTGGGTGTCTGGCAATCAAAGAAAATTTGATATACAGAGTTGCTAAAATCGGAAATTGGCGTGTCGAAAACAATGCGAAGGGAATTTCCGCTGAATTCGGCAGTTATTGTTAGTCTTTCTCCGTCGCGCAGAATCCACCGAATACCGACTGTTTCGGCTGTAAATTCGTTCGGCAGAATAACTTCGATGGTGCGAATATCCTCACCCGGCTCCGCCTGAGATCGATCGATGATTAACGTCACTACCAGCGCTACGGTTGAATTTGCAACCACTACTCCTTGATCGTCGCCCACGACGTTGATTTCACCGACGGAGGTAACTGCGGCATTGCCGCTAGTTGCGTTCATGAGGATTAGAATTGGGATGAGGGCGGTGAAGAATCCTCGCTGTATCTTCGTCATTAGTTTCCCCTTGATAGCTAAACAGGATTAAAGGCTGCTGAATAACCAAACCGAAAAAACGGTGAACCCTATATGATTGCGCACTCCTTTCCTTCAAAATATCAGGTTGAAGGAGGCGCGCTGTGTCGTATTATCCTCAAGATGGCCCGTTAGAAGTTGAAATGCATAATCAAGTTGCATGAACGATGTAATTTTCGCGCTTCCACCCAGGGCGAGAGTCGTCGCGCCGTTGATGCTGTTCTTGATGCCGTAGCCGGCGCGAACGGCGACAGTTTTGTTCAACCATACTTCCGCGCCGGCACGCACGTGATTTTCGCCGTTCCGAATCTCTACTTCAGCAAGCCCTATCCCCGCTTTCAAAATTTCACGCAGAGCTTCCTGCTGCGTGTTTTCGGCTATCCCCGCAAGGTTGTATGCGAGACCGATTCGGAAACTGACGGGAACACTATCCGCATTGGTCGGATCAAAAACGCTCACATCCGCGGGCACTAGGTTCTCGGCTGACAACCCGAGACTTAAACCTGCCGACGATTTTACAAGGACACCCAGATCAGCGGAGAAAGCGGAGGCAGATGTGGTATTCCCTGCGGACAATTGTCTTACATATTCTTCGAACTCGTCATAGTTGATTCCGAAAGACTTGAAGTTCAAGCCGAACGAGAACTTATCGGTAAAAGCCTTCCCGTAAGAGAATTGCAGTGTCCGTTCAGTATAAATGTCAGAGCTTTCGCTCAGGATTCCGATACTCGCTCCGAGCGTACCCGCACCGCCCAGTGGTAGGACACTACCGAAATACTGGTAACTTATCAGCCCTTGGAACCGTTGGGCTAACGTTGCGTTGACGTATGTCTTGTCAATGAAACCCAACCCTGCAGCGTTATAATTTGCCGCGCTGCCATCATCCGCCAGTGCAACAAACGCTCCTCCCATTCCGAGAGGACGGGCACCCACTCCGATGTCTCGGAATGCTCCAAGAGCGGTGGATGTGTAGGTGCAGGCGATCAAGCCAACCGCACAGACGACAATTTTCAAATTCGCCATGTATTGCTCCTTAACTGAGATTCAACGTATTTCTGTACGCGAATAGGTTGCCTGGTTATCCGCTATTCTTCACAGAATGTGACGCGGTGTCTTCCGCAATCTCGTGTGGAAATCGCAATCGATATTATGCGTTCACTCCGGTCATCGGAACAAAACGGACCCCGGTGATTGCGCTCTGCTTGATTCCTTGTTCCGTCTTTTGAATCATGACAAGCTCTTGATTCGATGTGCCGATTGGGAGTACCAACCTACCGCCGCTAGCAAGTTGATTGATAAGCCGTGTCGGAACTTCCTTTGGTGCGGCCGCCACAATAATCCCGTCGTAGGGCGCGTGCTCTTGCCATCCATGGTAGCCGTTTCCAATCTTCAGGTGAATATTCCGATAACCAAACGTGTTGAGACGCTGTTGCGCATCTTTAGCTAGATTCTCTATGATTTCTACGGTGTATACCTTCTCGACAATCTCCGCCAATACAGCAGTTTGATAGCCGCAACCGGTGCCGATTTCGAGCACTTTGAAAGCCGGCTGTAGATCGAGCAGTTCCGTCATCAGCGCAACGATGTAAGGTTGAGAAATGGTCTGGTTGTCAGCAATCGGCAGGGCATGATCGGAATAAGCTTCGCTCAAGAACGATGGCTCAACAAACCGGTGACGAGGAACCTTGCTCATCACTTTCAACACGCCCGGATTGGCAATTCCACGATTGCGAATCTGTTTCCGAACCATCTTGTGCCTTAGTTCGGCATAGTTGTTCTCTACTGAGAGAGTTTTGTCGCGGGACTTTCGAACGCGGAAGCGCATTATGCAATTGTTTAGTGGCTAGCGGTTCGCAGTCGGTAAAAACGCTGCAACCACAAGAGCCTATTTATGATGATCGCCGGCAATGCCGTTCCTGATCACTTGAATTGCCATGAGCCTGCGAAATCTCTATGGAACCGCTATTGCGATGACGATGGGATTTATATTCGGAATTATCATGGGAACCCTATCGCGCTCGTTGATCGCTCGCTTAATCCCTACCAACCTACATGGTCGAGCTAGTCGTTAACCTCTATCGCGTAAGGTGTCAAGAGGAAGGTGCGGTGTTCTCGCAGAAAGTCCAAAAGAGACCTGCGCTGCACGCCATTGGTAGTGCTAACCAACGTCTTTGCGGAGTTGTAAGCCGTGAGCCATCGAGTGAGCCAATTTTCGCGCGGTAATCGGACGAGTTCAACCTCCCTTTTTTCTAATCCGGCTTTCTTCCGTGCGATCGACAGTGCGAGATCAAGTCCGCCGAGTTCATCAACGAGTCCATTTTCCAGCGCTTGTTTGCCTGTCCAAATACGGCCTCTGGCAATACCATCGACCTCCTCCTTTGTCATGTCTCGGGCCTCTGCCACTTTCTCGATGAAGTCATCGTAAATCTCGGCAATCTGCTGCCTAACAATGGCGCGTTCCTCAGGCGGATAGTCTCCGTAGTCCGTGTAGAAATCGGCGTGCTTTCCGCGCTTGATAATTTCCTTTTGAACACCAATCTTGTCGTATAAACCTTTCAGGCTGTATTTTCCGCCGATGACGCCGATCGAGCCGGTAATGGTTCCCGGCTCGGCAATGATAACATGCGCCGGGACGGCGATATAGTAACCACCAGATCCGGCCACATCGCCCATCGACACAATTAACGGTTTAATGTCTTTCAAGCGCATCAACTCCCGCCAGATAGTGTCTGCGGCGATGACAAGCCCCCCGCCGCTGTCAATCCGCAACACAACCGCTTTGATTGAGTCGTTCTCACGCACGGATCGCACGGCCCGGGCTATGGTGGCTGAACCCATCGTGCGGGTCCCGGTGAACGGATCCGAAAAACTCTCACCCGTGACCATTGTTCCGGTAGCTTCAATGATTGCGATTTTGGGCAGTGGGACTTCCCAGTCGGGTTCAAATATCTCCGTGTTCAAATATGCCTTTGCTTTCACCAGTGAATATGTTGTGCCAGTCGGTTCTTCCGTTATGGCCTCCAGCTCATCGCTATAAGCGAGCCGATCGACGACACCATACTCGACTGCCCGCTTTGCTGTAAACGGCCCCCGATCAATCTGCTCTTTTATTTGGTCTTGTGTTAAGTTTCGATCAGCAGCGATTGAGTCGCACACTTGACTATACAAATCATCCAGAATGGAGTTTTGAACTTCCCGGTGGGCATCGGACATGTTCTCGCGTGTAAGAAGGTCCGATGCCGATTTGTAGTCGCCGATGTGTTCCAGATCCGCGCGGATGCCCAGTTTGTCCAGAGTTTTTTTGTAGAACGAACTCTCGGATCTCACCCCAATCAGCCGTACTTCTCCGGACGGGTGAAGGATGATTTCGTCGCACGCCGAAGCGACGATGTAACTCCCCGTGGAATAGTTGTGCGCATAGCAAATTACCCGTTTGCCAGCGGATTTGAACTCCACAATCGCATTGCGTACCTCCTGCAACCGCCCAACGCCGAAGTTACTGCTTCCAATCTTAATCAGCGCTCCCGCGACATCAGGATCTCGTTTTGCAAACCTCAGTGTTCTTGTGACATCGCCCATCGGCGTCTCAAGAAAGATTCTACTACGCAGCCGGGGTTTGTTTTGATTGACGCTGGAAAATTGAACGTAACTGAGACCAGCTTGGTGTTCCCGATTGTCATCGAAGCGGTTGTAGGATCCCAAGCCTGTCTGACCTAACGTCAAACCGAATCGGATGTCGAAGGCGCCATACCTGTTTAGACTCGCCCGCACTAACGCGGCTTGTACCGGACGGAGTTCAACGGCGTAGTCAAGATCCACACCTTTGGCATTCTCCGTCTTGCGAGCATCAAAAGAAAGGGTTATGCGCCACGTCCTTGGCCGGATTGCCAATCCAAAATCATACGTCCGATTTTTGTCGAGAAGTTTTGGTCGATTCAAATCTCTCGCAACGAAACCAAGCGAAAGGTATCGGCGACGCAACATCAGTCCGAGCGACAAGGACGAGAACTTATCGTAGCTTTCTTCATCGGAGTTAATCCAGCTAAAACCTGTACCCCAATAGAAAGAGCCCCGTAGACGGCTCCCGCTGGATAAGGTATATCGGGTAAAATCAACACTATTCGGGGCGCCGGCGAACTCCATTCCAAACCCCATATTTGGGCTAGAGATGAAGAAGGCATCATCCCCGGTTGAGGCGCCGCTGTACGTGCGCAAGTAATGGACATTGAAACCGCTGCTGACGGCAAGCCCCGCAGGGTTGAAAACGGTTGCCAGCGAATCGTCACTCACGGCGACAGAATTGGTGGGAAGTGGTGTCTGTGACTTGGGTGCGGCAATTGCGGGGCGGGAGATTGCCAATACAAGAAGTGCGGCAATAATGGCAACTTTCGGGTGACTCAAATTCTTTCCTTCCTGGTTAAGTCGTTTGCACTGCGGGAGAAGCATTGCACCAAAAGTCACTGCACGATTAAACCTGTCGTCGGAGGCAACGTCCCGTTTGATGCGTCGCATGTGTAAATTCCCGCGAATTATACCATCAAAGCTAAGTGTTAGCAATTCAAATTGACCTGAACCAGAGGGAAATCCTGTTTGATTGCCGTTCGGGATATGCCACCATAACTTGCGGGACAGCGTTCTTATGTGCTAGAATGCAGTAAGCATGGGGATCGGTACATTTGGGAATGAGTCGCGAATTTACCCCGGCTATACACCTTCAACTGAATGAGGTTTAGGCTTGAGCATTGATAAGAACTTTAACTCCTTTCTGACCATTAGTCTGTTGCTATTGTTCGGATGCCTCCCAGGGGAAAACATGACCCATAACGCCACGGCAGAAGCGGATTATTCGCGAGACACCATCCGGACGCTGCTGCCCTTTGACGCGATCCCGGCGATCAGAAATCCGCAGTTTGTAGCCCCTAATGAGGCGAAATTGGGTGATAACGCTCCGGTAATCGGTGTGAGTTTCAACGGTGAGCAGCACGCTTACTCGATTTTTCTGCTGAACGGACACGAAATCGTCAACGATGTCGTTGGCGGAATTAAGATTGCGACCACGTGGTGACCACTGTGCAATTCGGCTATCGTGTATAGCCGCGAACTTGATGGGGGCACCTATACATTCGGAGTCTCCGGCAAACTTTGGCGCGATGCTCTTGTTATGTACGACCACCAAACGCGATCGCTTTGGTCTCACATCACGGGCGAAGCCATACAGGGAACGCTCAAAGGGAAAAACCTGAAAATATTGGCGGCGATGCCGCAGATTGACTGGCGAACGTGGCGCTTGAATTTTCCAGGGACAAAAGTACTCTCTGTACCGGTTGATCCTTTTGATAATTCTGTCGCCATTGAGGAACAGCGGCGTGATAGCTACGCGCAATATCACGCCGGTCCAGAGACAGGCGTGAGCGGGATGTGGTATTCCGACGCCCGTTTAAACAATAAAGAACTGGTGGTAGGCGTTAAACATCGCGACCAACACCGGGCTTACCCGTTTTCGGCGTTCGAACGCCAGCCAGTGATTAACGACCGGGTCGGCAACGTATCCATACTGGTATTTCACGAGAGGCGTACCCGAGCTACTGCCGTGTACAATCGCACGCTTGATGGAACGCCGTTGGAGTTCGAATGGTCTAGAGGCTATTTCGCCGCGGATAGCTCAGGCACGATGTGGAATCTCATCACCGGTCTTGCGACGGAGGGTAAGTACAAAGGAACACAGCTTGAACGGTTGCCTTCAATCAACCTATACTGGTTCGCTTGGGCGCGTTACTATCCCGAGACGACAATCTACAATCAATGAGACCGACGGTGAAGTGTGTGGTACGGGAACGGAGGTTTCAAGAAGGCACGTTGTTGGTACCTTGTGTCGGGTTTCACTATGCCGATATTTCGGGGACTTCTAGAGGCATCGATATCTGAAGATGTCTGACCCGTGGACGCGTGGTCTGTGGTGTTCCGTTCAACCCAACCTACATGCGGCAGTAACTTAGCTGCCGATGCAGGGCACCGATTTTACAGGATTGTGAGGCGAGACTGAATCGATGAATGCGTTTGAAAGGGAAATTGCACGCGTCAACGGGACGGGACTTAACGCCTTAGACATTGACACCATTCAGGTCAACATTGGTCTCAGATGCAACCTGGAGTGTGCTCATTGCCATGTGGTATCCTCTCCGCGTCGAAAAGAGGCAATGGACTGGACTACGATGGAATACGTGATTACGGCTGCGGAGAGTGTTGGCGCCAAACTCGTCGACATCACCGGAGGCGCTCCGGAAATGCACCCTCACTTCCGGCGATTTATTGAGGCATTGCGCGGAAAGCGCCTACCCGTATTGGTGAGAACGAATCTGACAATTTTGCTTGAAGTCGGGTTTGAGAACTTGCCGGAGTTTTTCCGCGAACATCAAGTCGAACTTTGTGCATCGCTGCCCTGTTACTTAAAAGAGAACGTGGATACTCAACGAGGCGCGGGAATCTATGAGAAAAGCATCCAGGCGCTAATAATTCTCAACAGGCACGGATACGGGATAGAACAGCACCTACCCCTGAATCTGGTCTACAATCCGGTAGATGCTACGCTCCCACCAAATTCCCTCGAACTTGAAGCGGATTACAAGCGTGAACTGCGGGAGAGATTCGGGATCGAATTTACCCGTTTATTGACCATAGCGAACATGCCAATCGGTCAATTTCGCAGCGATCTGAAACGGGAGAATAAACTCGAAGATTACAACCAACTGCTTCAAGAATCCTTTAATCCCGGGACACTGGACGGCTTAATGTGCCGCCATCAGATTCATGTGGGTTGGGATGGGCGATTGTATGATTGCGATTTCAATTACGCGCTGAAACTTCCCGTGGGCGAGACGTTTCCTCAATATATCAAGGATTTCGATCGCAATCTGCTGATGAATCGAGCGATTCAAACGAAGTTTCACTGTTTCGGATGCACGGCAGGTTGCGGTTCGTCCTGCGGCGGCGCATTGACCGTATAGATTGCAAGAAGGTACTATTCATAGATATTCCTCATCTGCCACGCGTCGAGCGATTTTAGTGACATGTCTTGGCTTTGGGCGCGCAGCGAGACGCCGGTGCTGTCATCACGCCCCGGATATACGCGCATTGCCACACACTGTTTGCCGTTGACGAATACCTCGACGACGCTTCTGTCGACAAACACGCGCAACTTGAGCGGCTCCTCCGTTCCGATCGACACGGGCGCCAACTCGGGAGGTCGTGGACGCGCGTCGGGTAACGTAGATGAATAGGACGAATCAATCGTAATCATACTGTAGTGCCCTCCGATGTCCCGATTTTTGAATCCTCGGTTCCTGAAGAACACGATTCGCGTAAACTCCTCTTTGTCCGGCGACCGGAGGACGTTGAGTTCCACCATGCCGGCCATCGGCGCATCCGTCGGCTCGATTTCGGCGATGAGTTCCATCGAGTTTCCGCGAATCTCGTCGAGCACGACTTCCTGATTGGCGGGGAGTTTCGTCCTGCCAACGTGCTGATGATTGTACCGCAACGATTCAATGTCCCCCGCAGGTTCCATCCCCAGCTCGTTTTCTCCTATCAACGTCAGACGCCGCGGCAGCGACATAATCTGATTCCAACCCACCGTGTCCCTGCCCGCGTTCATGTTGAAGATAATGATGACTCCACCTTTTCCGTCCGGGGTGGCGGACGGCGCGTGCGAGGCGGCAGGGGCTGCTGCTCCAAAGGTGAATTTGCCATGCGCTGTAACGACGAATTTGTCCCGCTGCTTGTCATAGTCGCCCAAGAGATACTGCCCGCCGCTCATGTGGCTGAAGAACGGCAGGATGTGGCGGTCGCCGATTGGCCAAAAGTACGGACATGCGCCATCATCGCCCACCAGTGTAAAGCGGTCGTCCTCGACGAACGGGTGCAGATACTCCCAGGTTGCCAAATCCTTTGACCGAAACAGAAAATTTGCACGCAAGGGCTTACCATCGGGACCATTCGGCAGCGTTCCACCCGAAAGCGAGTAATACAGTCCGTCTTTCTTCCAAATGCACGGATCGAAGACGCGATACGGGAGCGGCGATCCGTCAGGACTTTTCATCGGAATAACAGCGTTGTCGGATACCTTCTCCCAATTCAACAGAAGAGGATCGCTGGACACGGCAACCATGTTACCCACCTCCGTCCCATGATACATCGCGATAACACGATCTTCCTCGATAAAAGCCGAGCCGGAGTAACAGCACCGTTCCGGGTTCGGGTAGATTGCGTAGGGCAGATCGCGCCAGTGGATTAAGTCGTCGCTGATGGCATGACCCCAATGTTGGCGCGAATCCTCCGGTGGGTAGGCTTGATAGAAAAGGTGCCAGTGGCCGTTCCAGAAACAGATTCCGTTCGGATCGTTAAGTGTGTGTTCGGGATTGACATAGTGATAGATTGGTCGGTGCTTGTCCCCGGAGATCGCTTTGCGCGCCTCGATCAGCCTCAGCATCAACGGATTGGTCTTGAGTTGCGCCTCCTGCTCTTCGATTGTGTTGGCGAACGTATATTTCGGGACTTTTGACGTGTAGTCGGGTTGTGCTGCCGTTTCAGCTTGTTTCATCGGGCGGTCTCCCTCGCGCTGGGTGATTGTTATCGTTGATTCGCGTGCCACCATGGACGTCTCACAGTCTAGATATTATGTTCCAAAATTTGGAGGATCGCAATCACAAAATGATGAACTCGCATATTATGAACAGGGGCGCCGATCTCGTGGATTGTGTTGTACACAGCTGAAACTCAATCATTTCTATTCAGTGCTGCTGGAAATTGCGTCTTTCTGAAGGAGCTCGAACGAGTGAATAGCGATCAAGTGGCTGAATAAGGAACGATCAAATGATCGCATAGATCAAGCGAATGGTTAATGAGCGCGATAGAGATCCCATAGTATATCCCGTGCGATAAAGAATCCCGATTCAGACAATCCCCCCCCATCATTCCTCCCTGCCTCCGTCAACAGCCAGATTGTCCGTAGGTCCGGCTTCGCACTGCGGAGCAGTGCCATGTCGATAGAATCGCGATGCGTACCCTCTCCGCGCTCCAGCGGAGATCAAGCGACTGAATAAGGAGCGCGATAGCCAATCCCTCAAGCGAGTGGATAGCGAGCGCGATAGCGCAACCCAACTCCCGCGACTACCGTAGGCTGCGATTGAGATCCCCCCCCATCATTCTTCCCTGCCTCCGTCAACAGCCAGATTGTCCGTAGGTCCGGCTTTGCACTGCGGAGCAGTGCCATGTCGATAGAATCGCGATGCGTACCCTCTCCGCGCTCCGGAGGAGCGCCATGTGCAAGAGGCCCAAGCAACTAGCGAGTGATCAAGGGTACGGTTAGTGACCGCGATAGAGATCCCATAGTAATTCCTGTGCCATGTTTCTGATTGACCGGTAGACCATCGTCACATGCTCAATTTCCTTACTTACCGCCCACCATCCCTCCTATTCCGTGAAATCCTTTAATCCGTGTAATCAGTGATTCAGACACTCCTCCTCACGTCAGTCCGTCACCGCACTGCAGCGCAGTGCAATGTCAATAGAAAGGGACGATGTTCGTTTCGCACTCCAGCGGAGATCAACCGACTGAATAAGGAGCGCGATAGCCAATCCTCAAGCGACTGAATAAGATCAACTGAGCGAATAGCGAAGGCGATAGAAAGTCCCGCGCGATAGTAAATCCTGCGGAATGTCAATAGAAAGGGACGATTATCGTTTCGCACTCCAGCGGATCAACCGACTGGACAAGGAGCGCGATAGAAATCTTCTGCGCACCACCCCTCTTGTAGGAGCGACCTCCCGGTCGCGATTCCCCACTCCGGACAATCAAGCGAATGGATAATGAGCGCGATAGCGCAACCCAACTCCCGCGACTACCGTAGGCTGCGATTGAGATCCCCCACCCATCATTCCTCCCAGCCTCCGTCAACAGTCAGATAGTCCGTAGGTCCGGCTTCGCACTGCGGAGCAGTGCCATGTCGATAGAATTGCGATGCGTACCCTCTCCGCGCTCCAGAGGAGCGCCATGTGCAAGAGGCCCAAGCAGCTAGCCAGCTATCAAGCGAGTGGATAGCGAGCGCGATAGCGCAACCCAACTCCCGCGACTACCGTAGGCTGCGATTGAGATCCCCGCCCATCATTCCTCCCTGCCTCCGTCAACAGTCAGATAGTCCGTAGGTCCGGCTTTGCACTGCGGAGCAGTGCCATGTCGATAGAATCGCGATGCGTACCCTCTCCGCGCTCCGGAGGAGCGCCATGTGCAAGAGGCCCAAGCAACTAGCGAGTGATCAAGGGTACGGTTAGTGACCGCGATAGAGATCCCATAGTAATTCCTGTGCCATGTTTCTGATTGACCGGTAGACCATCGTCACATGATCGATTTCTCTATTTCTGCCCACCGCCCTCCTATTCCGTGAACTCCGTTAATCCGTGTAATCAGTGATTCAGACACTCCTCCTCACGTCAGTCCGTCACCGCACTGCAGCGCAGTGCAATGTCAATAGAAACGGACGACATTCGTATATGCACTCCAGCGGAGCGCCATGCGTATCCCATAAATACTCACAACCGACCGAACCATAACCTTCGTAGGGGCGCGGTTCCCGCGCCCGTTCTTTTGCGTTCTTACGTCGGAGCAATCAACTGAGATCGACCGAACTGATAGCGAATGCGATAAAGTCCCCATAGAGATCCTCGCGCGATAGGAAATCCTGCGATAGAAATCCCAAATGTGGGAAATCGGGTGCGATATCCAATCGCGACAAAACGCCCTGCCCACCATTCCTCCCAACACCCCTCTCCCACTCCCCTACCTTCCAACTCACTCTAGACATCCCAACCTCGCCATGCTACAATAAACCCCATGGCAAACTACCAAGAACTAGCAAATCTCGTTTGGAACGTAGCCGACGACGTCCTCCGCGGTTTATTCAAACCCCACGAATACGGCGACATCACCCTCCCGTTTCTCGTGCTGCGCCGGTTGGACTGCATCCTGACGGAAGACGACCGAAAAGACAAATCCATCGCCGCCTACAACCAATTCAAAGATGTCGTCCCCGAAGAATCCCTGCCCCAAATCATTCTCAAAGAGACCGATTCCAGCTTCTACAACACCTCCCGGTACGACCTCTCCCGACTGAAAGCCGACCCCACCAACATCCGCCTCAACTTCACCAACTACCTCAACGGCTTCAGCAAAGATGTACGGGACATCATCGAAAACTTCAACCTCGACCAGTTTATCGAGCGGCTGGACAAAAACAATCGGCTGTTCATCTTCTGCGACAAGTTCACCGAGGTCGATCTACACCCCGATCAGGTGGACAACCACACCATGGGCCAAGTCTTCGAGGAACTGCTGCGCCGGTTCTCGGAAATGTCCAATGAGACCAGCGGGGAACACTACACCCCGCGCGATGTGGTGCGTCTGCTGGTCTCCCTGCTGTTCGCCGAACACCGCGAGGAGGCGCGCGGACAGGGTGTCATCCGCAGCATCTTCGACCCCTGCTGCGGCACCGGCGGCATGTTGACCATCGGCAAGGACTACTTCCGCGACCAGATCAATCCCGACGCCGATGTCAGGCTGTTGGGTCAGGAACTCAACCCGCAAACCTACGCCATCTGCAAATCCGATATGCTGATAACCGGCGAAAACCCCGATGCTATCCAACTCGGTTCCTGCCTCTCCGACGACGGGCTTCAAGGGGAGCGGTTCGACTACATGATAACCAATCCCCCGTTCGGCGTCAGTTGGAAGTCCGACGAAGACGCCGTGAAAGCCGAAGCCGGCGCCGCGGGCGGCAGGTTCTCGGCGGGCACACCGCGCAGCTCCGACGGAGCGCTGCTATTTCTGCAGCACATGCTCTCCAAGATGGAGACCCGCGGCAGCCGCGTCGGAATCGTCCTGAACGGCTCGCCGATGTTCACCGGCGACGCCGGCAGCGGCGAGAGCAACATCCGAAAATGGATTATCGAAAACGATTGGCTGGAATGCATCATCGCGCTGCCCGACAAACTCTTCTTCAACACCAGCATCTCCACCTACATCTGGATCCTGACGAATCGCAAACTGGATCGGCGCCGGGGCAAGATCCAACTGATAAACGGCGCGGAGTTCTTCGATTCGATGAAAAGGAATCTCGGCGACAAGAGCGTTTTCATCTCCGAGCCGCACATAGAACGGCTGGTGGACATCTACACGAACTTCGAGGAATGCGAACATTCCAAAATCTATCCGAACGAGTTCTTCGGCTACACCAAGGTGATTATCGAAAGACCGCTGGTCGAAGTGCGCGATGACCACGGAGAGGAAAAGGAGGTCATCGTGAAGGACAAGAAGGGGAATCCGAAACCGGACACCGCGCTGCGAGAGGACGAACGCATCCCATTCTCGGAGGACATCGACGACTACTTCCAACGCGAGATTAGGCCTCACCTGCCGGATAGTTGGATGGATCGGAAGAAAGACAAGCTGGGCTACGAAATCAACTTCAATCGCTACTTCTATCGACACACGCCGCTGCGCTCACCTCGTGAAATCGCCGATGAAATGCGCTCGCTAGAGGAGAAGAACGAAGGCTTGCTGAAGGACGTGTTAGAATTAGTGTCTGAATTACCGGCACGGGCCGAGTAATTTGAGGAAGAACACCGAGAATATATTGAGTTCATGTTAGTCAGTAGCGTTTTTCGCACGACGTCACGAATTTATCCAAGGATCTAGTATATCCTTGTGCTGTTTGATGTCAAATATGTCATGCTCTGCTACGAACCGGTTATAAAATTTTCTTCCATACAGAGTCACAATCAGGCAGAGTAACAACGTGACTGGGCAATTGGCGGATAAAGGAAAAGAAGGCTGTGTCGTGGGCAGCCAATCTGGACAACAAACTCGGAGTTTATCGTCAAGCTTTGATTGACCGAACGTTCGAATAAGTTGGGCATGGTGGAAATCGTGAATTCCCTTATTGCTAGTCTCATTCCCGTTCTGATTCGTGCCTTCTGGTGTTTCCATACGGAACCCAATTCCATATGGTGTCCCATTCTTGTCAAGACAAACCAACATGACTCTGAGTCTTGCGATGCTTTGAGTTTCGTTCAGTGTGCAGGTTAAGGACAACACAGGAACAAACTCAGCATTTTTTTCTAGTGGTTTCAAGTATAGAACCTTTCCCCATCTTGCAAAATCTAGATTGAGTTCGGAACTCTCAAATAGATATTCTATTTCGCCAAGAGTTATAGGTTCCCATTTCCCGGAAACGGCTCTGTAGGTCTCTAATGCTTGGTTGTTTTGATTCCACTTCCGTTCTTCTGCAAACCATGCACCCTCTTGGATCTGAAACAAGGGCGTCAAAATGTCTTTCAACGTGTCGATAGTTTCTGTCATTTCGTTTTCTGGAAAAGAGTCACAGTGAAAATCGAACCCTAGGTTGGTAATCGACGTTGTCGAACTCCTTGGCAAACCGTCGAACAAATGGCGAACTTGTCTCCGCAAGGAACTCCCTACAGGCGTTGCGCTTGTAAAATCGCGAGGCATCTTCGCAAAAAACCCAATCGGGTTTGGCAGTCAGCCAAGGTTCCGTTGTTTCCTTGATTTGTCCATGTTCGCGGAGTTTATCCCAAAACCAAACAGGACGCGAAATCCAGTAATCTTTTTTGAATCTATAGGGTTCAATCGACATGTTGTTAAGCCCCAGTTCGTCGTGACCTACCAACTGAGCTGTCTTGTTCCACGTTCCGATTTTCTTCCTGTCACCCTCAATTAGACTTGGATATCTTGAAACCAAATGCGGTGCATCAACAAGGAGGTCTTGCTCCGGCAACACAAACATCTCCAGCCATTTTGAGATTCTGGCAGCGCCGACTCGTGCCAAAACCTGCTCATCTGAAATAGTCGCGTCTTTGAGTCTCAAGCCGTTGCCGGATTCTTTGACAAACTCCCGAAACGTCGTTTCAGCCGGTTCTTTACCTTCACCCTTTCCGATGAATTGAACGACGGCGCGGGGCAGCAACCGAAACACATCGCTGTCGAACCCAAGCACCTCGCAAATGGGTTTGTCCAAGTTTTGTTTAACATCTTGGACTCTCTGGTCAAAATTGCGCAGAGCATCGGATAAGTTCGGCCAATACCACGGTCTGAAAGTTCGCCTTACTTCACTCCATGTACCTCGCCAGAGATCAGAATTGTCGAGTTGATCCGCTCCCAGGTTCAAATCGGCAAAAGACTCCGGATGTCCTTTCAGGGTAAGATCGAATGAACTGCGACCAAATTGATTCAATCCGACAATCAACTTACACGTTGAAAAGCACCGAACACTGTAAGAGATATTTTCACCCGTAAAGAATCCTCCCGATTTACTCTTCAATAGGTCATAATCAATGATGAAGATTGATGTGTCGTCAAATTCAGTGGTTTCACAGGAAGGTTTACTGTTGTGCCGAATACCCTCCTGCTTAGCTTGCAATGCTTCTATTGAGTCTTGAAGCCCATCCTCGCCAAGGATTTCAACAGCAAAAACCTCGTCCAGTTTTGCCTTTTTGAGTCCGCGCGTTAGATTTTTCCTGAAAGCCTCTGTTTGTGGCTGTTCATCATCATATATCAGGATTTTCTCTTTCATTTGGTTTCCATCCATTGAAGTGAGAACGCGGTCCCAAATCCATCTTGTGGTGGGACGAATCGCACACGGCAACCGATATTGTCCGCCAGCAGCCGCACTATCGTGAGACCGAGTCCCGTGCCGCCATAGCCGAGCGCTCGTCGTTCGGGGGAAATGGAGGATACCCTCTCAAAGGGATTGAAAAATCTGTCCGAGTCTTGAAGGTTAATCCCGTACCCGGTATCTTGGACTAGAATTACCCTGGATTTTCTATCGCATTGCGAACTGATGTGAACCAGGCGTTGGGACGAATCGAGCATCGCATTGAAAGCGTTGGTGAAGACATTTTGAAAAATGGCGCCCCATTCGGCAAAGGACGCCTTGGGGAGGAAGAGTCCGTCCTCAAGTTGACTATAATCAATCTCAATGCCGCGCGCCAAAAAACGCGTCTGTTCTACGATTTCACGAATCACCGAAACGACGCGAAACCTATGCCTCAACTTGGTATTCTCGGCGTCGGCGATATAGTCAAACAGTTCATTGGTTGCTTTGGCTCTTTCAAGCCACGATGACAAATCCGTGCACAGTGAAGCCAAATCCTGTCGGAGTTGAAGATCTGTTGTTTGAACATCTTTCGTTCTGTCAATTAAACCTTCAATGAAGCCAAACTGTTTTTTCAATTCGTGCTGGAACGACAACGCCGAAATGCCAGCCGTGGCGAGCGGCGCAAGCAGCCCCATCTGTTCAAGAACGACTTCTTGATCTGTTTTCACCGTTGCTGTTGCCTTTTGGACTTCGTCACGTACCTTCCGATAAACATTCTTGGGAATATCCGGTTCGTACTGCTCCAAGACCTCTTCAATGCGCTCAAGTGTCTGCGACGTGGCTTCGGTAGAGGATTCTCGTTTCTTTTGTTTACTCTTTCGCCGAGCGGCTTCGTATGCATACCAGTCTATTGCATAACGAACCGTACACACAAGGTCTTCATAAGCAGTCGTTTCGGCTAGACGATCTCGCGTGATTGTAATCTTGAGATTAGGTTCTTTGGAAGTATCAACTTTCACTACCCCGAGAACGCGCCCAAGCGTCGGTAAGTCATTCAACGCTTTGGGAACTTGCTGGAGGTTTTTGGGAAGAAGCTCGGATACGTTTTTTCGATGCGAATGGTCGTACTCCAATTTCAACCAATCGCTAGTTGGCAACCCGTAATAAGGTAGACGAAAACCGCTGTCATAAATGTGGACCCCGCCGTGTGTTGTAAAATATTCACGAGCTTCGCCAACCTTTATTCCGAATTGCTGTCTTCCCGATAGGTCATAGATGCGAATCTCAAAATGTGCGTTGTCAAGGTTTCTTGTTTTGATTAACCTCCCGTTGTTGTGGGGGAAGTCCGCAATACAGAATTTATGAACTATTGGCTGTTCTCCCGGAAACTCTAAGGAAAGCGTTACTTTCCCTTCAGCGGTTTTTCCGACAAGCCGAGCAATCCAAATATTCTTTATCGCTCCCATCTGTTTTTCAAACATATCGGCATAATCATGTTGCGATGATTGAAAATGAACCTGAAAGCGATGCTTTAAATCATCCTGATTCGATAAAGCGGAACCAAAAGGAGGTTGAAGCCACCATATTTCTGAAGCCAGCTTGCGAATCGACTCCATTTCCCACGTGTCTTTGAGTCCGCTCAGAACAATTGAAGTGCCATGCCGAAAAGGCGTATTTGAGGGTTTGCGGCTGTAGGCGATCTCAACCTTCGTAAGGTCCGTAGCTTTTATGGCTTCTTCCCAATCGATTTGGGCTTCGAGCCATTCACCTTCCTTGTCCTTTGGAACAGTTTTGATTTCTAACTTGCTGGCGAGGAATTGAACTGCCAATCTGCCCACACCTTTTGAACCAGTCATTGGGCGTTTCAATTCTCGGGATTGCGTCGCTCTCTTATGCGGCGTACCAATCCGCATCCAGAAATTCTTAAACTCCTCAAACGTCATGCCATGACCGTCGTCGCTGATTTCAATACGGTCTTTATCCGGAAGAAATTTAACCGTCACCTGGGTTGCGTCAGCGTCATAGCCGTTCTTGATCAACTCGGCTAACGCGATGTGAGGTTTACCAACAAGCCTTTCCCCAAGTTCCCTTAAGAGTTCAGCATCAATTGTGAAAGGAATTGTAGGCATCTTCTTATCCCTACCTTCAAAAAGCGTAAATAGCGCAAATATAGTATATCATTGCTGAAATGATGTAAAGTGAAATCAAGATTGGCTTACTGCTATTGCACTATACAAATGTTTCGTATCCCGATGGGATTGTTGCGCAATCCGGGAACTGGGAATCGTGACTCACCCTTTATTAAGACTACGGGATATTCAATGACAGAAGAACAAAAATGTGATATTATGCCCTTTGGCAACTCCCGTCAGATAGTTCAAATAACAGCACACGTAGCCTCTTGTGTTCCATAACATTGACTAGCCTTTTCCATTAGCTAATGCGCTCAGTCGGCATGGTGTGACTGACGAGTTTATTTATGAAGATGCCATGCGGCGGATGCACGGGGGCGATTGAACGGAAGAATGAGAGTTTGTTGAGGAAGATGATTGAATTAATGACTGAATCGTTGGCAGGATACGGGCGTTTCAGGTAGACGGAAAGGAGGTATGGGCTATGATTACCGAACTCAGGGCGCAGAATTTCAAATCGTGGAAAGACACTGGCGAATTGCGTTTCGCCCCAATAACTGGATTTTTCGGCGCGAATAGCTCCGGCAAAACGAGTATTCTGCAAGTGTTGCTGATGCTTAAGCAGACCGTAGAACATTCAACAAAACAATGGGACGAGTGGATCTCCTTTGGCAATAAGTCGTCGCTGGTCAACCTAGGCAGTTTTGACGATGTCATTCACCAACACAGTCAGGATTTGAGCCTTGGCGTTTCGGTGTCGTGGAAATTGTCCGAAGAGTTGAAAATCAACCGACACTTGACCGATTCCTTGTCCTTCTCTACATCCATTGGGAAAACATACGATTTGCCCGTCTTAGAATCTTATTCTTATTCAGCCAATGGGCAGAAATGGCAGGTAGAATGGAATTCTCAGGGTTGGAAATTCAAATTTCCCGACTTTTTAGTCAAAACTGGGGATCCAATCTATTCAGCGGGTGAAATAGAGACGCACCCGTTTAGTTTCTATAAAATCCACATACCGGACAATCATCACGAAACTCTCTTGCCTCTTATTGGCTCTCTTGAAAGCTTGTTCAACCGAATTTTCTACCTAGGTCCCCTGCGCGACAATCCTCGCACCCATTACAATTGGAGGGGCAAACCTCCTGAAGGTGTTGGACGGCATGGGGAAGAAATGGTCTCCGCACTGTTTTCATCGCGGCTGCAATCTTCAGATCTTGACGAACACGTACCAAAATGGTTGCAGTCCTTGGGGTTAATCGACTCCTATCGCCTTGCTCCCGTGCCTCGTACGGAAAGGGCTTACGAATTTCTCGTCACAAAACACAAGGGCGGCCCAGAAGTTCGACTGACCGATGTGGGTTTTGGCGTCTCCCAAGTGCTGCCGGTGTTGATTCTCTGTTATTACGCTCCCGAAGGATCAATCCTCATTCTCGAACAGCCCGAAGCGCACTTGCATCCGAAAGTGCAGTCGGAACTGGGAGATGTTCTCATTGATGCCGTGAAGAGTCGAAATCTTCAGATTATCCTTGAAAGCCACAGCGAGCATCTGCTTCACCGCGTAATGCGTCGCACTGCCGAGGAGCAACTGTGCGTGGGTGACACGGCGCTCTATTTTTGCCAAATTAACGAAGGCGTATCCGAAATTGAACCACTACAAGTCGATGAGTACGGCAACATCGGCAATTGGCCCCAGGAGTTCTTCGGCGATGTCACCGGTGACTTGATAAAACAGGGCAGAGCGGAAATGGATCGACGGGGAATAAGCAGGTAATGACGGTGATGGTTGATACATACGTCTTTCGAGAAGGGGGTAAGAGCCATGATAACCGAGTTCAGAGCGGAAAATTTCAAATCATGGGAAGACACAGACAAAGTAGATTTCGCTCCATTGACCGGATTCTTCGGCGCCAATAGCTCCGGCAAGACCAGTCTCTTGCAGGTGTTGCTATTGCTCAAACAGACAGTGGAACGCCCACCAGACTGGAAAGGCACCATCGATTTCGGTGATGACAGTTCGCTCGTAAAATTGGGAGACTTCCGTGATGTCATCTACAAGCACAGGCAGGAATTAAGTCTCGGCATTACTGTTTCTTGGAACTTGCCCGCGAAAATGACCGTGAGATATCCTCGCGGAGAAAACGCTTCTCCAATCGAAACCACAGCTCTCTCCTTTTCGACCTCAATCGTCAAATTAGATCGACATTCGGTTACCTTGGATTCCTTTACCTATCGTGTGGTCGATCAACAATTTTCAATAGTTTGGAGTCCTGAACCCAGGTCTATTATTCTCAAATCTGATCCTGTATTCTTGTCCGGCCCCCTATTCCGGTGTTATGGTGCGCGCGATAATTCGCGCGATAATCGCAAACTGCCTTTTTGGCAATTTGAGGAAGCAATTGAAGAACTGTTCCACCGCACTTGTTACCTTGGTCCCCGGCGCGAATATCCCCGACCTTTTTACCAATGGGAGGGCGAGCATCCTGAAGGCGTAGGGCAGCATGGGCGAGAAATGGTTTCTGCGCTGTTGTCGGGACGGATTCAACTCTTTAACCTTGGCGAACAGGTGCCAAGATGGTTGCAACGGTTGAGTTTAATTGACTCCTATCGGCTTGTTCCCGTTTCTAATATAGAAAATGGTTACGAATTCCTCGTTACAAAGCACAAGGGGGCGCCCGAAGTCCGACTAACCGATGTCGGCTTCGGTGTCTCCCAAATACTTCCTGTGCTCATACTTTGCTATTATGTTCCTAAAGGTTCAATCCTTGTTCTCGAACAGCCCGAAGCCCACCTCCATCCGAAGGTCCAATCCGACCTAGCGGATGTCCTGATTGATGTCGTGAAAAACCGCAAGTTACAGATTATCCTCGAAAGCCACAGCGAGCACCTACTTCACCGCTTGACGCGCCGCATCGCCGAGGGCGAGATTTCGGCGGACGACATGGCGCTCTATGCCTGCCAAATCAGCGATGGCACCTCCCAAATTGAACCGCTCAAGATGGATGAGTACGGCAACGTCAGCAATTGGCCCCGGGACTTTTTTGGCGACGACGCAGGCGACGTATTTGAAAGGGCTAAAGCCGAGAATAAGCGCCGAATAGAAGACAAATCATGATGGTAATTGTAGATACGAACGTCGCCGTGGTCGCCAATGGCGAATCGGGACAGGCCTCTAAAGAGTGTGAGCAGGCCTGTATCAACCGACTTGAACGGATTATGGACGGCGAAATCAATCTGGTTCTTGATGAGAATTGGAAAATACTCCGTGAATATTTGCGTAATCTGCATTCGAGCGGTGACGATGTTGGGGATAGGTTTCTCAGATGGGTGTTGAACAATAGGACTTCACAGTGTGACTTGGCTTCCATTACGCCTATTGAGGGTTCAGAAACGGAGTTCAAAGAATTCCCTGACGACCCCGAATTGCAAAAATTTGATCCCGATGATCGCAAATTTATCGCCGTTGCCCGTGCCCACTGTGACAAACCGCCCATCCTACAGGCGGTGGATACTCAATGGTGGGATTTCCGTGACGTACTTTATCAGCATGGTGTGATAGTTGAATTCATCTGTGAAGAGGACATTCATCGGTTGCGCGGGAGCGCTTGAGTGAAACTCCGAGGAGTGTGGTGAATTAAATGAACAGCATTCGCGTTGACGTACGCCTTCGACCCATTCGATTCGGATTCCTCGTTCGTTTAGAAGACGAGGAGAAAATAGCCGAGATTTTCCGTATCAACACATGCTTGTGGGGCGGCATGTTCAATCCCATCATCCCGTTTCTCGAATGTGTGCCACCCTGGTGGGAAAGGTACGAATTCGGCTCTGAGAATGCTAACCGGATAATGAACGGTTATCTGAATTTCTTTGAACCTGATTTCCTCGTTGAAGCGGAAGCAGGTTTGGCGAATGGATTGGGCTTTGATCGAAACCGAGTTCTTCACTTCACAGATTTTCTGCAAATATCAGGAGAATGGGATCCAGAAAAATTTGGTCTTGGTGTCCATAATGTCTATTCGGCATTGTACCAAGAGATATTTCGTTTTGAAACACGCCATCAACCTAAGATAGTCAGTGTTGAGGCAAAAGATCCTGCCTATGCCAATTTTGTGGCGTCGAATTTTGGAAGTTTCCCTTTTCAAGAACAATTTGGGTACTTTGAACGCAATTACAAGGAGGTATTCAGTCCGGAACATACCATCTTGGATTTCACTACCCTCTCAAAACTGTATAAAACTAGACATGATACCCCCTTAAGCATGAGTCGTGCCAAGATTCATATAGATTATCATGGTCAACAAGCATTCACGCTATTCCTACTAAACGCAAAAGAGACAAACGACCTTGTTGATTTCTGGAATTTGCGTGCAACATATAATCACGTTTTGGCAATTCCTATTCAATGGATTAAGGAACTTTCGGCTTTTTGTAGGGAATTCATTCTAAACGCTAATCGGTCTCTGCGAGACAATCCAAACCGACTACTTCACAGCCCTACTTCGATGTTTGCACGTTCAATACCGTCCGAAGATATAAACGGGATATTTAAAAGCTATCTCCATGTTGATGAAAAGGAAGCAAACATGCGGCAAGACTGGTATCCCGGAATCTGGAGGAAACCGTCTGAATGGGTGTTCAGAACCACCCGACCAACACTGGAAGCCGGCAAAAGGCAGTTGGATATTCAAGTCAATGGAGATAGTCCTGAGATTCAATTTGACTCGCTTTTTCCCGATTTTGCCGATGAATATGGTAATCGGTGCCGAATAGCAAATGTTGTCAGAATTCACGATTGGGGTCGTACAGGTCAAATAGCGACAGTTTTTCCATGCGACCACAAAAACTCCCCATTTTTCAAATCCTTCAGATACGGAGTCCGAGGGGAACATTTCCTGCCTACTACTGAAGGATTAGTAACTTTCCCTGACCACGGTGATATTTCCCTGAGGTGGAACTTGGATGCATCAACGGCGTTCAATAAATGGTTTAATGCAAACGAAACGCCGGCCACGCCATCTGATGCAGGCATGGCGACTCAACAGATAATTCAGACATTCGGAAGTTTATTGGGTGTTGGTTGCCTGGCTCATAAAGGAGTCATTGAATTACTTGATAGAATCGCGAACCGCCCCGTTACCAAGACCGCCGAGTATCAGGAATTGCGCTGCGATCTCAGGTGCGCACTTGATGACGAGAGATTAAGCGAGGGAGTTTTTAGAACATTAGTTGAACACAAAGTTGTTGAACTTGGGCTAGAACTTAAATGTAGCAAATGTGGCGCTTGGAGCTGGTACTCAGTAAATCTACTGGATTACTTGCTAACTTGCAGTTTTTGCTTTAAGCAAGTTGATTTTCCCGTAACCGATCCCTTGAACTGCAAGCATTCAAGATGGGCTTATCGAGTTGTAGGCCCCTTTGCTCAGCCCGACTACGCCAAAGGAGGATACGCTGCCTCTTTAGCTGTTCGTTTTCTTGCGAGCGTTGCAGGGAGAACGGTTAGGTCGCAAGTAACTTGGTCGCCCGGCCAAGAAATACAGTTAACCCCGGAGGCGAAACTGGAAGCTGATTTCATATTATGGCAGCAGCGCAAAGAGGCTTTTGGATTAGATTACCCTGCCGAAACGGTGTTTGGTGAAGCCAAGAGTTTCGTGAGAAGATTCAACCAGCAAGATGTTAGTAAAATGAAACATTTAACCGAAGCGTTTCCCGGTTCTATACTGGTATTTGCCGCCTTAAAGGAAGCCGACGAATTCTCCAATAAAGAAATCGAACGCCTCAAGAAATTGGCGGAATGGGGACGAGAATATGACAACGATAGGGAACAGTCGCGAGCACCAGTAATAATTCTCACCGGAACAGAACTATTCACCGAATATTCCCTAGAGGAATCGTGGGAAGGAAAAGGAGGGATGCACAAAGACTTGATTGGACCGGCACGAGGAAGAACTGATAATTTACGAGTTTTGGCAGATCTCACACAGCAACTATATCTGGGAATGCCATCATATGATTCGTTTAGACACAACAATATGCGAAAGCTTCAGAGAGAAGAATGATAGCTGACACATTAACACAACAAAGGCAATCGCTGTTAAATTGCTGACACTTGAGCGAGCGGAAAACGGAGTGTTGCCAAGTGAAGTTTAGAGTTATGAGGCGTTATCCTGAATATAAAGAGGATAGCGATGAGTTTGGCAGAGGTGTCAATTACCAGAATCAGGCTTCTCAGAATTGTAAATGGAAATAGATAAAGTCAATTCTGTTAATCCCAAAATCAGATTCAGACAGGAAGTAATGAGGATATTATAGGATTTCCAACAAATGAAGTCTAGCCATTTTAAGCCTACTGTGCTCGGCAATGTGCTGAGATTCTTCAACGGTAAATCCATAAAGCCGGGAGGTGACGGAGTGAATCCAGTTTATGGCTCGAACGGCTTGATTGGACGAAGTGGTGCATATACTCATCAAAACGGCTTAATCATTGGTCGTGTAGGTGCATATTGCGGATCGATCAAATACTGCAAGAGCCAATTTTGGGCTTCAGACAACACAATTGTATGCCAACCGAAGGATATCTCATTTGACATTGAGTACATGTACTTCCTGCTTGGAGAACTAGACTTAAATCGTTATGCGGGCGGGTCTGCACAACCACTATTGACACAGACTGTACTTCGAAAAGTACCGACCTCAATACCTCCACTTCCCACACAACACGCCATCGCCACCTTCCTCGACCACAAAACCGCCCATATCGACGAACTCATCCGCGCCAAAGAACGAAAGATAGAACTCCTGGGTGAATACCGCGCCTCCCTGATAAATCAGGCAGTCACGAAAGGACTTGACGCAAATGTGGAGATGAAACCGTCAAAGATAGAATTCATTGGAACTATACCTAAGGAGTGGGGCACATTTAGGTGTGCGCAGGTCTTTGCAGTAAAGAACATAAAGAAAACATCGGGAGAAATCAACTTGTCTGTTTATAGGGACTATGGAGTAATCAGACGAGATAGCAGAAATGATAATCAGAACATCGTGTCCGAGGATACGTCAAACTATAAACTCGTCGAACCTGGCGACTTCGTGTTTAACAAAATGAAGTGTTGGCAAGGCTCATTAGGAATTTCCGAGTACAGAGGAATTGTCAGTCCGTCTTATACTGTGTGTAAGCCCAAGAGGCACTTCCATGGAAAATACTTTCACTATCTCCTCCGATCCCATTCTTACGTTCAAGAATTTAAGCGCTTGTCCTACGGGGTAAGGCCAGGTCAATGGGAATTGCGATTCAAAGACTTCAAGGACGTTCTTATCCCCTATCCATCTCTGCCGGAACAGGTTCATGTTGCGCACTTTCTGGACCATAAAACCAAACAAATCGACGAACTCCTCTCCAACGAAGAAAAAACCATAAAACTCCTCAAAGAGTACCGCCAATCCCTCATCTCCGAAGCGGTAACCGGCAAGATTGATGTCCGGGGCGAGGTGTAGACCGTGCGCACATACACCGAGACCAATTTCGAAGACCACATCGAAGAGCGCCTGAACCAATCGGGTTACCGCTCGTTGCCGCCATCCGACTACGACAAACACCGCTGCCTGATTCCCGAGGAATTGCTGGCATTCATTCAGAATACACAACCAACGGAGTATGAGCGGCTAAACCGCGAATACGACGAAACGACGCCGGATAGGCTCCTCAATCGAATTGCAATGCAGATTCAGCGCCGAGGTGTTCTTGATGTCCTGCGCAAAGGCGTCAAAGACCGCGGCTGCAACTTCAGCCTGACCTACTTCCGCCCGTCAAGCGGCATGAACCCCGACCACGGACGCCTCCACGCGCTGAACCGATTTACCTTGGTACGCCAACTCAAGTATTCGGGGCGAAACGAAAAATCGCTGGACATGGCGCTGTTCCTCAACGGTCTGCCGCTGGTGACGATGGAACTCAAGAACAGCCTCACCGGTCAGGTGGTGACGGATGCCGAGAAACAGTACAAAGTGGATCGAGATCCCAGAGAGCCGCTCTTCAAATTCAAGCGCTGACTGGTTCACTTCGCCGTGGGCAACGAGAAGGTCTCCATGACGACCCGCTTGGCGGGGAACGAAACCCGGTTCTTTCCGTTCAACAAGGGCATCGAAAACCCGGTGAACGAGGACGGTCACAAGGTCGCCTACCTATGGGAAGATATCCTGCAACCGGGGGAGCTGCTGGACCTGATCGAGAACTTCATCCACGAGCAGGAGGTCACAACAAAAGTTTTCGACGCCGACTTGGGCGCGGTAAAAGATAAAAAGGAGTCGGTACTGGTCTTTCCGCGCTATCACCAGCTTGACGTGATTCGCAAATTGAAGGCGAAAATCGTTGAGGAGGGCGTCGGGCGCAACTACCTCATCCAACACGCCACCGGCAGCGGCAAGTCGAACTCCATCGCGTGGTTGGCGCACCTGCTGACGCACCTCTACCGCTCTCCGACGGACACGAATCGCATCTTCGACTCCGTGATTGTGGTCACTGATCGCCGCGTCCTCGACAAGCAACTCCAGGAGACCATCAAGCAGTCGGAACAGGTGGAAGGCGTCGTTCACCGCGTTGACAAGGACTCGGCGCAGCTCAGTGGATTCCTCGAATCCGGCAAGGACATCATCATCTCCACCATACAAAAATTCAGCGTGATTGCCGAGACCATCGGCGAGCTAAAAGGTAAATCCTTCGCCGTGATAATCGACGAAGTCCACTCCTCCCAGACCGGCGAGTCGGCGCGCAATCTCAAGGTATCGCTGTCAAAAGGGATAGACGAGGACGCCGGTGATGACGACCCGGAAGCGTCCGACATGGACGCGCGCATTATTCGGGAAATGGAACAGCGGGGTAAACAAAATCACATCTCCTACTTTGGCTTCAGCGGCACGCCCAAGAACAAAACCTTGGAACTGTTCGGACACAGGGGCGAAGACGGGACGTTTATCCCGTTCCACGTCTATTCCATGAAGCAGAGCATCAGCGAAGGATTCACGCTGGATGTCTTGCAGAACTACAACACCTTCAAGCGTTACTTCCAACTCGTCAAGAACGTGTCGGACGATAAGGTCTACGAGACGGCGCGGACGCTGCGCGCTTTGACGAACTACGTCGATCTGCAGCCCCACAGCATTGAAACGAAGACGAAGATTATGCTTGAGCACTTCATCGGACACACGGCGAAGACGATTGGAAGTAAGGGACGGGCGATGCTGATTACGCGCTCCCGCCTCCACTGCGTCCGCTACAAGCTGGAATTCGACAAACAGATGCGGGAGATGGATCTCTCCTACGGCCCTCTGGTCGCCTTCAGCGGCACGGTGCACGACACCGACAACGGGGGTGACTACACCGAGAACGGCATGAACGGCTTGCCGCCGGGCGTCTCCATCCCCGACACCTTCAAGAGTCCGGAATATCGGATTCTGATTGTGTCGAACAAATTCCAGACCGGTTTCGACGAGCCGATGCTCCATACCATGTACGTCGATAAGCGGTTGGACGGGCTGCAATGCGTCCAAGCCCTGAGCCGACTCAACCGCGTCGCCGAGGGCAAAACGGACACGCTGGTGCTCGATTTCGTGAACGAACCCGATGCGGTGCAAGCCGCCTTTCAGCAGTATTACCAGACGACGATGCTGGCGGAGGAGACCGACCCCAATCGGTTGTACGACCTGCAACTCCAGTTGGCGAATTTTAACATTTTCACCAAAGATACCATCAACCGATTCTGCTGTGTCTTCTATAACGCGGAACAGCCCGATGAAAATCTGCAGGGCATCTTGGATGAGGTCGTCGAACGCTGGTCGGATCGCGAAGAGGAGGAGCGCGAGGAGTTCCGATCCGCCCTACAAAGCTACATCCGCCTCTACGGCTATATCTCACAGTTGATTACCTTCACCGACGCCGATTTGGAGAAATTGTACGTCGTTGGTCGCAGTCTCAACAAAAAGCTGCCGAAACGGGAGCACCCTGACGTGAGCGATGTGTTAGAAGCGGTGGATCTGGATTCGTTTCGCGTGCAGAAAATCCATAGCGATTTGCAGCTCAAACTCGAGTCGGAAGATTGCGAAGTTCCCGGAATCGGGAGTGGGGAGGGCACCATCGCCGATCCGGAGGAAGATCTGCTTTCCAATATCATTCAGGCGTTGAACGATGTCCATCAAACAGACTTCACCGAGGAGGACAAGGTTGACATTGCGACGATTCACCGCAAGGTGGGCGAAAACGAGGAACTTCGGCAGGTCATGGAGGGGGACAATACGGAGAGCAACCGACACTACAAATTTGGGCAGGTGCTTGACACAATCCTGCTGGATTTTGTCAATAACAAGGTGGAACTGTATAACAAGCTATCAAGACCTGAGATCAAGGACTACCTCAAGAACCGTCTCTATCGCGCTTACAGTGAGAGACCGTCCTCCCCACACGTGTAGAATCAAGCGAATGGATAATGAGCGCGATAGCCAATCCCCCAAGCGACTGAATAAGATCAACTGAGCGAATAGCGAAGGCGATAGAAAGTCCCGCGCGATAGTAAATCCTGTGCAATGTCAATAGAAACGGACGACATTCGTATATGCACTCCAGCGGATCAAATGAGCGGATAGCGAGTGATCAAGGGTACGGTTAGTGACCGTGATAGAGATCCCATAGTAATTCCTGTGCCATGTTTCTGATTGACCGGTAGACCATCGTCACATGATCGATTTCTCTATTACTGCCCACCGCCGTCCTCCTCCGTGAAATCCTTTAATCCGTGTAATCAGTGATTCAGACACTCCTCCTCACGTCGGTCAGTCACCGCACTGCAGCGCAGTGCAATGTCAATAGAAAGGGACGATGTTCGTTTCGCACTCCAGCGGAGTGCCATGCGTATCCCATAAATACTCACAACCGACCGAACCATAACCTTCGTAGGGGCGCGGTTCCCGCGCCCGTTCTTTTGCGTTCTTACGTCGGATCAATCAACTGAGATCGACCGAACAGATAGCGACCGCGATAGAAATCTTCTGCGCACCACCCCTCTTGTAGGAGCGACCTCCCGGTCGCGATTCCCCACTCCGGACAATCAAGCGAATGGATAATGAGCGCGATAGAGATCCCATTCAGACAATTATACCGCCCAACCCAACTCCCTCCCCACTCCGCCGGCTCTAATCATGGCAATCCCAAAATCCCATGAATCACAGTTCAGACACTCCTCCTTACCTCAGTCCGTCACCGCACTGCAGCGCAGTGCAATGTCAATAGAAACGGACGATGTTCGTTTTCGCACTGCAGAGCAGTGCCATGATCCTGATTGACCGGTAGACCATCGTCACATGATCGATTTCTCTATTACTGCCCACCGCCGTCCTCCTCCGTGAAATCCTTTAATCCGTGGCAATCCGTGATTCAGACACTCCTCCTCACGTCAGTCCGTCACCGCACTGCAGCGCAGTGCAATGTCAATAGAAAAGGACGATGTTCGTTTCGCACTCCAGCGGAGTGCCATGCGTATCCCATAAATACTCACAACCGACCGAACCATAACCTTCGTAGGGGCGCGGTTCCCGCGCCCGTTCTTTTGCGTTCTTACGTCGGATCAATCAACTGAGATCGACCGAACAGATAGCGACCGCGATAGAAATCTTCTGCGCACCACCCCTCTTGTAGGAGCGACCTCCCGGTCGCGATTCCCCACTCCGGACAATCAAGCGAATGGATAATGAGCGCGATAGCCAATCCCTCAACCGACTGAATAAGATCAACTGAGTGAATAACGAAGGATCAAGGGAACGAATAGTGACCGCGATAGAAAATCCTGATAGAGATCTTCGCGCGATAGAGATCCCATTCAGACAATTATACCGCCCAACCCAACGCCCACCCCATACCGTTGCCCCTAATCCTGCCAATCCAAAAATCACATAAATCACAGTTCAGACACTCCTCCGTACCTCAGTCCGTCACCGCACTGCAGCGCAGTGCAATGTCAATAGAAAGGGACGATGTTCGTTTTCGCACTGCAGAGCAGTGCCATGATCCTGATTGACCGGTAGACCATCGTCACATGATCGATTTTTCTATTGCTGCCCACCGCCGTCCTCATCCGTGAAATCCTTTAATCCGTGGCAATCCGTGATTCAGACAACCCCCTCTTCCCTCCACTCCCCACTCCGCACTCGCCACTGACCACTGCTTTTCCCCCCAATGTTTGCAAAAATTTCTAACGATTGAAGAACCCGCCCAAACATGTTACAATTCCCCCTGATTTCAGCACGCGGCACTGGTCCGCTCCGCAGCCATCTATACGACAACGCGCGCCTCGTTCAACTAAATACCGCAACCAAGACAAGCCCATTGGTGGCAGTCTGTGAAACCCGGTGGCTTTTGGTCGGTTGTTAGTGGTCAGTAACACCAAGAGAATATCTTGGCTTTTACTGGTCACTGGCGACTGGTCACTAACCACTGCTTTTTACTGACACCGCTGACGGGCTTTTTTTTATTTCACCTAATCCCCAAACAACCCTGAAAGGATCGAAATATGTCATCAGAAAACAATCAACCCGAAATCTCCCTGAGCCATGAAGAACATCGCGCAACTCTTTGGCGGCGTGTGTTTCAGGGTGCAACCACCACTTCCCTGATAAACTGGCTGGTGGAAACCCATCCCGAATGGGAAAATGTCTCCCGAAAAAAAATCGCCGACGCGCTCAGAACCTCCAATCCGCGGTCAAATGCGTTCACAAGTGAGTGGCGCGACGAATATAATCGCATAAATTCGCAGTACATAGCGCACTGCCAAAAACTCGTCGAAGCCGCGCTGCGACCCGCTTCCGCCGCCATTTCAACCATTGCCGTCAAACTGCGAGAGCACGCGTCGAAGGTTCAAATCGAAACTGCGAATGATCTCCTCGCTGTCTCGCGCTCTCTCGTACCAATCAAGAAAGTCGTCCTTGACGTAATCTCGGACGCACTCGTTAACGGAATTTCCGATGATCCAACCGATCAAATATCTGATTCAACTGTTCGAGACGATGAAGCCGAACGACTTGCGCGCATATATCTCGAAGGCGATCTTGATGAAGCGATGGGATCTGGTTCGGACGTATAACATCCACGCCGGATACGTCCAACCCAACTTCTTCGTCGAGTATTACATCAGAAACATCAGCTACCGCATGCTCGAACTCAAAGACTTCCACATCCAAATCCTCAGTGCCGTCAAACCCGGCGTGTACGGTAAGCAGATAAACGTCCAAGCCCCCCGCGGCGTCGGCAAAACAACCCTCGTCAACCGCCTAATCCCCCTATGGCGAATCTGCTACAAACGCTTCGATCTCATAATGAATAGGCAACCCGAAGAATTCATCCTCATCGTCGGTCGCAACGAACGCATGGCGCGCCAACGCATCACCGAAATCCGCGGCGTCCTCGAACACAATCCCCTCATCCAACGCGACTTCGGAGACCTCGTCGGCTCCCCGTGGACAAAGACCGAAACCGACACCCGAAACGGAATCGGTCTGCGCCCCCTCGGCAGAGGCGCTTCACCCCGTGGCGCACTCCTCGGCGATGTCCGACCCACTTTGAAACTTTGCGACGATATCGAAGACCCGAAACGCTGCCTCAATCCCGATCTGCGGGATGAAGACAGAGATTGGTTCATGACCGACTTCATGTACGCCGGTGACCTCGGGAGCGGGCATTCAAATACCATGATAGTCGACACCGTCAAACACCCTGAATCGCTCTCCGAGCACCTCCGCACCGTGCCCGGTTGGCAAACGCTGCGCTATCAAGCCGTCCGTTATCCCAAAGACATCTACCACCCTACCGCCGAGCGCTTGTGGAAGCAGTGGGAACGCTTCTACAGCGACACCACACTTGACGACGATGAACGCGAAGCGCGCGCCGATACCTTTTTCCAATCCCGGAGAGTCGAATTGAACGCAAACGTGCAGATGCTCTGGGAAGAAAAACTTCCGTACGTCCGTGTCCGAAAAGAAATCGTCGAGCGCGGTTACCACAGTGTCATGCGCGAACTTCAGAACGACGCCCGCGATCCGGGGATGGCGCTGTTTAACATGGACGAAGTCGTCACCTTCTCCGTCACGGATGAAGGGTTTCGCCGCAGCGATGGGCGCGTCGTCCCTTGGCACGACATCGGCGGGTTTACCACCTACCTCGACACTATGGGCGGACGCGATGCGCTTGCCAATAGCTACGCCTGTGCTGTCATTGTTGTCTGGGAACCGCTGCCCGGCGGCAGTAAGATGAACCCCGACTCACTCTCCGGCGTGAACGGATACATCCTGCTGGCGTGGCTCGACCGCGTGGCGCTCACCGATCAGATGGAGCACGCCATCCTGCTTGCCCAGCGCGCCGAAGCGATGCTTGCGCCAGCGTATCCAAAATCCAATTTCGTTTGCGAACAGCGTCCCGACAAAGACGGCACCATCAAGATGTCAACCGACCATGCATTCCGCGTGATGAAAGAGCGCCATCGCTTTCAGGGAGCGATTACGTATCACCAGCAACACCAAAACAAAGAAGACCGCATCGAAACCCTTGAACCCGCAATAGCCAACGGTTGGCTCGCGTTCAACGAGCGTGACTTGCCCCCCGAATTCTGGACGCAGTTCAGACAATTCCCGTCGGCGGATCACAACGACGCCCCCGACGCCGTCCAAGGCGCCTGCCGCGCCCGCATTATGACCACCGCGCAGCAACGAGTAAACCTAACTGCCGTCCGCAGATTCCACCGCCAAAGCGTCGTGAGGTTATAAATGCAGTTGTCATTGGGATCAAGATGCTTGTCGACATCAAACGATCGAATAATGAAGGATCAACTGAACGAATAGTGAAGGCGATAGTAGATCCTCCGCGATAGTTTCCCGTACCACAGTCTATTACACTGTTATCGCTTGTGTACGGCGATACAAATCCCATGACCGCATCGCGACTCGCTCGTGCTGCGTAAGCCCTATTAGAATCCATTATTGCTGAGGAATCAAGCGCAATACTGCCGAACGCAAGGTAAAATATGCCGCTTTTGCTTGGAAAAGAATCCGCCCAATCAGGTAGAATATGCAGAAACAGCAGCCTGCCGAATGAACAAGGTTGAACTCTCATGCGGAGAATCCGATGATTGAAGTTGAACATCTCACGAAGAATTACGGGGCGTTTCGTGCGTTAGATGACATCTCATTTCGTATAGTAAAGGGCGAAGTGGTCGGTTTTCTTGGTCCCAACGGCGCGGGCAAGACCACCACCATGCGCATCTTGACGTGTTTCATGCCAGCCAGCAGCGGGCGAGCTACAGTTGCCGGATACGATATCTTCAAGGAATCTCTTGACGTGCGAAAGCGTATCGGCTATCTGCCCGAGAACATACCGCTCTATCCCGAGATGACCGTTTCCAAGTATCTCAAATACATATCGAAGATTAAGGGATTGCCGCGCAGCCGACGTGCCGAGCGACTGGACGTAGCCATCGAGGCGTGCGGTTTGACGGAGCGTCGGAATCAGATTATCGGGCAATTGTCCAAGGGATACCGGCAACGCGTCGGCCTGGCGCAAGCCGTAATTCACGATCCGGATGTAATGATATTTGATGAACCAACTTCCGGTTTGGACCCCCGTCAAATCATTGAAATCAGAGAGCTCATCAAGGAACTCGGCAAGGAACACACAATTATCCTTAGCACACACATACTTCCGGAAGCGAGCATGACCTGCGAACGTTTGATTGTGATCAACGAGGGACGCATTGCGGGCGATGTCAAACTGGCGGAGGGGAAAGTTGTCTCTATTGTTACGGGTGCGGGTGTCGAATCGGAACTTGGAGACGGGAAGACGCTCTACCTTGAGGTTAGCGGACCGGTAGAAGAAGTCACGACTGCCCTCGAATCTGTGCCGAGTGTGGAACGAGTAGAAAACATCGAAACGAGCGAAAGCGACCATCCCATTTTTCACTTGAGCTACAATGCAAAGACGGACCTTCGCCCGGAAATCGCGGCTACCATTGTTCGGGACGGGTGGCGATTGCTGGAGATGCGCACTGTCGAATTGACGCTTGAAGAGGTTTTTCTGCAGTTGACGACGCGTACTGACAACGAAGCAAGCCGCGATGATGAGGAGTTTTCTGAGAATGACCAGCATCAAACGACACAAGTGGACATAGAAGATCGAATGTTGTAATATACAGTCTGCAAGTAAAACGGGCAGGCAGGTGAGTAAATTCCTACGTGGGAAGCGAATATTTGGAAATCACTGGCAATCATCATTTTCATGGTTGGGCTGGTGTTACCCTTGATAGTCGCGATGTTGACGATTGGCGATCAATTTTCGGGACTGGATAAACATACTGGATAAACATCTAGAATCACTATGTGGGATTGCAATTGCTCTCATAGCTTTAACCGCCGTAGGAATTATCGTTCCACACATGATTGTTGCCTTCCGGGAGCGTAAATCTGGCGACTGGCAAACGGAGATTGGGTACTTGACACAGGAAATTGAAACGCTTAAACGGTATCGGGTTGCGAAGTCTTAGCGATGAAAACGTGGGCGAAGTTGTCATTCATAGGGTTTCTCGCGCTGCTGATTAACAGCGCTTACCTCGTCAGCTCGGGGGAGCCGACCCTATTTTACATCTTCAACGTCCTGCTCCATGTTGCGATCGGATTGGTGCTGGTGATTCCGTTTGTGGTGTATGCCGCAAGGTATTTCACCTCCATGCCAATCCTTGGAAAAGCGAGCGCGGGGTTTTTGGCGATCGGAGTCGCCACCGGCGGATACCTGATGGTAGTTGGCGCGACCCGCCCCTATCGGTGGTTACTTATCCTGCATATCGCCGCCACCACGCTTGGTGTGCTCCTATGCGTCATCTGCCTAATCGTGTTGGCGAGGCAGCCAACCGCCTCGATTTCCCTACAAAAAGCGGCAAAGACCGCGGGCGCCGTTCTTGTTGTCTGTATTCTTTTTGCCGTTGCCGCACGGACTGTGGAACACTATCGACCGAACCCCGACTATCTCGTCAAGAATCCATCATCGCCGCCAACCAGCATGTATGAAGAGGGCGGAGGCAGCGGAGGGCATTTCTTCCCGGGTTCCGTCGAAACTCACGCCGGCGGTCTCATTCCCACCGATTTTTTCCTGACTTCTCATACCTGCGCCGAAAGCAACTGTCACCCCGACATCTACAACCAGTGGAACGAATCGGCGCATCACTTCGCCTCCTTTAACAATCAGTGGTATCGCAAGTCGATAATGTACATGCAGGAGGTTAACGGCATTCAACCATCCAAGTGGTGCGGCGGATGCCATGACCTCGCCGTACTGCTCAACGGCGTGATGGACAAACCGATTCGGGAAAATCTGCATACTCCCGCGGCGCAGGCGGGATTGACCTGTGTGGCGTGCCACTCTATCGAGAAGGTCAAGGATACGATGGGTAATAACGGTTACGTGATAAAATATCCGCCGTTGCACGAGGTGGCCGCCAGCGAGAACCCATTGATCCGCAAGCTCCATAACTATCTCATCCGACTGGATCCGGAACCCCATAGGAGGAGTTTCCTGAAGCCATTCCATCGCGAGAGCACCGCCGAGTTTTGCTCCACCTGCCATAAGGTTCACCTGGATGAACCGGTTAACAATTTTCGTTGGTTCCGCGGTTTCAATGATTACGACCAGTGGCAATCCAGCGGGGTTTCTCATCAGGGCGCGTTGTCCTTCTATTACCCCGAATCTTCCAAGAAATGCACCGATTGTCACATGCCGCTCGTTGAGTCGAAGGATGCGGGCAACGTCGATGGCAAAGTGCACGACCATCGATTCCCCGGCGCCAACACCGCGCTACCCTTCGTAAACAAGCACGATGAACAACTCAAAGTCGTTACGGAGTTCTTGCAGAACGACCAAGTGACCGTAGACATTTTTGCGCTGAGTCCGGCAACACCGATTCAACTTACGGGAGAAAATCGTCCGGCAAATCGTCCAACCGTGCTGAGTATGATGGGAGAGGAAGACACACACGGACGTGCCGCCGGAACGCTAACGGACATATCAGAGACTGTGGCACCGATTGATATGTCTAATGCAACGGTGAAACGCGGCGAGGAAGTCCGAATAGACGTGGTGGTTCGGACAAGAGGGGTCGGTCACCGTTTCCCGGCAGGAACAATAGATGCTTTCGACATTTGGCTGGAGTTGAAAGCCACCGATGAAAAAGGGAAAATCATTTTCTGGAGCGGGCTGGTGGAGGCGGAAGACGGGAACGGTCCGGTTGACCCGGGGGCACACTTCTACCGAGCGTACATGTTGGATGAACACGGAAATCTAATCAACAAACGCAACGCTTGGGCGACGCGGACGGTTCTCTATGCGCGAACCATTCCACCGGGCGCGGCGGATACGGTGCATTATCGCTTGGCTGTGCCGTCCGACTGCGGCGATAAGATTTATCTTCATGCGAAGCTGAACTATCGCAAATTCAATTGGTGGCATACGCAGTGGGCGTATGCGGGCGTTCGAGATCCCGAAGATGCCGATTTTCAGGTCGATAAAGGGTACGATGATGGGAGATGGGTGTTCACCGGCGATACGTCGGATGTCGCCGGCAAAATCAAGGAAATTCCCAATTTGCCGATTGTCGTCATGGCGGAAGGCAGGACGACACTAACCGTCATCGATGCTGATGCAGTCAAACCCAAGGTAGAGGTGGCTATCGGAGAGGGTCAACGAGAACGTTGGAACGATTACGGAATCGGCTTGTTCCTTCAAGGCGATCTCAAAGGGGCCGAAGCCGTGTTTGCCAGAGTTACAGAGCTCGAGCCGAACTACATGGATGGGTGGGTCAACATCGCACGATGTCGAATTCGAGAAGGCGATATGAAGGGCGCCGACGAAGTGCTTCTCAAAGCGTTTGAGATTCAGAAGAGCCTGCCCCCGGACAGCCCGCATCGCGCCAAGGTGCATTACTTTTACGCGCTTACCAAGAAAGCCGTTGGTGAGTATGACGAAGCTATTCAGCATCTACGAACCGCTGCGGGGCAATTCCCGCGAGATCGAACCGTGCGTAATGAAATTGGACGCCTGCTCTTCTTACAGCGCAAGTACGAGGAAGCGATCGAGGAATTTCAGAAGACCATAGCGGTTGACCCCGAAGATTTGAATGCACACTACAATATGATGCTCTGCTACCGCGCGCTGAAAAATTCTTCGATGGCGGCGAAAGAGCAAAAGTTGTACATGCGGTTCAAGGCGGATGAATCCGTTGATGCGATTACCGGCATAACGCGCCGCGCAGACCCTTACGCGAACCTTGAACGCCAGCGAATCCATGAACACACGTCGGCGCTGAAAGTACCATCCAACACTCAAAGTTCAAGCTATTAATCCCTACTCGAACCTATTTTTTGCTTCCGCGATTTCAATCCCGCCATGATTACTAAGCTCAAGTTCAGATTAGCGTGCGTGGTTGTCTTGGCTGCATATGGAATCTCATATTCGGCTCACGCTGATAGGGGTGATGATATGCTATCCCTAATCCAGTCGGAAACGCTCGAAGCCCACATCGTCGCGCTGCAGGAGAATGTAAAACAGGGACGGTCGCAATTCGCGTTCCGTACACGGAGCGCCTATAATCGTGAAGCCTCGGATAATGCCGCAGAATATATCGCTTCCCAATTTCGGAGGTCGCTCAAGTTAGATGTTCAGTTCGAGGACGCTGGTGGCTTGAAGAATGTTGTCGCCACGTTACCCCCTCGCCTCGAACCAAGAAGCGATCAGATTTTTGTCCTAAGCGCTCATTACGACTCTAAGGCCGATCGTGACCGCGAGTGGAATCCCTTGATTTCAGAAGCGCCGGGTGCGGACGACAACGCGACGGGAGTTGCGGCGCTGATTGAGGTCGCGAATGTTCTAAGCCAGTTCGACTATGAACACGAGTTGCGATTTATCGCTTTTGCCGGCAAAGAGATTGGATTATTAGGCAGCGAATACCATGCCCGAAATGCATCGGAGACGAACCAGAATATTATGGCGGTGCTCAACCTTGATATGATCGGATTCAATTGGATAAGCAATCAGGCTGTGGTCGTCCAGGACGCTTCGTCTCGATGGCTTGGCGATGTGTTTCGGCTTGCTAACAGATGGTATGCTCTAGGGATGGAGATTCGAGATGCACGGGCTGAACTGGCTGAAAATGGAGATCATGCATCGTTCTGGGTACACGATTATCACGCCATAACGCTCACCGAAAGCGACGTTCCAAGAATAGATTCAAAAGGTTATCGTGCCAATCCGTATTATCACACGCCGGATGACACTGTTGACAATGTAAACATCAATCTGGTCCAAAGAGTCGCGCAACTTGCACTCGTAACACTAAATTGCCTCGCAAGCATGCCATCCGAGCCGGATGAGACAATGCCGCGGGTGACAGTCGACCCACAACTCCTAGTTAAGCGGAATCCAATCGAAGTCACCGGGCAATTTGAAACCGCTTTTCCAATCTATATCATCGTGCATCCGGGCAACATAGCGGCTCAGGTCGATCGGGCGAATAATACCTTTACAGCGACAGTACCCTTGAACGTCGGAGCAAACCAAATCCGTGTCGCGGCAATTCATGCGCTGGGTGCTCGTTCGGTCGAACAGACTATCGTATTCGAGCCCGAATTTGAATGGAAGAGCGCTCTCGTTTTTCCCAATCCGTCGCGGAAGACGGACGAGTTGATAATATTCCGGGCAGAGGCAAACTTGCCGATCGAAGAAATGAAGGTGTTCGTGCATTCGTCGGATGGTACGCTGGTAAAACGAATCACTGGGGCTGCTGATCGCGGAGACTCGCGAATCTGGCGGGCGTGGTGGAATCGAAAGATTGTCTACGGTCTTCAGGCGGCAACAGGGGTTTATGTCTGTCGAATTGAAATTCTCGTGAAAGGGGTTAAATATTCGCGCCATCGAAAGCTGGCAATTCTTCAGTAAAAGTTTGCGGTCCCGATTAGCGTTTACCAAAGAAAGATAAAGCAAACCGTTGATACCTGCGGGAGGCACACGGGGCTGTCCGATCAGTCAAGTGTCCCGAAGGCGTTGGGGTTTCGCTGTGCTCAACCCAACCTACAGGCGCGAATGATGGTTTGACCCAATCTGCGGAATGCGTGAGTCTCATGGGTCTATTTGGCGAGCGCTAAAACCAACGTTCAACGACGACTTTCTTCTGCGTAAAGAAATCGATGGCGTCACCCGCCTGACCGTGTAGGTCGCCGAAGAAACTCTCCTTCCAACCGCTGAACGGGAAGAACGCCATGGGCGCCGCGACGCCGACGTTGATGCCGATGTTTCCTATCTGCGCTTCGTAGCGGAATTTTCGCGCGGCAGCCCCACTCCCGGTGAAAAGGCACGCCATATTCCCGTATTTTCCGCTATTTATCAATTGAATCGCATCGTCCACGGTGTCCGCGTGGACAAGTCCTAGTACGGGACCGAAAATTTCAGTGGACGCGATGCCGCCGTCCGGGTTTAGGTTCTGCAACACCGTCGGACGCACGAAATTTCCACCCTCAAAGCCCGAGATGAGTGGATGCCGCCCATCCACCAAAACGTCGGCGCCTTCGTCGGCGCCCTGCTGAATCAATCCCTCAATACGCGTTTTGCTTTCTCCTGTTATCACGGGCCCCATCTCAACTGCCTCGTCTAACCCGTATCCTACCTCCCGAGACGCCGCCGCATCGGCGATGGCATCGATGAACCACCCCTTCGCCCCACCGACCGTGACGGCGAGCGATGCCGCCAAGCATCGTTGCCCCGCGCAGCCGAATGCGCTTTCACCAACGGCGTGGATGACCTCGTTCTCGTCGGCGTCGGGAAGCACAAGAATCGGGTTTTTCGCCCCGCCTTGGCATTGGGCGCGCTTGCCGTTCGCCGTTGCCCGCGCATATACATACTTGGCAGTAGCCGTTGCACCTACAAAACTGATAGCCCGTATAACGGGATGATCGATGATGGCATTGACGGTGTCCTCGGCGCCGTTTACCAGATTCACGACGCCTTTTGGCAATCCGGTTTGTTCGAGCAATCGAAAGACCTTCTGCATGGTTAAAGGCACTTTTTCGGACGGTTTGACGATGTAGGTATTGCCGCAGGCGATGGCGTACGGCAGGAACCAAAACGTTATCATGCCGGGAAAGTTGAAAGGCGCAATTGCCGCGCAGACACCCACCGGCTGCCGAATCATGAATTCGTCGATGCCCGATGCGATGTCTTCCAAATTCGTGCCCTGCATCATCGTCGGAATACCGCAGGCCACCTCCACATTCTCGATTGCCCGACGCATCTCGCCCTTTGCCTCAAGGAGGGTTTTTCCGCATTCCATCGTAATGGTACGGGAGATGTCGTCAAGGTTCTCCTCAAGCAACTGTTTCAGCTTGAACAGGTACTGTATACGCTCGGTCGGAGGTGTATGCCGCCAATCGTCGAGCGCCGACGCGGCTGCTTGGGCGGCGATGTCCACCTCTGCTGCCGGCGAAAGCGGCACCTTGGCTAACACGTCGGTGGTCGCCGGATTCGTGACATCCAGATATTCACTGTTGCCGGGCGTCAGCCACTCATTGTTGATATAGTTTTGTAGCGCATTTCCTGCCGCCATGGACATTCTCCTCAATTATTCTCATCCCAGCACTGATTTCAGAGTTTCGGTGTCAAGGTTTGATCCGCTCATCACCATCACCACATTCTCGTTAGCAAGTCCGCTTTTCAGTTTACAGGCGGCGGCGAGTGTTGCCGCGGCTGCGGCTTCAACCAGATTGTGTGTGTATCGCAGCATCATCCGTATTGCCCGCCGCATTTCTTCCTCACTCACCAAAACGATATTGTGAATTCCATCCTTGAGAATGGAAAAGGGGAAATCAGACGGTACGCGCGTTGCCAAACCATCGGCGATGGTTTGGCACGAGTCAGTCTGAACCTTCTCCCCCGCCTTCCATGAGAGGTAGATCGCCGGAGCGTTTTCGGCTTGCACTCCGATGATCTTTGCGTTCGGGTTGACCGCACGAGCCGCCGTAATCGCTCCGCAGGCGCCCGAACCTCCGCCAATCGGCACAATAATCGTCGTCACATCGGGCAGTTGCTCAAAGATTTCGAGAGAGTACGTCCCCACGCCATGGAAGAGCGCAGGTTCGTTGAGTGGGTCCACGTAGTAAAGTCCCTGTTCCGCTTGCAGCTCCCCGCATAACTCGCGAGCTTCGTCAAAATCGGCGCCGCCTTCGACCAGCTCTGCGCCAAGGGCGGAAATCGCGCTGTTTTTCTCGGGATTGTTTCCGTTCGGCACGACAACGGTTGCATGAACACCGAACTGCCTTGCCGAACACGCTATGGATTGCCCGTTATTCCCGCTTGTAACGGTAATTACACCTCGCCGTTTCAGTGATTCAGGAAGCCGGCTCATGAAGTTTAAGCCGCCTCGGACTTTGAAACTTCCGGTTGGCTGATGGTTTTCGTGTTTGATATAGGCGTTAAAACCGAGTAATTCGGACAACTCCGGGTAACGGATTAACGGGGTCGGATTAAGGTAGCGGTAGACAACCCGGCGTGCGGCAACGATGTCATGAACCGTAACAGAATTCAACGAACTCCTCTTGGCTGACGGCAGCGATGTCGTATCGATGTATGTGACCGTCAGGATGGTTCTTGTAAATACAGGCGATATTTGCTAAAATGATAGCAGTTATCAAAGATGGTGTCAAACGAATTGATTATGGCAACTCGTGTGGGATGAAGTGTTGGGTTCCACTCGAATTTCGGTGCTTTCGGGCGAAGGGAGAGAAAATGCGATTCAAGTTGATACCTGGATATCTACTGTTTGCGGGGCTATGCGTCTGTGTGATGAACGGGGAGTTGTGGTTGAGAAACGGGCTCGCCTTCAACACAGGTCCAATTGTCTTTACCTCAGGAAGAGATGGCACCAATGAAATCTATGTAATGTACGCCGATGGACGAAATCAAGTAAGACTGACAAACCATCCAACGTATGACTTCGATCCGGATTGGTCGCCCGACGGGACGAAAATTGCATTCGTTTCCACCCGAATTGGCAACGGCTTTAAAATCTTCGTCATGGATGCCGATGGAAAGAACCCGATTAGACTGACAGGTGAACAGTCGGAGAAGCATCCGGACTGGTCTCCCGATGGGCAGAAAATTGCGTTCACCGTCCTCCCGGATAAAGAAATTTTGGCACCTCATATCGCCGTAATGGATGCAGATGGAAATAATCGTATGGGGCGCGAAGACCACGCGATGGAGCCATCATGGTCTCCCGATGGGGGAGAGATTGCATTCGTATCCTCAAGAGACGGCAACAATGAAATTTACGTGATAGGCGCCGACGGACAGGGGCTAAAAAGGGTGACGCGCGATTTAGCGCCCAAAAACAGGCCAGCGTGGTCTCCTGACGGGGGACGGATTGCATACTATGGGTGGCACGAAAGATTCGATCACATCTATGTGGTGGATACTGACGGTAAGAATCGCACAAGGCTTACGCACAATCAAGAGCATCATTCGCAGCCCGCATGGTCTCCGGATGGACGGACGATTGCATATGTGACGTCAAACGATGATTTTCGCACCAACCCAACAATTCACTTGATGACTGCTGATGGAAAATATCTTAAGCAACTTAGCGATGTCCATGATACGCATGATTGTCAGCCCGATTTTAACCCGGTAGGACTGTCGGTGTCCCCTGCTGCTAATAAAATCACAATCTGGGGCAGGCTGAAGAATCCCACGCCCAATTTCCGATAGTTTACCCGATTACATTTTACGCGCAATCAAGAGGCAGAAAATGCGATTCCAATCGATACCTAGATTTCTTCTCTTTGTAGGGTTGTGCGTCTGTCTGACGAGCGAGGGGCTGTGGTTGAAAAACGGACTCGCGTTTAACACAGGTCGTATTGTGTTTACATCCACGAGGGACGGAAACGCTGAAATCTACGTAATGGATCCGGATGGAGGGAACCTGAAGCGGATAACGGACAATCCGGCTGATGACTGGGAGCCTTCATGGTCGCCCGACAGTCAAAAAATTGCATTCGTATCCAATAGAGATGGCGGACGTGTTCAAGTCTACGTTATGGATAGCGATGGAGGGAACCCGGTGAAACTAACGGACGGACTGATTAGCTTGTCTCCATCGTGGTCTCCTGACGGGCAAGAGATTGTTTTCACTTTCTCATTAAACGGCGAAAGCATGCAAGTCTACGTCATGGACAGCAACGGAAACAATCGTCAAAGACTCACAGCCCCTCAAGCGGACGGTTACGAACCAGCATACTCGCCTGACGGGCAAAAGATTGTGTTCATATCCGGGAGGGATGGAACCGGTGAAATCTACGTGATGGATTCCGATGGCGGGAATCAGACGCGGTTAACGGACAATGAAATTTATGAAAGAGAACCAGCGTGGTCGCCTGACGGGGAAAGAATTGCATTTACGACCCAAAGGGCTAGGAGCAATGAGATTTACGTTATGGACGCTGATGGACGAAATCGTAAAAGGTTAACAGACGACCTAGTGAATGATTATCGTCCAGCCTGGTCTCCTGATGGGCGATTCATTGCATATGCGTCTTCCAAACACGTTGACGCAGTATTGGGACAGCGAATCCACTTGATGACTGCGAATGGTAAGCACGTCGCGAGACTCGGCGGCCAGCACGGAGGCGACGATGACGATCCTGACTGGTACAATCCTGCAGCGTGGACGGTATCTCCGGCAGGCAACCAAATCATAATCTGGGGCAGACTTAAGAGCTTGTTTGAATAGTCGTCTGATTCGGTTTCGTATCAGGTAAATTGAAACAATGTACGCTTGATGTCTTATAGGGCAGGGCTGGCATATGGTGTGCTCGTCCTGCCTGTGATGTAAACTACCGTGTTTGGAATCAGGCGTTGTAGTATCCGAGAGACGGTCCGCTCGTATCGCGATCTCGGTTGCTTGCGCGAAATGACGGCGGAATTCAGCTACCAACCCTATTTTATGAGATCTCGCTAACAAGGGGATTTCTCTATGTCTGAGCAATTACTGAGTCTGACACGTAATAACGAGAATGTAAAGAGACTCGAGAGATGATGAATCCCAAAAAGGAGAATATGACCGGTGAATAACATCAACCCGCTTTTGAGAAGATGCCTGTTCCTTCTACTATTGGTGTCATTGGTTACGCCGGACGGAAAAGCGCAGAGGTTCGAACCGAGAATTGTCTTTGGGTCGAACCGCGGCGGCAACTGGGACATTTACTCCATGGACGCTAACGGAAACAATCTTGTTCAACTCACCGACGACCCGGCAACTGACGAGGACCCCGCTTGCTCGCCGGACGGGAGAAGGATTGCGTTCAGATCAGAGCGCGACTTTAAACCTGACTTGTATGTGATGGACAGCGATGGCGGTAATGTGATCAGACTCACCAATGACAATTTTTTTGAAAGCCGCCCTAGTTGGTCGCTGGATGGCACGAAGATTGCCTTTTCATCATTCCGTTTTCTCGTTGGCAACTCGGAAATTTACGTAATGGACGCAGAGGGAAATGACCCGATAAATTTGACAAAACACGAGATGGACGATAGTGTACCGAGTTGGTCGCCAGATGGAAGCAAGTTTGCGTTTACATCCAAACCCGCTGATGACATCGCGTTTACTGCCTATCATATCTTCGTGATGAATGCAGATGGAAAGGGAAGACGCAATCTCACTGGCGGCACCGACCTAAAGGGCAATTTCAGTCCTACTTGGTCGCCAGATGGAAGCAAGATTGCTTTCAGCTCGCAGCGGAACTTCAATAGTGACATATTCGTGATGACCGTTGAAGGCAAAAAGCTAGTTAGGCTTACGGACGGTGAAGGTTACAGCGGGAGACCAACCTATTCGCAGGATGGGACGAAAATCGCCTTTGATTCACTCCGTCAAGGAGATTATGATATTTATTTGATGGAGGCAAACGGGAGGAACGCGGTCAAACTCACGGGAATTCCTCCCGGTATTGATAACAAAGCTCCTTCCTGGCTTCCCGGTGCATTAGTAGTCACCCCAAACGGAAAGTTGCCGATTTCTTGGGGAAAACTCAAACGGTCCGGCAACCCACGATGATGTCAAAGTATCCGGCACCGACGCTTAAATACATCTTTGCGCAGGATATAGAGAATACTCTAGAAGTGAAGACCCCGAAAAAGGAAAAAATGACCGATGAACAACATCAACCCGCTTTTGAGAAGATGCCTATTTCTACTGATTTTGGCGTTAGTGGTTACTTCGGACAGCACAGCGCAGAGATTCGAAAAGAGAATTGTCTTTGGGTCGAACCGCGATGGCGACTGGGACATCTACTCCATGGACATGAACGGAGATAATCTCCTCCAACTTACCAACCACCGGACAACTGACGAGTACCCCGCTTTCTCGCCCGATGGGAGAAGGATTGCATTCAATTCAAATCGCGGCCTTTCACCTGAACTGTATGTAATGGACAGCGATGGAAATAACGTAATCAGACTCACCCATGACAGTTTTCCAAAAAGCCGTCCGAGTTGGTCGCCGGATGGCAAGAGGATTGCCTTTTCATCGTTCCGTTTGGACGTTGGCAACTCGGAAATCTACGCGATGGACGCCGATGGCGCTAACGAGAAAAATCTGTCACAACACGAGATGCAAGATGTTGTGCCGAGTTGGTCGCCGGATGGAAGCCAAATTGCGTTTGTCTCCGCCCACAATCTCGGCGCGTTCGATGCTCGTCATATTTTCGTGATGAATACGGATGGAATGGGACGGCGTAATCTCACTGACGGCACCGACTTGACGGACAGTTTCAGTCCTACTTGGTCGCCAGATGGAAGCAAGATTGCTTTCAGTTCGCGGTTCATCTTCGTGGGTTACGACATTTACGTGATGACCGCCGAAGGGAAAAAGTTAGAGCGGCTAACGGAAGAAGGTAACAGCAGCATGCCAGCCTTTTCGCCGGATGGGAGAAAAATTGCCTTTGTGTCAACTCGTGACGGAGACAATAATATTTATTTGATGGACACCAGCGGGAGGAACGTGGTCAAACTCACGAGAAGTCCGCCCGGTACTGACAACGTATCTCCTTCCTGGCCGACAGGTGCATTAGCGGTCGCTCCCAGCGGAAAGCTACCGATATCTTGGGGAGTTCTCAAACGCGCCCGCAACCCATGATGATGTCAGTGAACTCGGTGGCGAGACCTAAACACAAGCCACAGAACTGCATTCTGAGAGCCGGATCGATTTACGTCATGACGCTGCGTGCAAACGCAGAGAAGAAAGACTTGAACAATCTCTAGCAATAGAGCGGGCAAGCCACTTTAAGTCATATGCCCTGGTTGTCTTGAAGTGGAAATCTTGCCTTGACACACAATGATGGAGGAGAGCATGAGATTCAAACCGATTGATAGACTGTTGTTTCTGATGGTACTATCCAAACTCTTGGTGAGCGGTGGGCTATTGGTGGGAACCGGATATGCCGCGCACCACAAACCAATGATCGTATTCTCTTCTGCTAGAGACGGGAATGCTGAAATCTATGTTATGGATGTCGATGGAAAAAATCAGAGAAGACTAACAAATCACCCGGCGGCTGACTTTCATCCGTCATGGTCTCCGGACGGTAAAAAGATTGTATTCACTTCCTATAGAAATGGCGGAAATATTCAGATTTTCGTGATGGATAGCGATGGGCAAAACCCGATTAGATTAACAAACGAAGTCTGGGACCAGAATCCGGACTGGTCTCCGGACGGGCAAAAAATCGCATTTACCGGCTATAAAGATGCCGGAGGTGGCGCGCCATGGGATATCGACATCTACACAGTGGATCCGGACGGAAACAACCGCAAACGGCTAACCCGCATTCCCGGGAATAGCTTTAATCCGTCGTGGTCGCCGGACAGTCAAAGGATTGCATTCGTAAACTCTAGACCGGGGGCTACCGAAATCTACGTGATGAACGCGGATGGTACGAGACAGAAGAGCTTAACGCAAGATGACAATCGCGGAAACAAGCGTGAGCCCTCATGGTCTTCGGACGGTCAGAGCATTGCTTTCATGCTCAACGATTTACGCTCAATCCAAATCTACGTAATGGATATCGACGGTAAGAATCAGAGAAAGTTAACCGACGGAAAGCATAACTGGAGTCCAGCCTGGTCGCCGGACGGAGAGATGATTGCATACGAGTCGTGGAGAGGGAATGACCACATAAGCGAAATCCACTTGATTACGGTAGATGGAACGTACCTCAAGCAACTTAGCGGCATGCACGAACGCGGAGATTGGGATCCTGACTGGATTGATCCTGCAGCGCTTGCTGTTTCTCTGGCAGACAACCAAATCACAATCTGGGGGAGGCTGAAGAAACTCGCGCCCAACCTCCGGTAAATTGCGCGATTACTTTACGAACTGCGAGTCTTGATGATCGAGGCTAGACGATGGGGTGATTCATTGAAAACCTCACCGGCGTCAAGCCCTCAACAGAGCGTCGGAGCACGTCCTAATGGTACCAGCGCGCCTGCTCAGAGTGAGTTACTTTATTTCCCATGGTACCCGCAACCAAGGAGGAAAAATGCGATTCAAACTGACACCTAGATCTATGCTGTTTGCGGCGCTGTGCGTCTGTCTAACCATTGGGGAATTGTCGTTAAGAATCGGACTCGCCTCCAACACAGGTCGAATTGTTTTCACATCCTTGAGAGATGGCAACGCTGAAATCTATGTAATGGATGCCAATGGAGGAAACCAAGAAAACCTGACAAACCATCCGGCGTATGACTCCCAACCGGATTGGTCTCCTGACGGGACGAAGATTGCATTCGAGTCTTGGAGAGACGGGAACGGTGAAATTTACGTAATGGACGCCGACGGAATGAACGTGATTAGACTAACAGATGGACCGGGCGGTACGACGAATCCGGACTGGTCTCCCGATGGGGGTAAGATTGCGTTCGCCGTCGACAATAGGGAAGAAGACCATATCGCCGTGATGGATGCCGATGGCGGAAATCGTGAGAAGCTTGAAGACGAAGCGAGGCATCCATCATGGTCTCCGGATGGGGGAGAGATTGCATTCGTGTCCTGGAGAGATGGAGGCAATGAATTTGGAGGCAATGAAATTTACGTGATAGGCGCCAACGGACACGGGCTGGAAAGAGTGACACACGATTTGGCCGGTAAATGGAGACCATCGTTTTCTCCCGACGGAGGACGGATTGCATACATGGCGGAGCACAAAGGATTCAATCACATCTATGTGGTGGGGGCGGATGGTAAGAATCTACAGAGGCTTACGCAAAATGAAGAGAATCATCGGGCCCCCGCATGGTCTCCCGATGGACGAATAATCGCATATTATGTCTGGGACGGCATCTTGGATGGAAAACTTCACGGCACGATTCACTTGATGGCCGCCGATGGAAGATATATCAGGCAACTTAGCGATGGCCGTAATGCGCGCGATTACCAGCCCGACATTAGCCCATTAGGGTTAGCTGTGCCTCCCCCCGCTGCCAAAACGAGCACAACCTGGGGTAGGGTGAAGAAACGCGCCTCCAACCTCCGATAGCTTGTGCGATTGCCTTTTGAACCAAGAATCTTTACAATGCGGCTGGAAGACAGGGCGGGTCATTGAAAAAATCGGAAGCGCCGAGAGCGTCACATAATGATCGGGAGCGCGTCCAGACGGTACCCGTGCCTCACGCTCAGTTCAAGTTACTGTAATGCTCATTTGACCCACAACTAAGGAGGACAAAATGCGATTCAAACTGACACCTAGATCTATGCTGTTTGCGGTGCTGTGTGTCTGTCTGACCATTGGGGGATTGTGGTTAAGAAACGGAAGCGCGTCCAACGCAGGTCGAATTGTCTTTACATCCTTCAGAGATGGCAACAATGAAATCTATGTAATGGATGCCGATGGGGGAAACCAGGAAAACCTGACAAACCATCCATCGCACGACAGTGCACCGGATTGGTCTCCTGACGGGACGAAGATTGCATTCCGTTCCAGAAGAGACGGCGGCGCATCTCAAATTCACGTAATGGACGCCGATGGAAAGAACGTGATTAGACTCACAGATGGACCTGGGCAGAAGGGGGATCCAGACTGGTCTCCCGATGGGGAAAAAATTGCGTTCTCCGTCGACGATTTGGTAGATCATATCGACGTGATGGAAGTCGATGGTAGAAATCGTGAGAAGCTTGAAGACGAGGCGAGGTATCCATCGTGGTCTCCGGATGGGAGAGAGATTGCATTCGTGTCCTTGAGAGATGGGCTCAGTGAAATTTACGTGATAGGCGTTGGCGGACAGGGGCGTAAAAGGGTGACGCACGATTTAGAGTCTAAATTTAACCCATCGTTTTCTCCCGATGGGCGGCGGATAGCATACGACGCGGGGCACGAATTCCTTCACATCTATGTGGTGGGGGCGGACGGCAGAAATCGAGTGAGGCTTACGCACAATGAAGAGAGTCCTTCGGCCCCTGCATGGTCTCCCGATGGGCAGATAATCGCATATGATGTCTTGGACGGCACGCCCGGGAATTTTCGCGGCACGATTCACTTGATGGCCGCCGATGGAAGATATATCAGGCAACTTAGCGATGGCCGTAATGCTCGCGATTACGATCCCGACATTAGCCCATTAGGGTTGGCTGTGTCCCCCGCATCCAACAAAGTCACAATTTGGGGCAAGCTTAAGGAACTCGCCTCCAACCTTCGATGATTTGCGCGAAAATCTTATGAACGAGGGTAGGTCATTGAAAACCTCGCCAGCGTTGAGAGTGTCGCCTTAATCGTCACTCGCGCAAAAATCAACTTACTCTATAGCTCATTTTGTCCACAACAATGGAGGACACAATGCGATTCAAACTGGCAGCTAGATTTCTACTGTTTGCAGGGTTGTGCGTCTGTCCGGTGAGTATTGACATGTTGTTGAGAGAAGGACTCGCCGTGCAGAATTCACGGATTGTATTTACATCGACGAGACATCACAGCGCCGACATTTTTGTAATGGATGCCGACGGGGGTAACCAAGAAAGACTGACAGACAAAAGCGTGCGCGACGCCCATCCGACATGGTCGCCCGACCGGACGAAGATCGCATTTGTTTCCAACCGAGACCGCGGGTTCCATCAAATCTACATTATGGACGGCGGCGGAAAGGGCGCAATTAAACTGACAGATGGACCGCGGGGGAAAGGGGACCTGGACTGGTCTCCTGATGGGCAGAAAATTGCATTCACTTCATGGGAAGGACAGGAGTGGTGGAAATGGGAGAATCCCCGTATCAGCGTCATGGATGCGGATGGAAACAACGCCTTCAAGCTAACCGACGGTCAGGCGCCGTCATGGTCGCCCGATGGTCAAAGGATCGCATTCGCGTCCGGGAGAGATTGGAAGGATCAGATTTTCGTGATAGGCATTGATGGAAACGGACAGGAAAGAGTGACACAAGATGCGGCGTTCAAGGGTACGCCGGCATGGTCTCCTGACGGGAAACGAATTGCGTACATGGCCGTGCTGGAGGGAGGAACCTATCAAATCTATGTGATAGGGGTGGATGGTAGAAATAGCAAAAGGCTTACGCACAAGCAAGAGAATCATATGGACCCCTCGTGGTCTCCTGATGGGAGGCTGATAGCCTATGTGTGGTCACCAGACATTTTTGTAAACCCCCCGGCAAAGATTCACTTGATGACCACTGATGGAAAATTTCTGAAGCAACTTAGCGGTGACCAAAGAGGGAACGAATATTACCCCGACTTTGGCCCTGTGAGTCTAGCCGTGTCCCCCGCTACCAACAAAATCACAACTTGGGGCAAGCTGAAAAAACTCGCGCCGAATCTCCGATGATTTGCATGGATGTTGTACCAACTTGGATGTTATTGATGCGCGCTAAAAGAAGGAGCGGGTTATTGAAAAGGTCGCCAGCGTCGAGAGTGTCGCCTTAATCGTCACTTGCGCTCAACATCGGTTACGTTACTTCTCATATTGTCCACAACAATGGAGGACACAATGCGATTCAAACTGGCAGCTAGATTTCTACTGTTTGCAGGACTGTGCGTCTGTCTGACGAGCGAGGAACTGTGGTTGAAAAACGCGCTCGCCTTAAACACAGGTCAAATAGTCTTTACATCAAGGAGAGACCGCAACAATGAAATCTATGTAATGCATGCCGATGGAGGAAACCAAGAAAACCTGTCAAACCATCCAGCGTATGACGCCGATCCTGCATGGTCACCTGACGGAGCGAAGATTGCATTCGTTTCCAACCGAAGCAGCGGCGTATCTCAAATCTACGTAATGGACGCCGATGGAGAGCACCCGATCAGACTAACGGATGGACATCGAGAGAAGGGAGATCCATCATGGTCACCCGATGGGGGTAGGATTGCCTTCACCGTCAGCGGTTTGGCTCATTATATCGCAGTGATGGATGCGGATGGAAATAATCGTGAGAGGCATGAAGGCCAGGCGTGGGATCCAGCATGGTCTCCGGATGGGCAATGGATTGCATTTTTATCCTCAAGAGATGGGGGCAATGACATCTACCTGGTAGGCGCTGGCAGACCGGGGCCTAAAAGACGGATTCAAAGGGTGACGCATGATTTCGCGCCTAAAGGCGACCCATCGTTTACTCCCGACGGAAGACGGATTGCATTTTACACGTCACACAACGATTTCAGACATGTCCATGTAGTGGGGACAGACGGTAGAAATCTCAATAGGCTTACGCACAATGAAGAACATCATTGGGGCCCGAAATGGTCTCCCGATGGACAGACGATCGCATACTGGGTCTGGGACGGCATCTTGGAGGGAAGACTTCGTGCTACGATTCACCTGATGACTTCCGACGGAAAATACCTTAGGCAACTGAGTAATGTCCGTGGTGCGCGCGATTACCAGCCCGACATTAGCCCGTTAGGACTAGCCGTGTCCCCCGCTTCCAACAAGATTGAGGTATGGGGCAGGATGAAGAAACTCGTGCCTTCCCCACGGTAGTTTACGCGAATATCTTATGAGCTACGAGTCTTGATAGTCGAGAAAATTCAGCGCCGAAGCTCATTGAGAACTCAATTGAATAGTGATGGCAAAGCCGTATCGTAGCCGTTCTTGGTTTTTGTAGGGAATAACGATCGTAATCCCTACAGCGATATCGTCGAAATAGGCGGATTTTACGTACAAGAATCAGTTTCAAGGAAATCGGAGTTGTTGCAAACGGGATTTCAAACAGAATCTGAAAAACTCGCAAGCGTCGAGAGTGTGTCCTTAATCTTGGCTGGCGATAAAATCATGCTACGTTATGACTCCCTTTGTCCACAACTATGGAGGCAAGAATGCGATTCAAACTGGCAGCTAGATTTCTACTGTTTGCAGGACTGTGCGTCTGTCTGACATGTGAAGAGCTGTGGTTGAAAAACGCACCAGCCTCCAACACAGGTCGAATCGCTTTTACATCCTATAGGGATGGCAACCCTGAAATCTATGTAATGGATGCCGATGGAGGAAACCAGGAAAGACTGACAAACCATCCATGGTCTGACACCGAACCGGATTGGTCTCTCGACGGAACGAAGATTGCATTCGTTTCCAGAAGAGACACCGGCAGACGTCAAATTCACGTAATGGACGCCGATGGAAAGAACGTGATAAGAGTCACAGATGGACCTGGGCAGAAGGGGGATCCAGACCGGTCTCCCGATGGGGGTAAGATTGCGTTTACCGTCCAAGGTCGGGAATGGCATATCGCCGTGATGGATGCCGATGGGAATAATCGTGAGAAGCTTGTAGACCGGGCGGCGGTTCCATCATGGTCTCCGGATGGGGGAGAGATTGCATTCGTTTCTTGGAGAGACGGACGCCATGACATCTACTTGGTAGGCGCTGACGGACAGGGGCTTAAAAGAGTGACACACGATTCAACGCGTAAATGGGACCCATCGTTTTCTCCCGATGGACGACGGATAGCATACGTGGTGCATAAGCACGACGCACCCGGTCAAATCTATGTGGTGGGTGTTGATGGTAAAAAGCGTATGAGGCTTACGCACAATGAAGAGAACAGTTGGGGACCCGCATGGTCTCCTGATGGGCGGATGATCGCGTATTATGTTATCGTGGACGGGAATTTTCACGGCACGATTCACTTGATGAACGCCAATGGAAGACATATTAGGCGACTTAGCCATCATAGCCGTAATGCGCTCGATTTCGCGCCCGACATTAACCCGCTAGGATTAGCTGTGTCTCCCGCTTCCAACAAAACCACAATTTGGGGCAAGCTGAAGAAAGTCGAGTTTAACCGCCCATAGTTTGCGCGAATATTTTACGACCTATGAATTATGATGGGGTCTAGACGAAGGGGTGGGTCATTGAAAACCTCCCCTGCGTCGAGGTCGCCACGTAATGGTTGAGAGCGCGTCCAAACAGTACCCGTGCACCCGCCCAAAGCGAGTTACTTTACTGCTCATTTCACCTTCAACCGGGGAGGAGGACAAAATGCGATTCAAAGTAGCAGCGAGATTTCTACTGTTCGCAGGACTGTGCGTCTATTTGACGAATGTAGACATGTTATTGAGAGAAGGCCATTCCGCGCCGAACTCACGGATTGTTTTTACATCCACGAGACATCGCAGCGCCGACATTTTTGTAATGGATGCCGATGGGGGCAACCAAGAAAGACTGACAACCAAAAGCGCGAGCGACATCCATCCGACATGGTCGCCCGACCGGGCGAAGATTGCGTATGTTTCCAACCTAGGCGGCGGGTGGCCTCAAATCTACGTAATGGACGCCCGTGGAAAGGGGGCGATTAAACTGACAGATGGACCGCGGAGGAAGGAGGATCTAGACTGGTCTCCCGATGGAAAGAAAATAGCATACGCTTCTCGGGGATGGGATAGACAGAATCCCCATATCACCGTGATGGATGCGGACGGAAACAATGCCTTCAAGCTAACTGACGGGGAGGGTCCGTCATGGTCTCCCGATGGTCGAAGAATCGCATTCTCGTCCGGGTACGATTGGAAGGATCAAATTTTCCTGATCGGCATTGATGGAGACAGACGAGAAAGAGTGACAAACGAGACGGCGATCAAGAGTTCGCCGGCATGGTCTCCCGACGGGAAACGAATTGCATACGCGGCTTTGAAAGAACATCTCTTTCATATCTATGTGATAGGGGTGGATGGAAGAAATCGGGTGAAGCTTACGCACAATGACGCGTATCATGTGGACCCTACATGGTCTCCTGATGGACGGCTGATTGCTTATGTGTGGTTGCCTCATGTTCACTTAAACCCCCCGGCAAAGATACACTTGATGACCGCTGATGGAAAATTTCTGAAGCAACTTAGCGGCGACCTCAGAGGGAACGAACATTACCCCGACTTTGGCCCTGTAAGTCTAGCTGTGTCTCCCGCTTCCAACATAGTCACTATTTGGGGTAGGGTGAAGAAACTCGCGACCAACCCACACACCAAGTAATAGCCCACTGAAATTTAATATTGAAAATCACCCGCAAGGAATATCAATATGCCAAGAGAACTTGTTGCTATCTCTCTACGAAACCCGGTACTCCGCGAGTATGAGGAGCCAGAGCTTAATCCCGGAGAGGTGAGGGTAAGAAGCCTCTTCTCTGCGCCCAAACACGGGAGCGACCTCCGCACCTATCGGGCAGATACTCAAGACTACACGAAGCCGTTCGACAAGGAGCGGCGCGTCCATGCCGGAACGCCCCAATCGCCTTCGTTTCCGATGAAATTGGGGAATATGACGGTCGGAGAAATCGCTGAAGTTGGGGGAGAGGCAACCGATTTTGAGGTAGGAGACCGCGTATTCGGGTACCTGCCCATCCGCGAGACCCATACCGTGGCTGCCCAGAAACTGAAGAAAGCGCCCGATGGCATGGCGCCGGAAGCCATCGTCTATTCGGACCCGGCCGGTGTGGCGCTCGGCGCCATCCGCGAGAGCAAACTGCGTATCGGCGATCGTGTGTCCGTGCACGGACTCGGCGCGATCGGACAGATGGCGCTCCAGCTTGCTCGGATTCAAGGCGCGCGGTGGATCGTCGCAACTGATCCCATTCCAGTCCGCTGTGAACTTGCCAACAAGCATGGCGCGGACTTCGTCATCAATCCGACGGCTCAGGACACGGGCGTGGTCATCAAAGATCAGACGGACACACTCGGAGTAGATGTGGCGCTGGAAACGAGCGGGAACTACGCCGCCATGAACGATGCGCTGCGCGCCGCTGGCTATGGCGGCACGATTGTCTCGTCCGCGTACTATACCGGCGATTCTGATGGACTAAGTCTTGAAGGCGAATGGCACCGCAACCGGCTCACCATAATCTCCAGCCGCGATGTGAGCCAACCCCTGCGTGACCATCCGCTGTGGGATTCCAAGCGCATCCATGAAGAGGCGTTCACGCTGCTCCAGGAGGGGCGGCTGTCGGTGGAGGGCTTGGTTCACCCCATCGTCCCGTTCGACGAGTCGGCTGAAGCCTACCGCGAAATCGACGAAGCGCCCGAGCGAAGCATCAAGCTGGGAATCCGATATCAAATCTAGCAAAGGAGATTCTGATTTGCAACTTCTATCAAACGATGTTATCTACCACGACGGCAGGCACAACGCGTTTACATCCATGGTGCATTGGAGAGGCAAATACTGGGTAGCCTTCAGAAGCGGTCACTCCCACAAATCGGATGACGGCCGCCTCATGGTGATGAGTTCGAGCGATTTGGAGGCGTGGTCCGAGCCGCAAGAGGTCATCAACACCGAAATCGACGACCGCGATCCGGCGATTTTCGTCTGCGATGATCGGTTGTTCCTTGTCAGCATGTCCTACAAACGAAAGCTACACGAAGGGGAAAAGCAAACGCGCCTCGTCAGCATGATCAGCTACGTCGTCAGCAGCGGCGACGGCGTGAACTGGACGCAGCCGCAGCAGGCATTGCCGGAGCATCGGGTCATCTGGTGGGTGTCGTCCGGACCTGACGCGCTCTATGCGTCCGTGTACGGCGCTGGAACCGCGGAAGACGGTCCCGATTATTGCCGCTGGACGGAGCTCTGGCGAAGCGAGAACGGCGTGAACTGGGAGAAGGTCGGGATTATTTCCGACGAGAATCGGGCGACGGAGTGCGCACTGGCGTTTCTGCCCGACAAGCGGTTGGTTGCGTTTGTGAGGCACGATGAGCACGACAAACCGGAGCTTAAAATCGCCTCGCCGCCTTTCCGCGAATGGAAGCACGCTGCGGAACTCGGTTTCAGAAACAATGGTCCCGGTATTGGGCTCGTCGGCGATAAGCTGGTAACCGCCACCAGAGCCATATTCGAAGATCCCAATACACCACTCGCGGATGACTTCTGCAGAGAACGGCGGCGGGGCATGATGATGGGGGTGTTCGATCCGGATACACTCCAATGGGAACCTGCCTTGGCGATTCCCCACGCCCGCGGGGTTATGAGTGCAGCCGATCCGGACGCTCACGCGGACACGGGCATGAATTGGCCCGACGTGTCGTACGCCTCTATAACGGACTTGGGCGGCGGAGATTTCGCAATGATCTATTATGAAGGGTTTAAGGGCCCGCCCTCCGACATCCGTGCCGCGATGCTGAGGATGTAGGGGGAGTTTAGAATTGCGGTTTGTCTTTTGAGAGCGCGCCATTATCCCTGTCGGAATAATTCTTTCAGCAAGTAACACTTTCTAGTCGGAGTCCCTTTCCTCGATCCAGAGGATCGACATGTCGATAGAATGTGACATGTCCAGACTCCCGCGCTCCAGAGGAGATCAAGCGACTGGATAAGGAGCGCGATAGAGATCTTCAATGTGTGTCGTGCATCATAAATTGACACTCGATTTTCGCTCTGCGACTGGCTTTGAGCGAGTGTTACTTGATAGCAAGAAGGAATGGGATAGGAAGTATGGAAGAAAGGAAAGGTGGAAGGAACGCTTCGACGCGACCCTCAATCCTCTGGAACGGCATCGTAGGGGAGGCCAGAAGCTAGCTAGAGTTGTGTGCTCCTTTTCTGTACCGCAAACTGTTAGTTTGCGGACCAACCGACAATCACTTTGTAGAAACGAAAATGATGAGACCCTTGTACCGCAAACTGTTAGTTTGCGGACCGCCAGATACAGCCTGACACGTCGTGCTTCATGGCGCGTAGCAGAGGGCAATCCGATGAGCCATTTTGACCTTAAACCGTTCTATCGCCGTAACCTGCCGCACATTCAACCGCCGGGTGTGACACTCTTCGTCACATTCAATCTTGCGGGTTCCCTACCGCGAAATATATTGCAGCAGTGGAAAACAGAGAAACGCCAACTCGAAGCAGAAATATCGCACGTTCAAGAGTTGCAAGGTGCCTCTCATTTCAATGCGTGTGGAGATATAACATCTGATCAAAAACAGAAACATCGTGAATGGAATCGGCGGTGGTTCCAACAGTTCGAAACAGCCCTGGATAATGCACAAAGCGGGCCGCTTTGGCTGAAAGATGAGCGGATTGCTACCGAGGTAGAAGAGAGCCTGCACTACCGAGATGGGAAAGTTTACCGCTTGGATGCTTATTGCATAATGGCAAATCATGTACATGTTGTGTTCACTCCTCTTGCAACACAACCTTCAGATGAGCCGCAAACTGACAATTTGCGGTACAACACGCTTGCCTCCATTATGCAATCGCTCAAAGGTTATACAGCGTGGAAGGCCAATCGTCTGTTAGGGCGCAGTGGCGCATTCTGGCACCATGAAAGTTACGATCATAGTGTGCGGGACACAAGCGAGTGGCAGCGGATTGTCACCTATGTTCTCAATAACCCCGTGAATGCGGGATTAATAAAGGATTGGGAAAAGTGGCAGTGGAGTTATTGCCGGGACTTTCACGGTACCGCAAATTGTTAGTTTAGGATCACAATCTAACAGATCAACCGAGCGAACAGCGCGGGCGATAGGGATTTTCTAGTGACGGCGCTAGAGAACCCATAGACATCGCATCCCAGACGCGAGCAGAACTCGTCCTAAATCTATAATCCTTAGTTGAAACGACTATAAAACCGTCCCTGAATCTGGATGTGTTGTTCAAGTGGTATAACTAGAAAAGGAGTTAAATTGTGAGCCAAACATTCAACGTCCCCCGACGCAGATGGGGCAAGAGTGAAATTTCAATTCCGGTGATCCCCTTCGGCACGCAGGGATTCGGCAACAACTTTGGTCATGTCACCGACGACGAAGCCTGCGAACTCATGCGGCACTCGATAGATATCGGAATAAACCATTTCGATACCTCGCTCTGCTACGGCGACTCGCAGCGCAAGGTTGGCGTCGCGCTCAAGAGCGGAGCCATCCGGCGTGAGGAGATTATCCTGAGCGCGCGAATCTGCGGCAACCTCACTTACGAGTGGAACGGAACGGATTTCGAGCGGAATTCAAAGGATCCCGACTATTCCTCCGACTACGCTATGGCAAATATCGAGAAACAGTTGGAATTTACGGGAACCGACCATTTCGACGCCATGTTTATCCACGACCCGGTCGAAATCGACCCCACGTTGGCAAAGGGAGGAACGTTCGAATGCCTCAAGACGTTGAAATCCCGCGGTATCGTCCGAAACATCGGGTACGCTATGAATCCGCACGATTTCCATCTCACCGCAATGGAAACGGGCGAGATCGACGTGCTGCTCACGTTCGACGACTACAATCTGTTCGGCACCACCGCCGCGGATGACGTGCTCCCCGCCGCCGCGGAACGAGACATCGGCGTGATTAACGGCTGGTCAATCAAGCGCGGGCTGTTGACGGGGATAGATCTCTCCGAACGCGACCGAAGCAATACCGAGGTCGATCGGGCAATCAAAATGCGTCAGTGGTGTATCGACAACGGCTACAGCCTGTTAGCGCTGGCTCTGGGCTTCTGCCTGCGAGAGGAACGGATTCACGGCAATCCCATCGGCAGCCTGAACATCGAGCAGTTGGAATTGAACGCGCGTGCGGTGAGCGAACCGTTGCCCGAAGGAGCGCTTGACCGGTTCTTGGAACAGGAGTGGGCGAAGTCGTGAAACGTGTATCGTGAGCGCTTCGCTTGAAGAAGATGTGTAACGACCGCTACCAGCATTCCCTGGATAATAAACTCAGTAGGCGGGGCATCCTGCCCCGCCCAGGTTGGAAAGACGTGAGTCACGCCATCAACGTACTCCAATAACATGAAAATGGAATAAGCCCCAATTCGAGGAAAAAATGCCAAAAAGACCGAACGTACTACTCATTGTCACCGATCAACAGCGTTACGACACGCTTCACTGCGGCGGAGAGGAAGCAATCGAAACGCCGCACATTGATTGGCTTGCCCAGCGCGGCGTTCGATTCACTCACGCATTTTGCGCCACGCCAATCTGTTCGCCCGCCAGAGCCTCACTGCTGTCGGGGTTGTATCCGCATCAGCACGGCATGGTGGCGAACCATCAGCCGCGGCCCGGTTGCGATCAGATGCATCTCAGCCCGGATGTCAAGCTAATCGCCGATTATCTGAAGCCGGAGGGCTATAACTGCGGCTACACCGGAAAATGGCATCTCGGCACCGGAAGTGATCGGCGGGGTTTCGGCGAGTATGTTGCCAGCCACTTTGATTTCGACACGGATACCCCGGAGCAAAACGAAGCGATAATGCATGCACGCGCTATCGGCGTTGAACTGACCGGAAGGCGGCAGGGCACCGAGCCGAATCCGGCGACGTTTAACAATAAGACGCGGGTCGGTCCGAGCGTGATGCCCCTGGCGGATCATCCGGCGACGCTGATGTGCGACCGCGCCATGTCGTTCATTCAGCGGCACCGGCACAGCGACGATCCCTTCATACTGGTCTACAGCACGCACGAGCCGCACTCGCCGTTCGTCTCGCCGCGCCCCTTTGACGCCATGTACCAACCCGACGACATGCCGCTCCCGCCGACCTTCACCGATAAATCGTTCCACCCGCACACCAAGATCCGTCAAAACAAACAACTCCAAAAGATTAACGAAATGGGACTCTCCGAGTCGGAGATGCGGGAGATTGTGGCTGCCTATTATGGTCAGGTGAGTTTCTGCGATCACCTCGTCGGGCGATTGATTGCGTCGCTGATTGACACCGGACAACTTGAAGACACCCTCGTCATCTTCACCTCCGATCACGGCGAGATGATGGGCAGGCACAATATGCTGTTGAAGGGCGCGGCGGTGTTTGACGACCTGGCGCGGATACCGCTTGTCATCGTGCCGCCCGGCGGACTTGGTTCGGAGGGCGTAGACTCGGGGCTCGTGTCGCACATCGATCTGATGCCCACCATTCTCGACTGGTGCGGCGCGGACATCCCCGCCGGCTTGGACGGGATGTCGCTGCGACCGCAGATTGAGGGGTCAACCGATTCGAACCGGCTTGACGGTAGGCGTACGGGAGTGGTCACGGAATTTCACTCCTGCAACTGGACAAACCCGATTGCACCGCTGCGAATGTGGCGAACCGAGGAGTGGAAATATGTCGAGTCGTACCACGGCGATCATGAACTCTATAACCTCGTCGACGACCCGCACGAGTGCCGCAATCTGATTGACGACCCCACGGCAGACGACGCGCTGGCATCGCTAAAGGCTGGCTTGCGCGACTGGTGCGAGCGCACCGGGGATAGCTGGCCCAATGTGGTCATCCCGCCGGAGGTACCGAAGTAGGTTGCGGTTCATCCCTGTAGGAGCGATCTCCGAATCGCGTCCCTCCTGTGGCGAGAATACGCACTTCCGCAGAAAACGCGCAGTGAAGGGATTAGGTGGATGGAAGGATGGAAGCGGGGAAGATTGGAAGAGGGAAAATCGCGGATTTGGCGATCGGATGGTCGGAAGCGTTGGGTTTCACTCCTATTTAAGCGCTTTTGCGGGAATTCATACCTAGGGAATCCTACTTCAATATGGGATTCCTCGTAGACTTGCGTTCAACCCAACCTACGGGCTGTAGGAGCGATCTCCGAATCGCGACCCTCCTGAGGCGAGAATACGCACTTCTACAGAAAACGCGCAATGAAGGGATTGGGTGGATGGAAGGCTGGAAGAACGGAAGCGTGGAAGATTGGAAGAGGGGAAATCGGGGGATTGGCAATTGTCGAAAGAATGGATAGAAACGTTGGGTTTCACTCCTATTTAGGTGCTTTTGCGGGAATTGATACCTAGGGAATCCTACTTCAATATGGGATTCCTCGTAGACTTCCGTTCAACCCAACCTACGGGCTGTAGGAGCGATCTCCGAATCGCGACCCTCCTGTGGCGAGAATAAGCACTTCTACAGAAAACGCGCAGTGAAGGGATTAGGTGGATGGAAGGATGGAAGCGGGGAAGATTGGAAGAGGGACAATCGTGGATTTGGTGATTGGATGGTCAGAAGCGTTGGGTTTCACTCCTATTTAAGCGCTTTTGCGGGAATTGATACCTAGGGAATCCTACTTCAATATGGGATTCCTCGTGGACCTCCGTTCAACCCAACCTTCGGGCTGTAGGAGCGATCTCCGAATCGCGACCCTCCTGTGGCGAGAAAAAGCACTTCTACAGAAATCGCGCAGTGAAGGGATTAGGTGGATGGAAGCGTGGAAGATTGGAAGAGGGAAAATCGGGGGATTGGTAATTGTCGAAAGAATGGACAGAAACGTTGGGTTTCACTCCTATTTAGGTGCTTTTGCGGGAATTGATACCTAGGGAATCCTACTTCAATATGGGATTCCTCGTAGACTTCCGTTCAACCCAACCTACGGGCTGGTGGGCAGTGACCACCCTACTTCACTTGATTCTACCCTACAAAGAGACACATTCCATTGAGGGGAAGGTTCATGCCCATCAACGCTAAAGAGAAGCGCGAGCAACTCATTCGCGACGGCTACTGCATCTTTGAGAACGTGCTGCCGCCAGAGATGGTGAACAAGCTAAACGACATGAGCGAATGGATCATCGCGCAGGAGGATCCGGCTCATTTCGATCAGAACCGTGCGCAGGGCTGTATTATCCCCTACTGGCGGTTTCCCCACCCCGCTTTCGCCGAGCTCATCGTTTATCCGCGCGCCATGGGCGTTCTCGCCGAACTCGGATTCGACCATCCCAAGGTGTGGAGCGGATTCGTGATTAGCAAGCCGCCGCACGCGCCGCCGCTGTTTTGGCATCAGGACGGCGTGTTGTGGGATCACCCCATCAGCTACACCGACCAGCCGCAGCAGTATTTCCTGATGTATTACTTGGTGGACACGAACCGCCGCAACGGATGCCTGCGCGTCGTCCCCGGCTCTCACCTGAAACGCCACGCGCTGCATGATGTGCGCCCGAGCGGTGACGACGACGTTAGACGTGCTTCCAACTTGGATCATGCCGCCTTCCAGCACGCCGAGGGCGAGGTCGATGTCCCCGTCAAGTCGGGAGATGTCGTCATCGGCGACTCGCGTCTGATGCACTCCGCCCACGCAAATCAGAGCGACCAGCGCCGCACGGTGCTCACCATCTGGTATTGGCCTGGCTATGACGAGTTGCCGGAGGATGTCAAAAGGTTGATTGTCAATCACATCACCGAACGTGAGGATTGGTGTCGTTGGGTCGAACAAACGCGGCATGTCACGGGAGAATTGATGCCGCTTCACGACGGGGCAGTCGAACAAGTGCCGTGGACTACTAACCCGGGCAAGAGTTTGCGATAATGCCGTGCTGATTTATCTCAATCGCAAATTGTAAAGGAGATTAACTATGAGGAATTATATATCGGACGCACATTGGAAGCATTACCGGGAGGAGGGGTATGCTCGAATTGGTCGGGTGGCGACCAATGAGGAGCTCTCAGCGCTACAACGTCGAATAGATGATATCATGCTGGGCAAAGCGCCGTTGGACTATGGTCGGATGTTGATGCAACTCGACCGTGAACCGGGTAAAGGGGGGCCGGGACCTCAAACTAACGGTCACAAAGGGGCGACGTTGTCGTATCGAAAGATACAGTCGCTTGAGTTCGATCCGCTTTTCCTTTCATACATGCAGAAACCGCTTTTCCGCGAGGCGTGCGCGGCGGTTTATGGCGAAGAGACTCCCATCACCTGCTATCGAGCGATGTTTATGAACAAACCGGCGCGTGAAGGCACTCAGTTGAACTGGCATCAAGACCGATGGTCGCATCTTGACCGGGAGCCGTTACTTACCATCTATACGGCGCTTGACCCGGCGACAGCAGATAACGGTTGTGTCCGAATTATTCCGAACTCTCATCGTGACCTCGTCCCCCTGAATCGACCTGACGAACGCCGCGCCCAGGTAGAGAGGATTGTAGCGGAGTCCGAGTCGATTCCGCTTGAGTTGGAAGTGGGCGAGGTCGTGCTGTTGCACAATTGGATGTTTCACAGCTCCGGAGTGAATTCCAGCGATGTGCCGCGTCGGGCGTTTAGCGTCTGCTACATGCCCGCGGAAACGAAGTCTAACGATGGGCTAACGTATTCGCGAATTTTCGGACGTGGGGCGCTGTCGGTTAGCCAATTGACCGGATGAAAGCGGCGTGGAGAACAAGCCGAGATCCTGCTTTTGTGATGGGCGGCGAAGTAGATGATGGTGATTTGAGAGCAAATGTCGCCGCAGTTTTACAATAGTGCGAGGCACGGGGCCAGTTATACCGGACAAACTAGCGGCAGAAAATCCTGAGAGAAATCGCCTAAACAACGAGTGTTTAAAGTTAGTTCAATAGTTATTTATGCACCGCGGTAGGTTCGGTTTCCTAACCGAACCGGTCTTTATCCAGTGTCGCAGGTGCGGTTGGAGAGGGATCTCTATCGATCAACTGAGTGGATAGCGAAGGCGATAGCAAGTCCTGCTCCATATCCAGTCGCTTGATCACATACCAAAATACGAGTAAATATGAATATAGAATCCATTTGCGATCAGCTTTGTGCGAAGGACCAAATTCTCGCCGACGTCATTGATATCGTTGGCGCGTGCACCCTAACTCCCGGGTGCTCCGCTTTCGATTTCTTGTGTGATTCCATTGTCCGACAGCAACTCTCGAAACACGCCGCCAACACAATAATTCATCGCTTTCATGGACTTTTTGACTGCGGAAAGCCCACGCCAAAACAACTCCTGGCTCTACCAAAGCAGGAAATACTTGATGCGGGGATATCGAATCGGAAGTGCGGATACTTAATTGATTTGGCGCACAAAACCGAAACGCAACAGCTAAACTTCGCGACGCTCGAGGAGAAGGATGATTGTACTATCCGACGCCTCCTCAAGGAGGTGAAGGGTATAGGCGATTGGACGGTTGACATGTATCTGCTTTTTGGTCTTGGCAGAGTTGACGTGTTTCCCGTGAAGGATCTCGCGCTGCGGAAAGCCATGTCCGCTCTTTACGGATTGGACCTCAATGACCTCGAAGGCGCCGAGAAGGTAGCACAGAAATGGAAACCGTACCGCAGCATCGCCAGCTGGTACATGTATAGGCATCGGGATTTAAAACCCCAAGAAACCAACACTTGAACTTCCGTTCAACTCAAGCGAAGCATTGCCGGCTTAGACCCGGAGGGCCGACATAGCAGTAGGGAACGCGGATCCGCGTTACTTACACTTCCCACGTGCTTACGTGTGTCTCTTATCGAGTACGCTTTATCTGTCCCCACGTTGTAGCGAGCTTGTCAACAGATTCGACAGCGGCGCCCCCAACCGTTTGGGCGATGTCAGCATTGATCTCGTCCCCACTGAGCCACCGGTCCCACAACTTGAAGTTGACCGCGGAACAGTTGCACGCTTGGACTGATTCACCGGCGCTATTGGCAAACAACGCGTGCAGATTCATCGGGTGTTTGGGATCGAACGTCACCTCGGACGGCACTTCGCCCGTCTCCTCGCCATCAAGATAAAACGTCACCGCAATCCCGCTCTCGAAGGAAACGTGCATGAAACGCCAGACGCCTTGGCCGAGATCCAATCCGGTGTCCGCAATGGACTCGTGATCTTCGCGGACGCCTATGGCGGTTTGCATGATATTCACGTTGTCAATCCATCCCCAATCACCCTCGTCAAAGGGCAGCATCACGCGCATAGTCTGAGTTTCTTCCGGCGCATTGGAATGGATGCCGTACATGTGATGCTCCTCCGCCTCGCCCGGGAATCTGCTACCGTTGATCCTGATCAAGGATCCCCATGTCCAATTTTCGAGGAAAACCACGGGAGCATCGTCAAGGGGTTCGTCGTTGGCGAAAACCGCGTGGGAATCGGGCACCATGTAATATTTCGTGAAAAAGGACATGCCGGCAACCTCTACCGTGCCCTCTTCCAGTTCGGGATGGTCGTCGGTTTGCGGCACTGCGCCTCCGGCGGAACCGATGTTTTCCCACACTTCGTCGTTCTCATCCTGTGTGTTGGCGTCAAAGAATAGCACGGGCGGCTGGGCGAGCGCCATCGGGCACGCCAGTGCTGTGATGAAGAGTAGGCTCAGTGTTAATCTTGTGTGTGTCATGGTAATCCTCCTCTTGCACTCCGAAAGAGTGCCATGTCAATAGAATCGTGAGGTGTCCAACTTCCGCGCTCCAGCGGGGATCAAACGAGTGAATAGCGAGTGCGATAGAGATCTTCAATGTCGAGTGTTAGTTGGTAGCGTCCCATCATCCCTATCGGAATGATTCATTCAGCAAGCAACACTTTTGTACCGCGAACTGTTAGTTTGCGATCACAATCCATCAGCGGTACACGTTCATTTTTCGCTCTATGACTGGCTTTCCGAGAGTGTTACTTGAGAGAACCCACGCAGCAACAGAAGTCGTTACAGTAGCTAACGCATCTTGCCCAGCGCCGCCTAAGCGGCCGCGACCTGGAGGTTGGCTCCCACATGTATTGTAGCGTCGAAACGGAAGATAATCTGTCTTACGACAGTCCTTCCGGTGTTCAATCGCGAAAGCCCTAAAGCATCCCCGCGGCGCGCAGGATAGTTTCCTGAGCGATAAATTCGTGGTCTAGCGAGCGGTCGGGCGATTTCTCGCCGCGAATGTCTGCCACAAGCGCCTGGAGATCGCCGATGTGGCTGGGACGCTTTTCTATTTCTACGTTTTGCCATCCCTCGGCATAGCCGTCCCGATCTTCATCAAGGCACAACCGCAGAGCCGGCGGATCGAGCGGTTCAAGTATAGCGCTGCCGCGAGTCCCGTAAACCTCCAACCGTCTTGATTCGCCCGACGATACCTCCGCCGCGGCAGACTCGATGGTCGCCATTGCGTCCGGATATTCAAAGACAGCCGCCGTGTTATCTTGTGCCCAGGGGAAGGTGCTGTCCAAGTTCTGCGAGAAGGATGTCACGCGCTCGGGGCGACCCAGCAGCGCGACAATGATGTCGATGAGATGGGGGGCGAGAATGAACATGATACCGCCTTCGTGTTCGCCGCGTGAATCCCACCGCGCCCATAAGGATTGATCGGAACGGCGCGTTGAGATGCGACCGCGGACCGAGAATATCTTACCCAATTTTCCGGAGTTTGCCCAATCAAGCACAAACTGGAATCCCGCATTATAGCGAAACATATAGCCCAGTTGAACGCACAACCCCTTCTTGCGCGCGATGTCCAGAACCGCCCGAAACGCCTCCAAATCGTCGCCTGCCGGCTTGTCGAGCCAAATGTGTTTTCCGTGCTCAACCGCCGCCCGCGCAAAATCAAGGTTCTCCGACACCCGACCCTGTGCCGCGACTCCCACGATCGTTTCGTCTTCCAATACCTCCTCCGCGGACGGCAGCCATTGAACGCCCTCAAACGCATCGTTGGTGCCGAGTGACTCGCGCGCTTCCGCGGACGGTTCGTAAATGCCGACGAAATCGACATCCTCGCTGGCCATTAGCGTGCGCGCCTTGCTGGGGGCGTGGTCGTGCGAGATGCCGAACTGTGCAAACCTCAGTTTCATTCGGTATTGCCTCCATGAAATTTAAGCTGCGGATAATATTTTGTCGCTCATGTTAATGGAACTCGCGCATCAACAGAGGTCGTTACAGTAGGTAGGGCATCTTGCCCTACCACGCATAAGCAGTCGCGACCTGGAGATCGCTCCTACAAGCAGTGTAGGTTGGGTAGAGCGAATCAACACGAAACCCTATTTGCAACAATTGGATGGAGGTTCTTCGAAAACATCTCTTTATACGTAACGCCCGAGCGAAACCCAACTAATTCTTACCTATAATCTAATTTTGGGTTTCACTAACTCTCTGAGATTACAATCAGAATCAACTCCCAAAATCCAAAATCAATACTCAATCTGTGGCATCTGCGTCGTTTAACCCAACCTACTCGCAATCTGCGGCGCTTCACAGCATCCCGACTGAGCGGAGCACGGTTTCCTGCACCGTAAATTCGTGGACGAGCGAGCGGTCTGGTGACTTCTCGCCGCGAATGTCCGCTACCAGTGCTCGCAGGCTTTCGACGTATCGCGGCCGGTTCTCCACTTCCACGATTTGCCAGCCTTCGGTGTAACCGTCTCGATCTTCATCAAGGCACAGCCGCAGCGCCGGCGGTTCCAGCGGTTCGATAATCACGCTGCCGCGGGTTCCGTAGACCTCAAAGCGTCTCGATTCTTTCGTCGACACTTCCGACGCGGTCGACTCGATGATTGCCAAAGCGTCAGGGTACTCGAAGACAGATGTGGTGTTGTCACGGTACCAAGGCACGACACGGTCCAAGTTCTGCGAGTAGAATTCCGCGCGTTCGGGCCGTCCCAGTATAGCGACGACAATGTCGATAAGGTGACAAGCGAGGATATACATTATACCGCCCTCGCGCTCGCCGCGCGAATCCTTCAGTTTCCAAGACGCCGGGTCCGAGCGACTCGACGAGATGCGTCCGCGAATTGAAAATATATCGCCCAATTTACCGGAATTCGCCCAATCTAGGAGGAATTGGAATCCCGCGTTGTAACGGAACATATAACCGAGCTGGACGCACAGCCCCTTCTCGCGTGCAATGTCCAAGACCGCGCGGAACGCCTCCAGATCATCCCCCGCCAATTTGTCGAGCCAGACGTGTTTTCCGCGCTCAAGCGCCGCCCGCGCAAACTCGAGGTTTTCCGACACCTTTCCCTGCGCCGCGACCGCCGCGATCGTCTCATCCTCCAACATCTCCTCAGCGGACGAGAACCAGTGAACGCCCTCATATGCCTGGTGGGTGCCGAGTGTGGCGCGCACTTCTACCGACGGTTCATAAACGCCCGCGAAATCGACATCGTCGTTCGATTTTATCACGCTCGCCTTGCCGGAGGCGTGGCCGTGCGAAATGCCGTACTGCGCTAACCTGACTTTCATTCGGCGTTGCCTCCATGGATTTTTTGCTGCGGAGAATAGTTTGTTGCCAAAGTTAGAAGCATGCCATTATTCCTGTCGGAACGATTCTTTCAGCAAGTAACACTTATTTCGTACTATGCCGACTTTGAAAAAGTGTTCCTCAATAGAAATTTCTCGCGTCATGTACTCCAGCGGAGATCAAGCGACTGAATAAGGAGTGATCAACTGAGTGGATAGCGAAGGCGATAGTAAATCCTGATAGAGATCTTCAATGTAGAGTATTTCTTGATAGAACTTACGCAGCAACAGAGGTCGCTACAGTAGGCAGGACATCTTGCCCTACCACGCCTCAGCGGTCGCGACCTGGAGATCGCTCCTACAGGTATCGTATCAGTGTAGGTTGGATTGAGCGAAGCAACACGAAGCCCTATTTGCGATAAGAAGATTGCAATTCTTCAAATACATTCCTTAAGATCTAACGACAGAGCGAAACCCAACTGATCCCAAATGCAACACTTGCTATATTACATTGGCATTGTTCGACCCAATCCACGCGCAATCTGCGGCGATTTATAACAGCCCAACGGCACGGAGCACCGTTTCCTGCACCGTAAATTCGTGGTCTAGCGAACGGTCGGGTGACTTCTCGCCGCGGATGTCCGCTACCAGCGCCCGTAGGCTGTCGATGTAGCGCGGTTGATGCTCGACTTCCACCCGCTGCCAACCCTCGGCGTAGCCGTCACGGTCCTCGTCAAGACACAGCCGCAGCGCGGGCGGTTCCAGCGGTTCGAGAATCACGCTGCCGCGGGTGCCGTACACCTCCAAGCGTCTTGACGCGCCCGACGACACTTCCGACGCAGTCGACTCGAGGGTCACCATGGCGTCCGGGTATTCGAGGACCGACGCCGTGTCATCTTGGAACCAAGGGAAGGTGTGGTCCAAGTTCTGCGAGAAGAATGCCGCGCGTTCGGGGCGTCCGAGTATGGCGACGATGATGTCGATAAGGTGACATGCGAGAATGAACATAATTCCGCCCTCGCGTTCGCCGCGGGAATCCCATCGCTCCCACGAGGCTGCGTCCGAGCGTCGGGTCGAGATGCGCCCGCGAATCGAGAATATGTCCCCCAGTCTACCGGAATTCGCCCAATCGAGGAGAAATCGGAATCCCGCGTTGTAACGGAACATATAGCCGAGTTGGACACACAGCCCCTTCTGGCGCGCAATGTCTAGCACCGCCCGGAACGCCTCCAAATCGTCGCCCGCCGGTTTGTCGAGCCAGACGTGCTTCCCGCGTTCAACCGCCGCCCGTGCATATTCGAGGTTTTTGGACACCCGTCCCTGCACCGCGACACCCGTGATGGTGTCGTCGTCCAAGATTTCCTCTGCGGACGAGAACCAGTGAACGCCATCATACGCCTCGTTGGCGCCAAGTGTCTCGCGAACTTCCGCCGACGGTTCATAAACCCCCGCGAAATCGACATCGTCATTTGCTTTCAGCGTCTTTGCCTTGCCGCTGGCGTGGTCGTGTGAAATGCCGTACTGTGCAAACCTGATTTTCACTCTGTCTAGCCTCCATCTAATCCAAATTTAATAACGAATGAGTCCTTGAGCCGCTGTTAATTCTTGTCGATTGTGCGGCTTTCTGTCAAGCAAATTCAACACGGCGTATGTTCCCCAAATCGTGTGTCCAGTTCCCATGGGGGCAACCCCCTGTGGCCGCCCGTCTGTAACGGAAGGTCTGTAGTGTGGCCCGTAGGTTGGGTTGAACGGCATCAAAAGAATTGTCCGGCATTCCGCCAAAGTATCGGCGATGGATTGCGCCCAAATCCTGACAACGCAAAGTGAAACCCAACGGAGGCGGTGCAGTGACCATCCCCTGCAAACAGATGTGATTGCGGCGAAAGCGATTGTTGTTGACCAGTAACCGAAAGCCGAGTAAAATCTTCTGGTGTTATCCTAATAGTATTTCCTGATGCTGCCGCAGCCGAAGGCTTTGAAGATGGCGGAAGAAACACGTTACCTTGTCCTCGATTCACGAATCATCGCCGACGTTGAAAAAGCTAAACTCACGCTCGGTGAAGTGAGAAAACACCCCGAGAACCCGTTCTTCACCGAGGATAAACCGTGGGAACCCCGCTACGACAACGTTTATCCCGATGTGATTTATGACGAGGACGAAAAAATATACAAGTGTTGGTACAACCCGTTTGTCGTTGACGCGCGGGTAACCAGCACGCCGCCGGAACGCCGCCATCCCGACGCCGTAAAGTACAACGATGTGAAACCGACTGATCGAGAGATTGGGCTTTGCTACGCGGTCTCGAAGGACGGAATCCATTGGGAGAAACCTAATTTAGGTCTCGCGGAGTACGAGGGCGGCAAAGCGAACAACATCGTGACGCGCCGCCGCGGCGGCGCAGGCATTTACAAAGACTACCGCGATCCCGATCCGACGAGACGCTACAAGATGTTTTTCTCCGCCAGCAGGGGTGCGTTCGTGGCGTTCTCACCGGACGGCTTGCACTGGGGCGAGCATATTCCCGTACCGGGGCACGAGGGCGGTAATCGGCCCAGCGCGTTCTGGTCGTCGCATCTCACCAAGTACGTCGTAATCACCCGCCGGAATTCGGACCTCGGCAGGCGCCAAGTCACGCAGACCGAGTCGTCAGACTTCGTGAACTGGAGGCGGGAGCGGAGCATTATGGAGGGACCGACATCGCAGCTGCAAACCCACGACATGATCGTCTTCCCGACGTGCGGCGTGTACATCGGATTGGTAGGCGTGATGACGTTTCCCGAGGAAGACTCCGGCCGCGGCGTGAAACAGCACGCCGAACTGGCGTGGAGCCCGGACACCGTCACCTGGCACCGGATTCAGGAGGGCAGTCCCTTCATTGGACACAGCCCTTCCGAACGGGAGCGGTACGGGGAGACGCCCTACGATTGGGGCACCATCTTCGCCGCCGCGCCGATCTTCCACGACGATGAAGTCCGAATTTACTACGGCGCGGGTGATTGGCACTTCTTCGAATGGCGGAATGGCTACCTCGCGCTGGCTACGCTCAGACCCGATGGCTGGGCGGGATACGAGCCAATCGCTGCCAAATGCACGGCGGTGATAACGACGGAACTGTTGGATTTCGACGGGGATACGCTTGGGGTAACCGCCGACGTGGACGATGGCGGCTCGCTCCAGGTCGAGGTTTTGGATGAGGAGGACAAGTGCTCTGCCGCGAGCCAACCCATTGGCGATACCGTCACCGACGGAAAAGTGGCGTGGGAATCGAATGGAGGCATGGCCGGCCTGAGAGGAAAGCAGGTGCGCCTGAGATTTCGGCTGCACAAGGCTAAGCTGTACGGCTTCCAGATACGGTAGTTAGTTTGATAAAAAAGCTACCGTCATATACATTCATGATGATTTTATGTTAAAGAACGATGACGATATGCGTAATTACCCGAAAAATCGGACGCACCTCCGTAGCGCAAACTGTTAGTTTGCGCATCCCACAATCTTACAGATCAAGCGACTGAATAAGAAACCCGATAGAGATTCAAAGGTAGTAGCATATCCTGCTCCTTAATCAGTCGGTTGTTCGCACCCTACAATATGGCGCATGGCTTTTATCCTGATTTGATGACTGAAAATTGCTACTAATACATGAATCCAAAACGACAGGACTTAAGCAAATCTTTCCCATTACGTATTACGCACTACGAATCACCATTGCGAGACGTTCAGTTGCGTGAGCCCCAAAGGAGTAAATTATGTCAGAAGCAATACCCTTTAATATCCCGATGATTGACCTATGCGACGAGACGGAGCGTCATGTGATCATCGCCCAAGGCACCCCTGAAAGCTACAAAGGGCACCCCACGACGCTCCTGATGCCGGACCAGAAAACCATGTTCTGCGTCTATCCGTTGGGACACGGAGGACCTTCCGCGGTTCTTCAACGCAGCGACGATGCCGGTCTGACGTGGTCGGATCCGCTGCCTGTCCCGGAGAACTGGAAGACGGCTACCAACTGCCCGGCGATCTTCCGATTTGTCGGTCCGGACGGCGTGGAACGGTTGTTTGTATTTGAGGGTTTGGGAAACATGCGTCAGTCGGTGTCGCTTGACCGCGGCGAGACGTGGACGCCGTTCGAGGAGAACGGACTGAAAACGGAAATGCCATTCACCACGATTATCGAAATCTCCGGGAACCGCTTGATGGGCGGATGGAGCCGGGAGGGACCGACGCTCATCAGCTTCTCCGACGATGGCGGCTTGACGTGGTCGCCCGAACGGGTGCTGGTTGAGAGCGGCGGGAAGTTCCCCGATTCAAAGCCGTGCGAGCCGGCGTTTATCCGTTCCCCCGATGGCAAAGAAATCGCCTGTGTGCTGCGGGTCAGCAGCACCATGAAATGCCGATCTCTTGTCGTGTTCAGCACCGACGAAGGCGAAACCTGGACCGATCCGGTCGAGCTTGACCGCACGATGACCGGCAACCGCCACCAACCGCGCTACTCCTCGGACGGACGCATCCTGATGGCATTCCGCGATAGGACGCTGCACAGCCCGACTTGGGGGCACTTCGTGGCGTGGGTGGGAACCTACAACGATATTCGCAACTGTCGAGCCGGGCAGTATCGCCTCAAACTGCTGCACAGCTACGACACGGTGAAAAAGCACGACACCGGCTACCCTGGTGTGGAACTTCTGCCCGACGACACGCTTGTCGTGACGACGTATGTCAAGTACAGACCCGGTCCTGAGAAGCAGTCCGTGGTCAGTGTACGGCTAAAGCTGGATGAGATTGACGCTAAGGCGAAGAGCATGCGCGGTTAAACCATGGGAAAGACCATAATCAACCCCCGGTTCAAAACAAAATCTTGGAATCGGTTTAGAATTGCCGCCTGACTCGTATCTCTAATTTGCTGTAGGAGCGATCTCCGAATCGCGACCCTCGGTTTGCGGTAACGCGGTTCTGTAGGTTGGGTTGAACGGTCAAACACGAATCCGTGCCAAAGCGGAGGGAGAATCTGACTTACAACAACATCCGCCTGTGGATAGACAAAGAGAATCCCAACACCGTATTTCCCGAGTAGCGTATCTGTCGGTTTTCTCTATGCTTGGTGAGACTATGAGCGCCATCAAGCACCGGAACGTACGCGAAGGTTTAGGGGTTTGTTGCTCGTTTCCGTTCAACCCGACCTACGCAAATCTTTCCCATTACGCATTATGTATTTCGAGACATACAGTTACGGAAACCCCAAAGGAGTAAAACATGCCAGAATCGATACCTTTTAACATCCCAATGATCGACCTGTGCGACGAGACGCACCGCCACGTAATCATCGCCCAAGGCACACCGGAAAGCTACAAGGGACACCCCACCACGCTACTGATGCCGGACCAAAAAACGATGTTCTGCGTCTATCCGTTGGGGCACGGAGGACCTTCCGCGGTGCTCCAGCGCAGCGACGATGCCGGTCTGACGTGGTCGGATCCGCTGACCGTCCCGGAAAACTGGGTCACGGCTACCAACTGCCCGGCAATCTTCCGATTTGTCGGGCCGGACGGCGTGGAACGGCTGTTTGTTTTTGAGGGTTTGGGAAAGATGCGCCAATCCGTGTCTCTTGACCGCGGTGAGACGTGGACGCCGTTCGAGGAGAACGGACTGAAAACCGCAATGCCCTTCACCACCATTATCGAAATCTCCGGGAACCGCTTGATGGGTGGATGGAGCCGGAAGCCATCGACGCTTATCAGCTTCTCCGACGATGGCGGTTTGACGTGGTCGCCCGAGCGGGTGCTGGTTGAGAGCGGCGGGAAGTTCCCCGATTCAAGACCGTGCGAGCCGGCGTTTATCCGTTCCCCCGACGGGAAGGAAATTGCCTGTGTGCTGCGGGTCAGCAGCACCATGAAATGCCGCTCCCTTGTCGTGTTCAGCACCGACGAAGGGGAGACCTGGACAGATCCGGTGGAGCTTGACCGCACAATGACCGGCGACCGCCACCAACCGCGCTACTCGTCGGACGGACGCCTCCTCATCACCTTCCGGGATAGGACGCTGCATAGCCCGACCTGGGGGCACTACGTGGGCTGGGTGGGAACGTACGAGGATATTCGCAACTGTCGCGCGGGTCAGTACCGCATCAAACTGTTGCACAGCAGCCACGATCAGGTGAAGAAGCACGACACCGGCTATGCCGGGGTGGAACTTTTGCCGGACGACACGCTTGTAGCGACGACGTACGTCAAGTACAGACCCGGACCCGAGTTGCAGTCCGTGGTGAGTGTGCGGTTAAAGCTGGAAGAGATCGACGCCAAGGCAGAGAGCATGCGCGGTTGAGCCATTGGGAAGACCAGAATCAACCGCCGCATCACAGGGAAATTAAGTGGTTGGATTAGAATTGCCGCTTAAATCGTATCTCTTATTTGCCGTAGGAGCGATCTCCAAATCGCGACCCCAGGCTTGCAGTAACGCGGCAGAGTAGGTTGGGTTGCACGGTCAAACACGAATCTGTGCCAGCAGGAAGAATCCGACTTACAACAGTCGTATCTCTTATTTGCTGTAGGAGCAGTCTCCGAATCGCGACCCCAGGCTTGCAGTAACGCGGCAGAGTAGGTTGGGTTGCACGGTCAAACACGAATCTGTGCCAGCAGGAAGAATCCGACTTACAACAGTCGTATCTCTTATTTGCTGTAGGAGCAATCTCCGAGTCGCGACCCCAGGCTTGCAGTAACGCGGCAGAGTAGGTTGGGTTGCACGGTCAAACTCGAATCTATGCCAGCGGGAAGAATCCGACTTACAACAGTCGTATCTCTTATTTGCTGTAGGAGCAATCTCCGAATCGCGACCCCAGGCTTGCAGTAACGCGGCAGAGTAGGTTGGGTTGCACGGTCAAATACGAATCTGTGCCAGTGGGAAGAATCCGACTTACCACAGTCGTATCTTCAATTTGCTGTAGGAGCGATCTCCGAATCGCGACCCTAGGTTTGCAGCAACGTGGCTGCGAGGGTTGGGTTAAACGGTCAAATACGAATCTCTGTCAGAAGGAAGAATCCGACCTACAACAGTCGTATCTCTTATTTGCTGTAGGAGCAATCTCCGAATCGCGACCCCAGGCTTGCAGTAACGCGGCAGAGTAGGTTGGGTTGCACGGTCAAACACGAATCTGTGCCAGCGGGGAAAACCCAACCTACGGATTGTCGCTGACAAGCTAGATTATTTCCCCTGCGTGGATTAAGGAGCGGATTGAGGATCGGACGGAGGATGTGGTATACTCTACATTCGCCCAAACCACACGGATTTTGAACAAAGGAGCCTGCAATCTATGTCTAAGCAACAGTTGCGCAGCCTGACGGAGGAACAGGTGGCGCAATTCAGACTCAACGGTTTTCTGTCGGTCGAGAATGTTCTGACGCCCGAGGAAGTGGACACTATCGCGGCGCATTCCGACGTCATCGCAGCCGGTGAAGCCAAAAACATCCCGAGCACCAGCATTCAGATTGAACCGTCGGTTGCCCAGAGCGGAAAACCCATTGATAACCAAGTTTTGTCGGTACGCAAGCTATATAACTTGGCGGTGCACGACGACGTAATGTGGAGCCACGTTACCAATCCTAAGGTTGTGGACATCATCGCCGACCTGCTGGGAACCGATGACATCAAGATGTACGCCGATCAATTCTTCATGAAGGCGCCCAAAGGCGTCGGCTCGGCGCAGCGGTGGCACCAGGACTCCGCCTCTTGGCGCGATATCTTCCCCATGGATCTGGTGAGCGCCTGGACCGCCCTTGACCACGCTACGGAGGAGAACGGGTGTTTGAACTTTCTCCCGGGTACGCATCGCTGGGGTATGGTGCGAGGCGAACAGTTGAGCGTATTTCTGGACGACCTAGGAGGGGAGCAATGGCCTATCGTGCCGGCGCCTCTCACGCCCGGCAGCATCAGTTTCCACCACAGTCTTACGCTGCACATGAGCAACGCCAACCTATCCGGCGAGCGCCGCCGCGGCTACGCCATACACTACATGCGCGCCTCCTCGTGGAAGGATGAATCGGTGACGGATGCGCCTAAGGTGCCGCCATTCAAGTCGGTGAGGGGCAGATCCTTCCCCGGTCGGGTGTAAGCCAAACGGCAGTGTTCAGTGGCTAGTGATGAGTGGCTAGTCAGTAGCGTGCGATCAAGCGAATGCATAATGAGAAATCAGCCGTAGGAGTGATCTCCGATTCCCGACAATACAATGCGCACTAAAGCTCGCTTCTACAGAATTGATTTATCACTTTTTTGGGCAATGTAAATAAATTTATTTAGGCGGGGCATCTTGCCCCGCTAGCGAAATCCTCGGTAGGAGCGATCTCCGAATCGCGACTTCAATTCACGTATTTTGCTAGTTATGCACTGTCATTTTAGAGCGCGCCATTATCCTGTCAGATTAATCCTTTCAGCAAGTAACACTTTCTAGTCGGAGTCCCTTTCCCCGATCCAGAGGATCAAGCGACTGGATAAGGAGCGCGATAGAGATCTTCAATGTGTGTCGTGCATCATAAATTGACACTCGTTTTTCGCTCGGCCACTGGCTTTGAGCGAGTGTTACTTGATAGAAATGGCATAGGCAAATCTAAATATCGATAAAGCAGGGCAGAAGCGTGGAAGGATGGAAACCAAGAGCTAGACAGGGATGTGCGGGATTTGTCAATCCGGCAGGCGTGAACTGTCCCCGCATTTTACCAGATGCGCTGCGACAACTGCGTGATCAAAAGGAAGGGAATATATCGAGTTAATGAGTAAATTACGAGTTGGTATGATTGGTTTGGGCGGGATAGCGAACTCCCACTGTGACGCCATCGCGGCGCTTGATAATGTGGAGGTCGTCGCTGTCGCCGACCTTTTGGAAGACAAGCGGCGCGCGAGCATGGAGAAATACCACGTCCCCAAGGGGTATGCGTCTCACACCGAGTTGCTGGAGGACGACGATGTCGATGCCGTGGCTATCACGTTAGGGCATCAACTTCATCATCGCCTCACCGTGGATGCCTGCAACGCCGGCAAGCACGTATTGGTAGAGAAACCGATGGCGATCAGTTTGGAACAGTGCGACAATATGATTGAGGCTGCCGCCGCAAACGATGTCAAGTTGATGGTGGGGTGCACCCAGCATTTTTATGGCACAAGTCTGAAGGCGAAGGAGATCCTGGATTCGGGCGAGCTTGGCCCGCTGATCACCGCTGTCTGCTACATGTCCAAGAATTGGGGCTATTCCTGGCGCCGTCCGCAGTACCGGAGCCGCTACCACGGCGGCGGCATGTGGATCACGAACGGTATTCATGTAGTGGATCGCCTGACGTGGGTGATGGCGTCGCAGGCAGCGTCCGTATCCGCATCCATCGGAGCTCGCGCGCACTATCAGGCAAGCGACGATTCCGCCACGGCCTTCATTCGGTACAAGAACGGGCTTGCGGGTGTCGCGGTTGCGGTAGGTTACGCCGACGGCGCGCCTAGTTACGAATGCCATGTAATTTGCGCCAACGGATCGCTGCGATTCAGTCAGCACGGCGAAAAGTTCGTCAAGGTCGGAAAGGACGACAAATGGGAAGACGTGCCGTTTGACGATCCGCCGTTCGAGTTCCAAAACGAGTGGATAGCGTTTGCCGAGGCTATCGAGCAGAACATCGAGCCGCCGACGCATGGAGAATGGGGCCGCCACATCATGGAGATTCTGTTTGCGGCAGAGGAGTCGGCAATCACCGGTGTGGAGGTCGAGCTTGAAGAGATTGGCTGGACCAATCAGACATCCGGCTCGCCCGTCACCCGCAATCACGGCTGGATTTAAGACTCTTAGCGCCTGTAGGAGCGATATCCGAATCGCGCCGTATTGTCGGGAATCGGAAGGGATCTCTATCGCCCTCCCTATTTGGTCGGTTGATCCCTCCTACAGTATTCCCTTGTTGGACCGTTCAACCCAACCTACGATGGTCGCGAGCTGGTGCTCGCTCCTATAACCACGGAGGAATCTGAAATCACACGTAACAGCGACTTCCTACAGAACTTTATGGGGCAGAAACCGTCGTTAGCCCCAGAACTGGAGTGGGGTGCGACCTCCGTTGACGAGCATCGGGCGTGGCGCCGCGGTTTCGCGCGGCGGCTGCGGGCGCTCTTGGGACATACACCACCTAGTGCGCCTCTCCAGGTTGAGTGCGTCGAAGAACTGGAGACGGAGGGGTTCACGCGCCGCAAAATCTATGTCCGCTCCGAGCAAGACTATTGGGTACCGGCATACCTTTTTCTGCCGAAACCCCTACGCGGCAATACGCCCGCGGTGGTTTGTTTGCACGGACACAGCGGGATTTATCCCTACATTCGCGAAGGAAACGAAGAACAGCTGGCAAAATCCAAGAAACTTGACCTTGATTTCGCTCCGTTCTTTGCCGAAAACGGATACGTGACCATCGCTCCGGTGCAGCGCGGTTGGAACGAGACTTCACAGAGCGCGGGGCAATCGGGAGGAGGTTGTCAGCGGTTGGCAATGAACAGCTTCCTCACCGGCATGACGCCCGTCGGCTTGCGATGCTGGGACGCCTCGCGTCTCGTCGATTACCTGCACACGCTGGAAGACGTTGATTCGTCGCGCATCGGGGTGGCGGGCCTGTCGGGCGGCGGTACAATCGCTCTGTTCTGGGCGGCGCTGGAGCCTAGGGTCAAGCTCGCCATCGTCGGCGGATACTACTGCACGTTTGCCGACTCCATCTACTCCATTCACCACTGTATATGCAACTGCGTTCCCGGCATCATGGAGTGGGGCGAGATGCGGGAGATTGCCGCCCTGATTGCGCCTCGTCCGCTCCTCGTCGTCAGTGGCACGAAGGATCCCATCTTCCCGATCGATGGCACGCGGCGAGCCTATTCGGACCTGGAACCCGTTTATAATCTCCTCGACGCCCGTGGGGACTTGGACCAGGACTTCTTTGACGGACCGCACGCGTGGAGCAACCGAAAGACGCTGCCTTTCCTCAAGGCACACTTCGGGATTTGAAACGTCCGGCCATTCCGGTCACCGCGACATGCCGCGTCCTGTCAGTAGTCTTTGCAACCGATAAACTCACATGCGTGTGCATGATAACATTCCTCTGTACCACAATCTGTTAGATTGTGGCATGAGCAAACCAGCCCATCAAGCGATCAAAAAAATTAGCCGAGATCAACCGACTCATTAAGGAGGGCGGTAGAAATCCCTACGCGATAGTGATCCATAGGCGATAGCCCGCCCTGCTCTCTCTCCGCTCGCTTGATTCCACACGGTAAGCGCAGTTTCCAATCGCACCGCTTCTCCGCTAAAACGCATTTGCCACAAACACCAAATCAAACACATTAACCACCCCGTCCCCGTTCACATCCGCAGCGTTTTTGTCTTTACTGGTCACTGGCAACTGGTCACTGACCACTGCCTTTAGATACATCTCCCCGTCGAGGTTAGGCAGCGTATGCTCCGTGCCCTCGAAGTCGCTCGCAACCCCGGAGGCAAGTTCGGGGAGCGTAATGGTCTGTTCGGCGCCGCTGTTATTGTACACCGCCCAACCGTTCGTGAATTCGCGAATATAAACCCCTTCTGTCTCTTGATACAGTTGCCCCTTCTCGCCCACCGGTCGCCCCAAATCAGCATCCCAGAAGTCGTACCAGTAGTGGGACAGGCCGCCAGTAATCGCATACAGGACATACCCATCGGAATGTGTGAGAGTTAGCGTTGTGATAGCACGCATCTGGCGTCGATTAACCGGGCTAAACTCTGGAAAATCGCCCCCGCCATGCAGAGCGTTTATCCGCGGTTCTCTTAAGTTCTGGTCTAACCAAAGTAATGAACTCTCAATCTGAGCAAGTGCTATCTCAAGCTCTTCAGCCGTATGAAGTCCAGGCACACCGGTCTCCATAAAACCGCCGTTGATGAAAGGTGCAGTTCTTGGGATTATACTATAATTGGTGTTGCCCATTATCAAAAAGTCGGGCCTGGTTTCAGCGCGGATGCGTCGTAGAATGCTGTCTCGAGCGCGTTGTTCGGCTTCATTCCCCCGAAAAGCGAGAACGGCATCATGTTCGTTCCACCAATCGAAAAAAATACCATCGTACAAACCACACTTCGATACGGCAATAGCCTGGTGTACAATCCTGTCCTGAATGTATGGATGCGTGAAGTCAAGCAGGTTGGCTCCTGACCAAAGGCTAACAACATTACCGTTTGTATCTCTTATCCAATAGGGCCAGTCTTCGGGAAAACTGCTTGCCCAATCTTCTCGCATCCTAATGTCTACGAGAAAAATCATATTGGGATTTACAGCAAGAAATTCGTCACGCCTTTGTATTGCCTCGTCAAGGCTGCCCGCCATTGCAAATCCGTTAGGAGTTTCCTTGAATCTTAACCCAAATTGAGGGACACTAAACCACAAATCATGGCTCGCCACGTTTTCGACACCTGATAAATCCGGACGATTGGGGATAGACACCCAATCAGGGCCAGCCCATGCCGTTATAATAGAAGGAAAGTCTCTATCTTTTATTCTATCGAGTATTGAAAGCGGCGTGAGTTCACAGGTTTGATCGTAGATAAAATGAGCGAGTGCGAGCGCGTCCAGCGGACTGTGATCGGCTATTTGGTTGTCCTAGATTTCGAGGAATTCGAGGCTGCTCAATCCCGCCAAAGCCGTAACATCGGTAATTCGATTGCTGTTGAGTCGCAGTGTCACAAGGTTTGTCAGGCTTGCGAGCGGCGTGATATCGCTAATCGAGTTATACCTAACGTTTAGATCGGTGAGTTGAATAAGCTTTGTCAATGGGCTAATATCGGCGAGATCGCAGTTTGAAACAGCAAGGCTTCGGAGCTGTGTGAGATTGGCTAACGGGGCAATGTCAAGCTGAGGAATTGACCACATATACAGATGTTCCAATTGCGGCAAATCGGCTATCGGACCAAGGCTAGTTATTAGACTGTTGGAAATAACAAGAAAGTTCAGGTTGGTTGCGAACTCCAATCCCGTAAGACTTGTAATTCTATGGCTTGGGATATTAAGGTCTGTCAGCCGATTCATATCCGCTTGCGTAATAGGCGCGCCATGCGGTACATCCAGCGCTTCGGCAATGCCGGCGCGGAGGTCGGGGTCGGGGATGTCGACAACCTGCGCAAACGCAACGCTACCCAATACGATACTGAGCAGAAGATATAGTGTGATTTTCTGTCGGAAGTTCATTGATTCCTCCGTCTAATCGCAAGTGGTTACGGAACTCAATGGCTTCTATGGGCTACTGGAAGACGGGTTTTCATCTTAGCACGTGGGGGACGAAATGGGATGGGGTAAACAGCGGTCTGCGGGTCTCTATAGGAGCTCCATCGCACGGGCTTTACTATCGCATTCGCTGTTTGCTCATTTGATTCTGTTCGGTCGGTCGATCACTCGTTAATCACTCGCTTGAGAGGACCTCTATCGCACTCACTATTCGTTCGTTTGATGGTTAGTGGCTAGTGGGCAATGACTAGTGGCGAGGGGATTTCTATCGCGCTGGATCTTCTACCGCCTTCGCTATAGGATCTCTATTGGGATTTGCTATCGCACTGGTTATTCACTCGTTTGAGGATTTACTATCGCGCGCGCTATTCGCTTGCTTGATCCCTACGGGTTGGAGTCGGGAATCGGAATTCCCTTCTACAGGAGTTGTGTTCGGTGTGCTCTATCCGGGCGGAGCGGATGGGGGTGATGGGATGATTTTGGTTTTGACAGGTTTGCGGGGGCGTGATATAATGGGATTCGGTTGAGTGGGCTGTGGAAAGCGGCGTGCCGGGAGGGATGTGCAGCGGTTGTCTCGGATTGTGCCGCATGTTTTGAGGAGAGTGAATCTTATGAGGTCGTCTGCAGAGATTATTGAAGAGGTGCGACAGGAGATTCCGGAGGTCTCGGTCGACGAGGTGAAGTCGGAACAGGATCGGGACGGTGATTTTGTGCTGCTCGATGTTCGCGACGATGACGAGCGCCGGGCGGGGTATATTCCGGGCGCGGTTCATGTGTCGCGTGGCATGCTTGAGCTTTCGATTGATGATTATGTGACTGACGCGGATCAGAAGATTGTTCTGTATTGTGCGGGCGGAGTGCGTTCTCTGCTCGCCGCGAAATCACTGAAGGATATGGGCTACACGGACACGATCTCGATGGCGGGCGGATATCGGGGCTGGTTGACGGCAGGATTTCCCACGGAACAGGACAAACCGTTGACGCACGAGCAGTTGGACCGGTATAGCCGCCATTTCATGCTGCGTCAGATCGGGGAGACGGGGCAGGCGAAGTTGCTTGAATCAAAGGTGCTGCTTCTGGGCGCCGGGGGGCTGGGATCACCCGCGGCGGTGTACTTGGCGGCGGCGGGGGTCGGAACGCTCGGAGTGCTGGATTCGGATTTGGTCGAGATCAGTAATTTGCAGCGTCAGATTGCGCATCGCACGGAGTCGATCGGTACGCCGAAGGTGCAATCGGCGACAACGACCATCAAGTCGTTGAATCCGGATGTCAAGGTTGTGCCTCATCAGACGCGGTTGAAAGCGGAGAATGTGCTTGAGATTTTCGAGGGGTATGACTTAATCGTTGACGGCTGCGACAATTTCCCGACGCGCTATCTTGTGAACGATGCCGCGGTACTGACAAACAAGACGATTGTGCATGGCAGTATCTCGGAGTTCGAGGGTCAGGTGACGGTGCTGAAGGCGCATGAGGGCCCGTGCTATCGCTGTATGTACCCGGCGCCGCCGCCTCCGGGCATGGTGCCGAGCTGAAGCGAGGCGGGTGTCCTGGGCGTGCTCCCGGGCGTGGTCGGTGTGATGATGGCAACGGAAGCGATTAAGATTTTGGTGGGGATTGGCAGTCCGCTCATCGGTCGGTTGGTGCTGTATGATGCGCTGCGCATGCAGTTTCGCGAGTTGAAGCTCAGCCGGGATACGAGTTGCCCGGTGTGCGGGGACGAGCCGGAGGTGACGGCGTTGTATGAGGATTATGACGCCTGGTATGATGAGTATTGGGTCAATGCGCCGGCGGAGCAGGCGGCGGATTAGGGAAAACAGTGGCTAGTGGTTAGTAGTGGGAGTGGAAGGTTGGAAGGGATGATGTTGGGTTGCGCTAGGATTACAGTGTTTTCACGAAGTATGGGACATCGAAAGGCTTCTGGTGGACGCGATTTTTCTTGGGTATCCGCTCAACCCAACCTATGGGCAAAAATAGGGGTTTATATTCCAAAGTGGCATATATGGTGAATCAATGAAAGAAAAAAGAGATGAAAAAAATGCAACCTAACCAGTTGTTGGAAAGCGTAGCTCAATCTTCTAGTTATGTGGATGAAGATTCGGATTTATATTGTGACCCCGATATGATTGCGAGTTTGAATCGAGCAAGAAAACAGATGGAAAACGATGAATGCACCCCCAGCAAGGACGTATTCAAAAAACATGGCTTTCGGCACAATTGTATATAGGCCCTTTAAATAGATTGTTTTGGAAGGATTCGTGATATGTTGCCGTGCCCGGATTGTAATAATCCTTTGACGCAGTTTCCGGTTGATCAATCGGATGTGGATTTGATGAGTTGCGATAGTTGTCAGGTTGTGGTTCTCAACCGCGCCGGTCAGGAGCTCGAGCGGGTTGATGATACGTCGTTCGGCGACTTGGTTCGAGCGTATGGCACGGAGTTCCCTATCGATGTTGATCCGGGTACGGTGACGTTGCCGGAGGAGGTCGTGGAGGCGCTTGAGGAGTAGCGGAGCGGGGGTGGGAGAAGGGGTTCCGTTGTTCCCATTTTGGGGTTGTAGATGGTTCGTAATGCGTGATGTGTGATGGGAGTTTTATCGCAGGATTAGTTATCGCGGGGAATCTCTATCACCCTCGCTACCCACTCGGTTGCTCCCTCCTACTGATCTCGTTTGATTTCAACCTGCGCTGTGAAGTGTCGCCCCGCTGGGGCTTTGGTGTGTGTTTTCGTGGTTTCTATACACCTTGAGCACCTCCGGCGCTTTGAAAGGCTGGTGGGTTCTATCGGGATTGGCTAATGGGCGCAGGTGGATCTCTATCGTCTTCCTTCACCCGTCAGTTGAGGGGGAGCGGGACAAGAAGATCTCTATTCGCGCGATTAATTGCAGAGCACCCTACAAACCATGGCTATGGCACTCCTCCGGAGTGCAAGACACGATTGTCGAGCAGCTATTGACATTACACCCCTCGGGAGTGTAGGACGTGATTGTCGCACACGACATGATGACACGGAGCGGGAGAGGTTTCGACGTATGGAATTTGCCATCACGGGGGATCTACTATCGCGTTCCTTATTCAGTCACTTGATCGTTATTCACTCACTTGATCTATCCAGTCGGTTGAGCGCTCCTTGTCTAGTTAGTGCTGGGTTTCACTAGGATTTTCGTGACATCAAGCAAAATGGATATTCTAGATGTAATTCTATAGTCTCGATTTTGACAGGGCGTTGCGTTCAACCCAACCTACGGGCTGCTGAAAGGCCGGTGCGCACTGCGCACCCTACGAGAAACGGTGGGCCGTGCCCACCCTACAGTTCTGACTTGTCTAATATGCCGTCGTGAAAGCATGGTATCAACTTAGTCGATTCATCCGCGAACATTCCCATAGCCGCGTTCTCATCCTTCTTTTTCCCGCCCTGTTTTGGCTCGTCCTCTTTTTTCTCGTCCCTATCGCGTCGATTTTGGTCTACAGTTTTGCCGAGCGCGGCATGTACGGCGGCGTTGACTGGACGCTTACCCTAGGCAACTACCGACGGCTGCTGGATCCGTTGTATCTGGGCATCCTTTGGCAGTCGATCTTTACGGCTGCGGTTTCAACCGTTGTCTGCCTGATTCTGGGCTATCCCTTCGCTTATTTTGTTGCGCGGTATCAGCATCGTTGGCGCAATGTCCTGCTTTTGCTTGTGGTGCTCCCTTTCTGGACAAATTTCCTGATTCGCACGTATGCGTGGATTGTGATTTTGCGGGCGGAGGGGGTGCTGAACAAGCTCTTGGTTGCACTCTTCCCCGATATAACGCCGCCAGAGTTACTGTACACGCCGGTTGCCGTGTATATCGGTCTCATCTACGGTTATCTGCCGTTCATGATATTGCCGCTGTATGCGTCTCTGGAGCAGATTGACGGCGCGCTGATTGATGCGGCAAAGGATTTGGGCGCAAGACCTTGGCGGGCGTTTCTGAACGTGACGTTGCCGTTGAGTATTCCGGGGGTTGTCGCCGGATCGGTGTTGGTGTTTATCCCGACGGTCGGCGCGTTCATTACGCCGGATCTGCTGGGCGGCGGGAAGGTCAATTATATCGGGAATGTTATCGCGCGCCAGTTCAAGACGGCGCGGGATTGGCCGTTCGGATCGGCGTTGTCGTTTCTGCTGATGGGGGTTGTGTTGGTTGGGACGGTGATTTATTTTCGGTCGATGAGGGGGGAGAAAGGCAGTGGTTAGTAAAAGCAGAAGGAAGGAAAGGCAGTGGTTAGTGAGGAGAGGAGGGATGGATGGGGTAGAGTAGGGAGCGGTTGTCTGAATCACGGATTTCACAGATTACACGGATTGAAGTCGGTTGATCGTACGGGATTTGATTCCAACCTACGGCTGCCGGATTTGGCAATCCGGAAGGAGCGGTTTTCGGAACCGAGGGAGTGGAAGGGGGAAGACGGGAAGGGCAATGGGCAACGGAGAGTGGGGAGGGTGTGCGGAATGTAAATGGGGCGGGGTTTGAGAAAGTGATTGGGCGAGGGAAAACCTCAATGGGAACTCTATCGCCTTCACTATCCGTTCAGTTGATCGTTCCTTATTCAGTCACTTGATCTATTCACTCGCTTGAACCCCTACAAAGTGTACCATGTCGAGATTAGGTGTGGTTTATGATGAAACGATTATTGCAGTTGAATGTGATTGTTGTGTTGGCATTTCTGTATGCGCCGGTTGTTGTGCTGGTGGTGTTTTCGTTTAACGCTGCGGAGCATACGGCGGTTTGGAAGGGTTTTACGCTGGATTGGTACGCCAAACTTGCGGGAAATCGGGATTTATGGCGCGCGTGTCTTGTTAGTTTGATTGTGGCGGGGGTCTCAACCTGCATTGCGACCGTCATCGGTACCATGGCGGCGCTTGGCATCGAACGGTATCGATTTCCGTTGCGGGGTGTATTCACGCGGGTCATTTTTCTGCCGATTATTGTTCCGGATATTGTGATGGGGATTGCGTTGCTTATGTTCTATGCACAGGCGCATATCCCGCTGGGGATCACCTCGATTGTCATTGCGCATGTGGCGTTCAATATCTCGTATGTGACGATAATTGTCCGGGCAAGGTTGCAGGGGTTCGACCGGTCAATGGAGGAGGCGGCGTTGGACTTGGGCGCCAACGAGTGGAGGACGTTTCGGTTTGTCACGTTGCCGCTGATTGCGCCCGGGGTGGTCGGCGGGGCGTTGCTGGCGTTTACGCTGTCGATTGATGACTTTGTGATTTCGTTTTTCACGGCGGGGGTGGGTTATACGACATTGCCGGTGCATATCTATTCCAAGTTGAAGTTCGGGATTACGCCGGAGATTAATGCTATTTCGTCGTTGCTGCTGTTCAATTCGATTGCTTTGGTGGTGTTGGCGATGAGGAAGACCGTGGTTAGTAAAAGCAGTGGTTAGTGGCCAGTGGCTAGTGGTCAGTGAAAGCGGATGACGGGAAGACGCGAGGGGGAAGGGTGGAGGATGGGAAATCGGAGATTTGGTGGGGAGGATAGGATGTTGGGATTCGCCGGGCTCAACCCAACCTACAAGTTTGGTTGAATGGTCGGTATATTTTACAAGAGATGGTGGGCAGGGGATCTCTATCATACTCATTATTCATTCGCTTGATTCCACCCTACAATTTGTTGCGACGGCTATAAGAATGGAACTCACGGGTTATTCGACGATTACAGCGGAGCAGCTGCAGGTGCTGGCGGGGGCGTTGGCGCGAGGTGGAACGCCGGTTATCGATAGGTTTGAGCCGGTCGCGGACTTTGAGGAATTGAGCACTTTCGCCGCCGAAAGTCCTACGCCGGTATTTAGCGGGGATCGGGATCCTGTGTGGCGGATGGAGTCGGTTGCGGCGAGGCTGGTAGAGGCGTTTGCCATCGCCTCTCATGAACGACTGTCGGAGGAGGATTGGGAGGTCTTGGCGGGGATCGTCGCCGCGCACGCCGAATACCTTTATACGTTTCACCACTCGCCCCAGAAGCGCAACCGGTTGGAGGGGGGCGCGGTGCTGGCTTTGGCGGGGGGAGTATGCCGCCTGATACCGCAGGCGGCGGCGTGGCGACTGGCGGGGTTCGCGCGGATTGCGGAAGCGGCGGAAAGCACGTCTCCATCTTATCTCGTCGAACTGGTCGATGCGGCGTTCGGGATGGCAGCGGCGCTCCATCTGCCGATTCTGGAGGAGGGTATCAAGGCTTATAACACCGTCTTGAATCGTGATTTTCGGTGGGAGAAACTGGAACGTCTTGGGCTGACGGATGCCGAATTTTTCGACGGAGTGGATTTGGAGTGGGAGGGGTTGGAGGATGTTAAATCCGGATTGGCTGCCGGGGATGTGGAGGGAGCGAAGTCGGCATACGGGGCGTACCTGCGCCGGCGGGGGAATGACTCGGAGTTGTACCGTGCGTCGGATGATCGGAATGTCTCGGCGGGAACGCAGGCTGCCTCAATTGCCAAGTCGCGGTTGGTGCGTGCGCGGCGCTTGTCGACTCAGACGGGACTCAGTGTTTCCGATGTTAAGGGTGGGGCGGTTGCGGAAACGAGTGAAATCGGGGTTGCGGCGACGCTTCATCCCGAATGGAGGGACAGTCAGCAACTGCTCGCGCTCGCTCTTAGACGGTGCAGTTGGATTGTCCATACTCGCTTTTTTCCCGACGGTTGCCATGTCGACGGTTCTACTCGTTCTCAGTATGATGTGTTCGTGCAGCTCTGGCGTTTCTACCGGCTCGGCAAACTTGCGGGCGTGCAGTTCGCTCAGGAATTTGACGCTCGGATGGAGAGGATCCTTGAGACGTTCACTTATATGTGCCAGCCGGACTACAGTCTGCCCGCTTCGGATGATGGTGATCGTTCGGAGGCTAGTGCGGCGGAGGCGTGTTCTCTCGGTATCGAGGTATTTGATCGCGATGATTTGAGGTATATAGCGTCGGAAGGGAAAGAGGGCGAGTCGCCGAAGGAGACTTCGCACGCTTTTCCGTATGCCGGATACTATGTCATGCGGGATTGTTGGCGCCCGGAGGCACAGTATCTGCTCTTTGACGCGGGGGATTTCGGTGGGGGTGAGCAGCCGCCTAAGGACAAACTGAGTTTTGTGCTGCACGCCTACGGAAAACGGCTAATTGTTGATGCGGGCATGGGGGTATCCGGCTCGGAGAGGTATTCGCTATCTAGCCGCGCTCACAATAGCATCGTCATTGACGGGAAGGGGCAGCGCCGGAGGCGCATAAGCGAAGCGGCACATGCGCCGGATCCGGATACGCGCTGGATCAGTACGCCGTCGTTTGATTTTGCGGAGGGTTGGTACAAGGAGGGTTACGGGGATGACGGCGACGATGACGCCGTGCTCGACCTCGTTCATAAGCGGTCGATTTTCTATGTTCGGGAGGAGTACTTTATCCTGCATGATCTGGTTCTTGGCGAGGGAGAGCATCGGGTTGAACAGGTTTTTCACATGGCGCCGGGGAACGTGGAGCAGTTAGAGGGCGGGATTGTGCGGGCGACTGAGGCGCATTCGGTGGACCTCGCGATTGCGCCGGCGGACGCCGACGGTCTGGAGGTAACGCTTGGGGGCGGGGGTACCTCGCCAAGGAAGTTGGTTTATGCGATGGATCGGCCCCTTCCAACCGCCATGAACGTCGTGCTGTTACCTTTAGCGCCCCATGCGGAGGTATCGCCGGAGATTCGTTTGATGGAGGTCAACGCGGATGCGGATGTGTTGGCGACAGGGTTCAGCGTGGCACACGGGAAATTCACCGATCTCGTGCTGATTTCGGACGACGGGTTTGCAGAGATGTGTACGTCGGAGTTGGAGTTCCGGGGGGAGTACGCCGTTCTGCGCCTGGACGGGGAGGGACGACCGGTGTGGTGGAGGTTGGTTCACGGGCAGTTTCTCCGTTGGCGGGGAGAGGTGTTGGAAAGCAGTGGCCAGTGATCAGTCGCCAGTGGCCAGTAAAAACCCTGCGGGTGTGAATGGGGATGGATTTGTCAACATTCTTGATTTGGTGTTTGTGGCGAATGAGTTCTGAATCACTGAATAAGGGATCACTATCGCGCGGGCGCGGGAACCGCGCCCCTACGGGGATCAGGTTCAGTCGGTTGATTGTTATTCTTTAGCACAATGATCTGGATTTGAGAACCAGACCGATCGGGCGGGTGGTGTTTGGCTGGAAGCCCGACCCACAGCAGGGGGCAATTTGGGCTAATACTTGTGATAGTAGTTGCTCGACGACAAGAGGTCGCGACCTGGAGATCGATCCTACACGGGGTGAGTCCATCATTAAAGTAGGGGGAAGGCGGTGACGGCAATCGCTTGACGCGCCATAGTCGATATGATATTATTCTCGAAGTACGCAGTTGCGGAAGGGAAATCTGGATCTATGCGCGGTGGAAAAGAGATGATTGATGTTGCGATTGAGGTTGCCGAGGAGGCGCATCGCGGTCAGTTCCGCAAGGGCAGCGACATTCCATACATTTCTCATCCGCGTGCGGTCGCGCGTATTCTCTCGGATGCGGGTTGTTCGGAAGAGCTTGTTGCCGCAGGGATTCTTCACGATACGGTCGAGGATACTTCGCTAACGCTTGAGTTTATTCGCGAAAAGTTTGGCGAGAGCGTCGCGAAAATTGTGCAGGGGTGTTCGGAACCGGATAAGTCGTTGCCGTGGGAGCAGCGGAAGCGGCATACGGTGGAGTTTTTGAAATCCGCCTCCCTTGAGGTGCGCACGGTTACTTGCGCGGATAAACTTCATAATCTCTTGACGATCATTGCGGATTACGAGGTCATCGGAGAGGATGTGTGGGATCGCTTTAGCAGGGGGCGGCGTGCGCAGGAGTGGTATTACCGGGAGTTGGCGGCTAGTTTGTGCGATCAACCGGATTGTGATGGGGAGGGAACGATTTTTCATCAGTTTAGGGAGAGTGTGGAGGCCCTTTTTGCGAGTGAGAATTCTTAGGATTAGCGCCTAGTTGAATCATGGGCGGCAGAGTCGTGTTTGGTCACTTGGTCCTTCAATATACATTCGGTTGATCCATGTTCAGTTGTTCGATGCCCGCTAACGCTTTGAAATGCTGGTGCGCAATGCGCACTCTACAGGGGCGTCGAATCATAGGATTGGGAGGGGGTATTGAGACGAATGACGAAGAAGAAAATTCGCTTAACGAAGACGGTTGAGTGTGCGGGGTGAGCGTCCAAACTGGATCCGGGGGATCTGGCACAGGTTTTGGACGGTTTGCCCGCCATGGATGATCCGAATCTGCTGGTGGGAACGGAGACATCGGATGACGCCGGCGTGTACCAGCTTGGCGAGGAGCTTGCCATCATAAACACCACAGATTATTTTACGCCGATTGTGGACGATCCGTATGACTATGGCGCGATCGCCGCGACGAACTCGCTGAGCGATGTGTATAGCATGGGCGGAGTCCCCAAGACGGCGTTGAACATCACGTGTTGGCCCAAGGATCAACTCGATCTGAGCATCCTACGCGACGTGTTGCGGGGCGGCGCCGACAAGGTGAAGCAGGCGAACGCGGTGAGCCTAGGCGGGCATACGGTGACCTCTCAAGAGTTGATGTACGGGCTTGCGGTGACGGGCGTGGTTCATCCGGATCGGATTGTCAGGAATTTCGGCGCGAAACCGGGTGATGCATTGATTCTCACCAAGCGGCTCGGTGTCGGCATTCTTACCACGGGATTGAAGTTCAACAAGATTGGCGATGCGGTTCTTCCGGAAATTGTGGAGTCGATGGCGCGGCTGAACGCCTCGGCGTCGGAGGTGATGCAGCAGCATAACACCCATGCCTGCACGGACATTACGGGGTTCGGTCTGCTGGGGCACGGTTTTGAAATGGCGCAGGGGAACGGCGTTCGGCTGGAGTTTTTCGCGGACAAGATTCCGGTATTTGACGGTGCGGCGGAACTGGTGAAGAGGAAGACTTTTACGCGCGCCTATGCCGCCAACACGAAATTCTTGAATGGGGTTGTGTCGTTCGAGCCGGGGGTTTCCGAGGAGATGCGCCATGTGTTGTTGGAGGCGGAGACCTCGGGCGGATTGCTGATCGCGCTGCCGGAAGCGGAAGCAGATGAGGCGGTGACGGAATTGCATGGGCGGGATTGCCCGGAAGCCGCGGTGGTGGGGCGGGTCTCCGAGTCGTCGAGAGCGGAGATTCATGTGTTTGCGTAGGGGGTGTAAAGCAGTGGTTAGTGACCAGTGGTCAGTGACCAGTTAAATGCCAGTAGAGTAGGCGCGAGAGTGTGGCTTGGGTTTGCAAATGTCGGGGAATGGGGATGACGAAAGAGGAACTTGCAGGCAAGATTAGAGAGGTTTCGTATTTGACGGGGGAGTTCAAGCTGAGATCGGGGAAGGTCAGTTCGTTTTATTGGGACAAATACCGATTTGAAAGCGATCCCGCGTTATTGGCGGCTCTGGCGGCGGAGATGGAGTCGCTCTTGCCGACGGCTTTCGATAGGTTCGCGGGGTTGGAGTTGGGCGGCGTCCCTTTGGCAACCGGGTTGTCGCTGCGGACGGGAAAGCCGTGCCTGTATGTGCGCAAGGAGGCGAAGACTTACGGGACGTGCAATCTGGTTGAGGGAGGATTTCAGCCGGGTGACCGGGTTGTCGTCATTGAGGACGTCATCACGACAGCGGGGCAGGTGTGCGAGTCGGTAGGCGATATTCGGGAGCGGGGATTGGTCGTCGAGCATGTGGTGTGCGCCATTGACCGGCAGCAGGGCGGGCGTGACAGGATTGAGGCGTTGGGGTGTTCGTTGAGCGCGGTTTTTGCGTTGGATGAGCTTTGATGAGGGGAGAGATTGTCTGAATCGCGGATTGCGCGGATTAAAGCCGGGGTAGGTGTTTAGTGGCTAGTGATTAGTGAATCTCTATAGGAGCTCAATCGCGCGGGATTAGCTATGGGATCTCTACCGCGGGAACTCCTATTGGTCAGTTGCTCCCTCGTTATCCGCTCGGTTGATCCTTATTTAGTCGCTTGAGGGATCTCTATGGGAACTCTATCGCAGTCATTATTCATTCCTTTGATTACTCGCTGTCCACTCGCTTGGTCCGTGCGACTGGGCGAGGGTACCTCACCCCTACGGAGGACGGGCGGTCGCGATTCGGAGATCGCTCCTAAGTGGGATGCCAAGAGGGTCGTGGTTGGTACGTGTAACGCATCGCTACTATGAAGATTTTGTTTGTTGGAGATATTGTCGGGCAGCCGGGGCGGAAGGCGGTTGTCGGGTTGTTGCCGCAACTGTCGGAGCGTTACGGGGGTTTCGATTTCGTCGTAGTGAACGGCGAGAACGCCGCGGGGGGCAAGGGGTTAACAAGGGCGATTGTCGATGAGCTCTTGGGGACGGGCATCCATGCGATTACCACCGGCAACCATGTTTGGGCGCAGCGCGAAATTCTGACGTTTATCGATGACCAGCCGAATCTGGTGAGACCGGCAAACTATCCGAGGAGCGCGCCCGGTTGCGGTTGGACCGTGGTTTCGAATTCCTGCGGGGCGCGGTTCGGGGTGATAAATATCGCGGGTCAGGTCTATATGGGAGGGTTCGACAATCCCTTTCAAACGCTGGACGCGATTTTGCCGGAGATTGCCGAGAATGCGGATTGTCTTATTCTGGATTTTCATGCGGAGGCGACGGCGGAGAAGATAGCCATGGGATGGCACGCCGATGGGCGGGTGGCGGCGGTGGTCGGCACGCATACGCACGTTCAAACCGCGGATGAGCGGGTGCTGCCGGGCGGTACGGCGTACATCACCGATGTGGGAATGACGGGCCCGCATGATTCCGTTATCGGCACGCGGAAGGAGGATGTGCTCCACCATTTCACCACCATGCTTCCGGTTCGTCATCAGGTAGCGAAGCGGGATGTTATTCTTTGCGGCGTCGTGATTGAAGTGGATGAAGATACGGGCAATGCGTTGTCCATCGAGCGGATTCGGGAGCCGTTGGAGTAACGAGCCATGGATTACGTTTATCAGTTAGAAACGCACCGGCGTCCGTAGGGGTTGGGTCACCCAACCCACCGTGGGCGAGGGGAGTTCGCCCCTATGACACAAATGGCGACAGAACCTGAATGACAATGATGATCCCCGATAAGAAAACGTATAGTGTTAGTGAGATTACGGCTATTTTGAGGAATGTCGTCGAGTCGGAACCGCGGTTTCGGGATTGCTGGATTGAGGGCGAGATTTCGGGTCTTGCGCGTCCGAGATCGGGGCACATCTATTTCAAGCTGAAGGACGATGACAGCCAGATTAATTGCGCCATGTTTCGTCAAGCTGCGCAGCGGTTGAAATTTCCGCCGAAGGACGGCGACGCGGTTTTTCTGCATGGGCATCTCGGCATTTACGAGGCGCGCAGCGAGTACCAGATTATCGGGGATCGGATGGAGCCGGCCGGTGTCGGTGCGCTGCAGTTGGCTTTTGAACGACTCAAAGAGCAACTTGCGGGGGAAGGGTTGTTCGACCCCGCTCACAAGAAACCGTTGCCGGAATTTCCCCAACGGATTGGGGTTGTCACGTCGGCGACGGGTGCGGCGCTTCAGGACATCCTCCGTTTGTTGGGCAGAAGGTATCCGGTGGTCGAGGTGGTGCTGTGCCCCACGCTTGTGCAGGGGGACGAGGCGGCGCCGATGATTGCGGGCGCGATTGAACGGTTGAACCGGTTTTCGGATATCGATCTCCTCATTGTCGGCAGGGGCGGCGGGTCGATTGAGGATTTGTGGGCGTTCAACGAGGAGATTGTTGCGCGCGCCATCTTTGCGTCGGAGATTCCGATTGTGTCGGCTGTCGGGCATGAGACGGACGTTACCATTTCCGATCTTGTGGCTGATATACGCGCTCCAACGCCATCGGCGGCGGTCGAATTGGTTGTTCCGGATCGAGAGGAGTTGGGGCATCGGGTTAGTAGTTTTGAAGTTAGGCTTGGACGAAGCATCACGGCGTGTATCGCCTCGGCGCGAGCGGAATTGTCCAATATGGACAACCGCATAGTGCCCGGTCAGCGGATAGATGCCATCAATCGTTTCTACCAGAGGATTGACGGGCTTGAGGCGCAGAGCCATCGGGAGATAAAACAGCGGTTAGCCGATGCTCAGATCGGATTGGACGGCTCTGCCGCGCCCCTCAAACAGCTTGCGGCGCAGCGCGTCGGTACCGGTATGGAGAAGTGGAAGGTAGCGTCGGCGCAGTTGGCGGCGTTAAGTCCGATCGCGACGCTGGCGCGGGGTTACAGCGTTTGTCAGCGTGAAAGTGGGGAAGTGATTGCGGATGCATCGCAAGCGGAGGACGGTGAGACGCTTGGTGTTCGGCTCCGGCGCGGTGCCTTGACGTGTCAGGTGGTAGAGAGGAGCATGGAAAGCGCCGAGTGACATATTTGAGGCGCCGAAAAGGAATATTTATGTCTGAAGAATTGACGTTTGAGGAAACTCTAAAACAGCTTGAGAATGTGGTCGAGCGGCTTGAAAGCGGGGATTCGTTGACGTTGGATGAATCTTTGGCGGCGTTCGAGGAGGGCGTTCGATTGACGCGGTTGTGCCGCAAGACGCTTGAGGAGGCGGAGTTGCGGGTGCGGCGATTGGTCGAGGATGAGGAGGGTGAAACGGATGGGGTGCCGGCGGGCGATGCGGATGAAGTGTCTGAAGGTGCGTCATCCGAGGAGTCCTCGGGAACGGAGGATGATATTCCGTTTTGAGCGGGGATACCGTCTGAATGGGATTTCTATCAGGATTTTCTATCGCACGAGATTGGCTATCGCGCTCCTTATTCAGTCGCTTGATCGGATTAACCGGATTACGCAGATGGGAGGCCGGGAATGGGGGGCATCTGCATGAAGCAGAACATTGTAGAAGTCGAGTTTTCGGGGAGGATGGGAGTTTGATCGTTTTTGAGGAGTAGGGTTTCATTAGAGTCAAGAGGAATCAGGCGGGATCGTGGCTCGAAGGCGGATCGAAGTGTTTGATGTCATTGGTTTGTGCGGCTCAACCCAACCTACGGACTATCGCACCGCGATTTAGTGTTTACGCGTTACAAGGCGTCGCGACTTGAAGATCGCTCCTACAAATAGCAAAGGCTGGTGCGCGGGGGATCGCTATCGTGCTCGTTAATCACTCGCTTGATTCCCTCCTACGAATCGGTGAATTAATAGAGGAAGTTCTATGTTCAGCCGGATGATTGTTCCTACAAAAAACAAAGGCTGGTGCGCAGTGCGCACCCTACGGCCTGCGGAAGTGCTAGATAATCGTGGAGTTAATTGATGATACTGGAAAAAATTGATAGTCCCGCGAATTTGAAGTCTTTGAGTCTCGCAGAGTTGAAGACGCTGGCTCAAGAGATTCGCGAATATATGCTCACCGTGCTGTCCGAGCACCCGGGGCATTTTGCGCCAAACTTTGGAACGATTGAGCTTGCCATCGCGCTGCATCACGTTTTTGACACGCCGCGCGATCGGGTCATCTGGGATATCGGGCACCAAGCGTATCCGCACAAGCTGCTGACCGGAAGGCGCGATCAGTTCCCGACGGTGCGGGAGTACGGGGGGATTAGCGGGTTTTTGAGCCGGGAAGAGAGCGAGTACGACGTATTCGGCGCGGGTCATTCGAGCACATCGCTCGCGGCGGCGCTGGGCATCGCCACCGCACGGGATATCAACAAGGAGGATTACAACGTTGTTGCGGTGATCGGTGACGGCGGGCTTACCGGCGGCATGGCGTTCGAGGCGCTGAATGCGGCGGGCGATTTTCGTACCGACATGATCGTGGTGCTGAACGATAACCAGATGTCGATATCCGCGACCGTCGGGGCGTTCTCCAAGTATTTCAATCGGTTGACGAGCAACAAGGCGTACAATGTGCTCAGGTCCGGAGCCAAGGAATTCATGGATTTTATCTCGCCCGACGCCAAACACGTGGCGCGGAAGATAGAGGCGGCGCTCAAACCGGGCACGCTGTTCGAGGCGTTCGGTTTCCGGTATTTCGGGCCGCTAGACGGCAATGACCTCGAAGCGGTGTTGCCGGTGCTTGAAGGCGTCAAGGAACTGCACGGACCGATTTTGGTGCATGTCAGCACGCGGAAGGGGAAGGGGTACGCCCCCGCGGAAACGGATCCTGTCGGATTCTATAGCCTCAGCGGCAAGCTTGATGTCCCTACCGGGAAATTTCTCGCCGCCAAGTCGTCCATTCCCAAATATACGGATGTGTTCAGTCGGTCGTTGATTACACTGGCAAAGAGGGATTCACGGATTGTGGGTGTGACCGCCGCAATGCCCAGCGGAACGGGTTTAGACAAGTTCCAAGAGGCATTTCCCAAACGGTTCTTTGATGTCGGGCTTGCCGAGCAGTGCGCCGTCACTTTCGCCGCCGGCTTGGCGACTCAGGGAATCAAGCCGGTTGTCGCCATTTATTCGACCTTCCTGCAGCGCGCGTACGATCAGGTGATTCACGATGTTTGCATACAGAACCTGCCCGTGACCTTCGTGTTGGACCGCGCCGGACTTGTAGGCGCCGACGGTCCCACGCATCACGGCGTGTTCGATTACGCCTATCTGCGTTCGTTGCCGAACATGGTGGCGATGGCGCCGAAGGATGAGGATGAATTGCAGCATATGGTGAGGACGGCGGTTGAGTACGACGAGGGACCGATTGCGTTCCGTTATCCGCGCGGGTCGGGGATTGGGGTTCCCATGCAGCAGGAGCCGCAGGCATTGCCTATCGGAAAGGGAGAGGTGCTTCGCGAGGGCGACGATTTACTGATTGTTGCAATCGGGAATCGCGTGTATCCCGCGGTCGAAGCTGCTGACGTGTTGGCGGATTCAGGAGTCTCGACTGCTGTTGTCAATGCGCGTTTCGTGAAACCGCTTGACGAGGAGTTGATCGTGCCGTTGGCGGAAAAGATCGGGCGGGTGATTACGATCGAGGACGGGGTGCTGATGGGCGGCTTTGGAAGCGCTGTGTTGGAGGCGCTCGCGCATCGCGGGATGCGGGGCGTTCAGGTGAGGCGTCTGGGTATCCCTGATGAGTTCATCGAACACGGTGATGTGAAGACGTTGTACAGTTTGTGCGGTTGCGACGAGGAGGCGGTTGTTCGGGAAGGGCTGGCGCTCGCAGGGAAGTGAGGGGTTAAGGGGGTAGAAAATGTTTCTGCGACGCAAGACTGGATGTGATTGCCCTGTGGATGGGACGCGGGGGTTGAAATTCGACTGCGACGGTGTTATAATGGGAAATCTAGTCCAACCACTGATCCGTAGGGGAGAAAAGTGATGGAAGAATGGATTAAAATTATCGCGCCGGTTATTGCGCCGCTGGTCGGGATTGCTGCCTTGTGGTGGAAGCTTACCACTAGCATGGCGACAAAAAAAGACATCTCGGAACTGAGATCCGACATGAACAGAGCGGATGACAATCTGCGCGCAGACATGGGGAGTCTTGAGAACAATCTGCGCACAGACATGGGGAGTCTTGAGAACAATCTGCGCACAGACATGGGGAGTCTTGAGAACAGGCTCCGTGCAGACATGGGGAATCTTGAGAACAGGCTACGCGCAGACATGCGGAATCTCGAAGAACGGCTTTTCACCGAAATTAGCAAACTCAATGACAGAATGGACAGGTTCGATGACAGGATGGGCAGGTTCGACGACAGGATGGACAAGTTCAACGACCGGATGGATGGGCTTTATGATTCTCACCATACGGACATAATGAAAGTGCTAGACAAAATGGATGGCGTGGCAAACGATTTGCGCGCGGAAATCAGGGAACGAATACATGACAAGGCTGACAGCGTTGAGGACTGATAACTGTTTAGTCCATCGGTCTGGATTTGCCAATTCCGATCGAGCGGGTAGGGAACGCCCCGAGTAAGGAAGTACAATGCTAATTCCAACTAATCGGGGGCTTACATGCCCAGAACGGATGTGCGGCGAATTGTAATAATACGAACCAAACTATGCACTAAACAGTTACGAGGACTGATAAAGATTCCCGGCTATTGAGTAACGCAAAATAGAAAGGGGAGCGGAGCAGGGGAATCGCATCTGATAATAGAAGCACTGAGTTTTGCAATCACCAATTTCGTCTATTCAAATTTCCTTCCTTGATTCCCGCTCGTTTACTTCTCATATCGCCCCTTGCAAGTGTTAGCGTGGCGTCTTCGATCATAAAATCGCCGATTCCCTGCTTGGATGGATTTCTCCGCTGACCACTGAATTTCCATGCATCCTATAGTCCAAAACTCAAACAAGCAGCGGCTTGATACGCTGCTCGCGGATCGGGCGCTTGCGGATAGCCGGGAACAGGCGAAGCGGCTTATTCTTGCGGGTGAGGTCCTCGTCGACGGGGAGCGGCATTCCAAGCCGGGACAGAGTGTCCCGGTGGACGCGAGCATCGAGATTAAGCGGCCGCTGCGGTATGTGAGCCGGGGCGGGCTGAAGCTGGAGAAGGCGCTCCAGGTTTTTGATGTGGATGTCTCGGGGAAAATCGCGCTTGATGTAGGAGCGTCCACGGGCGGTTTCACGGATTGTCTTCTCCAGCACGGGGCGCGGCACGTCTATGCGGTGGATGTGGGTTACGGTCAATTGGCGTGGAAGCTGCGCCGTGATTCGAGGGTGTGCGTTATCGAACGCCTCAATGCGCGCGGGCTGGAACCGTCGTTGTTTGATCGCCCGGTGGAGGTTTGTGTCGTCGATGTTTCGTTTATCTCGCTCCGTGCGGTGTTACCGGCGGTGAAGCGGTGCGTCGAAGCGGGGAGCGACCTCATCCTCTTGATTAAGCCTCAATTCGAGGCGGGGAGGGAGTACGTGGATAAGGGAGGCGTCGTTCGCAATTCGCAGGTTCACGTCAATGTCCTCCGAACGCTCATTCAATTCGGTCAAGGGATGGGGATGTCGGTGTCGGGAATCACGTATTCGCCAGTTCGGGGGCCAGCGGGTAACATTGAATATCTTCTTTGGATAATTGAGGATGGGAGTGGAGCGGTGTCTTGCGCGGTTGACGTCGCCGAGCAGGTAGTGGAGGAAGCGCGTCTGGAGTTCGGCGGTTAGCATGGGACGGTACGTACGCATTGGGATATGTAGACGGTCCAGGGGTGGGATCTCTATGTGAGCTCTGTGGGAACTCTATCTCGGTCACTATTCCTTCCCTTGATCCTCGCCCCTACGGTTTGATGGAGATGAACGAGTAGAATCGGGCTAGGGAACCTCGCCCCTACGATGGGAACAGATTTGCAGCGCCTTGGCGAATACGTAACCGATGATCCGATGCGCTGAGATGGGTTCAATTTATCACATTTCAACGGAACCTAATCACAGGTTACCGGGATTTTTTGGCACCAATGAACAGAAGAAGGATAATCGTAACGGTACTCATAGCAATTCCTATCTGCCTAATCGTGGGCGGGGTGGTGTTTTTGCGCTCGGATTATCTGCTTGAAAAGATTCGCGCAACCATCGAGACGCGGCTGGGGCAGCAATTCGAACAGCCTCTTTTGTTTTCGGTAGCGTATAAGGAATCGCATGCTCTCGCGTTGGATAATGGGCGACTTCCGGAGGCGCTGCGAACCGCATTTGCCGACCATGGCATCGAATTTTCGCCTAGCGCGTCCGTCGTCTCCCTTGACCAATCCGGGGAGTGGCTTGTCTCCGACAGAAACCACAAATGGCGGTACGCGGTAAGGCGCGAGGGCAACGAGAGAGGGAATTTGGGAATTGAAGACCGGCGATTTTTCAATGTCTCGAAATTCATTGTCAGCATCGGCGATCTTTCGGGTAACATCTTCACGGGCTTGAGCCTAAAGCGGTTTGAGATTGCGGACAGCCAACGTCAACATCATCCGCTCGTGTCGGCGGACGCGATTGTGTTGAGATACGACATTTTGGGACTGATAGGCGGGAAGTTTCATATCACCAAGTTGCGTTTCATGAAGCCGGAGTTCAATCTTCGAATGCGGGATAATGGGCGCACCAATCTATCTTCGGTCATGCCGGAAATCGATTCCACATCGGATTCGAGCGGCCCGTTCCAATTCGGTATCGCCGATGTCGAGATAGTCGATGGGCACGTGAATTATGAGGACAGCGAGCGTAATCTGAAGGTTGCGGTGAACGGAATTCATAGCCAAGTAAAGGGACCGCTTGATCGGTGGGAACATAGCGGGCAGTTGGCTATACAGGACGGGAGTTTCGAGCTAAATGACGCAGCGACGAAGATTCATGAGTTTTCAACCCGGTTCAAGCTGCTCGCGGCCGAAGGCGAGTTGAAAGAGATGCATCTGGCGATGGGGAAGTCGCGCGCGACGGTTGTCGGCAAGGTGCGCGATTTCACGCAGGCATCGAGCTATCTGGAGACCAGAATTGATTTGGATGTAGATTTGGATGACTTCCAAAATCTGCTCCCTGAGGAATTCGAGGTTGCAGGGAATGCGCGGATAAATCTTGAGGCGAACGCGTCATCATCGGACATAAGCGGCAACCTCCGTCTGGGGTTGAGTTCGGCGACTTTCAACGACTTTCATTTGGAAGAGCTGGACGTCAGCGCTGAGTTCAACCGTGACTCGGTCAGAATGACCGAGGTGAATGGCACACTCGCGTCCGGCAAACTCACCGCCGGTATGGAGGCGAGTTTGGGCAGCTTGGGGTACGGTCTATTTTCAGCAATATCCGGTGCCGAGCAGTCGGGTGAGAACGACGCGGCGGAGACACCTTCATCCGACGAAGGTGCAGAGACACCGATTGCCTACGACGGCTGGGCAAAGCTTGAGGGTGCCAACGTCGAGGAAATCCTTCCATTAGTCGTCGACCTTCCCGAAGACTTTCTCACGTTTACCGGAATCTTTGGCGGCGACGTTCGCCTCAGCGGTACTTTGCGCACAGATCCACAGGACAGCCCGGCATCGGTGCACGCTGATTCCCTGACGGTCACGGGCGGGTTGAAGATTGACGAAGCTGCCATGAACGACGAGTCCATCCGCGTCTCGGAAGCCAGTTTCGAATTGGCGGGGAACCGACTTCAGATTGACGCCAATCTCGACGAGGCGAAGATTCTGGTCGATGGTGCTGCCGGTCTGGATGGGGCGTTGGATCTCGATCTGGAGATACGGCATATCGACACCGGCAAATTGATGGAAATCATACGCGCACCCAACCTCAGCGGGGACGCGACGCTCCGCGGCAAGATTACATCGGAAGTTCCGCTCGCCGGATTTCTGAAAATCCCCGAAGCCAGTCTTTTCGACGTGCCGATCGGAGTGTTGACGGCGGACTTCGACTACCGAGACGGCAGCGTAACCCTTCATCCGGTGCACCTCTCCAAAGGGGAGAGCTCATTGACCCTTACCGGAGCCGCTCAAATCGAGGGTGATATCCCCGTCAAGTTCCAAGTGCAAGCGCAGCCGATTCAGATTTCGGATTATGTGCGGCTGTTGGCGGGCGCCGAGTACCCCGTTGCGGGGGTAGTCACCGGCAATCTTACGCTTGACGGGACGCTAAACAAGCTTGACGGGCGCGGCAGGCTCAAAGTCGTGGATGCGAAAGCCTGGGAACTGGCGCTCGACCCGTTAATCCTTCCGTTGGTCATAGAGGATTATACCTTACTTGTGTCAGGCTTCGAGGTGTTTGCGCGAAAACAGCGCGGCGTCATCGATTTCCAAATCACACCTGAGCTTAACTACGAACTTCAGTTTCAGAGCGATCCGATGCGATTGAAGGAGCTTGCGATTGCCCGCGCCATACCGGATTTTCTGTTGGACGCCGATCTCCTCGTGAACGCGACAGGCGAAGGGAACGCCGCCGATCCGCGAGTCGACGTCATATTCGATTTTTCCGACGTCACCTACGACAACCACATCGTCATCCCGGCAGCGGATGGAAACCGTAATTCGACCGAGATTCGAATCAGCGGCGTGTTCACTGAAAACGCGCTCCGATTCGAAGGCGCGGGATTTTACGGCAGCAGCCAGATACGCGGCATCATAGAATCGACCGTCGGCAACCCGTATCAACTCTTTATGCGGAGCAATGGGATAAATGTCAGTCCGATACTCGGTATATTTCACGACTCTTTCAAGCAGATACCGGCGACGGCTAACGGTACACTTCAAGTTAGCGGCACACTCGCGGATCTGACGGAATTCACGCTTGACACGTCGCTCTCTTATCTCGTGCTTGAGGTGAACGGCAGGCATTTGAGAAACGCGGCGCCGATCCGGTTCGGATTCATCGACAACATTTGGCGGGTTGATTCATTTTCGCTCGGCAATTTAGAGGGGAGAACTGTCGGCAGCCCGTTTGTGACGTGCCACTTGACGATGGACGATGAGGCGCTCGACCTCGTAGCTGAATCCCGGGGTTTTGAACTTGAACCGATATGTGCGGCGTTAAACCTTCCCGCCACGGTAACCGGCAGCGCCAGTTACAAACTGACCGGCGGCGGAAGCCTTGCGGATCCCGAACTTGCGCTCGAGTGGGCGATCCCCGAGCTCCGGGTTGAAAACACACCCGTTCCGGTTGTCGTTAGCGATGCATCGGGCAGTGCGCGCTTCGCCGACCACACGCTCACGGTCGAACCATTCGGTTTTCTGCTGATGGGCGTGCCGGTGGAAGTCGAAGCCACCGCCGCGGTAGATATCAGTAACCCTCAATCCTCAAGCGTAGATCTTCGAACAGCTATCAGAGATTTTGATTTGGGTTCCATGGACGCGGGGTTATTTTTCGAGGGAAAGGATGATAGCCAATCTCCGATTAAGCTGTCTACGGAGGGACGGCTAAACCTCGGCGCACATCTCACCGGAGCATTAAGTGATCCGCTGCTCCAGGCATCAATCGGCGTAACCGGCGCCAAAGCCCACGTTCTCGATTATCCTCAACCGCTTGAACACATCAACCTCGATCTGCGGGTGGTTGGCGGAGACGTCACATCCGATAAGCTGCTGTCGGTGTTTGCGGACAGCGTCACTTGGCAGATTGGAGAGGGTCACTATCAAGCGATGGGGAATTGGCAGTTGCCGCGAACGGACGCGCAATACTCACTCGTCAGCCTCCTGCCGGTGCTCGCCGAACTTGATCCGTCTTTTCAACTTCAGCTCAATGGGAAGGGCACGAGTTTGACCGATTTCGCGCGTCACTTCGTTAACAATGCCGGGAATCACGAAATCTCCGAGTATCTGTTCTCCGACAAGATTAAGCATGCGACAGTCGATTCCCGGCTCGAACTCGGGGGTGGCGGATACAGCCTTGATAGGATTTCGGCGCAACTGAGGCTTGACAATTTGCGCGTCGATTTTAACAACCGCGACCTGCTGTCCGTGGAACCGATTCGCGGGGAATTAACCGAGGGCACGTTCCGGATAAACTCGTTCCAAATCGGGTCGCCTAAGGGTGTGGGAAGTCATACAGGAGGAGGGAACAACGATTCACCAGTTGCGAATCAATCGGACGATGGTCCATCTCCAAATGTCGTCAAATGGGCAGACACTCGCGGCTGGATCGACTTGGATGGAGATCTGGAGTTCGATTTTGAGCTTACCGGGTTTCCTTTCGGCGCTCTATTGCCCGGGATGACGGTTCCACTGTTCAATAGCACCGTCGGGGTCGAAGCGAATTTGACCGGGGTGGTTCACGTAGACGGGAATATCGCTAATCCCGTGATAAAAGCGGAGTGGGAGGCGCACGGCAGCATCGGCGATCAACTCACGTCTCATTTCTTGGATTTCGCGGATACCGGACGGGTAGAGTATCGCGATCGTGTACTTGAGATTAAGCAGACCGAATTAAGCGGTTACGGCAATCATTTGACGATTCAGGGTACCATACCGATTGATTTGCGCCTTCAACCGCACGATTTGAATAACCGATTCCTCGACCAACCGGTTCATCTCACGATACGGAGTCAGGAAGCCGATCTCAGCTTTCTCTCCCGGTTTCAACCACAGCTTGAAGCCGTAGGGGGAATAGCCGATGTGAACTTTACGATACGCGGCACTACCGCCGCGCCGATCTTGTACGGCACGGCATCTCTCCACGACGGATTGGTCAAATTCACCGACTTCGACACGCCGATCTCGAACACGCGGATAAGCCTGCGAGCGGATGGCGAGGAACTCCGCGTGCCGGAGTATCGCTTTGAAATCGGAGAAGGGTATTATGCATTGGACATTTATTGCGACATGAACGGGCTCCTTCCCCGAACGGTTGAAGTTCGGAGTTTTCATGTGCAACAGGCGCAACTCTCGGATTTCGCCCGAAACTTTCTGCCATCGACGATCGTCAAATCGTCGATTTCCCCTCTTGCAAACATGGCAGCGAATCTGAGTGGGCATGTAACCGCACAAGGACATTTAAGCCTTCCGATGGAGCGTTTTGTCATAGCCGGCGATGCGCCATGGCTGCCGAAGATTATCTTGCCTTTGACTCCGTACAACGTCGCCAGCCACGCGGAGGGCGGGTTGAAGATTGACGAGTTTTTCATCAACGCGCTTGACTACGAAGTCCGAAACCTCAACCCGCTGGAATGCCATTTAGCCGCCGGGGAGCTAAATCTTGTCGATGAATTCGTGTTGCAAGATCAACGCGCCGGCATTGATGAGGGGAAACGGTTCACGTTGGCAGTAACCGGCGGTGGAGAAGCAGGGGCTAATGGTCAGAGGTCAGTGGCTAGTGAAGCGGGAGAGGCGGTGGTGAGTGGTCGGTACGTACTCGACATGCGTGCGAGCAACCTGAGTCTTGGTTTTGTCTCCGATTTTCTTCCCAAGGGATATGCGGTTGACGGGCGGCTGAATTCAGAGTTGCGGCTGCGCGGCACGGGCGAGAATCCCGAACTGACGTGCCGCTGGGATACCTCCAATCTGTCAATTAACAGCGCCCGGGTAGATGAGTGCGTGGGCAGAATTTCCTACGAAAACGGGAAGCTTTTCACGGAAGAACCGGCGCGATTTGTCATTGGAGCCAATCGTGCGGACTTTCACGGATCGATTCCTTTCGACTTATCTATCGACAGGCTGCACGCGGAACTGGGGTCCCGAATCCTTTCGAGCCAAGCCGACACCATTGAAGGGAGGTTGGATGTCTTCATTGAAAACTTGGAATTTCTACCGCTAATCCAGTCGCAAATCGCGTTCGCCACAGGCTCCGGAAGCGTTAATGTCACCATTGGCGGGCAGGTTGACGCGCCTCAACTCAAAGGGATCGCGAACTTCGCCGACGTGGCATTCAATCTACCGGCTGCGAATATCCACGTCAAAAACACCGATGCCGCCGTGGATTTTACGCATGAAGGATTTGAGATTCGGAACTGGGACGGGGTTTTGAACGGCGGCGTTTACCGAGCGGGCGGCTCCGGTTCGTCGGACTGGCACCGGATCGAATACGTCGATCTCAAGGCTGCGCTGGATGGGGGTTCCACGTTTGAACAACGCGGACTCTACCGCGTAACGTGCGGCGAAGTGGACGTATTCATGACAGGGCAAGTCGGAGGCGGCGAAAGCGGGGATTCCGTTTCAGGCTTGCCGCCGGTGGAGGGCACGGTTCTGATAGCCGAGGGCACGTATGAACGACATTGGCAAGATCTCGTCAGTGAGTGGATGGATGCAGCTGGCACAATCCATTTCGAAGCTTGGTCGGACTATCCCATCATGAGGGACCTAAGATTCGATCTGGAGGTGCTAGCTCCGAACGACTTTCGAGTAGTATCCAATTTGGGTGAACTCGACATTGAGGTGTCGATAGAAGGACAACTTTCCGGTCGGATACAGAAGCCTTCGTTCATCGGGCGAGTTAATCTGATCCCGAGGAGCGAGTTCAGGCTTGAAAATTTCACTTACCGGTTCACAATCGAGGAGGATTCGTATGTCGAGAATAGGAACCCGCTTGAATTCAATCCTTGGTATGAGATTTATGCCAAGACACTGGACCCTATCGAGGGAGTGCAGGTTGTGACGACGGATGGCGAGGCGCATACACGGGATGTGGAAATCGGCGTACATCTCAGAGGTTACCTGAAGCAGGAGGAGCAGAGGCATGGAACCCAATTTTACGCGAATGTTCTGGGCCGCGGCGCTGGGGAAACTTACGATTTGAGCCAGGCGCACATCATTTCGATCCTGACAACGGGGGATGCCGCCCTTCTCGGGACATCGCCTTTCGGTGCGTCTGTGCCGTTGCTGGTTCGCCCGTCGGAGCAGTTTATCGGGGATAAATTGGCACAACTTTTCGGCATGGATCAAGCAAGAGTGGGCATTAGCTCTACCGGCTCGGAAAAGCCGCAGTGGTTACTATCAAGGGAGATATTCGAACGTCTTCTCGTTACCGTAAACTCAACTTACCAAATTCACGCGGAACCGCGGATTGAAGTCGAGTACCGGATTAGACGGGGATTTTCGGTTACGGGGGAACGGAGTGAGCATGGGAAGTACGGGGTGGATTTGAAGCTGGAACATAGGTTCTAGGAGTAGTGGTCAGTGGCCAGTGGATTTCTATCGCACGGGAGAAACTGTCTGCATCGCGGATTACGCGGATTAAAGTCGGTTGACGGATCTCTATGGGAGTTCTGTCGCAGGGGATTAGCTATCGCGCCGGGATCTCTATCGCAGTCATTATTCACTATGGAGTTGCGTGTGCGTGCGGTTGATCTCAATCTGCGGCTGGCGGGCGAGGGAACGGAATCTCTATGGGAACTCTATCGCGGTCGTTTTTCACTCCCTTGATCCCTCATCATTCATTCGGTTGATCGGGCGCTACGGGTATACTTTTCAAACGGGCTCTCGATAGTCGGTATAAAGGAGCTTGGTCCTTGATAAGGCATTTTCATCGTATCGGGCTTGTCATGCTGGTTTGTCTTACCGTCTTCGTATCGAACCCGGTCTACTCTCAAGCACCGGGGAAGGACGGGGCGCCGTTTTGCGCAGATCCCAAATGGCAGCCGGGGGAGCGGTGCGATGTCGGAACACCGGGCGTCTCGGAGGTGGGGGAGCCGCGGACGGTGCGGCTGATTTACTTTATCCCGAATGACCGCGCGTACCGCGCCGAGGTGGTTCAGCGGCTGAAGGCTGAAATTCGCGCCATACAGACGTTTTACGGCGATCAGATGGAGGCGCGCGGATACGGGAACCGGACATTCAGCGTAGAATCCGATCTACAGGACGAACCGCTGGTTCACGTCGTGAATGGCGAGAAGCCCGACAGCCGCTACATTGGCACTCGCGACAATGCGGAGGCAGTATTTACGGAGATCGGTCCGGCGTTCAATTTTAGAAGTAACGTCTATCTCATCGTACTTGATAACAGCACGGAGAGGTTGGCGGGACGGATAGACGGTCTGGGAAAACGTCATGGCAAGGGCGGCGGCATCGCGTTGGTAACGGATGAATTTCACTGGGCGAAAGCGGCGCATGAACTGGGGCATGCCTTCGGACTGGAGCACAATTTTCACCATGGCGGATACATCATGTCTTACGGGCCGGATTATGATCAACTGTCGGCGTACAGCGCGGGCTCGCTGACGGGCCATCCTTACTTCAACCCGGACGCGCCGATCGCGCAGGGGATCCGACCAACCATCGAACTCGTCTCGCCGCGCACCTATTCAGCCGGTTCACTGAGCGTCTCAATCGAACTCAAGATTGGCGGGTCCGGCGGGCTACTTCAGACACTGCTGATGGTTACGACATTAGAACCGCATTCGGCTGCCGGACAACGTGAATTGAAGGCGTATCAGGGAATCGAGGACGACACAAATGGCGTCGTCCAATTCGATTATGACGGCGTGATTCCATCCAACGGTTTGACGACTCTTTCCGACCCTTACTCTCACCCGATTACTATCCGAGCTATCGATACGGAGGGGAATTGGAATCAGGAGGATTTTACGCTCGTAGAACTTTCGCCGGTGCATCTCGTCACGCTCGAAAGGCATGCAGATAGGCTCAACGCGGTAACGTTTTCGCCCGATTACACGACTTTCGCTTCCGCTTCGGACGATGGGACGGTCTGGCTGTGGGACGAAGAGACGCTAGAATCTATCGCCAAGCTCGAGGGGCATTCGCATTCGGTGAGAGGAGTGTCATTTTCGCCGGATGGACGGGTATTGGCGTCCGGGTCGTGGGATGGCATCATCAACTTGTGGGACGCGGCGACCGGCGAGAATATCGACACGTTCCAGCACAAGCAGATTTCGTTTGTGTCGTTCTCGCACGACGGCAGGACGCTGGCGTCCGGGTCGCGAGACGGCAGCATCATTTTGTGGAACGCGGCGACAGGGGAGATTGTCGAGACGTTCCGGCACCCTAAGGTTACCTGCGCGTCTTTTTCGTCGGACGGGAAGACGTTTGCCACCGGGGGGTGGGACGGGACGGTCAAGTTATGGAATCTGTTGACCCAATCGCCGATCGTTTCGCTTGAAAGCTTTGCGGGCGGTGTCAGGTGCGTATCTTTTTCGCCGGACGGGGGTGTGCTTGCGTCCGGGGCGTGGAGCGAAGGGGTTGAGTTGTGGGATGCCGCAACACATTCCTCTATCGGCACACTGGCGCACCGATGGGTCACTTCCATGTCGTTTTCGCCCGACGGGAAAGCGCTCGCCACCGGGGGAGGCACGAGGATTGAGTTGTGGGATGTGGAGAGCGGCGAAAAGCTGACGACGCTTTGGCATGCGGACAGGATTACCTCCGTATCGTTTGCCCCTGATGGGAAGCCGCTGGCATCGGGGACGGATACCGGCTCGGTTGACTTTTGGGATACGTCGGAGTGGGTTGAGTCGGTGGAGTTTGAGATTCCCGATCGCAACCTTCGCGCGGCGATTGCATCGGCTCTCGGAATACCGCGGAACGCGCGGATTCGACGCACGGACGTGGCGACCTTGACGAGGCTGAGCGCGCGAAGGGCGTCGATTAGCGATTTGACGGGGCTTGAGTGGGCGACCAATTTGAAGACGCTTCTTCTCCCGAACAACTCAATATCGGATCTCTCGCCTCTGAAGGGATTGATTCATCTGAGCTGGCTGGATCTTGGAGGGAACAGAATATCGGACACTTCGCCTCTGGCGGGGTTGACTGAACTGCGCCTCTTTTTTGCCGGCGGGAACAGAATAGCGAATCTGACGCCCTTGGCGGGTTTGACCAACCTGACGTATGTGATTCTCAATAGCAACAGCGTCTCTGATCTCTCTCCCCTAGTGGCGAATACGGAGTTGGGGCGTGAGGACGCGGTTCAGGTGAAGAATAACCCTCTGAGTTATCGTACAATCCTCACGGATATTCCGAAGTTACGAGAGCGGGGACTCGCGATCGGGTTTACGAAGCGTCCTCCACGAGCCGAGGACGTGAACCGAGACGGTTTGGTGGATGTCTCGGATCTGGCGCTGGTTGCGTCCGGATTGGGGAATGAGGGTCGAAATTTGGCGGCGGATGTCAACGGTGACGGGGTCGTGAACGTCCAGGATTTGGTGCTGGTTGCGAACGGATTTGACGACGCCGAAGCGGCGCCGCCTCTACTTGAAGGAGGCGATCGGGCGCTGACCGCGGAGGAGATTCGGAGCTGGCTAAACGCGGCGAAAGCGATTGGTATCGAGGATGCCACCGCGGCACGGGGGATTGAGGCGCTTGAGCGGCTGTTGGATTCGGTTGCACCCGGCGAGACTGCCCTATTGGCGAACTACCCGAACCCGTTTAACCCGGAGACGTGGTTGCCGTATCAGTTGGCCGAGGATGCGACTGTGAGTCTGACAATTTATGATGTTGCGGGTGCGCCGGTGCGTCGATTGGAGATGGGGCATCAGCGGGCGGGGTATTACACTGATCGTGGGAGTGCGGCGTATTGGGATGGCAGAAACAGCAGCGGGGAGGCGGTGCCCAGCGGGATTTATTTCTATGAGTTGGCGACGCCTTCATTTCGAGATTTGAGGCGGATGGTTATTGTGAAGTAGAAAGCAGTGGCCAGTAAAAGCAGCAAAGATGAGGAAGGATGGAAGGGTGGTAATTGTCTGAATCGCTGATTACACGGAATAGCATCAGGTGATGGGCGGTGACTGGTGACCGGTGAAAACGGTGGAGGACGAGGAAGGGAGGAAGAGAAGAAAACGCGAAGATTGGGAGATGGAGATGGGCGGTGATCGTCTGAACTGTGGTTTATATTTACGGGATAACCTTGTTTGTCCCGGTTTGGTTGCATTGATGGCAGACTAGAGCGTTGCCTTGAAGCCTGCTAGGATTTAGGGAGAAATCGAGTTTTTGAGAAGAACTCGGTTTCACATGGGATTGATGGATAATATTTCCGCATTGTACGCTAAAGCGGCGCAGTTGGAACGGGAACTCCGGGAGATTCGGGATCGAATCGCGCAATCTGAGTCCGACCCGGAAACTGTCGCCGACGATCTGGCTCGCCAACGGGGTTACGCCTTCAGCGCGGAAGCGTTGCCGCTTGACGAGGTTGTCGAGGGGTGCGCCGATTCGCTGGATCGATACGGATTTTGCGTCATCGACAAAGTCATACCGAGCGGTGAGGTGGACGCCATCCGAGAGGAGGTCAGGGACGCACGGTCAAAAATTGACCGCAACCATCGGGCGTTGCAGGAATTGCTCGGCGGGGAGTCGCTGAAAACGCTGAAGATTGGCGCGAAGGAGCAGGCGTTGTTGACGGATGCTGAAGCTGCGGACGGTGTGGAGTTGAGACGGGTGCGCCGGGTCGGGTACCCCCCGAAGGTTCCGAATGACATTGTGTGGATGCCGCAGTACGCCCAACATTTGGCGAATCCTTTTGTTACAGGTGTCGCGCGGCGGGTTCTGGACGACCACCTTCGGATCGCGCAACTGCATCTGCGTATCCTCGAATGCGACAAACCGGACGGGACGCCGGGTGGTTTCGGCGCGGTGCACCGGCGGGGCAGGGCGGACACGCGCGAATGGCACACGGATTGGCCGCATGACACGACGGCTTATGGCAGGGGCGACCCGGGCAGAAATATCGGGTGCATCCGCCAGCCGTTTCCGGATGTGGTGATGTGTTTGGTGATGATTTGGTATCTGACGGATGTGGATGAAGACTCGGGCGGTACGTGGGTGGTTCCCGGTTCGCACAGGGACGCGCGGAATCCCAGGGGAGCTTCAGACGAGATCACGTGCACGGCGCCGATACCGGGGGATATGCAGATTACTGCGGCGGCGGGGTCGGTCTACATCCAGGATTCGCGCAGTTGGCACGCCTCGCCGATGCACAACACGAGCGAACAGGATCGGATTGCGGTGGTGAACCGCTGGTGCCCGTGGTGGCTTGCCGTCGATGATTATGCCCCGCACGGGTTAAATAATACGGTGTGTCAACCGTTGTCGCGTTCGGAATATCTGGCGCTGCCGAGCGAATTGCAACCGCTGATGCGGCATCTTTGCCCGGATGAGCCGGAAACCGTGCAGCCGCCGCTGCTGGATCGGGCTATGGAGGCCGATGTGTCGGCGCGGCGAGCGTTCAAGCGGCTGGAGGAGGATCCGGATAGCTTGGCGGAGGCGAATGCGCATATTCGGGTGGGGTTGAGGTACAGTGGCTAGTAAAAGCAGTGGCCTGTGGTCAGTGGATCTCTATGGGACTCTATAGCCTTCCCTGTCCGGTCAGTTGATTGCTCGCTGTCCACTCATTTGATGGTCAGTGATCAGTAAATGCAGCAAAGAGTGGGAAGGGTGGTGATTGTCTGAATGGGATCTCTATCGCGGTCGCTATCAGGATTCACTATCGCCCTCGCTATTCACTCGGTTGATGATTATTCGATTCATTAATCGCACCCTACATTTGATGCAACGTGGAGGTTACCGACTAACTAATAGCACGGAAAGGAGATGCTTATGAAGATATCTAGGTTAATTTTTGTCGGTCTTATTCTCGGAATCGCGGCCGGAGGCGTCGGCCACGCCGCCGGAGGCGCAATCAAGCTTGTCGGAGCCGAGGAGGGAATACGCAATAGAGGTCGATTGCCCGCCGAGATTGTGGGAGATGTCGTAATTGTCGGCAGGCATAATGTGGACCACGACAAGCATCCGGGCGCCGGAAGAATCTACACACTGAATCGGAATAAGTGGGAACTGACCGCGGAGCTTACCGCTCACGACCGGAAACCGAATACGGGGCAGGCGGGGTTCGGGTACGATGTCTCAATCAGCGCGCCGCCGGGACGCAGACACGCGGACTATGCCATTATCGGAGCGCCGGGCGATGACGGAGCCGCAGAAAACGCCGGGGCAGCCTATATTTACGCCTTCAACGCACCTAACTGGCAACAGGAGGTGAAACTTACCGCGGCGGACGCGGGGGAGAGAGACGCTTTCGGGTATGTGGTCTCGGTTGACGGCACAACCGCGGTGGTTGGCGCGCCCGGGGACGATGATGCCGGCAGCAATTCCGGGGCGGTTTATGTCTTCGTACGCGATGCGAACGGATGGAAACAGCACTCCAAGCTCGTTCCCAAAGATTCGGCGAAATTGGATGCGTTCGGTGATGCGGTCGAGCTCCAAGCGAACACCCTTATTGTCGGGGCGACCGGGCACACCCATGGCGGCATAAGATTCGCAGGCGCGGTTTTCGTCTTCGTCCGGGATGGCGATACGTGGAGGGAACAAGCCAAACTCACGGCTGACGATGCGGGCGCCGGCGACCAGTTCGGCGCTTCGGTTGGAATGGAAGACGACACTATAATCGTAGGAGCCAAAAAGCACGATCCCGACGGCATAAAAGACGCGGGCGCCGCATACATTTTCCAGCGCGGCGGAAACACTTGGAAACAGCAGGCAAAGCTAACTGCGCCAAAGAAGCGAAACGGGGATCACTTCGGAACGGGCGTTGCCACAAGCCGGGATATCGCGATCGTTGGCGCACCGCTCCGGGAAGAGGGCGGGCCCAGCGCGGGCGCGGCGTATTCCTTCGTGAATGTTGACGGCGCCTGGAATAATGCCGCAATGGTGGTGCCGGACGTCGCACATCCAAACCTCTTTTTCGGCTCCGCGATCGCCATAAGCGGCGACACGGTCATTGTGACTGGCGGAGACGGGCCGGAAAAGGGCGTCGGAGTCGGTAACGGAATAGTGGCGTATGTTTATGGCGGCGCAGAGCACTTCAATACCCCGCCTTTCGCGGTCGAGCCGTTTGGGTTGAAGGTCACAACTTTGGCTCATCTCAAACGGACGGCGCTCCATCAGAACTTCCCGAATCCGTTCAACCCGGAAACTTGGTTGCCGTATCAACTGGCGACGGAGGAACTGGTGAGGATTCGCATCTATGACATCCAAGGGCAACTGATTCGGGAGCTGGATTTGGGGACGCAGGCGGCTGGTGATTATCTGACGCGGGAAACGGCTGCGTATTGGAATGGCAGGGATCGGGTCGGCGAGGCTGTTTCCAGCGGCATGTATTTCTTTTCGCTTCAGGCTGGCGGGTTCCAAGCCACGCGGCGGATGCTTATTTTGAAGTAGATCGACTAAACGAATAGATCAAGCGACTTGGCAGGGAGCGCGATCGAGATTTTTGATCCGTGAAATCCTTTGATCGGTGTAATCTGTGATTCAGAATTGGTTGGCCACGAACACCAAATCAAACACATTTACCACCCCATCCGCATTCACGTCTACCTCGGTTTCATTCGTCCCCAACCCCTGCGCCACGAGTATCAGGTCAAGGATATTGACAATTCCGTCGCCGTTCAGGTCTGCCGGATTCACCGGCGTCACTCGCAAATACATCTCCCCATCAAGGTTGGGAAGCGTGTGCCGCGTGTCTGCCACCCGACTGGCGACGCCCTGCGCCTGCTCCGGCAATGTGATGACTTGTGGAGCGCCGCTGTGGTTGTAGACTGCCCAACCGTTCGTGTATTCGCGGATATACAACCCTTCCGTCTCTTGATACAGTTGTCCCTTTGCGCCCACCGGCCGCCCCAAATCCGCATCCCAGAAATCGTACCAATAGTGATGGTGGGTAATCCTATCAGTAAATACCACATATCCATCAGAATGCGTGAGGCTTAACGCGGTGAATGCACGCATCCATTGCAGGTTACGGGGAGAATCGAGAGGCTGGCTCGGTATACTATAGCCTTCTAAACTATTTATTTGCGGGGTTCGCACGTGGTGCTCCATCCATAATAGCGATTGTCGCGCCTTAGAGAGTACTTCTTCTATAAAATCAGAAGGCTCTGAACCTGGGATTGTTGTTTCCATAAATCCGCCGTTGATGTGGGGACCGGTCCTGGGGATTATACTGAAATTTGTGTTACCCATAATCAAGAAATCGGACCTAGTTCCAGCGCGGATGCGCCGTAGAATGTTGTCTCGAGCACGTTGCTCCGCTTCATTCCCCCGGAATTTATGTGACCAATCGCCGAAACGATCAGCAAGAACAGGCCTATGTTCGTTCCACCAATCGAAGAAAATGCCATCGAACAAACCACACTTCGATACTTCAAGTGCCTGTTGAACGACTCTATCCTGAATGTACGGGTGCGTGAAATCAATTAACTCTTCTCGAATGATGTTCCTTGCGCGTCTCTTATCCAATACGGAGAGTCTTCAGGTAAATAGCTAAGATCGCCACCGGACCTCATTCTAACTTGAACAAGGAAAATCATATTAGGATTAATGGCGAGATATTCCTCTCGCCTCTGTATTGCATCGTCAAGGTCACCGACAAGCCTAATTTCGTCGGGGCCATATTCAAAGTGTAAGCCGAACATAGGAAAACTAAACCACAGGTCGTGTCGTGCCACATTTTCGATACCGGTCAGTCCGGGGCGATTAAGAATAGGAGGCCAAGTGGGTCCACTCCACCTAGCGACTATGGAGGGATAGTTTCTATTCTTAATTCTATCATTGACCGAATACGGTGCGAGTTCGCAGATTTCGTCGAATAAAAATTCAACCAAAGTGAGTCCGTCAAGCGAATCATGATTTTTGATGTGGTTATCTCGAATATCTAACGATTCTAATTTTGTTAAATGTGCAAGCGGGCTGACATCCACAATTCGATTAAACCTAACGTTTAGATTGGTCAGATGGGTTAAAGTTGCCAATGGGCTAATATCGTCGATATCACACGCTGCGATAGCAAGGGTTCGGAGGTTTGTGAGATTGGCTAACGGGGTAATGTCAAGCCGGGGAATTGACCACATATACAAGCGTTCCAATTGCGCTAAGCCAGCTATAGGACGAAGATCGGTTATCGGGCTGTCGGCAATCACAAGGGAGATAAGATTCGAAGCAGACTCCAAGCCGGTTAGACTTGCAATCCCGTGGTCTTGAACGTCAAGGTCTGTCAGCCGATTCATGTCATCTTGCGTGATGGGAGCGTCATGGGCGATATTCAGCGTGTCCGCGATTGCGGCGCGTAAATTGGGGTCGGGGATGTCGACCACCTGCGCAAACGCAGCGCCTCCCAAAACGAAAGTGAGCAAAAGACTGAGTGTGATTTTCTGCTGGAAGTTCATCAAATTCTCCTCCTAATCTTTAACGATTCCCTAGGACGTAGTTTTAAACGGAGGCCTCCTCCTTGCTACAACACCTAATCCGTGAAATCCGTGTAATCTGTGATTCAGAATTGATTTGCCACAAACACCAAATCAAACACATTCACCACGCCTTCCTTGTTCACGTCCACCGGGTTTTAACTGGTCACCGATCACAGGCCACTGGCCACTATTTCACAATCACCATCCGCCGCGACGCCGCATAATCACCCGCCCGAAATTGATACATATAAATCCCGCTTGCAACCGCTTCCCCGTCTTCGTTCCGTCCGTCCCAATACGCCGCCTTTCCACGTTCTGCGTAATGTCCCGCCGCCTGATTCCCGAGCGCCAACCGCCGCACCGGCGTCCCCTTTGTGTCATAAATCGTAATCGTCACCTCCGCCCCTCGCGCGAGATGATACGGTATCCATGTCTCCGGATTGAAGGGGTTCGGATAATTCGGCAACAGCGCCGTCTCTTTCGGCGTCAATGCCGCAAGCAAACCTTCAAGGAAACGGATACCCTGTTGAAAATTCGCATCGCCGACGCCCAAGCCCTGCGCCTGCGTTAGCCATCTCTCGACATTCGTAGCGCTAATAATCGACGGGTCTAGGGAATGTGGCGAAGGTGCGGCTCCGCCACCTCCGATTGCCCCGGCGACCTGAACAAGGTCAAACACATTCACCACCCCGTCCCCGTTCACGTCGCCCTCGCCATCACCGCCGCTAATCCCCTGAGCAACTAGTACCAGGTCTAAGATATTCACCACCCCGTCCCCGTTCACATCCGCCGCGTTTTCACTGACCACTGGCAACTGGTCACTGACCACTGCCTTTAGATACATCTCGCCGTCGAGGTCGGGCAACGCATGCTCCACGTTTACCAGCCCGCTGGCGACCCCCTGCACCTTCTCCGGCAAACGTATCACCTGTGGCAACCCGCTGTGATTGTATACAGCCCAACCATTCGTATACTCCCGTATATAAAGCCCGGCTGTCCCTTGATACACTTGCCCCTTCTCCCCCACCGGTCGCCCTAAATCCGCATCCCAGAAATCGTACCAGTAATAATTGTCATGGCCATGTCCATTTTTAAACAATACGTACCCATCCGAATGCGTCAGACTGAGCGTCGTTATTGCGCGCATCCAGCGCAGGTTACGAGGACTGTCCGGCGATTCGTCCGAAAACGCACAGCCTTCCACACTAACGATACGGGGCTCCTTCAGTCCGCCTTGCAACCATTGAAGTGAAACTTCTGATTCGATTAATCGTTGTCTGATAAGTTCATGCGCATTGGGGCCCTGCGTGTGTTGACTACAAGGTACGCTCGTCTCCATAAAACTGCCGTTGACCTGGTGCCCCGTGCGCGGGATGGTTGCCCAGTTCGTGTTTGCAAACACAAGAAATTCAGGCCTGGCGTTAGACCGTATGCCCTCCAAAATGATATCGCGCGCGTTTTGTTCCTCTTCAAACCCGACATAGCCTCCAGTCCACAAATTTGATTCATCCGCGAGCACGGCCGTCTTTTCGCTCCACCAGTCAAAAACCACCCCGTCATACAGCCCGCAACGCTCCACCGCAAGCGCCTGCCCCACAATCATCTCTTGGACGTCCGGATGCGTAAAATCCAGCAAATACGTGCCCTGGGTGCCCGCAACCGGTTGGCCGTTAGCCCCCTTAATCCAGTACGGCGAATCTGCAGCAAAACGCGTTTTATCGAGGTCCCGCATGCTAATCTCGATGAGAAAGATCATATTGGGATTAATGGCCAGGTAGTCGTCGCGTATCCGAGTTGACGCCGAAATTGGACTCCGCAGTTCCCAGCCGTATCCCGTGTCTAAAAAATGCTGATAGAAAACGTCACCGGTGAAATAGAGATCATATTGCGTGATTTTCTCAATTTCAGATAAATGGGGTTGATTTGTAATTGTAGCGCTCCCCCACGCGCCGAACACCGATGGAAACGTCCGATTGCTCAACCGCGGCTGCAGTGGGGGCGGCGGTATATCGCACGCCTGGTCATATTCCACGTAGTCGAGAGACAAGCCGTGCAAAGCCCCGTACTCAATAATCGGATTGTTCCGAAGTTTAAGCAGTTCTAGGTTGTTCAAGTTTGCAAGCGCCGAAATATCGGTTACGCGATTCCAACTGAGATGAAGGTGGATAAGTTCGGTTAAGTTCGCTAGAGGCGAAATGTCTACTATGTGACATCCACTGGCATTAAGGTATTTCAAGCTGTCAAGATTCGCCAGGGGGCTGATATCGGAAATGGGATTCGTGTAAATGTGCAACGTTTCCAGTTTTTTCATGCCGGACAACGGACCGAGGTTGGTGATCTGATTGACTCCTATGAACAGCCATTCGAGGTTATTAGCATATTCAAGCCCGGACAGGTTTGCGATAGTGCGACGGTTCGCATCAAGACCCTTCAAGCCGCGCAAAGCGTCTATCGAGACACGGTCATGCCCCTGCGCCTCTATAATCGCCGCGCGCAGATTGGGGTCGGGGATGTGAACGGATTGCGCAAATACAGCGCTGTTCAGAACAAGGCAGAGTATGAGACTAAGTGTGATTTTTTGTCGGAATTTCATCAATTTCTCCTTTTCCATCTATGCAAATCGTCTTCTCATCTCGCCGTCAAGCCCCGATGCCCAATTGATGAACAGCCATTCTCACGCCTCACATTCCTGCAAGCACCGAGTCAACAGACACTCTCCATCCGTGACCGATACTTCAATCGCGAGAACCAAAACGGGGGGCGCATCCCCTTCCTCCGCGACAAAAGCCGACAGTTTGAGTTCATCTTTACGGGTGGTGACAATGTAGTTCGCCCCCGCCTCTTTCGCCTCCTGTTGAATCCTGGTGAAATCCGCACGGGAGTATTGACGATGGTCGGGAAACGGCAGTAACTCAATAACTTCCGGATCATACCGGCGCAGCGTGTCTACAAACGCCCCCGGATTGCCAATCCCGCACACAGCCAATACGTCCTTCCCCTTCAGGAGGCAGACATCAACGTCTCCGCCCCCATCCAGCCGGTAGAGCCGCGTCGGCTCATGGCGGCTCTCTATAATCGGCGTATCCCCTGCCAGCGCGGCGATGTCCTCACGGACCTCATGCACAAATTCCGCCATGTCAACTCTGGTAAGCATAATCAGATCCGCCCGCCGCAACGCCGATGCCGGTTCGCGTAAGGTTCCCGCGGGCAGCAGCTTTCCCGTTCCGAACGGCTGCGTTGCGTCCACGGTAACAATATCCAAATTTCGCCCCAATTTTCGGTGTTGAAAACCGTCATCCAAAATGAGTACGTCACACTTCAATCGACCTAGGGCGTGGCAGCCGGCTTCATGGCGATCTTTCCCGATTTGCACTGGAACGCTTGGCAGTTCCCGCGCGATCATCACGGCTTCATCGCCGCTCGTCTCAACCGACGCCAAAATCTTTCGACCGTCGGACACGACCTGCGACCCCGGTGTTTTTTGTTGGCGGTGATAGCCGCGCAACAGGATGGCTGGACGGCGACCGGCATCGAGCAACGCCTTTGCAATCCAAATGACTACCGGCGTTTTGCCCGTACCGCCGGACGCAATGTTGCCGACACTAATCACGGTGCAGGGAAGCTGCTTCGATTTGAGGACGCGGCAATCGTAGAGCCAGTTGCGAAGTTTCACAGTCGCCGCATAGAGGTAACTCAAAGGTGTGAGCAGGGCTAACAGGAGGGTGGGAACAAAACCCGTAACTCTTCGCGTGATGACGAAGTAAAGATAGTTTCTCATGATTCGACGTAGCCCAATATCAACTCAGCCGTTCGTTCCGCCGCTCCGGAATCTCCAAGTTGCCGGCGTACCTCGTAAAGCGCTTTGCGCTGTTCCTCTCGTTTTTCCGAATCTTGTAGCAGGTCGAGCGCGATTGAAGTAATCCGCTCAACTTGCACGTCATCCTGCAAAAGTTCGGGAACGACTTGGCGCCCGGCGACAATATTCGGCAACGCGCTCGAATCGAGTTTGACGAACCGCTGCGCCGTCCACCAACTGAGCCGCGACAACTTGTAGAGGACGATCATAGGCGTAAGGAGACATGCGGCTTCAAGCGTGGCTGTGCCCGATGCTACCAATATCAGGTCGGAGGCGCGCATAGCCTCGTATGTGGCGTCTTTGATAATTTTAATCATAGGGGCTTCGGGCAAGGTTTCCGGAGGGATGCTTGGCGCGAGCGGCAAAATCAACTGGCAGTCGGGTAGGATTCGACGGACACCTTCGGCGGCGTCCAACATCACGGGATACAAGGCTTTCACCTCTCGCCGCCGACTGCCCGGCATCAAGCCGAGGACAGGAGCATTCGTAGCCAAGCCAAGTTTCTCACGGGCTTCCGTTATGCCGAGCTCCGAGTTTGCGTAGTCCAACAGTGGATGGCCGACGAATCGCGCACACGCACCCGCACGCTGGTAGAAGTCCGTCTCAAAAGGAAAGATTGAGGCAACGGCACTGGTTCTATTCGCGATTTTCTTCGCGCGATACCCGCGCCACGCCCACGCTTTGGGAGGAATATAGTAGACGACCGGTATTCGCAGTCGATGCGCGCACGTGGCAAGCCCCATGTTAAATTCCGCGAAATCGACGAGCACGACCGCGTCGGGGCGCTTTTTACGAATGAGCCGCTTTAAGTGCCGCTGTTTTTTTAGGAAAGCCGGAATCGCGGAGAGCACCTCTCCGATGCCCATCACCGCCGAATCACGAATGTGATAAACGAGAGAGACTCCCGCGGCTTCCATACGGTCGCCCCCCATCCCTAAGAGTTCGATATCGGGACGGAGAGTTTGGAGTTGAGTTGCAACCCGAGATGCCTGCAAGTCGCCGGATGGCTCACCGGCAACGACTAGAATCGCTGGCATTTTTTTACACTCGTATCTCGTCGGTGAATCAGAAAGAATAACGCCACCGAATTCTTTACAGGGGTTGGGAGGAAGAAAGATTTTTTCGGGTTATGCACGCGTGCTGCGCCGATTGTGCGGCATCGCTCCGCTACGGCATCATACCCGGAATGCGCAGCCCGGCAGTTTCGTCTAACCCGAACATGATATTCAGGTTTTGCACCACCGCACTCGACGCGCCCTTGCCGAGGTTGTCAATCGCAGCCAACACGACGACTCGTTTCGTGCGCACGTCAACTTCAAGCCCGATGTCGCAGTAGTTGGTTCCGGCAACCGCCTTCGTCTGCGGGTATTCACCTGGATCGAGAACACGGACGAACGGTTCTTTCTCATAGAATTTCGAATAAACCGCCGATAACGACTCGGTCGAAATTTCGGTTTTGAGTTGGAAGTAAATAGTGCTTAGAATCCCCCGCGTCATCGGGACGATATGGGGCGTAAAGGTTACGCGGATAGTCTCGCCGGCGATCTTGCTCAACTCCTGCTCGATCTCCGGAGTGTGGCGATGTGTGCCTATGTTGTATGCGATGAAATTCGATTCTCGATTGGGATAGTGCGTTGTCGCGCTGGGAGTGCGCCCGGCGCCGGAGATTCCGGACTTCGAGTCAATTATGATGGAACTCGGTTCAACCAAATCTCTGGCAAGCAGCGGCAGCGTGGGGAGAATGGCGCTTGTCGGATAGCACCCGGGATTCGCCACGAGTTTTGCCGTGCGAATCTCGTTTCGATAAAGTTCCGGCAGACCGTAAACTGCACGCTCCATCCACTCGGGGTCCGAGTGCTCGAGGTGGTACCATCCCTGATACGTATCGGGGTCGTCCAAACGATAATCCGCACTGAAATCAATAACGCGAAGCCCCTGTTTTAGAATCTCCGGTGCATACGACATCGCAACCTTGTGCGGGACGGCAAGAACGACCGCGTCCACCCGATCTCCGAACGCCTCAATCTCCAACGGTTCGAATTCAAGGTCGATCAAGCCGCGAAGGTTCGGCATTATCCGGTCAACTCGCTGACCGGGGTACGTTTCCGACGTGACCATCTCGATTTTTAACTCGCCCGGGTGGCTAATCAGGAAACGCAGTAACTCGCTGCTCGTATAACCTGACGCCCCCACAATGCCAACCTTTACCATCGTGATTCGCGCTCCTCGTCGTGTTGTGCCGAATTCTAGAATATCGGCAAGACTAAATCCTCCGTGAACGATGAGAAATTGTAGCAGCCGGAACGACGAATGTCAAGATGCAACGCCAAGCGCCAACGCTTCGATGCCGCCTCAGGTCCCCCGACTTTGCTCGATAGACAGGACATAGAACTCCCTTCAGCGAAGATGCGACGAGATTCTTGCCTCGATTCCGTTGCACCACTTCCTGCCGGCGTTTTACTCACCACTAATTTACGACTCTATAGTCAATTCCATTCATATTTACACATATTTCGATAGGTGCGGTCAGAAAACAAACCTTCGAGAATGGATAAATACCGGCGCGGTTAGAAAACAAACCCATTGCAGTGTGTAAATAATTATCGGTTTTACTATAGACTCATCTTCCGCATAATAGACTTGTGCAATCTTGAATTTTCACATACCACATCTTGGAGTATATATCCGCAAACGAGCAAATATCACCAAGGTACTACCGTGAGTCCGATTGATTGACCGATTTTGCCCTTCCATCATCAACCTCAATTCTTTCAAGTAACACTCTCGGAAAGCCAGTCATAGAGCGAAAAATGAACGTGTACCGCTGATGGATTGTGATCGCAAACTAACAGTTTGCGGTACAAAAGTGTTGCTTGCTGAATGAATCATTCCGACAGGAATGATGGGACGCTACCAAGTAACACTCGACATTGAAGATCTCTATCGCACTCGCTATTCACTCGTTTGATCCCCGCTGGAGCGCAGAGATTGGACGCATCACGATTCTATAGACATCTAAAATCTCTATCGCGCTCGTTATCCACTCGCTTGATCTCCGCTGGAGTGAAAATCATTCTACGAAGGAACACCTTCTCAAAGACTGTCATAGAACCAAAGACGAGCGTTACTTGCTGAAAGAATTATTCCGACAGGGATAATGGCGCGCTGTCAATTATGGAGCGGGATACGGCCAACTGAGAAATAAAACGTTTAGGTGCTCGATAATGCGGAAGATAAGATAGATGCCTAGCCAAAGTGTATCCAATGCCCATCTGGATCTTGAAAACTCAGACTCGGGCCGCGCCGTGTGAGTGGAATATTCCTCTGGCGAAGCGTATCAAGCGCCTCTTCTTCCGTACCATCATGTAGATCGAGCGCAAGATGATGCACACCGGCGCCGATCTGCGCCGGATCGGACGCTTGGAATAACGCCAACACTTCACCGTTTGCCAAACGCAAAAAGATGCGGTTCTCCGCAACGCGTACCTCTTCCAATCCCAAGTTAGCGATATACCAATCGGCAGACTTTCGCACATCGCTGACCCAGATAGCAACGTGATTGAAACCTTCCGCTTTTATACTCGACATTGTCTTTTACCTCCTTTCATTCAAAACCGCAATAGATATTATCACATTCTGAGCCGTGCCGGACACACGAAAAGAGTTGAATCGATTTCGCCCGTGTGTTATGCTCATTAAGGTGCGGGTTGTCTATACCTAACGGTTCAACTGCTCAATGGCGAGAGATTGGTGTATTTGTATGGCACACAAGCTATCGGTTGTTATTCCAATCTACAACGAAGTCACGACGTTGGAGGAGATACTTAGGCAGGTCAAAGCCGTTGACATCGGTATGGAAAAAGAGATTCTTCTCGTGGATGATTGTTCGACGGACGGCACCCGCGAATTACTCAAAAAGATTGAGGGATCGGACGACAGCCATGTGCGGGTGTTCTACCACTCCGTAAATCGGGGCAAAGGCGCAACACTGAGGACCGGCTTTCAACACGTCACCGGGGACATTACGATCATCCAAGATGCGGATTTGGAGTACGACCCGCAGGATTACCCCAAGTTGATCCAGCCAATCCTCAACGGAGAAGCCGATGCCGTGTACGGTTCGCGTTTCTTGGCGTCACGGCAACACTTTCTGCTCCGCAGTTTTTTCGCCAACAAAGCCTTGACCTCCCTCTCCAATCTGTTTACCCAACTCAACCTTACCGATATGGAGACCTGTTACAAAGTCATCAAGACTTCAATTCTGAAGGACATCCCGTTGCGCTCGGACCGGTTTGGATTTGAGCCGGAAATTACGGCAAAGCTTGCCCGCCGGAAATGCCGCGTCGTTGAACTGCCGATCGCCTATCACGGACGCGATTACCACGAAGGAAAATCTGTCAACTGGAAAGACGGGATTGCCGCCATTTTTCATATTATTCGCTTTAGATTCAAGGATTGATTCCAGGACAGAGTCGCGAGGTAATAACCAGAAAAGTCTAGAGAACAAACTTCACATCTTGAGGGGACATGGAAGGGAATCTTCCAACCTTCCGCTCTTCCACCCTTCCAATCTTTTCTTTCCTCAACCAGTTTTCGTGGCGTTGCCCCTGTTATTGTATCGTTTTCCCAAAATCTTGGCTGAACTCAGCCACTGCTTTCAGGATGTTGCGCTCCCCACCTCATGAGGAATTTTCAGGCGTTACTCCAAGAAATCGACCAGCTTCTTGAATCGCCTCCGGACACTTCCAATCCATCTCCCAACCCGGAAGTCGACCAACCCGCCGACACCGCAATCGAAGGGGACGAACTACTTGCCTCGCTAACGCGGCACTTTGGTCACACTAGCTTTCGAGCAACTCAGCGCGAGATTGTCGAAGCCATCCTGAATGGGGAGGATGTGCTGGCCGCGTTCCCCACCGGATATGGAAAATCTTTATGCTACCAACTGCCCGCACTGATGCTGCCGGGCTTGACCGTCGTCGTGTCACCCCTGATTTCATTGATGAAAGACCAAGTTGACGGATTGAAGGGGCACGGCATTCACGACGCCGCGCTGATAAATAGCAGCCTGCGGTTGGATGAGTACCAGTGGGAGTTTGGACGCCTAACGCGAGGGGAAGTTAAGTTACTGTACATAGCGCCGGAACGTCTTCGCAGCCGCCGGTTTCTGGATTTGCTGGATTCGCTCTCGATATCGCAGTTTGTTATTGACGAAGCGCACTGCATCTCGCAGTGGGGTCACGATTTTCGGCCCGCATACTTGGGGCTCCGTGATGCGATTCAGGCGTTGCATCCGCGTACAACCGCGCTGTTCACCGCTACGGCTACGCCCGAAGTTCGAGAGGATATTTTCAACGCTTTGGGTATTGATGGCAAGATGTGCCGTCAGTTCTCGCGCAGCGTCCAACGCCCCAACCTAAAATTCAGTGTGTATGAGGCCCCCGACGATGCGAAAAAGTACGAATACCTTGAAGCCTGCCTTCGGGAGCTTGAGGGGAACGGCATCATTTATGCCGGCAGGCGCGGCGAAACCGAGAACATCGCACGCCATCTAAATAAGCGTGGGTTTCAGACTGATTTTTATCATGCCGGACTGTCGGCGAACGATCGTAAGGGGGTGCAGGACCGGTTTTTCAATGACGGTCCGGACGGAGTGGACCTCGTCGTCGCGACAAATGCGTTCGGCATGGGAATCGACAAACCCAATATCCGCTACGTTATTCATTGGACAATGACGGGCACTCTGGAGGCATACTATCAGGAAGCCGGACGCGCCGGTCGGGATGAGAAACCCTCTCACTGCGTGTTGCTGTACTGTCCCGATGACCGAGAACTCCATGAATGGTTCATCAATCAGGAAAACATCCTGAATAAGCGCGACCTCGCGAAACTCCTCGAAATCCTGGAAACCCTTCCCGCTGTGGATAACTTTCGCATGGGGACAGCGGAGGAACTGGGATGGTTGAGCGGTTTCAAGGAGGCGAAAATCCGAGTCGGGATCAGCTATCTCGAAAAACTCGGGTTTCTCAGGAGACGGTACAATGTGCCCGCAAGACTCAATGTGCGCCTATCTTCGCCAAACACCTCCGCCGCAAATCCCGCGAACGAATCGCAACGCGCGCTACTTCAGCAGTTGAGGCGGAAATCCCCCATCAATTTTCTCGAGTTCTGTCGGAAATTCAGCCTGCTTCCGCACAGTCTCATGGAACAACTCATCGATTTTCAGAACGACGGGCTCCTGAGATACTGGGGAGCGGAGGATTTATTGCTCATCGAGTTGTTCAAAGACAGCGATTTGCTGGCGGCAGCCTCCGCGGACGAGCTGGGGTTCGCGGATTACCAAGGACGCAAATATCGGCAGATTGATCAGGTTGAACGGTATGCGCGGGAGAAAAATTGTCGGGGACGGTTGGTGCGCGAATATTTCGGTGAGACTGTTGAGGCGCACTATCGTTGCGGCAGTTGCGACTTGTGCACCCTGGGTGTTCGTCTTGTGGAAAACGAACCGCCGCAGTCGTGAACTCTCGCAAATCAATTGGAGTTTATGCAGTTCGGTTTCCTAACCGCTACTGCGAAAGAGCGATTTTCGAATCGCGACCTGCTCCTTCCTGAAGGCACAGTTCTTGTAGGGTGCGCATGGCGCACCAGCTTCTTTTGTGTTATATACTCCGTAAGAATAATGTTCAAATCCCCTATCGCCACGCTTTTCATGTGGCGTTCGACTACTGATGCGTTTTCCCCAGAAGACCTCCTCTCAACTGTTGACGCCACTGAGGAATCGTGTTATTTTGGAAAACACGATTCGCAAACTATCCGACCGATAGAAATTCGCGTCCGCACGCCGCGATTATCCCGATGCATGGAAAAATGATAGACGAGGGTAAATCCCAAGTGCAACCCATTGATGAATTGCAGCGACGCGTCGCGGAACTAGAGCGGGAAAAAGTCGAATACCAGCGGCTAACGAAGCAGCTATTGCTTGAGAGCGATGAGTCGGTGCGGGAGTATTTCGACATTTACTTCCATGCCCACGATATGTTTGTTTCCGTTGATATGGTGACGGGAAATATCCTCCAGTGCAACAAGGCTGTGATTGAAATATTGGGCTACGGGAGATCGGAAATTATCGGGCATCCCATTTTTAAGTTGTATCATCAAGATTGTATCGAAGATGCGAAGGAACTGTTTCGTGTGATTGCAGAGACCGGCGGAATACACGACGCCGAACAGACGTTGCGGAGAACGAATGGGTGCACAATCAATGTGAGTCTGAATGCCACAACTGTTCACGATGAGAATGGAAACCCGGTGTTGGCTAGATTTGATTGGCGCGACATCACCCGGCGTGTGGCGGAAATTGGCGACTTGCGCTCCGAAAATCGCCAACTTAGAGAGCGTCTGAGTTCCAGCCGCCCCGAACACCCCGAAGTGTTTTCCGATATTATCACTCAAGACCCGGCGATGTACTCAATCTTTCGACAAGTGGAATCCATCGCCGTCACCGGAGACACCGTGTTGATAACGGGGGAAACGGGCGTCGGCAAGGAGAAGATTGCGGAGGCGATTCATCGACTGAGCGGGCGATCAGGGACGTTTGTTCCAATCAATATCGCAGGCGCCGACGATCAACTGTTTTCGGACACGCTCTTCGGTCACGAAAAAGGCGCATTCACCGGCGCGGATTCGGATCGACGGGGTTTGATAGAACAGGCGTCGGGCGGCACGCTGTTCCTTGATGAGATCGGGGACCTCGGCATGGAGCCGCAACGCAAACTCCTGCGCCTTTTGGAAAAGGGGCAATATTATCAACTGGGCGACGACACCCCAAGAACGAGCGAAGCCAGAACTGTTGTCGCCACGAATCGGTCAATCGAATCCTTGATGACAGACGAAACTTTTCGCGACGATCTCTACTTTCGCCTCCGAACGCATCATGTGCACCTGCCGCCGCTGCGCGAGCGGAAGGGAGATATTCCCTTGCTCGCCTCCCATTTCCTCAAACGAGCCGCGGAGATGCTTGGAAAGAAAATACCCGTCCCGCCGCCCGAACTCTTTACGTTGCTTGCGGCTTACCACTTCCCCGGAAACATCAGAGAGTTTGAGGGGATGGTGCGTGATGCCGTTAGCAGACACAAAGGCGGTGTCCTCTCCACCGAATCCTTCCGGCAAGAGATTGACGAACAAACTGCCGCTTTGCACGCGGGGGCGCTGCCCGGAGCGGGGGAGGTCCGGTTTGCCGAGGCATTGGCAAGCGCAACAAGTCTACCCTCGTTGAAAGAAGTAGAACCGCTTCTGATTGAGGAGGCGCTTAAGCGTGCCGATGGCAATCAAACGATTGCGGCTCAACTTCTCGGCATGTCAAGGAAGGCTCTAAACAATCGCTTAAACCGCGCGCGGCTAGCAACACCCTAAGCCAGCCAAAGATTTCGATTACGCCGCCTACATACTCCCTTGCAAAAGGGTGGAACATTTCGTATTTTTGTCCCCTTTTGTGGCACCTTGCTCAAACCTTTGTCTGACGTGGGTTTGAGCGACCCTTTACGCGAATTTTGCCGAATTTCGTGCCCAAACGTTCCACCCCTTTCTAATTTTCAGCATCGCACTTCCTCTCCTCCCCAAGAAAAATTTATATCGCTGAACCCGTACCACGCCTATGCGCAATGGCATCACCAAATCCCCAAATAATGCCTGTTTTCGGTTTTGGCATAGAATTTGCTTCTTTACAGCGAAACGTGAGTTGAGGGCCGTACCACAATAAGCGAACGGTTATCGCAAGCGGAAATAGCATGCCGTTTCCGCCGTGATTCAACCCATGACCAGTGTCATTGAGACGAAAGAATACGGAATCATGTCTTCCGTGAAGAAACGCCGGTTGTGCACCGTCTAATCTCCCTCGCCGCCCATGCCTCGGGGTGCTTAAACGACGATGGCAAAAGACACGCCTTCATGCGTGGTTTAAATTACTACAACACGAGTCGGGTAGCCAACGCTGAAGATGATGACTAGATGAACCAATAGCCGTTTTCGATTGTAGATTGAAGACAATATCTCCCGGCAAACGACCTGCCTGCCGGGGTAAAACCTCTCGCAGCGAAAAGTGATGCGTTTAGCCGGATATTGACTCTTCGCGTTTTGCGTTGTGTTGTCCGGAGGAGGCAGAAATGTACTGTTATCTGTGCTTTAATTCACAATATCCGCCGCATCTAGGATTTGCGAGCTATCGATCACTGGCCGCGGCTGTTCTTGCCCTTCAGTTTATATCTGTCATTTTGATATCGGGGTGCGGCCAGGAAGTTTTTGATAAGTCATTGGGCGGAAGTGTGAATGACGAGGAAAAGACAGAGCTAGCCGTCCCCATATCTACTCCCTATTTTCCAACTACACTCGGTAGCCGCTGGGTATACCGCAATACCGACGGCTCCGAATGGACGCGGGAGGTAGCAGAGACCGAGGTGGTTAATCGTCATAAATTACGCCTTTTTTTCATTGACAATCCTCCACTTGAGGGCAATGAAGAAGCCAAACAATTGGTGTTTGTGAAGGCTTCCTCGTATATAGTGACATCCGACCAGATTGTCCACCCGATTAGCCTAACGGAACTTCAAAACCGGCTCGGCAGGACTATCGAAATCCCTTATAAGATCAGCAAAACGGTCCATGGGATATTCAACGGATTTGAGGTAAATACACGCTATCAATTTGTCGGCTCACGTACCTATAAAATACATGAGTTAAGGCACAGTGACTTTACGTTGCTCGCGTCTCCACCTGTCCCCGGTGCGGCTTGGAACGCGCTCGACCTAAGATTTAGTATCGAACATTATATAGCGCCTCAATGGTTTTCCCACTCGCTTGACGCACATCTAGAAATCTGGGCGAAGATTGGCGCGAACCGCGCATCAATCGTGACGCCGGCTGGTACTTTTGAGGATTGTCTTGAAATTCATTATTACCAGACGCGGCTCGAAATAGAAACAAAAAAACTCACATTGTCTAGTTGCGATGACATCAATGTACGCGAGTTCCCTCAAGTGTGGAAGGAAATCTGCAAATATGTGGAAGCCGAAATTCCCAAGACAGCGGAAACTGAGATTCGGAAGGCAATGCCGCACTTTCAATCGGCTAGCTTGTGGTTGGCGCCGGAGGTCGGCCCCGTAAAGATACAGGACGCCTCGGGAATTTCAGAATTAATCGCGTTCGATGTTAAAAAGGGCAGTAATGAATGACGGTTGGCTGGTGCGAATGGTCAGTGAGACTTCGCGATGGCGCACCGGCATTCGGTCGGCGGCTACTAAAGTAGAGAGGTATCAGTGTTAAGAAATCAATACTTCAGAACGAGATCTCCGCAAGAAAGACAGCGGGTGACGAGACATCAGTTTTCACTGGTCACTAACCACTGGCTACTACCCGCGAGTCTTATTTTTGTCCTATTGATTTCCGGGTGCGGCGGGGAGGAAGCTGTAGATAAACCGATAGTCGAATCCGTGGGAGGCGGAAATCCCATTAATGACGTACCGATATCCACCCCTTATTATCCCATGACACTTGGCAGCCGTTGGGTATACCGCAACGCAGACGGCTCCAAGTGGACGCGAGTAGTAACCAATGCCAATTTTCTCAATACTCATAACACCAATCGAGCCCACTCTTTCAGCTACAACCGGCCACTTGAAAAAGATCAATTAAATTTCTTTCAGGCACGCTCGAATATAGCAACCCCCGGAAGAATAATCCATCCGATCAGTCCCGGTGAAATCGGAATTACCGACCGGAATGAAAAAGAAATTGATATTCCTTATTCCATCAGGATACGAATTGTAGAAGACAATGGGAACGTTAAGCGCTTTGGTTATCTCGGACCATTTACCTACTCAATGGATATATTGGAACGCAGTAATTACTTCGCATTCCTCAAACCGCCGCTGGTTCCCGGCAAGACATGGCGAGTGTTTGGTATAGGCCTGCGCATTCGCCATGATTCGGCCGTTTTCTCTCACGTATTGGAAGCCCATTCGGTGATTTCGGCGCGGATTAACGAAGAACTGCAAACTGTCGCCACGCCCGAAGGTAGGTTTGAGGGCTGCATTGAGATTGAATATTACGAGACACCGTCAGTAGAAACCACAAAAATTGAAACTGATCTAATACCAGTAAATCATGGGAAGGAACGCGCGTTTCTAAAAACGAAAATTCGCGAATTGGCAGCAGCTGAGATTTTGAACCAAATGCCGAAGCTATCGTTGGGAACCCTGTGGTTAGCGCCGGGGGTTGGACCAGTCAAAATAGAAACGCCGATCGGCATCGCCGAATTGATTGACTACGCGATAAAATGAGACAAAGGCAACTCTTTTTTCCCTCGCACCGTCTTAATGGTCTCCTCGCTAAGTATTTGATACTTACGAGACTGACACAGAAACCTATTCTTCCACGCCGGTAGGATCAACCGAGCGAAAAGATCAAGCGAGTGGATAGCGAGCGCGATAGAGATCCTAATGCAATAAAGATCTCTTACTAACCGCGCCGACACCCAACACTTAGTCACATTTTCTTGCCAAAAGAATCACTTGTTATTTGCACATACTACCACTGAGTGCCGCCGCTAACTTCCCACTAACAAAGAATAGGGAGTCATTGAATGCAATTCAAATATCTATTGGTTTGGGTTAGCGTTTTGTTATGTGTTCCGGGCGCCGGTATTGCGGGAGAAACGACCATCCTTGAGTATGGCAGGGCGGTGTACTCGCTCGCATATTCACCTGTGGATTCCTCGCTTATTGCAGCTGCCGGGCGTGCTAACGCCCGCGAAGACAACCTCATAAAGATTTGGAATCTGCGGACAAATGAGGAGAAAAGTTTTCGGGGCCACAAAGATGTCATCAATTCCGTGGCTTTTTCGCCGAGTGGCAAATTGCTCGCCAGCGGAAGCGATGATGGGACGTTTCGACTATGGGATGTCTCGCAGCACCAAAATACTGTAACCAAACAGCATGTAATCAACGGGCTATCGACGGTAGTGAAGGTAGTCGCCTTCTCGCCTGATGAACGGCGTCTAGTGACGGCGGGTGAGCACGTAAAGGTATGGAGTGTCCGCACAATGAAGGAAATAGTTGCGTTTCGGCACAGAGATGTGTCGGCGTTAGCGTTTTCATCTGATGGCAAATACCTTGCCGTCGGAGAAAGTAATAGTAAAGCACCTGGTCGCGTGAAGATTTGGGATTTTCCGAAGCGAAAATTTGTTGCAGTGTTAGAGGCTGATTCTACATATGTTACCAGTGTCGCATTTTCGCCCGACAATCAAACTCTAGCGAGTGGAGGGATAGGACATATCAAGTTGTGGACGGTGTCAGATTGGCAACTTCGAGGCAAACTCCAGCGTACAGCGCCAATCTATTCGCTTGATTTTACACCTGATGGTAAAACACTTGCCGTCGGCAGTAGTCGTGCTTTAAGTCTGTGGTCCGCCGAGAACGGTAAGCTAATTGCCTTTTTGCCTGGACACGAAGGCGCTGGTATCGTAAGGACTATCGCGTTTTCAAACGACGGGCGCGCAATAGCGAGCGGGAGTGAAGATGGCTTGGTGCGCATCCAAAACATCGAGAACCATTTGCAGACGGAGAGACGACGAGAGGTGGTTCGGTGCATATACTTCGTGCCGAGAAACCGTACGCCTCAGAAAGACATGACGACTAGAATCGACACCGTGATAAAGGGGGTACAGCAATTCTACGCGGAACAGTTGGAATACTATGGGCATGGTAGAAAGACCTTCATGATTGAATCCGATGCGGCGGGGAAAGCGCTGGTGCGTGTAGTCGTGGGGCGCTTTGACGATGGATATTATCATGACGGCACATTGAAAGTGCAACAAGAGATTGGGGCTGCAGATGAAAATTATGTTTATGTTGTAATCGCGGAGATCGGTAAACTTATCGATCACAAGTTGTGCGGCATGGGGAAATTTTGGAGTGGCGGCGGACAAGCTCTTATCCTAGCACGCTGCATGAGTATGGGAGTCACTGCTCACGAACTCGGACACGCCTTTGGATTAGAGCATGACTTCCGGAGCGACAACGATATTATGTCTTTCGGGTACAAACACCCGTTACGGTTGTCAAAATGTGCAGCCGAATGGTTGGATGGGCACCGTTATTTCAACCCGGATCAACCCGGCTTCAACGCACAGGTGACAATCAGGATGTTCACACCGCTTGCGAATCCACCGCGAGGTGTAAGGCTCCGCTTCCAGATAGACGATGCGGATGGATTGCATCATAGCCAGTTACTTGGCCCAACTGTTGCCAATGACCCGGATGGTGGAATAAAATTGTATGACTGTAAGTTGTTAAGTTCGGAAAGCGAAGTAATCGATTTTATCATACCGGAGTCAGCGGTACATGCGAACAATAAGGTTACGCTTCGGGTTCTCGATGCGCAGGGCAACTTCTCGCAGAGCACATTCCCGGTCGAAGCCGTTCACATAGCCGAGGAACACTCTGGCACACCACCCTTCGCCGTCGATCCGGTTGAATTGAAGATCGAAACGCTGGGACAGGTCAAGCGCACGGCGCTATTTCAAAACTTCCCCAATCCGTTCAACCCGGAGACATGGCTGCCGTATCAACTCGCGAGCGATGCGAACGTGCACATAGTGATTTACGACGCGAAGGGGGCATTGGTGCGTTTAATGGATTTAGATTGGCAGGCAGCGGGATTTTACACGGATCGGGGGCGCGCTGCACATTGGGACGGCAGCAACAACAGCGGGGAATCTGTGGCAAACGGCACCTATTTTTATCAACTCCGTGCGGGGGATCATACGCATGTACGGCGGATGGTGATTACAAGGTAACGCCGATGATCTCCGATAGACCTTGGAGTGGGCGAGATTCGGTGTTGCTATACACCTTTCGCGCCGCTGGCACTCTCAAAAGCTGGTGGGCAGGGGATTTCTATCGTAGTCGCTATTCGCTCCTTTGATCCCAACCTACAATGTACAAAGTCGAGCTAAGAGGTTAATACTAATTGGACTAGCGCTTCGAAACCGAGTCTTTCTTGGAAAGCAATTCCAAGTATCGTTTGGCTTCAGCGCTGACTCTTTCGCTCTCATCATGCGTCATTTCTTGCAGAATGGGAATGGCTTTCACGGGTTGCATTTCGCCCAACGCGTGCAGAATCGTCATACGTACCCCCTCGTAAGGATGCCACCGCTTCGACAATAGATAGGGAATAACGCTTGGATGTGGACTTCTTGCCAGAGCTCCTGCCGCTGTGTGGTGTATAGCTTCAGTCCGTTGGACTGCGAATTCCCCATGTGTAATGCGGTCTAAATCTTCCGCTTGTGTCTCAAACCCCTTTTGTAATACTGCAAACGCAGATTCAGTGTTGAACTTTGAAAGTGCACGAAGGGCGATGGATTTCTTACGGGCACCATTTGTTTCAAATGCTCTTACGAAATACGGTATCACCCGCTCGTCTTGAATATAATCTAAGGCGTCGGTAGCCTCTTCAGACTCGTAAATGTACTTACTGAACATCGCGCTGCCTAAACGATCAATAATGTTCCCCATTTTCGCCTCATCCAACGGAACTACCCGGATTTTCGTACTTGCTTCGGCTTGCACCTGGGGGCCCACTTCCAAAAGATTCCATAGTTCCGACGTGTGCTTCCGCAGGCTTAAAATTCTGCTGGCAGCCATTGTGTAGTTACCGACCTCTTGAAAAGTCGTCCAATTTGGAAGAAAAAGTCTGAAGGCGTAATTGCCCCCGGCGGGTATCTGTTCCGGCCCAAGCAAACCGCCCATTCCAGGCCCCGCATCGGGCTGCGGGACATGCCGCTTGTCTTCTCCTTGCACGGTGACGCTGAAACTCTCCGGTCTTCCAAGTCGGTTTCTATAATCGCCGCCTACAAGCACCTGCAAATCCTGGGCCGAGTGGTTTTCCACGATGAACGAGACGTGCACGGGTTCGCCAAGCATAATGCTTGTTTTGTCGGGAACAAGGCGGGTTCGGATTTCAAATCCGTCGACCGTGTAGGTTTCGCAAATTACCCGCGATGTTTGAGTTACAAAAGTGGCAAGAATTAGAAATAGAACTAACGCGGATTTCCTTGGTCGAGTGAGTCGCATCTTTTTTCCTCGCGTGATTGTGTAATTGGAGCACCTTCAACCCAGCGCCCGCATCGCTTCCTCATACACCTGCCGAAACGGCACACCGTGTTCCTCGGCGATGTGCTTGCAATCCTCATACTCCGGCACTGACTTGATCGGCTCACCATCCATATAGCCGCGTTTGGCACGCACTGTTCCCCACCGCGTCCGTACTTCAATGAAGTCACGCGCCAGTTTGGATCGCTCGACGACGTGGCACCTCACTCCGAAGGTTGTGGTTTCCCCGAGGACAACTTGGATAAGACCCTCGCGAAGTTCGGGTGCAGCGAGGAGGCTGAGTTTCGTCGCCGGACGCCCCTTCTTCATTAAGATTGACGTAAGGAAAACGTCAAGAGCGCCCTTCTCAAACAGCAACTCTGTCAGATAGCCCGTAATCTCAGGGGACATGTCGTCAAGATTGGTTTCGATTAGGTAAACCTGATCGCTTTCAAGACCGCCTTCCTTTTTCTCACCGAGACAAATTCGCAGGAGGTTCGGTTGCTCCTCAAGCTCGCGCGTGCCAGCGCCGTAGCCAGCCTGGTGGACAACCATCTCCGGCATGGGACCGAACCCGCGGGCGAGCGTCGTGATTATCGCCGCGCCAGTAGGCGTCACCAACTCCTTCCGAATCTGCGTTTGCCGTACCGCAACCCCTTTCAGCAGTTCCATTGTACCGGGCACCGGCACAGGCATCAGACCGTGGGCGCAACGAACAAAACCGCCGCCGAGCGCAAGTGGTGAAGCATAGATTTCTTCAACTCCCAATAGACTCAAGCCTATAACGCATCCGACAACATCGACGATTGAATCGATGCCGCTCACTTCGTGCAGATGAATCCGATCTTTGGAGGTATTATGAACCCTTGCTTCCGCTTCCGCTAACCGATCAAAGATCTGTTTCGCCCGATCGATTATCGGCGCTTCAAGGTCGCTGCCCTCAAGCAGTGCGAAAATGTCTGACAAATGACGGCTGGGACCGTGTTCATGGTGGGCGTGATGATTCGTGTCGTGAGCGTGGTCATGTGAGTGCGTATCGGAATCCGCACCCTCTGATGATTCGGCAGTCCGGTTTCCATCGTCCCGTGTAGTCTCGGTCGTCCGTACAATCGCTCGTGTGCCGGTAATATGGTGTTTGCTGGCTTTCTCAAAATCCAAGCTGAATTCGGCGTCGAGTTTCAATTTCGACAATTCCGCCTTCAGCGCACCCGGCTCAATGCCGACATCAACCAACGCGCCGAGTGTCATGTCGCCGCTGATCCCCGAAAAGCAATCAAAGTATGCGATTTTCATATTTTCTCCCCGTTGGCGAGAATACAACCGATCCGCCGGAATAATCGTCGTAAGTATAGCAAAACCGGAGGTTCATTGTCAAATAGCGAACCCGAGGTCGCCGGGTCGTGCGCATGTAATTCTAACGGATTGAGCGACTGGCGAAAGAGAAAATCAAAATCTCACAGGAATCCCATAGACAACCTTTTCTTAAATGGCATCCTCAACCCGCATATCGACGCCGATTAAGTGACTCTAATCCGTGAAATCCGTGAATCCGTTATATCCGTGAATCGATATTCGCACGCCGTTTATTGAAACCGGGTGATGGGAATTGCGTTTCTACTTGTGCATTTTATGCGCTGTTTCAGATTTAACCGGAGGCAGGAAACATGATTACATCTTTCCGACTACTCGCTCTCCTGCAAGTCTTCTTGCTCGCTTCTGCCCTATGGATATCTGGGTGCGGCGGTAGCAACATAGAAAACCCAGTCAAAGAAACCGATCCGGACGAAGATTCACTCACGTCAGTAGGCCCTGACAATCAGCTGCCCCTGAACGTAAGGGTTAATGTCAGTCAGGCTGTCGTTCAACCGGGCGAAAGCGTTCAGCTAACCGCAACAGTTGACGGCGTTCAAGGCTTCCGTATCCTGCTTGACTGGATCAACGTTACGGAACATGGAACGCTTTCTGTTACCAGTCCCAATAGCGCTACGTGGATTGCTCCCGCCATCTCGAACACGGATGGCGTCCAGCTAGAGGTCATCCAGTTCGTTGTTACCGTGTTTGACCGGGTCGTCTCGGTTAAAGAATCGGGAATCGATACCGACACAATGGTGTCTACCGAGACTAAAACGGTGCTCCTGACCGTGGCAGCGACATAGTTGGGGTTCACCGGATTAATACGCGTTTTGCAAATCGGTTGACTCGCAATTGCGCCGAGGGTTTTCACATACGGGCAGGATAGCGTTCTGTTTGCCGCCCCCTCTGCATAACTTCCACTTCACCCAACGATACCGCTGTATTTGTATGCAATGGTTGTCCTACCGGTCCTCCGCCCCATTCCGAATCCGGGCAGAACAGAGAAGACATCAGCCTGCCATCATCTATACCTCCTCAAAAACTGCCGCATAGGGTTACGCGCATTCCACGTATGCCTCGCAGCATGGCTGTGCTGCGCTTCCTTCGCGGCACAAGCCGATTCGCGCCCTGCGGTCGGAGTAAGGGCGCTCGGCTTGGGCGGCGCTTTTATCAGTAACGCCGACGGGTCAACCGGTGCGCTATGGAACCCCGCGGGACTTGCAAGCTTACAACACGGAAGTCTAGTCTACGACCTCTCCCAAGGTGCGCTCTCATTCGCGTTACCCCTCAGTCGATTCGGTACATTGGGGCTGAGCGTGGTCGACCTCAACGGTGCGGACCGTTTCTTTATAGATAAACCCAATAATCCGATTGGCACCTTCGAGTTTGGAAACAACCAAGCCATGCTTTCCTATGCCGCAAAAATCCAAAGATGGCAAATCGGCGCCAATGTCGGCTATAATCGGGCGCCCTACGAAGGCAGTCTTTGGATTCCGAGTTATGATCTGGGGATCGTCGGAAGACTTCATCCGCATTGGAGCGTTGGGGCAAGCATTCGCGACATCTCCGGCGTCGCGATCACGGACGGCGATGGCGAGTCTCTTCAGAGATTCGAGCAGCAGCTCGCATTTGGTGGCACGTGGGCGCCCGCTCATCTTCTGCGAGTCAATAGTGCGTTCAATGTCGCAACCAGTGGGTTGGCAATGGGCGCTGAGATTGGGACGCAAGACATCGCGCTCCGGTTTGGATCCGTCTTCGATTTATTCGAGTCGGAGCCAACGCCTCACTGGAGCCTCGGTCTAACACTGAGTCGATGGAGCAAGCAGCTAAATTACGCCTATGTGGCTCATCCGGATCCCAACTCCAAACATCTCGTTTCGGTTGGATGGAAGTTCGGCGGTAAACCTGAACAGCAGCGCAAACAAAAGCCGGGGCGCCGTATCTGGACGCAGCCAGACTCGTCTGATTGGAATAAGGGGAGGAGCAGCGGCTCTCTGCGGCAAATTGCGGTTAGCTACAATGTCGAGCTTGAGTTGATACTCGCCGTGATTCGTGTGGAGTCTAACTTCAACCCCAACGCGGTTTCGAGCTCAGGGGCGGTTGGGTTAATGCAGTTGATGCCGGGAACTGCGCGGGATCTCCGTCTTAACGTGCCCAAATATCGTAATGCACTCAAGCCGACCCACGATGAGCGGGTAGACGAGCGCTTCAATCCGCGCAAGAATGTGAAAGCCGGTGTTGCGTACTTGGCAACCCAGCTAAAGAAATACGATGGCAGCTATGTTCGCGCTCTGGCTGCGTATTATGTCGGTCCAGCCAAAGTAGGCTTGAGCGGCTCGATACCGCGGAGCGCTGATAGGTATGCGGGCAAAGTGCTGAAACACTACTATAAATATAAGTCAAATGCTGTACAGAAGGACGCGGCACTCGGGAGGTTGGAAAATCTGCTTGCAAGCCGCCGCTAGATATGGTAGATTTCAATAACCCGGTTAATCTATAGAGATCTCTTCCACCGGGCGAAACGATTCTGGATATCTCAATCCATCGACATTACTTTCACACCCGATTTAAAACAGATGAATCGGTTAACTCAAAATTAGGCGCGTTAATGCACAATCGAATAGCGGCTGCAACATCGGTTCTCTTCAATCCACTAATCACGCCAATTGCGGCAACACTGCTAATCGTAGAAAACTGCGACGCAACTACTCGCGTGAAGCTGATGTGGATGGGGATTGCTTTCACTTTTTTTCCCTATTGCCGATCCTTTTTATCTTTGTCCTCTTCCGCCTAGGGAGGGTGAGTTACCTCAATCTTGAGGTCAAAGAGCAACGCACCTTGCCGTTGCTCTTTGCCATAGGAGCGGCATGCATCGGGCTAGGCCTATTTTACGTAATCGACGCCCCGCGCGAGATAATTTGGGCAGGGCTTACCTATATCGCTAACGGAATTATCTTCGGCGCCATCACGCAACTCTGGAAAATTAGCTTTCACACGGGAGTCTATACCGGCTGTATTACTGTGCTTGTGCTGATTCTCGATGATGTGAACTTTGCGTGGCTGTTTCTCTTGGTGCCACTCATCGCATGGGCGCGAGTTCGACGAAAAAGACATACCCTCGTACAGACCGTCATTGGTGCACTCATCGCGCTTATCAACACGGTCGTCGTTCTTCGATTGTGCGTTGGTATCGGTATCGGAGCTTAAGGGCGGGACTCTCGAGGCTAGGTCACTTGTAGGGTGAGCACGGCGCACCAGCCTTTCAGAGCCCTACACTCGGATCAAGCTAACGACTAGGTTCTGTTGACATTTATCCAAGGCGTGTCTGAAATTCGCCAAGCAAGTTTTTAGGGTGCGGCTGGTGCACCAGCCTCTAAAAACTCCAGAATGGATCAACTTAGTGGATCACGAAGGATCAACCGAGTGAATAACAAGGGCGATAGGCGATCCCATGCCCACCATCTAGCGTAGAATTCCTACTCGACAAAAAATCTCGATAGAAAACTCCTTACGATAGCGATTTCCTTGTCCCGCCTCTCAGGAACTTAATCAACGCTATTAACGCACTGCATTGCACTGCATTTTTAATGAAACCGTTTCGCCTCATCTCAGCGTAGGAAGATTATCCCACTCGCAATCCAAGCAAAAGTATCTTCCCGCACCTATGTTCTGAACCGGACCCCCACATTTCGGACATTCAGCCTGATTCTCCTTCTCCTCCTTTTCCTCGTCCGGCGAAAACATTAGAAGTTGCCCTCCTTCTGCTGGGCGATCGGATTCTGCGGGAACACCGGTTTCAAGTGCCTCAATGATATCTTGAGGATGAAGATTAATTGGAGGCGGCGTGTTCGTGACCAAATCGATAAAATCGCTGCGATACACATTGATCGCGCGTGATTCAACCGCCTGTCGTATAAAGAGCGTATACTTATTCGGGGCAATCAAGTAGGCTTCCGTATCTTGCAGCTGTGTCTTCCGGCTCACCACAAGCTCATAGTCTTCGTATGTCAGGCGGTTTCCGGCGCTCGCGTTATAGACTTCAAACAACTCGCGGGTGCGATTCGGAGACATGAGAAGGCAGTACAATCGGTGAGGATATCGATTCAGCCGATCAAACGGCAAGAAAATGTCGGGTTGAGCGTTGCGCTGTAGAAACCCGATAAATGCTTCGAAGGCATACTCCGCTGCCTCATTCAACACCTCGGTGTCCATGGTTGCGCTTGGTCTGCCCGCAAACAAAGGGAGAATCTCGCGAGAGTGCGCGTGAATGTCAACGTCGATATCGATATTCTGTTGCTCGCTGCGCGCCGAAATTCGACACAACCGCTCTACCGGCTGATGAGTAACCTTTATCGTAAATGGCAGCATTGAGTCACTAATAAGGACTTATAAAATAAGGGTTGGAAAATTCCTGCAATGCCTTTCACTAGACTAATTTAGTGTATCATAGGGTTTCCGGCGTGTCCAGAAAAACTCAATCGCATCAACAGCGGAAACGCAGCCATAATCAATTGACTGTGATACGCGCCTTGGTTCATGAATTCAGTTTCGGCACTCCAAGAGTTCAATCACAGCCAGCGAATTCATTGGCAAGCATCGGAGCCGATATTTCGTCTCTTTCTACCAGTCATTGAAAGCACCGGAGGTGCGAAAGGTGTATAGCAACGCGCATTCTCAAATAGGGATCGTAAGTCCGTTAGTGATCGCTAATCTTGGAGGAATTTTTTAGTGTTCACTCTTCCTGAACGCGCCGAGATTTGAGTGAAACCCAACATAAAACGTAGGTACTTCCGTCATGAGACATCCTCTATAATTAGATGCGTGTCCCCTGCATCTTGCGTCAGAACAATTGGGCGGCGCGGGCCGTAGAGATTGTCCTTGACCCTGTCCAGAGGGCAAATTATAATGCCTATTCAATAATGAAACTCATGCTTGTCGGCTCGCTTTGATGCAGTCGATGACTCACGGAGGGATTGAAACATGTCGAAAACGGCTTGCTTGGTAGGAACATTGGATACGAAGGGTCCGGAATTTGAGTTTCTCAAAGAGCGCATAGAGGCGAATAACGTCGAAACATACGTCATCAATACGGGTATTCTGGGAGAGCCGCATTTTGAACCGAATGTGTCCGCGGAGCAAGTGGCAGAAGCGGGCGGGACATCACTGACCGAACTCAAGAGTGAGGGTGATCGTGGGAATAGCGTCGCCGCAATGGCGAATGGAGCCGCACGAATTGTCGAGCGGCTCAACGACGATGGAGCAATCGAAGGCATCATTTCGCTTGGCGGATCCGCCGGAACAACAATTGGAACGACCGCAATGCGCGCGCTCCCCGTCGGTGTTCCGAAATTGATGGTTTCTACGTTAGCCTCCGGCGACACCAGTCCCTATGTGGACACGAAAGACATCACGATGACGTATTCCGTCGTGGACATCGCCGGCGTCAACAGTCTCTCGCGCCAGATTCTGGCGAACGCCGCGGGCGCGATTGCCGGGATGATTAACGCTGAGGTGCCCGCGGCCGCCGATAAACCCTTGATCGCTGCGACGATGTTCGGAGTGACAACCCCATGTGTGACCAGAGCGCGGGAAATTCTTGAGGAGGCCGGGTATGAAGTGCTTGTGTTCCATGCAACGGGCACCGGCGGACGCGCGATGGAGGATCTGGTCAGGGGCGGTTTTATCGTTGGCGTGCTTGATGTCACAACCACCGAACTTGCTGACGAGTTGGTTGGCGGGGTGTTGAGTGCGGGACCGGACCGTCTCGAAGCCGCGGGGAATCAGGGAATTCCGCAGGTGGTTGCACCGGGTGCACTAGATATGGTGAATTTCGGTCCTCCCGCATCTGTGCCCGATAAATTCGAGGACAGGAAGTTTTACCAACACAATCCGACAATTACGCTCATGCGCACAACCGTGGACGAGAACGCCGAGTTGGGCAAAATCATGGGGAAAAAACTGAGCAGGGCAAAAGGTCCGACCACCGTAATAATCCCCGAGCGGGGGGTTTCCGCCATAGACGCTCTGGGCCAGCCGTTTGATTCGCCGGAAGCCAGAGCGGCATGGATTCGGAGCTTGAAGGAGAACGCGGCGGACAATGTCACGGTGATTGAAATGGACAACAACATAAACGATGACGACTTCGCCGCGCGGCTAGCCGAAACACTGTTGCAAAACCTAAAGCACTAGACCCGAATTCTTTCACACCCAGAGAACTATGACGCTGTGAGGGGCGGCACCCGTGCCGTCCCGCCGCTGCTGTCTCCCCTGCATTACACGCGCTAGGAGGGCATACTGCCCCGCACACCCAACGCCGTGGGAGGGGCTCCTGCACCGACCTAAACAAGACGTAGGAGGCGTATTTAGCCCCGATCGCGCGGCCAGCACAAAGCGACTGAATCAGGGGCGATCAAGGGACATCGAACGACCGATTAGGGAGTGCGATAGGAATCTTATAACGAACGCGACAGCTAATCCCATGACTCACAGTCAACACAATCTCCCACCCTTCTCGCCGTCCCGCCCGTTAATGCTTTTGCTAGCCACTGGTCCTTACCGGCTGCTCTTACCATTTTCCCTCACTTAAGCGCAAATTTGCCTTGAAACGCACCCAAGTCTTTTGATACACTTTCCCCCACACCCGGTGTCTATGCACCCGTATCATAAGTGCTTCACAGGTTTTAACGCAATTCTGTTTAGTGGGAAAGACGCGCCCATGCGTTGCATTGGAGGTATACTTAGGATGAAACGTCAATTCTGCATACCGTTGCTAGTCCTGTCTTGCTTCATGGCAGGTTGTAATGCCGGCTTCATGAGTGCCCTTGTGGCGCCGCAGCAGTGGAGCGAAAATTACGCGCTGCTTGAGGGAGCAACGTGCTCCGTACCTGCAATGGCCGACGGCAATTTGGAAACCGTTGGCACAGCGAATCAACATTGGATTGTTGTTACCTTGCCGACGCGCAAGCCGATTCACCGAATAGTCATTCGAGAGACAAATATTGAGGATCTGATTATTTATGAGAGTATCGGCGGAAAAGGGGAGTGGAAGAGAATCGACAAGATTAACAATAACCGAAAATCTACGATTGACATGCGAATCAGCGTGGTGACGGATGGCATCCGATTCAAGATTGGAGAGACCTCCGACGACAAACGACTCGCAGGCGATTTCTCCTACCAAGAAAACAGGATAAGAAACCGGCAGGTCAAGCGCGGCTACCCCACCGCGCAAGAGATTGAACTCTATGGGTTTGTGCAGAAAAAACCTCAAGTGGAGAGTAATACCATTTCGCTTCAATAAGGTTGCGTACAATGTTGTAAATTTTAATTTTATGATAAAGACCGATACCAACCATCTTACTTCCCACCAAACACGCTAGGCGGGGATCAAGCGACCGAATAAGGATCAAACGAGTGGATAGCGAGTGCGATAGCCAATCCCGCGCGATAGAGATCACCTTTCCCCGCATTGGTACCACCTGATTGGCGTCATGATGCACAGCAACAATAAAAAGATCGTACAAATCCTCAAGTCAATTCATCGAATGCGCGGTGGTCTCAAGGCAGTGGAGGTCAACTGCCGCCTCGGGCTCGACGCTTCGCTCTCAGCAACCGCCCCATGTTTCCCTCGCCCTGAAACGCTGCCGGCGCGTTATTCCCGGTTGCCAATATCGAATTTTCGGCAGCCGCGCCCCGGTGTATTGGGGCGGTTCTAGGCATTCCAGCCAATTCCGCTTTGCGTGCGCTTAATCGGCTCATCGTTACGGTCGACTCGCCTTTCTCACTGCGGCGAAACGTCGCCAATTGCTCCCGAAACTGAGTGAAGTACCCGCTTGCCACGCTAAATCGGCGAAGAATCATCTCTAGCACGAAGACAAGAATGCCCGCAATCAGAAGAAAATGCGAGAGCGATTTGGATGATTCTACTGCGTCACCGGTATGTTTCGCAATCTGCATGGGCGTAGGTTCATTGATGCCGTTCGTACGGCTGGCGATTGCCCCCAGAAGCTGGTGGTTAGTTTCAAACTCGGCGTATTCCGTAGGGTATGAAAGCGCGAAACTCGCGTGCCTGGATCCGATAACGAGGCCGTCCCGTTTCATCTGGGCGGTAACCAGATAGACTCCGGTCTCACCAATAGGAATCTCCCCGCTAAACCGTGTCGGCGTTTCCCGATGCATGTCGACGACCTCCCCCTCCCCATTCGGCGGCGCGAAGCGGACATCGAAACTCTGATCGCTAGAGATATTTTCGGCTTTAGCAATATCGATCACTACTTGCCCGACACCCCCGCGGTGAGAAACATCAAGGTCAAAATCCCTACTGCTGCCATGAATGGGTGCCGTCCAATTGACCACTTGCCCCCAAAACTTGCCAAACTTCTTCCATTCTATCCAATCCGCCGCCCAACCGGGTTTTGCATCGGAGGTAAAAGCGACGGATTTGCCGAAACCGTAATGCCATGCCGCGAGAATCGGGTGCTCTTGGGGAGAACGGATATAAACTTGAGCGTATTCCTTTTCCGAGGTTGCAATGTAACCGCCTAGCCGTGGAAGCTGCACGATGCCCGCCATGATTGCCGAACCCTTCTCGCCAATTATCGGTTGAAACGCCTCCTGAATCATGTACTTTTGGGTTTGCCTGACCTCATCCGCCAATATCTTCGGCAATTGATTCACATTGCGAACAGCCACATAGTTTCCTCCTCCCCTTTCCGCGATCGCTTGCATCAGGTTTTGAGCGGTATAACCGATAGCAATCGTAGTCACATAGATGCCGTCAGCCGCAATTCGATCCGCGAGTGTGTTAAAATCCCCGTCAGACCTGCCGTCGGATAAAAGAATAAGATGCTTCTGTTTGGCATCGACCGCATTGAGTTTTTCATAGGCGCGTTTTAGCGCTGGATACATTTTCGTGCCGCCGGTGGGGGCGGAACTGCCAACTTCGCGTATAACCCTCTCATGATCAGATGTGGGTGAAATGTCCAACCCAATCTTGGCGGCAAAGCTGATTACTCCCGCCTTGTCATCCTTATCAAGCTCGCGCACCCCCGCTCGAATGCCTTCAATCGCCAGTTGAATCTTCTGATCCGCGCCGACGTAATTTGCCATGCTGCCTGACGTATCGAAAACGAACATTAGCGCCAAGGACTCTTTACGTTTCTGAGGCGTCATCTCGACAGGAAGCACTCGCTCCAAGGGTGTGCCGTGATAGCCGCCCATGCCGAATGCGCGGTCACCGCCAATCACAACCAATCCTTTTCCCAGATCGCGAACATAGTTCTCAATCAATTCCATCCGGGTGATTGAAAGGTCATCAGCCGAAACATTATTCAGAATCACCACCGCACTGCTCCGTAAATCGGCTAATTCGGTCGTGAATTCATGCGGCGATACAACATCCACCGTAAAACCGCTGGATTCGAGGACACGCTTCAACACGTCGGTCTGTCCCGAATCATCCGCCACATACAGCGCGTGAGGTTCGCCGCTCACACTCACATAGCCGTACGCCTCATTGTTTTCGGAAATGGCATCCCGCGCCGAAATTTTGAATTGGTACGTATAGCTTCCCTGCTCGTCAATCCGCTGGTCGGGTATTTTGATTTCCTGTTTTCCACGTTTCAGCGTAATAGACAGCGGATGAGAAACCGATTTGCCGTCGCGATAAAGGTGAATCTCCACCGGTTTGGTCCACGTGCTTTCGACAATTGCGCGCACGGCAAAAGTTGTGCCGGATATCACGTGTGAAGGAAGATACAGGGCACGCACCCAGACCTCATCAGCTCTTGCCGAATTTAACGGGATTGTGAAGACTTCAATCCCGCCAGCCCGCGCGAGGTCCACAAGGGGATTCACATCGCCGGCATCCTGTAATCCGTCACTCAGCAGCACGATTCGCCTCTGCCGATCGTCGGGTAGAATGAGCATGGCGAGATGAAGCGCCGCCGCGATGTCTGTCGAATTGTAATCCAACGCCGCCTCCGACAAGATTTCGGGATTGAAATTCGGTTGCTCCATCTTCGGGCGCATAGGAGTGGAAGCCGTCGACTGCGCGGCGAACGGGATAACACTATACAGGTCGGTCGGCTGCAACTCGTCAATCGCCGCATTAATTATATCAATGCCCCTGTGCTGTTCCTCTGTTGGAACGCTCTCCGAAACATCCAAGAGGAAGGCGACAGCGAGGACCTCTTCGCGGTGATTTCTGTGCAGACCTGCCAGTGCCAGAACAAAACACAGCAGGACAATGGTTCGCAGAGTAAGCGTGGTAGATTTTCGCCATCGCGACGCTTCAACTCGGGTGCCGCGATGGATAATCAGCAGGAGCGGAATGCTGATGAACAACAACAAGAAGAGTGGGGTATCAAGATGAGCCATTGTAACAGGTAAGGGCAATTGTCAGACAAAGACTTCTCGAACGTTGGAGGGGATTCCGATTCCCGACAACACGGCGTGATTTGAAAATTGCTGTTGAGTTGTATCTATATCGATTTATCGCGCCGACTGACTCTATCCCACATGGAGAATCGCTGGGGCAAACTCAAAACAGGCGTTCTCCGGGAAGCTCGGATGCCTGCCGAATCCAACTCGCCAATGACTCTTCATCGAGTTGATCGTCCTCGTGGATGTGAAAGTAGCGCACGTCTTCATGCTTGGATTCGACTGGCGGAACAGGACGCAGTGACGCGCCGTTAAGGAACGTAACCTTGATGTACTTCGTGAAGCAATGGAACGAGAGGAACCAGCCCTGATTCTCAATGCCATAGAAGGGCGAGTTCCACCTCACCGCCTTTCGCACTTCGGGTACGGTGCGGGCTATAAGTGCGTCGAGGCTCCGTCCCACGTTGCGTTTCCAGCCCGGCATGGCTGCGATGTAGCTCTGCACGGGCGCGTCCCCGTCACCCTTTGGAATTTGCGGGTTGCCGCCCGAAAGAAGTTTCGGTTTAGCTGTGTCTTTCATATTAACATATCAAATCACGTTTATAACGATTCCCGCTGAAAATCAGCCCGGATGAACGTGTTTAATCTCTCGGTGCAGTGGGATGGGTTGTTGTTTGGCGTATGCACAGCGTCAATTCTAGGCTTGACTCTGTGCGAAAGTGCAATTCTGATTTGCCATCTTGTAGGGTGATAGCGATTTTACCAGCCTTTGAAAGCACCTGTGGCGAGAAAGGTATATAATACCGGACAGCTACTCACGTCAGATCCCTGCGCGCACCCAAGCGAGAGATATCGACCAACGAACTAAACCGGATTGTACTGAAGGAGAGTATTATGCAAATGGGCAAGAAACTGGGGACGGGGTTATGAGGAAACGTCTTGCAGCGCTTCGACTTTTTCGCGCAGTTGTTGAATTTCGGCTCTGATTTCCTTCCAGTCTCTTTCCTTATAGGCAATAACGATTTGAGGGATTGCTACAGCGGCGGCTATCAGTCCAATGAGCGCGATCACCATGAACCGCATATCCCCAAGTCTCTTTTCTACGGCGTCAATTCTGAAATTCACGGCATCAATTCTTGCACTTAGGCTCTTATCTAGGCCATCAATTTTGGCGTTTAGGGCGGCAACTTTAAGATCGATGTACTCCCTCGTGCGCTTCTCGGACGCAACAATTTCTTCTCGGATGACTGCGCGCAGATCCTCCTTCGTCAATTCGCCAAAGGCTGGAGATGTCAGAAGTAGCAAGGAAAGGACTGTGATGAACTTCATGATTGACCAATCAAGCGAATGTATTTACCCAAATTACGACAACCTGTAGGAGCGATCTCCGAATCGCAACGCCGAACCACCGAAGTGACACCGGGTGCCCCGCTTCAAGGAAGGATGTGAAATGGAGCAGACGGGATTCGAACCCGTGACCTCATCCGTGCGAGGGATGCGCTCTCCCATCTGAGCTACTGCCCCGTATGGCGGTAAATTACTAACCCTTGCTCAAATCCAATTTGGACGAAACAACTGATGCTGCGCGCCGATTTCACCTATTTCAGCGGTGTGGGCAACCGGGCCAACAACACGGTCGGCGCTTTCCCTCTAGTAACTCCGTGCGTACCCGCTCAATATGATTTCTTCTCGTCTCCGGCTTCTTGACGGATGTAACCCAGCACATCCATTCATTACGGGCGAGCGATGTAAGGGGTCGTTCCACGCGTCTCTCACCGTGTTCGCAGAAATAAGAGCCTGGCGCAAATCCGCCGGGGCTCTATGCACCACGCCGGTCGCGATTCCCGTTTTGGTCATAACGATGTTTCATTCGAATCTTCCGATTTCTTCGAGATTCGTGCTCTCAATTGAACCTTCCTTGTAACATCCATACCAATCGTTAGCATTGGGAATATTCGTCATCTCCTTCTCCGCCCTTTTGGCATCCTCTTTAGAATTCCAGTATACGATGTCCGTGTAGCCGCCGGAACTGTCTTTGTGAATCTCCCACTTCATGAATCCCGGCTGCTTTGTCATCCAACTCTCTACTACTTGATTGGCAATATGAAGCAGATGCTCATCGGTGACGCCGTCTGCCAGTTGGTAACTGATAATATCCTTGTACATAAGAAGGCGTGCGAACGGAAAACACCTTGGTACGTAATGCTATAATGGGACTCCGCGTCGCACAGCGGCGCGTACATTCCCACCCCTTCGGGTGTTAGTGCAAAATGGCGGAGAGAGTGGGATTCGAACCCACGGTGCAGTTGCCCGCACAACAGTTTTCGAGACTGTCCAGTTCAACCACTCCTGCATCTCTCCGCAGGTTCAACGACGTTCATGGAAAAAGGATCGAAGTAGAGCGCGGCTCTCCTCACCCAAGATGCCCTTATCGACATCAACCCTGTGATTCAATCGTGCCTCTTGCAATATGTCAAACACACTGCCCGCGGCGCCAAACTTCGGTTCCGAAACTGCATAGACAACCCGCGGGATACGCGCCAGAACAATCGCGCCGGCGCACATTGGACAGGGTTCCAAGGTGACGTACAACGACGTATCTGTCAGCCGCCAATCCCCGGCGCACCGCGACGCGGATCGAATGGCTAGCACCTCCGCGTGCGCCGTCGCGTCCTTCGTCGATTCGCGGGCGTTATGCGAACGCGAGAGCGCCATGCCCTCTCTGACGATTACCGCTCCGACGGGAACCTCGCCCCTTTTGGATGCCTGCCGCGCAAGTTCGAGCGCTTCTCGCATCCAGAGCTCGTCCGACATATTCAAACGTGAAGTTACGAGTAACCAACTTCCTTCTTGACACCTGCTGCGATAAGCGCCTGAGAGGATTCGAACCCCCGGCCTTCTGATCCGTAGTCAGATGCTCTAATCCGCTGAGCTACAGGCGCAAAAAAATGGCGGAGAGGATGGGATTCGAACCCATGGTACCACTAAGGCACAACTGCTTAGCAGGCAGCCCGATTCAACCGCTCTCGCACCTCTCCACACGGGGTTACAATAATGGCGGTGGGAGTAGGATTCGAACCCACGGTACCTTGCGGCACAACGGTTTTCAAGACCGCCGCTTTCGACCACTCAGCCATCCCACCAAAATTGCCACTTTATTCTATCAGAAATCTTCGGCTTTTGTCAAGAAAATCCCTGTCTCCGAACAGGGTAACCGCACACGAGTATAGACTCCGGTTTCCCGGTCTTCCCGTTTTCCGCTTTTCAATTGTCAACTTCAGGCGTTGTCTGTATAATACGGTGAGTGATGAAGCGAGTGAATAACGATCAATCGACTGATTAGGATCAACCGACCGGACAGGGAGGGCGATAATAAATCTTGATAGCTAATTCTGCGATAGCTGATCGGCACAATAGAAATCCTATATCAAGTCATCAATTTACCCTTTTATCCCGCGGTCTATAAAACCAATGAAACGTCTAGTCTCCGCGTTCCGGAAGAGCGCAATGTCAATAGAATATGACTGATCGGATAAATCAAAGGAATGATTAAATGACCCGATTTAGGAAGGGTCAAAGGAATGATAATAATCAAGCAATCGGATGAGGAGCGAATAAACCTCGCATAAAACCGCTTGTTCTTTTGGAAAGGTATGTATGCTTCGGAAATTCCTAATAGTTGGAGTAGTCGTCCTATTTCAAACGTTAGCTCCAATGTCCATCTCGGACCGGGGAGCGGCGTCCGCTCAAGAGTCTGTGCGAACTCTCACGCTTAATCAGAGCATTGACTATGCTTTGAGCAACAATCGCAAGTTCCAAGTTAGCCGGAAGGATGTAGAACTTGCCGACGAGAAAGTCAAAGAGGCTCGGTCAGGGTTGCTGCCGCAACTCATGTTAGATACAGGTTACACATACAATGGCAGTTTGCCCAAAATCGTGTTAGATGGGGATTTTCTGGCAGACCTAGACGAACTGTTGCCTGAAAACCTTTCACTAGAGAAGGAGATGAACGGCGCCAGCACCGAGCCAATCGAATTTGAACTCGGTGTCAGGCACAGTCTTCAGGGGCGAGCACAGGCGACATACCCCCTATTTACGTGGGGGCAGATTGGAAATATCTACCGTCAGGCGGTCTTGGGAAGGCAAGTAGCCGAACGGGCGCTGGAAGCAGTGCAGCTTGATGTTGAGCTAAATGTTCGCCAAGCGTTCTACGGGCTGCTGCTGGTCGAGGCATTCGTTGATGTCACCGAGCAATCCCTTGCTCAAGTCGAAAAACGTTACGAACTCGCTCGGGAACAGAAGACCGCAGGCACCACCACACGGCTGGAAGTGATCAGGGCTAATGTCCAAGTTGTCAATGCACGCTCGCAGTTAATCCAAGCACAGAACCGGCACAAACTTGCAGCAGAAAATTTTAAATTGACACTCGGGCTGCCGGTTGACGAATCTATCTCGATCAACGGCAAGCTGCATGCCCAATTTAAACCTGTGAATATCAACCAAGCTATTGTAACAGCACTTGAACGACGACCCGAGATTCAGCAGATTAAGATTCAAGAACAGATTGGCGAGAAGCAGATCAAGGTTGCCAAAGCCGGGAACAAGCCGACGCTTTCCGCGTTTGGCAAGTACACCTTCAATCGCAGCGAGCATCAAGCACTTAACGCCTCTTGGAGCGTCGGATTGGTGAGTCAATTTCCAATTTTTGACGGGTTAGCTACACGGTCGAAGGTCAATCAGGCGCGTGTGAATCTGGATCAGATTCGGACGAATAAAGACCAACTCCTTGACGGCATAAAACTCGAGGTCAAATCTGCAGTCTTTGACCTTGAAGCGGCACAGAAACTGATTGACGTGCAAGAGGGTATCGTCGAACAAGCTGCGGAAGGTTTGCGTATTGCAAATGTCCAGCATGAAGCGGGACTAATCACGGGAATTGAACTTACCGATGTCGAGTTCTCTCACACGCAGGCGCGGGCAAATCGCTTACAAGCCATCCATGACTACATCATTGCCGTTGCCCGATTGGAACGTGCAATTGGTAGTGGGTTTGAATAACCGTTACGAGGGGGAAACCGGTGCGAAAAAACGGATTTAGATATTTTTTCACCTTATTGTGTTTGGGATTGAATGGATTGAGTTTCAACTACGCCTACGCGCAACAGATTTCAAAGCCCAAGCCGGTTAAAGTTGCCACACCTCAACGTGGCAAGATTGAACAGAAAGTCACATATACCGGGAATTTGGAAGCCGATGCGATGGTCGAGATTCACGCGAATACCCCCGGCAAACTGGTGGTGTTGGAGGTCGATGAAGGCGATCGTGTCAACATAGGCGACGTTCTTGCACAAACCGACTCGCGGGAGCTTCGCCTTGCACTGAAACAGGCACAAGCGGCGATAAGAGCGGCGGAAGCACAACTCTTGACAGCTAAGGCGACTGCACAAATCAAGATTGAAGCGCAAGCGGAAGCCGCCCAAGCATCGCTTGATGCAGCGAATGCGCAGTTGGAACAAGCGCGGAGGCTGGCGCGAGCACAAGTAATATCCCAATTCGAGCAAGCGAAAACGGGTGTGACTGCTGCCGAAGCCAACCTCGAAAAGGCGAGAAAAGGCGCGAGGAATCAGGAGATTCAGCAGGCAAAAGCGGCGGTTGCCGGGGAACAAGCAAAGTTAGAAAACGCTCAATTGAACTTTGATCGGGCGCAGAAACTTCACGAAAAAGATGCAATCAGTGATCGAGATCTGGACAACGCCAAAGCACAACTTGACGGTGCTACGGCGCAGCACGACGCCACGGTTGAACAATTGAGTTTGGTGGAAGAAGGCGTGCGGCAAGAAGATATTATCGCAGCGGAAGCCCAGCTCTCACAAGCAAAAGCGATACTGGCGCTCTCCCGCGTTGCAGTCGATGCCGAGGATTGGAATACGCAAATCACAATAGCTGAATCTCAAGTCAGGCAAGCAAAATCGAATCTGTTGACTGCGCGAAATCTGGTTAAAATAAGGGTGTGGGAAAACGACATCACCGCCGCACGGGCGCAATTCGATCAGGCAAATGAACAGGTCAACCTTGCCAAAAAACGGCTTGACGATGCAACGATAACCTCCCCCATAAACGGTATCGTGGTCAATCGAAAAGCGGATCCCGGCGATTTTGTAGTTGGCGGTCCAGGGGGTAGCCCGATATTTACGATTGTCAAAATGGATGTGGTCAAGGTAGTTTTTGCAGTTCCCGAGGTTGACCTCGTCAACGTAGCAGTTGGCACCCCGATAAGAATATCTACGAGGCAACGGCAAATCAGCGGAAAAATCGATTTCATTAGTCCAATCGTGGATTCCGAAAACCGTACCGTACGGATTAAAGCGGAAATTCCAAACCCGGAGTATCAGCTCAAGCCGGGGATGTTCGTAGAGGTCGAGATAGACCTGTCGGCGACTGATGAATTGCTGCTTCTTCCTCGAGAAGCCGTTTTAAATCTCCGAGACAGGGTGGGACACGTTTTCGTTGCTAAAGATGGCAAAGCACGCCAACAGACAGTGAAAGTGGGGCTAGTTTGGGGAGAGAAAACCTCGATTCTCGACGGTTTGACCGATTCGACTCTCGTAATTGTGAGCGGGCATCGACAATTGACAGATGGCACGAAAATCCTCGTTGTGAAGTAACTCGCTTCCCAAGATATGCAACATTGGAGATGCGCTGGTGAAACATCTGACCCGACTTCAAAAAGATTGCTCGCCCACAGCCTAAAAGGGAATTTTACGAAATGAACCTGGCAAAAGTCTGTATCGAACGACCGGTACTTGCGGTCATGGTCAACCTGGTATTCGTATTTCTCGGAATCGTCTCGTTTTCAATGTTGACGATAGACCTCTTCCCGGAGGTTGATATCCCGTTGGTGGCTGTAAAGACTGTCTGGCAAGGAGCAAATCCGAAAGAGATTGAAAGCCAAGTTACCAAAGAAATTGAAGATGCTGTTACTACGATTGGCGGTATCAAAAGCATCGAATCCAACTCGCTCGATAGTATCTCAATCGTTACTATTGAATTTGAGTTTGGGACCGATGTCAATCTTGCCCACATAGACGTGAAGGATAAAGTTGATGCAATTGTCACCCGATTGCCAGACGACGCTTATCCGCCAATTGCCGAAAAATTTGATCTCGGAGCTTCTCCAATCATGGAGTTGATGCTTACGGGCGACCGACCGTTACGGGAGCTATATGAGTTGGCAGACGGAGAAATAAAGGAGGCATTATCGCGGATACAAGGTGTTGCGAGTGTTGGTATTCTGGGTGGAGAAAAGCGGCAGATTCAGGTAAACCTCTCCAAAGAACGGTTGAAAGCGTATGGGCTTTCGATTACGGATGTCGCACAGGCGGTGAAATCTGGAAATCTATCAATTCCCGCAGGGCGAATTGTCCAATCGAAGGATGAATTTACCGTCCGAATGGAAGGCGAATTCACTAGCCTCAACGAACTGCGGCGTTTGGATGTTTTCCGTCGGTCAGGCGGTGCAGTTAAACTGAGTGAACTGGGTTCAGTCGATGATACGTTCGCCGAGAAGCGAGTGACCGCCCGCTATGGCGGCAAAGAAGGGATTTCGCTGAGTATTGTCAAGCTCAACGATGCACAGCCGATTAGACTCGCTGATGATGTTCGTAGGACAATCGAGATACTTGAAGCGCAACTTCCCCCCGATGTTAAAATCGAAGTGATCAAAGATGAGTCAATCAAAATCTTGGATTCGGTAAACGATGTCCAGACAAACATCATTATCGGGGTCATCTTGACTTCAATTATTCTGTACCTCTTTCTCCACAATCTGCGAATGACAATAATCGTCGCGGTGGTAATGCCCGCTTGTATTCTCTCGGCATTTTTTCTAATGAGGTTATTCGGGTTTACTCTAAACATCATGTCAATGCTCGGACTCGGCCTATCCATTGGAACCCTTGTCGTCAACGCCATCGTCATTCTGGAAAACGTGACTCGTCGTATAGACGCGGGCGAGTCTTCAAAGATTGCGGCTGCCGAAGGAACGAAGGAGGTTACCATCGCCGTAATCGGCTCGACGATGACAAACATCTTTGTTTTTGTCCCGATCGCATTTATGTCGGGAATCGTTGGATCATTTTTCGTCGAATTCGGCCTGACGGTTGTTTTCGCCACGATCTTCTCGCTGTGGCTATCGTTTACAATGACTCCGATGTTGGCGGCCCATCTCCTTAAACCGACCGAGACCGGGAAAATACCGAACCCGTTTTTCAGCTTTTGGAACCGGGGGATGGAAGGTCTGGAACGAGGTTACACGAGGATACTCGCTTGGTCGCTGAAACACCTTTGGGTTAACGTATTAGTTGCAATCGTGCTGATCGTGGGATCGGTATTCTTGGCAGGTACCATGGGAGGCGAATTCATTCCCAAGTCCAACGGCGACTTTATTATCATCCGTGTGGAACTTCCCCCCGGTACGACATTAGCCGAAACTGATGAAATAATGTTGAAAATGGAAGCCGTCCTGAAAGCATCGCCTGAAGTCAAAGCTGTCTTAACGAAAATTGGGCGAGCCGGTGGGGCTAACGAAGGCGTCGAGTATGCCGAGTTGCTGGTGGTTTTACCCAAAGATCATAAGAAACATGTCCTTGAAGTTAACGACGAACTTCGATCTGTTTTGGAGGGTAAATTTCCCGGTGTCATTCGACAACAAATGCCTCTCGCGTCAATTTCTGGCGCTGGAGCAGACATCAGAATTGAGATCTTGGGAGATGAAAGGGAGGCCCTGATCGAAATCACCAATCACGTCAAAGGCATCGTAGACAAGATGCCGGCATTGGTGGAGACGAAAACTACGGTAAGAACGGGCAAACCCGAACTGACCTTCCTTCCCGATCGAAATCGACTCAAAGATTACGGTATAACTGTGGCAGATGTTGGGCAAGTCTTGGGCTACAGCTTATCGGGAGTAACCGCCTCCACATATGAGGAAGAAGACGAAGAATACGATATACGGGTACAATTGGCAAAGACAGACGTGAAGATTGCCGAAAATGTTAACCGCATCCTGGTCCGAACCCAAAAGGGTTTAGTGCCGCTATCCGCATTGGGAGACCTCGTCGAGCGCTCGGGTGAAACTCAAATCGCTCGCAAAAATAAACAGAATCTGTTAGCAGTTGAAGCAAACATCCTTGAGGGATCGCTTGGGGAAATAGCCGGCGAAATTCAACAGCGGATTAGTCGGATTGAGTTGCCGCCCGGCTATCAGATTCGTATGGGGAGCGATGCCGAACAGCAAGGCGAATCCTATCAAATGATTAGCGTGGCGCTAGTTCAAGCCATCGTGTTGACGTACATGCTGCTTGCCGCCCTCTTGGGCTCCTACCTCCACCCTTTTACGATTATGCTCACGCTCCCCTTGGGATTTGTTGGTGCGGTGTTGTCAATGTGGATGTTCGGACTGACAATCAACATTTTTTCGCTATTGGCGCTCATTATGTTGATTGGGATTGTCGTTAACGACGCAATTCTGCTACTCGATCAGACACACATTTTTCGGGAGCAGGGGATGCCGGTAAAAGACGCGCTGCTGAAGGCGTGTCCGTTAAAACTGCGGACGATTATCATGACAAATCTGACCATCATCAGTATGTTTCCGCAGACACTCGGCGATCGCGGGGCAGCAATTATGCGGGCAACTTTGGCGGGGGTCGAAATTGGCGCGATCATCGTGCAGACAATCTGTACACTGACCATTATTCCGGTGCTCTACACGATTCTTGATCGATTCTCTGTTCGCAAGTACGGTGCCGATACTCAAGCGCCGACACTACCGGATACGGAGGCAACGGGTGACTCGGACTCATAAAGAACAATGGTCGCAGTATCAGGCATTGCGTGGCAGGATAGACAAGCACAGGTTAGATTACTCATTGACCTGCCCTGACCCGGGCATAACAAAGGTAAATTGAGCAATGCAGCTACCTCAAGATTCTAGGAATAAGCGAGTACTTAGGCACGCCGTTAAAGAAGTGATTTTCCTGTTCTCGGTATTTTTGATCGCCCTCGCACTATTCGTCGGGAGCCTATACTTTATCGCGGCTAGAGAAGCCGACCACGACCTGCATAAGCGACCGTAGGGATTACTATTGGGTTGGTTAACGACCATGACAGTCGGTCTCATTATGGGACACACCCGACGGGCAGAAGAAGGGGTTTCGCTGCCCAAATCACTCATTGTTGTTCGGGAATTACTGCAAGCCATGATGTTGTTACTCTTTTTCGCTGCGCTTGCCTACGGTTCTTATTTTGTTTATACGTCAAGGGCATTGATTGTGCAGCGACCGTGGAGTATTTTGATTGGGTGGTTTGCCTTCCTGATGTTCACTGCATTCTTTGTAAAAACGAGTGCCGTCATTCGAATCGTGCGGCACAAATAGCAGATCTGGCCCAGCCCGCCAAGCAACCATGGCTGTTTCTTTCGCCATTACAACTGGGCTCGACCATGTACATAAGTAGCATATATGTAGGGTGGGCACTGCCCACCATTTTTCCAGGGTGCAATCAATCAAATGAATAATGAGCGCGATAGAACTCTTGTGCGATACTGATTCCATGCCCTCCCGTACGCGGGGATCAAACGAACGAATAGTGAGTGCGATAGAGACTCTCTTGCCCCGCACACATGTCGTAAATTGGGTTGAGCATCGCGAAATCGCACACCCGTAGGAGGGATCAAATGAACGAATGGCGAATGCAATAGAAATCTTACCTCGGCAAGCGGGAAGCCATAAACGGAGCAGGAAGAACATTTAGACTGTCAGAATCTCATGCGTTGGACTTCACGCTTTAACAAGGCGCAGCGAGAACCAGAGTCACATTGTCTTTTCCGCCGTAGTCCAGTACCCTGTCAATCAGTCCGCGGCTGGCGGCATCAAGGTCTGATGCGTCTTTGATAATCCGGGCGATCTCCGTATCGTCAACTATCATGTCGTGCAGTCCGTCCGTGCATGCGAGAACAATATCGTCAGGATTGAGAGGACAAATCTCGCATTCGATATCCACCGTCGGCTCAAATCCGATTGCACGATCAATAATATTTCTGTGGCGATGAACACGTGCCTCTTGCGCTGTTAATTGCCCAATATCCACCAGTTTTTGGACTAAGGAGTGATCCGTGGTAATCTGCTTAAGCACGCCGCCGCGCAAGATGTAGAGTCTGCTGTCTCCGACATGGGCATAGATGAGTTCGGATGGCGTAATAAAGCCCCCGATAATGGTTGTCCCCATCCCGTTGCTAAAACTTCTGGTTAACGATCTCTCGTAGACCCGGTGATTCGCTTGGTTAACAAGCTCCTTCAACGTCGCCAGCTTTCCGGTGGGGCTGGTATTCATGCTGTCAGCGGGAAAACTGCCAAGTTCGCTTGCCCTCTCTTGGAACACGGCGACAGCGATGCGGCTTGCTAAATCACCCGCATCGTGCCCCCCCACTCCGTCTGCAAGAACAAACAGACCGATTTCTTCGTCAACAAAGTACATATCTTCGTTGAGCGTGCGAAATCTTCCTATGTCTGTCCGGGAGGCGAATTTCATGGTGCGGCTTTACAATCGGTGAGTCATGTGTGCGGGCTGGAATGCTACATATCAAGTAACGACACAAACGATGAGAACTGCTTCCGGTTTCATCGCCTTCAACGGAAGGATTAACGGAGCGAATAACGATCAACCGACTGATTCGGAGTAACTGAGATCGAACGACCGTTTAGAATCAAGCGAGCGATTAGCGAGTGTGATAGCGCATCCCGTTAGAGATTCTAGTGCGATAGCAATCCCTTTTTGACTGCCAAATCAATGTTGGAATCCCCAATGTTTATAGTACGCCGTTGTCCATAATGGCATACCTCTTTTTGCAAGTAACACTTGATACTAAATAGGGTTCATTTTTTCGATTCGGCGGATCGGTATGTCAATAGACTCGATATGTCCAATTTCCTCGCTCCAGCGGAGCGCAATGTTAATAGCTAGCTTTGAAAGAGCGATCGCTTGTAGAAAAACCGTAGACACATCACCCGTTTAAGAGGATTCAGGATGACATGGAAGGTATTCTTCCACCCTTCCTCACTTTCAATCTCATTTTCTTTTGGTCGCTCCGGAGGATAAGCGTTAACGCTCATACTTGCTTCATGAGTTGAAGGACACACATGCAAAACGTCTTCATTGTTCACTACGGCGAGGTCGGGCTGAAGGGCAAGAACAGATCCTTCTTTGAGAACCGGCTCGTCCGAAATATCAGACAAGCGATCGAAGGCACCGAATTCACTGACGTCCAACGGATTTACGGTAGAATTCTGGTCAGGTTGGGCACGAATTCGGATGTCTCCGATATTCAACGACGTTTGGGGTCTGTCATGGGCATCGCGCATTTCGAGCTATGCCGCGTCACCGAGCAGAATATGGAGGCAATCAAGGACGGGGCGCTAGAGTGGGTTCAAGGACGGAAATTTCAAACACTGAAGGTCGAAACGAAGCGGGCAAACAAGAATTTTCCGCTGACCTCCCCGGAAATCAGTGCCGAGGTCGGGGGGCATCTGCTCAAACACACCGGCGCCAGGGCGGACATGCACCACCCGGATCTGCTGTGTTGGATTGAGATTGTCGAGGACTCCGCCTACATTTACGTTGAAAAGATTCGGGGAATCGGCGGCTTACCCGTTGGTGTAAGCGGCAAGGTGCTCGTGATGCTTTCCGGCGGCATCGACTCGCCCGTAGCGGCGTGGCGCATGATGAAACGCGGCGCGAAGGCGATATTTGTTCATTTCCACAGCTATCCATACACGGACAAAGCGTCGCTCGAGAAGGCGGCGGAACTCATGGGAATATTGGCGAAGTCGAATTACCGGACACAGGTCTATTATGTCCCGTTTGCGGAGATTCAGCGCGAGATTGTGACAAAAACTCCGGCGCCGTTTCGCGTCATTCTATACAGACGAATGATGGTGAGAATTGCCGAGCGGATTGCGGAACGGGAAGGGGCATTAGCGCTCGTCACGGGAGAGAGTCTGGGGCAAGTCGCCTCGCAAACCCTTGCAAATCTCAAGGTGATTGAAGATGTGGCGCGGCTGCCGGTGCTCCGACCGCTCATCGGCGATGACAAAGAGGAGATTGTCAACCTCGCTCAGCGGATTGGTACTTTTGAGGTATCGACACTGCCGCATCAGGACTGCTGTTCGCTCTTTGTGCCCGACCACCCCGCCACCAACGCCGCGATTGAAGACGCTCAAGCTGCAGAGGACGCGCTAGAAGTCGACACCCTCGTAGACCAAGCCCTGGAATCGATTGAAAAACAGACCGTCAACCCCTCGTTCTCCTGAGACACCGTTCTGAAATTCATGTAGGGTGGGCACCGCCCACCAGCCTTTGTGAGCGCCAGCGGTGATCAAGTGAGTGAATAGATCACGGAAGAGATCGGTGACCGCGATAGAGATTCTAGCGCGATAATACTCCCATAGCATTCCAACCAGCACCGTGGGGGGCATCTTGCCCCGCCGCTGAGCCTAACGGCTCTCCTCTTGATGCGGCCGCAACTTCTCGTCAAGGCTATACTTGCCCGCGCCAATCAAAATCAAACTCAAGAACACAATCCCGAGTTCTATGGCATGCGCGGCGCCGCTCAAGCCGTCGCCGCGGCTCAGATGGCTGATCGCGGCAACCAGCATGGTTAATGTCAAAAGGATACAAGCCGGTCGAAAAACGAAGCCGAGGATGAGACAGACACCGCCAAAGAACTCCGAAATCGCCGCCATGAATCCCCAGAATGCAGGCGCGAACCCGATGCCCAGACTCGCCATCGCGGCGCCAAGCTGCGTCCATTTCTCCGCGCCGCCAAATAGTTTGGGCGCTCCGTGAACCATGAACATCAACCCGATTCCGATGCGGAGCACCAAAAGACCAATGTGCCTATGCTTGTTCAAAAATGTCAAAACCATTTCTTATTAATTAACCTCCAATTTTAATCTAGTGACATCGAATCTCATCATAACCGCACACACCTACTCAAACACCTCAAACTCCCCATCCCGCACAATCAACATGACCGGATCGTAGACGGCATCACCCGCGTCGTCGAATTAAAACTCCCCCAAGTTCGGATCATCCGGTCCTTGGGGATACTTGCCCGACAGCGACATAACCACGCCAATGAGGATCTCGTCCGGTAGTGGCGCCGGGGTCTGTCGGGCAGAGGGAATCGAAGCTGGTTTATAGCAGCCGCAAAGCCCTGCCGTCAGAACGGCGATGCCAAGCGATAACGCGATTTTCACGACGTAAAGCACGACGCCCTTGAGTCTCCTTCATGTATAGCATGTTCTGTGAACACACGCTCGCTTTCAGAACGATTATACCATACATTGTGACTGGTGAATATCGCAAGTTACTTGCATAGAATCAAGCGAGTGGCTAACGAGTGCGATAGTAAGTCCTTTATCTTGCCCCAACCTCTTGAGGAATCTATACTCTACGCTGTTGGAAGTTGCGTATTTTAAGAGTCAAGAAATGGAGCGTGAGTTTTGCGGATGGTAGGAGGGAATTCCGATTCCCGATCTTCGCGATTCGGAGATCGCTCCTACAAACCCTCGGTGCACAATTGCGCAAAATTAACCGATGCTGAGTATAACCGTAAGTTCGTAGGTTGGGTTGAACGGGAATCCGTTAATAATTGCTAATCTTTAGAGGAGTTTTCGAGTGTCCACTTGCTTGGACTTGCCGAAATTTGAGTGAAACCCAACATTAATTGTACATTCTACCTCCATGAGACATCCTCAATAATTAGACGCGTTTTCCCTGGGGTCAATCCGACATCCATATCTGTTATTCCTCCACGTCATCAGATTTCAGGACAAAAATAGACGCCACTGCTAATGCGATGGTGACCAAGTTCACGATACTCCATATTACCCGTGTTGCGTGAATTCTAAAAATAGGATTGTAAACACCCGCTGTAACCCCGAGTATCCAAACCCAACCAGTTCTCTCTAGATTCCATGCTTGAACGGCAAGATACACGAATTCCGTACAGCACACCCTCCTGAGCACGATACAATAGCCGTGAGAATTCGCTGGAATTAGAGCCCACAAGAGCATCGGGATAACAATCGCTTGCGGTATCCAAATCATCTTTCCCTCGGTTAATTGATCCAATCTTTTTCAACACCTCCTATTCATTTTCTGTTTGTCCCATCCTTATACCGCTCCACGACACTCCCCTCCTCAGGCGCCTCCCTCACATACCGTGCCGGCATTTTCCGACCGTCCCGCCAATTTAACAGCTACCATATAGATGAACCTACTTGGGACATTGCTGGAGAGGCGGCTACATTTACTATCTACTCTCACCGATTTTAAACTTCAATCCATATTTCGCTACGATAAAACCAGAGTATTGGTTAATTGGATTCATAATTTCCACTTGAATTTTGTTCGCGTCCCATTGCGATTGTTGATTGGAATTTTGCACGACTAGTGACTCGCTCATTTTCCCGATGAGACTCGCAAACTGTCGTTGCGCTCCACACACGTGTGCTATCCAAAAGTAGTTGAAACAGGTCCTGTGTGTTACTGAGGCCTCAACCACTTGATTCTGATGGACTTCGAACTCAGACTGATCGCATCAGATTTCGGTCAGGGGATGCGTTTCTGGGGGTGGTTCTTCAGCATCCGGCAATTCTGCCAGTAACTTTTACAACCCCATCGCCATGTTGTTTAATCGCCACGATTACTCTCACTAAACCGCATTCATTATTGACTCCGAGCTATCAATCTCCGTCAACTTTGCTTGGGGGTTTGCCACTTCTGTTATGAACCCATACGTCACCACGACCTTTTTCATGCAATCCAACACTTGCCACCACTAATCCATCAGAATTTACAATGTTGAAGCTACTTCAGATTATTTGATCGAGTGTAGGTTAAATGGCGACTCTTCTTTCGTTACTTTAGCATCTGCATCAATTCTTTCCATAGAATAACCTATCCGACCCAACCCGTTACACTGGTTCTGCCCGTGAACAATGCCCTATTAAGAGAGCAAGGAAATGGCAAAGATGAGGAGTCCTACACCCCTGATTATTACAATTCTAAACTGCAAGAAAGACATCCGTTAATACTGTTACACAGCTGCTGTTTGGGTTGATACAATCAAAAGGAAAATGATACAATTTTCCAAGTCCTCACTGAGCGCGTTCGTCTTCTCAATATCGTAGATAGTCCATGAACCCATGCTTTTTAGCTTTTCAACATGAGGTCTACAAGTGTACAAAACTCATAAGCTATGCAATTCTCCACCCGCTGATACCATATTGTGGAGATACATGGATTTTGTCAAATTTTTATCTCTGCTAGAGAAGCAAGCCTTGTTTTTTGCCAGAGCGGACAAGCTAGGGGATCCCTTTGAAGGAGCCTGGCCTACCCGAAACAAAGAAGCACAGCGAAAATACATTGAAGACCTACCTGCCAACCCCTATGGTAATCATCTCCTGCATGCAGCGCACCGCGACAGAAAGGAGTCACCTCGGTTCGTGCTGATTAGTTGCTGGCACGAGAACCACAACGAATCGGACGCTATGTGGAAGTTGTACTCAAAAGAAGATTGTAGTATTGCCATCAAGACTAATTTCGATTCCTTCAAAAGCAGCTTTACAGCGGTTGAAGAAATCTTCATTGGAAGAGTCAGTTATCTTAACTATGAGACGGATAAATTCACGCCAAACAGCTGGATCGCACCATTTCTATCAAAGCGCAAGAGTTTTGAGCACGAAAAGGAAGTGAGGGCAATCGTTGATATACCTCCTACTGAAGACGGAAAACCGGGACTGGGTAAGCGGGTCGTTTATCCTCAAAACATCATTGATGTCGGACGTTATTGCGAGGTCGACCTTTCACTCCTAGTTAAGGAGGTATTGGTTTCTCCTTACGCTCCAGTGTGGCTATTAGAACTCACTAAATCAGTAGCCAGTACCTACAATCTGGAGGCCCCTGTCGTTAGATCGACTCTATACGACAATCCCAACTGGGATTAGAGCCCAGCAAGTCGGGTTGAATGGTTCATTACTAAGCTTCGTTAAATCCCCTAGCCAAGGGCGCTCTGCTATTGGATCAACAAGGTGCGTCAACTGCATATCGGAACTCAAATTTGTTACCACGATCATTCGAGATTGGGTTTCTTATGAAGGGTGGAGTCAAATGGGCGAAAAACACCTGTTATAGAGCTTCCATAGATGTTTCTTGCAGGCCTATGAAAACCTAATCCTGCCAATGGCTGTATTCAATAATCAAACACACGCTCGGCCGACTCAACTTCACTTCTTTCTACTAAATCCCCCCCTGCTCCTGCAAAAATGTCCATCGGCACCATCCCAAGTAGATGAGGCGTGTGCACAATCATCGTCTAAAACACGGATTCGGCAGATAATGGAGAAAACACGGGTAAGCAAAAAAAAGCAGGGACTGTCGTAACTTCGGAACATCAAACATAATTGCCCCCGACCTGCCGATGATCGTTTCGCTACTGAGGAGCGAGATGTCGGTAGACTGCCGATGCATCCAATGCCCGCGCTCCAGCGGAGCGCTATATGCCAACGCACAGAAGTCATATGTAGGGTGGGACCAGAGCAATGACTAAAAATCGACCGACCGAATAGCCATCAAGCGACTGTGTGGGGAATACGATAGGGATTTTCTTATCCAACTTGTGGGAGGGCATCTTGTTCCGCCACCTCCAAACTGCAATTACAAATCCTCAATTTCTTTTCTCATCACCCCTCATTCCTTTACAATTACTAGCTGCCCCTCTCACTTCCGATCCTTATACCGCTCCACGGCACTCCCCTCCTCGGGCGCCTCCCTCACATACCGCGCCGGCATCGCCGGATCTCGCCACCTCCCGGCGCTCTGGACTTCCCTCACGGACGCCCCTGCTTCGGCAAGCGAGATTGCAGAACCCATGCGCAGCGAATGCCCGCTGATGAGTCCCTCCACGCCGGCTTCCGCCGCCCGGCGCTGTATCGCTTCACGCACCCCCTTTACGCCCAGCCGGTCCTCCGTCACGTGATTCTGAAACCGAATTCGCCGGAACAGAGCGCCAGAGCCAACCCCTGCTCTCTGCCGATAACGCGCTATCAACCGTCGCGTTGACTCGCAGATATACAAAATTTCACCTTGCTCCTTCTCGCCTGCCCTTCTCTCTTGCACCAGAAGTCCCTCGCTTTTAACATCTTCCACATTGACAGCGACGACCTCCGAGATACGCAACAGGCAATCGCTCATTAGGCTAATCATTGCTGCATCCCGCAACCCCGCCGCCGTGTCAGCCGATGCCGCCGCGGCGCACACTCGCTCCACATAGTCCCACGTCAGTCCGTCCACCTGACTCCGCCCGCGTCCCTTGCCCTTATCGCGGACAGCGGACACTGCGCTCTCGGTCACCGCTCCCGCCACAGGGTCAACTCGGTGGTACTCCGCCATCCACTTCACCGCAGACAGCACCAGATTAATCGTCGCCGGCGATTTTCTCTGCCCATGCAGAAAACGCACATACTCTGCCAGCGCCGCATCGGATAGCGTGCGCCCCTCAAGCCACGCTTCCAGCTTGCGCGTCGCGTGCCCATACGCCTTGAGGGTGTTGTCTGACACGTTAGCACGAATCTCCTCACCCGAACTCGAAGCGATTCGAAAACCTGCCTCCGATTCCTTTCCCTGTGTCATGATATACCCTGCACTACTGAGTGGATGAGCGCCGCACCTGCTAGAATACCCCCTCCCGCACCATTGATCTGTTCAGCTTCTTCACGACCGCCGGCGTCACCGGATCGTTGTCCGGAAGGAAACCCTCCCCTTTCTTCAGCTTCACTGCGGCGACACTGTCCAGTCCAGCCAACTCTTTCGCGCCTTCCAAACCCTCCAAATCGCCCCCGTAGTAATCGAACCACGGCAGCCCTGCGGCAGTGTAATCTTGCGCGGTCTGCGGTTTCCCAGGCGGCTTGCATCCCGTCAAGTGAAAGAGTTGAATACTGTTGACGATATGCACGAAACATCGCGAATAGGTCGACATCTCCCACGAATCAATGCCGTATTCGTCCTCGTAGATCTCCTGCCGCATGAGTCCGCCCGGCGCCAACCCCATCTCGTCGGGTCGCGGCGCACACGGTGCCGGCGCCTCCTTAAAATCTCTCAATATGCCGCGGTGCATCTCTTCGTATTCCGACCGCTTCATGGGGTAGACGGCAATCTGAAGCCCGCCATTCTCTGCCTCTCCAGTCAACTGCTCCTCTGCAGAATAACCTTCCCCCAACGGCATCGCCACAAACTGTCTTATCAACCCCTTCTCCACGCAGAACCCGTCCAGCCACGGTTGCTCCGGTACCAACACGTAGTCCTGAGGTCCCTCGGTGAGCCCTTTCTCCCATGCCTCCCCGGTTACCGCGTTAATCTTGCCCGCCGCTATCTTCACCGCCATCGGATAGTCGGCGCGGAAATTGATCCACAACGCCTCCGCTTGATACATCGGTAGAAACACCCCGCCGTGTTGGCTCCATGTTTCCGGCAAGTTATCCGGATAGTCGTCCACGCGGCTCAGCGGAAATCTCCCCAGCCCCGGCGGCAGATAGTGTTCTCGGTTATCGTCCGGAATCCGCAGCGTCCGCTGGAATTCAATCCCTAGTTCCGCGTCCTCGTGCACCTCCGGGAATCGAAAAATAAGTTGATCGTTCCTAAGTTCAATAGTCTTCTGTTTCTTCGTGCTCCCGTTAACCATCATTACACCTCTCTTTTTTGTGTGTTTGCAATCGGTTGTGAGTAAGTCAAACAACTCATTATATATCTCATAATATGAATTATATTACCTAAGATTGCGTATGTCAAGGTTTTTTACGCTGGCAATTTCAATTGCGCAAAACACTGCGGCGCGCTATAATTCCCTAGACCGATATACCTCCCGGCTGACTCACTCCCAGTGTCGCGTTCGGAGCGCCTCGACATAGGTGCAGACCACCGAACGATAGGGCTGAACTCATGATGGACACAATTCTCCTCGCGCTTGTCATTCTACTACTGATTGTGTCTCTGATATTGATCGTTAAATCCGCAAACCGTTTTAGAGGGCGCTTCCTCTTTATCACCATCGGCGCCGGCGCGGTTGCCGGTTTCCTCGGCAGGCTAGTGCTCAATATGTGGGGCAAGGTTGTATTCGCTGTTGTCGTCGCTATCCTGTTGGTTCTCCTTCTGGCAATTCTGGCGCTCGTTGGAAGGCAGAAACCCCCGGACCCGCCCTCGCACGATTAACACAGCGCCCACAGGTTTGTTTTTGCATCGGATTTTAATGCCGTATCTTGACCAAGATTTAACTAACCGTTCTTGTCTCACCTTCGCTTGTATGCGGTCTAAAATTCCGTCGGCACTTCATACCAATATTTCATAACTATGCTTTCTTGACGTGAACCTCAAAACAGCACAGAATCCAGTGATAGCAAGAGTTATCCCGCTTTCTCCGTCTCTACCGAAAACCCACGTGTGGTATGAAAAGTATGAAATTTTCTAAGTATACAGAACCGCGTTTTTCAAGTCACACTTAGAGTCTTCAAACCGGTAAAAAAGGGCCACTAGACCATCAAACTCCACCACAAAATCTTCCTCACGTACACCTCGCTCTTCCTCGTCACCATCGGCGGGATATTCGGGATTGCGAGTTACTTTATACGCGCTGCATTTGACGAGCAGATCGGCGAAGAAGCGGCGGAATTCAGAACGCGCATCTCAGAGACGCATAATCACCTTGTCGCGGATATAGAGGAGAAAGTCGAAACCGAAAGAACCGATCCGGACGTCGTCCGCGCCATCAGAAACCAAGAAACACGCCCGACGACGATTCGAGACACCGCACTTCAGATTCTGGAGTATGGAGACTCGGATGGACAAATCATCGCCAGTCGATCGGATGTGGGCTTACGGCGGGGTGAGGTCGATTCGGAGGCACTGGGGCGCGCAAAGGGAAGAGCCCCAAAATCCGCGATTAGGCTCAGAAACTCGCGGCGCGCCTCTGTCAGTTCCTCCGAATCGGCGATTGAGGTTACGCTGCCAATCATGGCAGGGGAGCGGCTCTTGGGATTTGTGACGGGTGGATATTTCCTGCGCGATCGACTTCCCCGCGCGCTGAGCAACCGATCGCGGCACGCAGTTTATCTTCGGGAAGCGGGCGAGCTAATCCCTTTGAATCAGTCGGACGATGCAATTCCCGTTGAAAGAGATGAATTGCTTCAAGCTGCCGCCAAGGGCAAAGCCGACGGTTTCGCGAAGATTGAAATTGGCAACATGCCGCACAGCGTTATTCCGGTGGCGCTGCCGACGCTTCTCTCAAGTTCGCCCGTCGAATTGATTATCGCGTTTTCCCACCAAAACGAAATCAGGTTGCAGCGCCAGTTGACAGTAATCCTTGTTGTTGCGGGGACGCTCGGACTGCTGTTCGCCTATATTGTCAGCTACCTGATTGGGCTCCGGATGACCAAACCGATTCATCAACTCACGGCAGGAGTAAGCCAGATCGCTTCTGGGCAACTTTCCCACCAACTGGAGGTGCAGACCAGTGACGAAATTGGACAGCTTACGCAGGGCGTCAACCGGATGGCGGTGGATCTCAAGACCAACTTGGAGCGGCGAATCAGCGCCGAGCGCGTCGCCGCTTGGCGGGATGTGGCGCGCCAGATTGCGCACGAAATCAAGAACCCTCTGTTCCCCATTCGTGTCTCCGTTGAAAACCTTCAGAAAGCGCGCTCGCAGCCCGAAATCTTCGATAAGATATGCGACGAATGCACCGAGACTATCATTGAAGAGGTTGACCGACTCCAGCGGATGGTGGAGGAATTCCATCAATTCGCCCGGATGCCCCTTCCCGATCGTAAGCCTTCGAACCCCAATCAAATTGTGGAACATGCACTGAATCTGTACGCCCAATCGTTATCGCAGATTCAGATTGAGACCGACCTTCACCCTAACTTGACGCCCATCTCTATCGACCCGGAACAGATTGCCCAAGTTTTACAGAATCTTATCAAGAACGCGGTTGAATCCATGCCGGACGGAGGAACTCTGCGAATTTCAACACAACCGATAGACGTAGGCGGGGTTGCGGTAGAGGTTCGGGACACCGGTACGGGTATGTCGCCGGAAACGCAGCAGGAGATTTTTACCCCGTACTACACGACAAAGGAAACCGGAACAGGTTTGGGCATGGCGATTGTGCAGCGAATCATCACTGATCACGGGGGCAAGATTACCGTGACGAGTACCGAAGGGGTTGGCACCACAATACGCCTTGAGTTTCCGATTCCCGGTCCGGTCGGTTGATCGACAGTGCTACTATAAAAATCCTTTCGCCGCACAGTAAAGTGCATAATAGTTGCGGCATACGGCGCACGCCCACTACGCTTTTATTCCTTGCATTTCCTATCCCCGTGTGCTAAAATCCGCGCAGTTTCCAAAGCGTTTTGCAATAAAAATTACTATCGGATTGTCGCATATAACATAAGGAGGATAGCACATGTTTGTCTGCACAGCTTGCGGCTATTTATGGACGGAGGCGGCGGAACCGCCCGACGAATGCCCCGCATGCACCGCACCCAAAGAGAAATACATTCCGTATGATGACCGGGCTGAAAGATGGGTGAAAAGAGCGGTGGCGTCTCATGTGATGTACCCGGATGAAGAGGGAGCGGACCTGCGTGCGGAAAATTCGGCGCTGTCCTCACACATTCGCTTCGCACTCGTTGGATTGCTTGAAGAACTCAAGGAATGACCTGATAGTTTTAGCATCGCACTACAGTGACAATGCGTCGATAGCGTGAGTTAGAGTCGTAATTCGGAGACGGGTTCTATCGCGCAGGATTTGCTATCGTCTTGGGATCTCTATTGATGAACCGACTGGATATGGAGGGCGATAGAAATTCCTACTCGTTAATCGCTCGCTTGATTTATTCGGTCAATTGATCCCTGTCCAGTCGCTTGATTGTTATGCAGTCGCTTGATCTTGAAGCTGGCTGGTTCCACCCCCTAAGGAGATATGGATGCAACAACCGAGAATTACTAACAAAAACATAATGAAAATAATTAAACCAATTGCGTGTCTGCTGCTCGCACTGTACGCGACAGCGCTATACGCCGCGGGCTTCGAAGACATCGAAACACAAGTGCAAGAGCACGTGTTGTCCAACGGAATGAAGTTTATTATCCTTGAACGCCACGATGCTCCCGTTTTTTCCGGATACATCTACGTCAATGTCGGCGGCGTTGACGAACCCGTAGGGAACACCGGGATCGCCCATGTTTTCGAGCACATGGCGTTCAAAGGAACGACAACGCTCGGGACAAAGAACTACCAAGAAGAAAAAACCGTCATGGACAAGATGGATGCCGTGTACGACCAGCTCAGAAGCGAGTGGGTAAAAGGCGATCACGCCGACCCCGAAAAGTTGAAACAGCTAGAGGCAAAGTTTGACGCACTGCAGGAGGAGGGATCGCACATTTCCGATGGTGAGGAGTATTCGAAACTTCTGGAGCAGGAGGGCGCAGTCGGTATCAACGCGACCACATCCGCAGATTCCACCGAATACTTCTATAGTCTTCCGTCAAATCGGCTTGAACTCTGGATGGCACTTGAGTCTTCACGCTTTCTCGACCCGGTGATGAGGGAATTCTTCAAGGAGAAAGATGTCATCAAAGAGGAGCGCCGAGGCCGCGTGGACAGCAGCCCCATCGGCAGGCTGCTGGAAGAACTGAAGGGAGTGGCTTTTCTGGCGCATCCGTACGGTCGTCCGATCATCGGTCACATGTCTGACATCAACACGACAACACGCGCCGAGGCGCTTGCATTTTTTGAACAGTATTACGCTCCCAGCAATATGGTGGCGGCAATCGTAGGTGATGTCCAGACCGACCAAGTCATCCAAATGGCGGAAAACTACTTCGGCAAAATCCCGTCCCGTGCCAACCCACCCCTTATCGAAACCATTGAGCCGAAACAGTTGGGTACGCGGCACGTCAAGCTTTCGGAGCAATCGCAACCCATTTTCATTTGCGCTTACCATGTTCCAGCTGTCAGGCATTCCGATTTTATCGTGCTGGGAGCAATCGCCGACATTCTGACCTCCGGACGCACGTCGCGTTTTCACAAAAAGCTGATTCGCGACGAGAAGGCCTCGATCTCGGTTGGCGGTTTTCCGGGATATCCGGGTGATAAATATGCCAACCTTTTCGTTATCTACTCTTTCCCCGCGCAGGGACATTCAAACGAGAAAAACGAAGAGATGATAATGGCTGAGATTGAGAATCTCAGGACCGAACTGGTGACTGAAGACGAATTGAAGAAGGTCAAGAGAAATGCGAAAGCCGGTTTTATTCGATCGTTGCGCTCCAACCAAGGCTTAGCCGCGGCATTGTGTACCAGCGAATTTATCCGAGGAGACTGGCGCGAAATTTTCAACCTGTTGGAACGCATCGAAAAAATAACCGCGGAAGATATCAAGCGGGTTGCGAACGAATATTTCGTGGATAGCAATCGTTCTGTCGCAGAAATCGTTACCGAAGAACCATCGAAAGAAGAAACGGAGGCGGGTGAATGAGGAATTTCTTGTGCTGTTTGATAATCTGGAGTTGCGTTTTCGTTTTCGCCGCTTGGGGCGATGAACCGCATGAACCATCAAATATGGGGATTGCGGAAGATACACAAAGTATACCAACCATTCAAGAGACAGACACGCTTTACAAAAAGCCGCACGAAGGGCTTGTCTATCCTCCTCTGAACCAACCGCAGCCGCCTGTACCCCAGCGGGTCGAACTGGACAACGGCATGATCATTTATCTGTTGGAAGATCATGAACTGCCGATTGTCGACATTTCGGCGCGAATTCGCACCGGTGCGATTTACGAGCCGGCAGACAAAATTGGATTAGCCGCAATCACCGGTGCCGTGATGCGCACGGGCGGAACCACCAGCAAAACGGGGGACGAGCTTGACGAGATTCTAGAGAATCTAGCCGCCTCAGTCGAAGTGGGAATTGGCGGTGATTCCGGGACAGCGTCGATGTCGGTGCTAAAAGAAGATCTTGACACCGGATTGGCTATTCTCGCAGACGTGCTCATGAATCCGGCGTTTCGGGAAGACAAAATCGAATTGGAAAAGGTTCAACATCGCAGCGGTATTGCCCGGCGAAACGATAGTGCCCGCGGTATCACGTCGAGGGAATTCCAGAAGCTAATCCACGGTGCCGACAGCCCGTATGCCCGCACAACGGAATACGACACCATCAATAGCATCACGCGCGATGACCTTGTGGCTTTCCACGCGAGATATTTCCGCCCGAACAACGTTATTTTGGGGGTGCTCGGGGACTTCAACTCCGAGGAGATACTCGACAAGATCAGAGTGGCTTTCAAAGGGTGGCAGCCTAGAGCGATTGACCTGCCCGAAAAGCCCAAGATTCCCGAGGACATGGGGAGACGGGTTGGTTTGGTAACGAAGGACGACGTAAATCAGACGAACATCAGGATGGGGCACGTCGGCTGGCTGCGCAGCAATGAAGACTATCCTGCCTTGGTGGTGGGATGCCAAATCCTGGGGATAGGTTTCAGCAGCCGACTGGTGAACAGCATCCGAGTTGAAAAAGGGTTGGCATATTCCGTGGGAAACAACTACGGCGCGGGTTACGATGTGCCCGGCGTTTTTCTGATTGCCTGTGCTACGAAGTCGGAGAGCACGGTTACGGCTACCGACGCGATTCTGGCGGAAGTCGAGCGGATGCGCGTCGAAGAGGTGTCGGACGAGGAGTTGAAGCAGGCAATCGATGGATTCATGAACTCTTCCGTGTTCGACTACGACTCGAAGGGCGAAATCCTCTCGCGGGCGCTCCGATATGCATACTATGATTATCCTCAAGATTTTGTCGAGCAATTGATGGCGGGGATTCGGAACATCACAAAATCGGACGTACAAAGGGTTGTTGCCAAATATATGCATCCCGACCAATTCGCAATCTTGGCGGTCGGCAAGGCGAGCGATTTCGATAAACCCCTTGATGCCTTGGGCGAGGTGACCGAGATTGACATTACCATTCCGAGTCCGTCACCGGACCCTGTGCCCGAAGCGGGCGAGGGGGACGTTGCCGAAGCGAGGAAGATTCTTGCCGCGGCTACTAAGGCCCACGGCGGATTGGAGAATCTGGCGCAGGTGCAGACGCTCGTGTCGATCGGTAAAATAGTTATGAATACGCCTGCTGGAGAGATGACTATGGATGGCGAAGTTACCGTCGCGCTCCCTGGCAAAGCACGATATGATATGACAATTCCAGCGATGGGAATGACAATGAGTCGGGTGCTCGGTGAGGAATCGGCGTGGATGGCGAGTCCTCAAGGCACACAAACGATGCCGGAGGTTTTCGCTCAAGAAGGCAGGAATGAGATATTTCGACTGAATCCCCGCTTGCTTATCTATGTATCAAATGTTGAGGTGTCCGTCCAACATATCGGGGAAGAGGATGTAAACGGGAAAATGGCTGATGCTATTTTAGTGCATGATACCCCCGCGGGTTCTATTAAGCTCTTCGTTGATCAGGAGTCAAAATACATCGTCAAGAAGGAGTTTCAGGCTTTGGGGCAACAGGGGGCTCCCGTGCAACGTGAGGAATTCTACAGCGATTACAGAGACATCTCGGGAGTGAAGATTGCTTTTTCTATTGTCTCGATTGATAATGGCGAGAAAGCTGCCGAGGTTACCCTTAGCGAAGTGATGATTAACGCCGAAGTGGATGAATCAATCTTCGAGCAGTAGCACATTGTCTGAGTTCCAAACTCGCGGCGTTTTACGACTCTAAACTTTTTCGATCAGCGGGCTGGCGAAAGCCTGACAGCCCGCTCGTAATGACATATCCGAAGGGCCGCATTTGCCAATCAGACGAAGCAGGATGCGTTCCACTCTTACCGGCGTGGTTTTGTAAAGGTGGCGCGAACAAACTGATGGCGGTCAATAGAGGGCAACGCTAATCTCGTCTTTGTGAGAGACCTCTTGTAGGGTGCGCACTGCGCACCAGTCTTTTCTGACAGAAGGCAATTACGTTGACCGAGCGGCACCTAACACGTGAAAAAGTCGCTCTCCTCAATTAACTAAAAATCGCTTTGCCATTTATCTCAGACCGTTTCCTGATTAACGGCATTCCGAGCCGCAAGGCAAATCTCTCATTCCACATGCCGTCTCACCTCATACGCCGTGACAATTCCCCTTCCGTATGCAAGTCGATGTCAAACCCATCCAGACTCCAGCAGATCTGAAAGCGTTCATTGAACTGCCTTGGCACATCTATCGCAACTGTGCACAATGGGTGCCGCAATTGCGCAGCCAACTCAAGGAACGGTTTAACCGATCAGTCTACCCGGTATTCGATTACGCAGAAGTGGAGTTTTTCCTTGCTCGACAGAATGGGGTTGTCGTCGGGCGAATAGCGGCAATTAAAAACGAGAATCATATCATCTACCATGACGAACGTGTGGGGTTCTTCGGGTTCTTTGAGTGTATTCAAGATCAGCGTGTGGCGGACGCACTGCTTACCACGGCCGCCTACTGGTTGAAAAGCCGTTATCTCAACGTGATGCGCGGTCCGACGAGCTACTCGACCAACGGCGAGTGCGGTCTGCTCATTGACGAATTCGAGTTCTCACCGGCAATAATGATGTCGTACAATTTGCCGTATTACGCCGATCTCGTTGAAGGGTTCGGGTTCAAAAAGGTAAAAGACCTGTTAGCCTACGAGGTCACGGATGAAACCTTCGCGCCGGAACGGCTGGGCAAAATCGCGGAGCGCATCAAGAGGCGGCGAAATGTTGTAGTGCGTCCGATCAGAAAGAAACAGATTGTTCAAGAAATCGAGCATATCAGAGAAATCTATAATTCGGCATGGCAGAGTAATTGGGGATTTTTGCCGATGACCGATCGGGAGATTGACTATATGGCGGACGAACTCATCCAGATTGTTGACCCCGATATTGTGCTGATTGCCGAAGTCGAGGACGAACCGATAGCCTTCATCCTCGCCCTACCCGACTTTAATCAAGCGCTTAGGCACGCCAATGGACGCCTATTTCCGTTCGGCTTGTTCAAAATCATCTGGCACGCCCGAAAGATTAGAGATGCCCGCATGGTGGCGTTTGGCGTCAAGGAGTCGCACCGCCAGCAGGGAATCGATGCGCTCCTGTACTATGAAGCCTTTCAAGCGAGCGTCAGGAAAGGCTATCGCCATGCAGAGTTGTCGTGGATTTTGGAGGACGACCGTCTCATGAACCGGGCGCTCGAATCCATGGGAGCGAAAATCTATAAACGCTATCGGCTCTACGATTATCCGCTCGTTTGAGAAGGGACAATCGAACATATTTACGTATTGACGAGGGTATCAAGGAATTCGTGGTCGAATGAACGCAATAAAGACAGATTATTACCTTGGCGATTGTCTCGAGGTGCTCTCCAAATTTGACACCGATTCATTTGATCTGATCGTCACGTCTCCGCCGTATGCCGACAGACGCTCAAAAACATACTGGGGAATCAAGCCCGATCAGTATGTCGAATGGTTTCTGCCTCGCGCCGCGGAGTTCCTGAGGGTATTAAAGCCGTCCGGTACCTTCGTCCTGAACATCAAGGAGAAAGCCGTTAACGGCGAACGCCACACCTACGTTATCGAGTTGATACTTGAGATGAAAAAGCAGGGCTGGATGTGGACGGAGGAATTTGTCTGGCACAAGAAGAATTGCTATCCGGGAAAATGGCCCAATCGGTTCAGAGACGCATGGGAACGGTGCATACAATTCAATAAAACGAAAGATTTCAATATGTACCAAGAGGCGGTTATGGTGCCAATGGGAGATTGGGCAGAAAAACGGTTAAAACATCTCAGCGAAGTCGATCAGAGTCGAGATACGTCGAAAGTGGGAAGCGGTTTTGGCAAGAACGTCTCCAATTGGGTTGATAGGAAAATGGCTTATCCGACAAATGTGCTGCACTTAGCAACAGAAACCGGCAATCGAAATCACAGCGCGGTCTTTCCCAAGACGCTGCCCGAATGGTTTATCAAGCTGTTTACCAAGGAAGACGATTGGGTGCTTGACCCGTATGCAGGCGCCGGTACGACGTGTCAGGTTGCTCAAACATTGTCAAGAAATTCCGTGGGCATCGAAATCTTGCCCCAGTATTACCAGTTAGCTAAGGAAAACATCAAACCGACGCAATATCTGTTATTTGAAGAGACTCAAGATGAGACCCATTACACAACAGGAAATCGTTGACTACGTCGAGGCAAACATTCAAACCTTTCATCGGAGAAGGTTAGATAAGCTACAGGACCTGAAACTGATGAATGTCGTCAAACGGAAAAATCCCTATCTATTCAAGGCGAAATACATTAATGCGGCGTCGGAATTTGTAAAGACTATCCTAGATTCTTTTCTAATCTTCGCAAGAAGAGGGAATTTTTGGTGATTTTCTGGAGGAACTTGCGATATTTATTTGTGGGCAGGTATATGACGGCAGAAAATCCTCGGCAGTGGGGATTGATTTAGAATTTGAGAAGGACGACATAAGATATATTGTATCCATCAAGTCCGGGCCAAATTGGGGAAACAGCAGCCAAATCGCAAAGATGCTGGATAACTTCAGACAAGCGAAACGGATACTCGGTACAAGTACATCATCATCAACTAATGTCGTTGCTGTCAACGGCTGTTGTTATGGGAAAGACCGGCGTCCAAATAAGGGCGACTACTTCAAATTTTGCGGTCAAGAATTTTGGAGATTCATCTCGGGAGATGGGGAACTATACACCGACATCATTGAACCCCTTGGTCATCAAGCAAAAGAAAAGAACGAACAGTTTAGTTTGGAGTATGACAAAGTCCTCAATAGGTTCACGGGCGAATTCATTACAGAATTCTGTGACGCCAACGGAGGCATTCGCTGGGAAGATATTGTCAGGTTAAATTCTGGATCGACTTGATAAATGAAAGAGATGAGAAAATACCGCGATTATCTTATTGAAAGACTTTCTAACCGCGAAGAGGCTATCGGTTATTTCCAAGCCGCACTAGAAGAATATCAAAACGATGGTGATACGTTAGCATTCCTGATTGCTCTCCGAACTGTCGCCGAAGCACAGGGCGGACTAGACGAACTCGCGAGGCGAACTCACACGGCTCCAGAGGTTCTCGTAAAAATACTGTCGCGCGAAGATGAATCCCATCTTGACACAATCAGAGCGATTCTTGACATTATAGGGTGCCGGTTTTCTGTTGTCGAAATGGCAAAAAAAGCATAATTTTTCTCAAATTTACAGTAGGCAGAATTATAGGAAATACTATGCGAAAAACAGAGTTACAACGTCGAGCAGTGATGTTAATTGAGCAACTTTCCACTGAAAAACTGAAAATTGCCAATGACTACTTGGCGTATCTCCAAGACAAAGAAGCGTGGGAAGCAACTCACGAATTGGCAAGCGATCCGGAAGTCGCCAAAAGTTTGGAACGCGCGGAAGCCGATGTCAAAGCAGGAAAACTAAAGCACTGGAGCGATGTCAGACGCGACCTTTAGTGCGCAATCTCGAGAAGAATGAAAATTTGAGCATTTTTTGCATCTCAATAATCCCGCCTCCCCACCAGACATCCCGTGCAACTTAGCCCCCCTACAACCCCTCCACACATCGGCGCGTCATGGCGAGCTATTCTCATCGGCGCGCTGCTAATCATCCCCAACGTATACTGGGTTACAGATTCGGCAGAGCAGGGCGATCCAACCACGGTTTCCCTATACTTCAATGTTGTATTCTGCATCTTCATCATCACCAGCCTAAACGCTCTGCTTGCGCGAATCCATCCGGCGATGGTTCTTAAGCCGGGCGAACTCGTGACCATCTATGCGATGTTGGCAATCGCCTCCTCGCTGGCGGGACACGATCTGCTCAGCGGTTTAATCCCGATGATTCCCCATGCATTCTGGTATGCCACGCCGGAAAACGACTGGGCAGCGCTTTTCCATCGGCATATCCCGGACTGGCTCGCCGTCAAAGACAAGACTATCTTAGCGGACTACTACCGTGGTGAATCCAGCTTCTATCACTGGGAGGTGATACAGGGTTGGCTCATAACAACAATCACCTGGGGGAGTTTCGTATGCGTCCTGTTATTCCTGATGGTTTGCATCAATAGCATCATTCGCAAGCAGTGGATTGAAACCGAGAAACTGTCCTACCCAATCATCCAACTCCCGCTCGCGCTTGCAACGGGACGAGATCCCTCAAATTTCCTGACCGGCAGAATGTTATGGATCGGATTCTTCACCGCCGGCGCTATCGATCTTCTCAACGGTCTCCATTTTCTCAATCCCGAGTTTCCCTCTTTGGGCGGAAACGCGTACGACGTTGGCGCGCTGTTCACCGAGAAACCGTGGAGCGCCATCGGCTGGACACCCGTCGCGGTTTATCCGTTTGCCGTTGGATTGGCGATCTTTATTCCGTTGGATCTTTCGTTCTCCTGCTGGTTTTTTTATCTCATTTGGAAAGCCGTCTACGTCTACGATGCGGCGGTGAAGACGCTACCGAATAATGCGCTTACTTACCAAACCTTCGGAGCGTGCATCGGACTCGCCGTCATTGCGCTTTATGTGACCCGGCGGCACCTCGCGCGAGCGATACGGAAAGCGGTCACAAACGACCGGTCGCATGATGATTCAAATGAACCGATGTCGTACCGCGCGGCAATACTCGGAACCGTCGCGGGCGTGCTATTCATCATGCTGTTTTGCAACGCCGCTGGAATGTCGACTTGGGCGGTGTTGGTGTTCTTCGGCATCTACTATGCCATCTCGCTAGCCATAACGCGAATGAGAGCGGAACTCGGCGCACCGGTTCACGAACTGCTCTACATTGGGCCCGATGAGATTATGCCCGCCATGTTAGGCGCCCGCAGAATCGGTCCGCAAAACTTGACTATATCCGCCTTCTTCTATTCCTTCAATCGCGCCTACCGCGGTCACCCCATGCCGCATCAACTCGAGGGATTCAAACTTGCCGAACGAACCGGAACAAACAACGGTCGATTGCTTGCGGCGATGCTGATTGCCACTGTTGTCGGGACACTCTCCGCGTTCTGGGCGTTCTACCATATCTCGTACATCAAGGGCGTCGAAGATTTAAGGGATTGGTTGGCATACGACACCTTTCATCGGCTTGAAAGTTGGTTGGGCTGGCCGTATCAACAGTTCGCCGACTTTCCCACGATAATTGCGATGGCCCTCGGTTTCATCAGCACCTTGGGCTTGATGTTCATGCGCATGCGTTTCCTGTGGTGGCCCTTTCATCCCGCCGGCTACGTCATGTCCTACAGTCGGTCGATGGATGTGTTGTGGTTCTCAATCCTCATTAGTTCCGGCATCAAATGGCTGCTTTTGAAACATGGAGGAAGGAGAACATACCGAAAACTGATTCCGTTTTTTCTAGGGTTGATATTGGGAGAGTTCGTCGTAGGAAGCCTGTGGAGTCTTATCGGAATTATCGTGGAACGTCCGATGTACCGATTTCTATATTAATGCATTGTACCTGACGGAGGGTTGTGGGACGTCTGTCGGCTATTCCGTTCAGTGGCGGGATCGCATTTTTCGCTTGCTCCTACGGCGCCAACTGTTATATACTCTGTGCGCATCGCGGGTCGGCTATGTACTCGTTTTCGACATCAGCCAACAGTCATGGCTAATCTTCATCCCTATTGCCCGCGCTCAGCAATAACATGATACACAAAAAAGCACATTTCATTCTCGGGGTCCTATTGTTCTTAGTCGTTGGAGTTTCAACAACGCTCGGATACGTCCCCGATCCCCAACTCTGGTTCGACGCAAAGGACAATCCCGATCATCCGGAGGGATGGACCAACCTTGGCACCGCCGGAAAAAAGTTAGTCGCCAACGACAAGGGCGTGCCCGTGCTTGAACCGCATGCCGGACCCGATGGTGGACCGGCGTATACAGCCAAAGAGGAGGGGCAAAGCTACGGCAGAAATGCGTGGGGATTGCTCCACCCCGATATCACGCCGGCGCCGCGGGTTGAGAGTTGGACAATTGAGCTGTGGTTGAAACGCGATGGGCCGGCATTCGACAATTCGGAGCACCAGATTCTCGGTATCATGGATACTCCGCCTTGGCCCAGGCAAGCGGTTCTTTTCTTTTTCCAGCAACCCAACAATAGCAGAATTTTTGTGGTAGTTATCGGGAGGGAGCCTGGAGACGACCGTGACGACGTTGTTACCAACATTGACGTGGGATTGAAGGAATGGCATCAGGTAGCCGTCGCTTACGACAACGATGGGGGCGAACTTTACGCATTCATGGACGGCAAGCAGGTCGGACGTCCAACGAAGCTGAGGCAGAAGTTCAGTGCGGAAAGCGAGATGAAGAATAACTCGATATTCTCGACCGAATTTAAAGATCGCGTACTTAACGGCTCAATCAGCATCGTCAGAATGTATGATCGGCAGTTGAGCGAGGAGGAAGTCCACGAAAACTTTGTACGCCCTCGGATACCGCAAGCCGTCGCGCCGAAAGGGAAACTGGCGACAACTTGGGGAAGCGTCAAGGCGGTGCGTTAGTTCGACTTTGTACAATAAAGTTTCAAATGCTGGTGCGCAGTGCGCACCCTACAAAGATGCTGGAGAAGGGTCAAGGCGGAGCGGTAGCACCAAATTGCACGTTAACTGCAAACACAACTCGCTGCGTCTGGCGTATAGATCTTCAACGGGTTTACGCCTGAAAGGATGTGGAAACAAGAAGCGAATTGTTAGGTCCCCCAAATCCGGAACGTCTGCATAACCCGTAGGCTGTGCGGATAGCATTTTGTACTTTTTTGAGAATCCAATTTTCCACTTATCCGCAACGGGAAGTGGATTAAACTTATAACTTAACACTACAACCATAATTTCAACAATTAGGAGGAAACAAGAGTGAGAAGAGTATCGACTTTGTTTTGCATAACCTTTTTCATGGCAATCAGTTGCACAATCGGAGTCAGTCAGGCGGATATGGTGATAGACCTTGACGCCTCTAACAATCCGGACCATCCGACCGCTTGGACAAACTTGGGTACCGCTGGCGGTTCCTTACTGGGAAATGACGAAGCGCCCTCACTAGAGGAAGGCACAATCGAAATCCCGGCGCTCGGCTACGTCCAGCCTAACGCCAAGTTCTACACCGCGACGGCGGGACGACAAATTTGGGGAGGTCCCGTCGGCGTGAACCCGGAAGTGAAGGTAACCAACTGGAGTTTTGAGTTCATCGTTAGGCGCAACGGCGACGCGTTTGGCGAGGAACATCAATTCTTTGGATTCCATAGCTCCGATCCGCTATGGGGCGGCACTGCCATGCGGATAAAGGATGGCAACGTGCTAAATATTAATCATCCGCCGCCCCATGTCGGACCGGCGGTAGAGAATGTAGAGGAATGGTGGCGCGGCGAGGAAGATTTCGGACTCAGGCTCAACGAGGGCGAATGGACCTGGATTGTGATTACAGGTAGTGATGAAGCCTTCCGAGTCTACCAAGACGGAGTAGAGGTTGGAAAGGGCGATCCTTTGCCGTTCGACGGCGACAACGCTATGGATGACATCGCCATAGGCGCGATGATGTATGACGAACGCCACCGAAGCTTCAACGGCTCATTTTCCATAGTCCGGGTTTATAACAGGGCACTGAGCGCAGATGAGGTGCAACTTGGGCCTGCGACTGCCGTTGAATCCGTCGGCAAGCTAACGACGACCTGGGGCAGAGTCAAAGCAACCCATTAACCCGGATTTGACCCGTTATCCCGAAGCGAGCTTAGGCTGTCGAAGATAACGGTTTCATGTCAAAGAACGTCTGTAGGGAATAGCAGATGTTATTCCCTACAGCATCGTAATTCATCCCAAAGATTACCCTCAGTAGGTGGACGAATAGCAACTTAAACTATCAGTTCACCGCACCGCAGAACTACATAAAAGACATCGATCTCACACTTGTGCCTACAGACACCACTTCACCTGATACTTCATCCCAACTAAAACAGACAGAAGTTTTCATCGGCGGGCAAGACGGCACACACACCTATCGCATTCCGTCGGTCGTCGTTGCGCCCAATGGGGAGCTGCTTGCGATTTGCGAGGCGCGAAGGACAACCGGTTCCGATACCGACGACATAGACCTTGTCCTGAAGCGCAGTTTTGACGGCGGCGCCACATGGAGCGACATGCAGGTCATTTGGGATGACGGTCCCAACACCTGCGGCAACCCGTGCGCGGTGGTCGATCAGGAGACTGGTACGGTCTGGCTATTGGCATGCCATAACCTCGTTGAAGACCATGAATCGACAATCTGGGAAGGGGCGAGCAAGAGCACCCGAACCATCTGGGCAATCAGGAGCGACGATTCGGGCGCATCGTGGTCCTCGCCGGTCGAAATCACCTCGGAGACAAAAGCGCCGAACTGGACGTGGTACGCAACCGGTCCCGGGAGCGGGATTCAATTGCAATACGGCGCCCACAAAGGGCGTTTGGTTATTCCGTGCGATCACGGCGTTGCCGGAAGTTGGGATTACCATTCCCACGTCTTCTACAGCGACGACCACGGCGAGACGTGGCAACTCGGCGGCAGTGTTCCCGACAACACGACAAGCGAGTGTCAGGTAGTCGAATTGGCTGACGGTACTCTACTGCTTAGTATCCGCTACCATGCGTGGGTGAATCAAGTCGAAGGACCGCATTTTCGCACCATCGCGTTCAGCCGAGACGGCGGCGAGACATGGGGCGACGTGCGAAAGGATCGAGGACTTATCGACCCGCGCTGCCAAGCGAGTATATGCCGTCACTCGAGTGGAAATGCGATACTCTTTTCCAACCCGGCGAACGCCGCTCGTGACCGCATGACTGTCCGCGCAAGTTTCGACGAGGGAGAGACGTGGGGCGCATCTAAATTGTTGCATTCCGGTCCGTCTGCCTACTCCTGCTTAACGGTTCTGCCGGATGACAGCATCGGCTGCTTCTATGAGCGCGGGGAGGAGCACTCCAGCGAGAAGATAACGTTTGCGCGATTCACGCTAGAATGGTTGTCGGATGCACAAACTTCCGTATAGTCGGCGGATTTCTCTCTCTTAACGGCTATTCCCGATCATCTGGACTTGCTCAGTTATTTGTTGTAGGGTGTGCACGGCGCACCAGCCTTTACTTAATCCAATGAACACAAAAAGCGAAACAAACCGCATCCGAATGGTTGTCGTCGGCTGCGGCCGCGGACAATCACATGCCCGCAGTATGCTGGCGCTATCCGACAAATTCGAGTTGGTCGGATTGGTAGACCTTGACGAGAAGCGTCTCAAGACCGCAATCGACAATCTCGGACTGCCAGCCGACCTCGCCTACGCCTCACTCGCCGAAGCGTTGGAGAAATCCGAGTGTGACGGCGTCGTGGTTGCAACCTGGGCGCGCAGCCATGATCCACTGGTTGAAGAGGCAATCGAAGCCGGCAAACATATCATGGTGGAAAAACCGTTTACGCTTGAGGTCGCCCCAGCCCGACGCCTGACAGAGATGGCGGAGTCACGCGGTCTGAAAATCGTTGTAACTCAACAGTGGCGCTACATGCCGGGTCGGCGCATGATTCGCCGCTTGATGACGGATAAGGTATACGGCGAACTTCAAACAGGGCACATGGTGACCTACAAGGCCCGCGGGGGCGAATATCCGGATTCCGAGCATTCGCAGCTTTGGCAGATGACCGTCCACGAAATTGACGCGCTGGTCGCCATGGTGAACCAGAATGTCGCTGAGGTGTATGGCCATTCCTACCGTCCACCGGCGACCACGTGGCGCCGCGAATCGACCGCCACTGCCGAGATCACCTTCGAGAGCGGGGCACGCTTTGTGATTGTTTCCACGTCCGACGCACGCGCCGAGGGCAACGAGTTTCGCGCCGAATGCGAACGCGGCGCCGTGGTGTTGCACTCTACCGGGGCGTTTGGTGGGGAGGAAACCTTGCTCGTAGGGACGGACCGCAGCGTTGGATTGCAGCCGGTGGAAATTGATCCCGGGCTGTCCGACGATCAACTTGACCAACACGTCGCCGTGACATTTGCCGATTGGTTAAACGGGGGACCTGAACCGGAGACAAGTGGGCGCCAGAACTTACACATCCTGGCTATCCTGAATGCTCTCATTGATTCGGGCGCATCGGGGAGGCCGGTAAGAGTGGAAGTTTAGGTGGTGGTTTATCCGGCTGCTGCCGATCCGAGATTAGCTGCGTGCCTTTCTAAATGTGTTGTGAATGTTTGGCTAGTTTGACGCGCCTTCGTAGGGCAAGGGATTTCTATCGCGCTCCTTGTCCAGTCGCTTGATCTATTGGTTTGCGCATGCCACAAACTAACAGTTTGTGGTACAAAGAAGAGAAATGTCATTGCCCACGAGGATGCATTTTTTTTGTTACAAAGACGATATCCGTGCTAAACACCAGTAATTTGAACTTACAGCCATGAATAGGCAGGTTAGAAGCCTGACCTAGAGGCAACTCACTAGCAATGATAAACCTTCTCTAAGACAGGTCATATCCACACAAAGGAGAGGCGGCGTTCCTCGCAACTATAGGATGCGTATCAGGAATCGCCGCAACAGAAATCTATGGTCGCAATACAGGAAGAAAAAATTTCACGCGTGCTTCACCGGTTGGAAGCGGAAGACACCGAGGATCGACGCATACGCACCGAACAGGGCAAAGATCCGAACCGAGAACCGATGCTAACGCTTCACCCTCACTCTGCCCGGCTTTGTCACATCATGGTTCAATCCATCTGTGCCAAGCGATTGGTAGAAATTGGCAGCTCATACGGCTACTCCTCCGTGTGGCTGGCTCACGCGGCGCGTATCACCGGCGGACAGTTTACCTCCCTGGAGGTGAATCCGAAGTTGGTTGAAATTGCCAAGCGGAATGTGGCGGAAGCCGGCTTAACGGATAACGTCACCTTCATTGCGGGAGATGCGCGCGAGACAATGTCCTCCGTGGAAGGTCCTCTCGACTTCGTCTTGCTAGACTGTTGGGAACCGTTGTACGTCGAACTTCTCGATCTTATCGCATCCAAGTTGCGCCCGGGCGGTCTGCTAGTCGCGGACAACGTGATCCCCGGTAGAGAGGGGTCCGACGAGTACATTCAGGCGTTGACGGATCACCCCTTGATGGAAACTGTCAGTGTTCCGATCGGCAAGGAGATTGAAGTCAGCGTGAGAAGGCTACAATGAGCTGAGTGGGGTTCAGACTATCTATCGCAAAATGCTAGACTGCTCAGGTTCAAGATTCCACACTTTAACCTTTGGGCTGCCTCTGTAGGAGCGACCTCCAGGTCGCGAATTCTTATAGCGAGCAGAGATAGAACTCTAGATCACAATGTGATCTCCATCGCATTTGCTACTCGCTAATTTGATCTCGACCTACGGGAAACGTGTCGCAGCGTCGGTTACTTATCCCCTCCCGATAACGGAAACATCCTGAAAGTCAACCCTCCCCTCGGTACAAACCAGAGCGACGCTGCCGGTTAACAGCGGGCGATCTACGTCCAAATACTCGAAGACGACATCGCCACCAACGCGGGCAATCAAGTTTGAATCTGCCGCCTCCAAGCGTAGTTCGTGGTCCGTGTCCCAATCCCAAGCAAATTCTTTCGACGCAAGTACTGTCCTGCCGTCAAGTTCCTTGATCAGCCGTACCTTAGCGTCATCGCAAAGCAGCAGGGCATAGAATCGCTTTAGGCCTTGGACACACACCGCGATTCCAGCCTCCTTGGAAAGATGCGGACTGACTGTAGCGGAAAAGGAATAGTTTTCCCACTCGCGAGTTCCCTGAATAAATAAACCCGTGTCGTGGTTCTGCATGAGCCGGTAGGCTGCCACATCTGCTCTGTTGGTGATCGCCTGGTCAACAGCGTCAATCCATGCCCGCTTCCACATCGTGCCGCCCGAAGATGGTTTGATTAAAGACACTTCCGGCGCGCCATCCCACGTAAGATAATCAAGGTACACGACGCCGGACGCTCCGGTGTCCGAACTCACCTCGATTCCCACAGCGGCAATTGGCTCGCCATCCGTCGGGTCCACCTGCCAGTTGAATAACAGCTCGCTTCCGGGTGAAACCTCGTGAGTTTCGCCTCGACGCATGACCAGAGTGTCATCCACTCCGTAGACTTGAATGAAAAGCGTGCACGTCACGGTTTGGGGATTCGCCTCATCCGCGGTTAGCCGGGCTTGTACTGTCTGCCCCGAATAGAGTGTGGGCGACGCCATCAACTCATATCCCGGCATATCAATGGCTTCGGGCGGAATGAAAGTCGGCGTTGCCACCCGTGCCATTCTGCCGACCGCCAGTTGATGGTATCGGATTGCGAGGCTGCGGTTGCCGTCGGCGCTGTGACCGAGGACGTTTTCAATCACCGCGGTTCCGTCGCTTTCCGGGCTTTCCTCGAGCATGAACCCCTGCACCGATCCCGGAAGTTCGAAATGGAATCGCGCTCCGTTTTTGGGGAGTTCAATCGGTTGATTCGCCAGCGCTCGCGCTGCCTTACTGATTATATATGTCTCGCGCACCGCGTCCGTAACGGCGCGCCCTCCGTCGGCGGCAGAAATATACAGGCGGTCCGCAACCGGGCGGCGCCAATCGGGACCGTCGTCAATCCCCGCCAAGCCGTTCTTGATGCCCATAATGCATCCGACGTTTCCGGAATTGCAGTCGGTATCCCACCCACACGTGTTCACGATGGTTAGGGCGCGCTGGAAGTCATCCTCGCTGTAGAGTAGAGCAAGCACGATCAAGGCGTGGTTCGGCACCATGTGCACGTTGCCGCCGTACTTGTCATAACCGTAATCGGCTACGATTCGCTCCCGTGTCAAACGCCAATCGCCATCCCGTTGATGCCAATCTCGAAGATCATCAATCAGTCGGTAAATTACCGAATCTTTGGGGATGAAACCGACCGCGGTATCCAACAGATTGTCAATGTTTGATTCCGAAAACGCCTGCGCCTCAATTGCGGCGACGACTTGTGCGCCGTAAATGGCTTCGCCGTCATGGCTAACGCTCCCGGCTCGGCGTGCAAAATCGGCGGCAAGTTCGGGGTCGCCGGGACACGCCATGCCCCAGGCGTCGATAAAAATCTGTGCGCCAATCTGCTCGGCAACGACTTGACTGTTCAATTCGATTGAGCCGCTTTGGGGCGCGGGCGTGCCAGCCTTGAGGCGCAGAAAGGCGGTATGCTCCGTTGAATTGCCCATGCCGCCCCACCAAAGGATAGTCCTCCCCTCAATTATGTAATTGAGCCAAGACTGACCAATCTGTTCCGCCGTGAGTGCGCGGTTGTCGCCGTAATCTTCCAACGCACGGAAAAAAGTGAAGGTGCCGGAGATGTCGTCATCCGTGACAATCAGCGGCTTGTTTAGCCGTTCGTGAACATAGTAGTTGATCTCTCCGAGATCAGCCATGATGTGGTCGTACGTCCAGTTTTCAAAGGGGCGTCCCAGGTAGACGCCGATAATTTTGCCAAGAACGCCCGCATATAAGCGCTCCTCATAATCATTGGGTATAATCAAGAGTGAATACCTCCCGTATTGTAATAAGAATCCACCGCGTAGGAACGCAAATCTGTGTTCCCTAAAATAACGCTCCGTGCAGTTGAATCAATTCCAAACACCAACGCTCCCTTGCCATCGTCAAAAAAGTTCGATAACACAATGGCGAAATCTGAGACTGCTCGTTCGTAGCGTGATGCGTAGTTCCCAGATTTTACCACATATTCCCTCGGAGTTGTACCTTTTACCATAGTCGAAGATGATACGATTGGCTATGAGCAAGCTGTTTAAGAAAGAAAACTCTACAGGCAACTCCGACTCCCGACATTGCGCACTTAGGAAGGAATTCCGATTCCCAATATATCGTTCTCACCAGTCGCAATCGGGAGATGGATCCCGTAGCAAATCCTTCTTGCTATCACACTCGTTAATAATTATTGACAAACGCTTGGAGAAGTGCTAATCTAAATAATGTAACATTGTCCACATTGGGACAGGAAGGAGGTGATCATTCTGCTAGCCGACTTTAGCGGAATGGTCAAGGGAGGTGCTGACTCCTAGGAGCCAGCGCTTCCCTTAATCGTTCCGTTTTTTTCCAGTCGAAAGCCCTCCTCTCGATCTCCTAAGCCCCTTGTCCCCACTTGTTTGGGGTTGGGGAGCGGAGGAGGTGGGGAGGAGGGCTTTTTTCGTGAGTCAACAAGCGGTCGAGAACGGTGTGGCAATGTGGCAGATCGATTACGAAGCGAAGTGTGGAAAGGAATGAATCATGATTTCTGTAATTATCGATGGCGCATGCGGACGCATGGGGAATATGATCACGCAAGGTGTGGTAACACAAAGTGACATGCAGTTGGTCGGCGCCATCGAATACAGCGGGCATCCCCAGCTTGGTCAGGACGTGGGCGAGGTAGCCGGTGTCGGGACAATAGGAGTTGCGATCAGTGACAATTTATCCGGAGTTCTGGACGAAGCGGATGTCGTCATTGAATTTACCGCGCCCAGCGCATCGATTGAACATCTGCGTAACGTCGTCGATGCCGGTAAAACAATGGTGCTTGCTACCACAGGATTTACGGAGGCTGAGCTCGCGGAGGTACACGAACTCGCCGAAAGGCTTCCGTGTGTGATGGCGCCTAATATGAGCGTCGGTGTCAACGTTATGCTCCAAGCCGTTCAGCTCGTGGCGAAAGCACTTGGCGACGACTACGACGTTGAGGTAATTGAAGCGCACCATAACCAGAAGGCGGATTCCCCAAGCGGCACGGCGTTGCGAATCGCCGAAGTGCTGGCTGAATCGCTTGAAAGAAATCTCGCTGACGTAGGCGCTTACGGCAGGCACGGTATGGTGGGCGCTCGGCCGGATAAAGAGATTGGGATACATGCTATCCGCGGCGGCGATATTTCAGGCGATCACACGGTGCTCTACGCCGGCGCCGGAGAACGGATTGAAATCACGCATCGCGCGCACACCCGAGAGGCATTCGCCAAAGGCGCCATCCGCGCCGCACGCTGGGTGGTGAATGCACCCAAGGGTTTGCACGACATTGCGGAAGTTCTGTTCTAGAACTACCTAGATTCAATACAGGTGATTTGATGAAGCGCTATCGTGTCGACACACCCCCCATTCTATATTCTATAATTCTGTCGATTGTCGCCGGGATTTTAATCCTTGCCATGTGCGGTTGCGAGACCGGTCGCAAATCAAAATCCGGCCGCTGGCAAGCCGTCCGGCGTGCGGATTGGGAGGCGCGCTTCTACGATGTATTTTTTATCGACGAAAATACTGGCTGGACGGTCGGCAACAATGACGGGAGTTCGTTGTCTGAGGAGCTGGAGAGTACCATCGCGCATACGACCGATGGCGGTGCGACGTGGGAACCTCAAAGCAGCGGCGTTTTTGAACACCCGCTTCGGAAGATACATTTTGTTGATGCCCTGACGGGCTGGATTGCCGGCGGCAACGGGATTGTCATCCACACGAAAAATGGCGGTAAAGATTGGGAAAGGCAGAGAACAAATACCTTCAACGACCTGATTGATATACAATTTCTGACGCCGCGAGAAGGATGGGCGGTCGGCGATTGGGGTACCGCGCTGCATACCCTCGATGGAGGGACAACCTGGACGAAGCGGGGGCTTGGGTTGGGTGAAAGAGACTCGTTATGGGGTGTGTATTTTCTCGACCGGAAGCACGGATGGATTGTCTCGCAGGGGAGTTCAATCTACCATACGCGCGATGGAGGCGAAACGTGGGACTGGCAAAAATCTCCCGTAGGTTATGCGTTGTCCGATGTGCATTTCGTTAATCGAACCACGGGTTGGATCATTGGCGACAGACGGACAATCTTAAAAACCGAGGACGGTGGGCAGACTTGGAACTATTTGACGCAGGGATCAAATAAGCGGCACTTGACGGTTTACGGGCAACCGGAGCGAATGGAAAGAGTACCGCTGCACAGTTTCCTTCTGTACGACCTCTGCTTTGTCGACGAAAATAATGGATGGATTGTCGGCGACCTGGGCGTGGTATTGTACACAAGAGATGGCGGGATGACATGGAAACACCAGAGGGGAGGTCATCGCTTCCATGTTGGAGGAGACAATGTTTTGCTAGGTGTGCATTTTGTGAACAACAGGGTTGGCTGGACAGTCGGCGAATCCGGGACGATTTTCAAAACGACGAACAGCGGAGCGACGTGGCAATTGCAGGCCTCGCAGAGTTATCTGCTCTACGATCTTTACTTTGTCAGTGATAAAATTGGGTACGCCGTTGGTGATCGCGGCGAGATTTTGTACACGAAGAATGGCGGAAGAGACTGGGAATCTCAGGACAGCCGAACGACCGAGTGCTTCGGCGGAACACACTTCATTAACGAAAAAGTGGGATGGGCGGTAGCGGAGTTCGGGACGGTGCTGCACACGAAAAACGGCGGTAAGACTTGGGTGACGCAGGAGTCAAACACTGCATATTTCCTTTTGGGCGTCTTCTTCGTAGACGAAAGAACCGGTTGGGCAATCGGTAACGGCGGCGCCATAATCCACACAACGGACGGCGGAAAAACCTGGGCTACACAAAATAGCGGCGTGCGATACAACCTGTTCGGGGTTCACTTCGTCGACGCCAAAACCGGATGGGTCATCGGTCTTGACGGGACGCTGCTGCACACGGCAGATGGAGGAAAGAATTGGGTGCAACAGCAAGACTTCGGTAGTTTATGGCTCGACGACATCTTCTTCACCGATCATCGACGCGGTTGGATAGTCGGGGTTGACGGGACGATTATGCATACCAGGAATGGCGGCAACACTTGGGAGCGGCAGCAAAGCAACACGACGAACTTCTTGGACAGTATATTTTTCCTTGGCACGAGCGAAGGCTGGGCTGTGGGCGGAGAGGGCGTCGTGCTGCACACTACCGACGGCGGAAAGAACTGGCGGCCCCAATGGAGCGACACTAACTTTGACTTGAAAGCGATCTACATGACGAGTTCCAACAAGGGGTGGATCGTCGGTAACTTGGGGATTATCTTGAAATATGTGGCGAATTGAGGAACTTGGGCAACTACTTTCACACACGCGCGAGGATGAAAGATGAAGATTTTGATTAACACCGAGATTACATCCGATCACCGCCAGCAGATTCAATCCGTATCCCCGGACCTCGTGATCGTGGAGCCGAAAGACGAGGCTGCGCGGCTTGCGGAAATGCCTGATACGGACGTATTGTTCGGCGATTTCAACCGATCACTTTTCAACGCCGCCGACCAACTGAAATGGGTGCAGGTTCTCGGCGCCGGCGTGGACGGACTGCTTTTCCCCGAATTTGTCGAGAGCGATATCATACTGCTTAGTGCGAAGGGGCATGTCGGCCCCCACCTCGCCGATCAGACGTGGGCGTTAATCCTCGGTTTGATACGCGGCGTCGGCCGCGCCGTGCGCGAGCGCACATGGGAAAACCGCTGGTCTATCCGCGACGAGACTTGGGAGCTGGCTGGCCGGACCCTCGGAATCGTGGGTCTGGGCGGTACCGGTATCGATGTGGCGAAACGCGCGCAAGGGTTTGACATGCGCGTGATTGCTGTCGATCCGGAGGATATCGACGCGCCCTCATTCGTCCACGACGTGTGGAAGATGGACCGGTTTCATGATTTGCTCGCCGAATCGGATATCGTTTCGATTTGCGCCCCGCTGACGGATGAAACCCACGGCATGTTTGATGATGAAGCTTTCCGGCGGATGAAACCTAGCGCGCTGCTCATCAACGTCACGCGCGGAAAAATCGTCGATGGACCTTCCTTACTCAGCGCGTTGGAGGAAGGTCTGATCGGCGGCGCCGGATTGGACGTAACCCCGGAAGAACCACTCCCTCAGGTCAGCCCGCTCTGGGACATGCCCAACGTCATCGTCACGCCTCACGTCGCGGGCGGCTCGCCCCATCGAGATGATCGAACGGTCGGGCTATTCTGCGACAACCTCGAACGCTACCTTGTGGGAAAACCACTCCGGAGCGTGATAGATAAGCGTAAGGGTTACTAGGTCGTTTTGACATTTCGTCGTCGCTAGATGATTGTGCAGAGCCAAGGCGAGATTGACCGAATGGGCCAGGTTTTCCGGTTAGGTATACACAGTCATCTGCCGGAGGTTGAGATTGACCAAGTGACTAACGATCAACCGACTGAATAAGGAAGGCGATAGTAAATCCCCAGCAATAGCTAATCCCATAGAGAGCCCCAACCACTGGGCGAAGAAACCTCGCCCCTACGATTACGCATACGCCCAAATTAAACGGCGACAGATCCTAATCGACCTACCACGACGTATGAGAATAAGCGTGTTTTCCGCGTGGATTTCCGAAAATGAAGGAGTTCTATGATCAAGATTGGCATCTACGCCTCATATTTCGGCAAAGACGAACCCAAAGCGTTCCCGGATGCCGAATCCTTCATCGATCTGGCGTATAAATTGCGGCTGGACGCCATCGACTTCCGCGCCGATGTCGGATTCAACTCCCGCGATCCCGACTATCTACTCGGCATCAAACTAAAATGCCTAAAGGCGGGGCTGCCCATAGGTTATCTGGCATCCGGCGGTCATTTCGCGGGGACTGTGGGGGAATTGCGAGCGAAGGTCGAGCAAGCCAAAGTGGACGTGAAAATGGCGGCATTCTTGGGAGCGCCCATGATTCGGCTTTTCTGCGGCGCCCCGAAGGAGGGTGGCGGTGAAAGTGAAATTGGGTGTTTCCGAGAAGTGTGCGATTTCGCCGCCGATGCCGGGATTATGGTGGGCTTGCAAAATCATCCGTGTACCGGCGAAGACATCTTGCGCATACTACGAGATACAGACCGCGAGAACTTTACATTTATCTTGGACACCGGGCAATGGGTCGGCTCACCCGGGCTGAATCGCGGTGTGGGCGATCCGAACGTGGACATCTATCGATATATGGAACAGACAGCCCCATACGCGTCCTACGTCCGTGCGAAAATCTATAAAATCGACAGTGGTCGCGAGGAGTGGCTGGATTATTCCCGCATCGTGCGGATTCTGAAGTCCGTGGATTTCAACGGCGTGATGTCCATCACGTTCGAAGGGCAAGATATCAATCGGTGCAGCGACTGGGAGACGTTCAGATTGGCGTCTCGGCACCTGCACGAATTGATTGCCGAATCGTAGTTCGACGCTGCTGGATTAGGATTGACGCAGTTACTGAACACCGAACTCCGTAGATGAGGATCAAGCGAACGGATAGTTAAGTAGGAAGGACATAAAGCATGATTAGATTCACACGCTTCCACGCGTTGTGCATCGCTTTAGCATCGCTTGTCAACGTTGCCGCCGCACAGGTTGTTACTATTCCCGATCCTAACTTGGAACAGCTTGTCAGAGAAACACTTCAACTCTCGAACGACGTTCAAATTGCGCGTGGGCACATGCTCCAGTTACGCGACCTAGACGCTGGAGGCGACCGAGAGATTGTAAATCTCACGGGTTTAGAATACGCGACAAACATCGTAACTCTGAGCCTCTATCACAACCCTATCGACGATATTAGTCCTTTGGCTAGTATGACCAAGATGACAGGTTTTAACTTGTGGGGGTGCCGCATTGTTGATTTGAGTCCACTCCGTAACTTGAAGAATCTGAGTTGGATTGTCTTAGGGAATAACCAAGTCTCCGACATCAGTCCGCTGTCTGAATTAACGAATCTCACTTCCTTGAATCTCTCAGCGAATCAAATCTCTGACATCAGCCCCCTGGCAAACCTTGTTAACCTTCAGCATCTCTGGATAGACCAGAATTTGGTTGAAGACATCACAATAATCGCAAATTTGACACAACTTGCTCGTTTGCGCTCGGACACAAATCAGATTCACGATATCAGTCCCCTTGCCAATCTCACTCGGTTAGAAGAATTGTGGCTCAATAGAAATGCAATTACGGATATCGCACCGCTCATTGAATTAGAAAATCTCAAGAAGCTTTACCTTGCTGACAACCCCTTCCACGACTTTGGTCCCCTTTTTGAACTTGAAGGGGTAGAATTGGACATAGAATAAAGGAAGGGTTCAATGTCGTCGTAGAGATACCCGATCCGAACTTACGACTGTTGATTCGAGAAGCGTTGTCTCTGCCCGAGGCGGTGCCTCTTACACAAGGGCAGATGCAGCGATTGACAAAATTGGACAGCGGCGGCGATCGCGGCATCACTGACCTAACGGGACTGGAATATGCTGCCAACATCCAATCTCTTGAGTTGTACCATAACCCAATCGTAGATATTAGTCCTTTGGCTTGTATGACCAAGATGACAGGTTTTAACTTGTGGGGGTGCCGCATTGTTGATTTGAGTCCACTCCGTAACTTGAAGAATCTGAGTTGGATTGTCTTAGGGAATAACCAAGTCTCCGACATCAGTCCGTTGGCTGGATTAATCAATCTCATCACTTTTCAGGTAGATAGCAACCAAATTGTCGACATCAGCCCCCTAACCGGCCTCACCCGGTTGGAAGAATTGCGGCTTAATAGAAATGCGATTACAGACATCACCCCGCTGACAAAATTAAAGAATCTCAAGAAACTTTACCTTGCCGATAACCCATTCCACGACTTTAGCCCCCTGTTTGAACTTGAAGGGGTAGAATTGGACATTGAGATAAGTGAGGAGTTCAATGCCATAGTGGAGGTACCCGACCCGAACTTAAGACTGTTAATTCGAGAAGCGTTGTCACTGCCTGAGCCGGTGCCTCTCACACAAGGACAGATGCAGCGATTAACGAAGCTGGACGCCGGTGGGGACCGTGGAATCACCGACCTTACAGGTCTGGAATACGCAACCAATATCCAATCTCTCGGCTTGTATGCCAACCCTATCGTAGATATCAGTCCCTTAACTCATCTTACGAAGTTAGAAGGATTTAATCTTTGGGGGTGCCGAGTTGTTGATTTGAGTCCACTCCGTAACTTGAAGGATCTGAGGTGGATTGGCTTAGGGAATAACCAAATCTCGGACATCAGTCCATTGGCTGAATTAATCAATCTTATCGATTTGCGCCTAGATAGCAACCAAATTCTTGACTTCGGCCCTCTAGCCAATCTCGTTAGCCTTGAGACGTTATGGATACACGCGAATCCGGGCGATGACTTTTCAGCTTTGGGTATGCTTAGCCTCACCGATTTTCGATACGACGAGGTATGTGATTTCCCGCCTCTATTTCCGCTGGAGGAACGCTTAAACAATCGCAGCTATCCCTCTGTCGTTCGCGCTTGGGATGATGTTGTCGGACAGGATCACCTCTCTCCAATAGAAAGAGGCATGTTACACGATCTCTGGTTCAGTCCAGGCTTTAAGCTACGATGGGATATAACCCCGACTGCGCTAACGTCTGGACTCTCTACTCAACTGGCAGGATTGCCGGGTGTGTCTCATGACCTAAGGCGAAGTGCCCAGCAGCTAAATCCGGACACCATTATTCTCAAATCAATCCCAATTTATGGCCGACCCTCAAGAGATACTTTCCCACCTGATTCACACGTCTGGCTCAGAGACACTAATGGAGAGATTGTAACGAGGACAGAAGGTGGTGGTGAGCTTCGTCCTATGATCGATATCTTAGTACCCGAAGTGCAGAACCACTTCATTGACAGGATCGTTGCCATTGAACAGTGCGGGGTGTATGATGGAGTGTTTCTGGACGAATTTTACTTTAATGGGACAGGCTGGGTGGCAAGGCACTTATACAACGCTACTGACGAGGAAATCATCCAAGTATGGGTGAACATTCTTGAAGCTGTTCGAGCCCAAACTCGTAATGATTTTCTCATACTTATGAATTCTAACCATTCTAAACCGACGCGGTTCGCGGAATACGTCAATGGCGTGTTCATGGAATCCTTCAGAGACCATCCCGGCGGGTACAGCCGTGAATGGATTATGGTACACGAAGATACACTCTCGTGGGCTGAGAATAATCTCAGAGAACCGCGCATCAACTGTCTATACGGCGCGGGAATGAACATAGAGCCACCCGATGGCCCGAACAACCTACGCTGGATGCGGATGTTCACAACCTTGAGCCTAACTCATTCCAATGGTTACGTAATATACACCGATGGTCAGAGAGGCGATCCCTCTACAGACGCTCCATTTGGCACTCACCACGCGCACCTATGGTATGACTTCTGGAACGCCTACATTGGGCAACCGATAGGCCCGAAAGCGCAGCTCTATGAGGACACTGACGGATTATTTATTCGTGAGTTCACGAAGGGTTGGGCAGTGTATAATCGGAGCGGCAAGCCTCACGTTGTCACATTGCCTGAGCGTGTACAATCTGTACGAAGCGGTCTCCAACATACCCATCACGCTGTTCCCGACCTTGACGGTGACATGTTCCTCCGCATAGCGCCGGTCAATCCTGCGGATGCAAATGGTGACGGTGTTACGAATATACTAGACTTGGTGATAGTAGCGAATGCTATTAACCGGTAAATCACGAGGTGGCTTACTAATGGGCAAGTATACTTACCCGTAGACTATCGAGTCGTAACTGACCACTCACCACCAGTCACTAACCACCGCTTTTGAGGAATGCATTAATGTTAACGCCGCAGCAACTATCACATTACCACGAACAGGGGTTCGTGATTCCGGATTTCCGATTGCCCGACTCAACGATACAGTCAATCAAGGACGACTTTGATCGGTTTCTGGAACACTACCCCGAATTCCGGCAGAGTTGCCCGGCTCTGCTCGTCTACGACACAACCTTCCTGAATCATGCGAGGAACTCGGATATCCTCGATATGGTATCCCAGATTCTCGGAGAGGATATAGCCATTTGGAATTCCAGCTATTTTGGCAAACCCGCCCATGACGGCAAAAGGGTGCCTTGGCATCAGGATGGACGCTACTGGCCCATTCGACCGCTCGCGAGTTGTTCCGTATGGATTGCTATCGACGATTCCAACACCGAGAACGGCTGCCTGCGGATTATCCCCGGTTCGCACAAAGCGGGCAAATTGTTCAAGCACGAAAACAACCCCAGCGACGATCTCGTACTTTCGCTTGAACTCCTCGGTTCCGAGTTTGACGAAAGCACGGCTATGGATATCGTTTTGGAATCGGGACAGATTTCGTTTCACGATGTATTTTTGGTGCACGGCTCTGAACCCAACACCTCCGGTACACCCCGCCGCGGCATGACACTGCGCTTTTTTCCCACCACCTCCGTTTACGACCGCGGCATTGAGAAATGGGAACAGCCAAGATCGCTGTTCTTGATGCGGGGTGTCGATCGGTCGGGACGCAATGACTTCGTGGTGAAACCGCTGCCAAGGTAGTAGGCATACTCCGTATGCCGTAACTCTTGTGCGAATCGGGAAGGTAAATTAAAACGCGGTAGACATCGCAATGCCGAACCGCTCAAGCCAGATGTACATGAGACTGACGCCGTGCTGTCTATGAAAATAGTTGAACATCAGGTGCGACCGATCTCCGTCATACATCCCACGACCGGAGAACCCCTTGCCAAAATCAACCGTGGCGCCGAAAGGGAAGTTAAATCCGTCGTCCCATTCCGAATAGTTCATGGTCGCATATAACGACATCGGTAGGCGCGGCAGACGCTTCGCGAGCGTGAAATAGTAGGCTTGAGTTCCAGCGGGCGAGCCAATACGGTCCGAGCTTGTTCCGATGAATAGGGCGGGTCGGGAGGCCGTTTCCGTGAGAAGGAATGCGTTAAGGAGGGGTGAAATTTCGGACGCCACAGGGTTGTATTCGATGCCAAGCTGGACCCTGCGCAGGAATTGGTAATTCATCGTCATCCGCCAGCGGGGACGCTCCAATTCCGTGTCAACATAGCGCCAAGAAAACGCCCAAGAGGTTTGAATGCCGCTTCCCCGAAGCGGTGCGCCTTCGCCGGGTCAGGCGCTTCAGGTGGGGGTCATGGAAGTCTGGGGGGCGGTCTTTAGCGGCTTGAGCGCGAGATTTAACTCGTTCGACCAGCCGTCAACTGCTAGCGCCAAGACCAGATACAATGCAAGACAACCAATGAGTGTATGCGTCAGTGTTTCTCGAAATCGTGACATCGTGTGATGAATCGGGAAGTTACGGACAGGAAACAATAACATCTTGAATTACCTAACCTGCATCCAATTTTGAGCTTTTCTCAGGCGCAGGCGGGACTGTCTGCCGTCCAGCGGTTGAAAGTCGGATTTTCACTTTCGGCGAGTTTGCTGCGGGCATCATGCCACCTGTTCGCCCATTCTATCGGATCGTGCAGTTCGCTCGCCGGATTGGATTTACTGCGTGCGACGAAACCCGGAAATGCACCGCGCCCCGTTGGCTGACCAATCGGATTATAGCGAAGATCGAAACTCCAACGGATGTTATCGCTCGTGTTTGGCAGCGAAGAATGGCAGTTCAGGCGGTGGAAAAACAGAACGGATCCGCGCTTCATGGGAAGCGGGACGCCATCCCCCGAACGCAGAAATTTGTCCGGAATGTGCAGCCCGAATCCTCTAGACATCTGCCCGCGCGCGTGACAGTGTTGGAGCAATCCCTCGCGGTGACTCCTCGGAATAACCTCTAAACAACCGCTCTCAATCGGCGAATCCCACAGACAGAACCACACCGTCAGCATGTTTGTCTCATCGGCTTCGGGCGTAACAACGCCGGTGTCTTGATGCCACGGGGTCGCCCCTAGCTGAACGTTTCCGGTCTCTTCGTTAATCGGGCATAGATGCTCCGGCGGCTTGAGCCGTACATGCTGCACCGGATTGGAGTAGATCTCCGGCCCAATCAACGATTCGACAGCATCAAGCAGCTTCTCGTTTCGCAGCATCCTGAAGACCGCGGGACCTACCCACATCGGCGTATCCGCCTGCACGTTCCGCTGCGGCAACGAAAAGTCGAAATACTGCGCATGCACCCTTCCTGATTCGGCGTAGATTTTCGTCAGTCGGTCGCCAAACGGAAGGTCGTCATAGGTGGACGAGATTTCACCCTTTTCCTTTAATTCGAGGGCGAGTCGATCCAATACAATCGCATATTCCTCAATGACCGGATCAAGATCTTGCTCGGGGTCAAACAGATCTTCCACGACCAAGTACCCTTGTTCCTCAAAGTGCGCCACTTGAGATGCGGTAAGATGTGCCATTTTTCCTTCTTCCTTTGCGCAAATTGTGCGCAATGGTTCCGAGTAACTTCGATTTCTCTTTAGTCTGTTAATCAGGTCACCCTTGGTGCATGTGGCTCTTTATATAATACTAAGGTCGGCGCCGTTTTCGCAAGAAAGTTTGTCCTAATAAACACGAGACACTATCCCGATTGCTCCGAAGCAATCGTCACCGTAACCCCTTCCCCCGGTTGTTCCAAGTTCCCGCTGTCATCGACGGCGCGGCTCAGGATTGTGGCACTTCCCGTCTCCGCCGGTGCCCATTCGTAACTCCATGCCTCTCGTCCCTCCGCCGGATGCCATGTGCCGCCGTTGTCTACCGATACTTCGACCCCGGCAACCACACCGCCCCCTTCATCCACAGCACGACCACTGACAATCAGCGCCTCTTGTGACAGAATCACGCCATCCGCGGGCGCATGAATCGTCGAATTTGGGGGATCAGAATCGGAGGAGGCGAACGCCGGAATAAGGTCGTCCTGAAGCGTCGACGGCTGTATCCCCATGTCCGCGAACAGATTGACGGTCGCCTGTTGGATGTTTCTATCCGGAGCATGCGGATCAACACCCACGCGGGTGCCATGTTCATTGGCGCGCTCCGGTGGAACGCCGGTGTCGGTGTCGTGATGCGCGTCCAACCCCCAACCCCACTGCACCGTACCCGCGCCGAAGACCAAAGCGCCGCTATCATGGCGATAGAGCGTCAGGTGGTGGGTTGCCGTACCCGAGTCGAAAACCGAGCCGTGGTCTTGAATGTACATAACGTTGTCGATAGTCGTCTCCGACAAGCGGAAGAGCCCCGGCGGGCGAAACCCGTTGTCGATATCTTCATCCCACTCGTGCCCCAGTAAGCCCTTCAGTAGAACCGCCCTTTCGCCCGGCTTGAGCCGCGCGACTTCCGTGTTCCGCCAAAAGCGCAAGTTGGCGTATTCCGCAGGAACGATGAGCGGGTCGTTGCGCCACGCATTCACGGTGAAAATCGTGCCCGTTAGCGCGTTCTCCGGCTGCGCGCCCTCGGGATTGAAAGGTCGCGAATCCCGCCAAGTTCCTGTCCAGACATCGGGAACCGGGTCGATCTTGGCGTCGTCGTGCGTTTCCTTGTACGTGACCAAGGTTCGATGAGGCACCTCTTCCCCGTCAATGGACGGTTCCCAGCGGGTTTTCCAAAATACCTCGTTGCCGCTGAAAAAGGCGAGATGTACCCCAGCATCGCGCGCGCGCTCAACGTGTCTTCTCTGGCCAAGTGACCAGTATTCGTCATGACCGACCGACAGAAACAGCCGGTGTTTCAAAATCTCCTCGCCGCGCCGGTCGCTATCCACGCCGGTGAAGTAGCTGACATCGTATCCGTTCGCTTCAAGCCATCGGATGAAGGGATACTCGCCATTGAAAACCATGTTCACCGCCCGGTAATAGCGTGTCTCGAACGGGCGGTTGTAGCTCGCTTTGTATGAGCGGGGCGCTCCCCCGTGCATGCGCGGGTTATCCGGATTGAAACGCGCATAGGTGCAGTGCCCGCCGTAGCGGTTGTAAGCCTGCCATGCCGTGTCCGACGTTTGAAATAGAATATCCGAGCAACCCTCATCGTCTCGCACGATGAAGTAGATGTGGCTCGCCCGCGGCTCGCGCACCGCGTTGGCCAAGCGTCCATGCCCCAGTGCGCCATATGCGTGCGCGTATGGCGACGGCGGCACCGCGGGGCCATCCTGTCCGTTATCCGCGCGCCAACTTGAGGGATCCGAATCCTGACGCACCAGACGCGCAAAATAGACGCCCGACACCGCATCCGAAGGGGATTTCCAAGAGGCTGAGACCGCCCAGTTGCCGCAGTCGTAGAGGCGCGTCGCCGGATCCCTGATGCCTTCCGGTTGAGATTGCGGGAGTTCGACGAACGGTTCGATCGAATCGACGAGGCGCGCGCCCATGCCTCCATAGTAGCCCATACGATAGATGTCGATCCGATAGTCGGTCGAGTCGGTTTTTATCTTGAAGAAGATGGTCTCGCCGCGGTTGATACTGATATCGTGACCGAAACCTTGGATTGTCGTATCGCCCTGACCGTTTATATCCCACTCGGTCGAGGGACTGCCCGGCAGTTGATTTTCCTGAACAATCCTGTCCTCCGATTTCACGCTACCAACCTGCGGTTCAAGACTCATTGCGCCTCCAAAACGGATACCGCTTCAACTTTCATATTCGACGACGATTTCATCCCCGTCAATCTTCACCGGGTAGATCTTGACCCGAACCGTCGGATCCGTTAGACATTTTCCGGTGGCAATATCGAATGGCCACTGGTGCCATGGGCAGCGTAAAATCTCCCCTAATCCGTCGACGGTTAAATCCGCAGTCTGAACAGAGGGCGGCGCCTCGGTGGCAACCCAGCCACTCAGTTCTCCCGTGCAGAGCGGTCCATGCTTATGCGGACAGATGTTGCGCACCGCGTAGAACGAACCGTTGACGTTGAACACGCCGATCCCCGCCCTACCTCGAAACGGCACGACAATTTTGCGTTCCCCCGTCGGAATCTCCCACACCTTGGCAACGACGACGCGCTCCACGGAAGGCTACCTCCCTTTTAGCCGCAGCATCTCGATTGCGTTGTCGGCGAAGATGCGCCTATGCAGTCCCTCAGGGAGTCTGGGAAAGACCGTTACCGGGTCGTTCCAGTCGAAGTGGGGAAAGTCCGAGCAATAGATGAGGGTTTCGTCCGCGTGCAGCATCTCAAGCATCTGGTACATCTGCTCCGGTTTCTCCGGCTCGTGCATCGGCTGCGTGCCGATTCGGATGTGATCTCGGAAGTATTCGCTCGGCAGGCGTTTAAGCCAAGGCGTCTGGTCACGCAGCCCTTTCCAGTCGGAATCCATGTGCCACATGACGGGTACCGCCCAGAGTTGTTGGACTTCGATGAGGGCAAACTTGAAGTTCGGGAACTTCTCGAACACCCCCTCGCAAATCAGCGATGCCGCATGTGCGCTCGCAGCGTACGGTCGACTCATTCGGGATTCCATGTAGTAGGTGGGATAGCCCACGGGGGTGGGGGTAGTTCTGGTGGCGCCTCCGTCCCCGCCGACATGCGAGATGGCTGACAGCCCGTGGCGTTCGCACGCTTCCCAAATGGGATGATAAAACCGATTGCCGTAGGGCATGCTCGCGCTCAACGGCACCAACACGGCGGCGGTGTCCGCCCGCCCGCCCAGCCTATCAATCTCCTCTGCAGCCTGGGCGGGATCCGACGGAGACACCAGAATAGCGTTGACCACACGCTCGTCACGTTCGAGCCAATGCTCGATTGTCCAATCGTTGAACGCGCGGCACAACGCGGCAGCCCAGTCCGGATCGGGCAGACCGGAATAGCCGTAGAAGGGCGGGGGACCTGTGAGCAGCGCTACGTCGATGTTCCAGCGGTCGAGGTGTTCCTCCTGTAGAAACTCCAGCTTGAAGTTGAAATCCCGCGGATCGCCGCCGGTGAATTCCTCCTCCACGAAATCGTCCTTCGGGATACGCCCTTTCAGATCCGTGCGAACGCGCCGAATCGGGACATTGGAATAAGTGCCGAGATGCAGCCCCTGATCCAGGAGGTGTTCCTGATAGAATGTCGATAGGTACGGCAGCAGTTGACGAGGATCTCGAAAGTTGTGATGCACATCGCAATCGACAATCGCAACGCCATCCTTGGGCTTCGCCGTCCAACCCGGCGCGGTAATCGGTGCGGCTCCAGCTTCACTCATGATATGACTCTATATATCCGAAAAAATTTTAATGTAGACAAGTACGTAGGTTGGGTTGAACGAATAGACACGTGTCCCTACCTGCAACACGAGGGATTCAGAAATTTAAGAACATCTCTTGTACGTAACGATAGAGTGAAACCCAACTTAATCCAACCCAGTATCAAATGTTGGGTTTCACTATCTGCTTGAGAATTCAATCAACATTCGTTCCCAAAATCCAGGTGTGATGCTTGATAGGTTCCGCTTATTTCGTTCAACCCAACCTACGAACTAGCTACACTAATGATACATTAAAACTACATCAATCGGTAAATCCAAAGCCCCAGAACCAAAGCCAGCACACACCCCGCAAGGCAATTTCGGAAGGGAGCGCGGATTCTCTGCCAAGCTCGAGGGAGTTTTCCCGGAAAGCATAAGGTGCCGATGGCTAACGGTACAATAAAATACGAAAACGGATGATAGTCCCAAGCCGCGCCAAACCTACCTTGAGTGAGAGAAACACAAGCGCGAGTCATACCGCAGCCCGGACACAACGTATCGGTGACCAGACGGAACGGGCACGGAACCAGTGTAAGCTCGCTAAGCCTTAGTCCCGACCATGCCGTGTAGAAGCTGACAAAGGCAAGTCCAATCAGGAAAACTCGCGCAAGATGTACGTGATTAAAAGTCGGAGTTCTCACCGTAGAATTTGTTGATTTCAGCTTGCTGGATTGCCAGAGACGCTATGCCGAAACCAAAAATCGAGACCAAGATACAGATTACCCCCAAACTATCGAGGACGCGCCAACCGTTGTTTTCCTGGATCTCGTTGATTCCGTTCGCCATTTTATATTCGTAGTAGATGCCAAAAATGCCGCAGGTCACCATGCTGAGGAAAAACCACAGCCAAAAACTATAGTCCTTGCGATGCAGCCAGGAATTCAGCGTTTCCATCTGTTTATATTGCCAATACAGGGCGTAAATCCCGCACGTCAAAATGCTGAAAATTATCCCGAGTACAATGCTTCTGACAGCGTCACCCTTTGGATGCGGGTAGTCGCGCATTATGGAACTCCACTAGGTTTACGCACGACCTGAGGCCGCGATTCGGATTGGGATCTCTATCAATTGACTGACCGAATAGGGAAGGCGATGGAAGATCCTACTCGCTATCCATTCGCTGGATCGCTCCTGCAGGCGGTTGGTAGTGCAGAAATGGGACAGAGACTCCCATGCCATTGATGTTCTTACGAATTATGCCACACGAATAAAAATTACGGCGTCCAGGCTCTCGGTGCAATTCCCTCAACGTGCGTTTTCACATCGACGACCGCCGGTTTGCCCGCGGCAAACGCCTGATCCAGCGCCCCCGCAAGTTCGCCCGGCTTGTCGACCGTAATCCCGAAACAACCCATCGATTCGGCAATCTTGGCGAAATCGGTGTCGGGGAAGAGCCACAACTCGTCCGAACCCGCCGTTCGTCCGCCGTAGACGGACTCGACGCCTCCCTGTTCCTGATTGAGCGAATGGTTGTTGTTGACGAGGATGACCGCATTAATCCCGCATCTCACGGCGGTCTCCAAATCCGATATGTGATACCAGATCCCGCCGTCTCCGATGAAGCAGAGCACCGGTCTATCCGGCGCGGCGCACTTGGCGCCCATTGCGGCGGGCAGTCCCCAGCCCAGCGATCCGGAACAGCGGATGTAGGACTGATCGGCGTGTTTGAGGTCGAGCATGGTGCCGGTCCAAACGCCGGAGTGCCCGGTGTCGGAGACGAGAATCGCGTCGGAGGGCAGATAATCGCTCAGTTCGCGGCACAAGCGCTCCGGACTCATCGGCAGCACTTCGGAATTGACTTCGCCGCTAACGCTTGCTTTCCACGTCCGCACCAACTCCTGGACGCGGTTGACCCAATCCGTCCGCGGCTCCCTCGTTTCCGAGTGCTCAATCATTCGGAGCAACGAGGCTCTCACATCGCCTTGGAGTCCGACCTTGATTGGATAGTTGCGCCCCAGTTCTTCCGCGTTGATATCGAGCTGAATTGCCGGTGTTCCTTGAGGCGGAATGGTATAACCGTTGGTGACCTGCCCGCCGGTGTGGCTGCCGATGAAGAACACGAGGTCCGTTTCACATAAAACTCGGTTGGCGCACTCGCGAGAGTACGAGCCGGGCACGCCCACCGCCAACGGGTGATCGGACGGGAACATCGCCTTGGCATTTAGCGCCGTGGCAACCGGAATGGACAACTTTTCGGCGAATGCGATGAGTTCGTTTCTGGCGTCCGAAGCGGTCACGCCGCCGCCGGCTACGATGACCGGCCGCGCCGCTTCGTCCAGAAGCTGAATCGCCGCCGTTACCTTCTCTACCTCTGCCTCCGGTCGGCAAGGCGGGAGTTGAGCGAACATATCCTCGATCACGACCTCTAAGTCCGCCTCTTCATCTATGACCACCTGCCCGGCGAGTCCTTCCAGATCCAGATGTGTCGGTCCGGGAGTACCCGAAGTTGCCGATCGGAACGCTTGGCGCAGATAAATCGGGAGTTGTTCCGTTGTATTAACAAGAGCGCTGTACTTGGTCACCGCGGAAAAGGGATTCGCATGATTCACTTCCTGATACGCGTGGCGCAACTGGCTAATCTGGCTCTCGCGCCCCGTGATGGCGATGACCGGAGAACACGCCAAATAGGCGTCCTGCAACCCGGCGGCGAGATTGACAGCGCCCACGGACTGCGCCATGCAGAGACCCGGAGCGCGCTTCACACGAGCATAAGCATCCGCCATGTATGCCGCACCCTTCTCACCGTGCGTTTGAACGCGCTTGATCCCCAATTTCTCCATCTCCATCAACGCTCGGGGACCGATATAAGGCATAAAAAAGACATGGGTAATCCCATATCCGTGGACGGTGTCTGCGAGGAACTTCGCTCCTGTCATTTTGGGCATGATGTGATTTCCTTCTGGTGATTTCGGAATGGATATATTTTCGGATACAAGTATGTTTGAAAGCAAGCGTCGAAACAAACTCCGGCGCCATGAAAACATTATAGCCAGATCCTCCGACTAAGGCAAGCGATTTCTGTAAATTCGCGCTTGCCGTCGGGAATGGGAAGCGGGATGGAATAAACCGATCGAGCAACGGAACCGAGGGGCGACAAAGTACCCATAGAGGATTCCGTGAGATAACATAACAATCTCGGAAACCGTTGCAATCGCGAGCCGCAAGCATTTTGGCGCAATTTAGTGAGACGCGTTAATCACGCAGTATATTATTAACGTGTTACCGAAAATAACTTTACATAACGTTAATAAAGAAACTTTCTGTTTGTTGCGGCCAAAATTCGCAATGCAATCACTACAGAAAGAACAGATTCATTGAGTTCGATGAAACAGGTAAAATGAGCGTTACAGATATTGATCCGTTTGAACTGACCGATGGGTGGGTGTGGACAACAATGCCGATACTAATTCTGGTGCGCTAAAAATCCTTCCGTCGTACCGCAATCCGCACAAGGGGTGCCAAGTTATACCTACTACCGGTAACTCCGGTGAACACACTTTCACAATAGACGTAAATCACGAATACAAGTGACTCCAGAGGCGGAATCTGGGTGAATTCCCTCATATAATCCCAACCACCCTCCCGGCGCATCAAAACCGTTGGACGAGCCATAGGACAGCTACGCCCAAGAAAACCAGCATCGGCAGATTGAGCAGGACGGCGAGGCGTACTCTCCGACGCTTGTGAGGACTCACCTTCTCGCTGGAGAACAATAGCCGTCCGAGCAGCCAGAGCGAGTAAAAATACAAAGGGAAAAAGGGAAATAGAATCAAGCCGAGCAGAGCGGCGCGCACCGCTCGATCGACAATTCTGTCACCCGCGGGCGAAGGGGGCTCACTCTCGGATTCTCCAACCTCCGGAAGGTCCGCAATCCCGTCCTCAGCGTCGATGGACGAATCTTCTCGTGAAGCAAGAATGCCGGTGGCGCGTTCGACATCGTTCTCGGCAACTTGCAATTTAACCCCGCCGACCGCGTTGCTTAGATGCCACGCTACTCCCACGGTCAATTCATCGGCGAGAAAGGTCGCCATTCCATTGGCTTCGAGCAATCCCTTTGCTAGGTGTGCGTCCGTAGGCATGTCAAAGGTAGCGACGGTCACCATCTTTCCAGCCATTACAATCCTCCTTTCGACGTATCGTCCGTGCCCTCAATGCGTATGCTTGACGCTCCTTTTTACGCATTACGCTTTTCGATTTCAACCAGCCATGCGATGTGATTCAGGTCGTGGCAGATGGTTTCCCGCTCGAAAATCCCGCACGCCTTCAGGTTGGACGAGAGGCTTTCCCGCGTCCACCTTGCCGACCAGAAATGTTCCGCGGTAGCCACAAATCGCGACCCGCGCGGCGTCACGACATGCTGATTGGTGTGTTCATAGAATTCAATCTGTGCCGCTTCAGCCTCGGGGACATCCTTGTAGATTGTCAGGAACATCAACCCGCCCGACTTCAGCGCCTGATAGAACCTCGAGAAAATCGCGACAAAACTCGGGTTCCGATTGAGATAGGCGTCCGTGTAAAGGCTCAAATCCGTTGACGGATCTCGAAAATTTCCCGGCGTAAAGTACAGGCAGAAAACCAAATCGTAGAAATCGCGCCGAGGCGCCGCTTCGGTCGCATCGCCCAGAAATAGCGTCGTGTTGGCTAATCCCTCATTACGCCATCTCTCCCGTGCGATTTCGCCAATGTGAGCCGCTATCTCAAAGCCGTGATACAGTTCGCACGCCGGGGCAAAGATGGAGCCGTGGTATCCGGTGCCGCAACCGATGTCGGCTATGGCGCAGCGGCGGCCCCGAAATCTCTCAATCAGGATTTCATCCTGTCGGTCACGCGCCTCCTGTATCGCATGGGGGCAGTAGGATGATTCCAAGGAATTGAGTACGGCTTTGCTTTCGGACTCGCGTAGAGTCTTGGACATGGGGGATTTTATGTGTTTGAAGTGTTGGGTTTCACTAGAATCTCAGTTATTTTGGGTGATTTGGGTGAAATGAAACTTTGAAAGCCTTCTCTTGTGTGTGAATTCTGATGGTTTTTCGTTCAACCCAACCTACGGACTTTCCACTCTCATCGGTCGGTTAAGCGACTTGGAAGGTTGCGAATCGGAGAGGGATCTCTATCGCGCTCATTATTCATTCACTTGATCGCTCCTACCGTAATGACGCGGAAGCTACGTTACAAGAGAACATCAGCTTCAAGAAACTGCCAGAAAAAAATCTTCCACCCCGACTCCCCTTTCCGAAAATAGAGTTCACATCGGGTTATAATCTCTCTCCGAACCGAGCGCGTTCCCTTCTCCGTAATAATGTCCACACCCAATTTTGCAGAGGCCTGCCGCGGATGGGGAACGTCCATCTCGATTTCGCGGAACTGAAACTGGACAAGATTGAACTCCTCGAATAGCGCTGTAAAAACCGGTGTCACCGCGTTGCGATTAACCGGAATGACACCAGTGTTCAGCCCGAAAAATCGAGTGACCAAATCGTCCGACGCGAGATATTCTTCCGTGAACAGATCTTCGATTTCCAAGAGCCTACCAATGTCCACCGTTTCAATCAGCGCCGAGAATCTAGCCAGCAATCCCCGGATCTCTTCCCCCGGATTCGTCAGGGGCGTCAAAGATATGTCCACCGTTAAATCTTCTGTATTGAGCGCAACAGTCCGCGTGTCGTCCGCATAATCAAGCGCCTCGACCGTGATAGTTACGGCGTCCGAGAATTCAACTTGGGCAAACCTGTATTTTCCTTCCGCATCCGATTCCCACTGCCGACCGGAAAGCATGACGACCGCGCCGCGCACCGGGCGTCCGGATCTGGCGTTGGTAATCGTGCCGGACACCATCCCGACAGTTTCAACCGGTGCCACGGGTGTAACGGGCGTATCTTCGCCGCATCCGGCGAAGAGCGCCGTCAGAAAGACTATGAGGAACAACCTTATGTGAACTTTGGATTTCATTTTCTATAGGGAATCGGAATTCCCTCCTACAATAATCACAGGGGATCATGTGGTTGTCCCCACATAGATTCGGAATTGCGTTGTGGGTAATGCCCTGGTGGCATACATCTACCTACTGCGAAAAAAACTTGCATTTCGCGGGCGCGTTATGATATTCTAAGCGCGCAATTCGGATAGTAGCTCGGTATGGACGAAAGGAGGTGGACGACGTGGCTCGTATCTGTCATGTGTGCGGCAAAAAACCGATGGCTGGAAACAGGATAAGTAAATCTCGCAATCATTCGAAGCGGAGATGGCTTCCCAATTTGCAGCGTGTGCGCATCGAAGTCCGGTTCGGCGAAAATCGGGTAGGTCACAAGCGCGTGCGTGTATGCGCTAAGTGTATTCGATCCGGAAAAATCGTCAAAGTTGTGTCAGGCGCACCGAAGGCGGCGTAGCAATTCCCCGTTGTTACCCTTCGCGTTTGACGCGCCTGACCCCATCCAGAAGCAGGATTTTTCCCGTCACCTCTTCAAGTTGTTCGACACCGGTTACCTCTAGCGTCAACAGATTGGAAACCCTGCCGTCTACCCCTTTCCTGCCGCTTCCGGCGCCGAAACTCCCCGCTTGTATATTCACCCCGCATTTAGCGACCGCAATCCCGATTTCCCCGATCATACCCGGTGCATCCTCGCACTCGACGGAGATGCGTGCCATGTAGGTCACCTGATCGGCGGATTTCCATTCAACATTAACAATCCGCTCCGGTTCATTGGATAAACGCAGACATTCCTCCTTGTGGATAGAGATTCCCCGCCCGCGCGTAATGTACCCGATAATCGTATCGCCCGGAATGGGGGTACAGCATTTCATGATGCGAACCATCGCCGCATCAATTCCATCTTCAAGTTGAACTGCCGGCATCGGCTCCCTCATAGCCTCGTAGCTCCCATCCGCCTGTTTGTCCGCATCCGGTTTTAGCAGACTCGCGACCTTGTTGGCGAACTGTTTGCCGTTACCAATCTGCATTAACAGGTTGTCCGTGGTGCCCGCGCCCAGTTTCGTGGCAACTTCGAGAAGACTTGAGGATTGGAGATATACCTTCGGGTTAAGACCGTGCCGGCTGATTTCGTTCTCCAGCAAGCGCTGTCCGACTTCCAGCGCGTGTTTCCTGTCCTGCTCGTTGAACCAGTACCGAATTTTGCTGCGCGCGCGCGCGGTTCTTGCCCATTGCAGCCAGTTTCGATTCGGATGTCCGTTGGGATTGGTGAAGATTTTCACGCGGTCGCCGTTTTGGAGACGGTACCGGAGCGACAACAGCGCGCCGTTAACCTCCGCGCTGGAGCATTTGTGCCCGATGTCCGTATGGATTTTGTACGCGAAGTCAATCGGCGTTGCGCCGGCAGGCAGTGCGTACAAGTCGCCTTTGGGTGAAAAGACATAGACCTCATCAGGGAACAGTTCGCGTTTCATCGACTGGATAAACTGGTGCGGCAGGTCTTTGGATTCCTGAATATCCTCCAGCATCTGTTTGTACCCCGCAAAAATGGATTGCCCTTCCTCCGTTAAGGGTAATCCCTCCTTATAACTCCAGTGCGCAGCAATTCCGTCTTCCGCAACTTTGTGCATCTCATGCGTGCGAATCTGTATTTCTACGGAGCGCCCGCCGTCCAAAATCGTTGTGTGCAAAGAGCGGTAACCGTTAATCTTCGCCGTCGGCCCAATCCAATCCCTGAGCCGCTGGGGAAGATGATGCCACTTCGTATGCAAAATCCCAAGAGTGGCGTAACACTCCGGGACGGTATCGACCAACAAGCGCAGCCCAATCAAATCCCGAATCTCTTCAAAGGGCGTTCCCTTCTGGTGGATCTTCTGGTAGATGCTGTAGATGTGCTTCGTGCGACCGTGGACACTCGCCGTGATGCCGAATCGCTTGAGTTCCCGCTTGATTGTCGCCACCATTTTGTCCACATACGATTCGCGCTCGGTGAGTTTCTCCGCAATCAGATCGGCAATATCCCTGTACTCGGCGGGATAAAGGTTCTTAAAGGCCAAATCTTCGAGCCTGCTCATGATGCGCCAAATTCCCAGACGATGCGCAATCGGGGCATAGACCTCCAGCGTTTCTTTGGAAATCGCCTGTTGTCTATGCAAGGGCAGATATGACAACGTCTCCATGTTGTGTAAGCGGTCCGCCAACTTAATGAGAATAACCCGAATGTCCTCCGCCGTTGCCAAGAGCAGTTTCAGATAGTTCTCCGCCTGTCGTTGTTGTGCGCCGCCCCTGAACTTGTACCTTCCAATCTTGCTGACTCCCTGCACCAACTGCGCGATGGTTTCACCGAACAGGCTCGTGAGTTCCTCGCGTGTCACCGGAGTGTCCTCTATGACATCGTGCAGAAGACCGGCGCAGATCGTGCGAACATCCAGCTTAAGTTCGGTAAGGACGTTAGCCGTGGCGACGCAGTGGGTAAAGTACGGCTCCCCCGATTGGCGCCACTGCCCTTTGTGCGCTTTTTCAGCAAATTCATAACTTCGACGCAGAAAGTCGAAATCGGCGTCGGAATTGTAGCCATCGATGTGATTAATTAGAGTTTCGACACTCATACGATACCCTCTTCCAAATCTCTTGGACAGATTGTTTCAACTGAAATTCCGAGAAGATTGCGTTCGTCTGCTTGAGTTGCTCCCCGTATAGGTAAGTACGTGATTGATGTAACTTTCGTTTCTCGGATGGTGCTGGCAAGAGTTGCACTACCTTCCCGAAAGATTGTTCCCGGCTTTCAATCAACTTCAACTCTTCAAAGATGCCCATCCCGTTATGAACCGCGTCGGGCTGAATTGAATTCGTCCGGGCTGCAGAAACCACATCGTCCAAACGGATCGGCGCGCCGCTCCGAGAACCCAAGGATTTTATCGTTTGATACAACCTCTTCAACGTCTCTTCGTCCGGATACTGCCATGACAGCAAGGTGTACATGGAATCGGCATCTTTTGCACTGTAAATCAGGTGAATATAGGTCGTTTCCGGGGTCCTGAACGCCGGCTGACACCGATTATAAAACGTCAGGGGAGTACACACCGGGTGACAAAACACGAGATGCTTCGCGCTCTGAGATGCCGTCAATAACGTCCGACTTGAGACAATGGCGAGCAACTTTCCATTTCCAAGCGTGCCCGCCAGACCTTCGATCTCCGATTCCGGCGTATCAGCATCACACCTACCTACAGATTCTGTGTGCGGACCGATTAAGTCCAAGAATCGATCTACCGCTTTCTCATCACGCACATAGAAAACGATGGGTTCCTCCTGTTCGAGGAGTTTGGAGAGATATGCCGATTTGTCTGTGTGCCGCCGATCGACGAGCTTTAACGGACTATCCGTATCCTCCGTTGGAAACACGGCTTGATGTTCGTGACGGTCGATTTTGTGGATATCCCTGATTGATAGTTGGGGCGAACTCCGCCCATCCCATTCGTTGATTTGGGGTGAGCCCGCCACATCGACGCACACGTTCTGCCCCCTCAATACGATTTCGTATTCTGCCATCCCCCATCCAACCGCATCTATCGCGTGCCGTCCATCTGTCACAAATAATTTCAGGTGCTGTTTCTCTTTGCCCATCCGAAGCGGCGGACGTTGAAGAACGAGTCCCCGAATAGCCAGTTGGGGCGCGGGATTGTCCTGTCCGGTAGGTTCCAGCAGACTCAGTTCGCGGATTGCGTTCAACGTCAGGAAAGATGCTTGGGCCTCGAAATCGATGTCCAATTTGGGAACCAGGTCCTCCTCCGACAGGTGTTCGGAAGCATACTCGTTGAAACTCTCCCTGAATTCATCGATATTTTCCGTTTTGATCGTTAACCCTGCTGCGGCTTGGTGACCGCCGTGCTTGACCAGCAGATGCGCCGCGGCATTCAAACTGTCCGCTAGATTGAGCCCCTCAATACTGCGTCCGGATCCGTGCGCTTCCTTACCATCAATTGCCAACAGAAAAACCGGGCGATGGTACCGTTGCATAATGCGAGAAGCAACAATCCCAACAACTCCTTGATGCCAATCCTCCCGAGCTAACACCAACCCCTTGGCTTCATCCAGATTAACCGACTTCTTGACCAAATCATTCGCCTGGTCATGGATTTTCGCCTCCACTTCCCGTCGATCCGTGTTGTTGGCATCTAACTCTTGGGCAATCGGCAGCGCCGCTTCATAGGATTCCGCCGTCAGCAATTCAACGACCTTTGAAGCCGCGTCCATACGTCCGGCAGCATTTATGCGGGGGCCAAGCACAAATCCGAGTGTATGTCCGACAATAGGCTTGTTCTCGTTGAAATCGGCGACCTCGCATAGGGCGTGAATTCCCGGACGCTTGCGATGATTGATCTCCGCCAGACCCAACCTCGTTAGCGTCCGATTCTCCCCAGTCAGCGTAGCCATATCGACGACGGTGCCGAGAACGACGAGATCAAGTTGGTCAATGAGCGGTTGCGTAGGTTCGCCGCCTCCCATCAATCCGTGAGCCAGCTTGAACGCCAGACCGACACCTGCCAAACCGTCGAGCAGGTACTCACTGTCCACCGTCTTGGGAGTAATGACCGCATGTGCGGGTGGCAACGCATCCGGTGGCGCTTGATGGTGATCAGTGACGATAACATCCATTCCGGTGTCATTCGCGAGTTGTACCTCGTTTATCGACGTAATCCCGCAATCGACCGTGATGACAAGATCGCACCCTTTCGCTTTGAGATCCATCACGGCTTCTTGATTCAGACCGTACCCCTCGCTAAACCGATTGGGGATGTAGTAGTCCACGGACATATCAAGCTCGCGAAAAACGCTTAATAGCAGCGCGACAGCGGTAGTGCCGTCGGTGTCATAATCGCCGTAGACCCAAATCTTCTCACCCTTCTCCTTTGCCGCGTGAATCCGATCGACAGCCTTCTCCATATCGTGCAGTAGAAACGGATCATGCAGATTGGCGAGCGTTGGGTGCAAATACGTCTGCGCCGCTTCCACCGTGTCAATTCCGCGATTGACCAGGAGTTGCGCGAGGAGTGGGGACACTTGGAGCCTCACCGCCAACGCGGAACTCTTCTCAATGTCGGGAGATTTGACTCGCCACTCTTTTCTCGTCATGGTGAAATTATACTATCACGAACCGAAACCACCGTCAAGAGTAAGAACAACGGCAAGTGGAGCGTAGTTTGTATTTTGTAGTTGGTAGGATGCGATCAATTGAGCGGATAGTTCAGATGAGCGAATAGCAAGTAAGATTTTCTATCGCCCTCCTTGTCCAGTCGGTTGATCGATAGAGATCCCAGTGCGTTAGCAATCTTACCGGCCTCTAAAAACCCCAGATCGGGATGAAGTGAGTAAATAGCCAGCAGGATTTGCTTTCGCCTAATTCCATTCTTTTCATATCGGGCAAAGACTTTTCCACGTTGCGAAGATTACATGAATACCGTATCATTATCATGACATCCTTTCAAGCATAGGAAAAGCTGAGGCATGTCACGCCGCTTTAGTCCGAAGAGACATGAAACAAACGAGATCAAAGGAGCGTTCAAAGGAATGAAAAGTGGCTGCGATAGAGTTCCCATAGATAATCCCGGTAGAGATCCCAACATCTTACACCCTTTTCAATTTCCATGAATCGGGGCAAGTTGCCGTAAGCCCCATCGCAACGACCAATATTTACCCCGGAGGAACGGATGAGAGCAGCACGTTTTTATGGAGGTAAAGACATTCGCGTCGAAACTGTGTTAGAACCGCAGCCGGAGGAGCGCGAGGTACTCGTTGAAGTCCGAGCGACCGGTATATGTGGGAGTGACCTGCACGGTTACCACCACCAACCGGAAAAACCACGTTCCCCTACAACAGGCGGACACGAACTCACGGGGCGAGTCGCCGGGGTAGGCAAGGCGGTAGGTCAATTCCGGATCGGCGATCGAGTCGCCGTCGAGCCGACAGTCCCATGCAACAATTGCCCGGAATGTCTAAACGGCAATTACAATCTTTGTTCAAACCTCGTTCACGTCGGCGGTTCCAGGGGACAACGTCTGGGCAATGTTTTCAGCGGGGGATTCGCCGAGTATATGGTGGCGCCCGAAGGGAATGTCTACGAATTACCCGATCAGGTTTCGTTTGAGGCGGGAGCCATGGCTGAAGTTTATGCCGTTGCCGTCCACGCCTTGTCGATGGCGCCGGTGCACCCGGGCGATAGCGTGGCGGTCATCGGCAGCGGTCCCGTCGGTTTGGCGCTCGCGCAGATGGCACAACTGGCTGGCGCCGCGTCCGTTGCCGTCTTGGGGAAACCGGACGCGCCGTTACAACTTGCCAAAGAGTCGATTGGAATTGTCCCGATTAACGTCGACGCAGTCGACGCGGTCGAGGCAGTCCGAGGGTGGACAGACGGCCGCGGCGCAAACGTCGTCTTCGAGGCGGTCGGCGGCAGTGCGCAAACACTCCAGCAAGCGACACAGATCGGCGCGATTCGCGGGAAGATTTGTATGGTTGGAGGACACACCGGCGCACTTGAGTTGGACACACGATACGCGAGGCGTCGCGAATTGACCGTCACGTGGTCATTCTGTTACGGTCGGCGAGATGGAATGCGGGAGTTTCAGATTGCACTCGACCTGATGAGGGCTGGCAAACTCGACCCGTTGCCGTTAATCACCCACCGTTTCCCGTTAGGTGAGATTCAACAGGCGTTTGCCGTCGCTGCCGGACGTGATGAACACGGCTCGGTGAAGGTTCTGGTATTGCCCTCCGACCCGCACGGAGATCGCTAAAACCTGTGGATAGGTCAAGCGATCGGATAGCGAGCGAAGACGATAATATAGTCATTTTCATTGTTGCAATGGCTATAGGACCTAACGGAGTTCGTCTAATCCATTACCTCAATCTACAAGGCGCGGAACCCTATAAACATCGTTATTTCTTGGTTATTTTATAGAAAATCGCCGAAATTTCCGGGGTTTCTGATTGAAATTGACTGGCAGATATGCTAGACTAGAGGTGATAGTTTATCAATTGGCACAAACACTCCACCCCCAAAACTGATTTAACGAGAGTGAACAATGGGATCTAGCCAAAACAAATCCGCGGCACATTTGGAAAACATGCGGCAGCGCCGCATGAATCGAATCAGGCGTCAGCGAGCGATTGAAGCGGGAAAACCGGTCGATACCTCCCTGAAAGCCATGGCATTAAGTTCTGTACAGAAGAAGGAACTTTCCGGACTGCCCCTGCACGCTCACGGCGAGCAGAAGCATCAAGACACGAAGCGAGGCGGGCTATCCGTATTGGTTTCCTTGGGGCTTCACGCCATCGTGGTGTTTATTGCGGCATTCTACGTCGTCCGAACCGCTCAAGTAGATGACGAGGCTGTCAGCGTCGAATTTTTTCAAGAGATTCTGGAGAAACGTGATCCTCCCATACGCAAAGTCAGAGTACGTTCCACACCTCAACCTACCCGGCAACCACAGACGCTTAAACAACCTGTACTGAAGCCGGTAGTGAATCTGCCGAAATCGGACGCCGGGTTCGATTTGCCCGAGGAGGGGTTGGACAATGTTCCTGACTTGGGTCCGTCTGACGCAGGATCGGGCATTGATACGTCCGGTTTTGAAAATAGGCTTGGCCCCGTCAAACCAAAGTTTGATACCGCCACTCCCGAGGACATCATTCGGCCAAAATCCGACGATTCCACCCTTGTTGACTTTGGCGAACCTCTGGACATCGATCAGGGCCCCGCGCCGGATTTCGGTGACGGTGTGGATGTCCAGCCCCAAGAGGTGAAGCGACGCCCTCAATGGCGCAAGCAGGTTGAACCGAAATACCCGAGTGCCGCGCGCCGCGCCCAGAAAGAGGGAAAGGTAGTCCTATTGGCTACGATTGACGTGGATGGGAAAGCCAAAGACATTGAAGTCAAGGAAGACACTGTCGGATTTGGATGCGCAAGATCGGCGATTGAAGCATTGGAGGCCTCGCGGTTCAACCCTGCCAAAAAGGGCGAAGAAAGTGTCCCCATCAGAATTTCGATTCCGTATCAGTTCAAACTTGACGATTAAATCACTTGCTGGAAAGGTCAACAAACGCGTGTAAAGCACACCTCTCCTCTAACGCCTCTCAACGCACCGCAATTTAGAAAAACTCACATCCAACTGATCGAAGGAGGTAATTCAATGAGTTCCGGTCAGAGCAACTCCACGGAGCATCTCGCAAGCATGCGGAGGCGGCGCATGAATCGAGTCAAGCGTCAGAGAGCGCTTGAAAGTCGGTAAACCCGTTGATGTCTCTCTGAAACCCATGGCGTTGAGTGCGGTGCAGAAAAAGGACCTCTCCGGTCTTGGACTGCGTGACCACGATGACCAGAAACATCGGGGTGCCGCGCGCAGCCGCCTATCTGTTATGGGTTCCTTGGTGATTCATGGGATTGCCGTGTTCATAGCGGCGTTCTACGTCGTCAGAACCGCCCAAGTGCATGACGACGCGCAGGTTGTCGACTTCATGGACCCCATTCCCGAAAAACGTGAAATCGAAGAACGTAAAGTTAGGGTAAAACCCAAAACACTGCCTACCGAGCCGCTTCAGCCAATAGTCCTGCCCGTACCGAAGGTGCCGGTGCGTACAATCACTTCAGACGGCGACAGTTCCTTGGGAGATACTATGATGGCAGGAGCTGTTGATACAGGTCCCGTCGCTGATGCTACCATAGGCACTGGCGGTCTCGCCGGATTGGGCGGAGTTGGGCCTATCAAACCACCGACAGTTGATACCGGCGATCCAATGGATAGTTTCGCAGATAGATTCGAGGATACCGATCTGGGGGTCACTGGCGATCCGCCAGGTCTTGAGGAGACTCCCGACTTCGACCTCGATGGAGGCGATGCCTTCAAGCCCACGGAGATATTAAGACCACCCAGTTTCCGCAATAAGGTCGAGCCGGAATACCCGAGCCAGGCGAAGCGTGCCGGGAAAGAGGGAAAGGTTATTCTGGAAGCTACCATTGACGTGGATGGAAAAGCCAAAGACATCAAGATTAAGGAGGACAAGGTAGGATATGGGTGTGCCAGAGCCGCCATTCAGGCTTTGAAAGCGTCGCGCTTCATCCCTGCCAAACGGGGTGGGAAGAGCGTTTCCCAGAGGACAACCATTCCGTATACCTTCAAAATCGAAGATTAAGCAGTTCGGCGAAACGGTCAACAGACGCGTAAAACACATCTCACTTGGAATCCGAATTGACCGGCCTCGGTTTAGAAACACTTGAACGAGGATAAGCAATGAAATCCAGCCGAAAGATTTCTATCGCACATCTGGCAACTGTGCGACAGCGCCGTATGAAGCGAGTGAGGCGCCAAAGAGCGATTGAAGTCGGTAAACCGGTTGATGTCTCTTTGAAACCCATGGCGCTGAACTCTGCCCAGCAGAAGGAACTTTCCAGCCTCCATGTTCGACCGCAGGTCGTCCGGAAGCATGGTATCATGACACCGAAACGCGTGTCCATGATGGCTGCCGTAGGACTTCACTTGATTGCCGTGCTTCTCGCGGCACATTATATCGTTTGGCCCACCCGCCTTGTTGCCGACAATAAGAACGTGAAGACTGTCCATTTAATGCATCTGTGTTATCTTGGAGGAGACAATCTCCGACCTCTTCCACCTAATAGGGAGGAAGACCCGTTTGAGTGGAAAGGACCTTTCACTCCCCCCGGGCCATTTCCCCACGACGTTGTCGAATCCGTCGAATCCTTTGTAGTTACGATACGTCCTTACTTGCGCTTAAAGATAGAACCGAAATACCCGATCGAGGCGAAGCGCGCCGGGAAAGAGGGAAGGGTTGTTCTGCAAGCTACCATTGACGTGGATGGCAAAGCCAAAGACATTAAGGTCAAGGAAGACAATATCGGATTTGGATGTGCCAAAACAGCAATTGACGCATTGGAGGCTTCGCTGTTTAGCCCCGCCAAACGGGGTGTAGAGATTGTCCCCTTCAGAATAGCAATCCCCTATCAGTTCGAACTTGAAGACTAAGCGGTTCCAATGGGAAGGCCAACAAATGAGGAAATGACAAAGGCGCTTTCCCGCTTCATTTCGCTTGTTTGCACCCCGAACCTCTTTAGGCTCATATTAACGCTCGCCGTACTTTTTTTCACCTCTTCCCCCGACCTTTCCGCCGAATTCCCGTTTGAAGAAGCGCGTCCCCACTATACCGGCGCGCGTGCCTTGGGAATGGGGAATGCCTTTACCGCCGTCGCCGATGACGCCTCGGGGGGTTTCTGGAATCCCGCGGGCTTGATTCAATGGTCAGGCGTAAAACTCTTCGGCGTCAACAAATTGCGCAACCGGTCGGATTACGCCTTTGATCCGAAGGGCATCGGCTATTCCTACCGTAGATTCGGCTTATTCTGGGGCAACAAAATTGCGTTGGGCGTCGAATCGGGAACCCCGGATTTCAACTACTACGGGTTTTCTTACCAGATAAGTTCGCACGTTGCAGGCGGCGCCAACGTCAAGTTTCAGCGCGAACACCCAAGCGACCGTTACCAGTTCTTCGGCACGGATCCCTCCTACGATTTCGCACTGCTCGTCAAGCCTCGCACTAATCTTAAATTCGGTCTTCTGGCGGGACACCTGCCCAACACGCGCGGGATTCGTTGGATAACTCTTGGCGCCGCATTCCAATTTCGACAGGTGCTGTTTGCCTCGGACATCGCCGTCCCCCGTTCGGGGCGCCCCGACCTCTATGTCGGAATTGAGTGGGCAGCCGCGCCGTTTCTATACGTCCGCACCGGTTATTCGGATGACGATTGGACGGGCGGCTTCGGCTTGGATTGGAAATGGGGACGCATCGACTACGCCAGAATCTACGAAGATGAGTTCACATCGGATTTCGTCTCTGCGGAAATACGATTTTGAAAGGGCGCTGCGAAACTCCCACATCTGTCGAATGGTTGACAAGGTATGCCGCGGTTGTGACTCGACACGACATCAGTCATGGCTTGGATTTGGCAATCCAAGCCGAGCGATGGAGGAATTGGGCGGGTGTGTCCCGAGCGGTTATATTATCGTGGTGTTATAGTAAAACCAATGATTATTTATACACTGCGGCAGGTTCGGTTTCCTAACCGAACCGGTATTTGTCTAGTCTCGTAGGTGCGGTTGGAAAGGGATTTCTATCGCACCTACCGTGTGGCGTAGGATCTACTATGGGAACTCAATCGCACCGGTTCGGACACGTCGGGGCAAGATGCCCCTCCTACAGAGGTGGGAGGGAAGGATTTACGGTCGGGATTTACTATCGCACTCATGAATGCCGTTCGACCCAACGTACTCTCCCAACTATAGTTTTGGCAACAGAAACCCGCCTGAAAAACCGATTGACACACGAACCCTTTCAGGTTATGCTTACGGGGCGAAAATCCTGATGAGAATCATCTCCGGAAGGTTCAAAGGCAAACGCTTGATTTCGGTCAAGGCGAACACGGTGCGCCCAACATCGGATCGCGTGAAGGAGTCCGTGTTTGGCATTCTGAGCGACAGAGTCATTGACTCGAATTTTTTGGATCTTTGCGCTGGGTCGGGCAACATCGGGCTTGAAGCTCTGAGCCGCGGAGCAAAATCTGTGACGTTCGTTGATCGGAGTCCGCACTGCATCCGCATGATAAAGTCCAATCTTTCGGGGTGTGGTGTGAGTGGCGGCGAACCGCACGTCAATATCGTCAAGCTAGATGTGCAAAAGGGACTCGCTTATCTCGCTCGGCGCGACGCCCGATTCGATCTGATCTACTTCGATCCACCATACGATTCGGGCATCCATGAAGTTTGCCTGAGACAGATTGAGGGGAGCAAGATGCTGTTGCCCTCCGGTCAAGTCGTCGTGGAGCGGCGGAGAGAACGACGGGTAGAGTGCTCTGCACCCGAAGCGTTCGACGAATTAAAATTGGAACGACAGGAACGGTACGGTGATACTGTTGTATCGTTCTACCAAATGGAGGACACTGCATGAGACTTGCAAGCCAAGAGAAGATGGTGCCCGGTGCGGAACTGGCAGAAAAACTTGACAACTTGGCGAAATATGGCTACGAAGGAATTGAATTCGGGGGTAGGGGATTGGAGGGACGGCAGGATGAGATAGTCAAAGCGACGGAAAATCATCCCGTCAAATCCAGTACGATTTGCGCCGGTTATGGCGGGTGTCTCTTGGACGCCGACCCCGAACAGCGGGAGATTGCGATCGCGGGAATCAGATCGCTACTGAAGATCGGCGCGGAGATCGGCGCCATCGGGTTGATTATGGTGCCTATTTTTGGCGCGCCGCGCATCCGTGACTTAAGCCCGTATAAGACGACTGCGGAGTTGGAAACCGAACTGCTCGTTGAAATTCTGAAGGGTATCGGGGGCTATGCGGAGGAGGTCGGGTCTATTGTGTTGGTCGAACCCCTGAATCGCTATGAAACGCACTTCATCAAGAGCCTCAACGACGGGGTTGAAATCTGCAAGCGGGTAGGCAGCCCCAACGTGGCGATTATGGCGGACTTCTTTCACATGAGCCTTCAGGAGAGAAACATCCCGGAGAGTATCGAGGCGGCGGGCGAGTACATCCGGCACGTCCATCTGGCGGACAGCACGCGTGAACTTCCCGGATATGGGCACACGGATTTCGCTGCCGGATTTGCGGCGTTGAAACGAATCGGCTATCGAGACTACATGGCGTTGGAATGCGCCATCCCGGGACCTGGCGACGTTGAGCTCCCGAAATCGGCGGCGTATATGAAACAGTGGCTTTAGACTGATTTTTGTGGTACCCGCTCAGGTTGTTCCGATTCATAGAAATAGATGAGAGGAAGAGAAACGCGGAGAACGTAATACGTAAAGCGTAATGAATCGCCTTACGAGGTGTGGTGGAGTTTACCTGCGTAAGAGCGATTTGGTTCGCGACGCACGAGAGGTGGAATTAAGAGAGGAAAACATATGGATAAAGTAAAAATCGGTGCGATTGGCGTGGGCGGAATGGCAGGCGGCCACTTGCGGAATTTGGCGGGGTTCGACGATGTCGAATTCGCGGCAATGTGCGACATCTCGGAGGAGCGGGCGAACAAAGCCTCTCAAGATTACGGCGGCACTCCCTATACCGACTACAAGAAAATGTACGACAAAGAGGAGTTGGACGCCGTCTATATCTGTACTCCACCCTTCGCGCACGGGGAACAGGAGTTGATCGCGTGCGAAAATGGCATTCCATTTTTTATCGAGAAACCGGTCGGCACTCGCGGGGACGTGGCGCGAGAGATTCATGAAGCCGTACTCAGCAGCGGCAACATCACCAGTGTCGGCTATCATTGGCGCTATCACGGTCACACACGCGAAGCGAAAGCCGCTCTCGAAGGCGCAAACGTAGTGGGCGCGCTGGGCTACTGGATCGGCGGTTTGCCGCGAGTTCCGTGGTGGCGTGTTCGCGCCGAGTCGGGCGGGCAGCATGTTGAGCAGACGACCCACATCTTCGATCTGTGCCGCTATCTTGTGGGGAGCGATGTCGTTGCCGTGCACGGGTTCGCCGCCCAAGGCAGCATGACCGACGTACCAAACTACGACGTTGACGACATGAGTGTTGTTAATCTGCAATTTGCCAGCGGCGTCGTTGCAAATATAACCTCAGCCTGTATGGTGCAAGGGTGGGGCAGAGTAAAGCTTGAGGTGCTGTGCCGCGGGCTGGTCGTCGAAGTCAATTCCGGCGACGCCGCAGTCAACCGCGACGGGGAAACGGAATCGATCCAAAACGACACCAACGGGGGATTGCGCGAGGATCGCGTCTTTATCGACGCCGTCAAGAGCGGAAATCCGTCGGAGATTCTCGCTCCTTACGCCGAAGGCTTGAAAACATTGGAGGTTTCACTGGCGGCGAGTGAGTCCTTCGCCCAAGGAAAGCAGATTAACCTGTAATCCTCAAATGATGCCGTGTCAAGCATATTGGGAACGACGATGGAATCTGAGTATCACATTCGGTTGAAAGAACCTCCGGCGGAAGAGCGGCTGCAAGAACATGGCCCAGAGAGGTTGAAAACGTCGGAGTTGTTGGCAATCATCATCCGCACCGGAACGGGTCAAGCTACCGCGGTGCAGGTGTCAGAACAGTTGTTGAAGAAATACGACAACAACCTGAAGCGAATCCGGGAGGAGACATCGCAGCAATTGGGAGAGGCTGTCAAGGGCTTGGGTGCCGTAAAAGCGGCTCAAATCAAAGCGTCGATTGAGTTGGGCAGGCGCATGGCATCCTATTATGAAGAGAAATTTCAGATCTCCGCACCGGCCGACGTTGCGCGGCTGATGATGTCATCCATGCGGGATCGAAAGCAGGAGGTGTTGTATGTCCTCTGCCTTGATACCAAGCACAACGTGATCAAACGACGTCAAATCTTTGAAGGCAGCTTGAACGCCAGTATTATCCATCCGCGCGAGGTTTTTCGATTCGCGATTGAGGAGGCGGCTGCCGCAATCCTTCTGGTGCACAACCATCCGTCGGGAGATCCCGCTCCGAGCAGAGAGGACATACGCGCGACCAAGGAGTTAATCGCGGCGGGCAATCACATCCAAATTCCGGTACTGGATCACATAATCATCGGGGACGGAGTCTATACCAGCTTGAAGGAGGAGGGCGCAATCTGATTCGGTCGTTTAGTTTCAACTCCCGCCATAATTCACTCCGAATTCCTTTGCCGAAGAACCTCATACAATAGCACACCCGCCGCCACCGACACGTTCAAAGACGGCAGATGACCGTGCATCGGCAGACGAACCAACGAATCGCATTTTTCCCTCACCAACCTCCGCAGCCCTTCAGCCTCATTCCCCAAGACCAGACAAAGCGGCACGGTGAAATCCGCTTGGGTGTAGTTTTGCGACGCATCTTGGTCAGTCCCGATAACCCAAATATCGGAGGCTTTTATGCGTTCGATGGTTCGCGCGAGATTCGTGACTTGGGCGACCGAGGTGTATTCCGCACTGCCCGCCGACGCTTTGTGAACCGTTGTTGTCACCCCAGCCGCTCTGTTCTTCGGAATCACAATCCCATCCACCCCCGTGGCGTCTGCCGTCCGCATGATTGCGCCGAGGTTGCGCGGGTCTTGAACCCCATCCAACATGACCATCAAGGGCGGGCGGTCCCCCTGCTTGGATTGGATCTGCTCCAGCAACGTACCGATTTCCAGATATTTCTTGGGGCTGGCAAGGGCAATGACGCCCTGATGGGGGATGGTTGGTTCTAGTAGATCAAGTTCACTGCGGGGGACATACTCGCAGCGGATCCCCTTTTTCTTGGCGAACGAGATAATTTGGCGAAGGCGGGGGTGGTCCCGTCCCTGGGCGATTTGGATCTGCTCAATCTCGCGGTCACCTCCGCGCAAGAGTTCCAGCACGGAGTTCCGTCCGACGATGGCATGAGGGTCTGATGATGTGTGATTATTCATTAGAAGGCGTTGATTCTTGGAATGAAAGTCTGTAGGGTGGGCACCGCCCACCATTTCTTGTAGGATCAAGCGAGTGAATAGCGAGCGCGATAGTAGATCCCTAAAGCGAGTGAATAGCGAGTGCGATAGTAGATCCCTCAACCGAGTGGACAACGATCTATCGACTGAATACAGCAGAATTGCAATACAAGACCCGGAAACCGAAAATCCAACTATTACCGACAGGTAGCACTCGGTCCATTATAGCATCGAACAGCCAAAAGTCAAGATTTGACTGTCCTTCCGCCCAGTGATATTTCTGTAATCATCCTCAAAAACTAGCCGGATTTTCCATCGTTAATCCCTTATCCTTCCGATAAGCCTGCCTTCGCCGATCCTCAATAAGTGGTAATCCAAACCTATCAACAGACGCCTCACTGCCCTTTTTCGGACACTGGTTAAACCATTATTGAACAATCGTGTCCAGAAACTGAACAGTTTGAATCCCCGCGAGTACGCCGCATAACGCGAGAAACCCGCACTGTGGCAAGTCTCGCGGCATTATCAGCTCGTGGCATAGCATTTGCGTGTTTAGTAAGGTATCCGCTCTGAGATAGCAGCATGGCCATAATGCCAACCACAGCGTTAAAAGGGAAATAATGAAAATATTTGTCGTTATTGTGTTTATGTGTTTGCTCATCGTCGGCGAAGCGCTGGCGATTGAGCCGATTGGAACTATCGGGAAAGGGTACCTGCGCCAGCTTACTCTCCTTCCTAACGGGAATATGCTACGCGTTATGCCAAAGCATATAGAGATTGTGGATCCGGACAACGACGTAGTGCTTGCAAACTTCGCCGAAAGCTCGGAATTCTTAGGGTTGGTGATTGTCAGTCCGGATGGCAGGCTGCTTGTTATCAGAAGACAGGACATGGTCGAACTCTGGGACATTAACGGGCAAGAGAAACTCGGAGAATGGGAATTCGCATCTCTTGGATTGTGGACGGCGGGAGTGTTGGATTATCCGTCTCGCGTTGCATTCGGTAGGTCACAGCCGCTTCTTGCGTTAAATGGCAGGACAGACGATATTTTCTTGCTGGATTGGCAGACGGGTGAATGGGTTGGTCGGCTGGAGGATAAGAGGAGACCTGTCGATGAGTGTTATAGTCGCTCTGGCAGTAACTGGCGGGGTAACTGGAGCAGTTCAAGGTGCAATGACCGACCACCATTCGTCTTCTCTATAGCCTTCAGTCCCGATGATCGCTTTCTCGTTGTCGGATCGAAACGTCCGGATGCCGAGATTTGGGATCTTGAGACAGGAAAGCTTGCCGGGCATTTGGAAGGTCATGAGGATTGGGTCACCAAGGTTGCTTACAGTCCTGAAGGTCAATGGATTGCCACGACCGAGGTGGGGTCGACGAAGGTCTACCTGTGGAACGCCGAGACCCGCCAACTGGCGCGAACGCTGAGGAACGGAGATTTCGGAGCTTACAATGAGGGCGAGGTGTTCGAACTCGTTTTCAGCGGAGATAGCCGGCGGCTGTACGTGGGAACCAGAACGCCGCAGCGGGCCCATAGGAATACGTTCAATGACCGGCTACGCGTCTGGGAGGTCGAGACAAACACGTTAATCAACGAGTTCCGCGCGGAGCCGGCCGCCCTCAAGCACGTCTCGGTGTCTCCCGACGAAAGCCGCGCGATTTTGCAGTATTACGATCAGGTTGCCGTTCTTTGGGACCTGAAACAGAATCGGCAACTCAGGCTATGGGCAGGTTACGGGCGTGGTGCTTGGGCCGGTCTCAGCCCGGACGGTAAATCGCTCGTGCAGGTATACGACACGTTGATTAAGGTTTGGGATGTGCCATCACGCTCGGTGCGGCATGTCGTGTTCGAAGGGACACAAAAATATAGTCATGCGTTAGCGATTTCTCGGGATAGTCGGCGATTTGCGGTCGGCTTGGACACAGACGGCACGGAAGTCAGGGACATATATACCGGTAGTTTACAGGCGCGTCTTCTCGATGGAGGAGGGCTGATGGCGACTGCAGTTAGTAATCGTGGAGACCGTATTGCGACACGCGCCTATTGGAATAACGCGACGGTGGTAGTGGATGTTGATGAGCCGCACCGTCGCCAGTTACTGGGAAATGAACCAGGATACTGCTTTGCGTTCAGCGAAGATGACCGCTATCTTGTCGCATCGGACAGGCGTACGCGATTGCACTTGTGGGAACAGGGCGAACACGAATATAGCTATCGCTACTCATGGTTCCCATTAATCCCCGTCAGTTGTTTTTACGGTTCAAACGTCGTGTTTCATCCGCATGCTGCGCCCCCGATTTTAGTTGTTGCAACGTACGACGCGGTTGTGGGATGGCAACTTGGTGAACAAGCGCCGGAACAGTTGTTTCGGATTGACGGCAAAGGTCCTGCACATTTCAGTGCAGATGGGCGCTACCTGTTCTTGAACGGAGAGGATGGTTTACAGATTTGGAATTGGCGTGCCAACCAGCCCCTTGAACACCCAATTTTGCCAGAATACGCGGATGTCAGTCGGGATGGGTCGGTGCTACTTACGCGTTTTACCTACCCTTCGCCGCAGATTTGGGATGTCACCCCATTCCTTCTTCCTGAACCCGTTCTCTTGGGATGGATCAAGAAACCTGTGTTACTGGCGAACTTTCCCAACCCGTTCAACCCGGAAACCTGGATACCGTATCGACTGAGCGAGTTAGCCAACGTAAACATCCGGATTCACGATGCGTCGGGGAGTCAGGTGCGGACGCTTAATCTCGGCACCAAGTCCGCAGGTGATTATCTCTCTTCGTCGGAAGCAGCGTATTGGGATGGCCGGAACGATGCGGGCGAGACCGTTTCGAGCGGATTGTATTTTTACACGCTGCAGTCGGGCGAATCTCGCAGCACTCGCCGAATGAATCTTGTGAAATAAGCGACAATACTGTCTGCACGGCGCAAAAAATGAGCAGGCTGTGAGAATAGATACGCATCGCAAGGAGAACAATCGAATGAGGAGTAAATGGGGGTTCAAACTTTACCTATTGCTCGCTGTTGCTCTGTTTGTACCGCGCAGTTTCGCCCAAGATTATACACGATGGGGCTTGCCCAAAGGCGCGAAATTGCGAATCGGGAAGGGCGAAATAACCAGTAATATTTCCTATTCACCCGACGGGACTCGGATCGCGATCGCGAGCAATGCCGGTATTTGGATTTATGATGCCGGGACCGGCACCGAGCTCAACCTGCTCACAGGGCATACGGCTCGGGTCGGTTCCGTCGCGTTTTCTCCGGACGGCGCCACGCTTGCTAGCGGCGGCCGCGGCAGGGACGACCCTACAATTCGTCTGTGGGACGCTCATACGGGTGAGCACCGGCGAACGCTCAAAGGTCATGCGCTTTATATAACTGCTCTGGCGTTTTCTCCCGACGGCTCTACCCTCGCTAGCGGAAATAGTATCGGCTCAGAGCGTGCCGATTCAATCAGTCTGTGGGATGTCGGCACAGGTGACCACCTGCGCTCGTTCCACGGTCACAACACTTCGGTGAATGCGGTGGCGTTCTCGCCGGACGGTTCCATGCTAGCCAGCGCAGACGGCCGGGACGAGACAATTCGCTTGTGGGATGTCCGCACGGGTGAGCACCTGCATACGCTTGAGGGGCATAAGGATGAATCCAATTGGTTAGCGTTCTCGCCTGACAGTTCAACGCTTGCCAGCGCTGGCGGTTGGTATGACAACGCAGTGCGTTTGTGGGATGCGCGTACGGGTGAACACCTGCATACGCTTGAGGGGCATGTGAGCGAAGTAACCTCGGTAGCGTTCTCCCCGGATGGACAGGTACTTTGCAGTGGTAGTCGGGACGAGACCATACGATTGTGGGATGGGCATACGGGAGAACACCTAAAGACGCTAACCGGACATACGGATAGGGTGACTTCTGTAGCAATCTCGCCCGAGGGGCTCACGCTTGTCAGCGCAAGTTGGGACGGTACGATTCGTTTTTGGAATATGCGCAATCGGGAACACAAGCATACCGTTGAGGGATATCATGGGGGATATCCGTACACGGAAGGCGCTATTGCTTTTTCGCTCGATGGACATCTCTTTGCACACAGCGGCGTTTACGGTACGATTCGTGTGTGGGATGCACGAACTTGGGAGCACAAGCAAACACTTGATGGACATACGCACGGAGTGAGTTGTGTGGCTATTTCCCCCGATGGGTATACGCTTTCCAGCGGCGGCGGAGAATACGACGGAACGGTTCGGTTATGGGATATCCACTCCGGAGAACGGCTACATACGCTTGAGGCGCATGCGGGCGAGGTGTATTCGGTGGCGTTCTCACCCGACGGGCGCACGGTCGCCAGTGGAGGTTGGGACAACACAGTTCGGTTGTGGGATTCGGGCACGGGAAAAGGGATACATACCCTCGGTCGACACGTAAACGCGGTTTCGTCCGTAGTGTTTTCTCCGGACGGATTCACACTTGCCAGCGGAAGTCGGGACGACACGATTCGTTTGTGGGACGCACGTACAGGAAAATATTTGGGGATGCTGGAGGGACACACAGATGATGTCATTTCCGTAGTGTTCCTGTCGGACGGTTCCATGCTTGCCAGCGGGAGTCGAGACGATACCATCCGATTGTGGGATGTACACTCCGGGAAAGGTCTGAGAATCCTTGGTGATAATATCGGTGGTCTCAATGCTATTGCGTTTTCGCGCCGTGAGGGTATGCTTGCCAGTGGGAGCCGGGACGCCGTGATTCGATTACGGGATGTACACACCGGGGAGATCGGGAAGACCTTCAACTGGAATTGGTTGTCAGTCACCAGCGTGGCTTTCTCGCCCGATGGCTCAACCTTGGCTAGCGCGAGCACAGACGGTACGGTTCTACTGTGGGATGTGAGGCAAGTGACGGCTTGGGGTGAGATAAAGCAATCGGAGTTCGTCGGCGGGTCGGGGCAATCAATAGAACTTTCACCTTCAGTTACTCTCTTAACTGCTGCGGACACGGCGCTTCTACCAAACTACCCGAATCCGTTTAACCCGGAGACGTGGATACCGTACCATCTGGGAAAGCCCTCGGAGGTGGTGTTGACGATTTGTGACATGAGAGGACAGTTGGTTCGGACACTGGAAATGGGACACCAGCCTGCCGGTGCGTACCGGAGCCGCGAACACGCGGCATATTGGGACGGGCGCAATCGGCAGGGTGAGCTGGTGGCAAATGGCGTGTATTTCTACACACTGACCACCGATGGTTTCACCGCCACGCGGAAGATGTTGGTCGGCAGGTAAAATTCACGGTTTCAAGAAAGAGAAATACCTGATGAAGAAATCTAGGTTATTCAAGCTCAGCCCTCTGATAGTTTGTGCTATGTTTCTGCAGAGCAGTCATGCCCAGGACTATAACCGGTGGGAATTGCCCGAAGGTGCCAAGATGCGGCTCGGCAAGGGTGAGATAACCGGCAAGATTGCCTATTCCCCGGACGGTGCCCTGCTTGCTGTACCGAGTAGCATTGGCGTATGGCTCTATGACGCGAAAACTGGCGCAGAAGTCAATCTTCTCACCGGGCATTCAGATAGAGTGTATGCCGTAGCGTTCTCGCCGGATGGACTTACGCTTGCCAGCGGCGGAGGGTCGAGAGACAAAACAGTCCGTCTGTGGAATGTGCGCACCGGGACGCATCTGCTTACACTTGAGGGACATACTCGCTCGGTCGAATCCGTGGCGTTCTCGCCCGATGGCTTAATGCTTGCCAGCGGCGGGGGTTACGGCGACCAGACGGTTCGTTTATGGGATGTTCGCACCGGCGAGTTCTTGCGAACGCTGTCCGGCCATACGCGTTCGGTCGAATTTGTCCGGTTTTCGCCCGGTGGTTCCACACTTGCCAGTGGGGGTGGATGGGAGGTGAGCACAATTCGTCTGTGGAATGTCCACAACGGTGAGTTACTGCACGCGCTCAAGGGGAATACACGTAGTGTCACTGCGGTAGCGTTCTCGAAAGATGGACAAACGCTTGCAGGAGGGGGCGGCAATATTCGCTTGTGGGATGTGCGCACCGGAGAGTTCCTGCATTCGCTTGAAGAACGTTCGGGCGGTGTGAACTGCATATCGTTCTCGCCCGACAGTCTTACGCTTGCAAGTGGGGGTCCAGGCGCACTCAGCCCGGTACGTTTGTGGGATGTCCACACAGGGGAACATCTAAAGGCGTTTTATGCGCACACGGGTGCTGCCGATTTCATACGGTTTTCGTCGGATGAGTTGATAATTGCGGGCGGAAGTAGTCGGGACGGGAGGGTGTGCTTATGGGATGTGCCCACCGGAGAAGATATTCTGACCATTGCGGAACATACGATGCCCGTGGATTCCATCGCGTATTCTCCCGATGGTCTTACACTCGCGAGCGCTACGGCACATGGTGACGAAACGGTTCGTCTGTGGGATGTGCTTTCCGGGCAAAACTATCAGAGCTTGGTGGGGCATGAATTTACAGTCCGGTCACTCGCATTTTCGCACGATGGCTCCATACTTGCCAGTAGCGGCGGAATTGACCTTACAGCTCGTTTGTGGGATGCGCGTACCGGTGAGAGTTTGCATATACTCATGGAGTGGAGTGGATGGGGAGATGTCGATGCGGTGGCGCTCTCGCCCAACGGAAGATGGCTTGCCAGCGGGTATGGCAGCATGGTTCATTTATGGAATGTCCGCACGGGTGAGAGGCTGGAAACTCTTGTGGGACATTTGGGCACTGTCGCTACCCTAGCGTTCTCGCCCGATGGTGCAATGCTAGCGAGCGGCGGCAGTTGGGGCGACGCCGCAATTCGTCTATGGGATATCCGCACGGCGAAAGCTACGCACGCTCTTGTGGGACATAGAGAAAGCGTGACATCCGTGGCGTTCTCAGCCGATGGACTCACGCTCGCCAGCGGCAGTGGGGATGACACGGTTCGTATGTGGGACGTAATCACTGGAGAACGCCTGCAAACGATTGAAGGACATACCAGCGGGGTGGCGTCCGTAGCGTTTTCTCCTGACGGTCTAACGCTCGCGAGTGGAAGTGGGGACGACACGGTTCGTCTGTGGAATTCTGTCACTGGGGAACACCTACGGACGCTTGAAGGGCATTCCGAATCGGTGAAATTCATCGCCTTTTCTCCCGATGGTCTCACGCTTGCGAGTGGAAGCTACGACGGCACAGTCTTGCTGTGGGAGCTGATGCGTTCAACAACGTGGGGCGACACCAAGCGAGTGTCGGTCAGCGATGAGACGAAGCAACTCCCGGAACGTTCACCTCCATCCAAGTCCGTAGCTCCGACTGAAACGGCGCTCCTGCCAAACTACCCGAATCCATTCAACCCGGAGACATGGATACCGTATCATCTAGCGGACGACGCCAAGGTGACGCTCAACGTCTATGACGCGAAAGGTATGTTGGTGCGGCAATTTGATTTGGGGTATCAACCAGCGGGATTCTACACCGAGCGAGGTCACGCGGCATATTGGGACGGACGAAATCAGCAGGGAGAGACAGTAGTGAATGGCGTCTATTTCTGCACGCTGACTGCGGGAGAATTCACCGCCACGCGGAAAATGTTGGTAGGTAAGTAGAATAGGACTCATGCATTCCGCGCCCCAAGTATATCTGTAGGGTGGGCACTGCCCACCAGCCTTTAAAAGCCCCTAGACGAGATCGACTGAACGGATAGATCAGGTGACCGGGTAGGGCACACGATAGAGATATTAAGGCGATAGAAATCCCTTACAGATCCATCAAGCGAGTGGATAGCGAGTGCGATAGAGATCCCGCAGGCTTGTAGCATACAAGAAGAAACCTGAAAAAACTTCCTGCAATATTTCAATAATGGCTCTGCCACCGGTTGTTCAAACAGGCTTTAAGCGTGGCAGCGAGGAGAATCAATCGATGAGAAGATTTCGGTTCCTCAAACTCAGCATCATGTTCGCTTATACGCTGTTTCTACAGACCAGCTTTGCCCAAGACCATGCCCGCTGGGGATTGCCCGATGGCGCAAAAGCTAGACTCGGCAAGGGTTGGATATCAGGCAATATCGCATATTCGCCGGACGGGACCCTGCTCGCAGTTGGGAGTAGCATCGGGACATGGCTATACGATGCGAACACAGGCGCCGAAGTCAACTTGCTCAGCGGGCATGCGCGCCCCGTACGGAGCGCAGCGTTCTCGCCGGACGGCGCCATGCTTGCCAGTTGCGGAGCTGACGGAGACAACACCGTTCGTACGTGGGATGTTCGCACCGGGAAACCCTTAACGATCTTCGAGGGGCACACGAATCATATAACTTCGGTCGCGTTTTCGTCCGACGGTTCGACGCTGGCTGCAGGAGACGGCAGGGATATTCCTCTGTGGGATGTTCGCACCGGAGAGCGCTTGCGCACCCTTCAGGGACATACGAGCGCGGTTCTCGCCTTGACGTTCTCGCGCGACGGCGTCACGCTTGCCAGTGGAAGTAAATGGAACGACAACACGGTTCGTTTGTGGAACCCCCGCACGGGCGAGCACCTGGGTACTTTTGAGGGACACTCCGGCGTCTTATCGGTCGCATTTTCGCCTGATGGAAAAATGCTCGCCAGCGGCGACTTGAAAAGGGTTCGTTTGTGGGATGTGCGCTCCGGGGACTATTTGGGCGCCCTTGGGGGGCAATGGGAAGTTCGCTCCGTTGCGTTCTCCTCCGACGGGACAACCCTCGCCAGTACGAGCGGGGACAACACCATTCGGTTGTGGGATGTCCATAAGCGGGAAGGTCTGCGCACTCTCGACGAGCATCGACTTGCAGTTAATTCGGTGGCGTTTTCGCCCGATGACCTAACGCTCGCAGGTGCGAGCTCGGGCAACACGATTCGATTGTGGGACGTGCCGACCGGCAAACTTCGGGGGACGATTAAAGGTGATACGCGCGAGGTGCGTTTCGTAGCGTTCTCACCTGATGGGGTTACAGTTGCCAGTGCGAACGGTGACGCAACGATCCGTTTGTGGGACGCGCGCACCGGAGAACTCGTGCAGGCGCTGGAGGGACATACGGAAGACGTCTATTGCGTTGCGTTTTCTCCGGACGGTTTCACGCTTGCAAGCGGCGGCGGCGACGCCACGATTCGTTTATGGGATCCGCACCGCGGCGAACATCTGCAGACGCTTGAAAGGCACACCCAAGTCATTTTGTGTCTGGCATTTTCGCCCGATGGTTCCGCGCTTGCCAGCGGGAGCAGTGACGAAACGATCCGTCTGTGGGATGCGCGCACCGGGGAACACTTGTGGATGCAACGGCATTACGGCGACGAGATTCTGTCGATCGCGTTTTCTCCGGACGGGTCCACAATTGCCGGGGGAACCGCCGGGGCGGCAGTTCGTCTGTGGGATACGAAGGATGGAACACGATATGGTATTGAGAAGCAGATGCGGGAGGTACGTTCCGTAGCGTTCTCGCCCGACGGTTCCATACTTGCCAGCGGCGGTGGCTATGAGGACGGGAGTATTCGTTTGTGGGATTCTCGCACCGGGCGATTGTGGTTTCTTTCTGGGGGGCATACGGGCAAAATTACTTCCGTGGCGTTCTCACCAATGAGTTTCACACTTGCCAGTGGGAGCGACGACCAGACGATTCGAATGTGGAATGCACACACCGAGGCGGAATTGTACGCCCTTGAGGGGCATACGGAAGCTGTCACCTCCTTAGCATTCTCGCCCGATGGTTTCACGCTTGCCAGCGGGAGTAACGACGGCACAATATTGCTGTGGGGAACGAGATTTGGCACAACGTGGGGCGATATTAAACAGAAGGAAATTGTCGATGGGACGAGGCAATTGTTAGAGCTGTCACCGTCAGTCACGCCTCTCACTCCGATAGCCCCTGCACTATTTCCAAACTACCCGAATCCGTTCAATCCTGAGACGTGGATACCGTATCGATTGGTGCGTCCAGCGCGGGTATGGTTAACCATATTTGATACGAAGGGACATGCGGTTCGGACGTTGGACGTGGGACATCAGCCTGTCGGGGTATATCAAAGTCGGGAGCGTGCGGCGTATTGGGACGGCAGGAATCAGCAGGGCGAGACCGTGGTGAACGGCGTCTACTATTACACGCTGACCGTGGGTGATTTTACGGAGACGCGAAAGATGTTGGTCGGCAGATAGGGTTGGTTCTACTCCTCGCGCCAAAAATATGAAGAGTATCAACGCTACTGGAAACGGAAGAAAGAGATTTCCGGCGCTCGCCGCAAATCCATATGAGTCGCGGATGGGTCTTGCGGTGCATGGACATCTCTTCGATTAGACAACTGTTTACTAGTTCAATTTTACCATGTTTATCAATCGGAAATTACCATTTTCTTCAAAATTCTGACATTTGGAACTTAAGGAGGTTTTCAATCATGTTTAACGCATTTTCCAGAACAGGCATTCTACTACTCACGATTCTCATGGTTTCATGCATTTTGAGTTGCGGGGAGGTTGGTACGGTCGGTACGCCCGAATCTCAAGAAATCGAGGCAATAGAGGAGGCGTTGAGAGCGTGGCGTACCGGGTATGAAACTGAAGATATTGATGCATACATGAATGTCTTCTGGGCGGACGGCTTCCGTTATGCCTCGGATATGGGTACACCAGACGACACGACAGATGATGTGACGTTTGATGATATCCGCGAAGAGCGAGAATCGGCGGTTCGCGTGTTCGCATTGTACCAAGACATCGAGATTGAGTTGGAAGAGCCGCCCGAGGTGGAGTTAAACGCAGCTCGCGACAGGGCTGACGTCAGAGTCCACTATAGGATTCAAGGCTTCGTGGCGGACGGCGTCTCGCTCGAGGGCGGATATACTGGATGGTATGCCGAGGGGGATAATCTGTTTGTCTTTGAATTGAGAGACGGCGAATGGCGGATTTTAGAGTGGGTCGACGAAGCATTCAGCGAAGAAAGGATTGAAGCGTCGCGATAGATTTCAGACGTTCCTACACCGTGATCGGATTTTACAGAATCCGGCTAAATGGTCTTCTCGCTAAGTCTATATAATAACGTTTCAAAGTAGTAGGCACACTCCGTGTGCCGTAAACTGCCTTATGACACTCGACCTGTCCGTAGGAGCGATCTCCAGGTCGCGACCTCCTTACTTTTATTAAGTAACCCAAGTTGCCACTTACAAGATTTTGGACATGCACCACTGTTTTTGGTTGAGAATAGTTCATTAATTGTGGATATTTCGTAGCGCGAACTGTCAGTTTGCGCATCACAAGCACAATCTAACAGATCGTGCTACAAAGGTGGCGACTTAGGTTAAATACTTAGCGAGAAGTCCACCAAATCGCCGTTAATTTAACCGTTAACATCTTGTGCTGGAAATATTTTGACCCCGCTTGACTATTGAACTCACGAAGTAATTCACGGCTTGCCGGAAGGGAGCGTCAATCGATGAGAACCTCTTGGATTTTCAGGTTTTGCCTATTGTTTGTTTCCGTCGTGTTTCTGCGGAGCAGTTATGCCCAGGAATCTACACGATGGGGATTGCCCGGGCGCGCCAAGATGCGCATCGGAAAAGCACCGGTAACCGAGATTGCATATTCGCCGGATGGGAGGCGGATAGCGGCTGCGACTCATAAAGATATATGGATGTATGATGCACGCAGCGGCGTCGCGCTCAAATTCCTCACGGGGCATACGGATTCAGTTCTTACGGTCGCGTTTTCCCCCAGCGGCAACACGCTTGCAAGCGGAGGGGCGGACGGAACGGTTCGGGGATGGAATGTCCGCAGCGGTACACTCTTTGAAACCATTGAAGGGCATGGGGGATCGGTTCGCTCGGTACGGTTCTCGCCCGATGGATCCACGCTTGCCAGTGCGGGCGAAGACAAACTTATCCGTTTATGGGATGTGTGGAACGTAGAACTCAAGCGAATGCTTGAGGGACACTTGGAATCGGTCGACACCATAGCCTTCTCGCCCGATGGATTGACGATTGCCAGCGGAGGCAGAGACGGTGCGATTATGTTGTGGAATGTCCAGACCGGAAATAAGTCACATACGCTTGAAGGTCATGCGGAGCCGGTACGCTCGGTCGCGTTCTCGCCCGACGGACTTACCCTTGCCAGTGCGGGAAGACCGCACAGCGTGAATCCTAGGTTGAGCCGAGATGGCAGGATTAAGTTGTGGGACACACGCACCGGGGAACAGGAGCGGACACTTGAGGGACATTCACACACGGTCGGTTGCGTGGCTTTCTCACCCAACGGAGACGTGCTTGCGAGTGGAGGCGGCTGGTACGACGATACCGTTAGATTCTGGGATACCCGCACCGGCGAGGAGGGTCAAATCCTAGAGGGGCACACAGAGGGAGTCGACTCAATAGCTTTCTCGCCCGACGGGGGCAGGCTGGCAACTGCGAGCAGAGGATCGATTCGTTTGTGGGATACCCGCACTGGGGAGAATCTACGCACACTGGTGCACACGGTTGGGAGATCCGCATTCTCGCCCGATGGAAAGACGCTCGCCGTCGGTGGTGCCGAGGCGGTTGAGATTTGGGATGCCCACTCCGGGGAGAAGTTGAGAACCCTTCCCGGACTTACGGGCGGTGTACTCGCGTTTTCGCCTGATGGAACCACACTTGTTATTCGACGTGGTCACCACTTTATTCTCTTGTGTGATGTGCATTCGGGAGAAGTCCTGCAAACTTTTGAAGCGCACACGGACTATTTCGTGTCCGCCGCATTGTCGCCCGATGGGCGCCTACTTGCCAGCGGCAGCGGCGACCACCCTCTCGCCGACACGAACACAAACTCTATACGGTTCTGGAACGCCCGCACCGGTGAACTTCTTCAAACGCTTGACGGGCATTCGGCGCCCGTCACTTCAGTTGACTTCTTGCCCAATAGTGGCGGGCTTGCCAGCGCGAGTTGGGATGGCACGATCCTGTTGTGGGATTTCACGACTCCCGCAACGTGGGGCGAGATCAAGCAAATGACAGCGGTGGGCGACTCAAACCACGTGCCGAATCTTTCAGCTCCAGCCAGTGCGTCAACGCCAACAGCTACGCTTCTCCTGCCAAACTATCCGAATCCGTTCAATCCGGAGACATGGATACCGTATCAACTGGCGCATCCAGCGGAGGTGGTGTTGACAATATATGACATAAGAGGGCAGGCGGTTCGAAAACTGGAAGTCGGACACCAGCGAGCCGGTGCATATCGGAGCCGCGAGCGTGCGGCGTATTGGGACGGGCGGAATGAGATGGGGGAGACGGTGGCAAATGGCGTCTATTTCTACACGCTGACCGCAGGTGATTTCACTGCCACGCGCAAGATGTTGGTGGGGAAGTAAGGTTGTCATTCGAAGGGTCTCTATGGGATCTCCATCACCTTCGCTGTCCGCTCAGTTGATCGTTCGTTTGATCTATTCACTCGCTTGATCCTACCTTACGAATGTTAATGTACAATGTCGAACCTAAATAGGCGTATAAATACTAGGAGGTTGTCAGCATGAGGAGGTTCATATCTACGATGTTAGCGACTATCCTACTCTTAAGCGGCGTTGCGATGTTGTCAAATCCATCTGCGCAAGAGACAGAACTGGCACAGATTGTGTTCCATTCCGATCGGGATGGAAACAATGAGATTTACGTCATGGACGCCGACGGAAAACACCAACGCAGGTTGACCAACAATGGAGCGTCTGACGAACAGCCAACCTGGTCTGCCAGTGGTCAAAAGATTGCTTTCGTCTCCAAACGAGATGGGAACAAAGAAATCTACGTCATGAACGTCAACGGGAACAAGCCGCGCAGGTTAACAAACAATGAAGCGTCCGATGCCAGTCCGGCGTGGTCGCCTGACGGCAGAAAAATTGCCTTCTACTCCCGTCGAGATGGGAACAATGACATCTACGTCATGGATCCCGACGGGAACAAGCCGCGCAGGTTAACAGTCAAGGCGTGGGCTGCCGCTCCGGCATGGTCGCCTGACAGTCAAAAAATCGGCTATCACGCCACGTGGCGCGGCCGCCCTACAGTCTTTGTCATGGACGCCGATGGGAACAATCAACAGAAATTGACAAACAATAAAATCAGAGCATTTGACTCAAATCCAACATGGTCTCCTGGCGGTCAAAAGATTGCCTTCGTCTCGACCCGCGACGGAAACAAAGAAATCTATGTCATGGATGCCGATGGAGAGCGCCCGCGTAGGCTAACAAGCAATAAGTTGGTTGACGACTATCCAGCCTGGTCGCCTGATGGTCAGAAGATTGCTTTTGTCTCTAGGCGGGACGGAAACTTTGAAATCTACGTCATGCGTGCCATTGGGGGGAAACAAACTAGGCTGACAAACAATCCCGCGACCGACAGCCATCCTGCGTGGTTCGATCTGCGTTTTGCACGACCGGTGGAGCCTGCGAGTAAGTTAAGGGCTATTTGGGGAAGCCTGAAAACCCGGTCACACACCTTCGTTCCTTAATCCCGACTATGTACGTATTAATCCGCTAGGTTTGGTAAAGCGTAGCGAAACCCAACTCCAACCTGCTCGCTCTGGATTGCCAAATCCAGAGCATCAAACAGCAAGATACGGAGCGATGAAGGGAGTGAATTACGAACGTTCAAGCGACTGGATAAGGAGGGATCAACTGAGTGGATAACGAAGGCGATAGAGAATCCATGAATCACAGTTCAGACAACCCTACCCCGTAACTGCCCCTTCGGAAGCCGAAGAAACGCTCTTGGCGTACTTCGCAAACACGCCACGGGTGTAGAGCGGTACAGGCGCAGTCCATGCGTCAAGCCGTGCACGCAATTCGTCCTCCGACAAATCCACGTCTATTCGGCGATTTTCTACATCAATCACGACGATATCGCCATCCCGCAGCGCCGCAATCGGTCCGCCGCGTGCGGCTTCGGGGGCGACGTGGCCGACCATAAACCCGCGTGTGGCGCCCGAGAACCGTCCATCCGTCAAGAGCGCAACCGATTCGCCAAGTCCGGCTCCGACAATCGCGGCGGTGATGCCAAGCATTTCACGCATCCCGGGTCCGCCCGCCGGTCCCTCATAGCGAATAGCCACCACATCGCCGGGGTTAATCTTTCCGCCCTTGATCGCCGCAAACGTATCCTCCTCGCGTTCAAACACGCGGGCAGGTCCTCGGTGAACCATTCGTTTGCTGGCGGCGACCTTTATGACACAACCGTCCGGCGCCAAGTTACCGCGCAGGATGACCAACCCGCCCGTTGGCTTGATGGGATCCGATATTGGACACACCACCTCTTGCCCCTCCGTTTCCGGCGCTCTTGACGCCTCTTCGCCAATCGTGTCCCCCGTCACCGTCAGTTCGTCGGCGTGCAGCAGTCCCGCATCAAGCAGCCTCTGCGTCACCAGCGGAATGCCGCCCGCCTGATGCAAGTCGGCGGCAACAAAACGTCCCCCGGGCTTGAGGTCGACGAGCGTTGGCGTACGCGCATTGATCTGGTGGAAATCCTCAATCTCGAATGGAATATCCGCCTCGTTCGCTATGGCGAGCATGTGAAGTACGCCGTTGGTTGACCCGCCCGTCGTAGCTATTGAAGCTACCGCGTTCTCGATAGATTTTCGCGTGATAATTTGGCTCGGTCGGCGATCGTGCTCCACCATGTCCATGACAAGCTGCCCCGCCTCGAAAGCGACCTGATCTTTGTCAGGGTGCACCGCCGGAACGCTCCCGCTCCCCATCGGCGCAATGCCGAGCACTTCGATTGCCGTTGCCATCGTGTTGGCGGTGAATTGCCCTCCGCAAGCTCCGGGACCCGGGCAGCTCTTACCGACGAGGTCATCCAATTCTTCAACCGTTATGGTTCCGTTGGCGTGTTTGCCCACCGCCTCGAATACATCTTGAATAGTAACATCCTGCCCCTGAAATTGACCAGGCATGATGGAGCCGCCGTAAATCGCGAGGGACGGAATATCGAGCCGCACGAGCGCCATGACGGTGCCGGGCACGGTCTTATCGCACGCGGACAGTGCGACAACCCCGTCGAACATGTTCCCGCGCGTCACCAACTCTATGGAATCCGCGACAATCTCACGGCTAACGAGTGACGCCTTCATTCCCTCGCTGCCCATCGTGATGCCATCCGAGATGCTGACGGTGTTAAACTCCAGCGGTGTTCCGCCCGCGGCTCGGATCCCCTCTTTGACCTTCGCCGCGAGCCGACGGAGGTGAAAATTGCACGGACCGATCTCAATCCACGTATTGGCGACGCCGATAATCGGTTTGTCCAAGTCCTCCGGAGACAATCCTCCGTCCCCGAACATGAGCATAGCCCGTGCCGCCGCTCTATCCGGCCCATCGGTGATTACATAGCTGTGGCGTTTAAGTTTACTTGACATGATGTTAATTTACCCCTGTTGATATAGCAGTTTGATGCGGATTCAACCGCACGGTAATTTTTCCGGCAGTCCTTGCGCTATTCGCTCAAAAATGGTATAATCTGCGTATATTCAGAAACCAAATCCGTCCTCGGAGGTCTTTACAATGAATCTGGAGAAGATAGCGGAGATAGTTCTTACGCCGGGCGTACTTCTATTTGTATTCTTCATGTTCAATAAACGAATAGACGATTTAGCTCGGTCCATAAACGGTGTTGACGCGAGACTCAAAGAACTAAATAACAACTTTATTAAGCATCTGGAAACTCACGCCACGCCAGACAACCCGCAATAAGCATGTTGAAAATGCGCCGCAAATGTCGGGAACTGGTGCAAGTTGCCAACTTTCCTATTGCATCGTGTCCCATGAATCAAAACCGCTCGGCGTAGACATGCCCACGCCGAGCGGTGATTGCCACGATTTTTCTTACATGCTCCCCATCTGCAACTCCCCCTAAAATCAATAACATCTCGCTTTAATGATAGTGCGTGTGACTTTCGGAATGTATCACCCTCACTCTACGTAGGCGGGAATCAAGGGAGTGGATAACGACCACGATAGAGATCCCCTTGCCCCGCCCACTTTGCGCGGAGACAAAGACTCTCACTCCGCTCCACGCAATCTATGCACTTGAATTTTAGCGAAACGATACAACAACCCGATTAACTCATCCCCAACAAATCGCCGATGACCGTACCGTATTTGGCGATTAACCCGGCAAATACGACGGAAACCATCGACATCAGCTTAATCAGTATGTTCAAGGAGGGACCGGAGGTGTCTTTGAACGGGTCGCCGACGGTGTCGCCCACGACGGTGGCTGTGTGGCTATCGGAGCCTTTGCCGCCGAATGCGCCCTGCTCGACATACTTCTTGGCGTTATCCCAAGCGCCGCCCGCGTTTGCCATCATCACGGCGAGCACAAACCCGGTCGCCAGTCCGCCGGCAAGCAGACCAAGAACTCCCGCAACGTTGAAGACGAGCCCAACGACCACGGGCACGATAATCGCGATCAGTGACGGGAAAATCATCTCTTTCTGCGCACCGGTGGTCGAGATGGCCACGCATGTGGCATAGTCCGGCTTTACTTCACCCTTCATGATTCCGGGATTTTCACGGAACTGCCGACGCACCTCTTGCACCATTGCTCCCGCGGCGCGTCCTACGGCTTTCATGGTCAATGCACAAAAGAAGAACGCCATGACCGCCCCGATAAACAAGCCTATCAAGACTTGCGGGTTCATCAAGGTCACGTTGTAGTACGCCATGAACTGGGAAATGCTCACCTTCAGGGTATCCACGGGACCTTCGCCGGGGATGTCGAGTTGCGTTTGTCCGGCAAGGTGCACCAAGCCGTAGCGAACCTCTTCCAAGTAAGCGGCGAGGAGTGCGAGTGCGGTCAGGGCGGCGGAGCCGATGGCAAACCCCTTGCCGGTTGCGGCGGTCGTGTTTCCGAGCGAATCCAACTGGTCGGTCCGCTGACGGACGCTTGGATCGAGTTCAGCCATCTCAGCGTTGCCTCCGGCGTTGTCGGCAATCGGTCCATAGGCGTCGGTGGCAAGCGTAATTCCGAGCGTTGCGAGCATTCCAACCGCGGCAATGCCGACCCCGTACAATCCCATTAAGGTGTCATGTGCTCCGCCCGGCAGATAAAAGCTGACAGCCACCGCCGCAATAATCGTTATCACGGGAATGGCGGTTGACTGCATGCCCACGGCGATTCCCTCGATGATTACCGTTGCAGGTCCGGTTTCCGCTTGTCTGGCAATCGCTTGCGTGGGACTGTAGTCGTGGGACGTATAGACCTCGGTAACTTTACCGATAATCAAACCCGCGGACAAACCGGCTACAATCGCCCCCCAAATCTGCCATTTGTTCGGCAGATCTAGGTACATCAGCACCGGAATTGCCAATATAGCAATCCCGACCGCGCTGCCGTTGATACCGAAATTGAGCGATCCCATCAACTGCTTCATGCTCGCCCCTTCTTTGGTGCGCACCATGTAGATTCCCAGCACGGATAGAATCACGCCGATTCCTGCCAGAATCATAGGCGCCGACAGGTACTTCAACTGGAGCGCGATGTTATCGTGCTCCTTGGCGGCTACGGCTGCGACGCCGAGTGCGGCGGTAGCCAAGATTGAACCTGCATAGGATTCATAGAGATCGGCTCCCATACCCGCGACGTCACCGACGTTATCGCCGACATTGTCCGCGATGACCGCAGGGTTGCGCGGATCGTCTTCGGGAATGCCCGCCTCCACCTTTCCGACCAAATCCGCGCCAACGTCAGCCGCCTTGGTATAGATACCACCACCCACTCGGGCGAAGAGCGCCTGCGTTGATGCCCCCATACCGAAACTCAACATAATCACGGTGATTTGGGGCAGAGGGTTGCTTCCCAAGAAACCCGGGAATATCTTTGGGAACAGGTAATAGAGGATTAAGAACCATCCCGCGATGTCCAACAGCGCAAAACCGACGACGACCAATCCCATGACAGCGCCAGCCCGAAAAGCGACTCGCAGACCCGCATTAAGTCCCTCCATTGCGGCGCTCGTTGTGCGTGCCGAGGCGTTGGTCGCGGTCTTCATTCCCAAGAATCCGCAAAGCCCGGAGAAAAATCCGCCAGTCAGGAACGCAAACGGGACGACCTTGTTTTGGGCGTGCAGCCCAAACGCCATGATGAGGAAGATGACGCACAGCACAATAAAGACGATTGTCACAACTTTATACTGCTGCCGCAGGTAAGCCATCGCCCCGTCGCGCACCGACTGTGCGATCTCGCGCATGACATCCGTTCCCTCATCCTGCTTCATAACGGACTTATAAAAAATAAACGCAAACACCAAGGCGATAATCGAACCGATTAGCGTAAGCCACCAGGCGTCCGGCACGGGCGGCAGCTCTCCATTACCTTCGGCAAGCGCATAATTGCTCCCGGCCATGCTCAAGAATACGACAAGAAATAGTAGGCTTAGCCGGTAGATCCGACACCGCCCCTTTCGTTGAAAATTTTCTGACATTACAACTCCTTTTTCTAAGATGTGAAATTAGCAATTCTCAATGGGCGGCGAATCGCCCCACCAAAGTAACAGTTTCCGGACTCTATTGAAATTTCGTTCTGTAGGAGGGAATTCCGATTCCCGACGATTGGTCGCGATTCGGAGATCGCTCCTACAATTAGCGTGTCTGAGGATCGCTTTTACACACAGCCCCCAACACCTCCTACGCTTCTCCAATCGGTTTGTTGTAGCGTAATTCAGTGCGATTCTTCCGTAGGATGGAATTCCGATTCCCGACGATTGGTCGCGATTCGGAGGTTGCTCCTACAATTAGCGTGTCTGAGGATCGCTTTTACACACAGCCCCCAACACCTGCAGTGCCTCCCCCATAAGAATCAGCGACCCCGTGATACATATCATGTCACTCGAACTCGCAACCGATTTCGCCTCCGCAATCGCATCGCCAACCGATGAACTCATGCGGAATTGGCTTCCAATATCCGACCACGTCTGACGAATTTCCTCCGAGCCGACCGTGCGAGGATTATCGCGCATCTCGGTCGGTATGACCGTATCTGCCATAGGACACAAGATTTCCCCGATTCCGCGCAGGTCCTTGTCCCGCATGAATCCGGCGATAAGGATCAACTTCTCGTAACTAAAAACCTCGCGAATCGTGTCCCGTAACGCCTCTGCCGACGCCGGAGAGTGCGCTCCATCCAGCACGATGAACGGATCATGTCCAACCAACTGGGTACGTCCCGGCAAACGAATGTCTCTCAATCCGCCGTACACGCTCGACGCGGAGATTTCATATCCCGAATCGTGAATTCTGTCGATACACGCGATGGCTGTTGCGGCGTTGATTGCTTGATGTGTCCCCAGTAGCGGCAAAAAGAGCTCCGGGTAAGATTCACTTGGGGTGCGGACATCCAATGTCTGTCCATGAGTATCCTGCGTTCCGTGTTCCCACGTTACGTCTCGTCCGACCAGAGAAACAGGCGCGTTCCGATCTGCGGCGACAACTTCAAAAACCGATTCTGCCTCCTCGGACTGAGGCGCAAGCACAACCGGGCGGTTCGGTTTGATAATCTCCGCCTTTTCCTTCGCGATGGCTTCATGAGTGTTGCCCAGTATCGTCGTGTGCTCCAAACTGATTGGGGTAATAACGCTCACGAGCGGACTTACGATGTTGGTCGCGTCCAATCGCCCCCCGAGTCCGACCTCGACAACCGCAAAATCTACCCCTTCGCCGGCAAAATAGGTAAACGCAAGCGCCGTGTATATTTCAAAGAAGGAGACATCGCCGATTCCGTCTATCCCCGACACCGCCTCTATTTCCGGCTTGAGCCGATTCACGCAGTCGGCTAACGCCCCCATTGAAATGAGATTCGAGTCGATGCGGCAACGTTCGCGCGGTGTCACCAGATGGGGAGAGGTAAACAGTCCCGTCTTGAAACCGGCGCGGGTCAGAATCGACGCGATGAACGCTGCCGTGGATCCCTTGCCCTTGCTGCCGGCGACATGAACAACCTTAAGATTGCGGTGCGGATTCCCAAGTCGATTTAGGAGGCGAGAGATGCGATCGAGGTTATAAAGGCGCGCCAGTCTGGAGAAATCGGGACTTCTCTCGGCGTTGATAAAGGAATTGATATAGGCAAGCGCCTCTTCATAGTTCAACATCATGTGAAACGCAATGAATGGCACATCGTGCGGCGTACGGGTTACGGCAAGGGACGAAGATCTTCGTAGATCGGGAACTGGTGGGAAAGCTCTGAAACCTTAGCCTTGACACGTTTCTTGACTTCCGAACTGCGCCGACCTTCAAGTGTTTCGGTAATTAATTCGGCGATTGTCCTCATTTCCGCCTCCCGCATCCCGCGTGTCGTGACCATTGGGGTGCCAAGACGAATCCCGCTCGTCGTGACGGCTGAGCGCTTGTCGAAGGGGATGGTATTCTTATTGACGATGATTCCCGCGTCCTCAAGGTGGTCTGCCGCTTGCCGACCGCTTAACTTCTCATACGAGGTGCTCAGGTCGATTAACATCAAGTGATTCTCCGTCCCTCCGGTAATCGGACGAAGTCCGTTCGACTTGAGCGTTTCTGCCATCGCCTGCGCATTCTTGACCACCTGCGCTTGGTACTCTTTGAAGGCGGGTTCCAACGCTTCCTTGAAGGAAACCGCTTTGGCGGCTATGGAGTGCATGAACGGCCCGCCCTGCAACCCGGGAAACACCGCTCGATCTACCGCTTCGGCAAACTCTTGACGGCACATCACCATCGCCCCGCGCGGTCCGCGCAAGGTTTTGTGCGTTGTGGTGGTTATCACGTCGCAATACGGCGCCGGATCAGGGTGCACTCCCGCGGCGATAAGCCCGGCGATGTGCGCGATGTCCGCCAGAAGATACGCATTCACGGAATCGGCAATCGCTCGCCACTGCTCGAAATCGAACTGGCGCGGATATGCCGTGGCGCCGACGACAATAAACTTAGGGCGATGCTGCTCCGCGAGCTCGCCAACAACGTCCATATCAATGCGTTCTGTCTCGGCATCAACGCCGTAATGAACGATATTGTAATACCTGCCCGAGAAGTTCTGCTTCAACCCGTGGCTCAGATGCCCGCCGTGATCGAGCTTCAGCGACAGGATGGTGTCGCCCGGTTCCAGAAGCGCGTGGTAGGCAGCCATATTCGCCTGTGTCCCGGCATGCGGTTGAACATTCGCATGGTCAACGCCGAAGAGTTGCTTCGCGCGCGCTATCGCCAAGGATTCAACGTCGTCCATGAACTGACAACCGTTATAGTAGCGGGCTGCCGGATAGCCTTCGGCATACTTGTTCGCCAAAATGCTGCCCTGCGCCTGCATCACGGCTATACTGGCGTAATTCTCGGAAGGGATTAAGGTGAGGCAATTCTGCTGGCGATCCAGATCCTGGAGCGTTATTTCGACAAGTTTGGGGTCAACTTCGTGAAGCGACCTATCCATCAAGTTTTCCAATATTCCACCGTGTTTCCGGATTCGATTCTACGGCAAACAACCCATTGTCAAAGACAATCCTGAATCGCCAAAACTTAATGCTAATTATGCAGGCGATTCGTACCATCTCGGAGGGAAAAATTGTATCACAGATGCGGGGCGGTTTCAAGCAAAATATCCGGTTCCTTGGGTTGGGTTGAGCAACGTGACCCCCGGCCATTTGCCGCTTCACCGGCGTCTCCCCACTGCTTGATGCGGATAGGCAAATCCAAAGATTCTTGTACCTCTATGAATATCTGCAACTCTCCGAAAGGACGATTGATCCCATTTCGATAAGATTCCAGTTAAGCGTTTCAAAATGCGCCGCAGAAGTTGACTCATGGCGCAGTTTTCGGTGGGAGCGGTTCGGTTGGAAGCCGCACCTACCGTAAGGCGTGGGATCAACCATCGCCCTTGCTATCCACTCGGTTGAGGGATTTGCTATCGCCCTCCTTATTCAGTCGGTTGATCCATTTCTATTTCAGGATGAGCATCTTCCGCGTGGCGGAGATATCCCCTGCTGCCAAGTGATAGAAATACACGCCGCTTGCCACCCTTTCACCAACATCGTTGCGGCCATCCCAATACACCGCCTTACCCCGATCCCTGTAATAGCCCACTAGTTGATGCCCCAACTCCAGTCGACGAACCATGAAACCGTCGGCATCATAAATCGACAGCGTGACCTCGGCATCGCGTGAGAGTTGGTAAGGTATCCACGTCTCCGGGTTGAACGGATTCGGATAGTTCGGCAACAATAGCGTCTCCTCCGGTGTCAAGGCAGCCATGAGTTGCTCTAGCACCAGCACACCCATTTGGGTTGTTCCATCGGTCAAGTCCAGTGTTTGCGCTTGAGCCAACCAGCGACCCACTTCCGCAGCCGTCAGCATCGCCAATGCTCGTGGATCCGAAGCTGGCGCCGCCGCGTTCCCAAGCGCACCCGCTACGACCACTAAATCCAGGATGTTCACAACCCCATCCCCGTTGACATCCGCCGCCAAGTCGGTCCCCATATTACCGAGGTTCGCCGCGACCGCCACCAAATCCAAGATATTCACCACATCGTCCCTATTTACATCCTCCGGTATCGGGGGAGGTTCGGCAGTGGCACTAACAGACTGCTCCTCTTCGATCCCTGTCACAGATACAGTCACGGTGTTTGTTCCCGGATCCGGTCCCAATGTTAGGACACTCTCTACCCGACCATTGCTATCAGTTGCGGCAGTTGTCACACTCAGCGTCCCGCCGCCCGCCGTGACGGAGAACATGACCTGCGCACCCGACATGGGTTCGCCGGATTGGTCTCTCACTTCAACGATAAACGGATTAGCAAGCGCTTCACCGACCAGCCCTTGTTGGTCAATCCCGAAGATTATCCAAAACGCCTTGGGTATCCGGATTCCTTCGGCGTTGAACGTTGGCTCCTCCTGAATCCCTGTAACTGAATCCGTGACTGTGTTCACGCCTGAATTTGGCCCTAATGTAAGGGTGCTCTCCGCCCTACCGTTGGCGTCTGTCGTCGTGTTAGCGGCGCTGAGTGTCCCGCCGCCCGCCGTGACGGCGAATGTAACCGGCACCCCCTCGAACGCTACACTATTCCCATCCTGCACTTCAACGATACACGGGCTTGCGAGCGCTGAACCGGACGATCCCTCTTGATCATCGCCCGAGACGATGCGAATGCTCCGAGGTGTTCGGTTGTCGAAGATTATTTCGACGCCTCTTTCTTCTAAGGTTGGAACGTGCGTGTGGATGGATGCGTAGTTGAGGGCGTTTCCATGCAGGTCAACCCTGTCTCCACTCCCCAACCCCGTGTTTTCCACCAGAGGTGATATGTCCGATATCGTGTTGTTCCCTAGAAATAGTAGTGTCAGGTTGGTTAAACCCGCCACAGGTGATATATCCGATATCGTGTTATTCTGAAGAACCAGAAATACCAATTTGGTCAAGTTCGTCACAGGCGATATATCGGTTATTGTGTTGTTCTGAAAATCCAGCGCTGTCAGGTTGATTAAGCTCGATACGGGTGATATATCCGATACTGTGTTGATGTCGATAGCCAACGCCGTCAAGTTGGGTAAGCCCGACACGGGTGATATGTTCGATATCGCGTTTTTGGCAAGATTCAGGTTTGTCAGGTTGATTAAACCCGCTACAGGCGACAGGTCCGATACCATGTTGTTCGCAAGATTCAAATCTGTCAGATTGGTTAAGGTCGCCACTCGCGATATATCTGATACCATGTTACTCGCAAGGTTCAGGTTTGTCAGGTTGATGGCAACCTCCAGTCCGGTTAAGTTGCTAATATTGGCGTTTCTAGCGTCAAGACGATTCAAAGCCATCATCTTCGCCTGGGTAATCGGGTCGCCCGGCGCCAATCTCAGCGCCTTCTCGATCACGGTGCGGAGGTTGGAGTCCGGGACATCTACGACTTGTGCCGATGCGGTTAACGGTAGAGCAAGACAGATTGACAGGAAAATCGTGGCTCGAAAATGTCGTGTTTTCATAGATTTATCTCCAAAGAACAGATAACGGCAAATCAACTGAGATCAAACTAGTCGATAGCGAGCGCGACACGGGGCGTTGTTTGCGACAGATCAATAACCGATAAGGAAGACTGAAGAGATGCCGTAGTGAATGCGATATTGTTACCACAGCGACGGCGATAGAATACCATGCTCGCAATTCTCTCAGGCGGCTCTGGGCAATCTTCGAATTGATGATTAGAAATTTTAGTACCTCCGTTTGCGTGTTCAAAAGCGAAGAGCCCATCCTTATGACGTGCACCATTCCTCTCATCCTTACGGGACGCGATTGTAACACAAACGCTTGGCAATGTTAAGCGGTAAATCTAGGTTGGCGAGCAGTCCCAATCCGGTAATTCCCTGGCATTACGGAAGAACACCTTGGTACAGAGCGAGATTTTCGTTGACGCGCGATTGCGTGAATGCTATACTGCCGTTCTTTTGGTACTATCCCATCCTCCTGACGAATGCCCCTCATTCGTTGAAACAGGGACATCGTCTCCAACACAATCTCTGAGGACTGTCAATGGCTTGGCGTCTAATCCTTATCCTATCCGTGCCTTTTATCCTGCTGATAGGCTGTCAATCTCAAGATTCCCGGGATACCCAAGATTCGGAGAGCACGAAGTCGCGCGCTGAAACCTCATCCAAACCAACTGCAAAGTTGAGCGCCCCCCAAACCCGCCCCGGAGATTGGGCGATGTTCATGCGCGATCTGCATTTTTCGGGCAAGAGTCCCGATCAGACGCTCAAACCGCCGCTAGATTTGCGCTGGAAATTCAAGACCGGCGCTCCCATCCACGCCAGCCCCGTTATCGTCGACGGTACGGTCTACGTCGGCTCGACGGACGGGGTACTGTACGCGCTTGATGCAAAGCGGTGGGGGGTGAAATGGACGTTCCGCAGCGGCGATGCCATCCGGTATGCCGCGGCGGTGTGGAACAATCAGGTCTACTTTAGTTCGAGAGACAATTATGTTTACGCCCTTGAAGCCAAAACGGGCGAACTCGTTTGGAAATTTAAATCGAACACTTGGATCGATTCTCCGCCAATTATAGCCGACGGGCAAGTCCACATCGGCGCATTCACGCGCACGATTCACGTCATTAACGCGACAACCGGTGAAGCAGAGGGAAAACGTAGAGATCGCGTGCGGATTGACGGGATTGAATTCGGCTGTGTTCAAGGTAAATTGCGCCCGATTTTTCCCGAGCACGCCGCCGAGGTGTGGCGAAGTTCTGTGGATTACACCTACAGCTTTCCCGTCAGAGCCAATGACGTAGTTTATATTGGCGCGCGAGACCATCACGTCCACGCCATAGACGCCGCATCAAAAAAGAAGGCCTGGTCATACAAGACGCGGGGGTTCGTTGACGCGGCGCCCGCGATCTCCGACGGTACCCTTTACGTCACGTCCCATGACGGCTATGTGTACGCCTTCGAGAATCGAGCGGCGGAATCCTCCCAGCCGCAACCAGACGAACGACAAATCGGTATCGTGGTGCACGATGAGGCGCCTGTCTATTCTGCCAAAGATTCCGATTCGCCCGTGCAACTGCGTCTCAACGACGGTGTCGCACTCCCGATTCTGAATGAAGGGGGTGGCTGGTACGAAGTTGAACTCCCGGACGGCGAAACCGGGTGGATGGACGAATTTGGCATAGGTAGCTTTAAAGAAACCGATGATGTGCAATTCAACGCATCGATTTGCTCCAACATCCGTACATTGGAACTGACCGAGGGCGGTGAGTATCCGCACTGGTCGCCCGACGGCAAAGCGATCGCGTTTTTCAATCGAAAGGATCTCTCCGGGCAGTATTGGAAAGCGAGCGAAATCTGGATCACGGATAAAGAAGCGACCCGATTTCGGAAGTTGTGCGAGGGGAAGTTTTACAACCCAAACCTGTCATGGTCATTCAACAGCAATCTGCTCGCATTCGAGGCGCGCAAAGAGGGTGAAAGCGAGGTATGGACATTTGATCTGAAAACTGCACGTTTGACCAACCTCGTGAATGGCGAAGCGCCGGTATGGTCGCCGGTCGCCAACAAAATCGCGTTCCGGAGGTGGGACAAAGGGTTCGATGTCGTGTATCAAATCAACAGCGACACGTCCGGCTTGGCGCCGATTGCCCGTATCCCGATTGAAGGACGGGTCGGCGCGTTCAGTTTCTTGGACATACCCTCTTGGTCGCCGGATGGGGAGCGGATCGCTATCGGGCTGGATCACCAGCACTACAAGTCGGGTTACGCCCGCCTTCGATTGCAGAACGTCAACGGAACGAGGATTGGCGAAATACGTACGCAGCACCAGCGCGTCAAGCAGATCCACTGGTCCGTGGACGGCAAAGACATTGCCTATGTGCTGCAAGGAGGCATTCGCCCCGACCGTTTGCTGGACAAACGCCTTCACGTCACGGATGTCGATGACCGAAGCCGGACAAGGATTCTCAAACACACGTCGCCCTCATGGTCGCCTCGGGGGAATCAGTTGGCGTATATGGAGCATGAAGATTGTATGGGCTTGCGATGGAAGGTGTGGCTACTTGATGTGGAAGCGAATCAGAAACGCGCCGTTGCGCGTGCGGCGGGGGCTCTCACCTCCGTGACGTGGTTGCCGGACGGGAAACAACTCTGTCTATGGCACACCTCAGACTATCTCCGCGATGGAGAATACAAACCGGCCGCGACCAGAGGATGGGTTGTCGATGTCGACATTCCGCCGACACATTGAGATTAGTTTTATGGATCAAATGAGCGAATGGATCAACCGAGTGAGTAGCGAGGGTGATTGGGTTCTTCGCGCGATAGAGATCCTAAGGCGATAGAAGATCCTGACAGCAATCCCCACGCGATAACCTTTTTCACTTTCTCTGATTGTAGGAGCGATCTCCGAATCGCGACATCATGACTCTATTTCCTTATCAGCATCTTGCGGGTTGCCGCGAACTTTCCTGTCTTCAGTGTATAGAAATATAAACCGCTAGCGACGAATTCTCCACTCTGGTTCCGACCGTCCCAATACGCCGCCCGGTTGCGATTCCGGTACATCCCTGCCGTCTGATGCCCCATATTCAAACGTCGAACCACTCTCCCGTTCATATCGTAAATTTTGAGCGTCACCTCTGACGGGGATGCCAACTGGTAGGGTATCCAGGTTTCAGGATTGAACGGATTCGGATAGTTGGCGAGCAACGCCGTCTCTTCTGGAACAATGAACGAGGCTAAAAGACTTTCAAGATTCGCAATGCCCTGCCGAAAAGAAATCGAAGCGTCATCTTCAAGCCGTGCGAGTGTAATCCATGCCTCTATGGTCGCCGTATCGGCGCGCCCTGTCGCAACTGCGGGTGCGGCGGCACCCCCAATGCCCTGCGCCACGAGCGTGAGATCGAAGATGTTGATAATCCCGTCGCCGTTAACATCCACCGGTGAGTCAGCGGCTACGCTTTGTCCCAACAAGCGCGCGACGCGAATCAAATCGAGAATATTGACGACCCCGTCGCGGTTTACATCCCCGGTCAGTAGCCGATCCTGCACGGTGATTCGGATTTCAAGGGGTGCCGCGTTAATGCTTTCCTCCGTGATAGAGCCGAACAGGAAGTTCTGCAATGCTATTGGCGCCTCACCTTCAGATATTGCCTTGAATCTCACCTGAAGCACGGAACCGCTTCCGCTGACTCCGAGGTCCCCAAATCGCGCGCCACTAAGCCCCGTGATCTTTCCTTCCGCATTGTCAATGCGTCCGCTCTGGAAGAAAGTCGCTCCGCCATCGGTCTTCAGGAAATCGCCTTCGCTTATTTCAATCGCTTCGAGGACGGCAGGATTGAAGGCGATATCGAACTGCCAGCCCGCCAAGTTGGAGACATTCTCGGCACGGACATCGAAGGTAAAGGTATCGCCGATGTGAATTGGTGTTTCAGAAAAGGCGTAGCCGATACCAGTTGCCACTGTATATTCGGTGCCTGATTCAAATCCGAAAAAGGAATTATAGTTCGCCTCAACCGCTACCAACAACACATTTCTTCCCTGCTCCAGCGTGACCGGGAGAAAATCTGTGTAATCCGCACTCGAATGGTAGCGCAAAGACTGGTAAATCAAAGCCCCGTTGAGCCAGACCTTGAAATCGTTATGGCTTCCGACGTACATGTTCGTTTCCTGCTCCCGCGGTGAATAAAGGGATACAGTACCGTAAAGCATGTGGGAAAAACGGAAAGTGTCCTCGCGGTTACCAAGCATCAGGTCAATGTTGTTCCACCCCGTAGGCGCGAGTCTGCGGGAGGTCCATACGTCATCGCCGACAGCTTGTCCCTCTATTGCGCCGTGGGTAGCGACCTCCACCTCTGTCACCGTCCCACCACTCGCTTTTGATAGTAAATCCTCACTGCCACTCGGCTGGACGTACGGTAATACAACCCATAACCAGGAGGCGTCGATTTTCGGCGCGTCTGTGGGAAATACCGGATTACCGTGCCAAAGCAGAGTTGTATTTTCGCGTAACCCTTTCAGAGGTGACAGGTCAGTGATTCTGTTGTTATAGACCCCCAGCCACCTCAGGTTGGTTAACCTCGCAAGCGGCGACACATCCGAGATGTCGTTGTCTGCAACCCTTAACCATTTTAAGTTGGTCAAGCCTGCAAGGGGCGATACATCCGATATGGCATTGGATGAAATGTCCAGACGATTTAACCCGGTTAGTCCTGCAAGGGGCGATACATCCGATATTCTGTTACCATCAAGCTCCAATTCTACCAATTTGGTTAAGCCTGAACACGGAGTTAAGTCCGAAATGAGATTGTCTCTAAAATCTAAATGCGTCAATTCGACTAATTCAGTAAGTGCGGACAGGTCGGATATGAAGTTATGATGAATATTTAGATGTCTCAGATTTATCAATCCCGCGAGCGGCGATAGATCGGAGACTTGGGCACTGGTAAAACCCAAAAGCTCCAAATTGATGAGTCCCGCAAGAGCGGATATATCGGATACCAAAGTGTTATCGAAATTTAAGTGAACGAGTTTTGTCAGGTTTCTTACGGGAGATATATCGGAAAAGAGGTTATTAAGAGTCAAGAGCTCGCGCAATTCAATTAAACCCGCTACCGGCGACAGGTCAGTTATGGTATTTCTCAGAACGTATAGGTGAGTGAGGTTGATTAAACCTTTCACGGGAGATATATCGGACACCTGACAGCGCTCAAATCCTAGGTGAGTAAGGTTGGTTAACCCTCTCACAGGGGATATATCGGATACAGGGTTGTCGGTAATCCAGAGTTCGCGCAACTCGATTAAACCCGCTATGGGTGAGAGGTCGGAGACCTGATTATGTGATATATTTATCCGACTTAGATTTATCGCAAACTGCACTCCTGTCAAATCTCGGATACCCTTTTCGCACCCACCCTTGCACAGATCTAGGTTTTTTAATCGTTTCATCTCCTCCGCTGTTATCGGAGCATTGGGGCGTTTGTCAAGTTCAGCGGCGATGAAGGTGCGAAGGTTCGGGTCCGGAATATGGACATACCCACCCGGTAACACATCGGGCTGCGTCACAACCGGGGGTTCTCCAACCCGATCCGGGTAGTCCAATGCGGAAATTATGTCTCTAAAACTAGAGGTCCAGGTGTCTCGCTTCACACTCCCGTTTGGGTTGTCCAGCGCCAGCAAGCCAACGTTCTGAAGTCCGGTTTTCTCACGTACCCTTGCGAGGAAGGTGTCAGTCTGCAACCCGACTACAGCAGCAGCATACGCTGCATCAATCGGTCCCTGAAACGCTTCGTGGAAACGTGAAACCGGCTCAACACCGCCAAACGTACCACCCGTGGCTTCAAGCGCTACCCTGTATGTGTCCATGTCTTCACTTACACGGGCATCCATGACTGACTGTTCCACATAGAGTCGCAGCGCCTGCGCTTTGTTGTAAGGCGGATTGGCATTGCTTTCAATTACCGATCGCACCTCGTCGTCAAATGTTTTCATGCCCTCCGTATGGCAACCGATACAGGAGATGCCGTTGCGCACCGTGGGGTCGCTGGCAGCCGGGTTGGATACAATGTTTATCGGCGCTTCGTCTAACCGGAAACCGGAGGAGTTGGCAAGGTAGTAACCTTGCAACCCGTTTGGGAGATTGAAGATTGCCTCCCCGCCATCGTGCGTGAACGAGAGAGGATTGGTTAAGATATTCTGTGTCCCGACACTGCCTGCAAAGTCGTAGCTTTTCCAATAGGCTCCATAACGAGAAATGTGGCGTTCTACGACGCGATTGTGATTTGAGACGCCGGAATTGTTGAACCCCGCCCGCCACACGCGAACTCCGGGCGCGTTGATAAGGTTTCGAGCGACATCAACCTCCAGCCGGGTCTCCAAGTCCCTGTCCGTCAACGGCAGTGAAAGCAGGGCGTGGTATAATGGAGGAGTGGATGCGTTCGCAATAAACCAGTCGACATGCACGGATGGCACATCGGTCTTCATCTGTGCCTGCAAGCGCCCCAGTTGATTACGCAGCCCAAGATGTTCAGGAAACGAGATGTGATAGGGATACGCTTCCTCAATCTTCGTCCAGCCGTCGTTGACATCCCATTCGTAATGCCGCAGGTCGATGTAGTAGATTGTAGCTTGGGGGTTGATGGGCTTCGGGTTGGTGATAGTACTTCCCCATGAAAGACTGTTGACCAGTTTGTTGAGCGCATTGCGGTACTCACTGAGTATCTCGAGTGTCTCGCCCGCGTTGTAGAGATGGGTGAGTGTGAAGTATCGGGCAAAAGCGCGGTCAAACGATGAGAGGGTGTTGAGGTGGGTCTCAATGGTATCAAGAATTTCTGCAGGAGAGATAAAGCGACCATCGGTGATGCGAGTTGTCGACCATTCGGGTGCGCCGGCTAAAATCCAACGTCGGATTGTGTCAATGGATTGAGCGGGCAGCTGGGGTTGACCGAACGGCATCTGTACGCCGTTATCGGTCGGACCGAGGAGGCGCTTGTACAACTCGGAGGCATTCGGATTTCCGGGAACAACAGTGCCTCCGTCAATAAGCTCGCTGTGTTCCATGAGGAGTGTTTCTCGAAAGGCGCCATCGGGGCCGTGGCAGTTCAGGCAAGTCGCTTCAAAGATGGCTTAGGTGTCTTGGGCTAACTGTGATTGGGCGGACACATGTTGAAAACCTACAGTGAGGAACAGTAAGCAAATCAAGGCAGAAATAGAATGATTTTTGAACATAGAGTGTCTCCTTGTGGTTAACCAGCTTCTTGTTCACAGAACTTACGCAAGGTGCTCCGATTCGGATAACACGATACAGGTGTAAAGCTATGCGTAATGGGATTTTCTATGGGAACTCTATCGCTCTTCCTAATCGGTCACTTTATCTCCTCTGTGCAGAATATTGAAGCAATCGGTGTTCTACAGACATTCCGATCCTCTGGAGCGAAAGAATGAAAGCTGAGTAGCTAGAGAGAGGTTTGCTGGATTTGTCAATCCAGCAGGACGGCCGCGTAGCTAGCGCGCCGTGATTTCGTTAAAATGCGAGATTTATTGTCGAAAGTTACTTAAAACGAACTCACGTTCTCCAATTCTACTTGACCTGCAACATTTAACGACGTGAACGATTTGTTTGCCTCGGACTTGAGATAGGCGTTAGGGTCATGATGCAAAGCACCTTCTGGGAGCCACTCCCATAGCGTCCCTAAGCTTTTGCGAATCCGTTCCACATAGAACTGTGGAATTTCTGTCGTCTCCCCCTCAAAGAAAGGTCGGAACTGCGGATCTTCATCAAGCCTCCGCCGGATTTCACGAAAATACTTGAGTCGATCAAACCATGACAGGGCTCGGATAAAGTTTACCCACCGAGGGGTGAAATCGGAAATCGCCTTATGACTGCTAAGAAGATACCTCCATGAAATGTTGTGTTGAGTCAAATTAACGACGTTATCGTAGAACTCATCCCAGGCATAATTTCTTGGCTTGACATTCATCCCGCGGCTGCTGTCAAGGAAGTAAAATGGAATGGGCAGAACGCGCTCCAACCGTTGATATTCAAGGTTGAGAGGTGCCGCTTGTCCGTACGACGTTAGTAACGAATTGGCAGGATAGGCACCAGGGGTCATATTGAGGAAAAGTTTTGTGAGTTCAAACGGCTCAGGTCCTTCGTCAGTGTCGAGTCCAAACACGAAGTTAGTTTGAACATAGGGGACGTATCTCAGAATCATGTTAACCTGTTCCGAGACTTGTCGAACTTTATCAATTCCTTGTTGATTTCCGGTTTTCGATTTGTTACCGAAATCCTGCCACGACTCAATTCCGGGCAATAGAGCCTTAAATCCGTTTTGCTTGAGCCGTTTCATGTGTGGTTCCGAGAGAAGTGCCAAACTGCTTTCGGCAAGGAAGTCAATGCTGCCCGGCGGAACCGCCTCCTCTATTGCAGATAGGTAATCGTCGAATCGAATGCCGAAGTTCGGATCGTGCCAGCCAACAATTGGACGCTTAAACTTTCCCAAGAGGAAACGTAGGTCTGCCTTGATGACATCAAAGTCCAGAGGTTGATAGGGAACAACTGAATCGATACAGAAGCTACAAGTGTATGGGCACCCCATACTACCGAGCATCGGGACTCCCTTGATCCATGGCGCCTTGCGATGAGTGAGTTCTATGAACTTCCAACGCTCCCGTACACTTGGCAGCGTCACCGGTTGTCCATTTGCTGAGAGCTGAACACCGATAGGTCGCTGTGGAGAATAATCTTGCAAAAGATCTCGAATGACAGTTCTGTCCGTAAAGCCGAGGACATAATCGAAATACTTCTGAGCATCTTCAGGATAGCAGCGAGCGTGGGCCCCTCCAAGCACGGTGACCGCACCTCGCGAGCGGAAAAAATTGCTCAGCGCGTATGCCAGTTGGGCACCCTGCGAAAATGTCCCGATAATAAGAACATCGAGAGTTTTTGGGAATTCTTCGAGGATGTTTTCAAGACCGGTATAACACATATACGTGACAGTGTGTCCCTCTTCTTCACACCAGGTCGCGATTACCTGGGGCATGATGCTTGCGAGATTGGCGTGCATGGTGCGTGCCCACAAATTTCGCGTTGGTCCCTTAGCAACAAGATCAATAACACCGATAGAAAGTTTGGACATAGTATTTCCTCCACATTCTCCGTGTGAGAATATCAGGTGTGCCTTATCGGGCTTTAAGAGGTCATTCCTGAACATCCACAGGTGCAGTAATGTGTTGACTCCTGGGTCTTTCCAGACCCAGGACAACAATGATTTCCATAGGCCTAAATGGCCCTAACTCCCAAAAGATCGTGATACATGCTGTAATGTGGGTCACGAAATGTTTTGTCCAATGTTTCTACCTAGTAACACTCTCGGAAAGCCAGTCATAGAGCGAACAATGAACGTGTACCGCTGATGGATTGTGATCGCAAACTAACAGTTTGCGGTACAAAAGTGTTGCTTGCTGAAAGAATTATTCCGATAGGGATAATGGAGCGCTCTCAAGTAACACTTGCTCAAAGCCAGTCGCAGAGCGAAAATCGAGTGTCAATTTATGATGCGCTATACACATTGAAGATCTCTATCGCGCTCCTTATCCAGTCGCTTGATCTCCTTTGGAGCGCGGAGATTGGACGCATCACGATTCTATTGACATTGCACAGGATCTACTATCGCACTAAGATCTCTATCGCGCTCCCTATCCAGTCGCTTGATCTATTCGTTCGTTTGGTCCTCTGGAGTGCAGACGCGGGGAGGGATCGTGTTCTATTGACATCTAATACCATTTCTATTTATTGGCGGTGCATTAATAACGTCAATCAAGTCTCTCCAAAGCGGGGCAAGGGGATCTCTATCGCACTAGGATCCCTATCGCGCGCGCTATTCGCTTGCTTGATCTATTCGCTCGTTTGATTCCCGCCTACGGGGTTTGGTGTAAGGGCAATAGTTGTCAAAATGGTATATGGAAAGCACTATATGCACTGTTATTCAGGCGAAATGGTATAAGATCTCTATCGCGCTCCCTATCCGGTCGCTTGATCTATTCACTCGTTTGATCCTCCTACATCCACGCGGTGCTGGTACAACGGCTTCACGTTCTCCGGGAAGGCGGCGAACACCTCCGCCGGTATCGTCACCCGATTGCGCTTCCCCATCTCCACGCTGACCCACCACGGAATATAGCGCGCCAACAGTGCAATCCGCGGCTCATCGCTCAGATTTGCCGTGGCGGTGTGCCAAATACGGCTGTCCGTCATCAGCACGCTACCGGCGCTGCCCGTCACCTGCATCTCGTTCGGAATCGGTTTGTTCTGGTCGATGCCGTCGTTTCCCCGCGGATTCCGTGTGTCACGGTGGCTGCGCGGCACAATCCAGGTGCCGCCGTTCTCTTTCGTAAACGGCGAGATCATCCACAGCGTGATAACCGCCATCGTGATGTCGGGGAAGGGTTGGTGGATATGCCCGGATTTCGATAGATCTCGGAGATCATGCGGCCAATCGGAATGGTAGGTACGGAGAAGTGCGTCGCCGTTTTGCGGCGCGATAGTCTTCAGCTCGGTTTGAGCGATTCGCACGTGCGGGTGATTGAACATAGTCTTGACAATCCCCAACACGCTCTCGTCGGCGAGGTAGGGCGCGAAATCGGGTACGCCGGCAATGATGCTTATCCAGTCATTTGTGTACGCCTCAAGCGCCTTCTCACTCGACGCCGCGACATATTCACGCACGGAGTCGATTTCGGATTCGGGGATGACACCCTCCAGCACGCACCAGCCCTCTTGCCTGAGTTGTATCAGGTGCGGTGCAACCTCCGCACCGATTTTATCGGAAACTAACATGTCTTGTATGCCCATTTCAAAGATTTACGGAATCGCGGCCATAACGTCGATCACTCAACAAATCGCGACCGGGAGATCGCTCTACAGGGATAGATTAATCAATTCTCCCCCTGACCTTGACGCCCCATGCGGTGACTTCGGGCGGGTCTAGCGTTAGGGAGTAGAGTTTGGCGCCCGGAGAAATATAGAACCGCAACTTGATGTAGAACTCCTCCTTCTGCAAGTTGGGATATCTCCCCTGCCGCTCGTCGCTCAAGCCGGGCCAACCGGAAACGCCGTTCCAAGATAATACGCCGTTTGCGGTGTCCGTGCGGATGGGGTCGCACTCTGCGACGGTGTAGCCGGGGATGGGATCGCCCGTGTCCTCCAAGACTTCGTACCGCAACTCGCCCGCCGAAGCGTCGACATTGACTCCGATGGTACCGCCCGATTCCTGGCGGAAACGGTGCGTTGTCAATATGCCGGGCGCGTAGGAGACCGCTTCCACGCTGACATAGCCGTCAAGGCGCAAGGAAGCCAGCCCCTTTGCTTTTTCCATTCCCGCCGAATAGCGCTTTACGTAGGGTTGCGGGGATCGACCGTTATGGGTTTCGCGATAACCGTTGTAGAAGAATAGGATTTTTCCGTGATGTGTTATAGGCTCTCCGCCATAAAGCATCCCCCAATCCCAGGCGCCGGGGTTGCCGCGCGGGATAAACGGTTCGCGGTAGCGTTTCCAGTGTACGGTGTTGCGGCTAACCGCCAGCTGCGTGTCGACGAACCCGTCAATCCGCGCCGGAATTACGGCGGGACCTTTCTCCGCGCCCCAGTAATTCTCCGGATCCTCGATTGCGTAAGGCTCGGTTATGTCGGTCAAGTAGGTGTTGAGCATGATGATATGCAAGCCGCCATCCGTGCGGTTCGCCGCGTCAAAACTGGCGCTGTAGAACTCGGTTCCGATAGGGTCGTCGAGATCTTGTTCAATCACCGTGCGCAGCCCCGACCAGTTGAGAAAATCTTGGCTGTCGCGGCGTCCCAGAACGCGGGTGCGCCGGCTCGAACCCCGCTGCGTGTACCACACATAGGGCGCGTCGGGATCGATTGGACCACCGAAGGTCTCTCGCCGTGAACCGAAGGCGAAGAGCTGCGTCTGACTGCTGTGCGTGCCCGGCGGATACAGTTTCCAATCGTATCCGTCCCGTGAGTAATAGGCACACCACACCCGCTCGCCGTCGGGTCCAACCCCTTGAGGTGCAAATTCGATCCGCTTCCAGCGGTACGCTTCGTCGGTTTCATGCGGATCGCAGAGGATGGCGCCTATATGGGATGGGCAGTTCGTAATGTTGTTGGCTTTGGAACCGTTAAACTCGACCAAGCCCAGGATCGGACGTTCCCAGTGGACCGCGTCTTTCGACTCCAGAACGCATACCTGCGAATTCACGCCGTGGTAGTACATGCGAAATGTTTGATTCACTTCATCGTACGCGAAATTGCCGGTGCTCTCGGCGTCATCGTTTTCCCACGGTTGGTCCGGGGTAATGATGTTCAATGGCTCGTCGACGGTCAGCTTTTCCGCCGGGTTAAGCACGCGGTGCGCGCCGTCCATCGATTCGATGAAGAAGTCATCAATGAAGGTTTGTTTTCCGGGATGCAGTTCTTTAGAAGAGATTTGTATCACCTTCCTTGTTCGGTGGCTTGATTGCTCGTTGTTATGTCGGTTGATATCTTCGTTCGCTTGATCCCAGTTCACCGGTAAATGTGCGTTTGTAGGGGCGAGGCAAGATCTCTATGGGAGTTCTATCGCGTTCCCTATTCGGTCACTTGAACCTTCCTTATCCAGTCGGTTGATCCTCGCCCAACGGGTTGGGAAACCCAACCCCTACGAGTTCGTGCTCAGTCAAGCGCAGCGTGACTACTACTATTTCTCGCCTCGCATGGGTTGGGTTACAAATGCCAACAGGCCTTGCCGCTAGCCACTGACCACTGGCTTATGCCGACATCCGCTGCGGTTGGTACTCGATTCGGCGCATGAAGCGCTCGCCGATGTCAAAGTCCGGCTGATCGGAGACGTAGCGCCACATCTGGACGCGCTTCATGATTTCATAGCGCATGTCATTCCCTTCCCAGCCGTGACCCTTCGACAGAATACTTCCGATCTTCGGGTCGTCGATATCGGACGTATCGAAATTGCGAACCTGGGGTTGCGACGGATTGAGCCGCAGCTTGTACATATACCGGTCCTGATCGGTATGGTTGCTGCGCGCGCCGTGCCAAACGCGTGTGTTCCAGACATACATCGTCCCCGCCGGGCATGTCGCCCAGATTTTGCCGGCGACTTGTTGGTAGAGTTTAACCTCGAACGTGCGCACGTTTCGGAAATGGGAGCCGGGGATCAGGAACGTACCCCCCATCTCGTCGGGGGTGTCGTGCGCGAAGAACGACAACTGGATGTCGTAATAGTTCTCGCGGAAGTCGATGACCGAGTCTTGGTGCATGTTCGGTCCCGCCATGCTGTTTGCCCGCAACAGATGCACCGCGTGGTGGTCATACACCGGATTCGGACCGACCAAAGAATGGATAAGCCCTTTGACCTGCGGCAGACGGAACACATCGCCGAGCGGGGAGCCATTTGGCCACGTCTCCTCGAACGGCGTGCCGACCTCAAGATAACCGCGGTGGTTTTTCATGTCCTCAAGGCATGCGTCGGACAGATCTTTCGGCACCATCTCTTCGAACTTCAGGTAGCCGGAAGCCACAAATTGCGCCATTTCCTTGGATGAGATGAGATGCTCGTTCATTATGAACCTTCCTCCGTGTCTTGTAGTTCATTGAACCGGGACAACACCGTCTGATACGGCAGCGGTCCAAGTTCGTATCCGTCGTCGGCGCTGCGATGCTTCATTTCGCTCATCTGGATGACCTGCCATCCGTCGCGCATCGCCGCCAACGCGTGTTTGTAGGGGGGTTCCGTCTCCTCGACAAGATTCTTGATCCCCGTCCCCTTCGACGCTTCGTACCGCGACCACGCGGACGGGGTGATGTCGAGACCGGGGCTTGTTTGGAAGAACACTAAGATGTCCTGAACTTTTGGCATAGATCCTCTCCTGAAAATCACCTTGACGTGCGGACTCATTCGGGAGCGCCATAGCCGACCGTCAAAACGACAATATCTCTTTGCTGCGCCCTCGTCAAAACGAAAAATCATCGTACCATACTTTAAATTTGATGTCAACGCGAATCAGGGAGATCAACTGAGCGAATAGATCAAGCGACCGGATAGGGAGCGCGATAGAGTTCCTAAGGCGATAGTGATCGCAGTGCGTTAAATAATCCCTCCCGATTCCCGACTTGTCGCGATTCAGAGATCGCTCCTACAAAGCAGCCCGCCAATTTTCCTCCTGCTTCTGCACCGTGCAGGGCAATGGGAATGAAATCCCTGACCTATTCCGTGCACCGGAGCCACGAAAACCGTCTTCCGGAGCGGTATGATTGGGTTTTCCACTGGCATGAATGTTGCGCTGTGTAAGGAAACGTACGCTCTTATCTGCAAGGCTTGCCCAAGTTGCCGTGGTTCATAAGGAAAAGGTAAGTGTTTAGTGGCTAGTGGATTTCTATCGATCAACCGAGTGAATATCGAGGGCGATAGTACGTATTACTCGTTATTCGCTCACTCAATCTCTGCTACGGACCTGAAGGCAAAGGAGGAACTCCACAATGAAATGGTTATCAATAGCCTTGCTGCTGTCAATATCGCCTGTTATGGCAGCGTACTCCGGTACGTTTGTGGAAGATTTCAACGATGAAAACCTTGATGGATGGCATATCCATATAGCTCCGGGGCCACCGTTCCCACCGGTTGCGGATCTTCTGAAGTTCAAAGATGGATATCTGGTTATAGACCCCTTTTTTAGGGGGCAGAGGCACTTCGTATCCTTGGAATTAAGAACAGGCAATGCGGAAAAATGGGATTCTTATACACTGACCTGTCAAATTAGATTTGAATTTAGAGAAGATCTAGAGCTGGGCGCAAGCTTCCACCTTGATGTCCGATACAGCGAAGGCCCCGAGGTTCAAAGAGGCAATGAAACGTTTACTCAGGATAACCTCCAAGACGTGCTGATCCTCTTGGCACCCAAACCAGAGATACGCGTTTTCTCTTATCACCCAAATAAAGGCTTCCCTGTAGAAGGGAATGCTATGTCACGGGTCCCTCGTGCGAAATTCTCACTTGAACGTCTCGAACAACCAATAGCAGATCGATGGATCCCAATCAAAATCGTGGCTAAGAACCAGTTTTTTGAATTTTATTTTGACAACCAACTCATAGCTCGATATGAAGATGGAAAGGCGCGCCCGGGCACCGTAAGATTTTCGAAAAATCGTGGGTCGTCCGTTCATCTTGATGATATTGCCATTACGGGCCCACGAATTCCATTTCTTGGCGGTGCACATGGTGTTGCCCCTGAAGCGCGTCTGGCTACGACTTGGGGGGAATTGAAGGATTCGTCGCGAAGATGATTTTCTCTTCCCTCTAAGACATGACAACCTTGATGTCGAAGGGGCGTCTTACCCGTCCTCGGTTACATTGACATGAATTACTCCGGATTGCTACACAAGGACGTGTTGACATTTTGCTGGCACGAACTTGAGAACTGCTACAAGCCTCGGACAAATCACTAAAACTACCCCGAACTCTTTTACATGTTGGTTTCTTGAATTAAGCGAAGGAACTGTATAAACTGGTTTTAATATGTATTACCTTGGGCATCTCTCAATCCGATGGGATTAGGTCTACCAACCCTATTGGGCGAGGGAACCTCGCCCCTACGAGATACGGTCGCGCGAGACGCTGGATATTTAGGACTATCCCAAATCACCTTTAGGCACATTAGGTCGAAGACTCGGAATAGAAATGGGTTCAATTAGTCAAATGCCGATAGAACCTAGTCAGTGAGATAGAAAGGAGACTGATGATGTCAATCGAAAAAGCGCGGTTAATCTCATCTAGCCTTGTGTTGCTTTCTGTCCTGATTTTGGTCAACGCCTTCGCCCAAGACGTATCGCCATGGGGGTTGCCGGAAGGAGCCACCATGCGGCTGGGCAAAGGCGCTCTGACCGGTCCCGTCGCCTACTCCCCGGATGGCGCACGCCTCGCCGTGGCAAGCAGCCTCGGAATTTGGTTCTACGACACAACAACCTTTCAAGAGATTGCCCTGCTTGACGAAAGCACGGCGTGGGTCGAGAATATGGCATTCAGTCCGGATGGATCGACGCTGGCGACTGTGAGGTGGGACGGAATCTACCTCTGGGACGCGGTCACAGGTGCGCATAAACAGACGCTTGAGAGGATCAAATCCGGCTTGCTAAGCCTGGCGTTCAGTCCGGATGGCGGAACGGTTGCGTGCGGGAGTTTTGAGGGCACCATCCATCTATGGGATGTGGGAACAGGCGAGCACCTACGGGCGCTTGAAGGGCATGACTGGATGGTGCCTACGGTGGCGTTTAGTCTGGACGGAGGAACTCTCGCCAGCGGGAGTTCGAGCGAGGTCCGTCTGTGGGACGTGAGTACGGGGGCGCACAAACAGACGCTTGAGGAGGGGCATACGTGGGAGGTTCATAGCGTGGCGTACAGTCCGGATGGAAATGCACTCGCAAGCGGGAGCTGGGTTGGCGGCATTCGATTGTGGGATGCCCGCACCGGTGAACACGTTCGCACGCTTGAATCGGACAGGATTTCAGTTAATAGCCTGGCATACAGCCCCAACGGAAAGATGCTCGCCAGTGGGGGCTGGTTCGGCACGGCCAGTCTCTGGAACCCGGACACTGGTGATGAACTATTTACGTTAGAGGATGCCGCCGGCACCAGCGGGAGCAGTCGTGCGTATAACCCGATGGTTGCGTTCAGCCCGGACGGGAAAACACTCGTAAGCATGGGTTGGGACCATTCCATCCGCCTGTGGAATACAATGACGGGCGATCTGGCGCGATCAATCAACGGGTATTCATCTTGGATCAACAGCATCGCGTACAGCCCGGACGGGAATAAGGTAATCAGTGGGAGTTGGGACGGCGCCATCCGTCTATGGGATACAACAGCGGGCGCGCAGGTGCGAATGCTTCAGGCGGGCGAGGAGGAGATTATTTGCGTGGCGTACAGTCCCGACGGCTCGACGTTTGCCGGTGGGAGCAGGGACGGCAGCCTACATCTCTGGGATGCCGTTACCGGGGCGCGGCGGACACTTGGGGGACATTCGCATTGGGTTACCGGTGTGGCGTACCGTTCCGACGGATTGACCCTTGTAAGTGGAGGTTGGGACAGCACCGTCCGTGTATGGGATGTGTCCTCGGGGGAGCAACTGCGCCTGATTGACGACAACACGGACATCGTCCTTTCCGTAGCCTATTCACCCGATGGCAGGACGCTTGCCAGCGGGAGTTTCCACGGCGCCATCCATCTATGGGATGCCGTCACAGGTGCTCGCCGGCGGACGCTTCAAGGACACAGCTCCAATGTGACGAGTTTGGCATTCAGCCCCGACGGCTTGACGCTTGCCAGCGGGAATCGTGACCGTAACGTGCGGCTGTGGAACACGAGCAGGGGTGCGCTGCTGCGGACGCTGAAAGGACATACGGGTTATATCGAGAGCGTTACCTTCAGTCCGGATGGCGCGATGCTTGCCAGTGGATCGAGCGACCATACCATCCGGCTGTGGGATTCGGCTACAGGGGATATGCTGGGTACGTTCGAGGGACATGTCTCTGAAGTGAGGAGCGCCGCTTTCAACCCGGACGGATTGACGCTTGCCAGCGGCAGCTTGGATGGGGCAATCCTGCTTTGGGATGTAACCCCTCACGCGGACCTCATTCGAGCAAAATCGGCAGATGTCAATCACGACGGAATCGTGAGCATCCTAGATTTAGTGTTGGTCGCCGCACGTTTCGGGGAGTTGGGCGGAGATGGCGCGGATGTCAACGGGGATGGGGTTGTCAACCTTCACGATTTGGAGTTGGTTGCGGTGGCGTTTGGACATGCGGCGGCGGCGCCCAGCCGTGCGGAGGGACTTGGGGCAATCACGGCGGAAGATGTACGGAGGTGGTTGGCTGATGCCGAGGGGTTGGAGACGGCAGATCCAACGGTGAAGAGAGGGATTATCGCGCTTGAACGGCTTTTGACAACACTGACACGGGAGTCAAGCATTCCGGTCGAGACGGCGCTGTTGCCGAATTACCCGAATCCGTTCAATCCGGAGACGTGGTTGCCGTATCAGTTGAGGGAAGCGGCGGACATCAGGCTGACGGTCTATGACGTGCACGGGCGGGTGGTTCGGACATTGGCGGTGGGCTTCCAGCCGGCGGGTGTGTATCGGAGCCGGGACCGCGCGGCGTATTGGGACGGACGGAATGAACGCTGGGAAGTTGTTGCGACGGGCGTGTATTTTTGCACCTTAAATGCCGGCACTTTCACCGCCACTCGCAGGATGCTCGTCAGTAAGTAGATTCTCTGGAAACCAGGCCGATGCATTCTCCAATTTTGATTTCGATTTCCCGTTTTCGCATGGATTCTCTTATTGTAGGGTGGGCACCGCCCACCAGCCTTTGAAAATGCCAGCCCGTAGGTTGGGATCAAGCGAGTGGATGGCGAGCGCGATAGTAAATCCCTCAACCGACTGATTAAGGATCAAGTGACCGAATAGGATCAACCGAACGGATAGTGAGGGCGATAGAGATCCCCTGCCCACCAGCCTTTCAGATTGCGAGCTCGTAGGTTGGGTTGAGCGAAAATCCAAGCGAATTCACGCACGCCAAGCAAACGTCCGATGTTCCATTCCGCGCCAAATCGCCGCAATTCGAGTGAAACCCAACACTTTACCATAATAGGACCGACAATGTTGAACAGAAAACACATAATTTCCAAGCTAATCCTTCCCTTCCTCGCCATCCTTCTCACACTCAACACCCTCGCCCAAGACCCACAACAATGGGAACTCCCCGAAGGCGCCAAAATGCGACTGGGCAAAGGTTGGATATTTGGCAATGTTGCATATTCGCCAGACGGCGCCCTGCTAGCGGTCGCAACCAGCATCGGTATTTGGCTGTATGATGCGAATTCCGGTGCCGAGCTTTCCTTGCTCACGGGGCATACGGGTTGGGTCAGTTCTGTCGCGTTCTCGCCCGATGGCCTCACCCTTGCCGGTGGGAGTTGGGATGATACGATTCTTTTGTGGGATGCCCGCACCGGGGAACACAGACACACCCTCGACCATGGGATTTGGGTCACGTCTGTAACCTTCTCCCCGGATGGATCTACGTTAGCCAGCGGGGGTTGGGACGATACAATCCGCTTGTGGGACACGCGGTCAGGGACGCACCTGCGAACCCTTGAGGGGCATACCGATGTGGTTACCTCCGTTGCGTTTTCCCCTGACAGGCGCACACTCGCCAGCGCAAGTCGCGACGATACAATTCAGCTATGGGATTTCCGGACTGGCGAAAGCCTTCGCACCTTGGAGAGGCACACAGATTCGGTTACATCGGTAGTGTTCTCTCCGGATGGATTTACGCTTGCCAGTGCGAGTGACGACAATACAATCCGGTTGTGGGATGTGCGCACCGGCGAAGGCTTGCTGACTCTTCAAGAGCATACAGATGGGGTCACGTCCCTTGCATTCTCTCCCGATGGGTTAACACTAGTCTGCGGGAGTAGAGACAATACAATTCGGTTTTGGAACGTCCGTACTGGGGAAGGTCTGCAGACCTATGAAGGACATTCGGTTCTGTCCCTAGCGTTCTCCCCTGACGGACTCCCGCTTGCCATCGGGCGTTGGGACAATACAGTTCGATTTTGGGATGTTCGCACTGGCGAATCCCTGCTGACCTTGGATGGACATGGGGTTCCAGTCACCTCCGTTGCATTTTCCCCCGATGGGCTTACAATCGCCGGGAGTTCGGACGGTACGATTCGCCTGTGGAATGTCCATACCGGAGAAAGGCTTCACGCGCTCAAAGGACATACAGGTCAGGTTCATTCAGTTGCTTTTTCCCCGGATGGATTAACGCTTGCCAGCGGAAGTGGGTGGGGCGACAACACGATTCGGTTGTGGGATACTCGTACCTGGGGCGACCTACATACCCTTGAGGGCAATAGGTACAATGTCCATTCTAGCGTGTATTCTGTGGTCTTCTCTCCCGATGGGTTGACGCTTGCTAGCGGCGGCAAGGACAATAAAATCCGGTTGTGGGATACCCGCACCGGGGAAATCCTTCAGATTCTTAGGGGGCATAGGGGAGATGTCACTACCCTGGCATTTTCTCCCGATCGTTTGAAACTTGCCAGTGGCAGCGGTGCCTTTGAGAGCCGCGATACAACGATACGTTTGTGGGATGCACGAACTGGGAAAGGCTTGCAAATCCTTGAGGGACATACGCGCCAGGTCACTGCCGTTGCGTTTTCGCCGGATGGACTTACGCTTGCAAGCGGGGGACGGGACAATACGATTCGGCTGTGGGATACCCGTACGAGTGAACACCGGCGGATCTTCATTACACACACGCGTTGGTCGGGGATCCATTGCATTGCGTTCTCTCCCGATGGATCCACGCTTGCTAGTGGGAGTGGGAGTTGGCGGGTAGGCGACCGCGGCACGATCCGTTTATGGGATGTCCGTACTGGCGAACACCTGCGCACCCTTGAGGGGCAATCGAGTAGTGTCGATTCCGTTGCCTTCTCTCCCGATGGGCTAACGCTTGCTAGTGGGAGTCACGATGGCACAATTCTACTATGGGACTTGAAACGCGATACAATCAATGTTAAAGCGCTCGCAACGGATGTAAATCAGGATGGCGTGGTAAACATCCTGGACTTGGTGTTGGTCGCCGCCAATGTTGGGCAAATGGGACAAAACGACGCGGATATCAACGGGGATGGGGTGGTGAACCTTCACGATTTGGAGTTGGTGGCGGGGGCGTTCGGACATGCGGCGGCGTCGCCGCCCAGCCGCGCGGATGGACTTGGGGCGCTCAAGGCGGAGACTGTACGGAGGTGGTTGGCTGATGCTGAGGGGTTGGAGACGGCAGATCCAACCGTACAGAGTGGGATTCTCGCGCTTGAACGGCTCTTGATGACGTTGACACGGGAGTCAAGCATTCCGAGCGAGACGGCTCTGTTGCCGAATTACCCGAATCCGTTCAATCCTGAAACGTGGATACCGTATCAGCTGAGGGAAGCGGCGGACATCAGGCTGACAGTCTATGACGTGCACGGGCGGGTGGTTCGGACATTGGCGGTGGGCTTCCAGCCGGCGGGTGTGTATCGGAGCCGGGACCGCGCGGCGTATTGGGACGGACGGAATGAACGCGGGGAAGTTGTTGCGACGGGCGTGTATTTTTGCACGCTTGCGGCAGGGGATTTTAGGGCGAGTCGGAGGATGTTGGTCAGTAAATGAAATCGCCTGGAGCTACACGATTTGGGTAGGAGGAAATCCGATTCCCGACTGGTCGCGATTCGGAGATCGCTCCTACATGCGGTGCGCAAGTTGGGTTGAGGATTGTGAAATCCAACGCTTCATCGTACGAATCCTTCAATAATCATATCGTCGGTTATCTTCTCTCGATTCATGCCGACATGCGCTGCGGCTGATACTCAATCCTGCGCATGAAACGCTCGCCGATATCGTAGTCGGGCTGATCGGAGACGTACCGCCACAACTGGACGCGCTTCATCAGCTCATACCGCATGTCGCTGCCTTCCCAGCCGTGACCCTTCGAGAGAATGCTTCCAATCTTCGGGTCGTCGATATCGGAGGTATCGAAATTGCGCACCTGGGGACGCGACGGGTTGAGCCGCACCTTGTACATGTAGCGATCCCGATCGGTATGGTTGCTTCGCGCGCCGTGCCAGACTCGCGTGTTCCAGACGTACATCGTGCCGGCGGGGCATGTCGCCCAGATCTTGCCGGGGATCTGCTGATAGCCGCGGATCTCGCCGGTGCGGACATTTCGGAAATGCGATCCCGGGATCAGGAACGTCCCACCCATCTCGTCGGGCGTGTCGTGCGCGAAGAACGACAACTGGATGTCGAAATAGTTCTCTCGAAAATCGATGACCGAGTCTTGGTGCGTGTCCGGTCCCTTCATACTGTTCGCCCGCTGCAGATGCACCGCGTGATGGTCATAGACCGGATTTGGACCGACCAACGAATGGATCAGCCCTTTGACCTGCGGCAAACGGAACATATCGCCGAGCGGCGTCCCCTTGGGCCACGTCTCCTCAAACGGCGTGCCCACCTCGAGATAGCCGCGGTGATTCTTCATGTCCTCCAGACATGCGTCCGACACATCCTTCGGCACCATCCTCTCGAACTTCAGGTAACCTGAAGCTACAAACTGCACCATTTCCTTTGACGAGATGAGATGTTCACTCATGTTAATCCTCCTCATGTCGTTTAGCCTGCCGAACTGCGGCATCGCCGCCATCTTGATGCCCCTCGGCAAACACAAAACCATCGTATCACATTTTGGATCCGATGCCAACGAGAATCAGTGAAATCTCCTCCGAATCGCGACAAGTTGGGAATCGGAATTCCCTCCTACATGCGGCGTGAAATTTGCGCTGAATATCGGATAAATTGATTTATTCGCTCGGTCTCAGCCGATCTGATACAGGAGTTGGGTTTCACTTTAATGTCCCGCGTTTTGGGTCGATTGTAACGTCAGATGTCTTCTTTCTATGGGCTATTTCTTTTCGGATTTCCGTTCAACCCAACCTACGAAATCGATGGGGATTGCACCCTACAAGAGTGTAATGGCGATTGTCAAGTATCTCTGCTGTTTGCAATGAAGCACAACTCCTGTGCTTTGTTGCATTAAATCTGGACAATTACCATCACATTCGTCTGCACGAAGCAGGGCAATACGCGCACAGTCCCTGCCCAATCGTGTGCACACAAGGTGCGAAAACGCGGCGTAATCCGCTCCTTTTCTCGTGGCACGTTCCTTGCTCTCCTTTCGACTAATCCAACTAACAATCATCAAACCACGGACGGTGTGGAAAGGAATCTTCGAACCTTCCGCGCTTCCATCCTTTCTATCCAAATATCGGAGGACATATCATGAAATTCAAGAAACTGTCGAGCGCGTTAACTGCTTCGTTGATGATTCACACCGCCATCGTGTTGCTTATTGGCGCCTATTGGGTGACGAAAACCCCACAGCAGAATGATTCGATGAGCATAGATTTCCTTTCGCCAAAGTTGCCTCCTAAACCGAAAGCACGCAAAGCACTGAATTTGAGGGAGGCGATAGGCGCGCAGCCATCGCCGCATGGGGAACGCAGACCTCCACTTGCAATGCGGGCGGTTTCCAATTACCAGGCAACTGCAGTGTTAGAGTTTTCCTCAAAGGTGGCGCGCATAGAAGCATCAGGCGCTCAGCCATCGCAGATAAGTAGACACATGGCGGTTCCCTCTTCTTCCAACCATAGTCCCAAGAACACTCCGGAATCTACAAAGTCCACGCCGAAAACACACGTTGAGGTGAAGGTAACCGTTCCTCGCAGAGGACAGGCTATGGTGGAGGCGATAGGCGCGCAGCCACCTTTTTCCGCGAAGTCACCTTTTTCCGCGAAGTCGCGTGTATCAGCAGTGCCGGTAGAATCACTCCATCGAATGGCTCCCCAACTCAAACCGCCAAACGCTGCCGCGTATCCGGATATGTACTTTAAGGGCAGCGGCGTGAATCCCTTCCTTGACACGGAGGACGAACACCTCTCGACGTTCGCGATGGATGTGGATACCGCCTCATATTCGGTTGCACGCCGGTACTTGACGGAAGGCCACCTGCCCCCGTCGGAAGCGGTGCGCGTGGAGGAGTTTGTCAATGCCTTCAAATACGACTACACCTCCCCGACCGAGGGCGCATTCGCCATCCACCTTGAGGGCGCGCCGTCAATATTTGCCGATAGCAAGCGCACCCATTTACTGCGAATCGGATTGAAGGGTCGCGTGATTTCCGACCAAGACCGAAAGGACGCGACGCTTACCTTTGTGGTTGACGTATCCGGTTCGATGTCGATGGAAAACCGTTTGGGATTGGTGAAGCGGGCGTTAAGGCTTCTTGTGGATGAACTTCGACCTACAGACAAAGTGGGCATCGTCGTCTACGGTTCGCGGGGAAGGCGCGTGTTGCCGCATACGGGAGTCAACCGACGCGCCGAGATTTTGACTGCCATCGATTCCCTGCATCCGGATGGATCGACCAACGCCGAAGAGGGGCTGCGCATCGGGTACGACCTCGCCTGGCGCAACTCGGAGGTCGATCACATCAACCGGGTGATTCTTTGCTCGGACGGTGTCGCCAATGTCGGTCAAACGGGGCCGGAAGAGATACTGAAGGAGATACGCGCGCATGTCAAGCGCGGAATCACATTGTCGACCGTCGGGTTCGGGATGGGGAACTACAACGACGTCCTCATGGAGAAACTCGCGAACGCAGGAAACGGAAACTACGCCTATGTTGACACGCTCAGCGAGGCGAGGCGCATCTTTGTTGAAGATTTGACGGGGACGCTGCAGGTCATCGCCAAAGACGCCAAGATTCAAGTCGATTTCAATCCGGAAGTTGTCAGCCGTTTCCGCCTGCTCGGATATGAGAACCGATACCTCGAAAACCACCAATTCCGCGATGACAGCGTTGACGCCGGGGAGGTCGGCTCGGGACACAGCGTGACCGCGCTGTATGAGGTCAAACTCCACGAAGGGGCGTCCGGTAAAATCGCGACCGCTTCGATTCGCTACGCCGATCCCGATAGCCAGAAGGTCACCGAAGTTGGAAAAGACATCTCTTCATCGGATCTGCATGAATCGTTCGAGACGGCTTCCGCGCCGTTTCGCTTGACGGCGGCGGTGGCAGAATTCGCCGAGATTCTGCGGGAGAGCTACTGGGCAAAGGACGGAAGTTTGGAGGAGGTGCGCCGGGTAGTCAAGGGCATATTCCCGGAATTCGACAACGAACAGGTTGTGGAGTTGATTTATTTGGTCGGCAAAGCTATCGAGTACAAGGCGCAGCATGATTCGTAGGCGAGTCGAGGCAATCGTGAGATATTATGAACCTTAGTGGTTTTCTCGGTAGGTGTTCAACCCTTATCGAATCCAAGTTTTGTCGCAAGAATAAAGGGCTTTCATCTTTGAGTTTATGATTGACGATTGGAATCGATAGGGGATTCAATAGTTTGAGGAGAACAATTGAGACGGCCTCGCATGGCGCTCCGCTGGAGCGGAAAACAGTTATATAGCCGCGTTCTATCGACATGACGCTCCGCTGGAGCGAAAGAGGTCGCGATTCGGAGAAGAATTCTATCGCACTCGTTATTCACTCGTTTAATCTCCTACCGTTGGGTTTCGCGTGGCACAACCCAACCTACAGGCTTGGTTGATATCACCTGCCAAATATCGGGCGAGGGAACCTCGCCCCTACGGAGGGCATTGTTCATTCGGCTTGGGAATTTGTGTCGGATTTCTTTCGGGGTTAGCTACCGCGCTTCTTAATCAGTCGGTTGATGGATCTCTGTCGCCCCTCTGGGGCTTTGATTTAGAGCGGCTTGGTGTTGCTATGCACCTTTCGCGCCGCTGGCGCTCTCCAAGGCTGGTGCGCCATGCGCACCCTACAAGAGATGGTAGGCACGAGAACTCTATCGCGCGCGCTATTCAGGATCCCTATAGCACCGTAAGGGGTCGCGATTCGGAGAGGAATTCTATCGCCCTCGTTATTCACTCGCTTGATGGATCTCTATCGCCTTCGCTATCCACTCAGTTGATCTCCTACCGTTGGGATTCGCGTGTCACCATCCAACCTACGGGCTCGGTTGATTTCACCTGCCAAATATCGGGCGAGGGAACCTCGCCCCTACGGAGGGCAGTGTTCATTCGGCGGGGAATTTTCTATCGCTCTCCGTAATCAGTCGGTTGGTTCAATCGAATCGCGACCAGGAGGTCGCTCCTACCAACTGTACTGTGTTAATGGGCAGGATAGTTCAACCCAACCTACGGGTTCGGCTGATTGGTGGAATAGTGGAAGCCGCATAGATGTGTGGCGAGCGGAACCAAGAATTGAGGATGGGGTGAATCCAAGTAACAGTTCTGCAGTCTATTGGAGACATATCATGCGAAGAATCAACCTTGCCTCAACTATAATCCTGATAACTTCCCTGCTCTTCTCACCGCTCTCATACGCGCAGGAGTCGTGAGGGGCGTGAAGCAATCCCGTGATTCCGCGGAGCGGGATTGGAGAAGTCGGTTCGACTTCCGATGATAGCAAACTCCGATTATCCCTCTACCTGCTGAGGGGATTTGACGCCAACGGGGGACACTTGGAGACCAGGGGGCTATCTTCAACGGGCGACGTGATTCAGGGCCCGTTGCATCGCCACAACGTCTCCTTGGATTTCTTTCGCTTTCAACTGGATATAGCCTACCGGCTCGCGGCTGATTGGGATATCGCGTTGAGTCTGCCCTACGACATCAAGGATCAGGACGCTTTCATTGACGAGATTGCTACCGTGACGCAGGAAGATCGGGCTGCAATTCTACGCAACCAAGACATACACCACCGCGACGAGGTGTACCGCGGATTTGCGGATGCGCGTCTGCTCGTTTCACACAGGATCACGAACCTGCTGCGCGACACGGATCGCTTGATGGTTTCGGTCGGAGCCAGCATACCGATCGGGGCGACAGAGGAGGATCCGTACAGGCTGGGAGACGCCGGTCAAAAGCACCTCCACATCCAGTTCGGCACCGGCACTTTCGATCCGTCGGCGGCGCTGCACTATGAAACATTGTTGTCTGACGGGCTCTCGCTCAACGCGTCAATACATGGGCAGTTTCCGGTCTACGAGAACGGCAAGACTTATCGCGGTCCCGTGGATGTCACGGAAACCGTAGGCATACGATATCAGGTTGGGGATTGGTTGTCGCTTCATGCGAGCCATCTGGGATTATTCCAATCCTACGCCTACTGGGATGGGAACCGGGACATCAACTCGGGTTTGATTTACAATGCCGTGCAGCTCGGCGCCGCGCCGGATCGGAGATTTGGCGTGCCCGTCCGGCTGAACCTGATATTGCCGATTCAGAGCCGGGTGCTGTCGGAGGAGGGCGATGCGTTTGAAGTCGGCCCCACCCTATCAATGACCGTATCTTACCACCTCTAATCCCGACGTATAGCGTAGTATGGAGACACCCCCACGCAGGGAACCCAATCTCCTACCCTCTTCGTAGGAGTGATCAAATGAGCGAATAGCGAATGCGATAGAGATCATCATAGCGCAGCAAAAACCCAACTGCAACGTCCCTCGACACCATAATCCTCAATAGCCCGGTTGCTTCCTCTCGACCGGACATCCCTGTTCGCCAGAGGATCCGTGCCGTAACGGTTCGGACCTTTTGTGACCCGTAGAAATAGCAATTCGGTACCGACCAAAGTGTTGAACACTGGCACAAATCCGGCCAATACCCACCAACCCGATTTGTCGCGGTCATGAAAACGCTTTATCTCTACCATGTTACTCGTATAAGTAGACATTAGGAACCACCACAGAAATAGCGCTATTCCCAATCCGCTGATGGCGTGACAGGCAACAATCGACGCGATGAGGATTGTCAAATTTAAGCCGCAATACACCCATATGGAGGACCGACTTATGAGGCCCTTTGGAGAAAACAAAAGGTGGCTCAACGTTGTGGGGTGTTGTAATCCTGATAGTCTCGCCTCTCAAAGGGTTGCTCGGGTGTACGCTGCGATCTCGCCGCCGCAGGCAGGATTGAAATTTGTTCGTCGTCAATGTAACCGGCATCAGAGGGCACTTCGGTTCTGTTGCCGCACTGGTGGCACTGTGCGAACTCACCTACTTTGAGGTACTCAACGATGACATTTTCACCGCAATGTGGACATCTGAATTGTAATGCCATTTATACCCCTATTAGAATTGATTTGCCACAAACACCAGATCGAACACATTCACTACCCCATCTCCATTCACATCTCCCTGCAAACTATCCGTCCCGAAGCCCTGCGCCACCAGCGTCAAATCCAAAATATTCACCACCCCGTCCCCGTTCACATCCGCCGGATTCTTCGGCGTCGCCCGCAAATACATCTCGCCGTCCAAGTTCGGAAGCGCGTGCTCCACGTTTACCAGCCCGCTGGCGACCCCCTGCACCTCTTCCGGCAACGTAATCACCTGCGCCTCGCCGCTGTGGTTATACACTGCCCAGCCGTTCGTGAATTCCCGGATGTAAAGGCCGGGAATGTGTTCTTCGTAGAGCGCGGCTTTGGGCCCGACAGGGCGGCCGAGGTCGGCATCGAATAAGTCAATCCATGCACTCGCACCGAATCCAGCATGCGTTTGATAAACGGCAAACCCATCTGCGTGAGTAAGGCTCAGGGTAAGCAGGACGCGCGCCCATCGGCGATTATTCGGGCTATCCTCGGCTTCGCCGTACAGGGCCTGACCCGCTACTCCGTTTATAAGGGCTCCCTGAGGTTTTCCTCCGCCCACAAGAGGGTACCTTCAGTTTCTAAGAGTGCCTTGTTAAGTTTGTCGTCCGTCGTGAACCAGTCGGGGATTCCCGTCTCCATAGTCAGACCATTGATGTAAGGAGCCGTACGCGGAATTTTGCCTCGATTAGAGTTCACCTGAATCAGAAAGTCGTGCCTGGTTTCGGCCCTGATGCGCTGAAGGATTACATCGCGGGCGCGCTGCTCGGCGTCGAGGCCTCTATATCCTTCGCGCCAACCAGAGTTATGATCGGCAAGAATGGAGCCAGTCTCGTGCCACCAATCAAACACAATTCCATCGAATAGACCACATTTAGAAACCGCGATGGCTTGTTCAACAATAATGTCCTGAACGGCCGGATGTGTGAAGCCCATGAAGCCGGCGCCTTCGGTGCCTTCCGGAACAATATTCCCACTTGCATCCCGAATCCAAAATGGCCAATCCTCACCATAAAGGTTAATTGATTCTCCTCTCATTGAAATGTTGACAAGAAACACCATGTTTGGGTTCGTTGCCATGAGTTCGTCTCGTTTCTGGATAGCGTATTCCATGGTGCCAACCACTCCCCCGTCATTCAGGTGGTGCAAACCGAAATCGTCTAATATATACCCAAGCACCAAATCTAAACGCGGATCGACTCCGTAGGTCCATTCGGCGGCGTAGGGAGAGGGAAAGGTTTTATTCTCCAACCGGGCCTCAAGAGGAAGCGGCGGCATATCGCATTCTTGGTCGAAAAAGAAATGGTCTAGCGGGAGTGAATCTAGCGGACTGTAGTCCGCAATATTATTGTTTTGAATCTCTAACCACTCTAGCTTGGTCAAACTCGCCAAGGGAACAACATCGGCGATTCGGTTATGGTTCAATGATAATCGTGTTATCTGTGTGAGGTCGACAAGCGGGGCGATATCGACTATTTGGTTGCCGCCTAAATTTAACTCAGTCAGTTCAGAAAGATATTGTAACGCGCTAATATCAGTAACCTGACAGTTCCATGCCCATAGCCTTTTCAACTTCCGCAAGTTTACCAACGGCGCGATGTCCGATATCGGATTTTGGTACATGAGCAGATGTTCCAAATTTATCAAAGGTTTTAAGGGTTGCAAATCATGGATGCTATTCCCTCCGATATTCACACCGAGTAGATTTACAAGACCTTGCAACGCAGATATATCCGAAATCCCGCAACCGCTAATGCCCAAGTCTTCCAATTTGGAGCAGTTTGAGATTGGCGACAAGTCGGACAAGGGATTGCTGTCTACCCACAAGCGCCTCAAGTCCATCGCATACTCCAATCCGTCAAGGCTTTCTATACCGGTGTTTTGTGCCTTTAGCCCGGTCAACCGCCGCATATCTTGAGCAGTGACTTGGGAATCATTCGGCAGATTCAGCACCTCCCTGACCGCCCGTCGCAAGTTTGGGTCGGGTATATCAACAAGCTGCGCAAACGCAACGCCCATCAAAACGACAGAGAGAAAAAAACTAAGCGCGATTTTCTGTCGAAAATTCATCAATTTCTCCTTTTGTCTTGAAACCGAGTGATGCGTCAGAATTCCTGTAGGGTGTGCACTGCACACCAGCCTTTCCGGTGATATGTACTCCGGAAGCGCTAAGGGAACGGCATGTCCGTAGGGAACGCAGATCTGCGTTCCCTACAATGGTCCCTGCTGCCTACCCTTCTCAAACTGCCTTTCAAGGCAACAACCCGTCCGGCGCCTCGATTAGCCCCTTCAACTCGCCTAGGAACCGAGCACACGGCGCGCCGTCTATGGCGCGATGGTCAAAGGTGAGAACCAACGTCCCGATATCCCGCGCCACAATCGATTCACCGGCAAAGACGGCAACCCGGCGCACCCGCCCCACACCGAGAATCGCGCACTGCGGCGGATTGAGCACCGGCGTGAACCAGTCTACTCCCAGCCCGCCGAGGTTGGTGACGGTGAACGTGCCGTCCGCATAATCGTCAACTCTCAGCTTCCCCTCGCGCGCACGCTCCGCCAGCGCCCTGACCTGCGTCGCAATCTCCACGATTCCGAGGGCGTCGGCGCGCCGGATAACCGGCACCACCAAGCCGTCCGGGATGTCAACCGCGACCCCCAAGTTGACCTCGCGATACTGGTGCACCGACCCGTCAATCAGAGTCGCGTTGAGCCGGGGATGAGACTTCAACGCATCGGCAGTGGCTTTCAGCACGAAATCGTTGATTGACGGTGCGACGCCGTGAGACTGGCGCCACGACTCCTCGTTCACTGATCGCAGGTTTAGGATGGCGCTAAAATCGACTTCGATACCTTCGGTGACATGCGGCGCTTGCGACCAGATTTCACCGAGACGCTCGGCGGTCGTGCGGCGTATGCCGCTAAGCGGTGTGACCTCTACGTCAGAGGTCTGTCTCGCGTCCGCGGGTTGCTTCGGGCTGGCGGCTCCGGCGTCGATAGCGCGTTGGACATCCTCCTTGGTCACTCGTCCGCCCGGTCCCGTACCGGCTAGCGATTCGGCGTCTATGTTGTGCCGTTCCGCAAGCCGCTGTGCGACGGGAGTGACACGCGACCCCGAAGGTCGATCGGGGGGCGAAGTTCTGGCCCCCTCGGCGGCAGCGGCGGCGGGCTGCGCGTCGGCGACCTTTGCCGGCGCAGCATCACCCGCGTCGATAGCGCGCTGCACGTCCTCCTTCGTCACCCGTCCGCCCGGTCCTGTACCGGCAAGGGATTCGGCGTCTATGTTGTGCCGTTTCGCGAGTCGCAGCGCCACCGGGGTCGCCCTTGACTCAGCCGGCTGAGCGGCGGCTGGGGTTTTGGGCGCTGCCGCGGGTGCGTCCGGCACCGCCTCGCCCTCTTCACCAATCCACGCCAGAGTTTCGCCGACATCGTACTCGCCATCAACTTGCCCGACGATGCGCAGCACCACACCGCTCACCGGCGACTCCACCTCGACGACGGTTTTATCTGTCTCAATCGAAACCAGGGGTTGCCCCTCTTCAATTCTGCTGCCTTCGGCGATGTGCCACTCGACGACGCGGCCCGTTTCCATTGTGTGACCGAACGCCGCTAGACGGAACTGTACTGCCATGTGATCTCCTTTCCTGCGATGCGCATAGATGCGATATAGGGAAATCCCACTACGCCATTACACGATTGACCGCCTCGGTGATGTTGGGAACCTCGGGCACAACGTGCTTCACGAGTTCCGAGCTAAACGGCATCGGCACATGTGGACTCCCGACTCGCGTGACCGGCGCCTTGAGCGAGTCAAAGCAGTTCTCACCAATCATCGCCGCAATCTCGGATACCGCCCCGGCAAAGCTGGAGTCCTCGCCGCAGACCACGGCATGACCGGTTCGATTCACCGACTCGCAGATGGTCTCGGTATCCAACGGCGACAGCGATCTCACATCGACCACCTCAACGTCGTAACCGTCATCCTCCAGCAGCACCGCCGCTTCCAGCGACTTCTGCACCATGGGTCCAATGGCGACGATGGTGGCGTCCTCGCCCTCACGGCTGATATCCGCTTTGCCGATGGGCACGATATGTTCCCCGTCCGGCACCTCGCCCCTGGAGGTATAGATGCGCTTGTACTCGAAGAACAGCACCGGATCCTCGCTGCGTACCGCGGATTTGAGTAACCCTTTGGCGTCGCTGGGCGTTGAAGGCACAACCACCTGCAAGCCGGGCACGTGCATAAACCACGATTCCATAATCTGCGAATGCTGCGCCGCGAGCAATCGACCGACGCCGCACGGAAGCCGGATAACCATCGGAACGCTGGCTTGACCCCCGGTCATGTAGCGCATCTTCGCCGCTTGGTTGACCACCTCGTCCATAGCGCACGTCACAAAGTCCATGTACATGATCTCGACGACGGGACTCATGCCCGCCATGGCGGCGCCGACCCCCAATCCGACGATACCCGCCTCGGCAATCGGCGTTTCGAAAATCCGTTCCGGGAAACGTTCCGCGATCCCCTCCGTCACCTTGTACGGTCCCCCGTGCGTGATGACATCTTCACCCATGACGAATACGGAATCGTCACGCTCCATCTCCTCGTGCAGCGCCTCGCACAGCGCCCTGCTGATCGTCAATGTCTTCATTATGCCACCTCCTGCTTGGGAGCGAGCACGTCCGTGGTAACATTGGCAACCGTCGGGTACGGGCTCTCCTCGGCAAACTTCACCGCGTTCGCAATTTCGTCTTTGACCTCTTCCTGAATCGCCGCGTCCTCGTCCTCGGTCAACCAGCCCTTGCGGCTCATCACCGTGTGGAATAGCGTAATCGGGTCGCTGTCGTTCTTCCATGTCTCAACCTCATCGCTCGAACGGTACTGCTCTTCGTCGCCCAAGCTGTGCCCGTGGAAGCGGTAGGTTTTCGCTTCGACCAACGTGGGACCGCCGCCGTTGCGGGCGCGTTCGACCGCCTGACCAACCACGTCGTAGACCTCGACGATGTCCTGCCCGTCAATGGAAACGCCCGGAATGGCATACGATCCCGCCATGTCGGCGACCGAATCGAGTACCGCTACATTCGACCGCGGCACCCACTGCTGGTATTGATTGTTCTCGCAGACGTAAACCACCGGCAGCTTCCACAACGCGCCGAACCCGATGCCCTCGTGGAAGGTACCCCGCGCGGCGGCGCCGTCCCCGAAGAAACAGACCGACACCTGATCGGTACCGCGCATCTTGCTGGCGAGCGCGGCGCCGGTGGCGGGACCGATGCCTGCGCCCACGATGCCATTCGCGCCAAGCATATTGAGCGAAAAATCCGCGATATGCATCGACCCGCCCTTTCCGGCGCAGGTGCCCGTGGCTTTGCCGAACAGTTCCGCCATCATCTCGTTCGGCTTGGCGCCCTTCGCGATGCAGTGCCCGTGGCTGCGGTGCGTGCCCAACACATAATCGTCGTCCCGCAGGTTGCCGCAAACACCGACCGCGACCGCCTCCTCGCCGCAGTACATGTGGAGCGCTCCCACCACGCTGCCGAGACTTGTCTGGCGATGCGCCTCCTCCTCGAAGAGGCGAATGCGCCACATATCTTTGTACATCTTCTTGCTCAACTCGGGTGACAGTGCCATAAGTCAATCTCCTTGAAGTTGGTAGTCGAATACGTCGTGAAATATCGTTTTGAAACTCGCCGCGGTGAATCCAATGTCTTTGTAAATTGCCTTCACCATTTTACGCCGTAGCCTCCCCTCGGTCAAGGACAATCTATCCTGTTATCAAGAGTAATACCGCCCAATTGTAGGGGACGGGCCCTGTGCTGTCCCACGATTACTATCTTTCTTGCCTCGCATCGGAGAGGCTCATTCGACGATCTTAATGCACTGCAAAGATCTATAAATGGTATAATATCTCCACATGAACGATCTACACCTCACTCATCTACTCAGTAAAGCCTTCGGGAAAACGGCAGAAATCCTTAATGTGGAAACTCCGCCCGGCGGCAACAGCGGCGTATTCAAAGCCCGAATCACCGGCTGCGTGAATCGCCGACGCTTTTCTGCCGTGGTAAAAGCCCGACAGGACACAGCGGTTCATGGAGCGTTGTGGTACGCTAAGGATAGCGGAATCGCTGACCGTGAATACCACGTATACGAACTGCTGGAGCACCTTAGGGTGCCGCACGCGAGAGTCCTAACGCAATATTATGACACGCCGACGAGGTGGGCGCTCCTTATGGAGGATTTGTGCGAACGGTACGTGATGCTCGCGGACGATCACCGTTTCAGCGACGTAGAACAGGAGATTATCGTTAGGACTTATGCGACAATTCATTACGCCAGCCGTTCCGCACCGCAGTTGATGGCTGCGGCGGAAGATTTCTTGGCGCCGGAGGAAGGTTCACAGCTGGATGCGGGGGCCGTCGAAAAAATGTGGCGGGTTCTCGGAGAGGCGCAAATCGGAGGGCATCGGCTCTCGCGGCAGGACTTCTTGAATGCATGTTCCGTTCTCTTTGAAGGTCGTGAGCGGTGGAAAGAGGAGCCACGAGTACTTGTCTATAATGATTTTCACCCAAGCAACGTTGCTTTGCCGAAGTTTGAACAGGAGTGCGCGGTTCTGTTCGACTGGGAACTTGCCGGGATAGGTTTCCCCCAATTTGATTTGCAGAACTTTTGGACAGATCGCGATGTCGACAGAGAACGGATCCTGAGCGTCTATCTCGACCACTCACAAGAACTCGATATTGACCGATTCATGTCCGTCATGCCCTATGTAGAGCTCTGCCGGCAGTTCTACACGCTTTGGCTGCTATATCTAAAACTTGATGCAGACCCCGGCGGCAACCTGCCCACATGGTTGAGATTTCATTCAGAGCGGCTGTTCGGTGATGAACTGGCTAGGTTAGCAGGGGAAGTCTTATTGTAACATACTAGTATCGCGCGGCAGAAGCCTTCTGATATTTGGAACCAGGGCAATTGCTTGTCGTCCATTTTCCCTCTTGCACAAAAAATGGACATTGGCGTTCACTTGTTAGATAGGAAAGTACGAAACGCTACGACACATCGGGGGAAGGGTGAGTTTAATGCAATTCGTGGAGTAGTGCTGATACAGGGCAGCTTATGGATAGGAACGACCACAAATGATGAGGTGAAATTTTGGTGTGTAATAAGTAGTGGCACATAACTTGCTTAATAAACCAATGATCATTTGTACGCTACGGTAGGTTTGGACTTAACCAAGCTGTCACAAAGTAATAGAATGGAGAAAAACATGAAACGCCTCATCATGCTCCTCCTAATCCTGCTCTCCTCATGCAGCCACGACCATCCGCATGAACACCTACTCGCAGACCACGGCCACGAACACACGCACGACCACACCTACATGTTCCCTGACGGGCTGCCTTTCACCTACATCCTGAGCGTCGACCCACCACTAACCGCCCCCGGTGTCCGGAAGAGCGGGGTTCTAACAAGGCGACACTACGATTGGCAGGAGGTTGTCATAGATTTTTCCAAACCGCCCATGAACCTTACCCTTGCTGATATTTACTATCCAGGTAAGCACACCACCCCGGTAGACCACTGGGACTGGTTCATAGGCAACCGTGATGGGGCGTACGTTAATCGAGCCAGCGTATACACGTTCTGCGAAGATGTGGAACACGAAGGTGCCATCGCCTTCCGATTCGACTGGGATACCGGATCCGCTCGCTTATATTATAGATGCCCCGACGAGGAAGAATAAACATGAAGCGCCTTATTCTGCTACTCCCCCTCCTCAAAACGGAGGTGATACGAAATGAAAAAATAGTTGTTTATAACACTGGCCGCGCTGGCCGGTATAGTGTTTTTTAGCGCTTGATATCCAACCAATCAAGGATAAAGCTGGCATGCCTCGTCCTGCTTCTTATTGATGTCTTTTGCCCAAGCAAAGAAGGAGCCCATTCATGAATAACAAACTCAGCTTAACATTTATCCTAACCTCACTCTTGCTCGTGATCTGGCTCGCCGGCTGCGGCGAGGAGCGTGAGGATATCTGCATCCTCGTGTGCCAACACTTTATTTGACGGAGCACGACATCCACACGGACGACTTTGTATACTTTATCACCGCCAGTGAGCCGCTCCCCTATCCAATATCGCTGACCGTAACCATAACTGCCACTGTACCCGAAGCCGATGAATTCGTTGAAGCGCTACTTAAGCTGAACGTTACGTTCAACCGCGGCTCACACGCGTGGTACGGATTCTACGCCGGTAAATTTCTGCCGGGCGACCCCGTTTCTGGCATCGTGCTGTTCGATTGGGCTCACGGCAAGCTGAAGTGCGTTGGGCTACGTGGCTCTTATCCAACCGGCTCTTTCCGGTCGGTGGAACGTAAAGACGTGAACGAAATAACCGTAAACATCTCGCCTCCAACGGACGATGACAGGGATTGCCTTATAGGCAGCTACGTGTACAATATTGGAGCCTCGGAGATTACTATAACAAAATGAAATGTCCGATAATAGCCGTTATCGGACACTGTCAAAAGGAGTATCATGAAACCATTCTTTATATTTCTCCTGCTCCCCCTTCTCGCCTGCGAGGTCGCCGATGACGACGACCATCCCCTGCACACCGAACCCGTCGTTATCCTGAAAGTCGATCCGCCTGCGGATACCTGGATCTACGGCGATGACGACAGACATATTGGCTATCAGCTCCACGAGGCTTTCCTAGGCATCCCGCCGCGAGCCATACACCTTGAAAATGGCGATTGGCGCACCGTCACCGTCACCTTCTCCGCGCCGCCGCAAGACCTCTCGGTTCACTTCACTACCGGGACCGGCGGCGCAAGTAACCTGCTCCGTGGTCATCGTTTGGACGGCGACAAGCTCTACCTGGATACCTACTGCCCGTTCGAGTTAAGCCCGTACGATATAACCCCCTACAGCAAGATCCACCTCCAATGGCGCACCGGCAGTAGAATTCTGCGCACCTGGTGCCAAAGCATAAGGAGATAACAAGCCTCATGAAATACCTAATCCCGCTACTCCTCCTCGCAGCCTGCAGCTACGAACACGACCACGAGCATACCCATGACCACGACCACCCCGTGGAAGACCACATCCACCAAGCCCACCCCGGACACCAACACTTCGGGCTGTTCAGCCTAGGGTTGCCCTACGCCTACATCATGTACGTTGATCCGCCCCCGATAATCTGGGGCATCCCGCCCATCGGCGTCCTCACAAAACGGATCGGCGAGGGAGAAAACCAACGCGAGCCTGTCTACTTCCAGTTCTCCCGTCATCCCGAGAACTTTTGGGTTGAAGACCTGGAGCTGCCCTGGCTGAATATTACCCCTATTGGTGGCGGCGGCTTGGAAGAAAACAAGATTCACAGAGCCAGAGTCTACACGGACTGCCAAGATCCCGACCATACCGGTTACGTCGCTTTTCGACTGAGCTGGGACACCGGCTCTGCCGATTTCGTCTACAAATGCCCCGATTAGAACCTCGTTATTACGCTTGAACTTCGGCACTAACGAGCTTGTGCTTTACCGTTCTTATATTCTGAGGAAATTGTTCGTCAGTCTCACCCTGATTTTTGAACGCTTGCAGGGTTACATACGCTTCCGCCCTGTATTTCCTGCCACTCGCAACGTTGATAATCAAACGGCGATGGTCAAACAGGTTCTCATCATGAGGCGGATTGTACGTCTCCTGAGTTTCCGTCTGATTCGTATTCAGCGTGTCGTCGCCGTGATCGTTATTACTGTCGCCCGTAGGCTGCCATTCTTCGGCAGTTTCATTATAGACTTCGGCAGTCAGATTATAAGCAAATTGAAACTGACGTCTGTCGCCTTTGTTAGTAATCCCGAATTCATACTCGGCTGTAAACTCCAACGTGCCGTTATAGATGCCGCCGGATCGTACAAACTCAACGTTGCATTCTCCGTCCCAATGTTCATTGTTCGGAATACGTGCCATGATAATCAAAATCTCCTTGTTATGCCGCAATTATAGTTAGTTATCAAAAACAGGTCGAGCCGCGGCTCACCCAACCAATTCCCGTCCATTCTTTCTTCTTGTCTTCACTGACCACTGCCTTTCTGCCTTTACTAATCACTAGTCACCACTGGTCACTATAGGTTATAATACTCCAGCGTTTTGACCATCTTGTAATTTCTGATAATAGCCCTTATCGTACATAAGAGGAACATCGATGAAATATCTAATCCCGATTCTCCTTCTCGCCGCGTGCAGCTACGAACACGAGCACCCCCTAACCGACCACGACCACCGGCACACTCACGAGTTCGTCAAAAACGAGCCTGCCGGCATTACCTGGATGGAACCACAACTGATCGCCAGCCCGGAGAATCGATTCTTTCACAGCGAAATCAAACCCGGATTGGGGAAGGGACCCATCAGCCTTAGCGTGTGGTTTACCGAACCGCCTCGTAACATCACCGTCACCAACATACCCGATCCCCTGGGCTTGCCTACCGTCCCTATCGAACGCTGGCATATGGGCGAAAAAAGGCTACAGATGTGGACACAATGTACGCAAGAACAAGCCAAAGCCGGCGGATACAACCTTGCGGTGCAGGTGACATGGCACTCCGGCGGCGAAGTGCTCCGCTACTCCTGCCCTGATTGGTCGGACGACTAATTTTTTCATTGTAGTAATGGTGCGGGCGAGCCAGAGTAGGCCTGCCCGCATAACGTTGTCAGGGAACTGTAGGACACGTGTATTCGATGTCCTCTAGTTGCGCCTTGATAGCACGACCGCCCGCGCCGTCTGGCGTGACTAGCGTATAGGAGCGAAGTCGGTATTCATCACCGGTTATCGGGTTAGTATCAATACCAGAACGCGTATGCGTCCAATGCTTTTCGCTTTGGATATTGGCATGTCCGTAGCTTTGGCTTCTGTCGCAGGTAAAATTCCCCTGTTCGGGAGGTATTGCCCTAACGTCCGGCTTGGTATCGTCTGATACCAACTGCCAACCACCACTGACCTTCTTTTCGAAGATGTGCTTATACTCCATCACAAAATTCAAATCCTGGTCATTCCTTTTGTTGGTAACCTGAAATGGGTGTACCGATCTGGACATAACATATGGATCGCCATCGTTGGTTATCAGGCGGATATCCCTGTCATTGAGTTCGCACCAACCACTCCAATTTTCGCTGTTTTGATCGTCTCTCTGAGCCATGTGAAATAAATCTCCTTTTTGGATTAAAATGGGGGCTACTTACTGGCGAGCCCCCGTAGCCACCCGTTGGGACTACCCAACGAAGTTAAACGTCTTCAGCTCGGTAGTATCAACTACTACCAAAATTAACTATACAAGTGAGTGCGATAGAGCTCCCATAGTGAATCCTGCTCGTTATTCACTCGCGTGAGGGATTTGCTATCGCCTTCACTACGTTCAGTTGATCCTCCCTGTCTGGACGGTTGATAGGCTTGTATTGTCAAGTCCCAGCCGTGAACGACGAGGTTGTCCGTAATGCCGTTGGGCTCCGGGACATTGTGGAAACATGTCTATTCTTTTTATCAACCACCTTTTACCATCATAACAATCGGAACCGCTGCCGCCGCAACTACGCCAATCCCGGACAAAATCCACTTGAGCATCGTGAGTTCCCCCTTGTGCTTTTGGATTTCGTCCTCGACCGCTTTAAGCCGATTGTCCTGATTTGCCAACTTTTCGCACTGCGTATCAATACGCTTGGATGTGTAGTCGAGATGGACTTCCATCTTGTGCATGAATTCAAGTATGTTATCCACCTTCTTATCTATCTCGCGTACCCATTGCTTTAAGCCAACATCTTTTTCCTCGGTCATAATCCAATGACTCCAATATTATCCTGCAAGCAGGCGCCTCCGTCTTTGAGTGTATGTGTCGCCAGCACGCTGTGGGATAGCAACACAGAAACATATTGTCTTTCGGTAGGTTGTTGTGGCAAACTCTCCAATTCGTCTATCGCCTCTTTCTCCTGTCAAAATCTCGGAAGCACCAATTTTCTGGCACAGCCGCTTAATTTCTACCAAATAATACCACACATACGTTAAGTTATCAATATTAAAAATTTTTTGTTACATTAACCTATGAGGGTAGAACCCTTTGACCCGAAACCGATCAACCGACTGAATAAGATCGAATGAGTGAACAGCGAAGGATCAAACGACTGGATAAGGAATGCGATAGAGATCCAATGCGATAGCTAATCCTGATAGAATTCCCATAGAGCTCCCCTGCCCACCATTCCTTACTCCCTACAAACTAGGCACTGACCACGACGCCCTATCATTTTTTAGAAATGGTATTACCAACAGGAGGGTAGGTTAGCACTGGTACTCTACCAGATTTGTAAAACACAAGCACTGTTGCGAGAACAGCCAACGCCCCTCTTGCACATAAAATGAACATTGGCGTTCACTTGTTGGATACGAAAGCACGAAACATCATTGCGTTTCCGTAACACATCGGGGAACAGCGCTGATGAAACTCGTGAGGTAGCGCCAAGTCGGGGCAACTTATGGGCGTGGCACAAAACTTGCTCACGCTCAACTAGCGCAATCAATCCGATAGCCATCAGTTCTGAGGGGGGCAATCCAATGATATGGTCTGGACATTTAATGCGAACCGCTTTCATTTTCCTAGTAACGATGACTATGCTAGCAAACAAATCGGGTGCGAATATCCATGCCGAGTGGACTCAACTCACTGTCGGGCAGCCCATGGATCGTGTGCGCGTACTTGAGACTGATGGATTCCGCCTCTACGCCGCGGCGGGAATCAGAGCGGAGAGTGGACTGTACATCTCCCGAGATAACGGCTACACCTGGAATCCAACCGAGCTGAATCACAGCGTTAATACAATTGCAATTGATCAGAATACTCTGTATGCAGGAGGAGATTCGCACGGCGTATTTCGCTCCGACAATCTCGGGGACACATGGAAGCCCATAAACAACGGAATCCGCACAATTAATGTTGATAACGGCGAAATCCGCCTCCCATACATTGAGCAAATACTGGTCATTAGTTCCGGTACAGTCGTCGCTGTGGGGTACCACAGCGGTACGCATATATCAACAGACCGAGGTGACACATGGGACGACGTAACACTAGAGTGGAAAGTGGGCCAACGCGTAGCGCCCGACTGGATAATAGGCGATAGTATCTGGTCGATGACCGAGTTTGATGGCTATCTGTGGGCAGTCTATTCAAGCACCTCCAGATCCATATTCCGGTCCACTGACAATGGCCAAACGTGGGAATATACTCGCGAACAAAAGTACGGTCAGATAGCTGACTGGTCGGTGCTCAATGGTCGATTATACGCTGGTACGCGAAACGGCCTTGCCCGATGGAACGAAGCTCAATGGGCTTGGGAGTATTTCTCCGAAGGGCTTCCAGTCCTATCCATCGGAGCCACAGCCAGTATAAAAAGCCTGACCGTTTATCGCGGCCGTTTGTTTGCCGGACTTTACGATCACGCCGGAGCTGGGGGAGGTGTTTACATGTTTGATGACCGCATAGACACATTCGTTCCCGCAGGTCTTCAGGGCTCTTCAGTTAGTGTGCTCATTTCCCATCAATCCGAGCTGTACGCAGCTGTCGATGACAAAGGCATCTACCGCGCTTCAATCCCGGCCGTGCAACCCTACGGCAAAACCGCTACAACCTGGGGCGCCATAAAACAAAAATGAAATACATAACCCTCATCGTCACTCTATTAGCCCTGCTCGTCGCCTCCCTCGCCCGCGCCGAGTGGAAACTCCTCGGCGGCACGGACGACATGGGATACATAATGGCACTTGAAAGCGATGGAATCCGGCTCTACGCCGGAACAGAAAATGGAGTCTATATCTCGCTCGATGACGGTCACACCTGGCGCTCAACCGACGTGTCCGCCGAGATTAGCGCTATTGCTATCACTGACGATGCCGTTTATGCCTGTGCACAATACGACAGGGGCGGAATATGGCGCTCCGACGATCGCGGCGAGACGTGGCATCCCAAAAACATCGGGCTGCAGGTAACCAATACGGATACCATCAGAACCGGTGAAATCCGCATCCCAGCTCTTCGCCAAATACTCGCCACCAGTTCCGGCATGGTCATCGCCGTCGCGCATTACGACGGTACATTCATATCCCACGATCGAGGGGAGACGTGGCACAACCCAGTCCACGACTGGGTGTGGACACGAGACGGCGAGATTTCCATGTGGGTAGCCGCCGCCATCTGGTCTATGACCGAATTCGACGGCTATCTGTGGGTGGCCTTTGGCCGCTACACGGATATGTTGTTCCGTAGCGCTGAAAATCGAAACGCTTGGGAAATCCTTCCCCACGAGGGAGAGCGATATCGCAGTCTACCCGATTACGGCCAGATCAGCGACTGGGCGGTTGTTGACAATCGATTATACGCCGGCGCACAATTCGGCTTTGCCCGCTGGAACGAAGCCAAGCTCGCTTGGGACGATCTCAGCCGAGGGTTGCCGGCGCGCGGCCCCCGCGACCAGTCGTCGAACTTGTCAGAACGCAAGATACGGGCCCTGGCGGTTAACCGTGGGCGCATCTTCGCCGGACTAGACAACTTCGGCGTGTACATGTACGATAAGCGGTTTGAATGGTGGGTCGACGTAAGCCAGGACAGGTTAAACCCGTTCACCGTTGACGCGCTCGTATCCCATAAATCCGAGCTGTACGCCGCAGCGTCACACAGCTCGGGGACAACCCTAGCCATATTCAGCGGTTCATTTCCGACCGTCCAACCCTACGGCAAATCCGCCACCACATGGGGCGGAATTAAAACAGGTAACGTCCGATAATACAAGTTATCGGAAGAAAGGAAAAACATGAAATACTTAATCCTGCTGCTACTCCCGCTTTTCGCCTGCGCTTCCTCTGATACGGAGGACGCCAAGATCGTGTCGATTTCAACGGAGGACGAGGACATAACGTGGATTACACCAGATGATTACTACAAGATTACCCACGATGTACAATTAACAATAACCTTTAGTCATCGGCCGGAAGGTTTGCAGGTTACCGGAGCCCGTGCATGGCAATTAGACGGTAACGTTCTCCACATTGACCGCATGAAGTGTTGGGGCGGCGCAGCGACACTGATACTTGAGTGGTCTTCAGGCTCTGAGACTTACGCATTTCGCTGTCAATAAGTAAAATATCCTATGAGGACTAGCGTATCCTCTGCCGGAGCTCGTTCAATGCCGCTGGTATATCCTTGTCGTTGGCTTCCATATTCTATCTGTTTACCCACGTCCCACATGCAAAGAAGCCGAAGTATGCTGCCCGGCAAACGAGAAAAGGTCGCCGGACAGCCATGTTTAATCGTTGACCCTATGGGTTTCGTCTTCCGAGATAAGGTCGTTGTTAGGCCGGAGCTGCAAGTTGGTGTAGGCTTTCACCCAATACGACACGCCATCAACCATGTCGACACTTTCGGTCAGCCAATCGTCTTGTCCGCCCGGATCCCTGTCTCGCAAATCAGTGTGCGTGTATTCCGCACCATTGGCGATATTGAAATTTTCGGTAGCTTCTTCCCGATGTAATTCTACGCCCTGCTCAGGATCGTTCGGACGCTTTTGCATAATTACTAATTGGTACTTTATGACAATGCCATTGTAGTCCTGACCGGTATCATTGTCGGCTTTGAACTCATGATTCGTGGTAGCGTGCAATTTGGATCGCCCGTTGCCAAGATCCTGAACCCTGAAGGTAGCTTCTGCGCCGGAGTAACTGTTACCCTAGCCATCTTTGGTGTTTCTGGTTATATTCATGCCACTAAATCTCCTTTTCAATTGTGCCCCGCGTAGTAATAAGACCACGTGGTGCTCGTGTAATCGCAGGGGAACCCTGCGAAGTCCGCCCCTTCCGAATAGATGAGGCAAGACGTTGTGCCGTTAATCTCCACACCGTCGTCGAGATCGACGAACCAATCAGTTGGCTTCCATATTTTAGTCATTTACCCACATGCCAAACGCAATAAGACCGCAACCGGCTACAAGCGACAGTCCAACCTTCCACGACAGGACAAATGCCGTGGTCAGACCAATCCCCGCCCGAAGAGTTACCATCCACAACGCCCATCGTGTGACTTACTGCCTGCGATTGATTATTTCTCCTGTCGAAATTTCCGAAGCGTCGGTTATTCTGACACAGCCACCTAATTTTACCTAAAAAATACTATACATATGTTAAGTTATCAAGCTAAAAATAATCAGAAACAAATAAAACTTTCGTAGTGACTCTGATCTACTATCAGGATTTACTATCGCCTTAAGATCTCTATCGCGTTCCCTATTCGGTCAGTTGATCCTCTCTATCTGGTCGGTTGATTGGCTTGTACTGCCAAGTCCCAGCCGTGAACGACGAAGTTGCCTGTAATGCCGTCGGGCGCCGGGACATTGTGGAAAGATGTCTATCTTTTTATCAGCCACCTTTTACCATCATAACAATCGGAACCGCTACCGCCGCAATTACGCCAATCCCGGACAAAATCCACTTCAGCATCGTGAGTTCCCCCTTGTGCTTTTGGATTTCGTCCTCCACCGCATTAAGCCGATTGTCCTGATTTGCCAACTTTTCGCACTGGGTATCAATACGCTTGGATGTGTAGTCGAGATGGACTTCCATCTTGTGCATGAATTCAAGTATGTTATCCACCTTCTTATCTATCTCGCGTACCCATTGCTTTAAGCCAACATCTTTTTCCTCGGTCATGATCCAGTGACTCCACTATTATCCTGCAGCGGGCGCCTCCGTCTTTGAGTGCATGTATCGCCAGCATATTGTGGGATAGCAACACAGAAATATATTGTCTTTCGGTAGGCTGTTGTGGCAAACTATCCAAATTGTCTATTGCCTCTTTCTTCTGTCGAAATCTCGGAAGCGTCGATTTTCTGGCACAACCGCTTGATTCCTACTAAAATGTACCACACATACGTTAAGTTATCAATCTAAAAATTTTATGTAACATTAACTTGTAAAAGTAGAACCATTTGACCCTAAACTGGTCAAGGAGATTCGAGACTTGTTCGTACTGGCAATCGTGACACTCCCCCGCTCTCGCGAAATTGTAGGATTAAGCAAGCGAATAGATCAACTGAGTGAATAGCGAGCGCGATAGAGATCCCTCAAGCGAATGAATAATGAGCGATCAAGTGAGTGGACAACGAACGATCAACTGACCGAACAGGGAAGGCGATAGCAGATCTTGATAGCTAATCCCGATAGAGTTCCTATAGAGTTCCCATAGAAAATCCCGCTGCAATAGAAGTCCCCTCCTTCTTCATGTGATTTATGCGTTCCACCCGTCGAACACACGCCCGGACTCGTTTCCTCCGCTGTTATATGTAGATATGGAACGGATGGAACCCATTCCCTTACCCATCCATATACAACTTTTACAGAGAACTTTTCAGAAGACCCGGTTCCATTGGTTCCATCCGTTCCAATCTTCCTAATGGCGCGCATACTAAACCATTGACTTGCAGATGATTTTCCTGTATTTTGGGATGTGTCTCCATTTTCATGCGCCCATCCCTCGTAGGGGCGAGTTTGATGCAATTAATGGATAGGAACAACCACAAATGATGGGGGCGAGATCTTGGCGCGTGGTAGATAGTGGCACACAACTTGCTTCCGCTCCACTAACGCAATCAACCCGATAGCCGTTAGCTCAAAGGGAGGCAATTCAATGATATGGTCACGGACTTTAATGCCAATCGCTTTCATTCTCCTAGTAACGATGTCCGCACTCGCGCAAGAATCCGCGGGGGGTGCCGAGACATGGATTAAACTTTTTGAGGGGATGAACAGGGAATCGGTGAGTGTACTTGAAGCGGGCGAGAACGGACTCTACGCGGGGACATCTGAGAGAATCTTCATCTCTCAAAACGATGGGTACTCCTGGTATACGGTCCCGTTCAAAGACTTGGTTACTGCGATCACAGCCGATGGGGAAACGGTGTATCTCGGAACACGCACCCAAGGTGTATTTCGGTCGGATGATGCCGGGTTGACTTGGAAGTCAATCCGGGACGGATTGCGTTTTTACGAGCGAGACGACGGGGAACGCCGTTACGGAGAAGTTCGCCGAATCCTCCTCATGCCCGATCAGATTATCAATGTGATGTACCACAAGGGCACGTATGTGTCAAATGATCGTGGCGAGACATGGCTCGACGTAGCCGACATGTGGGAAGGATGGTGGACAGACAGTATCCACTCCATGGCGGAGTTTGACGGTTATCTGTGGAGCGCGATTTCCAACAGATCGATGTGGCGTTCGCCTGACAATGGACGAACGTGGGAAAGCCTACGCCAATACGAGACTAGCCATGTTACAGACTGGGCAGCGCTTAATAATCGCCTGTACATCGCCGGGAGTGACGGCATCGCACGATGGAATGAGGAAACACAAGCTTGGGAGTACCTGATGAAAGGGCTTCCGACTGGGAGCCATTCGGATTCGGCTGCCCCGCCATGGGTAAGTAGTTTGGCTGTTAATCGCGGTCGTCTCTTTGCCGGGCTGAGTGGACATATGTTGCCAGACAGGCAAGGCGTTCACGTCTTTGATGCACGGACGGAAACCTGGTCTTCCGTAGGCCTGAATGGGCTTGCGGTTTATGCGCTTCTATCGTACGAGCCCTTCCTGTACGCAGGCGCGGGGAGTGCGTACGACGATGTCTACGGTATCTATCGTGCTCGAATTCCCATTCGACCGCATGGGAAGGCAGTCACGACATGGGCACGCGTGAAACAGGGGCGTACGAAGGATTAACCCACCAGTAATGGTTTCCAAATACTGTTAAGGGTTTGTTTGAAAATCCATCTGTAGTAACACCATATAGCAAAGAACCTTGGAAGGACGACAGGTATATAACAATGCTGTTACCCCACTCACTTAAGCCCCAGCGCACGATCAAGCGAGCGGATAGCGATCAACCGAACGAACAGTGAGGGCGATAGTTCATCCGTGCGATAGAGATCCCCTGCCCGCCATTCCTTACTCCCTACAAATTAACCAATAGCCACTGACCACGACGCTCTATCATTTTAGAGAAATGGTATTGCCAACAGTAGGGTGGGACAGCACTGTAGCGAGAACAGCCAACGCCCTTGTTGCACAAAAAATGAACATTGGCGTTCACTTGTTGGATGCGAAAGCACGAAACATCATTGCGTTTCCGTAACACATCGGAGGGCGAATTTGATGCCATACGTGGGATAGTGCCGTGTCAGGGCAACCTATGGAGGGGGACAACCACACATGATGGGCGAGATCTTGTGCGTAATAGATAGTGGCACACAACTTGCTCTCGTTACTCTAGCGCAATTATCCTTGAGAAAGAGACCGGCAACACCCTCACCGTATCCCTGTTCTGTGAATACATTCACAACAGCTTGATAGCTGAGCACGAGTTAATGTACATTTCCATACGGTGGAAGGGCGGTAGCCGGTATCTGCCGCTCTGGTGCCCCGTCGAGTGGGTGGGCGTTTTGTGGGAATAACAATGAAAACTATTCTGCTGATTGCAAACTATTCTGCTGATTGCCTTGATTGTCATCCTCTTCGTCGGCTGCGACACGACTAACCGACCCGTGGCGGACGACGACCCGCCCCACAAAAACGTAGAGATTGTGGATATATGGCCGGACACTAACCAAGTCTGGCCGCCCCCGTATAAGGTTGAAAATATGGAGGCGTACGAGGCGTTTCTCAAGGACCTTGACTACGGGAAAATCTTACCGCCTAACATCGACAAGTTATCCCACGAAACTCACACGATCGACGTTTCATTCGACGGTATGCCCCAAAACCTGCGTATCACCGAGCGGCCCGACAATATGGCGCTGCACCGTTTACACGAGACAAAGAAAGGCGCCCTACTCACAATACTCATGCTCTGTGGCCCCGCACACTACGACGTGAACAACGGCCACCGCATAACCTTGGAATGGGAGACCGGCAGCCGCCACCTGGGGCTATGAAAAAACCATGAAATACCTAAACCTGCTCGCTATCCTACTCATCACCCTCCTCGCCTGCGCCCTGCTGGCTATCTGGCTCTCCAGCTGCGACGCCCACGCCGACATCCGCGCCGACTGGGAGATTATCTACGACATAGACTCGCCCTTCTTCATAATCGAATCCGATGGCAAGGACCTCTACGCCGCCGGTGAAAAAGGCATTCACGTCTCCCGAACCGGCGGCAACACCTGGCACTACCGCGACCTCGGCCGAGACGGCGAGCACGTTCAGGTCATAACCATTGCGGCCGGCGGCGGTTCCGTCTACCTTGGCACCACACACCACGGCATATTCCGATCCGACGACCGCGGGAACACCTGGCAGCCCAAAAACAACGGGATACCGCTTTTCCCTGGCACCTCGGTGTATAAATTTGTGCACCAAATACTCGTTACCTATTCCGGTGCCGTTATCGCCGTAGGTTACAAAAAAGGCACGTGGATATCCCATGACCGCGGCGAGTCATGGACCGCCGTAACAACGCTATGGAAAGTACCCGATGTCCCATTGCGCGAAGCTGTCTGGTGGATTACCGAGTTCGATGGCTACCTCTGGGCCGTATACGAGGGTTCCTCGCTTTTCCGATCCCGCGACGCGGGCGGCATTTGGGAGATCGTGCACACCAACATCGACAACTTCGACCCCGTAGAAGACTTTGCGGTACTTGATAATACGTTGTACGTCGCCGGCGGAAAAAGCTTCGGCCGCTGGAGCGAAGCCGAACAGCGCTGGGAGCATCTCAACCGCGGGCTTCCGGTCCACGGGCGTTACCACTCCGGTATCAACGATCTCGCCGTTAATCGCGGCCGTATCTTCGCCTCGCTTTACCTATTTCACCGCGGCGTGTGGCTGTTCGACCAGTCGTCCGAAACATGGGCGCCCGTAGGCCCCAAAGAAGCCGAGGGCCTGGGCATTTATTCGATCACATCCCGCGGATCCTATCTATACGCCGCAAGCACACTTGGCATCCACCGGGGCTCGGTCGCCGACGTTCAATCCTACGGCAAAATCCTCACCACCTGGGGCGCACTCAAACAATCGTCCGATTAACATTATGCCGAGTAGGGTGGGCATATGAGTGAGGGTTGAAGTCATTCCCGCCCTCACTCACCCTCTACAGTGCCCTGATCGGCGCCAACATCAAATAAATGAACAAGCGGCAGGAAGAAAGAATAAGACACAACCGCCGCCCGTCCGTCTGCTTAACCCCTTTACAGTTCCACAACCTTCTTTTCTTCTACCCACTCGGGGGCGCCTGTAATAGGATGTTGAGGATCTACTCGTGTGTAAGCCTTCACTCGCCACGGCCTGCCCCCAGCCCCGCGTTTTGATGTACTGCGCACGTGCGGCATATCGTAATCATCCTCAAGAATACTGTGCCCAACCGTGTTACCGTCCCCGCATGGGAAGGCGGTCACGACCTGGGGGCGTATAAAACGGAACGCGAAACACTAGCCTCATGTAGGGTGCGATAAGGTGACCGAATGGATCAAACGGCTGATTAGGGAGTGCGATAGAGGTCCTAACAACGACCAATCAACTGACTGATTAAGGAAGGCGATGGAAAGTCTTGATAGAAAATCCGGTGCAATTGTTGTAGGGTGGGCATTGCCCACCAGTCTTTTGAAAACGCTAGGAACGCTACGAGTGTACCGCAGACAACAACAAAAACACGAAAACTTCCTATAAATGACCGAAATAGCTTTGCTGCCGATTACTCAAACAGGCTCTCACACCACTCGATCCCCACCTCCTATGCGCGGCACGTATCCGGTGCCGTGGTTAACTTATTCCTTAGGTTTGGCATGACCCAGGTGGTCGCTAGTCATGCTTACGAACGTCAGGAAATAGGAAATGGCATGGTTTACGGGTTTAATGAGATTGTCCTCCGTGCAAGCCGCTAACTCCGCGTCAATTAACGACGTCACGGCTATGTCTATCTCACTCTCCGAGACGCCGCATTCCTTTGCCAAATCCGCAACCGTTCTCTCGCCCTCCACCAACTGCCTTAAAATAGCGACTGCGTTGGGATTCGTAAAGATTCCTGCAAGATTCGCGATTTCGGCGTCCGATGCTTCAGATAGGAAACTATCGATGTCAGTCTCCGAAAACGAGATACGCTTCTTCAAACTTCCGGGAGAGGGACGATAGCCGCCCATGTAGCCCCATACGATCGGCCGTTCAGCATCCGTGGGGAGACGACATAATGTCTTAAGCGCCTCCTCCCTTTGAAACTCATGAAAAGCGTCCGATTCACCTGCGATTCCCTGTAACCGCTCTCGCAGATTGGTAATCTCGCGCTGCATTTCTTCAAGCCTTGTTTCAATCTTGGATTCATCTCTAACCTTCTCTGTCATGCCAGTTTCTCCTTTCAACTGTTTTCGGGAGCGATACAATCGCCCTTCGACTGTACTCACCGGTACGTTCAAATGTTGAGCGACCTCTTTGTAGGACATGCCATCAAGGTAGTGCAGCGTCGTCACCAACCGATTCTTTTCAGATAGCGTCTCAATCGCGTTCACGACGGTCTGACGCACCTCCTTCTGTTCCAGTACCTCTTCGGGCGTCGCTACACGCTTAATTCTGCCCATGTTTTCGGTCATCTGGATCTCGAACTGTCCGTCACGCACCACTTCCTCATACGATAAACTGTGCGTCTGTCGGCGCATCCATTAGATGCTCAAGTTTCTGGCGATTCCACACAGCCAATTTGCAAACTTCGCGGCGTCCTGAAGGGTAGAGAGTCGCGCGTACGCCTTGATGATGACCTCCTGCGTAAGGTCTTGGGCATCATCAGGATTCTTCACGAAATGCAGAACGAGGTGAAAGATATCCTGTTGATGCCGCTGCACCAAAAGCCCGAAAGCGGTGTCATCTCCGGCTAACGCTTTTTCAACTAAGATTTCATCGGCTAAATCTGTCATGGCGCTCCTCGCCGCTGCACCTGTGACTCAGTCGCGAGACGACGTTTTTTGACCTGACCTATCACGTGCCTATCATATCATAAATGATAGAAGGCATTCCCACTCGCCAATAATGTCGCAAAATGGCAGAAAAAACTGACGTCTGCGAGCGATTTTTATTTGCTCGACTCTCCTCATCTACCGCTTGTAGTTTGTAGGGTGCGATCAAGTGAGTGAATAACAAACGCGATAGAGTTCCCATAGAAATCCCCTGCCCACCAGCCTTTTGAAATCACAAGGGAACGCACACCCGCGATCCCTATTCAAACTTTTCACTTGATCTCGTTACGCAATCCGCGTTATATTGACAACAGATAATGGTGAGGGCTAAAACGATAGGGTGGCAACACAGGAGATGGTATGACAGGACTCGAAACACGGCGAATGGGGCGCACCGAGATGAAGCCCGCATCACTTGGGCTCGGCGCGGCGTGGCTGGGTCAAGGCTCGGAACGCGAGACGATTGAAGCGATCCACCGCGCAATTGACTTGGGCATCAACTACATCGACACCTACCCCAGTGGACAGGAAGATCGCTGGGGAAAAGCGTTGGACGGCGGGTTGCGAGAGAAGGTCTACCTGCAAGCCAAGGTCAGTCCGCCGAATGAAGACGGCAAGAAGGACTTTTCTGCGGCGGCGACGCGCCGCAGCGTGGAGAACAGCCTGAAACTCCTGAAGACGGACTATCTGGATTCCGTGCTGATTCACGACCCGATCGACATTGAGGATCCGCTCGCTCCGGGATACGCTTTGGACGAATTGATAAAGATGAAGAGGGAGGGGTACATCCGGCACCTCGGCCTCGGCGTGCGTCAACACGAGTTTCATCGGCGCGCCATCGAAACCGGACACATAGACATCGTACTCACATTCTTGGACTACACCCTGCTAGACCAATCGGTTGCGGGTACCACGCTTCCGCTGGCGCGGGAACATGACATCGGAATAATCCTCGCCAGCCCGATGGCGATGGGCACGCTCACCGGCGAAGAGCCGAATGCGGAGGATGAACTCCGCCGCGCAAGAAAGGAGGATCCGGACGCCAAGCCGCAAGCGCACGATATGTGGAAGTGGTGCCAAGCGCGGGGCGAGAACATCCGTCACTTGGCGGTGCAGTTCTGCCTCGCCGCGCCGGTTGAGGGCATCGTTATGTTCGGTCCCGCGGACAAGCGGGAGGTCGAGGAGGGATTCGAAGCCGCCACCGCGCACATCCCGCCCGAAATTTGGGGTGAATTCGAAGCGGAATTCGGCGTCAGCCCGTAGGTTGGAATCAAGCGAACGAACAGCCCGTAGGTTGGGTTGAACGGCCAATTGCCAATGATTAACACAGCCATTGGATTTCTGATCTTCGACAAATACAGTCGTGTGGAGACGTGTAGTGAAACCCAACTTAACTCATTCATTACCAATAATCGGGTCAAACGATATATCACCTACCGTTTCCCACATCTCATCATACAATCCCGTTTCGACGTAACGATGGAAACTAGAATGCTCCCAATCCTTGGGAGCGGCCGCTAATCCGTGTTTGACGGGGTTAAAGTGAATGTATTCGACGTGGTTTTTAAAATCTTCATCGTTTCTAATCATGTGCTCCCAAAACCTACGCTGCCAGAATGCTCGCTCCTGTTTGCCTTGTCGTGATGTGGAAACAACACCACTGTACTTGTCATCACAATAACGACTGAAGTAACTTTTGATTAGACGCCATCGCATTGAGAAGTTGTGGTCATCTTCAGGCAAAGTCCAGATGCTATGGAGATGATCAGGAAGCAATACAAAAGCATCAACCTGCATGGGATATCGTAGCGTCGTATTCCGAATTGCTTGATGCAGCAATTCTGCGTTATTGGGATAGCAAAGAAATGGTCTACGATTGTGAGTGACGACGGTGAAGAAGTAGGTGCTCCCTTTGATTTTCGCTCGGCGGTATCGCATTTACATCAATGACATGCGGTGTTGGGTTTCACTCGGATGTCTGGGTGTTGAATCCAGATGGGACTCTCCAAAGCCAAGACTAATTCACCGGATATTTCGCTTTCTCGTTCAATACAACCTACGAGTTGAATAGAAGCGTTGGGTTTCACTCGAATATCTGGGAATTGAATCCAGATGGGACTCTGCAAAGCCAAGACTAATTCACCGGATATTTCGCTTTTTCGCTCAACCAAACCTACGGGTTGAATAGAAGCGTTGGGTTTCACTTGGATGTCTGGGTGTTGAATTCAGATTAGACTCTGCAAAGCCAAGTCCAGTTCAAAAGGATATTTCAGTTTCTCGTTCAACCCAACCTACGGGTTGAATAGAAGCGTTGGGTTTCACTCGGTTATCTGGGTGTTGAATTCAGATGGGACTCTCCAAAGCCAAGACTAATTCATCGGATATTTCGCTTTTTCGTTCAACCCAACCTACGGGTCCATTATCATAGTGAAACCCAATCTCCGCACTTGTCGGCGCCTTACCACGGCATGGTGCGTTTGGTGTATTGTCTGCCAATTTTGGCGGATTCTTCGCCTCCCGCGCCAATCATGACCCCCTCGTCAATCATCTCGGTGATGTCGTCAGGAGCCATCCTGTTCAAAAAGGCGATATTTACCGCATCGCACGCCGCCTTGACTCGCGCTCGGGCGTTTGCCATAGGTTCGGGGTACGGCGCGTCGTGCGGCGGCGCCGATCCGAACGACATCCCCATGTCGGACGGTCCCCATTCCGCGTATGCGATGCCCGGTACGCTAGTGCTCGCTTCAACGTTGGCAAGCGCCCGCCGATTTTCGATTTTCAATCCCAACATCAACTCGCCCTTCGGATTCAACGGCCACGGATCCGCCAGTTGCAGGTACTCTTGCACCGATACCCCCCAGACATCCGCCGCTCTGCCCTGTCCGCCCGAACCGCGGCGCCCGACATCCAGCCCCTCGCCGACGCCAATCGTCTGGAACGGGTAACGAGCCGCCTCCACCAGCGCCTTCGCAGCGCCCGGAGTTTCCGCATGACAGAGCAGGATGCCGTGAACGCCCGTCGCCAACACCTGCTTAATCATCCATGCATTAGCGCGCACCACATCCTCGTTCGTGCCGTCGGTCGGCAGCGTCACAATCACCGTCGGGGTGCGGTGCCCGCTCCGCGTCGGGCCGCCTGCGGCTAAACCACGCATGAACTCCTGAAGCGCCGGCACGTCATACACGCCGTGTTCCATTTCATACATGAGATAGTCCGCCCATGTGCCTACGGCTTCAATGCCACCCTCGTAACTGCACTCCTTGGGGGACGTGTAGTAGAGCGGTTGTCCCTGTTCAAGCAACTCGATTGCACGATTGATTCTTGCCATATTTCACCTCGTAGTTTTCATAAATTGTGACTGAGCCAAAAGCCCACGTCTGGCTGAAATAATTAGTCGACTTAATTTCGGATAAATTAACTGATGCTTGTGAATAGTCGTAGGGATCAACCGAGCGGATAGCGAGGGCGATAGAACTCCCATAGAGATCCCCTCGCCCAATGGGTTGGGTTAACCAGCCCAGCGTCTTCCGGATCACGTACACACCAAACATTAATGTCAACAGGACCTAGTGATTGTGTCTTTATCTGTCTTGACAAGTTGGTTAAATGAGGTTACAATTTCTCCTGTAGGCGTGGAAGGAAACACAAGACTGATCCATTTTAACCATGCCATACAGAGGCTAATTATAATGGAATTACAGATTGTGGCAACACTCGGAGTAGGTATTTTAACAACGGCGCTAGGTATTTTCATGAAACTAGGGTTCAACGGCATCCATAGGCAATTTGATGGTATGCAGAACCAGTTTAATGGTATGCAGAAACAATTTGACGGCATTCAGAATCAGTTTGACGCGATCAATACTCGGCTTACCGACATTCACAACGATTTGAACAACATCAAAACAGATGTGCGTGCCACCAATCAAAACCTGATTGACCATCTGGCACAACATGACCAAGCGCCTGCGTAATCGTAACTTTACTTGGCGGCTGATGTGATGCCATAGATTTTGGCATCCCGCAGGAAAAAACGAATCCTCACCTGTTGTCCCGCAAATTCGCTCCCGTTCTTGCCCTCCCACACCAGCGGCAACCTCCTCCCGTCACGATCCTCGAAAAGACACTTCGTCCGTTCATAACCCGCAATAACTTCCCCATCACCATCACGCAACTCCGCCATGATGTAAGCCTGTCCACTGGGTCGTTCCACCTCGCGATACGTCGCGTAAGCGTTGAGAACCAATCCCTCCGCCGGCATCGAAAAGGGCGGGGTCGAGAATTCACCGTTTGCTCGGCAGGTCGCATAGAAAATCCGATCCGACGGCAGTCCGGCGATTCTTTCGTCCGGGTGGTAGAACCGAAGTACCCCGTCACGAACCAGCGGCCCCTGAAGCGCTAGCCAGAACTGAGACATGTACGCGTTCGTGTCCCGAAAGCTGCGATTCCAGTTTAGCCCGTCCCGGCTAATCGCCCATTCCGCCATATACGATGGCCCGTGCTTTGTGGTGGCGCGCCGGGAGTTGGCTTCCGCCGGGGGCGGCATGTAATCTACCAGCAGCATAGCGTACCGCCCCAGATGAGGAAACACGACAACTCGATAGAACTCCAGATCCGCGGGATCGGCTGAATCCGGCAGCCACAGCTCTTCGCCCCCGAGAAACGACGGAGAAAAGGATTCCCATCTGACGCCATCCGCCGACCGCCGGAAGGACAGCACACGGCGCAAGTCGCCAATATTGTCGGGGTAACGCTTTGGATAAGGCTGCGTCACCGTTTGATAATTGAGAAATTGACCAAAGGGCGGATACCAGGTCACACACATGGCGTCGTGCCCGGCATACGCTTCCTCTGTCAACAGCGTGAAACTTTCTCCGTCATCGCTCCGGAAAACATATAGACGGTGGGCAGCCCACGAAAAGACAAATATCGCTCCGTCGTCCGGACGGCGAACGATATTTGCGAACCCCTGCCAAGCTGTTCCGCCGTGAGAATACACGACCTCTTCATCAAAGAACGTGATTCCGTCTTCCGTCGCGCACCGGACCACCTCAAGCTCCCGATTGTCCGTATCCGCCCAATTTTGAACCCGCCACCCATAGATAAAGCTGCCGCCCTCGGCTCTGGTCGCTTCGCAGCCGTACTGCATGTGGGGGGTAACCGGACGTCGCCCCAAGATTCTGCAAGGGCTCGGCGCGGAACTCGATCCTGCCGAACGGGTCGGCAATGTCTTCCGGCTCCCAGAAGAGGAGGGGCAATCCACGTTCGGACATGTCGTTTTGGCTGTGAATTTCGGGTAGGTTACATGCCATGGTCGTCATCAGCATTGCCGCAAAAAAGGGTCTCATGAACCGCCTCCGGTTCGTTACACATCTTTGCCATTGCCGAATTTATATAGTCGTGTGGATGCCCTTCGCAAAGTAACCAAGGTAGCTTGTTAATGTGTTCTAGGTGTACCTCAATCAACTCTGGCTGCGGCGACTGTTAGCCAAACAGGCAATCCGGCACGGGGATTCCGCCTCCAATCAAGCAACGATTCATCGGGGTTAGACGCATCATCGTATTCCTTCCAGAACCCCGGATCTTGCGCCGGGCTTTCGGCGACTTTCTTTAATGTCAATCCCGCTTGTGCCATCGGATTCAGCAAATCCGCCAAGGTCCAATTAAACTCATACGATTCATCCCTTGATGATCGAAAGGGACCGGTATCCCAATAAGGTTTCTCCACCTCAATAGGCGTTACCTGCTCCTTCCATGGACGCATGAACGGATGAATGTCGCAGAAAATGTATGCGCCTCCCGGCTTCAGGATTCTCGAAACTTCGCGAAAAACCCCCTCTAGGTCGGCAATCCACACGAAAAATCCCTCTGTGGAGCATACCAGATCGAAAGTCGAATCGGCGGCAAATCCGAGATCGGCGGCATCAGAACGGACAAAATCGATCGAGACGCTGAGTGTCTCTGCACGATGTGCTGCCAGTTTCAATCGTTTCTCCGAAATATCAGTGGAAGTCACGACCGCTCCTAATCCGGCAAGTGCGTAGGCTGCTACGTTATCTCCGCTGCCAATTACACACACCCGCTTATCGCGAAGATCGCCGACAATCTCTCGGATGGCGGCAAGCGCCTCGCCCTTAAATGCCAATTCAGGCTCTTTATGGCACTGGTGCCAGCAGTCGGCACGATTCAAGCGTTCCTCCCATATCCCCGCTTGATTATCCCAGCGCTGGCGATTGGCTTCATGAATTATATTCATAGACGATTCCACCTCGCCATCTCCGTCATTCACATCGGCGCTAAGCTCGACTTTGTACATTTGAGCCAGACAACAAACATCGTAGGAGAAAGAAGGAGGAGATTTTAACCATCTGGTCTTTTTGAGTGACCATTGAAAAAGTCTCCAGCGGTTCCTGATACTATGTAACCTGTCGCCCCTCTGGGGCTTTGGTGTGAAGTGCCTTAGTGTTACTATACACCTTTCGCGCCGCTGGCGCTTACAAAGGCTTGTGGCATCTCCGTCGCATTCCTTGTTGGGTCACGTGGTCGCAGGGCGACTTGATCGTCCTCGTTGTTCACTCGGTTGATCCCAATCGGGGCTCTTGATGTGTAGTGGATTACTATTTCTACGCACCTTCAAGATCTCTATCGCACTCGCTATTCGCTCATTTGATGTCCTGCGGGGCTTACAAACGCCAATGTAGTGTTTTCATCTTAATTTTAGGAACAAGATTGGTCTCAGGAAAATAGCTCTATCCAAAATGGATTTTCAAACAAGCTCTAAAACGTACAACCTCCGTCAACATTCCCTCCGATACGACCAACTCAACTCGGGTATTCGTGCTGCCGTGGTAAGCGCTGATCCATCTCCGGTAACGCCAGCGCTTCCACAATCGGATGCTGATACCAATACGCCACCGACGAATAATCGTCGCTCCGATGGTTGTTGTGACCGTTCTCTATCGTGGCTCGCAGCGATTTCGTGAAGGGAATAGGATCTTGAATATGATAGCGGTACATCGACCATTGACCCTCCCAATTCACGTGATCAGTGTTAAACAACGGTGTGCCCGCATACGGATAGCAGCAATTCTGCATTCCCCATGCTTGGTTGAAGTAATCCTCGCTGCCGGTGCCGTGGAACGACGGCGGAAACGGTTCATCGTCGATGAAGATCATGTCGTCGCCCTCTCCCCACCAGCCGCCGTCGAAATTGTCCACGCTCAGGCTGCACCCCAAGAAATTCCCCTCGCCCCTCGTGTCCAGGATACAGTAGTTGTCGTCACCGGTGAGGTTGGGACCTTCCTTGCCGTCAATTAACGGCGTCGCCTGGCGCGGCATCTCCGCCCGCCAATTCGAATGGAAATAGTATAACCGTTCGGGCAGCTTCTCCAGCTCCCGATAATCAAAGTAGTGAAAGAGTCGAATCTCCACCTCGGATTCGTTATTGACCACCACTTTGGCGCGTTTTTGAAACGGCATTTTCACCCAGCAATTAAACGACGCGGTTGACGCTCCGGGATTCAGCGACATTTCGAACAACGCCGAGGTATAATCGCGAATCTTCCCGTGTCCGACGCCGAAGAAATCCCCGAACGGCACGCGCACGCTCGGAAATTCGTTGTCATCCCAATAGAACTCCAAGCTGTTCTTCCTCAGAAAAAGCGGTTCCTCGGCATTGTAATTGCTAAGTGCGAACCAGATATGCACAATCATTCCCGGTCCCGGAATCTCCGCGATAACGCTTGCCTGAGAGGCGGGATATACCTTCCCATCCCCGTTATACCCTTCACGGTTCCAACTTGAGTCACGCTTCGCCTTGAACGGCAGCGGCGCGTACAATATATCGCTATTCATGCTCATATCAACTCCTGTGTCATTTGCTCCAACCCTGTAGGGTGCGGTCAACCGACCGAATAGGATCAACCGTCTGATTAGGGAGGGCGATAGAAATCCTCTGCGCACCAGCCTTTCAGCTTTTGATCCCAATGATTATAATGTCGCGATTCGGAGATCGCTCCTACCGAAAGCGCCCGGTACGAGGGTGCAACCGAGCGGACAACGATCAACCTAGTGATCAACGAAGGATCGAGGGATCGAATAGTGACCGCGATAGCAGATCCCAATAGTATTTCCCACACGATAGCAAATCCCCGTGTCCCTTCCCGTAGGGGCGGGGTTACGGCGCCTGCTCCTTCGCGATCGCGCATGTAACACGGGATCAATCTTATGGATAGATCAGGTGACTGAATAGGCAACGCCACAGAGATCCCATAGTAATCCTGCTCGTTATCCGTTCCGTCAATCGTGCCTCTGTTTGTGTCGCGATTTCCAACCAAACCGTTTTCTCATTCACGAAAGCCCGCGGCGATCCAAGAGACCACCCAAAAAATACAATGACCGATGGCCATGACGATGATGAAAGTTAGAACTGCTGATTTGGCACCATTGAGAAACCAAGCAAAAGCCCCCAGTAAGAATGACAGCACCAGCCAAAAGCGGCTGAATCCCCGGTACATTGTCTTCACTCTCATGTGCGTCACCCGTCTTTGAGGGGTACAACGGCGGATTCTCACCTAAAGCTACGGTTGCATGAGGGATCTACTATCGCGCTCGTTATTTGCTCGCTTGATCCAACAGATACTGCCCACCGAGCCGGCGCCAATTTTCCGAAAGCTGATGATTCCTCTCCGGCACGACATGCAACTCGAACCTCGACGACGAACACCCCGCTCCCGCTTCCGTTCGTAACACGGCTTCCGCAAATCGCAGGCACGCATCCGTTCCAACCCGCGCGTCGCAGTTGCCGATTGCCGTCCAGACGGCGCGCCCCGCCAGCGTTCTCGCAAATCGGGACAACGCCAACTCCGCCATTTCGGGCGTATTCTTGACTTCCGCGAACTCGTTCAGAATCCGCCAGTCGGTCACCGGAGCAAACCCCGCGGCGGCTCCGATACGCTCGTCCGCTGCCATCAGACGCAGTGCGCAATAACCGCCGCGCGAGGTGCCGGAAACAAAGATGCGGCCCGGCTCGGCAAGATTGCGCTCAATCAGCGCGTCGATAACGGCGCGTCCCTCATTAACGAATCCCGCGAACACGTCGACCCCTCTCCGCCATTCCGCGCAGAATCCGGGAATCCCTCGGGGCTGCCCCGAGACCTCCCGGACGCCGTGGCACGGCAAATCAAAACTCGCCGCGCGATGCCCGGCGTCGAGGAACATCCTCGGCGTGATATTGTAAGGCTCCGCTGTCAGGGAATTCGTTCGGTCTGCCGCAAGATTGAGCAGCAGCGCCGGGCGGTCCGATAGTTCATCAGGTTCCGCCGTCAAACACCCCAGCGGTTGCCCGGATACCTCAACGGAGAACTCCTTCCAATCGACCATTCCCTTGCTCACGCGCTCACCCTGAACAAACAGTGTAACTGTACGAGTAGTTTCCTAATTGCGACATTAAAATCGTTGGATTTCGCTGTGCTCAACCCAACCTACAACCTATCGCAGTTGTTATTAAATCGTTTGGTTAGTCATTATTCATTCGCGTGATAAGCGCCCACCCTACAACTGACATGGCGCTCCGCTGGAGCGCAAGACGGTCGCACATCGTATTCTACAGACATGTCGCTCCTCTGGAGCGAAACCCGACGATCAGACTGTCGCGATTCGGAGATCGCTCCTACAAAAAGCGCCACACGCCCGTGCCGCTTAGGGCATGAACAGACCGCCGCTCACATGCAACGTCTGACCGGTGACAAACTCTGCGGCATCCGAAGCGAAAAAACTCACCGCATGGGCAATATCCTCCGCCGTTCCTCTCCGGTTGATCAAGAACGGGATGCCGAGCCAGCTCTGGGGTTCATCGTCCTGAATCGCTATCGGTTTCGTTCTGTCTTCCGCCAAATCCTTGTTCGTCGGACCCGGACAGATGGCGTTTGCCGTGACATACGGTCCGCCCTCGTGCGCAATCCCCTTGGTCAGCGCAATCATCGCCGCTTTGGACGCGCCATAAGTGGCGAAAGAGCCGCCGCCGCGCCCGTACACCGCGATGTTTGACGAAATCGAAACCACGCGCCCGAACTTCCGCTCCATCATTCCCGGCAACAACTCGCGGGCAAGCGAAAACATGGCGCGCGCATTGACGTTCATCACGCGGTCCCATTCCTCGTCGGGCGTGTCCACAATCTTGTGCGGCTGCCCCATCCCGGCGTTGTTCACCAGGATATCCACCCTCCCGAACGCCTCGGTTGCGCCTTGTGCCAGCTCCCTGCACTGTGCGCTATACCCAACATCCGCGCCAATGACAACGGCACGCCGACCCATCGCCTCAACCTTGCCCCGAATCCGTTCCGATTCCTCCGGGCTTTTGCTATGGTTGATGACAATGTCCGCGCCCGCCTGCGCCAGCACCAGCGAAATGGTGGCACCGATACCGCGTCCCCCGCCCGTAACCAACGCCACTTTCCCGGAGAAATCTATCTTCCCCGCCTGCGTGTATCCCGGCTGTGAACCGGAAACATCACTGTTTTCCATCATCGTGCCCCCTGTTTACCGTTTGCGGAATGTGAAACTGTATAATCTACTCCGATTCATGACAAACCGGAGTTTCACATCCCCGTGGATTGCTGAAATGTCTGCGGCTTTCCATTTGACCCGCGACCGCAACTCATCGCTTCTCAACGGAAGACAATCCTCCCGAGAGAAACCGTCCAATACCCGTCCGTCCGCCCCGCACAGTTCGACTCGCACTTGCCCGCCTTCGGCATCGGCGTTCAACTCCAAACCATCCGCATCGTCCGGCAGAGGCACTGCTTTCGTAGTGACCACACCGTCGTCACGTGCGTTCAGCGCGACGAACCGGTGCCGTTTCCACGTGGCGCGACCCACGCGGGTCATCTTTTTGTCCAGATCGACTTCGCCGTGCGTGTAGTCGCAGCCGGTGTAGCACCAGTGAACCTCGTCGCCGTCGATAATGGGCTCCTTCGCGGTTCCGGCGATCATGCCGCTGTCGAACGCCTCGGCGCCTCCGCGGGGAATCGCCGGCGTCCGCTCCCGATTAGCGTGCGCCCAATTAATTCCGTCCCGGCTGTACACGATTTGAGAATCAATCGGTCCGTTACACGGCATCTGGTTCTTCTCGCCGGGAATCTGCTCCGCCGTCACGTACAGCGCGCCCACCAATCCGAGATACAGGTTATGGTACCGAAACGCGGACATGTTGTGAAACTCAGCACGCAGAGCGCCGTATTTGCGGCGCCCGACCTCATCGTCCCAGTGCGTCGGCTCCAGCATGGGTTGGGAGTCCTTCCACGGACCTTCGAGAGAGGGGCTTTCAGTATAACAGATAACCCGGCGCTTGTCTCTGTCATCGAACCGAACAATCGAATACGCGCGGAAAAGCCGGCTGTGAGCATCCCAAATCACATTGAACGTGCCCTCGTTCTGACGAATCGCGGCAGGCTCAAGGTTGTCCTTGTCGTTCCATCGGACGCCGTCCGGCGACGTAATCACGAAAATGTTGCGGTAGCGGCGGCAAAACCCGATAGCCTTGTACCGCTTGTCCGGATCCCCCTCCTCCCGGTCGATAAACACCGAGGCGCCGTGAAGATCCCAGACGATGTTGTTATCGGGACTTCCGTTAAAGGTAAAAACGCCTAGATTCGGTTTGACCCAATTGATTCCGTCATCGCTCTCCGCATAGCACGTCAAGTCGCCCCGGTCGTTGTCCACAAAGGCTCGCCCATGCGTGTCATGGGTCACGCCGTGGCAATTGTACGGTTTCTCGTCGGTACGCGGCACGTACAAGCCCGGTATCTGATAGTTTCCGCTCTCAAAGCGCCAGTGCGGCCCCATTCGACCGGCATACCACATCCGGTACTTCCCCGTCAGATCATCGTAAAGCGTGGTTCCGTAGATGCAAACGCATTTGCTCATCCCGGTCCCGCAATACTCCCACGGTTTGTCCCTGTCAGGCTGCATGAGGCAGTCGCTCTTCTTCCCGGGCTGTACCTCTCGTTTGATCCCGCTTTCGTCGTCGATCAGCGCTTCGTCAAGCAGCAGCATATTCTCGTTAATCTTCATTTAGTGGTTTTCTCGGTAAATTTCAATGCAAATAAGTAGGTCGCGATTCGGAGATCGCTCCTACCCATAGTTGAATGGTGCGGTTAGAAACCGCACCTACCGGCGTGGTAGAACGGTTTCTTGTAACAGTCTTGAAAGCAATAAATGCTTAGCGAGAGAGCCATTCAGTGGTTTTCTCGGTAAATTTCAATGCAAATAAGGAGGTCGCGACCTGGAGATCGCTCCTACCTATAGTTGAATGGTGCGGTGCGGTTAGAAACCGCACCTACCGGAGTGGTAGAACGGTTTCTTGTAACAGTCTTGAAAGCAATAAATGCTTAGCGAGAGAGCAATTCAGTGGTTTTCTCGCAAATATCCAATATAAATAAGGAGGTCGCGACCTGGAGATCGCTCCTACCTATAGTTGAATGGTGCGGTTAGAAACCGCACCTACCGGGCCAAGGGAAAAATGGAATTACCGATTGAAATTATTAAATTTCATACAGTTTGCGCTACGAGGGCGCATGCGAGATTGTGGAAAATTACACGTATTGTCTCCGTTAATTGATGTACGATCATAATGTGTATGGAAAAAAATGGGACTCCCCGTTTACGCATTGCGGAATGTGAAACTGTATAGCTTGCTCCGATTCATCACGAACCGAATCTTTACATCTCCGTTGATTCTTGAAATATCGGCGGCGTTCCAATTGACCCGCCACTTCAATTGATCACTTCTCAATGGGGGGCAATCCTCTCGAGAGAATCCGTCCAATACCTGTCCGTCCGCGCCGCAAAGTTCAACCCGCACCTGCCCGCTTTCGGCGTCCGCGTTCACTTCCAGACCCGCCGCATCGCCGGGCAGAGACAGCGTTTTGGTAGTGACCGTGCCGTCGTCCGGAGCGCTCAGCCCGACGAACCGGTGCTGTTTCCACGTGGCGCGCGCCAAGCGCTTCACCCGTTTTTCCATATCCGTCTCGCCGTGCGTGTGTTCGCAGCCGGTGTAGTACCAGTGGACTTCGTCTCCATCGATTATCGGTTCCTTGGCTGTTCCGATTATCATACCGCGGTCGAAGGCGTCCCCCTCCCCGCGCGGGATGACCGCTGTGCGCTCCCGGTCGGCGTGCGCCCAATTAATCCCGTCGCGACTGTACACGATTTGCGAGTCAATCGGGCCGTCGCACGGCACCTGATTCTGCTGCCCGGGAATCTGGTCGGCGGTCACGTACAGCGCTCCCACCAAACCGAGATACAGGTTGTTGTACCGAAAAGCGGACAGATTGTGGAATTCGGCGCGCAGAGCACCGTATTTGCGGCGACCGACCTCGTCGTCCCAGTGCGTCGGCTCCAGCATGGGTACCGAATCTTTCCAAGGTCCCTCAAGAGAGGGGCTTTCGGTATAGCAGATGACGCGGCGCTTGTCTACGTCATCGAACCGCATAACCGAATACGCCCGAAATAGCTGGCTATTGGGATCCCAGATCACGTTGAACGTGCCCTCGTTCCCGCGATCCGAGACGGGCTCGACGTTGTCCTTGTCGTCCCAGTGGATGCCGTCCGGCGAGGTGATGAGAAAGATGTTGCGGTAGCGGCGGCAAAACCCGATAGCTTTGTATTGCTTGTTCGGATCCGGCTCTTCCCGGTCGATAAACACCGAGGCGCCGTGGAGATCCCAGATGATGTTGTTGTCGGGACTGCCGTTGAATGTAAAGATGCCGAGATTCGGTTTGACCCAGTTGATGCCGTCATCGCTCTCCGCATAGCAGGTCAGATCGCCCCGGTCATTGTCCACGAGGGTGCGTCCGTACTTGTCTTGGGTCACGCCGTTGCAATTGTACGGCTTCTCGTCGGTACGGGGCACAAACAAACCGGGAATCTGATAGTTCCCCGCCTCCTCGCGCCAATGCGGCCCCATCCGGGCGAAATACCACATCCGGTATTTCCCCATGAGGTCATCGTAAAGTGTGGTGCCATACAGGTGGATGCGTTTGCTCATTCCCGGTCCGCAGTACTCCCACGGTTTGTCCTTGTCGGGCTCCATGACGAAATCACTCTTCGTACCGGGGTGAACCTCTCGTTGGATGCCGCTCTCGGTGTCGATCAGCGCTTCGTCGAGCAGCAGCACACTCTCGTTAATTGACATTAAGTAGAACTCCTCGTTAAAGGTTATAGTCGATGCAAATGACAATTTAACATGTATAATTTACTCGGTTCGATTTGTAGTAGTACGATTTATTGTGCGTCTTTTGTTGGATCAAACTTAACCTAGCGACATGAGGTCGCGACCGGGAGGTCGCTCCTACAAAGAGGTACGGATCGCGTTTCGGAGATCGCTTCTACAAGGAGGTACGGGTCGCGATTCGGAGATCGCTCCTACAGTTACGGAAAAATACTCGAATCGTCCATCAATTGACACTATCTGGTATTGTACGCTATAGCCTTCCTATAGTTCGCAGGTTGGGTTGAACACAGCAAAACCCAACAATATTGATGTCGCGATTCGGATAGGATCTCTATCGCCCTCGCTATCCACTCGCTTGATCGCCCTTACAACGAAGTGCGGGTCGCGACCGGGAGGTCGCTCCTACAAGGAGGCACGGGTCGCGATTCGGAGATCGCTCCTACAGTCACGGATAAATACTCGAATCGTCCATCAATTGACACTATCTGGGATTGAACGTTGTAGAAATCCTATAGTTCATAGGTTGGGTTGAGCGCATCGAAAACCAACAATATTGATGCCGCGATTCGGATAGGATCTCTATCGCCCTCGCTATCCACTCGCTTGATCGCCCCTACAACGAAGTGCGGGTCGCGACCGGGAGATCGCTCCTACATTGAGATGATTACCTTGTTCAATCGTTGAACAAGGCTCGCGGTAAACATCGGCGCAGGATACTTACATTCTTGACATCAGGCAGAAATCGTCATGTCTTGTAGACGCTGCGGCAATCGTTCATAGACGTCCGGCTTCACCAAGGGCCACGAGTCTTTGGGGCGGTGGATGTACCGCGGCAGGTAGAAGATGTTGACCGTACCTCGATTTCGGGCCCGGCTGGTATTTTCGCCGCGCCGGTGCCACACGCCGGGTCGCATGAGGAACGCGGATCCTTTGCGGCCAAGCACCGGGACTTCCTGCGGATAGCTGGCTCGCGTCGGATGCCGCCGCGCATGGTGACTGAACGGCACGACAACCGTTGCTCCGTTATCCGGGGTGTAATCGGTGAGCATCCAGAATACCTGCAATGCGGTGGGAAACGCGGGCCACGGTTGAGGCATCCACCCCAACGGTACGTCCGCATGCAGTCCTTGGGGCGGAGCTCCGGGTTCGGTCAGCGTGACATCCACGTTGTTGGCGAGTATAAACCCCTCCCCGAGTTCATGTTCGGCAATCTCGAGTATGGTCGGGTGGATACACAGCGGCGCGAGTTGCGGCACGTCGTTGATGGCGCCTCCCAGATGATAGAAGTTCGGTTCGGGTGCCTTCATAAAGGGACGTGACAATTCGCTGAACCGATCCGCTTCCGCCGGATCCAACAATCCCTCCAACACACAGTAGCCCTCTTCAGTCAACCGAATCTTGGCTTCATCCACGCTAATCACGAGCGTCGAACCTCCTCAATCAGTTTAAACTCGACTTTGTACATTAAAGCTGGGTAGCAAACGGTGTCAATCAAGCGTCGTAGCCAAGCAGGGAGATTTTAGCCATCTGGTCTGTTTGGTTCAATCTGTAAGATTTCTATGGGAACGATATGGGATTTCTATCGCGGTCGTTATTCACACCCTTGATCTAATCGCTCGCTTAATCAGCCATTGTTCATTGCTTTGATCGCTTCCACAATTGTGCAACAGAAAACTCTATCGCGATCGGATACCGCACGCAATGCCTCACATGGCACTCCTCTGGAGTGCATTAACGAATGCCGTCTGTTTCTATTTGCATTCCACTCCGTCCGGAGTGGGGCGTCGCGACCTGCAGATGGGATCTCTATCGATCATCTGAGCGGATAGATCAAGCGAGCGATTAGCGAGTGATCAAGTGAGTGGACAACGAACGCGATAGAAATCCGGTAGAGATCCCAAGGCGATAGCAAGTCTTACTCCTCTTCCAGTCACTTGATCGCACCCACCGGCGTGGTAGAACGGTTTCCTGCGCCATTCTCGTAACCACTGAATATTTAGCCAGTAAACTATTTAGAGACTAAATCCCGCGCTTAAGGTTGCCCCAGGTGGTCGCCAATTTCCCCGTCGGATCAACCGCGAACGAACCCCGCACATCTTGCTCAATTTCAGCGTCGCTTAACGCCCGATCATACACTCGGTAGACAGATATTGAACAATTGCAAGTTCGATGTGCTTCCGGCCGGCTATGAGAGAAGATGGCGTGCATGGACATAGCATGCTTTTTATTCCACTTTACCGTCGTCCGGCTCTCGGAAACCTTCTCGCCGTTGATGTAACCGGTGAGGCTATCCCCGCTTCTGAACACCAGATGCGTCCAGTGCCACTTGCCTTGGGTGAACGTCATCTGTGTCTGACCGACGCGCAGATCGGCGCGTGCCCCGATAGCGCCCTGGGCGATACTAATGTTATCGAAACCGCCTCCGTTTTGGTCTAACCAGATTCGTACATTTTGTACCTGTTCTCTCGGATTCGCCTGCAGCCCAACCAGATGGTGTTCCTCTCGAATTAAGCCGCCGTTAATCCTCAGCAGCAGCCCCATCGTGAAGTCCTCAAGATTCACGACTGGGACATCACCTCCCGGCGCGTTATTGCTGAACGTCGAACCGGATTTTTTCGCTGTATACCATTTGGTGTCCTGTTTAAATCGGATAGCTGGAATCTCGATGCGACCCTCTTCCAATTCCGGGTTTCCCGTCCTTTCCACTTCGCCGCCGGCCGCGCCCGCATTTCTCCAAGCTTTGTCACCGCCTTTCTGATCGGTTTTTAGGGCGTCGAAGTTGAGCACAGGATCGGGGAGCCCCTGAGCGTGCGCCGCTGAGAATGCCAGGAGTAAGTTCAAAGCCATGCCAAGCGTGGCAATAGTGCACAAGGTGTAGTTTCGCATTAGATAACCCCCATGTGTGGTTGTTTCATCTCCTATTGGGATGTTCAGATGACATTACAATTCTTCTTTTTACAATATGAATTCAATACCTGAACTTGCTTTACCGTCTCAAATCAAAGCCGAACGAATACAACTTGGCGCCGTTCATGCTGAACTCGATCCGCAACTCTTCAGTCTTGACAGAACCAAGCGAAAAACTGTTCCGCCACACAACAACGCCGTCCGTAACCGTCTCCTCTATCGGCTCGCTCTCGGCGACCACCCCTTCATCGGCTTTATTCAATAGGCGCACGTTCACCGAGCCAACGCCGTAAACATCCGCGCTCAGGTGAAGAACGCTTCCCGTGATCGCCATCGGCTTGGTTGTGACAACCGCGGGCACTTTGGCGGAGATTTGCTCGTACCCCGCGAACCCGTCCGGGCGCAGCCGCGCCAAGCAGAGAAAGCCGTCGCGCCAACCGAAATGCAGCCAGTTGCTCGCGCCGTAATAGAGACGAATCTCGTCTTCAAGGATGATTGGATAGGCGGACGAGTAGGCGCACCCCCAGTCGTACGTCCCCACCTCGTCGCTGTTCGGTATGAGCGGCGAGCCGGGGCACACGAAACGCCAGTTAATCGTGTCGGGGCTCCACGCCAACTCCGTCCACGCCCTGTCCGTCTGTTGGTTATGGATGACCGGCAGCCCGAGATACACGTTCCCATGGCGGAAGACGGGCATGGAGTATATCTGACGGTTTTCGTCCACTCCCTGCATGACCGCTGTGGATTGCGTCCAGTTCGCGAAATCCTTGCTCGTCGTTCTCCCCACCTGCCGCGGCGGCCAAGCCCCGTGACGCTGCATTACCTCTTTGGAGCCATCGTCGCACGGGTCGCGCATTCGCGTGAACCCGGCATACTCGCCCAACTCCTCGACCCACAGCACATTATAATGCGTGCCGTCAACCCGATAAGGATTGATTGTGGGACACAACGTTGGCGGTTCCCACCGCACACCGTCCGGCGAGAACGAGACGCACAACCCCTTCCGTCCGCACGATGTGAGTATCTTGTAACGCTTCGCCGGATCCTTCTCGCGATCCTCCTTCAGGACGCCCGACCCGTGCACGGTGCGGATGACGAGGTTATTCCTCGTGCTCCCTTCAAATTCGACGAGCCCGAGTTCCGGCTTGTCCCACACAATCCCGTCTTCGGAGGTGGCGTAACACAACCCCATCTCCCTACCCTTCGGAGGGTTGTATTCCTTCTGCTGCCGCTCCCCCAAGCCGACCCCCTTGGCTGGAAGATCCGAGATGAAGGGGCTGTACCAGCACTTGTACAACTCTTCTTCCCGGTCATACATCACATTCGGGTAGAGATTGTCGAACCGTTGCTCCCACGGTTTGTCCTCGCCGAAGAGCGGGTTGCGCCGATCCTTTTCCGCAGACGCAACGACGAGTTTCGCGTTCCGCGTTCTTTCCGTGACGCGTGTGTCTAGTAATAGGTGTCTGTTCATTTCTTATCTTCGTTCTCTCCTGAAAATTCGGTCACTGTAGAGAGTCATGTAAGGTGCGCACTGCGCACCAGCCTTTGGAGGAGCCATCGGCACGGAAGCTGTATCCCACAAGACAACAAGAAACCCGGAAGACTTCCCTCCAAATCTTGAAAAATGCCTGTACCATTATTATTCAGCCGAACTTTTACGAGGATTTAAGCGCCTGTTCTAGACTCGCTCCGCAGCGGATGAGGCGAACACCTTCACTCTGATTTCGAAATCTTATCCAATTTACTTTCTTTCTGAAATGGTTCCACTGATGCCGCTTCAGTTCACCGCCGTAGGCTGCAACCGGCCGGAACTTAACTTCCGCATTTCTAGGTACAATGTCCTCCGCGATTGATGCGCCTGCCCGGAGTTGGGGTACAATTTCATTCGCAGTTGGCTGACCTCTCTTCAGTTCCAAAGGCACAACCCAGTCTTGACTTTTGCATTCTCCGATGAAAAGGAAATCGCAGCGTAGCCTATCTTGTGGAGCCGGAGATTGAGAATGGTCCAAATCAATAACGGCGTATGGACGCTGTCTATCTGGAAACCCTCCAATGCTTGGAAGACTTACTTTGCAACCTACTTTTTGGCACCTTGTCGTTAGACACTCCTCCGAAACCTCTTCGCGGACGGCATTTGAGAGATTGCTCATTTACTCTCGTCCTCATCCGCCCGGCTAGATATCTCAACCCACCGGTTATAGACATCCGCAGCAACCTTGTCATAGCCAACGGCAAACGTTCCCGATTCTCGATTCAGCGGAATTTCCTTCACAACCGAGCCCTTAGGGCGTTTCTTAGGCTGAAACAACCAAGCCCCCACCTCATTTTCGTTGAGTGCGATGTCGCTTCCGTTGATTGCTTCCCTCTCGGCTTCGCTTAGCTCCGATGCCTGTACCAGATTGGCGAGTTCGTCTAATACCCATTCGCTATGAGTTGTCATGATGATTCGGACGCCCGAACGGACAACGGACGCAAGAAAGCGCGTAAACTCGACCTGCATATCGGGATGTAGGTGAGATTCGGGTTCGTCGATGATGAGCAAGTCGCCGCGGGCAATCATACCTCGGAGAAACACTACAACGGGTGCAAGTTCGGTTACCATAGACGACGCACGAGCCAAGCGAATGGTTTTCTTCGATTTCCGTGGCTGGTACACAAAGTCCGGATACCCTCCCGCCGGAGTTCTTTTCACGCGTATCTGCCCATCAAGCACATCACGTTCAAGCACATCGGCAAAGTTTTTCATGACACTGTCGGCTGTACGTTCCTCTTCGTAAAGGATAAGTTGTTGCAGGAAATCTGCTACTATACCTGAAAACGTCGGGAACTCCGGAAATGGCTCTAGCCCCGCACGAGTTGCGTTTGCCATCAAGGAACTTGAAATGAGGCGATGGCTCAGCATCACTCCGCTCCGTGCATCGGGGAGGTAGTATGTTTCAACACGTCGTCTGTCATTCCAAGTAGCAGAATACAGGAATTCATCGAAGAATTCTTCGACAGTCTTTCTGGTCAACTCTCGAAAATTCCTATATCCCAAGCGGTTAGGAACCGCCCCGCCATCGGGAAAGATAACCATATCTTGGAGCCGTCCATTTGTAATAATACCTGAGGACGAGATTTTCATGTCGAAATTCCATAAGGGCTGATCTTCTTCAGTGACTCCCAATGAAAGCTTGACGTTGTCCAAGTTTCCCCAAAGACCTACAAGCTCAGAAACGGACTGAATGCCGAAACAGCGCTGTAGTTCGGTTTTTAACTGCTCGCCCAGCAGCTCGTTGTTTTTGAGAACGACCTGCCACCGGTCGCGTACGGGTTCGGGCAAATCCGCGAACATGAAGCGTCTGCCTTTGGTCTCAAGTTCCTTGACAAGCTCTTGGAGTTCCACTTCCCACGAGTAAGCCTCTCCAGTTGATGCCTTGGTATCTCCTAGGTCCTGCAATAAATGATGGAGGTGATTGTACATAACTGGAAGCAGCGAGAAATCGGGGAGAATCCTGTGAAGCGCGTAGATAAGCGTTGCGAGATAGGTCTTTCCGGTGTTGCTCGGACCGACGAACACAGTCAGCGGTCTCAAGTCTATACTGCCATTCGCGATAGGACCGAAATTCTCCGCCGAAATCCGAACGTCTGGTCGTGTCGAAATTCGTGTCTCCGTAGCTTCGGTATTCCTGTTCGTTTTCATTACGACACTCCTATCTTCAGTCAAATCCTAAGCAACACTTTTCCTTTATGCAATCGAGGGGCAACATTTATTTTGAACGTTCTGCATACTTTCCTGTCCTAACTACACATTCAAACGAGCAGGTATACCCTCTAACCGGTCCAACCAACTGCAAAAATGCGGACATTCCGACCGGATTGCCGAAAGCCCAATCTCCAACACTGCCAAAGTTCCCCAGAATGGCTTTTCGTACCCGGGCACAAGCGATTGGACACGTTTGGATGGCGCGGTTTGGGGAGAGTCATCAATCTCTTCCGGTGTTGCAAAATTGTTCCGGATGGCTCGAAATTTCGGGGCGAGCCGAGGCTCCCCAATACCTTCTGCGAACCTCTCACAATCGCTAAAGAGCATGGCTTCAAACTCGTGCATCATGACATAAGGAACGAATCGATCTGGATTGAAGTCCGTCCCCATCTGTTCGCAGACATCGGTTGCTAAGGCGTTCTCAATCGACCCTGCATTTTTCGGAAACGCGAGGTTGATAGCTTGGGCGCGTCCAGGCCAGGCCCTTGAACCAGTTTGCGGCATCCCATAGTAATCCACCATTGTTGTGGAAATGCCTGTTGGATCTTCCCTGAGGTGGTTCACAATGTCTCTTCGGACTACCGTCCAAGCCTGAATTCCGCCGCGACGATCACGTTGACGGCCACGCCCTATTAATCGGGCGCTGACCTTTGAGAAACCACAACGATACAAATTTAGTACGAGCACTTGATTGACGAAGTCCTCCTCGGTTTCACCCTCTACATGAACGAGCAATCTAGTCATTGCACTCACTCCCAATCTGTAACTTCAGGAGCGGGACGACCGCCTAGCTCGTTTTTCTCCCAGAGTTCACCGAGGCTATAGTCCTTAAGCCAATTTTTCAGTCTCTCTCCGTCCAGCCTCGTGAATCGCGTTGTTCCTTCCACGCGATCAACTACGAGCACGTCTTCAGGATTGAAATGGTCAAGGAGGAGCGAAGACTGTGTGGCAAGAACAATTTGGGTCTTCACGGAGGCTTGCTTAACGAGGGAGGCAAGAATTGTCATCGCGTACGGATGCATTCCTAGCTCCGGTTCGTCGAGGAGAATGACCGAAGGACGCAGTTCAGGTGGCTGCAGCAGCAGTGTCGTCAAAGCGATGAACCGCAGTGATCCGTCAGAAAGTGAAGCGGCATCAAAATAGCCGTCTGACCCCTGATGCTTCCATTGTAACCGAATCGTATCTTCCTCCAGTCTGCGTGGTTCGAGGATAAATTCGTCAAAGAATGGTGCGACGAGTTGTACCGTGCGTCGTATCATGTCGTAGGAGCGCCCATGTATTTCGCGCAAATAATACAGGTAAGCGGCGAGATTCGAGCCGTCATTCCGCAAGTGACGATTGTCGTCCACGGCTACGGTCTTCTTTATGGGTGACGATGCGCTTGTATCGTGGAAGTGGTACACTCGCCATTGAAGAAGGTGTTCCCGAACCCGAGGAATTGCGCTGGATTTGTCCTTGGAGTTGTAAATACCCGCCTCGCCACCCCGTCCGTGGATCCCGTAATCCGTAGAAAAGGACTCACTGGTTATCTGCTCCCGTTTGACCGAAGTCCTGGCCCCCTCACTAATAGGCTTTAATCCCTCCTCTGATGGAAACATACCATCGGCATCGTCCGGAGCCAATACTATATTGTATTCTCTCTTTTCTTTCTCGAAACTGATTCCAATACTTAGCTGCCGGGTTGTCTTTGAACCGAAGTGAAGTATCTTTTCGGCGCCGCCAGCCCGCATGACATAGTCTTTAAGTTCCCCTAGGCGTATGGCCTTAAGGAATGAGAAGACATCGATGAAGTTCGACTTCCCGGCGCCGTTCGCTCCAATCAGGACGTTGATTGGGTGAAGTGGCAACTCCTCAATAGATTTGATGCTTTTAAATCCTTCTATAGTAATCCAGTCAAGTGTAGACATGGTGACCTCTCTATTCCCCGGCGCAATCTCCCCCGAGTCTAGAGGTGCAAAAATCTGCAATTATCAAATCGAATATGGAATCCTCTTTGCTCCTGACAGGAAGTCGCGACCTGGAGATCGCTCCTACATTTCCGGCTTATCGCGCGATTCTAGAATATCTTTCCACGGCTGAACCTGACACCGATCCGTCCAATCGTCATGCAACCCGCTCAACTCCTCCACGATGTCTGGACACTTGGCGCTTAAATCGTTTAACTCAGTACGGTCTGCGTCCATGTCGTACAGTTCCCAATCGCCCGGATACTTTATGACCAGCTTCCAATTCTCACGCCGCACCGCTTTGTTGCCTTCATGCTCCCAATACAGTACGCCCTTGCCGTTGTCCCGGTCGTCAAAAACGGGGGCCAAGCTGGTACCTTCAAGCGGGTAAACCGGGTTCCCGTCGTTCTCTTCGGGATACGCCGCGCCGGCGATCTCCAGACAGGTCGCCATCACGTCCGTCAACTGCCCCGGTTGACGCCGAAACTCGCCCGCCGATGTGATACGCCCGGGCCAATGCGCGATGAACGGCGTGCTGATGCCGCCCTCATGCACCCAATGCTTGTATTCGCGGAACGGCGTATTTGACAGGTTCGCCCACGGCACGCCGTAACTCTGATATGTGGTTTCCGGTCCCGGCATGATCGCCGGGTCGTTCCCCTTGCTGACCGGCGTCCCGTCGCGCGTCAACGGCGGTGAGACGGGACGATCTCTTCTAACACGAGCATTGTGCCCGCCCAGCTCTTCGGCGCACCCGCCGTTATCCGCCAAGAAGAGGATCAGCGTGTTATCCAGTTGTCCGGTAGCTTCCAGCGTGCTGATAATCCGTCCGATCCCCTGGTCCATGCGGTCAATTTGCGCCGCGTAAACCTCCATACGCCGCTGATTCCATTTCTTGTGTTCCGCATCCGTCCACGGCGGTTGCGACGGATCTCGATCGCTCAATCCCCAGCAATCTTCCAAGATGCCCATCTCCCGCATGCGCAGCAGACGTTCCTCGCGCAGCGCATCCCAGCCGGCGGAGAACCGACCCTCATAGCGGGCGATATCCTCCTCGTGCGCGTGCAGCGGCCAATGCGGTGACGTATAGGCGACGTAGGTAAAGAAGGGATCATCGGGTGATTTCGCGTGGTGGTCTCGAATGAATCCCGATGCTTCATCACTAATCGCATCCGTCAAGAAGAATCCGTCCGGGAGCTCGTCGGGCGGAATGTGATCGTTGTCCCGCGTAAGCGTGTGCGGCTTCCAGTAATTCGCGGCGCCCGAGAGCATCCCGAAATATCGGTCGAAGCCCCGCTGGCGCGGCCAACTGTGTTTGGGTCCTTCGGGTCGTTGGTGATGCGAAATGTGCCACTTGCCGCTCATGTAGGTTCGGTAACCCGCCACGCCAAGCGCCTCCGCAATCGTCACGCACCGGCGATTCAAACTCCCGCGATAACCCTCCAGTCCGTCATCGCCGACCATGTGGCCCACGCCGGTTTGGTGCGGGTGCAGCCCCGTCAGAAGCGATGCACGCGATGGGCAGCATCGCGCCGTGTTGTAGAACTGCGTGAATCGCAGTCCGCCGTTCGCCAGCCTGTCAAGGTTTGGCGTTTGCACCTCGCCGCCGTAGCAGCCGAGATCGGAATAACCCATGTCATCGTTCAGAATCAGCAGAATGTTTGGTCGCTTGTCATCGGTCATGAATTTCTCCTATGAAATGGGAGAGTGCTAACCTATGGAAAGATTATACCATGCACCCGAACCCGGTAGGTGGGGATTAACCGACCGGGTATGAGGGCGATTCCGATTCCCGACAGGTCGCGATTAGGAGATCGCTCCTACGGATGGCGAGAACAACGATCACTTCAAATCCTCTCCCGGCGTCCACTGCTGCGGGATAGGTTCCGCGTCGCCACCGTACACCATCCTGAGCGGCTCCATCAGGCGCTGCGTCCGTCCCGGTGGACGCTTCGTGATTTGGGAATTGGTTTCCAAAGACACCACCGTGGCTTGGGTGGATTCGGGGAGGTCGACGAAATCGGGATAGTACCACATCGTGAGCCCCGTCCGGCGCTGATTCGTACTGTTGGCATGGGCGGAGTGAAACAGCGTACCGTAACCCATCACGGCATCGCCCGCTTTCAACGGCACGTCAACCTCTCCCTCCGCATGTTGGAAAGCGGCGTGATCCGGGTCGGCGTAGGTTGACAGCTTCTCGGTATGCCGCTCGGGAACCTGGTCATGCAGCACATGGCGTTTCAGGTGCGATCCCGGAATCACCCGCAGACAACCGTTCTCCGGCGTGGTGTCCACGAGATAGTACATCAGAAAACACTGGATAGGCTGCCGCGTATAACTGACCGGATCGTCCCAAAACCGGCCATCCTCGTGCCAGAACAAGCGCGGGCTGTGCGGCGGCTTGCTGATGATTCTGCCGTGCCCAAACTTTGGCTGCGCGAATCCCAATTCAGCCAGCCTCTTCAGCATTTTTGGGTGCACGATGAGCTCGGCAAAGGTGTCGTACCGGTACGCCATCTCCCAATCAATCATCACCATGCTGCCCGGCGCTCGTTGCCGCTCGAAGTGCATGGTCTCCTGTTGGGCAAGTACGTCATCGGTTATTCGCCTCAATTTGCCGATCAACTCGGGCTCAAGGATGTTTCGGAAAACGTAAAATCCGTCGTTCGTAAACTGCTTCTGCATATCCGAACCAGTGATTTTCATACACGAACCCCTTGTGTGGTATATGGCGTTGCTCAAGTGTTCAATAGTCGAATGGCGGGAGCCGGTATTTCAGTGGCGCCGATTGGCTGGAGATTGGCAGCCCTTCCCTTTGTCAAAATGCGCCAGCGTATAGATAAACATCATAGCGACGCACGAGTCAAAAGTCAAGGACATTGTGGCGGCGAGACAGTGGAGAGAGGGAAACAGTGACGAGTGGAGAGTGGTTAGTTTGTGTAGGGCGGGATCAAACGGGCGGAAGGCGAGCGCTACACATTGATAGCCTCACGCTCCACGTACGGGCGAAACTCCGCCCGCAACGCTTTTTCCGTGACCAAATCGACTGGATGACCCAGCAGGTCTTCCAAGTAAAACTGCACGCCGAAGTAGGCTTTTGAGGTCCCCGGCCGGTCGAAACGAACCAAAATGTCTATGTCGCTGTCGTCGGACATTTCGTCACGCGCGACTGAGCCGAATAGGGCGAGGTGTGTCACGCCAAAGCGTTGTGCGAGCGTTTCTTTGTGCGAACGGAGTACCTTCAAGATTTCATCCCTGTTCATCTGTCCACCAACGGAATTGTCTAAACTAGGCAAGTGATGAATTCCGCATGCCTTTATCTGTCTATTGTTTTCTGAGTTGGCTGTCCCATCTTATCCAACTCCCAATGGCGGCTTGGGCTCGTAACGCGAGTGGAGGATAGACCGATCAAAGAGCGGATTCGCCAAAACGACACCCCTCGAAAACGATTGGTTTCGGGGCCTAAATTCGCAGCAAGATACCGGAATTATTAGCAATACGATAAGTCAACAGAATGCACGATGTCAAGCGAAATCAATGACTCGGTTGTAGGGACAACCCCCTGTGGTTGTCCATTTAGAACGGAACGGGAACTGGTCGCGACCGGGAGGTCGCCCCTACAGGAAGGTCGAAGCTAACTACATATCGATGGTAATGTACGTCGACTGCCCGGTGATTATACTGACCAATCCCCAAAACGTCGTGACCACAAATTCGCCGAGCACCAACCCCAGAAAAAACGGCGCCGCCCTGCGAAAACTTCTTAACCCGCCATGCTTCACAATCACCCATTTCAACACAAAGCTGACGAATATCGAGAACCAGAAAAAGTTCATCGTCCACGTCGTCGTGACGGCATAGCCAGCCGCGTGGAGCGGCATCCACAGAAACTGCCCCCGCATCAACGTCAGCGCAACCGACACCAGAAATCCCACTCCAATCGCCGTGATAACCGATCCATCAGTCCCCGAAGGATGCGTCAGCCAACCCTCTAGCCGCCGGAACGCCTCATCGCCCGCCCAACCGGTGTTAATCTCCCCCTGATACGCGAAATGCAGATACGCCCAGATGGACACAACGATGCCCAGAACGGTTGCAAAGACCATCACGCCCCCAAACTGTCGATACCGGATGTCCGCCCTCTCCGCGATCTTCAGTCCTTCGAGCTGATGCGGCATCAGCAGGCAGTCATACGCCCGATTAAAGAAATAGAAGTAGGAAAGCATCGTCATATTGCCGGTGCCAAGCGGCTTGGCGCCTGCAAAGGCATACGTCATCTCGTCCGCCCCCGCGAAGTGCTGGTCATGCACCGGCGATCCGAGTTCCGCTCGCACCCGCGTAATCCCGATAGCCAACATGTAATACAGCCCGAAGAACAGGACGATGACCCAAATAGACATCCCCGTCCGATGACAGAACCCGAACAGGAACGCCAAACTCAGCAGCAGCCAGATAACCGTTCCGCGGTACGACATCGGTTCGTCGGTATCGTCGACGTGCGAACGCACCCCCAAACACTTCTTGGCGACCCGAACCAGATGCCGCCGCGCCGCCCAGAGTCCCATCACCCCGATACCGAGGTAAGCGCCGAACGACTGCTCCGAGGCGTACGGAAACCCGTGCGGCAACGCAAAGGCGCTCCCCAAGACCTGCTGAAGTTTCCAATACAGGTAGAACACCCAAACCGAGAACGACAGGTCCAGCGGTATGAAAAACGCCATGCCGACGGCGAACGGATAGACGCCCACCGGCAACCAATCGATGGCATCCCACGGATGGATTGAAAACAGGTCGGCGAGGTCGTTCTCCCGAGAGCGCGTAAGACCGATACGCGGGAACTGCGGAAAGAGGTGATTGAACCCGTTGAGCAGATCAACAAAGGCGGCGACGCCAAAGCCGATCCACATCGCCCTGCTCCGGAAAAACCGCTGACGCCCGCTCGTCATCGCCAGCGGCAACTGAATCAACGGATAGCTCAGCCTCTCATTCTCCATCCACTGTTTCCGTAGGATGAAGTTGATAGCCAGCATTACCGAAAACAGGGCAAACAGAAAACAACCCCATACGAGCATCGGCGGCAGCCACGCCCTAATGTGCGGCTCAAGGTAGAGCGTTGAGTCCCACCGATACAGATTGTCGAGCGCTCCCTTGTCTCTGACCGACAGCCATTCCGGGATATAGTTCCAGAACAGCGCCTGCCAGTCGTTCGCCGGCGTCGCGAATGCAAAGGCATAGCTGATGATGGAAATCATGATTTGGACGCACATGTGCCCGCCGATCGCCGTCGACAGGCAGATCGCCACGTAGAGCGCGAGCAACTCGGCGCGGGAAAGCGCAAGGTTCGGTAGGAATTTCTCGATGAGACGGCTGAACGCCGCCAGGAGGAACAGAATCGTCACCGCATTATAGAGCAGTGAAATCATCGACATGTGCGCCAAGCCCGGCTGCATCTGGAACACGGCGTTCAGCGGAATCAACAGCGCGGCAAGGAGGGCGGTTCTAAGTCTAAGCTGTGCGGGAGAATTGGATGCCATCAATGCAGGAAGGAAGTATGTAGGAGCGATCTCCGAATCGCGACCTGTGCCGGAGCTGGGTAAGCCCTATTAGAAACCAGTATTGCTGAGAATACAAGCGTAATATTACCCAACGTATCGTATACATCAAGCGAAACACATCGACTCTGTTTGCCAGGATGAGGGTAAGGTCAAGCAGTGACGATTGAAGGGATATAGATGCTATTGACTTTGGGAACTTTATTATTGACAACTGATTCTTCTCTTGAGTATGATTTTAAAAGTAGTGATTCGCCTTGGATGGCCATGTCGTGAAAAAGCTAGGACGCTCAACTATATCTGTCCGAGACACGTTTTATGGTAAACACTCGAATTGATGACGATAAGGGTGCCGAGATTGTGCCCTTGATAGGCATCCCTCGTAAGTGGGCAAACCCTACCTTAAAGTTCTACTCGTTCATCTTTTTGGGATATACGATATGGGTTACGTATCAAGAGTTCGGCAGCGCCGCCAAAACCTTCAAGGCGAAGCTCGCATTTCTCGTTCCGCATCTGGGCGCGTTTAGTGTCTTTGAAGTAATCACCATCATCGCGTTTATCCAAGTTTGGGACATTATCATGTATTTGACGAATAGATTCAAAACCGATATTGAGAAGATTAAAGCCACAAGTGAAGCTCTCGGTAGAGTCGAAGGTAAAGCTGAGGGTAAAGCTGAGGCCTATCAGGTTTGGGCGGACTGGTACCAGCGGCAAGAAAACGCAAAAGCACAGGGATTACCCTTTGACGAACCGCCGCCTTCCCTAAACGGCGACAAGACCAAGGGGTAGCGTTTTAGGCGCTAACCGGCGACATGCGTACATTGATGACGCTAAGGGCGCCGAGATTGTGCCCTTGATAGGCATCCCTCGTAAGTGGGCAAACCCTACCTTAAAGTTCTACTCGTTCATCTTTTTGGGATATACGATATGGGTTACGTATCAAGAGTTCGGCAGCGCCGCCAAAACCTTCAAGGCGAAGCTCGCATTTCTCGTTCCGCATCTGGGCGCGTTTAGTGTCTTTGAAGCAATCACCATCATCGCGTTTATCCAAGCTTGGGACATAATCATGTATTTGACGAATAGATTCAAAACCGATATTGAGAAGATTAAAGCCACAAGTGAAGCTCTCGGTAGAGTCGAAGGTAGAGTCGAAGGTAGAGCCGAAGGTAAAGTCGAAGGTAAAGTCGAAGGTAAAGCTGAGGGTAAAGCTGAGGCCTATCAGGTTTGGGCGGACTGGTACCAGCGGCAAGAAAACGCAAAAGCGCAGGGAGTACCCTTTGACGAACCTCCGCCTGCCCTAAACGGCGACAAGACCAAGGGGTAGCGTTTTATGCGATAACCGACGATATGTGTGCGAGGAAGCAGCGGCGAGAGGGCGGATGATTACCCTCTTCCAAAGGGGTTGAACAATCGCAGAACATCGGAGGCGCGACGTACCCCGCGATTGCGCACAGGAATGGAACAGCAAATCCCCTACTAAAAATGGGTTGGCTCTCGCACCCATCAATTATGGGCGCCCGGTTCTAGATAGCGGGAATATCACTCAAACACCAGGTTCCTTGGCGCTTCAATTACGCTGAGAATCGTGTACGGCTCATCGTTCCGCTCCAGATCGCAGTTCACAAAACGCAGCCCGTTCACCCAATTCTTGATGCGCGCCCCCATCCCGAAACCCTCCACCACCACATCAGACACCACGGCCTCCGTGACCGCCGTGATAAAAATACCTTGATTCTTCGGTGTACCCCCGCCGTTCAAACGGCAATTTCTCACCACCACGCGATTCAAGCCGGGATGCGCCGTGTCAATCAGCGTTTCATACCCGTGATTCTCGCTTGAGCGATGGACGTTGTCCGCCAAGCCGTTCAACACAATCCCATACCGGAACGCCGTGTCAATGGTCACGCTGTAAATCACGTATCCCGCGTGAGCCATCGGACGCAGCGAGACCGGTGCAAACTCAAACCCGCAATCCCCGCCGAAAATTGCCACCGCGGTCGCCGCCGACGCGACATGCACGTCACGAATACGAATATTGTAACACGCCGAGCAGCGAATTCCTGCGTCGTTGCCGTCTACATTCCGCGTGAGATGCCCGACTTGGATATCCTCAATCAGAATATCGTGCGGGTGCGTGCTATAGATTTCACCCTGTTCCCACATCTCCCGCATACGCGGAATCTGGTCATCGGCAGTTGTCATCTTCCCGACGCTCCCCCAGTCTAGTCCGATGCCCATCAACGCCGTCGGCGAATCCAGAATCCGAACCCGGCGTATCTCGCCGAAACACGCCTCCGACATCAGTTGGATAGCGGACGCCGCCACCTGTTGATCAATGGTGATATCCTCAATACTCCAGTTGAACACCTTGGAGAAATAGCTCGGTTTCGCGGGGGTGCCGCCATCGTCGTACGGAGCGCCCACGCTGATCGCCGAATGCCAGATCGCCTGCGATCCCTTGCCCTCGCTGCGCACGACGCGGATTGTCCCGTTGCGTATGGCGGAGTAGCTGGACAGCCGAACACCGTGCGAGTTGGAGCGGAGATCGAGCACCAGCGTGCTGCCGTTCAGGTCAAGCACAATCCCCTCGGGAACCAGCAGCGCGTGCCGCGACACCTCGCCGTGAACGACCGATTCGAGAACCGAGCAGTGGAGCGTCGTCGGTTTGCTGATGCGCAGAATTGCGTGTTCATGCATATCCATTGTCCTTTGCAACGAGGCGCCATCGCTAACCTCGATGTCCAGCACTGCCGGTTTTATGACATCGGCATGAACACCGCACACCGGCAACAACAGTATAATTCCAACGAACATTGGGGGAGTAAGAACGCCGAGTTTAAGTTGGCATCTTTGAAATATCGAATTCATCTTTCGCATAGTTTACCTTCTAATAGTATATGATATGTGTTAGGCACAGGTTTCTACCTGTTGAATCTCTATCGCGCGGGACTTTCTTTCGCCTTCGCTATCAAGATTTACTATCGCGCTCATTGTTCATTCGCTTGATCTCAGTTGATCTTATTCAGTCGCTTAATCGCCTCCGGTGCGGGGAGTCGCGATTCGGAGATCGCTCCTACAGGTTGGTTGAGGAGTTTACTATAGGACTTCTATCATACAGGATTTACTATCGCCTTCGCCAATCGCTCAGTTGATCCCGCACGAGGGCGGTCGGGGCAAGAGGCCCCTCCTACAAAGACAGGATATGCCATGGGAGCTGTATGGGATTTCTATCGCGCTCCATTTTCGTCGCTTGATCTACTCCGGGGCTATAAAGATTCGAGCAATCGGCAGGTCGCGATTCGGAGATCGCTCCTACAGGTTGATTGAGGCGTTTACTATAGGATTTACCATTGCCTTCACCAATCGTTCAGTTGATCCCGCAGGAGGGCGGTCGGGGCAAGATGCCCTCCTACAGAGCTAGGAAATGCTATGGGATTTCTATCGCGCGAGATTTTCTACCGTGCCACAACCCGCTCGCCGGTGTAGTATTCCGTAAGGGCGCGCATAAGAATTCCTCCAGCCTCGATAGCACGTGCCTTGTTCATCCCCTTGCCGCCGCCCTCCACCAGAAACGTCGTGATGCCCCACGCATGATGCGGGCCTCCGTCCCAAAAGCATTCCGGCGTTACGCCCCTATGATGCTCGCGGTAATCGTTAATCAAGCCCGTTGGATCGCGTTCCCTCAGCAACGCCCCGAAAACCTCGTCGGGTTCCAACACGCCCCGCAACTCCGGTCCACGACCTACAAGCATGGGCGACAATTTCGCCGACGGCGACGAATGCATCGCCCAACTCGTCGTTACCGGCGCATCGGAATGCACGAGCGACTCCAAATCCCGCTGGAAGATGAACGCCTCATGCGGCTGGAGCACCGGATCAGATCCCTCCACCCGAAAGTTCCTGTTCGAGTCAATCCCCTGCGCATTGACGCGGCACCACCCGTGGTCGACGCCGTCGGGATTCATCATGAGCGTGAAATGCCCAATCGTCCGCGAGCGGGCCTCCGCCGCTTCGTCGCTCAAGAACCATTTCACCATTCCCGCGACGTACCACTGCGATACCCCCTCGCCGGGGTGCTGATTGGCAACGTGATGAACCCAGCGGCGTTGCCGCGGCACGCTTCCATGCGGGTCGGTGACTGTCACGCGATGCAATTTCCGTCCCTCGAGCGATTCCCCGAGGATATGCACATCCACATGCGGGTGCGCCTGCCACTCCGCAAGCAGCGTCTCCGCATCACCCACAGTCATCGGCAGCTGCGTGCAAACCAGCACTCGATCTCGCTCGAACGGCGGAAAGATGAGAGTCCCCGTCCGCCCCGGAACAAAGTCATCCTCCCACGAGATATACCGCCACTCCTCGCCGTCGTAAGACCAGCACGGATCATAACTTGTGAACGGATACGGCACGCCGCCCTCCTTCGGCGAACGAAACCTGCCCCATTCCTCCGGCACATCGAATTCCACATCCAATCGGAGCGTGTTTCCTTTGGCGTTCCGGGCAATCTCGAAGCGCACCCAGTTTGCCCAACCCTCCTGCCGCCCCGGATAATGCTTGCGCACGTCTGGCGGGAGCTCCGCCTTAGGCATCGTGGGTTGAGGCACGCGCCCCAACGTCAATTTGAAATGGTTACGCCTCACTTCGCGAATCGACGCTCCGTCCGACCGCAGCGTCCCATCCAACACGAAATCCGTTACCTGCATTGCTTCATGCCCTCCCACTCTCAATCTCAGCTTTAGTCATCACAGCTATTTGGACTGTAGCAGCACAAATTATTGCGCGTCTTCTGTGCGAGATCAAACGAGCGTATAACGAGTACGATAGAGATTGTTGTCTGCTCGCGATAAGAAGTCGTGACCGGGAGGTCGCTACTACAGAGTCGCGATTCGGAGATCGCTCCTACGTATTCTCTATCCAGTCGCATGATTTAACCCGAGTGCAGCCACTGGTTGACCAACGCCTCGTCGTCCTGGTTGTAGCCCGTAAAACAGTTGTCCATAATCCTCCAATAGTCCGTTGAGGGGTCCCCCTCCAGCGCGTAACGCCCATCCAGGTGCAAGCCGCGCAAGGCTTGGCGCCGCCATTGTCGGAACGCCTCCTTGTTGTAAGCGAGCAAGTCGCGATGCGTCTGCTCATAGTCCACAATGGAGCGCAGTTCCGCATCCAATCGTGCGGCGATGTCGAGCCGCGCCGCGCACACGTCGTCCAGTTCCCCCGGGTCGGTTTCGATATTGAACAGTTGAGACGGATAACCGACATATGCCACGTATTTCCACTCGCCTTTGCGCAGCATATAGCCCGATGTATTGAGCGTGATACCCGTGAAACAGGCGTAAGCCGAGTCACGGCTCTCGGCGCTGCTCCCGGTGACCAGCGGCAGCAGCGACTCGCCGTCGAGGTTGTCCGGCTGTGGCAGCCCCGCCATATCAAGGAAGGTTGGGCAGATGTCGATGAGCGATACCAGATTGGATAGGCGCAGCCCGCGTTGAACACCTGGACCCGTGATAACGAGCGGTACCCGAACCGACCCTTCGTAGAAGGACATCTTGTACCACTCTTGGTGCTCCAACGCCAACTCGCCGTGGTCGCTGGCGAAAACGAAGTAGGTGTTCTCCGCCAAGCCCAGCGCCCGCACCGCATCGTACACTCGTCCTACCAGCGCATCCGCCTCGGCGCACATCGCGAAGTAGATCCGGCGCACCTGCCGCACCACCGACTCATCGAACCCGTAGCGCCACGCTTTGGTCATTCGCTGATACAATCGGACGGGATGATCGGTGTTGTCCATAGGCGGGATATCGACCGCCTTCTCAGGGATCCGGTTCAGCCAGTGGCAGTTCGTTCGGAACGCCGCGTGCACAAGCCCGGTGCTGATACATAGGAAAAACGGCTGCTCTCGGTGCTCCGTCAGGAAGTCTACCGCCCCGTCGACGTATTTCCAATCGCGCTCATGGCAGCGAATATCGTCGGTCGGATCCACGCTGAAACACTGCGATTTGTCCTTGTCGAAGTTCGGTTTGTTGACGCCGCTGGTAGCCAACCACGCCCCGAGCCGCGCCGATTGAGAGTGACCGCCCGATAGATAATCGAGTTTGCCGAAATTCTTGACGGCATGGGTTTTGGGGAGTTCGCCGAGCAGCGACCACATTCCCGGCTCAAGCCCCTTGTAGTTGTTCCAACTCTCGCAGTGGTGGGTGTACCGCCCGGACCACATGTTCGCGCGCGACGGGCAGCAGATGGGGTGGGAGCAGTAGGCATTCTCAAAGTAGGCGCCGGACTCCGCGATGCGGTCGATGTTCGGCGTGGCGTGGCGGAGCGCCGGATGTCCGGCACAGCCGAGCATGCGGCCATCCCAGCTTTCGGCGTGGAAGAGGATAATATTCGGTCGTGGCACAGGGTGTCTCGTATGCTAAGATAAAAGTCCGCTGTGGAGAGATTGGGTTGCGAAACTCAGTGTGTTTTTGCTGATGTAACCGCAACCCATTTTACCCGCTTTCCACCTATTGGTCAACCGATATCATTAACCGTTGAGGATGCTCCCGCGCAGTCCCGTGACTGTAGTTTCAAGGTCTTTTGAGCATCCCGTCAAGCCGGGTTTGTATAGAAGGGAATAGGGATGTGTGGTAGAATCTTTCGCGTTATGGGGGAATCGGTCGGTTCTATAGGAATGTTCGCGATTGAAAAGGAGAAAGCGATGAATTTCCGGCAGAAAATCACACTATGTCTTTTGCTTTATATGACCTTATGCAGTCCCGCATTTGCCCAAGTCGTTCATTTCCCCGACCCGAATCTACGGGCTGTCGTCGCCGAGGCGATCAGCGCCGATCCAGACCGCATCACGGTAGTAGCTTTGCGGCGGCTTGAGCGGTTGGACGCGGGTTTCCGCGAAATTGAGAGCCTTGAAGGGCTGCAACACGCTACAAACCTGCGGCTCTTGGATTTGGCGGGTAACCGTATTTCCGACTTAACTCCGCTCGCCAATCTTCACAACTTGGAAGAATTAGGCTTAAGTTGGAACTGGATTAAAGACGTTTCTCCACTTGCCGGATTGACGAATCTCCAAGTGCTGACTATCCGAGACAACCAGATAACCGATGTCGAGGCGTTGCGCGGATTGACGAATCTACGCGCGCTTCTGATACAAAGCAACCTTATAGTTGACCATTCCCCGCTTGACGGGTTATCGATCGCAAATTTACAGTACGATGAAGTGTGCGAAACCCAGCCGTTTCCGGTTGGGCCGAGGTTGGAAAGCAGAAATTTTCCGTCCGTGTTCGCCGCTTGGGGCGGGACTCTTAACCAACCTCATCTTAGCATCGTTGAGAATTTCGCTCAACACGACTTATATTTTACCGGGCTCACGTTTGACCACGAAGCTTTCGACACCGGCGATAATTGGGTCTTACGTGGGGCAAGTCAGCGTTCAACGCAATTGCGCGAGGATTATATTGCGCGAAACCCGAATATGCTGTTTCTTGTTAAAATCGTGATGAGAGACTCACCCCTCGGACGCGTACCGGAAGAATCGATTTTCTGGCGATATTTTATACGAGACAGTAATGGTGAACCTGTCCCAGATCCGGTGTGGCCCGGGAATTATTTGATTGATTTTACTCAACCCGGTGCCCAAGACATAATCGTGCAACAAGCTGTCGCGGTATCGCAGTGCGGTTTGTACGACGGGATATTCTTCGATTGGTGGGCGGAAGACGGGCCGGTATTGGATGTTTATGTCGGACTGGAAGCTGAATTGCAAGCGCGCGAGAATATCCTTAAACGGATCCGAGCGGCGACGCATCCCGATTTCTTGATTATGGTCAATACCAACCGTACAAAAATACCTATTACCGGCAAGTACATCAACGGAAGTTTCATGGAGACACTGACACCGCAGGACATAACGGGCAATCAACTGGAGCAAAGACTCTTGGAAATAGAGGATTCGCTGCTATGGCTGGATACAAATCTCAGGGAACCGCAGATTAACGGTTTGGAGGGATGGAGTGTTCCCACAGAACCGCCGGATAGTCCAACGAACCTACGCTGGATGCGTGTGTTTACCACGATGAGCCTGACGCATTCAAACGGTTATGTGTTGTTTAATAACGGCGTGAGTCATGACCATTACTGGTACGATTTCTGGGATGCGGATTTGGGGCGACCGGTGGGTGAGAAGCGGCAACTGTATCAAGAGATAGATGGGTTGTATATGCGCGAATTCACGAACGGGTGGGCGGTGTACAACCACAGCGGCGAAGCGCAGGTCATCACGCTGCCGGAGGAGGTGCAGGGGGTCGCCAGCGGTTTGGTAAATACGGAGCATGCGTTGCCGAATCTGGACGGGGAGATGTACTTACGGGTGACACCGGTGAACCCTGTGGACGTGAACGGGGACGGGGTGGTGAATGTGTTCGATTTGGTGTTTGTGGCGAATCAGTTCTGAATCTGGGATCTCTATCGCGCTCGCTATCCACTCGCTTGATCGAATTAAACTGATTAAAGGATTTCACGGATCAATAATCTCGATCGCGCTCCCTGCCAAGTCGCTTGATCGCAGTGCGTACCTTACGACTACTCGTCAAAGATTCGGGGCAAGATGCCCCTCCTACGAGCTGGTTAATCAGATTATACGGATTGAAGGATTTCACGGATTAGGTGGCGGTGCAAGGAGGAGGCTTCCGTTTAAAACTACGTCCTAGGGAATCGTTAGAGATTAGAAGGAGAAATTGATGAAATTCCGACAGAAAATCACACTTGGTCTATTGCTCCATGTCATCCTGTGCAGCGTTACATTTGCACAAGTTGTCGACATCCCCGATCCCAATCTCCGAGAAGTGATCGGTGAACACCTAAATCTTCCACCCAACGCCCAGTTCACTCGATCTGACATGGCCGCTATAGTTGAATTAAACGCGGTAGACCGGCATATAACAAGAATCGCGGGCTTGGAACATGCGACTAATCTCACGCGTCTCTATTTGGCGCGCAATAATATCACTGATCTTATGCCTATCGCAGGTTTGACGGAATTAGAACGGCTATCAATGCCCGTTAACCCTCTGTCTGATTTGTCCGCGATAGCTAATCTGACGCGATTGACACGCCTCGATTTAGGGAATTGCCAGATTATAGACATAACACCCCTGCAGAATCTAACGACTAATCTGATGCGTCTCTATTTAGGGGGCAATAATATCACTGATCTCACGCCCATCGCAGGTTTGACGGAATTAGAACGGTTATCAATGCCTGTTAATCCGCTGTCTGATGTGTCCGCGATCGCTAATCTGACGCGATTGACATTTCTCGATTTAGGCAACTGCCAGATTATAGATATAACACCCCTGCAGAATCTAACGGAACTTGTGGAATTGCAGCTTAACGGGAATCAAATTCGGGACGTGCAACCGTTAGCGGGACTTACACAACTCGCAACGTTACATCTCCACCGGAATGACATTTCTGACGTTAGCCCCTTGGCACATTTGACGCAACTGAATTCGTTAACGGTTCACGCTAATAGCATCGCGGATCACAGCGCAATAAGCGGGCTATCGCTAACAGAGTTTATATACGATCCAATCTGTGACATCGCCTCTGACCCAGTCAGACCTCGCCTCGAAAATCGAGGCTTTCCGTCCGTATTCGCCGCATGGAGCGATATCCTGAATTTACCGAATGTCTCCTATGTCGATAGATTTAGGAAACACGATTTATATTGGAGTGACATGTTCGGTTTGCGATTCTTAAGTACAACTGCTGACCAGACAGTTATCATCGGGCCACTTGAGACTGCTACACGAGAACGTGATGCGAATTTAGCGCGCAACCCGAACATGATATTTCTTGTTGAGATTCGTATGCGAGATGCCAGCTCACATCATTTTCCCGAGGATTCGCCCTATTGGGCACGAGATGACCAAGGCAACACCTTTGGCGATCCCTGGCGTGTGATAGACTTTACTCTCCCGCATGTCCAAGATTTGATAGTTCAACAAGCTGTTGCCGTATCAAAGTGTGGTTTGTACGATGGAATTTTTCTTGATTGGTGGAATGAATACGACTCCGTGGTCCAGGGAAACAACGAAGCGGAGCAAGCAGCTCGGGACAGCATACTCGAACGGATCCGCGCCGAGGTTCGTCCAGAATTCCTGATAATGGTGAACACGAACACGCGCATAATTCCCAGAACCGGAAAGCATATCAATGGTGGATTTATGGAAACGGGAGTGCCTCATGATGAAACCGGCAAGGCACTGGAAGAAAATCTTTCTCGCGTTGAGCATTCACTGTTTTGGTTAGAACACAATCTTAGACCACCTCGAATCAACGGCTTCGAAGGTTGGGGTGTCCCCACACAGCCGCCCGACAGCCCCGACAACCTTCGTTGGATGCGCGCTACCACGGCGCTGAGTCTCACCCATTCCGACGGATACGTCGTTTACACTGATGGCATCAGCCACAACCATTTCTGGTACGACTTCTGGGATGCGGATTTGGGGCGACCGGTGGGTGAGAAGCGGCAACTGTATCAAGAGATAGATGGGTTGTATATGCGCGAATTCACGAACGGCTGGGCGGTCTACAACCACAGCGGTTCCCCTCAGGTGATTACGTTGCCGGAGGAGGCACAGGGGGTTGCGAGCGGGTTGTCGAACACGGAACATGCGCTCGCCAATCTTGACGGGGAGATGTATTTGCGAGTGACGCCGGTGAATCCGGCGGACCTGAACGGCGACGGGATAGTGAATATCCTTGACCTGATACTCGTGGCGCAAGGGCTTGGGACGGATGACGCAGAGGTGGATGTGAATGGTGACGGGGTGGTGAACGTGTTTGATTTGGTGTTTGTGGCGAATCAGTTCTGAATCACGGATTACACGGATTAATGGATTTCACGGATTAGGGGTTGGTATAAGGGGGAGACTTCCGTTTGAAACTGCGTCCCGGGGAATCGCAGAAGAATAGAGGGAGAAATTGATGAACTTCCGACAGAAAATCACACTCAGTCTTTTGTTCGCTATCCTTTTGGGCAGGGTTGCGTTTGCACAAGTTGTCGACATTCCCGACCCCAACCTCCACACCGTTTTCCGAGAGGCGCTTAACCTTCCCGCCGGATCTCCGATTACGGAAGCGGAGATGCGCCAGTTAACGTCACTTAACGCCAAGAACCGTCAAATAACAGATCTCACGGGCCTGGAGTATGCGACCAACCTGACAGAATTGCACTTGGGCGAAAACCCGATTGACGATATCAGCCCGTTGATGCATCTCACACAACTCAGCTTCTTGCGGCTTAACGACTGTTGGACGATTGACGACATCAGCCCGTTGGCAGGCCTCATACAACTGGGTTGGTTAGATTTAGACCGCAACCTTATTGTCGATATCAGTCCGCTCGCAGGCTTGACGGCGTTGACCTCATTAGACCTGCGCTACAATCAAATCGAAAATGTCGGCCCGCTTGCCAACCTGACGCAACTCACCCGGTTGCTTCTGAACAACAATCGAATTGTTGATATCAGCCCGCTTGAAAAGCTCACAAATTTAGAACAGCTTGATACTCACGAGAACCCCATATTCGACCCGAACAGTCCGCTTGTCGACATACCCGACCCGAATCTAAGGGTTGCTATCCGAGATGTTCTCACGCTTCCCGACGAAGTACCCCTCACTCAAGCGAGCATGGGGCAACTCACCCGGTTAGATGCGCGCAACAAACAGATAACAACCCTCTCCGGACTGGAACACGCCCTCAATTTAACCGAACTGAATCTTGCCGAAAATAACATCAGCGACCTGGGATCCATTGTCAGCCTGCTTGGACTCAGAGAATTGCACCTAGGCGGCAATCAGATTGAAGATATCAGCCCTCTCGCAAACCTCACTCAACTCACCTACCTGCGCCTGAATGATAATTGGCGGATTAAGGACATCGGTTCGCTTGCAAATCTCACACAACTGCAAGTGGTACATCTGGACCGCAATGAGATTGTTGATGTCAGTCCGCTTGCCCGTTTAACAAACTTGGAAGAGTTAGATCTTCGACATAACCGGATCATGGATGTCGGCCCACTCGCAAACCTGACGCAACTCCCCCGATTGCTCCTGAACAACAATCGAATTCTGGATGCCAGCCCGCTTGCAAATCTCACACAACTCGTCGAATTGCTCCTGAACAACAATCGAATTGTAGATGTCAGCCCGCTTGCAAATCTTACACGGTTGGCGGTCCTTGAAATTCGGCGCAACAAAATAACGGATTTTAGTGCCCTTAACGGATTGTCACTCACTCACTTTATCTACGACCAGAGGTGTGACATGCCGCAGTTGCCGCTTGCGCCGCGCATTGAAAATCGAAACTACCCATCGATAGTTGCTCGCTGGGGGCCGCGCAACCCAGAGCTTCATGATTTATGGTTCGGCGCAGGATTTACACTTTACTTCCATGATCCATCTGAGGGCATAGTGATGGCGGGACCTCTTGACCTTGCCACTCAACTTCGCGATGAATACCTTGCATTCAATCCCAATATGGTGTTTCTCGTTGACATTAGGATGCGGGAATACTGGGCACATGCTTTTCCTGAAGACTGGCCCTATTGGGTAAGAGATGCCAGTGGTAATGTTGTTAGCCATTGGCCGGGAGCCAACTTAGTTGATTTCACTCATCCGTACATTCAGGACAGAATTGTTCAACAGGCTATTGCCGTGTCGAAATGTGGCCTATTCGATGGTATTTTCTTCGACTATTGGAACGAGAGCATACAAGTCCTTGGCGGATTTCGCACGATGGAAGCAGAGCAACTTGCTCGAGACAACATTATTCAACGCATCCGTGCCGCTACTGGGCCCGACTTCCTGATTATGGGCAATACTAATGTGAATATCATTCCTAGAACCGGACCCCATATTAACGGTGGCTTCATGGAAACCGGCATTCCGGAAATCAGAACCGGCGCCGATTTGGAACGTGCTATAAATGCGGCTGAAAACGCATTGATATGGCTCGAACACAACCTGCGAGAGCCCCGAATAAACGCGCTTGAAGGTTATAGTTTGCCGGACGAACCCTTGGATAGTCCCAATAACATCAGGTGGATGCGTGCTTTGACAACTTTGAGCCTAACTCACTCGGACGGCTACGTTTTGTACTCCGAGAGTGTGTTCAGCGAGAATCCGACCGGAAACATCTGGTACGATTTCTGGGACGCAGACATCGGGCGGCCGGTCGGCGAGAAAACCCAACTATACAACGAAGACATCCCGGGGCTTTATATCCGCGAGTTCACGAACGGTTGGGCGGTGTACAACCACAGCGGGGAACCGAAAATCATCACGCTGCCGGACGAGGTACAGGGCGTCGCGAGCGGTTTGGTGAACACGGAGCATACGCTACCGAATCTCGACGGGGAGATGTATCTAAAGGCAGTGGTCAGTGACCAGCCGCCAGTGACTAGTAAAAACCCTGCAGATGTTAACGGGGACGGGGTGGTGAATATATTCGATCTCACGCTGGTGGCGCAGGCGTTCGGGAAAGATGGGTTGCAGGGGGATGTAAATGAGGATGGGGTTGTCAATGTGTTTGATTTGGTGTTTGTGGCGAATCAGTTCTGAATCACGGATTACCCGGATTAAAGGATTTCACGGATTAGGGGTTGGTATAAGGGGGAGACTTCCGTTTGAAACTGCGTCCCGGGGAATCGCAGAAGAATAGAGGGAGAAATTGATGAATTTTCGACGGAAAATTACACTCAGTGTCTTGCTCGCTATCGTTATGGGCAGCGTTGCGTTTGCGCAGGAAGTCGATATCCCTGACCCCAATTTGCGTGACGCTATTCGCGATGCACTTGACGGCGCGCCACTAACGGAGGATAAAATGAGACGCCTTACTTCGTTGGGTGCACCCGCTCGTGACATCTACAGCTTGTCTGGATTAGAATCCGCGCCTAACTTGAAATCTTTAACCCTTTGGGCGAATCCGGGACTCAACGATCTTACGCCACTAACCACTCTGACCCAATTGGAGTACCTTGATATCACAAATTGCGCCGTTGTTAACATAACGCCACTCGCATCAATGAAATCCCTCAAGACCTTGCGCGCCGGCGGTAACCTAATCGTCGATATAACTCCATTAAAGAATCTAACACAACTCGTTGAATTGTATCTTGATCGAAACCGTATAACAGATATTGCTGCCCTTGCACAACTTCAAAACCTTGACATCCTCGCCATTGAGAATAATCTTATTGCCGATCATAGTTCCCTTAACTCCCTCGTGCTTTCTTATTTCACATATGACCAGGTGTGTGACAGTCCTGCTCTGCCCGTCCGACCCCGCATGAAAAACCGAACCTATCCGTCAATCTTTGCCCGCTGGAGTGGCCCCACTTGGCCGCCGGTCAGCAATCAGCCCGAACTTTCTGGAGAAGCGAATGTAGCTCTTCACGATTTGCGTTTTAGTGTTACTGTTTTCGGTTTACTACTGTTCGACGGACCTCACGGGTTCGAAATTCGAGGCAATATCAATTCAGCGACAAACACCCGCGATCGGATTCTGTCTCTTAATCCAAATATTATCACGCTTTATACACTCCAATTCGTAGGCGCCCCTCTCTCTACTTTCCCGCAAGACTCACTGTACTGGATCCGCACCGAAACCGGCGACATTTTCATACCTGTCGGCCTTGAGGATGGGGAACCCTCTACCCACGGCTTTCTTGATATCACTCATCCCAACATCCAAGATCGCATTGTTGAACAAGCTGTTGCTGTCTCAAGATGTGGTTTATTTGATGGTATATTTTTTGATTACTGGAGCGATGTTTACCCTAGCTTCGGCGGTTGGGATGGCACCCGCTGGCGCAATTTTCTATCTCTCGAAGAGGAACTAAACGCCAAGGAACTTATTTTACAACGTATTCGCAATCAAACACGCCCAGATGTTCTCATCATGGGTAACACAAACGACACCATCCTACCTCGCACTTTTCCGTATATCAATGGCGCTTTTATGGAAACTACAGTCCCCGGCGCAAATACGAAAATCAATCTTGAAACAGCCTTCATGCGTATTGAAAATTCCCTCTCATGGCTCGACGCGAATTTACGAGAGCCACGAATTAACGGCCTAGAGGGCTGGGCTATCCCCGGAGAACTGCCAGACAGTCCAAATAATCTTAAATGGATGCGCGCTATTACAACCTTGAGTCTCACGCATTCCGATGGCTATGTTGTATTCACCGAGCCTGAGAAGTGGACCCATTATTGGTACGACTTTTGGGATGCGGATTTGGGGCGACCGGTGGGCGCAAAGGGACAACTGTATCAAGGTATAAATGGGCTTTATATTCGGGAGTTTACGAACGGTTGGGCGGTGTACAACCACAGCGGGGAACCGCAAATCATCACGCTGCCGGAGGAGGTGCAAGGTGTCGCCAGCGGTTTGGTAAATACGGAGCATGCGTTGCCGAATCTGGACGGCGAGATGTATTTGCGGGTGACGCCCAAGAATCCTGCGGATGTGAACGGGGACGGGGTGGTGAATATCTTAGACCTGGTACTAGTTGCTCAAGGGATTAGCGGCGGTGATGGCGAGGGCGACGTGAACGGGGATGGTGTGGTGAATGTGTTTGACCTCGTTCAGGTTGCCGGGGCAATCGGAGGTGGCGGAGCCGCGCCTTCGGCATCTTCCTTAGACCCGTCGATGATTAGCGCCGCGGATATCGAGAGCTGGCTTGCGGGTGCGCAGGGCTTAGGTGTCGGCGATGCGAATTTTCAACGGGGAATCCGCTTCCTTGAAGGTTTGCTTGCGGCGTTGACGCCGAAAGAGACGACGCTGTTGCCGAATTATCCGAACCCTTTTAATCCGGAGACGTGGATACCGTATCGTCTCGCGCAAGAGGCGGAGGTGGTGATTACGATTTATGACACAAAGGGGACGCCGGTGCGGCGATTGGCGCTCGGGAATCAGGCAGCGGGGTATTACGCGGAGCGCGGAAAGGCGGCGTATTGGGACGGACGGAACGAAGACGGGGAAGCGGTTGCTAGCGGGATTTATGTCTATCAATTCCGGGCGGGTGATTATGCGGCGTCGCGGCGGTTGGTGATTGTGAAATAAAAATCAAATGAGTGGACAGCGATCGAGTGACTAAATTAGGAAGGATCAAAGGAATGAACAATGACTGCGATAGAGAATCCTGATAGGCATCTTCGCACAGTAGAAATCCTGATTGTCACTAATTCCATAAATCACAGTTCAGACAACGACCCTCTGCTTCCCTCCTCCTCAATGTTTTTGCTAGCCACTTAGCCACAGCCCCCCTCACTCCTCCCAAAAAGTCTCGACCCCGAGTTTCTTCCCCATCCCCGCCAACCCCCGCAGATGATCCACATGCAACGGAATCCCGCGCTCAATCCACTCCGCCCGCTTGCGCCACTCAATCTCCCCCGGCAAATAGACCCGATCAACCCCCTCCACCGTCTTCGACGCGCGCACCGTCCTAATCCCGCGATCCACCTCCGCTGCATAATCGTCGAAATCCGTGAAACTCGACACGTTAACCGCGATAAAGAAATGTTTCGACGGTTCATCCGAGGCGTGGCACGACATCAAACCGCCAACCAAAGGACCCGCCAAGACGCCCATAACCACCGCCAATCCGTACCCCTTCGGTCCCGCCGCCGGCATCATCAAATGCCCTTCGATCGGATCCGTGACCGTTTCGCCATCCCCGCCCAAGAACCACTCCGGCGGCACCGGCTGACCGTACATATTCATCGTCAGAATCTTGCCCCACGCCGCCACCCCGCACGCCATATCCAAAACGATGGGGTACTCCTCCCCCGCCGGGAGCGCATAACTCAGCGGGTTATTCCCCACCACACGCGCCGCGCCCCCCGGCGCCACAACCGACGGTCCACCCGTATTCGTGGTTGCGAAGCCAATCATCCGCTCCTCGACAGCCATCATCGTGAAACACGCCGCCGCCCCGAAATGCCCGGCGTTGCGCACGCCCGCCGCCGCGATACCCGTAGCCTTCGCCTTCTCGATAGCCGCCCTCATGGCGATTTCGCTCGCCACATGCCCCAGCCCGTTATCGCCGTCAACGAGGACATACCCGGGCCCCTCCCGCTGCACACGAATCTCCGGGGTCGGATTCACATCGCCCGCAAGGATTTGCGCAATGTAAGACGGCGCATGCCGCGTCCCGTGCGAATACACGCCCCGCAAATCCGTCTCGACCTGAAGTTCCGCCACCAATTCCGCATCCTCCCTGCCGACACCCGCCTTCCGATAAAGCGCGCACACAAACTCCCGTAAGTCGTCAACCTGCACCACAACTTCCTGAACACCTTCAGCCATAACAACCCCCTTATCTATTACAACGTAGTAGTAGGCATACTCCGCATGCCGTAACCCTCCCCCAGATCACGCCACTCCCTTGGTAGGCGCGATCTCCGATTCGCGACCACGGCCCCTCCCCCTCGGTAGGTCGGGCTTCCAGCCCGAACCGCGCACTACACCACCCACCGCCATCCATCCTCTCCCCGTCCACTCGTTTCTCTGTTTTCTCCTCTTCCTCCGTGCCATCGTTCCCACTAACCCCTGCATCACTAACTACGTCGTCAAATCCCCTCCGCGTAATCTGATCAAACGAACGATCAAGTGAATGAATAATGAACGCGATAGAAGTCCCATAGAGATCCCCGCCCACCAGCCTTTGTAGGAGCGATCTCCGAATCGCGACCCCTCATCTCCAAATCGCTGACCCCAGCCCACTGCTTCTACTGACCCCTACCTCCCGGAAAAATCGGACAAATCCCAGAACAGCACCGTACCATCATTACTTCCGCTAACCGAAGTTCCTCCATCCGGTGTAAACGCCGCGGAAGTGATAGACTTAAGATGCCCGGGAAAAGAACCTAGTAACTCGCCAGTCTCGGTATCCCAAAGTCGCACTTCTGTATCCCTGGTCGCCATAGAAATCGTCTCGCCATCCGGACTGAACGCAACGTTGCCTGTTTCACGCACAATGTTGTCGAGCGTACGCAATTCTCTCCACGACACCGCATCCCACAGCGTCGCTCCATCGCGGCTCATGCTGGCAAAAAGGTTACCCCCCGGACTAAACCCGATACCTTCGACCGGATGCACATGTGCCGCAAGTGTGCGCACGCGCTCCCCGGTACGCGCATCCCAGATGACAACCGTGCCATCCTCGCTTCCACTGGCGAGCATCCTCCCATTTGGACTAAAACCTACGCTCTTGACCGCCTTTGCGTGCCAGTTGAGCGTGTGAAGTAGATTGCCGGTTCCCGCGTCCCACAGTCGTACCGCATTTTCCTGTCGCCCCCCTCCGGTAGCCAGTGCGCTTCCATCCGGGCTGAACGCTACGCTCAGAACGCCGTCCTCAATACTTGGCAGCAGCCGCAGAAGTTTTCCTGATTCGGCATCCCACAATCGCGCCTCCCGACCACCCCCGCTCGCAAGCCTGCCGCCATCCGGGCTAAACGCTACGCTATTGACGTTGCCCGTGTGTCCCGTGAGCGTACGCTGAAGTTCTCCGGCGCCGACATCCCACAACGAGATCGCCGTTAAATTTCCGGAAGCCGCCAGATCGCCGTTGGGGCTAACCGCCAAGCACTTGACCGATGCAACGTGCCCCGATATCGCACTCGTTTGTTCCCCGGTATCGGAATTCCAGAATCGCACCGTCCCGTCATTACTCCCGCTGGCGAGCGTGACCCCGTCGGGACTGAACGCTACGCTCGCAACCCTATCTTTGTGCCCCGTGAACGTGCGTAGGCGCTCACCCGTCCTGGCATCCCACAAATGCACACTGTTACTGGAATCTACTAATGCTACCACACTGGCATCAGGGTCAAAAGCTATACTCTCGACCGTGGTGGGAGGCAGGCGGGGCGTCTGCACCGGTGCTCCGGTCTTCAAATTCCAGAGTCGTAACGTGCCGCCCCTACCCCCGCTGGCGAGCACGCCGCCATCCCTGCTAAACACGACGGTTTTGACGGTCGATGTATGCCCGCTGAAAGCATGAAGATGTTCGCCCGTGACAGCGTCCCAGATTCCGACCGCGCTGCGTTGAGTACCGGCGGCGAGCATCCTGCTATCCGGACCAAACGCCACACTATTGACCGGAGACTCAACCCCGCGAAACGTGCGAACAAGCTTGCCGGTTTTGACATCCCAAAGCCGCAACTGCCCCAGCGGGTCATAACCTCCCGTGGCAAGCCTTCTGCCATTCGGGCTGAACGCCACGCTTGAAACTACGCGCGCGTGCCCGGATAGCGATCGCAGTTTTTTACCCGATACGGCATCCCATAGCCGCACCGCGCCGTCCCAGCTTCCACTCGCAAGCAATCTGCCGTCCGGACTAAACGCGGCGCTTCTCACCCCGCTCGGATGCACCGCGAGCAAGTCCAACTCCTGATGACTCGACGAATCGAAGAGCCAAACGCCGAGAGAACTGGCGACAGCGAGCCGCGTCCCGTCCGGCGAATACGCAATCTCGAAAACGCCGCTCTTGCCTAGACGCATCCTGGCGCCCTCGGGAAGACTCCACCGCGTATACTCTTGCGCAGCGCCGTCAAGCGAAACAAGTGCCAACAGAAAAAGTAAAGACACCGTCTTCATCATCTTAGCAGTACCGTTTCAAAGTAGTATGAAAACCATCTGATGCCAATCGTAGGAGCGATCTCTAGGTCGCGACCACGATGAATACCCTAAGGCGATAGCAAATCCCCCTTGATAAAGATTTCACTAACGACCTTAATCTGCGAAATCCCTCAATCAAATGAATCCTAGTTCAGACAACTAACCACCTTTCTTCCACCCTTCTCGCCTTCCCATCTTCTCGCCTTCCATCCTTCCCCACCGACCTCACTAATCACTAGGCACTGACCACAGGCCACTGGTCACTGGCCACTAGCCACTGCCTTCCTCATCTTCCGCGATTCCATAGAATCCCACGTCACAAGCTCACAGATATAAGTCCCGCTTGGGACCGGCACACCGTTGTCGTCACGTCCGTCCCAATACGCCGCCCTCGACAGACCGACATGATACCCCGGGTTCTGAGACCCAAGGTCAAAATGCCGCACCGGCAGGCCCTTTGTGTCGTAAATCGTTATATAGACCTCTGCGTCCACTGCCAGATGGTACGGAATCCACGTCCCCTCATCGAACGGGTTGGGATAGTTCGGCAATAGCGCCGTCTCCGTCGGAATCGACACCGCAAGCCGATGTTGAAGCCTGCGAACCCTGTCCTTTAAGTCCGCGTCGGCGGCCCCCCGTCCCTCCTTCACCCAATCCGCGACATCTGTAGACGTGAGGATTGCCTGCGCGGCGAGATACGCTGCCGGTTCCAATTTTGCTATCTCAAGATCCGTTACAGCCTGAAACAGGTCCGCGGTATCCACGACACCATCCTTGTTGACATCCGCATCAATCGTGTCCGTCCCGTTACGCCAAACGGAAACCTGCGGCAAATCCAAAATGCCAATCTCGCCGTCGCCGTTTACATCCACGACGACGCGGGACGGTTCCTCCACCCGTGCATCCTCAAGGCGGGGAAACGATTGTCTCGCGTCCGCATCTACCAAGCTAACTTCCGACAACTTCAGTTCGGAGTTCTTGACCGCGAGAACTTCAAAGCTGAGTGTGGCAAGCGTCCCGTCGCCATGGCTGGCGCTTCCAAGCGACACTGCCCCCACCGTCAGGCGATGTCCATCAACCGCGGGCGGAACAAAGAACGCGCCCTCCGGCAGGAAGTCGCCGGCGGCGCTTTTCACATACCGGAGCGCCGCCGCGTCAAAACTGACGGTTGCCTGATAAGCCGAAACGTTGTCGCCGTTCTCAACCTCAAGGGAGATCGTGAACTGCTCCCCAACCGAGGGCGACGGCGCAGACGAGGGAACCAGCCTTACCGTCGAGTTCGCCTCTGACGGTTGCCCGATGTCCCAGAGCAGCGCAGTCCCCGTCCTGGCCGAAGTGGCAAGCATCCGCCCATCCAAACTGATTGCGGCATAATTTATCTTGCCCGAATCTCCGGTGAGAGTTTTCAGCGATTTTCCCGTGGCTGCGTGCCGCAGTTCAATCTCCCGATGATCCCAAAGCACCAGCAAATCGCCATCCGGACTGAACGCCGCTCCGGCAATCCGAGATCTCGACCCGGTAGGTATATGCTGATATTCCCACGTGGCGGTATCCCAATGCCGCAGTTCCTTGGTCGTTGCGCTGTATAATGTCTTGCCGTCGCCGCTAAACGCGACATCCTTAACGTCATCCTTTTCAAATCCAATCAATCTCCTCAGATGCCTACCCGTCTTTGACTCCCACAATAGAATCTCCCTGCTACCGCTTGATACAATCAAACTGCCATCCCGACTGAACGCTAGGTTCTTGACTCCATACCCATGCCCGCCGAGTGTCCTCAGGTGTTCTCCCGAGTCGGCGTCCCACAGAAGGATGTCCGCACCGATTCCGGCAGCCAGCGTTCCTCCAACTGGACTGAACGCTAAGCTTAAGACATTGCTGTCATGCTTCTCGCCGAGTGTTCGCAGAAGTTCGCCCGTCCTGCCGTCCCACAGCAGAACCTTCTGAGTTCCCCCGGACGCCAACAAACTTCCATCCCGATTGAATGTTAGGCTCTGCGGCCAACGTGCGTGCCCCCTGAGTGTGCGCACATGTTCCCCGGACGTGGCATCCCAGAATCGGATGTTCCGGCCACTTTCTACGGCGATAATCCTGCCATCGGGGCTAAACGTTACGCACCCCGAAACCGCCTCCCTCCAAGCGAGTGAGCGCAACTGGTCTCCAGACTCGGCATCCCAGAATCGCAGTACGCTGTCTCCACTTACACTTGCAATCGTGCTGCCATCCGGGCTATATGCCATGCGGACGGGGGACTTCGCCGATCCGGTTAACCTCCGCTGCAGCCTTCCCGTAGCAGCATCCCAAAGTGTAATGTCTCCTGCGCTCTCGGCGATCACCCGTGCACCGTCCGGCGCAAACGCGACGCGAGGCGACGAGTTCATATACCCGGTGCGCCTCCACAGAAGTTCCCAAGTACCGGAATCCCACAGGCACATCCTAGCGCCGACACCGCCGGTCACAATCGTATTGCCGTCTGGGTTAAAGTCCGTATAAAGCACCTCACTGATCGTGTGCAACTCTTCGCCGGTCTCGACATCCCACACGCGCATTGTGCGGTCCTCGCAACCCGTAACAAGGATGCTCCCGTCCGGGCTGAACGCTATGCTCGTGACAACATCGGTGTGCCCCGATAATGTATGCTTTTTCGCGCCCGTTTTGGCATCCCAAATCTGCACCTGGCGGAAACTCATACTGGCGAGCGACGAGCCATCCGGACTGAATTTCACACTCTCGACAGCATTTATATGCCGGAGAGGAGGGAGCTTCCGTTCCCCCGTTTCGGCATCCCACAGCCGCACCGTATTGTCCTCGCTCCCGCTGGCGAGCAAGCTGCCATCCGGGCTGTATGCGACACTCAGCACCCCGCCCGTATGTTCGGTGAGCAGAGCGGCCTCCTTAAGCGTTTCCGTGTCATACAGCCAAATTCCAATAGAACTTGCGATGGCAAGCCGCGTCCCGTCAGGCGAATACGCCAACTCCCTCATCGCCCCTCTGCCGATCCGTCTATGTGCACCCTCCGGCAACCCCCACGTCGCATACTCCTGCGCAGCGCCGTTGAGCGCAATCGATACCGACAAAATGGTTGATGCAATTAATATTTTCATATCAAGTTGTAGCGTACGCATTCTTTGAAGGGTGGGCACCGCCCACCAACAGTTTGTAGGTTGGGTTGACCACTGCTAAACCCAACTTCTGTAGGAGCGATCTCCGAATCGCTACAGAAATTCGCCACCAATCCACGACTCGCCGCCGCTTCTCTTCTATCCTTCCCCACTAGTCACTGGTCACTGGTCACTGTTTTTCCCCCTCAATCTCACCCTTAATTCGCACAAGATCGAGAACATCCACCACGCCGTCACTGTTGACATCGGCAGCATTCTCACCGATTTTCATAAAGTTCGCTCTCGCCTCCGCCAAGTCCAATGCGTCTATGACGCCATCCCCGTTGACATCGGCGGCGACCTGGCGCGGTACAAACACCCGTGCGACTTCAACGCGGGGGAACGTGCGTCTTGCGTTCGGACCCACCAAGCTAAACTCCGACAACGTCACTTCGGAGCTCGCAACCGCAAGCACCTCAAACGTGAGCGCGGCAAGCGTACCGGTGCCGCGATTGGCGCCGTGAGACCTGGCCGCTTCTAGCGTCAGTCGATCCCCGTCAACCGCCGGCGGAACCGAGAAACCGCCCTGCGCGATAAAGTCGCCTGCCGTGGCATCTACATACCGCAACGCCGCGGAATCAAAGTAGACGGTTGCCTCATAACCCGACACATCGTCTTCCGACTCGATGTTGAGGAACAGCGTAAGGCGCTCGCCAACCGGCGGTGACGCCGTCACGGACGGCATCAGGCTGACAGTCGCTTTCGCGGCTGGCAGAGGGACGATGTCCCAGAGGAGCGCCGTCCCGTGACCCCACACCGCGGCGAGTTTCCGTCCATTCGGACTGATTGCCAGCCCCGTAATCCGTCCGGGGTACCCGACGAACCGTCCCAGTCGTTCGCCCTTAATCGCATCCCACAATTCAATCTCCCCATAATTCCCGAGCGCAAACAAACTTCCGTCATGGTTGAAAACGACGCGAGCATTACCTGCGCGAGCATAACCTGATCGAAAATCGATCGGCACATGCACGTAATTCCACGTGGCGGTATCCCAAAGGCGCGCCTTCTTGTGATTCGCACTGCACAACGTCTCGCCGTTCCGGGAGAACGACACACCGTAAACGCCATACCGATGTCCCTCTAGCGCCCGCAAATGACGCCCTGCACCGGTATCCCACAGATTCACGGTTCCATTGCTGCTTGCACTGGCGAGAATCCCGCCGTCCGGACTGAACGCCACACTCCTGACCGGTATTGTATGCAATGAATTCGTGTGCAGACTCTCGCCCGTTTGCGTATCCCAAAGGCGTACCGTGTCAGCGCCGTACTCCCCGCCGCTGCCGAGAATTCTGCCGTCCGGACTGAACGCAAGACACAGCACCGCTCCCCTATGTCCGGTCAGTCGGCGTAGATGGTTTCCCGTCGCGGCGTCCCACAACCGTATCTCCTCCTTGCCGCCGGAAGCCAGCACGTCCCCATCCGGGCTAAAGGTTAGGCTGCGCACCGTATCCTGATGTCCTGTGAGAGTCTGCAGGTGTTCCCCCGAACTGGCATTCCACAGACGTACATGCCGACCGCCCCCGATGGCGAGTATCCTGCCATTCGGATGAAACGCCGCGCCGCCGAACTCCTTCCCGATCCAGGCAACGGAACGCAGCACCGATCCTGCCTTGGCATCCCACATCCGCACGCTCATGTCGTCACTCCCGCCCACAAGTGTGGCGCCATCCGGGCTGAAAACCACACTGAACACGGAACCCGAATGCCCGGTAAACGTTCGAACGCGAGAACCAGTTTGCGCATCCCACAGTATCAGCTCGCCGGTGCACCCGCCGACAATGCCCCCGCCGTCGGGCGTAAACGCTGCGCTCGTCACCGTCGCTCCATCCGTGGCGAGGATTCGCTGAAGTTCCCATGTGCCCGTATCCCAGAGCCGCAGCGTGCTGTCGGCGCCGCTGCTGGCGAGCGCCTTGCCGTCCCGGCTGAACGCTAGACTGGACACCGAATCTGTGTGCGCGTTAATTGTCCGCAGTTGCTCCCCCGTTTTGGCATTCCAGACGCCCAGTGTCATATCTTTAGAACCGGTCACAAGGACATCGCTGACCGGGCTGAACGCTATACAGGTGACATTATCGGCATGCCCGCTAAGTGTATGCCGTTTTTCGCCCGTCTTCGCATCCCAAATCTGTGCGTGATTGCCGCCCGCACTGGCAAGCGCCGTACCATCTCGACTGAATGCGACGGAAACGACATCATGCCCATGCCACAGGGGAAGGTGTTTCGGTTCGCCCGTTGCGGTATCCCACCGCCGTATCCTCCCGTCCTCACATCCGCCGGCAAGCAGGCTGCCGTCCGGGCTGTATGCCACGCTCAACACTTCTCCCGTATGTTGCCTAATCAGAGCGCTCTTCTCAAGTGTTTCAGCATCATTCGGCCAAATTTCGAAAGATCTTGCGATGCGAACATGGTGGCTGATCAGAGCGGCCTTTTCAAGTGTCGCAGAGTCATACAGCCAAATTCCGATGGAACTTGCGATGGCAAGCCGAGAGCCGTCCGGCGAATACGCAAGATCCCTCATCATACCTCTCCCGATACGCATCGTAGCGCCTTCGGGCAAACCCCATCGCATGTACTCCTGAGCAACCCCGTTGACCGAAATCACAACCAGAAGGATGAATGACGCAACCGCTATTTTCATTTCACGCACCACCTTCCTCAACCAATCAGATGCCCTGCCCACACCTAGTAATAGGCATACTCCGTATGCCGTAACCTTCCCCAGATCACGCTAACCTCGTAGTAGGAGCGATCTCCGAATCGCGACCCGTGTAGGGTGGAATCAAGGGAGTATTCAGCGACTGCGATAGAGATCTTCTGCCCACCAGTAGTGTGTAGGTTAGGTTGAGCGGAAATCCATCAGGAATCGTTCGCAAAACTAGGAAAATTGAAATTTCACACCGTCCGAAGAGACCGAAACCTGAGCGAAACCCAACATCCTATCGTTCAACCTTCCCCACCTCCCACCGTTCTCAGACCGCTAACCACCGATCCTCCCCTCTTCCTGTTTTCCTCACTACTCACTGACAACCGCTTTCCCGTCTTCCCGGCTCTCTCTCGTCCATCCTTCCTTCCATATCTTCCGGCCTTCCCCACTGGCCACAGGTCGCAAGCCACTGCTTTCCCTCCTTCCCCGTTTTCCATCGTTCCTCTCTTTCCCCGTCCCAACTCTCCACCCACGGCTGCATTTACTGACCACTAACCACTATTTCGCTATCACCATCCGCCGCGAAGCTGCATAATCCCCAGCGCGCAGTTGGTAGACGTAAACCCCGCTCACAACCGACTCCCCGCTCTCGTTGCGTCCATCCCAATACGCCGCTCGGCCCCTATCACCATAATACCCCGCCGTCTGATTCCCAAGTTCCAATCGCCGTACCAACGCGCCGTGTACATCATAAATCATAATCGATGCCTTAGCACCGTGCGCCAGTCGATACGGTATCCACGTATCCGGATTAAACGGGTTCGGATAATTCGGTAACAGTGCAGTCTCATCCGGCGTCAACGCTGCAAGCAACTGCTCCAGAAAGTGGATTCCCCGTTCCAAATTCGCATCTCCCACGCCCAAGCTCTGTGCCTGCGCGAGCCATCCCGCGACATCCGCAGCGTTAAAATTCGACAGGTTTAAGGAAAACGCCGACGGCGCCACACCGTCGCCCCCGATCGCCCCGGCAACTTGAACAAGGTCGAGAATATTCACTACGCCATCCCCGTTCACATCGGCATCATTCTCGCCGATTTTCCCTAAGTTTGCGGCGACCTGCACCAAATCCAAGATGTTCACCTCTCCATCACCGTTGACATCCTCTACGGGCGGCGGCGGCTCGACGACCTCCGCGCCCCCAATCGCCCCCGCAACCTGAACAAGGTCGAGAATATTCACCACGCCATCCCCGTTCACATCGGCGTCATTCTCGCCGGTGTCGCCGATGTTGGCGGTGATCAGCACCAAATCCAATATATTCACCAAGCCATCACCGTTGGCATCACCCGCTAACGGCGGCGGCTCAATCACCTGCCCATCTACAATGCCAGGATATCCACGCTCTCCCTTGGAATTCACCACGTAGACATTGAATAACGTCAATCTAGACGGTTTAACGACGAGTACCTCAAACGTGAGGGTAGCGAGCGTTCCGTCACCCGTACTTACTCCGGCGAATGCCGTCCCGCCAAGCGTCACACGATTTCCCTCAAAAACTGGCGGCACAAAGAACGATCCTTCTGGAGGGTAATCGCCGATGGTACTCTCGACATATCGGAGCGCCGTAGAGTCAAAGTGGACACTTGCCTGATAGCCCACCACATCTTCCCCCGCGGCGATGTCAAGTGATAGCGTAAGCTGCTCTCCAACCCGCGGCGATGTGGCGACAGTGGGCGTAATGCTGACCGTCGAACTCACAACGGGGGAAGGAACGACGTCCCAAAGCAGCACCGGCCCGTCCAAAACCCCGGTCGCAAGTGTCCTGCCATCCGGACTGAACGCCATGCCGGTAACGATGGGACTGTGACCCGTGAACGAGTTTTCAAGTTCACCCGTAGCGGTATTCCAGAGCCGTACCGTCGAGCCGAGACCTCCTCTGGCAATCGTCCTGCTATCTAGGCTGAAGGCGACACTACTGTTTGCGTACGCATCACCCGCCAGTGTGTGCAGTTTCGTCCAAATAACGGTGTTCCACAGTATAAGTGCGCGGGAAGTCGCACTGGCAAACACGCGTCCATCTCGACTAAACGCTACACTGACCACCTCATCGTTGTGTCCGGTAAGCGTGCGTTGACGTTCGCCGGTTTCGACACCCCATAGCGTCACGCTGCGATCTTTACTTCCAACGGCAAGCGTATCCCCATCCCGATTGAACGCCAGGCTCGTTATTTCCGCAATATGCCAAGAAAGCGAATGCAAAAGTTCGCCCGTTTCGACATCCCAGAGTAGTGCCGTCGATCCGGTACCGTGGGCCAGCAGCCGTCCATCCGGGCTGAACGCTAAGCTGCGATACTCACCCCGAGGTCCAGTAAGTGTGTTAAGCAGTTCGCCCGAGTTGACATCCCACAAATGGATTTCCCCATTACTCCCACCGGCAATGATTCCTTTCTGCTGACTAAACGCGACGCTATGAACATACTTCAAACGCTCGGAGAATGTGCGTAGACGGTTCCCCGTGTTGGCATCCCACAGAAATATTTTCCCATTACTCGCACTGGCAATCAGCCTGCTGTCCTCGCTGAACGCCAGACCGGTAGTTCCATCCGTATGCTCGGTGAACACGTGCTTTTGTTCGACTGTTTCCGTATCCCATAATCGCAATGTCCCGCCGGCGCTCGCGCTGACAAGCCTCCTTCCGTCTGGGCTGAACGCTAGGGTAGTGATGTGCGTTCTGTGCCCGCGGAATACCCACAGGATTTGGTCAGTAGTGGCATCCCACAGCCCCACGCTTCCGGGTATGTCCCCAATCGCAACTATTTTGTTCTTTACATTGTAGGCGCTGACTAGCGTGCCTCCATACTCGCGGCTTTTACTCAGCAGTTGGCCCGTTGCGGCATCCCATCGTCGTATTCCATCCGAACCGCCGCTGACAAGCGTACTGCCATCGGCACTGAACGCTACGAAGGTGACCCCGGGCGAATGCCCCGCGCGCGTCCACAGATTCTGACCCGTGTTGACATCCCAAAGCCGTACCGTCTCGTCCCTATAACCGCTGTTGCTGGCGATGGTGCTGCCATCCGGACTGAATGCAATGCTATCGACCAACCCTGTATGCCCGCTTAGCGTTCGCAGATGTTCACCGGTTTCGGTATTCCATAGCCGCACCGTCTCGTCCCAACTCGCACTTGCCAGCGTTTTGCCATCCGGGCTGAACGCGACACTACTGACCTTTTCCGTATGCCCGGTGAGTGTGCGCAAATGTTCACCGGATGTAGCGTTCCACAGTTGCACCGTCCTGTCCTCACCCTCCCCGCCGCTGGCAAGCATCTCGCCGTCTTTGCTGAACGCCACACTCTTGACCCTGCCCGGGTGCCCGATTAACAGCGCCTCCTCTTTGAACGTCTCGGCATCATAGAGCCAGATACCGATAGTAGTCGCGACAGCGATCCGGGCGCCATCCGGAGAAAACGTAATCCCATTCACCGTACCCTTACCCAGACGTACTCGAGCGTCTTCCGGCAGATGCCATCGCGTGTATTCTTGGGCGAAGCTGTTAACCGTATTCACTGCCAGAACAATAAGCGACATAGCCGTTGCCTTCATCTGAAAAACCGCCTTCCCTAAATTGAACTATATACGATAGCGAATCCCGCGCGATAGTAGATCCCGTAGCGCGCGTGATAGAGTTCCCCGGGCGACAGAGATCCTGGTGCGATAGTAATTCCATAATCCGCGTGATCCCAATAATCTGCGATTCAGACAATCAACCACGCTTTCACCCTTCCCGTTTTCCCGTCCTCTCGTCTTCCCGTCTTCTAGTCTTCCTCCCTTCACCTCTTCTCACCGCCTTTACTGCCCACTATTTCACTATCACCATCCGCCGTGCCTCCGCAAAATCCCCCGCACGCAGTTGATAGACGTAAACTCCGCTCCCAACCGACTCCCCGCGCTCGTTCCGCCCGTCCCAATACGCGGCCCTGTCCCGATCCGCATAATACCCCGGCGCCTGATACCCCAGCGCCAACCGCCGCACCAAAGCGCCCTGCACGTCATAAATCGCGATCTCCACCTCCGCCCCCTCCGCGAGATTATACGGTATCCACGTCTCCGGATTGAACGGATTCGGGTAATTAGGCAACAGCGTCGTCCCTTTCGGCGTCAACGCTGCAAGCAACTGCTCAAGAAATCGGATTCCCCGTTGAAAATCCATATCGCCAATGTCCAAACCCTGAACCTGTGTTAGCCAACCCGCGACATCCGCCGCGCGAATGCTCGACAAGTCTAGGGATCGCGCCGAAGGCGCCGCATCCGCTCCCCCAATCGCCCCCGCAACCTGAACAAGATCCAGAATATCCACCACCCCATCCCCGTTCACATCGGCATTATTCTCCCCGAGTTCCGCGAAATTCGCGGCGACCTGCACCAAATCAAAGATATTGACGACCCCATCGTCGTTCACGTCCCCCCGTATCCGCTGCGGTGTTTCCTCCGAGACAACTGTAAAGGTCACCAGCTTCGCTATCTCGGTAATCTCGGCAGCCGAAACCGTCACAATAATTGTCCCGGTGCGCTGACCCAAGGTGAGAACGCTCTGCGCCCGCCCATCGGCGTCCGTCGTTGTGTTCGTTCGGCTGAGCCTGCCGCCGCCCTTGGGAACGCTGAACATCACCGGCACCGCTTCAAACACGTCGCCGCGCTCATCCCGAACTTCGACCACGAAGGGATCACCCAGCGGCTCGAAGGGCGCCCCCTGCTGCTCATCGCCAGAGATTGGTTCAAGCGTTGTGGGCGTACGATCAATAAAAGATACCGTGACCCCTCTATCCTGCAGGCGCGGGATGTGCGAATTGACCGCTTCATAATTTAGGGGGTTCTTTCGTAAAAACAGCGTGTCACCTTCACCCAACCCCGAATTGGCGAGCAACGGCGAGATGTCCGAAATAGAGTTAACTGCTAGTTGAAGTGATGTTAAGTTAGTCAAACCGGTGAGTGCCGAGGTATCCGATACCTTGTTTCCATTAAGGGACAGTCGTTCCAAATTGATTAACGCGGTAACCGGCGAGATTTCGGTAATGATGTTGTAGGAGAGATCCAATGTTTTCAGATTAGTTAAGCCCTTTAAGGGAGTGACGTCGGATATGCTGTTTCTGTCGAGGAAGAGCGTGTGAAGCTTGGTCAACCCCGCTATGGGAGAAAGATTGATGATGAAGTTTCCGCCAAGAGTCAGGTATTCTAGGTTGGTAGCAGACTCAAGCCCAACCAACGCAAAAATAGCAGCGCCGTCTCCCGTAAAATTCGTCAACGCAGCCAAATCATCGTGCGTTATCGCCACTCCTGCTTCCCTGCCAAGGTAAATTCGCAGAGCCTTACGCAGACTCGCATCGGGCACCGTCCGATCGCTGATCGATGTTAACGCGGATGTTTCCCAAATCTTAATAGCGGAAGTGGATCCATCCCATGTGGAGGCAGCGAGCTGGCCTCCGTCCCGAGTAAACGTCAGACCTTCAACCTGTCCCGATATCCCAAGAGAGGCGATTCGTGCGCTTGTCTCCGAATCAAGAAGTGCTATGCCTCTCCCACCGAGCACCAAGATATTCCCTGCGGGTGAGAACGATGTGTGGAGCACGGAACTATGGGGACCTCCCACCGAGGCGAAAAACCGTGTTGTTTCAATGTCCCACAATTTGAGCGTGAAATCCTTCGCCGTGGAAGCCAATGTTCTGCCGTCGTGTGAAAATGATATCGAACGTATGAATCCGGCATGCCCCTCAAGCGTGGCGATGTTTTCTTCCGTTTCAATGTTCCACAGCTTGATTGTCGCGTCTCTAGATCCGGACGCAAGGACATTCCTGACAGGGGAAAATGACAGAGTTGTAACGGAATCCGCATGCCCTTCAAGCGTGGCGACGTTGCTTCTTGTCCTGACATCCCACAATCTAATCGTCCGATCTGCAGACCCGGACGCTAGTATTTTCCCATCGGGCGAGAACGCCACACTCGTGACCCATTGCGAATTATTATGCCCGATAAGCGTGTCAATGTGCGTTCTCGTTACCATGTCCCACAGCATGACCGTGGCGCCGATCGTACCGACTGCGAGCGTCTTCCCGTCGGGGGAAAACGCCAACGAAGTTGGCGCTTCGGCGAACGAGGCGGCATCATGCAGAACGTCAAGCATTTTTCTCATCTCCACATCCCATAGTATGATTCTGTTGTCAGCAGACGCAGAGGCGAGTATGCTGCCAATGGGTGAAAACGCCAAAGAATGTATCGTTTTCTCATGTTCGGTGAACGAAGCGATTTGGCCCGGCGATAGCTCAATAAAACGAATAGTTTTCTGAGTGAAGTTCCCACGAATGTCAACCGCTTGAACTACGAGTTGATGCGTGGAGGAATACGTAAGACCGATGCCATCGTCTGGTGGCCCGCCGCCGTAATAATCGAATTCGACGAGCGCCTCCTGCTCGCCCGAAAATTCGTGACATTGCACAATGCCCTGTTGTCTTGCTGTCGAGTGTGGTGACCGGGTGGGTCCGAAAATTAATATTTGATGAAGCCCCTCCTCATCGCCAACAAGTAGATGCACAGGGATACTTTTTGAACCTGGTGGGTATTGAAACGCTGAATTAAGATTGATGGTGGGTGCAATTCCTTTCTCGGTCGGAACATCGGGATCGAAATAAGGATGCGCTGCTAGGAATCGGGCGTTGCAGTCAGACAGACGAGGCTGGTTTCCCCCGCCCCCCATGATGTGAGAAACATCGCGAAAATCATGGCGCAATCCGAACGCGTGCCCTAGTTCGTGCGCTAACAAGGTCCACGAAAAACCACTAGCCATTAATGCCACACCCCCTGTCTTGTAGCTTGGGCTTCCCAGACCTGGGTAATTACCAATTAGGCCGGTTTTATTCTCAAGTACGATGATGTAAATATTTGCACCGGTATCGAATACCCGTCGAGTCTCGTCCAACATCCGTTGCGCGGTGTCGTTGCGAAAGTATTTATCGGAATGTTGCGAATCTATTGGATGAATTAGCGGTTCGCCCGCCGCGTCGGTTTCAACCCGGAAGGATCTGGCGCCGTAACCGTTCGCTTGCATCTGTTCGCCGTAGAACGCCTGAACGCTTCGAATCTCGTCTTTCATGCGTTGAACGACCTCCGGACGAAAATCGAGATCGTTCGGAAGAATGTAGACGAGTCGGACGGTGCGTGCTTCGCCGATGTCTAAATTTACCAGACTTCGCGCTTTGCGCCGGTTATCATGTTGCCAATCGATCGGTGCAAAATTGTCCGCTGGCAGCGGGGGCGAACCTGTCGCCGTATGGAGCGCGGAAAAACAGAAAAAGACGGCAACCGAAAACAATACGAAACAGTTCACACACATTCTCATATTTCTTTCCCTTTCATTCACTGCTAGTACGTATTATACTTACTCAAAGATAAGCCCCTGACCGCTCCTGCTGGATTGCCAAATCCAGCAGCCTCATGTCGAATTCTCCACCGCACACCCGCTTTGGTAGGAACGATCTCTAGGTCGCGACCATCAAACAAATCGTTCAAGCGACTTCAATCCGTGAAATCTGCGTAATCCGTTCAATCCGTGATTCAGACAATTTCCCTCCCCTTCCCGTCCTCTCGTTTTCCCGTTCTCCCCTCTTCCTCCTCCTTCCATCCCGCTCCTCGGTAACACCGCTCCTGCTGGATTGCCAAATCCAGCAGCCTCACGTCGAATTCTCCACCGCACACCCGCCTTGGTAGGAGCGATCTCCGAATCGCGACCATCAAACACACCCATCAGGCGAATGAATACTGACCGCAATAGAAATCCTGTAGGGTGGGCACTGCCCACCAGCCTTTCCTTTAGGAACGAATAGTGACTGCGATAGAATTCCCATAGAGATCTCTTCCGATTCCCGACTCCCACCTGTAGGAGATCAAGCAAGCGGATAGATCAAGCGACTGAATAAGGAGTGCGATAGAGATCCTCTCCAGGTCGCGATTCAGTCCGTAGGTTGGGTTGAGCGGAAATCCATCAGAAATCGTTCGCAAAACTAAGAAAATTGAAATCTCATGCCGCCCGAAGGAACCGAAACCTGAGCGAAACCCAACATCCTATCTTCCATCCTTCCTCCCTTCCCCACTGGTCACTGGCCACTAGCCACTGTTTTACCCTCCTCCGTCCTCAACCCTGCAATTCACATCCCGTGCCGTGGCGGCGGTTCAACCACCCGCCCATCCTCAAGGCGAGGGTAAGTACGATTTCCGTCCGGATCAATCAAACTGACCTCCAAAAGCCTCACGGCGGAGTTTTTGACCGCGAGAACTTCAAACGTAAGCATGTCAAGCTTTCCGTCGCCCTCTCCGACCCCATCCATCGACTGCCCCCCGAACGTCACGCACCCCTCCTCAACCACGGGCGGAATAACGTGCAGCGCTCCCGGAAAGAAGGAGCTATATCCACTATCGACATAACGCAGCGCGTCCGGGTCAAAAAGCACTGTTGCCTCAAAGCCTGCCACGTTCTCCCCGGACTCTATCACGAGCGACAACGTAAATTGGGTTCCAAGCACGGGCGATGTCGTCCAAGACGGTGCGATACTCACCGTTGAACCGGAGGCAGGCGGCGCGGCATCGTGGTCCCAGATAAGCACGGTACCATCTCCTCCTGCGCCGTACAGCCTCTCGCCATCCGGGCTGAACGCGAGGTCGTAGACCGCCCCCGAGTTCCCTGCAATTTGGCGCTCAAGTTCCCACGCCTTCTCGCCTCGCACGAGAAGGGTGATGTGCGAATGCCCAACCGCGAGCGTGCTCCCGACGGGGCTGAATGCCATATTCCTGATGATTCCGCTTATTCCGTCAAGTGTTTGTCGATGTTCCCCGGTGTTGACATCCCAGAGCCGCACCGCTCCATAGTCATCTCCACTGGCAAGTCCACTGCCGTCACGGGTAAACGCGACGCTCCGCACCTCATCGGTATGCCCGGAGAGAATATGCTTCAGTTCGCCCGTGTCGGAGTTCCACAATCCCACCGTCTTGTCGGCGCTCCCGCTGGCGAGCGTATTGCCGTCCGGGCTGAATGCTACACTATGAACTCGATCCGTATGCGCGTTGATGGTGTGCAGATGTTCACCCGTCTCCGCATTCCACAGACCCACTGTCCCGCCTCTACCTCCTGCAGCTAGAACACTGCCATCAGAACTGAACACCGGGCGCGTCACTCTATTCTGATCCTCGTCAGTTCTAAATTGAAGTTCCCAGGTCTCGGCATCCCACAGCCCAATCGACGTGTGCCCGCCGCAGGCAAGCACACTGCCGTCCGGACTGAACGCTAGCGGGCCGACCTGGCGGCAATCCTCCGTGAGTGTACGCAGCAGTTCGCCCGTTTTGGCGTTCCACACCAGGAGCTCATTTCGACTCGACCCGGCAAGCACGCTGCCGCTTGGACTCACAGCAAGACTCCTCATGTCGTAAGGGTGGTCCAAGACCGTTCCTGCAACTTCTCCACTGTCGACATCCCACAACTGCACCGTCCCCTTATACAGAGCGCCGGCGAGGATTTTGCCATCCGGGCTGAACGCCACGCTATTCATGCCGCCCAAATACGAGGAAAGCGTCTGCCGCACCCTCATATTTTTCGTGTCCCAGAGTTGTACGTCCGGGTCGTTTCCGCTGCTGGCAAGTGTACTGCCATCCGGACTGAACGTCACGCATTGAACCTGACCGCCGTGTCTGCTGTGCGCGCGCACGTGCTCGCCCGTTTCAGTATTCCACAACCGCACGGCGTTGTCCCAACCCCCGCTCGCAAGCGTGACGCCGTCTCGATTGAAGGCAAGGCTGCTGATATAGTTGTGCCCGCTGACCGCGCGTAGACACGTTCCCGTGTTGACATCCCAGAGACGCAGCATTCCGTCTATATCTCCGCTGGCGAGAGTGTTGCCGTCAGGACTGAAAACCGCGCTATTGACGGGAGCCGTGTGTCCGAGGAGTTTCTGCAGTTGTTCACCCGTTCGGGCATCCCACACTCGTACCGTTCCATCTCGATGCGCGCTGGCAATCGCGCTGCCCTCCCGGTTAAACACCACGCTGTTGACCACGTACGTATATCGGGGGAATTTACCCAGTTTCGCGCCGCTGCTAACATCCCAGAGATGAATTCCGCGGCGATTTCCTGTGGCGAGCGTCCTCCCGTCCGGACTGAACGCTATACTCGCGGCACTTCCCCAACTCTCGGTGAGAAAGGCGACCTCCTGTAGCGTTGCGGTATCATACAGCCAAACACCATTCGAGCTGGCTACAGCAAGCAGATCGCCGTTGGGCGAAAATTCTATCTCTGTTATCCGCCCCTTCCCCAAGCGCATCTTGGCACCCTCCGGCAGCCCCCATCGCGTGTACTCCTGCGGAGGCGCGCAAGACGAACACACAACCACAAGAATAAGCGACGCAATCACAATTTTCATCTCAAGCACCAACTTTCAAGAATAGACTTGCATTTCGGTCAAGGACCAAACCACCCTAACCCATTAGCAAATTGGCTCCCATTATTTCGCTCTGAAGGAGCGGTATGTCAGTAGTAACTATTAGCTCAAATGTTCTGCTCCAGAGGAGCAGCATGTATATGAATCGCGCACAGTGGTTTGTACGTTGCGATTAACCGAACAAGTAGCCCGTAGGTTGGGATCAAGTGAATGAATAATGAGCCGTCAACTGAGCAAATATCAACCAAGCGACTTCAATCCGCAGAATCTGCGTAATCCCAATAATCCGTGATTCAGACAATCGACAATCCTCCCATCCTTCCCCACTCCCATCCCCTTCTCGTCCACTCGTCTTACCGATTTCTCGCCTTCCAATCCTCCTTTCTTCCATCCTTCCTCCCTTCCCCTCCTACACCTCACGGCAAAGGCCAATCACTAAGGGTTATCGTCCCATCCCAGCCCCCGCTGGCAAGCGTCTTGCCATCCGGGCTGAAGGCTATGCTTGTTACTCCGTCCACACTTTGAGGGTACCCGAACACCTCCGCGCCCGTGATGCCATCCTCAAGTCGCATCGACGCGCTGCGAAACCAATGGCTCGTGCAGGCAAGCACGCTTCCGTTCGGACCGAGTGCCACGGAAAGGATTATGTAGCGAGGACTGCTGAGTGAACGCAGAAGTTTGCCCGTTTTCGTACTCCAAAGTTGCACCGTCCTGTCCTTTTCCCAACTACAAAGCACGCCGCCATCCGAAGTGAATTCTACGCTGTCAATCCGTTCCTGTTGCCCGGCGAGTGTGTGTAGCTGTTCGCCTGTCTTGGGATCCCATAAACGGATTTCATTACTGCCCCCACTGGCAAGCAGGCTGCCATCCCGACTGAACGCTACGCCAGTAACTGTACACTCATGTCCGGTTAGCACATGTATAAGTTCGCCCGTTCTAGGATCCCACAACCGCACCTTGCCGTCCCCGCTTCCACTTGCAAGCGCCATGCCATTTGGGCTGAACGCCACACTATTAACAAACCCCGTAACAAACCCCGCATGTCCGGCAAGTTCGTGCCGATATTTCCCTGTTACGGTATCCCACAAACGCACGGTGTTGTCCCAGCTCCCGCTGGCGACTGTTTTCCCGTCCGGGCTGAACGCCGCGCTAGTCACATCCCGCGTATGCCCGGTGAGTGTACGCAGCAGTTCGCCTGTCTTGGAATCCCACAATCGTACGCTCTTGACCCAATAACCTCCCGTGCTGGCAATTGTTCCTCCGTCCGGGCTGAACACGATGTGTACGAAACCGAAGTAGGGTGCTTCGATGGTGTGCAGATGCGCTCCCGATACCGCATCCCACAGATGCAGCGATTCGTCCGCATACCCTCCTTCGCTGCTGGCAATCATGCTGCCATCCGGGCTGAACACCAAGTTCCTTGCGTTCGACGCATGACCGGTTAGCGTGCGCAGATGATTGCCCGTCTTGTGGTCCCACAGACGCACCGTACCGTCCCAACTTCCACTGGCGAGTGTTCTCCCATCCGGATGGAACGCGACGCTGGTAACCAATCCACGGTGCCCCATGAGTTCGTGTCGAAGCTCCCCCGTTTCGACGTTCCACACTCTTACCAAAGGATCAAAAGGATAAAAAGCTATAGCCAGGATGTCGATGAGCCTTTTTCCATCCGGACTGAAGACGAGGCTAGAGATACTATGCGTATGCACGGTAAGCGTACGCAGGAGTTCTCCCGTTTTGGAATTCCAGAGCCGTACCGTATTGTCCCTACCCTCAGCATAACTAGCGAGCACGCCGCCATTTGGACTAAACACCATATCAGTGACCTTATCCGTATGCCCGGCGAGGGTATGCAACTGTTCGCCTGCCTTGACATCCCACATACGAATTGACCCGTCCACTCTCCCGCAAGCGATGAGGCTGCCGTCTGAGTTGAGCGCTATATCCGTAAGCGACCGACCAAGTCCGTCAAGTGTGTGCAGAAAGTTGCCCGTTTCGGTATTCCACAATTCCACCGCTTGATTATATTGACAAGCTAGAATTCTGCCATCCAGACTCATCGCACTGCATCCGTATCGTTGCGTGCGCACGCTAAACGCGCCTAAAACCGCTCCCGTTTTAACATCCCAGCGCTGCCCGGCGCCGTCACTACTCCAGCCGACAAATTCACTACCATTTGAGTTAAACGCAATTATTCCGGCCGTAGCCGAATCCCCGGTAAGCAGCGCCGCCTCTTTGTACGTCGCCGTGTCGTAGAGCCACACACCGATAGAACTGGCGACAGCGAGCCGACTGCCATCCGGCGAATACTTCATCCGAGTTATACGCCCCTTCCCCAGGCGCATCTTGGCGCCGTCGGGCAGCCCCCAACGCGTATACTCCTGAGCAACGCTATTGACCGAAAACACCACCAAAAGAACGAACGATGCAATCACAATTCTCATCTCAAACACCACCTTTCCTGAATTTAACGCTTGTTGTTCGATTTCCTCTGTCTTCTCTGCACGCAAAACGATTTCCTGATCAGCGCAATCCGTGATTCAGACAATCTCCCATCCTTGCTCTTTTCATTTCTCCACCACTAGCCACTAATCACTCGCCACTGCTTTTCCCACCCATCGCCTCCCCGCGCAACAGAAACGCCCGAATATCGTACCGCCCCGGACGTTCCACCGGCAACGCCCCCTCGTCAATCATGACATCCAACGGAGACACCTGCGTCCGAACCGGCATCATCACCACCTCGTGCATCCGCGCCGATTCATAGATAGCCATGATAATCTCCACCGCCGCCATCCCGTTCTCGGCTCTGCCCCGGTGCTCCACCCTGCCCTCAATCCAGTCCACCAACTCCCGCGCCTGAGCGACAGACGCATCCTCGCCCTCGCGCCTGCGCTCCTCCCACCGTCCCGTCCGACCGCTGAGCAGACGAACCCTAGACTCATCCAGATCCAGGATGCCGTCGCTGCCGTAGAACATGCCGCCCTGGCGCCCCTCGCCTCCCAATTCCTGGAGCAACTGCCCGATTGCGCCGTTATCGAACCCGATAATCCCCGCGCTCCGGTCCTCGATGCGCGTATCCCGCTCAAAGCGGTCCGTCTTCCGCTCCACATTCCCGATAACCCATTCCGCGTTTGCGTCCCCCATCACGAAACGCATCATATCGAAGATGTGAGAGCAATCGTTTAGCAATCCCTGCCTACCCACCGTCATGACATGCCGCACCTGACCGATAGCGCCGTCGGCGACGAGGTCGCGCGCCTCGTTCCAGGCAGGGTTGAAACGCCGCTGATGACCGATAGCCAACTTCACCCCGTTCCGTTCGGCGGCAATCATCATCTCGTTGCACTCGCCCATGCACGTCGCCATCGGCTTCTCGCAAAGCACCGCCTTCGGCTGGCGGGCGCAGATAGCAATAGTGATTGGCGCATGAAGTTTGTGCCACGTGGCGTTGCTGACGATGTCCAGGTTCTCCCGGTCCAACATCTCTCGAAAATCCGTGTATCTCCGCTCGATCCCGTACTGGTCGCCGAAAGCGTCAGCCGCCTCCGCCACCGGATCCGCCAGAGCCACCATCTTCACACTGTCAACGCCTTGGTACCCGCGCGCATGAAGATGAGAGATGCTGCCGCACCCGACAATCCCGACACGATATTTGTCTGCCATAATCCCCTACCCCCGTTGGTTATTCCAATCCTATGACGTAACTCATCAGGAAGCGGTCCGCATCCACATCTTCGCATTCGAGAACGAGGTACCTTCGCCCCACGCGCTTTCACCGGCTCGGTCTAGATTGCCAAATTCGGACCATGGCTCAAGTAATGACTCGATATGTAATCCTGATCAGATCTCCTGCCTCGCTTGCATACTTCACTTTCTACTCAGCGCGACGGTTTTCTTTCATAACCCCCGATGTTCCACTGCCCGCTCGGCGATTCGTAACGCGCCCCCCGAGACGGCAGAAACTGGCGAAGATGGCGGCACCCGTAAGCAAAACCCTCCAACCCCGGCATACCCCGGTCCTCATTCTCCACGCACAGCACATAGTCGTAACCCGACTCGACCAGCGCGCCGACCACCGTCCCCCAATCCAACTGACCGCGCCCCGGCACCCGGTACTGCCACCACCAATTGCCGATGATGCCCTGCCGGTACAACATTCGCGGACTCACCTCGCAATCCTTCACGTCCGCGTAATACCACTTCCCCGCATACTCCCGAATCACATCCTCAGCCGGCATAATCATCATCCACACCCAGTGCGACGGGTCGCAAGACAATCCCAAGTGATCCGAAGGCACCGCGTCCAGAATTTTATCCCACATCTCCGGGTTGCAACCGATATTCCCCATCCGCACCGCCACATCCAAGGCAATCTTGATATCCTTATCTTCCGCGGCTTTGACTACCGGCGCGAACATCTCCTCAAAGCGTCCGACCAATTCGTCCGATCGGTCGCTCACGTTCCCCGGCGGGTACGAATACGTGCCGTAGAACCGCCCGTTCATCACCGGCGACCCGCTCCCGGTAACCACCACCGGACACCCCAGCAGAGCGGCGGATTCGATTGCACGTATCAATCGGCTCTGCTCCGCCATGCGCTCCTCCTCACGGTCATCAAGCAAGTTGCAGTGCGAAGTGACACAAGCCAAATACAGCCCATGCCGGTGCAACGTCTCCAACACCTCATCGGGCCCCTCGCTGAGAACCCGACTCGAGTCCAGCACGCCCCTGTCAGACAGCCGCACACAATCAAAGTCATGCTCGCTCGCCCATGCGGCGCACTTCTCCAAACTCCAGGTACCGTCCCCGGCACTCGTCTGAAAACTAATATCCATTTCCCCTCCGCATAACGGAAATCAAACGCCCTAAACACTGTAGGAGGGATTAAGGGAATGAATAAAGACCGCTATAGAGTTCCCATAGAGATCTCTTCCGATTCCCGACCTATCGCGATTCGGAGATCGCTCCTACAAAGGACTATAGCCGATTTTCAATCTTAACCTGCGCGCTTGTACGTAAGCGCTTGCTCGAACTGTACTGACCACTAGGCATTAGACCTATCGCGATTCGGAGATCGCTCCTACAAAGACTATGGCCGATTTTCAATCTTTCCCTGCACACTTGTCCGTCAGCGCTTGCTGGCACTGCACTGACCACTCGCCACTAGCCACTGACCACTGCTTCTACAAGCCGTTGATGCGACTTCGATTCACGCCGAATCTCCTCCCAATCCCAGAGCTGCGGAATATACTCCACATTCGCCCACGCCTCCGCCTGATCGGCATAATGCGGACTTCCCGGATGCCCCGACGCCCCCAACGGCACAATCCACCGAGACTTCGTCCAATCCGACGGGTCATGGATATATCGATTCACCGACATGCTCGTGGCGATGAACTCGTCCTGCAGCCCGTAACCGCCCGCAAGCGGCGTGTCCCCGTCACCGTGGGTCTCGACCGAGGGCGGATCCAAGTGTTCGGCGGCTTCCGGAAATGCCTCCGACAACGGGTGGCGCGGCGCCGTGCGGTGCAGCCGCCCCCATCGCCATTCGGACAAATCCTCCCCCAGTGAATCCTTGAGTTCCCGCACGGCATCACTAAGACTCGCCGCCAACAACTCGTCCCAGCCGCCGCCATGCGGCGTAATGGAGGTATCGCCCCGTTCAATCCCCTGCGTCACCTGTTCCACAATCTGACGCAAGACGGTCGCGCTGCCCGCCGCCTCCGAGAGCACCTCCGACGCGAAATCCCCCAGCAGTTGCTCGACGATCCGGCGTACAACGTGCGCCTTTGTCTTGGCATAGATGAGCGGCTGGGCGAGATCGCGGTGCATGCTGAAATCCCATTCCCGCATCAAAGCGAGCGCCGCCTCCGAATCGGCGTCACGCGGTTCAATCTCAATCAGCGCCTTCGTGAAAATCCTTGCCGGTTCAGAGATACTATCCGAGTGGATCCGCCCCATGTCGTCCACCGTCGCCGAGCCCGCCACAAGCCCTACGATGCGGGTTTGCACCCGCCGCGCGCGGTGCTCCGGCGTAAAACACAAGCCCACATAGTACGGGTAATCATGCCCCGCCACGCGCTGGTTGCAGGTGACCGCATACCCCGCCTCCGGGTTGATGGCTTTGGGCAGTTCGTCGTACGGAATATAGCCGTCCCACTCATACTCGCCCGTCCAGCCCGGCACCGCGCGCCACCCGTTCGCCTCGCCCCGAACCGGGATCTTGCCCGCGTGGATATAGCCGAAGTTCCCGTCCACATCAGCCACTGCATAGTTGTTGACGCGGTCCGTCCAACCGCGAAACGCTTCATGCAATTCGGCAACCGACCGGCTCTTCATGGCATCAAGCGCCGCATCCACCCAGCGCGAGCCGTCAATCAGACCGGGGTCGCTGATTGCCACGCCGACGCCCGACCCCGAATCACCCGCAACCACCGGCCCGTGATGCGTCACCGTCACCTCAAGCTCCACGGGATCCCCGCCGCGCACCTCAATCGTCTCGTTCAGCACCTCCGCCTCGCGCCACTCATCCTTGAACAGGTATTCGCGTCCATCGGCTCCCTCGCGGAACCGTTCGATGAACAGGTCTTGTGTGTCCGCACTCCCGTATGTCATCCCCCACGCCACGTGTTCGTTGTGGCAGAAATGGAGCGCGCCGGGCATTCCCGGCACCGAATGCCCGATCACCGAAAACTCGGGGCACGAGAGATGAACCTGATAGTAGACGCTCGGGGTGTCCAGCGCACGATGCGAGTCGCCCGCGACCAGGGGTGAGCCCGTCGCCGTACGCTCTCCCGAGATCGACCACGCATTCGATCCGAAATCGCTCTCGTTCAGCCAGTTCACGTCTTCAGCGGCTTTCGTGAGTTCTTCAAGTCCGTCCAGCGGCGGTCCTTCATACACCGCGCCGGGCGGTACCGTAAGCAGGTGTCCCGCGGGGTAGCCCTTAATCAGGCTTGCCGCTCTCTCCCCGCCTAGCGCTATCGCCAATCGCGTCAGGAATAGCTTCGGCTCGAACGTGCCCAATAGCGTGTTGCGCATCTTGTAGACCGCGAGGCAGTGCCAATTCTCCCACCGTTCCGGGCGCGCCTCCAAGAGTTTGTACTCGATCGGCAATGTCCTCGTCGTATCCAGAAAGGCGTTCACGCCAGCCGTGTAGGCGTCAACCATCGATTTCGCGGCGGGACTGGCGAGTTGGTAATCCAGTTTCGCCGTGCGCCCCATGCCTGCTGCACGCAGCAGCCTGTCCCGCTCAATTCCGCTCGCCCCGGCAAACTCCGACCATCTCCCCAGCGCTTGGTGCCGGTCAAAGTCCATGTGCCAGAGCCTATCTTGGGCGGTGGCGAATCCCTGCGCGAAGAACAGATCCGCCTCGTTCTCCGCTCTGATATGGGGTATACCCCACCGGTCTCGATACACCTCCACAGCCGCACTGAGTTCGGGCAACCGCATCGTCGTTGTGAGATCGGGCAAAGCTGACCTAAGGTCGTTCTCGGTAGTTTTCATGTGCGTTATCCTGTGTCGTATCTTCTACGGTGAATCCAAATGGTGCGTGGTACCATCCAATGTGCTGTACATCAAACTCCGGACGCGGGATCAAGCGGCCCAAAAGGGAGTGGGATGTGCTATCAGGATCTTCTATCGCAGTCACTATTCGTTCCTTTGATCATAGGCTATTCGCTCGGTTGGGGGATCCCTATCGCGCGGGACGTTCTATCGCCTTCGCTATCAAGATTTACTATCGCGCTCATTGTTCAGTCGCTTGGGGGATCTCTATCGCGCTCCTTATTCAGTCGCTTGATCCCCATTGGTCTCGGTACACATCCACAGCCGCCCCGAGGTCGGGCAGCCGCATCGTCGTGAAAAGATCGGGCAATGCAGATTTCAAGTCATTCTCGGTAATCTTCACGTGCGTTTTCCTTATGCCATGTATTCTACGGCGATTCCAGATGGTGAGAAGTATTAACAATTGCCCTATACATCAAACTTCGTTGGCGGAGATCAAACAAACGAATAGCGATCAAGTGACTGAATTACGCCTCCACCCAATCCGTAGGCGGAGCATCTTGCTCCGCCGTCCCCATCAATCGACCCGCCTCTGTAGGAGATCAAGCGAATGGATAATGAGTGCGATAGAGATCCTCTCCTGGTCGCGATTCCCCGCTCTGGAAGAGCGGCATGTCGATAGAATGAGGATACGTCGATTTACGCGCTCCGGAGGAGCGCAATGTGATATCTAGGGCATGATTAACTCTCTTCGCTTTATCAGAGCCATCAAGCGACGGAATGGATCAACTGAGCGAATTGCTAAGGCGATAGTAGATCCGTCACGATAGAAATCCATAAAGGGAGCGAACAGCGAATGCGACAGCCAATCCCGATAGTAAATCCTGCTCTCTACACACTCACTCAATCTGTCAGATTGTGCCTGTGAGACGCAAACTGACCACTCAATTCCCGGCGGTGAAACGGCTGAAATCCCACAACAGCACAGTTCCATCGAAACCTCCACTCGCAAGTAGCTTGCCGTCCGGACCAAATTCAACGTTTTTGACAGGACCTGTGTGTCCGGTAAGCGTCCGCTGACGTTCCCCGGTTACCGGATTCCATAGCCTCACTTTCCAGTCATAACTTCCGCTGGCAAGTACGGTGCCATCAAGACTGAACGCTATGCTAGAAACGTAAGCCCAGCTTCCGCTGAGTGTACGCTGGTGCTCCCCGGTTAACGCATCCCATAGTCGCACTGTACCGTCATCGCTTCCACTGGCAAGCGTCCCGCCATCCGGACTGAACGCTACACAATTGACATTGCCCGCATGACCGGTGAGTGTATTCTTGAGTTGTCCCGACGCCGCATCCCACAGTCGCACGTTGTTGTCTTTGCTCCCGCTGGCAAGCGTTCTGCCGTCTGCGCTGAACGCCATGCAAGTGACAAGATCCGTGTGCCCGCTGAGTGTACACTGGTGTTCCTCGGTTAACGCGGCCCACTGTCGAATCGTGTTATCACCGCGCCCGACCGCAAGCGCGCCGCTAATCGGGTTGAAGGCTACGCTATAGAACCAGCTCGTGTGCGCTGGCAGTGTATGTTGTACCCCCGTCGCCAGCTCCCAAAGACGCACCGTATCTTCCCCAAGAGAACCTGTGGCAAGTGTTCCGCCATCCGGGCTGAATGCCATGCAAACGATCCTTGTCGAATGTCCGGTGAGTGTGCGCCGGTGTTCTCCAGTTACCGAATCCCACAGCCGCACCGTACTGTCCCCAACACTTGCACCGCTGGCAAGTGTTCTTCCGTCCGGGCTGTAGGTAATGCAAGTTACGGCATCCGTATGCCCGGAAAGTGTGAACTGATGTGTGCCTGTTCCGGCATCCCACAATCGCACCGTATTGTCTCCGGCTGAATAAAGTAATCCGCCGCAACTCGCAATCGTTTTCCCATCCGGGCTGAACGTCACGTCATTTACGCTTTCAGTATGACTCCCGAACCCCCTCTGAAGGTTCCCGTTTTTGGCATCCCACAACCGCACGGTTCCGTCTTTGCCGGCACTGGCAATCATCTCACCATCCGGACTAAACGTTGCGGTAGCAACCGTGTCAGTATGACCGGTGAGCGTGTGTTTATGTTTCCCTCTCCTGACTTTCCACAACCGAATCGTCCCGTCAGAACTTGCACTCGCTAGAGTCTTTCCATCCGGGCTGAACGCTACGCTGTTGACGTGTTTCGTGTGCCCTTTGAGTGTGCGTCGAAGTTTCCCGTTCTTGACATTCCACAATCGAACCACATAGACCGGGCGGCCGTGTAAGGAACCATCCAAGAAATCACGTATCATGCCGCCGCCGGCAAGTGTCTTCCCATCCGGGCTGAACGCTACGCTGCTGACGGATTTCGTATGCTCTTCGAGTGTGCGTCGAAGTTTCCCGCTCTTGACATCCCACAATCGGACTGTCTGGTCAGTACAGGCAGTAGCCAGTGTCCTCCCATCAGGACTAAACGCTACGCTAGAAACCCCGGCCGTATCCACAACAATTAGGCTAACCTCTTCATCTGTCGTCGTATCATAGAGCCAAACACCCACGGATCCGGCGACGGCAAGGCGGGTACCGTCCGGGGAATATGCTATGTCATTTATCGTGCCTTTACCGAGGCGCGCCTTCGCGCCTTCCGGCAACCCCCATTGCGTGTAGTCTTGGGCGAGGGTGTTTAGCGGAAATAGAATACAAAGTAGAAGGAACGTCACGGTTGTTTTCATTTGATACACCCCCTATTTAGAAGTGAATTGCCACCCGTGATATTTAACCCAACTTACCACCTCTGTAGCACGATCTGTAAGATTGTGCTTGCGATTCGAAAACGGACAGTGGGTGTTCTATCGCGCGTGATCTCTATCAGGATTTTCTATCGCAGTCACTATTCAGTTGCTAGATTGCTGCGGTATCTCCGCAGTTGATGGACTATTCTGAATTGAAACTGGGGGCGCATGTCTGAAATCTTGTAAGTAGCAACTTGGACTCTTTGATTATCTTGCGTTTCCCAGGGGTGTTGGGATTCGTTCAGAATAGCGATTTATTTACGATTCAACGCAGGTCGAGTACAGCAATTTCGGGAGGCGGTAAGAGATGTGCGAGTCGTTAGTTGATTGTGACCCATTGACTCGATGATGGGAAATCATCCAACCCAATCTATACACCAACATTTCAGCGTCCTACAGCGAAAGCAGCGAAATCCCACAACAATATCGTTCCATCGTCACCCCCGCTGGCAAGCGTCCTGCCATCCGAGCTGTATGCCACGCTGTTGATCCACGCCGTATGTCCGGTCAGTGTGCGCCGGTGTTCCCCCGTATCGGCATCCCAGAGCCGCACCGTGTCATCACTCCCGCTGGCTAGCGTCCTGCCATCCGGGCTAAAGGCTACACTATTCACTGAACCCGAGTGTCCGGTAAGCGTGTGTTGATGTTCACCTGTCGCCGCATCCCAGAGATTAACCGCTTGCCAACTCCCACCGGCAAGAGTGTTGCCGCTTGGGCTGAACGTTAGGCTCCGGACGGAGCCGCTATCTGCGTCCAGAGTGTGCCGACATTCCGCGGCGTTGACATCCCACAGTTTCACGGTGCCTCCAAAACTTCCGCTGGCAAGGGTCTTTCCATCGGGGCTGTACGCAACGGCGCAAGCAGCGCTCGTATGGCCTCGAAATGTGCTTCGTTGTTCACCAGTCTCGGTGTCCCACAGATTCACGGTGTGATTCTCATTCCCGCTGGCGATCATGCTGCCATCAGGGCTGAATGCTATGCCGTTGACTGCGGAGTGACGTCCGGCAGAGCTATCTTCCTTAAATGTGCGAATGTGATCCCATGTTGCGGCGTCCCACAGCCGTACCCTGTTGTCCAAACTTCCAATACCAAGCATTCGCCCGTCTAAGCTGAACGCGATACTCCTGATTAAATTCCCATTCCAGGTGAGAGAGAGTGGATGTTCACCGGTTTCCGTATCCCACAGTGTCACCGTTTGGTCCGAGCTCCCGACGACAAGGGTCTTGACATCCGAACCATATGCGATGCTAAGCACCCTAGACGTATGCCCGGAGAGCGTGCGCTTGTGTACTCCCGTTTTTGCGTCCCAGAATCGAACCGTCCCGTCAAAACTTCCGCTGGCGAGCGTCTCGTGATCCGGACTCAAAGCTATGCTGCGAACCCCTAACCTGTGCCCCTTGAGAGTGCGTCGGTGTTCTCCCGTTGTTGCGTCCCAGAACCGAACTGTAGTATCCTGACCGCCCGCGCCGCTAGCCACTGTGCTGCCGTCCGAGAGGAATATTGCACTAAACACCCAGCCGTAGTGTCCCGGGAGTGTATGCCGAAGTTCGCCCGTTTCTGCATCCCACAGCCGCACTCTCCAGTCCCGACTTCCGCTTGCGATCGTGCTGCCGTCCCTGCTGAATGCTACCGAATAGACTGATTTTTCATCATAGACCGATATTTCAGGCGCGGCAAGCGTCCGCAGATGCTTTCCAGTATCGACATCCCAGAGCCGAATCGTAGAATCATCACTCCCCGTGGCAAGCGTTCTACCGTCCGTGCTGAACGCCACGCCCCTAACTGCCAAAGCGTGCCCGTCGAGCGTACGCAAATGTTCACCCGTATTGGCGTCCCAGAGCCGCACCGTCTTGTCTAGACTACCACTGGCAATGGCGCCCCCGACCGGGCTAAACGCAACGCTCCAGACAGAGTTCGTATGGCCCGTGAGGGTACGCTGATGTTTCCCTGTCTTGGCATTCCACAGTTGCACCGTGTTGTCCGGATAAGCCGCACCGCTGGCAAGGGTGTTGCCGTCTGCGCTGAACGACACACTGTGCACCCAACGAGTATGTCCGGAGAGAAGGGCGATCTCTTGAAGCGTCTGCGTATCATAGAGCCAAATGCCTATGGAACTGGCGACAGCGAGCCGCGTGCCATCCGTCGAATACTTTACCTCAAATATCTGTCCTTTGCCCAAACGCACTTTGGCGCCGTCGGGCAACCCTAATTGAGCCTGATATTGGGCAAGAACACTAAGCGGAAACAGAATTGAGAGTAGAAGTAACGTCCAGATGGTTCTCATGAACAGTACCGCCTTTCTGGGCGAGAATTGCCGTCCGATTGACTAGAGAGCCGCGAGAAGAGAAAAAATCAGGGATTTGATGAGCCCCTATTGTGCACAAGTATTGAGATTCGTTCAAAGGTTAGTGCGTGTTAAGGAGGGAGTCGACGATTTGATGACTGGAGATGGGTACAAGGAAAGTTGTGCTCTGAAAATGGATGTTTAACAAGCTCTCGGGGCGGGCGGTGAGGAGGTTTTCCCCACATCGTATAAAGACTGTTCCGACAGACGATGGGGTGCGTCCATACGGACTAGTGCCGTATCATAAGCGTCTCATTTTGTTCGCGACACAAGCGCGGAACTCTTCAGGGAGCGGTTTGATTGATTTGTTGAAAGACCTAACGTCTCAAATTAAGCGTTCTCACTTCCGACAGGATTGCCATGTATCCGCTCTCTAATCTCCGCGCGCAAATCGTTTGCCACACTGTCTATCTTTTCTAGCACCATAATGATGTCCGCTTGGTGCGCCTGATAAAGCCCGTCCATCCTGTCGCTAAGTCTATCCATCCTATTGCTAAGTTCATCCACTCTCTCACTAAGTTTGTTCATGTCGACATGGTGTCTGTCATCAAGGTTGTTAATTTCACCTCGGAGTCGCTCTTCAAGACTACTAATTTCGCCTCGAAGTCGCTCTTCAAGATTGGTCATCTCAGTTCGGAGTCTGCCCATTTCTGCGCGCAGATTGTCATCGCCTCTGTGCATCTCAACCCTGAGATCTGATATGTCTTTTTTCGTTGCGACCGAGGTTGCGATTTTCCACCACAACGCGGCAATCCCGACCAACGGTGCGAGAAACTTAATCCATTCGATAAGTGTTTCTTCCATCATTCGTATTCCTTGTGTTGTTCCCTACAGAGATTCATCGATTGGGGAGAGAGTTTCAACTATAACACGTTCAGCGCCGAATTTCAAGCCACATCTTCACAACAATTGATGGCGTTTCTAAAACCAAAACTCGGAGGCGACTGTCCCGTGTGCTACATTACGACCCCAACGCGATTAGTGACATTGTGCGCAACATTGGTATACGCCCAGCTACCCGAGGCGCGCGCACAGAAACGGGATCAGCATCTCGTCCGGTGTCAAACCGCCGTGCTTGCCGCCGGTGTAATACGGCTTTTCCTTGACGGACGAGTAGAAGGCGTAGTTGCCGCGCATGATGGCGACGAGATTCCCCATTCGCTCGGGCACTTCCGGGTGCACATCTCCGTATCCCCACAGCCCCGAACTCAGCGCCTTGGGCGACGGTATGGCAACAAGCTGATCGGAGAGCTGATCTTTCAGATAAGCGCGCAGCGCCTCGACCTTGCCCTGCTTGGCGTATAGGTACGCCGCCCGAAAATCTCCCGTTGGAGGCAACAGTAAATTGTCCCTGATTTTCGCGTGCCGATCGACGCGCACCAGTTTGTTGTCGGGCACCGTCACTTGACCGTGGTCGGCGGTCAGAATGAGCAGTGTAGTACCCGCGATTTGGGAATCAACATGCTCCATGAATTCACGCTCAAGTGAATACGAAAGATTCCGCACCTCCGCCGCAAATGCCTCGCTGTTCGCGCCGTAAACATGCGAGATAGAGTCGATCGCATCCCAATACACCAGAATGCACGACCGTTCATCGGGATTCTGCGTCACCAACCTCTTTAGCGTCACGAACATGTCCGAGGAATTCACGAATCCGTGCACTGCCTTTGAGCCATTATAAAACATCTTGGATAACGGGCTTTCCTTATAGATGCTCTTGATGAGCACATACGACGGAATGCCGGCGTTTGCGAGCCGTTGACCTAGCGTCTCCGCCCGGAGAAACCGTTGAGGCTCCAATCCCATGCGCAGCAGGCGTCCATGTTCGCCGTCATGAATCGGAGTAAACCCAATCATGTCGGCGACGGTAGCGTACTCCCTGAGGAAAAGGTGAAACCCGAGCATACCGTGCTCCTGCGGGGTCAAACCGGTGCTGAGGCTGGTCAGCGCCGCCGCGGTGGTAGACGGGAATATCGAGGTGAGGGGGGCGAATCGACCGCGGCTGATGAGTTCGTTGATAATCAGGTTGGGTTCGGAACTCAACACCGATCGAAGTTGATTGTATCCCAAGGCGTCGACGATGAACAGAATCACCTTCCGAACGCCCTCGGTTTGCCCCTCGGTTAATTCGTCGGGCAACGGGGCGTGATGCGGGATGCGGATGTTGAAAAGCTTCAGCAGCGTGGCGGGGATGTTGACCAACGAAAGGTCGGAATAGGCGGGGTAAACGAATTCGCCGGGGCGGAGCCCGTGGTCTATCTGTTTGATGGTTCTGCTGCGGATTCGCGCTTCAATCCGGTCGGCTAATGTTTGAGACACGGCGGAGTTCCGATCTGCCATAAATGCAGTGATTAGTGGTCAGTGGCTAGTGATGGTCAATGGCTGACAGACGCGAATCTAACTGTCCACTGGCAACTGTCTTTCCGAGGTTTAAGAGCAAGCGCCGATTATCAGAACCGCGGCTGGCAGCGATGTTGATTGCGCTTTCTTAAACGCACCGCTGATGAAATGGATATCTTCATCGGATTCGATGATGTCGTAGGGAACGTTCCACGCATTGAGCGTCGGCTCCAGAAACGTCGCGGCGGAATCAGGGTGAAGATTGCTCTCCGGACGCAGTGTCTGATAGCCACGGTAACCGATGAGCGTCACCAACGGAATCTCCATATTGACGGCGGTGCCTCGAATGGCGTCTCCGGATTCCAAGAATCCCGTGTTTTGGATGAGCACCACCGGCTGTTTCCCGCCGACATACAACCCGGAGGCGATGGCGAACGCCTCCCCCTCTCGGGTGACGGTGACTACATCGATCTCCGGTTCCATGCGTAGTTCCTCGAATAGCTTCGCCGACCCGTTATCCGGAAGTCCGATCACATGGGTAACGTCCCATTTCTTTAATGCGTCGATAATTTTCTGCGATGACGGCAAATCCTTTCCCTCCTTGAAAAGCAGTCACTAGTGGAGAGTGGTTAGTCAAGTTTATCTTTGAACACGCCACTCATCACTAGCCACTCACCACTGTTTTCCCTACTTCCTGCCCTCGACCAATGAATCGACAACCCCCGGTTCCGCGAGCGTCGAGGTGTCGCCGAGATCCGTAATGTCACCCTCGGCAATCTTGCGCAGGACGCGCCGCATAATCTTGCCGGAGCGCGTCTTGGGCAGCGCCGGCGTGAATTGGATCTTGTCGGGCGAGGCGTGCGGACCGATATGCTGGCGCACCGCCTGCCTGATGCCGGTCTCAACGTCATCCGAGCCGGACTCACCGGTCATCAACGTGACATAGGCGTAAATTCCTTGCCCCTTGATATCGTGCGGGTAGCCGACCACCGCCGCCTCAGCCACCGTATTGTGCTGACCGATGGCGCCCTCAACTTCAGCCGTACCCAACCGGTGCCCGGAAACATTCAGCACATCGTCCACGCGCCCCGTAATCCAGTAGTAACCGTCCTCGTCGCGCTGCACGCCGTCGCCCGTCATGTAGTAACCGGGGAACCGGTCGAAGTAGGTCTCGCGGAAGCGTTCGTGATCGCCGTACACCGTGCGCATGATCCCGGGCCATGGCGACTTGATGCAGAGATAGCCGCTTGCGGGATTCCCCTCGACCTCGTTACCGCCCTCATCCAAGATAACCGGCTCGACCCCAAAGAGCGGGAATGTCGCCGATCCCGGTTTGAGCGGCGTCGCCGCCGGGAATGGCGAAATCAACATGCCGCCGGTTTCCGTTTGCCACCACGTGTCAATGATTGGGCAACGCCCCTCACCCACGACATTGTGGTACCAGAGCCATTCGGGTTCCTTGATGGGTTCGCCGACGGTGCCGAGCAGCCGGAGCGTTGACCTGTCGTACTTCCTCACCCATTCGTCACCCTCCTTCATCAGAGCGCGGAGTGCAGTGGGCGCCGTGTAGAAGATTTCGACGTTATGTTTCTCGACCACCTGCCAGAAACGCCCGAAGTCGGGATGGTTGGGGACGCCTTCAAACATGATGCTGATGGCTCGGTTCGCCAGCGGCCCGTAGATAATGTAGGAGTGCCCGGTAACCCATCCAATATCAGCCGTACACCAGAAGATGTCGCCTTCGCGGTAGTCGAAGACGTTCTGGTGCGTATAGGACACATAAACGAGGTAGCCGCCCGTGGTGTGAAGCACGCCCTTGGGCTTGCCCGTCGAGCCGGAGGTGTAGAGGATGAACAGCGGATCTTCGGCGTCCATCTCCTCCGGCGGACACTCGTCATCAGCGGTTGCCATGGCTTCGTCCCACCAGATATCGCGCGGCGACTCGAAATCCACCTCATCGCCGGTGTGACGAACAACGATGATGTGTTCGATGGAGGGGCATTCCGCCGCTGCCGCGTCTGCATTGATTTTCATGGGGATGCCGCCGCGGGGTCCGCGAAAAGCGGTGTCCTGCGTGATCAGCATCTTGCACTCGGAGTCGTTGATGCGGTCACGCAACGACTCCGCCGAGAACGCGCCGAACACGATGGAGTGCACCGCGCCGATGCGGGCGCACGCCAACATCGCAATCGCCAATTCGGGCACCATCTGCAGGTAGATGCAGACACGGTCGCCCTTCTCGATATCGTGCGCTTTCAGCACATTCGCGAATCGTTTCACCTCTCGCAGCAGTTCGCTGTAGCTGAAGGTCTTGTCAGCCGAAGGGTCGTTCCCCTCCCAGATAATCGCGGTGTCGCCGCCGCGCCCCGCCTCCACATGACGGTCGAGGCAGTTGTAGCAGGCATTCAGTTTTCCGCCCTCGAACCACTTGATATTCGCGCCGACAAAGTCGTATTCGCAGACGTTGTCCCACTTCTTGAACCAAGAAATTCGTTCGGCGATATTCGCCCAGAATGCCTCCGGGTTTTTTATGGATTCCTGGTATATTTCATTGTACTGTTCAATACTGCTCACGTGGGCAGTGTCGATGGGGTAACCGGTATCCCCCGGCGGAAATATCTTCGTAGCCATTAGTCCCTCCGAACGTCGGTAATATAATTGAATTGGCAGGTCGCAAGTTGTCCCGATTCATTAAAAAGGCTAAAGGGTGTAAAGTAATAGGAGGTTCAATCGCCCTCGCTATCCACTCGGTTGATCGTAACGAGTAATACGTAAGAAAATGACTCCTGACCCGTCCTAAATTGGACTTTTCAGAACGGCGGCGCGAATCCTTTTTTGCCTTCACCGAGGGTAGGCAACTTCTTTCGCAGAACGTCAAAAACCGCTTTATAGTGTTCCAGATAGTCATCGCGAAATGATGACGGTTCACTACCCAGTTTCTTCGCCATTATCGCGATTGCCTCTTTACGTGTGCTTGCAATAAATTTTCCGCGCTGGAAGTGGAACGGCTGTGCGATAAATCTCTTTACACCTGTTTCCAACAAACTCTCGCTGAAGGCATGCGCATTCCTCACCAGCAACAGCGGTGTCATCGTGATGCAAGCATCAATGCCCGCAGCCTCGATTTCTGCTATCGCCCGCATTCGCACAGAATTGGATGGGCAATACGGCTCGAAGGTACGCCTGATGTCTTCGTCGTCAGTGGTCACCGTCATATTTACCTGCACGCGACCGCCATTGTCTTCAATGCGGTGGAACAGATCGCAGTCGCGGGCGATCAGCGGACTGCGTGTTTGCACTACCAGCTTGGGTTTATGCCGCTCTGCCAAGATTTTCAACAGGTCGCGGGTTATCTTCAGTTTGTGCTCAATGGGTTGGTAGGGATCGGTCACACTGCTCATATAAATCAGTTTTCCATCTAGAGATCGCTTGAAGCGTTCCATCTTGCCGACAGCGTTCTCTTTGACGGTAATCCAATGCCCCCATCTGTCTCGTTTTTCACGGCTCATGCTGAAGAATGCGGCGTAGCAGTAGGTACAACCAAACGAGCAACCGCTGTAGGGATTCAGCGTATAATCGTATTCGCTCATGAACCCGCTCGCGCGTGTCAGAATGTCCCGTACCGGAGCATATTCGACTAGCGCCTGCCCCAGTTGATCAGGACGTATCGGGGCTTGAAGAAGCAAGGATTGCTGTATTGGCGCGTTCATGAAGCACTGTGTTTCCGCGGGTCGTGATAGAACCACGGTAGATATATTTGGGCGACCATGAAACCGAGATTTCCAACAACCCCGCCACGTTGCGGCTGTATGCGTTTTGCGGCAACCTAGACAACTCGGCGACCAATTCCGCCCGCCACTTAGACGTTCGAGGCAGTTTTCCCTGAAAGGGGAGTTCTTCCTTGCGGAGCCCCTTCGATTGCAAGCCCTCAGCGGAAACACAACGATCTATTACGAGTTTCAATTCGAAACATGCGGCTAGCCTAACATTAGCGCAATACCTTTCGTGTAGAGTCTGAAGCGCACCATTGATTTCATCTCTGTTGGATTCAAACACGGGATCTAGAGAGACAAACCAACATTCTGGAGGCGTGTCGGCATGTGAAGGGGTAATTGCGGCACGGCAGAAAGAAGCATACGAGTCATATACTTCGGCACGTGTGGTCAAACCGTCGCAGGCAAGCGATAACGCGGACAACTTCGGGCTCTGATCAACAAGTACGCGAAACTGCTTCCAAAGAGTGGTTCCAATCGCCTTCATCGCGGGGCGCGTGTCAATTCCTTTGACAACGATATTGGCGCTGTCAAAGTTGGACGCCGCTGCAAGTATCGCCATGGCAAACTGTACCCCCAGTGCGCCGCAGCCCACATCAATGATGTGGAGCGGCAGTCCGCCTGCCAGACCGTCCGGGGTTTCTTGAATCAATCCCTCCAATACCTGAAGCGCAAAGTTGATATGGCTCGGTTGATAATCTGTGATGTAGAAGAGCGCGTCCCACTCGTTGAACGTCGGCTCCCTGCCATATTGCATCAGCGCAAGCGACTTAACTGCCTCCGTAATATTCTCTGCTACTTGGGCATCACTGTTTGCGGCGCTTCGCAATCGGTCAAACTCCTGCTCGGCGACCGTCACTATTGCCTCATCCAAAATGGGAGCAACGAGTTGTGTAAGTTCCAAGTTATCTCTTGGAGGCATGGATCAAAGAAACTTCCGCTATCTCAAATGCTTCCCTATTCAGTGCGTAAATTGGGTTGAACGACGCCAACCAAAAACACCATACATTCCGATTAACTCTCGCGGTTCGATTCTGCTTGAAACCTCGCAAATCTAGTGAACCCCAACTTCACAATCAACACGTGGATTTAGTTGAAGCGTTGGGTTTCACTGTTTCTATCTCAAAGATGGAGTTGCTGGAATGCAGATCGTCTATTATCCTTAATAACGATTCGCGTTGAACCGTTCAACCCAACCTACAACTTCCGCTCCGGAGCGGGGAGATGGGTTCCATTATCTTAGTTGAATAATTATAAGGGAATCCGCTTTATTGTCAATCAAAAACACGTGACGGTGCATTGAAGCCCTTCACCGGCTCATGACGGCAATGAGATCCATGGAGGCGGCGACCAGCCAGTGGATAGCGGCGCCGTAGATGAATGAGCGAGTCTCAAACGCCACGGCTCCAAGCAGCAATCCGGCAGCGATGGAGCCTGCCGCCTCGGGAAGCGGCTTCGAGTAGTGCATCACGGCAAACGGGATGGTCTGGATGAGGATGCTGTAGTTCCCGAACCGCTTCTCCAACCCGAACAGCATGAATCCACGGAAGAAGAACTCCCAAGCGAACAGGTAAGCGCCGTAGGCAAGCTCGTAGAGGAGGAGGGTCTTCCAGCTGGCGGCGGCGAGTTTGTTGAGAGGGTATTTTGCTTGGAACGCGGGGAACAGGTGCACGACGAGGAGCAGAACCGGGATCATGAGCAGCCAACCGCCAATGGCGAATCCCCAGCCCAACTTCCCGTTGCTCAGGCGGCAGCCGTAGTCGCGGAGGCGTCCCTTGGCGCCGAACTTCACGACGAGCATCGGAAGCAGCAGGAGCGTTATTAGGCTCGAGAGGAACCAGTAGCCATGAAGATGGAGTCCTGCGAGCGGGAGGCGGGCGGCGTATTTCGCGAGGTTTTTCCGGAAGAAGGCGCGGCTGCTAAAGTACCGGTAAACGGTCAATAGAATCGCCGAGGCGAGCAGGATGACCGTCGGCTCACGATCCCAGCCGCTCAAGTATTTTTCTTTCTTATCCAGCAACCACACCATCAGGCGTGATTGATTCTCCGCGCCGCTCACGTTCACCTCCGACCCCAATTTCGCCAAGTATAGCACATCACACGGAGGGGTACAGGAAAATCGTATTTGATTACAAACCGTGGAAGCGCCTCGTCTTCGTATGCGTTGGAAGGAAAAAAGGGAAATTGGAAAGAACGGTGGCTTGTGGAGAGAAAAGCAGTGGCAAATAGGACGCAGGAAACGCAGACTTGCGTGCCCTACGGACGCCGGTAGGTATTAATTCACGGCACTTACGTTTCCTCTAAAGTTTGAAGGATTTGTTCGATGACGGGCTGAATTTAGGGAATCTCCTCCTTTACAGTTCGCCAAACCAAGGCATAGTCAACTCCAAAATAGGAGTGGATTAACCTGTCTCGCATGCCTGCCATTTGTCGCCACGGCACTTGAGGGTATGTCTGCCGGATCTCCTCTGGAACGTTCTTGGATGCCTCGCCAATGATCTCAAACTTGCGGATGACAGCGGATGTGGTCTTGTCGTCCGCAACAAACGCATCAAAATCCATTTCTCCGACGAATTCCTGAATGGCAACCATTGCATCAAAGATGTCCCGTAGATAGAGTCGGAAATCCCTCATAAGTGTATCATTTCGTTCAGGACGGAGGCGCGGAGTTCTTCGCGAAGTGAACGTCGGGATACCACATCTACCTTACACTCCAACACCTCCTCCAGATATTGACCCAATCCGACAAGATCGAAGAGACTGGCGCCGTCATCGAGATCTACCAACAGATCCAGATCGCTGTCCGCACGGAAATCACCGCGCGCTTATGAGCCGAAGATTCCTTTGATTTCAGCCTTATAATTCCGTCTAACATGGTCTTGCTCTCGTGCGATTGTCATTTCAAAATCGTCAATCATTTTTAGCTCACCGCTTAGTCTTGAGGATTGGTGATTCAAAGACACTCTCCTACTCCCAAATCTAGTCGTGCTTGTGTTGTAGGTAAGTATTTCACATCATACGGAGGCGTGCGAATTGGAGGATAAGCGCTTGGCAGAGTAATTGCGCTTGGGAATAATGGATTGTGGTAGAATCGTCCAGCCGTTTCGTGACGGATGCCGCACTTCTCAATATTTCTAGACTGCGGACAGTTTTGGCGATCCCAACCGTGTTGGGCGCTACCCAATCAAGAAACATCGTGAGTTGCAAAACCGGAACGCCAGTGTATATAAAAGATTACATCAAGCAGGAGGATATCATGAGAATCATCCTTGTATTCGCGTGCGCGGCACTGGCCGGCTGCGTGCAGACCGCACACCTGAGTGAAGTCCTCAGCGGCGGCGGGGTGGAACGGGTGGAGGGACGTTACCGCACGGAACAGGTAGTCAATCCGCTTCGGGGCGGCTGAGGACCGGTCTGCGTCCCTGGTTTTGGGACGGCGTATTTTTACGAACTGAATGAACCCCGATTTGTTCGACATATTCGATTGGATACCGCAGATCCGGTGAGGAACGTGGACATCTATGTCCGCGTAGGAAACAACCACTGGAAGATAGCCAAGCAGCTGAAGAGACCGGTCGGTAGAGACACCAGCATCCGCATAAACATGCGTGCAGAGGACATTCGCGTGGTGCAGAATACGGCTGTTGCGAATAAACTCGACTTTATCGAGGATATTGTGGTATACGCCCAGAAAAAGTAGAAGCAGACGCGTAGTTCGGCTTTTACCGAGAATATTATGAGGGCGCAATGCACGTGCACCAGACGGGAGGCGATCTTGAAAATCGCAACACTTTTGGTTGTATTCGCGTGCGCGGCGCTGTCCGGTTGTGCGCGATTACACGACCTTGCCTGACCGAACCGGTGTTGATCGAGTTTCGCGGGTGCGGTTGGAAACCGAACCTACCGATGCACAGCTTGTCTGGTACGGTGGGATTGGGATCTCTATCGCACGGGATCAGCGTTTGAAAGAGAATGGGCGCGGGAACCGCGCCCCTACGAGTCCAGTCGGTTGAGGGATTGGCTATCGCGCTCCTTATTCAGTCGCTTGATTGTTCGGAGTGGGGAATCGCGACCGGGAGGTCGCTCCTACAGAGGATGGTGGGCAGCGAATCTCTATCGTGCTCGCTATCCACTCGGTTGAGGGATTGGCTATCGCGCTCGCTATCCACTCGCTTGATCCTACAGAGCTAAGGGGGTTGATTGGGAATTAGTCATTCCCAGGTCACTACTTGGAACTTTCAAAGGCTGGTGTGCAGGGGATTTCTATCGCAGTCGCTTTTCGCTCCTTTGATCGCACCCTACAACTATTCGGTCGGTCGATCGTTTGGATCCTGATCGGAGGTGCCGGCGTCCTGTTCAACATAATACTTGTACCCGTCACCATCCTCATCCCTCTCATATTGACGAATTATCCGCTCGGCTTCTTGATGATGTTTCAAGCCGCGTCCAATGTTAATGTAGATTTTGAAGTATCCATAAGCTTTGGCATGAGCTTTAGTACTTAGGCGATGATCACGAATTCGGACCGCGTATTGGTAAATTTCGTCCGCGAGGTCGACGGATTCTGGGGAGTAATCAAATAGGTTCTGAAAGGCATCGATCGCCTGATCAATCTGCCCTCTTCTCGCATATAACATGCAAATCTCGTGATGAGCGCGCGCAGCATTAAATTTATATCGGTCTGCCAATTCCCGATACGTGGAAATAGCGCCGGGATAGTTTTTAAGTTCCTTATAGTACTGCGCAATTCCCTCATAGGCTCGGACGATGCTTGCCTTGTCACTGAAAAAGTCTTTATCGAAGTCTCGCAGACTGCCCTCTACTACGTACCTCTTCGAATTTTTCTGGCTAAGCCAGTCAATGATTTCTCTGCATCCCCGAATATTGTGTAGTGGGATGCCTGCATTTCTTCGGAGCAGGATGATTCGACTTGACAGGTCGGAGAGGGGATACATCTCAATTATTTTCGTGCACACGGACGAACCGCTGCCGTAGTCGAACAATTTATGTAGGTAGATTTCTGCGATCTTGTGCCATGCCGAACGATAGTCGGAAAATTCATCGACCACTCGTTGGTAATACGCGATCGCCGTCGGATAATCACCCAACTGCTCGTACCCGTTAGCGGCATCGTAAAGCGCTTGAGCGGCATTTCTGCGGTGCGACCAAATGTTGTCTTGAGCATATAACGCACTGTATTTCCGATACCTGTGTAGCCTTTCTTCAATGAGTCGACGATACTTGCGGGAGTCCGCGATGGCGCTTCTCGCCCGTTCCGCGTAGTAGCCCGACGGGGCTATAGATAGAACCGCTTCATAGCTGTCGATGACTTTGTCCCATTCGCCGCGCTTTTTGTAAATCTCCGACATCTTCAGCAGAGACCTAAGCGCATATTCGCCGCTAGGGTCAGCATTGACAATATAGCGGTAGGCTGTAAGGGCGGCGTCATAGAGTGACTCTTTTTGCTCAATTTGCTCACGCCGCCGGTCTTTCCCTTCGTCTTTGCACGCTACCACGATGACCGCTTCCGCCGCGTCAAACTTGCGGTTAGCCTCGTCGATTCTCGTGCGAATTGGCACAGCCGTCCCGAATCCGTAACCGGCAAGTGTTATGTTTACGATGACAAATGCAAGGCAAGGTCGTAGACGCGCTAATCGTTCCATTTTGGACACCTTCATGTCTTTAACTACTACTAACGTATCGTTGTAGATTGTTAACGGCTGCGCGGTTACGAATTTTTTGGAGTTGGTGCAGGATCTCTATTGCACTCATTATCCATTCGCTTGGGGGATTGGCTATCGCGCTCATTATTGATTCGCTTGAGGGATTGGCTATCGCGCTCATTATCCATTCGCTTGAGGGATTGGCTATCGCGCTCGCTATCCACTCGCTTGATCTCCGCTGGAGCGCGTAATCTAAAGTCACTCGTTTCTATTGACATGCCGCACCTCCGGTGCGGGGAGTCGCGACCTGGAGAGGATCTCTATCGCCTGCGTTATTCACTCAGTTGATCTTATTCAGTCGCTTGAGGGATTGGCTATCGCGCTCCTTATTCAGTCGCTTGAGGGATTGGCTATCGCGCTCCTTATTCAGTCGCTTGATCCCCATTGATCGATGCGCACCCTACAAACTGTACGTTTCAAACAGGATGCAAAGATTTCATGGGGCGGGGACTGTCACTGGCTGAGTGACTCGTACCGCGATCTGTCGGTGTTGCCGCCGTATTTCATGGCGTAGACCAATAGGTTGGTCATGAACCGGTGAACATCGGTCGATCGCCTGTCTTGCAGCAGTGCCCTGCTGTCAACTTCCGCCGTCTCCATGGCGCACATGTAATCTTTGCGGTTATAGACGACGGCCAGTCTCCTGCCAATCGAGATTCCTTTCTGGTAGGCGAACCTCGACGAGATAGCTCGATAGACGCCTCCTCCGCCTTGCGCCGCGCCCGGAGCAGACCAAAACACGTCGCCCCCTCTGGGAGGCAGCGGGAGTTGGTAATAGAGTTTGTAAACCTCGTGGTTGTGCGGTATGTCCTTGAGCGGATATTCCGGGAAGATTTTGTCGAACTCAAGCGCGACCTGCTGGGCAAAGAGTCCGTTAAACCCGCAGTCGTCGAAGAATAGCATCCCGCCCCGCTCAACGATATACTTTCGCAGGGCTGCGCGTTCTGCCGCCGTAAACCCTTCCGATAGGGGCCCGTCTTTGTTAAGGCCGCGCCTGACGGCTATGTCCTTGTCGTGTCCGGTCATGAAGACTAACGGAGCGTCCAGAATGTCCGCATCGGTTAATCGAAGCGACCCGCCCTTGTATTTCATGTCCGCGCGAATGCGCGTGTTGTCCATCAGCCATTTCATAAAGCTGGGCAGAGCCGTGGGGTCTTGCCACCAGTCCGAAAGCGTATGTTTCAACCGTATCAGCCGGATATGCCCGGAGATGTCCTTTCCCTCGCCCGTAAGTATCGCACCCAACTCATCATCGGGTACAGACTCAAGATGCGAGAAGTCGGTTCCCTCAAGGCTGGCTGAATCCGCTGTACCGGTCGATTTTATCGATGCCCCCAGTCCGCTCTTGCCGGCAGTTTTCGATTTGCCGCTACCCGGGGCGCCGGCACTTCCGGTAACCATGCCCCTCCCGATTTGTCCTTCCCGCGTCCCCAACTGTATTTCGCGCGGCTTGGCAACCAATTCGGCTTTGGTTTCGATTTCTCCGACGCTCGCCTCGCTCGAGCCTATCGATAAATCAACATTCCTTTCCACCAGTGAAATCGAGCGCCTTGCGGCTACTTTCGCATTTTCCGGTTTCGCCACCGGGGTGGTTCGATGCGCCTCCACCTTTCGAGGGGGCGTGATTTGCGGTTGAATAGGCTTGACTTCCGGTTTTTTCAACTGCCGCAGCGTCCGCGGTAGATTCACCCACTCCACCGTGATAGCATCGTATTCGAAGTCCGTCGAGACAATGAACAGCGCGCCAATCATCGCCAGCACAGCGTGAAATGCGATACTCAAGAGTATCGAGTTTTTGGTTCGGGGAGTCCATGCCACTTTACCCGAACCGAACTTGGGCAGCCTGATTGCGGACCACCTAATCCGGCGGAGGCCAAGCGCGGCCAACACCAAAGCGACACCGACGGCAATGTATCCGAGTTCTTCCACGATTCATCTCCTTTGCTTGCCTCAGCGCTCAGTTAGCGAAGTGAAAGGTTTGCGGCGGCGCGTTGGAGCGGACGGCAGAGCCGCTTCTTTGACGGAGAGAGTCCGCACATTTGTCTTGCGTCTTCAAGGCAGCAGTTGCGTCTAGCGTGTTTCGAGCCCGTGCGGGGACGGACAGGGATAGGGCATGGGTCGACAGCGGGGGGAGCGGGGCTAATCTAATCTGGTAACGCATGGAAGATTCACCTAGCGACAGTTAGAATATGCGATTGCAGCGGATGATCCGTTCCGAAGGGGTATGGTTTTTCTACTATATCATTTCCTGTCAAGGATTTCAATGATGAAAGCGATTTTGTTGTGGATACGGGGAAAGCGGCGGTTAGTGGAGCTCTATGGGATCTCTATCGCGATGAATCGGGCGAGGGAACCGCGCCCCTACGAGTCCGGTCAGTTGAGGGAGCTCTATGGGAGTTCTATCGGAATTCTATCGCGGTCGTTATTCACCCAGTTGATCGCTCATTATCCATTCGCTTGATCCACCCGACAACATTTTGAATTAGTCGCGATTCGGAGATCGCTCCTACAGTCCTACAGGATAATTTTGGGTTGATAACTTAACTGATGTATAGTATATTTTTAACCGAATTAGCACTGTTAAAGAGTTTTCGAGTTCACATCGCGACCAGGAAGTCGCTCCTACAGAGTTTTCCAAAAATGATGGATTTACGCGATGCGCGGGCAAGTTCTCCGCAACAGGGCAATGCTGCCAAAGCCGATTTGGGTCGAACGGTCGTGAGTGTTTATCAGAATACGTTCGATACGCGCGGTATCACGGCTCCTCTGTCTTCCGTGGTTCAGCGCGTTCGGAGCGGGGGATTCGGGCTCAAGCGAAAAACTGCGCGGGCACGCGCGCTGGCAGCGAAGAACAAGCCTGCCTATCGGAAGTTCAAGGGAAGGCAGCTCCCCGCTTTCACGCCGGCGGGCGTGTTCTCCAGGCGCAACCGCAAGGGACTGGTTTCCCATTCGGGCTTACTTGTGCTCGACTACGATGATGTCGAAGAGCCGAACCTCGCGCACATGAAGGAGCTTGCGTCGGGCGCGGCGCATACCGCGGCGGCGTTTGTCAGCCCGTCGGGGACCGGTATCAAGGTGCTGGTCGCGGTCGAACCCAAACCCACAGACGCCGTTTCGCACACGGGAGCGTGGCGCGCCGCCGCGGCGCATTACGATGAGCTGCTTTCGGGAGCTGCGGATTCGAGCGGCAAGGATCTGCCGCGCCTGACGTTGCTTGCGCATGACGCGTCCGCCTATTTCGCCGAGGAGATGACTCCGCTTGTGTGGGATGCGTTCTCGCAGTCCGCGCAGGTTTGCGTTCCGCCGCACAGGGAGGGAACAAACGGCAACAGATTTACCGCCGATGATGCCACGTTGGCGGAGGCGCTCCGGCACATATCTCCGGACGACTACGAAACGTGGTTGCTGGTCGGTATGGCTATCCACCATGACGGAGGTGATATTTCGCTGTGGGAGGCGTGGAGCCGGTCTGCCCCGTCAAAATACGAAGCGGGGGCGTGCGAAAGCAAATGGCGCACGTTTACCGCCGGGGGAGGGATTACGCTCGGCACGGTGTATGACTTAGCCAAGCGGGAAGGATGGCAGGGCAAGACGCCGCGCGGACGGAGGAAAAAGGGTGCGGCGGAACCGGTATCCGCGGAGTTGCCGTATTCGGACGCCTATAACGCGGTTATGTTCGCACGACAGCACGGGAGGGATTTTCGTTGGGTTGACGACAACAATCACTGGTTATTTTGGACCGGGAAACGGTGGTCGGTGGATCGGCACAACACCATCAACGAAAAGATGAAAGCTACCATCTTGGGACTGTCCGCCGGGGCTGAGCCGTTGTCGGACAACGACGCCGTCAGCAAGCTGTTCAAGCATATCGCCTCAAGTCTGTCTCAGGCGAAAATCAGAGCCGGCATCGAGTCGGCACGAAGTCTCCTCGCGGCTGTGCCCGAAGATTTTGACACGAAGGGACACCTGTTCAACTGCGCGAACGGCACCATCGATTTGCGGGACGGGAGTTTCCGCGAACACCGGCGTGAGGATTTGCTGACTCGGCATTCGGCGTTCGAGTGGAAGGGGCTCAAGCATGAGAGCGGGGAGTGGGAGCGGTTCATGGAGCAGATTCAACCAGACACGGAGGTGCGGGAGTTTCTGAAGCGGGCGGCGGGGTATTCGGCGACGGATTCGGTGCGGGAGGAGTGTCTGCTGTATTTGTACGGGGACGGCGCTAACGGGAAGTCTACGTTCATCGAGTCGATATGGCGGGCGATGGGCAGCTACTGCCAAGCGGCTATGGCGGGCGCCATCCAGCGCGCGGAGGGGCAGTTCGAAAATCCAACGGCGCTGCAATACGCGGTCGCGGACATGAAGGGCGCTCGGATGGTGGTGCATGACGAGGTGGAGAGCGGGGCGCGGCTGGCGGAATCGTTCGTGAAGAAACTGACGGGCGGCGACACCCGGAAGGGGCGGCACCCTTACGCGAAACGACCGATCGAATACCGCCCGACGGATACGCCGTGGCTGTATGGGAACCACAAACTGGAGATCCGGGGGGCAGACGACGGCATCTGGAGACGGATCCACCTCGTCAATTTCACGCAGCATTTCGAGGGCGCCGGGAAGAATGACCGGCTAAAGGAGCATTTGACAAGCGACCCGGAGAGCCGGTCGGCAATCTTGGCGTGGATTGTGCGCGGCGCCATTGAGTGGTACGCCGATGGCTTGAATCCGCCGGATGCGGTGAGGCAAGCGACGGAAGAGTACCGGCGCGACCAGGATGATGTCGGGCGTTTTGTCGAGACGTTCTGTATCCGGAGCGAGGACGCGTTTGCGAGGACGAGCGATCTGTATGAGTGCTACGAAACGCGCTTCGAGGGCACAAAATCGAAGAACGCTTTCGGGCGGGAATTGACGCGGCGGGGGTTCGGGATTGGTCAGCGGCGGGTCGGCGGGCAAAAAGCGAAGGTCAGGCTTGGGATTGCGCTGTTGTAGGAGCAAGAGGCGGGGAGAGAAACAGTCTGTTTCTATTTACATTCCACTCCGCCCGGAGTGGGGAGTCGCGACCTAGAGATCGCTCCTACAAACGAAGCGGAGAATCGCGACCGGTAGAGGATCTTTATCGCGTGGGAATTACTATGGGAAAGCTATCGCAGGATTAGCTATCAGGATTTCCTATCGCCTTCACTAACCGTTCGGTTGATACCAACCTACGGACTACGAACTGAAGAGCATGTCATGACAGTACGTTCGCGGTAGAACCGTTTGGCGTACCGTCTCGCTCTTCGTTGATGGTGTGTGCAGAGAAACCCGCTTCGATTCGGCCTCCGGTATTGTCCGTCCTACGGGGAACTCGTTCACCGATTTCGACGCGGAAATCGTCCGCCACGCCGTCAAGCTTATTTATCACTTCCATAATGTCGGCATGATGCGCCAGTGAGTTGGCGCTTATCCTGGTATCAAGATGGGCGAGTCCAGCGTCCAATCTCGCTTCATGCCGGTTGAAGCCTATTTCCATTCTCTCGTCGAGTTTGTCTATTATTTCCAGCAGGTCCTCGTCGGCTTCCTCCATATCACTCCCAAGCTCCTCTATGTCGCTTTTTACCGCCGTTCTCGCCGTAAGTCTCCACCACGGCGCGGCAAACGCGAGCAACGTCACGATGATTTTCATCCACTCTTGCATCGGTCGTCTCCTCTTCATTCGCTTTCGTCTGCGTCGGTGTCATGCACGTAGTTACACCTCTTCTTGGCATCCCGGTTTCATGGAGACAATCGTGCCGGTTAGGCTGATGCGGACGCTTTGTCCTTAAGGGTCGAACGAGTTCTGACTGCGGTGGTCGGGTGCAGTCCAAATACGGTGCGCGGCTAGAGGCGAGAGGTGTGGGAACGGGGGACAAGGGGGCGGAATGTGTGGGCGGGGCAAGATGCCCCGCCTACCACCTTTAGCTGAGGGGAAAGATTTCTATGGGAACTCTACCGTGGGAACTCCTATCGGTCATTTAATCTCCTACAGGGAGGGATTGGTTGGCTGGATCGCTCACTATGCGGCGGCGAGATGTTTCTCTTGCAAGGAGTTGACCGCGCGCTACAGGCTGTCAGTCGACGGTATTCGTCCATACCCCCAATCCTTCCGCTTTTGCCTGTCTTTCGTGTTCGCGGAACAACGCGGAATACTTAAACGGATATTTCGTGTAAGCACGGCTATAACCCAGTCGCACAAGCTCAAGATTCACGAACAATCTGTCGGGCGCGCGGTACACGTATGCCAACAACCTGCCGAATTTATCCCGCCTCTCCCGGTCGAATTGCAAGTAGACCGATTTCCCTGCCAGCAGTCCACGCGTGAATTCGGCGGCTCGTTTGGCTAACACGCGGAGTTCTTCGTCTCGATCATTCATCTCCGGCGTATCAACTCCAATCAGGCGCACGCTCTCGGATTTTCCGTTGTAATCAATTCGTATCGTATCCCCGTCGATGACGCGTTCCACACGGCATGCCGTCTCACTGGACACCCGTTCGCTGTCGAGAAAAAATAAGCTCCAATAGGCGACGCAAAGCGCACATATTACGAGCAGCCCAAAGACTATTCTCATGATTTCCTCCTTTCTCCTGCGGTCGTTATTCACTCACTCAATCTATTCGTTCAGTAACGAAGGAAGTTGGGTTTTGCTCTGCTCAACCTACGGATTTGGGTAATTTGCATTCAGTTTTGCACATAGTACGGTCGTCGGGCGCGGAGACCGCGCCCCTACGGCGGAGGCGACCGGTCGGTCAGTTGATGGTCGCGATTCTGAGAAGATCTCTATCGATCAAAGGAACGAATAGTGACTGCGATAGTAAATCCTGCCCGCTAATCGCTCGTTTGATCTTTTCGTTCTGTAACGAAGGAAGTTGGGTTTCGCTCTGCTCAACCTACGGATTTGGGTAATTTGCATTCATTTTACACATAGTACGGTCGTCGGGCGCGGAGACCGCGCCCCTACGGCGGAGGCGACCGGTCGGTCAGTTGATGGTCGCGATTCTGAGAAGATCTCTATCGATCAAAGGAACGAATAGTGACTGCGATAGTAAATCCTGCCCGCTAATCGCTCGTTTGATCTTTTCGTTCTGTAACGAAGGAAGTTGGGTTTCGCTCTGCTCAACCCAACCTACGGGCTGGTGGGCAGTACCCACCCAACAACTCATCGCGACCGGGAGGTCGCTCCTACAGGAGTGGGTTGGGTGTTGGCTTCTTTTCCGAACTTTTGATTCTCGCTATCGATCTTTTTCATATCGGATTGAAGCTGTTGAAGTGTTTTTAGGCGTCGATTTTCGTCCTGAAGCCTTTGAATCAGGTCGAGGGTGTCGTGATCCGGATAATCAAAACCAAAAGTTACCGGAATAATCCCATCGACCGTCCGAACATGCACAACTGTGTCAATATCGACAATCTCGCCCAGCGGGTGGATTTCATGCGGCAGGTCCGCCGCCGGTACATGGATGACGTTTGATACGGCGCTTTCGTCTGGCACGACTCGCGGTTGATTCAATTGAGCCGCGATCAGGGCTATAGACAATCCGGCAAGGATTGCAGCGGTATGGGTGGCAATCGTGGTCAAGAGTCTTTTCATGGGTTCGTCACAGGCTCCTTTATTGGGATTTGGCGCGAAAAAGAGAAGGTCGCCGCATTACGGTACATTATAGCGGTACGCGCCTAGTTATCAAGGGAAATCGGCGTTGAGAGCACGGCTCACTTGACATCGCGTAATTTTTGTGTATAATAGCCGTTATCTACAATTGTGGAGGAATGCAATGCACTTCAGAGTTCGCGGTCTGTTGGCGGCGGTGTTTGTCATCTCATTGTTAATCCAGATGCAGATAGCGGCGAACGGTTACGCCGTTCGGAGAGCCGGGATTGCCTTCAACTCCACGAAAGATGGAAACAGCGAAATCTACGTGATGGATTCCGATGGAATTCACCGTAGACAACTGAGCGAGCGCCACGATGGCTGGGACCCAAGTCCCGATTGGTATGCTCCGGTGGGAGGGTCTGTGTCTCCGGCGTCAAACTTCGTCACAACCTGTCCGAGACTAAAATACCAGTAACTGTTTAGTGCATCGTTTGGTTCGTAGCATTACAATTCGGCGCGTTGCCTGCCCCCGCTCGGTCTGGATTGGCAAATCCGGACCGATATGGACTAAACAATTACAGATACCAACAGCCGGTCGTTGATGGTGGGATTATCGCATCGTAGGCGAGATGGTGGGATCCCTATGGCATCTCTATCGCGCGGATTTTCTATCGCACTCACTTGATCGGTCGGTTGATTCAGTTTGGTTAGTTGATTGGTCATTCTTCATTCCTGCATCCAACGCTAGAATTTCCAAAGGCTGGTGCGCAAGGGATCTCTATGGGATTTCTATCAGGATTTTCTATCGCGGTCACTATTCGTTCCCTTGATCCTTCGCTGTTCACTCACTTGAGGGATTTACTATCGCGCTCGCTATTCACTCGCTTGATCCTTCCTTATTCAGTCAGTCGATCCTCGCCCCTACGAATGGATTGACGGGTGTCTACCGGAATTTACTATGGGATGTCTATCGCGCGAACAGCCCTATCGCACTCGCCAATCGCTCGTTTGATCTCAGTTGATCGGTCGCTTTCCACTCGCTCGATAGTTCCGTTGATTACTCTTACAGGAGAAGGTCGGTTACTCGCGTCTTAAAGGAATCTCGGCGGCGCAAGATGCACCGCCTGCAGATTCGGGCGAGGGGGGATCTCTATGGGATTTCTATCAGGATTTTCTATCGCGGTCACTATTCGTTCCCTTGATCCTTCGCTGTTCACTCACTTGAGGGATTTACTATCGCGCTCGCTATCCACTCGCTTGATCCTTTCCAGTCGCTTGGTTTCAGTTGATTAGCCATTCTCCATTCCTTTTATCGGCTCCTACAAACCCAAAATGTCAATGATTGAGGAGGGAAAGATGTTATTCCAAACTAGACGCTTGTTCGGAGCGGCTCTTATTGTGTCCGTGTTTTTCCAGATACACATTGCTACGAACGGTTACGCTTCGCCTCGTGCCAAGATTGCGTTCACTTCGGTGAGGGACGAAAACAGCGATATCTACGTCATGAACGGGGACGGAGGCAATCAGGTCAGACTAACGATTAATCCGGCGCGAGACTACGATCCGTCCTGGTCTCCCGATGGCGATAGGATTGCGTTCGTCTCCAACAGAGAGAGAGGAATCGAGCAAATCTACGTGATGGATTCCGATGGGAGTAATGAAATGAGACTGACAAATGATGCGACACATCAGGAACCGGCGTGGTCTCCAGTCGGAGAAAAGATCGCATACGTTCGCAACAAAGGAGGGAGACAGATTTGGATAATGGACGCCGACGGGGGTAACCAGATGCAGTTAACCGAGGTGGGAAAGAGCAGACATCCGGTTTGGTCGCCTGACGGCACACGAATTGCCTTCGCAAGAGGGAACGGTGTATACGTTATGGAGGAGAACGGTGGCAATCAGGAAAGACTTACCCCGGAAATGAATTTTACGGCCGATCCGACGTGGTCGCCCGACGGCAATTGGATTGCTTTCGGAGCTCTTGACGAAGTACATCATTTTCAAATCTATGCGGCGCGAGTCGCGGGACGCTTTCGCATCGAAAGTCTAACGCGCAAGCTGCCTCACAAATTGCAGCCGGCGTGGTCGCCGGACGGTACCATGATTGCATACTCGTCATGGGTTAACCTTTTCAATCGTAGGAGTATTCAGTTGATGAGTTCCGATGGAAAGCACCTCAAACAACTTAGCAATGTGCACGATGCTTCGGATACCGATCCCGATTGGTTTGATCCGGTGGGACGGTCGGTGTCTCCTGCCGCGAACTTCGTTACAATCTGGGGCGAGATCAAGAGGCCGGCGGCGGGTCGATGATGGTGGGTTTATCGCCCGTAGGAGAGATGGTGCGCAGAAGAGCTCTATCGCATGGGCGCGGGCGCGGGAACCGCGCCCCTACGGACTGTTCAGCCGTGTGATCAGTTGATCGCTCACTATCCGTTCGCTGGATCCAAGCTGGGGCTTTTAAAGGCCGGTGCGCAAGGGATCTCTATGGGATTCCTATCAGGATTTTCTATCGCGGTCACTATTCGTTCCCTTGATCCTTCCTTATTCAGTCAGTTGATCCTCGCCCCTACGAATGGATTGATGGAAGTCTACCGCGACCTTTATCGCGTTCCTTATTCAGTCCCTTGATCTCGTACAAGACGGGAGGGCGTTCGCGCTCGCGACCCGCAAACTAACAGTTTGCGGTACAGAAGAGCGCGGCGGTTGTGCGGAATCCTGTAAACCGCAGATTGATGTGACTAAGGAGGTTACAATGTCATTCAAAGCTAGACACTTGTGCGTGGCGGCGCTTGTCGTCTCCCTGTTAATCTCAATGCACTTAGCTGAAAGCGGTCACGCCGCAGGGAAACCCAAGATTGTCTTCAGCTCTACGAGAGATGAAAACAGCGATATCTACGTGATGAACAGTGACGGAGGCAATCGGGTGAGGTTAACCACCGATCCGGCACGAGACTATGATCCGTCGTGGTCTCCGGATGGCGAGAGGATCGCGTTCGTCTCTAACAGAGAGAGAGGACAAGAACAAATCTACGTGATGGATTCCGATGGGGGTAATCCAATGAGACTGACAAACGATTCGACCCATCAGGAACCGGCGTGGTCTCCTAACGGAGACAAGATTGCTTACGTTCGCAACCGAGGAGGGAGACAAATTTGGATCATGGACGCCGACGGGGGCAACCAGACGCAGTTAACCGAGGTGGGAGAGAACAGAAACCCGGCCTGGTCGCCCGATGGGGGTCGAATTGCCTTCCGATCCCTTAAGAACAGAGCGGCCGGTTTATTCGTGATGGAGAAGAACGGCAGCAATCCGAAAAGACTTGCACCCGACATGAATATTACGTCGAATCCAGCGTGGTCGCCCGACGGTCAACGGATTGCGTATGACGAGAGTCTCGGATTTTGGCCTTCTCAAATCTATGTGGTGGAAGCGGATGGCGGCGGTCAACCGGAAAGTCTAACAGACAACCTACCAACCAAATGGGGTCCTGCTTGGTCCCCTGACGGCGACATGATTGCCTATGTCCAAGACATTCCCAACAATAAGACGACGATTCACTTGATGACCGCCGAGGGAAAATACTTAAAACAGCTCAGTGCGGGGCACGTCGGCGATGATACCGATCCCGATTGGTTTGCTCCGTCAGGATGGTCGGTGTCTCCAGCGGCGAACTACGTCACGATTTGGGGCGAGATCAAGAGGCCGGCGGCGGGTCGTTGATGATGGGATTATCGCCCGAAGGAGAGATGGTGGGCGGAGGAGCTCTATCGCATGGGCGCGGGCGCGGGAACCGCGCCCCTACGGACTGTTTAGCCGTGTGATCAGTTGATCGCTCCTTTTTCAGTCGCTTGATTCCACCCTACATCATTCACTCGCTTAGGAAATTCCGCTTATTTGCAAGCAAGGAGGAACAAATGTCAATCAAAGCCAGTCGATTCTTGACTACGTTGTTTATCGCCTCCCTGTTTTTCCAGATGCAAATTGCAACCATCGGTTACGCGGCGCCTCAAGCCAAGATTGCCTTCACCTGCGCGCGAGACTTTAATTTCGATATCTGCGCAATGGATGGTGACGGAGGCAATCAGATAACACTAACAGATGACCCGGCGTTTGACACCGAACCGTCGTGGTCTCCCGACGGCAGAAGGATTGCGTTCAGTAGAAACAACGCCGCTGTCTGCGTTATGGATTCCGATGGACGCAATGTGATGATTCTTACAGGCGGCAGAGATCCGGCGTGGTCGCCTGACGGGGCAAAGATTGCGTTCACTCGATTCAAAGCGTTGAAAAAACAGGTTTGGACAATTGACGCCTACGGGGGAAACGAGAAACAGTTAACTGATTGGGGAGAGAACTTTAGCCCCGCGTGGTCGCCTTACGGCAGTCGAATAGCCTTCGTAAACACCGATAGGCAAGGTGGGCCTGAAATTTACGCAATGGATCGGAATGGCAAGAATCAGGAAAGGCTTACGCACGATTTGGAGGAAAAAGATAATCCATCGTGGTCTCCGGACGGTCAATTGATTGCGTATGACTCGCACAGAAACCGGGAATTTCAGATTTATGTCGTGAGGACAGACGGCAGCGGTATCACAAGAAGATTATCGCGCGAACCGCCGAATGAATCTAGCCCTGCTTGGTCCCCGGACGGCATCACGATTGCATACGTGGCATGGGGTCTCGATTCTTCGACGATCAACTTGATTACTCGGGGCGGAGTGCACGTAAAACAACTCACTGACAAAGGTTTCTATAGCGCCGATCCCGACTGGTTTGACCAGCCGGCATGGTGGTCGGTGTCTCCAGCGGCGAACTTTGTCACTATATGGGGCGAGATCAAGAGGCCGGCGGCGGGTCGTTGATGGTGGGATAATCGCACCGTAGTAGAGATGGTGGGCAGAGGAGCTCTATCGCATGGGCGCGGGCGCGGGAACCGCGCCCCTACGGACTGTTCAGCCGTGTGATTGGTTATCGTGCTGTCGAGACCTAAAGGTTGGTGGGCAGTGGATTCCTATGGGAACTCTATGGGATTGGCTATCGCACTGGGATCTCTATTGCGGTCGCAAACCGCTCCCTTGATCCTTTCAGTCGGTTGATCCTTCGCTAACCACTCAGTTGATCGCTCCTTTTTCAGTCGCCTAGGAAATTCCGCTCATTTGCAAGCAAGGAGGAACAAATGTCAATCAAAGCCAGACGTTTCGCGACAACTTTGTTTATCGTCTCCCTGTTGATTCAGATGCACATCGCAGCAAGCGGCTACGCAGGACGGAGACCCGGGATTGCCTTCAGCTCTACGAGAGACGGGAACAGCGAAATCTACGTGATGGACAGTGACGGAGGCAATCAGGTAAGACTAACGAATCATCCGGCGGTTGACTCGCATCCGTCGTGGTCTCCCGACGGCAGAAGGATTGCTTTTGTCTCCAAAAGAGACAAAGGATACGATCACATCTACGTGATGGATTCCGACGGACGCCACTCGACGAGGCTTACGAAGGTAGGGGCAAATCGTTTCCCGGCGTGGTCTCCCGACGGAAAAAAGATTGTGTACGTTCGCAGCAAAGGAGGGTATCAGATTTGGGTAATGGACGCCGACGGGGGTAACAAGACACAGATAACTCATGCAGGATTGAACGTTTACCCAGCCTGGTCGCCCGATGGGGCGCGAATTGCTTACACATCCTTTACGGGCGGATGGCCCGAAATATACGTCATGGATGCGAACGGCGACAATCAGGAACGGCTTACCCAACACACGGCGGCTACGGGCCATCCGTCGTGGTCTCCCGACGGTCAATGGATTGCGTATGAGTCTCAAGACGAAGCAAACAGATTTCAAATCTACCTCGTGAGAAGCGATGGCAGCGGACTTCAGAAAACGCTAACACACAACCCGCCGGATAAACGGCTTCCCGCATGGTCCCCCGACGGCGGCACGATTGCGTACGTGTCAATAACCCCCTTTCCCCTCGAAAATGATACGATTCACTTGATGACCGCGGATGGAAATCATATCAAACAACTCAGTGAGGAGCACGATGGATCGGACAACGATCCCGATTGGTATGCTCCGATAGGATGGTCGGTGTCTCCCGCCGCGAACTTCGTCACCACCTGGGGCGAGATTAAAAGGCCGGCGGCGGGTCGATGATGGTGGGATAATCGCAACGTAGTAGAGATGGTGGGCAGAGGAGCTCTATCGCATGGGCGCGGGCGCGGGAACCGCGCCCCTACGGACTGTTTAGCCGTGTGATCAGTTGATCGCTCAATATCCGTTCGCTGGATCCCAGCTGGGGCATTCAAAGGCTGGTGCGCAGCGCGCACTCTACAATCTAAGGAGGAAAACATGTTATTCAAAGTTGGACGATTGGCGGGGATAGTGCTTGTAATCTCCCTGTTTAACCAGATGCAAATCTCAACAATGGGTTACGCTGCGCCTCCAGCCAAGATCGCATTCACTTCTACGAGCGGCGGAAACTTTGAAATCTATGTTATGGACAGTAACGGAGGCAATCAGGTAAGACTAACGGATGACCCGGCGTATGACGTTGAACCGTCGTGGTCTCCCGAAGGCGATAGGATTGCGTTTGTCTCCGCTAGAGACAAAAGAGGTCTAAATATCCATGTTATGAATTCCGATGGACAGAATTTGATGAAATTGACAAAGGAATCGTCAAATACTGAACCGGCGTGGTCGCCCGATGGAACGAAGATTGCGTTTATCCGTGCCAAACGAGGGGTTCATGTTTGGGTAATGGACGCCGACGGGGGTAACCAGATGCAGTTAACGCATCTTGGATCGAACTATAACCCAGCGTGGTCGCCCGATGGGGTTCGAATTGCCTTCGTAACCCGGAAAAGGCATGGGGGCCCTGAAATCTACGTAATCAATCGGAACGGTAACAATGAGGAGAGGCTTACCCACGATTTGGAGAAAAAAGGTCATCCATCGTGGTCGCCCGACGGTCTATGGATTGCGTACGAATCTTTACACCGAGGAGACGGTTATCAAATTTTTGTCGAGAGAACCGATGGCAGCGGTCATCGGAAGCAGCTAACGCGCAAACTACCAGATAAAGAGCGGCCCGCATGGTCCCCCGACGGCGGCTGGATTGCCTACGTCGAGGTAGTTCCCAACAAGAATACAACGATTCACTTGATGACTGCTGACGGAGAATACCTAAAACAACTCAGTGCGGAGCACGGGAGCGATGATACCGATCCCGATTGGTTTGACCCGGTAGGACGGTCGGTGTCTCCAGCCGGGAACTCTGTGACAATGTGGGGCGAGATTAAAAGGCCGGCGGCGGGTCGTCGATGATGGGATAATCGCCCGAAGGAGAGACGGGGGCAGAAGAGCTCTATCGCATGGGCGCGGGCGCGGGAACCGCGCCCCTACGGACTGTTCAGCCGTGTGATTGGGTATCGTGCTGTCGAGACCTAAAGGTTGGTGGGCAAGAAATCTCTATGGGAACTCTATGGGATTTCTATCGCGGTCGTTGTTCACTCCCTTGACGGATCTCTATCGCGCTCGCTAATCACTCGCTTGATCCTTCTTTATTCAGTCAGTTGATCGCTCACTATCCGTTCGCTGGATTCAAGCTGGGGCATTTAAAGGCTGGTGCGCAAGGGATCCCTATCGCACTGGGATCCCTATCGCACTCGCTATTCGCTCGCTTGATCTATTCGCTCGCTTGATCTATTCGCTCCTTTGATCGCACCCTACAATCTAAGGAGGAAACGATGTTATTCAGAGTTAGACGCTCGCTCGGAGCAGCGCTTATCGTGTCCGTGTTTATTCAGATGCACATCGCAGCAAGCGGCTACGCAGGACGGAGACCCGGGATTGCCTTCAGCTCTACGAGAGACGGGAACAGCGAAATCTATGTGATGGACAGCGACGGAGGCAATCAGGTGAGACTAACGAATCATCCGGCGGATGACTCGCATCCGTCGTGGTCTCCCGACAGCGATAGGATTGCGTTTGTCTCCAATAGAGATAATGGATATAAACGCATCTACGTCATGGATTCCGATGGACGGAATTTGCTGAAACTGACAAAGGAATCGTCAAATTTGGATCCGGCGTGGTCTCCTGTTGGGGCAAAGATTGCGTTCACTCGCTACAAAGGGGGAAGAAAGCAGGTTTGGGTAATGAACCCCGACGGGCAAAGCCAGATACAGTTAACGCATATTGGATCGAACTCTCAGCCAGCGTGGTCGCCAGATGGCAATCGAATTGCCTTTGTAACCTTCGGTAGGCACGCGGGTCCTGAAATCTACGTAATGGATGAGAATAGCGACAATCAGAAAAGACTTACACGAGATACGGAGCTTAAGTTCAATCCGTCGTGGTCTCCCGACGGTCAACAGATTGCGTATGAAGCGAGTCGCCAAGGTGCGGTTTTTCAAATCTATGTGGTGGAAGCCGGTGGCAGCGGTCGGAAAAAAAGACTAACACACGACGCACCACACAAAACGCGTCCTGCTTGGTCCCCTGACGGCGACACAATCGCATACGCGTTACGGGTTCCCGCCGTTCGTAGGACGATTCACTTGATGACTGCTAACGGAGATTACCTAAAACAACTCAGCGGGGAGCACGGTGGCAGTGACACCGATCCCGATTGGTTCGATCCGGTAGGATGGTCGGTGTCCCCAGCCGCGAACTTCGTTACAATGTGGGGCGAGATTAAAGACCCAACAGCGGGTCGATGAAGATGCGCACCGCACGCTTGAATCATGAACACATGTGCAAATGAGGAGGAAAAAATGTTATTCAAAGTTGGACGATTGGCGGCAACAGTGCTTGTGGTCTCCCTGTTTATACAGATGAAAATTGCGGTAAACGGTTACGCCGCCCGCGCGCTGCCCGGGATTGCGTTCACCTCTACGAGAGACGAGAACAGCGAAATTTACGTGATGGATAGTGACGGACGTAATCATACCAGACTAACGATAAATCCGGCACGAGACTATGATCCGTCGTGGTCTCCGGATGGCGAGAGGATCGCGTTCGTCTCTAACAGAGAGAGAGGACAAGAACAAATCTACGTGATGGATTCCGATGGGGGTAATCCAATGAGACTGACAAACGATTCGACCCATCAGGAACCGGCGTGGTCTCCAGTCGCAGAAAAGATCGCATACGTTCGCAACAAAGGAGGGAGACAGATTTGGATAATGGACTCCGACGGGGGTAACCAGACGCAGTTAACCGAGATGGGAAAGAACAGACACCCAGCCTGGTCGCCCGATGGCGAGCAAATTGCCTTCGTATCCCATAGGAACGGAGCGGCCGGTTTATTCGTGATGAAGGAGAACGGCAGCAATCCGGAAAGACTTGCACCCGACATGAATATTACGTCGAATCCAACGTGGTCTCGCGACGGTCAATGGATTGCGTATGACGAGAGTGTCGGAGTTTGGCCTTCTCAAATCTATGTGGTGGAAACGGATGGCGGCGGTCAACCGGAAAGACTAACAGACAACCTACCAACCAAATGGAGTCCTGCTTGGTCCCCTGACGGCGACACGATTGCATTCGCGGCGAAGGAGGGATGGGGGGACGTTCCATCAACGATCGACTTGATGACTTCTGATGGAAAGCACCTTAAACAACTCAGTGAGGAGCACAATGGTTCGGATACCGATCCCGACTGGTATGCGCCGGTAGGATGGTCGGTGTCTCCAGCGGCGAACTTCATTGCCACGTGGGGCGAGATCAAAAGGCCGGCGGCGGTTCGTTGATGATGGGATTATCGCCCGAAGGAGAGATGGTGGGCAGAGGAGCTCTATCGCATGGGCGCGGGCGCGGGAACCGCGCCCCTACGGACTGTTCAGCCGTGTGATGGGGTATCGTGCTGTCGAGACCTAAAGGTTGGTGGGCAGGAAATCTCTATGGGAACTCTATGGGATTTCTATCGCGGTCGTTGTTCACTCCCTTGACGGATCTCTATCGCGCTTGCTAATCACTCGCTTGACGGATCTCTATCGCGCTCGCTAATCACTCGCTTGATCCTTCTTTATTCAGTCAGTTGATCGCTCAGTATCCGTTCGCTGGATCCCAGCTGGGGCATTTAAAGGCTGGTGCGCACCCTACAATCTAAAGAGGAAGTGATGTTATTCAAAGCTAGACGCATGCTAGGAAGAGTGCTTGTAATTTCTCTGTTGATCCAGATTCAGATTGCAGCGAACGCTTACGCCGTTCGCGGAACCAAGATAGCCTTTACCTGTTGGAAAGATGGGAATCACGAAATCTGCGTGATGGATGGCGACGGAGGCAATGAGGTTAGACTAACTGATAATCCGGATCGGGACTATCAACCGTCGTGGTCTCCCGACGGCACAAGGATTGCGTTTACTAGGGGTCACCATCTCTACGTCATGGATCCCGATGGACAGAATCTGATGGAACTAACAAAAAATACGAGTGGTTGGAAGGCGGCATGGTCTCCCGATGGTCGATGGATTGTGTATGACTCGCATAGAGACTGGGCATTTCAGATCTATGTCGTGGAGACAGACGGCGGCGGTTTCACTAGAAGAGTATCGCGCGACCCGCCGAATAATTCGAACCCTGCCTGGTCCCCCGACGGGAACACGATTGCGTACGTGGCATGGGGTCTCGTTAATTCGACGATCAACTTGATGACGCCCGATGGAAAGCACTTAGAACAACTCACCGAGGATGGTTTCTATTCTGCCGATCCCGATTGGTTTGCTCCGTCAGGATGGTCTGTGTCTCCAGCCGCGAGCTTCGTCACCGTCTGGGGCGAGATTAAAGTGCCAAAATCGGGTCGTTGATGGCGCGTACGGCTCGCTTTAGATATTCAGTGTATCGACGATCTAGGAGGTTAAAATGTCATTCAAAGTTGGGCGCTTGTTCGCAGCAGCGCTTGTTCTCTCCCTGCTGACCCATATGCAACTTGCGGAAAACGGTTACGCCTCTCGCAGAACCAAGATAGCCTTCGCCTCTACGCGTGACGGGAATACTGAAATCTATGTCATGGATGGTGACGGGGGTAACCTGAGAAGAGTAACGGTGAATCCGGCAAGGGACAAATATCCGGCATGGTCTCCCGACGGCAAAAAGATTGCCTTTGTGTCCAATCGAAACCAGGGCTACATTCAAATCTGGGTGATGGACGCCGACGGGTCGAATCCGGTTAGACTGACTGACGGGTTGTGGGACGCGCGTCCGGACTGGTCGCCCGACGGGAAAAGGATTGTGTATGATTTTCTTCTTAATCCAGAGAACCCTGATGTATGGACCCGCGTAATCTTCGTGATGGATGCGGATGGAAAGAACAACAAGCGACTGACGAATCAGGATGGCGCAAGTCCGTCCTGGTCGCCCGATGGCAGGAAAATTGCCTTTGAATCTTCCAGGTCAGGCAGACATTCCGAGATTTACGTGATGGAAGCCGACGGCCGAAACCAGAAGCGCTTAACGTATGATTTCGGGGACAATCGTGACCCGGCATGGTCGCCTGACGGGAGGCACATCGCGTATACCGGATTCTGGAATAACGGAAACCTAAATATTTTCAACTGGAATATTCATGTGATTGATAGCAACGGAGAGAATCAGAGAAAACTGACGGAGAAGGGGTTGGATAATAACTCTACCTGGTCTCCGGACAGTAATACCATCGCATTTGAGTCTTGGGATAGAGACGGACCCGTATCGCGGATTTACACGGTAGATGTCGGAAGCGGCGCGGTCAAAAAGATCGGCGAGATTCAGAGGCAAGGGGATTACCAACCTGATTGGTTTAGTCCCGGAGGCCTCTCGGTTTCGCCGGAAGGTAGCCGGATTACAATTTGGGGTAGGCTGAAGAAAGCCGCGTCGAGGCTCCGGTGAGGGGTAGGCGGGCGGGCGGTAAGGGGAGGGATTGGTGGTTCGAGCAACCCGGTTCCGCCCGAAATATCGGAACCATTTGGTCAAGCGTGTGCTGTGGAAGGCGTTCGAATAGCACACGTGCTGGCGATCCGCAAACTAACAGTTTGCGGTACAAAAAACGGCCGAGGATGCCTAAACCCCGGGAAGTCGTGACATGCTTTAGTTATGACTAAGGAGGAAAAAATGTCATTCAAAGTTGGACGATTCGTGACGGCAGTGCTTGTCATTTCCCTGCTGATTCAGATGCACATTGCAGAATACGGTTACGCCTCTCGCAGAACCAAGATTGCCTTCGCCTCTACGCTTGACGGGAAGAATTTGGACATTTATGTCATGGATGGTGACGGGAGTAACCTGAGAAGAGTAACGGTGAATCCAGCAAGGGATGAATTACCGGCGTGGTCTCCTGACGGCAAAAAGATTGCGTTTGTTTCCAATAGAAACAATGAAAACATAGATCACAGGCAAATCTGGGTGATCGACGCCGACGGGAAGAACCCGATTAGACTGACGGACGGGTTGGTGGACTCTTATCCGAATTGGTCGCCAGACGGCACGAAAATTGTGTACGACACCCATCTTGTTCCGGAGGAGCATGATCTAGCGCCCGGTGGGATTACCGTGATGGATGCGGATGGGAAGAATAAGAGACTACTTAAGAAGGCAGGCGGGCTACATCCGACCTGGTCGCCCGATGGCAAAAGGATAGCATTTATCTCCACAGTTGATGTCATCAATCATGTCTTCGTGATGGATGCCGACGGACGAAATCGGACCCAGTTAACGCATGACTTTGTGCGAAAACGTGAGCCATCATGGTCACACGACGGGAAGCGCATCGCGTATTCGGGCGATAACGTGATTTGGGTGGTGGATAGCGACGGAGAGAATCCGAGGCAACTCACGTGGCATGTTACGGAAGAACACCCTACATGGTCACCGGACAGTGAATCCATCGCGTTTACCTCTTTTGGAAGGGATCCTGGAATAATTGGGATTTACACGGTGGATGTGACTAGCGGCGCTGTCGACGCTTTGCCACGTGATCCCTTCTCCACGAATTCCGATCCGGATTGGCTCTATCCCGGAGGACTCCCCGTTTCGTCGGAGGGCCGCCGGGCTACAATTTGGGGCAGGATGAAGAATGCCGCGTCGAGGCTCCGGTGAGGTGTGGGATTGGCGATTCGAGGAACCCCGGTTCGGGTCTGCGTAACGGATATGTTTCGTGCGAGTCATGAGGTCGCGACCTGGGGATCTCTAGCGGTACGGAAGAGGGTGGTGGAAGGAGGTTAAAATGTCATACAAAGTTGGACGCTTGTTCGCAGCAGCGCTTGTCATCTCCTTGCTGACCCATTTGCAACTTGCGGAAAACGGTTACGCCTCTCGCAGCGGCAAGATAGCCTTCTCTTCTACGCGTGACGGGAATGCGGAAATTTATGTCATGGACGACGACGGTAGTAACCAGAGAAGAGTAACGGTACATCCAGGGGTGGACGAATATCCGGCATGGTCTCCCGACGGCAAAAAGATTGCCTTTGTTTCCAATAGAAACAATGTAAACAAAGATCACAGCCAAATCTGGGTGATCGACGCCGACGGGAAGAACCCGATTAGACTGACGGACGGGTTGCTGGACACTTATCCGGATTGGTCGCCAGACGGCACGAAAATTCTGTACGACGCCTATCTTGTTCCGGAGCACCATGATCTGGCGCCAGGTGGGATTACCGTGATGGATGCAGATGGGAAGAATAAGAGACTACTTAAGAAGGCAGGCGGACTACATCCGTCCTGGTCGCCCGATGGAAAACGAATAGCATTTATCGCCGGTAGAAATGGTGGTGAAGACCATCACATTTACGTAATGGATATCGACGGACGAAATCGGATGCAGTTAACGCATGACTTTGTGCACAAACGTCTGCCATCATGGTCACCCGACGGGAAGCGCATAGCGTATGTGGGCAACAACGTAATTTGGGTGGTGGATAGCGACGGAGAGAATCCGATGGAACTCACGTTGGATGTTTCGGCCGAACACCCTACATGGTCGCCAGACAGTGAATCCATCGCGTTTCACTCTTTTGGAAGGGATCGTGGAATTAGTGGGATTTATACTGTGGATGTAACTAACGGCGCTATTGACGCTTTGCTAATTGATCCCGCGTTCTTTAATGTCGATCCGGATTGGCTATATCTCGAAGGACTCTCCGTTTCGCCGCAGGGCAGCCGGATCGCAATTTGGGGGAGGTTGAAGAAAGCCGCGTTCAGGCTCCGGTGAGGGGTAGGCGGGCGGGCGGTAAGGGGAGGGATTGGTGGTTCGAGCAACCCGGTTCCGCCCGAAATATCGGAATCATTTGGTCAAGCGTGTGCTGTGGAAGGCGTTCGAATAGCACACGTGCTGGCGATCCGCAAACTAACAGTTTGCGGTACAAAAAACGGCCGAGGATGCCTAAACCCCGGAAGTCGTGACATGCTTTAGCTATGACTAAGGAGGAAAAAATGTATTTCAAACCTGGACGATTCGTGACGGCAGCGCTTGTCATTTCCCTGCTGATTCAGATGCACATTGCAGAATACGGTTACGCCGACCGCAGAACCAAGATCGCCTTCGCCTCTTCGCGTGACGGGAATCTTGAAATTTATGTCATGGACGGCGACGGGGGAAACCAGAGAAGAGTAACGGTAAATCCAGCAAGGGACGAAGATCCGGCATGGTCTCCCGACGGCAAAAAGATTGCCTTTGTTTCTAATAGAAACAATGTAAACAAAGATCACATGCAAATCTGGGTGATCGACGCCGACGGGAAGAACCCAATTAGACTGACGGACGGGTTGGTGGACGCAAACCCGGACTGGTCGCCAGACGGCACGAAAATTCTGTACGTCACCTTTGATGTTCCAAAAGATCACAATCTAGCGCCCGGTGGGATGACTGTGATGGATGCAGATGGGAACAACAAGAGACTACTTGAGAATGAAGGCGGCGTGCATCCGTCGTGGTCGCCCGATGGGAAGCGCATCGTGTACGCGTACGGTCAGATTTACGTGATGGATGCCGACGGACGAAATTCGGAACAGTTAACGCATGATGTGGGGTTCAAACGTATGCCATCATGGTCGCATGACGGAACCCGCATTGCGTATTTGGCAAATCACCGGATTTGGGTGATGGATAGCAACGGAAAGAATGAGAGACGACTTACGAACATAAATTCGGATGATCACCCAACATGGTCACCGGACAGTGAATTCATCGCTTTTCACTCTTTTCAACGTGGAGTTGGGATTTACGTGGTGGATGTAACTAGCGGCGCTGTCGACACTTTGCTACGTGATCCCGACATCGGGAATTACGATCCGGATTGGCTCTATCCCGGAGGGCTCTCCGTTTCGCCGGAGGGCAGCCGGATTACAATTTGGGGCAGGATGAAGAATACCGCGCTCAGCCTTCGGTGAGGGGCGCGCGGACGGGCGGTCCGAGGAGGGGAATGGCGATTCGACGAACCCCGGTTCCGCCCGAAATATCGGAATCATTTGGTCAAGCGTGTGCTGTGGAAGGCGTTCGAATAGCACACGTGCTGGCGATCCGCAAACTAACAGTTCAAGCGAGCGAATGGCGAGCAGGATTGACTATCGCATTCGTTATTCAGGAATTCTATCAAGATTTTCTATCGGGATTTACTATCGCCTTCGCTATCCACTCAGTTGATCGTTCCTTATTCAGTCCCTTGATCTCGTACAAGACGGGAGGGCGTTCGCGCTCGCGACCCGCAAACTAACAGTTTGCGGTACAGAAGAGGGAGGCGGTTGTCCGGAATGCTGTATGCCGCAGAATGATTTAGATTTGACTAAGGAGGAAAAAATGTACTTCAAAGTTGGACGCTTGTTCGCAGCAGCGCTTGTCGTGGCCCTGTTAATCCAGATGCAGATTGCGGTAAACGGCTACGCATCTCGCAGAACCAAGATTGCCTTCACCTCTATTCGTGACGGGAATACTGAAATTTATGTCATGGATGGCGACGGGAGAAACCAGAGAAGAGTAACCGTAAATCCAGCATTGGACCGCCATCCGGCATGGTCTCCCGACGGCAAAAAGATTGCGTTTGTTTCCAATAGAAACAATGAAAACATAGATCACAGGCAAATCTGGGTGATCGACGCCGACGGGAAGAACCCGATTAGACTGACGGACGGGTTGCGGGATGTTTTTCCGGACTGGTCGCCAGACGGAAAGAAAATAGTGTACGACGCCCATCTTGTTCCGGAGGACCATCATCTAGCGCCCGGTGGGATTACCGTGATGGATGCAGATGGGAAGAATAAGAGACTACTTAAGAAGGCAGGCGGGCTACATCCGACCTGGTCGCCCGATGGCAAAAGGATAGCTTATATCGACGGAGTTGATGTCGTCAATCATGTCTTCGTGATGGATGCCGACGGACGAAATCGGATGCAGTTAACGCATGACTTTGTGCGAAAACGGTTGCCATCATGGTCACACGACGGGAAGCGCATCGCGTATACGGGCGATAACGTGATTTGGGTGGTGGACAGCGACGGAGAAAACCCGAGGCAAATCACGTGGCATGTTACGGAAGACCACCCTTCATGGTCACCGGACAGTGAATCCATCGTGTTTACCTCTTTTGGAAGGGATCCTGGAATTATTGGGATTTACACGGTGGATGTAACTAACGGCGCTGTCGACGCTTTGCAAAATGATCCCGCGTTCTTTAGTGTCGATCCGAATTGGCTATATCCCGGAGGGCTCTCCGTTTCGCCGGAGGGCAGCCGGATTACAATTTGGGGCAGGTTGAAGAAAGCCGCGTCGAGCCTGAGGTGAGGTGTGTGCGGACGGGCGGTAAGGGGAGGGATTGGTGGTTCGAGGAACCCGGTTTCGCCCGAAATATCGGAATCATTTGGTCAAGCGTGTGCTGTGGAAGGCGTTCGAATAGCACACGTGCTGGCGATCCGCAAACTAACAGTTTGCGGTACAGAAGAGGGTGGTGGAAGGAGGATAAAATGTCTTTCAAAGCTGGACGCTTGTTCGCAGCAGCGCTTGTCGTCTCCCTGCTAATCCAGATGCAGCTTGCGGAAAACGGCTACGCGGCACCTCAAGCCAAGATTGCTTTCACCTGCGCGCACGAGGAGAATTTCGATATCTGCGTTATGGATGAAGACGGAGGCAACGAGATAAAACTGACGGATGACCCGGAGCGGGACGATCAACCGTCGTGGTCGCCCGATGGCACAAGGATCGCGTTTAGGAGAAACCTAGTTATCCACGTTATGGATTCCGACGGACGGAATTTGATGAAGTTAATAGGCGGTGCGAAACCGGCGTGGTCGCCTGACGGAGGAAAGATTGCGTACACCGGCGGAGGGAGGCAGGTTTGGGTAATGGACGCTGACGGGGGTAACCGGATTCAGTTAACTGATTGGGGTCAGAACTATAGTCCGGCGTGGTCGCCCGATGGCGTTCGAATTGCCTTCGTAACCGCCAGAAGGCACGGGGGGCCTGAAATCTACGTTATGGACAGCGACGGCAATAATGAGGTAAGGATTACCCACGATTTGAAACCTAAGGATAATCCGTCATGGTCTCCCGACGGCCAATGGATTGCGTATGACGAGAGTCCCCAACTTTGGCCTTCTCAAATCTATGTGGTGGAAACGGATGGCGGCGGTCGAACAGAAAGACTAACTGACAACGCACCAACCAAATGGAGGCCTGCTTGGTCGCCAAACGGCGACACGATTGCATACGTGGCATGGGAATGGGAGATTTTGGGCGCTTCACCGACGATCGACTTGATGACTTCCGATGGAAAGCACCTTAAACAACTCTGTGAGGACGGTACCGCTTGTGAAGATCCCGATTGGTTTTATCTAAAAGGATGGTCTGTGTCTCCATCGGCGAACTTCGTCACCATCTGGGGCGAGATCAAAGAGCCAACATCGGGTCGTTGATGATGCGCACGGCGCATTTGAAACATCCGCTCATTTACAAGCAAGGAGGAAAACATGTTATTCAAAGTTGGACGATTGGCGGCAACAGTGCTTGTCGTGTCCCTGTTGGTAGAGATGCAAATTTCACAAATCGGTCACGCCGCGTTCGGAGCCAAGATCGCCTTCACCTGCTGGGGAGGCGATAGCCGTGAGATTTGCGTGATGGATGCCGACGGAGGCAACGAGAAAAGATTAACGGTTGATCCGGCATGGTACTCTCAACCGTCGTGGTCTCCCGACGGCACAAGGATGGCGTTCAGTAGAAATTACTCCGCTATCTATGTTATGGATTCCGATGGACGCAACTTTATTCAACTATCGAGTGGTAGGGAACCTGCGTGGTCGCCAGACGGAGGGAAGATCGCGTTCACTCGATTCAAAGCGTTGAAAAAACAGGTTTGGGTCATGGACGCCGACGGGGGTAACGAGGTACAGTTAACTAACTGGGGCGAGAACTATAAACCAGCGTGGTCGCCTGACGGGGTTCGAATTGCCTTCGTAAACATTCATAGGCAAGGGGGGCCTGAGATTTACGCAATGGATAGCGACGGGGACAATGAAGTAAGGATTACCCACGATTTGAAACCTAAGGATAATCCGTCGTGGTCTCCCGACGGTCAATGGATTGCGTATGACGAGAGTCTCCAAGTTTGGATTTCTCAAATCCATGTGGTGGAAGCGGATGGCGGCGGTCGAACAAAAAGACTAACAGACGACTCACCAACTAAACGGAACCCTGTATGGTCCCCTGACGGCGACACGATTGCATACGTGGCAAGGGAGAGGGATGTTTCCGAGACGATCGACTTAATAACTACCGATGGAAAGCATCTTAGACAGCTCGGCGAGGCTCGTTCATTTAATGACGATCCCGACTGGTTTGATCCGAGGGCATGGTCGGTGTCGCCAGCCGCGAACTTTGTTACCATCTGGGGGAAGATTAAAACGCCGGCATCGGTTCGTAGATGATGCGCACGTCGCGTTTGGAACTTTCCCTTATACCATTTCTCTAAAATGCTTGTGCATTGATCGCGTGAATTAGGTCAAGAAATTTGCGTTGAGCGGACAGGAAGTCTCGCCTCTGCGCAAAGCCGGCGGGGCAAGATGCCCCGCCCACAAATAGGGGGACTAGGTCCCATTGTGAGGGTTGAACGCAAGTGGATTCCATGACACCTTCGGGCGAGGGGGATCTCTATGGGATTTCTATCAGGATTTTCTATCGCGGTCAGTATTCGTTCCGTTGATCCTTCGCTGTTCACTCACTTGACGGATCTCTATCGCGCTCGCTAATCACTCGCTTGATCCTTCTTTATTCAGTCAGTTGATCCTCGCCCCTACGAATGGATTGATGGGTGTCTACCGCGATCTCTATCGCCTTGGTTATCTAGATTTACTATCGATCAACTGAGTGGATAACGAAGGCGATAGCCCATCTTACTCATTGTTCATTCGCTTGATCTCAGTTGATCGATAGAAATCCCTTGCGCTACAGAAACGGTGGTGCGTCCCTAAATTCTCGTGAGTAGAGACTTCGGTTAACCATGACTAAGGAGGAAAAGATGTCATTCAAAGTTAGACGATTCGTGACCGCAGCGATTGTCGTCTCCGTGTTTATCCTGATGCAGATTGCGGAAAACGGCTACGCCGACCGCGGCGCCATGATTGCCTTCACCTCTACGCGTGACGGGAATGAGGAAATTTATGTCATGGACGGCAACGGAGACAATCAGGTGAGATTAACGGATAATCCGGCGGAAGACTACGATCCGGCGTGGTCTCCCGACGGGCGCAAGATTGCGTTTGTCTCCAATAGAGACAATGGAGTTGACCGTATTTACGTCATGGATTCCGATGGACGGAATTTGATGCTACTGACAAAAGCATCAAGCGGTACGGGCCCGTCGTGGCCCCCCGACGGACGAAAGATCGTGTTCAGTCGCAACAAAGGAGGGAGACATATTTGCGTAATGGACGCCGACGGGGGTAATCAGACACTGTTAACGCACGTAGGATTCAACATTCTGCCAGCCTGGTCGCCCGATGGGAGACGAATCGCCTTCGTATCCCGCGGCAACGCAATAATCGTAATGGATGTGAATGGTACTAATCGGGAAAGACTTATAGGAGAAGACTTGCCTTGGGGGTTTCCGTCATGGTCTCCCAACGGTCTACGGATTGCGTACGAATCTAGGCGCGATCCATTTGTTTTTCAAATCTCTGTCGTGAAAACCAATGGCAGCGGTGGAATAAAAAGACTAACACACCACCCGCCACATAAAACGCGTCCCGCATGGTCCCCCGACGGCGACACGATTGCCTACGTCCAAAGCGGTCCCAAGAATAAGACGAGGATTCATTTGATGACCGCGCGCGGCAAACACATTAAACAACTCGGTGAGGACCACGAGGGCAGTGATACCGGTCCCGATTGGATTGACATGATGGCATGGACGGTGTCTCCCGCCGCGAATTATGTCACTACCTGGGGCAAAATCAAAGAGCCGACATCGGCTCGTAGATGATGCATGCTGAGTGCCCGAGAATTCCGTATATCCGGGTTCAAGGAGGAAATGATGTTATTCAAAGCTGGACGCTTGTTCGCGGCAGCGCTTGTCGTCTCCCTGCTGATCCAGATGCAGATTGCGGTAAACGCTTACGCCTCTCGCAAAACCAAGATTGCCTTCACCTCTGTCAGAGACGGGAATTACGAAATTTATGTCATGGACGGCGACGGGGGAAACCAAAGAAGATTAACGGTGAATCCGACGATCGATCAGTATCCGACATGGTCGCCAGACGGGAAGAAGATTGCGTTTGTGTCCAATCGAAACGTAGGTCACATTCAAATCTGGGTGATTGACGCCGACGGGGAAAACCCGATTAGACTGTCGGATGGTTTGTGGGACCAAAATCCGGACTGGTCTCCGGACGGGACGAAGATCGCGTACGACGTGCTACTTAATCCGTGGGATAACGACAAATGGAACCGCACCATCTACGTGATGGACCCGGATGGAGGAAACAACAGGAAACTGATCAAGAAACCCAACTGGGATAGATATCCGTCTTGGTCGCCCGACGGCAAAAAGATTGCTTTTTCATCGCACAGACACGACAGGCATGGTGAGATTTACGTGATGGACGCCGACGGACGACACGTTGATCGTATAACGCGTGACGGAATATCGAAATACATGCCGACATGGTCGCCGGATGGGAGCCGTATCGCGTTTTGCACCAACGATCGCATTTGGGTGATGGATAGCAACGGAAAGAATCAGAGACCACTCACGTCACCTGGATGGAATGAGCACCCCACATGGTCGGCGGACAGCGAGACCATTGCATTTCAATCTCGGCACATGCATTCGTTTTCACTTTTCACGGTCGGCGCTATGGTCGGCGGCGTAGAGCCGCTCCTTGACGTCCTGGGACAGAATGATTTAGACCCTGATTGGTTCCATCCGGGGGGTCTATCGGTTACTCCGGCAGGCAGCCAAATTACAGTCTGGGGTAGGCTGAAGAACATCGGGACTGACCTACGATGATGTGTGCGCAGACGATGTGCGGCAAGGGAAGGGATTAGCGGGTCGACGATTACAGGTTTCGCCCAAAATATCGGAATCATGAGGCAATTTATGTAACGGATTGCGCGCGAATAGATCAAGCGAGCGAATAGCGAGTGCGATAGGGATCCCAGTGCGATAGGGATCCCAGTGCGATAGAGATCCCTAGCGGTACAGAAGAGGGTGGTGGAAGGAGGATAAAATGTCATTCAACGCTGGACGCTTGTTCGCGGCAGCGCTTGTTCTCTCCCTGCTGACCCAGATGCAGATTGCGGAAAACGGCTACGCATCTCGCAGAACCAAGATCGCCTTCACCTCTGCGAGACACGGATCCTGGGATATTTATGTGATGGATGATGACGGAAGAAACCAGAAAAGAATAACGGTGCATCCAGAAACTGACCGATATCCGGCATGGTCGCCCGACGGGACAAAGATTGCATTTGTTTCCAATCGAAACAAAGGTTACATTCAAATCTGGGTGATTGACGCCGATGGGGGGAACCTGACTAGACTGACGGAGGGTGTGTGGGACAACAATCCGGACTGGTCTCCGGACGGGAGGAAGATTGCGTACGACGTGCTTCTTAATCCGTGGGACAATGATAAATGGGGCCGTACGATCTATGTGATGGACTCGGATGGACAAAACTACAAGAAACTGATAAGGAGACCGAAGTGGGACAGACATCCGTCGTGGTCGCACGATGGGAATAGGATAGTATTTTCCTCCGGTAAAACGGCCCCCCAGCATGAAATTCATGTAATGGATGCCGATGGACGACATTCGCGGCAGTTAACGAGGGGCGGACACAAAGGTATGCCGTCTTGGTCGCCCGATGACATGCACATCGCGTATGTGGGCAATCACATGATTTGGGTGATGGACAGCGACGGAAAGAATCAGAGAAGACTTACGAATATAGTCGGGGACGAATATCCTACATGGTCACCGCAGAGTGATGCCATTGCTTTTGAGTCTTGGGGCAAGGCTGGTGAACTTGGAATTTTTTTGGTAGATGTGACCAACGGCGCCGTCACCGTGATGCAGCATGCTCCCGGTTTCTGGGATCAACACCCGGATTGGCTTTATCCGGGAGGGCTCTCGGTTTCGACAGCGGGCAGCCGGATTACAATGTGGGGGAGGCTGAAGGATGCCGCGTCCAGCCCTCGGTGAGGTGTGCGCATGACGGGCGGCAGGAGAGGATCTCGGTGATTGGACGAGCCGAGATTGCTCGCTGCATGGCGGATATGCTTGGTGCATGTAAGGAAGTCGCGACCTGGAGAAGATCTCTAGCGCACTCGCTATCCACTCGCTTGACGGATCTCTATCGCGCTCGCTAATCACTCGCTTGATCTCCTACAAGACGGGAGAGAATTCGCGCTTGCGACCCGCAAACTAACAGTTTGCGGCACAGAAAACGGTGGTGTGTGTTTATATTCTTGCAATCAGACACGTGGGTCACTTATGAATATGGAGGACAAAATGTCCTTTAAAGTTGGACGATTGGCGGCTACAGTGCTTGTTCTCTCCCTACTTATCCAGATGCAGATTGCGGATAACGGGTTCTCCGCGCCTCCAGCCAAGATTGTATTCTCTTCTATGAGAGACGGAAACTATGAAATCTATGTTATGGATAGTAACGGAGGCAACCAGGTAAATCTAACGAATGACCCGGCGGTTGACTGGGATCCGACGTGGTCGCCCGACGGCGATAGGATTGCGTTTGTTTCCAGTAGAGGTACTTATCTTCAAATCTACTCAATGGATTCCGACGGACGGAATTTGATACAACTAACACAAGCATCTAATGTTTCGGACCCGGCGTGGTCGCCTGACGGGGCGAAGATTGCGTTCACTCGGTCCATAGAGCGGAAAATCCAGATTTGGGTAATGGACGCCGACGGGCGTAACCAGGTACAGTTGACGCATATAGGGTCGAACCATTTTCCAGCGTGGTCGCCTAGCGGCAATAGATTAGCCTTCGTATCCTTTGAAAGGCACGAGGGGTCTGAAATCTACGTAATCGATCGGAACGGCAACAATGAGCAAAGGCTTACACAAGATTTGGCGATCAAAACCTTTCCTTCGTGGTCTCCCGACGCTCAATTGATTGCGTACAGCGGGCTCAGAAACGAGGTTTTTCAAATCTATGCCGTCAGAACCGACGGCAGCGGTCTGACAGAAAGACTAACGCACAACCTACCGAATAAATCACGCCCGGCATGGTCCCCCGACGGCGATATGATTTCATACATGTCATGGAGTTCCGGCGTTCCTGCGACGATTCACCTGATGACTCCCGATGGACAGCACCTTAAGCAACTCAGTGAGGAGCGCGGCTATGATTACGATTGGTTTGATCCGGTGGGACCGCCTGTGTCTCCCGCCGCGAACTTTGTGACAATCTGGGGCGAGGTCAAACAGCCGACATTGGGTCGTTGAAGACGCGCGCGGCGCACTCGAAGCATCAACTCTTTTTCAGAAAAGGAGGAACAAGTGTCATTCAAGGCTGGACGCTTCTTCACGGCAGCACTAGTCCTCTCCGTGTTGATCCTGATGCCTATTTCGGCAAACGGTTACGCTTCTCGTTGGACCAAGTTTGCTTTCGCGTGCTCGCGAGGCGGAAATGTCGATATCTGCGTTATGGATGGCGACGGAGGCAATGAGGTAAGGTTAACGGATGATCTTGCACGAGACTATGAACCGTCGTGGTCGCCCGACGGCGATAGGATTGTGTTCAATAGAAATCATCATATTTACGTTATGGATTCCGATGGACGAAATGTGATGCAACTGACAACAAATACGAATGGTTCGGAACCGGCGTGGTCTCCTGACGGAGAAAAGATTGCGTTTACTCGATTCAAAGCGTTGAAAAAACAGGTTTGGGTAATGGACGCCGACGGGGGTAACCAGGTACAGTTAACTCAATGGGGAGAGAACTATGATCCAGCGTGGTCGGCTGATGGGGTTCGAATTGCCTTCGTATCCGCCAGAAGGCACGGGGGACCTGAAATCTACGCTATGGATAGCGATGGGGACAATCAGGTAAGGATCACCCACGACTTGAAACATAAGGATAATCCTTCGTGGTCTCCCGACGGTCAATGGATTGCGTACGACGAGAGTATCCGAGTTGTGGTTTCTCAAATCTATGTCGTGAAGACAGACGGCAGCGGTCTGACTAGAAAACTAACGCGACGCCGACCGAATAAATCGACTCCTGCCTGGTCGCCCGACGGCGACACGATAGCCTACGCGTTATGGGAGCCCGGCATTTTTACGACGATAAACTTGATGACTCCCGATGGAAAGCACCTAGAGCAACTCACCGAGGACGACGGTACCTATCGTACCGATCCCGATTGGTTTGATCCGGTAGGACGGTCGGTGTCTCCCGCCGCGAACTTTGTGACAATCTGGGGCGAGATCAAAAAGCCAACATCCGGTCGGTGATTATGTGCGCGGCGTGTTTTAGAAATTCCGAGTATCTTCAAGCAAGGAGGAACAGATGTCATTCAAAGCTAGACGATTCGTGGCGGCAGCGTTTGTCGTTGCCCTGTTTATCCAGATGCAGATTGCGGCAAACGGCTACGCCGCTCGCGGCGCCATGATTGCCTTCACGTCTTCGCGTGTCGCCGGGAATGAGGATATTTATGTCATGGACGCCGACGGGGGTAACCAGAGAAGAGTAACGGTAAATCCAAGAAAGGACAAGCTGCCGGCATGGTCTCCCGACGGCAAAATGATTGCCTTTGTTTCCAATAGAAACAATGTAAACCAAGGTCACTGGCGAATCTGGGTGATCGACGCCGACGGGAAGAACCCGATTAGATTGACGGACGGTGTGTCGGACTCATATCCGGACTGGTCGCCAGACGGGAAAACAATATTGTACGTGGCCGGTCATGTTCCGAAGAACCATGATCTGGCACCTGGCGGGATTGTAGCGATGGATGCGGACGGGAAGGACAAGAGACTGCTTAAGAATAGAGGCGGCATACATCCGTCGTGGTCGCCCGACGGCAATAGGATAGCATTTATCTCCGGCAACATTGGCGGGGACACCCAGGTTCATGTCATGGATGCCGATGGCCGAAATCCGCGGCAGCTAACGAGGAACACGGAACACAAACAGATGCCGTCTTGGTCGCCCGACGGCAGGCACATCGCATACGGGAGCGAAGACCGGATTTGGGTGATGAACAGCGACGGAAAGAATCAGAGAAGACTTACGAATATAAAAGGGGACGAACATCCGACGTGGTCCCCCCAGAGTGATGCGATTGCGTTTCACGCTGAGAGAAAGGGTGGTGGGCGCGGTATCTACTTGGCGAACGTCACTAACGGCGCCGTCAACGTGATGCAACATGCTCCCAAGTTCTTGGACCGACAACCGGATTGGCATTATCCGGGAGAGTTCGCCGTTTCACCGGAGGGCAGCCGGATTACAATGTGGGGGAGGTTGAAGGATGTCGCGTCGAGCCTGCGGTGAGGTGTGCGCGGGCGGGCGGTCCGAGGAGGGAGATGGCGATTCGACAAATCCCGGTTGATCGATCTTACAGCAATAGTTCGGTTGCTCGCGCCCTGCATGGAACGGTGCGGGGCAAGGGGATTTGCTATCGCCCCCGTTATCCATTCGCTTGATGGTGCATCCCAACCTACGAATATGACGGGGCAATTCCATTGTTTGCACCGTGCAGGGCAACGGATATTAAATGCTTGACCAGTTCCGTGCACCTGAACGACGAAATCCGCCTTCCGGAGCAGTGTGATTCGGTTTTCCGCTGGCACGGTTGTTGCGCTTTGAATGAAACGCACCCTTCTATCCGAGACTTACGTATCATGCCTTGACACACAACCCAAGTTGCTACTTACAAGATTTCGGCATGCACCATCGTTTTTAATTGAGAATTAGGCGGTTTATCGCGGAGATTTCGTATCCATCAAGCGAGCGATTAAGGAAGTGAATAACGACCGCGGTAGAATTCCCATAGAGATCCCTCGCGGTACAGAAGAGGGCGGTGGATGTCTGGAATGCTTTATGCCGCAGATTGATTTAGATTTGAATAAGGAGGAAACAATGTCATTCAAAGTTGGACGATTGGCGGGAACGGTACTTGTGGTCTCCCTGTTGATACAGATGCAAATTGCAGAAAACGGTCACGCCGCGTTCGGAGCCAAGATCGCCTTCACCTGCTGGGGAAGCGACAGCCGTGAGATTTGCGTTATGGATGCTGACGGACGCAACGAGGAAAGATTAACGGATGATCCGGAATGGAACCATCAACCGACGTGGTCTCCCGATGGCGATAGGATTGCGTTTAATAGAAGTTACCATATCACCGTTATGGATTCCGATGGACGCAATTTGATTGAACTAACACATGGTTCGGAACCGGCTTGGTCTCCTGATGGGGCGAAGATTGCGTACACTTACTTCAAAGCGTTGAAAAGACAGGTTTGGGTAATTGACGCCGACGGAGGTAACGAGGTACAGTTAACTAACTGGGGAGAGAACTATAAACCAGCGTGGTCGCCCGACGGGGCTCGAATTGCCTTCGTATCCGCCAAAAGGCACGGTGGACCTGAAATCTACGTTATGGATAGCGACGGCAACAATCAGGTAAGGATCACCCACGACTTGAAACATAAGGATAATCCTTCGTGGTCTCCCGACGGTCAATGGATTGCGTATGACGACAGTGTCCGAGTTTGGCTGTCTCAAATCCATGTTGTGAAGACGGACGGCGGCGGTCGAACAAAAAGACTGACAGACAGCTTAATAACCAAAAAGAACCCTGTATGGTCCCCTGACGGCGAAACGATTGCGTACGCGGCATGGGAGAGGGACGTTTCTGGGACGATCGACTTGATAACTACCGATGGAAAACGCCTTAATCAGCTCGGTGAAGCCCATGCCTTTTCTGACGATCCGGATTGGTTTGACCCGAGGGCATGGTCGGTGTCTCCAGACGCGAACGTCATCACAACCTGGGGCGAGATTAAAAGGCCAAAATCGGCTCGTCGATGATTCGTGCAGAGTGCCCGAGAACTCCGTGTATCCGGGTTCAAGGAGGAAATGATGTTATTCAAAGCAAGACGATTCTTGACGGCAGCGCTTGTCCTCTCTTTAATAATCCATATCCACATGGCAAAGAACGGTTACGCCACAGGGAAACCCAAGATTGCTTTCAGCTCCACGAGAGATGGAGACAGCGAAATCTACGTGATGGATAGTGACGGAAGTAATCAGGTGAGACTCACGAATGGCCCGGCGCGCGACTATGACCCGTCGTGGTCTCCCGATGGCGAGAGGATTGCGTTTGTCTCCAACAGAAACAGAGGAATGGAACAGATTTTCGTCATGGATTCCGATGGACAGAATGTCACGGGACTGACAGCGAAATTGGCGCATCAGCAACCGGCGTGGTCTCCCGACGGAGAAAAGATTGCATACGTTCGCAACCAAGGCGGCAGGCAGGTTTGGGTAATGGACGCCGACGGGGGCAACCAGAAACGGTTAACGCAAATGGGAAAGAACGAACTGCCAACCTGGTCGCCCGATGGGTCACGAATTGCCTTCGTGTCCACTAGGGATAGGGTAAGCCGCATCTACATCATGGACGAGAATGGAGAGAATCAGGAAAGCCCTACACAAGACATGGTACCTAAGGACGCTCCGTCGTGGTCGCCCGACGGTGGTTGGATTGCGTACGCAGCTAATGACGAAGCACGCATTATTCAAATCTATGTCGTTAAAGTCGTGGGCGTCCCTCGTTCAGTTAGACTAACACAAGGCCCGCCCCGCAAATTGCAGCCGGAGTGGTCCCCGGACGGGGAGACGATCGCATACACCTCATGGGTTTTTAATCTCAAAGGTGATCAGAAGACAATTCACTTGATGACTGCCGATGGAAAGCACCTAAAACAGCTCAGTGAGGAACACCATGGCAATGATACCGATCCCGATTGGTTTGACCCGGTAACATGGTCGGTGTCTCCAGCCGCGAACGTCGTCACATCCTGGGGCGAGATTAAAATGCCGACCACGGGGCGATGATGCGTGAGGCACGAATGAGAGTTTCCGCTTGGCTACAATCAAGGAGGGCGAGATGTCATTCAAAGTTAGACGATGCCTGACTACGGTGGTTGTGTTCTCCGTGCTGATCCTGATGCAATTTGCAGTGGACGGTTACGCCGCCCGCGGAACCAAGATTGCCTTCACCTCCACTCGGATTGATGGATTCGGAGAGATTTACGTTATGAATGGCGACGGAGGCAACCAGGCGAGATTAACGAATCACCCGGCACAGGAGCGAGGTGCGTCGTGGTCTCCCGACGGCGCCAGGATTGCGTATGACGAGAGTCTCCAAGTTTGGCTTTCTCAAATCTATGTGGTGGAAGCCGAGCGCGAGGGTCGTACAAAAAGACTAACAGACAACTCACCCGATAAATGGCACCCCGCCTGGTCCCCTGACGGCGACACGATTGCCTACGTCCAAGTAGTTCTCGGCAAAAATACGACGATGATTCACTTGATGACTGTCGATGGAAAATATCTTAAGCAACTTAGCGATGTCCATGATGGGCACGATCTTGAGCCCGACTTTAGCCTGGGAGGACTAGCTGTGTCACCCACTTCCAAAACAACTACGACTTGGGGCAGGTTGAAGAAACTCGCACCTAATCTCCGATGATCTTCGCGATTATCTTTGCACGCAACCGAGAGGAACAAAAATGCGATTCATGCTGATACCTAGATGTGTACTGTTTGCCGGGCTGTGCATCTGTCTGATGAGTGGGGAGTTGTGGTTGAAAAACGCACTCGCCTCCTACACAGGTCGAATTGTTTTTACATCCGTTAGAGATGGCAACCTTGAAATCTATGTAATGGATGCCGATGGAGGAAACCAAGAAAACCTGACAAACCATCCAGCGTACGACTATAATCCGGATTGGTCTCCCGACGGAACGAAAATTGCATTCGTTTCCGACCGAAACGGCGACCGTACTCAAATCTACTTAATGGACGCCGATGGAAAGAACGTGATTAGATTAACAGATGGAGCCGGGCAGAAGTATGATCCGGACTGGTCTCCCGATGGGCGTAAGTTTGCGTTCTCCGTCGTCGGTAGGGACGACCATATCGCCGTGATGGATGCCGATGGTAGAAATCGTGTGAAGCTTGAAGGCCGGGCGAGGTATCCATCATGGTCTCCGGATGGAAAACAGATTGCATTCCTGTCCTCGAGAGATGGAGGCAATGAAATTTACGTGACAGGCATTGGCGGGCAGTGGCGTAAAAGGTTGACGCGAAATTTAGCGCCTAAACAGCACCCATCGTTTTCTCCCGATGGGCGGTGGATAGCATACGAGGCGCATCACAAAGAATTCCATCACATCTATGTGGTGGGTGCGGATGGTAGAAATCGGGTTAGGCTTACCCACAATGAAGAACATCATTCAGGCCCCGCATGGACTCCCGACGGACGGATGATTGCATATTATATCAGGTCCGGAATCTGGCCCGGAAATTTTCGCGCCACGATTCACTTGATGGCCTCCGATGGAAGATATATTAGGCAACTTAGCGCTGGCGGTAATGCGCGCGATTTCGAGCCCGATATTAGCCCGCTAGGATTAGCTGTGTCCCCCACTTCTAAAACCGCCGCCATTTGGGGCAGGCTTAAGAAAAGTGCGTCGAACTTCCGATAGTATGCAGGATAGCCTTTTGAACTACGAATCCTGATAATGGGGGCAATGCGACGGGGATTGAAACCCTCGGCAGCGCCGAGGGCGTCACGTAACGGTTGAGAGGGTGTCTAAACGCATTCGTGCACCTGTTCTAGACCGGTGACTTCGCTGCCCACATTACCCGCAACTGGAGTAGGCTTATGAGTTGTTTTGAAAAGTCGTTCGATTTGGTTTCGCATCAGGTAATTTGAATTGATGAATATTTCTTGCCTTGAAAATCAGAGTTGGCATCTGTTTTGCCGACACCGATTGTAATTTACATTACCGTGTATGGAAGGAGGCGTTGTATTATCTGAGAAACAATCCGACCGCCCGATCTCAGACAGACAGGGTTGTTTACGCGAAATGGTAGCGGGGTACATTTACCAACCCTGTTTGTCCAAGAACCTGTTTGAATAGTCGGCAGCAGAGCCATATTCAGTCATTTGGAGACAGGTTTTTTCATGTTTTTGTATTGCCCGCAATATACTTGTGGGATCTCTATGGGAACTCTATCAGGATTTTCTATCGCGGTCACTATTCGTTCCCTTGATCCTTCCCTATTCAGTCATTATTCATTCGCTTAATCCAACATGCGCCGCGACCTGTCGCCCCGCTGGGGCTTTGATGTGTGGGTATTAGTGGTTACTATACACCTTCCGCGCCTCCGGCGCTTTCAATGGCTGGTGGGTTCTCTGTCTCGTTGAGATCTCTATGGGAACTCTATCATCGGTTAACATTGCGCTCCTCTGGAGCGCGGGGATTGAAGTCGTTGCCATTCTATCGACATGGCACTGCTCTGCAGTGCGGGCTTGAATCCGCGGGTGTGGGACGCCGGGGGCAGGGTAGTGAAGATGGGATATGCTATCAGGATTAGCAATCTCGCTAGGATGTCTATGGGAGGTATATCGCGTGAAGAGTTCTATCGCCTTCGTTATCCACTCAGTCGATCACTCGATATTCGCTCGTTTGATCTCGCTTGATCGCTTGATCCAACAAGATCGAATGGGGAAGAGTTGGTACATTTCCGGTAACGAACGACGTTGGGTTTCACGGTGTTCAACCCAACCTACAAAGAGCCGGCGGGATGTTACAGAATCGGGCGGGGTCACCCCGCCCCTACGCGTTGGTTGAGGGATGTCTACCGCACCCTACGAAGACCAGGGGGCTGGTGGGCAAGGGCAGTGAAGAACGGTGTACCCACGTTCCAGGGAAGACAATTGCCGTCACTACGGCGAAACTGGCACTGAATTCAGTAGTTCAAATCTCTTGATGAGTTTGTCCAATCTGCGCCGCGCCTTTCGATTTCTATCCGACCAATTAGGGCCCGGAGGTTGAGCCGGCGTGACATCATCAAACAGCGTGGGGTACAGTTCGCGGGCATCGTCCGAAAGTCCCCCGCGAATTGCAGCACGGTCTGCCGGGGATAGCGTCGCGAAGAATTCGTTGATCAGAGCGTTCATCTCCTGTGTCACTTTGTCCCCTTCCGCTTCGAACCCCCACATTTTTTCCATGTGACCCTCCAACACCATAGGTTGGTTCCGTACGGCAATCTCTACAAAAGCGATTAGTCCGAGCATGACAGCCGCAATACAGTGCCAAGGTTTTATTCGGAACGGCATGGCAATGCCACCTTTCAATCAAGGTTGTTAGCGATGGGCCAGCTATAGCTTTTGTGCAGGTCGATTCCTCCGGGAATCTTGGTTGTTCAAGCACCCGTTAAAATCTTACAACCGTGACTCGTGCCGGAGAAATCCCCACGGGCGGCAAATGCATTTGGATTGGCATACGATATTCTAATCAATATCGGACACCGCTGCGTCATAACCTGCGGCAGAGCGGTCTGCGGCGGCGGACACGCTTGGCGGAGACTTGAACCGTGAGCGCCGCCGTGAAAGTTGTACACGCCTTGCCCTAAAAGTCGCGCTATGGTACACTGAATCGCAACCGATGCGTCTAGTATAGCAAATGCCGCGCACATTGAAAGCCATTGTCTTTAGCGGCTCATCGAAAAAAATTTCGCCGGGTAATCTTTGATGCTGCGCGCCACCCTCGACGTCCCAGCATTGCAGCAAGAGATAGCCAATCATCCCATGGAGAGAAACCGCCCAAATGAAAACAGTCTTTATGTCACTCGTGAAAACTATGAAGTTAGATTTGTAAGACGGGCGATTAAGAATCATTTCGTCCGCTCTTATTATATACTTGTATTTTGGGTGAGAATATTGGTAGGGTGTGGAGTGAGGGCAACAAATTGTCATTGCCCTCTGGAAGGTCAGACACTGGCGGCAAAAAGTTAATCCTCTCGTTACTATCTGTATTTTACTTACCACAATGGAGGGTCATATCATGACTTGGAAAAGGGCGTTACCATACATCGCGGTAGCGATTGCCAGTTGTGCCTTAACGATAGTTGTATTATGGATAGTGATTGCCGTAATTGCAGGTAACTATTTGGCAGAACAGACCGAGGAATTTCGAGATTTGGTGGGGGCTGAAGTGTTGCAAGCAAAAGATCCTCCACTGCCAAAGGTTAGAAAGCCCGGCAGTGTAGAAGCATCAACTATGAGTGTCATCGATGTAACCAGCCTGACGGACGAACAAAGAGCTAGGCTTGACAAATTCATTGATGAATTGATCGCGGAACAGATAGCTGAATAATTCTAATCGAACGCTATCGTGTCCGGGTTAAGTTTTAATCAATGTAGGTATCTTTAAAAAGGAAATGCAATTTAGACTGGACAGCGTTCGTGTACAGGTCTAAGCGGTCATACCGCACCGATAGCCGCTCTCGCGTTCCGACGGGACGGCGAATTGGTCGCCAGCGGCGTGTGTGTCTATTAGCGCAGAGCAGGGAGTTACCGCGCTTCGCAGCGCATGGCAATTGTCCGGTAGCGATGGATACGCGGGGCGGGAAACCGAACCTTATTGTTCACAGTGACCATTGGCAGTTCCGGTAACTACGAAAGGAATAGGTGGGACGCGGTGAGAACAGGAATTGACCACATGAAAACAACCCTTGCGTCACTCATTCTCCTCGGCATCGTTGCGCTCAACGCCATTGCTCAAGATACTTCCCAATGGGGGTTACCCGAGGGCGCCAAGGCGCGACTCGACATCGGCGGGGGTAGCATTTTTGAGGTAGAGTATTCACCTGATGGAACACGACTGGCGGTGACAAGCAGCACTGGAGTTTGGCTCTTTGATTCGCATACCGGTGACAGGATCCCCCTGATGAAGAATGGAAATTCGTCAATTGCATATTGGGTAGCCTTCAGCCCGGACGGCAGCATGATTGCCACGGCGGCGGATGGCATTATTTGTTTTTTGGACGCGGTGACACGCGTAATGGAGCGCTCGCTGTCTTCGAAATTTAGATACGTGAGGCATATAACCTTTAGCCCAGACGGCCGCACGATTGCCGGCGCCAGTGGTGAGTTTGTCCGTCTTTGGGATGTGGCGACAGGCAAGCTAAAATTCTCCAGGGGGGGGTGCGGAGCATGCTGGGGTCACAAGCATTGCTTTTAGCCCGGATGGTCGGACACTTGCCATTGGACACAACTCCCCATTGGCCTCACACAGCGTTGATGACGGCACAATCCATCTGTATGATATGGAGAGTGGTGAACTCATACACAAAATGAGACAGGGTGTCAGGTTTCCCAGTAGTCTCGCCTTCAGTCCCGACGGTCGGACACTTGCCATCGGGCACGCGGATGGGTCGTTTAGTCTTGGGGCGTGGGGTTCGGTCACACTGCGAGACGCGAAGACGTTGGAATTCAAACACCGACTGGGCGTACGTCCGGATGGTATGGGGAATTTCGGTGCTGTCGAGAGCGTCTCGTTTAGCCCGGATGGGAGAGTGCTTGCCGTTGCGCGTTCGGCAGATCCTTTCGCCTCAGCCAATACCAACACGGTGCGGCTTTGGGATCCCGCGACGGGGGCGCACCTAGGCGCGCTTGAAGGGCATACAGGTAATGTTAATAGCGTCACGTTTAGTCCGGATGGCCGCACGCTTGCCGGTGGAAGCAGCGACGGAACTGTGACACTATGGCAAATCACCTCACAAGTGAAGCCCGATGTGAATGGGGACGGAGTCGTGGATATGCGGGATTTGGTGTTGGTAGCAGGGCGTTTGGGACTATCAGCGGTGAACCCCGCAGACGTGAACGGGGATGGGACCGTGAACACACTGGATTTGGTGCTTGTTGCTGGGATGGCAGACGATTCAATGGTCTCGCTTCCCATGGTTTCCAACGGAGAGATGATGCTTCACACAACCCAAGTCAGAGAGTGGCTGGAAGAATCGCGGCGGTTAGACCTGGCGGACCCGGCGATTCCGAGGGGTATCGAGTATCTGCAGAACCTGTTGGAGGCGGTGACGCCGGAAAGGACGGCGCTGCTGCCGAACTTCCCGAATCCGTTCAATCCAGAGACGTGGATCCCGTATCAGCTCGCCCGCGATTCGGTTGTCCGAATCTCAATTTATAGCTCGACGGGAATTTTGGTTCGGCACTTGGATCTGGGGCTCCAGCCGGAGGGATACTACACCGACAAGCATTATGCGGCGTATTGGGACGGGCGCAACGACGGCGGCGAATTGCTTGCAAGCGGCGTGTATATCTATGTATTCCACGCGGGGAGTTACCACTCAGCACGGCACATGGCGATTGTCAGATAGCGCTGCACACGCGGGGCGGGAAACCGAGGTATCGCTCGGAAAGGAATCGCGTACGCTGCGGGGCATTCCTTTTCAGTTGATTATGTTGGCGGTTCACGCTTCACTTCTTTTGAACTTCGTGCTCTAACCGCTGCATGTCGGCTTGCGGCTCTTTGAGTGTGTTCTGACCTTCATCGCCGTCCGTAATTCTTTGGATTTCGGTGCCGTGGTTCCCGCGGTCGATGTCATCGGTCGTCTTTTGCGCCGGCGTTACGCATTCGATAATGGATTGTTTTTTTTCGACTTGATCCACTGCCGGGCGATCAAGATAGGTTACGAGAGCGAGTAACAATCCGATAAGAATCGCTGCGGGGTGGGTTGCAATCTCGCGGAAGAGTTCTTTCATGAGCTAATCACCGGTTCCTTCGTTTGACTCGATTGAATGTATTCCCTTAGACAATCGTTGTATTCAGAAATCGAGCGTATCATTTCTCTTGAAATGGGTCGTCGTTCATTTGTTTCTAACGTTCCTGATCCCGGAAAATGCCAAAACGCCGCCGACTAACGCCCCCGCCGCGGGGCCCAAGACGACTGGAAGCCTGCTCCCGGTCGGAACAGCGAAGGTATATACAATGCCCATTAGGTAACCCGTGGCTAACCCAAGAATGAAGCATCGCCGCGCCGGCTTGTGTTCTATAACCCAAGCGATTCCAATGAACAAGCTATAGAGCGCGGCAATCCCGGCGGCGGCAATTATTTCACCCGAGTCAGCTTCAGCGTCCGACGTTACGATTCCGAATACTACGCAAACCGTCACGACCACCGTGCAGGTGACGAGCCTGCGAGTGACCCGTCTTGAATCACTCATTCCAAGCCGCCTCCCCAGATACAACATTCGCGCCTAAATTTGCCTTTATCAACATGCCGAGAAGTGGGTTATTCGAAATTAAATTCCCCTCTCATTCATGTATTCGATAAACAACCCCATCACATTACCGTACCTACCTTCACACGCATTCACACTTGAGAAAATACTTCGGAGAATGAATCACGTCTCTTAGTCGTAATTCAAGCCAAATACCGATGCGACAGCACGGCGCCAGCCGAAAAGCACACAGACCGGAGGAGGTTGCCGGTTTATTTCTGAGGATTCGACGGGGCATTGCGCCGGAACACAAACATGACGAGACGCCTGAAGCCTTTGCGGAACAGGTCATCCCACTGGCTGCGGGCGGCATTGTATACAATCAGCACTACGACCCCGATACCAAGCCATACGCTCTCTAAATGCACTGCGAACATCCCATAAAAGAATACAAAAGATAACTCAGACGCCCGTTTAAACGCGGACGATATGCGTTTGCCGCGCGTCCCCATTTGGCCGAGAACGCTTATGCAAATGCAGGTAAGTGCGATATATAGAAGCAGGATTGGTTTAGACATTTTTTCTCTCCACCTGTTATGGATTGCTCGTTCAGCGTCGACCTTTTGAGACGGCGCTGCGATCATCGGCGCTAATTCATTTCCGCGTGTCATTGTTGCCGCGCCGACCTGCGCTTTTTTCGCCCACCGCTCCGTGCATGGATGCATTAACGTTAGGATACCATCCGCTCCGTTATCCACTTAATTAACGGGACGGTTAAGATTGTAGTGCCGACGCCGAGAACAACGTTGCCAACAATAAGATAGAACAATCTGTGCTTGCGGGTTTTGTCGCGCATTCTCCGAACAATTAGAAACCCTGCGATCGCCAAGATGCTTGCGAGAACAAACTTGTGATCGTTTGACCAGGTATCAATGAAGAAGAGATGGAAGATTATCATTAACGCCGTGACTATGAAGGGCACTAATAGCTATGGCGCTGAAATCGACGGGGTTCGTTTTTTCCATCTTTAGACCTGCTTGATTGGTTGGCAGCAAAATCGGGCGGGGTGACCCCGCCCCTACGGGGAGGCGCGACGGGTCGGTTGATTGGTTAATCCATGCGGGGGATGGAGCATATAGACGGCATTTCCTTACAAAATACATGAATACCGGCGGCAAGTCAACGGGTTTGCATACAGCTGTTATAGAAGCGGGCGGGGAGACCCCGCCCCTACGAAACACACGGGAACAGGACTGTGTATAGGCATTCCACGGCGACGTTCTATTTTGTTTCATTTCCACCAGAACCGTGCTACACTTCTTAAGAAGTTTCGCCAAGCGGTGCAACTGCTGCAAATGGGCAAGCGCCTTCCGCATGTCAGCATGGTGATGCACGATAAAGCAAGCCAATGACATGCATTATGGTTCAAAACACAACACGACTCAAAGAGAATCATAGTTTTGGCTCATGTCAAGAGAAAGTGCAAAGAGACTTTGAGAAACCGAGTTTTCAAGAAAAAACTCGGTTTCTTGCACACATTCTTAACTTGAGCGATAGTTTCTTGTCGTGCTGTTAAAGTACAGGGAGAACTCGAAATGAAGTCAACACTTATGTTGCTCATCCTTCTCACTCTGATTCCACTTAACGGGTTTGCTCAAGATTCTCCGCAGTGGGGGTTGCCCGATGACGCGACAGCGCGGCTCGGAAAAGGTGTTATATCAGGCAATCTGGCGTATTCGCCGGAGGGTGATCGGCTAGCCGTTGCCAGCACCATAGGCATTTGGGTCTACGACACGACGACCTATGAGCCGATTTTCCTGCTCTCCGGTCATACGACGGAGATTACCAGTGTCGCGTTCAGCGAAGAGTTGATTGCGAGCGGAAGCGGTTGGGAGGACGACAATCTGCGGCTATGGGATGCGGACACGGGGGAGGAACAATTAGCGCTCTCGGGCGCGTTTATTGCGGTCGATAGCGTAGCGTTGAGTCCGGACGGAAAAACCCTAGCCAGTACGGATTCACGTGACATTGAGCTGCGGGACGCGGACACGGGCGAGGAAAAGCGGACGATTGAAACCACGGAAAGTGTTGAAATCCTCGCATTCAGTACGGACGGCGAGACGCTAGTCAGCGGTGCGCGGTGGCCGAATTCGGCAATCCGCCTTTGGGACGTAGAGACGGGCGCGGAAAAACTTTCCATCACGGAGGGATTGGATTCGGTAGATCACCTCGCGTACAGCTTGGACGGAGCGACGATTGCCAGTGCGGGCGGCTATTCTGACACGAACATCTATCTCTGGGATGCCGTCACGGGAGAACTGAAGCAAACTCTCATGGGCGAAGAATATAGTGAGGTTACTAGCATTGCATTTAGCCGGGACAGTGCGACGTTGGCTAGCAGCAGCGGGATTGGCGATACCGACATTCGTCTCTGGGATGTTGCGTCGGGGCAACAAAAGGGGTCGCTTACCGGTCACACGTCGGAGGTCGTAGGCCTCGCGTTCAGTCCGGATGAAGTCACCTTGGCAAGCGGCAGCGAGGACGGCAGCATCCGGTTTTGGGATGTTGGTGAAGCTGAACAGAATGCGACTATCACCGGTCATACCAGCGGGATTAACCACGTCGCATTCAGTCCGGACGGCGGTATGCTGGTTTCCGTCAATTATCATACTGTCGAACTTTGGGATGCCGCAACGGGCAAATACCGGAGCACCACCATCGAAGAAGGGTTCATTTGGCGAGCGGGTTTGAGCGACGACGGCGATTCATTCGCCATTCGCGACGTTTTCAATTCTATCAAACTGTTGGATGTCTCGACCGGCGACACCAAGATAACCCTCGCCGGAAATACCGAGTGGGTTTCCGCTGTCTCGGTTGATTTGCACGGCAACACGGTTGCCGCTGCAAGCGGACCTCTGTTCGGGGATGGGGAGCATTACATCTTCGTCTGGGACTCCGTTACGGGGGAACTCAAGTATAAGCTGAGCGGTCACACCGGTGCGATAGACGTCCTCGCATTCAGTCCGGACGGAGCATTGCTCGCCAGCGGAAGTGAAGATGCCACCGTGCGTATATGGAATACCATCTCGGGTCTTGAGCTGTTTACATTCGAACTTCACACCGATGTAATTACCAGCTTGGCGTTCAGTGCGGATGGCAGCGCTCTCGCAAGCGGGAGTAGGGATGGGACGGTTCGGCTATGGAATACCGCCACGGCGGAAAATGAACACACGCTGGATGTAGACGCGGTTTGGCCTACGAGCGTCGCGTTCGGTTTCGATGAAGGGACGTTTGCCGCGGGCACTACTGCGAATACCGTCGAGTTGTGGGATTCTATGACGGGCGATCGGCTGGCGGTGCTTGACGGACATAGGGGGAGTGTCAACGCTTTGGCGTTCAATCCTATGAACGGGATGCTTGCCAGCGGGAGCGCCGACGGCACGGTGCTGCTGTGGGATATAACTGTCGATACAGAGGTTGCCGTTCTGAAGGGCGATGTCAATCAAGACGGGGTGGTAAACATTCTGGACTTGGTGTTGGTCGCGACTCGAATCGGGGAAACGGGTCCGAACGCCGCGGACGCCAACGCCGACGGGAATGTCAACATCTTGGATCTGGTGTTGGTCGCGGGCGAGATGGCCAACGCCGCCGCCGCGCCGTCAATCCATTCCGACGGCATGGCGATGTTAAGTCCAAGTGATGTGAAACAGTGGCTGGAAGAAGCGCGAGGATTGGGTCTCGACGATGCCGCCGCACAGAGGGGGATTCGGTTCTTGGAAAGTCTGTTGGCGGCGCTGACGCCAATAGAGACGGCACTCCTGCCCAATTATCCGAATCCGTTTAACCCGGAGACGTGGATACCTTACCGGCTCGCTGACGATGCGGACGTCCAAATCTCAATCTATGACGGCAGAGGAATCTTGGTGCGGCAGTTGGATGTGGGGCGTCAACCGGCGGGGCATTATATCGACAGAGGACGCGCGGCGTACTGGGATGGTAGGAACGAACATGCCGAAACGGTGGCGAGCGGCGTGTACTTCTACCAACTCAGCACTTCGGATTATGCGCACATGCGCCGGATGGTGGTTGTGAAGTAAAGTGGGAGCAGTCTCCGCTGATGTGGTCTTCGCACATGACAGACTCGTTAGCGTGAGTTTGTTTGAAAAAGCCTCGATGGCGGCTATCATCGGGGCTTTTTTCATTTCCGCGTGTCGTCGATTTCGGTTTGACGTGTCCTTGATTCGCCCATAACTCCGCATAAAAACGCTTCAAAGGTGGGAGACCATCCACTCTCTAGTCCTCTTTATTAATTGCATCATCAAGACTGCGAGGCCGATGCCTAACAGGGTGTTTCCAACGGCGAGGTAGAAAATCTGTGCTTGCGGGTCTTGTCGCGCATTCTCCGAACAATTAGAAACCCTGCGATTGCTAAGATGCTTGCGAGAATAAACTTGTGATCGTTTGACCAGGTATCAATGAAGAAGAGATGGAAGATTATCATTAACGCCGTGACTATGAAGGGCACTTATAGCTATGGCGCTGAAATCGACGGGGTTCGTTTTTTCCATCTTTAGACCTGCTTGATTGGTTGGCAGCAAAATCGGGCGGGGTAACCCCGCCCCTACGGGGGAGGCGCGACCGGTCGGTCAGTTGATGATCGCGACCGGGAGGTCGCTGCTGCACGAGCGAATGAGGAACAGGTGGTGCGTTTCCCGTAACGAACGACGTTGGGTTTCACGGTGTTCAACCCAACCTACAAAGAGCCGCCGGGTTGTTACAGAATCGGGCGGGGAGACCCCGCCCCTACGAAAAACACGGTTGGGAATTTGGCGGATTCTATTGCAGCAGGATCCTCTATCGATCAAGTGAAATCAAAAAAGCGATCAGGATTGGGGCAAGGGAATCTACTATCGCTCTCGTTATCCATTCGCTTGAGGGATCTACTATCGCGCTGGGATCTCTATCGCACTGGCATCCCTATCGCACTCGCTATTCGCTCGTTTGATCTATTCACTCGCTTGATCCTACATGAGCGGTCGGGTAACATTTGGGTGTATCTACGGGAATGTGCGGAGTTGGGTTTCGCGATGCTCTACCCAACCTACAGGCTGTTACAGAAGCGGGCGGGGTGACCCCGCCCCTACGGAGGAGGCGCGACCGGGAGGTCAGTTGATGATCGCGACCGGGAGGCCGCTGCTGCACGAGCGAATGAGGAGCAGATGGTGCGTTTCCGGTAACGAACGACGTTGGGTTTCACGGTGTTCAACCCAACCTACAAAGAGCCGCCGGGTTGTTGCAGAATCGGGCGCGTGACCCCGCCCCTACGAAAAAAAGCGGTTGGGCAGTTTGAGAACTCCATTGCGGCAGGAGTTCTATTGATAAACCGAGATTAAATGATCGACTAGAATCAAACGCGTGCCGTAGAAATTCCTACCAAGTGTATTCCCCGTAATATTAGGCGCTTTAAATTTGACCAGGTTCAGTCGGTTTTCAATTCTTAAATCTCGTTATTTGTTGTCCAAAGGACGCGGTAAGTTCGGTGCAGATTGGATATGCACCAAATATCGCTACTATACCAGCTATTGCCGGACATTCTTTGCCCGCCGCCACAGCAGCGCCGCGGCGACAGCCAGTCCATAGGTGAACACCGGGCTTAAAAATTGTGGATTGCCCGTGTCGAACGCTACAGCGCTGCCAAGGCACACCACAAACGCATACGTCATCAGGAAAACGGACAGGAGAAACGCACCCCACCCACGCAGTCGTGCTCTCTGCACGGACGCCCTTCTCTTTTCCTGCAGATAGAGGCACATGAAGCTCACGGCACTCGAAAGACCCATGAGTGAAATCAGTAGTAGCCTGGAGTCGTCACTTAAATTCGACATTGCGTCATCCTTCCGATCAATCGAGTGCCTCGTCTTTTGAGATGGGTGGACGGTGCGCTCTTACTTCCACGTTTATCTAGCCATGAATATCGGATGATTGTTCTTCGCCTTTCTCAAGCGGCGCGCCTTTCCGACTCTCCTCTATGTAGAAAAATATGGCGGCGGCGGCTAAGAAAAAGGTGGCTCCCGTAATCAGGGGTAAAAAACTTCCGGCAAGCCCGGCCAGCATCAAACTTGCACAGACCGATAGAACATAACATACCAGTAGGACGTATTGGAAAACCTTCATGAAACCCATTAACGGCTTCTTTTCGCTTGCATGTTTGCGCTTCTCGTCCAGATAAAAGCACGCATAAATTGCGGCAACCAGAAAACCCATCGGTGCGCAGAATGTCACAAATTCGTAATCAACGTCAACTTTTACTGATGCGAGGGCAAAACCGAAAATCAAGATCGAACATATAGTAGTGAGTACATGTAGGAATGACATTGTACTGTTCTCCCGGGAAACATAGAGCGTTCAAGGTAACATATCAAACCGTGGTTGTTTCACACATGTGCACCGAGGAATTCGGTTTGCTCGTGTTTTTTCATGCCGCTTGTTCAAGAAGTCTGTTCTTTCTTTCCAATATTCCGTGGCGATTTTAGCCTCTCTTCCAAATATGCGCAGGCTGCCGCCGCCGCAAGAATTTTAGACAAGCCTGTAGTTAACGACAGCAACTCGCGGCGATCGCAGGCGCGCATAACACTACCGCATAATACCAAAATACTGGCTGCTATGAACAGCATCGTCATGAGTTTCTCAAATAGATTGATTGGTTGTTTCTTGGCGACCGGGGTTGACTTGCTGATTCGCCATAGGCAAGTATACGACACGGCAATCAATAGCCCCGACGGCACGCCATATATTACGAACTCATTTTCGATGTCCGTCTTGATGCTGATGACAATGAAATAAACCAATAATCCGAATGTGATGACATAGATAATCCAGGCAATCTTTGACATTACATCTCCTTTTCGATGGATCGACTGACTTCTCACTCGAGACACACGCACCGTGTGCTTTTACTTCCGCGCCTATCTAGCCATGAATATCGGATGATTGTTCTTCGCCTTTCTCAAGCGGCGCGCCTTTCCGACTCTCCTCTACGTAGAAAAATATGGCGGCGCCAGTGAAGGAGTACGTCAAACCTGTAATTAGGGGCAGGAAACTACCGGTAAGCCCCGTCAAAAATAAACTTCCGCAAATTAATAAGATACAAACCACAAGTGTGAAGTAGTCGAGAACCATCATGAAACCCCTGAACGGTTTCTTTTCGCTTGGACGTTTTCGTTTCTCGGCCAGATAAAGGCCCCCGTAAATTATGGCAGACAAGAAACCCATGGGAGCACAGAATGCTACAAATTCGTTGTCGACATCAAATTTTATCGATATGACGAGCAAACCGAAAATCAAGACCGCACATATAATCATGAGTATGTGCAAGAATGTCATTGTCCTGTTCTCCTTCCCTAGAACGTTCAGGGCAACATGTCGTGCCGAGACTGATTCACCGGTGCGGCGCCAACGAATACGGTAGAGACACTCCCCAAGCATCTACCCGGTGCGTTTTGTGTGACCCTATTCGTTAGTGGGGGCAGATAGGGACTCCAGCAAGTGGTTTATAAAACCTTCAGTGCCTCCATGCGACTCTATGACACGGTCGGCACTGGCGGGGTCGGCAAACGCCTCTTCGATCTGCAAGAGCACTGCATCGGCATCATCGCCGAACGCCTCTTTAACCTCAGTTTGTACGGCTGCGGGAAGGGAGTTGTCGATAGTGAACGGTTCCGAGCCTTCCCTATGAGCATCACGAAAGGCGATGAGAGTCACGAGCACGGCAGATATTTTCTTGTTTTGAGCGGTGCTACGTCGGTAAGCGTCACTAAGAACTTGTGTTGCGGCACGCGCGGGCGGAAGCGTTTCGATGTGAGCCCTTGCGCGTTGGAGGTCATTTTCGGCCCATTCGTCCAGGATAGGAAGTAACCCGGGATTCCTACGGTTTATGCGTGCCACGTCGGGGTGTTGAAGAATCTCTTCCATGTTGTAGCCTGCCTCAATGAGCCGTTCGAGAGTGGGGCCGATATCGTTATGTCGAATGGTGTGCATCCAAAAAACAAAAATGCCTAAAAGCAAAACGACGATGAAGATTATCGCCAACCCCTCTATCCTGTGCATGGTTTTCAATCCGATCTTTCTTTATGGTTTTGTGATTTGGCTGGCGCGGGTATCCGGATTGTGGCAAAATGTGTAGCCTCAACTACCGACCTTTCAGGCAACCATTGCTTGAGGTGACTATCAGCGTTTCAGATAGTATAGCGCGTTTCGCGGGAATTGTAAAATTCCAACTCTTGTTGGTGATAACATAAATGCCGGTTAGCCTTCATTTGGAGTCAGTTGGATTTACGGAATCGCGACCGGGAGGTCGCTCCTACACGAGCGAATGAGGAGCAGATGGTGCGTTTCCGGTAACGAACGACGTTGGGTTTCACGGTGTTCAACCCAACCTACAAAGAGCCCCGGGTTGTTACAGAATCGGGCGGGGAGACCCCGCCCCTACGAAAAACACGGTTGCGAAGCTTGCGGATTCTATTGCAGCGGGATCCTCTATCGATCAAGTGAGATCGAGAGCGTGAACAGCGTCGGGGCAAGGGGTTCAACTATCGCGCTGGGATCTCTATCGCTCTGGGATCCCTATCGCGCTCGCTATTCGCTCGTTTGATCTATTCACTCGCTTAATCCTACAGCATCGAATGGGGAAGAGCTGGTGAATTTCCGGTAACGAACGACGTTGGGTTTCGCTTTGCTCAACCCAACCTACAATCTTTGGATTCAGGATTACAAGGATTCCGAATTCCTGAACTGGGTCGTCGTTCATTTGCTTCTAACGTCCCTGATCCTGGAAAATGCCAAAACGCCGCCGACTAACGCCCCCGCCAGAAGACCCAGGACGACTGGGAATGGGTTCCCGGTCGGAACAGCGGAGATATATGCATCACTTATCAAAACTCCCGCGACTATCCCCAGAATAAACCATAGCCGCGCCGGCTTGTGTTCGATCGCCCAAATGAATCCGGCGAATGAGCCATAGAGCGCGCCACCGCCAGCGACAAATGGCAAGTCACCAAGGTCAGCATTGTCCCCCAACATAACGATATCATGGACGCGATTCACGGGCGTGAGGACCGCCCCCAATACCGTGCATGTGATAATCCTACGAATTTCCGGTCTTAGTTTACTCATGCCAAGCTGCCTCCATGCGCCCGACATCCGCGCCTATATTCTCGTGTCTCGATTTGCCGTTTCAACTTGGCGAGAAGCGGGTTATTTGAAGTAAATTCCCCTTTCTTTCATGTCCTTGATAAAATCATCAATTATCGGGTCGATAAGGTCATCATAACCAACTTCATGCAGTTCTTTCGTCAAACGCCTCCCATATTCCTTAAGGAATTGTTGACGTTTCTCCAGGGACTGCCCCGACAAAAATTTAGCGGTTTTTGTGCGTCCATCTGCATGAAACGGCGAGGTAAACCAATTAAACACTTTTGCTAGGAATTTATTAACCGTCGAGAATACGGGAATTTCGGCGATAGTGGGCGGGGCGTCGGTCTTAAACAACGCGAGTACGCCGAGTTGGAGTACACACAGCACAATAACGACTGGTAGGGTGAATCGCAAGGATTTCTCAACGTAAGACATAGGTGCATCTCCCGTTCAGGGCATGTAGCCCGCAGCGAAGAGCGTCAGGTACTGTCCCGGTACGTTTGTGCGTGTCCCTATTCCGCAGAGGGGGCGAATCGGAAATCCACCAAGTAATTCAGAAATCCTTCAATACCGCCATGTGATTCCAACACGCGCGTATAGGTATGGTTGGTGGAAAATGCCTTTTCAATTTCCAAGAGTAAGGCATCGGTGTCATCGCCGAACGCCTCCTCGACCGTCGCACGCACCGAGGCGGGAAGGGAGTTCTCAATAGTAAACGGCTCCTCGCCTTCCGCGTGGGTTTCCAGAGCGGCAATGATAACTTCTTCCACGGCCATCTTTTTGACTTCGGACGCGCTTCGGAGTTTCCATTCTATACTATCAGAACCGCCATGTGATTCCAACACGCGTGTGCGAGCATCGTAGGTGGAAAATGCCTTTTCAATTTCCAAGAGTAAGGCATCGGTGTCATCGCCGAACGCCTCCTCGACCGTCGCACGCACCGAGGCGGGAAGGGAGTTCTCGACCGTAAACGGCTCCTCGCCTTCCGCGTGGGTTTCCAGAGCGGCAATGATAACTTCTTGCACGGCTAACTTTTTGACCACTGGCGCGCTTCGGAGTTCCCATTCTATACTATCTGCTACGCTTTCCGCATACCAAACTTTAAACTCTTCGAGTCCTTGATCGACCACGGCGAGTACCGCGAGTGCGAACTGCCTGTCGGATTTAGTCAAGTCGTTGTCGTCGGGAGGCAGTACGTTGGTAGGAATTCGAAGCTCTCCGCGGGTTAAGCGGGCAATCTCAGGGTTTTTCGCTATCTCGTCCGATGAATGGCCCTCGTCAATGAGCCATTGGATTGTTTGGCAAAATCCGATGCCTCGAATCGTGGGCCGCCAGAATTCAGCGAGACCAAATACCAAACTGACGCCGAGAATTAATGCGGTTAGGACCAATGACTTGTGTAGGATTCTCATTCGGCTCTTATGTCCCGGTTTTGTGATTTGGCTTGCATGGGTATCCAGGTTTTCGCATAATGAGTGAATGCGAACATCAACCGTTGCGTTAATCCATTCTTGAGGAGCCTTCAAGCGTTGCGGATAGTATAGCGCACTTTGAGGGTATTGTAAATGTTTGTCGTTTGTGGATAATGGCGTGAGAGCCGGTGATTGTTGGATTGAAGTCAGTTGATTTACAGTGCCGCGACGGGGAGGGAATCTTTATGGCACGGGATTATTATAGGATTTCAGTTGCCAAAGAACGGGCGAGGGGGGATCTCTATGGGATTTCTATCAGGATTTTCTATCGCGGTCACTATTCGTTCCCTTGATCCTCGCCCCTACGGGGACCGTGGTGCGGATGGTGGATTGCACAATAAAATGACTTTCGAGGAGAATTTGATACAATGTACAGCGCTGAAAAGATCTTTGAACAGATTCCGAACTTCCCGTCGTGTCATGGATCGACGATTACGGAGCTGCCCGACGGCGAACTGCTTGCCGCGTGGTATGCCGGATCGCGGGAAGGAGCGCAGGATGTTGCTATCTTCACCGCGCGGCGTCCACCGGGCAGTGAATGCTGGATGCAACCGCACATGGTTGTGAATACTCCGAACCGTTCCGAGGGCAATCCCGTGCTTTTCGACGATGCGAATGGTCAAATCTGGCTGTTCTACGTGACGATGTACGGCGACCGGTGGACGGAATGCAAGGTGTATTACCTGAAGTCGGATACGATGGGACTGCGCTGGGGTGAGAGGGAGGTTCTCCGCGATGAGTTGGGCTGGATGACGCGCAACAAACCGCTCTATCTATCGAACGGGGATATCTTGCTGCCGGTCTACGATGAACGCAACTGGCATTCCATGGTGATGATTTCCGGCGATGGAGGCGAGACGTGGAACACGTACGGCGATTTATCGAGTCCAAAGGGCGTTATCCAGCCGACCGTCGTGCAGCGGGGCGACGGGAGTTTGCTGATGCTGATGCGCAGCCGCGACGGCGAGATTTGGCGTTCAACCTCGGATGATCTGGGGCGGACGTGGAAGGCGGCGGAGCCGACGGAGCTGCCGAATCCGAACTGCGGCGTGGATATGGTGCGTTTGCACAGCGGCAACATCGCGCTCGTCTACAATGATACGCCGCGCGGGCGAACACCTCTGACGGTTGCGCTATCGACCGACGAAGGGGAGACGTGGGGGTATAAAAGAGATCTCGAAACGGAGGAGGGGGAATACTCCTATCCCGCGGTTATCCAAGCGCGTGACGGCGGCATCCATATCACGTATACCTACCGGCGCATCAGCATCATGCACGTCGAGATTGATGAGGAGTGGATTCGGGGGTAGGGTTGTTGCACCATTTATCCAAAAGCAAGTGCATGAATCACGTGGATTACATAAAGAATCTTGCGTCCGTGCGATGCAAGCGGGGCAAGGGGATATGCTATCGCATTCCGTAATCAGTCACTTGATCCTTTCCATTGGATAGATTGTTGTCCGTCTGCATGACCGCTCAGGCAGGAGGAAAAGAGATGTTTACATACCGTTCGGGTAAGGAATGAAGTACTCAATTCAACCTACGTATTGATTGTACATCTTCCACATTGCGCTCCTCTGGAGCGCGAAAATTGGCATGTCCGCTTTCTATTGACATACCGCTCCTCCGGAGCGGGGATTGAGGTTTGGTGAGTTAAAGGATTTCTATGGGAGTTCTATCAGGATTAGCTATCGCGTTCCCTATTCAGTCACTTGATCGTTCGTTATTCACTCGGTCGATCTCCTTATCCAGTCGCTTGATCATCCGTGACGGGCACGTATTCAGGGAAGATTTTCGGAAAACGGTGTCCGGTTGTGACCCGATAGGTCTCCGCATCGATGTAGCATACGCTGAACGCTCTCCGCGCGCGGTTCGTGGTGTTGACCTCCGAGCGGTGCAGCGTCCAGTTGTGGAGCAGCACCACCTCTCCCATCTCCATCTCCAGATAGAGCCGCTTCTCGTCGGGTGCGTGGATGGCGCGTTCCTCCGGAGATAACAGGTCGCCCTTTTCGGGGATCATGCTTTTGTGCGACCCCGGAATAATCTGGAGACAGCCGTTGGCGACGCTCGTCGCATCCATCGCCGTCCAGATGGTCACCTTTGGCGGAATGCTCAACCTCCAGCCGCCCGCGCCATCCTGATGCCAATTGATGGTGATCCCCCGCTCCGCAGGTTTGTTGAAGAACATCGTCCGGAAGGCGGAAACCTCGTCGCCGATAATTTTTCGTGTGATGTCCCGAAACAGGGGGTGTTGGATGTAGGGCAGGAACAGCGGGTCTTGTTCAAGGTCTTGGACTTTCCGATAGTTCAGCGTGGAGCCCTTGAACACCTTGGTCTGCTTGGACAGTTCCAGTTTGCCGACCGACGGGCACATCTGCATCAGCATGTTTTCGTAGCGGATCTTCCCCAGCATGATGTCGTCGATACGCCGGCAGAGCGCTTCAATCTCTTCGTCCGGTGCGACTTTGCCCAAACGCACATAGCCGTGTTCGTGGTACGCCGCAAGTTCGTCGTCGGATAAGACGGGAGCGTGCAGGTTGGTCATGGTACGGTCTCCTGAGAGCGGATGAGGGACAATTGGTTGTATCTACGGGAACAGATGGAGTTGGGTTTCGCGGTGCTCTACGCAACCCACAGATTGGGTGCGGAAACCGAGCCCCTTCGAAGCCGTGGTGCAGAAAGAACGGGCGAGGGAACCTCGCCCCTACGGGGTGATCGGGAGCGGGATCTATTCGGTCGCTTGAATGTAACCCACCAAGACGCAAAGGCTGGTGGGCAGTGCCCACCCTACATAAAACTCATCGTACTGCCTCCTGAGAGCGGATGAGGAACAAATGGATGTATCTACGAGAACAGATGGAGTTGGGTTTCGCGGTGTTCAACCAAACCTACAGGCTGACAGGGATGCCTATCGCCGTCTTTAATCAGCTGATGGAGTGTCTACCACATTGCGCTCCTCCGGAGCGCATAAATTGGCATTTCCCTTTTCTACTGACATACCGCTCCGCTGGAGCGGGGAGCGGGCGAGGAAACCTCGCCCCTACGGAGGAGGCGCTAACGGGAGAAGTCCCACAACAGTATGGTGCCGTCGAGGCACCCACTCACCAGCGTGCCGCCGTCCGAGCTGAAAGCGAGGCTGTTGACCGACGCACTGTGCCCCTTCAGCGCCCGCTGATGCGCGCCGGTTTCGACGTCCCAAAAATCGATGCTGCCGTTGGTTCCCCCCGTTACCACTTCGCCGCCGTTCGGAGTGAAAACCACACTCATGGCACCCATTTCCGGTTGAAGGGTGCGGCGATTCGCGCCTGTCTTGGTGTCCCAGAGCCGCACGGTTTTGTCGCCGCTAACGCTCGCCAGCGTGCCGCCGTCCGGACTGAAGGCGACGCCAACGATGTCTAATTCATGCCCTTTCAGTGTGTGAAGAGGGGTGCCCTCTGCCGTATCAAATAGACGAATGGTATAGTCGTCGCTGCCGCTCGCCAGCAGTTTACCATCGGCGCTGAACGCGAGACTGGTGCGAACGGGTCGATATATGGTCATAGGGACAGGTGCGGTTTCCCATTTGAGCGATTTCAGTTCGGCGCCCGTTTTGGCGTCCCACAGCGTGGCGGAACTGACGCCGTCTCCGCTGGCGAACATGGAGCCGTCGGAACTGTACGCGAAGATAACGTCATCTCCGGCATCGGGCACCAATGCTCTCAGTTCGCCGCCTGTCATAACATCCCAGAGTCTAATGCTGTGGTGATCGTCCCCTCTCACCAGCGTCTGTCCATCCGGTCGAAAGACGAAATTGGGCGACAGGGACATATCGTGCTGAAACGAATGCTTGTATGCCCCCGTGACGGCATCCCACACGCGAATGGGTTGTCTCGCGCCCTCGCTTGCCACGGTAGAGCCGTCGGGGCTGATAGCCACGAATTCTACGAAGTCGAAATGACCTCCCATTTCCCGCAAGTGTGCTCCCGTTGCCGTATCCCAGATACGGATGGTAGAATCCGCGGTTGCCAGCCGCGCGCCATCGGGGCTATAAGCGACCTCGTCAATGGACGTAAAGGTGATCGCGGCATGGTTGTCTGTAGGCCTGTCCAGTGTTCGCCGTAGTTGCCCCGTCGCGGCATCCCAAATTCGGGTGGACTCAAAATTGTCGCCGCCCGCCAGCGCAGCACCATCCGGACTAAATTCCACGCATGTAACTCCAGTCTCCGTGCCCTCCAGTTGGCGCAGATAATCGCCGGTGGCGACATCCCACAGGCGGGTACTAGCGCGCCAACTCCCACTTGCCAGCATCGCGCCGTCCGGTCTGAAGGCAACGCCTGATACGTTATCCGTCTGTCCCGTGAGGGCGCGCAGATGTTCTCCCGTTGACGCATCCCATAGGTGGATGTTGGTGTCGACAAAACTCCAAACCGCAAGCGTCGAGGTATCCGGGCTAAACGCGGCGCCTATACCTCTTTGCGCCATACCTTCTTGCCTCCGCGCACCGAATGACTGCTTCTTTTCGCCGGTCAACGAATCCCAAATATGGACGTTAGTATCGGAATCTATGCTTGCGAGCGCGGACGAAGACGGTACGGTGCGGTTGTGGAATCCTGAAACCGGCGAACCCGGCGTCATACTTGCGGGACACACCGACCGCGTAACTTCCGTGGCTTTTTCGCCGGACGGCGGGGGCGCCGTGAGCGGGAGCCGCGACAACACGGTGCGGTTATGGGACACCGCCACCGGCGAGGAGAAGCTGACGCTGCGGGGACATACGCGCTTTGTGACATCGGTGGCTTATTCACCGGTTGGCAGTTCGGTTGCCAGCGGGGCGGAGGACGGTACGGTGCGGGTGTGGGATGACGCGACCGGTGAATCGAAATTCGCCCTCACTGGGCATACCGGTTGGGTGACTTCGGTTACGTACTCGCCGGACGGGAGCACGATTGCCAGCGGCAGCCGCGACGGCACTGTAATAATTTGGGACGCTGCAACGGGCGATGAGGTCGATACGCTTGAGGGACATACGGGCAGGGTGACCTCGGTTGCGTATTCGCAAAATAGCGCCCGGATTGCAAGCGGCGGTGAAGACGGCACAGTGCGCGTCTGGGACGCGGTCACGGGCGATTCGATATTCACATTCACCGAACACACAGGCTGGGTGACGGCGGTTACGTATTTGCCGGACAATAGATCGGTTGCCAGCGGAGGCGAGGACGGCGCGGTGAGGGTGTGGGACGACGAATCGGGTGAGTCCATCGCCGAACTCAGCGGATATATTGACCGGGTGATTTCCTTGGCGTATTCGCGTGACGGCGACATGATCGCCGCCGGAAGCGAAGACGGAGGAATCCGATTGTGGGACGCCGACACCGGCGCGTTGCTTTCCAGCATCACTACACCGTCTGACCGTGTCGAGTCGGTCGCGTTCTCGCGGGACGACGATACCATTGCCAGCGCGGGAGGGTTTGGCGATAGCACGGTGCGGTTGTGGGATGCGGAGACCGGCAGCCTACTCCGAGAACTCACCGGGCACGCGCCGTCGGCATTCGCTGTGGCATACAGTCCGGATGGGCTGACAATTGCCAGCGCCGGCGGGCGCATTGACAGGACGATACGGTTGTGGGATGCGGTAACCGGCGAATTGAAAGCGGAACTTGCGGGTCATACGCACCGGATATTCAGCCTCGCCTTTTCGCGGGATGGCCGCACGCTGGTTAGCGGGGGCAGGGACAACACGGTGCGAACCTGGGATGTAGCGGCGGAGCAACTCAAAACCACATTCACGGGCCACACGGACCGGGTGTACAGTGTTGCGTTTTCGCCCGACGGGCGCACGGTTGCCAGCGGAAGCCGGGACAACACGGTGCGGACCTGGGATCTTGAATCGGGAAACTCGACGGTGCTTATCGGACATGCGTTCGCGGTGCGGTCAGTCGCATATTCACCTGAAGGCGGGGCGCTTGCCAGCGGGGGTGCGGACGGCACGGTGCGGCTGTGGGATGCGGTGACGGGGGACGCCATCGCCACGCTAAGAGGGCACACTCACGTCGTGCGTTCGGTAGCGTTTTCACCGACTGGCGGGGCGCTCGCCAGCGGTAGCGAGGACGGCACGGTGCTGTTTTGGGATTTGAGCTGGGTGAGGACTGAGGAGGAGGAATTACGGCAGGGGATTGCCCGGCTTCAGGGGCAGGGCGACAATCGACCCAAAATTAAGGTTGTCTATTTCCACTTGAACGCGCCCGCCGCGCAGCAGGAGATCAGTGCTCAGGTGGATAGGGTGCTTAAAGACGTACAGAGGTTTTATGCCGGCGAGATCAGGCATTCGGGATACGGGATCAAGACGTTCACGCTTGAATTGGACGCCGCGGGGAAGGTAGTCGTGCATCGCGCAAGAGGGCGTTTTGACGAGACGTATTATCACGTAAATCCGTTCAAGAAAATTATGGAGCAGATTGAAGGCGAGTTCGGCAGATCGGGGGATGTTTTCCTCGTGTTCTTGGGTCTGGACGAAGATATCTTGGGGAGCGATGTTTGCGGTCTTGGCGGGGCGCATCAATCGGGCGGCGCGGCGATTCTGCCGGCATCGGGCGATTGTTTCAGCTTTCGGATCGTGGCGCATGAACTGGGGCACGCATTCGGGTTGTCGCACGATTTTCGGGAGCCGAATCTGATGGCAGGCAGCAGCGGCTACCGCCCCGAGCTCTCGGCGTGCGCCGCGGAGGCGTTGGATGCGCACCCGCTCTTTAATGCGCCCGTGGATAATCTTGCGGCAACGACAATCGAGCCGCACCGGGCAGTCGTCTCCGAGTCAAATACCGCACGTCTGAGAGTCACGGTTTCCGACGCAGACGGTCTGCATCAGGTGCAGTTGCTTGCCGCATCCACGCCTCAAGACCCGCTCCGAGGCACCAAGTTGGTTGGTTGCCACCCGCTAAGCGGCGAGAGCGATACGGTGGAGTTTGTCGTCCCGGAATCGATGGTAACGCCGGGCACACCCATAGGATTTCTGGCGATTGACTCGGGCGGGGATTTTACCCAGTATTGGCACACCATCGGGACATTCCCCGTCGGGCATATCGACATAAACGGCGACGGCACGGTGAATATTCTGGATTTGGTGTTGGTTGCGAACGCGTTCGGGGAGGAGGGAGCTTCTCAGAATGCGGATGTTAACGGGGACGGGGTTGTCAATGTTTTGGACCTGGTGATGGTTGCGAATGCGTTGGGGCGTTAGGGGAGCGGAAGAATTGAGGGCGGGGGAGAGATGCACCGCCTATGGTTTAATAGCGTCGGGGAAGTATCCGCAACGTTCACATTATCGGTTTGGTGGGCGAGGGAACCTCGCCCCTACGATTCCAGCCGCTTGATCTCTCGCTATCTGCTCGGCCAATCAGTCGATGTTCGGTCCCTCCATCTATTCGATCGAATGAAGTTGGGTTTCGATGTGCATAACCCAACCTACGCGCAGTCACTCGTTTGAGAAGGGTCGCGATTCGGAGATCGCTCCTACAGAAAAGGGTGCATTGGACATGTTCCACGTAGAAGAACCCTATCGCGGTGATTAACCATACCCTTGATCTCTCGCTATCTGCTCGGCCAATCAGTCGATGTCCGGCACCCCCATCTAATCGCTCGAATGAAGTTGGGTTTCGCTGCGCTCTACCCAACCTACGCGCAGTCACTCGTTTGAGAAGGGTCGCGATTCGGAGATCGCTCCTACAGAAAAGGGTGCATTGGACATGTTCCACGTAGAAGAACCCTATTGCGGTGATTAACCATACCCTTGATCTCTCGCTATCTGATCGGTCAATCAGTCAATGTTCGGCACCTCCATCTATTCGCTCGGATGAAGTTGGGTTTCGCTGCGCTCTACCCAACCTACGTGCTGTCACTCGTTTGAGAAGGGTCGCGATTCGGAGATCGCTCCTACAGAAAAGGGTGCATTGGACATGTTCCACGTAGAAGAGCGTTATCGCGGTGATTAACCATACCCTTGATCTCTCGCTATCTGCTCGGCCAATCAGTCGATGTTCGGTACCTCCATCTATTCGATCGAATGAAGTTGGGTTTCGATGTGCATAACCCAACCTACGGGAGAGGCGGGGAGACCCCGCCCCTACGGGAAATGCCACGCTACAACAGCGAAAGGCTGGTGCGCCGGAGATTTGCCTTCGCGCGGGATTTTCTATCGCCCTCCCTGTCCAGTCGGTTGATCGTTGTTCACTCGCTTGATCGCACCCTACAAGCTAAAACGGGTGGAATGCCCCGTCACGCACAACCAAGATGATGGGGTCGTATACGGCGTCGCCGACGGCGTCGAACGAGAACCCGCCGAGAACGGTGTCAAAGTCCTTTGTGGCAGCCAATGCCGCCCGGATCGCATCCGAATCGGTTGACTCCGCCGTTGAAATCGCGTTCACCAGGAGCTGCACGGATGTGTACGCCAAGGCGCTGAAGAGCGACGGCTCCAAGTGGTATTTCGCGGTGAAGTTCCGTACGAACGCCTGATTCCCCGGCGTGTCCGCCGTGCTCATCCATGTCGTAAACGTTATCGCCCCGTCCGCGGCGGCGCCCGCATGCTGCACCTCGCCCACACCCATCAGCGGAACGATGAAGGGCACATCGTCCGGAATCCCCACTTCGCGTCCCTGCATGAGTATCGCTGGCTGGTCGAACGAATTCGCCGCGACAAGAACCGCTTCCGGATTCAGATCCCGAATTCGGGTTAATTGGGGACGCAGGTCTTCGTCGAGTGTAAAGAAGGTTTCGGTAGTCAGGAGTTTGACGCCGATCTCGTCAAGCGTTTCCGCATACACCTGGTTAGCGCTGCGGGAGAACGCATCACGGGTGTCAACTATAAGCGCCACGCGCTGGTACCCCAGCTTTTCCTGCGTTACCCGCACGCCGTGCGGGATGAGTTTTTCCACGGTCAGGTTCACGCGAAAAACAAAGTCCCCGAGCGCGCTCAGCCCCTCCGATGCGGATGTGGGCGCAATTGCCACAGTTTGATTCTCTTCCGCCACCGGGAAGGCCGCTCCGGTTAGGGTCGAAGTGGCGGGCCCCAGAAGCGCGACCACCCCGTACTCGTGGATCAGCTTGTTGTAAGCGGCGATCGCTCCCTCCGTTGTGCTTTTATTGTCCTCCAGGATGAAGCGTATGCGCGGCGGCGCGATCTGGGCGTCGTTAATCTCGTCACGCGCCAAATAGAAGCCGTTTATGTACCTGACAATGTCGGGGTCGTCGGGGCCGTCGACGAAGGCGCCTGACTGCGGCATCACCAAGCCGATGAGGAGTTCATCGGGAAGCGGCGGCGGCGCTTCGCTCTCGGAAAGTATGGAAACCAATTCGTCGCAGCCGTACGATCCGAAGATGAGCGCGGCGCCGACGGTCAATAGACAGAGTTTTTTGATAGGATTCACTATAGTTGGACCTCCCTGATTCGGTGCGGTTGGTTGTATGTATTCCTCGTTGCGGAGATGGACGAGCGGCTCGCCCATGAACGCGGGTATTGTATCCGACTCGGCAGTGTAATTCAAGCCCGTTGTAAAACCGTTTGAAGGTCATCGTGCGGGATGGTCCGTTCCTTCCCGGTTTGGCATGTGATGCTGCGGGCGGATATGATGAAGCAAGTAAATTGCGAGTAGGATAGGGGCGTTTGCCATTGCTGATTGGAGTTCGAGCACTCTTCGCTTTCCATGTGAGATGTGGTATAATTTAGGCAGTTCATCAAGAAAGCGGAAGATTATCATGGGGGCATCGGAGCATCACTATGGCTAAGCGAATAGATATTCATCCTGACATTTGCAACGGACGACCTGTTATTGCCGGAACTCGTATTCTCGTTCAAACTATCATGGAATTTTTGGGTGCAGGCGATTCCATTGACGAGGTGCTTGAAGCATATCCTTCCCTCGAAAGAGAGGATGTTTATGCCTGCATCCGATTTGCCGCCAAGTTAATGGCGAATCATTACCAAATACAAAAAATTGCATGAATGGCTTTATGTTTGATGAAATTCTACCCGTTAACAACCGATTCAAACCGGGCGCGACGGAGGTATAGCAATGGACTGTAACTTAAGCGTGAATTTGGCGGAGCAACCGGAGGGCGGTTATACGCTGACTAGCAATGAACTGCCCGAACTCGTGGCCGAGGGGGATTCGGTGGAGGAGGCGATGGAGAATCTGGAGGATGCCTACGCCGCGGCGCTTGAATTGTATGAGGATTTGGGGCGTCCAGTGCCCGCTGGCGGCGAGAAACCTGCCAAAAAAAGCCCTTGGTTTGCGGCATTTCCGCCTGAATCGCGGATTGATTCCGATGCAGATGTGCCCGTGGATAACGGTCAGCTCCGGTTCGAAGCGATGCTCTGCGAGTATGAACTGAGGCTGCCTGGGCGAAAGTTGAGGGCGCTGGGGTGTGAGGAACATCCGAGGCGGGGGCGCGGATCGCACAGGATATGGCGTAATGCGCTTTCGGGAGGTTCGGCGGTCGTGCCGGATTACGGGGACCCGGGATTTGAGGATCGGGACGATTCGGGCGGTGCTGCGGAATTTGGGGGTTGGTTGGGGGGAGTTTTTGAGGGGATGAGGAGGAGACGGGCTATGGATTGTGTTTCACACAAAAAAAGCCGCTTAACTCGGCGGCTTTGAAATGGCGAGAAGAAAATAGAGAGCCAGGGATATAGCATTGCGCGAACCGCAGCCTGACAATCACACGGCGTGGAGCCGAATTTTGTCCCTGGCGACAGTCACATTGTAGTCGTGTACAGTTCAAGTGTCAAGCAATATATTATGCACGGCGGTATTGCATTGTAGCGATCTTTCCGAACAGCCGGCTTGAAGGAAACAAGAAATGACTGGGGATAGAAAACAGGAACTTAGGCGGTTGCTTGAAGAAGCAATGGGGAGTATGGAAATACGACGATCTAAGAGCGGAGTTTCAATGCCAAGCATAGATGTCGGGACCTATCGGACGTTGCTGCAGCAGCGCTGGGTTACTCATTCCGCAAATTCTCCGTTGGTTTGGCAGGATATTGAACCTGAGATCGTAAACGAAACTACGAAATTAAATCTTCTCGACTTTCTCAGAGCGGAATTCGCTGCATTCATCCATCAGGATAGAATTCAATCCGTATGCTCGCTCGTATCAAGTTCGCCCGGTGACGGATATCCCTTGAGTGCCCTTTTGAAGCAGCTTTTGAGAATTGCCATTGGTCGGGGACTGGATAAGGCAGTAGCGAATTTTGATAAATACACCCATGAGTCGGTTGTTTCTGTGAAATACATGGGAATACTTGAAGGAATACGGTTAAAGACGAAAATCTCAGTTTTTGATGGAATAAAGCTTGTTGCTCTGCCTAAGTCAACTTCAGACCTTCCAAACGATTTGCCGACTATCAGTGCCAGCGGTATTGGAATATCACCGGTGTTTTTCATGGGCAAAACACTGCTCATCATTGACTATTTTCTATCTCCTGTATTTCACACTCCGCTTAAAGAATCAATAAGACGAGCACACTTCGAGCAAACGCAACGTACATTTCGCCGGCTCGAATATTTCTGCCAAGCGCTGTCTTTAGCTTGTAATTCGGCAGTTCAAATTTCTCTAAAATGGCCATTTTGGCCTGAGGATGAGCTATTGTATTTGGCTCGTATTGGACCAGGACCACCTCAGATTAGTGCACCTCCTGGTCTATTTTCGCATTCGATGCAAGTCGATCAGCCTCATATAGCAGAAGCCAATCGTCTATGTCAAATCTTGGACAAAAATCCTAAGATTCGGACAAGATTACGGATACCGATAAATAGATGGATAAAGTCAAAAACGCGCGAAGAGCCAATTGATAAAATCATTGACTTGGGGATAGCTCTTGAAGCGCTCTATGTAACAAGAGACGATAGAATACAAAAGCAATTATGTTACCGTGCTTCTTGGTACCTCGGAGAGAACTCGACGCACCAAGAAGACTTGGAAAGAGATTTGGAAGCAATATATGAATTCCGTTCCGCTGTCGTTCACAACAGGAGACCTGGAAATGAGGTCACGATTGGGACGAAAACTTATTCCGTTGCCGACCTAGTTAAGAAAACTCAATGCTTATGTAGAGCATCAATCCTCAAGTTTATCAAGGCTGGTGGTTTTCCCGATTGGAGCAATGTGAGACAAGCGGCCAAGGATAAATGGGTGAGCAGTTGAATTTTAAGGATGCAAGCAAGCAGGATCATGCTATGCAATCGGAAGTGAATTTCGGCGCGACGCGGCAGATGATGATTCGGAAGGAGCGGGAGGAAAAAGGCAAGAATTAATGGTTGTAGAACTCCCTATCAGTTCTGTTGATCGCACCCTATAACTCACATTGAAGATTTCTATCGCAGTCGTTATTCACTCCTTTGATCTCCTGCTGAGTGCGTGATTTGACGTATCTTGTTTCTACTGACATTTCACTCCTCCGGAGTGGGAAGTCGCGACCTGGAGGGGATCTCTATCGCAGTCATTATTCATTCCTTTGATCTCCTACAGGTGCCGGTGGATCGTGCCTTGCAGTCAGAAAAGACCAAAAGGCTGGTGGGCGGTGTGCACGTTACTTGGTTTGAGGATAGGGACTGTACGTGCGGTTAATCAGACTTTTGGGTTTTGGTTGGCGGGAGTTTTTGACGGGTTGAGAGGACGGAAGGGTTCGTACGGGCTTAGGCGTCAATTGATGTCAATCAGAGCAGCGCACCTTGACGCGTAGGTAATGGTCGAATATAATGGCAAATATTGTTGAGCTTCATGTAGAGATGGGAGTCGCAATCGTTCGCGATGGTTTGGAGAAAAAGATGTGACCGATTGAGTTAGGGGTCGAAAGAAAGGAGATTCAATATGATACGAAGGCTTGAAGTGAAGGGACTAAATAACCGCGTTGATGGTGATTGGGAATTCAATGAAGACTTGAACATTATTACCGGAAGGAATGGCTCAGGTAAGACAACGCTCTTGAAATTAATTTGGTACTTGGTTAGTGGAAATCTCGGACAGGCCATCTCGGAAATTGCCTTTCGGTCAGTGTTAATTAAAGCTGACGCGTTTTCTTTAGATTTAGCTAGGGTTGAACCAGACATTGGAAAGTATAAGTTTGAAATTGCTGATCAAGGGTTTTGGCAAGGAGAATTCACAATACCATTACAGCTCGACGATTTTCAGCAACTTTCTAAAGCGCACCGCCTATTCACGCGGTTGTTGAATCGAAGTCTTTTCTTTCCGTCGTTTAGAAGAATAGAAGGTGGCTTTGACTATCTTTCCAAACACACTACCATAGATAATTTGGCATGGATTTGTTTAGATGATCCCTGGTGGAGATCGGCGGATGAAGGCATGGGGATGCTTCAAAAGGCAATGTCACAACTTTCAACTGAGATTTCGGTGTATGGAGAACATCAGCTCATTGCTGCAATCTCAACTCATGATATTGTTGGCTTGTTAAACCAGAAATACGCAAATGTATCTACAAAGACGAATGCCCTGTATGAACAGTTCTCTCAGGAAATTTCTCAGACTATTTCAGCAACGAAAGAACCAAACAACGCACCCAAAGACACGAGCCCGGTATTGGAAGGCATTCAAAAGCGGGTTGAGCAGGTTACTAAGGAGCGAGAGTCGTTACTTAGGCCGCTTTCTGTCTTAAGTGAAAGAATTGGCGACATTCTCCAGTATAAAGGCATTCGTGTCAACGAGGAGATTACACTTGGGGACGAGAATGGGGCTATGGATGCTGATAGACTATCTGCTGGAGAGAAGCAGATGCTTAGTTTCTTGTGTTATAACACATTTAACGAAAATACAGCAATTTTCATCGATGAGCCAGAGTTAAGCTTGCACGTAGACTGGCAAAGACGTCTACTACCAACTTTGCTCGAACAGGGGACAGGGAACCAGTTTTTCTTTGCCACACACTCGCCGTTCATCTATGCCAAGTACCCTGACAAAGAGATTCAGTTAAGCGAAGACCGCGGAGGGGATTGATGCCAGCACCGCAGCCCACAGTCGATGAGTTAGTGGCGATGCTTGGTCACGCTGAACTACCAACGGTCATTGTTGAAGGGAAGGATGATATGCGAATCTATCGGTGGGTAGAAGGGCGCGTGGGCAGTCAAAACGCAAATGTGCTTCCGGCAGGCGGGAGAGAAAATCTCTTATCGGTATATCAGAGAAGAGACGAATTCACGCATCTGCCTGTGGCTTTTGTCGCCGATAGAGATCTTTGGTTGTTTTCCGGGATTCCAGAGATTTACCATGACATTATTTGGACTCTAGGGTATAGCATTGAAAATGATTTATACGCAGGCGCCGATTTGGAAAATTTGCTAAATGCTGATGAAGCCGAGGCACACCAACAGGTATTGGATTTAATCATCGGATGGTTTGCGTTTGAAGTCGAAGAACATTTAGCAGGACGTGAGGTGCAAGTTGATACTCATTGCAACCGAGTTGTCCCGCTAGGTATGACTGAAATGGACAACGATTTTCGCAACAGTCGAGGATTTCGCCCGCCTGATGATAAACTCCATCAACAAATAAAAGATACATATCGACTTCAACTCCGAGGCAAGTCGCTTTTTGAGGTGCTGGTTCGTTTTCTGAGTGCCTCAGAACGTAATCCCAAGCACAGCACTACTGGCCTATACGAAATTGCGTTCAAGATGACACCATCTCACGAGTTCTTGAATCGATTGATTCGTGAGATAGAGCGAGCAATTGCAGAGCACACGCCGCCGAGTCGATGAAACAGATATAGCAATACGCGTGAAAAACATAATAGTTTGCTGATGCCAAATAGGATAAGTCGGAATCGGGGAACATCAAAAATTTGATTCGTAGGGATACATATCATGGCAAAATCTGTGAAAGCACTCATTACGCCGGAGGTTCTCAAGTGGGCGCGTGAAAAACGCATCAAACTGTCGCTTGACTATGCGGCAGAAAGATTAGATGTAACGCCAGATTTACTGGCAGCGTGGGAAGATGGGAGGGATCAGCCCACGTTCGCACAACTAAAGGATATCGCCAAACTCTACAAAACGCACATCTCTGTTTTCTATTTGCCGGCACCACCGACTGATTTTAAGCTACTGGCGGATCACCGCCGATTGCCGGAGTCTCTAATTGCGGATAAAGAACAAACGTACAAATTAAACTGCAACGTTCTGGAGGCATATGAGCGGCGAGAGGCAATCATCGAATTTTATGAACTATTGGAAGAATCTCCGCCTGAAGAGACATTGGCGCTAAATGAATCCGATGGGCCGCCACGCGCCGCGGAAGCGATTCGGGAATTCCTTCGGTTCAACACAACATTGCTGAAGCAATGTAAGGATGCGCGCTCCGCGTACAAATTTTGGAGGCGCCTTGTCGAAGGGCAAGGCATTCTTGTCTGCCAAACGTCGGTCAACACACATCTCTCTATTCACCTAGAGACAGTCCGTGGTTTTTGCATTGCGGAACACCCGCTCCCAGTTATCGTAGTGAACCCGAAAGATAATCCGTATGGGCGCATTTTTACTATTGTACACGAACTGGTGCATCTTGGGCTTGGGAAGAGTGCCATGCAGAACACGGGGCTTGGCACGTACCCGGATTTGAACCCTACTGAAGTGTTTTGCAATCAGGTGGCTGCCGAAGTGTTAGTCCCTACGCACGAGTTGCTTGAGCGAGTTGACCGGGGTGCCCTCGAAGAGAATCTGCTTGAACATGTAAAAAAACTCTCCCAGCACTTTCGCGTGAATCCCGAGGTCATTCTGAGGCGGTTGCTGACGCTCGGTTATATTTCTCGGAAAGTGTATCGCGCCTACAGAGACAGTCAATTCGAGAAGTATAAAGAAAGTGCACCCACCCCCGGCCCTATCCCTATACCATATCATACTCGGCTGATAAATGCTGCCGGAGAGCATTTCGCGCGAACCGCGTTTACCGCTTATTATGAACAGAAAATCACACTCGCCGACTTAGCCTCTTCCTTTTCCAAGTGCGACCCGAAACACATTCCCAAACTTGAAAGCAGTATCTTCGCATGAATTCGCTGTTTAATCAGGATCTCGTCGTTTATAGCTGCGATTCAAGTTCACTGATTAAGGCTTCCGCCGTTCTTTATCCAATGGATAACTTCCCCGCCTTGTGGGATAGAATCGAGGAACTCATCAGAAGCGAACGCCTCAAAATGTCGGAACCTGTCTACGATGAAGCCATGCGCGGTGAAGTCTTGAGGAGTTGGTGTCGGGAAAAGGAACTCAAGCCGTTCCTCTTATCGAAAGTTGATGAGTCAGTACAGAACGCATTTCAGACTATTTTGTCAAACTACCCAAACCTCATTCATGTTCAATCAAGCAAATCGCTGGCAGATCCGTGGGCAATCGCTCTGGCGATGCAATATCAACAGGGTGTAGTTGTCACAGAGGAACAACCGACAGGAAACCTTCAAGGGCCAAGAATTCCGGATGTATGCAAGGATTTGGGTATTGAGTGCATCGGCATAGCAGGTCTTGCGGCAAAAGAGAATTGGGTGTTTTAGCGATATGACCCAAGTGCGCGGTGCGCACCTCACAGAGACAAATGGCTGGTGGTTAAGGGATCTCTGTGGGGTTTACATTGCACTCCTCTGGAGTGCAGGGCGTTGGATATGTATTGTGCTATTGACATACCGCTCCTCCGGAGCGGGGAGTTACGGTCGATTGATGGCTCCGGAGGGTACGGCGGAGCAAGATGCTCCGCCTACGGATTGGGTCGAGGCGGAATTAGGACGCTTAGCGTTTCTATTGGCATGGTGAACGCTGGAGCGGGGAGTCGCGACCTGGAGGGGATCTCTATCGCAGTCATTATTCATTCCTTTGATCTCCTACAGGTGCGAGTTGATCGCTCCGTTCGGTTAAAAAGACCAAAAGGCTGGTGCGCATTGCGCACCCTACAATCTTCAAGCACGCAGAGGATACGGATTGGGTCGAGGCGAAGAGTGGACGCATAGCGTTTCTATGGGCATGGTGAACGCTGGTGCGGGGAGTCGCGACCTGGAGATCGCTCCTACCGACTATTAGTTGACGGCACACGGAGCGCACATAATACTTTGGAACAATGCCATATAATATTGGCGAGGAGACCAATTAACATGAAAAGTGCAAGAATTTCTGTGTTAGTGATTGCAATGGCTGCGTTGATTGTAGGGCTTTCCGGTTGCGACCGGTTGCTGGATCTAATTTCTGACGATGGGATGCCCCAAATGGGCGGCGAGATTCCTCAATTCGAAGGGCTGCACGGCGAGATATCTATCGGCGTTGTGTACCCCAGCCCGATAGGGGCATTCGAGCCGGTCCGCATACGCTTGGAACACGGCTTGAGGTTAGCTCTTGAAGAAATCAATAATGCCCAGCTAGGGGATGCGAAAATCAAGCTCATCTTTGAAGATGATGGCAACAGCATCAATGGTGCGGTTGAGGCGTTCAATAAACTGATTCGCGAAAACGGTGTGCCCGCCATCATTGGGCCGTTGACCTCAGGCCAGTCTAAAGCGGTGTTTCCGATTGCCGAAGAGAATCGGGTGGTAGCCTTCAGTCCTACGTCGTTCGCCACCGGTCTGAGTGCGATTGGCGACTTCATTTTCCGTGTGAGTTTGACCTCCGATGCGCTAATTCCTCACCTTGTCAGCGTGACTCATGCGGATCTCGGATACCAACGGGCAGCGATAATCTATGACGAAACGGACTTAATCTCGCAGACTGGCGACATGGCGTTTCGTGGAGCGCTAACTGAGAGCGGTGTGACGGTAGTAAGTAGGGAAGGCTATCGACCCGGTGAAACCGACCTTGCGACACATTTGTCTCGGATCAAGGGATCGGATCCCCAAGTCGTTTTTATCGCAACGTTACCGAACGACATGCCCGAAATCATGATTAAAGGGCGCGAGCTTGGTATCCCCTCCTCGGTGCCCTATATTGTCGCCCAGGTGAGTAAGGACGAAGTTCAAGCCGCCGGCACCGCTGCCGAAGGTCTGTTTTCCACCTCAAACTGGGTGAGCACGACTTCTGCGCCGAGGAATCAAGCCTTCATCGGGAATTATCACGCGAAATTTGGGCGCGAACCGAACGTGTGGGCGGCGCAATCTTATGCGACGCTTTATATCCTGGCTGAAGCCATTGCGAATGCACGAGCAACGGATTCAAAATCGATTCGGGACGCGCTGGCGAATATCAGGGATTTGGACACTGTATTGGGGACGTTTTCATTCGATTCTGATGGGGATGCGATGTACGACCCGACGATAACAGTAGTGGAGAACGGTGAACTTCAGAGGTTTGAGTAGATTCGCGGTTACGTGATTAGTCGGGTGCCCGATGGGGTGGAGGAGGACACATACGCGGAATGAGGTGAATTCGGCGAATTGATGAATGGCCGAACGACCTAACATATTGAGTAGCTCGATCGCTGCATACAGGTGGTCGGGGAATTTCTATCTCGCTCATTATTCATTCGCTTGAGGGATTTACTATCGCGCTGGGATCTCTATCGCCTTCGCTATTCACTCAGTTGATCTATTCACTCGCTTGATGGTCGCGACCTGGAGATCGCTCCTACAACTACTTGGAAAAGCTAGTGCGTAGGGAGTCTCTTTGAAAATTGTTTGGCGGGAAGTAGAATCAGTGGAATTGAAGATGTGTCAGGGAAGCCGGGTTTCTTCTAAGGGACTCGGCTTTTTTTGTGCAACTCAGAGGGCGACCGTTGGATGTTGGGTTTCACTCGGATTTCCGGGGACTTGAGGCGATACGAGAGTATCACAAACCATTAACAGTTACAGTGTTTTTGAGGGAGAGCGTTCAACCCAACCTACGGGCTTGAACTATTCACTCGCGTGATGGCCGCGACCTGGAGATCGCTCCTACAGTTACTTGGAAACGCTTGTACTAGCTGCCGGGCGAGGTGACCTCGCCCCTACGGGAATACGAAGTGATTTAGGGAATCACTGGCGCTTTGGCATCGTAGATTGATGCGCGAAACTTTTGGCGGGAAGTAGAATCAGTGGAATTGAAGATGTGTCAGGGAAGCCGGGTTTCTTCTAAGGGACTCGGCTTTTTTTGTGCAACTCAGAGGGCGACCGTTGGATGTTGGGTTTCACTCGGATTTCACGGACATGAAGCGATACGAGAGTACCACAAACCATTCACGGTTACAGTGTTTTTGAGGGAGAGCGTTCAACCCAACCTACGGGCTCACGGCGCTAGAGACACTACACATCGAGACCAATGAAATCGTGGATATAAGTCCGCTTGCCGGTTTAATCGGGTTGAATGAACTGCATATATTCAACAACAGGATTGTGAACCATGCTCCTATTCTGGGACTGCCCATTGTTAATTTACGTCGCGACGAGGAATGCGACATGCCGCGGCTGCCGGTTCGGGAACGGATTGAGAACCGTAGCCTGCCGTCTGTGTTTCTCGCATGGGATGACGGGATATTGAACAGGAGCGGTGACTGGTGGGATGAGTCGATACCTTACGAGACGCGTGCTGCAGCTCACGATCTGTGGTGGCATGGCCCCGGCGTCACTTTTCATATCAGACTTGAATCGACCCCGCAAGGCTATCAAATAATGGGTGAGATCCCGAGAGACATAGCCTACCGGGATGAACTGCTATCCCGAAATCCGAATATGCTATTCCTTGCCGATCTTCGACAAGATTATGCACGCATCGTTCGTTTTGGCGAAGATTGGTTCGGCTGGGTAAGAGATGAGAATGGAAGAATTCTCCCCGTTGACGAGCGTGACCCACATACCCAATATCTGATTGATTACAGACGACCGGAGGTGCAAGACGACATTGTTCAACGGGCAGTGGCGATCGCACAATGCGGTTTGTACGACGGGATTATGTACGATGCGTGGAGTGGCCGCGACTATTCTATCCTACGGAGGATACGCGAGAAGGTGCCGGCGGATTTTCTCATCCTGTTCAATACCAATCACGACTATATCCCGGAGTTGGCGCCTTACATCAACGGCTCTTTCATGGAAACTTTTCCGCATGTGGAGAAAGAGGGTTATACACGCGATCGCATTATAGAGATTGAAACGAATCTTATGAAGTATGAAGCCAACGCCAGAGAACCGCAAATCAACTGTCTGAGAGGTTTCGGCATTGGGGCCGAAGCGCCGGACAGCCCGAACAACCGGCAATGGATGCGCCTGTTTACGACGATGAGCCTAACGCTGTCAGACGGATATGTCATCTATACGCTTGGCAATATCGGCGGACAGAAGCACTACCAGAAACACATCTGGCACCCGTTCTGGGATGCGGATTTAGGTCAGCCGGTGGGGGAGAAGGCGCAACTGTATCAAGAGACAGACGGCCTTTACATCCGCGAGTTTACGAATGGATGGGCAGTGTATAACAACAGCGGCGCACCACAGGTGATTACGCTGCCGGAGGAGACGCAGGGTGTCGCCAGCGGGTTGGCAGGGACGGAGCATGCGCTTGCCGACCTCGACGGGGAGATGTATTTGCGGGTGCCGCCGGAGAATCCTGCGGATGTGAACGGGGACGGGGTGGTGAACATTTTCGATCTGGTGCTCGTTGCTCAGGGGATTAGCAGTGGCGAGGGCGATGTGAACGGCGATGGGGTGGTTAATGTGTTTGATTTGGTGGTGGTGGCAGGGGAAATCGGAGGTGGCGGAGCCGCACCTTCGACATATTCCCCGGAACTGTCGAATATTAGCGCGGCGGATGTCGAGAGATGGCTTGCGGGTGCGCAGGGATTTGACGTCGTTGACCCGAATTTTCAACGGGGAATCCGCTTCCTTGAAGGTTTGCTTGCGGCGTTGACGCCGAAAGAGACGACGCTGCTGCCGAATTTCCCGAACCCTTTCAATCCGGAGACGTGGATACCGTACCACCTCGCGCGCGAGGCGGAGGTGGCGATTACGATTTATGACTCAAAAGGAACGCTGGTGCGGCGGTTGGCGCTCGGGAATCAGGCGGCGGGATATTACGCGGCGCGTGGCAAGGCGGCGTATTGGGACGGACGGAATGAACGTGGGGAAGCGGTCGCTAGCGGGATTTATATCTATCAATTCCGGGCGGGTGATTATGCGGCGTCGCGGCGGATGGTGATTGTGAAGTAGCTGACAGTAACCCGTTGATCGAAAGAGACCTCCTTGCCCTGCACACTAACACGCTATGGTTGGTAGGAGCGACCTCCCGGTCGCGACCAATCAAGTGACCTAAATCCGTGTAGTCTGCGTAATCTGTTTAATCAGTGATTCAGACTATCTTCCCTCCATTCCCACATTCATCGCCTCACTCCCGTTTTCTGCCTTCCAGCCTTCCCGCTTCCCCTTTGCATTTCCTCCACCGTGTGCAAAAATGTCAACCCATCCTCCGATGTCTATAATTACTGTTCAGTGCCGATATCACCCAAAGATTTGACGGGAGAAATCAATGAAATTTCGACAGAAAATCACACTCAGTCTTTTGCTCACTTTCGTTTTGGGGGGCGTTGCGTTTGCGCAGGTTGTCGACATCCCCGAGCGTAATGCAGGAGCGATCTCCAAGTCGCGATTTCCTGTTGGCGCGTAAGTTCTGAACTGAACTAAAAAATTACCCTTTTCCTATCAACCGTCATATCTATTGGTCGTCTAAAATCAAAAATCACCTTATCATGAGAGGGCGATTCTATGAAAGTCCGATCCTGTTTCATAACACTCCTTGCCTTGTTTCTTTTTCTTAGTTCAGCTACTCACGCCTACATGCCCGCTCGTATGTCGGCTATTCCACAATTTATAGAGAAATCCGACGTCGCGATGATTGGATTCGTCCGAAAAGAGTTCTGTGCCTATCATCGAAGTCCTGGATTTTCCGGTGGAATATATTCGGTTGAGGTGGAACGCGTCCTTTACGCCACGCCCGAAGTGATGGACTCCGTTTTCGCCGATGGCGATTTAGAGCGAATCAACGCCGGTTTGAAACGCGATACATCAAAACGCATCTTCGTCATTGCCCCGCAAATAGGTATCGGTGGTGGCATACCAGAGATCCTACCGAACCGAGCCTACCTCTTTTTCTTTAAGTTCTCGAATCTCCTTACAGAATTCCCGAAATTGTTGATAAAAGATCTCGGAATGTATATCTATAACCCGCCTCTCGATTACCGACCCGTTGACACGTTAAATCAAGAGATCTTTTTTCAATTGACGTTCGACGTTAAAGATTGCGCGCGGAGGCTTGGCGCCAAACGAAAAGACGATGACTGGCTGCCGGTCATGGAAGCGGTTGGTCCCATCATGTCAAATCCGAATCAAGCGGAAAAACTACGCGTACTAGGTGTCCTGGCGCAACGCAAAAACTGCAGGATAGCACGCACCGCACAATCTATCTGGGAAACACTTGAATTTGAGCGATTGGAGCAATTACACCGTCAAGCAAGATTAGGGGGCTGTAATAATCAGGGATAGGGGGAATGGTAGTAATTGAGAACCATCCTTCAGGGTTGGGTAACGGTGCCCCCAATGAACCCGAGAACAGTTTGTCGGAAAAGGAAGCATACATGGTATCAGATATGATTGCGCCTTTTTACTTATAACACTCTTGCGATCTTTTTGACTGTTAACGCCAACTTCTAGGAACGGAAGATGCCATGAAATTGAAAATACGTCTTGCTACGCTCCTTTTCACATTCTTTAGCCTGAATTCGGTTGGGTTCGCCATTACAATTCCTTATCCCCATATCAGCAGTAATATCCGAGAATCAGATTCGGTAGCCACACGGAACGTGGCCAAACGAACAACCGTTATTAGTCGAGGGGTGGATTCAATCGGCAATCTGTTTACGGTGGAGATTGATAAGATCCTGTACGTAACGCCTGAAATTGCTTCCGATGTTTTCAGGACATCCGACCTTGAACAAATCAACTCAAGATTGAAACGAAGAGCTAGTAACCGTATATTGGCCTTCTTTGAAGGCGAATTGGGTTTGCATAGTCCCCTTTATTATATGAGGGATGAAAGAATGCTTTTCTTTTTTAAGATTTCAGACTTGCCCAAAAGCTATCCCAATAGTTGCGTTTCTCATTATTAGCTTCCATTCAACAGGAAAATAGTTGGGATGGACAAATTATTTCTTGAAGCGACTACTGGTACACTACACAGCACGCTGGGTCTTAAGCGGTTACCTATTGTAGAGCTCCTCGGGGCTGCTCTATCCCTCCCAAATGAAGCGCGTGTGGAATTACGTCTCCGTGAATTGACGACGCATAAGAATCCTCTTTTGGCTGGCTACGCTCAAAATCTCTTAGACGACTTAATCCGCGAGAAAATCTCCTCAACCCCGCCTTCCAAGCGAGTCAAGAATGATGTGAATCGTTAACTAATCCAAGTTGCCATCTTTAACCGACAAGTCGCTGAAACCAAGTTTTTTCCGGCGTGAAAACACGTGATTGACGAAAATCGGAACAATTTACTTATAATTTCGCGAACGTGAGCCAAAAACTCAGTTTCTCTGTTATAGGTAGCAACTTCCGTTATCTATCTTGGGAAAGAGGATTCCATCATATTGAAACTTGCTGTATCATTATCAATAACCGCGATGTTTACTTCATCCGCTTTCGTCTCCTTATCTGAGGCGTATCTTCATATGAGAAGTTGCGGCGGCGAGTACCGAAGTTTTTCCATCGCGCGCCTTCAGTGCATTGTTGATGACTCCTCAGCACTGCACGACGATCGAATTGCAGCAATAGACTGTTTAATCGAACATGGCACGGAGGGTGTACGTATCCTCTCGAACAATCTCGAACGGGACTACGGTAACACAACTTTTGCTACGATAAAGGCGCTCGGATTCATCAAAGATAGGGATGTGATTGAAACACTCCTAAGGTTAATCGACAAAATTGACGAACATCATGGTAATACCTCGTCCTTGCCATTGACAATAATACTAGACTACAAACGTAGCGCTATCGAAAAGTTGGTCAAAGTGGCTATGACTGCTTTTGATGAACCCGATATCATGCCCGGATTAGTCACCAGCGACGGTGAAAAACTCTTTTACTCCAAAGGAGTTCGGCCCAAACGTTCCGACGCCATGAGGGTCTTGGCCGTCCTCAAGACAATCAAAGACAGCCAACATTCCGCCATGACGCCGCAGGAATCAGCTGTTATTCAAGAAGCGATTAGAGGAATCCGGAAAATAGAGGAACGTATCACACTCCTTGAACAGCACGGGCCCAGACTTATCCAAATGGAGACCTATGTAGTAGATGGATGGAAACCAACCTATAACATCACTGACGCCTCACGAAATATACGCAGCACTGCAAAGTTTTCGGCGCTGCGTATAATATTTGATGAAGTCGTTGATGGGATGATCGCCACTGAAACCGTTGATTCATTGGAAACAGTGCTAAACGACCCCTCCGATGAAATACGGTGGCGCGCCATTGTTTTACTTGGTCTCTCACGAAATCCTAGCGCAATTACAGCTATTAACAATAGTTTGCAGCACGATCCGTCTTTGAACGTAAGATCCCAAGCAGCCAAGAGTCTAAAGCGTCTGGCAGAAGACTAGTACACGTTGGCGGAAATAGTTAAGTGGATTAAACGGTTAAGGGGCGCCTTTGTACGTCCACTTAAACTGTACATTCACTGACGGTGCGATTAGGAAATCGCACCTATCTTTACTGAACGTATAACTCATACGGCAATTATGCCAGGATGTACTAGGTTGTTCCCGCATTACAAAAAAGGCAACCTGTTCCCAAGAACAAACTACGTCTCCCATGATTATGACCTCATTCTTGGACAGTATCAAGAAACCGTTTCGACGAGATTCGTACCAATTATAACTGCCTGTGCCGGGCCAGACGGTTGATGTCAACACCGGTGTTACTTTCCGACGGCTCGAATTCGTACGACCCCGATGGCGGCCCATTAACCTACGCCTGGAGTTTCGGGGACGGGAGTACCGGCGGCGGTGTTAGGTCAACTCATACCTACAACACACCCGGCACATATACGGTTGAACTCACCGTTACCGATGACCAAGTCGACCCGAATACAGTTACGGCTACGGACAGCCTCATTCTTACGGTGTTTCGACTGGAGGTAGACAGCGACAACACGCATAGCAGTCTTGTCTTTACCGACGATTCGGCAAGCGGAACAAACAGTGGAAGCAGGTCTGACGGGGCAAGCGGCGCGAGTGGAACCGGTGATGGAGGCGGAACACGCTCTGAATCGGGAACAACCACAGGATCGACGACTTCGACCTCAAGCGCACAACTCACGTTCACACTCAAGCCTGTCGATGCTACGATAACGACAAGCGTTCACGTTGACATCTACTCGCGCAATACGGAAGCAACGCGGGTTAAACGTATCTATGATGTGACGGGTCCGGGCAGGACGTTTGCCGCATCTTGGGACGGTACAGACAGCGAAGGATACCGTGTACCCGACGGTAACTATCAAGTCGAAGGTACTGTCACCTATCTCGCATCAGACGGCAGCAGTTATAGCAGTATCGCCGCGCATACCGTTGCCGTGAGCGGCGGCAGTGTTTCGGTAAAGATTCTTAACACCGACGTGCGTTCTAACGACCCCGAGTCGGCAAATCTCTATAGCGACACAACAGCCGACGTGGACACCGTTGGACATGGCACCAGCGGTTCGCGATCGGATTCGGCAACGATTCACTACGAAATCACGGGAGGGGATGTCGATAAGGTGGTGTGGCGGCGAGTCCTGCTGCATATTTATAAGGTCGTCATGATAGAGGGGAAAAAGACGACTATTGAGGTAAAAACGGTAAGTTTGGGGAGCGCAGTTGGAACGCGGCTTACTGCTTACTGGGGTGGTACAGATGACAGTGACCAATTTTCTTACGGGGAGCATTTTGCTAAAATAACAATAGACTTGAATTTCAATAGCGCTAACGAACCGGAGGAGAACGAGTGGCAGCAATCACACGGCAGCAACTCGCATGCAATCACGGTTTACTCTTTTCCGGTTGCCAATGCGGGGGGCAATCAGATTGTCCGTATTGCCCCGGAGACTGATTCGGAAACGGTCAATTTCGACGCCTCGGGATCGCATGACCCTGACGGCATAGGCACCGGTCAGGAGATTACCAAATACTCGTGGAAGTTTCCCGGCGGCAACCCGGAAAGCTTCGAAAGTGAAGTAGGGAAACCCGGTTTCAAACCCACCGCATTTACCGAGTATTCCACCCTTGGCGAGAAGACCGTCACTCTCGAAGTGACGGACAACGAAGTGACGGACAATGATGACCCGGCTGAGACCTCTGCCACTAAGGTTACAGTAACGGTTTTGAAACTTTCTCTTGATAAAACACTTGAAACTATCACAAGAGGCGACGATGTTACTTTCACAGCAATTATAGAGCCTAGCGCACTCAATCTGAATCCGACCTTCGACTGGAAATTTCATTACACAGATGAAAGGGGTGCAGGAGGGGTTTCAGAATGTACCGAGACAACTAATTCTTGGAGCGGGAAGATGGTTAAGAGTGGTACGCTAGAAGTGAAAGCGAAAATCAACGACGCAACTTTTATCGAAACATTGACCGTCAATGTGGAGGAAAGAGCATGGGAAACGGAGATTATCTACGAGGAAGACCGCACGACTTGGGGGACGGAACGACCCACTGAGGACAATCACGGGCTCGGGAAAACAAAAACCCTCTGGACAAATCCTAGAGACTATCCTAAGGATAAGACTCTCAAATACAAAATTGATGATGTTAAGTCTGGACCAAATAAAGGCTTTTGGTATGTGACTAAGGGCAAGTTGTGGTCGGTAGTAAGAATATCAATAAACAAGCATTTTAAAATGGCAGAGGAGAATCTACCGCTACCGAAGAGCTGGATTGATTTCAGAAACGCTCAAGGGACATCGGGGACAAATGAGGTGGAGTATGCGGAAATCCTGCCAGCAGTTGAAACACATGAGGGGACTCATCTTAAGAAAAACATAAACAGCCACTATCAATTCTGGTACGTCGACTCACTCAAGAAGGGCACTCGTGACGATCCGGCGAGAAGGTTGGAAAGAATGACATGGCGCTTCACTCTCAACTTGAAAGAGGATGAATTACGGCAGCGATTTTTGGAGCATGTCGCTCGATCAATATTTAGATTCATGACGGACGCGGACAACACCTGGAATACGGAGAAAAAAATATCAGATGAACGAGGATACGAGAATGTACCGGACTATCTGCCGGCTGGGAAACACATCGATTGGGATTATCCCGACTAGGTTGAAACAGCCTCACATAGGGAGATTTATCATTATGAAAATGATTTTGTTCACGCCGCTCGTGTTAGTTCTGTTCTTATTCTGTCTCTCTTGCTCGCCACGGTCTCAAGTTGTTGCTCAACAACCGCCGGCACAAGAGAAGCAAGTGGATGTTATCACGGGAGACGGCAAAACGGTTGATGTGAGAATAACGGTTCGAAAACTAAACAATCAAAAGATGTATAAAGAGGCATGGGATATTCTGCGCCGTACGAACAACGCCCGTTTGTCCTGTGCCACGGTGAACCTACTGAAAACCGTGCTGGATAATCAATTTTCGTACAGCATGGCAACTGATGATTCCATAAACATAAGGGAGCGTGCAGTCGCATTGTTGGGATTATCCAGAAATCCCGATGCGATAGATACTGTCGCCGATCACCTGGTCAACGACCCCTCTTGGAGAGTAAGAGAGGCGGCAGGCGATGCTCTAGGGAAGTTAGAGGGAAAAGAGGCGTTGCCCGCGTTACTGGAAGCGCTAGAGAAGCACAAAATATCCGATCGAAATGAAGGCTTCCTATATGCCGGTGAAAAGGCTGTCCCTCACATCATCCGGTGGATGGAAGAGGACTTCGCGAAGAACGGCGGCAAAGGCCATGCCGGGACTCATGTTCAACGCTTGAGGGAGATTGGGGACAGGCGAGCTATCGAGCCCCTTTTCAATATCATTGCGCATCCTTCCTCTCCCGTCGATCCGACAATTGATCAGGTTCGCACCGTAGCCGCTCATGCCTTGGCGCACTTTGCGTCCGAGGAATGGTATTCGAACCATCGAAAAGATCTTACCGCGTATCTGGCGATTCCCCAATCTACTTCGCGAGAAGGTAGGAAAGTCAACGCGACAGATCGCCGACGAATCATTGGTGCTCTTCAAAACGCGGGTTACGATGTAAATCGTCTATTACTTGAAAGTATAATTTTATTAGACATACCTGAGATAACTGTAAAGCAGGTCGATGTTATCACCAAGGATGGTAAAACGGTTGATGTGAGAATAGCGGCTCGCAATCTACACAATCGCAAGATGTATTGGGAAGCACTGATAATTTTGCTTAATACCAAATACGCCTCTTTGTCCTCCCCCACGGTAATCCTATTAAAAACCGCGTTGAATGACAAATCCATGGATATAAGGATCAATGCAGTCGGTTTGTTGGGATTGTCCAGAAATCCCGATGCGATAGATATTGTTGCCGATCGCATGTTCAACGACCCCCATCGCGGAGTAAGAGCGAATGCAGGCAGAGGCTTAGGACAGCTGGCAGGAGAAGAGGCGTTTCCCGCCTTACTGGATGCGCTAGAGAAGCACAAAATATCCAATCGAAATGAAGGCTTCCTATATGCCGGTGAAAAGGCTGTGCCTCACATCATCCGGTGGATGGAAGAGGACTTCGCGAAGAAAGGTGACAAATGCCATGCCGAGACCTATGTTAAACACTTGATGAAGATTGGGGACAGGCGAGTAATCGAGCCCCTTTTCAATATCATTGCGCATCCTGCCTATCCCGTCGATCCGACAATTGATCGGGTTCGAAGCGTAGCCGCTCATGCCTTGGCGCACTTTGCATCGAAATGGTATTCGGGCACTTGGAAGCGGCTTACCGTATATCTGGCGGTTCCCCAATCTACATTGCGAGAACGTAGGAAAGTCAATGCCGCTGATCGAAGCCGAATTATCGAAGGCCTTAAAAAGGCAGGTTACGATATTAACAGTCTAATATCTCCTAACGTGTCTAATATTCTCTTACTTAATTGATGAAGGTCGACAATAAGGTTGACTAAGACGGAATTTAGACTGCAATACGACTTTCGATCGTGGCCTATTCGCTATCCCTACACACGACTGCGATGATCTCGGCGTTCATACCGTCAACCCCACTTTTAACTGTCACTTGAATGGTAGAGGCAGATCCGGTGGCGTGAACATGACGCGTTCCTTAACATGATTGTAACACACAATCACAGCCCTCCCCAAATCCCGCGGGATTGTCTTACCAATCATCAAATCGGCGATTCCTTCCATTCCTCTACCCCTGTTTTCAAAAAAAACGCAGCTTCAACAGACTGACCGGTAAAAGCCGATTGAAAGATACTATACTCTACGCTGTTGGAAGTTGCGTATTTAAGAGTCAAGAAATGGAGAATGAGTTTTACAGGCGGTAGGAGGAATCAAGCGAGTGGATAGCGAGTAGGATTCACTATCGCCCTCCTTATTCAGTCGGTTGATCGATAGAGATTCCATAGAAAATCCTGCCCATTAACCATTCGCTTGATCGGATTGGGTCAATCTAGATACGAGGTTTTAATGATAGACTATTTGACGCATCCGAAGTTTTTGAACTATGATCCGTCTATCCTACCGTCCAGTCAAGGCGGGGGTTGCCGCGGCGGGCCAAACGGTAATCTCACTCCAAGTACGCCGGCGCGTGCTGAACGTGCGGCAGGAACGGGAGCTAAGAGAGATTCTCTATCCGACGTCAGAACAGGATATGGAATAGGCTGCAAAGCACTCCGAGTACGGTCACACCAAGACCTAAACGCCAGTCGATGCGAAAGGAGATATCGATAATTCCGTAAGCCCACAGGAGTATTAGACAAGTCATATTTCAGTCCGCTTTTCATCGCGGCAGTGAATGTAACGCACCATGATAGTGCTGCGGTACGACTCGGCCACCACAATTTCAGTCCGCTTTTCATCGCGGCAGTGAATGTAACCGACCCCTTGTTTAGCTGTAAATGCCGGTCTTTCCTGCGTTCGCCAATTCCTAAATGCGAATATAGTCATCTGGATTTCGCAAATTAGAATTCTGCGGAAAACAGGGGGTATTTGCGAAAGTCGTTTGTTTCTGTGACGGTGACGGGGGCGTTTTAGATTCACGCCCCCGCCAACGGCTCATAATCCTAAATTGGTTTTTACCGCAGACATATCGTTTTCTAAGGCACATAATCGTTCTTCGGTAAACTGGTCTTTGCGCGATTGTCCTTCGACGATATTTCCTATGAGTGTAATTACGCGATCGAATTGCTTGTCGATCACAGCAAATTTTTCGTCGATAATAGCAAAGCGCGATTCAAATGCATCTAAACGCTTGCTTATCTGTGCTATGTCCTTATTCACCAGGTTAAAACTGTTGTTCACGCCCTCGAACTGCTTGTCCAAACGAGCGTGTAACTCAGTAGCGAAGGAATGGAAATGTGCCGATACGACTTCCGATACGACGGTTCTTATATCATCAATATTCATGTGAGCCTGCAGGTTAACACAGGTGTTATGCTTTGTCGCACCAGTATTATACCAAAAAATACAAACGAATTCCCATATAATTGTCGCATAATTGCCGGAGTAATATGATAGACTATTTAACGCATCCGAAGTTTTTGAACTACGATCCGTCTGTCCTGCCGTCGAATCAAGGAGGCGGCGGCGGGATGGGCACGAAGACATACCGCGTGCTGGAGGCGCTTCGAGACGTTTATCCGCGAACGCAGGGGATATGCGATGCGAGTAGGGTGGGCACCGCCCACCATCCCTTGATATAATGCTCAAAGATTGGTTTATTCCTCGAAAATCGGCGGTGATGGTGCTATAGTTGAATAACGTGCCCCAACCCTGTGAGCGCGATAGGAGAATCCGGCAACGCTTTAGTGTAATTACCCCAATCACAGCGTATACACCCCGCATTGCTTTAGACTTGTCATTGAAATTCTTATTTGTTTGAATAAATATCATGGCATCTTCGACTTCGCTATCTCGGAGCCGGGATTGAGGGAAACACAATGAGCGTTGAGCAGTTGGAACCCATAGGAGTGGAAACGGGCATTAGCCAACCCGCACACATACGCTGGATTCAGAATCTTAGACATTCGTCCTACCAATTGCGCCAGGCAATCCCAATCGTCGTCGAGCGAACGGGTGATACTGTAACCGCCAATTACGATGATCTGGAATTGCAAGCCGCAGGCGACAACCTTGAGACGGCAATTTCGCGCTTGTGTGGGCAAATTGTGACCTATTATGAGAAGGCGCAGAAATCTGCTGACCGAGAAGGCGGTCTGCCAACTCAGGAGCAGGCGTTTCTCAAACAAATAATCGTCGAGACTCAGCCCAAGGCTTGGGACGAGATTAAGCAACTTTACGCTGAAAAGTTGAAAGCGTTCCCTTACGTCGATAAAGGCTACATTAACATTTCCGCGCCGGACTATGCGGATGTTATCATCGTACTCTCGGACGAATCTGCGGATCGGATTGCACAGTTGGCGGAAATTGATCTAGAGATAAATCTCAAATTTCGTCCACTTTATTTTTACGTCGAATATGAATCCTCAGAAGAATACCTTGATTTGAAGAATTTTGTTCGCTTCTATTGAATTTCTCCCTTAGCCCCTTCCCAAACCTCTTGTGTTTACCTTCTGCAGGATGGGAACAAAGAATTACCGATATGCCGACCAAGCGCGTACACCAAGACAAACAAAGTATAGCTCAACTTGCGCTCTCCGATCTCCAAGGTTCTAAATACAGTTCTCGCCACGCCGACTGGATTGTGACGCTCGCCTTTTACAAAGCCTTGCACGTTGTAGATTCCTATCTTGCAAGAAAGTTCAACATTCACCCACATGGACATATTGACAGGAAGAAGGAGGTGCAACAGCATCTTCAAAATATACATGGACAGTATTCCGCGCTGCACCAGGCGAGTATAAGAGCACGGTACGAAGACTTCACTTACCAGAATAACGCTCATGAGGTCGCTAATTTGCTCAAAAAGTCCACGCAGATTGAGAACCACATTAATACGCTTCCATAGCCTCACGCGAGACGCTACGAGCCAGCAACTCTATCGAACTAAATGACCAGCATTCCTGTCCATGAAACTATACAACTTCAAGCGGCTAGACACACAAACACCCTATAGGCAGGGAGTGGCTTCAAGACAAGCCCGTTAGTGGAAGTCTTTTGATTCTAATCGAAACGACTTCGCTGTCGGCTTTTTTCTTTGTATGAAGCCGAAATAACTAGCCGAACAACCCTTCTATAGCAGGCCGGGATCGATAATCATTAAATTCACGGTTTTCTCCTTCGACTGAATCTTGATTTGATGTTCAAGACTATTTTTAGTCATTGAAATATCGATGGTGAAGGTGTATAATTAGGCACGTTCTCCAATCGCCGGAACTCAAAAGGAGAGAAGTGATGGAAGAATGGATTAAAGTTTTTATTCCGTTAATCGGTTCGCTAGTTGGGATTGCCGCGCTGTGGTGGAAACTTACCACGAGCATGGCGACAAAAAAGGATATATCAAACCTCAGGGCTGACATGATCAGAGGTGATGATAATCTACGCGCGGAAATAAACAGAGTAGAGGGTAGCTTACGCGCGGAAATTAAGGAATTGGATGGTAGCTTACGTGCGGAAATAAACAGAGTAGAGGGTAGCTTACGCGCAGAAATAAACGCAGTGGATAGTAACCTACGCGCGGAAATAAACAAACTCAATGAGAAGATGGATGCAGGTTTCACTCGACTTGACGAGAAAATCGATGCCAATTCACGGGAGCACCATACGGACATAAACAAACTTAACGAGAAGATAGATGTCGGTTTAACCCGACTTGACGAGAAGATAGACGTCGGTTTAACCCGACTTGACGAGAAGATGGACGCCGGCTTTACGCGTCTTGATGCGAAGATAGATGCCAACTCACAGGCGCACCATACGGACATCATGCAGGTGATAAACAAGATAGATGGGGTGGCAAACGATCTCCGCGCGGAAATCAGAGAGCGATCAAATGGCAAGACAAGTGATGTTGACGGTTGAGCCAGGATAAGCGAACCCGTTAGCGGAACAATGGAAGGACAGAGACGTGGAAGAATAGGATAGGCACAGATATTATTATAGGTTGTGGAAGAAAGACAAGCCCGTTAGTGGAAGTCTTAGAATCAGTGACCAGTTGCCGGTGAGCAGTGACCAGTAATACGGAGTTTTGATTCCCTTTGTTTTACTGGCCACTAGCCACTGTCCACTGACCACTGCGTTTACGACGCCGCTAGCGGGCTTTTTTTGTTTGTGAGCGGAATTCACTGAATTCCTATCTTCTTTTTCGATTTGACCATCGCAGATCGCACACTACGAAGAAAAGGATGGTGGGCGGTGCCCACCCTACATAGATAAGGTTAGTTTATAGTAGAAAGACAAGCCCGTTAGTGGAAGTCTTAGAATCAGTGACCAGTTGCCGGTGACCAGTGACCAGTAAAAACGGAGGTTTGGTTTCCTTTGTTTTACTGATCACTAGCCGTTGTCCACTGACCACTGCGTTTATGACGCCACTGGCGGGCTTTTTTTGTATAAGACAAGCTCACTAGTGGAAGTCTTTCAATCTCATGCGTAACGGAGCAATCATCGTTGCTCCCTACAATAAATGATGGAGGAATATCATGGGTGTCGAAAATGAACTCGCGTTCCATCTGAGAGAATCACTTCCCTCAGCATTGAGCGGCGAGTCACTCAAAAATCAAGGTTTCATGGTCGGAGCGTTGACGGCAAACGCGGAGTTTGTGTCGGGCGAACCGACGGAAGGTAAGCGGATTGACCACTTGCTGAAAGCGCCGCGGTCACAGTGGTACGGCGGAAACGATACGCTTAGGAGTCAGGAGCAGGTGTCCGGTGTGAACCGGCATTTTGCGTTCTGGGGCGCGATGATGACGCCCGTATCTTGGGACATGCTTCAACTCACCAAGAACACCGGGATTACATCGGGTCAACTGTTTGACGAAAACTTTAGTATCGCTCGCATGGGCGAGACTGGACGCTACGCATTCTACAACCAGATAGAAACACGTTACCGCCAAGCTGTTTACGGCGCGAGTCTCGACTTGGAAAACTCGCTGTGGGGGATTTGGCAGCCTGACGACAACGAAAACCGCGCGCCGGAGTCGCTGGCGGATATCATGAGCGACTCTAAGCAGTTGCACGGGTTGGGACCGACGGAATTGGGCAAGTTCGATAGCCGCCACGTGTTGGGTCGCCCGAACACCAAGTTCCCCGGGTGGGAATATGTGCATTCGCCGCGAGTGTTCCATTTCAATCACACGGATGGCAAAGGCGGCAAACCCACTGCCGGCACCGCTCCCAAGCAGTTGACCAGGGACAACATTTACCAAGCGATGGACGAGTTCCTGAGACCTTGGGATCTGGTTGTCAAGGGCATGAAAATGATGCCGCTGGATCACCGTCTGTTCGGGCTGTTGGCGGAGAACAAGTACATCTTGGAGAACGACAAGTTCGCGATGAGCATTCATGACGGCATGGGCTGGGAGGAGACCAAGCAGGTGGTGCGGATACACAACACCTACATATTCTCCGAGCCGAACGCGCCGGACAACGAGATGTGGGGTCTGCATACGGGCTCGCCCGGCGGCATGAACGGGACGATTTATCCCGTGTTCTGGGAATCATCGCCGAACCGCAAGGGCCGTCAGCAGATCGATTCGCTCGTGCGGGGTTCGAATCAGACGGCGCCCGGATATGCGACCATGGGCATGCGCGTGAGACCGGTGCCGTTCTACCACGACGAGTTCTTCAGATTCACGGGCAGAGCCGATTCCGGCGGATCGAATATCCGGCTGCTCTATATGTGGATTTGCCAAGAGCGCTGGTGTCAGACGATTGGCAGAGGATGGACGATATAGGATTTGTTGTTACGCATTACGTATTACGCAATTCTGACGTGTGATGTATGATGCGTAATGCGTAATAAGTAATGCGTAATAGCTAATATTAAGGGAGAATAATCATGTCACGTGAAGTGCTTCATGATTTTGACGATGGGCACGGGTTGACGGAGGCGCAGCGGGACACGCTGGGTATCTGGGTGCCCGATGCCGAGGACGGCCATTGGGTATATGGTCAGTATTGGGAAAATGGGGTCTATAAGACCGGTCACGTCGTACGCCACGCCGCGGGAGCGGATTTGTTGAACGACGCCGATGGCGCGGTTAGCGAGGCTGTCGCGGGCGGCGCAAATTATCTTGTGACGGATGGCAAGTTTGCCAATAAAGATTTCCGAGGCGCTATTGGGTATATCTATGACGGCGCGGGCGGAGGTCAGACATTCTACATCAGCCGGATGATCCCCGGCGATAGCGATAGAGTCGAGATTGGCGTGCTGTCAACCGCGGCGAATCGCCCCCGCTCGCAGGGTTGGAACGTCGCGCTTGACACCACAAGCAGGTTCAGATTGTGGCTGCCGGGTCGATTCTACCTTAGCGACGGCGCAGCCGCGGACTTGACCGCGGGCGTCTGTCAGACGGAACTTTCCGTCACGGACAACTATAAGCCTTTCGGTTGGGCGAAGTGTGAAGGCGGCGCAGTCGCGCTGCAGGACGACAGCGACGCGAACACGCCGTTCGCCGTGAACGATCCGGTCATACCGCTAGACGGTGGACTCGTCACGGGCCCCGCGGGCACAATCACCGTTGCGAACTTGAATGCACGCATCGGGCGCGCGGATTTCGCCTCGCTTGATCACGGCACGGACACTACCGACACGTTAGTCGGTGTCACGCTCGACAACATTCCCCGCCGGAGAGCGTCGTTCTCGCGCGAGGGTGAAGGTCATTCGGGCAATCGTGTCAATATTGTCTAACTACAGTGGCTAGTGATGAGTGGCGAGTGATAAGTTAAAATCAAAACGGTTTATGTCTTTAACTTTCCACTGGCCACTCTCCACTGCTTTTCCCACTGACCACCGGGTTTATATGAATGCCACCATTTGCGAAACGGCTATCAAGTCTTCAGGACACTATCCTCCGAATTCGAGCGCGCGATCAGATGGAGCGCGCGATAGAGATTCGCATCCGTGGACGCTCACCGCTCACGGAATCTCGGAACCGAAATTGGTCCATTGACCACCCCTATAGTCCTCACGGTGGATCGGAAAACCGAACCGCGAATCCTGCCCGTCCGTTTAGAGGACGTTGGAGACGCGAATGAAAAATCAACCAAAACTGTGGCATGCATCCAGTAGGTAGGTTGTGATGACATTTCATCGTAACCGGATAATTGACGTGTGAACAAGACGTATGATCCTTCGTAGGGGTTGGGTTTCCCAACCCCATAAAGATTCAGTTAGGCGTTTTGCGGCGCAGGATTCCCGGTTTCAACGTCTCAATCAGTTAATCTCCACGTAAACTGGGACGAAGGAAATCCTTTTAATTCCTGCCACTAACCACTGGCAACTGTTTATTATGACTGCACGAGAAGCCATAGTAGAGATGCGGGACATGATTAGCGATCGGCACGGCGATTATCATCAGGATGATGACGCGCTTCGCTATCTGAATCGCGCCGCTCAATACATCAGCGCTGAAAGCGAATCCGTGAGGTCGGGTCTCTACAGGGCAGTGGAGGAGGGACGGAACAGTTACGGACTGCCCACGGATCTGCTGCAAATTGACTTTGTGGGGTTCAGGGGACTGCGCGAGAGTCGCTACGCCCCGCTTCACCCATTGCGGCAATCCACTTCACAGGCGATTAATCAGAACTTTGAAAATGGGCGTCCGATCTACTATTCGTTGTGGGGTCGGGCTGCGCTTGAGAAATTGGTAGGAGTTGTGACGGAAGGCGCGCCGACCACATTTAAGATTGCCGGCTCGTTGCCGTCCGGAGTCGAAGTGAACGATGCAGTCCTGAACGTCACTGATCGAGGAGCCGAGGCACGCGTCGTGAAGGTGGTAAGAACTCCAACCGAGTACGTCGAGTGCACACGACTGACCGGCGGAGAACGCAACACATTTGAAGCGGGCGACACGGTAAGGATATTATCGCCTGATCGGGCTAGTCAAACGCTCCACATTTCGCCGCCGCCGGATTTCACGAGCAGTCCGGGCGAGGAGAATCTCTTCGTCTATCATGCACACAAGCATCGGGTGATCGCGCAGGTTGACATGGATAACGAAAACGATGTGCTCGAGATCGACCCGAACTTGGAGGAGGCATTCTTGCATCGAATGTGCTATCACGCCAGCGTCGCGGACAAGAACGTGAGTGATGCGTCCGCGGGCTATTTCGACGCGAAATACAACTTCCATTACAAGCGCGCGATGCCGCGCGTGCGGCAGAAGATCCGACGGTTCAAGTCGCTGTGGTTTGAGGGGCAAGCGGTTGAACGTGTGCGGGATGTGAACCTGATTGGGTATTCGGACGTGGTAGGTCATACCGGAAACAGTCATCGAATTTTGTAAAGGATGGTGGGCAGGGGATCTCTATCGCAGTCGCTATTCGCTCCCTTGAACCCACCCTACAATGCAAGAATTACTCTGGAATGGCACAAAATTCAATCAGATTTTCAGCTACCCCTCCGATGCGCCGGCAGGCGCCGAATCCTATGCGCAGGACATGCTGAATCTGCGTGTCGATCGGTGGGGGCATTTGCGGCTGAGACCGGTCATACGGCCGCTAGAACTGGATAACGAATCGGACGCGGCATCGGAAGGCGTCACTGTCACGGGCGTAGCCGCCAGCGCACGAGCACTCTATTGGTTGACAAGCGATGGAGAGCTATTTGCGACAGATGACATCGGCGTTAAGCCCTTAAACATCCCGCTAACCGCCGGCGGCATTCGGCTTGGACCCATAGATCTTTCCTTTACGCCCATGCTCGGCGGCGGCAGCAACACCGACGACGAAGTTCCTGACACTAGCCCCGCATTCGCTACATTCCGGGACGGAAACGAGCCAACCTACTCAGAAATGGTACTTGGCATCTATTTCAGCAGTTCTTTCGAGTCAATCATTCCCAATAACAATGTCTACGTTGTTATTCGAATGGCGTCGGGAGCCGATGTGAGCGCATTTGAAGTAGCGGCAACAGCGCCAGATTCAGCCGTAACTATTCTGGCTGCAACGGGCAGTCCGACAGAATCCGATTCCAATTACGATTACTACCTTTTGTCGGATCAATATACATTTGAGACGGGCACTGCATTTGAACCGAGAAGCGTATGAGCGATTTAAGCGGGCGTTTGTCTTTAGTGGAAATCGGCGATTATGTAATACTCACAAGCGAGGGGGCTGATCGAGGCTATGTCATTCACGTGCCCGGGCCGTTTTCGGTGAGCGCCGCACTCCATTCCAGCTTAAGAAGCAGCTTGTCGGAATCCCTCGGTGTCGAGGCTCCGGATATACCGCATGGCAGCGATTTTGAGATCGAACAAGGTGCGGGGAGTAATCAGTTAGAAGATGATTACCATTTTTACAAATTGACCTATGTAGCGTTCAGCCGCGTAGGATCCATCGAATCACCCGCTTCAGAACGGCGCGCAATCAATTACCGCCAAACGCCGGTCCAAGACGTTCCGCTGGCAACGTTGCGCAATATACCGCATTCCGACGATAGCCGCGTAACAGCAGTTCGCATATACCGGAGCGGCGGCGCTTTCGACCTATTTGAAAACGACGCGAACATTACATACTATCGCGTCGGCGAGGTTGAAATCGGCGATGAAGACGTTGAATTTGACGACGACAATTATGAACTTGAAGATGGGGAAATCGTAATCGATGTGTCGAACCCGCTAACGGACAGCAGCCGAATGCCTCCGAGTATTTCACAGATAGAAAGATTTAACGACCGGCTGTTTGGCGCAAACGGAAACGAACTCCGATTTAGTGACGTGCGCAATTTGACACCGCGGTGGCATGCTTGGCCTGTCATAAATGCCATCACCACCGGTCAGCGCATTGAGTTCTGCGCCGAATATCGAGGGATGCTGCTGTTCGGCGCGGCCGATAATCTTCACCGGCTCAGCGGCACATCACCACAGACGTTTCGATACGACCGAATTTCGGCACGCGGTCCGGCATCACCCCATGCGTGGAGTGTGCTCGAAAAAGCCTTCGGCTTTGTGGGGAGTGACGGGCTCTACCTGACGGACGGAACGGCTGCGCCGGAGTCTGTGCCCCAGTTGAAAGGATATTTCAATCGGTACGAGGTGGACGACGGGTTTGTGGGTATGCTGCCGAACAATGCGAGCCTGTGGGGGATTCGCCGCCGCCATAAGTCGACCGGCAATACCGATATCATCTATTTTGTTAATGATGGCAACGATTGGGTGCGCTTCGCGCAAGGATCAACTGAGATCAAGCGAGTGAATAACGAGTGCGATAGAGATCTTGATAACGAAGGATCAAAGGAGCGGATAGCGACTGCGATAGCTAATCCCATAGTAAAACCTGATAGTAAATCCCGTGCGATAGAAGTCCCTGACGGGGCGCACATCCGTCAATACGCTTCGGTGAAGTTTGACGAACAGCCGCTGACGGGCGTGATCGCCGACGGGCAGCGCTCACCGCGCCTGCTCGATTGGGTGGTCGATGACGAAACGGTTGACGGCTTAACGAAGTACACGGGGCAAGAGGGCGCTCCCACGGAGGAAATTGATTGGGCTTGGGAATCGCAGCAGCTTGATTGGAACTCGCAGGGGCTTGGAAGCGAGATGAAAACCTTCAAGGAACTGGTGATTGACGGGAACGCGGAGAAAGACGTAACCGCCGCATTTTACATCGATGATCAAGAGCCGGTCGAGAAAACTATCACGGCGAATAGGATGGGCGGGGAAAGATTCGATTATGTGCGGGTTCGGATAGACCGTCGGGGATTTGCGATGCGGTTCAAGATTGCCGGAACGGGCGGCGCGACAATTAGAGGGTTGAAGGTTCGAGCGTACGTGTAACGCCGGTAGTCTTTCTATCAATCAACTGGGATCAAGGGAACGAATAGTGACCGCGATAGAAAATCCCGATAGAACTCCCAAAGGAAACCTGATTTCCTATTCGGTCAACTCATCGCGTTTTTCATAATCAATGAGGCGGCAATGCCACTGAAAGAACAGCAATCCTTGGATGCGTTAACGAGACATGTGGACGACGAAAAGCAGGACAGGGTGCGAGAAGTTCGAGAACTGCCCGGAAGTGCACAGTTCGGCGATGAAGTTGTGATGGATGGCGAATTGTACAAATTTCTGATTGACGGATGGTTTAAAGTGTCCACGGAAAAGGTGATTTAAAATGGCAGAACCCACGACAATGGCGCTCATAGCGGGCGGAAGCGCGTTGGCGAATCTCGGACTCGGAATTTATGACCGAATCGCGAACCGAGATCTCTACAGGCTGCAACAAGAGGTGTTGAATCAGCAAGTGCAGTTCAACAGAGATCTTCAACGCCGCAGCCGCGGGAAGTTTACCGAAGCGGAACTGGCGATGATACGCCAGAACGCGGGGCCTCAGATGCAGGCGGCGTCCGGTAATATCGCTGCTCGGTTGGGGCCGTCCAGCCCCGCGGGTCTGGCGCTGCTGCAGCAGGCGCAGCAGGCGCCGATTAACGCGGCGATGCAAGCGGCAAGCTCGCAGTACGGCGCATCGTTGTCCGGTCTGTCTAAGACAGTGAACGATCGGCTCAAGAATCTGTCGGGTGATTCGTCGTTCATGGAGGATCTCGCCTCGATTATCAAGAACCTTGCGTACCTGAAAAAAATAGGTCAAAACCCCGACGACGAAACGACTAATGGCGCCGTGGACACACTGTTTGGCGGTTCGGACGCGCAAGCGATACTTGATTCGCTGCCAGGCGAAGGATATATCGCTGATCCCGATGTATGGAGAAATAGCCCAAACGCGCGATTTCTGAATCCGTTCACCCGACGCTATGAAAAACAACCAATCGGCTTTAATTATATGGGACTGTGATGATAAACAAAAAATCAGCCGAAAAATTTTTCAGCCTCATGGACGAGGCGCAGGGTGCGGCGCAGGAACACCACAGCCGGATGCGTCATGAGCTCGCGATTTACAATAATCGCAGTGCGTACGTCGATGGCACGTCTATTGGGAATGTGTCTCCGATAACGCATGAGAGCCTGAATCCCGAGATTCAGAAGGGAATCCTGCGTCTGGTGCCGGCGTTCACGGAGCAGGCGGCACGGATAGAACTGCTGCCGGACAGGAGCCGCCACAGCATTGAGGATGCCGAGAATATCGAGGATTTGAAACAGTGGACCCAGATGTTTCAGGAGGTGGACAAGGAGGGTGAGCGCCTTGAAGATGCGGTTTACCACAACCTGATCTTCGGACACGCCATCTCGAAAGCGGTGTATGACCCGCGCTATCGCGTGGTGCGGATGGTACCGATTTCGCCGCTGGCGTTCTCCGTCGATCCGGACGCAACGAGCACGGATTTGTCGAATGCGGGATTCCTGGTGCACGAGACGACACAGAACGAGCGCTATATCCGCTACCACTATCCCGACTACCAGATTTCCGATTCAAAAACCGGCTCAAATCTGGATAATGAGCAGCGACAGTTCAGGATTCGGGAACTGTGGATGCGGCGATGGATTGCCGAGATGCAGGGCATACAGGTGAAGGACGCGGGCGACACGGAGGTTTTCTATGCGACGGCAATCGACAACGACGTCGTGCGGATTCGGACAACGCCGTACTATTACCCCGATTTCCCGTTTGCGACGTGGCGGAATTTCCCCGTCATCAAACACAGCAGTAATCAATCGCGATCGTTTTGGGGACACGGTTACGGAGCACTGTGCTGGTCGCAGCAGAAGTTTCTCGACGAGGTTTACTCCAACCTTATCCTGATGCTGCGTCGATTGTCGATAGGCCGCATGATATCGAAGCGCGGCGCGCTGGATATGGAGCAGGTGTTTACGGGATACGGCGTCAACATCGAGGTCGAGGAGGAGTACGACCTTGATAGAGATATCAAACCGTTTCCAACGGAAGCGGTGCCGCCGATTCTGTACAATCTCTTGCAACACTCGATTCAAGGGATTGCGGACATGATGCCGTCTCTGAATCCGGTGTTCGCCGGGCAAGCCCCGTCCTCCAACGCCAGCGGCAGAATGGTGAACACGCTGCAGTGGGCGGCGTTTAACCAGATAAGCAACAACGTCCGCGAGATGAACGAATTCCGGCTTCATCGGATGCGGTTGCTGATTTCGTTGACACAACAGTTTGCCCGCCGTCCGCTTGCGGCTCATATTTGGCGGCGGGGTATTGATTTCCCTGATTCGCTCAGGGAGGAGGCGCGGTATATCGGATACCGCATGAAGATGCCCGACGCGACCTCACTGCCGAACACGCCGGCTGGCAAGCTGGAGATCGCGCAGATCATGGCGGCGCTGGGCGCGCACATGTCAATTAGCGAGTTAATCAAGTTTGTGGGATTCGACACCGGCTACGGTTGGGATGATGACACGTTTTCGCAACCGGTTCAACCAACGGAGATCAACCGACCGAATAGCGAGGGATCAAGCGAACGGATAGTGAGTGCGGTAGCAAATCCTAATAGTAAATCCCGCGGGAATCCATCAACCGACCGGATAGGGAGGACGATAGGAAATCCCCTTAACCAAAATGTCGCGTCGGGCATGGACACCGGCATGATTTGACCTGTAGGAACGATCAAGCGAGTGGATAACGAGGACGATAGAAATCCCCCTCCCGGTCGCGATTCCCCGCTCCAGCGGAGCGGCATGTCAATAGAAAATCGCCATATTCGCCTATGCGCTCCAGCGGAGCGCAATGTGAGGCATCGGGCGCTATAGAGATTTCTCTCCATTTGTAGGAGCGATTTCCAGGTCGCGATTTAGCAGTTGTAGGGTGGGATCAAGCGAGTGAATAACGAGCGCGATAGTAAGTCCCACACCTTCCATCGCACTGCAGCGCAGTGCAATGTCAATAGAAACACCATACGTCAAATCTCCGCACTCCAGCGGAGTGCAATGTGAGCTATACGGTTGTAGGAGCGATCTCCGAATCGCGACTATGCTCTGTCGAGCCATTTGACCTGTAGGGGCGAGGATCAACTGACTGAACAAGGAAGGCGATAGAGATCTTCCCTCGCCCGTTACGCAAACCAAACTCATCCGCACCAGGAGGACATATCATGGCACCAACTCAACCAACAGAACAAAACCAGCAGCAAGACACCGACACCAAGCGCACCATGACCCTCGACGAAGTTATTGATACCTTGGGGAAACAAGGCATCCAGATCGAGGGATTGCCCGAACCGTCCGCAGCGTTGTCGATGGATCAGAAGATTGCGACTATCATCGAGAGTCTGGGCGGCCTGCCGCAGCAGAACGGCGACGAGATTACCGAGGAACAGCGGCTTATCCTTGAGAATCAGTATCGGCAGGATTTGAAGATGAAGATTCTTGAGACGGAGAAGGAAATCCGCATGAAACACCCCGACGCCTCGGAGCCGCAACTCTGGGAGGCGGCGTATGCGTTTTTGCGCGGAGACGTGATCGGCGTGTCCGACATCTTCGGTAAGATGTATCAGACGGCGGCTGAAAAGGAGAGCCAGCAAGCCGCGAAAGATATGGAATTGCATGTCGAGGGCGATTCAGGCGGCGGCGATCAGACGAAAGAGACACCGGTCGGCTTGGGGGATATTTTCTCTCCCGGCGGCACGCTTGACGCAAGTTTTGCCGCCAGATCGTAAGCCCTTCTGAATAAATCTGTAGGCGGGAATCAACCGACTGGATAAGATCAACCGAACGGATAGTGAGGGATCAAGTGACCGAATAGGGAACGCGATAGTCCATCCCGATAGAGATCTTCGCGCGATAGAAATCCCCTGCCCAGTCGGGTTCGTAGGGGCGCGGTCTCCGCGCCCCATCCCCGCAACAGAAATCTCCCTCCGCCCGGTTGTAGGAGGGAATCAAGGGAGTGGATAGCGACCGCGATAGAGATTCCCTTGCCCCGATTAGCCGCATGTGATCAAGCACAAAAGCCATGTACCACAATCTGTTAGATTGTGATCTCTCTCTACGCCGATAAAGATGTGTGCGCAATAGCAAATCCCTCAACAAACCCGATGCGTCGTAGGGGCGCGGTTCCCGCGCCCGATCCCAGTACCACAATCTGTTAGATTGTGATCTCATCCGTACGACGACATAGATCTCCCACGCCCGCCCTATCCCCGCAACAGAACTCCACCCTCTACAATCTGCGAATAGCCATTAGAAATTTCCATCGCCTTAGAATCCCAATCGCACTCATTTTTCATTCGCTTGATCCCATACGGTTTGCAAAATCGGCAGCTCATGTGCGATAATGTCCCCCAACGAACCCCTGCATTCCCAGCATCGTCACGGACAACACCATCGACCAACCGCCGTCGGAGGCAAAAATGAAACGCCATTCTTGGTTATCAGGCATCGCCGTTCTAGCGCTATCCGTCATTCCAACCATTCTGGCTCACGCCATCTCGTCGGTGATTCATATTCACGAACTCGTCGAGAAATCCGATATCGTGTTCTTCGGAAGGGTCACCAGCACCCAGTTCGTCATTGTCAATTGGAAGTCACCCATCATCGATACATCAGACGACGGTTCCTTGCATACAATCCGAATCAACCGGGTACTCTACGCGAAAGAAAAGATCGTACAAGCCCTCTTTTCCGAACGCGACCTGAAAGAAATCAACAAGAAACTAAAGCCGCAACCTGAACGCAGCCCGGCGACCCTTCTCGCGTATCAGTGCGATATCTCAGGTCACACGGAAGGTCCTATGTTTTCAGAGACGGAGGACCTGGTCTACTTCCTGAAGATCTCAAAATTCCCCGAATTCGTTCCCGACAATGCCGTGATCTTGGATGAGAATTGGAGCATGCACGCCCGCGAATCCGAAATTCGAACCAAACTCGACATGACGGAAGAGCATTACTTCGAAGCTTCCATTCGCAACGAGCAAGCCACCTGGCAATTGTCCCGGGAATACTACCAGAAAAAACTCCCGGTCTTGGAAGCATTCTGCGAAGTCATGTCCATCCCCGATCTTGACCAGAGGAAGAAGGGGCTTCAACGGCTGGAAAAGCACCCCGATAAGTGGATCTCAAGCAATGCATGGGCCGAATTAAGAAAAATGAACCAACCCACACCTCCAAAGCGTAAACCCACCCCTCCGGATCAGCGCAAGTGACGTCACGGGAGTAGTTGTGGGGTGGGAACAAATCTATATGTAGGGTGCGCACCGCGCACCAGCCTTTGTGGGAGCGACCTCCCGGTCGCGATTCCCCGCTCCAGCGTGAGATTAACCGACCGGATAGGGAGGGCGATAGGGATCCTAGGTTCCGGCGCTCATTCTGTTCTGCCCCCAAACCCGCGCGACACAAATCTCTCCGATCACACCGATTACTCAATTCTGCTTGAGCACATTTTCCCGGTGCCACGCCATTGCTTCCTGTGCAGGGCGAAATTGAACCCTATCCGGTAACTGAATACGTGTGTCTTCAAGTTCCGTCAACTTCCACTCCGTTGGACGATCCTCCGACATCAACCCGGAAACAACCACCCGATGGTTCTCGCTCAACGAAAACAGTCCTCTGTCGAACGCCCAATGGTGCAATTTGCACAATGAGACTCCGTTCCGTGTATCGTCATTCTGCGAAACACGAAACGGGATGATATGAGCCGCTTCACTTGCACTCTCGCCATCCATAGTGACGATACGCAACTCGCAAACCGCACAAGTGTAATCGTATAGTCGCATGATCGCTTGCCGAAACCCGGCATCGCGTACCTTGGTGTAAGCCCCAGTTTGCCTTTTTGGTTTCGTCGTTGAAAACGGCGATTCAACTTCGTCAATTAACGATTCTCTGTACGCTCCGATCTGCTGCTCCTCCTCAATCAACTCCCCAATCTGTTTAATATATTCCTGGAAATACGTACGTATTAGTGTTCGACGAATCGTCTCTCTATCGACCGCGTCAGTGAGTAACAGAAATAACTCATCGTCCAAACCAGCGTATGCAACAACCTCGCGAATCCGAGAAATCCCTTTAATCTGGTTGGCAACACGCAGAGCCGTTTCGTAACCCGTGTTTGGGTGCAGATGCCAGAACTCATCACTCTGCAGGTGGAAAAATGGCAACGAAATATCAGGCTTTCGATTAGTGACCCTCGACCAATATCGGATGAAGATCTCCGCCATTTCGGGGGACAACTCAATTCGATTCTCTGTAACTAGCCCATCCTCAATCAGCGCGATGACCGACAGCAGCAGCGCCGGCTTATGCGGCGCCGGACCGTGCGCCCTGTCAATCTTCAAGCGCTTCATCTTCTCCACGTAATATTGTAGGTCCCTTTTAATCATCTTCGTCATTGTACCTTATAGACACTTCAAAATCTTGGTCGGTCCGTCTCCGTTCGCGGTGTCACCTATCCTTCATACTACGGGAGGCAGTCCCTCGCGTCAAGATGTTTCTCATTACACCCATGAACAACACTCTATCCGAATGCATCTCCTGACAGACTCCATGGTTTCCACTCCCATCCCTCCCGTTTTCTCCGTCATCACCGATCTCGGTTGCGCCGCCCGACCGCCGCACCACGCGACAAGTCTGTCCAATCCTGCCTCCTCCCGTTGACAAACCGCGGCAGCCGTGCTATGTTTAACATCACTGAGGGCGCCCTTCCTCCGTCACGCGCCCCAACCCGACGCACACGGAGCCAAACATGCTCGACCCGAAAACCCTTTTCCGGTGCATAATACTCCTATGTGCGATCTGTGTGCCACCCCATTTTGGCGCTTCAAGGACGGTCGTAAGAGCCGATGTGGGTTCCGAGGACACGATTAGTACCGTCGATCAGGGCGAGACAATCAAGGGTTTGAGGGAAGAGAACGCGAAACTCAAACTCGTACTTTCCGAAGCAGAAGTCGAAAATGCCAACCTCAGGACACAGATAGACGTGCGTGAGCACCGCGAGAAAAGAGACAGAGAAACCAATAATCGAGTGCTCCTGGTGCTAACCATCGTGATCGCATTAATCCTGCTGTTCCGTTTCACCGCGCCCAGATTACGGGACAATTAATCAACAGTCAATCGGCGCGCTCTATCCATCCCCGTTTTCTGGCTATCCATTCCCCCGCGGTTCCCCTTAATCCCCAAAAAAAACGCCCTTCTCTCTAAACCTCCAAAAACCGATCCCGTCTATGAAAATATACACCTCCTAACGTGTATAAAAACAAGCTAGTCGCACACTACAAGTTCCAGTGTGCAACACCAAGCCGAGCCCGTCAGCGGAAGTGGTTTCGCCTCCATGAACGCTCCCGCTAGCGGGCTTTTTTTTTGTTTCACGAATTCCCGTCTTCTCCCCCTCATCCCTCCCGACTCGCCACAGCCCTCTCCAATGTTCAGCAGGATTTTTGACGATTGAAAAACCCGCCCCAACATGTTAAAATTATCTCGGCTGACCCCGTTGGCACTCGTCCGATCAAGCGCATGAATAATGACCGCGATAGAAAATCCCTCACGCAAGTGGATTGCGAATAACCGAGCGATCAACTGTGTGAATAGCGAAGGCGGTGTTAGTTCCCATAGTTAGTCCAATAGAGATCGACTTGACTCAGCATCAAGCATCTACCACGTCGCTGGAATGCGTGTTTGCGAAAAAATTTTCCGCCAGAACAGTGTTTTATATCATTAAGAGACAAATGTGCTGCGGAAAGAGTACATAATGACTACTAGTTTATTAGTAGCTTTTTATCAGGCGGGGACGTATAACGGGTGGAAGTGATGAAGGTTCAAGCAAGGGTGGGGACGGAACGAGTTGACATGTTATGAGAAACTGTTATAATATTGATCTGTAATTTTGTTAGTTACGGTTGCTTAACAATCATAGTATTTAAGGAAGAAAAAATGGTTTCCAAAGAACTGATTGAAAAGCTCGCAGCGCTCGAACATGAGCAATGGGCGCACTGGACGAGTTATATGCTTGAGAACCTCACAGACGAAAATATTTCCAGATGGCGCCGCCAAATTAAAATCAACTATGATGATTTATCTGAGGAAGAGAAAGAAAGTGATAGGGAGTGGGCATGGAAAACGATAGAGGTGCTTGACGTTTTACCCGCCGATTTTACTGACTAATATTGGAACAATGTGCAGTGTTCCGAATACCACGTACATTCCGGCAAAAATCTTCGGTAGCCTCGACTCAATGTTTGTAATTTCTTGATACCTATTGGGATTCTTTCCTTCTTCAAGAGATTTCCATTCGGCAGTGTATGGCGCAAACGGCAACTCTCTTTCCATCAGAAGAATAACATCAAACTTCCCAATATTGAGTTGCTTATGAGATTTTATTGTTCTGAACCACAAGTGAGATAGAACTAACCCCAATAATGATGCAATGGGAATAAAAAGTATCGAAGTTAAATTTTCATTGTTTGTACCAGATCTGAGGGTATATCCAATCAGTGCCAGAAACGCCGTGTTCAAAGTCAGATAGAAAGCTGTAATTACCCCCAAAAACTAGACAGTTGAATAAGAGATCCATTCGACTGGAACAATGGTCATCATCTGGGCGACAATAGGGCTCGGAAACGCCAAGCAAAAGAAAGGAGTTTCTCCACCATGTCCTACTGGATACAATTCGATCAAAGGAGGTTAAACGAAAGCACATCCGGTGCGACAGATTTCCCATAATGATGGCGAAAGGAATCTCTAGAATCCCTTTAACCAATCCTCTTACCCAACCACCGTGCCCATTCCTCTATTTTCTCCGATCTATTGTTTCCACGCATTCCCCTACTCTCTTCTTCCCGTCTCTGCCCCCTCATCCTTCCCTCCTCACTGCTTCTCCCCCAGTGTTCAAACTTATTTTTGACGATTGAAAAACCCGCCCCAACATGGTAAAATTACGTCGGTTGCCGCTGTCGGCACTCGTCCTCATAGCAGCCGTACATAAAACAATTTGAACCGCGTTCATCGGAAAACGCAACCAAGACAAGCCCGTTAGTGGAAGTCATTGAAACCCAGTGGCTTGTGGTCAGCAGTTAGTGGTCAGTAACGCCAAGAGAATCTCCTGGCTTTCACTGGTCACTGGCGACTGGCCGCTAGCCACTGCTTTTTAGTGACACCGCTGGCGGGTTTTTTTTATTGCATGAACCAACTTCGTAGTGCAGACGCGAGGATTGCCGCCAGAACGTAAAGCCTAGAGATTGTCGTAGGGTCGACAGTGGTGATTTAAGGAACAGTGAGTAATGGAGACTTGCGAGCCAGAAAGGGCTCCATCTTGATCTGACGATCGAGACTTACTTTTGCGAGTCTTTATTTACTCACCACCGGGGTTCAGGAGTTCTCATGTGGATGTGGCACAGGAAAGAGTTGAATGGAATAAGCATCTTGAAGGGAAAGCCATACGCGAGATGATTGCGAGGAAACTCGCGATACTTGACTCGCCCGATACGGTTATCCGCGAAATCTATGAGGCCTGTCCCGATTGCCAATCTAAAATTGAGGACAAGACACCCCAGCAGAACTATTGTAAGGATTATCGGGAGATAGAAGAGGCGATTCAGGCATTTAATCCGCACAGCCCTCACTTTGACAGCGAAAAATACGGCGCGATAGCGCACCGTGCGAGGCAGGAGGAGTTGGAACGCACGACGGGTCTGCTCATCCCCGCCCATGTGGAAGCCATGAAGGGGCTGATTGCCGACATCAAGGCGATGAACGCCGAGAGCGACAGCACACATCTGAGCCAGATGCGGGCGCGGGTGCAATCGTTGGAAGCGCAAGACAGGGCGGCTGCGCACGGGGAGAAGTTGCAAAAGTTACTGAATGACAAAGATAGTACCCTCGAAGACTCTCATCCAGACGATGTCAACGCTGCCGCGATTACTTATATCGCAGCATGTTGTGAGGCAGATGCGCAAGAATCCGAAGATGGCGAGGAGTCTTAGAGCGCACGCCGGATATCTGTATCCGGAACTATTCATCTGGTACTATATCAGAAACATCAGCTATCGCATCCTCGAATTTCAAGACTTTCATCTTCAGATATTGAACGCGATAAAACCCGGCGACTACGGGCAACAGGTAAACGTCCAAGCGCCGCGCGGCACCGGAAAGACAACAATTGTCAACCGCCTAATCCCCATCTGGCGGATCTGCTACAAGGACTTCGATATCGCCATGGATAGACCGCCTGAGGAGTTTATCCTCATCGTGGGCCGAAACGAGCGCATGGCGCGCCAACGCATCACCGAAATTCGCCAAGTCCTCGAACGCAATCCTTTTATCAGACAAGATTTTGGCGACCTGGTCGGCGATCCGTGGTCAAAGACGGAGACCGATACCAGCAACGGCGTTGGGCTAAGACCGCTCGGACGGGGCGCGTCGCCTCGGGGCGCACTGCTCGGCGATGTGCGCCCGACGTTGAAACTGTGCGACGACATCGAAGATCCGAAACGCTGCCTGAATCCCGAGCTGCGCGAAGAAGACAGGGACTGGTTCATGACCGACTTTATGTACGCCGGCGACTTGGGGAGCAAGCACTCCAACACCATGATAGTTGACACGGTGAAACACCCCGAATCGCTGTCCGAACATCTCCGCACCGTGCCCGGTTGGGAGACGCTGCGCTACGAAGCGGTGCGTTATCCCAAAGATGTTTATCACCCTACCGCCGAGTATCTGTGGAAAGAGTGGGAGCGGTTCTACAGCGACACGACGCTCGATGACCTGGATCGCGAGAGCAAGGCGGACGCGTTCTTCAACGAACATGAGAATGAGATGACGGCGGGCGTGTCGATGCTGTGGGAGAAGGAGTTGCCGTATCTCCGAGTGCGGAAGGAGGTCGTGGAACGCGGCTACCACAGCGTCATGCGCGAACTCCAGAACGATGCGCGCGATCCCTCCATGTCGCTGTTCAACATGGACGCAGCGATCACGTTCTCCGTCACGGACGAAGGCTTTCGCCGGAGCGACGGGCGTGTCGTGCCGTGGCACGATATCGGCGGATTCACGACGTATCTCGACACCATGGGCGGCCGCGATGCGGTTGCGAACAGTTATGCGTGCGCCGTTGTGGTGGCGTGGGAGCCGCTCCTCGGCGGGCAATCGATGAATCCCGACTCGCTATCCGGAGTGAACGGGTACGTGATGCTGGCGTGGCTGGAGCGCGCTCCGTTGACGGAGCAGATGGAGAACGCCATCCTGCTGGCGCAGCGCGCGGAAGCGATGTTGGCGCCCGCTTACCCGAAGACCAACTTCGTATGCGAACAGAGACCGGACACGGACGGCACAATACGAATGTCAACCGATCATGCGTTTCGTGCCACGAAAGAGCGCCATCGCTTTGAAGGGGTGATTACGTATCACGAGCAGCACCAGAACAAGGAAGACCGGATCGAAACGCTTGAGCCTGCGATAGCGAACGGATGGCTGGCGTTCAACGAGCGGGAGTTGCCGCCGGAGTTCTGGAAGCAGTTCAGGCAATTCCCGTCGGCGGATCACAACGATGCACCGGACGCGGTGCAGGGCGCCTGCCGCTCTCGCATCATGACGACAGCGCAGCAGAGGATCGATCAGGCAGCAGTTAGGAAACAGAGGCGAAGTGTTGTCAGGGTGTGAAACATGAAGAGCACGGAGAGGAGAGACGGTGGCCTTGTGTATTTATCAGGAAATCATGTTTGCCATTTTTCATGAATTTCGTGATCGCCGATGTGGTGGGTTAGCTTTTGATCGATGGTGTCGACTTTTGTCGCCAGGGTATCGTGTTCTCAGCTGAGTTGGAATCGCATGTCGTCCATGCGCGTAAGCAGGTCGGATCGCATCTCATCCATGTGCGTGTTCATATCGTCAAATCGGGTGTTCATATCGCCCATGCGGGCGTTGGTGTTGGATTGCATGTCGCCCAGGCGCGAAAGCAAGTCGGTTCGCATCTCATCCATGCGGGTGTTCATATCGTCTATGCGATTGTTAACGTCACCCATGCGGGCGTTGATGTTGGATTGCATGTCGCCCATGCGCATAAGCAAGTCGGTTCGCATCTCGTCCATACGGGTGTTCATATCGCCCATACGGGCGTTGATGTCGGATCGCATGTCGTCCATGCGTTTGCCCAGATCATCCATGCGTTTACCGAGTGTGGTTGCCATGTAGTTGCCGATTAGGAATATGCCACCTAGGTATAAAATGACTAGACCTGCGATTTGGGCTGTGTCGCTGAGGTTCATAGCGTTTTCCTTTGCAAGAGGAGGATTCGCATTGTCGCGTTTCGCTAGCGACGATGGCATTATAGCAGATTGTGAGATTAGAGTCAAGAACAGACTATGCTAAGCAAATTGGCTGCTAACGATCACACGAGCGAATAACGAGTAGGACTTCCTATCGCAGTCACTATCCGTTCCGTTGATCGATAGTTAAGTCCCGTGCGATAGAGGCCCTATTACGCATTACGGAGGTAATTCATGCCAAACATTCAGAGAATCGATGGACAAACCACATCGTACCAACCGCCCGTTGGCACGCAAATCGGGGCAGACACCGCACGGCGCTTAGCCGCCGGGATTCGCGCCTACCTTGAGGCGAAGGTGATGGTGCATCAGGCGGAGACGGAGCGTGAGAAGCGGTTGGCGCAGCAGTTGCTTGACGACAAGCGGGTGCAGCTACAGGAGATTCAGGATCAGTGGACGGAAGAAGCGGCGGAGCAAGAGCGGGAAACGTCCGAACACGAGCTAAAGCAGGAAAACGAAACGAAGAAGGCGGATCTGGAGGTTCTCGGGAATCTGCTGGATAGAGCGGAAAAGACGGGAAATACGGAAAAAGCGGACAGGTTTGAAAAGGCGATTCTGAAGCGGATCGGGATTGAGTTGGAGACGCCGCCGGAGACAAAAACGGAAGTGGACGAGGCGGAACGGAAGCGGAAGGCGGATCAGTGGACGAACCTGTATGATGGAGGGTTGCTCGGGGACACGCCGACGGAAAATAACGGACGTTATGAGTCGGGCCTGCGAGAGATAGATGGATTGCCCGAGGATTCGGCGCCAGGCGCTGAACGGATTGAGATCGACACGTTCTTGGAGTTTGCGAGTGATGTGGAGGAGGCGGTGACATCCGGAGTTATCGGAGACGAGGCGGGAGTGAAGATGATCCACCAGAAAAGAGTGAGAATGACTGGAGATGTCGGCAGCAGCAAGGAGGAGGGCGGCGCCGATCCGTCAATCTTTGAGGGCGTTGACCTGACATCAACGGAGACTGATCGGATAACCGCTTTGGGTGAGGAGATGTTTGGTTCAGCCGACGGAAGGAACGAGACAGCTACGGATACGCTCAAGCAAATCGCGGAAGGGGTCGCCAAACTGCCGTCGGGCTCCGATAGGTTCGATAAATTCCGAGAATCGATTGAGGCGGGAGGAGAATCGGAAGCGTTTGAGGAGTTTCGGGAATTATTTGAGACAGGGACAACGACAGTGCCGGATGATGTGAAGACGGGGCTGCGTTTCGCGATTGGCGAGGCGGCTGACCGAGGGGATAAGCAGCGGGTTGCCGAACTGCTGCTTATCGCGGTACAAGGTGCTGAGGAGGTCGATGAAAGTTCACGCATTTCCAATAGGCAGTCGTTAGTGACGGCGGGGCATCTTATGAAGGAATCGCTCGAGCGGTTGGAGGAACTGGATATCGAAATTGAAGCGTTTCACGGGGCGGATGAACTGGAGCAGCAACTTCAAGATTATGCGGAACACCCGGAACTTGCTGGCACGCAAACGCTAACAGACTTGACGCAAGCCGCGAGAGCGTTGGAAGGGATCGGCGCGGCGAGTGACGAAGAGATTAGAAGTTTCTCGAAAACCATTTCCGAGATTCTCGAAAGCGGGGAATTGACCGCGGCGCGGTTGGATGAGCCTATCGACGCTGCCGAAAAGATGGCAATCGATGCCTACGTGCAAATTTATGGCAGCGCGTTGCTTGAGGCGTTTGATAACGAGGTACTTCGGAAGGCGCTACTAGCGACGAGTTCGAGCATTGGAGAGGATCAACCGAGTGAATAGCGAGGGCGATAGTACATCTTATGCGATAGAAATCCCGCAACCGAGTGAATAGATCAAGCAACCGATTAAGGAATAGGATGGACTAACAAGACTTTCTGTCGCCTTCCTAGTCCAGTCAGTTGATCGTTCGCTATTTACTCACTTGATCGATTGAAATCCTAGTCGGACCCATGTCGTCCCAAACGTATACTCAGAGTTCGCTTGACCGAATCCTTCCAATCTTTCCATCCTTCCCCACCCTCCTCCAGCCACTAGCCATTGTTCACCGATCACTGGCCACTGCCTTTATCTGTCCCCAAGAAGTGATTAGTTTTTCCTGCGGCGAGATCGATGTTGTCGGGAGATCGAATCTGAACCAGGCGGGATGCTCATCGTTGAACGGGTTATTCGTGAGATTTACCGGATCGGAACCGTCCGCGTTCATGAGGTAAATCTCCCAGTTGCCATCGCGTTTGGTTTGAAACAGAATTTCCCTTCCGTCCGGAGACCACTGGGGCACCCTGTTGATGCCAAGTGGATGGTGTATGGTAAGATTAACCCGATTCGTGCCATCGGTATTCACGACGTAGATGTGGGACCAATTCAAGCCTAGTTCCGAGGAATAAAAAGCTATCTTCGTTCCGTCCGGCGACCAAGCGGCGCCGAAATGGTCAATATCAGCTAGGTCTTTGGTGAGTTCGACCAAACCGGTTCCGTCAAGGTTTACGACGTAGATCTTATTCTTATTAAATCCAATCAAAGGTCGATGATAAAAGGCGATCTTTGTTCCGTCGCGCGACCACGAAACAAACTTAGTGTTCGGAAGGTCATTGGTCACCCGCCGCCGACCGCTGCCATCGGCATTCATTACGAAAGCATTATCCGGTCTGCCAGAGAGAATAAACCCTATCATTGTCCCATCGGGAGACCACTTGGGACGAAAACCGCGCCCCAAGTTGCGCGGATTGGAGCCGTCGGCATTCATCGTGAAGATCTCCACTGCTCCGCCAAGTCCGCGCGGCGGCCATCTATTCCAAGCAATCAGCGTTCCATCAGGCGACCAGCGCGGAAAACTGTCTGATCCGGGGTCATTCGTAAGATTTAAAACATTAGAACTGTCCAGATCCATCATAAGTATCTCGCGTTCAAAATCGGGGCCTGACGAATAAAGAACTTTTGTCCCATCAGGTGACCAGACGGCGCCTAATTTTACGCCGAGTGCCTTGGAAAGATTGACAGGGTTGGAGCCATCAGGATCCATCATAAAGAGCGAGAACCAGGACCAAGTTTCGTTATCTCTGCCGGACTCAAAGAAAATCTTTAGATCGGCGAATACTGGGTAACTCGTTGAGGCAACTAGCAAGACTAATGTCAATACAACCATCAGATATTTCATTGCGCCCGTTTCCTTTCCATCAGAGAATACCGTATCTTTTTGGATTCACATAACGTTTTTTGGCGTAAGTAGTGAATATGGAATTCCGCCCCGTCCCCCGTAATGCACAATTGTACGAGCTGGCCTCTAGAAACGCAAACACCCCATCTGTAGGGGACGGCCCCCGTGCCGTCCCATGATAGCGTTTCCCTGCATCGCACATCCCCACTCCACCGCCCCCTCCCGTTTTCTCGTTCTCTCGTCTTCTGCTTTACCGCACTTCCTCACTCACCACTGGTCACCGGTCACTGGCAACTGCCTTTATCTGTCCCCACGTCGTAATCAGCGTTTCCCACGGCAAGGGGACTCTTGTAAGAAGGTCGGTGTCGAACGTGAACCAAGACGCCGCCCCGTCGTCCGCGGGGTGATTCGTGAGATTTACCGGATTCGTGCCGTCCGCGTTCATAATGTAGACCTCACGGTTGCCGTCTCGGTCGGTTTCAAACAGGATCTCCCTTCCATCTCTAGACCATTGCGGGCTGCGGTCTTTTCCGCGAGGATGGTGTTCAGTGAGATTAATCCGGTTCGTGCCATCAGCATTCGCGACGAAAATATCGCCAACATCGACGGCAAGGCCGTTTGTGTAAAAAGCAATCTTCCTCCCATCCCGCGACCAAGCAGCGCCATGGGCGTCGAGGTTTCGGAGATCTTTTGAAAGATGCACTAAATTGGAACCATCAATGTCTATTACATAGACGCACCACTGCGTAAGATCCTTGTGTGAGTTATGCTGAATATGTTTGGCAAGACCAATCTTCGTTTCATCGGGCGACCAAGAAAGAAATTGAGTGTCTATAATCCGCTCGGTCACCGCGCGCCTGCCTGAACCATTGGCGTTTACTATAAATGCAGTTTCTACGATCCCGTAGAGAGTAAAGCCAATCATCGTCCCATCTTGTGACCATTTGGGCCAGATACCCGGGCCCAAGTCACGCAGATTTGAGCTGTCCGCATCATTCACGAAGATTCTTGCGCCTCCTTCACCCTTCCTCGGCGGCCATCCATACCAGAGCACCTTCGTTCCATCCGGAGACCAACGTGGGCTGTAGTCGCCGCCGCCTTTATTGCTAAGATTCACAAGATTGGAACCGTCAATATCAATCACATAAATATCGGATTTCTCATAGCGGCCAAACGTGAAGGCAATCTTCGTTCTGTCGGGCGACCAGGCTGGCGCTGTGGGTAGAACCATCTCCTCTTTTACATTAACCGGGTCGGATCCGTCAGGATTCATGACGAAGAGTGAACTTTCGCCGTCATCGCGGTCTGACCAAAAACGAATCTTTAGGTCGGCAACTACCGGATTCGAGGCTGCCGCCAGAACCACTATCAAAACAACTCTCAGAAGTGTCATTGCTCCCTCCCCTGCCGGATAAATGCTTTGCCCTCTTCCGTCTATTTCAGCCCTTCGGTTCAATAGTTGTGAAGCCAATCCCGCCTTGACGCTCGCGACACGACAGCCTATCACGACACGACTCTAAAGTCTACTACTGTTGAACCGCCCTGCGCCATCCCGCATGCAACCACCTACAATTGGATGCGCCCTCGGAGGGCACCACCTTTTCCGTTTCAATCCCTTTGCGCCCGTGCTATAATGACATTCAAGGCAGTCATGACTATGGACAAAACCACCATCTACGCGCCTATCGTGGGCGGGGACACATCAGCGAAATGAGACCGGCGGTGATAGTCAAAAAATAGCGTAGGAGATGATACTCAAGCCCCAATCGCAGCTAAAAGGATAGGAGACTAAAACATGCCGACCGATTTGGCGCAACACATTCAAGAAACTCCAATGGTCGATACGCACGAACACCTAGATCGAGAACCCGCATGGGTGGACAACGGTCCCGATATACTGCAAGACCTGTTCGGGAATTACGTCGTCGCGGACCTCATCACCGCCGGTGCGTCGCCGCAGGCGATGTCCCGCCTCAAGGATGGAAACGACCCGGATATCGCCGGACGATTTGAAGGTGTCCGGAGGGCATGGGAGGCGACGCAGTTTACCGGATACGGCGAAGCGGTCCGACTCATCGCAAATCACGCCTACGACATCGACGAACTGTCCGGAAAATCCATCGAAATGGCGCAGCACAAGAACCGCGTCCTTCGAGAACCGGGCGAACGCTACCGGCTGCTGCACGACGTAGCCAACCTTGACCACACGCAGACCGATGACGGGCAGTGGGAGTGCGCGCCGGATAAATCGGGGCTGGACTTCTTTCTCTACGACCTTTCGTGGCGGACGTTCTGCAACGGCGAAATTGATCCCGAGAAAATCGAGGCGGAAACCGGCGTCGTGGTGACCGATCTCGGCTCGCTCAAACGCGGCATGGAAGCCATCTTTTCAAAACACGCTCCCAATGCCATTGCCGTAAAAGCTCAGCACGCATACAGCCGAACCCTCGATTGGACGGAGCGCAGCGACGCGGAAGCGTCCACCGCCCTCGCAGCCGCGTTGCGCGGAGAGGAGATGCACCTCCAATCCCAACTCTGCCTCGGTGATTGGTGCTGGGCGCGCGGCGTCGAACTGACAATCGAACACAACCTGCCGTTCAAAATCCATACCGGCTACTACGCCGGAAACGACCGCATGCCCGTGAGCCGGATTGCGGCAGGGAACATGTGCGAACTCTTCGCCCGTTACCCGGACGCAAAATTCGTCCTGATGCACATCGCCTACCCGTACAACGATGAGCTGGTCGCACTAGCGAAGCACTATCGAAACATCTGGGTGGACATGTGTTGGGCGTGGAGCATCGACCCCTACAGTTCCCGCGACTTTTTACGCCGCTTTATCCATGCGGTGCCGATTAACAAGATTTTTGCATTCGGCGGCGACACCCACTGGCCCACCAGCGCCATGGCGTACGCCATCCAAGCGCGGTCTGAAATCACCCGCGCGCTCGAATCGGAGATAGCGGACGGTTATATGACCGAAAAGCGAGCCATGGCTATCGCCGAACGCATTATGCGGGATAATCAGTTCGACTGTTTCGACATCGGCGGTACGAGAGCGAACATTCGCGCAGCCGCTTAACTAACGTAACATTGTTGTGATTGTAGGATTTGGTAGGAGCGACCTCCCGGTCGCGATAGTGTCGTAGGGTGCGCACCGCGCACCAGCCTTTTTCCGTCTATAACGTGAGATAATTCAACCGGGTGGGCAGTTCGAGGAAAACAATGTAGGGGCGGGGTTTCCCCGCCCGTTCCGAAAACACGCAGGTACGTTGCTCGATTTATCAAATCCGGAAAAATGCCGTCGCCACGGATATTGGGCTGTGGTTGCGCTAGGACTGGGGGTTTGCACCAAGAGGGAGATGGTGGGCAATGCCCACCCTACTCACGTAAAATTGTTGTGATTGTAGGATTTGGTAGGAGCGACCTCCTGGTCGCGATAGCATCGTAGGGTGCGCACCGCGCACCAGCCTTTTTCCGTCTATAACGTAAGATAATTCAACCGGGTGGGCAGTTCGAGGAAAACAATGTAGGGGCGGGGTTTCCCCGCCCGTTCCGAGAACACGCGTGCACGTAGCTTGATTGTTCAAAGCCGGAAAAATGGTCGTCGCCTCGGAAATTGGGCTGTGGTTGCGCTAGGACTGGGGGTTTGCACCAAGAGGGAGATGGTGGGCAATGCCCACCCTACAAGAGATTCAGAATATTTCAATGCGGGGCGGAGGGATATCTGTAGGAGATCAAAGGAATGAATAATGACTGATCGACGGACTGAAAAAGGAGGGCGATAGTAAGTCTTGATAGATATCCCGTCCAGGTCGCGACTCCTCGCCCGTTCTCCAACCAAAGCATCCTGCCGGGGAATACGTTTGGGTGGAACCAAGACAATCATCCAATTGAGACGAGTGGTGTTTGTTCAAGAGCCACGCGCAACAGGAATTCGCGGCACCCGATGACGTGTGAGAAATATTGAGCATTTCTTGAAGTTAATACTCACTGGTCACTAGCCACTGGCAACAGATCGCTGCTTTTAATTGTTTTCGGCGCCGTCGTTGATCCAATCCGTTATGAGTTGAACCTGAGCGTCTTCCAGAGGCGGTCCGCCGGGCGGCATATTCCCCGTGGCGATCTGGTTGACGATTTCGCTTCCAGCCGCATCCCCCGCAACGACGATGGCGCCGCGTTGCCCGCCCTCCAAAACTGACTCATAGCTTCGGAGATCAATCCCGCGCGGTCCCCCCCGGCGACATGACACCCTGACAGCGCACACCGCTGCGTGAGTATAGGCAAGACATCGTTTTGAAAAGAGACTACGCTGCCCGTCTCACCACCGACTACCCCGCCCGTGCCATCATCGCTCGTGCCGCAGCCGCAAACCCAAAACGTGAACGCTGTCAGTAGTAACGCCATTCCTAATTTTATTCCATTCATAGCAATAATCCTTTCCTTTTCACTGAAAGTTTCGAAAACGAAATTGGTCGCTTCCTGCTTACACGGTAGTCCTAGGTTAGCCGCAAATCCTAGGTTCAGTTATTCTTGGCGCCTTCATTAACCCAGTCAATAATGAGTTGAATCTGAGCTGCGTCCAAAGGAGGGCCCTCTGGAGGCATCTTGCCTTCAACAATCTCTTCGACGAGTTCACTCCCACGAGCATTCCTCGCTATAATGATGTCGCCGTGCTCTCCTCCCTGCTGCAGCGCCTCATAGCTCCTGAGATCGATGCCGTGCGGTCCATCGGCAACATGGCAACCGGAGAGCGCGCACCGTTGCGTCAGTATAGGGAGAATATCATTCTGAAACGATGGGCTGTGCCTGCCGCCGTCCCCCGGACTGTCGAATACCAATCCGAGTTCCTCCGCGGAATCGTCGAAACTTGCGCCGCAACCACAGACCCAAAGCGCGCACCCAACCAGTAGGAAAGCCAATCCTACTGTTCTTCCATTCATTTAATAATTTCCTTTGTTTTTAATTGACAGATTTAGGCCTTACATTAGCAACACGAGGTCGCGACCTAGAGATCGCTCTTACAAGTTAAGGTAAACACCATATCGGGTGTGTATGGGAGGATTTCCATCTCGGAGGAGCACAGAGAAACTTGATGATTTCGTCATACTTACCATGTATCTACCGGACGCATGGAAACTGTAATGACGGATCAGAAAACGCGCTTAATCTGCCCCACGGGCGCTATCGTTACGGCACCACCGGTTACAACCATTATTGTCACACGATTTCCATTAAGCAACGACATCCCGACCAACGGACCACCCTCTGCTTGCAACACAAGGATTTCCCGTTCTTTCCTATGCCACAATACTTTCGCAAGATACACATCTAACACAACCGTATTCCCGTCTCCAAGAGTGGCACGTCGATTTCCCGCCGGTTGAAGTTTGAGGCGTTTAACGATATTTCTCGGTAAGGTGAGGTAACCATCGAAACCAGTATCAATCGCCACTTCAACTGTTTCGTTTTTCCGATTTGAAGGAACAATTTCCAATTCTATGATGGCTTCGCGGTTGGCTGACACACGTCCTGTGATCATTCTGTTTTCGCTGCAAATCCGCTACCGATTCGATAAGCGGTGGGAAACCCAATCCGCAAACCGTAAATCACGGCATCGGGACAATGTGTAAGCAACTGTTTTGTAGCTGCCAAGTCGTCTTCATTTACCTCGTATTCACCCGTTTCAATGTCGATGACGACGAACTTGCCTTTGTGATCGGGATTCACCTTGTCTCGAATCTGCCGGACGTATATGGCTTCACCTCTTGATTCGATTTCTTGCGGCGTGTAATTGCTATAAGACATGCGACCATCTCCGATGTTTGGAAGGAATCATCTCAACAGACGCAGCGTAATCCTTTGCGGCGCAAAATAAATGAACGGTCAATCCCATAGATGCGCGCTGAAATAGCGCTCCCCGAGATCATTGAACACCGTCACGATGGTTCCCTTCCCGATCTGCTTGGCGACCTCGTAGGCGCCCTGCAGATAGCCCCCGGACGATTGTCCGACGAACCACCCGCGTTTTGCCAGACGGCTGCATATACCGTGCGCCTGATAGATGTTGACCGGGATCTTGCAATCAATAATGCTCTCGTCAAGGATTTCCGGCACGATGTCCCCCGGATTGCCGAGCGGCTTGAGACCTTCGATTCCCGGAAACTCGTCCGGAGTGATGCAGCAGATTTGGATGTCAGGATTGTACTCTTTGAGTCGTCGTCCGGTTCCCGTCACGGTGCCGCCCGTTCCCACGCCCCCGACGAAATGCGTTAGTTCGCCGCGGCTCTGTTCCAAGATTTCGACGGCTGTCGTGTCGTAATGGGCACGCCAGTTGTTCTCGTTTGTGTACTGGTCGGCGAAGAAGTATTTGTCGGGCGACGCCTCGAAGCGGCGGTGGACCTCGCGCAGCGCCTCGTCATATCCGAGAATGGCGTCCGTGTACACAATATCCGCGCCGTGCGCCGTGATGCGTTTTTTTCGCTCCTCGCTCGCGTTGTCCGGGATAACAAGCTCCACGCGGTACCCCAACACCGCGCCAATCATGGCATACGCTATTCCGGCGTTACCCGAGCTTGAGTCCAGAATTATTTTATCCCGATTCAGCTCCCCGGTCCGGATAGCTTCTATCAACATCCGCAGTACGGAACGATCCTTGATCGACCCGCCCGGGTTGTACATCTCGGCTTTCGCGTAGATTTCAACCTCTGGAAATTCGTCGGAAAAAATGTTGATCTTGACCAGAGGCGTGTTACCAATCTGTTGAAGGATGGGGTACGTCGAAGGGTCCGCGTCGTACGCGGCTTGGTTACTCATTATACGGTGTGGTGTCCATTCCTAAACGAAGTCTATACAAAATAACAGGCACAATCCCCGTGCAGTTGCACAAGTTCCTAATTTGAAAAAGTATGCTCAAACCTCGTCCCCAGCCGCGGTTCCAGTAATGCGGCGACGTACTCCCTTGCGGCTTTGCCCGTGAGCTCCCCGCGAAGGACTTTGGCAACTTCAAACTCGGCGATGCGCAGCGTCGGACTAAGCCCGTGCAGCGGCGGCAGCCAATCTCGAAACGTGTCGAAGAAAGCGCGCTGCGCGGCGCGTCCATTTACGAAAGGGAAATCAGCGGTTTTGCGCCGAAATCGATCCGTTCCCTTCCGAACCGCCGCCTCGTGGTATTCCGCGCAGAACCGAAGGTATTGTCCCCGGTCATACGCCAACGACACCTCCGCCGGATACAGCGCCAACGTTTTCTGCCGAGGGACGGTGAAGTGCTGCAGTTCGTCAAACTCAAAGATAAAGTTATAAGGCTCCGCGAAATAGGCGTCCGGAGTCAAGTAGCCGTCCGCCTTCCCGATCAGTCCGTCCTTATCGCCGCCCAATTCCTCGAAGAGTTGAAGAATTTTCGAGTAATGCTCTCCAAAATGCTCCGCTGTCGGCTTGTTCGTCAGCCAATCGAATTGTGCATTGCGATCGGCGGGAACGCCCAACACTTCGGCAACAAGCGCGATGATACCGACTTCAAGCCGCATGGCGTATTCAAGGTTGAGGTAAGATTACTCCAAAGAGGGGACGGGATGCTATTGACGGTGCCGTTGTGAGCTACGGATTCCTTCCGCAAAGCGTTCAAAGCGCGCCTCGCTATTCGTCAAAAGCATACCACAAATGTAACCGTGTTTCAAATGAAATACCAACAGCGTTTCAAAAGTCTAGGGCGCGCACTGATCAATGAATCGATCAACCGGCTGATAAGAATCAAGTGAGTGAATAACGTACGATCAAGCGAATGGATAATGAGCGCGATAGTGAATCCCGATAGTTGATCCCGGGCGATAGTAAATCCTGCGATAGAGATCCGCTCCGAATCGCGACTCCCCACTCCAGACGGAGATCAAGCGAATGGATAATGAGCGCGATAGCGATTTTCTGCCCACCATGGCTTGTTTCCCACATGTAGGAGGGGCATCTTGCCCCGCCCCGAAAACGTCCCGCTCTGTTCCCGCAGAACTGCTCAAACTCGGCTCTCTAGACCGCGGGCGTTCCGAATCCGACTGCGCTACAACAGACGCGCCTATTCGACAAGCATTGGGTAGACAGTGACGGCATTTTTCATTGACAGCACCTTCGACATTCTGGCACACTATGCACGTTATTTGAGCGACAGGATGCGTTACGCCACCCAGTGATGTGTGCCCTCTCCAAAACTGTACCAATTACAGAGTCTATATCCGCACACCAATATAGACTTGACAACTTAATATATGTATAGTATATTTGCCGAAGTGTTCAAAAAGGCTGATAGGACGACACTCGGTAGTCAATCACCTATAAAATGAAAGGATCAACCGAGTGAATAACGAGGGCGACAGCCTTACGAAGTTGACATGGCCAGATTTTTTTCCAGAAAACTGTCCTCCAGCGGAAGCCGAACCTGCTTCCGGAAAAGTGTACCGCCTCGTGAAACACGACCCGGCACGGGCAGAAGATTTCAAATCAGTCTTTGAAGAAAACCCACGAGGAGCCATAAAAAAGAAAACTCTCAAGATCTATGGACTCTCCGTCCATAGAGACATATCAGACAGCGAGCGACTACGGGAACGACTTAAGAAGCGGTCCAGAAAATTCAAAAACAGACAGATTGCAAAAGGTAGTCTAAATCCAACGTTTGGCATGATTCAACACACACCGTCAAAAGAGGAATCACATCATACTTGGTGGGTACCCGTTGAAGGAAAGCCTTGGACTGTTTTTAACGTTATCAACAGTTAGATAGCGAACAGTCGAATAACACAGAGGTATATGATGGATGACTTACTCAATAACCGCGTGTTGGGTAGACTCGAAATTTTAGAAACCTTCGAATACTACGATCAGCCAGTCCTCTTTTCCTGTAGGAACGCTGCTGGACATCTCTACCTGGTTGTAGCCGCCGATGAAAACGAGCAAAATGAGACATGGCTGTACGGTGCGGTCTCCGAGGGACGTCTCAATTGCATTCGAGCCGGAGCAATTGACCTGCATCACGCATTCGCTGATCCAGAGAATGGCTATTTGGTCCAGGCAATAGTTCCGTACGACAGTCAGACCGAAATCGAATTCGACTCCATCCTGCCCGATCAAATCTCTGAAGACATGCTCCCAATCCCCGGTGAACGTCTCAATATTAAAACCAATACGCTCCCGGTGCTGAGTAGTCCCGAAAATATAGCGAAATCCAGAAGGCAAGAAATTCTGCATTTAACTCTCAATTTTGAGGGCGTCTTCGGTACAGAAGCACCTGCCACTGCCCTAAGCCAGATTCTTGGAACACTTCAAGACGTCATTAACACAGTCGGAATGATATGCTTTAACTTAAATCAAGTCACAGAGGACCTCAGACGTAGGATGCAAATTTCACTAATAGGAATTGGGGCAGGATCATTCGATATTCGACTAGCGTCCACAGAAAACGTTGACCTTTTCAGTAATTCTGATTTCGGAGATGCGATCGAAAAATTCTTGGAACTTCTCAATGCCGGAAATGACCAAGACAAACTCAAAAAACTCCTTGGACATCTCAGAACAAGAGTTGCAGAGAACTATACCAAACTCCTAAAATCGCTCACCGAATCCGTAAGCGACACCAATCTCACATGGACCTCACCACATCCTGAACGAGGCGGAGCCGCGTACCTGTCCAAAACGCAGATGCAGGAGGTAATTGAAATTCTGCAGAGATTTCAAGAAGAAGATCCGTCAACGGTTACCATTACCGGTACGCTAATAGGCGCGTCTCTGAAATCCAAAAGATTCGAAATTGATGCTAATGGCAAAGTCTATTCTGGCTCCATTGCTGACGAAGCCATTGAGGCCATTAGCACGGCAAGAATGAGCGCCGAGTACACGGCAAGAATTCAAGAGATTACCGAAAGACATGAGACCACAGATGAAATCACCAAGCCGAAATACCAGCTTATGAGCCTGCGTTGACGAAGTTGACAGTAGCTACAATCTTCATTCTCAAACCCGATGAATTGCAGAAATTGCCCACCACGGTATCAAAGCGTTACGATGACGTGGAAAGTGACCATCGGAAATATACTACATTGTGAGAAACTGCCGCGTACTGTCCCCTAAATCTCAAATCGGAGCTACACCTCTATGTTCCTGAAAATTCCAAACGGCGCTGCCTGTATACCCGTCGAAGCTTTGATTAATCTTAGGTTTATTCGACGCATCACATGCCACCCCTATGAGAGCGGTCATCAACTCTTGGCACATTTTCCGAATAATTGCGGGCCGTTAAACTGTTTAGCAGATGAACGTGAAAAAGTCGTCATTCTGAAAGGGCCTTGCACCAAAGAATTTGCGTACATTCAGCAACGAAAACTCTTAAACGATGGTCCGGTAAACGACAGGTTTGTGCACAGCCTGGACGATGTTGAAATTGACCTACATAAGATCGCAAGTGTTGTAAAATGGTATGATGACAAGCGAAATGCTTTTCGTGTCACCGCCCACGTCGCATTTGGCGTACAGAAATCACCATACCCTCACGGCATTGTGGCTTTGGGCTATCCCAACAGCAAAAGCCGTGCCGATGACGTTTTTGGTACTTTCGCATTTACCTGTCGCGCAATAGAGCTCGAAATCGATTAGTTCCATGCCCAACTTCACCAATACTAGCTCTTCCACGACTGGCATGTATGACACCTTAACTCGTGTTTGGTCCCGGCATATTAATTATTCGGTACAATGCTTCTATTTGCCGATGATTGTTGGCTTCCGGCGAAAGGAGACCCATGAATTGAAAGCCTTACTCATTCTAACTCTAGTGACCCTGACAATGGGTTGCACTACCCCTTATGCGCGTCAATGGCAATCCCATCTGTGGCACACACCGCAGGAAATCCACGGTGCAACGGTCGAAATTGGCAAGTTAGAGAACGAAGGACTAACGTTCGAAATGATTTGTACGCAATTCCGTCAACTTGAGAACTCCACTAATAGCTTTATTGGCATTAGCGTCTCTTGTCGCAATAACAATCCGAACACTTACCTATTAGAGTTCAACCCGCTACAGGTCATTGATGCTAGGAATTCTATCGTGAAACCACTACCACTTGATCATGTAATGTATAAATTGTACGGCGGGAATTGGCGAGAGGCGGCGCAAATTGCCCGATTGAACACCTCTTATCCGTCCTCGCATGGAGATACACTGGTGGACAGCATTTTTGACGCGGTTGTTAGTATTTATCGTGCCTATGAACAAGCTGCCATCATTACCGAATTTCACGACAAGGAGGCCTTACCTTACAATTTATATTACGAGAGTTTCGCCCCGACTTCCCTACCAGCAGGCATATCCACACAATGGACACAATATTACCCCGGGACGACAGACAGCATACGGGTGATACTGGAAGGCGGCAGTATCGATAATAAAATCATGTTCACCCGTCCACCTCCCTCCAAACCGAAAAAGCGCGAACCGGACGGTAATATACTCATCGCTTTCGTTTTAATTATCGGTTTTTTCAGCATAGTTCGCGCGGTGAGCAAATAACTTTCCTTCAGAACATACGGGGATAATGCAAGGAACGAAACGTCTAACTTCGTTGCCGATTTCACAATCAATTACAGTGTGAGTGCGCGCGGCTCCGTCCTCTAACTAACTCTAGCAGTTAACATACACGACACCTCAACTTGCATTCCATATTCGGCTACATCGCTAATTCTCTGCTGGGTCTGCTGCCAAGTCATTGAGCAAGCAAGGTTGGTGGACAACAATTTACCTTAGTGTGCTCAGGCATACTCATTCCCGGTTACATTGGAGTATCTTGCCTCCCCCAATTCCCGTAGGGGCGCGGTTCCCGCCTCCAGCCACAGGCAACTTTGGTCTCGCGCGATAAAGAACCTGGGCCATCCTTCTGTAGGAGCGATCGCCGAATCGCGATTCCCCACTCCGTTCGTAGGATCAAGCGACTGGATAAGGAGCGCGATAAAGATCTTCTGCCCGCCATTCCCTATTTCCCACATGTAGGAGGGGCATCTTGCCCTGATTGATTTCCTTTCTTCAACCGTGCCACGATTCGTCGCAATCTCGTTCACAAGGACGTGGTCCTAAACTTCAAACTCATCTGGTCTCTCGTTATCCACTCCCTTGCCGGCACAACCCAACCGACACTTCTACCTGCGCACGCATCGCCAAACCACTTGCAACAGAATCTGATGTGTGATGTAAACCTAAAAATGTGACGACTCGGCGATTTCAGGGGTGTTGGGCATCCGCGGCAGTCGCTTTGAAGTTGCTCAAAGTTCCCGCTTCTGCTAAAATGTCGTCAAACGACCTTCGTGATTCACATGACGGAATAACGGTCCAACAATCAAAGGAGCTCACATGATACGGCAAATCTCGGTAATCCCACTGCTACTCATTTTGTTGCTCCTTATCACGGCGAGCGGCTGTGAGAAGGGCAGCGATCTCCCGGCAAGCGCCATCGTGGCTGGGAACTATATCATTCTCGACACGCGGACGGATCAGGGCGATTCGGCGGCGGCAAAGAAGAACGCCGAAAACACCCTGAAGAAATATCCCGACATCGACGCCATGGTCGGGCTTTGGGCGTACAATACCCCTCAATGCCTCGAAGCGGTGAAGGACGCACGGGTGGAGGGGAAGGTGAAGTTAATCTCGTTCGACGAAGATAGCTCGACGTTGCAGGGAATCAAGGACGGCCATGTGCACGGCACCGTCGTGCAGCAGCCATACGAATTCGGCTACCAGTCGATGAAATACCTAAACGCGCTGGCGGAGGGCGACACCTCCGTGATTCCGCCGAACAAAACGCTGGACATCCCGACCAAGGTGATTAAGAAGGACAACGTCGATGAATTTTGGGCGAACCTCAAGGAACTCAGTGCGATGGGTGAAACCGCGAAAGCCGCGGAAAAGCCCATGGGCGGGCATCATTTCGCTTTCGTGGTGAATGTCCCCAACGAGTTCTGGAATTATGCCAGAGCCGGCTGCTATAAAGCGGAACAGGATTTCGGCGTGCTCTGCGATTTCAAGATTCCCCACGACGGTTCATCGGCGGAACAGAATCGGATCCTAGAAACCCTTATCCAGAAAGACGAAATTAAGGGGATTGCCGTGAGCCCGCTTGATCCGAAGAATCAGACGCAACTTCTCAATAAGGTAGCCGAGAAGGTCGACCTCCTGTGCCACGACAGCGACGCGCCCGACAGCAACCGCCTGTTCTATCTCGGAACGAATAACTATCTCGGCGGGCGGCAGGTTGGCAAGTTGGTCAAAGAGGCGCTGCCAGACGGCGGCAAACTGATGATTTTTGTCGGGAAATTGGATGTGCTGAATGCGCAGCAGCGGCGGCAGGGCGTGATTGACGAGTTAATGAACAAGCCGATGCCGGAATAAATCAGGAGTTGCGCAATTCATTTAGAGAAACCGAGTTTTGAAGAAAAAACTCGGTTTCTATCTCTAAAGATTCGTAATATACCCGCCTACCTCATACCTTCTACCGTGAAATGACAAATCCCGGAAATACTATGCCGAACACTGATGCAAACCCCTTCCTGGAGGCGACTGGAATACACAAACGCTTCCCGGGGGTGCACGCGCTGAACCACGTGAATGCCGTCTTTCACGCCGGAGAGGTCGTTGCGGTCATCGGGGAAAACGGCGCGGGCAAAAGCACGTTGATGAAGGTCATCGCCGGCGTCCATCCGCCCGACGCGGGAAGCATCACGCTTGAAGGGCAACCGGTGACCATCACGACAGTCTCCAAAGCAACAGAGCTGGGAATCGCATTTATTCATCAAGAGCTCAATCTCTCGGACAATTTGAGCGTAGGGGCGAATATCTACCTCGGACGGGAGCCGCGCAAGTTCGGGGGAATCGGTATCATCGACCAGAAAGCGATTCGCCGGGACACCCGCGATATCCTAGATCAACTTGAGATGGACTGCAATCCCGAGACAACCGTCCGTGAGCTTTCCATCGGGCACCAGCAGATGGTGGAGATCGCCAAGGCATTGTCCCAGAACGCCCGGATGATCATCATGGATGAGCCGACGAGCAGCCTGACTCAACACGAAACGGACCGCCTCTTCAATCTTATCCGAAGTCTGAAATCCCGGGGCGTCTGTATCGTCTACATCTCCCATCGCCTGATGGAAGTCGGTCAGATAGCCGACCGGGTCATTGTTCTCAGAGACGGTGAAAATAGCGGCGAGTTGGAGCGCCGCGAGATTGACCATGAGCGCATGGTATCGCTGATGGTGGGAAGATCGCTGACGCAATTCTATCAACATGAAGAACATCAGAGAGGTGCGCCGGTGCTTGAGGTCGCCGATTTGGTGGTGCCCGGGCATACGGATCGCCCCATCAATTTCACGCTCCACGCCGGCGAAGTGGTTGGCATGGCGGGTCTCGTGGGAGCGGGGCGGACGGAGTTGGCGCAGGCAATCTTCGGCGTCGACGGCGCTGTCTCCGGGACGATTGCGGTAGACGGAGAGATTGTAGAAATCAACAACCCCCGCGACGCAATCAACGCGGGCATCGCGCTCGTACCTGAGGATCGCCGCGATTACGGGCTGATTACGGAGTTAGCCGTCCGCGACAATATCTCGTTGTCCGCGCTAGACCGCTATCAGACAGGAAAGTTCGTGCGCCAGAAGGAGGTCGCCGACCTTGCGGCGGATGCGGTGGACGAGTTCAATGTGAAGACAACTTCCATCGAAAACGAGGTCGGGCTGCTCTCCGGCGGCAATCAACAGAAAGTGGTGCTCGCCAAGTGGATCTCCCTCAAACCGAAAGTCCTCCTCCTAGACGAGCCTACCAGGGGTATTGATGTCGGCTCCAAGAGCGAGATTTACCAGTTGATCGAAGACCTGGCAGGTCAGGGTGTAGCTATCTTGGCAATTTCCAGTGACCTTGAGGAGATTCTTCGGATTTCGGATCGTGTGTTGGTCATGCACGATGGAGCGCTGGCGGGTGAACTCGGGCGCGATATGCTCAGTGAAGAGGCGGTCATGGGACTGGCAACTGGGTCAGCCGAAAATTGGTAGTGTATTAATCGCGTCAATCAAGTCTTTCCAAAGCGGGGCAAGGGAATCTCTATCGCACTCACTATTCGTTAGTTTGATTCCCGACTACGGGGTTTGGTGTGAAGCGCAACAGTTGGTATGGGGCATTTCATAATAGTATAAGGAAAACACTATAGAACCTGTTTAAAAAGTACATTTGTAGGGTGCGCACTGCGCACCAGCCTTTAAAAGCCCCAGTGGGCGGAAGGTATATAGAAACGCCAAAGCCCCATGCACCTAAGCCCCAGCGGGGCGACAGATACGCGACAGACAAATATAAAAACGCGAAAAAACTTCCTATAAATGACCAAAATTGCTTGGCTATCGAGTATTCAAACAGGCTCTATATGCACTGTTATTCAAGCGAAATGGTATTAGTCCCATTTCCGCGCTCCAGAGGAGCGCAATGTCAATAGAATAGCGATGACCAAAACCCCGCGCTCCAGAGGAGCGCTATGTGGGGTATGCCCCAATACTCCGTAAGCATGAATCAGCCGTACATCAACCGGCCGGATAGTTGTGGGGTGGAATCAAGCGAGTAATCTCAGGTGCGATAGAATCCCCATTGAAATACTATAGCAGGTTGTCTTTAGACCGTGAACGCAATCCCCAACCCTGGATGAACCAAACTTCTACAAACCGAAGTGCATAACGGTTAAGATTCATGAAAAAGACGCTGGCAATTTTCCTGCTCTTGGCAGTCATCTTCCTCATCACCGGGATAATCGAGCCGCTCTTTCTGGGAGTCGGCAACTTGACGAACATGGCGCGGTGGACGGGGCTCTACGGTATCCTGGCTATCGGGGCGGGGTTTGTAATTATCACCTCCGGCATCGATCTCTCGATCGGCTCACTGATCGGGCTGTCCGGTTCGCTCTTTCCGCTTTTTCTGGTCGGTAAAGGGCTGCCCGTCGGCGTCGGTTTCGCTCTGGTCATCTTTCTAGCGTTGACAATCGGCTTCGCGCACGGGCTGTTAATCACCAAGCTCAAGTTGCAACCCTTCATCGTCACGCTCTGCGGGCTGTTCATCTACCGCGGCGTCGCCCGGTACATCACGGGTGAGATTAACCAAGGTTTCGGCAACGATTTTCAGGGATTGCGCCTCATCGTGAAGTACCGGGTGTTTGACGTCATCCCGATGCCGTTCGTGATTGTTCTGCTGCTCGGGGGCATCGCTGCGCTCTTTCTCAACAAAACGGTATACGGACGTTACCTGTTGGCGCTTGGTCGAAACGAAAAGGCGGCACGCTTCAGCGGAATCAACACGGATCGGATGGTCATCTGTGCCTACATGATCTGCTCGGTGCTGGCGGGGTTTGGAGGGATGCTGTTCGCGCTGGATCAGAACTCGGTTCAACCCTCGACGTTCGGAAACTTTTACGAGTTGTACGCCATTGCGGGCGCGGTGCTCGGAGGGTGCAGCCTTCGCGGCGGCGAGGGAACTATCGGCGGCATCATCTGCGGGGCGGCGATGGTCGAAGTGATAAAGAACGCGGTGTTTTTCCTAAACGTTGCCACCGAGTCCGAGTTCACGGTGATCGGTAGCGTGATTCTGATCGGCGTCACGGTCGACGAGTTCATCAAGCGTTTCGCCGCCAAGCGAAGGGCAAAGCAACAAGCCTCTGAGGCCTGAACGAGATCTGTAGGGTGGGCACCGCCCACCATCTTCATAGGAGCGGGGATCAAGCGAATGGATAATGAGCGCGATAGCGTTCCCACAGAGATCCCCTCCAGAACGCGACTCCCCGCCCCGGAGGGGCGGCATGTCAATAGAAAGGAAAAGTCCCAATTCCTGCACTCCAGCGGAGTGCCATATGAGACATTGGGTACGGTATCCAATCCCGATAGAGCTTATTGTTCCCCGATTGTGGGAGGATCAAGCGAATGGATAATGAGCGCGATAGCGTTCCCACAGAGATCCCCTCCAGAACGCGGCTCCCCGCCCCGGAGGGGCGGCATGTCAATAGAAAGGAAAAGTCCCAGTTCCTGCACTCCAGCGGAGTGCCACGTGAGACATTGGGTACGGTATCCAATCCCGATAGAGCTTATTGTTCCCCGATTGTGGGAGAATCAAGCGAATGGATAATGAGCGCGATAGAGGTCCCAGGGGGATCGCCCATCCTACTCATATTTCATAACTTCGACAGGTGCGCACCCTACAGGAGTGCTGACATTTACTCGAAAGGATGGTTCACAGTGGCGCAGCGAAAAAGACAACATCAACCGTCCAAGCAAACACGTCAACGCAATTACAGGTCGTATCTGGGATCGTCAAAATGGAAATCAAAGCGCGATACCATCATGAAAAAATCTGGCGGGAAGTGTCGCGTCTGCGGTGCCCCCGCCACCGAGGTGCATCACGTGAATTACCAACGCCGAGGCAAAGAGCGGCTCACAGATTTAACCGCGCTCTGCCGTGAGTGTCATCAACTCTACCACGCGAAACTAGAGGAGAAGAAAAAGCGCGAGGCTAGCAAAACTCGGAAGAAGCCTCGCACATACTGGCGCAGATGAATCGTGAGTGCTATTGGATTGCGGTGGTAATAATCAAGCGATTGAATAAGGAAGGTACAAGCGACCGCATAGAGAGCGCGATAGAGAATCCTGATTGCTAATCCCGAGCGATGAGTATCCACACACATCAGGAATTGGAATTCTCTCCTACCGCAAGCACTCGTTGTCTGGATTCTTTACCGTGCACTATTCAATCTACGGGGTATCTTGCATGAGAAAAGGCTGGTGCGCCGTGCGCACCCTACAGATTTAGAAGGATAATCTGAAGATTCGAAAAGAAATTCATTCTCTATTCCAAGGAGGTAAACGATGGGAATTTCCGTATACACAGTTGCGTTAATGCTCATGGTGGGCTTACTGGTGACGTCCGCCCGAGCACACGTTACAGGGCACGGCGGCGCAGGTATCCACAAAAGCGAATGGGGAACGGTTGGCGGCACACCCGTTTATCTATACACGCTCAAGAACGGGTACGGCATAACCGCAAAAATCACCAACTACGGGGCGCTCCTCACGGAACTTCACCTCCCTGACCGCAACGGGGAGAACGCCGATGTCGCCCTCGGATTCGATACGCTTGACGGCTACCTCGCCGGTCACCCGTATTTCGGCTGCACTGTCGGCAGAGTCGCGAACCGCATCACCGACGGCAAATTCACGCTTGATGGAAAGGAGTACACACTCGCGACCAACATCGGTCCCAGCCACCTGCACGGCGGCGAGGAGGGCTTTGACAAAAAGGTGTGGGATGTCGTAGAGTCAAAGAAAGGCGCCGACGGTGCGTTCTTGACAATGAAATACGTCAGCCCCGACGGCGAAGAGGGCTATCCCGGCAACCTGACGGTGACGGTCACTTACACCCTAATGACGCGCGACCTTCGGATAGATATGCGCGCAGAAACCGATGCGCCCACCATCGTGAATCTTGCCAATCATGCGTACTGGAATCTCGCCGGGCATGACGCCGGCGATATCCTCAAGCACGAATTGAGCCTGAATGCCGACAACTACACGCCGACCGACGAAACGGTCATCCCCACCGGCGAGATTGCATCGGTGGAAAACACGCCGTACGATTTCCGCGAATCCAAACCGATTGGACGGGACATTGGACAGTTGCCCGGGGATGGCGGCGAGGATCCGGGAGGATACGACATCAATTTCGCTCTCAATGGGGAGGCGGGGGAGATGAGATTGGCGGCACGTGTCAGTGCACCGAGTTCCGGTCGCAAGATGGAAGTGCACACAGACGCGCCGGGGGTGCAACTCTACACCGGCAACTACCTTGATGGTTCACTCACCGGCAAGGACGATACGGTCTACAAAAAACATGCGGGGTTCTGTCTCGAAACCCAGCACTTTCCGGATGCAATCAACAAAGAGGGGACGCCCGGTTGGCAATCGGTTATTCTGCGTCCGGGAGATGTCTATAGCCACAGCCTTCTGTTCACGTTTTCGTCGGAGTGAGGGACGGAAGAGTGGAAGGTACGCTTCCACGTCGTCTAAATCTTAACGAACGAAGAAATGAAAGCCAAAATGTTGGGTTTCACGGGGTTCAACCCAACCTACGGACCTCTCCCCAATTGGCGTCAGTAGATCGCAAACAGTCCGGTCGGGGCAATCATGATTGTTACTCCTGGTTTCGGTACGGCACAAGGGCCGTACCCTACTTATGGATTCGGTAGAGAAACACGGTGGAGGCATCTATGAATAGAAATTGGGATGGGGGACCGGTTCGGTATCCCGATCCGGCAATAGAAATACTCGATCCGCGGTTTAAAAATTATGCAATTGGAAATTCGGCGGTGGAACGTCTCTGGACCGGTTGCCGCTGGGCGGAAGGCCCCGTATGGTTTGGCGATGGACGCTATCTCCTTTGGAGCGACATCCCCAATAACAGAATCTTGCGTTGGACGGAGGCGACGGGCGAGGTTAGCGTCTACCGATCGCCTTCCAACAACAGCAACGGCAACACGCGCGACAAACAGGGGCGGCTGATTACCTGTGAACACGGCGCACGCCGCGTCACGCGCACCGAGCTTGACGGCACAATCACGGTACTGATGGACATGTTCGAGGGCAAGCGCTTGAACGCGCCCAACGATGCGGTGGTGCACAAAGACGGGCACGTTTGGTTCACCGATCCGGGGTACGGGATACTCTTGAATTATGAGGGACACCGGGCAGATTTCGAGTTACCGACCAACGTCTACCGCCTCAATCCGGATACCGGCGAGGCAACCGTGGTGGTAGACGAACTTGAGAAACCGAACGGACTATGTTTCTCGCCCGATTACTCGTGTCTCTATCTGGTTGACACCGGCGTCTCGCACAAGCCGGATCATTCTCGTCACATCCGCGTCTACGATGTCGTGGACTGTTCGAGCGTGACGAACGGCAGGAATTTTTGCGACATGGCGCCGGGAACTTCGGATGGCATACGCTGCGACATTGACGGCAACCTGTGGGCGTCGGCGGGCTGGGCTGGCGAAGGATTCGACGGGGTACACGTCTTCGCCCCGGACGGCGACCTCATCGGCAGAATCCATCTCCCCGAGGTTTGCGCCAATCTGTGCTTCGGCGGCGTCAAGAGGAATCGGCTGTTTATGGCTGGCAGCCAATCTTTATATTCGCTCTATGTGGAGACACAGGGCGCACAAACGCCTTAAAGATTGGAACTATGGGATGGCGTAAATTGACACGGATTTTGTAGGAGCGACCTCCCGGTCGCGATAGCATGTAAGGGTGGGAACAAACGATATCCAACAATCGATTATGCGCCTGAATAACGAAGTCAAATGAGCGAATAGCGATCAACCGAATGAATAGCCTATGTGTAGGGTGGGCATTGCCCGCCATCATTTGCCGACGCACTGCGATAGAAATCGCCTCTTGGTTGCGAAGGAGCAAAAGGCCGGTGCGCAGCGCGCACCCTACGGGAAATCGGAGACGATATGGCAGAAAATCAAAATAACACGGACAGATCAGCCGCGGAAACGGTCCCCGGCGGGTGTTTGCCGGACTGGGAGGTTCATGATCTACCCGCACCGCCGGCCTACCGTTTCGGGGGTGCATTTCGCAATATCCTGGGTCCTGGAATCATCATGCTTGGCGGATCGATTGGCAGCGGGGAATGGCTGTTAGGTCCCGCGATTACGGCACAATACGGCGGCAGGCTACTCTGGATAGCGTCGATTGCCATCTTCCTTCAGGCGTTCCTCAACACGGAATCCATACGCTACACCCTTTACACGGGCGAACCGATGTTGAGCGGCTACATGCGGTGCCGTCCGGGGTCGCGGTTCTGGGCGTTCTTCTATTCAATCATCGACTTCTTCGGGATCTGGCCCGGCTGGGCGATGGCGGCGGCTACAGCCGTTGCCGCCGCGTGGTTGGGGTATATGCCCGCCGATGCCGATCAGGGAACGGTTCGGACATTTGCGTATCTCATCTTCTTCGTTTGTCTTTTTATTGTTCTGTTCGGCGGCAAAATCTATAACGCCCTTGAGAAAGTTCAACTCGTCATGGTCGTATGGATTATCGGATACCTGCTCATCATCGACATCTTCATGGTCTCCCCGAAGGTTTGGTGGACGGTTATCAAAGGGTTCTTTAGTTTCGGCGCATTGCCTTCGCCGGACGAGGGCGGCGGCGGGATTGACTGGCTGCTGCTCGGTGCGTTTGCGGCGTTCGCCGGCAGCGGCGGATTGGGGAACATTACCATTACCAACTACGTCCGCGATAAGGGCTGGGGCATGAGCAGACTGGTTGGAGCCATACCGTCGATAATCGGCGGGCAGAAGGTGACGCTGTCGCATCTCGGCAAGGTGTTTCGAATTACCCCGGAAAACGTGAAACGCTTCCGCGAGTGGTGGAAGTATAACCGCTTCGAGCAATACTATATCTGGGTGGTAGGCTGCTTTTTCGGGATGGCGCTTCCCGCAATGCTAACCATTTCATTTGTCCCGGCGGGGCAGGCGATTGACGAGTGGTCGGCAGCGGCATTCCAAGCGGAGGGACTCGCGGAGAAGGGTGGGCAAATCTTTTGGTATCTTACACTGTTGTGCGGGTTTTGGGTGCTATTTTCCACGCAGTTGGGCAACGTGGACATGGTTCCGCGTCGTTACACGGACATCATCTGGACAGGGTTCTCAAAGGCGAGGGGAATGAAAGAATCGGATGCGAAATACATCTATTATCCTATTCTCATCGTTTATATTCTTTGGGGCGTCGTCGCCATGTACCTAGCCAAACCGTTTTTCATGATTCTGGTTTCCGCGACGATTGGCGGATACCTGCTGGTGATTACGTCGCTGCACACGCTTTACGTGAACCGGAAGTTCCTGCCGAAAGAGATTTGGCCTCCGGTTTGGCGGCAGATTGGGCTGGTGCTGTGCGCCGTGTTTTATTCAATCTTTGGAACGCTAACCGTGATTCAGAAGTTGATTGTGCCCTTCATCCTGCCGCTTATATTAGGGTAATCACAAGTTGAAGGGTGCGATTGATGGCTATAAAATTTCCGACTTCGTCCAGACTGCATGTATCCAAAACAATTGAATCGTTTTAATTGGCGGCGTGTGATTTGGGTATGCAGTTAATTTGGAGCGAAACGGCTTGAGAATTTGGCGTAGAAGGTAGAGTTTGAGACAATGGACAACTCTATTGATGTTTTGACGGTATGGCTTCTGCTTATAGTCAATTTGTGTACATTTCTGGGAATCTGAGTTACGGTGTTTTTGTTGGGGTGGCGATTTCAGAGCAAGGTTGATATGGATCGCTCAATCGATAAACGGGGAAAGCACATAGGTAGCAGGATCACCAAACTCACAATTACCCTTAATCACGGATTTTCTGCAACGCTTGCGATCACTAATGAAATTCGCGAAGAGATGCGCCACATGCGATCTGAAATCCAACGACATTCCGATAAGATTGATGCCAACTCCCAAGCGATTCATGAGGACACGAGGAAATTCACAGAACAACTTAATAATGCAGCAAACGATCTTCGCGCCGAAATCAGAGAACGTGTAAGCGTCAACACCGAAAATGCGTAAGTTGGGTTTCGCTGTGATTCTGTACGCAGGCGGTGCATCGATACGAATTGGCAATCCCTAACGCCTCACCGCAAACAACTCTCTACAACGCCGCGGTAAGTCTCCAACCCGGGTGTTTCGAGGTTTTTCACTTTCGCGAGATCGTCCCACCGGCGCAAGCTGAGCGCATCCTCGAAATGGGGGATTCGCTCAAACGCGGACCGCTCCTCATCCGACATCACACCACCCTGAACTCGTAAACTTCGCTTTGACGCTTCGGATAATCCGTCGTAGTACGCCGCGTCTGTCGTGCAGAGGTAGCGTTTTGCGGGAACGTGCAACCGCACCGGCGTCGTTACCGCATCCGGGAAGAACGCCTCCATAAACTCCGCGCCCACCGCTTCGTGATTCAGGTCGTCCGCCAAAAACGCTTTGTCGGCGTTGTGCTCGTCCAGCAGAAAATGACCGAGATCATGCAGCAGGGCGCTTGTTATCTGCGTTGCCGTGGCGTCATGAATTTTCGCTTGGTTGGCGCATTGGAGCGCGTGTTCAAGTTGCGTCACGGACTCGTCGTAGAAAGTCTGTCCTCTCCGCATCATAAAGTCGAATAAGGCGGCAACCTTCTGACTGCTCGATGCGCCTGTCATGTCCTCCGCGAGCGTTTCGTGGGGGCTATTCTTCATGGTTCAAAACCGTCCTTCCTTGAAAATGGGCTATCTTACTGATTTGACCGGATTTTCCCGACTCGTCCCCCGCATATTGTGAAAAAGCTTGACGCTTGTCCTCGTAATATTTGTCGCGCCAATCGCCGTCGGAGAGGTTATTGTAGACGGCGTAGATGATGCGTCTGGGGAGATTTGAGCCGTTTTCGCCGCTCTTGTGCGGAACGTAGGAGCTGAACAACAGAATGTCGCCCGGCTGCGTGGGCGCGGCAACCCAATCCATGCTATCTGCAACGTCGGGATCAATACAGCCGTCAGCGTCCAGCGCAATCATGCCCTCGCGATGCCGCCCGGGCGAGAAGTACAGACACCCGTTCTCTGCCGTCGACGCATCTATCGAGATTAAGCATGTGGTGTGGTTTTTGACGAACTCGTAGGCGGGGGCATCCTGATGAGGGGCATAACCGCCGCCGCCGGGATATTTGTAGTTGATTTTCTCTTTGTAGAGAACGGCTGGCTCTCCGGTCAACTCCGAGATAACGTCCGGCACTTTGCCGCTCGTCAGTGTCGATTTCATTCCCTCGTGATACGGAATGAAGTCTTCGGTACGCGAGAGCCTGGTGCCATCCGATACCGATTCGTAGTGGTGGATCCATCTACCCGGATCCTGCTCCCAGCCTTCGATTTCGGCAACCCATTGACGCAGTGCGGAAACCTCGCTATCCGATAAAAAACCGGGAATTCTGAGATAGCCGTTAGTTTCCCAAAAATTGAGTTGTGACGGTTCAAGGTAAATGGACATAAAGCTTGCCTTCATTGTTGAGGTTGGCTGAGGTGTTGGGTTTCACGAAGATTTTGGTGCCTATAAGCGGATGTGGAGATTCGAAGGTATGTGTGCTCCATGTGTGAGTTTTTCGAGGTACCGTTCAACCCAACCTACGGTCAAGTGAGTGAATAGTGAGTGCGATAGAGATCCCATCTTGCCCCGCTGTGATGGCACTAGAAACCGCTGAGATTTTTTCACAGGTCAACCGAAAAGACCAGATGGTTAAAATCCTCTCAAGTAACACTATCTATCAATACACCACATGGCGCTCCGCTGGAGCGCGGAAATCTGGACATGCCGCATTCTATTAACATTTCGATCCTCTGGATCGAGGAAAGGGACTCCGACCAGAAAGTGTTGCTTGCTGAAAGAATTATTCCGACAGGGACAATGGCGCACTCTCAATGTTTCTTCAACGTTTGATTAACACCGCTTGTTGTGTCGCTCAAATGTACAAAGTCGAGCTTAGTCTATTTGCCCGATTAATCTCTACGAGAAACGGTGGGCGGTGCCCACCCTACTTCTGCCGATTAGAGAATTGGAGGTCGTCCCGCGGGTTTTCGATTGCTATCCGAAAGCTCCATGCGCCCGTGTAGTTCGCGCACTTTACCATTAGGGTGTTCCAGCCCGCCCGCAATGGCAGTTCGACGTAACCCAAATGTGGGTTATCCGTGATTTGCACCCAGGGTTCGTCGCCGTTGAGGAAGAGCCGCCCGATGTCGTTCCATTGCACCGCCGCCAGAACCGTCCGATCCTCGGGGCTCTTGATATGGGTCACTCCGTATCCGATTGCCCAATCCGGTTCACCAAACGCCTCGTCCAAACTAACCAGACCATCTCCAGTACGGTATTCCTGCCAGCCGATTTGCCCGGTTTTCCCCGGGTAGGTTGAAGTGTCCAGCCTCGGCTGGAAGTTTGAGGTGAACGCAGCCGGATATTCTCCCGGCGTAGTAGGTTTTTGTGTCACGCCCAGGTCGAACGGCCCTAGAACCATCCAGTCCTTGACGGAATGCATGTCCGTCGGGTCAACCGGGTTAATTATATCAGCGCGGCCGTACAACCGCTCCCCACCGTACAGAATCCCGTAGCCGTAGGTAGGGAAGGGGAGCAACGCGTCGGCTGCGCAGGAAAACTTCACGATTCTCCTCATCTCCTCCCCCGGTTGAGCTTCGAGGGTAACTATGCGCGGCGTTACCCGCCAGTTCGTATCGGTGATGAAAGCGAGTTCGGCTTTGACACGATTTTCGAGCGTGTTCTTCAACCGCACTTCAATCGTGCCGCGGGACGGCGGTTGTTTCCTGCTGACCTTGAAATCGGGTTCGAATGTGACTAGGCTCGCCAGTTTCTCTTTGAATTCCGCCGTCGAAATGTCCGCCGGATGAACGTTGCCGGGTTCGATGATCGCAACGCCCACATCGCCGCCGTCCACGGTTACGATGCTGTAGTGATCGAACGCGCCGAACTCCTTCGACGCCCGCGGCGTAAAAGCGCCGCCGGTGGCGCCCAGAACAAAATAGCGACGGTCGTTCCGCGAGTGCAGCGTCAGGTTGTGGTAGTGCCCCGCAAAAACCGTGTATTCACGTCCGGCAAGCCCCGCCTCAATCTCAAGCCAACCCGAGTCTTCATGCAGCCATGCGGGTTTGTGCAGCATAACAAAGGTGTGCCGCACGTCATTGTGTTCCGCCAACACTGTGAGCGCGTAGTCGATTTGCCGATCGCCGAACCAGTTCTCCGGCGCGCTATCGCCTGATTCGGGAAGACCGTGCCATTCCTCCGTGTTGAGCAGCAGAAAAAGGCAGTGCTTGTAGGTGAACGCCGAATAAGTGCGCCCGAGATTTTCAACCCAGTAGTCGTACATCACGCGGTTGGTGATGTCGTGGTTGCCGGGCAGCGGTATAAAGGGGACTTCCAAAGGCGATTGACGCCCCCAGAACTCAATCCATTCCGACTCAATCTTCCTAATGTCCTCCGTGTACCCCTGAATCAGGTCGCCGACCATGATAGCAAAGTCGGGTTTTAGCGCATTGATTTCGGCTATGGCACGGTCGAACACGTGCCACTTGTTCTCGCCGCCGCCGGTCTTGTCGCCGATGATAGCAAAGCTGAACTTGTCCGGATCATCCGAAAATGGGCGTTCTACCATCGGAACACGGTCCGGGAAATCCGGCGATTCAGCTTCCAAGGGGACCGTGATTGAAACGAGCACGGCGACGACGGTTAGGATACTATAGACTTGTCGGCAGTTGTAAGTCATCAATGATTTCTCCGTAGCATCAGCGGCGATGAATTGGTACTCTTCGGCAGTAGAGGGCAACATACTTGGTCGATGTCACAGAATTGCGGCGCTAATGTGGGTTTTCAATGCCAATTTTCCGACTGTATAGTTTCTGTGAGCCGTTTGCGCTTCACGATGCTGCCTCTGCCCTTTGCCAAGTTATTCTCTCCTTGCACTTCGGACAACGGCCCCTTCGTGTCCGCTGACTCAGGCGCTGCCGTTTCCACTCCTTACCGCACGGACACGCTCCTCGCCAGCGCGCGGGCGTGTGGTCGACGTGGTGGCAGCGTTTCGCCGTACACCCAATCCGCCGCGCCACGGTTTTCCACGCCTCATCGTGGCCATGATTCGGTCCGACGATGGCGTGGGCAATTTCGTGCAGAATCGTATCGGTAATCTCCTGCTTGGATGCTTTCAAGCAGTATGTTACGGAAAGCGCGATCAGCTTATCCTTGTACCTACAGACACCTCCGCGCACAGGCGCAAGATCGAACGCAAAATCCCACCCTTTTTTCAGACCGTTCACCGCTTCGTGTTTTCGGACGAGTCGCAGCCCGAGCGCCTCAACCTCTTTGAGCGGCATGGCGGGCGCTGCCGCCGGCGTTGTACAAGTCAAGGCGCCGTACGGGACGTCCCATAAACCTTCGTGCCGTGTCCCAACCCGCGCCCGCCGTGTCAGAAGTTTTTGGACGGTGCCCTCCTGCAAGCCTGTCTTTGTCCTGAACGATACTATCGTCCCCGGCGGGAATGCGGCTCCGGGGAATTCGGATGTCACTATGCGCATGAATGCTCGGTTCCTGGTGTGATGAATCAGATGAAGCGTTGGGTTTCACTGGAATTTCGGCGTTTCAAGCGAACCGGAAATATCGAAAGCCTTCCTACTATATGTGATTCTTCATGGAAATCTGCTCAACCCAACCTACGTAATTATCGCATAGTTTTCGCAATATTACCCTTAAAAAGTTTGGAAAATATGAGAACGTGCTTGAATACCAGGCGGCAAAGTCGCTATCGGAATGATGGAAAGTTGGAGGGTAAGCGAAGTGGCATGGAAAGAAAATGTAAAAGATTCGGTTTTGGGACGGGTCGCGCCGGTTAAAGAAGAGGCATAGTCGTCGTGGGAAATTTCATACTTTTCATAACAATTGGAGTTTTCATCGGAAACGGGAGAAGGGCTGTATGCCTTGATATGACTGGGTTCCGGGTAGTTTCGGTACTGCAGTGGTTGGGTGTTGCTATGAATTTTCGCGATGTGGGGATGGCTCCCGAGCAGGCACCCAAGACAGTGTTAACGGGGCAGGAATGTGACAGAATCGTAACAAAATAGAAAGATAGCATTCACATAATCGTCATCTGTCTGTAACATGCCCCTGCTATCATCCAAGGCGTTGACGGTGCAAACGCCTTTTCAGCGTCACTGTTATGCGGCTGACGCCGGCTATACCATTTCTCTATAATGCTTGTGCATTGATCGCGTGAATCAGGTCAGTAAATTTCCGTGGAACGGATCAAGAAGTCTCGTCTCCGCGCAAAGTCGGCGGGGCAAGAAGCCCCACCTACGGGCTAAGTGAATGATATGTTTTAAGGCAGAGTATGCACTATTATTCAAGCGAAATGGTATAACGAGTTTCTGCGTTGGAATGCTGCTGTGTAGTGCTAGCCGGTCTTAGCGCGTCAGGGACGCGCCGAGCAGAAAAGCACACTGTTACTCCCAATGGCGCAAGGCTTCATGAAATTCAACACTGGCACCGAATTGAAAGGGAGATTCAATTCATGGATGAAACGCCATCATGGATAAAAGCAAGCCCAACGGCATTGACGCGGCAGGAGTCGCGATCGATTCTTGTTCTCAATGTATGGGCGCTTCCTCTTTGGTTGTCGTATAGAAACAAGCCGCGACAGAATCGGATTGTCTCGTATATCAAGCAACACAAGCCGGATTATGTTCTACTGCAAGAGGTGTGGTGCTCATGCGATGTGAATGCGTTAGAGAAACGGTTATCTGAATATCAGGTGTTCCGATCAGGTCAGAAGCGCCATTTGATGAATAAGGGCGGTTTGGTCACGCTGGTCAAATCGACGAAGCCGCATGAGTCGACTTACAAGTATTTCGGGAAACCTGTTGGCGGAAGGTTAGACGAGATCCATGCGGAAAAGGGGGTGCTGCTGGTCACCGACAGCAACGGATTGACGTTGGGGAACACGCATCTGTATTCGCCGAGGACTACCGGCAGAGCCTTCACGGAGTCGCAGTTCAGGGAGGTCTTGAGCCTTGCAGCCATCTATCCCAATCTCGTTGTCGGCGGTGATTACAATTTGACGTATCCGCACCGGGTGGAACTGAACGCGAAACACGGAGAGCCGTTTAATATCGCCGCCACCGATGCAACCTACGATACTCGCCTCAATCCGTTAACTCGAAGGGGGGTGAACCGGTTTAGCGGGAGAGCGCCAAAGCGGGAAGCCATTGACGGATTGATGGTTCATGGGGAGGGAGTCAAGTTGCGTTACAGCGCCGTCCTCAAAACGCAGATCCTTTCGGATCACCTCGGAGTTGTGGGGTTGCTTGCCTTGAACGATTCCGCGCGAGGAACCTCCTCTTGGCGTGAATAGAGAAGTCGGCGAACGGAACTTGGGTGCTTTCAAAGGCTGGTGCGCAGAGGATCTCTATCGTCCTCATTATCCATTCGGTTGATCACACCCTACAGTTTTCCACATGCGGGGGACAGATAAATTATGGCAACTATATTCTATAGCTTGTCCGGTGAGGGGCGCGGTCATGCCACACGTGTGCGCGCCATTGTCGAGGAGTTGCGGAAGAATCATCGGATTGTAATTTACGCGCCGGGGCAAGCCTACGACCTGTTACAACCGGTGTATCAAGAGAGTGATGTTACCGTTAGACACATTCCGGGGCTGTCGTTTCATTACACTCGCAGCCATCGGCTGAATCCCGTAAGAACGGGAATAAAGGGGTTGTCCTATGCCGCGAAGTACGCCGCGCTTTCTCGGCGGCTGCGGTCGGATATTGAGCGAGAGTCACCCGACTTGGCGATAACCGATTTCGAGCCCGCGCTGCCCAGAGCCATACGGCACGCAGGCGTTCCTTACATCAGTCTGGATCACCAACACGTGCTAGTTACGTCGGACCTGAGTTCGCTGCCCATGGAGCTAAGATGGCATGCGTTCTTCATGGCACAGATCGTGCGCGGCTATTGCCGTGGTCAATTGCAAACGGTTGTCTCGTCGTTCTACTTTCCGCCGCTTAAACCTAGAGCGCATGATGTCACCCAGATTGGCGTATTGCTGAGGTCCGAAGTTCTGGAAGCCGCACCGGAGCGCGGCGATCATCTAGTGGTGTATCTGCGGCGATTCGGTTCGCGCGAAGTTTTTGGCGCGCTTGAAGCCTGCGGGTGCGAGGTGCGCATTTACGGACTGGGAGAGCAGTCGTCTTCCGGGCGATTGCGATTCTTGCCGATCGACATGCACCGGTTCGTGGAAGACCTAGCGACGAGCCGCGCATTGATAAGCACGGCTGGAAACCAACTCATCGGGGAAGCTCTCTATCTTGAAAAGCCGGTGCTCGCCATGCCGGAACACCGCAACCACGAGCAACGCATCAACGGGCATTTTGTCCAACGTTCGGGAGCCGGTATGAGCGTGGGAATGGAGCAGATTTCGCCGGTACATACGCGCTATTTTATGGAGCGGTGCGAGGCATTTCGCGCTCGCATCAATCGTCGGCAGGTGTATGGGAACACCGCCGCTCTAAATATTATCAATCAGTATTTGCCGGGATATAAACCTATCGCCTCACCATTGCCCCCCGCCACACGTAAGAAGGAGCTCGCCACATGAGCGGACACCCGTCTCATTTCGAGATCAAGAATCGCCTGCTCTCGTTTCTTCACACGGTTGGGCGCGCCCGCCGCCGCGCCGTGACACTACCCCGGTGTTTGACGTATATCGTGACGTTCTCGTGCAATGCGAGGTGCATCATGTGCGACTCGTGGCGCAAGCCTTCGCCGAACGATTTGAGCATTGACGAGATTGGAAACATCTTCAATAAACTGCCGCGGATGGACGCCGTGCGGTTGACGGGTGGTGAGCCGTTTGTTCGGCGTGACCTATTGGACATCGCTCATCTCGTCCAAGACAAACTTAAACCGCTAATGATTCATGTCACGACGAACGGTTTCCTGACAGACCGGATTGTGCAGTTCTGCGAGAAGCGGCGGCGGGATGTTCCGTTGAGTATGCTCGTTTCCGTTGACGGTATGGATGAGAAGCATAACCATGTGCGGGGCCATGACAAGGCGTGGGATTTCATCGTGAGGACGCTCAATGCTCTGGCGCCGCGTCAGAAGGAGCTGCGGATGAGTCTGTCGGTGAATCAGTCGATAGTTGATGCGGAGGGGGTTGAACACTATAAGCGCTTGCGGGAGTTCCTAGAGCCGTTGGGTGTTCGGAACAATGTCGTGATGGCTTACGACCTAAGCGCGACCTATAACTTGGAGGAGGAGCTGGAGGTTGCTCCGTCGCAGATTGGTCAGTTTACGACGTTTGGCGAATTCACGGAGGAGCATCTTCAAACGCTGTTCGACGAGATTGAGAAGGACCTCACGAATTATCCGCTGCTTGACCGGCTCGCGAAACGCTACTACCTGCAGGGCATCCGGAATCGGTTGCTTCAAGGTGAGGGCGTGCCCAATCCGAAATGCGTCGCACTTAATTCGCACCTGCGGCTGCTGCCGGATGGGCGTGTGCCGACGTGCCAGTTCAACACGACAAGCGTCGGGAATCTGAAGGAGGAGAAATTCGCCGATTTGTGGGCGAATGGCAGGATAGGGAAGCAGCGGGAATGGGTCAACAAGTGCCCCGGGTGCTGGGCGGAGTACGAGGTGTTGCCCAGCGCGATTTACACGGGGGATTTGTTAAGAGCCGTCTGGAGTGGTAGGTAAGAATAGTTGCCAGTGCTCTGTGGTCAGTGGCTAGTAAAGGGAGTCTCGCCGTTGAAGGGAGGAAGGGGGATGAGGCTGCCAGGAATGGATTTTCAAACGGTCTGTTGGGATTGGCGGGGTGACTCGTTCGGAGGGAAATCTACTTTCGCATAAATTTCACGCAGTGGGAGTTCGCAGTCTATTGAAGTCAGACGAACAACATCATTGAGGCTGCCGAATTCTGTCAGGATCCACTGCTCGTTATGTCGGAGGTAGTGTTCGACGCGCATAAAATCCTGTGAGACGAGGGTGTATTCTTGCATGGAGTCGAGTTGTCGATAGTACCCGAATTTCGCCCCTCGGTCATACGCCTCGGTGCGCGGTGAGAGGACTTCAAAAAGGGCGGTGGGATTTAAGAGTGTATCAACATTGGCGTCCTCAAATCGTGGTTCATCACAGACAACAAGGATATCGGGGTAGGTATATAGTCCCGCCGCGCTAACCTTTAGGCGCATGTCACAAGCATAGACCTCGCAGGAACGCTGCTTCAACTGGAGATGGAGTCCACAGCTGATATTTCCGCTGACGAGATTATGCGCCCGGTTTGATCCTGACATCGGGTGCGTGCGGCCCTCTCGGTATTCGCTCTTGATCGTTGCTTTGCGTTCTAGAGCGAGATACTCTTCCGGTGCCAGATGAGATTGCACGGCAGCAGATGACATTGCTTTCCTCGTGTCGCTCCTAATCAAGGCCCCGATTCCGTCAGGCAGCCCTTTTGTCCTACAATTCAATTATACCACACGTGCTTGGGCGCGTCATGTCCCTTATTGGATTCTCACAAGTAACACTAATTCAAAGCCAGTCAAAGGGCGAAAAAAGGAGTATTGCTTGATGAGATAATCATCCCGTCAGGATAAGTGTATGCCACACATTGCGCTCCGCTGGAACGCGGAAATTCGGACATATCGTATACTATTGACATACCGATCCTCCGGATCGAAAACCTGGACTCTATGTAGAAATACCAGTTCTATATATCTGCGGTGCGTTAATAGCGTCAATCAAGTCTCTCCAAAGCGGGGCAAAGGGACTTCTATCGCACTAGCTGTCCATTCGCTGGAGCCCCACTGGGGCTTTGCGAGTTAAATCGACGCTGTTTAAACATGCCGTGCTGCCGGAGCGAACGGTTGACCAATTCAACTCTGATGTAAATCCGATGGATTTTCTATACGTAGAAACTCGGGCTATTTGGCGAGAGCTTCGTGTTTCAGGGCGCCCCAAGTTGCGGCGGCTTTGCCGTAGGGTTGCACGGTCGGGATTGAAGCGCGGTAGATGCCCTCGTCCGTGGCGGCGTACAGGTCGGATTGATGGGATATGAGGTCGTAAATGTTCAACCCGTCGAGACCAGCGGGAATCCACGTTTCGGATAGCTCATCAAACACCCACACGCCGTTGTTCCTTGTTCCGGCGAAGATACGGCCGCGATTAACCGCTAGGCTTGCTATCCGTTCCGGCGGGAGTCCTTGGCTGAAATCGTCCCAAGCAAGTTCGGCTTCGTTCCATCGCCCGAGGCCTCCAGCTCCGGCGACGTATAACCGATCATTGAGCACTATCCAATCGACTACATGAGGGTACTCGGCGATACTTCCGCCGGCTACCCAGTAGGGAAGACCTTCCCACGTTTCGCCGTCGTCAGAGGAACGGCACAATTTGTACGAACCGCTCGAAGTAACTGCCCACCAATAGCCGTCGAACTCGGTCATCGACCAGATATCATAGCCTATTGGCACGTCGTCCAAGCCCAGATGTTCTCTGGTGTACCGCCACTCGTCGGTGCCATGCCATGCTTCGCCTCGGTTGGTGGATATATAGGTGCCCGCATGGTACCCCACGGCAATGACTGTGCCGGAACGGGTGACGAGTATTTGCTTAACGGCTGCGTAATGGGGTTCTAGATCGGGTTCATCTAAATCGAATATGTGTATACCGTTTCTTTTGGGCTTCCAGGTGTTGCCGTGGCTGTCGGAGCGATATACGCCGTGGTGTTGTGTCCCTGCATACACGGCATTGCGCCCTATTCCAATTGCGATAATATAAAATTGTTCAAGACCGTGGGCAATCTCGGCATAACGCCAGGTGTAACCATTATCCAAGGAGATGTACACTCCTTCCCAAGTGGCGGCGTAGAGGCGGTTGCCATCGGTTTCGAGAAGCTCCGCCTCCAGCGCCTCAGTGCCGGAGAGGTGAATCCAGTCGGCCTGGAAAGCGGCATCTGCGTTCGGCGAGCAACTGTCGAGGGAGAGCACGAGGAGAGCGGAGGCAACAAGAAAGCTTAATAGTGCAAGTACGAAGATTAGGTAATTCATCGTTGTTTTATGGCGCCCCATGTGGCGGCAGCTTTGCCGTAGGGTTGCACGGTCGAGATTGAAGCACGGTAGATGCCCTCTTTGGTTGCCGCGTACAGATCGGATTGATGGGGTTCGAGCGAAGTAACGGTCAACCCGTCCAGACCTGTGGGAATCCACCTTTCGGATCGGCCATCAAACACCCACACGCCGTTGTTCCTTGTTCCGGCGAAGATACGGCCGCGATTAACCGCTAGGCTTGCTATCCGTTCCGGCGGGAGTCCTTGGCTGAAATCGTCCCAAGCAAGTTCGGCTTCGTTCCATCGCCCGAAGCCGCCGATTCCGGCGATGTACAGCTTATCCCCAAGCTCCGCCCAGTCGTGTACGCGCCCAAAGTCGCGGATGCTGCCGTAGCTTCGGATTGGAAGAAGCTCCCAAGTGGCGCCCTGGTCGGGGGACCGGAATACCGGGGCGTCCGAATAGACGGCCCAGAGATAGCCGTCGAACTCGGTCATCGACCAGATGCCGTCGCCGAAAGCCCAATCGTGCTGTCCCGGTCCTTGGGATGCCTTCCATTCCATCATTACGTCGCGCCATTTCTCGCCTCGGTTGTTAGATATGTGCGTGCCACGGTGGTATCCTACGTTGATGACCATGCCGGAACCTGTGACAAGCATTTGTTCAACCTTTCCGTAGTGGGCCCCCCATTTCGGGCTGTCGAAGATGTGGAGCCCTTCGTTAATGTGCTCCCAGGTGTTGCCGCCGTCGTCGGAGCGGATCACGCCGTGGTCTGCCGTACCGACATAGACGGCACCATCCCCGCTTCCAATGGCGGTGATATAAAAGTCCTCGATGCCGCGACCAATGTTGCGGCGACGCCAGGTGTAACCGTCATCGAAGGAGAGGTAAAAGCCGGCGTCACCTATGGCGTAAAGACGGACACCGTCGCTTTCAAGCAGTTCGACGCTCCCGATGACCTCGGTGCCGGGGATATGTTCCCACTCCGCGCGGGCATCTTGGACGAAATTGGAGAGCCAGATCGCGAGCAGGAGTGGGGTTAGGATAAACGTTAAGCTGAGTTTGTTATTCATGAGCGGTCTCCGTCATTTTGTTTTAACGGTGCCCCATGTCGTGAGGGCTTTACCGGAGGGTTGCACGGTCGGGATTGAAGCGCGGTAGATGCCCTCTTTGGTTGCTGCGTACAGATCGGATCGATGGGATACGAGCGAGGTAACGGTCAACCCGTCGAGACCAGCGGGAATCCACGTTTCGGAGCGCTCATCAAACGTCCACACGCCGTTGTTCCGAAGCCCGGCGAAGATACGTCCGCGATGAACAACCAGGGTTTGTATTGAGAGGTCTGGACGGTCGGGCCACCTGCCAGCTGGCGGAAGCCCTCGGCTGAGATCGTCCCACGCGAGTTCGGCTTCGTTCCATCGCCCAAAGCCTTCGTCCCCGGCCACGTATAATCGATCATTAAGCACCGCCCAGTCGGCAACCCGGCCATGCCCGAATCCGCTGGTATGTTCCCACGTTACGCCGTTGTCACGGGAATGGAATACTTGGTATCTCGAATAGGCTGCCCAAAGATAGCCGTCGAACTCCGCCATCGACCAGATACCATCGCCTATTATCCGGTCGGGCAGTCCCCATGCGTCTCGGCGCACTTTCCACTCTAGTGTTACGTCGTGCCATGTCTTGCCTCGGTCGGTCGATGTATGCGTACCGCTGTGGTACCCCACAGCGATGACGGTTCCGGAACTCGTCACGAGTATTTGCTCAATGATTGGAGGCCCGAGTTCTTCGCTACCCCGATCGATTAAGCGGATTCCGTTGTTTATGGGTTGCCATGTGTTGCCATGACTGTCGGAGCGAAATACGCCGTCGTACCATGTTCCGGCATACACGGTGTTCTGATGGATAGTAATTGCTGTACAGTATCTAACTTCAAGGGTTAGACGGCAAGTGTCGGGATCGTTCGTGCATCGGCTTTATTTGCGCCTCGAACCTAGGGGGCGAGTCGTTAGTGGTCCGGGGCGGACATATACTCCAGAAAACGACTTCCTGGGATCGGAGCTCGCCTTCGGCCATGTGGACGAAACGGTCTTCTACCAAAATGTAGGTTGTGGCCGGCATGGGGATATCCGACACCAGACAGAAAGACTCGAATATCTAGGTGTCGTAATCGGGCCAGTCGGGTCTACCAGACCAGGTCCAGACTCCTTCCCCGTATGGAACCATGCTACCGGCATAAGTGTATTATCGGTTTCGCTGCAGGCGAAGAGGGTAACGAGTAGCAGCAGGTATATTTCATGGTGCTTTACCTCGGGTTTAAGGAAGTCCGATAAGGGGTATTATCGGACTTCCCATGGGCGGGTGTCCGGGTCAGGAAACAGCGTCTCGATGAGATCGTCAGGCGCCCTTAAAGTGAGTTTCGAACTCTCAATAGTGTAGGCACCGCCGGCAAGGCTGACGCAATGGTCGTCGTTGGGCAGTGGATGTGAGATCATTACCTTTATCTGAATCACGGGGTGAGCCCCACGCGGGGGGTCTGGGACGGAACCGGCGCCGCCGCCGCGAACGCATTCCAGCGTCCCGAACTCCTTATCGAAAAAAAAGCTGTTTTGATACAGGAACGCTTGCAGGAAATATCTGTTGTAGAATCCGTAGACCGTCTGTGAACCACGCTTGAAAGTGAGGATTTCCTTATTTCTCACAATTTGGAAGTGCCCGTTTGCGAATACGTCGGCAGTGGTGTCTACGCGCAGTGTTATAGAATAGGGGAGCGGCTCGCTGGCGGTGATGGCATATGCAAACTGACGAAAGCTCGGATCGATGTCTTGTGCTCTCAGATTAATCGTTGGCAAGGCCGGCTGCAGGATATCCTCACGTTCCTCGCCGCAGCCGATTATCAGGACGACAGCACCGATGAAAAAGAATGCGTATAGGGCGACGACCACCGCCGCCTTAACGATTCGTCCGAACAAGTTGGAGTCGTTCATAGGGTTTTCACCTTTTCGGCAGTGTTAGTTCTCATAGCGGCAGCACTTCGTGAAAGTCGATCCGAGTTGAGTGCACAAAATTTGCCGTCTCTTGTAGAGTTGATGGTTCTCGAATTGATTGCGTTATTGGAATGTATGCAAGTTGTGCGCCACTATCTATCACGTCCCAGGACTGTCCTAGTCCATAAGTTACCCTGTATTAGCACTACCCCACGAATTGCATCGAACTCACCTCCTGCTGTGTCTTAGCGGTTCGTGCATTCGTATCTAACAAGTGAACGCCAATGTTCATTTTTTGTGCAATAGGGGCATTGGCAGTTCTCGCAACAGTGCCTCTGTCTTAACAATTTCAAGGATGTGTCTATGAAACGCCAACTCGTGAGGGAAACGGTGATTAACAAGCGGACGCTGCGATTCTACCGTCCGGAGAACGCTTCGGGCTGTTCGACAACAGGTCGATTCTCCGTCTCCCGGCAGCCGAGGAGCACGAGCAGTACGAGCAGATAGATTTTCATGATACACCTTGTTCTATGTCTACTTTAGTCGTGGTTGTTTTATAGCTCCCCAGGCGACAGCGGCCTTTTTTATGCCTTCACGTTTGCCATTGTCGACGAATAATGTTTTGATGCGTCGTGAACATCAGGGTGGAGACGCCTACGGTGAATGGGTGGCCTCTCTCTATATACCATTCGGCCTGCGGCGGCAACTGCGAAATTTCTATGACGACAGAGGTGACAATACCCTGCTCGCCCTCTTGAAAGGGGACATTGGACTTAGAGAATTGATGATCCGTTTCTTTCCTGGTGCCAATCGTTCTTTCCGCAATTCCGATGCACTCTTGCAGACCCGCTATTATCCTTGCAGGCCCGCCGACGTCGCAGATTTCAAAGCGGCGAAACCTGTCGTTCGAATAATGCCCTCTATAGGTCTTAACTACCCAGACGTATATGGGTCGGTCTACCGTGTGATCAGACTCGAGTTGATATACGAAATACTGGGAGTTGATGTCGTAGGCCCCGATGTCGACGACCGGAAGGACTGGCTCAATGTCGGGCTCGCGCATCGTGTCTTCGGCGCCGCAGGCGGCGATGAGCAATATGAGCAGGCTTAGTCTTTTCATTTTATACCTCAGTATAAGCGGTGACACTCGTAGGAGGGTGAAATTAAGGAGATTTAACTATGGTACGCGGTCCACTCAAGCAATACAACAGCCACCAAACCACGGCGTCTTTGGAGTGCTTTGACATTAATGTATCGGTGAACGCCGCCAGGGATGAGATCACAACCCGGAGCAAACACCGATTTGATATCGAAAACAAGGACGACGGCCGCCAGACTTTCGATATCGAGTATAAGCATGAGGTTAACATCGATAGAGGCGGAGGCTATCCTCCCGATGTGTTTTCCGATCAGACGGCGCCACCCCGACAAAATCGTAACGAGGGCGTGATAAGGGTCGACTCGGGCGACACGTTTGACGAAGACGACATGGAAGACCTCAAAGGCAATTCCTCTTGGGAGAATGATCGTGTCTATACGTTCGAGTTGGATGATCCTCTCGAACCGGGCGACAAGGTGAAGATCGAGGCCTACACTAGCGTGGGTTTCCAAAATGCGCAAACGCAAGGCAGCCCGCCCAAGCCGGCACCTAATCCGGGTTCGTCTGGAAACACTCACGAGATAACCGTTGCTTAAGGGAGTCTCATCTGGTGCTTCCTTTCAATCGAGAGGAAGCACCAGATACATTTTCATGGTCGTTTGATGGCGCCCCACGTGGCGGCGGCTTTGCCGTAGGGTTGCACGACGGGGATTGAAGCGCGGTAAATGCCCTTGTACGTCGAGGCATAGAGGTAGGATTGATCGGATGCGACCAAGTATACCGCCACTCCCTCTAGGCCTGCGGGAAACCAGGTTTCGGATTGCTCATCGAACTCGTACACGCCGTGTGCGACAGTCCTATAAGCCCCTGGTCTGATCATAGATGACGCCCTAACTGCGGCAAAGATGCGGCCGCGGTTAACGGCAAGGCTTCTCAAATCAGGGGAATCCGGCAGCCCGTTGTTGAGATCGTCCCAAGCGAGTTCGCCTTCGTTCCATCGTACAAATCCGTGTCCTCCGGCGACGTATAATTGATTGTTGAGCACTGCCCAGTCGTAGGCTTCGCCGAGCCTTGGCAATACTGGCACGCATTCCCATGTGGAGCCGTCGTCGGGGGAACGGTATACGTGGAACCACGCGGCTGCCCACAAATAACCGTCGTATTCGATCATCGAATCGATGGAATCGCTGAATGTAAAGTCGGGCACCTCGGGCCCTTTGGGGCAGGGAAACGACCAATCGGCCGCGAAGTGCCATGTCTCTCCTCGGTCGCGGGATATGTACGTCCCATCAAAGCCGCCCGCAGCGATGACCATATCGGAACGGGTAACGAGTATTTGGTTAATGTACGGGATCCGGATGTCGAGGGTATGGTCATGAATTGTGCGGAGCCCGTCGTTTATCGGGTTCCACGTCTTCCCGTAATCGTCGGAGCGAAACATGCCGTGCTCATTCACGAATGCATATACCGCATCGCCGCTGATAGCAATTGCCTGAACGTATCCGTGCGTCAGGGCGGTTGTACACCAGGTGTCACCATTATCGTCCGAGGTATACAGTCCTTCCAACGATCCCCCGGCGAAGAGGCGGCTGCCGTCGGTTTCAAGTGCCGTCACGCCGCTCATGTTATGCGTGGCAAGAAGGAGTTCCCACTCGGCGCGGGCGAGGGAGATGACGAGGAGCAGGGCTAATAGAGTGACGATGAGGGTTGTGTATTTCATTTTTGTTTGATGGTGCCCCAGATGATGGCGGCTTTGCCGTAGGGCTGCACGGTCGGGATTGAAGCGCGGTAGATTCCTTCATTGGTTGCTGCGTACAGATCGGTTTGATGGGATTTGAGCGAACTAACGGTCAACCCGTCTAGGCCTGCCGGAATCCACGTTTTGGAGCGCTCATCAAACATGTATACGCCGCGGGGCGGTTAAGTCCGGCGAAGAGGCGGCCGCGGTTAGCAGCGAAGGTGTTTATATTGTATCGGAGCCATACACCGTCGCTCTCCGGAAGCCCTACGTTGAGATACTGCCAAGTGCGCTCCGGGTCGTATAGCGCGAAAAACGGGGCGTTTGACAAGTATGGTGCTCAGGTTACATACACTCTATTATTGAGCACGGCCCAGGCGGTCGGCCAAGCGATCTGGTCGACGTTCCCACCGAAGGAAGAGATGAGGCGGCCGCCGGGTTGTCCCTCACGGGAGCGTAGTATACCGCTAACCCAGCCGGCCACCAGATAGTGATCCATGCCGTACAACAACTTTACAGCGTAGCCTAATATCCAGTCGGTATCGTCGACTCGCCAGTCGGATGGCGCCTCACGCCAGGTGTCGCTGCCGTCGGCCGAGTCATCAGTGCAGCAGGCCATTACACTGATTATGGTGCCGTAAGGGGTGTGCACAAAGTATTTAAACACTCCGTACCCAACGGGACCGTCGTCTAAACGGTTGGTTTCATCGATATATCCAAGCCCGTTGTTTAGGGGCTCCCATGTCTTTCCACGATCATCGGATTGAATGAGGCCGTCATAAACATTCGATCCTACGTATATTGATTGCGGGCTGGTTGCCATTACCTTAACAGGCAGTTTAAACTCGGTTAAACGCCAGGTGTAACCGTTATCGTCCGAGATGTAGAGTCCGTCCCGTGTCCCGGCGTAGAGTCGGCTTCCATCGGATTCAAGTGTGTTTATCTCTCCCATATCCTCCGTGCCAGTGAGTGAAAGCCAAAGTGTGCGGATATTCGCATCCGATTCGTTCGCTAGGATAGTCATCATTACTAAGAAAATGAAAGCGGTTTGCGTGAAAATTTGAGCCCATATCATTGGATTGCCTCCCTTAGAACTGATGGCTATCGGATTGACTGCGCAAGTAGAGCGTGAGCAAGTGGTGTGCCACGCCCATAAGTTGCCCCGATTCGGGCACTAACCCACGAATTTCATCGGTATTGTGCTCCGATGTGTCATTAAGACGCAATGGCGTTTCGTGCTTTCGTACCTAAAATATGAACATCGTTGTCCAATTTCTGTACAAGAGGGGCGTTGGCAGTTCTCCCAACAGTGCCCGCGTTCAACAAAGCTGGTAGGGCACCATTTCTGTTCGATCTTGGACCACAATTCGATTAAGAATGCGTCGGATAGTCTGACGTTGCTCAGCGTCAGGATAGGTTGTATCGCAATTTAGCCCCATAGGGATCAAGTTAAGCGTTTTAGGGTGCAAGTCACGCGGCTTCAATGTCTTGAACTGTTAATCTCCATGTAGACGTGAGCGAGGGAATACCAGTTCGTTCACTGATGGGTGCGCCACAAGAGATGACTCATGGCGCTGGTTTCCGTAGGTGCCGGTGCGGTTGGAAAGGGATCTCTATCGCACTCATTATCCATTCGCTTGATCGCACCTACCGTGTGGGGGATGATAGAGATTTCCTCCCCATCCTATGGGACTAAGTTAAGGGTTTTGCGTCGGAGAACACCACTGATACTAGACAAAATCCCTTAAGTTGATCCCAATGGGTCCAAGCGATGCGACCCCTACACCCGGATATTCACATTTGACAAAACGGGTGGAAACAGTTAAAATCATGCGGCTGTTACTTGGGTTTGGGAGATTTGAATGTTCTACAGGGGTTTACAGCTAGATCGGTTCCAAGAAGAGGCTATCCGGGCAATAGATCATGAGCGTTCTGTGATTGTCGCCGCTCCAAGCGGGGCGGGAAAAACGGTGGTAGCGGAGTATGCGGTTGATAAATGCATTCAGGGCGATCGGCGTGTGATTTACACGGCGCCAATCAAAGCGTTGAGCAACCAAAAATATCGGGATTTCTTTGAGCGATATGGCGATCGGGTCGGTATTTTAACGGGAGATGTTGTCCTCAATCCTTATGCCCAAATTCTGTTGATGACAACGGAAATCTTCCGAAACACGATTTTCGACGATATAGAACGCTTGGCGGATGTAGAATACGCAATATTCGACGAGATTCATTACATCAACGATGTTGAACGAGGGACGGTATGGGAAGAGAGCATAATTTTCGCCCCACAGCATATAAAATTTGCGTGTTTAAGCGCGACCATACCCAATCTCAACCAGTTCGGGGATTGGATGCGCAGCGTCCGCGAGATCGAGATTGATGTGGTTCAGGAACTTGAGCGTCCCGTACCTCTTGAACATCATCTCTATCTTGATGGCTATGGGTTGTATCGCAATTTAGCCCTACTCTCATGCCACAGATTTGCATCTGTCCCGGCTGGCTCATAAATTCAAGTCATTGCACGTCCCGGATTTTTTTTGGCTTGTGCGCCTGTACGGTTAGGGATTGGCAAGATTTTTGCGAATTAGTTAGGGAAATCGGCTTCTAGCGGAAAATACTTATGAAGGAAGATCACTCGGCACACCTACATGAAACATAAAATGGGAGGAATCGAAATGCAGGGGATTACACTAGCAAACACTCAATCGGCGGGAATCATGAGATTCAGGACAGTATATTCATTTTGCGCCCTGACCTTGATTGCATTGTTATTTGTCGTGCCAAAAGTAGTCGCTTTACCCGAGAAGGTTCCCCGCGATGTGTTGACACTGCGCCCGGACGGGTATGTCTACGCCGATTACCCCGGTGTCTTCGACGACGTGGAAGGCAAGGGCATCACGGTTGAAGCGTGGATTTATTTGACCGATAAACCGAAAGATTGGAATTTCGCTGCGAATTCTCACGAGGGACGGTGGAATATCTTTGCCAAGCCCAGCAGCTATTTCGTTTCTGTTACGGGAAGATACTTAGGCTCTGGTATTAGACGGGGGGATCCAGAAGGTACTACATATATCGAATATGGAGTACAGAGTGGCATGAGTACGGGGATTTTTGGACCTGAGATTCCGCCCCACGATTTCCCGTTGAAGCGTTGGGTGCATATTGCCTATCAGATTTCTGTGAAAGGAAATCGTATGAAAGTTATATGGTATTATGACGGCGACTGGGGAGGTTTCACCTTTAGCAGCGCGATGAACCGCACCGATGCGCCGCTGCTAATTGGCGGCACCAAACGAAATGGTTGGGGATGGGGATACAGATTTGGATCCATGAAGGGCTACATCGACGAAGTTCGGGTTTCCAAGGGATTCCGTTACGGAGAGGCGGAAATTCGTCCGAGACGTCGACTCCGGTTGGATGTACAGACTATAGCGTTGTGGCACTTTGATGAAGGTCCCGGAGCCGCCATGTATCGAGATTCGTCCGGCAACGGATATCACCTCTTCCCCGGCGGTTCGCTCGCAGTGGAGCCCGAGAACAAGCTGGCGACTACATGGGGCAGCTTAAAACGCCGCGTTCAGGAAGCTAGATAGTTGGGTTTCACGGTGTTCAACCCAACCTACGAACAAAAACATAAGAGGGTGGCACCATGAAAGTGAAATATGTATCACTCGTTTGCTGGCTGGCTATAGTTCATCACTGCTTCGCTGTACCGGACGAAATACCCCCGGATGTGTTCAAAACACAGCGGGACGGCTACCTCTACGCCGATTACCCGGGTGTGTTCGAAGTGGTCAATATGTTCCCACGTCTGACCGCTGTCAGGGGAACGGAGCGTGGTGTGCACCGAAATGGCGCTCCAGAGATATCCGTCAAACTCGGTCATCGACCAGATATCACCGCCTATTTGCCAGTCGCCTAGTCTCCAGTCGTCTATGACGCTGTCCCATGTCTCGCCGCGGTCGGTCGATGTATACGTGCCCTGGTGGTACATCACTGTGATGACTGTGCCGGTATTAGAGAAGAGGATCTGATGAATGAATGGAAATCCGCGATCTTCGCCGCCCCAACGCACTTCGTGGAATCCGTTATTTTTGGTCTTCCATGTGTTGCCGCGATTATCGGAGCGAAATACCCCGCGCATTTGTGTTCCTGCATACACTGCATTTTGACGGATTGCGATTGCCTGACAAGCGTGTGTAAGGTCAGTTAAACTCCAGGTGGCACCGTCATCTCGGGAGATGTAGAGTCCGGCAGACGTCCCGGCGTAGAGACGGAATTCGTCGGTTTCAAGTGCGTTCACGTGCTTCAGGGACTCCGTGCCAACGAGTGGAACCCAGAGTGCCCGAATTTCGGCATGGACGTCCGGCGTGCAAGAGCTGATGGCGATCACGAGCAGAACAGTGGCAACAATAAGGCTTAACAAACTCAGTATGAAGATTAGGTATTTCATTTTGTTTTAAGGGCGCCCCAAGTGGTGGCGGCTTTGCCGTAGGGCTGCACGGCCAGAATTGTAGCGCGGTAGATCCCTTGGGGCGTGTGGACGGTGCCTGCCTGCCTTTCGTCGAGCGCATAGGTTGCTGCGTACAGCTCGGATTGATGAGATACGAGCGCACTAACTGTAAGCCACTGCAGACCTGCGGGAATCCATGTGTCCGAGCGTGTATCAAACATGTAGACGCCGTGATCGTAAAGTCCGGCAAATAGACGGCCGCCGCTTACAGCCAAGCTTGTTAAACTGGGCGCGTAGTCTAAATACCCATCGGAATCGCTTGGAAACCCTTTAATGCGATACTCCCAAGGGAAAGGGAGTCCTTCTTCGTTCCATCGTGCAAAGCCTTTTCCTCCGGCGACATATAATTTATCATTGAACACCGCCCAGTTGTGCGCCGGGTGGTGTCCGAAACGAGGAATAGATTCCCACGTGTGGCCGTTGTCAGGGGAACGGAACATGCTGCCATCCGCTTCGCCCCAGAGATAACCATCGAACTCAGTCATCGACAACGTACTACGGGTTATTGGCCAGTCGAGCGCTCCCCACGCGTCCTGGTGCACTATCCAGTCGTCTATTACGCCGTGCCATGTCTCACCTCGGTCGGTCGATGTATACGTACCCAGGCTCGTCACAGTGATGACTGTGCCGGAGCTGGTGACGAGGATTTGCTCAACGCGTCCGTATTGGTCGAGTTCGTCGGGTAGGGGCAATCCGTCGTTTTTGGACATCCATGTCTCGCCACGATCATCGGAGCGAACTACGCCGTTGCCATATGTTCCCGCATACACCGTATTTTGATGGGTTGCAATTACAGTACACGTGTGTTTGACTTCGCTTGAACCCCAGGTGTAACCGTCATCAAGGGAGATGTACACACCATTCCATGTCCCGGCGTAGAGTCGGCGTCCATCGGTTTCAAGCGCGTTCACGCGCCCCATGGGCTGCGCGACAGTGAGTTGAGTCCACTCGGCGCGGATATTCGCATCGGATTCGTTCGCCAATATAGTCATCATTACCAAGAAAATGAAAGCGGTTCGCATTAAACGTCGAGTCCATATCATTGGATTGGCTCCCTTAGAATCGATGGCAATCGGATTGACTGTGTTAGCAGAGTGTCAGCAAGTTGTGTGCCACGTCCATAAGCTGCCCACACTTGGCGCTATCACACGGATTTCATTGGAATTGTCCCCAGATGTGTTCCTGAGACGCACCAGCGTTTCGCCCTTACGTATCTAACAAATGAACGCCAATGTTCATTTTCTGTGCAAGAGGGGCATTGGCAGTTCTCACAACAGTGCTTGTGTCTTAACAATTTCTAGGATGTGTCTATGAAACGCCAACTCGTTAGGGAAACGGTGATTAACAAGCGGACGCTGCTATTCTACCGTCCGGAGAACGGTTCGTATACGCTGTAGTGGAGCGATTCGGGCATGAGTTGGGACTCGTTTTCGACGTTGGAGGAGGCCGAGGGATTTGCCCGGCGCCACATGCAGGTAGGGAAGGTGAACGATGTATCAAGACAGGAGGTTAGCCTTCGTTGAATGTTTGAATCCGTACAAGGCGCACTTGTGGTGGCCGCTATTTTTGACGCGACCGGGACGCGACTGGCGCGGTCGACGTGCATCCGGGTCATTATGATCGGCCGCGTTAGGGGTTCAATGAAGGTCCCTCTCCCTCGGCCAATCTCCGCACGCGTAGCGTAACAGTGCGCCGCCGGAATGCCATTGCAGTCGTACCGCAATACCGCCGACGCCAGCATTGGCCGTTTCGTTCGTACAGTATGCCAAGATCTTCAGTGACCGCTTTTCCACATGCCATCTCGAGATGGGTATTGTCGGTCGTCCGTCGGGGTCGGATACGTCGGTGACGGTGAGGCCGATAGGCGGTTGGGAAAACACGACTAAGATCCACTGAGATCCTTCGTATGTGAGTCTGCCTATCGAGATGGGTTGTCTATCGCTTACGACGACCCCCGGGTCATCCCAGATGAGTTGGGCAGCGGGATATGCGACCAGATCGTGGGTATGGTCGGCGAGGTCGTGCTCATGGTCGGTCAGATTGTGTTCGTGCTGGTGGTCTTTCAGCGGGTGTTCGTGGCTGCAGGCGAGGAGCGGGAGTAGAAGGAATATAAAGAATGGTTTCATGATGCTCCTTATCTTCTTATGCTATTGCACCAGGTGCGCAGAATTTGACTGCCGCTCTGCCACACGATGTGGATCTTACCATAGGGGCTTACATCCGTCTCCATCTGAGTTAACTCCTGCGGACAGTAGATATCTATGTATAGCTTGGTACCGTCCAAACGATGGCCGCGGAATAGGTTGCATTCGCCGTCCGTTGTGGTACTGTGGTAAACCGAGAGCCTTTGAGGCGGTGAAGAGAAGGTCACGGTGACGGTTCGCCAATCACCGGTTTCAAGGTGTATTGCCCTTGGCGGGATGCCTTTGAAAGCCTCGTAAAGCTGCGACGTAATATGGTTGTCGTCCTTGGTAACGTAGATCACGGATATCGGCGGATCGATTTCCACAATGAAGGCGCCTTCCGTATGCAGCGGATGGTCGTGATCGGCGACTTCGCAGGCGAGGAGCGGAAGTAGGAGGAGCAGGGTTAAGTATTTCATGTTTTTCCTTTCACTCGACTGGAGTAGGATTCGTTAGTTCTCTTCGGGGCATTTGTAGACGAAATCGGCAAAGCCGGTGTCCCAGCTCAGTCGAAAAGCGAGGTAGCCGGTGTGATCGGGATCGTGGCAGCGGGTGGTTATTATGGCTTTGTGAATGGTGCCGCTCGACAGCCCCTTGGTACCGATCGGCGTGGTGTCCAGCCAGGGAAGGTGCAGGTCGACGACATCATAGTTTTCGGGATAACGCGAAAACTGAATTTCAACAATTTCCTGCGCGTTCTCGTTCTCACCAATCTGTTTTGTCAGGACGCCGATGGGCGGGTTGCCCCACTGGGTCGGCGGCGGGTCGACGCGCATGATTTAGGTAAACGGCAGCCCCAGGTTGAATGCTGAATAGTGTTCGTGTTCAAGGTCGTGAGAATGGTCGTGCGTGTGTTCGTGCCCGTGGTCTGCGAGTGGGTGTTCATGCGGGTGGTCGTGGCTGCATGAGGAGAGCAGGATTAGGAGGAGCAGGATGAGGCATTTCATGTTTTTCTCCATTCTATTACTTTGTGACAGCTTGGTTAAGTCCAAACCTACCGCAGAGTATAGATGATTATTGGTTTTACTATTAGGCAAGTTACGTGCCACTACCTATTACACGCCAAGATTTCGCCCCAACATGCGTGGTTGTCCCAATCCCTAGGTTGCCCTGTATCAGCACTACCCCACGAATTGCATCAAACTCACCCTCCGCTGTGTCGTGGCGTTTCGTGGTTTCGTATCCAAAAGATGAACACCAATGTTCATTTTCTGTACAAGAGGGGCATTGGCAGTCCTCCCAACATTGCCTCTGTCTTACATATCTGCTAGAGCACCCGCGCTGACCTACCTTGGTACTCTCTTCGGTTAGGAAATTGTAGGATAGTCTGACGGTGCTCAGCGTCAGGACAAGTTGCAGCGCAGTTTAACCCTACTCCCATGCCACGGATGCACACGCTGCCTTGGCGAACTCACAAATTCAAGTCGTTGCCTGTTCCGAAAACTTGGATTTTGGCTTGTGCTCCTGTACGGCGGCAGATTGGCAGGAAATTTGCTCCTGTTTAGGAAAATCGGCTTCTAGCCCCAAACACTATGAACGTGGATCGCTCGGCACACCTACATGAAACATAAAATGCGAGGAATCGAAATGCAGAGGATTACACTAGCAAACACTCAATCAGCGGGAATCATGAGATTCAAGACAGCATATTCATTCTGGGCTCTGACCTTGATTGCAATGATACTGGCTGTGCCAAAAGTAGTGGCTTTACCTGAGAAGGTGCCCCGCGATGTGCTGGAACTGCGCCCCGGAGGGTATGTCTACGCCGATTACCCCGGCGTCTTCGATGACGCTGAAGGCGAAGGCATCACGATTGAGGCGTGGATATATTTGACGGAGCGTCCACAAGATGGAGACTATCACGATCCCGAGAGACGGTGGATTATTTTTGCCAAACCCTTTAGTTATTTCGTTACGATCGCCGGAAGGGATTTAGGCTCTGGCCCCCAACGGCGTGACCCGGACGGTACCGTATACATCTATTTTGGAGTACAGCGTCGGCATGGCATCGGCTTGAGTTCGGGAATTTCGGGACGTATAATTTTGCCCCACGATTTCGAATTGAAGCGTTGGGTGCATATTGCCTATCAGATTGCTGTGAAAGGAAATAATACCCAACAGGTATCGTATTATGACGACGGATGGGGCGGAGGCAGTTTCGGGAGCGCGATGGGACGTACCGATGCACCGCTGCTAATTGGCGGCACCAAACGAATTGGGCAGTATTGGGGAACCGAATATGGATCCATGAAGGGCTATATCGACGAAGATCGGGTGTCCAAGGGGTTCCGTTACGCCAGAAATTGGGGGAGAAAAATCCGTCCGGAGAAACGGTTTCGGGAGGACGGGCGTACGATAGCGCTGTGGCACTTTGATGAAGGTCCCGGCGCGACTCACTTTGCAGATTCCTCCGGAAACGGTTATACGCTCCGTGCGGGCGGCTCGCTCGCCGTCGAAGCACGCGGAAAGCTGGCGACTACTTGGGGAAACATAAAACGTTAGGAGGTGTCACCATGAAGGGCATGTACGTATCAGTCATTTGCTGGCTGGTTTTAGTCCATCACGGCTTCGCGGTCTCTGAGGGGGTACCTCCCGATGTGTTCAAAGCACAGCGGGACGGTTACCTCTACGCGGACAACCCGGGCGTCTTTGATGATATTGACGGTGGCATCACGGTGGAGGTTTGGATATATCTGAATGAACCTCCTGAAGACAGGGAGGCCGATTTAGATCGTAATGGAAACTGGCTAATCTTCGGTAAGCCCGGGAGCTACTTTGTTAACATCAGTGGGCGAAATCTCGCAGATTCACTTGAGCGGGACCTACCAGAGGGTAGTTCCATAATCAGATATGGGATTGAGACACAGCCAAACGGTAACAGCTGGGGTTATGACAGTTATGGACACGGAATTCCGCACAGATCGGATCTGCAACGGTGGATTCATATCGCACTTCAGATTTCGGCAGAAAAGGAAGGCATCCACCGTATGGCATTCTATGACCAAAGATGGCCAGGAGGAGGAAGCAATCCACGCATTATGGGGCGCATGAATTCGCCGCTTATGATTGGCGGCGCCAATCCCAAATCCACGTACGGAGGATGGAAACGCTTTGAATCCATGAAGGGTTATATTGACGAAGTCCGCATCTCCAAGGGCGCCGCTTATGGCGACAAAATTGATGCGAAAATTCGTCCAAGACGTCGACTCCGGTTGGATGTACAGACTATAGCGTTGTGGCACTTTGATGAGGGGCCTGGGTCACGCATTTATCGAGATTCGTCCGGGAACGGATATCACCTCTTCCCCGGCGGTTCGCTCGCCGTTGATTCACGCGGAAAGCTGGCGACGACGTGGGGCAGCTTGAAACGCCGTGTTCAGGATGCTGAATAGTTGGGTTTCACGGTGTTCAACCCAACCTACGGACTATGGCGATTTGAGGATTTCTAACGCAGATACAATGAGATCTACTTTCACCATAGAATCAGTTTGACATATAGATAGAAGAGTCATTTTCCTAGAGTTTGAGTACTATTCTCTGTCGCCCCGCTGGGGCTTACGTGCGTGGAGGTTTCGGTGTATCTATACACCTTTCGCGCCGCTGGCGCTCTCCGAGATTGTTAAGAGTTCTATCGTGCTCGCTGATCAGTTGATTGATCGCACCCTACAATCTGTCAATATGTGACAGAAAGGAGAAATATGAAGCGCCTACTGCTTCTACTCATACTCCCCATTCTCGCCTGCAGCCACGAGCACCCGCCCACGGAACACCAACACAATTTGCCGGACCAATGGTTCAAATATCCAGACACGCTGCCTTTCACCTACATCGTAGACATAAACCCGCCAATGAGGGGTGCAAGTGATCTGAAGCTTGGTCTTTTGACATCCAGTACTCGCACGAAGCAGGTTGTTACGGTTGATTTCTCCAGACCGCCTCAAGGCCTTACCATCAACGATGTACCCGATCCCGCTGGTTTTGCCGTCACTCCCATAGATAGCACGGGAAGAATGACGCATCGTGATGTCGTCACAAACATTAACCGAGTCTGGCTATACACCGACTGCAGCGACCCGGAACACGCGGGCGCCATCGCCGTCAAACTCGAGTGGGCCACCGGCTCCGTGCTACTGCGTTATCTCTGCCCGGAAGATGGGGAATAAAAACATGAAACGCCTCATCCTGCTGCTGCTACTCCCCCTCCTCGCCTGCAGCCACGAGCACCCGCTAACAGACCACCAACACGACCATGAGGACGACCTCGCCGAGCATACCCACGTTCCGGCCGCTTACCCTGGCGCCTATATCGTCTGGGAGGACACGGAACTCGTCTACACCGATAAAGACGATTTTGGCATCGGCGAACTTGACCCTTTCGGGGGTCGGTACGCCATCAATTTCATTTTTTCCAAACCACCTATCGGACTCACCGTCACCAACGTACCAGACCCCTACGGACTTCCGACAATACCCATCAATGGCTGGGCTTTGGTGGATCAGTCACTGGCTATTTTGACGCGCTGTTCACAAGACGCGGCGCGAGCTGGAGGCCATAACCTTGCGGTACAACTGGATTGGCATTCCGGCGGCAAATTGGTACGCTACGCATGTCCGGATTGGTCGAAGGAGTAACCAAATGAAACCACTCATCGAAGCCCCATGCGACTGCTGCAGCAAGGCCATAGTAACCAGCGCCTGGAACCAGCCCGAGTTCTGCCACGACGACTGCACCAATGGCTGGCTCTCAGACCGATCAGTGTGGAGTTGCCGGCTGGTCGGAGGGGTACGGAGGGGTTAGAAGATGCGCCGGGCGGTTATTGGTTGGCGAGGCATCACTTCAGGATAACCATTTTTCGGATAGCCGTCGATTCGGCGGTTATCAGCTGGTAGAAATAGCCTCCAGACGCGACCGGTGATCCATTGTTGTTGCGCCCATCCCAGTATACGGCGCGCGACTTTCCAACGTAGAATCCGGCGCTCTGGAAGCCGAGTTCAAAATCCCTAACCAGCCTTCCCGTCGGGGTGAAGATGCGAATGGCGGCATGGGTGTCAATCGTCAACTGGTAGGGCATCCACGTCTCGGGATTGAACGGATTCGGATAATTGGGCAGCAGCGCGGTATTGCGCGGTATCATATCCTCCGGCGTCAGCCGCAACTCGGAAAAGGCGCGGCGGATGTCAACCGCATCAAGTTCGTGACGCAGCGTGCGAATCAGCTCCCCGCTTTCGCCGCGGATTTCTATCATTATGGTATCGCCAACGGCAGCAACCGTCTGACGGTTCAAGTCCGCCCACACGGCGTGCGATTCCTCTGCCTCAATCACATCGACCTCTCCGGTTCGTTGGTTGCGTATGTTCAGCGATATGCCGTCAAGCCCTTCAATCCGCACATGAAGCACCAACGCCCAGACCGTCGACTCTTGGCGTGAAGCGGGTGGCGCCATCGCCGGGGCGTTTTGCCATGCGCGGCCTGCAAATGCGGCGGCCTTCGGTTCGGTCACGTTGACGATGTAGCCTCTTCCGCCTTCAATCGGGAAGCCGTCGCCGGGAGAGTTTGCCGTGAATCCGATGAACTTGCCAGCTGGTGGGTTGTACCCAATGACAGTGGTCGCCCCAAGTTTCTCCATGAAGGATCGAGCGGTGTACGGTTCATCCGGCATCAGGGGTAGGCTAATCATGTTCAGCCCCGCGGCGAGTTGCGTCTCAAATACATTCGGGACGTCCGACGGGAGGACTAGGCTGTCTTCCCGGTGCGCGAGATTCTGAATGCGTTCGTCGCTTTCGGGACCGACATCCTGGACCGAATACGGCGTGTCCGTGAAATTCGCGGCAAGGTATTCCGCCAATGCGTCCTGCTCTCTGCCCGGGGCGACAAAATCGGCACCTCCGCCGGATTGTTCCTCTGTCATCACGCCCGGCAGTTCGACACGGTTGGTATCGGGGTAATTCGGGTAGGGATAGTCGTCGCCGCCATCGGCGAGGAAATCGCGCGTGACGATGCGGAAAGTTCGATCCCTATCGCCGACGACCCCGCCATTTTGCGCGACGATATCCGTCGGATTCCCATCGGAGTCGGTGATGATGAGCGATCTGACCCTCTCGCCCGCAGGTTGCGACATGTCGTAACTGAACGCCAGCCCGCCAACCTGAGGAAACTGACCAGTGCTCACGCCGGGTTGCGCTTCGGCGACGGCGTGCTCAACCACTTCCAGGAGCTGCGCCGCGGTCAGTGTCAATAGACTCAGCCCGCTGTTGAACCGGAGCGTATTTTCGATGTCAAGCTGCGAGATATCGCCCTCGGCTTTGCCGACGAGCGGGTTCGCGGGCGGCGGAAGTTCACCCACGCCCACGGTGACTCCGATAGAAGCTCTCATGCCGCCCCCATTTTTGATGGAGGCGACCACGGTTGGATCGACTCGCTTCGCGGCGTCCAAGTTGGCATCGGCGGTCAGGTTACCGAGGTTGGTCTCCTCCGTGCGCACCGCACCGCGCCTTCCCTCCAAGTAGACGCTCGTACTCCCGAATGCCACCCCGTCTTTTGCGAGCACCACCTCCCGAATGGCTTCGGTAATCGCAACGACCTGCGGCTCCGGAGCGGCGTCACCGGTATCCGCGACGCCGGCTTCGTCCGTAGCGAACGCTCCACTCACTCCGGCGTCAATTGATTCCGGTATCAGGACGCCCGCATCGTCGAAATCGACCACCAACCGGCCGACGTATTTGTAATTGCCGTCCGTACTGACGATGGCGACGGGTTCGTCCGCAGCGGAGGTCCCCATAATAGGATAATCCCCGTCGGCGGTGTCGCCGTCGCGCAGTCGGTCGGTATCGTCCGCGAGCAGCGTGTTCGAACCGCCCGAAATGATGATGTCAACGTCGCGCAACTGCGTTGCCAACGACTCGTCAACGCTAAATCGCTGGAGATGTCCAGCGAGGATTACCACCTTCACGCCGCTTGATTTCAGTTCATCGACGGAGTCTTGAATGATTGCCGCCAGAGCCGGAATTTCGTCTCGGTTTTCGGGAGAAACTCGGACATCTCCCGGTATCGATATTTTTGGGAGCCAAGGTGTCGTGGCACCGACAACACCGATTTTTTCACCCGATGGAGTGGTGATTACCGTACTCTTGCTGATACTGTTCGGAATCGCCATCGCCTCCTGCCCCGCGCTGACCACAAGAGGGGCGAGGTTGCTGTCAAGACTGAAATCCAGGTTTGCACTCAGGAACGGGAACGCCGCGCCGACGTAGCCTCTACCATCATCGGCGATCAGGCTTGCGAGTGTGCCGGTGCCCAAGTCAAATTCATGGTTGCCGAGTGCCGACGCCATGAATCCCATAGCGTTGAGCATCAGGATATCCGCGCGCCCCGATCCCTCTCGTCCCAGCACATCGCGGAGACTCGGATCGTTGCCCGCCGCGAAAAACGCGCCGGGGATGTAGGTGTCTCCGGCTCCAATGATAACCGTATTCTCCACCTCGGCTTTAAGCGCGTTCAGTACGGAGGAGAAGCGGGGGGCATTGTCGAGCGCTTCGACGCCGCCTTCGAGGTCGGCTGCGTGGAGGAGTTGCAGCGTGAAGCGGGCGGGGGTGCCTTGAGAAAGTGAGGGATAGCTCAGGATTAGGAATGTAAGAACGATGAAAACAGTGATTGGGATAGCGTGTTGATTGGGACGCATTCGGGGGGAACTCCTTTGATCGATTTGGGAACCTGGTGGCGCCGGTAGAAACGTCATTGAACCTTTGAGACGAGTGTATTCAAAGGCTGGTGCGCCGTGCGCACCCTACAGTTGTCTGGGCAACGATGGGCAATCTGGCAATTGCAAGTCCCTCCAGAGTAAAGGGTAACACGTAGACGGGGTTTTTGCAACTTACACCAATGGACCTACAGCGAAAGTAGGGACAATCTCTCGGTCACGACGGTCCAAGCACGGCAGGGCAAGATGCCCTGCCTACGGTCGCTGGGCGAGCGTTATTTGTAGTGTGTCAGCAGATGGATTTTACAGGGGCTAGTCGCTTTGTTGACGTTTTTATGTCAATGGGAGTGGAAAGAATAAGCTTCCGAAAAATTCGCTGCTATGAACCGGTCATGGAGTGAGGGAGAGAAGAAGGGAGATTGGGGATTTGGCGATCGAGGATTGTGCATAGGGCTCACGGAGGAAGAAACCGAGTTTTCAAGAAAGCACTCGGTTTCGTTCAGCAAGCCAGGTTGGGTTGAACGGCTAAAAGCAAACGACAATTAATACTATATGCTAGTGAGACCTGCCCTACAGGTCTGCTGCCATATACCGATTTGGCTTAACCCAACCTACTAACTGTCAACGTCGTCGGTTTTTCCACTTGTCCGTTCTCTAATTTCCGCACGGAGATCGTTTGCCACGCCGTCTATCTTGTCTATCACTTGCATTATGTCCCTATGATGCGCCCGTGAATTGGCATCAATCTTCTCATCGAGTCGGGTGAAACCGGCGTCCATCTTCTCATCAAGTCGGGTGAAGCCAGCGTCCATCTTCTCATTGAGTTTGTTTATCTCCCTATGATGCGCCTGTGAATTGGCATCTATCTTCTTATCAAGTCGGGTGAAGCCAGCGTCCATCTTCTCATTGAGTTTGTTTATCTCCCTACGATGCGCCTGTGAATTGGCATCTATCTTCCCATCGAGTCGGGTGAAACCGGCGTCCATCTTCTCATTGAGTTTGTTTATCTCCCTATGATGCGCCTGTGAATTGGCATCTATCTTCTCATCGAGTCGGGTGAAGCCAGCGTCCATCTTCTCATCGAGTCGGGTGAAGCCAGCGTCCATCTTCTCATCAAGTCGGGTGAAGCCAGCGTCCATCTTCTCATTGAGTTTGTTTATCTCCCTATGATGCGCCTGTGAATTGGCATCTATCTTCTCATCGAGTCGGGTGAAGCCAGCGTCCATCTTCCCATTGAGTCTGGTAAAACCAGTGTCCATCTTTTCATCAAGTTTCAAAATATCGGTGCGGAGCTGCCGCATATCCTCTCGGAGTTCCTTCATCACCGCTTGAATTGAGACTGCTACCAAGTTTATCTGTTCTTGCAGTCTATCATCAGCTCTGTTCATCTCTGCTCTTGTCGCCACTGATGTTGTGATTTTCCACCAGAGCGCGGCAATCCCGATTAGCACCCCAATCAGCGGTATGACCGACGGTACGATGATTTTAATCCATTCCATCAGATTCCTCCTTCGTTCTAGGGGTCCGGATTTTTCAACTATAACATCTTCTCCGCAAATTGTCAATCTACATTGCTCGCAATTAACCTGATTTTCTTGTCATATTCGGCCGGATTTAACGTTTTTGCAGTCTCAAAGTGTCAAAAAAAAAGCTGAATCGGTGTCAATAATATGCTTACAATGCAAGTAGGAGATCTTTTGTCGAATTTTGGATTCGATGATTGAAGATTCTCTCGAATCTGGTGGGATTGTAACGGGGTTTAGGTCTTGGCAACCTGATGGGATTGGTGTATAATAGGCGTTATCGTGAAACACATTGAGTTGTGGAAAATGAATCGTATATGCAGGCGGAGGACGGCGGTTTGATGGGCGAGATTTGTTCTCCCGGTCGGCGTTTCCGTGATGCGGTGTCGGCGGAATACCCGTTACAGGTTGTGGGCGTTATCAACGCGTATGCCGCAATCATGGCGGAACGCGTGGGGTTTCGCGCTATCTATCTATCCGGATCGGGGGTGGCGAGCGCCTCTTACGGTCTGCCGGATTTGGGCATGACCACGCTGAACGACGTGCTGGAGGATGTGCGCCGGATTACGATCGCCACCGAACTGCCGTTGCTCGTGGATGCGGATACGGGGTGGGGCAACGCGTTCATGATTGCCAAAACGGTTCGGCAGATGATTCGGGCTGGCGCCGCCGCCATGCATATTGAGGATCAGGTCAGCGCCAAGCGTTGCGGTCACCGCCCGAACAAGGAGGTCGTCTGCCCAGACGAGATGGTGGACCGAATCAAAGCCGCCGCGGATGCGAGAACCGACCCCGAATTTGTCCTCATGGCGCGGACGGATGCACTCGCTATCGAAGGGCTTGATGCCGCTATCGAACGTGCGTGCCGGTACAGAGATGCCGGTGCGGATATGATTTTCGCCGAAGCCGTTACCGAACTGAATCAGTACCGGAAGTTTGCGGACGCGGTTGGAGTTCCGATTCTGGCGAATATAACGGAGTTTGGCAAAACGAACCTCTACACAACGGAGGAACTCCAGAGCGTCGGGGTGGGTTTGGCGCTTTATCCGCTGTCGGCTTTTCGCGCCATGAACGCCGCCGCGCTCGGTGTGTTTCAGGCGTTGCGGGATGAGGGGACGCAGAAGCGCGTGGTTGACATGATGCAAACACGGGAGGAATTGTACGAGTTCCTCAATTACCATGAATACGAGCGGAAGATCGATGAGCTTTAGGACGCGTTTGACCAATAGGTGGGAAAGAAAAAGGTTGGTGGGCAGGGGATTCCTATCGCACTCACTATCCGTTCGCTTAATCCCACCCTACACAAAGGTTTAATCGGATTCGGGAAATGAGTAACAGGGCGGCGATTGTCGTTGGATGAGGTGAACAATGCAAGCAAAAAAGGCAGGCGGGTTGGCAGGTGTCATCGCCGGTGAAACGGCAATATGTACCGTGGGCACAGAGGGGGTAGGCTTGACCTACCGTGGATATGGGATTCACGATTTGGCGGAGCACGCGAGTTTCGAGGAGGTCGCTTATCTACTCGTTCACGGGAAACTGCCCACGCAGCCGGAACTGGAGGATTACCGTGAGGCATTGATTGGGGCGCGGGGTTTGCCAGCGGGATTAAAAACTGTCCTCGAGCAGTTACCGGGCGATGCGCATCCGATGGATGTGCTGCGTACCGGCTGCTCGGCGCTGGGAACGATTGAGCAGGAAACGGAAGATTCAGTCCAGTCTCGTATCGCCGATCGGCTGGTGGCGATCCTCCCGTCGATGCTGCTCTATTGGTACCACTTTCATGAGAGCGGCACGCGTATCGAGGTGGAAACGGATGACGACACGACGGCGGGACATTTTCTGCATCTGCTGCACGGCAGGGAGGCGGACGAGTTACAACGCCGAACCGTTGACGTGTCGTTGATTCTTTACGCGGAGCATGAGTTTAACGCCTCGACTTTTGCGGCGCGTGTCGCCGCAGCCACGCTCACCGATTTCTATTCGGCGGTCTCAGGCGCGATCGGCACGCTCAGAGGACCTTTGCACGGCGGCGCCAATGAAGCGGCGATGGCGCTCATCGAGCGATTCGATTCGCCGGACGAGGCTGAGGCTGTCGTCTTGGAGATGCTGGCAACGAAGCAACTTATCATGGGGTTCGGGCACCGCGTGTACACCGTCTCGGATCCGCGCTCGGATATCATCAAAAGCTGGTCGCGCAAGCTCTCCGAAGCGATCGGCGACATGACGCTGTTTGACGTGTCCGAACGGGTTGAAGAGGTGATGCGGCGGGAGAAGAGGTTGTTCCCGAATCTCGATTTCTTTATGGCGTCGGCGTATCATCTCTGCGGGATTCCAACGCCGATGTTTACGCCGATCTTCGTCATGGGCAGGATAGCGGGCTGGGCGGCGCATGTCTTCGAGCAGCGGAGCGATAATCGTCTGATTCGGCCGGGGGCGGAATATATCGGTCCGGAGCCGACAACTTACGTTCCGATTGGGGAGCGGGGGGAAGGCAGTGGCCAGTGACTAGTGGTCGGTGGCTAGAGGGGAAGAAGGGCGAATTGGCATGGAGGGCGGGAATCGAAGCATGGATTAAAGGATTTCGCGGATTAAAGGCGCCTAATCTTTGGTGTTCTGTGTTTTGGAAGCCTTACTTGAACAACAAAAGGAGATTGTCAATTCCATTCTACTAGGGCGTGATAGCACGAGCGGGGGAAGATGCCCCGCCTACTCGGTTTGGTTGCGATTGGGAGCGGAACCTCGGCACCCGTTTTCCTCCTACCATTCGGGCGATGCATGGGAGCCGAGTCTAAGCTCTATTGAAAAACTCTGTCATAGCAAGGGTTCAAGAGGTTATCTGTTAGTCTTCTTAGCAATTAGAAAAGTTTGACTTCGTATACAGTCTTAAAGTAAAATTCTAGCCTTACCCTATTGCTAACACAATTTATCACTCGTTTTACTTATTGTTTGACAAGTATATATTTTTTATGATTAGGATGATTCAGCGGAATTATTCTATCATAATTATAAGGATACACACAATGACCGCGAGTGATAAGTTTGATTTTGCCGATACAACAGAGAATTTTGATGATTGGTTTGACGATCTCGACAAATCCCAACAGAATGAGGTATTGAGGGGATTTATATAAATATATAGGTGGGAATATTGGAAAAGCAAAGAAGATTCCCTCCAGTAAATTATTTGAATTGAAGTTGTATAGCGGGCTACGGATATATTTTTCCTTGTTAAGTGCCAACCAAGACATCGTTCTGATTTGGGGTGGTGGCAAGGATAGTCAAAGCCATGATATTGAATTAGCAAAAGGATACTTAGAAAAATATATTAGTGAGGTGTATCATAATGGAATTTCACGCTTGGGCTCAGAGCAAACTTTCAGATCCAGATAGGGCAAAACAATTCTATAAGTATGCTCGTGATGAGTATAAGGTTGATAAGGATGTAGGAACTTTTGCAAGTATTGTAAATGACATTCTTAAAGCTCAATCAGGCAATAAGCACGAATTCCTAGCCGAGTTATATCATGTACGAGCTATCATCAATCGTTATAATGGCGACTATTTAGAATCTTTAAGGGATTATGATTGTGTTTTAGAAATAAATCCGCGTAATATGCTAGCTAGGAATGAAAGGGATGTTGTAGATTCTTTAAGCCCGCAGGATTCTGAGGCCGAAAGTGCGATAGTTACGTGTTTGTATTTGTATCAGTCGGGACAACATAAACTTCAAAGTACAATCAATTGAATTGACAAGGAAAGAATCCCGAGTTATTGAGACTGTTTGTGACAATTCTGGATTAACTTATGAACCTACTAATACACATCATACTATTTTCATCCATAATCTTTGGTAGGCATAATCAACAGTCGGACAGAGCGACAATTCAATAATCTTTCCAATCAAACACTTTAAACGCCGACGAAAAACAGGGTACAAACACAACCATCTAGCCAATCAGATGGAGAGATCGACCGAAAAATCTCTGAGTCCGAAGAGTCTCGCCGACCACACTTGTTGTGGAAGAGGGATGAGAGTAGCGACGCAGGGATGTCTATCAAATATCTGCCACGGCACTTTTCGATGTATGTTTGATTAATCACTTCCCATGGGATTGGCTATCGCCTTCACTATGGGAGTTCTACTGCAGTCATTATCCAATCCGTTAATTCATTTATTGGCTTTTGGGGATAGATTGTGTTATATTAAACGCTCGGCTCGGTTTTGTACGAAGGTTCGACATAGAATAGACGCTAAAACATGCACGCAACGTATTAGATGTGTTATAGGAGGAATCTGAGTTGCCCCATAGAAAATCTGCAATGAAGCACATTCGTGCGGATAAGAGAAAAGCGGAAGTAAATAGAAGACGGAAGGTCACGTTGAGAACGTCGCTAAAGAAGGCGGAAACTGCCATCACGGCCGGAGATTCGGAATCCGCCGAAGGATTGTATCGTCAGGCTTCCGGGCGCCTTGACAGGGCGGCACAGAAGGGCGTAATCAAGCGAGGCACGGCGGCCCGTCGGAAGTCGCGTCTTGCGCAAAAATTAAATGAAATGAACGCCGACTGAAAACCGATTTCTCAGGTTGTATCGGTATCCTAAGAAAAGCCCCCAGCTCGGAAGAGTTCACGGGGCTTTTTTGTTTTGATTGAGTGGTAGCAGCAATGTAGGGCAAGATGCACCGCCTACGGCATTTGGTTTGTATCGATGCGGGGCAGGGGGAGTCGCGATTCGGAGATCGCCCCTACAAGAGATGGTGGGCAGGAGATCTCTATCGCAGTCGCTATTCGCTTCTTTGATCCCACCCTACAGGTCAGCTTGTTGTGGTATCCCAAGAAAAGCCCCCGACTCGGAGGAGTTGATGGGGCTTTTTTCATTGCAGTCCGCGGGCACGTGACGGGTTTCTACCGGAACGCTATCGGGCAATTTGAGAAGATTGAGTATGGTTGAATTTTAATTGAAGAGCTAACTGTTTAATGGTAATCTTTTCAAAGCTTAAAAAAGGCTTAACTCTTACAACTTCAGCCTAACGGAGGCTATGATGAAATATAGGTTGACCATAATTTTGACTCCCCAATCCGAGGGGGGCTATATGGTGACGTGCGAGGAGTTGCCTGAATTGTTAACGCAAGGGGATTCGGTAGACGAAGCATTGGAAAACGTAATAGATGCTTTTTCTGCCACGCTTGAGTTGTACGAAGATTTTGGGCGCTCACTGCCTGATAGCATTCAGATTCTTGATAAAGACGTGATGGACGAAGTGCCTCAACCGAGATTTGAAACGATGACGCCAAACGCTCCTTTTGATGGGGACTCTTCAAATTACTGGTTTCAGGCTATCGGTTTATAATCAAAGCAGAATAATCGGTGAAATATAGAGAGATTTCACGAAAATTAAAAACACTGGGATGCCAAGAGACGAGGACGCGGTTCTCACAGAAAATGGCATAATCCGAGTACTGGAAAATCGACCTCTGTTCCATTTCATGGTGGTCGTGAATTAAAGAGTGGGGTCGTGCGTCAAATTGCCAAACACTTGGGAATCGACTGGGAAGATTTCAGAAATGCGGGCAGGTAAATCGTGTACGGCGGCGTGAATACGTGGCTTCTTTTACTGTTTGGGTTTTATTGAATTTGATCGTAACCCAGTCATTAGATTCATCAAACATGGTGGGCAGTGCCCACCCTACAATTCAGGTTGTTGCAGTATCCCAAGAAAAGCCCCTGACTCGGAAGAGTTGACGGGGCTTTTTTGTTTTCATTGAGTGGTAGCAGCAATGCGGGGCAGGTGAATATCTATGGGAGACAATCGCGCGGGATTGGCTTTCGCGCTCCCTATCCGGTCGCTTGATGGGTCGCGATTCGGAGAGCGCTCCTACAAGAGATCGTGGGCAGTGCCTACCCTACACCGACGATCAATTCTTCCATGAATTGTGCCAGACGAGGGTGTTCTGGATTTCGTCGTTCAGAAGATCGCCGATATCGAGGGAGTTGAAGAGGTCTTCGCGCAGAACGTTGCGTTTGCCGTTGAAGGTGCACCCATCGGGCATGAAGGCGCATGTCATGGCGCGGCGCGGGGATAAGGTCATGTTGGCGCCCGCGGCGTGCCCCGTCAACCCGTTATGCCAGACGATTGAACCGGCGGTGCAGGGTACCGAGTATGGCTCAATGCTGCGCCATTCCGGATAAATCGTGAAGAGTTCCGCGAGGTTTTCACCGATGTTGCAGTTCTCAAATCGCGCCGTCAGGTGACTGCCCGGAATGTACCACATACAGCCGTTGGCAAGAGTCGCATCATCTAACGCCACCCAGCAGGAGACAGCGTCCCGCGAATCGAACGACCAGTAGGGGACATCAAGGTGCCATGCGGTCGGATTTCCGTGGGGCGGTTTGATAAGCGCTTGATCGTGCCAGATTCGAATTCCCTCGATTCCAGCCAGCGCCGCTCCCATCCGTCCGAGCCGCGGGCTGTGGATTAGATCTCTCATGCCGGCGTGAGTATCGGCGAGCCGGAGGCACTGTGTAAAGACGCGGGCATAGAAATCATCGGGCTGCATCTGGTTCGTCATGAATTCAACGGAATTTCCCAGCCGTTCCGCGACTGCCTCTTCGGTGCAGCGGCGCCACTCCTCCAGTTCGTCGGGGCAAAGGAAATTCTCAATCGCGACAAATCCGTTGGTTCGGTAGAATTCAACCTGTTGATTCGTTAGTTCGTCGTTCATACGCACCGCCCCTTAGAGGAAGAACGGGTTTGACCATGCCTTCTTTCCTTCCTCGTCGACAATTTCCACGCGGACATATTTCGCCGCGCTCGGCACCGGGTACTCCGCCTCGGTTAAGCTTTCGCCTTCCGGAGCAACGATACGCCGCCCGATGCTGCATTGCGCTTTGAATATGATGGACTGGGCGGGCGAACATTTGACGATGACCTTCTGATCACGACCGGAGCCGCCGACCAGATCGAGATCGACAATCTCGGGACCGAGCGTCGAATAGAAGGCGCCGCTGCGGAAGGCATCCATAATCGCGTCGATTGTGAGTTCGCGGGCTTTTACCATAACCCAGGCGTGGAAGCAGTCGTGTTCGGTGCCGTGTGCATCGTCGGCGGCAATACCGAAGACGGGGCCAATCCGGTCCAGCACATCGTCCCATGCCTGCTCGGAAAAGCCTTTGCCGATGCCCACCATGCAGGTGTCGTTGTAGACTTCGACGGCAAAGTAACCGTTAAGCTGCTCGTAGTCTCGGACCGTGTGTCCGCACCAATACGGATGGCAGAGGACGGCTTCGCCGCCTTGCGCTTTAATTTCGGCGAGAACGTCGTTGGGATGAAGTTCGGCGCAGTTGATGCGTTCGCGGAGGTTGATGCCGACGATGTGAAAGACGCTGCCTCCGTACGGGTTGTCGGGATGGACTTCGCTGCCGGAGATGGCGAGAAAGTTTTCAGCGCTGTAGGCGGACACATCGTTGACTTTTCGATGATCGGTGAGAACGAGAAAGTTATATCCTGCCTCGCGGTAGGCGGCGAAGCGTTCATCCATCGGAATCCTGCCGTCGGATTCGGTGCTGTGACTGTGCGTGTTCCCTCGATACCACTGTCCGGACTGTTTGAAGGGGTTTAGATTCTTCACAGGGCGTCTCCTTTTTGATAAAGGTGTTGGAAGGTCAGGTTTTATCTTAGCATAACCGCGATGGAATGGGAAGGGGAAAGCAGTGGCTAGTGACCAGTCGCCTGTGGTCGGTAAAGGCAGCGGGCTGGGGAAGCAGATGACGGAAGAACGGGAAGAAGGACGAGAGGAACTCTATTGCACTCGCTATTCACTCGTTGATTCACTCAGGGGCTTTTAGAGGCTGGTGCGCAGGGGATCCCTATCAGGATTGGCTATCGTGCTCATTATCCAATCGCTTGATCCTTCCTTAATCGGTCGCTTGATCGTTCTTAAAAGTGTTGGGTTTCGCTGTGCTCAACCCAACCTACAGTCAAACCTACGGGTTTACTACGTCCCTCGCCAAGTGGGGGAAGAGCTGGTCGTGGAGTTCCATCGGCTGGCGGAGGTGTTCCATCCGATTCTCGTCGGCGGTGTCTATCATGGTAGGATAGTATATGCCGCCTCCGGTTTTGAGCTTGTAGCCGCCCGGCGAATGCATGCTGAGGTACCGACGCGCGATGTCAAAGTCCTCGGGTGTTTTGGCGCGGCGGGTGCAGTTCATGGTGAACATGCGTCTCCGGTTTCCCCCGCCGAACGAGGCGTGATAGAGGTCGTGATTGAAAACCACAACGTCGCCGGGTTTGGTCTCCATGGCAACGCTGCCGGGGAACTCCATGGGCGGGACGCCGAAAAGCTCGCGCGAGTTGTTGACGTCGATCTTCCCCGTCCGAACGAAGTGGTCGGGCTTGTGGCTGCCGGGAATGAAACGCAGCGCCCCGGTGCCGCGGGTGAGCGGATCCAGATAGAACGCTACCTTGGCGGCGAAGAGCTGCCCCCAACTTCCGTCGGGGTGCCATCCGGTGTCACCGCTGTAGTAGTTACCGTCACCGCCGCAGTAGTTGAAATCGTCTCCCAGGATGCTACCGATAAGGTCTAGTATCGTGGGATGATCTAGCAGCGCGCACATGTCGGGTCTGTGTTCGATCGGTTTTAGGAACATGGTGCGGCGCGAGCCGTCGTGGTCTCGTCCGCCGCCGCGGTTCCGGATTGTCCATTCAAATTTTTCGATGATTTCGTTTGTTTCGTCGGGAGGAAACAGTTGCGGAATCATCACGTAGCCGAAGGTGTCGAAGAAGTTGAGTTGTTCTTGGGTCAGCGGCATTTTTGTTGCCTCCTATCAACGTACGGGTCAGATGAGGATCTGCTGGATTTGTTAATCCAGCAGGGAGCGATAAGAGATCTGGACGCGTGACACCACAATTACACCGCGATTCGCAGATTGCTCCTACCGGAAGATCTATCGCAGTCTGCGGGGCAAGATGCCCCGCCTACCGTTATAGCGCGAGGCGGGAGCTCTATACATCAAGTGAGTGAATAGCGAAGGCGATAGCAAATCCTACTCGTTATCCACTCGTTTGATTCCCGCCTACAGGGTGATGGACACGAATGGGTTATGGTCTAGTGGGGCTGCCGTCGGGCAGTCGAGTTTGTGTCCAGCCTATCACTTCGTCGGTGCAGGGGTACTTTGCGGCTAACTCTTCGTTGACATCAATCCCCAAGCCGGGTTTGTCGTTGGGATACATGTATCCGTTACGCACTTCGGGGGTGCCGGGGAAAATCTCGTACACACGCTCGGAGAAACGGCACCACTCTTGGATGCCGAAGTTCGGCGCCCAGAGGTCGAGGTGCAGATTGGCGGCGTGCCCCACGGGAGAGGTGTCACCGGGTCCGTGCCACGCGGTTCTGATGCCGTACATGTTGGCAAAAGCGGCGACGTTGCGGGCAGGGGTTATTCCGCCCATCTGGCTGACGTGCATGCGGAGGAAGTCGATTAACTTGTCGGCAATCAGGGGCTGCCACTCGCGCGGGCTGTTGAAGAGTTCACCCATGGCGATCGGGGTGCTGCATTGCTGTCGGATATGGTGGAACCACTCCAAGTCTTCAGGCGCTAACGGGTCTTCCAAGAAGAACAGCTTGAAACGCTCGACATCATTGGCGAATTGGACGGCGTCGATAGTTTTCAACCGTTCATGGATATCGTGCAGAAGTTCAATCTCGTCACCGATCTTGGATCGCACATGTTCCATCATGCGCAGCATGTCGCGCATATACGCCTTGGGATCGAAGTAAGCGCCCGGTTGAGCGCCCTCGGGCTTGACGAGTTTTTCGGCTTGTCCGCCGTAGCCGCCCATCTGGATGCGAATGTAGCGGTAGCCTTGCTCCATGTATTTGCGGACGCTGTCCTCGACTTCGTGCTCGTCCCGTCCATCGGCGTGACCGTAAACCGCCGCCGCTTCGCGGCATTTCCCGCCCAAGAGTTGATAGAGCGGCATGTCGGCTTGTTTGCCCTTGATATCCCAGAGGGCTTGGTCGGCGCCGGAGATTGCGTTGTTCAGCACGGGACCGTTGCGCCAATAGCCGTTGACCATCGCCATCTGCCAAATGTCCTCAATGCGGGAAACATCGCGTCCAAGCAGAAAGGGTTTGAGGTGCTTTTCGATAGCGGCGTGAACGGCGTGGAAGCGTTGCGTGAAGGTGGCGCAACCGAGACCGTAAAGCCCCGCCTGCGAGGTGATGATTTTCACGATGATTAATCGCGAGCCTTCGGGTTGAGTCAGAATTGTTTGGACATCTTTGATGGTTACAGTAGCCATTTTGGGTTCCCCCGAACGGTTGTGTGAACTTGCTGCCGTGTTGATAATCCGATAGACGGTTGATGCGGGTAGACATGAACTGATTGGATGCGGTGTGTCATTATAGCATATACGGGAATGTGTGTATATAGTTGTGGGCGGCATGGAAGGGAACAGCGTCTAATCAAGGGATTTGGCGATTTGCGTGGATTGTCGTGCGGTAGAAATGGTATACTAAGCAGTGGTCAGAATGGAAGCGAGGACGGTTGGGGCAACTATCTGATACGATTTCAAAAACTAAATGTTGCAGCCAATCCGACCCGCACAATGAGTTGCGTTACCGCCAATCTCGGTCCTTGTAACTTACGGATTGGTATCAAACCTTATGAATCCGCGCTCCAGAGGAGCGCAATGTCAATAGAACATGATATGCACATATGTCTGCGCTCCAGAGGAGCGCAATGTGGCTTTTGAAGCTAATACAATTTCAAAAACTAAATGTTGCAGCCAATCCGACCCGCACAATGAGTTGCGTTACCGCCAATCTCGGTCCTTGTAACTTACGGATTGCGGATTGGTATCAAACCTTATGAATCCGCGCTCCAGAGGAGCGCAATGTCAATCGAACACGATATGCACATATGTCTGCGCTCCAGAGGAGCGCAATGTGGCTTTTGAAGCTAATACAATTTCAAAAACTAAATGTTGCAGCCAATCCGACCCGCACAATGAGTTGCGTTACCGCCAATCTCGGTTCTCGTAACTTATGGATTGCGGATTGGTATCAAACCTTATGAATCCGCGCTCCAGAGGAGCGCAATGTCAATAGAACACGATATGCACATATGTCTGCGCTCCAGAGGAGCGCAATGTGGCTTTTGAAGCTAATACGATTTCAAAAACTAAATGTTGCAGCCAATCCGACCCGCACAATGAGTTGCGTTACCGCCAATCTCGGTCCTTGTAACTTACGGATTGCGGATTGGTATGAACTGTGATTGATGGGATCTCTGTTGCGCGGGATTGGCTATGGGAGCGCTATCGAATTCGCTATTCACCCGGTTAATCCCATAGAGCTATCGGACGTGCGATGCATTGATTATGTGAATCAAGTAAAGAAAGTGCAAAGGAGTTTATTATGAAGCGGTTCAACAGGAATCTTAGCGTACTCATCGGCTGCGCGTTTTTGTGTCTGCTCCCGCTGACTCAAACACTCGGGTTTGCGGATGAGCCGGAACGTATGCCGGTAAAGGAACTCAAGCGGCTGCTCGATAGTGAGGAGAACGTCATCGTGGTGGATGTTCGCAGCGAGCGGGCTTACAGAGAGGCGCATATACCGGGGGCAATCTCTATTCCACTGGCGCAGCTTGGAATGCGGCATTCCGAACTTCCGAAGGAGGGGCTAATCGTGTTCTACTGAAGCTGACACGCGGAAGCGACAAGTGCCCGTGCGGCACGATTGTTATCGGACCAGTTCGGATATGCGCATGAGCAGTTGAGAGCGTTGGAAGGCGGAATAGTGGCATGGGATGAAGCGGGCTATTCACTTGAGAGGTCGGCGGCGGTCGATTCCAAAGGAAAGCGGATGACGCAGTGGGGGCGGATCAAGTCTCGCGGCCGGTGGTGAAGGGAGAAAAGCAGTGGACCGTGGCTCGTGGTCAGCGGTCGGTAGTTGGTAGAGCAGCCAAAAAAAGGCAGGTGGGCAATGCCCACCCTACAAGAGGTCGCGATCAGGAGATCGCTCCTACAGGGACAATATCAGTTCGGCGGCGCGAACTCGGTTAGGGCGGAAGGGCTGAAGCCGGAGCGGGTGAGGGCATCCAAGCTGTGAACCGGCGAGGCTTTGAGTATCGCCATGAGGTTCGCCCGCAGGTCTTGGATAGGAGGCGGCATCGGCACGCCAGCCGGCTGCAGGTTGACGAGGCGGGTCAGCGCATCGGCAGCGAATCCGACGCAAACGGCGTTCCGATCGTCTTGAACTACGGCTTTCAGTGCGCGTATCGTCGGCTCGAGTGCATCGCCCATAATGGCGGTACCGTGTGAACAGAGCATGACGAGTGACCATAGAACGTTTTCACGCACCGCCGAACGCACAGGCTCAAAACGCTCGTAGTCGTCCTGTATCGGTCCGCCCTCACACACATCGCACTCCTCCGTCGGGCGAGCAAACTTGATGCCCCGATTTTGCGCCCGGTTGACACACAGCCGATTCTCCTCACGCTCCAAACTCGCCGCCAGCGCCTTAAGACAGGCGGGAATCAGTAATGTGCCGACTCCCGCGGCGACCGCGCGGCGTCCCAAACACCCCAAACTCCCGGCGGCAATGGAACGCACATAGACCGACGGGTCATCCTCCAGACGGGTTACGACAGTTTCCAGAACCTCGTCGTTGAGCGGACCGACATCCCCCAGACCGAACACGCCCGCCTTCCGAACCCATTTGAGCAGGGACGTTGCCGCCTCAAGAAAGACGCCGGTCGCGTCCGGTCCGACGGCAACCAGCCCGTAGGTAGCGGCGCGCCTTACGCTCTCCCGCTCGTCGTACAAGGCTTCGGCAAGCAGCTTTATAGCCAACGCGTTGTCGCCAATGGAGGCAAGTCTATACGCGGCGCCGATTCGTGCGGGTTCGGCTTCGTCGTGTTTGGCGTAAAGCTGTTCCGACAGCCGCACCGCCTCTACCCCCCGTTTGTCAGCCGTCAACTCGGCGGCAGCCAATCGAGGCGGGGGCGCCTGACCGCAGTTCATCCAGCCATAGTGATGCTGCCAGACCTCTGTCAGGTCGTCCCCGGCTTGAGTCAAATCGGTGCGGGTCAACGGGTCTATCCCAAGCCGGTTCCAATCAATTTCGGCTGCCGCGCCGTTCTCACGGCTAGCGGCCGGCTCGGTGGTGCGGTAAATCCAAAAGCGCCACATGAAGCGCGGGCGATCGTTCCACGTGCGCCAATCGTCGCGCCTGTGGTTCGCTCGATGGAAGACGTTGTGAGAACACAGGACAACGCTGCCGGCGCGAAGCGGAGCCACCTCAAATTGCCGCACGAGCGGCCACTTCAGGTCGGAGAGCGCCTTCCTCATCCGGATGTCGTGCGCCGTGCGGTGATGGATGATGTCGTTTTCGTCGTATAGAGAATCGGGGCCACTGACAGATTGATTCTTCATGTCCTCAATCATGTAGTTGAAGTCAATATGATCGGACCCCGCGAAATTATCCTGATTTTCTTCGTGATTGAGCGTCCAGTAGTGTGAATAGGGGGCGACAGCCGTTGGTCCCATGTCTTCGGCGACCGCCTGCGGGTAGTAGAGTATCTCGATTTGCACGGCGTGGTGGTGCCGCTGTTTTCTGCCGTTCGCGGGGCTGTTGTCGTCCTTGTGCCAAATCTGATCCCTGCCGTTGCTGGCGAGGGGCACGGCGGTAAACGGAACGACTGCCCAGTTCTCGCCGACAAGCTGGTTGCACGCGGCTACCACGCCGGGTGCATTGAGTATCTCCAACACCTCGGGAACTTGGGAAAGTGCAGCCCGAATCGGGGGTTCGGTCACCTGTTTCTGGCGCTCATAGATGCGGTCGTGGGTGTCCAGCGGGATCTCGAGGCTTTCCGGCGGCAGGACAACCAGCCCCCTGACGGTGAAGTCTTGGATAAGCCGGTCGGGCGGGGTGTACGCCAGCGGATTTGAGTCGGTGAAACACGATGGGACCGTGGTGCTGTCGTTGGTCAATGGATTGGTCCTGTGTTGGAAATTATAGGAGCCGTTTGCAAAATAGGCGGCGGGGCAATCCACAAAGGTTGGAGTTCCCAACCCATCGGGCGAGGGAGGATCTCTACCGCACTCGCTAATCACTCTCTTGATCCTCGCCCCTACGATATTACGACGCGCAATATGCTGGATTTCGGCAATCATTCCAAATACGACGTATTCTTAAGCGTCGAACGCTCGTCAGATGGCGGCGATTTGGTATTCGTCTTCATAGATAATCGCGCTTGGATCGTTTTCACGCGATACGACCTCTATTTTCCAGCCATTTTTCTCAATGATTGTTTTTATTCGCTCTATTTTTTCTAACATCTTGATGGTCGTTTCTCGTCTAAACCAAGTGATGGCTTTCGGCGAATCGGTTTCGCTGTACAACGGCGGATCGGGTAGATTGTTCTCGAACCAGTTCTCGATCTGTTGAATTTCTTCTATTTCCGGCGGGGAGAGCCATCCGTCCTGTTTCATGTGCCGCGCGACGGCGAAGATGCCGCTAGGTTTGCCGGTTTTGCGGCTCGTATGGGTTCCTTGATATCGGACGTACATGTGTGATGTTCCTTTGGTAAACAGTATAGCACGCTTGGCTTACAGGGGCAAGGAGTAGTGGTCGGTGGATCTCTATGGGAGCTCTATCAGGGTCACCTACCGCCCAGGATTTACTATCGTACTCGCTATCCGCTCGTTTGATCGTCTGGATCGAGGGATGGGACTCCGACTAAAAAGTGATACTTGCTGAAGGTATTATCCAACACCGATAATGACGTGCTCCCTACTGTCAGCCAGCGTTTGCGATTCGAGGTGCTTTGTGATACAATTTCGCATTGTGGGAGAGGGCGGTCAGGAGTTGGAGGAGAATCATGTGGGAACTCTATCCAAACATGATTCGCTCGCTTGATTGTCATCACACCCCAGAGTCTCCTACGACGCCCAATTGTTGGCATTTGGATGGGAGAAACTGAGCCTTGGGGTCGGGAGAGCGAAATCAATCCCGATTCTGTCCCTCGGAAAACATGCCACGGTTCACGAAACCACGTACTCATGAACTATGTCTTGACTCATCACTCATCGCTCATCACTATTCACTGTCTTTTCCTGTGGGCGCTCTTTCTCGCCCACCTCCCGTGGAGTGCGAGCGCGTCCGATCAGACCGGTGAGATCGATCCGCATTCTAAAATCGTCGATATCAAGTTCTTCATAGATGGAAAACTGCTAGGAGAGTCGCCGCGCTTGAATCGGTTGCGGCAGATTTGTGGAATCTCGGAAAACGAGCCGTTTTCCGCTTACGCCGTTAGAGGAAGCATAAAAGCAATCTACGCCACGGGGGAATTCTCCCAGGTTGAAGTCATCAGGCAGAAGGTCTTCGGCGGGGCTGTCCTGAAATTCCGGCTAACCGAAAAGATTCTTATCAAGCGAATCAGATTCACGGGAATCCGCTTGGATGCCGATTTGGTTCGCAGCGTCATGAAATCTCGCGAGGGCGGCGAATACGTTGAGGAGGTAGCACAGGGCGACAGACAACGTGTACAGGACCTCTACGAAGATCGAGGCTATCTCCGAGTTCAAGTGCGCTTCTCCGCGCCTATGCCTTCACAGATCATAGGGCCCGTCACGTTGACATTTGCCGTGAAAGAGGGAAATCGGTCGATAATTCGAGAAATAATGTTCAGTGGAAACTCTTCGCTGCCTGCCAAGCAGCTAAACCGAGTGCTAAAAAGCAAGGTGGGAAAACCTTACGACAAAGGGCAAGTGGAACGGGACAGCCAGAGTTTGACGGCACTCTATCGTCGCGAGGGATTTTTGAGCGCCCGCGTTCGACCGGAGCCGCGAACCGAACCCATTGAGTTGTCACTCACGTTCAACATAGACGAAGGAAAGAAAGTCACCGTTAAGGGCATCGACGACGACGAACTACTCAGACGGATGGGTTTGTTCAAACAGGATAGTTACTCTGATGCGATCCTTGAAGGGAACAGAGCGCAGATCCGGCAATACTACCGCCAGAAGGGATATTACGACCCCAAGGTCGCCTATCGGATTGTAACGGATACACAGCAGGAGGTGGTGATCCAATTCGATGTTGACTTGGGTTTGGCGCCGCGGATTGGTCAAATCACTTTTGAAGGCAACACTGAGTTTCAGAACCCTGCCTTGCTTGACACGATGAAGACGAAGCCTCGCAGTCGGTGGGCACTTCCCGGACTGCATTGGCTCTTTTCCAAAGGCATCTTCGATTCGCTCGTGATCGAAACGGATATCCGCGCGTTGGAACTCCTTTATCGAAAAGCGGGGTATCCCGATGTGCAGGTAGCTGTCAGGGAAGAGATTGACACCGAGAATCAGCGACTCAACCTGCAGATCGTCGTCAACGAAGGGAAACAGCAGGTCATTCGGCGGGTTACGGTGGCGGGAAACAGAGTATTCAAGACAGAAGAGTTGCTGTCGCAGCTTGAAGCCGAACCGGGTGAGCCCTACAGCAAGGAGGGTATCGTCGTCGACGACCACTACAAGCTTATCTCGCTTTACGATCAGAAGGGCTACATCTATGCCAATGTAACGCCGGAGTATAACGCCCATCTTTTCCAAACCAAATTACAAGATCAAAACGATTGGAAGTATCTTGAGAGCCAATTACCGAGCGAATTATCCATTCCTGCGCCGGAGGGTTTCCGCAAGCTGCTTGAGGGGGAATCGATCGACGATCGGGAAGCCGCCAAGAATTCCCTACTCTTGTCCCCGAACGTGTTCATTGAAAAACACGAGCGCGGCTGGTTGATGACCGACGAAGACGCCGCACGAAGTTATATCATCGAAAGGAATGAGGACACGCTCAATATCTACGAAATCGGACTGTTAAGATACAACATTACCGAAAGAGAGCAGGTTTCGTTCGGAAAGTTCAATTTTTCCAGCAGGCCGAGCACGGGATTCCACGGAGGCAATCGGTCCCAATCTTCAGGGCGAAAAGCTGGAGTTTCGGCGGACTCCGATCCTTCAAGGGACGCCACGCCCGGGGTTCGGGAGTATGTGATACGGCGGGAATTTGAAAGCCTCGGCTTGCGTGAAGGCGCCGTGTTTAACCCGGACAAGCTGCGCGAAGCACAACAGCGTTTAGCGAGGCTGGGCATTTTCAGCCGCGTTCCCATAAAGACGCCGGGAAGGCGTAAGGGTGAAGAGGTGCTTGATGTTAATGTGCACACCGAGTTGAGGCAGCCGGGTTCCATTAGCGTTCGCGGCGGTTACAGCCCATCGGAAGGCATTCGAGGCACACTCGCGGCGCTGCATAGCAACCTGTACCAACGGAACATGCGGGCGGGAGCGAAACTCAGCGCGGGCACACTAGGAAATCTTTATGAGGTTACCCTCATCGAGCCTTGGCTCATCGGTCCCACAATGGGAACATTGCGGATATTTGAGGACAACCTTGAGGAGCAGGACAACACACGCGCGAGGGGCGCCACAGGGAATCTCGCCAGACGCCTAAGCCTGTACAGCAACGTCGCGGTACAGTACAAATACCAGGAATTGCGGCAGCGAATCGAGCCGGCGCAGGAGCCCGAAGAATCAAGGGCCGCGTTATCCATGGAGAGGCACACGACCGTTAGCAGCGTGGGGTTGTCATTTCACCGCGACAATCGCGAACCGTTCCTAAACCCGAGAAACGGCTGGTTGAACGAATTTGCCGTCGAGTACGCCGGCGGGTCTATCGGCGGGCAGACGAGTTTCTTCAAGCTTACGGGAGACAATCGTCACTATTCGTTGATCGGGGACATGGTTCTTGTCAATGCGCTGCGGCTTGGTTACGCACAAGGATTGCGTTCGAACCGCGAGCGTGAGATTGTCTCCTTCGAGCGTTTTCGGGCGGGCGGGTCAACAACGGTTCGAGGGTACAGAGACCGTTCTTTGGGCCCTCTTGACGACGAATTGTCCAACACCCATCGCGGCGATGTGCTGTTCATCTACAACGTCGAGTTGCGGTTTCCCCTATACAATCTCGTCGGTGGGGCCCTGTTCTTCGACACCGGGAATGTGTGGGATAACTTGGACGCCGTCGATACCGATCCGTTGCACTCCGCGATCGGGGTGGGCGTGCGGGTCGACACTCCGTTGGGGCCGCTGCGCTTTGATTACGGCGTTCCCTTGGTCGGCGACGTGACGCCGCAGATTAATCTGGGGTTGGGGCAGGCGTTTTAAGCTCGACTTTGTACATCTGTAGGATCAACCGACCGAATAGAATCAAGCGAGCGAATAGCGAGTACGATAGTAAATCCTGGGCGATAGCTAATCCTGTATGATAGAAGTCCTATAGTAAGCTCCTCAACCGACCTGTAGGAGCGACTCGAAACCGTGGGAGGGAATCAAGGGAGTGCATAACGACCGCGATAGAGATCCCCTTGCCCCGACCGCCCTCGTGCGGGATCAACCCTCTTATCCTTGTAGGGATCAACTGAACGGATAGTGAAGGCGATAGCATATCCTGATAGAAGATCTCATAGTACATTTGTAAGGTGCGCACCGAGCACCAGCCTTTCCTTGTAGGGATCAACTGAACGGATAGTGAAGGCGATAGAATATCCTGATAGAACATCCCATAGTACATTTGTAAAGTGCGCACCGCGCACCAGCCTTTCCTTGTAGGGATCAACTGAACGGATAGTGAAGGCGATAGCATACCCTGATAGAAGATCCCATAGTACATTTGTAGGGTGCGCACCGCGCACCAGCCTTTCCTTGTAGGGATCAACTGAACGGATAGTGAAGGCGATAGCATATCCTACTCCCTGTTCAGTCGCTTAATGTTATTTGATTCCACGCTTTGCGCTCGGTCGATCCTATTCGGTCCGAGCATGGAAAGGGAGCCAGGGTTTAGGGGTATTCTCTCGTGTTTGCTAAGTGCGACTGTCAAGCGGTGAAATTTAACGATGTCGCCGAAACAAGATTGACCAGATATGTAAATTACCGGCGTATCAAGACGTGAGGAATTATGGATATTCCATTGCTCTATGTCATCTTCACGATATTCGGCTTATCAATAGGCGTTCTATTGGTCTGTCATAGACTGCGTGTGCCGTCGATTGTCGGGTTTCTCTTGACAGGACTGATTGCGGGCCCCCACGGGTTGGCACTGATTAAGGCTGACGGCGAAGTGGAGATTTTAGCCGAGGTCGGTGTTATCCTGCTGCTCTTCACCATCGGGATTGAGTTTTCGCTCAAGAGTCTGCTTCAGATTAAGCGATCGGTTCTGGTAGGCGGATCGTTACAAGTAGGATTGACGCTTACGGCAGTGTTTGCGATCGCCCGGTATTTCGGGACGCCGACGAACCAATCGATTTTTATCGGCTGCCTTGCGGCGGTTAGCAGCACGGCGATTGTGATGAAGCTGCTTCAAGAGCGCGACGAAACTCGAACCCCGCACGGGCGCACGGCATTGGCAATCCTAATCTTTCAAGATATTGCCATCGTACCGATGATGCTGACTACGCCGCTCCTAGCCAACCAAGCGAGTGACATAAGCAACGCGCTCATTTTACTGCTTGCGAAAGGTGTAGTGATGATTGCCGTGGTGTTTGTTGGTGCAACGTACGTCGTTCCGCTGATTCTTTCGCTAGTGCTTCGAACGCGCAGTCGAGAGATATTCCTATTGAGCGTACTTGCCATCTGCCTTGGTGTCGTCTGGCTGACGTCGCGTTTCGGCGTGTCATTGGCGCTCGGCGCGTTCCTCGCAGGACTAATCGTCTCCGAATCGGAATCGAGCCACGATGCGCTTGGTCACATCACACCGTTTCGCGATGTGTTCACCAGTTTCTTCTTTGTCTCCGTTGGCATGTTACTCGAATTCCAGGTGCTGTTACAAAATCCTTGGTTGATTGCGGTAGTGACAATCGGAGTCCTCGTTGCCAAAAGCGTCATCGCGGGAGGAGTGACGTGGATCCTTGGATACCCATTACGCACGGCGATTCTGGTAGGTCTAACTTTAAGTCAGGTGGGGGAATTTGCGTTTATCCTGTCGAAAACGGGGATCGAACACGGATTGCTTAGTAACGATAGTTACAGACTGTTTCTCGCGGTTTCAGTCGTTACGATGGCTGCTACACCGTTCATTATCTTGGGCGCGTCCCGTTTCGCCGATGCGGTATTGCGATTACCGCTGCCAAACTGGCTTGTATCGGGATTGAGACGGATTGTCCAAACACAACACATTGAACAAAAGAACCACATCGTCATCGTCGGCTTCGGGTTGAACGGTAGGAACCTCGCAAAGGCGGCGCGTGCGGCAGACATCCCATACGTGATTGTCGAGATGAATACGGAGATTGTGCAAAAGGCACGCTCCGATGGTGAACCGATATTCTACGGTGATGCTGTTCACGATGCAGTGCTCCACCATGTGAACATTAAGTCGGCGCGGGTTGTTGTCGTGGCGATTTCCGACGACCCCGCGGCGCGCCGTATCGTAACAACCGCGCACGCGTTGAATCCGGCGGTACACATTGTTGTCAGAACTCGCCATGTTGCCGAGGTGGAACCGCTCTATCGCGCAGGGGCGAACGAGGTGATTCCGGAGGAGTTCGAGACTTCAGTTGAGATTTTTACACGGGTGTTGATGGAATACCTTATTCCACATGATGAAATTGAACGGTTCATCGCTGAGGTACGAGCGGATGGCTATAAAATGTTTCGCGGTCTGCCCAAAGGATCGCCGACAGTGCGTGACGGGAATGTACATCACCCTGATTTAGAGATTTCGGTACTACGCGTCGATGAAAAATCGCCCTATGTTGGAAGATCTATAGAGGAAATCGCGCTGCAAAGGAGCTACGATGTAACCGTCGTGGCGATACTTCGGAACGGGACGATTTCGCCGAATCCAGGGGGCGACTTGCAATTTGAGTGCGATGACGAAGTCTACCTGCTCGGCATGCCTGAACGGATCGCCATGGTTGCGGACTTGTTTGAAATTCCGCCATACCACACACCACCACAAGCACACGAGCAAGCCGATCTATAGAAACAGGGTAACGAAAATACCGCGCCCGACGATGCCGACTTCAAGTCAATGTCATCACCGAAGAAATCGGGTATTCAAAGCGTCCCCACGTGTGCAAGCCATTTCACAGATGGACTCAAGTTAGGAGAAAACAAGGTGACTGATGTTGTTGAAGATGTGAAACACTCGTTTACTTTCGAGGTGTCCGTACCGTTTGTCGATGGATTCTCGATAGATCTGATTGAAGTTGCGATTTTCATCGTAATCTTCGGAGTGTTCTTAGTCCTGGGAGGATTGCTGCGCCGCTACCTGCGTCGGCTTTTTATGCAATTACAGGTGGGGGAAGATCGGCAGGGACGGGCGCTTTGGATAACACATTTTGTCGTGGGTTTGGTAGGCTTGATCGCTGCCCTCAATGCGTTTGGCGCCCCGCGGGATCTCATGAGGAGGTTGCTTAGCTATTCGATTCCCATCGGTCAAACTCGATTGAGCGTCACCAGTATTGCGGTGGCTGTCGCCATCGTAGTAGCTTCGACCCTCTTCGCACGGTATTTAAGGGTAGTGCTGCGCGATAGGGTGCTGCCGGCGCTACAAATTCCGGTAAACGCAGAGTTTCTCTTTCTCCGGTTTGTCCAACTGATTGTAATAGCATTCGGAGTTCTCGTTGCGGTGAATCTGATAGGATTCAACATGAACAGCGTGCTAGTCGCGCTCGGCGGACTCTCAATCGGAATAGGTTTCGGTTTGCAGAACATTGCGTCAAATTTCGTATCGGGAGTCATTATGGTATTTGAACGTCCGATAAAGATCCACGATAGGGTTACGGTCGGCGGCACGTACGGTATTGTCAAAGCCATCAACATGCGCTCAACCGTGGTAACCACGCCCGAGGATATCGACATTATCATCCCCAATTCCAAGTTTATTTCCGAAACCGTTACCAATCTGACGCACGACAACACACGCACGCGAATAAAGGTTCCCGTTGGCGTATCCTACGAATCAGATGAGGATTTGGTGAAAAAGGTATTGCTGGAGGTTGCCAATTCTCATCCCGAGATAATTAAGGAGACCAATCCTAACCTACCGGACGTTGTACCGCCATTCGTACGTTTTATAAGATTCGGCGATTCATCGCTGGATTTCGAGATGCTGGCGTGGATCCCTAGCGTGATGCTCCGTCTCGAGACTATTAGTGACCTGCATTTCATGATCCGCAAAAAGTTTAGGGAACACGGGATTGTGATTGCGTTCCCACAGCGCGATGTTCACGTTTACCCCGTTGCGGAAGTGCAACCGGAGGAAGCCTGACGCCTCCTGTGTTGTTTGCTTAAGAATTGCTATTCGTTTTGTTGGGTGTGTTTGGTCCCTGCGCCGCCAATGACGATTAGGAATACACTATCTTCATTAGCGCGGACAGAATGAAGCACATCGCCGGTGAAAACAACTGCCTCGCCATTCTCAAGCGTAATCTCTTCAGCCTTGGTCGTAAACGTGATATTTCCGTCGAGACAGGTGACCGCGGCGGCAGCCGGTGCCGGATGTTCACTCAGTGAATTTCCCGCTTTAAGTACCGTCAATACGACCGTTAGCTCAGCGCCATGCGCCAGTGTTAGCGAGGACCGCCCCGCGGCGTTCAATGTTGCTTCTTCCATTAGGTTTTCAGCCATTGGCAGAAGCGAGAATCCTTGAGTCATTGATGCGTTCAGGTCTACGGGTCGATAAGGCCGTTCGAATGATGTGTTCACTGTTATTCCTCCAATGATTCGATTTGAGAATTCCTTGCATTGCTGTTAGACCGAACACAAAAAGCATTGGTTGAACTCTCCCAGATTTTTTCGTATCAAACGGGACGGGACGTTAGGCGGAAATCGCGTGTACAGAGACGAAGTGTAATCATTTCATTGACTGTCAATAATTCGGTTAGAGGATGGAGATTCTCGGATAGGCGAGTGCCGTGATTGGCTCGAAATACTCGTGTTGACGAATGAACTCAAGAGGAAATTTCGGCAATCTACAGTTGATGCTCTGCAAAAAATTTAGACACTTGCAGCGTTGAAGCCCGTGCGCAGATGCAAATCCCGCTGGGGGAACGGAATAGTTATACCTCCTTCACGGAAGGCTTTCACAACCGCAAAATTCAGATCGCTCCTTACAAAATACTGGCGAGAAGGATCCTCGACCCAAACCAGCAAATCAAAATTGAGTGAACTGTCGCCAAAACCCAAAAACTGCACCCTTGGTTCGGGATCGGTCAGACGCAGGAACGCCCACCACAAGGCTGATTTACCATCTTCAAAGCGGGAGTCTGTCACCTGCACCACCATTCCGCCCGCAATAGCCGCTACACCGACCAATGACGCAATGAACAACAATCGGGGGTGGGCACCGCGCAACAACAGTTGTTCTACCTGAAGCTTGAGTTCATTTTTCAGGCGATTAATCATAAGCTAAGAATGTGGAATTATTTTCGTGAACGATGGTACCGCGCCAAGACCGAAACTTGCACGGTTCAATCCGCTCGGAAAGTTCTCTAGTCGACCGAGATGCGTTCGCTCGAATGCACAAACAACACGTCGTTGGCTCCGTCGAAAGATTGTAGGGCTTGCACCGCGGCCTCCGGCTCAAGATCGTCCATCGTCAAACCGGCGATCACCAAATCAGCTTGCGCGGAGCGCTGCGATACTTCGCCCTCCAGCGCCTCGCGACTGTCGCAGGACACGAAGGTTATGTTCTGTCTGGAAATGGGAAGCCGCCCCTCCTTCATAAATCGCGTCAGCCTGTCCTCCTCACTGCCCGCGTTGCCCGGGTCAAAGCAGCCAAAGAGTTGGATGTCGGCGCGTTTCCATTCCGGATGTCCAACGATGATGTAGGCGAACATCAACATCATGGGTGCGTTCGACAGGTTGTCTTCGGTCACCCACAAATGAATCGCCGACCGGTAGCCGAAGCGGTAATTTGTCGATCTCAGCACCAGCACGTTGAACATCAGACTCGCGGCAAGACGCGCACCTTGACTAATCTCGTTAATTTCGTCAGGGTTCTCTTCGTCGAACTCGAGTAATACGCAATTGTTGGGCAAGCCGGAAATCCCCGGCGTCTGCAGGCATTGCGCCATAGCTTGCGTGTACGTCGGACTTATGAGCGAGTCTACAAATATCCCCGCTCGACTCAACTCGCTGCGTTGCACCAAGCTGTCTACGCGGATGCGCGCCTCAATCTCGTCAAGGTAGGAATAATCGCCTTGAAAAAATTGAATGAAATGACCGAATCCGTGCCGGTGGCAGATCCAGCGAAGCAGATCGAAATGCCCGAGCCGACGCTCGCCGTAGCGCGTCAGCGCCACGATGGATGGACGCCAACCGCTTTCGGACAAATTGACTCGGCTCTTCTGCAGGATAATCTGAAGTCGGCGGGTAAGTTGAAACATGGATCCTTGGAAAATCGCGCTCAAACCCCGCTGCTCGCGGCGAGTCCGGCGAAGTCCGAGGTAGGTTGCCACCATTAGAAATATGGCGATAATGGCGTACAACACGCTCATCTGAAACATCATGATTCCGCACATCACGGCGCCCGCCAGGGACAGATACCAACGAGAATGAAATGTCGGGCGGTAGGATGGATTCCCCGCGAAGTATTCGAGGAAGGATACTACGCAAAGCGCGCCGTAGGTGACCATGAAGAACATGCTGAGGATATGCGCAATAAAGTCGAGCCTTCCTATCGCCACGAATACCATGGCAATTATACCAGACACGCAGGTCGCGTAAACCGGCTCCTGCGTGTTGCCCCGTCCCTTCTCCAGCAGGCGATTCACCTTGGGAATAGGCAGTACATTGTCGCGGGCAAGCGCTTGCAGCGTTCTGGGAGCAACCAATAGGGATCCGATTGCCGAGGATAGCGCGGCGGCGCCCAATCCAATGTATATTACGGGACCCCACATCGAGATATCCACCATGATGAACTGGTTGGCGGCAAGCGCCTCCGGACTGGCGCTCCGCGCCAGCTTAACTGCCACGAGTACATATATCACCATGCCTGCCAGTGTAGCGCCGATCGTGCCAAGCGGTATACTGCGCCTGGGGTTTTTCAAATCGCCGGATAACCCGAGTCCGGCTATCATGCCGGTGAACGCCGGAAAACAGGTAGCGAAGACCGTACCAAATCTATCGGCTTCATCGACGCGGGCAGTGAGGTTCAGGCCCCCCGGCTGCATGGATTCGCTGCCTTCGCCGAGCATGAAAAGTGTAATCGATGTTGCCAAGATGACAGCAACACCCCAAAGCGCCCGCACACCCAGGCCTGCCCCCTTGGTCAACATCAAGAGGATGAGCAATAACGTACAGGGACGGCTAAACCGTCGGGGGTTTAGATTCAACTCGTACGTAACCGCAAGCCATTCATACACCGGTACAAAAGCTTCCGCGAACGCTACCATATAGAAGGCCACCGAGATCGCCTGAGACAGGTATAGCGCAATTCCAATGGACCCCCCGATACTGGTACCGAAGGACCTACTCATGATGTAGTAGGCGCCGCCGCCCGCAACGCGGCGGTTGGTCGCAATCTCGGAAACCGCAAGAACGGTCGGAATCGTCACAAGGTGTCCCAGCAGGATGATCATTAGGCTGCCCCAAAGCCCAACATGCGCGACAGCGTAGCCGAACCGCAGAAAAAGGATTGCCCCCAATATGGTGCTGATGGATGCGAGAAACACGGGCGCCGTTCCAAAGCCGTGACCCGATTGGGCATACGCGGTTGCATCGCGCCGTTCGGTACGTGACTGTCTACCGGGTTTTGTGAACATAAATCAAATGGTCCTCTCGATTGAAGCCTCGGAAGGCGTGGAATGGTTTCACTCCGGATTCAAGGCTCGGCCGACCATAATTCGGAACTCTAGCGCGGCGGGCATCTCCCAGATTTGCAGCATTGGGAAACTCGTTATGTGTCCATACTATTTTGCGGTCTAAATTAGCGTTGGCACTTCACTGTTCTCGAATCCGATGAGGGTACACTATAGCACGTTCACTTCAGATTTTCAACGATTAGCATTCGTGTCGTCAGAGGAAACGCATCTAGTGTTTTGGGTTTGATGTGAGGGATAATTGTCTGAATCGTGATCCATGGGATTTGCTATCGCATTCGCTATTCCCTCATTTGATCCCTCATTGTCCATTCGCTTGATCTCCTCCGGAGTGCAGACGCGGGGAGAAATCGTGTTCTATTGACATCTAAAATCTCTATCGCCCTGGGATCTCTATCGCGGTGAGACTTACTATCGCACTCTATTTGTCGGAGCGACCTCCCGTTCGCGGCTCCCCACTCCGGACGGAGTGGAATGTGAATAGACACCTACGACATTCGTTTATGCACTCCAGCGGAGTGCCATGTGCATCGAATCCCCTTGCCCAAGACCCCAATCTCGTAGGGGCGCGGTTCCCGCCCCCATTCGGCCTCAAAAACACCTGCAGGATCAGATCAATGGTACGACTTTTCAGCCGACTGAATAGTGACGGATCAACCGAGCGATTAGCGAAGACGCTAGAGTTCGCATATCAAATCTTGATAAGATCTTCTCCCCGCTCTCGACTACCCACTCTATTTGTCGGAGCGACCGCCCGTTCGCGACTCCCCACTCCGGACGGAGTGGAATGTGAATAGACACCTACGACATTCGTCTATGCACTCCAGCGGAGTGCCATGTGCATCGAATCCCCTTGCCCCAGACCCACATCTCGTAGGGACGCGATTCCCGCCCCCATTCAGCCTCAAAAACACCTGCAGGATCAAATCAATGGTACGACTTTTCAGCCGACTGAATAGCGACGCATCAACCGAGCGATTAGCGAAGACGCTAGAGTTCGCATATTAAATCTTGATAAGATCTTCTCCCCGCTTTCGACTCCCCACTCTATTTGTCGGAGCGACCGCCCGTTCGCGGCTCCCCACTCCGGACGGAGTGGAATGTGAATAGACACCTACGACATTCGTCTATGCACTCCAGCGGAGTGCCATGTGCATCGAATCCCATGCCCAAGACCCCCATCTCGTAGGGGCGCGATTCCCGCGGATACTTAATCCTCTCGACATCGGGACCAATCAATCGAACAATCACGAGCCGATAGGACGCGCTCATCCGTGCCGTCAGTGACCTAAAAATCATTTGACAATCCGCGAATGGAACATGTATAATTCCCCCTTGCGTCTGCTGGCGTGGCTCAATGGTAGAGCAGGTGATTTGTAATCACCAGGTTGGAGGTTCGATTCCTCTCGCCAGCTCCAGTCCCACAGTGCGGGGAGGTACTCAAGCGGTCAACGAGGGCAGACTGTAAATCTGTTGGCTATAGCCTACGGAGGTTCGAATCCTTCCCTCCCCATCCTTTCTTCTATCCCTATTCGACAGCGTGCGGGAGTAGCTCAGTTGGTAGAGCATTGGCCTTCCAAGCCGATTGTCGCGGGTTCAAGTCCCGTCTCCCGCTTTGCCGCGCAGCTAATCGGATTCCTACGGTTGTGGGGTGGGACACATCGAGTTAAATTCCCCGAAATTGGGCGCAACGCCCGCGTTAGGTGTATAACAAACAACTCATCGGAGAGATGCAGGAGATGGCTGAACTGGCATGATTGGAAATCATGTGTGCAGGCAACTGTACCGTGGGTTCGAATCCCACTCTCTCCGCCATATTATACTTTCGGTAAAATTGCAAAACGTATGAGTTTCCGTGTGACTCGCGACCCTGAGGAAAGACTTATGAGGGCGACTGACGCTGCGCTACAGTTCGCGCCAACGTTTCCGTCCACGCTTTTGAATCCGCCAAGATGTGCTTGTCGTGGACGGAATCCGACATCCAATTGACAATATTTACGACAAGAATTCTTGAAGAACTAATGCAAAACTAATGGGCATATCGAGTGGATAAAGTAGGATTGGGGAAAGTTCACATATAGTGTCATGGATATCGTGTCAAAAGAGAAGCGTAGCGAAATGATGTCGCACGTGAAAAACCGAGACAGCAAACTTGAGATTGCGTTTCGGAAAGAGCTCTGGAAACGCGGATTTCGGTATCGTAAAAATTCAAGGAAGTATTTTGGAACACCCGATATTGTTTTGCCCAAATATAATACGGTCATTTCTATCGCACTTTAGGATGCGCTCCCCTTGTTTGACTGTAAGGAAAACTAGGACGAGAGGTACAGAAAAGCGCCGTCGGAGGGAGTCTCAATTGAAATACGACCTAGACCGTCTTCCCTGGAACAATTAATGAATCACGGTGAATTGGTATACAGACTCCACTTCACCTCTATAATCCTAGTCCCATGAACTCTCTAAACCGACATGAAAAACAACGAAACCACCATCGGTCAACCTGTAGTCGACTTTGATTCTCGAGTTCCCGGCGAATCTGCCCTCGCCTACAAATACTTCGAGCTGTACCGTGACGCTGGCGAAAATCGTAAGCTACGCTCGCTCCGTGACCACACGGTTGACGGAAAGAAGCGCTCGGTGTCTCAATTCAGCAGGTGGTCAACGCGATTCTCTTGGCAGGCACGCGTTGAAGCCTTTGACGCCAAAAACGCACAACTGAAATTCCAAAGGCAATCCGCTCAGCGGAACGAAGAAATAATGGCATTCGTCTCCGAAGATTTGGCTATCGCGCTTCAGCTTCAGAACCTATGCAAGAAACGCCTCAAAGAATTAACTGATTCAGGATCGAAAATTGACTGTAGAGAATTGCGTCAACTTGCATTGGCGTATAGAGAATCCCGCATTTGGTTAATGGAACTCGCTGGTATTGGTTCTGAAGGTAACGGAAATGAGACGAAAACGGGTGGAGTTTCATAAGCTACGGTTCCCCGAGCAGACTGGCACGGCTTCGCACATATCCGAGTCGCAGATCCAAGAACTCTACGCGGAGATTGAAACTCGAAGGCATCACGAAGGCACTGCCAACTATCATCAGCGTAAAAAAGAGTTCTTAAATTGGTTTGAGAACCATAAAACACAGTTGAAATCGCCGGGTTTCAAGTCATACTACGTCGCTCAAGAACAAGCAAAAGAGGCAAGACACAGATTTTTCACGGATCTACACCATATTCAAATCGACTACACCTACTCACTAACTTCGGTTGCCGATTGGCAAACCGTCCTTGAGCGTAGTTACAAAGATGAAACTGACCTGTTAAACTTGGCGCGGGAGTTCCTCATTGAAATCGCAATCTATGAGTCCGCATTCCTACAGACATACGCGCACGAGTTTGAGACTGTGGCATTTACGGAGTGGTCTAAAAAAAATAGCGAGCATCTTCTCGCGTGGTCAGTTATCATGACGGGCGGTCTCTCGCTGGACTCCCGCCAGGACCAAGAACGTAGCCGCGCAATCCTCAAGGACGCACGCGCACGCGCAACGCAACAGAACCTATCGTCCGAGCAGCTTCAGCTAATGCATCAAGAGTTAAAACGACTATCCGGCGCCGGCACTGATCTTGAGTTAGAAGGTTGCCGAGCCTCCGTCATGGCCCACCACATTGGGGACAAGGGACCTGATCAACGCAATCCCCCTTGCCTCCTTGACGGTGTGAGCCGTGCGCTGCAAGAATGGCACGACGAAGGTAGACATTTGAATTGGGACTCCCTCGCTCTTCGCAAAATTCAAGAATCTAAAGAATCCCTTGAATTGATGGGGCAGCACATCGACAATGACAGCTCCAAAGAAGAGGAAGACTATGCCGAATATCTGTGGAACCATAACGAGCATGGTTATTATGGGCCGTAATTAACATTTTTTTTCTGTTCACATTTTGTTCACATTGAGATGACTGGGAATCCGCACCAGCAAAGCATTCTCCCGTCTCGGAAAATGTGAACATCCCGTGGAAATCGGTCGTTTGTTCACATTATTGATTTGTCAATTCGGAAGTGGCAACCAGCAGATTTTCAACATGCGAGATTAAGCATTATGTGGTTGCCATATTCCATAGTGTCAACTGGAGATTGCATCTACACTAGGGCAGCAGGGGTTTAAAGTTGTCCCGTTACGATGGATTGTCGAGCGCACATTTTCTTGGCTGGGTTGGTTTCGCCGATTGACTTGGGATTATGAATGCTATCCTTAAGACTGCTGAAACTATGGTGTACATCGCCTCCATCTACTTGATGCGAAACCGAATCAAATGACTTTTCAAACAGGCTCTGAACATGTCCAATGTACCCACGAACAAATTATCGGTTTATCTGATAAAAAATGAGTATTCCGAGCACAAGGATATTCTGAAAAAGATAGATAAACTTGAATCATCCGAATTTGATGATGTCGGCACTTTTTACTATGGCGAATCACACTATTCCCAGCCGTCATGGCTTGAAACATTTTTTGGATCGGCTTTGAGCGATACCGAGAAGTTGTTTAACGCAAGTTCAAAAGGAATCTTGCTTGTTTCGGCAAAAGTTGATTTGAGCAAAAAACGAATTTTCGCTATTCCCTTCGGTTATGGATGGACACTACTCAATCCAGGTGTTTGGGAAGAGAGGTTTGGATTAAAGGTTGTGCTGAACATCGTGGATTCCGGGAGCTTGCGGAGGATTGACAAGAAAAATATGTCATCAGTCCCGAAAGATACAAGCGAGCAGTTGAGCCGAGCAGGTGTCGCCGCGGACTTTGGAATTGATTTTGAACAGGATTTAATTCGTTCAATTACAGGCACAACTGAAGTTGAACAGTTTGGAAAGACCATTACCGGCAAAGATGCTATCAATGTTTCCGCAAAAGTGGATCTCTCAAATATCAAAGATTTTTTGAAAGAGTGTTATGAAAAGTACGAAAGCGATGACTATAAAGAAAATTTTGGATGGGTTGATCAGATTTCGGATATTCGCGACCCAAAGGTTACGGACACACTTAACAATAAACTGGTTCAGCATATTAAAGACCAAAATTTTGATAAAACATGGATGGCAGTGCCGGAGCTTGTTGATTGGTCAAATGTTAAAGGCTTTGCGTATAAAAGGAATAGCGAGGAATGCGAGGATGATATTCACCTCCCCGATTTTCTAAAGGGTTTGTCGGAAGAAGAAAAGCGAAATTTAGATTTGGACACTCTCAAGCGAAAAAAGGTCTATTGCTTCAACGCGAGCAGTGATGAGTTGAAGCACAATTGGAAAGCGTACAATTGTGTCTATTGTGAGATTCAGGACGACGAGAAAAAGAAAACGTACTTATTGAGTAATGGAAATTGGTATGAAGTAGAAAAGGACTTTGCAAGCCAGATTAACAATGATTACAAACAAGTACGCGACGCCGCCCCATTGCTGAACTTACCAGTGTATAATGACGAAAATGAAAATGAGTACAACAAGAAGGTAGCCGAGGAAAATCAGGATTTTTGTTGTATGGACAGGAAAAACATCAGACATGGGGGCGGTTATAGTCAGATTGAGTTTTGTGATCTGCTCACGAAGGATAAGAAGCTCGTCCACGTTAAACGCTATGGAGGATCGGCGGTATTGAGTCATCTATTTTCACAAGGCGTGGTACCGGGTGAGCTTTTTATCGCGGACGCAGATTTTAGAAAAAAGGTAAATGAAAAACTTTCCGACTCCCACAAAATCGCAAATGTGGCGGACAGACCAGAGGCTTCCGAGTACCAGGTCATTTTTGCTATAATATACCCGCCCGATAGTGATTTGGAAGTTCCTTTTTTCAGCAAGGTTAGTTTGAGGAACGCAAAGCGACGACTGGAAACATACGGATATAAAGTCGCTTTGCAGAAAATTAAGGTTGAGAAGAAGTAGACGAAAACTAGTCCACCCCTACTACCGCGGTTCGCGCGGTAGTAGGGGTGGACAGCGGTGATTCTCTGTGTTAGCAGAGAAACAAATCTTGCAAAAATTGTTTCCTTTTTTGAAAAAGATTGTTGCGCGCGGCTATTAATCGACATTTTTTCGGGCTTTACTGGCCGCCGTCGGGTGGCGAGCGGCTGGGCGGGTTCAATCAGCGAAATCCGCAGGAATTCGCGCAAACATGGTTTGAACTTCGTTCAAGAAACGCCGCCATCAAAATGAAATAACGCCTTGGCTATGCTAAGTGGGGAGGTAGCGGTGCCCTGAACCTGCAAACCGCTTTAGCAGGACTGAAATCCTATTGAGCGGCGGATCACTTTTGGGGTCTGACCCAAGTAAGTGGTGTTGAAGATTGGGTCCTGAGCAACTTAAGCCTATCAAATTCCGTCAGGTCTGGAAGGAAGCAGCGGTAGATAGGTCTTTGAGTGTGACGCAGGGTAGCCTCGTCGGAGCTAACTGTTTGGGTAACGCTCGGGAGAATCCGTCAATCTTTGGGTGCATAGCCAAGATTTCTGGGCGGTATTGTGATGTGGAAATGACTGCCGAAGGAGATCTGCAGTTCTGATATCCAGCCGGCTGAGGGATTTTCTATGGGAACTCGATCGCTGTCCTTATCCGTTCCCTCCTTGTCCAGTCTGTGGATCGCTCAATATCCGTCCAGTGGCTTGAAGGGTTTTACTGACCACCAAGTGAGCGAATAGCGAATGCGGTAGAGATCCACTGACCACTGACCACTAAACACTTGCGTATTCCCTAATCCCCGCTGGTCGATCCTACCGCGCTTAAATTGGTGGGTCGGTAGAAGAAGAGAAAAGCCATGTCCTATGAGGTAATCGCGCAGAAATGGCGTCCCCAGTCCTTTCACCACGTGATGGGGCAGGAGCATGTCATCAAAACGCTGCAAAACCAAATTCGCTTGAATCGAATCGGTCACGCCTATCTCTTCTGGGGACCAAGAGGCACGGGAAAAACGACGGTGGCTCGTCTTTTCGCAAAGGCCGTCAATTGCGCAAAGCGCGATTCAGACGCCGAAGCCGGTCAAGACACTCCGGTTGAACCCTGCAACGAATGCGAGTTCTGCTTAGACATTACTCGGGGCAGATCTTTTGATGTCATTGAGTTGGACGCCGCCTCCAATCGGGGGATTGATCCCATCCGCGAGTTGCGCGAAAACACGAAACTCGCCCCTGCCGCGTGCTCCTTCAAAATCTACATTATCGATGAAGCGCACATGCTCACGCAGGAAGCATTCAACGCGCTCCTGAAGACGCTTGAAGAGCCGCCGCCCCACGTTATCTTTATCCTCGCTACCACCGAGCACCACAAGATTCCCAAAACAATCGTATCGCGATGTCAAGGATTTGATTTTCGCTACATGGAGTTGAGTCAGATTGTCAGTCGACTCGAGTTAATCTGCGCCGAGGAGCACATCGAAGTCGATGATCAGGCACTGTCCTTGATTGCGCGCCAGTCGGAAGGCTGTCTGCGGGATGCCGAGAACGCGCTTGAACGGATAATCTCGGCGGCGGGAAAATCGCTCAATGCGGAAACCGTAGATCAGATTTTAGGGCTTGGTTCGCGCTCATTAATCAACAAACTCGTGGACGCCGTATTGGACTGCAATCTGCCGGATTCCGTGCAAGTTCTCGCCAGCTTGACCAACCAAGGAGCGGATCTTACTCAGTGCCTCCACCAGCTAATCGCCTATTTCAGGGATTTGCGGCTTCTCGCGATTAACACGGATTTGGCAGATCTGATTCAGGGCTCGCAATCCGATGTACAGGGATTGAAGGAGAAAGCGGCTGACATCTCCGTTGAGCGTCTGTCGAGGATAATCAAGATTTTGATGCGGACAAGCAGCGAAATCAAGCGGCACGGTTACGCACAGATTCAGCTTGAATCCAGCCTTGTCGAGATTAACTCGATTCGGGAGGGTATCCAACTCGGCGAGGTCTTGAAAAAGCTAGGGGAAATAGAGGACAGGATTGACCGCGGTCAAAACAATTCGCTCCCGGCTCAGACGGATTCATCGTCTTCAGACACGGGGACATCAACGAAGCCGCCGATTGCTCCCCTGCCGACCGCACCACAAACGCGGATTGCCGAAGCTCCGCCGCCCAAAGCCGAAGCGGTTCCGTCTACTGTCAACGCCGAGTCCTCGAACGCCGCAACCGAGGCGGATTCCGGAACGGCGGATGAGGGCCGCCGAGCCGTAACGCGGACTCCCGCTGAAATCGAACAGATTTGGGAGAAGGCGTTGGAGACTTGGAGAACGGATCAGAAGGTATTGTACGGATTTCTCAAGGATGCCGCTCTTTCGACGAATGAGGACGGGGGGCTGGAAATAACCTGTGCTCCTCTCCAAATCGCGATCCTGGAACGGAACAGGAAGAAGATTGTGAAGACTCTCGAATCGTTGGTTGGACATGGCGTCGATGTCAGATTTGTGCCGGGACGCAATACTAGCAAGACCGATAGGTCGAAATCGACAAAGGATGGCGAAGAACAGACATCAACGCCGCTTGCCCTGCAACGCCAAGCGGAACAGGATCCTAAACTCTCGTCGGTGCTTGAGCTTTTTGATGCGAAGATTTTGAAGATAAATTTGAAGTAGGGTTTATCAAAGGCTGGTGTGCAGCGGATTTCTATCGATCAAAGGAATGGACAATGACTTCGATAGCAAATCCTACTCACTATCCATGTCCTTTGATCCTATCCTACAATTGCTACTAATGATTGAATTGGAGTAGCCATTATATGCAATTGCAACCGATGAAAATACGGCGGTTTTGTCGATTCAATACGAGCGAGTGGGGATGAGAGGACGGTGGAAATAGGCAAAAACAGGAGGGATGGGAAGCATGTAATAACGCAGTTTCGGTCAAAAAAGGAATCTTTATCGCAATTTGCCAGGACAAGTTGATTGAAAGCTGTTCGCTCAGGGTCGGGGCAATATGCCCCTCCTACCGTGAGGAAAGGAAGCACTGTAAGAGGAAAATTGACAAATTGATGAGGTCCGCGTTCGGGGGATCGATCCTACAGCGCGGGGATTGCGCAAGTCCTAACGGAATGATTATTTCGTTTAATGCAATGTTGTTTAACCGAAAAGGAGATGCGGTGCACTCTTCGGAACACACCGGAGAGTAGTTGCAATTATTTTATATGAAGATTAACAATTTGGTGAAACAGGCGCAGCAGATGCAACAGCGCATGATGGAACTTCAAGATGAGCTTGCCAGTCAAACTGTAGAAGCGACTATCGGCGGGGGTATGGTGACGGCCGTTGTCAATGGACAGCAGGAGTTGATATCACTGAATATTTCTCCCGAAGTCGTAGATCCGGACGATATTGAAATGCTGGAGGATCTTATCGTTGCCGCCGTCAATGAGGCCCGCCAGCGAGCGCACGATCTGATGGCACAAGAGATGGACAAACTTACCGGCGGCGTTAAACTTCCGGGGCTACCATAGCGCTGACGATTTTCGTCTACCCACATGCAATATCATCCGAAGCCACTGGCAGATTTAATACGGGAGTTGCAGAAGTTGCCGTCAGTTGGAGCAAAAACGGCGCAGCGGTTGGCGTTCTACATGCTGAAGGCGCCTTCTGAAGACACCTCGCGGCTCGCGACGGCAATTTCCGAGGTAAAGACTCATCTCTTCTTTTGCGGCATATGCGGCAATATCACGGATAGCGAGCCTTGCCACATATGCGCCAACCCGGAACGGGATCACGAGGTCGTTTGCGTCATTGAGGAACCCGACGATTTATTGGCGATCGAGCGAACGAATGGATACAAGGGCGTTTACCATGTGCTGATGGGCGTCATTTCGCCGCTGGACGGCGTAGGTCCAAAGGATCTGCGAATCGATTCGCTGTTCAAGCGCATCGAAGGCCAAGACGTCAAGGAAGTCATCCTGGCGACAAATTACACGACGGAGGGGCAGGCGACGTCGTTGTATCTGACGAAACGCTTGTCCAACTTGGATTTGGAGATTACGCGAATCTCGTACGGGATTCCCGTGGGCGGGGATCTTGAATATATCGACGCGTTGACGCTTTCCAAGGCGCTTGAGGGGCGACGCAGGATAGAGGTGTGAATAGGGATTGAGGGGCGATTTTAAAGGCTGCAAGTACATTAATTGCCTAGATCAGGTAAAGAGACTTGGCAATTGTTTAGTTCAGAACGTACGCGCCAACAGGAAATCGCGACTTGGAGATCGCTCCTACATTACGCTCAGGGATCTCTATAGGAACTCTATCGCGTTCGCTGTTCACTCACTTCATCCCCGCCTACGGGTTTGGCGTTCTACGGCTCGCCGCCAGCCGAACCGTTGTACGTCTGTACGAGGTCGTGCTTAAAGTGACTATGATGAATACTTACCCAAAATCTTATGATGTCATCGTCGTCGGCGCGGGACACGCCGGGTGCGAAGCGGCGCTTGCCGCCGCCCGCATGGGATGCGAGACGTTGGTCGTAACCATCAATCCCGACACTATCGCAAAGATGTCCTGCAACCCCGCTATAGGCGGGCTTGCGAAGGGGCACCTTGTCAAAGAGATTGACGCGCTCGGCGGGGAGATGGCGAAAAATATCGACAAGACGGGCATTCAATTTCGGCGCCTGAATACGAAGAAGGGTCCCGCCGTTCGATCAAGCCGCGCCCAAGCCGACAAGAAAGCGTATCAGGATGAGATGAAGCGCGTCTTGGAGTGCCAGCCCCGTCTTGATATCAAACAGGTCTTGGTCGATGAATTGCTGACGGAACATGGCAGGTGTATCGGAATTCTCAGCCAAACGAGAACCGCCTATCTTGGTAAAACAGTTATCCTTACTACCGGCACATTCCTCAAGGGCTTGATTCATCTCGGCGACGTGTCTTACAGCGCGGGAAGGGCGGGCGAATCGTCTGCTGAAAAGTTGTCGGAGAGTTTCCTGAGCCTCGGTTTTGAAGTCGGTCGGCTGAAGACCGGGACGCCGCCGAGGGTAAATGCCCAGACCGTCAATTTCAATGCCATGGAGATTCAACCCGGAGATCGGCATCCGCTCCCGTTTTCATTCTCAACCCAGAAGATTACTCAGCAACAGATGCCGTGCCATCTAACCTATACGAATGAAAAAACTCACGAGATCATTAAAGATAACTTGAATCGATCGGCAATGTACAGCGGGCGAATTAAGGGTATAGGGCCGCGCTATTGCCCGTCGATTGAGGACAAAGTGGTGCGGTTTGCCGACAAGGACCGCCACCAAGTATTCGTGGAGCCCGAAGGCAGAGATACCGACGAGATATACCTTAACGGCATTTCCGCAAGCCTTCCCGAAGATGTGCAGATCGATATGGTGCACAGTATCCGCGGCTTGGAAGATGCCGAGATTGTTCGGTTCGGATACGCGGTCGAATACGATTTCGCGCCGGCAACCCAACTCCAACCGACGCTTGAGACGAAGCGCGTCAAGAACCTGTATTTCGCCGGTCAACTGAACGGCACCACCGGCTACGAGGAAGCCGCGGCGCAGGGCTTAATGGCGGGGATTAACGCGGCGCTGGAGGTGCGCGGCGATGAACCGCTGGTTCTCGACAGATCCCAAGCTTACACCGGAGTGCTGATTGACGATTTGGTCACGATGGATATCCGTGAACCCTACCGCATGTTCACATCTCGTGCGGAGTACCGCTTGGAACTGCGCGAGGACAATGCGGACCTGCGCCTGACAGAGATTGGCAACCAACTCGGTTTGGTGGACGACGACGCCTACCACCGCTTTCAAACCAAGCGTCAACTGATCGAAGAGGAGCTAGAACGCCTGAGCCAAACGATCCTCAAGCCGACTCCCGATACACTGCCCCGATTGGAGGAAGTTGGACTCACGCAATTCGACAAACCGACCTCCTTGACGAATCTGTTGAAACGCCCGGAAATCAGCTATCAACAGATTAAACGGATTGCACCGCCGGATCGCGAGTTGCCCGGCGCCGTACAGGAGCAGTCCGAGATTCAGATTAAGTATGAAGGTTACATCCGGCGTCAAGCGGTTCAGATTGAGCAATTCAAGAAGTTGGAGAATTTCCACATCCCGGTTGATTTCGACTATGACAACGCTCGCGGCTTGAAGACCGAAGCTCAAGAGAAACTCGCAAAGATTCGCCCGATGTCCATCGGTCAAGCATCGCGAATGCCGGGCGTGACCCCGGCGGACATTTCAATCTTGATGGTCCTGATTCATCAAAAAAATCAAAGCGAGTTGCGGGCAGCCAGTTGAAGGTGAGGCAGAGCCTAAGTCATCGGAAAATGCCCTCGAAACCGAGTGTTTCCTTGAAAACTCGGTTTCTCTCATTCATAATCTGTGGGTTCCGCCGAGCGAATAGATCAAGGAAGCGAGCAGCAATCAAGCCAACGCTCAACTGAACGAACAGATCGAATGGGCGATCAGCGAATGCGTTGGAGTTCACAATGCGATAGCGGCTCACATAGTAAGTGCAGTAGAAACTCCAAAGTGATAGTAATCTCTCTACAACCATCAAATCGTCGATTTCAATCAACGATTATCTTTAAATTGTAAAAATCCCGTCTCTTGGCTGCGGGGTTTTTGCTAACCACTAATCACTAGCCGCTAAACACTTACACTGGTTGAATCAGGACGCATTCAGACACTTCTTGGAAGAGACTTTCCATCGGCACGGTCTTCCGCTAACTCATGACCAGCAAGAGCAATTTGTCACCTACTGGCGCGAGATGCAACGATGGAATTCGCGGATTAATCTTACATCCATCCGGGGCGGCCGCGACATTGTCTTGAAGCACTTTCTTGACTCGGTTGGAATCCTTAAACACTTTTCGATTGAAGCGGGCGATTCCGTTGTCGACATCGGATCCGGTGCGGGGTTTCCCGGTCTTCCGCTCAAAATCTGCGCCCCCGACATCAAGCTGACGCTCGTTGAATCTTCATCAAAGAAAGCTAGTTTTATTCAGTTTCTAGTGTCTCAACTGAACGTCACACCGGCGCACGTAGATGTCAGCATAGTCGCTCAACGCGCCGAAGCGTTTGCAGAACAGAGAGAAAACCTCGGCGCTTACGATTGGGTTTTAACCCGTTATGTCGCATCATTGGCTGATTCTGCCGCGTACTGTTTGCCGTTGTTAAAGCGCAACGGAAGGTGGATTGCCTATAAACCGCGCGAGGTGGAGGCGGAAATCCGCGAAGCCGGTTCTCGGTTTCAGTCGTTTGGCGGTGAGGTGGAGCGGGTCGTGGAGAGCGGAATTTCGGAGTTGAATCGCGCCTTTGTCGCGATACGGTGCTTTTCGTAGATGCTTGAGGGGTTGTGCTGGTTTGTTATCGATCAGACGGGATGCCGCGCCTACCAATTAACGGGCGAGAGGAAATCTCTATCAGGATTGGCTATCGCGCTCATTATTCATTCGCATGAGGGATTTCTATCGGAACTCTAGGATCGGCGCAAGGTGATCTCTATCGCGCTCATTAACCATTCGCTTGATCTATTCGCTCATTCGATTCTTTTCGGTCGCTTGATTCTCGCCTACGTAGAAGGCAAACGATATAATACAGACATCATATGCACTGTTGTTCAAGAGAAATGGTATAACCTGCTAGAGTTGGGATTATTAGCACGATGAAGTTTGGAGATTAGGAGGATAACATGACATATCGTGTTTTTATCTGTATGTTCATTTTGGGGCTGGGTGTAATCGGGTGTTTGACGAGGACCGCGGAGAAAGCGGTGGAGATGGAGACGGCGCCGGAAGCACCGGCAAAGCCGCCTACCATTGCGGAACTCCATTTGTCACTGGCGAAAGAGGTTTACTCGACGGATGAGCCGATTCCACTTCTGATGAGCGTTCGTGCGGGAAAATTTGACTTGCTTGTGCCGGCGGCAGCTGTCGAAGGGCAGAGTGCGTTCAGAGGATTAATCATCACGGATGCAGCGGGAAAAGGAGTGGAGCGGACTTCGCCGATTTCGTGGGCGCCCCACATGAAAAACCTGCTGCACGATGGAATAGCGGTAGATTGCATCCACGGGATGGAAGTGGAATCCGGGGCGGAAACGGTCGCGGCGCTGGAAGATTTGCGCACGCATTACAACCTCGCGCCGGGGGATTACACGCTCCAAGTCTTCATGAATTTGAACGTTTATCGGGAGTTTTTGCCGGACCAATCGCCAATGGTTGTCCTGATAGAGAAGGACATCCTGGAGATTCAGCGGAGCAGGCATTCGACTGAAGTGAAGCAGCAAGCGATTAGTCATTTGCGGGAAGAAATCGCCGTGCTTCAGCGTGAACAAGAGGAGGTCTATGACAAGATTTATCTCCCTATGGACTCGCTGCGCGGCTCGGCGGATCTTGAATCCAATACTGTCACGTTGAGGGTTGAGTGATTCGCGCAGTGGAGTGTCCGCGTAGATTGACGAATCCATTTGCCGGGCGTTTCCGCTCAACACAACACACCTACTGTAGGAGCGACCTCCAGGTCGCGATTTATTCTCTGGAGCGAGCAGGAAAAGCAATTGTAGGGTGGGATCAAGCGACTGGACATGGAGCGCGATAGAAATCCCCTGCCCACCATTTCCCTTTTGATGCTACCCCTTCACCATTAGCCGGGTCAAGCTGTGGCGCGGAAACAACTGACTATTCCTAAGCCATCATAAACCAAGGAGAGCCATGCAATGATAATTTACAACGGCGGTCCGAATCTAAGTTTGAAAGAGGTTGTTCTCTTTCCCTTTGATGACTATAGTCTCCCGTTTCAGCGTGGGGTTCGATTGCAGTTGATTCCGAATAAAGGAGACCACATCGTCGTGCCGTTTGGTCCTCCCGGGGCGCCGGACAGCAAGGGCATGAACTACTACGGCGCGGTCTGTAGAGTCGGCGATGAACTGTGGATGTGGTATCTGGGCGGCTCTCAGGTGTGTTTCGCTACGAGTACGGACGGCTACAACTGGGAACGTCCGAGCCTCGGACTGATTGAGCATATCGGCAGCACGCAGAACAACCTCGTTGACTTGGGCGGCGCTGAGTACAAGGTGGTAGCGTGTGTCGTGATTTATGAACCCGAGGATCCCGATCCCGACCGCCGATTCAAGATGGTCTACGAAACGCACCGCAGAAACCCGTCGCACGGCGGGCGCGCGGAGTTCAACGTCGCCGTCAGCGCGGATGGTCTCCGCTGGACGGAGATCCCGGTCAACCCTCACTATCTGTCCTGTGAAATGGGCGGTTTCATCAAGTTCAACGGGTGTTATTACGTCACCGCACAAAGCGGCGGCGGACACTTTCCGAGGCCTGAGCGCAAGCTGGAAACCTTCGTCTCCTACGACTTCGAGAACTGGGTTGAAGCGGACTGCATGGGCTTGCTGCGCGGGAACCTCCCGCCTCGGCCACTGATCGAAGGATCGCACGCCGGGGAGCAGATTCACCTCGGCGCGGGATTGTGGAACCGGGAGAACGTGATCGTCGGCATTTACGGTCAATGGCACGGGCATCCGACGAATGACCGGAAGCTGGTCTCCATGGATCTCGGACTGGTGGTTAGCAACGACGCGTTGCACTACCGGGAACCGATACCCGATTTTCGAATCGTTCCGGCTGGGGAAAACAGCGCGGACCGGCTGTTCGGCGCTTTGATGCAGGGGCAGGGGTTCGACAATATCAACGGCGAAACGCTGTTCTGGTACGCGCCTTGGGGCGGTTGCAACGGAATTCGTGTAGCGAAGTGGGAACAGGATCGGTTGGGCTACTTTGAAGCCTTCTTGGGTATGAAGATGAATTCGCTGCAGGAATCGCACTTCGTCTCGGCAGCGATAGATTTGGAGGGCAAGCCGGCGCAGGTCGAGATCAACGTTGATGGTCTATCGGAGTACGCCGAGATTAGCGTTGAGATTTTGACGGAACGGTTCGAAGCGATACCCGGATTCGGGCGGGACGACTGCACCGGACCGAAGGAATCCGGGCTGCGACAACTCGTGACGTGGGGGAACCGCGATATCCTTGAGGGTATTGACGGCAAAATCCGCGTCCGCCTGAATTTCGGCGGAATCCGTCCCGAAGACATAAAGATCCACGCGATATACGTGTTTGATCCAGCGAGCGATTAGCGAGTGCGATAGCGATCCCATCTCCGAATCGCGACCATCAAGCGAGTGGATAGTTGTAGGGTGGGATCAAGCGACTGGACATGGAGCGCGATAGAAATCCTCTGCCCACCATTTTCCCTGTAACCAGGGACTTTCTGTAGGAGGGATCAACCGACTGGATAAGGAGGGCGATAGAAATCCCTTCCGATTCCCGACATCAAATGGCGGGTGACGGAGGCGGGACGGCACAGTAGACCATAACGTCTGAATTACGGATTACTGAGTTCCCTATCAATCAAACGACCGGAGGAGAGGACGATAGTCCGTAGGTTGGGTTCAGCAAAGCGAAACCCAACTCCGATCCGGATATTTTCCGCTTTGGCTGGCACTGTAGGGAACGCAGATCTGCGTTCCGCTCTTCTCCCTACACCTCCTCTGCAGGAGATCAAGCGACCGAATAAGATCAATCGCCCAATCTGTGGTCCCCGTAGGGGCGAGGTTCCCTCGCCCACAATGGTAGGAGGGGCATCTTGCCCCGACTCGTTGAACGATGCAATCAATGAATTTCTGTAAGAATTCGACCGAGTCAACAGCGCGGACGATAGAGATCCCACCAACCTTTGAAAGCCCCGGAGGGGCGACAGGTGTACATCAGACGGGAAAAAGAACACTAAAGCGCGTATCTTCCAAGTACCAAAAAAGACTTTGCTACTTATTTTTCAAACAGGTTCAATATAGTGTGCCTCATCCGAGCGAAACCCAACACTACACCTGTAGGAGATCAAGTGAGGGAACAGCGAATGCGATAGGGATCTTCTCCGAATCGCGACATCCTTAGTTGCACCAATTACGCTCCTTACATACTGCACAATTGAATAACCAGACGAGACTTTCCAAACTACCACTGGTGAAATCGAAATGAGTCTAACGATCGAAGAAGTAGATCAGTTTGAACGTGAAGGCTGGGTCATGAAGCGCAAGGTGTTTTCGCGCGGGGATTTGGAGCCTATCCGGGACGCCCTGACCGAGATTGTACACCGAGAAGCCTTGGCGTTGAGGGAGAAGGGGATGCTGGACGAGATTTACGAAGACGAACCCTTCGAGACCCGTCTAACCCGCATCCGCTACGCCAGCCACGACGCATGTCAGGCGATCTATAAAACCATCATGGGGAAAGCCGGCGGAGGCTTCAGCGGCGAAGCCATGTTCCACTTCGTGCGGCACCGCCCGCTGCTTTCCTGCATCGAAAGTCTTCTGGGACCCGATATCATCGGCTCTGCGATATACCGCGTCCGTCCGAAGATTCCGGCATGGGCTCACGGCGAGGTACCTTGGCACCAAGATTCGGGGTATTTCCTGCCCCATTGCGACAAATTCCTCATATTGACCTGTTGGATCCCGCTAGTAGATGCCACGCTTGAAAACGGCTGTCTCCATGTGTTGCCCGGAATGCACACACGCGGAGTTATTCGCCACTTCACCGGGGGGCATTTGGGATACCTTGAGGTGCCGGGGGATCTGCTCGGGGAGGTTGAACCGATACCGGTTGAGATGGAGGCGGGAAGCGTGCTCTTTTTGACGAGTGTCACTCCGCACGCTTCGTTCGAGAACAACAGCGACACTGTGCGGTGGAGCGTGGATCTCAGATATCAGAATATGGATCCGCCTAACAATGTGGATGAGGAACCGGAGACCTATACACGCGAGCGTGATCCGGTGACGATGGCTTGCCTTCCGACCGAAGCGGATTTTGTCATCCGAGACTCGAAGAACCCGCACCGCGAGGTGGCTACGCCCGAAGAGTTTCACCAACTTCGAGAGAAGTACGAAAAGACGCATCCCTGGTATCCGGGCCGCGGGTGGACGCCGATGTCGGAGAGAAATTAAGAGAATGAATTGGGAGCACAGGTGAAGTTGAAATGAGTCTGACAAAAGCGGAAGTTAATCAATTTGAACGTGAAGGCTGGGTCATGAAGCGCAAGGTGTTTTCGCGCGGGGACATGGAGCCCATTCAGGACGCCCTTACCGAGATTGTGCACCGAGAAGCCTTGGCATTGAAGGATGAGGGGATGTTGGACGAGATCTACGAAGATAAACCCTTCGACACCCGCTTAGCCCATATTCGGTATCAGAACGCCGAGGCGTGCCGGGTCATTTATCGAAGCATCATGGGGAAGGCTGGCGGCGGCTTCAGCGGAGGGGCGATGTTCCACGTTGTCAGGCATCGACCGCTGCTTTCCTGTATCGAAAGCCTATTGGGACCCGACATCATCGGCGCCTCAATCTACCGCGTGCGTCCCAAGTTGCCGGAGTGGGCGCACGGCGAGGTGCCGTGGCATCAGGATTCCGGCTATTTCATGCCGCATTGCGACAAATTCCTCATCCTAACCTGTTGGATCCCCCTGGTGGACGCCACGCTCGATAACGGCTGCCTTTTTGTGCTGCCCGGACTGCACACACGCGGAGTGATTCGCCATTATACCGGGGGACACTCGGGCTATCTCGAGGTGCCGGGAGATTTACTCGGCGGGGTCAAACCGATACCGGTCGAAATGGAGGCGGGGAGCGTTCTTTTCTTGACGAACCGGACTCCGCACGCCTCCTTCGAGAACCACAGCGGCGTGGTGCGATGGAGTCTGGATCTTAGGTATCAAAGCATGGAACCGCCGAACAATGTGGATGAGGAGCCGGAGTCGTATACGCGTGAGCGGGAACCGGTGACGATGGCCTGCGCGCCGACGGAAGCGGATTTTGTTATCCGAGACACCAAGAACCCACATCGCGAGGTGGCTACGCCGGAGCAGTTTCACCAGATTCGAGAGAAGTACGAGCAAGCGCGTCCATATCACCCGGGCCGCGGGTGGACGCCGATGTCGGAGCGCTCAAGCGACTGAATAGCGATCGGGAGATCGATCCTACAGAGGGCTAGTGGGCGGCGACCACCCTATCATTGTTAGATTTTAAACAGGTTCGCAAGGGTTCTGCAGCACGGCTACCACACTTCCTGCGATACCCCCATCCAGTAAGCAACCTGCCACACACCGGCGGCCTCCGGCGCGAAGATATTGTGCAGCCCCTTCAGTTCGTCGGGCAGGTTCCCGTCGTCCCACCACCAACGCAGCGAGTCGGCGTCCATGCGCATAAGAGTCTGGCGCGCGAGTTCGTGCGCGTCGTCGTCTAAGCCGTGCGAACGCGCGAGCAGACCGAGCGCGGCGAACATCGCCGAACACAGCGCCCGATTGTTCATGTTGGTGGCGGACACCCACGTTCTGACCCCCTCCTTCTCCGGCGCATGACCCCATTTGCCGCCCCACGGCTCATTGGACTTGGAATCCTCGTGCGTCAGCCATCGGTTGGGATAAGGTGTAAAGGAACCGTCCTCCGTGCCATAGTAGCCGGCGAGGCTCAGCCCCTCGCTGTCCCGCGCGGCGCGCGCCGCCTTCCAGTATTCCCCGATGAAACCGATCCAGTCCGCCTCGCCGCCAATCTCCGTGCGGCTCCAGAACTCGCACAGCAGCGCCCAATAATAGAGGTTGTGGCATGTGGGATACGGGTTGGTGGGAAAGGGCAGCATCGGGATAATCTCGCGGAGATGCTTGAAAACCTCGTCCCGAAATTCGGTCTCGCCGGTGAGCTCGTAAGCCGCGTACATGCACGCCAGATATTTCATGACGCTGACCGACGCCGGCGGCTCGACTATCCGGTGCATGATTCCGAAGAGGTTTAACACCCAGTTACGGCGAAGATAGTAGTGCCCGTGCTGCCGTAAGTTCTCGGTGGCTTGAGCCTTTTCCTGCGGTGTCCCCAGTTCTTGGGCGTAGGCGGCGTAGAAAGCCACAGGGCACGCCGATTGGTCAAAGCTGGTGTTGGGTCCCGCACGGCCGCCGTGCGGTTTGCCCAACAAGCCCGGCTCCAACTCGCCGCATAGTTTGAAGAGGTAGTTTAGATCCCGAAAACATTTCCGTGCCGTTTCACGGGCTGCCGGGTCTTGAGTCGCGCGGTGGCGTAGAATCTGCGACCACAGGAACCAACCTGTCGCCCACAGCGTGTTCTCTCCGTAAAGAAATTCGGCGGCGGTGGGCTTCGGACCATACGCGCTCCAAGCCCCCTCAATCGTCTCCTCCACATTCCAGTGCCCGGGGTAGGGTACCCCTTCGTGAAACGGCTTGCGCGTATCGAATCGCGGGAAAGCAATCAGTATCCCGCCCGGACCGCACGCAATGTCCAGAACCTGATCGTGGTAACAAGCGGCTCTCTCGGCAAGAACATCGGATTCAGCCATATTATCATCTCCCTTTTGGTTCTCTAGGAATTACGCGGCTCGGTTTGTAGGAGCGATCTCCAGGTCGCGACTTCTTGCCGCGAGTAAAACTCGCTCCTACGGGATGATTGGTCTGTCGGGTGCGCTTCCAAAAACCGGGTTTCAATGCGATAAGCGCAACGGGCAAACTCCAAGACGCCTTCAAATCGCCATCGAAAACAACTTGGCGCGCGACATGCGAATCTGCACGCAGATATCGCGTCCTTTCAGCGACGACAAATCTCCGTTCCCGTTCCACGTCACCGCTTTCGAGACTTCATCCCCCTCCAACGAATCGCAGTCATCCATACCGAAACCCTCCAATGCCGTCACCGGCATCGGCGGTGTGGACGGCGAGTGCACCAGGGCGACCTTCACCCATCCGCCAATCCGAGTTTGAAAGTTCAGGAACATCCCTTTCCCTTCGCATACCCGATTGATGGTGGTGAATTGTCCCTCAGTCGTCGCCTCCAACGCTACCAGCCGATCCGGCTTCCAGAGCGCCCAACGGTAATCCCGTTGATTGTACGGTCCGGCGCCCCAGGTGTCGTGCCGCTGGTCGATGCAGAAACAGGGCAATCCCCACCTGTCTCCCAGCGCCAACAGATTCGGTCGGGCAAAAACGCAGCCGTACACGTCGTCACCGATTTCGCAGCCGACGATAGGCTTTCGCTCCGGGCGGCTCCAGTTCCACCCGTCCCGGCTGGTTGCCAGATGCACGTCCAGCGTCGCCGAAAGGCGGTGAAATATCGAGGGAAACATCAGCCGTCTCCCGCTTCCGGGGCAGCGGCAATATGCCGATGTGTAGATATCCTCGTCCGGCTCATCCTGCGGATCGAGCATCATTACCATCCGCGTTTCATCCCAGTTCCCAAAGTCTTTGCCGCCCGTCCGTCGGACGCAGCGGCGGCGTCCCAGGTGTCCGCGAAGGTAGGCGACATACTCGCCTGTGTCCTCATCATAAGCGGCGATGTTCTGCGTGTCGAGCATGGTCTTTCCCACGTCAAGCAGCGGCTCGTCGAGCACGCTCCAGCGCAATCCGTCCGGGGAGACCAGCCCGCGCACCGTTCGGCGTATCTCCGCTTCGGCGTCCATCTCCGCCGGCGTATGCCCCTCCAACTCCATCCGCCGCCGGATCTCCCGAATCTTTCGCTTGGTCTCTCCCGTGTCGGGCGCCAGCGCGCCGCGCAAATAATACTGCGAGTCCGGGTTGATCGCCTTATAGCGTTCCGCCGCGGGGGCGGACGGATCCACGAACACGGCATTCAGCGAGAACGTGTTCTGGTCGCACACGATGTTGTTCGCCGTGCTCCCGTGAGATTCGTAAATCTCCAGATCGGGGCGAGTCCAATCAAAGCCGTCTTCGCTCTCCGCGTAACACACCAGATTCTCGTGATAATCCGCGGAGGCGGCGACCCCGTACCACATGCGGTATCGACCCTCGTCGAAAACGATGACCTTGGGCCCCAGACCGCCCGCTTCCCAAGGACGTTCGGGTTCAAAGAAGGTGTCCGACATCCGCGCGTGCTGCACCCGCAAGCGAACGCCTTGCGGCGGGGCTTGCACCCAACTCCTGCCGTGCTCGTCGCGTCCGGCTTGCCCGGGCCAAATATCGTACCAATCCAGAAACGGTTGAGGTATTGGCGCATTTTCATTCTTCATGGTGCATATTTTCCTTGAGATTTAGACATCTAGGGTGGAATCAAAGGAGCGAAAAGCGACTGCGATAGAGATCCCCTGCCCACCATTTCTTGTAGTATCACCAACTATCCAATTTAAGCCCATGGGTTGGCATCAATCGACGGAATTATGAGTATGTAGGAGCGATCTCCGAATCGCGACCCGAAAGGTGAAATCGACGATCATCATATCGTAGTATTTCCTTCTTACTGCCCACCAACCTAACGGTGAAACCCAACATGCTACCTTCTATCCAGTCCGAGGGCGGGGTTGAGCATCCATACTATTATCAAAAACCAACTCCTGTAGGCGGGGCATCTTGCCCCGCATCGAAGACGCCCTATTCACACAGTAAAATCACCCCCTGGTTTCCTATTCCAGTGTGACAAAACATCGTCCCCACTACCAAATGCTTTTAATCTCCCATACCTTCATCGACTTCACGATCGCCGTGCCGCCCTCGGCGAAAAGGTGCACGCTCAACCCCCTCTCTGCGGGATACACCACGCGCGTTACGCTTTGGATACCGTCGTTGATAAAAACTTCCAACACCGACCGGTCAAAGAAGAGGTGGAGTTTTACCGTCCCGTCTTCGCCGAATCGGATCCCCGGCACTTCGGTGCCGCCGACGTTCAACCGGTCACCCTCCCCGCGAATCGTGAGCGATCCATCCTTACTTGAAGGCGCCGCCAACTTCAATCCCCAAGCGCGCGCGTCTCTCGGCGCAATCTCGGCGAGCGCCTCAAGCGTGTCACCCTGTACCCCGTCAATGCACCTCGTCTCATCGCGGAGAACGAGGTTTTCGACGGACGTTCCGTCCCGCGCACGTAGTTTCGCCAGTTCGGGCAGCGGAGCGCCAACCAATCTGTCCTCATCCGTCAGCGACAGCACACGCGGCAGTGACATGCACCCGTTCCAGCCGCGCCCGCTCTTGAACCCACTCACCCAACCCAGCAGTATACAGCGTCCATTGGAGTCGTTGAACGCCGTGGTGCCGTATAGCCCACGGTGGAAATTCATGGACCGAGGTCTGTGGTGGTTTAGCATCCATTGACCGGGGTGTTCACTGCCATAGGCGTAGTCCAGCACGTGCGACTCGCCATTCTTCACATGGAACTGCCTTGATTCGGCGTCAAAATTGCCGACTTGATAGCTGATAGGGTAGGTCGAGCGAATGAGCACGTAGCGATCTTGGAGCGGGAACAGATTCGGGCATTCTCCCTCGACGCCATCGATTCGTCCGACAGCCTTCCACGCTGTGAGCCGTTCATTCTGCGCTTCGCACAGCAGCCCGTCGCTAGACTTGAAAACCGCAAAACACCGATCCTCGGCGCGAAAGACAAACATGTCCGTCCAGATGGGATCAATTTCCGCCGGCACACCGCTTTTTCCGGGAGCCAAGCTGATGTCGATGCGCCGCCAGCGAATCAACTCCTTATCCACCGGCACTGCCGCCCACTGTTCGCGCGGCCGACCGGGATATTCTATCGGCGTCCATCCGAAGAACAGCACCGGCGTGCCGTGGGCGTTGAATGCCGCGCTTCCCGAAGCGTTACCCTTGTCTCCCGTGGCTTCAGACGGCAGCAGGGCTGGCGGCAGAAATTCCCAATACACCAAATCCCTGCTCCGCGCGTGTCCCCAACCGCAGCTCCGGCACTCATCCGACCACGGGTTGAATTGGAAGAAGACGTGATACCATCCCTCGTAGAAAAACGCCGCACACACATCGTTCATCCACTGCGCCGGCGGTCTAAAGTGAAATGCTGGGCGCGATGAATCTCGCGATACCCGCGGCACTTCCGCTTCGACTGCCCTCAAGGCTTTTTGGATCAACTCATCCATCATCTACCCCAACCATCTCCGCTCATTCCTGCTCCGCATTAAGAAATCTCGTCGGCAACAGCGCCTCCCCGATGGTCAACCGCACCTCATCAATGAACCCGTCAAAATTAGTAATGAACGTACCGTGGGCGCTCGCTTGACCCGCTCCGATAGCGAACAACTGATTGCTGGAGAGGTTCCAATGCCCCGGGATGGGAGCCGTCCCAACCGGAATCCCGTCAATGTATAGTTTGGCCTCCTCACCGTCTCGGGTGCCCGCGATATGATGCCACGCCTCAAACCCCAACTCGTGGCTTTCGATGAGAAATGATTTCTCGGATCCGACCCGCGTGAGGTCGCGGCTGTCCCGTCCCGAAAAATTGACTTTGTACGTGGGGTTGTGGTGCCCAAACTGCGGGGATAGCCCCAGCACATAACCTACATCCGGCGGATCGGTTATGCCCGAGATGTATTTTCCTGCGATAGTCATCGTTCCCACACCCTTTACGACTCGCGGATAGATCCACGCCTCGAGCGTAAAATCCTCCGTGCCGACATTCAGGTCCGCCTCCCCACCGAGGCGGACGTACGAACCTTTGACGCCGTCGAACTCCATCGAGTGTTCGTTCACAAGCCCAAATTGCTGCAGCATGGGAGAAGGAGTCGTTTTAGCCCTGGCAACTCCGCCGTCGAAGATTCCGTTGATTTGCGGGACGCTGCTGTCGAACACTCCCAGTCCGTACGGTTCCTCGAACCGCCAATACCCGCCCCGGAACGGCATGTTCGGCGCAACGAAGTCCTCCGGCACAAGGTGCTTGCCCAGTTCTCGCTCCTCCGCATACCGTCGACGCAGCGCCCGTGCGCGAGCCAATCTGCGTTCCAGAGCGCCTGTACGCCGGGCGAGATCCCCCGCAATTTCCGCTTTTAGTGACGGCGTCAGTCGCGAAAAGTAATGCTCCTGAAAATGCTTTCGGGCGGGGCTGTCCCCTACCAACAGACCGAGGGGCATCGGGTAGCGCACATTCGCGCGGAGCGTCAAATCAATCTGTTCAGCCGAGGGGATTTCGTCGGTTCTGTAGAGCGACAAACAGACGCTGTTGCTCAGGTTGTACGAGGACAGGAAATAACGAACGTATTCCGGCTCCGTCCGTTTCTCCTCGCCCTCGCCTCGCAAGATGTAGTTATAGTAGGCGTTCAAAGGAGGGCAATATGTCCGACTGCCTCCGATGCTGGGTGTGTCGCCCGTTCCGTGGTAAATCAGAATACCGTCATCGCCCACCAGTTCCCGCGCCGCACGGGTCAAGTGATAACTCGCCGCCAAGTGTTCCGGAGCGCCGTAAATCCCGTCGAAATAGAATCCGTCCAGCGACATCTCTTTGAACACGCGCGAGATCTGTTGGAAAAACAGATCGGCGTTATCCGGTCTGCCCCAATGCGGCACCGTGCCCATCGGTCCCGGCGTCGGGTCAATCTGCTGCTTGTGTTCGCGGGGCGTGTCCTTGAGAAACCACACCGGCGTCGTGTAAACAATCACCTTCATCCCGCGTTCGTGAGCGGTTTTGATGACGTGCGCCAACTTCTCGGGGTCGCGCGGCGTCAGATCCGTCTGCCACGCCTTCCACAACAGCATCTCGGAGTGCAGGAATAGAATGCTCGCCTGTTTGGACGCAGCCTCGATTTCACCGTCGGACGGATAAACATACTGCAGGTGGCTGGATCCCTGTCCCGCGTAGTGCCGGAAACTGGCGTCCCAGTCGAACGGTTTGGGCGGGCTAACGGCGCTCCAGAAGACCGCTCCGGCGCGCCAACTCCACGTTACGGAGATGGGCGTGTTTTCCAATCCGAGATGCGGTTCGGGACTGTCCCCGTTGTCGAAGAAGCTGATGCCGCCGTTGGGATCAAAAAAGTTATGGTTGCCGCCTGCCCCAAAGTGGCAGTCCGGCGCAAATGCGAGCTCTGCCCTGATATCGCCGGCTTGACCGGGGGCAATCATCAGCGTCGAATCGCCGTTAATCCGCAGTGTTGTGCCCGCACCCTCAAAAACAACCGCGCCCGAGCTGAGATGAGTCAGTTGGACGGACCACATACTTCCCGGCGGCAAGTGCAGCGTAGCGACATGACGCCGTGCGGGAATGCGTTGATCGCATTCGATTGTGTCAAACGCCTTGCGGATGCGGAATACGCCTCCGGTCGTGATAACCTGTGCCACGGCGCCGACTTCCACTCCCTCGACCGCCATCCCGAAACTCGCGTCCGGGAACATCTCCGGCGCGAGCAAATCACGCGCTGTAATATACTCCTCGGCAGTCGCCGCCGCAACGACAAGTGAGGTCATTAAGGTTGTAATAAGGCAGCATATCGACATCTTGAGCACGACGTGAAAAGGTCCCTTCCAATCCTATTCTTCCTTTCCTGTAGGTTGGGTTGAACATAGTGAAACCCAACTCTTTAAGAGGTCGCGATCAGGAAAAGGATATTGATTGACTGAATAAGTAAAGACGATAGAAAATCCCCATCTCTATCCGTTCACTCAAGGGATCTCTATCGCTCTCCCCATAAGGATCAGCTTAAGTGCGATCGTCTAGTATTTCTGATGGAATTTTCTGTGGTAAACCCTTTACTCAGCACTTATAGGGCGGGGAAACCCCGCCCCTACGACTCGGCGTGTCTCGCGGAATTCCAGATGCGCCAGGTTGTAGGTTGGGTTGAACGGAAATCCGATGAAATTCGTGCAAAGAAAGAGGACTTCCGATGTTTCATTCTGTCCGATAACGTAGGTAATTTGAGTGAAACCCAACACTTCATCGCTGTAGGAGATCAAGTGAGGGAATAGCGAATGCGATAGGGATCTTCTCCGAATCGCGACATCAATTCACGCCATTTGCAAGTCATGTGCCGCCATTTAAGAGAAATGGTATTTGTTAGTTTTAATCCGTGACATCCTTTAATCATCAAGCGAGTGGTTAGCGAGCGCGATAGAAGGTTCTGATAGAAGATCCTGATTCAGAACTGGTTCGCTACAAACACCAAATCAAACACATTAACCACCCCATCCCCGTTCACATCTCCCTGCAATCCATCTTTCCCGAACGCCTGCGCCACCACCACCAAATCCAAAATATTCACCACCCCGTCGCCATTCACGTCCGCCGGATTGGTTGGTTTCACCCGCAAATACATCTCTCCGTCAATATCGGGCAGCGCATGTGTGTTCCCCTCCAAACGGCTCGCCACGCCCACGGCAAGCTCTGGCAAGATTATCTGCTGCTCGGAACCGCTGTGGTTGTAAGCAGCCCAACCGTTCGTGAATTCCCGGATATACAGCCCATCTGTCTCTTGATACAGTTGCCCCTTCTCGCCTACCGGACGACCGAGCTCAGCGTCCCAGAAGTCGTACCAGTAGTGATTGTGTCCTCCCCCCCTAGTGAACACGACATAACCATCGGAATGAGTAAGACTTAAGGTCGTGAACGCTCGCATCCAGCGCAGATTTGTAGGGCTATCAAGCGATTCCGTGGGGACAGCCCACCCTTCAAGACTGTTGATGCGCGGTTCTCTCAGGTGAGTTTCTAACCAGGCAAGCGAACTTTCTACTTCAGCGAGCAGTGTCTCCACATGACCCGCAGACGCATCCCGGGGTACTAATGTTTCCATGAAACCGCCATTGATGTGCGGGGCGTTTCTCGGCGTTTTGCGTCTATTTGTGTTGCCCAATATCAAAAAATCTGGACGGGTCGTGGCGCGTATTCTTTGTATAATGTCATCACGAGCTTGCTGCTGAATCTGATTGTCGATACTGTCGCCAAGCGTGGGGTCGTATTCATTCCACCAATCTAGAAAGATGCCGTCGTATAATCCGCATTTTGATACCGCATTTGCCTGCTCCACGATCATCTCTTTAACCTGTGGGTGCGTGAAATTAATTACTCGGCGTTCGCCTTGGTAGACCAGACTACCTTGCGAGTCGCGCAACCACACCCAATCGGGTGAATCCGGGAGCGGGTATCCCCCGCCCTCATTTTGCATTCTGACCTCGGCAATAAAAATCATGTTTGGATTGTGCGCCAGGACATTGTCCCGTGATCTAACGGCAGTGTCGTAATCACCGCGAACCTGCCACCCAGATCCCGTGTTAAAAAATCTATGACCGAACATCAAACAGCAAAAATACAAATCATGGTATGCAAGTCTTTCGACGCCCGAGAGATCTGGCCGGTTCAGGATACCTCCTATCGGCGCAACGATTGATGGAAAGCTCCTATTTTCCAATCGAGGTAATAGCGGCAACGGCGGCATGTCACACGTTTGGTCGTATTCAAGATTAGCAATCGAAAGCTGAAGGACCGGACTATGATCAACGATCCGATTGTTTACAAGTGACACATCGTCGAGGTTGACAAGGTTTCCCAGAGCACTGATATCGACGATCTTATTCCGATCTAACATGAGCGTGGTGAGACGGATAAGGTTGCCGAGGGGACGAACATCCGTAATTTTATTACTGCCCAATAGCAGTGTTTCGAGCGCCGTTAGGTTGCCAAGTGCACTGACATCTTCAATCTGGTTGTTGTGAATACGTATATGAGTTAGCTTTACCAAAGGGGCGAGCGGACGTACATCGGAAATCTCGTTCACATGCAGCGAAAGATGCATCAGTGAGGTGGCATGTTCCAAACCGGTGAGATCCGATATACCGCGGTTAAATCCATACAGAGATCTGAGGCGACGTAACATGCGCGCATCCAGTCGCACCTCGGGGCGATCGGCAATATTAAGCTCTTCGCGAATAACGGCTCGCAGATTGGGATCGGGGATGTCAACAGGCTGGGCGTGAGTACCGGCGCAGATTACTGTCAATGCTAACGCCAATGCCGCGAATATAGTATAGGTCTTTCGTCCCTGCATAGAATTAGTCTCCTTCTTCGGATGTTCCGACCGCAGCTATCACAAACATATCTGTTTCAAATAACGTCTGCAATTCGGACATGGTCGGTTCCGTATAATCCGATCAAACGAGTGCGATCGCAAATCCTGACAGAAATCCCTTTCCAACCGCACCGTGCCCACGCCCAAGTCTACATGGAGATTAACAGTTTAAGACATTGAAACCACGTGACTCGCACCCTAAAACGCTTAACTTAATCCCAATGAGGGACATTCCACCCTTCCCACCTTCCAATCCTACCCCTCCAACCGGCTCCAATCAAACACCGCCGACAAATATTCACCCCGCTTCGTTGTCAAACCGCTGTAGATCTCCTGGCAATCCGCCGGTGACGCCGTATGTGTCCGCAACGGATCAACGACGATTCGATCATCGGCAATCCAGTCCACCAGTTGCCGGTAGTTGTCGGCGGTATTGTATTTAGCCCGTTCAACTTCATGCGGCGGCCAGCGCCATTCCAGCGAACCGATCATCCGGATGGCTTCAAGGTGAATCCGCAATAGCATTGGCGTGGCGTCAAAGACGGCTTTCGCCCGGGGACTGCCAAGCAGAATAGTTTCACCGTACCGCCGCGTCAACATCACCGCCTCAGCCACGAGTTCGCTGACGCCAATCGCTTCCACCGCGGTATGAACCCCTTGACCGTTCGTCCAATCCATGACGTATTCGTGCAGGTCAACCTCGTTTGGGTTCACAACCCGCTTGATGTTGCACGCCTTCGCCTTTTCGATTCGGAGCGGGCTAATCTCCGACGCAAGCACCTCCGCGCCCGCCAACTGGAAAAGCTGCGCCGCGAAGTTTCCGACCAGCCCCATACCGATCACAAGCACGGTGTCGCCGGGTTGAACGGAAGATGATCGGAGCGCCGTGATGCTGACGCCCGCCATCCGAGCGTAGACAATCTTCTCCCCGGCGGCGTCCTTCGGCGTCGGCAACGCTAATCGCGCGGCATCCGCTTTCACCAGAGAAGCGTGATTCGAAAAACTCAGCACCCGGTCGCCCGGCTTGCACATGGTGACAGCGGATCCGACCTCAAGCACCTCGCCGAGATGTCCGTAGCCGGTTGTCATCGGATAGGAGCCGCCGCCCCCGAACGGCATCTGCTGTACCAGTCCGGTGTAACCGGCGCCCTCAGTTCCTGCGCTCACCACCGAATGTTCACCCTTGACCAAAGCTTGGTTCGGCGCGAGTTGGTCATCGATTTCGGCTTCAAGCAGTTCGGCTCTGTTCTTTCCGGTAAAAGTAATCTGATGTGTTTTCATCGATTCCTCCTTCTCAACTTCGATTCAATCTGTGAGGATGTTTATTTAGGTAGGAGCGATCTCCGAATCGCGACTCCGCTTCCTGACAGGTTGCCACCGGTAGAGGATTCCTATCGCACAAAGATCCTATTCGGTCCCCGGATCGCTCTTCAGGCTTTGAACCAACCACGGCAACGACCTCTCACCCGAGAATAGATGCCCGCCCTCAAATTCATGCAGCGCGATGTTTTTCAGTGCGCCCGCCGCCCCGTAAATCTTCTGCGCCATCTCGAACGCCGGATGAACCGGACGGCTCGTGTCCTCGGTTCCCCATTCGACAAAGACGGGCCGCGGCGCGATCAGCCCGGCGATATCCGGCATCTCGCACACCTCGCCGATGCCCTTGGGATGATGGCAGATGCAGTGACCCACCCACGAGGTCTGCGCGAACGTGGTAAAGAAACCGCTCAGCACCGCCGCCTTGACGCGCTCGTCCAGCGCGGCGTGCACCATACCCAGCCAGCAACCCCCGGACAGCCCTGCGCTTCCGATCCGCTCTCCGTCAACCTCCGGCAGGCTCTGGAGATAATCGACACCGCGCATCAGGTCGTAAACCCGGTATCCCGTGAGGTCGTAACCGAGCAGATTGAGACGGCGCCACAGGAAATCGCAGCCGCCGTTCGGGTGCGCCCGCTCGCCCATTCCCGCGTTGTCCGGGCATAACGTGATTAGGCCGCGTTCCGCAAGCGCCCGTCCGTACGAAACGCCGTATTCCCCGGTACCGAACGCGACATCCTCTTTGGCGCCCCGCCCGTGACCGTGGATACAGAGAACGGCGGGCGTTTTTCCCGTGATTTCGTGCGGAATGAGCAGGTGCGCGGGGATTGGTACGCCTTCTCTGGATGAAAAAATCACCTTGTGGTGTGTAAACCTGTCGAATCTCCGAGTTTGAACGATTTGCGGGTTCAGCGGTACGGCATTTTCGGGGAAGGGACCCAATCGCTCACACAGTTCGGGCAGCAGCCGCTCTCGCCACGTCCTCCACGCATCAACGGTCGTTCCGTCGAAAGCGAGGCGCGGCTGGTGAGATTCAAACGGTTTCTCAAGTATCGACGCTGATGAAAATTGTAGATTTGACGAAGGCGGCATGAGTTACCCTCCTTTCTGACATGAGCCAATGCGTAAGTCTTATTCTATCAGAAAACGGGGCGGGCGGCATCAAGAAACCAATACCGGTTTCCGACCTTACGGCATTCAGCCGATTAAATAGGGTGCGTGATTTAGGTAGGAGGGAATTCCGATTCCCGACTTGTAAGGAACTCTATCGCACTCCTTATTCAGTCGCTTGATCGGTTCGGACATCGCTCCCATAGCACGTAGGTTGGTATCAACCGACCAAACATTGAGGAATCAAGCGATCGAATAGGATTAAACGAACGGTCAACTGACTGAATAAGGAAGGAGCAACTGACCGATAGGAGTTCCCGAGCTAGAAATCCCATGGAGATCTCTTCCAACCAGACCACGATAGAAATCCTTCGACCCATCAACCCCAAATCCCCGCTCCGGACGAGCGGTATGTCAATAGAAAGGGACAAGCCAAGTTATGCGCTCCAGCGGAGCGCAATGTAATTAACGCCCCAATCAGCGACCTAAGTTGGATTGTACGTTCGCACGAGCAATTAGCTAGTCATCAAGTGAGTGAATAACGAACGATCAACCTACTGAATAAGGAAGGCGATTGCAAATCCCGCGCGATAGAATTCCCATAAAGAACCTTATCGGATCATGCAATCCACGATGCATCCCGTAGGGAACGCAGATCTGCGTTCCTTGCTAGTAATTCGATCGCCCCGAACTCGAACCGAAAAGCATTGGATGGCAGCGCCTTCATTCTGTTATAATTAGCGTTTAGCTGTAATCGGATTCGTCATCCAAGAGAAGAAGCGACTGAATCCCGATTATTGAACACCTGCATCGATATGTATTAGGCTCCGAAAGCCTACTGATTATGGTACACAAAATGTTGACACGAAACGCGTAACATAGGAGAAAATTAAAATGAGAAGCGCTATTTCAATCTTCACAGCAACGTTTATCTTGGCAGCGGCGTGCACCTTTACGTATGCCGACGCTGTCCCGGGCGCCGTGCTCATCCTCGACGCCTCAGACAACCCGGATCACCCGAGGGCTTGGAAAAACCTTGGCGAAGCTGGCGGATCGCTGCTTCCCGCCGACAAGGCACCCAAACTCGAAGAGGGACCGATCAAAATAGCACGCCTAGGAATTAATGAACGGAAGGGGATGTATTACACGGCGGAGGCATCAAAACAAACCTTCGGCGGTCCCGTCAACAAGAATCCCAAACTGTTCTTGGCGGACTATACCCTTGAGTTCCTCTGCAAGCGAAACGGAAATCTATTCGTGGAGGAACATCACTTCGCCGGATTCCAAAACAGCCCCAGAGAGGGTGCTCAAGGGATTCGCTTTTGGTTACTCGGAGGCGGAGATGAACTTGGCATCTCGATCCACGCCAAGGGCTCCAAACAAGCCCCCGAAGCTATCAAGATTCAGTTGGAGCAAGATGTGTGGACGTGGATCACCGTTGTCGGCGAGAACAAAAAGTCGATTGTGGCGTATCAAGACGGCAGGGAGATTAGCAAACAGGGGGGATTCGATTGGAACGTAAAACTGCCTATCAACGAAATCTCCATCGGCGCGAATTCTTACAGTGAACGTCGCCGGACTTTTAACGGTTCATTCTCCCTGGTGCGCGTTTATGACAAGGCTCTGACTCCGGCGCAGGTCACGCAAAACGCGCGAGGTGTGTTCCTTTCCGTTGAACCGGGAGACAAACTCTCAACGACATGGGGGAAACTGAAGAACGGGCTTTAATGGTATCTTCGTTAATCATTTAATGCTAATGAGTACGGCACAAGAAACCCGTTCTACCACGGCGGCAGGTGCAGTTTCATGAAGATTAAGTGCTTGAATCGGTAATTCCAGTTTTCCCTGAACTCGGTCGGTGCGGATTCTTAACCGCACCGACACCCAACATTCAACCACGTTAGGACGGACTATCCGGCACGACCCGCGAACTTGACTCAATACCCCGATAGAGACCGTAGTTTACTTCAACAATCGAATTCGGAAGGTACCAAATTGAAAAAATTAGTTTTGACCCTTGCCACGCTGTTTCTCGCGGCGAACGCCTGCACCGTCGCGCTTGCCGATGCTGTCCCGGGCGCCGTGCTTATGCTCGACGCCTCCGATAACTCCGATCACCCCAAGGCTTGGAAAAACCTTGGCGAAGCTGGCGGATCGTTGTCTGCCGCCGACAAGGCGCCCGAACTCGAAGAGGGACCAATCAAAATTGCACGCCTCGGTATCAATGAGCGGAAGGCGATGTATTACACGACGAAGGCATCAAAACAGACCTTCGGCGGTCCCGTCAATAAGAATCCCAAGCTGTTTTTGGCGGACTGGACTTTTGAGTTCCTCTGCAAGCGAAACGGCAATCTGTATGTTGAGGAACATCACTTCGCCGGTTTCCAAAACAGCCCGGCAGAGGGCGCTCAAGGGATTCGCTTTTGGCTGCTCGGCGGTGGAGATGAACTTGGCATCTCGATCCATGCCAAGGGCTCCAAACAGGCCCCCGAAGCTATCAAGCTTCAGTTGGAGCAAGATGTGTGGACATGGGTCACGCTTGTGGGCGAGAACAAAAAGTCGATTGTGGCGTATCAAGATGGCAGGGAGATTAGCAAACAGGGGGGATTCGATTGGAACGTAAAGTTGCCCATCAACGAAATCTCCATCGGCGCGAATTCTTACAGTGAACGGCGTCGGACGTTCAACGGTTCGTTCTCCCTCGTGCGCGTTTATGATAAAGCGCTGACTCCGGCGCAAGTCACGCAAAACGCGCGAGGTGTATTCCTCGCCGTTGAACCGGGAGACAAACTTTCAACGACGTGGGGAAAACTCAAGAACGGATTTTAATGGTGTATTCGCTAAATGTTTAATGCTTATCGAAGCTAATTGAAACCGAGTTTTTTCTTGAAAACTCGGTTTCTTCCCTAAATCCTAGTGGCTTGAAGATACGGTTTAGTTGGCTCATCACTGGCAACTAAGACTGATAATCAAGGCAATCCCATAATCTCATAAATCACAGTTCAGACAATCATCAAACTCCCTATATGCACTGTCCATCTACAGAATAAACCACAAGGCGGTTCTTTCGCTAAGTAATAAACTTATGGGATTGGCGCAAGAAACTTACTCCCCAACCTTGGTAGGGCGGGTTTCCAACCCGCTCACACAACACAAGATACTCGGTCTACAACTTCTGTAGGCCGAGCTTCTAGCCCGACCCTATGAAATTTAATCACTTAGCGAAACTTTGTCAGTGAAATCCTTTAATCCGTGTAATCCGTGATTCAGACAATCACAAAAATTTACCAGCCTTATACATTGATCTTTCAGCGATCAAACCACTAAGTAGTTGCCGATTTTTCTATAGATCGAGCTTTCTAACCCGACCCCCGAACGTAATTCAATACTCCGATAAAAACCGTGTTTTACCTCAACCATCAAGAAAGGAAGACACTAAAATGAAAAACGTAGCTTTAATCTTAACTGCGCTGTTTCTCGTGGCGAGTGCGTGCACCGTCGTACTTGCCGACGCTGTCCCCGGCGCCCTGCTATACCTCGACGCATCGGACAACGCCCATCATCCCAAGGGCTGGAAAAACCTTGGCGAGGCTGGTGGAACACTACTCCCTGCCGACCAAGCTCCGAAGCTTGAAGAGGGAAGAATCAGAATCCCTGCGCTCGGGATTAACCAGGACAACGTGATGTATTACACTACGACAAAATCGAAGGAGACCTTCGGCGGACCCGTGGCGAGGAATCCCAAACTGTTTGTCGAGGATTGGACGCTCGAGTTCCTCTGCAAACGCAACGGCGGTCTTTATGTCGAGGAACACCACTTCGCCGGTTTCCAGAATAGCCCGAGGGAAGGAAGGCAGGGGCTCCGCCTATGGCTCTTGGGAAACGGCCAGAATCTCGATATGTCCATCCATTCCAAGGGCGGCAAAACCGGGCAAGCGTTGAAGATAGCCTTGGAAGAGGACGTGTGGACGTGGATCACCATTGTCGGCATCGACAAAAAGTCGATTATAGCCTACCAAGACGGAAAGAAAGTCGTTAACGGACCCGGCGTGGATTTCGACAATCGACTGCCGCTGAACGATATTTCCATCGGCGCAAATTCCTATGACGAACGACGCCGCACCTTCAACGGTTCGTTCTCCATCGTGCGCGTTTATGACAAGGCGCTGACCGCCGATCAGGTATTGAGCAACGCGAAAGGCGTATTTCTTGCCGTCGATCCGAAGGACAAGCTCTCAACAACCTGGTCGAAATTAAAGAGCGGTTTATAATCCGATCATATCCCCCGATGAATGTAGGGGACCGCCCCCTCGCCGTCCCTCTTCACGACTTCACTCGGGCTATTGGGATGAATCGGGCAACTACAAATCCCCCTGTAGGAGGAATCAAGCGACTGAATAGGGAGCGCGATAGAGATCCCTTCCGATTCCCGACTGCTACGTGTGTCATCTGAAGGAAAGATCGAAGGAGCGAATAATCAACTAACTGAATAAGGAAGGCGATAGAGATCCCTTCCGATTCCCAACGGTCGGTCGCGATTCGGAGATCGCACCTACGGTAGATTTGTAACAGCACAATTCATTGCGCGACTACAATCCGAACTGCAAAATTCCTGTAATATCAAAAGGAAAACTCTATGATTGAAAAGCCTGAAAGAAAAAGCCCAACGGAACAACTGGACATTCAACGCAAGACCGAAGACATCGTAAGCGGGAAGCGCCCCGTCGATATTCTGTATCCCTACATTCCGCCCGATTACAAAGTGCCCTTCCTGCACATCGGTACGGAGAAGCAACTGTTCCTCGACAACTACATCCTCGATCGGCTTGACGGTGTAACTCGTGTCTTTCCAAAACCCGACCGCCCCGACGAACCCATCATCAAAACAATGGAGCTCCCGTGGGAACTGCGCGGCGGCATCTTTCCGGTGTCGGCTGTGCAAGACCCCGATGACAAGAAGTTCAAACTCTGGTACGTGAAGGATCGCACTCGAGCGCTCTGCTATGCCGAGGGGGACGACCCCTTGCATTGGGAAAAACCGCGGAGCGAAAAGTGCATTCCCTTCGAAGATCACAAAGCCACGAATATCGTCTTGGACAACTCGGGTCACCACGTCGGGTTGGCGCTGAATTACGACCAGAGCGACAAAGAACGCAAATTCCTCATGATCAACAATCCGGGGGATGTGAGCAGAGGACCCGAAAAGAAAACCGTATTTCGTGTATCCTCAGACGGTTTGCAGTGGAACACAATCAACGAAAACACACCCTATCAACATCATCACTACCAGCGCCCCATCTGGGACGAGTCCATTCAGAAGTGGATCACTTACAGCCAATATTCGCACCACTGGAACATGCTGCACCGCAAGCGCCAGATTGGACGTCAGGAAAGCCCGGACTTTATGCATTGGTCGCCGAAAGAGGTGGTGCTCTCCGTGGACTGGGAGCCGAATCTCCCGCCCCACCTCGAGTTTCACGACATGTCGGTGCGCAAAGTCGGCGGTCAATACATCGGCGTGGCGACGGAGTTCATGGCGGAGCCTATACGCTGTGCCCCCGGAGACTGGAATTGGCACGACCACGCCTACGCGCACCTCTCATTGTTCGCCAGCCGGGATGGGAAGCACTGGCGGCGCGCGGGTGACGACGGTCCGTGGGCGGACACGGGCAGACCCGGCAGCTACGATTACGGGTTCCTGAACGACAGCGTCGCCGGTCAACTCGTTCACGACGGCAAGACCTTCATCGTCTACGGCGCACGTCCCGAGAAACAGCGCCCCAATAACACCATGGCGCCGGAGGAGAATTACGAGCGGGCGACTGCAACTCGACAGGAACTTGTGGACGCCTTGGGAACCTATCCTCGGGATCAAGCCTGCTCCATAGGTATCCTTATCCTGCGCGAGGATGGCTGGGCAGAACTGAAGCCGTCCTATGAAAAGGGACAGGCAACCACACGGCAGTTCGTTTTCGAGGGCGACACCCTCAAACTCAACGCCGAGGCTTACGGCGGATACATCCGCGTTGAAGTGCTCGACCCGCAATTCAAGCCATACGAAGGTTTTTCAGCCGAAGAATGCGACCCGGTATATTCCGACGACCCCAAGCAGATTTGGCATACGGTCCGGTGGAACGGCAGCAGCGATGTCCGTTCGTTGTGGAACAAGCCGGTGCGCGTGGTTTTCCATCTGCATCAGGCAAGCCTTTACGCCTTCCAGTTTGAATATGCGGATGCGGATGAGTAGGAATTTGAAAAGCGCGGATACGGTAAAGTTGTCAAGTGTACGTCAGCCTAGGTTAATCTATACAGCGGCGAACTGAAGTTAGATTTTAATAACTGACCGCGTCTTCAGAGCGGGAAACGGCTAATATAATGACCGATAGACGAGAGTATTACACAACTCATGAATGGAAAGAAAGGCGTGCGATTTGCCTTGAAGATGCCGAGCATCAATGTCAGATTCCTCACTGCGAAAGCCGGGCAACGATAGCACACCATCTAAATTACGACAGTTTTGGCGAAGAAGCTCCTCAAGATCTTCAAGCGGTTTGTAGATCCTGCCATGACAAAATTCATGAACGGGACGAGAGACAACCAGAAACGTCGGCTATCTGGACGGGTATTTATCACACAAATGACGCCGGTGAGAGAAGGCTTATGTCCCTATATCCAGGTTTTACAGTTGACCATTATTCGCGACGAAAGTTGTTTTCTGAAACTCCTGACGAGGTATTAAACAGCTATTTTCGCCAAGGAGATTTTGTGTTTCATTTCGACAAGCCGTTGGATTGGCAGGCTGCTACGAAGCAAGCACGAGATGTTTTGCATCTTGGCAGAAGAGCTAACACGCAGTGATTTAGAATTTTCACTGCAACTTAAATTACATGTGAGTCTACGAGCGTATTCAATTCTTCACCTAGGACAACTATCGGGAGGTTGAAAAATGGAAATCGACATTTATAAAAGAAACGACATCATCTATTTGAAACCCGATGGCAAGTTGATAGGAAGCGCTTCCACCGAACTCAGACAAAAAATCTACCACTTTCTATCCGACGACGAGGCGCCGAAATTCCTCATCAATTTTGCCGACGTTACACTGGTGGATAGTTCGTCGCTCGGAGCCTTAATGGAAGCCCATCTATCAATCACAAAGAAGGGTGGGCGAATCGCCGTCATAAACGTCAGCAAACACATCAAGAGCCTCATTGTCAGAAGCCGTCTCATCAACACCTTCGAACATTTCGAGAGCGAAAACGAAGCGGTTTCGGCGCTCCAATCCCAAACCAACTGAATGTTTTGAGTGGTTATACCATTTGATTTGAATAACAGTGCATAGAGTCGAACAATCATTTCGCTAGCACATACGCGGTATAGCGCCCGGTAGGATCAAGTGACTGAACAAGGAACGCGATAGAGATCCCTCTCTCTCCGAACTGCGACTTCAATTCACGCCATTTGTCAGTCCTACACCGTCATTTTGAAAAATCGTATAATACCCTCATTCCGACGCACACCCTCAACCATCCCGTCCCCGATATCCTCACGCGCTACCCCGCTTTGTCCTTGATTGTATACCCCCAATCTGCTACCATACAAAGAGATTGCTACTGAATTTGGTGCCATCTACTAGACCTCTTGCGAAGACACTCTATTAGCTATTACTCACTGGTGATTGGACATAGAGGAGAGACATATGCCCCCGAAACGTATCCTATGCATGACGATACTTCTCGCTCTCCTTCTGGGCTGCGCCGAAACCGAACCTGCCAATAGCCCACCCGTTATCGATCACTTTCTCATCCCGGACGAAGTTGATCCCGGTGACACCGTCGAATTGCAGATTATCGCACGCGACGCCGATGGCGACCCGTTGACCTACGTATGGGAAATCGCACACGGAGAACTCAGTTCTACAACCGAACGCCTTGTCAAATGGACAGCCCCCTCCGACATCAAATCTACAATCATCAGTGCCTACGTCAATGACGGCGTAAACAGGTCAAGAGTCAGATCGCAAAAAAATTTTCAATCAATCTGAAGAATGCCCCGCCAGTTATCAAAGAAATCGTCGTACCGGAATCCGTATTCGGCGGAACCACCTTGGAACTTTTCGCTGAAGTCAACGATCCCGATGACGACCCGCTGACCTTCAAATGGGAAGTCGAGGATGGCGAACTCAGTTCAGAGACATCGGAGGCCGTCACGTGGACCGCTCCAATCGACGAAGGTTCGATCAGAATTTACCTGACTGTCAACGACGGTCTAAACGAACCTACGATTGAAACAACCTATGTCAAGGTCACTCACACCCTCATTATCCCGGGCAAACAAGCTGCCGGAATTCAGTTGGGAGACCGATTCGAAAGGATCAAGGCTTTGTACGGCGAACCCGAGGATCGTAATGGGAAATTTCTAAATTATTGGGAAATTGGATTAACCTTTTATCTAGAGATTGCAGACTTCGTGACGGACATATGGATTGAAGAGCCGAATACCGCTAAGACAGAGGGCGGCGTTGGCCCCGGCAGTCCCCCCAACCAAGTGATAGACGAATTCGGGCCCGCCGAAGAAATTAAAGAGGGCGGCGTACTCCATTGGTACTGGAAAAAAGGCATCCTATTTAGATACGCTGCGAATGCAAGAGTACGCAGGATCATGATTTTCAGTCCGATTGGGGCAGATGCCGCCCCCGCCGCCGTCCAAGACCCCGACCACCAAAAGCAGGTACTGAGAAACAGAGCCAGAGCGCGACATTATGAAAGCCAAACAGAGAGATAGGCCTTTACCACGGCTATCCGCATTTGCCGTCGTCTTCATTTTTCTAACCAGTTGCACCAGTTCGCCGCCGAGTATGGAAAAATCTACAACCGTAGTAATTTCCGCAGAGGCTGGCATTGAACCTCTGCAAGTGCTCAAGAGTCAACACGCACGTACCTACGATGTGCTGAAACGCATCCAAGAATACAATGCTACGCATGGCAACACAACAGGTACATATGAAATCTCCGTCAAACAACTAGGTCAACACGGCTCAATTTCAATGAGCTATCGTGGTCAACGTGAGACCTCCAATCAGAACATTAAAACACGCCAGAATGCACTGAATTCACCTAAGGAACCGACTTACTATCAGCGGCCAGTGGGATTTGATTGAGCAGATGACCCATGAAACGGCCCGATTGGGATGTGACCGTAACCTTGGCTTTAATCGCGGTCACCCCCTTGTCTTATTTATATGCCTAGCCATACGCCTTGTCTGCTAATACCCTCATTCCAACGCACTCCCCTAACAATCGCCTCCGATATCCTCACTTCCCGCTCCCCACTTTGCGCTTGATTGCAAACCCCCAATCTGCTATCATGCTGCCATAACATTCGGCACAGTGACACACGACAGCCAATACCCGCAACCGACTGCGGCACACGTCGCCACATCCAATCGCACTGGCCATTAGCTACTGACCACTGCTTTTCCCAAAGGACAAATCATGCCCGAAAAAAAGCCCCATATCCTGCTGCTTATCAACGATGAACACCGCCCCGATGTCATGCCGGTTGAAGGGGATCCGCATGTTCGGACGCCCACGCTCGATCGGTTCATCGACCAAGGCACCTACTTCCGCAACGCCTATACCCCATCGCCGATCTGCGTGCCGGCGCGTCAAAGTTTTCTCTCCGGTCTGTATCCGCACAACACCGGCGCCCTCGAAAACGACAACGAGATGCCGAGCGAAACGGTGACCATGCCCGGACACCTCTCGCGCTACGGTTACCAAGCGGTCGGCGCGGGCAAGATGCACTTTCCCGGTCCCGACCAGATGCACGGCTGGCACGAACGCATCGGCAGGGACATTCGGGGACGCAACGGTTATGAATCGGCGAAGGATCCGGAGCGCAAAGCCGAGACCTTCACCGAACCCGGCACCGGCAAATGGTCGTCCGCCAAGGAGGTTACGAACGCCCGCGTCGGCAAGGGCTACTGGATGTCACACGACAAGTATTGCGTCGACGGCGCGCTGATGTTCCTCGAAGAATACTTCGTCAACGAGGCGTACGACAGGCCCGGCAACCGTCCGCTGCTGCTCGCCGTCAGCCTGTGGTGCCCGCACTATCCCTACCAGTGCCCCGAAGACCTGTTCAACTACTACATGCGCCGCGTGGAGCCGTACGTCGAAGATCTGCCCGAAAAGTTCGCCTGCGACGATTTCTTCAAGGTGAAGATGGGAGAGGACGTCACCTACCGCGAGGCGCACCGGGCGACAGCGGCGTACTACGGCATGATCGAGTGGGTGGATATACAGTACGCCCGCGTCATAGCGCGGCTTGAAGAGTTGAACGTGCTCGACGACTTTATCGTCGCGTTCATGAGTGATCACGGCGAGATGCTGGGTCAAAAGGGGCTGTGGGAGAAACAGCAATACTTCGAGGCATCGGCGCGCGTGCCGTTCTTTATCTCGTGTCCGGGGGGATCTTCGATTTCGACCGAAAGATGGAGTTCCGTTCCGCGCGGGGGAGTCGTCCAGCAGAACGTCTCGTTGGTCGACCTGTTCCCGACGCTATGCGATCTGGCGAACGTGCCCGCCCCGGAGGGGTTGGACGGGCGCTCTCTCGTTCCGCTTATGGAAGGGAGAACGGATGAATGGGAAAACGAGGCGTATTCCGAACTCCACACGCATCAACACGGTCCCTCGGTGATGGTCAAGCACGACCATCTGAAGTATTTCCGTTTTGAGGGCAAAGGTTGGCCCGAGCAACTCTTCGATTTGGCAGCCGATCCCGATGAGAACCGTAACCTGATTGATGATGAGGCGTACGCGGACGATCTGAAGCGGTTGCGCGCCAAAGCCGACGCCTTCAACTCCAAATAGAGAGATCAAGCGAGCGGATAGCGAGTGCGATAGTGCTCCTATAGCAGATCCCACTCCCGTACGGTAGGTGCGGTTTCCAACCGCACCGGCACCGCCCCCGCGGAAACCGGCGCCATGAGTCATCTTCTGTGGTGGACCCGTCAATGAATGGGACAGTTCAAAACAGTGAAATCGTGTGGCATTCAACCAAAAACCTTTAACATAATCCCTACGGGAGCGCGATAGTATATCCCGAAAAAAATCCCGTAGAGTTCCCATCATCCCATCATTTAAACAATGGTATAGCATATATTGTGTATACGTCAATTCTCACATACTATGTATGGACACTATGACAAGATTCTAAATATAACCTAAGTTACTGCCTTTGTAGCGCGCTGGGATCACTATCGATCAACTGACCGGATAGGGAAGGCGATAGAAAGTCCCGCTCTTTATCCAGTCGCTTGATGGCAACTATTTTTACGTATTACGCATAACCCAGTCCTTCAAAACACCATGACCCCTCACACACTCGATTACGGCACGGAACTATTCATAGACGATCTACTCATTGAAACCAAGCGCGGCGTCACCCGCACGCTGCATCCGGCGACCAAAACGCCGGATCCGGTCATTGCGCCGGAGCCCGGCAAGCCGTGGGAAAACGATGGTCCCAAAAGAACCAAGCGCGTGAATCTCTTGGGCACCGTGCTGCACGACAAACGATCGAACAGGTACCAGATGTGGTACATGGCTCGCATGGATCCCGATCATGGACACCGTATCCCCGGCTTGTATGTGCCGCGCACCGGCGCCGGAGACACTACCCGGTACATGGGACGCCGGGCAGACGATGACGGCAGGCATTTCCGAGGCAGCGATATCGGCGATCTGCTTTGCTACGCAGAGAGCGACGATGGGCTGAAGTGGACCAAACCGAATCTGGGAGTGTTCGACTTTGACGAAAGCCCAAATAACAACATCGTCTGGGACCTGCACGGCGCCAGCGTGTTTCTTGACGACACCCGAGATGACCGCGAGCGTTACACGGCGATCGGTTTTTGCCGACGTTATCGGAACATCTTCGTGATAAAGTCGCCCGACGGCATCCATTGGAGCGATGAGGGATTGAAACAGCCGGTGATAGAACGCTCCAACGAGGGACCTACGAATGTGGTGTACGACGCAAGGGGTGACCACTACCTTTCCTATATGCTGGTCGGGGGAGGTAATGAGCGTCGTCACATCGAATACAGTGAGAGCGAGAGGCTGGAAGACGGCTGGTCGGAAACAACACCCATGCTGGAGCCGAATCCCGATGACGATGCGCTCGGCAAAGAGCGCTACGGCGCCATCCGCGCGGAGTTTCACAACATGTCCGGCGTTCCTTATGGATCAAACGACCAAATAGGAAGTGCGATAGAGATTCCTAGCATTTACATCGGCATGCTGGGCGTCCTATACGTCACCGAGGATATCGCGAATACGGCGCCGGGGCAGGCAGCCGTCGATGGTCCCATTGACGTGCAACTAATCTATAGCCGGGACGGCGTGAACTGGCGCCACTTCGAAGACCGAACCCCGATTCTCCCGCGCGGGAAGGACGGCAGTTTCGATTCGGGCATGATTCTCTTCACCGCCAAAGAGCCGTTGGTAGAGAATGATAAAATCCACTGGTACTACACCGGCAGCACACAAACGCACGGCAAACTGTTGAAAGACAAAGTGATGTCCATCGGGCGAGCCAGTTGGCGGTTGGACGGCTTTGTCTCGCTCGATGCGGATGACGGAGTGGTTGAGACCGTACCCCTGCAACTGCCCGACGGTAGGCTCAAGGTGAACGTTGACGCGAGCGGTGGCAGCCTTGCCGTAGAGGTGCTGTCACCCGACGGACGCCCCCAGCCCGGATTTTCGGCGGAGGCTTGCACGCCTATCCGAGGCGACCATGTGCGCCATCCCGTTACTTGGGGCAACCTCGCCTTGAATCAGGCGCAACAGCCGTGCCGCTTCCGCTTCCACCTGAACGGCGCAAGACTCTACAGCTTTCGCCTCCTCCCGCCCGGAAATTGCCCTGGCGATGATGCCTAACACCGTTAGCTCGACTGTGTACATTTGTAGGGTGGGCACTGCCCACCATCTCTTGTAAGGTGCGCACCAGCCTTTAAAAGCCCCAAGGGGATCAAGCGAGTGAGTAGCGAGCGCGATAGAGATTTTCAATGTTAATAGGATGCGACATGTCCAGATTTCCGCACTCCAGCGGAGTGCTATGTCAATAGAATCGTGATGCGTCCAATCTCTGCGCTCCAGCGGGGATCAAACGAGTGAATAGCGAGTGCGATAGAGATCTTCAATGTGGAGTGTTTCTTGAGAGCGTCCCATCATTCCTGTCGGAATGATTCTTTCAGCAAGCAACACTTTTGTACCGCAAACTGTTAGTTTGCGATCACAATCCATCAGCGGTACACGTTCTTTTTTCGCTCTATGACTGGCTTTCCGAGAGTGTTACTTGGTAGTGAATATGGAAAAGGGACGACAGTGCACGTTTATCTCCCACCTAGATGTTATGGTCAATGCAACTAAGAATTTTGCATATAAGACTTGAGCAATTCTGATTGTAGTAATGCAATGTTTTGTGAATCTTATGAAGATTAGAGTTTTGCTCTAGGCAGGATGTCGCGACCAGGAGGGGGATTTCTATCGCACCCGCTTAATCTCCATTGATCTCACCCTACCATGTGCTACAAATATCTGGAAAGTGTTGGGTGTGGGTAGTATACATTTCTGAATTGTGATTCATGGGATTGCTATCGCGCTCATTATCCATTCGCTTGATCCCTCAACAGGAGAACCAAACACCCATGACAGATTGCCCCGAAAAAAGAAGCCTTACCGAACCGTTGGATATACAACGTAAAATCGAAGACACACTGGCGGGCAGGCGCCCGATTGAGAGCAGGAAGTATCCTCACTTTATGCCCGATTACGAGATTCCGTTTCTCCACATCGGTACACAGAAACAGTTGTTCTTGGATAATTTTATCATCGATCATCTTGAAGATGTGGAACGAGTGATTCCCGAACCGTACCGTCCCGAAGAGCCGATTCTTGAGGTCGGCGACCTGCCTTGGGAGCGATACTACAACCCTTTCCCGTCCGGTGCGATCCAAGACCCCGACGACGGCAAATTCAAAATCTGGTACATCCAATCCCTGTCCGGCGACCCGTTCAACACCGGTCAAGTGTTGTGCTATGCCGAATCGACCGACTGTATCCACTGGGAAAAGCCCTTGAGCGACAAATGTTTGCCATACGAGAATTACACGGAGACCAACATCGTGGAACAGGACACCGCGGGAGTGACGGTGGTGCTCAACCACGATCAGAGCGACCCCGACCGGAAGTTCCTGATGCTCTACACCCGCCACGCCTTGGCACGCGAGAGAGGCGAACCCGTCACATCTACGGTGAAGGCGTCGGCGGACGGACTGCGCTGGACGACCGTCAGCGATTACAGCACCTACCGCCATCATCACGAGCCGAGAATCATCTGGGACGAATCCATAGAAAAGTGGGTTGCATATAGCCAGTATTCGCATCACCAGAACTTCCTGTACCGCAAACGGCAGATTGGGCGGCAGGAGAGCGAGGACTTCATCAACTGGTCGCCCAAGGAGGTTGTGATTTCGGTTGATTGGGAGCCGGACTTGCCCCCGAATCTGGAGTTTCACGAAATGTCGGTTCGCAAGGTCGGCGGGCAGTATATCGGCATCCCCGGCGAGTTCATGGCTGAGCCGATTTGGTGCTCCAGAGACGGAGCGAACTGGCGGGATCAGGCGTTTGTCAGGCTGGGGCTGTACACGAGCCGTGACGGCAGACGTTGGGTGCGGGTCGGCGGACCGGGAGCATGGGTCGACAACCGCGCTCCGGGGAGCATCGACTACGGCTACGTCTGCTATACCTCTACCGGTCAGCTCGTCCACGACGGCAAACTCCATATTCCGTACTTGGCGATTCCAGACAAACAGGAATGGTACAGTTATCCGCCGCCCGCGTTAATGGTGCCCGAAGCCGCCTTCGAAGCTGGAAAAGCGGATTGGGAGAATTTGGTAGAGGTCATGGGCGGCTATCCGAGACGGCGACGCTCGGTCGGCGCACTCATCCTGCGGGAAGACGGATGGGCGGAACTGAAGCCGACCTATGAGAATGGCAAGGTTTATGCTAAGCAGTTTGTGTTTGAGGGCGATCGCCTGAAGGTCAATGCCGACTGTTACGGCGGCTACATGCGCGTGGAGATTCTCGATCCCGACTTCAAGCCGTATCCCGGATTCTCCGCTGAAGATAGTGTCCCCGTCTGTTCGGATGATCCGAACCGGATTTGGCACACGGTACGTTGGAAAGCGGACGCGGATCTGAGAAATCTGTGGAACGAGCCGTGCCGACTCTGTTTCCACCTCCATCAAGCCAGTTTGTATGCTTTTCAGTTTGAGGACGGTCAATGAAACGTCATCTGCAATCCGCGAAGAATCGTGTTGTCCCCGGTCTCATTGTAGGGTTCAATGATCGTTGAACGCTTGATTTGGCCTGTAAATCACCGCATGTCCAACCAAGACGAAGGTAAACTCATCCGAGATTTCCGTTGTTTATTTATGAGTGTAAGCAACAACGCTAAAGGTTACTTTTCTTTAGAACCTGTTTGAAAAGTACATTTGTAGGGTGGGCACTGCCCACCAGCCTCTAAAGCCCCAGCGGGGATCAAGCGACTGAATAGGGAGCGCGATAGAAATCCCACAGGTGTGTAGCAGACAGCACTAAATACATAACGAAACTTCCCACAAATGACCAAAAATGACTTTGCTACCAATTATTCAAACAGGCTCTAACCGAGAAAATATCAAGCGCGATCGAGAGGACGACAAAAAATCATGATGAAAACCCTCTTCAAATGCCCGTGATTCGATTTACCGCTAATTATTCAAACAGGTTCAATATGTTCTACCCGCTTAATATGTCATTTTTGAATTCAGAACTGCCTAAAGGAGACTATGGAATTCTATCTCATCCGACACGGACAATCCGTCAACAACGCTTCGCCCAATACTCTTGAACCGGATCCGGCGCTGACGAATCTAGGTCGGGAACAGGCTAATCATGTTGGCAAAGCCCTCCAAGAAAAAAAGATTCGCCGGCTCTACTGCAGCCCGATGCTGAGAACCCTGCAGACTGCCGAGATAATCGCGCGGATACTTTCACTTCCGCCCCATGTCTACGTCGGACTACACGAATGGGACGGTATATGGGAGGCGAGTGTCGGCAGGTATGGCGCCACGCTTCCCGGTCTTTCCCGAACGCAAATGAGGGAGATTTGCCCGAATGTGGTTCTGCCGAACGATGTCACGGATGAAGGCTGGCTGTTTTCGGAATGGGGGAACGTCGAATTGATGCTCCAGCGTGCCTTCCGCGATTCCAAAATGTTCATTCAACAGGCGGAAGCGATTCACGGAGAATCCGATGAGCGGGTGGCGGTGGTCTCCCACGGCGGCTTTCTGGCGACGATGATTTGTGCGTTTTTCGACCTGACGCCCAATGACGACCCTGACCATTTCGCGCACCGTAACGGAGCGCTTAGTAAAATCCGAAAAACCCCTGAAGGGACGCAGTTGCGTTACCTGCACAGAATCTCCCATCTCACCAAAGAGATGCTTACGTGGTAGCCCTTCATATCGCGATTTAGGGCAACTCTAGTCATTGCAAATAAAAACCTTACACATAAGACTTGATTGGTCGGATGCTGCACATCTGTAGGGTGCGCACGGCGCACCAGCCTTTGAGATCCGCGGAGTGGGATCAACCGACTGATTCAGGAGGGCGATAGAGATTCCTTACAACATCAAGGAGAAAATATATGAGCACCGAACAAACCCGGCACCTGGTATTGGATTCTCGGGTCATAGACGAGACCGTGAACGCAAAACTAACTGTTGGCGAGGTCTCCAAGCACCCGAGTAACCCGCTCTTCGCCGAAGACAAACCGTGGGAACCCCGTTACGACAATGTGTACGCCAACGTCATCTATGATGAAGACGATGAAATCTACAAGTGTTGGTACAATCCGTTCATCATTGACGAGTGCGTGACGAGCACACCTCCGGAGAAACGCAACCCCGGCGCGTTCAGCTACATGGATGTGAAACCCAATCATCGTGAGATGGGGCTTTGCTACGCGGTCTCGAGCGACGGCATCCGTTGGGACAAACCCGATATCGGGCTGGTGGAGTTTGACGGGGACAAACGAAACAACCTCCTCGTGCGGGATATACACGGTGCCGGGGTTTTCAAGGATTACCGCGAGACCGATCCGGCGAGGCGCTATAAAATGTTCCATTGTGGCAGCCCGCAGATGGAAGTGTTGTTCTCATCAGACGGTTTGCGTTGGAGCGAACCCATCCCGATTCCGGAGATTGAGGCGCACGGCACCCATGCCAACGCCTGCTGGGCGCCCGGTCTGGACAAATATGTGGGTTTCACGCGCCAGCATGCGAATGGAACACGACTGGTCACCCGGGGCGAGTCTACAGATTTTGTAAATTGGACGAAAGATAAAACAGTACTCGTCGGTCCCAACTCGCGTCTTCAAGCACACGACATGATTGTGTTCCCGACGCACGGCATCTATATCGGACTGTTGGGAATGATGACCTATCCCGAAGACCCGAAAGATTCCGCAGCGGGTGTGAAGCAGCACGTCGAGTTGGCGTGGAGTCCAGATACCTCCGCATGGTACCGTATCCAAGAAGGTACGCCGTTTATGGGAAATAGCCAAGGAGGTGAGGCGCGCTACGGGGAGATGCCTTATGACTGGGGAACTATCTTCGCCTCCGCGCCGATATTGACTGACGACGAGATTCGGATTTATTACGGCGCCTGCGACTGGTATTTCTTCGACTGGCGCAACGGGTACCTTGCGCTTGCAACACTTCGACCGGATGGCTGGGCAGGCTACGAACCCGTCTCCGCGGGGACCGAAGCTCTCATAACAACGGAGGCTTTGGCCTTTGACGGAGAGTCCGTCGGTATAACCGCCGACGTGCGGGATGGCGGATCAGTGCGTGTAGCGGTACTGAATGAGGCGGGAGAGCAACAAGCCATTAGTGAACCTGTTACCAGCACCGTCACGGACTCTCCCGTGAGATGGACGGAAAGCCGAGAGTTAAGTCAGCACCGGGGTGAGACGGTCCGCCTAAAGTTCCAGCTACGTAACGCAAAACTCTATGCTTTCCAGCTTAATCATTGAATCGAAATTGGAATCGCGCTCATTTCGCTCGAAACCGAGTTTTTTCCTCAAAACTCGGTTTCTTTCTTCGCGTTTCTGCAAGAGCGAATCGCGACCGGGAGGTCGCTCCTACACATCTTTGAAATAGGTTTTCTATTGACCGAGACCCCAAAAGATAGTAGAATCGCCAACGACTAATAAGCATTCCGTAGGTTGGGTTGAACGGAAATCCTCGAAAGAAATCGTGCACAGACAGTACACTCCCTCTTTCTTAACCTGTCCTAAAACATCGGTAATTCGAGTGAAACCCAACGCTTCATCTGAAGGAGCTATGAACTGTCGTTTTGAAGAAATGATAGAACCAGCAATGAAAACACCGAAAACTTTATGACCACTACAACCGAAGGAGCATTACATGATATTGGATAGTCTTGAGAACGCATCCCGCTACTTTCCCCTGCACCCAGGATTTGAGGCAGCCTTTGAGTTTCTGAATCGCGGAGACCTCGCCGAACTTCCCTTCGGCAGAAACGAAATCGCCGGCGAACAGTTGCACGCCATGGCGATGAGAGATAAAGGAAAGGGAAAAGCCGCGGCGAAATTTGAATCGCACAGGCAGTTTATCGACATACAGTTTACGGTCGAGGGCCATGATGACATTGCTTGGGAAGACCTAGCGGTCTGCGAACCGGATGAAAACGGATACATGCCTGAATCCGATGCCACGTTGTTCTCAAATCCGCCGTCGAGATGGACCACCGTGCCCGCAGGTTATTTTGTCATCTTCTTCCCGGAAGACGCGCACGCGCCGATGGGGACGGATGAAGTCGTTCACAAAGTCGTCGTCAAAGTCGCCGTAGATTGGAATAATTAGGAGCGGCGAGATTGCCTTCCTCCATCGGTATTTCGTAGGGGCGAGGATCAAGTGACCGAATAGGGAGCGCGATAGAGATCCCTCCTCGCCCACTCACCCCGGAATGATGAGAAACATCAAAACCAGTTATTCCGTCCCTTCACCTACCCTCCCGTTTTTCCATCCCGAAATTGAGACAAATGCCGCTCACCACAGTTGAAGTATCCAAGAAAGCCCTCAAACACAACCTCGACCAGCTCAAAGCGATTCTTCCCCCCGGATTTACGCTCATCGCCGTCATTAAAGCGAATGCGTATGGCCACGGCATGTCCGGTGTGGCGGAGGCGATTAAGGGGCAGGTCACCTATATGGCGGTCTCAACAATTGAAGACGGGTTGACGCTGCGGAAAAGCGGCATCAATCAAGAACTGTTGATAATGGGCAATTGGGATTGCCGTGATGAAACCTTGCTCAAGGAGGCGGTAGAAAAGGAACTCGAACTTTCGATATATAACCTAGAGATGCTGAATGCGCTTCAAGCTACCGCCGCCGAGATGAATCGTACCGCGCGGATTCATATCAAAGTGGATACCGGCATGAGAAGGTTCGGGGTGCTTGAATCCGAGGCGCTCGAGTTTATCGAGGCAGCGCGAAAAACACCGGCGATAATCGTTCAAGGGGTGTTTTCGCATCTTGGGATAGCGGATGAGGAGAGCGGTTTTACGGACGATCAAGAATCGCGTTTTAGAACCCTACAAGACCGATTAAGGGAGCACTGTATTTCAATACCCCTGCATCACCTGTACAACTCGGCGGGCAGTATGCGGGAGAATCTCCTCGGCAATGCGTGCCGCATCGGAATCTCGCTTTACGGATTATACCCTTCCCACTACTGCCGGGAGCGGATGGCAATGCGGGTGCCCGAGTTTTCACTCCAGCCGGTTCTCGCGTGGAAAACTCGCGTCATGCAGGTCAAGCGGGTGCCCGAAGGGTCACTGGTGAGTTACGGCGGCACCTATCGCACAGAGGGTGAGGAAACCTTGGCGATTCTGCCGGTAGGCCATTTCGACGGGTATGACCGCGGGCTCTCAAACAAAGCCGACGTGCTGATTCGCGGGAAACGCTGCCCCGTCGCGGGGCGCGTGTGCATGAACCAAACCGTCGTCAATGTGTCAGGCGTACCGGAGGCGCGCGTCGGCGATGAGGTGGTGCTCCTCGGGAAAGGTGGCGAGGAAGAGATAAGCGCCGAAGAACTGGCGGAGAAGATAGATACCGTTGTTTATGAGGTAGTCACCCGGATTAATCCCTTGCTTCCGCGCGTTTACGTGTAGAACGTCCCTTTATCTCTACGGCTTTCGCAGAGGCAAGAGATAGTAACGGAAAGCAGCGTATCTTGCCCTGCCACGCATTGGCAGTCGCGACCTGGAGATCGCTCCTACAAACCGAATTGCGTGAATCCAATAGGTATAATTCTTAGTTGAAAGGACTATAGACGAACTCCCTTATCTTGATCCCCATAGAGATTCTATCGCCATCTCTATTTAGTCGGGTTGATCCGTATTCAGTGTAGAAAGGGAATGGAACATGAGTAATTATAGACGTTTCAAAGACTTACATATTGAGCAATTACGAGATCCGGAGGACGCAAAGATATACCTTTCCGTTGCACTTGAGGATTATGAGAAAGACGACGATATTGAGGCGTTTCTTCTCGCGGTGCGTGATGTGGCAGAGGCGCAGGGAGGTATGTCCAAGTTGGCTAATCGTGTCGACCTAACCCGCGAGGGGTTATATAAGGCTCTTTCCGAGAATGGAAACCCTCAACTCAATACGATGGGCAAAATATTGCATGGATTAGGGTTCAAATTTTCGATAGAAGCGCGGGATAATCCATCGTAGCAGATTATCGGTCGCACTGACTGTTGCCTCCCATCTTTCCATTAACCGGATTCCTCACCCGTTTGTCCGCTCCGCCCAATCCGACCACGCCTGCGCCATCAACTTCACCCGCTCCGGCTCCTTCGCCGCCAGGTTCCGCAACTCCGTACGGTCGGATTCAAGATTATACAATTCCCAATTGACAGGATCGCCGCTCCCGACCAATTTCCAATCCCCGTGGCGTACCGCCTTCTTGCCGTTATGCTCCCAGAACAGCCATTCGTAGGCGTCGCGCTGCTTCCCCTCAAAGATGGGAAGTAGACTCGAGCCTTCGCAGGGAATGATCTCTTCTCCGTTGTATTCGTCGGGATACTGAATGCCGGCTACATCGCAGAACGTAGGCAGCAGGTCCATCACGTGACCGACTTGGTTCGTGATTGCGCCGCCATTTTGAATCGCCTCGTGCCAACGCACTATGAGCGGTGTGGCGATGCCGCCCTCATATACCGCTGCTTTGGCAGCGCGCAACGGCGTGTTGTGCATGACTCCCCATTCGGGACCGACCGCGCAGTACGTATTGACGCCGCCGGGAGGGATGTCCGGGCTATCCCACCTCATGTTGCCCGCATCGCCGCCGTTGTCAGACAAAAACAGCACAATCGTGTTCCGATCCACGCCGCAATCCTTGAGCGTACTCAGAATGCGCCCAATCCCCTGGTCCATGCTGTCGATCATGGCGGCGTAAACTGCCATCCGCAAGTCCTGCCACTCCTTGTGTTCCGTATCAACCCACGGCGCGGTGTTGGGAATGTCCCCGTAATTGAGCATCCCCCATTCCGGGTTAATCAATCCCATGTCGAGTTGGCGTTGGTGGCACTCCCGGCGCAGCACATCCCATCCGTCCATGAATTTTCCGCGGTATTTTTCAATATCTTCCGGACGAGCTTGCAGCGGGTTGTGCGGCGCCAAATGCGCCACATAAGCGAAGAAAGGTTCCGAGCCCTCGCTGTACCGTTTAATCATCTCTACGGCGTGATCGTTAATCGCATCGGTCACATAAAAGTCGTCGGGAAATTCCCAAATCTCCTCACCGTTATGTTCGAACGGCGGGCGGAAACCGCCGAATTTCATGTCCTCCAGTGCCGGATCGAAATAGTTCGACGGCATATCGGGAAACCCGTAGAACTCCTCGAATCCCCACGCCAACGGAGTGTCCGGTTTTTGACGCTGGCAATTCCATTTGCCGCTAATCGAAGTGCGGTAACCCGCGGAACGCAATGCCTGCGCCACGGTCACCATGTTCGGGGTCAGCACACTCGTCGATCCATTGAGATTGCGAGGATACAATCCGGTCATCAACGCCGCGCGGGAGGGCGCACACACGGGATTCACGTAGAACTGGTTGAATCGCAGCCCGTCGCCGGATAGGCTGTCGATATTCGGCGTGTTAATCACACCGCCGTAGCACCCCGCGTCCGACCAACCCATGTCGTCCGCGACAATTAGTACGATATTCGGTCTGTCTTGCTTCTCATCGACCGCCGCCGCAGAGTACGGCGCAAGTGCTGATGCCATAGCTGCACCTCCAAGGGATTTTAGCAATTCACGTCGAGTGAACATCTTATACCATTTCGAGTGAATAATAGTGTATGTAGGGTGGGCACCGCCCACCATGTCTTGTGTAGTGCAATCAAGCGACGAATACGGAGCAAGATTTCCTATGGGAGCTCGATCGCTCTCGCTATTCACTCGGTTGATCGCCACTGGCACTTTCAAAGGTTGGTGGGCAGGGGATTTGCTATCGCGCTCCTTGTCCAGTCGCTTGATGGATCTCTATCGCCCTCCTTGTCCAGTCGGTTGATTTCGCCCTACGAATGTACTTTCGCGTCCGGCAGGGGTTTAATCATTCGATTTAATCTGGAAGGCGTACAGCTTCGCGTTGCGAAGACGGAATCTGAGCCTGACGACTTTTCCCGCCAGCGATTCGAGATTGCGGTCGCCCCTCCAGCGAGGCTGCAGCCGCAATCCGTCCACGTTCCGGTATATACGGTTGTTGTCCCAGTCAAATTCCTGTTTTTTCGCGCTGTCCACATAGGGCTGATTGTCAGCGTCAAGCACTTCGACGAGGAACCCGCCCTCCGATGCGTCGATGTTGACTTCGATCGTGTCGCCGTCCAGTCTGAACGGCTTGGTCGTGACGTGACCCCACTCGACGCCAGCCTGAAGCGCGGCGCCGCGTTTTGTTGCGCGTCCCGTCGATCGGGTGACGTTTTGCATTTCGGAGATGACGTCACCGTCCGCCAACAGTTGTTTTTGTTGACCAATCGGAAGTAACTCGTCTCCACATGCGGCGCTCGTCCATGTGAGGATTGCACCTACCATGAATTCTCTTCCCTTCAATTTTGTGAGTAATATTCTAACTGTGCTATGCGCCTATCGCAACACACGTTGAAAGCGGTGACAACAAGTAGAAGGACAGTGTAAATTCGCATGGTTTACCATGTCTACTCTTGCGTCAGCATTGCCGTAATGGCTTCTGGAAGTTTCACGTCGTTTTCCTTCTCAAATTCGGCAACGCTTTCGTAGTCGTTATGGAACGCAGCGGCGGTGTCTATCCCCATCGCTCCCGCGATGTGGAGATCTGCTCTTGCTTTTTCCCACTCGCCCAAGTGTAACCACGCCTCGCCGCGGTTTTGGTAGGCTGTAACAAGGCTGGGATTCAGTTCTATTGCTTTATTATAGTCTTCAATAGCGCGTTCATATTCGCTTGCTCGGAGGTAAACATTACCACGATTGTTGTAGGTCTCAAAGAAACTAGGATTCAATTTTATTGCGTTGTCATAATCTTCAATGGCGCGGTTATTCTCCCCTTTGCTGCTGTACGCAATACCGCGATTGTAATAGGCGTTGGCAAAATCGGGTTTCAGTTGAATCGCTTTGTTGTAGTCTTTGATTGCAAGGTCAACTTCGCCTTTGCTGTTGTACGTTATACCGCGATTGCTATACGGATCGGCATAATCGGGTTTCAATTCAATCGCCCGGCTAAAGTCTTCAATGGCAAAATCAAACTCACCTATCTTGTGGTAAGCCGATCCACGATTACTATAAGCAACGGCATAATCGGGTTTTAATTCAATCGCTTTGTCGAAGTCTTCAATGGCAAGGTCAAACACACCTCTGTTGCTGTAGAAAATGCCTCGGTAATTGTAGACCTCCGCATAGTCCGGCTTCAGTTCTATCGCGGTGTTAAAGTCTTTAATACTATGTTCAATCTTACCTTTAATGTCGTAAACAAGGCCGCGATTGCCATAGGCGCTGGCAAGATTGGGTTTCAGTTCTATCGCTTTATTGTAGTCTTTGATAGCAAGGTCAAAATTACCTTTACTCTCGTAAGTTATACCCCGATTGATGTAGGCGTTGGCATAATCGGGATTTAGCTGAATCGCTCTGTTGAAATCGCTAATGGCAAGATCAACATCGCCTTTTGTTTTGTAGGCTCCTCCACGATTATTATACGGCTCGGCATAATTAGGGTTTAATTCTATTGCTTTGTTATAGTCTTTGATGGCGAGGTCAATATCGCCGTTATGCCCTCTATTGCTGTAAGCTTTTCCACGATTGTTATATGCTCCAACATAATCGTGATTTAGTTCTATTGCCTTGTTATAGTTTTTGATGGCACGGTCAAAATCTCGTTGACTCTCGTAAATCATACCGCGATTGCAATAGGCGGTGTCAAAATGAGGATTCAATTGTACTGCTTTGTCATAGTCTTCAATGGCGCGTGCAGCCTCACCTTTATCGCGATAAGCATCACCGCGATAGTTATAAGCAAGTGGATCATCGGGTTTGAGTTTTATTCTTTTGTTAAAGTCTTCAATAGCTAGATAGATTTGTCCTTTACTCATGTAAAGTACACCGCGATTGATATACGTCATACTGTAATTAGGATCGAGTTGAATCGCCGTATTAAAATCTTGAATAGCGCGTTCAACTTCGCCTTTACTCCAATAAGCCGCGCCGCGATTGTTATATGCTTCGGTGTAATCGGAATCAAGTTGTATTGCAGTATTAAAATCTTGAATAGCGCGTCCCACCTCACCCTTAAAGCTGTAAGCGTAACCACGAAAGTTATACGCTTCGGCAGAATTCGGCTTGAGTGCAATCGCCCTATTAAAGTCGTCGATAGCGTGGCCAATCTCCCCCTTGCGCTCGTAAATAACGCCACGGTTACTGTAGGCGTCGGCATAGTTGGGATCAAGCTCAATCGCCTTGTTATAGTCTCTGATGGCGCGTTCATCCTCGCCTTTTTGGTCGTAAACGTAGCCGCGAAAGTTATGGGCGGGTGCGTATTTAGGGTTCAGCTCTATTGCCTTGTCGTAGTCTACAATTGCCTCATTGTATCTCTTGTTTACTAATTCAACATTGCCGCGCTGAAAATGATCGTAGTAACGCTCATCTCCGTCCATCGATCTGTTATCCATGGTGATTTTCCTCAGAATTTGATTCAACAAGTGTTAAATTATATGGTTGTAAATGAGAGTTCCTTTCAAAGAAACCGAGAAGATCGGAAAATAGAGTTTTTTCGGATATCCCTATTATTGCCAATTCCGCTCGCACTTTGGCTTTATGTTCAGCGGGAACGATAATTTCTTGAATAGTCAGTTCTCCATCCATCTCCGGCAAACCGAAAAGAAATACCGATTGTTGCATGGTCATGCGCTCGGTGTCCACGGTTCGGTTGTCCAAAGTGGGTGCCCAAAGATACCATTGTTCCTGACTAACATGAAAAAAGGATTTCAGTTCTCGCTGGAGCGCTCCAATTGTGTTTATCTCCTCAATTGTCTCTGTGTCATGTTCCAACATGATCACCTTCCCCTGAATATTATCACTAACGCAGGCAAACCAAAGGGCAACCAATGGGTTGAAGGTAAAATCGATCAATCCTGTAGCGACCCTGTTATGCTGCAAATGTGCCATACACTCTAGCGGGTATAGGTCTCTATATGTAGATGGGTATCTTAGTTTAATCTCATCGATGATTTGTAGGAGGTAGTTCTGCCACAGATAAAACAACAAGTCAGAAGGATAATTGCGACCATATTGTCCTTTCAAGCGACGAAAAGCGCTGCTATTTACTTTCCACTTTTCATTTTCGTGTCCTCTATAGAGATAGGTCTTTTCCGAGTGGGTAATATTGTTTATTTGCCTGATGTAGTCCTCTAGATTGGAAATTTCAATCGGTTTGTCCATACGTTAGTCTGCCAGTTTCATGCTTCAATATAAAGCGTAGGATTCAAGCTAAATGCCGTACGCTAAGCTTTGTCCAAAGTCGCAATTCTCTTGATACCTGTTTGAATCGCGGATTATCATAGGTCACGTAGTTTTACGGATAAAAAGGGCGCTAAAGGATTAGACGCATTAATCCGTGCTTCAGAGGTGCAATCCTCAACACTCCACCACCCACGCCTCGCGTCCGGCGTACTGCTCATCATAAACCCGCTGCTTCAATTCCAATCCAAGCCCCGGCGTATCGGGAACGCTGAAAGCGCCGTCCTTGAAGACGTACCCCGACGTATCAATCACGTCGCTGGTAAGCGTCGCGCACTCCCCGTAGAGAAAGTTCGGAATCGCCTTGCCAAGCTGAAAACTCAGAAAAAGCCCGAGCAGCGACGACCAGTTGTGCGGCGCACACTTCACGCCGTATTCGCCCGCCATCTTGGATAGCCGCCGCCAGCCGGTGATGCCGAGCGCACGAATGTCGTGTTGGATCACATCCAGCACTCCCTCCTCGAAGAACGGGGTATAGAACTCCAGCGGCTCACGTGAGCGCCCCTCGCCGTCAGCAATCAAAGTTTCAAGGTTTCGTTCCTTGATTGCCGCTTTGAGATTGCGGTAGGCTTCAACCTCCTCCTCAAACATCTCCTCTATCCAGAAAACACCCATATCGCTCGTCGCGTCGAGGAAGGCGACGGTCTCGTCATACGTATAGCCGTTATTCGCATCGACGTGGATAGTGAAATCGTCGCCGGCAATTCTGCGCATAATTTTGACAACCTCGATATCCCGCTTCAATCCCTCATCATGATCCATGAGGAAACAACCGCGTCCAATCTTCATCTTGCACGCCCGAAAGCCGTTCCTTACGCTGCTTTCCGCATCCTCCGCTATCCGTTTCAGCCCCGCCTCTTTCGAGTCGTAGAGGAGATCGTTGAAGTAGACGGTGCTGTCGTAAACCGGCAGCCAATCCGCATAGCTCCGGTCGCCGATGAGTTGATACACCGGTACGCCGAGTATCTTGCCGATAGAGTCCCACAAGGCATTTTCAAGTCCTCTGAACTCGTCGGAGACGCCCGTCTCCAGATCAAGCAGATCGAAAGGGCTGCGATTCAGGGCGCGCCGCGCGACTTCCGCATCCGCGCGTCCGACGCCCCATCCCAGCGTCCCGTCGCTATAAAACATGCGGATGACGCCTTCCTCCCACTTCCAGTTCGGCTCGGGATAGATTATCTCTTCCACCCGCGAGTTGGAGCCGATTTCGGGGCGGTCCACCTTCAACCTCACCTGTTCAATCTTCGTGATTCTAATGTCTCGCGGATAATCTTCCGGGCTTTTACCCATTTTTAATCTCCTCTGCGTATCACGCCTTCTCCCATCGAACTCCGGTCGGAATAATGCCCACATCCTCGCCTCGTCGCATCGCCTCGGCGGTATCCAAAATACTCTCCAAATCGTGCTCCGGCCGGTATCCCAGCAGCGTCTTGATCTTGGTGAGGTCGAGTTCGAAGTAGTTTGAACTCAACGCTCTGGCATCGACATAGTCCAAGTCAAATCGTTCGGAGAGGTAGGGCACATCCTCCTCCCACTTGAACAGCGCCGCCCCTCCAAGCGTGAATTCCTCGCCGAGCGCCTCATCCTTCTCGATCCCCAAAACCAGCCCCTGCACAATATCGCGCACGTCCGCAAATTGCTGTTTATACGGCGTCCCGTTGGGGTTGCGGGTTAGCAGAAACTTTTCCTCCCCCGTCCATAGCGATTTGAGAGCCTCGATTATCTCCCGCTCCTCCGCGTCATCTCCCGTTTCGTCTTTGACGCGATTGTATGCCGGACTGAATAGGAAAAGCCCCGGCAAGCCGTCTTCGTTCAGGAACTCGCCCGGCTCAATCACGGTCGCGAAACGGAAAACGGTCGTCGGCACGCCGTACTGAATGTGATAACTCATGCTCAACTCCTCGCCAATCCACTTGGTCAAGAAGTACGGCATGTTCTTGTAGCGGCTGACCATGTCCTCGGTAATCGGTTCCTCGAAATAGCGCCCCTTTTCGCCCAAACGCCAATAGATCGCCTCCGTACAGGCATAAACGAACCGGTGAAGATTGGGACGATCCGTCCGAATACACTCCAAAATGTTGAGCGTTCCCATCCCGTTGATGTCCAGATATTGCAAGTTGTCAAAAGGTCCCATGAATGCCGCGGCGAGATGATAGATGGCGTCCACGCCGTCCACGGCGCGTTTCACGTCGTCTAGGTTTCGCAGGTCGCCGACAACGGTTTCCACGCGATCGTATTCGTCAAGTTTGTGCGCGCGGCTGGCGTCGGCGGGGTAGACGAAACTACGGATATCGTGCCCTTTGTCCAACAGACGTTTGGCGAGATTCGCGCCAATCCGCCCCGTCCCGCCGGTAATCAATATCTTCATTATGAGTGCTCCTCCCGGTTGCGATGAAAGTCGTGACAGCCTTCGCTGCCTTCAAACGGATTATAGCAGGTCTCACCCGAAATGTAAATCTGGTATCTTTTGTAGGAAATCAAGCTAACGGATAGCGAGCAGGACTTGCTATCGCCTTCGCTATCCGTTCAGTTGATCGATAGAGATCCTACCAGCCTCTTGTAGGGACAATCCCCCGTGGTTGTCCGTTCGGTTTGTTGCCATTAATGTTGGACGTGAGCGTAATCGTAGGGGCGAGGTCTCCTCGCCCGAAGGGTTGGGAGACCCAACCCCTACGAATGCCGTGCATGCCTAGTCGTAGGGGCGGGGTTTCCCCGCCCTGCTCAACTGCACTACACCACCGCCCTCACTCGTAGACGACGGTATCAACTTGGTGATGCTTGATGTAATCCCAATCCATCTCCACGCCGAGACCGGGCCCCTGCGGCACCGGCACATGACCGTTCTCGTCGATATTCTCGAGTTCATCCGTAAATTCAGGCGGTCGGATTGGCGCTTTTGTCTGGCGAATCTTGGGGTTCAACAGTCCGAGTTCGTAGTAGTTGGTGTTGCGGACGGCGGCGATACAGTGCCGATGCGCCAAGCCTCCGCCGTGAAACTCCACATCTATCCCAAAACCTTCCGCCGCGTGTGCCACCTTCATGGCGCCGGTGATCCCGCCATCTTCGTAGGTACCCGTGCGCACGAAATCGGTGCCGCCGTTCGCGATAAAATCGACGTGGTGCTCCAGACCGAATACATGTTCCGTCTGCAGCAGCGGGGTGTTGATAAACTCGCGCAACTTCTGATGACCGAATATCGAGACGCCGCCGTCTTTATAGGGATCCTCCAGCCAGAAAAAGTTTGCCGCATCGCACGCTTTACCCACCTTGAGCGCATCCGCCCAGGTTTCCAATTCGCACGCCGGATCGAGCATCAGGTCCATCCGGTCCCCGACGCGCTTACCGACCTCAAGCACATTTGCCACCTCACGCTCAATCGGCGCGTTCCCCCAGCCGTGAATCTTGAAGGCGCGGTAGCCCAATTCGCTGCACTGTTCCGCAAAATCGGCGAAGTCTTCGGGCGTGCTAAGCCCGCCGTTCTCGTCACCGTGATAGGTGCTTGCGTAGGCGGGGATGGTTTCCTTGTAACCGCCGAGGAGTTGGTAAATCGGTGCACCGAGCGCCTTGCCCGCGAAATCCCACAACGCAACATCAACCGAACTGATAGCGGTGCGGTCGGTGTGGCGCAGCCCGCGTTTCAGGTCGTTGTAGATTTTCTCGCGATGGAACGGGTTTTTGCCCAGTAGATAGCCTACGACACTGCCGGACAGCTGCCCGCCATCCGATTCGCCGATGACCCCGGTGTTCGTATGAATCCGAAGAATTGAGGGACGCATCTTGAGGACGCTCCCCTTCTCATAGACCGTGTTGAAACCGTTGTAATCGGTTCCCATGTCCTGGATCTCGTGTTCATAAACCACGACTTCAATTTTCGTTATTTTTGGGTCTGCCATTCGGAATCACTCCTGGTTGGTGATAGGGTTGTGTGGTGGATAGCCACCCAGAGGCGGTGGCTAGTGTCAGTTATCAGAGCGGAGTTTTTGAAAGTCGCGATTCGGAGATCGCTCCTACTCACCCGATTAGCGCGGGTGATTTCAAAGGCTGGTGCGCACTGCGCACCCTACATGACTCAATAAAGGCTCATCAGCCCTTCGGCGCCGGGAATCCGTTTCTTTTCAAATTCCGGGGTGATCCAACGCGCATGCGATGGTCTGCCCGGATTTCGGTAGGCGTACACCACCGCCCATCGCGTGTCGCTATGTGCGTGTCTGGGACTGACCGCGTGAGCGGCGTGCGTCCACATCAAGGCAACCGTTCCCACCGGCGCAGACAGGTCTTGTATTTCCAGCGGTTCCCCAGAAATGGGGTGTGTCTTTCCAGACATCCATCCCCTCTTTAGCGCCTCGTCCGTGTCAGCCTTGATTTTGGCGTCCCGGTATTGATGGCTGCCCGGCACCGCTTTCAAGCCGCCGTCGTCAACCTCAAACCCGTTGACGTAGAAGAAGATGCGGACAAAACCCAAGCTGGGATCGTCATCGGCGTATTCGTGACTGTGCCAATGTGAACCGTTATTCCCGCCCGGGCGGTTGAGCGTCACACAGTGGTCAAATCGAATCTCCTCGCCAAGGACTCTTCGTGCCAAATCAAGCAACTGTGGATGGGGGATGAGGCTCTCCAGATAGGCGTCGTACTCCGCCGCAAAGCGGTTAGGTTCGTGACCTTCGACGGCGGACGGGGACAAGTCTTGAATGTGCGACAGCGACGACGTCAGCCGCTCGCAGACCTCCGGCGTCAGGATGCCGGGCAGGAGAAAGTGTCCGTCTTTGTCCAAGAGGGCTTTCTCTTTTTCGCCAAATTCGTAAGGTTTGAATATGGGGGTATGTGTCACTGAAAACCTTTCAAAAAGCAGTGGCCCAGTGGCTAGTGGCAAGCAAAGAAGCCTTAAATCCGCGTAATCCGATTAACCAACTCGTAGGAGGGGCATCTTGCCCCGAATCATTGGCGAGTGGTTGTAAGGTGCGCAATGCGATCAAACGACCGATCAACTGAGCGGATAAATCAACCGAACCAATAGTGAAGGATCAACTGACTGAATAAGGAAGGCGATAGAGTTCCCATGGAGATCCCAGTGCGATAGCTAATCCCCCGCGATTGGGATCCTAGGGCGATAGAAGGTTCTGTTCCTTATTGACTCTCAGTCGCTTAATCGCTGAACCCAACCTATATGGCTGTGCCAAGCAGGACGGTGGGCAGTGCCCACCCTACAAGTCGCTCAACCCAACCTACATGGCTCAATAAAGGCTCATCAGCCGCTCGGCGCCGGGAATCCGTTTCCGTTCAAATTCCGGGGTGATCCAACGCGCATGCGATGGTCTGCCCGGATTTCGGTAGGCGTACACCACCGCCCATCGCGTGTCGCTATGTGCGTGTCTGGGACTGACCGCGTGAGCGGCGTGCGTCCACATCAACACAACCGTTCCCGCCGGCGCGGACAAATCCTGTGTCTCCAGCGGTTCCCCAGTCATGGGGTGTGTCTTTCCCGCCATCCACCCCGTCTTGAGCGCCTCGTCCGTGTCCGCGTTGATTTTCGCGTCCCGGTAGAGATGGCTGCCCGGCACCGCTTTCAAGCCGCCGTCGCCAGCCTCGAACCCGCTGACGTAGAAGAAGATTCGCACAAAACCTAAGCTCTGATCGTCCTCGGCGAATTCGTGACTGTGCCAACCGGTGCCTCCGTTGCCGCCCGGGCGGATAATCGTTACACAGTGGTCGAATCGAATCTCCATGCCGAGAACCTTCTGCGCCAAATCAAGCAACTGTGGATGCGAGATAAGGCTCTCCAGATAGGAGTCATACTCCGCCGCATAGTGGGTGGGCTTGTGACTTTCGACGGCGGACGGGATCAACTCTCGAATGTGCCAAAACGAAGACATCAGCCGCTCACATGCTCCCGGTGTCAGGATGCCGGGCAGCAGAATGTGCCCGTCTTTGTCCAATAGGGCTTTCTCCGTCTCGCCGAACTCGAAGGGTAGAAATATGGGGGTTTGTTCCACGGGAATCCTCCCTAGAAACGGTGACTAGGCTTAGTTGACATTTCATCGCAATCGGGCGATCAAGAGCGGTGCACGGACACATGCCCTTCGTAGGGGTTGGGTCTCCCAACCCGCGTTGACTGATGGGCGGGGAAACCCCGCCCCTACGATTCGCTGTTTCTCGGGGAATTACAGATGCACCCAGATAAATGTCAACGGTGACTAGCGACCAGTAAAGAGCCTTAAATCCGTGTTATCTGCTTAATCCGTGATTCAGAACTGATTCGCCACAAACACCAAATCAAATACGTTTACCACCCCGTCGCCATTCACATCGCCCTGACCGTCTCCCGTTCCTACCGCCTGAGCCACCAGCGTGAGATCGAAGATATTCACCACCCCGTCTTCGTTCACGTCCGCCGGGTTTTTACTGGTCACTGGCAACTGATCACTGACCACTGTTTTTCTGAGATACATCTCCCCGTCCAAGTTCGGCAGCGTGTGCTCGGTGTTCACCAACTCGCTGGCCACGCCCTGCGCCTCCTCCGGCAGCGTGATGACTTGCGCCTCGCCGCTGTGATTGTAGACTGCCCAGCCGTTCGTAAACTCCCGGATGTAGAGACCAGGAATGTCTTCGTCGTAAAGTTGGGTTTTGGGCCCGACGGGCCGGCCGAGGTCGGCATCCCAGAAGTCATACCAGTAGTGGTGAAAAAAGATATAACCGTTGGAATGCGTTAGCGTTAGCGTCGTCATGGCGCGCATCCAACGGAGGTTCCTCGGGCTATCAGGAGATTCTTCAAGATACGCAGCACCGACGATATGATTTATCCGAGGGGGTCTAAGATGTTCTTCCGACCACAGTAGTGTACTTTCGGTTTCATGCAGGGCAGTATCAAGATCTGTGTCGTTGAAAAAAGTTGACGGAATTAGGGTTTCCATCGAAGCTCCATTGATATAAGGACCTGTACGAGGTATTTTTCGCCGGTTGACGTTAGCTGCAATTAAAAAATCAGGGCGAGTCTCAGCACGAATGCGCTGAATAATATTGTCTCTAGCCCGTTGTTCTGAAGCGGTACCACGATAGCCCTCTGTCCAACCAATTTGATCATTGGCAATTACAGGTCCTTCTTCAGTCCACCAGTCAAACATGATTCCATCGTACAGCCCACATTTCGACACGGCGATAGCTCGTTGGACAATCCATTCTTGAATGTCAGGATGCGTGAAATCAATTAAACCATCGCCTTCTCTCCATCCTGCACTCGCTATATTTCCATTCGCATCGCGCACCCAATATGGCCAGTCTTCGCCAAAGGTACTAATCAAATCTTCTCTCATTGTAAATTTTTCAAGAAACACCATGTTAGGATTATGTTCGATGAACTTGTTTCGCTCTTCAATAGCAGCGTCCATATTGCCTGTTATTTTCCATGTTAAATCGTCTGTGTGCCAAAAACGAAGATTGAATAAACTAACACTAAACCACAAATCGTGCAGCGCGAAACGTTCGTATACCGACAAATTCTGTTTGTTGGATATGCCGCCCCATTTCAGCCCGCCGAATGCTGCGACGACGGACGGGAACTCCCTACCTTCCAAACGAGGCTTGAGTGGAAGTGATGGCATTTCACAAGTCTGATCGTACCTGAAATAATCTAAAGTTAATGCGTTAAGCGGACGATGATCAAGAATGAAGTTTACATGGATTTCTAGTTTATTTAACATTATCAAGTCTGCGATAGGGTGAACATCAACAATTCTATTGTGATTTAACTGTAGAACTTCCAATTGATGATGACCTGCGAGTGGTCCGATGTCCATGATGTTACACTGGCTTAAGTCAAGATATTTCAGCTTGCGCAAGTTCGCCAAAGGAGAGACATCAGATATGGTATTTTCTCGCGCATTGAGTTCAATGAGCTCCGTAAGGTTAGCAAGCGGATTGAGGTTGGTAATATGATTATCCAGAATAATCAATGTGTGGAGGCGGCCCAAATTAGCTAAAGGACGAATATCAACGATGTGGTTAGATCTTAACTGCAAATGTTGTAGATTTGTTGCGAATTCAAGCCCGTTTATGCTTTCGATTCCACGTTCGTTCGCAACAAGTTTCACAAGGCGTCGCATCGCGGTTTGCGTGATGTTATCGTCTACATCGAGTATTAGGTCGTCTCGAATCGCTGCGCGCAAGCGCGGATCGGGGATGTCAACAACCTGCGCGAACGCAACGCTGCCCACAACGATAGTGAGCAAAAGACTGAGTGTGAGTTTCTGTCGGATATTCATCGATTTCTTCTTTACTTCTCCCCATGCAGCCACTCCGAGCCTTGCGCTTCCAACTCCTCCCGGATATTCCGTTCCAGCTGCCCCGGAATACTCAGCGGATTGAACGCCGACGCCCCGCAATCCGCAACCAAGCTGTGTCCGGTGACGGAGGACGACTCATCCGACGCCAAGAACAGCATGACCTCCGCCACCTCCTCCGGCTGCGCCGGATTGCCCCGCGGATAGAGGAATTTCTGCCGTCTCACCTCTGCCGGATTACCCTCGAGCATTTCGAGTTTTTTCTCGGTGAGCATTCGGGCGGGCGTCAACGCATTGGCGCGAATCCCGTTAGGCCCATAGGTGACCGCCAGGCTCTGCGTGAAGTTGATCATGCCCGCCTTGGCTGGACCGTACGATGAGATACTGGGACTGCCGAACATCGCGTTGCCCGACGAGACATTGATAATACTCCCACCGCCCTGCTCAATCATCAGCGGCACCACCAACTTGCAGAAAAGCAGCGGCGCCGTCAAGTGACAGAACAGTCCGTCCTCCCAATCTTCAAGCGTGACCTCCTCCAGCTTCCCGCCGGGATTGTCGATAATGGCGTTGTTGACCATCACGTCAATCCGCCCGTACCGCTCCCGCGTGAATTCCACGAGCGCGGCAATGTCATCCTTGTTCATGACATCACACTTCTTGTAGACGACCTCGCCGGGCAGGCTTTCCGCCGCGTCGAGCAACTTTTCGGCGTTTTCCGGTGTCCTGCCCCGGTCACAAACGGCAACCGAAGCGCCCTCCCCCGCGAACAGCAGCGCTGCTGCTTTCCCGAGTCCCAGAGTTGCGCCGGTGATGATAGCTACTTTGCCTTCCAATCTTGTTCCCATGGTTTGCTCTGTTATATCCTTTCCTTTACGGAATCGTTAGTCCGTGTCATCTATCAAGCAACTCATCGCCCAGCACCCGTGCGTGACGTTCTCAAAGTTGCTAAGCTTGACCATCAGCTCATTAGCCCCCTTCTTCAACCGAGCGGGGACGCCTATCACGCCGAAATCGTGGTCGTGCCGAAAAGTTCCGAGGTTCTCGCCGTTTAGCCATACGGTCAACCAATCGTCGAAACCAAACCGAATTTGGACCGACCGCCCCTCGCGGGACTCAATGGTTGTGCGGGCATAGGCGGAACGATCCAGTTGGTCCTGAAAGCCGGATCGGCAGTAGGTTGACAAGTCAATCCAGGTGTGGTCCGTTTTGGCGGAGTGTACCGAGAACTCCGCCTCTTGGAACCGTCCCGTCCAAGCGCCTGTTACCTCTTCCGGTATCTCCGAGTGCAGGAACTGTTCGTAGTTGCCGCATTCAAAGGGGCCCGCGATTTCCCATGATTCGGGCGAAGTCACCGGTTGCGCTTGGCTACTCGGCACCCGGTAGTAGTACACCACGGTCTCCGTGTCGTCCGCACGAGACCCGCAGCGGAGCAGCAGCGAAGAGTCGAACGTCACCGGATCCATGCTGAAGAATCGGTAGACGACCCCGTCTTGGTCGGTTTCGGTCCCATATCGGTGATACGTGCATCCAATCCAGCGGGTCATCACCTCGTGATAGCCAAAACCTAATCCGAAATCATCCTCCTCGTTATACCCCCTGATGACGTGGGGGTCGGTTTCCCCATCAATCATCCACACCTGTCCGCCTGTGTGAAAGATCACGTCGCTGTAATCGCGCTGTCTGATGCCCTTGGCGATGCCCGCGACGAACCCTTTTCCGGATACATCAGCCATGAGAAAGGAGGAATGATGACTCGCGGGGTACTCACTCCTGTATGCGGTGTGCAAACGGTAAGGGGTGGTGTCGGTCCTCTCGGGGAACTGCTGCCAGTCCGCCATAAAGCGAATAAACTGATCCATCAGCGGCTCCATCGTGATACGGCACGATTTGGCGAACGGAATCGGCAGATAAATGTTGAAGCCGTCACCGTGAATCGACCCCAATCTTCGGGGCAAGACCGCGAACCCGGCGTTGTCCACACGATACGGAGATTGATCGAGCAAAACACCGCACAACCTCTTCAGATCCAAGTTCACCAACGGCTGTGATTCGTCATCGACGTAAATCTTGATGACGGAGTTGGCGTTGGAATTGTCTTTAACACCTTCGGCAGTGCGCGGTCGGTCGATCGGGTTCGGGGAAAACCAAATATGCCTGACGCAACCGGGTCCCCGTGCGCGGAATACCTCTTTGGTTTCTCCTACAGCCACTCGTCTATCCCTCAACGTTTGCCGCCGGGCGCGGAATTGCGTCGGTAGTTGGATAAACGGGAAATTCGGATCAGGAAAGTTCATGGCGTGGCTCATACGAATGCCTTTCGAGTTTGAAAAAACGCGCGTCACGATATCAACATGCGAGGAGCTTTATGGGGTGCGATTAAATGGGCGATTAACCTAACGGATAGTGAGAGATTAAGTTAGGCGTTTTGGGTCGCAAGTCACGCGGTTTCGATTTCTTAAACTGCTGATCTCAGTGCAGATATGGGCTATGGGATACCAACCCATTCATTGATGGGCGCGCCACAAAAGATGGCTCATGGCACTCGTTTCCGAAGGGGACGGTGCGGTTGGAAACGAATCTCTACCGCACTGAGATCTCTATCGATCAACCGAACGGATAGTGAGGGCGATAGAAAATCCTGCGCACTATTCGTTTGCTTGATCTATTCGGTCGTTTGATCTCAGAGAATCCATGGATCTAGTCCAAGTTCTCCATAGAACAACTCATCGCCCAGCACCCGTGCGTAGTGTTTTCAAAGTTGCTGAGCTTGACCATCAGTTTATTGTCGCCCTTCTTCAAACGGGCGGGGATGTTAATCGCCGCGAAACCGTGGTCATGGCGGAAGGTTCCCAAGTTCTCACCATTTAGCCACACGGTCATCCAGTCGTCGAAACCGAACCGAATTTGAACCGACCGCTCATCCTCGGACTCGATGGTTGTGCGGGCGTATCCGGAACGTTCCAATTGACCCTGAGAACCGGTACGGCAGTAGGTCGACAGGTCAATCCATGTATGTTCCGATTTAGCGGAGTGCACCGAGAAGTCCACTTCGTCTTTTTTGATCTGCACCAACCAAGGTGCTGCTGTCTGCTCCGGAATCTCCTGACGCAGGAACTCCTCGTGACTGTTGCACCCGAACGCGCCCGCAATTTCCCACGTCGCAGGCGAAGTGACAGGAGACGCCTGACTCTCCGGCACCCGGTAGTAATACACCACGGTCTCCGTATCGTCCGCGCGAGATCCGCAGCGGAGTAGCAGCGAGGAGTCGAAGGTCACCGAATTCATGCCGAATAAACGGTAAATAACCCCGTCCTGGTCGGTGCGCGTTGCATAGCGGTGATAAGGGCAGCCGATCCAGCGCGTCATCACCTCGTGATACCCCCAGCCGAACGCGAAATCATCCTCCTCGTTGATTCCCCTCATGACATGGGGATCGGTCTCCCCGTCAATCATCCACACCTGACCGCCGGTATGATAAATCATGTCGGTGTGCTCGCGTTGACGGATGCCTTTGACGATGCCCGCAACAAACCCTTTTCCCGATAAATCAGCCATAAGAAAGGACGAGTGGTGGCTCGCGGGGTATTCGCTTCTGTATACCGCGTGCAAACGGTAGGGCGTGATGTCAGACCCCTCGGGAAACTGCTGCCAGTCAGCCATTATACGTATCACCTGATCCATCAACGGTTCCATCGTGATACGGCAGGATTTGGCAAAAGGAATCGGCAGATATATGTTGAAGCAATCACCGTGTACCGACCCCATTTTTCTGGGCAAAACCGCGAACGCGGCGTTGTCGACACGATAGGGAGATTGATCGAGCAACACACCGCACAGCCGCTTCAGATCCATGTTTACTAACGGGCGCGGGTCGTCATCGACGTAGATCTTGATGATGGCATTGGTGTTGGAATTGTCTATATAATCTGGGGTAAAACGTGTGTCCGAGATCGGATTGGGGACAATCCAAATGTGTCTGAGGCACCCGGGTCCCTGCCCCTGAAATACCTCTATGGTTTCCCCTATCCCCGCTTGCCTATCCACCATTGTGTGCCGTTGGGCGCGGAATTGCGACGGTAGTTGGATAAGTGGGAAATTTGGATCCTGAACATTTGTTATGTGGCTCATACTAGTGCCTTTCTTAGCGTAGAATTTTTAGGAGATACGCAGTTGACAACTCTGCACCTCGTTATGCCAAGTCATGGTGTGTGTGCAGTGTGCGATCAAACTCCATTAGGTATTACTTTAGACAGTTATAATTTTCCAAGAATCGGGACAGCTTGCGCGAATCCAATATGTATAAATTGTGTCTCAAGATATCAATCTTCAATGAGTTCTTCAATCATCCAAATTAACGGCTGACCGCCTATGAGATTCGAACCTATATAACTGTACTGCCAATTCCCTGCTTTATCAATCAGGATAAAAAGTGGTATTCCTTTAATCTGGAATGCCTCCCTTACTTGCTTCCGACGGTCAAGCAAGATTGGCCACGGCGGCTGGTGTTCCTCCAAGAATCTCTGCACCTGTTCGGGGGTTTCACCATCATTGATTCCAAATATGGCAAAATCGTCAACGTCGCTGTATTGATTATAGATTGTATTGATTTGCGGTATTGCCTCGTTACATGGACCGCACCACGACGCTCCAACATCAAGCAACACGACCTTTCCACACATCGCCGACAGTGTGAATCCCTCTCCTTCCAACGTTTCCAAAGAAAAGTCCGTTGCTTTCTGTCTAAACCTGTTCTTGACGATTTTCTGACGGATTTCTTCGCGGTCGGCATCTTCTCGGATGCGGTATTCCGCTTCTTCCTCTTTGAGAAAAGCGTCAAACGTTTCGGCAGTTCCTCGCTCTATCTGATGATAGATACTTTCCAAGCCTGCCCGTTCCTCCACGTGAGGCGTGCGCGCAAAGTGTGCGTCGGCATATTGGCGCCTCGCTTCTTCCCACTCTCCAATCCCTTCCGCTGAGCGTCCCAACATCCAGAAGTAATTGACAGCACTCTCGCTGAACCTTGATGATAGAGATTCCAAGAAATCCGGCGCGTTCGCTGTTAGTCCGTCATGTGCTTCTCTCCACCGCTCCTGCCGGAGATAAACTTCACAACGCAAGCGAGAGATTTTCGTTATTGCTTCTTCTACAGAACTTTCGTTGTGCTCGACAAGCCACTTCTGTTCCGCTTTGTCGCCTAACCTGACTTCGGCACGCTCTAAGATGTCCAACGCCTTTTCCAGTCGAATGTTAAACTTGAGCCGCCATTCTACCGATTTGGTATAAGCCCAGCCGTACCACGCCTGTTGATTATGGCAAAGGAAAAGATGGACTTTCAAGAATCGATCAATAAGGTCATCAAGCAACTCGTCGCTTGCTAGGGAGCGATCCTCCATGGCTAACCACAGCATTTGTTCATGTGCGAACAAATACCAGGATAATTCTGAGACATCCGAGGCGGTAAACTCATCAATGACGCGCTGGAAATAGCGCCATTTTTGGTGTACCTCTTGACTCCGTTCAGCTAATCCTAACAGTGCGAGCAGATGAATTTCGGTTCCGCGGTATTGCAACATCTTATCAAAGAAACTGCGTGGGACATCCCAATCGTCGAGGGGCAGCTCCCTATATCCCCAGTAAGCAGTCTTCAGAACTTCAGGGTTCTCTGGCTGTGTCCTCAAAAACGACGCGACTTCAGATTGAATCCTTTTCCTCGCCGCCGTCTCCGAAAATACGTCGGCTACAAGCCTCCATCGAGAACGGTAGGCCTCCGAATCCGCCGGATCGGATTCCAACGCGCGGGCGCTGACCTCTAACGCCTTATCAAAATCACCCGACTTATGGTGGCTTTCGATCTGCGCCGCCAAATCCTGTTGATGAGTGTCTTCAGAGATTTGTCCCTCTTCTCATAGATCGGGCTTCTAACCCGACCTACGAACTGATAATTCCCCTACACACAACCCGGATATTCCTGACCGCGCAGCAACGTATGAGTGTTGGAACGTGTGCCTTCACCCGTGTACTTCGTTTTCGCGCTCATGTAGTGCGTGGCGTATCCGCGACGCCGGGTCTTTGATCGATTGGTGTGGCTGCAATGCAACGTAAGGCTGTGATGAAAACTGCAGTCGCCGGCTTTCAGTTCAATCGGCACCTCGTTCTCCAGTGGTCCCGCAAGCGCTTTCTTCTCAATCTCTCGCTCACGTTCAACGTCGAGCAGCCCCCATTTGTGGCTCCCGGGAATAAACCACAGACAACCGTTTTCGACCGTCGCGTCATCCAATGCCGCCCAGCAACTCACGAGGCTGTACGGAACATACGGTCTCCACGAGTTGGAATCCTGGTGATAGTTCTTACGCGATCCGTGCGCAGACGATTTCATAAACAGTTGATCTCCGAACAACTTGATATCGGGACCGATTAAATCTTCCAAGACATCTAATATCTTCGGGTTAGTTGCGTGTGCGTGCATGACCGGATCCGTACGAACCAAACCTCCAAGTTTGCGGATGGATTCGAGTGTCGATTTCGCTTCCACATCTTTGCGTTGAATTGCCGGTTCAACTTGGCGGCCGAACCCCGGCTCCGGGACGACCTCGCCCACGGCAATCTGATCGGCTCGTTGCCCGACTGCGTGCACCTCTTCGTCGGTCATTAGCTCCCGAACGATAATATAACCGTTCTCGTCAAATTGCTGCTTTTGTTCATCTGACAGTGCCATAATCATTGCCTCCTTGTTTTTGTATTGTAGGAGCGATCTCCAGGTCACGACTCCTTCGCCAAAACGACGGAAAACGAATGAATCACGACCGGGAAAAGGCCTATATGGGATTTCTGTTGCCATGGGATTACTATCCGCTCAGTTGAACACTCACCATTCGCTCGCTTGATTTATGGAGATTCTTCCGGTCTTTGAAAGCCCCAGCGGGGCGATAGGTGTATAGTAACGCCGAATCCCTTTCACGCCAAAGCCCCAGAGGGGCGACAGGTGAATTATGTATCGGATGCGTCATCATAATCAAATACGTATTTCGGATTATAGGGAACATCAAAACGCTCCAGAAACTCAAGATATTCCTCTTTGAACGTCTGACGCGTATGATGCGATTCCTGGTTTTTGATATAACGTACAACATCATCTAACTGAGAATGAGAATACGAGAACGCCGCAAAACCCGCCTGCCATTCAAATCGTCCCACAACCCATCCCTTTGTGTTAATGAATTTTGATGAATTTGCCTTGATGTCTCTCACCAAATCAGATAACGCAATGTCTGGAGCCATTCCCACAAGGATGTGAATATGATCCGGCATTGAATTTATCCGAATCACCGTTTGCATTTTGTTAGTGGTAATGCGGGTAATATACTGATGCAATGCTTCTTTGTGCTTTTTTGGAATGAGACTTTGTCTTCCTTTGACCGCGAATATAATGTGCAGGTAAATCTGCGTATACGTATCTGCCATAGTGTGTTTTTCTTAAGGAACTCTTCCACCTGTCGGGATTTCTATCGCACTCGCTATCCACTCGCTTGATCGTTCCTGCCTAGGGATCGGATGTCTTTCCAACCGTATCCACAAAACCCTTATAATCGGGTCCGCCCGCGCCGACATACCCGTGACTTGCGCCAGATTCATCCGGGCTTACCCAGAAAGCGTACAACTCGCCCAACCTGAGATAAAACCTGAACCTGACCGGCTCACCCGCTATTCTCCCAAGATCCGCTTCGCCTTCCCAATTCACTCGCCGCAGTGTCTCGTCGCCGCAGATTACCTCACTATTCTCCTTCGTAAAGGGAGCGATAACATTACCGTTCCTATCAAGCACCTCGACCCGCAACTCGCCCTGATCGCAGTCCGTGTTGACGAAAAGGTGCTTGCCGCTGAACCGAACCGGGCGTGTGGTCAGAGTCCCCTCGTCCCGAGTCGACCCCATGGAGGCGAAGCCATCACGCCGCAGAATCCCCAACCCGGTGGTGCGTCCGCTTTTTCCGCCCTCCTCGGCACGGCCTACCCCGTTGCAGTACAGGTAGAGTTCATCCCCGACGACGATACAACCCCCGCCGACAGACTGCACATTTCCCCAGTTCCAGGCGCCCCGTTCCTCATTCGCACCGAACAGCGGCGTCCGATTCGGTCGGTCAAAATGGAAACCGTCGCGGCTGTAACCGGTCACCACCTCGTTCCGCTTCGGAATCCTCAACTTGCCGCATTCTTCGTTGGGCGGCCCCTGGTGCACGCTGAAGAATCCCAACATCAGGCTCTCGTACGCGATGGCGTCGAAATGGTATAGTTGCGGTCGGATGCCGCTAAACTCCAGCTTTGGGTGGTGCGGATCCAGACGGTCAGCCGCCAGCCACGGCACGATGCCTCCCACTCTCGCCTCGCTCGATGCCCACGTCAGCTTCTCCGGATCGCGGTTTTCGAGGTACGCTCGGCAGCGTCCGTCGCTTCCCCAATGGTATCTGATGTTCGCCACCCACAGTTTCCGAAAGGGGTTGTAGTGGGCATTCGTATGATCTCCGACATGGCGCCACGAGGTAACAACCGGCTCGCTCCAGTGAATGCCGTCAGCCGAATAGAGGAGCGAGAAGAAGAAATCGTTGATGTTATTGGGCCACAAATAGGTCAAGAAGAGTTTATACCGCCTGTCCGGGTCGGTCTCCTCGTAATCGATCCAAACGCTGGTGGTGTCGCAGCTAAAATACCTGCCCGGTTCCCAGGGATCGGCATGTTCCAGGACCAGATTCGTGCCCTCTACGACATCAAGCGGCGGTTTCTCCCAGTGGATCCCGTCTTCGGACGCGGCGTAGCCGACGCCGTGCCTGACATTGTGCCAATTCTTGAAAATTCCCTCGCTCGAATCGTACCAAAGACCGCCGCTGTAGCTCGGCACGTCGAGCACGGGATTGCTCGGATGCATCCTCGCCGCATGAAACGTCCGCTGCAAGCTCGTGTCCTCAATCAGGAAATCGTCGACGAACAGTTGCCGACCCACGTCAATCGGGATGACCGGCGGCGGGTTATCCAAGTAGGGAACCGGCATCGGTTCCCCGGTCGGCTCGCCGTGGTTCGGCGGCCACGGCACCGGCAATTCAATTCCGTTATAAAGCGTTTCGCTTAGTAAATCTTCATTATCCATTGTCTATCCTGAACATCAAACTCGGTAGACGGGGCATCTTGCCCTGCCTTGGGGAGACTTGATTTTAGCATGTAGGTTGGGTTTAACACAGCGAAACCCAACTATTTGGTTGCACATTGTCTGGAGAAATGAGTTTCGCTCGCAACAGGAGGTCGCGACCCGGAGATCGCTCTTACCGATAATGATGCTTGCCCTACTTGATTCTAAACGCATACAATTTCGCGTTACGCATCAGGAACCTCAATCGGAAGGGGCGCCGAATATCCGACAAATCTTTGCCCTCCCATCGAACCTGATGCGAGAGACTGTCATCGTCAATCGTATCGCACGCGTCGCTTGAGAACCCGGTTTGCACGTTTCCTTCCGCGTCGAGCACCTCTACCGTGATTTTCCCGCCGATAGCATCGGCGTTGAGTTCCAAACGGTTTCCTGTCGTCTCCAGCGATACAGTCTCCACGGCGCCGCGCTCGGCTTGGAGTGCCACCAGCCGATCGCGCTGCCAACTCACTCGCCCAATTGAAAATAAACTATCCTTGTTCGGTCCGCCGTGCCCGAAGTTTCGCCCGTTGTAATACGCGACCAGTTCGTCATCGTGCAAAGTTGTACCGACCGCCGTCATGATGATCATCCCGCCGTCGAAAGCGCCCTCGGAGCCCAAAGGGATGACCGGGCTACGGTCTTCCAGCCGGTGCCACTCCCTGCCGTCCCGGCTGTAGACCAACTGTGCGTCGATGGGACCATCGTCATTCGTAGGTCCCGGTCCCGTGTAATCGAACGCGTGCAGAAATCCGAAGATGATTCCGTTATCGCCGTAGACAAACGGCGTCATTCCGTAGAACTGCGTGTTGGGCGGGTCGTTTTCGTCGGGGTAGATGACCATCGTCTCATCCCAACGCTCCAGATCGCGTCCGTTGCTGATATGCGCCGTGACAACCCGCTTCCTGCCGCGCTTCCCGGCGTAATTGTCGAACTCGTAGCGAGGATCGTTCGACCGTATGAGACTCCCCGCCACGTAACATCCAAGTCCCGGCGCGTAGCATGCGTTGAAACTCCCTTCGTTGCGCCGATCCACGACGGGCTGGGGTTCCGTCCAGTGGATGCCGTCCGGCGAATAACAGATCCGAATCTCCGTAAACCGTCTGGCGAATCCGATAGCTTTATAGCGCTTTTGCGGGTCGGACTCCTCCTCGTCGAGAAACACGCTGGCGCCGTGGAGGTCGAGCATGATGTTGTTTTCAGTGCCGCCGTCGACGATCTCGCCGCTATCGGATAGGCGATTAAAGTGGCACAACCCCAGTTTGGGCTTCTCCCAGTGGATTCCGTCCGAGCTGGTTGCGTACAGCGTCAGATCGCAGTGGATATTTCCGCCCGGGATTTCCAGTTCCGGGATAGCGAAGTCGTGCCCGCCGCTCATGCGACTCATGTACCACATGCGGTACTGGTTCTGGTGCGGATCGAAAAACACGGTGCCATAGATGAAGATGTGTTTGGCGACGTAATCTTCACCCTCATGATAGGCGAACTCCCACGGGTGCTCGGGCATCACGACCGGCTTGTCCATCTTGGACCCCTGTTGAGCGCGCCGAGAAACTCCCTCCTTGCGATGAATCAGGAGGTCGTCGACGAACAGTTGCGTTCTGTTGCCAATCTGTTGAGGGTCTTCGCCGAGTGAAGAGCTTCCGCCTCCAACGCCCATCACGGCGTAACTGACGGGATGGAACCATCGTGACAACAGCCTATTGACGAGAGAACGAGAATGTGAGAAATAGTTTGAAATCATGATTTATCATTTACAATTTACGTATATGTGGTACGTGTTGGGTATCGGCAGTTGAAATTGTCTGAACTGTGATTCATTAGGATTATGGGATTACCTTGATTGTAGGAGCGATCTCCGAATCGCGACCTGGAGGTCGCTCCTACTTGATTCTAAATGCGTACAACTTCGCGTTATGCAACAGGAACCTCAAACGAAAAGGACGCCGAATACCCGATAAATCTCTGCCTTCCCACCGAACCTGGTGCGCGAGGCTGTCGTCGTTAATGGAATCGCACGCTTCGCTTGAATACCCCGACCGTATATTTCCGTCCGCGTCCAGCACCTCCACTGAGATCTGTCCACCCGTCGCGTCCGCGTTGATTTCCAAGATGTTCCCCTGAGTTTCCAGCGGCACGGTCTCCACCACGCCGTGATCGGAATCTGCTTGAAGAACCACCAGCCGGTCGCGCCGCCAACTCGCCCTTGCTATCGTGAAGTGACGATTCCTGACCGGCGCACCGTGCCCGGTGTTTCCCGCGGTATAGTACGCGACCAGTTCGTCGCCGTGCAAGGATGTGCCGAGCGCCGTCATGATTATCATTCCGCCGTCAAAAGAGCCCTTGGGACCCAATGGGATAACCGGGCTTCGGTCTTCCATGCGGTGCCACGTCCTGCCATCGCGGCTGTACACCAATTGCACTTCGATCGGCCCATCGTCATTGGCGGGTCCGGGACCTGTGTAATCGAACACGTGAAGAAAGCCTAAGATTATCCCGTTGTCGCCGTAGGTAAACGGCGCCATGCCGTAGAACTGTGTGCTGGGCGGATCGCGGTCATCGGGATAGATGACCATTGTCTCCTCCCATCGTTCCAAATCCCGTGCCTCGCTGATGAGCGTTGTGATTACCCGTTTCCTGCCGCGTTGCCCCTCGTGATTGATGAACTCATAGCGCGGATCGTTTGACCGTATGATACTCCCCGCCACGTAGCGACCGAGTCCCGGAACGTAACAGGCGTTGAATGATCCCTCGTTGCGTCTATCGGCAGCAGGCTGTGGTTCCGACCAATGGATGCCGTCTGGCGAATGGCATATCCGAATCTCCTCAAACCGTCTGATAAAACCGATTGCCTTGTACCGCTTTTGGGGATCTGGCTCCTCCTCGTCGAGAAACACGCTGGCGCCGTGAAAATCGAGCATGATGTTGTTTTGAGTGTCGCCAACGATGCTCTCTCCGCCTCCGGATAGGCGGTTGAAGTGGCATAGCCCCAAATTGGGCTTCTCCCAGTGGATGCCGTCCGTGCTCGTCGCGTACAGTGTCAGGTCTCGGTGGACGTTGCCGCCGCCCGGGATTTCCAGTTCCGGTATAGCGAAATCATGCCGGTGGCTCATGCGACTCATGTACCACATCCGGTACCGGTCTTGGAGTGAGTCAAAAAACACTGTGCCGTAAACGTAGATGCGTTTTCCGACCCCATCGTCCTCCGGATGGTACGAAAACTCCCACGGGTGCTCGGGAGTCAACACCGGTTTATCCATCTTGGCTGCGGGTTGAACGCGGCGCACAACCCCCTCCTTATGATGAATCAGAAGGTCGTCAACAAACAACTGAGTCTTGGTGTCCAGCCTGAGGGGTTCGCCGCCAAAGACAGTGCTGCCGATTCCCATACCCATCACGACGCAACTGACAAGCAAGAACCATCGTGACCACAGTCGATTGACGAGAGAATGAGAATTCGAGAAACAGTTTGAAATCATATTCTGTGCGTAACTGTTTAGTGCATTTGTAGGATCAACCGAGTGGATAACGAAGGCGATAGTAGATCTTGATAGAAAATCCCGCGCGATAGAGCTCTTACCAGCCTTTAGACTCTAAAGGTTTTTGCTAATCACTAAACACTCTCTTCTATGTTATGCAATTGCCGCCGGACGGTACTCCGGCATCACCTGAGGATAGCGTCTGCCCGAAGTCGTGTTGTACGAGTCCGCATGAACAAACGCGATGCTGAACGCGCGGCGCGGACGGTTTGTGGTGTTCACCAGCGACGAGTGCAGCATATGGTTTTTGAAAAGGACGACCTCGCCCTTCTCCATCTCCATGAAAACCCGTTTTTCCGGCGGCGCGTATTTCTGTATGGTCTCCTCCGTTTTGACCCCCAGCAGAGGGCACTCCTTGTGTGAATAAGGGATAACCATCAAACAACCGTTTTCTCGAGTCTGCGGGTCGAGCGCGGTGTATACCGTAATCTCTTCGGGAATGCTGAGGTCCCAGCCGGAATCCTTGTGCCAATTCTTCGATATGCCGCCCTCGGCGGGTTTATTGAAGAACATTGCCCGGTAAACGCTCACCCTGTCGCCAATCTTCTTCCGGGTGATGTACCTGAAAAGCGGATTCCGGATATAGTCGAGAAACAGCGGATCCATCTCCAGTTCCTGAATCTTCCGATACTTCAGCGAACTGCCCTTGTGATTTCCGCTGAAATTGACCTTGTCGCGGTCAGCCGACGCCGAGGGACAGAGTTGCATATTCATTCCTTCGTACCGGATATTCCCGAGCATGATCTGATCGATTCGCTCGCAGAGCGTGTCAATCTGTTCCTCCGGCGCGACCACGCCCAGCCGCACGTAGCCGACATCCTCAAACGCCTGCCATTCCGCTTCGGTCAGCGTGCTGCTCTGCCTCAGGTTTGTATTCATCGTTATCCCAAGGGCCTCCTTCTTAATCGTGTTGAATACAGGCTCACGGAGACTCCGTCCCGTGAGAAATTAACGTCCCCTCGTAGGTCATGAAAATCGCGACGAGGGTTATTCTACTTTTGCAACCGTTTACAACCTATATGAAAACACATTTCGAGTAAAATAATTACGTTGAAATGCGTCTATATCATTGAATCAACAAGAATTTCCTGATTATTCTTCGTAAGCCCCGGAGGGGATCAAATGAGCGGATAGCGAGTGCGATAGAGATCTTGAAGGTGTATAGAAACGGCGACCCCCCACGCAATTAAGCCCCAGCGGGGCGACAGGTATAAAGTTTATAACCCATCACACGACTAGAAATGGCTTTGCTACTGAACATTTAACCAATCTCGCGGTCGCTCAGAATCGTATTGTCACGATTAATCAAAATTTCATCCGCTCCTTGTGGACGATATTGGACCTCCAGTCATGTGTGAAGTCCCACGCCGTCTCATTGACGTAAAAATCGCCTTGAATCGCACCGCAATAGGAGCAAGTATTCGCCCAATACTTGTGCTTTACCGTGTGACCATATTTGTATTGAACTGTTCGTGGGATAGGCTGGGGTGGTCGTTTGGTACTCCAACTTTCATTGACCTTCCAGTTAAATCGGAGAATAGGTTTCTTGCATTTATAGCAACTGTCTATCCCGGCAGTGTATTTTTCGCCATCGTAGGTGACACCGCAAGCACTGGCAATTCGACGCTTCGCATCCTCAAATTCGCGCATCCCCTTCTTGCATTGGGAACACGTCCTATGTTCGGATTTCCAATTATGTTGGGGCTCCGAATCTGCTGGAAATCCCTGATTCCGCTTATGCCGGATATCCCGGAGCACATGAGGATTTTTTATCACATCTTCGGCATCCACTTCTACAAAATAGACCGGCAGCGTTTCCGCCTTTTGTTCATCTACGGCATGAGACACCTTGACCTCGATTGCCAAGACGGGTTCATTGCCCATCATGAACATAACGTCCGCTCTGTGCGATCTGATAAGATATTCGATGTGCGCCGTGGTAACCTTATCCCGGATTGGATACTGAACCGTGTTACCGCAATATTCGTAGAAATTGCATCCGACTTCCACGATTAGCTCCTGTCCATTACCCGATTTCCAATCTGAAAATGCCTGATGGATAAGGAGTTTGGCTGTTCTATGGGCAATACTTTCGGAAGTGCACGAGGATTCCGCTTTATGTGCGAAATGTGCTATCTTGATTTCGCCGCGTCTTAGGATAACTTCGTTACTACAACGTGGACATGCGTAATCGGTGTCACGCGATGCAGATTCTGCGTGGATCAATCGTTGTTTGCGATTTATAGCGAATGGCGTAGCTGAAGGCATGATTTGATCTAGTCAAGGCTGCGCGCGTACTTCAAAAAAACTATCACTTTCAGTTCGGATCAGGTATACTGTATATTGTAGAAGCGAGTTCCAGGGCGCGACTGTCGTGCCTAAGAAAAGATTACTATCGCCTTCGCTATCCGATCAGTTAATCGCTCCGACAACCGGTGTTTTGGTACAAACAATCCGTGTCCTGACGACCGCCGCATCATAGAATATTGCCAAAATATACCGTCGGGATTCTAGCAAACTTTCAAATCCGAATCAATACAAATCGTCCGAAAACCCATCTCATCTGTTTCATGTGAAATACGTAAAACCTTGATACGGAGGTGCAAAACTCTTGACAACCAGATTAGCTTTGATTGGCGGTGGAGAAATCGCCGCCTCCTACACGACCGTGGCGCCGCGTTTCACGAATGCCGCGTTTGTTGCCGTAGTCGATCCGCAGCCCGACCGCGCCCAAGCCGCCGCCGACTCGCTCGACGCGTCGATTTCGGCAAATTCCCTTGAGAAATTGTTGGAGAAGGGCGCAGATACGTTCGACGCCGTGATAATCCCCGAATCCAACCACGCCCGAAGCAACCTAGCCCTAAAAGCGGCGGAGGCGGGCAAGCATGTCCTGACCGCCTCGCCCCTCGCACCGTCCGTGAGGGATGCGGAAAGGGTCGTTGACGCATGCCGGTCTGCCGACGTACGGCTCATGGCGAGTAGCTCCTTGCGGTTCATGCCATCTCACCAAGCGGTGAAAAACGCATTGGCGGACGGCAAGTTGGGCGAGCCAGGGTTGCTGCGTATGCACCGCTGGTCGCAGCCGTCAGGTCCGAATAGCGCCGATGACATCGTGCTGCGAGGCTCCGTTGTCGGCATCGACCTCGCCCTCTGGATGTTCGGTGGGTCCCCCACCGAGGTTTATGCCGTGGGACGACCGGGTTACGCCCAGGTGCATCTCGGCTTCCCCGATGGCGGGATGGCTCTGATAGACGAGGCGCGCACACTTCCGGTCGGCGACGGTTACCTCTCGTTGTCCCTCATCGGATCGACCGGCGCCGCGTATGCGGACGACCATCATAACCGCAACCTCGTGTTCCGAGGCGGCGATCCGAGCGCTATCGACACCAGTCAAGGTTCAGCCGCGCTGACGGCTCAGCTTGAAGAATTTGTGTCCGCAGTCGAGGAGGGGCGCGAGCCGGCGGCGAGCGGCGCGGAAAACCGAACCGCGCTCCAAGTCGCCGAAGCTGCCGTGACTTCGCTTCAATCGCAGCAGGCTCTACGTTTGAACGGAGGTAGCTATGAACTCGTCTAAATTTCGATTTGCCTCTCTTAGCGTCGTCAAACACGCCTATCTCAACGTCGCGATGGCGGCGCACCCCCGTTTCGAACCTGTGGTCGTCGCCGACGATGCCGATCAGCCAGACTGGGTGCATGAACGCAACCAAGAATTCGCGGACGAGTACAATATCCCCTACATCCGCGACGTAGAACGCGCCATCGCGGATTATGACGTGCAGGTCGCAGTGGTAAACTCGGAAGCGGAACGCCACTGCGGATTGAGCGTGCGTGCCGCCGACGCCGGGTTGCATATCGTGCAGGATAAACCGATGTCGAACCGCGTGTCCGAGTGCGACCGCGTGGTTGAGGCGGTCGAGCGCAACGGCGTGAAGTTCCTGCTCTGGAATCGCAACTGTCTGCCGGCGCTAATCCAAGCCAAGCAGGTGATGGAGAGTGGTACAATAGGCGACCCCTATGCCGTGCATGCCGATTTCTATTTCGCCAAGGACGCAGGTCCTCCAAGGGATCCGAACCAACCCAAAAAGCCCCCCATCAACTGGCTGGAACGGCAGATAGAGGCGCACGCGGACGGATCCGACGGCGGCGTGGGCGTCGATCCCATGGGCGAACTGAAGATCGAGGGGATCTATCCGCTCGCCTACATACGCATGCTGACCGGGGCGGACGTTCAACAGGTATTCGCCCGCACCACCGCGCACTTCCACCAAGCCTGCGTTGACAACGACATCGAAGACCTCGCTACCGTAACTCTGGAGATGGAACGGGATATCCTCGGAACGCTGTGTATCGGACGCATCGGCGCCGCCAGCCACCCGGATATCGGCGAGATCAAGATTCATGTGCTCGGGTCGGAGGGTGCGCTCGTTATCAGCGAGGCGCGTCCCGAGATCAGCGTATACTATCGCGGTCAACCGGCGACCGAGTATCCGCATCAGCGCGTCGCCGACGACAACAACTTCCAACTACCCGAGAGTTTCGCTCAGGCGATTGACACCGATGGCGACACCATGTTGAACGCGCGAGCCGGACGCGCCATCTGCGCCACCGTGCAAGCGGCTATCGACTCCGGGCGTTCCGGCACGCGGGTTGAGGTACCGTAGGGCTGTGGCGAGCGGCGCCCCGGAATCGAGCCGCTCCGCACGTTGCCGAAGCCGCCGTGACTTCGCTCCTTTCCCGACAGGTTCTAGATTGAATGGAGGTAGCTATGAACTCGCCTAAATTTCGATTTGCCGCGCTAAGCGTCGTCAAGCACGACTATGTCCCCATCGGGATAGCGGCGCACCCCCGTTTCGAGCCTGTGGTCGTAGCCGACGACGCCGATCAGCCTGACTCGGTGCATGAACGCAACCAGAAGTTCGCGGACGACTACGGTGTCCCCTATGTCCGAGACGTGGAGCGCGCCATCGCGGATTTTGGCGTGCAGGTCGCCGTGATTTGTTCTCAGCCGGAGCGCCACTGCGATCTGAGTGTGCGTGCCGCCGACGCCGGATTGCATATCGTGCAGGATAAACCGATGTCCAACCGCGTTTCCGAGTGTGACCGCGTCGTCGAGGCGGTGGAGCGCAACGGCGTGAAGTTCCTACTTTGGAATGGCAACTTTCAGCCCACGCTATTCCAAGCCAAGCAGGTGTTGGAGAGCGGCGGGATAGGCGAACTCTACGCCATCCATTCCGATTTCTATTTCACAAAGGACAAGGGGCCTCCAAAGGATCCGAACCAGCCCAAAAAGCCGTCTGTCAACCGGCTGGAACGACAAAAGGAGGCGCAAACGGACGGGCCCGATCTCGAAGTCCGTGTCGGCGAGCTGGGTGAACTGAATGTTGAGGGGATTTATCCGCTCGCCTACATACGCATGCTGACCGGAGTGGGTGTGCGGCAGGTTTTCGCGCGCGCAACCGCGCACTTCCATCAAATCTGCGTTGACCACGACGTCGATGACTTGGCGACCGTCACGCTGGAGATGGATCAGGGCATCCTCGGAACGCTGTGCATCGGACGCATCGGCGCCGCCAGTCGCTCGGACCTCGGCGATATTAAGGTTCATGTGCTGGGATCGAAGGGGGCGCTCGTCATCAGCGAGACGCGCCCCGAGATTCGCGTCTACTATCGGGGTCGGCCGGCGACCGAGCGTCCGAACAAAAGCGTCGGCCACGACAGCCACTACCAGCTCGCCGAAAATTTCGCCCGGGCGATCGACACCGATGGCGACACTATCGTAAACGCCCGAGCCGGACGCGACATCTGCGCCACCGTCCAAGCCGCGATTGCTTCCGGGCGTTCCGGTACTCCGGTCGAAGTCTCGTAGGTGCGCATCGCGCACCAGCCACTAAGCGTGTAGGCCCCTGTAGGAGCGAGTTCCACTCGCGATAGGAAGTCGCGATTCGGAGATTGTTCCTACAGACCGTAGGTTGGAATGCGCACCGCGATACCTTTCTCCAAATCACCGGAAAAGGTTTTGCTACCTGTTATTCAAACAGGTTCTTTGACAAGAAACCGATGCGGAACAAATCAAATCTCCTCCGAACAATCCCACTCTGTTTTCTCTGTTTAACCGCCGCAATCTACCCTCCAACAGGAGGCACTCCGCCCTTTCCTACCACTGTGAGCGCCCCGTTCTTCACGGAAATCACCTCGGAGTTGCAGTTTGGCGATGCTCTCGATCCGCTGCCGGACGGTACCTATTCGCTGCCGGAAATCATGGGCGGCGGCGTCTCGCTGTTCGACTACGATGGCGACGGCTATCTCGACCTCCTCCGGATGGTTAGCCCTCCACCCGGTCAGCCTAACTTGCCGGCGCCCAATCGACTTTTCCAGGGACAGCCTGACGGGAGATTTCTGGAGGTGACCTCCACTGCCGGCTTGGATGACCCGGGTTATGGACAGGGCGCCGCGGTTGGAGACACCGACAACGATGGCGACCTCGATGTCTACGTGACCAACTTCGGACGCGACGCCTTTTACCTGAACAACGGCGATGGCACCTTCGTCGACGCAACGGTCGCCGCCGGGTTTTCCGGCGACCACTGGAGTTCATCGGCTGCCTTTTTCGACTACGATCGCGATGGGGATCTTGACCTCTACGTCGCACGCTATCTGCTATTCGACTCGGGCATCTCGTGTCGTAGCAGAACCGACCGACCTGTCTATTGCGGCCCCCAAAGCTTCGAGGGGGTGCTCGACGCCCTCTACTGCAATAACGGGGATGGAACCTTCTCCGATGTGACGGCAGCGGCTGGCATTGCATTCCCGGGGAAGGGCTTGGGTGTGGTCTGCGCAGATCTGACGGGAGACGGTTGGGTAGATATCTATGTCGCCAACGATCAACAGGCGAACTATCTTTGGACCAACAACGGGGACGGCACCTTTACTGACGAAGCCGTTATCCGTGGCGTAGCCTTCAACGCCTACGGCGAGGCGGAAGCCAGCATGGGTGTGACCGCCGGCGATGTAAACGGCGATGGGCGGATCGACCTGTTCATGACGCACCTGAGGGATGAAACCAACACGCTATATATCGCCACAGAGTATGGGATATTCATGGACGCATCGGAAACGTCGGGACTCGCGGTAATAGATCGGGGGTACACCGGTTTTGGATGCGGGTTCTTCGACTATGACAACGACGGCGATCTCGACCTTGCGCTTGTCAACGGCAGCGTCAGACGCGGATCGAAGTTCCCGGGAGCGAATCTCGGCGAGTTCTGGAGCTTGTACGCGGAACCCAATCTGCTATTTCAAAACGATGGCAGCGGCAGGTTCTTCGATATCGGTTCGCTCGCCGGCGCTTTTGCTGCTCAAGTCGAAGTGGGTCGCGGACTTGCCTTCGGTGACGTCGATCGTGATGGCGACACCGATCTGGTCGTCGGCAACCTCGGCGGGATGCGGGTGTTTCGTAATGATGCACCGCCGCCGGGCAATCACTGGCTGCATGTGCGAGCTATGGATGGAAATCGAGATGCAATCGGCGCCGAAGTAACGGTCGTGACGCCGGAGGCAGAGCATGTTAGACTTATACTCCCCGGCTACAGCTATCTCAGTAGCAGTCAACTCCCCGCCCATTTTGGACTCGGCACAAATGAAGCGATCGAATCAATCGAAGTAAAGTGGCAAAACGGCAACCGGGAACGTTTCTCGGCGCCCGGAGTTGACCGAGTACTGACTGTACGCAAAGGAAGCGGAGACGCATTATGACGCAAATCCTTTTGGTAATACTCTCTGTTTGCGTTGGCGTGACTCGCATTGATGGTGAAAACCTCCAGCCGAACACACTAGATTCGATACCTCAGCCTCAAGATCTCGCACTGGTTTCCAATGATCGTCTCCTGCAGGCAATTCAATCTGCCCGGTCCACGGTTGAGGACAATCCCGGATCTGCTGTTGCTTGGGGTCATTTGGGCCATGTCTTCCTCGCTCACGAGTGGCGCACCGATGCCGCCCGCTGTTACGAAAACGCGGCAAAGATTGAACCGGATGTATTTCGCTGGATTTACTACCTCGGCAAAGCCGTGGACAATAATCCCGTGAAGGCAGTTGAGGTGTTTGCGCGAGCAATCGCCTTGGACTCGACATACGTACCCGCCCATATTCACTACGCTAACGCCCTCAGACACACGGGGAAATTCAAAGCGGCACGACTCCATTTCGAGCGCGCATTGGAACTGGCGCCGCAAAACCCGTATGCCGAAATGAGATTAGCCCAGCTTGCCCTCTCTGCCAAGCAGTTCGAGATGGCGCGTGACCATCTACAACGTGCTCTGTCCCTAAATCCCGGCCAGAGTGAGGTGCACGCCGCGCTTGCACAAGTTTACTTGGCACTTGGTGACAAGAATACGGCAAATCGGCACGCTCAAGCAGCGCAGATGCCCACAAAATACAACCAGATGCCCGATCCGCTCTATGGGGAAGTCGAAAAAGCCGGTGTAAGCAAGTTCTGGTTCACGCGGCGCGGACGGCAATATTTCATGGCAAAAAATTTTGAACGTGCCGTCCAAGAATTCGCTGTGGTGGTCTCGGAGGACGAGAAAAACCCGTTAATCTGGTATCTTTACGGCGTTTCTCTACTCGGAACCCAACGCTACAAGGACGCAGCCGTAGCCTTGGAGCGTGCGCTGTCTGCTAGCCGGGACCACGAACATCAAAACCAGAACGACCTTCTGAAGATTTATAACAGTCTGGCAATCGCCCATGGGCGAGCAGGCAAACCGGAACTTGCCGGACCGTATCTGCAGAAGGCATTGGCGCTCAATCCAACATCAATCAGAGCCATGAACAACCTGGCGTTTTACTATGCCGAGAACGACGGGAATTTGGACGAAGCGCTCAATCTTGCCCGGAAAGCTGCGGAAGTCGGTCCCGATGATGGGGGGCACCCCATGTCTCTCGACACGCTCGGCTGGGTGTATTTCAAGCGGGGTAACTACGCTGCCGCATTGAAAACCCTCACGCTTGCCGTCAAATTTCTCCCCGATTCACCCACTGTTTACTACCATCTCGGAATGGCATATTTCGGAATTCGGGACACTCGCAATGCGCTGAAGGCGTTTCAGATAGCCTTAAGTCTTTCGTCGAACTTCCCCGAAACCGACGATGCAAAAGCCATGATTCGACAAATCGAAGCGGAGTGACCTGACAAATCAAGCGAACGGCTAGTGAGTAGGATTTCCTATCGCCTTGGGATATCTATAGCAGGGATCCACTTTCAAGACTTACTCTCGCCCTCGTTTTTCACTGGTTTTATCCCTCCTAATTCAGTCGGTTAATCGATAAAGATTCCCCTCCTTGCCGCGACCTCCTTACTTGCACTTAGCGCTTACCGACCAAACCATTCAAAAGCATCTCCTTGAATCCAAACATGAATCAGCCATTTGTTGTTCCAACAGAATCCTGATGAATCGACTTGACTTCATACTCATCAACCTCTATAATGGCAACGTGTCCGCATTATCGAATTGAGATAATGTGGACGGTGCGTCTTGTGTTTCGAGATTCCGTGAACCACGGAAAAAGTCGTTCAACTCCTCATGGTGTCCGAATTTGAAGGCACCCACATTGATGTTAATCGAGTCCGACATTGAGGTAATTCGACACTGTTAGGCTCAAAAAGATTTAAACAGGAGGAAATCAAAATGCTGAGATTCAATCACCTCGCAATCCCCTTTTCTATCGTCGCTCTTCTCTGTGTTTTGCCTGTCTCGGTAGAGAGTGCCGCGGTCCCCGAGGTAGCATTCCATTTCACCATGGATGAAATAAGTGGTGACGAAACCACGGACGTAAACGGGATGGTGGGAATTCTTGAGAATGGTCCGGTCGTGGTTGCCGGTATGCACGGAAACGCGATTGAGTTTACACGGGCTAGTGAACAAGCCATTGAGATTTTCCCGGATCCCGCCACCAACTTTGGCAACGGCGATGTTAGCTTGGAAGCCTGGGTTAAGACCGCTTTGGACACGGAACAGTCTTACATCTTTAATAAGTGGGGACCCTGGGAGGCGCCGGACACCCCGTGCTGCAGAGGATACCGACTCACTATTGAGGCGGAGGGGCAGCTTGATACCATATTTAATGATGGTGTCCCGGATGAAGAACGTCTTGCCAACGAAGGCTTCGTCAGGGGAGGAGACACCTCCGTTGCCGACGGCGAATGGCATCATGTGGTTGTGACTCGGAAGGATACATCAATAATCCAGTTCTGGATTGATGGCGTGCTCGACCACGAGATTGCTGAAGCCGCAGCCGCTGGTTCGATTGATAACACTACCAATCTGTATCTTGGCAGAAGCCACAAGAATAGGGGTTGGTTTGACGGAACGATTGACGAGGTTCGCGCCTGGCGTGGAGCTCTAAACGAATCGCAAATTGCTCAGGCAATGGCCGGAGCCGCTGTCACTGCAGTTGAACCCGTTGACAAAATTTCTGTAACCTGGGGCAAGATAAAAACCAACCGTTAGCCCCGCTTGCAACCCGTCGGCAGTTCGGGCGCAAGCGATATTTGATATTCGTGTTGTTGCAAACATCAACGGTGTGGTGCGCACGCTAACCTAACTCCTTGTTGGTTTGTCGTGTGCATTTCACCGTTGTCACCCTGGCGAACCAAGAATTGCATCCAACCTCTGCATCTGTGACCCTCTGTAGTTCCTGATCTATTTGTGGATTAACAGACCCGTTTCACGAGATTCAACACAACTCGGTGCCTTTCATCCCCTCCCGACCGTTCCTTCTCGCCGGCCGCAAGAGTTCTTACATTTCTACTGCCGAATGAACCGAACCGTCTTCAGCAAAAAGAAGTTTTAAGCTACTGTTATCCGCGGCGATTGAAAATACCGTCCAACTGTGAACTATCAATATTGAAACCTTTATTTCTGTGAGTCGCCCATGAAGAAAAAGGTTCGATGCGCAGTCATCGGTGCAGGGTGGTGGGGCACTACGGCTCATATACCCGCGCTGCTGCGGCACCCTAGAGCAGAGTTGTTGTGCGTCCATCACCGCGACGCGGAAAGTGCCCGAAGAATTGCCCACGATTTTGGAATTCCACTTGGAGTGTCTTGCGTGGACGACGTGCTCGCTATTGACAATCTTGACGCGGTGGTTATCAGTTCCACGGTGAATATGCACTATCCGCAGGCCAAAGCGGCGTTGGAACAGGGGCTTCACGTACTAATCGAAAAACCGATGACACTCACCGCAACCCAAGCCAAAACGCTGGTCGATCTGGCTGAAGAGCAGGGAGTACAGTTTCTAATCAGCGGGCCATGGCACTACACCGAGCATGCTGTAGAGGCGCGGCGGTTGATCCAATCAGGCGCGATCGGCCGCAACAAGATGATTAGCGTGTTGATGACGAATTTCTGTTTGGGCTTCTTTCGCGGGCTGACCTGGGAGGAGATTTTCGCGGACACCGACTCGTTTGAGACCGCGCAGCCGCCCTACCTGAAACCGGAACCGGTGGCGAGCAGCGACCCGGCGGTGTGCGGCGGCGGTCAGATTTACAATCAGATCTCCCACGTCGGCGGACACTTGGCATTCATTACCGGTCAAGAACCGATTGAGGTGTTCGCACGGTTTGACAATCATGACACACGTGTTGATGTATATGACACGCTGAACGTCAAACTCGATAGTGGGGCGCTTGTGTCGATCGCCAGTACCGGAGCCACTATGCCCAGCGAGAGGAACTATGAAATGCGCGTATACGGGAGCGAAGGCATGATATTCATGGAACTATGGAGGGGCGTGATGCAGTTCCACTCTCGCACGGGGGAGGTGCACGACTATCCGAATCTTGCCGACGATGCGGTTTATCCCATCTATGCGCCAACGGACAATTTGATCGACGCTGTGCTAGGCGCCGCGCCCAACCAGTCGCCCGCCACGTTGGGACTTAGCGCCATGAGACTGATCGAAGCGGCGTGCGAGTCGGTGCGTACCGGGGTCAACGTGATTATAGAGGAGGTTCGGAGCGATGGGACTTAAACTCGCCTGCGCTGATTATACATTTCCGTTACTGCCGCACGACGACGTTTTGACGCTGATTGCGATGCTTGGCATTCGCGACGTGGATATCGGTCTGTTCGAGCGCCGGTCACACCTGCAGCCGTCCGACCAATTCAAGAACGTCACCCGTTCGGCAAATGCACTGAAAAAGAGGTTGGATGCCAGGGGCTTGAAGGTCGGGGACGTGTTCCTTCAAGTTGACGACGATGGCAGGTCTTACGCTATCAATCAGCCGAATGCGTCGCGCCGCCTCAAGGCTCGCGACTGGTTCGAGCGTACACTGGAATATACCGCTGCATGCGGAGCCAAGCATGTAACGATAAGCCCGGGCGTCTATTTCGAGGAGCAGGGGCGAGCAGCGTCGGTGGCTCGCGGTTGTGAAGAGCTATCGTGGCGGATAGAACGTGGTAGCGCCTACCAAATCGTGCTGGGGGTAGAGCCGCACATCCGTTCGATTGCCTCCCGCCCCAAGTCCGCCCTTCGGTTGATTTCCAAAGTGCCCGGGTTGACCTTTTCTCTAGATTACGGGCATTTCACCTGCGTTGGCGTTCCCGATGCCGAAGTTGAACCGCTTATTCCCTGTGCGAGTCATTTCCACGTCCGCGGCGCACGCCGAGGAATGCTCCAAGCATCATTCCGCGATAACACAATCGATTTTGCGCGGACCGTAGAGGTAATGAAATCAGTCGGGTATGATGGCTTCCTTACGTTAGAGTATGTGTGGGTCGACTGGGAGGGGTGCGACCGGGTGGACAATTTGAGCGAAACCATCCGTTTCCGCGATTTTCTGCGACCGCTCCTCAACGAAACATCCCACATATGAATTCATTGGGACTTACGCAAAAAACGCAATTGAAATCCTACAAATTCAATTCCGCCTCACGCCCAAATATCTTGAAATTCATAGCTGATCTGAATATACTTAGCCGCCACGGCGTATGAATGCCGACAGTGATTTGAAAAAACAGGACTAACATGGTAATATTCTGACTGGTTTTCTGATGCAGTGACGAGTTGCGAAGAAACAATAAATGTAGGCCGCTTCAATTTAGAATGAGGATTTGTTAATATTGGTTTAGCTAGGCGCTGTAAAGATTATCGACTGTCCATCGGGGAGGATGCACAGTGTACTATAAAGTGAGTGTGGCACTGGAGTATCAGCCGGAAGATTATTATGTTGTAACGTCTGAGGATTTTCCTGGGTTAGTCACGGATGGCAAAACAATTGACGAAGCATTGGAGAATGCTGCAGATGCGTTTGTGACCTTACTCGAAACATACGAATCATTAGGACGTTCATTGCCAGATAGTGTTGTCGTCGATGAGATTCCTAGCGCAAAGTTCAAAACCATTACTCCGAAAGGCAATGCAACCAATTTGTGCTTCCAAACCGCTGTATCTCCCAGTGGATCTGCTTTTCACACGCCGTGAATTATCGAAGAGTTGCAACAAAACTGAAACGATTAGGATGTTCGGAGCTAAAAAGATACGGCAAGGGTTCGCACCGAGGATGGTTAAACGCACGTAACCAAAAGATTGCCACTTTGCCATATCACGGCGGCAAAGACGTGCCAATAGGAACTCTCCGCGCAACTGTTAAGGATTTAGGAATAGATTGGGAAACATTCAAGAACGCATAATGCCCTTTCTTATGCAATGCCTTCTCTTTCCGCAATAATGCCCACACGGTTATCTCCACAACTCGCATTTTCCTAATAGCAATCGCTAACCCCACCTCCGAGAAAAAGCCAGAGACTACCTAGCGCGAAGAATTTTCGGCACAAAATGCGAAAATCTTTCAAGTAACACTTTTTCAAAGCCAGCTATAGAGCGAAAAATTAGTGTCATTTGATGATGCGCTATACACATTGCGGATCTCTATCGCACTCGCTATCCGCTCGATTGATCTCCGCTGGAGCGCGGAAATCAGACGCATCACGATTCTATTGACATTGCACTCCTTTGGACTGCAAAAGGTGGAAAATCTCTATCGGGAGCTACTATCAGGATTAGCTATCGCCCAGGATTTACTATCGTACTCGCTATTCGCTCGCTTGATTCTGTTCGGTCGGTTGATCCTTCGTTATCCACTCAGTTGATCGTTCGGTTGATCTTGTTCAATCGATTGATCGCACCTTACAAGAAATGGTGGGCGGGGCCCACCCTACATATGTACTCGATCTCCTCTGGAGTGCGGGATTCTGGACATGTCGCATTCTATCAATACTGAAGATCTCTATCGCACTCGCTATTCACTCGTTTGATCCTCCGGATCGAGGAATGGGACTCCGACTGGAAAGTGTTACTTGGTGAAAGAATTTTTCCGACGGGGATAATGGGGTGCTACCACGTGCGTAAACTGTTATATTGAAAGTTGCAATTCCGTCTCGTTTTAGGTCGCGCCTGCTGGACTTACAAATCCGTCAAATCTTTATCTAACCTGTAGGCTGGGCTGAACTCCGGTGAAACCCAACTGTTCAGCTTCCAATTTTTGCTCTGGAGTTGTAGGGTGTGATAAACCGACTGAATGACGAGGGCGATAGTAAATCCTGCGATAGAGATCCCACTCCGAATCGCGACGCCCGTAGGGGACGGCCCCTGTGCCGTCCCATGATTGCAAAGGCTAGCAGATTACGTCAAACACCGCGATACCCAACTTCCTAGCCTGCATATTTTCGCTCCTATTTTTCCTAGTCGCTTGAAAAGGCAAACTGCAACACTGAGATTTGCGTATCTGCGCTATTGCAACAAATGGAGCCTCCTCCATGCCGCTTGAACCAGACCAATTCCAAGCGTCCTCGCACAAACCAAGTTCCTCTACCCTCGCGCCGTGGCGTACCATTGCGCTCGGATTAGCGCTGGTGCCCCTAAATTGTTATTGGGTTGTCATGTCGGAGGATATATGGAATGCGGGACATCCGACGCTTACAACGCTATTCTTCAACACTGTTTTCAGTCTATTCGTCCTCCTATTAATCAATCGGTTACTGCAGAAGATTGCCCCGTTGCGGGCGATGCGGCGCGAGGAGTTATTGACCATCTACGCCATGCTGTGTGTTGCAACCTCGATTGCCGGTCACCATTTTCTCCCCCTGCTTGTCCCGACGATTCCTTATGCCCATTGGTTTGCAACCCCGGAAAATGAATGGGCGCAAATTATCCACCCTCACGTTCCCGCCTGGCTTACCATCAGCGACAAACGCACTATGCAGGGATACTTCGTGGGGCAGTCCACCCTCTACACCGACCAGCACCTCTTCACGTGGATTGTCCCCGTTTTCTGGTGGTCGCTGTTCATCCTGGCGCTTCTCACGGGGATGCTCTGCCTCTGCGTGATTGTCCGGAAGCAGTGGGTCGAGCGTGAAAAACTCGCCTATCCTGTCGTTCAGGTGCCGCTCGTGATGACACACAGGCAGTCGAAGGTGTTCAACGCAAAGCTGCTGTGGGCGGGGTTTGCCATTGCTGCGGGGATCGACACTCTCAACGGACTCCACTTCCTATTCCCGGTTGTTCCCTATTTACACGTCAAACTGCGCAGTATTGGCCCGCTTTTCACGGAGCCGCCTTGGAACGCTATCGGCTGGACTCCGATTTCGTTTTATCCCTTCGTCATCGGCATGAGTTTTTTCCTTCCGCTGGATCTATCCTTTTCTCTCTGGTTTTTCTATCTCTTCAGGAAGATACTTCAGGTACCGGTAGCTATTGCAGGCGGGCACAGTTATCCGAGGGGCAGCGGACGTTTTTTCGATTATCAAGCGCAAGGCGCGTGGTTGGGCATAGCCGTTCTGGCGTTGTGGCTCACGCGTCGGCATTTCGCGGCGGTGTTCCGGGGTTTGATCCGACCTCGCACCGCCTCGGATCAGGAGGAAGGACGGCATCAGCGATGGGCATTCGCAGGACTCGCAGGGAGCATGTTGTTTATCTTTGGGTTCTCCTACTATGCCGGGATGTCACCTTGGGTCATCCTGGTGTTTTTCGGCATCGACTACGCCATATTTCTCGCATTGTCGAGAGCGCGTGCGGAGAGTGCCCCCGCTCACCAGAATCTGTGGGCTGTCAACGCAAGCGGAATCGTCGTAAATGTTTTCGGCCCTCGTCGATTGGGAGCGTCGAACTTGAGTGTTATTGCCCTCTTCCGGTTTTTCAACCGCAATTATCCCAGTCATCCGATGCCGGAATACTTGGAAAATCTCAAAATCGGCGAGCAGGCGAATATTGGATTACGGCATCTTGTGATCGGCATGATGTTGGCGGCAGTTGTGGCGATTCCCGCCTCCTTTTGGATTCTGCTGCATTATTCGTACGAAGGCGGGGCGCCTTTTGCCTTCAGCGGGAGGGAGGGCTACGGGGTGATGCACAAAGGGTTGTCTCACCCGTCAGGAACGAACTACGGAGCGGTTCTAGCTATGGGGCTGGGGTTTAGCTTTACCTTGCTACTGATGGCGATGCGTCACCGATTCCTCTGGTGGCCATTTCACCCGGCAGGTTACGCCTTCTCCATCAACTTTGGCACAGACTATATCTGGTTCTGCTTGGTGATCAGTACCGTTGCAAAATGGGTAATCATCAAATGCGGCGGGTTACGCGCTCATCGGAAAGCCATTCCGTTCTTCATGGGGCTGGTGCTCGGCGAATTTGTGGTGGGTAGTTTCTGGAGCGCACTCGGCATCATTCTCCACATCCCGCCCTATACCTTCTCAATTCATTAGCTCGACTTAGTATATTTGTAGGGTGGGCACTGCCCACCAGCCTTTGACGGTACATGGAAGCACCGTAGGTTGGGTTGAGTGGTCAACTGCAAATCGCTATCAAATACAAAGGACTTCTGCTTCTCAATGAGGCGGACTTGAACCGAGATCGAACGAAACCCAACACCTGTGTAGAATCCACCTCCCGGTCGCGATTCCCCACTCCGCAGGAGATCATGCGACTGAAAAAGGAACAATTACGGCAATATCCCGGCGTTAATCCTATAGAAGTCCCTTTCGCCCTTCTGTAGGCACCGTAGGTTGGGTTGAGTGGCTAAATGCGAAGTGCTACCAGATACAATGAACTTCTGCTCTTCAATGGGACGGACTTGAACCGAGGTCGAACGAAACCCAACACCTCAAACCAACCCACGCGTTGATTATCAAGTTCGGTTTCACAAGACGCTGGAGTTTCAAGTCTGATTTTACCGCAAATTGCAGCAGCGCCGCCTGAACAGGTACTCCTTATTCCTTATCAACGTAGCGACATCTTGACATTATTCCAACGATTGAGTAGAATCATCCATCGATGCCGGGCGCGTCCCCCTCCAAAAACGCTGCCTGGCGGCAAACTACCTTTTTGTGCCAGCTATGCCCAGATTGAAAAGAACGGGGCAGGAAAAACGGTAACGCTAAGTTTACCGATAGTAACCCGACCAAGGAGAATCCTACGATGCATATACCAATTATTCTGGGCTTTCTAATAACCAACGCCGCGAGAGGCAAAACCGCGGAGCAAGCAGAGACCAAGCCGGTCTGGCGCAAGCCGCCTCCCGAAGGAGTAGAGGAAATTGTCGGTACGGACGTCAGCAGCTTGGTGGGACTGCCCGATGGCTCTCTGCTGGCGCAAAACGGGAGCGTCTCCTCTGACGGAGGCACAACCTGGAGCGAGCCGCGCTCATTCGGTGACGGGGTAGACGGAAACGGGTTGGCCTGCCTCAATTCGGGGGCGATAGCGCTGACGATCGACGACCGGATATGGATATCGCAAGACAGTGGAGAAACGTGGGATAGACCTCGCCATATTCCATTGGATACCGCTAAACGCGGCTGGTCTGACACTATAATCCAACTGTCCGGCGGTAGACTGTTGTGCCCGCGAAGAACCGTGTTGGGAGGCTACCATCCCGACGATGGCTTTGGATTGCCGATAGGCGGTGCGTCACGTGTCCCGGAGTGCGAGGGATGGGGCACCTGGAAAGGGTTGCCGGCTTCGGTCGAAGGAGAGGGGCACTGCCCCCAGATGGAGATTGCCTACGTGTACTACTCCGACGATGAGGGGCGCACGTGGAGCCCCTTTAAGGAATACGGCTGCCTGATGGGCTGGTTCGATTTCGAGGGGGTGGTCAGCGGCAATTGCGGCGTGACGCCCTGTGATGAACCCTCGGTAGCTGAAACCAAAGACGGCGGGGTGTTATTCTTTGCTCGATCGACCGTCGGCAGGATACTCTACAGCTACAGCAGAGACGATGCCCAAACGTGGAGTGCCGTCAAGCCCACCGAATTGGCGTGCTCCTATTCACCGCCGCGGCTGCGTCGCATCCCCGGGACAGGCGACCTGATTTGTGTATGGAATCAGGTATCGCGCGCAGAGATACGCCGCGGATATCTCCGGGGGCGTCTGTCAGCCGCAATATCCCGTGACAGCGGTGCAACCTGGGAGAACTTTAAGACTTTGGAGCTTAGCGCAGGGTTGGACGATGTGGAGCGCATTCCCGAAGAATATCCCATTCGACCGGTGCGATCCCGGAACTATGTCGGCACTCTACCCGATGATTACGCGAACATCTACTATCCCAACATCTGCTTCGCCGCCGACAAGGTCTACGTGACTTACTCCCGCGGTTGGATGACACAACAAGGCAGCGAAGCTCGCTTAACCAGCGAGCGTGTACTACGTATCTATCCATTAGAATGGTTTTATCAGTAAGAACCGATGAACTGCATCAGATGGACAGCCAACCCACTGTCTTAAATCACCCGAGTCACGGCCAATTTAACCCGAATGATTTCAAATCAACATAGAACCGTTCACTCCTTCGCTCCAGAGGAGCGGTATGTTGATAGTGATACGTCAATGCCTTCTTCCGCTCCAGCGGAGCGGCATGTGCAAGGCTACATAAAACTAACCCGTATAGCCCAAGCGTCTGGAGGGCAATCATCGAATCCCGAATGGAATCTTACTCGACTCTGTACATTTGTCGGGTGCGATCAACCGAACGGACAATGAGTAGGATGGGCAATCGGGATTTACTTTCGCCTTCGCTATTTACTCACTTAATCAACAGAAATCCCCGTGTGCCGTAATCCAGCTATCGGTAGGAGCGACCTCTAGGTCGCGACCTCCTTGATCGCACAAAACACTTATCGACCAAACAATCTTGAAAGATTGTGTGCACATGCTATTTGAAAGCCACCGCAAACGACGCCTCATCTACAACGACGACGCATACCAGCAAACAAACCAGCACACCCGCAGACACTGGTACAACGTCACCGATGAGCAGACGTTCATCGACGCCAGAACCACGCCGACCTTCGACACACACGTCGACACATACGTCTGGTGTGTCGGAAACGGCTGCGATCCGCCGTGGGGACCCGTTTGGGGTCCCAAACACCGTGGACCTGTCTGGCCCGTGCTCGGTTCATCACAGCGCGCAACCGACCTCATCGTCGATGCGTGCCACGCCAAGGGTATGGAGATCTGGGGTTCGCTGCGCATGAACGACCTCCACGATCACGAACTCGACATGGAGGAAACCAACGATCCCCTTAAAGCCGAACATCCCGGATACCTCATCGGAAAGTCCGACGACCGCAATCTCCCCGAAGAACAGATTGAACGTATGCTGCGGACCGCCTTCAATTTCGAGCGACCCGAAGTGCGAGAGTATCGACTCGATTTTATCCGCCGCAACGCCGCCGCCCACGACTTCGACGGTTACGAGCTGGACTTCTCGCGCTGGATCTGGAACTTCCCGCTGGGCAGGGAACTCGAACTCGCGCCGCTTATGACCGACTTTGTACGGGCGGTACGTTCGGAACTGAACGCCATTGCCCGCCAACGCCGCCGTCCATATACATTGGTGGTGCGTGTGATGGATTCAATTGAAAGCTCCCACCTCCTGGGACAGGACATCGAAACCTGGTTATCGCGGGAGCTGGTGGATGTGCTGGTTGTTGGCATGGGGTTGATGCCCTTCACACTCAATCTGGAGAGCTGGCAAGCCGTGGGCGAACGCTACGGGGTGTCCGTCTATCCCTCGTTCTGTGCCAGACCGCCTGTCCGGTGGTGTCCCGAGATTGCGGATCAACCGTACGCATGGCAGGAATACTTACGTGGAGCCGCCGCCTTGTGGTGGCACAACGGCGTCGATGGTGTTTATCTTTTTAACTTCTTCACACACGTGGATGTTCGAGGGTTGGACAACAAGCGCGTTTACGCACCACTGAAAGAAATTGGCGATCCCGCCGAAATTGCCGGCAAGAACAAGCTTTACGGCATCGAACCGCTCGTGGTTGCGGGAATGTTCAGTCAAGCCTCCGAGATCGCTCCGCTGCCCATTCCGTTGGACATCCATGAACGCAGATTACCTCTGAAGATGGGACCCGATGCGAACGATCCCGCTGCGCGTTTCCGAATTCACATATTGACGACCGGCGGAGACGCCGACACAAGAGTCTGGATGCGCCTCAACCATACGCTGTTAGAGCCCCGGTTCCTGAACGGCTGTTACTCGGCGGACGTACCTCCCGGCATCATGCGCGCGGGACGCAACGACCTAACCGTCTGGTGCAGTTCCGAACTAGATAAGACACACAACCCGATCATCGTGCATGAGGTCTTAACCGCCGTTGAATACTAGCCTAATTCACTACTTAATGGTTGACTCACGCGGTATAAAAACCAAACCGGTAGGAGCGATCTCTAGGTCGCGACCTGCCGTTGCTAGCAAAACTCGTTCCTACTGAAGAGACGCAGCGAATTACGTTACTGCAAACCGAACCGCGTGATTCCAAATCATAGGCGATTTATCTGATTCTCGTTTGTAGAATGTTTGGCATCACGCCCAACCAAGAAGAAAAGGCAATGACTGAGAGCGATGAATAAACGACTGTTTTTCACGGGGTTTTTCATCTTTCTGTTGAGTGAGACGATGTCTGGGAGAGCCGTCCTCGCTTCTCACCATATGCCACAAATTGCTTTCACCTCTACGAGAGATGGAAATCCGGAAATTTACGGGATGGACGTCAATGGAAAGAACCAGATAAGACTCACACGACATCCGGAAGAGGACAAGATGCCCTCATGGTCGCCCGATGGAAAAAAGATCGCGTTTGTTTCCATGAGAAATAGCGGTAGAAACCAAATCCACGTGGTGGATAGCAATGGAGAAAACATTAGAAGAATTACCCAGGGAGCATTTGACTTGAACCCGGCATGGTCTCTGGACGGTCGCACGATTGCCTACGATGGTCGAGAAGTTGGAGAAGAAAATAGAAAAATACATTTGATTGCCCCCGATGGAACGAATCGACGAAGATTGGCTGGGGACATCCAGTCATGGGACATGGCGGCAGCATGGTCTCCCGATAGTCAACGCATTGCATTTTTGTCTTCGCGAGGAATTTGGGGGAATGAGATATACGTGATGGACGCTGACGGCACGAATCAGAAGAGGCTAACTCGCGATGGGTGGGATGATCGCGACCCGGCGTGGTCTCCTGACGGGAGAAAGATAGCATTCTCGGTGCTAGGGGGCGCGAAATCTTTTATCGTCGTGATGAACGCCGATGGCAGCGACAGGAAGCGACTGCCCGAGGATGCCCAGAATGGCGTCCCAGTGTTGGACTCTTACCCGGCGTGGTCCCCTGACGGGGCCAAAATTGCATACTACTCCGGCAAACGTGACGAAAAAAGGGGGAGCATCCATTTGATGACCGCTGATGGGAGATACATTAAACGTTTGGGCAACGTACACAAGGGGTACGACTACGATCCCGATTGGTTTGACCCTGCGGCACTCGCCGTGTTCCCGGCAAGCAAGCAACTTACAATCTGGGGAAAACTCAAGAAGTCGACAGCCAGCCTGCGGCGGTGATATATCGAGAATCTGCTTATACACCAGAGTATTGAGGCAGGTATCGAAGAAGGTCTTCCACACTTCCGCTCTTCTGTCCTTCCAATCCAGTGTTTCCCATATCCGTCGTCTATAGGAGATGTAAGAATCTATGTTAGAAAACGGAAATCATGACGAAGTTACCATTGGCGCCCCGCCCGGCGAGCACTATACGGCTACAGTCCCCGATACGCTGGATTTGGCGGAACGGGCAACGTTGGCGGTTAACGCACTGACGAATTTCCGACCCGACGAGGGCTATGCCATAACACAGACCTATCGCTTTAGCCATCAGCCGCCAATGATAGGACCGCCGAACTGGCTGACGCCCAAGTTCTTGAGGACATTGCCGCTCGTCCGCTTGATGTGCGGAAGCAATCAGAATCTTGATGCGGAAAGCCTGGCGTGGAGAGCGTTCCTCAACCAAATTCATTCCGACGGTTTGCTCTATTGTCCCATTAGCGGCGATGGCCCTCCGCCCAACACCTCCTACCCGATGTTCAACGGAATCTTGGCGCAGGCGTTGGCGTTGCGGATCGGAATCGACGAGGACGACGTCTGGATGCCATGGCTTCAGCGGCTGTGGGGTGGTCTGAAGCGCGGGATGATTGACCGTGGGGAGTACGCCTATATCCCCCCGGAATGCAGTCTCGACTCCTCGGGTGGTTGGAATTGGACGCTTCGCGGCGGGGGCGATGCGCCGGGATATCTCCCCTACTCGCCGCCCGACGAACCGATACACGACTCACAGGGTCAGGAAGGCACGGTCAAGTTCGAGCACGCCGCCCCAATCAAAGCGTTAATGCAATGTTACCAAATGACAGGCGATGAGGAGGCGCTGAATTGCGCGCGACAGCTGGTCAAGTTTTGCCTGAAGCCGGCGCTTTGGAGCGGTGAGACCGACGATACGAGCGTTCCGCCGCATGAACATGGTCAGTTCACCGGACATTTCCACGGGAATATGGGGTTCTTGGAGGCGCTGCTGCATTTTGCCCTCAACGAAAACGATCCGGCGATTTCGCAGCTTGTGCGGGAAGGTTACGAACATGCGCGCCGCCACGGCGTCGTAAGACTAGGCTTCATGCCCGGATGGATCAAACCGATGATGGGGCGGGATATCGAGTGGAGTTTGGAGCAGAATGAAGGCTGCGGTGTTGCCGACACGCTGATTTTGGCGATTCGGCTCACGGATGCCGGACTGGGCGACTATTGGGATGACGTGGACAGTATGGTTCGCAACCACTTCGTTGAGTTGCAGGTGACCGACCTGAGGCAAATGCAGCGCACCTGCGGCAGCGACGCATACGATGAAGTGCACCGGCAATTTCAGGGCGGCTTCACGCAAGCCAAGTTGCTTGTGAATCCCCACTCTTCTGTTTTCGGATGTTGTACCGCAAACGGCAGCCGCGCGCTATATACCGTATGGGAAGGCGTCACTCGGTTTTCCGATGGCGCAGCCACCGTGAATCTGCTCCTCAATCGGGCGGCGCCGTGGTTGGATATCCACAGTTACCTCCCGTTCGAAGGAAAGGTCGCCATCCATAACAAGCAGGCGAGGGCGGTTTACGTGCGCCTCCCAAGCTGGATCGATGCACCGCAAGTTGCCTGTTGCGTGGACAATAAGCCGATTGGAATGCACCTCGTTGGCAGATATATCCGGTTCGACGGTCTTACCGGCGGCGAGGAACTTCGCCTTGAATTTCCGGTGCAGGAGACCACCGAACGCTATACCATCTGCGACACCCTCTACACGGTGAAGTTTCGAGGCAACACCGTGATCGACATCACCCCGCGCGAATCGGAAGACGAAGCCGTGGAGAACAAATATCTCTTCTTCCGACGCGAACACCTCCAATCGGGGAGTACTCCGATGCACGAGGTCAAACGGTTTGTCCCCTCACAGGTTCTGCCCGTGCAGTAAGCGATGCCTGACTACAAGGGAGAAGGAGACATCGGCAATTTCAGCGATTTTGCTTTGTCGAACAAACTGCGTGGCGTTAGCGTCAAAGCAGGTGCTCCTTGTCCAATATGCTAGAGAAATGCTAACCCTGATTCCTGAAGTCTAAAGACATGACCATTGACCTAGACACATGGCGCTGCAATCTACGACGTCAGAAAAAGCACCTAGGGCATTTTGACATTTATGTTAGGCGTATCCATAATTCGCCGATAAGTCCCTATCGTAGGGGCGAGGATCAAGCGAGTGATTAGCGAGTGCGATAGAGATCCTCCCTCGCCCAACGGGTTGGGAAACCCAACCCCTACAAGAATCAATCCAATGTAGGGACAACCTTTTTGGTTGCCCAACATGCTGCCTCAAGTGAATCAATATTGGCTCAAATTTCAAATGTCAACAGAACCTAGTCCACTAGTGGAGAAAGCCGGGAGAAGGAATCTTCGATCCCGATCGAAAGTGCATCCCTATCATGTTTCGCACAAATTCCAACCTATACAAACGCCCGCCTCAGTAAGCCCTCAGACACGCATGACGGGCATTTCTACTTTGGAAATTCACACTTTTCAGGCATCACTCCCGGACACGAAACACCAGTCCGGGCTTATAAACGATCTCCTAATACAGCGATAATCGGACGCCTTACTCGTCTTCGACGAGACGTTTGAATTCCTCCGTCTGCTCCTTCAGGTAACGCAAGGCTTCCTTCGCAATGCGTAGTTGGAGCTCAAATTCTTCGATTTCAGATTGCGACATGGTGGACTTCTTCAATTCGAAATCCTCCTCGACCTGCTTCAATCGATCCTCTGCGTCCTCCTGAGTCACGTCGATTGAACTGGTTAAAGAATCCAGCCATTGTGACGATTCCGGGACGGGGGTTGTGTCGTCAATTATCTCGGCGTGGTCGGGCTCCCGGGGTTCGAGGTAGTGCTTGATCTTCTCCTCAAGGACGCGAGACACGTGCGACCGAAACTGGTTGAGCGACGTGCCCAAGGCGCGTTCGGCAAATGCGAGATCATCGGCGACGCGTTCGAGGAAATACTCGCGGTCCTCGGCGGCGAGGGTTTCGGGCGAGAGGAACGGCTTGAAGGGTTTGCCGACATGGTCTGGCAAGTTGGTAATCACGATCTGCGGGTGGACGCCGTTGACAAGTTGCGTGAGAACACCGCGGTCGACCGAATTGTACCAACCGTTGAGTCTAGCCGCCAAGGCTTCGCGGCGCTCACGGGTCGCGTCGAGGTAGTCGTACATTGCTTGGTTGCCGCAGCCTGTCACGTTCATGTTACCCAAGTCCATGCTGCTCCCGTGTTCATTGAACGATAGGAAATCCTTAGTGTACCATTCTGGGTCGGCGACGGGTTCCGGGGCTTTGACGGATCCGCCGGCGCAGCCGGCGAGGATCGACAGAATACAGACTAGGCGTATCATGGTTCACTCCTCTCATTATCGGGCTATGTTGAATGGTACAAATACCAGGTGTGTGAGCGCCGCTAGTCTTCGCTACTAGCGTTGAAACCCCTTACGCCGCGCTTACTTCGTTTCCGGGATCAGCTCGTCTTCGGTCAATTTTAGCAACTCCCCGGTTTGCTCTTTCAAGGATTGTAAAGCGCTCTTTGCGTATCCGATTTGCCGCTCATATTCTCGAATTTCGGATTCGGTTAAGCCGGGCCTGTTTGCTTCGAAGAGTTCTTCGACCTCCTTTAATGCGGTCTCGGCACGTACCATCTGTGCCACGCCAGATTCGATGACGTGCCACATGGTTTCGGCGTCCTCCAATTGGTGCTCGGCGTCTGCGATCTCGGCTTTGATGTCGGGCGGCAGTTCTATTGTAACTTCGTCCCGTCGTTCCGCCTGGATCCCTTCCTGAATGTGGTAGAACGCTGCCGAAACAAACTGCTCGAGGGACATTCCCAATGTGCGTTCGGCGAAGTAGAGTTCCTCGGCGAGGCGTTCTATGAAGCCGCTCCGTCCGCCGTCCTCGGCGGTCAGCGTTTCGTTGGACAGGAAGATGTCAATGGGTTGGCCGATCTCGTCCTGCAACTCGCGGAGCACCACCCGGATATCGCCTCCGGCCTTCATCTCGTCGTCCACGCGCTTTACGATGGAGGCGAACCACTCGTTGAGGCTGTCCTCCAATGCTTCTCGGCGGTGCCGCGCCGCTTCGGAACCCACGTGGAATTGTGCGGTGCCGCAGCTTATCGCCATCATGGATCCGATTTTTACCACGTCCTTATGGCTCAGATCGACGAAATCGTTCGTGAGCCAGTAATGAACGACAGGCGCCTGTTTATCGTCTGTCCACGGCTCGGGGGCGGGCGCTTCAACGGGTTTATGCTGGGAACAGCCAGCGGCCAGGACGATGCTTACCACGGCGAGTACAGGTAGTCCTACTAAAAGCCGGCGTCTGAGCGGGCTATTCACATTGGATCTCCTTTTTTGACGTTCATTGCGGGGGCGAGGGTTTTAAGACCTCTCCCGCTCTTTGAAAGAACTCCCAGTCATCGTAAAAATCCGTGGCGAGGTCGATCGCGATGACGACGCAAATGACGGACAAGCCGATTATCAAAAGAATTCTGTTGAGTCGGTCATTCATTAGTCCACCTGCACCTTAATTTCTTCCGGTCGGAGGCGTTTTTCACCGAGATAGCGGGCTACATGGGCGCGAAACTGGCCGAGCGACATGTATGACTCCCTCTCGGCGACGTAGACATCGTCGGCGATGCGCTGCATGTAGTCTTCTTCGCCTGCGGCGGAGACGGAGAAGTTCTCGCCTTCGATCTCGGTCGGCGCCGACTCGTAGATGCTCTCGTGTTTCTCCTCTGCAGGGTCGGGCGCGAGGTTGAGACCCTAGGTCGCGGTGTATCTCGGCATGGTTAAAGGTTTCCTTGTTGTTTGGCGGCGTGTTGTCGTGCCAGCTTTTCCATCACGTATCGAAAACCCGTTAACAAATCTCAACGGAGTATTTTGGGGATCGATGCTAAAACAGCCAGCGGAAAAATATAACTATCAGGAATACTATAACCGATAAAAGCACAACACAACCTGGCCCATTGGCATCACCCGAGAGTGCCGATAGAAGTATTAAGGCGAAAGCAACTGTGATTATGAAAACCCAGAAGGGCGAAAGGCTTTCAAGCCACGAGAGGTAAAATTTTAGGTAGTCAATGAGCGTAATGAAATGTAATTGGGGCATTTTCCAACTGTGCGATAACTCCGATGATGAAAAAAGTAATTTTAAGTAACCGCGCTAGAATTGTGATGATTCGGTCAATCGGAAAAGGATCGTACTTCATGGTTCATTTACCGCAGTAGGTGCAAAACCCTCCTCGGGACCAACAAGCCGTTTCCGGTCTTCGATCGATTCAAATGGGAAGTCCAAAATTACATCTATTTTTTCGAGAACTATGGCATCTGGGTAATCGGACAGCGGAGGGTCTAGGTACAATCCTAGTTTACCCTCATTAAGTAACTCCCAATTACCAGCAATCAGACTACCGATTGATTCGAGCTTTAATGTGGTTTTATCCACCGAGTAAGTGCCTACGTTCTAGTCGTCAATTGTGAGTGTTCCATCCTCGCCGAATCGCTAAGTCATTTGAAAACAAGACCATGAGCCTACCTATCGTGCACTAGGATTCAGTGGCGTGTGATTGTACTTTATTGTCTGGGTAGCGACATAGATGCCAACATAATGCCGGAGACGATACCTCCGATCACTAAAATCCAGATATCGAACGCTATTAATGTGCTTAATAGCCTTTTCTTGACAGTCTCTTTTTCGAAGACAGGATTCCTGATTGTGATGAAGTTTATTGTCTAAGATTGCGTGAAAATGTCCGATAGAGGCTTATCGGACATTTTTAGCACGTGAACGCATCATATACAATGACTAACAGTATGACGAAGAGAGCTAATCCCCTGTAAAAAGGGTATTTTAGTAGGTAAAATCTTTTCTGTTTAGTATAGGCCTCCATAGCCTGATATGCATAAAAACCAACGTACCGCTCTATCGAAATCATTAACTTTACCCTCCTACTTATGCGCCAGTGAGTTCGCAGGGCTAAAAGGAACCAAAGGACTGCGAGGAACGCATAGGATAATGACAGAAACCAGGGCGGGACTGACGTTATTGGTTCAGGCGATTTAAAGAACCATGCAGCGCTACCGGCTACAAAGATGACATCAAGTGTCATCGTGTCTCTGGCTTCCGAACTATTCTCATGTTGGAGTGAACGGTACGCTTCAAGTTTCAATTGATGGTCGCGAGATAAGGAATCTTTCTCACTCATAACATCCTCCGATGTCCGATAAAGCGATTATCGGATGTTTTAGGAGTATTAATCTACCGCCACCCCGCGACATATACAACAACACAAATATAGAACACTATCGTAACATACCCAAAGTACCGCTTCAATGTAAAGTCGCGCGGTGGGCGTATTCGGAGAAGCCGGAATCGGCTACATCGCCGTTTGTTCATACATTTACGCAATGTTCGGTGAGCTTCGAACTCAAGTTGTTCCTCGATTAAGAGCAATGTGTCCCATATTGCATATAATCTTACCCTACTTCGCCAATTACGGAGGTGCCAAAAAACTAAAAACACCAGGCCTCCGATTAATATAATTAAGTCGCCTGTTTTGCTGGTCTTGATGGTATTGTCTGAATCTAATACCAATAAAGGGGCAGCAATCAATAGAGGTAATAATATTTTATCATAATTTAATTGATCTTGAGAGAGCTGACATCCGTACTGAGTTAGTGATTTGTATCCCTCAATTTTCAACAGGTCCATTTCAGACCGGGTGCGTTTCTCATTCTTTTCAGTCATAGTGTCCTCCAAGCTTTAGATCGCCTAGCTTTGGCTTGCGCTAGTGTATCTATTCGTTCTATGAGAAAATCATTCAATTCTCTATAGAATTGACCTTCACCATCCGAAGTACACGGTGGCATAGAATCTTTCGGGTAATTCGTACACCCTTTGTAAATGATTTCAATCAAATCTTCGGCACGTGTGTCTATGAAATCACGAGTTCGTTCTACTACGAATTTCTGATAGCCGTCAAAACCGTAATGACAAATATTCTTGGCTGAATCTGCTCGAAACTTAGATTTCGGATCTTCCTTAGGAGAGTAGGCAGCAGCGCCCCACCAATCGCATACCATTTCAATTAGTGGAAGAAGCGTCACGTTCTTTTTGCAGTCTTCGTAGTACTCCGGGTGATGATCATTAATCTTTTTTTTATGATTATCGAAAGCGTTTAGCCCGGCATACGCCATTGATTTTAACCTGCGATATTCTTTAGAGTCGTACTCCATATCTGCAGCTCCTTTACGAAAGAAATAGTCGGAGCCCACGGTGTATTCGGCAAACTGAAAAGGAACTTGCTGCCCATCAATGATAACGACTTCCTCGCACTTATCATGATCATGAATCAACGCTCTTCTAATCAATTCCGCTCTGAAGATGTTCACACATTTATTGTCATTTGCAGCAATCTTTTCTAGAGAACTTTCTATTGAAAATAGAGCGTCTTGTACAAGTCTCACATGGGCTTTCGCTTTTATAGCAAAGTCTATATATTCTTCGTACATGGTCTTCCTCTTCACTTCGGTGGATTACACTTGTTACTTGGGGAGTAGATTTCCCTTGCCTTTGCCAATGATAACGGTCTATTTCCCCTAAAGGATAAAGGAATTGATTGTAGGGCGGTTTGCGTTGTTCTATAAGCCTTTCGATCAAACCCGCCGATAGAGGCTGCGAGGGTTTACTTTACTAACATTTTGCTAAATTCTGCTTGACACAAACATTACCTGTTGCTTACAATTTTGCACAGAAGCTATTGAGTTAATCTCCTATATCCCAACATGGATTGAATAACTAATGGAGAGCAAGGAAAAATGAAAATGGAGAGAACTGTTACATTCCGAATAACTCTGATTCTGAAGCACCAACCCGATGGGGTTATTACTGTAAAGTGTAAAGAACTCCCCGAACTGCTAACTGAGGGTGATTCGGTAGAGAAAGCGTTAGAGAGGGCTAAAGATGCCTTTATAACCACCCTAGAACTGTATGAGGATTATGATCGTAAGTTGCCTAGTGAGATTATAGTAAGGGATATAGCACAGTCAAAACCAAAATTTAGCACACTTACACCAACAGAAGGTGTATCGGATTGGTGCTTCCAAGCCATTATGCCATCCCCCCAAGAATTAGGAAGCTATGCCACTTAACTATCGGAAGGTTAAGAAAAAGTTAAAAAAAACTTGGTTGTGAACAACCACCTAAAAAGAGCAGAGGATCTCACCGAAAGTGGAGAAATCCCAAGACAAATAAGACTGGCATGATCCCCGACAATGGAAGTAAAGATATTTCTGATTATACACTCCGTGAGGGGCTAGAGCAACTTGGTATTGAATGGGAAACATTCAAAAATATCTAGCCCTCAATATCCTTCGCTTCGGGGGGTTACAAACTCCACACGGTTTATAGCTTTCCCTTGCATTTGCCAATTTCATAACTACATTCTCCCACCTGCGACTCTCCCTGTGATATTTCTTTCCCGATTTAGTAATGTGAACAGCAACCTCCCCATCCACACTTTCATCGGTTTCATCAATCGCTCGATCAATGTACACCAGCAAGCGAGCGGATAGCGAGTGCGGTAAAGATCCCTACGAGGTGTATTTCCAATAACCTCAGGCGCTGAATTTGACCGAGTTTAACCGGACTTTACTTACATCTCGTTAGTTTCTGTCTGAAGGATGGGGGTAAGTTCAAGGTTGATTAAAAAACATAAAATGTGATATGGTAACAATGAATATGGTTGTAGACCCTTGCCAAAAGCGAGTACCGATTACTTTATATACCGAATCATCACAGACAAACCGGCAATTTCGGCAGCGGCGGGATTGGTCTTCTCCGTACGTTCCTTTAACATGAAGTATGTTTCTTTCCCTGTTGCATTCACTATTAGCTCGGACATGTGCCGTTCGCGTTAACATTTCACTATCGCTGAATCTGTGCACATTCAATCACCGGTTCTCGCTCTCCAAGTCGCCGAAACACTCGATGGCAAACGAGAACGAACCGTAATTCGAAGAGGTGAACCAATGAAACGTCTAATTTATGCGTCACTCATGGTAACTGCGGCAATAGCCTCTCTCAATCTGACGATGGAAACCAGCGATGCCGAGATTAATATCAGGAGCGCCATAGTCGCGCTGAGTTTTGATGAAGGTGAAGGAAAGCGAACCGCGGATATCAGTCAAAATGGGAATTTCGGGACACTCAAGGGAGGCGTCGCTTGGGGCGAGGGAAAATTTGGCGGCGGCTTGGTGCTGGACGGTGAGGATGGCTATGTCGAAGTGCCAAACGCCAAAGATGCTTGGGCATTTGGAGACGATGACTTTACCCTCGCCGCCTACGTCCTTATGGACAAACGCGGAGCAGACAGACGTTATAACATCATGGGCTATACAACTACACATCAGGATGCGGTGTTCTGGGACGGATGGTGGTGGAGGTTAAGACACTGCTGCGCCGGGGAACAGTTATATTTTTTCTATTGTATAGGTTGCGGCGGAGGGGGAGGCGGTGGTACGGAGATGGGCCCCCAAGTCCCCGGGCGCTATAAATATATGGAGTGGCATCATTACGCGGTGGCACGCAGCGGAAACACAATGAAGATGTATTACGATGGAAAACTGATTGGGGAGAATAACTGGCCCACCAAGATTGTGCCGGGTAATGCCAAAGGCGCGCCCCTAAACATTGGAAGAACATCGAAACCGCGCGACGAACACTATTTGGACGGTATGATAGACGATGTTGCCGTCTTCAACATCGCGTTGTCCGAGGCGGATCTTAAACAAATTGTCGAGGAGGGGTTGGCTGATACATTAGCCGTTTCTACGTCAGGCAAACTCGTCACCACCTGGGCGCACATAAAAAAACCTAGATGATATCTACCCTGTTGTGAAAACCGCTTCAACCGTATAAAACGTCGTATCGCGCTGGCACTCCGGATTCCGCTTCGGAACTGCACTCACGGTTGCTGCTATCAGCGTATTTCAGCCGCTTGTTAGCATGATCACCAATCATGCTGGCTCCAATTCCACCCATCTGTGAATTGACGGTGTTCAGATGAAAACAGAAATAACTTCCCAACAAATTGAAAACTACCAACGCGAGGGCTGGCTCATCATCGAAGACTTCCTTACTCCCGACGAACTGGGGGAACTGTGTTCCGCCATCAATGTAGCCGTGACGCAGATGGGGAGCACCAGGATTGCTGACGGAGGAGGAAGTAACAAAGCGCAAGTTATAGAGATGGATTCCTACTACGACAGAGTATTCCTGCAGCGCGTCAACCTGTGGAAAATCAATGACACTATCAGGAAGTATTTTCAGAGCCCCGATTTAGGGAAACTGCTTTGCAATCTCGCAGGCGTTGACGGCATCCGCGTGTGGCACGATCAAACGCTGCAGAAACGCGCCTGGGACAACCCCACCTCCTGGCACATAGACGATCCCAATTGGTCATTTTACTCTCCCGATGCCATCTCCATTTGGATTGCCTTGGATGATGCGACGATTCAGAACGGTTGTATGTATTATCTGCCCGGCACACACAAGCGAACCAATTACGAAAAGAAAGGGCACTTTGGACCTAACATGGGAGCTCTCTTCGACGAATATCCCAAATTCAAGGAGATTGAACCTGTGGCAGCCGAGATGAAGGCCAGTTCCGCCGGATTTCACAACGGACTCACCGCCCATGCGGCTGGACCCAACATGACACCGTATCCGCGTCGGGCGATGACCTGCATCTACATGCCGGAAGGATCGACCTACAATGGCCGTCAAAACGTCCTGTCCGACGAGCAGATAGCCAGCCTAAATGTCGGAGACGTCCTGGAGGACGAATCTCAGACCCCGCTCGTGTGGTCTAGCCGATCTGATGCCGGCGCTCCGTAAGATGGATTGAGCGCCGCGAAACCCAATTTCTGTAGGAGCGACCTCCCGGTCGCGATTCAGCAGTTTTTAGGGTGGGGTCGGCGATCGTCAAATCACTTTCTGTTTTTGTCGCCTACCAACCTTAAAGGCGCTGCCGACAATCATCAAATCGCAAATGCAATCCCCCACGGGCTTCTATGTAGGGGACGGCCCCTGTGCCGTCCCCACGATTGTTACTTGGCACGCTTAATCCGTCCCCACGTAGTTGTGAGTTTTCCGCTCGGTTGTACGGATGCCGGATCGTCCATGACCAATTCACCGACCTCCTTCTGATGATCGGAGAGCCGCAACCCGTCAACGACGCAATTCGTTGGGAATTTTGGATCGGGCGGAGAAGCGTTGTTAATCTCGAAGGTTGGCGCGAACAGGGTAGGCCCCCTTTTGAAATTGGATTCACCTTCAAGTTCACCGTCCAAGTAGAGCTTCAATCCGTCGCCTCCCCATGTCCCCGCCATGTGGTGGTGATCGCCCTTTTTCCACCTGAGCGGGCCGCTGTCGGCATTGTGCCATCCACCGGCACTTTTGATCCGCATACGCGCAATCCCGCCGCCGTCAAACTGCAGAAATACAGCGTCGCTGCCGCGTTTGTAGGTCATGAACAGGAAAAGTTCACCGTTAATCTCATTGGAATTAAGCCCCATGGTTACCCATAACTCGACCGTGCCTTCATCAAGATTGACGAACCGGTCTTCCACCGGGAAGTGAATGACATCGCCAATTTTCTCGCTGACAAAGCCGTTTCCAAACTTACCGGACTTGAAGATCCCGCCGTCAACGGTGCCACCCTCTTTTTCAACTTCCGCTTTGCTCTCCAACGCGGAAAAGAAAGTCTCCTCTGCCATAGCGACAGAGCCGCAAACCAGCATCATCGTCAAATAACACAATATTTTCATGAAAGGGTCTCCTTTTTCTGTTAAATTGTGATAAGGGTTGTATCGCCTATGCCACAGACGACGAACCAATGGATATAACATGGACTAAATCTAATAGTGTTGACAACGCTCCGATCCATGGAAAGTGTTCACAATACAGATAGCCTCGTTGAATTCCATTCACAAGTCTGAGGCCCTTTTTCTAGCGGACTCGTCACGATGTTGTCATTTCTAGCCGTGTAGGCGCTCATTCAAAGCAGACGGCTTCGAAAGGTATTTTAGTATTTCACGGAACAATCGTCAATGTAAAAGGTCAGCCAATAATAGATAGAGGGCACGGTAGGAGCGACCTCCCGGTCGCGATTGCCTATCATGTTATCTTCGACTTGCATCGCTTCGTATTTTATGGAAGCACAGAAGGCGTGGCGGGCAATTCTTACTCGTTGCGCCTTATGTGTTTGTATTGACAAAAGGGCTAACATTCTGTATGATTTCCTTGCTTATTTGTAATGAGCAAATCGGTTCAACCGAGAGACGAAGATTAACTGAGAATAAACAATGAATCACAATACTATTTTTACCGTAAAAAACAGCGATCTTGAACGGCTTGATAAAAACACCGCTGTTGACTTCTTTCAGAGATTGCTTTGGGCGGAAGCCCGGCGAATGGGAATAGAAAACGGCAAAATATCTGTGTCGCTTCGAACGGATGTCCCGGATGGTGGGATTGACGCAACAGTCGATGAAGTCCAAATCGCCACAGGAAGCGGGATAATCAAACAGGGCAGAACTGGCTACCAAATTAAATCGGGTAAGGCTAACCCATCGCAGAAATCGGTCATCAAAGATGCACTCTTTCGTGGCAAAACACCAAATCGGCAAAATTTAGGTGAAAGTATTCGAGAGTGTCTTGATGCTGATGGTACCTATGTTTTTGTCTGCACTGGAATTGACCTCGTTGATTCCGAACACAGAAAGGCCCGCGAGCACATAAAAGAATATCTGAGACAATGTGGCTACGTTCAACGCGAGATTAACGTGTGGAGCCAAAATACTCTCATCGGGTTTCTTGAATTTTTCCCGTCATTGGCGCTACGGGTAAATGGGAACGACAGTGGCATCTTTCAAACGCATCGAAGTTGGTCGAGAGACGCAGATATGGATGTTCAATTTATCCCAGGGGAAGCGCAGACCGAATTGACGGCAAATATCCAGGCACAGTTGCGGCGTGACGACGATACCGTCCACGTTCGGGTGTTGGGCGAGCCCGGCGTTGGCAAAACGAAAGCCGCCCTAGAAGCGACAAGGACGGATGACCTAAATCCGCTAGTTATCTATTGCACGGCTTCTCAGTTTCGGGACAGCTATCTGATGAGTCAAATCCTCCGAGATGATAACAATTTCTCAGCCGTTTTGGTGATCGATGAGTGTGATGCTGATAGCCGATATTATATCTGGAATAAACTGCAACATCGTGGCCCTCGAATTAAGTTAATCACAATCTTTAACGATTATGATCCGGTTTCGGGACAGGACATTTCTGAATTTGAAACGCTTCGTTTAGATGATGAGCAAATTCGCACCATTATACAGGGGTACAATGTTTCCACTGAGCAAGCCAATCGATATATAGAGTTCTCTAGTGGTTCCCCGCGAATGGCGCATCACGTTGGCAGGACTCTAGAATTGTATCCAGGTGATCCATCACAGTTGCTTACCGATGACTATCTTTACAGAAGTTTTTACATCGACTTCACGAGTGAGGATTCAGATAGCCAAGAAATCGAACAGAGAGAATCAGTGCTCCAGTACATCGCGCTCTTCAAGAGATTTGGTTTTGAACGACCTGTTGTAACTGAAGCCCAAGCCATCGCCAAAATGGTTAAAGCGGACAATCCACTTATTACTTGGAGCAAGTTTAAAAGAACCGTCGACAGTATGAAGAATCGCAAAATCCTTCAAGGCGAGTTTACGCTATATCTCACCCCAAAAGCTCTACACATCAAATTGTGGACGGAGTGGTGGAAGATTCATGGAAACTCATTCGACCTTGAGAAGTTCATCCAAGGCTTACCACCAAAGCTTATTGAGTGGTTTTATGAGATGTTTATATACGCCGCCGAGTCGGAAGCCGCATCACAAATTGTTAAAGATCTTCTCGGTCCGAATGGCCCATTTCAGAATGATGAATATCTGAAGACAAAGTTGGGCAGCAGTTTTTTTTTAGCTTTGACTGAAGCAAATCCAAAATACGCCCTAAACTGCCTTAGTTGCACAGTAGGAACCTGGAATAGGGAGGCCCTTTTTCAATTCAAGGAGGGGCGAAGGGAGGTAATATTGGCGCTTGAAAAGATAGCGTTGCGGCGCGAGTTGTTTGCCGATGCCGCAGAAATGCTCCTTGCGCTCGGTGAAGCAGAGAATGAAAGTTTTTCAAATAACGCTAGCGGCACATTCACAGAGCTCTTCTCACCTAGAATAGGTAGACTCGCTCCAACGGAGGCATCGCCGTTAGAGCGGTTCTCTATCTTGAAAAAAGCGTTCGATTCGGATTCAAAAGAGCAACGCTCGCTCGCCCTTAAGGCATGTAGAGCCGCGTTAGAACCGCGCTCATCTTCGATTACATATGGGACAAGATATAAAGGGCTGCGCGAAGAACCTGAGTTGTGGATGCCCAGAACTTACGGAGAAATTTGGGATTCTTACAAGAAAGTATGGGGGCTCCTAGACGATCAACTCGATCGTTTGCCATATGACGAGTCTAAAGAGTGTGCAATGATTCTATTAGGGCGCGCACGGGAGATTTCGCGGATTCCAGATCTGGCTGAAATGGTTTTGAAAACTATTTCAGCTATTGTAGAAAAAAGGTGCGTGAACGACAAACACGTTATTGACACCATCAGCCACATCCTACACTACGATCATGACGATATACCTGTAGAAACCCGAGAACTTTGGAAGCAACTCATGGATAAATTGGTTACACCTGACTTTCAATCCATGATGAAGCGGTATGTTGGCATGGAATTGCTAGAGGACCTACAACTTGACGACGACCATAAGTACGCGGATCAGGCACAACCCAAGATTGAAACGCTGGCCCAACAAGCGGTTGACACCCCTTCGCTTTTGAAATCCGAACTAGATTGGCTTGTCACAGCAGAGGCACAGAAGGGATACCATTTTGGGCATGAGCTTGGAAAACGGGACGATGGATTCTCCCTTTTGCCAATGCTCCTGGATGCTCAGCGAAACGCGGGTGAAGATGCGAGCACGGCTTTTCTTGGCGGATATTTCGGCGCACTTTTTGAATCGGACACACTCCAATGGGAGACACAACTTGACGCACTCATTGAAGATGCAAAATTAAGGTTGTTGATTCCAGAACTCACCAACCGATCAGGACTAACAGATCGGGCAGGGATGCGTCTTCTTGAACTTGCGAATAGCAGTATCATCAATTTCAACCACTTTAGATTCTTTGCCTATGGACAAGCAGTTAGAAATCTTTCGAACGAGATCTTTGCGGAATGGGTAAAGTTTCTGCTGAGTGCCAACGACAAGAATTCTGTGTCGCTTGCGTTGAATCTATTTCACCGCTACCACGATTTCCAAAAAACGAAGCCAACCTTGCCTTTTGAATTGACGTTCCGACTGATTACACATCCGGCGCTTTTCAATAAAACAGACGGACCTCGATTTGATACTACAATGACAGTTTATCATTGGGTAGAAATTTCGCGAACATTCTTGCAGCTTTGTCCCGAAAAGAACTTGCAACTCGCGGAGTTAATGCTTTCGCATTTTGGCGAGGATGGTTCAATTGTTGGTCCTTATTCGCAAACATGCTCGGTGCTTGATGAATTAATGCAGCAATTCCCCGTACAGGTGTGGAAGCAGATTAGCGGATACTTAGAGAGTGAAGAACATACTTCAAGGACCATTGCTCTTGAACAGTGGCTTAGAGAAGGGAGTTCAAGGGGACGAGAGGAATCTACGGCTGCTCTACTACGCCTGCCATGCGAATTAATCTGGGAATGGATTGACGAGGATATAGAAAATCGGGCGTGGTATTTTGCTTATAGATTGGTTCCAAAAACCCATTCGCCAGAGAAGTGGATGGCTTCCTTAGTGCGAGCGTTCCTTGTCCGCTACAGTAGCCGCAAAGAGGTAAGAAGCAGTCTCATGAGTAATTATTTGTCCGGTACATGGCTTGGGTCACCTAGCCTACACTATCAAGCGATACGAGACAAGCTACTGCAGATAAAAGACACTGAGGATGACGAGAACGTCAAACGCTGGATCGATGAATTTGCAGCGGGATTGAAAGCTCAAGTCGAACAAGAAAGGATTCATGAAGAAAGAGAACCTTAATCGAATATAATCTCAAATCCGCACGTTGAGTTGAGCACCGCTAAACCCAACACCTAGCGCGGGTCCGGATCTTTCGGATTCGGCTGGCACCGTAGTGAACGCAGATCTGCGTTCACTACGCGGTAATCCTATCAAATTCCCTCACACCGCCTCCGCATCCTGATCCGCTAGCTCGACCCACGCCCCTCGACGCGCCGCCAGCACCGCGGAATCCGTGAAAATCTGCACCCGCCACCCGTCATTCAGACTCGGGTGATCGGACGCCTCGCCCGCCAGCTCCCGCTCCAACGCCGGGAACACAAAGTTCTCGAACCGGTTGCCCGGAGTCGAGGGGTGAACCTCCTCAACTTCAGGCACATCCTCTCCGGAGCGCAGCACCGAAACCCGGCTGTAGACGCGGTCAATCGCCAACGACGCATCCGTGCCGTGCAATTCCACCTCCGGCGCGAGTCCCTTCCGCAAAATCGGGGCGTGAGAGAGCACGATAGAGCCGACAGCGCCGCTTTGGAACTCCCACGTGATCGCCGCATAATCGGGCGCAGTGCCCTTGCGCTGCTTATCGCTGTCCGCCTTCGTGTGCGTTCCGCCCCATTCTATGGCGTCATTGAGATAAACGGTGCCCAAGTCAGGTTTGGGCGGCGTGATGGTCTCCGCATGAGCCAGCACACGCTTCGCCTCCGTGCCGGTGAGCCAGCGCACCGCGTCGTAAGCGTGCGATCCGACATCCGCGATACTCCCAGCCGCCGACAGTGAGGCGTCGTCACGCCAGGTGAACGGCATCGCCGCCGGCCTCGGATTCTGCCAACGGTAGATAATCGCTCGGATATCGCCCAGCGTGCCCGCGTCGACAATCGCCTTGCCACGCAGGAACAAAGGCTCGCACCGCGCCCAGAACGGCACGAAATGGGACAATCCCGCCTCGCGGTACGCCTGACGCATCTCGTACGCCTCGCCGACATTCATCCCTATCGGCTTGTCGCAAAACATGTGCTTCCCGTTCTTTGCGCTTGCCATCACCGCTTCGTGGTGCAGCGCGTCCGGCGTTGCCACGATAACGAAATTGACATCCGGATGATCGACGACCTGCCGCCAGTCATCCGTGATGAAATCGCAACTATCCTCCGCTGCCGCCGCCTCCAGCCGCTCTCGGTTACGGGCGCACAGCGCGACGATCTTCGCGTCTTGGCTGGATTCGCGTATCTCCTGTCTGTACGCCGATCCGATAAACCCTGTCCCACCAATCACACCAACACGAAACTCCATACTGTTTGACCTCTCTTTTGTTGTTATGACACTTCGTTTGAATAATAGCAAGTATAATGTTTTTCAATTATACTTCAATCTCGACTTTGGACATCTGAACGGTGCGCACTGATCAAGGTAATGGTCAATGACTACGATAGTGATCCACTTGTCACTGTATTTCCCCTGCCACAAACACCAAATCAAACACATTCACTACACCGTCCCCATTTACATCCCCCTGCAAGCCATCTTTCCCGAACGACTGTGCCGCCAACGTCAAATCAAAGATGTTCACAACCCCGTCTCCGTTCACGTCTGCCGGGTTTGGTGGCTTGACCCGTAAATACATCTCGCCGTCGAGGTTAGGCAGAGTATGCTCCGTGCCCTCCAGACCGCTTGCTACCCCGGAGGCAAGTTCGGGGAGTGTGACAGTCTGCTCGGCACCGCTGTGGTTATACACCGCCCAACCGTTCGTGAATTCCCGGATGTACAACCCATCTATCTCTTGATACAGTTGCCCCTTCTCCCCCACCGGTCGCCCCAAATCCGCTTCCCAAAAATCGTACCAATGCCTGTCGTCGCCCCTGGGAACACCAAGGTGCTGTATCATCGCATACCCGTCGGCATGAGTTAGACTTAACGTAGTAATCAAACGAACCCATTGAAAATTAGCCGGCCTCGGTTCCTCATCGGCAGGAAACGCTTCCCCGAAAATCGCGTTTATACGAGGCTCCCGAAGATTCTCCTCGGCCCAAACGACAGTTTTTTCGACTCTCGTCACTATTTGTTCGCGCTCCTCCGGCGTCTTGCCCCAGTTCGGAATGCCTGTCTCCATCGACAGACCGTTGATGTATCTGCCGGTGTGCGGCAATATAGCCCGATTCGAGTTGACCTGGATGAGGAAGTCTGGACGTGTTGCCTCGCGGATACGCCGTACGATGTTTATCCGCGCTTGAAGTTGTGCTTCGAGGCTGACATAACCGCGCAGTGCATCGATATCCTCCCTCCACCCGTCGATTATGACACCGTCGTATAGCCCGCATCTCGAAATGCTGATAGCCTGTTTCACGATGATATCCTGCACCTCCGGCTGTGTGAAATCTACCAGCCCTCCGGGCGTTGGTCCTGCCTCCCCGGTGTATGGACTATTGAGCACGATATTTCCGTCGGAATCCCTGATCCAAAACGGCCAATCCGCCCCCCAGTAGTCGATTGCGGGGGCGTTCATCTCATTAAGCGCCATTAAAAACACCGCGTTCGGATTAGCCGCGATATAGTCGTCCCGCTCTCTTAATGCGCGTTCAAAGTCGCCTGTCAAGCGCCCGTCGGCGCGCGGATGCATCTGGAAAAGGAGGTTCCCATATATTAAATCGATTCGTGGATCTTGACCGAAAATCCAGTTGGCGCCGGCAACGTTCGGATAATCTCGATTTGCTAATCGCGGGGCAAGCGGGGGTGGCGGCATGTCACATGTTTGATCGTAGCGAAAATCAGTCAGCGGCAATCCATCAAGCGGGCTATGGTCCGTGATGTTGTTCCACCGGATGTCAAGAACCTCCAAGCGCGTCAGATTTGCAAGCGGACTGACATCAACAATCTCATTGCGGTCCAGATGTACCACTTGCAGTTGTGTGAGATTTGCAAGCGAACCGATGTCCTTAATCCGCCAATTATCATTCAGGCGCAGGTAGGTGAGTTGAGTGAGGTTTGCGAGAGGGCTGATATCTTCAATCTGATTGCCGCCTAGGTGCAATTCTCTGAGTCCAAGCAGGCTGACAATGGATCCCAGGTCGCTGATGTTATTTTCGGCAAGATTCAGTTCGGTTAAATTGAGGGCGTGTTCCAGTCCGGAGAGGGTTGTTATCTGTTTGTTGCGCGCATCTAACCGGGTGAGTTGCCCCATGCTCGCTTGAGTGAGGGGTACTTCGTCGGGAAGCGTGAGAACATCTCGGATAGCAACCCTTAGATTCGGGTCGGGTATGTCGACAAGCGGACTGTTCGGGTCGAATATGGGGTTCTCGTGAGTATCAAGCTGTTCTAAATTTGTGAGCTTTTCAAGCGGGCTGATATCAACAATTCGATTGTTGTTCAGAAGCAACCGGGTGAGTTGCGTCAGGTTGGCAAGCGGGCCGACATTTTCGATTTGATTGTAGCGCAGGTCTAATGAGGTCAACGCCGTCAAGCCTGCGAGCGGACTGATATCGACAATAAGGTTGCGGTCTAAATCTAACCAACCCAGTTGTATGAGGCCTGCCAACGGGCTGATGTCGTCAATCGTCCAACAGTCGTTAAGCCGCAAGAAGCTGAGTTGTGTGAGATGCATCAACGGGCTGATATCGTCAATCGGGTTTTCGCCCAAGTGCAATTCTGTCAGGTTGGTCGCATACTCCAGGCCCGTGAGATCTGTTATTTGACGGTTCTTGGCGTTAAGTGACGTTAACTGGCGCATCTCCGCTTCCGTAATCGGAGATCCGGCGGGAAGGTTAAGCGCCTCTCGGAAAACGGTGTGGAGGTTGGGGTCGGGAATGTCGACAACTTGTGCAAACGCAACCCTGCCCAAAAGGATAGCGAACAAAAGACTGAGTGTGATTTTCTGTCGGAAGTTCATCAATTTCTCCCTCTATTCTTCTGCGATTCCCCGGGACGCAGTTTCAAACGGAAGTCTCCCCCTTATACCAACCCCTAATCCGTGAAATCCATTAATCCGTGTAATCCGTGATTCAGAACTGATTCGCCACAAACACCAAATCAAACACATTGACAACCCCGTCCCCGTTGACGTCCCCCTCACGCTTATCCGTTCCCAAAGCCTGAGCCACCAGCGTGAGATCGAAGATATTCACCACCCCGTCTCCGTTCACATCTGCCGGGTTTGGTGGCTTGACCCGTAAATACATCTCCCCATCAAGGTTAGACAGCGTATGCTCCAACCCCTCCAAACGGCTCGCAACCCCGGAGGCAAGATCGGGGAGCGTAATGGTTTGTTCTGCGCCGCTGTGATTGTAGGCAGCCCAACCGTTCGTGAATTCCCGGATGTACAACCCATCTATCTCTTGATACAGTTGCCCCTTCTCCCCCACCGGTCGCCCCAAATCCGCTTCCCAAAAATCGTACCAATGCCTGTCGTCGCCCCTGGGAACACCAAGGTGCTGTATCATCGCATACCCGTCGGCATGAGTTAGACTTAACGTAGTAATCAAACGAACCCATTGAAAATTAGCCGGCCTCGGTTCCTCATCGGCAGGAAACGCTTCCCCGAAAATCGCGTTTATACGAGGCTCCCGAAGATTCTCCTCGGCCCAAACGACAGTTTTTTCGACTCTCGTCACTATTTGTTCGCGCTCCTCCGGCGTCTTGCCCCAGTTCGGAATACCTGTTTCCATCGACAGACCGTTGATGTAAGGTCCCGTGTGCGGTAATATAGCCCAATTCGAGTTGACCTGGATGAGAAAGTTGGGACGTGTCGCCGCACGTATCCGCCGTACAATGTTTAACCGCGCCTGAAGTTGTGCCTCAATGCTGACATAACCCTCTAGCATATTATCTTCGTCCCGCCAATGATCGAATATGATGCCGTCAAACAGCCCGCATCTCGAAACGCTGATAGCCTGTTGCACAATTATATCTTGCACCTCGGGATGTGTGAAATCCACCAGCGGCGCCCCCCCGTCGAGGACAAAGTTCCCGGCCGAATCTCGAACCCAATACGGGAATTCCTTTCCCCAGTAATCGATTGGGGCGGCCCTCATATGACCAAGCCTCATTAAAAACACCGCATTCGCATTGGCCGCGATATAGTCGTCCCGCTCCTTTAACCCGCGTTCAAAGTCGCCTGTCAAGCGACCGTCGGCGCGCAGATGCATGTGGAAAAGGTCGCCATATATTAAATCGAGGCGTGAATCTTGTCCGAAAATCCAGTTGGCGCCGGCAACGTTCGGATAATCTCGATTGGCTAATCGAGGTGCAAGACGCAGTGATTCCATTTCGCACACTTGGTCGTAGAGAAAATCAGTCAGCGACAGTCCGTCAAGCGGGCTATGATCAGTGATGCTGTTCGCGTGGATGTGAAGAACCTCCAAGCGCGTCAGATTTGCAAGCGGGTCTACATCTTCAATCTTATTGTTGTTCAGAAGCAATCGCGTGAGTAGCGTCAGGTTTGCAAGCGGACTGAGGTTCTCGATTCGATTTGAACGAAGATCTAACCCAGTCAATGCCGTCAAGCCTGCCAGCGGACCGATATTGAGGATAAGGTTGCGGTCTAAATCTAACGCTTGCAGTTGTGTGAGATGCGCCAACGGGCTGATATCGTCAATCGTCCAACAGTCGTTAAGCCGCAAGAGCGTGAGTTGGGTGAGACCTGCCAACGGGCTGATATCTTTAATCGGGTTTTCGCCCAAGCGCAATTCTGTCAGGTTGGTCGCATACTCCAGGCCCGTGAGATCTGTTATTTGACGGTTCTTGGCGTTAAGTGACGTTAACTGGCGCATGTCCACTTCCGTAATCGGAGATCCGGCGGGAAGGTTAAGCGCCTCTCGAAGGGCGTTCTGGAGATTGGAATCCGGTATATGGATGGCTGCCGGCTGTGCGAGCACAACGGAAGCAGCCAGGATCAGGGCAATCGTCACGAACATGAGGGAACAATCATGAAATCTTCGCTGAGGCATAGGTTGTATCCTTCTACCGTTGCTTTTGGGGAAGCCGCCGGGTCGTGTCCGTGTCGCCCGGTACATCGGTTGCAGCGTTAACCGCCATGCCAGCGCCGCCGTTTTGCACAATGGCAAGCTGATCCGTACGATAAAATTTGAACTCCTCTAAATTCTTTGATGCGAATACGTCGTTGACCGCGCACAAAACACGCGGCGTGTCTTCCGAAAACATGTCGAATGAGCCACCCGCCATCCACAATATGAGGACGAATCAGGTTCAATTCGTTTAGCGTTCGTTCATAGTGGTGACTGGTTGAGCTGGGTTTCACGATTCCCGTTCAATCCGACTTACGTGGTCTTATTGGCAACACGTGGTCGACGCTATCAATGTCACGCCCTCCCCGGCCAATCCCAATGTGCCAAGTCGTCGCTCCACGCCAGCGCCAGCGAGGCGTTGCCGTGCGTCTCCTTCGGCTGGATCTCGCGAGAGACGGAGCCGTGGAAGAACATGATACACCTCCCAACTTCGGGCGCGTGCCGCAAATCCAAGACATGCCCCGCCGTCAACCGACCCTCCGCCCACTCCCATTCCGCTTGCCCGAAGGTCAAGTGCCCGACATCCCTCCAATGCGTCAAGTCCTTCGAGCGTTTGATCCCGACACCGTTGCGCGGCGAATGAAACAGGACGTACTCGCCATCCTCGACCAGGACGCACACATTCTCGCCGCAATCGATGCGCCCAGCATACGTCCACGTTTTGAAATCGTCCGTGTACGACATACTCGCGCCGTTCTGTTTGTAGAAACACCACCATCGCCCCGGTATGTCCTTGTCTTCCAACAGATACGGGTCGATCATGCGCCCCATCTCCGCTTCGGGAACATCCGGTCCCTTGACGGGAATCAGTTCCGGCTCGCTCCAATGCGTCAAATCGTGGCTGCGCATCAGGAAGAGTCGCGCGGTGTCATCGCCAAAGCTGTCTCCGCGCATCGGATACGTCTGTAGGCACAGAATCCATTCGCCGCCGTAACGAATCACGTTCCCCGGGCTCGAATAGTTGAGTCGGCGATCTGTCGGCGTCAGTAGCTTCGGTTCGCTCCAGTTGACAAGATCCCGGCTCTCCGTCACGGCGGTGTGGGAGTAGTAGATCCCGTCCGATTCGGCATGCACCCGTGTATGGAACACCCGAAACAACCCGTCGTGGTAGTGTCCTGCCGGGTCGCGGTTCGCCGCGTATGCGTCCCCTCTCAGGAACGGTTGAGGTGGAATCGCCGCCCAATCGATTGGCGCCTCTAGTCTTGCCATTTTGCGTATACAATCTCGTTTGAATTATCGTGCATAGAGTGATACAAAGACTTGTGCGGTAGGAGCGATCTCCGAATCGCGACCTCAATCCACGTCATTTACAAGTGATGCGCTTTCATACTAGATAAATGGTATTACCCATCTACTGGCCCGTCTCCTCGAACTGAAAAGCGTAGAGACTCGCCCGATGCAGGTGAAATCGCAGCCGTACCGGTTTGTTCCACAATGCGCGAACATCCGATTTCCCGCGCCAGCGTACCGTGTGCCATATCTGCTTGGGATCATCCGAGCAAACCGCATCACACTCCGCGGCTGAAAAGCCTTCGTACGGCTTGAATTTCGGGTCGAGCGCCTCAACGCTCAGGTATCCGCCGTAAGCCTCGGCATTGACCTTCAGCGCGTCGCCTTCAAACACAAACTGCCGGGTGAAAACGCTCCCCTGTTCATAGGTCGGCTTGAGCTCCGCCCAACCGTCCTCCCGCAAGATGAGCGCGGTGATGGCGTTCGCGCGCAGCCGCGGGTAGACCCCCAAGGCGTCCTCCAACCCCGCTTGGTCCCGTTCGTGCTGCAGGAATTCCGCCGTCTTCAGCGCCGTAGGCTTCCTCTTCGACAACCGCTGCTTCTGCGGGCGTATGTCATGGAGCACATACGTCTTTCCGTCGTGCACCAACTGCCCTGCCACGCTGTCCGAGAAAAAGCCGTAATCGTAGTGTCCGGGCGTCCCGTGCGAAGCCCACGGACCGGGATCGCCGACCCGGCGCCAATGAATCCCGTCACGGCTGGCGTACAACCCGAAATAAGCGTAGGCTTGTTCCCAATGGTTGTAGGTGGAATCGCCGTCATAATCCTGTATGTGTCGCCCCGAGAAATCGTGGACGCTGGGAATGCCTTCCGTAAAGAACTCCGTCGCGATCCCGATATATTGACCACCTATTTTGCGAACGGACATATCGTGAAATTCGAGGCTGGGCGGAAGGTTCGGGTCGACATCCACGGAGAGCACGGCCCGCTTGGGCGACCAGTTAACGAAGTCCGCGCTTTCCTGCCGTCCGATCTGGCGCTTGCGGTGCAGAATATTCCAGTGGTGCGAATACTGGCTGTAAGAGACCCACTTCCGAATCGATTCGTCCCAGATGGGACGCTGATAGTGGTGTTTCCGAAATCGCGCCTCCTCGCTGACCGTGGTCCACCGCAAGCCGTCGGGCGAGACGAGAAAGCTCCTGTTCAGGTTCAAGAGATACTTTCGCGACCCGTCGCTCCGATCATGATTCAGCGCCAACGCGATGTCTTCGCCGGCGTCGGTTAGGGCGATGTTGGTGGCTTTGTGCTCGTTAAAAGGAACGCACTTCTCGCTCAGCGGTTTTTCCCAATGCAGCGGGTCGGTCGTCTCGGCGTAGCACAACATCCGCTTGTCGTACGTCTCCTCAAAATCCCTGATGTACCACATCTTGAACTTCCCGTCATCCGGGTCGTGCAGCGCCGCGACAACGAAAGCCCAATGTTCGAAGTACCCTTTAGGGGCATTGCGCTCCCACGGCGTTTCCATTGGATCGATAATCGGCTGCTCAGGCCGGTCCGGTTTGGGAAAGACGCGCTCCACCCCGTCAAGGCGATCAAGGATGAAATTGTCGAGAAACAGTTGCTTCTCCGTCCCGATGTGAAGGAAGGAGATCTGATAATCCGGCGGTATGTAGGGGTACAGCTCGTCGACGGCTCGCTTCCCCGACACGATGTCCTCCGTCTTCCGTTGAACATCAAGCGCCTCCGTCGGGCTTTTTCTTTCAGCTCTATCCGCCATCAATTGTTACTTTCGATGTTATATGGTCAGACACATTGTAGGAGCGATCTCCAGGTCGCGACGAAACCGAGTTTTTTCCGCAAAACTCGGTTTCTTCCCTCCATAATCCCGTAATACGCGGCCCCTTTACGATGCAACTGCTAAATCGCTAATTTTCCCACCATTCAACGCCTGCTTCAGAATCTGTAGGGAACGGCCCCCGTGCCGTCCCGTAATCGTTGCTGGACGCGCCCCTTCCCGCTCGCTCCGCATAAATATGTAGGTTGGGTTGAACACGGGGAAACCCAACAGGTTTTCTAATCCGTGAAATCCGCGTAATCTGTCTAATCTGTGATTCAGAATTGATTCGCCACAAACACCAAATCAAACACATTCACCACCCCGTCCCCGTTCACGTCTCCGCCGTCGCCCCCGGTGCCGATCGCCTGAGCCACTAGCGTGAGATCGAATATATTCACCACCCCGTCTTCGTTCACGTCCGCGGGGTTCTTGGTTTCGACTTTCAAGAACATATCGCCATCAAGGTCGAGAACGGCGTGCTTGGCGACGCTTAATCCACTTGTGACGGAAGATACGTTTTCCGGAAATTCGATGACTTGCGCTTTCCCGCTGCGGTTATAGACCGCCCAACCGTTCGTGAACTCGCGGATGAATACACCTTCTGTGTCCTTGTAGGGTTGAGCTTTCGGACCAACAGGTTGACCGAGGTCGGTATTCCAGAAATCATACCAAACGTGCTGATGATGTGGATAGAGGAACGGCTCCTCCCGGGTGATAAAGTCTCTCACTCCGTCGGTATACAGAACATATCCGTCAGAATGAGTGAGACTCAAGGTCGTAAACATGCGCATCCATCGCTGGTTATTGGGCCCATTCGGCGGTTCAATGCTCATGCCCTCGCCTTGGAGGCAGTTGATGCGGGGCTCTCGGAGGTTGTTCTCTGCCCAAGTCAACGCCTCTTCATGTACCAACAGCCAGTCAAGGGTATAGCCGCCCGGATAGTCTTTGCCGGATTCCATGAACACGCCGTTGACGAATTTTGCAAGCCGTGTAGGTTTCGTATGGTTGGCGTTGATAAGTATGAGAAAATCCTCTCGGACTCGTGAACGAACAGCCTCAAATATATTTACCCACACTTGGATAATTTCTTCGTCTGAAGCATTGTAAAACATTCGTCCGCCGAAACCGGTTCCGTTGTACGCGAATCCATCGAGCATTACGCCGTCGTATGCTCCGCACCGTTCTATTGCGAGGATGCGGTCTACAATAAGTTGCTGGAGTTCGGGGACGAAGAAATTTGTATATGGCTGTCCGATTCCGTTCCTGACAATTTCGCCATTGTTGTCTCTTAACCAGAACGGAGAATCGAGAGGAAACGCTTTGTCCGACCCTCGCTCGTGGATACCGAAAGATTTGAGCGCGATGGTGTCCGGATTAAACAGTTGGGCGTTTCGCCGGATTTCGAAGAAGGTATCAGACGTACCTGCCAGCCGCGTCGCTTGTTCGAGTTGTGGCATATTCGGCGTTGTGTCCCATTCTATTCCGAAGCTTGGGCTGAACCACAGGTCATGCAACATGCCGCGCTCCAGTGGGGAGAGGTGGTCTTGACCGGCCACATTATCCCACGCCATAAACACGGACGGGTAGCTGCGGTGCTTTATTCTGGGTTCGAGGGGAAAGGGCGGGGGGATGTCGCACACCTCATCGTACCGAAATTCGGAGAGGTTCAGGGCGTCGAGCGAGGCTAAGTCGTCGCCCGGGTTGCGGTGTATTGTGAGCACTTCCAGGTTAACGAGAGCGGCAAGGGGGCTATAGTCTACAATTTGATTGTGGTCGAGCTCAAGGTGGAAGAGGTCGTGAAGTGTGGCTAGCGGTCGCACATCGGATATGTTGTTGAAGTTCAGGTTGAGACCGGTTATGTTGGTCAGACCGGTCAACGGCTCGAGGTTGGATATGCGGTTACCTCCTATAATACCGCCCTCTAGATTCGGAAGATGCCGTAATGGAGAAAGATCCTCTATTTGACACCCCCAGAGGTTGAACCCTCGCAAGCTGGTCATTCCCGACATTGGAGCGATGTCCGATATCGGATTATGATAAAAACTCAGTGCAGTCAGGTTTTTGGCGTATTCGAGACCGGTAATGTCGGTTATGCCGATGTTACCGCCGGCGTCGAAGTCGCCTCTCAGGTTGAGCATATCGTCTTGCGTGATAGGCCTGTCGGAGCGTATGCGGAGCTTCTGGCGAATGAGTCGATCAAGGGCGGGGTCCGGTATATTGACTACCTGTGCAAACAGGTTAACGGTTAAGCCGAGCATCAGCACGGCTACGATGGTTGATACGACTCTATAATTCATCAGTAATCTCCTTATGGTAACAAAAATGGCAGACGTTAAAACTCAAACACCACTGCGCATCTCGTTAGTGGGCGGCGGTACCGATTATCCGCGGTTTTTCAAGGAGCATGGCGGGTGTGTCGTGGGTGATATTCAGAGCCACCGGATAACGCCGCGACGATTGGCGTCGGTGATGTCGACAACCTGTGCAAATGCAGCACTCCCCAAAACGATATAGTGAGAAAAAGACTGAGTGCGATTTTCTGTCGAAAATTCACCGAATTCTCCTCCTAATCCGTGAAAACCGTGAAAACCGCGTAATCCATCTAATCTGTGATTCAGACAATTTTCTCCATCCTCACTAACCACCAGCCATCAAGCGACCGAATAGGGAGTGCGATAGAGATCCACTATCCACTGCCTCCCCTCACTCCTCTCCATCAAACGCGAACGCAAAAAGCGTGGCGTTCTCCAACCCGAACCGCACCCGTACCGCCTGCCCCTGATAAGCCGACAAATCGCCCTCGGATTCCCAATTGACCTCCGCGTCCGTCACATCCCCCGTCAACGGAATACTCTCCACAAGCGTGTGTCCCTCCGCGTCGAGAATCGCGGCGCGCACCGCTCCTCCCGCCGCTTCGGCGCTAACGCGCAATCGCTTTCCGGCGCACACGACCGGATTGCTTCTAACGCTGCCCGCGACGTTCGGCGTGGAGGGCTGCAACCCCGCAAGACCGTCGGGCCGCACCGTCGCCAACGCGAGGTAGCCCTTCCGCCAACCGTAATGCGTGTCGTCGCTCGCCCCATAGTAAATCCGTATCTCATCCGGCAAAAAGATGGGGACGCTGGCGTAGGCGCAGCCCCAATCGTAATCGCCCTTTTCGTCCGACGTGTCAATGAGCGGCGTACCGGGATCAATGATGTTCCATTCCCACGTATCCGGGCTCCACGCAAGCTCGCAGTGCACCCGATCCGTCTCGGCATTGAAAATCATTAAAAAGCCCAAATAGAGGTCGGCGTGGTGACAGATGGGCATCACGTAATACTGCCGGTCGTTTTCCAAAGGGTCGAGCACAATCTGCGCGTCGGACCAATGGATAAAATCCTCCGAATCCGTCCGCGAAATCGGACGCAGCGGCACGTCTTGGTTCCCCGCTCTCCGTTCCGCCCAAGCCAACGGGCGCGAGCACGAGACATACCTGTCTATGTCCGGCGCCCACATCCAGGTGTGATGCGAATCGCCCCGCGCCGCGCTCTTGTTTTCCACCAGTATCTGATCGCCCCAATGCACTCCGTCCGATGAAAACTTGACGCTCAGCCCGTGCCGCGCCGCAGGCACGTCCGAGGCGTAAAGCATTTTGTATCGCTTCGCCGGATCAGTCTCGTGCCTGTCCTTGAGGGCGCCGGGTCCGTGCGAGGCACGAATCACCAAGTTATTCTCCTTGCTCCCCTCATACTCGACCAGCCCCAAATTCGGTTTCTCCCACGAGATCCCGTCCTTTGACGCGGCGTAGCAAAGCCCCATCTCCCGGCGCTGATTCTGTACCTTCGTGTACGCGATGGACTCCCGCTGTTCCGGCGTCGTACCCGCCGTCGCCGTATCGACGATAAAGGGGTTGTACCAACATTTGAAAAGCCCATCCGCCTCGTCAAAAATAGCGTTGGGATACAGGTTGTCGTAACGCAGTTCCCACGGTTTATCCTCGCCGAACAGTGGATTGGCGGGATGCTTGGTGGACGTTCCGACCCTTAGCGCCGCATCTTCCGCGGCGTCAATGATGCGTGAATCAAGCACAAGATATTTACGGCGGTTAAAAGGCATTCCGATTTCTCCGTGAAGGGTATTCAAAATCAGCGATGATGGCGATTTTCCCGACCGGTAACTCTGTCATATCGCCGCAAGCCGGGTGATTTTATCATAACGAGAAATCGGTGTCAATTCGCTTAAAATAAATTACGCCGCATCACCTCTTCGATCTCCAGATCCCGCCATCAACAGATGCTGTATTGTAGAGCGATCTCCAGGTCGCGACGAAGTTGTGGAATAGCGAGCAAAGCTCACGCCTACAAACCGAACGGCGCAAGTCCTATACTGCATCACAATCTTTTTCCAAATATCAGAAACTCTTGGTATAATAGGTTGCATCGACAATCTGCCCGGATGATGCGAATACCATTCCGCTTGAATAACCGTGCATAGACTAGAGCTGTTATTTCGTTAGGACTTACACGGTTACACGGTGTAGCACACTGTAGGAGCGATCTCCGAATCGCGACTCAAATTTAAGCCATTTACCAGTTATACACCGTCATTTTAGATAAACGGTATAAACATGCGCTGGCATCGATAACGCTCACACTACTTCGAGTGAAAAGGGAACCGAAATGATTGCCGCACACCAACTCACCAATCTGATAACCTCCTCGATTCCCGATTCGGTCACGCTCGAATCGCTCCTGAACGAGGTGGTAAATCGCGACCTGCTACCACGATTGCCGCGTCCGGCATACCTCTGCCATCAGTTCAGCAGTTATAACCGGCGGTCGGTTACCCCGACCGACCCGGACGGCTGGTTCGCCGGCGGGGATTCGGGGCATTTTCTCTATACCGAGAAAACCAACGGGCGCGACGAATGGGTATTGATGGATCATCGGGGACCGGGTTGTGTCGTGCGGATATGGGCGCCCGACGTTGACGAGGGACAAATCATCCGTTTCTATCTGGATGGCAAGGATGAACCCGCCATTGAGGCGCGAATGATTGACCTGGTCACCGGAGCGGACTTTATCGCTCCGCCGTTTGCTTACATCAGCGTACGGGCGGGAAACCTATATCTGCCCATCCCATACGCCAAATCGTGCAAGGTTACGGTGGATAAAAAACCTTTTTACTACCATATCAACTACCGCGCGTATGAAGAGGGGACTCGGGTACGCTCGTTCACCATGGATGAATTTGAGGCGGCAAAGGAAACCGTCCGGCGCGTGGGGGAACACTTGGCGGCACCGGTCTCCTTTTGCGGAGGGGATACTGCGAACGCCGACACCACGATTGAACCGGGAGAATCGCTCTGCGTTCCACTACCGCCGGGTCCCGCGGCGGTGCGAGCGCTCCAAATCAGGGTTCTGGCGCCCAATTCCGAGCAAGCGCTTCGCTCCACGGTTTTGGGGATGGAGTGTGATGGCGAGAGAACAATCTGGTGCCCCGTCGGAGATTTCTACGGCAACGGCGTCGGGCTGAATCCTTACCAAGACTGGTATCGGACGGTTCGAGGCGACGGCGAGATGAGCTGCAGGTGGATCATGCCTTACGAGAAATCCGCGCAACTAACGGTGAGCAACCTCCACCAGGATCCCGTAAAACTGCAACTCGCAGCCCACGTGGGCGGATGGCATTGGGATGACCGTTCGATACACTTCCACTCCAACTGGCGTCAGCAATGTCCGATTCCGACGCTGCCGTGCAGTGATTGGAATTATATTACGATTGACGGGCAAGGGGTCTACGTTGGCGATACGTTAGCCGTCATGAACCCGGAGGCAGACTGGTGGGGGGAAGGCGACGAGAAGATATGGGTTGATGGAGAGGAGTTCCCGTCCCATTTCGGAACCGGCACGGAGGACTACTACGGCTACGCCTATGGCGGGGCAAGCACCGACCTGTATCAGAAACCGTTCCACGCGCAGGTGCGCTGTGGTCGGAAGGCTACCTTCGGGCAGAATACGCAAACCCGGACGCGCTCATTAGACGCCATCCCATTCAATCGACGGCTCCAGCTGGATATGGAAGTCCAGCATCACGTATCATGCAATGTTGGTTACGCCGCCGCCACGTACTGGTACGCGAGACCTAACGCCGCCAGTAACCGGGGAGATTCGTCCCGCGAAGCCGCCCGGCAAATTCCGGAGCCCGAGATTTCCGAAGAGGAAGCGATGCGGAAGTCCAAAAGGTGGCAAGCGATGATAGAGAAGGAAAAGTCGGACGAGACGAAAGAAAATCCCTAAGCCGATCGACGGATTTATAGGATTACCACTCCTGTTATGATGAAGCAAGACGCGCTTCTTCGACACCTTAAGACGCACCGCGGAACTAAACAAAGCACCGAACTCAATAGGCAGAAGGCGTGAAAATCGATTTTGAGGCAATCCGGATGGATTATAAGTGCGCGTCTGCTAACAATCCGCGTGGACAAGCAAATGAGTAAGAGGGGAGTGCTGTTGCTAAAAAGTATGCCGACGGTGCAGGATAATTGTAGCAGAACGTCCGTCAAGGCCCTAATATATAGAGAGGGATTAAGAGAGAAAAAAGTGACTGCGATAAGCTTCGATAGCAAATCCCATTATTCGTGATTCAGACGATTTTCCCTCCCTTCCACTCTTCCCAACTGGTCACAGGCTACTAACCACTGCATTTCCTCATCCCGTCCCGAAACCAATAGACAAATCCCGCTAAAAGTAGTAAAGTAGCACGGCTTGAGAAATTTACCCCTAAATCCAGCGCACCGTCGCTAGCGCTTCTAAGATGAAATCCACTGCCTCTACACCCGAAAACACGAACGAAATCACGGAGGAAAACAAAATGAGAAAAGCTATGTCAATCCTCGGCGCAGCGTTCATTCTGACAACCCTATACACCGCGGTACACGCCGACATTGTCCCCGGCGCCGTGCTATACTTCGACGCCCGCGACAACCCCACGCACCCCGACGCTTGGACGAACCTCGCCGGAGCTGGCGGCTCTGTTCCGCCGATGGTGCTCGCGCCAGCGCTCGAAGAGGGACCCATCAAAATCGAGGATATCGGCATTAACGAGCGCAAAACAAAGTATTACACCTCCCGGCAAAGCGCCGAGATGTACGGTACCAAAGCCTGGAATCCGCCGCTGGGGATCGACGATTGGACAATTGAGTTCCTGGTGCGGCGCAACGGCGACCTGTTCCGTGAAGAGCACCAACTCCTAGGCATCAACACATTGCCGGAAGGGCGGCAGGGATTTCGCTTGGGTCTCAAAAACGGAGACACGCTCGGAATCAGCATTTATCGGGGAGGCGCGGACATGGGGATCGCCTCAAACGTCAGACTCGAGGAGGGAGTGTGGAACTGGATTGCAATGACCGGCGAGGACAAGAAGGAGATTGTCGTCTACCAAAACGGCAAGGCGGTCAGCAAACAAGCGGGGGTCGACTTTGACAAAAAGATACCGCTTCGGGTAATCACGATCGGCTCCTTCTCTCCCGGCGAGAAAAACCGGAACTTCAACGGCTCATTTGCACTCCTTCGCGTCTACGACAAAGCGCTGTCGCAAAATGAGCTTATGCAAAACATCGACGCCTGGTCCGGCTTAGCCGTCCAGCCCGGAGAAAAACTCGCAACGAGTTGGGGGGCGCTGAAGGCATCGTATTAAATCGGAGGCATGATCATTCACAATCATATTTTCGCATACTTGCTGACGATTTAATGTTTGAAAATTGTTAGGATAGATGTACTGTAGGAGCAGCCTCCCGGTCGCGATTCAATCGAATCAAGCGAATGAACAATGAGCGCGATAGTAAATCTTGATAACGAAGGCGATAGAGATCTTCGCGCGATAGCAAATCCTATGCGATAGAAATCTCCTGTCCACCACTCCTTTAGGTGCGATTAACTGATTAAGGAAGGCGATAGCAAATCGTCTCCCGCGTTCTACACTCCAGCGGAGTGTAATGTCAATGGCTGTTGGGAACTCGTGTATAGCACTCCAGAGGAGTGCTATAGTCTATAGGGTGCTCTGCAATCAAGCGAGCCAATCCAGCGTGTGTAATTCTTCATAGCAACGACTATAAACCGCCTGTTTTAATGAAGGGTGCGCGAGGCGCGAGCGTAGAAAGGAGCATGCCATGAACCGACTGCTAAGCTACTGTACGTGGAAAAACCTTTTCATCGCGCTGCTCGTGATTCACGTACTTCCGATATGGATCTTCCCCTATTTTCCCACCCAAGACGGACCCGCCCACGTCTACAATTCAAAGGTGTTGAAGGACTATCATGACCCCAGCAATCGTGAGATACGAGAGGCATATAGACTAAACCTTCGGCTCTTCCCGAACTGGACATCGCACGCTTCGATGATGGCGTTGATGTATGTCGTGCCCCCAACGATTGCGGAGAAGATTTTTCTCGCCGTGACCATCGCGTTGTTGCCGTTGTCGCTGTGCTACCTCCTGGGGGCGATAGATCGAAGATATGTACTCTTCAGTCTGGCCGGTTTCATCTTCTCCCACCATAACCTGCTTCACATGGGGTTTTATAACTTCTCGCTCAGCGTCTCCTTCGCCCTGTTTACGCTAGGTTATTGGTGGAAACACAGACGCGACATTCAAGTTCGCCAGATTGTCGTCCTCAACGTCCTGCTGGTTTTGACCTACGTGACCCATTTCGGTTCCTACGCCCTGCTCCTGTCGGCGATGGCGGTAATCGTACTCTTCGATTTCGTCTCGGGGACGGTCAGGAATCTGTGGGGACTGAAACCGACGGGCTTCTCCGTCACCGGAGTCTGGCGTGGGATACTGCACCAACTGAAACCGCTGGGGATATACGCCGGCTACATGCTGCTGGCGCACACGCTGGGGTTGATCTACTTTCTGCGTACGCTCCAGCCGTTCAATGAGACAGTGCCTGAGATGGAGTGGTCGGCACGCTACTTCTGGAACATGCGCATCCTGGTTTCATATACCGACTGGCACGTTTACGTTACGCGGCCCATATTGGGAGTGCTCTTTGCCGCGGCGCTTGCGACACTGGTGCATCGGATATGGAAACGGCAATGGTTCAGCGAGCGGGATGTGTTCCTGCTGTTAGCCATAATGTTCACGGTGCTGTTTTTCACGTCGCCGAGCAATCAATCCGGCGGGAGTTGGGTCAACCAAAGGATTTATATCTTCATCTTCCTATTCTTGGCGGCTTGGTTTGCCGCGTTCCACAGGTCGCTGCGATACATCTTCGGCGGAGCCTTGGTAATCCTGTCCCTAATACACATTGGCAGATACTACTACGAGTACGGCGCTCTTCAATCCGAAATTTCGGAGCAAGTAGCGGCGACCAACCTCATTAAGCCGCACTCCACCTTCGTCCTCGGCGACGGTTCCGGCTTGTCCGAACCGTTGGGGGATGTGAAATACGTCGACCCGTTCCACCATTCGCCGTGCTACTACGCACTGGCGGCGAAGGATATCGTCTACCTCGGCAACTACGAGGCGAGGTTTCCCTACTTTCCGGTGAACTGGAAATCTCACCCCACCAAGGAAGACAAAGCAAACGCCGATTACGTCCTGATATGGCACGATCCCGGCGACAACAAAGAGGAGGAGCTTGAGGAGTATAAGAAGAGGTACAACTTAGTGCATACGTCTAGACGGGCAAAACTCCTCGAATTGAAAACCAAATAATCAAGTCTTCTTTTAGCGTGCGCACTGCGATCAAGCGAGTGAACAACGATCGACTGACCGAACAGGATCAACCGACCGAATAGGATCAATCGAGTGAATAGCGAGTGCGATAGGGATTTTCACGCGATGGCAGATCTCATAGCGACCGCGATAGATAATCCTACCTGCTATTCGCTCGCTTATCCCTTACAAATGGACAAAGTCCAGCTTAACGAGAATTGGCAACTGGGGCTGGATAATCAATCTTTCTTGTGAGCCAACTGCTTCACGCGTGCCCACGTCGTGACGGCTTTTGCGTGCGGGTGGACCCTTGAGATTGCGGCACAATAGATACCGTCCCTCGTACCCGCGTACAGTGACGATTTGTACGATAGTAGCGCATAAACCGAAAGCCCGTCCAGACCAACGGAAGACCAGGCTTTCGTTTGTGTATCAAACACGTGAACGCCATGCTGATCCATCCCAGCGAAGAGACGACCGCCAAAAACCGCTAAATTGTGTACCCAGGACGGCTCGTCCGGATTTTGAGAGTTGCTGGTTGGAAGCCCCTCCATTAGATACTCCCAAGTTTGTTCCCTCTCATTCCATCGCCCTATGCCTTCCTGACCAGCGACGTACAACCGATTATAAAGCGCCGCCCAGTCAGTGACACGGCTAGGCTTGAAGGCGGGAAGCATTTCCCACGTTCGGCCATTGTCAGACGAACGAGCCATCCAATGTGACGACACTGCGCTCCACAGATACTCTTCGAACTGCGTCATTGACCATATAGAGTCTCCCCAGTCCCAATGGTTGGCAAAATCGTGCCATGTTTCACCACGATCGTTTGATACGTAAGTGCCGGAGTGGTACCCCACAGTGATAATTTCGTTGAACGTCACAAGGATTCGGCGAACTTCTCCGTGAAAGCGTTCCCCGTCGTCCGTTTCGTCAAAGGGCAAACCCTCCACGATCAGGTTCCATGTCTCCCCGGCATCATCCGACCGAAATATACCTTTGCTCCATGTTCCCGCATACGCAGTATTTCCGTCAATTGTGATCGCAGTTGCTGCGTTTTTGAACGAGGTCGTCTGCCAGGTGTTCCCATGGTCGTGGGAGATAAAGATTCCATTTCTTGCCCCTGCGTAGAGTCGCTGCTTCCAAGCTTCGAGAATCCTTACACCGCCCATGGTTGCTCCGTCATCAAGTTGAATCCATGCCCCGATATCCGCATCCGATCCACGCACGAGCGTAACCATTGTTACCATGAGAATGAAAGCGGTTCGCATTAAACGTAGAGTCCGCATCGTTAAACCTCCTTCCTTGAAAACAGCATTACAGATTGATTGCGTTAGAGGGGCGTGCGCAAATTGTGTGCCACGATGTATCGCGCGCCAATATCCCGCCCCATCATCTGTGGTTGTTCCACTCCAGACGTTGGCCCGACTAGGCACTACCGCGTGCTCTCCATCAAACCTTCCCCCGATGTGTCTCGGGGCCTCACCGGTGAGCCGTGCTTCCGTATCCGACAAGTGAACGCTAATGTCCATTTTTTGTACGGGTAGGTTCAGGGACATCCTTCTAATGAAGCCGAAGGTGAAGAAGGCTAAGAGCATGGCGTAGCCGCCCTGGCGCCGCACGTCTCATGCCACTTTCAGGCACCGCCAATCATACGTGACACGTCGCTGGAACGTCCCCAATCGTTGACATGATTCTCAAAATGTGATATGTTGTCTCAAGGCTCTTGCATCTGAATTATAGGAGAGATGGGTGTTCCGCAGCGTGTATGGTAGCCGCAGCGCAATGAATGGAGTTATCGGCCGCCGGTGAAGGAAAGGGGTAGGAGGAAAGCGTATGAGTCGCGCGCCGTTTCAAGTCTTGGTGATTCCATATAGAATCGCACCGGATAACGAGATTTTCTACGCCGTGCTTGAGCGCGAATCCTCAACGGGCGGCTATTGGCAGGGGATAGCGGGAGGCGGAGAAAACGGCGAATCTCCACTGGAAGCCGCAAAACGGGAGACTCGCGAAGAAGCCGGCATCGACCCAAGCAACGAATACATAAAGCTGGATTCGTACGCTATGGTTCCCGTGGCGAATGTTTGCGGTTTCAGGTGGGGGGACGATGTCTTGGTGATTCCCGAGTATTGCTTTGGCGTGAGAGTCGGCGAGGAGCAGTTGCAGCTATCCTATGAACATACGGAGTACAAATGGCTAAGTTATGGTCGTGCGATGGATATTCTGCATTGGGACAGCAACAAATGCGCGTTATGGGAATTGAATTTTCGGGTTCGTAGGGGGATTCGGGGGAGTTCCGAGGGCGTTGAAGCTTTGATTCAGGATTCGCCGGGGTTTGAACCTTCGGGCGTTTAAAAGCGCAGGTGGGTAACAGTAAATGGTTTATTTGCTAAAAGAATTAAATATAAGAATTGCGCGTTTAATTTTCCATAATCCAAAGTTCGTAAGTCTTATAACGTAGAATCTGCTACACAACATAGGTCGTTATGGTAGGAAATCTGTCGGAATTCACTATTGCGCTCCGCTGGAGCGCGGGAATTGTGAGTGCGGGATTCTATTGACATATCGCTCCTCCGGAGCGAGGGTCTGTGTCAGACTATCGGAACTATTTTTGTAATTTGCTTTCTGGAGGCACCACGGCACGGTGATGGCTTCGTTGGCTTATCCGTGTTTTCTGGGTAATCTGCTGAATCTGTGATTCAGACGACGATTATGCACACCCCTCAGCTAGTTGGAACTACGAAACCCTTGCTATCGTAGGGCGGGCACTGCCCACACGCCTCGAAGCCTTCGTTGCGTTTGCCACGCACATGCTTGGTGAGACTGGTCTTACCAGTCGAAGACGGCGCCCACGCTGCCGCCGCGCTCCGCATCCAACCGCGCATACGCCGATGCCGCCTCGATCGGCGAGAAGCGGTGCGTAATCAGGTCGGAAACGGACATTTGTCCGCGCTGCACGTACTGTAAAAAGAGTTGCCGCTGACGGGTAGCTGTCCACGCCGCGTGTTGCGGCGGCAGATGGTAGTTCTGCGTGCCGATGAGACGCAGTTGCCGCGTCAGAAGATCCGACGTGAGATGCTGTTTCGTGGGGTGCGGGCTATCGCCGAGCAAAACCACCTTGCCGAACCGACGCGCCAGCGGGAACGCCAACGGCAACACCGCGTGATGCCCGGTTGCGTCATAAACCACATCCGCAAGCTCGCCGTCGGTGCTCTCAAGGACCGCATCCTTCGCATCGGCAACGCTTCCGCAAAAACTCGCTGTCGCGCCGTGCGCGAGCGCGATGTCCAGCCTCGCCCGAATTTGGTCTATCACCAACACCGATCGGAGACCCATCACCTTCAGGTATTGCGTCACAAGCTGCCCGATGGGGCCGCAGCCGATGACGACAGCGGTTTCTCCCATGATGTGTTCGGCTTGACGCACCGCGGTTTGCGTAATGGCTGCCATCGTACACCATACGGCATTATCGCTGGTTACATCCTCGGGAATCTTGATGATTCCGGGTTCGTTACCGGAAAGGTTCACGTGGCCCCGGTGGGACGCGGTACAGAAAACGCGGTCCCCCTCGCTGAATTCTTCTACTTCTGCCCCGACCTTAATAACCCGCCCCACGTTGCTGTAACCGGGATAGAACGGGTATTTTACCCAGTTATGCCAATGGCTGCCGGGGTCTGATTCGCCGCGATAACAGATCATCTCCGTTCCCATACTCATCAGCGTCACCAGCGTCTGTAAGGTGATCTCGGTTGGCGCGGGATCGGGAGTATCGATTTCGGCAAAACGAACCTGCCTTCCTCCTGTAAAAACAACGACCTTCGACTTCATACAGAATATTCCTCTATCATGTTATAGTCATTGAAATTAATGATTACATGTGTGGAATTGGGTTGGATCGATTTGAAGTAGCGCAATTTGTTGTGCGGCTTCTGTAAGAGCGAACTTTGCCTCGCGACAGGATATCGCGACCGGAAGGTCGCTCCTACAGATAGTTTGCTGTAAGCATTTTCAAACATCAACAAGCATGTGTAAATTTGATTGTGATTGACTATGAATTTCGTCTGGCAATCTGTGGATACAGTAAGGATGGTCCGAAAGTCTATCGCGACGACGGTGGGATGGGGAATAGCGGGACAATGTGTGACGAGAGAGAAAGACGGGAAACCTACCGCACGAATGAGATTCTCAGTACAGAGCACCTGTATGCGTTCGCTATTCGTCTGAGTTCAGCGCGGCAATGGCTTCGTCTTCACTATCGAAACGCTCGAAGATGGAAATCAGCCGTCCCATGACTATCAAATTCTGTGTGTCCTTCCCGATGTTAATGAGACCTACGCGCCCATCTTTGCGGGCGACGGAAACGTGACACGCGACGAGGGTGCCGAGACCGCTGCTGTCAATTCTCGCGACATCTCCCAGGTCGATTAAAACCTTCGGCGTACCCGAGATTTTTTCAAGCTCTCCGGTTATCTGCTCTCTCAGTTCGGTGCCGGCGGGGCCGATAATCCGACCGGAGGGTTTTATAATAAGAACACCTTCGCTTTCGCGAATTTCTGTTGCCATAAATTTATCTCCTAATTTTATTGTGTGATAAATAAACCAAGTCGAAAGTTCTCTTGAGAGGAAATGTCCTGATTTTCGTTGACAAATCGATTATATCACATCACACCCCCATCCACAACTTTTGTGTCACTAAGGGACAGGGAACACACATCTGAATCTTGGCGATCGACTATCATCAGATCAAAGAGGAGATTTTCAAAGTGAATAGCAACACCGATTCGTCACTCATCGGAAACTCCAGCGCGCGATCACTATGAGGTTTCTATCCATCAAAGGAGATTGAGCGAGTGTATAACCAGTGCTATAGAAAATCCTGCTCTTTATCCAGTGGTTCCTTAGAATTTGAAGCGCGAAAGTCCTACTAGACTATCATTCAGACAGACGGCAGGGCAAGCTTATCGGGCACAAATGGGTTAACACTCAGCACCGCAAATAGGGTATAATGCCGTAGGGATGAACGATATTCAAGAATCGGCGACAGGATTTTACACGACAAGAAAAAGTCCGGGGTTTGGTGGCACTTCCAAACGCTTTTAGACTTTACCTTGGAGGGAGGAATAATGGAAAAACGACCTAAAATTGCGGCTATCGCGACAATTTATCACAAATACTCGCATACCCAGCACATTGTCGACCGATTCTTGGAGGGCTACGGGTGGAACAGCCGACATCATCACCCGCCGATGGATCTCGTCTCTCTCTATGTGGAACAGGTCAAAGACAACGATCTTAGCCGCGAACGGTTGAAACGCTTTCCATCGCTTAAGACTTATCCGACAATTGCGGAAGCGCTAACCCTCGGCGGCGCGGAACTTGCCATTGATGGTGTTCTCCTTATCGGCGAACACGGCGAATATCCCGCCAACGAGAAGGGACAACGCCTCTATCCGCGACACCAACACTTCAAACAGATTACCGATGTCTACGAAAACAGCGGACGCAGCGTACCGATATTTAACGACAAACATCTCTCATGGAACTGGGGGTGGGCGCGTGAAATGTACGACATCTCTCAATCCATGGGCTTCGCTTTTATGGCGGGCTCATCGCTGCCCGTTACGTGGCGCACGCCCTCAATTGATATGCCGCTCGGCGTGCCGGTATCAGAGGCGGTGTGCGTCGGCTACGGCGGCGTGGATAGCTATGACTTCCACGCGCTGGAAACCTTGCAGTGTATGGTAGAGCGTCGCGAGGGCGGGGAAAGCGGTGTGAAATGGCTGCAAGCATACCGCGGCGACGCCTTTTGGGAAGCACATCACACGAAGCTCTGGTCGCGGGAACTATTTGAAGCGGCGCTCTGTCGGAGTCATACCCTTACGCCACCGCGCCACGGGTTTAACAATCCATTTCCAACCCTTGACGAGTTGAAGGAGATCGTGACAGACCCGATAGCCTACCAATATGAGCATCGCGATGGACTCAAGTCTACCATGATGTTGATGAACGGGTTAGTGCAGGATTTTAATTTCGCCGCCTATATTGGCTCCAACAGCCAGGTTCTTTCGACGCAGATGTATCTCCCGATGCCACCTGCACGGACGACGTTAGCAAATTTCTTCTCGCCGCTGGTTAACAATATTGAGAAGATGTTTTTGACTGGCGAGGCAACCTATCCGGTTGAACGAACATTGTTGACGACGGGGCTGGTTGCGGCAGGGGTTGATAGTCTGGCTGCCGAAGGCGCAGAGCAGGAAACGCCCTATTTGGACATCGCCTATCAACCGACTGAATCGTCAACCTTTTGGAGGACATAAGTTTATGAAGCGAATCGCTGTCATCGCGACCATCTATCGCTACTTATCGCACGCGCAGCACTTCGCCGACCGGTTTCTCGTTGGCTATCCGACCGAGGGGAGATGGCATCGCCCAGATATGAAAATTGTGTCTCTATACATCGACCAGAAGCCAGAGGGTGACCAGAGTATTGACCGGGCGAGAGAATTTGACTTTTCCGTTTACCCGACTATTGCCGAGGCGCTCCGGTGCGGCGGCGACCAACTCGATGTGGACGCAGTTCTCCTCATCGCGGAGCACGGCGACTACCCACACAATGACAAAAACCAGGTGATTTATCCGCGGTATGAATTCTTCAAGGAGTGCGTCGAGGTCTTTGAGGCAGATGGACGTGCCGTGCCTATCTATAACGATAAACACCTCTCCTACAGTTTTGAGAAAGCGAAAGAGATGGTAGACGATGGACACCGCCTTGGCTTTGGGCTTTTGGCAGGCTCATCGTTGCCTGTCACGTGGCGGTTACCCGATGTTGAGTTGCCGTTGGGGTGCGAGATAGAAGACGCGCTCATGGTAGGTGTTGGCGGGTCCGATCCGATGGATTATCACGCCTTGGAGGCGATGCAGTGCATGGTGGAACGCCGGGAGGGCGGCGAAACCGGTGTCGCCGCAGTGCAACTAATCGATGGCGATGCTGTTTGGGAAGCCGGCGAGAAAGGTGTTTGGTCGCACGAACTCTTGGAAGCCGCGCTCTCGCGAAGCGACACACCGTGCGGCTTGACGCTCGAAGACGGTAGAACACAGGACCTTCTCCGCACCGGTGAACTGCAGCGGCTCGTCGACAATCCGTCTGCCTATTTAATTGAATACAACGACGGATTGAGGGCGGTCCTGCTGATGCTCAACGGCGCAGTGCGAGATTACTGTTTTGCCGCGCGGCTTAAGGACGAGCGAGTGCCGGTGTCAACGCAGTTTTTCTTAACACCGACCCCGAACGTCACCTACTCCGCGTGTCTTATAGCCAAGATCGAGGAGTTATTTGAAACGGGTGCCGCCCCGTATCCGGCGGAGCGCACACTCTTGGCGAGCGGTGTATTGGAGAGTTGCCTAACCTCGCGCCATCGGGGAAATGCACGTCTAGAAACCCCGCATCTGTCTGTTGAATATCGTGCCCCTACGGAATCACAGCATGCGCGGCGTTAATTCACCTTCTTATAATGGGGCAAGGTGTTGTGGTTCCTACCTTAAACCTATCAAGACGCGCAACGGAGAGGATTTCATCCAAGAGAGGAAAACGGCGATTTGGTGAGAGTCGATTTCCTAGAATTGTAGGTTGGGTTGAACGGAATTCGTTAATGATCGCTAATCTTAGAGTCGTTTTCGAGTCCCCGCTTTGCATGGACATGCCAAAAATATGAGTGAAACCCAACATTTATCGCAAATTCTACCGCCATGAGACATCCCCTGAATTAGATACGATTCTCCTGCCCTCCTCCCTATATAATGTTGACAATCATAACCAAGTTTGGTATTCTTTAGCCGTTGAAAGCAGCATTCATACCATGTTGGCTATCCTGCGAGGCGAGGGTTGTATGAGACGTTGATGGAGGGTAACTTGTGAGAAGTTTCGAGTATTTTGAACCCAAGACAATCGGCGAGGCGTCCACGCTGCTTGCTCAATACGGCGGCGAAGCCAAACTCTTGGGTGGGGGGACAGACCTGATTATCGGGATGAAAGATCGGGCACTGACTCCCAAGTATGTCATCAGCTTGGAGCACGTCCCCGGAATAGAAGGCATCACATACGATGATAATAACGGGTTGTGGGTTGGCGCCATGACGAAGATGCGAGCTATAGAACGCTCTTCAATCGTGCGTGAACGTTATACCGCGCTTGCCGAGGGCGCGGAGGAAGTCGGATCCGTCCAGATACGTAACCTAGCCACGCTTGGCGGGAACATAGCTCACGGTTCCCCTGCCGCGGATACCGCCGCCGCACTACTGGTGCTGGACGCGCAGGTCAATATCGCCGACGGTGAGGGCGAGCGTACGGTACCGATTGCGGATTTCTTCCTCGGTCCGGGGGAAACCGTGTTGCAGACGGGCGAAATCCTCTCGGGTTTCTCAATGCCACCGCGTTCCGCGAATACAGGATCACAATACCTCAAACACAAGATTCGGCAAGTTATGGATCTCGCCTTTGTCGGCGTGGCAACGTCCGTAAGTCTGAACAACGGTAAGGTAGCAGATACGAAGATAGGGTTGGCGGCTGTAGCCCCGAAGCCGATTCGAGCCACCGACGCGGAGACCATTATTACCGGCAATTCCGTTAGTGACGAGATATTGCAACAAGCGGCGGGAGCGGCTGCGGCGCAGTCGAGTCCCATATCGGATTTACGGTGTAGTGCAGAGCATCGAAGAGAGATAGTGGCGGCTTTAACCAGGGAGACTGCAGCGGCGGCTGCGGCACGAGCACAAGCATAGAAAAGGAACCGCGCAAACATGAGGAAACATCCGATAAGTTTTACCGTCAATGATGATTTGCAGGAACTGTTTGTCGAACCCCGCAAAACCTTGTTGGCGGTCATTCGCGACACAATCGGGTTGACCGGAACAAAAGAGGGATGCAGCACCGGTGATTGCGGCGCCTGCACCGTAATCGTCGATGGCGAGCCGGTGACATCGTGCATGATGCTCGCGGTCAGCGCAAACGGCAAAGAGGTCACGACGATTGAAGGGATTTCCAGTCCCGGTCAGTTGCACCCCGTTCAGCAAGCCTTTTTGGAGAAGGGCGGGTACCAGTGCGGTTTCTGCACTCCCGGCTTTATCATGGCGGCGAAAGCGATTCTTGACGACAATCCGAATATACCGGAAGACGAAATGCGGCATGCGCTCGGCGGAAATATTTGTCGGTGCACCGGGTATACGAAAATAGTAGAGGCAGTCCTGAGCGCGGCGGAGACAATGCGCGCAAATGCTTAAACACGATAAGAAAGTAGGGGATGAAAATGGCTAAAACCCATCGAGGACACGGCATCCGTTCGGAATATAACAGCGGCAGAGGAACCTGCCCGGTATGCAACAGGACCGGCGTCAAGGTGCTTTACAGCCGCGAGATCGGTGACAAAACCATCAATACGTGTAAGCGATGCAATGTGGCTTTGGGACGAGGCAAGTTGCAAGACTCGGTCGCAAATCTTTAGCGTCAGCCACGGTTGTTGACAGTATTGATTCACGAGTATTGTACTTCCGTTTAACAGAGCATTTACACTATCTCGAACTAAATAGTTTTCCTGATTCTTACAACTAGAGAAGGTAGGAGCGCCATGTCAGAACACGCAGTTGTTGGAAAACGGCTACCAAGAGTGGATGCCTTGGAAAAGGTAACCGGCGCGGCAAAGTACGGAGCAGACATCAACTTTCCCGGAATGCTCCACGCAAGAATCTTCCGTAGCACGGAGGTCCACGCCAAAATCCTCAGCATCGATACGAGCGAGGCTGAGAAACTGCCCGGGGTTCATGCGATTATTACACAAGACGATATCCCGACCGGTCGGGCGGTGTTTGCAAAGGATAAGGTGCTGTATTACGGCGAGGCGTTAGGCGCGGTCGCCGCAACGGATCCCGATATCGCGGAGGAAGCGGCGGACCTCGTTAAAGTCGAATATGAGCCGCTGCCCGTCGTGCAGGATGTGCTGGAGTCAATCAAACCCGACTCACCCAATCTGCTCAACGACAGAACGAAAGACGGACCGCGCAGGCGGGTCATAACCAGACAACTCAAGAAACTGTCCAAAGGGTCAGGCGAGGACAACGGTGCCGAGATTGAAAGATTGAATGCCGAGTTGGCAGGGCTAGACGATGAGATGTACTACAATGTCGCCGGTGAAACCCACGAAGCCGCGGGCGACGTAGAACAGGGCTTCGCCGAGTCCGATGTCGTCGTGGAAGGCACGTATACCATCCCGCGCGTTCATCAGGTGTACATGGAGCCGCATGTGTCGGTCGCTCACGCAGAACCTTCCGGCAAACTGACCGTTTGGGCGAGCACCCAAGGGCACTTCGCTATTCGTTCCGGGATTGCCGGCGTGCTCGGTATCCCGCTTAGTGACATCAACGTCGTCGGCGTAACCATGGGCGGCGGTTTTGGCGGGCGTTTCAACATCCAAGCCACGCACGTGCCGGCTGTTATACTTTCACAGAAAACGGGGCGTCCGGTCAAAGCACAGTTGAACCGTGAAGAGGAGTTTCTTGACGGCAGACCGGGAGCAGGGTGCGTAATCAAGCTCAAGACCGGCGCGATGAACGACGGAACGCTTGTTGCCCGAAAAGCGCTAGCCTTCTGGGATTGCGGCTCGGTTGCCGGAGGTCCTATCGCCAACACCATCCGTATTCGCGGCGTCTACAACTTTCCCCACTTGCAGATGGATGCCTATGCCGTACACACGAATAAGTCCGGTACCACATCGTATCGCGCACCGGGCGCGCCGCAGGCGATTTTCGCAGGCGAATCCCAACTCGACGAAATAGCCGGAATTATCGGCATGGATCCGGTAGATCTTCGCATGAAGAACATGCGCGAGGAGGGAGATCAGGTTCCCGCGGGAGCTACCGAGCCGATAGTGGGCTACAAAGAGACGCTCCAGGCAGCGGCAGATGCTGTTGATTGGTGGAACCGCGAGAAAGCTCCGAACCAGGGCTGGGGGGTCGCGGTCGGCGATTGGACAAACGGGTGCGGACCGGGCGCCGTATACGTCTCCGTTCATGAAGACGGCAGTATTCGACTGTTCCACGGCTCCATGGACATCACCGGAACGGACACGGCAATGGCGCAGATTGCTGCCGAGGTCTTGACGGTGCCTTATGATAACGTTTCCATCACCCGAGGCGACACCAATTCGGCTCCGTACAACACCGGCTCCGGCGGAAGCGTCGTCACCTTCACCATGGGCAACACCGCGAAGTTGGCCGCCGAAGATGCACGGACACGGCTCCTCGAACTTGCGGCGCAACGGTTGAACACGGAGGTTGAGCACGTAGAACTCAAAGACGGGAAAGTGTCTTCGACAAACGGAGATTCGCCCAAATCGCTCTCCCTCGGCGAGTTGGCAGCATACAGCTTGAGCACGACCGGCGGGCCGGTTGTCGGCAAGGGTTCACTGTCAGGTAGACTCAGCGCACCCGCTGTCGCTGTGCAGATTGCCAAAGTGGAGGTCAACCCGGAAACGGGGAACACCAAAGTTCTCAGGACAGTTGCTTCGCAAGATGTGGGTTTCGCGATTAACCCGATAGCGGTTGAAGGCCAGATTGAGGGTGGAGTCGTTCAGGGATACGCTTGGTCGATGATGGAGGAGATGCAGTATGACGAGAACGGAAACGTGAACCCCGGTTTTGTCGATTACCGCGTCCCGACATCGGCGGATATTCCGAGGATCGAGAGTGTCATTGTAGAAGTGCCCGCTCCCAATGGGCCTTACGGCGCAAAAGGGGTCGGCGAGCCTTCCCTCACGCCGACGTTAGCCACCTTTGCGAACGCTGTTACCGATGCCACCGGTGTACGAATTAACGACCTGCCCATTAAGCCGGAGAAGATTGTTAATGCGTTGAAAGGCAACGGCAACGGGAGTCGATAAACCCTCCTGTTCGTAGCACATACCTCCCGATTTGCACTAATTCTGGCGCGCGTCGGGAGGTTTTTTTGTGTCATCTCTCGTCGCAAGTTCTATCCTGATGATTCCCAAGCGACTACAGAATCGTAGATAGCGTGGGGATGTTCGTAGGTTTATAGTCATCTCAACTTAGAGCCATACATTTCGAACTTACGCAGTTCGTTTGTAGTAGCGCAATTCATTGCGCGATCTCTGTAAGGACGAATTTGCTCGCGACAGGAAGTCGCGACCGGGAGGTCGCTCCTACAATGGGCGTTTTGGTACATATCGCCATTGTCAAAAAAACACAATTTAATATGTGCATATATATGACTATAGAGGAATTCTATGATTGGAGACATAAGAAATTCACACGGTGAACGACTCGATTACAGTTTCCATCAAGGGGAAGCAAGTTTCAAGCAGATTGTGGTTCTGGGGCACGGCGTCACCGGGAACAAGGACCGTCCCTTTGTCGTCGCATTGGCAAACGGGTTAGCCGCCGTCGGAATCCCCGTACTGCGATTCTCTTTTTCGGGCAACGGTGACTCGGAAGGAAACTTCATCGATTCGACAATCTCGAAGGAAGTTGAAGATCTCGGGTCGGTGTTTGATGCTTTGAGTGATTACTCCGTCTGCTACGTCGGTCACAGCATGGGAGGCGCGGTGGGCGTGCTGCGGGCGAGTCAAGACAACCGAATCAGGCTGCTGGTTTCGCTTGCCGGCATGGTTCACACGAAGACCTTCGCTCAAACCGAATTCGGCGACGAAACGCCCGATCAAGGAGTCATGTGGGACAATCCGGATTGTCCACTTTCGAGCGCCTACATGGACGATATGGCGCAGATAGACAGTGTGGTAGATCGCGGCTCGCGGATTACGGTTCCGTGGCTGCTGGTTCACGGCACCGAAGATGATGTTGTGCCGATAGGTGAATCCCGAGAGATATTCGAGAACGCCAAGGAGCCGAAGGAACTCATAGAGCTGGAAGGCGCCGACCACGTTTTTGGCGACAAATCCACCAGCCTAATGGTGACCACGGTCGTCCATTGGATCCGAGAGCAATTCGGCGAACTCGGTCGGTAAGGCACATGTGCCCGCTATGTTTCTCGGAGCACGTCCGAGAAGTCGCGACCGTCGACGACAAACAGTATTGGCGGTGTGATGTCTGTCAGCTAACTGTTCTGTCCTCGGAATACCATCTGGACGAGGACGCCGAACTCGCCCGGTATCAACTCCACGAAAACAGACCAGATGATCCTCGCTACCGTGAGTTTCTCAGCCGGTTGAGCACCCACCTTGTCCCTAAGCTAACCTCCGCCGCCGAAGGACTCGACTTCGGATCGGGTCCGGGACCGACGCTCTCCGTAATGCTTGAGGAGCAGGGATTCAGGATGAACCTCTACGATCCCTTCTTCGCACCTAACGCCGATGTTCTAAACCACACATACGATTTCATCACATGCACGGAGACGGTGGAACACTTCTATCAACCGGGAAAGGAGTTTCGGCGTCTGGACGGATTGCTGCGAAGTGGCGGGTGGCTCGGCATTATGACCGAGATGCTGGAACCGGATGTGGATTTCACGCGTTGGTGGTACCACCGCGAGCCGACGCATGTGTGCTTTTACACGCGTGAAACGATGGAATGGATTGCCGAACGGTATGGATGGAGGGTTGAGTTTCCGCGAAAGAATGTGACGTTATTCCGGAAGGTGTAAGGGGCTATAATCGCGGTCTCTGTTTTTGTAGGGGTTGGGTCTCCCAACCCTCTGGTCGCGCATCAGAGAAGATTTCGGACTTCTGTAGGCAGGTTTTCCAAAATTAACGTCTTTGTATCAAGATATGAATCTATACTCACCCGTATGTTTTAGACTGCTAACGCACATCGGTCAATGGGCGAGGATCAACAGACTGGATAGGGAAAGATCAAGCGAATGGATAACGAGTGCGATAGTAAATCCTCATAGAGAGCCCCTCGTCCCTACGATTACGGACAGCTTCGCTCAATTGCCCACACACCCTCGTCTGCGAATGTTTAAACTGCTGGTCAAATCGGAATTAATCCCCTGTCTTCAAGAATCTTGACTACCCTCTCGCCACATTCTTCAAGTGTCAATTCCGCCGTGTTTATCGCTAACTCCGGTTGATCCGGCGCTTCATAGGGCGCGCTAATTCCCGTGAACTCCGGGATTTCACCTGCCCGTGCTTTCTTGTATAATCCTTTCGGATCACGTTCCTCACACACCTCCAGCGGACAGTCCACAAATACCTCGATAAAACGTCCATCCTCAACCAACGCCCGCGCTGTGTCCCGATCTGCACGATAGGGTGAGATGAACGCGGTCATCACGATGACGCCGGAATCCGCGAACAGTTTCGACACCTCTCCGATGCGGCGGATATTCTCTTCCCGGTCCTCCGGTGAAAAACCGAGGTTCTTGTTTAGGCCGTGGCGGACGTTATCGCCGTCAAGGACGTAGGTCAACCGACCGCGTCCGTGCAGGGTGTTTTCTACCTCGAGCGCCAAGGTGGATTTGCCGGAACTGGACAGCCCGGTGAACCACAGCACACATCCTTTTTGATCAAGAAGTTTTTCCCTGTCTTCCCGCGTAATTGTCCCCTCATGCCACGTAATATTTGTTGATTTTCTATCTGCCAATACCGTTCTCCATTTTATACAAGTGATGTTCGGGTTCCGAGTAGAAGGAATTGCGTGCATATGGGCACTGCCCCATGCGTGATTTTTCCGTGCCGCAACTCTTCTCTTCAAACTCTCAAAAGCGAGTTTAGTATAACAGATTGCGGGGGGTGTAACAAGAGAATCCGCTAGTCGTAGATGGGCTCAAAGGAGATCAATCGAACGGACAGCGACTGATCAAGTGAGTGATTGGCGAATACGATAGAGTTCCTATAGAGATCCCTTCAAACACGGCAACTCATACCATTTCTATATATTAGACATCTTTCCAAAATAATGTCAGTTGTATCGGGATTAATTCACAGCGTTGAGTGACCAAAGGCGCAGACGCAATGTCAAGAGATTCAAGGGGCGCACCTCTATGCTTGTTTCCCTGCTTGACGCCTCTGTACCTTCTTGATCTGATTAATGCAAGTTGCTACCTGTCGCCCCGCCGGGGCTATATGAGTCAATCCAAAATAGCCTTAAACACACTGTTCCGCTGGAAAAAAAGCTCGGTGACGTCAATTTTCGCTTTAAACCAATTGATTATCAATCGGCAGCTACTACCGTTAATTAGGAAAGATGTCTATTAGCAGTGCATTAATAGCGTCAATCAAGTCTGTCCAAAGCGGGGCAAGAGGATCTCTATCGCATTCGCTATTCGCTCATTTGATTCCCGCCTACGGGGTTTGGTGTAAGGGAATCAGTTGTCATAATAGTATATGGAAAGCACTATATGCACTGTAATTCAAGTGAAATGGTATTACCAGATCATATTATCGTTCAGTTTTTCAACGATGCTGATGGAGGAAACATAGAGTGAAAACCAAGACTTCAATCCATGTGTTGGTTTTCAAAACATAGAGATGGGATTGTCGAAGGAAGGAACCAAGTTTACAATAAAAAACTCGGTGCGAGGAAGATTGACATCCTATTAATTTTCTGCGCGCTGTCGAATTTCTTCGTGGTGTTCAAGATGATTGACGTGGTTCTGATTCAATTGCGCAAGTTCTACTCGAAGGTCGTGGGAGTTTGTCTCAATCTTTTCGGCGAGTTTACTTATGTCGGCGTGAAATGTTCGCGCATTAGCTTCTACTCGAGCGTTTATCTGTTGGATATCATTCCGTAATTGGTCAATTGAGTCTCTGAGAATTCCAAAACCTTCGTCCATACGCGTTACAAGTCTCCCTTCTGTTTCGTCAATACGTGCTTCAAGTCGTTTTCCTGTTTCGTCAATGCGTACGTCAAGTCGTTTTTCTGTTTCGTCAATGCGTGCTTCAAGTCGTTCTTCTGTTTCGTCAATGCGTACGTCAAGTCGTTTTTCTGTGCTATCAATGCGCGCTTCGAGTCGATTTTCTGCGCTATCAATGCGCGCTTCGAGTTGATTGTCTCTCTGCCTGGCATCTTCCCGAAGCATATTCATTGTTTGTTGAAAGCGCTCTTCAAGTTTGTCTTCTCTCTGTTGCGCGTCTTCTCGGGACCGGTTCATTGATTGTTGAAGGCGCGCCTCAAGTTTGTCTTCTCTCCGATTCACAACCCGCCAGCCGAGCGCGAAAAACGCTACACAAAATCCCGAAAACGGCACCCATAGCTTAAGCGCTTCAAGAAAACCGTCCATGACTCAATGCCTCCGAAAACGCATTGTCCCCGATATGCTTTTTCCGTCTTTCCAAGCTGTTTGCCCGCCAGCTGCCCTTCACTGGAGCATTCATAACACATTCGTCACGTTGTGTACAAGCTATTTCGTCAGCGCCTAAGACGACTCACTCCCGATCTAGGGTTTTCGATTTGATGCTCGCAATTCTCCTCGCGGGTGTTAAAGTGCAAATTCGGTGTAACAGTTGCGATTCATGTGTTAGACTTCAAAGACTCAGGGCAGTTGTACCTGCGGATGTGTTATTATTCAAGCGCACGAATGACCCGCGATAAATCCGGAGACTGAATTTCAGTGTTTCAATCCGAGCGTGAACGAACAAAAGAGAGGTTTGCAATGACGGCAACACCCCGGAAGATAGATGCTCAAGATTTGCTTACCATGCGTTTTGTTTCCCAGCCGCAGCTTTCGCCTGACGGCACACAGGTGGCGTTTGTCTCGCGGTGGATAGATGCGGAAAGGAACAAATACTTCTCCAATCTCTGGCTAGTGTCCACAACCGGAAGGAAACCTCGCCGTTTCACCGTGGGAGACTACGGCGACACCTCGCCCCGCTGGTCGCCCGATGGACAGCGTATCGCCTTTGTCTCCGACCGGAGCGATTCAGCCCAAGTCTGGCTCATCCCCGTCGATGGGGGAGAGGCGGGGCAGTTGACGAAGTTGGAGGAGGGAAGCATCGGCTCGCTGGCGTGGTCGCCCGACGGGACGAAGGTTGCTTTTACTTTCCGCGCCAAACCCCATGCCGATCGGAAAGCGGAGCGCGAGGCGCGTGAAAAGGAAAACACGTCATATCCGCCCCGAGTCATCCGCCGCGCAGGTTACCGGGAGGATGGCACGGGCTACAACGGTGGCGAACGCTGGCGCGTGCAGACCGTGAACGCGGAAACGGGGGACGTGAATCAACTCACCTCGGAGGATTACGACGACCACTCTCCGGCATGGTCGCCTGATGGAAAAACGATTGCTTTCGTCTCAAATCGCTCCGCGGATGCGGACCTGACGCCGGGACACCAAGATCTGTGGTCGATTCCTTCCGATGGCGGGACGGCGCGGCGTTTGACGAAACAGTCCGGGCACATGCAAAGCCCCGTTTGGTCGCCCGATGGCGCGGAAATTGCTTATATCGGACATGACCGTCCGGATGAAGTGTGGGGTGTGTCCGACCCGCGTCTCCGGGTCGTATCAATCCAAAACGGGGAGGCGCGAGATCTCACGCTCGGCTTAGACCGTCCAGTGGGGCACCATACGCTGGGTGATACGTCCGAATCCGAGGTCGGAGCGGCATCCCTAATCTGGAGCGCGGACGGCGCCGGACTGTTTTTCCTCGTCAGCGATAGAGGATGTTGTCACCTCTATAGCGTGAATCGCAGCGGCGGCGAACTTCTCCAGTTGACGCAAGGCGCAATTGATGTGTGTTCCTTTTCCGCGGACCGCGAGACTATGCAGGTCGCGCTACAGATCGGGAGTGTGGCAGAACCCGGCGACGTCTATCTGCTCCCGACCGCGGGCGGTAATGGAAGCGCTCCTCTGAGGTTGACCGATCTGAACCGGGATTGGAAAGCGGAGTTGTCTCTCTCCACGCCGGAGGAAATCTGGTTCGACACGTATGATGGAAAAGAGATTCAAGGCTGGATTGTCAAACCTCCAGATTTCGAACCGGGTCGGAAATATCCTTTGATTCTTCAGATTCACGGTGGTCCCCATACACAGTACGGGGACGCCTTTTTTCATGAGTTTCAGTTTCTCGCGGCGCGAGGCTATGTCGTGCTCTACACGAACCCGCGCGGCAGTAAAGGTTACGGCGAGGAATTTACGGCTGCAATTCGAGGCTCATGGGGAGATCCGGAGTTGAGCGATCTCATGGCGGGGGTTGATTATGCCATCGCCCAAGGTTACGTCGATTCCAAACGGTTGGGCGTCACAGGGGGCAGTTACGGCGGATTCATGACTAATTGGGCGGTTAGCCATACGGACCGGTTCAAAGCCGCCGTGACGCAGCGCAGCGTGACCAACATGATAAGCATGGCGGGAACGTGCGACGTGCAACTGATGGGCGATCGCACCTACTTCCCGTCAGAGGTGTGGGAGGATCCGACGCTCTACTGGAAACTGTCACCCCTGAGCTGCGTTCAAAATATTAATACTCCCCTGCTAATTCTCCACAGCGAGGGCGATCTGCGATGCCCGATAGAGCAGGGCGAGCAACTGTTTATCGCACTGAAACGCCTCAATCGCGAGGTTGAGTTCGTCAGATACCCGCCGGAAGCGAGCCACGATCTGTCGCGCAGTGGGCCGCCGGACTTGCGTTTAGACCGACTGAAACGCATCCTCCAATGGATGGACAAACACTTGCAGTGAATTTCAATGATAACGCGCAGGACAATAAAGAAGGCTAGAAAAATTCAAGCCGTGCCTGCTGGGACACACGTGATGTGTGTCACCGGAAGGGCACTGCTGCGTCATCAATATGATAGTTGGGCTAAGACCAATGTCAACACTAAGTTGGACGACAAACGACCTAGGCGTCAATGGCGCTCGCGCGTTTCGCTCCTCTTCTCGCTGGTCCTGCACATTCTTGTACTTGCCATCATGAACATTCGGCTGCCGGAGTGGTATCGTCCGCCGCTGATACCGGAGCCGATTGTGATGGAGCCGATTGAACTTGTGGACCTCCCACACTTCCACATCTCAAGCGCAAGGAAAATGGTCAGTGCGGCACCGCAAAACCGCAAACCGACCCGACCAACTATAGACCATACTTCTACTCAATCCCGCCCCTCAGCCGACCGAGTCAAGCGCATCGCGCAGCTAACCCCGCTCGCCTCTCAAACGTTGAACACGGATGCGGACCTCGACCTGTCTGATACGATGCTGTCCGACCATCCGCGGATGGAACCGCTGTCCGAGGAATCGAGAGGTTCTCCTACCGGCGTTCTGACCCGATCGCCGCAAGCGCGGGAGGTCGAGGTTAAACGGGATTCATCTCAAGCAACGGAAAAACAGCCCAAAACATTAGTTGAGCACACTCCTCCGGCGAGCCGTGAAGAGCAGATTGGCACGGCGCTGGAGGGAATCGCCGATAGCGTGGCGGGCGGGACGAATACTTCGCCCGCGGATATTGTTTTCCTGTTGGATTCCAGCGGCAGCATGGAGGATAACATCCGTGCGGTGGGAGGGCAGCTTAAGCGTATGGTGGATGTTTTTCAAGAGAAAGAGGTCAACTTCACCTTGGGAATTATCACCTTCAAATACCTTGATAGGGACACCATCGTGTTTCCCCAAACAAAGGATTATGCCAAGTATCAATACCTGCTTGAGTCGCATGTCATTCAACGCGGAGGCGATGAGCGGGCGTATGACGCAATCGTCAAGTCAATCAAACGGGTGAAATTTCGATCCAATGCGGAGCGGCGGTTTATTCTCGTAACGGACGAAGCCACGAAGGGCTCGTATCCCATTACGGAGGTGTTGCACCGGTGCCGAGGCGCGGGCATTAAACTGGACGTTATCGGTGTGAATAGGACGCTGGATAAAGCGTTGGCGGCTAAAACAGGGGGACTGTGGTTTCCGATTCCTGGCGGTGGGTAGGGGTGTGTTCCGAGGAGGATCAAGGATCGGGTGGTGAATGTGTTTAATCTGGTAATTGTGGCGGATCAATTCTGTATCACGGATTTTCACGGATTGAAGGATTTCACGGATTAGAGTCGGCGGATTGGTGGCTATTGGTCACAAAACTTCAAGCGAGTGTCCCTATTCGCCTGTCGCCCCGCCGGGGCTGTGATGTGAAAAACTCGCTAGTGCTATACACCTGTCGGGCCGCTGGCACTTTCAAAGGTTGAGGGGATCTCTATCGATCAACCGACTGGATAAGGAGGGTGATTGTGAACCCTGCTCGCTATCCGCTCGGTTGATCTCAGTTGATTCGATGGATTGTCCCAATCTGCAAGACGTTCTCGGTGTTTTCGTTGTAGCCGTGCGCCGGCTCGCCGCCAAAACCGTAGAGACGCCCGGCGTGATGAATCCAAGACGCTGTCGCCACTCCGTAGGACATGACGCCAATGCGCGTGTAGTTGTCACGCTCAATGTCGTAGCAGAGGATCATATCCCCGTACCCGCGCCACTCCGGTGCATTGCTGTTCGCAGTTTTTCCGCGACGGCGTGTACGGACATCCGCACTGCCCATCAGCAGGATGTAGCGTTCGTCGAGAGTCACCGCGTAACCGCTTAGCATCGGGAACGGAAGGCTTCGCAGCGTCGTCCATTCGTCCGTATCGGGATTGTAGCGGTAGGCATCGCGGTAGTTCGGCACACCGTTGTAAGGTACCTCAATCCCATACTTCGCTGGAAGTGTGCGCGACAATTCCCGCATCACGGGATCCGGATGCGAACCGCCGAACACATACAAACCGTCGCGAGCCGCCCCGACCGTCACGAGGGCGCGGGGTCCACCCGGATACGGCGTCATCGGTTCCCACTCGGCGTTCGGATCGTCGAAACGCAGTTTCCAGTCTTGCAGTTGAGGCCCGTCTCTCTGTTCAGACGGCTTGCCGGCAGGGGTGCCTGAAACCAGACAGAGCCATCTCCCAGCAACGATTCCCGAACCGGCGAGCCATCTGCCCCGGGTTTCGGACGACGGCAGCGGAGCCACAGCTGTCCACTTCCAGTCCATTCCATGCTGCGTTAGCTTCCACACCTGCCTCCCAGATCCGCGGCCGCCCACGACGTACATGCCGGAATCGTCGTAGGTGCCTTGAGTGTATTGGGTTGCGACCGGACAAGGAGGGAGTGCAGTGTACGCATCGGTGCGTGTGTCATACGCGTAAGCAACGTTCAGTCGACCGGGCATCCACATGCCCCCAGCTAGAACGATGGAGTCGCCGAACCTGCCGGCGACCCCACCTTTCCATGCTACCGGCAGGTTGGCACCGGTGGACCACTCAAGTTTAAGCGGCGGCAGGTCGAGGACGCCTTCGTATTCGCGGCTGAAGGGAATTCGTTCATAGACCCGATTCAGTTCACGTACACCTTCGATATTCACGTCGTCGTCGCGCCATTCCGCGGAAGTGGTCTTCGTGACTCTATCCATTGTGAGTTCCTCTGAGGTCTCGGGCGTTTGGACGTGCCCAAGAAATACGAGACCTATCAATACAACAAGCGTCGTGAGAAACATCGTAAAGTTGATGCGGGTTCTTCTCACGGCGTCAACCGTTCTGGTAATTTTCCTGCATTTTATCAGGCTTTGGACGGCTTCTGCCCAGAAGGTTCAGTAGCCGATCGCTGGCGGTTTGCAGCGCATTGTCGGGAACGGGTACGCGATTGCATAAACTGAAACGCCAGTATGCCCATTGGGCGGCGTATTGTGATTGAATAATATAGCGTGTATCGTTGGATAGATTGGGGGCTCCGCGGTGCCAGCACTGCGGGTCTTGCAGGTAGATGTCGCCGGCTTTGCAAAAGACCGACACGGGACCCCTGCCTTCAAACTCCGGGTGGTCTTGGTCGTTCGGATGGCGCCCGGAATAGTGGCTGCCGGGAACGTATTGCGTTGGGCCTTGCTCGATTGAGATGATGTCGGTCAGCGCCATCTGGACGGTAAACCACATAACCGGCATCCGGATCCGCGTGTCGTGGCGAGGAACGTCATCAGGCAGCGGAAAATGAACCTGCCCGTCAACATGCCATCGTTCAATTGCCACCCCGGGAAGATTCCGCAGCACATTCTGCCCGCAGAACTTGCAGTCTTGCCCCACTATGGCTTCGGCAATACTGAGAATCGGCTCGCGAAGCAGCATATCCCGAAAGATAGGGTCGAGCTCGATTGTATTCCTCAAAATGAACGGGAGTTCTTCCCCCGATTCCTCATGTTTTCCCAACTGGATGTATCTCGGGTCAGCGAGTTCCGGATTCGTTCTATCGAAGAGGGCGGGGTCGGCAAAAAGTTCGTCGGTTTTGGCGCGTATGGCGCGGACTTCTTCGGGAGTTAGCACGCCCGGGATGTGGGCGAAACCGTCACGGTACAACCGGTCAACCGCCTCTTGGGTTTTTTCCACACTGAATGGTTCGCCGGAAATGATTGGACTGGTGTTCATGCTACTCCCTTTGCGATGTATGCTTATTCCGTTACTCTAAAATAGGTGTGCATTTATTACGTGGATTAAGTAAAGAAACTTGCGTGGAGCGGAGTAAGAAGCCTTGTCTCCCCGCATTGGCGGCGGGGGAATGGGATCTCTATCGCCCTCACTATCCGTTCGATTGATTTGTTAGATTGTGGTGTGCGTGAACTAAAAGTTTGCGCTGCAAAGAAGGTCGCGACCTAGAGATCGCTCCTACCTAGTCCAGGACGATCATTTATCCTACATCCCTCTCTCCACGGCATGACCCTTATGACGGTTATTTATAGACCTTCTTCTGCCAAGGGACGGCTCCGGCTTGCCGTATGTGCGCTTGCATTAGGCGGCAGAGGTCGTTCATGTCCGTAGTTTTTGTCCCGGAAAGGTCCGTGGTTTCCCGTTCGTCTTCAACAAGGTCAAACAACTCGAGCGGGGAGAATGCATCGTTGTGCAGCAGTTTCATGCCGCCCTTGCGCACCGCATGATAGTCGTTGCCGACATAGCGGTGCTGCGAAAAGAATCCTTCGCGCCGCACCCAGTAATAGACGCGGTCCGAGAAGTCGACCTCACTTCCGAGCAACAAAGGAAGAATGGAACGCCCTTCAATCGAGTGAGTCACTTCCACGCCGGCGATCTCGCAAAGCGTCGGGAAGAAGTCCATAAGCATGACAATCTGATCGGACCCGCAACCGGGTCGGATATGGTTTGGCCATTGAACGAAGCAGGGGACGCGGATTCCGCCTTCGTACATGTCGGTCTTACCGCCTCGTAAGGCACCGTTGCAGGCGCCATCGGGCAACGAACCGCCGTTGTCAGAGGTGTAAATCACGATGGTATTCTCCGATAGTCCGGTCTCGTCCAGCGCCGCCATTACGCGCCCCACCCCATCATCCAGATGCTCGACCAGCGCAATGTAGCGGACGCGTTTCTCGTCGAGATCGGGTTCACGTGCACGGACGGATTGCACCCATTTCTCCGGTGGTTGAATGGGCCCATGGGGCGCATTATAGGCAAGATACATAAAGAACGGCTTTTCCGCACGTTCTCGATCTCGAATGCGGTCAACCGCCCAGTCGGTGAACAGATCGGTGGCGTGTCCTACCGGGTCGATTTCTTCGCGATTGTGGCGCATTCCGTTCTTTCCCATGCGCCGATGCGTCCAGTAGTCGTCCATCATGTCGTCAATGAATCCGTGGTACTCGTCGAATCCGCGTTCGCACGGGTGATTTTCATCTTCCAGCCCAAGATGCCACTTACCGATATGAAGCGTTTCATATCCCGCACTATGCAGCATATCGGGCAGGGTAATGGCACTGGGGTCGAAATAGCCCCAACTGTCCTCGACCGTCTGGCGAATCACGCCCGGGACGCCGACACGGTCCGGATAACGCCCGGTCAGCAACGATGCACGGCTGGGGGAACAAACAGTCGAGTTCGCGTAAAACCGGTTGAAGCGGATGCCGCGCGAGCCGATGCCATCAATGTGGGGAGTTTGAATACCGGGACCGCTGTTGGCGGAGATGTCGCCATAGCCGTGATCGTCAGCGAGTATAAAAACGATGTTCGGTTTTGTATCGCCGCGCATTGTCTATCCTTCTGTTATGATTTCAGAACGATTTGCGGATAACGATAAGCCGCAGCAGGGAGGAAACCATGATGTTGTGTGGGGCAGAAAAGCAATCTGTTAAACACTATAGCTGAGTTTTGTATCCATCGTCAAGCGTGGAATCCCTTTTGCGCGTTTCCGGTTCTAATGGAGAACGGTGAGCAGTGCCCACCCTACAGATTCGCGAGAAGAGGGGAAACTTGGGATTTGATGATTGTAGATTCTGTAGTATCAGGTACGGTTGCCGATTGTGCGATTCAAACACTTGACAGAATGCAGATTTTTTGCTATAATGTATTAATCATAAAGTGTTGCCCGGTCGTCTAATGGCAGGACACATGGCTCTGGACCATGTTGCGAAGGTTCGAGTCCTTCCCGGGCAGCCAATTCGGCGCTATCGTCTAGGGGTTAGGACGGGTGGTTCTCAGCCATCAAACCGGGGTTCGATTCCCCGTAGCGCTATTGTATGTCATGCGAGTTTGATACTCGACACCTAAAAAATCAAACGCCCCGAACGGGGCGGACTTAGACCAAAAGCACCTAGTTCTTTCTAGGTGCTTTTTTTGTTGTTTGTTTTCTGCTGATGTCAGGGGAAACGCATCCAATTTTTCGTCGACAATCCGTAGGTTGGGTTGAACGGCGCCTACCAAAAACCGCCTGGAGTTTCACCTAGGTTCCGATGCTTGATGGTGCTCATGACCTCGCTGGGCATAGTGAAACCCAACGGAATTGCGATTCAAGAAACATGGGTATTGGGTTTCACTCTCTCTATCCTCAAGCTAGCATTGTTGTAAGTCGGATTCTCTCTTCGTGTTGACACAAAATCGTGTTTGACCGTTCTACCCAACCTACACGACTGATGTCAGTTGATATTGACATAGGCGGCTTTAGTTGATAATATCGGCGCGATTGATATCTAAATAGGTTTTGTTGACATTTATGTGAGGCGCGTCTGTAATTCGCCGAGTAATACCGAGTTGTGCAGGTGAGGTAACCTCGCCCCTACGATATAGAGCCTCGTAACACGCCAGATTTTTGTGATTACCCCAGACCGCCGCGACGTGCATCAGAGCGAAGATAGATAACGGAGAATATTATGTCCGATGCTAACATACACCTGAATTGTGACCTTCTTGTGGTTGGCGGCAATCCGGGAGGGATTGCCTGTGCGGTCACCGCTGCTCGCGAAGGACTGGAAGTTATTCTTGCCAATCACACGCCGGTTCTGGGTGGACTGCCTGCCAATGGTCTCAGTCTTTGGGATACACTCTACGAGGGCAAGCGAAGTCCCGTTTACGACGAACTCCGATGGGGGTTGTTCGACTACTACAAGGAAAAATACGGCGAAGATTCGCAGCACTATCGTAATTCACTTCCGGTTCCTCCGGATACGCCGGCTTTCTATCACAGCAATGGCAGGTACGAGGCAAGCGTGTTCGAATTGCTGATCACGGAAATGGTGGAGGCGGAATCAAACATTCGGGTAATTCGGAATGTATATCCGGTGAAAGCGACCCGCGAAGGGCGAGTGGTCAAGTCGGTTACCCTCGCCGAGATGAACGGCGGCAGGCGGTACGAGGTCGATGCCGACGCGTTAGCTGATTGTAGTTACGAAGGGGATTTGATGGCGGTATCCGGCGCGTCTTATCGGGTTGGCCGAGAATCCAAGGATGAGTACGACGAACCCCATGCCGGACACATATTTATGGAGAAATTGGGCGCCGCCGATGACGACGCAGATTACGCGGATTCCCGCGTCAAGCGAATAAAGGGGAACCTCAATCTACGGCATTTAGGTTACCGCTTTCTCAGGGTGTTGGAAGAGAGTACGGGAGCGGGCGACGATATTGTTCAGGCGTATAATTACCGCATGGTACTCTCCGAGGATCCCGACAATCAGTATATACCGGAATGTCCGGATGGCTACGATCCGGAGTATTTGAAAACGTTGGGTTGGAGTTCGGTGAACGGTCCCCTCCCGAACCGGAAATGGGGCTGGAATCGACCCCAAATTCTTGGCTCGCAAAGCGCCTACCCGGATGGCGATTGGGTTGCGCGGCGGGAGGTGATGGACGAACACCTGAAGGCTACTTTCCAAATCTTCCACTTCCTTCGGAACGATCCATCGGTGGACGAAACGGTGCGGGAGCGTTGGCGGGGATTGGGATTCGCGAAGGACGAATTCCCGGAGAATGGGCACGTTCCCTACGAGATTTACGTTCGGGAGGCACGGCGGCTTGAGGGCCGCTACATGTTCACACAGCACGATGCCAGCCTCTGCGCCGACTACGACCGAGCTCCGATTTTTGACGACAGCATCGCGTATACCGAGTGGTACATGGATACCCACGGCTGCACGAATGAGAAAGCCAAGGGCACCATCGAAGAGGGCAAACTGGTGCTCACTTGGCAGACCTTCCCGGGTCAGCTTTCATACCAAACCCTGCTTCCAAAGGATATCGATAATTTGCTCGTCCCCGGCTGCGCATCTTCAACTCATGTTGCGTGGGGCACGATTCGCCTCGAACCCACCTGGATGAACATCGGCGAATCTGCCGCTCACGCCGTAGTGTTGGCGCGGCAAGAGAAAATTCAACCCGCCGCGGTCGATGTCAATCGATTGCAGATGGAGTTGGCAGACAGTCGAATCTCGTTGTCCTTCTTTAACGACATTGATGTAGCCGGACCCGAAGCGTGGATTCCGGCGATTCAATACCTGGGGACCAAGGGGTTTTTCCCATCTTACGACGCGAAACCCGATACGAAATTGGATGCGGCAACGGCGCGGACGTGGAGCAAAGGGGCAGGCGAGTTGCTGAGCGGCGATCTTGATGCGCGCTCGCTGGCTGCTTCCCTTCAGAAACAGGATGATTCTGAAGGCGCAATAGAGGCAGGCGACTTTTGCGGTCAGCTTGCCGGCTGCGGCTTGTTCCCCGACGAGTCGGCGGGAGAGCAACTCTGCCGCTCGATAAGTGTCGACATGGGTCAGCCTCTGACCCGAGGCGATGCCTGCAATCTAATCTATTTGGTGTTGAAGCGAGCGAAGTAGACCTAGCCGGTTATATTATTCCGCAATAATGCGAGTGCATGGATTAGTTGGATCAAGGAGAGATATTTGCGTGGATCGGAGCAAGGAGCCTAGTCTCGGCGCAAAATCGGCGGGGCAAGCGGATTTCTATCGCGTTCGCTATTTACTCACTTGATCGTTCCTTTGATCGCACCCTACAATTGTACAAAGTCGAGCTAAGTCCAAAACTACGAATAGCGTATTTATCTTGACTTTGTATATAGTCACTGCTAACCTAACCATGTCGGCTGGGATGATGAAGGTCAACGCGTGAGTGGTTGATGGTTAGGGATTCGGCGCGTTCACCGCTCCACCACCCATACTATCATGAGCAAGTGTCAGTTATGACGGTTTGAATTATAGTTACGAAATCAGAGATGTTTCAGCGCCTCAATCTGTTAATGTTCCACCAACGTAAAAAGGGAGATGGAAAGATGAGAAGAGTAGCGTTTACCTTTGGCCTAGTGTTTTTCTTGGCTACTACTTGTACCATAGCACTCTCCGATGTGGTGCCTGGCGCCGTGCTCCACCTTGACGCTTCTAACAATCCCGGACATCCGGACGGATGGGCAAACTTGGGAACGGCCGGGGGTGTGGTGCCAGCCGGCGAGGAGACACCGATACTCGAATCGGGCGCGATCGACGTCCCTGGTCTGGGTATCGAATACGAGGACAGGCAGTTTTATACCTGCACAAAATCCGGCCAGACTTTCGGCGGCCCGGAAGGCACGAATCCCGAGTTGCCTCTTGAGAACTGGACCTTCGAGGCACTCATCAAGCGCAACGGCGACGTGCTATTTAAGGAGCATTGGGTGTTTGGCTTTACTTTGGAACAGTGGGGAGTGATTGCCGCTTTTCCTGGGACAGGCTAGGCAAGAAGGCGGTGAACTCTTCACCACGCGCCCTGTCGCACACAAGCCGCACAACATTCACCTAGAGCTAGAGGAGTGGACCTGGATAGCTTTTGGGAGTGATGTAGACGGAAGCGTCTTCTACCAGGATGGCGAACTCGTCGATGAAGACGGGGCCTTTGTCTGGCAAAAGACTGCGCCTTTAAAGTTTGTTTGTATATTCTGCGGTCATTACGGGGATCCCGACGATGCAGGAGCTGGACGGGGCCGGAGTTTCAACGGTTCATTTGCCGTCGTCCGTATCTATGACAAGGTACTGAGCCAGGATGAGATTATGCAAAACATCACAGCGGGTCCAACTGGCGCCGCTGTTGAACTTGCCTCAAAACTCGCAACCACGTGGGGCACGGTGAAGGCAAGATATTAACCCGACAGGTTGTTTTACGCTTATGCGTAAGATTACACTATCATTAACCTAGCTTGGTCGCTTCGCCGGCAGACGCGACGTGTCGTCTCCATGTGGATCACACGTCGTGTCCGCCGGCGATTCTTGACCGCGACGGCATGCTTCGCATTTGATTCTATCTCCCTCCAGTTAGTTTTTTCCAAGCATCGAAAAGTCTATATATCGTCGTGCCATTGACTCGACAAACAATACCTTCAGTGTGGCAAGCACTGGAGGGGCGTCTCAATTTGCACTATCAACCGACCACCTAGATAAAATCGCGCATCCCGATGCACTGCAATCACCAAGGCGTGTAGAGAGGCGGTTGTATTCAGATTGCGGAGATTCAGCAAATATAGGTCAATACGAGCCATCAATCCACCGATGAAGCTCCTGATCAACTAAGACATGCATACGGAGGGTATCGGAATGAAAAAATGTAAAACCAGCACTATGGCAATCGTCGGGATGATGTTTCTCGTAGTCTCGACATCATCAACGGCACTCGCCGGGCCGATTCCGGATCCCGTGCTCTACTTTAACCCCATCGAAACTGATCAGGTTAAGGAGGATACCGTCTGGAGAAACGCCGGCACCGCCGGCGGAGAAGTGGAAAAGGGCGGCGTCACGCCAGTATTGGAAGAGGGGCTCATCGAAATAAAACAACTCCGTTTCAAGCATGAAGGAAAGTGGTACACACCTAAGCGATCTCTTTCGGTATTCACGAATGGTGCGCGCCACGCAAAAACGCCGGTTGTTAACCTTGAAGATTTTACCATGGGGTTGCTTATGAAGGTAAACGGTCCTTTCTTCGCACAAGAACATCATCTTGTCGCGTTGCAGGCTCACCCCAGAGAACAGGTCCAAGACATTCGTATTTGGCTGAACACTGAGGGCAACGGAGATTTCGCACGCATCATTACTGCCCGGCGCGACCTAGACCTGATTGACGACTGGGGTACGGCCATACACAAAATCCGGATCGGTGAAAAAGAGTGGCACTGGGTGCATTTGGTGTTTGAGAGCGGTAATAGTATGACTTTCTACGTCGACGGCGAAAGGGTGGCCAAGAACGGGGCGGGCGCAAAGTGGACTAAAGAGCACGACATGGTCCTGCACGGAATTTTCGCTCATAGTTTCGGGGAGGCAATTCGGACCTGCAACTGCTCAATCGCTATCTACCGCGTCTATGACAGGGCACTCACTCAAGCCGAGATTGCGCAAAATGTACGAGGCTCTTACGCGGTCGATCCTGCGGGTAAACTTACCACCACCTGGGGAAAAGTGAAACGATGAGAAGAACAGTGCCCATCCTCCGCGTCGTGGTCTTCTTGGCAGGTATTTCCACCATAGCACTCGCCGGTGCAGTTCCCGGCGCTTTGCTCTACCTCGACGCATCCGACAATCCCGGTCATCCGGACGCTTGGACGAATTTTGGCGCGGCTGGCGGCGAGCTACCGCCGGGTGATAAAACACCGGTGCTCGAAACGGGCACGATTGAGATTCCGGGGATCGGTTTTACGCTGAAAAACACGAAGTTCTATACATGCAAACAATCCGGTCAGACGTTCGGCGGTCCGGAAGGAACGAATCCCGAGTTACCTCTTTCGAGTTGGACCTTTGAGGCGCTCATGAAGCGCAACGGGGACGTGCTTTTCAAGGAGCATTGGGTGTTTGGCTTTGCTGTTGAAGCGTTTGGACCGATTGGTGCATTCTTGGGAGCGGGTAGACAAAAAGGCGGCGAACTCTTCACCACCCGCCCTGTCGCACACAAGGCGCACGGGATCGACTTGGAGCGGGGTGAATGGACTTGGATCGCGTTCGGGAGTGATAAAGGCAGAAGTGTATTCTACCAAGACGGCAACGTCGTGGATAGAGACGGAGCCTATGTCTTTAACAGGGTTTTGCCCGTGAAGTTTATTTGTATATTCTGCGGTCATCATGGGGAACGGGATCGGAGCTTCAACGGGTCGTTTGCCGTCGTTCGCATCTATGACAAGGTACTGAGCAAGGCCGAGATTATGAGAAACATCACAGCCACGGCTGCTCGTGCTGTCAATCCTGCCTCAAAACTCGCAACAACCTGGGGCACGGTTAAGACAGGGTATTAACCTAGCTGTAGTTTCACACAATCCGGCGAGATCCCACCGCAATTATCGGCGTCGGACCGAATGATTGTGCCCTCCGCCTGCCACACAGATAGGATTTGGCGGGATCAACTGAGCGGATAGCGAAGGCGATAGTAAATCCCATAGCGAGCGCGATAGCAAATCCCCTGCACACCAGCCTTAAAAGCCCTGGAAGGGATCAACTGAGTGGATAGCGAAGGCGATAGGGATCACACAGGTACATAGCAGACAACAATAAAAGCATGAAAAAACTTTCTATAAATGACCAAAATTGCTTTGCTACCGATTATTCAAACAGGATCTTAAAGGGGAGAATTCAGGAAAAGTGACAATTTTTGTTGACCTGTCAGCAGAGCTGTGATATACTCACGCCCTATGAGTTTACAGGATTTACAGCGAACAGCGAATCCTGTTCAGTTTAAATCAGTGTCGTTGGTGAGTTACTTAACTTTAAAAGAGGAGAAAGTGAAATGAGAGTGAAATTGAATAACACTTTGACTATAGTCCTTATCACAACTGTTCTGGTAACAATGCCTTGGCTAATGGATACCGCAGAGGGTGGAGTCGTTACAGATGGTCTGCTCAGCCATTGGACCTTTGATATCGCGGATATAGATGGCTTTACTGTTAAAGACGTTGTGGGAGAGCGTCATGGAACCTTTATTGGACCTGCGGAGATAATTGACGGCGGCAAATTTGGCGAAGCGCTGGATCCTATTCCTGGCCATGTTGAATTCCCTAACTCAAATCTGCCGGCTGGAAACGATCCCAGGACTCTGTCTGCATGGGTTAAACTTGATGTGGTCCCCGACGCGTGCTCATCACTTTATATGTGGGGTGAGCTCGCTGACGCTGCCATTTCTGGTATGATGGTATGCAATGGCGGAACGGGCTTTTTCGTCGGTGGGAATGCTGATATAATGTCAGATGGCACCGTGGAACAAAATGTGTGGAGTTACATCGCCATTACTTATGATGGCGAGAATTTGCGAGCATACATAAATGGTGAATTGGATAAGGAAGCCCGTCCCGGTCTTCAATGGGGAGACCAGCCAAGGGAACTGGCTACAGTGTTGGGTAACGGGGGTATTGGGACGATAGGTGCTATTATGAACGGAGATGAGGCTGAGGAGGCCTTTATCTTTGGTGTCATCGACGAAGTCAGCATCTACGATAGAAGTCTGAGCGCAGATGAAGTCAAACAGAATAATGATACCACTACCCAAGCATCGGGAGTAGTGGCTGTTGATACTGCCGGCAAGCTAGTTCTCACCTGGGGCGGAATAAAGCTCTCAAGATAGCAAGCTACGCAGTGATAAGTATAACGAGTTGTGCTAGTTATTTTTAGACTGCCTATGAAGACTAAGTCCTAGAGCAGCTTGGCTTAAATCTTGAGACAGTCAGTCGGGTTTCCCAACCCGACGCTCTTTTTCTTACGAACTGTTCCATTACTTTTGTAAGCGTGCGCTAGGCTCAAGTTGAGGAAGAAACTTTGGTTTGAGCCCCAGCCTGAGCCTTTAATGATGAGGGTTCAAGATTAACTGGCACAAGTCGTTATATTATGTAGTAGACATCATTCCTTTAAGTCACGGAGATACAGAGGCCCGAAGCAGGAAAGTGAACAAACAAGCGGGTAAACAGGCATACAGGTACATCTCCTCAATCTCTTGACTACCCATTTGCTCCTTTGGTCACTCAACGCTGTGAAGAAAGCCCGACACGAGTGACATTATTTTGGAAAGATGTCTAATGTCATCTAATCCAAGCCCATCTCCAATGCAACAACTGCAGGCGGTATGCTCCCACAAATTGCCCCACCAATCGCACCAGCAGTTCCCCGAGGGTCGCGTCATCTATCCACTCTCTGTGTCCGGGTTTTGATTCTCGCATAAACCACCGGTCGATATTCTTTGGACTTTCGACTATACAAAAATGACTCCGGACTAACGCTCTGTCGAGCATCTAAATAATCCTCTTACAACCAAGCCGAACGGAGTTCATAAACATCCGGGGAGATGATTTTGGCTTCCCCGCCGGAAGCGTAGATGGCGATGTTTGTGTTCTTTAAGTCGGAGAGGAAGCAGGAACGCATCGACACGCGACCATCATTGCCGAACACTTCAAGCGAGGTGCGGCCAACGAGGGTCTGCAGGGTAATCCGGTTGTCAATTGGAGAAAACGAGGCAGGATAGCTTTGCCTCAGGGACGTTGTATTGGATTCTCTTCCCTCGTATTGTGAATCCGACCTGCGCTGCATTTCCAAGTTCGATCTCGCTCCGAATATCCAAGAGCTCCCCGCGAATGCCTTCAAGCAGATTGCCCTCCTTTGTTGATCTCTGGTCCTGCCGGGAGTGCGCTTGCCGGTCCTCGATTTCCCGTACTGGTTGACGAACCAGCTAGGCTGCTCATAAAAAGCGTGTGCCCGGGATTTCCCTTTTGTCCTCCCCGCTTTCGTCCCTGTTTTCGTCGTAAACTTCGGGTGAGGGGTTTTCGCAGACCATCACTTGAGGGTGGCTTACTGCTGTTCTGGCTATGCTTTGCCAATTGGTCATCGAGCCGTTTGGTGAGTGTGCTTTGTTGTTGAGCCTCGATTTGGAGCTCTTCGATGCGGGCAGACAAAACCTCAACAAGCTCAATCAACTCCGCTTTGTCCATTTTTTCCAGTTGGGCACGGCTAAATTCGCTTGGCTTCTCAAAACTCCTCCGCAATCATCGAATCTGTTTAGTAGAACCTCGGTTGGGTGTCAATCGTATCAACATTTTTTACTTTGTATTGATGCCTGAATAGTTACTGACCATCTGACAAAATGCATCATGACCAATACGGTCTTTGTAACTCATATTTTGTACAGGAGATTCCACATGCGCAATACGAATCGGCAGTGGCAGCTGGTGTCTTACCCAGAAGGCATGCCCACAGAAAGTAACTGGGCAATGTCTCAAAGCTCCATCCCTCAACCGGGCGATGATGAGATGCTCGTCCGTGCTATTTATCTTGATGTCGCGCCATATATGCGCGGACGCATCAGTCCGCAGCAGAATTATACAGCCGGTGTCGGCCCTGGCGATTTGATGGTCGGCGGAGCCATTGGTGAGGTCGTCCAGTCTAACGACCCAAGCTATAAACAGGGTGATATCGTGGTTAGCGGTGCCTTCGGTTGGCAGGACTTCGGGGTGGTAAAATCTGCGGTGGTGCGTCGGATCGACGCCGATGTAGCCCCGCTCCCCTGTTGGATGGATTTTCTCGGCACAAACGGTGCGACTGCGTATTTCGGTTTAGTCGGTGCAGCCGAGATGAAACCTGGCGATACTGTGGTCATCTCCGCCGCCGCGGGCTCAGTGGGTCAAATCGCCGGGCAAATTGCTAAGCTCGCAGGCTGTCGTGCCATCGCGATTACCAGTTCCGAGAAAAAGATTGCCCGGTGTCGTGAGCTAGGCTATGATGACGGCATCAACTACCGTACCGAATCAGACCTGCCGGCGGCCATTGCCAGAGTCTGTCCTGATGGCGTCGATGTGTACTTCGACAATACCGCCGGACCTATCCTTGATGCGGTATTGCAAAATCTAGCACCCCATGCCCGCATCACGATTTGCGGTACGGTGAGCCTCGCCGATAGATTCGATAAGCCGGATATCGGTGAACGTTTCATGCGTCGAATCTTGGTTTCTCGTGCCCGCATTCAGGGTTTTTTGGTCAGCGATTATCAGCAACATTACGAAGAGGCGTGGGCACGTCTTCTCAACTGGTATCGCACCGGCGCTCTGAAATGCGAATATGACATCATAGAGGGGTTCGAAAACACCCCCAAGGCGTTTTTACGGTTGTTGACGAGCCAAAATCTCGGGAAACAACTGGTCAAGGTGGATCAAGAGACATAGAAATATCCAATCAAGCAATCGAGCCGATAGTTGACTAGAGACAGGGCCGCTCAGACGGAAAAACTGTGCGAATTTTCAAACGAAATAATAAATTGATAATGAACCGCAACCCGTCGTTTGTCGTTCCGACAATCCTGAATCTTTAATCCGTAATGCTTACCTTCGGGGCGTCCTTCGCCGCGGTATACATATTTATACCATTTCGCTTGAATATTAGTGCATATGATGTCTCCGCCATGTCCTTCAGTTACTCCGTCGGCGGGAATCAAGCGAATGGATATTGAGCGCGATAGAAATCCCCTCGCCCCGCCGACTTTAGACGGAGACAAGACTTATTTTTCCGCTTCACGTAAGTTACTTTACCGGATCCACGCGATCAATGCACAAGCATTTTAGAGAAATGGTATTAGTATAAACCCAAAGCATGGAGAGGAGAAAAATGAACGAACATGAGAAGTATTTGTTTGACCTACGCGGCTACATCGTTGTGAGGAATGCTATCACTACTGCACAGGTAGACGATCTATCAACGCGGTTGGAGACGCATCGTACCGAGAAAAGTTACATTCTCGGGTCAGATCGGACCGTATTGAATGCAAACGAGGATCTCGCTTGGACCGCCTCATCATTGCTGGACTGGGGTGGCTGTTATATTGATTTGTTAGACCTTCCTACCATTCGTCCGTACCTCGAAACCCTTTTAGGTCGAAACTACCGACTAGATCATGACTACATCAAGATAGACAATGCCAAACACAGCTACGAGCTTTATCTACATGGCGGCGGTCAGGGCGCAGGTGGCGCGAGTGACCTAGTAGGACCGACGGACGGAGGACAGTGTTATTACCGATCCAGTAACGGCAGATTCTTCAACGGTCTAGTCGCAGTCGCGTTTGAGTTGGATACCGTCCTCCCAGGTCAAGGTGGTTTCGCCTGTATCCCCGGAAGCCACAAGGTTAATTTCGAATTGCCAAGTGACTGGAAACGCAGCAGTACCCAAGAGCAAATCCCTGAATGCGTCGACCGGGTCGCTGTGTCGGCAGGAGATGCCATCATCTTTACAGAGGCGTGTGCTCACGGCACCATACCGTGGTGTGGAGAAGGTGAGCGTCGCACTATCTACTACAAATACTGTCCACACGCAGTCGCATGGAGTCCCGGTTACTACAACTCGGATAATTATCCAGGTCTCACGGAGAACCAGAAGGCGCTACTGATGCCGCCAAGCGCATTCGGCCCAGCTCCCGAGACCAGAGCGATCTGGCAGCAAGCACAGGCGGAACAGCAGGAATTGATTCGTCTTCGCAAAGCTCAGGACTGAACATATATTCTAATGGTCTCTTTAATATCTAATACTAATCCTCAATCAAAGAGTTACCACTTTCAATGATGTCCAATCTACTACTGGATTCGATTAAGGACTCTGCAACAGTTAGATTCGGAATTGGTATAAAAAGGTGAAGATGCCCCGTCCCTACTTCCGAACCCCACAGCTTAAACACCTCACCGAATCAACCCATACGCTACCTGAACGCTTACGTGGCTCCCTTTACCAAGCAGATCCACCCGAAGATGCATGACTTCGACGAGAATGGTGAACAACCGGAATGGGATACCGCCAGGCTGGCGAACATAGTAAAGAAGACAGGCTTCCGTGGCTACTGGATGATAGAGTTCGAAGGTAGAGAAGAGGAGTTCTCAGGTTTGCGAACGAGTATTGCCTTCCTTTCAAGATGCTTGAGGGGATAGAGGTCGGAAGGAGATAGGGAAACCCCTGATCCCTATGCCCTTACCCGAACAAGAAGGTGGAAAAATGAAAAAAGCATACCGGGTTATGTTTCCCGAAAAGCTGCGCGTTGTATTGGATACTTACGAATTCGATGATAGCCCACCCGGCGAATCTGAACTGGTGATAGAGACATTATATTCGGGTGTCAGTTCGGGTACGGAATTGGCCCGGTTGACAAATAACCAGGATATAGGTCACTGGAAGGGCGAGCCATACCCCGCTGGTTCAGGATATGCTGCGGTAGGAAAGATAGTAGCGGCGGGGGATGAAGTAACGGGCTTCCGGGTCGGCGACATAGTATTTTCACCAGTGGGGCACGCTTCTCATCACCGCGTGGATAGCAAACGCGCGCTTCTTGTGAAAGTTCCTGACTCTGTTCTGCCAGAGGATGCTGTATACGTTAGATTTTGCAGCGTAAGTATGACAACTCTCCGCACCACAACTGCACGACCCGGTGATGGTGTGGCGGTTTTCGGATTGGGAGTTGTGGGCAACACGGCAGCGCAGGTATTTCAGGCATCAGGATATGAGGTGATAGGCATCGAACCTATGGAACTGCGCCGAAATCTGGCTGAAGCTTGTGGTCTGCGGCACACGCTCTCGCCAGATGGTGACTTGGCGGCGGGATGGAGTGAGGAACTTGGATCAGTGCCGTGCAAGCTGGTGGTGGATACAAGTGGCACAGCCAGCGCGGTGAAAGGTGCTACCGACATTGCAGCCATCGGAGCTGAGATAGTTCTCGTTGGTGTGCCATGGCTTAGTAGTACCAAGTTTAGTATGTCGGAACTGTTACAACCTGTTTTCAACAACACTTTGCATATACGGGGCGGCTCGGAATGGGAGGTACCCACACGCCCAACCAATTTCGCACGTGGAAGTGTCTTACAGAACCTCCAACATGCAATGAACCTCCTGGCACGAAAGCAGATCAATGTCACTCCACTGCGAAGTCATTTGCTGTCCCCAGAAGATGCAGAATCGGGATATCATGGCCTTTTGAATGAGAAAGAAAAATATCAGAGCGTGGTTTTCGATTGGACGAGAATCTCATGAATTTCAGAAGAGCAAGCGGCTGCTCATCCGGATTAGGGTGCCATTTTCCGTCGCTGCGACAATCGCAGCATATTAGACGAGGAGGTGGTAACATGTGGCGGAAGAACTCAACATTTGGACTATTGGCAGCAGGACTGGTGATGCTCTTCTCCCCTTTGGCGAGGGCAGAGACTATCGCTCTGTGGCTGTGTGATGAAGGAGGTGGGAAAACACTGAAGGACAGCAGCGGCAATGGGCACCATGGTATCATTGAAGGTGATGTTGGTTGGGTAGAAGGCAAGTATGGTATGGCTCTGGAACTTGGCGGTGAGCCTGATATGGCACTTGTGCCGGGTACGCCAGATCTAACCGGGCCAACCGCCATGACCGTGGAAATGTGGCTCAAAGCGCCAGGCAAGACGGGGTTTTTTGCATAAACCCACGAATAGGTGCACTAGGGGAATGCGTTCCCGATGCGATCATGAGTTCTGCCCTGTAACCATCTGATGTTTCATTGCTTCTTAGACGATCTGAGAATCGAATTATGGGAGATTTAATGAGACACGGAATCTGACGTTCTCACAATGTAGACTTTCTGAGACTCATGTCGGTTGACTTCTGGTTCAAATGTAGCAATAACCGCATAAACAAAGGGGAAAACAAGGCAACATAAATGCCATTAATTATCCCGCTATGGTATACGCTCTAATCGTTTGATCCCCTTAATGTACCTTTTCGGGGGGATATGCAAAAACCCCCTACTGGCTTGTCCATATGACACTCCGTGCTCTAATAGTCGCGGTTCTTTTAATTCCAATAAACAGTTATTGGATTATGCAGACGGAGGCAGTGCGGTTTGTACCTTATCCCACCACAGTTTCGCTCTATTCTAATGTAGTTTTCATAATATCAATCCTAGCCGCAGTGAACCTAATTCTGAAGAGATATTTTCGACGTTTTGCGCTAGGTACACGCGAACTGCTAATACTATACACAATCCTGTGTATATCCTCGTGCATCGCTGCCCATGCGATGACGCAGAACTTGATCTCCACCATGGGCCAGCTTTCTGGTTTGCGACACCAGAGAATGATTGGGAGACCCTCTTTTGGCGACATATTCCTGGTTGGCTCTCCGTAAGTGACAAGAGCGTTCTCAAACCGTATTACGAAGGTGATTCAACATTTTATGCATTGAAGTATATCAACGCATGGGCCGGGCCTATGCTGGCATGGGGAGGGTTCATATTCGCTCTCCTCTTCGCGATGCTCTGCATCAATATAATACTCAGAAAGCAATGGGTAGAAAGAGAGAGACTAAAATATCCAATAATCCAGCTTCCCTACGAGATGGCCGGCGGGATGACGAATTTCTTCAAAAACAAAGTGATGTGGATAGGTTTTGCCATAGTTGCAGTTGTAGATCTGATCAATGGGTTGCATACTCTTTTCCCCTCCGTTCCCTATCTGCACGTCAAGCTTTACGAGGTCGGTCATTACTTTGTGGAGAAGCCATGGAACGCAATAGGTTGGACTCCAGTAGGATTTTTCCCTTTCGCCATAGGTATGGCGTTCTTTATACCATTGGATCTTTCGTTTTCCCTCTGGTTCTTCTACCTGTTCTGGAAAGTTCAGATGATCCTCTTTTCATTTGTGGGGTATAAGGGCGCGGGCGCTGGTTATTATCAAGCAATAATCTTAGAACAGACATCAGGCGGGTTCCTGGGTCTCGGCTTAGTTGCTCTCTGGATGAGCAGGCGTCAGATCAGTAGCGTGTTTAAGAAAGTCATAAACTTACGATCTGAACATTTAGACGATTCCGCCGAACCCTTCAAATACAGGACAGCAGTTCTTGGGTTAATATGCGCATTGGTCTTTATCCTGATATTTTTCTACTCAGCGGGAATGTCAATATGGGCTATCGTCCTGTTCTTCTCCATGTATTTGCTTCTGGCCGTGTCCATTACCCGTATGCGAGCTGAAGTTGGCCCCATTGTGCATGATCTTCCTGGTGGCCCGGACTACCTGATACCGCAGATATTGGGGACGCGCATGCTTGGGCCCAACAACTTAACCATGTATTCATTTTTCTGGTTTCTGAATAGGGCTAGATACAGCGACCCCATGCCGCATCAACTGGAAGGATTCAAGCTTGCAGAAAGGGCTTATATGAGCAGCAGAACAATGATGCTAGGGATTATATTTGCTACAGTAGTAGGTATATTGTCCGCCGCCTGGGCTCTTTTGCACATATCTTACAAAACTGGAATGGAAAACAGCGTTGTATGGCTAGGAAGAGAGGCCTTCGGAAGGCTCCAAGGATGGATTAACAATCCTACTCATGCAAGTCTTTCCGATGCAGGATTTCTGACCAGTGGAGTCCTGGCTGTAGTATTTCTTACAGCTATGAGAACCAGATTTGTCTGGTGGCTGTTTCATCCTGTAGGTTACGCGCTCTCGGCCAGTTGGGGAATTAGCTGTACGTGGTTCCCCATATTCCTCAGTTGGCTTGCTAAGTGGTCGATCCTCAGATTTGGGGGATTGAAACTTCATAGACGAGCTGTCCCATTCTTCACTGGATTGATTCTGGGCGATTTTACTATGGGAAGTATTTGGTCAATAATTGGCATTGTTTTTAAAGTGCCCACGTATGCTATATGGTGGTATTAGGGAGGTGAAAGAGAAAACAAGAAGTGCTTTATTCTTCAGGGGCATGGGGGATTTTCCCCATGTCAGTGGTTTAATCCAATATTGGCATTTGATTTTTGATAGTGCCACTCGATGCGGAGGAGGTAAATATTATGCTATTTTTGGGGAGCTTGATTAAATCTTTCGTCTTGGTAGCAACGGTAATTCTTATCTTGCATACAAATGCTTTTGCACAGATTGCCCTGCTGGGGTAGTGTGCGTCATGGTGGACCACTTCATCTAGCTAGTAGGGATGGCGGATGGCCGGATATCCTCATGGACACTGGAACTGATGCTGCTATGGATCCACAGGGCTGGATGAGTATTACTGGCTCAGATAAACTTGAACTGGATGAGTGGCATTACATCGCCGCTACTTACCATAAAGACGAAGGAGGGAAGCTGTACGTAAACGGGGAGCTTGTTGGTGAAAAGGAACATGAAGGAGAGATATGGGTAAGTGGTGGCAAGGGACGCGACCTGGTACTTGGCGCCAGAAACGAACGTTCACTCAAGTGGATAGGACGGCTGGACGAGGTAAGGATAAGCAGCGTGGCAAGGGAGCCAGAGGAACTGAGCCCTGACCTCATAAGCGTAATCTGTAAGATATAAGGTACAAAACGAATGACGAGGTTATCCCCCAACGAAATCAGATTTTTCAAAAAGAAAGGCTATCTTATCAAACGCAGGGTTATGGATGAAAATCTCATGGCTCGGGCACGGGAAAGATTGTGGGAAAATGCACCACCAGAAGTTGACTGCAATGACCCCGACACATGGGTCGGACCAATTAAAAGGTATAATGAGGAGGGTACGGGGAATACGGGAAGCGAGTATAGCTGGAAGTATAAAGGAATCGGTGGTGAAGATTGGATTGTGCGAATGCTTGCGACTGATCCTTTAATTTGGGGAATGGCCGAGCAGCTTCTGGGTGAAGGTAATCTCGTCGTCCCGGAACGAATTCGCGGCATTTATTGCCTTCTTCCCGAAGGCAATATTCCACAGAGACCTGTGACCTGCCATACTGATGCTCACCCATTCCACCTCGGTGTGGTCGGATATATCGATGATGTACCTCCAAACGGCGGTGGATTTTGGGTCTGGCCCAAGAGCCATCGGACGTTCTATTATGATTATCACACCCAACATGGAAACGAACAGACCGAGCAATATGAGAAACATGTAGCCTTCTTCAACCAGCAACCTTATGTCGATTGTCATGGTGGAGCGGGCGACATCATCTTTTGGCATCACCGGTTGTGCCATTCAGCGGGTCACAATCGGTCGAAGCGCATCCGAAAAGCGGTGTTGTACGACTTCTGCAAAAAAGACATCGAAAAAACAACCGATGAACCCCCTTGTGAGGATATGTGGAGGGATTGGCATGGAATCCACCAGATAGACGCTGACTGTTGATAATCTCTTGTTCTTTACGTCACTCAAATTCCATTTCGTGAAGACTGTCAAGATCGCACACCTGCCCTCCTAGATGATTAGTACAATATGGCACAATATGGTATACTTTAGCTGTCATTTATCCGTGACACCTTTTCAGGTCAATTTTCTCGTTCTGTGAGCGGACAAAATCCTGAGAATAATGTTTTGCAGCGTCTTCTCGATTTGCGTGCCCGCCAACCCTGGCTTACTATTACCCATTAGTCCTTGAGCATGGATACGATACGGCCTTGGCGCCCCAATCTAAAGATCGGGCGGATAGCTCAAGTCCACTGAACTGGACTGGGTTTCAACACTTGAGTCGGGTTTATCCGAATTTCGCTTTTGCCCTGGGAATTGATTCTCAGGCGACAGGTCGCAAATTCAGTTATTTTCACGCTTCCAGAAGATGTGGGTAATAGTAAGCCCAACCCTGGGGGGAACACGATGCAACACCGACTGAAGTTTTAAAGCTGTCCGGACCGGGATCCTCGTAGGAGCATGTGCAACATATCATTGACCATCACAAAATGCCGTAAAATAGGTCGTAGTTCGTTCAACCAAGGAGACAACGGTAGACGCTCAAGTTTAATTTTTGCCGTCGCTCAATAGGTTAATAGTTGAGGAATCGAGCATCATGACGTCGTATGCCGGCGACGGCACATCGAAAGGAGACTCTCATGAAAACCTTCAGATTTATTCTCTTCAGTCTGGTCCTCGGTATTGTATCGGGGTGCATCAATCACACGGCCTTCGCGCGCGAAGACGAAGTCAAGCTTGTCGTCCATGAAATAGAGGGGGCACACCACTTGTCTTGTGATATTAGTGGAGAATTCGTGATCATTGGGGGCCCTCTCCTCAATAAACCTCGCAATGACAACGCCGTAATCTTCAAATACGATGGCAAAATGTGGGAAAAGCAGGTGGAACTCTTCCCCAAAGTAGGTGATCCACCCGAGACCTTCGGATGGTCGGTCGGCATCAGCGGGACTACTGCCATAATTGGGCAACCATTTGCCAGTTCGATTACTATCTTTACCCAGGGCAGGAACAACTGGGAAGGTCGGGTGAAACTTTCTGGCGAAGACACAAAAGCAGCCGACTCGTTCGGAAAAGCTGTTTACATCGACAGGAACACTGTCATCGTTGGGTCACCCAAGGACGATGATGCCGGCAGCAACTCGGGTTCTGCCTATATCTTTGAAATTGAGGAGGGCATTTGGAGACAGCAGGCGAAGCTGGTCGCGAGAGATTTAGCAAAAAGAGACTCTTTCGGAGAAGCCGTCGTCCTCCGTGGGGGCACCATCGTCGTCGGGGCGCCTGAGCACGCGCATAGTGGAAAAACATCCGCCGGCGCCGCCTATGTCTTCGTACGCGAGGGGGAGACATGGGTACAACAAGCCAAACTCACGGCCGACGACCCCGGTCAGGGCGACGGTTTCGGAACTTCTCTTGCCTTAGGCGGGGACACCATCTTCGTTGGGGCACCATTTCATGATGCTGGGGGGAAGGAAGATGCCGGCGCGGCCTATGTCTTCGAGCGCGAGGGTGACACCTGGAATCAGCACGCGAAGCTGAGTGCTAAAGACGCAGGGAAAGACCATAACTTCGGCTCTGGTATCGCCGTCGATGGGAACATCGCCATCATTGGGGCCGGAGGAGCCAAAGAAGCCGCACCGAGCTCAGGTGCCGCCTATGGCTTTGCACATGTTGACGGAGTCTGGGAGGCGAGGAAAAAGGTCGTGCCCAAAGAAGGGGGCGAAAATTTCCGCTTCGGCCTTGCGGTCGCTATGAGCACCAACACGGTCATTGTCTCGTCTCATGGTGTGGAGATGGACCGTGGCAAAAATAAGCGCCATACTGACGGCGCGGTGGCGTATGTCTATAATAGCGTAACGGATTTTGGCACACCGCCCTTCGCCGTTGAGCCGTTTGGATTGAGAGTCACAACGTTGGGCAAGGTCAAGCACACAGCCCTGCTTCAGAACTTTCCTAACCCGTTTAACCCTGAAACCTGGCTGCCGTATCACCTGGCAAGCGAAGCCCATGTCACTTTTCGCATCTACAACGTACAAGGGCAACTGACCCGCGAGTTAGATCTCGGTATCCAAGAAGCAGCCGGCTATCTGACCCGAGAAACCGCTGCCTATTGGGACGGTAAGGACCAAGTCGGAGAGACCGTTTCCAGTGGCATCTATTTCTACACCCTCGAGGCAGGCCCCTTCCGTGCCACCCGCAGAATGCTCATCCTGAAATAGGACGTGCGGTCGACGGAAAATAGTGGCAGGTCGCAGTAGCAGGGGAGGTGATAGAAAATGGGAAAAGGTTCGGGCGAAGTCCGCCTCAAAGGGGAGAAATCGAAGGATTCAGCGATGAAAATGGAGAAGCTGAACAGGTTTGTGAACAAGGTGGTTGTGATTACCGGAGCAAGTCGTGGAATAGGCAGAGCCATTGCTCTGCGGTTCGCTTCAGAAGGCGCTGCCCTTGTCGTACGTGCAAACGAGGATAGGGTTAATGATGTCGCGGAAGAGATAAGCGCATTGGGTAGAGCGGCTGCCTGTCACCTGCGATGTAAGCCAGAAACCTGCCGTCGAACTACTATATGATAAGGCTGTGGAATAGTTCGGACGCGTTGATATTTCCATTCAAAACGCCGGTATCATCACCATCGCGACAGTCGAGGAAATGACCGAGGATGAATGGGAAAGGTTCTTAGTCAGAGAGTCGCAAATTGTAAATCGTCAATAAAGGTGGCCTTTCTACTGCAACATATTCGTGACTAACGCAAGTTGCTACCTAATCGTTAATAGTTGGATTTGCATTTTTCTGGGTGTTATATTGCATTGCCGCTCGGCTTGGATAGGCATATCCAAGCCGTACTCGCATGTGCGCTGTGGATTTGCCAATCCACAGCGAGCAAATTGAGTAGATTTTGTTTATATTGTCCCGATTTGCGACGTATCCTATTAGACGGTCGGGCTAGAAGCCCGACCTACCGGAATAGGTGGCAACTTGGGTTGACTAATACAATATCATTGAAAATTAGGATAGCGTCGGGAGCAGGAGAAGTTTGCTCTAACGCAGAAAATGAGGGAAAGTGCTTGACGAAAATGGCAAAGAGGTCTATAGTTACTGGGAAATGCAATGAGAAAAGTTGAAGCGTGAGGAGTGTTGTGCCCGGTTGGATTACTTGTCTGCACCGGGGGTGGCGGCATAAATGGGAAAATGGGTGTCTAATGGGCTCAAAGAGAAGGTGGGAGTAGAGTTATTAGACGAGAAGACCAAGATGACCCATATCAGCCATGGCTTTGATTTTATGGGATTCAACATATGGAAGTATAACCCCAGAAGCCCATATGGTTGACCGAAGCTGGTGATAAAGCCAGCAAAGGAGAATGTAACAGACTACCTGAGAGACATACGTGCAACCATCAAATCGGCGCTGCTGGGAAGATCGGATTGGATACGGCTGATACTAGCGGAGCGAACTCCGCTGATGTATCTATTACCGGCGATCGCATACCGTCGTCAGCCGTGCAGCCCGATAGCAAGTTAGCTATCACATGGGGCAGCGTAAAAGCTCAATATTAGACAAATCGGGTCGCCAATGTTGTCCATTTGCAAGGAGCGTTGTATGATACAATGCCGCCTTGAAATGTGGTGTCAAAATGAAAATTACCGCTCGATAGAAACCAAGTTGATTTAGCCGTTCGCTTGATTCCGGATCAACCCGGGGAGATAGTACATAGGCAGTCCAAACCCAATTGTAGAAGTGAGATAACTGTTTAGTCCCTTGATTTCTGGAGTCGAGCACTATGAATTTAGACGGTCTTTTTTGCTTTTTTTCGGCGTACCCAGTGTGGAGGCCCATTTTCCCGGTTCGTAGTAGGAATTAAAGGAATGATTAGTGACTGCGATAGAGCTCCATCAAGCGAACGGATAGTGAGTGATTGACTGACGGGGTAAGGAAGGCGATAGAGATCCCATAGTAAATCCCGTGAAATGTCAATAGCACGAGACATGCACCAGCGCCCCCACTCCGGAGGAGTGAAATGTCAATAGAACGCGATTCCTCCCAACTCCCAGCACTCCAGCGGAGTGCAATATCAATAAAACATGATTCGTTCCAATCCACGCGCTCCAGCGGATCAAACGACTTTGTTCACTGGCAAATGTGACAGTGCCTCAGTGGAAAAGAGTGAGATCAAAAATGTATAACAAGATTTTGACCATCGCCTCTGTTCTTACGACTTTAGTAACTTTTTTTGTGTATGCCAATGTGGCACAAGCCCAATTTGTTACTGAAGGACTGGTTAGTTACTGGAGTTTTGAGGCAGAGACCATAGATGGTAAAACGGCAAGGGACGTTTGGGGGAAGAATGATGGAACCATCGTCGGTGATACCAAAAGAAAAGTTGGGAAAGTCGGTAATGCGCTGGAGTTTGATGGCGATGGTGATTCTGTTGATTGTGGAAACGATGAGAGTTTGAATTTTGATACAGAAGACCCCTTTAGTATTTGTGCATGGGTCAAAGCACACGAAGAAGGGCTGACCGTGCTGCAACCTTGGCAGGAGTGGGGCCAGGCTATCGCTGGCAAGGTGGATGGTGGTTGGCACGGCTATATACTCACTATTACAGGTGCAGGTCATAATAATGAGCCATATACTTTAAACGCTGTCTTGTCCAATACACTTGGAGGCAATGATATTAATTGTAGTACTCCGGACAATTCTATGACTATAACCACAGATTGGACTTACGTCTGTATGAGCTATGAGGGAACATCTAATGTTGCTGGTATACATCTCTCTATTAATGGAGAAGATCAACCAGTTTCCACACAAAGAGATGGTTTAACAGCTTCTATATCAAGTAGAGCAAGGTTCACCATTGGACAAGTAACGGTTCACGACTGGCCAATATGGTTCGACGGTCTCATCGACGAGGTCGCCGTTTATAATCGAGCTCTAAGTGAAGACGAAATATCGCAGAACTTTGCTGAGAACGGGCTTGCAGTACAACCTACTGACAAGTTACCTCATACTTGGGGAAAGATAAAGGTTTCAAAGTAGACCGTTTTCACCGACTAATTCACAACAATCTGGGGTCAGGACTATGACTATTCGAAAACTCTCAGCAAGAGAATGGGGGGGTGGTTAAATTGATCCGATTGAACGGGTTATAGGGTTTTATATTTTTGGTCCGCTTGTTTCCATAGGATTATCTCGATTCCGGACCAACCCGCTGAGGTAGTGCATAAGCGATCCAAACCCAATTATAGAAGTAAGTATGCTTTGTTCACTGGCAAATGTGATAGTTCCACAATGAAAAGGAGATTTAAAATGTTTAACAAGGTTTTGGTTCTAGCGGCTACAGCAACCGTTTTTGCGTATGCAAATGTGGCGAAAGCCCAATTTGTCACTGATGGACTGGTTAGTTACTGGAACTTTGAGAGTGTAGAAAATGGAACGGTCGCAGACGGTTGGGGGAATAATGATGGAACCCTCGTCGGTGATGCCAAATTAGCCACTGGGAAAGTCGGTAATGCAGTGGAGTTTGATGGCGATGGTGATGCTGTTAATTGTGGAAACGATGAGAGTTTGAATTTTGATACAGCAGACCCCTTTACTATTTGTGCATGGATTAAATGTAACCCAGGAAGGCTGGAGGTGTTGGAACCTTGGGAGTTGTGGGGCCAGGGTATTGTTGGGAAGATCGATACAAATTGGCACGGCTATTTACTCACTGTTACAGGTGCTGGTCATCCTGATGAGCCATATACTTTGAACGGTGTCTTGTCCCATGAACTTGGAGGCAATGATATTAATAGTAGTACTCCAGACGATTCTATGAAAATAGTCACAGATTGGACTTACGTCTGTATGAGCTATGAGGGAACATCTGATGTTGCTGGTATACATCTCTCTATTAACGGAGAAGATCAACCAGTTTCCTCACAAAGAGATAATTTAACAGCTACTATAGCAAATGCATCAGATCTCTACATTGGACATGTAGCGGCTCTCGATACGTGGCCAATATGGTTCGACGGTTTCATCGACGAGGTCGCCATTTACAATCGAGATCTAAGTGAAGACGAAGTGGCGGCGAACTTTGATGCGGAGGCGAATACTGCTACTGCAGTACAACCTACTGACAAGCTAGCTCAAACTTGGGGTGAGATAAAGGTTTCAAAGTAGACCGTTTTTACCGGCAAACTCACAACAACCCGGGGTCGGGATAGAGATTCTCAACTGGATCGCCTAATGGTTGCTACAATGTGGGAGGAAATTCGCGCCGCCAAGAGCGCGAATTTCCCCATGATGATCCCTATCAAATGCTGGTATCATGCGGTTCTTTGCAATCATGTCTCAGACCCTTGTCGCCGCTTTCGGTGAGAATTTCTCGGGGTCAGGACTATGAGCGGGAGGTAGCCCTCCAGGCGCGACCTTGAAGCACCTCAAGCTTCTGGAAAAATCTTGAGGAAAAAAGAGTGAGAGGATCAATGGATTTGAAAATTGGCATTTCAGCGTGGTCCTTTTACAGGCGGTTTCTGGCTAAGCCGCCGACCATGGATTACCCGCAATTCTTCGCCGCGGTGCGTGGGCTAGACGTAGATGCCGTAGAATTAAACTCACCCTTCTTCGCTTCTCAAGAACATGATTATATTACCAACCTGAAATGGGCCGCCGATAGTTACGGTGTGCATATTAACAACATCGCTATTGACGACGGGGGTTATGATCTTTCATCTGCGGATTCGGCCAACCGCGAGGAAGCCATAAATCGCACCGTCCGTTGGATGGACAGCGCCGTGATACTTGGTTGTCCAAACGTACGAAATAATACAGGCGGGCCAGGGGGCGGTGCGCCGGAAGCGCTAGAGCTTTGCATTGATAGCTTTGCGCGTCTGACTGCCGAGGCTGAAAAGCGCGGCTTGAACATGGTCATAGAGAACCATGGTGGGATCTCGGCAAACCCTGACGAGTTGGTCACACTCATTAAGAGAATTAATAGTGATCACATCGGAACGGTGCCCGACTTCGGCAATTTTCGGGCAGATATTCGCTATCAAGCCATAGAAAAAGTGGCTCCTTTTGCCAAGCAGATCCACCCGAAGATGCATGACTTCGGCGAGAATGGTGAACAACCGGAATGGGATACCGCCAGGCTCGTGAACATAGTAAAGAAGACAGGCTTTGGTGGCTACTGGATGATAGAGTTCGAAGGTAGAGAAGAGGAGTTTTCAGGTTTGCGAAAGAGTATTGCCTTCCTTTCAAGATGCTTGAGGGAATAGAGGCCGGTAGGGAATAAACCCCTGATCCCTATGCCCTTACCCGAACAAGGATGAAGGAGACATTTTATGGAAAAGAGAAGACTTGGAAAGACAGAGCATATGACTTCGATAGTCACTTTCGGCGGTGCAAGTCTCGGCGCTGTTTCCCAGAAGGAGGCGGATAAAGCTATTGATTTAGCAATTGAACATGGTGTCAATCGTTTCGATGTTTCACCTGCTTATGAGGAGGCAGAACTGAGGATTGGTTCATGGATACGAAGACATAAAGACAGCAGAAGTTTAATCTCCATTGGCTGCAAGACTACCAAAAGGAAAAAGAAGGAAGCGCGTGAAGAGTTTAATCGCTCTTTGGAGCGATTGGAGATAGACTATTTTGATCTTTATCAACTTCATGGGGTTCACGCTCTCAACGAATTGGACACTGTAACAGGCCCGGGTGGGGCAGTTGAAGGTATTCTTGAGGCGCGTGAGAAGGGGTTGACTCGATATATTGGGATTACAGGCCATCAACTTAGCACGCATGTTGCGGCGCTTAATCGCTTCGATTTCGACACTGTTATGTTTCCACTGAACTTCATTCTTTATGCAAATCCCAAATATTACAGACATTACGAATCCTTCCGAACGCTAGCAAAGGAAAAAGACGTAGGGCTGATGGTAATCAAGACTATAGCCAAAAGGCCATGGGGTGATAAAATTCAGAGCCAATCACCAACTGGACAGATTTATAAGACTGGTTACGAACCTTTTGATGAACAAGAAGAAACAGATAATTGTCTGCGGTTTGTACTTTCTCAGGACGTAACAACAGCAGTCACTGCTTCGGATGTACGTCTTGTTCCAAAACTGTTAGATGCGGCAGAACGGTTCAAACCTCTCAGTGATGCTGAACAGAAAGCCTTGACCGCACAAGAGAACCTGTTTTTTCTCGTGGCTCCATCTATCTTTGGCTGGTATTAGTTCTAGAGTGTAACACTCTAAGGTGTACCAACAGATCGAAAAGTTGCAAAGCTAGTTATTAAATTAAAGGTGCAGGGCAAAGTAAGGACCGTGCAGTGCGCCGCGTAACTATTGGTAAGGAGTGTCAACGACATTGACGGGAACCGCGACAGACGTTTCATACGCTCCCCGAATACGCAATACTGTTTCCTCCTCACTATAACTGGTCAGCTTAATAATGTTGGTAGCACCCCATTATTCCGATCGGGATAATTTATTCAGCAAGTAACACTCTTGTACCGCAAACTGTTAGTTTGCGGATCACAATCTAACAGATTGTGGTACAGAGCACGCCATTATGCGTGACGATACGATTCCCTCATTTCGTAACTCGTTTTTCGCTCTATCACTTACTTTGGAGATAGTGTTACTTGAGAGACTGTGTTCCGATGCCTCCACCGCCTACCAATAGCGGTCGAGGGCTGTCCGCCCGGTTGCCAAAGCCACTGAAATCGGAAGCGCACGCGGGCACTCCCCTACATCCGCAAACACTACTGGCTTAGCGATTGAACCACTAAAGAGGAGATTTGGAAATGCAGACAGCGTGTTTAGACGCGTCTTCTGGCGGCGCCACGACCGAAAAAGGAAGCAAGCTTCTCATTGGATGGGCCTCGACGGACATAACACCAGAAAAGCCGGCAGCGCTGGCGGGACAGTTCTTTGTCAGGATCTCAAAGCAGGCGCTTGATCCCATAACCGCCACAGCGCTGGCGATCGAGTCGGCGGGCGAGGATAACGCGAGTGAGCAAGTCATCATGGTTTCGTGCGATCTATTATGGATACCGGACGACTCACGTCTCGCAATTGGATTTGGGGATAATCGACAGGCGGTCCAGGGGCGGCTGCGCGATATAGTCAAACCGATGCTGCCTGATTTCGATACCGGAAAGCTGTTTCTTAACGCCACTCATACCCACACCGCGCCTATTATGGCGGGAGGTTGGTGTCTTGAACAGAGCGAAGAAGTTATGACGCCTTCCGAATACGTTGACTTTCTTCTGAGTCGCCTGTCTGAAGCTGTGGTTGAGGCATGGAATGGGCGCAAGCATGGCGGGGCGAGTTGGGCTTTGAGCCACGCTGTGGTGGGACATAACAGAAGAGCAGTATACATTGATGGCTCCGCCAAGATGTATGGCTCTACAGACACCGCGGATTTTAGCCATGTAGAGGGATATGAGGATCATAGCCTGAACCTGCTTTTCTTCTGGAACGAGGAAGGAGAGCCTACAGGGATAGTCGTCAATGTAGCGTGCCCCGCTCAGGCGAGTGAATCGGTGCATCAGGTCTCAGCAGACTTCTGGCACGAAGCGAGGGCTGAATTGCGAAAGCGTTATTCGGAGAGCTTGTTCGTGTTGCCGCAATGCTCCGCCGCAGGGGATCAAGCGCCTCGTTTCCTGTTGTCGGGAAGCGCCGAAGAGAACATGCGGAAGAGAAAGGGCGTATCTGAACGGGAAGAGATAGCTGTCAGGATCGCAGACGCTGTGGATTACGTGTTTCCGGTAGCTAAAAACGATATACGAACAGAGGCGCGCCTGGATCATGTGGTAGAAGAACTCAAACTTCCGGTGAGAAAGGTTTCCAAAGACGAGTTGGAGTACGCGAAGTCAGAATATAATAGATTATTGGAACAGGGGCAGTTTGACAAGGGCGCAAATTTCGTGGCCCTTGGTCGCAATAAAAGCCTTATAGATAGGCACGAACGGCAACAGAAAGATCCTTTCTACCGAATGGAAATTCACGTCGTAAGATTCGGGGATATTGTCATTGCCACGAATCCATTTGAGCTGTTTGTCGAGTATGGCATACGCATCAAGGCGCAAAGTAAAGCGCTGCAAACTTTTGTCATCCAACTGGCGTGTTCCGCTGGCGGCTATCTGGCTACAGCCAAAGCGGTTGCAGGCGGCGGCTACAGCGCCGAGGTCGCCGACATGAGAGTAGGCCCTGAAGGCGGCCAGGTGCTCGTTGATCAAACTGTTGGGTTGATTAACGGAATGTGGGACGACGATAACGACTAATTATTAGTGCCGATGGTGTCACAATAGAACATGGGCACCCTTATTTCCCTGGCATTCACTTCCGGGCACTTTTCATTGGAGCCGATTTAAGGCAATGGGGTCTCTATTGACTGATTGAAGACAACCATGGAAGCGCTGGAGTGATATACATGGAACAGCACTGCTACCATTCGCTTTGCTCGATCTTGAGAGTTTATGCGGCACTGTTCGGCAACCTCTTGGAGGAAATTGGGGTACAACCGCATAAAGGTACGTAACACAGGGCTAACAAGTGTGAAATCAACAGACCCCCGCGAGGGGCCAAGAAGACTTGATGTAAAATCCTGAATCTACTGAAACCCCTTTTGGGGCATTTATTTGACAAGACTCTTTATCGTTTATTCACTTGTTTTGTCCACGAGAGTTTTGGTTACTTGTGAAATCCGTTTCTGTTGTGGATTTTTTACAAATTGTCTGCCGCATTTCTGCATTTGAAATTCTGTTTCCCATTATGGATTCGCCCATTCTTAACGACACGCTTACTGTTACAACCGGGACAGTTTGGCACCATAAAGTTCCTCCAAATTCAGTGATGTACATTTAGGATACAATATTTCATCCTTACATGTTAGGCACTACCCGAAGCCTGAAAGGAGCCTGTGCATGAAGCTTACATCAGACAAAATTGACGTCTACCGCCGTGACGGCGTAGTTCCCATCGGCAAGGTTCTGGACGAGGCGGCCGTGGCGGAAGCCAAGGAACGCATCGAAGCATTGCGCCAGCGCGATCTCCTCGACAATCCCGCCGAGCAAATTGGCAAGAAGTCTTTTCGCCTGCTGAATGTCAGTTCCTTCGATGAATGGTTTAAGTCGATCATCAACAACGACAACCTTCTTGACGCTGCCGAGTCGGTCCTGGGGCCCAACGTCCAACTCTTTCAAGACAACATCTTCTGGAAGCCGCCGAAGCAGGGCGCCCCTTCGACGTGGCACCAAGACAACATTTGGTGGGCTGGCGACCCGCCGAACATGTTAACCATCTGGATCGCTCTGGACGATGCGGACGCCTCCAACGGGGGTGTTCATTACATTCCGGGCAGCCAGACCAAGCTGCTCGAGGGCGAACTCGATTTAGACGACCCAAATGCTTACAGCCACAAGCTCCTATCCGATGACCAGGTCGATGCCTCGCGCGCCATCTCGTTTGCCGTGCCCGCGGGGCATGCGGTAATGCATCACTGCCAGACCATCCATGGTGCTCCGCCCAACCAGTCCGATCGCTCACGCTGCGGTTACACCGTGCACCTGCAGGAAGCGGGATTACGGGGCAAAGACGTCACTGCATGCCCGCTCCTGCGCGGGAAAATGCCGTGACCGCTTCCGAGCACCTGCTCGCAGGGTTCGCCGAAATCGACATCCGTCCTCCCCTGGGCACACAGATCGCCGGTGACATCGACCGACCGCGCCCACCCGAGGAAATCCATGAGCCAATCTTCGCTCGCGCCGCGGTATTCGAGAACGAGGGCGCAAAACTCGGTGTCCTCGTTCTCGATCTGCTCGGCATCGGTCGCGGGCGGGCGGACCGCATCCGCGATGGCGCCGCCGAACGCTTCGGATTCGACCGGCGCGCCGTCATGGTCCACACGACCCAGACGCACTCCGCGCCGTCGCTCGGCAATCACTTCTGCGCTGACGATAACCCCATCATTCCGCCCGAACATGCGTGGCTGAGGGGAAGTACACCGGAATATACGCCGACTGCGGCAGTGACAACGTGCTATACACGGGAGGGCCCATCGACCCGGAGGGTTGGTCTCCTCCAGGCCACCGGTCAAAATGGCAACCTAGTCGCCATGCTGCTGCACTTCAGGTCGCCCCTGGCATTTGGTTATCCCAAGCGTTACGTCTCGCCCTATTGGTGCGGGCACCGGGTCAATGAAATGATCGGCTTCGCCGCGTAAAGATATAAAAATTACGTAGCTGTTTAGTACATCGTTGGTTTCGTAGTATTACAATTCGTCGCACGTCCAGTCTGGGCATGTAAGCCCCCGATGAGTCGGAATTAGCATTGTATTTCCCTACTCGGCGTGTTCCCTCCCCCCGCTCGGTCTGGATTGGCAAATCCAGACCGATGGACTAAACAATTACAAAAATACTTCTCCAACGAAACCGACCTCCACGGAATTACTCGACTGTTGAAACGAGGCAAAGGGCTACATCGAAGAAGAAGCTCGATATTCGAGATATTTTAATAAGATCAACGACACAACGGAGGAACGGTACAATTTCACCGAAGACGCGGCAGTATCCGCACCCAAAGACGCGACAAGCAATCCGATGTGCTATCCATTCTACGCAGACACACCGATGGGTTTCTCAAGCATAACGACGGCAAACGTGCACTGCGTAACGCCGTCAACTTTGTAGTGACGACTTCAGTCGTTCATTGAACGAGTAAATTCGTCACTACGAAGCCGTCAATTTGCCTGCGACGGCGCTAGCTGTTTACGGAATACAGCTCCAACGTGTGTTGAAATCATCGCTAAAATGTATCGCGAGTTATTTAACATTGACCGAATGGCGGTGTATCGAGATTTAACTGACTTGGTAAACAAGGGAGCGGTGAAAAAGGAAGGTAAGGTAAGAGCCACATGGTGTGTGCTGGTATGATGCAATGATTCCGCAGCAAGTTGAATGTCGGACAAAAGTGCGGGAACACAGTGATGTCGTGTTTCTTCTTCGAGGTCGATACCCGCCGCGCTTGGGTTTTTGAAATTGGCACAGAGGTCTAAGCGCCGAAGCGTCATCCGGAATCGCGCAAACTCGTACCACATCTGGGTTGAGGGCGTCTTCGGCAGTCGTCAAAGATGCCTTTTCTGTGCCAATATTTCATCCTCATCATTTATCGAAGCCCGCCAACAGATTGCTAGCCCAAATGCCTGAAGCCCACAACCGTGCGATCCTCACCTGACACAATACCATGATAATGTCGCTACGGGTTATCCGCCTTCGAACTGCAATATCAGCATTTTACACGGGACTTGTCCTGCGCCGTTTCCCATAAACAGGTAGTAGGCAGATTGGAGTAAATTTATACCCTAAGCCCAATAGACGGATAAGAGTCGAGTGGCGGTTTTGAAAACGGGAAAACGAGAGAAAAAAGCCATGTGAGTCTCTTCTTTTTTCATCGAATCAGGTTACGGTCAATGAAGTATTCGCCGTAGAGAACCACATTTTCCCATTCGGCAGGGCTGACATGTTCCAATAAGGAAAAATCAATTCCACTTTTCTGTGGATCACATTCCGCGATCACTCGACCAATTTCTTTTGCCTGCCAGTAAACAATGCAAGCGAGAATCAGCGTCAGACAGCTGCATGTTTTCATCAACTCATAAAAGTCTCGCTTGGTGATTCTTCCCCGCTTGGCAAAAGCCACATCTCTCGCCAGTGAATGGAGATGATCTCCTTTCAGCAAACCCCGGCGAATTTGGCGGCGTAAGGGTGGCTGCGACATGTAATCTAAGATGAACTGTTTTTTCCTTCCCCCCCGACCCGAAGTGATGTCAAGACGTGCAATTGCGTTGACAACGTCTGCCAATGCAGCGCGTTGCGTTTCATTGGTCAGTTGCCAATCGGTAATCCGTTGGAGTTGCCAGTAGCTGATTCCCGGCGTGATTTGAGCCATCGTATCCGGACCGATGTTACAACCATGAGCCATGACTTCGGCGAGAATCGATACGATTTCATCGGCCGGACGACTTTGGCTTTGAGTTGGCGGAAGAAAATGACGGGTAAAGTGAAGATCATTATCGACTTCAATCAGCAATTGAGGAAGTTTGATATGGCGCATCCGTTTTTTCAGCCAATCCTTGAACTGTTCCAATTTGATCTCTTCTGTTGGGTCAAGGGGTTCGGCACTATCGACAGATAGGTGCCACCGTTTGCGATCAAATTTGGCGTAGGTGTTTTCCGGCAATGAAGCGAAAAATCGGTCGTAAGCATTATCGAGCCGATCCGTGAGATTTTGAGCGGCTTCAGTCATAGCAGAGATCAGGGATGTTCTAACATGGGAAAACCAGAAGGAAACTCATCGGGCGTCACTTTCCGTGCTCTGGTGATAGGGCTTGTCTTAGTCCCGCTTAACTGTTATTGGGTAGCTCATGGCGAAGGGATCTCGGGCTCGGGCGGGAGCTCTTTGACCTCAGGAGTTTCCCTATTCTTTAATGTGGTCTTCACTCTGTTGATGCTAGTGGGATTCAACGCATTATGCAAGCGATTAGCTCCCAAAGCGGCGTTGAAACAGGGGGAGTTGCTTACCATCTTCGTGATGTTATGCTTGGGCTCCAGCATGACGGGAAACGAGTTCCTGCTGAACTTAATTCTTTCGCTAGGACACGCTTCCTGGTACGCCACTCCCGAGAACGAATGGTCTGAATTATTTTCGCGCTACGTGCCTGATTGGCTCGCGGTTATAGATAATACAGCGCTGCGCGGTTTCTATGAAGGCGATTCCAGCATCTATCGTTCTGAAATTATCAACGTCTGGTTAAAACCTCTGGCGCTCTGGTCAATCTTTACGGTGGTTCTGATATTTACCTTTCTGTGTGTCACCGTGCTTGTCAGAAAACAGTGGACAGAGAGTGAGAAGCTGTCATATCCAATCATCCAACTCCCTTTGGCGATGACGCGAAACGGCACTGGAAATGCGCTCTTTTCAAATAGGTTGTTCCTATCGGGGTTCGGTTTAATGGCAGTAATTACTATGATCCATGCGCTGCATTTCCATTTCCCAGCCGTTCCTAACCTGCGTTTTCGAACGGACATCAGCAGCTTATTCACTGAAAAACCGTGGAACGCCATGGGATGGACACCGGTTGCGGTTTATCTATGGATTGTGGGATTCGTGTTTTTTATCCCGCTGGATTTGTGTTTCTCTGTTTGGTTTTTCTATCTGTTCGCCAAGTCGCAACGCATCATAGCAAGTATGTTTGGATTGCAGCGGTTGCCTGGTTTCCCCTATGTCCATCAACAAACGACCGGTGGGTGGCTTGGGCTCCTTCTCATTGCGCTGTGGCTGACCAGGAAGCATCTGAAGGACGTTTTCATACAATCATTTCGGGGGGGTGCAAAGACTTCAGAAGGAAGCGATTTCTCAGAAGAGCCAATGAGTCCTCGAACAGCCTTGATAGGACTTACTCTGGGGTTCTCTTTTCTGATCCTGTTTTGTATGGCCGGTGGAATGTCTTTCTGGATAGCGTTACCGTTTTTTGCTCTGTTGATCGGTTTTGCGACGACCGTCACGCGGATGCGCGCGGAACTTGGGCCGCCAAACCACTCGTTATATTTGGTGGGGCCAGATAAAATCCTTGTTGCGGCATTGGGATCACGGAGTCTGGGCGGGAAAAATCTGATGATGCTGACTTATCTATTTTTCACTGACCGGGCAATGGCAAGTCATCCAATGCCTCATCAATTAGAAGGTTTCAAGATGGCGGAACGGGTGGGCATGAACGCCAGAAGGCTTGCCGCCGCTATGATGATAGCTGTTGCGGTTGGCGTTGTGTCTTCTTTTTGGATATGGCTCCATGCTGCCTATGAAGAGGGCGTCGCTTCGGGTTTTACGGGATATGTGGGCATTCCATGGGAATCCTTTAACCGCCTGGAGCGGTGGCTTCGCTATCCAGGCAACACGAGCTATCCTGAACTGGGCTTTATTGGGATTGGCCTCTCTTTTTCCTTGATAATGATGTTTCTCCGTACCCGGTTTTTGTGGTGGCCGTTACATCCGGTTGGCTATGCCCTATCCACAAGCGGATGGCTCATTAATCTTATCTGGTTCTCGTTTCTGGTGGGTTGGATTATCAAATGGGTAATCCTCAAATACGGAGGTCTCAAAGCGTATCGTAATGCATTCCCTTTTTTCCTTGGCCTCATCTTGGGCGAATACGCAATCGGCTGCATTTGGAATCTGCTGGGGATAATGTCGGGAACACGACTCTACCCGTTTTTCGGCTGATCCTGGCTCGGGTCGAATGATTCACATTCAGCAGCCGACAGTGTACCGAAGTCAAGGGCGCTACATCAAGCGGCTTCCTGAGCCGCGGGAGGTGGCAGCTCTTGTCGCTTACTTATGCTCTGAGGCTGCCAGCGTCGTCACCCGCGCTACCTGGACAATTGACCTGGGCTGGACGGCAAGTAAGGAACAGATAATCTGGTGAAATCCGAGGTGATTATTAGTGACAAAGAAAATTGCGCTTGAGGGTTTACAAGGGGACAGCGAACGCTGTCAGGTTTTGATTTTGCCGCGTGCTCACTAACTTATTATGGAGGGTTCCAAATTCGGGGTTTTTGCATATCCCCGCCGGGTAGCTCGGGAGGATTGCGCCTCCTTCGCACAAGAACGGCTCGTGAGATTTTAACCTCAAGCCGCTCACGCCTCTCGAACGTCCCCGTGAGGACGCAGCACCACTCCGTCGTAACCCAGACTATGCACCTGTTGGTGACAGTTGGGATGCAGCAGCACCCGGTTGTCTAGGTCGTCACTGCCGCCATAGACGCGCCATTGGATATGATGATTGTGCCAGCCCGTTTCCTTTGTGATGAGTTGACCGCAGACAGGACAGAGACCCTGTTGCCTCCGCCATTAATGCCGCCTGGAAGCGTTCCCCAGGTCGGAGAAGGCTCGTATGGATTGCCGTTGTTCGAAGTATACCCCAAAGAAAGGAACGTGTGATATTTCGGACTTTGGCACAAGCCCAGTGATGATGGGCATCTAAGCCACCGTTCTTTTGCCATTTTCGTCCATTTCGCGTTTGAAATTCCTGCCGAAAAATTGCATCTAATACTGGCATCCAATATTTGATAGGATGATATAATCAAACGCCCAAGGAAAACACCCTTTTGTTCCTTCCCACTTTCTGGACAGTTTCCTCTCTCGGATTCAAAGACAGATCTAAAGAAAAAATGGCATCCAATAGATTTTCACCCGCTTTCTTGAAGAAAAAAGATGAAAACGGAAGCCGCTTTGTGGAGCGGATGATGACGACGGTGGCCGCGCTCAAGCAACAGAGTCGCAACGTACTTCAATATCTCATAGCGGCCTGTAACGCGCACATTAAAGGCGGAGATGCCCCGTCCCTACTTCCGAACCCCACAGCTTAAACACCTCACCGAGTCAATCCATACACTACCTGAACGCTTACCAAAAAAAGGGGCGAAAGTAAATTGAGAGCAAAATTGACTTTGACCGCAGTCCTTATCACAACTGTTCTGGTAACAATGCCTTGGCTTATAGATACCGCAGAATGTGCAGTCGTTACAGATGGTCTGAACAGCTATTGGACCTTTGATAAAGTGCATATAGATGGAATTACTGTTAATGACGTTTGGGGAGAGAGTCATGGAACCATTGTTGGACCTGCGGAGATAGTTGATCGAGGCAAATTTGGCGAAGCGCTGGACCCTATTCCTGGTCGTGTTGAATTCGATGACTCAAACCTGCCGGATCGAAACGACCCCAGGACTCTGTCCGCATGGGTTAAGCTTGATTCAGTCCCCGGTGCGTGCGGATCCGTTTTTCAGTGGGGTTCGCTCGGTGATACGAACATTTCTGGTATGATGGTATGCAATGGGGGAACGGGCTTTTTCGTGGGCGGGCACGCCGATATGCAATCAGATGGCATGATGGAAAGAGGTGTGTGGAATAACATCACCATTACTTATGATGGCGAACTTTTGAGAATATACATAAATGGTGAATTCGATAAGAAAGACCCACCCGGTCTTAAATGGGGAGACCAGCCAAGGAAACTGAATACCGTGTTGGGGGGTACCGGAGCGATAGGTTCCCTCATGAACGGAGATGAGGGTGATGAGGGTTTTACCTTCGGTCTCATCGATGAAGTCAGCATCTACGATAGAACTCTGAGCGCAGATGAAGTCAAACGGAATTTTAGAGCCGAAGGACTGGCTGTCAACCCTGCTGGCAAGCTGGCTCTCACCTGGGGCGGAATAAAACTCTCAAGATAGCGAGCCTTGCAGTGATAAGTATGTATACTTTCATACAGTAGATAAGTGACATTGAATTTTAACTTTATCGTTCTTGAATCCTGTATCGATGCAGGATTCAGAGTTCAAGATGCAATCAAATCCATGACCTCGATCGCAATCTCTCAGTTCAATGGAGTATTGTCCCCGTCAGAGTCCGTATCCCAAGGACAGCGCCGAGTATTGACCACATGCAAATGATAATCTGTTCACCCAAGATTAACCCGATGAAAAATGGAACGGCGTTTCGATACGCTCTTAATCCGCCGTATCTCAGGATAATCCCTTTGATAGCCCAACCGATCATGACCGATGTCCACACATGCCACATACCCCATGACGCACCCAGCGCATAGCCGGCAGGGTGAAAGGGCCACCAGATAAATCGTCTCTGCATTCCCATCAGAAACACCGTAAATGCCCCGCCCAATCCGATGAAGAGCGTAGCGGTATAGTTTGACTCCTTAGGGTACTGTAACCATGACGTTAACAGTCTGAAGAACTCAAACCCCATGTACATTAGTGGGCCTTGTGCTTTTGTGGCTACGCCGTGTTCATACATTACATGGAAATACGCCCAAAACGACACCAGGATACTGAATATCAAGGCGAGCACCATACCCAACAGGATATGCGTGTTGTTTATGCCTGTCCGTTCGGCGATCTTGAAGGCTTCTAGCTGGTTCGGCATCGGATGAGAAGTGTTTTCTCTGTTGAAAGCGTACAGAAAGGAGAGGATAGTCAGACTGTTCGCGCCAAGCGCACGTGTCCCCATCACGTCCACCATAAATCCTTGCGGGGAAGTGAAGACAATTTGATGGTAGGGCGGACCGAGCACGGCGCGGGCACGCGTGATGGCAATAGACATCAGCAAGTAAATCGCAAAATAAAACAGCATCACTGATAAGGATAAACCCGCTTGCCGGAGCAGAATAACCAGAAAAGTCATCGCAAGAACCAGCCCAAGGACGGCAAATCTGTAACGCATCGGTTCGGTTGAATCGTCCAGGGTCGAGGGTTGCCCAACGAGTTTCCTCCATACCTGGCTAAGATGCCGCCTGGTCATCCATAGAGATAAAATACCCAGCGTCGTCCATGCCCCAAGACCCTGTTGCATCCCATAGACACCGTGGGCACGAACAGGAACCCACGAGGGCATTGATGTTAACTCTATATGCAAGATAACCTGTTGGGCTTTGAAGAAAAGGTGGAAGAACCAGACAGAAAACGCCAAATCCAAGGGCGCGAAGAATGTCAACCCAGTCACAAATGGGTTAAAAGAGAATCTCATCCAACCCAGCAGCCACGGTTTTTCTGTAAAGGTATGGACATAATGCAGCGGGATGCCGGGAATAACGGGAAAAAGATGATGAAGACCGTTGATGATCTCAATCAGCGCAGATACGGAAAAGCCAACCCACAGAAGGGGGCGAAACATCGCGCGTGGCGTAGTCAGTTCAATCGGGACTTGAATAATCGGATAACTCAATTTATCCTGTTCCGTCCATTGCTTGCGTATGATGATGTTTAAACAGATGAATGTGAAAAAAATGGCGAATATAATCCCCGTCCATACAAGCACAGGAATCAGCCAGGTGCTGAGATGCGCTGCGGTGTGGAAGGTTTCGCCTCCTTCAAAGAATCCTCTTAACACCCGCTTATTGGAAACAGTAAACCACGAGGGAATATAACTATGGAAGAGTTGAGCATATTCATTTTCTGGCGTGGCAAACCAATACGGATGTGTCAGGGCGCCGATAACGAAGCTCATCATCGTGTACCCGCACACAGTTGATAGCATCACGAGCATTACATAGATGGTGAGGAGTTCGGTTCGTGAAAGAGCGAAGTTAGGCAGGAATTTGCGGAGGGGGAGATTGATAAGAATCAAGAAGAAGAGATTGAAGACCGCGTTGAAGAACAACGATGTTGCGTTCATGCCTATCATCGTAGCCCAAAGCTCGCTGACAATGGTTATCCAATAGGCATTTATCGGGAGAAGGATGAGGCCGATGAAAATGGCTCTGGTGGGAATGAATGCGGTTTTTTTTGCACGGTTCAATATGCTTAAATTCCTGATGCAGCTGACGACAGATAAGGTATTGTTTATAGACTTCCGAGATCCTCGAGACTTCGGAAGGCTGGAGTCTGGAAGAGAATTCATCCAGATACGCTTGTTTTCAAGGCATCAACAGCACGTTGCCCTTGCAGCGCCCATGCGCAACTCACGGTTTTCATTATACAACTCAAGTTGTCGCCTTTGTCGAACAGGGCACAGAAACCGAGTTTTTTCTGACGTGGAAACATGAGATTGACGAAAAATCAGACCAATTTACCTATATTTAGCGAACGTGAACCAAAAACTCGGTTTCTCTTGGTTATAGGTGGCAACTTGAGACATACAATGTTTTTATCAATTCGGCTACCGCAGTTGAACCGATTTGCCCCAACGCCAAAGCCGCGGGCGCACGAACCCCCTGCCTCCTCATCTTTCAATGCCTGTATGTAACCGTTCAGGTTGTACATCTGAATCTGTCCGCCCCTGAAGGGGAGACCGAGAGCCTGTTTGAATAATCGGTACCAAAGCCATTTTAGGTCATTTGTAGGAAGTTTTTCACGTTTTTATTGTTTCCTGCTTCGTACCTGTGGGATCTCTATCGCGCTCCTTATTCAGTCGCTTGATCCCCGCTGAGGCTAGGTGCACGGGGTTTTGGGGTTTCTATACACCGTCAAGATCTCTATCGCACTCGCTATCCGCTCGCTTGATCCCCTCTGCTCCTTCCTATTTCAATATGAGCATGCTGCGCGTGGCTTGGAACGGGGCAGCGTGGAGGGTGTAGAAATAGATGCCGCTCGAAACCGTTTCTCCGACGTGGTCCCTGCCGTCCCAATAGGCGGCGGTTTCTCGGGTCAGATAGCCACCCGCTTTTTGCACCCCGAGATTCAACTCCCGCATCAGTTGTCCCCGGACGTTGTAGATGCGAAGGGTTACGGGCGCATCGACCGCCAACCGATACGGCAGCCACGTTTCAGGGTTAAACGGATTGGGGAAGTTTTGAAGCAGTGCCGTGCGCTTGACCTGACCCAACGTCGTTACTCTCAATTCAAACGGCTCGACAGCCAAGAAGGGCGGTGTGCCGAAATCTTCTTCACTATTATAGACATACGCCGCTGTACCTTTACCCCTGTTCAACCAGGCGTCCACATTGGGGGCGTTATGAGCCGAGACAGCGACCAGGTCGCTGCTTATAGCCACCCAAGCGCCGAACTTCATTCTTGGCCCCTCGTCCTCGGGCTGGACTTTATCCTTCTCCTCCCAGACGCCGTCAACTCGTGCAAAGCCATAGGCGGCGCCTGCGCCCACTCCGGCGTCTTCCACTCCCGCGGCACCAACGATGGCAAGGTTCCCGGCGACAGCGACACCAGATCCGAACTGATCGCCTTTCCGTTCGGCTTTCCGGATTAGCTTCACCTGCTGTTTCCAGGTGTCACCCTCGCGCGCGAAGACATAGGCCGCGCCGGCATCTTTCTTGCCCTCAATATCAGCCACCGGCGCACCAACGATGATGGTGTCGTTGAACAGGGCAACAGATTTTCCGAAACTGTCGCTGGAAGCCGCGTCGTCGGCCGTGAGTTTGGCTTGTTCCACCCACGTTGTCCCTTCGCGTACAAAGACGTAAGCAGCGCCGGGGAATCTTAAGCCACTATGTGAGTGCCCGCTTGCCCCGACGACAGCGGTGTTCCCATGGACGAAGACGGCGTCTCCGAAAAGGTCGAATCCCACCAAATCTTGGGGGACGAGCTTCGCCTGCTGCCTCCAGGCGTTGCCATCGCGTACGAAGATATAGGCTGACCCCGCGTCCCTGCCGCCATCATCGTCCATTGGTACGCCAATGATGGCCGTGTTTCGGTCGATGGACACGGCAAATCCGAAAGCATCCTCGTCCTCCGGATCCGGAGCGGCAAGTTTCGCCTGCTGTTTCCAGGTGTCCCCGCTGCGGACGAAGATATAAGCCGAACCGGCATTTTTCTTAGCTCCGGCATGATTGTCGCTTGGTGCCCCGACGATGGCGGTGTTCGCGCTGGCCCGATCATGGCGGCCGGTGAGGGAGACCGCCCATCCGAAGGCGCCGGCGTCCGGACCGACAGTAAGTTCCGCCTGCTCATTCCACTTTTTGCCATCGCCTACATAGATTTTCGCGATGCCCACCCTATGTGCCCCGACGACCACGGAGTGCCCGATAATATCGGCGCACAAATGTTCATTGTCTAGTCCGTCCTCGACACCGATAAGCTTGACTTCGTCTTCGAGCGCGGGGGTGGGGCGACTGATGAATCCCAGTCCAATAACGAGGACTAGACCGACGAGTATAAACTGTATCGCTTTCATGGGCTTCTCCTTTCGAGGGCTGCACTTAATTTTGACCTCAGCCAGAAATTTTATCCGGAATATTTGTCTGTCGAATGAGATTCTACCAATCTCCAAGTTTGTGTCAACCAAAATCTGAAGCCCTTCAGGGAAACAGGGGAATCAGGCAATGCGCTGGAGCCTATTCCTGGTCATGTTGAATTCGATGACTCAAATATGTCGGCTGGAAAGGATCCTGGGACTCCGTCCGCATGGGTTAATCTTGATTTAATCCCACAAAATACCGGATCCGCTATTCAGTGGGGTTCCGCTGGAGTGACTCAAATTTTTGGTATGGTGGTAAGCACGGGGGAAAGGCCATTTCCGTGGGTTGGCTAGCCGATATGGAATTCTGCCTTCCAACCATTATATGGTCATTTGATACTATTTCAATATGAGCATGCTGCGCGTGGCTTGGAACGGGGCAGCGTGGAGGGTGTAGAAATAGATGCCGCTCGAAACCGTTTCTCCGACTTGGTCCCTGCCGTCCCAATAGGCGGCGGTTTCTCGCGTCAGATAGCCACCCGCTTTTTGCACCCCGAGATTCAACTCCCGCATCAGTTGTCCCCGGACGTTGTAGATGCGAAGGGTTACGGGCGCATCGGCCGCCAACCGATACGGCAGCCACGTTTCAGGGTTAAACGGATTGGGGAAGTTTTGAAGCAGTGCCGTGCGCTTGACCTGACCCAACGTCGTTACTCTCAATTCAAACGGCTCGACAGCCAAGAAGGGCGGTGTGCCGAAATCTTCTTCACTATTGTAGACATACGCCGCTGTGCCGTGACCCCTGTTTGTCGCCGGCGCATCGGGATTGGGGGCGTTATGAGCCGAGACAACGACCATGTCTCCGCTTATAGCCACCCAAGCGCCGAAATTCATTCTTGGCCCCTCGTCATCGGGCTGGACTTTATCCTTCTCCTCCCAGACGCCGTCAACTCGTGCAAAGCCATAGGCGGCGCCTGCACCCACTCCGGCTTCTTCCACTCCCGCGGCACCAACGATGGCGAGGTTCCCGGCGACAGCGACACCAGATCCGAACTGATCGCCTTTCCGTTCGGCTTTCCGGATTAGCTTCACCTGCTGTTTCCAGGTGTCACCCTCGCGCGCGAAGACATAGGCCGCGCCGGCATCTTTCTTGCCCTCAATATCAGCCACCGGCGCACCAACGATGATGGTGTCGTTGAACAGGGCAACAGATTTTCCGAAACTGTCGCTGGATGCCGCGTCGTCAGCCGTGAGTTTGGCTTGTTCCACCCACGTTGTCCCTTCGCGTACAAAGACGTAAGCGGCGCCGGGGAATCTTAAGCCATTATGTGAGTGCCCGCTTGCCCCGACAACAGCGGTGTTCCCATGGACGAAGACGGCGCCTCCGAAAACGTCGAATCCCACCAAATCTTGGGGGACGAGCTTCGCCTGCTGTTTCCAGGCGTTGCCATCGCGTACGAAGATATACGCTGACCCCGAGTTATTGCCGGCATCATCGTCCATTGGTACGCCAACGATGGCCGTGTTCCGGTCGATGGACACGGCAAATCCGAAAGCGTCCTCGTCTTCCGGATCCGGAGCGACAAGTTTCGCTTGCTGTTTCCAGGTGTCCCCGCTGCGGACGAAGATATAAGCTGCACCTTTCATCCCCTTGGTCTTGAGACGTCTCTCCAATCCTACAACGGGGTCTGCGCCATGAAGGTCCTGCGGTGCCCCGACGATGGCTGTGTTCGCGCTGGCCCGATCATGGTGACCTGTGAGGGAGACCGCCCATCCGAAGCGGGCAGCGTCCGGACGGTCTGCATTAAGGTCTTCGGTAGTAAGTTCCACCTGCTCTTTCCATTTATTGCCACCGCCTACATAGATTTTCGCGATGCCCACCCTATGTGCCCCGACGACCACGGAGTCCCCGATAATATCGGCGCACAAATGTTCATTGTCTAGTCCGTCCTCGACACCGATAAGCTTGACCTCGTTTTCGAGCGCGGGGGTGGGGCGACAGATGGTCCCCAGTCCAATACCGAGGACTAGACTCATGAGGATAAACCGTAGCCTTTTCATGAGGGTACCCTTTCGATGTCGGTTCATGTTAAGAAAACGTGAAGAATGGTTTGTTTTCGACCACGCCGCTCCCCGTGTCACTCCGTGACTTCTTGCCCCAACATCGGAGGGAGACCGGCGGGCGGCAGCGCGACCGCGTCAGAACTCGAGGGATGCACTTAAATTTGACATCGGCGAGAAATTTTATCCGGAATGTTTGTCTGTCGGCTGAGATTATACCCATCTCGAAGTTTGTGTCAACCAGAATCTGAAACCCTTCAGGGAAAGGCATCCTGTTTCAATAAAACCTCCCGTTTTCTGAAAGTCCGATAAAACATCCCGTTTTTACCGAAGATACATTATACTATAAGAACCTGTTTGAAAAGTCCGAAAGCGTCTTAGAGAAAGGCCATTTTGGGATAAATGCCTTGAGAGCCTATTTGAAAAGGAAAAAAGTCTCCTGAACGGTTGATGTTTACGTGTACTCATTGGAGTAGTTCATTCTAACCAATGAAAGGAGTAAACATGAACCGTAAGAGTTATCCTAGTGATTTGACCGATGCACAGTGGAAGAAACTGTCATCGTTTCTGCCAACACCTCTATCCTTAGGTAGACCTCTAAAATGGGAGATGTGCTTAATCATCAACGCTATCTTTTATGTCGTCAAGTCCGGTTGCCAGTGGCGTTTGCTACCATACGATATGCCGCCGTGGCAAGCCGGCAACACATGGCTGTTGATTCATCAGGCTCTTCAAGAACAAACACGTTGTGATGGTGGCAAACAACCATCACCGACGGCAGCTGTCATTGAAAGCCAATCGATTAAGACAACTGAACTGGCGGCGACTAGGGGTTTTGATGGTCACAAGAGGGTCAATGGACGCAAACGGCATTTAGAAACGGATACGACAGGTATTCCATTGTTGGTAAAAGTCACTGATGCCAATTTGAGTGACAATCAGATAGCTATTGAATTACTAACCGAAGTGTTTAGCTGGCACATAACAATTCAGTTGGTGTGTGCAGATGCTGCCTATCGCGGAGAATTGGAGGATTGGTTATATCTTGATCATCAGTGTCAATTGGATATGGCATCTACGCTAGGACAGCAAGGGTTTGAAATAGTCCCGTTACGATGGATTGTTGAACGCACATTTTCTTCGTTCGGTTGGTTTCGTCGATTGACTTTGGATTATGAACGCTATCCTAAGACTGCTGAGACAATGGTGTACATTGCTTCCATTTACTTGATGCGAAACCGGTTCAAATGACTTTTCAAACAGGCTCTAAACCCAAAGTATTGAGAGTAGAGAAATGAACGAACATGAGAAGTATTTGTTTGACCTGCGCGGCTACATCGTTGTGAGGAATGCTATCACTACTGCACAGGTAGACGATCTATCAACGCGGTTGGAGACGCATCGTACCGAGCAAGATTACATTCTTGGGACCGCTCGGTCCCGGTTAAATGCAAACGAGGATCTCGCTTGGACCCCCTCATTATTGCTGGAATGGGGTGGCTGTTATGTTGATTTGATAGACCTTCCTACCATTCGCCCGTACCTCGAAACCCTTTTAGGCCGAAACTACCGACTAGATCATGACTACATCAAGATAGACAATGCCAAACACAGCTACGAGCTTAATCTACATGGCGGCGGTCAGGGCGCAGGGGGCGCTAGTGACCTAGTAGGACCGACGGACGGAGGACAGTGTTATTACCGATTCAGTAACGGCAGATTCTTCAACGGTCTAGTCGCAGTCGCGTTTGAGTTGGATACCGTTCTCCCAGGTCAAGGTGGTTTCGCCTGTATCCCCGGAAGCCACAAGGTTAATTTCGAATTGCCAAGTGACTGGAAACGCAGCAGTACCCAAGAGCAAATCCCTGAATGCGTCGACCGGGTCGCGGCGTCGGCAGGAGATGCCATCATCTTTACAGAGGCGTGTGCTCACGGCACCATACCGTGGTGTGGAGAAGGTGAGCGTCGCACTATCTACTACAAATACTGCCCTCACGCAGTCGCATGGAGTCCCGGTTACTACAATTCGGATAATTATCCAGGTCTCACGGAGAGCCAGAAGGCGCTACTGATGCCGCCAAGCGCATACGGCCCAGGTCCTGAAACCAGAGCGTTCTGGGAGAAAGCACAGGCGGAACAGCAGGAATTGATTCGTCTTCGCAAAGTTCAGGACTGAATATGTATTCTAGCCCAAATTGATATCCGCTTTCAATCTCGGTTACTCCGCCATGGAGTATCGCCCCTTTCTGAAAGCCTGTGATGACGTGAAGGCGGGGATCGATAGCCCGAGTCCCGCTGGTTTGTATGGAGTGATAGCGGTTTAGCGGAGCCGGATCGGAGCCATGTGCCATACTTCATGAACGATGTCGCCAGCGACGGGCAATGGCACTACAGTGAAAGGGTGGGTAAATACTACTGGGTAAAATGGAAGGGCGAGCATTCTGATGTCAACATGCCGCAATTCAACTTCGGTCAGACGGCGTGGCAGGAGGAATGTCGGAGGGTTATCCGTTTCTGGATGGACACGGGAATCGACCGTATGGTCGCAGATGCCGTCAACTGGTGCACAATTAGAATATGGAATAGGTGAGAAAAGTGAGAAAACGATCCGACTCAATCGAGATGACAGCTCGGTTCACGATCGACAGATCCTATCTGATGATACCGCAATCTTTGAATCCGACGATTTTCCCGTTTGACAGGGCAAAAGCGTGGACAAGGGTTAACGAGGAGAAACGTGCCGAGCTCACGGTTCGGGTTGAGAATCGTACACTGTTTCAACAGGAAATAGCACTGAACGACACGGGTCCGATGTGGTGGGCGGCACTAGACGTGTCCGGTTGGGAAGGCCGGACGATGGAGTTGGTAGGGATCATCCCAACCGACGCGCAGGCAGCATTTCAATCGATCCATCTCATTTCTGATGTGAGTGAGATAGTCGATCTCTACACTGAAGCCAACCGGCCTCAGTACCATTTTACGTATCGGCACGGGGCTCTCGGTGACCCTACCGCGATGGTGTACTATGCGCCTCGACGTGAGTGGCACTTGTTTACCATCCATAATCCGCTCCGCGGCCAGGAGATCTGTTGGGGACACGCAGTATCGACGGACCTGTTGCATTGGGAGGAACGCGCACCGATTTTCCACCACCCTCATATGGTGTTTAACGGGGTGGGGTTCACCGATTCAGGGAACCTCTTTGGTCTCAACACTGAAAGCGAGCAGGCCATGGTTCTTCTCACTCCGATAATGGGTCGAGAAGGTGGATTTGTCTCTATGACGATAAGTGTTGATGGGGGTGAGACGTTCTGGGATATCAACGATCTGAGGGATAGGCTCGGACGGTACGATCTACCCACCAATCCGATCGTCCCCGGCTGGGGCGACGCTCCTCGAATCCACTGGAATCCCGTCGCACGGAAGTTCTTCCTTACCCATTGCGTCTGGGAGAAAGCCGCAGCACGCCACGCCGGCGTGATCGTAGAGGGAACAAAGAAATGGTCTCTTGCGTCGCTTCAATACACGTCGAGTGATTTGAGGAGATGGACAAGGATCGACGATTTTCCCCTCCTAATCTACGACAATTGGCCCGGGGAAGGCGATGCAACCGATGTGATCGAGTTACCCGTGGATGGCGACAAAGACAATGAGGTTCTTCTCATTATGTGCGGGCTCCATGGCTATGCATTGGGTCGCTACTCCGAAACCGGTCTGAATAATCTAGATGGAATCCCGCTCTCGCCAGCCGATACAATCCCTACCCAACACCGTGGGTTTCCTGTCATCTTCTCCGGTGCTCCAGAAGGAAGAGGGGTGATCATGTACAACGTAGGAAATGATCGAGTTGCCGGGATTCCTAACTACGAGATCGACTTCCGGCCCAATATGTCGTTTCCGTTGGAGCTTTCGTTACGCCGGACACCCGATGGTATCAGGCTCTTTCAGAATCCGGTTTCGGAGATCCAACAACTCTATCGAAAGACACACACAATTCGCGAGCTAACCGTGGACAATACCGGAGTGAGTGTTGACGGCCTTTCTGGCGGCCTCTACAGGATACGGGCACGGATCGATCCCGGGAGTGCCGAAGCCGTCGATATTGTGATCCTCGGATACGAGATAACCTACAACGCCGGGGAAAGCACGATTGGGGGCAAGCCAGACAGTTTTGGTGATGAAGCCCTCGATTATCTCAGGCACAATGCAAAACCTGCCTACCGTATAGCCCGACGCGAGGACGGGATACAGTTTGACGCTCTGGTGGACAGAACCTCGATCGAGCTATTTCCAAACGACGGTGAGCGTTACATCTTCTACAGCAGGCTCAAGCTCTACGAACACAATGGAGCCCATCTCACTTTCAAGACCCGCGGCGGAGTGTCCTTCGTCCACGACCTTACCGTGATAGAGATTGCTCCCACGGTCGGTGGCAGGTGAGATTGCGGCGGAAAGGACCGACCTTTTTTGCGTTGGAACTCTATAGATGAGGAGTCCGATCGATGAATACGCAAGATTTTCAGAGAATTGTTTGAACTTGAAATAAAACAACGCGAAGAAGAGTTGTGCGATAAGAAACTGGTGCTCGAAGCTCGTGCTGAGAACAAGAGAATCGCGGAGTCGGAATCGCCCGATAAGCGAGCACATCTGGATGTCTGCTACCAACTGTCAATTTCACCAATATGAGACACGTTTTGAGACACAAAAATTGGGAGTATCAGAAAGCATACCTTTTGAGACACGCCAGAACTGGCGCGGGTTTTAGGTAATACTCCGATTGGATAATTTCCTTAATGTACCTTTTCGAGGAATCCTGCGAAAAACCGCGTTATGTAGGTACGCGGTTACGTAGATCCTACCGTGTACGTCCACGTCGGATTTGAAAATCGTCGCGAAAATCCAACTCACCATCGAGCCGGTAATCCCCGGTAGGCGAACAATTCTGAGAGCCTGTTTGAATAATCGGTGGCACAGCCATTTTTGTTCATTTGTGGAAATTTATTCCATGTGCTGGGGCTTTGAAAGGCTGGTGGGCAGTGCCCACCCTACAAACTGTACTTTTCAAACAAGCTCTGAAAGGCATACTATACCGTGTTAGATAAAGTAATCCTCGATCCACACTATCGCAGTCTTGGAAATATCTTCCACCCCGAAGATTTGGAACGTCTCAAGTCTATTGCCGATGTCATCTGGGCAAAGGACGATCCGATACCCGAGGAAGAAATCGAAGCAGTCCGCGAGCAAGTCGTGGCTATCATCACCGGGCGGTGGCGCCATGGAGATGTTTCGCGCTTTCCGCAATTGCGCGCGATTTTAGAGGTCGGCGGTGAATTCCCTTCGCCGAATAAGTTGGACTACGAATACTGTTTTTCAAAGTGTATCCGCGTTCTCAGTTGCGCTCCGGCATTCGGCCCGTCGGTCGCGGAGATGGCGTTGGGGTTAGCGATCTCGGCCGCACGGCAAATCGTTTGGAACGATGCCGCGTTTCGCCGCGGCGAGGCAAATTGGAGTCACACAACGTTCGGTGGGACATTTACCCTTTATGACAAGCCCGCGGGATTCATCGGCTTTGGTGGGCTGGCGCGCTCACTCAAGCAGTTGCTTGAGCCATTCCGATGCCCGATTCAAGTTTACGATCCGTGGCTGACCGATAACTATCTGCGATTACAAGGCGTTGAGCCGGTTGGTCTGGACACGCTGCTGGAAATGTCTCGATTTATCTATGTTCTTGCCGTCCCAACGACATCCAACCGGGCACTACTTGACCGTGAGAAACTCGAAAAAATCTCGTCCGATTCAGTATTCCTGTTAATGAGTCGAGCACATGTGGTGGACTTTGACGCGCTGACAGAATTGCTGGCGGAAGGGCGTTTCAAAGCCGGAATCGACGTGTATCCCGAAGAACCACTTCCCCTGGAGCACCCGATTCGGAAGCTGTCCAACGTTGTTCTCTCATCGCACCGAGCCGGGGCAACCAGCGAGGCGTTTCTCAATATCGGAAGGATTGTTACGCTTGACATGGAAGCCATCATGCAGGGACTAATGCCACAGGAAATGCAGCTGGCACATCCAGAGTTTATTCGGTTGCGAGGCTAAAACACCCAATACAAGCGGACGTAAAAAGAAATCTGAACGTTCACTTGAAGGTGGTGAACAGAAGCTACTCCACGCGTGAAGTGGCGGCTAGATTTTTTGAGGAAAGGAAGAAAGTAGAGCGGGGCGGCTGGCGCGAGACTCCCGGAAATGCTAGCCCGTTCCCTGATACCGTTGCTGAAAGGATGAAAGAAGGGAATGCTACGATGCGTTGAGAAAACCGTAAAAATGGGCGCAGAGCGTCCGGGTAGTATTCCCACGCAGATTGGAGCATAGCGGAAATCCCAATCCATCGGGGGCGTGGGAACGAGTCGATTAAGACTTTACACTCATGAGAACTTTGGTGTAGACTAGACTAAGTTTAGCTATTAAGGAGAAGAAGATGCAAATCACCAATATTCATGAAGCCAAAACCCGGCTCTCGCAGCTCATTGAGCGGGTGCAAGCGGGTGAAGAGGTTATCATCGGTAAAGCGGGAGTACCGGTTGCGAAGCTCATTCGCTATAATGAAAGCGAAGAACCTCGCCGGCCGGGGTTCTGGCGCGGAAAGGTAAGGGTTGCCGATGACTTTGACGAGTTGCCCGAAGCGTTCACCGCGTTTTTCGAGAGAGGAGACCAATGATTCTTTCACTCGATACACATGTGTTGCTATGGTGGCTCGCTGATGACCCGACGCTTTCCCAAACTATACGTGCGGCGATTTCGGATGGAAAGAATCTCGTGTTTGTCAGCGCCGCCGTCGCGTGGGAAATGGCGATTAAAAGCGCGCTGGGTATGCTTGATATTCCGTCCAATTTGGAAGCCGCTTTAACAGCCAATCGATTTCAGCCGCTGCCGATAACGATTCCTCATGCCCTAGCCGTTGCGGATCTCCCCCATCATCATAATGACCCTTTTGATCGGCTACTGATCGCGCAGGCAATGGTCGAAAGCTTAACACTGGTTACCGGCGATGAGCAGATAAAAAAATACGATGTTCCTATCATGCAAGCGTGAGTTCTTGGCAGGCGATACCGCGACCAACGATGCCCTCCTTCAATGTCACAAGGGAAGGGAGGCCCTGAGAGAAACTGCCGCTTCTGTTCAACGGAGGCGTTAAGTATTTTTTTGAAGCCAATCCAGTTCTACCTTCAACTGACCAATCTGGCGATACAGTTCAGCCACCAGCTGGTCATTGTCGGAAGCTGTTTTTGGCCGTCCGTTGGTAAACAGCTGAGGTAATTCCTCAAGAACCTGTTTTTTCCATTGACTGACTTGAGGGGATTTCTATCGCACTCGCTATTCGCTCGCTTGATGGATTGACACCGTACTCACTGGCAATCTGACTGATAGTCTGCTGATTCTTAATGGCTTCGAGAGCCACTTGTGCTTTGAATCGGCCATCACGCTGTTTTCTGCGGGACATGGTGGAGAAACTCCTTTCTTTTTCTTGGCGTTCCGGAGCCCTATTTTCGCTCAGATGATGACCATTTTACCAGTCGGATTGATCTCTCATTCAACTGTCTGGTTTTTGGGGGTAACTTCAGGTTATGACAAGCAAGATTGCGATCAAAACGCAATCAAACGCTGGATCGAGCGAAATGCAACCCGCTTTCCACCAAACCAAATCACGATTCTAGCTGACGACCTCCACTGCAAACAACCGCTCTGAAAATTGCTGCTTGACTACCATTTCAATTTCACACTGTGCTCGACAAAGACGACCGCTGCGCACTCGCCACACGTGCCACCTTTTTTAATGACATCGTGCCTTAACTCGCTACCTAATTTTTGATAATTGGGAACATCTCATGGATTTAATGCTGAATCAACTCGAGATTGACTTGCCCCCATAAACCCTATATCCTAAAATGAGAATTGCTGGCAAAATACCCCAATTTTCTATAGGTAGCAACTTGAGTCAGTTATGAACCATGGAACGGAAAATCAGCAGCTAAATCGGCGCCTCCAGGTGTTGTTTGGCGTCAACGCGCACAGCGAACGCCCATTGGCCCAAAGCGGAGCCGGGGTGCGCTTGACCGGTATCGACCTGTGCCGCCCCTTGAGCGAAGATCAGGTGAGTTTTCTGATCGACTCCTTGAGCCAGTTTCGGATCGTGTGCATCGCTGGTCAGGATCTCGAGCGGTTTTCCCTCGCCCACTTTGAGCGATTTGCCAATCACTGGGGCGCGCCTGTTCCGCACCCAAACAACTTCATGCGCGCGGGCAAGCCGGGGCAGCAGGACGGTGCCAGCGACGGCCCGATCGAGTTTATCCCATACGAGAAACGGACAGCGGTCGCTGTCGATGCAACCTTCCCCGGCCGGCTACGGTGCCTGCCGCATAAATCGCCGACAGTACTGGTTGTGTCCAATTTCAGGGGGAAGGTGGGAGATGGGAAAGCCCGGATGAGCGCCGGAGGCACGTGGCATACGGATATCGAGTACGAGCTGTTGCCAATATACGTGTCCATGTTTCTCGCCCACAGGATGCCCGTTTCGCGCGATGCCCCAGGCGGAAACTGGGTACCGCACCCGTGCAGTGACGCCTCCAATCGGTACGACGAATGCTCTGTCGACAAGCTGATGCAGCTACGGATGAGGCTGCCATTAAACGGTGAAACGGCGTTTGCCGACACGGCGGCGGCTTTTGCGGCGTTGCCATCCGAGGAGCAGGTGGCATTGGAATGCGTCCAATTGCGGAGGCGGTTGAACGAGAGAGACGAAGGGTGGCTCGCGCCCCTAGTGCGCACCAACCCGCGTTCGGGGCTCAAGTCCCTTCACAGCCCGATCTGGGCGTCGCGGCCGGGGGTGCGGCCGGCTGTCGAGGTGGAGGGAAAGACGATGGAGGAATCACGTGCCTTCTTGGATCGCTTAGAAGCGCACGTGCTGCAGCCGCAATTCCGTTACGACCATCTGCACGCGCCGGGCGACGTGACGCTCTGGGACAATTACATGACTCTGCACAACTCGCCGCCGATTAAGTCGAATATCAGTTCGATCGACGACGCCCGGCTACTCTACCGCTTGAGCTGCAAGGGCAACCCGGCGATGTCGCTGCCGCGGCGGGACGAGACGGAGTGGCTTGCTGCCCATATCGCTGGCAGCTATTCGACGCCTCAGGAGATAATCGACGTCTAAGCAGCTTAGCTTGGTAACATGCTATTGAGGTCTGTTCCTTGCGATTATCCTATACGCTTCTGTTCTTATCTGTGGACGCGAGTTGAGAAAACTCAGTCAGTCTTAACGGACCGTTCTTGCCGCGGAGTTCACGTGATAAGAGACATGGACAGCTCCCATTTAGAGTGGCAATTTTCTTGACGGTGCGGGCGGGTATGGTAAACACTAGTATGAAAACATGAAGGAGGTGAGTAGTTACCATTATGCAGGGCATGGAATCGACCTCTTTAAAGCAGAAGTCCTACAATATTGACGCTTAGATTTTACCGGGCTTCCAAAACTTGAAAAGGAGTTTTGCGATGAAAAAGAAACTTGCGTATATCGCGCTAAATTCTGTGCTACTGTTGAGCGTCGCCGTGCTATTTATAAACACACAAGCGCTCGGAGACAAGATTGCGTTCGAGTCCCGTCGACGTAACCACACCGAAATCTACGTTATGGATGAGAATGGGCGGAATCAACAGCCCCTAATACGCGAGATCGACGAACCCCAGGACGCGGACCTACACCCAGCTTGGTCTCCTAACGGTAGATGGATCGTCTTCCAGCGCCGTCTTTGGGGTCTGCGGGACACCGAAATCTTCGTTATGGGTGCCGATGGGAACAATCAACGCAGACTAACGAAAGAAAACGTGTTTGACAAGGATCCTGCCTGGTTTAGTAATGCTCGGTATCCTGTCTCTCCTGGTGGCAAGCTCAGTGCAATATGGGGCTGGCTTAAGCAGAAGAGCGAATAAAGTCTCCCTTTTTCCATCACAACAGAGCTTGACTTTGGAAACCAACAGTCGGCGCGACTCGCCGAGTACCGCGCGCGGCTTCTGCGGCAGATGGGAACGGTTGACGATCCGTTTCTGAGGGGAGCGCGGAGTAATATTGAAAACGAGCGAGAAGAGAATGGGGCAAGACAATCGGCCAGAGTGGTGTGGTGTAACCAGTGCCGACTGCCATTACCATGACTGCGACGAGTACTGGTTGGTTTTCCGTGGCAAGGCGAAAATTGTGACAGAAGGTCAGACCTTTTATGTGAAGGCTGGAGATATTGTCTGCACCAAGGCGGGGGACGAGCATGACATCATTGAGGTCTATGAAAATCTGGAAGCGTTCTATTTTGAGGATGCCATGCCCGCGGGTGATCGCGTAGGACATCTGCACCGTTACGCTGACAAAGCCAAAGACCATCCCGTTCCGAGTCTCCCGACACCCAAGGATTGTCCACAATAAACAAGCGTCTTCAATATATCCAAATCGGCGTGAGCGGACAGGGGCAGCACCGGTGTACCGCAGTGCTGCCACGACTCAATTGGGGCTTGGCGGCGATCAGCTCTACGCCGGAGCGGAGCAGGGGTTCGCCGAGCACAAGCCCGCTTTTCACGAAGAGATGGTTAATCTCGCCGTGGATCATGGTTGTCATGGTCGCTCGTGCAACCGCTGAGTGAAGGGTGAGAAATGAGCGCCCGACAAACCGTATGCACGCGCTGGCTTACAGCCGTGCCTAAACTTCAGGCATTTCTCTATGGAGGTGTTACTTATGGCAATAAAAACGTGTTTGGTGATTGGTGGGAGCGGCAGGGGAGGGGGCATGATCGAAATGCTCAAGGAAGAATTTAATAGCCGAGTGAAGATTGTTGGCGTAGTGGATGTGAAACAGGATGTGCTTGAACATCAGGGGAAAGCACTCGGTCTGGGAAAAAACGGCCTGTTCACCGACTTTAACGAGGCATGTGCCGCAGTCAAGGCAGATTTCTGTGCTATTGCAACGCCCCCGCAATTCCACTCACCGGCCACCGTGGCAGCTGTCGAGAATGGCATGCCGGTCATCTGCGAAAAACCCATCGCTGACACACTGGAAGCGGCGAAAACGATGATGGAAGCAGTACAAAAGGCGGCTCTCCCTTGTGCTATTATCCAAAACTATCGTTATGCCGCCAACAAGCAGGAGCTGGTACTCATCAGAGAGGAAGAGCGTCTGGGGCGTCTACAGCATATCGTCGGGCGGTATGCCTGCGATTATCGACGCTACGAATCATGGGGCAAATCATGGCGCCATGATATGGACTTCGCATTGCTCTTTGAAGGATCGGTACACCATTTAGACATGATGCGATTTCTCTCCGGTGGCGACTGTGAAACGTTGATGGGGTTGGGTTGGAACCCAGAATGGTCAAGTTTTAAACATCATTCAAGCGGACTCTATTTGATGCGTATGGACAACGGGATTCACACCTGTTACGAGGGGAATAGCTCAGCCGCGGGAATTACCAACTGCTGGCACAGGGAGTATTATCGCGCCGAGTTTGAAGCCGGAAGTGTTGAGATCTCCGGTGGCAATCAAATGACTATCCACCGAGTCGGCCAGCAAACGGAGGTATACGAAGCGCCGGCCATTTCCCGCTCCGGTCATGAGTATCTGTTTGATGAATTTCTCAACTGGCTTGATGGTCGAACCCCTTCTGCCACACGGATTGAAGATAATATTAAGAGTTTTGCTATGGTCATCGCTGCAATGGAAACCACACTTGATGGACAGCCCAAACAAATCGCCGATTATCTGGCTGGGTGAGGGCGGGGTGCACCCAAAGAAGGATAACTCCGATGTACTTAGCAGAAGTCCTACAATATTGAGGGATGGTTCATTTTACTGAAGTATCACTAGATGCTTGAGAAAATCCAGCCACTGGGGGAGTATCAACCATGTGTACTACATATTACGCTTCACGCTTCAGGTACGGATGCAGTTCTGGTGTGAATTCTCACGAATATAGTGATACTTCACCATCCCGCTTCCAAAACTTGAAGAGGGGTTTTACGATGAAAAGAAACCTGGGTATATCGCGCTAAGTTGCGTGCTACTGCTGAGCGTCGTTGTACTATTTATAAACGCACAAGCGCCCGATGAATCAAAGATCGCCTTCGGGTCCGGTCGACGTCATCCGGGGAATCCACTGGTGCGCAGCGAAATCTACGTTATGGATGCCGATAGGAACAATCCACACAACATATATGAATACAAATGACCATAGAACAAGATTATGACACGTTCTGCTAAGCAGTAGAAGATGAATAGGGTGAACGGGATGTCTCCCGGCATTACCTGGAAATCCATAGCTATAACGATCGCCTTGATTCCATTCAACTTCTACTGGATAATCGCAGGTGAAGTGGGTCTCGTCGGATATGCTCTGAACACCTATGCCGTCCCATTCTACAACGTCATATTCTCCGTATTTGTGCTCGTGCTTCTGAGGGTTATCGTAAAAGGAACTCTCGGCGTTTCCATCCTTGACAACGCGGAACTGCTCTCCATCTATATCCTATTGAGCGTAGCCTGCGCCCTCCCTTCAATCACGTTCATGACGCTTCTGGTTACGAGCGTAGGACACGCTTTCTGGTACGCAACTCCGGAGAACGAGTGGCAGCAACTGTTCTGGAACTATCTACCCGACTGGCTTGTCGTGAAGGACAGGAGCGTCTTGGGCGGCTATTATGAGGGAGAGTCAACCTTGTACACGCTTTCTCATGTCAAGGCGTGGCTTCAACCGGCAGCCTACTGGACGATATTCACCACCTGCCTTATCTTCGTGATGCTATGTATCAACACGATCCTGAGGAAGCGGTGGATCGAGCGTGAGCATCTGGCTTATCCTGTCACACAGATCGCCTATCAACTAGCCTGCAATACCAACAGGCTTTTCTCCAACAAAATGCTCTGGATGGGTTTTGCGGTAGCCGCCTCAATCGCTATCCTTAACGGGTTAAGCTTTCTATTTCCCTCTATACCCGCCATCCCGGTAAAACGTGCCGGCAGTTGGCACGGCATCGGTCATCTATTCACAGAAAAACCGTGGAACGCCGTCGGTCACGTCAGCTTCTCGTTCTACCCGTTTGTCATCGGTCTCGGTCTCCTGATGCCTCTGGATCTGGCATTCAGCAGTTGGCTCTTCTTTTTATTTTTTAAGGCGGAACTGATACTCACCAGCGCATTGGGGATAAACATCCCCGGTTTTCCATATCACAATGAGCAATGCTTTGGAGCGGCAGTGGGTATATGCTTAACCCTCCTTTTCTTCAGCAGGAGATATTTATTCGGAGTCTTTAAGGGGGCGTTCAAGAACAGCGCCATGGATGATGAAGACGAGCCTGTCGGATACAGATTCGCCATAGCGGGCATCATTCTGGGATTTGCGGTTCTCGTATTGTTTTCTCTAAGGATTGGAATGTCTCCTTGGCTCATTCCCATATTCTTTGGCATCTACTTTGTCATTTTACTCGTAATAACCCGAATGCGCGCCGAGCTGGGCTTCCCTGTCCACGCCATGGAAAATATGCCGACTTTCGCGATCTTAATAGATTCAATGGGATCGCGGACTCTAGGTACAAATAACCTCGTTGCGATGTCAGTTTACAAGTGGTTCAATAGAAGCTATACCAGCAATTCGATGCCGCACCAGATGGAGGGGTTTAAACTGGCTGATAGGTCCGGGATTAACACCAGAAGGCTGTTTTATTCTATCATAGGAATAACGGCTCTCGGTTCGGTGTGCGTGTTCTGGGTCATACTCCACTCGTTCTATAGAGTCGGTGCGGTATCGGGAGGCGGAGGCGGTTGGTCGCAGCAATTTGGATGGTATGTGTATGACGGGTTAAGGAGCTGGCTTCATGCCTCGACGGAACCCAACTTTTACGCTGTGGGAGGAATGACCTTCGGTTTTCTGTTCTCGCTAATACTCATGTTCATGAGGTCGAGGTCCTCTTTCTGGCCGTTCCACCCCATCGCTTTTGTGATATCCGGCGATTGGGGAATGAAATACTTATGGAGTTGTATGTTGGTCAGTTCTGTCGTAAAATGGGGGGTGCTGAAGCTTGGCGGGCGAAGAGCGGCGCAGCAGCTCGTCATCTTTGCCATAGGTCTCATGCTTGGCGATTTCATCGTAGGCGGCATGTGGAGCCTGCTTGGGGTATTTACCAAGACGCCGATGTATAATTTCTGGCCATAGAATTGATCTTCGTTATTTCCATGAGGTCTGGCTGCTAGAACGAGATTGGCGGATGGCGCTCGTTTTGTTGGGTGCGGGATAGGCGTGGAAATAATACTGTTTCGATTGAATTATAGTGCACATAATGCTCCCCAATTGTACCGTTATGAAAAAGACGATACCAACCACACCCCGCATTTACCGGATTCGATAACGCTACGATAGCACTGCAATCATAGAGACATGGTATAAAAAACGCAACAGAATCAACATGTCATTCAAATCTATCTTTATCTCTGTATTCTTGGGAACTGCCCTGATCGTCGCCGCACTTATTTTTAATGCGAAACGCCCTGTCCACGAAACGGAACAGCCGAAAGCCGAGTTTGTGAGAGCAACGGGCAAGTGCGCGACGTGCCACCGCAGGGAAACGTCCGCAGTTGTACATCAATTCGAGAGGAGCCGTCATGCGAAAGAGGGCGTGAACTGCCTTGATTGCCACCAAGCGTTGGAGGGGCAGGAACAGCACGTGCACAATGGATTCACTATCACCAAAGATCTCACCGCGAAGAACTGCAGTCAGTGCCACGCAACGGAATATAACCAGTTTGTCAAAAGCCGTCATGGCGCGCCGGCGTGGGCGGCAGTACGAGGGGTGCAGGATTTTAGCGCGGAACAGATTGAATTCGCCGAAACATACCATGCGGGAGCGGTTGATCGTCCCGAGAATCGACTCGGACGGAAAGAAGGGGAGAGTGCCATTGATGTCGGTTGTCTAGGATGCCATGACATCGGCAAGCCGAATTCTGACGGATCTATCGGATCATGTACGCATTGCCACGCGCGGCACAGTGCGTCCGTGGCGCTCGCACGGGAACCTGAAACCTGCGGGCAGTGTCACATGGGACCAGACCACTCGCAAATTGAGATATTTCACGAATCGAAGCACGGTGCGCTATACAATGCGCAGAAACGCGAGATGAATCTCGGAGCCGACCCCAAGCGGCTAACCACGGCGGACATGTCCGTCCCGACCTGTGCGACCTGCCACCTGAGCGGGCTGGAAGGATTGAAAGTAACTCACGACACCTCGGAACGGTTATCTTATTGGTTGTTCGCTCCGGTCTCGGAGAAACGACCGACCTACCATCAGGGGCAGACAGCCATGAAAGAGGTTTGTCTTAAGTGCCACGCGCAATCACATGTCGATCGATTCTATCAGGAGGCTGAAGGCGTTATTAAGGACACCAATGCGAAGGTTGGCGAAGCCACAACGTTGATGGCTGCGCTCCGAGAAGAGGGGCTGCTTACGGCGGAAGCATTCGATGAATCTATCGAGTTTCTCTTTTTTGACTTGTGGCACTACTATGGACGGACGGCGAAACATGGGGCATTCATGGGCGGCGCAGACTTCGTACAGTGGCATGGGAATTACGAACTGCTGGTGAAGATCACTGAAATGAGAGAGATTGCAGCGCAACTCCGGAAAAACCATGCAAAACCGTAATTGGATTTACAATCGTGCGGTGCTGCTTGAACTCTTCGTCATCATCAACCTTTCATTTCTCGCGCTTGACGTTTTCATTGCACATTCGGTTAACAACTTTGCGCATCGCGCGGAGTGGATACCGTTTATATTTTCGCTTGCCGCACCGGTGTTGTTGTTATTGACGCTGTTCCGAGGACAGGGACGGATGAAGCGTCTCGTCGGTCACGGTGTTGGCTGGGTCTCCGTATTTGTCGGCATCGGAGGCATGCTGTACCATCTCGAAAGCCAGTTTTTCACCGATCTCACCGTCAAGAGTCTTGTTTACACCGCACCTTTCATCGCACCGCTCTCGTACGCTGGGATTGGCTTGCTGTTAATCATGCATCATACGGTTCCAGTGGACTCGTTGGAATGGGGAAGGTGGATACTGGTTATGGCGTTCGCCGGATTTCTCGGCAATTTTCTACTTTCGCTCTGTGACCATGCACAGAATGGTTTTTTCAATTGGGGGGAGTGGATCCCCGTTTACACAAGCGCAATGGCTGTCGGCTTCCTAGTGACTGCCGTTCTGCAACCGGACAATGTGTCGTTTCTTAGGTTGTGCTTGGCGATTTTGGTTCTAAACGGCGTGACGGGGATTGTCGGGTTCTGTTTGCACGTTTCTGCTAATCTGCAGGTTGCAGCGCCAAGCGTTAAGGACAGTTTTCTCTATGGCGCCCCGGCTTTTGCGCCACTGCTATTTCCGAATCTTTCGTTGCTTGGCGCCTTAGGAATAATCGGGGCTATTCGTGGAAGGTGAAGCGTGTAATGCCAAAACTCTAAAATGACGGCGCATAAGTGACGTGAATTAAGTTGCTCCAATGTGGGGCAAGATGCCCCGCCTACATTGAAAGAGAATGTTACAATTAAACCATCATACGCACAAATACTTGAGAGCGCGCCATTGTCCCTGTCGGAATAATCCTTTCAGCAAGTAACACTTTTGTACCGCAAACTGTTAGTTTGCGATCACAATCCATCAGCGGTACACGTTCATTTTTCGCTCTATGACAGGTTTTGAAAAAGCGTTGCTTCGTAGAATGGTTTCACTCCAGAGGATCAACTGAGTGGATACCGAAGGCGATAGTAAATCCTGTGCTATGTCAATAGAACACGATTTCTCCCTGCGTCTGCACTCCTGAGGATCAAGCGAACGAATAGTGAGTGCGATAGTAGATCATGTGCAATGTCGAGTGTTACTTGAGAGCGCGCCATTATCCCTGTCGGAATAATTCTTTCAGCAAGTAACGCTCGTCTTTGGATCTATGACAGTCTTTGAGAAGGTGTTCCTTCGTAAAATGATTTTCACTCCAGCGGAGTGCTATGTCAATAGAATCGTGATGCGTCCAATCTCGGCGCTCCAGCGGAGATCAACCGAGTGAATAACGAGGGATCAACTGAACGGATAGTGAAGGCGATAGTAGATCCTGATAGAGATCCTCAATGTGGAGTGTTACTTGGTAGAAATGGTATAACGCCGGAGAGCGTGTGGGTTTTCTTGACAAGCTTAATGCAGGTAAGGAGGTCGTGGCTTGAAGATCGCTCCTACAACAGTAAACCCCGTATCTGCACTTAATGCTGTAGAGTCAACGTTTCTAGCTCCCAAATGCTGGTGCGCGGTGCGCACCCTACAAAACTACAAAATAGCGTAAGGATTCCATAGATCGGGAAATGACAGCTATGCCCAAGACCAATGCGCGCCCCAATCTGCTAATCATAATGGCGGACCAGCATGCGCCGATGTTCAGCGGTCCCTACGGACATTCCGTAGTTCGAACCCCGAATATGGATAGGTTAGCGTCTGAAGGGGTTGTCTTTGATGCTGCGTATTGCAATTCGCCTCTTTGCGTCCCTTCGCGAATGTCGTTCATGACGGGACGCCATATTCAGCACATCGGGATATGGGACAACGGCGTGCCGCTTGCCTCGGAGACGGCGACTTGGGCGCACGCCGTGCGCACGCAGGGCTACGATGCCGTTCTCGCAGGCAAGCAGCACTTCCGAGGTCCCGACCGGCTGCACGGATTCCGTGCACAGATCGCGCGGGATATTAACGCCGAAAACAAGCCGATGATTCCGGACTGGTCGCAAGAGCTCCAGGACCGCCCGCCCATCAGGGAGATACGCACAAGCGCCGGACTGAGCGAGGAAGTAAAGGCGGATGACGAGGTGGAAGCCGCCGCACTAGCCTATCTGCGTCATCCGGATCGCCAAACGGGACCGTGGGCGCTGAACGTCGGGTTTGTGGCGCCTCACCCGCCCTGGATTATTCCGCCGCAATTCTTCGATATGTATCCACCCGAAGAGGTGGATTTGCCGGTGATCCCGCAGGGCCACCTTGAGGGGCAGCACCCGATCCACCAACGGATGCGGCGGTGGCGAGGCTTACCGGAGGGACCGCTTCCGGAGGAAGCGGTTCGCCGCGCGCGCTCTGCCTACTACGGCCTGGTGACCTATTTGGACGAGAAGATTGGCAGGTTGCTCGACGCCTTGGAAGAGACGGGGCTTCGCGAGAACACGGTGGTGGTCTACACGAGCGACCACGGCGAATTTCTGGGTGAACACGGGATGTGGTACAAATGCAGTTTGTATGAGCAAGCTGTCCGCATCCCCCTGATAATTTCGTGGCCCGGCAATCTGCCCCGCCACCGCGTGGAGGAGCCCGTCTCATCGGTCGATCTGTCGGCGACAATTGTGGAACTTGCCGGTGCACCGCGGCTACACTGGATGGACGGTGACAGCCTGCTGAGCCTGGCGAAAGGAGAGTCGCAGGACTGGAAGAACGAGGCAATCTCTGAATACTATGCGATGGGTGTTACCCGGCCGCTGGCTATGATTCGGCAGGGCCGGTTCAAGCTCAACTACTGCCTCGGCGAACGCGCAGAGCTTTACGACCTCCAAGATGATCCGGCTGAATTAAACGACCTGGGTGAGAATCCTGCCTATGCGGACATCCGTGAGTCGTTGACTGCGCGGCTGCTGTCTCAATGGGATCCCACTGTGTTGGAGGAGGAGGTCCGGCAAAGCCAGCGTGAGCGCCGACTGATTTACGATTTCTTGTTTGATTGGTAGCTTGATGATTGTCAAAACTCAAGCAACAACACCCGCCACATTGTGGCGAATGGCAATGGAGGAACAGAGTGATGGGAAAAACGTACCGAGTTGGAGTCGTGGGCTGCGGAGGCATGGGACGCCACCATTCACGCGCCTGGACGGAACATCCGGAGGCAGAGCTTGTCGCGGCGGCGGACGTCAACGAACAGATGGCGCAGAAGGTTGCCGATGAGTTTTCCATTCCCGCCGTCTATACCGACTATAACGAGATGTTTAGAGATGCGGATCTCGATATTGTCAGCATTCCTACATGGCAAGGGGTACGCGCCGAAATCACCATCGCGGCAGCGAACGCGGGAATCAAAGGTATCATCGGCGAAAAACCGATGGCGGCGTGTTTGGGCGAAGCCGATGACATGATTGAGGCGTGCGAACGCAACGGCGCGAAGCTCGTCATCGGGCATCAATCCCGGTTCACCCCGGCACGCACCGAAATCCGGCGGCTTGTGGCTGACGGCGCCATTGGTCAACCAACCATGTTTTACGATCGGACAAAGCCGCGGGCGGGATTGCTCAACATAGGCACACATGTCGTCGATAGGTGGCGGTACATTCTATCCGATCCGGAGACGCTTTGGGTGATTGGACAAACGTCGCGCACCACCGATCGATGGGAGCGCCGCAGCCGGTGCGAGGATTTGTGCGTGGGTTTGGTCTGCTTTGAGGGTGGCGCTCGGGGTCTATACGAGAGTGATTTGCCCGAGCCGATCGTGCCAATATCTCTCATAACCGGCACCGAGGGTCAAATCAAGGAGGGCGGAGGTGGTGAGGTCCTGCTTCAGAACGAGAAGGCGAGCGGTTGGCAAACGATTCAGCCGCCCCCGGAGGGGACCAACCAGTACCGGGAATTGACGGACTGGATGGAGGACAAGGTAACCGAGCACCGGAGCAGCGGTCGGCAGGCGCGGTATACCATGGAAATCCTGATGGCGATATACGAGTCGCTGCGCATCAAGAACGTGGTCACTATGCCGCTTGAGACCAGAGAGTCACCATTGGAGTTAATGGTGGCTGACGGCACATTGCCGGTTCTCGAGGAGGGGCGTTACGACATTCGCAAGCCGTTCCCCGATCAGAAATGATTCCCGCATCCGCCTTGACAATCCCCGGAAAAGCGCGTTCTCCAGGGCTTGAGAGTGCATCGTCTCTTATATCGGTGCAGCTACAGGAACTCGATAGCATGTGAGCGAAAAACAAGCATCAGCCGACCTTTTGGAGAGAACCGCGTTTCACCATGTAAGGAAAATGCGATGGCAGCGTTGCTGTTTGTTCTTTTCCATCGGAAAGAAATACGTTGCGTCATACTCTGGGAAGTGGTTACAATAGGCTCGGTGGCTAGTATTCTCGCTGCAAAACTAACCTTTCATTTCAGGAATTAAAAAATGAAAATGATAGAGGTTATCAGATACAATCTTACTCTGGTATTTGAGCCAGATCCCAATGGGGGTTATGTTGTCAACTGTGAGGAACTTCCGGAACTTATAACTGAAGGCAATACATTAAATGAAGCATTTGCAAATTCAAAAGACGCCTTTGAAGCCATACTTGATGCGTATAAGAGAATAGGGCGCGTACTTCCAGAGTCAATTATTTAGGAAATTGACCAAAAAGTTGCGAGAATTAGGTTGTGAAAAACTAAGGTCAACCAAGAGTTCACATGAGATATGGTTAAATCCAGCTACCAACACAACGGCGTCTATTCCCAACCACGGCTCGAAGGATCTGAAAATTGGAACCATTAAGTCAATCGAAAGAGAATTAAAGGTTGACTTGGATAGTGTGTAATGTGGCAACATCAATTAGGCGGAGCGATAAACTTGCTTCGCCTTTTTTGTAGCTACTTGTAAAATACGAATTCCCTCATTTTCAATTTTGAGCACTACTTAAACGCATTGGTGCATTTCAAAAATCTTGTGAACCCCAGCCAACGTTATGAACCGATTCGCCCAACCCTGAATATCGAAAAGACTGCAAAGGAATCCAATGTCTGAGCATAATTACAACCTCGTCATCTACGGCGGCAACCCCGCAGGCATCGCCTGTGCCGTGCGCGCCGCCCGCGAAGGTCTCACCGCCTTGCTCGTCAATCACACCCCGCACATCGGCGGGCTGCCTGCCAATGGCTTAGGAATCTGGGACACGCTCTACGAAGGTTGGCGCTCACCCATGTACAACGAAATGCGCCAGTCCATCTTCGATTATTATCGCAGCAATTACGGCGAAGACTCCCCGCAGTATGCCGCCTGCCTGCCGGGCGAAACCGGTCATTCCAACGGCAAATACGAGGCTTGCGTCTTTGAAAAACTCTCCGAAGACATGGTTCAAGGCGAACCGAACATTACGCTCTTCAAAAGCCATTATCCCACCCGCGTCGAGCAGTCCGACCGCCTGATCACAGCCGTCACATTTACCGAAATGAACGGCGGCAAGAGTTTTCGCGCTACAGGTGAAATATTTGTCGACACATCCTACGAAGGCGATCTCTTGCCCCTGGCTAATGTCGCCTATCGTGTCGGGAGAGAATCCAAGGACGAATTCGATGAGCCTCATGCCGGCCGCATCTTCATGCGTTTCACCGAGGAACTTCCCGCCTCGGATCAACGCATGATCGATATCGCCGCATCGCTAAACCTGCGGCAATTCGGCGGCGTGATGGAAACGATCATGCCCGAAAGCACGGGCGAAGGTGACGGGTCGGTGCAAGCCATGAATTTCCGCACGGCGCTCAGCAGTGATCCGGACAATCACGTCAAACCATTGCCGCCAGAGGACTACGACCCGGAGCGAATCAAAACACTGCTTCAAAAGCTCGAAGTAAACACACCCGACCGCGGAAGAGGCGGCGGTGAATTCCCCAATAACAAAAGCGATTGGAATCGCCCGCAGCTCATTGAAGGCGCCACCGACTACGTAAACGGCGATTGGCCGACCCGCCATCGCATCTTGCGCGACTTTTGGAACATCGTCGTGGGTATCATGTATTTTTTCCAAAACGATCCCGATGCCCCTGAAAACATGCGCGAAGCCTTTGAGCAATGGGGGCTGGCAAAAGATGAATTTGCCGATAACAATCACATGCCTTGGGAAATCTACGTGCGCGAAGCCGTGCGCCTTGAGGGCCGATATATTTTCACCGAACACGACGTTCGCCTTGCCGAAGGCATCGACCGAGCGCCTATTCACTTCGATAGCGTTGCCGTCTGCGAATGGTACACTGACGTGCATGCCTGCCATCCCGAACGGGTCAAAGACAGCCGAGACGAGGGTAAAGTGATGCTGCACAAGCAGACCGTCCCGGGTCAGGTGTCCTATCGCAGTCTGCTGGCAAACGAAGTCGACAACTTGCTTGTGCCCGTCTGCCTCTCGTCCAGCCACCTCGGTCAAAGCGCCATTCGGCTGGAACCCACCTGGATGCAAATCGCCGAATCCGCGGCGTGGACAGCCGTTCAGGCAATCAACAACAATCAAACCCCTGCCGACATCGACGTACAGACACTCCAGCGCACCCTAACCGAACAGAGATCGATGCTCACCTTCCTCAATGACATCGCACTCGACGACGATTATCCGTACAACGCCGCCGTGCAATGGGCGGGCACAAAAGGCTTTTTCGACACCTATAACGCACGTCCTCAGGATGACCTTGATGAGCGCACCGCACACCACTGGATCAGCGGTTTCGTTCAACTGATCGATGGCACGCTCGAAGCCAATCAGTTTGCAAGAAAGCTGTCCAGCATATCAGCCGGCAAGCCAATCACAGGCGATGCCTTCTGTACGCACTTGCAGTCTCAGACAGAAAATCGAGACATCAGTGTATCCGACCTCAATACGACAACCCCTAATACAAACCTGACTCGTGGAGAAGCGTGCCAGATTCTCTACAACGCGTATTTTCGTAGTAAAATCAATATTCATTAATTCACTTCGGTAGGTTTGGTTTCCTAACCGAACCGGCATTTTTTCATTCTCGTAGGTGCGGTTTCCAACCGCAATTACCGAAATATGTATAACAGTGACGGAATTAACGCAAAATATGGAGATTATCGAAAGCTGCGATGTATGTGTGGCGGGCGGCACTCCGGCGGGAATCACAGCCGCCGTAAGGACGGCACGTGAAGGTCGGAACGTAATCCTCGTCTCCGCCTATCGGCATCTCGGTGGTGTACTATCGAACGGCTTGAGTTGCTGGGACACCATGTATGATGGGTATCGCGCGCCCATTCAGGAAGAATGGTTGGAGAAGATACGCGCCCATTACCTAGGGAAGTACGGTGAGGATTCGGAGCATTACCGGATTTCGCAAAGCGGGCCCTTCGGTGGGGGACGATTCAAGGGCGCTTACACTTGGGAGCCCCATATCGCCGAACGGATGTTCGAGGAATTAGTGGCAGCGGAAAGCCGGATCCGGGTCGTTCGGGAGTATCTTCCGGACGCGGTGGAGCGCGCCGGCAAAGAAATACGGTCAGTATTCTTCCGTTCTCTTGCCGGGGGAGACCGAATGCGCGTCAGCGCCCGGGTCTTTATCGACGCGACCTACGAATCCGACATCGCCGCACTGGCGGGCGTGCCTTATCGGGTCGGTCGAGAATCCCGCAGCGAATACAACGAAATCTATGCCGGGAAAATCTGGGTCAAGCGCAGCGGGAACGAAGCCAATTTCTCCCACGGCAGCGACGAAGCCTTACAGTGGCCTCGGGCGGCGCGGCGCGGCGATCTCAATCTCCGCCCCTGGTGGGGAACCACCCAGGAGATTTTCTCCGAGAGCACGGGGGAAGGCGACAGCGCCGTGCAGGCTGCCAATTTTCGCATTTGCCTAAGTTCCGACCCCGATAACCAGGTCCCGGTTGAGCCGCCCGAAGGCTATGACCGGAGCGAGTTTCTGCCAATCTTAGATGGCGACTCCGAGGAGGGCCCTCTCTATCCACATCCTATCAAGAGCGGTCTGTTGAACTATCCGCTCACGGCGTTTCCGGGTGTCATTCCGATACCGGGTTCAAAGTGCGATTGGAATGCCGCTGCCATCCCCGGTGGCGTCGACGATTTTCCCGATGGGGTCTGGGAGACACGTCAAGCGATCATTAAACGACACCGCGATTTCGCGCTCGGTCTGCTCTTTTTTCTGCAGCACGACGACGCCGTGCCGGAGAAGATTCGCAAGGAGGCGTTGAGTTGGGCGCTCCCTGCGGACGAATTCGCCGACAACGGACATTTCCCATACGAGTTTTATCTGCGGGAAGGGAGGCGCATCATCGGGCGTTATGTCATGCGCGAGAGCGACGCCTGTATCGGCGCCGGTCTCGACCGCGCACCGGTGCACGGCGATTCGGTCGCCATCGCGGAATGGCTGATGGACTCTCACGACTGTACTCCGGAGCGGCTTCGCGGTGCGGAGGGTGACGGTTTCACCAGCCTGTCCGAATACACACGGCCCTCCCAGATTCCCTACCGTTCCTTCCTCTCAAACGAAATCGACAATCTGATCATGGGCTTGGCGGTCTCCGCGACGCACGTGGCATGGGGTACCGTCAGGGTGGAACCTTGCTGCATGCACATTGCGGAAACAGCAGGGCACGCCGCGGCTCTAGCGCTCGAATCGGGGGTTGCGCCGGCGGAAATTGAGGTCGAGGTGCTGCAGCGTCGCCTCGCCGACAACCGGGTCATGCTCACGTTTTTCAACGAATTCGACATGGCTACCGATGCGCCGTGGGTACCCGCCATCCAGTTCCTCGGAACCAAGGGTCTTTTCAGTTCGTACGACGCCAGACCCTACGAGCCGCTTTCCGAAGTAACGGGGGAAATCTGGGCGAGAGCATTCGGCAGCCTTATAGGCGACCCACACGACGCAGCAAGTTACGCTCGGCAGGTGGCGCAGGCAGAAAAGGGGGAACAAAATTCGATCACCGCAGATCGTTTTCGCGCCCTTCTGCAGAGGGAACTCGACTACCGTGACATCAAGTGCGACCTGTCGGCGGAGTTGAGCGGTGAGCGTGGGACCATTTCGGATGGAATGGTCTTGACCCGGGCTGAGGCGAGCCTGATGGTGTATCGCCTTCTTGCGATAATCGGTCACGCCCCGAGCAGAAAATCGGTTTCTTCAAGCTGACCGCCATAGGAAAGCCGATAATAATTCCATTCCATTGGCGCGGTTGGAGGGCAATCTCTATCAATCGACTGACCGGGCAGGGAAGGAGCAACTGACCAATAGGGAGGGCGGTAAAGGTCCCGTAGTGAATACTGCTCGTTAATCAGTCGGTTGATCGCGCTCTACACAAGATGGTGGGCAGTTCCCACCCTACAATAGCACCAGAATTGTACCGAGTCGAGCTTAGATTGTAGTATGTGCAAACTAACAGATTGACCGAGCGAACAGTGAGGGCGATAGAGATCCATTGCGCTACAAGGGTGATCACTAACCATCTGTCGGTATGCCGGGCCAGTCTCGCCACATGTTCTCGCAGGGCGGCTCATCCAGCTTGTCCTTGAGGTCCTTTCTCACGAAGTCCCCTACTACAGCTTTACGAATCACGCTCGATCTGTTGGGCAGGTTTCCCGCGTGTGCAAGCCTGTGATGAAAGAGGATAATGTCCCCCGCTTCCCCGCAGCATTCCTTGGCTGCTTGCTCAGTGAGCAGATCAAAGTGTTCTTTGTAAGTATCTGCTTTGTCACGCCCATATTGCGTTAGATGCTGATAATAGAAGACACGATGGCTCTTTCGAAAGATGGTAAATCCGCCGCCGTTTTGGGGCACGTCATCTATATACCCAAGCACGCCCAAATTGAATTCATGGCCATCGGTATGGGGTTTGAGAGGCAGTGCGGGAAGATCGTGCTGGGGAATTCGACAATAGATGCCGCGTGTACGCGATGGCACCGCAAGACTTCCTTCGCCTAGTAACTGTTCAGCCATCCCCCAAATTGATGGATCGGTGAGTATCATTCGCACCAGGAAGTTCTCGGTGCCAAGAGTCCGATATCTCCAGAGAGTGCCATCGTCAGTGGAATATTGGTCGTTATGGGATGGTGGATTTGGCAGCGACCAACCGTCAAACAAATAATCCGTCTCGGGCGATCTTGGGAGTTTTTTCCGGTCTTCGGGCGTTTGAACCGGGCCGCGCCACGTGTTCGGGTCGTTTCGGTCTATTCCGGGCGGCGGGTTATCCCACAGTCTTTCGCGTGCCTGCGCCATCAGTCCCTCATCCATGACCTTGCGTTTGACAACATAACCTTCATCTCTAAAGAATCGGATCTCGTCGGGAGTGAGTTTTACCATAGCGTCTCTGTATTCTATCCTTTCATCCAAAGTATCAAGATGGTTCGATTCGCCGGAGATTGGCTTCACATTTTTCTTGTGGACTATCCTTCCGTCGGTATACCGGGCCAGTCTCGCCACATGTTCTCGCAGGGCGGTTCATCCAGCTTGTCCTTGAGGTCCTTTTTCACCAGATCGCCGATGATAGCTTTGCGAATCGCAAGAGAATAGTTCGGCGGGTTTCCCGCGTGTGCCAGTCTGTGATGAAAAAATACAATGTCCCCCGCTTCACCACAGCATTCGGCGGCTGTTTGCTCCTTGAGCAGATCGTAGTGTTTATCGTAAGTATCCGCTTTGTCCCCTCCATACTGTGTTAGATGCTGATAATAGAAAACGCGGTGGCTTTTGGGCCAGATGGTGAACCCGCCGCCGTTTGCGGGCACATCCTCTATAAATCCGAGCACACCCAAATGAAATTCATGACCGTCGGTATGGGGTTTTAGAGGTTGCACGGGAATATCACGCTGGGGAAAGCGGCAATAGATACCGCGGGTACGAGTTGGGACCGCAAGACTTCCTTTGCCCAGCATCTGCTCAGCCATTCCCCAGATTGATGAATCCGTGAGAATCAGCCGCACCAAGAAATTTTCGATGCCAATCGTCCGATATTTCCACGACGTACCATCTACGGTGGAATATTCATCGTTATGTGACGGCGGATTGGGCAAAGCCCAACCGTCAAATGTGTAGTCGATTTCAGCCGATCTTGGGAGTTTTTTCCTGTCTTCGGGCGCTTGAATCGGCCCGCGCCACGTGTTCGGGTCGTTTCGGTCAATGCCGGGCGGCGGTTTATCCCACATTCTATCGCGAGCCCGCGCCATCAGTTTTTCGTCCATGACCTTGCGTTTGATGACATAACCTTCATCTCTAAAAAATCGAATTTCATCGGCAGTGAGTTTTATCATCGCTTCGGTGTATTTCGTCCTTTCTTTCAGAGCATGGCGTCAGGGCGTCACAACAAGCATTGAATAAAATAGAATAACTATTGCCAGATTGACTTCATCTGCCAAGCGTCGAGGCGCTTGAGAAGGGCATCCTGTCCCTGTGCGCGCAAGGATATGCCCAGACTGTCCGCCCGCTCGGGATAGACACGCATCGCCAGGTATTGCTTGCCGTTGGCAAACACTTCGACGATGCTTCGATCAATGAAGATACGCAGCTTCAGCGATTCGGATCCGCGCCGCATCTCGGCTCGTTCGGGCGGCCTAACCCAGGCATCGGGCAGCGTTGTCGAACGCGAGTTGTCTAGACAGACGACCCCCGGCGTGTCATATATGGCACCGGTACGAGACATTTTCCTATCATAGTTGTAGAAGGTGATAGATGTCTGCTCCTCCGCGTCCGGCGAGCGCAGCACATTGAGCTGCACCCAACGCGCATGCTGCGGGTCGATCTCCACCTCCAGTTCCACGGTGTTGCCGCTGATTTCTTTCAGAACGATTTCTTCATTGGCGGGCATCGCCATTTCCTCGACGTGTTGGTGCTTCCAGCGCAGGGAGGCTACGGCGGCTACCGGTTCAATTCGAAGCAATTTGTCCGGACCGAGCGTCAGTTGCTGTGTGAGGGACATCACGTGGTCCCAGTCGTCACTCAGTAAGCCGTGGTTGTTGTTGAGGATGTTGAAGATGCCGCCCTTGCCGTCTTCCCCCATGCGGGGCGCGTGGACGCCGCCCGGCGCGACGGTGCCGTGATTGAAGCGGTCGTGATGATACGGTATGAACCTGTGAGCCTTCTCGTCGTAATCGCCAAGGAAGTATTGACCGCCGTTCGTATGGCTGAAAAAACTCAGGATGTACTTGTCACCGATACGCCTGAAATCGGGACACGCTCCCTCGTCTTGGCGGGAAGTAAACGGCGTTTTATCGTTTGCGATGAAATTCCCCAGGTCTTGCCAAGTAACCAAATCCTTCGTCGCCCACACGTTCATCTGGGGCCACCACGCATCCGGTAGATACCTGATTCTCGTTCCGGTCAATCCGTAATAGGTGTCACCCTCCTTCCAGATACACGAATCGCCGCGTCCGGTATTCACTGGGCCATGCTTTTTCCAATTGAGCAGCAGCGCATCATCTGACACGGCGACCATCTGCCCCGCTTCGATGCCGGGATAGAAAGAGATTACGCGATCATCCTCGACCAACATGCCGCCCGAAAAGCACGCTTTCTCTATACCCGGATTGATTGCGTAGGGCATGTCTTTCCAGTGCACCAGATCGTCGCTGACGGCATGTCCGATGCTTGTCCGATACCAGCGTTTCGGTATATCCGCCGGATCGGGGAACTCGTCGGGCGGCATTGCGATGAAGAAAAGATGCCAACGTCCTCGCCAGAAAACGATGGCGTTGGGGTCGTTCATCGAGCTTTCCGGGCTGACGAAATGATACGCCGGGCGATACGGGTCAGCCGCCAGTCGTTCACGCGATTCGGCGAATCGAATCATCAACTCGTTTGTCTTTAGTTCCTCCAACTGTTCGGCAAGAGTGCTTGAAAACGTCTGGTGCGGCGTGGGGATGGCGTAAGGTTCGGGTTGAGTCATTTTTTCGTGGTTTTCCGATATGTTGCAGAGGAAGGCCGGTAATAGTATTTGGGATGCGGCAATCAACGTCTTCCAACTCGGCGCTACATGAAGCGGATTCTACTCGTATTCTGATTTCGCGTCAACAGAAATCATGGGATTGAAGCTTGTTAAACCGTCTCCCATGGGACAAACTAACCGGTTCAAAACCATATGACAAGTTGTGGAAAAGTGTCTCTTTATTGATATGTGGAGCGGCCAACACCTTATTTTCTTGTGTAGGAGGGGCATCTTGCCCCGATGTTTCATTTGTAGCATGCCATAATTCCAGCGAACGATTCCCCATTAGGTAACATCCAGTTGGTGGAAAGGCGTGTAGGTTGGGGTTCGGTTTGTAGTAGCACATGTTACTGCACGTCTTCTGTGTGAAGGAGTTTTGCGCGCTACAGAAATTCGCGACCAGGAGGTCGCTCCTACAGGCATGTGATTTATCACAACAATCTTCAATCAAAGATCGACTAACATATTATACCATTTCTCTAAATTGTCTGTGCATAAATGGTGTCAATCAAGCTATTCCAAGGCCGGGCAAGATGCCCCGCCTACGGAGAAACGGATGATAGGATTAATAAATCATATGCACTGTCATTCAAGCGAAATGGTATTAGCAAGTTTCAATAGAAGAGTTCATCTTCCGCATCAACTGTGAAGGCATTGAAGTTGTTCTTGTTTCACATACATGCTGCTCCTCTGGAGCAGAATGTTGAAGCTATCAACGTTCTACAGACATTCCGCTCCTCCGGAGCGAGCGAATTTATCGAAGGTATGAGAGATTGCGCGGGTCGATTACGGATAGAACTGGTACATGGTTATATTCAAAGCGATGCTCAACACGCTCCAGATGCTGCCAATCAGGAAATCCCCCAGCACCAGCCCGAGGAAGAACGGCACCGCGCGCCGGTAGCTGCGGATGCCGCCGTGTCTGAGGATGAGCCATTTGGCTACCGTGCAGATGACAAGCGGCACCCACATGTCTAGCGCCAACTCTCCACTGCCCGATATGACAAACCCCAGCGGATGCAGTGGAAGCCAGAGCACACGCGAGCGCAGATATGCCAGCACCATCATCACGGAGAAGCCCACCCCCATGAACGTTACCCCCAGCCAATCCGTGCCCATGGGGTAGTATATCCAATCTCGCAGCCGGGTGAACCACCGACGACCCGACCTCAACGCCCCGGGGCCGAAGTGGCCGGAGGCAGCCCCATGCTCATAGTAGAGGTGGAGCTGAATCCAAAATGCGGCAATCACCCCCAGCACCGTGGCAAGCAAGATAGCCCAAAACATCCGCCGGTGCGAGACGTTGGTCTGCCCCGAAATCTTGAAACCCTCCAACTGGTGGGGCATCTGCTGCGGCCGGTTCTCGCTATTGAAGAATAAGACTGCCAACGATGTCAGGTTCTGGTGCCCGAGCCGCCGGTGGCCCAGCCACCTGCGCAGCATGACCTGCGGTGCGTACCCGAAACAGGCGAACAACCCCGCTTCCGCACGCAGGCGTGTCATCACCATTGGCGAAATCAGGAACAGGATGCCGAATGTAGCCGCCACCCAGAACGTCATGCCCGCTCTGTGCAGCAGGAATCCAAGTAGTGTAAGCCCGCCCAAAAGGCCCCACACTGCTGCCCAATAGGGTAGTGGTTCTCCGGCGTCGTCCGCGTTGCCGCCTCGACCGAAGGCGCGCTTGAGCACAAGGGCGAAGTGCCCTCTGCCTACCCAAAACAGGATGACGCAAAGACCGAAAAAGGCGCCGAGTATCTGCTCTTTCAGAAAAGGGTACCGGGCTATACTATCCCATCCCGTGACTCGCCCCAGCGCGTGTTCGACCCGGTTCAAGCCGCAGAAGAATGCCGTGGAAAAAAGCATTTCCAGCGGCATAAGGAAGAGAATGCCGATCGCGTAGGGATAGAACGAGATGCGTATCAGGTCGCTGTAGTCGGCAAACAGCGCCAAGGGCCCCTCCTCGTATACGAAATATCTGCGCTTGACCGGGATGGTCGGCACGTCGGGAAAAATAAAACTTAGCCCGTTCATCAGGCAGATGCCCCCGGCGATGCCGAAGCCTATCCACATCCGCTTGTTTCGGAAGAACCCGGCAGTAGGGCTAGTCATCTCCAGCGCCAGTTGGGCAATCGGGTAGGTCAACCGTTCGTGTTCCGTCCATTGACGCCGCAGGATGGTGTTGAGGCACAGGAAATTGAAGGCGAGCACCGTGAAAAACAGCAGCCATGCCAGCACCACGGGTATCCACACTTTCAAGTAGTGGACATCATAGAGGGTGGATTCGCCCTCATAGAAGTCCTGCAGCGCCGTTTCATCCGAAACGGTGAGCCAGCGGGGGATAAACCGGAAGAACAGCTCTTTGAACTCGTTCTCGGGCGTGGCGAACCAGAAGGCGTATCCCAACGCTGACAGCACCGACTGCAGCATATCGCCGGCGGACAGCGTAGTGGTGATGCTGAGCATCACGTAAAATACGGCTAGCTCGCCGTGCCGGAGCGCGATGCGCGGAGCGACTTGCCGTATCAGGGCGTTGACCACCATCACCACGGTCAACGTGAAGATGACGTTGGAGAGGGGTACGATCCAGGTGGGAAAGGTGTAGCGCACCAACTCCATCTGGAGGAGGAGATAGGTGTTGACGGGAATGAAGATAAGTGCGACGAGAAATAGCCGCAGTGTCAGCCCGGGATCCTTTTGGTTCGGTCCCTTATCTTTCATGACGCTCCGTTATGTTCGGCTTTCGCGGAAACCTGCGAAACCGGTGGTGGGGCGGTTGAGTAGACTTTGCTGACGGGGAAATGAGACAGGCAGTACTCCGTTGAAGCGTGGAGTGCGCTGAAGTGCCTTAACGTTGGTGGAAACCTCATAGGGATGGGGTCAACGGAAAATTCGGTAAAATGCACTGAATGCGGAGATGTACAGAATGCTACGTATTATTCGATCAGTACAGTCATGGGACGGCACAACTGCTGTCCCGTTCAATTTCGTGAGAGCGGGGGAGTGTTACGATTGCCAGTACGAACAAGTCTCGAATCTCCTTGACCGGTTTAGGGTCAAATAGTTCTGCATTTTTAGGCTAATGTAACATAAAATGTTCAGATTGACAACTTAACGTATGTGTGGTATATTTTAGTAGAAATTAAGCGGTTGTGCCTGAAAATTGGCTCTTCCGAGATTTCGACAGGAAAAAGAGGCATGGACAATTGGGATAGTTTGCCACAACAGCCTACCGAAAGACAATATGTTTCTGTGTTGCCACTGTGCTGGCGACACATGCACTCAAAGAAGGAGGCGCCCACTGCAGGATAATATTGGAGTCATTGGATAATGACCGAGGAAAAAGATGTTGGCTTAAAACAATGGGTACGCGAGATAGATAAGAAGGTGGATAACATTCTTGAATTCATGCACAAGATGGAAGTCCATCTCGACTACACATCCAAGCGTATTGATACGCAGTGTGAAAAGTTGGGAAATCAGGACAATCGGCTTAAGGCGGTCGAGGACGAAATCCAAAAGCACAAGGGAGAGCTCACGATGCTTAAGTGGATTCTGTCCGGGATTGGGGTAGTTGCGGCGGCGGCGGTTCCGATCATTATGATAGTAAAAGGCGGCTGATAAAAGGATAGACATCTTTCACAATGTCCCGGAGCCCGACGGCATTACAGGTGACTTCGTCGTTCACGGCTGGGACTTGACAATACAAGCCGATTAACCGTCCAGATAGGGAGGTATCACGCGAGTGAATAACGAGCTATCAAGCGAATGAATAATGAGCAGGATTCACTATGGGAGCTCTATCGCACTCACTAATCGTTCGTTTGATCCTTCCTTATTCAGTCAGTTGATCGATAGAAGATCCTGATAGTAAATCATAGTCGCTATGAAAGTTTTTGTGTTATTGATAATTTTTAATTGATAACTTAACGTATGTATAGTATTATTTAGGTAGAGATTAGGAGGCTGTGTCAGAATAACCGACACTTCCGCGATCTCGATAGGAGAAATAGGTTTCAAGATTGCCTGAAATCTATTTTTTTGATTAACACGGATGCGCGCTTCATGTCTTGTAGTTTGGGAATGATCGCCAAAAAGGCGTCTCAAAGCACCCCTTCTCAACGGGTGGCTGGCGCAGGTCTATAACGACGCGCAGGCTCTAAACGGCGACGATCAGGACGTGATTCTGATGCGTGATTTCGATCGGAACCCCACCGATTCGACGTCCTATGCGCTGATCGAGGAACAACGCAAGGCAAAGAATACAGCATCATTTGAAGAAGCCAAAGCGCACTACAATCCGGCAGGCGACAATGCCTGCCAAACTAACCGAAAAGGAGTTTCATCAATGCCAGAAGAGAACGACGACCAACCGACATACACCAGCGCCAATTGGGACGGAGAAGCTGAAACGAGAGACCTAGACGTCGAAATCTTGGATGACGACGCCAATCTCGTCAAAACTACGTCATACCATAGTTGGAGTATAACGAATAAAACCAATCAAGACCTGGGGTTCACGGCTGAATATAAGCATAGCATCCAATGGCTGAACGAGGTAAACGTGTGGGTGGAAGTCGACGGCCACACGACTTTGGAGAATGCGTTCTTTGAAGTGCCGGGGGACTCTACATGGACAGAGGAGGATTTGTTTGACTATGCCCAGGAACAAAACCCTCCGCTGCCGTGGGCGCCGACAAGAACTGCCGATCACGGGTGCAACGAAGGTGATTCGTATAGACTCCAATGTTATACGTCAGTCAGGCGCGGGGGCGGGCACGTCAAACACACGAGGACCATTCCTATAGAGTATTAAGGAATCCTCTGCATAAAACGCGTCGGCGAGTTGCCATAGCCTCGCGGCGCGTTTTAACCTTAAATAACACACGCCCCGTGATTTCAGTCTATTTTGCTGAGGCGCTCATTTTGCTTTACAAATGCATTGCTAAAAAAACTGTCGCTTGTTCTTGCCGTATTCTTGCTCTTTGGTTGCGGAAGCGAAGAGAACGTACCCTGTCCTTCGATTGAAGATGGTGCGATCGAATCGCCTAATTTCAAACCGAGCAAGTACTTTCCAATGACAATCGGCAACTGGTGGCGTTACCGAAATCCGGGCGGCTCCGCATGGATACGGGAAGTATCTGACGCCAGACGAGACGAGATTCACAACTATCCTCAACACGTCTTCAATTACAGCCCCTCAATTAGGCAGAATCAATCTAATTGTCTAAAGCCGTCTGTTTATACGGAAAAACTCACTTGGATCGTTATTTTGGCAAAAGACAATGAAATTGTGTATACGGTGTGCATGAAATCGAGCGCGGCAAAGACAAGTTTTACGACCAAGATCTCGACCGTGTAAATGAAGGCGGGATATTGGAGAAACTTCAGATTGCTGGCACAAACGTCTCTTGGCACAGTGATGTGAGAATTTGGTTAATATCAAAATAAAGCCCCTGTGCGTGGATTAGCCGGGGATTATTACGCGCAGTGCACATCTCCTTAAGAAAATTGGTTTAGACTTACATAATGCATCACCGCCTTTGCTAGCCGAGGTACATGTTATTTTTTTAGTCCTCGGCATCTTTTGAGAGATACTTTAATTCAAGCTCGCCAGAATGCCATTTTATTGTGGCATGCACAAGTCCGTCGGCGGCATAAGGAGTGACGCGTAGGAACATTTCGCTAAGGGAGTCTTTATGCGTGTCAAGCCTCCAAGAATCGATTAACCAATCAGCGTCGTCTAAGTTGGTCAGCGTCAGATTGAGGGGCGTATTGTCGAACAGTATTGAAATCCACTGATCGCCCAGACTGATATAAGCCACGCCGTCGATGACGCAAGGATTAGATGGATAGTACGTGTGGTGGCATTCCTCGTCCGCCGCAAAACGGTTCGCTGATGTGTGTATTTGTGTGACGCCAGCCTTCGGCGCGGATGCACACGGATCGTCTAGGTGCATACGTGATTCGGAACACGCCCCCAACGTTGCGACCATGAATGCCAGAATAGTGATTCTCATCGCGATTCATACCTTAGTATAACCCCGCCCGAGTGCCACGCTACCGAAACGTGCACAAAACCGCCAGTCTTACGGGTCGTAACGTACAATTCAAGCACGGTGTCTTGAAGTTCCCACGAATGTACGGGCCAATCCGCGTCGGCGAGGTTTGTTACGGTCAATGCGGCTGGAGCTTCACTGAACACTATAAGAATGGTGTGATTGCCGACCGGGCTAAGCGTTGAAATGCCACGAGTTGTCCAAGTAGGTCTGCTGTGAGTCGGGGCTATGTCTACGATTTGGGAGTTGGGCGACGATTCGCAGGAGGGTACGCGTTGTGACAGCGACTTGGGCGATTCGGTATCCGCACACGCGAACATAAGCAAACTGCAGAGGGTCAACACCGAACTTCTCATTAGGATACCTGTTTGATTGGTTGTGTCTAGAGTGCGTAGACTGTCTTGGGTTCAACAGGTTGCCCCGCCTTCCATGGCAACCCTTTTTCGCCATCATTGCTCGCTCGAGATGTACTTCAGGACTCTCCCGCTAGAATGCCAATCCACGGCAGCGTGCACGAGTTTGCCAGGCGACAAAGGAGTCACGTCAAATGTGCAATGCTGTGTCGCGTAGATTCCAATAATGTACGAACACGTCGGCACCCGGTAGGTTGGTGACGCGGAGGTTGCAAGGCATTCCGTTGAATGTTATCGTGATAATGTTCCTGTCTACCGGAATGCGAGCCGTACCCACGCCTAGTTGAGTAATCGTCGGGTATATGTCCCAAATAACGTGGTAATCACTCGCGAGCGGATCGTCCGCCGGAACGTGCTACTGCAGCGTTACGTCCTGCCAGGTCTCGCCGCGGTCGTCGGATTTATATATGGGGAAGTTCATCACGGCGATGACCGCGCCGGAACGCGTGACGAGTACCTGTTTAGTGGAGCCGTAATAGGTACCTCCGTCGGCATATTCGAATAGGCGGAACCCGTTGTTTATAGGTTTCCATGTCTCGCCTCGGTCGTCGGAGCGAAACATGCCGACATCCGACCACGATGCGACATAGATGGTATTTCCATGGACGGCGAATGCGTTAACAAATTCTTCGAAGCCGGTCGTGCGCCAGGTGGCACCGTTGTCGTCCGAAAATACAAGTCCGCGCTTTGTCGAGGCGTAAAGGCGGTGCCCATCGGATTGTAACTCGTACACACGATCATTGACTTCCCCGCCGCCGACAGGAATCCAGACTATTTGCATTTCGGCATTCGATTGGTCCGCTAGCATAGTCATCATTACTAAGGAGAAGAAAACGGTCCGCATAAAACGTCGGTTCCATACCATTGGATTTCCTCCCGTAGGATTGATTGCGATAGTACAGCGTTAGCAAGTTTTGTGCCACGCCCATAAGTTGCCCCGACTTAGCACTACCTCACGAATTTCATCAGCGCTGTTTTCCGATGTGTTACGGAAACGCAATGATGTTTCGTGCTTTCGTATCTAACAAGTGAACGCCAATGTTCATTTTTTGTGCAACAGGGGCATTGGCAGTTCTCGCAACGGTAAGAGGTGTTGGGTTTCGCTCGAATTTCGGCGTTTTGGGCAGAACGAGACATCGGAGGTTCTTTTTCGTACGTGAGTTCTTCTGGATTCCCGCTTAACCCAACCTACGGGATAGATGAAAAGCTGTTGGATTTGTCAATCCAACAGGAGCAATTAGGGATTTGCTTTTTCGATAAATCAGCTTGGTCGCGACCGGGAGGTCGCTCCTACAGAAAGTTCGTGAATTCGGTGATCGTGGGATTCGAGGGTTGTCAACATTTTTGTCGTCTAAAGGCTGGTGCGCAATGCGCACCCTACGGGTATTCGCACCAGGCAAACAAGGTTTCACTGCCGCTATCCCATTCCAAACCATTTTCTGGCCGTTGTCCCCATTGAGGGGATCGAGACCGCAGAAGACGCGTAACCGGAGTTCGGTGGGTTCAACGAACCAGTGCGCCATCAACCTGTCGGACCGCTCGGTTATATGAAAGTTTCGAGGCGGCGAGTAAAAGCAGCAGAATAAGGCGTTTCATGGTTTACTCCTCACATTCATAGTAAAAGCGAGCTGATCCGTCGTCCCAGTCGAGTTGGAAAGCGATGTAGCCGGTGTGTTCCGGATCGCTGCAGTCCGAGTATACTTTGGCTTGGTTGAAGTATGTGCCTCTTCTCACCCCCCATCCTGTCACTGGGGTACTGTCATAATGCGGATAGTCAATGTTGGTGAGATTCAGGTTTTCGGGAGGGCCGGAAAATTCGATGGTAACCGTACCTTTATGATCGTAGTTAGGGCCTTTTAGAAACCCGAATGGCGGGTAACCGGGCACGGTCGGCGGCGGGTAGACGCTGACGATGTAGGTGAACGGAAGGCCCAGAGGGAATAGGTGGTCGTGGCCCAAGAACGAGTGCTCGTGGTCGTGGGTGTGATCGTGCTCGTGGCTGCAGGCGAGGAGCGGGATAAAGAGCAGCAGGATGAGGGGTTTCATATTTGTCTTTTTAATAGTCGGTACAGTGGAACGCCAGCCAGGCACTGGCGAGGGCGGTGTCGCCCGCGCACCATTTCAGTCCAACAGACACGATGCCCCCTGCCATACCCTCGGAGCAGGGCGCGTGTAAAATCAATCGTTTCCCGCTCAGGTTCCACTCTTTTAAGGGTATGACCGGTTTTATGGGTATGATTGAGCCGTCGCGGGGGTCAGGGAAGTCGTTCACGGTAAGGCAGTGAGGTTCCTGAGAAAAAGTGACCTGGATGTAGTCTTTCTCAAGGTAGTCGTCACCTACGAGAAGACCGTATTTTATACGACCATCACCGCTGACCGGCGGCTCGACATCGACGATGTGGGGTGTATTCAAATCGTCGATGACGGCGTGTATCACGCGGTCGTGCTGGTGCTCGTGGCTGCAGGCGAGCGCGGCGAAGATGAGAGTCAGTAAGAGTGTCGGTTTCATCGGGCCTCCTTTAGGCGCGGCCTTCGAAGGTGAAGTATCGTTCAATGTGCTTGCCGAGGTCTTTCATTGCTTATGGGTCGCCGCACCAGACGAGCAGGGTGCGGCTGCCGGTATCCCATTCGAAGGTTATCCTGTGACCGTTGTTCCCGCCGTAGTGTGCGGGGCCGCATAACATGAGTATTCTGAGTTCGGCGCCCTCTGTTTTTTCGAACAACCAGTGCAGCAGCATATTGTCGGGACGCTCGGTGATACGCAGGTTTCGGGGCATGCCGTCGAAGAAAACGCTGATCGCGTGAGTTTCGTGGAGGAACTTGTTGGTGTTAGGCAGTAAGATTTCCCCGCGGTCAAGGTCCTTGAGAAACGCCTCGTACGCCTCCATATTATCAACCTTATACGGGGGCGGCCAAGTTTGGTTAGTGTCCGGCGATATATTCACAATCTCCACGTTTTTTCGGCGCAGGTCGTCGTCCAAGACGGGCGGCGGTGGGGTGTCCTCGCCACAGCCGGTTACCAGGCTTAACACGGCGGCGAGGACCACAGCAATTTTTATGATGCGTTCGTAGGGTTCGAAGCCGTGCATTTGGGCTCTCCTTGAGAAGTGACGGCATCCGGATAGAGGATGACGGACGATTGAGCGCAAGTAGCGTGCCACTGACATAAGCGCGACTGTGGGCGCGGTTTTGCGGGGCGCCGCGGGCGGGGGTAACAACAAAATGGACGGCGGTGTTCATTTTTTGTGCAAGAGGGGCATTAGCAGTTCTCGCAACATTAAGCCGTGTTGGGTTTCGCTCGAATTTCGGCGTTTTGGGCAGAATGAGACATCGGAAGTTCTTTTTCGTACGCGAGTTCTTCTGGATTCCCGCTTAACCCAACCTACGGGGTAGATGAAAAGCTGTTGGATTTGTCAATCCAACAGGAGCAATTAGGGATTTGCTTTTTCGATAAATCAGCTTGGTCGCGACCGGGAGGTCGCTCCTACAGAAAGTTCGATGATTCGGTGACCGCGGGATTTGCTATGAGAGTTCTGTCGATTAAATGAGCGGGAGGAGTGGGACTGCGACGCGGATCGTGGGGTGGTTGAGTAGATTTGGCTGGTGGGGGAATGAGACTGGGGGCACACCGCTGAAGCGTGGAGTGCGCTGAAGTTATCGACATTCACCATTTACACATGATTCAGTCTACAGGCGAGTGGATAACCGGTCGGATGCGAAATGAAAGAATGGAGATGCACGACTTGATGATCGCAGTTTGTTACCACAAATCAGAAGTCGCGATCGAGAGATCGCTCCTACAAAGACTCGCTATGAATCGTGATACTACAATCCGAACTACCTAATCTCGGTGCGTAATACTCTTAATTGCAATGACCATGATGATTCAAACCCATCGGTTTTCCTGCTTTGACTGCCACGGCGCGCCGCGGAGGTAACCCTCGGGCGTGCGCGGCTCTACGGGAGGATTCGCACGCAGCACGTCCTCGTCCAATTCAACCCCGATGCCGGGCGCGGTGGGGACATCAAAATAGCCCTCCTTCTGGCGAGGGAACTCGCCGAGGACGACCTGGTCAAACCAGGGGGCGTGACCTCCCTCTTGGATCATGAAGTTCGGCGTACAGACATCGACTTGCAGCGCCGCCATGGTGTTGACCGGACCGTAGGGGTTGTGGGGTTGAATACCGACGTAGTATGCCTCCGCCATCGCCGCGATCTTCTTCAACTCGGAGATTCCGCCCGCGTGGCACACATCTGGCTGAATCATCGCCACGACCTGCTTCTCAAGGAGTTCGACAAACCCCCACTTGGTATAAAGCCGCTCCCCGGTGGCGAGCGGAATATTCACCGCTTCCGCGACCTTCGCCATCGCATCGACATTTTGGGGCGGCACGGGCTCTTCAAAGACGAACGGACGGAACTCCTCGAGGGCATTGCCGATGCGGATCGCCGTCGCGGGCGCAAGCCGTCCGTGCACCTCGACTAGCAACTCGACATCATCGCCGACCGCCTCCCGAACGGCTTTCACCTTGGCGATGGCATCCCGCTCCGCCTCCGGTGTGATGAACATCCCTTGGTGACCGAAGGGGTCGCCCTTTAGCGCGGTCAGACCCGTATCAACCTCACGCAGCGCTCGCTCGACGGCTAACTCGGGGGTTTCCCCGTCGAAGCGGCCATACGTCCAGATTCGATCGCGCATCTGACCGCCCAACAGTTCCCAGGCGGGAACGCCAAGCGCCTTGCCTTTGATATCCCAAAGGGCGATCTCTATTCCGCTGATCGCCGCCATCTGAATCACGCCGCCGCGCACGTTGTGATAGAGGTGATAGAGCCGCTGCCAATGTTCCTCAATGCGGAACGCCTCTTTGCCGACCAGCGTCGCTCCAATCTCTTCGACCATTTTTGCGACGGACAGCGGCCCGCAGGTTGATTCGCCCCATCCGGTGATGCCCTCGTCTGTCGAAACTTTGACGTAGACGTAGTTGCTGCGCGCGCCGCGCAGATTTGTCCCGGGCGACGCGCTGGGGATGGCTTCAACACTTGTGATTTTCATTTGACACGCCTCCTCGGCCATCAAGAGTTGCGGCGGCGACTCTCTAGCGGCAGCCGTCTACACGGGTTGAAGAAACCGGTTTTTCGGCGCTCCCGCCCACCAGCGGGTACGCGTGAGCACTTGGTGAAAAGGCGTTGGACCTGAGAGTGACGAAAATTGAGCAAATGAAGCGTCCCCATGACATTGGCTTCCGCCCCGACCTATTTTACAACGAGCATTCGGCGTGTGTCTTGGAATGAGCCAGCCTGCAGAGTGTAGAAATAAACCCCGCTAGAAACCGTCTCTCCGACGCGGTCTCTGCCGTCCCAATACGCCGCGCTCTCTTGTGTCAGATAGCTGCCCGCTTTCTGAGCTCCGAGATCCAATTCGCGGGTCAGTTGCCCCCGGACGTTGTAGATGCGAAGGGTGACAGGAGCATCTGCCCCCAAGCGATACGGCAGCCAGGTCTCCGGGTTAAACGGATTTGGGAAGTTCTGAAGCAGCGCGGTGCGCTTGACTCGCCCCAACGTGGTCACACTCAACCCGGACGGGTCGACGGCGAAGGGCAGCGTCTGGAAATCTCTTACACTATTATAAACATAGGCTGCCGTGCCGTGAGCATTTCCGGCGCCATCCCTGCGTTTGTTGTGAGAGGAGACAATGACAAGGTCGCCATTCATAACCACCCAAGCGCCGTAATTGATTTTTGGCTCCGGTTTCTCGGGCTTGGCTTTCACCTTCTCTACCCAGTCGCCATTCTCATTCACAAACGAATAGACGGCGCCCGATCCCTCTTCGCCTTCATTGCGGAACGGCGCTCCAATGATTGCGCTCTTCCCGGTGGTGGCAACCGCATGACCGAACCGATCGCCCGCCTCCGTGTCTGCCGCAAGCAGTTTCGCTTCCTGTCTCCACCTGTTCCCCTCGCGCACGAACACATAGGCAGCGCCGGCATCCTTGCCGCGCTCCGTGTCGTGCAATGGCGCCCCAACGATGATGGTGTCCCCGGTTAGCGACACGGATGCTCCGAAATTGGCGGCTTTTGCGGCGTCATCCGGTACGAGTTTAGCTTGTTCCACCCATGTGTCGCCCTCGCGCACAAAGACATAAGCGGCACCTGCGAACCTTAATTTGTTATGTGTGTGGCTGGGCGCTCCAACGACGACGGTACGGTCATAGATCTCGGCAACCTCACCGAAACCGTCGGACCCCGCCAAATCTCCGGGAACGAGTTTCGCTTGCATGTCCCAAGTCTTTCTTTCAAGATCCCGCACGTAAACAAAGGCCGAACCCGAGTTTTTGCCGGCATCATCGTCCTTGGATACTCCAACGACCGCAGTGTTCCGGTAAAGGGAGACCGCGGATCCGTACAGGTCCTCGTCAGCTCCATCCGGGTGCACCAGCTTAATCTCCTGCTTCCAGTTCCGCCCGCTGCGGCGAAAGATGTAAGCTGCCCCGTTTCCTTGGGCGACGAGAATCCCTCCCTCGCGGCCATGCGTTGGCGCCCCGATGATGGCTGCGTTCGCCGCGGCGCGGTCATGGGGAGCGCCGATAGATACCGCCCATCCGAAGGACGGATACGGCGGGTTCTCCCCGTTGTGGTCATTGGCACGGAGGTCAACGATTTTTTCCCAATCGCCGCGGTCATTGGCATAGATTGTCCCGGTGCCCGCCTCGCGTGACCCGATAATCACGGAGTCCCCGATAATGGCGGCGGACAGATGATCATTGAATACCCCCTCCTCGACGCCGATAAGCTTGACTTCCTTTTGGGCGAGGGCGGTCTGATGTATTGCCCCTAATGCAATCCCGATCACCAGACCGATGATGATAAACCGTATCGTTCTCATGAGAATCTCCTTTCGATGCTGGTTCATGTTAAGAAAATCCTGAAGAATGGCTTGTTTTCGACCACACCGCCCCCTCTGCCACTTCGCGACTTCTCCCTTCAACATTGGGGGAAAACCGACAGGCCGACAGTGCGGCTACATCAAAGTTCGATAGCTGCATTTAATTCCGATATTTGGTCCGTGAGGAACATGGTGGTACATGCTAAATAGGGTAAATCAATCGTTTATCCATAGGCATCAAGTTATGCAAAATCTGGCGGTGAGTATAAAACACATCTGAAATTCGGAAACTCCTTTGGGGCAATTCTTTAAGCAGCCCAAAATAACCAAAGGGAAATGCCAACACCTCTCCAATAGATATTATCTCACAAGTTGCTTTTGGATGCAATGGTATTGATTACTGTTTCCGATACGAACCCAAGAGGTGGAGGATTTATCAAACGGTAGTGGAGATTGGCGAGCGTCGACTTCATTAAGACAAGTGGAGTGGGGTAGGTCGGAGGCGGGTAACAACATCGCGGGGCTATGTACTAGATGGACGATTCCTTGGCTTAACTGTGTGGTTTCAGTGGGACTACAGACGATGTCAATCACTCGTCGTCTGTAGGAGCGAGCTCTGCTCGCGATAGGAAGTCGCGACCTGGAGATCGCTCCTACAGTTCATATGTTGCACATGCGTAATAATCAATGTGAATGACTATAAGTATCTATGAGGAGACGTGTTAGGTTTGACTTGAATTCTGGTGTGAGTACAAAACTGAGTTGAGCGAGATATTACCGCATTAATCCCAAAACGGCACAAGCCATTCCTCCTCAATCTCTAATCCGAAGCCCGGACCATCATTCGGCGCAATGTAACTATCTTCAGGAATGGATTCACCTTCAATCGATTTTGATTCTTTCATAGGCACGCCCGGGGCGGATCCGAGGAAATATTCTACCCAAGGGGTGTTGGGCATTGCCGCCGAGAGATGGAGTCCGTATTGGTTCCCGCCGCCGCCGTGAAAGATGACCGTGCGTCCGGCAGCATCCGCCATGTGACAAATCTTGACGCACTCCGTGATGCCCCCAACCCAGAAAATATCGGGCTGAATGATATCCAGACACCCTTTCTCGATTATCTGTTTGAAGGGCCAACGGGTATATAGGTGCTCCCCTCCGGCGAGAGAAACCCAGTTTACGGCGTCCCGAACCCTGACGTGTCCGTCGATATCTTCGGGGATTAGAAATTCCTCAATCCACTTCAGCCGGTACGGTTTGAGCCGCTGCGCCAAGCGGACGGTGTAATCGACGTCAAAAGCCATGTAGCAATCCAACATGATTTCGACATCGTCGCCGACCAACTCCCGTGTTTTGGCAACGAGCTTTTCGTTCTCCTTCAATCCCCAAAGCCCATCCACGGGCCCATAAGGACACGCTAACTTCACCGCTTTGAAACCGAGTTCGATCTGCCAGTCCGTGTCGTTGCCTGTTGCGTATGCAAAGAGTTTGTCGCGAACGGGACCGCCCAACAGTTGGTAGACCGGCTGGTTCTTGATTTTGCCGATGAGATCCCACAAGGCGAGGTCCACGCCGCTCATCGCACAACTGGTTAGTCCGAGCGAGCCGTAGGGCTTCGACAATCGGAACATCATATCCGAGATCTTTTCGACCGCAAAACAGTCTTCACTCACCAGCATCCGGGCAAAGTGGTCATCAATAATGGCAGCCACAGGTCTGCCGAATGATGTTTGGCCAAGTCCCCATGTGCCATCCTCGGCGGTGACTTTTACGAAGACGCTTCCCCATTTCGGCATCCAACTGCCGCGGTGACGTTTGTACCTCGGATATTTGGACATCGGGTTGGCGACCTCGGAATCTTCCGCCCAAGATGGACGCCGTTGGGGTGTGGGTTTCCCGCTTCGGGGAGGCACATGCAATTTAACAGCTTTTATCTCTTTTATTTTCATCTATATGAAATCCATCTATATGACACGACTTGGAAGGTTATTTGGAGGGAATTCCGCTTTTCGGGTAGACAAAGCGCCTTTCCCTTGGCAGGGAAGTTTAAAAAAATATCGCCGCAACCCCCGCTATTCTTGGGTTTCCCTTCCCAATGAATTACCAATTCCTTAGATTTCTCGCGTAACAGTTTCGATGCTCACAGACGAACTGCGAGAGACGACTTTCCGAAACGGACGAAAGCAGTCGATTCCTGATTATCTCCCTGAGTCGAATAATTCGCCTAGCTGTGACGAGTCTCGTAAGTCACATGATGGGTGAGTCGCGATTGTAGTTATCATACCATAGCCGCGAACAACCTTCCAAGTCGCGTATATCAACTTGAGGTCGGCTCCCTATTTTGCCCGAAATTCGTGGTGGCGTCAAGTGGAAGATGTGGTTTTGTAGGACTCCTGTAAAGTCGATTTTGCCGTCAGCTACTCGATTGTCATATTTCCGTCGGATATGCTAAAGGCAGGATTTTTCAGTGATAGGATTGGGATGGCGTACTATATAAATGCGTGATAAAATCCAGCCGCTTGGGGTATTAGCTTCAGATGGTTGTGTGTGAAACCCCGATAGATTGGGTCAGGCAGTGAAACGTGATGCGTAATCTTCTTCACGTTTCACTTGAGGATGCAGTTATGATGGGAATTGTCACAAATATAGTGATAGTACAGGAAAACGAACAATGTCGATTTCTGTTGTTCAAAAGTGAAAACCGGATAAAATAGTTCACGGATATGGGGATGGTTCATATTTCGCCTGAATTTAGTACAATTTTCAAAACCGCTGAAAATCAAACGGTTGTCCCAAATGAGACGGGTGCGTGGTATAGTGGTGAGCGGTTGTGCCACTTCCCACCACTCACTGTTCACCCGAAGAAATCAACTTCTTTAAACGTGAGGGATACCTCAACAAAAAAGGCGTGCTCGATCCCGAACTGATGGCGCCCGCCCGCGAGCCCAACGGCCGGTCAAGACCTACCAGTACGAGAAGGCAAACAACCTGTTTCTCGGGCGTCTTCCCCGGCAGCAGTTGCAGGACGTCGGCAGTCTCAAGTTCTGGCTCACGCCAGGCGCAGACGCCATTGATTCCGGAAAGCCGGTCACCGGGATTACGGAAGGCTTCCTCGGGGAGGCGCCTGACCGGGGAGCATATGAATCTGGTGGAACGAGGTGGGGCCCGGGCGTGGACGAGCCGAACAAGGCGCTGCAGCGGACGCGGACGAACCGCCCCGTTGAGCTTCACCGTTCGGTGCTAAAGAAGACAAACATGCAGAAGCCTAACATCATTTTCATTTTGGCTGATGACTTGGGTTATGGCGATGTTGCCTGTTACAACCCCGAGTCCAAAGTGCCGACTCCTAATCTGGATCGACTCAGCCGGGAAGGACTGATCTTCACCGATGCTCACGCTCCAGCCACCGTATGCACGCCCAGCCGTTACAGCGTACTCACGGGGCGCATGGCTTTTCGCACAGGCATATCCGGAGTATTCTCAGGCGCCGGCGGACCGTGCATGATAGAAGAGGGTCGATTAACGCTCCCGGGCATGCTGCGCGCCAAGGGATACACAACAGCCTGCTTCGGCAAATGGCATGTTGGCCTCTCATTTCCCGACAAAAACGGAAATCCGATCAACAAGAACGGATTTGAACCGGTGAAACGCATCGACTATTCACGCGCCATTCCTGACGCTCCCATCCACCGAGGCTTCGACCATTTCTTTGGCACGGCGTGCTGTTCTGGAACGGACTTCCTCTACGCCTTCATTGATGGTGACCGCATCCCGGTGCCGCCCACCGGCGAACTGGACAAAGCACCACTCCCCAAACATCCGTACGCCAATGACAACCGACACGGCATGATTGCACTGGGTTTCAACATTCAGGAACTTGACCAAGTCTTCCTTGGGAAAAGCATTACGTTCATTGAGGAACACGTTCGGAACAGCCCCGACAAGCCCTTTTTCCTGTATCACCCAACCAACGCTGTGCACCTACCCTCGTTTGCGTCCGGCACGTGCCGGGGCAAAACAGATGGTGGGCCGCACGGCGACTTCATCTTTGAGTTCGATCATGTCGTAGGTGAACTGCTCAACACCGTGGACCGGCTCGGGATTGCCGACAATACCCTCGTTATGGTCTCAAGTGATAACGGACCGGAGGTGACCAGTGTCGTGCACATGCGTAACGACTACCAGCACGACGGGGCACGTCCCTGGCGCGGCTTGAAACGCGATCAGTGGGAAGGCGGACACCGAATTCCCTTCATCGCGCGTTGGCCGGGACACATCTTGCCAGATACCCAGACAGACCAGACGGTCTGCCTCTGCGATATCATGGCTACCTGCGCGGCGCTTGTCGGATCCGACCTCCCGCATAACGCTGCGGAAGACAGCTACAACATTCTGCCGGTCCTATTGGGAGAACAGCCCGAAGGACAGCCCATTCGCGAACATACACTGCATCAGACCATTTGCTTGGCACTCAGTATTCGCAAGGGGCCCTGGAAGTACCTGGATCACCGGGGATCAGGCGGGAACAACTACGAGAAGGACGAAGCACTGCACCCCTACGTATTACCAGAGAAAACACCGGATGCCCCCGGGCAACTTTACAATCTCGACGAGGACCCGGGCGAGACGACAAACCTGTATTTCGACCACCCGGCAATCGTCGAAGAACTACGGACGCAACTGCACGCATATCGCGATAGTGGACGCAGTCGACCGTGAAGGAATCGACACCGAACCAAGCCTCGGAGGCGACGCTTGACGGCACGCCCCAAGGCAAAGGTTCGGTTCAAAACTACGTAAGTGTTTAGTGGCTAGTGATTAGTGGTCAGTAAAAGCCCTGAAACCGTAAGACGAGCAATGAATAGCCCTACTACGAACCAGAGAAACGGGCATCCACACAAGGTACGCCTAAAAAATGGCAAAAAAGACCATCTATATTCATAGTACTCGATCCAAATCAGTAGACTAAACAGTTACAAAGTGTAGACACCGTCTTTACGCCTTTCTGAAACGTCGTATCCATGTGAGATAACCGAAGGCGTCTGGTCACGCCAACTAATCTTTTCAGCGGCTTTTCGGGTAGGAAAGCGGCGGGACGACGCGATGAGTCCGTGCGGCACAAGTTGTCAACCCCGATAGATCGAGATATCGCTTCGCCAGCGACTTGCTTGACTCGCTTTACGCATCACCTACCACACAAATTCGGAAGCAGTCGAACTCCAATCCAAGCTCACCACCACCTGGGGACAGATGCAGCATGCTGAACAATGCTACCTGTCTCCCTTACCCTAACACAATAAAGGAGGAAATGTGGTCGTCATACAACCTGAGAACAACATCCCGGTCGAACCTGCTCCCTATCGTTCGCTCATTCATTTCATGCCTGGCAAGCGTGCGGTAGGGGACGTGATGCCTTTCTATTGGAAAGGTGAATACCACGTCTTCTATCTGACGAATCCCACCGGCAACGTTGATGTGCACTGGGAGCACATTGTGTCGACGGATCTGGTGAACTGGACGGAGCTACCCCCGGCCTTGAGCCCCGATCATGGCAACCCCAAGGGGCCGGAAGGGTGTTGCATGTTCACCGGATGCGTTGTGGAGAAGGATGACATATTTCATGCCTGGTACACTAGCTGGAATCCCGAGAATCCGGACGGCCGGGAGTTCCTTTCCCATGCCACGAGCCGGGACCTCGTAAGGTGGACGAAACATCCCGATGACATGATTTCCCCGGACGGCGTTCACTACGCCAATCATCACAAGCGCGACTTCCGAGACCCGCAGATTTTTTGGAATAAGGAAGCTGGGGAATACTGGATGCATATTCTCGCCCAAGTCCCCGGCGAAAAGGACAGTCGCTTCGGTCTTCTGACCTCAAAAGACTTGACGGTTTGGCAACAGGAACCGGCGGTTGAGGGAGTGCAGGGGGATGAATGTCCCGATTACTTTCGAATCGGTGACATGCACTACATACACAGTTGCCGAAGGTATTGCTATTCAGAGAATGTGAATGGTCCCTACAAGTTTCCAACACTGATGCATGAACTCGACCGACCGCATATCAACGCGCCGAAACGGGTGTGGGATGGGAAGCGGCACGTGTGGTTTGGTGGCTGGGCGGGTGGCCCGATGCCGGCACCGCGCGAGGTCTATGCAGGCCCCGACGGGCTGCTCTATATGAAACCGGTTCGGGAGGTGGTTTCGGTCTTCAAACATACGCTTCTCGACCTAACCGATAAACTGAATTTGCTAGAGTCAAGCTCAGAAGCGTTTTTCGACGTGCCTGCTAACTGCATGTTGGACTTCCGCGTCAAGCTCGCGTTCAAAAGTCAGTTCACCATCAGGCTGCGCGAGGACTACCGTCTGACGCTCCTACCCGAGCGAGGTCAACTTGTGCTGGCTGGGCCCGGCATCGACCACCAGCGCCCCTGCCCGGTGGACAACTCGGAAACAGTCAAGATTCAGATTCTCGTGGGAGGAAGCCTGATTGAGTGTTTCGTCAATGACCAATTCGCACAGACCGGCAAAGCCCCCGCTCATCAGAAGGGTAGGCTGGGACTGAGTGCAGATGGTGGCAAAGTAGAGGTCGTCTCGTTGCTGGTGAAAACGCACGATTTGGGCGGGTAACCTGTTTTGAAACTCGTAAAGATTTCCGATGTCTCCAACACTTCAGAAGTCTAAATATCGATCTCATTTTGTCCCAATACTTAGACTATACTCCACGCTGCTGGAAATTGCGTGTTTTCAAGAGTCTGGTGAAGTAAAAAGCACGATCAATTAACTCCACTTTATAGCGCCATGTAACATTCGATTCTAGTCGGAGTCCATTTTTTCGATCCAGAGGATCGGTATGTCAATAGAATACGATACGTCCAAATGTCCGCGCTCCAGAGGAGATCAAGCGAATGAACAATGAGTGCGATAGAGATCCTCAATGTTGGTGGAATACTCGTTCTGGCTCTATTACTAACTTTGGGCGAGTGTTGCTTGGTAGGAGCGATTTCCTAATCGCGACGCACTTGTGCTGCGAAAATAAGCGCAATATTACCCAACGCAAGGTATAAAGAGATGGGAGCACAACGGATGTCCTCATCATCAGAATTGTCATTCTCATCAGAAACGATACTTGAGAAACCGTTTGCAATGCACAAACCCCGCCTAGCCATGGAATGGGCGGGATTCCGACGATAGAAGAATATGATCCAATGGTAGACACATGGACAAAGAAGGCGCATATGCCGACCGCTTCCCGCCCGATGCGGTTGTCACCATTGGTGGAAAACCCCTAACCGAGTTGCAGGTCAAGTCAGACACCCTGTGATCACGGGGGTCATCCCGCCGGGGACGGTAGGCGAGCATAACGTCTTGATTGAAGCGCCAAGCATTGACTTTCGCGTCTTCGCCGCCAAGTTCATCTACACCGCTCCCTCCGCCGTCCTCGTGACGGGGCTGAATCCAACCAATGGGGCACAGGCCGGTGGGGAGACGGGCAACATTACCGGCAGTGGGTTTCAAAAAGGCGCAACCGTGCGGATCGGTGAAAACCGTGGACGGGTTGCGCTATTCCGCGCGTGAAAACGTGATGGTTTCATTCTGCCACAAAACTGTTATAATGTGACTTGACTCCTGTAAGTTTTCTTTTCGTGTGCAACGACTGATGGTATCATAGAGTACTCGATAACTTTATCCGAAGCTTCACGACGCCATTCTAGGGTTGTCTGACATTCAAGGATGGACACGGTGGAATTATGATAAAACTAACTTCCGAGGAGATTCGATTCTTTAGAGATGAAGGCTACGTAATAAAACGCAAGGTCCTGGATGAAACACTCATGGCTCGCGCGCGAGAACGATTATGGCAAAATGCGCCACCTGAAATCAAGCGAAACGATCCGGATACCTGGGTCGGCCCGATCCAGAAGTATAAGAAGGAAAACAGCACGGTCGCGGTAGACACATCCAGCGAACGCAACTTCAATGTGCCCGATAATGGTGGCGAATTTGGCTGGTATTATCGGAGCATCGGTCGCGAAAATTGGATGGTCCACATGCTTTTAACCAATGCTCAGATCTGGCGCATGGCTGAGCAGATGTTAGGAGAAGGATCTATCGCACTCCCCTCGCGACTTCGGGGTATTTATTGTCGTCTTCCCGAACCAGACAACGGGAATCAGTCAGCTGGTGACCACTGCCACACTGACAGACACAGCTTTCATCTTGGAGTGGTAGGTTACATCGATGACGTGCCACCCAACGGTGGAGGGTTCACAGTCTGGCCCAAGAGCCACAGCGTATTGTACTATAGACACAAGACTGAATATGGTGGCGAAAGGACGGACGAATGGCAGGCTGATATTGATTTTTTCAAACAAAAGCTTCCAGTCGAGTGCCATGGTGGTGCAGGTGACATAATTTTCTGCCATCACCGATTGGCACATGGAGTGGGATACAATCGCTCCAAGAGCATCAGAAAAGCCGTGTTGGGCGAGTTCAAGAAGATCGATCTCGAAGAGAGAATGACGAAGCCTCCTGCGGAAAACATGTGGGATGGTTGGCCTGGGATATCGACGGACAAATAGTTGCCAATATGCGTGCTGATGACATCACTGTCACGACTGAGCGAGCTGAAAGACGAAGAGATGGAACGAGAGAAACTGGTATAATATGAGGAGGAAAACTCCATTTTTACTACCACGCTGTTGAAACAATCTCGAAGCGCCGAGGGTTATTAGCCCACTTTCACGACACAGGGTAAGCACGGAGATTCCTTCTCGTGCGAGTAAGGTGTACCGTATGCTCCCCCTCAAACCGTGCATGCACCTTTGAATGCACACGGCTTTCCAGTGGTAATGCGTGACTTTGGTACTGGCTCAAACGGTCAGCATTCGCATAACCATCGCTTTCCCATTTTCCTCATTTCCACCTGTGCGACTTCCCCCTGCCTTTCCGTTTTCGGATGTCTGGGTGGATGGCAGCAGCCTTCTTTGGTATTTATCTGGCCATGTCGGTGACCATCACCCGCGTCCGCGCCGAACTGGGTCCGCCGGCCCACGATCTATACAACGCTGGTGCGGATCTGATGCTGATGGATTTTCTCGGTACCCGGTGTCTGGACACACAGTACCTCTCAGTCATGACGTTGTTCTTCTGGCTCAATCACCTGTCGTACCGCGCGCATCCCATGCCGCATCAACTGGAAGCTCTCAAGCTGGCGCATCACACGAACTTCGATCGGCGGTGGCTCCTGTTTGCACTGGTCATCGCCATTGCAGTGGGGAGGTTGTCAGCGTCGTGCGGTCATCTGCACATTTCCTACCGGATGGGACTGGAACAGGAGGTTCGTGGTATGCGAGGTCGGCATTTCACCGGCTGGCGTCGTGGGCGTATCAGCCTTATAACGCCGACTCGACAGGCAGTCTGTTTTCACTCGGCGGCTTTCTTTTTTCTGTAGGATTGTTGATACTGCGGGCACGTTTTCTCTGGCGGCCATTGCACCCGATGGGATACCTCGTCTCCAGTTGGTGGATGTTTACGATTCTGTGGTTCCCCATTCTTATGAGCCGGGTTGTAAAGGGGCTGCTACTTCGTTACGGGGGGCGCGTGCCTATCGGCGAGCTATCCCCTTCTTTTTCGGTCTGATACTCGGCGATGTGATCGTCGCCTCGATTGTTAGCATCCTAGGTCTGTTTCTTGGATTCCGCGTGGCCCCTCTCTATGATAGGTTTATAATATTATTGGGAGACCGTTGCGAAGGGCGGCTTTCGCTCCGATGCAGGAGCAGAGGCGCACGCGGTATTCGATAATCCGAAGCTTAATTTTAACTCTGGTTTGACAGTGACCGCCTGTGAACCCGCATGGTTACTAGTTTCGACCTTTTACAGTGGCGATTTGTAGTGCCAACACTTAGGGGCCAGCTCTTTTTTGTGAGCGAGGATCAACCACGGAGTGACTCGGCGCTGCGACTTCGCGATTGTGTGCGCCACAAGCTTTGCCGCTGATTTGAAATGGTCTCCATTTACACCTCCACAAGAAAGAATACAAAAAACGCAACTGTTTAGTCCATTGATTTCTTGCAGCGAATGCAAAGCGTGGGAGCAACCTCCCTGTCGCGATCTTTGTAGGGGACGGCCCCCGTGCCGTCCCACGAACGCCGTATCTGTGGGAAGGACACGCCTCTGTAGGAGGGAATCAAGGAAGCGAACAGCGAATGATCAACCGAACGAATAGTGAGGACGATAGAAATCCCATAGAGTTCCCATAGACATCCACTAATCACTAGTTACTAAACGCTTACCCAAAAACTATTTGAGATAGTCAAGGTGAATGATTCGCGTTGAAATCAAATTTGAAATTTGATACGATGTGCCGAGGTTGATTGACAGTGCATACAGCAGCCACGGGATTTTAACATTTGAGCGTGAAGGAGTTGCTCATGAAAACCTAACAACCCATCCTCCTTGGTCTGGTCCTCGGTGTTGGACTGGTAACGATCAGTAACGCCGATGAAGTCATGATTGCCGGCGCCATGGAGCAGAACGACTTTTTCCGATTGTCCGCCGATATTAGCGGGGACTCCATCATCATTGGCGCACATAACACCGATGATAAGGAAATTGACTCCGGCTCCGCCAAAATCTTCGTGAAAAGGGATCGCAACAACTGGCTTGAGCAGGAGAAAATCACCCAAGGACCCAGAGTTCCAAGGTGATTTTTAGTGGAGCGGCACTATCAGCGGCGACACCGCCATCGTTGGCGCACCAGCGGATGATGATGCTGGCAACAACGCAGGTTCAGCTCACATATTCGTACGTGATGCCAACGTATGAAGAGAGCAAACGAAGCTCATCGGCAAAGACGTAGAAAGCGGGAACGGTTTCGGAAATTCTGTCTTTATCCGACGGAACCTCGCCATTGTTGGGGCGCATCGGCATAGTCATAGTGGAATAAGATTTGCCGGCGCAGCTTATATCTTTGTGCGTGATGGAGATAGGTGGACCGAACCAGCCAAACTCACCCCCGAAGACCCAGCAGGAGGACAAAGTTTGGTGATGACGTTTCCATTGATGGTAACATTGCCACCGTTGCGTCGCCCTTGGATGCTGAAGTTGCAAAGCAGTCCGGCGCAGCGCATATCTTCGTGAACGATGGGGGTGTGGAAACAGCAGGTAAAATTGATTGGCGAGGACACAGAAGAATTGGACAGGTTCGGCACTAGTGTTGCTATCAATGGGACTCAGGCTTTTGTTGGACAGATGTTTGATGATGACCGCGCCATGAACTCAGGTGCCGTCTATTCCTTTACGCGCGTTGACGGAAACTGGATTCAAAAGAAAAAGGTCATCCCCGGCGCAGCGAAGAAAATCTTGGTAGCGCGCCGTTATCCCTGTCGGATTAATTCTTTCAGCAAGTAACACTCGTTTTTGGATCTATGACAGGCTTTGAGAAGGTGTTCCTTCGTAGAAGGGTTTTCACTCCAGCGGAGATCAAGCGAGCGGATAGATCAAATGAGCGAATAGCGAATGCGATAGAGATCCCAGCGCGATAGAGATCCGCAATGTGTATAGCGAATTATCAAATGACACTCGTTTTTCGCTCTAGTGCTGGACTTGAAAAAGTGTTACTTGGTAGCGTCCCATCATTCCTGTCGGAATGATTTATTCAGCAAGCAACACTTTTGTACCGCAAACTGTTAGTTTGCGATCACAATCCATCAGCGGTACACGTTTATTTTTCGCTCTATGACTGGCTTTCCGAGAGTGTTACTTGAGAGAAAGTTGCCCCAAGATCATTTAACTTTACAGGGAATTCGACCCAGCAATGGTCGGATTGAAACTGTCCCGACGGCACGCTAGCCAAGCGGGGGAAATGTATGCTATTACTTACCGTGGATTAGAAAAATGAAGACGACTGCCCAACCAAATATCCGTCAAGACCTCCTCTATATTCAGACCAGTGGCACAGCCTTGACCTCTAACATCCATGGTATGTCGTTACTGGAGGACGGAGAAATTATCGAGCCTGAATTACCCTTTCTCTATCATACGCCTCTAGATGCCATTCGTGATGGCTGGCGGGTAATTCAATTCCCTAATGCCGCTTTGATGCTGGATGAAAGCAAAACATATGGACTCGGCTGCGAATTCATTCTGGAAAAAATCCGGTGCTTAGATGCATAGTCTGTTATCTATGTCAAAAGATACAGCTTACAGTTACAAGAGCCGAGAGGACATGTATGACACCCACCCAAATTTATAACTGTCAACCGACCTTAACCGACAGCGAAGTATTCGATTTTTGCAAAACCGGATACCTGATGCTAGAAAATGTGGTGGCCGATGACATTAGTCAGCGAACGACCAATTATATTGAGGAAAATGGGCATACACCACTCCTCAATGAGGATTGGTTCATTGAGGGCGTTTTTCAAAACCCGCAAGCAGCAGGCGCAGTGCGTTCTTTGCTGGGAGCTAATTTCGCCTTGCCGATTAAGTTGCCTAATCACCGCGTTAATTGCCCCATGAGTTCTCAAAACTGGCACCGGGATGGGGGATCTCGCTATGGACCGCAGGTAAACCTCCTGCAGGTTTTTTACTATCCACAGGACACGCCCCCTGAAATGGGACCAACCGAAGTTTTACCTGGTTCTCACTTTTTCTTCAGTTTGCAGAGTTGGATGGGTCACTACGGCACTATTCGCGGAGCAGAATTGACCGCTGCTCCGGCCGGATCAATTTTTATCACGGCTTATTCTATTTGGCATCGTCGTTCAAAATCAACGGCGACAGGTTGGCGAAATATGCTGAAATACATCTATTGGCGTACCACAGCCCCCAAACGGGATTGGATCGTCGAGCCGGACTTTGAGTCCGGACAGCCGGCAAACGCGAAGTTTAGCCACCCGACGCATCAACAACAACATCGAAATTGGTTTGATGCGGCCGAGATGTATTACTGGTTATGCGGCGGAACAGAGGCTTTCGACAATAAAGTGGGTCATGACCAGTGGCCGCCGGGATACCCTGTACCCAATTGGACCCCTGAAAACTACCATAATTTTTAGGCTTTGGAATTGTTTTCAGATCGAATGTCCAACCTGTATCGGCGTAAGAACTATAATTTAGTAGATGTCAGCGACCCAGCATGGTTGGATTCAGTCCCCGATTTTGGGTGCTGATTTACCGATTTAACCCCATGCGGAGCTTCGGTTCCAGCGCTGACCAGCCTAAGCCTTTAATTGCTACGTTATGATCGTTGCCTGGAATCCTTTCCGGACAATCAGTATGTCCAACTGGACGATGAAGGATGGCGAGTGACATCCGATCCGACCGAGAAGCTGGATTACGGCACTGACAGCAGCCTGAACCCGCTGAAGGAATGGCTCGGCAAACATATCCGCACAATCAAACTGCACAAAGAATTTCCAATTTCTGGCGGTTCATGGTGCGCTGCTTTACACATCAGATTTTCTAATACCATCCTATAAGAATTGTTCGTTTGCATCATACCGTATTTTTGGGTATTCTTTAGGATAAGCCAGGCTCTTCCTGAATTTCGGTAAAAATTAGGAGGAAACACACTAATGTGTCCCAGGAAAGTAGCGATGTTACTTTTATCTTTTGGCATTGTAGTTCTGATAAACCTGGCGGCCGCAAATAGTGTAATGGCCCAGAAAGAAGGCTTGATATTGCACCTTCCATTTGATGAAGGCAAGGGAAATGAAACTATAGAAAGAAGCTACAATGTCACTATTACTGATGAGCGATTAACACAGGTTATATATACACGTAGAAAAGGCCCATATAAACGCTGGGGATGGAGCGGATTTACCATTCAGGCAAGCCTATAGAAATTTTGTAACTGTTTAGTGCATCGTTTAGTTCGTAGTAGTACAATTCATTGCACATCCGTTCTGGGCATGTAAGCCCCGATTTGTCGGAATTAGCATTGTACTTCCCCACTCGGTGCGTTCTCTGCCTGTTCGGTCTGGATTGGCAAATCCAGACCTGTGGACGAAACAGCTACGAAATCTTGTAACTGTCTAGTTCAGCCAAAACGAGTGGCGACATTAGTTTGGCAGTGTATCGCCCCTGACTATCGGCAGCGGGGCATTCTCGGATCATATGTGGGAGGGGCATCGCTCGCATGTTGGGTACATGAGAGAAATTGCCATCGGTCGTGGAATAAAGGGAGCGCCTTGTATTCGCCGTAAGGAGTCAATGGACTACACAACTACCAATTATTTAAACTTCATACAGATTGTACCACAAAGGTTACAATCTAGGCTACGTATCTACTCTATGAAGACTCCGTTTTCTTCGAGCCAAACTTTGAGCGGTGAATCCTTGTCTTGCCCCGAGAATCGACCGCCCGGTCTCACCGCATGCCCCAGCAGTTGTTGACGGATTGGGTCACATTTGTCGAAAATCTCCGGTGGAATGGTGATGTAATCCATGGCCTGCATCCACCGGAAAGCGTATCCAATGAAGAGCCCTTTCCGCGTAATATCCGATTCGTTGCTGTTGCGGCAATGCCAGAGCCTCCCATCGAAGAAGACCGCATCGCCGGGTTTGCAACAGACTGGCATCGCACCTTCGGGAAGGGAGCCGTCGGTGGGTTTATTGATCGTCTTTCGGAGGTGGCTGCCGGGAACAATATAAAAATTTCCCCGCCCCGGTTCCGAGCAATCGGACAGCCAGTAGACAACTTTGAATGCCATTCGCGGCGGGGGATTAGTCTTCATGTCTTTGGTGACACGACCGCTGTCCTGATGCCAGCGAAGCAGCCCGACGTCATCGAGTTCCGCCGGACTTCCGGGCGGCGTCACGATTACGTGGGAGTGATACGAGTAGATATTCCATCCGAGGATTCCCCAAACTTTCGGGAAGGTTTTGTACCAATCCAACAGGTCGACGAATAACTGGTCCCTGCCGAGGAAATCGCGATAGAAAAAATTGCTATGCCGCGCCGTCGGACCTTTTTCATCCAGATATTCCTGATGAATCTGATCGACAGGTGCTTCGAGTTCCTTCACGAGGCCCTGCGGAAGTACGTTCTCTAGGATGAGATAGCCCTGTTCATTGAAGTGCTGAAGCTGTTCGTCGGTTATCAAATGTTGAAGATGGCGATTATCAAGCATTCTACTCCTCTTTAATCTGATAGCGATCTTTCAGTAAACCCGATATTGCGAAGATGCCCACGTACCAACGGTAGTGCGTTTCGACTTCCCTTCGCTGGGGAAAAATGGTAAATCCGCTCTTTCCTATTTCACAATGAGCATTCTGCGCGTGGCTTGGAACGAGCCGGCGTGGAGGGTGTAGAAATAGACGCCGCTGGAAACCGTCTCTCCGATTCCGTCTTTACCGTCCCAATAGGCGGCAGTTTCTCGCGTCAGATAGCGCCCCGCTTTTTGGATCCCGAGATCCAACTCACGGGTCAGTTGCCCCCGGAGGTTGTAGACGCAAAAGGTCACTGGCGTATTGACCGCTAATTGGTATGGCAGCCAGGTCTCCGGGTTAAACGGGTTGGGGAAGTTTTGGAGCAGCGCCGTGTGTTTCATCCCACCGAGCGTTGTCACCCTCAATTCAAACGGTTCGATGGAGAACGGCAACGCGTCGAAATCGTCTGCAACATTATAGACATACGCTACGGATCCAAATCCGAGATTGAGGGGAGGCACCGAAGGGAGTGCATGCGCCGAGACAACTACATGGTCGCCGGAGATTGCCACCCATGCGCCGAAGGTGATGTTTTGCTCCTCTTGGTCGGGTGTAACCTGTTGCTTCTCCTGCCAGACCCCGTCCTCACTCACAAAGGAATAGACAGCGCCTGAAGCCGGTAGACCGCGTGCTTCGCGTCTTGGCGCGCCAACGATGGCGGTTTTCCCGTTGGTGGCGACACTCAAGCCGAACCGATCGCTTGGTTGCGTGTCATTGGCAATCAGCTTGGCTTGTTGATTCCACCCCTCGCCGTCACGGGTGAAGATATAAGCGGCACCGGCATCTCTTCCGTCATCACTATCATACATTGGCGCTCCGACGATAATCGTGTCCCCGCTCATGGCGATTGCACGTCCGAACTGGTCGCCCTTTCTGGCGTCATTGGCGGTGAGTTTGGCTTGTTGTACCCACGTTTCTCCCCGGCGTCCAAAGACGTAGACGGCGCCGGCGAGTCTGAGCCCGCCATGCGAGTGCTTGGGCGCCCCGATGATGGCGACGTTCTCACGGACGACGACGGCATCTCCAAAACTGTCTCCTTTCGCTAAATCTTTGGGAACAAGTTTGGCACCCTGTTTCCACCTCCTTCCATCGTGGAGGAAGATATAGGCGGAACCCGAGTCTTGGCCGGCATCATCATCCTTTGGCACACCAACGATCGCCGTGCTACGGTCAATGGATACAACATGTCCGAAACGATCATCGTCTTCCGGGTTCACGGCGAGAAGTTTCGCCTGCTGTTTCCAAGCGGCCCCGCTACGGGCGAAGATATACGCCGCACCCTTCATCCCCTTCCTCCAATCTGCAGCTTGGTCACCGGCGAAGTCTGCGCCGTGAAGGTCCGATGGCGCTCCGACGATGGCGAGGTTCGCGCTCGCACGAGCATGGCGAGCGCTGAGAGCGACCGACCATCCGAACTCGCCGAGGTGCGGGTTGGCCGGATCTCGGTCTTCCAAACGAAGCTCCGCCAACTCCTTCCAGTCCTTCCCACTGCCGCCATAGATTTTCGCGACGCCCATCTTCTCGGCTCCCGCGATTACGGAATCCCCGATAATATCGGCGGACAAATGAAGACCGCGTGTTTCCGGATCGGCGATAAGCTTGACTTCCTCTCCGGCGAGTTTGATGGGCACCAGACCAATACCGAGAACAAGACTGAAAAGGATAAAGTGTGCCGGGTTCATGGGAATCTCCTTCCGATGTTGGTTGATGTTAAGTAGATGTCGACAATGGTCTGTTTTCGCCCCCACGGCGCCTACTGTGAATGAATCTTGGGAAGGGAATGTCTAATCGGCTGCTGAGCAGATACTAACAGTAATCAAGTCGTATTGGTTGCGCCAAGGTTGCCCCCTTGTTCGTTATTTTACCGCTCATGTTTATCCGCTCTGCGTATGTCCTAGAATTGACACTATTTGAGGATTACCATCCGTCTCACTTGAGCATAATCCCCTGCCCGAATCTGATAGAAATATAAGCCGCTCGCCACCAACTCACCATACATATCCTCTCCATCCCAGTAGACCGCTTTACCGGGAGTGATGTATGTCCCAACGCGCTGATAACCGAAATCGAACTGACGAACACGCTCACCGTTTGTATCGTAGATTGAGATAACCACCTCCGAATCGGCAGAGAGTTGATATGGAATCCACGTCTCCGGGTTAAACGGGTTCGGATAATTTTGCAGCAACATCGGTTCCTCGGGAAACAGCACAGCCATTGACACTCGCTCATCAACCACGTTCATTGGAATTTCCCTTGTCGCCGAATCCGCCAATTGTAGGTCGACAAGCCGGATGGGAAGTTGTGCCGCGGGGGAACCCGCCTTTTTTACATGAAAAACAAGCGTAGCTAGTGCCCCCTCTGCCGGCACACCTTCCAGCGTTCCTTGGCGTGTCTGTGTCAGTTCCAGTTGTGCCCCATCCCGGGAGACATGCCAGTAACTTTGATGTAGTGTATCAGCTAAAACCGGGCTTGGTGAGGCAGTAATGAGTTCCAATACTGATGTATCGTAGTGGATCAAGAAATGGTAGCCGTAAAGATCGGCAATCGCCGTGGTGTGGATTGAGACGGTCAACTGTCGCGTCGCTGTCGCGCTCGGGGTCATCAGGAGGCGCAGTTCCCCTTCGGGCGACGCGGAGCGGAGTTGTCCAAAATCGGCACTTGGTGCGGCGTAAATAAACTCCTCGCCGAAATGTTGTGCGACAAGCACAAGATCAAAAATGTCCACCTTCCCATCTTGGTTGACATCATAAGGGGGAAATCTGCGCTCAACATCTTCCCCTTCGATTGTCAAGGTCAGGGTATAGGACAATTGACCCTCGCCTCCTCCGAACATCTCTCTAATCTCGGCATAGTAGATTCCGTCCACAGGAATTTCAAATCCTTCCAGCATAGAATCAATACCTTCCACAAAGAGCGGAGCCTCGGCTAAAAGCTGTAAATCGCTATTATAGAGCGACAATACAAATCTAGAGAACGGAGTGTCGGGCTGCCCACCCACCACTATCGTAATGATTTGTCGCGCTGTAGCAGAAAACTGAAACGCATCGGCATCCCCGACAAAACTGATGGCTCCATCGACGGGAACACCCGCCGTTAACGGAGTCGGAGTCCCTTTTAGACCTTCGTGATCATCTTCGGGCAGTTCACCCTCCGACAACGTCAGCGTGTAGTTATAGGTGGAACCGATCGCGCCTCCTATGAAACCGGCAACATCAACACAATACTCACCATCGGTAGGGATGAGAAACCCATCCAATCGTACTTCCAAACCGTTGGGATTGCCACGCGTGGACACCAACGTTTCACCGGACGCATCCAAAAGACTGAGTTGGGTTACGAAAAACATTATCGTGCGTTTAGGCGGTTCTATCTCAATGCGGAGGGCAATGACAGTACCCGCTGACGCTTGAAAGCGGAAACCATCCGAGTCATGCGGATCGCGAGACGCAGGATCACCGCTAAGCGTGGTGACGCCTGTTATAGGTTCGTCGAAGGTCAAAGGGGTTTCATCGCCGCTGCCGCACGCGGCATGGTCATCGGTCTTTCCACTGATCGTCAGTGTATAAGAACCTCCAAAGGGGACATTCAGATTGGGAAGCGCAATGTTCCTGACAGCGAGTACGTAGGTTCCATCGGTTGGTAGTTTTTCGCTCACTCGGGAATCAACACTTTGTGGATTTAGTTCAGGAACCGGCTCCGGTCCGATGGTCGGCAAGACGTCATCACTTTTGGCAAAGAGTTCCCCATCTGGCGCATAGACAACGAGCAGAGAGTCAAGGTTGGAATCCTTCGTCGTTACCGTGATGTCAATGCGCTGCCCCTTCTCACCTTCAAATACGAAGAAATCCGAGTCCCCGTTGAAGTCAATGAAACTCTCTATCGTGTCGCCGATCGACACAGGTGTCGCTGTGTTAGGCGTATCGCCGTGATTGTCGATGATGAGTGCAAGTTTATAATCGTTGGTCGCACCATTAATTCCGATAACCGTAACGAGATAATCGCCCGGCACTAATTCTAGCGATGTGACATCCTTCGTTTCAAAGGTAACAAGCTTGATTCCATCGGGGCCCGTCAATGTAAACATCAACTCCCCGTAAATGGGTTGAAAATCAATTCCCAACCCAACCTGCAATGTCTCGTCCAAATGGAATTGATAGTAATCATCATTGTCGGCTTCATGGATTGACAGTTCTTTGTTGACATACGGGAGCTCGACGGTGGCTGCGGTCTCCGCTGTATCGTTCTCCTCAAAGGCATCAAGTGCCAGATTGGGGCGCGTAAAGAATCCCCGGTTCTCCATAATCCCCAAGATGAGGTCGAAATTCGCGCCGCCATTCAGTTCTTGGTCCGCCATAAGAATTGCCGATGCCCCATCGACAAGCTCCGCGTCGGGCGAAAGGAAAAAGTGGCTTTCGACAACCAATCGGAGCGACGCATCGCGTCCAACCGCTTCAAAAATCTCCCATAGCGCCGCCGACCAAATCTGTCCATCGGCGTGGGAGTTGCCCACCACGTCATCGGGATAGCGTTTGTTACCATTTACGGGGCGAGTGGCGACCTCAGGGTCTTCTGAGCCAGCCCATTCAAAAACGATAGTATCACTAAAACCTTCGCTTACCGCGCTGAAAAAACTGGCAGCGAGAAAATCACTAAACCCTTCATGTATCGCACCACCTTCTCCCTTGTAAATTCCGGGAACTTGTCGATCAAGGATCGCGTGGCCATATTCGTGGACGATCACTTCGGCATCTTCGGCAATATCGGCGCCGGCATCTCCGAAACCAATCGAGCCGTCACTATCGTCATAGAAACCGGCTCTCGTCACACCGACATGCACATTCGCAGGAAGCTGCCAGTTATCCACAAAATCGAAGCCGAGTCCTTTCAAATAACGCGCGACCGTATCCACGTGATAATAAACCATCACCTCCTCAAATCGGGGGTCGTCTCGAAGGTAGTTGAAGACCAGTGTCGGCTCGTTGGCACGATTTTCGGTCAATCTTGTACTCACGTAAGGACCATCGAGAAAACCACTCCCGTCCAGTTCACGCAGAATCACATCAGTGTACGCTTCTTCCGGTATTGCGTCGGCAGAATCGTCCTGATCCATGAGCGTGAAATCTTTAAGCGCAACAACGGGATTCGGGTTAAAAACGCGCCCCCGTCCGTCGGCATACCTGAGCAGGTTCCGTTGGTGTAACGGCTCACCGGTATTGGCATCAATGATGTACTCCCAACTTGCCAGTGGCTGAAGAGAATGCATATTCACTCGGTACGCGAGACGATACGCATCGGCATAATCACCTATCTGTCCCGCATCACGACTCGGATAAATTACCAAGTTGGCACGTGGCGGTTTCCGCAAATCGAATACACCCATCTCGGCAATAGCGGTGCTGATCGCCTGATCTGGGGAGAACGCTGCCGCCGTGCTAATGTTTATGTGTGGAAAGTAGTTGCTGTGGATGACTCGTATTTGCCCGGAATGGTTGGTATGGACGGAGATCGCCGCACCGTAAACTTCGATACCGTTGTAGTATTGATGGAATCGAACATGCTTGCCCGTTAAGCTGCTTTGAATATTCTTGAGACGCAGTTCAGTGTTCGGATCGGACATCGCAAAAAGGTCATAATAGTCACTAATACACCTACGCGCTGATGTTTCTAGCGTTCCTTTTGAGGAGGGCAGCGTCAAATTGTAAAGGCTGCGGACTGTTTCCCGGTTCGGATGCCATCGTGCGCGCACGGGGGTTTCCGAATCAGCTTTGATTCGCTGCAATGCCGCGCCTGTTTTCAGTTGTATCTGCTGATTTAAGTTGCCTTTGGCATAACCCAATGCGACGCACAGTAGGATTGCCCCGAGCGCCAGCGCGCAAGTGTTCGAAAAAATCTGTTTATTCATAAAAATATACCATTCGATTTGAAAACTACCTTTTGCCGAAACACACTTCAGAGTTCAAGCACCGTTCGATACGAACCGTGGTGCGCTATAGTGTCTAGCGTGATAAATTACAGAACTACGAGTCTTTCGACAATCACCTGCGTACGTCCCAATAGATTAAGTTGATCGATGTTGCCAAAGTTCTCACTATTTCTGAATCGGAGACATTCTAGCACTTTTTGGCGAAATGTCAATTAGAACGGTATGATGCTGTAGGGGAAACGCATCTACAATTCCTCGATCATGCGCACACCAAAGATAATCACAGCGGTTGTTTTCCGCTCCATGGGTTTTGCAATTTTTAGCACCAGCGGTGCGGAAGGTGTATAGAATCAGTAGGCACACTCATTCCCAAGCCCCGGCGGGGCGACAGGTGGGTCGTGTCTTGAGGGCATTGACTGTTAACCGAGAATGCAACAACGGCTACCCGGCGGGCACCGTTCGGTTTTTTGTGCTATTCAAGTGTCGCCCCCCTCTGGGGCATTAGTGTGCGTGTGATTGGTCTTGCTATACACCTGTGGGATCTCTATCGATCAACTGAGCGGATAGCGAAGGCGGTCGGAAATCCTACTCACTGTCTATTCGTTTGATCCCACTCTGGGGCTTCCGAAGTGCAACAAATCAGTGTTGCTACTCGCTTTGAAAAATCTCTTTTTCTATTTTCTGATGGTCGATTACCTAAAATCCGATGCGTTTCCCTTGAACGATTCTGTTAATCACGGTGGTAGCTTGTACCACAACCTGTCAGATTGTGCTTTCCGCAAACTAACAGTTTGCGGCACAGATTCTGTTCAAAATCACTATCCCATCCTTCCGTACACTAATCCGTGCAAACTTTTCACTCATCGTCATCGACTTACGGTTTCCGCTTGATAGCCTCGGGGGTTTCTGTTATAGTTTCTCTCATCATCAGGCTGCAGATGTAGAACATCTGACAAAACAAAGGAGGCCACAAGCATGGCAGGGGAATGGATTGAGCTCTTTAATGGGGAAGACCTCACTGGTTGGCGGATGCGGCATTCGGACCGAGATCATACTTGGTCAGTTCACGATGGCATCTTGGACAACTTGAACCAGGGGGTAGACATCATCACCGAGCAGGAGTTTGGCGATTTCGAGTTGCACATCGAATACCTCGTGCCGGAGGATAGCAACAGCGGCATTTATCTCCGAGGGCGCTACGAACTCCAAATTATCGACAGCCTCGGCAAGACGTACTCCTATCCGGCTGAGAACGGGGCGTTGTACAATCAGAAGCGTGTGGATGTTGAGGCTAGCAAGCCGGCGGGTGAATGGCAAACGCTGGAGGCGACACTCAAGGGTATGGTTCTAACCGTGATTCTCAACGGCGCCAAGATTCACGATAACGTGACGATTGAAGGGCCGACGGGCGGCCACCTCGCGGAGGACAACCCACCCAAGGGACCTATTATGTTGCAGGGCGACCATGGTCCCGTTCAGTTCCGCAATATTCGGATACGAGAGTTATAATCAGGGTTCAAATCACAAATTAGTTAGGAGTGGTGGGCAGTGCCCACCTTACAACCTATCCCCAACTCACGAATGTCAATAGAACTTACTCGGCAATGACGGCTACCTTTATACCCGCATTCCCCGAATTCCCATTCGAGTTCGTTGCGTGAATCTGACAGACATACATACCACCCGCGACTCGACCCCCATCCGCTTTGTTACCGTTCCAATTGAACCCGTCGTTCACGCCCAATCGCCCGCCGTTGTTGCCCGCGCGGAATTTCTTCTCGAAGATTCTCTCTCCAAGCAGCGTGTAGACCGTGACATCTACGTCGGCATCCTGATTCAGCACGTATGACAGTCTCATGCGCCGGTCGGTGGTACCGAAGCGTACCGGACTCGGGTAGGCGATGATATTCTCAATTACCAATCGACTATCATCGCCGGTGCCAGCCACCGTCAACTCCGCTCGAACCTCGTTGTTGCCAAAATCCGACTCGAACACGCGAGTATCGGTGTTCACATTGGCGCGAAGCGTGAATTTCCCCCAAGTGGATGGAGTGAACTCAGCCCGCAAGACTCGAGATTCACCAACCTCAAGATCCACAGAATGCTCGGAAATCAGCTCGGTAGTGCCGTCAGGTAGATCCGAGACGAACTGAATCGCAACCTCCTTCACTCCCACCGGCCCGCTGTTCATGACTGTGGCATCAATTTCGACCACTTCCCCTTTCAAAGTTGTTGGCTGAGACAGGCGCAGTTTCGCCGGTTCCCAAAGGAGATCCGGAGTGTCTTCTCTTCCCTGTCCGGGTTCTGAAATAGGCAATGCGAGTTCCGAGAGTGTGGCGACCGCCAATTCCACAGCCAGTTTCCCCAGCGGCAAGGTAATCTGATCAAGGGTATCTATTTCGCTGTGGATGTAGTCGGTTGATTCCGGCGGATTGAAGGTAGATTCTTCCGAGACCATAACCGCAGGAATTCCGATATTCCAGAATGGAGAATGATCGCTAAAGATAAAACTGGGGTCGTTCTTTTTGCGCAAATCAACATCGATATCGTAGCGTTGTGCCGCCGTGCCAAAGGCGTTCACCAGCCACTGCGAAGCTTCGTCGCCCAGTACATGGATATCAAGAACTCCGTCCTCATCATGCCCCAAGAGATCAAAGTTTAGCACCCCGGCAATCTGATCCCCGCGTTCCGCCACGAGTTCGCTGTAGTGCTGGCTCCCGAATAGAAATAGCTCCTCGCCGGTGAAAGCGATGAAGCGGATAGTGAAGTCGAAATCTTGGCGACTGAGGATACGCGCGGTTTCAAGAATTTCAGCGATTCCCGATGCGTTGTCCGAAGCGCCGGGTGCGGGAAGGGTGTGCCAATTCGTGTCCCAGCCGGAAGTCTTGAAGGAGATGCTGTCATAGTGACCCGTCATCAAAAAGATTCTGTCTTGGTTTGGCCCCTTACCGGGTAGGGTAGCAACGACATTTCGCATAACATATTCACCCAATAAGGCTCCGCCCAAACCGCCTCGGCGGTGATGCGGAAACGAATCAAACTCGACTTCCAGTCCGTAGCTGCGGAATTGCTCGGCGATATAGTCCGCCGCGTTGTCGCATGCGTGATCAGGGGTCGGTCTGCCATCGTGCTGGATCGCATCGCGCACACGGAGCGCGTACCGGCTATTGAAGAAATGCCCCGGGCGTTCCAAGTCCTCGTTTTCAACGAGCGCCTTCACGAGATCGAACCAGCGGTTAACATCAACTTCACCAAGCAGGGATTGAATCACAACTTGGTTTTGGGGCGCCCCGACGACGCTCGGCACGAATAACGATTGGTCAAACGCGGGTATTCTTACCTCAATCGGCAATCTAGCTCGGTGGTGGCCGGGGATTCTTAGCAGTTGCCCCTCAAGTTCTCCCGGCAATTTGACCAGAAATAAACCGTCAAATGCATCTATAAACTCTCCGTACTCCTCGGCCTCCGCCTGCGTCTCCAGGCGGAGGAGGTAGTAGTTGAACTCGGGCAATACGACATCAAGAACATCGGATTGAGAAAGTGCGGGCAGGGCGCTTCGACTCGCTTGAACGATGGAGAAGTTTGGTGTGCGATAACGCAGTTTCAATCCGTAGCTCTCGTTCAACATACGGAGTTGCTGATTGGTGTTTTCGGGAATTTTGAGGAGCAGCTCCTCTTGCGACGGAAGGAGGGTGGTGCCGGAAAGTAGGAAAAACAGAATTGATATTGCGAATTTGCGCATCTAACCAGCGGTTCCTAAGGGTTGCTAACGGATTCGGAGATTGATGATGATAGGAAGAGTATTCTACATAACAGCAGCGCTCGGCGTCAATATGAATTTCGTCTACGAAGTCTCTTCCAAGACGCGCCGAAGGACTCCCGCCTGCGATTCCAATCGGGATACCGCATCATCGTAATCTACGCCCGCTGCCAGCATGACTATCGCGGTTTTGACGCTGCCGCCGGCGCACGTCAGTGTTTCTTGGGCCGTATCAAAATCCGTACCCGTCACCTCCATAATGATGCGTATTCCCCGGTCAGTCAGCTTGGCGTTGGAGGATTGTAGGTCCACCATCAGGTTGTTGTAGACTTTTCCAATTTTGATCATCGAGATTGTCGAAAGCATATTTAGCACGAGCTTCGTAGCCGTGCCGGCTTTCAGGCGAGTAGATCCCGTGATAATCTCGGGCCCCACGATTGGAGCGATACAAACATCCACGAATTCATCCAAGTATTCGGCGGCGGGTATGCAGCAGAGAAAGATCGTCTTCGCACCAAGGTTGTGCGCCTCATTCAGTGCGCCGATGACGTAAGGGGTGTGCCCGCTGCTGGCGATTCCAACCACTACATCGGGCTCCGCTACGCCTCGCTCGCGGATTGCCTCGGCGCCCGCGTCGGGTTTATCTTCCGCAGCTTCCACGGAGCGGCGCAAGGCTTGGTCACCGCCGGCGATAATCCCCTGCACCATGTCGGGATCGGTGCTGAACGTCGGGGGGCATTCGGAAGCATCTAGAACACCGAGCCTTCCGCTTGTCCCGGCGCCGATGTAGAAAAGGCGTCCGCCCCGTCCAAAGGCGTCCGTGATGAGTTGGACGCCTTCCGCAATTGAACCGGACACAGCCTCCACGGCAGTCAATACGTTTCGGTTCTCTTCGTGAAAAATCTCGACAATCTCTTTGATCGATTTGAGATCAATGTCCAGCGAGTTGGGATTTCGTTGCTCGGTGACGAGTTCGGCACGGTTGATTTGCATACGAAGATAGGTGCTGGTGGTCAGTAATTGGTTGAGGTGTTGGGTTTCACTCGAGGTATTTAACGCGACAACTTACTGCAAAAGCAGGGACTCTATTGGACTATAACGCACACTTAAGTCTTTGCCGTTCAACCCAACCTACACTGACGGGCCATTGCCAATTGTACGGCTCCGTAGGCGGGTTCACGCTTGGGAAGACTGACGCGGGCATCCGGTGCGAGGTTTTTAAGCCGGCTGCGCATCCACGCGGCAAAGGTCGGTTGATGCGCGAAGATTCCCCCGCTGAGCACCAGATTAAACGGTTGATTGAATCCCAGTCTGTCCATCACAACGCGAGCGGCGAGCGTCAGTTCATCGGCAGCTTCCTCAAGAATCTCTTGTGCGACGGAATCATTCGCATTCGCGGCGTCAAAAACCGCACTCGCGAGTTGTGCCACTTTGTCTTTACTCACGGAATGAATCCACGGGATGAGAGCTCTAGGATGCGAAAATCCAAGCGCATCAAGCATCAGAGAGGAGAGTGATGTGAGATCGCCGCGCCCATCCGCGGCGCGTGCGACGGCTTGAAGCGCACGCCGAGCGATGTCGTAACCGCTGCCCTCGTCACCGAGAAGATGCCCCCATCCGCCGGCTTGCGCTTCTCGACCCGAGCCATCTATTCCGTACACAATTGATCCGGTACCGGCGATAATGATGACGCCCGACAACTCTTCCGCACCTCCGACGAGCGCAATCCGCGCGTCGTGCGTGAGAATACGGTTCTCCGGCAACCCGATTTCGTCGCAGATTCGTCCAATGACTTTTCTATCCACCGGGGACGAGACTCCCGCCAGCCCCAAGCAGCACGCGCACGACTCCAACGTTGCGCTTGTATCCGTTATCAACCGTGAGACGACATCAGAAAGAACTTGCTTGGTTTGCTCCTCTCCGATGGCATGATAGTTTGATGCACGGGATTCAGCTTTGGCGATAATGTGTCCGGCTTGGTCGGCGAGCAAGCCAACCGTCTTTGTGCCGCCGCCATCAATTCCGATAAAGAATCCCCGATGAGAGGGGGGCTGGAGGTTGTTAGTCAAAGTCTATGCCTTGGACCGGTTTCAAGCGCCTTGACGTTGGTCAATTCGAGAAGACTTCGTGCGATTTAAGATGTCCTCAAGTGTAACAGGGATTTTGAATGTTGTCAATTTACTGAATTCAATGGAAAATAACGGATCGTTGGCAAAAAAAACGCCCACATCTTGCCTGTGGGCGTTCTTTCTGAATCTCCAGATTATTTGTCTACGGACTATTGCTCATGTTTTGCCAAGTGATTGACGTGATTTTGATTGTTGGCGCGCACGTCCGTTTTTACATCGTCCACCTCGCGGCGCAAAGTGGATATGGTCGCTATTACATCGTCAAACTCTTTTTTCATTTCCTCTTTTGTTGCTACCTTCATGACGTCGCTCTTGATTTCGTCTCGCAGAGCCTTGATGTCCCCTTTGAGTTCATCTCGAAGAGCGCTGATATCTCCCTTTGTGGGCACATTTAGCCATATGGTGATTCCTACGCCGATTATCGCTGCAATTTGTACCCAATCCTGCCATCTGCCAATCTTGCTTTCCATGTTAACTCCGCTCATGCAGCGCGAGTTATGGACACCAATTATTCAACTGGTGCCAACAACAGTCAATATAATACCATATTTGTATTGCCAATGATTGCAAAATTTCACGCACATCGGCAGAAGTACGTAGACTTACGCGGTCGAACACCCAAAGGTTCGTAGTAGGATCTTCGATCGCCAAATCACCTGATTTTTATCGGAGATTAAGTGATTGAATAGGGGGCGATTGAACTTCCCGTGCGACACAAATCCCGTAGAGATTTCTCGTCCTCTATGTGAATTATTTTCTGCTCTGTTCCGCTATATTACGTATGTCGGGAATGGCATATACTTGTTTTACTATATCATCTCCAAGATTACGGATTGCGGCTTTAACAGATTTGACAAGCGCTCTCTTTTCTGGAGTGGAAAAAATTCCAATGCTCTCGGATGAGCCTTTACCCGACGCCTCAACAGAGGTGACCTGATTCATGTCTTGAGCGTAAAAGGTGAGTTTAACTGACAGGGAGTAGTCCGAATCTCCGCGAAGCCACAACCCTTCGCTCTCATAGCCAAAGGAACTTCCGGACCCCATAAGTGCTGCGACAATGACAAAATCTAGCCGATGATTGTCTGCCATCTCCCGCGTTGGATACGTTTTTAGTGCGTCAACAGAAGCGAACACGCTTCGAAAAGCCTTTGCCATCGTTGATTCAAGTGCCTTGTCCAATTCCTGCAATTCGCCTTCTTTTATACCCCTGCTATCGTGATGCAGCCTTGTCGATAGCTTATCTTCGCTAGCGATAAACAGACCGATCCGTAAATCGAACGGCTTTGCGTTGTCTGCACAACCGGCGAGGGCAAACGTGAGGATAGCGGGTAAGACGCTCCGACGAAAATCGAACATCTTCGTTTTCTTACAGGAGTGCTACGAATGGGTAATTTAGATGTTGTGCGCTTGTATATTCACCTAAATCTACGCATATCTCGGTCTACAAATACAAGCCTGCTGTAGTAACAAGTTTTGCTCGTAACGGGAGGTCGCGACCGGGAGATCGCTCCTACAGATGTAGCGAAACCTCTATCGGAACTTGACTACGAGGGCACGACCGCCAAGGCACGGACTTCGCCGAATTCGTGCTCAAGTTTGCTCCAAGAATCTCCGTCGTCGGTGCTGCGGAAAAGCTGTCCGCTCACGCTGCAAGCCATTATCCAGCCGCTCACCGCAGGGTTGTTCGCAAAGCACCAGATGGTGCTGTTCGCGGTCATCCCGATATCAGCCCGCCCCCACGACTTGCCGAGGTCGCGCGTATAGAAGATTCCGCCCTCGTCGCCGGGAGGTCCATTGCCCGCGCCGATAAACACGCGCTCGGCGTCGCCGTTCAGGTACAACGCCGCCCGGCAATAGGGCCAAGGATAGTGGTCTTTGACGCTGAGCGGCCTCCAATTCGTCATATCCGTGGTGATACACACGTCGTTATTCGTGGCGGCAACGAGCGTTTTGGGATTGCCGGGGACGACAGTGAGTCCGTGGATGTCAAGGCTGCTCAGCCCTTCACTTCCCGCAGTCCACGTCTCGCCTCCATCGGTGCTTCGCCGCATACCGTCAATTTCAATCCCGGCATATATCGTCCGGTCGTCGCTCGGGTCGATGACCAATGAGGTTATTCGCGGAACGATCGGCAGGCCCGGGCACTCGTCGGCAAGCTCCACATCAAGCTGCATCCACGTCTCACCGCCATCGGTCGATCTGAAGATAGCGGAAGGGCACGTGCCCGCATAGATTGTGTCGGCGTTATTCGGATTGATAGCAATCGCCCACACTTGCATTTTGTCCATGGGCGATTCGATGGAGTGCCAGTTGTCTCCGCTGTCGGTGCTGCGGCAAATCCCCGCTTCCGTTCCCGCGAAGAGGATGGAGGGATTGTCGGGGGACACGGCTATCGCCCGAATATGTGCCTCCGGGAACATGCCTTCGGTGGCGCGATTCCAAGAATCGCCGCCGTCTTTGCTGCACCAGACACTCTGCCCGACTGTGCCTGCATAGATGGTTGGTGTAATTGCCATGATTTACCTCCAGTACCAGTGACCTGTGGCTAGTGGTCAGTGGCTAGTACAAAGAATTGCCGTGTTCCGTTTGCGATGTTGGGTTTCACTGCGTTCAACCCAACCTACGGGATAGAAAATGTCTGTTGGATCTGTCAATCCAGCAGGAACGATTGGTGCGTCCCACCTTATGAGTCAGGCAAGCAGGGAACACAAATCTGCGTTCTCTACATCAGATTTGCATGGATCCTAGAAACCGGGGAAGATATTCCCGATAATCCACTCATCACTAGGGTGTGTTGACATATATTTGAGGACCTCCAGGAGAGGAAACCTCGCCCCTACGATTACACATACGTCTAACATGAACGTCAACAGAACCCAATCACCTCTTCAATTCTAACTCCTTGAGACTGCCCTCGCCCACCACCTTATCAAAAAATTGGATTTGCCATTCAACATCGGTCGGCTCTATCTCAAGACTCAAATAAATTGGGTAGGTGTAGATTGAACCGTCATGCACGGGCGTCATCGGTTCATCGGACACAATTTCGGTGTTCCCGGCGGTCACCGTAACTAGGGGCGTGTTGACGCCGACAAAGCTACTGGGCACCGCGATAATGTCCCAATACCGAGAGTGAACGGGGTTCGGTAAAACGGAAGCATTGAACGTGATTTCAGCTCCCAATTCCGCGTGATATTCGTAGGTCGACGGTTGATCGGGAAAGGCTGTGCCGTGAGGCTGCACACTCGGCACGAGTGTGACTTGTCCAACGCTCAATCCAAAGTTGGGATTAATCATACTCCCTTTGCCGTCAGCAGTCAACGGTACATTGATCACCTGAAGAGGATGTCCGTTTTGAAACTCTATAGCCTTCAGGTCGTAGATTCGACTCCCGTTGGCATTACCCCCCCTCGCAAGTGGAGATTCAATCTTGAAGACGACGTTCAGCCCTTGCCAGCCGCCACTCGATAACAGAGTAATATAGTCGGCGGAGTAATTGACCAATGCATCGCCTTGTGCCATTATCGGGTATGAACTGTGCGTTCGCCGCAGGCGAAGCGTTAACTCTTCGTTTTGATATCCGTACTGCCCCTCGGCAAAGTGAGTGTCGTCCAGAAGGTTTGCCACCTTCCAGTCGGCAAAAATGGATGAAAAGGTTCGGGTTAGACCTTGCGACAGCAGCGCGCTATTTACGCCGGCAATCCCATCCGCTCTCTCTCTCGCTATCGCGGCAATCGTTTCCTGACCGCCGTGTTGTTCGTAAAGATACAGCATCCAGAGGTAGGCGGCGCCGTAATGAGCGAGATGACTGCCGCCGCCGAGCGGCCAATTGGTCAGCGATGTTGACGGATTCTTTTCGAAGCTCGCCGTATGCTCTTCTGGACGATAACCGCAGAGGAACATGGCGGCATCGGCACACCCCTCATTGACCCATATCGCCTCGCTGCGATCGAGGCGCCAATGGATTAAGTGATGGAATTCGTGAGCGATTACGCCAAGCCCATCGGCGCCGCCCGTGTCAAGCGGATGGGTGTCAATGTATAGCAGGTCACGCTCGTTGCTGCGCATTGGGGTTCCCGATTCCGGGTGCCGCAATACGCCGCGCTGTTGATCGACCGGGTTAAAAAAACCGGCTATGAACCCCTCGCCCCGCACCGCTCCGTCACGAACATCGAGCAGGAGCAGATAAATTTTGGGGTCTCCGTCAACGTTCGGGGGCGCGCCAAAGAGATCCGTCTGTATCCGGTATATCCCGCGCTGAGCGTCGGCTGGAGTCGAGTCGTCGAAGGCGCGGCGCACCGCTTCGAGCGTTTCACGTTGGACGGTGCGTTCCCATTGAGAATCCTCTACATACAGGTAGCAGAACTCACCGATTGCCCGCAATGTCGCCGACACAATATATTGCTCTTGGGTTCGCACATCAACGGAAAAGAAGGAATGGCGGTCTCCGAGCGCAGGGGGTGCCGGTTGCGCGGGGGCGGCGGGGGTATCAGGTGCATCCGTCAGGGAGGGGAATTGTTCAATAAGGAAGGGGGTGCCGTCAATCCACGCGTATGAAAAGGAGTGAATGCTGACGAGCGCAAGGACGACGAGAATGTACCGAACATGGCGGGGGCGTCGAATGGAAGAGACAGGAGAGGAGAGTCTGTTTCTGTTCATCATCAGCCACACACCCCGCCAATAGAAAAACCCGTACGGCCGCGATAAAGATGAACGCAGAGAATCACGGGAGGAACCATCTCTCGATCACGATGTCTTGCAACATGCGCTCGCAAGATGGCGAGAAAAATCGAACTATCGGAAGCACCAGGTTTCGTTTAATCGCTGACCTCTGTTTTTAACTTCTCTCGAATGGCGGTATTGTTTGGCTCCAGTTGAACGGCTCGTCGCCATGCTGCAATGGCTTTGTTTTTTAACCCTTTCTTCATGTAGGCATCTCCCAAATGGTCTTGAATCTCCGCGCTTTGGGGCATTAGGCGGATTGCCGTTTCCAGTTGTTCCAATGCCTCATCCAGTTTTCCCTGTTTGAAGTATGCCCAGCCTAGGCTATCAATATAACCGGCTTGCCGCGGTGATTTCTTCAACGCTTTCTTGATAAGGTCGACAGCTTCGTCCAGATTGGTACCATTCTCGGCGAAGAAATATCCCAAAGCGTTCAGCGCGTCAGCGTACTCCGGATTAACCGAGATGGCTTTTCGCAAGTAGAACTCGGTTTTTTTGAGATCGCCAAGCCCTTCATACGCAAGCCCAGTCCAATAGATTGCTTCCACATTATCGGAGTCATCTCTTAAAACGCTTTGTAAGATGTCTACCGCCTCTCTATATTGCTCAAGATCGAAATAACGCCTCACCACATTACCGGGCTCAAGGGTAGCAGCTTTCTTGATGTATGGGTATGCCACTTCCAAATCACCCTGATCCTGATGGGCGATCCCGAGCCAATAATTTGCATCCACATTATCGGGGTACTCGAGAACTACTTGCCGCAGTATTTCAATTCCCTCCTCCACGCCCCCAAGTTTGACACTCAGGCTGCCTAAACGCGCACGCAAATGCGGGAGCAGGGAGTCATAACGAGAAAGGTTATCGGGATCATCAAGGCGCTTTAGTTCTTGGTACGCGGCAATCGCCTTCTCAAGACTTCCTTTCGCGGACTCCAACTGCTCGGTGGGTGGCTCGTGTTGATTCATAGTCTGTTCAAACTGCTCGACGTAAAATCTCCCCAACGCATTATGACCCTTTAATAGATTTCTATCAATTTTCACCGCCCGCTCGTAAGCGGCAATGGCGTCTGCTCTTCGTTCAGACTCTTCGTAAAGTTCCGCAAGGTCGAGATGGAACCTGGCGTGGTAGGGCATTATACGCGTCAACTCTTTGAACGAATGAATCGCCAACTTATAATCTTTCCTAAACTTCCCAATCAACGCCAGATGACGGTGCGCTTCCACATGGTCGGGTTGCAATTCAGTCACTTTTCGGAATTCTTCTATCATCTCCACCCATATCTTCTCTTCTTGGGCACGCGTAGACCGGCGTCTTTGCTGGAGGCGTCGGAAAAGAATCTCTCCCAGCAGAAAGTGTGGAGCGGCTTTGTCTGGCTGGAGTTCAATCGCTCGGCGGCACTCTCTTTCTGCACCCTTAATATCTTGCATTTCGCGACTGAGTTCTGCTAGTTTTGTATGGATGAAAGCAGAGGGTTCGTGATTCTCAAGCACGCGACGGTACATCTCTTTCGCATCAGACAGCCTCCGCACGGTATGGAGATAGGTTGCCCACATCAATTGCGTAAAGACCTGTTTGGCATTCTCATATTCGGGGCTTAAAGGCAGGGGAGAATAATCCACGGAATTCTGTACGTCAGGAATTACTGATTGCTCCGGCACCTTCAGCATTTCGGTGTTCATTGCGTCTTCTGCCGCCACCATCCCAATAGCGCAGATAAGGAAAACGGCAATGACAAAGAGTGGTATCGCTGTGAGACGACGCATGAATGCCCGGTGGTCTGTGGATCTCGGATTGTGGTGAACTGAATTTTCTTGACTCGTCATGGGAAACTGAGCTGAATTAATTCTGTTACTGTGCACTGGAAGTCTCGGTCTCATTATTCTCGTCATTGTCACCATTTACAGGGATACTTGTTTCGGAAATCTTTCCGACATCAACGACGTGTTCGTCGTCACGCAACGACATCAAACGGACACCTTGCGTATTCCGCCCAATGACGCGGATGTCACTGACGGCCATTCGCGTCACCATGCCCTTGGAGCTAATAATAATCAGTTCATCGCCGTCTGAAACGGGCTTGGCGCCGACAACAACTCCGTTGCGGTTGCTTGTCTTGATAGCGATAACCCCTTTACCGCCGCGTGATTGGTAGCGATACGCCTTTACGGCGGTCCGTTTCCCGTAACCGTTGGCTGTCACCACAAGCAAGGAGGTGTTCTCATCGGGGGTAACAACCGTTCCGACGACAACGTCATCGTCGCCGAGCCGAATACCGCGTACGCCTCTTGCAGTGCGCCCCATGCAGCGGACCTCGGTCTCGTTGAAGTGAACCGACATTCCTTGCCGCGTCACCAAGATAATATGGTCGTTTTCCTCCGACAAATGAACGCTAATTAACTGATCATCCTCATCAAGGTTAATGGCGATAATGCCTGCAGAATAAGGATTGCGGAAATCGGAGAGTCTGCACTTCTTGACGATTCCCTTCCGTGTCGTCATAAAGAGGCATCGGTTGTCATCGAACTGCCGAACCGTAACAAAGGCTGTGGTTTTTTCGCCTTCCTGCAGCCTCAAGAGGTTCACCACGGCTCGCCCTGCCGAGGTACGCCCCCCTTCGGGAATTTCGAAAACCTTTAGCCAATAGCACTTGCCGCGGTCCGAAAAGAATAGGATATACTGATGCGCCGATGCAACGAACGTATGTTCGACAAAATCGCCATCTTTCGTGCCCATGCCTTTCACGCCAACTCCGCCTCGGTGCTGGCGGCGGTAAGTGGACATGGGAATCCGCTTGATGTAACCGGAGTGGGAAATCGTCACAACCATCTCTTCGTCGGCGATCAGATCTTCAATATCAAAACTCCCGACCTCGTCGATAATCTCTGTGCGGCGTTCGTCACCGTAATCCTTTTTCAGTTCCAACAGTTCGTTTTTGATGATGTCGGTCAAGAGCGCCTCGCTCGCCAAAATAGCACGCAGTTCTTCGATTAGCTCCAACACGTTGGCGTATTCATCATTTATCTTCTGGCGCTCAAGACCGGTAAGTTGGCGCAGCGTCATCGTTAAGATTTCACCGGCTTGAATCTCCGTCAGATCGAAATTCGCCATCAAGCGCTCTTGCGCTTCCTGTGGAGAATCCGCGGTTTGAACAATGTCGATGACCTCTTCGAGGTTGTTCAAGGCGATGCGGTAGCCTTCGAGTACGTGCGCCCGCGCTTCGTTACGGTCCAAATCGAACTGCGTTCGACGGCGAATCACTTCCCTGCGGTGGGTAAGGTAGTGTACCAGAATTGATTTTAGCGGAAGCACTTGCGGCAAGCCGTTGACCAGGCACAACATAATCGCTCCGTAATTTGTCTGCATCTGCGTGTGCTTGTAGAGTTGGTTCAGCACCACCTGAGCGATAACGCCGCGCTTGAGTTCAATCACCACCCGAATCTCCCTGTCGGATTCATCCCGAATATCGGAAATGCCGGTTATCGTCTTGTCGGTAACCAGATCGTACATCTTGGACAGCAGCTGATCTTTTTTCACTTGGTACGGGATTTCCGATACGATAATCTGCTCTTTCCCGGCGGAGTTTTCTTCAATAATTGCTCTAGCCCGCACCGTTATACTTCCCTTGCCAGTGGCGTACATGTCCCTAATGCCGGATCTTCCGACGATAATTCCCGCGGTGGGGAAGTCGGGGCCCGGCATGTGCTGCATGAGTTCAGCCAGCGTCACCTGCGGGTCATCAAGCATTGCGACAAGCGCATCCGCCACCTCTGCCAAATTGTGAGGCGGAATTCGCGTTAGATAGCCGACGCCGATTCCGGTAGTTCCGTTGACCAGGAGGTTTGGCAACAGCGCGGGAAGAACAACTGGTTCATTCGTCGATTCCTTGTAATTCGGCTGAAAATCGACGGTGTTTTTGTGGATATCCGCCAACATATTGTCGGCTATCGACGCGAGTCGGCACTCCGTGTAACGCATCGCTCCCGCCGGATCGCTGTCGATGGATCCGAAATTTCCTTGTCCGTCAACAAGCGGATAGCGAATCGTAAATTCCTGAGTCAATCCCACCAGCGTGTCGTAGATGGGCCCGTTACCGTGAGGGTGGAAATTCTTCATGACCTCGCCAACGACCGCGGCGCATTTGTCGTAGGGACGATTGGATGTCAGATTTATCTCCCCCATAGCATAGAGTATCCGTCGAGTGCTCGGTTTGAGCCCGTCGCGCACGTCCGGTATGGCGCGATTCGTATTGACGCTCATTGCGTAGGTCAGGTACGAATCTTTTAACTCGTCTTCAATGTATCTAGTGACAATACTAGGGGATTCGTTTCTCTCTGTTTGCACGCTTCTCCTGAAAAACTGTGGCTAGTGGTCAGTGAACTGCAAAGATCGAGCATTGCTGACCACCATATTCTGTCGAAATTCATGTTCGGTGTGTACGTAATCGTAGCGGCGAGGTCTCTTCGCCCAACGGGTTGGGAGACCCAACCCTTACCGCTGCCGGTGTATGTCTAATCGACTGTACCTGGTTACGATGTTCTGCGTTTCGTTTCTCTCTTGTTTCATGTTTATCCTAGAAAAGCAGTAGTCACTGGTCATTATTAGGCGCCGTACACATCCAAGTTTACTTCATTCGCATACTTTTCAATGAACTGTCGACGAGGATCTACAGCGTCACCCATCAGCAATGTAAACATCTGATCGGCTTCAACGGCGTCTTCCAACTTGACTTGCAGCAGCACCCGGGATCCGATATCCATTGTTGTTTCGCGCAACTGATCGGCATTCATCTCGGCGAGGCCTTTGTAGCGGGTAATAGCCAAGCCGCGGCGGCCAACATCCAACACCTCTTTCATCACGTCCCAAACCGTTTCGGCGCGGCGCGATCGCCCATTTCCTTCTTGCACGGTAAAGAGCGCTTCACCGTTCTGACTCACACGTTCTTTTGCCTGATCGAAGTCGTAGGGCAGAATATCGTACGCGCTCAGTTTCTCAATCTCGTCATCCAGCTCGCGAAGTTCGGACATATCCGAGACGTCTTCTACAATAGTCTCGGCTGTATCGCTTGCTTCGTCGTCAAGCTCGGAAGCCGTTTGTTGCGATTCCAGCGTACGGTTAATTAGCTCTTCAATATCATCTTTCTCATCCTGATAGCGATAGAACTCGCCCTCGTCAGTCTGGATCAGTAACAGCGGTACCCGTTCACCGCTGCGGAAGTGTTGATTGAAAAGACGCTCGGTGTCAATCGACTTTCGCTGCAACTCGCGTAGCAGAGTCTCAACACCGCGCACCGACTCGACAATTTCGCGACACTGTGTTGGCGTGTACGGCTCGTCCCTACGGATATTCTTCACCTCTATGCTCTCCATGGCGAGTTTAAGGAGATAGTCATCCATCTGCTGGTCGTCCTGTAGGTACTGCGACCGTCTTCCTTTGCGCACCTGATACAGCGGAGGTTGAGCAATATACAGATGCCCCTCCGCTACCAACTGGGGCATCTGGCGATAAAAGAATGTGAGTAGGAGCGTACGGATATGCGCACCGTCAACATCGGCGTCCGCCATGATGATGATCTTCGAGTAACGCAGTTTATCAAGTGCGAAGTCCTCTTGCCCGATTCCGGTTCCAATCGCCATAACGATGTCAATTATCTGTTCATTTTTGAGAATCTTATCAAGCCGCGCTTTGGCGACGTTAATTCCCTTGCCCTTTAACGGTAACACTGCTTGAACGCTCCGATCACGCCCCTGCTTGGCGGTACCGCCGGCAGAATCACCCTCAACCAGAAAGCATTCACACTTTGTGGGATCCCGCTCCGAACAATCGGCGAGTTTTCCTGGCATCGACGCGGAATCGAGAACTCCCTTTCGGCGAATCATCTCTCGCGCTCTGCGGGCGGCGTCCCTCGCTTCGGCTGCCTGAATACTTTTCTGTACCACCCTTTTCGACACTGCCGGGTTTTCCTCAAGATACGCTTTCAACTTCTCATTAACCAGTGTTTGTACGATACCTTCAACTTCGGTATTTCCGAGCTTCCCTTTCGTTTGACCTTCAAATTGCGGCTCGGGCACTTTGACGCTGATTACGGCTGTCAGTCCCTCGCGAATGTCATCGCCCGATAGTGTGATTTTAGCGTTTTTTAAGAGGTTATTGTCCTTGGCATAGGCGTTAAATGTTCGCGTCAACGCACTCTTGAGTCCGCTTTCGTGGAAACCGCCTTCATTGGTGCGGGCGTTATTGGCGTAAGAGAAGATATTCTCCGAGTAGGTGGTGTTGAATTGCAGAGCGACCTCCGTCCGCACGCCGTCTCGTTCTCCATCGATATAAATGGGTTCTCTGTGGAGTACTTCTTTGTTCTGGTTATGAAATTCAACAAACGATGCGATTCCGCCTTCGTACTGGAACTCGCGGGGTTCTCTCTTTTTGCCATCCTCCGTGGAGCGCTCGTCTTTGAAGGTAATCTTGATTCCTCGGTTGAGGAACGCAAACTCACGGAGCCGCTCCGCCAACAGATCGTGCGAAAAGTCAACTATCTCGAAAATGCCGGAATCCGGCATAAAGGTCGTCGTTGTTCCGGTTTTTCGCGTATTCCCAATCAACTCTACGTCGGTTACAGGCAATCCGCGCTCATATTTTTGTTGATAGACTTTGCCGCCTTGCCTGATTTGGACGCTCTGCCATTCCGATAAGCCGTTCACCACGGAGGCGCCGACCCCGTGAAGCCCGCTGGCGGTCTTGTATCCCACGTTGGCGCGTCCGTCAAACTTGCCTCCGGCGTGCAACGTCGTCATAACCACCTCCAGTGCCGGAACACCGCTGGAATGTAATTCTACGGGAATGCCCCGTCCGTCGTCTCGGACGGTCACGCTACCGTTGGTGTGTAAGGTAACGTCAATCTCGGATCCGAAACCTGCAGCGAATTCATCAATCGAATTCTCGACTAACTCGCGGATCAGATGATGAAGCCCCGCCGGACCGGTGCTGCCGATGTACATGCCGGGACGCTTTCGAACTGCTTCCAACCCTTCCAAAACCTGTATATCATCTGCTCCGTATGACATTTCCGTCTGCATATAATGAATTCTACTCCTTCGATTTTGCCGTTAATGAAGAACCCCCGTGGCATAGCTACAAGAATTGGTGCGCAGGGGATTTAGACCGCAATTGGACCCCTATCGCACGGGATAAACTATCGGGAGTTTCTATCGCGGTCGCTGTCCACTACCTTGATCCTTCCCTAATCAGTCGGTTGATCGCACCCTACAAATGTTCTTTTCAAAATAGCAAACCAGGAAATTTCATACTTTTCATACCAAATTGGGGTTTGTCACAGCGAATGAAAACGCGGGACAACCCTTGTTATGACTAGATTTGTCGCCGCTCCACATTTCAATCGCTAAATCGTTGTTATGGAATTTTGTTATGAAACTCAGAATGAGAGATTCAATCTTGATTCAGCTATCAGGACTTTCAATGACTGTGCGCCGGCTTTGACTGACGAATAGGTGCCGCAAATTTGCTTTCAACTCCGGATCGGGGACCTCCGCGATTGTGCGATTAACCTTTTTCAAGACACCGGCGGAAATATCTGCTTCGCGGAGATCATTCACCATTGCATTATGACGATGAGAACGACGGAAATGTTGAGAATCCGGAGGTGGCGAGGAACGCTGCGGCTTTATCTGAAAGCGTAGCTCTCTGACAGCGGCGCGGCCAATTTCGGCGTTGAGTTTTTGGATGATGCGCTGCCGCAGAAATGTCAACTCTGTTACCAACGCGTGCGACAATGTGTGAACCGTCAATTTTGACTTCACAAGCGACACCGGCTGTGTGTTGCGAGCAATCAGGTCTCCCACAGTTCTATTCCAGGCGGCAAAGATTTTCTGCTCAACCATCTTGTGTTCGAACCCTTGTTCCTTGAGAAGCGCCTCAAGTACAGTATCAAGTTCGTGAGTTTTTCCCGACGAGTCAGATTTCATCTCATTGCCACCTACATTAGACCTACGACTCACATAGTTAGCCAAGAACTAATCGTGTTTTCGTTTTGCTCCGTCACGGGACGTCGCGATCCAGCTAGATTATTCAATCGCATTCGCAAACAGATTCCGCGATTATCCGCGTACTTCGCATAAAATTTAGCGAATTTCTTGCTGGAGGATTGATCCGCTGTCAATCGTCAAAACCGTGCAGTCGTCGACCTGCCCATCCAGCACCTCCCGCTGCGTCGAGGTGATGAATGTCTGGGCGTTCAAACGTCCTAACAAACCCATCAGAAACGCCCGGCGTTTATCATCCAACTCGGAAACCACATCGTCGAGCAGCACAATCGGTGTCTTGCCCGTGGTGTGGCGAATCACTTCCAATTCGCTCAATTTTAGCGTCAGCGCGATGGTTCGCTGTTGGCCCTGGGAGGCGTACGGTCGGGCATCCTCGCGCAAAGTTCCACCCTGTTTCGGCGTCTCCAGCATCAAACTGAAGTTATCCCGGTGGGGCCCAACCGACGTTGTTCCATGCAAAATATCAACCCGTCGGGAGGCATCCAAAGCGGCCCTGAATTGTACGATGGCGTCGGATACGTCAAGAGACTCTCCCTCGGTTATGGACGATCCCTGAACTGCGGTCAATAGCCCTTCAAGGGGAGGCGACGCTTGGTATCGTATTTCGATTCGCTCGTGGTCACCCGTCAACTCGGCATGCTTCTCTTCCGCATAGAGCTGCAACTGCTTGAGTACGCGCGATCGGGTTTGGATGATAAACAGCCCGTGGTCAACCAGCAAACTGTCCCACGCTTCCAACTGCTCGGGATTTGCCTGCTTGCCGCGAATCTGCTTGAGCAGTTCGTTCCGCTGCTTGAGAACGATTTGGTAGTCTTGTAGTTGCTTCAGATAGGCGGTATTGATTTGGCATAGCAGGAGGTCAATGAATCGGCGGCGGTCCGATGGCGCACCTTTGACAAGAGCGAGAGATTCGGGCGAAAAGAAAACCACCTTAAACTGCCCCATCCACTGCGACAGCCGCGGTTGGACATCGCCATTCAATTTGAACCGTCTCTGCCCCTGAAGTTGATTCGACACCTCAAGCGTCGTCTCAGCGGGGGCAGCCCCGTCGTTTCCCGCATCCGAATTCGACGCGATTATGCCCTTGAGATAAAACCAACTTTCGTCGTGCCGGACGAGTTCATCATTCGGATAGGCACGGTGAGACTTTGCCGTGCTAAGGAAATAGATTGCCTCCAACAGGCTAGTCTTGCCTTGGGCATTCCCGCCAGTGATCAGGTTGACTCGACCCGGAAAGTCAATTTCGCAATCAACATAATTCCGGAAATTACGTAAAACAAGCTGATTCAGGTGCATGGAGGAAATTCCGGACGCGGATACTCAAATCTACAATTACGCTTCCAACCGCATCGGCATGATTAGACAAAGGTGATCGTCTTCGCCAACGGGCTTCAGTACGGCTGCGCTGAGCGCATCTTTGAATTCTATCAGCACCTCTTCCGTACCGATGTGGCTCAACGCGTCGATAAGGAAACGCGCGTCAAACGCGACCTCCAAGCTGCCGTCACCGCTGTTGACGGAGACTGTTTCGTACGCTTCACCGAGTTCCGGCGCTTTTGCCGACACGCTAATCTGATCTGCCTTTATATCAAAACGAATAGAAAAGGTTTTTGGATTCGCTAACAAAGCCACTCGTCTGGTCGCACTAAGCAGGTTATCCACATTGACAGTTATCTGGTGTTCGTGATCTTTGGGAATAATCTGTTCGTATTTCGGGTACTCCCCGTCAACCAACCGCGAAGCCAGCGTGGATCCATCATCCGAGAAGACAATTTGGTTTTCGAGCAAGCAGATTTTCACTTCGGTAGATTCTTCAAACGTCCTCATAATCTCTCGCACAGCCTTTAACGGCACGATAACGCCGACCGGTTCCTCGGGAACGGGAGCCATGGCTCCACTTGTTGCGACGGCGAGACGGCGTCCATCCGTTGCCACAACCTCCGATCTTTCCGCTGTCAGATGTAGATAAAGACCATTTAGAAAATACCGGGTTTCCTCCGTTGAAGCGGCGAATTCGGTTTTATCAATCATCGATCGGAGCACTTCCGCCTCGACCGTAAAGAAACCACCGCGGATAGACTCCGTCTCCGGAAATTCGTCATCGGACAGTCCGATGATTTTATAGACGCCGGCGCCACACGACAACTCAACGCGATGATTCTCCGTCGTCGTAAATTTGATTTCCTCTGGAGGAAGTTCACGCACGACTTCACCGAGTTTCCTCGCAGAAACGGTAACGGCACCCTCTTGAAAGATTGTGCCCGGCACAACGATCTTGATAGCCACCTCAAGGTCGGTTGCCGACATCTCAATCCGATTGTCGGCGGCGCGAACCAATAGGTTAGAGAGAATTGGCAGGGTGTTTCTGCCGGAAGCAACCCCCTGCAGTATCTGAATAGACCTTAATAATTCATCTTTGGTGAAAGCTAACTCCATTTTTTCCTCCTAGAAGCTACGATGCTTCGTTGCTCTGTACAACTGACTCTGTCGATAATACTTCAATTCTGTCACGTAGCTGCGTTGCACCCCTACAGGTGATAGCTGAAACCAAATTATCGCTATAAAACTCGATTTCGAGAAGTTTCTCGACCTGCAGTTATATTCTTGTTTTAAATCTAAAATGTAAAAGAATTTAGTAATAGTAGTAGGGGGTGTGGATATGTGGATAAGCGCCTTAATCCTTGATTACGAGTTAGGTTGAGGCTGTGGATTGGATGTGGATTAAATTTCTACTTGTCCACAACTCATCCACTGGATGAAAGTTATCCACATTTACCCACAGGTAAACCACAAGTTATCCACAGTTTTATCCACAAGTTATCCACAGGAACCCACTCAACGTTATTGACGTGCATTCCGTCGGTCAGTTGAGGAAATAATGACAATGATTCCCTATACTCTGCGTACATCATTTCATGTCTGCAATCAATAGATTGACAGTCTGGCTTAACTCAGAATCCCGTTGAATGCCGTTAGCAACCCGATCGCAGGCGTGCATGACTGTCGTATGGTCGCTTCTACCGAAGGCTGTGGCGATTTCCGTAAAAGAGAGACCTGTCAATGTACGGCAGAGATACATCCCGATTTGCCTGGGGATAACGAATTGTTTGGTGCGCTTGGCGGACTTTAGGTCTGAAACTTTCACGCGATAGTAAGATGCCACGACCTTTTGGATATCCTCGGCGGCGAGAGCCTTGTGACCTGGCGTGGGCGGTGGACCTGTGTGGTTGCCAAGCACCCTGTAGGCAAATTCGTCGGTTAATTCTTCGTTGAAGAGACCAGCTTCAGTGACAAGCCTAAGTAGGGCTCCCTCAAGTTCTCGGATGTTAGTCTGAACGATGTCAGCGATCGCGTTCAGCACGGAATCGGGGACGGGGTCAAAACCGTGATCCAAGCATTTTTGGCGAAGGATGGCGACCCGCGTCTCAAATTGCGGAGTACTGATTTCAGCTACCATTCCCCACTCGAAGCGCGAACGCAGTCTTTCCTCGACCGCTTCAAGGTTCTTCGGCGGACGATCGCTCGTCATCACGACCTGATTGGAATTTTGATGCAATTCGTTGAAAGTGTGAAAGAATTCCTCCTGTGTCCCATCTTTTCGCTGAAGAAACTGAATATCGTCAATCAGGAGTACGTCGGCGGTTCGGTATTTACTGCGAAAATCCTGGGAGGTTGTGCGAACGATGATAGAATCGATATATTCGTTCATGAAGGTCTCGGAGGTCACGTAGAGCACTTTGAGTTCCGGGTGGATCTCGTGAACGCGATTTCCGATGGCGTGCAGGAGGTGGGTTTTTCCAAGACCCACGCCGCCGCAGAAGAAAAGGGGATTATAAACCGTTCCCGGATTCTCCGACGCCGCTACGGCGGCGGCATGACTCAAGCGATTGTTGGTTCCGATAACGAAGCGGTCAAAGGTGTATCGCGAGTTCAAGGTTGCGCCGCCGGCGGGTGATTCCGTGGCAGCCGCCGCGGGCTCGGCAGATCCAGGGCTGGTCGTGCCGGTGCTTGAACGATCAGGTTCGGTAACCGCAATATCAAGCGTGACCTCGTGCCCAATCCGTCTTTTTAAGGCGCTGTCAATATCCGTCAAGAATCGAGTTTCTATCTGATCTTTTGTCAAGGCTGCAGGAACCGTGACCGTCAATTTGCTATCGGACAAATCTGACGGTTTGGCTTGGCGGAGGTAGACATCGTCACGTGCGGTGTCACTGAGGTCAGACAGTATTTCTGTCCAAATCTTTTCAGGGGTATGTCGCATTATGAGCATTCCTACAGCAGTAAGGTGTTGATGTACGTGCGACTCGTGTCACATAGCGGTATGAAGTATTACAGAGTGCGGAAAAAATAGTGTCAGATATAGATGGTGTATTGGATGGCGAAATCAGGGAATAAAACGACGCGATATCCACAAGTTATCCACAACCCGTCCACAATAGTCTGCCGCCCAAATCGGCAGGTTCAAAGTGCCGTTAATCCTTTATGGAAGGGATGTGTACCGACTGTAGAATTTCGGACAGAGGTAGGCAAAATAGGCTCAAAATCTTAGGTTTTCCACAAGTTATCCACAACCTGTCCACAAACTCATCACCGAGTCCAAATCCTCTAAATGTAAACAACTTAGTATAGCACGAAAGCGGGTTTTCGGCAACAAGAAAATTGGGAGAAAATGGAGAGGATTGGTCGTGTGTGAAGTTATCCAAATGTGTCAGGATTTCGCTCGTCGTGTCGACGGCTGTCGGCTATTCACAAGTCGATAAATCCACGCTGGACGGGGGTTTTGGGAGGTCGCACGTACGGCGGTGTCAAGAAATTTCGATGGGGTGGCGGACAAAGGCGTGGAAGGATGGGAGGAAGAAACTGAATGTCAAGAAAAACGTGCGTACAAGGTGTTGTTGGTGATTTCGATTGCCATAATTGTTTAGTCTATCAATCTGTTTTGGGAATGTTGGTTCGTCGTGCTGCAGTTTTATCCCTGTTCCTATATCATGAGCGCCATGTAGGAGCGATCTCCAGGTCGCGACTTCCTGTTGGCGCGTAAGTTCTGGACTGAGCTAAACAATTACCGATTGCCTAATGCGTATCAATCGTCCCGCAAGGCATTCGAAAGGCTGGTAGGATTTCTATCGCCTTCGCTATCAGGATCTCTATAGCGCTCCTTAATCAGTCGCTTGACTTCATTAGGGATCTCTATCGCAGTCATTGTCCATTCCTTTGATCGCACCCTACAAAGGAGTTGGGTTACGCCGTATTTTGGTAGGAGGGCGGGGCGTCGGTAGGTGGGAGTGGTTGAAAGGTTGTTAGAACCTTGAATGCTCAACCCAACCTATGTGGCTGAATCGCGACAATCAGCAAATGCCGACTGGTCGGGAATCGGAATTCCCTCCTACCAATAGGTTTGTAGAGCGGTTGTTGGGAAAAGACTTGACAAACTCGGCGTTGATAGACTATCATTCGTTGGTTTTATGCAGGCACATTTTTCGAAAGGAGCCCCTCGTGAAACGTACATTTCAGCCTCATAATCGCAAACGAAAAAACAAAATGGGATTTCGGATACGCATGTCCACTAAGAACGGCCGAAAAATCCTCGCGCGGCGAAGACTGAAGGGCCGCCGCACCCTTAGCGCATAGACCTCTTTCCGAACAAAACCGTCCTCTCCGCTGCCCCTCTTGAGAGCCATCAACCGCTACTTTATCGACTTCGACGTATGCTTCCGGTTGGAAAGCTAAAAATCGATTTCCTGGAAAGCATTCTTCCCGACTCCGTACGTGATTCCCGCGTCATCGTGGGTGCACGGGTCGGGGAAGATGCTGCTGTCATCGACTTTGGTGAGACGTGCCTCGTAGCCAAGACCGACCCGATCACGTTTGCAACCGACGAGATCGGATGGTACCTTGTCTGCGTCAATAGCAATGATATCGCGGTGATGGGAGCCGTTCCGAAATGGTTGTTGGCGACGATTCTGTTGCCGGAAAATTGCGCCACCGAAGATCTTGCATCGGGCATTATGGCGCAGATTGTCAACGCATGCGAACACTTCGACATCGCGCTGTGCGGCGGCCATACGGAGGTCACACATGGCTTGGATCGGCCGATTGTCGTCGGGCAGATGCTCGGCGAGGTGCGGAAGGAGAAATTAATCCTGTCCTCGGGGGCTCAAGAAGGGGATGACCTTATCCTAACAAAAGGACTCGCGATTGAGGCGACGTCGATCATCGCTCGCGAGCGCGAATCCGAACTGGCGGGCAAATATTCCGCCGCCTTTCTTGCTCGGGCAAGGGAGCACCTCACCTCTCCCGGAATCTCGGTTTTGAAGGATGCCCTTACTGCCGCGGGTTCCGGGGGCGTACATGCCATGCACGATCCGACGGAGGGCGGGGTTGCCACGGCAGTTCATGAGCTATGTCGAGCCGCACAACTCGGTGCGGTTGTCCGGGAGGCGCAACTGTTTCTCTCCGAGGAGGCGCGGGGGCTTTGTGCCGAATTTGAGTTGAATCCGTTGGGTGTCATCTCTTCGGGCGCGTTGCTGATTGCCGCGCCGCCCGCAAGGACGCACGAGATTGTGGAAGCGCTTGGCAACGAGGGGATTGCCTCGGGGGTAATCGGTCAATTCCAGGCTCGGGAAGAGGGGGTTTGCCTTGAGAAGGAAAATGGGGAGCGTCAGGCGCTTCCACTCTTCGAGAGTGACGAGATTACGAAGATTTTCGATGTTACAGAGTAGGGTTGGGATGGTGGAAAGTTGTACGATTTCCTTTCCGCCGGTGTCAATAGGTTGTTGAATGGTGGGCTATCAACGGTAAAAGAGGGGATTGCGAGCCGCAAATCGAGAGTATCTACAAAGAGATAGATAAAGCAACCTGCCGACACTGGCGAAAATCTTCTACCATCTCTGTAGGACGGAATTCCGATTCCCGACGAGCCACATTCGTAGATTGTCGCGATTTGGAGAGGGATCTCTATGGGAGTTCTATCGCCTTCGCTAATCGCTCAGTTGATCACTCGCTAATCACTCGCTTGATCGCTCCTACCGTGTTGTTCAGAGTGCGAGGAATAGTCAATGCCAAGGAAATTTGACGTTCCAATCTACTATCACAGCCCGGTAATTTCCGTAGTGAAGAAGGCACGGCAAATTACGGATCCGCGCAAACGGGATCTTTCCCCATCGGTGCTGGATTTCGGACCGGTTCGGTTCAAGATTTCGCGGCACTTCGGGTTCTGCTACGGCGTCGAAAATGCCATCGAGATCGCTTATCGAGCTTTGGAGGATAATCCGGACAAGCAGATATTCTTGCTATCGGAGATGATTCACAATCCCCGCGTGAACGATGACTTGCGCCAGCGGGGGATACAGTTCCTCTGTGACACCTCGGGGCAGCAGCTTATTCCTTTCGACCATTTGGCCCCGGACGACATCGTTATCGTGCCGGCATTCGGCACCACGCTGGAGATTCAGGAGGAGTTGGCGGGGCGGGGCATCGACCCTTATGCCTTCAACACCACCTGCCCGTTTGTCGAGAAGGTTTGGAAGAAGAGTCACGATATCGGCAGCTTGAATTATACGGTGGTTGTGCATGGCAAGCGTCACCATGAAGAGACGCGGGCGACATTTTCCCACGCCAAGGCGGAAGCGCCCGTCGTGATCGTCCGCGATCTGGAGGAGGCGAAACAGCTAGCACGTGTGATTCGTCGAGAGGCGTCGAGAGAGTATTTCTACGAGTATTTTGCCGATCGGCACTCTCCGGATTTTGATCCGGACAGACATCTCCAGCGCGTCGGCGTCGTGAACCAGACAACGATGCTCGCCACGGAGACGCAGGCGATTGCCGAACTGCTCCGGCAGGCGATGATAACGCGGTACGGCGAAAAAGACATCGACGAACACTTCGCCGACACGAACGACACGCTCTGCTACGCGACGAAGGAGAATCAGGACGCCACGGTCGCGCTGATCGAGGATGGGGGTGATGTCGCCGTCGTCGTCGGCGGCTACAATTCCTCGAATACCAGTCACCTTGTGGAGCTATGTGAGGAGCAGATGCCGACCTACTTCATCTGCGATGCGGACGAGATGAGTTCACCGAAGCGAATCCGCCACCTGAACATCCACACGAGGTCCGTATGCGTAACAACCGATTGGCTTCCGTTGGATTCCAACGATGGGCCGCCGATTGATGTCGTACTGACGGCGGGCGCTTCTTGCCCGGATTCCCTCCTTGATGATACCCTCCACAAGATTGTGTCTTGGTTTCCCGCTGCGCGTTCGGTTGACTTCGTGATGGCCGCTTATCGAGAGGAGCTGCCTGCGTAGTTTCATGGAAGAATGGAAGCCGGATGGCGTCTATTTTGCCATGAATTAGAGCGTGATGTCCTTGCAATGGTAGAATTTCAAAAAAATGCGGGGAGGATCCAAACATACTTGGCGTCGGTTACGTCAGCTTTTCCGTTTGCAGTGCGGGAGATTGTTCTTACGAGAGTCCGTTGTAGGTGGGAATTCCGATTCCCGACGATAGGAGCGATTCGGAGATCGCTCCTACGCACTCACGCCAACTCGTTGAGGGCAACTAGGAGGGCGTCTGTTTGATCGGGGCGGCCGATGCTGATGCGGATGTGGTCGGTCAAGCCGGGTTTACTGAAATAGCGCACCAGGATCCCCCGCTCCTCAAGATTTAGCTTGAGTTGGTAGGCATCTCGGTCAACCACGCGGCACAGTAAGAAATTCGCTTGGCTCGGATAGGGCCGCAGGAAATCAAGTTGGTTCAATTCCCGATACAACCGTTCCCGCTCTTCAATAATTCTCGCCACGGTTCTCATCAAATGCTCGGCATCGTCAAGTGATGCCAACGCCGCCACCGTCCCAGCCACATTGACGTTATACGGCTGTTTTATCTTCCATAACTGCGGCATGACCGCTTCGGGGAAAACGCCGTACCCCACACGCAATCCTGCCAACCCCGCCCATTTGCTCAAGGTGCGCAAAACGATGAGATTCTCATGCTCCATCACCCAGTCCACGCGGCTGATTCCGTGAAACTCAACGTATGCTTCGTCGAGGATTACGGCGATGGGCAGGTCAAGCAAACGCCTCAGATCGTCGTCGTTCAGGATGCCCCCGTCGGGGTTGTTGGGGCAGGTCAGAAAGATCAGCTTGGCGTTTGGCGCTTTCGCGATTGTTGACTCGATGGCGTCGATGTCAGCCGAGAAATCGGGTCTGCGGGGGATGTTTATGAGAACGCCGCCGTTGAGACCGGTATCGAAGCTATACATGCCGAAGGTGGGTGGACAATCAATGACGACGTCGCCCGGTTGTATAAGAAGGCGCATGATGAGATCAATCAACTCGTCGGCGCCGTGTCCTACCATGATGCGGGATTTGTCTATGCTCAAAAATCGGCTCAGCGCCTCGCCGAGCATGTTGTTGCCGGGGTCGGGATAGATGTGGTAATAACGCTCGTTTGCCAGCGCTTCGTGGATACGCGGCGAGGGACCGTAGGGGTTCTCGTTGGCGTCGAGTTTGATAATCTCGTCCGGCGACCTGCCAAGACGCTTGCTCAGGACATCGAATGGAAGGATTGGGGTGTAGGCGTCCATCTCCGCGATATCGGGACGGACAAGTTTGGTTAGGTCGAATGGCATAGTTGTAAATTCATGGAGACGATACTTTCATGCTCTTGAGCCACAACGATTAGCGTCGGCAGGGCAAATTTCTTGACGTAAAACCATCGCCAATGGAAAAGTGCAACAGTTTGCAAAACTTCAAGTAGTGGAATCGAAAGATTGGAATTCGGGAAGGTATTTGCACGAATTTTCGCTTTACGGTCAAATAAACCGAGCAAGTGCGATGATAAGTATGCCAACCCAAACAGGAATCATCATCCCGATCATCCACTTGGTGTTTCTTTGAATTTCTTTGCTCAAACGAGACTAGCAGTGTTGAGACGAGCATCTAGTTCGTCCATACGAGTATTAAAGCGAGTTTCCAGTTCGCTAAACCGTTGAGTGAGTCGAGCTTCCATTTCGTCGATTCGTTGAATGAGTTCGGATTTTACCTTGTTCATCTAATACGGATTCAATATCTCGATGTTATACTTCTCAGAAAACACGCAATGAATTGCGAAACTTCAGGCCCTAGAGCTTGTACCTTTTATAATCATTGCAACTAATTATTAGAGCCTGATTTAAAAGTAAAGGCTCTTCAGAGTTAAGTGTGGAAAATGACATCAACATAAGACTTTCGCAGTCGAGTGCTCAAAGCCGCCTAGTTCGGCGGTAGGGAATAGCGATCGTTATTCCCTACAAAAGTGTTGCCACCACATCAAATTGTTGCCGAAATCATCATTTTCCGCGTTCCGCGTAAGTCCTGTATGTCTGTACCATCTCGAAAGAAACCACCCGGTAGTTGGAAATGTCGAGTGGTTATGTCAATAACGTATACATCGGAGCCTTCAGAACCGTATTGGGAATTATTGCAATCAATTTCAACTCATAGAACAAACGGTCTTCCTGTAGCAAGATTCATTCCCACACTTAACTCTGAAGAACCAAAGTAGATAGCGAAGGCAGTTCGGGCAGTTGAGTGCCATTACCTTTGGAATCTCTATCGCACTCACAATCCGTTCGCACGATCCCCGTTAGCGCTCTCAAAGGCTGGTGCGCGGTACGCTCCCTGCAGGATTGTCCAAGACTGGTGGGCTGGGGATTTCTATCGCAGGCGCTATTCCCGCCCTTAATCTCATTCTACACAAACAAATAAGCCGAGCTAACGGTCTCTTAGCGGACTGCATCGTGACCTTCGGTGACATTGCCAAGACTGGATTACGCAGCATCAGACGAACAGTTCGTTTACCACGCTGCCATCGTTAACGACACGAATCGGTCGTCCGGCGCGCGAGTAGTTCTGGTTGTTGTAGTCGATGCCCAGGGCGAAGCAAAGCGAGGCAAAGAGATCGGGCACGGATACAGGGCGATCCAGTACCACGGTGCCGTCTTCGTTGGTGGCGCCGATTGCGCGTCCACCCCGCACGCCTCCGCCGGCGATTACGGCAGACCAACCGTTGGGAAAGTGGTCCCTCCCTTCGTTCTCATTGATTTTGGGCGTTCGTCCAAATTCGCCGAGCCAAAGCACGATTGTCTCGTCAAGAAGATTGCGTTCGTCGAGATCTTTCACCAGCGCCGCGAACGCCGGATCAACCACCTTCAGCAACTCCTGTGTCCGTCCAAAGTTATCTGTGTGGGTATCCCACCCATCAAGCGAGACCTCGACGAACTTCACCCCCGACTCGATTAGGCGTCTCGCCATTAAACACCCCTGACCGAATCGGTTGTCGCCATAGTCATTTCTGAGGGCGATCGGTTCGTCGGAAAGGTCGAAAGCCTTCGCGCTTGGCGAGTTGATTAGCTTGTCCGCCTTTTTGTAGACGGCTTGATGCGCTTCCGTGCTCCTGCCGGCTCGATTTTTGAGAAAATCCCTCTCAATGTCCCTTAGTATTTTGAGCCGTTCCTCAAAGCGCCGCCTGTCCATCTGTTCGGGATACTTCAGGTCGTCGATCGGTTTTCGCGGGTCATTCACCACAAAGGGATCGTGCTTAGCCCCGAGGATCCCAGCAGTGAACGATGGCGAATTGATATTGACGCAGTTGGGCAACTCCGTGTCTTCGCTATCCAGGTAATGAGACGCCACTGAACCGAATGTCGGATGCCGGACAGACCCCGTCGGCGCGTATCCGGTATGCATCAGGTATCGCGCCCGCTCGTGATTTCCCTCGCGGGACACCATGGAACGAATCACCGCGAGATGGTGCGCCTGCTCCGCGACCTGCGGCAGGTGTTGGGAGAATTGGATTCCTTCGGCGCTAGTTTGAATGGCGTGGAAAGGCCCGGCGTTTAACGACCCCGGCTTGGGATCGAAGGTGTCCAGTTGGCTTGCTCCTCCGTTCATGAACAGCACGATGCACCGTTTCGCATGAGGCACGATGTTTTCCATCTGAGCGAAAGCCGTGGATTGGAGATGCTGCATGGCGACAAGTCCGAGGAAACTGCTCATCCCGAATTTGAGGAAATTTCGCCGTGGCATCTCGCTATTCAACGTGTCGGGAGGTCCATATTCCGGAACCCATATTTCTGTCTTCATCGTACTTGCTCCATTTCAATTAAAGCGCGCCTGGAAAGTATCGCAACTGTTTAGTGTCCGTGATGGTGAGCTCGAAGTTTTTTCAAAGTTGATTCAATGGTTTAGTGCGAACGCCGCTGAGTTGAGTAGAACCCAATAGATATCGCCGTAGGCTAGGTCTTTGTTGCGGTAAAGGCTCCGATCCAAGTAGCGCTTGAAATACGATTTCTCCTTTGAATTCGGCGGGCGCGAGAGTACGTTTAGATAAATGCGTTCAAGCCGTTCCATCGGATCGCGCCATCTGTCAAGGATGTAATTGAGAAAACTGCCTCGCGCGTGGGTGTCTGCGCTATCGTTGACCATGGAACCATTTATCATCATCAAAGCCTGGGGCACGGTGCCGTTGAACGCCTCAATCTCCTCGTTTTCCCCGTTGTCGAGAAGGAAGATAAATCGGTCGAGATATTCCCGCTTCATGCTCTCAAGAGCTCCCGGATCCCGGCGGTTTTGCAGCCTTTCAAATCCGGTAGCTTGCAGCATCGAGTAGAAAAATTGCTCTGCATCCAACGGTTTGATATAGGCGTGCGAATAGTACGTGTCGTCGTCCTTGTTGCTCTTGTTCGTTTCCGATGATCGCTGGTAAGCGTCTGTGTTCAAAATTATGCGCATCATATACTGCAGATCGTAGTCGTAGATGACGAAGAAATCGGCTAGAGTATCAAGGAGTTCGGAATCCGATGGCGGATACTCTTCACCGAATCCGTCAAGAGGCTCGACGAACGCCTTCCCCATGAAATGTGCCCAAATTCGGTTCACGGTCGCCTTGGCGAAGTAGGGGTTGTCCTCGGCGGTTATCCATTCGCCCAATGCCTGTCGCTCCAACGTAGGTAGCCCCTGATAACGCTCGCCATCCAAGAAGCGTGCCTCAACGCGGGTGTCGGTGTCTGGAATACGGATGGCCCTCGCCGTGCCATCCTTGATGTAGGCACCTACTTGCTCCTTCTTGCCGTCCGCGGTCGTTTCGTAAATCCGAACCCGCTCTGCTGCGGTAAAGAATGCAGCGACGCCGAAGAAATCCTCTTGGTACCACGCCTCTGTTTTATGATCGTGACATTGGGCGCACTGCATCGGTAGTCCCAGAAAAAGACGGGAGATTTGGGCGGTCAATTCAACTGGATCCAGATCGTAGCGCATAATAAAATCTGCGGCGCCGTTATCTTCCGGGTTTCCCTTAGCGGCGACAAGTTCCTTCACAAAGTGATCGTACGGCATATTGTTCTTCAGCGCCTCTTGAACCCAGTTTTCCAAATTCGCCGTACCCTCACGATTTACTAGCCAATTCATCCAGAGGCGGCTCCAATACTGGACGTACGCCTCACTGCCAATCAGGTTTTCAATTTTCTTTTCCCTCTTTTTCTTTGATCCATCCTTGAGGAAGTCCACCACCTCGTCCGCCGTAGGGATTTTTCCGGTTAAGTCGAGGTGGACGCGCCTCAGAAATTCAGCGTCGGACGATCGCTTGGAGGGTTTAAGATTCTGCTCCTTCAACCTATTTTCAATGTGTATGTTCAAAAGTTCCGTAGTGTGGGGAATCCGGCTTTCTGACAAGCTGCAGATGCAGAATGACAGGAGGAGGGTAACCCAAGAAAAAGTCATATGTTTTCGGGCGTATCGGCATGGGAATTTCATAACTCGATCCTCCGTAGAGTATTACTTTACAAAACAACCGTTCACAATGATTATATTACATCAAGCTTTGTGGAAGCAAGCCCCGCTTAACTCAAGCCACCCGCCGCCGGTCTAGCTTGATAGGAGAGCGATTGGATTGCAGTTGACAAATCTTGGGTGTGTGAGATAATTAATCACATGTGGCAAGTCATTTTTGAAGTCTTCTTCATTGGTAGCGGCGCATTTATAATCATAATGTTCTTTATACATGAAGGGCCGTGGGAGATGGCTGAAAGAAAAGCTAAAGAGCGTAAGACACGAGAAAAAGATCAAAAATAATGTGTTCCATTGCTGAAAATCGCATTATATATTATCGCCATAGATGCTACGTTAATTGGTCTTACTTCCTTATCAGCATCTTGCGAGTCGCCGTGAACTCGCCCGCTTTCAATGTGTAAAAGTAGAGGCCGCTGGCGACGGATTCGCCTGTGTCATTGCGGCCGTTCCAATACACCGCCCGGCTGCGGCTCCGGTACATCCCCGCCGTTTGATGCCCCAATTCAAATCTCCGAACCGCACCGCCGTTCATGCCGTAAATCGTCAGTGTGACCTCTGCTGGGGTTGCCAACTGATACGGAATCCAGGTTTCGGGATTAAACGGATTCGGGTAGTTGGCGTGCAAAGCGGTTTCCTCGGGAATAATCAGCGCGGTTAACAGGTTTTGGAGATTCGCAATGCCCTGTCGAAAGGCAATCGAACCGTCATCTACCAGACGTGCCTCCGCAATCCACGTTTTGATAAGCGACGAGTCAATGCCCGGAGCTTGCGGAGCGGCAGCGCCTCCGATGCCCCGTGCGACGAGCGTAAGGTCGAAGATATTGACAATCCCATCGCCGTTGACATCCACCGGCGAGTCGGCGGATACGCGTTTCCCCAACTGCTGTGCGACGCGAATCAGATCCAGGATGTTGACAACGCCGTCACGGTTTACATCTCCGGGCAGCAACCGCTCCTCTACGGTGATGTGGATTTCAAGGGGAGCTGCGGGGATACTTTCCTCGGTCACAGAGCCGAACAGGAAGTTCTGAAGGGCTACTGTTGTTTCACCTTCGGTTTTTGCTTTGAATCTCACTTGAAGCACGGATCCGCTGCCACTCACTCCGCCTTCGCTAATCCGTCCTGCAATTAGTCCCGTGATTTTTCCTGCCGCATTGTCAATGCGCCCGCTCTGGAAGAAGGTTGCTCCGCCATCGGTCTTCAGGAATTCGCCTTCGCTCACGCCTACGGCTTCAAGGAGGGAAGGGGTGAAGACGATGTCGAACTGCCACCCCGCCAAGTCGATGACGTTTTCTGCTCGAACATCAAGGGTAAAGGTGTCGCCGGTATGAATCGACGACTCGGAGAGGACGTAATCAATGCCGGCCCCCGTGGAATATTCGGCGTCGGCTGCAAGACCAATAAATAGGTTTGACCAGTCATCGGGACGAGTGCCGACAGCAACTAATAGGACGTTTTCACCTTGCTGGAGCGTGACGGCAAACGCCTCGATAAAATCTTCGGCATGCCCGGAACGTGAACGCTGGTACATCACCTCGCCGTTGAGCCAGACCTTTACCTCCTGATCCGTGCCTAAATGCATGACTGTTTCCTGTACGATCGGCGAATAGAGGCTGACTGCGCCGTACAAAACGCCGTCGGGGAGCTTGCGTCCCATCATATCGACAAGGTTGTCCCTGCCCGTAGGCGGGAGTATGTCAAGTGTCCATACGGCATCGCCGACGGGTTTTCCCTCGGTCGCACCTGCGGTGGCGATATGTCCGCCGATATTCCGTTACCGACAAAATACAGCTCTTTCAAACTCGTTAAGCCCGACAGTGGCGCTAGACTTGCTCCCTCTAGTTGTGCGCCGCAAATATCCAACTTCTCCAATTTTGTTAATCTCTCCAGGGGTGTCAAATCGGAGATGGGGTTGCCCCATGTGTGGAAGACTTTCAGATTAACCAAGCCTGCAAAAGGTGATATGTCTGATATATTGACATCGGAGAATTCTATTTCCTTCAAATTGATTAAGCCCGAAACGGGCGACATATCCGAGACATTAGTACGGCTCGTATCTAACCACTCGAGGTTGACTAAACCCGAAACAGGCGACAGGTCGGATACCAAAGTGTCAGAACAATTCAGGAATCTGAGGTTGTTTAAGCCTTTCACGGGCGATATGTCAGATATCTGATTGACGTGAACGTCAAGGTGTGTGAGATTTGTCAAACCCCTAACAGGCGACATATCGGATAAATGATTATAACGAACCCAGAGTTCCCGCAATTCAGTTATTCCTGCTATCGGTGATAGGTCGGAAATCTGATTGTTTATAAGATGTAACCATGTTAGATTTGTTGCGAATTGTAGCCCAGTTAAATCCTTCACATTTCTGTGCCCCGCGTCAAACCTACTTAGTCGTTTCATCTCTTCGGCGGTAATCGGGGCATTGGCGCTCTTGCCGAGCGCTTCTGCAACTGCAGTACGCAGGTTTGAATCGGGGAAATGAACCTGTCCTCCCGGTAACACATCGGGCTGTGTTATGACCGGAGGCTCTCCAACCCGGTCCGGGTAGTCCAACGCAAATAAAATATCTTCAAAGCTAGAGGTCCAGGTGTCTCGCTTCACACTCCCGTTTGGGTTGTCCAGCGCCAGCAATCCAACGTTCTGCAATCCCGTGTTCTCGCGTACCCTCTCAAGGAAGGTATCGGTCTGCAACCCGACTACAGCCGCAGCGTATGCGGCGCCAATCGGTGCATGAAACGCCTCATGGAATCGTGAAACCGGCTCAACACCGCCAAACGTACCACCCGTGGCTTCAAGCGCTACTCTGTATGTGTCCATATCTTCCCTCACACGGTCGTCCATGTCTGACTGTCCCACATAGAGTCGCAGTGCCTGCGCTTTATTGTACGGTGGATTGGCGTTGCTCTGAATCACCGAACGCACCTCGTCTTCAAATGTTTTCATGCCCTCCGTATGGCAGCCGATACAGGAGATGCCGTTGCGCACCGTGGGGTCGCTGGCGGCAGGATTGGATACGATGTTTATCGGGGCTTCGTCTAACCGGAAACCGGACGCATTGGCAAGGTAGTATCCCTGCAACCCGTTTGGGAGATTGAAGATTGCCTCCCCGCCATCGTGCGTGAACGAGAGAGGATTGGTTAAGATATTCTGTGTCCCGACACTGCCTGCAAAGTCGTAGCTCTTCCAATAGGCTCCATAGCGAGAGGTATGGCGTTCCACCACCCGGTTGTGGTTTGAGACGCCGGAATTGTTGAACCCCGCCCGCCAGACGCGAACCCCCGGCGCATTAAGCAGATTGCCTGCAACATCAACCTCCAGCCGGGTCTCCAATTCCCTATCCGTCAACGGCAGTGAAAGCAGGTCGTGGTATAGCGGTGGAGTAGATGCGTTCGCAATAAACCAGTCGACATGGACTGACGGCACTTTGGTCTTTGTTTCTGTCTGCAACCGTCCCAGTTGATTACGGGTTGCCAGATGTGCCGGCGCGTCGAACGAGATATGGTAGGGATAGGCTTCTTCAATCTTCGTCCAGCCGTCATTTCTATCCCATTCGTAGTGTCGTAGGTCGATGTAGTAGATGGTCGCTTGGGGGTCGATGGGCTGTGGGTTGGTGATCCCACTTCCCCATGATAGGCTGTTGACCAATTTATAGAGCGCTGTACGGTATTCGGCAAGTATCTCCGGTGTCTCGGCAGCGTTGTAGAGATGCGTCATCGTGAAGTATCGTGCGAAGGAACGGTCAAACGACGAGAGTGAGTTAAGGTGCGACTCAATGCTCGTGAGCGCTTCGCGGGGAGTAATGAAACGACGGAGCGGTGTAGTGGTTGCCGTCCAATCGGGTGCGCCTGCCAGTATCCAGAGTCGGACGATGTCAATGGATTGAGGGGGCAATTGAGGCAGTCCGAACGGCATCTGTGCACCGTTTTCGGTGGGACCAAGCAGGCGCTTGTACAACTCGGAGGCATTCGGATTACCCGGGAGAACGGTGCCGCCATCAATAAGCTCGCTGTGTTCCATGAGGAGCGTTTCTCTAAAAGCGCCGTCGGCACCGTGACAATTAAGGCAACTCGCCTCAAAGATGGCATAGGCATCTTGGGCTAGCTGCGATTGTGCGGATACGTTTTGAGAACCTACGATGAGGGTCAATAGAGCAATGAGTGTGATACAATGCCGAGCCCCAATCAAAGCGGATATGAGATGACGCTTATACATAAGAGGATGTCTCCTTATTGATAACTAGTTTCGTGTCCAGGGAAATTGGGATGCTTTACAATGGTTTAATTAAGTCTCTGAGTTAGCACCACAGGGTAACGAGAATAACACAGCGACAAAAATGTGTCAATCTTGATAGGAGGATAGATCAGGGGAAACGCATCTAAAATCACTCAATCGCTCTCGCACTAAAACTAACCACGGCGGCTGTTTTCAGCTTCATAGGTTCTTCACTCTACAGCATCAGCGGTGCGGGAAGTCTATAGCATACCATTATTCCTATCGGTATAATTCTTTCAGCGAGTAACACTCATTTTTCAATCCATGACCGGCTTTGAAAAAGTGTTCTTTGGAAGAGTCAGTAAACGCTCTCATTCCTTTGATCGTCCCTTGTTCAGTCACTTGAGAGTTCGAAAATATGAATAAAAATGTTGATCCGCCCGCCTTTCTGGGCGGTTTCGGCTGAACTTGTACCTATTTTTTTGTAAAAATAGCCCCAAAAAATAGGTACAAAAATGTGAACAGAGGCTTGATTTCGAGAGGGTGTTCACATGGTTTGATTCAATACTTTCCTTTGATAGTGCGGGTTCATACGCGGGCAAATGTGAACAAGATGTTAACAGAAAAAAAAGATCGTCGTCACGAGGGGCAATTTTAGGTACGTGAAAAGCCAAAGCGCCGCCCCGTTGGAACACGGAAAATCGGCGATTTGGGGAGTAGCGCATCCACTTCGCCGCCTATCTGTCGGCTCCATATCATACTATGCATGTGTGAAGTTATCAATGCAAAATCAGATGCGTTTCCCCTGGCGGATAGGTAGGGAATCGCTTCCAATTCTTAGTTGTAGAAGCGTTCTTTACCTCGCTATAGGCTAGGCGTGCAATGAAGAGCGTCTTGGAGTTGGACTTCGCTGTGCTCAACCCAACCTACGGGCTTTAGCAAGAAATCGCGACTCGGAAGGGGGGTGCCGTGTTGTGCAATGAGATCGACCTTGACTTTTCGGTAGTGATGCATTATGCTTTTTCCACTTGTAAACGTTAAGGTGAGGTAGCAGATGAAGGCGAATCGTGTTTCGCTTGAAGTAAATGTGGCGGGTATCCGCATGAGGACGCCGGTCATGGTCGCATCGGGAACATTCGGCTACGGGAGCGAGTACGTTGATTTCGTTGACCTCAATCAGCTTGGTGCCATTGTTGTCAAGGGTATCACAAGCGAGCCTTGGCAGGGTAACCCGATGCAGCGAATTATTGAGACGCCGTCGGGGATGCTGAATGCAATCGGGTTGCAGAACGTCGGCGTTGATGGCTTTATCTCGGAGAAGTTGCCCTACCTGCGAGATTTCGATGTGCCTGTCGTAGTCAACGTCTGCGGCGAGACGCTGGAGGAGTACTATGAGGTTACGGAGAAACTCGATGCGACGGAGGGGGTTGCCGCGATAGAGTTGAATATCTCGTGTCCGAATCTCGATTGCGGCGGGATGAGCTTTGGCGTCGATCCCCGGTTGGCTAGCGAACTCGTCAGGAATGTGCGGACGAAAACCGGGTTGCCGTTGCTGGTTAAACTGTCGCCGAATGTTACAGACATCGCCGTCATTGCTCGTGCCATCGAAGACGCCGGCGCGGACGGGCTTTCCGTGATTAACACGCTGCTCGGCATGGCGATTGATGCCAAGACACGTCGTCCCCAACTCGCCAACCTGACCGGCGGGTTGTCGGGGCCCGCGATTAAACCGGTCGCGCTGCGTATGGTGTGGCAGGTCTACAACGCGGTTAAGATTCCGATCGTCGGCATGGGCGGTATCATGACAGGCGAAGATGCGGTAGAATTTTTCATCGCGGGCGCGTCGGCGGTGGCGGTCGGCACGGCGAACTTTGTCAATCCTCGCGCTTCGCTTGATGTGACCGACGGGATTCGCGAGTATCTGGAAACTCAGGGATTTGATTCGGTCAAGGAGTTGGTCGGGAGTTTGGTGCGTGAAAAAGGTTGAGAACCTGTTTGAAAACTGATTGTAGGGTGGGCATTGCCCGCCAGCCTTTGGTTGATAGACCAATTCTCGGCAAGAAGTCGCAACCCCGAGATCGCTCCGACCATGTCATTTGCGTACCAATCCGGGTGTGCTTTAGATAGGGCACTAATACCATGAGACATCTCATCACGCTTGATGATTTATCGGACTTTGAGATTCGCCAAATTTTTCGACTTGCGGATCAGATGCGGACGAATTTGGCGACGTGGTCGGGCTTCTGTCAGGGCAAGCTGTTGGCGACGCTGTTTTATGAACCGAGCACGCGGACGCGGTTATCGTTTGAGAGCGCGATGGAGCGGTTGAACGGGCGGACGTTGGGGTTTGCCGATCCGCATGCGGCGTCGGTTGCAAAGGGCGAAACCATCGCCGATACGGCCCGCATGGTGACGAATTACGCCGACCTCATCGTGGTGCGCCACAGCTTCGCAGGGGCGGCGCGGGTTATGGCGCGATACGCCAACATTCCGGTTATCAACGGGGGCGACGGCAGTCATGCGCATCCGACGCAAGCGCTTACAGACATGTACACCGTAATGGCGCGGAAAGGCAACGTGGAGGGGCTGACGGTGGGTATCTGCGGCGATCTGCTCTATGGTCGGGCGGCTCACTCCTTTGCACTTGCCGTTGCGCGGTTCGGGGGCAATCTGGTTCATATTGCGCCGCAAGGTTTCCAGATGCCGGACTGGGTTCTCTGGCAAATCAAGCATTTGCACCGGCAAGTGCCGAAGGAGACCTCCCACCTCGCGCACGTGATTGGTGAACTCGATGTCATCTATGTGAATCGACTTCAGGAGGAGCGTTTGCCGGCAGATGTCGATCCGGAGACGGCGCGTTCGAGTTACCTTGTCAACACCGATGTGATGCGGGACGCCAAATTGGATGCGATGATAATGCACCCCCTGCCGCGTGTCAACGAGCTTTCGTATGAGTTGGACGAGGACCCGCGAGCCGCCTATTTCGAGCAGTCCGCAAATGCGATTCCGACGCGCATGGCATTGATAGCCAGCTTGACTGGACTTGAAGAGCTTATATTGACGCAACCTCCTATCCGCGAGATTACTGCCGGCGGCGCACAGTGCCGTAACCCGGACTGTGTCACAACATTGGAGGACTATCTGGAGGCCGAGATTGAGGGGCGCACCGGCGAAGCGTCCATATGTTCATGTGCATATTGCGGGGCAATCCTATCCTAATTTGGGAGCGAATTCATTTACAATGGATTTCTACAAGTATCATGCGCTTGGCAATGATTACATAGTCATCGATCCGGATAGAAACAGGGTCAGTTTGACGGAGGCGAATATCCAGCGAATCTGTCACCGAAATTTCGGGGTTGGATCGGACGGGATTCTTTATGGGCCGCTATTTGAGGATGGCGAGATGTCGTTGAAGATTCTGAATCCCGACGGCAGCGAAGCGGAAAAGAGCGGAAACGGCATCCGCATATTTTCCAAGTACCTCTTTGATGAATCTTACATCGAAGATAATCGGTTCAACCTCCAAACACTCGGAGGAGAGGTCGCTGTCGAGATTCTGGACCATCAGGCGCGGCGAATCAAGGTAGATATGGGGACAGTGACTTTCGTCAGCGATGAGATTCCGGTTAGCGGTGCGAAACGCGAAGTGGTCGAAGAAACGCTAACAGTAGAGGATGAAGAGTTCAAGGTGACGTGTGCCTCCGTCGGCAACCCGCACTGCGTGATTCCGATGCCCGAAGTATCGAAAGAGTTGGCGCTTAAGCTTGGACCGTATGTGGAAACGCATCCGCTGTTTCCGAACAAGATTAACGTGCAACTGCTGAAGGTCGTTGATCGCCGCAACATCCAGATTGAGATTTGGGAACGAGGCGCGGGATACACGTTGGCGTCGGGGAGCAGCAGTTGCGCGGCGGCTAGCGCCGCACACAAGTTGGGGAATGTGGACCGTGATCTCACGGTGCATAGCCCCGGCGGTCAGATTGAGATCGAGATTAAATCGGACGGGCACATTTTCATGACGGGCGGCGTCACGGGAGTTATGACAGGCAATTTTGAACCGGATTTGAGAGAGGAATTAGGTATGAACACTTAAGGGAAGAATCCAGTAGTTGTGTGTTCTCGATGTGAGTTAGCACTCCAAGCGTTTTCCTGCAGCATGCCAAATCTAAGGTGCGGACGTACTTATGGCTTCAATACGAAGGAATCGCTTTCCCACCTCGCTATTAATATCCATACTCCTGCACCTTGTATTAACAATTCTTCTTTTCCGGACGATAGTGCCTGAGTATAAAGAGGAGGGCTTCATCACTTTAGATTGGGTGAAACTGCCCCCGGCAAAACGTACCGTGAAGACTGAAGTCATCAAGCGCCCACAGCCAAAAACGGAACAACCGAAGACGCTCAGTATTTGGAGAAATCGGGTTAATCCTAACCCAAAACCGGTCGAGGTGAAAGTAGCGTCCCGTGATTCACTGAAGTTTGTTCAAGAAAAACTGGACATATCCGTAACTACCCCGGAATCGCGCGCGGAAAATCTGAAGACTGACGCGAAAATACCGCTGAAGTCGCACGCTATTGGGATTAGCGAGGCACACGGTGTATCAGGTGCGGGGGATGAAGGACTACTCATAGGCAATGTGCAAAATCCGAGCAGCGGCAAAGGAGAGTCAAATAGCTTATCGTCATCGATAATTGATTCAACGGGCGCGGTCGATTCTCCAGGTACTGAGGATTCAGATTTTTCGGGACGTGAATTTTTGCCCCAAAACAAGTTGGGCGCGGTACTGGTAGGAGAAGGTCCCGACTTCCATGGACACATTCGACTCGTCAGACTCAAACATTCACTGTCTGATTGGTGGCAGGATCCTACCGCCCTCCCCAGTTTCATGAAATGGCTCACCGAGAATACTCGTCTCCGCGCCGATATGAACTTTAAGGGCGGGTCACTTCGGATGACCGATCCGGACATTCTGGACGCCCCCATTATCTTCATGACGGGTCACGACAAGGACATTACCGTCTCGCGCGGTATGGCAAAAGATGGGCCGTTGACCGGTGAATTTACGGCCGCGGAGCGTGCCGCCCTTCGGCGGTATGTCGTCGAGCGCGGCGGGATGCTCTTTTTCGACGATTGCGGGTTTAACGGTCTGTTTGCCCAGCAGGTGGCGCTCGAACTCGACAAGATTTTCCCGGAATACCCGCTGGAGAATATCCCGCACAACCACGAACTCTACAGGATTTATTATCAGCTGTCGGTGCCTCCCACCGGCGGCGATGTTTATTGGGGTTCCGAGAACAATCCGAAGACGTCCAAATTCAAGTATCAGAAGGGCATTAGGATTGGGCGCCGGCTAGGGGTGGTTTATAATCGCAAAGACTATATGTGCTCCATGGAAACAGCCGAAATTGAAAGCCGCACCATGCTTCGGATGCGCCGCTCTCCGGATGTCCACCGATTCATGACCAATCTCTTGACCTACACCATGAAGTACGGCGGCAATACAGACAGGTCCAATTATAAGAAGTAGCCACCGTGTTCCGCCGCGTTTTGCCGTTACCCACCGACTCGCCTCCATGGACAACATTCTTAATCTCCCGATTACGACGCTTTCAAATCTCATTCGCACGGGCGAAGTCTCCCCTGTAGAACTGATTGAGTCCACATTCGTAGAAATTGACAGACACAATCCGCGTTTAAACACTTTCATTGCGCTGTGTCGAGAAGAGAGCTTCGAGGCGGCGAAACGGGCGGAGAGGGAGATTGGCGACGGGCAGATTCGGAGAGCTCTGCACGGCATCCCGGTTGCGATAAAGGACATCATCCACGTTGCGGGTACGCCTACCACCTGCGGGTCGAAGTTTTTTTCAGTGAGTCCTTCTCAGCCGGACGCAGCCGTTACCGCGAGACTGAAAGACGCCGGCGCGGTAATCGTTGGCAAAACCAATTTGCACGAATTCGCCTACGGTGTGACGTCGGAAAACCCGCACTTTGGCGCAACTCCCAATCCGTGGGACACCTCATGCGTGGCGGGGGGATCAAGCGGCGGCTCGGCGGCGGCTGTCGCCGCCGGCTTATGCGCCGGCGCACTCGGCACCGACACCGGCGGATCGGTTCGCATTCCGGCGGCGATGTGCGGCGTTGTCGGGCTGAAGCCCACCTACGGACGGATCAGTGTCAAGGGAGTCCTCGAGCTGGCGAAATCTCTGGACTGCGTAGGTCCAATATGCCGCCGTGTGAAGGATGCCGCGGTCATGATGAATGAGCTTGCGGGGTATGACGGCGGCAATGCGCATAGCGAGAATCGCCCCGTTCCCGACTACACCGAAGCGTTGGAAGATTCCGTCAGTGGATTGAAGGCTTGTGTGCCTCGACAGCATTGCTTTGAACGCCTCCATCTGGACGTAGAAAACAGCGTCACCGAAGCGATTGGGGTTCTAGCGAAATTGGGCATGGAGATAGTTGAACTCGACCTGCCCTCTATCCCCGATGCGCATCAAGCCACATTGACCATCTTGATGGCGGAGGCAAGCCATTTTCATCAAAGGCGTCTTGCCGAGAATCGGGAGGATTTCGGTCTTGATGTGCGCCAGATACTTGAGGACGGTCGGAAACTCTCCGCGGCGGACTATGTTGGGGCAACTCGGTCACGCGAACTCGCACGGCATGAATTTGCTCAAACCTTTGAGGCAGTGGATTTCATTCTCACGCCGACCACGCCCCTACCCGCTCCTCTTCGATCCATGATAGATACTTCCGACGGGAGCGACTCCAACCTAATTCGCCCGCGTTTGACTCAGAACACTCGAATCTTCAATTTGCTCGGCTTGCCCGCGATATCCGTGCCGTGCGGATTCACGAAAGAGAACTTGCCGGTCGGACTCCAGATTGTGGGACGATGGTGGGCTGAGGGGGAGTTGCTCCATGTTGCACACGCTTACGAGCAGGCGACGGCGTGGCATAGGATGCGTCCTAACGGCAACGGTGCGGAAACAACCGAAAACCTTGTGTCCACTATCCGTGATTGAAAATTAAGGGCACCCACATACAAAAGATGAGGAGTGAACCATGAAGAAAAGTGCCCCAAAAAATCGCACACTGACCTGTAGCGAGGAAGAACTTAATCGCCTTTCAAAGGCTATCCTTCACATAAAATGTGCCATCAGTGAGAGAGAAATTACGGACAAAATCATCAAAGGGGATACGTTAGAAGTCGCCGGCTATCTGCCAAAGAAATTCGTCAATCTGCTTGTCCTTGACCCGCCGTACAATCTGTCCAAGGACTACAATGGACACGTATTCAAAACGCAGGCAAAAGACAACTATCAAAAGTGGTTCTTAGACGCTATTGAAAATTTGATCCCCACGCTCACGGCAGATGCGACGGTTTACGTCTGCTCAGATTGGAGGACTTCCGTCTTGATAGCCCCCATCCTCGAATCACACTTCCATATTCAGAATCGAATCTCTTGGGAACGGGAGAAAGGTCGCGGCGCCAAAACCAATTGGAAAAACAACACGGAGGATATCTGGTTCTGTACGGTTTCAGAGAATTACTACTTTGATGTCGAAGCGGTAAAACTCAAGCGTAAAGTAGTCGCCCCGTATAAAGTTGACGGGATGCCGAAGGATTGGGAAGCAGAGAAGACGGGCAACTATCGCCTCACTCACCCATCGAACATCTGGACGGACATAACAATTCCTTTTTGGTCTATGCCTGAAAACACGAACCACCCCACACAGAAGCCGGAAAAACTGATTGCCAAACTGATTTTAGCCAGCTCCAAAGAAGGGGATTTTGTACTTGATCCGTTCCTGGGCAGCGGAACCACTGCGGTGGTGGCGAAAAAACTTGGGAGACGTTTCTGTGGAATAGAACTTAATCATGAGTATTGCTGCTGGGCACTGAAACGCTTGGAACTTGCCACCGGGGATTTGACGATTCAGGGATATGCTGACGGGGTATTCTGGGAAAGAAACACTCTAAGCGATCAACCGAAATTCTCTCAGGCGGTGCCCTAATAAGGAGTGATGTTTTAAGGAATCGCTTGCCCGTGTGCATGGAAAGAAGATTGACAGTAAACGCGAGTTATGCTACGATACCTACAGCACTTACAGCGGCGGTCATGCCTTCAAGAATTGGTGGGAATTGGCAAAACTACGGTGAAACATGGCAATTAGCACAGAACTTAAATACGCGACGCTGGATGACCTTTATCTTGATGCCAAGAACCCGAGACTTGGCAGACATCAAGCTAGCACAAGTCTTTCTCAAGATGAAATTCTTGATGTGATGAGAGGTTGGGTGCTTGATGAACTCGCAGTGTCTTATTTGGAGAGTGGATTTTGGACGCATGAGCCATTGTTGGTTGTCAAAGAGGAATTGGATGGAGAACAACGCCTCGTTGTTGTTGAAGGGAATCGACGTCTCGCCGCGCTAATCTATCTTCGCCGCGCCGTTGATGGCCATGAGGTTTCAAAGAAATGGCGCTTGCTTGTGGAAGGAGTCAACGTTCCCAAGAAACTATTCTCTAAGATTCCCTATATACATGTAGGTTCGCGTCAAGAAATCGAGTCATTTTTGGGGTTCCGGCATGTTACAGGTATAAAGCAATGGCATTCCGAGGAGAAGGCGCAATACATTGCCAAATTAATTGATGAACGAGGTATGGGTTATGAAGAGGTGATGCGTAGGATTGGGAGCAAAACACCAACAGTTCGACGGCACTATATTTCTTATCGGCTACTGCTACAAATGATGGAATGTTTAGAAGACTTTTCCGTTGAAGAAGCTAAGGGCCGATTCAGCGTAATGTCCCTATCGCTTCGGACACATGGTGTGCAGCAATATCTTGACATTGACATGTCAGCGGCCCCAAAAGCGGCTCAAACGCCAGTGCCTACAACGCGTCTCAACGCACTAGAGAATTTTTCGCTGTGGTTATTTGGCAACCGAAATCAGCTTCCACTCTTCGCCGATTCACGGCGTGTCGATGATTTCGGTAGGATTCTTGAAAGCCCTCGGGCTGTCGAATATCTTGAAGGAAACAGGAAAGCCAAGTTCGATTACGCATTTCAATTGGCGGGTGGCGATGAATCGGAAATCGCCAATCTCGTCAACGACGCGGGTGCAAATGTACAACTAGCGCTGAGCCGCGTCCATCATTACAGCAAATCTGAAGATGTCCAACGATCAGTGAAGAGACTAGGGATTGATGTTCTGCAATTACTGAAGGTCTTTCCAAGGATTTATAGAGAATATCAGAAAAGATTCCAGGCTGAACAAGAAGAGGACTAATGCTTACCCTCCCAGATGAAGGTATGCTCCGTTCAATCAATCGTCATAACATCACATTTGAACTCTTATGTGATTGGATAGAAGGTAGCATCCTGTTCGACGAAACGGAGGATAGCCTTTCTGTTATGGATGTTGTTGATGTCCTAATCAGTGAGAACATCTACGATGAGCAGGACTTCGCTAAGGAAATTGTTGTTGACGCGTGGAATGAACTCGAGCGCCGGATTAGTTGTATTGACTCAGGAGTGTCATTTTCAGTTGTTTTTCCCCATGTACAGCGCGCAGGCTCATGGGAGGATACCCCCGCCCACAGTTTTTGTGTTCTGCTTTCTCTCGCTCGATGTTACAAGAGATGGTGGGCTTACGTGTCGGGTGGAGATTACAACGAACAGGGGGAGATCTTTGAGTTATTGACGCAAGAATCGCTCGAAAAGCAATTTACAGATTGGCACATCAGACGCACAGGCTGGTACCGCACGCGATCAACAGAACTGTACGGATTGGTGAATCGTATCGCCGGATGGCTGGGCGAGGACGCTGGAGATGACATCAACGCGTGGACCGGTTCAAACGGTAGAGATATGGGTCTTGACCTTTTGTTATACCGGCCTTTTCCTGACAATCGAGGGGGTTTTCCGGTATATCTCATGCAGTGCGCAAGCGGTCAAAACTGGGCCGAGAAGGTGTATCAACCGAACATTGATTTCTGGCAGAGGCTTGTAAATTTCGTTGTTCGTCCGCAAAAGGCATTTGCGATTCCGTTCGCACTGAGCGACGATGATTTCAGGAGGCAATGCGTTCTCATACAGGGGTTGTTCCTAGACCGATGCAGACTACTCGCAGCCGCAAGATTTCGTGAACAATGGGAGTCATCTTCACTGAAAAACCGAATCATTAGATGGGCAATGCCAAGGATTAATCAATTACCACGTAACTGACTGAAGAGGAGCCCGAAATAAAGAAGTGTGTAATTCATTAGTCATGTCTCTGGATGTTAGCCTATCAACTTTGCGATGAAACGGTCTTTCCGGGAACATTTGTACCCAGCTTTAGTAGCGGTTTGTCCAGACTATCCGGTCTGTAGCCGTCGATTAAGACGCGCACGTTCTTGACATCTAAACGGGCAGAAACGTCAATCAACATGTGGAGTTCCATTCTATTTGCGCAATTCTGAATTCCATAACAATCGAAAGAATTCGATTGAACATTCGCCGCCGCAGGTGTTGCAATTCCTCAGAGTTAGCAAAACGCTTCTTCGAAGGATTTCATAATGATGTTAAGGTTCCAACTATTTCCAAGGTCGGTGGGAATAACCGCACAAATTCAGCAAGTTATCGAATGCTTCAACCTAGCCCATGATAGGATAAAGTCCCCAGAAAATGAACTCAAGAGCAACGAAGTATTAGACATCTTAAGACCTCATATTGAAAGTGTCGATTTCACGGTTGAAGCGGGAAAAACAAAAGGGAAGAAGATCCCTGTACCCGTTCTCTTTGGTCTCAATAATAGTGTGGACAAATCGTTTAGTGCGGATGGAATAAGCAAGGATGGGAGAATTGTTCTAGAAGTTGAAGCGGGACGGGCAGTCGCAAATTATGCCTTCCTTAAAGACATTTTTCAGGCAAGTATGATGTATGGAGTAGAATTCTTGGTTCTAGCTGTTAGGAACGATTACAAGGGTAAGGACGATTTTTCGCAAGTTTTCACGTTTTTGGAAACCTTATATATCAGCAGTCGACTGGTTCTGCCACTGAAGGGTATCATTCTCATCGGGTATTGAAAGTGGATCAATCGCAAGTTTTCGCTTGTCATTAGCTTTATTCGAATATTATCGCACGGTTGAAATCTTATGGGAGGAATATATGGAAATTCCAAGAGAGAAGTTACTTGAAATCTACGAACGGATGGCAACCATCCGCCAATTTGAAGAACGGGTGCGCGAGGAGTTTGCCGCGAATCGCATTCCGGGGTTCGTCCATCTGTATGCCGGGGAGGAGGCGGTCGCGGTCGGCGTTTGCGCCCATCTCACCGATGAGGACATAATAACCAGCACTCACCGCGGTCATGGCCACTGCATCGCCAAAGGGGTCGATGTAAAGGCGATGATGGCTGAACTGTATGGCCGCGCGACCGGTGCCTGCAAGGGAAAGGGCGGCTCGATGCACATCGCCGATCTTGACCGAGGCATGCTTGGCGCCAACGGCATTGTCGGCGGTGGGATTCCGCTCGCGTGCGGCGCCGCACTTAGCGCTCAAGTACTGGGAAAGGACAACGTGGCTGTCAGCTTTTTCGGCGACGGCGGCGCCAACGAGGGCAGCTTTCACGAAGGTCTGAATCTCGCCGGCGTCTGGCAACTCCCCGCTATTTTTGTGGCGGAGAACAACGGCTGGGCGGAATCCACGAGCAGCGACTATTCCGTTGCGGGCGCCGATATCGCGGGGCGTGCGCGAGCCTATGGCATACGCGGCGAAGTTGTTGACGGCTTGGACCTCTTCGAAGTCTACGAGAAAGCGGGAAAGGCGATTGCCGCGGCGCGCGCCGGAGAGGGCCCCACACTCTTGGAGTGCAAAACGTACCGATTCTACGGTCACCACGAAGGCGACAAGCAGGGCTACAGGTCGCAGGACGAGGTCGAAGAATATCGCAAGAATCATTGCGTCATCAAGAATTTCCGCGCACGCACCACCGACGAGAAGGTATTATCCGGTGAAGAGCTTGATGAAATTGAGGAGCGGGTTACGGAGGCAATCGAATCTGCGGTGGCCTACGCTGCTGACAGCCCGTGGCCCGAGCCGAGCGACGTGACGGAAGATGTCTACGTGAACTACAAGGAGGTGCTGTGATGAGCGGAGAACGAGAACTGACCATGGGAGCGGCAATCCGAGAGGCGCTGCATTCTGAAATGGAGCGCGACTCGACTGTGATTGTTATGGGCGAAGATGTCGTCGGCGGAGCGGGATCGAACTTGCCAGATGCCGAGGACTGCTGGGGCGGTCCGTTTGGCATCACCGGAGGGCTTGTGGGCAAGTACGGACGGAATCGAATTCGCGACACGCCGATTAGCGAGGCGGGTTTCATCGGCGCCGCAATTGGCGCAGCGGCGACGGGACTCCGACCGGTTGCGGCGCTCATGTTCGTGGATTTTTTCGGCATCCCGATGGATCAGATTTTCAATCAGGGCGCCAAAATCCGTTATATGTTTGGCGGCAAGGCGAAAGTTCCCGTGGTTATCCGCGCGGCAATTGGCGGCGGAATCAACGCCGCGGCGCAGCACTCTCAGTGCCTCTACTCCGTCTTCGCGCATATCCCCGGATTGAAGGTTGTGGTTCCCTCCACGCCGTACGATGCCAAGGGTTTGATGACGGCTGCTATTCGCGATGATGATCTTGTGTTTTTCCTTGAACACAAGCGTTTGATGGGATCGAAAGGCCACGTCCCCGAAGAATCCTATGTTGTCCCGTTGGGTGAAGCATTGGTGCGCCGAGAAGGGGAGGATGTCACCGTGGTTGCTATTGCGAAGATGATTGACTTGGCGCTGAGCGCGGCGGAGGGGCTTGAAGCCGAAGGGGTGAACGTCGAGGTGATAGATCCACGCTCCCTAAGCCCGCTTGATGGAAGGGCGATTGTGGATTCGGTCGAGAAGACGGGTCGGCTCGTGATCGTGGATGAGGACACGCCGAGGTGTAACTTGGCTACGGATATTGCTGCCCTCGCGGCGGACGAAGCGTTCTATAGTCTTGAAGCGCCGATTAAGCGCGTCACCCCGCCGCACACGCCCGTCCCCTTCAGCCCGTCACTGGAAAATGCCTATATCCCGTCGGAAGACCGCGTTGTAACAGCAATTCGGGAGGTGATGGCTGCATGAAAGCAGTTGTCTTTCCGAAGTCGGGATTGATTACCGAGCAGGGAACTCTCCTTCAATGGACCGCATCGGAGGGTGACCGTGTCGAGGAGGGGCAGCTTCTGTGCGAGGTTGAGACCGAGAAAACTACGATCGAGGTTACCGCGCCCGTTTCAGGTCTGCTTCGGAAAATTCTTGTCGCCGAGGGTGGCAAGGGACCTGTCGGTATGACGCTTGGGTGGGTCGGCGAAGCGGATGAGGAGATTCCAGAGGTCAAGGAGATGCCGACACTGCCGGGTGCAGACCCGCAGAAGTCGACTCCCGCGGCAAGTCCCAAAGTTCGTCCACAACGTGCTGCGGGTGGCGGTCGGCTGCGCGCCTCGCCGGCTGCGCGAAAACTCGCGGCGGAGAACGGCATTGAACTGGCTGAAATCTCCGGCAGCGGTCCCGGCGGCGCCATCACGACCGGGGATGTGGAACGAGCTATTGAAGTCGTGGCAGCCGACGCGGACGTTGAACGTGTACCGATGAGTTCGATGCGCCGCGCCATCGCCAATCAGACGCAGGAGAGTTTTCAACAGGCACCGCACTTCTACCTCAGCTTGGAAGCAGATGCGGAATTGCTCTCGGAGGATCGCCCGGAGGGCGTGTCGATTACGCACTGCCTGATTAAGGCGGCAGGATTGGCGCTCCGCGAGTTTCCCCAAATGCGCGCCCAACTTCAGGGTCAGGAGTTCCTCATACCGCACGCGGTGCACGTCGGGTTAATCACGGCAGTTGAGGGCGGCTTGGTGGTTCCGGTGATTCGCGATGCCGATCAGCTTTCGGTCTCCGAGATTGCGGACAAGGTGCGCACTCTCGTCGAGAATGCTCGCGCGGGTAAGCTGTCCGCGGGCGACGCGTCGGGCGCGGCGTTTAGCATAACCAACTTGGGCATGTACGATGTGGAGACATTTCATGCCATCATTCACACGCCCGAATCCGCCATCCTCGCCGTCGGTACGGTGGTGGAGAAGCCAGTGGTCAAGGATGGAAGCGTGGTTCCCGGAAAACGAATGGCGCTCACGTTGTCGTGCGATCATCGCGTGGTCGATGGCGTCATCGCCGCGCAGTTTCTGGGGCATCTCAAGGGGCTCTTGGAGGATGGATCGGAATTGGGGTTAAAATAGGTTGTGCGGGAATGAGAATTATAGCGATTTTGGGCAGTTCAAACCACCAAGCTTCGTTGACTTCTGACTGCGCCATCAGTAGGAGTTGTATTTCCCAAAACCACGTTGAGGAAAGGGCGTGGGAACATCGCCCCTACGATTCTGGCTGCCTTGCACAAATGTCAACTCTTCTAGCTCAATGATTACTTGGTCAACCATGATTCAGTGGAGTGCAAGGAAGCGCGCAGTATGCCGGTGAAGCCCTACACTATTGACAACTCCAGAACCTGTCTGAAACGCTCGGATGAACTCATGGTTCGTGGCTGCCAAGGGCACAAACGCAGCCATTCCATGTTGGATATGGGCTATCCCGTCTTCACGCAACGCGCCGACGGGGCGCGTTTCAGGGATGTTGACGGAAACGAATACCTTGACTTTCTGCTGGGATTTGGACCTATCCTTCTCGGCTACAATGATCCCGCCATCAATGCAGCGCTCGGAAAGCAGATAACGGAGGGAACCGTCTTTAGCACCGCCCATCCCAAGGAGTTGGACGTCGCTCAGATGCTGATTGATCGTATCCCGGTTGCGGAGATGGTGGGTTTCCTTATTGGCGGGAGCGCGGTTACCAGCGCCGCGTTGCGTCTTGCGCGGGCGTATACCGGCAGAGAAAAGGTGATTCGGTGCGGCTACCACGGCTGGCACTCCTGGACGCGCCCGGGCGAACACGGCGTACCGGCGGGCATCACCGAGTTGACGCTGGATTTTCCTTACGGTGACCTTAATGCACTGGAGGATCGGTTCAAGGAGCACGACGACCAAGTTGCCTGTGTCATCATGGAATCTGTGCTGGACGATGGGCCCCCTCAAGGATTCCTGCAAGGCGTCGTTGACATGGCGCACCGCTACGGCGCGCTTGCCGTGTTTGATGAGATCAAAGTCGGTTTTCGCGTGGCAATCGGCGGTGGCAGCGCGTATTACGACGTAACGCCGGACTTGGCGACGTACGGTAAAGCGTGCTGCAACGGCTTTCCGGGCGGTTTCGTCGCGGGCAGGAAAGAGATTCTCGCAAGCGAGAAGTGCCAAGCCGTGTGGCTGGCGGCGACGTTTCACTGCGACCTGCCCAGCTTGGTGGCGTTGGAGGTGGTGGTCAACGAGTTGGAACGCCGTGACGGAATCGCATACCAGTGGAAGATTGGCAACCGTCTAATCAAGGGCGTTAACAAGGCGTGCGAGGAGGGTGGATTGGGGTATAAATTAATAGGCGCAGGTCCCATGCCCACCCCCAAAATTGAGGAGGGGGACAGAGAGCGATGCATCGCCATGCTCCAGGGATGTTTGGCGCGCGGTTTCTATCTACATCCGAGCCATCCCATGTTCTTGAGTTTGGCGCATAGCGAGCAGGATATTGAGGATACCATCGTGGCGGTACAAGAGTCTATCGCCGATCTCGATTCTTAAGAGCGCTCCATTATCCCTATTGGAATAATTCTTTCAGCAAGTAACACTTACTAGTCGGAGTCCCTTTCCTCGATCCAGAGGATCAAGCGAGTGAATAGATCAAATGAGCGAACAGCGAATGCGATAGAGATCCCAGCGCGATAGAGATTTTCAATGTTGATAGAATACGATATGTCCAAAATTCCGCGCTCCAGCGGGGATCAAACGAGTGAATAGCGAGTGCGATAGAAATCTTCAATGTGGAGTGTTACTTGGTAGCGTCCCATCATTCCTGTCGGAATGATTCATTCAGCAAGCAACACTTTTGTACCGCAAACTGTTAGTTTGCGATCACAATTCATCAGCGGTACACGTTCATTTTTCGCTCTATGACTGGCTTTCCCAGAGTGTTACTTGAGAGAGCAGTATCGTGCCGAGGAATTAACATCATGGGACTTACGCAGTCGAACGCCGCATGACCTCAAGAAATGGCGATTTCGTTATGTGTAATGCGTAATAAAATTGTTTACGCATTACTTAACATGCTTATCCGATTCTATGAGTCAGGGAAACTTGCGTAAGTCCCGAACAATAAGGAGGGCACAAAATATGTCATATACTAATCCATCGTGGGAACAGTTGTCCAAATTGAGGGAGCGCATGCGAAATGGCGATGAACTCAATATTGCAAATGGAAGACTTGGGATGTCCAAGGCCGAGATCGAAGGAATTCTCGGCGGTGATTCCTATGATATGCTCGGTGTCGATAGCCAGCATGCTCCGTTCAATGAAGAGAAACTGGTAGAGTTCTGCAGGAGCGCCAGGGAACTCGACATGCCGGTTCAGTTCCGTATCAAAAACACTCGACACACGTATCTGCTCGGAAATCTTCTCGATCTCGGACCGGCGGCGATTGTCGTTCCGCAGGTCGAGACTGAGGCAACCGTTGACGAAGCCATTTGCAACTTCTACTATCCGCCGGTGGGTAAGCGGAGTTGGCCGCCCCCCAACGGATGGGGGTGGTCGGGCGACGTTGACCGGTCGGAGTATATCGAATGGTGGAACGAGAACGGGATTCTCTCGTTTCAGATTGAATCCGTCGAGGCGGTGCTCAACGCGCGGAAACTCGCCAAGCCCGGCATTTCCATGATTCACTGGGGCAGGAACGATCTGAATTTCAGCTTGGAGTTGTATCCCGATCCGCCGTTCGCATCGTTTGAAGAGTGCGTGGCGCATGTGCAAAAGCAGATGGAGGGGACTGGAGTTAAGGTTGCAAACGCCATCGCGCCTTCCGGGCGGCTGTAGTTTTCGATTCATGTTCGGTGGGTTGGCATTCGCTCCATTCCCGGCTGCATGGTGGGCAGTGCCCACCCTACATAGGTACGTCCAAAGGGTAAACACTCCCATGTTGTAATTCGTTTTGTCCTGCCCTAGTAGTAGATTCTTCTAAACTCTCTCGAAAATTTGGAGGATTTCATGAAACAACTAGCAATTTCGGTCGGCTGCATCCTCTGCGTGGTTCTAGCGGGGTGTGGCGCACCGAAAACCGTCGAACGCATTGAAGCCGACACGACTATTGACCTTTCCGGGGAATGGAATGACACGGATTCTCGTCAGGTGTCCGAAGCCATGATCACGGATTGTCTAAATCACCCGTGGATAACCCAGCACACCACTACCTCCGCAGGGAAAAAACCGGTTGTCATCGTCGGTGCCATCCGCAACCGTAGTTCCGAACATATCGCCATTCCCACATTTGTGAGCGATATTGAACGGGCATTCATCAACTCCGGCTTGGTGTCAGTTGTCGCGAGCGCCAACGAGCGCGGCAGTCTGCGCGATGAGAAAGATGACCAGAGCATGTTCGCGACTCCCGAATCGACCAAAGAAATGGGGCGCGAACAAGGCGCGGACTACATGTTGATGGGTCAGCTAAACACCATCAAGGATCGTGAGGGCGGGAAGCAGGTCACCTTCTATCAAGTTGATTTGACCTTGACCAACATTGAGAGCAATCAGAAAATATGGCTTGGGCAGAAGAAAATCAAGAAGTTCATCCAACGTAAACGTGCAGCCTTCTAGCCGATTGATGCATACAGCGAAACTCTTGCCGTTCTTGGCGCTGCTGTGCCTAAACATTGGATGCGGCGGCTATAAGATGGTTGAGGTATATAGTTCGTTAGAAGCGGGAAACCCTGAAGTTGCCCTCGCCTACCTTGATAAGAAGGCTCCGGACAAAGAGAACCTCCCGTTCCTCTTTGAACGGGGATTGGTTGCGCATTACGCGGATCGCTACCGGGAAAGCAACGCGGCGCTGTCTCGAGCGGAATCTATATCGGAAGACCTCTATACACGCAGTATTTCCAAGGAGGCAGCCGCGCTGCTTACAACCGATCTGGTGCGGCCCTATGCCGGCGCCCGGTATGAGCGGCTCTTGAGCCACTACTATCGAATTCTCAATTATCTTTATTTGAATGAAATTGAGGAGGCGCTCGTAGAATGCCGGCGTGCGGCGGATCTTATCCGGTACTACATAAACGAGGATGAGAATTACGATTTTTTCGGCGCGCCGTTTTTGGCATATTTAGCGGGCATACTCTTCGAATCCACCGGAGAGTTGAACGATGCCTTCATCTCCTACCAGCAAGCTGAAGAGTACTACGCGCGCACGTCGTCCAAGACAGGGGCGAATCCTGCCCAAGATATCGGCGTTTCACTGGTGCGATTGGCACGGCAACTGGGGTTTGCCGAAGAGGAGGCGCTTTACCGGAGGAAATATGGCGACCCGCATGAACGGACAAAAGGTTACGGTGAACTAATCCTCTTTTACGAAAGCGGGTACGTGCCTTCCAAGTATGAGGAAACGCTTACATTTCCTATCCTGAAAACCGATTCATTTGAAGACGAACCCGAAAAGGGGCGTGAGAAGCGGAGAAATTCGGACTTTGCCAGAACGCTCGTGTCGCGCCGCGGCAAATCCTATTCGGAAACCAAGTTGGAGTATCTTCTGCACGTCGCAATACCCGCGATTCGTTCCAATCGTCCCCGGCTCGCAGGGATTGCGGTGGAAGCCGGGGATGTCGAACAGAGAGGAATTCTGGTGTCCGATGTCGAAACTATGGCGATAGAAACGCTAAAATCTCAGGAGGGGGTCATGCTCCTCCGAACGGTGACGCGTGCTCTGTTGAAGTACCTCGCTTATCGCAAGGTAACGAAGAAAACGGAGGCTGAGGATGGATCGGAGAATGATACCAGTAAAGGAGAAATCTGGGCAAATCTGATAGGACGCGCGGTGAATATTGTGAACATTGCCACCGAACGTGCCGACACCCGCTCGTGGCAAACCTTGCCTAATCAGATTTTTCTCTTACGGATGCGCTTGCCAGCGGGCAGCCACACCGTCAAACTTGAATTTTCCGACAGATTCAATCGGGGACGTGAGATCGAGACAATGGAAGATGTCGTCATTCGAAAAAATGAACCGACATTTCTGAATTACCGCACGTTTGAGTAGGCGTAGTGGGAGATTGAACGTACGAATTAGATTCTACTGGGATTGTAAAAAGGCAATTATGGAACAGACCGGAACGAGGTTAGCAGGTAAAGTCGCTATTGTAACGGGCGCAGGCACTGTCACCGATGTCGACGGTACAGGTAATGCAATGGCAATCCTGTTCGCCAGACACGGCGCGAAGGTGATTGTGGCGGACATGTCGGAGGAGAACGCCCGGAAAACGCTTGGCACGATTGAGGCCGAAGGTGGCACGGCGTCGCTGTTCACGGTTGACGTGACCAAGAACGCGGAATGCAAAGCGATGGTGGACGCGGCGGTCGAACGCTACGGAAGACTAGACATTCTGATCAATAACGTGGGAATCGGCCGCGGCGGGACGGTGCTCGATGTCTCCGAAGAGGAGTGGGATCTCGTCTTGAATGTCAATCTCAAGAGCATGATGCTAACCAGCAAGCACGCTATCCCAACGATGGTCGAGAGCGGTGGCGGCGCCATTATAAACCTGTCCTCTGTCGACGGTCTGCGAGCGGGTTGGACAACCGATATCCATTACAGCGCGGCGAAAGGCGGCGTGGTCGCCCTGACCAAGAACATGGCGGTGCATCACGGGCGGGACAACATCCGCGTCAATGCCATTGCCCCCGGACACCTTTACGCATCGCTTGTGAACAGGATTTCCGAGGAACAGCGAGATTTGCGCCGCCGCGCCGCGCCATTGGGAACGGAGGGCACGGCGTGGGATGTCGCCTGGGCGGCTCTGTTCTTGGCGAGCGATGAGGCGCGCTGGATTTCCGGTATCGTGTTGCCGGTTGATGCCGGACTCCTCGCGGCGACGCCGCTTTCGATGCTGCCTCATCTGCGATAGGAACAAAGTAACAAGTAGTGGTTGCGATAGATATTCGAAGACGATAGAAAATCCTGCTCGTTTTCTACTTATTTCATCCTGCGCGGGTGCTCTCAAAGGCTGCTAGGATCTCTACCGCACTTGTTATTCACTCCGTTGATCGCACCCTACAAATCTGCCTCATTTACGATGGTTTTTTCCCACCAAGAGGACGATATTCTAGAGGTCATAGGGAACGCAGATTTGCGTTCCCTACACAAGAAATGTCCGCCATCTGTTAGCTACCTGTTCGGGGCAACCTTTTCACGTATTCCTCTTTCCACGAAGAAACCGAGTTTTGCGGAAACAGGATCGGTTTGGTTCCAAAACTATTTAGGACAATTCCATCTTCTAGGAGAGGTCGGTATTGAGCGATATGTCCTAAAACACGACGGGCTACGAGATGAGGAATTGCCTCGCGAAATTCGGAAAAGGTTGTAATTGGTTGTGTTTCCATGTTTGGAGCACTGAAAGTCGTTACGTTGGATATCTGATTAAAATCGGTATGAAAAAATCATCTTCATGCCCGGAGACCAAAATCATTGCAATTAGCGAAAAAACGCTACGGTTGCAGCGTCTTGATTCAGGGATAGAAACTAAATAACAAGGAGTCGTAGACTCAACCTAGTTTTTATCTGTTTATTGTAATTGTGCATGTATAAGTCGATTCCAGCAAATCCTTCTCTAAAAACCACACTGAAGATTTATCCATGCTTTCGATTTCTTGTTGCTTGAGGGAGGAAGAGTCTGTACAATGTTTAACCAAGATCAACTCAGGCATATAAGAATTCGAGCGTAAATCCCCTGTATAAGAGAGTGGTTGAAGTTTCTTAATCGAGCGGTACAGCGTACTGCCATCGGTAAATTAGACTGTTGTCTAAACCTTGATTGTGACACAATGCCAATCAGGTTGGAAGGAAATTCCGATTGCGGGAATCTTTACAGCACTCCCTATTCGGTTGCTTGACGGGTTAATTGATATTGGTTGAATTTGGGCAGTAACTCTTGTTCCAACTTTGCTTGTTTGTGGTCTAAAGATGTTTTTGCAGTTCAACGGGTTCAATACAGTGCTCTATCTCACCGTATGGGTAGGAACATTACGCCGTTACTAGATTCTTCCTAAATTTACTTGAAATACTTAACTATTGTATAGTATAATTTAGTTATTCTTGATGAAGACACCTGTGTACGAAATTCGAGACCCGATTCGCGGTCTTATTGAACTTTCACAGAAGGAACTTGATTTAATCAACACTAGGGCATTTCAAAGGCTTCGCAGGATTCGTCAATTGGCAATGGCGTTTCTCGTGTATCCCGGTGCTTTGCACACTCGTTTCGATCACTCTATAGGCGTAATGCACATCGCTGGGAGGATTTGCGAGCGGCTCAAGCAGCATGGTGAAGTCAATGATGAAGACTGCGAACGAATTCGGATTGCGGCGCTACTACACGATATCGGTCATGGGCCGTTTAGTCATGTTTCCGAGAAACTTCTAGAACAGCATACAATAGACAAAGCGAAGAAGGAATCGGTTCAAGAAAAGATTCACGAGCAAGTTACAGCTGACATTCTTGAGAACGATTCAGAGATAAACAAAGTTCTCAATCTTGAGGAACGCAGATTTGTCGTCGAAATGATAGATGGGAAGCAAGCCCGGGACTTTAGGCGTGACATAATTTCCAGCGACTTTGATGCAGACGAGATGGACTATCTTCTTCGGGATTCTTATTTCGCCGGGGTTAAGTATGGGACGTATGATCTGGAGAAAATCATTGAATCGTGTCTGGTACATCGCAGAGGGAATGAATCGTATTTGGCAATTAGCAAGAAGGGTATTCATGCCCTTGAACAATTGTTGCTTGCAAAACATCACATGACACAGCAGGTATATCGGCATCGAGTCAGATTAATCTCAGATGCAATGATTGTTCGTGGTATTGAGCTAGCAATTCGTGAGGAGAATCCAGAACTTAAGCGGCTTTATCAATACGATGGGACACCAAGGTTCACTGCGAATTATATAGAATATCACGATGAGCGAATTATTGGTATCCTGAAGGAGTGTGCGCAAGAAAAAGCCTGTGACATTTACGCGCGACTTTACGAAAGAAGATTATACAAGAAGATTGGTGAACTGTCATTGAGCGATGTAAAGAATCCGATAGATAAAAGACGAATCCACCAAGCGGACGAAAAGCAGAAACGAAAGTGGGAAGAAGAAATTGCAGAACATATTGAGATCGAGTCCGATTATGTAATTGTCAACAAACTTCAGATTCAAAATCTCAACTATGGGAGCCAAAGCTATAGTTTCGGACCAGATGCGGTCATGATCTTTGATGAAAGGCACTGTGACTTAAGAGATTTCAGCAACTACGCGACTGAGTTGGTTCTTGCCCGCCCGCCCTCGGAGGATGTTGCTCTATATACCATGCAGGTTTATGCCCCGTGCGATCATTGGAACATTTTACCAGTCGCACAGAGAGAACTGGAACAATCACAACTTCAAGAGAAGGTTCAAGCGATTTTGCTATCTCCTTGATAACGGAGAAACACAGGGGATTGTCGCTCGAAAGGAAGGGGATTGTATGCACATTCAAGATTTAATATTGCTTATTGTTGCAAATCAAGATGAGGGAGACTTACAGGGTAGAACCATTCTACAAAAGAAACTATATTTTCTCTCGGTGTTAAACAAAACTGATCATTGTACCGACCTCGTTTTTCGACCACACTACTATGGTCCTTATAGTAGTGAAGTTTCAGAAAACCTGAATATTCTGGTCAGCTGCGGTTTCCTTAACGAAGTAACCGAGACTTTCCCAACCGACAGAAACGTTCTTGGTGAAATCCGCCGTCATACCTATTCGCTAACCCATGATGGCGAAGCCATAATGGATGAAATAAAACAGGAAGGCACCCGCGAGAGTTGGCAGCAGGCACTAGACAAATTGAATAACCAATCATTGGCGAGTGATTTCAATACCCTCTCGATCGCAGCAAAGGTACATTACATTGTCAACCAGCAAGGTCGAGCTACACGAAAACAGATTAAGGAAACCGCCGAAGGGTACGGCTGGGATATTGATGAAAGTGAAATCAATAATGTGCTTTCGTTTCTAGAACATCTCAAGCTTGTATCTCAGAAATAGATTACCCAGCGGAAAGATGTCAAGCCATATCCTATGGTGTCGCGCTACCTATGTGTTCACCTGTGGTGAGCGAACGGGGAGCAAGGTTGTGTTTTTAGAGAGATGGACGCATGTTTACAAATACCTGATGTCAACCTCTTGCGTGCCCCTCGCCGGACCATGGGCGTACAACGTGCGCCCTAAAGCACCGCGTGAGTTCACTTTCTGTGATTGAGCAGTATCCTCCCTCTTTTTCCCCCACTCGCACCGCTCGATCCAATCCGTGGCGACGAGAATTGAACCGAGCGGCAAATCATTGGCTTCCGTCAGCCGCCGAAACTGCGAAATCGCGCCGTCGTATTGCCGAAGGTGATACAGATTGATGGCAAACAATCGCGTGTTTTCAATCTTCAAAACCCGATGCGGTAAGCCGAACGCCGCCGCTTTGACAAGATAATCGTTCGATGCCGCATACCGCTCATCGAAGTGAAGTTGACGCCCGATTAAGTAGAAAGCAAGCCCCCACTCCGGCATCTCGTCAATCACCTCGTGGAGTAGATTCAACCGGGATGCGCTCGACTCCTCCCCAATCAATACCTGTTTCATCCGTGACCGCGCCGTTGTCGATTCAAGCGCGAGCACCGCAAGTTTGGCGTGTGCTTCTCGATTGAGCGCGTCCGATGCATTGAGCGTCAACACCTCCTGATACAGCGCTTGAGCGGATTCGTGCTTTCCGCCAACCCAGTTCAAGTTTCCCTGCACGTTTTTTGCTTCGGCAATTTGCCGCGTGGTCGCGGCGGGATGTGTGATGATTTTCTTCGCCCATTCGCTAGCTTGCCTGTAATCTCCCGTCCGGTAATTGGCGAACATTAACCCGCGCAGGTGGCGCGGACTGTCCGAATCAAACTCGTGTATCCGATGGAATAACCTAGCCGCGCGTGCAAATTCCGACTGGCGGTACGCCTTCCACGCATCCGCCGAAAGTTCGGCGATCTCGTGCGCGCACCGCTTCTGAAAGATGCTCCTGCGCTTCAAACGGTGTTCCGCGGTTGTCGAATCCGCGGGGGTCAAAGGAACAGTGTCCAGAAATGCCTCCCATTCGTTACTCAGTTCCGACAAAGATTTGCTGTAAACGTCCCTAAAATTCCCCGTCGGGAAAACGCGCTTGAACACCTCTACCCCGTATGTGTCCACCAGATATCGGACAAACGATCCGGCAATCATATAGCTGCGCGAGGACGCCTGCGCCCAGAAGCCGAGTCCCATGATTTGCTCAATCGTGGGGGCGACGCCCAATGCTCGCATCGCCTTGCTCCATTGATGCGGCGTTAGTTTCCCTTCGTTCCAATCCGCGGCGACGGCGATGCCTTCGTGCAACCCCAGCTTAAGGCTGACCTTTAAGAGTGGATGCCAATCTGATGTCAATGCGTGCACCAATTCGTGTTTGATGATTGGGTGGGGAAACGGCTCATAATTGACGTGAAAGCCGTAGCCGAATGGGTCTTCAACCAAGGTGTGTCCGGCGCCGATCAGCCGTTTCTTCTGCTCGGGCGATGTGTAGATATAAGCGTTCACCTTCCTGGTGGGCTGCATCCGGAGATAGTCGGTTAGTTGGGCGTACCGAAACTCGTGGTCTCGCGCAATCGCCTCGATTTCCCGTTCAACCTTCGATCCCTTATCGTAGAAAATATTGAAGTGTTCCGTTTCGTGCAGTCCCCCCAACGCATTTTCAATGTATCCACGAGTCGGACGCATGCCCAATTCCCCTCTGTTCAGGTAGATAAGTAGGAGTAGACATGCGAGCACAATGAGTTGAATCCGAGGATATACCTCCGTGAAGCGCGGTTTAATCCGATAGAGTTTCCGCCAGTTCAGGGAGAAAACACGTTGGGGGCGTCTGCCGCTCTCCAATGCGATGATTGAGATTGAAAGAAAGAACCATGCTAGCAGGAGCGCCGTGCCGCGCGCGATGAGGAATGAGCCGGTGATCGGAATCTGTTCATCGTATATCGGTCCGGGAAAGTAACCGAAAGCCGCATGAAACCCGAACACCGGGGGATGGAATATGAGGTTGTAGAGGAACGTGAGAAACGTAACAGTGATATACGCGAAGTACGTGATATACCCAACCCAACGCCGCTGCATCCAGAAACCGAAAAACAGACCTACCGCTGTCGCATACGCACAACTGACAACCGGCAGTAGAAAAAAGAACGCGAGTCCGTCAGATAGATCGCAGTTCTTGATACGCAACGCGTTTAACAGGAGAATGACAAGCGGCACAGCCAGCAGCGTCAGATTTGCCCCAAACGTCCTCCAGAAGAGGGTTATTACGATTTGGTGGGACGAGCCTGAGGGAACTTGAAGAGACCGCCGTAGTTTATGTATGCGCGTTACACTGATATATGCCCCGGCGAATGCGATGCCAATGGCGAGAACCGCGCAGGATTCGAATGCCAGCAGGTTGAACAGGGGGATGCGGATCAGCGCCAGTCCCAGAGCCGTCAAGATGATGAACCAGAACCAGTATGAGATGGATTTGAAGATCATACGTTGTTATGTTGGCAGCGGGATGATGGGCGGGCGACCGCCCTACAGGCGTCACGAGCCGGAGGAGGTTTCTTGTTCCGTGATTCAGAATGCATTGACTACGAATACGAGGTCAAACACATTGACGACCCCATCGCCATTCACGTCCGCTTCAGGCTTGTCCGTCCCGAATCCTTGGGCCATTGTCTGAATCGCGGATTAAATTCGACCAATCTGCAACGTCTTCGATGCATCCGACGTCAGTTGCCTAAATATGCATATGCGTTGGCTTCAGGATTCTCAAACTGTCGTGGATTAAATGATTGTGCGCTTTTAATCTGTGTAATCTGCGTAATCTGAGTAATCCGTGATTCAGAATTGGTCCGCCACAAACACCAAATCAAACACATTCACCACCCCATCCCCGTTCACGTCAATGCCATTCTTATCCGCCCCGAACCCCTGTGCCACTAGCGTCAAGTCAAGGATATTCACCACCCCATCGCCATTCACATCCGCTGGGTTTGCACTGGTCACTGGCAACTGGTCACTGACCACTGCCTTTAGATACATCTCGCCGTCAAGGTTGGGGAGGGTGTGCATCATGCCTTCCACCGCACTCGAAACGCCGGTAACACCCTCGGACAATGTGATTTCCTGCGTTTCCCCGCTGTGGTTGTATACCGCCCAGCCGTTCGAGAACTCGCGAATATAAAGACCTTCAGTCTCTTGGTATAGTTGGGCTTTTTCCCCGATTGGGCGACCAAGGTCAGCATCCCAGAAGTCGTACCAGTAGTGCTCGTGGCCCTCGCCTAAGTTAAAGAGTACGTAGCCATCGGAATGTGTCAGGCTTAAGGTAGTGAACGCACGCATCCAACGGAGATTTGTCGGATCGTCGGGGGATTTGGTGGGAATCCCCCAACCTTCAAGTGCGTTAATTTGTGGTTCTCTTAGGTTCTGCTCTAACCAGAGCAAAGAGGTTTCAACTTCATTGAGTAGCGCTTCGAGATGGTCTCCGGTTGCAGAATGGGGTATTAATGTTTCCATGAAGCCGCCGTTAATATGTGGCGCTGTCCGCGGAATTGTGCGACGATTGGTATTTCCCATTATAAGGAAATCGGGTCTGGTTCCGGCGCGAATGCGTCGCAGGATATCATCTCGAGCGCGTTGCTCTGCTTCATTCCCTCGAAATTTGTGCGACCAATCACCGTATAGTTCGGCAAGAATGGCACCGCCTTCGTGCCACCAATCAAAGTGAATACCGTCGTATAAGCCGCACTTGGAAACAGCGATAGCCTGTTGAACAATTCGATCTTGAATGTCGGGGTGGGTGAAATCAATTAAACCGAATACTCCTGCCCAAGCGTTAACGATATTTCCATCGGAGTCTTTTATCCAGTATGGCCAATCTTCGGGGAATTCGTCAAGCGCGTAGGATCTCATTCTAATGTCGGCGATGAAGAGCATGTTCGGGTTGTGGGCGAGAAATTCGTCGCGTCTTTGTATTGCCTCGTCAAGGCTGCCCGCCATTGAAAATCCGTCAGGTGTTTCCTTAAATGTCAATCCAAATTGAGGGACACTGAACCATAGGTCGTGGCTCGCTACGTTTTCTACACCTGATAAATCGGGACGATTGAGAATAGAAACCCAATGTGGGCCAGCCCATGCCGTGAAAATAGAAGGGTAGTCTCTATCTTTTATTCTATCGTGTATTGGAAGCGGCGGGAGTTCGCAGAATTCATCGTATAGAAAATCGGTTAAAGCGAGACCATCAAGCGGAGTGTAGTCATTGACGAGGTTACCTCGAATGTCTAATGTCTCCAATTCTACTAAATTTGCGAGCGGGCGAATATCTGGGATGTCGTTGTCGCTCAAGTACAATTCGGTGAGTCGTGTGAGGTCTGCAAGTGGCGTAACATCGGCGATGCGATTGCCCTCAAGTCGCAACGAAACAAGGTTCGTCAGATTTTCGACAGGACTGATATCAACAATCCGATTAAACCTGACATTTAGACCGGTTAAATTAACGAGGTTTGATAACGCCGTTATATCTGAGATTGAGCAGGCGGCGACATCAAGGTAGGTCAAGCGTCGAAGGTCGGCAATCGGTGTCAGTTCGGCGAGAGGGTTTCCCCACATGGACAGGCTTCTCAGATTGGTCGCATGTTCCAAGCCGGTGAGGTGCATTATATCACTGCGGGCGGCGCCCAGGTTTTCTAGCCGAACCATGTCCTCTTTTGTAATCCCCTTGCGGGGAGGTAATTGGAGTTCTTCGCGGATGGCGGATTCAAGGTTGGAGTCCGGAATGTCGACGACTTGGGCGAATAGGGAACTGCACAGAACGATATGGAGTAGAAGATTAAGTATGAACCCTTGTCGTAAATTCATTGATTTCTCCTCTAAATCCGATCAACTGAGCGAATAGCGAGTAAGATATCCTATCGCTTTCCCTAAAGGAACTCTATCGCGATCCTTATCCAGCTGCTTGATCGGTCAGTTGATTCATAGAAACCCCTTAATCAGTGATTCAGAATTGGCTTGCTACAAACACCAAATCAAACACATTGACAACCCCGTCGCCATTCACATCCACGCCTTCTTTATCCGTCCCAAACCCCTGAATTACCTGTCTCATATCCAAGATATTCACCACGCCGTCGACATTGAGATCCGCTGGACTCGGTCCGACACGTAAATACATCTCCCCGTCAAGGTTGGACAGCGAGTGTTCGGTGTTGATCGAACCGCTGGCGACAGCTTGGACTTCCTCGGGCAAAGTGATTGTCTGCGATTCCCCGCTGTGGTTGTATACCGCCCAGCCATTGGTGAACTCGCGCGTGTAGAGGCCGTAGATATCGTCGTAAAGTTGCGCTTTGCGGCCGACAGGACGGCCGAGGTCGGCGTTCCAGAAGTCGTACCAGTAGTGATCGTGACCGCCTTGGCCATCATTGAACAACAGATAGCCATCGGAAAACGTGAGACTCAAGGTTGTGATAGCGCGCATCCACTGGAGATTCGCCGGATCGTCGGGAGATTTGGCGGGAATGCCCCAGCCTTCGATTCCGTTAATCCGCGGTTGTCTCAGGTTCTGCTCTAACCAGAGCAGAGAGGTTTCAATTTGATTGATTACCGCTTCAAGGTGGTCTCCGGTTGACGTATAAGGGATTAATGTTATCATGAAGCCGCCGTTAATATGTGGCGCAGTCCTTGGAATTATGTAGCGACTGGTATTTGCAATTATGAGGAAATTGGGGCTAGTTTCAGCGCGGATACGCCGCAAAATATTGTCCCTTGCTTCCTGCTCCGCTTCGTTCCCTCGATATATGTGTGACCGATTGCCGTATAGATTGTAAAGAACGGCGCCGTTTTCGAGCCACCAATCAAAATGAATGCCATCGTACAAACCACACATTGATACAGCAATAGCCTGTTGGACAATTCGATCCTGAATGTCGGGGTGGGTAAAATCAATTAATCCGAATTTTCCCTCCCAAGCGTTGACGATAGTTCCGTCGGAGTCCTTTATCCAATATGGCCAATCTTCGGGGAATTCGTCAAGCGCGTAGGACCTCATTCTAATGTCGGCGATGAAGAGCATGTTCGGATTTAGGGCGAGAAACTCGTCACGCCTTTGCACAGCTTCTTCTACGTTGCCCGACATTGTAAACCCGTTAGGCGTTTCCCGGAAGGTCAATCCAAATTGAGCGCCGCTGAACCACAGATCATGCTTCGCCACGTTTTCGACGCCTGACAGATCGGGGCGATTGACGATAGAGAACGAATGCGGTCCAGCCCATGCCGCGAAAACAGAAGGGTAATCTCTACCGTTTATCCTGTCGTGTATCGGAAGCGGCGGGAGTTCGCAACTTTGTTCATATAAAAAATGGGTTAACGCGAGTCCGTCAAGCGGAGTGTAATTCGTGGCGGGAATGCCGCGAATGTCCAACGTCTCCAACTTTGTCAAGTCTGCGAGCGGGCTGACATCCGCAATGTCATTGTCGCTCAGGTTTAGTTCGACGAGATGCGTGAGATTTGCAAGCGGCTGGATATCGACAATAAAATTACGCTGAATTTCGAGTTTGTAGAGCAAACGTAAATTGGCAAGTGGTCCCGCATCAACAATTTGATTGTGATTTAACTGTAAGACTCTAAGCTTGGTGAGACGATCAAGCGGCGTTATGTCGATAATTTGGCAGCGACTGACGTCTAGATACTTAAGGGCGCGTAAATTGGACAAAGGAGATACATCGGATATGGGATTGTCTCGAGCATTTAGTTCAACGAGGTGCGTAAGGTTAGCGAGCGGAGAGATGTCCGTAATTCGATTTTCGAGAATGATTATGGTGTCGAGTTTTTTGAGGTTGGCTAAAGGACGAATGTCAAGGATTCGATTGGAGCGTAACTGCAAATGTTGTAACTCTGTTGCCAATTCAAGCCCTTGAAGGCTTTCTATTCGGCGCGAGTTTGCAACAAGCATTGACAGATGTTGCAACGCGCTTTTTGTTATGGGCGCGCCACCGGGGAGGTTGAGAGTGTCTCTAATGGCAGTACGGAGGTTGGAATCGGGGATGTCGACGACTTGGGCGTCGGCGGCGGTGCAGAGGATAAGAAGGAGGACTAGCCGGATGATGTGCTTGATCATGGGTGTTCTCCCGAATGCCGTGTTGGTGTGTCCGTCGGAGTTATTGTGCAAGAAACGGGGGGAGTTTTCAAGAGAAAACGGAGAAAAGCAGTGACCTGTGACCGGTGGTCGGAGAGGAAGGATGGAAGGTTAGAAGAATGGAAGGGCGTATTGAACCTTGAAAGCCATGTGGGTCGTTCTTGGCGTTTAGCACCATTCAACCCAGCCTCCATGATGCAGTGACTAGCGGGGTCTTAAATTGTTCGCGCGGTGTTGGTGTGGTAATTTGTCCTTAGTTTTCTTTATTGTGTTGAACAAGATGGTTTCGCTCATGTTAAGAATATGTGCAAGAAACCGAGTTTTTTCTTGAAAACTCGGTTTCTCAAAATCTCTTTGCACTTTCTTTTGACATGAGCCGATGGTTTTTGTAGTCCTGATCGAGTTGTTTAATGTCCGTACGAATCTCGGCAAGTTGACGATTCATCTCATCTCGCAGTAGATTAATATCATCTTTGCTCGCAACGTTCAACCAGAAGAATCCCACCGCACCCAGAATTGTGGCGATTATCGCTAGGGTTTGTAGCCACCCTTGCAAAACCGATTTACTTTCCATTGTGGGCGCCTCCTATGTCTTCCGTTCTTTCAGTCCCGTTTTTGACGGGACGCGCACAACTCTTCGGTGCGGTTAGGAAACCGCACCTACCGGATCAATTAATTTCGGTTTTCATTCGGGCGCGGCGTGCATCGTTGGGGAAAGCGGCGCCTAAACGCGCATGACGACGGGCAGCACCATCGGACGGCGGTCGGTCTTTTTCGCGAAGAACCGGCGCAGTACAGTGCGCACCTCCTCCTGTACGGTTTCGGTTTCGCTCTTGCTCTCCAAACTCATGTGCTCCAGCGCGTGAACGACCACGTTCTTGGCTTCGTTCATCAAGTCCTCCGACTCATCCATGTAGACGAACCCTCTGGAGACCATATCGGGTCCGGCAACCAAGTCTCCACTATTGCTGTCCAGCACGGTAATCGGAATCACCATGCCGTCCTGCGAGAGTTGATGCCGGTCATGGAGCACGATTTCCTCCACGCCAAGATCGATATGTCCATCGACCAGGACTCTGCCCGCGGGGACTTTATCTCGAATCTCACAGGAGTCGGGGGTGAGCCGCACGCAATCTCCGTTCTCGGCTACCGTAATGTTTTCGTAGGGCACGCCCACCGTTTCGGCGAGTTCGGCGTGCTGAACCAGGTTGCTATACTCGCCGTGCATCGGAATGAAGAACTTTGGACGCACCAAGTTGAGCATCAATTTCAAATCTTCCTGTGCGCCGTGACCGGAAACATGAACGTTCGCGTTCTTTTCGTGGAGGACGTGGGCGCCGCGCCGCAGCAGGTGGTTAATCATGTGGCCCACGGATCTTTCATTCCCCGGAATGATTCGAGCGGAGATAACGACGGTGTCTTCAGGCTCAATCCGCAGAAAGGCGTGGTTTTCCATCGCCATCAGCGCCATCGCGGAACGCGGCTCACCCTGACTGCCGGTGCTCAATACGGCGACCTCGTGTGGACTGAATCGATCGACCTCGCGCGGGTTGATAAGCAGGTCGGGCGGCACGTCGAGGTATCCAAGTTCGGAGGCGGTACGGATGTTGTTGACCAGCGAGCGCCCGCTCACCGCAATGAGACGGCGGTGCGCCTGCGCGAGTTCGACGAATTGTTGGATACGGTGAAGACTTGACGAAAAGGTAGAGAAGATAAGCCGGTGCTCGACGTTTTGAAAGATCCGGTCGAGGTCGCTATAGATACTCCGTTCCGAAGGCGTCAAACCGGGGCGGTCGGCGTTCGTGCTGTCGGAGACGAGGAGCAGCACGCCTTTTTCACCGAGCGCCGCCAGTTTGTGCACGTCCGTTAGGCGATTGTCGCCGGGAGTGAGGTCAAACTTGAAGTCGCCCGTATGGACGATGATACCGACCGCCGTGTGGAGCGCGATCGCCACCGCGTCGGGAATGCTATGCGTGACGTAGATGAATTCAAGCTTGAAGTTGCCGAGTTGCAGCGGTTCGTCGGGCGTTATGACGTTCAGTTCGGCGTCCTTGAGCACATCGTATTCGCGCAGCCGCCCTTTGGCTATGGCGAGCGTCAACGCGGTGCCGTAGACAGGCACGTTGATCTGGCGAAGGAACAGCGACAGAGCGCCGATGTGATCCTCGTGTGCGTGGGTGAGGACGATTCCTCGAACCTTGTGTCGGTTCTCGATCAGATAGGTCAAATCCGGGAACACCAGATCCACACCGGGCATGTCGGGGTCGGGAAACATGAGACCGGCGTCGATAACGATGATGTCCTCGCCGTATTCGTACGCCATCATATTTAAGCCAAATTCTCCCAATCCTCCGATGGGAACAATTGACACTCCATTTTCAGTTTCAGACAATTGGATCTTCCTCTTCATTATCAATCCTTCGGGCGGCGGCTCACACGACAATGTTCACCAGCCGGTTGGGAACCACAATCACCTTTCGCACCGTTTTCCCGGCGACGTGGTTTTGTACGCGTTCGTCCGCAAGCGCAGCGAATTCCGCCTCTTCGTCCGTGGCATCCACGGCGAGTTGGACGCGCCCGCGCAGTTTGCCGTTGACCTGCACCACGATAGTGACTTCCTCCCGCTTGAGCGCTTCCGGATCGCAGATTGGCCAGGGCGCATGAGCTATGAGGTCCGCCTCGCCAAGCCGTTCCCAAAGCTCCTCGGCAATGTGCGGCGCGTAAGCGGAAAGCAGCCGGAGGAACGTCTTAACCACCTCTTTCGGGGCGGATTTCGCTTGTGTGGCGGCATTGACAAACACCATCATGTGGCTAATGGCGGTGTTCATTTTATCAATTGATTCCGTATCCTCGCTGACGTCCTTGATGGCCTGGTTCAATACCTTCCACAGTTCGGCATCGCTGTCGATGGGTGCATCGGTCAGCTTGCTATTGAGATCCCCCGTGTCTTCGTCAATCACGAGCCGCCACACCCGTTGAAGAAATCGGTAGACACCGTCCACGCCTCGCGTCTGCCACGGCGCGCTGACGCTCAGGGGACCGATAAACAGTTCGTACAGACGCAGGGCATCGGCGCCAAACGCATCGATCGCCTCTTCCGTCGTCACGATGTTGAAGCGGGACTTGGACATCTTTTCAATCTGGGTGTTTGCCCGCACGCCGGATGCCTTGACGAACCACTCCGTTTCCCGCTCCTCCACCTCTTTCGGGGCGTAGTATTTGCCGTTATCGTCCTGATAGGAGTAGGCGAGGATCATGCCCTGATTAAAGAGCTTCTGGAACGGCTCCTTCGTGGAGACAAGCCCGCAGTCGTACAGCACTTTGTGCCAAAACCGCGCGTAGAGCAGGTGCAGCACGGCGTGTTCCGCGCCGCCAACGTAGAGATCGACCGGCATCCAGTATCGCTCCGCCTTGGCAGACCAGGGCTCAAGTGTGTTTTCCGGATCCATGTATCGCAGATAGTACCAACACGATCCCGCCCACTGTGGCATGGTGTTCGTTTCCCGAACGCCTTTCCGCCCGTCGGGCAAGGTGACCATCAGCCAGTCGTCTGTCGCTCGCGCCAGAGGCGGCTCACCGCTCGCAGTCGGTTTGTACTCGTCAATCGGAGGCAGTTCCACCGGCAGTTCGCTCTCCGGGAGTGGCATAATCGTTCCATCCTCCAACTGTACGGTGGGGAAGGGTTCGCCCCAGTAACGTTGGCGTGAAAACAGCCAATCGCGCAGACGGTATTGCACCTGCCGCTCACCTTTCCGCTGATCCTCAAGCCACTGAATCATCTTCGATTTCGCGGCTTGAACGTCGTGACCGTTTAAAAAGTCGCTGTTAATCGCGGGACCATCACCGAGGTAGGGACCTCCTTCAAAATCATCCGGCGGCTGAACGGTGCGGATGATGGGTAGATTGTGCGCTTCGGCAAACTCCCAGTCGCGGTCATCCTGAGCGGGTACCGCCATAATGGCTCCCGTGCCGTACGCCATCAGTACGTAGTCGGCAACCCAGATGGGGATGGCCGTTTCATTCGCCGGGTTGATCGCATACGCCCCCGTGAAAACGCCGGTTTTTTCCTTGGCGAGATCGGTTCGTTGCAGATCGGTTTTGTTCCTGGATTCCTCTACGTAAGCCTTCACAGCGGAGCGGTGCTCTTCCGTCGTAAATTCTTTGACCAGCGGGTGCTCTGGCGCAAAGACGCAGTAGGTTGCGCCGAACAGCGTATCCGGGCGAGTGGAGAAAACGGAGAATGAGGCATCGAAGTCCTGAATTCTAAACTCGATCTCCGCGCCCTCGGATTTGCCGATCCAGTTCCGCTGCATCTCCTTAATTCCTTCGGGCCAGTCGAGTTCTTCAATGTCTTCCAGCAATCGCTCGGCATAAGCGGTTATCCTCAGCATCCACTGCCGCATCAGGCGTTGCTCGACCGGATCGCCGGTTTCCACGTACTTCCCATCCTTGACCTCCTCGTTGGAGAGAACGGTTCCAAGGGCGGGACACCAGTTGACGGGGATATCGTCGAGGTACGCCAATCCTTTCTCGTGGAGCTTCAAAAAGATCCACTGTGTCCACCGGTAGTAGTCGGGTGCGGACGTACTAATCTCCCTGTCCCAATCATAGGAGAAACCGATGCGTTTTATCTGTTCGCGGAATTTGTCGATGTTTCTGCTCGTCACAATTGCCGGGTGAATGTTCTCGCGCTCGGCGGTGCGTTCGATGGTTAGACCGAACGAATCCCAGCCCATCGGGTGCAGCACATTATAGCCCTGCATGCGTTTCATGCGAGCCAACACGTCCGTGGAGGTGTAGCCTTTGGGGTGCCCCACGTGCAGTCCCGCGCCAGAGGTGTAGGGAAACATATCAAGGATATAATATTTCGGTTTTCCTTTCCATGCTCCGGGGTCGTCGGAAGTGCGGAATGTTTTTCGTTCATCCCAGATGCGTTGCCATTTGGGTTCGATGGCTCCGGGCTGATACGAGTGTTCTGGCATTTCGTTTCTCCTCAGTTCGGCAACTTGTGTAATTGACTATGGCGCCTAGGTTTAATTCGTATCCTTTGGTTCGTTGAAAGCAAATAAAAAGCCCACCACCGAAGGAGCGTTCGATGATGGGCTGTAAATCGGGAATCGGTATGAATGCAGTCTAACGTCTCCTCAATTCGCCTCCGCCCATCACGCATGGCAATCGCAATAAATCCGAAAGATTGTTTCCTGCGGAAGCGATGGCAGGGCGATTGTTGATGGATGTGGGTTGGAAAAGCATGATTGTGGATTTGGAATAAGAATCTCAACTTTATAGGTACTGACTGCTACCATTATACCAGATGGAGCGGACAATGTCAAACCGATTGAAGGAATCTCTCGCTGGGCGAATGCAGATGATTGAAGAGATTCCATGGAACGGAAAAATCGGAGACAAAAAGTTGGGTTTCATTTTATTCAACCCAACCTACGAGATATTCCACTTGGAGATTGGGTGCGATTGTCCTTTTGCGCTACCGGAACGGGGTTGATTGCGCATACTCCTTCTGCTAGAATGTGGCGCGATTGATTGATTTAATTTCTTAAATCGGTCGCTTGAATCGAGCGCGGATAGACTCTCTCTTTTGCCTGACGAATGTAGTAATCTCTCATTGAATTGCCTGTCGTTGGATCTCGAAGTCGGCGTTCAAGATCGCCGAATTCATGCCTACGCGGCGGTGCGCCCGGATACCGGTCAATCCCTAATTGTGGCCGCTGCGAACCGCGGCTTGGCTGCCGCATTGGCAAAGCTGGATGATTTTGCCGATGGTGTGGACTTCCTAGTTGGCCACAACCTGATCGATTTCGATTTACCCCACCTACGAGCGGCGAACCCCGACCTGAGACTATTGCGGCTGCCTGCCGTGGATACCCTCCGGCTCAATCCCTTAGCTTTCCCCCGCAATCCGTATCACCACTTGGTTAAACATTACCAAGACGGACAACTCAAACGTGGGCGCATCAACGACCCGGAGTTGGATGCCAGACTTGTCCTGGAGGTCTTCGAAGATCAGCAGAATAAGTTCCGCACTACATCGTCCGACCTGTTGACCGCTTGGCATTGGCTGACCACGGCAACCGATGGCGTTGGATTCGATGGGTTTTTCGCGTCCGTACGGGGCTCACAAAAGCCGGTCGATGCCGAGGCGCACGTCGCCATATACGCACTTCTAAATGGCAAGGTATGCCAGACGCATGTCCGCGAGGCAATAGTAAATGCGGGCAGGTATGCTTGGGAGTTGGCTTACGCCTTAGCGTGGATATCGGTGTCCGGAGGCAACTCGGTCATGCCCCCTTGGGTGCGGCATCAGTTTCCCGAGGCGGGACGGTTGGTGCGCCGACTGCGCGACACCTCCTGCGCCGATGCCGCCTGCGATTGGTGCCGTGACCGGCACGACGCCCGAAAAGAACTTACCCGCTGGTTTAGATTTGACGACTTCCGGACGACGGATGACGGTCGCCCCATCCAGCAGTCCATCGTCGAAGCCGCGATGGCGCGTGAACACGTGCTGGGTATCCTGCCGACCGGCTCGGGCAAATCGCTTTGCTATCAGCTCCCGGCACTGTCGCGCTATGACAAGACAGGCGCTCTGACGGTGGTGATTTCGCCGTTGGTCGCCTTGATGGCAGACCAAGTGGCAGGGCTTGATGCACGGGGCATCGGTTGCTGTGCCACTATAAACGGGCTGCTGTCGATGCCGGAACGGGCGGATGCCCTGGACCGAGTGCGCTTGGGGGATGCGGGCATCGTCCTCGTTGCGCCGGAGCAGCTTCGCAGCGTCTCTTTCCGCCGGGTTTTGGCGCAACGCGAGATCGGCGCGTGGGTGCTGGACGAGGCGCACTGCCTCTCAAAGTGGGGACACGACTTTCGGCCCGATTACCGGTATGTGGGTCGGTTCATCCGCGAAAAGGCCGGGGACGAACCGGTGCCGCCGGTGTTGTGCCTGACCGCGACCGCCAAGCCCGATGTGAAGGCGGAAATCGTGGACTATTTCCATGACGAACTCGGGATTGAACTGAAGGTCTTTGACGGCGGCGCCCAACGAACCAACTTGGAGTTTGTGGTTGTGCGGACGACCGGCGGCGAGAAGTACGCTAACATTCATCAGATTATTACAGCGGATTTGCCGACGGATGAGCCGGGCGGTGCCATCATCTATTGCGCTACTCGACAGCAGACCGAAGAGATTGCCGAGTTCTTGCAGGCAAAAGAAATGGCGGCGGTCCACTTCCATGCAAAGCTGCCTCCGGAGACAAAGAAACATGTTCAGGAGAGTTTCATCTGCGGCGACCTGCGGGTCATCGCCGCCACCAACGCTTTCGGCATGGGAATAGATAAACCGGATGTGCGGCTAGTCATCCACGCCGACATCCCCGGTTCCTTGGAAAATTACCTGCAGGAGGCGGGCCGCGCCGGACGAGACCAGAAGACCGCGCGCTGCGTGCTGCTCTACACGCCTGAAGATGTGGAGCACCAGTTTGGCATGTCGGCTTATTCTCGGCTGACGCGGCGGGAAATCCACGGCGTGCTGAGAGCACTGCGGAATTTGGATCGAAGAAAGCGATTGCGAGGCGAGGTGGTAGCCACCCCAGGTGAAATCCTGCTTGAGGACGAAGACAAAGCCTTCGAACGGGATTCGGTAACCGACGACAATCGCGTGCGCACCGCGGTTTCCTGGTTGGAGGAGGCGGTGCTCTTGAGCCGAGAGGAGAACCATGTGCAGGTGTTTCCGTCCTCGCTGCGCGTGAGATCAAAGGAGGAGGCGCGCGCCAAGCTGGAAAAGACTCATATCAGAGATGCCTACCGCCGGCAACTGCTGATCATCGTTGAGAGGCTGATCGAGGCCGATCCGGACGAGGGTATCTCCACAGACGAACTGATGGCGGCAACCGGTCTAACTTCGGAGGGGGTGCGAGGGGCGCTCTTCGATCTGGAGCAATTGGGTATCGCAAGCAACGACACCGTGTTGACCGCCTTCGTGCACACAGGCGTGGAGCGTTCATCGCAGAAACGCTACGACGAGGCGGCGGCACTGGAGGGTGCCCTTATTGACCTTCTCCGCGAGACGGCTCCCGATATGGATAAGGGCGAGAGTTCCATGCTGCATCTCCGTATCGCCACTCAAAGGCTCAAGGAAGAGGGGCATGTCTACGCCTTGCCGGAACGCCTATGGCGGATTCTCCGAAGCATCGCCGCCGATGGACGGGGCGAGGGCAGTGGCGGGGGAAGTCTCGTGGTACGAGGGCATGATCGAGAGATGGTGCGCGTGACGTTGCAACGCGAGTGGAATGCGTTGAAGGAAACTGCAAAGTTGCGGCGCGAAGCCGCACAGCGCCTCCTCGAACATCTGCTTGCTAGCCTGCCGCCGGGAAGTCGAGGCACGGACCTTCTCGCCGAGACGACCTTGGGCAAACTGCTGAACGCGGTCAAGTCGGACCAAATCTTCATGAGCCGAGTTAAGAATCCTGTTAAGTTGATGGAGCGCGCACTACTATGGCTTCACGAGCAGGAGGTTATCCAACTCAATAGCGGTCTGACGGTGTTTCGACCAGCGATGACCATCCACCTGAATCCGGAACGCCGGGGTTTCGCCCAGGCGGATTTTGCATCCCTCAAACTCCACTACGGCGAACAGATTCTGCAAATCCATGTTATGGCGGAGTTCGCTCAGCGGGGGCTTGGGTCGATGGCTGACGCCCTGCGTCTGGCAATGGACTATTTCATGCTGGACCGAGATGATTTTCTGCACCGCTGGCTGCCGGACAGAGAAGGAGAAATTTCGCGGCAGACTACTCCGGAATCGTGGCGAACCATTGTCGAAAGCCTGCGAAATCCCATTCAGCGCCGCATCGTGGTGGACGACCGCGAGCAGACGAACGTGCTGGTGCTCGCCGGTCCCGGCTCCGGAAAAACACGGGTATTGGTGCATCGTATCGCCTATCTCGTACGCGCAAGGCGAGAAAATCCTCGCGGCATCCTGGCTCTCGCCTACAACCGGCACGCGGCGGTCGAGATTCGCCGCCGTCTTTCGGAGCTGATCGGGGACGACGCGCGTGGAGTAATGGTGTTGACGTGCCACGCGCTCGCCATGCGACTGGTCGGCGCCAGTTTCGCGGGACGCGCAAATTCTATGGACGACGAGGATTTTCAGGGGATACTCCGAGATGCGGCGGCGCTGCTGCGCGGGGAGGGGCTGCCGCCGGACGAAGCTGACGAGTATCGGGGGCGATTGCTGGCGGGGTTCCGCTGGATACTGGTGGATGAGTACCAAGACATTGGCGCGGACCAGTACGAGTTGATTTCCGCTTTGGCGGGCAGAACCCTTCCCGACGAAGACGACAAGCTGAGTTTGTTCGCGGTGGGTGACGACGATCAAAATATCTACGCCTTCAATGGGTCGTCGGTAGAGTTTATCCGCCGCTTTGAGGCGGACTACGGCGCCAAACCCACCTTCCTGACCGATAACTACCGCTCCACCGCCCATATTATCGCGGCAGCCAATGCGTTAATCGAACCGGCACGGGATCGGATGAAGACCAGACACGCCATCCGCGTCGACAGAGCGCGCGCGAAAGAACTGCCCGGTGGCGCGTGGACTGATCGGGACCCAGTCACCCGCGGACGAATCCAGATACTGTCAGTCGGCAATAACGCTGTCACTCAGGCGCAAACGGTCGTCGCTGAGTTAAAGCGATTGGCGAGTTTGGCTCCGGACTGGGACTGGTCTAAATGCGCAGTGGTGGCGCGCGAATGGAGTTACCTCGATCCGGTGCGGGGGCTGTGCGAGCTTGAGGGAATTCCGGTTCAGATGGCGAATGAAGACATCTTAAACGTTTGGCGTCTGCGGGAGACGCGCCGACTCGTGGAGTGGCTGCGCGAACGGGATTTCCAGTTGGTAACGAGTGTGGACCTGAACGACTGGGCGGTCAAGCAACCCTCAAGCCCGTGGACCGAACTGCTGCGGGACGGCATAGCGGAGTACACGATGGAGACCGGAGGTTCGGAAACATCTGCCGATTACTTTATCGAATGGCTGGCAGAGTGGGGACGGGATGTGCGCCGCCGCCAACGGGGGTTGTTGCTGTTGACCGCCCATCGAGCCAAGGGCTTGGAGTTCGACCATGTAGTCGTACTAGACGGAGGTTGGAACCGCGTGGACCGCGGCGAGGATACGGATGCCCCGCGCCGGCTATACTACGTGGCAATGACCCGCGCGCGGCACGCGCTCGCTTTAGGGCGTTTTCAGGGGGCGCACCGGCTGCAGGATTCCTTACGAGGCTGCCCCTCGGTGATACACCGCCGGAAACCCGATAATCTGCCACCGGCGCCGTCGGAACTTGAGCGCCGCTATAGGCGGCTCAACCTAGGCGAAGTCTTTCTGGGTTTCGCCGGATATAAACGCCCTAGCGATCCGGTGCATCGCGCCATTGCCGCGCTTTCGCCGGGCGATCAACTGCAGGTTCGGGTCGGGTCGAAACGTTGGGAACTTCTGGACGACAGCGGGACGGTCGTAGGGCAGCTTGCCGCCGGTTTCAAGGGGTTTAACGGCATGCGCTGCACACGCGCCAAGGTCTTTGCCGTCGTCACTTGGGACCGCGAGCGTTCGGAGCCGCAGTACCAAGACCGCATTCTATGCAATGACTGGGAGGTGGTGGTGCCGGAGTTGGTTTTCGAGCCGGACTCTTGATTGTGTCGGCGAGTGATTACGATAGAGTTCCTAAGAGCCCGTTTGAATAATACATTTGTTGGGTGCGATAGAGAACCACTGCGCACCAGCATCTAAAAGCCCCAGCGGGGATCAAACGAGCGAATAGCGAGTGCGATAGGGATCCCAAAGGTGCGTAGAAGACAGCAATAGAGGTATGAGAAAACTTCCTAAAATGACCAAAAAGGCTTTGCTATTGATTATTCAAACACGCTCTAAGCTCGACTTTGTACATTTGAGCAGTATAGTAGACGGTGTTAATCGAACGTTCTGGAATAATGGTTGAAATTTTAGCCATCTGGTCTTTTTTGGTTGACCCGTGAAAAAGTCTGTAGCAGTTTCCAGTGCCATCACGTCGGGGCAATATGTCCCGCCTACGGATTGGTTTTGTACGGCTTTCCGTACAATCCAATCGTTGTACTTTTGTACACAGTCGAGCTAAGGCGATAGAAATTCCTACTCACTATCCGTTCGCTTGATCGCTCCTACAAGAATCTGATTTCTATCGCACTCCTTAATCACTCGCTTGATTCCTATGAAACGGAGTTGACCGTGAATCTTCCTTCTGCTAGAATGTGACGCGTATGGGTTGATTTAAACCTCAAATGCGCGTCCAGTTGGTTGTTCGCTTCGCTGCACGTCGTCTGGATTCGGGCAAGACATTATCCTACTATGGATCTTTGGATATTCAACCGCGTGAGTCCTAATCTGTCACAATCTACCTGACAGTGTACAAGGCGCCAACCTGATAGTTCGCATCTGCAGAGGAGTTCATGCTTACCAATAATAGGCAGAGCAAAGGCGACCCACCTCCGAACATTCTCTGGATTTGCACGGACCAGCAACGATACGACACTATCGGCGCCTTGGGCAACCCGTATGTTTCAACGCCGAATATTGACCGATTGGTGCAACACGGAGTTGCCTTCACCCACGCCTTCTGCCAGAGTCCAATATGCACGCCCAGCCGAGCGAGTTTTCTAACCGGAATGTATCCAAGCGCCGTACATGTCAACGGCAACGGGAACGAATACTTCCCGAACAGCCCTCCTTTGGTCACCCGCATGCTGGCGGAAGCCGGGTACGATTGTGGTCTAATCGGGAAGCTACATCTTGCCAGTGCGTATGGGCGCGTTGAGCCCCGTGCAAACGACGGATACCGGTATTGGCAGTACAGCCACGCGCCCCGTGATGACTGGGACAGGGGACACGATTATGCGGACTGGTTGCGGACGAAGGGCTATATCCTTGGAGAGTTAATCAAGAACGTTGACGGCGTCCCGGCGGAACTCCATCAAACCACCTGGTGCGCGGAAAAGACGATTGACTTTATCCGGGAGGATCGAGATGCGCCTTGGCTCGCAAGCGTGAATATCTATGACCCCCATCCGCCCTTCAATCCGCCGCAGTCCTACAGGGAGATGTTTGATCCGGCGGAGATACCCGGGCCGCTATTCCGTGAGACCGACCTGGAACAACAGAAGAAACTGAAAGCCGTTGATTTTCAGTCCAGAGGACAATCTCCGGATAAGCTGGATATCAAAAACCCGATTGTGCCCCAATCTCCAAGTTCGCCAACCGCGGCTGATGCCGACGCAATAAGCGCACGGGATGCCAAGAGTTTGCAGGCGGCCTATTATGCTATGATTAAGCTGATTGATGATCAGGTGGGGCGTATCCTCGAATCGCTGGAGGAAACCGGACAGCATGAGCAGACGGTAATCCTCTTCACGTCCGATCACGGGGAAATGTTGGGCGATCACGGATTAATCCAGAAGGGGTGCCGATTCTACGAGGGACTGGTGCGTGTGCCGCTCATAGCTTCCTGGCCCGGACACTTTGAGACCGGCTTGAAGAGCGATGCGCTGGTCGAACTCCTCGACATGGCACCGACGCTACTGGAGTTGGCCGGACTGAATGTGCCCGACCGGATGCAGGGACGATCACTGCTGCCAATCCTACAGGGGGAGGATTCGGAAGACCATCACCGTGACTTCGTTCGCTGCGAATACTACGACGCCGTTGACTTGCCGGATGGCACTTTTGCCACGATGTATCGAGATAGGTCGCATAAGCTGGTAGTGTATCATGGGCATCAGCACGGAGAGCTCTACGACTTGGTAGCCGATCCCGATGAGTTTGAGAACCTGTGGGATGAGCCGAGTAGCCAGTGCTTAAAACTCGATTTGATGAAGCGAAGTTATGATTCGTCCATGCTGGCGATGGATAGGGGGCCGCGGCGGGTCGGGCCAATATAGGTGAGGACGTGAATGGGCGCGCTCCGTAGTTAAGTCTGCACAAATGTGCGGGGCAGGAGGATTTCTATGAGAATCCGATTGCGCTCGATAAGTATTTGATGTAATGAAGTTGTGGCGTGGTCGCGACCTAGAGATCGCTTCTACAAGGATAAGCGGTTCGCAACATGGAGGCGTATCTAATATCGACCACGATTTTCACTCACCTGATCGCTTGGGAATTTTTAATTTCCGTACAGCTAAAAGTGATGTTGTGGAGAAGAGGTAAACATGCTTGCTACGGTTCAGAGCAGCGCAGTCATGGGCATTGATGCCTACATTGTTCAGGTGGAGATCGACATTGCGGATGGACTGCCTGCCTTCAATACGGTCGGGCTGCCGGACAGCGCGGTAAAGGAGAGCCGCGAGCGCGTGGCAGCGGCAATCAAAAACTCCGGTTTCTACTTTCCGACGACCCGTATCACAGCCAACCTCGCGCCCGCCGATGTTCGAAAAGAGGGGTCCGCCTTTGATCTGCCGATTGCGCTGGGCGTCTTGGCGGCTACGGCGCAAATCCGCAGCGACCGATTTGACCAAACGCTGGTTTTGGGGGAATTGGCGCTTGACGGGAGCATCCGCTCGGTGCGGGGTTGTCTGCCGACCGCGATCAATGCCAAAGAGAAGGGGTTCACGGGCGCCATTCTTCCCAAAACGAATGCCAAGGAAGGCGCAATCGTCGATGAATTAAATATTTACCCTATGGAATCGTTGCAGGAAGCGGTTCAATTTCTGAACGGTGAACACGCCATTGAACCATTTAAGTACGATATTTCGGAGGCGTTTCTGCAGCACTCGGAGTATATGATTGACTTCGTTGACGTGAAGGGGCAGGAACACGTCAAGCGGGCGATCGAGGTCGCTGCCGCGGGCGGGCACAATTTGATTATGATTGGTCCGCCGGGATCCGGCAAAACCATGATTGCCAAGCGGATTCCGACCATCCTGCCCGATATGACGCTGGACGAGGCGCTTGAGACGACAAAAATACACAGCATCATGGGCTTGTTGGCTGACGATGTGCCGCTGATAGCCACTCGCCCTTACCGCTCGCCCCACCACACTATCTCGGATGCTGGGTTAATCGGCGGCGGGAAGTTTCCGCGCCCCGGCGAGGTCAGCCTTTCGCATAACGGTGTCCTATTTCTCGACGAACTTCCGGAGTTCCGCAAAAATGTGCTCGAAGTCATGCGGCAACCGCTTGAGGACGGGCATGTGACGATTGCCCGGGCGGCGGCGTCTTACACCTATCCAGCGAATTTCATGCTTGTGTCCGCGATGAACCCGTGCCCGTGCGGGTTTTTCGGCGATTCGACCCGCGACTGCCGATGCTCGCCGCAACAGATTCAGAACTACATCTCTCGCATTTCGGGGCCGCTGCTTGATCGAATTGACCTTCAGGTTGAGGTTCCGGCTGTCAAATACAAGGATTTGTCGAGCGACTTAACGGGAGAGCCGTCGGCGGATATTCGGAAGCGCGTACAGACCGCGCGCCGTACCCAACAGGAGCGTTTCGCTCAGACGACAGTCTACTGCAACGCGAACATGGAATCCAAGCACCTCCGCGAGTTTTGCAAGGTTGAAGAGGATGCCCAAGAACTACTGCGGATCGCTATCACGCAACTCGGGTTGAGCGCCCGTGCCTATGACCGCATTCTGAAAGTTGCGCGTACCATCGCCGATCTCGGAGGCAGCCTCACCATAGAAGGGGAGCATGTATCGGAGGCGATACAGTATCGCAGTTTGGACAGAAGTTTCTGGAATCGGTGAGGTTGGGATTATAATCGAATACTATACAACGCTATCTGGCTTGCGCGAGTATCCCTGAGAGCGTGCCATTATCCCTGTCGGAATAATTCTTTCAGCAAGTAACACTTTCTGGTCGGAGTCCCTTTCCTCGATCCAGAGGATCGAAATGTTAATAGGATGCGACATGTCCAGATTTCCGCGCTCCAGCGGAGCGCCATGTGGTGTATTGCTAGATAGTGTTACTTGGTAGCGTCCCATCATCCCTGTCGGAGTGATTCATTCAGCAAGCAACACTTTTGTACCGCAAACTGTTAGTTTGCGATCACAATCCATCAGCGGTACACGTTCATTTTTCGCTCTATGACTGGCTTTCCGAGAGTGTTACTTGAGAGAAAAAGCGAAAATGAGTACCCTCTGATTCTGAATATCGGACAGATTGTTGAAATTGCCCTGCCAATTAAAAACTAACGGTGCAACGATTTTTCATCCTACCCCATAGAGATTTTCATTTGCCTCATCATCGCGCTATTCAAACTTGTATATGACTCTGTGTCGTCAGAAGCCTTGAGCGGCCGACCCTCTGAATGTCACGATGGCTCAGAAATCATCAGAAGGCGTCGAGGGGAGTGGCGTTCCGCGGGAGGAGTCGAGGCCAAAAAACGACTGTTCTAATGCGGGGCTGATGGATGTTCGATTGGCAATGACGTTGGGGTTTGTTTGGTTGCGCAGAAGGTATTTCGGCTCGGTCAACCGTGCTGCAAAAAAAATGGATTGAATTTTGATACGGGGAAGGAGAAATATGTCCACCATTCAAGGGATGTTAAGTATCGAACAATTACAATCTCTTATGGAAGGAGAAGAGATTGATACTATCCTGGTCGTTTTTCCTGACATGTACGGACGGTTTATGGGAAAACGATTTGACGCTGAGTTCTTTCTAAAAGATACGCTCCGACATGGAGCTCATGCCTGTGAATATCTCCTGACTGTGGATATGGAAATGGAACCTGTCTCCGGCTATCAATTTGCCAACTGGGAGTCCGGTTATGGAGATTTTCATCTTGTCCCTGATTTATTAACGCTTCGTCTTGCCAGCTGGTTGGAAAAAACCGCCATGGTGATTTGTGATGTAGTCACAGACCCGGAACACAAGCCTGTACCACAAGCACCTCGTTCCATCCTCAATCAACAGATAGAGAAAGCGGCTGCAATGGGGTTTTCTGCAAAGGCAGGTTCAGAACTGGAATACTATCTCTTTCAAAATTCTTACCAACAAGCAGCAGAACAAAACTATCATGGGCTAACACTAGCCGGCTGGTACATTGAAGATTACCACATGCTGCAAGGGGCGCGGGAAGATTCATTCAATGGCGCGGCTCGTCGTCATCTCAAAAAATCGGGAGTCCCGGTAGAAAATTCAAAAGGAGAATGGGGTAAGGGCCAGCATGAGCTAAATATTCAATATGCAGATGTACTGAGCATGGCAGACCGGCATTCTATTTATAAACAATGCTTGAAAGAAATCGCAGATCAACAAGGTATTAGTGTCACTTTTATGGCAAAATACGCGTCCGATCAAGCGGGTTCCAGCTGCCACGTTCATTTGAGTCTGTGGAGTAACGACCGGAATGCCTTCTCTGGCAATCAAAAATTGGGAAAAATTGAGTGCTCAAACACCTTTCGCTGGTTTCTCGGAGGATGGATGGCTCACGCATCGGATGTCATGTTATTTTATGCTCCCAACATCAACTCTTATAAACGTTATCAATCCGGGTCGTGGGCTCCCACAAAAATTGCCTGGAGTCATGACAATCGCACGGCTGGTTTCCGTGTAGTCGGCAAAGGGAATAGCCTCCGCATCGAATGCAGAATTCCGGGAGCGGATTGTAATCCGTACCTGACCTACGCTGCAGCCTTGGCGTCCGGGCTGGCTGGCATCAAAAATAAAATTGAACCCCCTCCTATTTTCGAAGGGGATGTTTACAGTGCAACAACCTTGCCTTCCGTGCCCTTAACCCTCGGAGATGCGATCTCTGCTTTTAAGTCCAGCCAATTTGCAAAAGATACTTTTGGTGAAGAGATAGTTACGCACTATACCCACTTCTTTGAAACCGAACTCGAAGCCTATCAAAGTGCGGTCACTGACTGGGATCGTCAGCGTTACTTTGAGCGAATCTGAGGACTCTATGGCTTTACCCATCATTGGTATCACCACCTATGGCCGGAATGAAGACAACCATTTTACGTTACCGGCAGAATATATCGAAGCCATTCGAAATGCGGGCGGACTTCCATGGCCTATCATGCATGGGGAACCTCGTTTGCGAGAAATATTGGAACACATTGATGGTTTAATATTGGCTGGGGGAGGCGATCTCAACCCCCTTCTTTATGGAGGCGCTGATCATGAAACCATTTACATGCTTGATGATGAACGAGATCGAACAGAAATCGATCTAGCCAATCAGGCAATAGAATCGGGTATTCCTACTTTAGGTATTTGCCGCGGTACTCAAATCCTTAATGTCGCCAGAGGAGGTTCTTTGTATGAACATTTACCCGATGTGGTTGGAGATAAAATCAGTCACCGTGCCCCTCCACGTGAACCCACCCCTCATGCGGTTCATGATGCATCGGGCTCCACATTAGCAAAAATACTTGAAGAAACCCGATTTTCTTCATATTCCTGGCATCATCAGGGCCTAAATAATGTCCCGGACGAATTTAAAGTAGTTGCCAAAGCGCCCGATGGTGTCATCGAAGCGATAGAAATGCCGGATCACCCCTGGCTCATTGCGGTGCAATGGCATCCCGAGTTAACCGCTGCCGAAGACCGTATTCAACAACGTCTATTTAATAAACTGGTCGAAGCGGCCTCTCAAGTTGACAAATGACCAAGAAAAGCCCATGAGACTTCAAGAGAAAATAGCACTCATTACCGGATCTTCCAGCGGCATTGGAAAAGAAACCGCTCTATTATTTGCAAACGAAGGTGCTCGGGTCGCCGCTGTTGATATTAATGACGAAGCGGGTAATCAACTAGTCGAGTTGATCCGGTCTCAGGGAGGGAACGCAATATATGTGCATGCTGATATTTCTAGATCAGAAGATTGCCGGCGCATGATCCATATCGCTGAAAAAACCTATGGCCGCCTAGATATTCTATTCAACAACGCCGGAATTATGCACAGCGAAGATGACGATGCTGTTAAAACTTCGGAAGAGGTATGGGAATCCACCTTGTCTATCAATCTGATAGGGGTATTTCTTGGTTGTAAATTCGGTATTCCTGCATTGAGACGAGCGGGAGGCGGATCCATCATCAATACGGCTTCGTTCGTTGCACTATTGGGAGCAGCGACTCCACAAATCGCTTATACGGCTAGCAAGGGTGGGGTGCTTGCCCTGACTCGTGAATTAGCCGTCGTTCACGCTCGAGAAAACATTCGAGTCAATGCCTTATGCCCCGGACCGTTGAAAACCGAAATGTTGATGAAGGTTTTAAATACCGAGGAGAAAAAACAACGGCGCTTGGTTCATATTCCTACAGGTCGTTTCGGAGAAGCTTCGGAAATGGCAAAAGCAGCTCTGTTTTTAGCGTCGGATGACGCCTCTTATGTAACGGGAACGGAGTTTACCGTAGATGGAGGAATTACCGCCGCTTACGTAACTCCCGAGTAAAAAGCGGTAGTTCGCGCTTGAGGTTAATGGTTCTTCCGAGTTAAGTGTGGAAACGAAATTAATTTAGGACTTGCGCGGTAAAACATCCAAAAGATTGTAGGAGCGATCTTCGAATCGCGACCTCCTATCGCGCGCAAAACTCGCGCCTACAGACAACGTGAAATAAACTGCGCTAGTACAAACCGATATGCATCCAAATCTCGGCAGAAACCACGCTGTAATTGGAAATATCAAGTAGGTTCGTCAAGGGTACATACATCGAAGCATTCAGTACCCTATTGGCTATCATTGCAATCAGCTTCGACCTATAGGGCAAACGCGTGTTCGTGTGGCAAGTTTCATTCCCACACTCAACCCTGAAGCCCCTTTCTGGCTCTTTAGAGTTAAGTGAGGAAAATGGAATTAACTTAGGACTTACGCAGTAGAGCACTCAAATCCGCTTGGATCGGCAGTAGGGAATAATGATCGTTATTCCCTACAAAAGCCTTGCCGCGACATCAAATTATTGCCAAAATCATCATTTTCCGCGTTCAGAATAAGTCCTGTATATCTGTCTCCACTTCGACAGAATCCATCCGATGGTTGGGAATGTCGAGCGGTCATGTCAAAAGCGTATACATCGGAATCTCCAGAACCATATTGGGAATTATCGCAATCAATTTGGACTCATAGGGTAAATGCGCCTTCCTGTAGCAAGTTTCATTCCCATACTTAACCCTGAAGAACCTGAAAACATTAACAACCTTTTACAAATAATCAAAAATGGCTTTGTCGCCGACCATTCAAGCTGCTTCTAATTGCGGAAGTTCTGAAACGCGCGGATGGCAACCAAACGATTGCGGCTCAACTCTTGGATATATCAATGAAGGCGCTGAACAATCGCCTAAACCGCGCGCGAACAGTAACACCCTAAGCCGGCAAGTGGTTTCGATTGTCCCACCTGCAAACGCTCCCGCAAAGGGGTGGAACATTTCGCATTTTTGTTCCCTTTTGTGGCACCTTGCTCCAATCCTTGTCTGGCAAGGGTTTGAGCGCCCTTTTCCCCATATTCTGCCGAATTTTGCGCCCAAACGTTCCACCCCTTTCTATTTTGCTGTATCGTACTTCCTCTCCTCCCCAAAACAAATTTACATCGCTGAACCCGCACCACGCCTAGGCGCAGCGCATTCACCAAGTCTAAATTGAAGTGTGATTTGGGTTTTGGCATGGACTTTGCTGTAATTTAGATTGAAACTTGGGGTACTATCAACAATCAAACCATTCTGATTAGCAATCTGTTTGAATCTTCTAAATGTGCTTTTCGAGAAAGGGACATTAGGAGGTTAATGACTTGGAAATTTGACAATTGAGACCTCCAAATTGCCGAAACATGGTCTTGCCATCTGATTTTCAAACAGGTTCTAACCTTTATCTGTATGAAAGGAGATTCACCATGCAAACCGCAAGGAAATCCAGTCTTGTGTTGCTGGTAGCAGTTCTAATAATTGCCTCGACTCCTGTTCTAAATTACAATGCAGAGGGTTGGGCTACTGAGATAATAGTCGTTCATGTTCACAAAGGTATTTGGCGTTGTGGTGAGTATTGTGGGTCTGTGTTTTATGATTACACCTACAATCATACTAACACCCACTTCATATACTATCACACTGGTGAGCTTCAGCCCGAAGGTCATGATGATGGTCATGGCGAATCAGTCTATGCTGAATATACTGAGGTAATAGCGGATACAAGCTGGCTAACTAACTGTTTTGGTGATGAATGTAACGCTGCTTGACATTAACGCTGGTATAGGTGCTTCGGCATTTATACCAGCACTTCTAAATGGAGGTGTACCATGAAACGCCTTTTAATAGCAAGTATCGCCATACTGGTAATAGCAATCGGGTTCTTTTTGATAACTGAAATACGTGGGCGACAGAAGTTAAACAATACTCCTGAACCTTTCGTATTACAACCCGATACACATATCCATGATAGTACCGATCCACATACTCATAATTCCTCTAGTGTTGATGTCACTGTGCGCGAGGAATCAGTAGAACAGCCTAGTAAATTTCAGCCTGAATCTACTGAGGAAGAAGTAAATGAGTTTATGGAAGAAATCTCCAATCTAGATGAAGAAGAATGTTGTCCGGAAGAAGAACTGATAGAAGCTGATAGTGAAACACCTAAGAAGCCTTTCAGAGAACGTCTCCGGGAAAAGTTACTAGCCATTCGGAATGACCCAGTAAAGGTTGATAGGTTCATGGAATTGACAGATAGGCTGCTACGCCTTGAGCCATTCACTTTTTATGAAGAAGATGAGTATTGGGACTTAAAGGTGATATTTGATGACTCTAAAAGTACCCAAGAGAATTATAAGAAATGGAAAAAGATGGCAAAGCATATTGACCCTGATTCGTGGACATTTGCGGGGAGGGGAGATTAAGAAGTGAAGGGTAAGGCTGGGTGGCATCAACGCCCTAGCCAATCCCTATGTTACCACAGGAAGGGAGGTGAGCTTAGAACCTGTTTGAATAATCGGTAACAGATCCATTTCTGATCGTTTGTAGAAATTTTTTTCATGGTTTCATTTCTGTCATCTACGTACCTGTGGGATCTCTATCGCACTCGCTATTCACTCGTTTGATCCCCTCTGGGACTTTTAGAAGCCGGTGGGTGGTGCCCACCCTACAAATGTACTGTTCAAACAGGCTCTAAGTTCGACTTTGTACATTTGAGTGGTATAACAGACGATGGTAATCAAGCGTTGAAGAAAAGTGGGGGAGATATTAACTATCTGGGCTTTTTGATTGACCATTGAAAAAGCCGATAGTATTTTCCAATGCCACGCAAATGACGTTTTGAGTTTTACTCAAGTATCGGTGTTGTACGGCGGGGCAAGATGCCCCGCCTACGATTCTGGTGTGGTGCAATTTTCTGCACAAACCAACCGTTGAATTTTGTACAGAGCCGAGCTAAGAAACCGAGTTTTGCGGAAAAAAATCCGTTTCTGCCCCCTGTCGGACAAAAGTGGCAACTAGGGTTATTCTAGTATTTGATCCAGATTGTCCAATACCTTCCGAAACGCTTCGACGTACATTCCCATTAGCTCCAGGTCGTTGGGAGGGTTCACGTCGAAAACGTAACAGTGCGAGTCGATGAAGTCAGCAGCCTTTGGGTAGTCATCCGGTCTATACTCCACGCTGGAATTATGGCATTTCCAAGGGCACCCCTTGCCGTACCCGACCCCATTTTGGAATATCTCCTGCGCCGGGACAGAGAGACGCTGCCATAACCCCATCGACACACCTTCCGCGTTCATGGCTTCCTGCACTTTGTCTCGCAGGGATTTTGGCGGGATATCCAGCCCCAATTCCTCCGGCTTAAAGCCCACCACGTAGTTGTAATAGACCGGCTCACACTCGTCCGGAACGTATGGAGTTCCAATACCCTTTATTTGGCTCAGATGCTCGGTAAGAAAGTCACAGTTTCGGATGCGCAGGATGTTATTTTCATCCAGTCTTTTGAGTTGACTTCTGATGAACGCTTGGCTGAACATGTCTCCCCGATACATCCAGCCCAGCCCATAGGCGTTGTATTCCTGCTCTTCTCGCTCCTTTCCGGGCACGACGATTTCCCCAAAATACTGCAACAACCCGGCTCTCTTGTGTGCGACCTCGTCATTGGTCGTGAATAACCCGCCTTGGCAGCCGCTGCTAAGCGTTTTTGACGCCTGAGTGCTGTATCCTGCGGCGTCACCCATAGAACCGCACAGATGACCCTTGTACCTTGCCCCGTGCGCCTGAGCGACATCCTCTATCACTTTCAGGTTGTGCTTTTTGGCTATCTCAAGCACTGCATCCATATCCGCGGGCATGCCGTGAATATGCACGGGGATGATGGCTTTCGTTTTTTCCGTTATCTTGGATTCGATTAGCTCCGGATCTATGCAATACGTCTTCGGATCGATGTCCACGAAGACGGGTATGGCGTTATGATGCAGCACCGCTGCCGCACTTGCCCAGAAGGTAAAAGCGGGAACAATCACCTCGTCGCCAGGCTCTATACCCACCGCTGCCACGCACATGTGAAGTGCGGCGGTGCCGCTGTTTACGGGAATACAGTATTTCACACCCATGTATTCAGCCCACTCTGTTGTGAGACCTTCGGATTGGATCCGTTGCTGCTCGGTGATTCTAGCGGACTTGAATACGTCCATCACAGCCTCTTGGTCGGCTTCCGTGACATTGGGCCAGGATTGGACTAATCCCTCCGGTACCGTTCGTTTTCCGCCATGTAGGGCTAATTCTTGTGACATTTGGAACTCTCCTCTACGATTTTTGCATTTCTATAATCGGGACCTTTCTGTCCTGCTATGCTTAACACATTGGAATACCGGACGAGAGCCTCGGTTAGGCGTGCACCGGCATTCGTAGGGATCAAGCGAGTGGTTAGCGAGTGCGATAGATAGTCTTGATAGAGATCCCCCCAACCCGTTTGGTCAATAAGTGAGGGGAGATTTCTATCACCCTCGCTATTCACTCACTTGATCCTCGCCATTCGGTATCGATGCTGGTGTACCCGTGAGTGAATCGCCGGAGGTGCGGCGGCAGATCGGCTAGGAACTGCCTGCCGGCTTCCGGGATTTCCCACGGCACCTCGATGAAGTGACGCCGGTCGCGAAAACCTACGGCGCAAGACAACCGAGTTTCGTCGGTGCGGTTGGTAAAGCACGCCGCGTGATAGGTTCGGTGGGCAAACACAATCATGTCTCCCGGATCGGCGAACAGCGGCACCGCCCCCGGTACATCAAAACCGACGTACGGATTCTCTGCTTCGCCCGCCTTATAAAAGGACCTCCTGTCCGCTGTCAGGTTGAAACCGTCAGGGCCTTGCCAGTTCTCGACGTGAGAATCCTCAATGACGCACAGTCCACCGTGTTCCGGACGAGATCCCGTCAGGTAGAACCATTTGCCCGATGGCCAAAGCCCGCGGTTCAGCACGTCACCGGAGTTCTTCGGCGGCTCTGACGAAAACCCGCACCAGTCGGTGTGCCACGCGCCTGGCGGGTTGCCCGGCATCCGGATGATGGCGGCAGACCGATGAATCGTCAGCTGATCGGTACCAATAAGATGCCGGTGGATTCGCATAAATGGTTCATAGTCCAAGAGTTGCCAAGCGCCCGGACCGGATTCAACCCAAGCGTGTCGAGTTCGACTTTGCCCAGGCTTCAATTCCCTTTCCGGATCCGTCCCGTCAAGCACGGCTTGTTTTAAGCTCTCGATCAGTGTATCCGGCAGGACATCTTTGATGATTGCAAAACCGTGAGCTTCCAAACACTCCGACATCAGGTCTAATTGACTAACCTTGAACTCATATGAGTATGTCAGCTTAGGTTTCTGGATCTGTGAATAACCTTCCATGAAGAATAACCTATTTGATGTGCTTTTATGGGCTGTTTGTTGCCGGATCCGCAGTGCCGCGTAGTGCTACGCCGATACCCTAAGCGCTCCCAACCTGAATCGGTCTTGGGTACTTGTCAGCGTGTCTTAGGATACGACTCATTGGCAAAGAGTTCATTGATGCTCGCGAGCGTTTCGTCCACGAGCATTTTGCCGCCTTCGGGGCCCACCCAGTTGGACTTGATTATCGCACTGTAGTGGCCCCCTTCGAGCGCGCGCTGCGTTGGAAGGTAGCCACCGTTTCCCGACCCGTCCGCAAGCTGTACAAGGAAGGTTTGCAGCGCCTTGCTCCGGGCACGAATGCGGGTGCCGTAGTCCATGAAGAGTTCGAAGGGGTTGGTGGCGAAGACTGCATCACCGAGTCGGATAATGTGGCACTCTACATGGTGGGTCGGATTCTCATCCTGATTCTCATAACGGCTGACGAGGTCGCTGACGGAGCCAAACGGCCAGATACGATTGAAGCCCCAAGGCTGCCGTTTCAGTTCGCTCTCACTCATGGTGGGAATCCGTTTCTCCATCTCATATTCCTCCGGTGTCACACGCAGCCGCGGAAGGTGAAGTGTTCGTACGACATGCCGGAACTCAACTACTTGCTCCGGTCTCGAAGCCAGGGCTTGCGCCTCTTCTACGGCAGCCATGATGCGCCGGGCAATGATTCCCTTGTCATTGACGTGCGCGCGGTCACGCAGGTCTTTCTCCTCCCTCTGATCCAACAGGAGATGTGGCGACGCGTCCCCGGCGGGGGCGCACTGGGGCAGAAGATTCACTGCCGGACCGTAGCGGTCGCATAGACCGACTCTGACATCGTGCCAGAAGTCGGCGGAGAATTCCTCCTTTCGCTCATCGCACTGTGAGGGGCAAGCCAGATTCACCAGCATTCCGGTCAGTTCGCCAGATCCGTCATGGGTGAAAAGCAGATTTACCGCATGATCGTCGCAGGCTTCAAGGCCAAGGAAATCCTCCCGGTCGGTCGCCCCGTACATCAGCGCTGACCCATCGCGGTAGACGGCGCGGCGGCAGCGCCCAACGACCGCGTAGGCGAAGCCCCGGCTGATTGCCCCCGGCTGCCTGTCCTCCCACGCCGCTTCCACGACATCGGCAAGCCGATCTACGAGGAAACCGCGGTACTCATCCGGCGTCATGAAGTTCGGGTCATCCTCCGGTTCCTCGTACGTCCCGGAGCGTAAGGGCGGCGCATTGTGCGTGTGGGTAGCATTGATCGTGAGTTTAGTGGTGTCGAATCCCCGGCAACGACCGGTAAGTTTCGCCTGCAAATCAGCCTTAAAACTCTCCGCCGCCAAGTCGCAAGAAAGGAAGATTGCCTGCTCCGGACTGTCGTCCTGTGCGCGAGTCTCGACTGCGAGTGCGGTTGCTGTCAGTGGGCTTATCGCGGTATCGGCTAGCCGCGCGTGGAACTGGCCCAGCAGCAGCGTCTTCTTCGGCGGAGTGATATCAATGCGCGACCAACCGATATGTAGCTGTCCTCTGGACATGTGACACTCCTTTTCTCCCTCAGTTTTGGCTATTATTAGGATTCGGCAGCTTTCTCCGCCCACATGGGAAATAGACGAATGCCATTTTACTGCGCTTTCGCTGTGCAGTCAACAAACATCTCCTGTCTGACCAGGGAAATCACATCTGATTTTGAGCGATGTGGAAGAGTGGAAGGAGGGAAAGATGGGTTGAATGGGTAAATGTGAATCGCTATCTAACGCTAACCGTAGGAAGAATTTTCAACGATAATGCGTCGTGGCTAGATGGAATAAAACCCAACATCTCAACCCAGACGGTAATTCTCAAGTTGGGTTTCACCGGCATCTAGGAGATTTCACGCGGAATCGAACATAAACTAGGTGGGGTGTTTGATCTTTTTTTGTTTGGCACTGTTCAACCCAACCTACATAGGGCTATAAAATCAGGGTGTTTCCTCTGCCTGTCTGACTTGTCCCTAGTTTTTTCTTAGCCGTGTGTTCGTGGTCTCGGAGTGGATACGCGGGTCGGGTAAGGGGGGCTGATATGCGCAGTATGCAGGGGCAATTCTATCGCCAATATAAAAGTGTTTTCGCCTTAATTTGATAGCGTTTGTGAACTCAAAAAAGCCGGTGATAATCATCGGGCGCTGAAGGATTTACAGGCAGGATTTGTTGCCGTTCATCACTCAACCACTTGAATGCAGGCGCAACATTCTCGCGGGGCTATCGGTGAAAGCGTTGCCGGTTGAGTCATGATGTGGTAACATAGAATAGGTCGATCTTAAACTTCTCACAGAGGTTTTCGTAAAATGGCTGTACAAAGACTTACAATCGAGCTTCCCGAATCGGTTTTCCAGCTGTTAACCGACATGGCAACCTTAACGGATCAATCGCCTGAACAACTGGCAGCGCAGAGCATCACCGGTAATCTCCCGCCCTCCTTCGAGAATGCGCCTGCCGACATGCACGAGGAGCTATTGGCGATGCAAATCTGCGACATTAATGAACTGCGTCAAATCGCCGGTAGTCAGATGTCGGCACAGCAGCAACGACGCCTAAGCGAGTTGCTCGAAAGGAATCAAGAGGATTCTATTCAGCCTAGCGAACAACAGGAATTGAAGGCGTTACGTCTAGCGGCTGACCGCTTGATGCTTCGCAAGGCGTATGCATGGTCGGTCTTACGTTGGCATGGTCAACCGGTACCAGCGTTAGATGAATTGCCGGTGGAGTAACCTTGTCAAGGATTTCACGTGTGCTTCGGGGACATTTCTCCACCGAAGCCCATCACCGTTGCGAATATTGTCAGACATCTCGCCGACTCATCGGGATGCCTCTCGTTATTGACCATATAATTCCTCGCTCTGCCGGCGGTAGCAATGCGCGAGAAAATCTGGTTGCTGCTTGCTATCGGTGTAACGAATTCAAGGGCAGCAAAACCCATGTGATTGACCCTGCCACCGGAGAATTGGTTGCACTCTTCAATCCACGAAACCAGAATTGGTCCCACCACTTCTCTTGGGCAAACGGTGGTACACACATCGTCGGCAGCACTTCGACAGGTCGTGCCACTGTGCTAGCTCTACGACTGAACAATGAATATGTAGTTGAAGCACGCTCAATATGGATCGCCAGAAACTGGCACCCACTATCGGATTGAGATCTTTCCTACATTCTAACCTTGCTTACGATTTCAGACGCTTACGATTTACCTCAACAGCGTCGGTGACGATGTCGTGATTGAGCACACGGACAGTGAAGTGTTGAGTTTCACGGGGATATCGGGGACATCAAGCAGAACGTAGGCCGCGAGTGCAATCCAGATAGATGACTTTTCCGTGGGATTCGGTTCAACCCAACCTACAGTTTCAGTCGTTCGATTTTTCAGCACCCGGCACATCGCGGTCCGGCAAGGTATAGCTCATCCAACGCGTCATATGTCGCTGTTCCGGGGTGAAGCGCTGGCGGATTGACGGCGGCATCCAGTAATGCCGGGCGTTGTGGTGATCCCACATGCCGCCGGACCGATAGCGGTGGACATGGTTGTACTGCAGAGTGGTGCGCCGACGGCTCGTGGTTTTGGCGGCGCCGGCGTGGGTGAGCGCTTCGGTAAAGAGCATCACGTCGCCGGGATCGCCGGTGATTTCGATAGCTCCGGGCGTGTCGAGCCCCGCAGTGCTCCAGCGCTTCTTGTCGAGTTCTATATTACTCTTGTGCGATCCCGGGAGGACGATGAAGCAACCGTCGCCAGGGTGATTGGGCGTGAGCATGGTGACCACGTTGAGCATCGCCGAGCGGATTGCGCCGTTGCGCACAGTGTATTCCTCGGTCGGCAGGCCGTTGTGCCAACCACTGGCTCCACGTCCCTCATATTTCGAGATTGACCAGGTGTTCACGAGTTGCGGCTCGTCTATGAATTCCTGCAGGTAGGGAAGATAGGAAGGGTGTGCGATCAGTTGGTCGAAAATGGGGTCGAGCCGGGGCAGGCCGTTGAGTCTAATCTGACATTCAATGTCGGTGTCTTTGGTGAAGTGTTTGCCTTGTACCACCGGCAACCCCTCCGCCCAGCTTTCGTCGTGGTCTTCCGCCTCGTTTTCTACGACTGCCGCATCCAATTTTTCGATCAAGTCGCGGTCTATGGCTCCGCGCAGGATCAGAAAACCTTGGAGGTCGAAAAGGAAACGCTCTTCTGCGGTAACTTCGTGCATATGAAAACCCCTGTTTCAGAGCACTATCCTTAGCGTGATATGCAATGGTTCATCGCTGATGTGGCACAGAGCTGTTGGCAATTAGCGCTGTTTTCCGTGAGTTACGGGGCAAATGATCGCCGGGTAAGTATGAATCGTTCCTAAGGGATCAAGTTGAGCGTTTTGCAGAAGATGACTCGGTGTGGTTGGAAATGGATCTCTATGGGAACGCTATCGCGCTCACTATCCATTCGCTTGATCCTTCGCTAATCGCTCAGTTGATCGCTCCTTATTCAATCGCTTGATCGCCTTGAACATGACAGGGGTTGTCGATGTGCTGATGAATGCATTGGATTCATGGAGGAGCGACACGATGCCAACGCGCATAAATGAAAATTTGTTTTTGTTCTTAGGATAAGGCGCTGCGTTGGAACAAGATAACTAACCTACCTTTACCCTCCGGACTTCGAAGACTTCCCTGAGAAAATTCTCGCCCATGCGCCTGTAGCCTTCAGCGTCGGGGTGCAAACCGTCGGGCAAATACTGGGCAAGGCTCGCGTCAAACAATTTCAAACCATCGACGTAGTAGATATTCTTGTCGCCGCGCCTGCGAAAGGATTCGACGGCGTCCGCCACTTCGACGCGCATCCGCTCCAGTGTCATGTCTACAGCGTTGGGTGTTTTTTCGCGCGCGGGAGACCAGATGGGCGAGCAGACTATCAAGGGAACCTCGGGGTGGCCGTCGCGGATGGTGGCGATGGTGCCAATGACGGCGGGGTGAAAGGTTCGCGGGCTCAGGGTCGAACCACCGTAGATATTGATGCCGATTTTGACAGAAACAAAATCGACATCAAGGTCGCGGATGAGCCGGGCTATCATGGGATCGGCGTGGCACTGGCCCCCGAAACCCAGCGAGGTGAGATTAAACCCTTGCGCGCGGGCGACCACTCCCGGCCACGTGTAGGACGGGGAACCCGCGGTGCGGCAATGGCTGATAGAACTGCCGTAGGTGACCCATTTTAGGCGCTTGTCTTCGCTCTTTCCGATGGCGGCACCCTCCGATAGCTCTATACCGCGTAGCGCCACGGGCATCGCCGGTGAGAGCCACAGTTCCGTGGTCTTTTCTCCCTCCGGCAGACTGTCAAAACGCACCTCGGTCTGGCCGGCGGCATAAGCAACCGTCTCGACCAATTCATCGTCGGCGTAAAGATCGAAGTTGCCCGCTTCCGTCAGCGGTTCGGTGTGAATTGCCAGTGTTCGCGCGTCGGTGGCAAAGCGAAGTCGCACACCTGACGGCATTTCGGCACGATCGGACAAGCCGTTCTTGCCGGGGGAATAGAGATCCCGATCCTGGTGAGGAATGCGCCAGGGCTTGACCCAGCCGGGACCGTTTTCGCAGGATACAGCACCACTCCAAATCAGGCGAGGGTCGTCGGCAGCTATGCTGGACATGGCAACTCTGTTCACTGTAGTCATTACAGCTGAAGATTTTACATTTAGGACCTACATTGTTCGGTTTGTCGTCGCGTAATGTATGGCGTGTCTTCTGTAGGAGCGATCTCCGCATCGCGACATTCACCAATTTGGGACAAGTCGGGAATTGGAATTCCCTCCTACCTGACTAATCTAAAAACTTTGCGTGATACGGACGATTGACAAACGCCCAATCTCCGGTACGCCGACGAACTCCTGATGCTCGTTATTCAGGACGTTTTGTACAGTGAGCGATAGCCGAGTGTCGGGCGAGAACGGCAGGTCGTAGCCGGCGCTCAGGTCAAATGTCGTGTACCGCTCGACGGTGCCGTGGTAGACGCCGGAATTGACGGGAAAAGCATTCACGCGGCGCACCCGCAGTTGTGCCGCCAAATTGCTTAAACCGGCATTCAAGTATTCGGCACTCACGCCGAATTTATGCTTCGGAGCGTTTAACGCCACATCGCGCAAACCGTCGACGTTCTCGAACAGGTCTTCGCTCACGAAGGAGTATGTTCCGCCGATGTTCCAGTTCTCGTTGAGGAAGTAGGCGAATTTGAAATCCGCCCCGTTCAACGAGATGTCGCCGAAGTTGCGGTAGGTTGAGGTAACGGCTACGGGGTCGTTCGCCTCTTCCGGAGTAACCGTGCCGAATGGGATTCTAGCTCCACCCGTAGCGAAAAGGGTAGCCAATTCGTCGGCTGCGGAGCCGTTGCTGTTACCACCGAACGCCGGGTTCCTGTCCAACATCGCGACCAAGGCTCCGTTCAGTATGGCGTTCTGCGGATTATCCAGCGCAATCCCGAACTGCCGACCCAAAAACGCGCCCAGTGTTGCGGGATCGAGGAATACATTCGGCGTCTCCGGAGTTACGGGCCCCACGAAATCGCGAATTCTTGTGTGGTAGGCGTCGACGCCGATAAGTAGTTTGTTGAACAGCGTTCCCTTGTAACCGAGTTCATAGGTTTGCGAAATCGTCGGTTTCATCGGGTCAACGTCAAACGCATCGTCAACCTGAGTAAACTCCAACGATTCCAGATCGAGAGACCGCATCACGTTCTTGACACCTTCCACCTGACGAGGCACGATGGCATCAAACGCCTGGGACAACGCTTGTATCTGAGCCGCCGGCATCCCCTGCGCCGTCAACAGTTGCGTCGCCTGACCAAGGAATTCCTTCATCGCCGCGCCGCGTGCCACACCCCACATCACGTTAGTGAATACCGGATCGTCGAGGTCGATATAATCGTTTGGCGTGCGTTGCGCGAGCGGCGCAAACGGGGATCTAAACTGCGGACGACCGTCCGCGCTGCGTCTGAAATGAAATCCTTCTAGACCGACGCCTTGCGCCCGGATATCAATGGCAGGACTGAAGGGTAACAAACCTTTGAACGCCGCTCCCAATCCGAAGCCGTCTTCTGCCGCTCGAATGTCGAGAAAGAGGTTATTCGTGGTCGGGGTGGAGTAAGCCCGGTTATAGGTGGCGCGCACGTTGTGGTCGGGGGTTGGCTTGAATACCAAGGCGGCGCGCGGCGAGATAACCGGGTTTTCGAGGTGGCTGTGGTTGTCCAACCGAGCCGCCGCGACTAACCTGAGTTGGTCCGTCAATTCGGTTTCCGATTGCAGGTAAAGACCGATTTCGTTGGTGTTATCGTCGTCTTCGTTGGCGCCCGTGATAGAACCCTCCGTATCCGGGCGTGTGAGAAGCGCGTCGACACCGTAGGTCAAACGTTCCCGACTACCTAGAGAAAGCCCGTGCTGCAGTTGTGCAACCAATAAACTTGATTTGTCTATAATTGGCGCACCGTCCCGCAGCAAGAATGTATCGCCCGCGTCACTCGTATTCAAAAACGCCTGGGCAAATAAATCTTTATAAAGTGCCCGAGCTTGCACGTAACTATACGTCCAATCAACCGCTTGACCTGCGCCCAAACCGGTCAGTTCGATATTGCTTGCCTGCGTAAAGCCGCCATTAAGGATAGTCGTCAAGTCTTCGTTGACGCGGTAATCAACCCGTGCTTCGCCGGCAAATTGTTGTACGTCGAAGTCTCGTGCCCCAATCTTGATATCGTCCTCGGGCACCCCGGCGTCGATTTGCTGCTGGCGCAATAACGCTTCGACAGGGTCGGTAGAATTCCAATCTTCCCCCTGCATGCCTCTCAAACTGATTTTGTATCCTATCTTATTATCTAAACTGCCCGCATGCCGAACTGAACCCATTAGTACGCCGCGTTCGCCGGCGCCGAGGCTCATTCGCGTTCCTTCCGACCCGAACGGCGGTTTGGTGATTATATGAAACACGCCGTTCGCGCTGTTCGGACCGTACAACGCCGAGCCGGGTCCCGATACCACTTCGACCCGCTCAATATCGCTTTGAGGCGTGGGGATAAAGTTGTAAGCATTCACGCGCAAGGAAGGGACTCTTGCGATCCGGTTGTCAACAAGCGACAACAGCGAACCGGAGAAGACATTGCTAAATCCTCTCACGGTGACGTTGGATTGCGTAATCCCTGTGTCGGAAACGTCCACCGCCGGAAGTGATTTGAGGTGTTCTGTCGGGTTAACGGCGACGCGCGAATCTATTTGCGTATCATCCAAGACCGAAATTGCGGCTGGCGCCTCAATCACCTTTTCTTGGCGCCGCGAGGTGGTGACGGACACTTGGTCGAGTTGGATCACTCTTGAAAATAGGGCAATCTCTACCGATTTGGTCTCGTCGCCTCTAAGTTCAACGTTTGACACAACTTTATCGGCGTAACTCAGCGACGAGGCGCTGATGGAGTAGATACCCGCGGGCAACTCGGCGAACTGGGTGGCACCCATCGCATCGCTTGCCCCCTCTCTTGAGTCGCCAGTTTGCGGGTTGACGGTTATTGAAATACCGTCCAAATTCTCGCCGCTCTGGGCATCGGTGACCGTTACGTTAAGGGTCGCCGCGTGCGCCGACCCCAATGTCAACGCGAACACTGCGATAAGGGAAAATAAAGTGCAAGACCGGATAGTCAACTGCTTCATCGTATGCTCTCCTTTATTCAGGAATAATCGTCGTTGGTGCCCGTCTCAGCGGCGGGAACCAAGGAAATCAAAAGGTTCAAGGACGGTGGGCAATGCCCACCCAACAGATTTGTTCGAATACGGATTCTGTGGTGGATGTGGGTAAGTTCTACTCAATCTAGGAAGGGTTAACCATATAATCGAAACTCAACCAAAGGCTACGCGAATAACGGAAAAAGAGGGCAGGGAAGAGACCGCTGAAAACAATCCACAATATGAAGTTTTGGAGAAAGGGGATTGGAGTCAAGTAGTCCAACGCGAAATAGCCGCCGAATGCGATAATCACGGTTGCGCCGTAGTTGATATACATCGCGCCGACAAAGTAACCCGGTTCGCGTTCAAATTTGAAACCGCAGTTGGAACAATCCCAGTTCATTTTGAACAAGTCTGCGAACACATCGCCTCGGCTGCATCGTGGGCATTTTAGACGTAAACCGTCCATAAGTACCCGACGCTTAATGAGTTTCGGCATATCTGGCATTCTCGTTCTATAAACCAAGGTCTTCGAAATGTGATACAGACATTATATAATAAGATTCTAGCATGACTTTTTGGTCATGTCAACGATGTTTTGGATTTTGGATCGGCAAGAAAAGTCGGTAAGTTTAGAGTTATTGTAGGTTGGGTTGAACGGGGCAAACGGAACTTGGCTAGGTTTCCAGTTAAAGTGTTTCCATTTTGATTATATCTACCATGCAGACGGCGATAGTGAAACCCAACAATCCAGCCACAGCCCCGGTTTCTTCGTTGAAACGTCGCGGCTACTGTAGGAGCGATCTCCGAATCGCGACCTTTACCGGATTACGCCAAAGTTATTGTAGGTTGGGTTGAACGTGGCGGGCGGAACTTAACTATGCATCCAGTTTAAAGTGTGTCCATTTTGATGTCACTACCATGCAGACGGCGATAGTGAAACCCAACAATCCGACCTCATTCGGGCGTTGAGGCATTGGGTTTCACTCTGATTTCGGTGACACCAATCAAAACGACTCTCGCAAATGCAATGCAGATGTTTGATTTCTTTGGTGAATTCTCGTTCAACCCAACCCACACGCCCCGTTTCTTCGTTGGAACGTCGCACCTACTGTAGGAGCGATCTCCGAATCGCGACCTTTACCGAATTACGCCAAAGTGGAAAATCGGAAGGGATCTCTGTCGATCAACTGACCGAATAGGGAAGGCGATAGAAAATCCGACTCATTCTTCAATTCCTTGATCCCGCTGGGCTTTAGAGGCTGGTTCGGAGCGGATCTACTATTGCACTAAGATCCCTATCGCGTTTCCTATCCGGTCACTTGATCTATTCACTCGCTTGATCCCTCCTGCCAAATTACAGGCTTTGGGTAATGCGGAAAAGTGACAGTCTGCCGATTTCCGGCACTCCCACGAACTCCTGATGTTTATTGTTCAGGAGGTTTTGTACGGCGAGCGATACGCGGGTGCTGGGTGAAAACGGGAGGCTGTATCCGGTATTCAGGTCAATCGTCGTGTAGCGCTCGACCGTGCCGTGATAAATGCCGGAATCAACCGGGAAAGCGTCCACAAAGCGCAAGCGCAGTTGTGTCGTCAGATTGTTCAGATTGGAATTTAGGTACTCGACGCTCACGCCGAATTTGTTCCGGGGCGCGTTCAGCGCGATGTCGCGCAAACCGTCAACTTTCTCGAATAAATCTTCGCTGACAAGTGAGTAGGTTCCGCCGAAGTTCCAGTTTTGGTTGAGGAAGTAAGCGAATTTGAAGTCCAACCCATTTACCGAGAGTTCCCCAAAGTTGCGATAGGTAGTCGTTACGGCCGTCGGATACTCCGATTCCATCGGACTCACGGTGCCGAAGGGTATCATCGCCGCGCCCTGTGTAAATAGCGTTGTCAACTCGTCGACTGCGGAACCGTTCCCGTTGCCGCCAGCCAACGGGTTGGTGTCCAACGCCGCAACCATCGCGGCGTTCGCTACGGCGTTCTGTGGATTGCTCAGCGTCGCCGCAATTTGTTTTCCTAGGGAAGTACTCAAGGTAGCCGGATCGAGGAACACGTTCGGCGTTTCTGCTGCGATCGACCCCACGAAATTCCTAATCTTGGTGTGGTAGGCGTCAGCACCGACTAACAGTTTGTTGAACAGCGTTCCCTTGTAGCCAATCTCGAACGTCTGCGTAATCGTCGGCTCCAGGCGATCAACATCGAAGACATCGTCGACCTCGGCGAACTCCAACGTTTCCAAATCGATTGTACGCATCACATTCTTGACTTCGGAAATCTGTTGCGGAACAGCGGCATCCAGCGCCTGCGACAACAAACCCACCTGTGCCTGAATCTGGGTATCCGGTACGCCCAATGCGCCTAGACCCTTTTGAATCTCGGAAAGGAATCCGTTCATGACGGCACCCCGCGCGACGCTCCACATCACGTTAGTAAACTGCGGGTTGTCGAGGTCGATGTAGGCGTTAGATGTCAATCTGGCGAGCGGAGCGAACGGCGATCGGAATTGCGGGCGTCCGTTTGCGCTTCGGCTAAAATGGAATCCTTCTTGAGGAACGCCCTGCGCACGTATATCGGTGCTCGGACTGAAGCCGAGAGTTGAGCTAAACGCAGCGCCCAACCCAAACGCATCTTCCGCCGCTCGGACGTCAACAAAAAGGTTATTTGTAGTTGGGGTGGTGAAGGCGCGGTTATACGTCGCGCGGAAGTTGTGGTCCGAAATTGGCTGGAAGACCAATGCGGCGCGCGGCGAGAACACCGTGCCCTCAAGTTGATTGTGTCTGTCAAATCGCGTCGCCGCGACCAGTTTCAGTTTTTCGGTCAACTCTGTCTCGGACTGGAGATAGACGCCGATTTCATTGATGTTGTCATTCTCCTCGTTGGCGCCGTTTATGGTTCCGTCAGTGTTCGGACGAGTGAGAAGCATGTCGACGCCGTAGGTCAGTCGTTCGCGAGACCCCAGCGAGACGCCGTGTTGCAACTGTCCGACGAGCAGCGTCGATCGGTCTACCAGCGGCGATCCTTCTCGTAGGAGGAAGGTATCGCCGGCATTGCTCTTGTTCAGAAACGCTTGAGCGAACACGTCTTTGTAGAGCGCCCGCGCCTGAACGTACCTATACGTCCAACCGGCTGCTTGTGCCGCGCCTATGCCCGTAAGTTCGATACCGGTCGCTTCCGTGTACCCGCCGTTAAAAATGGTTGTCAAGTCGTCGCTAACGCGGTAATCGACGCGGGCTTCCAAGTTTCGTTTCTCCACGTCGAAGTTCCGCGCACCCACCCGAACATCGTCCTCGGGCACTCCTGCATCAATTCGTTGCTGCCGCAAATGCTGCTCTGTCGGGTCCGTGAAATGCCAATCTTCGCCCTGAGTGTATTCGCCCGTGAGTTTGTACCCCAGCCTGTTATTGATGCTGCCAGCGTGTCGACACGAACCCACTAAAACACCGCGCTCCCCGGTTGCGAGGCTAACTTCGGTGCCTTCCGAACCGAAGGGGGATTTGGTCAAGATATGAATCACGCCGTTTGCGCTGTTGGGACCGTAGAGCGCGGAGCCGGGACCGGAGACGACTTCAATCTGGTCAATGTCGTTGTCGGGCGTGGAAACGAGGGTATAGGCATTCACTCGCAACGAGGGAACGCTCGCAATCCGATTATCCACGAGCGAGAGCAGAGAACTGGAAAGAACGTTGCTGAATCCTCTTACGGTGACATTTCCTTGCGATATCCCGGTGTTAAATGTGTCTACCGCTGCTATCGACTTGAAGTGCTCCATCGGTGTGAGCGCGGCGCGCGACCGAATCTGCGAATCATCAAGGACGGAGACAGACGCGGGCGCCTCAAGCACCTTCTCTTGGCGGCGCGAGGTGGTGACGGATACTTGGTCGAGTTGAATCACTCGTGAAAAAAGCGCGATTTCTACGGACTTGGTCTCATCGCCCTCGAGTTCAACGTTTGACACGACTTTGTCGGCGTAACTCAGAGATGAAGCGCTAACCGCGTAGATGCCGGCGGGTAAATCCGAAAATTGGACCGCGCCCATCGCATCAGTCGCACTCTCCCTCCCATCGCCGGTTTGAGGGATGACAGAAATCGATATTTTATCCAATTTGGCGCCGGTTTGGGCATTTAACACGGTCACGTTCAACGTCGCGGCTTGCGCCATCACTGGCGCCAAGAAAATAAAGGCGGCTAAAGCCGGTAACCAACCACTCCGAATATTCGACTGTTCCATTGAATTCTCTCCTTTACTGCGGAAATCTCCTTGTTGTGTAGGAGCGATCTCCAGGTCGCGACCTATTGTCTACCAGAACAGTGTAAGCAGGCGAGAAGAAACATCAAATACGGAAAAATTCTAGCACAGGTCGCCAATCGTGTCAATGATGTTGTGGATTGGGCACAGCTCTGTAGGGCGGGATCAACCGAGTGGATAGCGTTCTCCGCCACAGCACGTTCGTAGGGGCGGGGTTCCCCCGCCCGTTAGCAAAACTCGTCCTTTCGCTTGACACGTCGTAGGTTGGGTTGAACGGGATTCTGTTAATAATCGCTGATCTTAGAGGAGTTTACGGGTGCCGACTTTGCCTGAACCTTCCAAAATTTGAGTGAAATCCAGCATAAATCGTACATTCTTCCACTATGAGACCTCTGATATAATTAGATGCGTTTCCCCTAGATTGTCTTGTGCTTTCGATTGACAGGGCAATCAGCCGCTTTTAGAATAGGCGTCATTCTTCCTGAATTAACCGAATAACTAGAGAGTAGCGCGGAAAATACTTCAACGACGTGCAGTCCTGTAGGTTGGGATCAAGCGAATGGATAGTGAGTGCGATAGGAATCCCCTGCCCACCATTCCACCATTTCTTGTAATGTGCGATAGCAAATCCTGATAGTAAATCCCGTACGATAGAAATCCTATAGAAAACAGCGCGGAAAATACTTCAATGACGTGCAGATGAAAAACGGATTGAGCACCACGCGCTAGTTCTGAACAAGGAGGCCCTACCAAGTGTCTAGCAAGATGCGAAGAATTCGCTGGATCGACGAACAGATTCGAGCGAACAGATATCCAAACGCTCACAAAGTCAAAGAGAAGTTTGAGCTCCGCAGCCTTCGGATTGTCTACGAAGATCGGCAGTACATGATAAATGAACTCAACGCGCCTATAAAATACAGCAGAACCAAAGAGGGATGGTACTACACGGTTCCAACCTATTTTCTTCCGGCGATAATGCTGAAACGGGAGGAAGTCGCCGCTTTTTTCTTGGGAGAGGAGTTATTCAGGCGGTATCTCGGCACACCCTTTGAGACGCCGCTCCAGCTCGCACTGGAAAAGATAACACAGCACCTTCCGGAGCATGTAGGCGACGCCGCACAAAGGGACACCTCCGCGTTTGCCTTCACGGGCGGGGGCAGAACGATAATCGATCCCGAACTACTGATAGAGCTCAACGAGGCTATCCTTTCAAAGCATTCGGTTGAAATGAAATACTATTCGGCGAGCAGCGGTCAAACGAACACCCGAACCGTTGATCCGTATCACCTCCATAACATTCACGGTGATTGGTATCTAATCGCCTATTGTCACACACGGCGCGAGCCACGCGATTTTCTTATCAGCCGCATCAGAGCGCAAAAACGCCTATTGTCTACTTTCCGAATACCCGCGAGTTTTTCACTTGATGCGTACCTAGCTACAGGGTTCCTCGCTGAACGGGCGGCGCAGCCCGTGGATGTCGTAATAAAGTTTGACGAATATCAGGCGCGCTGGATAAGAGAACGGCTGTGGCACTCAAATCAGCAGATAGAGGAGTTGCCGTCCGGTGGATTGATATTACGCCTGAGAGTCGGCGGATTGGGCGAAGTAAAGCGGTGGGTCATGGGCTATGGAGCGCAGGCGGAAGTTCTCCAACCTGAAAGCCTTCGCCGCGAAATCGTGGATGACGTGAAAAAAATGGCGAAAATTTACGACAAAAAGTAGAGTGCGCATATAGTGCACTCCGGGATGGTATAATATTCACCGATTCAGTAAAGAAACCAAGTTTTCAGGAGGAGACACGGTTTCTTGCACAAATTCTAAACATGGGCGAACAGGCGCTCGTCAAAACGGATTCAGGCGTCACAAACGGATCATTGACATTCTGTCAGAAATTGTTCGAGTCATAAATGATTCAGAGTTTTCAGAGTAGATGAAGAAAATAAAGAAAGACAGAAGGCGGCAAAAACCAGCGTCCTGACTGATTTACCGGCTGTTTTGACGGAGGGCACTCTGAATGATACTCTGAAAACGAGGGGAGTGTGTATGTTGATTTCAAGGCAGCATATAGGCACGAGAAGCGTAGTTTTGATTCATTGGTTGGCGTCCCTGAAGCCCGAGGCAGCACGCTGATCTGAGAGGGAATACGGTCCGGTGCGTCGCTGGGGACGGGAAGGGTATAGTAAGTGCCATGCATTCCGCGAAGGATTTTGAGCTACTCGCGTTTCCGTCTGTAAAAGCGGCAAGAACGGTGCAGCGAACGAAGGCAACGGCTTGTTAGGGAGGTTTCAACACACGTGAAACGAGCAACTCAGATGAGATTGTTGGATTTCGCTCCTCATAAACTTTGGCGGTAGTTATTTGGCGGGTGATTTTCGATGAGGTACAAGACTGGCGCTGCTGCCGTGGGGGGTAGGCAATGTGTTTTAAGCCGAGGATAAATGACTCAACATATAGTATTATCAATGTAATAGAAATACAATATATAGTAGTATATGGATTAATGGGGCACAAGGTAGCGGACGGGATCCAACCGTCCTCCGACGCCGGGATAATATTGGAAGGATTTCTGGTTACGGCAATCGGTATAATAATCTCTGGCACTAGCTATGTGGACAGAGGATGGAGCTATGTGGACAGAGGATAATAGAATGACGCAACTTAGAAACTTTCGACTGGCGCGATACCGGCTGACGCTGACGGCATTGTCGACGATTACAATGCCGCCTTACGCCGGATCGACGCTGCGGGGCGGGTTCGGACATGCGTTCCGCAAGATGGTGTGCACTCAGGGGCCAATCGACTGCAAAGACTGTACGCTCAACGCTGCCTGCCCGTATCCGTACATCTTCGAGACGGCACCGTTTGCGGGGGCGCAACAGTTGCGAACCTACGGCGATGTGCCGAGACCGTTCGTCATTGACCCGTTGGATACGCGGGGTGAATACCGCAAAGGCGAATCGTTTTCGTTCCAACTCACGCTCATCGGTCGCGCGATAGACTATCTCCCCTACTTTCTGGTCAGCTTCCGCGAACTGGGGCAGATGGGGATTGGCAAAAGACGCGGGCGCTTCCGGTTGACGTATGTGCGGGCGGACGACGGGGAATCGATCTACGACAGCGATACGCAGATGGTGCACAATCTTGATAACGCGCTCAGTTTCGACGACATCCGGAGAGAGGCGGAATCGACTCCGACGGATGAGTTGGCACTGCGGCTAATCACGCCGACACGCATCACGCACGAAGGGGCGCTGACGGATCAATTGCCGTTTCACGTGTTCTGGCGTCGGCTCATCGGACGGATTTCCGCGCTGGCGTATTTTCACTGCGGCGAGTCGCTGGAGATGGATTTCAAGGGGCTAATCGAAAAGGCGATGAGCGTGGAAACGAGGGACTCGACACTGCGCTGGATGGATTGGACTCGGTACTCGTCGCGGCAGGATCGGAAGATGCAGCTTGGGGGGGCTGGTCGGGCGCGTGACGTATGCCGGTGATCTGGCGGGGTTCGTTCCGTTTGTGGCGCTGGGGGCGTACCTGCACGTGGGAAAAAATGCCACGTTCGGGTTGGGGAAGTATCGGGTTGACACCTCCTCTTCGTAGGCGGGCATCAACCGAATAGATAATGAGGGCGATAGCGAACTTTCTTGCCCCGACTACTAAACCACAATGTCGCACCGTCTGCTATGAACGATTCAGTTCCACAAATCATCCACCAAATAGACGAGGTAATCAGAGATGTATATAACCTTTGGTGCTAGTTTAGAGACTGAATTGGGCTATTGACAAAGGCACAACGCCATTATCGTGAACTGGTAAACCATTCCACTGCACCAAGAGATTAAACAAAGCCATTGTAAAGCCGACTCGCGTTTTGAAGTAACTCCAACGACGATGCATGACTTTCTTAAAATGACACACGAGCGTCAACATTGATAAAATCGTCTCTATCAACATGCGAGAATTCCACTCTCCACGTCGGCATAGACGCAAGTTGGGAGGAAACCAATCCACTTTGGCAAAACCTTCATCGGCAAACACAACCATCTGGTCACTGACTCCATCAACGAGGTGTTGAAAGGCAGTGCCATCATATACATTGGCAGTGTCGCAGTCCCAGTTCACAATAAGTCCGAGATGGTTGTGCAGCAGGCAAAGCTTTCCACCTACAATCCATCGTTGATTAGAAATGCCTTTGCGTCCGATTTGACGCTTAGAACGTCCTTCTCGACGCGGGTGAATCAATTCAATGCCGTAAGTGTCAATTACACCGATAAGCGAAGGTGCCGCCATGAACACGTCAATAAGATGTCGATGCCCATCAAACAAGCGGGACAATCGAGTGCGATGGGGTAATCTTGGGAATAAGTGTTTGAAATTGTTTGCTATCCAGCGATAGAAGGCTCGGTTGCTCACGCCTTTGAGTGCAAAGAGCATGGCAATAGTAACCACTTCGGACGGATAGAGTTTGGCTTGGCTATGCTTACGATTCTTGCCGTGCTGTGAGAGTTTATCATCAACACAACAAAACAATTCTGTGGTAAAATCTTCTATGGTCATGAGTCTAGATTTCCTCCCGTTATTTGATAACTACCGATACTCAAATTAACGGTAGAATTGAGGAAATCGTCTCATGACCATGATACATTTCGCGCCAAAACGAAGCCGAAATGGAATGTTATGCCCATTAACCTCCAAATTTCAAACTAGCACCATTGGTTATTATTCCCATTTTAAAAAAAGACTCTCAGTTACAATCATGGTTTTGCATTCATTGATATCAATTTTTGAGGAGAAATATGGCGACATCCGCATTTGTACATCTTCATAATCATAGCGAATACAGCTTTCTTGACGGCGCGTGCCCCATCGATGGCATCGTCGATTGGGCGTGTGAGCAGAGCGTGCAATCTGTGGCGTTGACGGATCACGGTAACATGTTCGGAGCGTGGGAGTTCTACAAGAAGGCAAAGGACAAGGGTGTGAATCCCATCGTGGGTTGCGAGGTCTACGTCGCTCCCGAGAGTCGGCACGAGCGCGGGCGGGAACAGGGAAGCGCCTATCATCTGACGCTGCTTGCCGAAGATGCCGCCGGCTATCGGAACCTGATGAAGCTGGTCTCGCTCGGTTATCTGGAGGGCTTTTACTCGAAACCTCGGATTGATATGGAGATTCTGCGCGCGCACCGCGATGGCGTCATCGCGTTGACGGGGTGCATCCAAGGGTACGTCCCGGCGCTGTTGGCAGCTAACCAGCGCGACGCCGCGGTGAAGAACTTTCAACGGCTGCAGGACGTGATGGGACGCGACAATTTGTATGTCGAAGTTCAGAATCACGGCATTCCCGAAGAGAAGCGCGCCTATGAAGTGATGACCCAACTTGCACAGGAACACAATCTCCCTATTGTCGGGACAAACGACTGCCACTACCTTAACCGATCGGATCACCGGATGCACGATGTGTTGCTATGTATTCAGATGAAACGCACGGTGGATGAGGAAAATCGGATGCGTTTCCTCAACGAATTCTATTTTAAGAATATTGACGAGATGCACGAAGCGCTGAAGGATTTTCCGCCCGAAGCCATTACAAATACGCTCGAGATTGCGAATCGCTGCCAGCTTGAACTCGACTACGGCGAGCATATCATGCCGAAATACGAAGTTCCCGATGGTTTCACGGCGGAGTTGTATCTTGCCAAACTCTGCGAGGATGCGCTGCGCGAGAGGTACGGCGAGATTTCGACGGAGATGAAGACACGGCTAGACTACGAGCTTGAGGTGATACAGAAGACGGGGTATGCCGGTTATCTGCTGATTGTGTGGGACTACGTCAATTTTGCGCGTCAGCAGAAAATCCCGTTTATTGGCCGCGGATCGGCAGGGGGAAGTTTGGCGATGTTTGCACTTGGCGTGACGACGTTCAACCCGTTGGAGTACGATTGCCTGTTCGAGCGGTTCCTAAACCTTGAGCGCATAAGCATGCCCGATATTGACATCGACTTTGGAGACGAACACCGGAAGATTGTCATCGATTATCTAACGGAGAAGTACGGTGCGGAGTGCGTGGGGCAGGTGGCAACCTTCAGCACCTTCGCCGCCAAAGCCGCGGTCACCGATGTGGGACGCGCGCTCAATATGGAGATGCAGGACGTTCGGCGAGTGACCCAGCTAATTCCGGCAGTGCCCGGCGTTACGCTCGACGAGTCGTTGGGGGATGTCCCGCGATTCCGGGAGCTTGCCGAAACGCCGGAAAATCGGGATATGATGGAGGTTGCCAAGTCGATCGAAGGAATGAAGCGGCACGTTTCGATCCACGCCTGCGGAATCGTATTGGCAAACGGCCCGCTCACCGACTATGTTCCGCTTTTCAAGGATAAGAACGACCGCGTTGCAACACAGTACAATCTGAAGACGCTTGAAGATGTTGGAATGGTGAAGTTCGACTTCCTCGGACTGCGAACCTTGAGCGAGGCCTATCACTGTCTGGCGCAGATTAAGGAGCGGCACGGAGTTGACCTTACGCTTGATGGCATCCCGCTTGATGACGAAAAGACGTATCAGGTCATCAGTGCGGGATTGGTCGCAGGGCTTTTTCAGTTGGAAACCTCGCCGGGGATGCGGCGCGTCACGATGCAAATCAAACCCAACAATTTCGAGGATTTCGTGCCGATTTCCGCGCTATACCGGCCCGGTCCGCTTGACAGCGGCATGATGGACAAGTTCATTCGCCGAAAGCTCAAGGTCGAACAGGTGACCTATCTCCATCCGACGCTCGAAGAAGCGCTGAAAAACACGTACGGCGTCTGTATCTACCAGGAGCAGGTGATGCAGATTGCGCGGGACATGGCAGGCTTTACGCTTGGTGAAGCGGACGTGCTTCGCGATGCGATGGGCAAGAAGAAGATGGACGTGCTCAAAATGCAGCGCCAGAAGTTCATTGATGGCGCCGCGAACAACGGAATTGACGACAAGAAAGCGGGCGAGGTTTTCGACTATCTTGAGCCGTTTGGTCGATACGCCTTTAATCGGTCGCACACCGTCGCGTATGCGATTATGTCTTATCAGACGGCGTATCTCAAAACGCATTATCCGCGAGAGTTCATGGCGTCGATGATGAGCGGTGAGTCGGGTTCCAGCGATAAAATTGTGAAGTATATCGCCGAATGCCGACAGCTATCGGAGTTTCTGGGCATCAAGATGGACGTTCTTCCGCCGGACGTGAATAGCAGCGGTTGGGATTTCACCGTGGACGGGGAAGACATCCGGTTCGGATTGGCGGCTGTCAAGAACGTCAACGAAGGCGCGATTGAATCGATAGTGAAGACCCGTGAAAAGGATGGTTCGTTCACGTCGCTGCAAGATTTTTGCGAGCGCGTCGATACGAAGGCGGTCAGCAAGCGGGTGATTGAAAGTTTGGTAATGGCAGGAGCATTTGATTCGTTTGATGGACACAGGGCGCAGCACTTAACCAACCTGGAGCAGGTGATGCGGGTGGCGCAGTCTGCGCAAGCCGATCGGGAGAAGGGACAGATGAATCTGTTTGGCGCCGCAGAGCAGGAATTGCCGGTTGCGGAACCTGTTCTTGAAGAGGTACCGGAGTGGGAACCAGACGAAGTGCTCAAGAACGAGAAGGAGCAACTCGGTTTTTATCTCTCCGGCCACCCGTTGGAAGCCTACGATGATGTGCTTGGATACTTTACGACGGCGTCGTCGCAGACTCTCGCCGAGAATCCCAACGGAACTGAGGTGTACGTTGCCGGTCAAATATCGTCGTATCGTCTCACGAAAACGAGAAAAACCGGTGAATCGATGGCTATCTTGGTGATTGAAGATTTGGAGGGCGCCTTTGATGTGGTTGTTTTTCCGGAGGCGTACAAAAAATCTCAACACGCCATCGAGGAGGGGAATTTTGTGTGGATACGCGGGGCGGTGAGCCAGAATCGGGGGCAGATGAGAACTGACGAAGGGGAGGTCGAAGAGGATGTGCGCCAGATTCAAGCTGACGAAATTCTGCCTATTGGCCAGGTCGAAAGCAAGACATCGGCAGTTGAGGTCACGATTCCCGAAGTGGATGTAGAAAATCTGGAAAAGATAGGAACGCTCAAAGAAATCTGTAGCCAACATAGAGGCGAACACGACCTAATATTACGGCTCCCATACCCGCGGTATGGTGAAGTTATTGCCCAATGCGATGCAAGAAAGTACGTAGTCTCCTATGAACCCGAACTTGTGGCGAAAGTTGAGGAGCTTTTTGGAGCTAACAGCATAAAGCCTAGCAATCGGACGACGCGGGTCGGGGAACGCACAAACGGTTCTTCGGTGAGTTATGTGTAGAGGGTGGAAATCGTGGGTCGCCGATTCCTTTTGCGGGGGTATTTGTAGGGAATAACGATCATTATTGCCTACAGCGAAATCATGGTGCAGCACCACGACATATTCACATCACGAAAGGATTCAGCATGAACTATCGCACACTCGGTCGTACCGGTTTACGGGTTTCAGAGATAGGATATGGCGGCGGGCGTGTCAATCCCAATCAGGATAGACGTGCGTTGGTTGGTATGCTCCACACCGCCTTTGAGGTTGGGCTGAACTATCTTGACACGGCGCCCGACTACGGAGGCGGGTTCAGCGAGGAGATCATTGGGGAAGCTGTCAAAGGGCGGCGAGATGAGTGCATTATCGCAACCAAGACCGAAGCCTTCGACGCTGCGGGCATCATCGCGGATGTGGATGGGAGCTTGAAGCGGTTGGGGATTGATGTGATCGACGTATTGCAGTTTCACGGCGGGTGGTTCAGCGAGGACGAGACGCGACAGGTTCTTGGTGACGGCGGATTGGAGACTTACCAGCGGATACGCGACCAGGGAAAGGTCCGGTTTCTGGGATTTTCGGCGGACGGCCCCTCGGCGGGGGTTGAGCGCATGATTGCCACCGGAGAGTTCGACATGATGCAGACACATTACAATCTGATGTACCAGAGCACATGCGACGCTTTTGGGAATCGCGGCGTTATTCCCGATGCGAAGGCACAGGGGATGGGGATCGTGCTGATGCGTTCGACAACAAGCGGCGCCTTCCCGAATCTGATGCGGCACAGTTTTGGGAAGGAGATGGAGGGTGTCGATCTTGACAGTTTTCTTCTAAATTTTGTACTTTCCAACCTGAAGGTTGACTGCGCCTTAATGAGTCTGAAAAGTGTCGATGACGTGAATTGGACGAATGCGGTTTCGGATGACGTTGACGGGCGGCTTGATTTGCGGGAGATTTATAGAAGATAGGGCTTAAGAAAAGGATCACATTAGGGAAGTTTATTCGCTCAACGCGGCGGGGCAAGATGCCCCGCCTACGATGCTGGTGTGCAGTGCGCACCCTCGAATGTGCTAAGCAAACTTAGTCGCGGTTCATCAGATCGCGGATTACGTAGTCCAAGATTCCGCCGTGTTTGTAATACTCGACCTCGATTGAGGCGTCGATTCGGACGAGCAATTCCGTTTCCCGCTTTTCGCCGGAAGCGCTGATAATCTCCATCGTAACCGACTGTCCCGGTTGGAGATCTTCCGTAACGCCGGTGATGTTGATAAGCTCGCTCCCGTTCAAGCCCAGGGATTGTACGTTTTCGCCATTCTGGAATTGCAACGGCAAGATACCCATCCCGATCAAGTTGCTGCGGTGGATGCGTTCGAAGCTTTCCACAATAACCGCTTTGACGCCCTGTAGCTTCGGTCCTTTCGCCGCCCAATCCCGCGAACTGCCCATCCCGTAGTCGTTGCCCGCAAAAATGACAGTTGGTATATCGTTTTGCATGTAGTGCATCGCCGCTTCGTAAATGGTCGTCTGTGTCTCGTCGGGAAACTGAATCGTGAATCCGCCTTCAACCCCCGGCAACATAAGGTTTTTGACACGCTTGTTGGCGAACGTCCCGCGCGCCATCACACGATCGTTGCCGCGCCGCGCGCCGTAGGTGTTGAAGTCTCGCGCCTCGACGCCGTGGTCGGTGAGGTATTTCCCCGCAGGGCTTTCCGCAGCGATTGAACCGGCAGGCGAGATGTGGTCGGTGGTGACCGAGTCGCCGAAGATTCCGAGGATTCGCGCCTCCTTGATATCGGAAATTGGAGCAGGCTCTGGCTCGAAGTTTTCAAAGAACGGCGGTTTCTGAACGTAGGTGCTCTCCGCACGCCACGGATAGAGCGCGCCTTCCGCGCCCTCTAAGTCGTCCCATTCCGGCACGCGGTCGCTCATGCCCTCGTACGTTCGCTTAAACGTGTCGGCGTCTACAGATTGACTGATGAGGTCAGATATTTCGGAGTGCGAGGGCCAGATGTCGCGTAGGTAGACAGCTTCGCCATCGTCGTTGTGTCCGAGCGGCTCAGTGGCGAGATTGATGTCGATACGCCCGGCGATGCCGAAGGCAACCACAAGCGGCGGTGACATCAAGAAGTTGGCTTTGACATCGGGATGGACGCGCGCCTCGAAATTTCGATTTCCGCTAAGAACACTTGCGGTGACCAAGTTCCGGTCGGCAATCGCCCCCTGAACCACCTCGTCGAGAGGCCCGCTGTTGCCGATACAGGTTGTGCAACCGTATCCCACCACATCGAACCCCAGTTTTCTGAGATAGGGCAGGAGACCGGTATTCTGTAAATACTCCGTCACAACTCGCGAACCTGGGGCGAGGCTTGTTTTGACGTAATCGGGAACCGTGAGACCTTTTTCAACCGCGTTCTTGGCAAGCAAACCGGCACCAATCATGACGGAGGGATTGCTTGTGTTCGTGCAACTGGTGATTGCGGCGATAACGACAGCACCGTGGTTAACCACATGCTGATTCGTCTCAACGTCGTTGTCTCCCAAGCCGTAGCCGCCGTCAGTTATTGGCTGCGTCAGCAGGTCTCTGAACGACTCCTTTACATTTGGCAGTTCAATCCTGTCCTGCGGACGCTTGGGACCCGCAATGCTCGGCTCGATTGCGTCGAGATCGATCTCCAGAACGTCGGAGTATTCGACATCTCCCTCCATCGGCACCCCGAACAATGACTGATTTTTTAGGTATGCTTCCACCAATTTCACATGCGCCTCGTCTCTGCCGGAGAGTCGCAGATAGCGCATCGCTTCATCGTCGGGCGGGAAGAACCCGATGGTCGCCCCGTACTCCGGGCACATGTTCGAAATTGTGGCGCGATCGGGGAGGGAGAGCGCCTCCACGCCCTCACCGTAGAACTCGACAAACTTGCCGACAACCTGCTTTTCCCGCAGCCGCTGCGTAACTGTGAGGACGAGATCGGTTGCGGTTACGCCCTCCTTGACGGCGCCGGTCAGATGCACGCCGAGCACGTCGGGAGTCAATATGTAAACGGGCTGCCCCAACATGGCGGCTTCCGCCTCAATGCCGCCGACTCCCCAGCCGACCACCCCGAGTCCGTTAATCATCGTCGTATGGGAATCGGTGCCGACTAAGGTATCGAAGTAGGCGAGGGTCTTCCCGTCGGTTTCGTCCGCCATCACGCACTTCGCCAGATATTCGAGGTTGACTTGGTGTACGATGCCGACAGAGGGGGGCACAATCTTGAATTTCTCAAAGGCTTGTTGCCCCCACTTTAGAAATTCGTAGCGTTCTTTGTTGCGTTCAAACTCGTGTTTCGTGTTGATTTGCAGCGAATTGGCGGACCCGTACGAATCCACTTGGACGGAGTGATCGATAACCAGATCGACCGGAACGAGCGGTTCAATCATCATCGGGTCGCCGCCGAGTTCCTGAACGGCGGCGCGCATCGCCGCGATGTCAACGACTAGCGGCACCCCGGTGAAATCTTGAGCGACGACTCGCGCCGGCTTAAACGGCAGTTCGACGGTTTTCGGATTTGCGGCGTCCCAGTTTGCCAAATCGGTGATGCCTTGCTCCGTGACTTGGTGGTGGTCGTAATTTCTCAACAGCGATTCGATCAGAATCCTGATGCTGACCGGAAGTTTGGAGATGTGACCGATTCCGCGTTCCTCCAGCGCGGGGAGCGAGTAGTAATGAATTCGCCGCCCGCCAGTTTCAAAAGTTTGAAGTGAGTCGAAAAGTGTATGTGTTGATTCCGGCATTCGTTAACTCCTTAGTCTCTCGGATTCTCGTGTAACCTTCTATATTCATGTGTGCTGAGTACGGGCGGAGCGGATTTATGGAAGGAGTGCAATCAAGTGAATTTGGGGTGAAGATTCGGGGTGTTCATTTCAAAACCGTTCTGCCGCGCAACCCGTTTTCGATGTACCGCTCTGACGCAATAATTATCTCATACGATGAAGCCTAGATGCAATGGAAAACAGGTGAAACTGCTTTGACATTGACGTTGGATTTAATGCTTGGTACCACGTGTTACCACGACAGACGTGAATTTCGCTCAGCAAGAATCTGACACCAGCGTGTGCCATACTACGTTATGTATGGAATACCGCATCTCGATTCAGGCGCACTCTCAAGGAATTTTAACACGGAGGCACATCATGGTTAATACAGTTTTGTTACCGGACGACTTTTCCGACTATTTGAGCATCGATAATGCGGCGCTCAGGTTTAAAGAGGCCGCGGAGGTTGCCAATAAGATTACGGCAAGCGGCGTCGAACTGTACCCCAATTTGGATCACGCGGCAATCTTCGCCGATCCGCCCAATCTGGTAGCGGGACCACTAAAGCAAATTGGGTACGTTTCCGGCTGGGATGCGCGCTGTTATCCTTCGCCTGTTGATGGTTGCGACTATATCAATGTTTCCGCGCGACTGCCGGGGGATAGCCCGGTGCGAGGCAGGGGCTGGTTCGACTATGTGGCGGTGGTGCATCCCGTAGATGAGGAGGCATTGAAACACATGCTGAACCAAGGTTACGGGAATCCGTTTATCCACCATCTCACGTGGGGGCTTGTGCCGCCACCACGCATGAGTGAGGACGATTTCGAGTATGCGAGTCGCGTTGTGCCGTTCATGGTTGAGACGCGGAAACTCATCGGCGAGGTGATCGGAGATGAACCGGGAACGTTGATTATCGCCTTGCCGCAGGAGGTGATTGACCATCCAAGAATCGGAGAGTCGCTATCGTTCTGGCTTGATGGCACGGGTTCTGAGGAATATCAGGTTGAGTCGATGGATGGCGGCGGTTTTCTGATCCAGTTCTTCGTTCTGACGGGCGGGAGGATAGAGGTCGCTCTGCGCGTCGACACCACACAGACATTCAATCCGAAGAGTGTGCATAAGATATCCAAAGACGAGATTAGTACGGTTCAGGGCGAGAGCGTGCTTGACAAATAGGCGGCCTCGATAATTTTGATGGGGCGGTGATTTTGCTTTGTTGTTGCAAGCGATACACTCGGAATGAGGCGCTTGAGAGAAGAGGAATCGCCCCCGCAAATTAACAATCGTCAATCCTCTCTTATATGAAAGGCTGGTGCACGGTGCGCACCCTACAGTGGAGGAATTCGGGGATTCGATGATTGCGGAGAAGATTCCTCGGAGGTCTGTTTTTGTTACCAAACTGAATAACAGTCGTTATTCACTACACGGCATAGGAGGAAAGATGGAAAGTCTACTATTTTGTGATTGTCAATGGAGATTACGGGGATTGGTCTTGTCGCGGCAATCAATGTCAAGCTGAACAGCAATTGATTCCGGATAATTGGCTGTTGTGCTCTTGCCCCGTGTGGGAGAGTGATGAAAATGAAAACCCACTGTTTTTTAGGTATGGTAATACTACTGCTGGGATTGAGTTTCGGTGCTAACGCCCATGAGCCACCATCGTATTCTGCGAATGGGGAGTCCCATGACCGGACTACAGATTTTCACAATCGAGTGTATGCAGGCGCCCCGCACTTGCACTGGCACTATGGTAACGGTGAAGCAGGGGGTTGGGACCCGTGTGTCGCGGCAGCGTACGATCCAGATAGCCAAAGGTACAATCTGTTGCCCGATGGAAACTGCGGGGAGTTCTCGACAAACCAGATCAACAACGGGAATATTAACAACAATAACATAAACGACATTAATAACCTTTGGTGCTAGTTTAGAGACTGAATTGGGCTATTGACAAAGGCACAACGCCATTATCGTGAACTGGTAAACCATTCCACTGCACCAAGAGATTAAACAAAGCCATTGTAAAGCCGACTCGCGTTTTGAAGTAACTCCAACGACGATGCATGACTTTCTTAAAATGACACACGAGCGTCAACATTGATAAAATCGTCTCTATCAACATGCGAGAATTCCACTCTCCACGTCGGCATAGACGCAAGTTGGGAGGAAACCAATCTGCTTTGGCAAACCCTTCATCGGCAAACACAACCATCTGGTCATTAACTCCATCAACGAGGTGTTGAAAGGCACTCCCATCATGTACATTGGCCGTGTCGCAGTCCCAGTTCACAATAAGTCCGAGATGGTTGTGCAGCAGGCAAAGCTTTCCACCTACAATCCATCGTTGATTAGAAATGCCTTTGCGTCCGATTTGACGCTTAGAACGTCCTTCTCGACGCGGGTGAATCAATTCAATGCCGTAAGTGTCAATTACACCGATAAGCGAAGGTGCCGCCATGAACACGTCAATAAGATGTCGATGCCCATCAAACAAGCGGGACAATCGAGTGCGATGGGGTAATCTTGGGAATAAGTGTTTGAAATTGTTTGCTATCCAGCGATAGAAGGCTCGATTGCTCACGCCTTTGAGTGCAAAGAGCATGGCAATAGTAACCACTTCGGACGGATAGAGTTTGGCTTGGCTATGCTTACGATTCTTGCCGTGCTGTGAGAGTTTATCATCAACACAACAAAACAATTCTGTGGTAAAATCTTCTATGGTCATGAGTCTAGATTTCCTCCCGTTATTTGATAACTACCGATACTCAAATTAACGGTAGAATTGAGGAAATCGTCTCATGACCATGATACATTTCGCGCCAAAACAAAGCCGAAATGGAATGTTATGCCCATTAACCTCCAAATTTCAAACTAGCACCATTGGTTAATAGCAACAATGACAACAGTGACAGTAGTGACAATAATGACATCAAAGACATCAATGACATCAATGACATCAAAGACATCAAAGACATCAAAGACATCAAAGACATCAAAGACATCAAAGACATCAAAGACATCAATGACGTCAAAGACAAAAATGACGTCAAAGACAAAAATGGGAACGAAGGCAATGGTGGAACCGGGGGTAATGGTGGAAATGGCGGTAACGGGGGCAATAGTGGAAATGGGGGCAATAGTGGAAATGGGGGCAATAGTGGAAATGGGGGCAATAGTGGAAATGGGGGCAATAGTGGAAATGGGGGCAATAGTGGAAATGGGGGCAATAGTGGAAATGGGGGCAATAGTGGAAACGGGGGCAATAGTGGAAACGGGGGCAATAGTGGAAACGGGGGTAATGGCGGCAATGGCGGGAATGGCAACCAGGGGCGTTCGACTCAAGGCACGGGCAGCAGCGGGAGTTCTGTGCTGTGCGAGGATGGCAAAGGATATTCGGTGCCGGACGATGCTAACAATTGGCCAACTGAGACTGTTACGGTCACTGAAGAAGACGACGAAGAGGGAGAAGAGGATGGTGACGATACGGAAACCGATTCAACAGCGCCTCCCGATCCGATAAGCAAGACCGCGGGAGAAAGTTCGGACTCAACAGCGTATCTCACCTTTACGATGACATTTCCCAAGGGGGTCAATTCGCTGCATCTGCCCTTCAAGCCGTATACTGCCTTTTATTTCACCGATCTGTATGAATTGTTGGGGGACGAGAATGTCAACTCGATTGCGGCGCTGCGTCCAACGGTTCAAGTATGGTCAATCATATCAAGCGCGACCTCGCTTCATGATGAATGGATGTCCCGCTACCGCGGCTTCCTTATAGACATGGAGGAGACGGTGGAAGTTACGTTTATTCGCGATGCGTACAATTATGGGTACGACATGATGTATCTGAAGGATGGGATGAATTTGATCGGCGTGCCGCGAGATTCCGAATATTTGGCGGTTGTGAGCGACTTCTTTGTGGTCTTCGATTGTGTGGCATGGGTTGAGGTGATGATTGACGGCGAAACGCAAATCCTCTATCACCCGGCGTTGGAATCCATGCAGTTGGAGAGCACGCTGGACGGCGACACCGAAATTTCGGCGACGCAGGGCTACATGGTGATGTCTCTGGACGATGATGAGTATCCGGTGTGGGGAGATCCTTGGGGTGAAAGGATAGAGCCGATGATGGCCAGTGTTCAGTAATAGGTCGGGGTTGGGAAGTGCGGAAGGATAGTCGACAGCAATAGAACAGAAAAGAGAAATAGGTGCGAGTTGGAAATTCGAACTCACTCAAAAATTTTGCTTGCCTGTAACAATCAGAATATGCTAAAATAAAAGTGTTGAACGAATAGGTGCAGTTGAACCCTTTTAATCTAATCCGGCGAGGTTAGGAAAGGGATGTCAAAAAACATCCAAATATATCTGCAGCAATCTTTCAACATATTCTGTTTGCCTCCCTTTTTCGCTCGGGGAGGTTTTTTTATGCCTATTTTTAACGCGCACGGCTAGATTCGCGGCGTCCTCAAGTTCTACCGGACTATTTTGGCTCTAAACGCACAAACCATACTAGATTTTATCGAAGAGATTGGGGTGCTCAAAAACCTGCCGCGCACCGGTTGGCGATTTCAGGGCATCAAGGACGGGGAGAGTGTGGCGGATCACTGCTATCGGGTTTCGCTTTTATCGATGATCTTGGCGGATTTGCTGAAAACGCACGGTGTGAGCTTGGACGCCGAAAAGGTGATGCGGATGGCATTGCTGCACGAGGTTGCGGAGGCGCGAATCGGTGACATTCCGTTTCCGGCGCTCGAGTATATCGCGGAAGATGTGAAGGAGAACGGAGAGAAAGCGGCTGTCAAATCCATGTTTGGTGCGTTTGGAGATGTGGGTGAGAAGTACATCGAAATCTGGGAGGAGTTTGAAAGCAATACCTCCGTAGAGGGACAATTGGTGAGAGCCGCCGACAAACTCGAATTGATGATTCAGGCGTATGAGTACGAGAAGATTGGCTACCGCAACTTAGACAAATTTTGGACGAACAGTTGGAATCGACAGGGAGTTAAACAGTTCGCACAAATCCAAGAGATTATGGAACTCCTGATGGAGAGAAGAAAAAAGGTTTTAGACACATGCGCGAAAAGGCGAGAGTCATGACAGCCGAGGATGTACGGCGGGCGTTAATCCGGATATCACACGAGATTTTGGAGCGAAACCATCGTGAGATTGGCAATCTGGTGTTAATCGGAATAAAGAGCCGCGGCGATCACCTTGCACTACGGATAGCCAACAACCTGGAAGAGATTGAAGGGATCAAGGTGCCCGTTGGCGCAATTGACGTCTACCTGTATCGGGACGATGTAAATCTGTATGACCAGGACATCAAAGTGAACCATACGGATATCCCGTTCGATGTCACGGGTAAACGGATCATCTTGGTTGATGAGGTTATTTATACCGGGCGCACCATACGCGCGGCAATGGATGCGCTTATGGATTTTGGGCGCCCGGCGGCGATCCAGTTGGCGGTGTTGATTGACCGAGGTCATCGCGAGTTGCCGGTTGCCGCAGATTACGTCGGCAAGAATGTTCCGACATCGCGCAAAGAGATTGTTCGGGTACACCTGGTCGAGGATCGGGGCAGCGATGGAGCCACCATTTTCGAGGTCGAGTGAGGATGGGACGGATTCTAATCCAGAATGGTCGTATCGTTGACCCCGCGAATCGGATTGACGCCACGGGCGATATCCTCATAGCCGATAGCCGAATCGAGCGGGTTGGCGGAAAGATTGATGTAGCACATGACGCCGCCGTTGAGGTTATTGAGGCGGAAGGGCTGATTGTCGCCCCCGGGTTGATTGACATGCATGTTCATCTGCGCGAACCCGGATTCGAGCACAAGGAAACGATTGCAACCGGAACCCGTGCCGCGGAAGCAGGCGGATTTACGTCAGTCGCGTCTATGGCGAATACCGATCCTGCCTCGGATTCGCCGGAGGTTATCGAGTTTGTCAGGACGCGGGCAGTGGAATCCGGGGCGGCTAATGTATTTCCGTTGGGGAGCATCACGAAAGGGCTTGCTGGCGAGGAGTTGACCGATATTCCAGCGCTGCTTGAAGCCGGCGCCGTCGCCGTAAGCGATGATGGAAAAACGGTTATGAACGCCGAGTTGATGCGCCAGGCTCTGGCGCTTAGTGCGGTACTGGAATTCCCGGTTACGGTGCACTGTGAGGAGCATAATCTCAGCACCGGCAGCGTGATGAACCTTGGTGAAACCTCACGGAAGCTCAACCTGCCGGGGAGCGCAAATGCCGCCGAGGACATCATTGTCGCGCGTGACATCATGCTCGCCGAATTGGCGGGCGGACACATCCACATACTTCATGTCAGCACCGCCGGGTCGGTTGAACTCGTGCGTTGGGGGAAGCGAAGAGGCGTCCATGTCACGGCGGAAGCCATGCCGCATCACTTCACATTGACCGAATCGGAGATTGAGACACAGGGGACAAACTCCAAGATGCACCCGCCCCTCCGCACCGAGAGGGATGTCGAGGCGGTGGTTGAGGGGCTATGCGACGGCACGCTTGACGCGATTGCCACCGACCACGCGCCGCACGCTCCATCTGAAAAGTCGTTGGGCATGATGGAAGCACCGCCGGGCATCGTCGGCTTGGAAACCTGCGTGCCGCTGGTGTTGACGCATCTGGTTCGTGCAGATCGGCTTTCTCTATCGGATGCGATTGCGAAGATGACGCACATCCCTGCGGAAATCCTGCACATAGATCGGGGAACATTGTCCGTCGGTGCGGTTGCGGATGTAACCTTAATTGATCCGGAGAAAGTCGCCAAAGTCGATTCGGCACACTTCCAATCCAAGAGTCGAAATACTCCTTTTGATGGCTGGGAGTTGAAGGGTTGGCCTGTAATGGTGCTTCGCGACGGTGTCCCAAGTGAAAAAAGATGAACGGTTCGAGAATCTTCCCGCACTGGAAACAAAGCGACTGCACTTGAGGGTGCCTGAACTAAGCGATGCAGAAGACACATTTGAATTTATATCAGATCCCGAGGTGACGAAGTTTACCTTCTGGCGCGCTCACCACTCCATTGCGGATAGCGAGGAATTGCTCGCGTGGTTGACGACCGAGAATTTTGCGAGTTGGTCAATCGTGCACAGAGCGGATATGAAAGTGATTGGAATGTGTTTTCTGCACAGTTTCAATTTTCATCATCGGCGAGCCGAAATGGCTTTCAATCTGTCAAGATCATATTGGCGGCAAGGGTACGCGACCGAGGCGGTGCGTGAAATGATTCGCTTCGCATTTAAGCGCTGGGTCTTGAATCGGATTGAGGGCACGTGTATGCTTGACAACATCGCCTCGGCGCGTGTGATGGAGAAGCTGGGCATGAAGTTCGAAGGGGTTTTACGCCAACACTCGTTCGCCAAGAATCGGTTCCACGATTTGAAGTTGTATTCGATTTTGAGGAATGAAGTTAAGCTGTAGAGAATAACCATCGTTATTCCCTACAATTCAAAAAAATTTCGACACTATGAAAGCAATCTTGGCATTATCGGACGGCACCATTTTCGAGGGCGAGAATTTCGGGGCAACCGGAGAGACATCGGGAGAGGTCGTTTTTAACACAAGTATGACAGGTTACCAAGAGGTGCTGACGGATCCGTCGTACAAGAATCAAATTGTAACAATGACCTATCCGTTGATTGGCAACTACGGGTGCAACGAGATTGATGTCGAGTCCGCCATGCCTCAGGTCGAAGGGTTCGTCGTGCGTGAATACAGCTCTCGCTACAGCAACTGGCGGTCAAGCGGGAGCCTTGATGATTACTTCAAAGAACACGGGGTCATCGGGATTCAGGAGATTGACACGCGTGCGTTAACCAGACGATTGCGGGTTCACGGCGTCATGAACGGTGTGCTCTCAACCGAAGACCTCCTCCCCGAAAGTCTAGTGGCAAAAGCACGAGCGTGGCCCGGGTTGGTCGGAGCGGACCTCGCCGGACGGGTGACCTGTTCAGGTTCTTATTCGTGGAGCGATCCCGGCACCATGTTAGGGGAACAGCCCGATGCTATACCCGAACCGCGGTTTCGCGTGATCGCCATGGATTTTGGTGTTAAATACAATATCCTGCGTCAACTGACGCGGCACGGGTGCGACGTGCAGGTGGTTTCCGCTCACACGTCCCCAGAAGAGATTCTTGCCGCTGATCCCGACGGTATCTTCCTATCAAACGGACCGGGCGATCCCGAGCCGGTTGACTATGCGATTGACACCATCAAGCAACTCATCGGCAAAAAGCCGATGTTCGGCATCTGTCTGGGACACCAGTTGTTAGGGCTTGCGTTCGGCGGCACATCTTTCAAACTCAAATTCGGACATCGGGGCGCGAACCAACCCGTGAAGCGGCTTGACACGGGGCAGGTCGAGATTACGTCGCAAAATCACGGTTTCTGTGTGGACATTGAGTCGCTGCCCAAGTCCGTAGAAATCACGCACATCAATCTAAATGATCAGACACTTGAGGGAATGCGGCACACCGAACACCCAATTTTCTCGGTGCAGTACCATCCGGAGGCATCTCCCGGTCCGCATGATGCGAGCTATCTTTTTAAAAAGTTCATAAATCTGATGAAAGGAGCGTAAGGGCTAGGACGTGTCCGCCAGAAGTTAGGCTTTCCACGGTGTATGAACGCCTGGTTTTTATCCCTGATTGATTATGCCAAAACGGACTGACATTAACAGAATCTTGATTATCGGTTCTGGCCCAATCATCATCGGTCAAGCCTGCGAATTTGACTATTCGGGGACTCAGGCGTGCAAAGCGCTGAAGGAGGAGGGTTACGAGGTCGTACTTGTCAATAGCAATCCGGCGACCATTATGACCGATCCTGAAGTCGCGGACCGCACCTACGTCGAGCCAATCACACCCGAGGTCGTCGCGCAGATTATAGCGAAGGAACGCCCCCACGCCCTACTGCCTACGTTGGGCGGGCAAACCGGATTGAACGTATCCGTGGCGCTGGCGCAATCCGGGGTACTTGATGAGCATGGAGTAGAACTCATCGGGGCAAAACTGGACGCTATTCAGAAAGCCGAAGACCGTGAACTCTTCAAGAAAGCGATGCTGGAAATCGGGTTGAGCGTACCGAATAGCGGTATCGCACATTCGTTAGAGGACGCCAACGCCCTCATTTCCATGATCGGTTTTCCGGCAATTATTCGCCCGGCGTTCACACTCGGCGGCACTGGGGGCGGGATTGCCTACAACATCGAAGAGTTCGAGAAGATGGTCGGCACCGGATTGGCGTTAAGCCCGATTAGCGAAGTCTTGATTGAAGAGTCGGTGATCGGATGGAAAGAGTTTGAACTTGAAGTCATGCGCGATGGCGCCGATAACGTCGTGATAATCTGCTCGATTGAAAACCTAGACCCGATGGGGGTTCATACAGGGGATAGCATTACGGTTGCCCCGGCGCAGACATTGACGGACAAAGAGTATCAGTACATGCGGGACTCGGCAATCAAAATCATCCGCGAAATTGGGGTCGATACGGGCGGGTCCAATATTCAGTTTGCAGTCCACCCGGGAGACGGAAGGCAGGTTGTAATTGAGATGAACCCGCGCGTCTCGCGGAGTTCCGCTCTCGCCTCCAAAGCCACCGGCTTTCCAATTGCCAAAATCGCAGCCAAATTGGCTATCGGGTTTACGCTTGACGAGATTCCGAACGACATCACTCGCCAAACGCCGGCATCCTTTGAACCTACGATTGATTACGTTGTCGTCAAGATTCCGCGTTGGGCATTCGAGAAATTCCGCGGTACGGACGAAACGCTGACCATCCAGATGAAGTCGGTAGGGGAAGCGATGTCGATTGGCAGGACCTTCAAGGAGGCGTTGCAGAAGGGATTGCGCTCGCTGGAAACCGGGTGGCACGGGTTGGATAATCATGAGCTTGAGGCACTGCCGCTGTCTGAATTAGATCAGAAATTTACCGTACCGAACGTCGAACGGATTTTTTACATCAAACAGGCGTTGCGGCAACGGATGAGTGTTGAACAGATTCACGGCTATACTAAAATAGATCCATTCTTCCTTTATAACATCAAGGAGATTGTCGACTTTGAGGCGGAGCTTGAGGAGAAACTTCGACATTGGATGCCGAATGAGCCGTTAATGGAGCCGACGCGGAAACTGGTCTACAAAGCAAAGCAGCTCGGATTCTCTGATCGCCAACTCGCAAGCATATGTGGTGTTTCCGATGCCGATATCAGAAGGTGGCGCAAGTCGGCGGGGATTGAAGTGACGTTCAAGACCGTGGATACCTGCGCCGCCGAGTTTGAAGCCGAAACGCCGTACTACTATTCGACGTATTCCAGCGAGGACGAGGTTCGACCGACATCGAAAAGGAAGATTATGATTTTGGGCGGGGGACCCAATCGGATAGGACAGGGAATCGAATTTGATTACTGCTGCGTCCATGCCGCGATGGCGCTTAAAGAAGACGGATTCGAAACTATCATGGTGAACAGTAACCCCGAAACCGTCAGCACAGATTACGACACGTCGGACCGACTCTATTTTGAACCGCTCACGCATGAGGATGTTCTGAACATTGTCGACCGCGAACAACCGGACGGCGTGATAGTTCAATTTGGCGGTCAAACGCCGCTGAATCTCGCGCTGGGGCTGCAAGAAGCCGGCGTGCCAATCATCGGCACGAGTCCTGACGACATCGCGCGGTCGGAGGATCGAAAATTGTTCAAAGAGGTGTTGAATCAGAGCGGGCTGGCTCAACCGCCAAACGGCATCGCGGCCTCGATTGAAGAGGCGGCGCCCATTGCCGAGTCGATCGGCTATCCCGTCATCGTGCGTCCGTCTTATGTTCTGGGCGGACGCGCTATGCAGATTGTCTACAATGAGGAACTACTGATGGGTTACATGCGTTCGGCGGTCGCCGCATCGCCGGAGCACCCGATACTCATCGACAAATATCTGGAAGACGCCATTGAGGTGGATGTGGATGCGATTTCGGACGGGAATGTCACCGTGATAGGCGGAATTATGGAGCATATCGAGGAAGCGGGCATCCATTCCGGGGACAGCGACTGTGTGTTGCCGCCGTATACGCTGGCAGAGGATCAGATTGACCAACTGAAAGAGTACACCTATGCACTCGCAAAGACGCTAAACTTATGCGGTCTGATGAATGTTCAGTATGCCATCCGCAACGATCAGATTTTTGTTCTTGAGGTGAATCCGCGTGCCTCGCGGACGATTCCGTTTGTCAGCAAAGCCATCGGTGTCCCGTTGGCAAAATTGGCGGCGCGGGTTATGGCGGGGAAAACCCTCAGAGAACTAGGGTTTACGGCGGAGATTGAGCCGGATTATTTCAGCGTGAAGGCGCCTGTATTTCCCTTTAATCGTTTTCCGGGAGCGGACTCACGTCTCGGACCCGAAATGAAATCGACCGGGGAAGTGATGGGAATCGACATGAATCTGTCTCAAGCGTTTGCCAAAGCGCAGGAAGCGTGCGGCGACAAACTGCCGCTTGAAGGCACGGCGTTTATCAGCGTCCGGAACAAGGATAAACGCGCTATTCTTTTCATCGCCAATAAACTTTGGGATATGGGGTTCAAACTCATTGCAACCCACGGAACGGCAAAGGTACTTCGTAGGAACGGCATGGGTGTTACCCTGGTGCATAGTATCGGGAAGGGACGCCCGACCATTTACGATTATATCAAGAATCACGCTGTTGCGCTCATCATCAATACACCGACGGGTGATTCTCACCACTCTAATGAAAGTCTAATCCGGAAGATGGCGATTGAGCACGACATACCTCTGTTTTCCACGATTGCGGGCGCCTCTGGCGCCGTTAATGGGATAGATGCGCTCCGGCGCGGCGAAATCTCGGTTTCGCCCCTCCAAAGTTACTATGAAGAGCACGAAGTGTAGCACATCTCGTGAATTGGACAATGGTGTTTAGATAGTTTTTATCTTTCGACTTGGAATTTTTAATCACATCATGGATTGCTGCCACAAAAAGCGGGGTTGGGATGATCGAATTACCGATTTATCCTCTTATTAAACAATGACGACTGATTCCATCAACAATCATAGACATCTGATACAGACACTTGACGAGATTCTGAATGACCTCGAGTTTGATGATGAACATCCTATAAAAATCGTGCGAATGCCGGACGGCAGGGAGGTGATTACCGTACGGCCAAACCCGTTTACAGTGTCGCGCATGTATACCTCCGGGCGCCCTGACGGGCGGAAACCCCACGGGAAGAGTTCGTATTACAGCTATATCCAAAGTCGGATGGATGACTACCAAGACTCGAACGGCAGCGATGAGGGTTTTGAATTAACCGAGGAGGAGTGGGGAACACTGTTTGACGAATCGTATGACCGGTATACCCGCTACCTGTTATGTGCGGGGATTAAACGCTGGCATGACGTGAAGCGCGACACCGACACCAACCTGGCGGTGACGAACTTGGCGAAGAAATTCGCCCCGTCCGAAATTGCGTGGCAGAGCTACCAGTACAAGGGATATATGCTCATGATGAACAGCATCGCGTCTGCGGAATTGAATCTAATGGAGGACAATCGGACAGAAGCGTTAAGCCAAGTTAATGAGGGGATTCAGCTGATTGGTCAGTATTGCGGAGAGTGTTTACGCGAGAACCATGGCGAGGCCGAAAATATCACGCGTGAACGTTATTTGGCAAATCTAATCGAGTTTCGCACCGATCTTGAGTCTGTGGAAGGGGGATCGGAGGAGGACGACAATCGTCAGGAAGAAGGTGACGATGGTGATGGAACGGACATCTTGGAGGAACTTGAGCAGTTGCTTGGCGAGCCAGACCAAGGAAGATCCAGCGACTGATCAACGGCCCGGAATTTCTTTCGCAGTCACTATTTGTTGCTTTATCACTCCTTGCTCGGTCGCTAGATTGGACGCGGGTAAAACTCGCTCCTACTGAGAACTTGCAATGAACTGTAAGAGCAAAAACCAAACTACATAAAGCCAAATTGACTTAGTCTGTAAGTAGGTGTAGCTATTACACCGCTCCGTGCTTGTCTCGAATGGTCTTTATAAGGTTAGTCGTCGACTTCCCCGGGACATTCAATCCAACCATTACCTTCCCGCCGTTTGCTTCCACGACCTCCCGCTCAATTACCTCATCTTTTTTGTAATCCCCGCCCTTGATGTGAATGTCAGGTTTCAGTTGTGACAGCACTGCTTTTGCATCGCGTTCAGAGAATACCGTGACATAATCCACGCATTCTAGCCCTGCCAACAGTTCCGCGCGTTCGTCTTCCGGTACAAGCGGACGGTCCGCGCCTTTCAACGCACGCACAGAACTGTCGCTATTTACGCAAACGACCAGCAGATCGCCGACCTCACGTGCAGCCTGCAGGTAACGCAGATGGCCGAGGTGCAGCACGTCAAAACAGCCGTTAGTCGTGACGATGGTTTTGTCGTTTGCTTTGGCATCTTTTAGAATCTCTGCCAGTTGGTAGGAGGGATAGATTTTTTGTCGTGGCATTTTTGGTATTCGGGAATTGTGGCGAGTTGTCGGCTTTCGCTTGCGTTTGAGAGATCGAAGAATATTTTAACTATACCAAATGAAGTACGTTTATTCAATCCCCATCGTTTTCTCCGCTAGAGGGAAACGCATCTGATTGTGGGCCAAGTCCAAGGATAGAAGAGGCGCACTGCCAGAACATTCGAAGGCTGCGTTCGGGACGGCTCGGGGCCGTCCTCTACAACAATCGTTTGTGGTTCGCTCGAAGGAAGGTGGCACGCAATGGCGGAGTGGTCGCATCTGATTGCCTTAGTGATTCGTTCTTGACAAGTGGAGTGTTGTCTGATAAATTTTACTCCGTTGAAAACCTCAAATAGGAAGTTCTAACCGTCGCATCCAGGCGTAAAATTAACAAACGATTGTTATGTCGCCCAAATAGAAGATTACACGGACTAGTAGAAGAGAGGCAGCAAGTCTTCAAAAACTCGGTTTCGTCACTACACGGATTATCCAACGGACTGTAGATAGCTTTTGCGAAGGAGGATGATTATGGATACCGTAAATGAGTTTCAATTCAAGCAGAGAAAGTATATGCCCGTCTTTCCAAAAGCGAGTGGAAAACCGACGATTTACATTGAGGGATACCCGTGCGAGGACGATGAACCCATGGCAGCGACAGGATTTCACGCTGAGCAGATTACCACATTTTCCGATCAACTTTCGCGATATTTTGAAATTAACTCACACATTTACATTGGCATTGACAGTTTCATCTATTATCGCGAAGGAGACATCACAAAGTTCGTCGCCCCTGATGTTTACGTCGTCCTAGGTGCTGATAAAAATCCACAGCGGCGAAGCTTTTATACCTGGTCGGAAGGCGCCGTTCCTACGGCTGTTTTTGAATTCCTTTCCCACACGACAGCGAATCAGGATCGGCATGAAAAAGTCCGACTGTACATGGTTGATATAGGCGTTAAGGAATACTTTATCCATCAACCCGAAATGGACAAGCGATCGGAATTTCGTGGATGGCGGCGGATTCCTTCGGGTGGCATGAAGGAAATCACGCCGGATGAACGGGGCGGCTTGTTCAGCGAAGCGTTAAATCTCTGGTTTCGATGGGAGGAGCAACTTACTACCAAAGTCAGGCTTTTGCGCCCGTATCTTCCTGATGGTACGCCGATTACAACATCTAAGGAAGAGCATCGCCTTAGAGTGGAAGCGCAGGCACTTGCCGCAGAAGAAGCCGAGCGGCGGCGAGAGACGGAAGCGGAGTTGGAACGCCTCCGTGCTCAACTCGCTAACCGCCAAGAGGAGAACGCTTGATAAACAGGTCGCCCAAACAACTTCGGAGTTGCGCATTCGGACGCCTGTAAGTGGATAGTGGTCAGTAAAAGCCCTAAAACCGTAGACGGGCAGTGAATAGCGATTTTTGTGGGATTTCTACGAGAGTTCCATCGCAGGATTGGCTATCACCCGCCTTATTCAGTCGGTTCATCGATAGCTATCTCTCCGCATCACGACTTCCTATTGCCGCGTAAGTCCTACGTTTGAAAATGTAGCAACTAACTCAAAAATTGGATCAGAAATTTTCAGATAAACGTACATCCTTTAACTTGTGTCATCGCCACTTCAATCAGTCAAAAGACAAGGAGAAAATAGAATTCATGAACAAGCTACGGGTTGGAATCATCGGTTGCGGCGGTATCGCACGCTCCCACTGCGATGCTATCGCGCAGCTCCACGATCAGGTTGAAGTCGTCGCCGTCGCGGATCTCTTCGAGGAAACGCGGCGAGAATACATGCAGAAATACAACATTCGCAAGGGGTACGGCACTCATACCGAACTCCTAGAAGACGACGAGATTGACGCCGTAGCTGTAACGTTAGGACACCAACTCCATCACCGCCTTACCGTGGATGCGTGCAATGCCGGCAAGCACGTGTTGGTCGAAAAGCCGATGGCGATTAGCCTGGAGCAGTGCGACGACATGATCGAAGCCGCTTCTGCCAATGGAGTCAAGTTGATGGTCGGTCAGACGCAACACTTCTATGGAACAAGCCTGAAGGCGAAAGAAATTCTTGATTCGGGCGAGTTGGGACCGCTTGTCACCGCCGTGTGCTACATGTCCAAAAAATGGGGATTCTCGGGACGTCCCCCACAGTACCGCAGCCGCTACCACGGCGGCGGCATGTGGCTGTCAAACGGTGTTCATGTGGTCGACCGTCTGACGTGGGTGATGGCGTCGCAGGCGGTCTCCGTGTCCGCATCTATCGGAACACGCGCGCACTATCAGGCGGGCGACGACTCCGCTACGGCGTTCATTCGGTACAAGAATGGACTGGCGGGTGTTGCCGTATCGGTAGGCTACGCGGACGGCGCGCCGAGTTACGAGTGTCACGTTATCTGCGCTAACGGATCGCTGCGGTTCAGCCAGCACGGCGAAAAGTTCGTCAAGGTTGGAAAGGATGACAAATGGGAGGACGTGGCGTTTGACGATCCACCCGCTCAGTTTCAGAACGAGTGGAAAGGGTTTGTCGAAGCGATTCAGCAGAACATTGAGCCGCCCGCGCACGGCGAGTGGGGGCGGCACATCATGGAAATCCTGTTCGCGGCAGAGGAATCGGCAATAACGGGTCAGGAAGTGCTCTTGGAGAGCGGTTTGAATTGGACGACTCAGACGTCCGGTTCACCGATAACGCGCGAGCACGGTTGGGTGTAGGCAAGTCGCAGAGTTGAAGTTTATCTTCCAAGGCGGTTAGGAAGAGTAGGTTTCGAAGAATGGAAGTTTGGAGGGTTGGAAGATTCGCCTTCCACGCAATCCTTGAGTGTTGACGTTCTTTCTCTAGGACTTTCGCAATTCAGTCGTAATTTTTCACAATATCCTGTTAGGAAACGGAGTTCACTTAATGTCTGAAAATCAGTTTTTGTTTACCCGCCATCCCGGGTTGGAGAAATCTTGGCCATTTTTGCACGAGCGTATGGTCTCGCGCCTCAATGAATTGGGCACCACGCTTGTCCTCAACACAGAAAGTAAGGAGCCGATTCATCAACAGATTGAGCTGGATAATGTCGTGGGAATTGCCCGTTTCGGCGGTAACTTAACACCCGAATGCGTCGCCCGTGCGCCCAAGCTGCGAGTGGTTGGTACGATGGAGGACAATACCGGCAAGAAAGATCCGTTCGACGCGTTGCGGGCGAGGAACATCCCGCTTATCGAATCGACGCGCGCCTGGGCGCAATCGGTCGCCGAATGCGCTTTCGGATTAGCCTTGTCGGCGCTGAGACGCACGGCACAATGGCACCATCGCATGGTGAATAGGGAACCATTGTGGACGTATGCTTACGGTCAATTCTGCGACGCGCCTGACTTTGTGAACGGCGATCTCGGGACGAAGCACATCGGGGTTGTTGGATTGGGACAGATTGGCAGGAAGATTGCCCAGTGGTGCAGGGCTTTTGGCGCAACGGTTGACGGCTACGACCCCTTCGTGAATGAATCCCTGTTCAATGAGTGGGATGTGCGTTCTGTCGATATGGACATGCTCGTTAGCGAAGCCGACATAGTGTTTATCGCGGTACCGCCTACGCCGTCGTCACGCCATCTGCTCTCGCGCGAACGCATTTATCGCTTGCACAAAGGCGCTTTGGTTGTTGCAATCACACGTGCATTCGCCGTAGATATGGATGCCTTGCGGGAGCGTATCCTCGCCGATGAATTGGCGGGGGCGTTCGATGTCTACGACGTTGAACCATTGCCGGTGGATGACCCGTTGCGCGGACGCGACAACGTGGTGCACACACCTCATATCGCCGGGAGAACCAAGGATGCGAATCTACGGGTCGCCGATATGACTGTCGAGGATTTTGCGCGTGTTTTGAACGGGGAGAAACCGCTCGGCGCACTGACTCCCCAAGCCGCTGCCGTGAGGACACAGAATCTTGAACTGCCGTTTTAGTAGTTTTGCCAGATTTCTTGGGGACGAATTTCAAACCATCTGAAGGAGAAAATTTCATGGGTCAAAAAACCTACCGCGCCGCTGCCATCGGGCATACGGGCGCCGGAAATTACGGTCATGGACTGCATATCGCTTACAAAAACTTGGAGAATGTCGAGTTCGTCGCCGTAGCCGATCCGGACGACGCCGGACGAAAGAAGGCGGTGGAGGAGACGGGAGCGCAGCGCGACTACGCCGATTATCGCGATATGCTCGCAAAAGAGGATTTGGATATCGTGAGCGTGTGTCCGCGCTGGATTCCCGCACATCTTGAAATGGTGCCAGCTTGCCTTGACGCCGGCTGCCATATCTATTGCGAAAAGCCGATGACCGCCACGCTCGCCGACGGGGATGCCATCGTCAGAGCCGCCAAGGAGAAGGGTTTGAAAATCGCGGTGGCGCATCAGCAGGTGTATTCGCCAGTGACGCAGGCTCTCAAAACGAAGCTGGCGGAGGGAATAATCGGCGACGTACAAGCCATCTACGTGCACGGCAAACAGGACGGACGTGGTGGCGGCGAAGACATGATTACGCTAGGCACCCATACCTTCAACATGATGCGTTTCCTTGTCGGAGATGTCGACTGGATGCACGCGCACATCACCGTGAACGGAAGGGAAATTACGATTGATGACGCTTGGGAAGGTTCGGAACCGGTTGGACCGGTGGCTGGCGATTGCGTCAATAGCTATTTCGCCTTTAAGAGCGGTGTTTCCGGTTTGTATGATTCGCGGAAGGATCAGTTCGGAAGAGGCGGTACGGAGATTCTTGGCAGCGAGGGTGTCTTACTACCGGGCGGGGGGCCGAATTCGGTGACGATCTTTCCGGATGTGGGCTGGTCGCCGCGCGATGAGTCGCAAGAGCGGAAACTTGTGGAAATCTGCGATCCGCCTTCGGTTGAGGGTGACGGGATAACGAGCGGCAACCAACTTGCCATCATTGACCTGATTGGTGCGATCGAGAATGATCGTAAACCTGTTTCCAGCGCCGAAGATGCTGTCGCCGCCTTGGAGATGATTGTGGGAGCGTACGAATCGCAGCTTACGGGCGCGCGCGTCGAATTTCCGATTAAGAATCGGGAGCACCCGTTGAAGCGGGGCAGTTGAGTTTAGGGTAGGAATACAACCTGTAGCATGTTAAGCCTATTCTCCGCTACGAGTCTATTCGGAGAACGGGATTTACACAGAACGCGTACAATTAAGATTTTGGCAGTATTCCCATGTTGCGGGGTTTTCGTAGGGAATAATGATCATTATTCCCTACAGCGGAATTGTCGGACTAGACGGATTTAAGCGCTCGACTGCGTAAGTCCTACGGAGAATTTAAGAAATGACACTTAATGAGCACGTTGATGACATACGCAAGGGTCTACAAGAAGGACAATTTACAAATGAGGCGCAGGTTTCTCACGGCATCGTGGGCAGGTTGCTTGACGCCTTGGCGTGGCCTAGGTATAACACCAATATTGTCACGCCCGAATACTCCGTACAAGGGACAAGAGTGGACTTCGCGCTGTGTCATCCACAATCAAAGCCGTTAATCTTCATTGAAGTCAAAAAAGTTGGACTGATTGATGAAGAGGGAGAACGACAACTGTTTCAATACGCTTTTCACGAAGGCGTGCCAGTTGCTGTACTCACTGACGGAAAGGAGTGGCACTTTTTCTACCCGAGCGGACAAGGCAATTACAAGGAGCGTCGAGTGTGCAAGTTGGATTTAATTACCGGGGGCAGCGAGGACAGCACCGCGCGCCTTGACAGGTACCTGAACTACGAATCAATACGCACTGGTGAAGCCATCCGCGCAATCGCGCACGACTACCAGAACGTCTCAAGACAGCGACAGGTCGAGATGAGTTTGCCAGAGGCGTGGACAAAGTTGGTGCAGGAGGCAGACGAATTTCTGCTAGAGATCGTGGCGGAGAAATCCGAAAGTTTGTGTGGGTATAAGCCAACCGATGAACAAGTGTTGAATTTCCTGAGTTGCCTAAACATAGAAAAAGTTGACGCGCCTGCGAAGAAAGGCGCCGCCCCGCCGCCAACGCCAATGATTCCGGATGGAGGTTCTCAAGAACGACAACAGAATTCCCGCTGGACATTAATCGACAATCACCCTTATTTCGTTGAGGAATGGCGCCAATTATTCGTACCGTTACAACGCCGCATTTTAGACTTGGATAACTCTGTCAGGGAAAAAATCAACAAAAACTATATTGTTTACGAGAAAAACGGCAAGGGTTTCGTCTGCCTTCTGGGACAGCGGAAATGGCTCAGTTTACAGTTACGGTTGGATCCTTCTGAAATTGAAGACCCTCGGCAGGTGTGCATACAGGACATACGATACAGTAGGTGGTTGCGGGTGGTTATCGCCAAGGTAGGCGATGTTATACCCAACCGTGAAGACTTCACTAGGCCTCTTTACCCTCTCAACTCTGTCGATGATCTTAACAACATCTCTTACGACAACGACGACTTGGACTACATCGTGTCCCTGATACGTCAGGCGTTTGAAAACAATTAGCACAGGTCGTCATCGTTCGGTACATGGGCAAGAGTCAACTCATAAACTCGACTTTGTACATTATGTAGGGTGGGATCAAACGGACGATCAGTGAGTGCGATAGAGATCCCCGCCCACCAGTTTTTGATAGTGCCAGCGGCGCGACAGGTGTATAGTAAAACCGACTCGCCCCTCGTCAAAGCCCCAGCGGGGATTACTCGTTTTTCACTCACCTAATCGTAATGCGTAATACGTGAAAAAATCCGTTACGCATCACGTATTACGCATTACGGATGGCTACACACCAATGGACGATACCGTGGTTTCTCCTCGCAGGACGACAATCGCTATTGAGGGAATGCACTGCGCGGCTTGTATTGCGAGAGTTGAAAAGGCGCTGAAAGCGGTACCCGGTGTCTTGGAGGCGAGCGCAAACATTAGCTCGGAACAGGCATTCGTAACGTACAACGAGCCGTTAGCCGGTGTCGGAGCGCTGCACCGAGCAATCGTTGACGCGGGCTATGAACCAATGGTGGCGGTGGAGTCGCGCGAGGCGCGAATCGCAGCGCAGGAGGAAGCCCATCGTCTTGAACTTTCAAAACTGAAGCGCAAGATTGTTGTCAGCGCGGTCATTTCCCTCCTTTCAATGGGGTTGATGTTCTACCATCCGCAGGCATCATCCCTCCTCCGTTTGAAACTAACCCTCCTTCTAATCTTAACGACGCCAATCCAGTTCTGGGCGGGCTGGCATTTTCACAGAGGGGCGTATAACGCACTTAAACGTCTCTCTGCCGACATGAATGTGCTCGTCAGCTTCGGCACCTTCGCCGCTTACGGATACAGTCTCTTTGTGACGATTTCGTCGTTCCTTTCGCCGACGCCTAGCGGAGCAAACTACTATGAGACCGCCGCGATGATTATCACGCTTATCCTCGTCGGCAAATTCTTGGAGACACGGGCGAAGGGGCGCACTTCGGAGGCAGTCAAGAAACTGGTCGGTCTTCAACCAAAAAGCGCACACATCCTGCGCGACGGCTCCCAGATCGAGATTCCGATTGAGAATGTGTTGGTGGGGGATCGGATAGTGGTGCGTCCTGGCGAAAAGATTCCCGTTGATGGCGTTGTGCGGGATGGCGGTTCAACCGTGGATGAATCTATGCTGACAGGCGAAGCCATGCCGGTATCCAAAAAGATTGGGGACGAGGTCATTGGCGGAACAATCAACAAAATGGGCAGCTTTGTCTTTGAAGCCACCAAGATTGGTGAAGACACCGTAGTGGCGCAAATCATCGCATTGGTTGAAGATGCGCAAGGATCGAAAGCGCCGGTGCAGCGCCTCGCCGACCGGATTGCCGGAATCTTCGTGCCGATTGTCATTGGGGTTGCCGCGTTGACGTTCGTCGTTTGGATGTTGGTTGGTCCAAGTTTCTCGTTGGCGTTGCAGAATTTTATCGCGGTGATGATTATCGCCTGTCCTTGCGCGCTGGGGCTGGCAACGCCGACGGCTATCGTGGTAGGAACGGGTCGAGGTGCAGAGTTGGGCGTCCTCATCAAGGGGGGCGAAAGTCTTGAAACGGTGCATCGTGTAACGACGGTTGCCTTTGACAAAACCGGCACACTGACGCAAGGCACACCGACCGTTGCAGATGTGATGACATTCTCCGATCATCGGGAAGAAGACGTGTTGTCGATTGCGGCGACAGTTGAGTCGAGGTCCGAACACCCGCTGGCGCAAGCCATCGTCCGGGCGTATACCGATCGTTTTCCGGATGCTCAATTGACTGAGGACCAGGCGACGGAGCGCCTCCAGGATTTTGAAGCCATCGCCGGACACGGGATTCGAGCCGTTGTCAACAAGCAGTTTGTGCACGTCGGCAATCGGCGGTTGATGGAGGATGTCGGCGTTGAATTGCCCACGGACGGCGTTAAGGCGGAAGCGAAGCAGTCGATTGAAGGTAAGACGCCCGTTTGGATTGCCATAGAAAAACGTATTGCCGGACTGATTGCGATTGCCGATCCGCTCACGGCGCGAGCCGCCGAAGCCGTGGGCGCCTTGGGGGATATGAACTTGGAAACGGTGATGTTGACGGGTGATAACGAGAACTCCGCGCGTGCGATTTCGGAGGTGGTGGGGATTGATCAGTATCAAGCGGGGGTACTGCCTGAGGATAAAGCGAACCGTGTCCGTGAATTACAGGGGTCGGGCAAGGTGGTTGCGATGGTTGGCGACGGCATAAATGATGCCCCCGCCCTGGCGCACGCCGACGTGGGAATTGCCATAGGCACGGGGACCGACATCGCAATCGAGACGGCGGACATCACGCTGATTAAAGGCGATTTGATGAACGTTGTCACGGCGATTCGGTTGAGTTACAGAACGTTCCGAACGATTCGGTGGAACCTTTTTTGGGCGTTTTTCTATAATGTGCTGGGTATACCGATTGCGGCGGGCGTGTTGTATCCGATCCTGAACGGTTTCCTGTTGAATCCGATGATTGCAGCGGGAGCAATGGCGTGTAGTTCGGTGTTCGTGGTTACGAATTCTTTACGGCTGAAGTCGGTGCGGGGTGCGTAGCTGTCAAAACGCAAGTTCAATTCAAATGCGTTTCGCTAAGACAGGTTTGAAGCCATCTGCAACTCTTGGGACTTCGCCATAGCGTCCTCGGCTTCTTGGATCATGCCTTTACGCTGATAGCACACGGACAGGCTAGTGTAGACCAAGGGGTCCGAAGGATCCATCTCGATAGCTTTCTTTATCGCTTGGATTGCCTCGTCGTATTTCCCTTGACGTTCGTAAGTATGTCCGAGTCCGATAGGCCCATCAATATAGTCGGGATATTGTTCAATCAATTCGATGAATGCAGCCACGGCATCATCTAGTTCGTCGTTTCCGAAGTGGGTTAACGCTTGATCGTAAAGTTCCTCTTTCGTCGGCATTTTCGCTCTCCTATTTGCACATCCGAACATTTTAGTTGGAGTATCTGACGTGGATGGTATTTTATCAGGGGGTTGGTTGGAAGTCAATGCGGTTTCGAACAAAATCGAAGGAACGATCGGCAATCGCGATAGGCATTTCATAGAGGGTGTGTATTGAGTAGGAGGGAATTCCGATTCCCGACTTGTTGCAATCAGGAAATCCATCTTACATTTAAATAGAGGGACACGAGATGACGAACTTCGATGAAGTTCTTCAGGAGGTAGACAAACGATGCCGAGAAGAGGGCATACCGATGTTGGGACCGGAGAAAGCCCAGTTTCTCACGACGCTCGTCGAAAAGGCACGACCTTCCCTTATCGTGGAATGCGGAACGGCGATTGGATATTCGGGATTGTGGATGCTAGAGAAACTCAAAACCGCGGGCAAGGGACGATTGATAACCGTGGAAATCGAACCGGACCGCGCCCGTGATGCGCAGACACATTTCAACCGCGCCGGATTCGGCGATCTGGTTGATTCTCGTGTTGGTGACGCTATAGAGGTGCTGCAAACCATTAACGAGTCAGTCGATTTTCTGCTTCTGGACAATAATTTCAGCAACTACTTTCCATGTTTTCAGGCGATAGAACCGCGTCTCGTGGATGGAGCGACCATCGTCGCGGATAACGTGGGTATTGGCGCGGATAGTATGGCGGATTATCTAGAGTATGTTCGTTCCCGATATGATTGCCAAACGCGCTGGTTTGACACGGAGCTGCCGTGGGTGAAGCGCGACGCCATGGAGGTCACCATCTATCGGAAAGAAGTAGCGTAACCGAATTGGAGAAGAGGACAATGGACAATCAATACAACTTTGATGACATCGCGCGGCTGCCAGCCCCAAGCGATAATGTGGCAATCGCTACGTGTCGATTAGAAGCGAATTCGGAAATAGATTGCAATGGAGAATCTTTTAAGCTGTCCCACACGATTTTGGAGGGGCATCGGTTTGCCATCAAGCAGATTCCGATTGGCGAACCTCTGCTGTCTTGGGGGCTGCCGTTCGGCTTTGCAATCTCGCAGATTCGCCCGGGCGACTATGTGTGCAATCAGAAGATGATTGACTCGCTATCCTTGCGACATCTCGACTTTGATTTGCCATCACACCCCAACTTCAGGGATGAGATTATCACGTACCATCTTGATGAAGAGAATTTCCAGCCAGGCATCCCGGTCTCCCGACATGAGGACGACAGGTTTTTCGAAGGTTACGAGCGGGATGGAGGACGCGGCGTTGGGACACGAAACTATATTGTAGTCATGGGCACGACCTCGCGGACTTCAGGCTTTGTCAACGCCTTGGTGAGCCGAATGAAGGAGTGCGCCGCGGACTATGAAAACATAGACGGGGTTATCGCCGTGGCGCATACCGAAGGCGGAGAGGGTAGAACACCCAACAATCTGGATATGCTGCTGCGAACGCTCGCCGGTTTTGTGATTCACCCGAACGTCGGGGCGATTCTCGCCGTTGACTACGGTTCGGAATCGGTGACAAACCGGATGCTTCAGGATTATCTGATCAAACAAGGTTACCCGCTTGACGGTGTATTACATCATTTTCTGAGCATACACGGTGGTTTTGACGCAAATTTGGAAGAAGGTCAAACTATCATCAGCGGTTGGCTGCAACGGGTCAATGCGATGAAGCGCACGAAACAGCCTCTCTCGAACGTCAAGATTGCGCTTCAGTGCGGAGGATCGGACGCATTTTCGGGTGTGTCGGGCAATCCGCTTGCCGCTTATGTCGCCAAGGAGGTCATTCGCTTCGGCGGGGCAGCGAACCTCGCGGAAACGGACGAACTCATGGGCGCGGAACACTATGTGCTCCAGAATGTCAAGGATTTGGATACGGCATCGACGTTTCTCGACACAATTGCACGGTTCAAAGAGCGCGCCAGTTGGCACGGTCACTCCGCCGAGGGGAATCCCAGCGGAGGCAATAATTTCAGGGGATTGTACAACATCGCCATCAAGTCGATTGGCGCCGCCATGAAGCGGCACCCGGACGTTCGCTTGGACCATGTCATCGACTATAGCCAGTTGATGTCCGAGCCGGGCTACTATTTTATGGACAGTCCGGGGAACGACCTTGAAAGCATCGCGGGACAGGTGTCGTCGGGTGCAAACATGATTTTTTTCGTGACGGGAAACGGCTCCATCACCAACTTTCCCTTCGTTCCGACGATAAAGATTGTGACCACGACCGAAAGATACAATCTGCTGGAAAAGGATATGGATGTGAATGCCGGGGCATATCTCGACGGGACATCCATGGAGGAGTTGGGCGAGGAGACGCTTGACCTCATGATTGATGTTGCGTCCGGCGAACGGTCTGTGGGGGAAAGGGCGGGACATTCCCAAGTGTCGCTCTGGAGAGACTGGAAGCAGACGGGTCCAACGGATTTGGATTCTGTCGCGGCTGTCTCAGAAATGCGAGACGGCATGTCCATTCCCGTCAACGTCGATGCGCCAGTCCGGAGCGACACGTTTCGCGCGCTCGAAGTGGGGGATAGCCATCGCAGTGATCAGATCGGCTTGATTCTTCCGACAAGCCTCTGCTCCGGGCAGATTGCCCAGATGATTGCCACTCGCCTGAATGACCGCGAGTTGGGGAGGGACAAAGGGATTTCTCGCTATGTTGCGTTAGCGCATACCGAGGGATGCGGCGTGTCGAGCGGACAAACGGAGGAGATTTACACGCGCACGCTCGTAGGGCATCTCACCCACCCGACCGTCGGTCTCGGGCTGCTCTTGGAGCACGGGTGCGAAAAGACACATAACGACCATATACTGCATGCGCTTGAAACGCACGGAATCGACAGCAGTCGTTACGGCTGGGCGAGCATCCAGTTGGACGGCGGCATCGAAGCGGTAACGCAAAAAGTGGAACGTTGGTTTGAAAACACTCTGGATGCAATGCCACCGCCGCGCCACTCCAATGCCGGCTTGGAGCACCTGCGTCTGGGACTAACTTCAGCCGGAAAGGTCACCGAGATGGCCGCTTTGAGTCTCGCGCGGTTGACACAGGAAATTGCCAGCGCTGGTGGTACCGTCACTGCCCCGGCTAACGCCACATTCTTGACTTCGCCAGTTTATTTGGAAACAGTTCTTGGCGATCGAGAGCTAAAAAACACGCTCGCCTATGGACAGGCGATAGCCGGTGCAGGGTTGCATGTCATGGAAACGCCAACAGATCATCCCGTCGAGACGCTGACAGGGTTGGGAGCGACAGGCGTGGATCTTGTGCTGGCACATATCGTGGGACACCCTCTTCAATCGCATCGCATGATTCCGTTGGTTCAGGCGACGAGCGATGAGACGACGGCGTCTATCTATACGGACGATTTAGACGTGACACCTTCCAGCGGCGATTGGTCACCGGAGTCTTTTTCAAACCAGATGCTTGACGTGATTCTCCAAGTTGCATCTCGTGAATATACCCCCAAGCTGTACGGGAAGGGGAATACCGATTTCCAGTTTACGCGAGGACTGTTGGGACTTTCGATGTAGAGTATTTGTTGGATGGAATCGGCGATTAAGCAAGATCAAGTAATCGCTGTTCGTTCGTATGATCTCCGATGATCCATCCTATCGGTGTGGGTTACACAAAGCGGACTGGAATATGCGTGTTACTCACTGGCGTCTCGGAGGAAGAAAGGCGGGTTGCCCTCATACTCGCGGCTGGTGGATTTGTTGGTTGTTGATGTGAGCGTCGACTTTTTTCGATAGGGCGTCGTGTTCGCGGTTCATTTGCGATCGGAGGTCGTCGATCCGGGTGTTCATATCGTTAAAGCGCGTGTCCATCTGGTGGCTCAAATCGCTGAACCGCGCATTCATATCGTTGAACCGGGCATTTATATTGGCGTTCATATCGTCCATGCGCTTGTCGAGACCGTCTATTCGCTTGTCGAGACCGTCTATACGCTTACCGAGTGTTGATGCCGTATAATGAACAATACCCGCCACTGCAACTAGATTGGTAGCAACGAGTGCTAGTAGTGGTATGAGTTCCGTTAATGACACAATCTAATCCTCGCACTCACGTTAACATGGTTGGGCTTACTACTTACCTCAATGTCAATAAATTGTAATCTAGTTTTGTAGTGGTGTCAAGTGGAAAGTCAGTGGCTGGCTAGCAAACACACCTGATTCTAAGCAATCGACCATCATCGAATCGAAAACGGGATTTCAGAGTGAAAAGTAACATCGATTTGTCGCGCATCAGAAGCTCCAGTGCGGGATCAAAGGAACAGACAGTAACCGCGATAGCAATTTCCGTGCGATTGAGAGATTCTTGATGTGATTCCCCTGTGAGAAATGGTTGACATCGGAGTCGTGTTGCTATAGAGTTGCGATTCGCAATCTTCCATGACGTACTCAGCTTGAACGCCTGCACCTTCGATTCCTCCTAGTCCCATGTTAAGGCTTGGCTTTCATAAGCGGCTCGGGAACTTTCATCTTGAGATTGATGCCCTCATCACGCATAAGGTGACGGCGGTGTTGGGTGTGTCGGGCAGCGGTAAGAGCACCCTGCTCAACTGCATAAGCGGCATCCTGCATCCGGACGAAGGCGTTGTCTCGTTCTTCACGGAAACCCTTTACTCCTCTAAAGAAGGAGTCCGGCTCCCGCCGGAAAAACGGCGATTCGGTTACGTTTTTCAGGAAGGACTCCTCTTTCCCCACCTGACTGTCCAAAAGAACATTTTCTACGGTCACAACGGCACATCCCGGAACGGGGAGCAGATTGACGTCAACCGTGTGATTGACATCCTCGAAATCGGCGACCTGTTGAAACGTTATCCGCACCAGTTGTCCGGCGGTCAGCGTCAACGGGTAGCGCTCGCTCGCGCCTTGGCAATCTGTCCGCGAATGCTGTTGATGGACGAACCGCTCGCCTCCCTCGATCTCGGACTCAAGAATCGTATCCTACCTTATCTCCACCACATCAAAGAGACATTTGACATCCCGATTCTTTATGTAACCCACTCAATCTCGGAGGCGATGGCGTTGGCGGACGAAGCCTTTCTGCTGTCCGAGGGGCGAGTTACCGCGCAGGGTGAACCGCATCAACTTCTCTCGTCCCCGTCCGCCCTGCCCATTGCCCAAATGACAGGCGTAGAAAATATACTATCCCTATCCGTCATCGCGTGCGACAGGGAACGCGGCGTGACAGAATTGGAAATTGGAAACCAGAAGCTGCTCGTCCCCTATACGGAAATCGAAGTTGGGGTGCCAATGCAGGTTGGCATCAGAGCAGAAGATATTATCGTTTCGCTAGAACCCGATTTGCCGATTAGCGCGCGGAATGTGTTAAGCGGCGAAATCCGCGCGATTGACCCTTTCGGAGAGCGGATTTTGTTGTCCGCCGAAATTGAGGAACATCCGCTATCCGTGAAGATTACGAATGAAGCGCGGGTACAACTTGGTCTTGAGGTCGGCATGAGGTGCTACTTTGTGATCAAAGCGAACGCGGTCAACCCGCTTTGGGAGACTTGAAGGAAGAAGACGTAACTGCACCCCGTGGACGGGAATCAACCAAGTGAAGAGCGTGAGATTTGGTGAATGGAAAACGAACGATTAATCGAAAGGATAATGAGTACGATAGTAAATCCGGATAGCAAATCCTAATAGAGATTCTCGTGCCGGCCCACGGCAAATGAACTGCAACACCACTAGCCCACCAATCAACACTGGATTCAGGCTCTGGACACATCTACACGGTTGCATGCCGAAATCGAAAACTAATAAAAAGGAGAATATTATGAAAACGTTACCTATTACTCAGCTAGTTGCCGTAATAATTCTAACAATGATGGTGTTCATGTATGGATTACCAAGTAAGAGCCACGGCCAAGGTGCGACTGATGACATAGCCCAATTCTCTGACCGCACCCTCGCCATAATGGTTCGCATTGACATAGCTATCCAGAATCTACAGGTGCCTAACCTCATTGCGCTACAAGCGATGCCGGAAGCCGAAGTCCTGCAGATTCCTAAAGCGGAGTTGGCAAAATTGACGAGTCTGGGAGCGGGCAGGTCGGCGGTGGAGGATTTGGATTTGCCCGTTATTACCGATGTGGCAGGCTTGGAACATGCGGCTCAGCTCACAAGGTTATACCTAAGAGGTCAAGATGTCGCCGACATCGCTCCCCTTGCACATCTCACGGAGTTGACCACGATAGATCTCTGGGGCAATCACGTCGTTGATGTCACTCCGCTTGCTCAACTCATGCATTTGACGGATCTGAATCTTGGAGGAAACTCGCGCATTGGCAATTACATCGCCGACATCTCTCCTCTCGCTCAATTGACACAACTAAAAGAGTTGCATGTTGTGAGTGAAGTCGTTGACATCACGCCCCTCGGACAACTGACGCAACTAACGAAACTCTATTTAGGGGGTAATGAAATTAGCGACATTAACCCCCTCGCACAACTGACACAATTATCGGACCTAGATTTAGGGGGCAATGAGATTAGCGATATTAGCCCTCTCGCAGGACTCACTCAGTTGACATTTTTGGCGCTCGGCGCCAATCAAATCCTTGATCTCACGCCCCTCTCGGGACTCACGCAGCTAACATACCTAGATGTTGGGGTCAACCAGATTGGCGATCTCGCTCCTCTGGCACACCTCAACCAACTGGCAACATTAAACCTTTCGTGGAACAGAATTAGTGACCTCACTCCTCTCGCCGAACTGGCGGCTGCGCTGGCAGAGCTGCATCTTAATCAAAATGAAATTCAAGACATCACTCCTCTCGGGCGATTGGTGAACCTTGAGGAACTACGCCTCTCGGACAATGAGATCAACGACGTTACACCATTAGGGCAGTTGTCTGCAGCGTTATTGGAATTAGATTTGCGGGACAATCAGATCGTCGATGTTAGTCCGCTTGCCGGCTTAGTGAAACTTGAGGAGTTGCGCCTCGGGGTCAATCCGATTACCGACACACAACCGCTTAGCGCGCTCCTGGATGAAAACCCGAATTTGAACGTAGACATTGAAGTCGCCAGGGTGGATGGCGGCCCTGGTTTCTGTCGAGTTGGAGATGTTCTCGCGGCCGGCGATAGTTGCACGTACCCCGGCACCGACGCCGTGTTCTCTGTGCTTGATAACGGTAACGCGAGCTGGAACATACCGGGACTACCCCCGCTCCTCGCTGAAGCGGTTAACCAAGTTTCTCTCACTGATACAATCAATGTTTCTACAACCGTCGATAATAAGGATTACCACTTTGTTGCCAATCAAGTCTCCGGCGGCTCTTGGGTAATCAGTGAAATTGGAGACGATGCGACGGTGCAGCCTGAGACCCCCGAACAACCGGAACAACCCGGAGATGGAGCCCCGACGTTGACTATCTCAACCGCATCGCCGTTAACAGAGGATACGTTGGGTGGAAGTATCGTCACGTTCACGCTCAATGGCGGGGTTTACGAGCGCTCCAGATTCACTATCGGCAATGCTGTCACTGTGACCGGGATCGCAGGCGTCACCATCGGTACATTTGCTATTGACCGCGAGAGCGACACGGAAGTTGCGGTCGAACTCACATTCGATGGAAACATCGACATTGATGAGATCTTGTCCGTTTCCGTGGGAGCGGGCGCGATAGCGGAGTATAACGGCCCCCCATTCACCGGGCAGCTTACAGTCTCTGCAGTGACGGAAGCGGTCCTTGCCTCGACACCGGCTCCGCTGACAGAGGAAACTCTAGATGGAAGCATAGTTACTCTTACTCTCTCTGGGAGGATTTTCGAGCGCTCCAGATTCACCATTCGGGACGCCGTGACCGTGTCCGGCATAGCGGGCGTCACCGTAGATACATTTGACATCGACCGTGAGAGCGACACGGAAGTCACGGTTGAACTCACCTTCGACGAAGGCATCAACACGGACAGCACACTCACATTCACCGTCGACGCGGCGGCAATAGCGAATTACGATGGTCTTGCACTTACCGCGGGCATCCAAGTCTCGACCGGGGCCGAACCGCCTCCGCTCAAAGAGGATGTCAACGGGGACGATGTGGTAAACATCCTCGATTTGGTGTTGGTGGCGTCGGTTCTTGGGGATGTAGGTGGGGACTTGGCGGCGGATGTTAACGGGGATGGGGTCGTTAACATCCTGGATTTGGTAAGGGTTGCGGGAGCGTTGGGGGATGTGGCAGCCGCGCCGTCAGCCTGGTATGGCGACCTAGAGATCGCTCCTACAGCAGCCGACGTGGGGCGGTGGTTGGCTCAAGCCGAAACACTAGACTTGACCGATCCAACATCGCTGCAGGGCGTCCTGTTCTTGGAGCAACTTCTCGCAGCGCTGACGCCGAAACAGACGGCACTCCTACCCAACTACCCGAACCCGTTTAACCCGGAGACGTGGATACCGTATCGGTTGGCGGAGGACGCGGATGTCACGTTGACCATTTATGACACCAATGGTATCATGGTTCGTCGGATGGATTTGGGGCATCGGTTGACGGGGTATTATGCTGATCGCGGGAAGGCAGTGCATTGGGATGGCCGCAACGGTTTCGGCGAACAGATCGCGAGCGGTGTTTATTTCTATCACCTGTCTGCGGGCGACTATTCCGCCGCGCGCAAGATGCTGATTGTCAAATAGGGACCAGCGAATTTCCTAAATCGCCCGATGGAATAGAAATCTGGCGCGACATGAGGATTTCTATCGCACTCGCTGTGCGCTCGTTTGATCGTTCCTTATTCAGTCACTTGATCGTTATCCACTTGTTTGATCCCCGCTTACAGGACTGAGGCGAATTGCAAGGCAAGAAGATTTTTACGGGATTAGCTATCAAGACTTCCTATGGGATCTCTACCGCGGGAACTCCTATCGGTCAGTTGCTCCTTCTTTAACCAGTCGGTTGATCCCTCGCTATTCACTCGGTTGATCGGAAGATGTTGATAAGGAAGCAAAAAGTAGTAGCCGTAGCCCGTTACGGCAGGCGGCGCGTGCCTACAACTGAACTTCAAGGAATTACTAAAATGAAAAAGGCCGATAGGCGCCCAAAAATCAGCCGGTCAATCTTAACAAGTGTTCTACTTGGTGTTTCGGCTACCCTTTTCAGTTGCGGCACATTTGAAGATGATAACAACCAACCATCAATCGGAACCATAGCAGACAACACTATAACAGCCGATCAGACACTTACTCTTGCCGTTAATTCTAGGAGAACGGTAGAATTCTTTATCACCGATGCCGATGATGACGACACGCATACAATCAGTGCTACCTCTGAGGATTCTACCGTAGCCATCGTGTCAGTGAATAAACGAACACATGATACGACCCTCACTATCACGGGAATAGCAGTAGGAAGCACGACTGTTACTCTCACCGCTACAGACGACAGTGGCGAAGACAACGCAATTGCGAAACCGGTGTTTCTTAATGTCACTGTCGTTGAACCGCACATCGTCGCGTCAACACCTTCACCGTTAACGGACATATCTTTGTATAGAAGTGCTGTCTCACTCACGTTGGTTGGGCTTATTTACGAGGGGTATTATAGTGATTATTTTAGAGATTCGGTAACAGTATCCGGCATTGCCGATCTCAGATCGTCTTTAGTTGAGAAGGTAAGCGACTCAGAGGTAAGGTTTGAACTGAGTTATCCAACACGAATCAGATACGCAAGCGACGCCGAGGAAAGGTTTCAGGCGAGATACGTTGGTAACATTGGTAACATTGACACCGATGTCACTCTCACCTTCACCGTGGAAGCGCGTGCGATAGCCGGATACGATGGCCCCCCTCTCACTGCGCAAATACCTGTCGCAGATACAATTGAGATACAAGGGCCTTGGCTCTGGCTGGTTGTCCCAACTGATCCGAACGCAGGAGCTGGTGTATCCACGGAGATTGATTCCATTGCTTCAGCAAGCAACAACGCGGTCACAGAAACCGATGTTGCAATAAGAGGCGTGAACGAAGGGGACATGATCGGTCAGTCTCAATGGGCGAGTGGTTCTATTAGGTACACGCACGGGGCATGTGAAGAGTTCTGTGAACGTGCCCTTTTTGGTGGTTGCGCAACCTTATGCTGGTGGAATAATGTCAACGACACCCTAAATACCGTTGGCTTCGGCGCAAGTGATAATATGAATGCGCATACCGCGTACGCATTAATAAACCTTGTTTCCTCCAGCGATCAAGATGATGCCATAATAGGCGTGGAAAGCAGTGACGCTATCAAAATTTGGCTCAATGGTGAGATAATTCACAGAGAAGATGCTACCGTCCTCGAATGCCGGAGTATTGACGTGACCCTGGCGTGGGATCCCACGGTCTGCACACCTGACTCCTCTAGCCCAACAGGATATTCCATCCCTGTGAAACTAAAAGCTGGTGATAATCTCCTCATGGTTAAGGTTCGGCAGCACGGTGACTATTGGGGAATGGTAGTGGGGCTCGCTGCAGATTTCACTACGGAAATTCCAAATCGATAATGATAACGGACTTCGCGGCAATGCGGAGGACATCGATTCGTAAGTAAAAAAGTTGGAAGACAAGAAAACAGGAGATGGTTGCCTGTTTTCATTCTATCCCTTAATCGCAGATGTTACATTGAACCTAACTTAAAAGGAGAATGCAAAACATGCATCCACGTGTAAATCTCTATTCACCTTGGTTTGTTAGTCTTTGTGCGGTTCTTGCTATCGGATTTATCGGATGCGGGGACGGCGACAGTGAGGATAACAGTGGATTGGTCGGCACATGGACGCTAGAATCGGTCGATGGTGCAACTATTCAGCAAACAATAGACCAGTTCAAGCAGTTGGCTGCCGCTTTCGGGCAAGAGATAGAAATCTCTTATACAGAGGACTGGACGTTTGAAAGCGACGGAATGTGGCGTAGGGCGTCCACTCTTGTGGCGCCAAATGACGCTGGCGAAGTTGAGACAAATTCATTTGAAGCCACGGGTACTTATTCCCTGTCCGATTCCAACTATTCCATCACAATCACGGGCACCATGGGCGAGGACGCGACCGAAGGTGTTCAGGCGGACATCGATTTTGATTTTGCCGACATAATCAGCGGTACTTGGGCGATAGATGGAAGTGCCCTGACGTTAACCGGCGACGGCGGAACCACCCTCGGCTTCCAAAAGAAGTAATGCCATTTCGCTTAAATAACGGTGAATATGACGTATCAATCGTATCGAACCATTGCATTTCTCTGCCGGCGGGGATCAACCAAGATTAATTGAGCGGATAGATCAAACGACCGAATCGGGAGTACGATAGTTCGTAGGTTGGGTTTAGCTAAGCGAAACCGAACCAACCCTTGACCGTCAACCGGACGAACACAGAGAACGAAATCCCATAGCGAAGATGTAGTTGTAAGGTGCCATCAAACGACTGAACAAGGAGATTATGCAAGCGATTGCGTGCGCGATAGTAGATCTTACGATAGAACGCCCATAGCAATTCTGATAGAGATTCCCTCAAGCGACTAAATAAGGAGAACCGTTATGAATTTCATTATTGAGCGCCAAAGGATAATCGCCTTCATGCTACTCGCCACTCTCTTTATCTTTAGCGTACAAAGCGTTGGTCACGGCGGGGAGCTTTTTTGGGGAATAGGAGAAGTCTTTGGGGCAGTAGGTGTGGGACTAGGCGCCGCCGGAGAGGGAATAGGTGCGGGATTCGGCGCTGTTGGCGAAGGGTTGGGAGCCGCAGGTGAAGGTCTGGGCGCTGCTTGGGAAGCCTTCGATACTGTCGGGGAAGCCATCGGCGTTCATCCAATCGAACTCATAGCTACCGGCGGCATATCCGCGCTTCTTCGCCATATTCCGCTTCCTGAAGCACACGTCCGCGGGCGGGTGCGGGGTGCCTCAAACGTGTTCGTCATGCCCGAGAGCGGGCAAATCGGGATTGTAGTTTCAGGCAGCGTTCATTTTTGGGATTCCCACGCCGAGCAGTTCGCACCACCGCTTATACACGGCGCGCCGATTTTCAACTTTGTCGTTAGCCCCGATGGAGGGGTGCTTGCAACGACAAGCGAAGGGGGCAACGTGCAGTTGTGGGCGCGCGATTCGGCAAACCTTGACAGCCCCTGGGTACCAAGCGGTCAGCAACTCAACATGACCCTCGTGGGGAATACAACCTGGGCTCAGCTCAAATTGGAACCCAAGATTCAGATATTGAGTACCGCCTTCAGCCCAGATGGTGAGATTTTTGCCGGTGGCAGCGCCCACGGTACGGTGCGGCTGTGGAACGCCATGACCGGAGGTATTCGAACCACACTACACGGCCACTCGGACACAGTCACGAGCGTTACTTTCAGCCCTGATGGTGGGCTGCTTGCAACGGCGAGCGCCGACGGCACGGTGCGGCTGTGGAACCCAGTTACCGGTGATCCTCAAGCTACGCTCAACGGGCATACAAGTAGCGTCTTGAGTGTTGCTTTCAATCCTGTGAACGGTCTTCTCGCCAGCGCGAGCCTTGACGGAACGGTACGGCTGTGGAACCCTCTCACCGGAGAACAGGAAGCCTCGCTCGACCATGAATCGCCGGTGTTGGACATTGCTTTCAGTCCTGACGGAGAGGTGCTCGCCAGTGCAAATATAAACGGGAGTGTACGTTTATGGGATCCCGTCACGAGAAGAGTTCACGCCTTGCTGGGGCATGGATCGCCGGTGACGACGGTTGCCTTTGGGGCCGATAAACACACCGTTATTACCGGCAGCAGAGACGGTCTAATACGCCAGTGGGAAGTCTGGGATGCCTCCGATAGCGCCCCGGAGATACTCACTGCCTCGACCGCGGCGCCACTGACCGAGTCGATTATCCATGGAAATGTTGTCACGCTCACGCTTAGCCGCTTGGCATTTGCGCGGTCTATCTTTGACATTCGAGATGCGGTAACGGTATCGGGAATTTCCGGCGTGATAATTCCTTGGCACCAACCCGACCGGAAGAACGATACCGAAATCACAATTGAACTTGAATTCAATGGGAACATAGACAAGGACGCCATTCTCACCTTCAACGTGGGAGCAAACGCTGTACCGGGTTACTTTGGGCCCGCCCTTACCGCACAAATGCCGGTTACTGCTTTCACGGAATTGGTAACCGCCTCGACAGCGTCCCCATTGGCGGAAGCATCACTTGATGGGAGTGTGGTCACCCTCACACTAGATGGCGGGAGTTACGCCGGGTCTAGAATTGACATCGGACGCGCGGTAAAGGTATCCGGGGTTCCCGGTGTTACTGTCGATTGGTCTGATGTAGACCGCCTAAGCGACACCGAAATGAGGGTTGAACTTGGGTTCAACGGAGACATAGACACCGACGCTGTGCTTACCTTCAGCGTCGGCGCGGGTGCCATCGCGGGATACGGTGGATCCGCGCTTACGGCGCAACTTCCGGTCTCGGCGTCCATGGAATCGGTAACCGTCGCAACCGCGTCTCCGCTAACAGAACGTACGCTGGATGGAAACATTGTGACCCTAACGCTCAATGGCAGGAGCTTCGCAGAGTCTATCTTTGACATCCGAGATGGGGTGACAGTATCCGGCGTTGCCGGCGTAACAATACCTTGGCACCAACCGGACCGAAAGAGCGACACGGTGATTACCATGACGCTTGAATTCAATGGTGACTTGGATGAGGACGCCGCACTCACCTTCACCGTTGATGCGGGTGCCATTGCAGGATACAGCGGTCCCGCCCTAACCGTGCAATTGCCGGTGCCTACATATATTGAATCTGTTTCCGCCTCCACGGAGACTCCGTTAAACGAAGCCGCGTTGGAGGGCAGCGTCGTGACACTCACACTTACCGATTGCAGTTACGAACAATCTATCAGAGACGCGGTGAAGTTGTCTGGAATTAACGGCGCAACCGTTGACAGGTCAAACACTGCGCGTGTCAGCGACACGGAAGTGAAAGTTGGAATTAAATTCAATGGAGACATGAATGCGGATGGTACACTCACCCTCACTGTTGGAGCTAGCGCTATTGAAGGATACGGGGGCACTCCTCTCATGGCTCAACTACCTGTTACGGCGTCGACGGAATCGCTAACGGTGTCCACTCCCGCACCGTTGACAGAATCAACTTTGAATGGAAGAACCGTCACTGTCACGCTTGCTGGTAGGACTTACGCACGGTCTATTGGAGATGGAGTAAAGGTATCCGGAATTGCTGGCGTAACAATTCCTTGGCGGGGTATAGACCGAAAGAGCGACACGGAAATCACGATTGACCTTGAATTCAATGGCGACATAGATACGGACTCAACGCTGACCTTCAGTGTGGGGGCAGATGCCATCGCAGGATACGGTGGTCCCGCCCTTTCGGCACAACTACCGGTCACCGCCCATACGGAATCGATAACTGCATCAATCGAGTCCCCATTAATAGAATCGACGCTGAATGGTAGCGCAGTCACTTTGAATCTTAATGGTAGAGGTTTTGTGGAGTCTATCTGGGACATCCGACGTGCACTAAAGCTGTCCGAGATTGCCGGAGCAACTATTGACGATTCAAACACCAAGCGTGTAAGCGACACGGCGGTAGCTGTTGCAATTGAATTCAATGGGGACATAGATACTGACGCTAACCTCACCTTCAGTGTGGGAAAAGATGCCATCGCAGGATACGGTGGTCCCGCCCTTTCGGCACAACTACCGGTCACGGCATCAACGGAATCGGTTGCTGCCTCGACCGCAACCCCGCTGATGGAATCAGCGCTGAATGGGAGCGTCGTGACTCTTACGTTGAATGGCAGGAATTATGCCCCTGCCTGGGAAATCCGCGATGCAGTGAAAGTATCTGGAATTGCGGGAGTAACTGCTGACACATTTAACCGTACCAGAGATTCGGAAGTGACCGTCAAGCTTGAATTCAATGGGAATTTAGATGCGGATGCTACACTCACCTTTAGCGTGAGTGCAGATGCCATTGAGGGATACACAGGTCTAGCCCTTACGGCACAATTGCCGATTACGGCGTCCACGGAATCGGTGGCAGCCTCGACAACGACACCATTGACAGAGGCAACGCTGAATGAGAGCGTGATTACATTCACGCTCAGTGGCAGAGATTACGTTCGAAACGCTTCGGACATTTCGCGAGCCTTGACTTTAACCGGTATTGATGGTGTTACCAAGGACTCTGTACGCCGCGTTAGTGATACGGAAGCCACTGTTGAACTGGAATTCAATGGCGATTTTGATGCCGATGCCACACTCACAATAACCGTGGGACCAGGGGCTATAGCAAGCTACGACGGTCCCGCATTCACCCAACAGATTCCCGTCGCTGGAGGACCGGAATCAATAGTTGCCTCCACAGTCGCTCCGTTAACCGAGGCGACTTTGAATGAAAGTGTGGTCACACTCGCACTCAGCGGAAGAAATTATACTCGCTACTCTTCGGATATTTCGCGAGCCTTGACTTTAACCGGTATTGATGGTGTTGCCAAGGACTCTGTACGCCGCGTTAGTGATACGGAAGCCACTGTTGAACTGGAATTCAATGGCGATTTTGATGCCGATGCCACACTCACAATAACCGTGGGACCAGGGGCTATAGCAAGCTACGACGGTCCCGCATTCACCCAACAGATTCCCGTCGCTGGAGGACCGGAATCAATAGTTGCCTCCACAGTCGCTCCGTTAACCGAGGCGACTTTGAATGAAAGTGTGGTCACACTCGCACTCAGCGGAAGAAATTATACTCGCTACTCTTCGGATATTTCGCGAGCCTTGACTTTAACCGGTATTGATGGTGTTACCAAGGACTCTGTACGCCGCGTTAGTGATACGGAAGCCACTGTTGAACTGGAATTCAATGGCGATTTTGATGCCGATGCCATACTCACAATAACCGTGGGACCAGGGGCTATAGCAAGCTACGACGGTCCCGCATTCACCCAACAGATTCCCGTCGCAGGAGGACCGGAATCAATAGTTGCCTCCACAGTCGCTCCGTTAACCGAGGCGACTTTGGATAAAACTGTGGTCACACTTACACTCAGCGGCAGGAATTACGTAAGCTCTAGCTGGGACATTTCACGCGCTTTAACCATAGCTGGAATTGATGGTGTGACTAAGGACACTGTTCGCCGCATTAGCAATACTAAAGCCACTGTTGAACTGGAATTCGAAGGTGATTTTGATGCCGATGCTACTCTCACATTCACCTTAGGTCCAGGAGCCATAGCAAACTACAACGGTCCCGCCTTAACGGCGCAGGTATCGGTCACCGCAAGCAAAGAATTTGCTCTCGCCCCAAACTTCCCGAACCCGTTCAACCCGGAGACATGGATACCCTATCAACTCGCAGCAGATGCGGATGTCACGTTGACTATCCACGCCTTCGACGGACAGCTAGTGCGGCGTTTGGGGCTGGGGCACCAAACTGCGGGCACGTATTATAGCCGCAGTCGTGCGGCTTATTGGGACGGCAGAAACGACTTCGATGAACCTGTGGCGAGCGGCATTTATTTTTATACGCTTACGGTAGGGGCTTTCTCTGCTACGAGGAAGATGTTGATACGGAAGTAGCGAAGGGATGGCAGAACCGAATAACAGGGGTTGTTTACGCGTTTTCAATCTGTCCCGTGGTCAATGATGCAAATTTATTCTAACACAAAAACGACGGAATAGCGGCTAAGTCTTGCTTATGCTGTTTCCGATGGTGTACAGGACAATCGTGACTATCGCGCCGACAAATGCCGCCCAATGAAAGACATTAAATGTCTCCTTGAATATCACTACCGACACGATTATCGATGTTGTAATGATGGACATCACGGCGTAGAGCATATAGCTTGATGTCCCAAAGTTGGTGTAGAGTAGATTAAAACCCAAAAACGTGAGGAATAGCCCGATACCACCTGTAACAGCCCAAAGCCAACTCTGTTTGATGATTGTCGTGTATTTTGTCGGTCCCGACAAAGGCGCCAGTATTATGGCGAGGATAAGCGAGACGAAAATTGATATTACGAGAAATGCAAGTGAATTCCCGAGAGCGATAGCTTTCTTTTGGCTCGCGGCAAACATGGCGTTGCCTAGCGCGCCGATAAACGCAAAAAGTAGGAGCAACAGTGTTTTCACAAGGCTTACGCAACTCGGTTTGTAGTAGCGATCAACCAAACGGATAGTGAGGACGATAGAAATCCCTCAAATGTGCGTCCGGTTGGGCGTTAGTGTGGCTAGGTTTTAATTAGTAACGGGTGAGGGTCGGATCGATTTCCACTGCCCACTGGTCGATGCCGCCTGCCAAACTCTTGACGTTCTCGAACCCGCTCTGGTATAGAAATGCGGCGGCGTTCAGGCTCCTCATGCCGTGGTGGCAGTAGGTAACAATTTCGGTTTCTGCGTCAAGCTGGCTGGTATTTTGGGGCAAGTCGTTGAGCGGAATCAAGGTTGCGCCTTCAAGGTGGACAATCTCACATTCGTTGGGTTCGCGTACATCAAGCAGCACAATCTGTTGATTACTGTCCAATTTATCCTTGAGGTCGCGCGGAGAGATTTCATGCTTATCGGGCTGGAATTGGGGGCGATTCATCGTAAGATCTACCTCGTTCTCGTCAATGTTGGCGGTACAGTCGGCGCACGGGCACATTTCCTTGAGCGTTTGAAAAGAGTAGATGCCGGTCGAATGTCCATCGCTCCATTGAAACTGGACGGCGTAGCGGCCGACAAGTTGAATATCAAGAGGGAGTACATCTGCGGATACTTGGATTAGGGAGTAATCACCGTCTCCGTCTGGCGCGAACAGGGAATGAACGTCCAAGCCTTTGTGACGGATTGCCGAACACTCGGCGCAGGGGCACATGCGCCTTAGGTAGGAAAAGGGGTATTCGCTTCTGTGCCCATCCTTCCATTCGACAAGGAAACCGGCGTCACCGAGCCGCTTTAGGGTTTTCGGTTGATATCGCTGGGTTGACAAATTCATTGTTGTGCCGGCTCAGAATATTCCCAACTCATCCTTCGCGTCGTCCGTCATCATTTCCGGTGTCCACGGCGGCGTCCAAACTACGTCAATGTTGACTTCGTCAACGCCCTCCAATTGCTGGGTGACGTGTTGCGTGCCGTTGACGAGTTGCCCGCCGGCTGGGCAGGCCGGGCTTGTGAGAGTCATGGTAATGCCAATTGTTTCGTCATTAATGTCAACGCCGTAGATTAAACCCATGTCAACGATGTTGATACCCACCTCCGGGTCTATAATCTGCTTTAGGTTTTCCAGCACGGATTCTTCGGTTACCATTTCAGATCTCCTCCTCTTTGGGTCTTACGCAGTAAAACGCTCAGAGCCCTTTTATGTTGGCGATTTATTGAGGGTATGTATAGCGAAACTTTGAGAGGAATCGGAGTCGCGATTCGGAGATCGCTCCTACAGTTTTTCCATCAGTCTATATTTACGAAAATGTCGTCGCCATCGATTTTGACTTCGTAGCAATCGACGGGTTCGACCGCGGGCATACACAGCGGTTCGCCGGTAATCACGCTGAAACGCGCACCGTGCCGCGGACACTCAATTTCTTCGCCTTCCAATTCCCCTTGAGCCAGAGGACCGCCGTCGTGGGTGCAGATGTCCTCGATAGCGTATAATTTGCCGTTAACGTTAAAAAGCGCGACCGGCACGAAATCCACTTCGACCAATTTTTTCCCGCCGGGAGGTATTTCGCTGACTTTGGCGACTCTGAAGAACTCCGCCATGCTTATGCCTCCTCGTCGTCCTCGTCGCCGGGCCAACCCTTAATCCCGTATGCGCCGGCTTTCAACACCTTCAACGCTAACAAACCGCATTTCAAGCGCACCGGCCCGAGCGGAATACCGAGCATCTCCAAAATGTCGTCCTTGGTCAACTGCTTTACGTCTTCCAATGCCTGACCCTTGACCTCCTCGGTTAACATGGACGCTGCCGCTTGGCTGATTGTGCAGCCGTGGCCACAGAAACGGACGTCCTTGATGACCCCATCCTCGACCTCAAGATCCATGCGAATCTGATCGCCGCACAGAGGATTGTCGTCCTCGTAGGAGATATCCGGCTCCTCCAACTTCCCGTAATTGCTGGGATTTTCGTAATGGTCGAGAATGTCTTCCTCGTAGATATTCATCCTTGTCTCCGCGCCAATAGGTTTTGAGCTTTCAGCAGCCCATCGTAGAGCCTATCAACGTCTTCCATCGTATTGTAAAGATAAAAACTTGCGCGCGCTGTCGCGATGACGCCGTAATGTTGCATCAGCGGTTGAGCGCAGTGGTGCCCGGCGCGAATCGCTACCCCGGTTGTATCAAGCACACCGGCGAGATCGTGGGGATGAATGCCCTCAAGATTGAACGTTATAACTCCCGCCTTTAAGCGGGGTTTCGGTCCATAGATGGTGATTCCGTCAATCTCAGGCAGTTTTTGATGTGCGTAGTCGATTATCTGTTGTTTATGAGCGTGCGCCGCGTCCAAACCGACCTCTTCAAGATAATCTACTGCTTGACCGAGTCCTATGGCTTCCGCGATCGCTGGTGTCCCCGCTTCAAATTTGGTGGGCAGGTCCGCGTAAGTCGATCGTTCGCGCTGCACCGCTCGAATCATCGAACCGCCTCCGAGGAAGGGCGGCATATCTTCCAATAGCTCGCGCTTTCCGTAAAGCACGCCGACACCCGTGGGACCGCACATCTTATGCCCCGAGAAAGCGAGAAAGTCGCAGTCAAGTGCTTGTACATCCACCGGCAAATGGGGCACGCTTTGCGCGGCGTCGATAAGCACAGTGGCGCCAACGGAGTGCGCGGCAGCGGTTATCTCCTGGACCGGATTGATCGTGCCTAACACATTCGAGACATGCGTGATTGCCACCAGTTTTGTCCGTTCCGTCAACAATTGATTGAGATCATCCAATTGCAGCAATCCCTCATCGGTCACCTCAATAAACCGAAGTTTCGCGCCGGTTCGTTCCGCGAGCAGTTGCCACGGCACGAGGTTGCTATGATGTTCCATCACGGTGAGGAGGATTTCATCGTCTTGACCGATATTGGCGTTTCCCCAGCTATACGCGACGAGATTGATGGATTCCGTGGTGTTTCGGGTAAAAACAGTCTGGTTTGCACGGCGCGAATTGATAAATCGGGCAATCTTCTGTCGCGCGTCTTCATACGCCGCGGTCGCTTCCTCCGAGATGCGGTAAATGCCGCGATGAATGTTGGATCGATAGCTCCGATAGTAACCGTCCATCGCTTCAAGCACGCAGCGCGCCGTCTGAGAGGACGCGGCACTGTCGAGATAGGCGATGGGAGAATCATCCGCAAAAATGGGAAAATCTTTGCGGATACGATCCACGTCAAGTGGGCGAAATTCATCTCGGTCGACGTACATATGCCTCACCACAGGTGTTTCAACGAAGAGAAACCGAGTTTCGGACTGAAACTCGGTTTCTGAAAGAGATTAAAACGGAATTTGGCCAACCGGGTTATCTATCGCTTGCGAAACCGATGTTTACCGAAGCGGGACCATGATCGGCGCATGCTTCGTCCGTGGGCACATCAGTTGCTGCCTCGTTATGATGGACAAGGCCCGACTGGATAAGGTATGCCTCGACTTCATCGCCGCTGACATCGGTGAGTATGACATCGTCGATTTGGACGCAAGGCTGAAGCGGCTGACCGGTCTTTTCGACCATCTCGCGATAGTTGGTCGCATTGTTAATGATGTCTTTGTCTTCGTATTCCAAACCGTATTTGGCGAAAATGGCGCGAACGCCGTTACTCCAACCGCAGACAGGTTTCATATAGGCGGTGATTGTTGGCTGACTCATTGTGTTGTCTCCTTTAAAGGCAGTGGCCAGTGGTTAGTAGCCAGTGACCAGTGAAAGTATCACTTACCACATTTCAATTTAACAGAAAAGTAACTTCCTAATCGTAACTGTTTAGTCGGTAAAACCCACACCGTTCGGGGATTCCCGATTTGACCATCGTAAATCGCTTGAAGTGTTTGTGGGGAATAACGATCACTATACCCTACAAAAATCTACAACATTAAATTATAGCCAAAATCAGTGTTCTTTGCTTCTTGCGAAAATCCTAGTCTATAAACCACTAGGGCAATTAAGTTTCTTTTGAGAGTTGTAGTATCGCAATTCATTGCGCGTCTTTGACTCAAGACAGGAGGTCGCGATTCGGAGATCGCTCCTACAGAGAGTCTGTAACAGCAATCTTCGATTCGTTGATGAGGATCCTACTACAAATCCTACCTAGTTGTTACTATTTCGCAACCGTGAGTTTTTGCGTAATCGAGTCCTGCAGTTCGCCGCGAACCGACTCCAGAGGAATCCTATCCATCACCGGCTCGAAGAAACCGTCGACAATCATCTTCTCGGCTTGACTGCGTGACAGCCCGCGGCTCATCAGGTAGAACACCTGTTCTTTGTCAATCGGTCCCGCGGTCGCCCCGTGTGTGCAGCGCACCTCGTGCGCTTGGATTTCCAAGCCCGGCAGCGTATCTGCATGCGCGCGATCACTCAACACCAGGTTATCGTTTTTCTGATAGGCGTCTGTATGTTGACCGTCTGGATAGACATAAATGTTGCCGCTCCATGCCGTTTGCGATCTGTCCCGGAGCACTGTTCTATACAACAGATCGCTGGAAGTATGCGGTGCGATGTGTTCTTGGGCAGTACTGACATCAACATGTTGGCGCGAATGGGTGAACGTCAAACCGAGCATTTGAACGTTGCTTCCAGCGCCTTCCAACGCGGCGGTCTGATTCAACTTGCTCAGACGACTCCCCAGCGTGCCGGTGACCCAGCATAACCGGGAATCCCTTCCGGCAATAGCGCGCTGCGTGGAAAAATTCCAAACCTGCTGATTCCATCGTTGCACTTGCACATAAGTGACGTTTGCGTTCTGTCCGGCAAAGATTTCAACGGCGCCGCAATGGAATCCCGCAGCCCCGCCATCTGTCGAAACTTGCTCCTCAAGAATCGTAATCCTGCTATCGGCGTCGGCAACAACAATTGTATGCGACAAATCCGCATACTGCGACTGTGAAAGCGAGATGAAGGCACGCAACGGAATCTCGACGACAACTCCTTTGGGGACATGCAGCAGGTATCCGCCTTGCCAGAACGCGCCGTGCAGCGCATCAAATTTGTTTCGCAGCGGGATGTTGCCGCTCCGTAGTTGTGTTTCGGACGTCACCCCCTTGGTCATGAAATACGACCTGACAACTTCGGGGCGTTCCTTCAACGCCGTGTTCAGATCCGCGAAATAAACCCCTTTGCGCTCAGTCTCCTTTGAAAGAAAGGATTCGACGGGGAAGCCATCCTTGATAGCAATGACGCCGGATGATGCTTCTTTCGACTCCGCCTGAGTTTTCGTTACGCCTGATGAGGCGGGTGTTTCCGATGTGTCCGATGCCGAAAATGCGACCGGTTTGTAGTCATCCACATTGAAACCGCGCATATTCCGCTTGGTGCGCCGCCAGTAATCCTGTGTGCGCATGTCCACTTTCCGCCGCCACTCGTCATCATCGGCGGTGTGTGGCATTAGGAGGGACTCGTAAGCATCGTATGCCTCCAATCGCCTCTCACGCATCCACTTGGGTTCATCCTGGCATTTGGATATCTCCTCAACAAAGTCGCGCGAAAAGTCCCCCGTGCGCACATCGTGAGCACGGGGGCTAGTTTGAATCAGTTCGGAACTCAATTGCAATCTCCACTCTTGATTGAAACGTGATAAGCGCCGCTACCGGTTCACCCGTTAGCCGACAGACCCTTCCATCTGCAGTTGGATTAAGCGATTCATCTCTACCGCGTACTCCATCGGAAGTTCCTTGATGAGCGGATCGATGAACCCGTTTACAATCATGGTTGACGCCGCTTCCTCCGAGAGACCGCGGCTCATCAGATAGAAGAGCTGTTCTTCTCCGATTTTGCTGACGTGCGCTTCGTGTTCAATGCTAACATCGTTCTCGCCAATCTCAATGACAGGGTAGGTATCGGATCGTGAATCTTCATCAAGAATTAAGGCATCGCATACAACATGGGATTTACACCCCTTTGCGCGCTTTGCCACGTCGACCCAACCGCGATAGCTGGAGATGCCGCCGTCTTTGCTGATTGACTTGGAGGTAATTCGCGAAGTGGTGTGCGGCGCACAGTGGAAGACCTTGCCGCCAGCATCCTGGTGTTGTCCGCTGCTTGCGAAAGCGATTGAGAGAATTTCGCCGCGAGCCCCCGGCTCCATCATGTAGATGCTGGGATACTTCATCGTGAGTTTGGAGCCCAAGTTGCCGTCAATCCATTCCATATGCGCATCCTCGTAAGCGACTGCACGCTTGGTGACGAGGTTGTACACGTTATTCGCCCAATTTTGGATGGTGGTGTAGCGGACACGCGATCCCTTCTTGCAGATGATTTCGACAACCGCGCTGTGCAGAGATTCGCTGGAAAATGTCGGTGCGGTACAGCCTTCGACATAGTGCACCTCGGCGCCTTCGTCGGCGATAATTAGGGTACGCTCAAATTGCCCCATGTTCTCGGTATTAATGCGGAAATACGCCTGCAACGGATAGTTGACTTTGACCCCGGGCGGAACGTAGATAAAACTGCCCCCGCTCCAAACGGCGCTGTTAAGGGCGGCAAACTGATTGTCCGCGGAGGGTATCACCGTGCCGAAGTATTCTTTTACCAGATCGGGGTGTTCGCGCAGAGCGGTATCGGTATCCAGAAAGACAACACCAATCTCGCCTAGTTCCTTCTCCATGTTGTGGTAAACCACTTCAGAGTCGTATTGCGCACCGACGCCGGCGAGGAATTTCCGCTCGGCTTCGGGAATGCCGAGCCGGTCAAACGTCTTCTTTATGTCGTCGGGCACGTCATCCCAACTCCGCTCACTCCTATCAGAGGCCTTGACGTAGTAGTAGATATCGTCGAAATCAAGTTTGGACAGGTCACCACCCCATTTCGTCATCGGCTTCTGCCTGAAGATTTCGTAGGCTTTCAGGCGGTATTGCCGCATCCAGTCCGGCTCGCCCTTGATGTCGCACATCTGATTGATGATTTCGGGGTCGAGACCCTTCCGCGATTTGAAAACCGGTTTGACATCGTCATGAAAACCGTATTTATAGTCGCTGCTGATACCTAAGTCCTGTTGTGCTGTCTTTTCTGGAACTGCCATAATATTTTTCCTTTATCGCGCCATATGTTGCACATGATTCGTGACGAATGTTTTTACACACCGCACTTACGTTTTGTTCCTCGCGATTTTAACCTAACCCCGAAAGGCGCTCGATTCTTCCGCCTCGCCGTCAGATTCCGGTACTGCCTCTGCAATGCCGTATTTTTCGCGAATCGGATCGTATCCCTTTTCCTCCAACAGTTCGGCAAGTTCCCATCCCCCGGATTCGACGATTCTGCCGTCAAGCAGGACGTGCACATATTCCGGTCGGATATAGTTGAGGAGGCGCGGGTAGTGTGTAATGATTAGGACTCCCAAGTTGGGACCAATCAACTGGTTCACACTTTCACCAACAATGCGGACAGCGTCAATATCCAATCCGGAGTCTGTCTCATCAAGAATCGCGACCTTGGGTTCGAGCATCGCGAGTTGCAGAATTTCCGCTCTCTTTTTCTCGCCGCCTGAAAAACCGTCGTTAAGATAACGTCGAGCGAACGATTCGTCGACGCCCAACTGTTTCATTTTTCCCCGAAGTTCGCGGCGAAATTCGCGCATGGGAATCAATTCGGTGGTTTCGCTCCCGTTTGAACTTTCGGAGCGCACGGAACTCACGGCCATTCGTAGAAAATTCGCCATGGTAACCCCCGGAATCGCCGTTGGATACTGAAAGGCGAGAAAGAGTCCAAGCCTCGCTCGCTCGTTCGCTTCCAACTCAAGGATGGGCGCGCCGTTGAAAGTAACCGTACCTTTGTCAACCTCGTAGTGCGGATGCCCCATCAATGCGTTGGATAGGGTGCTCTTGCCCGACCCGTTAGGTCCCATGAGCGCGTGGATTTCCCCCTGCTTAATCTGGAGATTAAGCCCCTTAATGATTGGTTTCCCTTCCACGCTGACGTGTAAATCTTCAATAACTAACTGATCACTCATCGTTTTGCGTAAATCCCTTCACGGTCCTAAAATTCAAGTTCTATTCAATATTCGCCGAGGTGCGGTTTATCCTCCGATCCTCGACATATTGCGCTCCGGTTTGATAAAATCCGCGGCGTTAATCTTGTGCCCGGGGCCCTTGGATTTCACGGCTTCCACAATCATGTCCGCTATCACGCCGTCAGGAGCGCCGGCGCGCAGGTGCATCAGCAAATCAGTTTCCGTCAGCGAAAAGAGGCATGTCCGGAACTTTCCGTCCGAAGTCAAGCGAATGCGGTTGCATTGGTCACAGAACGGCTCGCTCACGGAGGCAATGATACCGATTTCGCCGCCATCGTCTCTGAAACGGTAGCACTTCGCCGTGTCGTGCTTTCGATCACCCTCGTTTGGAATCGGCATTAGGGGAAAGACCGCATTGATTTTGTCCACAATTTCTTCGCCGGGAATAAACATGTTCTTTCCCCAAATGTCGTCTGCATCCAGGGGCATAAACTCGATGAATCGGAGTTGATAAGAATTTTCCCGAGCAAACGCTGCCAAGTCGACGATTTCGTCGTCGGAGAATCCGCGCAGCGGCACGGCGTTGACCTTGATCGGGTCGAACCCGCAGCGCTTCGCTTCGCGCAATCCATCCAATACTTTGGCGAGCACTTTTCGACGCGTCATCTGCTCAAATTTCGCTTCGTTCAGCGTGTCGAGACTGACGTTGATGCGTCTAAGCCCGGCATCGTAAAGCGCCTGCGCCTGTTTAATCAAGCCGATGCCGTTTGTCGTCAAGCTGATATCCTTCAACCCCTCAATTTGGCAGAGTCGGCTGATGAGTTCCGATACGCCGCGACGGACCAACGGTTCCCCGCCAGTGACTCTGACCTTGCGGACACCCAAATCGACGAAGATGCGGGCAAGGTGAACAATTTCGTCGAACGTCATCACCTCCTCATCTTCCATAAACTCCATGTCTTCCGGCATGCAGTAGACGCAGCGAAAGTTACACTGATCGGTTATGGAGATGCGCAGGTTGGTATGCACGCGATTGAAATTGTCGATTAGCTGCGATGTCATGGCGTTGCGGTATTCGCTTCAGGGTCTATAATCGACTTTGATTTATGCCGGTTACTGCTTATCTCTTGGCATGAGGATGATATCACAGGGCGGTGCCCTACGCAAGTTTTTTATGCTAATTACCTTAAAAAAGCGTGGATTGACGGGGGTTGGGGAATGGCCTGAGGGACGTGGAAGAAGGCTGCTAATAGCGCCTCCGATGCCTTCAAAGGCGGGTAAGATTTCTGTTTGAGTTAAATCACGGTCGTTATACGGATCTCTATCGCACTCGCTTGATCGTTCATTTGAACCTGTCCGCGCGGTTGATACTGCATAGGCTAACGGGCGGGGTGACCCTTCCCCTACGGTACCACAGGTCGCCCGGTTAAATGGTCAGTTGAACTTTGTTCGGACGTATGATTCCCTGCGATGAGGGGTCGGGGCAAGGGGATTTGCTATCGCGCTCGCTATCCACTCGCTTGATGGATTTGCTACACGATCATTTTCCATTCACTTGGTCTCAGTTGATCGCACACTTCATATATTGTCGCAGTCTATGCGTTGCGACTCGAAAAGGGCGTCGTCGGACGTCGAAGCGTGTCGTAGCTTGGCTTTGTACACGATTCTTGCGTCGTGATTGAGGACGCGATTTGGTGCGATGTACTGCGAATATAAACTCAACCCCTTTCCCCGCGGCGCTGAAAAAACTCCCAAAACCGCGTCAAACGCTATTACAGGACGCCGCCGAGATTCACTCATTTGCCACCTTTGACGGCGCTGAACAGGGGCAGGAGTAGTTGAACAGTACAGATGATTTGGAAGCAGATTCGACATTTTGCCCCTTGGTTTTTATCCTAATTCTCGAAATAAAAGGCACGCATGATTGACCAGATTGTGCCCTCAGAGTAATTCTTTGAAGGCGTTTCGACTTCTCTAGCGGCGGAAACCTTTAGCAGCGCCGGTGCGGTGGATGCGTCGGTGAACAGAGCGCTTACGACACGCATTGGATATTGATTTCGGCGGCGTATCGCCGGTAGGATTAGAGCGACGGCAGACGCTACCCGGCTTTATTATACTATATATGTGTATAGTTTTCAATCAAAACAATTTGGGAAATAATACGATCTATTTGTAGCCATAGGGCGAACACGCCTTCCTGCAGCAGGTTTCATTCCCACACTTAACTCTGAAGGACCATGCGTTTTTCAAACAGATTCATAAATTGGATTAGGCAAAAACTACCGGGGACATAATTCCTTGAAATGGAGATGCCAAATGTTAACGGGAATGTGTCCTGGCGGGGCAGCTTAAAGAATGTCCGGTCCACTCGCAATTCAAAAGTCAAGCGGCTTTCGGTTAGACGCAGCGCTTCTTCGCCGACAGCCAAATAGGCTCCCAAGCCCGTTTTCGGCTTCGGAACCGTATTCGTCAACCCACGCACCATTGGAACTTAATCGTGCTCATTATCCAGTCGGTTGATCCTAATCAGCCGCATACGCTCGACATGCCTGAACGTCGGTCTCGGTCCAATAAGGAAAATCATCAAGGATCTCCTTGCGTGTCATCCCCGAAGCAAGATAACCTAGAACATGGTAAGCCGTGATTCGCATTCTACAGATACAAGGTTTCCCGCCTCGTCTATCCGGTTCAATTGTATTAATGTCTCTGTAGCTCATTGAGTCTGGATTCCATTAATCAAACGTTTCCGGATTTATCCGAGTCTATTTGGATTGACACATACTATTTCGGAGCATACCAGTCCATGAATTGACTATTTATATCGGACTCCGAAGTCAGAATAGGCAGCCCATGCAGCCACTGCCGGGAGTATACTTTCTAGAATAGAAGAGCCCTATGGATATCGGCACTAGGTCATTGGATGGCAAGGAAAATAATGGCCTATCCACTCGAAATTCAAGTTTCAAACGATTCGGAGTCTGACGTAGCATCTGCACTCCAGCGACAGCATAGACTCCCATGCCCCTCTCAAACTCTTCGTCATCTAATTGCCAGTCTTCGCTACCAGTCCAGGCACGTGCGGCGGTGATTCCACCACCAACAAATGGAGACGTAGTTTGTTTGTTGAAGAAATACAACCCTCCGGTCGAAAATGCGGCGAAACCGTCACCTTCATTTGAGACGGTTCGTCCCCCAACTTCCACAGCATACGATGGCAACTCGTAAGACCAACCAAACCGGTAGCCGGGGACACCGTCGATGTCTGTTCCGGGGATGAAAGCCCCGAAAAATCCGATGTTGAAAAGGTTTTCGCCAGTTACCTTTCTGAGCACACGAGCTTCTTCTTCAGTCACGGTCATCATGTCAACGGTAGAAGCTATGGGTTTGTTGTGGACAAGCGCATCAACCAACCTCGGAGCGGCGGAGATCATCTCTTCGATACCTTCCACCAATATCTGCCGCTCAACCTTGATTGTGCCAACGGGGCTCTCTTCGCTCAAGCGCACGAAGATTTTTGTACCCAGCGGGCGCATTTCAATTCGATAAACACTCGCCGATGCAGGCACTTCGAAGACGGGTTTACTCGCCGGGATGCCCCGCTTTCGGAGCTCGTTGTACACCAACATCGCCGCGGTTTGTGCATCGGCGACGGGGAGACCCGCGTGATCGCCGATTAAAACGGCGGCTGTGGAAGGGGCTGAGGCATCAGCTTGCGCAACAACGGAGGGCACGACACAAGCTAAGAAGAGTAAACCAAAGAGAAAACTACCAGTATTCTTCGAATTGAACATCTTACAATCTCCTTTTAGTGATATGAGATAATTTCCGCAGATAAGACGAACAAATACATGTGCTTATATCAACGACCGCCGACAGAACTTTGCCTATCACGAATCGATAGGATTCCTTTCGCAGCTCCAACCAAACTCCGACCGTCAATCGCAACAAAAAATTTATGAACCGGGAGCCGATTGCGAAAAATTACGTCGTCAATGGTGTAAATGATCGATGTTCCAGAGAGTATTTTGTTCCAACTACCTCCGAATCAACATCTTCCGCATGGCGGAAAAGTCGCCTGCGGACAGGTGATAGAAATAGAGACCACTTGAAACACGTTCACCAATCGCATTTCTGCCATCCCAATGCGCTCCACGGCTACGCTGATGATACATCCCAACAGGTTTGGGTACATACCCCACCTCCGCAAGAAAAACAGGGAATAGCTGGGCACGGAACCTCACCCCACAGAAATCTCAGAATCAACAGCGTAAAGCAATCGCTGTTACATCTACCCGCGCTACCTCAAGATGCTAATTTTCATTGCTTCCAAACCGAGTGCCAATCCCGATCACTAATGAAAACTCATTCAAGTTTCGATCTTTAATTAATGATCGGTGATATTGACCTTCTGTTCGAAGGACCAACGCAGTTCCTATACGCCACTGATAACCCAAACCGCCCCCGAAACTCATCATGTTCTCGTTATCAAGAATAGACTGGGCTTCACCACCAAATACAGTTGTAGAAATTCGCCCCAGGATATAGGGACCAGACACTGCATGGCTGAGTAGAAAATACGCTGCACGACCTCCAAGATAGAATGACGTTGCGGTCTCCTCCCAAAGCTCTGCGGAAATGGACACCCTTGCAAAATTGAATTCCGGACCAACAGCTAACTGCTTACTTGGATACCACGAAGCGTAAAGCGAAGTCGGAGACCCTCCACTATATCCTGCTGATAGTATATGAGTAGTGGTGACACTTGCAGAAAATGGTTCATTATCATCGGGAATTTGGTGGGAAATCCCAAATTGTGTTCCGACCTCAAAATCAGTAGCTAAAGCAGGAACTATAGGTAAGACAAGGGAAACAAGTAAAGTAAAAACAGATATCGTTAGAAATTTTCGATACATGACTTGCATTTTCATAATAAACTTCCTTTTATTGATTCTCGATTGCAAAATGCAATTGGTTTATTGATGGAAGGGTGTTATCTTTCACCTTTCCGGGTTGTGCTGATACGGTTTACTTCCGAATCAACATCTTCCGCATGGCGGAAAAGTCGCCTGCGGACAGGTGATAGAAGTACACTCCGCTTACCACCCTTTCGCCGAAATCGTTGCGGCCATCCCAGTACGCCGCCTTCCCTCGATCAGCATAATATCCTGCCGACTGATGCCCCAAATCCAACCGACGAACCATGACACCATTGGTATCATAAATGGTCAACGTGACCTCCGCATCCTCCGCCAAATGATAAGGTAGCCACGTCTCCGGGTTGAACGGATTCGGGTAATTCGGCAAGAGCGCAGTCTCTTTTGGGGTAACCGATGCCAATAGTTGCGCCAAGAAAAGAACGCCCCGCTGCGATGTCGCATCTGTCAAGTCTAGGGTTTGCGCTTGAGCCAACCACTCCCCGATGTCTGCCGCCGTCATCATCGCAAGCGTTTGCGGTCGGGAAGATGGCGCGGCTGCCGCGTTCCCCAACGCACCTGCTACAAACACCAGGTCCAGAATATTGACGTCGCCATCCCCGTTCACATCGGCGATATTTTCTCCTGTCTGCCCGAGATTCGATGCGACGAATACCAAGTCTAGAATGTTCACAGTACCATCGCCGTTCACATCCTCGGCGGCGCTAACATCAATATCTATTTCCAAATTCGGATTCTGGCGCAGAAGTGCGCGGAGCGGCGATGTGTCCGTAATCGAATTTTCCGCAAGCCTCAACTCTTTCAGATTTACCAAGCTAGCGAGAGGAGACACATCGCGAATGTCATTTCCATCGAGCCATAGGTGGGTCAACTGCGTCAACCCAGCGAGAGCAACTAAGTCATTGATTTGGTTATTATTGAGAACCAACCGCTCTAACTGTGCCAATCCAGTAAGTGGACTCACATCTTGAATTTGATTTTCCCCAGCAGACAAGTTTTCTAACTGAGTCAGTGACGCGAGCGGACTCAAATCGCTAATTTGATTGCCGTCAATGATTAACCACTGCAACTGTGTTGCGTGTTCCAAACCAGTGAGATGCGTCACCCCGCTGTTTGGAATAAACAAACTAGATAAACTCTGTATTGATTGCGTGGTGATAGGTGTGGTCGGAGCCAAGCCCAGTGTCGCTCGCACCAATACAGCTAATTTCGGGTCGGATATCACATTAATCTCAACATCTACGTCAACGAGTTTCGGAAGATTCGCGAGTGGTGACGTATCAATGATCGGATTCTCCGCAAGCAGCAACCTTTTAAGATTTAGCAGCCCAGTGAGAGGAGACACATCGCGAATGTGGTTCTGATTGAGCAATAACACCGTCAGCGGCGTCAACCCCGCGAGTGGACTCACATCACGGATTTGATTATTAACCAATGGTGCTAGTTTGAAATTTGGAGGTTAATGGGCATAACATTCCATTTCGGCTTCGTTTTGGCGCGAAATGTATCATGGTCATGAGACGATTTCCTCAATTCTACCGTTAATTTGAGTATCGGTAGTTATCAAATAACGGGAGGAAATCTAGACTCATGACCATAGAAGATTTTACCACAGAATTGTTTTGTTGTGTTGATGATAAACTCTCACAGCACGGCAAGAATCGTAAGCATAGCCAAGCCAAACTCTATCCGTCCGAAGTGGTTACTATTGCCATGCTCTTTGCACTCAAAGGCGTGAGCAATCGAGCCTTCTATCGCTGGATAGCAAACAATTTCAAACACTTATTCCCAAGATTACCCCATCGCACTCGATTGTCCCGCTTGTTTGATGGGCATCGACATCTTATTGACGTGTTCATGGCGGTACCTTCGCTTATCGGTGTAATTGACACTTACGGCATTGAATTGATTCACCCGCGTCGAGAAGGACGTTCTAAGCGTCAAATCGGACGCAAAGGCATTTCTAATCAACGATGGATTGTAGGTGGAAAGCTTTGCCTGCTGCACAACCATCTCGGACTTATTGTGAACTGGGACTGCGACACTGCCAATGTATATGATGGCACTGCCTTTCAACACCTCGTTGATGGAGTCAGTGACCAGATGGTTGTGTTTGCCGATGAAGGTTTTGCCAAAGTGGATTGGTTTCCTCCCAACTTGCGTCTATGCCGACGTGGAGAGTGGAATTCTCGCATGTTGATAGAGACGATTTTATCAATGTTGACGCTCGTGTGTCATTTTAAGAAAGTCATGCATCGTCGTTGGAGTTACTTCAAAACGCGAGTCGGCTTTACAATGGCTTTGTTTAATATCTTAGTGCGGTGGGATGGGTTGTCGATTGAAGATGATGGTTTTGTGCCTTTATCAATCGCCCAATTCAGTCTATAAACTAGCACCAAAGGTTATTAGGAAGACTTAATGTCTCTAATTGCGTCAATCCCGCCAGCGGACTCAAATCGCTAATTTGATTCCCGTCAAGGATTAACAGCTCTAATTGCGTCAGCCCGGCGAGTGGGCTCACGTCTCGGATCTGACTGTCAAGGACAGCTAACTGTTCTAACTGCATCAACCTAGCGAGTGGACTCAAATCGCTGATCTGATTACGGTCAAGGGTCAACGTCTTTAACTGTGTTGCATGTTCCAACCCGGTGAGGTCCGCTACTTCGGTGTTCGTAGCGGTCAATGTGGTTAATCTTTGTACATCCTGTTCGATGATGGGTGCGTTTGAGGCCAAGCCCAATGCCTCGCGCACTGCGGCCGCTAAATTTGGGTCGGGTATCACGGACGGAGGAGTAATCTCAATATCCACTGAAGAGAGATTAGTGAGTCCCGCTAATGGCGAAGCGTCCATAATCGGATTATCGGAAAGCTTCAACTCTTGCAGATTTATCAAGTCAGCGAGAGGAGACACGTCCCTTATGTTATTGCCATTGAGCCATAGGTGCGTCAACTGCGTCATCCCAGCGAGAGGATTCACGTCACTGATTTGATTCTCGCTGAGCGTCAACCGTGTTAGCCGTGTCAGCCCTGCGACCGAACTCAAATCGCTCATCTGATTGCTCTGAAGATCCAACCACCTTAGTTTTGTCAAGGCCGCAAGTGAACTCACATCGCTAACTTGATTGTCATTAAGCGTTAAAACCTCTAAGCGCGTCAGTTCGGCTAGTGGACTTACATCGCTGATTTGATTGCTCCGAAGAACTAGCCAATCTAACTGGGGCAATTTAGCGAGTGGGCTTACGTCACGAATTTGATTTTCACTAAGCAACAATTCGTTTAATTGTGTAGCATGTTCCATTCCGGTGAGGTCGGTTATCTCGCGGTCAGGGGCATGCAATACTGTTAATCCTTGCATATGCTGTTCAGTGATGGTTGCGTTTGGAGCCAACCCCAATGTCTCTCGCACGGCTGCGGCTAAGCCGGCATCGCGTATCACGGATGGAATGGTAATCTCAAAATCTACGTACATGAGTTTTGGAAGATTCGCAAGCGGCGACGTATCCGTAATCGGATTCCCCGCGAGCGTCAGCGTTTCCAGATTTAACAATCCCGCGAGCGGACTCACGTCTCGAATCTGATTTTGATCGAGTCCCAACACCTTTAACTGTGTCAACCCTGTCAGTGGGCTGATATCGCTGATTTGATTCATTGAGAGACCTAATTCCTGTAATTGAGTCAGCCGTGCAAGCGGATTCACATCGCTGATCTGATTGTCCTCAATACCTAACGACACTAATTGGGTCAAACCCGCCAGTGGACCTAAGTCGCTAAATTGATTCTTGTTCACGGATAACCGTTGTAACTGTGAAAGACCTTCGAGCGGACTTACATCACTGATTTGGTTGGTACTGAGAAATAACTGTTGTATCTGCGTCAACTCTCGGAGAGGATTTATGTCGCTAATCCGGTTGTTGCTGAGCGATAAGCTCCTTACCTGCGTCATTCCGGCAAGTGGGCTAACGTTGCCGATCTCATTATTCCGAAGATATAACACGCTCAGTTGAATCAGTCCGTCAAGTGAACTCACGTCTTGAATCCGATTTTCATGGAGGTATAACTCTGTCAACTGTGTGGCGTGATCCAACCCGGTAAGGTCCGCTATCTGGCGATTGGCGGCATTCAGGCTGGTTAATCCTTGCAGTGTTTGTTCAGAAATAGCAGCGTTTGGAGCTAAGCCCAACGCCTCTCGTACTGCCGCCGCTAAATTCGGGTCGGGTATCAGCCCGTCTCCGGCTGGGGCAGTAATCTCGAAATCCCACGCCACAAGTTTTGTTAGGTTTGCAAGCGGCGAGGTATCGGAAATGGGGTTCCCGGCCAGGTATAAGTTTGTTAATTCTGTCAATTCCGCAAGTGGTCCCACGTCGCCAATCTGATTGTCAACAACAGATAAATGCACCAACTGCGCCATCCGTACGAGTGGACTTAAGTCTTGAATCTGATTGTCACCGAGATATAACTGTTCTATCTTTGTCAATCCTTCTAGAGAACTAAGATCAGTGATCTGATTACTCTGAAGCACCAATAACCTTAGTTGTGTAAGGCCTTTAAGAGGGCCGAGATTACTAACCTTGTTATTTGCAAGAACCAATTGCTCTAACTGCGTCAGTCCTACGAGAGGACTGAGATTGCTGATTTGATTATCATAAAGATACAACCTTTCTAACTGCGTCAATTTTGAAAGGGACTCGACACTCTCTACCTCATTATCGCCAAGAACTAATACCTTCAGTTGTAATAGACCGGCGAGAGGATCGAGATTACTGATCTGAGCACCACTGAGATCTAACACTTCCAACTGTGTCGCGTGATCCAACCCGGTAAGGTCCGCTATCTGGCGATTGGCGGCATTCAGGCTCGTTAATCCTTGCAGTGTTTGTTCAGTAATGGCAGCGTTTCGAGCTAAACCGAGTGCCTCGCGCACCGCCGCCGCTAAATTCGGGTCGGGAATCAGATCTGTGGCTGCGGGAGGACCGATATCAATGTCTACTACAACAAGATTTGTTAACCCTGCCAACGGCGATGTATCCGCAATCGGATTCCCAAGAAGATGTAACAGTTCTAGGTTTACCAAACCTGCGAGTGCACTCACGTTGTTTATCTGATTGCCCCACAGCCACAATTTTTTCAATTGTGTCATTTGTGCCAGTGGATTCACGTCGCTGATTTGATTGTTGGCAAGAGATAATTCCTCCAACTGAGTCATCTGCGAGAGTGGACTCACGTCCTGGATTTGATTACCACCAAGATATAACCACACTAACTGAGTCAACCCTGAAAGCGGACGGACATCGCCGATTTGATTTCCATCAATATCTAACCACACTAACTGAGTCAATCCTGAAAGTGGGCGGACATCGCTAATTTGATTTGCCCAGAGAACCAACTGCTGTAACTGTGTCAACCCGGCGAGAGGATTGAGATTGCTGATTTGATTACCGGTGAGCAATAGACGCTCTAACTCCGTCAATCCTGCGAGCGGCCCCAAGTCCGTAATTTGGTTATACTTAAGATATAACCTTGTTAACTGTGTCAGCCCCGAGAGGGGGCTGAGATTATTAACCTGATTTCCACCGATAAACAGCCTCTCCAACTGAGTCATTCCCGCCAGAGGACCGAGATTACTAACCCGATTATTATCAAGAGCTAGTATCCTTAGTTGTGTTAAACCAGCGAGGGGAGCGAGATCGCTGATTTGATTATCTGCGAGAATCAACACGCTTAGTCGCGTCAACTCCGCTAGGGGGATGAGATTGCTGATTTGGTTAGCCCTGAGTTCTAAAGATTCTAACTGCGCTGCCTGTTCCAAACCAGTGAGGTCGGTTATTTGGCGACGCCTGGCATCCAAGGAGGTCAAATTCTGAGTTGCGTGTCTGGTGATAGGCGCGTTTGGTGCCAATCCCAATGTCTCTCGTACTGCTGCAGCTAAATTTGCGTCAGGAAAATTTACGTTTTGTGCCGGAGCCAGATGAATCCAACTGCCCCAGATAACTATCCAAATCGCGATAGTGTAGAGACGTTTCATTATTTTCTCCCTTAAAATTCTGGATTCGATTGCATTTGCCTTCTAGCGATCCTTGTAAGTTAGTTCAAAGTTGGAATCATGAAAAACCAAGCATCGAGAATAGTATTTTTTGGAAGAGGGACACGATTCGGAGAAGAACACAACCGAATTTCTAACGCTCAGGTAGTTCGAGTAAAATATCGGTTTCCCTATGATGGACATATTTCCAAAATAAAGTACCTATTAGGCTTGATTTTACGTGAAATTCCTTCAACATTGTCTACCACAGAAAAGACACCAATGAATCTTTTTGAAAAAGCGGTAAAGTTGTCAGATAAGCAATTTCTGCGAGCGATTGGTATAGGCAAGACAGCTTTCAACCTTATTTTGGAGCGTGTGGCCGCTTACCTCGAAAACGTTCGAGAAGAACGTCCGATGAAAAAACGAGGAAAGAAATAGAAAGTAGCATTGGCCGATCCCTTCTATTGACATTCCCCGGCGATGGGAGCGGCAGGCATCGTCGCCTCCTGCCGCGGGAGGGATAATTGGAAGATGTCAATCTGTTAAACCAGCCAAAAAGAGGCACGAAACACCTAAGTCCGCATAAACTGTGCCAGTGATTGATTCAACCAGCGTAAACGCTATAGACATGGAGGAAGGCTAATGATAGGCTTGTCTCTGAAGCTTAAGGGGGCAGATAGGGAGAGAGCGGATGGGTTGGATGAGTCGCACAATGCGATCAAGAAGAAGGAGATTTAATCGGAAACATCGGCGGAAAGACTGAAATGGCGTGGTTCGGGCGGGTTTATCGCAAAACACGACATTTTCGCATTTTACGACACTCAAGAAAGAAATGAACTTAAACCATTTTTCGTAACTGTTTAGTGCATCGTTTGCTTCGTAGTATTTCAATTCGCCGCACGTCCGGTCCGGGCATGAAAACCCCGATTAGTCGGAATTAGCATTGTACTTCCCTACTCGGCGCGTTCCCTGCCCGCTCGGTCTGGATTGGCAAATCCAGACCGATGGACTAAACAGTTAACGTAATTGTTTAGTTCAGTCTAGAACTTACGCGCCAACAGGAAATCGCGACCTGGAGATCGCTCCTACATTACGCTCAGGGATCTCTATGGGAACTCTATCGCATTCGCTATCCACTCATTTGATCACTCACTATCCGTTCGCTTGATGGTGTAGGAACGGGGATTAAACTGCAGCACGACGAACCAACATTCCCAAAACAGATTAATAGACTAAGAACCTGTTTGAAAAGTCATTTGATTCGGTTTCGCATCAAGTAAATGGAAGCGATGTATATCATAGTTTCAGCAGTCTTAGGATAGCGTTCATAATCCAAAGTCAATCGGCGAAACCAACCAAACCAAGAAAATGTGCGCTCAACAATCCATCGTAACGGGACAACTTCAAACCCCTTTTGCCCTAGCGTAGATGCAATCTCCAGTTGACACTGATGAGCAAGATATAACCAATCTTCCAATTCTCCGCGATAGGCGGCATCGGCACACACCAACTGAATTGTTATGTGCCAGCTGAACACTTCTGTCAGTAAATCAATAGCTATCTGATTGTCACTGACATTGGCGTCAGTGACTTTGACCATTAATTGAACACCTGTCGTATCCGTTACTAGATGTCGTTTGCGTCCTTTGACCCTCTTGTGACCATCAAAACCTCGAGATGTCGCTAGTTCGGTTGTCTTAATCGATTGGCTGTCAATGATAGCTGCTGTAGGTGATGGTTCTTTACCACCATCGTAGCGTGTTTGTTCGTGAAGTGCCTGATGAATCAAGAGCCATGTATTGTCGGCTTCCCACTTTCTAAAGTGGTAATAGACGGTTTGCCACGGTGGCATATCGTAGGGTAGCATTCGCCACTGGCAACCGGATTTGACAACATAAAAGATGGCATTGATGATTAAGCACATCTCCCATTTTAGAGGTCTACCTAATGGTTGAGGTGTTGGCAGAAACGCGTACAGTTTCTGCCATTGTGCATCGGTCAAATCACTCGGATAACTCCTACGGTTCATGTTTACTCCTTTCATTGATTCAGAATGAACTGCTCTAATGAGTAAACGTAAACATCAACCGTTCAGGCAACTTTTTTCTTTTTCCAATAGGTTCTCAAGTCATTTACACCAAAATAGCCTTTCTTTAGAACGGTTTCGGACTTTTCAAACAGGTTCTAAACAGTTACCATTTTTCTTTATATTCAGTGTATTCGCACTATCAATCAAGTTTTTCTAATGCGGGGCAAGATGCCCCGCCTACGGCGATTCGTGCGAAGGGCAGCAGGTGATATGGAACGTGTCACAATAGTATAATTAAAAAACACAATATGCACTGTAATTCAAGCGAAATGGTATTATTAGCGCATCACGCCGTGACGAGAAAACGAGATGAGTCCATTTTCCGGTCTTTATCCTTCACGTAATGGCAAATCGGGTTCAAGCCAAATTTGTGGGATCTTAATCCGACACGGCGAGTTGATACAACTTCACTTTTCGATAAAGGGTCGATCGATCGATTTTCAAGGCTTGGGCAGCCTTCGTGACATTATAATCCATCACCTTGAGTGCGTGTGTCAGTGTTTGACGTTCAACCTCTTCAAGCGGCAGGATCCCCGCTGAGTCAGGGAAGGATAAGATAGGTTGGGTAGAATTCATTGACAGAATTTGTTGGGATAGGTTGCTCGGTTGCAACAGTACTGTGGTCTCAAGCAGAACAGCGCGTTCCATGGTGTTTTCCAGCTCGCGCACATTTCCTGGAAAGTCATACTGGGTCAATAATCGCAAGGCATTGGCGGAAATCGCTTTAATAGATTTCATCGCACGTCCGGCGTATTTCTTCAGAAAATGGTCCGCCAAGAGTGGAATATCTTCGCGGCGGTCCCTAAGCGGGGGCACCTCAATCGGGAACGCGGCGATCCGATAGAACAGATCTTTCCGGAAAGTACCCCTTTCGACCGCGACTTCTAAATTCTGGTTTGTCGCTGTTAATACTCGGATGTCAATTGGGATATTGGCTGTACCGCCGACGCGCTGGATCTGCCGTTCTTCGAGAACGCGCAACAATTTCGCTTGCAGACCCCATTGCAGTTCACCAATTTCATCAAAAAAGATAGTCCCTCGATGCGCATGTTCAAATTTGCCGATTCGTTTCGTTATGGCACTGGTGAAAGCCCCTCGTTCATGACCAAACAGCTCGCTTTCAATTAGTGTTTCAGGAATAGCCGCGCAATTGACGGTAACAAATGGTCCCCCTTTTCGAGGGCTGTTCGCGTGGATCGCGAGTGCGACCAACTCTTTACCGGTCCCACTTTCTCCCTCAATATGCACGGTGATATCGCTGTCAGCCGCTCGTTGCATCAACGCGAACACCTGCTGCATGATTTGGCTTGTGCCTATAATTTCAGAAAAGGAGTGGCTCGTTTCAAGTTGGGCGCGTAAGTGGAGTACCTCGGTTTTCATCTGCTGGATCTCGACCTCTTTGGACATATCACGGTAACTGACAACTTTACCGGCAGAATCGGCTTGGTTATTCCGCACCGGCGTAATCGAGCGATAAAACAACCTCGGTTCAGACTCGCTAGCGCCTCCAATCTCTTCCACTACGTTTTCAAAATTTTCAGAGAATGCTCCGTTCGCCGGCTGCGACAATTCCGGTATTTGGACGCGCGCTTTAGTACGTTCTTTGAGTTCGTCCGGGGACATCTATCTCAGTTGGTCATCCGTTAAGTCAAACAGCCGCTGATAGTGTTGATTGGCAAACACAAGGTGTCCCTCGTCATTGAACATTCCTATCGCATCTGCCGCGGAATCAAGCACCGTTTTTAGCCATTGATGACTGATTTCAAGGTTTTGATGATTCGTTATAATTTGCTGTTGTTTTCTTGCTAACTCGTGTTCGATGTTCCACTTCTCGACAAGGGACATCGTAATTTGCTGAACCTCCTCCGGCGCAAAAGGCTTTCGGATATAGAGCAGTTTGTTTAGAAGCTCCATATCGCGCACAATTTCGGGCAGCGGCTTATCCGTGTAAGCCGTCATAATAACCAACTCTATGTCCTTCTCGATCTGTCTGATCCGACGGATTGCTTCAACCCCGTCAATGCCCGGGGGCATTCTGACATCAATGTATGCAACTGCAATCGGGCGGTTTGATGCATTCCCCGCGCGTATTATATCGTACGCATCCTCTCCGCCTGTCGCGTGCAGAAGTTCAAATTTGGGCAGAAAGAAGGTTTTATTTTCTGAAACCTCGTCAAGAAGGGTTTCTGCTAACTCATCCGTTAATGCCCCTCTGCGGTTGGGATTCAACATATCTTTAAAGTCTCTGTGAATCCCATCTTCATCATCAACAATCAAAACACGATAATTCCAATGTTCTTTTGATTCCATTTAACAACTCCAGTTGCCAGGTTCTGTTGACGTTTATTTGGGGCGTGTCCCTAATCGTAGGGGATCAAGCGAGCGAATAGCGAGCGCGATAGCCAATCCTGCGACAAAGATCCTCGATCGCCCTCCCGTTGCGACGGGCTGGGAAACCCAACCCCCATAAGGATCGACTCTAGAGAGTTCGTCCACTGTTAATGGGGTTCTCCGTCGTGAACCCCTTCGGTAGGTGCGGTTTCCAACCGCACCGGGCCCGCCCCTACGGAAACGAGCGCCATGAATCGTCTTCTGCGGTAGACCCATCAATGCATGAGTTGATTTTCCCTCGCCAAGTCTACATGGAGATTAACAGTTTGAGTCGTTAAAACCGCGTGACTTGCACCCCAAAACGCTTAACTTATACTCTACGCTGTTGGAAGTTGCGTTTTTTAAGAGTCAAGAAATGGAGCGTGAGTTTTTCAGGTGGTAGGAGGGAATTCCGATTCCCGACCGTCGCGATTCGGAGATCGCTCCTACAAACCTTCGGTGCACAATTGCGCAAAATTAACCGATGCTGAGTATAATCCCTATGCGGGATGGGAAACCCAACCCCTACAGCGGATCCGGCGTCCGTGCATCCCCTTGATTTTCTAGTTTCGATGAAATGTGAACAGAACTTTACACTGTTGACAATCCGTATAGGTGGGAAGTAGCTATCCAACCACGAACTCCTCCCATCAATCGACATTTAGGTGTCAACGCATGAATCTTGACCCACACTAAAGATGTTCCCCTACGGTATAACTGACGAGCGCCGCAGCATGATTCGCATAGTTGTGCCTTTGCCAATACCCTCGCTCAGTGGGATTATTTGCCCGCCAGACCCGATCGCAAAATTGGCACTCGAATAGAGACCGAGACCTGTCCCCGATTCTTTTGTAGTGTAACCGGCAGTGAAAATCAACTTCAAGTTTTGCGCTGCAATACCGATGCCGTTATCGGTAACGTCAAGGCAAAGAAATTCGCCACTGATATAGACTTCGACACCGATGCGCGGTGTTTCATCGAGTTCACCCGATTGTATAAGTTCATCAATGGCTTCAATCGAATTCTTGACCAGATTCACAAACATTTGATGAAATTGACTCTCTTGAACCCGAATCTCTTGGGGCGCGTTTTCGCAGTTGACATGCACTTGGATGCCTCTTTTGTCGATCGAATCTTGCTGCAATTTCAGCATACTCATGATTGTCTGGCGCAAGTCGAGAGTTTTCCACACCATACTGGACTGATTGGAGGATTTTTGCGTACGGATGATATCAGTGATATGCGTTACTCTTTCACTGACGCGCACAAGTGTCTCGACCACCGTTTTGTTCTGATCTGCAAAATCTGCGGCGAGCGCCATCATGAATGGGAGCACCTGCCGTCCTTTCGGGTCATCTTTGATGTAATTAACCCAATCGTCTTGATGTGCTTTGATCAAATCGGCAAGCGCGGAGATGCGGTGTATGAGTTGATTACTCACTAGATTTTCTTGGAGGACATTCACTCCTACCGTTACGCTATTGATTGCGTTGCCAATATTATGGAGAATTGTTTCGACAATTTCCAACCGTCCTTGTGCGAAAGCTTGCGCCAACGCTTCTTCGGCTATCACTCGATGCGTCACGTCGCGTAAAACGATCACGCCTCCTTTTTCAGTACCTTCTTTGTCCTGCAGCGGTCTACCACTGACACTGATAAAAGCGCCTTCCGGTACCTCCGGGTTGCGTACAAACATCTCTACTTGGTCTGAGGCGTCGCCTTTAAGGGCACGAGAAAGCGGGAGTTCGTCTGCCGGAAAGGGTGTTACTCTATCGGGAAAAAGGAAACCATAGTTGTCACTCCATTTATCAGGGGTTGTATCTAGCGGACCGATTCCGAGAATTCTTTCGGCGCTTGGACTAAAAATGGTGAAGTCGCCGCACCCATCGGCAGCGATCACTCCTTCACTGATACTATTGAAAATGGTATCGGTCAATTGAACCTGATTTTGCAGTTCCTGCATTGTTTCTTCCAGCTGTTTCGCTGCTATTTTATCCTTTGTGATGTCGTGAACGACACACACGTAGGCTTCCACCTCCCGATTCTCATCAAATAAGGGGAGGGCACTAGCCTTCAGGTGAATTCCCTCCGTCTGTTCTTTATTGCGTACAAAAATCTCTAGATCCCTTATTACCCCGCCCTGCGAAATCCGTTCGGCCAGTAACTGATCGACTTGGACGAGTGTTTCTTTGTCAGGATAAAAAACACCATATGCTTCAGACCATTTGCTGAAGGTCGCAACTGGGGGTTTCTTACTGATCATTTGTTGTATACTTGGATTGAGGAACAATATGTCACCTGTTAAACTGAGGACGACGATACCGTCATACATACTATCAAAAACGGTTTTCATCAGATTGGTTTGTTGACGCAACTCGCTGATAGTTTGGTTAGATTGCTCCGCCATCGTTTTATACTTGGTGACATCGCGTATCGTCATAACGATGCCGGAGGGGGTTTCTCCCTTATCTTTGATGGGGGTGATGTTATAGTCGATAGGGATTCCTTCACCAGATTTCGCAACGAGCCAGGTGTTATAGTCTACCTCGGGAGCAGTAGACACTCCTCCGTCGGAATCAGATTCCTTAAGGAGCGCCTGTATCAGAAGCGTACTTTTTTTAAGATTTCCTGCGTTTCCAACATGAATATCGAGAATATCAGTTACCTGTTTTCCAATCGATTCTTCCACTTCCCAACCTGTCAACGCTTCGGCAACCGGATTCATAAATGTTATCAATCCCTTTCGATCCGTGGCAATCACGGCATCGCTGATACCGCTGAGAATTGTAGATAACCGCTCATAGCTTTCTGTGTTTGCCATTCTTTCTCCTTAGGCGGCATGTTTAGAAATCGTGCAACAGAAAAAAAAGTAGTAGGCACGCGCCGTGTGCCGTAGCCCTGCCAATAAGTTCCTGACTTCGCTGATTTACACAGCGTTGCCATTGAGCATATCGTCAGACGGTTTAAGATTTTTCGCATCACCAAAGACGTTTATCAAGGCAATCATCGCAACTATGGGAAATCGTGGAATGTGATTGCCGCAATGGTTAATCTGAGATACTCGTCGGCAAGTTGCCAAACGCCGTTACTATTCTAATCTCTGAGATTACTGCATCTACATGAATCTATTTTGGAAAAATGCCTAATAGACATTCCATCGCGCCTCAACTACCGATAAACATTGAAGCGAGCATCAGGGATTCGTCCCGATGAATCGGAAATTAAAGCCTACGATCCAGTTGGTAACTGGCTCAACGCCGCCGCCAATCCAGAATCGATCGCCAAATCGACAAACTTCGGCCGCGATGGCTAGAACCCGCGTCAAGAGCGAGTTTATCACAAGGAGCGCTTATGCGTCAAGACTCTGGAATAGCATTTCAGTGGAATCATTAGGAGCCCAAGTACGCGGGAGTGGAGGAAAGATCATGAATGCAGTAGCTTGGAATCAGATTGATATCAGCGACGACACGGAGGAAGTAGTAATATCAAGCATCGCGCCGAGCACCATTCAGTTATATCGGCGTATGCTACCGTTGAAGATTTGGGTGGGATGGGTGCACGTTGAACAATGACTTGACCAATTTCGATTGAATAACAGTACACAGAGTATAGTTGTTATTTCGTTAGAACTTACACGGTTTCGCGCTGTGGCGCCCGGTAGTAGCGAACTTTTTCTTTGAGCAGAGATCGGTCCGAAGGTAATCGATGTGTCGTCCCAATTCTCGACTGGCAAATCGGGTAGGGTACAATCTACACCAGTGTAAACTTCCAATAATCCTTGACAACAACGTTTGGGCGTCGGTATAATTAAGACGCTGACGCCCCTGTGGTGGAATTGGTATACACGGCAGGTTGAGGGCCTGTGCCTTAACGGGCATGCTGGTTCGAGTCCAGTCGGGGGCATAGAAAAGGGAGGAACTATCACCGGAAATTCGGTGACAATTCCTCCCTTTTTTGTTTCTACTGGAGATGGTAGGGTTCGACGCCGAATTACTGCGTGTGAGACGTGTTGATTCGCAATCGAAGATTGGAATGAATCCGCAATCTCACGCACTGAGGATTTAATCACATGGACAGTGACCGTGATAGAAACCCCCGCGCAGTTTCACTTACCTAGGTCTTCAGGTGCGAAACTCTGCGGAAATAATCTTCGATTGTTGACCGAATATCACTATCACGGAACTTCAGTGTTTTCCCGCCGTTCGTATGTATGCAGCGAAATTAAATGGCTGCGGGACCTCGTTCGCCCGTGCGAATGCGGATAATCTCGTCAACGGGCTTCACGAAAATCTTCCCGTCGCCAATCTTTCCCGTGGATGCGGCTTTCTGGATCGCGTCCGTAATCGCGTCAAGGTTTTCTTCGGGGACGACAATTTCCAATTTTATCTTCGGCACGAATTCGATGGCATACTCGCTTCCGCGGTAGAGTTCGGTGTGCCCTCGGCTTCGCCCGAAACCGCGAATTTCACTGACCGTCATCCCGCGAACACCGACCTCGTTCAACGCTTCCTTCACCTCTTCAAGTTTGAAGGGTCGAATGATGCACTCGAGCTTTTTCATAAGTTACCTCTCCTTAGCCAACGTCCGCCGACATTTCGACGGATTAACCTGCTCTATCTTGCAGCGAAAGAACCGCAAAGATAGAGCAGGGAGTAGGATTAGATATCGTAGTAGAGATGGAACTCATGCGGATGCGGACGTAGATTAATTTCATCAACCTCGTTCTCTCGTTTGTACTCTAGCCACGTATCGATTACATCCTGAGTAATCACATCGCCCTTGAGCAGGTATTCGTGGTCGTCCTCCAAGGCGTCAAGCGACTCCGCCAAGGATGCCGGCGTGGAATCGATTGTATCCAATTCTTCCGGTTCGAGATCGTACAGGTCTCTATCCAGAGGATCGCCGGGGTGAATCTTGTTCTGGATACCGTCGAGGCCCGCCATGAGCAGCGCGCTAAAGGCAAGATATGGATTACTGGAGGGATCCGGAGTGCGGAATTCCACCCGTTTACCCTTCTCACTCTTTGAATAAACCGGAATGCGCACGCAGGCGCTGCGGTTTCTCTGCGAATACGCGATATTTACCGGGGCTTCGTAACCCGGTACCAGCCGTTTGTAGGAGTTGGTGGTGGGTGCGATAATCGCGCAGAGCGACGGTGCGTGTTTGAGCAAACCGCCGATGTAGTATAGCGCGTCCTCGCTCAGAAGCGCATACCCCTGCGGATCATAGAAAATGTTCTTCCCGTTTTTCCACAAACTCGTGTGAACGTGCATGCCCGACCCGTTGTCTTGGAAGAGGGGTTTCGGCATGAAGGTCGCCGTCAGGTTGTGGGCGCGCGCCACGTTCTTGACGATATACTTATACAGCGCCATCTTGTCTCCGATTCGGGTCATGGTGTCAAAACGGAGATCGATCTCAGCCTGCCCGCCGGTGCCTACCTCGTGGTGGTGGACTTCCACATCAACGCCGCTTTCGATCATCTTGAGAATCATCTCGGATCGGATGTCCTGCATCGAATCCGACGGCGGCACGGGGAAATAGCCTTCCTTGTAGCGCGGTTTATAACCGAGGTTTGGTCCCTCGTCGGTGCCGGTGTTCCAGCTTCCCTCTCTCGAATCGACAAAATAGTAGCCCGAATGATGATCTTGGCCATATCGGACATCATTGAACAGGAAGAATTCGGCTTCGGGTCCCCAATAACTCGTATCGGCAATCCCCGTCGAAATTAGGTAGGCTTCCGCTTTCTGGGCGATATGCCGCACATCTCGCGTATAACTTTCGAGCGTAATCGGATCCTTGATGTTGCAGATGATGCTCAGCGTAGGAATCTTGCAGACCGGATCGACGATGGCGCTTGCAGGATCGGGGAAAAGCAACATGTCACTTTCGTTAATCGCTTGGAATCCGCGGATACTTGAACCGTCGAAACCGAGGCCGTCTTCAAACATATCCTCTTCCAGTTCAGTCGCCGGAATAGAGAAGTGTTGCCACATCCCCGGCAAATCCATGAACTTGAAGTCGACAATCTTAACCCCTTCCTCTTTGGCAAGTGCAACTACATCACTTGGTGTCATAGGTTATCCTCCTCAACAAGGAACAAAATGAACTGCTACAGTATGGAGTTGACGTGTCTAATTAGCAACTAACATGAGACAAGTTTATGTACGAAAACTCAAAAACGACTCGCGCGAGTCAGTTCGGACAAAATTGGGTAAATGGTGAAGAACGAAACCCTAAAGTCGGAACGGTATTCATTGGTAAAACTCGCTACCGACCATCACAAATAACCGCGATTAGCGAAATAGCAGGATTATCTACCTCCGTATATTTTGGGTGTTCAAATGGCTTTGCGTCAGATTTGTTCTAGTTCGCGACTCAAAGGAATCGCAAAGGATATGCCAACAATTAACAACCTTGTTCGCGCGGGTAGAGCTATGCCGCTAGACGGCTATTGCAGCGCATATTGGGGTTAAATCAGATTCGGGCGCCGCTTGACAATGCCTCGTATGTTTGGACAAACGCAGCAAGTGGCCCGGCTGCCCAATTATTGAGCACAAAATTGCCCAAGATTCTAGCAATTGTGGCTGGAGCAATTTTCGCGGCCAAGCCCATTCTGTCCCGGTTCAAAGGGGCTTAGAATCTTTCGACTCGGCTTGTTTGCGGCTCAACCTGCCCTGCGTATTTGTTGTCCGGTTTCAGTCGATAAGGCACCCTTGCCGGTGATGATAAAGGTTCGAAGGTGAACGCGCATATCCGCATGCCGGGATACAGTTTGACGGGCATCCGCCCAAGATTCCCAAGTTCCAGAGTTGCCGTTCCGACCCAACCCGGATCAAACAGTCCGGCAGTACTATGAACGATAATGCCAAGCCGTCCGAGGCTGCTTCGTCCTTCCAGACGCGCCATAACATCGTCCGCCAACTCAAAATGCTCCAGCGTCGCGGCTAACACAAATTCGCCGGGCTGCATCGTGAACGCTTCGCCATCCGGCACCTCAACCTTGCGCATCAGGTCGCCCATATCGGTGGTCGAGCGTAGGTCTATGTGAGGGTGCCTGCTATGCTCGAACACGCGGAACACGTTGCCCAGCCTGAAATCAATCGAACACGATCCAAGCTGTTCTTGGAGATTCGGCGCGGGTGTAATCTTGATTTTGCCCTTCTCTAAGTAGCGTTCGATGTCCCGATCTGATAAAACCATTAAGTGTTCCTTCTTCGTAAGGCTCCTATGCGTTCTTACCCATGTTTTGGGGCATTTGTGCGCCGATGTATTGTATCAGATTTTTACGCAGGTGTCACATATTTTTTGATGATGGAAAAAAGTATTGCGTAATACGTGATGCGTAAAAAACAGCCATAAGAGATGCCCGTACGGATAGACGACGCGGTAAGTGGTGGCGTCGGTGACTGAGTGGGTTCTTTACGTTGAATTGTCGGATTTGTGGGCTGACCACCACTTGGATACGAGGAACGGGGAGAAGACCGCGAAGAACATCCCCAACGCGACTATGTCGAGTATGGGGATATACCAGGGCCAAGGTGCGAAGAAGAAGGGTGAGGCTGTTATCGGCGGTTCACAGAGAAACATGTAGTTCGAATCCATGACGACGTTGCATATCCCGACGCCTATGGCAAAGAGGTTTACGTAAAGAAAAGCGCGGAAGAGACCGCCGAGAGTTGGGCGCAACCGTAATCCCAGGGCCGCGTAGAGGACGCCCGCGACGATGCCGGAATGCGCAAGGAAATACTGGAAGAATCGGTATGACGGGAACCCTTCCCCATCTCCCAATGACGGCGTAATGACCGCGTTTAAGGTGCCGACCAATCCCCAGAAATAGGCAATTTCGTACGCGCGCTCGTTGCGAAAGATGAGCGTGCCGGCTGTCGCGAACACTGCAATGCCGCAGAAGTGGAGGGGAAGGTCGTTTCGGATGAAATCGGGGAGATCAAAGTCTGCAAACCGGTAGCACAAACTGGCTGCCTCATTGATCAGGATCACACCAGCCAAGACATACCCGATCATAGCTGCCGCTCTGCGTCGGGCGATCGCCGCGAGCAGAATCGGCACCGCGAGTGTCAATCCCATCACAATGAGGTGAGGCGTGCTAAACGTCTGGAAATTTGACATGAGGCGTTTAGTCGGGCTCGGAGTAGAGAGTGGAAATTTCGGCGAGGGCGCGTTGGAAAGGTACTATAGCACGCCTATCAAGACCGCGTCAATAGACGTTTCGGCGGTTGCTCGGCGGGTGATTATGTCGATTGGGTGAGATGGTGGGTAATGTCCACGCCATGAGGACAAGTTAAACGTATCAGCATACTAAATCAAGCGGTCTCATGGCACAGGTTTTCGTAGGGGCGGGGTTTCCCCGCCCGATAGGCACTAACTAAGGATCTCTACGACAGAAGGCCACGATAATACTGGGCGAGCCTTTGTAGGTAGATCCTCATAATGGTGGGCAATGCCTACCCTACCCATCTGTGATTCGCCATCCTAATCTATCAGCAACCCCTCTTCCTCCAAACACCGCCTCATGTCGTCCTGCAATTCCTTGTACGCTGCGCTGCCGAAATAGGCTTTCGCCTGTTTCATCTGGTGTATCGCGGTTTTGTCCAAGTAACGCATCGAACCAACGTAGACCTCATCGGCGGCGTCTTTGAGCAGACGGACGAAACGCGTCGGCTTGCAGTAGAGCAACGGAGCCAACGCTCCGTGTACCGTGATGCCCTTGTCCCGAAGGCGCCGCATGGTTTTGAGACGTACTTCGATGCGCGGGGCGTGTGGCTCGAGTTTGCGCCGCACACGATCATCGTCGGTCGGCACGGAGAACCCAACGCTCAGGCGACCCCCGAATGCCTGCAACAATTCGAGGTCGTCCAAGATAACCGGACTGCGCGTATGGATCACTACGCTTTTCGGGTTGCATTCCAGTATGACTTTCAAGCAGCGTCGGGTCAAGCGGTACTGGCGTTCGATGTACTGGTACGGGTCGGTGGCGGATCCGATGAAGATCCCGCGGCCCCAAATCTGAGCGCGCGCTTTGCCTAGAAGGAAGGGCGCGTTCATCTTGGGTTGAACCCATGTCCCCCAGGGTCGGGGATTATCTTGGACATGGGGATACTTCATGACGTAGCAGTAACTGCACCCCAAGCCGCAGCCGGCGTACGGGTTGAGCGTGTATCCGGTGACCGGAATCCCGTTACTCGGCATTAGCACGGAACGCGCCCCGATCTCCTCTATGGTCAGATGAGAATGTGCCATGCCTTAACTATACTATACATTTGTATAGTTGTCAAGGCATAAAATTGCATCGCCGGGAGGATTAGGTTTTTTGTAGGAGTGAGTTGTACTCCCGACCATAAGTTGGCTTCAGTCTATGTAGGGTGGATTAAACTGAGCGATTAGCGAAGGCGATAGAGATCCACTGCCCACTATTCCTAACCCAAGACCTGATAGAGCTGTATCAGGTTACCACAAGTGTCATTGAGGACTGCGAGAATCGCCGGGCCCGATTCGGTCGGCTCCATTGTGAATTCGACGCCTTGCTCTTTCAATCGCTCGTACTCTTCGTGGATATCATCGACGGCAAACGCGGCGGCGGGTATCCCCTGGTCGAAGATCGCCTGTTGGTAGGTGCTGGCGGCGGGGTTGTTGTTGGGTTCAAGCAGCAATTCGATATCGTCCGGAGCTTCGGGGGAGACGACCGTGAGCCATTTAAATTCCCCTACCGGCATATCCTCTTTCTTAATAAAGCCGAGTACCTCAACATAGAACTTTAGAGCTTTGTCTTGGTCGTCTACAAAAACGCTGGTGAGTTTGATTTTCATGATTTGCTTTCAATTGTACGTTGTGGTGCGGAAGCATTAATGCGTAACACGTAATGCGTAATAATCTGGGGGTTCAAGCATGTGCCCCGGCGGCTTCGAGGAAAGCGATGGCTTTCGCGCGGTTCTTCTCGTGCGCTCGTGCGAGTGGCGTCCGTCCCTTTTTGTCCTGCTGGTTAATCTTGGCGCCGTGATCGATCAGCAACTTCAGCATCTTGTCGCTGGCGCCGAAATGCACCGCCACGTGCAAGCAGTTCTCCCCGTCTTTGCTCTTGATTTTGTTGGGATCCTGCCCCTTCTCAAGCAGCCACGTTGCGCCCTTGATGCTGCGGCAGGAAACGGCGCAGCCGAGCGGGGTGTATCCGCCGTGATGCTCGGTGCCGCGGGTGCCGTCCAGTTTGCCGCCGTACGTAAGCAGCATCTCCAAGGCATAGAACTGGCCGTCGCAGGCGGCGTGATTGATGGTGTCGTCGTCGGCGCAGCTGCCTCCAGCCTTGAGAAGCATTTCGAATACCTCCATGTTGTTGCTGTACATGGCTTGATCAACGCTTCCGGTGATGTCGGCGCCGTGGTCGATTAGAGTCTTTGCAATCTGCGCCAACTCCTTTCTCTTTTCTTCGCTGTCCCTTCCCACATGTGAACGCACGCAATAGTTCAGCGGTGTCCAGCCCGCCTCGTCCGTCCAGAGTTTCGTGCCCTCGTGATGAACCTTCGCCAAGGAAGGATCCGCTTTCAAAATGGCGTTCACCCGCTCGGTGTCGCCGAGCACGGCGGCGTGGAAGATATCGTGCTCCTCGGGCGCATTCTTTAGCATCGCCGGCAGAAATTCGGTGGCATCCCCTGTGGCGCAGAGCGCGATGGCGCTGATGAGCCAGTAGCTGCCGGGCATCAGCGGGTTGGCGCCGGCATCAAGCAGCAGATCGACGACTTGGTGGTGACCGTCGTGTTTGGGCGCCGTCTTTTTGAATTCCACGGTGCGATGCAGCGGGCGGTAGTGGTGCGCCGATTTCGATTTGATGTTCGGATCGGCGCCGTTCTCCAGCAGGAGCGCGACCGCGTCCGCCTGTCCGACGTAGCAGGCGTCCATAATCGGCTGCCAGTGGGAAGCGAGCGTCTTGTCTTCGTTGAGCATGTCGCTCATGGTGTCGAGTTCGCCGCGCGCAGCGGCGGTGGCTAGGGCTTTTTCGGGTTTCATTGTCGTTTTCTCCAAGTTTGGTTCATTTTTTGGGTGAGGGATGGCGGTAAGTTCGGGGTTTTCGGGGGTTTATCGTTGCATTGCGATTGTTCCCATGCAGACGATTTCCCGTGGATAGAGTCGAGCAAGACCTTCTTGAGCGGGAGGGCGATCACTATGAGATGTTTGTTGTTGGTCATTGTACGCCCTCACTCATCCTCGGAGCAGATTCGATCGTATAATCTCCCATGCCTGCATTTGTTTCATTACTTACTTGTACAATCCGTTTTCCTTGGCCCAACATTTCCATGATTTCAATTGTAGCACCGAACTTTTTTCCTTCGTACCGCTCAAACTTTCGAATTGAGAATACAACGCTAGTTGACGGGAGAACGGCGTTCAAACGTTCCTGAATCGTGTCTTGATGGCAATCTGGATTGTTATGGACCGATTTCTGGAGTTCATGAATGTAATCGCTTAGATAATCTCGGAGCACTGGTTCAACATCAACATCTGTTTTCGAGGGCAAATTGCACACGACATCATATAGGTATCCGTATCGCTTAGACAAGGCCTCCTCATTAGACAGAGCAGCCATTTTTTCTATCTCTGTAGTGACGGCAGTTCGCTTTGCCTCTTCCTTGAGGCGATATTCATTACCCCTATAACTCGGTAAGTATCGCTCTAGGGTACCTCCAGGCAAGACGTAAATGTTCTTCTGCCCCAATACGGTAAGGATTTGTTTCGTGTGACCTTCAATGTCTTCCACTGATTGTTCGTGCGCGACCGACACGATGTCCTTCCTGTATTTACTAATGGCTGTCATCACTGCTCTTCGCGCGTTAGCCCACTTCCTTTTGTCCCATTCGCATCTTGCCCCTTGTTCTTGGAGAAATTCGCCTAGTGGCTTCAGGCATCCTGTTAACGGTGTAGTAAGCATCTGATCAATTAAATAGGTGAGTTTGCCATCCAATTGACCACAATAACGTGCAAAGTCATTGCCGAGGCCCGCGGACGCCAAAAAACTCTGTATAGATTCGTCATCCCTTATACAACTACGGAGGTTTCCATGAAAGAGGCTATCAAGGTCGTAAAGGAAATGCGCGTGCTTTCCAAGACCTAAACACAACTTCAGGTATAGATTCACTTCTTCAGCCCCACCGGCGTCAATGATGCAACTCCCGGCACCGGCTACCGAAGCGCCATGGGCCTCCATCATCGCCTCAATGAGCCAAGCGTCGTGGATTCCTTCGACGAAAACCGGATTATCCGAGAAAAAGAGTTGCTTGTGATGAGCGTTTAGTCGCCGGATGAAAGGATTCGACGAAGAAATATTCAGATTAAGCTTGGCAATCTGAGTTGGCTCAGAGAAATTGAGATCGAACGAAATAATGGATTCTAAGTCCGCAGATGTTCTTAAGTCAAGTATGAATGGAGAATGTGTAATAAGAAAGAAAACCTTCTTTTTGCCGTCGGTTGAAGGATTTTCCGCTAGCTTACGAACCTCCTGCATAAAAAATGACTGATATTGTGGATGCAGATTAAGTTCTGGTTCGTCGATGATGAGATAATGATGTTGATCATCATAGAGGTGAGTCAATAGAACTAGGAGTTCCTTGATTCCGTGGCATTCTTCACGGTCAAGCCTATATGTCGGTCCACCACCCGAGCGCGCTGCCGTAGGGATAAGGAAGCCAGAATTCCAATCCAGCGATATTTCGCGATTGAACAAATGGCTGAGTGTAGCCTGAATTTGAATGCGGAGGTCCATTCGTTCCTCTAAAAGTACGAATGTGTCGATTCCAGATCCTTGTGCTCCTGCATTTTTCAGTTTGCTAAATTCTCGCTTCCTAAAACCTTCACTGAAATTATCACTGCGAAAACGCCCTAACGTTGTAGTTTGTTCCATCCCCTCCAGCCGATCAGTCCCAAGTAGGCGCACAGGATGCGCGGTTCCAGCATGGTTCTGTAGTTGGCTTGATAAGTACCGGGCGAATTGTGATTTACCGCTCCCAAAATGAGCGGTTCGCAGTCCCTCAAGGGGATATGTCGCCCCTCACATCCAAGAAATCGATCCCGTACATCCGAATCAACTTCATTCAGGAGTGGAGATTTTGTGCTTAGACGCATGAGAAATCTAGCCTCTTCCCGCGCCCCGCTCATCTTTAGTGCCACAAAAGCATCAGAAAGTGAGAAGCCACGGGTAATCCAGATTTCATACTCGGGAAGTCGTGATCTTAAGCGATTTTGCGTGATTCTTTTCAGCTGTATCATGCCGATTGCTAGGTCTTTCAGCCAGCAGAGAGCCGTGTCGCGGTCTGGCGATGTTAGGCTCGCGTGGTTGAGAACCATCTCTCGCATATTAGAATTTGGGGGCAAGAAGCTTCTCCAAGTTTTCTTCGTGTTGGTCAAAGAATCCGTCAGGCCATGCTGAAAGCCTACCGTCTTCGTCGATTTGCGGTGAAGCAACTAATGTCTCACCGCCAGGGCGTTCGAAGTAATGGATTGCTGTTTTATCGGGTGAGATTAGTCCGTCACGGACGGCGATACGAACACCGTCCATGAAGTGGTCGCTATGAGTTTCGACAATCACCTGGATGTCCGCCAACGACGCACGTACTGCAAGTTCCGCTAGCTTCGTTTGTCCGCGCGGGTGGAGGTGGGCTTCGGGATTTTCAATCAAGCAAAGTGTACCCGGTTCAGAAAGCAGCGCGAGGATTACGGGCAACGTGTACGACAAACCGAATCCGACATTTGTCGCCCGAAAACGTTGGGTAGAAACATCACCCGGGCGATCAAATGAGAATCCAGCGATAATGGCATCAGCCGCGGGCACAGCCTTTAGATGGAGATGAGCACCAGGCGAAATTTCTTGCAACCATTCGTCAACAACATCGATCATTCGGCGACTCCGGGATTCCGCACAACGCGGATCGTCCCTCTGCATCAAATTGTTCAGATTTAGGTTCAAGTAGTTCAGGGCATATTCACTGCCCAACCCAAAATCGGCGCGAAGGGCCAGCGTTTCGGAAAGTGGATAGAATTTTTGCGGACCGATTCGCCCTGCATCGATGTACAGGAGATTGTGTCCAAATGGACGGACCTTCTGCCAATCGACAGGCACGCGAGGGAGAGATGGATTCAAATGACTAGTCTCCGCAATCAATTGATCTGTCGTTTGTGAATAGCCGAATGACAATCCCCATGAATTCTCAATTTCATCACACTCAATTTCAAATCCGACAATATCGCTATCCGCACCCTCGAAAAGTACATCCTTCCCAGTACCAAGGTTGGCAAGATCGCCACCAAGCACCAGCCTGCCGTCAAGTAGGTCGCCCGATTCAAACGACTGTCGAAGCACGAGCAACGCTTGAATCACGCTGCTTTTTCCCATACCGTTCAATCCGCATAGCAGTGTAAGTGGCGCACAATTCAAGTCCAGCCTTTGGAAGCACTTGAAATTCCTTAGGCTAATTTTTCTAATCATCACAGCTCCTGTGAAACCAATTGTGAAATCGCATGAAATCGTTTCTTTACGCGTCGGGGCGTACCCGTTGAATAGGAGATTGCCCTGTCAAATTCGCTGTCTGAATCGATCAGCTCAATAAAGCGATCTATGATTTGCTCGCGCTTTGCAACGAGCCTATCTATTTCTTGAGGGTCGCAACCTGCTAACTCAACGCTCCAAGCGTCAAACAGCGCTTTGCTGACCGGTCGGCGATTAGTATCGTCCCGCTCATATTGCTTACGAAAAGCCTTTCTGCCAAAAATGCGATAGGCGGCGTCCATTGCTTTCTCAAATTCCTCAGCCAGCACCTCGCGGTAACTTGGATCCATGTCGTTTATTTTTCTCATTGTCTGTCCTAGATATCCGTTGAGGTCATTGGCATCGTATTGAACCCACGAATCAATGTAGAATGCTATAAAGCGCAGAACACACTCCTGGTCAGCCATGCGGTCCTTTTTGATGGTATTGTCGGTAGCTTTCAGGAATGCCTCGGATTCGGCGAGTTGTTTCAGATAGTCTCGCACCGGACCGGGGTGTAGAGCATTTCGGATTTCCTGACCATTCAGCGTCATGCCGCCCGTGTTGATCCGGTGGAAAATATTGAACATCACATCCTCGGGAGTCCCCGGTTCAATAACATTCACCACAAGTTCGCATTCTCCGATTCGCCGTTGCATTGGTCGTGGGAGTTCGCTATACTTCATCGCATTGAATTTGTCGAGATATTCGAGTCGGTTTAAGGAAAATTGGTCCGTAACGAAGTTGTAAATAGTATACATGCGCTGAACACCGTCGACCACTAACCAATCTTCGTTCTCATCCGCCGCCACATAAAACACCGGGATAGGAATTCGTAAGAGAAGGGATTCAATCAATCGAGATTGACGCTCTACTTTCCAGATAAAGGAGCGCTGAAATGGGGGTTTCAAATCAATTTCAGCGTGCTCAATCCGCGTTACAAGCAATTGCACGGTGATATTGGTCGTCCGAACCTTTATTTTTTCAGGATTAAATGGTTTTTCAATCTGCGGATCTTCAAGTTCGACTTCTAAACCGGTGAACGGATCCGGTTTAAGGATGTCCTCGGTATGTGAATTCTTGGCAATACTATCAGTCTGCGTTTCCAAGCTGGAGTTAGACTCTGTTGATTCGTGCATTTCTGAATTCACTAATGATGGATAGCTCAGAACTTTCCTCATATGTAGCGGTGGCGGCGCATCACCATGGTGGCGGTGCCAATAGTCGTCAAGTGCAACACGCCATTCGTGTGAATCACGAACACGGTTTGCCTGAGATAAGACATTATGAGAAATACCGACTCCACCATCAAGGCGCGGTACCTGCTTGGCAACTTTCAACCACCGCAATCCTTGTAACCGAAGATGGATAAGATCGTCTGGATTGACAGGGATAGAATTGCGCCGTCCAAGGAAACCGTCATAATACTCAAACATTGTCCTGTTATCCCTTCCCACGCACCGGCGTGGTTATTTGAAATGCAGTCTTTGGTACGGTTTGAATGTTCAAGATCATCATGTTTATTGGCTGTCTGTTTTGAATTGGTTGGTGCGTGTTGCTACTGTCCCGTTTGTCCGAAGTTCTTAAGCTGTACTGCAGGCAGTTTCTTCAGTTGCTGGTTGAGCGGGTCGATTTCGATACCCAAAGACTCCAATGCCGTGACGCCGAGCAGCGGTTCCGTATTTTTGTCTCCGAAAAGTACCGTACTTCCCACAATTTCACCCATGAGTTCTATTCGCGCGACAGCAATATCCATCCGGATTTCGGTACCATCCGCCAGTACGTAGGTTCGCTGTCCTTCAGGGCGAATGCCGATGGCTTCCAAGTGCTGCCGCGGGACGAGGCTGTCGGTTGCGCCTGTATTGACCAAAAACTGCCCTTCCCATCGCCTGTTTCGATTGGCTGGGTTGCTGACAATCGCGTTTACTATTCCCGTTTTGATTTCAATCCGTGTTTGAGCCACTACCCCAAATTGTGGGGAATGTGTTTCCATCGTATCTGTCTTATTATACCATTTTTCGTTGGCTTAATCCACGCGGTACAGGGGTTCCAGTCCTGAAGCCACCCGATCCACATTCTCCGCCGACGCCTGCGCCCGTCTCCGCGACGTGCCGTCGGTAGTCCCGGAGACATGGGGCGTCGCAATCACATTCGGCAAGCTGAAAATCGGCGATGTCACATCGGGAGGCTCTTGGCCGAAGGCGTCCAAGCCGGCTCCACCGATCCGCCCCTCGACCAACGCCGTCTCAAGCGCGGCTTCGTCCACCAGCGCCCCGCGGGCGACGTTAATCAGGAACGCGCTCGGCTTCATTAAACGCAAGCGGCGTGCATCAATGGTGTGCCGCGTCTCATCGTTCAGATGCAGATGCAGAGACACGACATCGGACTCGGCGAGCACTTCATCCAAATCCCCCTGTTTACCGACAAATTCAACGCCGAACTCGCGCACCTCATCCGCTCCGACATCGCGGATATCGATCGCTGAGATTCTCATCCCGAACGGCAGCGCACGGCGCGCCAACTCTGTCCCGCTGGCGCCGAAACCGACAATGCCCAATTTCAAGCCCTCAAGCTCGATCCCCATGGGCACATACATCTCGCCGGCTTTGAGATTTTCCTGCGTAATGGGGTACCTCCGCGCGAGCATCAGAATGAACATCATGGCGCATTCCGCCAGAGCGACAGCGCTGAAAAGTCCGGGTGTGTTCGCCACGGGAATCTTCTTGGCGCGCCAGTAGTCGAGTTCGAAATGGTCGATCCCCGTGCCCAGAATCTGCCACAGACTCACCTTCCCCGCGGCTATATCAGCCATTTCTCTGGTTCCCGCGGAACCGCCTTGGTCAATCACCACCTCAACCCCTTCGAACTGCGACGCGAGGGGCTGGCTATGATCCAAGATACGCAAGTTGTGGCGGTCGCCGACGGCAGCTACAACGTCCTCCCCCCACGGTTTAAACATGGAGGGACCGAGTGGATGGGGTAAAAACAGAACGTTCAGTTTCTCAGACATCGCTTCCTCCGTCGGTCATAAGGACGCACAATAGGCGCCTACGTACAATTTCTATTCATACGTGCTTCGGTTTGACCATTGAAGCGTTACTTCGTGGTGTAACCGCCGTCAACCACCATGGCCGAGCCGGTTACGTGCGACGACTCATCACTCGCTAGGAACAGCGCGGCATTGGCGACTTCAATAGGTTCGGCAAAACGTTCCAGCAAGTTCGCCTTTCGGTACGGCGCGATGTGTTCCTCGGGGACGCTTGCCACCAGCGGCGTGTTCATCACACCTGGACAGATAGCGTTGGCTCGGATATTCTCCTGCGCATGATCATACGCCATGCATTTGACAAGCCCGATGATACCGTGCTTGGAGGCGTTGTAAGCGGCTTGGTTGAGTTGGCCGATCAGACCCGAGATTGATGAGATGCAGATAATATTCCCGCCGCCTTGCCGGCGCATCTGCGGTATTGCAGCCTTTGAACAGAGAAAAACCCCCTTGAGATTCACTCCCAGAATTTGGTCCCACTCCGCCTCGGTCGTGTTTGCGACGGTCTTATCGACATGGATACCTGCATTGTTGACCAAGACGTCGGCGCGGCCGTAAGCATCGACAGCAGCATCGATCAAGCGGACAGCGTCGTCCGGGTTCGAGACATCCCCGTGCACAAAGATTGCCTCGCCCCCTTGCTCCCGGATCTGCTCCACCGTTTCTCGTCCGGCACCCTCATCAATATCAAAGACGACTATCTTGGCGCCCTCACGGCTGAACAGCAACGCCATGGCTTCGCCCAGCCCTTTACCCGACCCGGTAATTGCAGCAATCTTGTCTTTCAGTCGTGCCATTAGCAGCTACCTCCTTAAGGTGTTATTTTGAAGTGATTATCCCTTGGTTAGATCTCGAATCTTGTCCCGAAAGTATCTAAAACTGGGAGATGCGTTGGCGTCTACATCCATGTGCGGCGCGATATTCTCTGCCCAAGCGGATTTCTCCCGACCTACCGCCTGTGGCCCTCGCCTTTCGAGTGCGCCCGAGCCTTTGATGAATACAGCGTCTGCCAGAAGTTCCCAGGTTCCGCAAATCGCGTCGTTTTCGTAGCCGCCCAGTACAACCTCCTTAGCCTTTGGGTAAGCGGTCTTGACCGCGGGGATATCGCCGAGCAGCCAAGCCTCGCCCTCTTCTATGGCGATACAGAACCGAGTCTCCGGCTTCGGGTTGCACGCATTCAGTACGGCATAAAGTTCCCGGCGGAAGGCTCTCAGACACTTGTCATCCAAGTCACAAACCACAATCACCGCCGCGGAGTAGTTGGGGGAATATCCAGCGTAGGTTCGTCCATACCCTTGGAGCAGCCTAGGGAGTTGATCTAGCAATAGGCGTTTGCTCGCGTCTATACGACTCCTAAGGTTCTGGGGTATGCGTCCGATTCCTCTATAATCAATGACCCTGTATGTATGTTGGCCCCCGAGGATTTTCGGTATCAGGATATCAAGGGCCCGTTTCCCGGACCGGTCTTCCACCAGAATCTCGAAGTGCATTCGACTACCTCGCATCCAGATAGTCGCTGTACCAGAGTCCTCCCAACGGCAATCCTTCTGCTGCCATGTTATTCACGATTGGTTCGTCGCTCGCCCGGCGAATCGTGGAAAAGCCGTCCGCACCCTTGTCCAAAATCCACACCTCCTCCGGGTCAAGCGCATCGACGAAGTACGGCTGATGCGTCGTGACAAAAACCTGCGACCTGCTTCTGCCTTGGCTGGCGTGTTCACGGAATTCATTCGCCAAGGTCTCCAAGAGTTTGTGGTATAAGCCGTTTTCCGGCTCTTCAATGCACAGGAACGGGTGGGGTGTCGGGTCTTCAAGCAGCAATAGGTAGGCAAAGAGTTTTAAGGTGCCATCGGACACCTGCTGCGCGTAAAATGGATCCTGAAAGCCTCTGTCGTTGAATCGGAGCAGTAACCTGCCGTCGGAGGTTCGCTCCGTGTCAATCCGGTCTATTCCGGGAATTTTATCGGCGATTTTGTCCAAGATAGCCATGAAACGTTTCGGATGTTCGCGCTCCATGAATTGGACGACATTGCCGATGTTGTCGCCATAGGCGTTGAGGTGTTGCTGAGGTCCCGCCAACGGCAGGATGCGCGCCGTGTCCGGCGAGAAGTAGCTGAGATACCAACCCTCGATAAACCGGCGAAAATCGGCGATTCTTGGGTGCTGTTTCAGTGCGCCTAGCGTGGCGATGCCGAGTTTGCGCGGATCTTCCAATTCGACAATCTCAGTCTCACTGGATTCTTCTGCCGTTATCAACTCTATCAACTTGGTGAGCTCGAGTTGCTCCATTTCTTCGTCAATTTGACGCCCTGCTTGTCCCCCTTTCCACGCCACACCCTTGCCGTTCTCAAGGAACAAAAAAGAAAACGGTTGACCGTGTTTCTGGCCTTTGCGTCTCTGTCTTAGGCGTTCTCGTAGGACGTATGGGCGGCCGACCTCGTCTGCTTGTATAGCAATCTGGTAGGTAATGGGTCGGGCGTTTCCGTGTTCTCTATAATACACCTCGAACTCAATGGGGGCAGTTTCGCCTTGGGATCGCAGCCTCTCAAAGCCGCCTCGGCCCCGTTGGTCGCACGCCTCTTCGATACCAGACTTTAAGGCATCGGCAAGGAACCCGAACGCATCGAATAAGGCACTCTTGCCAACCCCGTTCTTGCCGATGACCGCAGTCATAGCAGCGAGAGGTTTCTTTTTTTGCAGGTTCCACAGTCGCCCCAGAGTTACGTCCTTAAGCACTTTGAAATTTTTTACTCTGAAACCTTCTATCTTTGCCATGATACTGTCCTTATGCGAAATACTATCGGGACTCTCCGGTAAGGAACGCAGATCTGCGTTCCTTACAAAACCATGTAGGTTGGGTTGAACGGAATCAACCGCAAATCACCCACATTATACTTCAATCTTGGTCATCAGTTCCGATCGAAATCTCACAAGTCTAGTGAAACCCAACATCCAAGTGGACCGATCCGCGGTTTGTGAAGTGTTGGGTTCTACTTGAATTTTTGGTATTGTATAGCGGGGCAAGGAAATCTCTAAGGGATTTCTATCGCGGTCACTAACCGTTCCCTTGATCCCCGCCTACGGGTTTAGCGTTGTATGGCGTTCGGTAAAACCAAACCGCTGTATTTTCGTACAAAGTCGAACTTACAAAGAAATGAAAAGCCGAAGGCTGGTGGGCAGTGCCCACCCTACAGTAGGTTATTCGGGTTAAGCGGTGGAGTGCAGCCCCAGCCGATTGCCCTCCGAATCCTCGAAATAGGCGTAAAAGCCGTGCTCCCCAATACTGGTCTTGGGCGTAAGCGTCCTTCCGCCGTTGGCGTTGACCTTTGCCAGCGTTCCCTCAATGTCCGGCGCGGTAAAATAGATTAGGATGCCGTCGTGAGACGGTGTGTAACCCTCTGACTTTATGAGTGTCCCGGAAGTGCCGATTCCATCCTCGACCGAGGGAAACCATGCCATTTCCACTTGCTCCACCGTGGCGGGAGTAAGTTCGACATCCAACACGGCTTCGTAGAATTCCTTAGCTCTGTTCATATCGGTTGTCGGGATTTCGAACCAGCCAACAGGGTTGTAGTGATTTGCCATGTAAACATTCCTTTCTTCGAAGGGCAGGTTTTGCGAGTTTATGCTGTTGCTCGGGCCACGCAGTTTGCCGCCCTTCGCGACGGTGTGTGGTTGGGTACGACAGAGTCACTCCTGTCCTTGGCTCATGTGGAACAGTTGCCACACGTGCCCATCGGGGTCCTCGAACGTCCTGCAATACATCCAAGGCTGATCCTCGGTTGGCACCGGTTCGCTGCTGCCCGCGTTGAGCGCCTTGTCCACAATCTCGTCAACCTCCTCTCGGCTGTCGGCGGATAACGCGACGACGACCTCGGTAGTCTTGGTTGCGTCGGCAATCTCCTTATTGGTAGACATTTGGAAAAACGACTCGGTCATGAGCATGGAATAGCTGCCTTCGGAAATGACCAAGCAGGCGGCATTCTCGCCGGTAAAATCCTCGTTAAACTCAAACCCTAGTTGGGAATAAAATGCCTTTGATCTGTCGAGGTTTTTGACGGGTAGATTGGTAAAGGTTAATCGACTCATAGTATCTCCTATTTTTCGGATAGTTCTTTAAGTGCCTTCAGCGCTTTGGGCCATACCTCTTCAAAGTAGGCTTCATACGACGAAGGTATATCTATATCAACGGATAGTTCGGTACCCTCTTCCACTTCGGTGAGGGTGTAGTTTTCATAGGCTGGCGTCCACTTTTTCACCTCATCACTCTCCGTGTCGTCGACGCCCTTGAGTACATGGCCGCGATGCTCGATTGAAAGGTATTCGTGCTTACGGTTTTCCGCAATCACTGCCACCATTCCATCCTTTTCCGGCGTTAGGAAACGTATGGTGTTCCCCTCGTTCCAGTCTCCTTCGAAGTGGGAACCTTCAGCGAATTCCGTCGTCCACTGCCTGTAGGTCTCATCATCAAACAAGACATGCCACACGGTATCTCGCGGCGCTGCAATCGTGATTGAATAGCTAAATCTCTTCATTTGAGAGTTAGTGCTCAGATTGTCGCCGAGTTTCTCCGCTAGATCCTTGAGCGCCTGCAACGCTTTGGGCCATACATCTTCCAAGTAGTCTTGGTACGCCGAAGGCACTTCGGCATCAAGAGTTAGCTCGGTGCCACCATCAACCGCAGCGAGAGTGTAATTCTCATAAGCTCGCGACCAAGCTCTTGCGTTGTCACTTTCGAAATTGTCGACACCGTCGATAATACATCCGCAGTGCTCGATTGACAAATACTCGTGCTTTCGATTTTCCGCGATCGTCCCCACCAATCCTTGCTTTTCTGGCGTGAGGAAGCGAATGGTGCTGCCCACACTCCAGTCACCCTCGAAGTACGAGCCTTCAGCAAAAACGCTGCTCCACTGTCTGTACGCCTCATCGTCTAGCAGGACGTACCACACGGTGGCTTGTGGCGCTGAAATCGTGATGGAATAATGAAACCTTTTCATATTTGGAGTTCTCTTTTCCAAGAATACGGTATAAGTTGATTAAGAACCTGTTTGAATAATAGATGTCAACACCATTTTTTCTACCATTTGAGGAGAGGTTTTTCATGTTTCTACCGTGACTTGTTGTACACCTGTCGCCCCGCTGGGGCTTAGGTACGTGGGGTTTCGATAGTATTACACACCTTCCGCCCCTCCGGGGCTTTTAGAGGCTGGTGCGCAGTGCGCACCCCTACAAGTGTATTTTTCAAACAGGTTCTAAGGCGCACGGCAGCGATTCGGATAATGGACATCATACCTCATTCTCGCCTTAATCCCGATCGTCGGTTAGGGTTCGGCGTCAATGCGACCAGTCCTAAGGAGGATGCGCAAGGCTTCGCGTTTGCTGAGTGTGCTCAACCGGTGCGCGTTCTCCGTGATAAAGGTGACGACCTCGTCCGAATCGGTTTTGGCGTACTCGCGCAGCGCCCAGCCGATTGCTTTGCGAAGGAAAAACTCGGGATGCTCCATGGACGGTTCTATACAAGCACGAAGCAATTCGACATCCGTGGCGTCCTTGAATTTCAATTGGCAAATGATAGAGGTGCGGCGTTTCCAGATGTCGGGGGAGTGCGCCCATTCAAGCATCATCCCTTTCATCTCTTTCGGATAACGGGTCAGTAGACCGCCGACAAGCCGGGGCGCGATTGCGTCCACATAGTCCCACCACGCGCCGTCGACGATCATCTCCTCGAAGCAGGGCAGCGCCTCAAGCGTCCGGAAGTCCTCGTAGGCGGGCTGTTCACCAAGCCTGATGGCGGCGTATCGTTCTTCCCGGTAGTCCGCATTCCGCCAGATGGTAAGAATGGTGTCCAGCCAGCATTTCTGCGCCTTGATAGGTTGAGCGGCGAAGACTTTGCGGCACACCGCTTTCAGCGCCGGCGTCTGAACGCCGAGATAGGGCATCTCCGACTTCATGTAAGCTTGCATACCAGGCGCTTTTTCGGAGTTGGCGTTTTGGCGAAGCTCCTCCCGCAACGCGCGGCACAGCGCAGCGGACGAATGGAGTCGAGGCTCGTCTTTTCGGGTAGATTCAGGGTTTCCAGAATTCATCGACTTCTTCCATTTCGCGTGGATAATGTTGTGTAGGATGATTTCAATTATACTATTATGAAAGTGTAAATGCCAACCATTGCTCTGCACACCAAACTATCTCATCGGAGATGCAAGTCTACTCCGTCGTATCGTTGGGGCCCACCGGATTAGCGGACATGGACAAGGTTTGTCGCACAAGATTTTGTACTGTTCTCCCGGAGAATCGATCCACTGATCCTGAGTCGCGAGTCCGATAGCGAGTGACGCGTCCAGCGGAGACTTGTACTGGTAGCCGCGAGCCAGCATTTTCGCGACCAAGATTCGTGCCGATTGTACAGAGCTACCAGCCGCCCTTCCCATCGCCGCGTTTCCGGATGCCTCCGATACCCTGCCCGCGCTTGAGTCAACACCGTCCACAGCCCGTGCAACTCCCGATGTTCACCGAGAAGATGTTGGCGGCTTAACAACGCCGGAGGAAGATCCCAGATGCTCATAGGGGTGGTAATATGCGCAATCGATAGCTATACACATGTGCATAACGGGTGTGTCGTTCACCGCCCAATTTCAGGTGTTACGGTCTGCACAACCCGAATGCGACCCGCACCGTTTCACCACCGAACAACCTTCCCTTTGTCAAACACCGTTCCGGAGCTAACACCCCGATAAGAAATGAAGATGTTGTCCATTTGGACCGTGGCGCGATTCCAAATACTTAACGCCACGGTTTCAAGCATTTTCTCAACATCTTCGGGTGAGTTAAAATCGGGTGCCACGAGTTCGACTAACACGGGGTGGGAAGCATGACGTGGATGAAGCGCCGCACCGCCGGCGTGATGGCCCTCGAGAAGAAACTCCCAAGTGGCTGTTACGTGCTCCAGTGCAACGCTAGTCGCTCCGGCAAAGTCCCGTGTCAGACCTTCAAGCACGGCGCGCACGTCGCGGGGTTCATCGAATGGAAGCGACTTGACATGAATGAGCGGCATACAGATTTATTCAGTGGCAATCCATGAGAAGGGCTATCGGAGTGTGGCCCGACACGGGCTGCTCCTTCGCGACATTGGTGGCGAACTGGGGTGTCGGCCTCAGGTGTGCGGCAACTCGGGCGCGGGAGAATTAGAGCGGACGTACTTTGTGTTACTCTCCGCGACAAGCATCGCGGAGCCTTGAGCTATGTCTGATTCTAACCCTCGGAATCTGCCCATGGGTCATAAGACCCAAAGTTCCATAGGTGGCGCTCGATATCGCGGCAGATATAGAGTCGACCTCCGTAATCTTGGTCGGCAGGCTCCATGACGATCTCGGCTCCCGCAGCACGCGCCCGCGCGCAATGGGCGTCCACATTATCCACGATCACGTAGGGCGATTGTGTTACCGCGCCGGCATTCGCCGGTTGAATGAGCAAGTCGTCGTATTCCCCTTCACGGGCGGAGCCCAGCATTATCATACTGTTTCGAAAGGTGAGTTGCGCGTGGGCAATTTGGTTATCCTCACCCGGCACGACCAGGTGTTTCTCGAAGCCGAACGCCGCGCACAGCCATTCGACCGCGGCTGGAGCGTCAACGTAACGCAGAGCCGGAATTATTTTCGCGCCTTGGGGTCGTGTTTCAGTCGTCATTATTTTTTCCCATTCCTTCTTTCGTTCGTACTGCTCCCATAATTCCGGCGAGAAATCCTACTTGTAGTCTGCTGGCTCAAAGACCGGGCGCAACTCAACCATTCCGTCCTGGAAGGGGGAGCGCTTAATCCACTCGATGGCTTCATCCAGCGACTCTACCTGCCAGAGCCAGTAGCCGGAGATTAGCTCTTCTGTTTCTGTGAACGGTCCATTAATGACAACTCGCTCCCCGCCGGTGCAATCCACGCGGACGCCCTCTGATGAGGGTTTCAGGCCATCTCCGCCCAACATCACTCCTGCCTTAATTATCTCTTGGTTGAATTTCCCCATGGCGGCAATAAGTTCCTTTGACGGCATGGCGCCTGCCTCATACTGTTCATTCGCCTTGATGAGTACCATTACTCTCATCGTTATCCCTCCGTGCATCGATTGTGTTTCCGACGCGAAGGTTTCACCGCTGCGTTACTTTCCATTGAAAGCAGACTCAAGGGCAGCGATGTCAATCTTACTCATTTGCATCATGGCGTTGTGCGCCCTCTGCGCCGCCGCTTTATCGTCGGAGCTTAGCAGTCGAGGTAATGCCTCCGGTACAATCTGCCACGAAAGACCGTACTTATCGGTCAACCATGCGCACTGGCCAGGACTTCCGCCATCGGCGATTAACGCCGCCCACAATTGGTCGGTTTCGTCCTGGTCTTTTGTCAATACGGAGATAGACGCGGCAGGGTTTAATTTGTAGTATGGTCCTCCGTTTAGCACCATGTACGGAGCACCGGCAAGCGCAAACTCGACTACGAGCGCAGGAGCATCCGGATCCGGTCGGTAGACCTTTTCAATGCGGCTGTCCGGCAACAGAGAGACGTAGAATCGCGCCGCCTCTTCGCCTTGGTTGTCAAACCATAGGCACGTGCGGAGCTTCGGTCTTTCGTTCATGTAGATTGTGGTTTACCTTATGTCAGGTCAGTAGTGCTCTGACTTACTCACCGTCACTCGCGGTGAGCACCTGCCAGTTGACGCCGAATTTGTCTATGCAGGCGCCAAAGTAGTCGCCCCAGAACGCATCATCCATCGGCCATTTCACTGCGCCGCCGTCCGACAGCTTGGCGAAGATTTCGTCCGCATGCTCTCTGTTTTCTGCCCGGAAGGAGAGCGCGAAGTTGTCTCCAACCACGGGCGGCGGACCAAACGCTGAACAAGTGTCGCTGCCCATCAGAACGCTTGACCCGATCGGAAGCGAGACGTGCATGATACGGTCAAGCTCTGTCTCCGGGATGGTCATGCCTTCCGGACCGTCACGGTACGTAATAAGAGCTTGAAACTCGCCGCCGAAGATGGAACGGTAGAATTCGAACACTTCGCGGCAGTTGTCGTCAAAGGTTAGGTAAGTGTTGAGGGACATCAATTCCTCCGGAAAAATGTGCTAAATTCTCTAAACATGCGTGAGTATACCATACCAACGGTTCGGGAATCAATGTAGGCGGGGCGTATCAATGTACGATAAGATCGCGGGAAGGCAGGTTGACAGATTAACCGCCCCGCCGGTTCAGTATCTCGACGGCGTCGGTCGCACCCTGAAAATTCGCCCATCCTTTGGGAGTGCCATCATGGGCACCGTCAACGATGGTCGGATCGGCGCCTCGGTCAAGCAGCAGATTCAAGCATCCCACGCAGTTGTGTTGCGCGGCGAGGTGCATGGCAACGGCATCGACGCCGTGGTTCTCACCGCCAAAATCGTGCCGCAGATCGGGATCAGCACCGTGATCGAGCAGCCATGCCGCCGCTTCAACCTTATCGCTGTAACATGCCCATAGGAGCGGTGTGCCGCGGAAGGGATTGGCGTTGACGTCCGCGCCGAGCGCGACCAGCGCCACCATGGAGTCGCACTGTTTGTTCCGCGCTGCCCAAGAAAGCGCTTCATCAAGCACTTCCTGCCGGCTGCATGTCCGATTCCAGACGGGAAAGAACTCGGGGGCGTAAAAATCGAGTCCACGGTAGGCATCCGGTGTCAGCTCGCCGCCGTCGACGAATCGGTCGAGGTCCTTCCCGAGGGCGGCGGCGGCACGCAGATTGTCGGGGTAGACCGGTAGCAGCACCTCGCCCATATAGGCCTTCGCGTAGAACAGCGCGTAGGAGAGCGGGGAGCCGCCCTCCTTTCCGTATGCTTCCGACTCGACGGAAGCCCCGGCTGCGACGAGCCGCCGCGCCAGGTCAGAGTGACCTGCCATGCCAGCGGTGTGCAGCGGCGACCAGTTGTCGTGGTCGCCGACGGACGGGTTCGCGCCCGCCTTCAAGATTAGGTCAACGGCGGCATGCTGATCGGGCGTACCCGGGTCCAACGGTATGGCGATGTCTCCGGTTGCGGAGCGGCACGCAAGATCCAGCAGCGTGCGCCCCTCGGAATCCCTCGCCGTGAGAACCGCGGGTGAGGATGAGAGCAGGTCTTTGAGCGCTTCAAGGTCGCCCTCGCGCGCAGCGGCGGCGGCTTGTGTCAAAAGGTCATGTGCCATGTCGGTGGTCTCCGCAGCGGATTGTCCCGCGTTCAGTCGAGCACGTTCGCACCGCCGTCGTCCAATTCGCCGGGGCGTTGCCAATAACTGTACTGCGGCGTCCAATCATCATCGTCGAGTCCCGCCAAACCGAGCAGGCTCCACATCGCGCAATAGAGGTCGCCGGGACCGAACACACAAGCGTTCTTGCGCAGGATGGTATCGCCGTCCCGCTCGTAGACCACGGCGCCCGGGTAATTGTCCTCCTCATTACACACCGATTGCTCGCGCATGTAGACTCCGCCGCCGTGCGACGCTACGCGAAACCGCCAGCCGCGGGCGTTGGCAAACCGGCGCTGAACTTCGGGCGGATCCTTCGAGAGCAGCACGACGGATACAGCGGATTCCAGATGCGGCAACAATCCGTTGAAGCCGTCAGCCCATAGCGTGCAATAGCGGCAGCCCTGTCCCATGTTGTGAATAGCCAGCAGCTTGTCCTTATCGCCAAACAGATCAAGAAGCGTTACCTGACCGGTCAGCATCTCAAAGCTGTAATTGGGCACCGGCGTCCCCGGGTTGGTCTTGCGCAGAGCATTGAGCTCCGCTATTAACTCCCCGATATTTTGTTCGAGTTCGGTAATTCTCTCGGTTGACATTTTTACCTCGAAATCTCTCTAAAATGACACTGCATCAATGGCGTGAATAAAGGTCGCGAATCGGAGAAAATCTTTATCGTACTCGCTATCCGCTCGTTTGATCTCCTACAGTATGTTTATCGTAACAATTTTCAATTTTTAAACCGTTAACGAGTAAGTGTGAATGACTATTGGTACCGGTGCGTGGAGAATGTTTCGGAGATTATCACACTATGGGCATCCGCACGATTGTCTTGAGCTTCTCCGGCGCCGTACGGCGGGGATCGCTGAGATAAATCTCATGTCCCGGAGGTCCCAGAGTGAGGTTTTCCAACTGCGCACTACTCTGAAGCTGTTCGTAGATAGCTCCGACTTGGTCGTAGGGGCCAATATGCAAGACCTGTAGGCTTTCACCTTCCTCCCAATTCACCAATTGGACATCGGAGGTGTCAGTTCCCTTCCTCTCCAGGATTGATTCCTGCGCCTCTTGCACGTGCTCGGTTTTCACGCTCTCCGGCACCCGGATCATCGTCCTCCAACGCCACTGAGACATGTCGGGAACTTCGACCGGATTATCGTGCCAAAGCGCCTCCAGAGGCGGGACGACAAAGTCGATTGTCCCCGCCTTTTTCAAAGAAAATTTCACCGTGTAGGCGACTGGGTAGAGGTTCTGAATCGCCTTTTCAAACGCTTCGCCTCCGGGAGCGCCCTGCCCGTCTACAGCTAGGAAAGTTCCCTCGCCTGCTTGAACGCGCGCCACCTTATTGGTGGCACGGTACAACTCCTTCATCGTCTTTTTGAAGTCAATTTTGTCCATGAGATACTTCCTTTGAACGCACTATTGAGTGTTTCGGCTAAGCGCCGAGCAACGGTAGGTGTTTCACGCGATGATACGTTAGGGCAAGCGAGATACAATGCTTCAACTCGGTGAAGGGTAGCTCGTCAGTTTCGCCGAAGACAATGGCTCTGTTGCCCTCGAATGTAAACACATCGCCGTAGACCGCTTTGAATGTGGCGACCAACGACGTGTTGCAATTGAAGTACATCGCGTACTGGTCGGGCGCCCTGGCCTTCCAGTCAATTCTGATTGTGCTGCCGCCCTTGGTGAGGTAGCTGGGTTCTCCCCACTTCAGGGTTTCCTCCGGCGCGTCGACTCCCTCCGTCTCCGATGCCGTGTGCAGGACGATTTGCCGGAGGCGCAGCATCTTTTTGCGCATAGGCTCCGGGTAGCCGTAGAATACTCGCGCAACTTCAGGATTCTCAATCTTTGCCATGTCGACCTCGCCGTCCATGAAAAAGATGGGTATTGCGAGCCGTTGGACGCGCTCTTGTTCAGTCTTGCGACAGCCCGGTGGTGACGTGCCAGTTGATGCCGAATCTGTCGGTGAATGCGCCAAAATATGCACCCCAGAACATATCGTCCATCGGGCAGGTCACAGTGCCGCCGTCGGACAGCTTAGCGAAAATCTCGTCCGCATGCTCTCTGCTCTCCGCCTCGAAGGTAATCGAAAAATTGTTCCCAGCGACGAGCGGGGGACTGAATGATGAGCTGCTGTCGTTGCCCATCAGAACGCTGGATCCGATCGGAAGCGACACGTGCATGATACGGTCAAGCTCCGCTTCCGGGACCTCCAAGCCTTCGGGACCGTCGCGGAACGTCGAGATAAAGGTGAACTCTCCCCCAAAGACGGAGCGGTAGAATTCGAACACTTCGCAGCAGTTGTCTTCAAACGTTAAGTAGGTGCTGAGTGACATAAAATTTCTCCTGATAAAGGGTGAATGTTTTTGTGATTGTGTATGATACCCAATGGCGGGGGGAAGGTGCCGGTATCTAACATTGTCTGAACTGTGATTTATGTGATTTTGGGATTACCTTGATTTTCTTGCTTGAAGCTCTTGTTGGTGACTCTTTTGAACTGAAGGCTTGTTGCGCTAAAGTTGATTAGTAACCCAACCTCCAGATTGAATGCCTCCAAATAGTTGATAGCCTGCGCCAAGTGAATGTCATCCAGTTGAATGATAGCCTTCAATTCCACAGAGACAACGCCCTCTACCAAGAAATCGGCTCTTCGCGTGCCAATTTGTTGTTCTCAGTAGTAGATGGGCATTTCGTGTTCACGGCTGAAAACTATACGTTGATGTGCCATTTCGATTGCTAACGCCCTCTGATAGATGACTTCCTGAAATCCGTTACCCAATGCAGAATGAACCGTCATGGCACAGCCAATTACTTTCCCCGTCAACACCGAATACTTGTGTCCGCTTTTAATCATAGCCCATCACTCAATCATACAAATCACAGTTCAGACAGTATGCTACAACCCTAGGTTTCTGTCCTGCTGGGCGGTAGACATCGGGAACGCGGTTTTTCGCCATCGCGAGGCTGCTTCTGGCACGGTTTAACCACTCTCGCGGATCGTCGGGTGGAAATCGTTCAGGTAGCCTCATATACGACCTTACCATCCTGTAAGGCAGGCTTGATGACCAAAGCGTGGCTGTCTTTGTATCGCTCAAGATCCGCCGGCGAAACCAAAATCGCATCAACGGCAACGCGCACGCCGTATAGGTTCTCGTAAATCCGCGCCCTGAGATTCTTCGCGTCGCCCCCCTCTTTGACGATAAGCAGATCGACATCACTGTTCCGTGTCATCGTGCCTTGAGCAGCGGACCCAAAGAGTATGATTCGCTCCGGCTGGGCAACCTCGACTACGCGCCGGATGATTTCGTCCAACGTGTTTTGGTCTAGTTCCGTCATAAATCAACATCCCCTAGCTTTACCGTTTGTCCCAATTGGCTTCCCCTAAAACCAATTTACGATTTCTCAGTTCTGGCTACGCTCACGGCATCTTAGACCGCGGCTCTGAGGTCAACTCCAGATCGCGATTATCACCGCTTGCGCGAGTAGCGCCACGCCGTTATGGCCGAGGTTGAGCCAGAAGAGCCCCGCCTTGCGCCCCTCAAAAGCGACCGACTGGTAGCCGACCGGAAGGATGAAAGCAACCAGCGCCATGAGCGCCAAGTGGACACCCTCAAGCGCGTCGCCCCCTGTCCCGGCGATCGAGAAGACGCGCTCGGCTCCACCCATCCCGGCGAACAATTGCGCCAGGATGAACGCGGTAATCAGCGCCAGCACGAAACTCACGCCGTAAGTCTTCAACGGGTTGAAACCTTCCTGAATCTCCTCCGCTGTGGTTTCCATCAGTTCGAGCCACCGCTTGCCGAATAAGGGTCCGTACCAGAGTGCGCCGACAATCATCGGAACGATTCCGGCAACCAGCACCGCCAGTAGATTGACTTCATGCATGATTCTTTCTCCTTGTGGTTGGTGAGATAGGTAGGAATAATCAGAACAGTATGAAGATGATGCGCGAAGCGGGGGAGGTGTCTTTGCCAAACAGTTGAAATACGGCTCTAACAGCAGATCGATTTTAACGGCTCTCTTCAGCCTGTGCTTTTTTCGTAATGGGGCTGGTAGAGTTGCACCCGCACCCCGCCCGGCATTTCAAAGTGTATCACCAGACCGAATCCGGCGTCAACCACCTCGCCATCAAAGATCACGCCGCGTGCCTTCAGCTCCGCCACCGTGCCACGCATGTCGTCGCAGTAGAAGGAGATATCATGGGTGCCGGCGGGCGCGCCGTGTTCGCCGTTCGGATCGGCGTCGTGCACTCCCATATCCGCCTCTGGCAGGTCGAAGATGAGCCAACCGCCGCCAACGTCCGTATAGGAGTCGAAACCGAGTTTGTCGCGGAGGAATTCGCGCAACGCCTCCGGCTCCGAAGAGTAGAACATCGTGTGCACACCCTTGATCATGATTATGCCTCATGGCGTCGTGGACTCAGAAGAATGCACAATCTAACGCGCACAATCTCCGCATGACGCTTGGATTTGTTGAGATTATGTGTCTTGGGCTTCCTTCCACAACCGCACGGTAAAACGATTTTCATCCTCAATTAAGTCCGGCTCGGTACCATTATGGTCGCGCATAGACCGAATAATTCGATTTCGTACTCCCATACCGAGATGATCCACGTAGCCGTAGTCACGCAAGATTTCCTTTAGCAGTTCGTTTCTAGCTGCTCGCAGCCCTTCTTTCATCTTTTCCACGCTTACGCCGTTTGGCAGGCGCCCGGGCGAAATGACCTCAAGGCGATCCTGGTACAACGAAATCTCAATGTCCGTCCCGATTAGTGTGTAGTCTCGGTGGGCGACCGCGTTCACGATGCTCTCACGTACAGCATCCTTTGGAAGCGCTTTTTTCCGCTCCCGTCGCCCGCCCTCAAGCCAAGCGGTTGTACCCATGTTGCGTTCGACAAAGTCCACTGCCTGGTCAATAACGCCTTTGTCCACAGGGCGCTTTTTTGGCGATAAAATCGAGACCAAGGGTCCTCTGATGCGTTCCTCGTCAATTGTGTCGTAGTCCTTTTCCGTACGCGGGAAAGCGGCTGCCGTTATGCCGGCTTGAGGGAGTCGGCGGTTTGGATATTCGCCGAAGATCAACAAACCGGCTACCGTAGCAGCGGTAGTTCCGCCAGACTCGGAAAGGAGGTCAATGTTAAGTAGAATTTGACGCCAAGCGTCACCATCCTCAACTTCGGGGGCGTCGCGTTGTAGGATGACGCGAAAGTAGTTTTCGATTCGATCGAGATCGAGGCTATCCAGCCCCATGTCGGGCACCGGACTGATGTCGTAGCGCATCAGGCGACTAGCTTGATACAGGCGTCCTTCCTCTCCACGCGTTGCTTCCCGTGATGTGGATCCTACACGGACGAAGGTTACCCAGGCGTTGCCGCGCTTGACTTTGTACGGTTTACCGGGACTATCGGCGGGAAGCCCTATCACACCGACCACTTTCCCATCCGCCAAGGTCACGCAGGACCAGGACGGAATGATCTCAGGTTGCAGGTTTCCGCGAGCGACGTTCATCACCCACTGTTCCACTTCCTCACGCTGGTTTGCCAGTCCCTTGATGTGCCCATTATTCTCTACGCCGATCAAAATCTTTCCACCCTCAAAATTGAGCATCGCGGAAAATTCTTTAGCCAAGTCGTCGGGGTGAATCTCGTCACGTTTGAATTCCACGCCCGAGTTTTCTCCGCTGCGGATCAACTCGATTAATTCAGCCTTGTTCATGGGGTGCCTCAAAATCCGTACTTTAACCGTCTGGTCTCAAAGGTATCCTTACCACCTTCTAATGGATCATTGACCAATTCCTGTACCGGTTGCGAGTCTATCGATCCCATGTATTGACGCGCGATTTGCGCCTTTCCAAGCTCCGCTTCACCCATCGCCGTGAGTCCGAGAATGAGTTCGGCATCTCAGAGCATCGGAATCTTTGCGTTGTGGGTGGAGAAAATGAATTGTCGCCTGAACTTCTTGCCACGCATCTTTGGAACTATGTCTTTTGGTTGGTTGTGGCGAGTACAGAAACACCGATCTCCGCGGCTTGTTCGACAATCACCCTTGCGTGCGTCTCGGAATTGGTCGAACCACGCTGTCCACGGAACTTGTGCCCGTAAGTAGAGGGGTTAACCCGCAATGCGCAACGGTGAAATTCAGCGCCGCGCGGCAATTTGAGCGCCTTAGCAATGGGGTTGTTTTTTATGTTAGTAGGGTTGTTTGCGTTCACGTTGAAAAAGCCCCAATATGACAAGACCCCGATGAGGTATTCTCTCGGGGTCTCGCTCTACCAATGGGTTTTCCGCGTTGTCGATTGAAAAAATATGGCTCTCCCGGACGGACTCGAACCGCCGACAAAGTGGTTAACAGCCACCTGCTCTACCAACTGAGCTACGGGAGATCATGAAATGCCGAGACGCCCCGCATTTTCGGGGCTCTCGAAAGTTGGCGCTAAATTGTACACGATTATTGGAGCGGATGGCAAATCAAAATTGGCGTTGGGGATGAGGAAAGATGCCGCTTAATTCTTAAGATGCAAAACGAGAAAGAGCGGCGGGTTAGTTCTCCGACTGTTCAACCCCCGCACTGTAGGTGCCGTCTCTGGCGGCGCCTTCGTCCGTCAGCCCACCGGCATCAACCCAATCCTTGATGCTTTGAATGCTGTCCGCCACCGTGTAGACAGGCTCAAAATCAATGAGGTTTTTTGCCTTGGACATGTCGAAAGAAATCTCCTCCCCTTGTGCCATGCTCCATGGGAAGCCGCACTCCACCTCAATCTCGGGCATGATGGCTTTGATAATCTCGACAAATTCGGATCCTCGGGTGGGGCTGGCGCCGCAACAGTTGAAAATCTCGCCCACGGCGCCCGGGTGCTCCGCGGCGGCGATGTGCATCCGCGCGACATCGCGGTAATCCACGTAGTGGCAAAGTTCCTCGGTCGAGAAATGCGGTATTTGAACCTTCACTCCTTCAGCCAATTGAACGGCAATCTCGCGCCAGCCACGTCCGCCCCCTTGCCCGTGGGGTCCGATAACTGCTGTCAGTCGCAGCACCGTCGTCGGGACTCCGTACTGATGGTAATACGTTAGCGCCAGCTCCTCCTGCATCCGCTTGGTGGTGGAATAAATATCCTTTGGGCGGCAGGGATGGTTTTCATCCACCGGCATGTAATCGGGAGGGTTGAATTTCGTTCCCGGATACCACTCGCAAGCCGATATACTGCTAGCTTGTACAAAACGCTTCACCTCGGCGCGGCGGGCGTACTCGAGCAGGTTGTGCAGACCGTTGACATTCAGCTCGACCATCTGCAGCGGATCACCGGTATCGCCGGGCAGCGAGGCGAGGTGCATGATACAGTCGAACGAGTTGCCGTCCAAAGCCCAATCCAGCGCTTCGGCGTCGGTCAAATCCGCTTGGATAAAGGGGAGGTCCCATGTGGGCCGGGTACGTCCGAGACCGGTAACCGCTGTCCCCAACTCCAAGAGCTGCCGCACGAGTTCGCGTCCGACAAATCCGGTGGCGCCGGTGACTAGCACGTCTTTCATGAGATTCATGCCTCCTTCGGTGGCGGCTCATAGTACGGCGGCGTCACTTCTTCGGTGAGCGGCAGATCGACCCACGCGCCGGTCTCCATGCTCTTCCACGTGGCGCACATGACTTCTACGGCGTGCGCCCCATCCTCGCCGCTGATCAACGGAGGCTTATCATTGATGATGCAATCCAAGAAGTGTTCGGTCATTCGCTCGTAGTTGCTCGGTCTGCGCGGCGGGCAGATGGGCACCCACCGCTTGCGGACATGCTCGTCTATAATATCCTCCACCCAGAACAGTTCGGGCCACCGGTAATCGCTTAGTACCTCGGGCAGCGTGTCTACGGTAAAATCCTTGTTCGTGTACACCGCCATGGGCCAGCTCTGGAAGGGGTTGGTGGCGTCGGTGGCGGTGAAGATTGTGCCTTCAGTACCGCACAGTTCGGTCATCTGGTTCACGGCGGGAGAGAATCGGTTGCAACTGACCGTGCCGACTGCGCCGTTCTCGAATTCGACCATAACTAGCGCGGTATCGTCGCACTGTGTGTAGCTTTCGGGCATCGCCATACGCCGCGCGACGCCGACCGCTCGCTTGACTTTGCTGTCGTTGAGCCACGTCAATAAATCTATCACATGGGCGCCAGTATCGTTCAGTGCAGCGCCGCCGGAAACCTTGCAGTCCAGTCGAAACTCGGTTCGGGCAACGTGATTCTGATAGTTGTACCAATGTTCATGAAGGCTGCCCCGGCTCATCAGCAGATTGCCTATGATTCCCTCGGTGATGAGTTGCTTTGTCCACTGATTGTGCGTCCAGAATCGGCGGTCACATCCGACCATAAGCTTCACGCCCGCTTCCTTGCAGGCGTTGACGATGTCCCAGGCTTCGGTATTAGTAACGGCGAGAGGTTTCTCAACCACCACGTGTACGCCGGCACCCGCAGCCGCGATTGCGATGTTGCGGTGCGAGTTGTTAGGGGTCGCAATCACGACACCGTCGAGATTCGCATGTTCGAACATCGCCCGGTAGTCTGTGAAGTGTTTTTCAGCTCCCCATTTTGCCGCTGTTGCTTTCGCCTGATTATCGTCCAAATCACAAACGGCGACCAGTCTCGCCTCTTTGTGTTGCGTAATTGACGGCAAATGTGCAATTTCCGCGATGCTGCCGCAACCGATGACCCCCATTCTAACGTCTGACATTCTTTCCCCTTTTCAACCATTGACTTTACTGTGATAACCAAGATGTACGCGTTCTTCAACCTGCTTATGTGTCGGCATACGTTCCAGCGAGACGCCGCCGCTACGTTCAATCACACAGATGGCGGTGGCACACCCCCATTGTGCCGCTTCAAGCGGATCGGCGCTGCGGAGATACTCCGACAAAAAGCCCGCCATAAAAGTATCCCCTCCTCCGGTGGTGTCCGTTACATTTCCCGACAGCGGTGGTACCTCCCATCGATTTTCCCGTGTGAGGACAAGCGCTCCCTTTGGTCCGAGCGTGATGACGGCGACCTTTGCCCCGCGATCCAGAAATCGCTGTGCCGCTTCGTTCGGATCATCCCAGCCGAAAATCGTCCCCGCATCTTCATCGGAGGCCTTGACGATATCGAAGTGTTCGGCAACGCCGCAGGCGAGGTCTTCGAGAGAGGGGGTGGCTTCGCGATTGGCGACGCTCATGTGAACACCGCCGTATCCGCCGAGGTCGACAGCGCTGACTTCTCCAAGCGCCACTACATCCGCCAAGTCTTCCGTGAGCACATCGTTATCCATCGGACAGATATAGATTAACTGGCATCCGTGGTATGATTTCGGTATATCTTCAAAAGTAATTGGCGAAGCCTTGGTCGGGTAGCGAATCTCCTTGTGCCCCTGTTCATCGTAGATTAGCTCGGTGGTCGTGGTTCGATCGGTTGATTGTATGCCGGTCACGTCCACTCCGGCTTGGATCAGGGGTTGAAGCAACTCTTGCGGCATGTCCGATCCGATTTTTGTGGACATCCCCGTCCTCGTGTTCTGACGCGCGGCCGCCACCGAACAGTATGCGGGCGGGCTGCCCAAGAACGGACCCTTGACAGCGTCCGGGAAGTAAATCATCTCGGAAATGACATGACCGATACAAACCAAATCAGGTGTTGAAGTCATCTCTCGTTTCTAAGAACCTTTCAGTAAATCCAAGCCCGACTAGATGACACAAGTGCCCGGGTCGCGGTGCGGAAATCCCGCACATTATACGGCATGGGGTGATGATGTCAAGCGCAAAAAACTGTTGTAATCAGGTGTGGCAGCATGTAAACTGTGGTCGCTGCTCGGCTCATGACCGAGTTCAGACAAAGTAGGACTTGGCAAAGAGACACCTTGAATGGTTGTCGAGAATCACCACTGCGCACCAACGTTCACCTTGTCGCTTTGGGAACTTATCAAGAGGAGAAATTATGCCTGTTTTAAGTGCGGAAGACCGTGCTTTCTGGGAGGAACACGGTTACGTAATCGTTCATGACGCCGTACCGCCGGAGAACACGAAAGCCGCCGAGGATGCGGTTTGGAACTTTCTTGAGATGGATGCTGAGGATAGGGAGAGTTGGTATCCCGAACCGCCGCGATCCAGTATCATGGTGGAGATATACCAGCATCAAGCGCTGTGGGACAATCGCCAATCCCCGCGGCTACACCAAGCCTTTGCTGAAATTTGGGGAACCGAGGAGTTGTGGGTAAGCTTTGATCGGGCAAGCATGAGTCCGCCCAATCGTCCACCAAAATTGAACCGAACGGACGCCGGGCTTCATTGGGACAGGAATCCCTTCGATCCGCCATCCAATCTCGGCGTGCAAGGCGTGCTGTATCTGACTGACACGGCAGCGAATCAGGGCGCGTTCACCTGTGTACCCGGGTTCCATCACAAAATTGAGGCGTGGCTGGAAACTCTCCCGAAGGACGCCGACCCACGGAAGCAGGATTTGGAGAGTTTGGGCGCCGAGCCGGTTCCGGGGAAGGCGGGAGACTTGATAATCTGGCACAGCAGTTTGCCTCACGGGGCGGGACCTAATTTTGCCGACCGACCTCGCGTGGTGCAGTACATCACCATGTTCCCCGCCGGTGAGGACAGCGAAGAATCCCGCGCAAAACGAATTGACGCGTGGCGCAACCGCGGGGCAGGATTTAGCGGCGAGCGAGAGGAGAAGGAAAACATGAAGGGCAAAACCGCAAAACTCACGCAGTTGGGTAGGAAGCTGCTGGGACTGGATAAGTGGAGGGGTTGAAGAATTTTGAGTTTGGGACGGAGTGAATCCGATGATCATTAACGACTTAAGAAAACCGTAAAGTGCATCCGAAATTGTGTATTAATGTGAAATATTGTAAGACTTACGCACTTCAGTAGGGATCAAAGGAGCGGACAACGACTGCGATAGAAATTCCTATGCAGATCTGCGTTCCCTGTTCGGTCAATTGATCTATGCGACCGCTTGATCGTTATTCCCGACAGTTTGACTAGTCAGCCTAATCGATGAGGAAGAAAGGATGAAGATTCAACTTGAGCTAAACGGACCTGAGCCGATCATCGTTAACGCATCCATTGCTCCGATTGAGTTCACTACGGGCGGCTTTCATGTGGACTGGGAGACACTTGCCACGCTAAGGGAAGTTGAACCGCGAAGAAACTATCCGGTCTCAACGTTCCGTGGTTTCCTCCCGCCAGAGGCAGTTGCCGTGGGTGAATATTGGGAAATTGACGCTGAATCCGTGATCCAGTTACTGAAGCAACTCGCGGAGGACCCAAGTTTTCAACTATGGGTCAATGACGATCCAGGCAAGTGGGCAACACTTCGCGCCTACAACGACGATTATGCGGAGATTGCGTTCCGCATTCATGCCGCGTTTGTGTTGACGGATGGATTTTTCACACCCTCGCAATTTGCTGGACGTCTGATTATTGACCGTCGCTTGGAGAAATTGACAAATTTTGAGATGTCCGTTCCGCCGAGCACACTGAACTTTGATGTCAATAAGCTTATCAATGAGAATCGCGCCTTCACCGACTGCGGTGTCTGTCGAATTGAGATGATTGCCGGGGAAGAAGTCGCTCAAGCGTTGACTTACTCCGAAGAAATCCCCATGGATGAAGCACGACTTGGATTAGCGAGGCAGTTTTACCCCGCGCAGTCCATTGAATGGGCAACGCTGGAAGAGGCAGCAGAGATGGCAAAAGCGCTTAATCGTCCCATCCATGTTGTTTCGGCGGGTGGCACCTTCATGGATCAGTCGTGCTGAGGAAGCGGAAAAATCCTGAGGGCAGGTGCTCTCGCCGACAAGAATACGATTGAGTATTTAAACGCCAATTTTGTGAATCTCTGGTTGCTTAATCTCGATCTCAAACGACACCGGGATGCAAGGGGGATTGATGGTGTGTCGCCGTTGGAACGTGCCATAATCGGGGGTTGGAATGAGAAATCTCCGGTAGATTGCCAAGTGATTTCCAGCGAGTTGAAGCTGCTCGGGAGTCTACCACTCAATGACTTTATTGACGCTAATCACAGCTACCCTAATCACAGCCATGAAGCACAAGTTTATCGGGACTTTTTGAAGCGTTCGCTGGCATCAGTCCCTCCCGCATCGTAGAAATGTGGCAGCGAACTGGAGACAGTTACGTCAACTGATTGGCACCCCTAGCGGAGAGAAGGATGAAAATCCACCTCGAATTTAACGGACCGGATCCCGTTTCAGTCAACGCGTCCATAGCTCCGATTGAGTTTACTACAGCCGGTTACCATGTAGACTGGGGGTCGCTTGCGACGATGCGAGAGGTGGAACCGCAGAAAAGCTATCCCATCTCAACCTTAGGTGGTTTCCTGCCGCTGAAGGCAGTTGCTGTGGGTGAACATTGGGAAATTGATTCTAAGACCGTGCTTGAGTTGCTAAAACAGCTCAACGAAAATCCGAGACTAGAGCCGAGGATTGGAGATGACCAAGGCAAATGGGCATCATTTCGCGCCTACAATGACGATTATGCGGAGATTGTGCTTCGCATTCACGCCGTGTTTGAGTGGAGGGATGGGTTTTTTGCGCCATCACAATTGGCTGGAAGTCTCATTATTGACCGCCGTTTAGAGAAATTAGCTTATTTTGAGATGTCTGTTCCACCGAGTACGCTGAATTTTGATGCTGGTAGGGAATTCGATGAAGGTTTCTGGGCCGCCGAGAGTGGTGTTTGCCGAATTGAGATGACTGCCGGGGAAGAAGTCGCTCAAGCGTTGACTTACACCGAAGAAATCCCCATGGATGAAGCACGACTTGGATTAGCGAGGCAGTTTTACCCCGCGCAGTCCATTGAATTGGTAACGCTGGAAGAGGCAGCAGAGATGGCAAAAGCGCTTAATCGTCCCATCCATGTTGTTTCGGCGGATGGCACCTTCATGGATGAGTCGTGCTGAGGAAGCGGAAAAATCCTGAGGGCAGGTGCTCTCGCCGACAAGAATACGATTGAGTATTTAAACGCGAATTTTGTGAATCTCTGGGTTCTCAATCTCGACCTCAAACGCCACCGCGATGCAGAGGGGATTGATGGTGTTTCGCCGTTGGAGCGCGTCATCATCGGCGGTTGGAATGAGGAATCGCCGGTAGATTGCCAGGTGATTTCCAGCGAGTTGAAACTGCTCGGGAGTCTGCCGCTCAATGACTTTATTTACGCTAATCACAGCTACCCCAATCACAGCCATGAAGCACAAGTCTATCGGGACTTTTTGAAGCGTTCGTTAGCGTCAGTCCCGCCCGAATCGTAAGAATCATGCAGCGAACTGGAGACATCCACGTCAACTGATTGGCACACCTAGCGGAGAACAGGATGAAGATTCAGCTTGAGTTAAACGGACCTGAGCCGATTGCCGTTAACGCATCTATTCCACCAATTACGTTTACTACAGCCGGCTTTCATGTGGACTGGGAGCCGCTTGCGACGCTCCGAGAGGTGGAACCGCAAAGAGACTATCCTGCCTCGACATTTCAAGGCTTTCTCCCGCGGAAGGAGGTTTCTGTCGGCGAACACTGGAAAGTTGATTCCGAATCCGCGCTCCAGTTACTGAAGCAACTCGCCGAAGAGCCGCAACTGGAACTGCGGAATCATGAGGGCATAGGCCAGTGGGCATCCCTTCGCGCTTACAACGACAATTATGCGGAGATTGTGTTCCGCATACATACGGTGTTCACGTTCAAGGATGGGAGGTTTACACCCTCTCAACTTGCTGGTACCCTGATTATTGACCGGTGCTGGGAGGAATTGATATATTTTGAGATGTCCGTTCCACCGAGCACGCTGAACTTTGATGCAGTTAAAAACTATGATGAGAATAGCGGCATCGCAGAATGCGGCGTTTGCCGGATTGAGATGACTGCCGGCGAAGAAGCCACTCAAGCGTTGGTTTACTCCGAAGAAGTCCCCATGGAAGAGGCACGACTTGGATTAGCACGGCAGTTCTATCCGGCGCAATCCATTGAATGGGTAACGCTGGAAGAAGCGCCGGAGATGGCTAAGTTGCTTGACCGTCCCATCCATGTTGTTTCGGCGGATGGTACCTTCATGGATGAGTCGTGCTGAGGAAGCGGAAAAATCTTGAGGGCAGTTGTCCTCGGCGATGATGACACGATAGATTATTTAAACGCCAATTTTGTCAATCTCCATGTGCTTAATCTCGACCTCAAACGGCGTCGCGATGCAGAGGGGATTGACGGTGTTTCGCCGTTGGAGCGCGTCATCATCAGCGGTTGGAATGAGGAATCGCCGGTAGATTGCCAAGTGATTTCCAGCGAGTTGAAACTGCTAGGGAGCTTACCGCTGAATGATTTTCTTGGTGTGCATAGTCACTATAAAGCACAGGACTATCGCGATTATTTGAGTCGTTCGTTAGCCGTACCGTCGCGCGAAACTTAGGACCAACGTAGAGGAATTCGCTGCCAGCTGCAGGGGAGTTGAGAAACCGGGTCGTGAGGAAAAACTCGGTTTCGCTGTTCTGCCGAGATTCAACATCATCGAACCAGACGCAGGATAATCGGATAATCTTTAACGAGAAGATTCCGAATCACTAGATCCCCGTTTTGTGGGCTTGTCTGAATCTCGTGTTCCATCCCGTTTCGGATGTCCACACCCACCACGCGGTTGACAGAAAACCCCCGAAGCAGCAGGTTTGCTTGCACGCCGGGATCCTCGTCAACGGCGCCGCCGTTAGTCCAAAGCGCGAGGAGTCGGTCGCCGTTGGGTAGGGCAAAACCGTAGTACACGATATTGGCGGCGTCACTTTCGACTTCTATGGGAAGGCTTATCGGCGCGGCGCCAGCCATAATGGTACATAACCGCTGGACGAAATGCCGACACTCGCCGGGAAACATACCGGAGACGCTGGCGGTGACATCCAACCCGAGATTTGTGAGGATGGCTCTGGCAAGGTATTTCGCGGAAACAATCGCTGATACCGGTTGCTGCGGTTCGTCCGCCCTCTCGGTTCTCCATAACATCTCCTCCGCCAAATATTCTCCGACGAATCCTTCGGCGGCAGCCAATGATTTGAGATCCCCGACCATCTGCGGATAGTTCTGGTAGTACGGGTCGTCGGGGATGTGGCCGTAAAAAGGGTGCCACGAAATGACATCTATCAATGGCGCAATCCCGGATTTGAGAACGGTTTCGACGTAATTGAGGTCGAAGGTGTAACGTGATAAGTCCCCGTATCCGGGAAATCCGGTTACCCAGTGACCGCCTGTGGCACCTACCACAATCTTGGCGTCGGAATATTCCTCTCGAATAACGGGAATGACACGCTTGACGAGTCTGGCAAAGTCTTCGACGGCGATGCCGCCCCAAGGTGAGTTGGTACCCGGCTCGTTCCAGATTTCATAGTATCTGACGAACGGTTTGTAATGCCGCACCATAAAACGCACGTAACTGGCGTAGCGGTTGATGTCATCGTCCGATTTGAACTTTGTTCTATCCGGTCGGTTTTTCCCTGATCCGACACTCAGGCAAAGAACGACTGTGACGCCGTTTTCCAACATGTCGCGTACAAACGCGTCTCGTTCGGATGGAACGCTGTATTCCCCCGGACCGGATTGCGCCTCCTGCCAATTGAGAGAACTGTCCCAAAACCCGATCCGTAACCATTTCAATCCCAAACGATAAATTCCGCCCTCGGAGCCGGGATGATCACTCCCGTAGTCGCCGCCGATGCGATTGTCCGCCAGCTTGCCCGATACCTGAACCTTCATCGGTTTCTGAGAGGTTCCCGTCCCTTTGTCGTTGAAGTCTGAATCCACAAGTTGAACCATATCAACTCTGTTCTCCGCTTTTGCAATCTGTGTCATGGGGAGCCCAACTGTTATGAAGCAAATCAAGATAGTTGACAAGCAGCGATAGATGAACCAATCTCTGCCCGTGGTATTATTACGTGTCATTCGCCTCTTTCCTGATAGAAGGGATAATTTTTACCCGGCGGAGAAATTGAAACCACGTTATTGCCTTTTAGCCTAAGCGCATAATCGACCTCGCCGATTGTTGCTTCGACTGTTCTCTCGGGGATAGGAAAGTCTAGTTGGATAGTATCGCCCGGGGAAGCGCCCTCCACGACGACATAGCGGCCCGCCCAACCCAAGTGGTGCGGCGCACCGTTGAGCATGCAAGACATCCCCAGATCCCGGGTTTCAATCCATTCGGGAACGCGAACGAGGACGCGGGCACACTCCTGTTGTAACTTTAAGTCGACGCGTCCCTGATTCGGAATAAAACTTGTGACCTCCGCCGAGGGTGAATCGCGGTTGAGGAGCAGGTGCAGACGGAGTTCGCCCTCTCTAAAATCAATCATGTTTTCCCAGAGGTAATATAGCGCACGCGCGCCGTTGCCGGTGCAGCAGTGCATGATGCCGTTTCCCGCCCCGACGAAAAAGTCATTGGCGGACGACCATCCGCCGAAACTTCCTACACATCGATCTGGATCGCCAACCGCGACTTCATGCTCCCCAATGGGTTGGAGCGGCCGTTTATCTGCCATGCGCGTAATCCAATCTCCGGAGGTCATCTGCATCTCCGCGAATTGGTTTCTCAAGTAACGGTCGATGTCATCCCAGTAGTCACCAGCACCCGCCTTGGTCAGCCAGAGCGCCGTCAGCAGCATGTCGACAACACAGCAGCCTTCGCTGTCGACAACTCCGCGCTCGTCGGGCCAGTCTTCAATGTACTCCGGGAAGAATCCGATGAGCGGAGAGGAATCCTTGAGCGAACGGGCGTAGTGATAGCTTTTCTTAACGAATTCGACAAATTCGGCATCGCCCGTTGCCAAAGCATACTCCGCCAGAGCGTCCATCGCGTTGCCGTTGTGATGAAAATGGAGCGCCGGACCGAGCCGCGATTCCGGGCTTCGCGGGATCGAATCCCCGTGCCGAGCGAGAAACCTGCCTTCAGCGTCGAATACTTCGGCGTGGTCCTTCAGGTAATGCGCGAGTTTTTCCGCGAGTTCCAAGGCAATTTCGGAGCCAGTGGCGTTATAAAACTGCGTTACGCCCTGAAGTGTCCATCCTTGAAATGTAGCAGCCCACCCGGTCGGTACTGTTGCCGGATCGTGGGTGAAGTAGCAGAAACCGTCTTCGTGAACCGCGGCCTCAAGCGCACGCCGAATAGCGCTCTCGCCCAACTCTTTCCACATGGGATCCTTGGAGATTGAATACTGAATTCCCAACCACGCCGTCTGTCTGCCGCCCTCGGGACCGAGAAGCACGGGTTTTTCTTCTTTTAATTTCCGCAACAGCGCATCCTGCCAAATGCGATCCACATGTTGATTGAAGGTGCTGTGGGTCATCAGCCGTGCCAGAGCGAGTCCTTCGATGAATTTACCGTACAGCGGAATTTGGCGGATCATCGTTGGCGGATTGCGGTAAAGGTTTGTATAGAAATAAACAGCATGTTCCGCGTCAGGATTGGTGCATCGGGTGATGGCGTTGATCACGAAGTCGGCGCGTTCTACCAAATCCAACGTGTCGGGGATGCGAATTTCGGGTTCGGTGGACATAATGGTTGTTCCATTTCGTTCCCCATCGCTCGCCGGCGGGACAACGAGAGCCATGACGCTAGTCCCCGCGATCATCACAAATCTCCGACGAGAGATTGAGGAATCGGGTTTTCGGTGGATTTGTTCGGATTCGTGCATCGTGTTCCTGTATCTTGGTTGCCAAGCATTTCGTGCAGACAGTTACCAATTATATCAGTTTCTGTGGAGACTGTCACTCATCTTCCGCATATTAGACTTGTGCAATCTCGAATTTTCACATGCCAGATCTTGGGGTATATATCCACAAACGAGAAAAAATCACCAAGGTACTACCGTGAGTCCGATCGACTGACCGGTTTTGCCTTTCCATCATCAACTTCATTTCTCTCTCAAGTAACACTCTCGGAAAGCCAGTCATAGAGCGAAAAATGAACGTGTATCGCTGATGGATTGTGATCGCAAACTAACAGTTTGCGGTACAAAAGTGTTGCTTGCTGAATGAATCATTCCGACAGGAATGATGGGACGCTACCAAGTAACACTCCACATTGAAGATCTCTATCGCACTCGCTATCCACTCGCTTGATCTCCGCTGGAGTGAAAATCATTTTACGAAGGAACACCTTCTCAAAGACTGTCATAGATCCAAAGACGAGCGTTACTTGCTGAAAGAATTATTCCGACAGGGATAATGGCATACTGTCAATTATGATGCAGGATACGGCCAACTGAGAAATTAAACTTTTAGGTGCTTGATAATGCGGAAGATAAGTGTCAAAACCCATAATGGTTGAATAGGGGAGATTGGCGATTTGATAATCGAGGATTATTGAGCGATTATGAAATGCTTGGCTTCCAACATGATTGCTTGACAGCCGGTTGAAATTGTCATAAAATCGTGATTGAGCAAGTCGAGATGCAGAGCCAAGAATTCCGCATCGTTTGAAGAATGAAGAAGGTGTCAAGTATGAAGGTCATGATTACCGGGGGTACAGGTTTCATCGGTTCAAATTTGGTTAAGGGGCTGGTTGCGAGAGGTCACGAAGTGGTCGCCTACGATTTGAACCCGACGCCCGAAAGAGTAGTGGAGATCGAAGATAAGATAAAAGTTGTCCGTGGGGACATCCGCGACACTGTGAAACTGTTCGAAACGCTTGAAACTCATGCAATCAGTCACATTATGCACCTCGCCGCCTATTTGCCGGAAGCCGCAATTCGCAAGAATCCGACATTGGCGATCCAGATTAACGGGGAGGGCACGAACAACATCTTTGACGCCGCTCGGATTATGGGGGTCGAGCGTGTCGTATATGCAACTACCGATGCGGTGAACCCACTTGGTCCCAAGGAGGATGCGCCGTGCAGCCCCACGACGCTTTACGGACACCTCAAGCGCCTCAATGAGGTGATGGGGAATCACTTCCATGACGAATTTGGCCTTGATACCGTCGGCTTGCGTTTCGGGATGAACTATGGAGTTAAAGGGCGTCTGATGGCGGGTGAACTGGAGCGGGAGTATGCGTCGGCAATGGTTCTTGATGTCGTCGAAAAGGTTGCCATCGGAAATTCGGTTGTCATACCTTTCCACGAGTCAACCAGCTTTCACTGGGTTTATGCCGACGACAACGTCAGGGCAATGACGCTCGCGTTGACCGCACCAAAAACGGAGAGACGGGTGTTTAACGTTTGCGGCGAGGAACCGTACACCTTGGGAGATATGGCAGCGGTGCTGAAAACGCTGCTGCCGGCTGCGAATATTAAATTCGGTGACGTGCCGATGCCTTCGACGATGAAGACCGCCGAAGCACTGGAAATTGACTGCTCCGCGGCTTACGAGGAGTTTGGATACCGACCCGAATATACATTGGAACAGGGGCTAAAGGCATACGTGGACAGATGCGCTCCGTGCTAGGTGAAGTGACCGACCGCTCAAAATTGGGAGATCGAGGATAACCGAATGGGGAAAGTCAAGCTAGGCGTTATCGGTTGCGGTTTGGCGTCCGATGTCTTGTACGGTCCGGCGTTTGAATACACGGAGAAGGGCGAGCTCACCGCGGTCATGGACCTAAGCGCCGAGCGCGCGAAAGTCCTACAGGAACGTCACGGGGTCAAGCGCGTCTACACGAATCTGGAGGGAATCTTAAATGATGGGAACGTGGATGCCGTAATGGTACTCACGCCGCCGCAGCATCATCTGGAGCCAGTTGTCGCGGCAGCCAAGGCGGGAAAGCACATTTTTTGCGAGAAACCGATGGCGCCTACGCTTGAGGGTGCGGACGAAATGATCCGCGCTTGCGAAGCAAGCGGCGTGAAGCTGATGACCGTCTTCATGAAAAGGTTCAACTGGTCGTTTCGCCGCGTGAAGGAGTTGATCGAGGAGGGGCGGCTAGGAGAGATTTTCGAGGTAAGAGCACGGTGGGACAATGTCAAGGTCAGCGGACCAAGTGGCGAGGCATTTCGCATGACGGTCGAATCCGGCGGGGGCATGATTCAGGAGGATGGGTCGCACCCGTTTGATGTGTGCCGTTGGTGGTTGGGCGACGTGTCCGAGGTGACCGCACACGCGATGATTGCCGCACCGGAACATCATCCGACGGAAGATGTGGGTTGCGTGGTGTTGAGACACAAAAGCGGCGCGATGAGCACACTGCATGTCACCGGATTGACACATGCCGCAGGGGAAGAGAGTTATGAGATTTTCGGTACGGGCGGCACCCTCGTAATGCGATGGTTGTCTCACAGCACGTCCACACTGGAGCCGGCGTCAATGACGCTGTACGAGAACAGTCACACGGCGACAGATCTCACGCTTGACGCTCCGTGGCATCCTAGCAAAAGAATCCGGGAAGATTGGCAGTATCTCCGTGCGTTGGAACACTTCTGCCAATGTATTGTGAACGATGAGGAGCCGCAGCCTAATAGCGCAGACGGAAGGGCGGTTGTCGAAATCGTCAATGCGGCATATCTTTCCGTAATGCGCGGAGCAACCGTCAAATTGCCACTGAAGGAATCAGTAGACGCAAAACCTTTGTTTTCAAAACTTCATCGATCGTCACCGTGGTCGCTAGAGGGAAGGATGTGGGATAGCCGTTACAGTCGGCGCCGCTAAATTACTGATTCCATTTCGCTTAAAAAATGTTACGTACGATGTTTTTCAATTATTCTGATATGTTATGACCGATTCAAACCATTTCCCCACACACTAAACCCGTAGGCGGGGCATCTTGCCCCGCATTTGTAGGATGTGAAAAGCGCTATTAATTCACTTCAAGTGTATAGCAACGACGGCAGAACGAAGGAGCAGTAAATCATGACTCAGGAAGAGATTCGCCATTTTGAGACCTTGGGTTTTGTCCGCTATAAGAAATTCTTTTCGCCGGAGGAGGTTGACAAACTTTCCTCGGCTTTCGACAGCGCCATGGAACAAGCGCGCGGGGGCGCTCCGGCACCGAAAAGCGGGGAGCCGAGACAACAGGTTGTTCCCTTTTTCGACTATGATCCTGATACGTTCTATCCTTTGTTGGATGACGAGCGAATTATGGATGTTTTTTCAACCTTGATGGGTGAAGATTTCATTCTGACGGTTAGCGAAGGGATTCTGCACACGGGAGGCAGTGCGTGGCATCATGATGCCTGCGGTCCGGAGGGATTCTTCAGTATGAGAGCGGCGATGTATTTGGATCCGCTCGGTCCCGAAGACGGGTGTCTTAACGTGATTCCGGGCAGTCACTTCAGAGAGTATCAGGAATCCTTGGCGCAGCACATGAACGAAATAGGCGTTAAGCCGGAAGACATCCCCGGTCGGTATCCGTTGGTCAATGAGCCGGGCGATATCCTCTTCATGAATCACAAGACATTTCACTCTTCGCTGAGTGATACACCGGGGCGGCGCGCCATCCACATCAACTGTGTCCAAAACACAAGCGCCGAAAAGAACCAAGAACATCTTGATTGGCTCGTCGGTTTCCTCGCCGGTGAAACCAGGGGGTGGGGACGGTTTTACAGCGAGCGCCTAATGTCTACTGCAGGACCGCGGCGCCGAAGGATGCTTCAGGGCGCGATTGACTTGGGATTTGGGAATACGGGAGACGTCAGCCATTTGCAGGATTTGCGCTAGTCAATTCGGTTGTGCGACACGCGTGGTTAATACGAGGAGCGTTGCAATCGGCGATTTGACGGTCGAAGATTACCCCTATGAACCGGAAATCTGCAGTGTGTTTCAGATTGTCTCTCGGGATTTCGCGCCGGGAATGCCGAGCCGATGGGACGCCCATACACGGCTGAACCTTTGAGAAACCGAGTTGTACGGAAAAACTCGGTTTCGCTCAAAATATTTCAATTTGACCCTCCGATTCGGATCGCGACTTGAAAATCGAACGGGCAACCAAAAGGGACATTCCAGCTGGGCCAGTGGTGAGTCGCTTCTCTGACATTCAATCACCAAGTTTCTTGAGAAGACGATATTATTCAGCGGCGAAGTTCTCGCTCATCCGACAACATGTCGGCAATCAGAATTGTGTCAGTTTCGGATTTCTTCCAAGTCGTTAAAACAGTCGGAGAACAACTCCGTTAAGACGTGCTTCAGACCATAGGGGTTGCGATCGCTTTCGGGCCGCTGCACGCAGACTTCCGCCAAGGTTGTAAGGTCTGCTCCTTGAGTGGCGGTAATCCACACCTCCTCCCCTGCGTTCAAATCCAGGATTAGGTCGCCACCAGCGTTTGGAGCGAGCAATCGATCTCCGACGAAGCCACCGGCATTCTCGAAAGGGTTGCACAGTCGAAAGCGCTTGATTCGCTTTGACACCAATCTGACACCTAGCGTGCGCCCTTCCAATCGCACAGCGGAAACTTCGACACCGCCCTCGGCAAGAAGTTTATCGAATCTCACCGTCCTCCAGTGACTCGGGCAGGCGGGAAAAACACGGGTTCGTCCGCCCCAGCTCTGCAGCAACATCTCATTCACCGCAGCCACCGCACCCATGTTGCCGTCCTGGCTGTAGGAGATCGCGTTGCGGTGCGTCGATATGCCGCTAAGCTTCCAGTCAGCATTCACATTGAAAGTGTTACACGATGCGAATTTTTCGGCAAACTGCGTTAACGTCCAGTGTGCCATTTCCCTCCAACCTGCACGTGAAGCAATGCAAGACGCCCACACAAAAGACCAACCCGCCCACTCCCAGTACCCTTTGGCAACGAGGTTTTCCATGGACTGTTGGATGAGCGAAATCTCTTCGCAGGAACCGTCAAGATTCAAATCGCCGCACGGAAAAACGGGCGCCAGATGGGACAGATGCCGATGGGAGTGTGTGTACGAGAACTTTCCCATAAGGGCAAGTCCGTTTGTACGCGTCTCGCTGCCGGGAACACCCTCCTTAAAAATCTCTTGGTTATCCACCGGATACGGCGCGAAATGAACGGCTATGTCCTTCCACAAATCAATGTGCGGTTCGTCCGTTTCCAGAATATCGACCGCTTCCAGCAATGCGTTGACGACAAACCGGATACAGGACAAGCCCATTGTGTCATTTGTGCCCCATATCTCCGGATCGAGCGGATTGCCCCATTCGGGAGAGTTAGTCAAGGACAGATGGTATTGTCCGTCCGCCCCTTTCTCCAACAAGCCTTCGTAGAAAAGCATACATTCCCGCAGGAAGGGATAAGCTTTTTCCCGCAGATACTTCTCATCTCCGCTGTAAAGATAATGCCACCAAAAGTGCTGTGCCACCCAAGCAGTGGTTCCGGGCCAAAGGAAGACCCTTGAGTCGGTTACAAGCCACGTGCCATCGCCTCCGATAAACCCGGGGATACACAGCCCGTCCCACCCAAAGAACTCCGCCGCTTGTTTCTTAAAGTGAGGAACACGTGACAAGAAATAGTCGGTGTACTCCGCTCCGAGTTCCTGATGATTGGCGGTATGAATCCCCCAATATTGCGGATAGAAATCGAAGATGAAAAAGCCTTGCTGGGGCGGCTCGCGACCGTCCGGCTGCCAGAGTCCGTGTAGGCTAACGGGCGTGCCGCCGCTCCGGTTGGAGGCAGCAAGTAGATACAAACCCATGTACCATAATGCTTCAAACCGTGGATCCGGCAACTGAACCGCCGAGCGATTCCAAAAGCTGCGCCACCAAGCGCGGTGTTGGTCCCGATATGTTCCGCTATCGGCTGATACCTCGCCTAGAATAGCCGCTGCATCGTCAAGGAGATCCGACTGCGTTGGTGCGACTTGCACAGTCACATGGGAACACGTCTCACCGGGCAGCAACGCCAATGCTATGGATGAACTATTAGGGATATCCTGCCGAATCCATTCAACTTCCCCTTTTTTTCCGGAGATGTGTTCAGGCAATTTTGCCCACTCGGGTGGGTCGGGCCTTAACCTCGCGCTTGATATTCGCTCAATTCGCATGTCCTTGACGTACGTTAGAGGACCGTGATCGATGGCAATGACGGGTCGATCAGCGAGGGCGAGCACGCTCATCGAAAAGGTATCTCCACGCTCCGTTTGTAGACGGATGCAGACTTCTGCGTTGATCAAATCGAGTCTCGCCGTACCCAATATCCGTTCGCCAAAGTCAATGACCATGCGTCCCACGTGAGTCTTTGCAGGCAGATGCCAATGATGATGAAACGGAATAATGTCCAGGAAGGATTTATCGTTCGCTTCGATAGCAGCGCGAAACGACTGGTAGTTGAACCGATCCGAATCTTTGAGGGGGTGGCTGCGGTTGTCCCATGCCCAGACGTGGTCAAGCGTGACGATGAGTTGCGTATCGTCCCTAACCCAGACCATTCCCCCTACCTCTCCATTTCCGATAGGCAGTCCGAAAATCCATCGTGGGGGAAGTACCTCGTAAACCAGATTGTTTCGCTGTAGGACCTCTTCAACGAAATCCATCAATCTTCCTCATTTCTTATAGGGTTCCCGCATAGCACGGGGCTACGAATTCGTCTTGGTCCTCACCGTAGGGATAGCGAGATTAGACAATCGAGAACCAAAAAAATTGCGACATCCCTACTTTACGAATGAATTAAGGAAATGCGGGTGTACGTTTGGGATGTCGGGGTTTTCGATTAACCAGTCGTCGTCCACAAACTTGAGACCGTACGGATTACGCAGGGTGTCGGGGCGTTCGACGATAAATGCCTCTAAGTCCCCGGGTTGAAACTCGGGTGTGGCTGTCAACCAGAGCGCATCGCCGGCGTCGAGGTTGACTTCCAAATCTCCGTTGGCCGCAGGTTGAATGCGTCGCCCACCGAGGTAGCCGCCCGAATCGCCGAAAGGGTTGACCAGTCGGACGCTCCCCCCTGACGCGGATTGCAAACGAACCCCGAGCGTGCGTCCATCCTCGCGCACCGCGGAAACCTCTACACCTCCCTCACAGCGCAGGTTATCAAATCGAATGTCACGCCAATGGTTGGGACATGCCGGAAACACGCGGATACGTCCGCCCCAACTCTGCAGCAGCATCTGGTTGAGGGAATCGACCGCTCCCATGTTACCGTCGACGCAGAGCGTGTCGCGCTTGGTGGAGATGCCGTTTCGCTCCCAATCCAAGTTCAGGTTGTATGTGTTGCCGGAGACGAAAGCATCCGCAAATTGCTTGAGCGTCCACCACGCCATTCTACCGCGCCCGACTCGGGCGGCGATCGCCGAGAGCCAGACAAACGCCCAACCGACAAAGGTGCCGTACCCCTTTAGAATGACGTTTTCTATTGACCGTTCGATAAGTTGGCGATCTTCCGATGAGCCGTCAATATTCAGATCGTCGCAGGGGTAAATTGGTCCCAGGTGCGACATGTGGCGGTGAGACTCCGAATATGACAATCCTTCTCCCAAACACAATCCGGATTCATCAATGTGATATTCCTGGAGATTCTCCAGCATCTCCTGCCAGATCGGGAGATGAGATTCTTGAATCTGAAGGATTTCAACCGCTCTTAATGCCGCGTTAATGAGATAGCGGATAAGGGACAAGCTAAGCGTATCATCGGAGATCCAACTCTGAAACTCGGGTGAAAAACTCACGTAGAGATGGTACTTGCCATCTTCCCCCTTTTCAAGCAAGCGTTCATAGAACAGCATACACTCGCGCATAAAGGGGTAGGCTTTTTCTCTAAGAAATTGGATATCATCGCTATAAAGATATTGCCACCAAAAGGCTTGCGCAACCCACGCGGTAGCTCCGGGCCAGAGCAGCACCTCGTTGCCCCCTCTGAATATCCACGATCCATCGACAATCATGACTCCCGGGACAAAAACGCCATCCCATTCGTAGAACTGCCGAGTCTGTTCTCTGAGACGCGGGAGAATTGATAGAAAATGGTCGCAAAACACCTCGCCCAGTTCTAGATGGTTTGCGGTGTATAGCCCCCAATGCTGTGAGTAGAAATCCCAGATATAGAAACCGTGCGCGGGTGGAATGCAACCGTCGGGTGACCAAAGCCCGTGCAGACTGGCTGCGCATCCGTTTTCGCGGCTTGAGGAAGCGAGCATATACAGCCCCATGTACCATAGCGACTCAATCTTCTCGTCCGGTACCTGAACGCTGGATTTCTCCCAAAATCGCCGCCACCAGTTGCAATGATCTTCGAGGAACTCGTCGGAAGTTTCCGATGCCCTCTGAAGTACATTTACGGCTTCTTCGACCGGATTGCTTCCGTTCCGCGTAACCTGTACCGTTGTGAAGGATTGTGTCTCGCCGGGCAGCAGTCCAATCACAATTGAAGGGCTATCGGGAATGTCTTGACGAATCCACTTGACCGATCCCGTCCTACTCTGTACGTATTCAGGAGCATCGTTCAAGCCGACGCGATCCGTCGAAAGTCGTTCCAGACGAATCTCTTTTATTCCGATTTGAGGGTGGTTAACGACGATGACAGGTAGATTTGCAAAGGCGGCGAGTTTCAGATGGATGGCTTCGCCGCCATCGGTGCGAAGGTCAAGTTCCACCTCGGCGTCTTGGAGGCGCAAACGCACCTCTCCCGATATTTTCTGACCAACGTCGATCACGAGGCGACCTACGTAAGTTTTCCTCGGAAGAACATCACCGCCGGGATTTTGGCGTACCTCTTTCTCTCTACCCGCTGCCTTGAGTTCCCGAAACCGGGCATAGGTAACACCCGCTGGGCTATGACGGTGGTCCCACGCCCAAACGCTGTCTAGCGTGACAACAACCTTAGTTTCGTCTTCCACCCATATCATTCCGCCAATCTGACCATTGCCTATGGGCAGTCCAAATACCCAGCGGGGCGGAAGGACTTTGTAAACCAGATCGTTTCGCCCTAATATGTCGTCCACAGAATTCGTCAATTTTCCGTAATCCTCCTAACGTTCGTGTGGGGAGCTGGTTTGCATATTTTCCTTGGCACCTCAACCGCCGGAATCGCCTGCGCGGAAAACAGGGAAAAAATTCTTCAATCCTACCGAATGAACGAATTGAAGAAATGCGGATGTACGTTTGGAACGTCCGAGCTATCGGCAAACCATCGCTCATCGAGAAATTTCAAACCGTAAGAGTTTTGCTCTTCGATATGTTGATCCACCACAAAGTTTTCCAAATCGGTGGTCTGAATCTCTGCGCTTGCTGTCAGCCAGACCGCTTCCTCCGGCGCCAACACTACCACGAGGTCGCCGTCCGTGTTAGGCTTGATAGGCTGCCCGCCGAGGTAGCTACCTTCGGGAGTGAATGGGTTGAGTAGCCGCACCTGCTGCGCCGACCCGGACGCCAGCCGCACGCCCAATGTGATGCCCTCCGAACGCACGGCGGACACCTCCACGCCGCCTTCAGCGCGGAGCCTATCAAACCGGACTTCCCGCCAGTGGTTGGGGCATGCCGGGAATACGCGGATGCGTCCGCCCCAACTTTGCAGCAGCATCTCGTTGACAGCCGCCACCGCCGCCATGTTGCCATCCTGACAATAGGCGTCTGTGTCTGATGCAATCCCGTTCCGTTCCCAGTCGAGGTTCAGATTGAAAGTATTGCACGAAGCGTAGACATCCGCCAACTGCTTAAGCGTCCACCACGCCATCTTTTTGCGTCCCACCCTGGCTGCCGTGACTGACGCCCACGCAAACGACCAACCAACCCAGATTCCATACCCTTTTGACACAAGAGTATCCATAGATGTCTCAATGAGTTGACGGTCAGCTGTTGAACCGTCGATATTGATATCGCCTCCGGGATAGATGGGCGCGAGATGGGAAAGGTGGCGGTGGCATTGCGTATATGGGGCGCCCTCTTTCAGGTGAAAGCCGGTCTCATCCTTGTGGTATTCAGGAAGGTTCTCAAGAATCTTCGACCAGACTTCGCAATGCGGTTCGTCCAACCCAAGAATATCCACAGCTTTTAGCAGCGCGTTGATGAGGCAGCGGAGTAGAGAGAGAGTCAGTGTATCATCGCTTCCCCATCCGCCGGTTTCCGGAGATTGGGTGGGATGGACATGATACTTGCCATCGTCTCCTTTTTTCAAGAATCCTTCGTAGAACAGCATGCATTCCCGCATGAAGGGGTACGCTTTTTCCCTGAGGAAATCCTTATCGGTGCTGTACAAGTAGTGCCACCAGAATGCCTGTGCCACCCAAGCGCTCGTCCCGGGCCAAAACAGGACGTGGGGCCACGGCGCCAAAAGCCAAGAACCGTCGATGGCCATTTGTCCGGGAACATAAGCCCCCTTCCATCCGTAGAATTTCTCTGTTTCCTCCTTGAGACGAGGCAAGATTGAGAGCCAGTGATCGTAGTATGCCGTCCCCAATTCCGAGTGGTTTGCACCGTAGATTCCCCAATACTGGGGATAGAAATCCCAGATGTAGAGTCCGAGAGAAGGCGGCATTCGACTGTCCGGCTGCCATAGCCCGTGCAAACTCACCGACGCTCCACCCTCGCGGCTGGAAGATGCCAAAAGGTACAGCCCCATGTACCAGAGGGATTCGATTTTAGCCTCGGGCAATTGAACGTTAGAGCGCTCCCAAAACTGCCGCCACCAGTTTCGATGTTCCTGTAGGCAGTGTTCGCGGGATGACGCTACCCGCTCAAGCACTTTTATTGCATTGTCCACCGGATTGGCTGCATCCCGAGTCGCCTGCACGGTTACGCAGGATTGTTTATCTCCCGGTAGCAGTGCAATCACTAGTGACGGACTATCGGGAATGTCCTGCCGAATCCATTTAATCTCTCCTTGATTACCTCGTTCGTAATCCGGGAGTCTATACCACTTGGGGATGCGTTCGCCGGATTGAAGATGCGGCACCAAATCGTCAGACGATACCCTTTCAAGCCGTACATCCTTGATGATATCCCGACAATCATGGGATATGACAATCACAGGCAAATTGGCATCGGCGCGAATTTCCAGATGAACGCTATCTTCAGATTCGGTGCGGATAACAAGCACAGACCGGGCATCGTGGAGACGGAGACGCGCTGAACCCGAGATTTTCCCGCCAAACTCTATGACAACTCGCCCGACATGAGTCTTCGTGGGGAGCGACAGACTCCAATCCACCGAACAGAGAATGTCCGTCAGAAAACCTGCCTCGATTGGAAGTTTGCCCGCCATAATGTCGGGCAACCGATCTTTTCGCAACAGATGCCCTTGGTAGGCAACAAAGTTGTCGAAACGGAGTTTGTCCGCGTCTTCGCGGGGATGTTGGCGGAGATCCCACGCCCACACGTGGTCCAACGTAATAACCACCTTCGTTTCATCCTCAACCCAGACCATACCACCAATCTGCCCGTTGCCGATAGGCAGACCAAAGACCCACCGTGGTGGAAGTACGTTGTAGACGAGATCGTTTCGATTGAGCACGTCTTGGAGGAATCTCATATCATGAATCTTTGGCGTCCGTTGAGGCTGGTCAATGTTCCCGGTTCGGATTCTCGGTGCTTAGGTTTCAAAGAAAACAGTTGGTTTTGGTCTGCTTATTCGACGAAGGTTCCACGGAAATGCGGATGTACTTTCGCGATGTCGGGGCTGTCGATTAACCAGTCTTCGTCTACATACTTGAGACCGTACGGATTCCGTAGGGCTTCGGGGCGTTCGACAGCAAAATTCTCCAAGTCGGCAGGATGAATCTCGGCCGTCGCTGTCAACCAGACCGCATCTCCGGCGGAGAGATTGATTTCCAAATCCCCGTTGGTCGTCGGCTGGATCTGCCTTCCACCGAGGAACCCGCCCGACTCACTGAATGGATTGACGAGTCGGACGCACGTCTCCGATGCGGATTGCAGTCTAACCCCGAGCGTGCGTCCATCGGCACGCACCGCAGAGACATCTACGCCTCCCTCGGCCCGCAGGTTATCGAAACGAATTTCGCGCCAGTGGTTGGGACATGCCGGGAACACACGGATGCGTCCGCCCCAGCTCTGCAGCAGCATCTGGTTGAGTGAATCGACCGCTCCCATATTGCCGTCGACGCAGAGGGTGTCGGGTTGGATGGAGATGCCGTTTCGTTCCCAATCCAAGTTCAAGTTGTACGTGTTGCCGGATACGAACGCATCCGCGCACTGCTTGAGCGTCCACCATGCCATTCTGCCGCGCCCGGCTCTGGCAGCGATCGCCGAGAGCCAGACAAATGCCCAGCCGACGAAGGTGCCGTACCCCTTCAAAATTACGTTATTTATCGTCCGATCGATAAGTTGGCGTTCTTCCGGCGAGCCGTCAATGTTCACATCGTCGCAAGGATAGACGGGCGCGAGGTGCGACATGTGGCGGTGGGACTCCGTGTACGGCAATCCTTCCGCAAAGCACAGTCCCGAGTCATCAACGTGATATTCTTGGAGGTTTTCGAGCATCTCGTTCCAAGCTGCCAGACGGGGCTCGTCAATTTGAAGAACCTCGACAGCTTTCATCGTCCCGTCAAAGAGATACCGGATCAGCGACAGGCTTAGCGTGTCGTCCCGTGCCCAACTCTTAAACTCGGGCGCGTAGGCAACGTTCAGATGGTATTTTCCGTCGTCCCCCATTTCGAGCAGTCGCTCAAAAAACAGCATGCACTCGCGCATAAAGGGGTACCCCTTGTCCCTGAGGAAATCGATGTCGTTGCTATAGAGAAATTGCCACCAGAAGGCTTGCGCAACCCATGCCGTGGTTCCGGGCCAGAGGAGTAACTCGTTGTGGCCGACGCGAATCCATGACCCGTCGACACTCATGACGCCGGGGACAAAGACGCCATCCCACTCGTAGAACTGCCGGGTCTGTTCCTTTAGACGCGGGAGAATCGAGATGAAATGGTCACAGAAGGCTTCGCCAAGTTCCAGACGGTTTGCGGTGTAAAGCCCCCAATGTTGCGAATAGAAGTCCCAGATATAGAAACCGTGTGCGGGCGGGATGCAATTATCAGGCGACCACACACCGTGGAGACTGGCTGCGCATCCACCCTTGCGACTAGCTCCCGCTAGCATATACAGCCCCATATACCAGAGCGATTCAATTTTCTCATCCGGCACCTGAACGCTCGATTTCTCCCAAAAGCGTCCCCACCACGCGCGATGGTCTTGGAGGTGCTCGTCGGGGGTTGCCGATGCCCTCTCAAGCACACTGGCGGCTTCTTCGAGCGGGTCGTGACCGTTTCGCGCGGCTTGGACCGTCGCGAAGGATTGTGTTTCTCCACGGCGCAGGCCAAGCACAATCGAGGGGCTATCTGGAATGTCTTGGCAAATCCACTCGATGGATTCCGAGCTACCTCGCACGTATTCGGGCGCGTCATGCAAGCCGACATGTTCCGTCGAAAGTCGTTCGAGCCGAATCTCTTTGATACCGGTTTGAGGGTGATTTACCGCGATGGCGGGAAGATTTGCGTAGGCGACGAACTTTAGATGAATGGCATCGCCATTATCGGTGCGAAGGTCAAGTCCAACCTCGGCGTCACCCAGGCGCAACCGCCCCTCACCCGAGATTTTCCGCCCCATATCAATGACGAGCCTGCCCACGTATGTCTTTCTTGGCAGAGGCTCCCCCGTGTTGAGGTGCGCACCGATTTCATCGTATTTCTCGGCTGCCATGAGTTCCCTAAAGTGGGCGTAGGTGGCGTGCTTGGGCGTTTGGCGGAGGTCCCACGCCCACACGCTGTCGAGTGTGACGACAACCTTGGTGTCATCTTCCACCCAAATCATGCCGCCGACTTGGCCGTTGCCGATAGGTAATCCGAACACCCAACGGGGTGGAAGGGTTTTGTAGACCAGGTCGTTCCGTTCCAGAATATCTCGGGTAGATGTCATTTAGTCTCCTTGTGGTAACTCCGTTGCTTGGTAGAATTGTCAAATGGGATAACGCCTGATTCATGCGCTATAGCATTCTTCAGTGTTCGCGGACGTGTAAGCTGACAATCAGACTACATTTACCGGAGAATTCTTCTAAGTCAAAAAGTGGGTACTTGTGCCATTCTCGGTAACTTGGGGAGGGACTATTTTCACGTGTTTTTGCTCGCTGTCATATGTGGATACTTCACGCTGGAGTCCTGCGAAGGCTGGTGGGCAATGCCCACCCTACAGAAGATGCACGGCAGATTGCGATGTTACACGCCGTTATATTGGGTCTTCGACGGAGCGCACGAGCAACTCTTGCAAGCGCCGCGGAAATTCATCGTAGAGTTCACGCTTCACCCGGGGCCACTGTTCGTCTGATCGATGGATGAACCACGGCAGATAGAATACATTCGCAGACATGCGGTGCTGGTCAGTAGTCGTATTCGCGCCGCTGCGATGCCAGAGGCTATCATAGAACACGCATACGGAGCCCTTCTTGCCGACGACGGGAATCTCCTGCGGGTACGACGCCCGAGTTGGAGAGCGGCGCGTATGGTGACTGAACGGCACGATCATTGTGGCGCCATTTTCATACGTGAAGTCGGTTAGCATCCAGAAGACCTGCAGATCCGTGGGATAACCGGTGAAGGTCTGGGCGGGCCGTGAACCTCCGGCGGAATGCAAGCCTCCGACGTGCGTGCCCGGCTTGCACCACTTCATGGCGACATTGTTCGCCAAAAAGTAGTTCTCTCCAAGAACCATGTCGAGGAGTTCCAGAATCGTTGGGTGGATGCACAACGGCGCCAGATCGGGAATATGATTCAAAGATCCTTCCATGCTGACATAGCCGTTCGCTCCCCAGATATCATCCCTTGGAACCTCCATGATTGGACGCGCTATCGCATCAAGACGCTCGGCTTCGTCCGGGTCGAGAAGATCTTCCAGTATGGCGTATCCCTGTTCGTCGAGTCGTAATTTGACTTCGTTTAGGTCCATAGGATTTACACAGCAACGAGAGGTCGAGAATCGGAGATTATTCCGATTCCCGACAAGTCGCGATTCGGAGATCGCTCCTACCAACATAGGAGAAGTTTGCAGATTCGTAAGATTCACCATTCGACAGAGCGTTCGAGCAATTCTTGAAGTCGCGGGGAGAATTGGTCGTAAACCTCACGCTTCACGAGGGGCCAGCCGGTTCTCGGGCGATTCAGGAAACCGGGGATGTAGAGCATATTGGCTGCCATGCGGTGTTGGTTTGTCGTCGTGTTTGCGCCGCTGCGGTGCCAGGTGCCGTTGACAAACACCGCCACGGATCCCTTCTTTCCGACAAGGGGCATCTCCTGCGGATACTCCGATTGCGTCGGAGGACGCCGGCTATGATGGCTGAAGGGTACAATAGTGGTTGCGCCGTTGTCCCGCGTGAAGTCGGTGAGCATCCAGAATGCCTGAAATCCGGTTGGCAGTACGGGCCAAGGTTGGGGTATGCCCGCGTTTAGGGGCCAATCCGCATGCAACCCGCCAGCGGCGCCGCCGGGCCTGCACCATTTCATGGCGACGGTGTTCGCCAGAATGAACTTTTCTCCCAGCACGGATTCAGCCAACTCGAGGATTGCCGGGTGCGTGCAGAGCGGCGCCAAACCGGGGATAGTATTGAGGGAGTCCTCCATGCTCAGGTATCGTTGGTTCGGATCGGATTCGAGCTCCATCAGCGACCGTGCCGCCGAATCCAATCGGCCCGCTTCATGGACGTCAATCAAATCCTCCAGTATGTAGTACCCTTCCTCATCCAGTCGAAGTTTGGCATCCTCAATATTCATGGTACGTCTCCTACACACCTCCGAGTTCTTCCGCACAGACATCACGCGCCGCCCAGTTACGCTTCCCAACTTGCGATGAAGTCTTCCACATCGAAATTCGCCGGCATTTCTTCGAAAGAGTAACGCATCGGTCCGGATTGAAAGCCCGGGATATATTGTTCCTCGTGCGATTGAATTGTTTCATCCAGTTTTGAAAATCGTTCCCAGAGTGTTTCGAGTTCAGCCGATGAAAATCGTGGGCCAAGATCTATATCTTGCGAAATGTCGCTGCCGAAAGCCGCCCTTGCCGGATGTGATGAGAACCGCATTTTGTATGCCACCTTGGACAGAAGTATAAGACACACAATCCGTCGGGATTCGCCGGGATGGATTACGGCAAGACCTTCGCGAAAGGCGTCCGCGTTCTTGTCAATGATTGCGCGGAAGGTGGACTCGATTACATCGCATTCTTCGCGGTATAGTCGGGCGTGGCGTTCAAAAACGCCTCGGGCATCCGGAGAAAGGTGTCGGGTAAAATCCAGATTTCTGTGATAATGGCAAACATAGGGGAAAATCGGTCCGCCGAAGGAGCGGTAGCCCAGATGGATTGTTCGTCGCAGTTTGGCGCTGTAGTTGCTGCCCCAATGAAAGATGGTGTTGGTGTAAACGACCCCATCGCCCGCGTTCATCTGCACCGGAATGCTATTGGGCAGCGGCACCTGTGAACTCTCACGTAGTTGCTTGTTCTCGGCTTCGGTGTTGCCTCTGCGATGACTGCCGGGCACCGTCCACAGCACGTTATCATCGTAGAGCGGAATGTTCCATTGGAGATAGCCGGGTGCGTTTTCCAAGAGGTCCATCTGCAATCCTCGCAGCGGCGCCTGGTCGACGGGATGGATATCTCGATGCCAACTCGCAGGTCCATAATCGCGCACCGGACTGCACATAAACATCTTGTTCTGAGCTCCCGCCTCGGCGCGCATTAGTTGCTTGCACACGCCCATGGTGTTCTCATGTAAGCAAATCTCGACAGTGTCCGCAGTTGTCGGGTCGATTAGTCTTTCATAACCCGATAATCGCGGCTGTCCGCTGGTCTCCCATGCGCCGCCCGGCGGATCGTCGGGGCCTCGTTCGCGAGCCCAGATGGCTTTTTGCCGTTCGACCAAAACCTCAAAACTATCACGGAGTCCGTCTAGCTGTTCAGGAGGGATGCAGTTCCGTATGATAAGGAAACCGTCGTTGAAGAATTTTTCTCGATCCACGTTCATGGGTGTCCTCGATTGTTTGATTCAGGAGTTTGGTATGCTTTGCGGAACCTCAGTGCATTTTACCACTTCTTCAAGGTCGATCCAAGTGAAAACTCTGTAGATTGGGGATCGCTATTCTTTGTAGGGTGGGCACTGCCCACCATTCAATCTCCAGTGGGACGACAGGAGTGTAGCACCCGATCGCTGACAGTTGAGGTAATGTCGGGACCGGGAGGGAGATTTCTAACGCACTGCTTATCCAGTCGTTATGGGATCTACTATCGCCCTCGCTATCCGCTCGGTTGATCCCTACAGACCTGCGATCAATCCGGGCCTCCAGATTAAGGATTAACCAAGGTCAGGATGAATTCGAATGTGAGATTCGCCTGCGTGGAGATGTACACATTGAGCAGATACAAGTTAATCGCCAGAATTCCCAGTCCGACGATGATTGCCGTCCAATTTGAGCGCATAAAGATGCCTTGTAATTTGGGTAAATTTGTCTTCTCGAATCACCTCTGCGATTCGCGAGTGTTTCCACCATTCGCCGCCGTTGTAGGGTGTTCCCGCCACGAAGTGGGTGCCGTCAACGCTGTTCGGATTGACCCACGCCATCAGCGTGAGGTTGGATGCGATTCGCAACTCCGGTGATTCCCCGCAATCGACGCCGTTACCAATAATCCCCGGGAATCGGACACATCCCTTTGCGCCGGGTACCGGGGCACCGTTATCTAAGGTAAGTTCCGCACGACCAAACAGTTTCCCATCGTGATTGTTACCGGACAGATCTTTTGTATCTCCATTGAACCGGTAGTAGGCTACCAAGCCATCCGATCGAATTTCGGATTGATTGCCGGGGTTTACCTTCAGGGAGATTCCCCGGTTCATTATCTCTCGAATCTCCGCTTGTGTCAATACTCGACGAAAAAGAGCAACTTCGTCAATCATTCCCCCGAAGGGTTCGCCCATAGTCACGTTTGACCGTTCTCCAATCACGAAATGGGGTGTTCGATTAAAAGCGATCTCGCCGTGATAATCGAGTGTTACAACGGTTTCAGCGTTCACATAGGAGATTGCCTGTTCGCCGCTAAAGGTAAAGGCGAGATGCGTCCATTCGCCGGGTTGAATTTTCCCCGCGTTGTATTCGTGGTGACGCGAACCCAGGTTAATCCAAGTTGCCATTTGTCCGTTGCGAACGCCAATCTGATGAGCGCCGTAAGGATAAATCCACTCTCCAATAAATCGTTCCGCCGCCCTCGGGAAATAAAGGTAGCGAATGCCATGTAGGTTCATAGAATCTACTAGGCTTACGGAGGAGACAGGGAGATAATGCAAGCGACGCGACAGATTGCTGCCGTAAAGCGGGTAGATGACATCATTTTTTTTCAAACTGTATCCGATGATTTCGTTCTCGGGGACATGATTCAACACCTCCCGATATGCACTACCTGTGACCCACGGGTAATCGATGTTTGCGTTGACCAACGAGCGTTCCAGCGGCGGGAGCGCCATAAGGCGTCCTAGGTCATCCTTGGAAAACACGCCGACGTTGAGCACGGCTAGGTAATTGAAGAAACTACACACGATGGCGAGCGCTACAAGAGGCACCGTAACCCATCTGATTCGCAGACATATCAGCAGCGCACCGAATGCGATGGCAAACACAGGTGGAAAGAAATGGAGGAATCGCCCGTGCCAGTCATCAACGAATACCCAGCCTAACAGCGACAACAACGATATGACGAAACAGAGAATGATGAATCGTACCCGCTTGTCGAATAGCAGTCCGTAGATTACCGCCGACACGCCGCAAGCGAAATTGAACCAGCCCCAGCCGGTGATGCGGTTCAGGTCGGTATAAATGCGGAATTGATCGAGAATCTTGAAGGTTACGAGGTTTCGTGCATTTTGCCACATGGAGTGAAAACTGAATGAGGGTTGGGCGGAGGTGCCGGGGTCGGGCGTGGCGCCCGATCCGAAAATCAGGTGTCCGAACAGCTTGAAATCAGCGGGATAAAACGGGTTGTCAAAAATTATGTAGTTGCGCACGTACCAGTAAAACGTCAAAACCCCACTACCGAGAATGAGGCCTGTGTAAAGGATTGAACGGCTGGTTGACAAGATGTTCTTCGGATGCAGACTGAGAATCGTTTTTTTGAACAACCGGTGTTTCGCCAGCGTGACGATGCCGAGAAGGATTAAGCCGGGCGCGATAAAGACGGCATACGCCTTGGTGCCGATTCCGTAACAGAATGCCATAGCGATGAGCAGGAGGCGTCGCGACAGGGGAGAATTTGCGGAATCGCCCATCCGGATCAGGTTGACGAGCAGTGCCATTGCAAACAGATACATCCCTGCAACAGCCATGTCGTTTTTGCACGAGGTCGCATGGATTGCCACCGAGGGGGTGTAAGCGTAGAGCAGAGCGACGCCCGCCGAAAGATGTTTTCCAAAGTTCAATCCTCGACAGATGGCGTACACCGATGTGACGGCGAGAAGATAGCAGGAGACACAGCCGAGTTGGATTAGGAGGTCGTTGTGCAGGAACACGACGAACCACGATTCGAACACCTCGAAGGTCGCGGGCCAATAACTCCGAAGAACGGGGGTAGAGATGGCGTGAATGCGTCCCTTTTGCACCCATTCGGCGACGTTGGGCAGGTGGTAGGTCAGCGTGTCGTGTACATAGGGCGGGGTATACCAGACGTGGAAGGCGATTCGGAGGAGTTGGAGGAGCGCCGCGACGGCGAGGAAAACGCCCACGACGGTTAATCGTGGACGCTTGCATTTCTCGCGAAGAGATTCGGCGATGGCAAGGTAGCGTTCTCGCTTCTGGAGGACGTGCAGCCCCATCAGCAGCAATCCGACGAGGCTAACGAGGGTCATCGGCATCGACGCCAGAAACCCGAAGATTCCCAGGAGAAAGGTAAACAGGGTAGTGCTGAATATCCACAGGAAACCGAAAATTGGGATATCCAGGTGAAGAACGGTTGTCCGTAGGAGACGAAAGAGGTGGATGGTGACTCCCAGGACGAACAGATTCCCAATCCCCATTTGGATTAGCCGCAACAGCATCCGGTATTCCTCAAAGGCACGATTTCGTTTCCTGCATAATGAGCGATTTGATTCTTGGCTCAAGCGTAGGGAATAACGGTCGTTATTCCCTACAACAGAAAACCATGATTTCGCATTTTTGCGTATGCCCGACTTTACAGATTTTGCAAATGGGTTGTGGGCCCCGTATTACCGAATCCCAACTCAATGGCTCGATCCATCATCTTTTGTCGGCGCGGCGTAGCGGTACGCAGGAGATTCTCGCTGTAAAACCTGCCCCAATGATTCGTCTCTCCGCGGAGAAAATCCATCAACCAATCGTAATGTTCCCGGTTCTTGTCTGCGGTTGTATTCTGGACGGCATTGAAGTAGATGACGCGGCGCCCGGGATTGTCGCTCAGCGCGGCGTGATGCGTCTTGTGATTCATGAAGATGACATCCCCGGGTTCGGTGCAGATTCGGTAATGTCCCGGAAGTTCATCGGGTTTTACGCCAATGGTGCCGATGGTTTCATTGAGCGCTTGGCGGTATTCCATGAAATGGCTGCCCGGAATAACGCTGAGGCAACCATCGTCGGGGCCGAGCGGGTCCAGATATATGGCGACTTTCATGCTGAAAAAGCCTTCGGGACCATAAGCGTCGTGATGCCACCGAGTGCCGCCGGCGTGGATGACTCCTTCGCTTACGGTAAGGATGAAATCATCCCCAAGCAGAGTTTCCAGGACGCTGACAAATCGCTCATCATCCAGTAGAGGATAAAAGGCGTCCGGAGCATAGTCGAAGAAGGGGATAATTTGTTCTCTTCTGGCGGAATTGCCACCGTCGTCTTGGCGAAGTTCCGGATCTACCTCTCCGCCGCGCGCTTTTGTCATTGCCGCATCAAAGGCATCGGAAAGCACCCGCATTTCACCGGGAGACAGTAGTTGTTTCCATAGAAAGAACCCTAAGGTCTCAAAATGCCTGATTTGCTCGTCTGTCATGGTTAGTCCTCCATATTTGTCTCGGTTCGGGATTGCCGTTGGCAGCCGTCGGGTTTGACCGTTTGATTCGAGCGCTTTAGTCCGAATCGTAATACAACATTATAGTAAAACCAATAACTATTTATACACTGAGGTAGGTTCGGTTTCCTAACCGAACCGGTATTCGTCCAGTCTCGTAGGTGCGGTTGGAAACCGCACCTACCGAAATACGTGTAAATATTAATGGAATGGACTATTGCTTGTCTTAGCTGCCGATTAAGTCGGGGCAATCGCGTGTGTCGAGCCAGTCCAAAAGCCTCGGAATCTCATGCTGGGCGATTCGTGTGCCGAGGTAAATGATATCTCCCGCTTGCCAGACGCATGTTTTCTCCCCATGCCTTCCGAGCGTTTGAGCGGTGGAATCGATCTCCACACAGCGAGTATACAGACTTTGCAGAGATGTGCCGTCGGACAGTGTGACTTCGCCTCCAACTTCGACACCGCTTGCAGAACGGACACCGGTTATCGTCTCGTTCGAAGCGAGTGTTTCACAGTCGGATGCGAGCAGTATGCACTTTGCGGGCAACTCAGCCAACCGACGCCAAAATTCCACTTTTCGAGGAAGAGCGGCAATCACCAGATGGTAGCGAGTAACCTCCTCCCAGTCAAGCTCCTCAAGCGATCGAACCTCAATCGGGTCGTAATGCGTCCCGTAGCGTACGGAAATACCGTCAAGGATTCCCGCAAAGAACCGGTCAAGGCAGTCGTCTTGATCGAACCCGTTCAGGCTCCACACGTGATAGTCGCGAAGTGCGGCGACACGGGCCTCTAGGCGCCGCGGGGTACGTCTCTGAAATTGAATGTTGAGTTCGCGGGATAGCTCCCAAGAATCTACGTTTCCGTCGGGGAAGGTGGCATCCGTGCCCACCGGAGGTCTCTCGGTGCTGCCGTAGCCCAAGTACATAATCCGCGTAGGCTCTTGCGCGGTGTGTTGTTCGTAGATTCGATTGAGATGAGCCGGAGAGGGATGCCGTCCTTCGTGTCCTTGCATCCAGGGCATCAACTCTTTTCCGTGTCTGCGCGCCAGACCGGCGACATAACCCATATCCCCGGGTATGCTGCCGTCGTTAAACCCGCGATCGGAGGCGGGATACGGGTCGGCGGACACGATATCGATCTCGCGTGCCGCCATATCGAGTGACATACCGCCGTGATCGTTCCCCACATAGAAACTGTTGCATCGCGTCAAGTTTCGATAGGTTCTCAAAGTGCTCAACCCCTCTTTGCAGAGTGCCTCCTTTGCGGCGCGCAGCAGGCGGGCGCAGGCACGGTGAAGAGACCACATCCAGTCTGCATAGGCGCGCTCCCCGAATGCCTCCCGATACGTCCAGTGGCGAGGATATGTATCGTCGGGATTCAGGCGCTCAAACGCGGCAATGGCTTCCTCCGAATAGTCCCAAAGCGGCATCGACTGCGCGGGATTTGCGGGACCGTTGGGTACTGTTTGCAGGAAGTCCTCATCTCCGAGCCGAATCCCCATGACGACATCGCTCGGAAACGTACCGCCGTTCGCTTCGGTCCACCGCGCGATCTCGTGCTTTATTTGGGCGCGAAATCCGTCGGCGGTACCGACGGCGTGGGGGCTCGCCGTGTTGCCGAAGTAGTTCGCGGGTTGAGGCCGTTCGTATATGGGACCGCGCATGCGCCAGTAGACCGCCAGCATTACGTTGTCCAGATCGCCGCGCGCGTCGGCGAGATCGAACTCCATGAGATAGGTGTGTTCGTGGCGGGGTTCGATGGTGGCAGGCAGAATCAGCAGGTGTTGCGACCCGTCGTAATCTCTTTCCTTGACGATGACTTCGGCGTGGTGCGGCGGCAGCAGCTCCGCGAAATGGCTGCCGTTCCCCAACGTCCAATCGGCGCCGAAGAGAGGTTTCTCAATCACGATCTCGTGTCGTTGGGGCGTGAAGGAGAACCGGTGCCAATCGATTGCCTCCCCTTCGTAGACGCCGCCAATCATGACGCATGGCGTAGGCGTGATGCCGTGGGCGGCAATTCGGTCCGCACGCAGCGTGATGTTCTCAATCGTGAACGCCAACTGCAAGCCGTGTCTTCGCGCGCATTCCAAGGCGTGAGCGGGTTCGATTTCATCTCCCACCCAGATGGCTGGGTAGGTGTTTATTTCGACCCCATTGATTCCGTGGGCTTTCATATCGCGGAAGTCTTCGTCCACGCCGTTGACGACATTTACATAAGTCATCCACACGGTGGCGTCCCGCGAGGTTTCTACCATACCAATTGCCTCCACGAATCTGCCGAGCGTACTATTCAGGACAGTGCGCGTAGAAACTCAATACTTGATCTGATGCCTTCTTCGAGATTAGCGTTGCGGTACACTTTGACGGACGCAAATCTCTCGTACCCCACCGATTTCAGCGCGTCCAATACGGACTTGAAATCGATGCGACCAGCCCCGAGCAAGCCTGCGTTACTCTCACATAGGTGTACATGTCTCAGTGATTCCCCACACCGGTAAATTGGCTCTGTCAGAGAGGTTTCCTCAATGTTCATGTGGATTGTGTCCAACATCGGCTTGAATGCGGGCACATCAATCTCGGCGATTAACCGTTGAACTTCGGCGAGTGAATTATTGAATCCGACCTGTAAGTGATTCACCGGTTCAATGACGAACTCCACACCCACCCCCAAGGCTGCAAGGCCAACTTCGCGCAGACACGCTGCGATGCGCTGATTCGCCGCGACAGGATCCGCTTCATCACTGCGTAACCCCTGAAGAAGACCGACAACCAGAAGCGCATCAAACCGACTCGCCACGTCCAGATAACTCTCCAAACGTTCCACCGTGCGTTTTCGGACATCCGGATGCGGCGAACTCAAGCACAGCCCATCGTCGTAAGCCGCGCCGGTCAACATTGCAGGGACAACCAAGCCGTTAACGGCTGCGGCGGTTTCGATTTCATCCAAGCGGTTGAGCACGTCGGGCGTCAGATTTAGTTCAACACCGGAGTAGCCGCAGTCTCTCAAGAGGGCAAAGGTGGATTGGACATCTCTCTCAATTTCCGAAAAGTCGATTATGATGTAGCTGTAGCGGAACATAAGGGCATTTCTCAGTTAAGACAGGCGGCGTATTATTTTCGACGGAAATCGTACCCATCAATTGCCAAACGTCGGCGATTCAGTGGCGCGAATTATAAACCCTCCCTCAGGAGCCGTCAAGGAAAAGCGTCGACAACATCATGACATCCACTCTTGAATTGATGACCGCATAAGGTTGATTGGAGGTCCAGTATGCCTCCTACAAATAGCCAATGCGTAAGCACGACTATTGTGCGAATAAACGATGCGATACCGTGAAAAAGAGATGCCAACGCAGCGAGAATTTAAGCGGCGTGTTAGCATTTTCTGAAATGGAGGTTTCCTTTGCCGGCGCGGGTTCAAAGGAATTCCAATGCTAACAAAATGCTAACAAGAAATAAAAGTTTGGCTTCAAATACAGTTCGTTGCCTTATGGAGGTAACGGCGATGGTTCTAGGTAAACTTCGCGCTGTCAAAGGTTACCGGATTCAAATATTGAGGGCTGTTTCTCAGGTGCCGTTTGAACCCTCGAATGGGAAGTCTTTGAGAGTCTATCGCATTGGAATTTCTATCAGGATTGGCTATCGCACGGGATTTACTATCAGGATTAGCTATCGCCCTCCCTGTTCGGTCGGTTGATCCTTCGCTATTCGCTCAGTAGATCTATTTGTATAGACGATCCCAAATGGTGGGATTTATACCATATATGTGTTAAGTAGTCAATTCAAAAATCGGCGCCAATTCATGATTGCGGATGCGTGACAGGTGAAGTCGCTGAATTGACGAGCGTCAATCACCTGAAATTGGATGCGTTTCCCCCGGGCATCCACGGATTGGGGATTGAAAGATTGTCGGAAGTGTGCGATAATCGCTCGTAGTGGGCGGTACCGAGTTGGGCATGGATGGGTTATTCGTATGGGGCGTTAGACGGATAGATGCAGTATCGGTCCCGCCGCCGTAGGAATGCTCGATCGCCACAATTGGACGCCAAGCATTCAAACATTCTAAATCTGGACGGAGTAGAATAATGCTCTTCAACCAATCACGAGCCAAAGCCTATATGGAGCGTTGCGGGGTGGACGCATTAGTTGCCACGTCGCCCGCGAACATCACCTACTTTTCGGGTTACTACTGCTGGATTGATCCGCTATTCAGGGAGTATATGATGGCGCCGGGAGCGTCAAGTGAGATACCTCAGAAATTTGCTGTATTCCCGCTTGAGGGTGAGCCTGCGCTCGTCGTGGGACCGGATTTCGCGACGAACGCGGCGGATTTGTGGGTGCGTGACCTGCATATCGCTGGAAGTCCGGTGATAGACACCTCGTTGACGCCGGAGGCGTTGCCCGCGGATGACCAGCGTATTCTCGATCTGCTTCAGTCGCCGCACCGCAACCCCAAACCGACCGATGCGCTTATGAGCATTCTGAAGGCGCGAGGTTTGACCGAGGCGCGAATCGGGGTGGAGATGGATGGGCTGGCGCCGTCCGCAAAAACGGAACTCGCCGACGCGTTGCCCAAGGCGGCGATCATGGATTGCTCGGGTCTGATTCGCCTGATCCGGATGGTCAAGACGGCGGAGGAATTGTCCCGACTTACACGCGCCGCCGAAATCAGCGAAGAGGCGGGGATGGAGAGCCTTGCGTTGGCGCGAGCCGGGAAGACGATGGCGCACGTTATCCAGCACTATCGGGAGCGGATTGCCGAGGATGGCGCAGATCTGGACCACTTCATGTTCGGCGTGAACGGTCTGGGCTTCGCCTTGGAGCGGGACTACGTGTTGAAGGACGACGACATGCTGTACGTGGACTGGGGTTGCATCTATCAGCACTATTTCTCGGACACCGGTACGACGTTGGCAGTCGGAGAACCATCGGCGGTTTTACAAGATAAACACGCGGCTTTGCGCGAATGTGTCGTTCGAGCGGTGGATGTGGTGCGACCAGGCGTGAAATCGTCGGAGGTGCGAGCCGTCATGTGGGATACGCTCAATGCGCGCGGGATCACGGCGACGTTCCCGCATGGACACGGCATGGGACTGGAGGTGCGCGACTACCCGATTATCGTCGCCGACAACGGATTGCGCATCAAGGATGATTGCGTGGACGCGGCGTCGGATCTACCGTTCGAGGAGAATATGGTCATCAATCTGGAGGCGATGACGTTTATGCCGGGCGTTGCCTCGCCGCACATCGAGCAGACGTTCATCGTTACCGCGGATGGCTGCCGGCCAATCTGCCCGCAGGATCGGTCGGGGCCGGTGCGGCCGGAGGAGGAGTAGGAGCGGTTCCAAGTGCGGGGCAAGGGGATCTCGATCGCGCTCCCTTGATCGCAGCAAGAGGGGAAATTGTTGATTCGCTGATCGTCGATTGCCCCCAACAGGATTGCGAAAAGAGAAACCGAGTTTTCAGGAAAAAACTCGGTTTCAGCCTCTTCGTATCGCTTGATCCAGCGCTAACTCTTTGCCGACAGGTCGATGCAGACCAGTTCTTTTTGGTTTCGCAGGTAGAGTTTGCCTCCGAGGAGGGTCGGCGGGGTGAAGCAGCGGCCCTCGAGAAGCTGTGTTTCGGCTATTCCTTTGTATTCGGACGGGTTAGCCTCGGCGATTCCCAGATTGCCGCCCTCTCCAAGAATGATGAGGTGACCATCTGAAAGGAGCAGCGTGCCTCTACCGAACCCGCGATGCGCCCATTTCTGTTCGCCGGTGTTCGCCTCAATGCACTTCAAGATGCTTTCGTCGAACCCGTACAGGTATTCGCCGAGAAGCACGGACGAACTCATCCAGTTCTCCATTATGTCGTGACTTCGCCACACCTCTTCGACGCTCATTTCATCGCCGTCGGAATTGATTTGCACGAGCACTGAGCCCTTGTCGTAGGCGGCGGAGACGAAAATCCGATCGCCGGGCAAGTGGAGCGGCACGGCGGCGTTGATGTCGTTTCCGGTGGGCCAGGGGACGTGCTTCCAGTAGATTGTGCCGTCGGTCGGTGAAACGGAGACGAGTGATTTCCCCGTCATAAATATCGCCTGCCGGACGCCGTTGGAGTCGATGACGATGGGCGAGGAGTACCCTGCTCCGTCCGTGTGTGATGTCCAGAGTATAGCCCCGGTCGCCTTGTCGAATGCGACGATGGATTTCCCGTTCTTGCCCCCCGCTTCAATGAGGAGCGAATCGCCTTCTATGATGGGCGATGCCGAGAACCCGAAACCGGGCATTCCGCTTTCAAACTCGGTTACGAAATCGTGTCCCCACACCTTCTCGCCGCTGCCGGCATCCAGGCCGTAAAGTTTTCCTTTGGCGCCGAGCACATAAACCTTGCCGCCGTCGACCGCCGGCGTCGAACGGGGACCGCTTCCTTCACCGGAGTGATATTTCTCATCGGTTCGAGAGCGCCAGATTTCCTTCCCGTCCGCTGCATCCAGACAGACGGCAAACTCATCCTCGCCTTCCGAGAGCATGGTGTAGATACGGCCGTCGACGATGGAGATTCCGGAGTAACCTTCGCCGATCGGGATGCGCCAAAGTACCTCCGGACCGTCATCGGTCCAGGATTTGAGCCAACCGGTTTCAGGAGAGATGTTGTCTCGGTTAAGCCCCTGATATTGCGGCCATTCCGCCTTAGCTCCGCCGCATCCCGCGAGGAGAGCCGCAATTGTCACCAGCATGATGAGTAATCCAGTTGTGAAGAGTAATGCACCTTGATAGCGTCTGCTCATGTGTGATTCCTTTCTTTATAAGTAAAGAGACTTCTACCGTGTCAGTTTTTGAATCTAAAACCGTGAAACTCGTTCAAAGTTATGATTATGTCTGTAATTCAATAAGGCGCGAAAGCGCGAAGTGATTAGCGTGTGTAAGCATTCTAACAGTTTTCGGGAGGTTTATCAATCTTTATTGTGTGATGGTGCATCTAATTTCGGGGGGTAAAGTTGTTATCTACTGACTCTGGACCGGGTGTGAACTGAAAAATTGCGAGAGGTAATCGACGAAATTTAGCAAAGGGCGTGTCAACGCCATCGTTGCAATTTCCAAATATGTACCCAAAAAGATGGCAGATTGAGATCGCCTTCTCGAGAATCTTGTGTGATTGCCGTTCCGATAGTGCCATGATTAATTTTCGTCCGTATCGGAGTGGGGATGGGGGTGCGGCGGAAGTGAGCCTGTGACGTTGCCGTCTTTGTCGTAGGTGTGAATCGTTCCACGCCCGTGCAGGCTAACCCTATTATCGTCTTTATCACGGACGGATATGCTGCCCCCATCTTCGTAGGTTCCTACGGTAACCATAGTCCTGTCATCCTTGTCACCGATGGCAACTGTTCCACCTGTCTCATTGGTCAGTAGGTTAATAGCGCCATTGTTACCAGTAACCGTTATTGCTCCACCGTGCTCGCCGATGAGTAAACCAACTTTATGAGTGGAGGTCTCCCTGTCTTTGTCGTAGACACCTATGATGCCACCCTTGTCATCGGTTGATACGATTACTCGAGCATTGCCTTCTTCGTCAACAATCAGTAATTGTTTGCATTTTACCGTGTCGAAGGTAGCGTCGGGGCGCCTAGTGTTTGACATACCGAGGAACATTATGGCTGCGCCAAGAACGATGTAGATGAGATTTCGTTGGAAGCTCATGGGTTTTCCTTTCGTGGTGTTCGCTTTTTTCGAAATCGCAGAATGAGGAAGGCGAGCCTAAGATCTTGTTTGAAATGTACAGTTTGTAGGGTGCGCACCGCGCACCACCCTTTAATAGCCTCAGAGGGGCGGAAGGTGGTAGCATAGCCGAAACCCCGGCACCAAAGTCCCAGCGGGGCGACAGGTATCAATTAGGCAATTACAAAAACATGAAAATACCTGTCTTCAATTGGCGAAAAACGGTATTGCTACCGACTATTCAAACAGGCTCTTAAGCAAAATTCGTATGTACTCACGAATTTCAAATTAGTGGTGTACCGTGGAAGTTGGACCGACCGGTCTTTTGCGTTCCAATCGTTTTGCTTCCCCCTCCAACGCTCTGGATTTGGCTCGCCACTTTTTCCACGCCTTGCGTCTGGCTTCGGCTTCCTCCGGTGTCATCGAATCAAACCTGTCTCTGAGTTCTTCAACTGTATCGATTTTCCCTATCCCTTCAATAAGCGAGGTCGCTTCCCGAATCAATCTATCAAATTCGGCATCAAGCGCCATGGATCTTGTCCGATACTCATCATATTCGAGGGGTTGGTAGTAACTATGTATGGCGTGGCTGATCACCAAGACGGAAAACGTGATGACTATTGTTACCGATGTCCAGTTTTTCTTTAGAAAGTTCATCAGGCGGACGCTAGATAAGGATGGAAAGAAGAAATTTTCAAGCCTGCCGCTCAAGGCAAGATTAGCATTGCTGCGGTTGCTTGTCAACGATTATCCGGCCATTTGAGGAAGATGCAAAGGGAGCATAGAAAACCCGAGTTGAAAATGGTATTCAATTGTGGATATCTGTTTGCAGAGGAAGAAGGATGGTGGGCGGTGCCCACCCTACAAGGTTGTGTAAGAGAGATATCCATGTTTCAGTTTTCGATAGGGTTGTTAGTCGGAATATTGGATTAGGCGGGCATCCAGCACAGACAAGCCGCGCTCATGTACTTTTACGGGGTTCAGATCAAGTTGGGCGATACGGGGATTTTCTATAAGGAACGCGGAGGCGTTTAGCAGCGCGGCGCGGAGCGATTCGAGGTGCACCGGTTTGCCTCCCCGAGCGCCGGTGAGAAGCGGAAAGCCATCAAGCTCCCGAATCATCTGATCCGCGTCGTCGGGGGTGATGGGACAAACTCTGAAAGAGACATCCCGCATCACCTCGACAAAGATGCCGCCGAGGCCGAACATCAGCGTTGGTCCGAACGTCGAATCGTTCAAGCCGCCGATGATAACCTCAACACCGTCGCTTTCCTCCATTTTGCTCACCAGCACGCCGCTGATTCGAGCGTCGTGCTTGAAGGCGCGCGCGTTGGCGATAACCTCGTCGAAGGCTTTAGCCACTGCCTCCGGCGTACTTAACCCCAACTTCACGCACCCGATATCCGACTTGTGCAGCACGTCTCGGGAGATTATCTTTAGGGCGACGGGATAGCCGATTTCATCGGCGGCGTCGATTGCCTCCCGCGCTGTTGTGACGTGTTGGTAGGCGGGGAAGGGCAATCCGGCAGTACCGAGCAACCGGTTTGCTTGATGTTCAAGGAAAGGCTCTGTTCGATTTCCGCAGACGTTGCGCTGTATTTTGATCGAATCATCAAAGCGCCGTTCGGTCTTCGCTGCTCTGTACCGGGCATACCGCGCTAAGCCCGCCATCGTGTTTACGGCGTCGTGGTGATCCATGAACAGCGGCGCCCGGTTTTCTCGCAGCGTATCGAACGACTTGGAGTCCGCATAGGAGTAATAGGTATAGATTAGGACGGGTTTATCGGTTTTTGCGATGAGAGCGGACATCTTCTCCGCCGAGGCTTCCACCTCCGGCGCGACATTCGGATTCAGGAAATCCCATCCGGCGAACCCGCCCACAACGATCAATCCATCAATCTCATCTCCTTCAAGCATCATTTCCGCGACCTCGGGAATCCTTTCCCACATCGCCAAATCAACAGGGTTGGTTACCTGTCCAATATCGGGTACAATTTCCCGCAAGCGTTCTTGGTGGCTTGCGGAGAACGTTGGTAAATCAAGCCCATTCAGTGCACACGCATCGGCGGTCAGTGCGCAATCGCCGCCCCCCTCGGACAGCACCCCGACGCGGTTACCTTTCGGCAGTTTACCGTGACTCAGCGCCAGCAGGAGAGAACTAAACTCTATCGTGCTTTCTACGCGCAACGCGCCGCACTGCTTGAAAGCCGCGTCATAAACCTCATCTTGACCGGCGAGGGAGGCGGTATGGCTTGAGATGACGCGCGCGCCTTCTTGGGTGCGCCCGGTTTTCATCACGACGACCGGCTTGACCTTTGTCGTCTCCGCCACCTCATCCAGGAACTTCCTTCCATCGTTTATCCCTTCGATATGGAGTCCTATCGCATTAACACCGTCATCCTCTCGCAGAAATCGGACAATCTCATGGAAATGAACGTCCGCCTGATTCCCCAAGCCGATGATGTAGCGGAATCCCAAGCCCCGTTTAATGCCGGGGAACGCAAGCGACCGGGTGAGGTTCCCGCTCTGACCGACCAATCCAATACTCCCCTCCCGGATATAACCCGACAGCAGCCCGTCAAAATTTGCGGGTGCGCTAAAGAAGCCGAGCGTGTTGGGTCCGAGGACGCGGATCCCCCTCTCCTTCGCCTGACGGACAAAATCGTCTTGGGCGGCTTTGCCGGCATCGTCAAGCTCCGCAAATCCGCCCGTGAGTAGCATGATGCCTTTGACGCCCTTCTCAACGCACTCTTCGACCGATGCCCCGGCAATCTGGCGGGCGGTCACCACGATCGCCAAGTCAATCTCGTCGGGAACATCAAGGATGCCGGGATGGCATTTGAGGTCGAGGATTGAATCCGCTCTCGGGTTTATCGGGTAGATATTGCCCCGATACCCGTAGTCTTTCATGATGGAGAGGTAGGTGTAACTGAAACTGGTGGGATTGCGAGAGGCGCCAATGAGCGCAACGGATTTGGGATTGAGTATGTCGTTCAGGGGGTTTGACATGCGGTTATGTTAATCATCATTGCCGGACGGGTGTCCTGTAGGAATAATGTTCACCGGGTATTCGGATAGGTTTTCTGAACCGGACGCTGTGATGAGGTAGGTGTTCTCGATGCGTGCGCCGAATCGTGCCTCCAGTGTGTAGCCGCCGGGTTCGACGCAGACGACATCACCGACACGCAAAATGCCTTCGCGGTCGCGGTTGAGGTCGGGAGCTTCGTGCATACGGATTCCGATACCGTGTCCTGCGTGGTGAACCAACCCGGTATCCGCAAGCGCGGGGTGCTCCCGAATCTGATCGTCGAGGGCACGCCATATTTCCGTGCCCCGCGCACCGGGCTTGAGCAGCGATGGCACCGAATCTTGCACGGCTGCGATGTGGTCGAAGATGGATTGTTGAAGGTCGGTCGGCTGGCAATCGACGATGAAGGTACGCGCCAAGTCCGACCAGTACCCTCGGCAGCAGGTATGACCGTCAAGGATATAGAGTTCTCCCCGCTCGATTCGCCGGTTACGTGCGGGACCGTGCCGCTCTCCGCACTGGTAATCTCCGTCGTGAAACACTCGCTCGCCCGCCTTGAGCATGGCGCCGCGTTGGCTCTCAGCCAAGACCTCCAACTCGTTCGCGCCCAACTTCAGGACAGCCTGTGCCGCATCGTAGGAGGCGAGATTGACTTCAACGCTCCACCGGAGCATCTCCAACTCATCCGGATCTTTGCAGCGCTGCACCTCTGAAAGGGTGCCGTCAATTCCGATAGATTCGCTCGGATGCAGCGCACCATCTACAGTTTGCCGGAGTAGACTGGACACCGCTTCAAACTGTATCCCCAGCCTATGGACACGCGCCGAATCTTGGAGTTTCGCCTTGACGGCGGCGTTCAGTTGGTTCATCAGATCGAAATTCAGCGTATCCAACTGATGCCACTCGTAAGCAATCCAGTCATCGACGCATGAGATACCGTCGTCGGTGTGAGAGACAATCCAGCAGCCTCCGTCGGTTTCGAGTAGCATGAAGACCGGGAAGATTTCCGGGAGGAGTTTTCCCGTAAAGTAGTAAACGTCGCGGTAATCCATCAGCACGGCGGCGTCTATGTTCTGTTCTGCGAGTGCTTTACGGAAGCGGTTTTGTCGGTCTAGGCAGCGATTTGGTGTTAGTGCGGGCATCAATGGATTCTTTCTACACTTCTCTACAACGTAAATTTCTTTTTGAACCTTGCGCAAAAATAGGGACGAAGGAAAAATGCGCGATTTGCGCATTGACAGAGCGTCTTGTTACATCATACTATCATCGGGGCAAGTTCGTAGCCAGCAGATAGTCTGTTTAGTGTCAATCAAGCTGAAAGGAGTGGCGATGGGTACTATAACATATTTTGCGTACGGTTCAAACATGTCCTTAAAGAGGCTCCGGAAGAGAGTTCTGTCTGCTGAGCCGAAAGGGAGGGCGGTACTCCGCTGCCATCGTCTCGCATTTCACAAGATTAGTAAGGATGGATCCGGCAAGTGCGATATTCCACCTGCAAAAGAATCCGACGTGGTGTGGGGGCACGTGTATCACATCGACGACAAAGAGGAGAAATGCCTAGATCGTCATGAGGGATTGGGATACGGTTACGAAAAGAAATGCGTTACCGTCAAATTGGACTCTGGTTGTACGGTCTGTGCTATGACTTACTATGTTGAAGATCCTACGAAGACAAATCCAAAATTGAAGCCTTATACATGGTATAAAAGGCACGTGCTGGTGGGTGCAAAGGAGGCGTGTCTGCCTTCAGACTATATAAAGCAGATTGAAGAAGTTGAAGCCAAAAAGGACCGCGACAAAAAACGCGAGGCGATAGAACTTTTGATATACTGCTAGAAGAATTACCTTAGTGGTTTGGTTTCCAATTAGATAGTGCTCACGGGATGTTTTGGTAACTGTCTGAACTGTGATTTGTAGGATTGTGGGATTACCTTGATTACCTGTGGCTAATTGCCAGTGGTAAGTCGACTAGACTGCTACCTTGAAACCCACTAGAATTTAGGAAAGAAATCAAGTTTTCAAGAAAAAAGGGATCTCTGTCGCAGGATTAGCTATCGCGGTCGCTTTCCGCTCCCTTGATTTCCTTATTCAGTCGCTTGATCTATTCGCTCTGTTGATCTGCTCGTTCGTTCGATCCTTCCTACAGGCGACGCGCGTAGGGGGAAGTCGGGAATCGGAATTCCCTCCTACAGGAGATGCGCAATTTCAATAATTCCCGGTAATGCTTGACATCAACTCATAGGCTCAAATTTCGGGATGCTGATTTCGGGGGTGACATCGTCGAAGGTCACTTGGACGCGCATACCAACTTCCACCGCCGACGGTTCGATATTGACGACATTGGAAATCATGCGGGCGCCATCGTCCAGATCGATAATTGCGTAGACGTAGGGCACCTCGGACTTGAAACCTTGATGCGCGACTTGATGGATAATCGTGAAGGAGTAGACAGTTCCAAACCCTGTCGATTTGAACCAGCCGAGATCTTCGGATAGGCAGCGATAGCACATCACGCGCGGGAAATGGATAACCTCGCCGCAGGCGTTGCATCGCTGCAGGAAGAGTTTGTGCCGCTTCGTCGCTTTCCAGAACTCTTCTGTCTCAGGCTCGATGGTGGGTAACGGCTTGGTATACTCGATTTCTGTGGACATGATGGCATATCCTACGTCTACGGGATTTCATTTCCAAAAATCAGCGTGCATTGGTCCGCCATAGAGCCGCCGTTGCCGTTGGACAAGCCGAAGGTTGCGCCCTCGACTTGAAGGTCGCCGCCTCTGCCCATCAGTTGGCGGGTGGCTTCGATGGAGTGCATGAGGTGGATGCCGGGGTTCGGCTGCCCTCTTCCGAGTTGACCGCCATCGGTATTGAGCGGCATGTCTCCCTTGTAGGTCAAATCCTTCTCTTCCACGTACGCCGCACCCTCTCCCTTCTCGCAGCAGCCGATATCCTCAAGCGAAATCACGACGGTAATGGTATAGCAATCGTAGAGTTCGACGAAATCCATATCCTTAATCCCCAACCCCGACATCTCGAAGGCGTACTGCGCCGCGAGTTTGACGGGTGAGGTGGTGAGGGAACGCTCGTAGCCGTAGGCTGGATTCCACAATCCTCTATCAAACTGCTGCCCTCCGCCCAGCAGATAGACGGGGGGATTGTTGGTGTCCTTAGCCCGTTCTGCTGTCGTCATGACCAATGCACAGCCACCGACGCACGGCATGACAATTTCGAACAGGTGGAGCGGATCACAGATGAGCCGCGAATCTAGCACGTCTTCCACGGTGACCTGCTTTTTCAGCAGGGCGTTCGGAAACTTCGAGGCGTGATAGCGCGCGTTGATGACCACGTGCGCAAACTGGTCGTCCGCCGCGTTGAATTCGTGCATATAGCGCCGTTTGATCATGGCGTATGCGGAGTTGTTGAACATGGGCCCGTAGATGCTGTCGAAATCCCGTTCAAACGCCGTACCGGTCTCCAGCCCGAATTCGTAGATGCGCTTGGGATCCATGACGCTGCCGGCGACAATCAGGATATTATTGCAGAGACCGCCCGCCAGCGCCGCGGCTCCGTACAGGATTGCTGCGTTCCCCGACGCACCGCCACGATAGACGTTATCGAGAAACCGTGGATGGAGTTGAAGGTATTCCTGCAGGTCCTCGGTCCAGGTTGGCTCTTCGTCGAGCGGATAGATTGAAATTAAGCCGTCAATGTCGTCCTTTGTCAGCCCGGCGTCCTCGATTGCGAGTTTCGCCGCCCGGCAATACTCCGTGTAGTTGGAACGATCGCCGGGGTTGTGTTTGAGAAATTCGGTTTCGCCGTAGCCGACGATAGCGGCTTTGCCTTTTATGCTCATGAGTGGCAGAACCTCCGAAAAGCAGTGGCCAGTGATAAGGCAGTGACTAGTGGCTAGTGGTCAGTGTCCAGAAATAATGTAGTGTCCTACTTTAGACGATCGGGCTAGTAGGGCTGGGGGCGGTTGTTTACGAGGAAGATTGGCGTCGGAGGCAATCCTTCCCAGTCGCGAGAGCCGTCCGGATGCTTACGGATAGTGAACCGGTCATAGACATCTCCCGCCAAATTCTTTGCTTCGGCGTTCAACGTGTCTTCCGTCAGTTTTATCTTGAGATAGTGCATCTGATGGACGGCGATCACTGCATCGAACCATTGCGGAACCGCATCGTCAGGATCTACCGGGCGATAAGCGTTACACCCGCCGCCCAACGTGATAAACGCCGTGCCTCGGGAGTCGTCGCGTACGCTGCTGACAGGGTTCACCGGGTAGGTGCGCTCGTAGAAATGTTGATGACCTCGAAAGACGAGATCGATGCCCTCACGCCATGCGAGAGGCTCCACGCACTCGGATATTTCGGGTAAACCGGGACCGTCGTTAGGTGCGTCCAAGCGGCAGAAAGCGGTGCCGGGTTCATGATGATAGACGAATCGCCAGGGCGCATCCCGAGAGCGCTCAAGGTCTCGAGTAAACCATTCGAGTTGGGTCATTTTGCCATCGGGCAGGTCAAACTCCTCGTGCAATACGCTGTAGGAGAGCGGGGTGACACACAAGCCGATGAAATGCGCCGGAGCGGCATCGAACGAGTAGAAGAATCCCGGCACGTGTTGCTCCAATCGCTCAAGCCATTGCCGGCGTGCGGCGTCGAAATCGCCGTCGACATCGTGGTTTCCGGGAATCGGACGGAGCGGTATCCCCGCCTCGGTCAACGGACGGATGCGATCGAAAAAGGCGTCCCACGGTGCAGGGTCCGCGCCTTTCGCCATAACGAGATCGCCGGGTATCACGACGAATTCGGGGTTTTCCGAGACGAGGCGCTCGGCTAGGTGTGTCAGGTTGTCGTCGGGGATTTGCCAATCCGCAACGACGCAAAAGGTGAGTTCGGTGGAGCTGGGTAAGTTTGTCACAATATTCTAGTCCGGTTGGTCAAACTTCGGCGAGCATTCTAGTAACGATTCGGTTTGTGTGATGGTGTGAGGAGCAGTTTCACCGTTGTTTTTCGGATGCAAATCACAACGGCGTGTCGTTCCCCACGAATCAATTCTGGACTTTTTCGTTGTGGTAGGCGAGGTGCGCTTTGTAATCCTGATTCAGTTCTCGGATATCCGCGCGGAGCTCACGTGTTCCGGCTTCAATTTTCTCGTAGATTGCCTGGGTACTAGCGTCAATCTTATCATTGAGTTTGTTCATGCTGGCGTAGAATTCCTGAGCATTGGCATCAATCTTGTCATTGAGTTTGCTCATGCTGGCATGGAATTCCTGAGCATTGGCATCAATCTTATCATTGAGTTTGCTCATGTTGGCATGGAATTCCCTAGAATTGGCGTCGATCTTATCATTGAGCTTGGTCATGTTGGCATGGAATTCCTTAGAATTGGCGTCGATTTTATCAATGAGTCTATGAAAATTGGCGTCGATTTTATCAAAGGCAATCCTAATCTGTTTTTGGTTTTCTCTGATGTCTACACGAAGGAGATCGTCCGCCCTTTCCATATCTCTTTTACTGGGAACCTTCCACCAAAAAATGCCAATTCCGCTAACTATGGCTATTAGTTGCAGCAACTGAGTTGCGTTTTCGAAGTTCAATCCTTCCATCGGCTATTCATTCCCCATGTTTGAATCGTGATTTTCACCTCGCGGTAGTCCCCGATCATCAATTCACCTTGATTGTAACAGACAAGCGCCAGTAATTCAAAGCAAATCCGACCCATTTCATCACCGCCGTATGGAACTGTAACAGTTAGCCCACAGATCCAACATAGACCGATCCGATTCAGCTTAAGATAGAACCTGAGATGATATTTTTCCGACTGTATTAGCTCGTCCGACTCACAGCGAACGCACTAGAACTGAATCTTTTCGGCGCGAATGTCGCCGTCCCGATGGGAATAGTAGGCTTGCAATAGTTGGAAATAGGTCCGATTGTGCTCTGCACACTTTCGTTTAACAATGTCGATAATTTTCCGTTTGTCACCATCAGATGTCCTAATGCCAAAAATGATACCCTTCAATAAGCTAAAGTCGTATGATCGAATAGGGTCATTTTCGCAGTCAATTGCGATTGTGCGACATTCATTCTCGTACTGCCAATCCTTGGTTTTAGTGGTAACAGTGCGAATGAATCTTTCCCAAAGAGTTTGTTTCCAGGCATTTTCGTGACCTTGGGGAGCACATTCTGAGATGGTACCATTTTCATCGGTATACCAGAGTTTTCTTACTAAATTCAATGGCACTATCCCAGCTGCGCCAATAGATCTGAAAAAATCGACCTCGGGAAGTCTATCTACATAATTGACCACATGGAAATGAATTTTGCGGTCTGGACGTTCTGTTTCTGCTGCGTGAAAAATCAAACAGACTCCTTTATGTCCATCCGCATAGTGCCCCCAAAGAGATGAGTTGTAAAAAGATGTTGTAAAACAAGCGGTGTACCACTTTGGCCAAAGCAGCCTCTCAAGCCGTTCTACATACATCGCGGGAAAATTGGAAAACGAGGGATCTGATGTAGGACTTGTAGAATAGTTGTATCTTCCAATAATCTCTTCAATGTTGCGGGTATTCTCAACTGACAATAGTACATCGTCAAGTCCAGATTCGTCATCTTTAATCCGCCTAATCAAGGAAAGAAGACCTTCTATGATTCTCGTAGCAGACGAATCGTCAGCTCTTTCGATTGGCTCAAGAATGATGCCATGTGCAACGTGTGATTTTAGGATTTGGCCTAAAACGATCCCAAATATGCATGTGAAATAATACCTGAGTTCTGTGTATCTGATTTTGCGGTTCATATTCGCTATTGCTTCAATTATCGTATTTACTCTCGCAACATCGCTAATACTGATCCAGATTTGTTCTCGCCATTCCTCTGCTTGAGGGGTTGCCTGAAGATGCCAGATTGGGATACTATCTGTACCAAAATCTACAACGCCTTCTCTCAACCCTAACATGAACTCGTGCAGGCTAATGGCATAATGTTTGAAGAGATTCTTCCAGACAATTTTATCTCCATACCACACTATATCTCGGACGCCTTCCAAGGGATCATTTAGTTCATCCGCGCTAGCAAAATAGATGGTCTGTGTTTCAAGTTCGTTCTTTTCACCCAATAGAGAGTCCATGCTTCTGAATTTATAGTATTCTGTCATTTAATCTCCAATCGGTCGTGAAGAGTATTGCTTTGCCAAGCCATGGTTCCAAGTAGTGTGTCAATACGCTTTTTGTGCATTATTAGGTTTTTCTAGCGTTTCATTCATCGCAACATTCCTGTAATTTACTTTCTGTCATATGCCCCAACACTTGCAAGCGCCGAGACGATTCCAACAAAAAGACCGAGTAAAATCATCGCCCAACACACGCTCGCGTTTCCTGTAGCCAGGTGAACAATCCAACCGACAGAAACTCCCCCAAATGACGACCAGAAAAAACGCCACCGCGCCTTGTTATTCTCAATAGTCCAAGCGATACCACAGAGCAGCCCGACGTAAACGGCAACGGCTTGTGCCTGAGTTTTCCAGTCTGGTTGGTACTTTACGCGTACGCGCGGATTTTGTTGATAAGCGACAGAAGGGACAGATCGAAGCAAGTACTTTCTCGCCAGTTCATCAATAGTCTTAAACGAATTATCGTCCGCACCATCATTCTTTTCAGGTGTGTAGGGCAGCTCTTCAATAATATTACGCGCACATGTGAAACACTTACCACGATGATTATGCCAAGATTTATGCTCGGCTATAAAGTCATTTTTGAGCATCACTTTCGTTGAGAAAAACAGGGAAACGATGACGCCGACAACAATCCACGCAACCAATCCGCCTCCAATCGTGCACGTTCCTAGCTTGAGAAGTATTCTGAGAATCACCCTGAGAACCGCCATCTATTTGTCCTCCTTCAAAGTTAGAGAATGAGTTCACGTGTCATTTTGAAGTTCTGAACCGACTGCATTTGTTCGGCTTGTACTGCATGTGCTGATTGATTAGGAAATTTTGTGCTTTACCATCGTAAGGCGGTAGTGTGATACCGTTGTTGAAATAGAGCGCAAGCGGGAGATTTTCTCAAGGCGACGGAGGAGACGAATTTGCTTTTTCCCGCGCCTTTTCAATCCCGTTTTGTAACTTTCTCATAGCTCGTAAATTGTGATTCGAGGTGCATTCGATACCTGCCAAGAAATCGTTAATGGCTTCAACATAATTCCCTAACTGTACGTGGGTCTCCCCGCGCTCACAATAAATCCTCCAGAGGCGGGGTTTTATTCGTAGCGCACTACTGTAATGGTTTATTGCTAGTTTACGGTATCCCCCTAACACTAGGAATCTTCTTGCCCAGATGAAGAACCCTCCTGCCCTATAGTCTTGATGCGTTAGTTTTATGCGCTCGTGAATCAAATCTTCCCCTACCTCGTAGTCAAACATATCTGTCATTGCCAATGTTACCTTGAATCTATCGTTATCGTCGTAAGGTCTCCCATGCATAGCAATCATTGCTCTTACAAACGCATCGTAGCACCAGTCTTCATTCCTCACATACTTATTAGGCATACTGTTCCACTCAGCGGCGATCGCCTCGCGGGCTATTTCCGGACGTTTTGTGATATCCATCCATATGTTTCCCTGGATGTTCCTTTGTTCGCATATCAATTCCACTCTGAGTTTGATTTCCGCTTCCACCGCATCGTGAAGCGCTTTCCATAGACATTCGCTCCCAACAGCGTCATTATATTCAACTTCAGCCCTGTGTTTAGTTTTGCTGGCTTTAGCTATTTTTTGTTGCAGTTCAACAATGCGTTGATCCGCCTTACGCCTGTTTTCCCTACGCTTAACTTCTGCGCGTTCGGATTCGGTCTCTCGCTTCGCATCCGCTTTTATGGTCGTCTCAAGTGTTTCGTATGCTTCCTGTACCAACTTAAACAGTTCGGCAGATCCCATCTTGTCCGGGTGGTTTGCCCGTGCTAGTCGCCGATATGCAGATTTGATATCGGCTGGCGTTGCCTTAGCGTCGAGTCCAAGTATGCTAAGAGCCTTATCCCTCGTCATAACGAGTCACTTCTCCGTCTGATTGAGTTTGAAAGGATAAAAAACAGGGGAATTGCAGCATGAAAGTATTCCGCGAATTCTGACCGTTAGATCAGTTGGGAAAATAGGTGAGAAGGTCGCGTTTGGTGTTTGATAAAAGGCTTTGCGTGTTTTTGTCGTTACCCGGCAATACACCTGTCGCCCCGCTGGGGCTTAAGTGAGTGGAGCTGCGGTATTGCTATACACCTGCCGCCCTTCCAGGGCTTTGGCCGTATGGTGTTGCTACGAATGGATTTTCAAACAGACTCATAATCATTTATCTTGATTGCAGATTCATTGGATGAAAAATCGTCGACAGCTATATCATGGACCTCTTTCTTGGGAAACGTAGTTGCCGAAAGGGTTTCTATTGCGCGGTGTAGCCGCCATCCACAACTAGAGATGTTCCCGTAACCCACGCGGACTCGTCGGAAGCGAGGTAGAGCGCGGCGGAGGCGACATCCTCGGGCGTCCCCACCCTGCCGATGGGATGCATGGCGGCGATTTCGTCGCCGCGCTGCTTGAGGTCCTCCCGGTTAAAGTCTATCTCTACCCAAGCGGGGCACACCGCATTTACGCGAATCTTATGCTCGGCAAAGTCCAGCGCCATACACTTCGTCAGGAGTTCAATGCCGCCCTTAGCGGCGTTATAGGCGCCCTGTTTTCGCTGTCCGACGTGACCCGAGATTGAGGAGCAGTTGACAATAGCGCCGCCGCCGTTCTCTATCATGTGGGGAAGGGAGTATTTTGAACACAGGAAATTACCCCGCAGATTTATCCCCATCAGGCTATCCCACTCCTCTTCGGTCAACTCCATGATGGTTTTCCCGATGCCGATAAACACGCCGGCGTTATTAAAGAGAACATCAAGTTTGCCGTACTTCGACACGGTTTGGTCGATCATGCCTTGGACTTGGTCGGTTTTTGACACATCCATGGAACAGTGGCTTGCTTCCCCACCTTCCGACGCAATCTGATTCACGGTGTCTTCGATCGGTTTCGACCTCCTGCCGGTAATCATGACCCTTGCACCCTCTTGGGCAAAGCGTACCGCCGTACCGCGGCCTATTCCTGTTCCGCCGCCCGTGACAATGGCGACCTTGTTCTTTAATCTCATTTTACCTACCCCTTTGTGAAACACGTTTTCATTTCCGAACGTAAAGCAGTTGCAGTTGTGAGAAGTTGCCGGTGACTAGGTTCTGCGGTGCACAGACACAGGTCCGTTCGTAGGGGTTGGGTCTCCCAACCCGATGTTCACACACCAAAGTTGGACAACGGGCGAGAGGACCTCGCCCCTACGATTGGACAAACACTTCACATAAATGTCAACCGAACCTAGCGAAAGGAACGAATTGCACTGAGCACTAGCCACTGGCCACTGTATTTACAATTCCAAGCGGTTGTTTTCCTTCGAAGACTTTCACCACATTTTCGGCTGCACCGCGCGCCATCCGATACATGGCCTCCTCGGTGGACGCAGCTACGTGGGGACCGAGCACGACGTTTTCGATTGATAGCAACGGACTGTTCGTGGGCGGTTCCTGCGAGAACACATCCAATCCCGCTCCCGCAATCCAACCTGAGTTCAGCGCTTTGATAAGGCTTGCTTCGTGGACGATAGATCCACGTGCGGTGTTGATGAGATAGGCTGTAGGCTTCATCAACTTTAACACGCGTTCGCCAATCAAGCCGGACGTCTCCGGGCTTAAAGGCGAGTGAATGCTGACGAAATCGGCGCGTGCCAAGAGTTCCTCCAACGGCAGGTAGGTTACGCCGTATTGTGCCGCGAACGCTTCGTCTTGATAAAGATCGTGTGCCAAGATCGTCATGTCAAACCCGTATGCCCGTTTCGCCAACCGCTTGCCAATTTTGCCCAGCCCGATAATGCCCAGTGTCTTTTGGTATAACTCAACGCCGAGATGGGGTGACCAACCACCGCGGCGGATGTCTCTATCTCCCTGCGGAATTTGGCGGGCGACGGCAAGCATCAATCCCATCGCCAGTTCGGCGACGCTTTCGCTGTTTGCATCTGGCGTTGTTGTGACGATGATGCCGCGTTCTGTCGCTGCCTCAAGGTCAATCGAGTCGAATCCTGCACCGGTGCGCGAGATAATCTTCAGATTGTCTGCAGCCGAGATCACGCGTCTGGTATAGGGGTGACTCCCCGTGATAATTCCATCTACTCCGCGGATGAGCGAGATAAGATAGTCCTCTGTTACCGGTTTGTCGGGATGATGCACGGAAAGTTTGCAATTTCGCGCCTCCAAGAAAGAGAGAATCTCGCTCGCATCCCATTCTTGAGGAAAAGCCAAAATCAATACGTTATTCATCTGTTGCCTCTGTTTCAGGTAGATTTAAGAAGTAAAGCTTGTGCAAGCCGCCTTGATTCATAGAATAAATGGGGGAAAACAATACGCAATGGGAGTTCTATCGCACAGGATTTGCTATGGCGATAAGATTTCTATCGCGCTCGCTATCCGCACGCTTGACCCTATGCGGCAGTGGTCGATGTTAACAGGGAAAGAAGGAGTGCTCTGGTACAAGCCGCCGGCGTCGATCTTACACACGGCCCTTCTGAATTTTCCAATACCAACATTAGCCTACGGTACGACGACCACCTTCATACACTCCTCAGGTTGCATCGATTGCAGCATGGCCGATTCCGTTTTGAGGAGCGGATATTCGTGAGACACGAACTTTTCGAACGGGAAGCGATCCGAATAGCGTTGCATTAGCTCCAGGCTAGGGGTGTATCCAGTAAAGGGGTGGTTGGTCATGCCGATGAGACGGATATTCTTCGAACAGAAATGGCGGTGCGGGCTGAGCGATACCTCCCCGGTATCGGCGAAGTTCCCAGGCTCAAGGTAAATGCCCCCTTTGCGCGTCATGTCCAGTCCTTCGGGTACGACCTCGGCGATGCCGGCGCATTCGATAACGATGTCGGCGCCGCGTCCGTGGGTCAGGGAGCGGACAAACTCGATGCGCTCTTCCGAACTGGTTTCGGCGGCGTTGACGGTGTGATCGGCACCAAACTCCTCCGCCAATCCCAAACGATACTCCGAGCGGTCAACTGCGATGATGTTGCCAGCGCCCATCACACGTGCCTTGATGAGGTGGCAGATCCCCATGGGACCGACGCCTTGGATAACCACGGTGCTGCCGGTCGCAAAACCGTCCCCCGTAAGTGTGAATAGCTCCTTCGTTTTGTCCAAGTTGTAGCTGACCGCCATCAGTTCCGCCATGACCGCGACGCGCAGGGGTATGCCTTCGGGTACCTTGTAGAGAAACGCATTGGGCAGGATGTACATGTATTCCGCCCAACCCCCGAACAGATGGGGCGATTCGGCGGAGCTGAAGGCGTTGCCGTAACCACGCAGATTCTCGCACCACGGGAAAGCGAACGTGTGCCGGCATTCGTAGCATTCGCCACACACCACATCGGGACACAGCGCGACGCGGTCGCCGACGCGCAGAGGTTCGCCGTTGAAGTCGAGACGCGGACGTGCACTATCGTTGATTTCGGCAACGACGCCGATGATTTCGTGTCCCGGAATGATTGGAAACGGCGTATCGGATTCGGCTTCGGTACCGGCGTACTGCTTGGTTTCGCCGCGCCAGGTGTGTTTGTCCGTGCCGCAGATGCCGCACATCTCGACCTTGAGGAGCACCGCGCCGTCTTCCAACTGCGGAAAGGGGAACTCCTGAATCTCAATCTTTCCCGGATGGACCATCACCGCGGCGTGTACGCTGTCGCTCATGTCGTTTCCTTCTGCCGAACGTTAAGTTTTCGGTGCGGGGCAAGGGGATCTCTATGGGATTTCTATCGCATTCGCTATTCGCTCACTTGATCCCCTCCTACGGAGAAAGTGAATGATATAGTTGAAACTTCATAAGGACTATTATTCAAGCGAAATGATATTACCAAATTATCTGCTTGATTTCGGGAATAAAGCGCGTTTTTTGGATTGGCTTGCCGCTGGAGCGATTCTCATAAAGCGGGAGCGCAACGCCCTTGGGATCAATGGCGACCACGTTCGACCCGCGCATCGTCAATTTGTACGGGATTTCACCGATCACCCTATGCACGTCTCGCTCGGGTATCGGGAAGGTTATCGCGACTTGGTCGCCCGGATTGAGCAAGCTAATCTTCACGTAACTGCCGTCAGTTATATAGCGGCAGGGTCGATTGCCAACGCTGACCTGCACGTCGTCGAGCGAGCACCATTCCGGCATTCTGACGGCTACTTTCGAGGCGTCCTTGATGTGCAAGACAACTTTGCCCTCCAACGGCAGATAGCTGTCCACATCCAGCCAAGAAGAAGCCCGATTCAGGAGAAGATTGACACGCACCTCGTCCGACTCCTTCGTGACGATGCTGTCCCAGACGTAGTAGAAGGTTCGTGCGCCGTTCGCGGTGCAACAGTGCATGATAGAATGACCCGTTAGTTTCGGTCCCTCCTCTGTTTGCTCGACATGCAGCCCGTCATTGGCGCGCATCCAACCGAGGAAGGAACCCACGGAACGCTCCGGGATGCCCCGTGTGTCCGGATGGTGATGTCCACTGGGGCCCGAAGAGAAGTAGCTGTCCGGTATACCGTCAAGGAAATCGGTATCGCACATTTGGCCTTCGGCGTACACGTTTCGCACCCATCGATCAACGTCATCCCAGTAGTCGCCCAGTCCGGCGCGGGTCAAATAGACTGCAAGGAGCACCATGTCCGCCACCTCGCAAATCTCCGTAGTGTTGCCCGCCCTGCCGAGATACCAATCCGACCCCGGCATGGCTTCCGGGAAGTAGCCGATTAACGGATCGCCCATCTCGCGTACCCAGCGGTAGCAGGCATCCACGCGCTCCAGAATCTTTCGGTCGTTTATGGCGTAACCGTATTCACACACCGCTATGAGCGCATACAAGCTGTGATGAAAATGCCAGAAGGTGTATCGCCCGTCATCGCTGTTGAACACGCGCGCCAGCGCCCAGCGCGCCAGGCCTCCAGCCAGTTCGAGTGCGGGTTCGTAACCGGTCACGCGATAAAACAGCGCGGAGCCGTGACCGAGTGCGCCTATCGAGTATATCATGCTGAAAACCGGGTCATTATCCGCGAGCGATCCGTCTTCAATGCCCACGGCTGGCTCATCGGCATCGGCAGGAACCGTCTCGCCGGGGCGAAATCGCCCTTTCCACAAGAATCGGAACCCGTCTTTCTCCCGCGTGAGCGCCAGCAGCCGGTCAACCTTTCGCTTGCCAGCTTCAATCCAACGCGAATCGTCGTCAACTTGAGCCAACATTGACAGCGCCAGCAACAGCCTGCCCTCCGCCCATACTTCAGAGAACGGACGGGGTTCGGTAAATTGCTCCAGCGAATCCGTTGGGCAATAGGTCAAGCCGTCCTCTCCCAACAGATCGAATTGCACGCGAAGTACCTCCAGGTCCGCGTCCAGTCCGTCGGTGTTTCCAGATGCCAACCGACAAACGGTTAACGCTTCAAGGAACTTGGCTGGGATATTAAGGTAGGCGTCGGTGATATGGCTTGGATAGAGTTCGGTCGGACGCTGGGAGAAATCCACAATGAATCCCAAAGCCCACTTTTCGTCGGGATACCATACCTCGGTAAGTGCATTCACCGCCAGCCCCATCCGATCCGCCAAATCGAGGGTATCAGGCACCGTGGCTTCGTAACGCTCGCCGTCGGTACAATTCGTCATCGGGTTGTTGTCAAGCATATGAGTCCCTTTCTTAACAAATAATGTGAAGCATATTGGCAGTATATGAATACCGTAAATTAAGTCTTTCCAAAGCGGGGCAGGGAATTTCTATCGCCCTCCCTAATCGGTCGCTTGATCCAATCAATCAATTGACCTGTCAGTTCGGGCATTACAAGCACAATCTAACAGATCTTGCTACAAAGGTGGCAACTTAGGTCAATTAAAGAATGTCACGGCAGATCAATTGTAGGTGCGAACTTGGCTCGCGATAGGAAGTCGCGATTCGGAGATCGCTCCTACAGAATACCTGTAATAAATCGCGCAAATGCGATTCGAACAACGAAAGTCCGATATGTAGAATTTCTTAGATGCAATGACTATGAAACTGTTTTTTAACCTTCGTGAGTCTTGCGCAGGGATTCGAACTGTTTGTCGAGGTTGTATATCTCAACTTGTGAAACGCCGCTGGCAACTCTGGTGCGCAGCACCTCCTCATGCTCCACAATCGACTGAGCGCGTGACAAGACCGCCTTCAGATTTTATGATTGTCGATTCTATAATAACTGGTGGGCAATGCCCACCCTACAGCTAGTTGACGGTTATGTGAAATATGCGCGAATCCGAGGCGCCGCGCCGCAAGGGTTGGGGGAGCCAAGGCCTACTGATTTTCATCCTTCGTGAGCTTGGCGCAGGGATTCAAACTGTTCGTCCAAGTTGTATATTTCAACTTGCGAAACGCCGCTGGCAACTTTGTCCCGCAGAACCTCTTCGTGTTCCACAATCGACTGAGCGCGTGACAAGACCGCTTCCGCCTTTCGCAACGGAACCACGACGACGCCGTCAGTGTCGCCTACGATGATGTCACCAGGATGAACCACTGTCCCACCGCAGCGAACTGTGACGTTGACTTCGCCGAGCGATCCTCGACCTGCCACCCGCGGTGTTGTTCCGCGCGCAAAAACGGGAAAACCCATCTCGCGTATCTCCGCTATATCTCTGACCAAGCCATCCAAGACTAGCCCCTCAAGCTCTTTCAGTTGCGCTTCGGTGCTCGTGATCTCTCCCCATAACGCCGCGTCCGGATTGCCCTGATTATCCACCACGAGAACGTCGCCGCGCTGGGCGGCGTGCAGGGCTTTCAGGACGGGCAGGAAATCGCCGGTTGTGGTGACGGCAGTGCAGGCGGGACCGCAGATTCGAGAGCCGGAAAGGGCTTGAATGCCGAAATCCATGGTGCCGAGATTCGCCATGGCGTCGCTAATGTTAGCCACGGCAATTTGAGAGAGCGCCTCCACCAGCGCGGTGTCGGGACGTTCGATTGCTTTATTGACTTCAAATAGACTCATAGCTGTTTTTCCTTGAAATAATCGTGCGCGTACAAAGGGCTTCTACCCCTATCCTTTGTTAGCAAGACTTCCACTAAAATTTGTAACCCGTACCGTAAAACACCGTTCCTGGCTGCTTCCCTTAATTGCTGTATAGAAGAATATTATTCCAAAGAGAATCTGACATAGCGCTCCGTTGGAGCGCGGGAATTTGGGACTATCGCATTCTATCAACATATCGATCCTCTGGATCGAAAACCTGGACTCTATGGGTCATAAGTGTTACGTGCTGAAAGAACTATCCCGACAGGAATAACGGCGTGTTACAGGCATGGCGATCCCTATCGCACGGGATTTACTATCGCCTTCACTGTTCGTTCAGTTGATCCTAATCAGTCGGTTGATCGGTTTCTTGGGTTTGAGCACCGCTTTTTTGCGTAAGTTCCAGCGAATTTAGAACTCGGTGGAGCGCGCTGTCAGCTCTTGCAAGCGCGGAGAGAATGTCTCGTAGACTTCACGCTTTATCAGCGGCCAAGTCGTGGGGGCCCGGTGCAGCACCGCCGGCATATAATATACATTCGCAAGCATGCGATGTTGGTCGGTTGTCGTGTTCGCGCCGGATCGGTGCCACAGTCCATTGTGGTAGATGAACACCGAACCTATCTTTCCGGTGACCGGCATCTCCTGCGGATAGCTGTCTCGGCTCGGCCCGCGTTGTGTGAGATGGCTGAAAGGGACAATTCGCGTGGCGCCATTCTCCGGTGTGCTGTCGGTGAGCATCCAGAAGACCTGAAGCCCATTCCAGGGCGGAAAAAGGGAGCTAGGATCCGCCGCCAACGCGCCGCGTGACGGCCAATCGGCATGCAGGCCGCCGGCGGTCGTTCCGGGTTTGCACCATTTCAGCGCCGCGTTGTTCGCCAGGAAATAGCCTTCACCGAGCACTGCTTCAGCAATCTCAAGAATCAGCGGATGGGTGCACAGCGGCGCCAGCTCCGGAATCTGGTTCAGCGATCCTTCAAGGCTGATATACGCCGACCCCATCGACTCCATAATCGAACGCGCCATGCCATCAAGCCGTTCCGCCTCTTGCGGGTCAAGCAACCCCTCGAATATACAGTAACCTTCCTCTGCCAGACTATCTTTAATCTCGTTGATTTCCATCTTTTTCCCTCTGTACCGGCCTCGAACGCGGATACACCGATTGTGATTGTTGTGAAGTCTAATACATAAATCATCCGCCTATCGGAAAGCATACACTATAGCCGATTTAAATTTAGTTGGCAACAGAAATCTAGTGTGTTCACCGAGCCGTTGCCACCAATTGTTGGTTATGGATCCGTCCACCGCTTCGCGCTATGTCAGACGTGATGAAGGGGCGTTGACACCATCCTTGTTATTCTATAAAATACAATGTGTGAGACCTGTTTACACATTCTGGAGCGAACACCTATAGGGTACGCCGGTGCATCTCCTAAAATGCGTGAAGCGTCAACGCGAATCTAGACCAAAAAAAAGCAACGTAACGATAAGTTAAATAAACAGTTCGCGTTAAGCTCCTAAAGCCAATTGCCGCGTTGCTGGCAGCCATCAAAGGAGAAGCAACTCATGAAAACAATAATCGGTGCGGTAATCACGTTTCTTACTTCTGCGATGCTTGTCTTTCTGCCCAACGGACTTTCCGTAGAAACACCTCCGGAGAACTTGGTGCGGGTAGTTTACTTTCTCCCCTGTGACCGGCCGTCGCAACCGGGCATAGATGCGAAGTTGGGCACGTTGATAAAGAAAGTTCAGCAATCTTACGCCGAAGTAATGGAAAAGCACCGGTTCGGCAGAAAAACTTATAGGATTGAAACAGATGGACTGAAAACTCTTGACTTTGCCAAGTGTCCGTTTTTTAACGGTATACATAAAGTTGATGACACCCAAGGCATTGCCACTGAATTGACGTCCCGCTAACCCAATGTGCCGAGTGAGTTTCTCTCAAAATCCGTATTATCAATGATAACATAGCCGTAAAAGAGGTCATCATGCGTTTCAAAAGTGTATTGGTTGTGATTATCTTCTTATTAAGTGTCCCGCTTCCCGGCGTTACGCAAGACCCAACCGTCCTTGAGTATGGCGCGCAGGTAAACACGATAGCATTTTCACCGACGGATGCCGATCTCATCGCTGCCGCCGGCATTCCCAACGCTCTTGAAGAAAACATCATTAAAATTTGGAATCTTCAGAATGATAATTCGATAGAGCTACGGGGCCACACAGGTCACGTGACATCCGTGGCATTTTCACCGAATGGAAAACAGCTTGCCAGTGCAAGCCGCGATTGGACGATACGGCTTTGGGACATCTCGAAGCGCCAAAATACCGTCACCAAGCATCACGTGGTCAACGGCGTACGTTGGGTAGTGCAAGCGGTCGCCTTTTCGATGGATGGGTTTCTGCTGGCAACCGCGAGTGAGCATGTAAAGGTATGGAATGCCCGCACTATGGAAGAGATGTTTACGCTTCCGCACGGTAAACATGTGTGGACGGTAGCGTTTTCACGCGATAACAGATACCTTGCCGCCGGAGAGGGCGACAGCGATGGGCCCGGGCGTGTGAGGGTCTGGGAGCTTGAAACGCAAACACTTGTAGCTACGCTGGATGCTGATCCCAAGCTTGTTTACAGCGTTGTCTTTTCGCCGGACAACCAAACTCTAGCCAGTGGAGGATGGCGAGGACAAATCAGGCTGTGGAGAGTATCGGACTGGCACCTCCGGGGCACCTTCGACCGCGTGGGCACAATTCGATCGCTTGATTTTACGTCTGACAGCAGGATTCTTGCCGCCGCCGGTTTTGGTGTTTTAAGCCTGTGGGCTGCAGAAAGTGGTAGAGTGATTGCCTCTCTAGTGGAGCAGGCTGACTCCGGCGAGGTCATGGCTGCCTCGTTTTCAAACGACGGACTCAGGCTCGCGAGTGGCGGCGATGACGGAAACGTGCGCATCCGGAACATCGAAACGCATCTGCAGGCAGCGAAACAGGATGAACAGCGATCCATGGTTCGATTCATCTATTTTGTTCCGAAAGACCGTGTTCCTCGGAGAGACATGGCCGCAAAGATTGATACCATGATAAGGGATAATCAACGGTATTTTGCGGAACAGATGGATTCCCATGGACATGGCGGAAAAACCTTTACGTTTGAAACCGATGCGACCGGAAAAGCACTAGTGCGTCAAGTTTCCGGGCGGTTCGACGATGAACATTATCATGAGGACGTGTGGCGGAAGATAAGGCAAGAAATTGGTCCTCCCGATAAGAGGCACGTTGATCTTGTTGTCTTGGATAGCAGCCAACATATAGATCGCAATTGGTGCGGGGTGGGAGGTTTTGATTGGAGCGGCGGCGGCAGAGCCCTTGTTGGATCATTGTGCTTTCTGGACTCGGCTCCCGATGTCCCATTTCGCGTTGCCCACGAATTGGGACACGCATTCGGATTAGAGCACGACTTCCGCAGCGACAACTATATTATGTCCTACGGTTACGAGCCACCGATGATGCTCTCAGAATGTGCCGCCGGATGGTTGGATGTGCACCCTATGTTCAACGATAATCAAACCGGCTTCAACGAACCAACGACAATCGAGATGCTCCCACCCGTGGCAAATACACCTCGCTCTGTTATCGTGTCCTTTAGGGTGGACGATGCGGATGGACTGCGTCAAAGCGTGTTACTTGGCCCCTCCTTCGGCAACAATGACCAAGCTCCCGGTTTTCCGAAATTGTATGAATGCCAAACGTTGATTGGGGAAAGCGAGGTTATCGGATTCATCATTCCGGAATTGCCGGCATGGACAGGTAGAGAGATTTCGCTTCGGGTTATTGATGCGCACGGACACTTCGCGCAGGAGACCTTCTCGGCAGAAGCCGTTCCCACCATCGTAAGTGCGGACGTGAACGGAGACGGGAGGGTTTCTATTCTGGATTTGGTGTCGGTTGCAGCAAATCTCGGACAGACGGGGCAACATCCCGCAGATGTTGATGAAGATGGCGTGGTTAACATCCTGGATTTGGTGCTCGTTGCCGGCGCGTTTAGGAACATGCCCGCCGCACCTGCTCTGCAACCGCAGGCGTATGCAATGCTCAGTGCCGCCGAGGTCGAGAGTTGGCTCACGCAAGCACAGCAATTGGTACTGACTGACCCCGACTACCTGCGCGGAATTGCCGTGCTGGAAAGACTCGCTGCCGTTTTAACACCGAATGAAACGACATTGTTAGCCAACTACCCGAACCCGTTCAATCCGGAGACATGGATACCGTATGAATTGGCGACAAATAGCGATGTGCGGATTACGATATACGATGTACACGGCGCCATCGTGCGCCAGCTGGACCTCGGACATCAGCGGGCGGGTTATTACGTGGAGAAAGATCGTGCGGTGTATTGGGATGGTCACAACGGATTCGGTGAGGGAGTTGCAAGCGGCCTCTACTTCTACACACTAACGACGAAAGGCTTCTCTGCCACTCGGAAGATGTTAATCGGCAAGTAGGAAGGAGCTAATCTCTCACTATCTACCCGCGGTAGGAGCGGTCTCCTGGTCGAGAGCAGTGCTCGCTCCTACATCCCACGGAAGATCGAGCCCGACCTGCAGGCATGGGGGACCGCCCTAGAGGAATCAAATGCCGGGCAGCCGATCATTTCCTGTATTGCGGTGATGGCCCCTCTTCACAGTAGGTCGGAGGCGGCGGGGCCAGCCATTTCACGAGGGTATCCTTCATTGCGAAGGCGAAAAAGTGGTTGCCTGCGGGGGTGTAGTGACCGGTGTAGTAACGTTGAGCGTATTCCTCAGGCGAACAGTTGAACAGTTTGAACTCCTCAAGGTGCGCCTGGAGTGAATCGAAAAAGAGAAACCCGTGTGCCGTTAGGTAGTCGACAAAGATACGGTCGAAGTGCGGCCGGTTACGGCAGGCGTGAACCACATCATTCGACGGATAGCTTAGAAGAACCATCAATTCCTTTCCCGCCTCTTTTGCAAATCTTCGCATTTTGTCCACTATATACATGCTGGACCGCAGCGCGCAAGTTTGCAGCAAGTCGCGTGCAGTGTTAGCGGTAGATTCCGGCGAACTGAAGTCTGTGGTCATTCCCAGCGCATCCGCCGTTTCCCCCAATACTTCGAGATTGAGGTCGGTCGCGCCTAGCTGGGCGAGGCGGGCATGGACATCAAAGTCATCTTTGAAGGTTTGGTACAGGTGCGTGCTATCACAGAGCTGATACAGCATGTCTGGTGACGCGTAAGGATTTTCGTGTTCTTCAAACTCGCCAGTTTCCGGGTTGAGTCGCACATGCGCCCACGGGTTGGCATTGAACATGAACGCCGAAGACTCCGACGAGGGGCTCGATTTGAAAAGCCGAGCATCTCCCAGTAGATGAAGCAGTCGCCAGGTGTAGATGCTAAGGAAATGATCGTCCGAGAAAATGTTGAGCACGATGTATTTGGCGGATCCTTCGGTCTTTTCCTCCCGAATCATTCGTCTGTAAGCTTTATGGACGCCGTGCCGCCGACTCCGAAATTACGAATCGGCTCGCCAAAGTGGGCGGCGTGGTACTCTTGCCAGGTTTCACCGTCATTGACCTGATCGCACTGCGTGAAACTGTTTCCGTAGGTGTTGATCCGGCAGGGTCGATCGGCGAAGTTTGACATCAAACGATCGCCGCACGCGCCGTAACGAGAGATGGTATAGCTTTCGTCGATGCCGTCCTTAAGCACGGAGTTTTTACGGATATACCCCAACTCGGAATCGAATTCGGCGTAGTTGTGGGCGTTTGGATCAAGGAATCTATCAACGTGTTCACGCTTCGGCGTCACCGCGTTGAAAAATTCGCGTGTTGTGATGCTCATTTCGGATGTGTCTCTCGCAGCTAGAGTCATTAATTGGGACAACATATCGCGACCTGGAGGTCGCTCCTACGGTGGGTTTATCCCAACAACGTTCAATCATCAGTGACATAGAGTTCCCTGACACATAACAAATCTATCTTGCTGTTACCAACCCCACTCGGTGAAGTAGGGGAAGATTCGATAGACATGCTGCCCCCGAATTTCGCCGAAGATTGTCCATAGACTGCCGATGACGTGTTGTCCCAATATGATTCCGATGAAGAACGGCACCATGCGCCGATAGAGTTGGATGCCTCCGAACTTCAAAATTGCCCACTTGGTTAACCACGCCACGAAGACCGAGAACCAGATGCCGCCCATCATCCAGCCGCAAGCCACGGCATAGCCGACGGGATGGAAAGGGAATGCGAGGAAGCGTTGATGCAGTACACGGAGGGCGATTGTAATCCCCGCGCCTATCCCGACATCACGGAGCATCGGATAGTTTTGGCTGCGCGGGTGTTGAATCCAAGAATCCAACATGCGGAAACCGTTGTCGCCGATGTTGTGGTAGACGTTGTCCGCACCGAAGTGATACATGTTGTGCAGCAGCGCCCAAAAGCCGGCGAATGTTCCCACAATCGAGGCAAGAATCATGGCTATCAGGAAATGACGGCTGGGTGCGTTAAGCAGTTGCGCCATCTTGAAACCTTCAATCTGATGACCGACCGGATGGGAACGGTATGCACGGCACATCCAGAACAGGTGGCTGAACATGGCGATGTTTGTGACTCCGATACGGCGCGGCCCAACTACATTCAGGAGCATCTGATCGGGCCCCATAAATTCGGCGTCGTGGGCGGGAGGCCCAATCTCCGCGCGAATGCGGGCAATAGCCACGGCATAGAGGATGTAGATGAGAAGAAAGAGTAGGACGACCCATGCGGTCATGCCGGCGTATCCGAGGAACATCACGAGAGCGACGACACCCAGGATGATGCCGGTGAGCGCCGATCGGTAACTCATCGCCTCGTTGGCGGCAGTTTCAGGGCTCTTCCCGCGGATAATTTCTCTCAACACCTGCTTTAGATGTAATCGGGCGGACCACAAGGGCAAAATTGCCAGAATTATCCACGAGCCCGCCGTTTGATAACTTCGAAACGGGCCCGGAGTTGCCCAGATTCCCATCGCGTTTCGGTAAACAAGGTCTGCCTTCCAGACGAGGTGGAAAAACCAGGCTGAAAACGCAAGATTCAGCGGCAAGAAATAAGCCATCCCGACCACGAAGGGGTAGACCGCCATTGGCAACCACCCAACGGCGTTCCACGGTTTTTCGGTAAAGAACCTACCGAGATTGTAGAGTGGCGCAAAATTCGGGGCTACGGGCCACAGTCCGTGGAGACCGTTCATCAGGTCGAATGTGCCCGCGATCCCGAACCCAATCCACAACATACGATTGGAAAGCAATCCGGTGCCGCCTTTCGCCATCTCCATCGGCAGCTGGATGACGGGGTAGGCTAATTTTTCATTTTCGGTCCACTGTTTCCGAATGATGACATTGATGCAAGCAATGACGAAAAAGAGAACAATCAGGAAGCCGCCCCAACCTAATGCAGGGATTAACCACGGCTTGAAATGTTCTGCGATATAAAGTGTAGTTTCCCCTTTATGGTAACCTTGCAGCGCGGTTGAGTCGTAGACGGTTGCCCACTCCGGGATGTGTCTGCCAAAAAGAGCCATCCATTCGTTTTCCGGGGTTACGAACCAGAAACTCGTAAGGTGTTGAACCATGACAAGCAGCAGGTCGTGCCCGAAGATGCCTGTGGCAATGGCGTTCATCACATAAATGATAAGGAGCTCGATGGGCTGGAGCGCGGCGTTGGGAGCGTATTTGTTGAGGAAGGCGTTGAGCACCACTAGCAGGAAGAGGGTAAAGGTGACGTTGTAGAAGAGGGTGAAGAGCGTGGAAAAGACCGGTTGGTAGATGGTCTCGGCGAGCGTCAGCCAGTATAGATTGATTGGGATGAGGAGCGCGCCGATAAGCAGCGCGCGGTAGGAAATGGTGGGAGAGCTATGGTGTGTCGGTCCGGCTTTCAAACATACACCGCCGCGAAGGTTGTCAACTGCTAACGTAGGAATCGGGAATTATCCCTGAACTACAGGGTTGCCACTAATTCCCCTGTTTTCGAGGGCGGAGAGATTCTCCTTAAAGCCCGGTTCGTCGAGCCTAGGTTTAAGTAAGAACGCGGGTGGACTCGTTGGTTGGGCAGAATGTTTGGAAGGTTATTTTAAGGCTTATCTCAATCGTTTAATTGCGCCCCACGTTGTCGCCAGCGAATTAAGAGAAGACACGGATTGGGGTTTATCCGGCTCAAATTCGAATAATTCCCGTACCTCTTTGGCATCAAATCCACGGTCATAGATGCGCAAATCGTCCATGACACCTACAAAAGCGTTCAGCCCCATGAAGCCGAGCTGGATCCTTGAGTCTGTTTGCGCAATCTTGCCAACACCGTTGTTATTTCCCATGGCGGCAGCGTTCGTGTAATAGCTTGCGGTACCCTTATGCAATGTTCCGACAATAAGATTCCATTCGTCCATAATCAGTTTCTCCCCGGGGCCCGTACCTTTCCATACCCCACCGACACGAATCTCGATGCGCCCGGCGCCGCTTAGAATATCAATGTTATATTGTCCGTCCTTGTAGATGGCGCGGTTTTCGCCGGCGTGGTCTAGTTCCTTCGGCTTGACCCAGAAGGAGACGGCAAATTCCTTATCGACCGTCAAGCGTTCCGTCTTGTGAATCACGGCGCTATGGGATTGTTCGTCAAAGAGCAAGCCATCGCCGAATTTACCGTCTCGCGTTCGCTTGGCAGTGATAATCTGACCGTCATTTCCGTTGCCGGTTTCGTCTCTAAGTACTTTGTCTTTGCCCTCCATCGGGTAATAGCCGATGAGACCGTCTTCAAGATCGGCATACACCCGCAACGGCAACACAAAAAAAGCCGCAAGAATCACTAGTAAAATGCCGAATGGCAATTGACCTGTCATTAAAAAGTCCCCCATTTGAAAGTAAATTGTAAATCTGCACGGCGCGGAAATGCCGAAATTCGAGTGTCCACCTATCTACCGTGTCTCAATCCGCTGCCTTCATATCCCCCCATGTAGTCGACAGTGAGCCAGCGGGAGAAACCGAGAACGCCCCGGGATTGTGTCCAAAGAGTTGCTCAATTTCATTGTCGTCAAGCGCGCGGTCATATAACCGCAACTCATCGAGTACTCCCACAAAGCCAGCCAACCCACAGCATGAGCCTAATCGCAGCGGCGACTGAATCTGGGTAAGTTGATCCGCCGCGGTTTTTCCCTTGCTGACGAGTTTGCCGTTGACGTAAAATGCGCCAGTCTTATCCTGTGATTCGAACGTTCCGGCAATATGGTGCCAGGTTTCCAATTCCAACGCCGGGCCAACATTTGTGCCATGCCATCCGCCGCCCGAGAAGAGGTCGAGCCTTCCGCCGCCGCGCAGCAAATCCAAGTTGTACTGGTCGGTGAAGACTACGCGATTTTCACCCGCGAAATCAAGTTTCGTGGGGAAAACCCACACGGCAACACTAAAGTCCTTTTTTACAACGAGGGCGGGCGATCTCGGAACTTGCGCTTTCGCGTTCTTATTGGGGAACAGCAGCCCCTTCCCGAATTTCCCCTTTCTTTCGCGTTTGGCAGTTTGTAGGTCGCCGTCGAGACCATTTTCGCCGGTATCCTCAAACTGTTGATCGCTTCCCTCAAACGGGTAATAAGCAACAAGCCCGTCATCGAAGTCGGCGCCGCTTAACAAGGTGTGCCAACAGATGTTTGCGAAAACACCCCATGCAATACAGCGCAGGAGGAAGTGACTCGTCAAGATATCTCCACCCAATTCGGTTGCGCGAGTCTCGGATGTGGTAGGCAGGGATGGGCAATTGACAGTTGTGCGGTCAAAATTTCAGCAAATACGCGACTCGCGAAGACCAGGGCAAAGTTCAGTTATGGACTTTCACCATCGATCCACATCTACCTTCACCCGTATCGGTTGAAAGCCGGCCCCAAAGGTTACTTTCGATCAGATTTGATGTTAGCCCATGTAGTAACCAGTGAACCGTTGGGAGAGACCGATACCGTCGGACTGAATTGAAAAAGTTCCCGTACGTCGTCTTCGCTGAAGGCACGCTCATAGAGCCGCACGTCGTCCAGACTGCCGACCATGCATTGAATGCCCATGTGACCAAAACGGAGGTCGGATTGTACCACTTGGATAGCCGGTGGTGCTGCCGTGCCTACCAACTCGCCGTTAACGTAGTGCGATGCCAATTGTGCGTTGACATCGTACGTTCCCAAGATGTGGTGCCACTCGCCTACTGCCAAATCACCTCCCGCTGCAGGTGTTCCAACCCACGGCGGATCGTCGGGATTCTTGATTTCAAAGCGTCCTTTAGCGTGAAGGACATCAAGATTAAGTTGGTCGGTGAATATGACTCTGTTTTCGAATTCTGGCCACGTGTCGCCTGTTGAAAGCGCCTCCGGATGAATCCAAGCGGCGATTGTTACGTCCCCTTCAAACGTCAGGCTCTCTGAACCGGGCGCCGATGCGCTATCGGTGTTGTTAGCGAACCGGATAGCTTTGCCGAATTTGCCATTATCAACTCTTTGAGCCGAACCAAGGTCACCGTTATTCCCCGTTCCGCTCGCATCTTCCAGGGAATTGTCACTTCCCTCGAACGGGTAATGCGCGACTAGCCCATCGTCCAGGTTGGCGGACACGGTCGAGACGGGGCCCGACAACATCAAAGTGATTCCAGAAAATAGTGAGACGATGCAAAGAAACGAATGTTTTTTCATTAAGCAATCCTCCACGTCAGGTTTGTGTGAGGTTTTGTAACAGCGCTTGATGGCAATCATTATATGCGAAACGTCAATGAAGTTCAACTACTTTCCGTCAATGCGAAGAATCAGTGGATAATCTCTAATCAGTAGATTCGGAATAATCAATTCGCCGTGCTCGCGGTGGATCTGAAGGGGCTGTTGAAATCCATTTAGACTATCTATACCGGCGACGATATCTGGCGAGATTTCCCCAAGATTTAACGTAATGTTCACGCCGGGGTGGTAATCGGAGGCTACGGTATCAAGCCATAATGCCACCAAACGGCTTCCGTCGGGCAAGACGAAACTGCAACTCTCAAGTTCTTCGGGCGGGTTATCTATGCCAATTTTCCAAGGGATTGGATCGGCGCCCGCCATGACCGTGCAAAGCGTACGGATAACGTAATACCTAGGTAGCAACTGAATGACACCCGGCATTAGTATCTGGTTGCTGACCATTTTGATGCCGAGGCTGCGATGCATGACGATTGCCCTCGCGGCATACTTGGCGGCTTCAATGTCCGTGTAATGCGGCGATTCGTGTGGAACAAAATCCCGGTAGGTACGCCAAACCATCTCCTCGACCATGTATTCTCCTTCAAAGCCCAGGCTGGCCGTCTCCTTCTTGAAGGCTTGCACGGTAGACGGATAGTCTGCCCAATAGGTGGTCTCCCGTGCTTGGTCATTGAGCGGCGATTCCCCGTAAAAGGGGTGCCACGAAACGGCGTCAACCAATCCTGAAACGTCGGAACTTAAAACCCGCCTGAGCCAATCTCTTTCCCACTCATTGAATCGTCCCAGCGCACCGACGACGATTTTAGCACCGGGATCTATGTCTCGGATAATCGGGGCGATTTAGATGGATCGCTGCGTCCACCGGACTATGAGATGACTCTATCTACTAACGGCGCGGGTTAAGTCATTCTGGGTAAGTCACCGATGATAATGGTTCCTCCGGACTTCTACGGGCGGGTGTGTAGGACGGAGGGTTAAGCGAGGGAGGATATTCTCGGCCGGGCCTGTGGCGCAAGCTACGGGCCTGCGCCTCAAGGTGCTTTGTTTTCAGGGCACACACCCTGCTGTTTGACTGGTGCGCAACCCCGCCGATCAATTCGATGAACACGCCCAAAACGACGGTGATGGCGAGTATGGGGATCGCTATTTTCATTTTATCCTTTTAACGGCGCCCCAGGTGATGCGAGCCTTCCTGTAGGGTAGAAGACTCACCATTGAACCGCGGTAGATGCCTATTTGTCTTCCCCCATCGGGCAGTCGGGCTACGGCATACAAGTAGGATTTATGGGATACGAGCGAGGTAATGGTTAACTTGTCCAGGCCTGCGCGGATCCACTCGTTGAAGTGGGTGCCGTACATGTAGATACCTCGGCCGTCGAGGCTGACGAAGAGACGGCCGTCATGAATCGCCAGGGTTTGGACCCAGCGCGAATGAAGCGGCGGGAGTTCTCGGTTGAAGTCGTCCCACCGTTGTTCCGCTTCGTTCCACTGACCAACGCCATTGTAGCCGGCGAGGTACAATTGATCGTCGAGTACCGCCCAGTCTCGGACGTGGCCGTGTAGTCGATCGTAGTGTGCGAGTTCCCACGATTCGCCGTTGTCGGGGGAACGGTATACATCAAAACTCGAATAGCCTGCCCACCAATAGCCGTCGAACTCGGTCATCGAAGAAATGGCGCCGGCTACTTTAAGTCCAACCTCGGGTAGTCCATGAATTTTATGGATTGGTTTCCAGAACCAGTCGTTGGATGGGTTGTGCCATGTCTCGCCTCGGTCGTACGATATGAAAGTGCCGTCCAAGTGCCCGACAGCGATGACCGCGCCGGAATGGGTGACGAGTATCTGGCGAAGGCGCGGGATGTGGCTTTCGCCGGTTTTGACGGTCTTGGCATTTGTTTTGTGGAGCCCGTTGTTTTTGGGATTCCATGTCTCGCCGTGATCGTCGGAGCGCGTTACGCCGTAGTCCGGACCGGCCGCATACACGGCATCCGCGCTGATAGCAAATGACACAATGTCCTCCCTTGCGTCGGTTAAGCTCCAGGTGCGGCCGTCATCGTCAGAGATGTAGGCTCCATATCTGGCGCCGGCGTAGAGTCGGCTTCCGTCGGTTTCAAGTGTGTATACTCTGCTCATGTCTTCAGTGCCGCTGATGATTTCCCACTCGGCGTGGGCGTCCGGGGCGCGGGTGGTGAGCCAGATCGCGAGCAGGAGTGGGGTTAGGATAAACGTTGATCTGAGTTTGTTATTCATGAGTGGTTTCCTTCATTTTGTTTTAACGGCGCCCCAGGTGACGGCGAGTTTGTCGTAGGGTTGAACGGCGGGGATCCTAGCGCGGTAGATACCCAGTTCACCGGTGGCGTACAGATCGAATACATGTGTCCGGTGTTTTGCGGGCCTACGAGCACCCATGTTTCGGACGACTGGTCGAACAGCCACACGCCGCGATCGTATAGGAAAGGCGCGGCGAAGATACGACCCCGATTAACCGCCAAATCCCAGCGGCCGATGCCGCCGCCCCTATGGACAGGAAGCCCGCGGTTGAGAAGCTCCCAGCGCTGTTCGGCTTCGTTCCAGCGACCGAAGTTTGTGGAGCCGGCGACGTACAACGTATTGTCAAGTACCGCCCAATCTTTTACGCGGTCAAAGTTGTCGATGTTACTGTAAACTATCTCCCAACTGCCGCCCTCGTCGCGAGATCGGTAAAGTGGGTAACCCGCATACACGGCCCAAAGATAGCCGTCGAACTCGGTCATCGACCAGATCCTTCGCCTAATGGGAAATCGGGCACTCCCCCCTTCGCGGGGAACTGTCCATTGCGCCGTTACGTCGGTCCATGAATCGCCACGGTCTTGGGATATCCACGTGCCTGAATGGTAACCTACGGCGATAACAGCATCGGAGTCGGTAACGAGGATTTGCTCCATCCATAGATACTCCGGAGTGCCGCCAGGAAAATGCGTCATGCCCTTGTTTTTGGGCTGCCAGATGTTCCCGCGGTCGACGGACCGCCATATGCCGTGGTGCGCAGTGCCAATGTAGACGCCGCCGCCGCTCGCCATGGTTAGGACTCGCACCTTCTCGAGACCTCGGCAGAGGTCGCGGTAGTGCCAGGTGTTGCCGCCGGTTCGGGAGACGTGAATGCCGTTGTTGCCGGCGGCGTAGAGGTCTACCCCATCGGATTTGATTATGTAGAACGGCTCTTCTATGTCGTAGACGAGCTCCCACTCAGCTCTAATTTGAGCGTGGGCAGGACTGGAGGCTAGGAGGGTGAGCAGAAGGAACAGATAGATTTTCATGGTGCTTTACCTTGGGTTTAAGGAAGTCCGATAAGGGAGATTATCGGAGCTTAGTAGAGTGATAATGATGTAGAGTCTCGCTTTAGTGCACCCCAGGTGGTGGCGAGTATGCCGTAGGGGGTTGAACCCTCACCATTGAACCGTGGTAGATGCCTATCTGTCCGGCTACGGCATACAAATAGTATTTATGGGATACGAGTTTGTCAACGGTTTTCCCGTATAGGCCTGCGCGAACCCGCTCGTTGAAGTGATTGGCGTACATGGAGGCATCTTGGTGGACAAGTCCGGCGTAGAGGCGGAACCCATCAGTTTCAAGTACGCACACCTCACCCATGGCCTACCCGTCATTGATTTGAGTCAACTTGGCGCGGATATTCGCATCCGATTCGTTCGCTAACATAGACATCGTTACTACGAAAACGAAAGAGGTTCGCATTAGATGTCGAGTCCACATCATCGGAACGTCTCCGTTGGAGCTGATGGCTATCGGATTGATTGCGTTATTGGAGTGTACGCAAGTTATGTGCCATTATCTATCACGCGCCAAGGCTGTCCTAGTCCATAAGTTACCCCGAATTAGCACTACCTCTCGAATTTCATCGGCACTGTTCTCCGATGTGTTACGGAAACGCAATGGAGTTTCGTGTCTAGCAAGTGAACGTCAATGTTCATTTTTTGTACAAAAGGGGCATTGGCAGTTCTCGCTACAGTGCCTGTGTCTTACAAATCTGGTAGAGAATCAGTGCTGACCTACCCTCCTGTTGGCAATATCATTTCTCTAAAATGACAGTGCATCAATGAGGTGAATTTCGGAGAAAAGCTGTCGCACCCGTTATTCACTCGGTTGAGGGATCTCTATAGCACTCGCTATTCACTCGCTTGATCGCACCCTACAGGATTTACTTTTCAAACAGGCTCTTAATCAATTCGTCTGCGTTGATACAGGAACCATTCCACAACGCTCAGCACGGCTGAGAGGAAAACGAGGTACACCCAAGGCGGGTATCGCAAGAGCGACGAACTGCTCAGCGTGACATCTGCAGTCAGCAAATCCTCGACTGTGTCGTCAGCGCCGATATGCGATTCCGATTCGTCCGAGAGGTTGACCGCCCACATTTTTTCGTTATCGCCAATCTTAAGCGTATAAAAACCGGCTATCTCTGTTTGGTCAAAGAGTATCTCACCCCGTTCGGGGGCGGTTTCCCACGTCTGATCTCCAGGTCCGGTGATTGTGGCGGTCGCCGGCGCGTCCGTCCCATCGCCATCGATTTTCCACGTCAACACCTCGCCAGTGTACAAGTGGTATTCCTCAATCCCGGAACTTTCTTGAAACCACTGGATTGTGTTGGCAATAATCACCGGGAAGGCAATGCGCAGCGGGAGGTCGGATTGCAGAATGTCAATAGCTGCGAAGACGATTTTGCGGTTCCGCGTAACATTGACAAACAGCACGGGGTCTTCAAACGAGCGGGCTAACACCTCGGCTGTGGCTGGCGGTGTGACGTGGTACGCCACGCCAATTTGCACATTTTCCAGATGAACGTGACGCAGAATCGGGTGTGTCCGTTCCCAATCGGTGATAATCGGCGTTTCGAGTGAGTCGCCGATTTTCCAACCCGTCGGAGCGGGGCTGCTTTTGGGAGGATGGATAATCATATAATTCCCATCGCCGAGCGTTGGCGGGCAGAATCGATCAAAGATGACGACGTGATACCCGGTTGTATCCGCATCATAGTCCTCCGGCGTAGTGACGCTGAGGTTCAGATTTTCGTCAACGGAGAGCGCTTTTTCGAGGAACGGATTCTCTTCGGTCACAAGCAGAACCGGGATATGTTCACGTTTGGGTAGCGCGGCATAGGCAACATTATCGGTGTGCAGCGCATCCGCGACATCCAAAACCGCCTTGAGTTGTCCGCCTTCAAAAGTAAAATTGCTGAAAATTTCGGATTTGCTTTCGCCGGGTGCAAGCGTGTACGGTCGCACATCAAAGAGGTCTTCGTTGAAATAGAGTTCGACGTTGCACATCTTCTCCTCTTCCGATGCATTCACAACGGTCAACAGCGTTTGGTAATCGAACGCGTTGACGAGACTCTTCCGTACGCGAAATTGGGTGATACCCACATTGTCACTCGCCGCGCCAACCTGAATCGGATGGAGTGAAATCTCTTCAACCGGGTTTTGGAGCTGTGCCAGCATGCCTTCGGAAACCGCTTGAAAATCGCTGAATATGACAATTTCGGCACTGGGTTTTGTTTGAGCGACCGCATACGCCAAATCGAGTGCGGGTTCAAGATTCGTTTTGATGTCGGTTGGCTGAATGGATTGAATTGCCTGTCGCAGCGACTTCTGGTGGTTGGTGAACGGGCTGTGGATTGTTGGCTTCGCGTGGCAACTCATCACCATCATATCGTCCATGAACCGAAGCCCCTCTACCATTCGAAGGGCGCGCTGTTTGGCAGACTCCAACCGCGAGTTTGATGCGGCATTATTAGGCTCTTGCTCTTCGTCTGAAGACTCCAGGGCATTCATGCTTGCCGAATGGTCGATTATCAAGATGACATGCCGGGCGGCTTTGGTAATAAAAGCAAACTGAGGTCGGGCGATGGCGAGCACCAGGAGTGTCAAAAACAGAAGTTGAAGCAGCAATGACAACAGGTGCTTCAGTTTTTGAAACAGCGATGTCGTCTGTTTCTCTTTAAATAGCTGCTCCCAAAACATCAATGTGGAGACCGGTTCGCGGCGACGGCGGAGTTTGAGAATGTACAGAAGGACGATCGGAGCGGCAAGACCGAAAAAAAGAAGGGATGTCGGGGATAGGAAGTTCATGACAATGTCGGCAAATCTCGGCGCTGGGGACCACTAATTGGGCGAAAGGGTACGCCATCGCGGGTGCTAAGACACGAACCCACCCATGCGGAAGATTCGCAGGATCAACTCTTCAAAGGGGGATTGCGTCGTTGTTCGTACGAGACCAATCTCGCGTTGGATACAGTATCGGTCAAGGTCGTCGCAATACGTTTGAAAGAGGGCTTTGTAACGTTTAAGGTGATTCTCGTTGATGGTGACGGGGCGAAGTTCATTCGTTTCGACATCCACAAGATGGTAGTCGCCGAGCAGTTCGGGATTCGTCTCCTTCTCGTCAACAATGTGAATTGCGAACAAGTCGTGCTTTTGAAATTTCAACACATTCAATCCGGCGGCGAACCCGCTCGGATCAAAGAGATCGGAAATCAGAACAATAAGTCCACGGCGTTTGGTAGTATGCACGAAGTTGCGGAATGACCGCTCCAAGTTCGTTTCGCCGGCGCCATTAATCCCCTCAAGAAAGTCGAGCACGGTGAAGATTTTTCCTTTGCCTCGCTCCGTGGGCAGCCGATTCGTGTCGGCGTCGGTAAACGCGGAAATGCTGACGCGGTCCAGATTGGATAACCCGATGTAAGCAAGCGCTGCGGCAACACGCTTGGCATAATCCAGCTTCGGCAATTCACCGTAGGTCATCGACCGACTTGCGTCCACGAGAAAATAGATGTGCAGGTCTTCCCGCTCCTCGTAGAGTTTCAGCAGGAGTTCATCGAGTCGGGCGAAAGCGTTCCAGTCAATGTAGCGGAAGTCATCGCCCGCGCTGTAGTTGCGGTAATCGGCAAATTCTACGCTGACGCCTCGCCGCGTACTGCGGCGTTCAGCTTTAATTCTTCCGGCGAAAATCTTCTTTGAGATGATGTAGAGGTATTCCAGTTTTTTGAGGAATTCGCTGTCGAAGGCTGATTGCGTGTTGTTCATTTGTGATCGGTGTAGTTTCTCGGGGAAGGACGGTCAATGTGGAAGATGGTATCGCGAGAGCGCGAAAGAGAAATCACAAGAAGGGTTATCGAATCTAGCACAACATTGATGGTTCTGCAAGGGATGTTAAACCATAAATTCACCTAATTTCTGAGAAAATAACATCAATCATTATTGAGCTTCATCCAACAGGTGTTGGATGATTCCATCGGGATCAATGCCTTCCGCTTCGCCTTCAAAGCTGAGAATGAGACGGTGCCGCAAACTCGGGAATGCAACCGCTTGAATGTCCTCGCGGGCGACATTGTAGCGTCCGTCAAGAATGGCTTTGACCTTGGCGCCAAGAATGAGCGATTGCGCGCCGCGCGGACTTGAGCCGTAGCGGACATATTTTCGCGTGAGTTCCGGCGCTTCCTCCGCCTCCGGGTGTGTACTTAATACGATTCGCAGCGCATACCTCCGAACATCTTCGGCAACGATGATATCACGTACGATTTGTTCTAGTGCGTTAATCTCCTCCCCATCACTGACCTTCTCAACAGACGGCATTTCGCGTTTCGTGGTGCGTTCCATTACGAGGTCGAGTTCCTCAAGGTTGGGATATTCAACCTTGAGTTTGAAAAAGAAGCGATCTAGTTGTGCTTCGGGGAGCGGATAGGTGCCCTCCATCTCCAGAGGATTCTGCGTAGCCATGACAAAGAAAGGCAGACTTAACCCCCGATGTTGACCGGCGACAGTCACGGACTTTTCCTGCATCGCCTCCAACAGCGCCGACTGAGTTTTTGGCGTTGCACGGTTGATTTCGTCGGCGAGAATAAGATTCGCGAACACGGGGCCATGTTGAAATTCAAAGAATTTCCGCCCCTCCTCATCCTCGGCGACGACGTTAGTGCCGATGATGTCGGCTGGCATCAGATCCGGTGTGAATTGAATGCGGGAAAACCCGAGATCCAACACCTCGTGCAATGTTCGGATAAGCAGGGTTTTTCCCAAGCCGGGGACGCCTTCCAACAGCGCATGCCCACCCGTCATCAGACAGATTAGCACACCTTCGATGATCTCTTTCTGTCCGACGATCCGTTTGGACACTTCGTTCTGTATCTTCTGGAAAGTTTCTCGGAACTCCTGATACTGTTGTTCAGCTTGCTCGGACATTTTTCTCCTAATGCCATGTCTCTAGAACGAAAGTGCATAAATCTCCTAGATTAAGTAGAGAAGCTTCTTTAGTGAGAAACCTAGAGTACGCGCAAAGTCGGCGGGGCAAGATGCCCCGCCTACCGAGAAGGCGAACAATATACTTTAGGCATTATATGCACCATTATTCAAACGAAATGGAATTACTCATCAGTCGGTTTGATTGCTTCAAAATAGCGTTTTACATAAAACTTGTAACCTAGCGGGATCTGCTCTTGGGTAAGGGCGTCCTCGGAAAGTTTCTGATACTTGGTGTAAGCATCCTTGTAACTGACAGCAGATTGCTGCCCCTCTGGCGACGATGCAACGGTTTGGACAGCGGATGCACCATCCCCCTGCACACCGGTAATACGCGTGAGATTCAGCGCGGAATCGAGCGATGTCAGTTTGCCAAGCTGGCTCGCGGAAGTCGCCTTTCCCACTCCGCTGCTCGGGCTGGAGCTCTGCGCATAAGTCATCCCCGCGCTTTTGCAAACACCGGCAATACCGGCTTTACATGCTTGGCATTCGGACAGCAATTTTGCAAGGCGCCAGTTCCGCTTCTTCAGGAGCCCAAAATTGCGAATTTTTCTGCTCGATTTGTTCAGCCGCGCTTGGGTACCTTCACTATCGCCGGCGTCCAATGCTTCGCCTGCCCCGGATAACTCGGAGCCAAGTCCGCCGAAGTCGGTGTTCTGCAAACTGTTTCCGCCTCGCTTTAGTGCGTCGGATATATTCTGCCGTTTCTCTTTGTCGACCTTTGGAACTGCCTTGGCTACTTTGTCAAGGTCGGAAGCGGCTTGTTGGTAATCACCTCGTTTCAACTGTCGTCCAAACTCTCCAAGATACGGATTTCCGACAAACTGCTGCCCGAGTCCTCGCATCAATTCTTCCTGCCTTGCCATCTTGTCGGGATCGATCTTGTTTTTCAACAATGCACTCAACTCCGTCATTCGGGCAAGTGCTTCCTTGGGCGCAATTTGCGGTTTTTTCAATTCAAGCGCCCGTTCTTCAATCTCTGCCAAGATGTCCTTAAGTTCCTCGTCTTCGTCCTGTTCGGCTTCCTTTTTTGCTTCGGTAATTTGCTTCAGCAGAGTCTCCGCCTCTGCTGCGATTTGCGGCGAAAAGTCGATTTCGGTTGAAATCGCCGGGGGTGCAAAAAACTCTACCAACGAGAGCGTAACGAGACACACAGCGATGACGGCAACGAATTTGGTTTCTCGCGGGACGGTGAAACGCGCAACTTCAGCCACGGGAACCGCCTGCAATCTGTTGGATGTGTCCCGAAGTTGAAGGATTGTCAGGGTTTCATCGGTTTGACGTTGGATCTGCTCCAATCCGCTTACAACGCGGTCTTTTAGCGCGGCGCCCATATCGATTGACCGCGCAGCGTCGTAAAGGCTCACCGGTCGAATGAGGCGAACAACCAAAGCAATTAGGGCAATACCAAGCGCCACCCAGAGGAGCATAAACCGTGGAGTGTTGAAAGCGGTTAAGCTATCGACCAATAGCACCGGTACACATGCCAGAGAGCCGTAGAATAGAAACCGAGCAAGAGTTTGAAAATACCGCTGAACGGTCAATCGGGAACGCACTTGTCGGATTTTGTCAAGAATCAGTTCTTCAGGCATTTGGTTAACTCCTTTTCAGTTTGTGCGATAACTCTTATGACACATCAGTGACGTCGCTAAAGACCTCAATGCCGAGTTTTTCAGCGACCTCTATCGCACCGGGTTTGAGAAACGGGCATACAATAAGCTTCCGATCGACTTTCCGATTTTCCTGGGTTTCGTAGAATTCGACAACGCGCTCCAGCGTGTAAACTTCAGAGCGGCTCATTGAAGATTTAATCTCAATAAGCATAAGTTTGCCGTCCCGAATCACGACATCTAGTTCAACCTGTGCCGGGTGGCCATGGACACGCCCTTCCGTGTCTTGCTTGACATAGTTTTCTACCTCAAACCCTAAGTCGCCTAGGATACCGCTCAGCGCTTCACGGAATGACGTTTCGGACTGAATCCCCCAGCGGGCGCCAATAGCGTGTACGGTACGGTCTAGCTTTGCCACGCGCTTATCGGTCTGTTTCTGGGCTAGGGCTAGTTCCTTAACCGTGCCAGAGAGTTCCGCGACGGATTGGTCGGTCTGTTTCTGAGCTAGGGTTAATTCCTTCACCTCCGCGGCGAGTTCTTCGACGGTTTGTTCGGTCTTTTTCCGTGCCTGCGCAAGTTCTTTAAGGATTTGCTCAGTCTCTTTCCTTGCAAGCGCTGCTTCCCTTAATTCGGCGCGCGTCTCTTTCCGGTCTCGCGCTAATTCTGCCACAATGTTTTCCAGACTCGCTAAATCCTGCATGTTCGTTGCTCCGTCAATTACCAAATAGCATACTTCTCAACTTAGACAGCTACTTGTACGTAGAATTCTCCGTCGGTTCCAAATTTGGAAAAGGCTTTCCATTCGTGTCGGTAAGCCTTAGATAGAATCCCCACGACGCAGTCTCATCGCTGACCTTGACCAAGATGCTGTTTTCTGCTGCCTTAAGCGTAACGGGAATGACGTGTTGGTCGATTCCTCGTGCATCGGATTTGATATGCGTGAATACCTCCTCGCCGTTTAACCAGACTTTCGCTTTGTCGTCACTGCCGAATCGCAGTTGAACTTTCTGTTCGTCCGGCGATGTCACGGATGTCCATGCATACGCTGTCGTCCAATCGGGATTTTCATCGAAGATTTTGTTAAAATCTACGTAGCCATCAAAGGTGTCATCATGCTGTTCCATCCATCCGACTTGCCCGCCAACCCCGGGAAATTGTGCCGCCGTGTCGATTTGCGTGGCGTTCTCAAGGATGTATGCTACATTGTAGCCGATTCCCGACTTATTGTCAAATGGCCCGGTAACCGACCATGCGCTTTCGGCGATAAAGCCGGTTCGGCTCATGTAATCCAAGACCTTTTCGGGCTGCTTGTGGTAGCGATAGTATTGAGCCAACGCGAGGTCGGCGTGTAGTTGTACCGCCGGTGTGTTTAAGCCTGCCCGCTTCAGTTTCTCGACAATCTCAAGGAAACGCTCTTCGTCTTTGGCGTTTCTACCGGCATGCGCGACTTGCGACCACAACTGCCGCGTAACGTCTGTAACGTTCATTCCGGGGTGGGTCAAGCTGTTCATACTACGTTTAAACTGTTCCAGCGCTTCCTCATACCGTCCGTTGGCAAGATAGGCGCGAGCGGTAGTAGAAAAGTCGTACCAACTTCCTCCAATCTGAGAACCGCGTTCAGCTAGTTCCAACGCCTTTTCCGGCATGATGTCTTTGTCGAGCAGTTGCCGAGCCAAGTGCGCATAGTCCCAGGGACGTTGTGTCCGGTTCACCTCTTTCTGGCGAATTGTTAACCATTCGGCGTACGCGGCTTCCGACTTTGCGGAATCATCGGTTTCTTTGTAGCCGTCTCCCAACAGCTCGTGCAGAGTAGCGCTCGCCCCCATTTTGGTCTTTAATTCTTCAAGGACGGCAATACCTTCGTCATGTTTCGACTTGTCAGTATAAACCCACCAAAGACCTCTAAGTGCTCCATCGTGTTCGTTTTTTTCCAAGGGAGCGTCTAACGCCTGGCGATAAACTGCCGCGGCTTCCAACAATTGATTATCCTTTGCGAGGGCACGTGCCAGCAGGTTGTAGAGTTCATAAGAATTGGGTTCGATTTCGATAGCATTTCTGTATGCGAAGGCGGTCTTTGCCATTTTTTCCGATCCGTCAGGCTGCTTTTGGTAGAGATTGCCGATTTTTTTGTGCCATTGAGCCTTGTCGGGTTGAAGTTCGCTGAGTTTCACGAATTGATCGATAGCTTCAGTGATCATGTCATTCCATTCGTAGCTCTGGGCGAGTGCAAAGTGGGCATCCGGGTCGCCAGGGTTTTCCTCAACCTGACGTAACTGCTCGGTGATTTGCTTCTCGTAGAGGTTTCCCTCTTTGTATACCAGTCGAATTGCCGCTTCTGCATCATTTCGCACCCCATCATGCGGGGCGGCATTAGCCATCTGCTTATACGCTCTAACAGCATCTTCGTACTGCTTTGCGCCGAGATAGCCTTTTCCCAGAAGTTCATGTATGTATTCCATATTCCAGCCGCCACCGTAGCGCGAACTTTCAGAAATCGCGTCTTGGGCGAGATTTATCGCCGGCGCATACATCTCTCCGTCAAGACATACAATCGCTAATGCGACGAGGAACCACATATCGTGTTTTTGATGACTTGCCGAAAGTGCGGCTGCACCTTGATTTAGCATCGCTTTAGCCAAATCCGGGTTGTGGCTTTTATTGAGGGCAGCGGCGGCGTAGTAATAGCTGCGGACATTGCCCGGCTGGGCTTTGGATAGAGATTGATAAGCATCGGCAGCCCGTTCGTGTTGGCTCGCATTTCTATAAATCTCGGCGACCATTTCAAGGACGGCTGGATTGTCTATCTCGTTCTTAAGCCGGTCTTCAAAGTGTGTTTTCAACTGATCGAGTTTTCCTTGGTTTTTATAGGCATTGATTAACGTTTCGCGCGCCTGATCCCCTCCGAGCGTAACTTTGAAACCGGATTGGCCGTGGTGCGTTGACGCTCCTGTTGAACGGGAGCGAGACAACGTTTCGTAGACCTCAATCGCCAAGTCTTTCTCATCAAGCTGCACGTATAACATTACTAATTCATTGTAAATATTATCCCGTTCCCAGCTTTGGGCAGTCATGTCGAGTGCCTTCTTGAATGCGTCCACAGCTTTTTCCAGTTCCCCCTTGTTCCGGTAACTTCGGGCGCGCTCCCGCTGCATTTCAAGTGTGAGGGTACCTTCGTCCTCCGCCTTCTTCAGCATCTCCTCCCACTTACCCTGACGGCGATAGAGTTGCGTTAGCTGCCGTTCAATATCGCGCCGCTCCCACTCCTGTCCGGTATATTGAATGGCTTCCTCGAATGCTTCCTCGGCTGAATCCAGGTCGTCTTTACGGAGATGAAGTTGCGCCATTTCGCGGTAGACCTGTCCGTTGCCGGGGGCAAGTTCAACCGCTTTCTCATAGGTTTTCAGGGAATCATCAACACGGTTCCCGGCAGCGTAGACTTTCGCGAGGCGGACGTAGTGGACGCTACCATCAGCGTCTTGATCGATGAACTGTTGAGCAAGTTCGAGCGCTTCAACAAATTTGTCGGCGGATTGATAGGCATTGACAAGTCCGTCCTGATATTTTGTGTTCTCCGGATCGGCTTCAAGCAGGATATTCCACGTATTGATTGCCTTGTCGTGTTGGTTTTGGCGTGAGTAAATAGTCGCGAGTTGCGCGCGAGATTCCAAGTCTTCCGGCATCACGTTCACAATCAGATTGTAGATTTCCGCCGCCTTCTTGAGTTGATTGCGCTGCAGGTATTGTTCTGCCAACGATCGCTGCGTCCCGATGTTGAATTCTTGCGTTTTTTCCGCCAATTGTGTCGTTGTTTCCAGTCCGTCTCGCCTCTGTTTAATTTGCATTAACTGTTGCTGTGCCTGGTCTCGACTCCAACCTTGGGCGGAGAGGTCGTTGATAATTTCGGTAAACAGCGCTTCAGCGTCGTCCCACATTTCATGCTGCATGTAGGTAGTCGCTACCTGCTCTTTCTCCCAGTGAGCACCACCACCGTACTGCAGAATACGAATCACACCCATCTTGCGAAATGTGCTCTGTGCCCTTTCTTTCTCGCCCTGCTGTGAGTAGGCTACGCCAAGTTTTTGGTATATTTCCGATGTTCGCCACGAATTCCATGGATCAAGTTTCTCAATTGCGGATTCAAACAAGCGAATCTCGCGGTTTCGATCATTTGCACTGCGGTAAGCATCTGCCAGCTGCGTCACCAACTCCGTATTGTTTAGCGTTGATGTGTCGTCAAGCAGTTGGGTGACGAGAGGATCCGATCCTTCAAGGTCATTCGCGGCAATCTTCAGCGCTGCAACGAGATACAGCCATATAGAATCCTCCGGCTCTTCGGCGAGTTTGGCTTCGTATTCGGATGTCAAATTCTCTATGTTCCCTGTTGTCTTGGCAAGTTCAATTAACTTCGAGGCAATCTGCGCTTGCGCATAAGGATTTTGTGAAATCGATGAATCTTCAGCATCCAATTTCTCACGCAGAAACTGAACTGCTTTCTCGCGCTCACCAGACGCGGCGTATGCGGACGCCAGGTTTGCATAGGTGTTGTGTTCATTGGGTTGTACTTCAAGAAACTGTTCGTAAATTTCAACCGCCGCTTGGGGATTGTTGTTTTGCATACACTGGTCCGCCGCCTGTCGCGCAAATTCGTTCCCAAAGTTTTGACCGAAGGATGGCGTAATCATCCCCTTTGCAAGCGAAACCATTTCCTCAACTTTACCGGCTTGGAAGAAGATTTCCATCACTTCCCAGTAGTTGTAACCAAGCGCGTTGGGGTTATCTGTAAGGAGTGTTATGTACTGAGTTGCGGCTTCTTTCGCTTGTCCGTTGCGCTGCAACATTTGGGCGTACCGTTGACGTGTCATGCTGTCTCTGGGACGCAGTTTGAGTGCCGCCTCGAACGCCGCAGACGCCTTTTTGACCTGATTTGTACTTTCGTAGAACGTTGCCAAACGCGCTTGCGCTTGGAATGAATCCGGATTTTTCGCGGCGGCCTCAAGCAATTGGGGTTCGCGTTCGCGCGCCGCTTTGGAACGACTGACTAGGCGTGTCGCTTGCTGGAAGTTCCATGAGTACAACATCTGACCGTGTCGATCACGTTGATTGGCGAACCGGAGCGCGCGTTCCGCGATGTGCGTGGCGTCCTGCCCCCGACCAAGTTCTTCCAAGTGTTGACTGAGTTCAATCAGGAAGTTTGGATCGCGTTGTCCCATTGCCAGTGCCATCACTTTTTTGGCGACAGCAATCGCGTATTGAGTCAGACCGCTCTGTTGCAGTTTTTGGGAAAACTCGAAAAGTTCACGGGCGCTACCCGGCGAATTCAACACTTTTGTCATCAACTCGCGCACCTTGACGGTGTTGCCTGTAAGCGCTGCAAGCTGCAGCGTCAGGTTATGATATTGACGGCGATTTCGCGGATCGCTACCCGCAAGTTCGTCCAGCAACTCCAACGCGGTGGGGTGTTTGCCTGTCTGTATAGAAACGAACACGGTATTAATCTTAAGCGTGAGGTCATCGGGAAATTCCTCCTGCAGCACTGATAGCACCTCTTGCGCTTGATCGCGTTTCCCCGCCCACCAATAACAGTAACTCAGCGCAAGACCGGGGTAGATTCGGTCCCTTCCTTCAGCGGAATCCAACTCCGCCCGTAGCTTGGCGTATAGGGGCTGCTGTTGATTTTTCATCCAAAACCGGATAAATACTTGCTGGAGGTGCTGCAAACGTTGCTGAGAGTAGTAAATCGTCGGCGATGCGTAGGTCGACTGCAGCGGTGTGTAGCCGCCGTAGGAGTGCGATGATTGTGTGAGCGACGCCACCCGTCGCGCACTGGTAAGACTCGGTTTGGTTCGGTCAAAGAACGCCCAAAGAAGCTCAACCCCTTTTTCTATTTCACCTTCGCGGATGTAAGCCGTTGCAAGCGAATTGTAGATGCCGTGATACTGCCACGACCGTTGCTGGGCGATTGACGGCATGCCTGATACTGGAGTTTGACCACCTCCCGTTATCGCCGGAATCGGAAGTTGGGCGAGGATTTTTTCCGCAATGCCTAGCTTTCCCTGCTGTGCGAACACGGCGATGAGCGCCGAACCGGTGTTCAGATCCGTTACGATTGCGGAGTCAAGTTCATCAAGCACCGTTGCGGCTTCTTTTTTCTTGCCCCGAGAATAAAGGTTGGCGGAAAATTGTGCGATATACCACAGTCGTGCTTCAGGTGACAATGCGGTGGTTTCATCCAAGAGTTTCCTGAAGGTCTCGAAATCTAGGTTCTCACGCATTGATTGCGTCAATCGCATGCTTTGATAAGTGGGATCTTTCGGGGACGCGGCAATGAGCCGGTCGTTTATTTCCTTAATCTTTTCGGTGTTATTAGTCAAGGCATAGATCTGTGCCAAAGATTCCAGTTTCTGAATATCCCTTGGATTCGCATCAGCGTCTGCCTCGAATTGCTGGATGAACGCTTCCAACCTGTGCTGCCGTTGCGCAATTGTCGTCAATTGTACAAGCGCACCGGCTTGGGCTTCTTCAAAACTGTTCGGCGCCCACGCTTTCCCGCTTCCACCATAAAACGGTTGTCCTTGAATCTGCCAGGCCAGGTTTTGCGCTAGATTGAAGTTACGCGTGGGGATTCCGGGCGGTCCATAGGTCACTTGACGTGCAGCAGTTTTAGATGCCTTCGTTGGATCCTCTCGCGGTTTAGGCATTTCCAGAATCCGCAAAAAATGCGGCTGAGCGCGCTCCAACTCATTCATTTTGACTAACGCGGCGCCAACCTGATAAATTGCTTTCGCATCTTTTGCTTTTTCGCCAGCTCGGTCAAGTGCCGACAACGCTTCCTCCAACAGTCCGTGCCGAATCAGCAACGCCGCGAGTTTGACTTCTGCGTCGAGCGATTGATTTCTGGCGTGCAGCAGCTTGGTCCACACTTGAATTGCTTCCTGTTCTCGCCCGGCATCGAACAACAGCTCGCCGAGTCGCTGTTGGTGAAATGGATCAGGTTGCACCTTGACAAGACGTTCCTGATAGGTCAATGCATCCTGCGTGTAGCCGAGATCCAGGCTGATTTTGACCAGTTCCGCAAGCAGGTCGGGGTTTTCGCGTTCCCTTTCCAATGCACGCACCAATTGGAATCGTGCACCGGGAAGATCGCCCTTTATACGGTAGACTGCGGCCAAAGCCAGAACGGGACTCGTGTCGGAGGGATTGGTTTTCGACATCTGCTTTAACTTCTCTTCAAGCTCATTTCCCCGTCCGAGGTCATAGTATGCCTCGGAAAGTGACTGGACAAAACCGAGCTTGTCGTTGACGCTTTCGCTCAACTCCCAACATCGCCAATATTGGTCAATTGCCTGACGTGGATTACCTGAAAGTTTGTAGATTTCCGCAAGTTCCGCCCGAATGTCGGTGGCTTCAGGGCGCAGACGCATCGCTTGTTTGAGATTGTCGGCTGCAGATTCGTAATTGCCCACCTGCTTGGAGATTTCTCCTAACATCCGATACCCTTCAGGATTGCGCGGGCTGTGAAGGACCATCTGTTTTGCCGCCTCTGTCGCTGCGTCGAAGTCCATCACGTTCAAATGGGACTGCGAAATGTCTGCATAATATTCCCGTGCATTGGCGCCATCAATTTCAATCAGGTGGTAGTAGATGGCGTTGGCCTCATCTCGGCGGCTCTGTTGCGCATAGACTCCTGCAAGCCAACGGTTGATGGAGACGTCGTCAGGTTGGAGCGATCTGGCATTCGTTAATATCTCAATGGCGTATGAAATGTTGCCCAATTTGAGGTACATCTTGGCGAGTTGCCTCTGCTCATCGAAGTAAATCGCCGAGGAAACATCTGACTCGGCAAGAGCTGTTTCTAACGCGTCGATTTTCTCCGCGAGTGTCCCTTGGCGCCGATACAGTTCAATTCGCCGATCCTCCATCTGGTCTGCGAAGAATTCATTTGGTGCAAGTTTTTCGGCGGCCGAGTATTCCGTTAATGCCTCATCGTAGTTTTTGCTTTCCATGAGTCGATTCGCCAATTCCTCACGATACTGAAACGACTCCGGACTTAGTTCAACCGCCTTACTACTTGCATCGATCGCTTCAGCGTGAAAATCCTTTGCATCAAGCAACTGCGCCAAGCGGTGATGATTTGCCGCAATCGACTTATCGCCAGCGACCAGCCGATTCCAAGTTTCGAGGGTCTTCGCGCGGTCACCCTGTCGCAGATAGAATTCGCCGAAATACTCAATGTAATCAAGGTTATTCGGTGCGAGAGAGATAGCCTTCTCGTATTCTGCAATGGCTTCATCTATCCATTCATGACCGGCGAAAATCTCCGCAAGGATAAGGCGAGTTCCCGCGTCCTCCGGGTCGTGACTCGTCATCTTCCGATAGGTTGCTCTTGCCTTCTCCTCGTCGTCTAACTGCAGATACAATTGCCCAAGTTCGCGGTAAATACCGTAATCATCCGGTTGCTGCTCGCTTATGGCTTCGTATTCCGCCGCCGCGTCTCCAAAATTCTCCGCGTTGCGTAGGGCGGCAATCAAGTTCAGGCGCAATCCTGTATCGGTCGGAGCGAGCGCCAATCCCTTTCGGTATTCGACAATCCCTTCATTCAGTTGTTGGTTCTCGATGTATGCCGAAGCTAGTAAGCCGATTAATTCGGGGTCGTTCGGCGTCGTTTCGATCTTGGCTTGATAGTATGTAATCAAACCTTCCCAGTTGCTGTCGGCGGCGTAAATGCCAACGATGCGGTGCTGGAGGTCTTTGCGAAGCCAATTTCCCGGTGCCGTCAACGCAATCGCGCCGTCATAGCTCTGAATGGCGTCCTGATAATCCCCCTTCTCTTCGTGAATTTTGCCAATCTCTCTAAGGCTCAAGCAGACTCGGTACGGGTCATCTTTCCTGATAGTCGTGACGGCTTGGTGTTGTGCGATGGCTTGGTCATAGAGTTCCTTCTCGCGAAACAGGTCGGCAAGTTCAATTCGTGCGAAAATGTTCTGCGGGTCAAGTTCCGAGATTTTTCTCCACGCTTCGATTGCCTCGTCCGCTCGGTCCCGACTGAAGTAGGCGCGTCCGAGAGTTTTGTAAATCGCTGTTAGGTCGTTAGGAGCTACCGACTGCAACTGCTCCGACAACTGTGCCGCCTTGGTTAATTCGCTTATTGCGTCCTCATGCCGACGTAACACGGCATACATCTGCCCCAGAGCGAAATGGGTGTAGTAGTCATTCGGGGCAAGTTCTACGGCGCGTTGGTAGGCGGCAATAGTCTCAGCATCTTTGCCGAGCCGTTTGTAAATGTGTCCCAAGACAAGCTGCACATTTGGGTCATCCGGTCTAGCTTGAGCTTCCGCTTCATAATCCGCGGTCATGGCATCCAAGCCGGCGCCTTCGAGATAAAGCTGGTAGAGCCGGTCAAACGCACTCCCTTCCTTCGGTTTGCGCTCAAGCATCTGTTTGTAACGTTGAATGACTTTTTCATCAGATGCCCCTTCCTGAGCAAAGGTCATTGATGAATGACACAAGAGGTAAGTAGCCAAACACAGGAGACACACGACAACTTGATGCGTTTTTCGTTCAAGCATGAGCGATCCTCCTTGAAGGAACTTGAGAGAATAGGATATTGTCAGAAAAATAGACCTAAACTATCTGTTGCATGAGAATGGACGTATGCAAAGTTAGTTCATCTTCGTATGACTGTTCTTCATCGCCGTATCCGCTGTACCTTGGGAATAGTCTTTACAGCATCGATTTTATGGAGCAAACATTGTAAAGACGATGGGGTGTCCGGTAGTCTGATGTTGTAAGTTGCGAACGAGTTTTAGGGACGAGGGTTAATTTTGAATAAGGACGCCCAAAATTGTGTCAAAACAGAGACTCGCGTGACAATAATCAAACTTTCAAAGGAAGGAGTGCATAACACAGTAGACGACGCCGAGTGGACATGCGTTTATCATTTGAATCATAACGCGCTCCAGCCAACGGTTGCACTCGTTGGACATGATTGTATACAGCCAGCTTCGAAAGAGATGTGGCTGCCGAAGCTTGAAGAGACGGCGGTGTGCCCGTAAGCAGACCTCTTGCTTGATGTACTGTGCATCAGTCTCATTCCTCACCTTCTGAATTGCGTAGGTGCAGACCATCTCCTGATATTTGTGCACGAGCATTCCGAAGGCGTCGTAATCGCCCGCAAGTGTTCTGGAGATTAACTGTCCGTCGGCTGTATACATAACACTCACCAGATTCGTGCATGAAGGCGTCGTTGAAACTACTAATTAGACACATTGGGTAGCTTGCAGGTTATGCTCGTAAGAAAAAAATTAAGAATAATCTGAAATGACGAGTTCGGAGGTTGGAGTCTTGGTTAGGTTCGCCGGGAGGGTAGTTTGATTACTGGCGCGGAGGATTGGATCGAGCCAAAGAGATAATAAGGGTATTCTAGCTGTTTTAAAGAAAGTTTCAGGGGTTCGTGCGAGAACCCCTGAATCCTACGTAACCCGTGTGTTGGTCACGGCTGGATTAGCTTGTAGAACTGAACCTCGCCATTGACGATGCGGTTGATCGCCGCACTCTTGGAGGTGTGCCGGTTTTCGTCATAGCCCGAAATGAGGGTTGCACCGCTATAGTTGTTGGTCGCCGCAATCTGATCTCGAATTGATGTTGGCGTGAGGTCAGGCGCTCGACGTATCGCTTCAACCAGCAACCTGACGGCGTCATATCCTAGCGCCGCCCCGCCATCCGGCACCTCATTAAACGCCTCGGTGTAGGCGGAAATAAAGCGCTGTGCGTCTTCGCCCAAGTCGTCAGGATCAGCCTTTACCGAAAACGGACTACTAAAGAAACTCCCGTCAACTGCCGTACCGGCTCCCGGGATTAGCCCCGGATTATCCCAGCTATCGCCTCCAAGGAAGGTTGCCGTGATGCCGATCTCCTCCCTCGCCTGTCTAACCATTAACGGGAGTTCGGGGATGAAACCGGTGCCGAAGACCAGGTCTGGTGCGGCTTCGGCAATTGCGGTGAGTTGCGCCGTGAAATCTGTATCTCCCGCCATATAAAACTGTTCAGCCACGACCTCGCCGCCGTAAGCGGTAAAGTTGGCAATGAAGGTCTTTGACAACCCTTCCGAGTAGACATCTCCGGTGTGCGTGAGAACGGCTGCGGTTTGTGCTTCCAAATCTTCGATTGCAAACTGCGCCATCACTTTACCCTGAAAATCGTCGGTGAACGCCGCCATGAACACGAAGTCGCCGGCAGCGGTAACGGACGGGTTGGTCGCGCCCGTGGTTATCATCGGAATTCCGTGGTGTTGAGCAATCGCTCCGACGACGACGGCATGGGTCGAACGGTTGGGACCTGCAATCGCCGTTACTCCTTCTTTTGTAATCAAATCCTCTGTTATTTCGGCGACGTATTCGGTATCGCTGATATTCTCGCTAAGGAGGCGTTGTGTCGATACGCCGTGAGGCACAAGTTCTAACATAGTGCCACGCACGCCACCCTCTTCGTTAAACTCGTTCACCGCCAACTCCGCACCGTAACGGCTGTTGATTCGGTTCGGCGTCGTATAGATGAAGCCGATTCTAATCGTTTCACCATCTTTGCTTGGCAATGGAGCGAGCAACCGTTGAATTTGGTCGCACCCGGCAAACAGGTAGCTTGCAAGTAATAGCGGTACGCAAAGCCAGTCGATAAATCCGCTTGGGATCCGAGGATTGCGCTGATTTGACATTAAGTAATTCCTCTTCGTTGGTCTTTTCATGTCGTGTCAATTCGCAATTTAACTATCTAATCTACGACGGAAGTTGTGTCCAACCCGTCACATGCGGCGGCAAGAGAATCGGCCGTTTCGAGGCAACAACCTCGCTCCGAAGCCGCTGAGCAAGCGTCTCTATATCCACCTCTTCCACGGTGACAATCCCGTAGGCTTCCATGAGCGGAAGTATGCTGCGAAAACTGTTGGCGACGAATTGGTAACCGCCCCACGCCTCCGAGGCGCCCATGGGTGCCGTATACCGTAGAGTGGGTTCCGGCAATCCGGCGTCCAGAAACGCACCGTACAAGTCAAAGCCCATTCCGGTATGCGCGCCTGAACGCTTAAAGACCTCCACAGCCCACGTGGCTAAGTTGTTCATCAAGGGGGTATGATCCGCATAAAACACCGACATTGAGGTGAAATCTACCTCTTGGAAAGCAACGATAGCACCGGGGCGCAGGCGCGTTGTAAGCTGTTTCAAGGCATCTGCCGGATCCGCCATATACATCAGGACGAGGCGCCCAATAAGCGCATCGAAGTCATCCGGAAGATCCAGAGTTCGTGCATCGCCTGCCAGGAATTGGATGTTTGCTAATCCGGCTCCCTGTGCCCGTGCGCGGGCGGTTTCGAGAATCTCGGCGTTCACATCCACGCCGATAACTTCCCCGTCAGCACCCACAAGTTCAGCCGCCGCCATCGCAACATCACCGGCGCCGCTCCCTATATCAAGGACTTTCATCCCTTTGAAGAGCCCAGCTTCCTCAAGGAGACGTTTCGTCACGTCCTCGTATAAGCCCGACTGCTGTATTAACCGCTCCGTCTCCTCTTTGGAACGTCCCATCGTGTACGTCGCATCACTTTTCTGCTCGCTCATGTCGATTGTTTCTCCTTCCGAATTATAAATGAAGTCAAACAGGGTCGCTCATGTTAAGAATATGTGCAAGAAACCGAGTTTTTCCCCAAAACTCGGTTTCTCAAAGTCTTTTTGCACTTTCTTTTGACATGAGCCAACAGGGTTTATTCAAAACCCAAGAATAAACAGGCGGAATCTCCAATCTACATTTATTGAGATTACAATTACGGCTGAATTAGTTTATGGAAGCGCGCTTCGCCATCAACGATGCGGTTGATGAAAGCACTTTTCGCCGCGTGCCGGTTGTGATCGTAGCCGGAGATAAACGTCGCGCCGCTGTAGTTTTTCGTAGCTGCAATCTGATCGCGAATCTCGGTCGGCGTCAATTCGGGCGCTCGACGCATCGCCTGAACCGTCAGTCTAAGCGCATCATATCCCAACGCCGCCCCGCCATCGGGAGGGATGCCAAAAATCGAGGTATAGGTATCGATAAACTGGTGCGCGTCCTTACCCAACGACCCCGGCGGAACATCCGCCCAGAAGAACGTGGAAAAATAACTTCCCTCAAGAACCGCTCCACTTTGGGCAATCAACGCCGCATTGTCCCAACTGTCCCCGCCGAGGAGAATTCCCGTGATACCAAGCGTCCGCGCTTGTTCAACCACTAGCGGAATTTCGGCGGAGAATCCCGGCAGAAAAAAGACATCCGGCGCCGTTTCGGCGATTGCCGTCAATTGCGCCGTGAATTCGGTGTCTCCCCTCGCGTAAAAATCCGCAACCACAACTTCGCCTCCAGACACCGTGAAGTTGTCGATAAACGTTTGGGATAATCCCCCCGAATAGAGCGACCCGCTGCGTGTGAGGACTGCGGCCGTGTTCGCTTCCAAATCTTGCGTTGCGAACTGAGCCATCACCTTGCCTTGAAAGTCGTCGGTAAATGCCGACATAAATACAAAATCACCCGCCGCGGTAACCGTCGGGTTGGTCGCAGTGGTGGTCACCATGGGTATTCCTTGCGCTTGGGCAACCTCCCCGATGGGCACCGCGTAACGAGACAGATTAGGACCGATGATTGCCGATACGCCCTCCTCGATAATCAATGCTTCCGCTATGTCTGCGGCGTGCTCGTCTCCGGTTATATTGCCACGCGCAATCAGTTCGATTGGGGTGCCGTGTATGCCGCCTTCCGCGTTCAGCTTTCGTTCTGCGAGTTCCGCGCCGTTCAGGCTGTGGCTTCGATTTGCGCTACTATAAATGAAGCCGATTTTGATGGCATCTTGATCTCCATCCGGCAATGACGTGAGGACACGTTGCGCCTCTTCACACCCGCTGAACAGTGTCAAGATTGCCATCGCCAAGATTAAGTGTACGACAGTGTGAGAAAATAACTCGGCAATCCTGTCGCAACCTCTTAAAGACTTCGGTTTTACTTGATTTGTCAATGAATCTCTCCTTCTTGAAATATCTTATGACTTACGCAGTTGAAAACGCAATGGTTCATAGTAGGATTTGTGATTATCAAATCGAAAATGCGTTCCCGATTTATTGTCCGTTCCTACGCGAAACTGCATGTCGGGTGACCAACGGGAATGAACTACCTACCGGACATACGATGAATTTCACAATACAAACAGAACTATATATATCGTAAGATTATTATATCCACATCCCCAAGTAGATGCAAGCACATCAGGGCTCTGGACCTCACTATACGTTTGACAGTCCTCTGCTAAATTTGCTATAAAAGCGACGATGTCTGAAATTGCCTGATTAACTGGTCGGCAGACGGCAATTCAACCTGTATCTAGTGAAACGGAGGTAACGCGCAACTGAATAATGACGAATTTACTTCTGTCGGGACTGCTCATCCTCGTTGCCGCAGTCTGGGGCTGGACGTTTGTCGTGGTTCGAGATTCGATCATGGCGTACTCCGTCCTTGGCTTCCTGGCTCTTCGATTCACTATCGCGACGCTGTGTCTTGGTCCTTTTTCATTCAAGCGGCTGAGGCGCGGAACGTTTGTCGCCGGTACCGGATTCGGGATATGCCTCGCGGGCGGTTACCTTCTTCAAACCTACGGACTGCGCTATACGACACCAACCAACTCCGGTCTCATCACGGGGCTGTTTGTCGTCTTCGCGCCGGTTGCCAGTCTTGCCCTGTTTAGAGCCCGCATCGATCGCGTTTTTCTCTTACCTTTGGGAGCGTGCTTGGTTGGAACGTTCCTGCTCGTTGGGGATAGCCCGGAAGCCATACGTATCGGGGACGGGCTTACCCTCGGTTGCGCCGCCTGCTTCGGACTGCACATCGCCCTGCTGTCTCATTACGCCCATCGTCACGACGCTGGCGCTCTGGCGCTGGCGCAGATGGTCACGACCGCGTTCCTATGCGGACTTCCGTGGCTGCTTCTCGAAAACCCCTCGTTTCCACCTGTACATGTTTGGTTCGCTCTGCTCATCACCGGCGTACTCGCGTCCGCCGTCGCTTTCACCGTACAGACATACGTTCAACAGCGCTTGTCTGCAACCAAAACCGCTATCATTCTGACAATGGAGCCTGTTTTTGCCGTGCTCTTCGGTTATCTGTTAGCCGGAGACCGACTGACATGGATTCAGATTTTCGGCGCGCTCCTTGTCTTAACCGCAATCGCCGCAAGCGAACTGCTCCCGGCCTTGAAGCGCAACTGAACTTTCCACGCAATACCGGATTTGGCGATTCCCAAACCGCCAGCTATCTTCCACCCTTCCAATCTCCCAGCCTTTTTACACTCCCCATCGATTCCGCATCTCTTCCATTGGCACCGTTTCACCCTTTGTCCACGCATAATGAGCCATAGGAGTTTCGCCAATCCAACGCTCATCCACCAGTTCGTCGGCGCGTTGATAGCGGGTGTCGGTGCTTAGCCGAAAGCGATCAGTGGTGTTATCCAATGAGGCGTGCATGGTATACATGCCGAAGATTAGCACATCTCCCATCTCGAATGAATTCGTTCCCCAACGTCCGCCATAGCGATCGACCAATTCATTGGGGTCATACGAAAACGAACCTGTAACGTGATCCCTGTCGACATCCATTTTCGCGTAGGTTTTCCTAATCGCCTCAAACCGATGCGAACCGACCAAAAGCATCAACGGCCCCATTTCGAGTGGGATATCGCCGAGCGGCGTCCAGCAGGTAAGGACGCGCTTTGTACCGCGCCCCATATAAACGATGTCGTAGTGCGCGCCCGAAAACCCGCCCGGTTGAATCACGCGCAACCACTTGAAATCGTATGTCATCACGGGTGCGTCGAAATACGTCTCGCAGAAACCCATAATCTCCGGAGACTCGACAACCTCAAGAAATGCCGGATTGTGGGTGACCGCCTTATTTCCCCCGAGGAATTTACCCCGTTTGCCCGACGCCGGAACACCCTGCGATAATGGATAGGATTTGTCGAGTTGTCCATTCTCATCAAGTTTTTCGAGAAGGATTTGACGAGCCCTCTCGACCTTATTGCGGTTGTGAAGCGCACGGATGAGCAGGTAACCATCCTCTTCGAGACGCTCATTGAGCGCTTCGGAGTCGCCAAGAAGGTCGTTGGCTTCGCGCAGCATGCCCAGATATTTCCCGTTCAACTCCATCGGGTGTTTGTTCATCGTAAGAATCATGTGCACCTCCAGCGTTTGCAGACTCGATACAGACATCGGGTACGATGCCAATTATAGGATTCGTTGCAAAACGTGTCAACGCAAAACCAGGGGAACGCATCTAATTATAGAGGATGTCTCATGGCGGTAGAATGTACGATTAATGTTGGGTTTCACTCAAATTGTGGCAGGTTCAGGCAAGGTCGGCACTCGAAAACTCCACTAAGATTAGCGATCACTAACGAATTCCGTTCAACCCAACCTACAACCCCTAATAAAATTATCACAAACCTAGCCTGATTTTCTTTTTTATCAGGCAGAAAATTTAGATGCGTTTCCCCTGAAGCAAAATAACATACCGTGAGCCGCAGGCATCACGTCGCTATTGTTTCATTCTGTCATGATATGATAACATGGTACATGAACAATATTTTCGATAGAAGGGTGCAATCATGGACGAAAAAAGAGGTTACCGGCATCAAGCACTGGTAGTTTGCACGCTGGGCGGAGCGCAAGCTGGAAAGACTTCACTCACCGCGGCGATGACAAAAGTGGTATCTCGAATTGGATCGACTCCGGCAGACTCGACGGACATCGAATCGCAACAGCCTGCTCACCACCCAATCAATGAGGGGATGGGTCTTGATTACCGGTCGGTCGACTACGAAACAAGTGGCAGGCACTACATGCAAATCGACTGTGTAAGCCAAACGGATACCGTCAAGATGCTGATTAGCGGTTCGCCGGAAGTCCGAGGAGCAATTTGGGTCGTGAGCGCGGTCGATGGGGTAACCGAATTGTCCGAGGCACAAATTCGACTTGCTCGCCAAACTCACGTTCCCGTCATCATTACGTTTCTCAACCAAACCGAGAGGGTCGAGGATCCGGAGTTGATTGAGATCTGCGCTGTGGAAATTCGCGAACTGCTCACGGATTACGGTTATGATGAGGCGAACTCGCCAATTATCGTTGGCGACGCCCTGAAAGCGCTGAGATATAAAGGTCATAATCTAGACTCGGAGCACTGGAAGCCGATTGTCGATTTGATTCTAGCGATGGGGAGTTTTATGCCCCAACCGATTAACTCGCTAGAATTGCCGCTGTTGATGCCGATTCGTGAAGTGACCGATGATCCGAAAGGGATCTCGACGCTACGCGGGCAAGTTCTCCAAGGCGGACTGGCTGTCGGGCATGCGGTTGATATTGTAGGACAGGGAGAGCGGGTCAAAACGCGCTTGGTCGCATTGAGGGATGATGAGGTGCAGGTCGATGCCGAGCCGGGTTGGATTTTGCCTGGGCAGGTCGTGTCGGAACCGAAAAGCATAAAATCCCACACCGTCTTTGAAGCGGCGGTTTATATCATGACGCCGGAGGAGTGCAAGACGCACGTGCCGCTAGTTGGCAACGACAAACCCGAAATCCATTTATGGACAATTGATGTCACCGGACACCTCCGCCTCCCGCCTGAAATTCCAATGGTCAACCCGGGGGAGCACGCCCATGTGTCTATCGCTCTTGACGTGCCGATGGCACTTCAGGTCGGCGCACGGTTTGAGATTAAGAAGATGGGAGCGCGGATTGGGATGGGCGTGGTAACTGCAGTTGTGGAATAAGCACAAATTGAAATAGATGGAGCAGGGGAAACAGGATCGCGCATTTAATGGAATTAGGGAAGATTGGGAGGGTGGAAGAAAGGAAGGAGGAAGTAGACAGGACTGACGTAGAAAGGAAAAATGGCAATTTTCCGCGAGAATCACATTTTGTAGGGCTATCGTAAGGAATAAGGATCATTATTCTCTACGTCTTTGCTTCTTTGTATGAATCAGGCAAGTAGGGAACGCAGATCTGCGTTCCCTACAACTCCTCGCCATAGACGCCAATCTTTCTGTAGCGTTCATACCGCTCTTGGACGAGTTGCTCCGTATCAATCTCCAACAATGCGTTGAGATTCTTTCGAATTGCCATTTTGACCCGTCTGGTGGCAAGCGAGACATCCCGGTGCGCTCCGCCGAGGGGTTCAGGGATGATTTCATCGATAATTCCGAGTTTCAACAGATCGTCCGCAGTCGGTTTTAGCCCCTCCGCCGCTTCGGGGGCGTGTTGCCCCTGATCTTTCCACACAATTCCGCTGCACGCCTCCGGCGGTGCGACGCAGTACACCGCGTGTTCCATCATGAGCACTCGATCGCCAACCGCAATAGCTAACGCGCCCCCGCTGCCTCCTTCGCCAATCAAGACTACAATAATCGGCACGCGTAAGGATGCCATCTCGGCGAGATTCTCCGCAATCGCCATCGCTTGACCGTATTCCTCCGAGCGCCGATCAAAGTGGGCGCCTGGGGTATCGACAAAGCAGATTAGAGGTAAACCAAACTTATCCGCCAATTTCATCACGCGCCGCGCTTTGCGGTAACCCTCCGGGTGCGTGTACCCGAAATTCATTTCTTGCCGCTCTTCGAGGTTCGTGCCCTTCTGCTGCGCCAAGTAGGCAATGGGGTGCCCATCGAACTGAGCCAACCCGGCTATTAGCGCGCGGTCATCCGCATGCAACCGATCGCCGCGCAACTCGAAAGGCTCATCGAAGAAAGCCCCTGTATAAGTCGACGCCTGCGGACGCTGCTCGTGCCGTGCCAGCCACACCTTATCCCAGCGGGTCAATTTTTGAAACGCCTGCTTCGTGAGGCTTGCAAAGTTTTTCTCAAGCGCTCCGATTCCACGGGCAAGGTCGAGTTCGGGATTGGCTTCGGCAAAGCCTTTGAGTTGCGCGATATGCTGATCGAGTTTGTTTAGCGGTTTTTCAAAACTCAGCGGTTTTGACTGCACGTCTCTGGTCTCCGTCTGTAAATTTACGTTTGTCGGGCAAATTGCTTGCCCGGCATTTGCTGGACGATTCCCTTGAGTTCAAGCATAACAAGAGTGCTGGAAACTTTGTTCATAGGAAGTGATGTCGTCCGAGCAATCTGATCGATGTGCGAACATGGGAGATCAATTGCTTCAAGAACAGCTCTTTCATCAGCGCTAAGCTCGGGTGTTGATTGTATCGTCGGTTTTACCGCAGGCGTTCCCATACTCCCGATTGATGTATCTCGGGCAGGCACTTCGGCAAAGAGATTGGAGCTCGCTTGTCCTTGAGAAAAGCTATTATCATCTAAAGGGAGTTGAGCCGGTGAAGAAGAGAGGGTTGGAGTCAACCGCCGATCCGGGAAGGCTTCCCAAATATCGTCGATAGCGTTTATCAACTTCGCCCCTTGGTTAATCAGTTGATGCGAGCCTTTTGATTGATTCGAGAAAACCTGCCCCGGTACGGCGAACACTTCCCGTCCCTGCTCCGCGGCATGGCGCGCGGTAATCAACGATCCGCTGCGAACCGATGCTTCAACCACCACCGTTCCCGAACTCATACCACTCACGAGCCGGTTGCGGCGCGGGAAGTTTTTTGGAAACGGCGGCACCGACATCGCAAATTCCGAAATCAACGCTCCCGACTCCACGATTTCATCAGCCAGATCCCTGTTTTCGTCGGGATATATCTGGCTCAAGCCGTTGCCTAGTACAGCAATTGTTCGTCCGTTTGCCTGAAGTGCCCCTTGGTGTGCACACGTGTCAATCCCTCTCGCAAAACCGCTGATGACGGTAACGCCGTTTTCCGCGAGTTGTTGGCTCAATTGACGGCTAATTGTCTTACCGTAGTTTGTCGGACTTCGGGTCCCGACAATAGTTATACTTGGCGCATCCGGTTCGCCGAGGTCACCCCGCACATAGAGCAAAGGCGGGGGATCGGCAATCTCCTTGAGGAGCATCGGATAGGCGCTATCATTAACGGTGACCAAGTGGCAATTGTGCGCACCGATAAGTTCCAATTCTTGGTCCACGGAAACGCGGGATTTACCGCGAATCACCCGTTGGCTGACGTTTGAGGACAGCCCTTCAATTTGAGTTAGCTCTTGCAGTGTGGCGTCTAAAGCTGTCTGGGCGGATCCAAATGCAGCCAACAGACGTTGTATGGTTTGATAACCCACTCCGGGAATGATACTAAGATGGACTAAACTCTTTGTCTCCTCGGAGAATATCATCTGCGCTGCTCACTCGCTAGCTACCGGCGCTACCGGTGCTACCGGCTCCGCTGGCGGCAAAGCGTAGTAGACTTCAATTTCTCGAATTTTCCTATACGTCAGAACAGGCGCTCCGCCATCACTTCTCTGTGTTCGCTTGCCACCACCAACGCGACGCGACTCCCAAGCACGCGGCACCAACAACCGTAACTTGCGAGACATTACCGGTTCCTTAAATCTAGTCTCGTATTTCTCTCGGACATGATCCTTGACGTCGCGAAGGACCTGCCATTCCTCTTGATCGTCCAAATACTGAATCTTAAAATATTCCATCTCGCCGATGTCGGCTTTGATTACAACTCGTTGAATCTTCTGAGGGTTAAGCCACTCAAGGACGGCTTCGCTATATTTGTCGGCTTCCAATTGTGATTCTTTATCCTTTTCATCTTCAATGATTGGCCCGGTTTCACCTTCTGTGTACAGATTGTCGTCGTGAAATCTGGAATTGGGATCCCGACTCGTGGCTTCAATGGCGAGATTTTTACTCCATTGTACCTTTGGGCCGGTACTCACGCAACTCACGAGCAAAACTGAGGCTATGAAAACAAGTGCAGCCGTAAATACTATAGAACGCATATTTTTTCTCCTTCGGTATTAGAAATTCGTGCGGAATGCCCTATCCTACACATGTTGCCCTCGGGCTAGAACTTTTCCGCTCAAGCAGCCGATTCATTATATAAAAGAATTGAACCAAATGCAAGCGGACAGAATTCCGGAATGCAAATATCCTTGCGATGACTCTATCAGTTGTATCTCCAAAATTGATTTGTTCCGCGATTCGTCGCCACAGAACACAAGCTCATGTAGTTATTGCAATTAATGATTACACATCCTTAGTGGGTAATTAGATTCTTCTGTACGACAATGGATTTCTGTCGCACAGAATCTTCTATGGGATTTCTATCGCGCTCATTATCCATTCGCTTGATCTCTCTGGGGCTTTGCAGTAGGTCGAATTAATGTTTCTCTACCAAGTAACACTCTCGGAAAGCCAGTCATAGAGCGAAAAATGAACGTGTACCGCTGATGGATTGTGATCGCAAACTAACAGTTTGCGGTACAAAAGTGTTGCTTGCTGAATGAATCATTCCGACAGGAATGATGGGACGCTACCAAATCGCACTCATTACCCGTTCGCTTGATCTTCGCTGGGGCGCGGGAATCTGGACATCTCGCATTCTATCAGCACTGAAGATCTCTATCGCACGGGATTTCTATCGCGCTCATTATCCATTCGCTTGATCCCTCTGGGGGTACCAAGATTTAATTAGGTCGCGATTCGGAGATCGCTCCTACAAAATAAGCAATTCTCAACAGCGTTGAGTATAACAGTTTGCGCTACGAGGGCACGTCCGTTTTGCAGGAAATTACACATATTGTCATCGTTGATTTACATACAATCATAATATGTGTAAAGATGGATGTAAATGACCATGAAACCCAATGAAATGGGCTACGTCAAATTAAAGTACGGCGATTCTATCGTAGCAAAAACTTGTGTGTGACCGGAAATGGAAGAAAAGTGTTACTTTAACGCAAGTTGCTACCTATGACAAAGAAACCAAGTTTTTGATTCACGTTTGCAAAATTATAAGCAAATTGGGCTGATTTTCGTCAAATTCGTGTTTCCACGTTGGAAAAAACTCGGTTTCTGCGCTTCGTCGGACAAAGGTGGCAACTTGGGTTACTTTAACAAGTCATCGAGTTCCTTTTCTTGGGAATCGAGTATTTCTTCCGCTTCCTTTTCTGCGATTTCCTCTGCCGATTGAAAGCCGTACAACTCGACCTCAAAGATTTCACCGGCTGCACGACGGTGGGCTCCATGTCCGCGTCCACCGCCGGTACGCGCCCTGTGCATGCGTCGGAGTTCTGCATCGTCGCTCGTCGACAGTATGCGTACCCTAATTCTTTCCGTAGGAAATACCGTCCTTAAAGAAATATCTATGGGGTTTTTCTGTACGCTCTTGACCTCTCCGACCAGTTTCCAATTTATCCGATCTCCGGTACCTCCACCTTTATCAGCTAACACGTCGAATGTCTTCAAATTCCTTGAATGAACGACCATTCGGCTAATCTTCCGTTTTTTCGGCAACGTGATAATCACCTCGGACGCCGGGGTCGCGCCGTAGAGGTTTTGAGTTTCAACAGGAAACAGTGTTTTGCCGAGAGTTTTTAGGTTCCCGTCAATCATTTCAGGGCTTGTGGATCTCACGCCATCCATAAGCGCGTAATTCTCACTCCATTCCTGTTTTGAGATTACTTTGGAGCAGGCAGAAATGCTCAAAAGGCAGACAAACAGCAACACGAAAACAATTGGACGAGACATTTTGAACTCCTTATATAATGAGTATCGGGATAATTGGTTCTTCATTCGGTTGAATAGCCGCTGAACCCGACATCCCAAATTATAATACGATTTTCTTGAGTAATTTTCACATGGTGCGGCAGCTTAATCGGTGATTTTCCAGGTTACGTCTTGACGAGTATCTTGCAATTCGATGTTAAGTTGTTTCAGCCTATCACGAATTTTATCCGCGGTATCCCAATCTTTTCGCTTCCTCGCCGTTTGACGGACATCTATGATGAGATTCATTAGCTGATTCATCATCTCCGAGTTGGCAACATCGGAATCGTTCAATTCGCTGAATATTCCAAGCACCTCACACATTTCTTTGAGGTTACCATATCCTCTACCCAATGCCGCTTTTGCGGCGTCAGGCAGATTTTCACCCGCTTTGGCAAGTGTCTGGTTAATCTCACCGACGAATTTGAAAATCTCGCCTATCGCCATAGCCGTATTGAAGTCGGCATCCATAGCCTCTTCAAACCCATCTCGCATGGATTGAACTGCCGCAAGAATTGTGGTATGCGCTTCGTTGGGAGTATCTCCGACCGGAAACCCCATGCCGCTCATAGTTTGGTACGGTTTCAACGCATCCAGACAGTTATTCAAACGTCGTATCGCGCTGCTCGACTCCTTCAGGCTTGATGAGCTATAGTCCAATGGATGACGGTAGTGTGCCGAGATTAGGAAGTGGCGAATGGCTTCGGCAGAATAATCCGTTAGAGCATCGCGCACAAAGATGAAATTCCGTTCGGATTTTCCCATGCGCTGCCCGTTAACGCGCAGGAATGCGACGTGCATCCAGTATCGCGCAAACGGTTTTCCCGTCGCCAACTCGCTCTGCGCAATCTCATTTTCATGATGTGGGAATTGCAAATCTTGTCCGCCGGCATGAATATCAATTGTCTCCCCAAGATGTTTCATCGCCATCGCGGAACACTCGATATGCCACCCGGGACGCCCCTTACCCCACGGACTGTCCCACCACGGCTCTCCCGGCTTGGCTTTCTTCCAAAGGTCGAAATCGCGCGCGTCCTCTTTTCGTTCATTGACTTCAACTCGCGCTCCGGCAAGCAAATCTTCGGGGCGGCGATGGGAGAGTTTTCCGTATCCGTCGAAACGATCCACGCGGTAGTACACGTCGCCATTCACCGTATACGCGGCTCCCTTATCCATCAGGATTTGGATTAACTCTATAATCTCCGGTATATGATCGGTTGCCCTCGGATGGACGTCCGCCGCGCGAATGCCAAGACACTCCGAATCCTCAAAGTACGCCTCTGCATTGTTCTTGGCAAGCAGCGATGCATGTGTTCCTAACTCTGCTGCGCGGTTGATAATCTTGTCATCAATGTCCGTAAGGTTTTGTACCAACTTGACCGAATATTCTTTGTATTCAAGGTAGCGGCGAACAATATCGGAAACCATGAATGTACGGGCATTACCGATGTGGAAGAAATCATAGACCGTGGGACCGCAACTGTACATTAGCACTTTTCCGTCTTGAAGCGGAACGAATTCTTCCAGTTGCCGGTTTAGCGAATTATAAATGTTTAATCCCATCTATTGCCTCTTGATGATGATGCTTGATTCCCGTAACAAGACCCTTATTCCAGACGCTCAACCCAAACAGACAATCGCTTGAGCTGCGATTGCCTTCTCATCCCCAACAATGCCTATTCCTTCCGATGTTGTGGCTTTGACGTTGACCTCATTCGGTAATAACCGTAAGGTTTCAGCAAGATGCTGCCGCATTTCAGGAATGTGAGGGGCCATTTTGGGTCGTTGAGCGATGATTGTACTGTCCACATTCTGAACGACGTGACCCAGATTCTCTATTTTGGCTTTAACTTTTTCGAGCAGAATGAGACTGTTTATCCCTTCGTATTCGGGGTCCGTATCCGGGAAATGGGAACCGATGTCGCCCAGCGCCGCAGCGCCCAGTATCGCATCAATAACAGCATGGGTCAACACATCCGCATCCGAGTGTCCCAGCAACCCCAGCGCGTGGGGAATTTCAACACCGCCGAGAATCAATTTGCGGTTCGGCACGAGTCGGTGAAGGTCGTAACCAATACCTACGCGCATGTCCTCCTCTTCAGCGCTTCGGCAATAATCAAATCGTCCGGAGTCGTAATCTTCAGGTTGGCATCACTTCCCGAGACGATTTTCACCCTGAAACCGAGTTGCTCAACAAGCATGGCATCATCGGTTGCCGTTACCCCTTCACGTTGTGCCAACGCGTGCGCGTCCAACAGCACCGATGCACGAAATGCTTGAGGCGTCTGCACCGCCCAAAGTTTATCCCGATCCGGCGTGTCCACGATAAATCCGTCCGCGCTTGCAACCTTAACCGTATCCTTTACCGGGACGGCTGCTACCGCCGCTCCGAACTCGTCGGCCGCCTCGATACAGGCAAAGATAACCTCATCTGTCACAAACGGACGCACCCCGTCATGAACGATGACGCAATCTACATCGGTCGGTAACGATTGGAGACCATTGAACACGGAAGCTTGGCGTGTCAGTCCCCCGACAACCAAGTCTCCCACCTTCTGGAAAGCATTCGGAGCGATAACCCTCGATTGGCAGAACTCAAGATCGGCGTCATCAACAATCACGGAGATTGTATCGATAACCGGATTATTGTCGAATACGCCAATTGTATGCACGAGAATCGGTTTGTCACCCAGATTAAGGTACGGCTTTTTCACCGAGGTCCGCATTCGGCTTCCACTACCAGCCGCGGGGATAAGAGCGTATATCTTCTGATTCGTTTGCGTCCACTTCATCGGCTTTTCTTCGGGTGAAAATCATCTGTCCCGCGCTCGTCCTCAACATCTGCGTGACGACCACATCGATTATCTGTCCCACATGAGACTTGCCGCCCTCAACGATGACCATCGTCCCATCATCAAGATAGCCGACGCCTTGATTCAGCTCCTTGCCCTCTTTGAGAACGTGTACCTGAATAACCTCGCCAGCCACGACAACGGGTCGAACCGCATTGGCAAGCGCATTAATGTTCAAAACGGTCACGCCCTGCAGCTCTGCAACTTTGCTCAAGTTGAAGTCGTTCGTCACGATTTTCGAATCCAACTCTTGGGCAAGACGAACCAGCTTCGCGTCGACCTCAGCGATGTCCGGGAAATCCTCCTCGGTGATATCGACCTCCATGTCGGGGTCATTCTGCAAATCGCGCAAAATCTTAAAACCACGCCGTCCCTTGTTTCGCCGGAGTTGTTCAGTAGAATCCGCGATGTGCTGTAACTCATTCAAGACAAATCTCGGTATCACAATGATGCCCGTAAGAAATCCCGTTTGGCAAATTTCTAGAATTCTGCCGTCAATAATAACACTGGTATCCAGAATCTTGTAGCTTGGTGACGAGGAGGACGCGCCTTGCTTGGATCGAGAGAAAAGTCCAAAATTTTTTCGTCTGCGATAGATAATCATCATCCCGGCATAGCTCATCACGAGAACTGTGCCCATCCTTACCATTGGGTTTACCGTGGTCGTCTGAGACATAATGTGAATAACTAAACCAGCGATTATAAGACCAAAGGTCAGCCCAACCAGAGAGGCAAAGAAATCTCGAAGTAACGGACGCGGGACGGATGATTCAAGCCCAATCGCAATGATAGCGACGATTAGCGCTACAGCACCCCCATAGTTACCATCAATGCCATAACCGAAGGCAGCACTCAAGATCATGAAGATTGCACGTATAATCCAGATCTGCATATCAGTCACCTTCTTTCACGTTTTCGAAATGTTAGACACGTTGGTAGAAATTAGGATTAGGTTTGGTTAACGGATTGACTCGTAAGATTACGCACAACAGAGATAATTAGCACGATGTAATTATGCACCTAACAAGCTTCAGTATGAAAGTTTGTCTTCTGAAGCGAATCGAATGAATGGGATTGGAAGTATGGAAGAGTGGAAGGTTGGGAGATTTCCGTCCACGTCGCCATCAATCCTCCTAAATATAAAATTTGTTCTCCAAACCTGCTTAAAACAGAGTGTTTAGTACGTCATGGAGATTCTTGGCTCCAAACAACTCGATGTTCTCGGTCAAGTCCAATCCTTTGCGATTCGTTTCCGGCAGGATTGCTCGTTTGAACCCGAGTTTTGCCGCTTCGCGTAACCGCTTGTCAATATGCGCCACCGGGCGAACCTCGCCGCCTAATCCGACCTCGCCAATCAGGACAGTATAGGGGTCAATCGTCATGTCGCGGTGGTTGGATATAATCGCTATGACAATCCCGAGGTCAATCCCGGGTTCATCTACACGAACACCGCCGGTGATATTGACGAATACATCCGAATCGCCAATGTTCATCCCGATACGCTTATGCAACACAGCGACTAGCATCGCAATTCTCTGGCGATCCACCCCGGCTGTTGTGTTGCGCGGAAAAGCGAAGTTTGATGGCGAAACGAGCGCTTGAAGTTCCAAGAGAAGAGGGCGGGTCCCCTCAATACTTGACACAACAACGGAGCCCGAGATGTTTTCCTGCCTATCTCCAAGGAATAGCACTGACGGGTTCTCTACATCCACCAACCCCCGGCTCAGCATTTCAAAGATCCCGATTTCGTTGGTTGACCCAAATCGATTCTTGACGGCACGCAATACCCGATAAATATGCTGCTGTTCACCTTCAAAGTAGAGCACGGTATCCACAATGTGCTCCAACATTCGCGGTCCCGCCAACGCTCCATCCTTGGTAACGTGGCCCACGAGCACAACCGGTATGTCCTTGCTTTTTGCGAGGATAAGCAACTGCCCCGCACATTCGCGTATCTGGGTTACGCTGCCCGGCGCCGACTGCAACGCCGGCAGATACACCGCCTGAATAGAATCGATGACCACCATGCTGGGCTGAACCGCCGCGATGTGCGCCTCAATTTGTTCAAGGTCATTTTCGCACAACACGAGCAGCGTCTCTGATGAGAGTCCGAGGCGGTTTGCACGAAGCTTGGTTTGGGCGGCAGATTCTTCGCCGGTAACGTATAGCACCGTGCCGTAAACCCGACTTACGGCGTCGCTAGCTTGCAGAAGCAGCGTAGATTTGCCGATGCCCGGATCGCCTCCAATCAGAATGACGGAGCCGGGAACAATGCCATCGCCAAGCACCCGATCGAATTCACGAATGCCGGTGAGCAGCCGATCTTCTTCGCTCGCGGCAATCTCTCTAATTGGTTCTGGTTGACGAGACGGCTTTCCGATTGTGCGATGCGCCGGCGATGACGTTTCAAACTCAATTTCTTCGGTAAAGCTGTTCCACTTCTGGCACTCGGAACACCTGCCTAGCCACTTGAGAGAAACGTATCCGCATTCCTGACAGACAAACTGTCGACGTTCTTTTGCCATCGATCCCGACTTGAATATTTAGGCTATGAAACGGTTTACCAATTGCTTCTAATCAGTCGGATTCCCGCCGTATAGCGAATGTCATCCACGAGATTCTCGGCGCCGAGAATCAAATGTCCATAGCGGAAGAACCGCCACGCTAACTCTGCGTTGAGTTCGGGGTTTTTGCTGGTAAGATGAAACCCCTCAACGGTCAACCCGAGCCGCCGAGCCAACAACCAGACATCCATTCCGAGCCCAGCCCTTGACCGCATGAATCCGAGTCGCCCGCGTATACGTCCGTCGAAGAAATCTTGGGCATATTGGGACTCAAATTTCACGTCTTTATCCCGTATCCCAAATCCGAATCGGAGGCGCTGCGTTAACGATGGCAACAACACTAGTGCGAATTCATTATGAAGGCTCTCCTCAAGACTGAGATAACGGAGCTCGTAATCCCATGCCAATTCAGGGGGTTTGAGGTCGCCAAATCGATCGTCCACCTTCCCTGAAAAACTGTGTATCTCCCCTACGGTGTCCTTGATTGTTTTTAGTGTTTCGCGCACTTCATTGACCGTGTCGGGTTTGTTCAACAATTGGGCTAAACTTCCGTCGCCGTGCCGGACTTTCTCAAGGATTTGGTTGAGATTCTCGGGAAGTTCCTCAAGTTCTGCGGTTGTGTCCGCAATATCCTCCAGAATCTGTTTCAATTTCGGCGCATCAGACTCGATAAGTTCTCGACTTTCTGCCACCAAACCGGAGAGTTCGGCATTCAACTCCCCGAGATCTTTACGCAACTGTTGGGAAAGTCCCCGAAAATCGGAAGATCCGGCGTTCAAATCCGTGACAATCTGATCGATCGAATCGGAATTTCGATCCACGAGGTCGAGCACTGAGCTTGTAATGGCATCTATACGTTCCCCGAGAAGTTGAGAATCTCCCGTCAGTTGCTCCAACAACTGATTCACGCGCCCGAGGGTTTGTTCGAAACGCTGGTCGTTCTCGGTAGCTAACCGCTTAACGATTTCGACTGTTTCTTGCGTGTTGTTGCTTGCTTGTTCTACCGCCTCTCCTGTCTGCGCCACGAGCTGCCGCACATCCGCGATGCCCTGCTGTATGTTCTCTTGATTCAGTTGTATCAGTTCATTTGCCGATTGAACGAATTGTGTTGTTTCCAGGATAGCCTGATTGGATTTTTGAAGAAAATCCTGTATGCCCACCGGGGATTGACCGGTTAACGGTAGATCGGAAGGTTTTAAGAGCGGACCGTCCATCGGTCCGTTGACTACATCAATGTAAGCCTCTCCTACAAAACCGATGATTCCAATCTTGACTGTGCAGCCCTGCCTGAGGCGTTGAAACGCATTTTTCACGCGCATACGAATTTCAACGATGTCCTCGGTCGCCTTTAATTCAACGGCTGTCACTTTTCCAATCGGGACTCCCGATAGGTAGACGCCGGCGCCTCGCTGAAGATCGTTGACGCGCTCGAAGTGAACGGTTAGGTGGTCGCCACTAGCGGCGAACGGCCAATCGGTTGCCATGAAAAGTAGAATCCCAAGTAATACAAGCCCAATTATAACGACAATTCCCACTTTTGCATGGGTTGTCCATGAATTCATCAATTCCCTCTTTTTTCGATTTTGGCGGAAGAATACGCCGTGAATTATGCCACTATAGACGGTAAGAGTGCATTTGCCCGCGGATTAATTTTCGCGTAAATTGAGGATAAACTCCTTTAACACCGGGTTACTAACGTTAAGAATCTGTTCGGGAGCGCCGAGAAGAATGAACTGCTGTAAAATCGGGTCGTCATTCTCAAGCATCTCGTTTGGGTGACCAAAAGCAACAATCTGTCCACTATGTATCATCGCCATACGCGTAGCGACGGTGAAGGCACTATCCATATCGTGTGTCACGACGACAGAAGTCACCTCAAGTTTCGTATGCAGGCTTTGAATCAATCTGTTGATTTCGACGCAGGTAACCGGATCTAATCCCGTTGTGGGTTCGTCATATAAAATCACCTCGGGATCAAATGCGATGGCGCGCGCAAGACCAACCCGTTTTCGCATGCCGCCACTAAGTTCCGCAGGTCTCAAGTGCTCGGTACCATCGAGGTCCACCAAGTGAAGTTTCTCAATGACAATCTCTCTAATCTCTGCCCTAGAGAGTTTCGTGTGTTGGGCGAGCATAAACCCGACATTTTCTTCAACGGTCATCGAATCAAAGAGCGCCGCCGATTGGAATAGCAGCCCAATTTTACGCCGCATTTGATTCAGTTGTTTAAACTTTAGCCCCGAAATCTCTTCTCCGTCAACCAAGATCTCGCCAGCATCGGGCTGCATCAAACCGGTAACAAGCTTCAAAAGAAGACTCTTTCCGCATCCGCTGCGCCCCATGATGACCAATGTTTCACCGCGCGGGATATGCAGATCCAGCCCCTTTAATACTTGCTTGCCTTCGAAACTCTTCCAAAGATTTTTGATTTGAATCATAAGCCAAGAATTATAGGCCCTCCCGGGAGTGTCCCTCGGTGACCGCCTATTTCAGTTGAAGAAGAGTAAATAGCAAATGGTTCAGTAACACGTCCAAAACGAGAATAAGCATTAAAGAAACAACCGCTGATCCTGTAGTTGCCTTGCCTACTCCCTCTGCACCGCCGGCGACAGAGATGGTGAATCCTTTGTAACAACCGACTAGCGCAATCGCCATCCCGAACGAAGTTGCTTTGATGAGGCTAATGCATATGCTGCTTATGAAAAGATAGCTCTGCACCTGCTTCATAAAGAAAACGCCGTTCATACTAAATAGGTGAACAGCAACAACATATCCGCCCGCGATGCCGGAGAACGTCGAAAAAACCGTCAAGATTGGGAGCATATACGCACAAGCTAAGAACCGAGGAACAACGAGGTATTTCACCGGATCGGTTCCCATGACTGAAAGTGCGTCAATCTGTTCCGTCACCTTCATGGTTCCGAGTTCAGCGGTAATTGAAGCGCCAATACGTCCTGCGAGCACAAACCCCGTGACCATTGGTCCCAACTCCTTAATCAGGGATACACAGACAAACCTGCCTATTTGTCCCTCCGCGGACAAATCGCTCAGTTGAATGTAGCCTTGAGTGGCTAATACCATGCCCGTGAAGATTCCGGATACCAATACAACAGATAGAGAATCAACACCGATTAGACGTAATTGACGGACGAGTAAATTGAGTTGGAAGGGGGGCTTGAAAAGTAGCGCGAGGGTTCGGAATACGAAGATGGACGCACGGCCAAAGCCTGAAAGCCGGTAGAGTATTCGTCCACCGGCGAAATCAGCGAATCGAAGTAGCGAGACCGTTTTTTGCTGTGGGACAGAAGGTTGGTCTGCCATTTAAAATACCAGAAGCGGAGTACGAAAAAGCTGGGGTACAAGTTGTGCGGTGCAGATATTGCGCCGGTTCTGTAAAATGTCTCCGTTCCAGCGCCGTCCTTCTCTCCTCAGACCTGGAGATTGGCAAAACGCATTTGCTCCTTAATGAATTCCAGTTGGACGGTACCGGTAGCGCCGTTGCGCTGTTTTCGAATAATCAGGTCTGCCATGCCTGCCGCCTCAGACTGTTCGTCGTAATAATCGTCTCGATGCAGGAAAACCACCAAATCGGCATCCTGTTCGATTGCGCCCGATTCCCTCAGATCCGCAAGTTGGGGTCGTTTGTCAGGACGCCTCTCCAGCTCGCGGTTGAGCTGTGAACAGGCAATAATCGGGACATCCAACTCCCAAGCAAGCGCCTTGAGCGCACGGGAAATTTCGGCTATCTCCTGTTCCCGTCCCGCATACTGGCCGGTCCCTCTCAGCAATTGCAAATAATCAACTATGATTAACGCCAAGTTTTCCTGTTGAGACTTGAGCCGCCTAGCTTCCGCGCGTACCGTCTGTATCGTAATTCCACGGGCTTCATGGATAGAAATCCGGCTGCCCGCTTCCATCAAGGTAGTTGCGCCTTGAGTGAGATTTGACCAATTCTGATCTGTAATGTTCCCTATCCGAAGCTTGGCGAAATCTATCTGTGCTTCGGCAGCAAGCATCCGCATTGCCACTTGGCGCGCGGGCATCTCAAGACTGAATACGGCTACGGGAAGTTCCTGATCGAGCGCAATGTTTTGAGCAATGTTTAACACAAGAGTGGTTTTTCCCATACTGGGTCTGGCGGCGATAATGATTAAATCCCCACGTTGCAGCCCCGAGGTCAATATATCCAGGTCTGTGAATCCACTAGGTGTGCCGACGTACTGCTCTTTCTTGTGATATAGTTCCTCAATGTCTTTGAGGCTCTGATTTATGAGTGAACCCAGCGGTATGAATCCGCGATTGACGTTCAGACTATTCAATCGGAAGATTTCTTCCTGAGATTCGTCTAGAACATCAACGAGCTCCTTCTCGCCGTCTTGGGCAATCTCTCGAATCGTCGCGCTTGCTAGGATGAGTTGGCGGCGCATCCATTTGTCTCGTACAATCTGCGCGTGAAACTCGGTGTTTTCGGTTTCAACAATCCTGGCTTGAAGGTCGTACAGGTAGATTGTGCCGCCGACGCGCTTCAACTGATCCGTTTTCTTGAGGTGGTCAGCAACAAGAAGGATATCCGCCTTGCTATGCTGATCGTAGATATCCACGGCGGCGGAATAGATAATCTGGTGATCCGTCGTAAAAAAGGCGTCGGGGGTTTCACCCAGAATCGGCATGACGCGCGGAATAACATCCGTATCCATGAGCATTGCGCCGAGCACCGCTCGTTCCGCTTCTCTATCGTGGAGGGGTTCAATTGGTTCAGGTGACGCCATTGAAACTCACCTTTTCGGATTTAAACTCCGTGGAATCTGAATGGCTCAAAAATAGGGGCAAAACCCTTGACTCCTACCGTGCGATTCGATATTGAGGCTACTCTTCGCGTTCGACGACAACCCGTAGATCCGCCACTACTTCTGCATGTAAACGGATCGGAACCGTGAACACACCCAGCTCTCTAATCGGATCATCCAATTCGATTTGACGCCGATCAATTTCAACGGATTGAGCGGAGAGCACTTCCGCAATGTCCATTGAAGTGACAGACCCGAAAAGCCTGTCGTTCTCGCCGGAGCGCCGCTGAATCGTACACGTCACATCGGCAATACCAGCGGCAATCTGTTCGGCGCGCGCCTTCTCCTTTGATTCGAGATTCTCCAGGATATGCTTTTCCTGTTCGAATAGGCGACGATTCTGCTCCGTCGCTTGGATGGCGAGTTGCATTGGAATGAGGTAGTTGCGCGCATAGCCGTTAGCCACTTTAACTACTTCTCCTCCGTTTCCAAGCCCAGCCACCGTTTTTCTTAAAATGATTTCCATCAGACTCCTCGCTGTGCAATCACAAATTTGTTGACGAACTTACTGTTTGCTGAAGGGCAATAAAGCAACGGTTCGAGCGCGTTTTACAGCGCGAGTAACCAGCTTTTGGTGCCTCGCACAATTCCCCGAAGCTCGCCGCGTAATAATCTTGCCACGCTCGCTGGTAAAATTCTTGAGCATAGAAAAATCTTTATAATCCACCGTCGTGACTTTTCCGATACACAGACGGCAACGTTTGCGTCCAGCCATAATCAGATTCCTCTCACTATCCTATTTACGTGGAAAAAGCGGGCGCAATTTTGCCCGCTTTCAGATTAATAATCTTGCTGTAGGGACAATAGATGCCGCTAGAAAGGGATATCATCCTCAGTGGCTGGCCCGGCGTCAGATGCGGAAGACTGAGGCGCCGCGTCGCCCGGCTGGCTATACCCGCCTTGCTCACTTCCGTCTTGACGGCCGCCGACAAATTGAAATGAATCAATAACAACCACATGCTTACTTCGATTTTGCCCGTCGTCGGTTTCCCAGCGCTGCTGTCTTAGACGCCCTTCAATAAATACTGTTCTGCCTTTCTGCAGGTACTCATTCATCGTCTCAGCAGTTCGACCCCAGGCCTCTAAATCAACAAAACAGACCTCTTCTCTTTTTTCGCCCGACTCGCGATCCGTCCAATTTCGATTCACGGCCAATCCTAGATTCGCCACTGCCATTCCGCTCGGAATATACTTCAGTTCCGGATCGCGGGTCAGGTTACCCATGAGTATGACTTTATTGTAACTTGCCATAGTATTATCTCCTTATATTTCGCGCCAAACGATGCTAGGAGTTATCAGGGACCGCCTCTTCTTCCGGCTGATCCTCACCTTCATTTTCCGAAACGCTATCCTCGTTTTCCGATTCTGTTTCTTGGGCAACCGGCTTGTTTGCCTCTTCGGGCGGAGGTGGGGCGTGCCTCTCGCGCGGCAGGCGTTCCTCTCTTAGCGAAATGACCTTGTCAAGATCGCCTTCAAACAGCACCACCATGTGTCGAACGATAGATTCTATCACCCGAAATGAATTGCTGAGTTGAGGAACAAAAGCCGGTTCACTTCTAAAGATGAGCAGAACGTAATAGCCGACGTTATTCTTCTTGATGGGAAAAGCAAGTCGTTTCTTTCCCCACGGGTCAACCATGAGCACTTCGCCGCCATTGGATTCGATATTATTCTTGACTCCTTCAATGAGCGACTCAGTCTCGGTGTCTTCGAGTTCCGGGTTGATAATCAGAACTAACTCGTATTCTCGCAAAATTACTAATCCTCCCTTTGGACATTAGGCTCCGCATCGGTATTGAGGTTTTCAATTAAAAAACGAGACGGAGCAGAGATTCGCAGAATTATACCATAACTCACCAGCGTTATCAACCAAGATATCACAGGCACAGGAAGATAATGTTCTAATGGTTATCGAGGATTTTGAAAGGGGAGTCGAGTCCAAAGGGCGGACCGGACGCGCATGCGTGATACGACAAAAAAAGCGGAGGCGAAGGAAAGAAAGACGATTAATTGAGATGCTGCTGCACAAGGAAAAGACAACAATTCGATGACATACGGAATCGCTGTTTTTGGAGACTCCGACTTGCCGAGAATGGGCACAAACTTTGAGCGTTTTTGGGGGTTTCTAAACTCAGCGACGATTACAATTCGACGGTTATACCCATGTACGGGATAATCGGAAATTGGTATATGTCTTCCTTTTCCGAGTAATCGTCGCTGTAGTTGAAGTCGAGCAGGTTTTTGCGGTTGTAGACGTTTAGCAGTTCAAGAAAGACACTCATCTGCCAGTTGTCGAATCGAAAGGCTTTGCTGATTTTCGCGTCCAGTCGATGATACGCCGGAAGCCGCGCTGAATTGGTCTCGGCATAAATTGGTACGTAGATGGATCCACCGTTGCGCGGGTCGATTTTCAGGTCTGCGCCTAGCACCGGAGTATAGGGGTTGCCAGTTCGGTACTGCCATTTTGCGCCAATCTCCCAGGTTGAGGTCGGACTGTATGTTGCGGCGAAAGTAGCAACATGCGTCTGGTCAAACGAATAGAGGCGATACGGTTCACCGGGGCGGTCACGCCGTTTGGAGAGCCCATAAGCATAAGAACCCCAACTCAAGAATCGATTCCCGGTTTGATGACGTAGGAACACCTCCGCCCCCTGCGCGAACCCAACGCCTTGATTCAGATATCGCGCTTCGTCATCGTGGATCGCTAGGTCAACGAGGTCCTTGTAGTAACCGGCGACCTTGACTTCGGTCGTCTCGGAGATTTCACGCGTATATTCCAAAACGTAATGGCTGGCTTGGCTGTTGTTCAACTCCGGGTTGCCGACACTCTGCGTAAGCCGCGGCGGTGCGGGCCTTTGCTGATAGTTTCCGTAGGAAAGCTGAACCTGAGAACCCGGTGAGATTTCGAACAGCAGGCTTCCGCGCGGCTGTATGGAAAGTTCGTCAATATAATTTATGTAATCCGTTCGCAGACCGAGCACAACTGACAAAAATGGCAACACCCTGTATCGGTCTTGCAGATAGACTTCAAATCGTTTTCCAAGTGCGGATTCGTCAAAGACTTGCTTCTCGATAAACCGGGGATCGTAATCAACTTCGCCCTCATCCGGCGGACGAATAAACCTGCCGGTTGCTCTTCCCGGTTCAAGCCCGACAATCAGACCGGATTCGATTTGATGTTTCGGAGTCAGTGTGTAGGTGAGGTCCTCCCGAATTACGTACTGCGGCGCATCAATCTTGAGCGACAGACCGGCGCCGATATTGACATCGAACGCGAAATAGGAGCGGGTCAAGGATAGGTAGGACGTCAAGCGGTCCGTGAGCAGCGAACGCAGGTGAATGCCGGCTCCCTCGAAACCACTGTCGAAACTGATGTCCCCTCTTAAGTCCTCGTCTACGTCTTCGCCATCCAGCTTTAGCGCGAAGTTGTCACCGGAGGCAAAAATGTTGAGCGAGAGTCGGTGTTTTTCGGAGAGGTTGTAACCGCCCTTCATCTGATAATCCCAGAAACTTGGGAAGGCGGTGATCTGCCCGCTCTCGAACGATATCGACCTGAGAAACAGGTCAATGTAACTTCTCCGTCCAGCGGCATACCAGAATCCCCTATCGCCAATTCTCCCCTCTAATAGTCCTTCGGAGTAGAGCAGGTTCAGGTTGAATGTTCCACCGAAACCGTCCGTGTTTTTGTTCTGCGAATAGATGTCGATAACCGCTTGGGAATCAACGCCAAATTCGGCGCCGTAACCACCGGCGTAGACATCGATCCGATCAATCACTTCGGAACTAAGGGAGGATACAATGCCACCGAAATGGTAGGGGTAACCGATCGGCACTCGGTCAAAGTAATAGAGATTGTCTTCATCGGAACCGCCGCGAATATACAGGGCGCCGCTGAAGTCGTTTGCCACCCCGACGGCGGGCAAAGATTGCAGCGCGCGGAGTGCATCTCCAGCCGTGCCCGGCACGCGCTGAATCTCCGCGCCGCCCAAACTTTGTCTGCCAGGAGATTGCAAAGGACGCTCCCCCGTTACCTCCACTTCATCAAGCGAGACGACAACCGGGTCAAGATAGATTTCAACGTGGGTGATTTCCGCCGGCGTAACGGCGACCGTCACATCTGTCGCAGCGATATATCCTGAAGCGTTGGTGGCGAGGGTGAATTTACCGGGTGGCAGGTTGCGAAACTGAAATTCTCCGTTCGCATCGGTCAGGACGCGCTGTCCGGTTTCAACGATTCGTACTTGTGCCGATGCGACCGGCTGCTTTAGATTCTGCAGATAGACTGCGCCGTGAATTTTGCCGGACTCTGTTGAAGTCTGTTGTCCAAAGGCAATACAGGGGTAGAACGACAACACAAACAGAAAACAGGTGCAAAGTTGCTTCACGTGGTGCTAATTCCTCGGATTCTTTCGATTTTGATTTCGATTCGTATGACGTAAAGTTTATCGCCTGAGTTTACGACCCAATGAAAAAGATATCGATTGAGATTCATGCGTTTCGGTCTTTATCATTTGTCTGGTGTATTCTGGCGGATAGAGCCTTCAAACTATATGGGCATAATTTATTCAAAATCATTTTAACCCCATCGGCATTGGTCGTGATTCGGGGCTACGCGGAGATACATCCTTCAGTCCGCATCCGACAACGAACCTTCTCGCAATCCCATGTTTCTTCATCGAAACTTCCGAACACATCGCCGATTAATCGGACATTGTTCCCGGGTCTTGGTCGACACCACTCAGCGGTTGTTCTTTGGCGGTCTTTTCCTATTCTCCTGTTTCTCTGGGCATAACATGGGTTAAATCTGCACGGGTTCTAACGTCCTCTTCGGATTCATCTGAACCTCTCAGTGATACGTGATTCGGATACAAACTCACGGACAATCCGTATTTTAACACCTAGCGAATCAATACTTCAAGACGATGTGATATTTTCCGCGGCAGTGGGGAGCGCAAATCTACCTTACCTACAGTGCGTGCAACTAATACGTCAATCGCGATGAACTTCGTCTGACACTGTCTTGAACCGATGTGCGGGAAGGATTGTCCACAATTCGCCCGATACGACCTGACTCTGTGCCGGTATGGATAAACCTAAACTTTTTTCGTAATTGTTTAGTGCGGTCCAGAACTTACGCGCCAACAGGAAATCGCGACCTGGAGAGGGATTTTCTATCGCACTCCTTAATCAGTCCTTGATCGCTCCTACATTATGCTCAGGGATCTCTATCGATCAACCGACTGGATAACGAGGGCGATAGTGAATCTTACTCACTATCCGTTCGCTTGATGGTATAGGAACAGGGATTAAACTGCAGCACGACGAACCAACATTCCCAAAACAGATTGATAGGCTAAAAGTTACATCTAATCTATCTACGAATTGATGTCCTCCAACTGGGAAAACGCTTTCACTTTTCGCCCGGATAATACAGTGTCTTTGTAGAAAGTATGCGTCATCTGCGATAGCCCTGCGCTTGTCTTCCGAAGCAACTTTTTCGAGTTCATGCAGTAATCCCTCCCTAAATGTCGACGGGTGTATCGTTGCCATAATCTGTCGAGTCCACGAAAATCTCTTTGTAAACTCCCTTCCCATCTGTACCTTCACCTCAGCGACAACACTTTTTTCTTCGTTGTGCAACTTCTGATTCCCCAAATGTGTCTAATAGTACAAGGCTCGCACACTTCGGTTTACGGTAGCCCAATCTCCCTTTTGTCAAGAGACGGATGCTAAGGTTGTGAATCGCCGATTTACAGGAGTCTTACCGTTAAACTGCGCAAGCCCTATAGAGCCTGTTTGAAAAGTACATTTGTAGGGTGCGATCAACCGACTGACTAAGGAGGGCGATAGAGATCCATAAGCCTAATGTAGGAGCGATCTCCAGGTCACGATTTCCTGTTGGCGCGTAAGTTCTGGACTGAACTAAACAACTACGTTTAATCTATTGATTACTCCCTATTCAAGCGCTTGATTATGGGCTTTCCCGGTCTGTTTTGGTCGCCGGTAGTCCCCAAAATGCCTAAGCCCTGAAACCGGCTTGGCAGCCAAACTTTTTTCCGTTGGCATTTTGTTGGCACGATAATCTCTGAGAACCCGCGCTGGCAAAGGAAACCTCCGTTTCGGGAAATGCCAACGCACCCCTTAAATCACGGGGCCCGTTGGCATTGCTGTACACAGTATCGGTTCGCTAATTTACGCAACAGTCGGACTTACACACTTGATAATTCTAGGCAACTTATATGGAGTTAAAAGCAACCTTGGGCAATCATCAATCCACGATGGCGCCTGTCTTCGTCACCGTTTTACGGTTGCGCCTTATGTGTTTTTCAAATCGCCGATTTTCTCCCGTAAGAGAGCGATTAGCCGCTAGAAATTGCCCCAAAGCGCACTGGAGCCGCCTTCGTCTCGCGTTGGCATTCTGTTGACGTTTCCGTTAGCATCTTTTGGCATTTGTTGGCATTATGACCCTATAGAGATCCCTCAAACGAGTGAATAGCGGGTGATCAACTCATCACTGGAAACTAAGGATTGATAATCATGGCAATCACTTCATCACATAAATCACAGTTCAGACAATGTGAACTACCGACACCCAACGCTTGCCATATACACTTAGTGAATAAACCACTAAGGAGGACATGATGTTTTTCAAAGCTAGAAGCATTCTCGGAGCAGCGCTTGTCGTTTCTCTGTTTATCCAGATGCACATTTCAACAGACGGTAACGCCTCTCGCAAGACCAAGATTGCCTTCACCTCTAGCAGGGACGGGAATTTTGAAATTTATGTCATGGACGGCGACGGAGGAAACCAGAGAAGAATAACTGTGAATCCGACGATTGACAAAGATCCGTCATGGTCGCCAGGCGGGAAGAAGATAGCGTTTGTGTCCAATCGAAACGTAGGTCACATTCAAATCTGGGTGATTGACGCCGATGGAAAGAACCTGATTAGACTGTCGGACGGTGTGTGGGACCAAAATCCGGACTGGTCGCCAGACGGGACGAAGATCGCGTACGACGTGCTTCTTAATCCGTGGGAGAATGACAAATGGAAGCGAACGATCTATGTGATGGATTCGGATGGGACAAACAACAGGAAACTGATTAAGAAACCGGAGTGGGAAAGCTATCCGTCTTGGTCACCCGACGGCAGAAAGATTGCTTTTATATCTCACAACCACGAAAGGCCTGACGAGATTTACGTGATGGACACCGACGGACGAGACATTGAGCGTATAACGCATGGCGGCGTATCGAAATACATGCCGACATGGTCGCCGGATGGGAGCCGCATCGCGTATTGCACCAACGATCGCATTTGGGTGATGGATAGCAACGGAAAGAATCAGAGACAGCTCACGTTAATTGGAGGGCATAGGCATCCATCATGGTCGCCGGACAGCAAGACCATTGCATTTCAATCTTGGGAAAGGCATTCGTATTCAATTTTCACGATCGGCGCTATGGTCGGCGGCGTAAAGCCGCTCCTCGAGGTCCTGGGGCAGGATGATTTAGACCCTGATTGGTTCCACCCCGGTGGGCTATCGGTTACTCCGGCAGGCAGTCAAATTACAGTCTGGGGTAAGCTGAAGAACATCGGGGATGGCGTACGATGATGTGTGTGCAGATGGTGGGCGGCGAGGGAAGGAATCGGTATTTCGACGATTGCAGGTTGCACGCGATATATAGGAATCATTAACCAATTTTGTGCTTAGGAACGCGTCCGAATAGCGTTCACGTTTGTGATGCGAAAACTAAACGAAGTTCAAAAAATTAATTTGGTAATTTGTCGACGAAGCCCGGTGCGGTTAGAAAAGAGATCTAACCAACCTCTAAAAGCCCCAGAGAAGGTCAAGCGAGTGGAAAACGATCAACTGAGTGATTAACGAAGGATCAACCGACCGAACAGGGAGGGCGGTAGCTAATCCCGATAGAGTTCCAATAGAAGTCCCATAGTAAATCCCGTGCGATCGTGATCCCACGGGTAGGTAATAGACGACAATAAACGCATGAAAAAACTTCCTACAACTAACTAAAAATAGCTTTGCTATCGATTATTCAATCAGGCTCTATAGTAGTTTCGCCCGAGCCGCTGTTTCTGTATCGGGATAGGTGTTCATTATGTTTTCACCCGACGAAAAGTTAGTGTCCCAAACACTTGGAGGTGATCGTGACGCCTTCGGTGTACTGGTGCACAAATATCAGGAAATGGTCTACACCTACGCCTTTCACAAGATGAGGAATGAGGTCGATGCGCAAGACATCACCCAAGAGGTCTTCCTTCTAGCCTATCGACGCCTTTATCAACTCCGGCACCCGCATCTCTTCCGAAGTTGGCTGTATACCATCATGTCCAACGAGTGCAAACGATGGCTGGAACGCGTCACAAAAAAACGTCGTAGCGAAATTATCTTGGAAGAGGCTACGGACGAAGCGCTACAAATTGAACCTGCCCACACCGCGCCAGTACAGGCTTGGCAAGTCGATCTTGAACAGGCAATTTCCGCGCTACCTGATGAAAGTAGAGTTGCCGTATCGATGTTCTATATGGGCGATTGTTCGCTGAAGGATATTTCAGAATTTCTCGGCGTCTCCGTTAATACCGTCAAGAGCAAGTTGCGCCGTGCTCGTCTGCAACTTGGGGGTGCACTGTCCGAACGCTACGGCAGGCTATTGAGAAGCCACAAACTACGAGCCGGTTTTCTCATGCAGACAATGGAGCGGATCCACAACGTGCCGGCGCCAGCATTGGGTTTCGCGTGGAGTAGCGCAACCATCGGCAACACCGTATTTTCGTTGATTACAGCGCTGTGCATCCTGATTGGGCTTGTTGGAGCGAGAGACGATTTCCCGACATCGTCCTCAGCGAACCAGATTGAGTCGCCGCCATCAATCATGAATCGACTGCCAATCGAGGTATCGGTTATTGAGTCCGTTTCTTCTTCAACGCGCTCGTCAATCTCGGGCATTCCGGCACAGACGGGAAAGCAACCGCTGGGTGTTTCCAACCGTGCCTCAATGGAGCAGAGCAATTCGTCACTAGACCGAAAGGAGGCACCTGCGAAGAATGGAGGAGAACCCATCAATGCACGATTCTCGGCTGACGTAGCGCAGACGGACTCCGAGAGACTAACCTTCTCCGGTCATGTTGTTGACAGCGGCGATGAACCTGTAGCAGATGCTGAAGTTCTGTATTCTTTACAATCCAATCCACCCAAGTACGTCGCTCGCACAGCAGAAGATGGGATGTTTAATTTTGAGATTCCTCGTCCCGAACCGGATGCGGGGGATCGAGTAGACATCGTTGCGGTGCACCCCCAATACGCCAGCGGCTGGCAAAACCTTCGGACACAAAGTACAGCGAATGTTGAGATCCAGCTTGAAGAGCCGACAATCATATCTGGAAGGATATTGAACACAGCAGGCGAGCCGGTTCAAAATGCCGAAGTACAACTCAAGGAATTCTTGAGGGATAACCTAATATATCTCGGGTTAGACGATCATTCAGTTCTGAATCTTATTCCCATTATCCCTGTCAAGACTGATGCGAATGGAATTTTCATTTTCCGGAGACTGTCGCAAGCTAAAACGGTAACTCTTTCTGTTCAAGGGAAAGGATACGCTAAAGAAAGGCTTGACGCCGTACTAACGGGTACAAAGGGACTGGAGTTCAAGCTGGAACGTGAGGCACAGATTGAGGGGCGCCTAAGCTATGTAGACTCCGGCGCGCCGGTCGAAAGCGCGACAATCTCGGTTGAGAGCATCCGTCCAACTGCGGGGGGAGGACTGGCAAGCGTTGATGTGAATGGGCATTACGTCGTGAGAAGTCTTCCCCCGGTACTTACAACGTCTATCTTCAAGAGGCACCGGCAGGGTGGACGGCTGCCGCCAACGCAATCGTCAAGGTTGCCGAGGGACAGACAGCCTCTAAGGTAGACATGACTTTGGTTCGCGTCGGCTATGTTACGGGGCGAGTGACAGACCGCGGCACAAACGAGCCGATTGCCAATTATGATATCAGTATGTACGACGCAGCTCGCCCGGCGCGTCAAAAGAGAAGCCATAGTGTGCAAACGGACGAATCCGGAACTTACCGCTTTAGTGCTGCACCGGGGCCCGGGCTCGTCGTCGGTTCCTCACCACCGGGATATCAAGATGATGACTACATTGACGAGAATGTTGATGTCGTTGCGGGTGAAACAATCGTCGCCGATTTTCAGTTTTCGAAGGGAACACCATCAATTTTCCGGACATTAACGGAGACCGGAGACCCGGTCACCGGCGCGAGAATCACCGATTCGTTCGGAGGGCGCAGGGATTACGGCATATCGAACGAGCATGGTGAACTTACCATTCACGGGCTGCGTCTCGGACAGAGACTCGTTCTTACCGCCGAGCACAGCGAACTGAAATTGCACGGTTCCGCAGAGGTCGAATTCCAGCCAGGCGAATCGATTGAGATCCGGATGAAACCCTTCACGTTAGTCAAAGTTTCCGGGCGAGTGGTCAACTCCAATGGAGAACCGATTCCATCTGCAAGAATCCATCGACACCGGCGGGACCCTTTGCGACATACAGTAATTGTTTCAGGCGTAGCCGTGACGAACGGCGACGGATGGTTCCGTGAAGTTGGGCTTATTGTCGGTGTTCAATACGTAATTACTGCGAACGCGAAAGGGTATTGGAGGGAGGTAACAGAGGAGTTCACTGCGACGGAGGGGATGAGCCAATTTGATAACTTCGTGCTACGCCCTGCCGTTGGTCAGTTTTTCATTGAGGGACGCATCATTGATACATCCGGTAACCCGGTTAACGGAGCTCGGTTAGAATCTACGCAGCAGGCGCAACGCTGGGAAACATTTACCGATGCAAATGGCGATTATCGGCTTAAGAATCTTCCCATGGAAGTTCTCTATCAACTGGACATTATCCATCCGGACTACACACGCCATACGTTTGAGATTTTGAAAACCGATCAGCGTCACGACATTGTGCTGGAAAAACCGGACGGATACCTTGCCGGGAAAGTCGTTGCCGCCGCCGGCGATCCAGTTGACCATGCGGCAGTGAGGATTGAACCACGCAAAGACTCTATATCCGGTGCCGTCTACAGCCCCGATCACACCAATAGAGAGGGTGAGTTTGAACTGAAATACATCAAGGGACCGGAGGTATCAATCTACATCGGCACCGATCGTCAGTCGCAGGTCTTTGAAGGTGTCAAAGTAAATCAGCGAGATTTGGTCTTTACTTTGGAGCCGATTGACGCTGGGTCCGCCCCGCCCCCGGAATGGGGTGCGCAATGGGCTGATGCGGAGGAAGCCAAAAAACGCCTCGATGCCCTGGCGGGGACGCCCGCACCGGAGTTGGTGGTTGAAAAGTGGTTGTCCGGCTCGTCCGCTTCCATTGGAAATCTAAAAGGAAAAACAATAGCTCTCGATTTCTGGGCTAGCGACAACTTCGATAATGTTCAATCCGTACGCTTGTTGAATATATTGCAGGAGATTTATGGGGAAAAGGGACTCGTCTGCGTCACTATCTGTCCCGCTAATGCGGATGTCGACACGATCAAACAACAGATAGCGGAACACACACTAATCTACTCAATCGGTCTGGACGGCCCAACGGATGTGGTTGGCGCGAAAGGCGAAACCTTTAATCGCTACACCATTGAAGGGAGCGGTTCGATTGTGCTGATTAACGCGGCGGGCGAGATTACGGGTTCCGTGTATCCTCGGAATCTTGAAGATCGGATTCAGAGACTGTTTACGGATTGAGCGGACGTACAAAGAGCGCTCCAAATCATTAAATTTGCTTGACTATTTCGCCAACGGGCACTAGTCACCTTTACTTCCAATGGTACCCACAATATAGGAGGGAAAAATGCGATCCAAACTAATCCCAAGATTTCTACTGTTTATAGGGCTGTGCGTCTGTCTGACGAGTGAGAAACTGTGGTTGAAAAACGGGCTTGCCTTTAGCACAAATCGAATTGTTTTTACATTCTACGCGAAACCTGACCACACTGATGTCTATGTAATGGACGCCGATGGCGGAAACAGAGAAAACCTGACAAACCATCCAGCGTATGACTTCGATCCGGATTGGTCTCCCGATAGGACGAAGATTGCATTTACTTCCGACAGAAGCGGCGGATCTCAAATCTATGTAATGGACGCCGATGGAAAGAACCCGATTAAATTGACAGATGGACCGCGGAGCAAGTCGGGCCCAGATTGGTCTCCCAATGGGGGTAAAATTGCCTTCACCGTCAGTGCGGATATGAGAAATGAGTGGGAACCTCACATCGCCGTGATGGATGCCGATGGACGGAATCGTGAAAGGCTTGTAGATTCCGCGGAGGCGCCATCATGGTCTCCTGATGGGCGTGAGATTGCGTTCATGTCCCGGAGACCTGGTGGGGCATCGTATCAGATCTACGTGATAGGCACTGACGGACAGGGGCTTAGAAGGGTGACGCATGAATTACGGGAATTATGGGGTGCACAAAGTCCAGCGTTTTCTCCTGACGGAAAACGGATTGCGTACATGTCCATTGACGAATCATCATTCTCTCACATTTTTGTGGTGAACGCTGACGGCACCGATCCCAAGAGGATTACCCACAATCAACAGTGGCATGGAGACCCTGCATGGTCTCCCAGCGGACGGAGGATCGCATATAATGTCTTCTGGGACCCTAACCGTGATGGTGCTTCAACGATTCACTTGATGACCTCCGATGGACAATATCTTAAGCTACTTAGCACTGTCGATGATGCGTACGATTCTGAGCCCGATATTCGCTCGGTCGGACTAGCGGTGTCCCCCACCTCCAAAACAACTACAGTTTGGGGCAGGGTGAAGAAACGCGCCTCTTACCTCCGATGATTTGGCAAAAACCCTGTCAGCTTGTATTTCTTGATGATAACGGCTAGGCGAAGGGAGGAAAAAATGCGATACAATCTGATGGCTAAATTTCTAATGTTTGCAGGACTGTGCGTCTGTCTGACGAGTGAGGAACTGTGGTTGAGAAACGCGCTTGCCTCCAACACAGGTCGAATTGTTTTTTCATCCTTGAGAGATGGCAACACTGAAATCTATGTAATGGATGCCAATGGAGGAAACCAAGAAAACCTGACAAACCATCCAGCGGCTGACTACCAACCGGATTGGTCTCCCGACGGAAGAAAAATTGCATTCGTTTCCGGTAGACACGGCGGCGTATCGCAAATCCACGTCATGGACGCCGATGGAAAGAACGTGATCAGACTAACAGATGGGCGGTGGTCGAAGGGGGATCCGGACTGGTCTCCCGATGGGGGTAAGATTGTGTTCTCCGTTCACGATTTGGTAAATCATATCGACATGATAGATGCTGATGGTAGAAATCGTGTGAAACTTGAAGACCAGGCATTGTATCCATCATGGTCTCCGGCTGGACCACAGATTGTATTCGTGTCCTGGAGAGATGGAGGCAATGATATTAACCAATGGTGCTAGTTTGAAATTTGGAGGTTAATGGGCATAACATTCCATTTCGGCTTTGTTTTGGCGCGAAATGTATCATGGTCATGAGACGATTTCCTCAATTCTACCGTTAATTTGAGTATCGGTAGTTATCAAATAACGGGAGGAAATCTAGACTCATGACCATAGAAGATTTTACCACAGAATTGTTTTGTTGTGTTGATGATAAACTCTCACAGCACGGCAAGAATCGTAAGCATAGCCAAGCCAAACTCTATCCGTCCGAAGTGGTTACTATTGCCATGCTCTTTGCACTCAAAGGCGTGAGCAATCGAGCCTTCTATCGCTGGATAGCAAACAATTTCAAACACTTATTCCCAAGATTACCCCATCGCACTCGATTGTCCCGCTTGTTTGATGGGCATCGACATCTTATTGACGTGTTCATGGCGGCACCTTCGCTTATCGGTGTAATTGACACTTACGGCATTGAATTGATTCACCCGCGTCGAGAAGGACGTTCTAAGCGTCAAATCGGACGCAAAGGCATTTCTAATCAACGATGGATTGTAGGTGGAAAGCTTTGCCTGCTGCACAACCATCTCGGACTTATTGTGAACTGGGACTGCGACACGGCCAATGTACATGATGGGAGTGCCTTTCAACACCTCGTTGATGGAGTTAATGACCAGATGGTTGTGTTTGCCGATGAAGGGTTTGCCAAAGCAGATTGGTTTCCTCCCAACTTGCGTCTATGCCGACGTGGAGAGTGGAATTCTCGCATGTTGATAGAGACGATTTTATCAATGTTGACGCTCGTGTGTCATTTTAAGAAAGTCATGCATCGTCGTTGGAGTTACTTCAAAACGCGAGTCGGCTTTACAATGGCTTTGTTTAATCTCTTGGTGCAGTGGAATGGTTTACCAGTTCACGATAATGGCGTTGTGCCTTTGTCAATAGCCCAATTCAGTCTCTAAACTAGCACCAAAGGTTATTAACGTGATCGGTATTGGCGGACGGGGGCGTAAAAGCGTGACGCACGATTTAGCGGTTAAAGTTAGCCCATCGTTTTCTCCCGATGGACGACGGATAGCATACGGGGACGGGCACCACCAACGATTCATTCACATCTATGTGGTGGGGGTGGATGGTAGAAATCGGGTTAGGCTTACGCACAATAGAAAGAGTCATTTGGACCCCGCATGGTCTCCCGATGGACAGGTGATCGCATACTGGGCCGGGGACGACACTCGGCCCGAGGATCGCCACGGAACGATTCACTTGATGACCGCCGATGGAAGATATATTAGGCAACTTAGCGATGGCGATAATGCGCGCGATTTAGAGCCCGATATTAGCCCGCTAGGATTAGTTGTGTCGCCCACTTCCAAAACAACTACGACTTGGGGCAGGTTGAAGAAACTCGCGCCTAAACTCCGATGATCTTCGCGATTATCTTTGCACGCAACCGAGAGGAACAAAAATGCGATTCAAACCGATACATAAATGTCTACTGTTTGCAGGGCTGTGCATCTGTCTCACGAGTGAGGAGTTGTGGTTGAAAAACGCATTTGCCTCCAACGCAGGTCGAGTTGTTTTTACATCCTTGCGAGATGGCAACACTGAAATCTATGTAATGGACGCCGACGGAGGAAACCAGGAGAACCTGACAAACCACCCAGCGTACGACGCCGAACCGGCTTGGTCTCCTGACGGAACGAAGATTGCATTCGCTTCCAGTCGAGACGGCCCCCATCTCAAATCCACGTAATGGACGCCGATGGAAAGAACGTGATTAGACTAACGGATGGACGGGGGAGGAAGGGGGATCCAGACTGGTCTCCCGATGGGGGTAAGATTGCGTTCTCCGTCCATGGGGAAGATAATATCGACGTGATGGATGCCGATGGTAGAAATCGTGAGAAGCTTGAAGACCAGGCGTTGTATCCATCATGGTCTCCGGATGGAAAACAGATTGCATGCGTGTCTTTTAGAGACGCGCACAGTGAAATTTACGTGATAGGCGTTGGCGGACAGGTGCGTAAAAGGATAACGCAGGATTTCGCAGGTAATTGGAACCCATCGTTTTCTCCCAACGGACGACGGATAGCATACGACGCGTCGCAGGTAGGATTCTATCACATCTATGTGGTGGGGGCGGATGGTAGAAATCGGGTGAGGCTTACGCACAATGAAGAACATCATTGGGGGCCCGCGTGGTCCCCGGATGGACAGGTGATCGCATATTATGTCTTGGACGGCGACGGGCCCGGGAACCTTCACGGCACGATTCACCTGATGGCCTCCGATGGAAGATATATTAGGCAACTTAGCGATGGCGGTAATGCGCGCGATTTCGAGCCCGATATTAGCCCGCTAGGATTAGCTGTGTCCCCCACCTCCAAAACAACTACAGTTTGGGGCAGTGTGAAGAAACGTGCCTCTAACCTCCGATGATTTGGCAAAAACCTTGTCAGCTTGTATTTCTTGATGATAACGGCTAGGCGAAGGGAGGAAAAAATGCGATACAATCTAATGGCTAAATTTCTAATGTTTGCAGGACTATGCGTCTGTCTGACGAGCGGGGGGATGTGGTTGAAAAACGCACTCGCCGTCAACACCGCTCGAATTGTGTTTACATCCATGAGAGATGGTAACCTTGAAATCTATGTAATGGATGCCGTTGGAGGAAACCAAGAAAGACTGACAAACAATCCATCGGATGACCTCGATCCGGATTGGTCTCCTGACGGAACGAAAATCGCATTCGTTACCGGTAGAGACGGCGGTGTGTCCCAAATCTACGTAATGGACGCCGATGGAAAGAACCTGATTAGATTGACGGATGGACCTCGGCACAAGTGGGGCCCAGACTGGTCTCCCGATGGGGGTAAAATTGCCTTCACCGTCCAACCGGCTGTAATAAGGGAACCTCACATCGCCGTGATGGATGCTGATGGTAGAAATCGTGAAAGGCTTGAAGACCGCGCATCGGAGCCATCGTGGTCTCCTGATGGGGGAGAGATTGCATTCGTATCGACGAGAGACGGGGATCCTGAGATTTACATCATCGGCGCCGACGGACAGGGGCTTGAAAGGGTGACGCACGATTTAGCGAGTCAACAGAGACCGGCATTCTCTCCCGACGGACGACGAATTGCATACATGGCGCATCACGAAGGATTCGGTCACATCTCGGTGGTGAACTCTGATGGTAGGAATCTCCGGAGGCTTACGCACAATCAAGATAATTATTGGGACCCCGCTTGGTCTCCTGATGGAGGGGCAATCGCATATTGGACCTGGGACGGTATTGAGGACGGTCCTGCAACGATTCACTTGATGACCTCCAATGGAAGATATATCAGGCAACTTAGTGATGGCGGTAATGCGCAGGATTATCAGCCCGACATTAGCCCGGTAGGACTAGCTGTGTCCCCCGTTTCCAAAACAACCACAATTTGGGGTAGGCTCAAAATCCTGTTTGAATAATAGAAGAAAAAGACGTAATTTGGCAATCGGAGCCCCGTTTTCTGTGGGAACTCTATCGCGGTCACTGTACGTTCCCTTAATCCCTCGATATTCACTCGGTTGATCTTGCTCGATCTCATTATCCATTCGCTTGATCCCACCCTACAAATGTACGAATTCGAGTTTAAAGGAATGCCTCAGACCCGCCAACAAACAGATAACCATGAGCACAGATAACTAGGCTGTAACGACCAGTAAGCTTGGGTGCCATACCCGACCTGCTTCGTCCCGAAGTGCTTGATGCCTTTGACCGCGAGACCTTCGGCGCGACGGGTATTGGTTGTGGAAAGGGGTGGTAACGGATGCCGGCTGCAAACAGTGGAGGGCCAATCTAAAGAAATCGCAACATATGAACTCTGAAGAATCCTCTCAATCTTGCTTAGACTGTATAAATCACTTTATCGAAAGTAAGTCGGTTTCTCGAATCATTATCAATCTCGGACTCAGTGACCTGTTGCTAGTGACCAGTGAATAGCAAAAGCCTTTCGCTCATGTTAAGAATATGTGGGTGAAACCGAGTTTTTTCTTGAAAACTTGGTTTCTCAAAGTCTCTTAGCACGTTCTTTTGACATGAGTCAAGTCTTTTACTGGCAACTGACCACCAACCACTGACCACTGTTTTTGAAAGGAGAATTTCATGCGTAAGAAAGAGATGCTGTATGCGGTGATAGGCGGCATTATCGGAGCAGTTCTGACAATGGTGGTGGGGGCATTAGCTCCGCTGGGGGCGCAAGACGAACCGAAAGACCTGAACGCGGGGAGGATTACCTGCAGGGAGTTGGACGTTCTTGATGCGAAGGGGAATCTCCGTGCAGGGTTGAACACCTCCGAATTCGGCGGGAGTGTGTTCGTGGTAGGCAACTTGGGCAAAGGGGCTGAGATGCACGTCACCAAATACGGAGGGGCGATGTTCGTGTGGGGCAAAGAGGCAAAAGGAGGAGCGGGGATGCACCTCGACGGATTCGGAGGGAAGGTGTACGTGGAGGGCAGAGGATTCAAAGAGGCGACGCTGAGCATCGACGAACTCGGCGGTAGGGTGTCCGTGGAGGGCAAAGAGAGCGACGAGCTCAAAAGGGCGGCGATGAGCATTAAGGGAGATGGAGGAGAGGTGAACGTGTGGGGCAAAGGCGCGGGGGCGAGGATGGGCGTCAATAAGGACGACAACGGCGGTTTTTCCTCTTGGAACGAGAACGGCAATCGTTTGGAGTGAGGCGGATGACATCATGAATGAATTGACAATCAGGTAGGCCGACGCACTGGCTATCAGCGGCGATCAAGCGAGTGAATAGCGAGTGCGATAGAGGTCCTCTGCCCATCATTTACTGTAGAGTGCACACTTCGATAGAAATTCTACCATCTTGTGAAAGAGCAACGGGCAAGAGACTGTATTGTACCAGAAGCCGTTGGCGACTTTTTCAATCGTCAACCTAAAAGACCAGATGGTTAAAATCTCACCCGCTTTTTTGAATCGCTTGATTAACACCGTTTGTTTTCTCGCTCAAATGTACAAAGTCGAGATCAGAGTTTGTTTGAAAAGTTCGAATCCGCCTTCAAGAGATAACATTTGGGGGAGGAAATACCTTGGAATTCCGATGACTTTGATCCTCAAAAGACCAAACAATGGCTTTGTCGTCAGCTTTTCAAAAAAGCACTTGAGTGGACATACGAAGGGCACGCCAAATCATTGAATTTGCTTGACTATTTCACCAATGTGCACTAGTTACTTTTACTGCTTACTTTACCCGCAACTAAGGAGGAAAAAATGCGATTTGGGCGTACACTTATGTCGTTTATCGGGTTAGCCGTGATGCTGGTAAGTGCGGAACTGTGGCTAAAAGACGGACTTGCTTTCAACACAAATCGAATTGTTTTTACATTCTACGCGAAACCTGACCACACAGACGTCTATGTAATGGATGACGATGGCGGAAACAGAGAAAACCTGACAAACCATCCAGCGTATGACTTCGATCCGGATTGGTCTCCCGACGGGACGAAGATTGCATTCGTTTCCGACCGAAGCCGCCCATCTCAAATCTATGTAATGGACGCTGATGGAAAGAACCTGATTAGATTGACGGATGGGCCGCGACCCAAGGGGGGCCCAGACTGGTCTCCCGATGGGGGTAAGATTGCGTTCTCGGTCGACGCCCCGGTTGATCGTATCGACGTGATAGATGCCGATGGCAAAAATCGTGTGATGCTCGTAAACGACGCTTCGGCGCCGTCATGGTCTCCTGATGGGGGTTCGATTGCGTTCATGTCCCGGAGACCTGGTGGGGCATCGTATCAGATCTACGTGATAGGCACTGACGGACAGGGGCTCAGAAGGGTGACGAATCATATATGGAGTGCACAAAGTCCAGCGTTTTCTCCTGACGGAAAACGGATTGCGTACATGGCCCGCGACGGATCATTCTCTCACATTTTTGTGGTGAAACCTAATGGTATCGATCGCAAGAGGCTTACGCGCAATCAACAGTATCATGGAGACCCTGCATGGTCTCCCAGCGGACGGAGGATCGCATATAATGTCTTCTGGGACCCTAACCGTGATGGTGCTTCAACGATTCACTTGATGACCTCCGATGGACAATATCTTAAGCTACTTAGCACTGTCGATGATGCGTACGATGCTGAGCCCGATATTCGCTCGGTCGGACTAGCGGTGTCCCCCACCTCCAAAACAACCACGATTTGGGGTAGGTTGAAGAAACACACCCCCAACCTCCGATAGTTCGCGCGATTGCCTTCTGAACCAAGAATCTTTACAATGCGGCTGGAAGGCAGAGCAGGTCATTGAAAACCTCGTAGCGTCGCGGGCATTGCTTTATGGTTAGGACCGCGTCCAATATGCACACGTGCACCCACTCAAAGTGAGTTACATTACAGTTCATTTAACCCACAACTAACGGAAACAAAATGCGATTCAAGGAGACAACTATATTTCTACTGTTGACGGGGATGGGCGCCTGTCTGACGAGCGAGGAGCTGCGGTTGAGAAACGCACTCGCCGCGCACCACAAACCACAGATTGCATTCTTTTCTGCAAGAGATGGGAATTCTGAAATCTATGTGATGGATGCCGATGGAAAAAATCAGAGAAGACTAACAAATCATCCAGCGATTGACTTTAGTCCATCATGGTCTCCTGACGGCAAACAGATTGCTTTCTCGTCCTATAGAAATGGTGGCAATATTCAGATTTTCGTGATGGATAGCGATGGACAACACCCGATTAGACTATCAGACGGAGCCAACGACAAGAATCCGGCGTGGTCTCCTGACGGTCAAAAGATTGCGTTCAGCTCGTCACTTGTGTTTGCAGGTTTCGACGCTCAGGAAGGGGACTATGAAATTTATTTGATGGACACTGATGGAAGTAACCGCCGGAAGTTAACGGACAATGTAGTTCAGGACACGCATCCGTCGTGGTCACCCGACGGTCGGTTGATTGCTTATGAGTCTTGGACAATAAAAAAACCGAAAGAAATCCACCTGATTACTGCCGAGGGAGAGTACCTGATGCGACTCAGCGAGTTGCACAAGAAAGGAGATTCCCATTCTGACTGGTTTGATCCTACAGGGCGGGCCGTTTCTCCAGTAGGCAACCAAATCACAATCTGGGGGAGGCTTAAGAATCTCGTGCACGGCCTCCGATAGTTTGCGCGCCTGCCCTATGATCTTCGAATCTTGATGATAGGGTTAGAAGTCCGGGTGGGTCATTGAAGACCTCGCTAGGGTCAAAGGCATCAGTTAATGATAGGGAGCGCGTTCTAACGCTACCCGTGCACCCGCTCAAAGTGAGATACTTTACTGACCATTATATCGGCGATTAAGGAGGGAAAAATGCGATTCGGGCGCACGCTAGTGTCGTTTATCGGGTTAACCGTGATGATGTTAATTTGGGAACTGTGGTTAATAGGAGGACTCGCCGCACAGGAGCCACGGATTGTTTTTTCAAACCTGGCATTTGACAACTATGAAATCTATGTAATGGACGCCGATGGAGGAAACCGGGAAAACTTGTCAAACCATCCGGTGGACGACATGGATCCGGATTGGTCTCCCGACGGGACGAAGATTGCATTCGTTTCCCGTCGAACCGGCGAATATCAGATCTACGTCATGGACGCCGATGGAACGAACCAGATTAAACTGACAGATGGACCACGGGAGAAGCGGTATCCAGACTGGTCCCCCGATGGGGGTAAGATTGCGTTCACCGTCCGCGATCGAATAAACCATATCGAAGTGATGGATGCGGATGGAGATAATCGTGCGGTGCTTGAACGTGACGCTTTGACGCCGTCATGGTCTCCGGACGGGGGTAAGATCGCATTCGTATCGGGGAGAGACGGGGGCGGTGAGATTTACGTGATAGGCGCTGACGGGCAGGGGCTTGAACGGCTGACGGACGATTTCTTGGGCGGGCACAGCCTGTCGTTTTCTCCCGACGGACGACGGATTGCATCCGACTCCACGCGCGAGGAATTCTATCACATCTATGTGATGGGGGCGGACGGCAAAAATCGCAAATGGCTTACGCACAATAAAGAGCATCATTTTCACCCCACGTGGTCTCCCGATGGGGAGGCGATCGCATATGCGGTCTCTGATGATAATCCCCTCAGTGTAAAGATTCACTTGATGACCGCAGACGGAAAATATATTAAGCAACTCAGCAAAGTTCGTAATGTAATCGATGACCAGCCGGACTTTGGCCCGGGGGGACTAGCTGTCTCCCCCACTTCCAAGACAGCTACAATTTGGGGCAGGTTGAAGAAACGCGCGTCGAGCGTCCGATAGTTAGCGCTAGTGGTTTTTGAACTACGAATCCTGGTGATAGGGACTAGTGCCATTGCGATCAAGAATTACGATGTAGGATTTACCTGGTTCGGATCGACGCAGCACAATTTATAGCGCGGCCTCTATCGGAGCGAGTTTCGCGTGCTACACTAGGTCGCGAACGGGAGATGGCTATAGAACCCGAAAAAGGAGAAAATGACCGATGAATAAAGTCAGCCCATTATTGAGAAGATGCCTGTTTTTATTGTTGTTGGCATTAATGGTTGCGTCGGAAAGCACAGCGCAGGGATTTGAGTCTAGAATCTTTTTTTCATCGAACCGCGATGGCGATTGGGACATTTACTCCATGGACATAAACGGAAACAATCTCGTCCAACTCACCGACCACCCGGCATCCGATGAATATCCCGCTTGCTCGCCGGACGGAAGAAGGATTGTGTTCATATCAGACCGTGGCATTACAGGTGACGTGTATGTGATGGACAGCGATGGTAGTAACGTGGTAAGACTCACCCAGGACAATTTTCGTAAACGCAACCCTAGTTGGACGCCGGATGGAACGAGGTTTGCCTTTGATTCTTTCCGTTTTGTCGTTGGCAACTGGGAAATCTACGTGATGGACGCCGATGGAAATAACCTGATAAATTTGACCAAACACAAGATGTGGGATATTAAGCCGAGTTGGTCGCCAGGTGGAAGCAAGATGGCGTTTGTCTCCTTCCGTGATGGCGGCTTCAATACTCCCCGTCATATTTTCGTGATGAATGCAGATGGAACGGGAAGGCGAAATCTCACTGGCGACACCCAGCTAAGGTTCAATTCCGATCCTTCTTGGTCGCCGGATGGACACAAGATTGCTTTCAATTCGCGGCGCTTCGCCGATGGCTTTCATAATGACATTTTCGTGATCACCGCTGACGGGGAAGAGTTAGAGCAGCTTACGGAAGACGGTGCCAGCAGATCACCAGTCTATTCGCCGGATGGTACCAAAATCGCCTTTGTGTCAAGCCGTGACGGAGATTACAATATTTATTTGATGGATACCAACGGGAGGAACGTGGTCCAACTCACGAAGACTCCTTCCGGTACTGATAACGTGAATCCTTCCTGGCCCCACGGTGCATTGGCAGTCAAGCCCAATGGAAAGTTGCCGATATCTTGGGGAGAACTCAAACGAACCGGCAACCCGTGATGGTGTAAATGGGGCTGGAAGACAGGGATTGAAAATCTCGGCAGCGTCGAGGGCGTCCCGTAATGGATGGGAGGGTGTCTAACAGTACCTGCTCACCTACTCAAAACGGGTTACCTTACCGTTCATTTTATGCACAACCAAGGAGGGAAAAATGCGATTCGGGCGCACACTTGTATCGTTTATCGGTTTAAGCGTGATGCTGTTAAGCGGTGAACTGTGGTTAATGGGAGGACTCGCCGCGCAGAAGTCACAAATTGCGTTTACGCACCTCGGATTTGACAATTTTGAAATCTATGTCATGGACGCCGATGGAGGAAACAGGGAAAACCTGTCAAACCATCCAGTGCACGACGAGGATCCGGATTGGTCTCCCGACGGGACGAAGATTGCATTCGTTTCCCGTCGAACCGGCGAATATCATATCTACGTCATGGACGCCGATGGAACGAACCAGATTAGACTGACTGATGGACCGCGGGACAAGTGGCAACCTGACTGGTCTCCGGATGGGGGACAGATTGCATTCGTATCGAGGAGAGACGGGAGCGCTGAAATCTACGTGCTAGGCGCTGACGGAGAGGGGCTTGAAAGGGTGACGCACGGTTTATTGGGTGGGTTCCGTCCCTCGTTTTCTCCCGACGGACGACGGATTGCATACTATTCCGGGCGCGAAGAATTCCATCACATCTATGTGATGGGGGCGGATGGTAAAAATCGAAACAGGCTCACGCACAATGAAGAAGAGCATCATGTTGACCCCACGTGGTCCCCCGATGGGGGGACGATTGCATATGCGGTCGCTAACGATAAACCTTTCGAATCAACGATTCACTTGATGACCGCGGACGGAAAACATCTTAAGCAACTTAGTGGTGACCACGATGGGATCGATGACCGGCCGGACTTTAGCCCGGTAGGACTAGCCGTTTCGCCCACTGCTGTGTCACCCGCTTTCAAGACAGCCACAATGTGGGGGAAGCTCAAAATCTCGTTTGAAAAATAGAAGAATAAGAAATTATTTGGCAATTGGAATCCCGATTTGTGTGGACTTTCTATCGCGGTCGCTATTCACCCCTTTGCTTCCACCCTACAATTGCTGCGTATCTTTTGTGGTAGCGAGTTTCGCACGCGACAGGATGTCGCGACCGGGAGAAGATCTCTATCGCACTCACTATTCGTTCGCTTGATCTCCTACAGGTATAGAACTCGAAAAAGGAGAAGATGACCGGTGAATAAAATCAGCCCATTCTTGAGAAGATGCCTATTTCTACTACTTCTAGCGTTAATGCTTGCGTCAGACACTATCCTTTCGACAGCAATTAATGAGATTTAAGTGACCCAAGTTGCCACCTTTGTCTGACAGGGGCACAGAAACCGAGTTTTTTCGAGGTCAAAAACACCAGATTGGCGGAAATCAGACCAATTTACCTATAATTTAGCGAACGTGAACCAAAAACTCGGTTTCTCTATTATAGAGTTTGTTTGAAAAGTACAGTTTGTAGGGTGCGGATCAACGGAGTGAATAACGACGACGATAGAGATCCTCTGCGCACCAGCCTCTGAAGCCCCGGAAGGGATCAAGTGAACGGATAGTGAGAGCGGTAGAGATGCTAAAGGTGTGTAGAAACACCACAGCCCTTCTCACCTAGCCCCAGCGCAGGATCAACTGAGATCAAGCGAGTGGACAACGAGTGCGATAGAGATCTTGATAGCGATGGCGAAAGAAATCCCCTCAAGCGCCTGAATAAGGAGCACGATAGAAGTCGCAAAGGTATATAGCGGGCAATTACGCAAACGTGACAAAACTTGCCTTCAGATGACTAAAAATAGCTTTGCTACCGACTATTCAAACGGGTTCTTAACGAGATCGTTCAGATTTGGTTTCGCTCCTAATTGTTCTCAATCACGGGAATGCGTCTTTGCTAGTTCAAAACTGGTTAAGGAGGACTACAATGATTAGATTCACAACAATATCAATGCTATCGACTTTCACGGTTTTACTCACCACACTACGACTATCCTACGGCGACATTGAGAGAGCAGATGTCCTCATGGCGTTTACCTTTGCAGCCGGAGATGGAATAATCGGCCATGTGGCAGACGGAATCCTAAAGGATGTTTCCGGCAATGGCCATGATGGTGAGTTCAGACAGAAGCCGACATGGGTTAAAGGAGTTTGGGGAGCCGGGCTTCAAGTGGGACCGGCGGGTGGGGGCTGGAATGCCGTCACTATTCCACACACCGACGATATGGATCTTGAAGAGTTTGCCATTGGTGCATGGGTAAAAACCGAAAAACTCGTCGGCGCCTGTTGCAACATGATAGTCAGCAAGGAAAACTTTGGGTTAGCTCGAAATTATTCAATGTGGATGCGGGAACAGGTAACGGTTGGATTTACAACAAATAACCCACATAATGACGTTCAAGCGCGCAGCATAGTGATAACGGATGGCAAATGGCATCACGCAGTAGGCACTTACGACGGGAGAGACCTTATACAGTATGTGGACGGAACAGCCTACGGCAAGGCGCCCTTCGGAGGACAAGTTCCGGCTTCACATCCCAGCGAGCGGTTACACATTGGCGCCATGGGACCGGGTGGCGCCGGTCTCGGCATGGATGGATCCGTAGATGAAGTCGTAATCTTCAATCGAGGTTTAACAGAACGTGAGGTAAACAACCTCATGGACCATGGACTTGAAAAGTTGCTCGGATTTCAAGCAGTAGATTCTCGCGATAAAATGGCAACTACATGGGCAGAACTTAAATCGCTAAAGCACTAGTCCAACCGTTCGGAAATGACTGATTCATCGTAGTTGTCTGCTTCAGATTTTTGAGTCAGGTAGTAAATTTGCTTGGGATTTTACTATCTAACCCAAGTTGCCACCTTTGTCTGACAGGGGCACAGAAACCGAGTTTTTTCCGATGTTAAAACACGAGATTACCGAAAACCAGGCCAATTCTCCTATAATTTAGCAGACGTGAACCAAAAACTCGGTTTCTGTGTTATAGGTAGCAACTTGCGTTAAGTAATGAAATTCGACGAATCGGTCAAATTTGAACGCCTGAAGTTATTGGAATTACACCTGAGAACGTTGACAAGGCGGGTCATTGAAACCCTCGCCAGCGTCAAGGCGTCACATGATGGTTGGGGACGCATTCCGGTCGCGGAAGGGCGGACCGTATCTAATGTGAACCCGAACTTGATTCGGTGCAGCGTTATCGCCGGTCGAGGAATCGACGTGGACACAGGCGAGCCGATTGCCAACCAGCATATCAGTTTTTATGACGCTGCACGTCTGGAATCACAGGCAGCTAACCACGGTGCGAAAACGGACGAAACTGGAACCTACGATCGCTATGCTGTCGGATGGGGACGTCCAATCGTTCTAATTAATACCGCGGGAAACATTACGGGCTCCGTGCGCGATCACGATCTTGAAAAAATGATTCAGACTCTGATTGCGGATTGAGCGTGCGGACAAAACCATGGAGTTGATGTTTACGTTTAGCCATACACATGACCGAAATCGGGTAAAACAAGGCTGTGAGGTAATGGACTTCCAACTTGACGGAGTAAGAATTCTCATAAGGTTGTTCCATCCCCTCACCTCGGAGGAGAACTTCCTATACATATTGGGTCCAAAGTCTACCTCCGAAGCCCGAAGCGAGTGACAAGAATCCTCCCCCAAGCAGGCGCCGGTACGGAGCGTAGATCCCCTCCGAGCATTGTTTAGCATGGAATCGATTGCCTCCGATCTCGCGCGGATTGTACGCCAAACATTCCCCCGCAGTTCGTGTGCCGTATCCGACCTTTTCGGAATCCTACAGTCCTTTGTCGAAATCCAGCAGAACCCGATTTGGCTACGGTTCTCCGTCGATCCAATCAACTTCGAGCGCCGGATGTCCCATCCACGGCTGCCGCCGCCGCTCTCCTGTCTGTTCCCGTTTTCTCTTCCTCCCAGCGTGACAGGGAATAAATCCATTATCGCCTAAAGTCCTCTCCCGATTCATCAATCTGCGCTCGGCCTCATTCGATTCGGATGCAAATACATGCAGAATCCGTACTATAATACCTGTCGAATCACTCCTACAAGGGGTAAGAGTATCTTCTTCCGTAGTAAGAACCGCAGATTTGAGTTTCCTGCAATCATTGCAACAAATTCACCCTTTCGACCGATTCAACCGACGCTGTATTGACACACGTTCGGAAAGAACAGTCCACAATCTCCCGAATTCGCTGGACATGGTTGGACTTCTTGCGAGTGGAAATACCTCGATTGTTTTGTTACGGCATAACTTTTTGGCTGTTGAGAAGGTCTAATTGGCGATTTTGTTCAACCTTTACGGCGGCATTGGACCTCTTTTCGATATGGAGCGAGTTATGTATTCAGCCGACGAACAGTTAGTTTCCCAAACACTTGCGGGTGACCGAGACGCCTTTGGAGTGCTCGTGCACAAGTATCAGGATATGGTTTTTGCTTACGCCTTTCAAAAGGTGAGAAACGAGGCTGATGCCCAAGATGTCACACAGGAAGTATTCCTGCGCGCATATCGCAATCTCTATGCATTACGGCATCCACATCGATTCAGAAGCTGGTTGTATACAATCATGTCCAACGAATGCAACCGCTGGCTGGCGCGCGCTGCGAAAACTCGTCAGCGTGAAATGATGCTGGCGGATGCGGGGGACGATAAACTACGTACTGATCTCACACACGCTGTCCCTACCGATGCTTGGACGGAAGACCTTGAACAAGCCATTTCCGCGCTTCCGGATGAAAATCGGGTTGCTATATCTATGTTCTATATTGGTGACTGTTCGTTAAAGGAAATCGCCGAGTTTCTCGGCGTCAGTGTGAACACTGTCAGGGGGAAATTACACCGCGCACGTCAGCAACTCGGCAGCGCATTGTCCGAACATTACGGTAAACTGTTGAAGAGCCGCAAACTCACGGGAGGATTTCTCATGCAGATGATGGAGCAACTTCGTCACGTACCAGCTCCAGCGACGGGTTTCGTGTGGAGCAGCGCATCCGTTGGCAAGACAGTATTTACACTGATTACCGCGTTGTGTATCTTGATTGGACTTATAGGCGTGCGAAACGATTTGTCGACAGAGTTTTCGGCAAACCAAATTGGAATGGTAACGTCAGTTTCAAACCGACTACCAATTGAGGTCGAGTTGCTTGATAGCGTTCTTTATTCGACGCGGCCATCAGTTATGGGTGCCCCGGAACCGGCGGGAAAGCGGCCACTAGGTGACTCTAGCCATGCCTCAACAGAGCCGGGGGACAACTCAACCTACGGTGTGCCAATGCCGTACGGCAGAGTTGTAGAGAACCCTAACGCACAATCCTCGGCTGCCATGGCAGTAGACGAAGCCGAAAAACTGACCTATTCCGGTCGTGTCGTCAACGATAACAGTGAGCCGGTGGAGGGGGCGGAGATTCTGTACGCCGTAAATTGGAGACACACCAAACATAGCACTCGAACGTCGGCTGATGGGTCGTTCCGCTTTGAGCTGCCACGTCCTAAGCCTAGGAAATGGGAGGGACGTTTGGATATCGTCGTTACGCACCCCGATTACGCACACTTGTGGAGGAAGCTGTCTCTCAAAAACACGGAGAATGTTGAAATTCCACTCGAAGCCCCGGGAACCATCGCCGGGAAAGTTATGAACGAAGCAGGCGAACCAATACCGAACGCGGACGCCTCAATCCAGTTCACATCAGGTGGAGATGCTCTGTCGCCGCGAATTGCGGACTACGAGGATTATACGATGTTGGAGATCTTTCATCGTACGCCTCCCGCCAAAACCGACGAAAACGGTGAATTTGTGTTCCGCAATCTGCCAACACGAGCGACTACGGTGCTCTTTGTGCAGGGGGCCGGATACGCCCAGACGGAACACACCCTTGTGCCGGTCGGAAGGCAAGATCTCAAGTTCCGGCTGATGCGCGAGGCGCGAATTGAGGGACGCCTCAGTTACGCCGAAACGGGTGAACCTGTGGCGAACGCGAAGGTTGACGTCCGCGGCGCCGATGCGCGTGATGGAGCGTGGCGCGCAAGCGTTGATGAGAACGGGGACTTCGTCGTGAAGAATCTCAGTCCCGGTACGTACGACCTCTTTCTCGACTATATTGACAAGGGGCCAGAAGGGTGGACGGCACCCGCTAGGCTAGGCATCAAGGTGGCGGAAGGACAGATCGTTTCCAACATGGACCTGAACTTGATCCGGTGCGGGCTTATCACCGGGCGTGCAAGTGACAAGGATACCTACGAACCGCTTAGAGGCGTTATCATCTATTTCCACGATGCTGCCCGACCGGAATCTCAGTTGTCGCAGCACAGCGCCGAACCGGACGACACCGGCGCCTATCGGTTTCATGCCGCACCGGGGCGCGTGCTCGTTACGGCTAGCGCGCCTCAGGGTTATCTAGATACCGGCGACGTAAGGAGATATGTCGATGTCGTTGAGGGCGAGAGCGTCACCGTTGATTTTCAGTTTTCGAAAGGTCTGGAGTTGGTTGTCCGAACTTTGACAGAGGCTGGTGAGCCGGTGCCTAATGTTTGGGTTGCCGATAAATTCACGACGGATAGGCTCCCCAATGGCGGTCGATCAAACGAAAAGGGCGAATTTACATTAAGGGGGCTGCGTACCGGGCAGTTACTGCTGCTCAAAGCGGAACATGAGGGATTGCAATTGCGAGGCACGGCGAAGGTCGAAGCCCAACCGGGGGTGCCAATTGACATTCGGATGGAACATTACGGTCAGGTCGAGGCTTCCGGACGAGTGGTGGATGAAAAGGGCAAGCCGATACCGTCGGTTCCCATCGGTCTGAGCTCGTGGGATGATACAAAGGGATTCGTCGGCACCAACGTCGCCGTGACAGACAGCGATGGTCGATATCGGGGAGTCAAGCTCATCGTTGGCGAGGACTACATGATTAACGTCGTCCCGACATTCCCGCCCACAGAGGGGTTTTTTCATGGGACAACCGGGCAGTTTACCGCGACGCACGAACTGACCCAACTGGCGGATTTTGTGTTGAGAAGAATTACTCCCGACCAAGTCACAGAGCACCAGGTGTCGGTGACGAGTATGCACGAGGTTGAGCAACGGTTCGGGAAGTTGGTGGGCAAAACCGCACCAAAATTGGTGGTTGCAGAGTGGATTTCCGGTCCCGCTGTTTCCATCCGGGAGCTCAAGGGCAAAACAGTCGTCCTCCATTTCTGGGAACTCGCGCACTGGGACAGGGAAAACCTTCATTGGATAAAATTGTTGAATGGCCTGCAGGAGACCTATCGCGAAAAAGGACTCGTCTGTGTCGCTATTTGTTCAGCAACCGCAAGGGGCGACAGGGATAAACGATACATCAAGGAACAGTCGATCATCTACTCAGTCGGGTTGGACCGCCCAACAGAGGTTGATGGCGCAAAAGGCAAGACCTTTGATCGATACGCGGCAGAGTGGCCAAATATGGTTGTTTTAATTAACCCAATCGGCGAAGTCTCGGAGATGGTGGATCGTTTAAATCTTGAAAATCGGATTAAGACTCTTCTTGGAAATTGAGCAGAGGGTGTCACTAAATTGAAGGTTGGCGAAGGCACCGCGGTCATAGTCTATTTCAAGGAAAAAGGCGCTGGCTATACCTTGCGTTAGGTAATATTGGGCTTGCTTTCGCAGCACAAGAGTGTCGCGATCCGGAGATCGCAGACATCACTATCAGAGTCTACTATGGGATAGCTATCGGGATCAGCTATCAGGGCTCTCTATCGCGTTCCCTATTCAGTCACTTGATCTATTCACTCGTTTGAGGGATTGTCTGAATCACGGATAATTCGACTTCGGTTGAGTTAAATTGAGCTTGTTTTCTCGACAATTATGGTTTCTAATACGACTTACGCGGCACCAGCAGTTCGCGATTCGGAGATCGCGCAGGTCCCCATGGGAGCTCTATCAGGATTAGCTATCGCCCTCCCTGTTCGTTCGGTTAATCCTTCCTTATTCAGTCAGTCGATCACTCATTGTCCATTCGCTTGATCCTACAGTGTTTGGAGCATCCGTGCGGTTGGAAACCGCACCTACCTTCAAGATGCTTGAAAATATGCAATTTCCAGCAGCGTGAAGTATAAATAACTGTTTTGGATTATCAGTCTGATTCCATTGACGCACACACTTTTCTTAACCTACGACGTTGAAAAGGAGAATTCAGAATGCGTATAATGTCCTTTATAGCGATTCTATTTTTGATGTACCTCTTTATTGTTCAACGCGGCGATGCTCAGGCAGAGCCAGTTCCCAGAAGTGTGCTGGAATTGCACCGTGGGCGTTATGTGTACGCTGATCATCCTGGAGTGTTCGACCTCCGCGAGGAAGGTATCACCATTGAGCTATGGGCATATTTTACGAATACGCCGAAAGATGATGAAATGTGGCTAATTTTCGCACGACCTGGGAGTTATTTCCTAACACTGACCGGCGAGGGCGTCGGTTATGCTGATGTTGCAAACGCTGAAGATAAGGGAACTCTGTTTCTAGGTTTTGGCGTGGAGAAACTGTATAATCGTGGTTTATGGGACCAAACCATTTCCGGCAATCGGATTTTACGCAACGATTTTCCGGTTCGTCAATGGGTGAATATCGTCTGCCAAATCAAAAGAATAGAGGATAATAAAGCGCAATTTACGCTATCATTTGATGATGCAGAGGATTTAGGGCCTCCCGAGTTCATACGCTTTCGTACTAGTATTGCCATGCCAATGGGAACTTCCGATTTTCCACTATTGATTGGCGGACGAAAACCTATAACCATGGAAGATGGGAAAGAGTGGCATGCTAACAAGTACAGATTTGAGTCCATGGAGGGGTATATCGACGAAATTAGCGTGTCTAGAGGGTGGCGTTACGGAGAAATGTTTCCTATTAAGAGCAAACGTCGGTTAAAATCCGATAGGGATACAATAGCGTTATGGCGTTTTATGGAGGGAAATCCTTATTTGGATTCATCTGGTAATAGGCACAAGCTGCGAGTGGGCGGTTCCCTCGCAGTAGGATCGCAAGGCAAGCTGGCGACAACTTGGGGTCAGCTTAAAACGAGATGATACAAATACAGAAGGGGTCTGGAAATACACTGTAACCGATGAAAGATTGACGTTGAGATGACGTGTTGTGATTCACTCGAATCTTATGACTGGACGGTGGCGCAAAGGGATCTCTATCGCGTGGGATCTGCTATCGCACTCATTATCCATTCGCTTGATCTATTCATTCGTTTGATTCCCGCCCTCGAATTTGGTGTTACGCGGATTTTCGTCCAACCCAACGGTTGAATTTTTGTGCAAAGTCGAGCTGAGAGGAGAGTTTCTCATGAAGATAATGGAGCAGATTCGGCATACACCGACACGGACGATGGCAGCGGCTAGGAGTTTAATTGTGTGTAAAAACCTAGTCCCGCTAGCTGCAGGGATTTGTATTTTGCTTGGGATAATTGGGGGTGATGGAGTGAACCCCAGTCCACAATTTTTGGCCACAGCCGAGGAAAACGAGACAGAAAAACGAACGTATTCCGGCCGCATCGTTAACAACAACGGCGATCCGGTAGTGGGTGCGGAGATTCTGTACGCCGTGAATTGGGAGGCCACCCAACTCGTCACTCGCACAGCGACGGATGGAGCATTTCGTTTTGAGATGCAGCGTCCCAATCTTGGGAAGTCGGATGGACGCTTCGACATTCTCATTACGCACCCCGATTACGCAAGCCGATGGCGGAAATTGTGTCGCAAAAACACGGAGAATATTGAAATTCAACTCGACGCGCCGGGGATAATCTCCGGACGGGTACTGAACTCCAACGGCGAACCCATACTAAACGCGGAGATAAAGGTCCAATTCATGATGCGTGGAAACCCGACATCGACTCATCGCGTGGATTATTCCATGCTGAACATTTTTCATCATATGCCGCCTGCCAAGACCGATGAGAACGGGGAATTTGCTTTCCGCAATCTACCGCAAAGCGCCATGACATTGCTCTATATCAATGCGCCCGGGTACGCAAAGGATGAGCGCTTCGGTGTGCCGGTTGGTGTGGAGGAGCTAGAGATGCGACTGAAGCGCGAAGGCAGAATCGAGGGGCGTCTCAGTTACGCCGATACCGGCGCGCCGGTAACAGACGCGACCGTTGCGGTGCGTGGGACAGATTTGTCTCACGGGAGAGGGGAGGCACACGTCGATGAAAACGGAGTTTTCGTCGTGAAAAACCTGCCGCGCGGCCTGTATGACCTCTTTCTTGGGGTAGTTCCCCATGGTTGGACGGCGGTACCCAAGGGACGCATTCTGGTGACGGAGGGACAGACGGTGTTCGACGTAGATCTCAGTTTGATTCGGTGCGGCGTTATCACCGGTCGAGTGGTTGACACGGATACCGGCGAGCCGATAGCCAATCACCGTGTTTTTCTTCACGACGCCGCCTATCCCGAATCTCTGGGGAGGCGCCACAGTGCGGCAACGGACGAAACCGGCGTCTATCACATCAACGCCGCGCCGGGCCGGGCGCTCGTATTTACCCGTGCGCCTCGGAATTATGAGGACGTTGGTGAAGTATCAAGAAGTGTCAATGTCGTCGAGGGCGAAACCGTAACCGTTGATTTTCAATTCGCCAAGGGCATTGAGTTGGTCATTCGGACGTTGACGAAAGCCGGCAAACCGATCGCGGGTGCATGGGTTACCGAGGGATGGGCAAGGGTTATGGCGGAGGGCGGAAAATCTAACGAACTGGGCGAATATACCCTCCACGGGCATCAAGCAGGACAGCTACTACTCCTCAAAGCGGAGCATGTTGAACGACAGTTGCATGGCACCGCACAGATGGAAGTCCAGCCGGGCAAGACGGTTGAGATTCGGATGGAACGGTACGAGCAGGTGGAGGTTTCCGGCCGGGTGGTTAACAAAGACGGAGAACCGATTTCCGGTGTGACCATTTTGCTTTCCCAGCGGGATGATCAGAAAAGATCGACGGTCGGCACAGATGTCGCCGTGACAGCCAGCACAAGCGTCGCGGTGACAGACAACGATGGTCGATACCGGGGGGTTAGGCTTATGGTGGGCGAAAAGTACATCATCCACGCGCACCCGTTCGCGGGGGCGTATATTTCTGCGGCTACCGGTGAGTTCACCGCGACAAAGGAAATGTCCCACATCGCCGATCTCGTCTTGCTACAGGGAAATACCGTCAAATCGACATGGGAACAGGGAGCAGGATATCAAACAGAGGAGATGTACGCGCAGGAGGCAGAGGTGCGCCTGGAAGCTCTGATGAGGGTACCCGCGCCGGAGCTGAAGGTCGCAAAATGGTTGTCGGGGCGCTCCGTCTCCATCGGAGAATTGAAAGGAAAGGTAATCGCGCTATATTTTTGGGATTTGAGCGACTCGGATAACTTACTCTGTATAGACGTATTGAATTTCTTACAGAAAGCCTATCGGAAGAAAGGGCTCGTTTGCATCGCAGTGTGTCCCGCAGCGACAGGAGTCGACGTCGCCATGCGTCTTATCAAGGAAAAGTCGCTCATCTACCCTATTGCGCTGGACGGCAGAACAAAGATTGTCGGCGCGAGAGGCGAAACCTTTGACCGATACGCTATCGGGTAGGGAGATCCGGTTATTCTCATTGACCGCGAAGGAAAAATTGCGAACATCGCGTATCCGTTGAATCTTCAAGATCGGGTTCAGGCTCTCCTCGCGAATTGAACTGCCTGCGGGTTCCTTTGGGTGGGGTTGGCATTTATCTGGACTGTGATCCGCAAACTAACAGTTTGCGGTACAGAGTTTATTCAAAGTCACCACTAGTAGCACTCAGAAGCCCGTTGCAACTGACTGCGCATTCATTAGAAAGCAAAAGGAGAAAATTGATGGATAGTTGTCCAATGCTATTTGGTATCGGTAGTGTCATGTGCGCCCTTGTGTGTATGTCGAGCTGCGCGAAGTCGGAGAATCGCCTATCTCATCCCGAGCACGTCAAGTGGGGTTATGAGGCGGAAAACGGTCCGGCTGTCTGGGGGCGGCTCTCCCCGGAATATCTTCTTTGTTCCGAAGGTACGCACCAATCGCCGATAGACATTGCAAACCCCATACGCGCAAATCTTTCCGGTATAACCATTAACTACCAACCGGCAATCTTGACCATCCGTAATAATGGTCACACGATTGAAGTTACGTATCCAAAGGGAAGTTGGCTAGAGGTTGACGGCACTCGATTTCAACTGCTGCAATTCCATTTTCACGCGCCGAGCGAACATACGGTAGCGGGAAAATCGTTTGACATGGAGATGCACCTCGTTCATACAAGCGACGATGGCACGTTGGCTGTCGTTGGGGCGCTTATTCGGCGCGGGCGGGAGAACGCCGCGTTCAATCCCATCTGGGCGCATCTGCCAACCGCCCCGGGACAAGCGAAGAGCGTTGAGAGTGCCACCTTCAATGCCGATGAATTATTGCCGAGCGCGAGGCATACGTATCGCTACGAAGGTTCGTTGACAACCCCGCCGTGTTCAGAAGGAGTAAAGTGGTTTGTGCTGAAGTCTCCCATTGAAATGTCCGAAGCGCAAATCGCTGCATTCAAAGCGATTATTGATAATAACAACCGGCCGGTGCAGCCGCTGAACGGGCGCGAACTGCTGGAGGAGGTTTCTGACTAATGCGCCATCATTCGCGACGCGCCTGCCTCCACGCGCGATAGAATCCCCCCATCGAATCAAAGCGTGCACGTCGATCGTCCCGGCAGGCACGGCGTATAACCTCGTACTGCGCATCACTGCCGCGAAACGGGTCGCGGTCCAACGTTCCATCCGAAAGAAACACGGCTGCAGTACGCCCCATGGTGAACACGTTCGTACGTTCATCGATCCGTGCGCCCAACTCAAACTCTTCGGGCGCCATGAAGCGCGTTGAACCAAACATCCTTCCCATCTCATTTACAAACGGTGCGTTGCGGTAAAGATCCAAATCTATAACGTGAAATTTCTGATGCCGGAAATCGTAGATTATGCAACCGTCGTAGAAATCAACCGCAATCCAGCCCTTTTGCGCAAGCTCATAGTGTAACTCGTAAACTTGATCGAGGACGTTCAGAATCTCCTCGGACGGGAGTCCCCTGAAACGTTGAAAGGTTGATTGCGGATGCTCGCGTGTTGCAGCGTCGGTACGGACAAGCTCGCCGTTTACCCATTCATAGACGAGCAAGGGACCGGTAGGCGATTCAACGACTTGATGGAGCGCTGGCAGCGTGTGGTAGCCACAACCCTGCCGCAAGTGGACGGCGTTGCGAAGCATGGACACCCTTTCAGCGTGATTCAGATAGGAATCCGGGTTATCCGGGTGTCCGGCTGTTTTTACGAAATAACGTTCCCCCTCAGTCCGTACACCGTACGAGATGTTCCCGGAGTCCTGTATCTCTTCGTCAAAAACCGTGAACACATCGCCGATGATCTGGAGATAGCGATCAGGTTCTTGGTCAATGCGATCAATATCTAGCAGTGGGTGTCCCATGGATGTATTTCCCTTTCTATCTCTTCCTGTGTGTCCTCTTCCTAAATGCGTGGGGTGAGGTTGGATTCACCGGTGTCCCAAAGGACTCCTGATTGGCCGATTCAGACTGCATGACAGTCCAAGTGATTACAAACGTACGCGAAATCAGTATAATTATAAGTCCATCGGATTAGTTCATTCAAGGTATACGATATCTTCCGCCATCGTAGGGAACCTAGATGTGCGTTCACTACCACAAATTTACAGTGCGGCGTATGTAACCTTGCAGCGCGACAGATTCTCTCACACAGCATTGTGCGTACGTTCAGGAAGGCTCGTCCGTAAGCCTTCCCACTCTGTCAAATATGGTTCAGCCTCAGATCGCAAACGGGCACCCGAATCTTTTTTTCGGAACGGCATAATATTTTGTTCATTTCGAAGGTCTAATTAACGATTCTGTTCAATCGCTTGCGGCGGCGTTGGATTCATATTTCGATGTGGAGAATATCATGTATTCAGCCGACGAAGAGTTGGTCTCCCAAACACTCGCAGGAGATCGTGATGCCTTCGGCGTCCTCGTGCACAAATATCAGGACATGGTGTTCGCTTACGCCTTTCAGAAGGTGAGGAACGAGACCGATGCCGAAGATGTCATGCAGGAGGTGTTCCTACGCGCCTACCGCAATCTCTATGCGCTGCGTCATCCGTATCGCTTCCGAAGTTGGTTGTATACAATCATGTCCAATGAATGCAACCGCTGGTTGGCACGGGTTGTGAAAATACGTCAGCGCGAAGTGATGCTGATGGAAGCGGCGGCCGATGCTCTGCCGGATGACCCCGCGCACACCGTCCCCACTGAGGGATGGCGGGTGGAACTTGAGCAGGCGATTGCGGCACTCTCCGACGAAAATCGGGTCGCCGTGTCGATGTTCTATATGGGAGACCGCTCGCTAAAGGAGATTTCCGATTTTCTCGGCGTTTCCGTGAACACCGTGAGCGGCAAGTTACATCGCGCGCGTCAGCAACTCGGTCGAGCACTGTCTGAACACTACGGCAAACTGTTGAAGAGTAACAAACTGAGAGGAGGGATTCTCATGCAGACAATGGAGCAGATTCGGCATACACCGGCGCCAACGATGGGGTTTACGTGGAGCAGCGCATCCGTTGGCAAGACTGTATTTTCGTTGATTACGGCATTGTGCATGTTTATCGGACTTGTTGGATCGCGAGATGATTCGCCGGAAGAGTTGTCAACAGACCAGATCGGACTTTCTGCATTGAACACGAGCCGATTGCCAATCGATGTTATGCTTCTTGAGCCGGATTCTTATTCTACGCGCGCATCAATCCCGGATATTCCGGAACCGACAGGGGAGCGTCCACCGGGGGGCGCTAATCGCGCCGCTATGGTGCAAAGCGGTCAAACAACTGACCAAGAGTTCGCAGCAGGGGCCTCTGGCGCGAAACCCGCAAATCCGCAATTCTCAGCGGCTATGCCGCAAGGCAATTCCGATAAACTTGCGTTGTCCGGTCGTGTGGTTGATCCGGATGGTAATCCGATAGCCGGGTTCCCGTTAGCTGTTGCGCCAATTTATTCCATGGATGGGGAGATTCAGCCGTTTTTCATGTACGATGGGCTCAATGGAGGCGCACACGCCCTGACGCTAAAATCGGATACGGATGAAGAGGGGCGGTTTGCGATTGCCGGGATCAAACCCTTTCCTATTCAATTTATGCCGCAACCTAACTATACGGGTGGCGACGACATGCAACTGCATGAGGTCAACCAAGAGAATCTTGTCGATGCCGAGGTTTTGTCGATTGACATCGGGGCGATGACTTTTTATCCGTCAACTGTTGAGAGCCCCCCTTTCGGTGGAATCACGTTTACGATTGAGCCGGGAACGCACCTTGAAAACATTGAAGTTGTGGTGAGACCTCGAATGCGGATTCGAGGACAAATCGTTTTCGCCGATGGCACACCGCTCGCCAACGCCAAAGTTAGAACCAGCGTGCGGCGTCGTGATTTTGAAGGCGACGGTCGTGGTGAGAGCGGTCGCTCGACGCGGACAGATGACGAAGGCTACTTTGCGCTCTACGTGGAGGAGCCAGCATTTTACACGGTCGCGATTGAATTTCAAGGACTTTCGGCAAGTTCGGAGCAATTTGCCCTTGAAGCTGGCCAAAGACGGGATGACTTGATTATAACGCTTGACAGCCCGCCGATTTCGGTTAAGCCAACTCCCGCTCCGGTCGTACCGGATCGCGACGGCGCGTGGGTTGTCAATCCCGCGAATGGACACTCTTACAAAAGCATTCATTGCGAACGTCGGGAAAACGCTCAAGCGAAAGCGCTTGCCGAAGATGCGTATTTGGTCTCGATTAACGATGCCGCGGAGCAGGAATGGCTAGTGAAAATCTTTGGGACGGCGCCCTACTGGATCGGACTGACCGACGTGGAGAAGCAGGGCGATTGGAAATGGATGAACGGCGATCCGCTTACGTATACGAACTGGGCGCCCGATATACCGACGGGTTCCGACCTCGGGGACGAAGATTATGTCTTCATGGGGCTCACGCCGGATGGAAAATGGTACAGTGTCGGGCCCGGGAACCCTAGGTGGGAGATAATCCATACGGCTATCATCGAAAAGGACAGTACATCCGCGACGCCAACCACGGGTCGGTGATCCCTTAAATTCGTGACGCTCAACCATGTGAGCCTAAGACATTTCTACGACCAACCACGCAAAGGAGGCACTTTCCATGAACGGTACTGATTTCAAGCGTTCGATTCTCACGCCGATGCGAGAAAACCTGTGGCTATTCACGTTCACTGTGGCATTTCTGCTCGTGACATCGGCACAAAGCATCGCTCTTGAAGCTACTTCGTCACTATCCGGTCGCGTTCTTGATTTAAAGGGCAACCCTATCCCCGGATTCAGGTTAATCCTTTCACCAGTTCCTCCCGATTCGGTCGAGAGCATCAAAGATTCGTGGCTTCAAGGAATCGTTGCGCTAATGCAATCGCGCAAATCGCGCACCGACGATGAGGGGCGTTTTTCCATCCGCAAGATCGCTCCGATAAAGGTGCGATTGGACTCGGTCTTCAAGTCAAGGACTGACCATGAGTCGGCGACGGGCCACGAGATCTTATCCATGAAAGTCGGTTCGGTGACGGTGTACCCGCATCAGCCATCGGCTTTTGACGGAATCGTGTTTGCCATCAAACCAGACACGCACGTCGAAAACGTTGAGATAAGAGTCAGGTCTCGGGGATACATTCGAGGCAGAATAGTGTTCTCAGACGGGACTCCGCTTGTCAGCGCAAGTATTCAGATTAGTGCAAGCCGACGAGATCCCGACGGAGTGGGTAGCGGCAGTTCGAGTTCCACGAGCGATACGGACGCCGAGGGTTACTTTGTGTGCCAGGTCGACGAGACCGCGTTCTACACGGTAACGGTGGATTATCTAGAATTTACTGCGACAGCGGAACCGTTCCTGCTAAGAAAGGGGGAGAACAAAGAGGATTTGGTTTTCACACTTGACAGGCGCAGGCGACCAACTCTCGCGGGTGTGGCAGCCGGTCGAGTCGAAGTCGCTGCGAAATCGTCTACATCATCGTTGCCGGGTGATATGGGCGCATGGGTGGTGAATCCGGCAAACGGGCACGCCTACAAGCGAATCCGCTGCGGGAGTTGGGATGATGCAAACAGCCAAGCTGCCGCCGATGATGCGTATCTGGTCTCAATCACCGATGCGGCTGAACAGGAGTGGTTGTTGAAGACTTTCACGCCTCAACACTGTTGGATTGGGCTAACCGATCATGCGAATGAGGGAAAATGGATTTGGACGAGCGGCGAGCCGGTCAACTATACCAATTGGGGACCCCATGAACCCACGGACTCCGAATGGGGCGACGAAGATTTTGTATTAATCGAGTATGCCGGGGAATGGTCTGACGCCGGTCCAGAAAGTTTAGAGTGGGGAATGATGAATATGGCTATCATTGAAAAGGACAGCTTTACGGAGAAGCCGTCTGGGGAAGAGTAAGCCGGCGTGGAGAATCCCAAGTCTAAGGATGTAGGAATCAACAATTGTCAGATCGAGATGAAAGACATGTACAATCTCTTGTCGGGTGCGCACTGCGATCAAGTGAGCAGATAAAGAGTGCGATAGAAATTCCTATTCGCTACTCGCTTTTCTGATCCGTAGAATTATACCATTTCTTTACATTCGCAGTGCATTAATAGCGCCAATCAAGTTCTTCCAAGGCGGGGCACGATGCCCCGCCTACGTAGAGAGTGAACGATATAATTCAGACATCATATGCACTGTTATTCAAGAGAAATGGTATTAGAGTCCATTAATCAGCATGAGAGAATTTGACATGGTGGGCGGTAAGATAGGAAATCGACGCTTTAACGAGGGTTGGTCCCAACTTACAGCCCACTGGCAGGGAATAGTGGGTTAGAGATTTGAAAGGCTGGTGCGCGGTGCGCACCCTACAACTTAGCTCTCATCGACCACGCGGGGACGGGTGCCGATTGATGGCGGCAGAAGCATTCGTTTTTGTTGCTCGGTCAGCTCGCCGTATTTGTCGATGTCGTAGTAACTCCCCGACCAAGCCGAGTGTCCGGGGCTGTATTTGTAAAGAATGGCTCGGCGCTGATGTTCCGCCTGCCACGGCATAGTTCCGTGAATGACAGCTTCGGTGAAGAACAGGACATCACCCGTTTCAAGAGCGGGTTGAACGACATAGTGCGCCGGACGCTCGAACCGTCGAACCTCTTGCGGCACATGGGTCGGGAAATTGCTCTTGTGACTTCCCGGAATGCAGGCGAACCCACCCGCCCCTTCGGGCGCATCTGTCAAGTTGTATGTCATCACGCACAGCCCGTTACGCATCACGCCGTCCCTATACTTGTACCAATGGTCGGCTTCGGTACCGCCGGGGCGCCCGCCATCCTCACCGCCGTGCAATCCGCCGCGTCTGTCGCCTTTGTTCATAAAGAGGGCGTAATCGTGGTCGAGACGGACGTAGGGTCCCAGTAGCTCGATGAGATATGGGAAGATTTTGGGGTGGTCGATTAGCCGCTTAAACGGCGCTCCCCAAAGGCTTGGCACATCTTCCAGATTTCCTTCGTCAATAATGGCGTTCATCTCGTCCACTTCATCGCCGGTCAGTACATCCTTTATCACCAGATACCCGTAGAGATCAACGGAAAATCTTTCTTCGTCTGTCATGGCAGTGGCTCCTTCCTCTTACGATTCTAGCTTGTTATTTCTTGTGGTTTGTAAGTTGTGATTGCCACAGAGGCACTCAATGTGATTCTTCTGGATGTGTTTCTGTGATTGTTTCTGCGGTTGTTTCAAAATCTAAACTTCCGAGCACATCGCCATTCACCTTAAGTTCAAAAACTAGCAAGAACGGAAACGGTGCCCGATTTACAAACATACTGCTCCGCTGGAGCAGAACATTGGACGTATCATGTACTATTGACATACCGCTCCTCTGGAGCGAAAGAACGGAAGCCAAGTAACTAGATAAAGATTTGCTGGATTTGTCAATCCAGCAGGAGCGGTTTTGCCTTACATCCAAATATAAGCTTATTCTGAGATGTTTCTCAACAGTAGAACATAGATAATCTCTCGGACAATAACAGGTAAGCAGTGGTGTTTTTTAGTCGTCATCGCTATCAATCCGAAACTCGCCCCACACGGGACGGTGATCGCTCACGGTAAGCGAAGCGGCTTTATCATCGTTTCCGAAATCGGTTTCGTCGAACCGGTCAATACCGCTGTTCCCAGTGTATTCGGTTACATAAGACGTTTGGAAAAAGATGTTGTCGTACAGGCTCGTATCTCTGATATGCGATTTCTGCGGTACGTTGAACAGGTGCGTCATCCTCGGGATTGACATCAGCGGCTGATATGCCAAAAGGTCATCGGGGTTACGATTGAAATCCCCAAGCAGTATCACGTCCTGTTCGGCTCCGTTCATCGCCTGCACCGCCCGGTACACGTCCGCTAGTTCACGCACCTCATGTTGACGTGAAGGGACCGAATCCCCCCAAATCACATGCGCCGTGATTGCGGTGAAGTCAAATTTCCCCGCCCTGAACGATGCGTAATACGGCTCACGCAGGAAAGCATCGTTCGGATCGGGGACCACCATCCCGTATTCCAAGACATGGACCAGCTTTTGGTCAAACATGAAGGCATAACGTTCCTTGACTTTCTCACCAACCGGACGACTCAGCAGATAGTCATAATCCCTACCCATTAGCTTTAGCACGCTCTCTGTACGCTTCAGTACCTCTTCGTCTCTCAACTCAACGATAGCCACAAAGTCGTAGTCTATCAATACGTCGGCGATGAGTTGCAATTCGTGGTCGTCTCGGCTATTATCGCTGAAGATGCGGATATTCCACGCTGCCAAACGGATTGTGGAGCGCCCCGGGTCTGTTAGGATATCGGTCTTAAGATTCGAGGCGTCATCCCGTTCCGAACACGCCGCGAGAAGGCAAATCGGGATAAATAGCAGGGCGCTGGGCTTTGGCACGGTCATGCAGCGTTTATTCATTTTGCAAAGGGCCAGAGTTTTTCTTGAAGACGCGAATTCTGCCAAGTGACGCACCACATGGCGCTCCTCTGGAGCGCGGAGATCGGACGCATCACGATTCTATTGACATTTCGATCCTCTGGATCGAGGAAAGGACTTCGACTAGAAAGTGTTACTTGCGGTAAGAATTATTCCGCCAAGGATTTTGTGCGCAATAGACAAATCGTCGGGGCAAGATGCCCTTCCTACATGGAAATGTGATACAGTCACTTGCTGATAGAATAATTCCGATAGGGATAGTGGCGCGCTACCAAGTGACGCACGACATGGAGGATCTCTATCGCCTTCGTTATTCACTCAGTTGATCGCTCGCCATCCGCTCGCTTGATTCCCTCCTACGTGGAAAAGAATTATTCCGACAGGAATGATGGGGCTATCAAAATTCCCTATCGCGTTCATTGTCCACTCACTTAATCCTTAAATTCCGCGTTCAATTGGGCGATGCGTTGTGTGTAGGCTTCGACTTCGGATGCTATTCTGGTATCGTTCCAGTGCCCTCTCTCACCGAGGAAACGCGCGATTTTCGGAGCCACATCGAGGCCTTGGCCGGGGCCGAATCCAATCCGTAACCGCCGCCAGAGCAGGTCGTCGAGTGTCATCGCCATTTCACCCCAAAAGGCGTAGAGCACCTCCGCTTTCAAAAAGGCGGACGACTCCGATATAGGCTCTGCCAACGTCCGGTCTTCTGCAATGAACTTTGCGACGGCGTCTGCGTCTCCTCCATAGCGTAGCATGATCCGTTCCCGGTGCGCGGACGGAATCGATTTGGCACCTCTGTCACCCTCCAACTCAGTGGCGTTTCCCAGCGGGTGCGTCGCGGTTTTGCAGGAGCGTGGACATCCCAATCCCTCGGCGATGCGGTCTACAGCCTCTTCGGCGATTTTTCGGTGTGTGGTCAACTTGCCGCCGTAGATATACATCACCCCACTTTTGCTTTCGGTGATCAGGTGCTCGCGGGAGACAAAGCCCTCCCCCTTGGGAGCGATGAGGGGGCGCACTCCCGCATAGGCAGACACGATGCTCGCCCGATTGACAGCTGCCGCGGGGAAGATTCGATTGACTTCCGAAAGCAGGTAGTCCACCTCACCAGCAGAAGCACGTACAGAATCGGGATCCGCTTCCGGATCGGATTCGGTGGTGCCAATCGCAGAGAGAGTCTGGTCGAAGCTGAGCGTAAAGATGATACGGGGTTTTCCGCTCTGTCGCTTTTCCGCGCGGGTGAACGTCGCGATGCCGCAGTCGCCCCGATTCAAGCGCGGCAGGATGAGGTGAATCCCCTTCGCCTTCCGGGTTGTCAATCGCGGTATACCGTCGTACGCTGGGTCTTTCTCCCACAGCCGATCTGTCCAAGGACCGGCGGCGGACACGACTCTTCGTGTGATGATCTCGAACCGCTCGCCAGAGAGGACATCCTCCAGCAGCACCGTGTACGCCTCGTTGGCTTTGCCGGGCTGGGCGATGAATTCGACGAATCGCACGTAGTTCGTGACAAGCGCGCCGCTCCGGTGCGCATCCTTCAGTGTCAGTAGTGTCAACCGGGCATCGTCGACCATGCTATCCCAAACGACGACGCACCCTTTTAGCGAACGTCCTTCAACCGGTCCGACCAAATCTTGTATCTGCGCCCGGTCACGAATGGTGCGGGCTCTTTCGTTCTTGTCGGCTTTCGACAGGTGATTGTAGTAATGCGCCGCGATACTCATACCGGCGAGCGGGTAGGGGTCGCCCTTGTAGTTGAGGATAGCTATCGGCGCCGGTGTGACGAGGTTCGGCGCAATGCGCAGCAGGATTTCTCGTTCGCGCCGCGCCTCCCTGATTAGCGCAAATTCGCGTTTGATGAGGTACCGAAATCCGCCGTGAATAAGTTGGGAGGTGGCGCTGCTGGTGCCGTTGGCAAAATCGCCCTTCTCGACCAGTCCGACTCTTAGACCGCCGTTTAGGGCGAGGTCGCGAATCAGCCCGGCACCCACGATGCCGCCGCCGATGACCAGCACATCCAACGGTTCGCGCCGTAAGTTCTGGATATTGTGTGCCCGAGTGCGGGAGGAAAATTCGACCGGCATGTCAAACGGTATTACTCTTGGCGAGCATTTCGGCGTGGCGCGCTATTTTGTCGATAGCGGCGAGGACGCGCGGTGCGGCGTGCGGGATTGGATCGGTCAGGACGGGCAGGAACACGAGGCGCGAACAGGCTTTTTCGCTGACGGGCAGATCGCCTGGTGAATAGCCGGTGTAATCTCCCCCCATTTCGGGCGTACAGAGGGGACCGCGTCCGCCGGTATAGATGTCCAGCCCCTCGGTGAACAGCGGCAGGGTGTGAAGCAGCGGATAGGGGTTGTCGTTCGATGGCGCGCTTCCCGAAAACAGCGGCACGCCGTCACCGACGAGGAGCGGGTACGGGTTGTTATTTGCGAGGACGCCCTCCTTTCGGAGAGCATCGGCGAACACGGGCGCCGGCAGCCCACACAGTTCGTCCGGGTTGTAGTGGATGGGAAATCCGAAATACCCCGCGGATACCGTACCGGGATAGGTTTCAACGGGGCTGACTCCCGGTATCGCACGCAAGCCGTCCGACACCTCTCGGATGAAGGCGCTTCGCTTGGCGTTCAACGCTTCAAGTTTCTCCATCTGCACCGATGCGATGCCGATAGCCACCGGGTGCGCCCGGTATTTGACGCCAAGCCCCATCGGGGGGAGGTGCTGGTATCGCAGGTCGCCATCCTCAATCTTGACAGAGCGGTTCACCTGTCCGAGCAGACAGGCGCGCTCGAAGATAGCGGCGTCGTTCGTTGCCAGCACTCCACCTTCTCCGGCGCTGACCGGCTTGCTGCCTTGCAAACTCCAGGCGCCGACGTGTCCGATACTTCCGACCTGTCTCCCCTTGTAACTGGCGCCGTGGGCGTGCGAGCAATCCTCTATAACGGGGACACCGGTTTCGTCGCTCAACGCCATCAGCGCATCCATATCGCAGACGTTGCCCCACAGATGGACCGCGACAATGGCTTTCGTGCGCTCGGTGATCCGCCGCCGCACATCGTCCACGCCGATTAGCAGGGTGCGCGGGTCGATCTCGCAGAAGACGGGTTTCGCCATCAGCATCAGTGCGGGCGTGATCGAACATATCCAGGTGTAGGTGGGGCAGATGACCTCGTCGCCGGGACCGACTCCGAGTCCGAACATGGCGCTGTGTATCGCCGCCGTACCGTTGTTAAGCGTTATCGCAAACTTGGTGTCGTGCCGGTCGCACCACATCTGTTCAAACGCTTGAACCGTGGGTGATGCGCCGGAAAGCTCGTTGCGCAGGGTCATCTCGTAGGCGATTTTGGCTTCGTCTTCCGAGATTTGGCGCCACCTCTCAAGTTTCGGATAGGAGGTGTCGGAGGTTGATTTAAAGGTGGGTTGTCCACCCAAGGCGGCGGGTAGGTCGTGAAGGTCGGTATTCGGCATGGGGTGTGTTTTACCTCCGACAAACGTAATGCGCGTATTCTATCAAGATTGGCTGTGGCTGTCAAGAGGGGAAAAAGCAGTGAAAACAGTGGCCAGTGACCAGTGACCAGTGGCTAGGGGATTTCTATAGGGATTTGCTATCTCCTTCCTTATCCAGTCAGTTGATCGTTTGCTTGAGGGCTAGTGGCGAGTAGGGCTGGCGTCAGTATGAAGTTCGAATATCGGCGGGGGATGAAGAGAGGGTGATGAAGGAGTCAACGATCATTGACCGCTACATGGAAAAATTTGGCGTATAAATTTTCATACCATTCATACTTTTCATACCAAATTGGGGTTTTCGGCGGAGGTAAAGGAAGGGGCTAAGCACAGGCTATGACTGGGTTTGTGGCGGTTTTGATGTTAAAATCTAAAAAGCATAGGTATGAAATTTTGGTATGAAACCGGAAATGTAGCTTAAGACTACAATCGTGCTTGTTTAGTGGCAAGGTTGTGATGACATTTCATCATCACCAGATTATTGATGGAGGCATAAATAGGCGCGTTCACACAGTTGAATTGGGTAAGGCATCCGAATGTGTTAAGGGAGGGCGGGGAAAACCCCGCCCTTACGAATAATGTACAGTCTGCGTCAAAGAAATTGCGGCATACGCCAGCAACCGTAGGTGTTGGGTCTCCCAGCCCGTTGGGCGCCTCCCTCGATTCACGTGCTCGCCTAACATAAATGTTAGCAGAACCCATTGATTCGTAGAAGCTCTGAGATTGTAGGACGGACAATGACGGTTTCCATCTTTAATTCGGTAGTCAAGATTGTGTGCGAAGAAACGTTGGGTTTCACTCGATTTCTCGGCGTAGTCGGGCAGAATAAGCCCTTAAAATTTTCCGATCACAAATGAAATCTGATGGATTGTCGTTCAGCCCAACTTACGTACTAGTGGCCAGTGGCTAGTGATCGGTGACCAGTGAAATGCCATTGCACTAGACTAGGGCTTTTTGGTAATTGTCTGAATGGGATCTCTATCGCGCAGGATTTCCAATCGCACTCATTAACCATTCGCCCGCCTGATCTCAATTGATCGTTGTTCGATCGGTGAATCTCCTTGCTCTATCCAATCGGTTAGTAGCTAGTAAAAACTTTGAAGCTGTAAGACGGGCATGAATTGCTCTACTACGAACCCTTCTAGCACGGTGGCGAAATGCACATTCGCACGGAAGTACACTAACTGAACAGCGGTTCTATTCGGCGACAGCCTGATACATTTCGCGCATTATCTCACGGATGTCTGGCGCGTCGGCGAGGTATTGATTTTCCGCCTGCTCTTTGAACTCGTCAGGGATGCCGTGCATCGCCTCGGCGATGGGACCGGCGATGGCAGCAAGCGTGTCGGCATCGCCACCGAGCGAGATGGCATTGCGCACGGCGTCCTCGAAGCTCTCCGATTCCAGCGCGCATGTGATTGCCTCGGGCACGGTGCCCTGGCAGGTCTCGTTAAAATAGTAGTCGGGACGAATCTCGTCCACTGTACGGCACAAGTCGTAACCGTAGGCGGCAGAGATTGTGTTGCGGATATTTACCGCGTTCTCGCCTTGGTATGAGAGCCAGATAGCGTGTGTGGTTGCTCGGGCACCCTTGATGCCTTCGGGGTGGTCGTGGGTGATGGCGGTCACCTTATCGGACGCGGTGAGGGCTGCCTTCAGATCGTCCGGGTGAAGGAACGCCGCGGGTGAGACGCGCATGGCGGCGCCGTTGCCGTAACTTTCGTAGGGTACGGGCACGTCGAAATGGATCCACTGGCTAAAGAATCTGCCGTAACCGCGTCCGGGATAGCGGCGGCACCATTCCTGCATCGCCGCGGCTGGGGGAAGGTCGTGCAGTAAAATATCAGCGACAGCGGCGGTGCACACCGTGTCGTCCGTGAATTGGCAGCGTTGGTCGAAGAGGTCGAAATCCTTGGTTTTGATACCATCCCATTCGTAGATGGAACCGACGATGTCGCCGATGATTGCGCCTAGCATGGTTTGAACCTGTTTGAAAACAGATTGATGAGTCGTTTTAGTGTATTTGGAGTGTTCTTGCCTGTAGGAGTTCTAACGCACTGGGATCTCTATCGCGCTCCCTATCCAGTCGTTAGATCGCCTCTGGGCTTTTAGAGGCTGGTGCGCAGTGCGCACCCTACACAAGAACAGACGGCTACGAGCAGATTTACCCCGAAACTCGCTTGGCGTCTTGTATTCACCTACTCGTGTTCAATAACTGACGCGATTGCGGCGGTGATCTCCTCCATGAGCGTTGTGTTGAGTCTACCTCGCTTTTCGATGAAACGTTCTTCTGCCACGGCACGGATTTGCAAAGCGTCAACGGCTGAATTCTTTGTCAAGCCGTTGGTGGCATTGGGCTTGATGAGGACGTGCCAGATGTTTCCCAAAAAATGCTCTTGCCACCCCGTGATTGGGGCGACCAACTTGATTGGTAGGCGTCCAACGCCATCAGAACTGATGACCACGGCGGGACGAATTTTCCGAATCTCCGATCCAATCGTCGGATCAAAATTCACGTCCCAAACCTCGCCCCGGCGCGGACTAGGTAGGTTCTTCTTCGACAAAGTCGCCCCCTTCAATCTCGCGCCATTCGGATTCATCTTTGTAGTGGTCCGCCATCCGCTTCGCTTGCTCCCTAAGCAGATTGCGTCTCAAATCCGTTGGCAATTGCAAAAATGCGCGGCGTTCAATCAGAGATCGAGGCGACGATGTCGCCAAGGAATCATTCAGCAGTTGGTCGGCTTCCCAGTCCTCTATCAGCTCTTCGGAAAGGGCGCGATACACCTGCCGATGAAACCGCTTCGGTCTTTCACGGGGAATCTCAATCGGTTCCCGCTTTTTCCAACCCAATTTGTTAATCTCTATCCACCAGTGCTGAAAATGGGAGTTTGTGATAAGCCCCAGATCCTTCAACCGAAAAAGAGTTGCCTGTATGCTAATCCCGTATAGCCACTTGAGATAGAGGAGATCATCATGCCGAATGGGGCGTTGCATCTTACTCACTTTTCGATCCAGATCTTCGGCTGGAGCGAGAAACGCGGCGCCAAACCGGTAAGCGGTTTTTTCCTCGTCAACCTCCGCACCGGGGTTTAACGTCAGATGCCCAAGTTCGTGAGCAACGTTGAGACGATGACGGTCTCCCGGGGTGTCCCGGCACGTTGCAATGGCTGCCGCCAGTACATTTCCTTCAGCATAACGCGCTATGGTGGAGATGCCATCGAACTTCTCGCCCGCGTCAACCTCGATGATGTGTATATGTCGGGCTTCAAGTACATCAAGGAGGTTTGGTATCGGGTCGGTACCCAAGCGCCACTTCTGGCGAAGAGCGATAGAGGCAGCCTCGGCGTCGTCCAGACTGTTTACGGGGACTTCTTGAATCGGAAGCTCTAAGCTCTTGAGTTCGCCGATGCGTTCTTGCAACTCAAGGCGTTTCTCCAACAGTTCAGCGACAAAGCCCTCTAGTTGTACCTCCTCCTTCTTGCTCAAGCTGGCGCGCTTGCGAAAAGCGACCCGTTCGACATGACACGTCGGTTCGCCCCACAAGCGGACAGACTTGACGCCGAGCGCAGAAGCAATGCGATTGAGTGTTCTTGCCGGTGGCTGCATCTTACCGCGCTCGTACTTTGACAGCGCCTGCTTGCTTACCAGTCCGCCTATCGCGGCGTGGAGGTCGTCAAGAGACAGATCACGAGCAAGCCTAAATCTCCTCAACCGTTCTCCTAGCACGATTGTGAACCCCTTTTTCTGGATCTATTGTTCAATGAAGAATTGAGTTTACAAAATACTTAAAATATTGAATAATTGTAAACTTCGGGGGACTGGTTTGTCAAGGAGACATTTCCCGGAGAAGGGAGTGTGCGCAACGTCAAGGCAGGGAAAGAGACAGAGTCAGCGAAAATCTAGGTCACCCTTGCCGGGCATCAAATTCTGAGCGAATCAGGCGGCCGATTCTGGTGAAGCGGATGTCGGCGATCATCTTCCAGATCTCCCAGGGCTTTTTCGGATTGAGCATGTCGTATGACCAGAAGATTATGAAAGCCTGTCCCTTGATTTGGCTTACGGGGACGGTGCCCCAGGTGCGGCTATCGCTGCTGTGGTCGCGATTGTCGCCCATGGCGAAGACGTGCCCTTCCGGAACCTTGAAGGGTTTGCCCTCCGGAAATTTCGTGTGGAACTGGGCAGGTGAGAGCTTGTAGTCCGCAAAAGCGTCGTCCTCGGGCAAGAGGTAGGGGGCGCGGAACGGGGGAAAGTCGTGGGGAGAACCGAGGTATCCCGCACGCTTGGTGTAAGCTCTGTCTTGGATGGCGACGCCGTTGACGTGGAGCGCGCCACCCTTTGTTTCGACAGTGTCGCCGCCGACGGCGACGACGCGTTTGATGAAGTGCCTGGGTTTCTCGTGAAGTGGAACGAATACGAACACATCACCTCTCGTGGGTTCTTGCACGTCGAAGAGTTTGATGTCGGTTCCCGGGATGCGGACGCCGTAGATAAACTTGTTGACGAGGATGCGATCTCCGACGAGCAGGGTGTCTTCCATGGAGCCGGAGGGGATTTGGAACGGCTCGACGACGAAGGGACGCATGAACCCGAAGACAAATGCGACGGCGATTACGATGGGGCGAAGGTGTTCCCATGTCAAGGTGCGTTGGAATCTATTCTGGCGTGAAGGGGATTCTTTTTGTAGATCGTCCGACGTATCATTCATTAGCGTTTTGCCTCCAATGCAGTATATAGAGATTAACGCTTGGGGCTGGTTACGGTTGACTTGAGCCGTGGGCGGGGGGTTAGAGGACGGAAAGTTGATAGGATAAATTGCTTCTGGCAATCACAGTTCACGGTACTCCCCCTTAAACACTTCTCTGACGTGCCAGCCGATTAAATCTTCGTTTGGATAATAGGACTGCCTTTGCGGAAAGTTGATTTCTTTGCCGTGGAAGTTTTTGAGCCATTCCTGAAAACCCACCGAACCGTGGGCTTCATCTGATACCAGCACTTCTAATTCTTGGGAAAGCGTAAACGCCCCACGGTCAAACAGTTTGTGGTGTAGGGAACACAGAGCCAATCCATTCACTTCCGTGTCAGGTCCCTCTGCCTGACGCCACCTGATATGCGAGGCTTCAAGCGCAACGGGTTGGTTACGTAGTTTGACATCGAATCCACAGACCGCACATTTGTATTCATAGGCTTTCAGGATATTCGCGCGAAAGTTGGGGTCGCGCGTTTGCGGCATTGAGGGATGCAAAGGGAATTCTATTCCAACGGACAGTAGGATGTCTTCATGAAACGACGAAGGAAAATGAGCATCTAGCAAGCTTTGGACTATATCAGAAGTTATTCTGCGATTATTTTTAAGTTTGTAGGCGATCTCTTCATGGAAACCACCTGATACTTTGTAGTCAACTAAATCACTCTTTAGCGCGTCTCCACTGGCTGTTTGTCCAATTTTATCGGCATCGGACACTTCCCAAATCTCGTCATTTTGAAGGCGCCAGAACGGGTACTGTGTTCCAGAATGCGCTTGTCCAGGACCAAACTCTCTCAGTAAGTTTCCTAGTTTATCATCTACTTCAGAGTAGCGAAGCATACGATCATCATCTCGCAGCAACTTTCCGATGGCATACAGGACCAAAAGAGGCTTGTGGGGTGCTCTCTCACCAGTTCGTTTCCATATTTTCAGTTTTTCAAATTTCTCAAGAATCTCTTCTCTGTCCATTTTCACGCTCTACCCGATTGGGGAATCTATAGTGAAATTCACGCCGTCACAATTCGCATATCAGACATGGCTCCTCGTCGTCTTCGTCATCAAGGACGTCACCGAAGATGTCCAGCAACCGGCGATTCGGTTGTACAGCCTTTTTTCGGTTCATCGCTTTCCCGTAGTTGTCCTTAATTTCCTTGACGCGATTTGAATCTGACAGTTCGACCAAACTCTCCCCTTGACTCCAGGTGAACCTCTCGCCTGTCTCGTGGTTGTATTTCTCATAACCCTTGGCGAGTTCAAAGAGGTCGGGGTGATTTTCCATCAATCCAACCCATTCGGCTTTACGTTGGTAGAAGCAGAAGTAGCACCCGGAACGTGTTCGCCACTTGTAGTAATCGGGCAGACCGAGACCGCTCTCCTCCAGAATCCGATAGACATCCGACTCCGTGATGCCGTCGTCTTTGAACGGATACTTGGGTTCGATATTTCGGGAATCAACATTCTTCAGTGGTTTATAGCCGACGCGGTCCTCATCGGCGCGGATGGCGATATAGTTGTATGCCTTATCGTCACCGACGAATTCTTCAAAAGGTTTAATTTTCAGAAGTGGAGTACACCAACGCACTTGAGAGGACGGCAGTAATCCGCCGTGCATTGTAAGCCAATGGTCAAAATCACGTTCGGTGTTTAATCGATGGATTTTCTTGCCCAAGAATGCTTCCAGTCGGTCAAGAAATTCATACGTCTCCGGCAGTTCCTTCCCGGTGTCGCAGAAGGCGTACTCCATCTGCGGCACTTTGTCTCGCATATAAATGGCGAGGGCGGAGCTGTCTTTGCCACCGGAAAGGCCGAGGATGTGGCGTCTGTTTTGAATCATGTTTGGCTCCAGGTGGGTGAATCTTAGTCTGATAGGCTGAGTTCTGCGTCCATTTGAAAATCAATCCCGAAAGGTAGCGCAATGTCCGATTCCTGTTTGGAGAAGTGCTGCGAGAAATCAATGATTGTAAAACCAACCAATTGCTTACTTTCGGGATCTAGACGCAGAATCACCTCCTCGGAGTGCTCAACATAGTCTGTATAATCCGGTTTGCCACGAGTAACGTACAGAACATCGGCTTCTCGGTCATAGAAAATCTTTATTCCGTCTTTACTACGAATCATGTTATACCCTCTTCCTTATTGGATATGCCGTGATGATAAAATTGTTGCGAATAAGCTTAACAATCACGACGATACGAGTGTAGTTGTGAGGGAGGCCGTTGAAATCCCTATAGTAAGTGTATTTGTGCGGATCGATAGGAGACTGTTTCCTTCTCCCAGTTCGCACGGTCAAGAGAACGTCTTCTAGGTGGTGTGAAAGCTCCCAATGGCTTTCGAGAATATGTGTCCATCTTTCCTCAGTCAACTCAATTCGATTTCCCCATTTGTCAATGACAATCCACATGGATTTATTTCCCAAAATTCGGGCTCCCACCAATTTTGAAAATCATTCAATGACTGTTGTTAGTCGGTAATTTTGCCTCCTATCTTCAAAAATGACTCGCACCGGTCATTGTCGGTGTGGGCTGAGGTTTTTTCGCATTAACGTGAATCATTTGGCAGAATATTCGACGTAAACACCTTTGGATTGGAGGAGTGGAATGTGATTGGTGACTGTTTTCGGGTTCAGGGGGTTTGATCGCAAGTCCAGCACTTTCAGACCGGTTAATTCAACGAGGGGCGACATGTCTGACACTCGGTTGTCCACAAGTTCCAGCCGTTCAAGATTGGTTAATCCGGCTAGGGGTGACAGGTCAGATACGCGGTTTTTGAAAAGGTGCAACTGTTTCAGGTTTGATAGTTCTTTTAATGGGGAAAGGTCCTCTATCTGGTTCTCGTCGAGACTCAAGATTTTCACGTTGGTTAACTTCGTTAAAGGGGACAGGTCGGACACGCTGTTTACGGAAATGTCCAGTTTTTCTAGCTGCGTGAGTTGCGCAAGAGGCGCCAAATCTGAAATCTGATTGCTCTTTAGCAGGAGCTGAATAAGATTAGGCAGGTTCAAGAGTGGCGACAGGTCGGAGAGGCTGTTGTTTGCCGACCAGAGTATTTTCAGATTGGTTAACTTTCCCAAAGGCGCCAGATCGGATACTTGGTTTCCTGACAGGTCGATCCATTCCAAACCCTTTAACTCCACGAGGGGGGTGAGGTCGGATATTTGATTATTGACGAGATTCAGGTTTGTCAGATGGCTCAATCCCTCTAACGGCGATAGGTCAACAATTTCACAATCGGGGATGTCCAGGAATTCCAGTCTCGTCAATCCCGCGATGGGTGACAGGTCGGCTAATGGGTTGCCGCCGATGTCGAGGGCTTCCAGATTGGCTAATCCGCTCAATGGCGACAGATCGGCACATTGGTTATTGTTAAGAATTAGGACTATGAGGTTGACCCCAAACTCCAGACCGGTCAGGTCGCGAATCTCCGCGCCGGTTGCCGAAAGGTCGGTCAATGCCGCCATGTCGGCGACTGTGATTGCCCCGTGCTCGGGCTTGTCAAGTGCTTTCTCAATGACGGCGCGGAGATTCGCGTCAGGGATGTTCACGGCGCCTTCAGGAGAAGCCCCTTGCGCGTCTCCCGGCGGTGCGAGCGTGAGAGCGATCAGTAAGATAAAAGGTGCGGCGCGACGCCGGTAGTATAACATATTTTCGTCCGATCGCCGGTGGATTCGGATTTTCCCGTAATGTTCAAGTGCCAGTGTGAGGGTAGGCGAAACGGACAACCACGGGGGGTTGTCCCTACAAGAGGAGGCGCACCGATCGATGCCTCCTACGGCTCATTTCCCCATAAGTGCGACTTGATTTGGAGGGAGCGGGTTTTGGCGGGGAGTTCTATCTTCGCGCCACCCTGTTGTGACGAGAGGTGAACCGCAAAACCTATCTCTGTCGCCGGTGATGCCTCTTTTATATCGCAGGAGGTCCTCCCGCCGCTCTCTACGGCGATGATTAGATCTTCTACCATGGCTTTCCCGGCGGGCCAGGGTTCGGTTTCTCCCGGTAGCTTCAATCGGTGCGTATTCGAGGGGGCGTTTTCGCGCCAGAGGAAACTTTCGGCGGCATCGTTCAGGAGGAAAAGGCGTCCGTTCTCGCCAACAACCTCGAAATTCATGGGCAGCCCGGTGCCTTTATGCGCACCCTCTGGAGTGATGAAAAGGACAGCCCCGTTCGATAATCCGATCTGGGCTCTGCCCGTGGGGTCTTGGCGTTTGCGTGAGTCGGCCGGCTCGTTCGATAGGTCCTCAACGAATCCGCTCACCCAAGCGGGTGCGATGTCACCGGCTAACGCAAGTAATGTATCGTACCAGTGGCAGCCGTGGTTAATCAGATTCGACAGCCCGTATGCGGTAACGCTCGTAACGGGACCAATGATTCCATCAGCCAACTGTCGCCTCAAAGAGCGGTAGCGGGCGGACCAGCGTCGATCGAGGGCGAATAGCAGCGGCACGTCTCGGCAGGCGGCGCTGATTCGGTCGAGTTCTTCGAGGCTGGTGACGAGCGGTTTGTCGCAGAGGATTCCGCGGACGCCTGATTGAACGGCGAGTTTGATCTGGTCGGCGTGCATGGTTTGGCGGGTGGCGATGCATACGAGATCGGGGCGTGTCTCGGAAAGCATGCGTTCGTAATCGTCGTAGGTCGGTACTTCGCCCCACACGTCTCTCCAGCAGGCTGCAAACTCGGCGCGGGTTTCCTCACCGAAATCGAAAACGACGACGACTTGGACATTCGGAACCGCATGCAGGGCGGCGCCGAAGTTGTGGCTGCCGGGGGTTCGTGTGACCATGCGGTGACAGCCGGCGATTGCCACGCGCCATTTTTGTTTGTCTTGGGTCATTGGTTGGTCCTCGGAGGATTATACCGTTTTTCTAAAATAACGGTGTATTGATTGCGCGAATAAGAGTCGCGATTCGGAGATCGCTCCTACAGGGTATATGTGACAAAGCGTGATCTGGTAAGATTTCTATCGATCAACTGAGATCAAGCAATGGATAAGGAATGCGATAGAGATCTTGATAGCGAAGGAGATGGGAGACATCCTCATTATTCAGTCGCTTGATGGATTTTAGGATTATCTTGATTGTCAGTGTTTAGTATACAACTTTCCTAATTGAATGAGGGTGCACATATGTAGGCACCTATGTAGTAATTGCAAAATGTGATTAGATAACCCTATTGCTGTGTATATACATTGCGCTCCGCTGGAGCGCGAGGATGGTAGGAATCACAATTCTATTGACATATCGCTCCTCCGGAGCGAACGAATGGAAGCTTGACAGCTAGATGAAGATTTGCTGAATTTGCCAATCCGCCGCGAGTGGATTGGACCTAAAACGAAATGTAAGATTATTGTTAAAACTTGCTTAAAATTTCATATGCAATATTATTCAAACGAAGTAGCATAAGCAGGTGACTTTCTTTCGCGGGTATTGCAGGATCTTGGGGAGACATGCTATCATGAATCCACGGCATGCGCAACACCAACAGAACTTTTGTGACAATAAGGTACTTGTAGGAGGAGAGGCGTGAAGATTACAGATATGAAGGTTCTGACGTTAAACGGATACAAGCAGTGGAACTATGTTCGGATTGAAACGGACGAGGGATTGACGGGGCTGGGCGAGGCGCATCCCGGGGCGGGAATCGCCGATATCATCCTGCAATTCAGAGACAGGTTGGTTGGCACGGACCCAACAAATATCGAGCCGTTGTACAACCGGCTGATCGGCTCCGTGAACAATCGATACGGGATAGGATTGTCGGCTATCGGCGGGATAGAGACGGCTTTATGGGATTTGCTCGGAAAGAGCCTCGGTGTGCCAATCTATCAGTTGCTGGGCGGCAAGTATCGGGAGCGTATTCGACTCTATGCGGATGTTGGGCATGGAGAGGGAAACACGCCGAAGGGCTGGGCGAAGCGAGCGCGGGAAGGCGTAAGTGATGGGTATCAAGCGATCAAGTTTGACATCGATAACTCCGCGAACGAACTTAGGCAGGATGCGGTCAATCGGGAATTGAGCACGGCGGAGCTGGATAAAATGACGTCGTTGGTTGCCGCCGCACGGGAGGCTGTCGGCGATGAAATCGACATCAGCATCGACTGTCATAGTCTATACAGCGTTCACTCGGCTATTAAACTCGCCGAGTGTTTGGAGCCGTTCGAACTAATGTTCTTGGAAGATCCTGTGCCGAACGATAACCCCGAAGCGATGGCGAAGGTGAGGGACGCGACATCCATTCCAATCTGTACGGGTGAGTTTTTGTTTCGCCGGGACGGTTTCAGAGAGTTGATTCAAACACAGGCTTGCGACATGCTGCACGTCGATGTGTCCGGAACGGGAGGGATGCTGGAGGCAAAGAAAATTGCGGATCTGGCGGATCTGTATTATATGCCGTTTGCCGCGCACAACATCACATCACCAATCGGCATGACAGCGACGGCGCATGTTTGTGCCGCGGTACGGAATTTCATCGTCATGGAACTCCCGTATCACGCGGATCAGGTTGAGTGGCGTTGGGATTTGGCAATTTCCGAGGAGCCGCTCATCCAAGATAACGAATTTGTGGTTCCGGATCAGCCGGGATTGGGGATTGAACTGAACGAAGAGGTTGCAGGGGAACATCTGATACCCGAAGTTGATTACTTGGAGGAGTCGTAAGGGTTGAGTTGACCGGGTGGGGTTGGGTTTGTTAATCCACTACAAGCGGAGATTGACTCGGTTTAGTTCACATTCTTCCGGTCTGCAACGTTTCCTATAGGTTGCAACCAGACAGAATTAGCTACACATTTCCTAGTTCTCGAAATCAATAGTTTTCTCTACCTTGTCTTGACCTACTAGGATTGGTATGCCTCTCACCACGCCGCGGTTCGGTGTACATACAAGATAGGTGGTTGATTCTAGAATGGCGATCACCAACTCATTATTACGCGGATCGGGTTTTCCAACTTCTACGTGATAATCCTTGCCTTGGTGCTGATAGGCGATGCTGAAAATTCGGCGTTCCGAAATGTCCCAACCCAACATCTCCTCCGCAAATTTTTTGGTCGCTTCCCATACAGTTTCTGCCTCTGCTTCATCCTTCACTGCAGGAACAAAAAATCTCATTTTACATGCCTCCCGCTGCTTAGCGAAACAACCCGCACGCGGCTAAATACAACCTTTCGCCTCAAACGTGCTCGCCGTTGATTGATGGTGAAGGAGGTAAACCCCTTAATTCAGCAGACAACTGGGCGAAAGACTGAAACCTTCAAAATTTACAATCCAAAGTTTCTATTCCATCGCAGGATTTTGACGATCCCACGATTCCACGGTAATGGAAGTATTATCTAAATCAAGATGAGGATTCGGGTGGATTACTTCAGAAACAACGCGATTCAACATTTCCATATCTTCTTCGTTGAGCGAATCAGCCATCATGTCCTTGATTTGTAGGGTGAGGAGTCGCTTTCGAGCGCGTTCCGATACTTCCTCAAGTATACCCTCCTCGTGGAGAAAATCATCAAAGTTGCTACCGCTATACTTATTCATTTGACCACCTCCTGGCTTTGCCATAAATTCCTTCGGTCTCGCGCCAAATTCAAATCATGTTGTTGGATTTTCTGAGACTTCTTCATTAAGCCATGCAGAAGCGCCATCTGAGAACCTTGAACAGTGAAAAAAACCCGGGCAATGCGGTGCCCGCTGAGTCGACTACGTATTTCCCATAAACCTGATTCAATTTTCCTAACGAGGGGCATCCCCAAAGGCCAGCCAAATTCTATTAGTTTTATATCTTCACCGATTATTTTTCTATCCGCGGTATTTAGGCTTCTTAACCATTCCCGCACGGGTTCTCGTCCGGCATTAGTACGAAAAAAGACAACTCTGAGGATAGATTCTTCACTCATTAGTTTATAGGGTGGGCTTTGTCCACCATTTTCTCATCATTGACATGGGTGCGAAAACCGTACGGACAACCACAGGAGTTTACCTCTACGGGTGGACAGTGCCCACCTTACAGCCATCAAGAGGATTGACTGTAATAGTTACGAAGTAATCCAATTTTGTCAACCTCTTTCTCCCGGTAGATCTGTTTCAGTCCTGCCGTTTCGTCGTAGCGGAGGGCGCCATCCGTGAGATTTTCGAGTTCCTCGAGATAACCGACGACGGAATCTTCGTCCAGCTTGAAGATCTGTCCCGGGCTTTCGGGGGAGTAGGCTATTTCCCCCAATGCGAGAGTGCTTCGCTCCGTGAAGCGGGAATCCCAAAATTGAGACAGGACGGCGGCGAATACAGGAGTCGGAAGTGAGGGTTTGGCGCCACGGTGAAATTGGTAGGTAAGCCCGTCGGACGAATCAGAGATAAGACCCAATTCCACGAGTGGACAGTTGAAGGAATCCTCCATAATCGTACCTTTCGCCATGCGCGAGGGGACGTAGGTGCGAAGAAAGCAATCGACATCGCGGTTAATCGAATTTTCGGAGATTCGAGCCCGCCCGTTTTTTCCAGCCCAATCGATCAGATCAGCGGTGAATCTCTCCTTTCTAAACTCGTTTCGATTGAAGAACCCGAACGCCCAATACCATGTGGTCGCTCGGTTGGCTTCTGACGCAAGCCGCGCGTGGATGAGCCAGAGTGTGGCGCCGTCCTCAAGGTACGGGTCGAATCCGTCGTCGGCAAAGATTGCTTTTCCGAAGTCGGTCGGCTCCAGGTTGTTACGATCAGCCCCCGCTTGAATGAGTCCGGCGGAGGTACACCAGTGACGGATGGATCGCACCATGTTCTTCCCAACGCCGAGGGAAATTGTCGCACGATCACTGCTGAAGATGGCGGGGTCGTGCGTCACGGCGTCGACGCCTTTCTTCAGCCAGGTGTAGCGAAAGGGGAAGGTTTCGTGACCGGAGAAGGATGGTTTGATTTTGGCAGAGGTGGTTATGTGTGGAGTTGTCATTTTTATAGGTGATGGTGTTGGAGTGGTGGACAAGGGATCTCTATCGCACTCACGAATCGTTCGATTGATCCTATTCGGTCCCATGATCTGTTGGTTTGCGCATGCCACAATCTAACAGATTGTGGTGCAGAAGAATGTCATTCACATCAGTTGAAGTCGCGATTCGGAGATCGCTCCTACAGTAAGCAAAGGCTGGTAAGATCTCTATCGCGCCCTGCAAACCCCAGCCCAAGAGGAGATGGTGGGCGGTGGATCACTATCGCACTCACGAATCGTTCGTTTGATCCTATTCGGTCCCATGATCTGTTGGTTTGCGCATGCCACAATCTAACAGATTGTGGTACAGAAGAATGTCATTCACAACAGTTGAAGTCGCGATTCGGAGATCGCTCCTACAATAAAAAAGGTTGTCCGGCATCATTTTTTCTTGAGCACCATTAGCGTTAGATCGTCGAATTGCTCGGCTTCGCCCTGAAATTCGATGACCTCGTTGTATATGGCATGACAAATGGCGTCCGCGCTTTCATTTCGGAGGCGTGTCGCGGTCGTCTGCAACCGAGTTTCTCCGTAGAGTTCGTCGTCGATATTCGTGGTTTCGGTGACGCCGTCGGTGTAGAACAAAATGATGTCCCCGCTGGCGAGTTGCGTGGTTTCCTGCTCGAAGGGAGGCATATTTGTTATCATGTCGTCAGGAAATATCCCGAGCATCACCCCGCCTTTATTTAGCCATTCGCAACTTCCGTCGCGCCGAATGACCATGGGGTCGTTGTGACCGGCGTTAATGGATGTCACCTGATCGGTTTCCGCTTGTAACTGGGCAAAAAAGAAGGTTGCATATTTGCCGAAAGAGCCGCTCGCATTAAGCAGTGAGTTGAGGGTCAACGCCATGCTGGGCAAATCGGTTCTGCGGGTGGCCTCGGAGCGCAATCCGGCTCGCAGAGTTGCCATCAGGAGCGCGGCCTGCATTCCCTTGCCGGAAACATCGGCGATGGCGAGTCCCCAGGTGTTGTTTGATTCGGGAATGCAATCGTAATAGTCACCTCCGACGCCGCCGCGGGGTTGATAAAGCCCGGTCGCCTCGTAACCGGGAATCTCGGGCAGCGTGTCGGGAATCAGCGTTTGCTGGATTTTCTCAGCTTCCTCCATTTCCGCTTGCAATCGGCGCGCCTCTAGCGCTTCTTGATAGAGGAAGGCGTTTTCAATGGCGACCCCCGCTTGGTTGGCGAAGGCTTCCAGAAGGGTGCTATCACCGATGGTAAAATCAAGTGTGATGCCGCTCCTGCCCACCTTGTCGGCGACGACCAAGACGCCGAGTATCTCCTCGCGCCCTCGCATCGGGACGGCGATAAGGTTTTTGCAACCAAACAACGATGCATTGGGCTCGTCGTTGTATATCAACGATTTGTCCGCTTGCGTTGCGACTTCAGCGAGCATGGACAGTGCCGGATGCAGATTATCGTCGGATTTCAGGGGAATCGACAGGTTCCGCAACTCGGCGTTGGCATGAGATTCAAGACTGAACAGGGATCTCATTTCAAGCCGATTGGTGTCCGGGTTTATCCGCATCAGTGCCGCGGCGTTTGCGTCCAACAACGAGACCACATGCGCAACCACCTCCTGCTGCACCGCCTCCGTATCCAGTGATTTGCATATCTGGGTCGCGGTATCGGAGAGCATGAAGAGTCGAAACCGTTCGGCACGGCTCCTAATCTGCAGCTGCGAATAGGCGATTGCGATAGAGGTGTGATTGGCGAACACGTTGAGGAGTTCCCGATTCCAGTCCTCTATCTCGTCGGCATCAAAGAAAGCCCCAACACTAATTACGCCCAAGAATTCATCGCGAATCTTCAACGGGAGCCAGAACCGTGCATCAAGCGATTTCAACTGGGTTTGGATTTGTTCCAAAAATGGTTGGAGAACCGCCGGAGGGTTGGACAGGTCAATAAATGGATGTTCCAAGAACCCTGAAATCTGATCGGGCGGTACATGAATAATCAACGAGTCGTCCCGCACATTGACAGAGGATTTAATGGTGAGTGTGTTCTCGGTCACGTGGAACAGTAGGATGGCGCCTCCCGTGACCTGCAGCGTCCCTAGAATCATCCTTAGATAGGTTCTGCTTGAAACACTGAAATTGCCGTGTCCAGAGATGATGGTTTCGCCGAGTTCGTCAAGTTCCGATAGACCGAAAATCAGTCGTTGTATGGTTTCGTCAGCAGAAGACGCTTGCATGGGTAAACCTTATCGTCAAGGCAGGGGTGTGGATGGGATGACGTGGAGTGCAGGGCTCCCTTTCCCAAATTGCGGAATAAAGAAACCAAGTTTTGAAGAAAAAACTTGGTTTCAGGTTACATCTATGGGGTACCGAGGGCGGCGATTGCCGAACCTTCGTCCGGAAAGATTCCGGCGTACTTCGCCAGCGCCACCAGCTTGAATGTGCGCTCAATCGTCGGCGTCAAGCCGCAGAAGTTTAGAACGCCCTCGCGTTCCTCGAGCAGTTCGATGATTTCGATCAGGATGGAGATGCCGATGCTGTTGATGAGTTTTGTCTTGGCGAGATTAATGACAAATTTTGTATGTCCCTTCTGCATGAGGTTCTTCGCGGATTCGGCGAGGCTCTCGCCCCTGGGGCCATTCAAATAGCCTTCCGTTTGAATGACGGCATACTTATCCTCTTCCCGGATGTGAACGTCAAATTTATCGCTAAGCACTGTGGTCTCCTTAACCTCTCAAGTTAAGCGGTTCAATCGACTCTCAGGTTTCTTTTTTACCAATGTGATTGTGGTTTCGTTCTCGTTGCTATCCACATGGAGATCGTCCATCATGTTCTTTATCAACTCTAAGCCCCACCCGCGTTTTCGCAGCTCTCGCGATTCTAATTCGCTCTCCCGCGGCGATTTGTCCGGATCTAGCTGAAATCCAACGCCGTGATCGGTGATTTTGAGTTCCAACTCGTTGTCCTTGATGATGAATTTGATGTGCACCCGCTGATCATCGCTCTTGCTGTGCTCAAAGGCGTTGATGCATGTTTCAATAATTGCGAGTTGAATCTCTTCGACACAGTTCTCATCGAAACCGTTTGCTTCGGCGAGCAGAGAGCCGGTCTGTGCCGCCACGAGTTCCATACTCGGATGCATTGGTATCGTCAAAACCACTTCGCTATCGGTTTGTTTTGACACCGTTGATCGACCTCCTCTCTTTCCCAGATTTAGCTCAGGACAACGTAATTGTCTATACTATTCCCAAGGGTGACGGTGCATCAATAGCGCGAATAAAGTCGCGACCTGGAGATCGCTCCTACAGAAGACACGTCGTTGCGCACCCTACAGAGAGCAGCCATCCATTCGTTTAATCTCATTTAATCCTACAACATGCATCAATCGGACGAAGCTGTGATGATTTGTGGAGCGAGCGACCAGTCAAACTGTTCATGACGACCTTCTCGGACGGCCTCCAAAGTCTCTTGGCAGCGGCGCATCTTGGCAAGGAGCGTTTTCAAGTTCACGCCCAAGTGTTCGTCGTCATAATCGGTTAGCTTTGCCATTCCCTTTTCCCACTGGCTTGCCGCTCCGCGGAGATTGCGATTGAGCAGGTGGAAGAAGCCGACGCTGAGTTGGATTAGGCCCTGATAGAACCGCTTATCTTTACCCGTCTCAAGCATCCAAACGTCCTCTAGAGTTTCGTGACATTCGAAGTAGTCGCCGCGATTGAACTCCTCGATTCCTTTGCGAAGTTCGACTGTTTTGTTCAATTTATTCGAAGGCCAGGGGCAGCTACCAAGATTACGGATTGGTTATTTTGACACGCTCCAATATTCAAATGAGGCGAAGAAGTCGGAGAGGTGCCCATCATATCGCTCCGGCGGTGTGCCGAGCGCCGAGCGAATTTGACTGTAATCGAAACTTAAGCGCTGCTTGTGGGGACCATGGGATTCCGTGCGAAGTGCGCCCGGCACGGCGCTCGCTACATCCTCAACGAACGAGCCCAAGCTGTCGTTTAATTCTTCACGCGCTTCAAACATGGGCGCCATCTCCTCCTTCATTTCCGTGATTCTTTGTTCCTCTTCCTTGGTAGGATTTTTGGGGTCACGGACGTTGCGTTTCCAATCGCCAAATACTCGTTCGGTTTCCTCATCAATCCGCTTGATTTGGTTCATGACCGATTGAATATTCGTCGCGGCACCGATTAGGTCATCGTATCTCTTGTCATAAGCGGGAGCTTCCTCGAATTGTTCCTCTTCCATCCATGCTTCGAATTCGGCGATGTCAAATCGATCCTGTGTTTCATCGGGTTCAGACGCTGAACGGGTCTCTTCCGTTTCCATTTCACTTCGGTCGCTGGTTTTCGCCGCGGCGGCTTCCGGTACCCGTCTCACCTGGGCACGTGTGATTCGTTCGAGGAGTTGTTTCCGCTGTTCGGAATTTCTCGTCTTGGGGAGTTGATAGACGACACGGGGCGTATCATCGGACGAAGCAGTGATCCGGCGTATAAGCAGTGCGCCGGCAATGATGACGGCGAGGACACCCACTCCGATTACTGATTTAGTCGTCCAAGAATTGGTTTGCATTGTCGGTAGTTTATTTTGGGTTGAAGAATCAGGTTTTTTGTAGAACACGAGTTGCTGCCTAGAACAGAGAAACCGGGTTTTTGGTTCACATTCGCTACACTATTGAGAAATTGATTTTCGTCAATTTCGAGTTTCCACGTCGGAAAAAACTCGGTTTCTGTCCCCCTATCAAGCACAAGTGTCAACTTGGGTTAGATATTGCTGGAATGGTGCCGCGGTGTGTATTCTACAGCTACTTTTTACGGCAAATATAGGGATAAACCTCTGTCTGGTCGCTGTCGGGGTTCTCGTCGTCAAACGCCTCTAGCAGGTCCAGTGTTGTTTTCGCCAGATCATAGCGGCATCCATCGGCTATTGATTCTTGAACGAACAAGCCGATGTCTTTGCGAATGATTGATGCAGGACCGCCACTGTCGTAGGTTTCGGTGAGGACGAAGTTCGGAAAAATGTGTTCGGTGGTATAGCTACGCCCGGAGGACACGTTCAGGACCTCCAGCATGGTTTCCATATCGAGTCCGCCCGCCTCGCCGTACGCCAACGCTTCACTCGTGGTTAGCAAGGTTGAGATTGCCAGGTGATTGTTTACCATCTTCATTCGCTGCCCTTGGCCGGGTTCGCTGCCGACGTTGAAACTGTTGGCGCCGATAACGTCGAACAAAGGCTGCAACCGCGTAAAGAGCTCCTCATCGCCGGAAAAGATGATGGAGAGGGTGGCGTTTCGTGCACCGGAAGCGCCTCCGGATACGGGGACATCCGCATAGCCCGCACCCTTTTCACGGAGCCGTTGGTGGGCATCGGCGGCAACTTTTGCTCCGACCGTTGAGGTATTCGCCACAACTAGCCCCTCGCCGACATTGCTTTCGGCAATTTGCGTCACCACCTCTATATTGGCGGAAAGCGTGGGAAGACTTAGGAAAACGGTTGTCGATTGTTCCGCCACGTCACGCACGGAGTCGGCAATTGTCGCTCCTTCGGGCGCGCGTGCGGCTGTCCCGGCGATGTCGAAGACCGCCATGTCGTATCCGGCGCGGGCGACATTGTTCGCCATGGGCTTGCCCATATTGCCGAGACCGATGAAACCGACGACTTCCTTTTCCATGGTGATATTCTCTCTACACAGAGCAGCAATATACGTTCACCCTTTCCATATAAATCGTGGGAAATTCAGGGTGATGGCCGTCCGGACGAGTGTGTTTTGCGTCGTCGAACCCGGGCTTTACGCGACCGATACGGGCGCGAAATTTGTCAGGCTCGGCTTCGCTCAGTCCGCAATCTTGATAATCGATGTAGACACGTTGCCTGTTTTGGGATGTAGTATCGAGGTTATCCTTGAATACGGCGTCTTCGGAGAAGCTGACGAGGATTTTTCGCCTCGTGGGATGCGCGTCGGAGTCTTTGTCTGCGTTTGGATTCCCCAAATTTTTAATTTCTCTTAGGGGTTGCTCTGTTTTTTCGCCTGTTATCGGAAAAGCATACCTGAAGGGGATTGACATGTCAAATTAAATTACTAAACAGGTAGGGTTGCATTCGTTATTCGTTCGCTTGATATCCGCTGGTATAGGCCAAAAGCGTATACAAGGGAGATGGTGGGGAGTGCCGACCCTACCAGACCGGGCTTTCAAAGGCTGGTAAGATTTCTATCGCGCTCATTATTCATTCGCTTGATCGCGTTGCGCACCCTACAAATGCAAAAGCCAAGCTAAATGCTGCCTTCATCCTCGTAAACGTCTTCATCCAGCCGTCTAGTGACTATAAGGGCTAAGACGCCGCAAGCGACCGACATGAGGAATAACCCGCCGTAATTCACGATGTTTACCAGCATCCCTCCAAGGAGAGGAGCGAAACTCATGGGGAACAGAAGAGTGTTCATGAACCCGAGATAGGTTGGGCGGCTCAAAGGCGGGGCGATGTTGAGCAGATATGCCATGAAACCGACCCACATGCCGCTTACGGCGGCTCCCTCTGCCGAGAACACGAGATAATAGCACGGCGATTGCCAAGCAAGCGGCAGGAATCGCACCAAAAGCGCAAACAGGGGCGGTAACGTCAAAATCGCCGAGGTCATTATCAGCACCCATCTGACACCGTGATGTTTCCCGACATGCGCCCACCAAATGTTTGAGACCACGCCGGTGAGCGCCATTGTAATGAAGAAGGAGCCGATTGTTGCCTCTGAAACGCCCAACTTTTGCATGGCGAAGGGGACAAAGAACGGGGTTGACATTCCGGCGGAGTGATGGCAAATTCGGAGCAGCAGAAGCCGCCGATAGTTCGCGTCTATGCGCAGGAAGTAGGGCCCGCGCTTCAGGTGCTGCCTGATCGGCTGACGGGAGGCTTGCACGGGGCCGACGGGTTCACGGATTCTGAGAAAGAACGTCACCGATAAGCTGAAGGTCACGACAGCACAGATAAACAGGACACAATAGGTGTACGGAAATGTCAACTCGGAGCTCAGTCCCAGCACCGAGAAAACAAAGAAATTGACGAGTGACTTAAAGAACCGGGTAACGCCGCCGAATGGGCCGATGAACTCGGATTCTTTGCCTAACACGGCTCGAATGAAGAAACCGATGAGGACACCACACAAGCCGCCATAAAATTGGCGCAGGCTGAAATACTGGGTTCTGCGCCGCGGGCTGAACGCCTTTGAGATGATGTCCATGTAGGGAATCGTCGAGACGCCCATAGCGGAGGCGGCAATGAAGTAAAACATCAGAAAGCAGATGGCAAGCATCACGGGTCGTTGAGCGCCAATCAAGATTACGGAAAGGCAGATAGCCACCCACATGGTGATGCGGACAACCATTCCAAGCGCGTAAAATTTCATCTTTCGTGGACGGTGCTCAAGTAGGTTCGACACCAGGAGTTGCGGCCACATCCATCCGGCGGGTTGCAGCGATCCCGTCAGTCCGACGAGAATTTTTGATTGCGTGAGGGTATGAATAAAGGCGGGAAGGATTGTCGCAGCATCAACCAACGCAAAACTCATTCGCATGAATGTGCCTTGCAGCATGGCAAGTCTGAAGTTACGATCGAGCTCGCGTTTTCTTTCCTCTTTGTCTTGTATGTCTGGATCGGGAGTATCGGTTGACGCGGTCCGCATAGAACTTGGGCTGTTCCTTGAGCGCTAACTCGGAAGATGGTAACGATTAGCTGATGAAGATTAAAATTTAATTCGGTGATTTCGTAAAGAGGGCGGGTGCGGTTAGGGAACCGCACCTACCGGGCCCGGGGAGAATATAGAAATATTTTCTTAAACTTCATGAGCTAATTTGTTTCGGTTAAGGTAGCACGTTTCGACGGATGAGCAAGCCGTTTTTCAGCGCAGCGACGCCTTGATTGACGGGGTAAACTGTGCGATGAAACCGGATACACGCAAAGGCGCAAGGCAAGGAAAAGGCTGTTTACAGTTTCGTCGCTCGTGTGCTAAAATGGCATATTAACCAATGGTGCTAGTTTGAAATTTGGAGGTTAATGGGCATAACATTCCATTTCGGCTTTGTTTTGGCGCGAAATGTATCATGGTCATGAGACGATTTCCTCAATTCTACCGTTAATTTGAGTATCGGTAGTTATCAAATAACGGGAGGAAATCTAGACTCATGACCATAGAAGATTTTACCACAGAATTGTTTTGTTGTGTTGATGATAAACTCTCACAGCACGGCAAGAATCGTAAGCATAGCCAAGCCAAACTCTATCCGTCCGAAGTGGTTACTATTGCCATGCTCTTTGCACTCAAAGGCGTGAGCAATCGAGCCTTCTATCGCTGGATAGCAAACAATTTCAAACACTTATTCCCAAGATTACCCCATCGCACTCGATTGTCCCGCTTGTTTGATGGGCATCGACATCTTATTGACGTGTTCATGGCGGCACCTTCGCTTATCGGTGTAATTGACACTTACGGCATTGAATTGATTCACCCGCGTCGAGAAGGACGTTCTAAGCGTCAAATCGGACGCAAAGGCATTTCTAATCAACGATGGATTGTAGGTGGAAAGCTTTGCCTGCTGCACAACCATCTCGGACTTATTGTGAACTGGGACTGCGACACGGCCAATGTACATGATGGGAGTGCCTTTCAACACCTCGTTGATGGAGTTAATGACCAGATGGTTGTGTTTGCCGATGAAGGGTTTGCCAAAGCAGATTGGTTTCCTCCCAACTTGCGTCTATGCCGACGTGGAGAGTGGAATTCTCGCATGTTGATAGAGACGATTTTATCAATGTTGACGCTCGTGTGTCATTTTAAGAAAGTCATGCATCGTCGTTGGAGTTACTTCAAAACGCGAGTCGGCTTTACAATGGCTTTGTTTAATCTCTTGGTGCAGTGGAATGGTTTACCAGTTCACGATAATGGCGTTGTGCCTTTGTCAATAGCCCAATTCAGTCTCTAAACTAGCACCAAAGGTTATTAAGGATACAGGATTATGACAATAAGATCTAGTAGAAATCATATTTTTTTCACCATAGTGCAATCGTTTTGTCCCTGATCGTAGAGGAGGTAGTTCATGAGACTTGGCGGGCCTGTTTTCGTTGACACCGATGACCCGACGGCGTTAGCAAAAGCCCATACGGCAGAGGGTTTTCGGGCTGCCTATTGCCCAATGGTTGCCTCGCAGGAGCCTGAGCGCATACGGGAAATCGAGAGTGCCTTTGACGCGGAGGAAGTCGTGATTGCGGAAGTCGGCGGCGCATGGGGCAACATGATCTCCCCGGACTTGGAGAAACGGCAATCACAGATAGGCATTGTTTGCGAACGGCTTGCGGTAGCGGACGAAGTTGGTGCGCTAGGCTGCGTGAACTATGCCGGCACGTTCGATCCAGCCTCTTCAACCGCACCTCACTCCAAGAATCTGACGGACGAGTGTTTCGATCTGATTGTGGAGGTCGTCCGACAGATTCTGGATACGGTAAAGCCTAAGCGTGCGAGTTTTTTATTGGAGATGATGCCATCCGTGTTACCGGACAGCGCCGATTCTTACGCCGCACTGCTCAAGGCGGTTGATCGTCCGTCGTTTCGGGTACACTTAGACCCTGTCAATATCATTACTTCGCCACGGCGGTTTTTCAATAACACGAACGTAATTGAGGAGTGTTTCGAGAAACTTGGTCACGCTATCGTCAGTTGCCACGGCAAGGACATCGTCATGTATCCGACCTTCACGGTGGAGATACAGGAGTGCCGCCCTGGGACGGGCAGCTTGGACTATCGCACCTACCTCACGGAATTGAACCGCCTGCCCGGGGATGTGCCGTTAATGATGGAGCACCTGTCCGGGAAAGAGGAGTATGACCTGGCGAAGCGGTATATAACCGGCGTAGCGAGTGAGATTGGTCTGTCGTTTTGAACTCCACTTTGTAGGGTGCGGTGAAGCGAGTGAATGACAATCAAGCAAACGGTAGTGAGTAATCAACTGAGCGGATGACGAACGCGATAAGGGCTACTAGAAGCTGGCGCGCAGGGGATTTACTATCGCGCTCATTATTCATTCCCTTGATCGCACGCTACGGGATTCGGTTGAGGAATCTCTATGGGATTTCTAGGCGGCAGATCGGGCGAGGGAACCTCGGCCCTACGATTCCGGCAATTTAAGAGATCGCTATGGGTTTTCTATCGCGTTCCATATTCAGTCACGTGATCACTCGTTATTCACTCGGTTGATCGCTCCTACAGACGCAGGGTTGTGAGAGAAGATGAGTCGGAGAATTGGAAAACTCTTGGTTTTGGTGTTGATGTGCGCGCTGTGGTCTCGTGTCGTGGCGCAGGCGGAACCGATACAACATCGCGTCTCGCCACAGCAGATTGCGGAAAACATAAAGATTGATGGCGTCTTGGATGAGGCGGCTTGGCAAAGCGTAGAACCAGTCAGTCAGTTGTTCCAAATACAACCGAACCAAGGTGCGCCGATGACCCAGCCGAGCGAGGTGCGGATTCTCTATGATGCGGAGAATCTTTACTTCGGTTTCACCTTTTGTGATTCGGAGATGGAAAGACTGGTTGCTAACGAGATGCGCCGGGATTCCGAGGGGCTGAGGTCTAACGACTACGGTTTTCTGCTGTTGGACACCTACAACGATCGACGCAATGCGGTTTTCTTTCGGTTCAACCCGTTGGGAGGGATGGAGGACACAGCGGTGTCGAACAACGGTGATACTCTGAACTCTAACTGGGATATCGTTTGGGAGTGCCGCGCTAAAATCAATGCCGATGATTGGACGACGGAAATTGCCATACCGTTCAGTCAACTTCGATTTGAGAAGAGCGATGTGATGACTTGGGGGATTAACTTCGGTCGAGAGATTGCGCGATTCCAAGAGATTGGGGCGTGGAATCCGGCACCCAAGACATACGGTCCACTTGGCAAGTACCGCACCGCCTATTTCGGCAGTCTCACGGGGTTTGAGGGCATCTCACCTTCACGAAATTTGGAGTTGCTCCCATATGTATCACCGGGCGGCAGTCGTGCGGAGGGGGAGGAAGGCGCCGAATCCGTATTTGAGGCAGGCTTAGACCTCAAGTACGGTATCACGTCTAATCTGACGGCAGACCTCACGCTGAATACGGACTTCGCGCAGGTTGAAGCGGATGAAGAGCAGGTCAATCTCACTCGATTCGATCTGTTTTTCCCGGAGCAACGTCCATTTTTTCTTGAGGGCGCCAGCATCTTTGATGTCGGTGTCCCGCGCCCCGGTTACCGCAGACCGCCACCGTTGTTGCTCTTTTACAGTCGTCGCATCGGGCTGGCAGAGGAGCGCGCGGTGCCGATTATCGCGGGCAGCAAGTTAACCGGGAAGGTTGGGCGCTACGGCATCGGCGTACTTGACGTGTTCACGGATGAATTCCGGGATGAAGAGGTAGCGGAGCCTCGGACGAACTACTCCGTGGTGCGTGTGACGAGGGATGTCTTCACCGGGTCATCGGTCGGCATGATCGCCATCAATAAACAGAGCGCCGACGCTTATAATCGCGCGGCGGGGATTGATTTTTCGTATCGGCCGCGGAAAAACCTGGATATCCGAGGACTGTGGGCGCGTACGCTCGACGACGGGGGCTCCAAACAGAACGACGCCTTCTATTTGGGCGGCGATTGGCGCAACAATCGTTTTGAAGTAGAAGGGTCGTACACGGACATCGGAGAGCAATTCAATCCGGAAGTTGGGTTTGTTCGGCGCGGAGGGGTTCGCCATGTTCGCGGCGAAGCACTGTATACGCCTTGGCCGCGTGCGTTCGGGATACGCCAGATTGAAATCGGGCCCGAGGTCGAATTTGTGCTGAATCGTGACAACGAACTGGAAACGCGAGAGTTTGTCATAGACAATGGATTCGAACTTGAAAGCGGAGATAGCATAGGTTTCCAAGCCCGGCATACAACGGAGCATCTGGAGGAAGCGTTTCCCATCCAGGACGCTGTCATTCCAAGCGGCGACTACAACTTTACTTGGTTTCAAGCATCGATTCATAGCAGCAGCAGTCGTAAGGTATTCGGTGATCTGCGCGTGGAGTTCGGGGAGTTTTATCACGGTACGCGTCGGGGTATCGGCGTAGACGCAATCATCAAACCGAATGTGCGGCTGAGTATACAACCGTTGGTCGAGTTTAATCGCATCACGCTTCCGTGGGAGACGTTCAATGCCAGCATTTTTGCGGGACGAGTGAGTTATTCCTTTTCGACAAAACTTTTTACAAAGTTGTTCGCGCAATGGAGCAGCGATAGGGACGCGGCTGCCGCGAACATCCTGATAAACTATATCTACCGACCGGGCAGCGATTTCTATTTGGTCGTCAACCAGACTTATGATACTGAGGGCGAAGGCATCGATCTCCGTGACTGGACGATTATCGGGAAAATGACGTATTGGTGGGTGCCGCGATGGTGAATGCACCGTTTCTCTAAAATTTAAGTGCGTGGATTACAAGGATCGAGTAGAGTGTCTCGCGTGAAACCGAGAAAACAGCAAGTATTTTGCGCAAGATCGGCGGGCGAGGGATCTCTATCGCCCTCCCTATCCGATCGGTTGATCGCACCCTACAGGACGGCTTTCTGTCTCGCGCCATACTGGATCCTAGAGTAGACAGAAATTGCTAAGAAACGATGGGTTAGATGGTCAAGAAATTCTTGCTTTCTCTTACGGTTGGTGTGCTGTTGCCTCCTCTCGCAGCGAGTACGAAGCCAATGGAACATAGCGTTTCACCGCATCGAATCTCCGATAATATCAGGGTTGACGGAGTCTTTGATGAGCCTGCTTGGCAGAGCACAGAGCCGATACGCGAGTTTTTGCAGATTAAACCGAACGAAGGCGCACCGATGACGCAACCGAGCGAGGTGAGGATTCTTTATAATGAGAAGAATCTTTACTTCGGGTTTACGTTTTTCGATGCGGAGATGGAAAAACTGGTCGCCAACGTGATGCGTCGGGATTCCTTAGGCCTGCAATCCAATGATTACGGGTTTGTGATATTAGATACGTATAATGACCGGCGCAACGCGGTTTTCTTCCGATTTAATCCGTTGGGCGGGATGGAAGACACGGCGGTCTCGAACAGCGGCGACAACCTGAACACGAACTGGGACATCGTATGGGAGTGCCGCGCGAGAATCAAGCCGGACCATTGGACAGTGGAGATTGCCATACCGTTCAGTCAACTCCGCTTTGCGAGTAGCGAATCGATGACCTGGGGGATAAACTTTGGGCGGGCGATTGCGCGCAACCAAGAGATTGGGGCATGGAATCCGGCACCCAAAACTTACGGTCCCATGGGGCAGTACCGCACCGCCTACTTTGGCGTCCTCACGGGTTTGGAAGACGTCTCCCCCTCGCGCAATCTGGAATTTCTCCCATTTTTTACTGCCGGCGGCAGCCGAGAAGAGGAGGACGCGCAGACCAATGCGGTGTTTGAGGGTGGGTTAGACCTAAAATACGGTATCACGCCAAATATGACGGCCGATTTAACGTTGAACACCGACTTCGCGCAAGTCGAAGCCGACTCGGAGCGGGTCAATCTGACTCGTTTCGATTTGTTTTTCCCGGAGAAGCGTCCTTTCTTTCTTGAAGGCGCCGGCCTATTTGATGTGGGCATACCGCGCCCCCATTTCTTCAGCCCACCGCCGTTGCTGCTATTCTATAGTCGCCGCATCGGTCTGGCACAGGAACGTGCGATCCCGATAATCGCGGGCGGCAAGATTACCGGGAAAATTGGACGATACAGCGTAGGTGTGCTTGATGTGTTCACGGATGGATTTCAGGACGACGAGGTGACGGAACCTCGTACAAACTATTCCGTGTTACGCATGACTAGAGACATCTTGGCAGAATCATCCGTCGGCTTAATTGCCATCAATCAGCAGAGCGCCGACAGCTACCATCGCACGGCGGGGTTTGATGCTTTTTATAAGCCGCGGAAAAACCTTACTTTCCGAGGACTGTGGTCGCGCACGTTTGACGACGACATCTCCGCGCAGGATAGCGCGTTCTATTTGGGCGGTGATTGGCGCACGAATGGTTTTCGGGCTGGCGGGTCATACACGGACATCGGAGAACAATTCGATCCCAAAGTGGGTTTCGTTTCTCGAACGGGGGTGCGTCATATCCGCGGCAGAGCGCGGTATACGCCTTGGCCGGAGGCGTACGGGGTTCGCCAGGTGTGGACCGGTCCCACGGTTGAATTGGTGCTGAACCGAGACAATGGATTGGTAACTCGAAACCTTACCTACGACGGCGGAGTCGAGCTTGGGAGCGGGGATTGGATCGGTATCCACGCTACGCATACCATGGAGCATCTCACCGAAGAGTTTGAAATAGAGGACACTGCGGTTCCAAGCGGCGAATATGAGTTCACTCGGTTCGGAGCATACTTTTTTGGAGACAGCAGCCGGAAGGTATTTAGCATAGCGGGCGTGAACTTAGGCGGATTCTATCACGGCACGAGCCGTGGCATTAATCTGGAAACGGTTTACAAACCCAACGCGCGGCTAAGTATTCATCCTATGCTGGATTTAAATCGTGTAAGTTTTCCGTCGGGAGCGTTCTATGCCAGCGTCGTTGCCGGAAGGGTGAGTTATTCGTTCTCAACTATGTTGTATACGAAGCTGTTTATGCAGTGGAGCAGCGACGGAGACGAAGTTTCCGCCAACCTCCTGATAAACTACATCTATCGTCCGGGAAGCGATTTTTACTTGGTCGTTAACCAGACGTACGATACTGAAGGCGGAGGCATCGATCTCCGTGACTGGACCATCCTCGGAAAAATCACGTATTGGTGGGTGCCGTAATGCTAGTTGCTATGGATTGGGAAGCCCTCTCGAAAGACTAAAATCGAGCTATTTGGAAGGAGGACCGATGGGTAGTAAAGAGGACGTTCTTCAGCAATTCAAACGGGACGGGTACGCGATCTTCCGGAATGTGCTTGACGCCGGATTAGTACGGGAGGCGAGCGGGCATTTAGACTGGCTGCAGGAGAAGAATCCGGAGCTACGTCCGGAGCAGTATCATCATCCGCTTGTCGCGGACGACCCGTTTTGGGTGCGTCTCGTTAGCGATGAACGGCTGCTGGATATAGCGGAGATATTCGTTGGGCCGGACATCGCCTTGTTCGCCTCGCACTACATCTGTAAACCGCCGTCCGACGGACATCCGGTGCTGTGGCATCAGGACGGCAGTTATTGGCCTTTAGAGCCAATGGAGGTGGTGACGTTGTGGCTCGCAGTTGATGATTCTCTACCGGAGAACGGGTGCATGCGCGTGATTTCGGGCACACACACACTTGATCTGCATGAAATGAAACCGCGCACCGACATTCCCAACGTGCTCAAGTCTGGGATTGATCCGGAACTGGTCGATGAATCCCGCGCCGTTGACTTTGTGCTCAAGGCGGGAGACGTCTCGGTGCATCACCCGAATATTATTCACGGGTCGAACGCGAACACGTCATCAAAGCGGCGCGGAGGCTTAACGATTCGGTATATTCCGACGAGCACGCGTATCATTAGTCAACCGAATTCTTGTGCATTTATGCTGCGCGGCAAAGCGGAACCGGGCGTGAATAGCTATCTCGCGAGACCAAAGTACATTGAGGGAAGGCACATGCGATTTCAAGGGTGTGAGGGGTGGCAGTAAAAACACTCTGGGAAGATTGGAAGGACTGGAGCGCGAAGGATAAGAAGACGAGATAACGGGAAAACTGGGAAAAGCACCGGTGGTGAGTTAGAAAGCTGGTGAGTGAAAGGATGGACGGTGGAAAGATTGGGAAGCTCCGTTCCAGACATCCGCAAAATGTAATGGTTGTTCTCTTAGGGTGTTCAAATTAGTAATACTCTATGAGTATATGATAAGTGTTGGGTGTCGGTAATTAAGATTGTCTGAACTGTGATTCATGTGATTTTGGGGTTGCTTTGATTTTGGCCGTTTAGTGGTTCGCTTAGCAAGTGTTTAACGCAAGTTGCGAGGTCGCGATTCGGAGATCGCTCCTACAAAAAGCAAAGGCTGGGAAAATTGCTTTCGCCCTCACTATTCGTTCGGTCGATCTATTCGCTCGTTGGATCCTACTACCTCGTTAAAGGCCTTGCAGAAATGGGTTGTTTCGCGTTTCGGCGCCTATGGTGGTCTGGGGACCGTGACCGGGGAAGACAGGTGTGTCTTCGTCTAGAGGTAGGAGTTGGTCTCGGATTGAGTCCAGCAGTTGCTCGTAGGAGCCGCCCCACAGATCGGTACGACCGATGCTGTTCTGAAAGAGCGTGTCGCCGGCAAAAACGCCTTTCTCATTTCCCTCAATCTTGAGGCAGACGCCGCCAGGGCTGTGTCCGGGGGTTTCAAGGACCGTGAGAACGAAACGCCCGAAGGCGATGCGGTCGTCCTCCTTGATGTACTGATCGACGGTTGGGATCTCGGGGTCGCCGCCGCCGAACAGGGCGGCTTGGGCTGGCAGGTTGTCGAGCATGATTTGATCGGCTTCGTGTATGAGGGTTAAACCTTTTGTTTCACGTTGCATCGCGGCGGTGGCGCCCACATGGTCGAGGTGTCCATGCGTGTGGATGAGATATTTGATGGCCAAGCCGTGCTCCCGGACGGATTCCAAGATGCGTTCGGCTTCATCGCCCGGGTCAATCACAACGCCTTCACGGGTTTTGCCGCATCCGAAGATCCAGCAGTTCGATTGAAAGGGGCTGACCACCAATTGTTCTAGAATCATGCGCATTTCTCATTGGAGAGGTAGTAATGCATTAAAATCGCCCCGTATTTTGTATTTTCGTCGGGGATCAAGCGACCGAATAAGAAGATCAAACGAGTGCGATAGAGATCTCCTTGCCCCGCCGTGATGGCACTGGAAACCGCTACCGACTTTTTCACAGGTCAACCCAAAAGATCAGATGGTTAAAATTTTACCCACTTTTCCAGAACGTTCGATTGACACCGTCTGCTATACTGCTCAAATGTACAACGTCGAGTTAAGAACCTGTTTGAAAAAGAGGTGACAAAGCGATTCTTGTGTGTTTGAGTTACTGATACCTGTCGCCCCTCTGGGGCTTTGGAGCAGGGCGGCTTGGTTTTGCTATATACCTTTCGCGCCGCTGGCGCTCTCAAAGGCTGGTGGGCAGTGCCCACCCTACAAATGTACAAAGTCGAGCCAACACACTATATCATAATTGGAATAAATCCACAAGCGAGTGTAGGAGGGAACATTTATGAGTTGGGAGTTTGAACAGGTTGCCGGGCCGTACGGTTTTGCCGAAGGACCGGCATGGGATGGGAAAGCCGTACTGTTTACGGATATTTCGACAAGCCGCGTCATGCGATATGACCCGGCAAGCGGGGAATGCACCTCATTCCGGTCCGGTACGAACGAAGCGAACGGGCTAATCTTTGATAAGGATGGGATTCTCTATGCCTGCGAGGGGAGTAAGATGTTCAGCGACGGAGTGGGCGGACGGCGGGTCTCACGCTACAATGCGGACGGGACAACGACGGTTGTTGCCGAAGAGTTTGAAGGAAAACGACTAAACAGCCCGAATGACCTCGCCTTTGATGCGCAGGGCAGGTTGTGGTTCACGGACCCGCGATACGGCGATGAAACGGACGATTTGGAACTTGATCACCGATCGGTGTTCCGGTTGGATCCGCAGGCGGACGGTTCGTGGGAGATTACGCGCGTCACGTATGACACGACGAGCCCGAACGGCATCCTGGTGTCGCGTGATGGAAAATGGCTCTATGTCGCGCAGAGTGCTTACGGCGACGACAACCCGCGCGAATTGAGGCGGTATCCCATCAATGACGACGGGTCGACGGGGGCATACGAGGTGCTGCACAACTTCTACCCGCATCGCGGGATTGACGGCATGTGCTGGGACATTGACGGGAATATCATCGCCACGGCGGGTTGGGAGGAGAGCGGTCCCGGACCGATGCTTTACGTTTTCGCGCCTAACGGGCGCGTTCTTGAGACGCATCCGCTGCCGATGGACCAACCGACAAATTGCACCTTCGGCGATCCGGATCTTCAGACGCTTTACGTCACAGCGGGGGGTTGTCTTTTCCGCACCCGCCCCGGGAGGAAGGGGTACTTGGTTTATCCGCCGAGTTAGGGTTGGAATGCCGTGTGCTCTTTTCCGAGGTTTAACTGTATTATGTTGACATTTATCCGAGACGTATCGGTTATTCGCCGAAAAACGCCTAGTTGTCGGGCGAGGTAACCTCGCCCCTACGATATGCGGTCATGTAACATTCCAGTTATTTGCGGCTCTACCAAATTGTCTCGACGTGCATCAGGGCGAGGACTTGCGGAACAGATATAGGTTCAATTTCTTAAATGTCAACACACCCTAGCACAATCAAATTCCTACCGATGGCATGAATGCGCTGCGGAACATAGCGCTACGCTTATTCGAAGATTGTATATTCTGTGTTTAATTCCGCCGGGTACGTGCCATTAAATTAATCCAGAAAAAGTCTCCTCTTTAACTCATTAGACTGATCAATCTCGTTTCTGGCTTTAATCTCGGCGGCAATTGTCCGCTCAATATCCAGTCCCTGAAAGTTTCTTTCTAACTCATCAATCTCGTATCCTGCGTTCTTCACAGCGGCAATTATCCGCTCAATATCCCGCTCGCTGACCTGATGATGCGCTACCGGGGTGACAGCGATTCCTTCCGCAGTGCTGCGACGATAGTAAAGGGTTCTGTGGTAGTGAATATGAACCGCAAATCGCACCAGAACCTGCGCTGCCATTTTTGGGTGGATTCCCAATTCTGGTTGGAATCAGCAGGGCGGGTTATGAGTTCGATAAGGGGTTGAATCGCTCGTCTATCACCCGTATTTTTCAAGCTGTGAACGATCAAGTTGGCAACTTGACTCTTGCCATTGGGATTGTTTATTTCATTGTTGAGCATCTCGATCAGAACAGGCACACCGGCACCTCCGGCATGTCCCAAACCGGAAATTACGCCGTGCAGCATCGCCGGATCGTTAGCGAGCGCCTCGTCCAATGCGGGAACAGCTTTTTCCCCTGCCAGACGCCCTAAACTTTCCGCTGCCTGCAATCGCACCTGCAAAGACGGGTCGTTCCTCAAGCGTTTATATATAGCCGGTATCGCGTCGGGGTGCCTCGAATGGCCGAGCAGAACAACGGCGCGCCACCTCACGTCATCGGAGGTGTCACGCAGCGCTTTTTTCAATGAACTTACCGATTCGGACGAAAGCACTCCCTCAATTTCGCCGGCTAAGGCATCATAAACGGCCCGATATGTATCGGTGGTGTCACCCAGTGCATTTGTCAATGAAATTACCGATGCGATCGACAGTTCTTCTTCGCCGGCTAACGCATCAAAATCAGCCTGATATGCAGGTGTATCTTGGACTTCGTCTATTCTCCGCGCAATATCAAGCTCGATGTCGATTCGCTTAATGAAGTCATGGAGAGCAATTATCACACTCCTATCTCTGATCTCTCCGATCGAGTTCAAACTGTAAATCATCACGTCATTGTTTCCAAAGTCACGCTCAAGCAGGCCACATAGGATTCGTGCGCCTTCTGCCCCGTATTCACTCAAACATCGTATTGCGCTTATTCGCTCATCACTCGTGGCCGAGGTGTCTTCAGCGATCTCTTTATGCTGCGAGATAGGAACTGTCTTGTTGGATCCGGAACAGCTTCGCACATAATACGCATCTGAAGGAAAGCAAAAAACGGATAACGTGAATACAGTGACTGATAAAGCTAAAATGAACTTGAACATGATGCAATCCTCCTGTTACTGACAAGCGGTTGCGCATACATTGGAATCTGAGAGGTTAATATACTGAATAGATTGTGCCTATGGGGCATTTTGGTGACGGGCAACTGTGCATAAACGACTCCCGTCGTTAAACGGGATAAGAGTAGAAACCATAAGGTTCTCATTTGTCGTCCTTTGACGGCGGCCTACGACGTAGTTCCTCAATCATCCGCAAGCCTTTTTCTCGAATCTGCTCAAGTTTCTTGAGATGGCGATGAGGGCTGGCGGGCGGGTATTCGACATCCCATTCCTTTGCATCATCAATGATCGTCTCAACCAACGGCACTTGATTGATTGTACCTAAAAACGCCACTACATCAAGCGCGTCGTTCCGCACGTAGTAGTCATTGAACTTAAGCAAATGCTGATAACCCCTTTGTCGATTGAGGTATTCCGCGGGACTGTCCGGATTATACTGCTTGTCTCCTGCGGCGAAGAATCTGGCGTGTTCGGCGATAAACCCAAATACCCGCTCTCGTTCAGCCAAAAGGGCTTTGGGGGATTGCACAGTCATGTATGACAATATGGCAAACGCATGTTCCATGAACTCCCCCCAGCCTGTTCCGGAGTAGTCGGCATCAATTTGGGTTTCAAAAAGGTAATTCAGTGTTCGCCTCGGATTCACGGAGGCGAGGTAGAGAGTTCGAAAACGTCCGGAGAATCCGACCCTATGTGGCAGTATATGATCGTAGACACGCAGGTCAAATGTGGATTCGGCACTCTCGGCGAGGAGTTTAGCGATCCCTGCTTCGTGCCGCACGTAGTCAGCGGAATATTCGTTCCGAATTTCTCGGTACAACGACTTCCCGGATTCTTTTGAAGCTACCACCGCCAAGTAGAAATCAACAATCCGATCAACTATTTCCGGATTGCTGAAGGGGATGAAGCTAGCGCCTCCGACGCGAGCAGTGCCTACGCTTGCGTCGGAAGGCATCACATGGGTTACACAAGATAACGCGGCTTCATAGTCCTCAAGAATGCCGCTTGCAACAGCTTGGTCCCATACTTCCAGAATCGGGTCTAACTCCTCTTGAGGAAGATGTCTTGTAGGCGGTCTCCAAAAGGCTACTACCTGAGAGTCATTCACAAAGAGCAATAAAACCACAATGCTGCGTAATGCTATTGGGGGCATCTATTGGCTCCTCACTTTCGGTTTGCTACCGGTAGAGTTTCCTCATTTTAAAGGTAGGCGATCTGACTATTCCTGCACGCGTTCGCGTAGGATGGCCAAAAGGTTTCGGGCGTTGGAGGCCAGTATTTCATCACGGTCATTGCTCAAATCTACAAGGCGCCGCTCCATGCGCTGCCAATTGGGAATCGACATGGCCTCAACGAGCACTTCAACATAGGGAAGCCATGTCTTTTCGTATTTGTTCTCAAGGTTCAGCGAGCTATCCATGGAATCGAGGGCCGGTTCAAAAAAGGACCTATCATTCGAACTTGCAAAGGTTTTTACTTTTAGCGGAGCGATTGATCGATCATATTCATATACGTAACTCTTTGGTTTTTCTGTTGGAAAATCAGATACGCTTAAAAAAAACAGATAGGATGTATTTGCGGAAAATCGTATCCACGATTCCCGACGCGACGGTTCATACTGGTCAACGAAAAAAATCCGATTCGGTTTTCTCTGATCCTTCGCTGAGTCCGCGCGCTCAAGTTCATCATTGAAAATTATTGCCTCTTTAATCTCCCGTTTCGCGTAAAGAATCTGCCCAACCTGAATCGTATGCACACTCGCGACAAATTCACCAGTTGGGAAAGCGGATTCTGGTCCACCTTCGAAAACAAAAACATCTTTGTAGTACATGGTGGTCCCGGTTGCGATTAGGTCTGAAGCCGCCAAGAACTTGTAGATTTCACTTACCCTGGGCGGTTCGAGCACACGGAAGTGCGGGATGTCGCCGTGGTAGTTTTGTGCCACCCTTAGCCCCAATTTCGTGAGAGCTTCATAAGCCTCCCGCCGCACAGGATAGCTCGTACGAGGGTGTCCGAGGAGTTCATGCTCCACATGAAAATCGTCGTTAAGAGCGCGGGTCAAGGCGGGAATTGCCGCGTCATTTTTCAGTTTTTCCAGAACGTGAATAGCCCTTTCTCGCACATATCCATCAACACCATCGTCCTCCAATAGAGCCAAAACGTGAGGGAAAACATCCATGTCACCGAGTAATCCAAGCGCGAAGCGTATATGTTGCATCTCTTCCATTTTCAACCATTTCTGGTATTCGGAGTCACCCGTCGCTTCCTCCTCAGTTAACTTCAATTGCGCGAGATGCGGTCTCAGATGAGGGATTGCCTCGACGCCAACATCCACAAGCGCACGGACATAATCCCACTTGAGCTTGTCGGTAGGTGTAAGATGTCCACCATGAATGTAACCCGGCATAGGACACGGATTTTGAATCTCCTCTTTCAAAACAGCGGTCAGCGCGTCGACGCGAATTTTGGGAGAGAGGGTTTGATCTTGGGCAATTGATCCGGCAAGTTTGCCGCGCGGGAACCATCTTACACCGATGTTTTTGTCGGTGGATAGCAATTGGTCGAGGATCGTTGCTGCATCCTTAGATTGGGCGTCAACGTTATCAGGTAGGCTAAAGCTTAATACCGTAATTCCCAATACGACAACGAATGCGATTCTACGAATCTTCAATGTCATTTTCGTTCAATTCCTTTTCTGGATTGGTATTTCTAGTATCCCCCGATAACCCGCTTGGTTCAAATTTGGTCAAATTAGAATAGCGTTTTTAGGTTCCCAAGTATGTCAACGCACCGGTCGCGGCTCCGGGTAGGCGTCGTTGGTAAATGCCTGTACGCTGTCGAGGTCTAGGAGGCTGTGGGACGATGTCAGATGCCGAACCACCAACCGGTCCGGCGGGTTAACAATCGCTTCGGGAAAGCATTGAAGGTCGTGCCCTAAAAAATTTACACCGTTGTACAGGTTTAGAATGTCGAGTGAACCATTTTGTGCATCCAGGACAAATCGGAGGGCGAATGGAAGATTATTTCCACCCTTGATTGATTCCAGATTTACCGCATCTTGAGAGTTGGTCAGCGGCAGAACAACCTCGTGCACGGCTTCATCACCGTTACGCAAGTTCAATGCCACGCATTCTGTTCCGTTAGCGTCCCGAAGGTGGAACGATGCGCTCGACGCGCCATTTCCCATGGTGCTAGCCAATCGTCCGGCAACGTCGAGGACGAGATAACACTCTCCGGTCCCCACCAACCCCAACGGCGGGCTAGTGAACACTACCTCCACTGGCCGCGAAACCGAGCCATCGGCTATCGCGTGACCAATGGTGCGACTGGTGCGCAGCCCGTCAACCGTGGCATCGCCGCTGATTGTGTCCACGCCCGTCCGGTGATGCCAAACCCCGTCGGTACCGCGGAAATCGCACATCCAGCCGTTGACGCCATTGATTGAACGCCCATCGACGCAACCGTCACCGCCATTCGGCACCGTCTCGAATAGGTCGACGAAGGTGTAGGTGTTCGACGCAAATCCCCCGTCCCGCCCGATTTCTCGGTGTGCTTGGATCTGTTCGGCATACGTTGTAAAGTAGCTCTCGGCAATGCCCACCCATCCGCCGGTGTTCTCAAGCTGCCACCATTGCAGCCCGATGATGTTTATGTCCGGTTTCGTGCTGTTCAGTTCGACGCATGCTTGGTACTGCCATTTCATCTCTTCGGGGGTTGGCATGCGGCGCGGGTCATCCGGCGGTCCGTGGGCGGCTTGGGCAATCCACAGCATGGGCTGGGTCACACTGGCTTTGCGAATAGCCGATACCACCGTCTCAATGTCCGACATCACATGAGCGTAGGTCTTATCGGGATTTCCGATATTGTAGTTGAATGCTGCCACGAAATCCACCGCCTCCGGCAGCGTGTGACCGGGAATGCCGTACATGTTGAGCGTCACCAGTTGATTCAATTCCGGGAAAATCTGCTCTGTCAGGCGGCAGATGCGGTTCACATCCGCATCTGTCCAGCCGCGTCCGTAGGGTTCATCTGCTAGATAAAGCATTTCGATCATGTCCAGCATGTTTCTTGATTCGAGCCAGTCACGGTTCTCCCTGAGGCGCGCCAGAATCTCCGCGTCCGAGTGTTTCAGATCGAATCGGTACTGAATGTCGTACTGAATTCGCTGATTCCGGGTGCGGCACAGCCAATCGTTTTGCGTGAGATGGCTTTCGTAGTCGCCGTTAATCCGGGTGAGGTTGGTGTATTCTGTTGTGACGCGGTTCTGCCAGTGTCGGGTGACGTTAAAGTAGCCACCGTAATAGGTGAGGGGAGGAGTGGCTTTGAGAGCGTCCGCCCCGAGTGCCGACGAACAACAAAGGCTGAGGAGCATCATACCTATTATAGTCATGTTCCTTCACATTTACACATATTGCGGTCTATAGACAAGTGAACGGCGAGTCGGAGCCGAAAAAAGAATGGAGTTAGGTGATTTGAAGATTTCAGATTATTGCGACAAATGAACAGTATGAGTGGGATTTTCCGAGATAGGAAATCGCGACCGGGAGAAGATCTCTATCGTAGTCATTATTCATTCCTTTGATCTCCTACACGGAGCGCGAAACGAGATTAATCTATCCATTCGCGAATATTCGCAATCTCCGATCGTGTGGGGGATAGGCTACGACTTACCCCAACTGCGCACGTGGGACATCGGCGCTGACCACGTACTGTTCCAAGGCAGCGGTATCCAGTTCCAAGCCCAGTCCGGGTTTATCGGAATCGGGGGACCACATGCCGTTTTCGGGTTCGGGAAATTCCTTGTAGTAGAGTCGATCCGATTCTTCGGACACTCCGAGGTACTCGACCACCTTCAGGTTCGGCGTGGCGCAGGCGAGGTGCAGATGGATGAGTTGGTAGGCGTGCGGCGCGACGGGGAGATTGAAGGCGTGCGCAATATGAGCAACCTTCAGCCATTCGGTGACGCCACCCACGCGCGCCACGTCGGGTTGGACGATGTCCGCGCCACCGCGGGCGATGAGATCCTTGAAGCCGTATTTGGTGTACTCGTGCTCCCCCGTGGCAACGGGGATGTCGATAGCCTTCGCCACGGCAGCCAGCCCGTCGATATCGTCGGCTAACACAGGTTCCTCGAACCAACCGACACTGTATTCCTCAAAGGCTTTGCCCATGTAGATTGCCTGTTTCGCGTAGTAGCCGTTGTTGGCATCAATGTAGATTTCGATGTCGTCTCCGACGGCATCCCGAACGGCAGCCAATCGTTCAATGTCTTCGCGTTCACTCTTGCCGAAGTCTTTGCCGACCTTCATCTTTACGGCTTTGAAGCCTCGTTCGACATATCCGGTTTGTTCTGCCACCAATTCGTCCTGGTCGAAGTGCGTCCAGCCACCGCTGCCGTAGACGGGGACGGACTCGGTATACGGACCCAATAACTGATAGAGCGGCACATTGAAATGCTTCGCCTTCAGGTCCCACAGGGCAATGTCCACGGCGGACAGCGCGCAAAATGCCAGTCCTTTGCGACCAATGCCCCGAATACACCAGAAGAGGTCGTCCCATAGCTTTTCGATGTGCAACGGGTTTTCGCCCACCAACAGTTCTTTGAATGACCCTTCAACGAGGGCTTGGGCGGCACGTCCTCCGCCCGCGGGACTTAACCCTTCGAGACCGGTGTCGGTGATGATGTGCACGAAGCACGCTGTCCCGCCCTTCGCGGGATGGCGGATTGTGGCATCCATGATTCCGCCGCCAGAAGTAAAATGCAGTAGTGTGGTTCTTACGTCGGTTATTTTCATTTGGTTTTTGTAATATCGACTTTCTACGTGTGAGCCGTGTAACTGACGGGGTTAATCAAGCTTTGAAGAAAAGGGGGTCGCAATCAGGCGAAGTAGGGTTTCGCCGTGCTCAACCCAACCTACAAACTTTGGAGAACAGCTGGGGAGATCTTGACCATCAGAAAAGTCTCGAACGATTTCGGATGGCACCCAACCTGTCGCGCCGCTGGCGCTTTCAAAGGCTTTTAGAATTTCTATCGCGCGAATTCACTAAGAGATTTCTATTGTGATCAGCTATCGCGTTCCTCATCCGGTCAGTTGATTGCTCCGTTTTCAGTCGCTTAATCCGTGCCTACGGAGAAAATGATTGTTACTCATCAAGGTAAAAGAGTCTGCCGTCGCCGCCGGGAAGATCAAGCTGCACTTCGCCCGTCTCCGAAGAATAGGCTATTACAGGTTGCTTGGTTCCGTTCTGTTTGGACACCTCCAGCAGGTTTAGAGGCGGACGTCGGAACTTCAATTTCAACGAAGCGGGGTCGATAAAGTCTCTGTTTACTACCATGATGTAGTTTCGTCCATCAGTCTCGGACTTGAATTCTCCGATTAATGCCATGCCGCCGCTGATGGATTCCACCAACTCCGATTGCTTAAGCGGGTAGGCAATCGGCGGGAGCGGGTCGGTATGGTAAACACCTGTCGATTTGAGCCGGAGCAGCGTCGGGGCGAGGGCGAGCACTTCGCCGTTGAGGTACTTCAGCATGGCATAGTGGCGCGTTCGGGTACCGTCGCGGTTGATGACCATATCCTCCCAGTTGCGCCAGTTTCCGTACTCAATCTCGGTCAAGTAACAGAACCAACCGAGTGAGCGCGCGCCGTATGCGAGGCAGGTGAAGGCTTGAAATCGCAGTTCAGCTTCGCTGGCGCCCCGCACGGGGCCGAAAGTGCCCAGCGACACGATGACGCCGAACTCGACATCGGCTTCGAGCGTGCGCTTCCGCACAATTTCCAAGTTGGGGAAGTAATCCCCTTCGCGGTTGGGGCTATACCAACTGTCAGCGTGGACGCGCGGGTCGCTACCGACCATGCAGTAGTGATCGTAGGTGAGAATCTTCGGCTTTACGACTTCTATGTACTCCGAGATATAGTGGTCGTAGTTCTCCAATTTTCCGCGAAAGTCGTCCGCGTAGCTCGGAAAGAGATTCGTCCAGAAATCCTTGGATGGAGCCAAACGTTGAACCCGTTCGTTTAGCTCTGCCAAGTGCGGGAATTCCTTCTCGCCCGGTTCGTCGGCTCCGCCGAACCACCACACGTTCGGATCCTTGTCAAAGGCAATGAGTTCTTCGTCTTCCCGATGTCCGAGGGGCCGGTACTTCATCCCGAAGCCGTTATATTCATTGAGTTCGAGATTTATGGTAAAATTCGCCAATGCGTATTCGGCATGGTAGTAATCCAACATGGTGTCCGGACCGTTGTCACCTCGAAAGTGCGGCGGAGGAGTTCCGGGGGTCAACCAGCCGAAGATTGGAAAGAAATCCTCATCAGGCACTTGCCGCACGGAGAACTCCTCCTCGTAGTCCCTGATTTTGCCTTCTCGGAAGGAGAAGTCGTCGAAACGCAAACATCCGCCTACCCAGCGGCGGTTGATAACTATCTGGAGCGTCACCGCGCTTTCGGGCGTGCGCACCTCTTGGAAACACTCGACCCAGCGGTCCTGGGAATCGGGCAGCACGATGGTGAAGGAATCGATCTTCTTCTCTTCGGCGTCCAACCAGTTGCCGGTGAGTGAGACTCCCTCCGCGTCCATCCACTTTTTGTCCGTGGTTGTGCCCACGCTGGCTGAGGCGTAGTAACCCTTGAAAAGGTAGTCTCGGTTGGCTGATACGGGGATTGCCGGGGTCGTCAGCGTTACACTTGACATCGGCGAGCCGGGGGTTATCTCCAAGCAATGGCCGGTACCGTCGCGGCCGGGCGCCAGCTTGTTGGTTTTCACCCTTGACAACGGCTTGTTCCAGATACTAACCGTCCAACCTGTGGGCAAGCCGTCTTCAAATTCATCAAATCCCGGGTTGGGAAAAATGTTTTCTCCTTTGCCTTGTGCATCGCTTACGGATCCGAAGACCAGAATTGCGGCAAGAACCGCCGCCAATGAGATTTGCGATTCCATTGTCAGCCCCTCCTTTCATCACAAAGTAAGTGTTTAGTGGTTAGTGTTCAGCAAAACCCCTGTAGCCATGGGACGGGAAATGAATTGAGATCTCTATCGCACGGGATTTACTACCGGGATTCACTATCGCGCTCATTATCCATTCGCTTTATCTATTCGTTCAGTTGATTCTTTTCGGTCGCACTGTCGCCACAAATTATGGTGGGCAGTGCCCACCCTACAAATGTACAAAATCGAACCGAGGAAGTATGCCTATAGGTTGTATTTCTCTTTCGGTGTACGGTATTTGGACGAAAACTCCATATCCGGAGGTAGGGGTGAAAAAGCACCGACTATCTCGCTGCGCCGCCCCATCCCGACTTCCGGAGATTGGTCTATCTGTTCCAATTCGGCGTCGGTGATCGGCAGGGTATAACTCTTTAGTGGAAAGAACCGTTGGAATTGCTCGGCGTATGCCACATTCACCTTATTGCCGTAAGTTCCGTCGTCGACCTCGGAACGTTTGCGGGAATAGGGGCCTCCGTAAAACTGGCTGGAGATATAGTCGAGCGCTTTTACCTTCTTGTCAATGACATCGGTGATATCGACGTAAAGGTCGGCACGCGCAGTCGAGGCGTATTCCAAGCTGTTGTTTCCCATATACGCCATCGGATTCATGAAGTAGATGCAGGGCACGGCGTGACGAAGTTGCCGTCCTCGTCCGGTTCCGGCGGCAACTTGCCAGGCGTAGATCGTTGCCTGTCCGATGGTGCCGTGCATTTTCAAGCCGCCACTCTCGTACGGGTGATGTGAGATCATGATGTCCGGCCGCACCTCGCGGATGACTTCGGCGATGGCTTCAATCTTGTCTTGGGTCACGAGAATGTCGTCATCCTCAAACCCCAGGTCGCGCACGTCGTCGTAGCCCATGATTCGACAGGCGTTACGCACCTCCTCCAACTTTTCCGCGGTTGCCTGCTCCACGAACTTCTCTACATCAAGGCTAGCGCCTTCCAGGCGTTTCTTCTCCGCCAACTCCCAGTGATGGGATCTCACGCCGGTAGTGGCGATTACGGCGGTTACCTTGTCGCCTTGGGCGGCGTGGTGCGACAATGTGCCTCCCGCCATGTCGAACGTATCCGCCGGGTGGGTGGCGACGATTAGGATTTGAATAGGTCTACTAGGCATGTTTGGTTCCTTTCCGAGGTTAAGTGGTTTATTCGCTAAGATTATAAGGTGGAAGGAGTACGTATTTTGACTGCCTGAAAGATGACAGCGTAAGCAGTCAGGCTCACATTGATGATCTCTATCGCGCTCCCTATTCAGTCGCTTGATCCTCTGGAGCAGCAATACAGTGGATTCCTAGCGTACGGGATTTTCTCTCGTCCTCGTTTTTCACTCGGTTGATCTTGCACTGGGCATATTAAGATTTGAGCAATCAGCCGGTCGCGATTCGGAGATCGCTCCTACCGAGTGTGTAGCTAATCCAGATTTACCTAAGGAATGAACTATTTAGTCTATGCGTCCTTTGACCTTCACGTGCCACATCGTCACTTCGGGCGGGTCTAGCGTCAAGGAGTACAGTTTGGTTCCGGGAGAGATGTGGAATCGCAGTTTGATATAAAATTCCTGCTTCTGGAGGTCCGGGTAGATCGCCTGCCGTTCTTCGCTTAGTCCGGGCCAGCCGGAACCTCCGCGCCACGTAAGGGGGGCGTCAAAGGAATCGGTACGAATCGGGTCGCATTCGGCGGCAGTGAAACCGGGAATGGGGGCGCCCGTGTCCTCCAGCACCTCATAGCGGAGTTCACCGGCGGAACCATCGGCATTGATCGTCACGGAGCCGCCGGATTCTTGACGGAACCGGTGGGTGGTCAAGACGCCCGGGGCATACGATTCCGCTTCCACGCTGATATAGCCGTCGGGACGCAGCACGGCTAACCCTTTCGCCGATGTAGATTTTTCTTCGTATGTCAATTGCGCGTTACGTCTGTTATGCGTCAGATTGACACCGTTGTAGTAAAACAGGAGTTGATTGTCATGGAGAATAGGACCGGAACAGTAGATGCTGCCCCAATCCCACGATCCGGGATCGCCTCGATGGAAGAACGGTTCGCGGTAGCGTTTCCACGATATGGTGTCGCGGCTCACCGTAAGCTGCGGCTCGACAACCCCGTCAATCCGCGCGGGAATCACAGAGGGGCCACCTGCGCCTCCCCAGTAATTCTCCGCGCCCTCAATAGCGTATGGCTCTGTCAGGTCGGTGGAATACGCATCCAGTATGATGATATGCAATCCGCCGTCGGTGCGGTTTGCCATGTCATGGCCGGCCGCGTAAAACTCCGTTCCGGGCGGGTCGTCCAAATCCTGATCGATGACAGTTCGCATACGCGACCAGTTGACAAAATCTTGGCTCTCTCGGCGCCCGAGCGCGCGCGTCCTCCGGCTGGAGCCGCGCTGGCAATAGGTAACATAGGGTGTATCGGGATCCATCGTGCCCCCAAAAGTCTCTGCGGGCGAGCCGAAGCCAAAGAACTGTTTTTGATTGTTGTGGGGTCCGGGAGGACGGTGGTGCCAGTTGTACCCGTCTTCGGAGTAGAGCGCCTGCCATACCCCATTTTGGGGGAAGTGGTGCATCCGTTTCCAGCGGTAATTTTCGTCAGTCTCGCGCGGGTCCCACAGCAGGCTCCCGATGACAGGGCAGTCGTCGGGCCAGTTGACTATGTTGTTGTCCTTTGAACCTTCGAACTCAACTAGCCCCAGATTCGGGCGTTCCCAGTGAAGACCGTCGGCGGACTCAATAACGCACACGTGCGAATTAACCCCCGGGTAGTACATCCGAAATATGCGGTATTTTTCGTCGTAATGGACCGCGCCGCTAGGAGTGGTGCTCTCCCACGGTTTGTCAGGCGTGATCGTGTGCAGCGGAGCATCGACGGTAATCTTGTCCGGATGATTGAGCACGCGGCGCGCGCCGATCATTGATTCGATGAAGAAGTCATCGATAAACATGTGTTTGCCGGGATGCATTTCCATGCAAGTGTGTTCCTCCTGAGTTTGGACATTCGGTGTTTACGGTGATGGTCTGAATGGGGTGTTGGGTTCAGGTAATGCTTATTATAGTTATCTCAACTGAGAATTACACATTTGGACCTTACGTAGTTCGTTTGTAATTGGGGAATTCGTTACACGTTTTCTGCAGGAGCGAGCGCTGCTCGCAGCAAGAAGTCGCGACCTGGAGATCGCTCCTACAGTTGGCTTGTTGGATATGTGTAAATATGCATACAAATGACCATAATACCAGTTCTGAAAAATGATAGTGCATCAATAGCGCGAAAAAAGTCGCGATTCAGAGATCGCTCCTACAAAGGCTGGTGGGCATGGGATTTCTATCGCATGGGATTTACTATCGGACTCGTTATCCACTCGTTTAATCCTAATCTGTCGTTTGATCCCACCCTACAACCACTCCGTTGGGCGAGGAGAAGATCTCTATCGCGTTCGCTATTCACTCACTTGATCCTAGCGCCTACGATTACACACACGTAACAAGAATGTCAACAGCGCCTGTAAGATTAAGAGGTTGGTTGGTAGCGATTGGTATTTGCTGCTTCGCGTTCTACCTCGGACAAAGACACGTCCAATTTGTCCGCCCACTCTTCAATCCGTTTGCACACAGGTTCAGGAACTTCAATGCCGTGGGCGAGACGCTCGCGACGTGAACGGCGCTCAAAATCTCCGGGTACTTGTACGGAGTCAAAGCCCGGCGCCGGAGGCGTTGATCTTAGACCGTTCAGGAATGCGCGTACGCCTTCCTGATAGTCCGTCAAGGGGGAGAATGAGTCGATGTTTATGACTTGAAGGAATGCGCCGCCCATGGATGCGCGTGCAGGATCGAAGTTTCCAGCCAGACCGCCCAAAAGGCAGACAAGCAGCGCTAGGCCGTATCCTTTGTGCCCGCCAAACGGCAACAGGTAACCGCCATCTTCGAAGTCGGCGGGATTGGTGGTCGGATTGCCGTGCTTGTCCACAATCCAACCTTCAGGGACATCGACACCCTTGTTGAGGGCAACGCGCACTTTGGCGCCCGCGACAATGCTAGTGGCGAAGTCCAGGATGAACGGCTCATCATCTCCCGTCGGTACGCCGACCGCGATGGGATTGGTGCTCAGCGCTGGTTGCGCGCCGCCGAATGGCGTCACGTTGCCACTGTTTTTAGAACCGCCACCGCTGGTGAGAATTACCATGCAGTCGGCGGCTGCCGCCAATTCCGCAAATTCGCCGAGCCGTCCCATGTGGGTGAGCCCGGTGAAGTTCACGCAGCAGACGTCACTCTTCTTTGCTTTGTCGATCGCCCAATACAACGCCTGACGTGTGGTGTAGTGCCCGAATCCGCCCTTTCCATCAACCAGCAGCGTTGTCGCAGTTTCCTTGGCGATATCGGGTTCGACATCGGGAATAATCCCGCCTGCTTCAATGCGGTCCAAATACATCGGTAGGAACTGTACGCCGTGCGAGTCGTGTCCGGCGAGATTGGCGTTGACGAGAATATGCGCCACAAAATCGGCAATGGGGTGAGGTGTGCCGGCAGCCATGAACAGGCGGTGCGCGATGGCGTGCAGATGATTCGCTTGAAAGCGGGAGGGTAATCCCATATTATCTCCTTTAATCCGTGTATTTGGTGGTGTTCAAATTATCTTAGGCCTATCTGTAATCTGTCGAAGAATACTTAATTATTGGGGTAGGTTCGGTGTGGTTGGAATCCGCACCTACCGTACGGCCCGATAAAAATTTGCTCTCCACGCAATGCGAACCAAGCCATAGGTTTTGCGACGGAGAACTCCACCCATACGAGACGAACTCCCTTAACTTGATTCTTATGACGGGGAATCATCCTTATCGCAGTTGCTATCAGAATCGCTATCGCACTCCTTATGCAGTCGCTTGATCCTTCGTTATCCACTCAGTTGATCCTACCGGCGTGGTGGAACGGGTTTCTTGTGCCAGTCTTGTAAGCAATAAATACTTAGCGAGAAGATCACTAACTGGTTCTCTCGGTAAGTATTTAATATAATGAAGTAGTGGCCTATTCGCGACCTGGAGATCGCTCGTGCCGGTTGGCGTAAGGCTGTTTACGGCACACGGCGTGTGCCTACTACCTTAATCTAATGCCATATTCTTTTAGCGAGTAAACCACTAACTTGAAAGCGTGGAAATTACTTATGATATCAGGTGTGAATAGTTAACGAATGTTCTCCTTGCTGATGCAATGGCACCTATAGTGGAATTAGCTACTACACCATATATCGTAGAAATTCACATGCCGCTCCTCCGGAGCGGAAGGCGGCCGCCAATTTGCTTTCTATCTACATGCCGCTCCGCTGGAGCGGGGAATACCGACGAATATTGGCTGAACACATAGAGAATACAACCTTCATTCGTTGCCCATCAGCGAATTCCAGGTGTGCTCTAAACACTTACATCCGGGGTCTATTATGTTCCAGTCAAATCGGTTTGGAAACCGCTGTTTTGGACCTGATTACATTCTGCGGTTCGTAAACTTACGACCTACCGCAGCCGCTTCTTCGCCGCCGGCGGGGAATTTGACCCCCTCTTTAATCTTGTCTACGACGTTGTCTGGATTGACTCCGTCCAGAAAACCGATGTTCGCCGCGTTGCATGCGGCAAAAACGCGATTTCGGGCGGCTTTCAGTTCACCCTCTTCCGTATTCTCGGGGGTTCTTACGGTATCATAGCCGAAGGTCATCCTCATGTCAGATGGTCCCCATTCGGCGAATCCGATGCCCGGAATCTTCGTGCTGGCTTCGACGTTGGCGAGGGCGCGCTTGTTCTCGATTTTAACGCCTAGCAAAAGCTCTCCCTCAGGGTTCAGGGGCCAAACATCCGCCTTCCGCAGATATTCCTGAACGGGGATACCCCAGATCGCGGCAGCGGAATCCTGACCTCCGGAACCGCGCCGGCCTTGATCGAGTCCGTCTCCAACGCCGATAGTCTGGAACGGGAAGCGCGACCATTCGACGAAGGCTTTCACGGCTTCCGGATTTTCCGCATGACACAGTAAGATGCCGTGGATTCCGGTGGCGAGTACCTGTTTAATCATCCAAGCATTCGTACGGATAACCTGTTCGTCGGTGCCGTCAAAGGGCAAGGTGACTATCACCGGCGGGGTCCGATGACCCGTCGGCGTCGGGCCGCCATCCACCAAGCCGCGCATAAATTCCCACAGCGCAGTGATGTCGTAAGGACCGTGTTCGATTCCGATAACCAGCCAATCCGCGGTTGTCTGGGCGGATTTCACGCCGCCTTCATAGCTTAGACCGACGCCGCCTGCCCAATAAACGGGTTGCCCCTCTTCAAGCAGTTCAATGATTCGGTTAATTCGCTTCATATAATCCTCTCTTTCTGGGTGTTGATACGTATTGATTGGATAGAATTTACGCACAAACAGGAACTCGCCGCGCTACGCGGATAATCTTGTCCTGCCGCGAATTCGGTCGCGACCGGGAGGTCGCTCCTACAGGTTGTTGGTTTGTCACATCAATCTTCAAATTGAGCAACATACAATCAATATATGATTAATAATGACTATGAAACTGTAACGGCTTGGAAAAACCAAGCGCATGTCGACACCAGTTAGCCCGTGTGGCGACGGATGCGGCTATATCTGCAACTCCATCTTTACGGCGGGGACGGGTATCGGCTCGATTTCCTTCTGTCTGTTCAACTGTAGGCAGTCGAGCACAAAGTCGGCGGCGTAACCTGCTTCGCGGAATCCGAGCGCCGCGAATCGCTGACACTTTTCGATGTCTTCGCGAGAGACACGCGCGAGAACGGCGCTGGCGCCGCGGCTTTGACCGAACCCGATTGCCGCGAGTATCAGGTCGTCCCACAAATCGGGATAGCGGTGGTGGACAAAGCCATCGACAGCGCATGTGCTGTCGTCCTCCAACCGCGCGGTCGACATGCCTACCACTTTGCCGTCACTCGTCGTTGCCGAGAACCGCGCCCCGTCCGCGTCGTCTCCGACGTTCGCGCATTTCAGATATAGACCGCGGAAGGTGCGGTGAAGGCTGTACCGTGTGGACATCAGACCGGCGTTCGCATCCAAGACTTGCCAATCGTGCGGTGAGACGATGAGGGGGTAGGACGGGAGCTGATCGCCGGGATCGCCGCGCGACACCGTGGCTGGACCGGCGTCTCTGAACCAGTCAGCCAGGAATTCTTCGGCGGACAGTCCGTTGAGCGCTTGCACGAATGTGAGTGACGCGGGTAGTTTGGAGAATCCGAGACGGCGGTACAATCGAAAGGCAATGCGATCAAAGGTGCCGAGGAAAATGGCGTCCACTCCCATGGCTTTCATGTCGTCGACGGCTGCACCCCACAGCTTGGTAGCGATCCCTCTTCCACGGCATTCGGGCCGCGTACCGGGATACGAAAACTCGCTCAGGATGGGCATCCGCCGAGAAATATAAAATTGGCACATGGCGACAACCCGCCCGCGTTCTCGCACAATATAGATGAGTATCCGATTGAAGGATGGGCCGAAACCGAGTAACTCGCGCTGCCATTCCTCGTTGGTTTGAAGTTCGGGAATCGTCTCCCAGAGTTCGATCAGTTCTTGGAGCAGTGATTCCTGAATGGGGGCTTCGAACTTCTCCATGCCTATTACTTTCAAGGTCAGAAATTGTTGGTAATTGTCTGAATCACGGATTTGCCCGGATTATGAGATTTCACAGATTGACTTCGACCAGCTTGTGATGTCTTCGATGCAACTGGTGTCAGATTCAATAATGCGTATGCGTTGGCTTCTGGACTCCCAAACTGTCGCGAATTAAAGAATTGTGCGCTTTTGATTCGCGATTCAAAATTGGTTTGCCACAACCACCAAATCAAACACGTTCACTACCCCGTCCGCATTCACGTCCGCGTCAGGAATGTCCGTCCCAAACCCCTGTGCAACAATTGTCAAGTCGAGGATGTTCACCACCCCATCCCCATTCACGTCCGCCGGATTCTTAGGTTTGACGCGCAGGTACATCTCCCCGTCAAGGTTAGCCAGTGCATGCTCCGTGTTCACCAAACCGCTGGCGACGCCTTGCGTCTCCTCCGGCAACGCAATCACCTGCGGCTCACCGCTGTGGTTATACACCGCCCAACCGTTAGTGAATTCGCGGATGTAAAGACCGGGTGTCTGTTCATCGTAGAGTTGGGCTTTTGACCCGACGGGACGGCCTAGGTCAGCATCCCAGAAGTCGAACCAATAGTGGCGGTAATCTTTAGGAATACCGGTACCAGTGAATAGTACATAACCATCGGAATGGGTGAGACTTAGGGTTGTGATGGCTCGCATCCAACGGAGATTCGTAGGGCTATCGGGTGGTTCTGTGCGAACTGCCTCTCCTTCCAAAGCGATTATTTGCGGTTCTCTCATGTTCTGTTCTTTCCAAATCAAGGCGTTTTCAACCGCAGCAAGTACTTCTTCAATGTCGGCGCGACCGAGAATACGGGGTACTGGTCTTTCCATAAAGCCGCCATTCAAGTGAGGTCCGGTTCTTGATGGGGGTGTAATGTATTCGGTGTTGCCCAAAATCAGAAAGTCGGGCCTAGTGGCAGCGCGGATGCGTCGTAGAACGTTGTCTCGAGCACGCTGTTCAGCTTCATTCCCTCGGAACTTATGTGACCAATCGCTGAACCGATCAGCAAGAACGGCCTCAGTTTCGCCCCACCAATCGAAAAAAATTCCGTCGTATAAACCACACTTCGATACGGCAATAGCCTGTTGAACAATTCTGTCTTGGATAAACGGGTGCGTGAAGTCAATTAATCTTTCTCCTCCAGAGTTTCCCTCCGCCTCTCCTATCAAATACGGAGAGTCTTCAGGTAAATAATCCGCACTTCCACCAGACCTCATCCTAACTTGAACCAGAAAAACCATATGAGGATTCATGGCGAGAAATTCCTCTCGGCGCCGTATTGCCTCATCAAGTTCACCGATAAGCCTAATTTCTTCGGGCCAGAATTCATATCGTAAGCCGAACATAGGAACACTAAACCACAAATCGTGACTTGCCTGATTTTCGATACCGGTTAGTTCGGGACGGTTAACAATAGGAGGCCAACTCGGTCCGCTCCATCTTGCGAATATAGAGGGATAGTTCCTATTCTTAATTCTATCGCGGACGGGAAACGGTACGTGTTCACAGCTTTCGTCGTATAAAAATTCAGTTAAAGCGAGGTCGTCAAGCGGACTGACAACTGTGCCTCGGTTGCCTCGAATATCTAACGATTCCAATCTTGTTAAATGTGCAAGTGGACTGAAATCTTCAATTCGGTTGCCTTTCAGGTGCAATTCGGTGAGTTGCGTGAGATTTGCAAGTGCGGAAACATCGATAATCTGGTTCCTGTTGAGTCCTAGCGCCGAAAGGTTTGGCAGGCTGGTGAGCGGAGTGATATCGATAATCCGGTTATATCCGATGTATAGATTGGTCAGTTGGGTTAACGTCCCCAACGGGCTAATATCGACGATATCACAGTGTGCAATAGTGAGGTCTCGGAGGGTTTTAAGATTGGCTAACGGGGAAATATCAAGCTGAGGAATTGACCACAAAATCAGACGTTCCAATTGCGTCAAGTTAGCGATGGGATTCAGGTCGATTGTCGGATTGTCGGCTATCCGAAGGAAGTAAAGATTGGATGCAAACTCCAAGCCGGCAAGATTCGCGATGCCTTGATGCCGAACGTCAATAAGATCTGTCAGGCGATTCATGTCTTCTTGGGTGATGGGAGCGTCGTGGGCGATATTCAGCGTGTCCGCGATGGCGGCGCGGAGGTTGGGATCGGGGATGTCGACGACTTGTGCGAATAAGGGAGTGCGGAGGGCGATAGAGAGTAAAAGATATAGCGCGAGTTTTTTTAGAGAATTCATGGATTTCTAGGGCAATGTGAGTCCACGCAACCAGAGGAGGTCGAAGGAAAACTAATCCTAAATCTCCCTCCATCTCTGTCTAAGGGGCGGGAACAAGTTCAGATGTCTAATTCTCGCGTGGGAAATAGGTCCTTTAGTGATTATACACTATATTTGGAATATGGCAAAGTGGATTGTGTGCCTCGTGAAAGTCGAGGTTATACCATGTCACTACATTTGCAGTGTATAAATGATGATAATCAAGGTCTTCTAATGCGGGGTAAGGAGACTTCTATCGCGCGGGATTAGCTACCAGGACTTTCTATCGCACTAGGATCCCTATAGCGTAAGCTATCCGGTCACTTGATTTATTCGTTCGTTTGATTTCCCTTGATTCCACGCTGAGGTTATCAAAGGCTGGTGCGCAGTGCGCACCCTACTAGAACTATCGCGCTAGCTTAGTCTATTCACTTGATTGATGGAGGCGATAGACTTGCAGATTTTCCGTGGAATGAATGAGTTCGTAATCCGTGTCCAGACTTTCCGCTATCCCCTTGTAATCCAGGCCGTGAATCGGATCGCTTTCTCCCCACATCACATTCGACATGTCGAGTTTCCACGCCACTATGTAATCGATTGTTCCTGAATGTTTGGTTCTCCAATTCAGCGGAAAGTAATCAAACTTGGCTTCGTAATTCGTCAAACTGACACCGTTGTTACCCAAGCAGTAGTAATCTATCGCTGTGCAAAACGGTTTTATATGGAAATAGGGATGGTGGGTGATTGACGGCGCCTCTTTGACGCCCGGTTCAAAATCAGAACTGAGTCCCAAGACGGTCTTGTTTTTCTCGATGAGATGAACACCGGATGTGTATTCCTTCAAACCCTTGTCTAGGGGATAATAGTAGCTGTAGCTTATTGTGAGATGGGCAACGGAAAGGATAACTATGATCGACACGATTCCGCGTCTGACGTAGCTGTGGAAATCTTCACTAAGAAACGGCAGCAGCATCGGAATAATGAAGAGAGGAACCCGGGCAGTGATGAATGAGCCGGTTCCTATTCCCCAAGGCATAACGAAGTAGAGAACCGTGAAAACAACGCACAGCAGTAGAAATTGGTTGTCTTGGCTCAGAATCTTTCTCTGGCAGATTCTTTTATATACAGTGATTGCGAACAACAGCCCCACCAATATCGACATGAGACGCGTCGGGATCAGGTGAGCATTGGTAAAGAACATCAGCATCTTGGCGCTAAGCAGGTAATCCCAAGCTTTCCGGTCACCGAAACGCTCCCATCTCAAATTCAAACGGTCGGCTGCCTGCCCAACTTCGGATGAGAGCAGATAATTTGCCATGATAAAGTACAGCGGCAACATGCAAAGCAGAAGTCCCAAGATCTGTTTTGGTCGGCGATAAAAAAATGTCATGGACAGGAGCGTTAGAGAAAGTATAAAAAGAGTGTATGAGAGAATGTGGCAGAAGTAGATTAGTATGCCAAACAGATAGAGAATCGCTATTCTATTGGCTCTCATGTCATCTTTGTGCTTTATGAAATAGCCCAATGCAAAGAAAAACAGTGGCACAGAGAGTGCAAAACTGTAGAACCCCATGTGCAGTGCGTAATTATCAGCGAACAGAAATCCCAGAAACCCGTATAAACTCTTTCCCTTATGCGCCGAGTCAAGAAAATAGAAGAGCGACAATGGAAACAAGCCGATGATGGCGCTCAGAAGGATTTTCTCCGCTATTAATGGAGAGAAGATAACCATCAGAAGTGACATGCAGACGTGCGCGAGCCAGTTGGGGAAAAGTGTGAGATTGACATTTAAGTATTCCCTCAAGAGAGTTGATCCTTCATCATGGAACACTCTCAACGCATATGCATTATAGACGTGCGCCGCGCCATCCTGAGATGGGAAGTATTTGAATATCCATAGCGGCGAAATATACAGGACGATGAGCAAAGGGACAAGAACTCTTTTCCTTCGTACAGAGAGGTCTGTCTCTTTCCAACGTGCGGGAAGGGAGCGCAGGCTTGATATTGCAGATTTCACTATTTCGCTCATCCTAGAGTAACGACTAGTGCTCAGTGGCTAGTCGGATGCCAATGCATTAAGAATTTATGGAAGGCTCAACTGCAGGCAGAGGGCAGGTGATTCTCGAGATGGAGAATTTACCGCGTCACATTCCTTCTGCTTCCGCCGAAATCCTCGAAATCAATCTCCACTGCCGGCAAAAGGTCATACTGTATCTCATATATCTTCAATCTCCCGTCATAAACCAGTTTGAGTCCGGGGATCTCACCCTCTACCAATGGTTTAAGAGCGGGCCGCAGTACCCAAGACGGTATGGGTTCATCAATGGGCCCGGGGATAGCATACGGAATGATGTGCGTAACTTTGTAGAATTTCATCACCATGATGATTCTGTCCAACTCGTCCAGCGGTATCTGTATTACTTTTCCCTCCGAATAGAAACTCACGCCCCCCGGTTCACGGTACATCGCAACGGATCCAGGGGCGTTATCCTTGAGCCACTTTCCCGCTTCAATCCTTGCCTCATTACTTTCTCCGTATGGCCCGCGGCTGTTTTTATAGTCACCATAAACGTGCGCCGCGGATAAACACAGCACCAGCGTCATCAGTGCCGCAATCAAACAGGGAGGTATTATATGTGAGTATTTTGTCTTTGCGAATATCTGTTTTGCTGCCACGTGGTAGGTGGTCCAGCCTATAGCCATATTAATCACGACCAACGGAAACGCCAGACGCGAGATGGGAGCCCAGCAGACTGCGAGGAATGACATTAGGAAGAAGTTCAATAGCCACAGCATATGGAGATTGCGATTGTGCCAGGGCAGGAGGAAGTTGCCTATCCCCGTTTCTTCATTTACCTGTTTTTTGGATGCGCGGCGCAGCAGCAAATATAGACAGGACATTATGAACAACAGCAGCCCCAGTATGGCAGGGATGCCCGCATAATAGTCGAGAAAATCTTTCGCTTCGAAGTGCTTCCATGAACTGCCCGACAGGTCCATGTCCACGAAAGCCCACCGGAAATATCGTTCGAAGAAGTCCCAGGTCTTTTCACAGACTCTCTCGAATCCCGCTTCTCTGAACTTGTCAAACAGGAATGGCATCTCTTTGCCCCAGTGAAGGGAGTACGAACCCGTTTCCCAATCTTTGTAGCCAATATATCCAGCCGCGTATTGTTGTGTGCTAAAAATGGGGTTGCCAAAATGGTTGGTGTTTCTAATGAACCACGGCAGCATGACCAAGAAAACGATAGCAAAACAGAGCCATACCTTCCGGCTTCGCAAGCTCTTGAAGCCTGCCCATATGACACAGAACATAAAATAAGCGGGAATGATCCACAAGCCGGTGCCCTTTGCATAATATGCAAGCCCAATAAAGACGCCCGCAGGATAAAAGAACCTCGGCGAGTCCTGCGCCTTTATGATGAAAAAGCAGCTTGCCAGGATCATGAAGGAGAACAGCAAATCGCCCCCAGCCTTCAGCGACGCTGAAAAGATGTATGGGAAAAACATCGCGCTCAATCCTGCGGCGAGACCTGTTACTCGGCTGCGACTTAATCGCTCTGTGAGAAGATAAAGAAAAACCGGAAGGAAGATGGAACCAATCAGTATGGAAGGCAATTTGGCTGCGAAGGCGGTCTTTCCCAGTATCAGGAAGAAGGGGACGATCAGAATTGAATACAACGGAGGATAATGGGCTTCCGGATGCGTAATCTCGGGATATTTCAGCTGAGACATGAAAAACGAATACTGCATGTGGTCGTTGGAAAACCCTTTGCCATTCGCCAGATTAACCGCCATGCCGACGTAAGCAGCGTCATCGGTACCCCCGATAAACTCAATAGGGTATATAATGCTGCATTTGAACGGAAGCACGGCGATTCCAACGAAAACAATGACAACCAAAAAGGGATCTGTCGTCCATTTGGGTTTCGGTATGAGCATCATGGCCCCCGACCTTCTTTTAAACCTATTGCTCGACGTTGCACACGCCGCCGACTTACCATAATCTTAATATACTTTGCGCTGGGTATTATTGCGCTTTCTTTTCCAGTGATAATTGTTTCTAATAGGATTTACATAGCACCAGCAGGTGGGGAATCGGAGTTCCCTCGTACAAGGGTCGCGACCTGGAGATCGCGGGATCTCTATCGCACTCGCTATCCGCTCGTTTGATCCTACAGAAGACGCAATTTCTGACAACGCGGCGTATAGAAATGTACCGCATAAAAGCAGAAAACCCTCGGGTCTCTTTTCGTAAAGAAGATTCGAGGGTTTCCAATTTCTCGTTACAGGTTTGGCATCGGAGATACATAGCGAGTCATCTATTTTCGGCCGGCGCCCATGAGTTTTATCTCCCCCCACGCCGTGCTCAGTTTCTGCCTGCCGGGGGAGACTGACCGTGGAAACGCCAGATCAATCCAGTCGGGGTCAATATCTCTGGTACCGCGGCCCCGTCCCCAGGGGTCCATATCCTCTAGAAGGTTTGTGGGCTTGCACCTTGCTCCACATTTCTCGAAATCTTCAATAACAAGGAGGTCGGCTTGGAAGCTGTCAGCTCCAACCACGGCGGAGAAGATAATGTCTCTACCGTTAGCAGGCAGCATTGGAGAGCTTTCTCCCCAACGCGGATTGTCGGTAATGTTGCGTTCCTTCTTCGTTTCAATATCTATCGTGTAGACCTCGCCATTCCCGTCCCTATTCGTTGAGAAGGCGATTTTTTTGGCACTACGCGACCACGTTGGTTGCGATTCGCTGCCGGGGTGGTCGGTTAATCTTTCTACACCACTTCCATCGGGGTTCATCATGAAGATGTTTTCGGACCCGTCCCGATTGCTTCTGAAGGCAATCATTGTGCCGTCATGAGAGAACGCCGGCTCGCGGTCCTCTGCCGGATGATTTGTCAGATTGCGTTGACCGCTCCCGTCGGAACGCATAAGGTAGATTTCACGGTTCCCGTCTCTCCTGGACATATAGGCAATTGTCTCACCGTTTCCCGACCATGTTGGCGACTCGTCAGTGTTCCCGGGATCGTTGGTTAGGTTTCGCACATTGTTGTTCATCGTAGCAGCAACTCTCCAACCGTGTTTATGCGGCGATGAAATCACCCTACCAAGCTCATCCCAATCTACATCAATTATAAAAACGTCGCTCTTCCCGTCCCTGTTACTTGCAAACGCGATTTGCGAGCCATCGGGAGACCATGCTGGTTCCATCTCATTCTTCGGAAGATCTGTGACTCTTATTCGGTTTTTGCCGTCTCTTGCCTCCATAACCCAGAGATCATGGTTTTTACCTGGAGGCTCACCAGGGGCCGTCGTGTTTCTATTAGAGGACCAGACGATTGTCCCCTTATCCCTCTGAGCTAGCGTGTCGCCCGTGATCCATAGTCCGATGAGAAAACAAACGGATACAACATACGCGAATTTCATGATTCTACCTTCCTAAATCTCTCGTCAAGTATTGTACCGACGTTAGCGGTATTGGTAGGTAATCGTAGGGAATCAACCGTTTTTCGGGAATCATTTTAGTGGTTTTTTCTTTGGGTGTCAATGGAGACAGATGCGATTGCGCTGAAGTTCAATCACAAATAGGGTCATTAAAAACTTCCGAAATTTGGCTTAGCTCGACTTCGTACAAAAGTACAACGGTTGGATTGCGCGGAAAGCCGTACAACACCAAACCCGTATGCGGGATTCACGGGAATGGATAACGATCAACCGACGGAATAAGGGGGGCGATAGTAGATCCCCCGCGATAGAAATCCCATGCCCCGCCGTGATGGTATTGGAAACCGCTACCGACTTTTTCAATGGTCAACCTAAAAGACCAGATGGTTAAAATCTCCTCCGCTTTTCTTCAACGCTTGATTGACACCGTCTGCTATTCCGCTTAAATATACAAAATCCAACTTAGTACCAATCGTGGTTGCCGGGGCGAAGTGTTGGATAGATTAATTCGTTCAGTGAGAGGTCTATTCAGAAAACAGACAGGCTTGTCGCTATCAAGACAGATATGGATTTGTCTGCTCTCGCGAACCTTCAAACGAAAGTGATGAGTATTCTGCTGTCTTTATTCGCCTGAATGGAGCAGGATTTGATTTCCGAGAGAATAAAGCACGGTAGAGGTGACAGCACACCAACAATTAGGCGGCACAGGGACAAGAATTAATACCATTTCTCTAAAATGCGAGTACATTAATTACGTGGATTAAGCAAAGGTTTTTGAGTGGAGGAAAGTAAGAAGCCTCGTCTCGGCGCAAAGCCAGCGGGGCAAGGGGATCTCTATCGCATTCGCTATTCGCTCATTTGATTCCCGCCTGCGGCGAATGAGAACGATATGGTTAAGACATCTTATGCACTATTATTCAAGCGAAATGGTATAGGCATACTGCAAGCAGCCTAATCCGTCAAGAACGGCACTATTCAATGTTCTGCTTAATCCAGCCCCACGTTGCTTTGAACTTGCCGCTAGGAAAGACAGACAACCCACGAGGATCAAAAAGGTGCGGCCGATCGTCATAGCCGCGATGGTTCGTTAGGTTGGTTTGATTGCTGCCATCGGCATTCATAATGTAGATTTCACCGTTCCCATCCCGCTCGGAGGTGAACATTATCTCTTTACCGTCAGCAGACCATTCGGAGGGCCAGTGATGCCCGGGAGTTCTCGTTATGTTGCGCGGATTGCCGCCATCGATATCCATAACGAAGACTTCCAAATCACCGGCGCGATCGGACCAGAAAGCGATTTTTTTACCGTCTGCAGAGCAGGTAGGCTCCCGGTCAGTCGAGGGATGATTTGTTATCCTGCGCGGATTGCCGCCATCGGGGTCCATAAGGTAGATTTCACCGTTCCCGTCCCGATCGGAAGTGAAGGCGATTCTACCGTCAGGACACCAGGATGGCTGCTGGTTTTCTCCCTGTGCCGCGTCTGTCAGTTGAACGCGATTCTCACCGTCGGAATCCATAACGAAGATTTGGCGCTTACCAAGATTCACCTCCATGACGATCTGTGTGCCGTCTGGAGACCATCCTAAATCCTGCTCAGCCTCCGCAGTGTTCCCCAGACTGCGTTGATTGCTACCATCGGGGTCCATAAGGTAAACGTCCGCTTCCCAGCCCATGTGATCCCTGCCGCTGCAGAAGGCTATGGTTGTTCCGTCAGGTGTCCACTTCGGGGCAAAGTCATCGCCGCGGTTTTTGGTTAGATTTTGCGGATTGCTCCCGTCCTTGTTCATAATGTAAATTTCCCAGTTCCCATTCCGATCGGTCATGAAAATAACCTTTGCATCTGTCGGCGGTTGCGCGTCTATACATAGCACGGTGACGCTGAACAGTTGCACACAACTTAGTGTGATAGATATAAGTGTCTTCTTCATTGAAACACCCTCGTTCAAGTATTGGGAGCCCTACCAAGGTATGGATCGCGAGGAGTTTTATACGGTTGTTATACTATGCGCTGGGTATTATTGCGCTTTCTTTTCCAGTGATAATTGTTTTTAATAGGATTTACATAGCACCAGCAGGTTGGGAATCGGAGTACCCTCGTACAAGGGTCGCGACCTGGAGATCGCGGGATCTCTTTCAGGATCTACTATCGCCCTCCCTGTTCGGTCAGTTGATCACTCGCTATCCGCTCGTTTGATCCTACAGAAGACGCAATTTCTGACAACGCGGAGTATAAGATCGCGTTCAAGAATAGCGAAATCTGAGTCGGGCTTGATCGAAGGAGGGCAGACGCGACAACCTACGGACAATTAAGTGGCACAAGGGAAAGAATTAAGGGTATTGCAAGCGACCTAATCCGTCAAGAACGACACTATTCATTGTTCTGCTTAATCCAGCCCCACGTTGCTTTGAACTTACCGCCAGGGGAGACAGACAACCCACGAGGATCGAACCAAGCGGGATTTGTGTCAGACTCAGCTTTTCTCGTTAGTCTGCGTTGACTGTTTCCATTGGTGTCCATTACGTAGATTTCGAGGTTACCGTCCCGATTGGATTGGAAGGCGATACTTTTCCCGTCAGGAGACCAAGCAGGATTACTGTCAAGCGAGGGATTGTTCGTTATGTTGCGTTGATTCTTCCCATCGGCATCCATGACGTAGATTTCCTCGCTATCATCCCGATAGGAGCTAAAGGTTATGTAGTTACCGCTGGGAGACCAACTTGGATTCGTGTCAGTGAAGGGATGGTTCGTTATGTTGTGTTGATTGTTCCCGGTGCGATCCATAAGGTAGACTTCGAGGTTACCGTCCCGCGCAGAGACAAAGGCGATTTCACTACCGTCAGGAGACCAGGCTGGAGTAGTGTCAGCCGCTCGATTGCTCGTCAGTCTGCGTGGATTTTCCCCATCGGCATTTACAACATAGATTTCCCAGTTCTTATCCCGATTGGATTGGAAAGCGATACGTTTCCCATCAGGAGACCAGGCGGGATAGTGGTCCAATGCAGGATTGTCCGTTATGTTGCGTGGATTGCCATCCTTGAGACCCAGTTCTTTGTCTTTCTCGACATCCACAAGGTAGATATCCACCAGCGCCGACCCACCGCCACCATCCCGATTGGAAGTGAAGGCGATTGTTTTGCCGTCAGGAGACCAGGCGGGATATTGCTCGTTTCCAGGTGCTTCTTTCATCAGGGGGTGTTCATTATTTCCGTCCGTGTCCATAATGTAGATTTCGCTGAGCCCGACGAGACGTCGACGGGACTCGAAGACAATCCTTGTTTCCTCGGGCGCTTGCGCGCTTGTAAAAGGCATAATGCCACTCAACAGTATCACGCAACTTAACGAGATGTACGCAAGTTTCTGTTTGAATCCCATCGTACGGCGCCTTAAAGCGTTGGCAACTATATTCCACCCTCATTTATACTCGACTTTGGCCATTTGCCAAGATGTGACTTTAGCCAAAGTCGAGTAGTGTAGAGCTAGCAGAGGATTCGCTCCGTCAAGAACACGAGGACCAATATGACCCTAAAGACGTTCACATCTTATTCGGTCTTCTCCTTAATCCAGCCCCACAATGTTTTGAGTTTGCCGGTAGAGGATACGGAAAGCCCACGAGAATCAAACCAGGTAGGATTCTTGTCAAACTCGGCTTTTCTCGTTAGCCTACGTTGATTGTTTCCATCTGTATCCATTACGTAGATTTCGAGGTTACCGTCCCGATTGGATTGGAAGGCGATAGTGCTGCCGCTTGGAGACCAGGAAGGATTACTGTCAGCCGAGGGGTGGTTCGTTATGTTGCGTTGATTCTTCCCATCGGCATCCATGACATAGATTTCCTCGCTGTCATCCCGATACGTGCTAAAGGTAATCTTTTTACCGCTGGGAGACCAGCTCGGATTCGTGTCAGTGAAGGCATGGTTCGTTATGTTGTGTTGATTATTCCCAGAGCGATCCATAACGTAAACTTCGAGGTTACCATCCCGTGCGGAGACAAAGGCGATTTTCCTACCTTCAGGAGACCAATCTGGCGTAGTGTCAGATGCGCGATCGTTGGTCAGTCTGCGCTTATTTGTCCCATTGGCATCTATAACGTAGATTTCCCAGTTCTTATCTCGATTGGATTGGAAGGCGATTTTTTTACCGTCAGGCGACCAGGCTGCATATTGGTCCAAGCCGGGACTACTCGTCACTTGGAATGGTTTGCCAGCCTCGGCACCCAACGGACGGTCCCTGTTGAGGGTCACAAGCCAGATTTCCTGATTGCCAGCCCGCTGGGAGGTGAATGCCATTTTTTTACCGTCAGGGGACCAGGCTGGATTTTGGTCGTTATGAGGCGGGACGACGAATAGGGGGTGTTCGTTTTTCCCATCAGCATCCATAATGAAGATTTCGGTTAACCCGCCATGTAAACGCCGACCGGACTCGAAGGCGATCCTTGTTCCTTCGGGCGCTTGTGCGTTTGTAAATGGCGCAATGCCACTCAACAGTAACACGCAACTTAACGAGATAAACGCAGATCTCTCATTAAACCCCATCGTAAGTCTCCCTAAAACTTTGCCAACTATTTCCCGCCTTCATTTAGCTTGACTTTGGAAAATTAACTCGTAGCCCAAGATTCTATCTAGGTTTTGACGGGTGCTCGCGAAAGTGTCAATTTAGAAAATTGGGCTACCAGTTGTATAGGGTTTGCGGAGGTTACACCACCAAGAACACGAGGGTCAACGTAACCTTAAAGAGTATCCAATTTTATTTGGATTTCTGTTTAATCCAGCCCCATGTTGCTTTGAACCGGCCATTAGGAGAAACAGCCGTCCCGGCACCAGGCTCAAACAAGTCCGGACGGTCGTCATAGGCGTCATGGTTTGTTAGGTTGACTTGATTGCTGCCATCGGAATTCATTATGTAGATTTCACCGTTCCCATCACGCTCGGAGGTGAAGAGTATCTCCGAACCGTCAGCAGACCAGTGCGAAGGCCAGTGATGCCCGGGAGTTCTCGTTATGTTGCGTGCATCGCCGCCATCGATACCCGTAACGAAGACTTCCAGATCCCCAGCCCGATCGGACCAGAAAGCGATTTGTGTATTGTCCGGAGAACAGGTTGGCTCCCGGTCAGTTGCGGCATGATTCGTTATTCTGGTCTGATTACTCCCGTCAGCGTCCATAAGGTAGACTTCACCGTTCCCATCCCGACCGGAGGTGAAGGCGATACGACCGTCAGGACAGAAGGATGGCTGCTGGTTGTCCGCCATAGTCTCGTCCGTTAGTTGAAGGCGATTTTCACCATCGGAGTCCATAACGAAAATTTGGCGCGGTTCAATATTCACCTCCATGACAATCTGTTTTCCGTCGGGAGACCACCCTAAATCCTGTTCACCCTCCGGAGTGTTTACTACACTACGTTGATTGCTACCGTCGGGATCCATAAGGTAAACGTCTCCTTCCCATCCCATGTGATCTCTGCCGCTGACAAAAGCTATAGTTGTGCCATCAGGAGACCACCTTGGGGCAAAGTCGTCAGCGGGATTGTTGGTTAGGTTTTGCGGATTGCTCCCGTCCTTGTTCATAATGTAGACTTCAAAGTTCCCATCCCGATCGGTCATGAAGACAATCTTTGGTTCTGTCGGTGCCTGTGCGGTTACGCATAGCACAGCGACGCTGAACAGTAGCACGCAACTTAGTGTGATAGCCGCAAGTTTCTTCTTCATGGTAGAACTCCTTTTCAAGTGCTGGATTGAAGTTTTGGAAGTCTTCTGAAATCCAAGCATCAATATTGCCGGACTTCTGCTCTCAAGAGGTCAATTCTAAGGCACGCTTAATGGTGACTATTCGCCACCTTCAGGTTGACATACAGTGTATATCATGCCTCCGACCTGCTGTCAAGAAATATCAGCTTAGACTGGGAGTTGTGCGTGTGCAGCCGTTGCAGAGACATAATCAGCTAGTCTCACAGGGATCAAGTTCCGACTTGATTAGTGTTGGAAACAGGCGATTCGCGTTTAGGCGGAACGGTTCGCTAATAACTCCGTATTCGTTCTGTGAAGGGAGCTACAATCGTCCCCGTTATCCAGTCAGTTAATTGTTCGGTTGATCTACCATTTCGGCGGACCGGACGGAAAGCCGTAGGACTTGTCGATTTGGCTTCCCGGCGGAAAACTGCAGGGCCAAGATTGACCGCCCCAAGTGCGGAATTCGTCCGCTTTCCCGCAGAGCCAGTAGAACATGTGGGCGGTGAATTTGCAGACGCCGTGTCCGCCGTAGTCCGCTGTGTGGAAGTCGAATTCCAGTTCGTGGATCCAATCGCGTTTTGGCGGAACGGTTCGCCAATAGCTCCATTTCAATAGGTTGCGCATTCCGGCGGCTGTGGATTTGGTTCTACGGTGTAGGAGGGAATAAATCGTGATGAAGACCGATCCGGCGGGTGCGGTTGTTAACACGCCTCCGTGATGTTCCGCACCGCGCGGTGATTCTTGCAGATGCGAGCCGGGCAGTACCTCCGTCGGACCCATCTCCACGGGAGCGTCCTGCGGATAGTAAAATACTTGGAGATAGTTGACTTCAGGGCCAAACAGCGAGTCCGCGTCGTGATGCCAATCTCCCAGCGGAGCGGGGCACTGCACGCGGTGATTGCTCATGAGCACCGGCAGTCCGACAGCCGTGCCGAGGATGGATCTCACCGCACCCGCCACCTGCGGCTCAAGGAGGACGTTGTCACGAAACCAGTCTTCAAGGATGATGGTGCTCGGTCCTTTGGAGGGATGCTCGTCGAGATAAGCGAAGGTGCGCCGATTTATCTCGTCCGGCACAAGACCTTCCATCATAATAAAGCCGTCTCTGCAGAATTTCAGAACTTCGGTATCTGTCAGCGTGGGTTCACAATCAAAGGTTCTTTTTCTTTCATCGTGTCGTATCATGAACAACCTCGTTTGCTTGAAGTCAACATAGAACCAGCATACATTGGCGAAACAGTTAAGTAAATTAAACGGTTATGGAGCGCCCTATGTGAGGAAGCTTAAACCTTGTGGCATATGTAGACACATTGGTCATATTCGAATCATCTGAGCAGGCTAACCATATTGCCGTGTATAAACATTGCTCTCCGCTGCGCGAGAATCGTAAGAATCGCAGTACTATTGACATTGAGGATCTCTATCGCGTTCCTTATCCAGTCACTTGATCTCCTCCGGTGCGAAAAGTATCCGTCGTGCTATAAAGGCGGCAACTTGGGTTATCTATTGCGTCCATCGCGTGTCTATTATAGCAGATTTGCGCTTGGAGTGGGTAAATGATAGAATACCGCCCGCAGATCGAGAGGAGGATTTTTATATGAACATTGCGGTTACCGGCGGCAGCGGCGCTATCGGCACTTACGTCTGCGATGAACTTGCTACCGCCGGGCACAACGTGACAAGCCTCGACGTTACGCTGCCCAAAATCGATGTGGCATTCCGCGAAGTGGACCTTAGGAACCTTGAGGAGACTTGCAAAGCCGCCGACAGCTTTGACCAAATTGTACACTTGGCGGCAATTCCCGACCCTTACGGCGGCGATCCGCCGGAGAAAGTTATCGGCGTGAACACCGTCATTTCCTTTAACGTCTTCGAGGCTGCCCGCCTCAACGGTGTCAACCGCGTGATATACGGTTGCAGCGAATCAAGTACCGGTTTCGGCATTCACAGTGTGGAGTTGGTGCCCCAGTATGTTCCCATTGACGAGGAGCACCCGTTATGGCCCCATGAGACCTACAGCTTGTCGAAGCGTTTCGGCGAGCGAATTGGCGCCAACTATGCCAAGGCGTTTGGCTTGGAGGTCGTCTCGCTGCGCTACATGTGGGTCTGGATGAAGCGCACCGAGGAATCCATAAGAAACATCGTTGCCCGCGCTCGCGCCGGTATGAGTCTTGATGAGATGAAGGGCAAACTCTGGTTCGGCGCTCATATCGCTATTCGAGATGTGGCGCGCGCCTGCGCCGCAGCCGCCTCGTTTGAATTTGGTTCCAATGCCGACCTACGCTTCGAGGCGTTCTTTCTCGCCGCGAAACACACCTTCTAATCCCTCCCGACGCTTGATGTGCTGGAGTCTATCTATGGAGAATGTCCGCCGGTCAAGGACATGGCGTACTTCGAGGCGGATCCGTACGCCGCTGTCTTCGACATTCGCAAAGCCAAGGCGATGCTTGGTTGGGAGCCGAAATTCGATTGGCGCAATTTTGAGGTTTGGGAACTTTGAAGCCATCGGAAGAAACGGTGGCGCCAGACACAGAAGTTGGCGTAGTTGCCGCTTCAGGACTCATCCACATTCAAATCTATAGGCTTTTGAGTTTAGAAGCGAATGAACTAGAAGACATACGCGAAATGACAGCTTGGAGAGGATCGGTTTGATTATTGCCGACTATTACGATAAATCAGCGGTAAGAGGGAGTTTGCTCACGACAGAAGGTCGCGACCGGGAGAAGATTTCTATCGCATTCGCTAATCGCTCACTTGATCTCCTACAGAAAACGCGCCATATCTGGATCTCTATCGCACTCAATAGAAGATCCCTATCGCGCGGGATTTACTATCGCCCTCGGTGTCCACTCGGTCGATCGTTATGCATCCCTTGGTCATTCGTTTGATCCCCCTTGATTCATTCGCTCAGTCGATTGTTCGATTGATCGCTCTCCGATAGATGGTGGGCGGTGCCCACCCTACAAATTTACCGGCGCATGGCGACGGGCGAGACAATTGCTTTCGCCGTTGCCGATTGTGGCGATGCCATTCAGGACTGCATTTAAAGATGCCTAATCAACCGAGATGCGATAGGATCGCTCCTTGATTAACTCGTGGTCGGATTTGCGAGCCATTTTTAGCGCGTGATCTGTAACAGGCAGGTAGTGGTGTGTCTCGGCTTTCATGGATATGAAACCTTCCGCATAAGCACATCCGCCCGCAACGCCGAAGGCGCCGTCACTGGTTTCGATGCGCTTCCGGGCGTAAGCGCCGCCGTAGCCCTGGCTTACCAAGCAGTCCAGAGCCGCCAGTTTCTTGTCCACGACGTCTGTGATATCGATGAATACATCGTTGTAAAACCCGCCCTCCGACCGCCATACGTTGGCGGGCACCGCAGCCGCGCCAGTGCCGAAGAAAAAGACCGCCGCTACGCGATGGGGTGGATTCCGATCCCCGGGATCGACGCTGACGGCGAGCGAAATCGCGTGCAATACGATCTGTCCGGTGATGGCGTGCGAATTGGTGAGAGCGTCGTTTTCTTTGGGAAAATGGGTCAGCACGACATCGGGACGCAACTCGCGCAACAGTCTCGCCAGGCGTCTGACCATGTCGTCTGTGACAAGCAGCACCGCATCGTCCGCGCCGAAGAAGTAGATGTCCTCCACTCCCACTATGCTACATGCGGCTCGCACTTCCTCCGCCTTCACATCCGATCGATCCTCCATGAGTTTCATCAACTCGGCTTGCTCCGGAACCACTTCGCGATGGAACATGGCGTCGCTAATCACGGCGTCATGCACGCGGGCGCCGTGAGTCAACACAACACAGGCGACGTAATCGCCCCGGCTGGTGTGATGACCCATCGTGCCGCCGGATTGATCGAATATATCAGCCGGATGGGCGCCGATTGAGACAATTCGCAGGGGTTGGGTCATGGTGTCTCTCCGTTGTTGTTTGGACGTGTGGGCTTTGGGTTCGGGGCATTGATTGAGGGGTGTGCATAGGTAAATGCCTCAGTCGTAATCGCACAATTTGGGATGAGTGGAGTAAATCTTATTTACCTTACCGAGTTGCTTTGAATCCCAATTTTATCGGAGTTAATCCCTACTGAATCTGCGATTCAAACATAATATGCACATTGCGCTCCGCTGGCGCGCGGGAATCGTACGTATCGCAATTCTATCGACATATCGCTCCGCTGGAGCAAAAAGAAGGTGGGATCTCTATCGCGTGCACTATTCGGTCGCTTGATTCCCGTCTACCACTATCGGGCGAGGGAACCTCACCCCTACGGACAATCGACCGGAGTTGGGGTAACAGAATGTTAGTCGGAATTATCTATCGCACCCTACAGAGGTGAAAAGTTGAGTTTATGCGAGTCGGGGTTGGCCTTCATTCGCCGCCAACACAACGTCATCGAATAGTCGGATTAACAACTTCTGTTTGATGTCCCCCGCCTCCGCCGCATCCCACAGGTTGGCAAACTCGTGCGGGTCTTCCTCCAGATCAAAAAGCTCGCCTAGCCCGGCGCCGTGGTAAACGACCAGTTTGTGGCGCCCGTCGAAAATCATGTCGGCGTGACTTTTGCCGGGCATATCAAGGGCGTCGCGGTATTCGCAACGCACGACATCGCGGTGGCTCCTCGCCGCCGATTCCCCTGTCAAAATTGGCAGCAGCGACTGCCCCTGCACGTCGTCCGGCACGTCAAGTCCCGCGAGTTGGAGCAAGGTAGGCACGATATCGATCAACTCCACCAGCGCACCGCTTCGGACGCCCTGGCGGAACCGGCTTGGGGATGAAATGATGAGCGGCACGTGCACCAGCCCTTCATAGAAACGGCATCCCTTGCGCGTCAAACCGTGGTCGCCCAACGTCTCTCCATGATCGCTCATGAAGATGACGACCGTGTTTTCGCGCTGCCCGCTACGCTCCAACGCTTCAAGCATCCGCCCTACTTGCGCATCAATCAGCTCGATCGAGGCGTAGTACGCCGCTTGCATCTCATGCGCCGGGTATTCTTCGGGCCGTGTTGCTGTGGATTGGAAGTCAACGTTACGCAGTCGTGCTTGGTTTTCCAAATCGCTTTCTCGAAAGTGGGGACCGGGTAGGGAAGAAGGGTTATATTTGTCGAGGTATTCTTGGGGTGCGCTGAAGAACGCGCCCTGCGGATGCGGGTCGAACGGGTTGACGCTCATCAGCCAAGGTCCCTCGCGCGGCTCGGACATGAAGGCTATGGCTTCGTTTGTGCACCAGGTCGTTTGGTGATAGCGAGTCTCAATGCCGGCGGCTGCCGACGCTTGCACCTTCTCCGCCCAAGGTCGGTTCGGATAGTAGTCGAACCAATCCACTCCCTGCTCCTCAAGCCACTGGTGGTAGGCGTGGTGCTGGACTTCCCAGTAGGTTTCCGGGCGGGGGTGATGCGACCACTTAAAGATGCGGTAGCCGTCGTCAGGGCGCGGTTCCACACGGCCGGTGACTGTAGAGAGGTGAAGTTTGCCAGCCATGCCGCAGTCGTATCCGACATCCGCCAATGTGCGGGCGATCAACTGCGCGTCATCGGGAAAGTGGGCGTTGCTGTTGCTGTTGACGCCGAGGTGGCTGGCGTATTGACCGGTCAGGAAGGAGGCGCGGCTGGGGGTGCAGATTGGAGTTTGGCAGTAGGCTGAAGTGAAGGCGACGCCCTTGGCGACGAGTGTATCCAGCACCGGGGTATGGATGTGCGGATTTCCAAGCACGCCGATGGTGTCGTGGCGTTGCTGATCGGTGCATATCCAGAGGATGTTTGGCTGGTCCACTGCCATGATTGGGTTTATGGTGAATCAGGCACAACGTCGTTCTGAGATTGATGCTCATTTCGGTGATGGACGAAAGTCATTTTATCCGTTTTGCAGTTTTCGGTCAACAGGAATCTCTTCGGTTGATTCTTCTTCTATTTGCGTTACGCACGTCTCGGGAATTGTTGGGCGAATGTTTGCTTCCCGCAAGAGGTCGCGATTCGGAGATCGCTCCTACCGTGAGAGATTTGGCGCATATTGCCATTGTTTATTAAATGCACACCAACCTGTGTAAATACAAGCAGATTTCAATAGGGAGAATTATCTTCCGAATCGACTGATAAGGATTGAAAGCTGTGCCCGTTTCGCACACATGCTGCTCCTCTGGAGCAGGAGAATGGAAGCTGTATGGCTAGATAAGTATTAACAGGATTTGCCAATCAGCATGAGCAGGTCAAATCTAAACCGAAGCGAAAGTTTATTCATGAAAGGTGCTTAAATGTAAATGACTCTACAAAACACTTTTTGCTTCGGAAGAATTGCCGAGGATATGTTGTCCTATTCCGTGTCGACGTTATTCATTCTGCTGGTTTGAAGGGGAATCGACTGAAAGAATACGACGCAGATCGTCGTCCCGATAATACCGGATGTTTGCATCTTTTGCGGCGCAGCGGGTTGGGGTCGCCCCGCTCAAGATCCGCAACCGATCTTCGTCCGTCAGGAGTGGTTGGATGTTGTTCACAAATTCCGCAAACGTATCCTCTATCGTTCCTTCGCCGGTATCAAGAATGAAGCGTTTCCGGATGAGCGTGTGGTTGTATTCCTCCTCAAATCGCCCAAGGACGCATTCGATGTCTTGTTCTTGCAGAGGGCACTTCGGGCGCGGGTTTTCGCGCATTCGTTTCGCAATGACCTCTGCCGACGCTTTGAGCAAGATGAGCACGGTATCGGGCGCGTTTTCCATGATGTGCGCCTCAACTGAACGGGCGAGCACGCGGCGGTCGGCATATTCTCCCGGACCGCCGTAGCCATAATATAACGGCGCGCACACCGCTTCCTCAATGTGGAAGCCTACCAAACCGTGATCGGGATATTCATAAAAGGAGGAGCCGAGGTGGTATTCGATTATGTAGCGCTGGAACATCTCCTTGAGTTTGGGACTCAACGCCATCATCTCCTCCTGGATCTCCACGGGGTATTGAGAGTTGATCGGCGGGCGTTCTCCGGATGGCAGGGCAAAGTGATCGTGGAAGAACGGACGATGCGATCCGGTGATGCGCTGCAGCCACGCTGAAATCAATAGTTGTAGGGTTGTCTTTCCGGTATACTCGCAGCCTACGAGAATGAGTTTCATGTTGTGTTCCTTTGTGTTTTGGTTTCAATGTAGATTGGTAGGTTTTGCGAAGACCATCCAAGGGTTCGTTATAGTAGAATCGCGGGGCAAGATGCCCCGCCTACGGCGGCGCGCTCCCGCTGCGGGACATGGATTACGAATTGGTGTTAGACTACTGTACGCGCTCCCAGCGGCTCGGATTCAAACCAGGCGCTTCGCTCGCCATGTTGGGCGGCTTGTTGCCGCCGTGGTAATCCCAGTGCCTAGTATTGCAGTCTCCATACAAGGGGCGCAGGTTGTCGGGCAGTTGCGCCACTTCCGATTCGTCCCATGTGGAAATCTCTTTGATGGGGCTCGCCCAAGCCGGACGATAGGCTATCGCCAACATTCGACGCGCTCTGTCACCGACGTTTGGAAAATTGCCGTGGAAGACTTTGTGATTGATTAGCACCGCAGAGCCGGCTTTCGCCGGAACGATTACCTCTTCGGGATGAGACTCGTAACGCTTGTAGGGGTTGCCGTCGGCGTGCAGGGAGAGGTGAGATCGGGGCACGACCCGGAACGGGGAGACTTCGTTGGTAAGGTCATCCAAGTAGTACAGTACCCGCACCATGGTTGGAATACTGCCCTCGTAACCAAATATGGCGGAGCCGTAGGGCTGCCCGTCGGTATGCAGGCTGATTCCCGGGTGCCCAGGTTCGGATCGCGCGTACCCGTAGGACATTACAAGGATTTCATCGCCGAAGAGTTCCCGCAGAAAGGAGAGAGTGGGGGGATGCGCAGCCAACTCGGTAATTGCGCCGCCGATGAATTGGATGTTGGGACAACCCTGTTGGTGGACGCTGTAATCGACAGGACGTGTTTTAAGTTTCGCGGTTTCCGTCTTTAACCGGTCAACATGTTCTGGGGTTAGTAGATCCGGAATCAAAAGGTAACCCTCAACCTCGATTTGACGGATGCGGTCTCCGAGGGTCATTGCGGACCAATCACGGTCATCAATGCGTGGCGTGTGCATGATGTTAGCTCCTGTGGGATTTTTTGTCAGAAGTGTATTTGGACTTTCGCAATTCAGATTATTAGGAACGGATATCTGCGTTTCCTACTTGTTTGGTTCGTAGAATGAGATAGCAAGGTCAAGTCCCGGTGTGTAAATGACGCGATGTGGATAAAGGCTAACTCGGTTAGGCATCAATAGGCAGCTTGAAAAATTCTTCATTCTGTTGCAGGGCTTGGTGAGTCATCATTCGCAGACGATCGGATTGTGAAAGAAAGGGATCTATCCGCGCGACGAATTCCGCGAGCGTGTCCTCCAATTGCGCCGAAGTGGAATCGAGTAAAAACTTTCTATCCAGCAATGATTGCTCGTATTCCTCTTCGAACCGCTGGAGCACATGTTTAATGTCCTTTTCTTGGAGGACTTGGTGTTTGTGCGGTGTCTCGCGCATCCGCTTTGCAATCTCTTCGGGCGAAGCCTTTAGTAAAATGAGCACTGTGTCGGGAGCTTGCTCCAAAATTCGCTGCTCCATTGCGCGCGCAGCTGCCGAAAAGTCGTCCGAATCGCCGTAGCTGTAGTACAGCGGCGCATAGACCGCCTCCTCGATGTGGAAGCCGACTAGCATGTGATCAGGATCTGCGTAAAATGACGGGAGGAGATGGTACTCATTCGAGTAGCGTTGGTACATCGCTTGAAGTTCGGGCGACATCCTCAGGAATTCTTCCTGCTCGGCTTCCGGCAATTCGGACGGGGGGATGGTGAAGTGGTCGTGGAAGGTTCGACCACCGCCCGTTGTTTGTTTAAGCCACGCGGTGATTGCGTTAGCCAGCGTGGTCTTGCCCGCATATTCGGCGCCTATCAATATCAGTCTCATCGTTTGCCCTTTTTAGGACCGTTAGTTTGAAATGGGTCAATAAGTTCTACTTTGTGCGGTTAGGAAAGGTGTTCTTTCACATTATACCCAATTTTTTCCAAGAAACAACGCAATTTTACCCGATGCCGAGTATAACGTACTCCACAGAGGTGGATGCACGAGACGTTAAATTTTGTATTGGCTCTCGGCAATCCGTCGCTTCCATTGCCGGTATGTCAACGTTTCACCTGTCGTAGTGGAGCTGACATCCGAACACAGCCACAACACAGCTTGGGCGACCTCCTCGGGAGGTCGTCCGTAGGGCATGCCCATTAGGCGTTCCTGCATCGGAGTGCGAACCGCATTCGGACATACCGCATTAATCCGAACTCCCTGATGCGCGTATTCGGCTGCGGCGGCTTTTGTTGCTCCGATGACGCCATGCTTGCTCGCAATATAGGCGGGCAAGTTTTGACCGCCTTTTAATCCAAAAACCGATGAGGTGTTGACAATGGCGCCGTCGTGCATCTTGGGGATTTCGTATTTCATACACAACCAAACCCCTTTGAGATTTGTGTTGATGACATTTTCCCAGTTTTCCTCGGTGCACTCGGCGGTCGGCGCCAAATTTCTCAAGATCCCGGCATTGTTGTGGGCGTAGTCCAGCCTGCCATAGGTTCTGACAACCAAGTCGATCATCGCCTCAACTTCACTCGCCTTTGACACATCCGCTTCTATGAAAGTAGCGGTGCCACCAGATTCTCTGATGATGGTTTCTGTTTCTTTGCCTCCCTTAGCAGCCAGATCCGCAATGGCAACCGTTGCGCCTTCTTTAGCGAATGCGAGTGCCGAAGCCCTGCCGATGCCTGAACTTCCTCCGGTTACAAGAACTACGCTGTTTTTGAATTGTCCAGCCATGTTAAGGCCTCGTTAACTGACAGTCTGACCGTAAACTATGCCGCGTTGAGTAGGCGTGGACTACTAACATGTGAGACTGCGACCGGGCAGTTCTAGTTTCGCTATCCAACAGTTCTACCGCCATCCACAACCAACGTGTGCCCGGTGACAAACGAAGCGGCATCCGAGCATAGCCATACGACCGCCTCGGCAACCTCTTCCGAAGTGCAGAATCTACCCATCGGATGAAGCCCGTCGTCCGGTTTCTCTACCGTCCAAACCTTATCGCCGCGGACTGTGGGCCTATTGATACTGCCGGGGCACACTGCGTTAACTCGGATGTTCTGCCGGGCGTATTCCAATGCGGCAGATTTGGTCAATCCAACGATGCCGTGCTTGCTGGCTGCGTATGCTGACATATCTTCCAAGCCGACCAAGCCGGCAATCGACGACATATTGACGATTACCCCATTGCCCTGCTTGAGCATCTGCGGGAGTTCGTACTTCATGCACAACCACACCCCCTTTAGATTGACGCCCATGACCGCATCCCATGTCTTTTCGGTACACTTATGCGTTGATGAATTGATTCCCCGGAAAATGCCGGCGTTATTGACGGCGCAATCCAAGCGTCCATAGGTATTGACGGTCGTCCGTACAATCTTCTTCGCCCCGGCTGCAGCGGACACATCGGCTTCGATAAAGATGCCTTCGCCGCCGGTAGATTTTATCATTCGCAATGCTCTCTCGCCGGCTTTCCGATTGACATCCGCGATAGCGACGTTTGCGCCTTCCCGGATTAGCGCCAATGCCGTGGCTCTGCCGATTCCCGCGCCGCCACCGGTGACTAGCGCCACCCGCCCTTCCACATTGCCCGCCACTTCAACTCCGTAGGTATTGTCGGCTTAAGATTCATTCAATATTCGTTGACTCGCGCCGGGGACTTGTACCTTGCCTCCATATTTACAGTTCATAACCGGCAAATGGAGTAAATTGCAGTCGCGATTCGGAGATCGCTCCTACCGGGTGCTACACCGGATAATCGCATAAGTCCTGACGTAACAATTGTTTCACTCTATGCACTGTTATTGAAACGAAATGGTTACAATGGGTCTACCCACACGGGGCTTGACCACGCCATATCGCCGTCTTCTTGGGTTATCCGCAAGTAGTAATAGTCGTTTGGACAAATTTCCGTTTCATCGACATACTCGAATTCGGTTTCTAAAACGTCTTGGGCAGTACTGTGAACGACGCCGTTATTCTTGATAATCTCGACGTGGACGAAGGGAGCGGTACCGGCGGCGCGTACTCTGATGGTTCGCGGCTCTCGGAGACGTAGTTCCGATCCCATCGGCTCACTGTTGACCTGAAAGTCAAGGTAGATGCGATCGGTTGCGGCGTAACAGCGGCGGGCTAGAAGAGCGTCAAAAACCGCATCCCTCGTGTTCTCTACGGCATACACCGCTGTCAGTCCGTAGATGCCCGCCCGATAGCCCGGACTTCCTTTGGATACCCCTTGCCGACGCCCCGGCATTGAGACGTGCGAGTCGGAGCAGCCGACGAATCCGAAACGCAACCCATCAGACAGGGCAGCTTGGATGCTATTGCCATCGTCCAACGGGCCTCGGGCGGCAGAGCTATGCGCGGATTCGCTGCAGTGGAATGGCGAATAGATTTCCACCAAGCGTTCCAACGTATCGGAGGCGTCCAATTTCTGCCAGCGGCTACCCGGCGGCGGCATGTCGTGGCGAATGATCATCGCATCCTCGTTCTTAATCAGATTGATCAGATTCTGCGGATAGTGGCTAGCCGCCTCGCTTCCCGGATAATATCCGCCGACAGCATTCTTGAAAAGGACACAAATCGACTGTGACAACTCCCCAGCCCACTCATATCCCAGGAAGGTCGTGAATCTGCCGGGGTCGTATGCGATTTCAGCCGAGTCCATCATCCCCTGCCATACCTCATGGCTGAAGGTGTCGTGATCGGTCAATGCGCAAAAATCGAGATAGCCGACATTCCTACCGTAGCTGTAGAAAAATTCTGGAGAGTGGGTACCGTCGGTACAGTAGGAGTGGCCGTGGATGTCGCCCCAAAGAAGCTGGTAATCGTCCTCGCGCGAATCGCAGACCACCGGATGGCCCACGCCGCGCAACGATGTGTCTCCCTGCGAGTCAACCGATTCAACATTGACGCGGTATATCCCTTCTTCGTGAAAGACGGCGGCGTTCTGCCAACACTTTGAGCCGATGTCTTTGGGTTCCAAGCTGAACTCGGTTCGCGTCGTATGGTATGCTCCGTTCTCGGTTGGTCGAAAAGTTCCTTGGAAATTTTCCACATGATTTCCAAATCGGTCGGTCACCTTAATCTGCAGATCGGCAGGCACTCCCGGCTGCGCGTCCGACATCGTCCTAACTAATACGCGGCTGGGTGGGGCAGCGACTACCCGCATGCGGGGCATCAAGTCCTGCCGTACAAAGTTGCCATCCCCCTCACGGTCCAGATCGCAGACTAATTGCCAATCCCCGTAGGTTGGGTGGTGTGCGACTTCAATTCCGGGGCTACCTGCAAGCGTATCTCCGATGGTAACTACAAGTGTCTCACCAGCGGCCAGACCGCCTTCGCAGACTATCGTAAAGTAACAGCGCCCCGGCGCCAACTCGATTGCCACGGGTTGCCCAGACTTGGTTTCAGCGGTCACGTATCCCACTGCACCGGGATTGTCCGTCTGAAAGTGCAGACGAGCAAAGAATACGAATCCCTTTGCCGGCAGTCCGTAGTTTGGCGGGATTCGGTAGTAGGGTGATTCGGTAAAGTGGAAGCGAATGCGGCCATTGGTAGAGATGTCTTCCGTGACACTGATGACGAGGGTGCAGGTTACCATTTCGCCGCAAACGAAGGGCTCTGCAGGTTCGGCACGACAGGCAATGATTCGTTTCTTGTCTATCATTCGTTCACGTTGGTATTTCATTGAGAGGGCGGTAATTGTAACATTTCTCTTAAATGCTGGTGCAAAGACAGCGTGAATTAGGGTCGATTCGGGGGAAGGGGATTCCTATCGCGCGGGATTAGCTGTTGCACTCGCTTGATCCTATTCGGCCACTTGATCGCTCCTACAGGATGTTTAGAGCCTGTTTGAAAAATAAGTGGTGAAACAATTTCGGTCACTTTGAACGCGGCTTTTTCATGCTTTTGTGATCGCTTCATAGACACCTGCCGCCCCTCTAGGGCTTAAAAAAGCTGGTGGAATCTCTATCGATTAACTGAGTGGATAGCGAAGGCGATAGCATATCCTGTTCTTTATTCACTCGTTTGATCGCATCTGCCGAGATAAGTGTAAGCATGCATGGAATTTTCACCAATTTGTGACGGAGCCGTCAAGCCGCCGAAGCCGCGGCATCACACTCATCTGCGACGCTTCTTTCGGTGCAACTTCCCGGTTAAATTCGATGCCAAGACCGGGAGCGGTCGGGGGTAGCAGGTACCCGTCTTCCCACACGGGTTGTCCCGGAATCAGATCGGTGAGAATAGTTCCGGGGGGCGTGGCTTGCTCCTGTACGCCGAAATTGGGGCAGGCAAGATTCAGGTGTAGACAGGCTGCCGTTGAGATAGGTCCCATCGGGTTATGCAGCGCAAGTTTGATGTAATGCGTCTCACACCAACCGGCGATTTTTTTGGCTTCGGTCAAGCCGCCGGCGTGGCATAGGTCGATACGCGCGTAGTCTATCCATTCCTCTTCGATAAGTTGGCGGAACTCCCATTTGGAGCAGAACTGTTCGCCAGCGGCAAGAGGCACGGTCGTGCGGGGGCGGAGTGTCTTGAAGGAATCGGGGTTCTCGGCGCGCAGCGGATCTTCAATGAAGAACGGCCGGAACTGCTCCACCTCTTGACACAGCCAAACCGCATCAGGCAAATCTAGGCGAGTGTGGACGTCGAAACAGATTTCGATTTCATCACCAATAGCTTCGCGGACTGCTTGAAACTGCTTGATGGACGTGAGGACAACGGGGCGAGGCTCAAGCGTTTCTCCGTCGTTTGGCAATCCGAAACGTACAAATTTCCAGCCTTTCTCCTTGGTTTCGAGGCAGGATTCGACCAATGGTGCAATTTCCATCTGATGCCCGACGTTGTGGGGATAGCAGACCACTTTATCGCGCACTCTGCCGCCAAGCAGATTATAGACAGGTACACCAAGCGTTTTTCCCTTTATATCCCAAAGCGCCATGTCGACGGCGGAGATTGCCGCGCTCTCCAAGCGTTGGGCGGGGAAGAAAAAGCCTCGGAAGAGACTTTGCCAAATATGCTCGATTCGGCTGGGATCCTGCCCTATGAGCAGGGGTTTAAAGTGTTCAATGAGACCCATTAGCGCCTGTTCTCGTCCCGGACTGCCGGCCTCGCCAACACCGTAAATCCCCTCATCGGTATCCACGACTACGAAAACGAAGTTCCATGTATTGTTCAAAACCGGGTAAGCTTCGATATTTGTAATTTTCACGTTCTCTCCAACCTTGTGTTTATCGGAATGGATTTCTGGTTAGCGTGATTTAGCTCCACGTGAGCAAAACTGCGAGAGTTTCACCGGGCGAATTCCACAGGAAATCGAACGCTTCCTTCGCCTGCATGAAGGGGAAGCGATGGGTAATCATTTTGGCAACCTGAATTTCGCCGTTGCGAATCTTTTCTAACGCTTGGAAGGGTCGTAGTGATGGCGGCACGTCCGACACGTCACCAGCGATGAGACGCTTATGCATGATTTTGCCGGAGTGAAGGGGGAGCGGCGCCTGTTGATAGGCTGCGATGAGTTGAATTGTGCCTTTCGCACGCACCATGTCCTGCGCTTGCTCAAACGATTTGATTCCCGCGTACCCGCCGACGCAATCAACCACGAGGTCGGCGCCCTTGCCATCGGTTAGCTGACGAACTGCATCAACAGGATCTTCATCCGAGCCGTTGACAACCACATCGGCCCCCAATTCTTTGGAGATCCGGCATCTCAACGGTAGCGCGTCTACGGTGATGATCTTGGCAGGTTTGTATCCCCGCATAATCTGCATCATCAAACTTCCGACCACGCCCTGTCCAAGAATGACAACCGTGTCCCCTTTCTTGATACCGGACGATGCCGACCAAGCGGTTGCCTGCGAACAGAGCAACAGGAACGTTCCCTCCTCAAAGGACACGTCATCCGGAAGGGGAACGAGGTGGCCTCTCGTCGAATCGGCGTCACCGACAGCATATTGGGCGTGCGGAGCAGCGACCTTCACACGTTGTCCTACGTCGTATTCAGTGACATCGCGGCCGATTTTCTCGACGGTTCCGGTTAGGGAGTATCCCATGACCGAATGGGGAACCGCATCTTCTCGAATGTAACGACGAAATAATTCGGAACCGCGGCTAATCAGGGTGGTGTGGGTTCGTACCAATACTTGGCGGTTCTCGGTCTCCGGTACCGGAACCTCTTCCAACTGGATGTTGCCAAAACCTTCGGGCTTAATTACGCGAATCATGTCGATTGTCTCCTAATTACGGCTTTGTCGAGAATATCTCGTATGGATAAACCAAAGCTATTCGATGATTTCACCGATGCGGAACCAGGGTGTCGTGTTGCTCGTCGCCGGTTCGATGTTTTCGCCGCCCAATGCGTAGAGCTTGTTGCCGAGCAACACGATTCGGATATCGTTCGTCGGCACCGGAAGCAGACTCGGCAGGCGGCTCCATTCGTCGGATTCCGTATCATACACGAGAATAAAGGGAGTGTAGTAAGACTTGTGTTCCCGGACTTCCGTGTATGCTGTCATCATCTCTTCGTTGTAGCTGGCGACAAGCCCGGCACCGCCCGCCACAATAATGTACCGATCTTTATAGACGCAGCAGTCCATTCCGGCTAGCGGGTATGGAAGCTGTCTCTTGGTATCCCATTCCCCGGTCTGCGGATCATAGACGAGAACTTCGTCCAAACGCGTTCTGCGATCGCCTTGTTCGGGCTTGGGGTCGAAGAAGTGAGATCCGCCAATGATGTAAATCTTTCCCTTCACAGCGGCTGCGCCCAGCCACCCTCGCGATCTTCCCGGTATTGAGGTAACAACCTTCCACTGCGGGTTTGGTTCGGCGGTGTCCAACATTTCTACCGAGTTTATCGTTGGACCGTGATTCCCTTGTGAACCGCCGCAGACATAAATTTTCGATCCAATTGCAACACTGGGCGCCCATCCGCGTGCTTCGTTCAAATCGGGCATTTGGGTCCAGAGATACTCCCCGTTTCCTTTGTCCTCAAGACGGTAGCAGTGGGGTTGCACCCCGCGCATACGACCGCCGACGGCGAAGAAGGCTCCTTCGCACAGTGTGCCTTGGACATAGGTTTGTCCGATTGGGGCGTCAGTGCCTCTGAACCACCAGTCCTGCGCCGGGTCGAAGATGTACATGGTCTCCATCTCTCCCCAGGGCTGGCGCATTCCGAATACGCTGATAATCTTACCCCCTAGAGCAGTCGCACAACCGCCCTTTCTAAACTCGGGGATATTGGGTCCAATTTTCCACTGAACGTCCTTGATTTCGCTATAGGTAGCATCGACCATGCCCACCATCAGTGCAATTGTCGGTAGCGTCCACCTCATTCGAAACCTCCTTCCAAAGGGTAGGTAATACCAATTCTCTAATTTTGTGTTACATTAATAGCGTCACTCAAATCTCTCTGAAGCGGGGCGAGATGCCCCGCCTACCGGATTTGGTGTGCAAGATATATGCAACATTATTCGCTCGAAATGGTATATCAAGAAATTTCTTGAGTGAATTATGATTGACTGCGTTCGATTTACAAAGAAATGTTCTAAGGTGCCTTTTCCGACAACGGGATTGATCTGTTGAGAGAGATATTAGTTGTCGTGAATCTATGAGTCAGCCTAATCCGGTGTTTTGTCAGTCAACACTTTCTCAATGCCTTGGAGGTCCCCTGTTGTATCCCACATGCGTTGCCTTGTTCGATGAGATGCTCAGCCATTTTCTGTGCCATGAGTTCTACTTTCTCAGGACTTACACAAGTTTTCTTGATTCTTGGAAAGAGATAAAGGTGTAAAGTAACACGTAATACGTAAGAAAATCGGTTCCGTGTCGCGTATTACGCATATGAATCGTCATTACGATACACTGAGACGTTCAACTGCGTTCTCTCTATTCAAGGATCCTTAGCCATCGTGATTGTGTAAATCGATTTCATTTAGCGTCTTTGCGGTCAGCGCTTGATCGAAGAGCGAATCAAGCCGAGAAAGGTTTTGTATCAGGGCAATCTCCTTCGTAATTGATTCAGAAGGGGAATCGAATCGAGACTCCAGCAGTTTGAGGAGTGCCGCCTGCTTCGCTTGAATCTCGCCTTGTTCAATACCCTGAGTTTTGCCTTGTTCGATGAGATGCTCAGCCATTGTTTGTGCCATGAGTTCTACCTCCTCTTTATCCGAAGCTTTCCAGACGTGTTGTCCAAGAAGATGGGTCAATTCCGGTTGTTAGCCAGCAGGGCGGCGATGCAGGATTAACAACAACAAATAGTAAATTGCCCGCCGCCTCTGCTGTGCGCTTGCTTCATCAAGGGTGTTGATATGAGATAATGCTTCAATCAATGCTTCGCTAAGCGCTTCTACAGACCCTTGCTCTTTCTGAAGTACGGTTAGCAACCACCCAAGCGGATGGTCGGTTTTCGTTAGCTCTGATTCGTCAGTATCCTTTACGCCTAGAAACAGCGTGTCGAATTTGGGTACAAACCGAGAGAGTACATCGGGGATGTCCATTATCGCATCAAGAGTCAGCGGGGTAGCCCATCTCTGCTCGCCCGTATAGAACACGATTGGCAAAATCGGACGGAAACGCCACCGACCTTTGGGAACAGACTGCGATTCCCACTCTCGCCGCTGGGAATCCCAAATCTGTGTCATGTAAAACAGTACTCGAAACCCCATTGTCGGGTCAACACTAGATTGATGTTCAATGAGGATATAAATCAGCAGTTCGTCAGTATCGGATTCGCTCTGAAACGGCACGCTGAATACAATATCGGATTCTTGCTCCCGAAGATTGTCGGGAATAAAACTCCTGTTGAGTTGTACGATTTGGCTAAAGTCGATTAACTCCACCAGTTCGCCCGCGACAATCTCAATCAATCCACGGACGTTCTCTCTGTCTTCGAATAACCATCGGGCGCTGCGGTCGGAGAAGTGTTCTATCCGAACGTCGAAAATATCACGTATTTCTGATTCTTCTGACATCGTTCCTCAAGATTTTCACACAAAATCTCATGTCTATTCAGCACTAACGGTCGAATCTCAGTCTGCAACCGCTTTCAGATTTGTTTGGAGGAAGTCTTGCACGTCTATGACACTTCCCGTGTGAGAAGATTCGATAGCTGCAAACAACAGGGCGCAACACTGGATATTGTCATCCAGTGAGTTCGGGGGTGGGTCGCCGCCGTTGAGCCAGTGCACGAACGTTTCCCCGAGCCAAGGATTGCACCACGTGGGTTGCTCCAAGAGCGGCACATCGTCAACGACTCGTTCACCGCTGAGGTCGCTCATAACCCGCAATTCGCGATTGTCGAGTTCCAGCGTGGCGAGATCGCATTCCGCCCGGAAATATTCGCGCCTCCAGTTGTTGGTTGCGGTCGCGCTCGTCTTGTTTCCCTCGTAAAACACTTGAACGCCGTTTTGCATCGTTATGATGATTAAACCGTTGGAGTCGCCGGCAAATTCGCCCCATGGCGGATTCCACGTGACGGCGTACAGCGTCTTGGCATCTGCGACGGTAAGCGCACGGATGATATCAAAATGGTGAACGGTGCCCTCTATCAATAGAGTATCTGGAATGTCGTGGCGAAAATGCCCCCATCTACCGTACTTGCGGCAATCCCAGGAATTACGCCCAATCAGACTACTGAGCTCGCCGTACTTACCGCTCTTGATTTCTCGTTCCAAGGTCTGTTTGTCCTGGTCGAACCGGTGGGTCATGGTTACCGCCATTTTCAGCCCCGCCTTCTTGACCTTGTGATAGATGCGGCTGCAAGCCGCCATCGTGTCGGCGATGGGCTTTTCGGAGAGAATGTGGCATCCGTGTTCCACGGCTAGATTTACGAATTCCTCGTGATGAGCGGGAGGTACGACGATGTTGATGAAGTCGGGCTTGTGCTCCGTGATCGCCTGCTCGGCGTTGGTGTAGAGCTGATCGTCGTTAAGCCCCAAACTCGTTTTGGCTTCGGGGAGAATTTCCGGATTGATGTCGACGGCAGCAACGGGCACGGCTAAGCCCAGTTCCATCAGACGCGGCACTACCGCGTTACACCAGTGCCGTCCCTGTCCGCCTATGCCGATCTGGATACATTCAAGTGGTTTGTTCATTGTGGAAAATCCTTTGGTAATGGGAGATTTGGAACCGGATGACCTTTGGCTTTCTCCGCGTCAGTGTGAAGATGTCCGACGCGGCCGTCTTCTGGCGTCGCATCCTCAAAGTAAAACGCTTCCAAGGTTTCGTAGACTTCCAGTATATCATGCTCGTCTCCCGCCTTGGTACAGACAATGTCGCCGGGTTTCACGTAGAAGGGTTTGCCTTCGGTCATTATTTTGGCTTTGCCGCGGTAAACCAGCCAATATTCATCGCAGTCGTGGTAATGGGCGTCGGCGCGGCCATTCTCTACCGGAATACGGAACATGCCGGCGCTGGTTACACCGCACCATTCGGGCCGATTGCCCCGTCCCATCTTCATATCGGTAGTTCTAATTACGGGCATATTGGGTGCTCCAGTGTTGATGTAGTTGATTCTGTGTCTCTGTCAAGACTTACGTCAGGTGTTGTTAGATTCCCAATTTATCATTGATGTTCGCGGGTGATACGAATCAAGAATCGCAGTGCTTCATTCACCGACTCAGAATCGGGAAATAGCTCTGCTACATCCGGATCCAACCGCACAGACAAGCTGTCGAAAGTTTTTCGCTTAGGTCCGACCTTTCGTACTCGTAAACTCTTTAAATCGTACTCTGGACGAAGTTCGCCGTCCCTAGAGTTCTCAGCTTTCTTCATAATCTTCTCTTTCCCTTCGGGTTGCTTCTCTTGCACTGATTAAACGACGTTTTTGATTACGTTCCGTATATGACACTATCAGTAGGCGGTGTTGTTTCGATTCTCCAATGATGAGATATCGATCTTCATGAGTGGAATGATCAGGATCATAGAAATCTATATAAAACGCATCGTCGAAGACAGTCTTCGCTTCATCAAACGAAACCCCGTGTTTCGACAGATTAGCTTCTTCTTTATCTTCATCCCACTCAAAATCCATGACCGTCATTTAACAGTTCTGGTTCGTAGTAGCAAGTCACTGATTGCGGTACAGTGATTAGTTTTTTTGCAAACTCTCTCCTCAGAACGTGCAATAAAAAACGCTGCTACAAACTGAAGTGTTTAATTCCTCGCTATTGTTGAGTCTTGATGCGTGTCCAGGCGTGGCTGGCGAACAGCGAGAAGTCTCCATTCGGATTCTCCCACGGCGTCAGCAGCAGCCCTTGCATCCCTCGTTCTTGACCACGAAATTGCCAAGCCACATCGGCCCAGTGTGCGGGGTTTATAACGTGTCTGGACGCGCCGCCGATGGTGCGAAAACCGTGACGATGAAAAAACTCAACGGAGTTTGCCATGGTGAGCCTTTCAAAGTTTCCGTAGAACCAAGGCATCAAAATCACCCGTCGGGGCAACAGGTCGATAGCCGGCCCGGTCGGGTTGGTCGTGAGTCGGTAGGCGTTCCGGTAAGGATTGACCGCATCGGCCCACATCAATACTTCGACGGTGGGGTCCACTGCTGTCGCAAATTGAACCATACGCTGCACGTCCCACGCGAAGAGTTCGGCATTGGTTTTCCCGTTCCCGAGGCAGCGCGAGTCGGTGCTCATTCGCATGGGTTCATCCCTGCCAATCATGACATAGCGGGGCTTCAACTCGCGAACGGCGCTTCCTACCAGCTCGCTGAGCCACTCGTAGGCTGCAGGTTCACTTGGACAGAAACTGAGATCGTAACGACTCTTTGCGCGAAGCGGCGCGTAATCGTATGATGCGAATACCGTTCCTCCAACAGGAATTTTGCCGTTCTCCAGGCGTTCAATCGCAAACGGCTTTCCGGGCGGTTGGTATGGATTGATATCTCCCGGGATGACTTTGTAATCAGCGCCCTCGTCGTACTTGTTTCCATGTTCGTCTGTGATGTGGATATCGGTGTGTTCCGTGCGCATGACGTTGGGTTGAGCAAGCGGAATCGGCGGTGGATTCATCCTCTCGGCAAATACAAGTCTCTCATTTTGGACATAGATTCCCTCCGCCCAGTTAGGGTTATGCCTGATAACTTCATCGCCGTGTCCGAATCCCTGAATCATGGGAATAGGCTCAATGCCGTACCGACGACATTCGTCGAAGAGTTGGCGGGCTGAATCGGGGGAATCGGGATCGAAAAAACTGAGAAAACCTTCAAACACAACGGCATTGATTTTCTTCTCTGAGAAGGCGCGCACCTGCTCCATATCCGAGTGTTGAATGTAGGCGCCCCGGAAGGGAAGATCGGGCCAGTCCATCACGCTGCCGCACGGTATTCTCCAGCCTGCATCCGAGTTTTCAGCGGCCATCTGGACAAGCGTTTGTATGCCGTAGTAAGTCCCGGCGGGCGACGATCCGACGACGGCAATAAAATCGGGTTGCACGACCAGCGTGTAGCCTTCGCGGTTGGCGGGAGGTGAAACCGCTTCTCTCAAGCAGAACTGATCGAGACGCACGTTGCCTTTCCCTCGTTCCCCAATCGCGATCACGCGATTTCCTCGCCCCTCCAACGCAATCCCGCAACGCTCCATGATCTGACGGCGTATAGAGTCGGCGGCGGGACTATCAGGGTGTATGCCCGCATCAACTGCTACCTCTTGATTAAGCGCGAACCAAGAAACCGGCTCAGCCCAGCGGATTTCCTTGGGCGTTGGGACAATTCGGGGGGCATCGGTGATAGTGGCCGGCTCAAGGACGTAGGGATCGGCGTCATAATCGACGGAATGGATGGTCCATTGCGGCAGACCGCAGTAGAATAGGTTGGGTGTTCCGTATGCGACATACCATGGGCGGTACGGGGCGGGGCGGATGGTTTTGGCGTCAAGGACGCAACGCGATTCGGTACTGCCATTACTGAAAATGACTACGAGAATTTGGGGACCGCCGGGATTATGCTTTGCTGCAGTGAATTGGAACGTGAACGAGTCCTTCCCATTGTACGCAGCCTTGACTCCCGGTTCAAAGGTCATGGTCGGCACGGGCTCCGTGGATTCCTGCGTGTGTATCCAGCCTTGAGGATAACCTTCCTTGTCCAGGAAACAGTGCAAGCCGATATAGTGGAAGGTTTCGGCGTCGAAGGCGGGTTCATTCGACCTGCCGATGGTGAGCATGGCGTTGAATGAGCGGCCAACATTTGGGACCGCGGTGAAGGTGCAGGATGTCGTCCAATTCTTCTGGCGGTCGAGCGGATTAACACCGGCGATACAAACCCCGGCATCTTCCTTCGTGCCATTGACTGTCACCGTCCCGCGACCATCGTATGGTTGATGGTTGCGCGCCCACCGGTCATCGACCTTCACCGTGAGCGATCCCGCACCGTTATGAAGGATTTTGAGTTTGTGCTCTTCAAGCGCTGATGTATTTGTCCCTATGGTTTCCATTGCCATGACCACGAAAAAAGAGACGACGAGTTTCTGTAAGTTTGTCATTGCATTCGGTATTTTGTGCTATTCACGCCTAAGGGATTTGCGAGAGGAGTTCCTTGCGTTTTACAAGCAGCTAATCCGTATACAATCATCGAAGCAGACGAATTGTAGATATCAGAAGTTTCTTACGACTTCACAATGTCATTCGTTGCCTGAAATGCACCCGCATAGCCGTTGATTAGCGCCGTGACATCGTGACAACAGTTGAACCAACGGGTTCCTCTCTCAAACACGGCACGCATCTGTTCGCCGGGGCCCACGGCTGTGCCCATCGCCTTTCCGTGATGGCGGCAGGCTTTGCCGACTTTGTCGAATGCTTCAAGAATCCTGGGATGGTCGCTCTGCTCCCCGCCTTCGCGCTCTATTCCGTAACTGTGCCGAAGGTCTCCGGGGCCTATAAACAGAAGATCAATTCCCTCGACTCCGGCGATAGCATCGGCTTCGTCCACCCCTTCCGCATCCTCAATCATAACGCCGAGCAGCGTGTGTTCATTGGCTAAATCCAGAAACTCTTTGCGCACCATCCTGCCGAACCGAGAATCCCTACCGCCGCCCATACCGCGCATGCCGAGCGGTCGAAACTTCGCCATACGGACGAACCGCTTCGCCTCATCTGCGCTCTTGCAGTGTGGTAAAATCAGACCGCTTGCGCCCAGTTCCAAAGTTTTCATCACCTGGTTGTATGGCCCGTGAGGAATGCGAACGATCACGTCAAGTTGCACGGTTCGCGCCGCCAATATCATGTTCGAAAGCCCGGCTAAATTCAGGTGCGAGTGTTCCATATCTATCCACACGCGGCTGAATCCGGCTTCAGCAACCAATTCGACAACGATGGGGTCAAATACACGGTTAATTTCCGGGACGGCGATGGTTTCACCCCTAAGCAGGGCAGCTTTGGTGCGATTCGCTCTGTATTGAGTTGTCATTTCGCTCCTTTTTGCGTACGAATTTTGGTTCAAGCGGCAGCATTTGTTGTTGCTTGGAACTTCGGCAGAACCTCCTTGCCGAACCACGAAATGTCCCTCCTGATTGCGCTCGGCGGAATTGCAAGTGCGCCGGCGCCGATGCATACACGCTCCAGACCGGGGAACTCCTCCTGAATCTCGCAGAGTTTTTCGTACACGTGCTCCGGCGGTCCGCAGATCCAGGCTCGGTCACGAACCAGATCGTGTACGGTGGGAAGCCCGGCGGATGGTGCGGTTTTCGGATCGTAAGTCGCCAAGATCTGTTCTCTTGAGAGTTGCGGCATCCGCCCCAACGGCGCCAACACCTTGAGTTGCTCCTCAAACCAAACCGTGGCTTCCCGGATCGCTTTCTCTTGGGTATCGGCGATGTGTATCTGCAGGACGAGGGTAAGTTCCTCTCCGAGCTGGGTGTCGCGCCCGGCACGCAGTAGGGACTCTCTCCACGTCGCCGCAATCTGATGAGCGCGTCCGCCTGACGGTACGACGCCCTTAATCCCGTGTTTGACCATGAAATCTATTCCCCGCGGACTGGCGCTGAATATGGGCTGCCAGCATTCAACAGGGCGATTTACGGGACGCGGCACGAGCGTAATCTCTTCCAATTCCTTCTCGCGGTAGATGACTTTAGCCGGAAGATTGTAATACTTTCCGTGATGGGCGAAGGATTGCTCGTTCCACGCCTTGAAGATAATTTCGACCTGCTCCTCGAACTTCTCACGATTTTCTTCATCGTCGTCAAGCGGCGATCCCAACGTTTCCACCTCGCGGTTGATGTAGCCGCGACCGATCCCGAACCTTACCCTGCCGCCAGTCATGATATCCACCGTGGCGAAATCTTCCGCCAACCTAAGTGGATGCCACGCCGGGATAGTATTGAAAAATGCGCCGAACTTCAGGTTCTCCGTGGCTTGTGCGAGATACAGACTTAGCATTTGTATGTTTGGAATGCCCCCATAGCCTTCTCGCTGGAAATGGTGCTCTGCAAGCCAAAGCGTGTCAAAGTTCAATCCGTCCATCAACTCGGCGATGGACCGAGATTCGTTGATGACGGTGTTGAGATGAGCGTCCGACTCTACCCTGTCGTCGACGCGGAGACCTTGAAAACCGAGGTTTTCCATTTCCACATGGCCTCCATAAAAGTAATCGAATTTGGTTATCACACGTTCCTCCGATTTAATTGAGATTTGCAGATTTCGTTCAAAGCTTGTTTGAATTATACACTGCAATGCCGTTTTGGTCATTTGCAGGAAGAGTTTTCTTGTCTGCCACATACCTGTCGTCCTGCTGGCGCTTAGGCGCTCGGAATTTCGGCGATGCTATCACCTTCAAAATCTCTATAGCACTCCTTATTCAGTCGCTAGATGTATTCGCTCGCTTGATTCCCGCCTAAGCGGTGCGTGAGGCATTGCTATCGCAGCGGACTGGGAGCGGAAACCGCGCCCCTACGAGAAAGAGGTAGGGGCAAAATAAGAGGACCGCTATCGTCGTGGGATTTCCGTCGCACTCCTAGTCCAGTTTCTTTATCTGTTCGTTTCCTTAATCTATCCGTATGATTGCTTGATGGGTCGCGACCGGGAGGTCGCTCCTACAAGAAATGGTGGGCAGTGCCCACCCTATTGGCAATTAGTGGGGGATACCAAACTTGTGCATACGCTTGTGGATTGCCTTGCGCGCCTCAAGAAACGGGCGTTCGAGATAGGCAGTGTGATCCGGCTCGCCGTGATGGTGTGTCGCGGTTCCGTGCTCGTGAACCGGGGCGGTTTCGCGGATATAGGTCAGGCAGCCGTCAATGAGTGTGAGCATGTATTGCGCGGCGTCATTGTCGAACATCCACCATTCGCCGCCGCAGGCGATGTACACCGGAGAGGTGTGCGCGAATATACCGCGCTGCCAACCGTCGTGATGCTTGACGCTAGTATAGTTGGGACCGCCGCACCTCGCCGCCACCCAGGTGTGCCCATCCGCCTTCACCTTCGCCTTCAATTCCAACCGCCGCGCACCCTTCGCGTCTTCTGTCGATGCCACCACCTGCCCGGCTTGGACGAGCTCGAGCGTGTGAATCGGAAAGATGCTCTCCGCCCAGGCTTCTACTTCGAGCGTGCCGGGGCCGGACATCTGAACTGTGTCGCCAATCTGATTGCCTTCCACTGTCAGGTTGATGATGGGACCGCCGCTGTGGAACGTTCGTCCGCGTGAGACATTTTTGCACCAGTTATCGTAGTTAAATTCTTCATCGTCGGAGAGGCGGGCATACGTTCGATAAATACCAACGGGCACATCGCTAGACATCTTGTCCGTGCCGCCGACCAACGGCAGACGATAGCCGCAGTTGAGGTAACGGTAGTATTCAATATGGTTGAACGGCTCGTGCCGCAACATTTCGACGCCGTCCACTCTGCCGGTGGCAATTAGCGCCGCCGGTTCGCCGTTTGGATTCGGGAGATGCGGGATAATCACCGTGCCGCCTTGCGCATGGCACTGGTCCGCCCAATCACTCATGGTGACTTCCAACGTTCCGCCGGGTTCGGCTTCTCCGGGGCCGTCGCTGCACCACGGCATCACCGGTTCTTTTAGTCCCAATAGGATCAGATGCCCCAAAAAGTGTTGACGGTTCTCCTGTGTGATATAAACAATGTTGTTGCCTTCCTGCAGGACGCTTGCCTTGCCCGTAAATTCCTCGGTATTCGTGAAGAGACTACCCCACTGCGATTGCAGCAAGTTGACCACATTCAGGTCTTCCCCCTGAGACTCGGTGTGGCTGCCCTGCGTCGAAAGGAAGTGGACGTGCGAGTCCCCGCTGAACCAGCCATCTTCGTTCATATTAATCCAGCGTTTGAGGCGCAATGTTAGTTCGCGCTGTCCGGGTTCGATGTGCACCCGCGTCCGAAGCGGTTCGTATTCAAAACCTCGCGCGATATCAACGATAACATCGCCTCGCGGCAGCCAGCCTTGGCATTTGCCGTCGATATAAGCGTAGGTAATCTGCCCCATGCGAACATCACCGCCGACATCAATGTGCCAACTGTCCAAATTCGAGTTGACTTGGTTATGGTGGCCGTGCGGTTGATAGGGGACTCCTTCGGGTGAACGAAAATGAGCTCGGCATGGCACGGGTTTGCCGGTGTCCTCATCAAGTACGGTGACGTGCACCCAATTTCTGCCTCGATCAAGCAGTTCGACGCGCATTCGCGGCACGTTGACGGCGCCTTTTTCTTGGACGTCCCCCCAGTTGACTTGGCCGACCTCCTCCTCGCCCTGCTTGACCGTCACGGTGGCAGAGGGGAGCGCGGCTATCTCGGTGTACGCGGGGCTCGATTTCGGGTTCTGGGCTTCGCCCCAGCCTTTGAAGGAATCTTCGGAAAAGTCAGCCCCCGAGGCTTCCGGCAGGGCGTGGACGTAAGTTGCTAGCCCCCGGTCTACCTCCACATCAAGGTCAAAAGGTTTTTCAGCATCTACCGGGTTGGTCAGGGTAATGCGCGCTTCGCGGCGCCCCTGCCGGACGAACGGGTGTTCGTCCGCGTGCCCGAGTGTGATCGCCCCGATGACAAAACGCGTTCCGCCCGGGATGATCTCCAGTGATTCGATGGTAGAATCGGGTTGTGGATTCTCCCACGACCAAAGAAACAACCCGCGCGATCTGCCTTGCGCCGCCTCGGTCTGTCGGCGTCCCATGTCCTCCCATCTCCCTTCATCGCGCGGGAAAAGTGAATCCAACTGATCAGAAAGTGCGCGGAAAGGCAAACCGCCAAAGGCGGGAATGGCGATCTCAAATCTTTCGCGGATGGGGACGCGAATCTCATCGCCGCCGGAGAATCGAAAGATATAGTCGGCAATCGGCTTCGCCAACGCCCCTCCCTCAAATAGCTCCGACTCGAGCAAACTGTGCGCGATGATCACGCGGCGGGCGGACCGGTTGATGGGGATAGTCACGCTCTCGCGCTTGGCGTCAAAAGCGATGAGACAGTTATCGGCGCGATTCGAATCCGATGAGCCGATGACGAACGGCAAACCGCGAAGGGTTTGCTCCCCTATGGATACGCTCATTCCTTCGTTCAGTACGTCCAGACCGGCGTTACACAACGCGGATAAATCAAGAGGTTCATAATCTTTCATGGAATTTAAATCCTTTCAAAGTGATCCACAGTCTAGCTGACGTATCTGATGAAAAGGCAGTCAACCCGTTTCCGAGAATCTTGCAACCATCGGGATTAATCGAATGGGACGCAAATCTGCGTCCCCTACAGACAAATTAGGAGGCAAACATCTCTATTAACTTTCTTCCAAGAACGTCCATAATTCATCAAATTTTGAGCCCACGATCGGTTCGTGACGGAGGATTGAAGAGGTTCCATCCCCTCGAATCGGGTCTGTCATGTATTCAGGGAGGTATTTAAGCACGCGACGCAAGGTGTCGCGCGAGATTTCCATTTGCGAGGGGCGGTACCGAACCAAACATTTGTCGAGCCTGGAAAGCAGACGCTGGGGATCGGCGGCGCAGTACCAAGCGATGATGACCGCGCCCATGGCGACTAACTCGCCGTGAATCCAGCCCCTGTCGCACATGAGTTCAAGAGCAAACGCGAAGTCGTGGTCGCCGCTCTGTACCGTGCTCGCCAAGGCTCGTTCCCGCCCGTCACGTTCTTGCAATGCCTTGCCTATGACGCGGACGCTCTCCGGCGTCGGTTTGCCGTCGGCATCAAGCGAGGCGTGGAAGCGATCCGTAAAATCCTGATGAAACTCCTCTACGGCCGCGACAACCTCATCGTCGTACGGCGGTTCAAGTCCAAGTCTGTGGTTGCGCTGCCACTCGGCGATTTTTGCGTAGTTGCAGAGGATATCGCCCAGCCCCGCCGTGTGCAGGTGAACCGGTGCACGAAGAACGACCTCGTAATCGATGATAACGTGATTGCAGTCAATCCAGGGCCAACTGTTGCCGCCGCCAACGATAGTCCGTCCATCCCATATCGCCAGAACACCGTGAATAATGGCGCCGGTCGACAGAACTGTGGGCACCAAAATTAGCGGCAGATCTCGCTTGAGCGCGGCGTATTTAGACGCATCAAGGGCGGTACCTCCCCCGACGCCGACAATGAGATCTACCTCCTCCGGTAGCCCGTCAGTGACTTCCTGCAGATGACCGTGGTCAAGATGAGTGGCGTAACCCACGCCGGCGGGTTGTTTCCCCAAGTGAGGTTCGGCTGCTTTGATGGCGCTCGGTGTCGACACAACGGCGTACGAGGGCCAGTCTTCGCTCTCCTGTTTCAAGAGGTTGTGTCCGTAGCGCATGTCAATATCCGCTGCGGGTTTGGAAAGGTTGGATTCGCTCCAGGCGCGTCTCCCTTTTTTCATTGCTATTCCTTTTGGTGAAACAGTGGCTAGTGACTAGTGGTCAGTGTGGAAACCCATTCATGTTTAACAGTGCATGTAATCTCTACTCTGTCGGACTTGGAAAGTAAGATTCCCTAGGTTCTGTTGACACATCATCGCAACCAGTTAGTCGAATGGTTTGTAACACGCACGGTGCTCCGTAGGGGTTGGGTTTCCCAACCCTTTGGTGACACATCTTGTGGACCGTTGTGGACTTCTGTCAGTCGATTTTCAATATCGACATTAGGGTGTCAAGTTCTATGATCTGTCCAGACTAATATGGTTTAGTTCTTCACGTTGGGCAACGGGCGAGGGAACCTCGCCCCTACGATTGGACACAGACTTCACACAAATGTCAACAGAGCCTAGTGAAGAAAAACGCGGTTTCCGATTACCAATTGGTGTAGGAGCCGTCGCGGCGGCGCAGCCGCGGTGCCTCCCAGAATTCAAACGTTTGCTCCATCGCCAGCTCTTCGTTGAACTCGACGCCCAAGCCCGGTTGATCGGGTACAACGATGTTTGGTCCATCCTGTGTGTGCTGTAACGGAAATAGGTCGGGATCCTGACGGCCGGTCGGCTCTGTCGGCGAGTTTCGCACCTCCAGCCAAGCGAAGTTGGGGATTGCCGCCGCCAAGTGTACCGTTGCGGCGGTGCAGATGGGACCCAACGGGTTGTGCGGCATTAAGTCGATATAGTGGGCCTCCGCCAGACTCGCGACCTTCATGGATTCCGTCAATCCTCCCACGTTGCAGACATCGATACGCGCGAAGTTGGTGATGCCGCGTTCAATATAGGGTAGAAACGCCCATTTGCTGGAAAACTCCTCGCCGATAGCGAAGGGGACATCGATCATACTCCGCAGGGATTCGTATGCCTCCGGCGTTTCGTCGCGAATGGGTTCCTCAATGAAGTCCAGCGTGCCTGACGGCATCCGTTGACAGAACGACGCTGCCTCTGCCACGCTTAAACGGCAATGGTAATCGATACCGAGCACCGGGTCCGGTCCCACCTCCTCGCGCACCTTGGTCAACCACGACGCCGTCAGGGCGATCGATTCGCGCGGCTCGAAAATGGATGCATCCTCTGCGGGCGGGTGGCCCGGCACGGTGCGGATGACGTTCCAGCCACCTTCCATCAGCAGTTTCACCTCGTCAATCAGCCCGGGCCCGGGGCCCGCGCCGGTCGTCGCGAAGCACGGCACGAGATCCCGCTGTTTGCCGCCGAGGAGTTGGTACACCGGCACACCCAACGCTTTGCCGGCGATATCGTGCAGCGCGATGTCAACCGCGGAGATGGCGCCGGTGAGCACCCGTCCGCCTTCGAAATACTGACCGCGGTACATGTCTTGCCACAGCGCACCGATGCACATGGGATCTCGACCGATAAGGAATTCTCGGTAATGCTTAACCGCGCCGGCCACCGCCAGTTCTCTGCCGGACAAGCCGGATTCGCCCCAGCCGTGGATTCCTTCGTCGGTCTCCACCTTAACGACGAGTTGATTTCTTCCCCCGACCCAAACCGGGATAGGTTTAACGTCTGTAATTTTCATGAGATTCCTCCCACCGCTCTGTGAGCCATTCCCGCAAATTTTCAATCATAATATCCCCGGTTTATTCTTTTCTAAGTACGCACTCGTCTTTTTACAACAATGATGTGTAATGTCAGATCCACCTTTCGACCTGCAGTGGCTATGATGTGTGGTAGCTTATCTTTGCTACACGACTGAGGATCTCTATCGCGTTCCCGGTCCGCTCACTTGATCTATCCGTTCGCTAGCGCGTTTTTCACTCGCTTGATCGCAGGGCATTTCTATCGCCGTCCTTATTCAGTAAGTTGATTGCATCCTACAAACCATGGTGTATAGCCGTTTCACAATACGCCGTGCAGCTTGCCGCGCCAGTAAGCATCCAGCCAGAACACGACGGTGCGGGTGTGGAAGAACTCCTGCGGCGGCTTTTCGCGCGATTGGGGCGGCATCTGTTCGGCGCTGGTGTAGACGTATCCTTGCCCAGTGTGCGCCTCGGTGACGTTCTCCAATAACTTCACCCCGACATCCGCGGCGTCATCGTCGTAACCCAATTCGTGGATGAGCATCGCCAAACCGGCAATTTGTGCGGTGGAGGCGGGATGTCCGGCATCGGTCTTCCAGTAGCCGTGGTGCACGTCGTCCGCGGGACCAGGTTCGTATTTCTCCAGCAGCCCATCGTCGGTGAAGAACCCCTGGCCGATACACAGCCCATCCTCCTGAACGGCGCTCTTTCCGGCGCGCCAGCACTCTCGGATGAGACGCTCCCATTCGGCTTCGTCTTGCAGATCGGTTTCGCGCATGAAATAGTCGTACATTTCCGCCCAGTGATACAGTTCCTTAATCTCGCCGCGCGGTCCCCGGTGCATCGACAAGGCGCCTTCTTTTGCAGCCTGCCTAATGATGCGCATACACTCGTCCAACAACGCCGTGTCCCCGGTAATCCGATAGGCGATGTGCATGCCGATAGGGATTTTCAAAGCGCTGCTTGGGCTGCCAATCCGACCTTCGAACACCTTCCACACCTCGCCCAAGTAGTCGTAGGTATAGTCGTGCCGAATCCACCAGTGCCCGTGCTCCTGCACGGCTTTGGCGATAATCTGTTTCTCATCGTCGCTTGCCAAATGCTGGTAGTACCGCCAGAGCGCGATGACGGGGGAGTAAGCCTGGTCCAAACTGGTCTCGGTGTATACCTTATCGATTGTGTAGTCTCCCCTCAGCGCACCGTAAGGTTTAGGCCAATAACCGGGATCCATCTTTCGTCCTTCGTGATAGGGGTACATCGTGGCGTTATACCCCTTCTCGGCATCGCTCCGGGCGGTTTCGTTCTTCGTCGCCAACCAGCGCCACGCCTGTGACAACAGGTAGCGGTTGCCGACATAGTTGGCGTCTTCGTACATGGCGTACGCCGGCGTTCCGGCGTGGGGATGCCACTTCTGACCTAATCGCTTGCGTAGTTCGGTGATTTCTCGGACATCTTCCAGTAGTTCGTAGGGTATCGGTTTTCGATCGGGATAGGTTAGGGTGTGGCGTATCAGACCGTATTCATCCATTGCATCGTCCAACACTGTTCGGTTAAAGAGATCCGCGCGCTCATCAAGAGACATCGGGATTATACCCTCCTTTGGGTGATGCGATTCGTCCATGCTGCGGTGGATGTTTTGGAAATTGTGTTAGAAAAATGACAGGGTTTAGCATATCAGAAAACGGGGTTCGCGTCAAATAAATGCGAAATTCAAAGAATGTGAAAATGGAAGAGAAGAGACTGGAAGGGTGGAAGACGGGAAATGCGGTGGTCAGTGGCCTGTAGCTAGTGACCAGTAGAAGCAGTGGTCAGTGAAAGCAACCGTGAGTGGGAAGTGAGGAAGGATGGAAGACGAGAGGACGGGGTTCAATGGTTAGCACGGAAGGAGAGACTTCGAGGTTTTATGCGCCGGTAAGGAACAGAAATCCGTGTGAAACCGAGTTTGAAGATTATCGTGTGGGTCGTGATGTTGGGTTTCATTTGATCTAACCGCGATTGACGATCGTTGAAGATCTTTTCGACGGTTGGCGATAGCCAGCGATTTTCATGTCTCCATTCAACCCAACCTACATGTCTCGAGTTTCGATGCGGCACGGTGGGGAAAGGGGGTTCTCTATCGCGCGGGATTTACTATCGCATTGGGATCTCTATCGCGCTCATTAACCATTCGCTTGAGCTATTCGCACATTTGATTCTTTTCGGTCGCTTGATTCTCGCCTACGGATTTGGTGTTGTAAAATTTTCCTCAGCAACCAACTGTTGTAATTTGTACAGAGTCGAGCAAAGGGTTTTGCGACCGGATACACCACCAATACTAGGCGAACTCCCTTAATTTGATCCCTATGGGGTTGGGAGACCCAACCGCTACGAGGAAGCATGCGGGTGTCCGTACTTCTCGATTCCCTGGCTGCCGTGAAATGTCAAAGGAACCAAAAAAAGTACAAAATCACCTCTTCTCTTGCATCCTCACCGCTTGTCACTGATCGCTGATGTGCGCTTATACCTTGTATTTCATAGCGTTATGTTGTAAAATTTCTGGATTATGGAAACCGCCAATTTGGCCAGAAGATTTATTGCAAGACCAATTAGATTGATTTGGAGGACTGAAGCATGACAAGAAACACAATTTATCCCATCGCCATTTTTATTATATTGGTTGGTATGGCGATGACACTATCAACGGCACTCGCTCAGCCGATCCCCGGAGCGGTGCTATACTTTAACCCTGTCGAAACCGACCAAGATGACGGAGATAAAGTCTGGCGAAACGCCGGCGAGGCGGGCGGGGAGTTGGAGCACAGCAACCTCAAGCCCATTCTTGAGGACGGTGTCATTTCTATTAAGGAGCTTGGTTTTAAGGAGGACACCAAGTGGTACACTGCCGACACATCCGGTATGACCTTCAGCAACGCGGGGCCGGGACCGAAAACGCCTGTCGTGAACCTTGAAGACTTCACCATGGGGCTGCTCATGAAGATAAACGGGCCTATGCTTGCACAGGAACATCATCTCGTCGGAATACAGGCGGCTCCGAGGGAACAGGTTCAGAACTTTCGGATTTGGCTGGATGCCGGCGGGAATGGGGAGTTTTCGAACATAAGCATTGCCCAAGGCGCGCTAGGCTTGCGCGACGATTGGCCCAACGGAACTCACGGAATACGGATTGGCGAACAGGAGTGGCACTGGGTGCACATGGTGTTTGAAAGCGGAAGCAGTTTCACCTCCTACGTTGACGGCGAAAAAGTGGGAAAGACGGGTCCGAGTGTTAAATGGAACAAGAGGCATGACATGACGTTACACAGTATCTTTTCACACAGCCGCGCCGAAGCGGTGCGCACCTGCAACTGCTCGATTGCGATCTACCGAGTCTACGACCGGGCTTTCAGTGAAGATGAGGTTAACCAGAATGTGCGTGGCTCGTTCGCGGTTGATCCGGCGGGCAAAGTGTCCACCACGTGGGGAAAATTGAAACGCGGATTCTAATTGTTGAAGCCGTGCTCGCTCCGTCTAGTCTTGTTGGGTACAATCGGCGATTATGAAATCGCCGATTCCCCTCATATTGCCCACCATCGTTTGTGTAGAAACCGAGTATTCGGTCGAATGCTCGGTTTTCCCTATCAATCTACACTCTTCTACAGCAGCTAATGCATGTAGTTTAGCGCCCAACCCGATGATGTCTAATGGGGCAGAAATCACATGAAAAATGCCATCGCGCCAAGAAGAAAACCGAAATCACCTGAAAAGGTCATCTCCGAAGCGAAGAAACTGTGGCTGCAAGGAGCGCCCGCTACCGAAATCAGCCGCCAACTCCCCGTTCAGGTAAGTGCGAACACCATCCGCCGTTGGGCGAAGCAGTACGATTGGCATCAGCCGACAGAGGATGAGCTCGCGCAGGAAAGACTCGACAAAGCGCGCATCGCAAACGGCAAATGGTTGGATGTCGAAACCAAAGTGGCTGGGATAATGCGCAACTATGCGAGTAAACTCACGGATTCAATCCAAGAAAGCGACGGGGCGGAATATACAAAGCTGTCGGAAATGATGGATCATGTGTTCAAGTTATCGAAACTTGCGCAGGAGGTCGGGGCGGCACATGAGAGATTGCTAGAGCGCGCATCGGAGGCGGCAGATCCCCATAACGCCGTGGAAGATAGCGCGGGTAACACGCTGCAGATTACAGATGAAGCACTGGAACAGCTAACCAAAGCAATTTTAGTGGCGGAATTCGGTGGAACAGAGAACAAAAAAATTTCCCAGGCTCTACCGGTCATGCTGGCTTCCGGCGAGTCCGTTGAGCAAGAGTCATCACCCGGAAACAGAGAAAGCGCACGCATTTCGTCCGAAGAAGAGGAAGCATAAGGATTTAACCAAGGATTTCCTTTTGGCAGACCAAGCAAGAACGGCGTTCGGGATTAAAAATCGCAACACAATTATGGGTTTTTGATGCGGTTTGCCTTGAATTCGCGACCTGGAGATCGCTCCTACAAGAGTAGAGGTATGCGGTGGATGGATCGGGCAAGTGAAACGGTTCTCACGGTTGAAACCTCCCAGCGATGAGTTTGGCATTTGGAAACCCTATTGGCGGCACTGACGCCGAGAGCGACGGTGCTTCTGCCAAATTTCCCGAATCCGTTTAATCCTGAAACCTGGATACGGTATCACCTCGCTAGCGATTCCGATGTCCAAATCTCGATTTACGACGTAAAAGGCATCTTGGTTCGACAATTCGATTTAGGGCATAAACTGGCGGGATTCTACACGGATAGAGAACGGGCTGTCTATTGGGACGGCTGCAACGAAATTGTGGAGTCAGTGACAAGCGGCATCTATTTCTACCAACTCCGGGCGGGTGATTATTCGCAGATGCGCCAGATGGTAGTTGTCAAATAGCACCAGGAGGTAAGTGGAAGAAACCAAGTTTTTTCAAGAGGCGTAGGATTTGATATTGTAGGAGGAAAAGATGCGACAATTGAAAAATTAAACACCAAATTACGCGAATGGAAACCAAATACCGCAGCGGAGGCAAGAAAACAGATTGCAGAAATCATCGATTTGGTGGACCAAGATATCCTAGATTTGATGCAAGCACGTTCCCTAGAGGAGGAGGTCCTGAATCTAATCGATGAACCCTTACCCCGGTGAGATTTGGCAAGCGGATCTCGGTTTATCAGGGAAAACGCAGCAAATCCTCATGGTTTCTCACTAGAATCCATATTCGGCATGAGTTGACAAATAAAACATACGGCGAGAATCATAATCGCTAATCGAAGAGATCAAGTTTTGGCGGAAGAAGGCGTTATTGATCCAGTGAGGGTGCGACGCCTAATCGTCGAAGACGCACTTGTAGACACCGGTGCGATGAGACTGTCGTTGCCCAAATCGCTAATTGCTCAACTCGGATTGACTTCTGTCGGAACAGCTAGAGCAATGACCGCAAACGGGATGGTCGACCGTGCCGTCTATTCGGAGGTCGAATTCACACTCTTGGAGCGGAAGGAGACCATCCGGGTAACAGACCTGTCTGACAATGCCCCTGTACTTGTCGGACATATGATACTGGAGCTACTTGACCTATGTCTTGATATGAGGAAGGGGTTGATTTATAATCCAGACCATGACGATGACTGGGTTGAGGACCAACTCTGACCTAACAATGCTTTCCACGGAAGTGAGAATTCCGCCAAGCAGTAGAGCATCTTGAATGGTGGGTGAGAAGTAAGATGGGATATCCGCGACTTGATGATCGCAAACTCCGCACTACGATACAGGTTAGCAATTTAGGGAGACATATATTGGAAGAAAATGATAAAATAACCGTCGGCAAATCAAACCATTGATTTCCCTCTTTGTATAAGGCATATACAGAGGTTTGCGGGATATCCAGAAAGGCGAATCAAATTCGAAATAAAACATTATGAACAATCTCAAAAACAAAGATAAATGTCGAATTGCATTCAAGAATACGAGTCTCAATATTCTATGGGTTTGTCTCATCGCACTAATCTCCACATCCGCGCCTCTAACTGCGGAACGGGATACGACTGTCGGCCTTTCAGAAATCGCGGTTAAAATTAGGGATGAAGTCGATATCGGTAGAATGCGAAAGGATATTGCGCGGCTCTCAAGTCTGGAGAGTCGGGTCACAGGCTATCCCGAAGCTGCCGCGGCAAGTAAGTACGTCTTCGATCGGTTCGTCGAAACCGGTTTGCAAAACGTCGAGAGCCGCGAATTTCGGATCGCCGTTCCCGTTGACCACGGCGACGGAAGGCTGGAGGTGCTTTCCTCAAACGATGAGGTGCTCAGAACCATAAAGATTTGGCCCGTGTGGCCCAACCTCGTTCGCACCTCTTTGCTGCCCACCGGGATCAAGCACCTCGTGCAAGACGGCGAAACCATCGAATCCATCGCCAAATCATATCAGGTAGAGCCTACATCCATTCTTGAAGATTCCCACAATCTATATCTGCAAAATCAGGCCGCTGATGGACAGGATAACGATAGAGATGGCGAAATTGACGAACCCGGTGAGGTCGCGCTAACGACGAACAGCACGGTTTTTGTTCCGACCGGCGGTCTGCTCGCGCCGCTCTATTACGGCGGCGACGCAAATTTGGAGGACTTCAACGGAAAAGATATCGGCGGATACTGGTATACCGTTAAGAGAGGCGATACACTGGAAGACATTGCCCACCGACATCGCGTCACCGTGGGGAGTATCACCGACGATGTGCTCAATAGCCACCTACAGAAAACCGAAGACGGCATTGACAACAATGAAGATGGCGAAATTGACGAATACGGCGAAATCCCGTTGCTTGCCGACATCGTCTTTTGGGACAGTGACGGGATCGATAACGATGCGGATGGTTATGTTGACGAAACGCCCGGCAATGCCTACGATGGCGTTGACAACAACAACGACGGTCTAATTGATGAAGACGGCGAGTATGTTGCCGCATCGGAGTCCAGTCTCTTCATCCCGCGCGGGAGCGTTTTACTAATAGATTTCAATTCCAGTACGCAATGGATAAACGCTGCCATGCTCGGTGCGAAAGCTGTGGTATTCATTGAGCCAGAGACCACTATTCGCGGTGAAGCCGAAAACAAATTCCTTACGGTGCCTGCGAACATCCCGCGATTCTGGATTTCAAGGACGGATGCGGACCAGTTACTCGAGCTGCTTGACACCGCAGGTTCAGACAACGCAATTCCAGATTTCGATCCGCAGCCGTTGATGGTACGTTTGAACTCTACGATGACGTGGGAACGCCAGATTGGTCAAAACATTCGCGGTTTCCTTGAAGGCAGCGACCCGATTCTGAAGGATGAGATGGTTGTCGTTACCGCCTACTACGACTCCATGTCAGTAGTTCCGTCGCTCGCGCCCGGCGCCGATCCTACCAGCGGAATCGCCGCGCTATTGGAAGTCGCGCGCATTCTCAGCAAAGAGGAATACCGCCCCGGACGCTCCATGCTGTTCGTCGCCACGGACGGTCACTTCCAAGGGCTTGCCGGTATGCGTTTCTTCATGTTCGGTATCGGTCAAGACATTATCGCGAGAGCGGATTTCAACATCAATTCAGGCGAAGCGCCTGGAATTCCGACCATGGGCGGGATGGCAAAAGGTCTGGGACTCGATCTCCGTCCGTTCAAGGAGTTGAGTCGTAAACTGCTGCTCTCGATTGATCGCAGCGTGCTCGTCGATCTGCCACCCGAATTTTTCTACGAAATCCACCAGTTAGACGATGCCATTCTGTCGCTGAAATCCACGGTATCCGATGTCGGGAAAACGTACAACCGAATCAACTCGTTGCGCAACAAACAACGAGATTTCAAAGAGAAGCAGAAAAGGCGCCGCCGCGTCGTGAAAAAACGCGAGAAGCAGGGCTATACGCTGGAGGAAAAATCTACGCTTGCGACCAATCTCACAAGGTTCAAAAAAGATGCACTACAGACAACCCAATTCTTACGTGTAGTCGTTGACCGCATGCATGCACTCCAAAGCATGGCGTTGACGGCGTGTCGAGAGGCGCAATTGGAGTTGATAGACAACGTTGCGCTGCCTATGGCACGGTTGGACGCGTGGGTGTTGGAGCAACTGGAAGCCGATTTGAATGCGGGACATGTCGGTGGAAGCTACGGACGCCAACCTAATGATTCGTACCTCATACCGGAAAAAGGTGAAGATGATGCCTATTATCTCCCAGTCCCGCCGAATCTCATCGGAACACCCGAAGCTTCGGACTTGGAGTTGCTGTCCAACTACTTAGCGGATTGGGAGTTTTCCGATTCTCGAAAATTCGCGCTCCAATACGCCCAAGAACGGGTGCTGGATCGACACCTCGATTTTCACGGTTTGAATGCGATGAAGGACGCGCGCAGGGTCGTGCATCGCGCCAGGCAGGCGAACAGGAGTTTGGATGATTATATTGCCCAAGAGAAAATTCAGTTCGAAAACGCATTGCAGCGAATTCCTACGGATGCGGATTTCGAGTCACCGATCAAAACGAGCATAAGTCGGTTGCGTACCCAACGCGACTACATGCCGGATGATGTCGACGGGATATTAGGACCTTTTCTGAGTAGAGCCATATTGGGTCGGTTGAAGGGGATCCAGACGCAACTGCGCCAGAAGGTGGCGAATGTTCACGAGACAGCCGGGGGCGGCGTGATAAAGGAATCGCATGCCGTCCTTATCGAGGAGTTGACGAAGGACAAGCAGGGAATCTTCGAGATTGCCATGCGGAACGCGCGGCTTGAGCGCAGGCGACTGGAATCCCTACTGGATGGAGATTGGCATGCGTCGCTAAATCGTCTGTACTTTGAAGAGGAAATACTCGTGTTGCGTCACTACCTTGAGAGTGACGAAGCGGAAGCAGCAATTGAGGCGCGCGAACAGATTGTTGCTCACCTTGAAGAACGCAGGCTATTCCGGTTTGTCAAACAGAAAGCGCGCGAGGATATTGTCGAGCTTCAGAACTTGAGGAACGGATTGGATAACTTTGACCGCGACTTTCCGGACGACATAAAAATCCTTCTCCGCGACAACATGCTTACTCTCCGAAACTCGCGCATTCGCAACATCCAATCCCGCGTCGCAATTCTCGCCCGATTCAGCAAATCGGAATATGACCGTAATATCGCCGCCGTTGAGCAAGCCATCTCCCTTCAAGACCTTTTCAATCGCTACTACACCTCCCTATTTGTCTCAGTCGATCTCTCCACGCAGAGCGACAAATTCGCCGTATTCAACAAAGGATGGTTCTACGACCAGCAACCCGAGTTTGTGCTGCGGCGAGAGTTTGCCCCCATTGGAAATAAGCTCATGCAGTACGCCAACGACGTCGATTTCGGGGTGCGTATCGGCAAGCTCTGGAGTTTTACCGATGACCAGATTCGTCAGGCGGTCATGAACAGCCAGTGGGAAGCCGCTTTCGAAATTGAGACGAAGAAAGAAATTGAAGGAAAGTCGCTGGAGACGCTGATTTCCGATCACTACGAATCGTTGGTTGCGCTGACGGATGTCTCCCGCTTGATGAAGATGCAGTTTGAGCAGATGCAGACGCGCGGCGAGCCCTCGGAAGAGATGCTCAAAGACATGGATTACATCCGCAACGAAGTCGAGCGGTTTATCCAAGACGACCTACGCGAGGCGCAGCGAACCCGCAAGAACACGATTCGACTCCTCAACCGGCTACCGATGATGCTTGCTCTGCGTCATGAGGATTCCTCTCAACTAAGCTCGGACGAGATTGAAGATATCCAAACGCTAATCGACATCGTCGGGCTGGGAGGCGAAACGAACTTCGTCAACGCTATCGGCGCCACGGGCGCGAAAACGTGGCGAACTTACATCCCGGGGAAGATTGCTTTTGACAGCGAGGTTGCCACGTTGATAGGCAAGACCGGCGTCACGTTCGCCACCATCGATGATGGGCGGCTTCTGACCGACACACCGTTGGACACCATCGACAGAATGGATCTCAGCTACGGCGGCAATCTGCACAAGCAGGTGAAAACGCTTACCGGAATCCTCATCCAAGCCATGCTTGATCCGAAAATGCCCACCGGCGCCAAGGTGAGTAACTTTTACTGCAACTTGTTCGGCGATGTGGTCGAATACGACGCCCGGGAGAGCGCGCTGCCGAACACACCGGTGCCCTATCCTATAGTGGCGATACGACGCAAGCACAAGACCATGATGGGTGTTCGCGGTGACCTCATTGCGATGGGCAACAACAAAGCTCAGTTTGATGTGCCGGGCCTGGCAATGGAGGGACGAGCAACTCACCGCATTGGCGGGTTGCAGGAAGTTGATGCGTACCTTCTCGACTCCGATTCCGGCGACATCGTGTATGCCCCGGATTTGGGTAACTTCGGCGCCAAGCTGACCTCCAACAAACTTCCGATCCAAAACCGACGAAGGGGTTGCCGCGTCATCGTATTCCCGTGCGTGTCCACCACCATCTACGACCTCGTCGATCAGCGATACCTACGCACACTCCGAGAACTGCAAGTATTTGACGGCTTAAGCGACAGCCCTCCGGAAAAATACGGTATGTCGAAACCGTGGCAGCAGCAGGGGGTATCCGCCACCGAGCCGATCGCGCTCGTCTACTCGGAGCCGGACAGCCGAATAAAGATTGGTATGGCGTACGGACAGATCGGCAAACGGTTGCTGCTTATCAAAGCGGGCAAGAGCGGCGCGAAGAATCCGGCGCTCTACACCGGATCGGGATTCGTCGTCCGCGAAAACGGCTCCATTCGCGTTACGCCCTACGTTGTCGTCCGAGATATGTGGTGGCTCGACGAGAACCGCACGAGTTTATACAAACGGTTCGGCATCAGCAGCGATCGACTAGATCAACTCCATTTCTATGCACACGAACACTTAGACCAAGCCGAGACGGCGCTCTCCAAGAAGGAGTATTCCACGGCAATGAAACTCGCGCGAGCGGCGTGGGGATATGAATCGCGCGCCTATCCGGATGTCAAGAAAACGGGTAATGATGTTGTCAACGGGGTCATGTTCTACCTTGCCTTACTCCTACCGTTCTCCTACTTTATGGAACGTCTGATCTTTGCATCGCCAGACGTGCACAAACGGATCGGCGGCGCGGCAGCGATTTTCATCTTGGTGTTCTTCTTCTTGGCTCAGGTTCATCCGGCGTTCCAAATCACGACCACACCCGTCATCATCCTGGTAGCGTTCGTGGTGCTTGTGCTAACGGTGTTTGTTATCGCCATCATCTTGCGAAAATTTGAGGAGCAACTCGAAAAAATTCGGCAGGAAAGTTCTAAGGTTTATAAGGCGGATGTGGGCCGCCTGGCGGCGTCCGCCGCGGCGTTCAGTCTCGGGGTGTCGAATATGCGGAAACGGAAGGGCCGCACCATTCTGACGTGCGCGACGCTTGTAATTTTGACCTTTACCGTTATCTCGTTTACCTCCGTGCGCACCTTCATGCACCCCAACAAGACCAATCTTCCCGCCGTGACACCGCGCTACACCGGGATGTTGATTCGGGATCAGTACTGGCGTCCGCTTGAAGCGCCGGTCATCAGCTCGATTATGAACGATCTGAGGAAGACGCAGCTTCCCGAACCTGACTTTCGGATGATGCTGAAAAGGCGAGGCACGTCGGCGGCGGAGATTGAGGATTCCATCGCTCAGTTAAGCGAAGCGGGAGCGCTGGCCAGTGTCAGCGCCGAACCGACGTTCCTGTTCAGCATGGATTCAGAACTTCAGGAAGAGTTGGCGAAGGGCGATATTTCCACGAGTTTAAATCATGAATTTGACAGGCGCGGCATCCTTCTTACGCCTCAGTCGGAAATTCAGCCGGTTACGAACGAAGATAGATGGGAAATCACTGGCAACAGAATTACATACACGGTGAGGAAAGATGGGGATGAATTGAAGGTTTATCAGCCTTCTTCGATGTTGACGGTTCACAACGCGGTTGGCCCTCGAGCGTGGTACCAATCATCAGGCACGGGCGATCAGTCGTTTATCGAATTGAGACGTAGCCCCAACGCCAAAGACCCCGTGCCCCCCGAAGATGCTTTGACCGGTCAACCCTACACTTTCTCCGCCAATATGCTGGTCGGGATGAGCGCCGCCGAGCCACGAATCACCGGTATAAACCGTTATCTTTATTACGGTAAATGGTTCGATCCCGCGGATGAGGATGAATGGCCCACCCGATGGCCCTATGCTTGTGTGCTGCCGAAGGGTGTTGCGGATCTGCTAGGCATTGTCGAAGCCGACATGGGTAAAGCTACAGTCTCCGTGTACGGCGCTGATTTCACCGTGACCGGTGTGCTCGGAATCGGTTTCAAAGATTTAACCGACAACGATGGCGAGGAACTGACGCCCATCGATCACCAACTGATGAAACAGCAAAGCTCGCGAGGAGCGCAAGGGAATCAGAGCAGCACTAGCGAGTTGCAGAAATATATCCACTTGACGCCGGATAGCATTGCCATTTTGCCGTATCAGGTGATTATCAACCAAGGTGGCACGCTGCGCTCGGTGGCTGTCAATATGGAGCCTCAACCCGAAGATCCGCCGATTCCGGGTGCGGTAGACAAACTGGATCTCATCATGGCGCCGCTGATGAGCCGAATCGCGCTGGATTTCTTCGTCGCGCGAGACAAGAACACCTATCTCTACAGTTCAATCGGGATGACTTCTTTCTCCGGCATGGGGAACCTGTTCATTCCGATTCTGATCGCATCGCTGATTGTGTTAAACACCATGCTTGGCGCGGTCTACGAGAGGATTCGAGAGATTAGCATCTACAGCTCGGTCGGATTGGCGCCGGTGCATATCGCGTTTCTGTTCCTCGCGGAGGCGTGTGTTTATGCGATTGTCGGCGCGGTGCTCGGTTACCTGCTGGGTCAAGTGGTGGCGACGCTTTTGGTAAATTTCGGTTGGCTCTCCGGACTTACCTTAAACTACTCCTCCATGTCCACGGTCGTGGCGACGATTATCGTCATGATAGTGGTGGTGGGCAGCACACTTTATCCGGCGATTAAAGCGAGCCGGATGGCGGTTCCCGATCTGGAAAGAAAGTGGAAGCTGCCGGAACCTACGGGCGATGAATGGCATTTCAACTTGCCGTTCACGGTGTTGTCCGAGGAAGCTCTCGGTCTGAACATATTCATGCGCGAATACTTTGATGCGCACGCGGACGAATCCGCGAGCGATTTTTACACGAACCAAGTTGCGTTCAGTCGATTCACGGAGGATTCTGAAGAAAGTGGACAGGAATCGTATGCCGTGAGCATGATGGTTTGGTTGGCGCCGTACGATTTGGGCGTGAGCCAAGGCATCCGGTTCGTGACGACGCCGGTCGGTGGCGAAGAGGAGGAACTGTACCAGATTAAGCTTGACATCACCCGCGAGAGCGGCGAAATAGCGTCGTGGAAACGTGTGAATCGTCGGTTCTTGAACTTGATTCGCAAGCAGTTGCTCATTTGGCGGACACTCAGCCCGGATGTTCGAGGCGAATTCCATGATCGCGGACGCCAAGAGGACGACGCGTCGGAGGAAACCGCAAGCCCTGAACTGGCGCCGCAGCCGGCGGATTGAAAGACAGTGGCCAGTGATTAGTGGCTAGTTGAAAGCAGAAAGCGGAAAGATACGGGTTGTTAGAGGATGGCAAGAACTCTATCGCCCTCCTGAATCAGTCGGTTGATCGCACCCTACAAACTATAGGGGGAGGTAGAATCTCCATCGATCGAATGAGCGAAAAATGGATGCGATAGTAAATTCCTCAATCGAACAAACAGTGGGTAGGGTTTTCAGTTGCAGTCACTATCCATGTGCCTCGTTCGAGTCTCGTTCCTAATCGCACCGTCAGTAGCGTGCGGTTAAAGTGGACGTTACAAAGAGCGCTCCTTAACCGCTAAATACGCTTAACCAGTTCCGCCAACGTGTACTAAGGCGTGTTGAATTCTTGTGAGCACCTACCAAGGCGAAAACCACACCAAACGGGTTTGGAAACCCAACCCCTACGCTATCGCGGGAGTTTTTTCCGTAGGGGCGGGGTTGCCCCGCCCGCATTACGATAAAATGTCAACAGAACCTAGTTACGTTACCGTGCATTTTACTTCAACCAAGGAGGAGAAAAATGCGATTCGGACGCACACTTGTGTGGTTTATCGGGTTAACCGTGATTCTGTTAAGTGGGGAATTGTGGCAAAAAAACGGACTTGCTTTCAACACAAATCGAATTGTTTTTACGTTCGACGCGAAACCTGACGACAATGATGTCGAAATCTATGTGATGGATGCCGATGGAGGAAACCGAGAAAACCTGACAAACCATCCAGCGTATGACAGTGATCCGGATTGGTCTCCTGACAGGACGAAGATTGCATTCGTTTCCGATCGAGACGGCGGCGCAATGCAAATCTACGTAATGGACGCCGATGGAACGAACCCGATTAGATTGACAGATGGACCGCGGACCAAGTGGGCCCCAGACTGGTCTCCCGATGGGGGTATAATTGCCTTCACCGTCCAACCGGCTGCAATATGGGAATCTCACATCGCCGTTATGGATGCCGATGGAAATAATCGGGTGAGGTTTAAAAACCACGCGAGGGATCCATCATGGTCTCCTGATGGGCGTGAGATTGCATTCTCAGCCTTGAGAGTTGGTGAGTGGTGGTCTGATATCTACGTGATAGGCGTTGATGGACAGGGGCTTAGAAGGGTGACGCATGAATTACGGGAATTATGGGGTGGATTCAGTCCAGCGTTTTCTCCTGACGGAAAACGGATTGCATACGTGGCTATCGACAAATTATACCCTCAAATATTTGTGGTGGGGGCAGATGGGAAAAATCGGGTGAGGCTTACGCAGAATCAACAGCATCATGGAGGCCCTGCATGGTCTGTCTCCGGACGGAGGATCGCATATTATGTCTGGGACAATGAAGGTGCTTCAACGATTCACTTGATGACCTCCCATGGACAATATCTTAAGAAACTTAGCGTTGTCGATGGTGCGTACGATTCTCAGCCGGACATTCGCTCGTTCGGATTAGCTGTGTCCCCTGTTTCCAAAACAACTACCATTTGGGGTAGGGTGAAGAAACGTGCTTCCAACCTCCGATAATTTACGCCCGCTTTGTTGAAGTTCGGCGACAAGCCATAGACAAGTGCATAAAATCCTGTTTGAAAAAGAGGTGACATAGCGATTTTTGTATATTTGAGTTGCTGCTACCTGTGGGATTCCTATCGCGTTCGTCATTCACTCACTTGATCCCCTCTGGGGCTTTTAGAGACTTGTGAGATCGTTTTGTCGCGCTGCTTGATCGTCACCCACTCGCTTGAGGGAACTCTATCGCGCTCGTTATCCACTCGCTTGATCGTGCTGCAAAGGTGGCAACTTAGGTTGGAGAATTCTCTGGAAGTGAGCAACCCGAAAAAGGAGAATATGGCCAGTGAATAAAATCAGCCCATTTTTGAGAAAATGTCTGTTTCTATTGTTATTGGCGTTAATGGTCGCGTGGGACAGCACAGCGCAGAGCTTCGAACCGAGAATCGTCTTTGCATCCAACGACGATGGCAACTGGTTTGGCAACTGGGACATCTACTCCATGGACGTAAACGGAGGCAATCTCCTCCAACTCAGCGACCACGCGGGATCTGATTGGTTACTCGCTTGTTCGCCGGACGGGAGAAGGATCGCGTTCACATCAGAACGCGGCGTCACACATGACCTGTATGTGATGGACAGCGACGGCAATAACGTGATCAGACTTACCCGTGACAATTTTATTGAAGGTAGACCTAGTTGGTCGCCGGATGGCACGAGGATTGCCTTTTCATCTTTCCGTTTTGCCGTTGGCAATTGGGAAATCTACGCGATGGATCCTGATGGACAAAATCTGGCAAGGCTGGCAAAACACAAATGGCAAGATATTGACCAGAGTTGGTCGCCGGATGGAAGCAAGATTGCGTTTGCATCCGCACCTGATGGCCGCTTGAATACTCCCGAACATATTTTCGTGATGAATGCGGATGGAACGGAAAGGCGCAATCTCACCGGCGATACCGACCTGACGAAAAATCGGTCCCCTACTTGGTCGCCAGATGGAAGCAAAATTGCTTTCCACTCGCAGCATATCTTCGCTCCAGGCCTGCGTTATCAAATTTACGTAATTACCGCTGAAGGAGAAGAGTTGGAGAGGCTTACGGAAGAGGGTAGCAACAGGATGCCAGCCTATTCGCCGGATGGGGCAAAAATCGCCTATGTGTCACACCGTAACGGTGATTCAAATATTTATTTGATGGACACCGACGGGATGAACGCCGTCAAACTCACGAACACTCCGCGCGGTGTAGATAACATATATCCTTCTTGGCTGACTCCTGGTGCATTTGCAGTCAACCCAAACGGAAAGTTGCCGACATCTTGGGGAAAACTCAAACGCACACGCAGGCCGTGATGATGTCAATGGGGCTAGAAAACAGGGCGGGTCATTGAAAATATCGCCAGCGCCGAGGGCGTCACATAATGGTTGGGAGCGCGTCCAAACAGTACCTGCGCACCAACTCAACACAGGCTACTTTACTGTTCATTTTACCTACAGCTAAGGAGGGAAAAATGCGATGCGGGCACACAGTTGTGTCGTTTATCGGGTTAACCGTGATGCTGTTGAGTGCGGAACTGTGGTTTATAGGAGGACTCGCCGCACAAGGGTCACGGATTGTTTTTTCACACCTGATATTTGACAACTTTGAAATCTATGTAATGGACCCCAATGGAGGAAACCGGCAGAACCTGTCGAACCATCCGGTAGACGACATGGATCCGGATTGGTCGCCCGACGGGACGAAGATTGCATTCGTTTCCGACAGAAACGACGCTGCATATCAAATCTACGTCATGGACGCCGATGGTGAGAACCAGTTTAAACTGACAGATGGACCGGACGCGAAGAGGGAGCCAGACTGGTCTCCGGATGGGCAACAGATTGCATTCACCGTCCGCGATGGAATAAATCATTTCGAGGTGATGGACGCAGATGGACAAAATCGTGTAAGGTATGAAGACCAAACGATGCAGCCATCATGGTCTCCGGATGGGGGACAGATTGCATTCGTATCCTGGAAAGATGAGGGCAACGAAATCTACGTGATGGATGCTGACGGACTGCGGTTTGAAAGGGTGACGCACGATTTAGCGCCAAAATTGAACCCATCGTTTTCTCCCGACGGAGGACGGATTGCGTACTGGGGCGAGGAAGAAGGATTCTATCACATCTATGTGGTGGGTTTGGATGGTAAAAACCTCAAGAGGCTTACGCACAATGAAGAGAATCATCGGGGGCCCACATGGTCTCCCGATGGAGAGGTGATCGCATATGCGAGCTCTGATGCTTTTCTCCTCGGCGCAAAGATTCACTTGATGACGGCAGATGGAAAATATCTTAAGCAACTTAGTGACGATCATGATGGAATCGATTACCAGCCCGACATTAGCCCGTTAGGACTAGCTGTGTTCCCCGCTTCCAAGACAGCTACAATCTGGGGTAAGCTCAAAATCCCGTTTGAAAAATAGAAGAAAAAGACATTATTTGGCAATTGGAGTCCCGTATTCTGTGGGAGTTCTATCGCCTTCGTTAATCACTCAGTTGATCGCACCTTACAAAGAATGGTGGGTAGTGCCCACCCTACAATTGTGCTTTTCAATCAGGCTGTAAGGCGATTTCTCTATGTCTGAATAATTGCTGAGTCTGACAGGTAGTAGCGAGAATGTAAAGAGACTCTAGAAGTGAATGACCCGGAAAAGGAGAATTTGACCGGTGAATAAAATCAGCCCATTATTGAGAAGATGCCTGTTTCTATTGGTATTGGCGTTAATGGTCGCGTGGGACAGCACAGCGCAGAGATTTGAGTCGAGAATCGTCTTTGCATCCAACCACGATGGCAACTGGTTTGGCAACTGGGACATCTACTCCATGGACGTAAACGGAGACAATCTCCTCCAACTCAGCGACCACCCGGCATCTGACAGGGCCCCCGCTTGCTCGCCGGACGGGAGAAGCATTGCGTTCATCTCAGAACGGCGGCTTATATCTGACCTGTATGTGATGGACAACGATGGCAATAACGTAATCAGACTTACACATGACAATTTTTTTGAAAGCCGCCCTAGTTGGTCGCCGGATGGCACGAGGATTGCCTTTTCATCTTTCCGTTGGGCCGTTGGGAACTCGGAAATCTACGCGATGGACGCTGATGGAAATAATCTGAATAATTTGACAAAACACAAGTTTCACGATGTAACACCGAGTTGGTCGCCGGATGGACGCAAGATTACGTTTGGCTCCTACCGTGATGGCGACTGGGCTACTCCCTCGCATATTTTCGTGATGAATGCGGATGGAACGGAAAGGCGCAGTCTCACTGGCGATACCGACCTAATAAAGAATCGGTTCCCTACCTGGTCGCCAGATGGACGCAAGATTGCTTTCCACTCGCGGCACATCTTCGATCCAGACGTGCGTTATCACATATACATGATTACCGCTGAAGGAGAAGAGTTAGAAAAGCTTACGGAAGAGGGTAGCAACAGGTTTCCAGCCTATTCGCCGGATGGGAAAAAGATTGCCTATGTGTCACACCGTAACGGTGATTCTCATATTTATATGATGGATACCAACGGGGAGAACGTTGTCAAACTCACGAGTACTCCACGCGGTGTAGATAACATATATCCTTCCTGGTTGTTTGCGGCTGATGCATTTGCAGTCAACCCAAACGGAAAGTTGCCGATATCTTGGGGAGTTCTCAAACGCTCCCGCAACCCGTGATGATGTCAATGGGGCTAGAAGACAGGTCGGGTCATTAGAAATTTCGCCAGCGCCGAGAGCGTCACATCATGGTTGGGAGCGCGTACAAACAGTACCTGCGCACCCACTCAAAACCGGTTATTTTCCATTCTCTTAACGCACAACTAGGGAGGGAAAAATGCGAATTGGGCGCACACTTGTGTCGTGTATCGGGTTAACCGTGATTCTGTTAAGTGGGGAATTGTGGCCAAAAAACGGACTTGCTTTCAACACAAATCGAATTGTATTTACATTCTTCGTGAAACAATGGGAAAGTGAAATCTATGTAATGGATGCCGATGGGGGAAACAGAGAAAACCTGACAAACCATCCAGGGTATGACCATAGTCCGGATTGGTCTCCCGACGGGACGAAGATTGCGTTCGTTTCCGATCGAGACGGCGGCCCTAACGGCGGTCCTTTTCAAATCTACGCAATGGACGCCGATGGAACGAACCCGATTAGATTGACAGATGGACCGCGGACCAAGATGGACCCGGACTGGTCTCCCGATGGGGGTAAGATTGCATTCACCGTGCACCCAGATTGGGACGAAGAGTGGGAACATCATATCGCCGTGATGGATGCCGATGGACATAATCGCGTGAGGCATGAAAACCACGCCATGGAGCCATCATGGTCTCCAGATGGGGGTGCGATTGCATTCATATCTCGCCGAGCTGGTAATAGGCAGGGAAAGTACGATATCTACGTTATTGGCGCTGACAGACAGGGGCTTGAAAGAGTGACGCACGATTTGGGTGGACACAGCCTGTCGTTTTCTCCCGTCGGGCAACGGATTGCATTCTATACCTCGCACAAAGAATTCCGTCACATCTATGTGGTGAACGCTAATGGTACCAATCGCAAGAGGATTACGCACATTCAGGAGAATCATTTGGATCCCGCCTGGTCTCCCGACGGGCAAATGATCGCATATCATGTCTGGGATGGTCATGGCCCTTCAACGATTCACTTGATGACCGCCGATGGACAATATCTTAAGCAACTTAGCGATGTCGATGGTGCGAACGATTCTCAACCCGACATTAGCCCGTTAGGACTAGCTGTGTCCCCCACCTCGAAAACAACCACAACTTGGGGCAGGGTGAAGAAACTCTCGCCCGACCTCCGATAGTTTGCGCGATTGGCTTTTGAACCACTAGTCCTGATAATAGGGGAATTGCGACGGGGCGGGTCATTGAAAACCTCGCCAGCGTCAAGGATGGCACTTAGCTCGACTTTGTACATTTGAGCGGCGTAACAAACGGTGTCAATCAAGTGTTGAAGGGTAGCAGGGGAGATTTTAACCATCTGATCTGTTTGGTTGACCTGTGAAAAAGTCGGCAGTTTCTTATACCATACGGCCTGTGATCCCACTGACACTCTCAAAGGCTGGTGCGCAGTGCGCACCTTACAAGGAATGGTGGGCGGTGCCCACCCTACATATGTACTGTACATCTGAATCAATATATTAATCGTAATTAATAAGGAATATGGATTTTACGAGATAGTAATGATAATGGAAAGTTCTTGGCTGCGATCTTTGCGATAGACTCACTTCATCCCAAAGTATAGACGTCCTGCGATTGGACGGATCACTGCAAACGCCTCTGCACAACAAGGAAAATCTTCAATTTGTTGATTGAAGATCTCGCCTTTGGTACCACGCCCGTGCCGCCCACCGCCCCTTGTCCATTGATTGTCCTCGTTTACCTTCTCAAGGAAATTCTGCCGGAAAAGTGTGGTCAGTGCGGGCTGGAGCGTCTTTACAGTCATCTGTAGTTAATTTTTACATTCTGCTCCGCTGGAGCGGACGAAGGCATCAACGGTTTTCTATTAACATTCCGCTCCGCCGGAGCGAAAGAGTGAATGCATCAATTTTGACGAAAAATCAAATGGGGTTTAATTGGTGGCAACTTGGGTTAAATCTGCCCGATGATCTTGACCATCAACCGACCGATCAATGGAACGAATAGTAAAGGCGATAGAAAACCCTATAGGGAGGCGATAGAAATCCCACAACAGAAGAACCCTGGACTGACGCCGCGGTTACTGCTCATCACGCTCATCTTGGTTCCCATCAACTGCTATTTTCTGCTGCAGATGGAACTGGTGCGTTACACCTTTCCCACTTGGATTGTGCCGCTGTCCAACGTCATCTTCATCTTGACGGCGGTGATGGTAATTAATTCTCTGGTTCGCTTGCTCCTCCCCGGCGTCGCGCTTAAACATGGCGAACTTTTGGTGCTTTACGTGATGTTGAGCATTACGACGACGTTGTCCGCCGGGGACATCCTACAAGCCATACTGTCAATCTTGGGATACGCCTTTTGGTTTGCCACACCCGAGAACGAATTCCAAGAACTGTTTATCCGGCATATCCCGCGTTGGCTCACGGTCTCGGACGAGGCGGCTTTGCGCGATTTCTACGATGGCGAATCTACCCTTTATCTGGAACACCATTTGAAGGTGTGGACCCCGGTAGTTCTCGCATGGCTGCTGGTTTTTCTGGTGTTGGCATTCAATTTCCTTTGCTTGAACACCATCCTGCGGCGGCAATGGACGGAACATGAAAGGTTAACTTATCCTATCGCGCAACTGGCGCTGGAAATGACGAGACCCAAGGGTGGTTTCTTCCAGAATAGGCGGATGTGGATAGGGCTTGGCATCGCCGCGGGCATCGGTCTGCTCAACGGGCTGCACACGCACTTCCCGCAGGTTCCGTTTGTCCCGGTTAAGCGCACGTATTACACCGTCACCGAAGGGCCGTTGAGCTTCTTCGCGGATGGCGGCGACCAGATTCGCCTCTCGCTTTATCCCTACGCGGTCGGAATTCTATTCCTGATGCCCCTGGATATGCTAATTTCCACCACGTTCTTTTGCGGCTTGTACCGGGTTCAACTTACGATGGGAGACATCATGGGGTGGGACACGCTCCCCAGATTCCCTTTCCATCGTGAGCAGATTCTGGGCGGCTTTTTGGGGCTATGCGTATTCGTTTTTTGGACCGGGAAGGGGCACTTCATACGTGTGATAAAGCGCGCGTTCGGCTGGCGAATAGATCTCCGTGATTCAGAGGAGCCTCTTCCGTACCGCGCCGCGGTATGGGGGCTGGTGATCGGGCTTGTCGTGCTTACTTTCCTGCTCAGAAGGGCGGGCATGACGTTCTGGGTGGCTGCCACGTTCGGGCTGCTCTTCCTGATTGCGCCGACCGTAATGACCCGGCTTCGCGCGGAGGCAGGGGTGTTCGCCTGCTATGGATACGCACCACGCGCGATGCTCAGTCAATGGCTGGGCACTCGACGACTCGGACCCCAAAACCTGACATCGCTGACCGTGTGTTTCTTCAATAGCGAGTACCGCCCGCAGCAGATGCCGCACCAGCTCGAAGGGTTCAAAATCTCGGACCAAGCCAATCTCTCCCATCGGAAGATGTTTGCCGCGATACTCATTGCCACCGGGCTGGGCGTGCTTGTCTCTTTTTGGATTCAGCTCCATATGTACTACGACCATGGGGCGGCTTCGGGCTATTTCGGTCCTTGGGCGCTTGGGCACGGAAGGCGGTGGTACGGGTGGCTGAAGGATTGGATCTACTATCCCACCAACACCGATTGGTTGGGCGTGATGTTCATGGGCGGGGGTTTCTCGGTGATGATGCTTCTCGCCTATTTGCGCTCAAGGGTCTTCTGGATGCCTTTGCACCCGTTGGGATTCTTGATAGCCGGCGGTGGAGAGTTGCCGGGCGATCTCTTGGTGCCGCTCATCGTGTGCACGGTGGCAAAGTGGCTCATCCTCAAAAACGGAGGAATACAAAGTTACCGCCGCGCGGTGCCGTTCTTCTTGGGGCTGGTGTTGGGCGACTTCCTTATGGGCAGTATCTGGAGTATCCTTAGTATCGTGCTGAATGTGGAGACGTACCAGTTTTATCCATAGCGTTCGGTTGTTGACGCTTTTCAGGGATAATTGTCGCGCTCACTGTTCAATCTTGCGGTCTCCCTCCGGCGAACTCTGGTGCGGTAAAAGGCTGGTGCGCAGTGCGCACCCTACAACTAATCTGAGGAATGACTTTTCTCTCGCGTCGTAACGATGACGTATGCGATGAGGATTAGTGTGAACAGCGCCGCGTACATATAGGCAAGTGCGCGGAGAGTTTCGATGATGGTTGCGTATGTTGCGGTCAACCATGCAACTCGATCGAAATCAAGGTTCGGGGCGAATTCTTGAAATGTATCGTAGTGCGACCATATCTCAAATCGTAGTTGGTGAGCTATTGCTCCTCGCGAAACACCAACCAAAAGGGTAGCATATTTGACGTACTTTATGAACGCGCTGTTTATGCGGAATTTGTCTTGAAATATGTCCGCAAAGATGGTTGAAATCAAGCGTGCAAATACCATCATGACACCAAGAGAAACGATTGCCGCTACGACGATCGAGACTATGAAATCCAGTCCAAAGAACATAGTTCCTCCTTATTTCAAATACCACTCTTCTCGCGCTTTAACGGTGGTGTACGCAATCAAACCGATTATGAATAACGCCATGTACATAGAGGCGATTGCGGTAAGGGATTGCATGATGATAGGCTGTATCCATATTAGCCACATCCACCATTCTGGGTAAAAGGAAACACGGTCAATGGAGATGCGCTCTAGCATGTGTATCCTGAGTTCAGAACTTAGCGGATGTACGGTCACGCCGTACGAGATGCCAACCAGATAGGTCGCATATCGCACATACTTGGTAAACATGCGACTGGTTTCGTTCTGAATGATGCGCCGCATGAGGATAGATAGGGGTTTGTTGCACACGATCGCAACGAAAAACGAGACCAATCCTGCCGTAACGAATGAGACTGCAAAACCCAGTTCGAAAGACATGGTTTCTCCGTTTGCGGGTAGTAGTTCACGAAGTAGGATTGTACAATCTGATAGTATTCCTAGGTCAGATCGTTTTCATTGAGAAGATTTTGGATCTGGCTTTCCTTGATGGTGAGATGGAGGACACGCTGCCAGCGGTGAGGGACAAACAGATTTAGCGTGCCGTCGCTGACGACACAATCCATATAGGAGCACTGGAAATTTCGGAACGGCCTTGAGAAGGCTTCGCTTAAAGCATTGGCAAACACAAAGCGCGGCTCACTCCATGTGTGCCCGCCATCGGTAGATGTTGCCAACCAGATTTCCGAGCGATCTTTCATGACGTCGGATTTTTCGCTGCTGAGACCGGTGTAGTTGAAATCGCTGTATCGGTTGTGATGGAAAGCTACGAGGGTTTTGCCGTCGGTCAGGTGGAACAGCATCGGCGGCGCATCGGGATGCACGAGCGGCGTTGGCTGCGGGTGGGTCCAGGTTCGACCATCGTCCTCGCTCCATAGTCCCCAGAGATGACCTTCGGAGGTGCGAGTCATAAGAAAAATATGGTCGTTTCCGAGGCTGACTGGCCGCCCTTCGTCCATGCGATTGAACTGGGGAACGCACCATCCGCCGTGGCGTTTGTAAGGCGAAACGTTCCACGTCTGTCCGCGATCTTCGGAACGCAAAATGTATTGCCGCGTCATCAACGGTTTGTAAGACCAATCGGCTTCGTGCGAGCCGAGCAGCCAGGCGCCGGAATCGGTTTCGCACATGCGCATAACGGACATTCCGCGGAAACCGGGGTCATTGGCGGGATCAATCTGTGTGAGTTTGGACCAGGTGTGTCCGTTATCATCCGAATATCGAAAGCCGATAGGCGCGTTTTCGTGCAGCCCATTGGCTTGTTTTAAGCCGTTTATGCGCTCGTCATCCCAAACGGGTTGCGTGCCGAAGGCATAAATCCGGTTTGTGCCGCGGGGAGTGAGCGGTATAAATCCGTGCTGGTTGTAGTCAATGTCGAAGGCAACATGAGGTCCCTGCCACGTCACCCCGCCGTCTGACGATCGGTAGGCGATCATGTCGTTGACCTTTTCGGACTTCCCTCCGTAGTGGCCGCCATCGGGAAACATCAGGAGAAAGTCCCCATTCGGCGCAATCGTCGCCCGGCATTCATATAAGCCGCCTTCCGGATCGCGTGCGCGGTGCACAATCTGGCCTTCAAGGTGTTGGCTGGCAACAATGCCCAACCGCTCGCGGAGAACAACCCCTTTTGGTAATTGGGACACCGAAACGCTGCGTTTGTTGATTTCTGTGGTGTTACCGATTTGTTCGTAATTTGACATGTCCATAAGAATTGATTGGCAATCGTGAAAATTCCGATTGTCTCCGTGTTTGCTGCGATGTTATTTCATTATCACCATCCGCTTCATCTGTCGGAAAGACGGCGTGGAGAGTTGGTAAAAATAGACGCCGCTCGAAACCCCTTCTCCCTGACTGTTGCGGCCATCCCAATAGGCGGCGCGTCCTCGGCTGCGGTAGAAGCCTGCCGGCTGGAACCCGAGCGGTAGCGTCCGAATCAGGCGTCCGGTCGACCCATAAATCGAGAAGGTCACAGCGCCTCCCTCCGAGAGTTGATACGGAATCCACGTTTCGGGATTGAACGGATTGGGATAGTTCTGCATCAAAAGGCTCTGGCTCGGTCTACCGACGCCGCGAAGAGTCACGGACAGCAGTGCGTTTGCAATGTCCTCGGGGGCTACCGTGAAACTGAATTGTTCCGAGGCAACCTCACCGGACGGATCGGTGACGGTCACCTCTATTGTGTCGCCAACCTGTACCACGCTGCGGCGTGCAAGGTCTGCGGTCGCCGCGGCGAAGTAACCGTACCTCACGCGGTCTTTCATGATGGTGTTTGTGCGTTGATTTTGAACGCTGACGAGATAGCCGTCAAAGTTCCGGTCACCTTCCAATCGACCGCTGAGAACGAACGCCCAAGCATCGTTGTCCGATGTCTGGCCCGGTGCGGAAGCCAAATGATTTGACCACGCGGTACCAACGAATATGACAGACTGCGGATGAGGCACGTTTACGATGTAACCGGAGGCGCCGTCGATGGGGAATCCGTCATCGGGTGCGTCCGGGGTCCAGCCAACGAATTTCTGACCAACATCACCTAAAGTAATTACTATATTTGCTCCCACCAGTTCCGACAAATAACGCGCGTTAATCGGTTGAAGCGGTTTTAAGGGCACCGAGAGCATGTTCAAGCCATTAGAGAGGTTTGCAAGGTAGATACCGGCGAAATTCTGCGTCCTCTCACTGAGAACGGGTCTAGCTATAAAACCGTGCCGGCGCCCGTCGATAGTGTCATAGTAGCCGACTATACCCCCCTTGGTGTCAATATCGCGCGCTACGGTGGTGATACTGCCGGGAATTCGCAACTCCGTGGGTTCGCCGTTCGGTCTGAGCACATAGGAGCGTTCAACATCGTCAACCTTTTTTGCACGGAACACGATTACGCCGGCATCGCTGATGGCGTTCACGAAAAGATATTCCAAATTCGATATGCTGCCGGGGAGGTCGAGGGTGGTATAGGTGCCATCGGCGGTGCGCATGTAGCCATGATACACTCCGTCCGCATCAACGTAACTGCCAACCAGGGTGTTTGCGACGTTCATATCGTCGGCATAGGTAATCATTGCCCCGGGCACATCGAATTGCTCGTCTCCCACGAATCCGTGGATGGCGCCCGTGTCGTCAAACACGTCACCTATCAGTTGACCCGCCGCGCTCACGCCGAAGATTTCTGTTTCGGCTGCTCCGGTAAAATCGAACTGCGTCAATTCGCCGTTTTGCACGATCACACCGTGGGAGACCTCGTTCATGTCTTGATAGAAACCCACGGTCTGTCCGGCATTATTGAGGCCGTAGAAACCTATGGAGAGCGAATCGGGCACATCATAAGTGGAGAACACGCCGTCAATCAACGTAAACCCGACAGCTTTCTCCTCGGCAGAGCCGCGAGTGTTGCCCGCGAAGTGCCCATAGTCGTTCGTAGATGTCAGTTCCAGAAAGTCGACACCGGGAACCTCAATTGTCTCGAATACGTAACCCATGGCCGCGGGCTTGGCGATAAATCCGCGTCTTTCCCCTTCCAGCGTATCATAGTAGCCCGCAACTTGTCCTTTTGCATTGACATCGAACCCGACGGTACTGATGCTTCGCGGTACGCGCAACTCCATCGGTTCACCCCCCGGCAGAATCACATAAGAACGATCAAAATCGACCATCTCTTTCGCTCTGAACACGATGACACCGGCATCGTTGATGGCGTTCACGTAAAGGTGCTCTAGCTCGGACCGGGTGCCGGGATATTCCAGGGTCGTAAAGTTACCGTCAGCGCCGCGTTTGTAACCGTGAAGTATTCCGTCAGCATCTACGTAGCTCCCGACGGAAACCCCGGCGGAGTTAATGTGGGCGGCGTACGTCCTCGCGGCATCGGGGAAGTCTAGCTGCGCATCGCCCACAAATCCGTGAATATCACCGGAGGCGTCTACAATGCTTCCGGCAAGTTGCCCAATTTCGCTAACGCCAAAGATATAGGTTTCCGACGCGCCCGGGAAATCGAATGGGGTCATTTCGCCATCACCCACAATCAAGCCGTGAGCAACCTTGTCCGATCCCTCGTAGTATCCCACGGCTTGCCCCTTATTGTTGAGCCCATACAGATAGGTATTGGTGGAGTCGGGAAAATCGTACGTCGAGTAAACTCCGTCAATTAGCGTGAAGCCCACAGTCCTCTCCCCATCGACACCGCGCGTGTTCCCGGCGTAATGCCCGAGGTCATTACTAGCGGTCACTTCCAGAAACTCAACACCGGGTACATCAATGGTCTCGAAGAAATAGTCCACAATGGGCTCGGACGGTTCGGGGAGAGCTACCCGTATTGAATACCCTTGCGAATGCGAAACCTGAGGAAGAGCCGCCGCCATCACTAAAGCGAGAACAATGGAGATCGCAACAGTGAATCGAATCGCTTGCGTTTTCATCGTTTCTGTCCTTCGATGTATAGCTTTACCTGGTGCTGGTGAGATACTCGTTTGGAATATGTATTGAATTCACGCGCAGCTAGCACCCACGCATTTCGTATGCCATTATAGCATAGGTAATTTGACTTCTCAATTTCAAATCTTACGTACACACGGGGAATCACTCCCGATTTGCGGAGGACAGTTGGGTTTCGTTGCATTTGGTGTGCGCGAGTAGTGTGTCGGGAAGCTATACTATCTCTGGATCTCTGATGAAACTTGGCTGCTGACCACTCAACCCAACCTACACCGCCACAATCGTAGGACGGCACACGAATCGTCCTCTGCAGTCCGACGTAATCCCGATTGCCTAACATCTTTCACGCTTGACAGCAGGTTTGCGACGTGATACTTGTATATTGTGACATTTTGGTTTAATGATCATCGGATGTTTCCCGTGTTCAGGGTTCCGTTGGGTTTGCGGACTTAGCACCGGGCTTTAGTCTAGAAACACTAGGGGAGAGGTTATAGAGAATGGCATTTCCGTCACACGGTCTCACGCATCGTCCAACGGTGACCGGCACGAGAGGCATGGTTGCCAGCGCCCATCCGCTCGCCAGCCTGGCAGGAGCGCGTATCTTACTGCAAGGCGGCAACGCTTTCGATGCCATAGTCGCCGTAGCATCGACGCTGAACGTGGTTGAGCCTTACATGTCCGGCATTGCAGGCAACGGTTATCTCATCATGTATAGCGCGGAGGGGAAGACGCTCCGCGTGTTGGACTACATGGGCACGAGTCCGTATGGAGCGGAACTTGACGCTTACTCGACGCCACGGGCGAATCAGGTTGGCATCAGATCGGGGATGGTTCCCGGGGCGTGCGGTGGATGGTTCGCGTTGCTGGAACGGTATGGAAGCATGGATCTCGCCGACATTTTCAAGCCCGCGATTGAACTCGCCGATAACGGCTACGCTGTTACGGTCAAAAACGCTGATTTCATGGCGGGAGCCGCGCCGAATTTTTCGCCGACAGCGAAAAAGGTAATTGTGGCGCGCGGACGAACGCCGCTGCCCGGTGAAGTCTTGGTGCAAAAAGACCTCGCGCGCACCTTTCGTCGGGTGATTGAGGGTGGTACGGAGGTATTCTATCACGGCGAGATTGCTCACGAAATCTCACGGTTTTGCCGCGAGAACGGCGGCTTAATCTCGGGAAAGGATTTGGCGGATTTCGAGGTGCGGTGGGAAACGCCAATCTCAAGTTCTTATAAGGGATATAACATCTACTGCCCGCCGCCGCCTTGCGCCGGATTCCAGTATCTTGAAACGCTGAACATATTGGAAAACGACGCCCTGCGTGAACTGGGACACAATTCGACGGAGTATCTGCATTTGCTCATTGAGGCGATAAAACTTGCCAGTGCCGACCGCGCGGCGTATGCCTGTGCCCCGGATCCTCCCATTTCAGGCCTGCTCTCCAAGGGCTATGCCACCTCCCAGCGAGGACGCATCGGAGAGCGGGCGGCTGTAAGCGGGGGTGAGCGCTACACCAAGAGCAAGCTGCCGGGTGAGATTGTAGAAGGCGATGCGAGCGAGTGGATTAACGAATGCACCACGCACTTTGACGTGATTGATGCGGAAGGAAATGCGGTTGCGGTGACACAGAGTCTGGGATCGGGCTTCGGCTCAGGTGTGGTTCTTGGCGAGACGGGGATGTTCCTAAATAACTTCATGAACTGGTTCGACCTTCTGCCCGAGAGTCCGAACGTTATTGCCCCGCACAAAAGAATCGAGATGTGTGTCTCTCCGTGCCAAATCTGGCGAGACGACAATCTTTTCGCGCTAATCGGGACGCCGGGCAGCCACGGGATCATGCAGACCACGCCGCAGATGATCCTGAACCTCATTGAGAACGGCATGAACATCCAAGCCGCCATTGAAGCGCCGCGAGTCCGGCTTGAAGAACCGGGCACCCACGTTGGGATAGAAAGTCGTGTGCCCGTCGAGGTCAGGGACGCGCTTACAGCGCGGGGGCACGATGTCCGCGCACTACCCGACTGGACGGCAGGCGTGGGCGGCGGACAGGGAATTTCAGTCGATCAGGGCGAAGGATCGCTGATGGGAGGCGCCGACCCGCGCCGTGACGGGTACGCCATCGGAATCTGAGGAGGGACCGAGACTCAACAACAAACTTGGGATCGATTCCTACCTGTCGGAATCGGAAAGGATCTCTATCGATCAAGTAAGTGAATAGCGAACGCGATAGTCAATCCCCCTCCCCATTCGGTCGCTTGATCGCTTCTACACAGGTGACAGTCGCCGAATTGAAATGTGATCGTTTGAGCCGGTATCCGTGAGTTGTTATGTCAGGTGTGTTATGCCCAGTTCCTCAAGTCAAGAAACCCAAAAACGCTACCAACAGGCGCTAACGTCGCTCGTCGAGAAACTCGAAGAAGACCGGACCGTGGTTGCGGCAATTCTCTTTGGCAGCCTCTCTTACGACGAAGTGTGGAAAAACTCGGACATCGATCTATGGCTCATCATGGAAGATGGACAAAAGGAGGGGGACGTTACTCTCTGCGAGTACGAAGTAAACATCCACGCGCAACGTATACCGCGGAGTAGATTCAAGCGCAGTATGGAGGGGGATTTGGCAGGCGGGTGGCTCGACTTCAGTTTCTCCACGAGCACCCTTCTGTTCACCAAAGACGACTCGGTCACACAATGGTATAGCACAATCCACCACATTGGCGCACGCGACCAAGCGCTTCAACTGATGAGGCACGCCTCCTACCTTATCCCGTCGCTCAACAAGGCGGAGAAATACTTCTACCTCAAGAACGACTACGAATACAGCTTCTTGTGGCTCATGTACGTTGTACGGGAGTTGGCGTCCATCGAAGTCATACTTCACAATGAAGCGCCCTCGCGTGAGGTTATTCATCAGGCCCTCAAGCACAATCCCAAATTCTTCACGGCTGTCTACTCTGACTTTGTCAACCAACCCAAAACACATGCAACCGTTGGAGGCGTGCTGGATCAAGTAAACGGGTATCTCGAAAAAAAGACAAATCGCCTTTTTCGCCCGTTGCTCGACTATCTCACGGAATCCGCCGAGGTGCGATCACTCTCGGAAATCAACGATTATTTTCGCAAAAAGATCCAAGGCGGCGGTCTTGAGGAGGCGTGTGAATGGCTCGTTCGACAGGATGTCATTGAGAAGTTGTCAAACCCAATCCACTTGACGGAGAAAAGCCGAATCAGAGTTGAAGAGCCGGCGTACTATTACGACGAAGATGCCGTTGAGTTGTTGTAAATCAAAGGTTGGTCACATAAGCAAGTTTCGGAGTTTGTTTGAAAAATCGACGGCAAAGCCATTTTCGGTCATTTGTAGAACGTTTTTCCATGTTTTCGTTATTGGCTGATACCTACCTGCGGGATCTCTATCGCGCTCCTTGTTCAGTCGCTTGATCCCCGCTGGGCTTTTAAAAACTGGTGCGCATTGCGCACCCTACAACTGTACAATGCCGAGCTAAGAGATTAGATGAGATCGACTATCGAAGTCAAAGGCGCTCGCGAGAATAATCTGCAGAACGTCCACCTTGAGATTCCACGCGACAAGCTGGTTGTCGTCACCGGCGTTAGCGGTTCGGGGAAATCCTCCCTCGCTTTCGACACGGTATACGCCGAAGGGCAGCGGCGTTTCATGGAATCACTCTCCACCTTTGCCCGCCAATTCGTCTCGCAACTCAAAAAACCCGATGTCGATTTTGTGAACGGGCTCTCCCCGGTCATTTCCATCGAACAGAAAACGATCATGAAGAACCCACGCTCAACGGTGGGCACCATGACAGATCTGTACGACTACCTGCGGATGCTTTTCGCGAACATCGGTCAGCCGCGCTGTCCCATCACCGAGGAGAAAGTCAAGGTATGGACGCCCCATCAGATGATGGAGCACATGCTGGCGCTGCCCGAGGGCACCGAAGTTGAGGTTCGCGCGCCGGTGCTCAAAATCTATGGCGAGGATTACGCTTATCTCTTCGACGATATTCGCACCAAAGGGTACCGGCGTGTGTGCATTGACGACAAATTGCACGACCTCAGCGAAGAAATCGACCTTGACGAAGGCCAGGATTACCTCATTGAAGTGATTGTCGATCGTTTTGTCGTCCGCAAGGGTCTCGACAAACAGATTGTCACGTCGCTGACGCACGGTCTTGAGGTCGTCGGCGAAGGCTTTTTGAGTTTCCACGTGTTTGACCCAACAAACGCGAAAGCCTTCGAAACCTTTTACGAAAAACTCGGATGTTCGTCGGTTCGAATTGTCGCCGGGCGCATGCACCACGGCATGTTCACATTCAACGACCCGGCGGGCGCATGTATCACCTGTTCTGGCTTGGGCACCTATCTCAAAGCGCATCCCGATCTCGTTGCCCCGGACAAAGACCGCAGCCTGCGCGAGGGCGCCTTCGTCAAGGAGGCGCTGCAGTACAATGTCAATTCATGGGGTGGACGCATTCTCTACAGTCTATCGAAGAAATACAACTTCGATCTCGACACGCCGTACAAGGACCTGTCCGACGAGGTAAAGGATTTGCTCCTGTACGGGACAAAAGGGGAACGGGTTGTGGTTGAACAGCCCCCTGATGCCAAGACCGGCGCTAGCTACATTGGTCGCGAATTCCGCTACGACGGCGTGATCAACCAGATAGAGCGTCATTATCGCCGCTACCGACAAAAAGGTGCCGCTCACGGACACATGGAGGATTACCTGCGCAAGGTGATGGTTGAGAACCTCTGCCCTGACTGCGGCGGCGAGCGTCTCAAGAAACAGCGCCTTTTGGTTACCATCGAGGATTATAACATTCATAACCTAGGCGAAATGCACCTGCCGGAACTGCTGTCCTTTCTTAACAAACTCACGCTTCCGGCCAAACAGGAGCGGGTCGCCTCACAAATCCTGTTTGAAATCACGTCCCGTTTGGAGCTTCTCATCGGCATAGGTCTCGACTACCTCAACCTCAATCGTCCGTCGGGTACGCTTTCGGGCGGTGAATCTCAACGCATTCGTCTTTCCACGCAGATCGGTTCGGGGCTTATGGGAATGCTCTATGTGCTTGACGAGCCGAGCATCGGTCTGCACCCCAAAGACAACGTTAAGATGATAAACACCATACAGCGCCTGCGGGACATCGGCAACACCGTTATCGTCGTCGAACACGATGAGGAAACCATTCGCGCCGCCGACCACATCATCGAGATGGGACCTGGTCCGGGGGTGCACGGTGGTCATGTCGTCGCAAGCGGTCCCCTCAAAGATGTCTTGGGCTGCCGAGAATCACCAACCGCGCAATACCTTGGCGGCAGACGGAAGATTGACGTTCCCAACCATCGCCGCAAAAAGAACAAAAAGGTGCTGCACATCAGAGGTGCGCGTGCGAATAACCTCAACGACATTGACGTTGAGATCCCTATCGGAGTCTTTACCTGCATCACGGGGGCTTCCGGATCGGGTAAAAGTACGCTTATTCACGAAATACTGTACAAGAAACTGTATAACCTGTACCACGACAGCCGTGTGTTTTCCGGCGATCACGATGACCTCATCGGTCACGAGTATTTCGGCGATGTTATCAACATCGACCAGTCTCCTATCGGGCGTTCGCCGCGCTCCAATCCCGCGACCTACATCGGTTTTTACGACAACATCCGTAAGCGTTTCGCGTCGACGCCCGAAGCCAAAGAGCGTAGCTACACAGCCTCCCGGTTCAGCTTCAACGTCAAGGGCGGCCGCTGCGAAGAGTGCGCTGGCGATGGTGTAATCAAGACAAGTCTCGCGTTTATGCCCGATGTTGAAGTTCCCTGCCCCACCTGCAAAGGGGCGCGCTACAACGACGAAACGCTTGAAGTCACTTATCAGGGTAAAACCATTGCCGACGTGCTTGATATGTCAATTGAGGACGCCGTTGAGTTTTTTGCGAACGAGAAACTCATCCTGCACAAACTGTCCGTACTAGACGCGCTAGGGCTGGGCTATCTCAAAGTCGGTCATCCCGCCACTATCCTCTCTGGTGGCGAGGCACAGCGTGTCAAGCTTGCCACCGAACTCGGCAAAATCAAACGCGGCAAACACAATCTCTACATCCTTGACGAACCGACGACCGGATTGCACCTGGCCGACATCCAGAAACTGCTCGACGCGCTCAACGGGCTCGTCGATGCAGGTCACACGGTCATCGTCATCGAACATCACCTGGACATCATTAAAACCGCGGACTATGTGATCGACCTCGGTCCGGAGGGCGGTCACAATGGAGGCAGTGTGATTGCAACCGGACCGCCGGAAGCGATCGCGAACTCCGAACAGTCTTACACCGGTCAATTCCTGAAATCGCTTCTAAATGGGAGAATGCCATGAATACATCAAAGGTCAAAACACGGAGACAGTTCCTTTGTTCGACGTTGCGGATGTAGATAGATCAATCGACTTCTATGTGATGGTCTCGGGTTCGAACTGCAAGACAAGTGGGTGGAGGACGACGAATTGCGGTGGTGCCGGGTTGAGCACGGCGATAGCGCATTGATGTTGCAAAAGACTCAAGGAGGACCTCCCGCGAATCGAGGCCCCGGGCTTACGCACTATTTCATTTGTGAAGATGCCAAGGCGGCGCACCAAGAGTTCAAAGCACGTGGCGTCCAGGTAGGGGAACCCTTCGTTGGCAACAACATGGATGTCTTTTATTTCAATGATCCAGATGGATACCGGTTGTCGTTTGAAAGCCCGATAAAAGAATGAAATGACGCCTTGTCAAATCACCAACCATCTCAAGGTCATCAAACAGAAAGAGCTGGACTGCCCAAGGTCGGGTGAACAGGAGTGGGAAGAAGTTGGTGATGCCATTGTCACGATAGATCCGCCATCGGGGTCGTCGCCGTTTCCATCAGCCAACAGAAACGCCGCCCATTATTTTGGGTGCGGGACAAGGGTATCTCGGGCGGATCTCAAGAATATTCTGCGCACGTTGGAAGATTCAGGGGCGGAGAGATTCTTCTTTTGGGTTAGCCCCAATCCTCAGCAAGAGGAAATCGTTGCGTGGCTACGAGACTACGGACTTAAACCATTTCAGGGAACGGAGTACCCTACGTTGATTCGGCCCGTTGAAGAGGTAACGCCACACGAAACTTGTCTCAGAGTTAAACATGTTTCCCGGCACGAGGTCGAAGATTGTGCCGATGCAATCATGCATATCTACGAGCCTTGGGGTTGTGCTTTCTTCTCTGATAGCGTCGATCAACCGGGGTTTGAGCACTTTCTGGCGTATGAGAACCGCATTCCCGTCAGTGCCGCAATACTGGTGACACACGGTGATTTCGCTTACCTCGGCTGGGCGGGGACGGCTGAAGAGCACAGGGAAAAAGGCGGACAGAATGCGCTTATAAAGGCGCGTCTGAATCGTGCCGCCGAACTCGGATGTCAAATCGCTTGCAGCGAGACCCTCACCATGCTTAAAACATCGATGGGGAATTTGGAGCGCAACGGGTTTGAAACTGTCTACAAAAAACAGGTTTTTGTTTGGGAATCGTAAATCATAAGTACCCAGTGACTAGTGATTAGTGCGTAGTAACAGCCCTGAAGTCATGTGATAGGCAATTAAGAGAAATTTCTATCGTGCGGAATTATCTATGGGTTCCCTCCCGCATACCTTACCGGTCACTTGATGTATCCACTCGCTTGATCCCCGAAGGGCTTTTAGAGGCTGGTGCGCAGTGCGCACCCTACAAATCTACAGGAAAGCATGAATTTGGGAGGCAACCCTATGTCATCTCCGCCAGAGGGTTACCATAATGTAACCCCCTACCTCGTTGTCCAAGATATCGAAGCGCTTATCGCCTTTTTGAAGGAGGCGTTTGACGCCGAGGAAACCGAACGCGTGCCCGGTCCGGATGGCACGACGAGACACGCCGAAGTACGGATAGGCGATTCGGTTGTGATGATGGGTACGTCTCGAGGAAATCCACCTGTACCTGGCATGCTGTATGTGTACACGGAAGATGTCGATACGGTATACTCCCGTGCGCTGAAGGCTGGCGGAGAGTCCATCGCGCAACCCGAAAACCAGTTCTACGGCGACCGCACCGCGGGAGTTAAGGATAGCCAAGGCAACATCTGGTACATGGCTACCCGCGTGGAAAATCTATCCGAAGAGGAACTCCGTGAACGCGCGCTCGCCACAATAGGTTGAGATGTCGCGTGCGTCGTGCCCACCTAATTTGGATTATCCCATCCCACACACCGAACACCGTAGGCGAGGCAAGGGAATTCTATCAGGAATCTACTATGGGATGAGCTATCGCCCTCACTATTCGTTCGGTTGATCTCCTTTGATCCTTCGTTATCAAGAACTCTATCGCACGGGATTTGCTATGGGATCTCTATCGCGCTCATTAACCATTCGCTTGATCCCACCCTTCAGATGTATAAAGTCAAGTTTAGCCCTTTGAGGACAGAGAAAAAATCCGAGTATGCAAAAAAACTTGACATAAGAGAAAACATTAGGTATACTTAACGATGTTAAGTTGAATGACTATGTAAATCAATGGAAAGTCAATGGGTGTAAAAGAACGGAGAGCAAGGGAAAAAGAGCAGTTACGGCGTCGAATTCTTTCTGCGGCGCGAGAGTTGTTCGTCACTGAAGGCTACGAGAACGTTTCCATGCGAAAGATTGCCGATATGATCGAATATTCACCGACGACGATCTATCTTTATTATAAAGACAAGGCAGATCTTCTCGACTACGTTTGCAAGGAAACCCTCCTGAAGCTGTTGAACACGCTTGATCTGCTAAGAAGAGATACAAGCGACCCGGTCGAGACCTTGAGAAAGAGTGGAAAAGCCTATGTCGAATTTGGTCTAAAATATCCGCAAGATTACAAGCTAACGTTTGTTATCCGTCCCCAGTTCCAAAAGGGTTTAGGTCTACAAGAAGGATCGGTTGGCGAAAAGGTGTTCAATTACCTGCGTACAATAGTTTCCGAATGTATTCGACAGAAGAAATTCCGCCAAGTGGATGTCGAAACTACCGGTCAGGTTCTGTGGTCAGCAGTTCATGGTGTCACATTGCTCCTGATTGATTTTCCCGATTTCCCCTGGACGGAGAAAGATAAATTGATCGACATGGTGATTCACACGATGATTGAGGGTTTGAAGCCATAGATTTTAAACTGTTTGGCGAAGGTCGATATATTTTTTTGCGTGTGTATTAACACTGTTATTTTATTTATCTATGTTAATATATGGAAGACCTCAAAAGGAAAATAAAAATGAAAGAGCATATCCCATCCCACAAACGCCTTCATTCGGCAAAACCGAACTCTACAGCCGACTGCATACCGCATTGTCGATGGAGCCTGTTCTCCATGCTGGTTTTTAGAGTATTCCTATTGGGATGCTCGAGCTTGCCCGGCGAAGCGGTGGGGCAGATGGCGCCTGGTCCCACGGAATCCACTTTCGACCAGTACGAGGTTGTCATCGGCGTCGCAAAACATCAGACCGTTTTGACGGGATTTCTTCTTGGTGACACTGTCGCGGAACTTGCCGTGGTGAGCATTGACGAGAACGATGATCGCCGCTTGTGTATCTACGCGTTCGGCGACGATACCTGGACGCCGTACCTTGATACAACGCTGCGACGCGAAGTGTTGTTCGTCGATGTGGCAAACATCAATGGACGCGACCGATTGATTACCTACGAGCCCGGCAGGCTGAACTGGTTCAATCCCGAATCCGCGACGGAGCACGCTCTCGTAACGGTTACGTCCAACTTCAACCCGCCTCACAGCGGCGAAATCCCCCATGTGGACCTTACTCGGGACCTTAACAGCGACGACCGTGACGACTTGGTCGTACCGGATATCGATGGATTCTGGGTGTTCATCCAAACGAGCGATGGCGTGTTCGCCAATGCAGTAAAGGTCGGTCCCCGTGCCGAGATGGCTGGGATTTACGGAGCCAGCGGCTATCGTTACAACCCTTGGAGGCAGAGTCGCATCCACGAGACGGACTACAATAGAGACGGCCGCAGCGACCTAGTGTTCTGGAACGATGATCACTTTGAAGTTCATCACCAGGACGAGTATGGACTTTTTGCTCCGGAGGCCAAGACTTTCACGACCGGTGTGGCATTCGACTCTGATGCGATCACCTCGCTCGTTGCTCCGCATGGGGTGCGGCGACGTCGCAAAGACCATCAACCAATCGGAGACATGGAGGGGAGGGTGCTGCACTCGTTAACCGACCAAAACGGCGATGGCGTCGCCGATCTCGTGGTTTTCTCGCTGAAGGGCGGGAGCCTGTGGCGGATGCACTCTACCTACGAGTTGCATTTCGGCACGCCAACACCCGATGGCGGCACCGTGTTTGCGCCGGATGTCGGCACTGCGATTGAGTCGGACGGCATACCATTCGGGTTGGGACAACACGACCTCGACTACGACGGTCAAGTCGACGTGATGTTCACAACCATCAAGCCTAAGCTCCTCAAGGCCATCGGCATGATTGTCGGCACGCTTCTAACTGGTTCCGGGTCGCTGGACCTCGAGTTCTACAGCATGGATGGTAGCGTCTACCCCGACAAACCGAGTGCTACCCGCAAAATCAGATCGTACCCCGGCGATTCAGGGGAAAAAACAGCCCACATGTCCGTGCTGATTGGGGATGTGAACGGTGACAGACGCTCAGACCTTCTAGTACAGCACAGTTGGGAAGAACTGCGCGTCTATCTGGGCGTGCCGGGGCAGGAGCTGTTCGCTCGGCGGCCCCAAAAGATAAAGGTCGCCATGCCAAACGAGGAATACACCTGGCTGGTGGACATCAACCAAGACGAGGTGCAGGACCTCCTCATGCATTACCCTTCCACCACCGAGCCACATCGGGTGACGATGCTGATTGCCCGATGAACAGAATCGGTTGTGTAACTGTTTAGGTTTAGGATTTGCGCAATTGAATACGCGAAGGTTCGTAATAGAGATTAAATGAGTGAATAGCGAGTAGGATTTACTATCGCATTCGCTTTCTAGAGCGGGATGGAGGACGTGCCACACCCTAAAGCAGAGGCGATTGCCCTGGGTGGGGAATGCGGCCGGTACAGGTTGAATGAGCGATGTGAATGTGATATAGTTGCATTTGTGCAGTAGGTCGCGATCAGGAGATTGCTCCTACCGTACGTCTATCGCAATAATTTTCAATCATCAAATCGCCAACAAGACGACAATGTGAGCAGAAGTCACTCAGTCGAATTAGAATCAAATAAATCATCTAGGACATTATGAAAAATCTCACGAATGCGCCGAGCAATAGCAGAAATAGGGCGCCCAAGATTATTACCGTTCTTTGTTGCTTCACGAGTTTTGTCTTTTTCAGCCTTGTACCGGAGGGTCATCTCGAAAACCGCAGTGAGGATGAGGTCACTCTAGAGGAACAACAGGAGGGCAGGAAACGGATGGTGTTTGATGCAACGATGTACGGAATTCTGTTGTACGGGCCGGGGACGGCTCGATTGCTAGAGATGAGTTCGGCACGGCAGGTAATCGGACTCGAACTGCTGATGGGCGGCGGGACATTTTGGGGCGCACTCAAAGCCACCGAAAATTATCGGCTCGGCGCCGGCAGAACCAAGCTTATTCAATGGGCAAATTACGCGGGCACACTTTATGGATTCGGCATTCCAATTTTCTTTGAATCCGAGAACGACAAGGCGTATTTGGCTAGCGCGATGCTTGCCACGCCTTTGAGCGGACTAATTGCACACTCACTTAGCGATCACAGATGGTTTGAGAAGGGTGAATCCGATTTGCTTACCAACGGCGGATTGGCCGGAGGGTTGTACGGCATTGCGGTTCCGTATCTTCTTGATATCGAAAATCTTGAAAATTGGACGCAAGCGAAAATCTACACTGCGTCCGCAATGATCGGAGTGCCAACGGGCGTCTGGGCGACATCAAGACTATTTCGAGACAAATCCATTTCGCAGGGTCGGGCGCACCTCATCTCACTGGGAGGCGTCGTCGGCAGCCTATACACCGCCGGATTGACGCACCTCTCCGGAATGGGTGACATCACAATTGAATCGGGCGAGATCGAAACAGTTGAGCGTCCACGCGCCTATGTGCTCGCCTCCGCGCTGGGTTTACCGTTAGGGACGTATCTCGGCTATCGATTGACTGACGGAAATGAGTACACGGTAGGCAGGGCGAGATTGATAATCCTCGGCGCGGTCGTCGGTGCTCTCTCCGGCAGCGGAGTGCTCCTGCTTGCCGATGTCGATGGGGAGAACACCAAATCTTATGTCTTGGCGAATATCGTTGGATCTGCTGCGGGAATGTGGTACACACACCGTTTTACTCGGGGATGGGGCGAAGAGCCCGCTTCCGCGGAGGACGTTCACGTACAGCCAGAGGCAGATGAGATTTTCTCTCTGGAATTGATACGTATCTCGTTTTAATTGGAGACAAGTGGAGGATTTATGTTTTTTTCATTACTCTTAGTCACATTCGTGTTAGCGGCTGTTGTCTCTCTGTGCGTCGTGAAAGTGTTCAATAAGCCGATATCCACCATTTTTAGGCGCATCATTCAGGATGAAATCAGCAGCGCGTGGAATAAGTATGTGAAGTTTGCCACCTATGTGGTTGGCATTTCGGGCGGTGTCAGGGTACATCAGCTAGAACGATACATAAGCGCACCGACCAAAGATGATCAGGTTTTAAAGTTGAATAACGAGCGATGGATATTGGAGATTTATCGAACCATCATTGAAACCCTTCAAGCCATTGCTTGGATGTACTTGGTGATATTCATATTTGCCTTGATTGCATACATCATAGTTAAGGCTTTCGAGTTGAGAGGTGCAAAGCAAAAGTAGGAAGTGTTTAGTGGCTCTTGATTAGTGGATCTCTAGCGCACTCATTATTCATTCGCTTGCTGGTTAGCAAGTATCCTAAAGCCATAAGACGTGCCAAGAATGAGATTTCTATTGCGCGTGCTTGATCGCAAGGCGTGACCTGCAGAAGTATGGCAAAATATCGCCTAAACTCGTAAGCGTTTATCCTACGCTGGCACTAGAAATCAGTAGACTAAACAGTTACCAAATTTAAATGCGCCTTAGTTTCGATTGTGTACAAATCTGATTTGGTTTATTCAAGCCGATCAGTAACGGAGGACAAGCATGGCAACGAATGAAACCTATAGAGTCGCCGACCTATGCGATGCTGCGAAGGATGGCGATGTCACCAAGATTCAACAGATTCTTGATTTGCAGCCCGATCTAATCAACGTTCACTTGTCGGAGAACGATGAACACCGCGCCATTCATTACGCGGTCATGAATCAAAACGCCGACGCCGTGCGCATCCTCATGGAGGCGGGTGCGAATCACACGCACGGCATATACCCCCACCGCGATGCCACCGACGCGCTTACCATCGCCCGTGAACGCGGCATGGATGAGATTGTACACATCCTGCGGGAAGAGGACGAAAAACGCAAACTCGCCGCCTGCAAGAACATCACGATTAGCGAAGAAAATGACGCGCTGTTTGCAGCCGTCGGTAAGGGCCAAAATGCGGAGGCGTTGTCAATTCTCGATCAACAGCCGGATTTAATCGACGCGTGTCACCGGAATGGCGGCAGTGTTGTTTATGCGGCGGCGTCTCACGGTCGTTACCAACTCGTTCAGGAGTTGCTCGCCCGCGATGCCGATATTACCCATCTCACCCCCGAGGGGCAGTCGCCGCTCGACGGCGCCGTTCACAATATACGTGGCCGTAACAGACCTATCAATGAAGGCTGTCTGATTTGCGCCGGTATCCTGCTTCAGGCGGGATGCGAACAATCGCTCGAATCTGCGGTTGCGCTCGGTGATTTCGACTTTGTACGCGCGTATGCCGAGCAACATCCTAACCGCTTTGAATCTGTCGACAGTAGGCGGGACGGTCTTCTCCAGATCGCCGTGGAGAACGACAACCTCGAGATGGTTCGCGCCCTGCTAGACTTGGGTCTCGATCCCGACGACAGACATCAACTCCATGATTACGAATCCAAACCGTATTCGTGGGGTGAACCGCTGGCTCATGCGGCGCGTCATTCTCAGTATGAGATTGCGGAACTCCTGCTTGAACGCGGCGCCGATCCCAACGCCAGCATCTATGCCAGCGGCAATCCCGTAGGTAACGCGTATAACAATCGCGATGAAAAAATGAAGGGGTTGCTGTTCAGGTACGGCGGCGTGTTGGATCCTATGACGGCCGGACTCGAAGGCGAGGCGTCCGCCGCCGCAGTTGCCCTCCACAACGACCCGTCACTTGCCGAGGAACTACTGTGGGCGGCTGGCTGCGGGGGCGATCCGAATATTGTGGGGATGTGTTTACGGCAACTCGATTGGGAACCGGATGACAATCGCTGGTTCACTCTGCTGAAGCAACCGCTTCGCCTTTGGCGCACCAACCCTCACCGCATGTTTCGCGACTTTGACCGCACCATCTATCCCGAAATTTTTCGGATGATCTTGGAGCATGGCATCAACCCCAATCTGGTAGGGCGTTTCGGATACCGGCTCGCCCACGATCTGGCGGCGTGCGGCGTTGTTTGGGGTGAACCCATCATGACCGAACCTGAACGCATCACCTTTGGAGGCATTCTCCTCGATTACGGGGCCGATCTGAATGTCATAGATGATCTGCTACAATCTTCACCCCTCGGTTGGGCGGTTCGTTGGGGAAAACACGAGCTTGCGCGTCTCTATCTCGAGCGCGGCGCCGATCCCACACTTGCCGGCGCAGAGTGGGCAACGCCGCTTGCTTGGGCGGAGAAAAAGGGACACGATGACATTGCTGATCTTATCAAACGGTATCTCTGAAAGCTATCGGGTTTAAGTCACGTAGGACTTATACATCCGTAAGGAATAACGGTTGTTATTCCCTACAAGGGATTCTGCAACATGAAATCATGGCAGAAATTCATCATTGTGCTTTTTGCGTAAACACAAAAAGGAGACGTGAAAATGGTGCGCGTGTTAATTGGCAGTCGATATGGGCCCAATGTTGAGGGGTTGTTGAAGGATGCACCGTCCGAGGCTGAGGTGACATTTCTACCGGATGGAGAGAAACTGGCAGACCATCTCACCGGAATCGAGATTATGTTTGGAATACTCTCCGAAGCCGACTTTGATCGCGCCGATGGGCTGAAGTGGGTTCAGCAGCCTCATGCCGGTGCTGAAGGACACCTGTACGAGAAATTCAGGAAGAGCGACATCGTGCTGACGAATGCGGGCGGGCTTTTTGGACCTCAGATTGCCGAACATGCGTTTGCGCTGCTACTGGCGCTGACACGGCAGATCCACACGCAGTTGGAATTCATGAGAAGCAAGCAGTGGCGAGGCGCGCCGTGTCTGGAGCTCGCAGGCATGACCATGGGAATCATCGGGTTGGGCGGTATCGGGCGCGCCGTCGCGGACCGGGCGAAAGCATTTGAGTTCCGGGTTATTGCCGTTGATCCCGAAGATATGCAGCCGCCCGAATCCGTCGACCGGTTGGAGAAGATGGACTATCTGCCGGAACTCATGTCGCAGTCCAATGTGGTCATGGTCTGCTGTCCGATTACGGCGGAAACGCACAAACTGCTATCTCAAGATCTCTTTGACCGATTAAATGCGGGAAGTCTTCTCGTCAACGTCAGTCGGGGAAAGGTGGTAGATGAGGAGGCGATGATTGCGGCGTTGCGCTCCGGCAAACTGGCGGGGGTTGGACTGGATGTCACTTACACGGAACCCTGTCCGCAGGACAGCCCGTTGTGGACGCTACCCAACGTGATTCTGACATCCCACACCGCGGGCGGCTCACAACATTTCCCAAAACGAACGATGGGGCGGTTCGTAGAGAATTTGCACCGGTATGTGAAGGGGGAACCGCTGCAGAATGTGGTGGATAAAGAGAAGGGATATTAAGGGCAGAAATAACAGTCCAGCGACAACATCACGCTCTGCACTTGTACAAGTCAATAAGGAGGACGCATCCAGAAATTACAAGAGTAAGCAGGGTATTCTTACACAAGTCCAACAAACCCGCGCCTCGCGTAGTAATACAATTCATCGCACTCTGTCACAGAACACTTTTTCACAGCTAGTCATAGAGCGAAAAATGAGTGCTGCTTGCTGAAAGAATTTTTCCGACAGGAACGATGGCGTGGAATTCACATGCCGCTCCGCTGGAGCGGGAGAAACCATCAACTTTTTTCTACGGACATGTCACTCCGCTGGAGTGAAAACCATTCTGCGAAGGAACACTATTTCATAGCTAGCCATGTAGCGAAAAACTAGTGTTCCTTGCTGCAAGGATTATCCTGACAGGAATAACGGCATGCTACGTATTTCCGCTAAGAATTGAAATTCACATGAAGATGAGAGCGAAACTCACGCACATGATACTTGGCGCGGCTCTGATGCTTGGTAGTATGTTTTGTGCCGTCATTTCACCCTTAGACGCACAGAAAAATGACCATGGAGTACAAGTGGACACAATTATTAACGCTGTTCGAGAAGGCGATTTGTCGAGGGTAAAAGCCTTGGTTGAAGGAGACCGCCGACTCGCCAATGCGCGAGAGCATAGCGGTTCGCGCAGCCTGATACAGATCGCGGCGGAGCTGGTGGTTTGGCATCGCCCGCAGCACCGGGAAATCGTACAGTATCTGGCAGACAATGGCGCCGAATATGACATCTTCACGGCTGCTAGAGCAGGGCTGCTGGACGCTGTTCGACGCATGATAAAAGAGACCCCCAAATTAATCAATGCCCGTGATAATCGTGATTATACGCCGCTACAGTGCGCATCGCTTATCTACGGTGCTTGCGAGGAAGGCGAGGCTGTAATGGATTATCTTCTGGCGAGAGGTGCAAAAGTCGACATCTTGACCGCGTCACACTTCGGAATGTTGGGGGTCGTGCAGGACTTGCTCGAAGACAATCCGTCGCGTGCGACGGCTACAGATGGTGACGAACTGACGCCTCTCCATTGGGCTGTGCGCCCACGACGAGGATCGAAATCCAGTTTTGTTCGAATTACCGAATTGCTCATACAGCATGGCGCCGACGTGAACGCTCAAAGTGACGCACATGGGAATTGGACTCCCATGCACACGCTCGCTGAATGGGCGGGATTCGTTGAACAGGCTGACCTCTTGCTCGAAGCAGGGGCGGAAATCAATGCCAAAACGGATATGGGCTGGACGCCGCTTGATTTTGGCCTTGATCGTGACAGAAAATCGATGGTCGATTACCTGCGCTCGAAAGGGGCGAAGACGGGTGTGAAGAGGTAGACTAGGCGTACGTTTGGCTTTCGAGATTGCTCATGATTGTTGACACACACGTTCACGTCTGGGAGATTGACCCGCCGAACTATCCGATTGGGCCAACCGCACCGACTTGGAATTCGTATCCGGACGAGCCGGGCACTGCCGATGAACTCTTAGCCGAAATGGATGTCCACGGTGTTGATTGGTGTGTCTTGGTGCAAACGAGCTGGTCCACATGGGACAACGGCTACATTGCAGATTCCGTATCACGTTTTCCGGACCGATTCGTTGGGCATGGGCTGATTGATCCGCAGGCTGCGGACAACCACGAACTCGTCAGATACTGGGTTAATGAGCGTAACCTCGCCGGATTTCGGTTCCACCCGCTCTACTATCCCGATGAAAAGATTCTCCTCACAGATCAGAATCGCGCCATGTGGGAGGAGATAGACGCACTTGGCGCCGTCATTCAATTTCACCTTGATGCCGCTTACGCCGATCAGGTGGAGTGCATTGCCCGACAGCACCCGCGCCTGACATTGATTCTCGATCACATGGGCTATCCGGAGGTATCATCCGGCTTATTGGGATTTGAGCCGATCTTAGCGCTTTCCCTGCACGAGAACGTGTATGTGAAGGTGTCGGACATTGCGGGGCGATCCAGCGAGGCGTTACCGTTCGAGGATGTGCACCCATTTATCAAGGCTTTGCTCAACGATTTTGGCGCGGAGCGATTAGTGTGGGGTACCGGATATCCCGGTCATCACCGTATCAAGCACAATTGGCTGCCGTTGAGCGAGGAACTCGGACTCATCCGTGAGGGATTGCCGTTTCTGACGGACGCTGATCGCGATATGATATTGGGCGGTACAGCGACGAGTATCTGGGGACTGACATGAGCTAAACGCACCTATTCGTAAATAGTGGTCAATTCAACTACGAATTTTACATTTGGGCCTAAACAGCTCGATCTGTAGTAACACAGTTTGTTGTGTATCTCTTATAAAAGCAAGTTCTAGTCGTTACAAGAGGTCGCGACCGGGGGGTCGCTCTTACAGGTAGTTGGTTTGTCGCAACAATTTTTCAAATCCAGTAGCTTATCTTCAATTTGTGTGTGAAGATGAATTCAAGCGACTATAATCAGCGGGACAAACACCAGAGACCATTTCAAGAATAACAATTATGAAAGTCAATCCACAGCAACTATTGGACGACGGATTCATCATACTGCCGCAGGTCATCCCGCCAGATCAATTGGATGCGCTCCGGACGAGTTTTGAAGTCCTCGTCGATCGACAGAAGGCGGTGTGGCGGCGTGAGCGCGAACCGGACGACCCGCCGGGCGGGACTTGGGAAACTGCTGCCCAACCGAGGGTATTTTTCAACGAGGTCGTTAACGAAAAGACCGCTGACACGGTGGAGTTTTGCCTGCATGAGAACACACTAGGCGTGAGCCAACAACTGATGCGTTCGTCAGACGCCGCAGTCACATTGATGGCGCTGATGTGCAGTCCCCCGCGAGACCATGGGCCTGCCAGTTGGCATCGTGATGTTAATCCCGTTGCGCAAGCACCCTTGAGCGGTATGCAAATGGATATGCTGGCCAACGCACCCGGTTATGTTCAGTGGAATATCCCGCTGTACGATGACAGTGTATTCTGGGTGGTTCCAGGGAGCCACTCCCGCCCAAATACCGAGGAGGAACACCAACACCTGCTAACGAACCCGCAGCAGCCGATGCCGGGAGGCACGCCAATCGAGCTTAAAGCGGGGGATGGGATTGTCTATACCCACTTCATGTTGCACTGGGGCAGCAACTACGGTACGAAGTTGCGGCGCACGGTTCATCTCGGCTATCGCGCTCTGGGCGGTCCGGTATTCCCGGTTGTTAATGCACATGGCTGGGAATTGGAATTCACCAATTCTCTCCCGCGAAGAATACGCGACCGGTTTCGAGAGTTCACTCGGTTGTACCAAGAACAGTGCGATGTGGTGGAGTCTACCCTTCGCGCCGTCCTGAAGGGGGATAGAGCGGCTTTCATGAATGGACTAGAAACGTTGCATCCGGGGGATGAAGGGCGGATGGTGTGCGTCGTGTTCCTATCGAAGTGGGTTGACAAGCTGCACACGTTGAAGTCTCGGGAGAACGTCAATCTTTCACTGGAGGAACAGATTGTTGCGACAGGGGAGCACCGGATCGGTTTCCACGCGATTAAGGATTTTGCTCAGCGTTTTTCCGAGGAGGAAGCGAATCAGCTCCGGGAGCGTTTTTCAATCCTGTTTGAGAAAATAGAAGCTGAGATTGAGCGGTGCGTCGTCGATAGGGGGTCAAGAGTTATGCGATACCGGCTGACGGAGATGCCTGCGGGGTTTGACGTGGAGGACTTTGTGCTGAGTTGGAATGGGTGACGTGTGGTCGAACGGTGGTTAGTCTATGGATTAAGTTACAAAGTCGCGTGTTAGCATTTAGCATCAATGCGCGAAACGGTTAGATCGTATGCCGAGACTCCTGGGCGTCTTTATACAGAATCTCGCGGGTGGCGTCGGTTGCCTTTTCGTGAAATTGCACCGCGGACGGGTCAAGGTCCTTGGCTGGACGCGGCGTAAGGGTAAAGTGACCGAATCGATCTTCGCCGCGGACGAGCGCCGCCGTGTCCCACTCCCCAACCATCTGCTTTGATCGGGTTGGCATGTAGTGGAGTGAGATTCCGATGCGGCGGTCGTTTGAACGGTTTGGACCGGAGGCATGCGCCAACCGCACATTGTGAATCGAAATCTCGCCGGGTTCTAGCGGCATGGCGACAGTTTCCGATTCGTCAACCTTTACCGCAATCTCCTGCCCGCGAGTCAGGAGGTTGTCCTGCTCGTATTCATCGTTGTGAGGCAGCAAGTCTCCCTTGTGGCTTCTCGGCAGAACGCGCATACAGCCGCTCTCAAGCGTCGCCGGCGACAGCGCCAACCACACGCTTACCAAATCGTTGGCATTAAGCCCCCAGTAGCGCAAATCCTGATGCCAAGAGACGTAGCTTTGACTCCCCGCCTCCTTGATCCAGAATATCGTGTTCCAGCACAGGAGATCGGGACCAATCAGATCTTCGACGGCATCCAGCAACGTTGAATTCCGCATCAGGTCATCAACCCATTTGAAGAGTAGATGAGATTTACTGCGCTGCGCTCCTTCCACGGGTTTGCCCTGACGCGATTCGAATTCCTCAAGCCGCCTCCGATTGGATGCGACCCCCTCATCGTCCAAGATTCTGATGGGGTAGAAGTAACCTTCCCGGTGGTATTGTTCGATGGCGTCTGCAGTTAGTACCTTCGGCATTGACGCACCCTCCGATAATCCGAAATTCGCGATCTGAGCGCCGTTATGCGTTACGCACGAGTCTCACTTCCGAATTCCCACGAAACCTTAACTCGATTCTTAATCATGCTTTCAGCATGACAACCTACCTCCAATTATATATCCTTCTTGTAGGGCAGTCAAGCGAAAGAAAGAACGGTAGGAAGGATGGAAGGGAAAGAAAAGCCGGGAGTGAAATTTACGAAATAGCGAAGAGAGGGATTGAAACGGCGCGGCACGCATGAGCGTTAACTTTTTCAACCCTACAAATATTACACTGATATGCTATAAGGGACGTTCAAAATGCGTTGGAATATCACTATTACTATCGTTATCGCCGCTTTTCTCCTAGGTATGGCATCGGGTCTGCTCAGCGCGCACGCAAGCGTAATATCCCTCGGTGCGCTGATAATCTGTGCTGGGTTCCCTTTGATAGCCGTTTTTAGCCGGTTTAACGACAAGGACTAACTCCTCACCTATGTCAGCACTTACGCGACTAAATACCCAGGGCGAAAAGCCTATAGCAAAGACTGGATGCGCCGATGTCTGTCAGCGCCAAAAAACTACCGGACGCCGTAAAAAATCAGTCGCTGTTTTCGGACTACTACCTTGAATCCGTTATCGTGGATCAACCGCGATGGGTGGATACCCCCGGCATTGAGTCGGATTACGCCGCAATCAAGGAACTTTTCAACACCTTTACGCCGAATGCGGAGAACCGCAACGAGGCGCAGACCGAACGCGAGTTTATCCAACCGATGTTGGAACGGTTAAGGCATGTTTTCGAGGTGCAGCCCACACTCCAAACGCCGCAGGGAACCAAACGCCCCGATTATGCTTTCTTCGCATCGGGGGATGCCCGCGATGCGGCACAATCTCACATTAGCACAAACCAGTTCTTCCAAACCGCACTCGCTGTCGGCGACGCCAAGGCGTGGTCTCGTAATCTGGATCAGAAGATGGAGGGCACAGGCGACCCGTTCAACAATCAGAACCCAAACTACCAGATAGACTTCTATCTCCGATGTGCGGATAAAGACTGGGGAATCCTGACCAACGGGAAGCAGTGGCGGCTCTACCATCGTAAGACCAGTTACCGGATGGATAGTTTTTATGAGGTAAATCTCGCCGCACTTCTCAGCGGAAATGGAGACTTAAATAGCTTCCGCTATTTCTACTACTTCTTTCGACGCGGCGCTTTCATTCCCGATGTGGGCGGGACTTCGTTACTCGACCTCGTATTGACGGAGAGTCGGCAGCACACCATCGCGGTTTCCGATGACCTGAAGAACCGCGTGTACGATGCCCTACGCCTGCTCATCGGCGGTTTTCTCGATTTCCCGCGAAACGATTTTGACAAAACCAACCCGCCTCTCAATGAGATTCATGCCAACTCTCTGATTCTGTTGTACCGCCTCCTGTTTATCCTCTACGCCGAGAGTCGAGGGCTGCTGCCGGTCGAAAACTCCGACTACGCCGCCCACTACAGCCTTGCGGCACTCGCGGAGACCACTCACGAAACGCTTGATCGGGGCGACCTGATTATTCCGACGATAAGTGATTATTGGGCGCGACTACGCGGACTATTTACGCTCATCAACGACGGTTGGAACGACCTCATCCCGCAATACAACGGCGGGCTTTTCAATCCAGCGCATCACTCGTTTCTTGAGGAGCACGAACTTGGTAACGCTGCGCTGGCGCAGGTTATTGAACTCCTGACGCGGACGGAGAACGGCGAACGCATTGCCTACCGCGATCTCGACGTGCGTCATCTGGGGAATATCTACGAGGGCTTGCTCGAATATCAACCACAAATTGCCGACCAAGATTTGATCGTCGTTTCAAAGAAGGGGCGCGAGGTGGTCACGCCAAAATCATCCCCCAATCAGAAAGTCGCCTATCAGGAGAGCGAGGTCTATCTGCTGACTGACAAAGGCGAACGAAAGGCGACAGGGAGTTTCTACACGCCCGATTACATCGTCCGCTACATCGTCGAAAACTCGCTGGCGCCGCTCTGTGAGGGCAAAAGCGTTGATGAGATTCTATCGCTCAGAATCCTCGATCCCGCCATAGGGAGCGGTCATTTTCTCGTCGGCGTCGTCGATTATCTCGCCGAAGAACTGATCACCCACCCGGATGCGGCGCTCATGACCGAAACGGCGAGCGAGGAGACGGAGCTCGCCTATTGGCGGCGGCGCGTTGTGGAATCGTGCGTTTATGGCGTTGACCTCAACCCGATGGCGGTGGAGTTGGCGAAACTCTCCCTCTGGTTGCACACGGTGGCAAAGGGCGAGCCGCTCTCGTTCCTTGACCATCATATCCGCTGCGGCAACTCGCTGATTGGAGCGAAAATTGAAAATCTGTCGAACCTGCCGGAACTGAGGAAAAGTCGTCGCATAACTAACGAACCCCAGACGGAATTTGCAATGGAATTCCCTTTCGCCGACAAGGTCTCAACCGCCATCGGTCACTATCTGCTGATTGAGCAAACCGGGAGCCGCACCGCAGACCAGATTCACGCGAAGGAGCACGAATTTGACATCGCTCAGACAATGCTCCGCTATCACAAGGGGATGGCGAACCTCTGGACGAGCGTTTACTTCGAAAACGATGTGTCACGCGCCGATTACGATCAAGCCCTGAAGTTCCTCCGCTCCAAAAACACCGATGCCCTTGAAAACCTATCCTGCTATCGGCGGGCACAGGAGATAGCGGAGGAGAAGCGGTTCTTCCATTGGGAAATTGAGTTCCCCGACGTGTTTCGCGACAAATACGGACGAGAGAAAGACAATCCGGGATTTGATGCTGTGATAGGAAATCCGCCGTATGGGGCGAATCTTGATGAACCGGATAAGCAATTTGTAAAGATTAATCTGCCGGCAGTGGATAATGTAGCAGATTCATTTGTTGTTTTTACTGAAAGAGGATTCTTAGGATTAGCACATCAGGGACGAATGGGACTTATCGTCCCAAGCGGTTGGCTAACCGCAAGAAAGTACCGTGGTCTACGTGAGTGGCTATATTCAGTGTGTGCACTTGAATATATAATCCACTTGCCCTATGACGTATTTCCTGATGCCTACATTGACACAATTATCTTTATTTCTCAAAAATCCGGTCCCGAATCAGTTCGGGTGCTAGTCAAACGATATGGAATACGCGAATCAGCGGAAGAATTGGCGTCAAAGGCTCAAGATTACGACGAGGTTAACTCTGCTATATGGCCGAAGGATCCGCACCATCGATTCTTAACTTTACTCTCCCCGTTAATAATTTCTATATACAACAAAGTCAATCAATACGGGACAAAAGCTGAAGCGTTTCTGGAAGTTGCCCGTGGCATGACACCGTTTTCTGGAGAAGCAGAATTAGGTCAAGCGACTAGAGCAGGATTCTGGGGAACTGTTGGCAGATACAATCTCCGTCCAGAAAGAATAGGACAGGTAAGCATGGTTGGCTTGACAGAATGCCCTGAAAATGATTTCTTCAATAAAGAAAGGCTAATTATTCGTCGGATCATTAGCCGTCAGCATAGGATACATGCCACTCTTGTCGATACAGATTTCGCTATTAACAAATCGTACCTGCTTGCAATCAGCAAAAGTCCTTCCATCTCCTTGTGCTATTCATTGGCACTTATAAACTCTAGGCTGTTCTCACAAATGTTCATTTGGTTTTCCGAAGTTGCCAAGCGGGATGATTTCCCTCAACTTGACATCGCAACAGTTCGGGAGCTCCCTATCCGCCGTATCAACTTCACCACCCCTGCTATCGAACGCAGCCGCCAACACGAAAAAGCCAAAACGCTTTACGAATTCTGCCTCAACAAAGGGAGCATTGACTGCGTTCTGGGCTTTGTGAAACACCATCTCGCCGCCGATCCCGAGCATTCCGATATCGTCCACGACCTGCTCGCTTTCCTCGCGGAGCAAATGGTTGAGATGAATAACACGAAAAGGGACGAGATTCGAGACTTCCATCGCTGGCTGGAACGGGAAATCGGGGTCGAAATTGAGGCACTCCAAAACAAAACCGCGATTCAGAGTTACTTCGATCTGTCTCTTGATGACCTACTTCGGATTCTCAAGAAAAACCAGCGGATTATCCAAGTCGATCCATCTAGTCGAAATTTCCAAGAATCGTTGGAACGCGAATTTACATCTAGCCTCGCCAAACTCAATCCCCTGATCACCCGCATTCGACAGACAGACGTGCTTATTGATCAGGTTGTCTACAAGCTCTACGGCTTGACCGATGAGGAGGTTGAGGTTGTGGTGGGCAGTTAGCGAGAGACAGGATTTTGTTGCAACAGAGGGAGGTCTCGACTAGGAGAAGATTTCTATCGCCCTCCCCAATCAGTCGGTTGATCGCTTTTCGCTCCTTTGATCGCACCCTACCGTATTTTTGGACAAAGTGGAGTTTAGTCGGACTTGGCGGACATCCAGTTGTCGCCAATCCCCACGTCGGTGAGGAGAGGGACTCTCAAATCCATCGCATGTCCCATCTCGTTGCGCACGATCGCTGCGTGTTTCTCGGTGAGTGATTCGGGGGTTTCGTAGACCAACTCGTCATGGATTTGGAGCAACAACTTCAGCGGTAGACCGTCCCGCTCAATCCGGTTCTGCACGTTGACCATTGCCGCTTTGATTAGGTCTGCCGCGCTCCCCTGAACCACGGTATTGAACGCCAACCGCTCGCCTTGACTCTGCCTGTTTCGGTTCGGGGAGTGAATCTCCGGAATGGCACGCCGCCTTCCGGTGATCGTGGCGACATAACCGTGCTCCAAAGCGTGTTGAATACAGCGGTTCAAGAAGGCATCGATTCCCGGGAAACGTTCCTTGTAGTCGTTGATTAACGCCCCCGCAGTTTTCATGTCCATGCCTTTAATCCGTTGGGAAAGCCCGAATGCGGAAATCCCGTAGATAATCCCGAAGTTGATGGTCTTCGCTTGGTCGCGTTGTTCACGGGTCACGGCTTCGACGGGAACCCCATAGACCTGTGAAGCCACGGAGGTATGGATATCCAGCCCCTGCTCAAAAACCTCGATCAGATTGGGGTCTTCGCTGAAATGCGCGAGCAGACGGAGTTCGATTTGCGAATAGTCGGCGCAGATTAGCTTGCAGCCTTCAGGCGCTTTGAACGCTTTACGAATTTGGCGGCCCACCTCGGTGCGCACCGGGATATTCTGAAGGTTTGGCCCATGTGATGCCAACCGTCCGGTAGCGGTGGTGAGTTGGTGAAATGTTGCGTGAATGCGCCCGGTGTCCTTGTTCACTGCGTTCCGTAGTTGACCAAGGTAGGTGCTCGCCAATTTGGTGAGTTGACGGTACTCAATGATGAGGCGCGGCACCGCAGTAGGCGGATCGTTCGCATCCTCCTTCGCGGCTAACCGCTCCAAAACAGTCACGTCCGTTCCATGTCTACCGCTCTTTGTCTTTTTGACGGGCTCAAAACCGAGTTTATTGAAAAGCACATCCCCAAGCTGGTGCGTCGATTCAACGTGAAATTCGCCGCCGGCAAGCTCCCATATTTCACTTCGGAGAACGTCGATGCGTTCGTTAATGACATCGCCTTGGCGCTTCAACTCCTCCGGGTCGCAGACAACGCCGTTGAACTCAATCTCCGCGATGATTGGAGCGAGAGGTGATTCGATTTCCCGCACGAGAGCCGTCATGCCCATTTCCTCTAACTTTGGCAGGAGGTGGTGATAAAGACGCAATACGACATCTGTGTCCTCCGAAGCGTAGCTCGTGACCTCCGCTAGCGGAACGGTGTCGATACTGGTCTCATTTTCACCTTCTCCGATAAGGTCGGAGAGTGGAATCATCTTATAATTCAGATGCAGCAAGGCGACCGTGTCGAGTCGGTGGCCTGGTTGCTCGGGATCGATGAGTAGGCTGGCTAGCATCGAGTCAAAGACCACACCGCGCAACCTGACGCCGTTTCGCAGCAACACTTGTGCGTCAAACTTCAGATTGTGACCGCACTTGTGCAGATTGTTGTCCGACAGGATGGGAGCTAAGGCGGTTAAGACGGTTCCAGCGTCAAGGTGGTCGCCGGGGCTTGGGGAGCGAACAGGGACGTAAACGCCGTGCCGAGGTTTCCAAGAGAAACTCAATCCGCAAAGCGCGGCATCCCGTTCCAAACTGGTCGTTTCGGTATCGACGCTGATAATCGGCTGTTCGCGGAGGGTCGCGGCGAGCGATTCCAACTGCTCAGGTGTCGTGATCACCGTGTAGTCGCCGCTGTCCGCGGTTTCGTATTCGCCTTTCTCCAAGATCGCTGTCGTCTGCTCCTCCAAAACGGCGACGCGCTCCCCTCGCGTCTCGCGTTCTCCGGTCTTCGGAGAGGGCGTGACTTCGCCGCCGGCAAGCTGCTCTACCTCCCGCTGAAAGCGGTTAAAACCCAATTCTTGGAACAGTGGGAGGATTTTCTGGAGTTCAAGCGGGTTGACTCGCGCCTGCTCAAGTGAAAACGGGAAATCGGCGTCGCGCTTCAGAGTTACAAGGGTGCGCGACAGGGGTAGATGAGCCTGCGCCTTCTCTAGGTTTTCCCGACGCTTGCCTCTGATTTTGTCGATATTGGCAAAGATGCCGTCGATGGATTCAAAGTCTTGTATGAGTTTGGCGGCGGTTTTGGGACCGACTCCTTCGACGCCGGGTACATTGTCAACGGTATCACCCATCAACGCCAGCAGATCGATAACCTGTTCCGGCGTAATGCCTTTGTCTTCCCGCAGCGACCCCACGTCGATTGTTTTGTCTGTATGGATATCAAACATCGTGACGCGATCACCGAGAAGTTGCTCAAGGTCTTTGTCTTTGGAGATGATCCGGATATGCAAATCCTTGCACGAGGGATTATCAAGAACGCGCTGGGTAATGGTGGCAATGACATCGTCCGCTTCCAATCCCTCTACGCCAACTATCGGAATATCAAAGCGCTCGAGCACTTGAGTGATGCGAGGAATTTGCGAGATTAGGTCATCGGGGGTGGCTTCCCGCGTTCCTTTGTATTCGTCGAAGAGCTCGTCGCGAAATGTCGGTCCCGGCATATCCATTGCCGTCACGACATACTGGGGTCGAAGTTCGGACAAGAGCTTGATTAACATGCCCGTGAAGCCAAAGACGGCGTGGGTCGGTTCCCCCGCCGGGCTGCGCAACCCCCCGCGGATGGCGTAGTAGGCGCGAAAGATTTGGGCGTGTCCGTCAATAAGATACAATGTTTCAGCCGGTTTTTGCTCTGATTCCATGTTGGTCTCCCCCTTCTTTGGTTATGCCGTCCGTATGATTGAGCAATTCATAAGTTCGGTGCAGAGATTGCTAATACCATTACGCCAAAATACAAGCGCATCAATTACGAGGATCAAGTAGAGATTGTTGAGTGGAGGAATGTAAGAACCCTTGTCTCCGTGCAAAGCCAGCGGGGCAAAGGGATTTCTATCGCACGGGATTTACTATGGGATCTCTATCGCGGTCACTAACCGTTCCCTTGATCACTCGTTATCCACTCGTTTGATTCTTTTCGGTCGTTTGATTCCCGCCTACGGCAAACGGGAACTTTATATTTAAGATACCTTATACACTATTATTCAAGCGAAATGGCATAAATTGTAGAAGAATATCCGCGAGGCTTTGCTGTCGTATCTAATCCATGCCCGCAGATGTGCAGTGGATTTGTCAATTCACTGCGAGCGATGATTGACTCGATTTGGATTATAAATTTATAAGTTCTCTATTTGCGAGTAACCCTCCGGTAGGGGTTTGTCTGCCACCAGAAGCGGTTTTAGTACGCGCACATGCCGGCAACTTCCTCGGTGCGTGAAGCCGGGGCAGTCGCACGTGATGTCTGCACCGACAACTTCCAGTTGGTAGAACTGTCCCGGTTTGGTGGAGCTCTCTGCCCGATACACGCTTCGATCCGGTCCAGCTAGGACTTTCGCCAACGTCTCAATGGCTTTCCGAGAATACGGTAAGAGTCGTCGCCGGGCGGCTTCGTCGAGATAAGCGGCGTTCTCTTTGATGTAAGCATTACCGGCTTCTCGTAGCACGGAGCTCATTTGGGCTCTTCCTTGTCCATTATTTGAAAGCTTGTCCATCCGAGTCGGAATGACTTTCATCATCTGCTTGAGTTCGCCGATGACATCGGTGCCCAAGTCTACGCCGAGCGCCTTGCCCTCGACAAGATCTTCCATCAGCCGGGCTTTGGTTTCCAGTACGGTTCGCACAAATTCGTCAACCGTTCCGCGCGCAATTATGTACGTCACATTGACAGGCGCCGTCTGTCCGATTCGGTAGGCGCGGTCTTCCGCCTGCCAGTGGTTCGCCGGTACCCAATCAAGGTCGTTGAACACCACCTGCCGGGCGGCGGTCAGATTAAGTCCGACTCCGCCTACATGGAGATTTGCGAGAAACACCCTGACTTCCGGGTCATGCTGAAATCGGTCAACCCGTTTTTGGCGTTCCTCTGCCGGCACTTCCCCGAAAACGGCTACCGCCTCGGCACCAAAACGCTTGGAAAACCGTTCGATTGTGTTGACGAAGGCTGAAAACACGATAACCTTTTCCCCTTGTTCCAGTGCGTTCTCGACCACTTTGATTGTGTCACGACACTTCGCAAACGCCAGTTTTCTCCTGGCACTCGTGAGTTGACCGATAACACGCCGCCGCCTTTGACTCGCTTCTGGATCTTCGTCTTCTTGAGAATCCTGAAATTCATAGGATTCGTCACTCGTCAGAAGGAAGTCACGCACGGCTTTGTTGAAGTGCTCGACCGCGTGCGGATGCAGGTCAATATCCAACCAAGTCCGGAACTTCGGGGGAAGATCCAATACCTCGTCCTTTGTCCGGCGGAGCATGATGCCGTGAAGTTGGAGCGTCAATTCCTCAATGTTGCTAGCGCCGTCCGCGACCAAGCCGAACTCTCCCTGATATCCTTCGCAGTAGCGTTTCGCGAAACTCAGAAAACTCTTGCCCAACGGGTGTTCGATGAGCTGGAGCAGCGGGAAAAGATCGCGCGGCCGGCTGGTCAGCGGCGTCCCCGTCAAGGCGTGCACGACCGGTTCGCCTGCGGTCTGCTTGACCAGCTTGCTCGCGTGGCGGGAACGTTGGCTTCGGTGGTTTTTCAGGTAGTGCGCTTCGTCGAATACCATGCCCGACCAACGGAATTGCATCAGCGCTTCCAGATGTTTACCTAGGATGTCGTAGTTGAGGATGATCCAGCCGCGGAAATCATGCGTCGGCAGCTGGGCGGGACCAACAATTGCTGTTCGGGCTTCCGGCAGGACAATCTCAATCTCGCGCACCCAATTTCGCTTCACCGACGCAGGGCATATCACCAGATAGGGTCCCCTGGGTTCCGCTTCAATCATGGCAATGATGGACTGACGGGTTTTACCCAAGCCCATGTCGTCCGTTAGGAGTGAACGACGGCGCCCGAGCAGGAACGCAACACCCTCAATCTGGTGCGGATACAGCGATTTGGCGATCGCCTCCGCCCGCTCGGTGAAATTGTGAATAGAGGTTGCCGGAGTCTCCATCTCTCTTTCCCAGATTTATGCCGCGGAGCAGGGCCTTCATCGGTGATAGGCACGCTCCGCCGCGCCGTACCGTGCGCAAGGGGTGACGGCAAACGGGGTGTGCCTATGACTAGGTTGGGCCAAGTATATCACACTTAAGGGAGTTAGAGAATAGACTTTGCATTCCGCCGCGAGGTCATGCACATAATGCCTGAGAGTTTTCGGCTATCAAATCATACATGGGACGGAACGGGGACCGTCCTCTACAAATAGGCGGTTAACAGCCTTTTCGCTTGAGGATTTATTAGTGCTTTGCTATAATTTGCCGGTGGTTGTAGGTTCAACCGTGCTGGAAAATCTTGCCTTATTTTGTATTGCTGAAGGAAGAGCCTGTGCGGGTAATTATATACTTCTGTTCCGTAATCTGTTAGATTGTGGAATGCGCAGACTAAATGAAGTTTGATTTTTTTAAATCGGTAATTCTAATTTTCACCGGACCCGGTAGGTGCGTTCAAGTGACCGAATAGAATCAAACGAGTGGATAACGAGGGCGATAGAGATCCCATTCTAACCGCACCGAGCCAAAAACGCAAAACCTGTACATCGATTTTTTATCGAAAGAACCACTTAGCGCATATCGTCATCGTTGATTAACATACAATCATAATATTCGAAAATATGGATGTAAGTGACTATAGATTTTGGAGGGAGAGTTAATGAGCAAAATCTATGAACCGCTTGAAGACTTCAAGACCTCGGATTTGCCCGAGAAGACACTACCGTTCTGGAAAATAGCCGGTCCCGGCGCGATTCTGGTCGGTCTATCTATCGGTGCGGGGGAGATTGTTATTTGGCCCAGGATCGCCGCAGAATACGGCGGAAGCATGGTTTGGGCGGCAATGGTAGGGATTTTCATTCAGTTGTGGGTTAATTTCGAGATCGCGCGCTGGACAATCGCGACAGGCGAGACCGTATACACCGGTTTTAGCCGCGTGTGGCGCGGGTTTGCGCCGTTGTTTATCCTTTTGACGTTGGTGAGTTGGATCGCGCCCGGTTGGGCGCGCGCATCGGGTCTTGCACTGAAAGCCCTGCTCATTGGTCCCGGTGGCTGGGGTTCAGATACGTTTTGGACGGTGATTACGTTTGGGGCGGTGGCGCTGATCCTGTTTGGCCCCAAACTCATCTATAATTCCGTCGAAAAGACGATTGAAGTACTTGTGGCGATTGTAACCATCGGCTTGATTGCGGTCGTGATTGCCATCGGGTCGGCTGACACCTGGAAGGAGTTGGGCGGCGGAATAGTGAATATCGGGTATAAGGATCCGAGGATGTCGGTCAAGACGCTCTTCATCGCGTTGGTCTTTGCCGGTGCGGGCGGAACAGCCAACCTGTTCTACACATTCTATCTACGCGACAAGAACATCGGCATGGGCGGTCGTCTTCCGCAGTTGCAGAACCCGCTTCGGAGTCGAACCGAAACGGTTCCTTCCACCGGTTTTGTCTTTGAGGAAACCGAAGAAAACCGTACGCGTTTCGCGGCATGGTGGAGTTATGTGAAGAAGGATCAGATTCTCTTTTTCTGGGCGTTAAACACGGTTACCATGATGCTATTTATTTTTGGCGCCCTCGCCGTGCTGCATCCCAAGGGGATCGTACCTGAAAAGGGGACACTAATCTGGGACGAGGCGCAGGTGCTCGCCGAGGTGTGGGGTGGACCCGGACGCACAATCTTCTTGCTGGTCGGTGTGGCAACGCTTTTCAGCACGCAACTCGCATTGGTTGACGGCGTTTCACGATCAGTCTCCGACATTGTGTACACCAACTTTAAGGGCGCGCGGAAACGGACGTTGAGTTGGTGGTACATGCTGATAGCGGGCATTTGGATAATTGCTGGCTGCCTAATTACTTTCGTCATGGAACAGATGGGAGTTAGCGAGTTGGGTTTCCTTCTCAACGCCGCCTACATGGGGGGATTCGCAATGGCGCTCTACGTCCCCTTGACACTGTATATCAATCGCCGGTTCTTGCCCAAGTTCGCTCGACCGGGTGGAATATGCACCACAATGATGATTCTGGCTTCACTGGTTTATGTTGGATTTGCCGTTTCGAGCATTATCTGGGAAATTGGCAGATTGATTGGCGGATAGGGGACGTTTGTGATGAACCGAGACAAAATGCAGGAGATTGGGGAGCAAGGTCTGGAAGTCACGCAGATGGGAATGGGCGGGGCTGCGCTTGGAAACCTGTACACTGTTGTGGAGGACATTGTATCCACAGAAACGATAACCAGTGCTTATTCTGCGGGCATACGCTACTTCGATACGGCGCCGCTCTACGGCTACGGACGGAGTGAAAACCGATTGGGATCAGGACTTTCACGGTACAAACGAGACGAATTTGTAATTTCGTCGAAGGTCGGTTACTCGCTCTTACCGCGCACCGAGGAAGAGCCCCCCGAATCGCCGTTCGTGGATGTGCCGCCGCTAGACAAAGCCTTCGATTTCTCCCGTGATGCGGTCTTGCGTTCTATCGAAGAAAGCCTGAAACGCCTTCAAACCGATCGCATTGACGTCCTTTTTATTCACGATCCGGATGAGGGAATCAGTATTCAACCGGACTTCGACGATCCGTACGCAATAAGTCATTTCGCTAAAGTGATGGATCAGGTTTATCCGGCGTTGGATGAACTTCGCGCTCAAAAAGTGGTGAAAGCCGTCGGGGTGGCGATGAACCAATGGCAGATGCTGTACGATTTCGCCGTTGAAGGCGATTTCGATTGTTTCCTGTTGGCAGGGCGCTACACCCTGCTTGAGCAGGCACCGGCTCTGAAGTTCCTTCCACGCTGTGAGGAAAAAAACATACGCGTTGTCATTGGCGGACCGTACAACTCCGGGATTCTTGCGACGGGCGCCGTGGAGGGCGCCTACTACAACTACCTGCCTGCCACACCTGAAGTTTTGGATCGCACCCGTCGAATACAAGAGGTATGCGTCCGTCACAACGTGTCGCTGCAGGCGGCGGCACTGCAATTTCCGTTCGGTCACCCGAGTATAGCCTCGGTGATTCCGGGCGCTCGGTCAGCAGCCGAGATTGAATCTAACGTTGCCTTCTTCGAAGAGGAGATTCCGGATGATTTCTGGACGGAACTCCGAGACTTATCACTTATTGCGACGGAGGCACGCCTGCGTATCTCGGACAATTAACATTAGAGAAGGAGAAATCGGGTAAGACCAACCAATAACACGATGATTGAACTTCAACCAAATCAACTACATATTGCCTGCACGCTTTATCGCAACTATCCCTACTTGCACGGCTACGTCGCATCCGCATTGAGCGGAGAGATGGGCACAGTTGCCGTCAATGACGTAGAGTGCCCAACCGTCGGTCGCATCACCCTCGTTTGGGCGCACATCCTGGCTGGCGACGCGACGACTCCGGCAGCAGAGGCGCTACTGAAAGAGATACTCCCGAATACGATATTGATCCCCGAAAATTCCAGATGGGTAGATGCGTTCTACGGGAGATGGGGGCATCGCTTGGAAAAATGGAGAAGGATAACGTGTAGGGGTGGTTCTTGGAGTATCGAAAAGTTGAAAAATCTCGAACGCCAACTCCCTTCCGGCTACTCGATTAAACAGGTATCATGCCCGGCGGAAGCCAAGAGGCTAATTCAAATGGGGGACGGTCTAATCGACTTCCCAAACTACCCAACTCCGGAGGATTTTCTTCGCCGGGGCGTCGGCTTCATCGTAGAGCACAACGGTGAAGTTGTCTCCGGCTGTACATCGTATGCGGTTGGCGGCGGGAAATTCGACGTCAGTGTCACGACGCGGCGAGAACATCAACGGAAAGGATTAGCACAGGCGGTTGCAGCACGAATGATTTCATACTGTCTGCAAGAGGACATTGAGCCGTGCTGGGATGCGCCGAGCGAAGCGGGTGGAAACCTCGGCAAGAAACTTGGGTATACCCACGCAAAATCGTACACGGCGTATCGGGTTCTCAAAGTACGAGAGCACTGGAACAGTACCTCGTGGATGTAGACGATTTCGAGGGCTAGTCGGAAGAGCAGATGCAACCGGATTGGAGGACGTGGTTCTTGTTCCGTTGACCTCTCTCGCTCTTCATCTTCTCTTGTTCAATCCACGCCGGTACCCGACCGAGTATAGTCTAACATGATTACTTAAAATGTCATGAGGAGGAGATAATGGTCAATAGTTTTTTTAGTGTTTGGGGATACTGGCACTGATATAAATCTCCGGTTAACAACGCTGGAATCTTTGCCATTATTTCATCTCTCCTATTCCAATCGCAGTGGATTATGATTCGCTTTTCGGGTACGTTCAATTTGCCGTAATGCTGTTGCAGCATTGGCGGCGAGATGCTTATCCTTACTGTAGAGTAAAAGGCGAAGTTCCTGTTCTCGCCGACAAAGATTCGGAATCGACATTACCTCGCAAAATGCTTCTACGGTTGGCAGCTTATTCTTCCATTCTGTCTCGGTTAGATCCCACGTACTTTGCTCTCCGAACCCGACTGTGAAGTACTCCGGCGGCTTTAATTCAGCCATACATGTAAACTCGGACTTAAAATCATGTAAGTTTTCCAAATCGTAGAGTACCACGGAATCTGGTATATCTTTGAGAAGCTTTGAAACTTGCAAGGAAAAGAGCATGAATTCGCCCATCCTGAAGTTGGGGACATTTGTTACCCTCGCTGATATTACACCTGGTCTAGATTCATCATGCTCGAATACATGAACGTAAACGGGTTTTCGATCAACGTTGTCTTTCAATGCTGAGTTTATGTCCCTAAGCTTCCAATTCGAGAATACTGCTTGTTTGATACGCGATGTCCCGTAGAGCACTCGGTCGACCTTAATGGTATATAGCATCCCCTTTACGTTCGTCAAAATTCCGGTATCAATCACCGCCTCATGCTTGGTCACCTCTCCTATAACTACCAAAGAACTGTCATTGACCAGCTCATGAATGTCTACCGGTGCTGAGATAGACCAGATTGGGGAAACTGGCACAATCAATGTGAACGCTATTCAACTTAACCGGTAACCCCTACGAAGCGATTGTCCAACCTCTTGATATCGTAACCCGCATTCTCCAAGACCTCGCGGATTCGGGCTCGGCCTCGAGGTGTAACTTGTCTGTTCTCCGAAGGAGTCACAGGGAACCCTCGTGCTAATTTGCTGTGACGAGCCTTGAGTAGTGAGGCATAAGTCCATTCGGTTGCAAAATGGGCTAAGACTTATGCCGCGTGCTCGCGGACACTCTCCCAGTTTGGGTCGGACGGCGGTGCAGGTTGCGATATGATATCAACTAGAGGTCGAATGGCGCGCTTATCAAGCGTGGATTCCAAACACTGAATAAAAAACTGTGCCTTACCATGCCCGCCGCTCTTTTTTACTTCATCGTTCAACATCTTGATAAGGAGAGGAACACCTTCGCCGCCGGCGTCTCCCAAGCCGCGAAGCGCACCTTTCGTCACGTAGAACCCATAGTTTCCATAGTAGTTGATGTATTCGCGTGAGCTGCTTTTAGTTGGACGCTTGGCTAACACGGCTTTCAGGACAGGGACCGCCGCTTCGCCTGCCAACAATCCCAATCGCATGGCGGCATGCCTCTGCACCCGCCAGGACGGATCGTTTTGCAATGAATCAGTGATAAAGTCAATCGCCTCGGGATTTCGTGAATAGCCCAATAGGGAAACGGCGCGTTGTCTCACTTCTTCGGAGTCGTCATTAAGGGCTGTTGTTAACAGATTAACCGTGCCCGAGGAAAGGAGGACGTTGTTTGTCATAGCCAATGCCTTAAAGGCTTTGTCATACAGCGTTATGTCATGGAGATTGCGAGCAACGACCCTCACATCAACTGTTTCGTCTTCCCAGCCGAAACGAATGAAATCAATCTGCAAGGGGCGTTCCGGCGGCCACAATGTCTCGGTCTGTTGGGACGGTAAATTGGCGCATGCCAAGAGTGTCAACACACAGCAGACGGAAAGGAAGTAAAGAATGAAATGGCGGGAATGGACGGATCTGACTTGCATAAGGGTGAACTCCTTAATCACTTATTTGTATCAAAGATACGAACGCCTATCGCCTCAGAGCTATTCAATATACCTTAATTCATAGTCGGGATCAGTTATTGGCTCAAATCCCGGATAGGTCTCAGTTAATTCATAAATGTCGTAGCCTGCCTGTTCTAGCGCATGACGGATTCGGGTTCGATCAGCTTCCCTCACTATCCTGTCTTCTCGCGGCGTTACCGGGACTCCCTCGGCAAATGTCCTGCCGCGGCGCTTGAGGATGAACCCGTAAAACATTACATATTGAGCCAAAGCCTCGGCGGCTTCTAGGCGCACAAATTCCATGCTAGGATTGGAGGGTGAAGCAGGTTGTGATATAATTTCGATGAGCGGCGAGATCGCTCGCCTATCGCCGGTTCGTTCCAAGGTCTGAACGAAATAATAGGCATTTCCTCTGTCGTCCGACGCTTTAATGCTATTTTTCAACAGTCGAATGAGGATGGGAACAGCCTTGCCCCCAGCATTCCCCAGCCCAGCAAGCACTCCGTTGCGATAATTGTCGCGGAAGTGATTCTTCCGGTCTTTGTGATTCCAGTTCCGAACTCTCGCGATTAATAGATCCGGAATCGCAGCTTCCCCTGCCACGCCTCCCAATTTACACGCGGCCAAACTTCGGACTCTCCACGCGGGATCGTTGTGTAACCGCTCGGCAATAATGGACGCGGCTTCAAGATTTCTGGAGTACCCCAGCAAGGTAATCGCCCGCCTGCGCGTCTCAACCGCCGTGTTGTCAAGTGAGTTGTTGGCAACGTGCGCTTTTAACAGATGGATGGTGTCGGAGGAAAGGAACGCGTTGTCAACCTCGCTCAGAACCGCACGCGCCTTTGTATACATGTCCTCCTTGTATGGCTTGGCATGCACTGCTTCGTTGTATAAGTTGATAGCAACTTCCCTAACATCAACAATCAATGGCGATTCACGATTAAAACCCAATAATCCGGTTGTTGTACTGGTAATCACGTCTACCTGCTTCTTTTTTACCGGAGGTCGTTGGGCATAGGCCGCAGGTGTTGCCAAACAATATAAGAGGAACAAACACAGAGCGAAGTAGAAGGATTCAATTCGTTTCACTCTCATGGGAGTGGGTCTCCGCTTCACATGTTCATTGAAGACTGCCGGACATTACGCCGCTACTCGCAAATCATACCCATTGCCGACACTATTTTCCTTTGACGTCCGTAAGGAACCGGTTTGCACGATTCAGGGCAGGATGGACAACATGCTGACCCGTTTTGTGCAAACCGACGGACGAGTTCGACAACCTGGTACCGCGATGAAACTGCTTTTGCTTCAAATGAAAATGGCTGATGTGATATACTGAAATCTTGACATGTTGGGACGCTGGGGAGTTCGACACCTGCTAGGAATCCGAAACTCCAAAAAATCGTCGGTACGGAATCGCTCCCTCCTGGCTCATCTCAATGCAATATGTTTGCCGCAAATTCCGGAACACCGTAAATACCCAATATCTAGCCAGTTGAATAGTACGTAAGGCAAATGAAAGACCAACCACAGAACGGACCTCACGGCTTGACCGTGCGGGTTTTGTTCCTTGTCCTACTCATTGCCCCGATTAATTGTTACCTGCTCATCCAGATGGAACTCGTGCGTTACACCTTTCCCACGTGGGTCGTACCGCTGTCGAATGTTATTTTCATCTTGGTAGGGATTCTCGCCTTAAACAGTCTCATCCGGCTCGCCGCGCCGAGCCTGGCGTTTCGAGCGCATGAACTCCTGCTGCTTTATGTGACGCTTTCTTTTGCCACGACGCTGGCGGGTTGCGATGTGCTGCAAGCGGTTTTGTCCGTGCTCGGGCACGCCTTCTGGTTTGCCACTGAAGAGAATGAATGGAAGACACTATTCTGGCCGCATATTCCGGAGTGGCTTACGGTCAATGACAAGAAGGTGTTGCAAGGGTACTATCTGGGGGAGTCAAGTTTCCACACGAATGCCCATTTGAGAGTATGGGTGCCCGTGGTAATCGCTTGGCTTGCGCTGTTTCTGGTTCTGGCTTTCATTTTTCTCTGTCTGAATACGATTCTCCGTCGGCAATGGGCGGATCGTGAGCGATTAACGTTCCCGATAATCCAACTCCCGCTACAGATGACCAATCCGACTTCGAATTTCTTTCGCAACAGGCGAATGTGGCTTGGTTTTGCTATCGCGGCTGGGATCAGCATATTCAACGGACTCAGTACGCTATACCCCTCCATTCCGCATATCCCTGTGACCCGCCGTTTTTTTTCCTTCCTCGACCCGCCGTTGAGTTTCTATGACGGCGTAACCGTCGCGTTCTATCCGTTCGCCATCGGCATCATGTTCCTGATGCCGTTGGATGTTCTGTTTTCAACCGCGCTCTTCTACTCTCTCTACCGCAACGAGCTTGCCCTTGTGAGCGTGTACGGCTTAGACACACTCCCAAAGTTCCCGTACCAGGACGAGCAGGCGTTTGGTGCTTTCTTGGGGCTTTGCGTCTTCTTCCTTTGGGTGGGACGTCATCACTTCAGACGAGTGTTGATAAGCGCGTTCAAGCGGCAATCGGATGATAATGACATGAAGGAGCCGATGCGCTATCGCACCGCGGTATGGGGACTGGTTGGCGGGCTTGTCCTCTTTGCGTTTGCGATGCACAGAGCAGGCATGTCTTTGTGGATCGCCTCACTGTTCAGCCTGCTGTTTCTTGTCACACCGATCATCACGACCCGCATTCGTGCTGAAGCCGGGATCTTCGTGCACGCCTACCATTGGCAGGCGCCGCGATACGTCCTGAACACGATTCTCGGCTCTCGACGGCTCGGTCCCCAAAACTTGACGGCGCTGTCAGTATGCTTTTTCAACAGGGATTATCGCCCTCAGCAGATGCCTCACCAATTGGAAGCGTTCAAAATCGCCGAACATGCCAACATCAACCCGCGGCGAATGTTGATCGCAATCCTCATATCGACCGTGATTGGCATCCTGGTCTATTTTTGGGTTCAGCTCCACCTCTATTATCAGAAGGGTGCCGCTTCCGGCTACTTCGGTCCTTGGGCACTGGGATACGGTCGAGAGTATTTCAGGCGGTTGAGCGACTTCCTCTACTACCGGACGAACACCGACTGGATTGGCGTACTGTTCATGGGAATTGGATTCGGTGTTATGGGGTTGTTGACTTACTTGCGCGTCAAGTTCTTTTGGCTACCCCTCCATCCTCTTGGCTACGTGATGGCATCCAATCAGGAGATGTCAGACCTTTGGGCGCCGATTCTCATTTGCCTTTTTCTGAAGTGGATGATTCTTAAACACGGCGGCATCCGAAGCTATCGGCGCGCGATTCCGTTCTTCTTGGGGCTTGTGCTTGGCGACTTTCTGATGGGCAGTTTGTGGAGTCTGCTGAATGTGCTGTTGAATACAACCATGTATCAGTTTTATCCATAGCCATCAACCGAGTGGATAGCGAGGGCGATAGAAATCCCTACGGATTCTTCTGCTTTGCGTGTTCTTGTGACGTTCGGATACAGTTTAATCCGCAGTAGGGATGGGCGAGGGGACCTCGCCCCTACGGTACGCACAAGCCTAGAATCCGATCAGGTGAAAGCTAACCCGTTGACAGGCGCTCGTCCGGGAAACGGTTATACCGCATTGGAGGAACATCACCGGTGTACTGGGGTATGAGGGGTTCAATTTCCGCTAAAGCGGCTTCGGGCCAACCGTCGTGTCTGCTGTGGAATCCCTCGTGAATCCAGTTCTGTGTGGCTGGGAGAAGGTCATCGAATAGCGGGTGAAACCAGATGGTTATAACCGTACGGCGTTGATCCGACATGTTCGCGTGGGTGGCGTGAAACATGCGTGCATCGCCGATGACAACATCGCCGGCGCACATCGGCACATCTTTCTCGTAGGGGTAATCGAGAAAACGCGGATCGTCGGCGTTTTCTATGCTATTGATGTCGGGTGTGTGCGCCTCGCCCATGTCGTGAAGGATGTGGCGCCTTCGGTGGGTTCCCGGCAGTACGCGAAGGCAGCCGTTTTCGCGGGTGGTATCCTCCATGTAGTACATCAGGAAGATCATCGGTGGGTAATCGCTGTAAGATCGAGGGTCTTGCCACATGAGGCAGTCTTGGTGCCAATACAGGCGCGGACCGGCTGGCGGTTTGCTGATGATAACCGCTTTCCAGAACTTGCTGCCCGGCAGTCCCATTTCGTCAAGCGTCTTGAGGGCGCTGGGATTGCCGACAATGCCAGCCAATTCCGGGTGGGGTCCGGAATCAATCAGGGTGCCGGGAGATACATTTCGTGTGAGCTGATCGGCGTCCAGAGACGCAATTGCCTGTTTCACGCAGTCGCGCGTGCGCTCAAGGAGAGCCTCGTCCGCCACATTCTTTAGAATGCAGAAACCTTCGTTTTGAAGTTGCATGAGTTTGGCTGACGGTGGATTTGTTGAAACAGTGTTAGTTGCCATTTGGGGACAATCCATTATAGCCATTGCTTCTAGTTATTACACTTGTAGGTGGGTGATAACATTCTTCGGTACCACAAGGGATCTCTATCGCCCTCCCGATCCGGTCCGTTGATCTGTTAGATTGTGGTATGCGCAAACTAACAGTTTGCGCTACGAAAGCGCCTCCGATTTTGTGTGCGATTCACATATCGTCACCGTTCATAAACATAAAATCATAATATGTGTAAGTATGATTTTATATGGCTATAGGACGTACGCGAACTCCATTCTGATTACAGTAGATTTTTGCTGTAGCCGTAAATAGTCGTTAAACACCGCTTGTTTGGCCTGATAGATGGTTTACTCTGTTTGGTCCGTAGCAGTCTTGAGTTGATTCCAACTGATGATGGACAACCGATAAGGATTCGACCGTTCTCAAATCCTCCTCTGCATAACGTAACCAGCGATTGGTCTCCGCGTATCGATCAGCCGCTGTCATAAAGTATCACCCCTTCTTGCTGAGCAGGGCGTAGCACTGTACCGACCTAATCTCGCTTGCGTTCAAGTTCCTCCGGCGTTGAAACAATGATGTCTTTAGGGACAGGCATGTCTTTTAGAACCCGTCGGATTTCTACGGCAGTTTTCCGCTTGTCGGTGCATTCGGAAAAGACTACGAGCAAATCTATATCGCTGTGAGGCTGCGCCTCGCCACGTGCGTATGAACCAAAGAGGATAATTTGCACGGGATTGAAGTGCTGCACGATTCGATTTGTCATGATTGGGATGTGTTCGTTATTTAATGCTTTCACATCTACGACTCACTCTTAAGGGTGTCGGCGGTATTGGAAAACGCCACTCGCATAGGATCAGTTTGAAGGTAGCTCTATCATTTAATAATATTGCCAAGTCGGAGTTTCTCAAATTGTGTTGCTAGAAAACCGACGCTTTGACAGGAGGGATGTCAATTCTTTCTACTGTATAAGGTCAATTGGCCATTCGGTCAATCCCAAGCTAAAGACTATGAATAAGGGATTAGGAAGGTCGGGAATCGGAATTCCCTCCTACAGCCGTTGAGTTCGAGTGTTGTTCATTTTGCGTCGGAATTGTGTTCGGCGCCGTTTTGACGCAGAATGCCTGCGATTTCGGTTCTGCCGGTCTTTACGGTTTCCGCGTCCACCTCTATTTTCAACAATCCTGCAATATACTCGGTAATTTCCCAATTTGCTGCCATGACATAAAGCGACGTTTCACCCTTGTCATTCGTAGCATTGACATCGGCGCCGTTTTGGACGAGCAACTCGGCAGTGTCGGCGTGACCAAGAAATGCGGCGCCATGCAACGCCGTTCCACCGTCTCGATTTCTGCCATTTACCTCCGCACCGTTGTGGATCAGAAATTCGGCGATATCGGTTTTACCCAGCAGCGCCGCCCACGATAAAGGACTGACACCGAATTGGCTGTCTCCGGTATTCGTGTCGGCGCCTTTTGCCAACAGCCCTTTCAACGACTCAATGTCTCCGCGTCTTACCGCGGAGCACACGTCGTCTCCCGAACGACTTGTGTCGGTAGCGATATGCTGTTGCAGCATCTCGACAATAGCAGTTCTTCCGGATTCGACTTTGTCTCGATTAAGCTCTATCTCCAACCATGAGGATATTAACTGTGTAATTCCCCAATCCACCTTGGAAACGTCTAATGGAGATTCCCCCTTGTCATTTCTGGCGTTAACATCGGCGCCTTTTTGGATGAGCAATGTGGCGATGCCGGCGTGACCAAGAAATGCGGCGCCATGCAGCGGGGTCCCTCCATCTCGATTTCTGGCATTCGGATCGGCGCCTTTTTGGATAAGAAACTTGCCGACCTCGACCTGATTGAATAACGTCGCCCATGACAGGGGAGTCGCCCCCAACTCGCGGTCTCTGGCGTTCGGATCGGCGCCCTCAATGAGCTGTGCTTTCACCGTTTCAATGTCCCCGGCTGCGGCTGCTTCGCAGAGTTCGTCTCCGCGAGAATTTTCGTTGCCGTCGCTCAATTTGGCGTCATACTGGTTGAACAACTCAATAACGCGGGTTCTACCGGATTCTACGGTTTCCTCATCCACGTCTATTCGCAAAAATCCAGCTATTCCCTTTGTGGTGTCCCAGTCAACGTAGGCAGCATTCAACGGGGTATCGCCCTCATAATTTTCGGCATTTACATCGGCGCCGTTCTCAATGAGTAGTCGAGCGACATTGGCATGACCCAAAAACGCGGCGCCATGCAGTGCAGTTCCCCCATCCCTGTTTTTTTGATTGGCATCTGCCCCATTCGTGATTAGCAGTTCTGCGGTTTCACTTTTCCCAAAGAGTGCCGCGGATGTCAGCGGCGTAATCCCAAACGCTTTATCCTTGAAATGCAAATCCGCTCCCTTAGCCAAATGCGTGTTGAGCGCTTCAACATCTCCGGCGGCGGCGGCGCTCCAAATGTTTTCTCCGTGAAAGGTATTCTCCATCACAAACGGTTCACTCGGAGCCTTTTTCCATATCGGCATCCCGTGCGCGATCTCCTTGGTAACGTCGGCGCGACGCTGACTGATGAACGTGCGCGTTTCTTCCAATGCATCAGCGAAGGATTTCCCTCCTCTTCTCCGGTCTTCATCGTCGCCGAAATATTGCTGCGGTTGAATCAGATGCTGTGTGACCATCTCTTCAATTCGGTCAATCGTAGACAGCATTTTCGACTCGTTCCAATGGTTGTCGAGAATGTTGTTGATCTCCGCGGCGTAACGTTCCCTACCGGATTGTAGTTGATACAGCCGGTGAGCGATCAACCCCTGGGTTTTGACGGAAATTGGTGCGCGAGGATCGTATTGGTGTTCAAGTTTACTGTGCTTGGTAAACAACGAATCCGCACCCCACGGTATGAAGTGGAATCTATCGGTTTCCGGATTGAGGTACATGAAGAAGTTGTTGTTGTTGCCCGAGTACCCATCCCAAAATCCGAGCAATCCTTCCACTGCCCAATAGGTGTAGAAGGAATTTAGATCGACCAACTCACCGATAGCGCTCTCCATGTCCTCGCCCTCGCCTTTGAGGACGTTGATGAGTTGTTGAATCTTCTCTCTTCCCGGCACCTCTTTTCCCCTCTTGAACTCGAAACTCCCGAGCCATCCTTCGTAGAAATCAACGTACGGTCCTTCGTACAATGAACCTCGGTCATTGCCGAAAGCACGCTTAAGCAATGGATTGCGCATGGATTCCACGTGTGAATAAACACCGAGATTGACTCCATTAACCGTTACTTTGGCATAGGCGCAGCGCGGGGCGGGCGAGCCGGCGGCATTGAATAGGGCATACCCCATGAACTGGCTCACCAGGCTGTGATCCTGCTGGTTGTTGTTCAGCGTCAGGTTGGTAAGACCTTCGATACCCGCCTTCTTGTCAACGTGATTGAGTTTGATTTTTAATGACGGTCGAAAGTCGTTCAGTGATCCGAGGAAACCCTTCTTGCGGATTCCAACCTCTGGAAAACTGACGCCATCAATGGTCACACTCGCGTCCACGTAGGTGTAAGGAGATTCGATCGGCTCGGTTTTTCGGCGTACATCCAATGCCGACGCAAAGTTGCGCGACTGGTGCCGAATGGAGTCCCAGTCCTCCTCGGCGAGGGTGATTTGTACGTCCAACACTCGGTCAGTGGGAAAGATATCGTCCAACGTGAGTCCCGTGGCGATTACAGTGTTCGCGAAACTCCAAACACACAATAAGGATGCTATTTTCAAATACCATCTAACACGATTTGCTGTCATTTATTTTGATCCTTACAAATTAGGTGATTACAGACATTGAATTACTGCTCGAAATACGCAAAACAACTGGGGCATAATGTGGTATAATGCCGCCGAATTCAGTGTATCGGCACAAGTCAAAAGGGCGTCGGTGTCACAGATTGTCGGCTCTAATAGTCCAAGTTGCTCCTTTGAGTGGAAGATTGGGGTACCATGATTTATCAGATTGCGGGTGTCGGTCACACTTTAACGGACTGAGTTTCAGACAATAATCTGCGAAGTCTACTAATCCGCGGTTCAGACAACAAAGGCGGGGCACTGAGACCCCGCCCTATAATGTAAATTGAGAATGGCAACCGTTAAATTGACAGCGATGGGCAACGCATAAGCGAGACCCAGCATTCCCATTGGTGCTTTGGTGTGAAGGGATACAAAGAGCTATACTCTCCCAAGCGATACACATCTCGGCGGTGTTTGATCCGGTAAATGTTAACATTGCGATGTTGGTCGTCTATTTGATATAGAATTCGGTACATTCCTACGCGTAATCGCCAATGTGGACCTTTATGCCCTGTGAGCATAACAACGCCGGGCGGACGCGGATTATGTTGCAGTTGCGCCAAAATAGCATCAATTCGTCTGATGACTTCTTGTGGTAAACGTTGTAATTCTCGTTCTGCACGCCGTGTTGCTCGGACAGTATGAATCGTAGGAGCACTCAAAACTAGCTTTCTTTTATCAAGTCGGCGCGAATGTCTTGATAGTCGCGAAACTCTGTTTCAGTTTGGACTGCAGCATCCATCTCTAAACTATCCTCTAAATCCTCAAGGCGTTGCATGAGAAGTTGAAATTCATTGATTGATAAGAGGACATTGGTTTTCTCACCTTTATCATCAACGAGATATTGTGGGTTGATTTTGAGCATAAGTGTCCTCCTTAAGTTCTTTGGGTAATTGTACACCTTAGCAGTGTGTTTGTCAATAGGACTGCAGGTTGAAGTCAGAACCAATTAATTGTCGCGGAATACTCTTGGAGTAGGGCTTGGTAAGCCCGATTTAACAACGAACGCGTTCGTCGTCGTGCAATTCAATGCGCGTTATTTCAAGCTAAAACAGCAACCAAATTCGGAGTGAAAATGGTTGAAAAATTCCACATTACAGGCATCGGAGAAATTCTGTGGGACATGTTCCCCGACGGTCCGCAGTTTGGCGGGGCGCCGGCGAACTTTGTTTGTCATGCCCAAACGCTCGGCGCAACTTCCCATATGGTTAGCTGCGTTGGAAGCGACGAACTAGGGTGGCGAGCGTTGGGGCACCTCAAAGAGAACGGCGTGGACATATCAACGGTCGCCCAATCTGAGGAACGGCCGACCGGTACTGTTGAGGTAAAACTCGATGCCGGGGGAGTAGCCCAGTATGAATTTGCCACGGACGTTGCGTGGGACGCGCTTGCGTGGTCGGAGGCGCTGGCTCACGCCGCGGATGAGGCCGATGTGGTGTGCTACGGGACACTGGGTCAGCGCAGTGAAATTTCCAAGGGCACCATACGACGTTTTCTGAAGAATACTACCGACGATTGCCTGTGCGTTTTCGACGTCAACTTACGTCAGCATTTCTACACCGAGGCGTTGATTCGAGATTCGCTGGAATATGCGAACATTCTAAAGCTGAACGACGAGGAGTTGCCCGTTTTGGGTTCAAGCTGCGGTCTATCGGGTTCGGAAACAGCCATCGTGGAGCAATTGAGAGAGCGATATAATTTACGTCTTGTCGCCCTAACACATGGGCCGAAGGGCGCTATCTTGTTCACCGAGGACACCTTGAGCGAATGCGATGGATTTACTGTCGAAGTGAAAGACACCGTCGGTGCGGGCGACGCCTTCACCGCAGCGATGACTTTGGGACTCCTATTGGGGCACGAGTTGGAGCGTATCAATGAGCACGCCTGTCGCGTCGCCGCATTTGTTTGCTCGCAAGACGGCGCTGCTCCCAAGTTGCCCGACATTCTGAAATTGAATGGTTGAGAAAATAGGTCATGTACACGGCGAGAGGACGGTTGTTTTTTCTCCGAACCTAATCATTAGTTAAACGAGATGAAACACTCTATTACATGAGGTGATTAACGCTATTGACCGATGATGGAGAAACGGGTAGACTAAACGCATGTCAATAGTGCTTAGACTAGTCGTCATTGGATTACTAAACGAGAAACAGGTCTACGGATAAAACACGGAGGAATTCCATCTAATGCAAACAGCGTCCCCAGTTAAATACAGCATGTTTTTGATGCCGGTTCACAATCCGGCGAAGCCGTTAGCCCAATGTTTCGATGAAGATTTGGAATTTGCCGTCCAATGCAACGACCTCGGTTTCACCGATTTCTGGGTCGGCGAACATCATACGTCAACCATTGAGAACATCGTGATGCCGGAGATTTTCCTCGGGAAAGTGCTTGGCTTGACCGACAAGATGCGTATTGGCGCCGCTCCGGTCTGTTTGCAGTATCATCACCCGATGCATGTTGCCAACCGGCTTGCGTTTCTCGATCACTTCTCGCACGGACGTTTGAATGTCTGCCTGGGGCCGGGCGCGATCCCAACCGATAACGAGCTCTACGGCATAGATCCGAGCGAAGTAGGACCTCGCATCTCTGAATCCATCAACATGATTATGGATATCTGGTCCGGCGACCCGCCCTACAACATTCAAGGGAATTTCTGGTCCATCTCTCAAAAAACAGTCGATCCGGAGTTTGGAATGGGAGTTTTGCACAAACCTCTTCAACAGCCGCACCCGCCAATCTTTGTGCCGTGCATGTCTCCCAACTCGCGGGGACTTCAGGCGGCCGCGGCGCGCGGCTTTCGTCCGATAAGTCATCACATGAATCATCCCGACGTACTCGCGAACCAATGGCAGGGATATGCCGAGGGGGCGGAAAAAGGGGGACACGAAGCGGATCCGAGTGACTGGTGTGTGGCGCGAAACATCTTCGTGGCGGATTCGACAAAAGAGGCGCGCCAAATCGCCCGGGAGAACTCGCTCGGAAAGTGCATACAGTATATACGCGACTTCACACTCCGCTACGCGCCGACAGGTCTCCTCATCTGGAAACGGGACGAGGAGCAGACCGACGACGAATGCAATTTGGATTACTTCATGGATGAGGTAATTATCGCCGGGGATCCGGAGTCGGTGACACAGCAACTGTTGGAACTTCGCGAGCAGATTGGCGCTTTCGGGACGCTGGTCGCGGTTGCGCAAGATTGGGATGATCGCGAGCAGTGGGATAGGAGTTTTGAGCTGTTTGCCAGGGAGGTTGTGCCCGCGTTTAATCGCGCTATCGGAGCGGAAACTGAGTGAAACACAACAATGTGTAGGACCGATCTCCCGGTCGCGACTAGAACTCGCTCCTACTAAAGACGCTCGATGAATTGCGTAACTCGTTTTAGGTATTGCTGGACACAAATTCCCTAGCTTCCGATAACTCTTCCGCTGTGCCGTGCCGAACTTCCAACACTTTCAATACATCGGCGGGGAGTTCTGTAAACACGTCATCAAAGTCAACGTCGCCGAAGCTGGGCGGGTGGTATTCCTCAAGGTCTTTGAGGTCGTGCAAGTTGACGCCGATGAGATGGTCTTTGTACGCTTCAAGCCAGCGGTTAGACCAACAAAGCCCGATACGTTCTTGCAAGATGGCGTGACCAACATCATGCCAATACCGCATGTTGCTGCCGGCAAAGGCGTCGAAGAACATCTCGACCTCATCGAAGTTTGGGATTTGATAGTAGCGCGGGCGATTCTCAATGGCGAGGAAAAGATCCATCCGTAAAGCGAGTTCATTGAGTTCGTCCAAGCTGAATAGAACCGCGTCCTGGTGTTTTGCCTGCTTTCGTTCTCGCCAATCCATCGCCTCCGACACCTTGTCACTGAACGCCTCAAACTCGCGCTCGCCGTATTCGTAGAAATCGTACATCAGATAGGAGCGATCGTACGTGTCCACCTCGCCAAGGTGGAGCACCACGATTGGGATTTCAAGGTCGGAAGCCATTTCCATCGTCCGTACCGTCCAGCGCACCGCTTGTTTTCGTTCGGATATGTCGAGGCTGGAAAGGTGAATAGGGTCGATCTCGGAATCCGATTGTGGGTGGTCGGGTAAAATGGGACAGAAGTTGTGAATGGAGCAAGGCTTAGTTCGTTCCAAATAGGGTTTAAGCTGCTCAATCTGATCGCGCGTCAGATGCCGACTGAGTTCGACCGCCGCGAATCCTAAATCGTTAAGCTCATCAATCAGCGCCGCACCGTCGGGTTGCTTCAGCGCGTTCCACATCGTCGAGATGGCGATCATTCTAATCCGACCCCTCCACAATGACTTTCCTGCCCGCGACGCTTATTCTATTTTCCGCATACCACTTGATGACTGTCGGATACAGTTTGTGCTCCTCCAGTTGTAGGCGCGCATGAAGGCTCTCCTCATCGTCGTGATCGAATACCGGCACCGACTTTTGCGCGATGATTGGTCCGGTGTCCATCCCCTCATCCACAAAATGGACGGTTATTCCACTCACTTTTGCGCCGTATGCGAGAGTGTCCGCCACCGGATGCGCGCCGGGGAAAGCCGGCAGAAGTGCCGGATGGATATTGAGGATTCGGTTGCTGTATTTTTGGACAAACGCGGGTTGCAATAGCTTCATGAATCCGGCTAAGACGATAAGTTTCGCGGCGTGTGCGTCAAGGAGTTCGGAGATTTTCTCGTCAAATGCGTGACGGTCGGGAAAATCTTGGCTTTCTACTATATAGGACGGGATTCGAGCGTTTTTTGCGCGGGTGAGTGCGTAGGCTGCTTTCCGATCGCTGATGACGACCGAGATTTCAATCTCACAGGATGCGTCGAAGTGGAGTTGATCGATTAGGGTTTGGAGATTGCTTCCACTGCCGGAAGCCAACACTCCGATTTTCATGATTGCCGTCCGGCTCGTGCGTGGCGTGATAGTGCTGAATCCAATTGACTGTATAGACTATGTTTGTTTGGGACGTTAATGAAGAATTCAAACAGACGGCTGTAGTGCATTGGAGGATATCTGTCGTAGTGTGCTATGGATTGCCTTTCCCTGAATGAGTTCATTTTCTAGTCCTACTAACTTGACGGATGCGATTCGATTGATTTCCGATGCGGGAATGTCTAACAGAACCCGTAGATAATTTGGCGTAAACCCCGCGAGTTGCCCCGCCTTTCCCTCGCGACGGTCTTCAACCAGGACATCCACGTTCTTTCCGAGCATACGCCGTTTGAAGGCGTTGCCAAGACAAATCCCCAAGTCGATCATTCTCGCGCTACGCGCCGTGGAAACGCTAGGCGGCACCTGATCCGGATAGTCTGCGGCTGGCGTGCCGCGCCGCGGAGAATAACGGAAAACGTGCAGTTGGTTGAATCCGATTTCGCGGACAAACTCGAGTGATACTTCAAAGTCGCTATCGGTTTCCCCGGGAAAGCCGACCATGACATCGGTTGTGATTCCTACATCCGGAAAGGCGCTGCGCAGATTCTCCACAAGCCGAGCGTATTGTAACGTGGTGTAGCGCCTCCGCATGCTGCGCAGAATCTTGTCGTTGCCTGCTTGCAACGGGAGGTGAAAGTGCGGCATGCACTTCGGCAGGTCTGCCATCCGATCAACGAGGTCGTCAGGAAAATTCATGGGTTCGATTGAACTGAATCGTATGCGTTCGATGCCTTCAATCGGATGAATTTGCTCCAAAATATCGCCGATATCCACCCGATCTTCAATGTCTAGTCCGTAAGCGCCCAAGTGGACGCCGGTGATCACAATCTCCTTGTACCCACTCGCGGCGATGCGCTCCGCCTCGTTTACAATGTCTGTCAGGCTGCGGCTTGTCATCCTTCCGCGCACATAGGGGATAATGCAGTACGTGCAGAAAGCGCTGCACCCGTCTTGAACCTTGATCAGCGCGCGTGTACGCTGGCTCGTATGGCTAATGCCCGCACTGAACCGTGCGTGTTCGCGCACCGGATCATGCTGGATGGGCTCAATCTGCAAGGGTTCCGATTCGCGGAGTTTATCCAAATAACCTTGAAAGTCGGCTTTCTCGCGGTTCCCGAAGACGAAGGTCACTCCCGGGATATTCTCAACAGTTTCGCGGTCACTTTCGGCGTAGCAGCCTGTAACCAGCACTTTGGCCTTCGGATTTTGCCGGATGATGCGCCGAATTGATTTACGGGCTTTCTGATCGGCGACGTTCGTCACCGTGCAAGTGTTCACGACATAAACATCGGCGATTTCGTTCGCGTCGACGATTGAATAGCCGTTCCGATACATTGTTTCGTGCATCGCGTCGGTGTCGTATTGGTTCACCTTGCAACCCTTGGTGAGAAATGCTGCTGTCGGCATGTCGATAGCCTATCTAGTTCTGGTTGAGTAGTCTTTATGTCGCAATCTGTGCGTTGATCAGGATGATCCGATGACCGCGAGTTTGTCCGAGGTTGGATGATATAGTATGACCACTCCATTGTCAAGGCGCATTAGGAGCGGCGCAATTCATAGACCGCAATAGTGGCGGCTACGATAGCGGCTGTTTCTGTCCGCAATGTGTTCCCTCCGAATGTGACGGGAATACAGCCGTTGTCAATAGCTTCACTAACCTCGGCGTTCGAAAACCCACCCTCGGGCCCGATGAACAGACTGATTGATTCGATATGAGGATGGTTACGCAAAACACTCTTGATTTCGCGGTCTACTTCGTTTTCCCATAGGAGCAGCGACAGTTCATAATTCTTCGTCTGTTCGAGACACTCGCCGATTGTTCGCGGGGTAAGCATTTTGGGAAACCTCGGGCGTCCACACTGCTTGGATGCTTCAATCGCAATTCGTTCCCAGCGGTCCCGCCGTTTTTGTTGCGCATTTTCCGCACGCCTTGGAATAGATCTCTCACATACCATCGGGCCGATTTCGTCTGCACCAATTTCGGTGGCTTTCTGGACGATTAAATCCATCTTGTCCGATTTCGGAATCGCTTGAAAAAGAGTGATGCGCGGTGAGATTGGCGGGTGAAATTGGTGGTCTTGGATTGATGCTGTCGTAGGGAAAGATTCCGTGTCCGTCAGGCGAGCAATGTAGCTGTTTCCCTCTCCGTCAAAAACCTGCACGTCGTCGCCGGGCTTTAGGCGGAGCACGTTCAACAGGTGATGGCGTTCGAGGTCGCGGACGCGGATGATGTCGGATGAGACATCGGCTGGGGGAACATAGAATCGATGCATCGACGGAAACGACTAAATCTATTTACTCGTGGGGGCAGACTCTGGGTCTACCGTTATTTTACAAACATACCGCTTCGTTAGAGCGGGCGACGAATAGATTGAAAACTAGGTTTTGTTTTCAATCAAGCGTGACCGGCACACCGTCCAGCAAACCGTTCTCGTGCATGTCCACCCACTCGTCCATGAACGTCTTGTTCCACTCCTCCGTAAGCGGGTGATCCATCATGTCGCGGTAGACCGTCCACATGGTGACGAGTTCATCAGCGCCATCACGGAAAGCGGCATGAGCGGTCTCCACCGAGCGCACGAGCGCCGCCATGATAAAGGGTCGCTGTCCCCAGCCGCTGAACATTTGCGCGCACTCACGTATGAGTTGGGTCGGATCGCCGCCAACCGCCTTCACGGGATCGCAGAACGGTAGGATATGGTTAACCCCGGCTTGGGCAACAGCCGCGGCTTGAGTCAAGGAAAAAACCGTAGTACAGAAGGTCTCAATCCCCTCACCCTTGAGAATGCTGAATGCTTTAAGTCCATTTACGGTGCAAGGAATCTTCAGAATAATCTGGTCCGACAAGTCGGTAAAAACCTTCCCTACCGCGAGCAGTTCGTCAACCGTGTGGCCGTCGATTTCCATGACCACAGGTTTATCGGTGATGTCGAGGTATGCCTTAGTCAGATCGATGACCGAGCCGTAAGACTTGGCGTACTGATTGAGTACGACGGTATTGGTGACAATACCCGCAATCCCCATCGGCATCCACTCCTTTAGCTCATCGGGACTGCCTGCGAGCCAGATCGTTGGACCGCGTCCTTCCAAGCGGGATGTCGGTCCTGCGCCGTTTGCTGTCATTATCAAGTTCCTCCTTTGTTTCTACATGTGGTCCTAGGTGTATCGGGGATTGGTTGAATACCCAAATTTTCGCTGATTCTGCTGTCAAACGGGACAAGTCCGCAACGGGTTCTCCGGAGAAAACTCGCGAGTATCGGGACAACTCTTAACCGGTAACCAGGAGCAATACGGCGTTCCAACCTCACCGGCACTGCCAAAGTCGCATAGACGCACCGTCTCGCCGTTCGCGGCCTCAAATTCTAGCAGAAGTTGAGGCGGCATCCATTCGGTCCACCGGACTCGCTTTGGTTGCAGGTTCACGACATCAACCGGCGAAATATCCAACATACAGGTTACCGGATCCCACTCCTTAACGTCACGTATCTGCGAATTTTCCGCCTCGACATTCTTGAGATTGTACCGGTGATCATACGCCAGCAGAATAGGTCCGCGATAGATGGACGCCAGCCCTTCACACTCCTGCTCTCCGCTCCATAGGCGCAGAGACATATCCAGTGTCAGGTGAATTTTGTCGTTTGCATTCCATTTGCGATCGATTCGAAGATAGCTGCCGGCTTCCGCACTGAGGGACGGCTCGTCGTTAATTCGTGCCTGCGTTTTCGATGACCAGTGCGGTATGCGCAACTTCAATGCAAATTCAGAGGGCATGGATGGTTTTACGGACACCACAATTGTCCCATCAAGCGGATACTCCGTTTCCTGTGTCAGCGTCACGGACAAGCCCGGCTTTAATCGCGCTGTCAACGTTGACGCCCCGTAGTAGTTCAGCACGGGACCTTCACGGTCTTTCATGAGCGCCCAATCGCTTAGCATTCCGAATCCACGGGGAGTATTCACACTGCAACAGTTCAGTTCGGGAGTGCCTTCACGCGCCTGGAAGACAATCGTATGCGCGCTCGCACGGCGTATTCCGTTCATCGGCGTATCGTAGGTGGACCAGTGACCGGTCGAGGAGTGCATACCGACAATGGAGTTGAACAGCGTGAGTTCAAGCTCGTCGGCGACGATGGGGTTGCCGGTAAGTTTTAGCATCTCGACACTCATCGCCGTCCACGCTATCGTGCAGCAGGATTCGATTGCGGCGAGATGGTACGGATTGCCGGTTGCCTGCTCTCCCGACGAGAATCCGCCGTTGTTGTGCCGATCGAGTTTGACGATACTCCACCAGATGCGCTCAAAGGCTACCCTGTAGTTGTCTTCACCGGTAATCCAGTAAAGTTCCGCCAAAGCCATGATTGGATGTAGACTTTCCCACCGCGGCTTGGGTGTCTGAAAAAACTCTTTCCCGTCAAGAGCAGTCCGCAGATAATCTCCCGCCAACGGTTCCCCATTTTCCGTAGCCGCGAATTCGTCGACAATCTGGAGCGCCAGCTTGAGATAGCGTTCGTCTTTAGTCTTGCGATAGAGTATGCATAGTGAGTGCACCGGCGCCAGATTCATCTCGGTCGATCCCGTTTCGACCAAGCGTCGACTCTTCGCTCCCAAATACGTCTCGCAGAGAAGGTCGGCTATGTGCGTCGCGCAGGTCAGCGCCTCTTTGTCCCGCGTTTCTTCATGCCAAAGCAATAGCCCCAGCATGTTGTGGTAATGTCCCCACGTGTCCCACGTGTGCTGCCCTGCGGAGTTGTCATTTGTTAAGCGATGCGGCTTTGGCCATGGGCCGAGATAACCATCGGCGTCCTGAAGGCTAACAAGGATGCGAACGAACTCCTTCAGCCACGCTTTCAGCGCGGGATCAGCCGTTGCTCGGAGCACTTGGACCGCGCCTGTCAGGTATTTCCCCGAGAACTCCCCCGACCAAGGCACCATCTCCCGCAGCGGGGAATGATCGCGGTCGCGGAACATTTCAAGCATGCCGGGATTGGCTTTTGGGGCTACGATCAGCCATTGCTGGGTGATACCCGTCAGGTAATCCCCAATGAAACCGCCAATTTGCATATGTGTTTTCAGGACTCTTTTACACGTGGTTTCTTTCATCTATCGCACGCATTCCGTTTCACGTAAGGTGGGATTATGGGAGACCAATCGCCGGGGTTTTCTGTTGAATCCACTACCCAAACCTGATAGAATCTCGTTTAAATCAGTAGACTGAATTATACGCCGCTGGCAGAAAGCCGTCAAGCCTAAAGAAACCGAAGAGACAATCGTATCTCTAATCCATTGATTGTGTTACGGTTGCTTTACCCCCACCACGTTCCTCCGCTATGGGATTTCTATGGTGTCCCCTTTTGGTCAATTGACCACTATCTGGTCGCTTAATCTATTTACTCGGTTGGAAACGGTGGGCGACGCCCACCCTACAGCTTGGAAAAGCAGGCGTGAACTAGAAAAAGAGCAACCATTTTTGATCCAATGAAAATCGCCTACATCGCTGCAGGTGCCGCGGGCATGTATTGCGGCACCTGCATCCACGACAATACCCTCGCCGCGGCGCTGATGAGAAAGGGGCACGATGTCGCCCTCATTCCGACCTACACCCCCATCCGCACGGACGAGACGGATGTCAGCATTCACCGCATCTTTTACGGCGGCATAAACGTCTACCTTGAGCAAAAATTGGCGCTCTTCCGTCATACGCCATGGGTCTTCGACGAATTATTTAACAGCCCATCGCTCCTGAGTAAGTTGTCTCGATTTGCCGGTTCAACAAACGCGAATGATCTCGGTGCGCTCACGCTTTCCGTGCTCCAAGGCGAAGACGGACATCAGAGGAAGGAGCTGGAAAAACTCGCAAAATGGTTGAAAGATTCTTACCGACCGGATCTGGTGCAACTCACCAACTCCATGTTCGTGGGGTTTGCCAAGGAGATGAAAAAAGCGCTGGGCGTTCCGATTCTCTGCGCGCTTCAAGGAGAGGACATCTTTCTCGAAGGTCTGGTTGAGCCGTACAAATCGCAGGCGTTAGAGGTTTTGCGAGCGCGCGCTTCCGATGTGGACGGTTTCATTGCGCCCTGCCGGTATTATGCCGAGTTTATGGCGTCGTATCTCAGTATTCCCGCGGACAAAGTCGACGTGGTGAAACTCGGTTTGAATTTGGAAGGGCACGGAGAGGCAAGAGATACCGCTAGCTCGGATTCTCCCTTCGTGATCGGGTATCTGGCACGTATCTGTCCGGAGAAAGGGCTGCATCTGCTTGTCGATGCGTTTTACCGGTTGACGCAGCAGGTTGCATCTGATAAGATTCGACTCAGGGTCGCGGGGTATCTCGGCAAGGGGGACGTACCGTACTTTGAGGAGATTGTTAAGCAGATTGAGGGGTGGGGATTGTCGGACGCCTTTGAGTATTTGGGGGAGGTCGACCGCCAGCAAAAGGTTGATTTCCTCAAAGAACTCCACGTTCTGTCCGTGCCGACAACCTACAAAGAACCCAAAGGTCTGTTCGTTCTTGAAGCGCTCGCGAATGGCGTACCGGTGGTCCTTCCGGCTCATGGTGGTTTTCCGGAGTTGATAGATGCGACGGGCGGCGGAATAATCGTCGATGCGGAGTCGCCGACCGCAACCGCCGAGGGCATACTTGAGCTGATGGTAGATCCGAAACGCCGAGAGGAACTCGGGCGGCGAGGAATGGAAACGGTGCATCAGCGGTTTAGCGACGACATCATGGCGGATGAGACGTTGGCGGTTTATCGGAAATATCTTTCGACATAGGGGGAAATAAATGCGTATGACATGGTTAATCTTTGTCTTCATAACGGTTGCAGCATGGGGTTCTTACGGCGTTTTACTTCATACCGGGCATTTGTCAATGGCGGATGCGGCGCATGGGCGCTACAAAGCGTTCTTTTTCGTGGGCACAGCCTATCTGCTGATAGCGGTTATCGGCTCTGCAGCTATGCTGGTTGCCAGCGGCGCAACGTGGAGTTTTCCGGTGAAAGGGATAGCTTGGTCAACGATCGCCGGGACAGCGGGCGCCATCGGAGCGTTCGGCGTTGTGTTGGCATTTGGCGCGGGAGGCAGGCCCGCTGTGGTGATGTCGATAGTCTTTGCCGGCGCTCCGATTGTTAATGCGATTATTGCGACGGCGATGCACCCACCGGCGGGCGGTTGGAGTAGTTTGAATTGGCAATTCATCCTTGGAATCCTACTTGCCGCGGGGGGCGGTTTCCTCGTGACGCTTTATCGACCGGGGACGTAGTTTTCCGTCGGAACAGGATTGAATGTCATGCCCTATGAATATCGGACAAAACGGCAGATAGAATTTTCCGATACCGACATGGCGGGTATTGCCCATTTTTCTCGATTCTTTGTTTTCATGGAATCCACCGAACATGAGTTTCTGCGTTCACTGGGAACTAGCGTCGCGACAGAATGGGAAGGAAACAAGATTGGTTGGCCAAGGTTGTCGGCATCGTGTGAATACCTAAATCCCGTAAAGTTCGAGGATACCGTGGATATTCATCTGACGATTTCGAGAAAAGGGCGCAAATCTATAGCGTATCAGTTTGTGTTTACCAAAGACGATCTCGAGATTGCGCGTGGTCAGATGCGAACAGTGTGTTGTACTTGTAATCCGGGCGACAAGATGAAAGCCATTCCGATCCCCGATTTTATCGCCAGCCAAGTTGAAGAAGTAGGGACAAATGTTCGTTAGTCCCAACGATTCACGAATGATGAATTGCCATTGAATTCATCTAGGTGTTCAACTGCGTAAGCCCTAATAATTATACCATTTCTCTGCGTGAAAGATGGCAACGTCACATCATACTTCCCTCAAAGTGTCGGAGGTGCACAAGAGTTTTGGTAACGAGACGCGCTCTGTTGAAGTTCTCCGCGGCGTCTCATTCGAGATGGCGCAAGGGCAGCAGCTTGCCCTAACCGGACCTTCCGGTTCGGGAAAGAGCACACTGTTACACCTGATTGGTACGCTGGACACACCCTCCGTCGGCACAATTGAAATTAACGGCGAAAACCCGTTTGAGTTCTCCGAACCACGGCTGGCGAGATTTCGCAATCAGGTGATTGGGTTCGTTTTTCAGGACCATCACCTTCTGCCCCAATATTCGGTTCTGGAGAATGTCCTGATACCCACCTTGGCATTTAAGCGTCGCGATGCGGAGATCGAGGCGCGAGCTAGAGCGCTACTCGAAGGTGTCGGTCTCTCTCACCGATTGAGCCATCGTCCGGCTGCGCTTTCCGGCGGCGAATGTCAGCGTGTCGCTGTGGCTCGTGCGCTTATTAATCGGCCGAGCCTTCTCCTCTGCGATGAACCGACGGGAAATCTCGACCGGGCTACTGCGGACACAGTTATTTCCCTCCTGTTTGAACTTCACCGAACCGAGAAAAATATTTTGATTGTGGTGACACACAACCTTGAACTTGCAGAGAGGTTTGAACGCCGATTCGAGTTGGCAGATGGCATAGTTGAAGGGCGTTCACAGCAGGTTTGAGATGAGTGCTTCTTTCCGCCAAGATTACCAAACGATTGTCAGCTACTTCCTCCCTGTTGTGCAAAATCAAACTTTCAACGAAACCTGATTCGCTCTTCGCAGCAACTCATTTTCATGCGTCGAAGTCTAATCCATTTCTGGAAAATTCATCTCGCCGTGCTGCTCGGCGCCGCCGTGGCAACGGCGGTCCTCACCGGAGCGTTTCTAGTCGGAGATTCCGTTCGCGGCAGCCTACGAGACTTGACGTTAAATCGGCTAGGGGATATTGACCATGTAATGCTCTCGGAGCGTTTCTTTCGAGAAACACATGCGACGGAAATGGGGGCTTCCTCGACGACGGACGAGGGGTATGACCGTGTTGTACCTGCGATGCTGTTGAGCGGCACAGCCGTTAACGCGACTACCAAAACCAAGGCATCGCGCGTTCAAATTCAAGGGATTGACGAGCGTTTTCTCGGCTTCTGGTTGTCTCCTGAAACAGGCGAGTTAAGCGAGTTCCTGAAAAAACAACCGAGACAACTCTTCCCGTCGGTCATTATTAACCAATCTCTCAAGAAAGAACTCAACGTCGAGGTCGGAGACATGCTTCTCATCTCTTTCCAGAACCAATACGAGATTCATCCCGAATTTCTGCTCGGTCGTCGAGACACCTTGGATGTCCTGCAAACCCTCCGACTGTCCGTGTCGAAAATCGTCCCAAATGTTGGCATTGGACAATTTGGCCTGCGTCCCCATCAAAGTCTTCCTTTCAATGCCTATGTTTCTCTCCCCGTTTTGCAAAAAGCGTTAGATCAGGAGGCGAAAGTCAACGCGATTCTAATTTCATCACCTAAAATTTCCGCCGCTGACGCAACGGAGCGTTTGGAGAACGAACTCGACCAGGTTATACGCTTGAATGACTTCGGTTTAACGCTCCGACGGGCTGGTGACCATTTCTCCTTGGAAACCTCTGAGTTCGTTCTCAAACCGAATATCATAAAGCTGGCGAAGACCGTCGCCGCCGAGAACGAAATTCCCGTGACCACGGTCATGACCTACTTGGCGAATGAGATTTCGACGAATGGGAAGGCAGTGCCCTACTCAACCATTGCGGCGCTTGGCGTGAATGAAGGGATGCCGGACGGTACAGGCGAACCACCGGACAATCAAGTTCTGTTTCGCGCTGCGAGATTAGGCGAGGGTGAGATTCTGCTCAACGAATGGACAGCGAGCGAATTGAAGGCACAACCCGGGGATGGGATTGACGTGAGTTATTACGTCATCGGGCACGAAGAACAGTATTTGACAAAGCACGCCCAATTTCGTCTAAAGGGAGTTGTCCCCCTAACGGGCCTAGCCGCAGATAGGGAGTTAACGCCAAAATTTCCGGGAGTTCACGACGCGGACGACATGTCCGAATGGGACGCACCATTCCCGGTCAATTTCAACCGGATTCGCTCGGAAGATGAAGCCTACTGGGATGAATTCGGCGCAACGCCCAAGGCTTTTGTTTCTGCCGAGACGGGAGAGCGGTTGTGGAGCAGTCGGTTTGGAAGCCTAACGGCAATTCGATTCGGAACTAAACCGGGGGAAAACCTTCAGGCTACCCACAGGATTTTGCATGAACAGTTGCGAAGAGTGATCGACCCCGACCAGTTCGGGTTCGTATTTCAGCCTGTGAAGGCACAAGGCTTGGCAGCTGCGTCGGGCGCCACCGACTTCAGTATGCTGTTCATCGGATTTAGTCTTTTTCTGATTATATCTGCCGCACTTCTTGTGGGATTGCTCTTTAGGCTTGGCGTCGAAGGACGAGCGGGAGAAATCGGGATTTTAACGGCTTCGGGCTATCCACTGTCTACGGTGCGTTGGCGTTTCATGATTGAAGGGAGCATTCTTGCCGGCATTGGCGGTGCGATAGGCGTGGTTGGGGCAGTCGGCTACGCCTGGTTGATGATGGCGGGCTTGCGGACGTGGTGGGTGGCAGCAGTGGGAACGCAGTTCCTGTCCCTTCATGTCAGTCCATTCAGCCTGTCCCTCGGTTACTTGATTTCCATCGTTGTTGTTCTTGCTTCAATCGGCTGGACGATTCGGCGGCTGGGTAAAATCTCGATTCGCTCGTTAGTCGCCGGAGCTACCGAGTTTGAAGAACAAACCTCGGGACGTGTGGTGCGCATCATTGCGTTTGCCACTACCGGGATTGCTCTGGCGCTCTTTTTATTTGCACTGAATACCGATGCATCCTCGTCCCCCGCATTCTTTTTCGCTGTCGGGACTCTTCTACTGATTGCGGGATTTTCTTTTCTTAGTTCATGGTTAAAGTCGGATGCTGTGTCCGAAGATTCGAGTTCGAGGCGCGGTCTCGTACGACTAGGCGTTCGGAATTGCGGGCGTCATCCCGGGCGGAGTATACTCTGTGCGGCATTGGTCGGCTGCGCCTGTTTCGTTATCGTTGCGGTCGGCGCAAATCGACATGGTGATAGTGGACACAGCTCGCCTCTGGAACATACCTCCGGCACAGGCGGTTTTTCGCTAGTCGCCGAGGCGGACATCCCGCTGCATCATGACTTGAACTCTGAAGCCGGGAGGTATGAATTGGGTTTCTCGGACCGAGACGAGGCGGTAGTGGCTCAAGCCCGAATTATTCCACTTCGCTTACTCCCGGGCGAGGATGCGAGTTGTCTGAACCTCTACCGCCCCCAAAATCCGCGGATATTGGGTGTTCCCGATAATCTCATTGCACGGGGCGGTTTCCAATTTCAGTCAAGAGTAAACAAAGAAGGGTCGCCGTGGCGGCTTCTATACGAGGAACTCGGAGAAGGGGTGGTACCGGCTATCGGGGATTATAATTCGGTGATGTGGATTTTGCACCTTGGGCTTGGCGAAAATCTCGTTATGCGAGACGAATTGGGCGAACCGTTAAAGCTGCGGCTCCTAGGACTTTTGCAAGGCAGCATTTTTCAGAGTGAACTGTTAATCTCCGAAGATAATTTTACCACATTCTTTCCAAGCCAGAGCGGGTACAGGTATTTCCTTATCCAAACGCCTCCCGATGACGCGGAAGAGGTGACACAGGTGCTTGAAAATGTGCTTCGCGATCACGGTTTCGATGTGACCTCAACCGCCGAAAAACTAGCCAACTACCGAACTGTCGAAAACACCTACCTCTCCACGTTTCAGACGCTAGGCGGCTTCGGATTGCTGCTCGGGACATTGGGCCTGGGCTTGATTCTTCTGAGGAATGCGATTGAGCGGCGCGGTGAACTGGCGACCTTACGGGCATTTGGTTTTCGCCGATCAACACTGTCCGCGATGCTCCTGATAGAAAACGCGTTTCTTCTTCTGACTGGCATGGCAATCGGTGCCGTGTCCGCATTGATTGCCGTTGCACCGCACATTCTTGCTCCCGGCAGTCATGTTCCATGGTTGTCCCTTGCGGAGACCTTGGGCGTAGTGTTTTTTGTGGGGCTAACAGCTAGCGCCGTTGCCGTCTTTTTTGTGCTGCGCGCTCCACTACTTCCGGCGTTAAAAACGGAGTGAACAATGGAAGAATGGAAGAGCTGAAGGATGGAAGGATGGGAAGTAGCGATTCAGCCCGAAAACCGCTCATACGTATCCGCGGTTTGAGTAAAATTTACAGGGAAGGTGACCAACACCATGTGGTGCTGGATGGAATTACCGAGGATTTCTATGGGGGTGAATTCGTCTGCCTGCACGGGAAATCCGGGAGTGGCAAGAGTACCCTACTCAATCTCATTGCCGGAATCGACGCGCCTAGCGACGGTGATATCCTTATTCACGCAGCCGACGGCGAAATCGCTCTTAATCGCTTAACCGAGCGAGAACGCACCCTGTTCCGACGAAATCATATCGGTTTCGTTTTCCAATTCTTCAATCTCATACCGACGCTGACTGTGATTGAAAACGTCACACTACCCTTGAACTTGATGGGAATAAGGAATGCTCCGAAGTCTGCGGCTTCGTTGCTGGATGCCGTTGGTCTCGGTGCGCGTACGGACAGCTATCCCGACAAATTGAGTGGTGGCGAACAGCAGCGGGTAGCTATCGCGCGCGCTCTGGTGCATAATCCAAGATTTCTACTCGCAGATGAGCCGACCGGAAACTTGGACGCCGAAACGGGCGAATCTGTTCTTTCGCTGCTGCTGCGCCTGAGCCGATCCGCTGGCAAAACCCTGGTAATGGCAACACATGCAACCGAAATTGCGGAGCGGGCAGATCGTGTGTTTCACATTGACGGCGGAAAGCTGATTCTGCACAAGGGATAATATAGGAGACATGGGGAATCTAAGAACTTTGCTTCGGTTGGCTTGGGGAGACGCATGGCGTCGACCGCTTCATAGCTTGTTTTTCGTCGTTGGTGTGTCCATCGGCGTGGCGATGATTATTGCCATTGACGTTGCCAATTCGTCGGCAAATCGGGCGTTTACCATCAGTACAGAAGTCGTTATTGGAAAGGCGACTCATCAGATTGTCGGAGGGCCAAACGGAGTGGACGAGAGCGTCTATCTTAAAATCCGGCGAGAACTCGGTTACCGCAAAAGCGCCCCTATCGTCGAGGGATATGTCAAGGTGAAGTCGCTTGACGGGCAGCCGATGCGCTTGCTCGGGGTCGATAGTTTCGCTGAACGACCTTTCCGCGAAGAACTCGGCACTGCAAAAATTGCGGGGTTAAATCAAAAGTCGTTTAGTGCGTTCATGGTAGAGCCGAACACCGTCCTAATAGGGGCAAATGTCAGTGATGAATACCAGCTCCCCATTGGCGAGAGTTTGGAAATACAGGTAGGGAGTTACCATCACACACTGCGAATTGTCGATGTTATCGCTTCCGAAGATAGGCGGATTCGACGCTCGCTGAAAGATTTGCTGGTGACCGACATTGCCACCGCACAAGAGGTATTTGCCAGAATTGGAAAACTGGATCGAATCGACCTTATCCTGCCGGAGGCTCCGTTGCATACCAAGGCGCGCGAACATATCGAATCAGTCCTTCCACCCGGTGCCCGCATCGAAAGCTCGGATGCCCGCCGCGGCGCGGTCATTGAGATGACGAAAGCCTTCAGACTGAATTTGACCGCGCTGAGTTTGTTAGCCTTAGTGGTGGGTATGTTTCTAATTTACAATACCGTATCGTTTAGCGTGATTCAGCGGCGCGCGATTATTGGACGGTTGCGCGCCATCGGGATGACACGGGGAGAAATCTTCGCCATGATCCTTTCTCAGGCGACTGTGCTCGGTATTGCCGGTGCGTTACTCGGCATTGGATTGGGAATCTTCCTAAGCCGCAGTGCGATTGGGATGGTAACCACCAGCATCAACGACTTATTTTTTGTCAGCAATGTGCGGGAGATTGATGTCTCATCACTTACGATTCTGAAAGGTGGGATGCTCGGTATCGCGGCGGCGATGATTGGAGCGCTAATACCGGCGTATGAAGCGACGCGAGTGTCCCCGGTCGGTACGCTTCAGAGGAGCACTATCGAATCTCGGACACGCGGATCGCTTCGTCGGATCAGCATCGCCGGTGTTGCCGCGTTGCTACTCGGCGCTGGTTTGCTTCTCCCCGATTGGCATCTCGGGCTCACATTTCTGGGCGTGCTTGCCGTATTGGTCGGGATGGCGCTCCTGACACCGTCGCTGATGTGCGGAATTGCGGCGTTAGCGGCGACTCATTGGCTGCGGCGAAAGATTCCTATACTGGGAAATATGGCGGTTCGGGACATTGATCGTGCATTGAGCCGAACCTCTACCGCGGTTGCCGCGCTCATGATTGCCGTAAGTGTGATTGTCGGCGTGAGCGTTATGGTTGGGAGTTTTCGCATGACCGTTGAACGGTGGCTGACAGACCTATTGGGGGCAGACATCTTCGTGTCACCCCCGGCGCTCGCCAACAGTCAGATGGCAGCGAGACTCGACCCGGACGCCCTCAAGCTATTCGAGATGTTTCCGGGTATCGCGCAAGTTGCCACGGTTAGGAGCGTTGAGGTCGATGCCAACGAAATGGGGCGCATTACGTTGAGCGCCATCACTCGGGACATAGCGGGGGAAAAACGGCATTACAAATCCGCCGTCGGAAATCACGCCGAAACGTGGAATGCGTTCCGATCGGGCGGGCTTATTGTCAACGAACCGTTGGCAAACCGATACAAACGCTCTCTCGGCGATACGATAACGCTTTTCACCGATAAAGGAGAGATTCCCTTCAAGATTGTTGGTGTGGCTTACGATTATGATGTCCGACCGGGCGTGATGATGTCCGATGCAGTATACCGCAGATATTGGGACGATCCGCACCTCTCGTCGGCCGCACTATTCGTCCAACCCGGCGTTGATGTTGACAAACAGATCGGGGGACTGAAATCTGCTTTGGCGGGCAAACTGGATCTGATCATTCGCTCAAATCGGGCACTGAGGGCCGATGCGCTTGCCGTGTTTGACCGCACGTTCAGCATCTTCGTGGCGCTACAGATGCTCGCGGCAGTGGTTGCATTTATCGGGGTGCTTTCTGCGCTAATGAGTTTGCAACTGGAAAGGGTGCGTGAAATCGGCACCTTACGGTCTATCGGCATGACGCGCGGTCAGCTATCAAGATTGACACTCCTCGAAACGGGGTTGATGGGCGCCATCGCCGGATTGATCGCAATGCCCACAGGTCTGGTTCTTGCCGCTATTCTGATATACATCATCAATCTCCGCTCGTTCGGATGGACGCTGCAGATGCAGTTACAACCTTCACAGTTCACCCTCGCGTTCGCAGTCGCGCTTGTTTCCGCTTTATTGGCGGGCATCTATCCTGTGTGGCGGATGGGACAGATGCAACCCGCCGAAGCGCTTAGGACAGAGTGATGGGACTGGATGGAAGACGGGAAAACGGGAGGGAGGTCGTGAGGGGAGGAAAGATGGAAGATGGGAAGGGTGGAAGAGAGGCAGTGACTGATGATCAGAGGATTTCGATCGCTCTCGTTAGCCACTCGCTTGATACCATTTGATCACGCTCCGGGCCTTTGTCGCAAGCTGGAGAAGATTCCATCTTCGATTTGATGATAAACATTGATATATGTAACCAGCATCCCTGTATGACGAGTGCACCAGCCATACCGATCCTCAGCGGCCCAACAATGGGCACCCTGCACACTATCTCAATCCTGAAACTCACTCGTATCAGATGAACAGACTACTCATTCTTCTCACGACAGTGATGTTCGCCATTGGTCAGCTTGCCCATGGTACAGAGAACACGAGCCGTCAGAATATTGTTGAGATGCTAAGCGGCGAAAGCGAGGAGGAATTTGCTCGGGCAGTTGTGCCCATGGATTTTGTGTTTCCCAAGGATCACGGACCGCATCCCGACTACAAAACCGAGTGGTGGTACTATACGGGCAACCTGAAGACGGATGGCGGCAGAGAGTTCGGTTACCAACTCACCTTTTTCCGAAGGGCGCTGGCGGTGGAGACGCCCGTACGAAAATCGCGTCTGGGGACAAATCAGATTTACATGGCGCATTTCGCCCTGACCGACGTTAAGGCAAGGACGCACACTAGTTTTGAACGATATAGCCGCGGCGCGGGCGGACTAGCTGGCGCTCAGGGGGAACCTACCTACGTGGTTTGGCTTGAAGATTGGTCGGCAACTCAGGATAGTGCGAGTGTTTTCCGCTTACAAGCAGTTGACGACCAGATTGAACCGCGTATCGCAATCGATTTGAAACTGCGGAAAACGCGCCCGCCCCTGCTGCACGGACTCCGGGGGTTGAGCCAAAAGGGTCCCGAGCATGGGAACGCGAATCACTACTACAGTCTCGTCGGGCTAGACACAGAGGGTACAGTAATCAGTCGTGGAGAAGCGCATGATGTTTCGGGTAAGAGTTGGATGGATCACGAGTTTGGGACAAGCGCGCTCAGCAAAGGCGTGGTTGGCTGGGATTGGTTCGGATTGCAACTCAACGATGGCACCGCCCTGATGTTTGGTCGATTGCGTAAAAGCGAGGGCGGCAATATCGGCATCTTCGAGGGAACGGTTTCGTACATAGACGGGCGTCAGATTCCAATCCGCCCGGCGGACTTTACTGTGACGGCGACAGGGAGTTGGAGAAGTCTAGAGACCGAAATCACCTATCCTTCCGGTTGGGAGGTGGAATTTCCGTCTCCTGATATTAAATTGCGCATTGATCCGCTAATTCCGAATCAGGAGCTATCCAGCGGCTTTACGTATTGGGAGGGTGCAGTGTCGGTGGAGGGAGCAATTAGCGGACAGCCCTCAAACGGTCATGGCTATGTCGAATTGACGGGCTACAAATAGTAGGAGCGCGAATGATGAGGAGAAACCATAGCCCCAGTAGCGCCTCCTAAGTCAGCGAATTACGATAGCTTGAATTTTTTGCAATAACCTTCCAAAGCCCGTGCTAAGAATATCGTTCATACATATTTTGCTTGATGTATCTTTTCTGAAGCAAAGGAATCGCGATTCTAAACTCCAACTTCTCAGAAGCAGTTTTCCTTTCAATAATTATCTTAGCATCTCGGAGTTGAGCTAGTAGAGCGTAAATCTGCTGCTTCTCATTGTCGGCTGGTGCTTCTCGCTCAATTATTTTTTCTACTTCTACCCATCCATCCTCTTCCTCGCGTCCAAGCTTTGCCATCAAACCAAGAATGCGTTTACCCATTCTGGCGCACTCTGGATTTGTGACCGCATCTATACTGTAGTCAGAGTCTAACACGTCAAAATGCGCCTGCTGCCCCGGCCCCTCTGAGATAATTTTATTCTCATAATTCAATATATCGTCCTTCTCAATAATGCACCTTCCTTCACTCCTTATCCGATTAATTATATTTAATAGGAAGAGTTGAATTAGGTATGGATGTCCCGCTGTGAGTTCATAGAGGTCATCAACACATCCTTCCGCATATCCAATATTGTCTTTTAAGGGATCTGTCATTAATGCTTTCGCTGCATGTTCATTCAGATGGTACAGAGTAATAGAATTCATTAATTTATGAAGTTGAAGATTCTTCGCGCGATCATACTCCGCTACAAATGGTCTTACGGCCAAGATGCATACCAATTTTTCTTTTATCTCTCGACTTTTAAACAGCGCGCTAAACCAGTGCATTAAATCGACATCAACACCAATCTCGTGAACATGAATGTTCGCATCTCGTCCAGGATTTTTTCTAGACATTTCCTCACTTTTTTCAATGGCTTGACACAACTCTGAGAATTCATCCAAGAACAGTACAACCCTCTTGGCTCTAAGCGCGTTGATGGTTTTACCCAGAATTACTTTAAAAACCATAAGCATTTCGTCCTTCTCGCCCAGTTTAACGTTGTAAACCTTATTACGAATTTCCTCCTCAACACGCCTTGCTCTAGTCGGTGAAATCTTCGCTGCTATGTTTGTAACAATTATGTCTAGCACCGCTTTAATGGTAGGGTTTCTCGATCCAAATCCTTGAAAATCGACATTCACGAATAGGGTTGTGTCTTTCAAATCATCGTGTTGCTCGATTCTATCCATCAAGGTTTCCTCAATTAGCGAAGTTTTTCCCATTCTTTGTAGCCCAAAGATAGCCGTGTGTGTACCATTAGCAATTGCATCTAGTAACTCATTGATTTCGTAATCACGCCCTTTGAAGATATCATTTCTTGCTGTTGCTGCAATGTCGTATGGATTGGGAAGGACATTTACAGATTTGCTTATGGGCGTAGGTGTGGGATGTTCGGGCGCTGGTTTTAGGTTTTCCATTTGATTGGCTTCACGAATTCGCTTTGTCAACTCGCTTTCAACTTCACGCGCATTCAGTTTTGGACATGAAGTGCCGCTCCGGAGATAGGCTTTGCCATCCGCGGTGTAGTGCAGCCCATCCAAACAAAACGCCGCAGGAGCAACTACCTTGACGATGTACAACCCAGATATTGGCAGTTTATCATTTTTTTCACGATAAACCGAAGTGAAAAACGGTTCTTGATATTCCGTTGGGGTAGTAGTAGGCTGAATTGTTCTGAGTTTCTCAGGGACCTTTTTTCTAATCGCGTCTCGTTCATCCCTTTTCAAATATACTCCATGTACTTTTCCACCATCGCTGATTCCCCAATATATGCTCCCTTCTACGCCTTTGTTGAGGTAACCGACCACATATCTATCAACATCATTCAAGATGGATTTAACCTTATCCTTCGCATTTGTTATATCTTTAAATTCACACTCAGGTCCCTCTTCAAGAGAGAGTATTGTATCCTTAACTAATCTATCCACCATAACTCTCACATCCTACGCTTTTCAAATCTGCGAGTTCCATCTCTCGACTCTCGAAAAGGCCATGTACAAAGAAACCGAACTATTAACGGACTCTCAATAACTCGGTTTCTATGTAATACTATGTAATACTATGTAATACATTGTGGCTTAACCAACTTCTCCGTTGAAACCGCGAAATACCACGCGCCCTCCTCCACATAACTCAGAAGTATGTTGACACGACAAAAGCACATCATGATACGGCTTGATGACATGCTCGCGTGAAAAACTCGGTTCTTAGGGGTTTAGTCTCCCCATGCCGGTCCTCGATCAGGCACCCACAGCATCATTCCCGCTTTCAGGCGCCGCGGGTTAAAGTCGGAGTCGTCTTGGTTTGCCTCGACCAATCTTTTCCAAAGGTTGGCGTCGTCGTAGACTTCGGGGCGTCCGGCAATCATCGGGAGTGTTTCGCCTGCTTTAACTCTATATTTGCGAACCTTTTCTGGATAAGAGACCGAGAATCTGGAACTGTGGCTGCCTGCCTGGGCGTTGCCCTTTGCGTCTTTGAAATCCGACACGGTGACCATATACGTGCGGCCTGCCCGCATCGGCTCATCGGAAGTAAACATGACCATGTTACCCGTACCGCTCACGCTGCCTGCGACAGTTCCCGATTCTTTGCTAATCGACTCGGGTGTTGACTCGACGGTGACGGACACCATCCCGCTCATGCTGTCCACGTCTTCACTAAACGTAAATGAGATAGTGTTTCCCACGTTAAGCGAATCCTCATATTCGGAGATAAGCGTGCCATCTGACGGATCCACCGAAGTCACGGTCGGCGGTGTTGCATCGGTATAAGTGAACTTCTGCGAAAGCGTCGCCGGTTTCTCGACCTTCTTCTTGTTGGTCACAACGACTGCCACAGACTCGCCCGCGGTTCCGGCAGGGGTCACGGCAGTAATCTCGGTCTTGCTTGGAACGGTTACACTTTGGGCGCTCTGGCCGCCGAAGGTAACGGTGACGCCGTTTTTCATGTCGAACTTCTCGCCACTTATCCGCACGGTCGTCCCGCCTGTTTCGGGCCCTTCCGTGGGACTCATGCCCGATGGCAGCGGTTCGGGGTTACAGCCTCCGCACCCGGACATCCAGACAAGCGCAATTGCCAATGCGATAGTCGTAGTTATATTTCTGAGTTGAATCATGAGAATTTTTCTCCTGAACAGTGTGGTTTTGAAAGGGATTCTATCTCTTGATACTAAGGGAAACTTGAGTCCACAACACAACCTAAGTATACAGGTTAATGAAATCTTTGTCAACAGTTTTTCTCTGTCGCGCCGGAGCAATCTCGTCTTATGCCAAACCCAATCTACGCACTAAACGAATATGATGATTTCATGCCGCCCGGCCTCAAAGGGAATAACGAAGAATCTCTATGATAACTCTATCCACGGTATTTGCTATCAAGACTCTCTATCGCCTTCACTCTCCGTTCCGGTGATCGTTCAGTTGATCGTTCCTAATTCAGTCGCTAGATTTTATCCGATGTCTTGATCGCTACAATCCAAAGCGACTAACCTGTCCTTCCAACGTTCCACTCGTCCATCCTTCCATGTCCTTCTGGCGGTGATATTGAATTTGCTTGACACCGCTACCTCCCTACTCTATAATGCAGATTCGATTGTAAGAGTAAAATCTGGCACGGTCAACAATCCTATGAATCCCCAGGCGTCCCGCACAGTTAACTCCTGATGCGGTTAACAAAGGCAGTTTACGGCCCACGGAACATGGAGGATTTCTATTAGGATTAGCTATCGCCTTCCTTATCCAGTCAGTTGATCGCTCCTTAATCTGTTGCTTAATCCTACTACTTTGAAACTATTCCTTATACCCTTAAAAAGCAGACAGTTAACCTCGGGAGATGATGACTTATGCCGACGTTGACACGGATACTCGGGATTTTCCTTGTAGCTACTGCGGTTGTCGTGGGCATAAACTGGGTGATTACCCCAATTCACCACGACGGATCTCCACAATACCCGGTCTGGCAGGTTGTGAACTGGTTCATGGCGTTCTCCGTGGTAGTAACGCTAATCGTGAATATAGCCCGCAAACGTGCCATTGGAAATGATGGAGCGGACAGCCCAATCACACGCGAATACTTGGAAGCCAATGTGGCTTTCTACGCATCGCTTCTGCTGGCTCCTTGGTTCTTCACCAACTTTTTGACCTACGACTTTTTTATAGACAACATACCTGCTGCCGGCATAGCGGCGAAAAATGTCTGGTGGGAATTCATTGACGGTTTATTCGTGCTAGTGGCTGGATCGGCAGGCTGCCATTTGTGGCGCAGTGTCTCCGATTCCCAAGGTTAGCAGAGAGAAGCGCCGAGGGAGTTCAGTTTCGGTTTCATATAGTCATCTACATTCATATTTACACATACGAATCTAATTGCCCCAAGATAGGGTGCGCCCTTGTAGCGCAAGGGATCTCTATCGCACTCGCTATTCACTCGATTGATTTGTTAGTTTGCGCATTCCACAATCTCACAAATCGTGGTACAGAAGAGTTTTGTTCCCCACAAGGATGCGTAATTATTGGTTAGGATGGCTATAACCCTACAGAATCCTCAAAGCCCGATTCACAGGACTTATCACCAAAGTTTATCCATTGATTTGAAGGAGGTTCTGACATGTTCGAAGGTTCCTTCGTCGCGCTCGTAACACCGTTCAAGGACGATGAATCGCTCGACGAGAGCAAGCTCAAAGAACTCCTTGAGTTCCAGATCGAAGGCGGGACGGACGGAATTGTTCCCTGCGGTACCACTGGAGAATCCCCCGCGCTTTCGGATGAGGAACACATTCGCGTCGTCGACTTGACCGTCAAAACCGTTGACGGCCGAACCCCGGTGCTCGCGGGAACAGGTTCCAATTCGACAACGCGCACATTGCACGCCACGGAACATGCAAAAGCTGCCGGTGCAGACGGAGCGCTCATTGTTACGCCATACTACAATAAGCCGACTCAGAATGGACTATATGCGCACTACATGAAAATTGCCGACAGCGTGGATATCCCAATCGTAATCTATAACGTTCCCGGTCGATGCGGCACGGACATATTGTCGGACACGGTTGCCCGGCTCGCCGAACACCCGAACATCGCGGGTCTCAAGGAAGCCACGGGAGACCTCAAACGCGCCAGCGAAGTGGTATCCATGTGTCCGGACGATTTTGTCGTGCTTTCGGGCGATGATGTCAATACGTTGCCCATCCTCTCCGTCGGCGGAAGAGGGGTTATCTCTGTGGTGGCAAATGTGGCGCCCGCACCCATTGCCGAAATGTGCAGCGCCTTCAAAGCGGGCAATGTTGAGCTTGCCCGAAAACTGCACTATGAAACCATGCCGCTGGCGGTCGACCTCTTTATCGAGACGAACCCCATCCCCGCGAAAACCGCCCTAATGTTGATGGGTAAGCTCAACGGAATAGTGCGTCTCCCTCTCGCGCCGATGACGCCTGCAAATCTGGAGCAACTCCGTCGTACATTGGAACTCACGAATCTGATATAGGAGCACGAACGTTGTCACGGCATTCCACTTAACGGAGCACAACTCCCGGTTGGCAGCTAATGAAGTTCCAACGCAAGCTACTATTGACCTTTACGGGGATGGCGCTGTTCCCGACAATTATTCTTGTTCTGGTCGCCTACCATCTGATCAGCCAAAGCATTGAACACTGGGCGGACTATAAGATCGCGGCGACGTTGGAAAATGCGAAGAAGCTCGCCTATCAGCTTGAACTGTATGAAAATCAGCCGCTGACTTTTACGGCTGAAGAGCTGGCGCTTGATGAAGATCTCGTAGCTGCTCTGGAAACGCCAGCCGATTCCAGTCTCATCAATCAGCGAATGACCGAACTCGCTGATGCGTATCAGGAATATATCCTCACGCTATACGACCAATCGGGGCTGGCGATTTATCGCACGCATCCCGACATACCGCCAACGAACCTCACCGATTTTCTTTACCCTTTGGATGAGTTGCCCGAAGATCCGACCACGTCCGACGAATTGAAGGGCGAAGGGGTTCTAATTTCCGGGATGCCTATCTTTTCGGAAGATGGGACCTCTCGTCTCGGGGCAATTGTGGTTGGCAAGCTGATTCCGTTAACTACGGCTCAAGCGAGCGACCAGTTGGCGACAATTCAGAGCCGGGTTGACGCACTGAGGACAAATATCGGCGCGTTAGCCACGGGAATCGACGAGGACCAACAGGAATACCGGCGAACGGAAAAGCGATCGACCTTTATCGCGCTGTTAATTACTGCCGCCATCGTGATTGCGCTCTCATTCTGGTTGAGCCGCATCCTCGCCAAAGGGATAAACACGCCGATTCAGTCGATTGTGAGAGGTACGGAGGAGATTGTTGACGGAAACCTGGACTATGAGGTCAAGGTTCGAAGCAAAGATGAGTTCGCGGTTTTGGCGCGTGCCTTCAATCAGATGGTCGGCGACCTGCGGCGGCGGACGGAGGAATTGAAGCGCGCGGAAAAAATCGCCGCATGGCAGGAGATTGCGCAAAAACTGGCGCATGAGATCAAGAATCCGTTGACGCCGATTCAGCTCTCCGCTCAGCGGCTTCATCGCCGCTACCATAACAACCCAGACGAATATGCTGATGTGCTCGAACAGTGCACGCAAACAATCGTTACAGCGGTTGAAGGGTTACGTCACCTGCTTGACGAGTTCTCGCAACTCGCCCGGCTGCCGGCACCGGAGCTATCGTCTCTCAAGCTGGATGAGGTTATCGAAGCCACGATAGATATATTCGGCGAGTTTCCGGATCATATTGATGTCCAAGTGGATGTTCCGTCTGATTTGCCGTCCGTCCTAGGGGATGTCGAGCATCTGAAGCGAGCGTTCCTGAACCTGATCAAAAACGGACTTGAAGCCATGGATGACATCCCGAAAGGAACGTTGACAATTCGCGCGTTTCCCTCCACCGACAAATCGAAGGTGTACGTTCACTTCTCGGACACCGGCAGAGGAATTCCTGCCGAGGTGCGAGAGAAGATATTCACACCTCATGTTTCGACGAAAAGGGATGGCATGGGGCTTGGATTAGCAATCGTCAAAAAGATTATGACGGATCTCGCGGGCGACATTCATCTTGAAGATACCCAACCCGGTCAGGCCGGGACAACGTTTGTGTTGTGGTTGAGGACGACCGCTAATGGTTAAAGTTACAATACGGAGGAAATAGATGGATGATGACGTGCGGAGGGAGATAGAAAGAATACGAGGATTCATATCAAATGGGCGCCTAACCCAGCTTGATGAAGCTAACACAAAGGCAACCGCCATCGAACCGGTATTGCGCGAACTGGGCTGGGATGTGGTGGACCCTGATGAGGTAAGGCGTGAATATTTTGTAGGCAGTCGATCCGTGGACTATGCGCTGTTTTGCGATGACACGTTGAAGGTCTTCATTGAGGCGAAAAAAGGTGGAGAATCGCTGGAAAGACAAAGACATCAAGAACAGCTTGTACGCTATGCTTTTGACGAAGGTGTTGAAATCGCAATACTTACCAACGGCGCAACGTGGTGGTTTTTCTTGCCGATTCGGGCAGTAAGTTGGGAGCGGAGAAAAGTAGCGACTCTGGAACTAAATCAACAAGACAGTACCGAGATTGCCCAAAGATTTATAGACCTCCTCAGTAAAGAAAATGTCTGCTCCGGGAGAGCCATCCAAAACGCCGAGAGCCGTCAGATTTTAGAAGCCTTGCCAGAAGTATGGAATCGGCTAATAGCCGAGACTGACAGTTCGATTGTCAATCTCCTCGTTGAACGGATGAAGGGATTATGCGTACGTAAACCAGATAGGAACGAAGTAGAACAATTTTTGTCTTCGCACAGCCAACAGATACGGATAACGTCTCCGCTAGATACACCTCCAACGGATTGGACTCCTGAACCTGTAGCAGTTCCTGATTCTGATCCACCGACTGAATCAGAACCTTCTGCGCCCGTGAGAATCCCACCGCCAATACAATTGACAACTACCCCGGACTTGACGTACACGAAGCCAACGTCATTCAAATTTAACGGAGAAATCCACCGTGTCGAATCATGGAGTGGAATGATGGTCCGATTATGTGAGGTGGTTCGTCAGGCACACAGGGATCGATTTGATAATCGGATATTAAATATCAGAGGACGGAGAGGAAAGATTTGGTTTTCACGAAATAGGCAAGACGTGTATAATTCGTCGAGTGTAATTAATGGGACAAGTATTTATGTTAGAACCCATGGCGGAGGAAATGAGATTGTGGAGCGTGCAGAGACATTAATCAGCCACTTTGGACATAACAGGAACGACTTTGGATTTACTGCCGCTCGTAAGGGCGAGGATCCAATCAAGGTCCGAATGTAATTAGGTGGACAAACATCCATATTATGCCTCAGTGCGGAGCCAGTTCGATTGTGAAGCGCGCAGGAAATCTCATTGTCAACCTTGAAAATGACGAAAGCGTTGTCGTTCAATTCTCGAACGATATGGAACCACAACGCAAACCCGACATTTCAATTATTGATGAAGAAACCGGCATTTTCTAAATCTTTGCAAGATATCTTGGAGGATAAGCTTGACACGGTATATTCCGCCATCCGCTGGCACGGTTAGTATCAACTCAGTCGTTATTGAACCAATTTTGCGGCAATTGGGTTGGAATACGAGTAACCCTGATGAAGTGCGACCAGAATATTTTGTAAAACACAGGAGGATAGACTACGCTTTATTAATCAACAATACAGCCAAGGTATTCGTTGAAGTGAAAAGAGGCGGAGAAGCGTTAGTAAGACATCAGCAACAACTTCTTGAATACGCTTTTGCCGAAGGTGTTGAAATTGCTGTACTTACCAACGGTGCAACGTGGTGGTTTTACCTGCCTATCCGAACGGTAAGTAGGGAACAGAGAAGAGTCGTGACTGTGGAACTTAATCAACACGATAACACTGAGACCGCCCAAACGTTGGTTGATCTCCTTAGCAAAGAAAATGTCTGTTCTGGGAAAGCCATCCAAAACGCCGCTTGGCGAGGAAACCCCCATTAGACTCTGTATACACGCATTACTCACGGATGGAGGAAAACAACATGCAAGAATGGATTGTAACCCTTGAAAAAGACGACGATGGTTGGTATGTCGTAGAATGCCCGCCAATTCCGGGCTGTGTCTCTCAGGGACGAACGGAGGAGGAGGCGTTGGAAAACATCAGAGATGCTATCACCGGATGTTTAGCCGTGCGTGTGGAGGAAGGACTTCCGTTAAGCGTTGAAAATTCGTAAATGACGTAAGTTGCTACCTATAACAGAGAAACCGAGTTTTTGGTTCACGTTTACAAAATCATATGAAGATCAGATTGATTTTCGTGAATCTCGTGTTTCCACGTTAGAAAAAACTTGGTTTCTGTGGCCCTGTCGAACACTGATGGAAACTTGGTGAGATACCCAAACCCTAATAACATCACAAAAACAGTATGCGTTCCAAATTCAAACCCAATATTTTGATCATTGACGACGAAATTAGCATTTGCGAATCCCTGCAGGGCGTCCTGGAGGATGAGGGGTACACTGTCCAAACGGCTCTCAGCGGCGAGGAGGGGGTTCGTCTCCTTGCAGGTGAGCATATTGATCTCGTTTTCTTGGACATACTTATGCCCGGCGGCATGGATGGGATTAAAACGCTCAAGCGGATAAAACAGATGTCACCCGACACGGAGGTTCTCATGATCTCCGGACACGGCACGTTTGACCTTGCCTTGGAAGCCGGACAGCTAGGCGCTTCTGACTTCTTGGGGAAACCGCTCTCGCTCGACAGCATTTTGGCTAAGGTTGAAACGATGAGCGCTAAAATTGCCATTAGACATTCCGACGGAGACGACGAGGCGGATGCGCACGCACACGGAATTGTCGGAGACAGCCCGAAGATTGAGGAGATTCTGCTGAAGATTCGGCAGGTGGCGCCGACAAACGGACGGGTGCTCATCACCGGCGAGAGCGGCACAGGAAAGGAACTCATCGCCCACGCCATTCACGCCTTCAGCGATCGGATTGAAGCGCCGCTCGTCAAAGTCAATTGTGCGGCAATCCCTCAAGAGTTGATTGAATCGGAGCTATTTGGACATGAGGCAGGCTCGTTTACGGGAGCATCCAAGAAACGAGTCGGGAAGTTTGAGCAAGCGAATGGCGGGACAATCTTCTTGGACGAGATCGGAGACATGAGCTTGTCAACACAAGCAAAGGTACTGCGGGTGCTGGAGGAGCGGGAGTATGAGCGAGTCGGCGGCAACCAGACGCTTAAGACGGATGTCCGCGTCATCTCGGCGACGAACAAGCATCTCCCGGACGAAATTGAATCGGGCAATTTCCGAGAGGATCTTTACTACCGCTTGAACGTCGTCCCGGTTCATGTCCCGCCGCTGCGAGAGCGGGTTGAGGATCTGCCGCTGCTCGTGGATTATTTCTTGTTGCGATTTTGCCGCGAAAACAGCAAACAGACGATGTCCCTAAGTGATGCCGCCATGAACAATCTCCGCAGACGCAACTGGTTGGGCAATGTGCGCGAGCTGCGCAACCTGATGGAGAGAGCCGTTATCCTGTGTCCGAGTCAGACGATTGACGAAAGCGATTTATCAGAGGAAGTACGGCGAGATAACACTGGTGGGGACAGTTCGGAGGCATCGCTCAAGGATGCGCGGCAAGAATTTGAGAGCCGGTTTATACTCAGATACATATTCGTGCTGAATATCACTGGTTCCTACATTGAGGATTGCTTGTGTTGGGGTAGGTACTGAGTTGACGGCGGATACATTCCTTACTGCTGGTTCTCTTCTTGAGTGATGAGAAACCACCAGAGACATATGTATGTGGAGACTTGGAAAGCACCAACCTGAATGATGTAGGTTCTTCTGTCCGCAATACCAACAACCTCAAATGTGGGCTTGTCTAGTCTTGGAAGATGACCTTACCGGCAGCATTGTCTAGACCACCAGAATTGCAGGTGAATACTAGACCCTGCATCGTGACGATATCACCAGCAACAGCACCAGATGGTGTAGCTGTAGTAACAAGTACAACACCGTTCTGCTCATTGTAAGCAGCATCGTGATTGAGAGTGTCTGACCAGCAAAGCTGATTGAACCACATTAGAATAGAAGTGCTCCAAGCTTGGAACGCACCAACGTTGAATGATAGTGTGTTTCCTGTTGCAGCTAACAACTACAAACTCATCGTTAGGACGTGGGAATAGTAGGTTACCGGGCTGATTGTTTTTCACCACCAGATAGGCAGGAGAATAGTAGATCAACAACGCTTGCCTGATCACCAATAGAATAGTTATGATCAGTATCAAGAGTGACTTGTAGTCTACCGCTGTTCTCATTGTATACAGCATTGATAATGTTCTGTGGAGTGGATGTACCACCCTGATCATATGTGTGTGCGAATGCAGAAGCACCGATGTTACAGGTGTATGTGAATGCATTGACTACACTAGTTACTTCATATACTTCTTGGTTACGTGGGAATAGTAAGGAACCAGGGGATCCACAACACCACCGGAGTTGCAGGAGAACTCTTAAACCTTGTAGTAGAACATCAGAACTTACATTCAACTGATGTGGTTCGTTGGTTGTGATGGTTAGAGAACCAGTGCTTTCGTTATAAGCAGCAGAAGTTACCTGAATATTTGGATTGGTGTAGGTCTCAGGGAAGATGTTAGTAGTAATACCTGTGTAGAACTTACCACCAGAGGTGTACTCGTGAGTGATGGAGCTTACACCAATATCAGTGATGACCTGATTAGGTGCAGGTACGCTCAATACCTTGAAGAATTCACCAGAAGGGCG